>OZ253490.1:97500-5605802 GCA_965261985.1 Alphaproteobacteria bacterium
CGTGCCTCGGCATTGCCGAGAACCCCGCTTTCGATGCCGGCGACGTGGAGCGGGTCGAAGTGAAGGTCCCGATGAGCGCGCTGCGCATGTGCAATATCCCCGCGCCGACGACCGGCCTCGAGGCCAAGTTCAGCCTTGCCTACAATGTCGGCCTCGGACTGACGCGCAAGGCGACAGGCGCGCTGGAAATCTATTTCGACGAGAATCTGGACCGGCCCGACGTCCACGCGATCCGGGAGACGGTCGCGGTCGAAGGATCGGACGACATGCAGCCCTACACGGCCGATGTTGTCGTGCATCTCGGCAACGGCGTGGCGCTTCGCGGCGCCGGCGATGTCGGCGCGCCGGCAAACGACTTCGACCGGCAATGGGAGAAGCTCGAGGGCAAGTTCCGCGCGCTTGCCGGCCCGCTGCTCGGCGACGGTGCGGCGGAAGCGCTGGTCCGTGCAGTCGAAAAGCTGGACGACGAGCGCAATATCGGCGCGGCTTTGGCGCCCGCCGGCGCTGAAATCGGCTGAGGAGGACACAGGCATGGACGGAATGCAGACGGGCGCGATCTATCCCGCGCTCGAGGAACTGGACGAGGAGCGGCGCGTCCGCACGGAACTGGCCTGCGCCTACAGGCTGGTGGACCATTTCGGCTGGACCGAGCTCATCTACGGCCACCTCACCGCCCGCGTGCCGGGGCCGGACCACCACTTCCTCATCAACCCGTTCGGCCTGAACTACGAAGAGGTGACGGCCTCGAACCTGGTCCGCATAGACCTGGACGGGAACGTCATCGAAGGCGATTACGAGGCCAATTTCGCCGGCTTCGTCATCCATTCCGCCGTCCATATGGCGGGCGGCGACAACAACTGCGTCATGCACACCCACACGCGCACGGGCATGGCGGTCGCGGCGGTCGAGGAAGGGCTGCTGCCGATCTCGATGTCAGCCACCACCTTCTTCGACGATGTCGCCTATCACGACTATGAGGGGCCGAGCGTCTATCTCGACGAGCGCGAACGGCTGCTGGCGGCGCTCGGCGACAAGAAGGTCATGATCCTGCGCAATCACGGCCTGCTGACCGTCGGGCGCACCGTCGCCGAGGCGTTTGCGCGCCTCTACCGGCTGGAGCGCGCCTGCCAGGTCCAGGTCGATGCCGGCGCGGCCGGCACGCTGCGGGTGCTCTCCGACGACATCGCGGCCCAGTCCGGCAGGGACACCAACGCCTTTGCCGGGCGCGACGGCAACGCGGCCATGGGCACGCTCGAATTCGCGGCCCTCATGCGCAAGATGGACCGGATCGACCCGAGCTTCCGGGACTAAGCCCGGAACTCTCGCCAATGTCACGGCCTGCGTCGCGTCCAGACGTCCGATCCGCAAGGAGCGGGCCGAAAAGCATAGCGACGCCTACGGTTGAGGGCCGCGACGCTGCGGGCGGGCGTCTGGGCGCGACCCGAAGGGCGGCGCTGTCGGGCGTTCGGCCCGCCGGAGGACCTTGAGACAGGCGAACTCCCGGCGCCTGAGCCCGGTCGGGGCGAGGTGACCATCCGGGTCGAGGCGGCGGGGGTGAGCTTCGCGGACACGCTGATGATCCGCGACCTGCACCAGAACAAGCACAAGCTGCCCTTCGCCCCGGGCATGGAGGTGGCCGGCCGCGTGGCCGAGACGGGCGCCGGCGTCGAAGGGCTCTCGCCCGGCGACCGGGTCATGGCGCTGGTCTATGACGGCGGCCATGCCGAATGCGCCGGCGCGCCGGCTGCGGAGACATTTCGCCTGCCGGCCGGCGTGTCGATGCCGGCGGCGGCGGCGCTGGGCGCGGCCTATCTGACAGCCCATGCCGGATTGTACTGGGAGGCCCGCCTGGAGGCCGGCGAGACCTTGCTGGTGCTGGGCGCGGGCGGCGGCACCGGACTGGCGGCGGTGGAAGTCGGCAAGACGCTGGGTGCGCGCGTCATCGCGGCGGCTTCGACGGCGGAGAAATGTGCCCTGGCGCGGGAGCGCGGCGCCGATGCGGTCGTAACCTACCCGGCCGAATCGGTCCGCGAGCGCATCATGGCGGAGACCGGCGGCGAGGGCTGCGATGCGGTGTTCGATCCCGTCGGCGGCGCGCTCTTCGAGGAAAGCTTCCGTTCGCTCGGCTGGGGCGGCCGGCATGTCGTGGTCGGCTTCGCCGGCGGCGCCATCCCGGCTTTCAAGGCCAACCACCTGCTTGTGAAAAACCGCGCCGCGCTCGGCCTCGCGCTGTTCAACTACCGCAAGCGCCGGCCCGACCGGCTGCGCGCCTCGGCCGAGGCGTTGCTGGGCTGGGCCGCCGTCGGCCGCATCCGGCCGCATGTCTCCTCGGAACTCCCGCTCGAGGAGGCGCCCGCGGCGCGGCGTGCAATCATGGACCGCAAGGCGGCAGGCCGGCTGGTCCTCCGCCCCTGACCCCGGGCCCAGCCCGGAATTCTCGCCAGGATCACGGCCTGCGTCGCGTTTAGTACTACCAGAGCACGATTCGATCCGGATTGAACTGCGCCCGGCGGCTTACCAACACTGTCGCCCCGGCCCCTGAGCCGGGGCCCACCCCCAGCCGTTTCGGCTTGGCGGGGAGGTTGGAAGATGGTCCCCGGCTCAGGGCCGGGGTGACGGTTGTGTCTCGGTTCGCAACGCAACGCGGTCGGTTTCCGCGCTGGTTTATGAAACAGAACACTCCCCGGAGGCGCCGCCGTCTCCGTGGTCCCGAAGGGGCCGCCACGCATGGCCTGAAGCATTTCCGGGTGCAGCCGGATTCTTTCCTCTCGCATCTTCAGTCAGTCTCGATCGGACCGCTGCCGCCCGCGCCGCGCGCTTGCGATTCGGCACTTTCCGGCACACACGTCCGGGCAGCCCGCCGGTCGAGGCTGGCGTAAATTCCCCTGTCCACAGGGATGCTGCCGTCGAGGCGCGGCAGGTCCGGAGGCATGGCGCCGTTGCCGCCGTTTTCGATCCGGACAGCCTTCGCGAGAGCCATGCCCACGAGCACCCGGCCCGACTCGGAGACGGACTGAGGACCGATTCCGATGGCCGGCGTTTGCGGCCCCAGCGAAACGACCAGCCGCGCGCCGCAGGCCTGCGCGACGCCGGCCAGGAACGGCATCGCCAACAGCGGCCAGCGGACCCTGGCGAGGACGAGCGCGCCGTCGTCGGAGAACGGAAGCGGTCTATCCGCCCGGTCGGCAAGGGTCATTCCGGCGAGCAGCCCGTCGATCTCCCCGGATTCCGCGCGCCATAAGGCGCCTTCGGGGACCGGGAAGCAGCGCCGCCAATCAGGCGCTGACAGGCTTTCGAGTGCGCCGTCCAGCGTCGAGAGGCCGGCCAGACCCCGCGCCTCGAGCCAGCGCGCCGCACGCCCGGCCTCGTCGGCCACGCCCCAAGGCAGGCCGGCGCCGCGTGCCGCCCCGGTCGCCAGGGCCCGGATTTCGTTCAGCGAGCATAACAACAGCTCAGGCATCGGGACGCGGGTAAATCCAGTCGTCCGGCGGCAGGGAATGCAGTTCGTCCGGATAGGGCGCGTGGCAGAACATGTTGATGCGCAGCCAGCGGTCGGATTTCGGATCGAAATGCGTGGCGCCGAAAAATGACAGCTTGCAGCGCAGCAGGTCGAGCGCCAGCAGGTCGGCGCCGACCAGGTTGTCGCGAATCTGGCCATACGGTCCCAGATCCGGATCGCACAGCCGGCGAACGATATGGCGATGCTCCGGGTGGCGCAGCAGGAAATCGGCGAGACGGTCGTCCTGCGCCGCCTTGCACAGATCGGCGTGGCACGCCGCGATATCCCGGCCGGTCGCCAGCGGCAGTTCCCGGTCTGCGCCCGGCTCTTCCCATCGTTCCCCCAGCCGCGGCTCCAGCTTGTTCGCCGAAACGTACCAGAAGCGCGCCTGGGCATCCGGTTCGGCGTAGTCCGGTTTCAGCGCCCAGCCGTGCCCGTTTTCGATACGGCCGTGCAGGTCCCGGACACGGCCCGGGAAGCCGGTCGGCAACATTTCCGTCTCTTCGATGGCCATACGGTCGGCCAGATCGTCGACGATGTCGCCATGGGGTTCGATGAGCAGGGACACGGTGAGTTCCTGGCCTTCCAGCGACAGATGTCCTGCCGCCCAATCCCGGATTTCGGCCCAGGGCGCGGCAGTGTCCGGGCCGAGCCCGGCCGCAAAGGCGTCGAGCCGGTCGAGATCGTCCGCCAGCCGGGCGATTTTCTCCGCCTGCATCGGATCGGCGACGGTCCAGGCGGCGACATCGGCCCTGGCGCGGGCGATCCACTGCCGGAATTCGCGCCGGGTTTCTGCGGACCCCCGCCCTTGGGCGCAGACACGGGCCAGAGCCAGTTCGCGGCATTCGATCCAGCGGGCGAACAGGGCGGGATGGTTGACGATGAACGGTCCGAGGCCGAGGCCCGTCGAATTACCTATGCCGAGACGGCGGCGGAGCGCCCGGTCGAGCGGCACGGCACCGGCGCCGCCCCCGACCCGCGCCATATGATCGACGAGGTCGGCCACGAACTGCCGGATCATCCAGACAGCGAGCATTTCCATACGGAACGGGCCGCCGAAACCGGCGCGGCCGGCGTAGCGATGGCGATCCGCAATGCCGAACTTGCCATTGCCGTAAACCGCGGTCGTTCGCATGGCATAGCCGGTTTGGTCAAGCCGCGCCGCCGCCGGCTGGCGCCCCGCCGCGAGGCAATCCACGACATGGTCGAACAGCCGGGCGCTCTTGTTGGTGCGGGACAGGATCAGGTCGGTGTGGCGGTAGCGTCCGGCCTCCTGCTTCGGCGCGTTGATGCGCAAACGGTCGATCTCACCGTCATCGGGGATGCCGTCATACAGGACGCAGGCGGTGTCCCAGGCTTCGGCGATCACCCGGTCGGTGCGCATCGCCGGGTCGAGGTCGCGGGCGAAACAGACCAGCGAATAGGTCTGCTCCGATCCCCGCGCGGCATAGACCGCCGTGCCGACGCCGTTGCCGCCGATCTCCCAGCGGTCGTAGCCGAAGCGGTATCCGTCACCCGCAATGCGGCGCAGCATCGCCCGCAGGAAACTCAGCCGCGTCTGGTGGAACGCGCCGAGGCGGGCAAGGCGCATGACCGCTTCCGGCGGCCGCAGCCCGAGGCGGCGCCCCGTGGGCTCGTCTTCGACCGGGCCGAACTCACCGGGGCCGCTCGAATCGGGCCGTCCGCGGCTCGAAGGGGCTTTCCCTGAAACTGGCGAAGTCCTCAATGCAGGGATCCTTCGGGTTCGGCCATGACATCGGTGAGAAATCCGGGCTATCCGCGTTGCCCCTCGCGGCGCCAGAGCCAGGCGAGCAGCAGCGCCGCAAGCGCCAGCACCAGCCAGGCCGGCAACAGCGGCGTGCGCTCGATGCCGGTCACGCGGTAGGCGCGGTTGTCGCGCAGGCCGAGCCGGCCGCGCCCGGCCATGCGCCCGCCCGGCCGCACCGCCTGCAGGTCCGGCACGCCGTCCCGTCCGAGCCACAGCACGCGCCCGCCCGTCGCTTCGGCAACGGGCCCGAGGCGGGCGGCTGTCGGGCGCAGGTCCTCGAATTCCAGCGGGTTCTCGACCGCCGCGCCGGCAATGGCCGTCTTCTGTCCCGCGCGCACCTGCCAGACGCCGACCATGTCCGCCTCCACCGCGCCCTGCCAGCGTCCCGCGCCGACAGGCCTGAGTTCGACATCGAGCGTGCGCCCGTCCGGCGCAAGCGCCGTCACCGGCTCGGGCTCCGCCTGCGGCTGGCGCCGCTCGACCTCCAGCCGCCCCCCGACGATCTCCGCTGTCAGCGCGTCTTCCTCGAGGTCCGGTTCCTTCATCAGCCAGTGGGCGAGCCGGCGCAGCAATTCGGCATGCGGCCCGCCGCCCTGGTAGCCCCGCGCCCAGAGCCATACCTGGTCGCTGGCGAGCAGGCCGACCCGCCCTTCGCCGACCCGGTCCACGAGCAGCAGCGGGCGGCCGTCCGCGCCGGACAGCAGCGTGTGGCCGCGTTCCCGCTCGACATCGACCTGGCGCAGCCAGCGCCCCCAGCGCGGCTCCGCCGACCCCGCCACCAGGGGCCCGGTCACCGGATGGCGGCGCCCGAACTCCGTCGGGACCGGACGGAACGGCACGGTGAGGATGCGGCCCGTCGGCGCCGCCGGGTAGATGTCGCCCAGCGCCGATTCGTGGAGCGTCGTGATCTGCGAGGCGAATGCGGGCCCGGCGGCATCGAGCAGCGCCCCGCCCCCGCGCACATAGTCGGCGACATTGGCGAGGTAGAGCTGCGGAATCACCCCTCGGCGCGCATAGCGGTCGAAGACGACCAGATCGAACTCCGTCAGCCGCTCCTCGAACAATTGACGTACCGGAAAGGAAATCAGCGCCAGTTCGCGGATGGGCGTGGCGTCATGCTTGTAGGGCGGGCGCAGGATCGTGAAGTGGATCAGGTCCACCGCCGGGTCGGATTTGAGCAGATTGCGCCAGACCCGCTCGCCCGCATGGGGCTGGCCCGAAACCAGGAGCACTTTCAGGCGGTCCCGCACGCCGTTCACGGTCGCGACAGCGCGGTTGTTGGCGAGGCTGAGCTCGCGCGGCCCCGGTTCCACCCCGAACTCGAAGACGGTGGCACCCGCATGATCGACGGGAAGGGGGACGCGCTCGGCGCGGCCGAGGCTGACGCCCACGGTCTTCAGGGGGCGGCCGTCCGCCGAGATCGAAACCAGGGCGCCGCCGCGGCCGGCTCCCTCCGGGCCGAGATCCTCCACGAGAAGCTCGACCTCGACCTCCTTGCCGACGATGCCGTAGGCCGGCGCCGCCTCGATCGACAGCCGCCGGTCGCCGTCGCGGTCAGGATCGCCGGTCAGCAACACATGAACCGGCCCCATCTCTTCGTGTCCCGCGGGCGCCGCCGCCGCATCGTGGACCTGGCCGTCGGTTATCAGTATTGCCCCGGCCCGCCGGCGCCGGGGGACCGCCGCCCAGGCCTCGCGAAGCGCGGCGAGCAGCGCGGTGCCCCGGTTCGGCCCGCCCTCGCCGGCCGTTTCCACGACCAGCACATCGAGGCGCGGCAGCAGGTCGAACCGGCTCCCCAGCGCGTCCAGCGCCTCGTCCGTCATCCGGACCCGGCCGCCCACGCGCTGGCTCGCGGAGCGGTCCACCGCCACGACGACCGCGTCCAGTTCCGGCTGGCGCAGTTCCGAGACGAGGGTGGGCCGCGCGAGCGCGGCGACGAGCAGCGCCGAAAGCAACAGCCGCAGCGAGCCGCCCGGCGCCCGGCGCGCAAAGGCAAGCCCCGCGGCCGCCAGCGCCGCCGCGCCCACAGCCCCGAGCAGCCACCAGGGCAGCATCGGAGCGAAGGCGATATCGGTCGCACTGGCCATCATCCGTCGAGCCGCCGCAGAATGGCCGGCACATGCACCTGGTCGGCCTTGTAGTTGCCGGTGAGCGCATGCATGACGAGATTGACGCCGAAGCGCCGCGCCGCTTCCCGCTGGCGCTCGCCGCCGGGGGTGACGGCGAACATGGGACGCCCGTAGTCGTCCTCGGCCCAGGCCGCCGCCCAGTCGTTCGAGCCGATCAGGTAGCCGGTCACGCTGTCATTGCGCGTGGATGCGCTGCGTTCGACCCACACCGTGCCGCCGGCATGCCGGCCGGCAAAGCTCTGGAGCAGGTAGAACGCCCTGGTCAGCACATGGTCGGGCGGCACCGCCGACAGGGGCGGCACGCGCATGCCCGCAAGCAGCCGGCGCAGACGGTCGCGCTCCGGCGTCAACAGGCTGCCGCGGATGTCGACGCGCCCGGCGGCGGCGCCGTGGTCGCGGGTGTCGAACACCAGCATGCCGCCGGTCGCCACATAGGCGGCAAGCCGCGCACGCGCGATGTCCGACAACGGCGGCTGGCTGGCCGCAACGGGCCAGAACAGCAACGGGAAGAAGGACAGGTCGTCCCGCTCGACATCGACCGGTTGCGGGGCCCCGGGCTCGACCATGGTCCGCTCGGTCAGGACGCGGGTGAGCCCGGCGAGTCCCGCGCGGCTGGTCTCGTCCAGTTCCGCATCGCCGGTCACGACATAGGCGAGATGCACCTCCGCCGCGAATGTCTCGGGTTCCTTCGCCAGCAGCTCCCCGCCGCCTCCGAAGCCGGCGAACAGCAGCGCCGCCAGCGCCGCCTTCGCGCCCAGCGGCAGGTAGCCGCGATAGGCGAGCGAAGCCAGCCCGTCGAGCAGCAGCAGGCCGATGCAGACAAGCAGCAGCCAGGGGACCAGCGGGTGTTCGCGGCTGGGCGCCAGGCCCCGCTCGGCCACGCCCTGCGGCAGGCCGGCAAGCGGCAGCGGGCCGTCCAGCGCGCCGCCGAGATTGACCGCCCGGAACCCGCCCGCGCGCCCGTAAAGGCCCGGCGGCATGGCGGGGCCCGGCGGCTCCGCGCCGGTCCAGTCGGCCGGCAGCGCCAACACGGCCGGGCCGGGTTCCGCCCATCGCCCGAAACCGTCCAGCAGCCGCGCCGGCTCCAGCGGGCCGTCGAGTCCGCCCGTCCCCCGGCCCAGCACGGCAAGGCGCGCCAGCATCTGCGGATAGAGGCCCGAAAGGGCGAGCGTGGACCAGTCGGCATTGGCGGAGGTGTGGACCAGCACCGTCCATCCCTCGCCCAGGCGCGCACCGGTGACGACCGGCGTGCCGTCGGCCAGCGTCGCCCAGCTTCGTTCCGAGAGTTCGGGGCCCGGTTCCGCAAGCACCTGGCGCGTCACGGCGATATCGGCGGCGGGCTCGAGTCCGGCGAACGGTCCCGTCCCGGAAAACGCGCCGAGCCGCTGGGGTCTCGCCCAGGTGAGCGCGCCGCCGAGTTCGCGCCGGCCCCGGCGCAGGGACACCGGCAGCAGGTCCGCGCCCGACTCTGCCAGACGCGGCCCCGAGAAGCGCAGCAGCACGCCGCCGGCTTCCACCCAGTCGGCCAGCATGTCGCGCTCCGCGCGCTTCGGCGCCGCGGCATCGGTCAGCACCAGCACGCCGACCCCGGCGTCCAGAAGCGCCTCGACCGGCGCCTCGACCACGGTGGCGAACGGCGCCAGCGCCGCGCGCAGATAGTGCTGGTCGTCCAGCAGCGGATGGCCGGCCCCGCCGGGCGCCACCAGGCCGACCTTGCGCCGGCGCCATTCGCTGCCGACCAGCGCCGTGGCGCCTGCGCCGGTCTCGTCGCCGAGGCGGAAGCGCGCGATGCGGTTCAGCAGCTCGTCCGGGCGTTCGATGGACGCAGACGCCGATGTCTCCCCCCCGCCGAATGCGAGTTCGCCGGCGGCCAGCCGCAATCCTTCCTCGTCCAGCGCCTCGACCGTAACCTTCTGCGCCGCACCGCCGGCCCGGTCCACCCGGATCGTCACACGCCCGGCTTCGCGTTTCGGCGGGTGGAGCAGCCGGGCGCGGGCCTCGGGTTCCGGGCGCAGCACATCCAGGCTGCCGAGGCGCTGCAAGGCCCCGGCGAAGCCTGTCGCGCCCTCGCCGCCGAGCCCGTCGCTCACCCAGACGGCAGTCGCCGGCCCCGAGAGGCCGAGCGCCTGCACGGCCGCCATTGCGCCGGCCCGGTCCGCCGGCCAGGGCCTCGGCTCCAGCGCAGCCAGGACCGCGGCCGCTTCGCCGGCTTCGAGGGGGCGGGCCGCTTCCGGCGGCGCACCGTCCGCGCCGGGCGCCGTCGCCAGCAGCCGAACCGCACGGCCCCGCCGCCCGGCCTCTTCGAGCACGCCGTAGGCCGCGGCCCGCATCGCCGGCCAGCGCGGGGCCGAGGCCCAGCCGTCGTCGATGGCGAGCACCACCTCGCCATGCCCTTCCAGCAGGCTGCCGGGGGCGAGGATCGGCCGGGCGGCCGCAAGCACCAGCAGCGCCGCGATCGCGAGCCGCAGCAGCAGCATCCAGAGCGGCGAGCGCTCGCTGGTGTCGTCGTCCTGCCTCAGGCCGAAAAGGAACCGGATCGCGGGAAAGCGCGTGGCGACCGGCTGCGGCGGCGTGATGCGGAGCAACAGCCAGACCAGCGGCAGGGCCAGCAGGCCGAGCAGGAACCACGGCGCCGCGAAGCCGATGGCGCCGAGCGTCAACATGGCCGGTCGGGCCGCTCGGCAAGCTGGCCGGCCAGCGCCAGCAGGGCCGAGACCGGCGGCGCATCGCTCACATGGCGCAGCACGGTCCAGCCGAGTTGTGCGGCGCTGCGGCCCAGGGCCTCGTTATGCGCCTCGAGGCGCTCGCGATAGGCGGCACGGAGGCCCCCCACGCGGCGCACGAGAAGCTCGCCCTCGCCCTCCAGGCCGACGAAACGCCGCCTTCCCTGCATCGGCAGGTCGATCTCCGCCGGGTCCAGCACCTGGACGATATGGCCGCGCACGCCGGCGTCCGCCAGGCGGCGGAACAAGGGTTCGACCGTGCCGGCCGTGTCGAGGAAATCGCCCACCAGCAGCGCCTGGGCATATTTGCCGAAGCCGAGATTGCGCGGCAGGCCGGCGATGGGCGGCGCCCGGTCGAGCGCCAGCGAGAGTTCGCCGAGGCGCCGCTCATGGCGGTAGCGGCCGGGTGCGGGGCCGACAGGGGCCACCTGGTGGCCGGCCCGCATCAGCAACAGGGCCGCCGCGAGGACGAGCAGGCGTGCGCGGTCGGCCTTGGTTTCCCGCGTCCGCGCGCCCCGCCAGTCCATGGAAGCCGAACGGTCTTCCCAGAGCCAGAAGGTCTGCGCGGCGTCGCGTTCGCGCTCGCCGATGAGCACCCGGCCTTCCCGCGCCGAACGCCGCCAATCGACGGCGCGCACGGGGTCGCCCGGCCGGTAGAGGCGGAATTGCCAGAAATCGTAGCCGGGCCCCGGCCGGCGAAGCCCGTGGGAGCCGGCGCTCACCGTCTCCGCGACCCTGAGCGCGGCCACCGTCGGCGCCGGCAGGCCGGCGGCGAGCCGTTCCGCAGCAGCCACGGGCACGGCGGCGCGGCTCCGCTCAGCCCAGCGGGGCGGTCAGGCAGGCGATGACACGGTCAACGTCTATCCCCTCCGCCCGTGCGGCGTAAGAGAGCACCATTCTGTGGCGCAGCACCGGGCCGGCCAGCGCGTACACATCCTCGACCGAGGGCGACAGCCGCCCCTGCAGCAGGGCGCGCGCCCGCGTGCAGCGCATCAGCGCCTGCCCGGCCCTGGGTCCCGGCCCCCAGGCGACCCATTCGGCGATGCGCTTGTCCTCGGCGCTTTCCGGCCGGCCGCGCCGCGCCAGATCGAGAATCGCCGCCAGCACCTTCTCGCCTATCGGCATCGACCGCGCCAGCTCCTGAAGCTCCAGCAATTCCTCGGCCGTGACGGTCGGGCGCGCCTCCTGCGCCTCGCCGCCGGTGGTCTTGAGCAGGATCGTCCTCTCGGTCTCGATGTCCGGATAGTCCACGTCGATCTGGAGCAGGAAGCGGTCGAGCTGCGCCTCGGGAAGCGGATAGGTGCCCTCCTGCTCGATCGGGTTCTGCGTCGCGAGCACATGGAAGGGCCGGGGCAGCCCCCTGGGGTGCCCGGCGACCGAGACCTGGCGTTCCTGCATGGCCTGGAGCAGGGCGGACTGCGTGCGCGGGCTCGCCCGGTTGATCTCGTCGGCCATCAGCAATTGGGTGAACACCGGCCCCTCGACATAGCGGAAATGCCGGCCGTTCCCGTTGTCGTCCAGAATTTCCGAGCCGAGGATGTCGGTCGGCATCAGGTCCGGGGTGAATTGCACCCGCCGCCGGTCCAGGCCGAACACCCGCGACAGGGTCTCGACAAGCAATGTCTTGCCGAGGCCCGGCACGCCGACCAGCAGGCCGTGGCCGTCGGCGACCAGGGTGACGATCGCCTGCTCGACCACCGAGGCCTGGCCGAAAATCACCTCCGCCACCGCCGCCGCGGCTTCGTCGAGGCGCGCTGCCGCGGCGTCGATGCGCCGGGCGACGACTTCCCCGGGGGCGTCTTCCGAACCGGTCCGGAGTGGCTGCATGGAACGGGGCCTCCTTGACGCCGCCGCGCCCGTAGAGGGAAAGGCGCGGGCCTTCCGGCGCAGACATACTGCCCTATTATGGCACCGCCATGGCCCAGCATGTCGAGATAAGCAAACATTTGAAGGACCGGCCGCCGCCCGGCGGCGCGCGCCCACGCGCGTCAACGCACGGCGGCCTGCGCATCGACCGCGACGGCGTCTGGTTCCATAACGGCCTGCCGTTTCGCCGCCCGGCGCTGGTGAAGCTGTTCAGCACGGTGCTGAAGCGCGGCCCCGAGGGCGGCTACCTGCTGGAAACGCCGGTGGAGCGGGTCGAAATCGAAGTCGAGGACGCCCCTTTCGTCGCGGTCGAAATGCAGGCCGAGGGGGAAGGCCGGCAGCAGCAGGTCCGCTTCCGCACCAATATCGACGAATGGGTGGCGCTCGGCCCCGGCCATCCGCTTCGAATCGCCGAGCGGCCCTATCTGCTCGTGCGGCCCGGCATTGAGGCGGCGGTGCTGCGCGCGCCCTGGTACGAGCTTGCGGAACTGGCGGAGGAAACCGGGAGCGGCTACGGCGTGTGGAGCGGGGGGGAAATGTTCGATCTGGGGGCGCTGGGCGATGACGCGTGACGATGTGGTCGCGCGGCTCGAGGAGGCGGGGTTCGTATCCGGACCCGACGGGCTGACACCCCCGCAGCGCAGCGATTTCGACCTGCTGCCGGCCGGCCGGCCCGCCTTCGCCAACGGGCGCGCGCTCAAGCAGGCCGGCGTGCTGGTGGCGCTGGTGGCGCGGCCGCAGGGCCTGACGATCCTGATGACGCAGCGCACGCACCACCTCAAGCAGCATGCCGGCCAGATCGCCTTTCCGGGCGGGGGGCGCGAGCCGGGAGACCTCGACATCCTGGACACGGCGCTCCGCGAGACGGAGGAGGAGGTCGGCCTCGACCGCCGCCTTATCGAGGTGCTGGGCCAGTTGGAGGTGTATGAGACCACCAGCGCCTATGCGGTGACGCCGGTGATCGGCTGGGTCGAGCCGCCCTTCGAGCTCACCGTCGATCCCTTCGAGGTGGAGGAAGCCTTCGAGGTGCCGCTCGCCTTCGTTCTCGACCCGGCGAACCACAAGCGCGAGACCATGTTCCGCGACGGGCTCCAACGGCATTACTATGTGCTGCCCTATCGGGGCTACCGCATCTGGGGGGCGACCGCCGGCATGCTGGTCAACCTCCACGACACGCTCACGGGAACCCCATGCTGAAGGCCATCGTCCAGCTCCTGCTCGCGGCGTCGATCCCGCTGCTGCTCTACATGGCGTGGATCGTCATCCGCAACGGCCGGCCCGCGCCCGGATGGCTGCGCGATGCGCCCTGGAACGCAATCCTGGTCTCGGGCTTCTGCCTCGTCGCCCTGCTGCTCGGCTATTGGGCACTGACCGGCACCTCGAACCCGGAGGGAACCTACAGCCCGCCCAGGGTCGTGGACGGGGAGCTGGTGCCCGGCAAGGTGGCGGATTGAGCGGTTTCGCCCCGGCGGCGAAATGGATGCGCGACCCGGATATCGCGCGAATCGTAAAGGCGCTGGGGGAATGCCGCTTCGTCGGCGGCGCAGTCCGCGATGCCCTCGCGGAGCAGCCGGTCGGCGATATAGACATCGCCACCCCCGAGGAGCCGCCCGAGACCGTCCGGCGGCTGGAGGCGGCGGGCCTCAAGGTCCGCACCCCCGGCATCGACCACGGCGTCGTGCTGGCCATCGGACAGGCCCGCCAGTGCGAGGTGGCCTCGCTGCGCCGCGATGTGGAAACGGACGGGCGGCGCGCGGTCGTCGCCTGGACGCGCGACTGGCGCAAGGACGCCGCCCGGCGCGATTTCACCGTGAACGCCATGTCCGCAAGCCCGGAGGGCCGGCTGTTCGACTATTTCGGCGGTGAGAAGGACCTCGCCGCCGGCATCGTCCGCTTCGTCGGCGACCCGGAGCGGCGAATCCGGGAAGATGTGCTGCGGGTGCTCCGCTTCTTCCGCTTCACGGCCGGCTTCGGCCGCCTCCCCGGCGACCCCGCCAGCCTCGAAGCCGCAGTGCGGCTGGCGCCGCTCATGGCGGACCTGTCCGGCGAACGGCTGCGCGCGGAGGTGCTGGGCATCCTGGCCGCGCCCGACCCCGCGCCGGTCGCGGCCCTGATGGCGGCGCGCGGCGTGTTCCGCCCGATCCTGCCGGCGGCGGAGACGACCGCCCGGCTGGCGCGGACCGTGGCGGCGGAAGCCCGCCTCGGCCTCACCCCCGACCCGCTGCGCCGCCTCGCCGCCCTGCTCGACCGCCCGGACCCCGGCCGGCTGCGGTTCAGTACAGCCGAGACGGAACGCCTGCGCGCACTCGCCGGGCCGAAGCCGCTCGACCGCGAAACGCTCTACCGCGAGGGCCGCGCGCGCTTCCTCGACCGCCTCCTGCTCGCCGGCGGCGACGCAGCGGGCGAAGCCCTGCTGGCCGAACCCCCGCCCCCGCCCTTCCCGCTCGCAGGCCGCGACCTGCTCAAACGAGGCGTTCCCGCCGGCCCGGAACTCGGCCGCCGGCTCCGCGAAATCGAGGACTGGTGGCTCGCCCAAGCCTCCCGGCCTGGCCGAACCGCCTGCCTCGCCGAGCTGGAACGGCGCTTGGGGTGATGGGGAGCCGGGCCGAAAGCGGCGCGTCCTCCGTCACATCGGCGTCCGGCCGAACGCCGTTTTACCGGGGAATGAAGTAGCGGCTGTCGCCGTCCGGCCCGTCGACCGTTCTTTGCGCCGCGCCGGCGGCGGCGAGGGTTTCGAGCACTTTCTCTACAGACTTCCGCCGACGAGCCGAATCCAGGCCCCTGAAAGCCGCGCTCAGCATCTCCGCGCTGGCAGGGGCGGCGGCCCGGGCCAGCATGTCGCGGAGCGCGCGGATGCGGGCCAAGCCATCCCTCGGCCATGCCGGCTTGCCCTCGGCGGCCTCCGGCAGAACCAGGTCCGCTTCCACCTGCTCGGCATCGTCCGGCACCTTCACCTTGTGGCCGAGCTTGGGAATCTGGTAGTCCGGCCGCAGCCAGCGGACGATGCCGCGCCGCTCCTCCTCCGCCCGCTCCCGGTTCAGCGCGACGAGGCGGGCGAGCAATTCCTCCTCCGCTTCCTCCTGTTCCGGCGTCTTGTGCGGCGACGGCGCCGTCGCGCCCGGCTTGCCCACCAGCGCCGGAATCAGGTCGGCCCAGCCATAGGCTTCGAAGGTGGCACGGTCGATGTCGTCATGGATTTCCTTCAGCACCGAAACCAGCCCGGCCTCATGGATGTCCCTCTCCTTCGCCGAAAGGGGCGGCACATCGCAACCGTTCTCCAACTCCCGCACCCGCTCCAGCACATTATATCGACTTGCAAGATCGAATACCTTGCTGCTGCTAGAGCTGGCAGCAAAATTCTCTTGATGTCTTGACATAAGGTCATCGAATCTTCCGGGTTCGATTAACGATGTAATTTCGAAGAATGGGAACTTCTCAAAACATGTAGAATTGGTCCAAGTCGGCCGGTCCTCTAAAGTGCCACCAGACGCTAAAGACCAGATGACGTGGATCCTTGAATTTAGGACTGAATAAATTATAGAGCTATTTGTAGCTATGGCAAATAAGGCGCCGTCCCAAATTGTGTTAACGGATATGTTCAAGAAATACCTATGTTTCGAAGTGCTTGGGGTTACTAGATATGCTTCTAGGGCCTCCAACGCAGTTCTCAACTCTGGCCTTTCCCATGCAAATCTCCACCATATCTTTCGAATAGAATCACGCCTATTTTGGTCACGAATTGGTTTGACATGTGTCAACACCCTCTGGTACGCATGAGCATTCGCTTGCGTAGCTTCTTCGAGAGTCAATCCAAAAAAGTCTATAATTATTCTCCCAGAGATATCGCCCTTCTTTATTGAAGATACACTAATAATGTTCTTAATGCATTCCGATGGTTGCCATTGTGGTAGCGAATATTCATTCCTTGGAACATAGAAACCGTCACCCACGACCTTAACTCCTTGGCCGCATAATGCTCGATTGCCCAAAAGTTTTGATGCATTATTGGGATTGGTCCCGACAGTCAGAGATTCTGAAACTTGTCCGACGGATGAGTGCAAGAAAACTCTATATTCTCCTTGTTCTATTGGTTGTTCATCAACAACCCTATCTAGCTTTCCAATTTCTTCTCCAATCGAACAAACTGTCACCGCGACTCGAACATTGGCTGCGCTCTCCGAATCTATCCAAGGATGATCGGGAATTGCGTAAATGATTTGGAACTTATCATTCTTTCTGATATGGTCTTCTATTACTCTTCTATTGAAAAATTGCTTTATGCTGTTTGTAGTAACTAGGCCAAATCGCCGAATAGCACCATTGTTCAACAGATTTGCCGATTTGGTCCACCAAAACATCACGTAATCTATTGAATTTGATACTTCACCATATGTCTCAAAAAGACAATCAACATAACTCCAGCCGAGAAATTTGCGCATCCGTTTGTTGCCAATAAAGGGGGGATTCCCAACAATAAAGTCCGCGTCAGGCCAGACTGTTTGCCGGGGATTGTCATAACGGTATAGTTCTACGGTTGCGCCGAGATCGGGAACGACCTCATCGGTAATGGGATTGAGCTTGGTGGTGACACCGTCCCAGCGGGAGAGCGGCTTGCCGTCTTCGCCGCGAAGAAGCTCCTGTTTGTCGTAGTCCAGAATTGCGTCCTGCTCTCGGATGGTGCCGTATGCGTGGAGCACGGGCTCGGAGAGGCGGTCGGCCGGGAGGGTACGAAGCTGCCATTTCAAATAGCCGATCCAGAGCACGAGATCGGCGATGGCGACGGCGCGCGGGTTGAGTTCCAGCCCGTAAAACTGGCGCGGGCCGACGGTCTCTCCCTCCATGACGAAACGCGGCGCGTCCTCGCCCAATCCCTCCAGCGCGTCCAGCACCTCGCCTTCGAGTCGCTTCATCAGTTCCAGCGAGACATAGAGGAAATTGCCGGTGCCGCAGGCCGGGTCCAGCACGCGCGTCGTGCAGAGCTTGTGGTGGAATTCCTTGACCCTCCGGAGCGCGGCGTCGCGGTCCCCTTCCGCCTCCAGCGCATGGGCATCCGCCAGCGCCGCTTCCCAATCGGCGCGCAGCGGCTCCATGATCGTCGGCACGACCAGCCGCTCCACATAGGCGCGCGGCGTGTAATGGGCGCCGAGTTGCGCGCGCTCCCGCTTTTCCAGCGCGCGCTCCAGCAGCGTGCCGAAGATGGCGGGTTCGACATCGCGCCAATCGCGCCCGGCGGCGATGTGGAGTTCGCGGATTTCGTCCGGCTCCAGCGCAATCGCCTTGCGGTTCCTGAAGAGCGCGCCGTTGAAGCGCTTGACCGTTTCGTTCAGATGCGCGGCGTAGCCGCCTTCGTCCATGACCTTCCAAAGGCCCTCCAGCGCCGGGGCGAAATGCTGCGGCGTCCCGACCATCCGCCCCAGCAGGTCCTCGAATCCTTGCTCCGGCAGCAGGCCGACATCTTCGGCGAACATGGTGAACAGGCAGCGCATGAGGAATTCGGCGACTTCCTCGGGCGCGTGCTTCCTGTCTTCCAGACTGCGGGCGATGCGGGCGAGGCGTTCGGCAATGTCGCGGGTGACCTCGGCGCTACGCCGGGCCGGGTCGAGCGATTGCGGGTCGGTCCAGACCGCCCGCAGCCGGGCGCGGATATCGGGGTCGCGCAGGCCCTCCAGGGGAATGGAATAGCCGTCCCGGTCCGGGAACTGGGCGTAGTTCTTCCCCTGGCCCGAGAAGTCGGCATAGACCTCAATGACATGGCCGACATCGACGACCAGGATGAAGGGCGGCCAGCCATGCTCCTTCGGCAGGGCGCGGGCATAGCCCTCCGCCTGCTGCTTGGCGGCGCGCATCGTCCGGTCCCAGCCGCGCGCGCCGCGAGTGGCCGCGCCGGCCCTGACCTGCATGACGTCTTCGGGAAGGAAGTCGGGCTGGCGGGGGTCGGCTTTCCTCGCCTTGACCCGCTTTGCGGACTGTTTCGCCTCCATGACGAAGCAGCCGCGCTTGTAGAGGTCTATCCTTCCCGCACTCGTGCTGCCGTCATCGTGCTTGAAGTCGATGCGCCGCTCGAAGGCATAGTCGTTATATTCGTTCCGCTCCTCCGAGGGGTCGGGCCTCGGCAGGCCGAGCAGACCGCAGAGCTCGGCGGCGAACATCTGGAAATTCGCCGATTCCGAGCCGCCGGATTTCTCCCAGCGGTCGATGAAGGTGTCGATGTCGGCGGCGGAAATGCCGTCGTCGGGCCGTTCGGTCTGCACGTCCGATTCGCTCATGGCGAGACCATAACGAGAGCGGCCGCCTGCGAAAGCCCCTTCGCGCGGCTTTCACCAAGCCACTCAGCGGAACCGGCACTGACATGGCGAGCCGCTTCCTCTATTTCTTGCCGAAGTGGCGGCATGAATGGAGGCCGTAAAATGCGCGATCTGACGGTGCGAAACCTTCCGGACGAAGTCCACCGGGGGCTCACTGTTCGCGCGGCTCGCCGCGGCCGCAGCATCGAGGCCGAGGTTCGCGCCATCCTTGAGGATGCCGTCAGGTCCGAGGGCCGGGTCAAGCTGGGGTCGCTGCTCGCCGAGGCCGGCCGCCAAGCCGCGCTGACTGACGAGGAATGGGCCGTCTTCGCCTCCCGCGACGCTACGCCGGGGCGGCCGGTTTCCTTCGACGGCGCCGACTGCCTCCGGACCGAGCCGTAAGGCCGGCTTTCCGACCGGGGACCCATTTGGGGGACTTCTTGCAGGTTTCCGTCTCTATGGCCGGGCCGGCGCCCGGAGGCCTACGGGATTCACACATCTGTTTTCGTTGGCCTTGTATTGCAAGCCCCCGTCCGTCGCCCCGGCCACCGAGCCGGGGTCCAGCACTGTCCTCTCAACCCGGAAAGACCTCGCCGGTCTGGACCCCGGATCGGCGCTGAAGCGCCGTCCGGGGTGACAAGTGAAGGCGCGCGTTCGGTCACGGTTTAACGCGATGGAGTCGTGCTCTAACGTCCGCAGCACCGAGGCCCAGATGCGCGCCATCCTTGAGGCCCCGGCGCCCGGAGGCGGGGTGGAAACGCTTCGCGAACGGCAGGTCGGGTCCATGACCGGAAACGGCAATTCGTTCCTTCATTAAGAAATAATTCCCGAATTCGCTTGACTTCTGAAAACCTGTGCTAGGATGGGACAGGACGAAGCGGCATCCGGAGGGCGCTTCGTCTCCTGCTTGGCACCGGCGCGAAAAAGCTTCAACGGAACGGACGGGAGACGTGCGCCCCGCGCCTGTCTCGCGCGTGCGCAATCAGGTGCGCGAACCGCGCCGGCGCAAACGCGGGCGCGCGCGCCCATGCGATACGCGCGAAAAAGGGACGCGCCACGGGCGAGCCGGCGGCGCGAACGGAACGAAACGCGATGGAGGAACGACATGCGGGATGCGAGCAGGCGAAGACGCGCAGCGCCTCATGACAAAACATGACATCTCATGACACGTCGCACGGCGTCCTCCCCGGCAAGGCCCTGCCAGCCGGGAGAAGGGCCCTCCCCCAACCCCTCGCTCAGGGACTACCATATGCACACATTTCGCCGCACCTGCGGTGCTAACTATCTGACATGATTGTGGATTTTTCCCGTTTCCGGTGCAACCGGGCGTGGGATCGAACCCGGTTTTGCACACGAGTGCAACCGATCGGGGAACCGCAGTCATGGCAGCCATTCGCCTCACCCAGCACCGGGTCGATACCCTCCGGCCCCGCAAGACCGTCCGCAATGTCCGGGATGCCGAACTGAAGGGATACGGCATCCGCATCATGCCTTCGGGCGCAAAGCGCTACTTCATCCACAGCCAGCATAGAGGCCACCGGGTCTGGAAGATCGTCGGCGACGCGGCGGTCATGCCCGAGGCCGAAGCGCGCACCCGCGCCCGGTCCATGCTGGCTGCGCTGCACGACGACAGGGATATCGAGGCAGAAGCGTCCGGCGACGCGCTGTTCGAGACCGTCGCCGAGGAGGTATTCACGCGCTACGGCAGGCGCTGGAAGCCGCGTACGCTCGCGGTCAACCGCCGTTATCTCCGCAGCCAGATCCTGCCCTTCTTCGCGGGCCGGCCTGTCGCGGAGATCGACCGCGAGGAGGTGCAGCGCTGGTTCCGCTCGCTCCATGCGACGCCGGCGGCGGCGAACCGTTCGGCGCCCATTCTTTCTGTCATCATGCAGCAGGCCGAAGCTTGGGGCCTTCGCCCGGAGACCGGCAATCCCTGCAAGGGCATCCGGCGCTACCGGCAGAAACGATGCGAACGCTTCCTGTCGCCGGAGGAATACCGCCGCCTCGGCATGGTGCTGGAAAGGCATAAGGCCCGGCAGCCGTTCCGGGTCGCGGCGCTGCGCCTGCTGCTGCTGACCGGCTGCCGAAAGTCGGAGATCGTCACGCTGGAATGGCGCTTCTACCGCGACGACAGGCTCTACCTGGCCGACAGCAAGACCGGTCCCCGCACGGTCTGGCTGTGCAGCGCAGCGCGGGAGGTCCTCGACGGGCTGCCACGTTCGTCGCGCTTTGTGTTCCCCATCGGAGGCTGGCGCACGCCGTGGAGCTGGCTCGACGCCTTCTGGATACAGTTGCGCGCCGAGGCGGGCCTCGAGGACTTGCGCCTTCATGACACGCGCCACTCCTACGCCAGCATGGCGCTGTCGAGCGGCGAGACGATCCGCACGGTGGGGCGGCTTCTGGGTCATGACAATGCGGCGACCACGCTGAAATATGCGCATCTCTCGGACGCGGCGGTCCGGGAGACGGTCGAGGCTCTGTCGCCCCTGCTCTCGGGGGCGCAGTCATGACGGACAGGCAGAAAAAGGTCCGTCTGACGGATGCAGGCGTTGCAAGATTGCGGCCGGGCGGGACGGAATACATCGTCAAGGACATTCGAGTTGCTGGGCTGGGCGTGCGGGTTCGTCCCTCCGGGCATCGCAGTTTCGTATGGCACGGGACCGTGAACGGCAAGGCGCTGCGCACGACCGTCGGTTCGGCCGCGCTGACGACGGTGGAGGAAGCCCGGAGCGAATGCCGGGCCTTGCTGGACGGTTCGCATCCTCTTTGCGCTGAAGACCCTGCCGGCCGGGCCGCCGTTCCCCTCTTCCGTGATTTCGTCATGCAGGACTGGCTGCTGGCGCGTCGAGGTTATTGCAGCCCGGGCTGGGGCGAGCGCGTAGAGCGTATGATCCAGACCCGGCTTCTGTCCACCTTCGGCGCACTGCGTCTCGACCGCATCGGCAGGCCCCATGTCGAACGCTGGTTCGACGCGCTCAGCCGCAAGACGCCGGGCGCGGCCAACATGACGCTCGTTGTGTTTCGCCAGATCATGAGCGCCGCGAAAGCCGCCGGCCATGTCGGGACCGATCCGGTCGCGGGCATCAAGCCGAACCCGGGCAGGAAGATGACCCGCTTCCTGTCCGCCAAGGAAATCGGCAGCCTTCACCGGACCCTGGACCGGCTCGTGCAGGAACGGCCTTCTCGACGACCGCAGGCCGACGTCATCCGCCTGCTGCTGCTGACCGGCTGCCGGAAAAGCGAAATCCTGAAGGTGAAATGGTCCGAGTTCGACGGCGACATGCTCAGATTGGCGGAGGCCAAGACGGGGCCGCGCACGGTGTGGCTGAGCGAGGTGGCGCAGGCCGTCATCGCCCGCCAGCCGCGAACAGGCAGCGCCTTCGTCTTTCCTTCGCCGAGGGATCCGGCAAGGCCGCAATCCCCTCAGCTCAATCTCTGGTGCCGGGCAAGGCGGGAAGCCGGGATCGAGGATGTGCGTCTGCACGACCTGCGCCATACCGTGGCGAGCCAAGCCGTCGCGCGGGGCGTTCCGCTCCCTACTGTCGCCCGGATGCTCGGACATTCGCAGCCGACTATGACGCTCAGATACGCCCATGTCGGAGACCACGAGGTTGAGGACGCGGCAGAGCGCGTGGGAACCAGCATTGCGGTGGCCATGGAAGGGCACCAAATGTCGCCACATCCGTAACTCCAATAAATGTCCTGGCGCGAAGGTCGCAGGTTCAAATCATGGGCAGGATTTGAACCTGCGACCTTCAGGGTATAAGATTGCCAATCCACATCATAGCCGGTCGCTCGGCTCGCCCAGCCGTGGCAATCTACCGCCTTCTGGATCAACCCCAACAACGTCGGCCTGCCTATGCTAGCTTCAGAATCCTTCCAGCCCCGCGAGTTCGACTTCGTCCGCTTTCTCGCCGAACTTCTCTCTGCTCACCCACAATACTCCGACGTTCTCACCGAGCCGCGAGTCGACCGCCGCCTCCGACCAGATTTAACGGCCAGCCGGCAACTGGATCGCGGCACACAACGTTTGGTGATCGAAGTGAAGAGCGCTTCGTTCGTGCGGGCCAGCCGCATTGAAGCGACAGTTGCCCAGATCGACGCCTACCGGACCGCCGGGTCATTCGACGTAGCTGCACTCGCGTTTCCCGGGCGGTTTCGGGAAAGTGATCGAGCCAAGTTCCAAGCTGCCCAGATCGAGGTCTGGGATCTCGACTACATCGCCACAACCTTCTCTTATCAAATCCAGCTCCTGCCTTCCTCCCCGCTCACTCGGCTGTTTTCTCAAGCCGATCTGGCTCAACCCCGATCGGAAACCGACGCCCTGATACAGCAACTGCGCAATTGTCCTCCCGGCCAGGCCGATTGGCTCGACTTCCAGAAGATCGTGAAGAATGCGCTTGAGACTTTGTTCGTACCACCTCTCGGACGGCCGATCTGGGAGTCTGCTGACAATTCCGGGGCCAACCGACGTGACATCATCCTCCCGAACTACGCCTTCGACGGCTTTTGGAAGTACATGCGCGAAACCTACAAGGCCGACTACATCATCGTCGACGCGAAGAACCGCAGGGGCGCGATCACCAAGGCCCATGCTCTCCAGATTGCAAACTACCTCAAGCCCGACGGTGCCGGCATGTTTGGCATCATCGCCGCCAGAAACGACGCAAATGCCTCATGCAAGCAGACCATACGGGAGCAATGGACCGCCTACCGAAAGATGATCGTCTTCCTCACCGACGACGACATCGAAGACATGCTGCGTGCCAAAGGCTCCAACGGTAGTCCCGAGGAACTGCTCGGCACCGTCATCCAAGACTTTAGACTGTCCATCTAGCGGTCGGCTAGCCAGTCCCTCTACCCCGTTGCTTGGAGGCGTCGCAAGGACATGCATCACAGCACACTGCATACGCCGCCCTTACGGAATGGGACCCTTTCTCAGAGCCGCGCGAAGTCTCGTAACATCTTCAAAATTATGCCATTTCTCTTTTTCCTCTCCTTCTTTTACGATACCGAGGCCCCGTTCCACAAAATAGCTGGAAGCGATTCTGAACTCAGTTTCGGTCTAGACAAGTTACGACAACTACCGCTTTGCCGACTTTTGCTCGAATTACAGTCACCGCGTTGGGCGAAACCGTGCTGGTTCGCGTGGTCCGAAACTCCGGTAGATTTCGTCATTGACATTCTGGATACGGAGAGCCAGGAGCTACCCGCCAATGCTCCCCCCTTTCCGACCCTGGGGAATCTGACTGAGCGGAGGTTTGTAGATTTGGTCTGCTCAGTCGCGAGAGAAGATCGAAGTCGTCCCGCTTGATATCGGTGACCGCGGGCTGGCTAGGTCGAGCTTCTGTCGCGGGCGAATTCGCCGAGAGGCAAGAACGCCTATCGCCTCGCGTTCAATCGCAACGATTCTCCGCCGACCCGATTCGTCACCGTAGTCCACGAACTCGCGCACCTTTATCTAGGCTACCTGGGTCTTGACCGAGGGCTTCGGCCTCGACCAGTTGTTCGTCGCAAGCGGCGGCGAGTGAGTCGACCAGCGTGAGCCCCAGGTGCCCAGCAAGAGACGACCAGTAGTCGAGCCTCCAATTCCCCTTCCGCTTCTGTCGAAGCACAAGTTTCCAATCCGTCCAAGCCGGTCACCGACACCTTGAAGTCACCTGCGCAGACATTTGAGCCATGCGGGATGCGAAGAAGCCATTGAGGAAGCACTCCGCATGCGCGCCGCCACGCCCGGCAGCGTGGAAGTAGACGACACTAGGCGGACCGGCGCCCCTCCAGGGACAGTCGTCGCGGGCCAGGACGACCCGCGCCCGATGCTGCCGCGCATCACTGGACGGCCGCCGAGGACGGGACCGCGCTTGAGGTAGAGGGCGACGGCTGCACCGTGACCGGTGCGGCGCATGGCGATCTCTCCTCGGAGAAGGTCTATGTGAGCTTCCGCACCATGACCTGCGCAGGGCCCGAGCTGGCACGGTGATCGAGACCAAGGTCGCGGGCTTCGTTGCGGGTTCGGACAAAACCGGCGTGCGTGGGCGCGTGGTGAGCCGCGAGGATGCACTCGTGGAGAAGGCGTTCCTCGCCGGCATGGTTTTCCGGTAGGCGGTGCGGGGGCACTCTCCCGCCCCCGGCTTCGTCCGGAGAACGCGGCCTGCCACCTCTGGGAGGCGTGCTACCCGAAACCGGAAGATCGGCTCGTTGGTTGACGAGCACCTGCCGGGCAACGCGAGGCATGGATTCCCGAAGGGATGGAATCCGTGTTACCTCTACGACCGCTCCGGTCCCCTTTCGGCCGGCAGGAACGACAAGGAACGGCAGCGAGGGACGTGGGGTTGAAACCGGCCGATCTCGATGCGATGACAGCCACGGCGAAGATCGAATCCGGCGACTACGAAAAGTTCAACGAATGCGAGTGCATGGGGTCTCGCAGACTGCCTGCCGGGTGGCAGGCTCGCACATAAGGCAAGAAGTTCGTGGATGCAGTTGGAATAGAAGTTCGTCCCTGCACATAAGGCAAGAAGTTCGTGGATGCAGTTGGAATAGAAGTTCGTCCCTACACAGAGACGTCCGCCCTAGCAGATATCCTCAAGTGGTCTAAGCAAAGGCCGGAGTGGCTGGGAGACGCACTGCGCCGTCTGATGGCGGGTGGCGAGTTGTCGGAGCAGGATATCGACCAACTGGAGGCCATTTGTCTTGGGGATGAAGGCAATGCGTCGCCGTTAGCCGATGAGCATATCGCGCCGTTGCGCTTGGCCGGCGCGCCGGTTGCGATCACAGCGTTGCGCGATCCCGTGGGCGTGAATGCACTGGCGCGGGGCAAGGGCCTGACATTCGCTTCTAGCGGTCTGACGATCGTTTATGGCGACAACGGATCCGGGAAATCGGGCTTTGTGCGCGTGCTCAAGAGCGCGTGCCGATCACGGGACGAGAAGACCGCAATCTTGCGGGACGTGAACGCTGTGGGCGACATCCCGCAATCCGCCCATATCGATTTCGAGGTGGCCGGCCGGGCCGAGACGTACGATTGGTGCCCGGAGGATGGCGATCACGCGGATTTGGCGGCGGTCAGCATTTTCGATGCCCGCAGCGCCAATACCCATGTCCAGAAGACGAACAACGTCGCCTACGTACCCTTCGCGATGGCGCTCCTCGATCGGCTGGGCCAGGTCTGCGATGAATTGCGGCGCCGCGTGAGTGCGAGGATCGACGAACTTACTGGTCAAACGCCGGTGGCGATCAAAACGCCTTCGTTGAAGGAAGACACTGCCGCAGGCGCGTTCCTCCATGGTCTGTCGGCGAAGTCCAGTCCGGCAGAGGTGGACCTGCTCGTGACGCTCAGCGACGAGGAGAGGAGCCGGTTGTCGTCGCTGGACGCAGACCTAGCCCAGGATCCTGCGAAGGCCGCCGAAAAGCTCAAGGCCCGCGGCGCGCGGTTGGAGTCCCTGGTCCGGGCGCTGAACCGGCTTGCCGGTTCCGCGGAAGCCGGCAGGTTCGCCGAACTGCGCCGGCTTGAGACAGATGCGAAGGCCGCATCGGAGGCCGTCCGGCTCGCGTCCGACAGCCTTTTCGCGAAAGCACCGCTGCCAGGGGTTGGGAGCGACGCCTGGCGGCGCTTGTGGGACGCGGCCCGCAGCTATTCCGACGAGGTCGCGTATCCCAACAGGACCTTCCCGGCGCCGGTCGAGGATGAGCGTTGTGTGCTATGTCAGCAGTTCCTTGAGGATGATGCGCAGCGTCGCCAGAGCGGCTTCGAGACCTTTGTGAAGGGCGCGGCCCAGCAGGCGGCGGAGCACGCCGCCAGGGAACTCGGTGATTATCGGCGAGATCTGGCCGACGCACGGATGTCGATGGGCGAAATCCGTGCGCTGGTTACACTCCTGAAGACCGAACTGGATCGGCCGGGGATTGCGTCGGAGGTGCGGCGCTCGGCGTTGATCGCAGCATGGAGGCTACGTGCGCTGCTCGGCGGCGAGGGGGAACCGGCAGCGCAGGCACTCGTTCCAATGGAAGGTCTGGAAGCGCTCCGCGAGGACATTGCCCACAGGGCGAGGGCCCTGTCCGGCGACGCCGATAGCGCGGAGCGTCAGGCCCTGGTCTCGGAACACAGGGAATTGAAGGACCGACTGGCACTTTCCGCGATCGCCGAAGATGTACACGCCGAAATCGGACGGCAGGTTGAAATCGCTGCGCTCAGGAAGGCTGAGAAGACTTGCGGCACGGGAACAAAACGGCTGATTACGACGAAGAACAAGGACCTGTCAGAAAAGCTTGTCACCGACGCGCTTTGCGGGCGCTTCGCGCGTGAAGTGGAGAAACTCCGCATCGGTTCAATGCCGATCGAGCTTCGGAAAGTGCGCGACCGGGACGCGCAATCGTTCTTCAAGGTAGCCCTTGTCGACAAGCCGAGTGAGCCGATCGGCGAGATCCTGAGTGAGGGGGAACACCGTTGCGTCGCGCTCGCCGCATTCTTGGCCGAGCTGGTCACGTCGAGAGATTACTCGAGTATCGTCTTCGATGACCCGATGTCGTCACTCGATCACAGGTATCGGCGACGGGTGGCGAAGCGCCTCGTGGAGGAGGCGGCTCATAGACAGGTTATCGTGTTCACGCACGATCTGACCTTCCTGTTCGATCTTCAGAGGGAAGCGGGAGCAGCCAGAGAGGACGTCCACTACCAGAACGTCCATCGCGTCCATTCGAAGCCCGGGCATGTCAGCAATGACTTGCCGATGGATGCGAAGGCTGCACGGCCGATGGCCGAGGCGCTTCGCTCCGAACTCAAGAACGTGCGGGGCGATTTCGACAACTGGCCGGAAGCGCGCCGCTCCGTATTCGCTGACGGTGTCATCGGAAAGCTCCGCAAGGCCTGGGAACAGGGAATTGCAGACCTGCTTCAGCCGGTGATGTCGCGGTTCAACAGCCAGATCAAGGGGTCGTCACTGCACAAGCTCGCGATCATCAACGAGGATGACGTCATCGCGGTGCGTTCGGCGCGGGCACGCCTTTCGGAAGACCTGCATGCGTCGCCCGAGACTATCAATCCGGCGGAAACGA
Organism: Alphaproteobacteria bacterium; assembly: GCA_965261985.1. Lineage (GTDB taxonomy): Bacteria > Pseudomonadota > Alphaproteobacteria > Bin95 > Bin95 > Bin95. Next base: position 124,824 of record OZ253490.1, read on the forward strand.
CCCATGCGGAACTCCTGGAGGAACTCAAGAAGCTCGAGTCTTGGCTTCAGGATGTGCAAGACCGGCAAAAGTCGGCACGAGAACCAGCCGTCTCCTATTCCGTTTCGTAGGGAGGATCGGACCGGCATGGCCGAGCCAGGCCGGTCGAGCAGCGTTCCGGGGGGGGGGGGTGAGTTGCTCACCGGGTACCCATCTATCCGGTTGCGGCTGGCCCCCGGTCTCCAAGCGGCTATACTCCGAACTATCGCAAGCCGCATGAGCCTCTGGTTGCGGCTGGCCCCCGGTCTCCAAGCGGCTATACTAGCGTCCATCTCGGTCCACTGGATGCAGGAGTTGCGGCTGGCCCCCGGTCTCCAAGCGGCTATACTCCTCTAGTCTAACGGGACGCGCCTAGCTTAGTTGCGGCTGGCCCCCGGTCTCCAAGCGGCTATACTAACGGTCGCGTGCGTGGCGTTGCCCGTGCAGTTGCGGCTGGCCCCCGGTCTCCAAGCGGCTATACTCCGGTCGGACGGATGTGCTCGAACCACAGGGTTGCGGCTGGCCCCCGGTCTCCAAGCGGCTATACTCGGCACCGTCGAGGCCAACGCGCTCAACCTGTTGCGGCTGGCCCCCGGTCTCCAAGCGGCTATACTGTGATAAATCAGTGGGACGCGGGCGACTTCGTTGCGGCTGGCCCCCGGTCTCCAAGCGGCTATACTTGCGCGTACTTCCGGGAGCACGGCACGACAGTTGCGGCTGGCCCCCGGTCTCCAAGCGGCTATACTGACCGATACGGTTTCGATCCGGCTGCTCGGGTTGCGGCTGGCCCCCGGTCTCCAAGCGGCTATACTTACAACCGGCACCGCCATTGGGACACGTTCGTTGCGGCTGGCCCCCGGTCTCCAAGCGGCTATACTTTCGATTCGCAGGCGGATGATCCCGAGCTGGTTGCGGCTGGCCCCCGGTCTCCAAGCGGCTATACTCGATCGCCATGTGGTACGTGCGATCCACCCGTTGCGGCTGGCCCCCGGTCTCCAAGCGGCTATACTCACTCTGGACCGCACTCTATGTCGGCTATCGTTGCGGCTGGCCCCCGGTCTCCAAGCGGCTATACTCAGTGGATAGCCATATACAAGGACTCCGGCGTTGCGGCTGGCCCCCGGTCTCCAAGCGGCTATACTGGATGACCACCTAACCCCCGGAAATTCCGGGGGTTTCCTTTGTCCCGAGTGCGGAAAAGAGGCGCGATAGCTTCAAAACAGCATGAACTGGTCCGGGATTTCCGACCTGCGTTCGCGTTTCTTTCCGGTGAAAATACGGGCATTGGCATACTGCTTGTCGGTAATCGTGACAATGTGCAGGCTTCCCTTTCCCGGCCATGCGGTGCCGACGCTTGCGATGTGGGTTTCCGCCGCTTCCCTGCTTTCGGCGAAACGCAGATAGACGGAATATTGCGCCATCTCGAATCCCCGGTCGAGCAGGAATTGCCTGAACTTGGTCGCCGCCTTCCGCTCCGCCTTGGTGCCGACCGGCAAGTCGAACATCGTATAGAGCCAGGTCATTCGATACCCGCTCAGCGCCGGACGATGCGCAGTCACGGCTCCCCTATTCCAGCGGCAAGGTCCGGCGCGGCAATTCGAGCTCCCGCGCCTCGCCGCCAAAGCAACGGGCCGCGGAGAGCGCGAGGCGCTGGAGGCACACGCCCACCGGGCTGACGCCGCGCGGTCCGCTCATGTCTGTGGCCAGCACCTGAGCCAGGCGCGGCTTGGTTTCCTTGTCCACATCGGCGAAGCCGGCTTTCGCGAGGTCCGATACAAGAAGGTCCGCAACCGGCCGGAACGGCTCCATCAGGTCGTCGGCGAGTGCGAAGGCATTGCCGCGCTGGCGGTGGGCGAGGCCGAGCGCGGGATGCAGGCCGGCCGCCATGACCGCCCGCGCCGCGCCGGCGCGCAGAACCGTATAGGCATAGTTGAGCATGGCGTTCACGCCGGGCTCCTGCCGGTCGCGCCGGAACTCATCTCCGAACAGCAGCGGCCAGTAGCGCCGCGCAGCCTGAGCCTCAACATTGTCGGGGTCGCCGGAGCGCACCTTTCGCGAAAGCAGGTAGAACCCCCCATGCGGCGCGCCGACCGCTTCCAGCGTCGAACCCTGGCCCAGAATCTTGGCGCGGACGATCTGTGCCCACAGGCGTTTGCGAAGCGGTTTGGGCGAATTGGCCTGGTCGGCCATCCGGCCTGCCTGCTCATGGTGCCCGTCCGCCGTCCAGAGGAACGCGGCCGGCATGTGGTTCGAGCCGCAGACCACCAGCGGGATGCAGCGCTCCGCCAATGCCGTCAGGAGGTTGTTGGAATAGGTGATGCCATGGGCGGATGCGATAACGGCTCCCAGATCGTCGATAGGCACCCGTCCGATCTCGGCCTTGTCCGCCGTCACCGTCAGGAACCCGCGCGCCTTCGCTAGATGGCGTCCGTTCTCCGCAATCTCGACGATGCGGCCGATCATGGCGCTCTCGGCATTGGTTTGACCCGGCCAAGCGGATCCAATCGCACCTGCCGTGCGTTCGCAGCATTCAATCTGGAATATGCCTTCATCTCATAACGAAAGGGGTCGTCAGGGTCGTCATGCCGTTTTTGAAGCGATCCGGCTTCGTTATGCAATGCCAACTTCAAACGATTATTGGCAGCATCCAGGTTGCAAACCAGATAAATCTTGCGGCCCTCTCCGAAGTTTGCCTCGATAAGGTCGCCTCGGTGTATTTTCATGACAAATTGGGCTTCCGGATATCTGGACCGCCAATTTGGCTCGAAATTAGGCCGGTTTGCGTCGAAAACTGAGATTCCTTCTCCTTTCCAAACACCACGTAGTTCATAGATTTCAATTCGATGATTATCACCGGGTACATAAGCTTTTCCGTGTCTATCGCCATGTTCGACCTTACGAACGTATTGCTCCGTCGCCAGAACGCGGACACGGCGGATACCGTGCTGTTCGCCAAATTCCGCTAGCGCCTCATCGAGCTTCTGGCCTGCTTTCGCGGCTTCTTTGGCGAGATTTTGCAGCTTTCCGCGCAAATCCGGATCGCGGACCATGCCGATCATCCGGCGTGTCAATGCTCGAAGCGGTCTCCGGACGACAAGGTTGAAGGACTTCCCATCGAATTCTTCGTCCACGAGGCCGTAAGCCGTATCTTCCAGAAGCTTTCCGGAAGTGACATGTGTGCCGACACGCCCTCCAGGCGGCAACCCGTGATCCGCCTTGTGACTGATAACCATTGAGTCCAGACGGGCGCCGAGCGCTTCACGATAGTCCTCGAAGGGAATCGGGAACTCGCCTTTGGGGTAAAGGCGGTCGAGGTCCAGTTCTTCCGCGCGCCCCGAAGCCCGTGCGATTCGGTTCAACAGGCCAAGGTCTGTGCATGCTACGACAAAGGCGTCGATGGCGTGGTGGCGGTGATCGGTCCGGTTTTTCCGGTTGTGGTCGCTCAACAGGCCGTTCAGGCCCCACCGGGCGCGTAGCATCGCCGTCAGCCGGCCCGGAGAGGCGCGGACCGATCCGCATACATGCTCCAGATACGCCTTCGCCAGACGGGACATATGCTGCGTATCCGTCATCTGCCGCGCAAGGAAACCGCCTTCGTCTTCGAATTTTTGCATCGCGCCCGGCGCGAAACGCCATGCCTTTTTAGGAAACAGGCGCTCGGCGCGCTCGCAGATGTCCTCCAGTTCGACGCCGCTCCAGGCGTCTTCGGGCGCGCGATTGCCCTTGCGCCGGTTGCACTCGCGGCAACATAGCGCCTTGTTGGCGAAACTGTCGTCCAGTGTTCGTGAGTGCGGCAGAATGTGGTCGATTTCGGCCGCGCCGAAGAGCGTTTCCATGCCCATCTGCTTGCTACAATAGACGCATACGCGCGTTTCGGCCGGAAGTTCATCGAACAACCGCATCCGAAGCCGGTTATCGTGCGTGTCCGTGTAGCCGAGTTTCTCCAGCGTCTCCCGGAATTTGTCGTTCTTGTCCCGGTTTTCCCGATTCGTCTTGTTTATACTGTCCTTCCGCTCCTTGTTCAGCTTCAATTCGCGGGCAAGCTCTATCGCAATTTCCTGCGGCGGCCCGTATTCGTCGATCAGGGCGTTGACCATTTTGCGCAACTGGTTGAGGCCGATATGCACGGTCGGATTGGGAACACGCCCGATAGCTTCCTGAGAGCCTTTCGGCGCGTTCGGCCACTGGATTACATGGCGGTCCAGAACCTCGCCGTAGTAGGGCAGCCGCGCGCGTCGCTCATCGTCGCCGGGGCGACGGTCGGAGTGGTGCAGGCCCAGGCTTTCCGCAGCCTCGTCATAGGTCAACGGCCTCCGATAGACCTCGCCCGTGTCGGGTTCGTGGGTTTCCCGACTCTCTCGCTCCATTACCTCGACCAACCGTCGCAGGGCCGTAAGGCCGAAACGGCCGTGTCCCGGCGGCAGGCGAACCCCGTTGACATGTTCGGCCGCCGCTTCGTTCAGGCCGCATTGGCCCGTAAGCCAGTCGCAGAGCACATCTTCGTCCGACTCGTCCAGCAGCCGTTCCACGATTTCGCTCTGCCGCTCCAGAGCCAGTCTGCGCCAGGCGGGGCCGAACGCCTTCTTGTTGGCGAGCCGGCCGGCGGTTTCGTCGGTCTGGAACCCCTTGCGGCCGGCGCGTTCGTAGTTGAACCGGGCGTCGTCGGGCAGTTTGATCGCCTTCCGGAGCCTTTCGAATTCCACGGTTCGGGATGACCGCTCTGAAAGAATGCCGACGACAAGCCTGTACTCATTGACGCTCAGCGGCCTTTCCGCCTTCCCCGGCCGCGTCACGCGAAGCTGGCAGACATCCTGCAAAATGCGGAAGCGCTGGAACCGCGGATGCGCCTTGGGCGCGCGCTTTTCCTCGGGGAAGAACGAGCAGTTCCCCACGACCGGATCCTTGAGCGGGCGTTGCTCCACGACGATGCGCTTGATCCTATTCAGCAGGCCGTCCGTCAGCAGGTCGGGTTGAAACTCCTTCTGCTTCTCCCAGATGGCGTCGATTTCCTGTTCGACCATCAGGCGGGTCGGATAGAGGTCGTAGAGGTTCTTGCCTCCCTTCGCTTCCGGCCGGAAGCGCACCGGCCGGGCCGGTGCGCCCTTTTCCCGCCTGCCGAGCTGGTCCCGTCCGTGCTGCTGCGCCAGAAACTCGCCCAGCGTTCGCGCGCCTTCCGACGCCAGCCGGTCTTCGAGCGCCTTCACGCCCTGCTTCATGGCGCTCTTCTCGTCATTCTCCGAATCGGCGATCCGGTTCGATTTGAAGCCCCGGCGCTGGTTCAGGTGGAAGAGAGCGCGGCCGAGCTCGCCGGGTTCGAGGCGGCGATCCAGGGCCTCCCGCCGCAGCCAATAGGGATCGAGCCCTTCAAGCGCCTTTCGCGCGTCCGCGTCTTCCGGCATCAGGCCCGCCCGGACAAGCACCTCCATGAGCCGGTCGCGTCGGCGAGTGAAACGACTGCGCCGCCGGCGCTGCCCGCGAGCCAGGCGCCGGGCGGCAGCAAGCGATGCCTTCGACTGCGGGTCGCGGCCGGCTTCCTCGTTCGGCGTGAGGATTCGCACGCCGGCATCGAGCACGTCCGCCGAGCGTCCGTCCGTATCGAGCCGCACGGCGCACCAGCCGATGGAGTTGGCCCCCATATCCAGTCCGAGCCGATATGCTGACATCGCATTTCCATCTGCTTAGGAACACATGTTGACTTTGCCGACATAAATTGCCACATTCAATAGGGTGGCTTTTGGAAGCTTAGCCGCTTGGAGACCGGGGGCCACCCGTTAACAAGCCCTCTAAAGGGCGAAAAATCAGCCGGGCCGGGTGGGTATTCTGCCCGGCCCGTGCTTTTCTTTGCCGACGCAATAGGCGGTCTTTACTCGGTTGGCCATATGGCGAGGTAAGTGCCATTGGAATGAATTCGGAAGAATACCGACGGCCAAAGACAAGGCTGCAGGTAGTCCGTACTCCCATAGATCAATTGGTGGAGCGTACTACAATCTCATCCCATGGTCGCGAGGGTCCGCAATCTGACGTCGTCATCATCGACGGCGGAGTATTTCCACGAGGAGGGCGGCTATTATGCGGCCGCCGGCGGCGACCGTGAGGCGGCGCGAGCGAAGGCGGCGGAGCACCGACTGGCGAGCGCTTGGTATGGGCAAGGTCTGGCGGCGCTCGGGCTGAAGGCGGGACAGAAGGTTTCGGCAGGCACGTTCGAGACGCTTCTTCAGGGTCATGTGATCGGAACTGGCATCCGGCTGGGCCGCAAGCGCGACGGCAAGCACGAGCATCGCCCCGGTTTCGACATCACCTTCTCGGCGCCGAAATCCGTGTCACTTGCGGCGCTTCTGCCGACACGGAAGCATCCGCGCGGCGACCGGGGCGTTCTGCGCTGCCATGACGAGGCGGTGAAGGCGACGCTCGACTGGATCGAGGAGACGCTGCTGCAAACGCGGGGCTACGACCCGGCGACCGGCAGGCGACCGCGCGTCAGGGGGCGCGGCATGGCGGCGGCGCTGTTCCGGCATATCGCGAGCCGCAATCTCGACCCGCAGCTGCACACCCATGCGGTGGTCGCCAACATGACCCGCGACGGCGAGGGCCGCTGGAAGAGCATCGAGCCGACCGAGCTGCACCGGAATGCGATCCTGATCGGGGCCTATTACCGGGACCAGCTGGCGCGGCGCCTGATCGGGAAGGGCTATTCGATCGTGCCGGCGATGGCGGGGCGCATGCAGAGCTTCGAGATCGCGGGCTATGACCGGCGGGTGAGGGATGCCTTCTCGACCCGCAGGAAGCAGATGGAAGCCTACATGGACGAGAAGGGCTGGGACCACAGCCAGGCGGCGGCGCAGATCGCGGCGCTGGCGACGCGGGCGCGCAAGGCGGAGCCGCTGCACGCGATGCTGCGGACGATCTGGGCCAACCGGGCTCGGGAACTCGGAGACCTTCCGATCGTCTACCGGTCGCGGAACCGTGTCTCGCTGCCGGCCGTGCCTTCCGCCCTGGAGATCGTCGGCCGCGCCATGGAGCATCTGGAGGAGCGGCAGTCGGTGTTCGCCGCTCACCAGCTGGAGGCTCACGCGCTCGGCCACTCGCCGGGGCGGCATACGCTCGAGGCGATCCGGGATGCGATCGCATGGATGGTGCGGGACAGGCATCTGGTCGAGGCCGGTCTCCGGCGCACGGACCGGGCGTTCGTCACCGACCGGGCGCTGAAGGCGGAACGCAAGGTGATCGCCACGATGAAGGCCGGCATCGACGAGGGCATGGCGCTCGGCACGGAACGGCAGGTCGTGGCCCATCTCGCGGGCGCCGGCCTCACGGAGGGACAGGAAGAGGCGGTCCGGACGATCCTGCTGACGCCGGACCGGATCGTCGGCGTGCAGGGCCGGGCCGGGACCGGCAAGACGACGATGCTGAGCCATGTGCGTGAACTCGCAGGCAAGCGGCTTGCGGTCGGACTCGCGCCCTCTGCGGCAGCGGCGCGGGTGCTGGAGCGCGAGACGGACATGCCCGCCCGCACGCTGCAATGGTTCCTCGCCCGTTGCCGGGCAATGGATGATGCCGGGCCTGTGATCGACCGGCTGAGGGAGCGCTTCCGGGGCGCAATCCTGGTTCTGGACGAGGCGTCGATGGTCTCGACCGACCAGATGAAGAGCCTGATGCGGGCCGCCGAGGAGCTTGAGGTCGCGCGCCTTGTGCTGGTGGGCGACCGGAGCCAGCTGCGGGCGGTGGAGGCGGGCCAGCCCTTCCGGCTGCTTCAGCAGGCGGGCATGAAGACGGCCGTGATGAACGAGATCCTGCGCCAGAGAGAGCCGAAACTCAGGGCGGCCGTAAATGCGGCGCAGGAAGGAGACCCCGGCGAGGCGGTGGAACTGCTCGGCAGCAGCGTGCATGAGGTCCCCTGGGACGAGCTCGGGCAGAAGGCGGCCGAGACCTGGCTCGCGCTCGACCCCGACACCCGGTCCCGGACGCTGCTTGTGGCGCCGACGCATGAACTGCGGGCGGAGATCAACGCGGTCGTGCGCGAGGCGCTGGCGGCGGAAGGCGTGCTCCGGGGAAAGGCGCTCCGCATCGACCGCCTGGTCGGGCTCGGCATGACCCGCGCCGAGAAGGCCGACGTGCGCAACTACAGCGAAGGCGACACGGTGGTGCCCAACCAGGACCTCATGAACTACCGGGTGAAGAGGGACGAAGCGCTGACGGTCACCGGCATCGAGGAGGACCGCGTGCTGCTGCTGCACCCCGACGGCAGGCCGCGCCATGTCGTGCCGCAGAAGGGCCATGTCCGCTACCGTCTCGACGTCTACGAGACGCAGCCGATCGAGATCCGGGCGGGCGACCGCATCCGCTGGACCCGCAACGACAGGAAGCGGGACCTCGTCAATGGCGAGCAGTCCGAAGTCGTGGCGATCGGGCCCGACCGGGTGCGGTTTCGCCGCACGGACGGGCGCACGTTCTCGCTCGCGCATGACGACCCCCAGCTTCGGCATCTCGACCATGCCTGGAGTTCGACCGTGCATGGCGCGCAGGGCAGCACGGCGGACGGGGTGATCGCCGTGCTGGACTCGGGCCACGGGGCGCTGACCGACCAGTCGACCTTCTATGTCGAGATCAGCCGGGCGCGGGACAGTGCGGTGGTGCTGACCGACAATTGCGAGCAACTGGTCGAGGTCCTGGAGGCGCATACCGGCGAGCGGGCGACGGCGCTGGAGGCGATGGGCGAGGAGATCGGCCCGGCCCTCGGCGACGTCCGGATTCCCGACAAGCTGCCGGCCTGGTCGGCGCGCGGGGAATGGACGGAGCTGGAGGAGAAAGCCCGCAATGAAGGCACGATCCTCTTCCGCGTGGAGGGCTACGAAGGGTTGATGGGCCGTGTGCGGCGGTTGGACGAGCGGTTTCCGGACCTTCCCGCGCCGATCCGCGAGGTTTTAGACGGGCTGCTTGCCTATGACCGTGGCTGCCGCGAGGGCGACGCTGGCGCGATGGAGTTCCTGGGCCTGCTGGATGTCCACGACGAGCGGCGGGGGGCGCTGGAGAACGAGGCGGAAACGACCGACTGCCCCATTGCCGAACTGGAGGACTACCGGGCCTGGCGGGAGATGTCGGAACGCCTCGCGGCGAACGGCAGGGCCTTGCTCGAAGAGGCGGGCGAGCGCGCCGGCGAGGCCGGCCCGAAGATCGCCGGGCGGCTCGACAGCCTCGCTGAAATTCTCCTCGTCGATGACGGCGTCGTGCAATTCCTGGAGGTCTTGCGGGGCGTGCGGGATCGGGCGAAGGCGGCCGGCACGATCCCGTACTACGCCGACGGTCACGGCGATCTGCTGGAGATGGCCCATGCGCTGGCGCCGCACCGGATCGTGCCGTCGCGCGCGCGGGCGGCGGTCGACGGGGTCGTCGCCGAGGCCAATGCCTGCAAGGAACGCGAAGCCGAACTCGTTGCGCTCGGGCAGGAGGCAGTGGCGCTGCAGGATTGGCGCGCACGGCTGGAGTCTCTCGCCCGCAACGGGCCGCCGATGCTGCTGGAGGACTGGCCCGCCTGGTCGCAGCGCTGCGAGGCCGCAGCGGAACGCCGGCGGGAGATGCTCGACGATCCCGACACATGGCAGCCCCACCTGAAGGCGATCGGGACCGAAGCGGCGGCGACAATCGCCATGCTGGACCGACTCGACAGGCTGAGGGAGCACGACCCGGCCTGGGCGGACCTCCACGCCACGCGCCGGACAATCCTGCAACAGGCCCGGGCTGCCGGGCGGACCCGGTTCTACCATGAGCGCTGGGACGGGTTCGTCGACGAGGTCCGCGCCTTTGCCCGGCGCGAGGGCCTGTCCGGTGCGGCCACCGCGATGGCGAACCGCGTTCTGGCCTATGACGGCAGGTGCCGCGAGGCGCGCGCCGCCATCGCCGATTTCCTGGATGGCGCCCGCGAGCACGGGCGTCGCTGGGATATTCTTCACACTCAATACAGGCGGCGCCTCCGCCAGCGCCCGAATCTCTCGATCACCGACTACAGGGGCTACAGGCCCCTCTCGCAATTCGCGAAGGCGCTGAGGGAAACGGCAGGGCCCTTCCTCGGCGAGGGGAGCCGGCGCCGCCACGGCTTCGACTTCGACAGGGCATGGGACGGCGGAGCCTGTATCGCCGCCGAGTTGGAGCGGCTCCGCCGGCACGAGCCGCTGGACGGGTTCCTGGATGTCATGGACAGGCTCGCCAGGGTGCGTAGCGAATCGGAGGCGGGCAATGTCCTGGCCTTCCACCATGACGACTGGCCCGGGATCGTCGGGAAAGCGGAGCAATTGAAGGACAACGAGGCGCTCGAGGCGGCGGAGCGGCGCCGGCTGCAGGCGGTGCTCGACGAGCATGCGGACCGTGCGGCGGAATGGGCGATCGTCGAGATGCTCCTCCGCGACCTGGAAGAACTGGAGGAAGACGAACGGCTCCTCAAGGAGAGAGCGGAGCGCGAGGGAATCCCGCTTACGCTGCTGCCCGACTGGCGGAACTGGCATGACGCGAACCTGCATTTCGCGGAGGACGCCGAGGCGGTGCTTGCCGATGACGACCTCCGGCAGAACGGACACTGGCGGAGCCATCCGGAGGTGGAGACCGTTCTCAGGAAAGCTGTCGATGCGGCGCCCGAACGCTACCGGCTCCTGGAGACAGAGGAGGCGCTTGTCACGGACATGATCCGCGAGGAACGGGCGCGTCTTCGCGATCCGCAGGCAGAGCATGCGTTCCAGCACCGCTGGCCCGGAAACGAACTGCTTGTCGAAGGCGATCGCCTGCGCATCGCCTACCATCCCCGCTTGCCCGACGGCGAACTGGTCGTGGTCGCGGCGGGACTGGCCGGCGGGCTGGCGTCGGAGGACGAACTGGAACTGGAATGGATCTCTTCGGAGCCGAAACGCGACGATCCATACGAAGACACTCGCGCCGATGAACTCGCGGAGGGAGCCGTCCGACGCGCCGACTGGATCCATGAGGAGTTGCGCAACGCGGCCCTGATGCGGGAACGGCCCGTCTCGTCGGAAGGCTTCTCCCGCCTGTGCAAGGGCGATGTCGTGGTCGGCGACCTGCTGTGCTGGAGCGAATACGCTCCGGCCGAGCCCTCGGCCGACGACCGTCTTGCCCGAACCGGCCGGGAGAGCGTCGTGCATGTCGAGGCCGAGCTTCTCGAACGGCGCGCGGCACTGTTGCCGGACGCGGACGTCTGCGTGCTGCGGGAGACGGCGCGCTCGGACGACCGGCCCTGCGGGGAGCGCTACCTGCCGCTTGCCAGGCTGACCATGGGGGGCTGCCTGCGCGCATCCTGGGTGCGGGAGGAAGACCGCGAGGCCGAGGCCCTTGTCCAGGGGCGGAGCCTGGGCGAAGAGCGGCAGGAACTGTGGCGGCAGGAGCTGAACATGGGGCGGTATTGGGTCATGAGGCTCACGCCGTGATGAACGCAGGGGATATGTCCTTCCCGGTCCCCAAGGCTCGGAGGGGCGCGCCCGGACGCCATCGGCCAGGCGGAAGGCCCTGCTGTATCCTGCGTTCGTCGGGAAAAGGCGTTCAGGGACTGTCATGGTTCTCCACCTGGTAACGAACAGGAAGGCGAAGAATCCGCTCTCCATTGTCCGGGCGCTCCTGCCGGAAGAGGAGGCCGCCCTGCGCAGGGTGAAGCACGGCATCGACCTTCCCGGGGAGGATGCGGTCTATCGCGCGACGGTCGGCTACGCGCACGAGAACAAGCTCTGGTTCTTTTGCGACTGTCGGGGCTCGACCGCCCCCGAAAGGCCAGTCATCCGCTTGCTTCGAAGGGAGGATAGCGGTCGGATATTCCTCGCGAACCTCCCCAGAGCGGAAGTCCCGCATGCGGACGGCTGCATCTTCGCTCCCGGCGACGGGGCGCGAAGGAGGATGCCCTCGATCGTCTTTCGCGATGTGCTCCGCCCGGTCGCGGGCGGCAGGGAGCGCACGGACGAGGAGGGGCCGGGCGAGGGGCCGCAGCGGCGGTTGACGGGGCCCGGTACGGGCAGCCAGGACCCGACCCTGGCCGGCCATCTGTGCAGGCTGATGCAGGCCGCAAGCCTGCACAGGCTGAGCGTCTCGGAAGGGTTCGCATCCCCCGGGGAATGGCTTGCCCGAATCACCCGTGCGGCCGGGACCTTTCGCACCCCGGAGAACACCCCGGAGAACATCGGGACGGCCGATCTCCTGGTCACGGACCCGGAGACATGGACATCGGGCCATGTCGCGAAGGGCCTGGACCGGCTGGAACCGGAGTGGCCGAAGAAGGGGACGCCGTTCGCGTGGCTGTGCTGGATGGCACGGGACATCGACGACTGCGAGGTAAACCGGGCCCATCCGGCACTCGGCCATGTCCGGGTGCTGACCGACCCGGTCTTCCCGACCGTCATGGGCAACAGGGTGGAGGGCCCCTGGCTCTTTCTCGGAGAGGTGGGCCGGTCCCCGGAGACAGGGAGATGGGAATGCATTGAGGCCTGCGCCCTGCCGATCGCGTCGGCCCGGTGCCCGGTCCCGGTGGACTCGCACAATGAACGCCGGGCTCTCGGCGCGCTGCGCTCCGTGATCTGGAGCCTGGAGAACAATGCGAGACTGGGCGCCGCGCTCGGCGGCGCCATCCGCATCGACCTCGAAAAGCCGCTCTTCGACATCGAGACGGTCGGCGGCCGCTGCCGGCCCGACTTCATCCTGACCGTCATCCGACCGGGCTGCGACCCCGCCGACGACCCGCACCTTCTCGGGGATTCGGCGCGCTACGTCATCGAGGTGATGGGCCTGGACGACCCGGAATACGAGAGCGGCAAGGAGAAAACGCACCGGCGCATGAGAAACCTGGGGCGCCTCTTCCGCCTCGATGCAAGGCAGTTCGACTCACGCGGCAACGACCTGCAGCGGCAGGCCGACAGGATCGCCCGGTATATCCGCAACGACCTCCTGCTGCGGTGGAAGCCGGATTGAGTCGTGAGATTTCGCTGGGCGAAACCAGGCGCCCGGCCGGCATGGATCTCGGAGCCAGGTTCGCTCCACCTGGTTTCAGCGCTGTTCATCCGGGCTGCACGGTCTGCCTGCCTACCGCGACGGACCTTTCGAGACGACCGCATCCGATAGTCGGGCGCCCGATTCGCGCTTGCTGGCCCATCGGCGGTCCTTTATCCGGTCTGGGATCGCCGGACGGGAAACGATCTCCATGACCTTCGAGAATCCCTTCCAGGGCCAGTTGTTTGCCGACGGCTTCGTTGGCGAAGCGATTGCCGAATCGAAGGACTGGCACACGCTGGACGATATAGCGCTCGAATGCCTCCGAGCGGACCTCCGCACCCTGTTCGACCGCTTGCCGACCGATGGCGCGCCCAATGAGAGCCAGACCGAGACCGACCTGATCCGCCCGGTGCTGGACCGCCTCGGCTGGACCGCCAGCCTATGGCAGCAAAGGCTCTCGGCGCGCGGTCGTACGCATGTGCCCGACGGCCTGCTGTTCGCCGACGAGGCGGCCAAGGGACGAGCCAACAGCCTGCCGGAGGCGGACCGCTACCGCCTCGGCCTCGCCATCGTGGAAAGCAAGCGCTGGGGCCGCCCGCTGGACCGCCGCTCGGCCGGCGACGGCGTGGAGGCCGCGCCCGCCACCCAGATGCTGAGCTATCTCGGCCGCGCCGATGTGATGACAGAAGGCAAGCTGCGCTGGGGCATCCTCACCGATGGCGCGGTCTGGCGGCTCTACTGGTGGGGCGCGCGTTCGGTCGCGGAGCAGTTCTTCGAGGTCGATCTGGCCGCCGTGCTCGACCTGCCGGGCCGGAACGAGGGCCTGTTCGCGCTCGACGAAGAAGCCCGCCGGCACTGGCTCCGGGTCTTCGCGCTCGTCTTCCGGCCGGAAGCGTTCCTGCCGGGCGCGGCCGACCCGCGCAGCTTCCATCTGCGCGCCGTCGAGGAAGGCCGGCTCTACGCAGCGGAGGTGGCGAAGGACCTTTCCGGGCTGGTCTTTGGCGAGGCATTCCCGACGCTCGCCCGCACCATCGCGGAGGCCGCGCCGGACGCGCCGCTTGAGGAGGTGCGCGAGGCGGCGCTGGTGCTGCTCTACCGGCTGATGTTCGTGCTCTATGCGGAGGACCGCGGCCTGCTGCCGGTGCGCGACGCCGGCTATGACGACTACGCGCTGCGCGACCGGGTGCGCGAGGATGTCGGCCGGCGCAAGGATGCGGGCGACGCCTTCTCGGCGGTCGCGACGAACTACTGGTCGGCCATCGACGACCTCTGCCGGATCGTCGATGGCGGCGACGCTTCCATCGGCCTGCCAGCCTACAATGGCGGCCTTTTCGACGCCGGGCGTGCGCCGCTGCTGACGCAAGTCCGGCTCGCCGATGCCGTCATGGCGGATATCGTCGATGCGCTCTCCTTCCGGCGCGCACCGGAAGGCCGCCGCTATATCAACTACCGCGAACTCGGCGTGCAGCAGCTCGGCTCGATCTACGAGCGGCTGGTGGAACGCGAACTGGTGCGCGAGGAGGGCGAAATCCGCGTGCGCCCCAACCCCTTCCTGCGGAAGGACTGGGGCAGTTACTACACGCCGGACGATCTTGTGGGCCTCGTGATCGAGGAGGCAGTCGGCCCGCTGGCCGATGCGCGGCGGCAGGCGTTTCGCGAGGCAGTGGACAAGGGCGCCGGCCCGGCGGACCTCGCCCGGCTCGACCCCGCGACGAAAATCCTCGAACTCAAGGTCTGCGACCCGGCGATAGGCTCGGGGCATTTCCTCGTCAACCTTGTGGACTGGCTCGCCGACCGCACCATCGAGGCGATGGCCGCGTCCGAAGCGCTGGCGGAAGGCTATGCCTCCCCGCTCGCCGGACGCATCGAGGAGATCCGCGAGACCATTCTGGCCAATGCCGAGGCCGAGGGCTGGGCCGTCGATGCGGCGCGGCTCGACGACCGCCATATCGTGCGCCGCATGGTACTCAAGCGCTGCATATACGGCGTGGACAAGAACCCGATGGCGGTGGAGCTCGCCAAGGTCTCGCTCTGGCTGCACACCTTCACGGTCGGCGCGCCGCTCTCCTTCCTCGACCATCATCTCCGCTGCGGCGACAGCCTGTTCGGCGCCTGGGCGCGAACGGGCATGGACCGCGCGGCGGACTACGACGCGCCGCTGCTGCTGCACGGGCCAATGCAGGCCGCCATCGGCGCGACCGAGGCGATGCGCGCCGTAGAGGCGCTGACCGATGCCGAGATTGCGGAAGTGCGCCAATCCGCCGAGACTTTTGCCGAAGTCGAGGAAAAGACCGGACCGCTCGACGCCTTCCTCTCGCTCATCCACGCCTTCGACTGGCTGAATGCCCGCAGCAAGGACGACAAGGGAGCGCTCCGGGCGTTCTTCGACGGCCAATTCGGCGACCCGGTCGCAATCGCGCGGGGTACGGCGGAGCCAGAGGGCAACGGGGAGCAGGCCGAGCGGTTCGCGGAGCTTCTGGAGCAGGCGCGGGCGCTGGTGCGGGAGGAGCGCTTCTTCAACTGGCAGGCCGCGTTCCCCGGCGTCTGGACCAATCTGGAAAGCGCCGAGCGCCGGGGCGGCTTCGACGCCGTGATCGGCAACCCGCCCTGGGACCGGATGAAGCTGCAACAGGTGGAGTGGTTCGCGGCCCGCCGCCCGGAGATCGCGAAAGCGCCTCGCGCCGCAGACCGCAAGCGCATGATCGCAGCACTGGAACGCGCCGCCGACCCGCTGGCGGACGACTATGCCCGCGCAAGCGAGCGGGCGGCGGCAGCGACCCGCACGACGCGCAAGGGCGGCGACTATCCCTTGCTCTCCGGCGGCGACATCAATCTCTATTCGCTGTTTGTCGAGCGCGCGATGGCGCTGGCGAAGCGGGAGGGGCTGGTCGGGCTGGTCGTGCCTTCCGGCATCGCTTCCGACAAGACGGCGGCGCGCTTCTTCAAGGGCGTTGCGGCGGAAAGCCGGCTGAAGGCGCTCTACGATTTCGAGAACAAGAAGGTCTTTTTTCCAGAGGTCCATGCGTCCTTCAAGTTTTGCGTCTTCGTCGCTAGTCCATCCCCGCTCCCCGGCGACGCGCAATGCGCCTTTTACCTACATAACGTATCGGAACTCGACGACCCGGAGCGCTGCTTCGCGCTGGGCGCGGCGGATTTCGCCCGCGTCAACCCGAACACCGGCACCGCGCCGATCTTCCGCTCGCGGCGCGACGCGAAACTCACCACCGCGATCTACGGCCGCCTGCCCGTGCTGGTGGACCACTCGTCCGGCAAGCTCGTCAATGCATGGCCGGTGAAATACTCGACCATGTTCCATATGACGAACGATTCAGGCCTGTTTCGCACCCGCGCGGAACTGGAGGAGAAGGAAGGCGCCTGGTACAAGGGCGGCAACCGTTTCGACAGCCCTTCCGGCGAGTGGGTTCCGCTTTACGAAGGCAAAATGGTCCAAGCCTTTGATCACCGGGCGGCCGACATCAAGGTCAACCCGGCAAATGTCCACCGGCCGGCACAAACCGAACCGGCCACCTTCGAACAGCACCGGGACCTGAACTGGCTGCCGAACCCGCAATTCTCGGTCTTGGCAAGCGAAACGGGCCAGCCAGGGGCCCCGTTCTTGCTTGGCTTCAAACATGTCACTGCGGCAACCAATGTTCGCTCCATGATTGCTGCACTGATCCCCGCTGCCGGTGCAGGGAACTCCTTGCCGCTGCTTATGAGCGACGACAGTCGCCCGCTATCGGCTAGGTTGGCAGTCACCATCGTCGCAAATCTGAATGCCTTGCCACTCGACTTTGTACTGAGGCAGAAGGTTCAAGGACAAAACCTTAATTGGTTCATCCTCGAACAACTCCCCGTCGTGCCGCCGGAGCGCTACGAGAGCGAGCGCTTCGGGCTGAAGACGGCGGCGGAGATTGTGCGCGAGGCGGTGCTGGAACTGACCTATACGGCGCATGACATGGCGCCCTTTGCGCGCGGCATGGGCCATGTGGACGAGGCCGGCGAGGTCCTGCCGCCCTTCCGCTGGGACGAGGACCGGCGGCTCCGCCTTCGCGCGAAGCTGGACGCGCTCTATTTCCACCTCTACGGCATCACCGGCCGGGACGACATCCGCTACATCTACTCCACCTTCCCCATCGTCGAGCGCGAGGAGGAGAAGGCGTGGGGCCGCTACCGCTCCCGCGACCTCTGCCTCGCCTGGATGAACGCGTTGGATGCCGGCAAGCCCGACGCGGAAATCGACCTATAGAATACTATCCGACAATTCTGGACCCTAGGGTGGCCACCCCGGGTGGAGGAACGCGCATGACCGCATCATTGAAGGGTCGTTCAGTGCCTATACGGTGCGGGACCTCGAATCAAAGCAGCTTGCCCTGCTGTGGCCGCCGTGCGGGCCCCTCTCCGGTCCCATGCTCTTTCTGCCGCCCTGGCATCCGGGTTTCTTTCGGCTCGTCCGGCATGAAGGCGGCAGCGATCACCTCCGCGCGCGCCTCGCCGAACACGGTTCGGAGCCCGTCGAGGGCCTCCGCACGCCGACCCTCCCGAACCATCGCCTGTAGCCGCTCCCGAAGCAGTTCCCCGGCCAGTGCGCCGAAACGGGAAGACACCTCGCCGCGCGCGCCTTCGGCCATGTCTCCCGCAACACGCAAAATTCGGCGCTGCTGCTCCTTATCCAGGACCAGCGGCGGGGCTACGACCTTTTCCGGCGCCGACAGGTCGACGGTCAGGACGCATTTGGCCCACCACCGCGATACCGTCTCGCCGGCCGCCTTCGCCCACGCGTTGATCGCAGCCCACTGCGCGTCCGTGTAGGAAACCGAGTGCCCGGTGCCCGGCTTGCGTTTGCGCGTCTTCTTCATGCGTCCTCGCCGCCGTCAGGCAGATGAAGAAAACGGAGGACTTCGTGCAGCAGACCGGTCGCCTCCCGGCCGCCCGCAGCGGAAACGGTGAAACCACCAAACAGAGCCGCTTGTTGCATGTCCGCGTCGAGGCGTTGCTGTTCGTCGGTCGAGACCGCAAGGGCATGCCCGGCCGGTTGCGGAGCCGGAACCGCCTCCTCCCGGGCCGCCCGCTCGCAACAGAGCCACCCGAATCGCGAGATATTCATCTTGTGCTTCTTGGCCCGCTTGCGGCTCGCCTCCCAGATCTCGGGCGGGAGGTAGAGGCTGCGCGGCCTTGCCCGGTCCACCCTGCTACTCCCTTCAGTCGAGCGATATCCGGCCGTCGAGCCACAAATCCGCATCGACGCCCAGCTTCCGCCACGTCCGCCCGCCGTCGAAATCATTGAGGCGCAGCTTTTCCGCCTGCTCGATAATGCGCAGCATGCGCATCATGCTGCGCAACACCTGCGGAGGCATTCCCGTCTCCGTCGCATTGGTCGATGTCTGCCAGAAGCGGTGGGCGCGGAAGAGGTAATCGCCATGCGGCAATCCTTCGGCTTTGGCGGCCTCGAGAACGCGCGCCCAGTCGGCATCGGTCATCAACACGCTGCGCCGTTTCTTCGGTTGTCCCTCGGACCCTGTCGCCACCGGCCTGCTCCCCGTCCGTCTCATCATCTCGTCTGAACCACATAAGTAGGCAACAACGATGCATTAAAGGTGGAAATAACATGCACCGGCTGTTACTACATGAACGAGCGACATGATAACCGTATAAACACCACATAATCAAGCTGTATCCATTCGCTCACATGACTACCGAATTCTTCGGCTGTCCTGCCTGTTCACAATTGGCAGCAAGAAACCAGAGTACACACCCATGTGCAACTTTGGACTATCAATGCCTTCGTCCTTATACGGCGTTCTATCTGCCAAGAACTGCTTGACATGCCTCATAACATACTGTATATCAAGGAAAGAAATGGGAGATAGCCTTAACCCATGTCAGATCTGTGAGCATCAATCTCTTGGTGGATTTTTGCTACACATCTCGTTTCGGTCAGTATCCGGAGCACTCGCTGTCCCGGCTACGCTGGCCTTCGTGCTCCTTTCGCCACCCCCGCGAAAGCGGGTCCATCCCTGGCTCCCGATGCTGCCGCAGCCGGCGGAGAGCAAGCTCAACCGCTGAAGCTGCCGCGAGAACCGAGGCTGGACCCCGGCTCTACGCTTCGCTCCGGCCGGGGTGACGGACGGGGGCATGCAACGCGAAACCAACAGAAACAGATGTGTGAATCCTGTAGCCCTCAGGGAGCGGCGCAATGCGGGGCGGCCGCGAGGAAAAAGCCCTCACCCTCGGGGAGGGAAGCTTCAGGCGTAGGGGGCCTCATGACAAAACATGACATCTCATGACACATCGGGACCGTCCCTCCGCCTTCGAGCGCCTCGGCCCGGGCCCCGACTCCGAGCGCGTCCGTGCGCTACTCCCTCGGGGCGTATTTGGCGAGGATGCGCTGGAGGGTGCGGCGGTGCATGCGCAGCCGGCGCGCCGTCTCCGAGACATTGCGCCCGCACTGCTCGTAGATGCGCTGGATATGCTCCCACCGCACGCGGTCGGGCGACATCGGCAGTTCCGGCGGGCCGGGCGGGTCCCTGCCCATATGCTTGAGCGCCGTCTCGATGGCGTCGGCATCGGCCGGTTTCGGCAGGTAGTCGATGGCGCCCACCTTCACGGCCGCCACGGCGGTCGCGATATTGCCGTAGCCGGTGAGGATGATCGCGCGGCTCTCCGAGCGGACGGTCTGGAGGTGCGAGACCACATCGACGCCGCTGCCGTCGCCGAGCCGGAGGTCCACCACGGCGTAGTCGGGCGGGTCGATATCCACCGCCGCCTTGCCGTCCGCGACCGAGCCGGCCGTGCGGACATCGAAGCCGCGCCGCTCCATCGCCCGCGCCAGGCGATTCAGGAAGGGCGGGTCGTCATCGACCAAAAGGAGTGTGCCGGCGACGCCGGAGCCCAGCTGTTCGTTCATCGCTCCTCACCCTTTGTCTCAGGTTCCAGTATCACGCGCGGCCAGAGAACCTCAACCTCCGCGCCGCCCTGGGGGCGGTTGAGGAAGGTGACATCGGCGCCGGTGCGCTCCAACAGCGTGCGCGCGATGAAGATGCCGAGGCCCATATGGCCGTCGCTGCCCCGCCTCGTGGAAAGGTAGGGCTCGCCGAGACGCCCCAGCAGCGCCGCCGGGAAACCGGGCCCGTCGTCCGAGATCGTCACGCCGACCCGCTCCGCGTCCCAGACGATCGACGCATCGACGCGGCTGCGGGCGAATTGCAGGGCGTTGGACAGGATGTTGCCGAGGCCGTTCACCAGTTCCGGGCGGCGCTCCAGCGCCGGCTCCGGGGCATCGTCCCGGGCGCGGCCGCGGATCGCGAGATCGACCGCGGCGCGCCGGTGCGGGTCGGCCATGCTCTCGATCAACGCCGTGAGCGGCATCCTCAGATAGGAGGCGCCGCGCGCATCCGGGCGCCGCGACAACTCCGCAAGGATCGCCTTGCAGCGTTCGGCCTGGCTCTGGAGCAGGCGGGCGTCCTCGGCGAGCGGGCTGTCGGCCGGCACTTCGCGCACGAGTTCCGAGGCGATGACGGTGATGGTGGCGAGCGGCGTGCCCAGCTCATGCGCGGCCGCCGCGGCGAGCGTGCCGAGATCGGCGACGCGCTGCTCGCGCGCCAGCGCATCCTGCGCGGCGGAGAACGCATCCGTCATCCGGCGCCGCTCGATCGCCACCTGGCCCACATAGACCGCCAGGAAGGCGATGGCGACGATGGTGGCGAACCATATGCCCAGCACCAGGTTGGGCGAAATGTCGGGCGGCGGCCCGTTCCAGGGCAGCGGCAAATGCCAGACCGACAGCACGCTCGCGGCAGCCGCGGCAAGCACGGCGAGCTTGATGCAGCTGTCCCTGGAAAGCACCGACGCCGCCACCGTGACCGGCGCCAGCAGCAGCAGCGCGAACGGGTTCTGGAGCCCGCCGGTGAGGAAGAGCAGCAGGGCCAGTTGCAGCGTGTCGAAGGCGAGGAAGCCGAAGGCATGGGGCTCCGGCAGGCCGGCGCCGGCGCGCTGGTGCAGGCTCGCGAACAGGTTGACCGCGCCCGACATCGCCACTGCGGCAGCCGCCGCCTCTATCGGCAGCCGGTATTCGAAGCCGAAATGCACGACCAGGACCGTGCCCGCCTGGCCGGCGATCGCAACCCAGCGAATCAGGATCAGGGTGCGGGCCTGCACGAAGCCGGTCTCGCCCCGAGGCGTCGCGGGCTCTAGAACCTTCATGGGCGCCGGGCACTCCGCTGCTCTCGGAGAGGGAAGCATAGCATGAGCGAATGGGCCGTCTCGGTGCGGGATCTCTCGAAGGAATTCGGGCCCGTGAAGGCCGTGGACGGGCTGACCTTCGACCTCGAGCCCGGCGGCATCGTGGCGCTGCTCGGCGGCAACGGGGCCGGCAAGACGACCACCATCGCCATGCTGCTCGGCCTGCTGCTGCCCACTTCCGGGACGGTGCGCGCACTCGGCGCCGACATGACCCGCGACCGCTACCGGGCGCTGGGGCGGATGAATTTCTCCTCCCCCTATGTGGAATTGCCGGGCCGGTTGACGGCGGAGGAGAACCTCCTGGTCTATGCGCGCCTCTACGGCGTGGCGCGGGCGGTCAGGCAGGTCCGCGAGTTGGCGGAGGTGCTGGAACTCACCGCGTTCCTGAAACAGCGGACGCGCACGCTGTCGGCCGGGCAGAAGTCGCGCCTGTCGCTCGCCAAGGCGCTGGTGAACGAGCCGCAATTGCTGCTGCTGGATGAGCCGACCGCCTCGCTCGACCCGGAAACGGCCGACTGGGTGCGCTCATATCTCGCCGCCTATGTGAAGCGGACGGGCGCCACCATCCTGCTCGCCTCGCACAACATGCTGGAGGTGGAGCGGCTGTGCCGCGACGTGCTGATGATGAAGGACGGACGGCTGGTGGACCGGGGCGCGCCCGACGCCCTGATCGCGCGCTACGGGCGGCAGACCATGGAGGAGGTTTTCCTGGATATTGCGCGCGGCGAGGCGAGCCCGGATTTCTCACCAGTGTCGTAATCTGCGCGGTGCTATCGGGCCGGCAGGGAAGGAAAGACGCGCCGCGCGATGCGGGGCATCGGGCAAGCGGCTTGACGCACCATGCCGGCCCGATAGCACCGCCCTTCGGGTCGCGTCCAAGCGCCCGCCCGCGGCGTCGCGAGCCTCAACCGTAGCCCCCTACGCTTTTCGGCCCGCTCCTTGCGGATCGAACGCCTGGACGCGACGCAGGCTGCGACACTGGTGAGAAATCCGGGCTAGCCTTCGCCCGCGGCTTCCGTAACGCCGGCAAGGCGCGTGCGGAACTTGCCGGTCTTGTAGTCGGTGACCTTGTAGGCCCATCCGCCGGCGGTGGCGTTGATCTTGCCCATCTCGGCCGCGACTTCCCCCGGCGTCTTCAGCGCCATCTGCAGGGACCCTTCGAGCTTGTCGGCGTCCATCGTCCTGCGCGCGTCTAGCAAGGGCTCGACGCGCGGGTCCGCCGTCCCCGGCGACGCGGCAAGCGCCACCCAATGCGCGCCGTCCCGCTCGACCATATGCACTTCGACGACCAGCCCGTCGAACGTCTCGAACCGGCCGGAGACCGGGGGTTTCGAGAAATCCACCTCGCCGGCCGGGCGCACATCGTCGAAGATCAGGAAGTCCAGCCAGCTCGTCAGCGGCGACAGCTCGTGGTTCGCCTTCGCCTTGCGCCCCTTCGGCAGCGGCTCTTCCAGCGTCCAGGCCGTTTCCTCCGGCCCGGCCTTGGAAACCGTGACCGTCTCGCCGTCGGCATGGGTCAAGCGGGCCCGATGGATGCGGCGCTGCTCCACATTGGCGATATTGCGCTCGAGGAAGCGGGTGAGCAGGCGCACCGGCTGGAAGCTGCCCTTGGCGAGCCAGGATTGCGCCTCGCCGCTCCTGCGCACGAACACACCGCCGCCCAACTCTTCCGGGCGCGTAAATCCGACCAGCAGGTCCGCCACTGTCTCGCCGCCCGCTTTCGCCGAGATGCGGATCGACTGGGCCCCTCCGCCATCGAGGTCCTCGACCCGGATCTTCGGATAGAGTGCGGGCTTGCTCGTGCGCGGCTCGATCAGTTCGAGACGGGCCAGGTCGTAAAGCATCCCGCTCAGGGTCTTGAAGTCGGCGGGGTAGCCGTGGCGCTGCACGACGCCCCAGCGCCCGTCCTCGCGCCGGGCCGACACGGTGCCGTCGGCCGTCGTCGAAACCTCCACGAAGTCGATGTCGTTCACACGGTCGAGCAGACCCGGATACAGCATTGCGCCGGCAACCGAATCGCCGCCGCGCAGGCGCTCGTTCACCACAACCGCAACCGCCGCGGCGGCCGTGGCGACGGTCAAAACGAGCAGAAACAGGAAACTGCGGGACTTCATGCGCGTCGCTAACCCTCTTGCACCGGGCGCCGGCGGGCGCGCCGGGCGTATGCGACCGCCACGGCGAAGACGGCGACCAGCGCCGGGACGAGAGCGATGTTGACGAGTTCGAGCCCTGAGGTGAGCGCCTCGACGTCGCGGCGCAAGCGATGCTGGACATCGCGAAGCTCGCGGCGAAGGCGGATCACATCGGCGCGCAGGCCCTTCAGCGACTCGGTCTGGGCCGGCGTCAACACGACCTGTTCTTCCGTGGAAGCGTCGCTTTCGAGCCGGCTCAACCGCCTCAGCGCCTCGTCCAGGCGGTCGAGCAGCTCCTTTTCCTTCGCCCGGTGCCTGCCCTCCGCCTCGCGCCGGAGGTCATCCACCAGGGTGAAGGGGCGCTGGAAGCTGCCGCGCGAACGCAGCGAGACGAGATCGTCGCGGCCCGTCATGTTCTCGACCGCGTTCAGGAAGAAGGCCGCGTTGTCCGCCACCGCCTGGCCGGTGCGCCCGCCGTCCAGCGCGTTCTCGATCATCCACATCGGGTCGGCGAGCATGTCGACATCGGCCACCGCGATGACATCCATCGGCGCAGTGGACCGCGCCAGATGAGCCGCTTTCAGGGCTTCCCGCGCGGCCTTGGCCTCTTCGTCTTCACCGGCCGTTTCGGACTCCGCCGCCTTCTCCCCGTCGTCCGGCTTCTTCGGTTCCGGCGGCCCTTCGGGAAAAGCGCTGTCCACTTCGCCCGAGAGCCTGGCTGCAAGAACCAGCGGCTTCCCGGCCGGCTTGAACGCATGGACTACGGCGAGCGGATCGATCCGCCCCTGCACCAGCGATACCGGCACGGTGCCGCCGTCCTTCGAGGTGGTCACCAGCGCCGTCACCGTGGCCCCGGCGCTGTCGAGCGTTCGGATATGGCCGGGTGAGGCGATGTTCAGGAGGGAGAGTTCGGCCGAGACCGAGTCCGCTCGGGAGATTCCCGTCTTGTCGATGCCGAGCCACAGCGGATAGTCCACCGCCATCACCCGCGTCCGCGACCGGTCCGGCACCTGCACCCGGCGTCCGAGGGCGGCATCGCCCGCCAATTCGCCGGCAGGCATTTCGATGCCCCATGCCTCGAACAGCCGCCCGAGATTGGAGGAGAAACCGCCCGGCGGCATCCCGCGGCGGACGATCTCCGGGTTCTGCGCCTCGCCTTCGGAATGCGGGTCGACGAAAACGAGCAGCTTGCCGCCGCGCAGCACGAACTGGTCGAGCGCATAGAGGGTTTCGTCGGTGAGCCGCTTCGGATGCACGACCACCACGACGTCGATCCCCTCCGGCACCGATGTCGCCGTGCTGATGATCTGGCGCACGTCCACCGAAGCCATCAGCAGGTTGTAGATCGTCCAGGCGTCGTTCTGGCCGCGGCCCGACTGGGACATCGGCGATCCCGCAATCGGCAGGCCGGTAATCAGTCCGACGGCCGGCCGTTCCGGATTGGCAAGGCTGTGGACGATGCGCGCGATATCGTATTCGAGGTCGCGCTCGCGGGCCTCGTCGAAGAACGGGATCAGTTCGACATCGTCCGTCGAATTGGTGCCGGCGAGGCCGAAAAAGACACGCTCGCCGGTCCGGTCCACGGGAAGGCCCTGGAGGCCGAAGGAGTCGGCGCGGTCCTCGGCGTCGGTGAACGGCTCGGGATCGAAGACCTGCAGTTCGATCTTGCCGTCGGAGAGCGCGGCGAATTCCTCCAGCAGGTCGCGCACATGGCGCGCATAGACGCCCACCTGGGGGATTTCCCGCGCGATCCGGCTGGAGAAATAGAAGCGGAGCACAACCGGTTCGTCGATGCTCTGCGCCACGCGCCTCGAATCCTCCGCCAGCGTGAAGGCGCCCTCTTCGGTCAGGTCGAGGCGCGCATGGCGCAACAACCGGTCCGACAGCGTGACCCCCGCTACGAACAATACCGCCAGCAGGACCAGCGCCAGCCTGGCGAACAGGCTGCGCTGCCGGGCACGCTCCATCGCCGCCATCGTCTCAGTCCGCCTTCTTCAGATCGACGGTTATGGTGGCCGCGGCCAGCCAGATGCCGATTGCGAGCGCGTAATAGACCAGGTCCCGCAGGTCGATGACGCCCTTCACGATATTGTTGAAATGGCTGAGCAGGCTGAAAGAGGCGAGCGTTTCCAGAAGCTCCGCCGGGACCGCGTCTCCGAGGACCGGCTGCACGACCCCCGCGCCCAGCACATTGAACAGGAAGCATACGGTCACGGTCAGCACAAAGGCGATCACCTGGTTGCGGGTGAGCGCAGACAGGCAGGAGCCGATGGCGAGATAGGCGCCGGCCAGCAGGAAAGAGCCGATATAGCTGGCGACGACGACGCCGTTGTCCGGTTCCCCCAGATAGTTGACCGTCAACCAGATCGGGAAGGTCAGCGCCAGCGCCAGCCCCGCGAACACCCAGGCCGCCAGGAACTTTCCGACCACGGCCGCGGCGGTCGAGACCGGCAGGGTCAGGAACAGCTCGATGGTGCCGGTCTTGCGCTCCTCGGCCCACAACCGCATCGAAATCGCTGGCATGAAGAAGAGGTAGAGCCAGGGGTGCCACTGGAAGAAGGACTGGAGGTCCGCCCGCCCGCGCTCGAAGAAGTAGCCGATATAGAAGGTCAACGCCGCCGCCAGAGCCAGGAAGAGGACGATGAAGACATAGGCGACCGGCGTGATGAAATAGCCGGCGAACTCGCGCCGAAAGACGTGGACGATGCTAGCCATGCTAGGCTGCCTCCCCATCGGGCTGCGTCATGCGCCGGAAGACATCGTCGAGCGCTCCCGTCTCGGTCCGCAGATCGTTCACCTCCCAACCATGCGCCTGAACCAGCAGTCCGACATCGGCGAAGATGGGCCCGCCGTCCCGGGAGATCGCCCTCAGGCGCACGGTATCGGGGCCCGCCGGCTCGCGTTCCACCGTCTCCACGCGCTCGAGGCCCCCGAGCGACGCGGCGGCCGCATCGGCGAACCGGGCGCCCAGCGTCAACGAAACGGCATTGTGCAGCGGCGACCATGCAGCAAGGTCTGCCGGTGAGGCATCCGCGAGAAGCCGGCCGCCGGAGATGATCGCCGCCCGGGTGCAGACGGCATCGACCTCTTCCAGGATGTGTGTCGAGATCACAATTGCCTTGGAAGGGCGGATTTCGCGAATGAGCGCGCGCATTTCGTGTTTCTGGTTCGGGTCCAGCCCGTCCGTCGGCTCATCCAGGATAAGCACCGGCGGATCGTGCAGCAGCGCCTGGGCCAGGCCGACGCGGCGCTTGAAACCCTTGGAAAGCGTATCGATGGGCTGGGCCAGCACATCGGCGATATCGGTGCGTTCGACTGCCAGGCCGACGGCGGCGCGGCCCCGCCTGCCGGAGAGCCCCCGCACGGCAGCCACAAAGGCGAGGAACGCGCCGGCGGTCATGTCGCCGTAAAGCGGCGCGCCTTCCGGCAGGTAGCCGAGATTGCGTTTGGCCCGGATCGGGTCCTCGGTCACGTCGTGGCCGCAAATCGCCGCGCGGCCCTCGGTCGGGGCGAGGAACCCTGCGATCATCTTCATCGTCGTGGACTTGCCGGCGCCGTTGGGGCCGAGGAAGCCCAGCACCTCGCCCACGCCGACCTCGAGGTCCACGCGGTCCACGACCACATGCGCATCGAAGCGCTTCGTCAGACCCTGTACGGCTACCAGCGTCAGCATTTCGTTCCCAATCCCGGCGGCCCCAATCCCGGCGGCCTTGTCCGGCCGCTCCGGCCGGCGCCGGATATAGCCTTCCGCGCCGCGACTCGCCACTGAACTATTGGTAAGGTTCCGCCCCCCAAGACCGGATCCTCATGCCATGTCCGACGCTCTTTACCGACTGACCGCCCGCGAGACGATCGCGAAGCTCACGGCCGGCGAAATCACGCCGCTCGACGCCATCGACGCCGCGCTGGCGCGTATAGAGGCCGTTGACCGCCGGGTCAATGCGTTGCCGACGCTTGTCCCGGAACGCGCGCGCGACCGGGCGCGCAAGCTGATGGAGCGCCCGCCCGCCGAGCGCGGCCTGCTGGCCGGCCTGCCGGTGGCGATCAAGGACCTGAACCCGGTCGAAGGCGTGCGCACCACCTACGGCTCGCCGATCTATGCGGACCATGTGCCGGACGCGTCGGACATCACCGTGCTGCGAATCGAGGCCGCGGGCGGGGTCGTGCTTGCGAAATCGAACACGCCCGAATTCGGCGCGGGAGGGCAGACCTTCAACGAGGTGTTCGGCGCCACCCGCAACCCCTGGAACACCTCGCTCACCTGCGCGGGCTCCTCCGGCGGCGCGGCGGTGGCGCTCGCCACCGGCCAGGCGTGGCTGGCGCATGGATCGGACCTGGGCGGCAGCCTGCGCACGCCCGGCGCCTTCTGCTCCGTGGTCGGCCTGCGCCCGTCGCCCGGCCGCGTGCCCCGGGGTCCTTCCGACGGCAGTTTCAACTATCTTTCCGTGAACGGCCCGATGGCGCGCAATGTCGCAGATACCGCCCTGTTCCTGGACGTCATGGCCGGGCTCGATCCACGCGATCCGCTGTCCTGGCCCGCCCCTTCCGTGCCCTATCGCGACGCCGTGACCGCGCCGGCCGCGCCGCGCCGCATCGCGTTCAGCGCCGATCTCGGTTTCATGCCGGTCGATCCGGAAGTGCGGGACATCTGCGCGCGCGCGATGGCGCATTTCGAGGGCATGGGCGTGGCCGTGGAGGAACATGCGCCCGACTTTTCCGGGGCCATGGACGCATTCCACACCTTCAGGGCCGTCCTGTTCGTCACCGATCATGCGGAGCGGATGAAAGCGCACCGCGACAAGTTCAAGCCGGAGATCCTCTGGAATTACGACAAGGGCCTGGCGCTCACCGCAGCGGATATCGCGCGGGCGGAGGCCAACCGGTCCGCGCTCTTCCAGCGAATGGCGGACTTCTTCCAGGACTTCGACCTGCTGGCCTGCCCGACCGCGGCGGTGCCGCCCTATTCGCTGGAGCAGCGCTATGTGGACCGGATCGGCGATACCCGGTTCGACAATTATGTGGACTGGATGGGCCTGCAATGCGCCATAACGGTGACATCCTCGCCCGCGATCAGCATCCCCTGCGGCTTCACCGCGGACGGGCGCCCCGTCGGCCTGCAACTGGTCGCCCGGCCGCGCGGCGAGGCGGCGCTGCTCCAGGCCGCGGCGCTCTTCGAGCAGGCGGCCGGCCTCGACAGCCTGCTGCCCATCGACCCGAAAGACCCGGCTTCCTGAGACACCACTCCGTCAGGGCAGGACCTCGATGGAATCGACCTTGTCGGCATAGAAGGCGACATGGCCGGAGAGGTCCGCGCACTCGTCGAACGGTTCCGGATAGCTCCACACCGCATCCTCCGCGATACGCCCCCCGGCGGCGAGCGTGCGGTAGCGGGCGTCGCCCTTGAAGGGACAGTGGGTCGTCCGCGCGCTGGGGCGGGTCAGTTCGAGGTTGAGGTCGGCTTCCGGGATGTAGTGGACCGGCGGATAGCCGCTTTCGTGAAGCAGCAGCGCCTGGCGGCTGTCGGCCACAACCTGGCCGGCGAAAGTGACGAGCACCCGGCCGTTCTCGGGCTCGATTCGGATTTCGTGGTCCGGCCGTTTGCGGAAACCGGGGGCGGGATTGGCCATGGCGTTCTTCACCTTTCTCCCCTGAGGGCGTTTACGAAGTCGGTCAGGCCGGTCTGCCGTGTGCGGCGGCGCCTCTCGGCGTGCAGAATACTGCGCACCTCGGCAATACTGGCCTCCAGGTCGAGGTTAATGACGACATAGTCGTATTCCGCATAGTGGCTCACCTCGTCGAGCGCCTTGGCCATGCGCGCGCGGACGACCTCGGCGCTGTCCTGCGCGCGGGCATGCAGGCGCCGTTCCAGCTCCTCGATGGACGGCGGCAGCACGAAGACGCCGACCAGGTCCGTCCGGGCCTTCTCGGCAATCTGCTGCGCGCCCTGCCAGTCGATGTCGAACAGCATGTCGCGACCGTCCTCCAGCGCCGCTTCGACGGGCGCGCGCGGCGTGCCGTAGCGGTGTCCGAAGACATCCGCATGTTCGAGGAATGCACCCACCTCGACCATTACCTGGAACTCGGCGCCGCCGACAAAAATGTAGTCGCGGCCGTCCACCTCGCCCTTGCGGGGCGGCCGGGTCGTGGCGCTGACCGAGAGCGCGATGTTCTGCTCCCTTTCCAGGACAGCGCGGCTGATCGTGCTCTTGCCGGCCCCCGAGGGCGAGGAGAGCACCAGCATCAGGCCGCGCGTCGCAATGGGTCGGGCAGGCTTCATTCGACGTTCCGCGCCTGCTCGCGGAAGGTTTCCAGCGCAGCCTTGAGGTCAAGCACAGTGCGGGTGAGGTCGAGGTCCGCCGATTTGGAGCCGAGCGTGTTCGCCTCGCGGTGGATTTCCTGGCAGAGGAAGTCGAGCTTGCGTCCGACCGCCTCTCCCGACGCAAGCAAGGCGGCTGTCGCCTCCAGATGCACGTCGAGCCGGTCGAGTTCCTCCCGGACATCCGCCTTGGCCGCGAGCAGCGCCACTTCCTGGGCGAGGCGCTCCTCGGGAAGGTTCGTGTCCAGCGCTGCAATGGCGGCGGCAAGCCGCTCGCGCAGCGCCTCCGGCTGGGCCGCCGCCAGCCCGCGCGCCGTCCGGGCGCCATCCTGCATGGCGAGCAGATGGGCTTCCAGCGCCGCGCCGAGCGAGCGTCCCTCGGCAAGCCGCGCTTCCCGGAGCCCGTCCAGGGCAGCCTCCAGAGTCGTAAGCAGCGCCGCTTCGTCGCGCGCCTCCGTCTTCGGATCGACCGGCTCGATGACGCCGCGCAGCGCCAGCAGGCCCGCTATATCCCCGCCTCCCCGCCTGTCCGCGACACCGGCCAGTTCGTCGAGCCACGCTTCGTCCACCCGGTAGCGCTGCTGGCCCGAGGCCTGCTCGAAGCGCAGGTCCGCCGTGACGCTGCCCCGCGCGAACCGGGCCTGCACCGCCTTGCGCGCCGGGGGTTCCAGCCGGTCCCAACCGGGCGGAAGGCGCAAGCGCAGGTCCAGGCCGCGATGGTTGACCGACCGGACCTCCCAGGTCCAGTCCGGCCCGCCGGCAGAGGCGAAACCGGTCATCGAAGAAAGTCGCGTCATTGCGCGCGCCCCAGCAGCCGGCGATAGCGGGCGACATTGCGGTTGTGCTCGCGCAGCGTGTGCGCAAACAGATGGCCGCCTGCGCCGTCGGCTACGAAATAGAGCGCCTTCGTCTTTGCCGGGCGCGCCGCCGCTTCCAGCGAGGCGAGGCCGGGATTGGCGATCGGCCCCGGCGGCAGGCCCCGGATGCGATAGGTGTTGTAGGGGTGGTCCACCCGGAGGTCGGCACGGGTCAGCGGCCGGCCGAGGTCACGCCCGCCCCCCGTCAGCGCGTAGATGACGGTCGGATCGGTCTGGAGGCGCATGCCGCGCTTCAGCCGGTTGACGAACACGCCTGCGATCGCTGCGCGTTCTCCCGAAACGCCGGTTTCCTTCTCGACGATCGAGGCGAGCGTGAGCAGTTCCGTCTCGCTCTTCAGCGGCGATCCCGCCGGCCGGTCGCGGAACAGGCCCGCGAGCGCCTTGTCCATGGCGCGCTGCATGCGGGCCACCAGGCCCGCGCGGCTGTCGCCATAGCTGTAATGGTAGGTCTCCGGCAGCAGCCGCCCCTCGCCGGGATCGGGCGGCTCGCCGACCAGCCCGTCTGCGCCCCGCACCAGGTCGAGCACGGCGGCGGTGGTGAGCCCTTCGGGCACCGTCAGCCGGCGCACCACGGTCCGTCCCACCACCAGAAGGTCCCGGACCGACGCGGCGCTGATCGCAGCGGGAAAGGCGTATTCGCCGGCCTTCAGGCGGTGCTGCGCGCCGTCCACGATCACGAATGCCCGGAACACCAGCGGGTGGCGGAGCACCCCCCGTTCGGCGAGCAGGTCCGCCAGCGGGGCGAGACCCGTGCCCTTCGGCACGACGATCCGGCGCTCCTCGGCAAGCGGGCCGGGCGTGTTGAAGTCGTCCCAGGACCAGAAGGCGAACCCGCCGGCCGCCGACAACAGTGCCAGCAGGACGCCGACAAGCCGACGGCGGCGCATGCAGGTTCAGGGCGCGCCGGAGAAGACCAGCGACGTGTTGGTGCCGCCGAACCCGAAGGAGTTCGAAACCGCATGGTCGATCCTGCGTTCCTTCGCCGCACCGGGCACGAGGTCGAGGTCGCAGCCTTCCGACGGGTCTTCGAGATTGAGCGTCGGCGGCGCGATGCCGCACTGCACGGCCTTGATGGTGAAGATCGCCTCGATGGCCCCGGCCGCGCCGAGCAGATGGCCGTGGGCGGATTTGGTGGACGACATCGACAGCCGGTAGGCGTGGTCGCCGAACAGGCGCTTCACGGCGCCGAGTTCGATCTCGTCGCCCAGCGGCGTCGAGGTCCCGTGGGCGTTGATATAGTCGATGCTTTCGGGATCGAGGCCGGCCCGCTTCAGGGCTGCCGCCATGGCGCGGTAGCCGCCGTCGCCGTCGGCCGCCGGCGCCGTGATGTGGTGGGCGTCGCCGGAGAGGCCGTAGCCGACGACCTCGGCATAGACCCGGGCCCCGCGCGCCCTGGCGTGCTCATATTCCTCCAGCACGACGCAGCCGGCACCCTCGCCCATGACGAAACCGTCGCGCGCCTTGTCCCAGGGCCGGGATGCGCGTTGCGGCTCGTCGTTGAAATTGGTCGAAAGCGCCCGCGCGGCGGCGAAACCGGCAATGCCGAGCCGGCAGATCGCGGCTTCCGCCCCGCCGGCCACCATGACATCGGCATCGTCGAGGGCGATCAGGCGGGCCGCGTCGCCGATGGCATGGGCGGCCGTAGCGCAAGCCGTGACGACCGAATGGTTCGGGCCCTTGAAACCGTGTTTGATCGAAACTTGGCCCGAGACGAGATTGATGAGCGCAGACGGGATGAAGAACGGGCTGATGCGCCGGGGGCCGCGTTCCTGGAGCAGGATCGAGGCGTCGTGGATGGTCTGCAACCCGCCGATGCCGGAGCCGATCATGACGCCGCTGCGGTTGCGGGACTCGTCGTCCTCCGGCTCCCAGCCCGAATCCTCGACCGCCAGGTCCGCCGCGACCATGCCGTAGACGATGAACGGGTCCAGCTTGCGGCGGTCCCTGGCAGGCAGCCACTCTTCCGGATCCCAGCAGCCGTCCTCGCGGCTCCCCGCCGGCAAATTCGCGGCGATCCGGCAGGGCAGGTCGGATACATCGAAGGACTCGATGGGACCGATGCCGGACTCGCCCGCGACCAGTCTTTTCCAGGACGGCTCGACGCCGACTCCCATCGGCGAAACCAGCCCCATCCCGGTGACCACGACACGGCGCATGCCGTTTCTCCCCGGCAGCGTCAGGCGTTTTCGTTGATGTAGTCGATCGCGTTCTTGACCGTCACGATCTTCTCGGCGGCATCGTCGGGAATCTCGACGCCGAACTCCTCCTCGAACGCCATGACCAGCTCGACCGTATCGAGGCTGTCCGCGCCGAGGTCGTCGATAAAACTCGCCCCTTCCACGACCTTGCCCTCGTCCACGCCGAGATGTTCCACGACGATTTTCTTCACGCGATCGGCGATATCGCTCATCTAATCTTTACCCTTCGGATTGTTTGCAGGCTTGCCGCACCGGCGCTAAGGCCCCGATATGAGGACACGGCTCTTAGCACAGCCCGCACGAACGGGCCAGAGTCGCGTCATATCATCGCCATGCCGCCATTTACATGCAATGTCTGACCGGTGACATAGGCCGCCTCGTCGCTGGCAAGGAAGACCGCCGCGGCGGCAACGTCTTCGGGAAGGCCGAAGCGCCCGGCCGGCACCCGGTCGAGCGCCGCACCCCGTTGTTTCTCGTTCAGGTCCTGCGTCATGGCGGTGTCGATGAAGCCGGGCGCAATGCAATTGACCGTCACGCCGCGCCCGGCAACCTCGGCGGCGACGGCCTTCGCCATGCCGATCATGCCGGCCTTCGATGCCGCATAGTTCGCCTGCCCCGGATTGCCGGTAACGCCGACCACGGAGGAGACCGCGATGATGCGCCCGTTCCGCCGGCGCATCATGCCGCGCAGCGCCGAGCGGGCGAGGCGGAAGCCGGCGGTCAGGTTGATGTCCAGGACCGTCTGCCAGTCCTCGTCGCGCATGCGCAGGAAGAGGCCGTCGCGCGTGACGCCGGCATTGCTGACCAGGATGTCGAGGGGGCCCAGCGCCGCTTCCGCCCGTGCGACCAGGCCGTTCACGGCCTCTGCGTCGGCAAGGTTGCAGGGCAGGACGGCCGCGCCCTCGATTTCGCCGGCGAGCGCTTCCAGCGCCGCTTCGCGAGTGCCGGAAAGGCCGACCCGGGCGCCCTGCCCGGCAAGCGCCCGCGCGATGGCGGCGCCGATGCCGCCCGAGGCGCCGGTGACCAGCGCCGTCCTGTCCCGGAAATCGAACATGGGTTGCGCGGCCGCCTTTCCTAACGGTCGAGAGCGAGTTCGGACATCGGGTAGCCGGCGCTGCGGGGAATGCGCAGGACCCGCCCGGCAGGCGTGGCCGCGACGCGCGTCATCACCGTCTCCACCGGTTCGGCCGCCGCGCGGCGCAGCGCATCCTGCACATTGCGGGACCGCGCCAGCCTGGAAAGGATGGCGCGGGTCGGGAACATGATCGGCCGGCTCCCTTCGGCGGCGTCGCGAAGCGCGGCCTCCGGACGGATCCAGAGCGAGTCCACGGATTCGGAGCCGTCATGGCTGCCGTCCTGGCTCGTCGGCAGGGCGGCCAGGTAGAAATGCACATCGAAGCGCCGCTCCGAGTTTTCGGGCGTGATCCAGTGCGCGCAATGGCAGAGCGCCGCCGCGTCGGCGAGGAGGTTCTCGGCTTCGAGGAAGCTGCGAAACGACACACGGCCCGAATGCACGGCAACCCGCCAGCGCGCCTCGATCCGCGCCGCGTCCTCCGGCGCCAGCATGTCGTCGGCCCGCAGCGCCAGCAGGACCCCGGTCTCCTCGAACGCCTCGCGCACGCCCGCGATGCGGTGCGCCCTCGCCGCCTCGCCGAAGCGGCCCGTGGTCCGGACGGCAAGGGCAGGATCGGCGTCTTCCGGATCGACCTTGCCGCCGGGAAAGACGAGCGCGCCGGAGGAAAAGCTGAGCTCCGGGCTGCGCAGCACCATGAAGACTTCGAGGCCGGCCGGGCCGTCGCGCAGGATCAGCACGCTCGCGGCGGGTTTCGGGATGGCCGGAGGACGCTCCATATGCGCCCTTATACCGGCGGCGGACCGGAAGGGCACGGGCATTCCGTCACGCCCGGCCTG
Organism: Alphaproteobacteria bacterium; assembly: GCA_965261985.1. Taxonomy (GTDB): domain Bacteria; phylum Pseudomonadota; class Alphaproteobacteria; order Bin95; family Bin95; genus Bin95. The sequence continues at coordinate 159,490 of OZ253490.1, forward strand.
CAGGGCTTGAAATCCGTATCGTTCCGGTCCAGATTTCCAATCCGGAGCGATTGACTACGGATTAGGGCGATGCTGAGACTGAGCCGAATGAACGATTACGCCGTCGTCGTGCTGGGGCAGTTGGCGTCCCGGCCCGAACGGCCGCGTTCGGCGAGCGAGGTCGCCGAGGCGACCGGCCTCGCCGCCTCGACCGTGTCCCAGGTGCTGAAGGCGCTGTCCCACGCCGGGCTGGTCGCCTCGGTCCGGGGAGCGCATGGCGGCTATACGGCCGACCGGCCGGCGGAAGAGATTTCGGTCGCCGAGATCGTGCTGGCCGTGGACGGTCCGGTGGCGCTGACCGCCTGTGTGGACGGCGGCGACTGCGCCATCGAGGCGACCTGCCTGCTGCGGGGCTCCTGGGACCGGATCAACAGCGCCGTCCGGGACGCGCTGGAAGCGGTGACCCTGGCCGACATGCTGGCGCCGATGCGCGACTTCTCGCGGTTCGAACCCAGGGAGATGCGCCCATGAGCCGGATTGCCGCCGAAACGGTCGAGCAGGTCCAGTCGCTCGGCGACCGCTACAAATACGGCTTCGTCACCGACATCGAGTCCGAGCAGGCCCCCAAGGGCCTCAACGAGGACACCGTGCGGTTCATCTCCGCGGTGAAGGACGAGCCCGGCTGGCTGCTGGATTGGCGCCTGGAGGCTTTCCGCCACTGGCAGACCATGACGGAGCCGAACTGGGCGAAGCTCGGCATCCCGATGATCGACTACCAGGACGCCTACTACTACTCCGCGCCGAAGCAGAAGGAAGCGCTGAAGTCGCTCGACGAGGTGGACCCGGAATTGCTGGCCACCTACGAGAAGCTCGGCATCCCGCTCCGGGAGCAGGAGATGCTGGCCGGCGTGGCCGTGGATGCAGTGTTCGACAGCGTCTCCGTCGCCACCACCTTCAAGGCGAAGCTTGAGGAACACGGCGTCATCTTCTGCCCAATCTCGGAGGCGGTGCAGAAACATCCCGACCTGGTGAGGAAATATCTGGGCTCGGTCGTCCCCTACACGGACAACTTCTTCGCCACGCTCAACTCGGCGGTCTTCACCGACGGGTCCTTCGTGTTCATCCCGAAGGGCGTGCGCTGCCCGATGGAGCTGTCCACCTATTTCCGCATCAATGCGGCGAATACCGGACAGTTCGAACGCACGCTGATTATTGCCGAAGACTCCTCCTATGTGAGCTACCTGGAAGGCTGCACGGCGCCCATGCGCGACGAGCACCAGCTCCACGCCGCCGTCGTCGAGCTGGTGGCGCTGGACGATGCGGAGATCAAGTATTCGACCGTCCAGAACTGGTATCCGGGCGACGAGAACGGCGTCGGCGGGATTTTCAACTTCGTCACCAAGCGCGGGGCCTGCATCGGCGCGCGCTCCAAAATCTCTTGGACCCAGGTGGAGACCGGCTCGGCGATCACCTGGAAATACCCGAGCTGCATGCTGCACGGCGCGGACTCGGTCGGCGAGTTCTACTCCATCGCCATCACCAACAATTATCAGCAGGCGGACACCGGCACCAAGATGGTGCATATGGGCGCCCGCTCACGCTCGCGCGTGATCTCCAAGGGCATCTCGGCCGGCCATGCCAGCAACGCCTATCGGGGCCTCATCAAGATGCTGCCGGGGGCGGCAAGCGCGCGCAATTACACCCAGTGCGACTCGCTCCTGATCGGCTCGAAATGCGGGGCGCACACGTTCCCCTATATCGAGAGCCAGAACCGCACCGCCCGCGTCGAGCATGAGGCCACGACCTCGAAGATCGACGACGACCAGCTCTTCTACTGCCGGCAGCGCGGCATCGGCGAGGAAGAGGCGGTGGCGCTGATCGTCAACGGGTTCTGCCGCGAAGTGTTGCAGCAATTGCCGATGGAGTTCGCCGTCGAGGCGCAGAAACTCGTCGGTATCTCGCTCGAAGGATCGGTCGGCTGATGCTTGAAATCCGCGATCTCCACGCCTCGGTCGAGGGCCAGGCGATCCTGAACGGGATCGACCTGTCGGTCGGCGCCGGAGAGGTGCATGCCGTCATGGGGCCGAACGGCTCCGGCAAGAGCACGCTTTCCTACGTGCTCTCGGGCCGCGAAGGCTACGCGGTGGACCGGGGCGAGGTGCTGTTCGACGGCCGCGACCTGCTGGAACTGGAGCCGGAAGAACGCGCGGTCGCGGGGCTGTTCCTCGCCTTCCAGTATCCCGTCGAGATTCCGGGCGTCGGCACGATGACCTTCCTGCGCACGGCGCTGAACGCGGGGCGCCGCAGCCGGGGCGGGGACGAGCTCGACGCCATGCAGTTCCTGCGCGTCGTCCGTCAGAAGGCGGGGGCGCTCGGCATTGGCGACGACTTGCTGAAACGCGCGCTGAATGTCGGCTTCTCCGGCGGCGAGAAGAAGCGCAACGAAATGCTCCAGCTTGCGGTGCTGGAGCCGCGCCTTGCGATCCTCGACGAGACCGACAGCGGCCTCGACATCGACGCGCTCAAGGTCGTCGCGGAAGGCGTGAACGCGCTGCGCTCGCCCGACCGGGCCATGCTCATCATCACCCACTACCAGCGCCTGCTGGACCATATCGTGCCCGACCGGGTGCATGTGCTGGCCAAGGGCAGGATCCTCCGTTCCGGCGGCAGCGAGTTCGCGCGCGAGCTGGAGGAGAAGGGCTATGGCGAAATCCTGAGCGAGGCGGCATGACGCTCGGGGTCGATAGCTACCGCGAAGCGTTCGAGAGCATCCGCGCGTCGCTGCCGGGCGAGCGCGGGGTCGCTTTCGAGGCCTTCGCCGCCAGGGGCTTCCCGACCAACCGGGTCGAGGCGTGGAAATATACGAGCCTGCGCCCGCTCGCGCGCCGGCGCTTCGCGCCGGCCGGACCCGACAGGGAGGCCGAGGTTCCGCTCCTGGGCGCAGGGCCGCGCATCGTGCTGGTCAACGGCTTCCTGCGCGAAGACCTCTCGACCGTGCCCGTCCAACGCTGGGCGGGCCCGCACGGATCGGCGGATGCGGAGGGAGAGCCGCTGGTCGCGCTCAACGCCGCCATGGCGGGCGACGGCTATGTGCTGGCCGTCGGGGATGCGCGCGACGAGCCCATAGAGATCGTCCATGCCACGGTCCCGGGCCCGACCGGCCCGGTGGCGCAGTCGCGCAACCGCATCGTTATCGAATCAGGCGGCGCGGCGCATGTCATCGAGCGGCATATCGGGCTCGGCAACGGGGCCTATTTCGTTAACGGCGTGACCGAGGTCGAGGTGGCGGCAGGCGGCAAGCTCCGCCACACCAAGCTCCAGGAGGAAGGGGCGGACGCGCACCATCTCTGGTTCATGCCCGCACGGCTCGACCGGGACGCCTCGCTGGACAGCACGGTGTTCACCTTCGGCGCCCGGCTGTCGCGCAACCAGATCGAGGCGGACCTGGAAGGCGAAGGCGCGTCGCTGATGCTGGAAGGCGCCTATGCCGTCACGGGCCGCCAGCTCGCCGACCATACGAGCCGCATCGAGCACCGGGCGCCGGCCACGACCAGCCGGCAGGTTTACAAGGGCGCCATTGCCGGTCAGGCGCGCGGCGTCTTCCAGGGCCATATCGTCGTTGGCGAAGGGGCGCAGAAGGCCGACGGCCACCAGCTCAACCGCGCCCTGCTGCTCTCGGGCCGGGCGGAGATCGACGCCAAGCCCGTGCTGGAAATCTACGCCGACGACGTGCAGTGCAGCCACGGCGCCACCGTCGGCGACATCGACGGCGACGCGCTCTTCTACCTGCGCTCGCGCGGCATTCCCGCCGAGGCCGCCCGCGGGCTGCTGGTGCGCGCGTTCCTGTCGGAAATACTGGAAGGAACGCCGGAAGGCGCGCTGCGCTCGGCGGTCGAGAAACGAATCGACGGATTTCTGGAGACCGGCGCATGAGCCCGGACAGCACCGCAACCCTCAGGCCGAACTACGATGTGCTGGCGATCCGCCAGGACTTCCCGATCCTCGCGCGCGAGGTGTTCGGCAAGCCGCTGGTCTATCTGGACACGGGCGCCAGCGCCCAGAAGCCGCGCCAGGTTATCCGCGCCATGGTGCAGGTGATGGAGGAGACCTACTCCAACGTCCATCGCGGCGTGCATTTCCTCTCCCAGGCCTGCACCGACCAGTTCGAGGCGGCAAGGGAGGCCGTGGCGCGTTTCATCAAAGCGCGCGAGGCCGACGAGATCGTCTGGACGCGGGGCGCCACCGAAGCCCTCAACCTCGTCGCCGCCACCTGGGGGCGGGCGAATATCGGCCGGGGCGACCGGATCGTCATTTCGACGCTGGAGCACCATTCCAACATCGTGCCGTGGCAATTGCTGCGCGACGAGACGGGCGCGGAACTTGCAGTCATTCCCGTGGACGATTCGGGCGAGGTCGATCTCGACGCCTATGCCCGGCTGCTGGACGGCCGGACGAAGCTGGTCTCGGTCACCCATGTCTCCAACTCCATCGGCACCGTGCTGCCTATCCGGGAGATGGCCCGGATGGCGCATGAGAAGGGCGCGCTGTTCATGGTGGACGGCTGCCAGGCGGCCCCGCACATGCCCGTCGATGTGCAGGACCTCGACGTCGATTTCTACTGCTTCTCCGGGCACAAGACCTACGGGCCGACCGGCATCGGCGCGCTCTGGGGCCGGAAGGAACTGCTCGACGCCATGCCGCCCTACCAGGGCGGCGGCGAGATGATCGCGCATGTCACCTTCGAGAAGAGCACCTTCAAGGCCGCCCCGCACAAATTCGAGGCCGGCACGCCCGCCATCGTCGAGGCGGTCGGGCTGGGCGCGGCGCTCGACTATATCGAGGCCATCGGGCGCGACGCGATCCTGGCGCATGAGACGGACGTCGCCGAATACGCCCGCGAACGCCTGGCGGCGGTGCCGGGGGTGCGGATCGTCGGCCAAGCGCGCGAGCGGGGCGCCATCGTCTCCTTCACCATGGACCGGGCGCATCCCCACGATATCGGCACGATCATCGACCGGGCGGGCGTGGCAGTGCGCGCCGGCCATCATTGCGCCTTTCCCGTCATGGAGCGCTTCGATGTCGGAGCGACCGCGCGGGCCTCCTTCGGGCTCTACAACATGAAGAGCGAGGTGGACCGGCTAATCGGGGCGCTGGACGAGGTCGCGGAGATCTTCGGGCGATGAACGAGCTGCGCGAGCTTTACCAGGAGGTCATCCTCGACCACGGCCGCAATCCGCGCAATTTCCGCCGCATCGAGGACGCCGACGGCGAGGCGAGGGGCGACAATCCGCTCTGCGGCGACCGGGTGCATGTCTTCGTCAAGCGCGACGGCGAAGGCGGGCTTCGGGATGTGGCGTTCCAGGGGCGCGGCTGCGCGATTTCGACGGCGTCCGCCTCCATGATGACCGAGCTGCTGAAGGGGCGCAGCGAGACGGAGGCGAGGCGCCTGTTCGAGGTGTTCCGCGCCGTCTGCACGGACGAGGCGTTCGATCCGCTAGACGTGCCGGCCGAGTTCGAGGACGAGGTGGACCGGCTCCAGGTCATGGCGGGTGTGCGCCAGTTCCCGATGCGGGTAAAATGCGCGACACTGGCGTGGCATACATTCACGGCCGCGCTCGACGGCAAGCAGTCGGCAACAACGGAATAGGCGGGGATAGGGCGGCGATGGAAGTGACCATGCCCTTCGAACAGTGGATGGGCGGCGAGCCGCTGCAGGAGTTCCGCGCCGAGGCGGGGACGCCGCTGGAGCCGGGTTCGCCGATCGCGCCGCGCGGGAATCTCGTCGCGGCGCTCAAGACCGTGTACGACCCCGAGATTCCGGTGGACATTTACGAACTCGGCCTCATTTACGACCTGGAGCAGTCCGAGGACGGCTCCGTGCGCGTCGAGATGAGCCTGACTGCGCCCGGTTGCCCGGTTGCCGGCGAGATGCCGGGCCAGGTGGCGGACGCCGTGGCCTCGGTGCAGGGCGTCGGCGGGGTCGAGGTGCTGCTGGTCTGGGAGCCGGCATGGACCATGGAGCGCATGAGCGAGGAAGCCCGCCTCGCGCTCGATATGTGGTGAGTGGAAGGAGGCCGACATGCCTGAGCCGATGATCCGGATGACGGACGCCGCCGCCGAGCGGGTGCGCCATCTCATGTCGCTTTCCGAAGCGCCGGCCGTCGGCCTGCGCGTCGGCGTGCGCACGCGCGGCTGCTCCGGCCTCTCCTATTCCGTCGAATATGCGAATGAGCGCAAGCCCTACGAGGAAGCCATCGAGACGGGCGGCGTGACCGTGCTGATCGACCCGACCGCGGTCATGTTCCTGATCGGCTCGGTGATGGACTACAAGGAAGGCATATTCGAATCCGGCTTCACCTTCGAAAACCCCAACGCCAAGGGCACCTGCGGCTGCGGCGAGAGTTTTCACGTCTGACGCGGGCACGGGCGGCCGCCTTACGGCGCCTTGACATCCGGGAAAGCGTGGTAAACTGGATTTGCGGGGAAGCGGCCTTTCGGGGCCGCTTTTTCTGTGTGGGGCGGCGGAGGCCGCGAAACCCGCCCGGAGCGGAAACCCCGGCGCCTCATGACATCGCATGACAGAACATGACATTCCGGGACCCCTCCCGCAGCCTGCGCGACTGCTTGCCGCCGGGGCTTGAACCGGGCGGCGCCAACCCCGATATTGGCAACTGGTACCGACAACGCGAACGGGGACCGCAAATGGCCTTCGACAACCTGAGGACGACGGCGCGCACCGCCGCCCGCACGACCGCCCGCACGGCAGAACTCGATGCCGGGCTGCGCAAGCACATGCTCGGCATTTACAACTACATGGCCTCGGGCGTTCTGCTCACCGGCATCGTCGCCTATCTGGTGTTCACCATGGCGGTGGTGCAGGGGCCGGGCGGCCAGATGGCGCTGACCCAGTTCGGGCAGGCGATCTACCTCTCGCCGCTCAAATGGGTGCTGATGCTCTCGCCGCTGGCCTTCATCCTGGTGCTGAGTTTCGGCCTCCAGCGCTTGAGCGCAAGCGCGATGCAGGGGCTGTTCTGGGCGTTCTGCGCGCTCATGGGCGCCAGCATCAGCTCGATCTTCCTGGCCTATACGGGCGTCAGCATCGCGCGGGTGTTCTTCATAACGGCCGCGTCCTTCGCGGGCCTCAGCCTCTACGGCTACACCACCAAGCGCGACCTGTCCGGCATGCGCTCCTTCCTGGTGATGGGGCTGATCGGCATCATCATCGCCTCGCTGGTCAACCTCTTCATTGCCTCGAGCGCGCTCCAGTTCGCCGTGTCGGTGATCGGCGTGCTCGTGTTCGCAGGCTTCACTGCCTATGACACGCAGCGCATCAAGAGCGAGTACTATCACGGCTACGACGCCGCCGTGATGGCGAAGAAGTCGATAATGGACGCGCTGTCGCTCTATCTGAGCTTCGTCAACATGTTCCTGCTGCTGCTGCACCTGTTCGGCAGCAGGGAATAGGTCAGAGGCCGACCCTCACCGTTCCCCCGTCGTCGATAACCGGGCGCTTTACCAGGGTCGGATGCGCCAGCATCAGGCCCCGCGCCCGGCCGGCGTCGAGCCCCGCCTTGTCAGCATCGTCCAAGGACCGCCAGGTGGTACTGCGCCGGTTCAGCAGCGCCTCCCAACCGAGCGCCTCGATCCAGCGGTCCAGCATGGCGGCGTCCAGCCCGTCCTCGCGCAAATCGTGGAAACGGTGCTCGCGGCCCCCGAGCGCCTTCCGCGCCTTGCGGCAGGCATCGCAACTCTTCAGGCCATAGACGGTCAGCAAGGGGCGCATTCCTCCGGCGGGCGGGTCTGTTATAGTTGCACGGGCTTTCCCGGAGCGAAACCGGCGAAAGGATGCGGGACATGCTGACCAGCTTCACGCTCGGGAATTTCAAGAGCTTCCGCGAACCGGCCACGCTCCCGCTCGCGCCGCTTACCATGCTCGCCGGCGCCAACGCCTCCGGCAAGAGTAATCTCGTCGAGGCCTTGCGGCTGTTTTCTTGCTTCGTTGAAAACGACCTGCTCTTCGGCCTCTCGGAAGCATTATTGGATCGAGACGAGTTTGTCCGTGGGAACATGAATGACTGGACTTCCAAAGTGGGAGACTCGATCTTGTTTTCTTGTCTTACTACACATCGGGAATGGAACAAATACTCGATAACTCTAGGTAGAGACTCCGGTCTGTATTTTGTATCAGATGAATGCCTCAGCCAAAGTGACAGTTCGATTGTATTATTTGAAACATCTGGCGAAAAATTTTTTGGCTCTTCACAAAAAGTAAGATTCAACAAAGTTGTGTATCCTGGCTCTGAATCGGATAAAGTAATTTATGTTAATTCCAACTCATTAGCATTGTTGGCACAAAATAGAATTCATATTGAAAAAAATGACATTGTAGAGAATGAAGAATTGATCGCTTCAGAAGTCGCCAACCTGTACGTGCAATGGATATCGAATATGGTGTTTCTTTACGTAAATCCGATCAAGATGAGAACCTACAGCAGCCAAGAAGAAAAAATATTGAACAGAGATGGGTCCAATTTGTCTGGAGTGTTACATAACCTTTGCCAAGATTCGGGAATCCGACGAAAGCTATTGGACTTGATACGGTCTATCCCAGAACAGGACATTCAGGATATCGACTTTATCAGAACTCCACGCAATGAGGCGATGGTTAAACTGACGGAATCCTTCGGTGGAAGCGAAAGGAAATTCGATGCGAGCCTTCTCTCAGACGGTACCCTACGGGTTCTGGCCATCGCCGCTGCTGTGCTTTCCGCCAAGGAGGGCAGCCTCGTCGTCATCGAAGAGATCGACAACGGGATTCACCCGAGCCGGGCGGGAGCCCTATTGCAGCAGCTTGACGAAATAGCGAAGGAGCGCAATTTGCGCCTGTTGCTCACCACGCACAACCCGGCCTTGCTGGATGCTTTGCCGCAAGAGGCCGTGCCGAATATCGTATTCTGTTTCCGCCACCCGGAAACCGGCGTCAGCCAGCTCACGCGCCTTTCCGACCTGACCGATTATTCGGGGCTGGTCGCACGGGGCGGCATCGGCACGCTGATGACACAGGGGATGGTTGACCGATTCGTCAAGAACCCGCGCACACTGGAGGAGAAGAGGAAACAGGCACTTGCTTGGCTGGAGGCATTGAAGGCGGAAACGGCATGAGTGTAGATGCGGGGATCGTGATCGTCGATACAAGCGTGTTTCTGAATGTCCTCGATGTCCCGGGATTCAACCAAGAATATGCGGCTGTTGAAGAGGAATTTAGGTCTTTCGTCAAGAATGGAGCAGACTTTGAATTACCGGCAGCAACCGTTCTTGAGACGGGCAACCATATCACCCAGCTTTAGGGCGGGGACAGACGGCGTTTCGCTAACATTTTTTGCGGTCAGGTTCGTAGAGCTTTGGGCGCGGAATCGCCTTGGACTCTAACATTGTTACCGGACCGACAAGAGCTCTCCGTTTGGCTCGATGGCTTTCCGGATGCGGCCATGACTGATTTAAGTCTCGGCGACTTCTCCATAGTCAAATCTTGGGAAGCTGCCTGCGAACGTCGACCTTTTAAGCGCGTCCGAATCTGGTCGCTGGAGTGCCGGTTGAAGAGTCACGACCGCGAGCCTTGACTGTCCGCGACAACGCTGAGGAGGCCGCCCATGCAGGGGCCTGAAAGCCACTCCTATTTCTCCCAGCGCCTCAGGCTGCACTATGTCGATTGGGGCAATCCCGACGCATCGCCGCTGCTGCTGATCCACGGCGGGCGCGACCATTGCCGCAATTGGGACTGGGTGGCCGAGGCACTCAGGGACGACTACCGCATCCTCGCCCCGGACCTGCGCGGCCACGGCGACAGCTCCTGGTTCGTCGGCGGCGCCTATGCGATGGCCGACTATGTCTATGACATCGCGCAGCTGGTCCACCAGAAGAGCCTCGCCCCGGTCACGGTCATCGGCCATTCGCTCGGCGGCTCCATCGCGCTCCACTATGCCGGCGTCTATCCCGAGACCGTGAAGGCGCTCGTCGCCATTGAGGGGCTCGGCCCCTCGCCGGCGCAGATCGGGGCGCGCAAGGCCCGGCCCATCGACGACCGGCTCAGGGAATGGATCGAGACGCAGCGCGGCCTCTCCGGCCGGCTGCCGCGCCGCTACGACTCGCTTGAAGACGCCTATCGAAGGATGCAGGAGGCCAATCCCCGCCTGTCCGAGGCCCAAGCCCACCACCTGACTGCCCACGGGGCCAACCAGAACGAGGACGGCACCTATAGCTGGAAGTTCGATAATTACAGCCGCGCCGACCGCCCGGTCGGCATCGACCCCGAGGAGAGCTTCCGGCTCTGGGCCGCCATTTCCTGCCCGACCCTGCTGGTGCGCGGCCTCGAAAGCTGGGTCGGCGACCCGGAAGATGACGGGCGCGCCGCCCATTTCCGCAATGCGCGCTTCGTCGATGTCGCCGGCGCCGGCCATTGGGTGCATCACGACCGGCTGGGCGAATTCCTGGGCTTGGTGCGCGGCTTCCTCGCGGAGGCGGCCTGACGAATCGTGATAGCCTCGGCTTATGGATGACGCCCTGCCCGCCACGCCCGCTGCCGAAGCACCCTGGCTCGCCGGGCTGAACTCGCCGCAGCGCCAGGCGGTCGAGACGCTGGACGGGCCGCTTCTGGTGCTCTCCGGCGCGGGCACCGGCAAGACGCGCGTGCTGACCGCAAGGCTGGCGCTGCTGCTGACCGAGCGGCGCGCCTGGCCCAGCCAGATCCTGGCGGTCACCTTTACCAACCGGGCGGCGCGCGAAATGCGCGACCGGGTCGAGGCGCTGATCGGCGGGATGAGCGCCGGCCTCTGGCTCGGCACCTTCCACGCGCTCGGCCTGCGCATCCTGCGCCGGCACGCCGAGCTGGCGGGGCTCAGGCCCTCCTTCTCGATTCTGGATGTGGACGACCAGGTCCGGTTGCTCAAGCAGGTGCTGGCGGACGCAAATGTGGATGCGAAACGCTGGCCCGCACGCCAGCTTTCGGGAATCGTGCAACGGTGGAAGGACAAGGGGTGGCGGCCCGACCAGGTGCCGGCGGAGGACGCGGGCAGTTTCGCAAACGGACGCGCGCCGGCGCTCTACGAGGCTTACCAGAGCCGGCTCGCGGCGCTCAACGCCGTCGATTTCGGCGACCTGCTGCTCCACAACCTGACGGTCTTCCAGCGCGACCCGGAGGTGCTGGCGCTCTACCAGGAGCAGTTCCGCTACATCCTTGTGGATGAATACCAGGACACCAATATCGCCCAGTATCTCTGGCTCCGCCTGCTTGCCCAGCGCCGCCGCAACATTTGCTGCGTCGGCGACGACGACCAGTCGATCTACGGCTGGCGCGGGGCGGAGGTCGGCAACATCCTGCGCTTCGAAAAGGACTTCGAAAACGCGAAGACGGTTCGTCTGGAGCAGAACTACCGCTCGACCGGCGATATCCTCGGCGCGGCTTCGGGGTTGATCGCCAATAATCGCGACCGGCTCGGCAAGACGCTCTGGACCGACCGCAATGCCTCCGTCCCGGTCGTCGTGCGCACCGCCCCCGACGGCGAGGCGGAGGCCCGGCTGATCGGCGAGGAGATCGAGGCGCTGCAACGCGCCGGGAACGGGCTCGGCCGGATGGCGGTGCTGGTCCGTGCCTCCTTCCAGACCCGCGCGTTCGAAGACCGCTTTATCATGCTCGGCCTGAACTACCGCGTCGTCGGCGGCCCGCGCTTCTATGAGCGGCGCGAGGTTCGGGACGCCATCGCCTATCTGCGCGCCGTGCTCCTCCCCGAGGACGACCTCGCTTTCGAACGCATCGTCAACCTGCCGAAGCGCGGTATCGGCGAGGCCACCCTGCAAGTGGTGCATCGGCTGGCGCGCGCGGAACGGGTGCCGCTTGCCGAGGCCGCGCGCCGGCTGGTCGAATCGGAAGAGTTGAGCACACGCGCACGCAATGCGCTTGCCGGCTTCTGCCGCAGCATCGACGGCTGGCGCGCGCGGCTCAACACCGAGCCGCATGCCGACCTGGCGGACGCCATTCTCGACGAAAGCGGCTATCGCGAGATGTGGCGCAAGGAGAAGACGGCGGACGCTCCGGGCCGGCTGGAGAACCTGGGCGAGTTTGTGCAGCAGCTCGCCAGCTTCGAATCCCTCGAAGCCTTCCTGGAGCATATCGGCCTGGTGATGGAGGCCGAGAGCGGCAGCGAGGCCGAAAGCATCTCCCTGATGACGCTGCATGGCGCGAAGGGGCTCGAATTCGACATCGTGTTCCTGCCGGGCTGGGAGGAGGGCCTGTTCCCGCACCAGCGCGCCATGGACGAGAACGGCCTTGCCGGGCTGGAGGAGGAACGCCGCCTCGCCTATGTCGGCATCACCCGCGCGCGCCGCCATGTCCTCATCACCTCCGCGATGTGCCGCATGGTCATGGGGCGATGGCTGACGCCGCTCCCGTCGCGCTTCATCGACGAGTTGCCGGACGAGCATGTGGACCGGCAAACGGATGCCGGTTTCGGAGAGGCGCCTGCCTGGCGTTACGGTGCCGGCGTCGGGCGCGTAATCGATGCGCCCGCCTGGGAAGTCGCGTCCCGCCCGGACCGCACCGGCCAGTTCGAGGTCGGCCAGCATGTGTTCCATAACAAGTTCGGCTACGGAGCCGTGCGCGCCATCGACCGCGAAATGCTGACTGTCGCCTTCGAGACCGGCGACAGGACCCTCTTCGACAGTTTCGTCGTTCCCGCCTCTGATCGAGGACAACGCCGCCCATGACACGACCTGCCGTTCTGGAGCGCCGCGAGGGCGCCATTGCCGTCGTGACGCTGAACCGGCCGCAAGCGCTGAATGCGCTCGACCTGGAGATGCGCGACCTGCTGCCGCGCGTGCTGGACGGCCTGAACACCGACGACTCGGTGCGCGCGGTCGTGTTGACCGGCGCCGGCGAGCGCGCCTTCTCCGCCGGCCAGGACCTGAACGACTCCGCCGGCTTCGACGAGAAGACGGTCAAGGAACATTTCCTGCATCTGGGCGCGCTCTACCAGTCCGTGCGCGCGCTGGAGAAGCCGATTGTCGTGGCGCTAAACGGCCTCGCCGCCGGATTCGGCCTTCAGACCGCGCTGCACGCCGACATCCGCATTGCCCATCCCGGCGTGCGCATGGGCCAGCCGGAGGTGCGCGCCGGCATTCCGAGCGTCGTCGGCCCCTTCATCATCGAGCGCGTCGTCGGCCATGCCCGCGCAGTCGAGCTTTCGCTCACCGGACGGCTGCTGGACGCCGAGACCTGCCTTGCCTGGGGCCTGGTCAATGAGGTCGTGCCGCACGACCGTGTGATGCCGCGCGCGATGGAACTTGCCGGGGAACTCGCCACACTGCCGCCGCTCGCCGTCCAGCTCACCAAACGCCGCCTGCTGGAGCGCACGCAGGCCGGATACGACGAGACCGTGCAGGCCGCGATGCGATTCCAGGAAGCCGCCTATCTCGACGGCGAACCGCAGCGCGTCGCCGCCGCCTTCTTCGAGGAACGGGCGCAAAGACGCAGCAGGGAGAATGCGTGATGAACAGAGGCCGGGGCGGGACGGTCGAGCGGGACGGGGCGCGGACCGTCTATGAAGTCCATGGCGATGCAGAGGGGCCCGCGCTGCTGTTCGGGCATGCGCAGATCCTCTCGCGCGCCCAGTTCGCCCCGCAGGTCGAGGCTTTCGCGGATCGCTACCGGGTAATCGCGCTGGACTTTCGCGGACACGGGGAGAGCCCGGCGGGTCCTGCGTCCTACAGGATGGAGGACCTGGCGCTCGACGCCGTCGCGGTGCTGGACGCAGAGGGGGTAGAGCGGGTGCACTATCTCGGCTCCTCGCTCGGCGGCATGGTCGGTTTCGCGCTCGCCCTGGAGCATCCTTCGCGCCTTGCAAGCGTGACCTTCCTCGCAACGCAGGGCGTGCTGCCGGCCGCCAATGGCGAGCGCATCCGGAAGACGGTCGAGCGCCTCGCCGCAGAGGGCGACAGCATGGCGCCGGCCGCCGAGGAAATCATGGCCCGCTACACGACCGAAGTCTGGCGCGCGGATAACCCGGCCAGCCATGCGCGGCTGATCGAGATCGCCTCGGCCAACCCGGTGGCGGGCTATGCGCATTCGGGCGGCGCGATCATGGCCATGGACTATGACGGTCGGCTCGGCGAGATCCGGGTGCCGGTACTGGTTGTGGCCGGCGAGCACGATGTGCCGACGCCGCCCGAGCGGATGGCGCTCTACCGCGATGAAATCCGGGGCGCGGAAATGGCGGTGATCGAGGGTGCAGGCCATTTCCCTAATTGGGACACGGCGGAGGCCTTCAATCGCGTCTATGCGGAGTTCCTGGACCGGGCCGGCTGACGGCCCGGCGGTGGACTCCTACCGCCCGGCTTGGTAGAGCGTTTTCGCTATGGATGGAAACGCTCTAGTGCGAGATTCGATCCGGCTGAATCGACTGCCGTTCAGTGGACAGCCGCCGGCCTCGCATCCGGCTCGTCGCCCCGGACACCGATCCGGGGCCCATCCCCAGCCGTTTCAGCTTGGCGAGGAGGCCGGGAGGTGGCCCCCGGCTCAAGGCCGGGGTGACGGTTGTACCACGGTTTGCGACACAACACGGTCGGTTTCCGCTCTGGCCCTTCTCGCCGCCGGCCGCGATGGCCGTCTGCAGGGCTTGCCGTCCGCCGCGAAGACGGCATAGGCGCCGGCCTCATGCCCGCTGCGCCGAAACCGCTCGTCATCGTCACGCGCAAGCTGCCCGACGCGGTGGAAACGCGGATGATGGAGTTGTTCCGCACCGAACTTAACGACAGCGACCGGCAGATGGACCGGTCCGAACTGCTCGAGGCCATGAGCCGGGCGGACGCGCTGGTGCCGACCGTGACCGACCGGATCGACGCGGAGTGCCTGGAGGCCGCCGGCCCGCAGCTCAAATTATTGGCGAGCTTCGGCGCAGGCGTGGACCATATCGACCTGGCGGCCGCGCACAAGCGGGGCATCGCGGTCACCAATACGCCGGGCGTGCTGACCGGCGACACCGCCGACATGACCATGGCGCTGATCCTCTCGGTCTCGCGCCGGCTCGCCGAGGGGGAGCGCCTGGTGCGGACCGGCGGCTGGGTCGGCTGGGCGCCGACCGCCCTGCTCGGCCACCGCATTTACGGCAAGCGGCTCGGCATTGTCGGCATGGGCCGCATCGGGGCTGCCGTGGCGCGGCGCGCGCGCGGCTTCGGCATCTCGGTCCACTACCACAACCGCCGGCGCGCGGACCCGGATATCGAGGCCGAACTGGAGGCGACCTACTGGGAGAGCCTCGACCAGATGCTGGCGCGCATGGACATCGTGTCGATCAACTGCCCGCGCACGCCGGCGACCTACCATCTGCTGTCGCGCCGCCGCCTCGCACTGATGAAGCCGCACGCCTATATCGTCAACACCTCGCGCGGGGAGGTGATTGACGAACCGGCGCTACTGGACGCCCTGCTCGCCGGCAGGCTCGCAGGCGCGGCGTTGGATGTGTTCGAGCGCGAGCCCGCCATCGACCCGAAGCTGCGCGACCTCGACAATGTGGTGCTGCTTCCGCATATGGGCTCGGCCACGCTGGAAGGCCGCCTGGAGATGGGCGAGCGGGTGATCGTCAACATCAAGGCCTTCGTGGACGGCCACCAGCCGCCGGACCGCGTGCTGGAACAGTTCTTCTGAGGCAGCGCGGCGGGGATGCAGCCAGGCCTTACTCCGCCATGACCTGCGCCTTGGCCTCCTCGAGCAGCTCCTCCATGCGGTTGCGCAGGCGCCGGGCGTCGGTCTCTATGCCCTGCGCCTTGAGGTCGCCCAGCACCTTCTCCAGCACATCGTCGTCGCCGGGACGTTCGAAATCGGACTCGACCACCGTGCGGCCATAGGCTTTCAGGTCCCCGCCTTCCAGCCCCCATTGCGCGCCCGCCCACTCGCCGAACAACCGGTTACGCCGGGCCTGCACCTTGAAGCGTAACTCCTCGTCGTGGCTGTATTTGGTCTCGAACTGCTTTTCGCGGTCTGCGAAGGTCGCCATGCGGGTCATCTCCCTGCTGCTTGGTCGGGCGGGTTGCGAGCGATATATAGCCAGTCCCGCTTCGGATTTGCAGAGCCTCCATGTGCACCGTCGTCCTGCTCCGCAGGCCCGGCCATGCCTGGCCCGTGATCGTCGGCGCCAACCGCGACGAAGCGGTCGGCCGCGCCTGGCGCCCGCCCGCCCGCCACTGGCCCGACCGACCGGGCGTGCTCGCCGGCCTCGACGAGGAAGCGGGCGGAAGCTGGATGGGGCTGAACGAGACGGGCGTGGTGGCCGCCATCCTCAATCGGCGCGGTTCGCTCGGCCCCGCCGCCGGCAAGCACACGCGCGGCGCACTGGTGCTTGAGGCGCTGGACCACGACACCGCCCGCGCGGCGGCGGCGGCCATGGCGAAGGTGGACGGCCGGGCCTATCGCAGCTTCAACATGCTCATCGCGGACCGCGAAAACGCCTTCTGGGTTCGCCACACGGGGGGGCGCGGCGTATCGGCGCAGTCGGTCGGCGCCGGCCTCTCCATGCTGACCGCCTGGGACCTCAACGATCGCGTCAACTCCGAGCGCACCGGTTACTACCTGCCCCGATTCGAGGCGGCACGCGCTCCCGACCCGGATGCGCCGGACGGCTGGGCCGACTGGGAAAGGCTTTTCGCTTCGGAGGACACCGCGCCAGGCGTCCACGATCCCAACGGCGCCATGCATGTATGCACCGATTGGGGCTTCGGCACGGTTTCGCGGGCCCTGCTCGCCCTTCCGGCGGATGCGAATGCCGCGACCGTCTGGCGTTTCGCCCGCACCTGGCCGGGTATCGGCAGTTATGCCGAGCTTCATTGAGAAGAAGCGCCGTGCTTGCTATATCGGCAATTGCAACCTGCAAGCCCGGCGCTTTGCCGGTCTTCCGTCGGGCGGCACTCGGTGGACATCCATGGCAAGACGCAAACGTATCTACGAGGGCAAGGCCAAAGTTCTCTACGAAGGCCCCGAGCCCGGAACGCTCGTCCAGTATTTCAAGGACGACGCAACCGCCTTCAACAACCGCAAGAAAGCCACGATCTCCGGCAAGGGAGTGCTGAACAACCGAATTTCCGAATATCTGATGGTCCGGCTTCAGGAGATGGGCATTCCGACCCATTTCGTGCGCCGGCTGAACATGCGCGAGCAGCTGATCCGCGAGGTCGAGATCATCCCGGTCGAGGTGGTCGTGCGGAACATCGCCGCCGGATCGCTGGCCACGCGCTTCAAGATCGACGAGGGCACGCCGCTGCCCCGGTCCATCGTCGAGTACTATTTCAAGAACGACGAACTCGAAGACCCGATGGTTACGGAGGAGCACATCACCGCCTTCGGCTGGGCCTCGCCGCAGGACCTCGACGACATTTTCAACCTGGCGCTCAGGGTAAACGACTATCTGAGCGGACTGTTCCTCGGCGTCGGCCTCCGCCTGGTCGATTTCAAGGTGGAATTCGGGCGCCTTTACAGCCAGGAGGATGTGCGAATCGTGCTGGCCGACGAGATCAGCCCGGACAGTTGCCGGCTCTGGGACCTGCAGACGAACGAGGTGCTCGACAAGGACCTGTTCCGCCGCGACATGGGCGATGTCGCGGAGGCCTATCGCGAGGTGGCACGGCGGCTGGGCATCCTTCAGGAAGGAAACGTCGAACCCCTGCCGAAGGCGAGCGCGTGAAGGCTCGGGTGCTGGTAATGCCGCGCGCCGGCGTGCTGGACCCGCAGGGCAAGGCGGTCGCGCAGGCGCTCGCGGGACTGGGCTTCGAGGGCGTGGAGGCGGCTCGCCAGGGCAAGGTGCTCGAGCTGGAACTCGCGGAAACCGATCCGGCCGCAGCAGAGGCCGCGCTTGCGGCCATGTGCGAACGCCTGCTCGCCAACCCCGTGATCGAGGATTACACGATCGAAATCGCATGAAGGCGGTCGTCATCGTGTTTCCGGGGTCGAACTGCGACCGGGACGCCCGGGTTGCGCTCGCAGCGGCGACGGGACGCCCTCCGGCGATGGTGTGGCATGGCGACTCCGCGCTGCCGGCGGCGGACCTGATCGTGCTGCCGGGTGGCTTTTCCTATGGCGACTATCTGCGCCCCGGCGCCATGGCCGCGCGCTCGCCGGTCATGCAGGCCGTCATCCGGGCCGCGAAGCGCGGCGTGCGGGTGCTCGGCATCTGCAACGGCTTCCAGGTGCTGACCGAATGCGGCCTCTTGCCGGGGGCGCTGCTGCGCAATGCGGGGCTCCGCTTCGTCTGCCGCCCGGCGCGCCTCCGCGTCGAGACGGCCGACAGCCCGTTCACGAGCGGCTACCGACCGGGCGCGTTATTGCAGATCCCGGTCGCGCACCACGACGGCAATTACTTCGCCGACGCCGCCACGCTTGAGCGCCTTTCGGACGAGGACCGCATCGCGTTCCGTTATCTGGACAACCCGAACGGCTCCGCCGGGGACATCGCCGGCATATTGAACCAAGCCCGCAATGTGCTCGGCATGATGCCGCATCCGGAGCGCGCTGCCGACGCGCTGCTCGGCGGCACGGACGGCCGGCCACTGTTCGAAGCGCTTGCCGCATGAGCACGCCCAGCGACGATCATGGCGGCCTCGCGCCGGACGAATATGCGCGCGTGCTCGAAATCCTGGGGCGCGGGCCAAACCCGGTCGAGCTCGGCATCTTCGCCGCAATGTGGAGCGAGCACTGCTCCTACAAGTCCTCGAAGAAATGGCTGAGGACGCTGCCGGTGGAGGCGCCCTGGGTGCTCCAGGGGCCGGGCGAAAATGCGGGCGCGGTCGATATCGGCGGCGGGCTCGCGGCCGTCTTCAAGATGGAGAGCCACAACCACCCGTCCTTCATCGAGCCCTACCAGGGCGCGGCGACGGGCGTCGGCGGTATATTGCGCGATGTCTTCACAATGGGCGCGCGGCCCGTCGCGATCCTGAATGCCTTGCGGTTCGGCGCGCCCGACCACGAGGCGACGCGGCGGCTCACCGCCGGCGCGGTCGCGGGCATCGGCGGCTACGGGAACTGCGTGGGCGTGCCCACCGTCGGCGGCGAATGCGCCTTCCATCCCGCCTATAACGGCAACATTCTGGTCAACGCCATGGCGGTCGGCATCGCGCCGGCCGACCGCCTGTTCCGGTCGGCGGCAGCCGGCGTCGGCAATGCCGTCGTCTATGTCGGCTCGCGCACCGGGCGCGACGGCATCCATGGCGCCACCATGGCGTCGGCCGCCTTCGACGACGAGGCGGAACAGCAGCGCCCGACCGTGCAGGTGGGCGACCCGTTCACTGGCAAGCTGCTGATCGAGGCCTGCCTGGAGCTCATGGCGACCGACGCCATCGTGGCGATCCAGGACATGGGCGCGGCCGGCCTGACGTCCTCGGCCTTCGAGATGGCGTCCAAGGGCGGTCTCGGCCTTGAGCTCGACCTCGACCGCGTGCCCCAGCGCGAAACGGGCATGTCGGCCTATGAGATCATGCTGTCGGAGAGCCAGGAGCGCATGCTGATGGTGCTCCGCCCCGGCGGCGACAAGACGGCCGCGGCGGTGTTCCGGAAGTGGGGCCTGGAGTTCGCCGTCATAGGACGGTTGACCGATACGGGGCGCATGGTGCTGACGCAGCACGGCCAAAGGGTTGCCGACCTGCCGATCCGCCCGCTGGCCGACGGTGCGCCGGAATACGACCGGCCCTGGACCCCGACCCCGCCCGCGCCGGCCGTTTCGGTTTCTTCCGGGGGCGCCGATCCGGTCGCCGCGCTCAGAACCGTCCTCGGCGGCCCGGCCGGGGCCTCCCGGCGCTGGATCTGGGAGCAATACGACCACACGGTGATGGGCGATACGGTCGCAGGCCCGGGCGGCGATGCGGCGGTGGTCCGCATCCACGGCACCGGGCGCGGGCTCGCGCTCACCAGCGACTGTACGCCGCGCTACTGCCTGGCCGACCCGGTCGAGGGCGGGCGGCAGGCAGTGGCCGAGGCATGGCGCAACCTCACCGCGGTCGGCGCCGAGCCGCTCGCGATCACCGACAATCTCAATTTCGGCGATCCCGAGCGCGCCCATGTGATGGGCCAGTTCGTCGGCTGCATCCAGGGCATGGGCGAGGCCTGCCGCGCGCTCGACTTCCCGGTCGTCTCCGGCAATGTCTCGCTCTACAACGAAACCAATGGCCAGGCGGTATTGCCAACGCCCGTGGTCGGCGCCGTCGGCCTGCTCGACGATCTCGCCGTCCGGGTCGGCATGGCGCTTCCGGGCCCGGGCCTGGCACTTGTGCTGGTCGGCGAGACGCGGGGCCATCTCGGTCGCTCGCTCTGGCTGGAGACGGTCGAGGGCCGCGAGGAAGGCCCGCCGCCGCCGGTCGATCTCGCTGCCGAGCGGCGCAACGGGGATTTCGTTCGCGTCGGGATTCGCGCCGGCCGGGTGGCAGCCTGCCACGACCTTTCGGATGGCGGGCTGCTGGTCGCCGCTGCCGAAATGGCGCTTGCCGGCGATGTCGGGGCTGTTGTGCGGTCGCCGCTTGCCGACGCGGCGGCGGGCCTGTTCGGGGAGGACCAGGCGCGTTACCTGCTGGCCGTCGAGGAGCCGGAAGCGGTGTTGGAGCGCGCAGCCGCCGCCGGCGTTCCGGCCTTGCGGGTCGGCGAGACCGCCGGCGGCGCATTGACAGTCGAGGGCCATTCCTCCATATCGCTCGGCGAACTGCGCAAGCTGCACGAAGCGTGGATGCCCGCCTGGATCGTCGGCGGATAAGGGACGCGACACATGGCCATGCAGGCCGAAGAGATCGAGCGCCTGATTCGCGAGGCGCTGCCCGACGCCGAGGTCACGATCGAGGACCTCGCGGGCGACGGCGACCACTATGCGGCCCGCGTTGTGTCGGCGGAATTCGCCGGCAAGTCGCGCGTACAGCAGCACCAGATCGTTTACAGGGCATTGCAGGGTCGGATGGGAGGCGAGTTGCACGCCCTGGCGCTGCGCACCGCCGCCCCCGAAACCGCTTGAACACCGGGAGAACGCCGATGAGCGACGCTATTACAAGCATTCAGGAAACCGTCAACGGAAACGATGTCGTGCTGTTCATGAAAGGCACGCCCGTCTTTCCGCAATGCGGCTTCTCCTCGGTGGTCATCGGCGTGCTGAACCATATGGGCGTCAAATACCATTCGGTGAACGTGCTGGAGGACATGGGCGTCCGCCAGGGCATCAAGGAGTTCGCCGGCTGGCCGACCATCCCGCAGCTCTATGTGAAGGGCGAGTTCGTCGGCGGCTGCGACATCGTGCGCGAAATGTGGGATGCCGGCGAACTGCAGGGCTATCTGAACGAGCACGGCGTCGAAACGCCCGGCATGGCCGCCTGACACCCGCTTTTCTCGCCGCCGCCGGGGTCACGCCTCCCCGCGAAGTGCGGCTGAGACCACGGCTTGCGCCGCGGCCGGATAGCCCTTCGCGGTGACGGCCAGCTCGTCGCGCAGGACCCTGTGGAATGCCGGCAACCGGTGAAACGGCACGGCCGGATTGACGTGGTGTTCCATGTGGTAGGGCATGTTCCACGCGACGAAGCGCACCAGCGCATTGGTGAAGGTCGTGCGCGTGTTTCGCAGCATGTCGGGCACATGCGGGCAGCCCGTATGCTCGGCGAGCAGATAGAGGCGCAGGAAGGGCTGTCCCAGCATGAGGGGCAGCAGCCAGAGCCACAGCAGGGCCGCGGTGGCGAAATGGACCGAGAGCGCCGCTGCGCCCGCATAGAGGAGGAGGTAGAGCCGGGCTTCGCGCGCCACCGCGCCGCGCCCCGCCGCCGGCACGAAAGCGTCGCGGTTCCGCCCTGCCGCATTGACGAGCAGCATCCGCGCCTGCCGGACCGAGTAGGAACCGCCTGCAATATGCCAGGCAAGGCCCCCCTTCGACCGTGGCACGGGCCGTGCCAGTTCCGGGTCGCGCGCCGGGTCGTGGGTATGGCGGTGATGCGCCAGGTGGAAATGGCGAAACCATGCCGGCGGCAGGAAAATGACGAACCCGACCGACCGGGCGGCCCCGGTATTCAGCCAGCCGCTGCGGAACGGCGTCCCGTGAACGGCCTCATGCAGCAGGCAGAACAGGAAGGCCAGGAGGATGCCGTGGGGCAGCAGCAGGACCGGCCAGCCGGGCACTTCCAGCGCGATGAGCGATCCGGTGGCGCCGAGCGCCGCCAGATGGCCCGCGAGATGGACAAGGCCCTTGCGGTCGGAGCGTTGCAGCAGTCGGCGACGCTCGCGGCGGTCCAGACGGCCGAGAATCTTGCGCCGGCCGGGAGGCCGGGAAGGACCCGGGGGCGCCATCGCTACCGGGAGTAGAACTCCACCACCAGATGCGGCTCCATCTGGACGGCGAAAGGCACA
Source organism: Alphaproteobacteria bacterium (assembly GCA_965261985.1). Taxonomy (GTDB): domain Bacteria; phylum Pseudomonadota; class Alphaproteobacteria; order Bin95; family Bin95; genus Bin95. Next base: position 181,868 of record OZ253490.1, read on the forward strand.
TCGGCGAGGCCGGGGCCGCGCTGGAAGGAGCCTTTCAGCTCGTTGAAATCGACCGAGAGATAGTCCGGCACGTCGCGCTCGGGCGATTCGATGGCCTCCAGCACCAGCGCCATGGTGCGGGATTTCTGCCTCACCTCGATGACGTCGCCGTCGCGCACCCGGTAGGACGGGATGTTGAGCCGCCTGCCGTTCACCCGGACATGGCCGTGGTTCACGAACTGGCGCGCGGCGAAGATGGTGGGCACGAACTTCATGCGATAGACAACGGCGTCGAGGCGGCGCTCCAACAGCTCGATCAGGTTCTCGCCGGTGTCGCCCCGCCGGCGCACCGCCTCGTGGTAGAGGCGGCGGAACTGCTTTTCGGAAATGTCGCCGTAATGGCCCTTGAGCTGCTGCTTGGCGCGCAGCTGGAGGCCGAAATCGGTGGGCTTGCGCCGGCGCTGGCCGTGCTGGCCCGGCCCGTATTCCCGGCGGTTATAGGGGCTTTTGGGCCGCCCCCAGAGATTGACGCCGAGGCGCCGGTCGATCTTGTGTTTCGCGGTCTCGCGTTTTGCCATGGTCCGTGTTGCTCGCTTTGCGCGTTTGTTGTTGTCCCGATAGGTCCAGGCACGAAGGCAAGGACGGGGCGCAGCGCCCGCATTCTCGGGAATGCGCGCGTTATAGCGCCGCCGGACGCATTGTCAAACGAAGGCGGGGCGGTCCGCTTACTCGGGCGGCTTGCCCCCCGGCCATACCGGGCTCCCGGCGAGGTCCGGCCACCCGATAGGGGCGCGGCAGCCTTCCGCCGCCGCCGCGGGCTCGGCCGCCGCATCCCAGTTTCCCGCGACATAGCGATGCCCGGTCCAGGCTCCTCCCTCCTCGGAGCAGAGCCACAGCACCGGGGGCACCATCGCCGAGGGCTGCACCATCAGGGCGCGGTCGATGCCGGACTCCCGGGGAACCATCGGAGTGTTTGTCGGGCCGCCGGGGATGACGACATTGACGGTCACCCCTCGACCGCCGAATTCCCCGGCATGGCCGGCGGACATCGCCTCGAGCCCGGCCTTCGGCGGGCCGTAGGGATGGAACTTCCCGCGCAGCATGGTGAAGAAGCTGGTGGTGACGTTGATAATGCGCCCCCATCCCTGGTCGAGCAGTCCCCCGGCCGCGGCGCGGGTCATGTACCACGCCCCGGAGAGGTTCACCGCGACGAACCGGTCCCAGGCCTCCGGGTCGATCTCGTGGATCCCGACGAGGTTGGTCATGTGGTCCAACCGGACGGCGCCCATGCCCACCGCGCCGTTATTGATGAGGATATGCAGCCCCCCGAGGCTCTCCCGGGTCCGCTCGACCGCGGCCTCGCACTCGGCGTAGCTCGCAATGTCCGCGCGCGCGGTAATGAGGCGGCCTGCGGAGGCGGCCGCCTCGTGCCCCGCCGCGAGGTCGGCGAGCCGCCCCTCGTCGATATCGAGCGCGGCCACCTTCGCGCCCGCGCCCAGCAAGCCGCGCACGAACTCGCGCCCGATCCCGCCGGCCGCTCCGGTGACGATGGCGACCCTGCCGTCGAGTTCCCCGGTCATCTCCAATCCCCCGTTCCGGCACGCGGCCTGAACTCTTCCTCGATCGACGCAAGGATGCGCCGGTTCTCGCTGGCGAGGTCGGCAAGCTCCCCGAAGCCCGCCATCCAGGGCGGCTCGGGTTCTCGCCCGGCCCGCGCGTCCCCGCACCGTTGCAGGTGCTCTTCCAGCGCTTCCGTGACGAAGCACTCCAGGCTCATGCTGCGGCTGGCGGCCAAGGCCCTGACCCGTTCCAGTGTCGCATCGGGAACGTCAATCGTTGTTCTCATGCAGCCGAGAGTCGACCGAATGGAGCATCTCTGTCAAACGCCTCGCCGCGCAAGGCAGGCATTAACCCGGAATTCTCACCAAGGTCGCGGCCTGCGTCGCGTCCAGGTGTTCGATCCGCAAGGAGCTGGCCGAAAAGCGTAGCGGTGCCTACGGTTGAGGCCCGCAATGCCGCGCGCAACGCGGCAATTTGTATGGATGGCGGCGTTGGCGCCGCCGCGGGCGGACGCCTAGGCGCGACCCGACGGCGCCGCGCAGACCATGACATTGGTGAGAAATCCGGGTTAGTGGCGCTCAGAATGAGCTGGAATCGAAAATCGACCGCGCGATCTCGGGTGGCGCGGCGAGAGCGTCGACCGGCGTGTCGGTTGCATGGACTACGAATACACTTTGATATTGTAACAAATAATACTACTTTGTCGGTGTTATGTATGCATTTACCGCGCCGCGCGCCCGTAATGTCATCGCGGATCTGGTCGCTCGCGGCCAGTATCGCTTTACGTCGTCCGAGCTTCGCTCGGCGCTCGGGATCAGCGAGGCGGCAGCGCGCCAGGCGCTGAGCCGCCTCGCGGCCAGAGGGGAGATCGCAAGTCCCGCGCGCGGCTTCTACGTTATCGTGCCGCCGGAATACAGGCGGCTCGGCTGCCTGCCGGCGGATCAGTTCGTTCCGGCGCTGATGGAGCACTGGAATATCCGCTACTATGTCGGTCTCCTCTCGGCCGCTCAGTATCACGGCGCGGCCCATCATCGCCCGCAGGAGTTCCAGGTCGTCATCGAGAGGAACCGGCCGGCAATCCTGTGCGGCGCTGTCAGGGTCGCCTTCATCGCGCGCCGGAACCTCACCGCCGTGCCAATCGAGAGTTTCAATAATCCGCGCGGAACGGTCGTGGTCTCGACCGTGGAAGCGACGGCGGTCGATCTCGCCGGATACATGCGCCGCGTCGGCGGACTTGACCGGGTGACGGGCATGCTTTCCGAGCTCGGCGACGACATGGACCCGGAGCGCCTCGTCGAGGCTTCGAAGTCCGCATCGATTCTCTGGGCGCAGCGTCTGGGCTATCTCCTCGAGTATGTCGGGGCCGGAGACAAGGCCGTACTGCTCAAGGCGCATGTGCGACAGCATGCGCGGAACTTCACGAAGCTTCTTCCCGGCGCAGGCGCCGGCGGGGCGCGGCGGTCGAGAGACTGGCGGCTGTTCGTGAACGCAAACGTCGAGACGGATGCATGATCCCGCGCGACTACATCACCCAGTGGCGAGAGCGGGCGCCGTGGAGCGAGGATTTCCAGGTCGAGCAGGACCTGGTCATCAGCCGCGCCCTGGTCGCGATATTCTCCGATCCGGTTCTCGCCGGGGCGCTCGCCTTCCGGGGAGGCACGGCGCTCTACAAGCTCTACCTGACGCCGCCCGCGCGCTATTCCGAGGATATCGATCTGGTCCAGATCGAGCCCGGCCCTGCCGGTCCGTTGATGGACGGGCTACGAAACGCGCTCGATCCCTGGCTTGGCGAAGCGCATTGGAAGCAGTCGCAAGGACGGGTGACGTTCGGCTACCGGTTCCTGTCCGAGGACGTTCCCGCGATGCGTCTGCGTCTCAAGGTCGAGATCAATACCCGCGAGCATTTTGCAGCGCTGGGCTTCGAGAGACGACCGTTCTCGGTCGAGTCGCGGTGGTATTCCGGAACGGCCGATATCACGACTTTCGCACTCGACGAACTGCTGGCGACGAAGTTGCGGGCGCTCTATCAGCGCCGCAAGGGTCGGGATTTGTTCGACCTTGCCACGGGGCTCGGCGACAACCGGAGCGATGCCGGGCGGATCGCATCGGTGTTCTGGGAGTATATGGCGCATGAGGGAGGTCCGGTGAGTCGTGCAATGTTCGAGCGGAATCTCGCGGGCAAGCTTGGCGATGGGCAGTTCAATGCCGACATGAGCGCATTGCTCAGGCCGGGCTTCGAGTGGCGGCCGGCCGAAGCGGCCCGGACGGTTTCGGAAAGGCTGGTCTCTCTGTTTCCGGGCGATCCGTGGAAGAGAGAGAAGGACATATGAGCGTGCAGAGCGTCGAAACGTTCGAAGCGTCGCTTGGCAGGACCGCCTATGGCGCGACAATCGGGAAGACAGGCGGTATCTACCCGATTGTCGCGGTAGTTCGATCCGAGCGCGTTTTGTCCGCGTCCGAGGTCGACTCCATCAATCGCGCTACGGCTCATCGCTGCATGGCGGTTGCCGGTCCCGATCCCCGGACCGTTCTTGGCGCTGTGACCCGGTAGCAGGTAGTGTCCGTTGTGTCCCTTTACCGGCCGATACCGTGGTCGAGGCGCAGCGGTAAGGCGCCGGTCCGATTTGCCGGACCGATCGAGTTGGGCCCGGCCGGGGGACGGGGTATTGGGGACAACAAATGACGGAAGACATCAGCCTGCCCCCGCCGCGGCGGGGCGCGGTCGGGCGGTGGCGGGCGGGGCTGGCCGCGCTGGCGGGGCGGGATGCGCGCATCCGGGCGGCGCTGGCGCAAGTCGGGACGCCGCCCATGGCGCTCCGGGGGGCGGGCTTCGCGGCGCTCTTGCGGGCGATTGCGGCGCAGCAGGTCTCCGCCGCCTCGGCGCGGGCGATCTGGGGGCGGCTGGAGGAGGCCGCCGGCGGCGAGGTCTCGCCCACGACCGTGCTGGCGCTCGGGCCGGAGGGGCTTCGCACCGTCGGGCTCAGCCGGCCCAAGGCAGGCTATGCGCTCGCGATTGCCGACAAACTCGCCTCCGGGCGCGTGTCTCTCGCACGCATCGCGCGGCTGCCGGACGAGGACGCCATTGCCGCGCTCTCGGCCCTCAGGGGCGTCGGACGCTGGACGGCGGAAGTCTGGCTCTTGTTCGCGCTTGGCCGCCCCGACATCTGGCCCGCCGGCGATCTCGCACTCTGCGCCGCCCTGCAAGGAACCCTCGGCCTCGATGCCCGCCCGACGCCCGCCGAGGCCGCGCAGCTCACTGAAATCTGGTCGCCCCACCGCAGCGCCGCCGCGCTGCTGCACTGGCACATCTACCGGACAGCGCCCTCGTGAGCGCGGGAGGGCAGGGTCTCATCGTCCTGAACCGCCGGCGGCGAGACGGCCCCGCTGTTGCACCGGACGGCGCGGGCTTGACACCGGAAATAGCGTGGTAAGCCGTTCGGGGAGGCAGTTTTCGGAAATGGACGGGCAAGGTGCGTCCGGCCGGCTGCCGGGCGACCATGACATCGCATGACAAAACATGACATTTTGCATGATGTCCTCTCGGCGGCGACGATTTGTTCATGAATTATGAAATAATTCCCGGAAGGGGCTTGACCCCTGTAAAACTGTGGTAAGATGGGTCAGGAGGAAGCGGCATCCGCGGGCCGCTTCGTCTCCCACCTCGCGCCGGCGCGAAAAACCCCCAACGGAACGGACGGGAAACGTGCGCCCTGCGTCTGGCTCGCGCGCGCAATCAGGCGCGCGAACCGCGCCGGCGCAAACGCGGGCGCGCGCACATGCGATACGCGCGAAAATCGGAATATGGGGAAGGGATGCGCAGGCGGCGTTGTCCGGTACTGGTATCGGAGCGTCGTGCGTGTCTTTTCAGAAGAGAAGGGCCGCGCCGCAGGCAATCCGGCGGCGGTGTAAACGGAACGAAACGCGATGGAGGAAATGGGATGGACGCCTCCCACCCCCTGATGTTCGTGGGCCGGCGGGTTGAGTTGGACCCTCACGGGCCGACGGCATCGAAATGCCAAGTGGGAAGAGCAAGCTCTTCGCAGGCAAACCGGAGGGTCCGATATGGAGACTAACAGAACCGTCTTTGGCGTGGATACGGCGAAGCGAGTGTTCCAACTGCACGGGGTGGATACGGAGACGGGCGAGATCGTGGATTTGAAGCTGACGCGCGGGAAGTTCCTGGATCGCTTCGCCAACCGCGCCCCGTGTCCGATCGCGATGGAAGCGTGCGGCGGCTCGCAGCACTGGGCACGCCAGCTTCGGGGTCTCGGCCACGAGGTCAGGCTGTTAGCGGCGAAAGCGGCGCGGCCCTTCGTGGCCGGCAACAAGAACGACGCGCGTGACGCACAGGCGATCTGGACCGCGGGGCAGCAACCGGGCGTGAAGACGGTCGCGATCGAGAGCGAGGAGCAGCAGGCGGTCATGGCGCAGGGCCGCGCCGGCATAAGCCGAACGATCGGCCCGGCCCTGAAGCGGGTCGCGGAGCGGTTGCCGGCGATGATCGTGGAGACCCTGCGCGAGCAGTGGGCGCGGGTCGGCCAGCTCGACCGGGAGATCGGCGAGATCGAACGGCGGATCGGGCTTTGGCACCGCAGCAACGCCGACAGCCAGCGGGTCGCGGAGATCCCCGGCGTCGGAGTGCTGACTGCGACGGCCGTCGTGGCCGCGATGGGCGATCCCACGGCGTTCCGGTCCGGGCGCGAGTTCGCCGCCTGGCTCGGCCCGGTGCCACGGCACACGGGCACCGGAGGTCGCGTTCGCATGCCCGGCATCTCCAAGCGCGGGGACAAATACCTTCGAACCCTGTTGATCCACGGCGCCCGTGCCGTGCTCACCAGCAGCAAGGCGCCGCCCGCATGGGCGTTGCGCCTGGCCGAGCGGCGAGCGCCTAACGTGGTCACGGTCGCGCTGGCCAACAAGACCGCACGCACGATCTGGGCATTGCTGGCCCATGACCGGACATACGAGACGAACTTTGTCAGCCAGCCGGCATAGCCGCGGCTGACGACGGAACTGCGAACCGATACAGGAGGTGGTCGCTGAAAGCTTGCGCAAGGCAAGACAAGGTGTGATGGCAAACAGGTCAGACCGCGATCCGCCAAGCCTGCATGTCGTGTAGGGCGAAAAGCTCACCGGAGGAAATGAGGCGCGGATCGGCAAATTCCATCGGGGCCAGCGGGCACAAAGCCCCGCATCGATAGGCCGGATACAAAACTGCAATCTGCCTGACCGTCACACAAAAATCAATCCTTGCGTTCCGGGAGGCGTCCATACAAACGACATGCAGGATACAGACGGGCGGAGCCTCGCCGAGACTGGCGGAGAGCGGCGGAACATGACAAAACATGACACTTCATGACATCTCCGCTGGAGTGGGGCCCGACCGGACGAATCCCCTCCCGATCTCAGGCGATTGCCCTGGCGAGGCGCATGCAGTGTTTGCGCAGAGCGCGCCGGCTTGCCATGCTGCGGCCCTTCCGCCCGTCGAGGAGAGTGCGTTCCATGGTCAAGAGCGACATTGAGATTGCCCGCGAAGCCTATCTGCGGCCGATCGGAGAGATCGGCGAGCGGCTCGGGATTCCGGAAAGCGCGCTGGTGCCCTATGGCCACGACAAGGCCAAGGTGACCGCGGAGTTCATCGACGGCCTGGCCGACCGGCCCGACGGCAAGCTCATCCTGGTGACCGCCATGACGCCGACGCCCGCCGGCGAAGGCAAGACAACGACCACGGTCGGCCTCGGCGACGGGTTGAACCGCATCGGCAAGAACACGGCGATCTGCCTGCGCGAACCCTCGCTCGGTCCCTGTTTCGGCATGAAGGGCGGCGCGGCCGGCGGCGGCTACGCCCAGGTCGTGCCGATGGAGGACATCAACCTCCATTTCACCGGCGACATGCACGCCATCGGCGCCGCGCACAACCTGCTCTCGGCCATGACCGACAACCACATCTACTGGGGCAACGGGCTGGAGCTGGATGCGCGCCGCGTGACCTGGCGGCGCGTGGTGGACATGAACGACCGGGCGCTGCGCGACATCGCGGTCTCGCTCGGCGGCGTCGCCAACGGCTTCCCGCGCCAGACCGGCTACGACATCACCGTCGCTTCGGAGATCATGGCGATCCTCTGCCTTGCCTCGGACCGGGCGGACCTCCAGCGCCGGCTCGGCCAGATTATCGTCGGCGGTCGGCGCGACCAGTCCCCGGTCACCGCGCACGATCTCAAGACCGACGGCGCGATGACCGTGCTGCTGAAGGACGCGCTGCAGCCGAACCTGGTGCAGACGCTGGAAGGCAATCCCGCCTTCGTCCATGGCGGCCCGTTCGCCAATATCGCGCATGGCTGCAACAGCGTGGTCGCGACCCGGGCCGCGCTCAAGCTGGCCGACTATGTGGTCACCGAGGCGGGCTTCGGGGCCGATCTCGGCGCGGAGAAGTTCTTCGACATCAAATGCCGCAAGGCGGGGCTCGAACCCGACGCCGTGGTCGTGGTGGCGACGGTGCGCGCGCTCAAGATGCATGGCGGCATCGCGCGCAATGCGCTCGGCGAAGAGGATGTGACGGCGGTCGAGCGGGGCTTCGCCAATCTCGCCCGCCATCTCGACAATCTTACCAAATTCGGCGTGCCGGCGGCCGTCGCGATCAACCGCTTCACGGCCGACACCGATGCGGAGATCGCGGTGGTGCAGCGTCTTGCGGCCGAGCGCGGCGCTACGGCGCATGTCTGCACCCATTGGGCCGAAGGCGGGGCGGGGACCGAGAGCCTCGCCCACTCGGTCGCCGCGCTCGTCGACAGCGGGGACGCCGAATTCGTCCCGATCTACCCGGACGGCCTGCCGCTCTGGGAGAAGATCGAGACGGTCGCGCGCGAGATCTACCGCGCCGACGGAGCGGAGGCGCCCGCGCGGGTGAAGGACCAACTCGCCCGCTTCGATGCCGACGGGTTCGGCCATGTGCCGGTCTGCATGGCGAAGACGCAATACAGCTTCTCCTCCGACCCGACCCTGCGAGGGGCGCCCGAGGGCTACGGCATTCCGGTGCGCGAAGTGCGGCTTGCGGCCGGCGCGGAGTTCGTGGTCGCGGTCTGCGGCGACGTCATGACCATGCCGGGCCTGCCGCGCGTGCCGGCGGCCGAAGCCATCGGCCTCGACGAGGGCGGGGAGGTGGTCGGCCTGTTCTGACGCCCCAACGACGCGGGGCTTGCCGCCGGGCGGCTCTGCCGCCATGTTGCGGCAGCCGTTTCGGAACCGGGGTAGCGAGATGGAGATTGCGGCAAGCGCGCCCGGCGTCGTGAAGAACGCCACCGACCAGACCTTCATGGCCGATGTCATCGAAGCGTCGGTGACGGCGCCGGTGATCGTCGATTTCTGGGCGCCCTGGTGCGGCCCCTGCAAGCAATTGGGGCCGATGCTCGAAATGGTCGTCTCCAACGCCGGCGGAAAGGTCAGCCTCGTCAAGGTCGATATCGACCAGAGCCCCGTGGTCGCGCAGCAGATGCGTATCCAGTCGATCCCGGCGGTCTATGCCTTCGACCAGGGCCGCCCCGTCGATGCGTTCATGGGCGCGGTGCCGGAGAGCCAGGTCAAGGCGTTTGTCGAACGCCTGGTGGGCGGGCCGGTCGAGTCGGCGGTCGAGGCCGCCGTGGAGCAGGCGCGGGCGGCGCTGGAAGGCGGCGATGCACAGACCGCGGGCGCGATCTTCAACGAAGTGCTGAAGCAGGAGCCTGAGAACGCCGCCGCAATTGCGGGCCTCGCCCAGGTGTTCCTGGCCGTGGACGAGGTAGAACAGGCGCGGGACATGCTGGGACGGCTGCCGGAGGGTGCAGACAAGGACCCGGCGGTGGCGGCCGCGGTGAGCGCGGTGGAACTTGCCGAGCAGAGCGCGGATGCGGGCGATACGGCGGACCTTCGCCGCGCGGTGGAGGCGAATCCGGACGACCACGGGGCGCGTTTCGATCTCGCGATGGCGCTGTTCGGCGGCGGGCGCCACAAGGAGGCGGCGGAAGAACTGCTGGAACTCTACCGGCGCGACCGCGAGTGGAACGAGGGGGCGGCCCGCAGCCAGCTCGTCAAATTCTTCGAGGCGTGGGGGCCGACGCACGAACTCACGGTCGGTATCCGGCGGCGCCTCTCGACCCTGATGTTCAGCTAGGGAGCGGGCTCTGTGACCCTCAGGCGAACATTGCCGGAGGTCATCCCGGTTTTCCCGCTGCCCGGCGTGCTGCTGCTGCCGCGCGCCATGCTGCCGCTGCATATCTTCGAACCGCGTTACCGGGCGATGGTCCGCGATGCGCTGGACGACGAGGGGATCGTCGGCATGGTGCAACCCCGCGCCGAGGGAACCGATCCGGCGAACTCGCCGATCTATGAAATCGGTTGCGCGGGCAAGATCCAGAACTCGGAAAGGCTCGATGACGGACGCTACATGATCGCGCTGCAGGGCATCGCCCGCTTCCGCATCGACCGCGAGCTTGCGCTCCATCCCGAGGGCTACCGCACCGTCCACGCGGATTTCGAGAACTTCGGCGCGGATCTCGACGCACGCCGCAGCAGCACGGTGGACCGCGAGGGCCTGCTGGCGGCGCTTCGCGAATTCCTCGCCCGGCGCGGGCTCAGCGCCGATTGGGACGCGGTCGAAAGAGCCGACGACGAAATGCTGGTCAATGCGCTTTCGATGGGCTGTCCGTTCGCGGCCAACGAGAAACAGGCGCTGCTCGAATGCCGGGACTCGAGCGAGCGGGCCCGGATGCTGGAGGCCCTGTTCGCAATGTCGGCCTTCGAGGCGGCGAACGACGACGACCCGGCGCGGGTGAATTGAGCCGCGCGATGATGGGCTCGGGAGAGGTCGATCCGCTGCTGCTGCAATTGCTGGTCTGCCCGGTGACCAAGGGGCCGCTGGAATACGACCGCGCGGCGGGCGAACTTGTCAGCCGTTCGGCGGGACTGGCATTCCCGGTCCGGGACGGCATTCCCGTCATGCTTGTCGACGAGGCGCGGGAGCTGGATGAGGACGGACGGTGAGCCGCCCGACGGAACTGCGCTATTCCGGAGCCGAGCGCGTGCTGCATGTCGCCTTCGACGACGGCGCGCGTTTTGCCCTGCCGGCGGAGTTGCTGCGAGTCGAGAGCCCCTCGGCCGAAGTGCAGGGCCACGGGCCCGGGGGCAAGACGCTCATTTCGGGCCGCGCCCATGTGGGCATTATCGAAATCCTGCCCGAGGGCAACTATGCCGTGCGGCTGGTTTTCGACGACCTGCACGACACCGGCATCTATAGCTGGGCCTATCTGCGCGAACTCGGCGAACGGCAATCGGAACTCTGGGGCACCTATCTGAAGGCGCTGGAGGCAAGCGGCCTCTCGCGCAAGCCTTAGCCGAGCGCCGTGACAGCCTCTGCCGGGCGGGCTATTTTCCGGCCGTACCCGGAGTTTCCGGGACTTCACTCCGCCAACGGACCCCGATCCCCGGGAGGACACAACAACCCATGCGCGTCGTGATAACCGGCGGCGCCGGCTTTATCGGCCGGCGGCTCGCGCTCCGGCTGCTCGAACTCAACGCGCTCACGGACTCCGCGGGCCGGGAGCAGCCGGTCGAGCGAGTCCTGCTGTTCGACCGGGCCGCGCCCGACCCGCGCCTGCTGCACGACCCGCGCGTCGAGGCGGTCATCGGCGATATCGGCGACCCGGAGCAGGTGTGCGCCGCAATTGCGCCGGACACGGGCGCGGTGTTCCATCTGGCGGCCGTGGTAAGCGCCGGGGCGGAAGAGGATTTCGACCTTGGCATGACGGTCAACCTCCAAGGCACGATGAATGTGCTGGCCGCCGCCCGGAGCCTGCCGGAGCCGGCGCGGATGGTGTTCGCAAGCTCGGTCGCGGTCTATGGCGGCACGATGCCGGAGACGATCCCGGACCCGCTGATGCTGAACCCGCAGACCTCTTACGGCGCGCAGAAGGCCATCGGCGAACTGCTGGTGCAGGACTATGCGCGCAAGGGCTATGTGGACGGGCGGGCGCTGCGCTTCCCGACCGTCGTGGTGCGGCCCGGCAAGCCGAACAAGGCGGCCTCGACCTGGGCGAGCTCGATCATCCGCGAGCCCCTGCAGGGCGAGGAAGCCGCCTGCCCCGTTGGGGCGGGCCAGGCGATGTATGTGCTCTCGCCGCGCAAGGTGGTGGACGCGGTGCTGAAGGCGGCCGCCATGCCGCCGGAAGCCTGGGGGCCGGCACGGATGCTGGCGCTCCCCGGCCTCACGGTCACCGTCGAGGAGATGCTGGCGGCGCTTGCGGCCGTGGCGGGCGAGCGGGTGGCGGCGCGCGTGCGCTTCGAGCCCGACCCGTTCATCCAGGAAATCGTCAACGGCTGGGCCACGCATTTCGACCCGGCCAGGGGGCAGGCGCTCGGCTTCGAGACCGATGCAGACTTCGAGGAGATCGTGCGCATCTTCATCGAAGACGAGCTCGGCGGGAGCTTCGTCGCATGAGCCGGGCGCTGCAACGGGAGCCGCAGGCCATGCCGCAATGCGAAGAGCATGACGCCATTATCGTCGGCGCCGGGATCTCCGGTCTCTACCAGCTCTACCGGCTCCGGGAACTCGGCCTCCAGGTCCGGGTCTTCGAGGCGGGCGGCGATGTCGGCGGCACCTGGTACTGGAACCGATATCCGGGCGCGCGTTTCGACTCCGAGAGCTACAGCTACGGCTTCTCCTTCTCGAAGGAACTGCTCGAGGAATGGGAGTGGAGCGAGCACTTCTCGCCCCAGCCCGAAACCCTTCGCTATGTGAATTTCGTGGCCGACAAATTCGACCTGCGCCGCGATATCCGCTTCCATACCCGGATCGTCCGTGCGGCCTGGGACGAGGGCGGGTTCTGCTGGGAGGTGGAGGCGGAAGACGGCCTCCGCGCCCGCGCCCGGTGGCTCATCACCGCACTCGGGCCGCTTTCCGTGCCGCAACTGCCCGATATCGAGGGCATGGCGGTTTTCCGCGGCCGCTCCTTCCATACCTCGGACTGGCCACGCGAGCCGCTGGACCTTGCCGGAAAGCGGGTGGGCGTCATCGGCACGGGCGCCACCGCCGTGCAGTTGATTCCGGTGGTCGCCGAGACGGCAGGCCACCTGATCGTATTCCAGCGCAGCCCGAATTGGTGCGCGCCCCTGCACAACGCCCCCATCGACACCGACACGCAGGCGCGGATCAAGGCTGGATACGGCGAAATCTTCGCCCGCTGCCGGGTGTCGCACGGCGCCTTCATCCACGATGCCGACCGGCGCAAGGCGATGGAGGTTTCGCCCGAGGAGCGCGAAGCCTTCTACGAGAAGCTTTACAGCGAGCCCGGCTTCGGGATCTGGATGGGCAATTTCCGCGACACCTTCGTGGACGAGGCCGCCAACCGCACGGTGTCGGAGTTCGTCGCCCGCAAGATCCGCGAGCGCGTTCACGACCCGGAGACCGCGGAGAAGCTGGTCCCCAGGGACCACGGCTTCGGCACCCGCCGCGTGCCCCTGGAGACCGGCTATTACGAAGCCTACAACCGGGACAATGTGCGCCTCGTCGATATTGGCGAGGCGCCCATCGAGCGGATCGCCCCGGCCGGCGTCGTGACGGGCGGCGAGGAGCACCCGCTCGACATCCTGGTCTATGCGACCGGGTTCGACGCCGTGACAGGCGGCTTCGACCTTGTCGATATCCGCGGCCGGGACGGCCTTGCGCTCCGGGACAAATGGGCCGACGGGCCGAAGACCTTCCTCGGCATCCAGATCGCCGGCTTCCCCAACATGTTCACCATCGTCGGACCGCACAATGCCGCCTCGTTCTGCAACATTCCTCGCTGCAGCGAGCAGAATGTCGAGTGGGTGACGGACTGCATCCGCCATTTGCGGGAGCGGGGCGTGAGGCGGATGGAAGCAAGCGAGGCCGCCGAGGCGGAATGGACCGGGCATGTCCATGAGAGCGCCTCGCGGATGCTCTATTCCAAGGTCGATAGCTGGTTCATGGGCGTCAACCCCAACCGGCCCGACAAGAACCGCCGCATCTTCCTGCTCTACGGCGCCGGCGCGCCGCTCTACCGGGAGAAATGCGAGGCCTCGGCGGCAGAGGGCTATGCGGGTTTCGAGCTTGCCTAGCCGCACCTGCGCTATGCTCGGACACAATGCACTGAACCAACCGAAGACGGGAGGGAGGGAGACCCCATGAGCGAACTGACGGGTTCGGCGATCCTCGCCAAGGCATTGCGCAAGCAGGGCTGCGACGAGATGTTTTTCCTGATGGGCGGTCCGATGCTGCTGGCGGAGACCGAATGCGCCAATGAAGGCATCCGCATGGTCGATGTGCGCCACGAGCAGGCCGCGGCGATGATGGCGCATGCCTATGCGAGGCTGCGCACCAAGCCGGCGGCCTGCATGGCGGCCTCCGGGCCGGGCGTCACCAACCTGGTCACGGGCCTCTGCAACGCGCTGGTCGATTGCACGCCGGTGGTCGCGGTCGGCGGCTGCTCGCCGGTCGGCCAGTTCGGCAAGGACGTCTTCCAGGAGATCGACCAGATGCGGATCATGGAGGGCTGCGTGAAGTGGTCGGCCCGCGTTTTCGATCCGCGCCGCATCCCGGAAATCGTCGATATCGCCTTCCAGCAGGCGATGGCCGGCAAGCCGGGGCCCGTCTATATCGATATGCCGGGCGACGTGCTCTACACGAAGGTGCCGGAAGACGAGATCAACTGGACGACCTCGGGCCGCCCGCTGCTCAGGAGCCGCCCCGCCGGCCAGCAGGACCTGATCGACGAGACCGCCGCCCTGCTCACGGCTTCCGAACGCCCGGTGATAGTGTCGGGATCGGGCATTCTTTGGTCGGAGGCATCCGAGGCGATGCAGCGCTTCGTCGATGCGTCCGGAATCCCCTTCTACACCACGCCGCAAGGCCGGGGCGTCGTGCCGGAAGACCATCCCTGGCACTACGCCGCCATGCGTTCGACCGCCTTCCGCGAGGCCGACTGCATCCTGATCCTCGGCACCCGGCTCAACTACATCGTCGGCCATGCCGCCCCGCCGCGCTTCAATGCGGATGCGCGCATCGTGCGGATCGACATCGACCAGACCGAGATCGCCCAGAGCCCGCGCCCGATCGACATCGGCATCGTGGCGGATGCACGCACCGCGCTGGAGCAGCTCATGGCGGCCATCGACGGCCGGTTCGGCGCCGACCGCTTCAGGGCCTGGCGCGACCGGCTGGCCGAGGGCGAGGCGGAGAAGCGCGCCCGGCCGGGCGGCAACGCCCAGTCGGACGACACGCCGATCCACCCGCTCAGGCTCTGCGAGGAAGTGAAGAACTTCATGAACCGCGACGCGGTGCTGGTAGTGGACGGCCAGGAAATCCTGAACTACGGCCGCCAGTCCATGCCGACCTATACGCCGGGCCACCGGCTGAACTCCGGCCCGTTCGGCACGATGGGCGTCGGCCTGCCCTACGCCATCGGCGCCAAGGTCGCCAAGCCGGACAAGCAGGTGATCTGCGTGCATGGCGACGGCTCGATGGGCATCAACGCCATGGAGCTCGAAGCAGCCCAGCGCCAGGGCATCCCGGTGCTGGTGGTGGTGAGCTGCAACGGCGGCTGGACGGCCGATCCCAACCGCGAAAAGATCGGGCGCGACCTCAGCTATGTGCGCTTCGACAAGATCGCCCAGGCGCTCGGCTGCTACGGCGAGCAGGTCGAGGAGCCGGGCGAGATCCGCGCCGCGCTGGAACGGGGCCAGGCGGAAGTGGACAAGGGGCGCGTCGCCGTCATCAATGTCGTCACCGACTACCGCGCCCGCGCGGGAACGGTCGCGTTCACGCAATATTCGACCTGATGCCGGGGGCGGCGCGCGGCGCGGTCCGGGCGGTTGCGGCGGCGCTTGCCGCCCTCTGCCTCGCCGCCGCCGCGCCGCCGCCGCCCGCGGCACCCCCGCCGCTGGAGGCGCTTTTCGGCGGCCCGTTTGCGCTGACCGACCATGACGGGCGCGCGGTGACGGACGAGACCTTCCGGGGCCGCTTCGCGCTCATCTATTTCGGCTACACCTTCTGCCCGGACCTCTGCCCGACCAACCTCTTGACCGTGGCGGCGGCGCTCCAGGCGCTGGGGACGGACGGCGAACGGGTTCAGCCCTTGTTCGTCACGGTCGATCCCGAGCGCGACGACCTGCCGGCGCTCAGGGACTACATGGCGCATTTCGGCCCGCGCTTTGTCGCCCTGCGCGGGACGCCCGCCCAGACCCGCGCCGTGCTGAAGGCCTGGCGCATCCACCGCCGCAAAGTGCTGTCCGAGGGCGGGACGGGCGCGGACGACTATCTGGTGGACCATGCCACCCTCACCTTCCTGATGGGGCCGGACGGGCGGTTTCGCACGCTCTTCCCGCACGACACGCCCGCCGACGGCATGGCGGCCACGCTCCGCCGCTACCTCGCCGCCGAACCGTAGGGCGACCGCCGCTGCGTCAGAGCGGCTCGCCCCGGATGAGGCGCGGCGGCGTGCCGGCAACGCCCATGGCGCGGCGCATGAAGGCGCGCTTCAGGCCGGGCATTTGTCCCACGGCGGCGAGGCCCAATTGCCGGGCGGCCCGGACGGGCGGAATGTCGTTCGAGAACAGGCGGTTCAGCCCGTCCGTGATGCCCGCGAGCAGGACGCTGTCGGCCCGCTGCCGGCGCTGGTACTCCTCCAGCACGGCCGGGCCGCCGACATCGAGGCCGAGGCGGAACGCATCGACCGCGCATTCGACGAGTGCGGCGACGCCGCGAATGCCGAGATTGAAGCCCTGCCCGGCAATCGGGTGGATGCCGCAGGCCGCATCGCCCGCAAGCGCAAGCCGCTCGGCGACAAAGCGCTCGGCCAGCACCAGGCCGACCGGCCAGCACCAGCGCGGGCCGATGAGCCGGATTTCGCCGAGGAAATCGCCGAAGCGCCAGGCGAGTTCCTGCATGAACCGGGTGTCGTCCAGCCCCAACAGCGCGTCCGCGAGGTCGCTCCGTTCCGACCAGACGATGGAGGACCGGTGTTCGCCCTCCGGGCCGTCGGTCATCGGCAGGATCGCGAACGGCCCGCCCGCGAGGAACCGCTCATGCGCCACATTGCCGTGCGGCTCCTCATGGCCGACCGTGAGCACCAGCGCCTTCTGCCCGTAGGCCCACTCCACCGCCCCGATCCCGGCCTCGCGGCGGAGCGGCGAGCCGCGCCCGTCGGCGGCGACGACCAGCGGCGCTTCCAGCACGTCTCCGCCGGCAAGGAAAAGCCGGGCGAGGCCCCCGCCGCGCTCGCTCCCCTCGGCCACGGCCGGGGAAAGCACGGAGACATTCGGCGTGTCCGCCAGCAGCGCCGCCGCCGCCGCGCGGACCAGACGGTTTTCCACGATATAGCCGAAGGGCTCACCGCCGACCTCGCGATGGTCGTAATGCAGGAAAACCGGCGCCTCGCCGTCGGTGATGCGGATGTCGGTCATCGGCTCGGCATCGGGCGCGATCGCGGGCCAGAGGCCGACGCCGCGCAACACCTGCACGGAGGAATGGGAGATCGCGGTCGTGCGCCCGTCGAACGCCGCGCCCGTGTCCACCGGCGCGCGGTCCACCAGCGCCGCTTCCAGCCCGGCCGAGGCAAAAGCCCGCGCCGCCGCCGCCCCCACCAGCCCCCCGCCGACGACGATGACATCGAACCGGGTCAACTGCCAGCTACTCCGCAGCCTCGCGCCACCGCTCATCCACCATGCGGACAAGTTCGGCAATGCTGTCCTTGTGTTCCCGCCACCCGCTTTCGTCCAACCGGCAGAACCACTGCTCGGACACCCGTTCCGTGACCGGCGCATTGGACGGCCGCTCGCAATCGAACGGAATTGTGTCCTTCAATTCCTCGAATTCCTGGGGGCAAAGATCGACCGCCGCCGGGAAGAAGACGATGCGGGCGACGCCGGGTGGGACAATTTCAATCTTGTAGGATCCGTGTGCTCTCACACCTCCCGACAGGGTGCGTCTTTTGTTCGGATAGAAGGTAATCCCTGAATTCGCCAGATAGTTGGGTCGGGAATTACGTTCGAGCATGGCAAAGACTTCCGGCCACCAACCGCGCATCCTGTATTCATCGATCCTGTCCTCTATGGCTTCGCGCCGGTTCGCATCCTTCGTCGCGCGCGAAACCCTGGCGCCGCCCTGTTCCGGTGCCTCGTCGCCGCCTTCAAGCTGCCTTGCCAGAAGCATCTGGTCCCCGGAGCGGTATCCCAGGAATGTCAGCAGGTCGATTGCAACGCCTTTCCCCGCCAGCCAGTCGGCCATGCGCTTCGCCGGCTCGTCCGCTCCGAGGCCGACCAGAACGATCCTGACAGGTTTGAGCGAGTCCATCGATTCCCATCGCTGCCCATACCAGCTCTCGAAATCCCCGATTTTATCGATCTCCCGCTGGCCCGAATTTTCGGCGACGAGCTTTCCGAGTTCAGCGTCATCCAGCGACTCGAGCCAGGAGGCGTAATCGACGGCCTGCGCCACCGCCTCCCGCCTCAGCTTTTCCCGCTTCAATTCGAACACGACCAGCCGGCCTTCCGAGTCCACGCCCAGCAGGTCCAGAGCCCCGTTGGCTGCCGGCAATTGCCGCCCGACCAATTGGAGGCCCGGCATCAGCATGGCGGGGTTCCGCACCAGGACATCCTCCAGCCATGCTTCCGTCCCGGCGCTCCCGGCCGTCTCCAGCAGATGAGCGGTCTTCCCCGCCTCGTCCACTTCCCAGATTCCGAAATCGTCCGTCATGGTTTTCTCCCGCCTCCCGCAGCGTGCCGACTCTGGCCGTCTCCATGGCCGGCGGCAAGGCGCGTTGGACTCATGCCGACGTTCATGGCCCGGAACCGGTGAGCCTTTGACCGGGTTCCGATAGAGGCGCTGCGGCGCGGCTGCCGGGACATGTCATGAAATGTCATGTTCTGTCGTAACTGCCCAGGATGTCAGATTTGGTTATGGGGTTGACGGTGGGAACGAAAAATGAGTCAACCTTTGGATGAGTCGTTCCGAGCCGTTTGACCCATTGAGGGTGGCCGGGTCCGAGACTTCCGGACAGAAGATCGCGCGTCTTGAGTTGGAGACCGCTTGGCTTCGGGAGGAGAACGCCTCGCTTCGGGAGGAGACCGCGCGGTTTCGGGAGCGGATAGGTGAGCTGGAGCGCCGTCTCGGTCTGAACAGCGGCAATAGCGGCAAGCCTCCTTCGAGCGACGGTTTGAAGAAGCCGTCGTCTGAGCGCCGCACACAGAGCCTTCGTGGCAAGACGGATCGCAAGCCGGGCGGTCAGCCGGGCCACAAGGGCCGGACGCTGTGCCGGACGGCGAGCCCGGACCGTGTGAAGGACCATGTTCCAGCGGCGTGCGGGGGCTGCGGGGCGTCTCTTTTGGGAGCGTCTTTTGTGGGCGCGCCGGTAGCGCGTCAGGTATTCGACCTTCCTGAGCCGCGTCCTTTGGAAGTGACGGAGCATCGCGGCCATGCGTGTCGCTGCGGGCGTTGCGGGGCTGTGACGCGGGCGGCGTTTCCCGATGGCGTATCGGGTCCGGTTCAGTATGGCCCTCGTCTTTCGGGCGTTGCGGTATGGCTCCGTCATGCGCAGTTCCTTCCGGAGCGCCGGCTGTCGGAGGTTCTGGGGGTTTTGTTCGGAGCGCGCGTGTCGCCTGCGACGCTGGCGTCGATGAGCCGTCGTGCGGCGGAGCGTTTTCAGGCTGCGGGCGGGCATATAGAGGAGCTTGCGGCGGTCGGGGCGCGTGTGAAGCATCTGGACGAGACCGGACTTCGCATTGGCGCACGCACGCGGTGGCTCCATGTGATCTGCACATCCCCGGATCGGGTCCGGGGCAGGCTCTTGCTGGCGGCGTATCGGGTGAGCGAGCGGCGCGGCGCCGTGCCTGCGGGGGTGTCCGGGGTCGCAGTGCACGACCACTGGCAATGCTACTGGCCGATGGCGGGTGTGGAGCATGCGCTTTGCAACGCGCATCACCTTCGGGAGTTGCAGGCGCTTGTGGAGTTCGACAAGGAGGACTGGGCCCGGCGCATGCAGCGTCATCTGCTTCGGGCCCGGCGCGTGGCGCGGCTGGCGCGGGAGCGGGACATGGCCGTTCCGGGGCGTTTGTTGGCGCGTCTGGTGCGCGGCTACGACCGGCTGCTTGTCGAGGCGATGGCGTTCCATGAGAACCAGCCGCCGCTCTCCTCGCCCGGCCGGCGCGGGGCCCCGAGGCGGCGCAAGGGTCACAACCTCGCTTTGCGCCTGCATGAGCGCCGGGACGAGACCCTGCGCTTCCTGACCGACCCACAGGTCCCCTTCACCAATAATGAGGCCGAGCGCGACCTGCGCATGATGAAACTGCGCCAGAAAATCTCCGGAGGCTTCCGCTCCCGAAGCGGCGCAGACGACTTCGCCATACTGCGCACAATCATCGCCACCGCTCAAAAGCAGGGCCGGGACGTCCTCAACACCCTGATGGGGTCGCCTCGCAGCTTCATCGACGAAATCCGATACGCCTGAAACTACCCCAGGCGCCAACGCCCCTACGACCAACATCCTGGGCAGTTACGAAATGTCATGCGATGTCATGTTTCGCCGCCGCCCTGCCCCTCTCCGCCTGCCTCACCGAAGCACCGCCCGTCTGCATCCTGCATGTCGTTCCTTCTTCCGCTTCCGTTCCGTTCGCGCCGCCGGCTTGCCTGCGGCGCGTCCCTGTTTCGCGCGTATCGCATGGGCCCGCCCGCCCGCGTTTGCGCCGGCGCGGTGCGCGCGCCTGATTGCGCGCACGCGAGCCAGACGCAAGGCGCACGTCTCCCGTTCGTTCCGTTGGGGGTTTTTCGCACCGGCGCGAGGCGGGAGACGAAGCGGCCTCCGGATGCCGCTTCCTCCTGACCCATCTTACCACGGTTTCACAGGGGTCAAGCCCTTACCGGGAATTATTTCATAATTCGCGAACGAATTGCTGCCCCCAGGATGAGACGCCGGGACATGTCGTGAAATGTCATGTTCTGTCATGCGATGTCATGAGGCCCTTGCACCCCCGGTCTCCGGCGGCCTCCTTTCGCCGCGCCTGCCGCGCGCGCCGGGCGCATGCCCCCCGTCCGTTTCCAGCATGGCTCTCGGGCTCCCTCGCTTTCCGGAATCGAAAAGGCGGCCTCGGAGGCCGCCTTTCCACTACTCCCAGTCTACCACAATTTTCCCCAAGTCAAGGTCCCCGGCGCGAGAAGAGCGCAATCGTCTGAGGGTTCGCGGCCGGAATCGCCGATGATTGCGATAATCTGATTATAATTTCACCATTCCGGTCCGACTGCCGGATTCACGTCTAAATTTTGTGCATCTATATGCCTCATATCTCTCCAACGTCATCAATTTCTTTATAAAAACAACATGTTGCGGTTTTGGCGCGGTTCTTGTTTCTACCCTCTCCAGTCCGACCGACGGATGGCCCAACAAGGGGGTGCAGCAGATGAAACTGATTGCGGCGATCATCAAGCCGTTCAAGCTGGACAATGTCCGGGAGGCGCTGACGGAACTCGGCCTGCAGGGACTGACGGCGACCGAGGTCAAGGGCTTCGGACGCCAGAAGGGGCAGACCGAAATCTACCGCGGCGCGGAATACACGGTGAATTTCCTACCGAAAGTGAAGATTGAGGTCGCGGTGGACGACGCCCAGTGCGAGGCGGCCGTCGATGCGATCCGGAAGGCCGCCCATACCGGGCGGATCGGCGACGGCAAGATATTCGTGAGCGACATCGGCCACGCCGTGCGCATCCGCACCGGCGAAGCCGGCGTAGAAGCGCTTTGATGAGGAGATAAGGACATGCTTCGCGTCATCCCGGGCCTCGCGGCCCTCTTCGTCCTCGCGGCATCGCCCGCCCAGGCGGCGGTCGAAGGCGAGATCGCCTTCATCTTCAACACCTTTTCCTTCCTGGTGCACGGCTTCCTGGTCATGCTGATGGCCGCCGGCTTCGCCATGCTGGAATCGGGGCTCGTGCGGACCAAGAACACCGCGGCGATCTGCCTGAAGAACATCGCGCTCTACTCGATCGCCGGCATCGTGTTCTACATCGTCGGCTATGCCGTCATGTACACGGATGTAAACGGCGGCTGGATCGGCACGTTCGACTTCCTCTACAACCCGTCGGACGCCGAACTCGCCCTGCTCAACGCCGAGGAGGCCACGCCCGAACAGGTCGCCGCCGTGGTCGAGGGCGGCTATTCGGTCATGTCCGACTGGTTCTTCCAGATGGTGTTCGTGGCCACGGCCGCCTCCATCGTCTCGGGCACGCTGGCCGAGCGCATCCGCGTCCTGCCTTTCCTGATCTTCACGGTGCTGCTGTCGGCGCTGATCTATCCGATCCAGGCGTCCTGGGTCTGGGGCGGCGGCTGGCTGAACGAGATGGGCTTCAGCGACTTCGCCGGCTCGACGCTGGTGCATTCCACCGGCGGCTGGGCGGCGCTCGCAGGCGCGCTGGTGCTGGGCGCGCGCAAGGGCAAATACGGGCCGGGCAGGACCATCAACCCGATGCCGGGGGCCAATCTGCCGCTGGCTACGCTCGGCACCTTCATCCTCTGGTTCGGCTGGTTCGGCTTCAACGGCGGCTCGCAACTCGCGCTCGGCTCCGCGCTCGACGCGGTGGCGATCTCCATCGTCTATGTGAACACCAACCTTGCCGCCGCAGCGGGCGTGATCGCGGCCATGGCGACGAGCTACGTCATGTATCGCAAGATCGACCTGACGCTGGCGCTGAACGGCGCCATCGCAGGCCTGGTCTCGATCACCGCCGGCCCGGACCTCCAGAACCATGTGCTGGCGCTCCTCATCGGCGGCGTCGGCGGCATGCTGGTGGTGTTCGCGGTTCCGGCTCTCGACCGGCTGAAGATCGACGATGTGGTGGGCGCCATCTCGGCGCATCTGGTCGCCGGCATCTGGGGCACGCTCGCGGTCGGCATCTTCGGTGGCGGCGACTTCGGGGTGCAGCTCATCGGCGTGCTCGCCATCGGCGTCTTCGTGTTCGTGGCGTCGCTCGCGGCATGATTCGTGCTGAAGCTCCTGCTCGGCATCCGGGCCTCCGAGGAAGCGGAAGACGACGGCCTCGACAAGACCGAGCTCGGCATGGAAGCCTATCCGGAGTTCGGCCGGGGCTCCTCGCCGCTCTTCTAGCCTCCGGCCCCCAGTCCGCAACCGGCGGGCGCGCGACCATCCAGATCGCGCGCCCGCGGCCGTTTCCGGCGCCCAATTCCGCATTGACGCTATGCGCAGCCGGCCCTAGCGTCGGGTGACCTTGCTTGGGGACGCTGCGCATATGCCGGGCGGAAATGTCCTTCTGGAGGCGCGCGGCATCGTCAAGGGCTTTGGCGGCCCCGCTGCGAACGACCGTATCGACCTCACCGTTCATGCAGGCGAGATCCACGCGCTCCTCGGCGAGAACGGCGCCGGCAAATCGACACTCGTCAAGATCCTCTACGGCTCGCTCCAGCCGGATGCGGGCTCCGTGAGCTGGCAGGGCCGGCCGGCCGCCATCGGCAATCCGGCGGAGGCGCGCGCACTCGGCATCGGCATGGTGTTCCAGCATTTCTCGCTCTTCGAGGGGCTGACGGTCGCCGAGAACATCGCGCTCGCCCTGCCGCCGGGCAAGTCCGGAAGCAGGCTCGACGCCGAGGTCCGGGCGGTGTCGGAAGCCTACGGCCTGCCGCTCGACCCGGCGGCGCGGGTGGCCGGCCTGCCGGTCGGGGTGCGCCAGCGCATCGAGATCGTCCGCTGCCTGCTGCAACGCCCGCGCCTGCTCATCATGGACGAGCCGACTTCGGTGCTGACCCCGCAGGAGGCCGGCCGGCTGTTCGAAACCCTGCGCCGGCTCGCCGGCGAAGGCTGCGCGGTGCTCTATATCAGCCACCGCCTCGAGGAAGTCCGCCAGCTCTGCCACACCGCGACCGTGCTGCGCCACGGACGGGTGGTGGACCGGCCCGACCCGAAGACGGCAACCACCGCCGAACTCGCCCGGCTGATGGTGGGCGCCGATGTCGAAGGCGCCGGCAACCGCGAAGGGGAGCCCGTCGTCTCGAACGACCCGGTCCGTCTTGCCGTTCGCGGCCTCTCGCAGAAGGCCGGCACGCCCTTCGGCGTGTCGCTGGAAGATGTCACGCTCGAAGTCCGCGGCGGCGAGATCGTTGGCGTCGCGGGCGTCGCCGGCAACGGGCAGGACGAGTTGTTTGCGGCGCTGTCGGGCGAGGCGCCCGCTTCCGACGAGGCGGTCATCGAGATCGACGGCAGGCCCTGCGGACGTACGGGACCGCGGAGGCGGCGGCGCCTGGGCGCGGCCTTCATCCCGGAGGAGCGGCTGGGCCATGCCGCCGTCCCCGGCATGCGCCTTTCGGAGAACGCCGTCCTTACCCGCCACGGCACCGACCCGGAACTCGCAATCGGCGGCCTTCTGCGCCTCTCCCGCGCACGCGGCCTCGCGCGGCGCATCGTTGAGCGCTTCGACGTTCGCGCGCCGGACGGCGACCCGGAAGCCAAGGCGCTGTCCGGCGGCAACCTGCAGAAATTCGTCGTCGGGCGCGAACTCGACCGCAGGCCGGGCGTGCTGGCGGTGAGCCAGCCGACCTGGGGCGTCGATGTCGGCGCGGCAACCGAAATCCGCCGCGCGCTCGCCGCGCTCGCGCGCAGCGGCGCGGCCGTGCTGGCGATCAGCCAGGACCTCGACGAAATCCTCGAGATTTCGGACCGCATTGCCGTGATATCGCGGGGCCGGCTCTCCCCGGCAATCCCGACCGGCGAGACGACCCGAGAGGCCATCGGCCTCCTCATGGGCGGCGCAGGAGACTAGCCCGCTTCTCTCACCAATGTCACGGCCTGCGTCGCGTCCAGGCGTTCGCTCCGCAAGGAGCGGGCCGAAAAGCGTAGCGGTGCCTACGGTTGAGGCCCGCGACGCAGCGGGCGGGCGCCTGAGCGCGACCCGGAGGGCGGCGCTGTCGAGCCGGCAGGGTGCGTCGATCCGCTTGCCCGATGCCCCGCATCGCGCTACGCGTCTCTCCTACCCTGCCGGCTCGACAGCGCCGCGCAGACCATGACATTGGTGAGAAAAGCGGGCTGACGTCATGCGGATCGAGCTGCGGCAGCGGACGGAAGACTCCCGCCTCATGGTGTGGCTCTCGCCGCTGCTGGCCTTCGGCCTCACGCTGGTCTTCGGCACATTCCTGTTCGCGGCGCTGGGATACGATCCGCTCCAAGCCTTGTACGTCTATTTCGTCAAGCCGCTCACCGAAGCCTGGTCCCTGGCGGAGATCGTCGTCAAGGCGACGCCGCTGGCCCTGATCGGCGTCGGCCTGGCAGTCGTCTTCCGCGCCAACGTCTGGAACATCGGCGCGGAGGGGCAATACACGGTCGGGGCCATCTGCGGGTCGATCCTGCCGGTCATGCTACCCGATTTGCAGGGCCCGCTGCTCCTGCCGGCCGTGGTGGTGTGCGGCGCGCTCGGAGGCATGGCCTGGGCGGCCATACCGGCCTTCTTCCGCGTCCGGTTCGGCGCCAGCGAAATCCTGACCTCGCTGATGCTGGTCTATGTCGCCCAGCTCCTCCTCGACTGGCTGGTGCGCGGCCCGTGGCGCAATCCGGAAGGATATAATTTCCCCGAATCGCGGCTCTTCGAAGCCGATGCGGTGATACCGGCGCTGGCGGGACGGATGCATTTCGGCACGGTATTCGCCCTGGTCGCGGTCGCAGCATTCGCAATTGTCCTCGGGCGCACCCTCAAGGGGTTCGAATTCCGGGTCATCGGGGCGGCGCCCCGCGCGGGCGCCTTTGCCGGCTTCTCCGAACGCCGCTCCATCATGACCGTGCTGATGATTTCCGGCGGGCTTGCCGGCATTGCGGGTATTGGCGAGGTGTCGGGCACCATCGGGCAGCTCCACCCGTCCATCTCTCCCGGCTACGGATTCACGGCCATCATCGCCGCCTTCCTCGGGCGGCTGAACCCGGTGGGCGTGCTGTTCGCGTCGCTGCTGCTGGCGCTCACCTATATCGGCGGCGAGGCGGCCCAGGTCTCGCTCGGCGTGTCCGACAAGATCGCCCGCGTGTTCCAGGGGGCGATCCTGATCTTCGTGCTGGCCTGCGATGTGTTCATTCGCTACCGCCTCCACTTCCAGCCGATGCGGCGCCCGGCGGCGCCAGCGGGGGACGCGCCGTGACCGGCCTCGAGGCAGTCACCCTCACCATCGTCACGGCGGCGACCCCGCTGCTGATCGCGGCGCTCGGCGAACTCGTGACCGAACGGTCGGGCGTCCTCAATCTCGGCGTCGAGGGCATGATGATCGTCGGCGCCGTGACGGGCTTCGCGGGCGCCCAGCTTACCGGCTCGCCGCTCCTCGGCGCCGTCGCCGCCATGGCAGGCGGCATGGCGCTCGCCAGCCTGTTCGGCTTCCTGGTGCTGCGGCTCGCCGCCAACCAGGTTGCCTCCGGCCTCGCGCTCACCCTGCTCGGGCTCGGGCTCTCGGGCATGATCGGCGAGGCCTTCATCGGCCAGCCGGGCCTCAAGCTCGAACGCATCGACATACCGTTCCTGACGGACCTTCCGGTCGTCGGCACGATCCTGTTCGGGCAGGACCCACTGGTCTATGTGTCGGTTGCGCTGGCGGTCTGCGTCTCCCGCTTCCTCTTCCATACCCGGGCAGGCCTGGCGTTGCGCGCCGTCGGCAACAACCACGCCTCCGCCCATATGCTGGGCGTCCATGTCATCCGGACCCGCTTCCTGGCCGTGCTGTTCGGCGGGGCCTGTTCCGGGCTGGCGGGCGGCTACCTTTCGCTGGCCTATACCCCGCAATGGGTCGAGGGCATGACGGCGGGGCGGGGCTGGATCGCGCTCGCGCTCGTGGTGTTCGCAAGCTGGATGCCGCTGCGCGCCGCCGTCGGCGCCTATCTTTTCGGCGGGGCGCTCATCCTGCAATTTCATGCACAGGCGGAAGGAATCCCGCTGCCCTCGCAGCTCCTTTCGGCCTTGCCCTATATTGCGACGGTCGCGGCGCTGGTGATACTCTCACGCGACCAATGGAAGGCGAGAAACGACTCGCCGGCATGTCTCGGACAGGTCTTCGTCCCCGACCGGTAGGCGCCGCCGTCCTTCGGTGCTCCCGACCGGCCGGACATGGAAATACGGCCCGCCCCGGCGGGCCCAGTTGGAGAACAGGGAATGTTGAGAGCTACCATCCTCGCCGCGTTCGCCATGTCGCTGGCGCTTCCGGCAGCCCAGGCCGCCGATGCCGTCAAGGCGGCGTTCCTGTATGTCGGCCCGATCGGCGATCACGGCTGGACCTACCAGCACGACCAGGGCCGCCTCGCCATCGAGCAGGCCTTCGGCGACAAGGTCGAGACCCTCTATGTCGAGAACGTGGCGGAGGGCCCGGACGCCGAGCGCGCCATCGAGCGTTTCGCGCGCGAGGGCGCGGACATCATCTTCACGACCTCCTTCGGCTACATGAACCCGACGGTGAAGGTCGCCAAGCGCTTCCCGGATGTGAAATTCGAGCATGCCACGGGCTACAAGCGGGCGGACAATGTCGCGACCTATTCCGCGCGCTTCTATGAGGGCCGCTACGTCATCGGCCAGATCGCGGCCCGGACGTCGAAGTCGGGAGTCGCTGGCTATGTCGGTTCGTTCCCGATCCCCGAGGTCGTGCGCGGCATCAACTCCTTCCTGCTCGGAGCCCAGTCGGTCAACCCCGACTTCAAGCTCAAGATCGTGTGGGTGAACACCTGGTTCGATCCCGGCAAGGAGGCGGACGCGACCAAGGCGCTTATCGACCAGGGCGCCGACATCGTCACGCAGCACACCGACAGCCCGGCGCCGATCCAGATCGCCGGCGAGCGCGGCGTACACGGTTTCGGCCAGGCGTCCGACATGGACGCCTTCGCGCCGGCCGCCCACTACACCGCGATCATCGACGACTGGAGCGCCTACTATATCGCCCGCGTGCAGGCCGTAATGGACGGCTCGTGGGAATCGGGCGACGTGTGGGGCGGCTTCGACGCCGACATGGTGGTAATGGCGCCCTATACGGACTTGCCGGAGGACGTCGCCGCGGACGCCGCCGCGATGGAGGCGAAGATCCGCTCGGGCGAGTTCCATCCCTTCACCGGCCCGATCCACGACCAGGAAGGCAAGCTCCGCGTCGCCGAGGGCGAGCGGGCCGACGACGGCATGCTGCTCGGCATGAACTGGTATGTGAAGGGCGTTGACGACAAGCTGCCCCAGTAGCGGCTCACCCTCCCGGAACGGCGCGGACTGCGTCGTTCTGGGACGCCTGATCGACTATTCCGGCGATCCTGCGGAGTTCGGCAGCGCCGCCGTTCGCGACCTTCCCGGCGGCGCGCTTGCGCTGAGGGAAGGCCGCATCGCCTGGAGGGGGGCCGCCGGCGACCTTCCGGCGGAGTTCCGGGACGCGCCGCAACGGGACTATGGCCGCTGCCCGGTCCTGCCGGGGTTCGTCGATCCGCATATCCACTTCCCGCAATACCGCATCGTCGCTGCGGGGGGGCACGGCCTCCTGGACTGGCTCGACCGCTTCGCCTTCCCCGAAGAGCAGCGCTATGCGGATGCGGACC
The DNA here is from genome assembly GCA_965261985.1 of Alphaproteobacteria bacterium. GTDB lineage: Bacteria > Pseudomonadota > Alphaproteobacteria > Bin95 > Bin95 > Bin95. The sequence goes on from OZ253490.1 coordinate 209,978, forward strand.
ACGCCGCGGCGGCGGCGGAGATATTCCTCGACCTCCTGCTCGCCCACGGCACGACGGCCGCGCTCGTTTTCTCGACCGTCCACGAGGAGGCAGCCGACAGGCTCTTCGCCGCTGCGGAGCGGCGGGGCATGGCGCTCGCCGCCGGCAAGACCCTCATGGACCGGAATGCGCCCGCAGCGCTCCGCGACGACGCCGAAACGGGGCTGCGCGCGAGCGAGCGGCTCTATGCCCGCTGGCACGGGCGGGGGCGGCTGCGCTACGCGCTCTCGCCCCGCTTCGCCGTCACGTCGGGGGCGGCGCAGCTCGCCGCGGCCGGCGCGTTCCTGAAGAGCTACCCGGACGCGCTGATGCAGACGCATCTGTCCGAGACGCAGGAGGAAATCGCCGAAGTGGCCCGCCTGTTCCCGGACTGCATCGACTATACCGACGTCTATGACCGCTTCGGCCTGCTCGGGCCGAAGAGCCTGTTCGCCCATGGCGTGCATCTCTCGGCCCGCGAGCGCGAGCGGCTCTGCGAGGCCGGATCGGTCGTCGTCCACTGCCCGACCTCGAACGCCTTTCTGGGCTCGGGCCTGTTCGACATCGGACCGTATTCGGCGCCGGCGGATCCGCTGGCGCCGCGCCTGGCCGTCGCGACCGACATCGGCGGCGGGACGAGCTATTCCCTTCCGGCAACCCTCGGTTCCGCCTATCGCATCGCGCAACTCAGGGGGAGACGCCTCGCACCGGAACGCGCGTTCTACCTGGCGACGCTGGGCAATGCCGAAGCGCTCGGCCTGGAGGGGGAAATCGGGCGGCTGGAGCCGGGGCGTTACGCCGACCTCGTCGTGCTCGACCCGTGCGCGACGCCGCTGCTCGCCGCACGCGACGCGCTCAGCGAAACGCTCGCCGACACGCTGCTCGCCCTGATGATCCTGGGCGACGACCGCATCGTGCGGGCGAGCTGGGTCGCCGGACGGCAATTGCATCCGAAGCAGGACGGCCGGACGGACTGACGCGGCGCTTCAGCAATCCGGCCTGGCCGCACCGTTCTGCCGCATGGCGCTGCCCAGCGCCGGGGCGTCCAGCCGCCGGTGAAGCTGGTCGCGGGCATCGCGCCAGCGGAATCGAATCGAGTTCGTCACAATCTCGCGGTCCAGCGCCTTGTATTCGTCGATGACCGGCGCGAAGCGGATCAGGTCGGCTTCGCTGCCCGCGAAGGCGCGTCGGCCTTCCGCCGCCGCCGCCCAGTCGGTTGCCCGCACCCGGAGGTGGAATGCCTCCAGGGTCTCCGCCGGCACGGGACCGGCTCCCGTGTCCGCCAGCCCGCGCTCCGCCGCCTGCCGGAAACAGCGCGAAGCCAGCGCCGCCGCGCCGCCCGGCGGCAGGGCCCCGTCCCGTTCCGAGAGCGCCGCCGCAAACACCGTCAAGTCCGCAAGACAGGAGAGAAAAAGCTTCACGGCCGCTATGCGAATCGAGGCCGAGAAGGTGTCATCCTCGAAATAATTCCGGTAGCTCGTACCCATTCGCGCCTTCAGATAACCGTAAAGCGCGGTCTGCGCGACATAGGAAGAGCGCGTGCGCAGAAACTCCGCGAGCGCATCCGGCGTATCGAGCCTGCGGCGCTCGAAACGCGGGCGGATTCTTTCCACAATTGTCCCAAGACCGAGAACGCCTTTGCGCAACATAACCGTCTTTTTCGGGTTCACACGCGTAAGAATCTCGACTATAGGCGATTGTGGCTCCGTGCGGTATCCCCGATCCTGAGACGATTCCGCAACGCCGGGGAGGCCGACGCCCGTACAATAAAAGAAGGGGAGTGAGACGCATGGCGGAAGTTAGTTCCGAAACTCGGCAAGCGCATTGGAGGAAAACGTCCATCCTTACGTACGTGATCCTGGCGATCTGGTTCCTGTTCGGATTCGTGGTGCCATGGTTCGCCAAGGCCCTCGATGCGGCGTCCTTCCTCGGATTCCCGCTCGGCTACTACTTCATCGTGCAGGGCTCGCTGATCGTCTTCGTGCTGCTGATCGTTGTCCACAACATCTTCCAGGACAACATCGACGAAGAGCACGGGCTGGTCGAAGAGTAAGGGGAGCGGCTTATGAATACACAAGCGCAAGGCACGAGGTTCGTTGACAGACTCGGCAGGGTGTACGGCCTGTACACGCTGGGCTTCCTTGTCTTCTTCGCCCTCATGGCCATTATCGAGCAGTTCGGCGCCGGCGCCAGGACAATTGGCGTGCTGTTCCTGCTCTTCACGCTCGCGATCTACGCCACGATCGGCTGGTTGTCGCGGACCATGCAGGTGGATGCCTATTATGTTGCCGGGCGGGAGGTCCCGTCGCTTTACAACGGCATGGCGACGGCGGCGGACTGGATGTCGGGCGCGTCCTTCGTGGCGCTTGCCGGCGGCATCTATTTCGGCGGATACCCCTATCTGGGCTTCGTCATCGGCTGGACCGGCGGCTATGTGCTGGTGAACGCGCTGATGGCGCCCTATCTGCGCAAGTTCGGCTGCTACACGGTGCCCGACTTCATCGGCACCCGCTATGGCGGCAATCTTGCCAGGTTCTGCGCGGTCGTCGTTCTGACGGTGGCGTCCTTCACCTATGTGACGGCGCAGATCAACGCGACCGGCACGATCGCCTCGCGGGCGCTCGGCATTCCGTTCGAGATCGGCGTGTGGTTCGGTCTCCTCGGCATCCTGCTCTGCTCCATGCTGGGCGGCATGCGCGGCGTGACCTGGACGCAGGTGGCGCAGTATATCGTGCTCATCATCGCCTATCTGGTGCCCTTGATCTGGATGTCGAACGAACAGGGCTTCGGTATCATCCCGCATTTCGGCTACGGCGAGGCGGCACAGCGCATCGCCCAGCTTGAGGCGGAATACGGACTGAAGCCGGCGGCCGAGGCCGTGGCGGGGCTGAAGGTGCTGACAACGGCGCATTTCGACCCGCAGACCTCGCTCGACAGCTGGAAGTTCGTGACGCTGGCGCTCTGCATGATGGCCGGCACGGCGTCGCTGCCGCATATCCTTATGCGGTATTTCACGACGCCGTCGGTGCGCCAGGCGCGCAAGTCGGTCGCCTGGTCGCTGTTCTTCATCTTCCTGCTGTATTTCTCGGCGCCGGCGCTCGCCACGCTGACAAAGCTGCAGCTGCTGGACCCGAACCTCGCAACCGCGGTGGTCGGCAAGGCAGTGGAAGACGTGATGGCTCTCGAATGGGTGAAGAACTGGACGGCCGTCGGCATGCTGTCGGTCGTGGACCAGAGCGGCGACGGGATCGTGCAGCTCAACGAGTTCTTCATGCGGCCCGACATCGTCGTGCTGGCCACGCCCGAGATCGCCGGCTTGCCCTATGTGATCTCCGGCCTGGTCGCCGCTGGCGGCATGGCAGCGGCCATGTCGACCGCCGACGGCCTGCTGCTGGCGATCGCCAATGCGCTGAGCCACGATCTCTACTACAAGATCATCGACCCGCAGGCCGATACGCGCCGCCGCCTGATTGTGGCCCGCGTGCTGCTGGTCGGTATCGGCGTGTTGGCTGCCGCGGTGGCTTCGCTGAAGCTCACCGGCATCCTGGGCGCGGTGGCCTGGGCGTTCTGCTTCGCCTGCTCGGGGCTGTTCTTCCCGCTGGTGCTCGGTATCTGGTGGAAGAGGGCCAACCGGGAAGGGGCGATCGCCGGCATGATCGCCGGCTTCCTGGCGGGGTCGATCTACCTCTACCATGTGTATGGCGGCGGCGGTCAGCTCTGGTCTATCGACCATCTGCGCTTCGGTATGATCGGCATGCCGGTCTCGCTGGTGACGATGGTGGTGGTGTCGCTACTGACACCGGAGCCGGATGCAGAGACGCAGGCCATGGTGGACGAAACCCGTATCCCGACGGGCGATACGATCCTGGCCGAGACGCATTGACCGCAGGCCGGTCTTGCGGCGCTAACGAAGACGGGGCTTCGGCCCCGCCTTCTGCCGCACCGGTAGCTCCTCCAGCAAGGCGATATGGATAGCCTCGCACATGCGCTGCCCGGGTGGGTGGTGCTTTTCGACTATGTTCTGGGCGTGGCGATGTGGACGCTGGTCGGCCGCTCCGCCATGAACCTCTTCCTGCCCGTCACCTCCGACTTCTTCTTCATGAAGGCCTTCGTGCGGCTGACGGACCCGATCCTCAAGGTCTTCAAACCGGTCACGCCGGGCTTCCTGATCGACCCTGTCGTGCCGCTTTTCGTTGCCTGGTTCTTCTTCCTGTTCCGGTTCTATGTCATGCCGTGGCTGCTCGGATATTCGGTGCTCGGCATGCTCTCCTTCCCGCTCGAAAGCGAAGTCGCCGCCATGCTGTACGACTTCTTCGGCAGCGGCGGGCTGTAACCGCCTTCACCCTGCACCGGGAAGAGGGACCGCGATGCTCCGCACCATCCTCCTGTCGCTCGCCCTTCTGCTCGCGCCCGGCTCCTTACAGGCGGAGCGCTACAAGGGCTTCCCGCGCGGCCATGCCCTGATTGCCCCCGCCGAGCTGAAGTCGCTGCTGGAGGGAAGCGGCCCGAAGCCGGTCGTGCTGGCGGCGGTCCGACAGGTCTCCTGGCTGCTGGGGCATGTGCCCGGCGCACACCACGCCCCGCGCCTAGCCTATACAGACCGCGGCGGCATGGCGGCAGACCGCGCACGCTTCGAGGAATTCGCGCGCGGGTTCGGCATAGACGACGATACCCCCGTGGTCATCTACGACAACGCCTACGACGCCGCGCGTCTCTGGTGGCTGTTCCGCCTGTACGGGAAAACCGACGTGCGGGTGCTGGACGGCGGCGGGCGGGCCTGGGAGGAGGCAGGCTACGCCGTCGAGCGCGGCCCCGGCCGCGCAGCCCCGAACGCCGGGAGTTTCGCCGCCGCGCCCGCGCTCGCCGGCTGGACGGCCGACGCGGACGATATCTCAAAGGCCCGTCCGGATGCGGGAACCCATGTCTGGGACGCGCGCGACCAGCCGGAATGGGACCGCACGGGCCCCATCGTTCCGGCCCGCCTCATCGGCTGGCAGGCATTCCGCAGGGCGGGCGAGGGCCGACCCTCGGAGTTCCGGACTGCCGCCGAGATCGGCGCTTTGCTCCGGCAGGCAGGCTTCGAGCCGGAGCACGACCACATCTTCTACTGCCACTCAGGAGTACGCGCCGCCACGCCGCTTTTCGCGCTCTACCTGATGGGCTATCCCGTCGAACGCTTGCACCTGTACGACGGTTCCTGGATAGAATGGAGCCGACGGGCCGCAGCGGACTAGCGCGCCCCGGAAAACGCAGCCGATTGCGCCCGGGGAGTGGACAAGCGCGGCGGACGCCGTATGATAAATGCTGCACCGCAACAAGGAGTAAGTCATGAACGCGGATCCGGTCGTCATTGTGGGCATGGCGCGCACGCCGATGGGGAGTTTCCAGGGCGTGCTGAAGGACGCGACGGGGCCGGAGCTCGGCACCCGCGCAATTACCGGCGCTCTGGCGAGTGCGGGCGTCGCGGCGGAAGATGTGGATGAGGTGATCCTCGGCTGTGTGTTGCCGCACGGCCAGCGCCAGGGGCCGGCACGCCAGGCCGCCATCCATGCCGGCATCCCGAAGTCGGCAGGGGCGACCACGATCAACAAGCTCTGCGGCTCCGGCATGAAGGCCACCATGCTGAGCCACGACCTGCTGCTTGCCGGAACCAACGATGTCATGGTCTCGGGCGGCTTCGAGAGCATGACCAATGTGCCCTACATGGTCGAGAAGGCGCGCGCCGGAATGCGCATGGGCCACGGGCGTTTCGAGGACGCCATGTTCCTCGACGGCCTGGAGGACGCTTACGAGCCGGGCGCGCTCATGGGCCATTTCGCCGAGGAAACGGCGCGGCACTTCCAGTTCACCCGCGAGGAGCAGGACGAGTTCGCGATCCGGTCGCTGAACCGCGCCCGCGTCGCTAATGAAGACGGCACCTTCGCTGGCGAAATGGTGCCGATGACGGTGAAGACGCGGCGCGGCGAGACGACTGTCGAGCAGGACGAGCAGCCCTTCACCGCGAATATCGAGAAGATTCCGGGCCTGAAGCCCGCCTTCGCCAAGGACGGGTCGGTGACCCCGGCCAATTCCAGTTCTATTTCAGACGGCGCTGCGGCCCTGGTGCTGATGCGCCGGTCCGAGGCCGAACGCCGGGGCCTGACCCCGCTCGCGACCATCGTGGCCCATACCTCGCACAGCCAGGAACCGCGCTGGTTCACCACCGCGCCCGTCGGCGCGATGCAGAAGCTGTTCGAAAAGGCCGGCTGGGACAAGGACGAGGTCGAGTTCTACGAGATCAACGAGGCCTTTGCGGTGGTGCCGATGGCGGCGATGCGCGAGTTCGGGCTGCCGGCCGACAAGGTCAATGTCCATGGCGGCGCCTGCGCCCTCGGCCACCCGGTCGGCGCATCGGGCGCGCGGATCGTGGCGTCGCTCATCAACGCCATGCGGAAGAACGGCGCGCAGAAGGGCGTCGCGGCGATCTGCATCGGCGGCGGCGAGGCGACGGCCATGGCCATCGAACGCGCGGCGTGACACGGCGGCTGATCTCTTCCGGCGGCCGCTACGAGGCGGCCGCCGGATACTCCCGCGCCGTGGTGCAGGACGGCTGGGTGCATGTTGCGGGCACGACCGGCGCAGACCCTGCGACCGGCGCGATTCCGGACGACCCGGCCGAGCAGGCGCGCCTCGCCTTCGGCATTATCGAGGCCGCCTTGGCGGAGGCCGGCGCCGGCTTTGCAGACGTGGTGCGCGTCACCTACTACCTGACCGATGCCGCCGATTTCCCCGCGCTCATGCCGGTGTTCGGTGAAGTGTTCGGGGATATCCGGCCGGCCGCCACGGCGGTCGTCGTCGCCGGCCTGGTCGATCCCGCGATGAAGATCGAGATCGAAGTCACGGCCCAGTGCCGACGGCCCTGATTACCGGCGCCGCGCGCGGCATCGGCCGCGCCCTTGCAAGCCAGTATCTCGCCGACGGCTGGCGGGTGCTGGCCGTGTGCCGCGACCCGGCGGCGCTGGCCGGCCTCGACGGCATCGCCGACGCGGCCCGCCTCGATGTGACCGACGATGACGGCATCGCTGCACTCGCCGAGCGCTGGCGGGACGAGCGCATCGACATGCTCTGGAACAACGTCGGCGTGGACTCGCTCAACACCCGCTCGCTCGCCCGGCCGCTGGACACCGACGAGTGGGCTTATTGCCTGCGCGTCAACACGATTGCGCCGGTGGCGCTTGCGGGCGCGTTCGCGAAGCATGTCGCTGCAAGCGAGCGACGCACGATCGTGTTCGTCACGAGCCAGCTCGGCTCCATCGCTCAGGCTGCGGGCGTGCGGCGCTACGCCTACAGCAGCTCCAAGGCCGCGCTCAATATGGCCGCCCGCACGGTCGCGCTGGAACTTGCGGGCCGGGCGCGGGTCGCCATCCTGCATCCGGGCCATGTCGCCACGGACATGGGCGGCCCCGCCGCGCCGGTGACGCCGGACGAAAGCGCGCGCGGCATGCGCCGCATCGCCGACCGGCTCACCGACAGCCAGTCCGGCACTTTCCTCGACTGGCAGGGCCGCACGATTCCCTGGTGAGAGCCGATAGCCTTCAGCTCGTATTCGGGTCGGCCTTGGGCGACGCAATCCACTCGACCAGCGCCTCAAGCATGTCGATGAGTTCCCGAAGCTGAGTTCTCATACCAACGGCCTTTGTTTAGAACCGATGGGCCCATTTTCGTGTTCCGATAGAGGCGATACGTTCTGGCTGTGAGACGAGATTGTTCCAGGCATGGCAGCAGTGATCGAGGATGTCTTCGTAGCTTTGGAAGACGCGGTTTGAGAGCCAGTTGTCGCGCATGAACTGCCAGATGTTCTCGACCGGGTTGAGTTCCGGCGCTCGGGGCGGGAGCGCCATCAGGGTGATGTTGTGGGGGACTTCGAGCTTGGAGGAGGTGTGCCATCCTGCCCGGTCGAGGATGACAACGCCGTGCGCGCCGGGGTCTATTGCGAGGCCGATCTCGGCGAGATGCGCACTCATCGCATGCGTGTCGGCCCGGGGCATGACAAGGCCTGCCGCCTTGCCTTTCTTCGGGCAGATCGCTCCGAAGATATAGGCCGAGGTCGTGCGCCGGTCCTTGGGCGCTGACGGGCGCGTGCCGCGTCTGGCCCATCGCCGGGCGATCTTGTTCTTCTGTCCGACACGCGCCTCGTCCTGCCACCGGACTTCGAGCTCGACGCCGTCGTCGAGCCTGGTGCGGATCTCCCTCAGGCGTTCGGGGAAGTTTTTTTGAACGCCGCCAAGGCATCTTCGTCCTGGGCATAGTGGCGCGGGCGCGCCGAGAGCTTGGCGTAGCCTATCCGGCGCAACTCCCGCCCGACCGTCGTCTGTGCCAACGACACGCCGAACTGCTCCCGGAGCCACTGCGCCAGGTCGCAGCGCCGCCACCGCACCACGCCGTGGATCGCCGGGTCCGGACCGCTCTCCACAATCCCGGCCAACGCCGCGCGCCGCTCCTCGCTCAGCTTGTATGGCGGACCCGACGCCTTGCGGTCCAGCAAACCGTCCGGGCCTTCCGCGTTGAAGCGCATGACCCAGTCGCGGACGATTTGCAGCCCCACACCCGCAAAACGCGCCGCATCCGTACGACGATGCCCGTCGTAAATCGCCGCCACCGCAAGCAGGCCACGGCTCTGCGCACCGGCCCGGGTCGTGTCCCTGGAGGTGGTGTAGGAGTTTTGGCTTCCTTCGGTAGCTGGGGATAACCGGCTCGCCGCTGCGACCGTCATGAGTCTGGCGGCGGCGAGCCGGTTATCCCCAGCGGAGGCCATCGCGGTTCCGGATTAGGGTTGGGTCGTCACAAACCAACCTGACCCGAAGGGGAACCACGATGACCCAAGACATGATGACCCTGCGCCGGCTTCTGGAGAAGACCTCGGACGCCGACCTGCTTCGCGAGATGATCGGATTTACGGCCGAACGGCTGATGGCCCTGGAGGTGGAGGGCCTGACCGGCGCAGCTCCCGGTGAGCGGACGCCGGCGCGGATCAACCACCGCAACGGCTATCGCGACCGGGTCTGGGAGACCCGCGCCGGTACGGTCGAGCTGAAGATCCCGAAGCTCAGGAAGGGGAGCTACTTCCCCGGCTTCCTGGAGCCCCGGCGGATGGCCGAGAAGGCGCTCGCGGCGGTGATCCAGGAAGCCTACATCCAGGGCGTGTCCACCCGCTCGGTCGATAACCTGGTGCAGGCGATGGGGATGTCGGGCATCTCGAAGAGCCAGAGCCTGCCCCCGCGAAGGCGGGGGTCTCGCGGCTGTGCGGCGAGATCGACGACAAGATCCACGGCTTCCTCGACCGGCCTCTGGAGGGCGAGTGGCCCTATCTCTGGCTCGACGCCACCTATGTGAAGATGCACGAGGCCGGGCGCATCGTCCCGGTCGCGGTCACCATCGCGGTGGCGGTCAACGACCAGGGCCGCCGCGAGGTGCTCGGCATGGCGATCGGCGCCTCGGAGGCCGAGACCTTCTGGACCTCGTTCCTGCGTAGCCTGGTCCAGCGCGGGCTCAAGGGCGTCAAGCTGGTGATCTCCGACGACCACAAGGGCCTCAAGGCCGCCGCAACCCGTATCCTTGGCGCCACATGGCAAAGATGCCGCATCCACTTCATGCGAAACCTGCTCGCCCATGCCGGCAGGCAGGGACGGCGCATCACCTCCGCCTTCGTCGCTTTCGCCTTCGTCCAGGACGACGCCGAGGCCGCAAGCGCCCAGTGGCGTCAGGTCGCCGACCAACTCAGGACCAAGGTGCCGAAGCTCGCCGCCATGATGGACGAAGCCGAACACGATGTGCTCGCCTATATGACCTTCCCCAGGGAGCACCGAACCAAACTCCACTCCACCAACCCCATCGAACGCCTCCATGCCGAGATCAAGCGACACACAAACGTCGTCGGCATCTTCCCCAACGAGAACGCTATCACACGCCTCGTCGGCGCCATCCTCCTCGAGCAGAACGGCGAGTGGGCCGTCGCAAGGAGATACATGTCTCTGGAATCCATCGCTCCCGTGAGCGACAATCTATCCGTCAAGCTGCCCACTGTGGCTGCCTGAGCGTCCCGGCCCTAACCGCCGGATACCGCTTCGGACGCCAGGCTCTTACACCACTCCACGGGACATGATCCGAGTATGCGGTTTGAGGGTTTTGTGATTCGCTGGTTTTGATGGAGATCGGGCCTTTTCAAGAGAGGAAGAAGCATGGTCGGCGCTGTGGCGGTTTTTGGGGACCGGCGAGTGGACCGGTCGTGTGGTTTTTTGCATGATCGTCTTGTCAGGCACGGCCCACGGGGTATTTCGATCCGGCGGCTGGGGGGCAGCCGAGCAGGCGAGGTTCGGATCGGTCGGTTTCTGCGGAATGACAAGGTGACGGTGGAGAAGATTGTGGAACAGGCAGCGGCGGGCACGGCGTCGCGCGTTGCCGGGCTGGATGTTCTGGCGATCCGGGACACGACGAGTTTCCGCGACGACGGCCGGGGCAACAGCCTTGTCGGCCATGCCACGATTGCGGTTGAGGGCGAGCATGGCGCCCTGCTCGGCCTGGTGGATGCCCGGATCATTGAGCGCCATGGCGGCCGGGGCAAGGGTGCGAAGAGCCGCGCTCTTTGCGACAAGGAGAGCCAGCGCTGGATCGACGGCCTGCGGGCCAGCGGGCGTTTGGCGGCGGCGGGCGCGGCGTGGGTGACGGCGGTCGCCGACCGTGAGGGCGACATTTACGAGATGTTCGCCGACAGGCCCGAAGGTGTGGAGGTGCTGGTCCGGGCCGCGCAGGACCGGGCGGTCCCGGAGGGGGCGGGCAAGCTCTTTTCCAGCCTGGCCGACAGGCCGGAGAAGGAGCATGCGATCGACCTGCCGGCCCGTCCCGGACAAAAGAAGCGCGAGGCCCGCATCGCCGTGCGCTTCGGCGCGGTCTCGCTTCAACGCCCGAAGAACAGGCCTGTGGCGCCCGGCGTGGCGGCGCACCAGCCCGTCTTCCTTGTCGAGGCGCGCGAAATCGACCCCCCGCCCGGGGTGACGCCGGCGCACTGGCGGCTGTTGACCGGCCACCGGATCGAAACCTTCGAGCAGGCGCGCTGGATCACGCAACTCTACCGCCGACGCTGGGTGATCGAGCAGTTGTTCCGCACGATCAAGTCCAAAGGCTTCGACATCGAGAGCGTCTCCATGGAGACCGCCCCCTTCAGGACGCTCTGTGCGATGACCCTCGTGGCCGGCGTCTCCTGCATGCAGATGGTCCAGGACCGCGACGGCAGCGCCAAACGACCGCTCCGGGACGTCTTCGAAGCCGAAGACCGGCCCGCTCTCGAAGCCGTCTCGGCCACGCTCGAAGGCAAGACCGAAAAACAGAAAAACCCCCATCCCAAAGGCTCCCTCGCCTTCGCCGCATGGGTCTGCGCACGCCTCGGAGGATGGACCGGATACTATGGAAAACCCGGTCCCGTCGTCATGCTCCACGGCCTCTATCAGTTCCGAGCCATACAACGCGGATACCGCATCAACCACGATGTGTGAATCCGGTAGCTCCCTCTGGGAGGGGAGAAAGATGGGGCGGCTCCCTGCAGGGAGGGGAGGCTATTCAGGGGGAAGCCGGCAGGGCCGCTACTGGCTGGCCCAGACGATGCGGGCGAGCCAGTCGAGCTCCTCGCGGGCGAGCATGCGATTCTCATGCTCGGGGTTGAAGGAGCGCAGCTCGACGCGGCGCGCGCTCAGCCGGCCGAGCCATTTCGCCAGCACCTCGCCCTCGCGGGTGCGCGCCACCACGCGGTCCCCCCGCCTGAGGCTCGCCGCCGGCGACACCACCACGACGTCCCCGTCGCGATAGACCGGCTCCATGCTGTCGCCCAGGATCTCGAGCGCATAGGCGTTGGGGTCGCGCAGGTCCGGGAAGGCCACCTCGTCCCAGCCCGCGCCCACCGGGAAGCCGGCATCGTCGAAATAGCCGTTGGCGCCCGCCTGGGCATGGCCGATCACCGGGATGGTGCGCACCGGCGCGCCCTCGCGGCGAAGGTGGTCGGCGAACAGCCCGGACACGCCGGAGCCGGTGGCCGTCATCGCCTTGGAGATGCTCTCCGTGCTGGGCCAGCGCGGCCGCCCGCCCCTGGTGGTGCGCTTGCTGCGGTTGAAGGTGGTCGAATCCAGGCCCGAGCGCTTGGCAAGGCCGGATGCGGACAGGCCGTGACGCTCCGCCAGCGCGTCGAGCGCGGCCCAGACATCGGAATGGGTCAGCATGGTTTTCATTTACGCACAATTCCGCTTGACATGCACTAGGAAAATGAACACATTTTGCAAATCGGAACATACAAGAAACATAAAGGGGGATTCATGCCTGTTCCCGATCTCACCCCTCCGCGCAAAACGCGGCGAACCGTTGAAATGGCAGCGCCGCGCGCAACGCGGCGAAATGTTGAGATGGCGGCGCCGCCGCGCACAACGCGGCGAGTACTTGAAACGGTGTCAACGCCGCCGCCGCGCGCCGGCGAGGAGCCTTTCAACAATGCCGAAGAGGCCTGGTTCTGGTTCATGTCCTGGCGCCTCATGGTCGAGGACGGCGGCACGCCCGGCCACGAGGGGCGGGGCCGGCCCTGCACACCGCTGGACATGTTGGCCTGCCTGCGCCGGCTGGTAAAGCCCGGCCGACTCACCCGGCGCCACTTGCAGGTGCTGGCCGGGTTCGGCCGCCGCCTCGAAGCGCCCGGCCACGGGCCGCTCGCCCGGCTCTGGGAGGAAGGCATGGCGCGGCTCGACGAACTGTTCCGCGCCAAGGGCATCGTCGGACCGCCGCGCGCAACGCGGCGAATCGTACGAAAGGCGGCGTCTGCGCCGCCGCGCGCAACGCGGCGAACTATAGAGATGGCGGCGTTGGCGCCGCCGCAAATCCAAGGCCTCCCGGCATGAACGGCGGATCGGGGGATAGCGGTTCCGGCACGGCAAGCGGGCGGGCGCTCGCGGTGTTCTCGGGCAAGGCGGACCTCTGCTGGCTGCGGCTGCTCAGGCCGGGCTTCCGCCACTGCTTCGTCGCGCTGGAGGAGGCCGGGCGCTGGGTCACGGTCGATCCGCTGGCCGGCTATACCGATGTCGCCGTGCAGCCCGTGTCTGCCGGGTTCGACCTTGCCGGCTTCTACCGCGAGCGGGGCTTCACCGTGGTCGAGACACAGCGGCAGCGGCGCGTCCGGCCGGCCCCGCTGCTGCCCGCCACCTGCGTCGAGGTGGCCAAGCGGGTGCTCGGAATCGCCTCCTGGCGGGTGCTGACGCCGGGCCAGTTGCACGATTTCCTGCTCCGAAATAGGTAATATTTCCTCAAACTGCTTGACAAACGGGAAACCGGGTGTAAGATGCACTTGAACATGAGAGGAACAAACATGATTGCCGAAACACCGGACCCGGAGGCGCTGCTCGAAGGCTACCGCCGCGCCGAGGCCCGGCGGCGCCCCTGGGAGGCGCTCTGGCGCGATTGCGCGGCCCATGCCCTGCCATACGGGACGGAGGGGGCAGCCCGCATCTACGACGCGACCGCCGCCGACGCCTCGGACCAGCTTGCCGCCAGCCTGCTCGCCGAACTCACGCCGCCCTTCCAGCGCTGGGTCGGCTTCGAGCCGGGCAGCGAGGCCGGACCCGACGCCTCCGAGACGCTGGAGGCGGCGGCGGGCACGGTGCAGGGCCATCTCGACCGCTCCGCCTTTGCGGTCGAGATGCACCAGGCGCTGCTCGACCTTGTGGTGCTGGGCACGGGCTGCCTGCTGTTCGAGGAAAGCGCGCTCGGCCAGGCCTCGGCCTTCCGCTTCACCGCCGTGCCGCTGACGGAGACCGTACTGGAGGAGGGCCCGGAAGGCCGGCTCGACCGGGTGTGGCGAAGGCGCGAGCTCGGGCTCGCCGCGCTCCGCGCCCGGTTTCCCCGCGCGCCCGCCTTGGCAGGGGACGGGCCGTTCGGCGTGGTCGAGTGCGTGGCGCCGGAGGCTGGCGGCCACCGCTACCGCGCCGTGCTGGAGGGCGGCGGCGGGCGGGCGGCGCAGATGCTGGCCGAGGGCCGGTTCGCCGTCTCGCCCTTTATCTGCTTCCGCTGGCTGAAGGCGCCGGGGGAGGTTTATGGGCGCTCGCCGGTGATGAAGGCGCTGCCCGACATCAAGACCGCCGACAAGGTGGTGGAGCTCATCCTGAAGAACGCCTCCATCGCCGCGACCGGCATCTGGCAGGCCGACGACGACGGCGTGCTCGACCCCTCGACGGTGGAGCTGGTGCCGGGCGCGGTCATGCCCAAGGCGGTGGGCTCGGCAGGGCTGACGCCGCTGGCCGCGCCGGGGCGCTTCGACGTCTCGCAGCTCGTGCTGGAGGATTTGCGCAAGCGCATCCGCCACGCGCTGCTCGCCGACCGGCTGGCGGAGCCCGCGAGCCCGGCCATGACCGCGACCGAGGTGCTGGAGCGCGCGGCGGAGACGGCAAGGCTGCTGGGCGCGACCTACGGGCGGCTGGAGGCGGAACTGCTGACGCCGCTGATCGAGCGCGCGCTCTCGATTCTCGCGCGGCGCGGCGAGGTGCCGGCTTTCGCGCTGGACGGGCGCGAGGCCGGGCTTCGGCTGCGCTCGCCGCTGGCCCAGGCGGCCGGGCGGCGCGAGGCGGGGGCGGTGCTCACCTGGCTCGGCGCGGTGGCGGGCCTCGGCCCGGAGGCGCTGGCGGCCGTCGATACCGCGCGCGCCGCGCGCTGGCTCGGCGCCCGCCTCGGCGTGCCCCCGGCCCTGCTCGAGCCGCCGGATCTCCTGCCGGGCATGGTCTGAACCCCCGCGCCCCGACTGCCTTTTTTGCGGGCGGCTCCTCGAAAGGGGGGCCGCCCGTTTCCTTTCGACCCTTCCTTCCGACAAAACGAGGAGACAGACACAAGTGGAAACGGACACCGAGACCGACATCGAGACCGAAATCGAGGAACCGGTTCGCCCCGACGGCCTGCCGGACGAATTCTGGGACGCGGACGCCGGCAGCATCCGGCTCGACGAGCTGGTCGGCGCATACGGGACACTCGCTTCCGCAGACCGCCCACCCGCAGGCCCCGAGGACTATGCGCTCGAACTGGACGGGTCGATCGGCGGCCCGGACGCCGAGGCCAACCGGCGGATGCACGAAGCCGGCTTCACCAACGCCCAGGCGCAGCTCGTCTATGACATGGCGTCCTCGCTGCTGCTGCCGCTGGCGGGCGAGGTTGCGGGCGAGCTGGAGCGGGCCGAGCGCGAAAGCCGGCTCGCGGACCGCTATGGCGGCGAGGACGGCTGGCGGCGCGCGAAGGGCCAGATGGAGGCCTGGGCGGCGGCCAACCTGCCCGCCGGCGTGGCCGAGGCGCTGACCGGCTCCGTCGAGGGCGCGGCCGCGCTGGAGCGCCTGATGGATACGGGCGAGCCCGGCCTCGGCGGCCATGGCGGAGACCGTCCCGCCGGGGCGCTCACGCTCGACGGCCTGCGCCGGCTCCAGGGCGACCCGCGCTACTGGCGCGACCGCGACCCGGCCGTCGTCGCCCGCGTGATGGAGGGCTACCGGCGCCTCTATCCCGGCAGCGACGACGACGACGGCTGACGCGGCCCGGAACGTACACGCACACACAAAACCTGAAACGAACCACAGGAGGACAGGCACCATGCCCGTCGATCTCTCCCCTTCCTTCATCAAGGCGTTCGAAGGCGAAGTCCACAACGCCTACCAGCGCCAGGGCTCGAAGCTCCGCGACACGGTGCGAACCCGGCGCGGCGTCATGGGCTCCAGCGTGACCTTTCGCAAGGTCGGGCGCGGCGCCGCCGCCACCAAGGCCCGGCACGGCCAGATCCCGGTGATGAACGTCGATCACGCCGCAGTCGAATGCCAGCTCAGGGACTACTATGCCGGCGAGTGGGTGGACCGGCTCGACGACCTCAAGATCGGCGGCGGCGAGCGCGACACGGTCGCCAAGGCGGGCGCCTATGCGCTCGGCCGCAAGACCGACCAGCTCATCGCCGCCGCGCTCGACGGCTCGACCAACCATGCCGGCGCCGACACGGACGGCCTGACCAAGGCCAAGGTGCTCACCGCCTTCGAGATGCTCGGCCAGACCGATGTGCCGGACGACGGCGAGCGCACGGCCGTTATCGGCTGGAAGCAGTGGTCGGACCTCATGAAGATCGAGGAATTCGCCAATGCCGACTATGTGGGGGCGGAAGACCTGCCCTGGCGCGGCACCCAGGCGAAGCGCTGGCTCGGCACGCTCTGGCTGCCGCATTCCGGGCTGACGCTCAAGGACTCGGTCCGGCTCTGCCACTGGTACCACAAGAGCGCGGTCGGCCACGCTGCCGGCGCGGAGGTCACCACCGACATCACCTGGCACGGCGACCGCGCCGCCTGGTTCGTCGCCAACTGGATGAGCCAGGGTGCGGCGTCGATCGACGCCGAGGGCGTCGTGACCATGCGCTGCCTCGAAAACTGACCGCAACGAAAGGGACTCGCGCGAAACGATGGCTTTCAAATCCGCAAACCTCTCCGTGCTGGCCTATGCCAACGGCTTCACCTTCTGGCACTACAAGTCCGCCGAGGACGCGAACGGCGACATGACGGGCGCCGGCTATTTCGACGCCGCCGCCGACCTGTTGCGCCCCGGCGACATGCTGGCGCTCAACGGCGCGGGCGACAGCGCCGCGCTGGTGCGCGTCTCGTCGAACCGCAACGGCAGGGTCGCGGTCGGCTTCACCACCGACTGGGAGACCCAGGCGACGGTCGCAGACGCGGCCGGCGGCGCCACCGTCGATGCCCAGGCGCGCGCGGCGGTCAACGCCGTCATCCGGGCGCTCGAACGGGTCGGCGTGATCGCCGCCTGACGCCGCGAGGAAAACCCTCGCCCCCCTTGTTGGGGGGCGAGGGAAGGGTGGGGGGCCTCCCGGCCGGCAACAACAGCGCGGCCGAAAGGAAGACCCCCACCCTGTCCTCCCCTGCATGGAGGGTTCTTTCCCGTTCAGGCGTCATTCATCGAAAATTGAAAGGAGGCCGCCTTCATGGCGTTGACCGCCGTCCAGATTGCCAGCCAGGCGCTCGTCCGGCTCGGGGCGCTGCCGATTTCCGACTTCGCGGAGCCGGTGCTCGAGGCCCGGACCGCCGCCGCGCTCTACCCGACGCTCCGCGACACGCTGATCGCGGGCCATGCCTGGCGCTTCGCCACGGCGGAGGCTCCGCTCGACCCCGTGGACGAGGCGCCGCTGCCGGGCTTCGCGCATGTCTTCCGGCTGCCGGCCGATTTCCTGAATGTGCTGGCCGTGGAGGGCGGGCGCGGGGCCGACTGGCGCATCGCCGCCGGCCGGCTTCACGCACAGCCCCCGGAGGTCCGGCTCGCCTATCTGTTCCGCGCCGATGAGGCGGAGTTCCCGCCCTGGTTCGCGGATGCGCTCGCCGCCGGCCTCGCCGCCGCCCTCTGCCTTCCGGTGACGGAGAATACCTCGCGCGCGGAGGCCCTGGCGCGGCTCGCCGAGGCCGCGCTCCGCCGCGCCCGGCGCACCGACACCCTCCACGACCCGGCGCCCGCCCCCGCGCGCTTCCCGCTGATCGAGGCACGTTCATGACCCGGATCAACACGCTCAAGACCGGTTTCGGCGCAGGCGAGCTGTCGCCGCGCCTCGCCGGGCGGGTGGACCTCGCCGCCTATCGCGACGGCGCGCGCCGGCTCCGCAATGTCGTGGTCCACGCCACGGGCGGGCTGTCGCGCCGGCCGGGGCTCCGTTTCATCGAGGCCGCGCCCGGCCCCGGCCGGCTTGCCGCCTTCGAGTTCAACGCCGAGGAGACCTACCTGCTGCTGTTCACCGACCGGGCGCTGCGCATCTACAGGAACGGCGTCCGGGCCGCTCTCCTCGCCGCGCCCTGGGGGGAAGCCGACCTCGAGCAGCTCAATTGGACGCAGACCGCCGACACCATGCTGGTCGTCCACCCCGACTACCCGCCGCAAACCGTGACGCGCCGCGCCGAGACCGACTGGCGGATCGCGCCCTGGGAATGGGCCGAACGCGCCGGCCGGTCGATGCAGCCCTACCACCGCTACGCCCCGCCTTCGGTCACGCTCACGCCGTCGGGGGCCTCCGGGCAGGTCCGCATAACCGCTTCGACCGATGTCTTCGCGGCCGAGGATGCCGGCCAGGCCTTCCGGATCGGCGCGGACGAGGTCCGGATCGCAAGTGTCGTTTCCGCCACGGAGGCCGATGCCGACATCGTCGGCGCGCTCGCGGGCGGGGCAGCGGCGACCTCGGACTGGCGGGAGCCTGCCTTCTCGCCCCGGCGCGGCTGGCCGGTCTCGGTCGTGTTCCACCAGGACCGGCTGGTCATCGGCGGCGGGCGCTCGCTGCCGGACCGGCTCTGGCTCTCGCGCTCGGGCGCCTTCTTCGATTTCGACACGGGCACCGGGCTCGACGACGAGGCCATCGCCTTCCCGCTGCTGGCGGACCAGGCGAATGCGGTGCGCGCGGTCGTTTCCGGGCGGCAGTTGCAGGTGTTCACCTCCGGGGCGGAATGGACCGTCTCGGGCGACCCGCTGACGCCTGCCTCGATCCAGCTTCGCCGGCAGACGCGCATCGGCTCGCCCGCCGACCGCGCCGTCCGGCCGGTCGATGTCGAGGGCGCGGTGCTGTTCCTCGCCCGCAACGGGCGGGAGCTCCGGGAATTCCTGTTTGCCGACGCGGAACTCGCTTACCGCGCGCAGGACCTGGCGCTGCTTGCAAGCCACCTGTTCGCGGGACCGGCGGAGCTGTCCTGGGACGGCGCAACGCGGCGGCTGTCGGTCGTCATGGGCGACGGCTCGATCGCCGCGCTCACCGCCTGGCGGGCCGAGGGCGTCCATGCCTGGACGAGGCTCGAGACCGACGGCGCGTTCCGTTCGGCGGCGGTCGCGGGCGGGGCGGCTTACGCGCTGGTAGAGCGCGACGGCCTGTTCTCCGTCGAATGCTTCGACGAGGCGCTGGGCGTGGACGCCGCGGTCGCCGGCAATACCGCCCGGCCCACCCGCTCCTGGGGCGGCCTCGCCCATCTCGAAGGCCGGGAGGTCGCGGCCGTCGCGGACGGCAGGGCGCTCTCGGGGCTGCGGGTCTCGGGCGGCCGTATCCTGCTGGACGCCCCGGCGCGCGCCTTCCAGGCGGGCCTCGCCTTCGCCCATGCGGTCGAGCCGCTCACTCCCGGCGTTCAGCTTGCGCGCGGCGCGATGCAGGGCGTGGCGCACCGGGCGGTGCGCGTGGTGCTGCGCCTCGAAGGCACGCGCGCGCTCCGCTGCGACACGGGCTTCGGGCTGCGCCGCGCCGCACTCGGCGACGAGCCCTTCACCGGCGATGTCTCGCTCGGCGCGGGCGGCTGGCGGCGCGACGGCTCGGCCCCGCTCTGGCGCATCGAGGACGAGACCCCGCTTCCCTTCCACCTCCTTTCCGCTGCAACCGAACTCAAGGTGACCGACATATGAGCGCACTTCTTCCCGTAGCCCTGGCGGCCGGCAATGCCCTTCTGGCCGAAGCCTCCGCTGCCGAGGCGTCGTCCCGACGCCGCGCAGCAGCGAACGCGCAGGCCGCCGATGTCCGGGCCGGCACGGCCGAACAGGGACGCCTGCGCCGCCGGCGGCTGAAACAGGCGCTCGCGCGCGCCCGCGCGCGTTTCGGCGCGGCCGGCACCGGCTCCGCCGGCGGGTCCGCCGCCGCGCTGCTGGGCGGGCTCGCTGCCGAAAGCGAGCTGGAGGGCCGCCATGCCGGGGATGCCGCCGGGCGCCGCCTCGCCGCGCTCCGGACCGACCGCGCCCATGCCGACCGGCAGGGGCGGCTCGGCCTTATCGGGCGCGCAGGCGGGCTGTTGGCCCCCCGCGAGACGCGGCGGCGCTGGAACGCCGCCTTTGGAGATGAGGCGCCGCGTTCCGCGCGGCGGCGGCGCTGGAACGCCGCCTTTGGAGACGAGGCGCCGCGTTCTCTGCGGCGGCGGCCCAATTGACGGGGCCTGGCCTTGGACACGCTCACGCTCCGCGTTTTCGCCGAATACGGGCCGCTCGCGCTCGGCTGGGGCCTCGCCGCCTGGCTGCTGCAACGGGACGCGCGCGGCCGCCAGCAGGTGCTCGATGTGATCGTCGCCAATACGCGCGCGCTTGCCGTGCTGGCCGAGAAGATCGACGCGCTCAGGCGATAACGGGCCCGTCTCCCGGCCTCGCCCCGCAAGCGGGGGGAGTTCTTCTTTCTTGCCAATCTTCAAGGGAGGTTCGATGGACGCGACCTTCTTCTCATTCCTCGATGCCTGGAACCGGAGCCAGAAGACGGCGATGCCGGCGCTCCACGAGCGCATCGCCCGATGGTTCGACGAGCGGATCGCGAAGGGCACGCGGCGGATGCTGTTGCTGGCTTTCCGGGGCGCGGGCAAATCGACCCTGCTCGGGCTGCTGGCCGCGTGGATGCTCAAATGCAATCCGGACCGGCGCATTCTGGTGCTGGCAGCGGAGACGCCGCTCGCGGCCAAGACGGTGCGCACCGTGCGCCGCGTGCTGGAACGCCACCCGGATACGGAATCGCTCCGGCCGGGGCTCGCCGAGGAATGGGCGGCCGACCGGCTGACCGTTCCCCGCGAGAGCGTCTCGCGCGACCCCTCGCTGCTGGCGCGCGGCATCGGCGCCAATATCACCGGGGCGCATGCGGATGTCGTGATCTGCGACGACGTCGAGGTGCCGAACACTTGCGGCACGCCGGCGAAGCGGGCCGACTTGCGCGCCCGGCTCTCCGAGATCGACTATGTGATGAGCCCGGGCGGCTTCAATATCTACAGCGGCACGCCGCACAGCTACTACTCCATCTACGCCAGCGAGCCGCGGCCTGAGGAGGGCGACGAGCGGGCCTTCCTCCAGGATTTCCGCCGGCTGGAGGAGCCGCTTACCGACCATGCGTGGCCGGAGCGCTTCCCGCCGGCGGAGATCGAGACGATCCGCCGCCATGCGGGGCCCGCGCGCTTTGCGAGCCAGATGCTGCTCGAACCCGTGCAGTCGGTCGAGGGCCGGCTGAACGCGGAATGGCTGCGCCGCTACGAAGGCGGGCTGGAATACAGCGAGGCCGGCGGGCAGCCGGTGCTGCGGCTGGAGGGCCGGCGGCTGGTCTCGGCCTCCGGCTGGTGGGACCCCGCCTACGGCAAAGAGAACAAGGGCGACGCGAATGTGCTGGCAGCGGTCTTCACCGACGACCTGGGCCGGCAGCGGCTGCACCGCGTGGCCTACATGACGCAGACGGCCGGCGGCTCCGAGGACGCGGCGACGCAGCTCTGCCGGCAGGTGGCCGCGCATGCCCGCGAGCTCTTCCTGCCGGTCGTCTATGTGGAGGCGAACGGCCTCGGGAAATTCCTGCCGGGCATCCTGCGCCGCGTGCTCGACCGGGAAGGCCACGGCGCGACGGTGCGGGAGTGGCACAACAGCCGGCCGAAGCGGGAACGAATCCTGGAAGCCTTCGATGCGCCGCTCGCCGCGGGCGTGCTCTCGGCCCATGGAAGCGTGTTCAAGACGCCCTTCCTGCGCGAACTCAGGGAATGGCGGCCGGAGGCCGACGGCCCGGATGACGGGCTGGATGCGGCGGCGGGCGCGCTGCTGGCGGAGCCGGTGCGGCTCGCCCCGCGCAGCCCCGCGCCGCGCAATGACTGGCGGCGAACCGCGCGGCTCGGCCGCGCCCGCAGCAATTTCCGGGTCTGACCGGGACCCGGGCCCCAACCGAGGAGGTAATGCAAACGATGATTCCAACGCTTCTCGCCCAGATCGGGCTGCCGCTCATCGCGCGACTCGCCGGCGCCGGCCTGAAGGCGCTCGACAACCCGGCGGCGGACGCCGCCGCCGAAGCGCTCCGCGAGGTGGACGGCGTGCTTCGCAGCGGCGGGGTCGCCCCGGACGCGCTCGACGCCGCGAACCGGCGCATCGAGACCGAGGCGCGCTCGCGCGAGGCCCAGACCGCCTGGCGCGAGGTCAACGCCACCTTGCGCGCCGAGACCCGCGCCGAGGATGCCTATGTGCGCCGCTGGCGGCCGACCTTCGGCTATGCGGTGACGGCGGCCTGGGGGCTGCAGATGGCCGCCATCGCCTGGACGGTGGTGGCGCACCCGGCGGACGCGCCGGCGATCCTGGCCGCCGCGGCCTCGCTCAGCGCCATGTGGGGCGTAGCGCTCGCCGTGCTGGGCGTCGCGGTGCATGAGCGCTCGCGCGACAAGGCGCTTGCCGCAGGCCTGCCCGCCCCCGGCCTCGCCGGCCTCGCGGCGGCCCTGCTGGACCGCAGGAAGGCGGAATAGGAGAGCGCGCCGCCGGTCGCGAAAACTCCTTGATTGCCGGCCGGCGGCGCGGCAAGGTGGCCCGACGGCTGGCAGGGTGCGGCCGGGGAGGAATCGTTGACCCCCGAACTGATTGCAATCCTCGGCGTCGGCATTGCGCTTGCCGGACTCATCCTGCAAGGACAGCGCGGGCTCAGTGCCCGTATCGATGGCGTGGAGCGCAGTCTCGGTGCCCGCATGGACCGGCTTGAGGCCCGCATGGACAGTTTCGAGGAGGAAATGCGCGAAATCCGCGACCGGCTGAGTCGGCTCGAAGGCAAGATGGACTTCCTCGAGGCCTATATCGTCGGCCGCAACGAACGGCCCGCCGCGCCCGCCGAATAGCGGGCGCGGCGAGGCTCCATGTTCAGTAAGGGCTGCCGGAAATGTTGCTGTCTACCATCTTGCCCTTGAGCGCGGCGACCGCGGCCATCGCGCCCTGGGCCATCAGGCGGCTGTCATTGGCGATGGTCGCGAGCTGGAAGCCCTTCTCGAACATCCGCGCGGCGTATTCGGGCGAGCCGCAATGCAGGCCGGCCGGCACGCCGTGCTTTTTCGCGCCTGCGAGGATGGTGTCGATGGCCGCCACCACTTCCGGCACCTCGGTGTCGAGCTGCGGCGCATGGCCGAGCGAGAGCGAGAGGTCCGACGGGCCGACATAGATGCCGTCGAGCCCCGGCGTCGAGAGGATGGCGTCCAGATTGTCGATCGCCTGCTGGGTCTCGATCATCGCGATCGCGAGCACGGTGTCATTGGCATGCTCGCCGTAATCCGCCCCGGCATACATGACGGCGCGGATGGGCCCGAAGCTGCGCGAGCCCTTGGGCGCGTAATTGCAGCAGGAGACCAGCAGCTCGCATTCTGCGCGGCTGTTGATCATCGGGCAGACGATGCCGTAGCTGCCGGCGTCGAGCAGCTTCTGGATGATGCCGGGCTCCAGCCACGGCACCCGCGCCATGGGTGTGGCGTCGGAAAGCGAGATCGCCTGCAGCATCGGCACCGCGGCGGTGTAATCGACCATGCCGTGCTGGAGGTCGATGGTGACGCTGTCCCAGCCGCAGCTTGCCATGACCTCGGCCGAGTAGCCGTTCGGGATCGCGAGCCAGCCATTGACGACCGCGCCGCCGGCTTTCCAAGTTTCGAGGACGTTGTTCTTGCGCATGTTTTTTGCGTTCCTTAGCCGAGGACTTCCTTGTTGACCACATGGGCGGGGACGGGCTTGCCGTCGAAGACGTCGATGACGTTCTGGCAGGTCACCATGGCCATGCGGTCCATCGACTCGCGCGTCACGCCCGCCGAGTGCGGCGAGAGCAGCACATTGTCCATGGTGAAGAGCGGGTTGCCGGGGAGCGGCGGCTCCGGGTCGAACACATCGAGGCCGGCCGCCAGGATGGTCCGGTTCTTCAGCGCCTCGATCAGCGCGCCTTCATGCACGATGCCGCCGCGCGCCGTGTTGACGATAATCGCGGTCGGCTTCATGCGGGCGAGCTGCGCCGCGCCGATCATGCCGTACGTCTCCTCGTTCCTCGGGCAGTGCACGGTGACGAAATCCGCCTCCGCGAGCGCCGCGTCGAGACCGTCCACCGGCTCCGCCCCGGTCGCGCGCACGGCTGCCGGGTCCGCATAGGGGTCATAGACCTGCACATCCATCTCGAAGGCGAGAGCGCGCTTCACCGTGTGCGAGCCGATGCGCCCGAAACCCAGCACGACCAGCCGCTTGCCGCAGAGATCGACCGCCCGGTACTCGTTGCGCACGCCAAAATTCCCGGCCGCCACGCCGGCATGGTAGGTGCGCGCCAGCTTGGCGAGATCGAGCATCATGAACATGGCGTGCTCGGCCACGGTCACCGAATTGGCGGTGCCGGCGACCATCAGCGGCACGCCCCGCTCGGTCAGCGCCGCCACATCCACGGAGTCGAAGCCGACGCCGAAGCGCGAGCAGACTTCCAGCCTGGGCGACGCGTCGATCAGCTCGCGGTTGTATTTCGTGCCGAACAGCGTGATCCCGTGGATGTCGGCCAGATGCTCCTTCAGGTCCAACTCCGGACCCTCATTGACGATCTCGACCTCGATATCGCTGCGGGCCGCGAACAGGTCGAGGCCCGCTTTCGGCATGCCCTGAACGCAGAGCACCTTGCGCATATTCGTGCCGGTCATGGGGAAGCGCCCCCTCCCGTTCCCTCGCGGCGGCGCACAACGCCGCCACCGGTATGATTCGCCGCGTTCCGCGCGGCGGTTGCCCCTGCCATAATCCAGCCGGCGGCGAAATGCAAAGCCGCACGGGCGGCAATCGGGGGAAGACGGGCGATGACGGGCCTGGGTCCGGAGACGGCAGCGTGAAGTTCGGCTGGCTGACGCTCTCGGCCTCTCCGGCGCCCGAGGCCGACCGGGACCGCATCCAGGACCAGATCGCGCTGACCGAGGCCGCCGAGGCGGCGGGCTTTTCCGATGTCTGGCTGACGGAGCACTATTTCACCGGCGAGAGCGTCTATTGCGATGCGCTCACCTTCGCCGCCGCGCTCGCCATGCGCACGACGCGCCTCAGGATCGGCTTCGCCGTGGTGCAGGCGCCGTTCCACCATCCGGTCCGCCTGGCGACGCAGTTGGCCCTGCTCGACAACCTCTCCGGCGGCCGCATCGACATCGGCATCGGCAAGGGCACGGTCTATAACGAATACGAGTTCATCGGCTACGGCCTGCGCAGCGGCGATTCCCGCGCGCGCATGGCCGAAACGGTCTCCATCCTGGAGCGGGTCTGGACCGAGGCGCCGTTCCGCCACAAGGGCGCGTTCCACGAATTCGAGATGCCGGAAATCCGCCCGCGCCCGGTGCAGCGGCCGGGGCCGCCGCTCTGGCGCTCGGCGATCTCGCCCGCCTCCTTCCAGGAATGCGGCGAGGCCGGGCTGCCGGTGCTCACGACGCGCCTGCCGCTGGAGGCGATCCCGGCGCGCTGGAAGCTCTATGCCGAGGGGCTGGAGGCCGGCGGCCATGCGCCCGCCGAGCGGGCCCGCCTGCTGGGCGACGCCGCGGTCTGGCGCAATGTCTATGTGGCGGACTCGGACGCCGAGGCCGAAGACCGGCTATACGCCCACCTCGTGGCCACCCGCGCCCATATCATGCATCTGCGCGCCGCGCTCAACCCGCCGGATTTCGAGATCGACCCGGCCATGCTCAACGCGATGAGCGACCCCTCGGTGCCGGACGGTGAGGCCGTCGCGCAGGCGATGGAAACGGGCTCGGTCTGGGGCTCGCCCGCCCGCGTGCGCGAGCAGGTTGCCGCGCTGGCGGAAGCCGGTGTCGGCCACCTGCTCTGCCAGACCGCCTTCGGCGCCATGGAGCGCGAGGAAGCGCTGGTCAACATGCGCCGCTTCTCCGAGGCGGTTATCGAGCGGCCTTGAGACCCGCCGGGAGGTTACTCCGCCGCCGCAGCCGGGGCCTTCAGGTCGGTCGAGTATTTGATCGAGACCGGGGCGTCGGCCTCGAAGGGGCTCTTGAGGTCCAGCTCCTTCGCGATCTCGCGGATCGCCGGGAAGACCTCGGTGCCGATCATGCGGATGCAGGTCATCGAATCTTCCTGGCTGACGGTGCCGTCATTGCCCCAGAGCGCGAGGATGCCGGGCCGCGTCTCCTCCAGGATACGGCGCAGCTTCGGCACCACCGTGTCCGGCGTGCCGGCGATGATGCGCAGGTCCTGCATCTGCTGCTCGAAGCTTGTCTGCCCGCGCGGATTGGGCCGGCGCCCGGCGGCGAACTCGACGAAGGCGCGGCGGTTGCGCGGCGAGGAATAGCCGGACGGCGTGGACCAGACCGGATGCGCGAGGCCCGTGAACTCGCCCTGCATCCAGCGGAACTGGCGCGCGTTCTCGATGGCCTTCTCCTCATTGTCCGAGACATGGACCTGGATCAGGTAGCCCCGGTTGTCGGGGCCGGCCTCGTAGCCGCATTCCAGGGCCACTTCGTCATAGACCTGCCAGATCTTCTTGGTGTCGGCGATCGAGGTGTTGAGCGCGATATAGGGATAGCGCTGCTGCGCTGCCCACACGATGGTCTCGCGGCTGATGACGCCCGGCACCCAGACGCGCGGATAGGGCTTCTGGAGCGGCACCGCCCAAGGGTTCACCACCCGGTTCTGGTAGTGCTTGCCCTCGAAGCGGAAGGGGCCCGTCTCGGTCCAGGCGCGGACCACCAGGTCGTGCGCCTCCTCGAAGCGTTCGCGGTTGTAGGCGGGGTTGACGCCGGCGGCGAGCTGCTCCTGGCCGCCGCCGCGCACGAAGCCGGAAACGAGGCGGCCCTTCGAGATCATGTCGATCATCGCGAGCTCTTCGGCGAGCCGGACCGGGTTCTCCGACAGCGGCAGCGGGTTGCCGAGCATGACGATCTTCACCTTCTCGGTCATGCCCGCCAGGATCGCCGCGAAGATATTGGCCTTGGCCTGCATGCAGAACGGCGCATTGTGGTGCTCGTTCAGCATGATGCCGTCCACGCCGACTTCCTCGGCGTAGAGATATTGCTCCAGGAACTCGTTGTAGAGGCGGCTCCCGTCCACCGGGTCGAAATAGCGGTTCGAGAACATCAGCGCCGTCGCGCCGAACTCCAGGCCCTTGTCCGCCGGGTAAGTGGACATGGGCTGCTCGGTGAAATATGTCAGATGCATCGGCCGTTACTCCCCGATGAAGTCCAGAACGAGCCGCGCCAGCGCCTCCGGGCGCTCCAGCGCGACGGCGTGGCCGCAATCCGTGACGGTTTCCAGGCGGGCATTCGGCAGGGCGGCGGCGTATTGGTCCGCGCAGTCCGCCGGCACCACTTCGTCCTCCGCGCCCCGCACCACCAGCGCCGGCGCGGTGACGCTGCCCAGCAGCGGCGCCAGCGTCTGGCTGTACATGTAGGGCTTCCAGGCGATGCGGAAGCACATCTCGCGGCAGATGTCCCAGGCTTCGAGCTGGTCGGTAGTCGGCTCGCGTCCGTAGACCGCATCGAAGGCCGCCGGGTCCTTGAAGAAGGCCTCGGCGTAGTCGATATAGCCGATCAGCGCCTGGTCGAGGATGAAGCCCTCGCGCGGCTGGAGGCCCATAGCGCCGACCAGCACCAGGCGGTCCACATCCGCCGGCGCCATGCTCGCCATCTCCGCCGCGACCCAGCCGCCGAAGCCGAGCCCGACCAGGCTCGCGCGCTCGATGCCGAGCCCGGCGAGCAGGCCGCGATAGAGCACCGCCAGGTCGCGCAGGCTGCGCATCCATTCCGCCCGCTCGCTGCCGAGGCCGAAACCCGGATGGACCGGCATCAGCACATCGTGCGCCCCCGAAAGCGCCTGGGCGAAGTCCGCGCGGTCCGGGCAGCCGATATCGTGGTGCAGGATCACGACCGGGCTGCCGGTGCCGCAGCGGCAATAACGCACCGGCACCCCCGCCACACTCGTCTCCCGCCAATAGTCGTCGCAACCCCCAGCCATCCGGCTCTCCCCCCTCTTATCCGGCGAGCCTCAGCCTAGACCGATTGCGGACCCGACGGAAACTGCTTCACGGCGCATCACCTGCGCGCGCTTCCAGCCGCTCCAGCCAGTTTCGGAAATGGGGGCATTCGGCCCGAATGCGGTCCAGCCCGATTTCGAGAGCGGCCAGATTGCCCATCAAGACTTTCTGATAGCCAGGAAACAATGCCCCGATGCGTTTAGACGGCGCCGTTTCCGGCGAGTCGTCGATCTCTTCCGGGTTCGGGAAGCTATCCCGGATCCGTTGAAGGTCGGGAATTATGTTGCACCTCCCGATTGCTTTCCCGAACGCTTCGCAGTTGCTGAACAGCATTGCCTCGAATTCGTGCATCATCACCAGAGGCAGGAACCGGCCCCGGTCGAATCCTGCTCCCATGCGTAAAGCCACGTCGTTGCACAAGGCTGACTCGATTGGACCCGGGCCCTGCGATGCCCCACGGCACGGCCAGACTCGGCCGCCAGTTTGCGGCAAGCCGTAATAGTCGACCATCACAGCGACCGAGCTTCCCCGGTCCTGTTTCAGTTGGCGTTCTATGTCCCGCCGCACCTTGGGCCAACCGGGAACCCCGCCCAAAAGTCGCGCCTCGATACTGTAGTAGCCTGCGCTGCAAAGATGATCGCGCAATAGCTGTTCTACGAATGTCTGTTCCGTTTGTCCTTCCACGAAAACATGGAGGCGACCCATCTTGTTACGCTCCCGCCGGATCGCTCGTCAGCCGCCCTCCGAAATGGTTTTTCTCCCAAAGCTGGCCGAGACTGTAGTCTTCCAGCCAAACTTGTAACTTCTCGGCTTCCAGCCGGTTGAGGCGCGTCTCACCCGCGACACGCTCGGCGACCAGAATGTCTTCCGGTTCGAAATGGTCGAGCAGGCCCGGAGACTGCGTGGCCACTACAATCTGGGTTTCCGTGGACGCGGAACGCAGCATGGCAGCGAGCATGGCGATGGCGTAGGGGTGCAGGCCCAGTTCCGGCTCGTCGAGAAGGACGATGCCCGGACGGAGCTCCGCCGGCTGGAGAAGCAGCGTCGTCAGCGCCATGAACCGCAGGGTTCCGTCGGAGAGGGAGGAAGCGTCGAAATAGGCGTCCGAGTTCTTGTGCCGCCATTCGAGCTGGGTGGTATCGGGGTTGAGCGCCGTGGGCTCCAGGGCGAAATCGTGGAAGAATGGCGCGACCTGACCAATCGTACTCCGGATCATCCGGTAGGATGTTTCGTGTCTCTCCCGCAAGAGGTAGAGAAAGGACGCAAGGTTGGAACCGTCCTGCCTGAGGAACCGGTTGTCATGCAACTTCGCGGTTTTCTTCATTGGTGAATGGAAGCTTGTGTCGTGAAAATGGTACAGGCGCCAAGCTTGAAGCCGATCCATCATTCGTTGTCGATCTAGTTCCAAATCTTGGTACTTGGAAATTCCCACGTAACCGAATGTATAGTCTTTACCCATATAAAGAGTGTCATCGGAAGTCGGATGAAAATTGATCGAATAATTTCCTTCTTCTTCGAAGGCAATTTGTACAGAGAATTGTTTTGTATTTCGGGAACCGAAATGAAGGAGCTTATCGGCACCTCCATGACGGGACACATGATCGGCAAGCTTATCGGAACCACAGGCTTGGAGAAAGGAGAACGCGTCGAGGAAATTGGACTTGCCGGAACCGTTCGCCCCAATCAAAACGTTGAGCGGACCGAGCGGCACCAAGACCTTGGCACCGAAACTCTTGAATCCCGCAATCGCTATATTGCTGAGCATATCACTGAAATGCGGTTGCGGCCTGTCGCCCGTATTGCTGCCGCCCTAGCCTGCACCGGAAGCAGGGCCGCGTCCACAGGGAAGCGGCCCATCCTCACGCGATCCGGTCGCCTTGTTCGATCTTCGGGGCGGCGGTGCGGTTGTCCATGCCGGGGAGCATCTGGGCCGGGTCGCGGGTCACGACGACATCGACGACGCTCGGGCGGTCGCGTTCGGCCAGCGCCTCGGCGAAGGCGGCGTCGAGGTCCGCGGGGTCCTCCACGCGCACGCCGTGGCAGCCGAGCGCGCGGGCGGCGGCGGCATAGTCGGTCTCGCAGAGGTCCGAGGATTGGTAGCGCGCGCCGTACATGGCGTGCTGGAGCGCCTTCACATAGCCGGACGCGGCGTTGTTGACGACCGCGACCGTGACGCCCAGCCCCAGCCGGCGTGCGGTCTCCAGCTCGCCGAGCGTCATGTTGAAGCCGCCGTCGCCGGAGAGCGCCACCACCGGCCGGTCGCCCGCAGCCAGCGCCGCGCCCATGCCGCCCGGCAGGCCGTAACCGATGGAGGCGAAGCCGCGGTCGGCGATATAGGTGCGCCCCGCCTGCCTCGTGTCGTAGAGCAGCCCGGTCCAGTGGCCGGCGAAGCCGCCGTCGGCCACCAGTATGCCGTCATCGGGGAGCGCGGTGCGGATGGCGTGGACCAGCCGGGCCATGTTGACCGGGCGTTCGGCGCTCTCATAGCGGGCCCTCGCGCCCTCGCGCCAGGCGGCGTGGCGGCGGGCGGCCTCGCCGGTCCAGGCGCTGCGGTCGATGCGTGCATCGCAGGCCGCCGCCAGGTCGTCGAGCCCAGCCGCGGCGTCGCCCCAGAGCCCGACATGCGCGCGGGCCGCCCGGCCGATCTCGCCCGCCTCGATTTCCAGGTGGATGAGCGGGATATGCGCCGGCGGCAGGGTGTAGCGCTTCGTCGCGATCTCGCCGAGCTTGCAGCCGACCGCGACGATGGCGTCGGCCTCGTCGATCAGCCCGTTGGCGATGCGGTCATAGCGCCCGAACAGGCCGACGGAGAGCGGGTGCGTGCAGGCGAGCGCGCCCTTGCCGGACATGGTGTGCGCCACCGGCACGCCGTGGCCCTCGGCGAAGCGCCGGAGGGCGTCCCAGGCCCCGGACAGATGGATGCCGCCGCCGGCGAGCAGCAGCGGCCGTTCGGCCCGGTCTAGGATGGCGGCCGCGCGCTCCACCGCCGCCGCGTCCGGGCGGCAGCGCAGCGACGGGATGCGCTTGCACGCCTCGTCCACATGCAGCGCTTCCTCGCGGAAATCGAACTCGCCATGCGCGATGTCTTCCGGCACGTCGAGGATGACCGGGCCCGGCCGGCCGCTCGTCGCCATCGCGAAGGCGCGCCGCACATGCTCCGGGATGCGCTCGCCGACCTCGACCCGGATCACCTCTTTCACCGCCGGCGCCAGCATCTCGATCTGGCGGGTCTCCTGGGTCATGTTCTTCCACGCATGCGCCCGGTTGGCATCGCCGATCACGGCGATCATCGGCACGCCGGCATTCAGCGATTCCACGAGCGCGGTCAGCAGGTTGGTGGCGCCGGGGCCGAGCGTCGCATCGACCACGCCCGGCCGGCCGGTCACGCGCGCCCAGGCGTCCGCGGCAAAGGCCCCGCAGCGCTCGTCATTGATGAGCGTGTGCGTCATGCCGAGTTCGCGCACGCCATCGTAGAAGGGCAGGAGCTGGAAACCGGCCATGCCCCAGATCGGCGCGCCGCCATAGGCGTTCAGCATCTCGGCGACGGCGCGGCCTCCGTTCATCCGCCGCGTCGGGTCGTTGCGCCGGTCGGTCATGTAAAAAGCTCCGCGAATTCGGGGACGGTCATGCCGGGCGCAGCACCGGTGGCGCGGGCCAGACGGTTGGCGGCGGAAAGCCGCCCAGTGTTCCAGAGCGAGCGGGCGTCGCCGATGCGCGCGCTTTCGCCCGCCACGGCCGCGGCCGGCACGCCCATATCGGCGCAGGGCTCCAGCCGGCCGATGCCGGCCTCGTCGCAGCCGATACCGGCGTCATGGCAGACGACGGCGCGCACGACATGGTGGATGACATAGCCCGGATTGCTGCGCAGCAGGGCGGCGTGGCTGCCCGAGACGACCGCCTTGTCGCCATCGGAGGCCTCCAGCAGCGAGAGCGAGTCGAGGCCGACCACCCCCGGCGCCAAAGCCACGCGCGATTCCTCCTGCGGCGGCAGGGCGCCTGCGGGCTCCGGGGCTTCCGCAAGCAGAGCGGCCGCGTCCCCGGCGCCCATGCCGATGCGGCAGCCGGCGCGGGCGGCGGCCTCGTTGACGGCCGACAGGGTGCCGCGCCGGGCCATGTCGACGCCGTCGCCGATGCGCGCGCTCATATGGTCGATGGCAACCGCCGCCATGCCGATGCCGTCGAGCAGCGCAAGCGCGCCGACGCCGGCCCGGTCGAGCCCGAAGCCCGCATCGTTCAGCATCACGGCACGCAGCCCGGCCTTCGCCGCCACACCGGCGCAATAGGCGCCGCCATGGCTGCCGGCCAGCACCACCCGGCCGCGATGGGCCGGCTCAACATGGGTGATCGAGTCGAGGAGGATCATGATGACTCCGCCTGCGGACGGTCAGGCCGTGAAGACGGGCTTGTCGCCGGGAGCCGGCGTACCGGAGAACGCGCCTGCCTGCATTACGGCGCTGCGCCCGCCATGGGCCGCGACCAGCGCGTGCTGGCTGGCGCGCGCGCGGCGGTGGACCTCGTCGGGATCGCAGACTTCGCGCATGGCGGCCATCAGCCGGGCGACCGTCCCGGGCTCGCTTGCGGCCAGGTTCCGGCGCTCCTCGGGGTCGGCATCGAGGTCGAAAAGCTCCGGGTCGAAGCCGGCGTAGTGGATCAGCTTCCACCGGCCCTGCCGCAGCATGAAGCAGCCGGAAACCGCGCCGGCCGCATGGTATTCGCTGAACACGGCGCGTTCGGGTTCTTCTCCGAGCGTCCAGAGGGAGCGGCCCGGCAAGGCAGGATTGGCATCGAGGCCGACGCATTCCAGGATCGTCGGGTGGCCGTCCAGCAGCGAGGCCGGCGTGTTGCAGACCCGCCCGGCCTGCACATCCGGCCCGGCCGCGATCATCGGCACACGCGCGGCTTCCTCATACATGTTGGATTTGCCCCAGAGCCCCCGCACGCCGAGATTCTCGCCGTGGTCGCTGGTGTAGATCACCCGGGTGTTCCCGGCGAGCCCGGCCTCCTCCAGCGCAGCCAGCACGCGGCCGATATTGTCGTCGAGGAAGGTGCAGAGCCCGTAATAGGAGGCGATCGCCACCCGGCGCGCCTCGTCGTTGAAGAAGCTGTCATAGGGCTGGGCCTCGGCATGGGCCTCGATCCAGGGATGGCGCGGGCGGCGGCGATAGTCCCTCGGCAGCGGCATGTCGGCCGGGTCGTAGAGGGCGAAGAACGGCTCCGGGGCAATCAGCGGGAAATGCGGGCAGACGAAGGAGACGAACAGCATCCAGGGGCCGTCCCCGGCCGGGGCCTCCTCCGCCAGCCAGCGTACCGCTTCGTCCGCAATCGCGCGGTCGTAGCGCGTATAGCCGCTCTCGCCGGGGCCGATTTCGCGCGAGAACTTGGCGCCGCCGAAGCGGATCGGCATCGGGTCCTTGATCGCGCCGTAGATGTCGCCCTTGCCGCCCACCACATGCATCGGGCGGACCTGCGTGTCGAAGCCGGTCGGGTCGGCCTCGTCGCGGTAATGCAGCTTGCCGATGGACAGCACGGTGCGCCCCGCCGCCTGCAATGCGTGGCCCCAGCCCGGAACGCTGCCGTCATAGGGGTGGCCATTGTCCCAATTGCCGGTCTCGTGGACATGGCGCCCGGTCGCAAATGCGGCACGGGCCGGCACGCAGATCGGCGAGGGCGTATAGGCGTTTGCGAAGAGCGTGCCGCGCGCCGCGAGCGCGTCCAGATTGGGCGTCTGCACGAAGGGGTGGCCCGCTGCGCCCATCGCCCCGGCGCTGTGCTCGTCGGACATGATGAAGAGCATGTTATGCGGCTGCATCGGCTCGCGTCTCCCGGCCCGGACGGGGCCCGCCCGATTGAAGCCGATTGCCGGGCGCTTTCCAAGACGGGTCCGCCGGCGGCAGGGCAATCGCCCGAGATCGGGAGGGGCTCGCGGCCCCGTTCCTCTCCGGACGCAACCCTCCGGAGATGTCATGTGGAGTGGGCCCTTGGGTCGGACAGTTTCATGCGGCGACTTTGACCGGCTTGCGGGACTGTTCCTCCTCGAAGCGTTTGGGGGGTTGGTATGCGAGCGCGGAGTGTAGGCGCCAGTCATTGTAGCTGTCGAAGAAGCGCGGCAGTTGGCGCGCGACGGAAAAATCCTGCGGAACGTGCCTCTGAAACAGCCCTAATCCGCCGAATTACGGGGGTTCGAATCGCCGAGAAAAAGGGGCCGCGTGAAACTGTGCAATTGGGCCGGCGCGAATCGCCGTTGCGACGGCAGCCGATGGTCATCGGGATACAGCCGGACCGCTCCCGGCCATCTCGCGGGCACCGAGGATCAGGCAGATGCCGTGGCAGAACCAGCCGACGAGCAGCACCAGCCCACTAAACGCAAGGAACTCGTTGAAATAGGGAACCTCGATGATTCCAAAGGCCACCAGCGTCACGCCGGCGATCAGTACCGAGGCAACCAGATAGATGATGCCGATCGCCTGCCACAGGAGCGAACCGACCTGTCTGCCGAAACCGGTCGCAAGGATCGAGAACCACAGCCAAGCCGGAGGCGCGAGAGGAGGGATGAACACGAGCAAGGCAAACAACGTCCCGATCGCTAGATCGGCGGACCGATAGTCGAACGCGTTGAACAGCCGTTTCGTTGCTAGGAAGACAAAGGCTGCGCAGGCCACAAAGACGTAATACATCACGATGAACGCACCAAGGACAAACCCTATGAATCCCATCATGTCGTGCTCTGTAGCGCCGCTGACCACCGCCAACATCATAACCAGCTGACTCGACGCAGGAACGATCAGGACCGTCGCGAAGACCATGATCCCGGCCGTGCGCAACATTCTTGCCGACATCGCAACCCCATCGGATTTTGTCCCTCCGATCTTCGGTCCCGAGCCGGCACGATGTCAAATCCGGACCGGGCCGGTGCACGACCTGAGAACGGGCAGCGGGCACCGTCAAACCCACGCACCGCCAGGGGCTCCCTCTTCCGGCATTGGCCCTGCCGCCGGCGGCCTGTCTTCCCACCCGGCAAGGGGATAGTCTGGCGGGAACCGGGGCGGGCAGGGGCAGCGTATGGCCATCATCGGCAAGATCGTCGGGGGCGTTCTCGGCTTCGCGCTCGGCGGGCCGCTTGGCGCGCTGATCGGCGCGGCCGCCGGCCACGGCCTGATCGACCGCAGCCGCAACCGCGCCATCGCCGATGGGACGGAGGCGCCGGACCCGGGCGCCGTGTTCGCGCTCGGCGTGATCGCGCTCTCCGCCAAGGTCGCGAAGGCGGACGGCACGGTCACGCGGGACGAAATCCGCGCCTTCCAGCGGCTCTTCCCGTTCGACCCCGACGAACGCGGCCGGATCTCCGACCTCTACAACGAGGCCCGGCGGAGCGCGGACGGCTTCGAGGCCTATGCCGAGCAGGTGCGCAGCGCGCTCGCCGCGAAGCCCGAATTGCTGGTCGAGGTGGTCGATGCGCTCTACGCCATCGCTGCCGCGGACGGGGAGCTGCACCCGGCGGAGGAGGGCATGATCGCGCGCATCGGGGCGATCTTCGGCCTCGGCGAATACGAGATGGCGTCGGTCCGCGCGCGCCACGCCGCCGGAACTGGACAGCAGTCCGGGGCAGGCCCGGCAAGGGACGGGAGCAAGGGAGCGGCGGGCGCCTATGCCGTGCTCGGCGTGGAGCCGGGCGCGACGGACGATGAGCTGCGCTCCGCGCACCGCAACCTCGTGCGCACCTACCACCCCGACAGGCTGGTCTCCAAGGGATTGCCGGAAGAGTTCATGACGCTCGCCAACGACCGCCTCGCCGCCATCAACGCCGCCTATGAGACGGTGACGAAGGAACGCCGGTTGCGGGGGTAACGCCGGGCGGACTCCATTCACTACCCGGTGACAAGATCGGGGCGCGCCTCAGAGGACGGCGGGAACGACCCAGTTGTCCGGTGTTAGGGAGAAGAGGTGGGAAGACCACGACGTCAAGACTCTCTCCAAGACAACGGTCAACCATCGCTCGAATGGCTGTAGCGACGTGGTGGCAAAAGATTGATTCAAAAGAAAAGGCCGACATGCTATCTACATGTCGGCCTTGGCAGTGGTGGAGGCGGTGGGATTCGAACCCACGAGACCTGCTCAGTCTGGCGGTTTTAAAGACCGCTGCATTTGACCGCTCTGCCACGCCTCCTCCAAGGAGAGGGCCGATTTGGGGCCGCTGCCTGCTTCATACGGGAACTGGGCAGCGGCCCCTGCTTTTTGTCCTCGCCCTCGTCGACGCCCGGCGTGATCGGCGAGGGCTCGCAACTCTTCTAGTCATGGTCCTCTCCAGCATCTTGGAATGCGCATAATACCGATTTCCGTAGATATTTGCAAGCTCTTGGCCACTGCCTGCGAAAATAATGCGAACACCCGCATTATCTCTTGTCGCGGGCGTGTGCATTTGGTATGTTGTGCCCGGGAATTTGACTGCGAACGGGCAGAAGGAGCCTGAAAATGGGCACAGATGAGGTCGGGCGCATCAAGATGGGGAGCGACGTCGGAGAAACAGAAGCCGTACGGCAGAGGCGAGAACGGTCCACCATCGAGTTCCCATACAGTGATCTTGGCAGTGCGATTGAGATCGCTCGTGTGATCAACGAGAGGGCCGGGCTCGAATGTGAGGCGACCCAGTTGGCCGCGTGGCTGGGTCAGAGCGTGACTGGTGGAACGTTCCGTTCGCGCTATTCGGCTGCACGGCTGTTCGGCCTTATTGAAACTGAACGAGGCGGCCACGTTAAGCTGACCACTCTGGGCTTAGAGGCGCTTAGTCCGCAAAAGTCAGACAAGGCGAAATCACAGGCCTTTCTGAAGGTCGAACTGTTTCGGCAGATGTATGAAACATACAAGGGAAACGCTCTCCCGCCAGCCGCCGCGCTGGAACGCATGGTGACGAATCTTGGTGTGGCTCCCAAGCAAGCTGAGCGCGCACGTCAGACGTTTACCAAGTCGGCCGACGTGGCGCAGTTCATCGATCAGCAGACCGGCGCCTTTATTGAACCGGCATTCCCGTCGCCTACCGAGCCTGCTCCTGCGGAGCCGTCAGCTACAGTCGATTCCTCGTCTCGGAACACCGGCGGCGGCGGGGGTGATGACGGTGACGTTCCTCCTGAACTTGATCCGATCATCAAGGGGCTGATCGGCCGTTTACCAAGAGTGGGATCGGTATGGCCGTCTGAACAGCGCAAACTCTGGCTGGGAATTCTCGAAAATACGTTTCAGTTGGTTTACAGGGACGACGAGATGCGAGATCGGCCTGAGACTCCCCAGGCAACTGAAGACATTTTTTGACGCCACGCTTAAGGGTCACATGCGTTGGGCGTGAACCTTTCGCCCCTGAAGAGTCGCGAGCTGATCCCGAACTCGATGAGGCGATGGAAGCGATGAGCGACTCGACCGGCGAGCCTTCGCCGTCCGGACCGTTGCAGGGACTGCGGGTCATCGAGCTCGGTTCCACCGTGGCAGGTCCCTTCTGCGCGCGGCTGTTCGCCGATTTCGGCGCCGATGTCGTCAAGGTGGAGCAGGCCGAGGGCGATGCGGTGCGCTCCATGGGCCGCCAGCGCGAACGCCTCCTCTGCGGAGAAGCGCCGTCCCGTCAGCACGATGAGGTTCGCGCGACCGCGGGTTCCGCGCCGGACCGTCCTTGCCCGAGCAGCCGGGCGAGGCAGGCGGCGGCGGCAAGATTGACCGGGCTCACCCGCGTGAAGCTGCGGCAGACGGTGCGGATCGCCGCCAGGCAAGGTGCTGCAAGGCGCCGGAGACGAGCGCCGGGCGCAGAACGCGCCAGGCCCAGGGCAGGAGGCCCGGATAGATGGCGAGGTGGCGGAACAGCGACGAGACATAGGGGACCGCGTAAGTCCGGCGGATTTCCTCATAGACGAGCGCGATATCGCCCGCCGCCTCCGCTTCCGCGACCTCCCGGAACGATGTCATGGCCGGCTGTCCGGCGTTCGGCGAAGGCAATCGGTCGCCGCCGCCGGGATGTCAGGTCGCGGCTTCGATGGCGGGCCGGGCGGCGAGCGAGCTCGACCCCGCATAGTCCAGATCCCTCGGGAACCCGTCCACGGACCGCTGCAAGGCGACCTCCAGACGCTGAAGTATCTCGTCGATCTCCGCTTCCGTAATGATCAGGGCCGGGCAGACGCGGATGAAATTCTTGACCGCGATCGTGACCACGCCTTCGAGCAGGGCGTTGTAGCGGATGCGCTCCGCCATCGCCGGGTCCGGCCGCTTGCTTTCCGGCGTCTCGACGATATCCAGCAGGTAGTAAAGCCCGATGCCGCGCACCTCGCCGACGACATCGAATTTCCGCGCGAGCGCCTCCAGGCCGGCGCGAAGCCTGGCGCCCATAGTGACCGACCGTTCCGCCAGATTATCCCGGAGCACGATCTGCAGCTGCTTCAGCCCGACGGCGGCCGGCAGGGGGTCGCCGGAATAGGTGCCGCCCCAGGGCAGGCCGGCCTTGCCGCGCGCCTGCTCGGCGATCTCGGGCGTCGTCACCGTGCCAGCAATGCCCATGCCGGCGGTCATGCCCTTTCCGAACGACACGATGTCCGGCATCACGTCATACTGTTCGAAGGCCCAGATGCTGCCGGTCTTGGCGGGCGCAAGTTGCGCTTCGTCCAGCATCAGCAGCGCACCCCAGCGGTCGGCAAGCTCGCGCAGGCGCGGCAGCCACTCGGGCGGCGGCACCACCATGCCGCCGGCCACCGGGATGGTCTCGGCCATGATCAATGCGAGGTTGCGGCTGGTGATGTGCTCCATCAACTCCTCGCTGTGGTCGAGGCAGGCGACGTTGCAGCCGGGATATTCGAGGTTGACCGGACAGCGGTAGCAGAGCGGGGCGTAGATCGCATTGCGGTGCGACGGCATCATCAGCGGGCCGAGATGCGCCTTGCGGCCGCCGCCGACGCTGGTGACGGCCTCGGCCGCCAGGCTGCCCCCGTGCAGGCCGCGGATGACCGACACGATGTCGTAGCGCCCGGTGACGCCGAGCGCCATCCGCATGGCGATCTCGTTGGCCTCGGAGCCCGTGACGGCGAAATTGACCATCTTCAGGTCGCCGGGAAGCGTGCTCGCGATCAGTTCGGCGAATTCGATCAGCCAGGGATTGGAATACCAGGAGGACTGGTGGACCAGCTTGTCGGCCTGCGACCTGATGGCCTCGGTCAGCTCCGGATGGCTGTGGCCCAGCACCATGCACATCATGCCGGCCGTGAGGTCGAAATACTCCTTGCCGTCCACGTCCTTCAGCACGATGCCGCTGCCGCTCTCGAAGATCACCCGCGGTTCGTAGCGCCATCCGTAAACATAGGCCTCGTCACGGGCCATCAGCTCGTGGTGCATGTTCGAGAACTGGAAGGTTTTCTCCATCGTCCGACACTCCTGACGCCTGCTGCGCCCGGTCATCATGGCACAGCCGGGCGGCCGCGACGACGGCAATCGCCGCAAGGCCGGACAGCGGCCCGCAGCTTGCACTACCGCCGCCCCGCACCTATTTTCCGCACCGCCGGGGAGGTGGCCGAGCGGTTGAAGGCGCACGCCTGGAACGCGTGTATACGGTAACCCCGTATCGTGGGTTCGAATCCCACCCTCTCCGCCGCCATAGCCGATCCGCTTTTTGTGGGATACCGAAGGCACAAATTGTGCCTCCGAGGCGCATTGGTTCACAAGATATAGTGGTTAGTCACCCCTTTAGGCTCATGCCGGTCGATCCGGTTCTCCGGTTCTGACGTCGGTACCCGATTGCTCTCTTGTCAAGCCTGGGCGAGAGGCACCCAGTCGATTCCGCGCGGCCTCTTCCTTTATCTCTACTCCGCATCTGTATCCATCAGACGCAGTTTCCATCCGAGGATATCAGTCTCCCGATCAGGTAGGCGCCGGACAATGTGCTCACCCATAGGGACTCCAGCTTTTATTTTCATAAGACGTAGGGCCTCGTCTGGGTCACGCGCCAAGTCTACAAGTTCTCGTAGCGTTCCTATGGTGACGTTGCGTTTTAGGGCTTCTGCCCAGCAGACGTAGTCCCCGCGGTAGCCGTCCGTAATGACCAAACCGCGACTAGCCACGCCTCTTCGAACAAGACTCTCTGCCTGGGACAAGCCCTTCAGAATGTCACAGTTCCTCTTGTAGGCCTCCCAAGGCGTCTCGGAGCTATATCCGAATCTTGGTGACGGTTTGGGTCAGGCGGCGGCTTGAGGTTTTTGCCTGATGGCTTCGATTCCGTCGATGAACTTTACGCCGACGATCAGCTTGGGCAACTGGTTGTATCCGTCGAGGCGGCGCCAACTGTTCTGTGCCGCCTGGGCGAGTTTGCAGACCATGGCGAGCGCGGTCTTGTTGGAGAGGCATCCCTTGGATCGCACGGTACGGTGTCGCACGGTGGCGAATGTGCTTTCGATGGGGTTGGTGGTGCGCAGATGCTTCCAATGCTCGGCGGGAAAGTCGTAGAACGCCAGCATCGTCGCGCGATCCTTGACCAGGCATGCGGCCGCCTTGTGGTATTTGACGGCGTAGGTCTCGATGAAGGCGTCGAAGGCGCTGTTTGCGTCGTTCCCGGTCTCGGCCATCCAGATCTCCTGGAGAGCGCGCTTTGACTTCGAGTGCTGGCTCTTGGGCAGCTTGTTGAGCACGTTGGCGGTCTTGTGCACCCAACAGCGCTGGCTGCGGGTCCGGGGCCACACTTCCTCGATCGCCTTCCAGAAGCCGAGCGCGCCGTCGGCGATGGCGAGTTCGGGCGCGACCGCGAGCCCGCGCCGTTTGAGGTCACGTAGCAGCTCGCGCCACGATTGGGCGCTCTCGCGCACCCCGTCGATGAGGCCTACGAGTTCCTTCTTACCCTCCGGCGTCGCGCCGATGATGACCAGCAGGCATTGCGCATCGTCCTCGAGCCGGGCCTGCACATGGATGCCGTCGGCCCAGAAGTAGACATAGTGCCTGGCCGACAGATCCCGCTTCAGCCAGTGCGCGTGCTCGTCCGCCCAAACCTCGGTGAGCCGCGCGACGATCGAGGCCGACAGGCCGCCGGCGTCCGGCCCGAGCAAGGCCGCCAGTGCCTCGGCGAAGTCGCCCGTGGAGATGCCCTTGAGGTAGAGGACGGGGATCGGGACTTCGAGGCTCTTCGAGCGCCGCGCATAAGGCGGCAGGAGCGCGGAGCTGAACCGGATGCGGTCGGCGCCCAGGCCCGTGCGGTCGCGAACGCGTGGCGCGCGAACCGCAACCGGGCCGATGCCGGTCATGATCTCGCGTTCGGGCAGGTGGCCGTGGCGCACCAGCCGTCGGCGGCCTTCTTCGGTGCGCGCCTCGGAGTGGCCATCAAGGAACGCGGCAACCTCCGCCTCGACCGCCCGCGCCAGCAGGGACCGGGCGCCGCCGCGCAGCACCTCGGTCAACGGATCCGAAAACGTCGATGGCCGGGAAAGCTTCAAAACGTTATTGTCACTCACGGCGTATCACTCCTTCGTTGGAGAAGTGGAGGCTCGATCACCCCCACGATACGCCGCCTTAACCCTTCACCCCGTCACCAACTTCTGGCCATAGCTCCAGTCGGCCTCCGGCCGACGCCTCCGCGAGGGCGCCGCAGGAGCGGCGGGCCGCGGTCGCGGCCTGTCGCGAGTCCGTCAAGGACGGACTTGCTCTAGCCCGCCAGCCCGGCGAAGCCCTTGCGCACGATCTCGACCGCGCGTTCCCACACCAGTTCTTTCCAGTCGTCCGCGTCGCAATAGAAGGCATCGCGGAGCCCGCGCTTGATGGTGCGGCCCATGGGCGTCGCCGGGTCGCCGTGGACATCGAGCCAATTCTCCGCTCGCAGCGCTTCGAGCACGTCAGCCACGGGGATGGTGCTGTATTCCAGCGCGATGGCCGTGACCTCGGCATCGGACTCGAGATCGTCGAAGGCCGCCGCCACCACGCCTTGCACCGCCGCCGAGGTCGAGTCTCCCGCCTCCGGCGCCGTCACGTCGGCGCCATACCACGCGCGCACCCGCTCGTATTGCGCCATGTCGGGCCAGCTCAGGAATATCGGCTCGCCGTATCCGTAGGGCCCGAGCCCGGTGTGCAGGTCGAGGAAGCCGACACGCCGTCGTCCCGGCACGTGCTCGGCCAGCAGTCGGCGCCAGGTCATGTTGGACCAGCTCGGCGCGTTGCCGCCGTAGAACAGGCCGTCCGCATGTGCGTACTGACCGCCCGAGGCCGCACTCTGATACGCCGCAAATCCGTGAGCGGCGACGTAGGCGGCGATGCCCCGGTCGGCGGCCTCACGCGCCGGCCCGTCCCAGTCGGCAGGCAGCAGCAAGGGGTGGACCGCGTCGTAGGCGGGCGCTTTTCCGGATAGGGCTGGTCGTGATCGACGAAGTTGCGGTTGAGATCGACATTGCTTTCGGTCACCCGCCGCGCATGTGCGAAGCCATAGGGGTTCATCGCATGGACCAGGAGGAGGCAGCTCCCCTGCGGCCGTTCGCCAACGATGGCCTCGCGCAGGAAGCCGATCTGGCAGCCCGAGCCCAGAAACCCCTCCACGCCGTGGGTCGCCGAGGCGACGATGTAGAGCAGATCGGCATCTGCCGGCCCCAGCCGGGCCACATCGGTATAGAGCGCGCCGCCGTCCGGCCCGGTGGCGTTCGGATTGCGATGGTGGGTCAGCACCGCGCCGGCATCGGCGCAGGCGTCCAGAAACTTGCCGCGGGCCTCGGGATAATCTGCCGAAAAGTGGCCTGAAACCGACACGCAGTCAGGCTGTGAGCCCGGCCACCGCCCGGCCGATGCGCGCAACCGCCTCGCGCAGGCGCTCGACGGGCTCGTTGGCGAAGATGATGCGCACATGCCCGACAGCCGTCGACGGCCCCCAGGTACCCATCGGCGTCACCGCGACGTTGGCCCGTTCGAGCAGGGCATGCGCGAACGCTGCATCGTCCGGCTCCAGCGCCCGATGGTCCAGCAGGAACCACCATCCACCCTCCGGCGGCACGCAGCTGAGGCCTGGAATTCCGTTGAGGCCCTCTGCGGCCACGCGCCCGCGCTCGGCAAGGATGCCGGCGCATCTGCGCACGTACTCGTGGGCCCCCGCGTGGTCGTTCAGCAGGGCGATGACGCCGGCCTGGGCAAAGGCGCTGGTGAGCGTCCCGTTATACATGTGGGCTTTGCCGATATGCTCGATGACGGCCCTGTCAGCCACCGCCCAGCCGATCCGCCACGCGGTCATGTTGAAGTCCTTGGAGACCCCGTCGAGGACGATCGTCCGTTCGCGCATGCCGGGCCAGGCGGCGATGTTGGGCGCGCGCTCGATATCGAACGTGAGGCGCGAGGTCGGCGCCGAATAGATGACCCACAGATCGCGCCGTCTGGCGAGATCGGCGACGGCGTCGAGCTCGTCCCGCGTGTAGAGCGCGCCGGTCGGCATGTTGGTGGCGTTGAAGACGATCGCCTTGGCGTTCCCCTCAGCGCCCTGGCGTTCGAGCGCGTCGAGGTCGAGGCGCCAGCCCCGCTCCTCGCGCAAGGGCACGAACAACGGCACGCCGTGGGCAAGACGAATGCGGTTGATGGTGCCGGAATAGGCGGGCTCCGGCGTGATCACCCCATCGCCCGGGTCGAGCAGCGCGAGCAGGGTCGAGAGCAACCCCTCCTGCACCCCGTTGGTGATGATGACCTCGCTCGACCAGTCGTAGTCGAGGCCTTCGTCCCGGCGGATGCCGTCCGCGACCGCCCG
Organism: Alphaproteobacteria bacterium; assembly: GCA_965261985.1. Lineage (GTDB taxonomy): Bacteria > Pseudomonadota > Alphaproteobacteria > Bin95 > Bin95 > Bin95. The sequence goes on from OZ253490.1 coordinate 253,474, forward strand.
CCTCAGGTCGCGCAGACCGACGAGCGGCAGCCAGCTGTTATAGGCATCTTCGCCCACCGCCTCGCGCGTCGCGCGGACGGCGATCTCGGGCGGCGGGATGTCGCTGTCGGCGTTCTCGAGCCGAAAGGCCCGCTCGCCGTCCGATGCAACGTCCTGCTCGTCGGCGAGATCGCCCATGATATCGAGGCCGATGCGCGGCAGGCCGTCCATGCGCTCTGCAACCCGAATGTGCCTTCTCCTCCCGAGAGATCGGACGTACGGCCACTGAATATATCAAACCCCTTGCCCCCCGTCGAGGCGGCGCCTGCGGACGCACGGGCGCCGGCTCTGTTGCAAACCTGACGTAGGGGTGAGTCAGATCAGGACGACAATCGTGCTTTCGTCATGTTTCTGCGCTGGCCAGACGGTCCTGTAGCAACGCCATGGCCTCGGTCAGAGCGCACGGTCCGAGACCGAAGGCGCGCTCGACGATCCGGGCCTCGCCGACAACGCCGCCCTGAAGGGCGAACATCCCGGCCTGGTCTTTGCGCAGGGCACGCATCGCCTCGAAGCCTTTGATCGTGGCGTAGGCCGTCTTCAGCGTCTTGAACCCGCGCACGGGCCGGATCGGCAGCTTGAGCTTGCCGTGGTCGGCCTCGATGACGTTGTTGAGGTGTTTCACCTGCCTGTGCCTCGTGTCCTTTGAGCATTTCCCCTCGGCCTTGAGCTCCGCGATGGCAGCGGCATAGGTCGGCGCCTTGTCGGTGTTGAGCACCTCGGGCTGTTCCCACTCCTTCAATCCTCTCAGCGCCTTGCCGAGAAATCTCTTCGCTGCCTTGGTGTTGCGGGTCGCCGAGAGATAGAAATCGATCGTGTTCCCGAGCTTGTCGAGCGCGCGGTACAGATACGCCCACTTGCCACGGACCTTGATGTAGGTCTCGTCGATGCGCCAACTCCGCGACTGCGGCCGGCGCCACTGCCAGCGCAGACGTTTCTCCATCTCCGGCGCGAAACGCTGCACCCAACGATAGATCGTGGAGTGGTCGACCGCAACGCCGCGCTCGGTCATCATCGTTTCGAGATCGCGGTAGCTGATCGGGTACCGGCAGTACCAGCGCACGGCCCAGAGCACGATCTCCCCCCGGAAGTGACGACCCTTGAAGTCGCTCATGCCTCAACCCCTCGCGGCAGATCACGCAGACACGTCACCAACCAGCCGGACTTTGCAACAGAGCCCGCCAAACTCGCCGCCGACCTGCGACACGCCGCATCCCGCAAACGGAACGAAACGAGTCCCAATCCGGCAATCGCCGCCTGACACTCCTCGCCGCCCTCGTTCATTCAATCCCCGAAATCCGAACCCTTCTCGCCCGCATGATCTTCAAGCCGCCCCACAAAGCCTCCGATATCATCCTCTGGTCCCTCTGGAGACGAAGACACCAAGCCGCTGCCGCCATCTCCCACTACAAAAAACGACAATAAAAACAACTGTAATACTAAACAACTTCTTGGATCGGCTCCAACCGAAGAACCGGCGGCATCGCCACCCGCGTTCAGGCGGCGTAGTCGATGGCCGTGTTGTATTCCGGATCCTCGTGCATCGCCCAATAGAGATCGCGCAGACGCATCGTCAACGGCCCCGGCTGGCCGTCGCCGACAGGCTGGTCATCGATTTTGGTCACCGGGATGACGCCGCCGGCGGTGCTGGTTACCAGCGCCTCATCGGCGCCGCGCAACTGATCGGCAGTGAAGAGCCCGGGTTCCGCCTTGATGTTGGTCTCCTTGCAAAGCTCCAGCACGGTCTTGCGGGTGACGCCTTCCAGCACGCCGTTCTGCGGTGTCATCAGGACGCCGTCGCAGAGCGCGAAGATGTTGTAGCCGTGGCCCTCGGTGACGTGGCCGTCCTCGTCCAGCAGCAAGGCGCGGTCGGCACCCTTATTGTTGGTCTCCAACTCGGCGGCAATGAAGTCGAGGCGGCTGTAATTCTTGATCGTGGGGTCCACCGATCGGGTCGAGGTGCGCTCAACAGAGCTGATGTGCAGATGCATGCCGCGGGCGTCCTGCTCCGGGGTGGCGATGTTGATGTAGGGCACGGCGAAGGCGAAGAACTTGTTGGTGAAGGCATCGAAATCGCGTTCGCCGGGCGGCGCCACGCCGCGCGTGCAGATCATCTCGACGAAAGCGTTGCGCAAATTGCCGCGGCGCACGCATTCCGAGAGGATCTCCGTCATCTCATCGCGGTCGTGCGGCAGTTTGAGCCGCAGCTTTGCCGCCGATTGTTCGAACCGTTCCAGGTGATCGACAAGCCGGAAGAATTTGCCCTTCCAGACGCCAACCACGTCGTAGGTCGCATCCGACATCATCACGGCCTGATCGAAGATCGAGATCTTCGCCTCGGAGACAGGAATATAGTCTCCGTCGACGAAGGCGATGCCGTCCCTCGGGCTACTGAACGTTCTCGGTTGCGTCATGGTCGTTCTCCCGCATTCCGCGCTCAAACTTAGCATCGAGTTCGACCGGGCGCCACACGCCGCATGCCCGCGGCGGCGGCATCTGAAAGACACGCGGTTTGACGGCGCTGCGGCCGCGCCCTAGACTTCCACGACTGTAGGCTCCCGTAGGGGTGTCGACATACGGCTGCGGAACGAGATTGGGGTCGGGCGCCAGGGTGCCGTTGCGCGCTGTGCTTTAGGGGACCCGCACATAGCGCAGGTTGTCTTTTGAGGAGGGCTGCGTTGGCGAACCGAGTGGCTCGTGGCTTAACACAAGCGGAATCGTCGATCGCTTGGCTGCAGCGGGCGCTGATCATTATTGTCAGCCTGTCGCTGGCGCTCCTGATGGTAGTGCAGATCATCCTTCGATATGGCCTGGAAGAACCGTTTCTCGGCATCGAAGAAACCTCGGTGCTGCTCGGCCTGTGGTTTTATTTTCTAGGTGCCGCCTACGTCACCCGGGAGGAAGCGCATATCCGCGGCGGCGTCGCCGGTCTGGTCATAAAGAACCCGAAGACACTTGCCGCGATCCGTTTGATCGGCACGTTGTTGTGCATCGCCGCAACCGTGATGTTCACCTACTATGCCTACAAATATGCCGCTTTCACGTTGAAAATCGGCCGCAACAGTTCGTACTTGGAATGGCCCACAATCCTGTGGGTCGCCAGCATGCTGTTCGGCTTCATCATGATGGCGTTCTATTTCGTGCTGGACGCATACCGGCAATCTCGCGCGCTCTCGGCGCTGGCGGACAGGTAGGGCGCAACCGATGCTGACCCTCGGGATCGTCCTCGTCATCATCATCGTGCTGCTACTGGCTGAGGTGCCGGTCGCCTTTTCGTTCGGGATCGGGGCGATACTGTTTGCCTTCATTACCGGCCGCGACGTCTCCTACCTGCTGCCGCACGCCTTTTGGCTCGCCGGCGGCTTCGCCCTGCTGGCGCTACCCTTGTTTATCGTCGCCGGCGCGTTGATGGGGGCGAGCGGCATTTCCGACCGGCTCATCGAGTTCGTCAATTCGCTTGTGGGCCGCATGAAGGGCGGCCTCGGTGCGGTGACGATCATCACCTGCGCCTTGTTCGGCGCGATCTCCGGCAGCGGCGCCTCGGCCATCGCCGCCATCGGCCCGATCATGATCCCGAAAATGGTGGCGGAAGGTTACCCGCGCGAGCACGCCACCACCTTGGTCGGCTGTTCGTCTGTTCTGGCGCTGCTGATCCCGCCCAGCATTCCGATGATCGTGTTCGCGCTCACCGGGGGGCTTTCCGTCGCTGCGTGCTTCCTGTCGACGATCATTCCAGGCATCCTGATCGCGGCGACATATTGCGTGCTCAATTACATCTTCCTGCGCAATGTGCCCTCGATAAAGGTCGTGCCGAAGGTTCGGTTTTCCAAGCACGTAAACAGCGTCGGCCTCGCCACCGGCCGGGCAGTGTTCGCCCTGCTGATGCCTATCATCATGCTGGGCGGCATTTACAGCGGCATATTCACGCCCACCGAGGCGGCCGCCGTCGCCCTGGTCTACACCCTGCCGGTCGGCTTTTGGATCTACCGGGGACTGACCCTGAACACCACGGCGAAGGCATTGATCGACGGCGCCATTAGCACCGGCGCGATAATCATGGTGCTCTTCTTCTTGTTCATCATGAGCCGCACCATGGTGCTGGAGCAGGTGCCGACGACGCTGGCCGCGTTCCTGTTGTCGATCTCGGAGAACAGGTTCGTCGTGCTGGCGATGATCAACATTCTGTTGCTGCTGATCGGGATGCTGGTCGACGACGTCTCGGGCGGCATTCTGGCGGCGATAATCCTGTTGCCTGTGATCCACGAGGTCGGCGTGCACCCCATTCACTTCGCGGCGATCGTCGGCACCAATTTGGGGCTCGGCAACATCACACCGCCTTGCGCACCGCTGCTCTATATGGCGGGCGCGGTCGGTAAGCTGCCGCTCAACCGTTACATCGGGCCGACCATGAAGTTCATCCTGCTGGGTCACCTGCCGATGGTCTTCGTCGTCACCTACATTCCTGAGCTCGCACTGTTCTTGCCGCAGGCGTTGATGGGTGTCGAATAGTGGCCGCGCCGGCGACCGTCCCTTTCGAGATGTTGGCGATGGCCAAGAGTTGTTGCCAAAAAGGTGGCGACGAATTGATCGCGCGGCGTTTCAGGCCGAGCGGCCGACTAGCCGAACTTCATGGCCAGATTCACGAGTTTCCGCATTATATCAGCCCAGTAGCCGATATCGGACGAGACCCTTACTGGGAACAAGCTTCTCGGGTTTGAGTGAGGTGGCCCCGCCACCAAGATTTGGCTGTAGCTCGGTGCCCAACCGTGCTATGAATTCCCTTCAGTACCCGGGAGTAGTTGCAGGGCACCCGCCACGGTGCCTATCACGGCGCCGTGGCGCGACGATGGAAACGCAACGGTGGAGAGGTACGAAGCCATGAAATCAATTGTTGGCCTTCTGGGGCGCCATGGCCTGAATGTCGGCGTGGCATTTGCAGTGGCGATCGCGGCGGCAACCGTAACGACGACCGCATTGGCGGACCGGACCTTCATTCTGGCCCACCCGATGACGACGGACCACATCAATCACACCACCTCCGAGACCTTCATCAAGAAGCTCGGGGAGCTGTCGGGCGGCAAGCTGAACGTCGAATATCATCCCGGCGGCGACCTCGGCGACTGGGTCGTGCAGTTCGAGCAGGTGATGCAGGGAGCGCTGCCGATGTCAATGACGTGGCTGGCGTCCGATTTCGACAAGCGGCTCGATATCGCCTACCTCGCCTATGTGGTTGACAATTGGAAGGACGGGACGCGGGTCTATGGGCCGGGCGGACCGATGATCGAGGTCTACAACGACTTGTTGGAGCCGTTGAACGTGAAGTTGCTGGTGACCCTGCCGACCGACTTCGGCAGCATCGCAATCCGCAAGGGTGTCGGCAAAAAACCGGTGATGTTCCCCGGTGATGCAAGCGGCATCAAGATCCGGGTGCCGCCCCTGGCAATCGGCGTGAAACGTTTCGAGGCTTGGGGCTTCTCGCCCGTGCCGATCCCGTTTTCCGAGCTATACACGGCCCTGCAACTCGGCACGGTCGACGCACGATCGTTCGGCCCGCCGGTCGAGATCTGGCAGATGCGCGACGTTCTGGAGACCTACATCCTGACGCGCGATTACTTCGAGCATGCCTTCTGGATGGTCAACAAGGACTGGTGGGACGGCTTGTCGAAGGACGAGCGAGGCTGGATCCAAGCGGCCGCCGATCACGCCGCGGCGGACGCTTGGCGAGACGCCGAAGCGCTGGGCCAGTCCTTCATCGAGAAAGTGAAGGACTACGGCATTAATGTGATCGAGCTGACGCCGGAACAGCGCGCCGCGGCCAAGAATCTGGTCTATGAGCACGAATGGCCGTGGATGGAAGAGCGTGTCGGCAAGGAGCTGATGGACAAGATCAAGAACGCCGCCGGCGTCACCGGTCAGTAATCGCGCCGCCCGTACTGGCGCGACATGACTGACCTGCGCCCGTCGACCGGTCCGGGTTGAATGCCGGACCGTGGACTCATAAGCGCGCAGCCATATTCCAACGGCTGCGCGCTTTGTCATGGCAAGGGAGTTTGCCGCGAGCTTTTCGTATCGGGTGGCGATGCGCCGGAATTGCTTGAGTTTTAAGCAGCGTGCGATCCGATTTCGCAATCGATACAACACGTTGCTGAAGGCGTGGGTGTTTTTCGCGCCTCTCCGGTCGGGGATGATCGGGACGGCGTCGTGATCCTCGATCGGCTTGCAGATCCATTCGGCGTCATAGGCCTTGTCGGCCAGAAGGAAGCTGTCCGGCGGCAGGTCCGCCAGCAAGGACCCGGCGACCGTGCTGTCATGCGCCTGGCCGGGGCTGAGGTCGTAGCGGATCGGCAGGCCGGTGGCGTCCGTCACAACATGGATTTTCGTCGTCATCCCGCCCCGAGAGCGACCCATGCAACGATGCGGACCCCCCTTTAAGAAGAGGCATATCATCGAGGGGCGACTGTCCTTCGACCGGCAAAGACAGTGCTGGCCTATGGCTGGCGAACCCGATCGCTTCGATGGTGCAATATTCGTCCTTCTCCGACGTGTCGCCGCTGATGCCGACGGCCCCGATGGTAACGCCCTCGCCCGTTTGGACCAGCACACCGCCCGGCACCGGGATCAGCCGCCCGTCCGACGCCGCGGCGAGCGCGGCCAGAAAGGTTGGACGTTCCGCCAGGCGATCTCGGATGAGGCGGCTGGAGATCCCCATGCCGAGCGCGCCCCACGCCTTGCCGAAAGCCACATCGAACCGCAGCAGGCCCGAGCCGTCTTCCGATTGCATAGCAACCAACCTGCCGCCCGCATCCAGCGCGACTGCCGTCAGCGGCAGCAGACCGGCCTCTCGCCCCAGCCGCAAGGCCTCGGCCACGATTGCATTGGCGCGGTCCAGCGAAAGGCTTGTTTGAAGGCGCATGGGGAGAACTCCATTCGTTGTTCATGAGTTCCGGCAGCCAGAGGACCGGTCGGCTGCACACAGGCGCACGAGCGCGGACAACGCTTGCCCGGTCGCAAAGGACGTTAGGCATTTCGGCTGCAATCCAATACCATCGGCAAGGAGATTGCGATGGCTTCGGAGGTTCTCATGCCGGATACGCCGAATTGGCACATCGTGGGAGACTGGTTCGACAATTGCAGTTGCGCCATCGCGTGCCCGTGTAGGGGTCGATTCCGGTAGGGGGCAGGATCGTACCCTAAGGCCCCTATCGACGTTTTGGCCACCTGTATTCGCCGGTGAGCGGGATATGCGCCCAGCCGAGGGGTGAGATGTGCGCCAGGAGTTCGGGCTCGACCGGCAGCAGCACCCATAAGAACAAGCTATAGAGGCCGAAGGAAAACGGTATAGGGAATGCTCCCGGAACATCGGTAGATTGCAACCGTCCTATGGGGACCTGGTTGAAGCCGAGGAAAAACCGATGATGCAGATCGTGCACAAGATGATGACCGCGATCAAAAAGACAGACGGGCGGGTACGGAGATTGTGACAGGTCAACGAATTGTGCTCTAACCTTCCGGTCGTGGCACACGCCGGTGCCCGTCGGCCGCGGAAAATCTCATGAAGTTGACGGATACACAGATCGCGCAGTTCCGGGACGACGGGTTCCTCATTCTGCCGTCGCTGTTCTCGCCCGACGAGGTCGAGGTCCTGAAGGCGGAGCTGCCGCGCTTGTTCGCTGAGCGCCGGCCGGAGAACTTCCGGGAGAAGCGGAGCGATGCCGTGCGGACAGCCATGGCCCTGCACCGGCGCAGCGACGTCTATGCCCGCCTCGTCCGCCATCCGCGTCTCGTGGAGCCCGCCCGGCAGATCCTCGGCGATGACCTTTACATTCAGCAGGTCAAGGTGAATGCCAAGGAGGCGTTCTCGGGCGACGTCTGGCAATGGCACTACGATTTCGCCACCCATCGCGGCGAGGACGGCGTGCCGGAACCCCTGGCGCTCAACCTTCATGTGCTGCTCGACGAGGTGACGGAGTTCAACGGACCGCTCGTCTTCATCCGCGGCTCGCACAAGCGCGGGGCCGCACCGGCGACGCTGGATACCGAGACGACGAGCTATCCGCTCTGGGTGGTCGACAACGAGACCGTGACCGGCCTGGTGGCCGAAGGCGGTCTGGTCGCCGCCAAGGGGCCGCCCGGCACGGTGCTGATCTTCGGCGACACGCTGGTGCACGGCTCATCCATCAACATGACGCCCTGGCCGCGCACGATCTTCTCGCTGATCCTCAACCCGGTCTCCAACGCGCTGACCTGCCACAATCGGCCGGAGCACCAACATCACCGCGACCTGAGCCCAGTCGTGCCGCTCGCCGACGCCTGCCTGCTCGCAGGCGCAACCGGGTGAGCGAACCCCGGGCCGGCTATTTCGGCGCCGGCCGGGCGGAATCAACACACCTTCAAGTGAGGAGGCCTCGCTTTTTGGACAGTCTGGCGGCTGACCTAAGGTGTATTCCGGTTGCCGATCGGGCCGTCAGGAGGCCGCCAGGCGCCGATAGACGCCCGGCCGGGTTTTCATGTCGTCTTCAAGCGCCTTCATCATGGCTTCGGAAGCGGCCGTCCGCCCCGGTGCCTCCCTTTCCCAGCCGCTTGCATGCAGATGGCGGTAGAGCGTGGACCGGCCGACGCCAAGCTGCCGGCAGATCTCGGCGGTGGTGGGCCCGGAGCCCGAGAGCATCGCCTTTGCGGCCTCGATCTCCTTCGGGCCGAGCTTGGGCGGGCGGGCGCCTGTGCCGCCCGGGCCCGGGCGGCATCGAGTCCGGCAACAGAGCCTTCTCGGGCACGCTTTCCTGGGATCCCGAGCCCTCGTCGGAACGCGGGTTGTCGCTTACGTTGCTGTGGTTGACCGGTGTACGGGATGGAGCATTGCGGATGACTACGAGCGGTTTCACGGACCCGACCGTAACCGATCCCCTCCCGAACGCGACATTCACGCAGGCATGAACGAACTCTTCGCAGGGGTCGCAGGCGGACTCGGCCTCTTCATCTTGGGGATGTGGCTCCTCACGGAGAACCTGAAGGCGCTTGCCACCCGGCGGCTGCGAAGGAACGCGGACCGGTGGACCAGGCACCGGTTCTCCGCCCTCGTCTGGGGAGCCCTCGCCGGCGCGGTCATCCAGAGCATGTCCGGGCTCACCTTCGTCGTGGTGAGCATCCTTCGCTCAGGGCTTATCACGACCCAGGGAGCGCTTGCACTGATCCTCGGGGGGTGTGTCGGCGCATCTGCCCTTGTGGTGATCGTCACCTTCGACATCAAGGTCGCCTCGCTATACGTGCTCGGGCTCTCCGGCGCGATCATGGCCAGCGGGCGGCTGTCGAGATTCAGGCCCGTGGCGGCGGCCTTTCTCGGTGGTGCCTTGATCGTTCTCGGTCTCGTCCACCTCAAGGACGCCGCGGCGCCGCTCGCCGAGCAGCCCTGGTTTCGGGACATGCTCGAAGGAACCGGGGATTCGCTCGCTCTCGCCTTTCTGGTCGCCGCGCTCCTGACGTTCATCGTCCAGTCCTCAAGTGCGGTAACCGTCTTCGGCATCAGCCTCGCGGCAGTGGGCCTCCTTTCCGTCGACCAAGCCATCATGGTCATGTGTGGAAGCTGCATCGGTTCGGGTGCAATCCTCTATCTGCTGTCCGCTGGTCTGACGGGCCGGTCGCGTCAGGTCGCCATGTACCTGGTGGGCTACAACGTGCTCGTCTGCGCGGTGCTGGTTCCTCTCCTGTACGTTGAGGTCCATTTCGGCATCCCGTTGATAAAGGCCGCGGTACGCGCCCTCGATCTGGAACTGGACCAGCAGCTCGCTGTCGTCTACGTCTTTCTCTGCGTTTTCCTGCTTCCCGTGATGCTTCCCGGGCTCAAGTGGTCGGTCTCCATGCTCGAGCGGGTGTGGCCGACCTCGCAGGCGGACGAGTTGTCACGGCCGCAGTTCATCCACGACCATGCCTCCGTGGATGTCGACACCTCCCTGATGCTCGTCGATCTGGAGCAGCGGCGTGCCGTGAGGGACCTTTCCGAGTACTTCGATGCGGTGCGCCGGGGCGAGAGAATCGCTCCGCTACGTGCGGGTACGCGAAAACTCATCTCCGACATCACCGAGTTCCTGGACGACGTTCACACGCTGCACCCCATGCACGGTGTCGAGAACCATAACTCGCTGCGCCATCGCCAGAAGCTCCTTGGCTGGCTGGAAGACGCGCTCGGCGTCCTGTGCGAGTCCCTGGCGGAACTCGACGATCGGCCCCCCCTCGCTCAGCTCCGAACGACCATCTGCGAGAGCGTCGATGGGGTGCTCCTTTCGCTGGTCGACGCAATGGATTCCGACGACCCGATGACCTGGGATATCACAAGGGAGCTCACCGGCGATCGCAGCGAGATGATGCGCGACCTTCGATCCCGGTACCTGGAACGGGACCCTCCGCTCCAGCACCTCGAACTCATCCATGTCCTGCTGATCACCAATGCGGTGGAGGAGGCGTTTTTTCTTTTCTCGAAGATGGAGAAGGAGTTCAACCCGACTTCGGAAATTCAAGAACACGTTTCCCGAGCCAGAATCGACCGTCTTGGGGCCCGTTCCGGCAGGGGACGAAATCCTACGCTCTCATGAGGGCTCTGTTGCAAACCTGACGAAGGGGTGAGGTGGTCGGGGAGGAAACGTGGTCGACTCATGTTTCTGCGCTGGCCAGGCGGTCCTGTAGCAACACCATGACCTCGGTCAGAGCGCACGGTCCGAGGCCAAAGGCGCGCTTGACGAGCTTGGCCCCGCCGACGATGCCATCGTGAAGGGCGAAGAGCCCGGCTTGGCCCTTGCGCAGCGCGCGCATGACCTCGAAGCCTGTTAACGGCGGAGGAATAATGCACCACGCGGAGCGACCGGGCGGTCCGGTCGCGGCGGCACGAAAATGCGCCACTCATGGTCCCTTGTCGGTTGCGACGAGGGACGGGGGATGTACGGCGTGGAGACGCGTGCATAGCCGACGAGCATGGGCTGTTCCATTCCTGTCCCGGAAACGCCCGAAGGATACTGTTTCGGGACTCACCCTTTCAACACACAGTTTCGGCACAGGTTTGCGGGCATTTCGGGCCACTTCGGCGCCAGCGGCAGCACCGTGCCGAAAACCGTCCTTTCCGGCACATAGGTTGCATGCCAATTCGGTCTCGGGAGGGTTGTGTCCCCAGGCGTGGTGTAGGAGCTCTGGCTTCGGGTGGTAGCTGGGGGTAACCGGCTCGCCGTCGCGACCTTCATGAGTCTGGCGGCGGCGAGCCGGTTATCCCCAGCGGAGGCCATCGCGGTTCCGGTTTAGGGTTGGGCAGTTGCATCAACCCGGACCCTGAGGAAGGAACCACGATGACCCAGGACATGATGACCCTGCGCGCGCTGTTGGAAAAGAGCTCCGACGCCGACCTGCTTCGCGAGATGATCGCCTTCACGGCCGCGCGGCTGATGGCGCTGGAGGTGGAGGGGCTGACCGGCGCGGCTCACGGCGAGCGTTCTCCGGAGCGTATCACCCACCGTAACGGCTACCGCGAGCGGAGTTGGGAGACCCGGGCCGGCACGGTGGCGCTGAAGATCCCGAAGCTGAGGAAGGGGAGCTACTTCCCCGGCTTCCTGGAGCCGCGGCGGATGGCGGAGAAGGCGCTGACGGCTGTGATCCAGGAGGCCTGGGCGTGTCGACCCGCTCGGTGGACGACCTGGTGCAGGCGATGGGGATGTCGGGCATCTCGAAGAGCCAGAACCTGCCCCCGCGAAGGCGGGGGTCTCGCGGCTGTGCGGCGAGATCGACGACAAGATCGCAAGCTTTCTCGACCGGCCGCTGGAAGGCGACTGGCCCGATCTCTGGCTGGACGCGACTTATGTGAAGGTGCGCGAGGCCGGGCGCATCGTCTCGGTTGCGGTCACCGTCGCGGTGGCGGTCAACGACCGGGGAAGGCGCGAGGTGCTCGGCATGGCGATCGGCGCATCCGAGGCCGAGACCTTCTGGACCGACTTCCTGCGCTCGCTGGCCCGGCGCGGGCTGCGCGGCGTCAAGCTGGTGGTCTCCGACGACCACAAGGGCCTCAAGGCCGCCGCGACCCGCATCCTCGGCGCCACATGGCAGCGATGCCGCGTGCACTTCATGCGCAACCTGCTCGCCCATGCCGGCAGGCAGGGCCGGCGCGTCGTCTCCGCCTTCGTCGCTACCGCCTTCGCCCAGGAGGACGCGGAGGCCGCAAGCGCACAGTGGCGCCAGGTCGCCGATCAGCTCAGGCCCAAGGCGCTCAGGCTCGCCGCCCTCATGGACGAGGCCGAGCACGACGTGCTCGCCTATATGAGCTTCCCTGCGGCGCACCGCACCAAGCTGCATTCGACCAACCCGCTCGAACGCCTCCATGGCGAGATCAAGCGGCGAACCAATGTCGTCGGCATCTTCCCCAACGAGGACGCCATCACACGCCTCGTCGGCGCCGTCCTCCTCGAGCAGAACGACGAATGGGCGGTCCAGAGAGCCCGATACATGACGCTGGAATCCATCGCTCCCGTGAGCGACAATCCCACCGTCAAGCTGCCCGCCGTGGCAGCCTGAGCGTCCCGGCCCAACCGCCGGATACTGCGTAGGACGCCAGGCTCTTACACCACCCGCGGGGACACGATCGCAGATGCGGTCGCCACTGGCTTCGAAGATGAACCAAAGGAAAAACAGGCGACGGAAACGGCCCTATAGGCGGTAGCTTGAATCGAACCGTTCTGGTTGACGGTTCGTCCTGCCATTGACGGAATCGGCTCCGCCAACATCCTTTGCACATCCCCGCTATCATAGGTCTGGAACCCTTCAAACTCTTCAAGCATTGTCCGAGCATCAGCAGGAAGCGGGTCTTCAGGGATGATTTGCGCCGAGGGGATGCACGGACGGTTCCGGCTTGGTTGCGGGGCGCAGTATCTTCATGTCGCCGTGGCCATTGCCGAGGACAGGGCCCAGATCGACCGACTGGTCGCCGAAGGCGCGGACGCCAATGCCCGCGACGCCGGGGCCGATCCGGAAGCCTGCGACGGACACGGCCAGAAGCCGCTCGACTATGCCATCGACGCCGTCAATGCGGCCTTCATCGATGTTGCCCTGGACGCGGGCGCTGATCCGGCCGGGAGCGGCGATGCCTTCGGCGAGGCGCAGGAGGCGGCCTGGTTCTCCTGCCCCGCCTTCGCCCGGACCCGGGCCTACAAGCGCCTGATGTTGGCTGGAGCCCGCCCCCGCGAAGGCGGGGGAAGGGGCGACTGAGCCCGCTCAGGCCGTCAGCGCGCGTCCCTTCCGGCGGACTTTCCTCGGGGTCGGGATCTTCTCGCCCGGCCAGAGCACGTCGGCATAGTCGAGCGGGCGGTCGGCGAAGCCCAGCCGCATGGCGGGCGTGCACTCGTCGGCGCCGGTGTGGATGAAGTTGTTCACCACTCGGAAGATGTCGAGATATTTCTGCACCATGTCCGGGTTGTAGGGCGCATAGCCGTACCAGACCTGCTGCCAGCGCCCGCTCGCCGTGTCGATGGGACGCTCCAGCGCCGATGTGAACCGGCGGGTCAGCTGGAAGACATTGTCCACCTGGGCCAGCGAGGCGCCGAGATACAGCCCGGCCATGTCGTCCAGGTCCATGTCGCGGTTCTCGGTGATCCAGCGCACCTCCTTGTCGGGCTCCTGCTTCGTGGGCACCGGATGCCGGAGCCAACCGCCCTCCGGCGGGCCGGATCATCTGAAGCCCGATCTCCTCCCTCGTGCCCTCGAGATTACGCGCCCGGGCGAAGGCGCGCATTTGCCTCCTGGCTTCCCGGTAGATCCGTCTGCGCTCGTCGATCGGGCATTCCTTGGCGTAGCGCACGAGGATGCCGTGCGCGCTGCCGGCCGCGATCTGCTCCCGGAAGGCGCACATGAAGGAGGCTATCGTCGAGCGGTGCTGATCCATGGAGAGCTGGAGCCGTTCGACGCCGGCGCCCTTCAGGATCTCGCGCAGCACGAACAGGTGCCCGAGCGTCCGGTAGCCGGTCTTCACCAGCATGCCGGAGCGCAGCATGGTGTCGCGCAGGGGCCCCCGGCCCGGCACGATCTCCATCTCGGCCACGTCCTCGTAAGCGTGGGCGGCCCGGAAGGCGTCCTGGATATCCCCGACCGCCTGCTCGGCGGCCTCGCGGCCCATGCGCCGCTGGGCGGTCCGTCCGCTGCGCATCTCGTCGCCGGCCAGCCAGAAGCGCGCATATTTGCGGAACCCCTCCTTGCGCGTCATGTCGCCCCGCTCGGCGGACTCGTGGTTGACGTCGAAGGGGTCGAAGGGGTCGAAGCGCGGGTCGTGGTTCACATCCAGTTCGAGGATGAAGCGCGAGGCGGAATCGACGCTGCAGCAGGAGGTCATCTCGACGGTCCTGCGCTGGTCCTTGCGCGGCCAGTTGACCATGAGCGACTGCGAGTCGATGGCGACGTCCATCTGCGCCGGCAGGCGGCGCTCACCGGTCAGGAACGAGCGCGAGAAGGCGCCGTTCATCTCACGGCAGCGGCGATGGATGAAGTCGAGGATCGTGTAGTAGTTGGTGCAGCCGGTAAGCCCGGCGCCGACGACCGTCCGGCGCATCGGGGACTTGTTGGCGATCCGCGAGAACACGTCAGCCGCCAGGCTGCGGTTCCTGGTGTGGATCCTGTGCACCCGGCTCGAGACGAGCACGCGGCGCCGGCACGCCTTGCACTGGTAGTAGCGGTTCTCGGGCGTCTTGTAGATGCCGCACCTCACATAGAGGTGGCGATGCTCGCCGATGGAGAGACCCCAGTTGGGGCAGCCTTCGGTGGTGCAGGCGAAGCGGCTCTCCAGCGGCCGGGCATAGTCGGAGATTCGCTCGATCTCCTCGGCGATGGCCGTGTTCGAGCGGATCGCACCCTTGCCCTTGCATGCCTTGCACTCGATGGCCGGTTCCTGGCCCTTCGCGGTCGAGATCACCCTGTAGTGGGGATCTCGATCCTTGCTGGGCCCGGTCTTGCCGGGCTTCGTCCGGGCCGGCACGCCGAAATTGGCGCAGTCGGGCGTGCGGCAATGGTTGGTCTGGATCGGGGACGGCTCTCCGACGATCCCGGCACTGGCAGTGTCGGGGACCCGGAGATTGCGGGGCGTGGAAGCCATGGGCTCTGCCTCCTCCAAGCGTGCCCTATTCTACCGCCGGAGAGGCTGTTTGTCAAGTTAGATAAGCTTAATTATATCAAATAAGTCAATATGTTGCGCGAAAAAACCCACAAAATGTGTGCCGGCTTTCTCTCCGCCATTTCAAGGTCCCGGAAGGGACCTTTTCTCCTTTATACGCAGCCGTTCAGGCCGGATGACGGGCTTGCACGGTCCCGGGTCCCGCCATGCCGTCCCGACAATTGCGGGCGGCGGCGGCTTCGGACGGACCCTTCACGGGGGCGGCTGCGCCGGACGCCTGCGGTATGGGCGTGGCAGCGGTGCCCGCACGGCACGGTCAGTCTGCGCCCTTTGAAAACTCCACTGCACGCTCGGCGACTTGCGAGCGGTCCTCGCCGAGTTCGGGAAAGTGACAGATCGCGACGTGACCGTCGCCGGTGTCAACCGGCGGGGGTTGGTGTTGCACGCATACGCTCGGCAGCCGTTCGCCCTGACTCTCCACGGTTTCGACGTCCGGATTTGCCGCTTTCAACCGTGCCTTGTAACAGCGTGGGTGGAAGCGGCAGCCGCTCGGCAGATCGGTGGCCGAGCCGATCTCCCCGTGCAGCACGACGCGGTCGCGGCCGCGCTCGCGATCCGCCGTCGGCACCGGGACTGCGGACAGCAGCGACACCGTATAGGGATGCATCGGTGACGTGTACAGCGCATCGCGCGGGCCGATTTCAACGATCTCGCCCAGATACATCACCGCGACACGGTTGCTGACGTGGCGCACCACTGCGAGATCGTGCGCGATGAACAGGAAGCCGAGACCCGCCTGTTGTTGCAGTTCGCGCAACAGGTTGATGATCTGTGCCTGAATCGAGACATCCAGCGCCGATACGGGCTCATCGAGCACCAGCAATTTGGGCTGCAATGCCATCGCGCGCGCGATGCCTATACGCTGACGCTGCCCGCCGGAGAATTCGTGCGGGTAACGATTGCGGTGTTCGGGCTGCAAACCGACCTGGCGCATGACCTCCAGCACGCGGTCGTCGCGTCCTCCATGCCACAGGCCGTGCACGATCATCGGTTCGGCAACGATGGAGCCGACGCTCATGCGCGGATCGAGCGAACCGTAGGGGTCCTGGAAGATCATCTGCACCTGCTGGCGCATGCGCCGAATCTGGCGCTGCGAAAGCGCGGTGATGTCTTCGCCGTTGAACCGGATCCGCCCGGCGCTGGCCTCGACAAGGCGTAACACCAGACGCCCGAGCGTGCTCTTGCCACTGCCGGTCTCGCCCACCACGCCGAGCGTTTCGCCGGCAGCGAGCGAAAACGACACCGAATCCACCGCGCGCACGCCGGCGCCGCGAAACCCGGCGAACATGTTGCGATCGTGAAAGGTCTTGCTCAGCCCTTCGACGCTCAGCAGCGGTTCGCTGCCATTGTGTCGGGCGTCCACTGGCGGCTTCATGCGCTGGCCTCCGCGTCGAGCAACGCCCGCCAGTGCGGACAGGCGCTGAGGTGACGATCGCTGGTGGTCGGCAAGAGCACGGGCCGCTCGCTCCGGCAGTCCTCGCGACCGTTGCCGAGAAAACAACGCGGCTCGAAGGCGCAGCCCGCAGGCAATCTGGCAAGATCGGGCGGCTGTCCGGCGATGGCCGTCAATGGCCGATCCGCGGGCACGTCAAGGCGCGGGATGCTGCGAAACAGCGAGCGGGTGTAGGGGTGGAGCGATCGGCCGAAACCCCGCGCGATGGGGCTGGTCTCGACCACGCGGCCGGCATACATCACGGCCACGCGATCGGCGTATTTGGCAACCAGTCCGAGATCGTGGGTGATCAGGACCATGCCCATGCCGAGTTCGCTGCGCAGTTCGGCCAGCAGCTCGAGGATCTGCGCCTGCACTGTGACGTCCAGCGCGGTGGTCGGCTCGTCGGCAATCAGCACCTTCGGCCGCAATGCGATGGCCATGGCAATCAGCACCCGCTGCCGCATGCCGCCGGAGAGCTGATGCGGGTAGTCGTCGATGCGTTGTGCAGGCGCGGGAATATGCACGCGCTCCAGCACCTCCAGGGCGCGCACGCGCGCCTGGCGCGGGCTCATTGCCGTGTGCGCGCGGATCACCTCGAGCATCTGGTCGCCGATGGTGAACACCGGGTTGAGAGCCGTGAGCGGGTCCTGAAACACCATCGCGATGCCTGCCCCGCGTATCCTTCGCATCGCGGACGCGGAAAGGGTGCCGATATCCGCGCCCTCGAACAGCACCTCGCCGCTCATCACCCGTCCGGGCGGCGGCACCAGGCGCAGAACGGAGAGGAAAGTCATCGTCTTGCCCGAGCCCGACTCGCCGACCACTGCCAGCGTCTCCCCGGCACCGAGCGAAAAAGACACGCCATCGACCGTAGTGACGGGCCCTGCGTCACTTGGAAAGACGGTGCGCAGGTCGCGCACCGTAAGGACAGCTCCGCTCACCGCCGGGGGCACGACAACACCCTCGCTCATGAGCACGCGAGGCTCCGGTCGGCAACCGGCAAGGCGTTCACAGCATCCGCTCGCCGGTATAACGGCGCATCTGCGGGTCGAGCGTGTCGCGCAACCCGTCGCCCAGCAGGTTCAGGGCAATCACCGTAATGGCAATACACAGCCCGGCCGACAATGAGATCAACGGGTTCGATGTGATGAAGCCCTGGCCGTCCGAGATGATGTTGCCCCAGGTCGCGGTTGGGGGTTGCACGCCGAGGCCGAGATAACTCAAGCCGGCTTCGGCAAGAATGGCGGTCGCCGCGCTCACTGTCGTGACCACGATGACCGGCGGCAGCGCATTCGGCAGCACATGGCGCAACAGCACCCGGGACGAGGACATGCCGATGGCGCGCGAGGCCTCGATGAACGGCCGCGGCCGGATGGTAATGACGACCGAGCGCATGACGGCGGCGACGCGCGGCGTATAGGCAATGGACACCGCAAGGATGACGTTCTCCAGCGACGAGCCGCGCGCGGCGACCAGTGCGAGCGCCAGCAGAAAACCGGGGAAGGCCAGCAGGATGTCGTTGCACACCATCATGATCCGTTCCACCCAGCCGCCCGCATAGCCGGCGATGGCGCCGATCATCGAACCGAATGTCAGGGATAGCGCGACCACTGCGAGCGCCACTTCCAGTGAGATGCGGGCGCCCCAGATCAGCCGTGAGAGAATATCGCGGCCGTATTGGTCGGTGCCGAGCAAAAACTCCCCGGAAGGGTGCGCCAGAGTGTTCATCAGGTCCGCTTCGGTCGGCCCGTGGGGCGCGAGCCACGGCGCTGCTATCGCCACAAAGGACAGCAGGACGAGAACGAACAGGCCGAGGCTCAAGCCCGGGTGGCGCAGATACCGTTCCAGGGCGCGCCGGACGATCCTTCCGCGCGGGACCGCATCCGCCGTCGTTTCGGGCAGCAATTCTGCGCTCATGACACGCCGACCCTGGGATCCACCCAGCCGTAAACGATATCCAGTGTCGTATTGACCAATACCACGGCGCTCGCGAGTACGAACACCCCGGCCTGGACCAGCTGGTAGTCGCGCGCGAAGACCGCTTTCAGGATCATCGACCCGAGGCCGGGCCGGCTGAACACCGCTTCGACCAGAATCGCGCTGCCCAACGACCACGCGAAGGTCACGCCGATAACGGCGAGCACCGGTATCAGGGCGTTACGCAGCGCAAGCCGGTAGACGATGCGCCGCTCCGGAACTCCCATCGCGCGCGCAACCCGCACAAAATCCTGGCCCAGCACTTCGAGCATTGCCGAGCGGGTAAGCCGCGCAATATACGCCGCCACCGAGAAGCCGAGCACGAGCGCAGGCAACATGAGGTGATGCACCTGGGTGAAGAAATCCTGTGAGGAACTCGCACCGAGCGCCGGAAAGATGCGGACTTCGTGGGCCAGCAACAAAATGCACACCAGGCCGACCCAAAAGACCGGAAAGGAGATGCCCACCAGCGCGCCGAGCATGATGAACAGGTCGGCGAAAGTGCCATGGCGCACCGCCGACATCACACCCAGCGGTACACCGGCCAGAACCGCAATGATGATACCGCTGACCGACAGGGCCGCCGACCACGGAATACTCTCGAGCACTTCATCGAACGCGGGCTGGCCGGTGACGACCGAGGTGCCCAGATCGCCGGTAAGCGCGCGCTTGACGAAGCCCAGATACTGCTCCCAGACCGGGCGGTCCAGCCCCAGCTCGGCCTTCAACGCCGCCACCGATTCTTCGGTCGCGTAGTCCCCGAGCATGTAGCTGGCCGGATCGCCGGGAATGGCGCGCAGCAAAAAAAACACCACGGTGACCATGCCGATCACCGTGATGCCCATAAGCAGCAGTCGTCGGGCTGTGTACCTCAGCACGCGCCAGCACCCCTGCCCGTTCGCTGGCCGGAGGGACTACTCCTCCAGTGAGACGGTGTAGGCCTGAACCGTGAACAGCGAGTTCTGCACGAGACCCTTGACCTTGCTGCTGTGCGCCATGAAAAGCTGATCGGCGTACAGCGGAAGCACGGGGACGTCTTCCATGGTCTGGCCCATGATCTGCTGGTAGATCGCGGTCCGCTTGGCCGGATCCTGTTCCGCCGATGCGCTCGCCAGCAGGTCATCGGCCTTGTTGTAGCGCGACGTGTTCATCCCGGGAGGGAACGACTTGGTCGCATACAGCGAGACCAGCGGCGAATCCGGATCGGGGGGCCCGACAATGCCGGTGATGCAGGTCATGATGTCGCCCTTGCCGCGCGCCTGCAGGTAAGCACCCCGTTCGAGCACCGTGATCTTGGTCTTGATGCCGACTTTCTCAAGGTCGCTTGCCATCGGAATAACAAGCTCGTTGTAGGGGCTGAGACCCACGGTGACGAGCTCCAGGGTGAAACCCTCCTGTTCCGCTTCCTTCAGCAGCGCCTTCGCCTTGTCCGGATCGTGGGCGTATTGCGGCAACTCTTCGGTGTATTCCGGGAAGGACGAGGTGATGACGCTGTGCCCCGTCGCCTTGG
This sequence comes from Alphaproteobacteria bacterium, assembly GCA_965261985.1. Lineage (GTDB taxonomy): Bacteria > Pseudomonadota > Alphaproteobacteria > Bin95 > Bin95 > Bin95. Next base: position 273,616 of record OZ253490.1, read on the forward strand.
TCCCCTTGAAATACCCCGAAATCAGCGCTTCGCGGTTGATGCCGTAAGCGATGGCCTTGCGCACCCGGATATCGTCGAGCGGCTTGACCGACTGGTTGAGCACCAGGTTGATGGTGTGGTTGGCGACCCGGTTAAGCACCGAGATGCCGTCCGCCTTCTTCAGGCGATCGATAACCGGCGGAGACTGCAGGGCGAAAAACACATCGATCTCGCCGTTCTCCAGCGCGATGGCCGCCGCCGTCTCGTCCTTGATGATCCGGAACGTCACGGCGTCGAGGCTCGGCGCGCCGCCGAAATAGTCCTTGTTGGCGACCACGCGGACCTGGTTGCCGGGCGACCACTTGTCGAAAATGAACGGCCCGGTGCCGACCGGTTGCATTGCGTATTGCTTGTCGCCGATCTCGGTCACTGCCTTGCGAGACGCAATCCAGCCCTGGTTGAAATCGGTAAGCTTGTTCAACAGGCCTGCATTGGGCGCTTCCAGAACGACCCGCACGGTGAGCGGATCGGGCGCCTCTACCGCCTTCACGCCTGCGAGCTGACCCGCGTAGCGGCTCTTGCTGTCGGGGTTCAACACGCGCTCCAGTGAAAACTTCACATCGTCCGCAGTGAGCTGGCCGTAGCCGTTGTGGAACATGACACCGTCGCGAAGCTTGAAGGTGTACACCATGCCATCCGCCGATGTGCTCCAGCTTGTGGCAAGATCGGGCAGGATTTTGTTGGTGGCCTGGTCGTATTTGACCATGCCGTTATAGATGTGGCTGGCGACCGTCTGGTTCTCGATACCGAAGATCCGCGCGGGGTCCAGATTGCCGACGTCGGACCCGATGCGCACACGTAGTTCGGCTGCACCTGCCGAAGTGTTGAATAGCGCGACGGACATGACCAGCGCCAGCGCACTAAAGAGCTTTCTCATGATTTCTCCCCTTTTCAGGCAGTTGGATGGGTGTGTTCTACGTGTTTTCGTCCTTGAACGGCGATATCAGCCGGCTGCCCGGAGCCGGGACGGCCCCGCAAGGCTGTCCAGATAGCTGACGACCGCCGCGCTGGACACGACATCGGCGTATTTTGCATCCATGTCGAACAGGTTGACGGTATGGGAAAGCTGCGCGCGATCGGCCACGCAATCCTCCGGCACGATGGTCCTGAAACCGCCCGATACCGAATCGCACACTGTCGCGCGTATGCAGCCGCTGGTGGAATTGCCGACGACAACCGTGGTGTCCACGCCGACCCCGGTCAGCATCGATTGCAGGTTGGTGCCGTAGAAGGCGCTCGGGAACTTCTTCACCATCAGGTGATCGGACTCCAGCACCGGCAGGCGCGGATCGATGTCCACCAGCGGCGATCCGTAGAGGAAGTCCTGCACCAGCCGCGCCTTCTTTCCGAACATGCCGGCGTCGGAGAGGTCCGCATGATAGGCAACGGTCGTGAAGATTACCGGCGCCCCGACGCGGCGGGCCGCATCGAGTATGGCTGCGATGCACGGAATATGCGCATCCATGTCGATATACATCTTGCCGGGCTCGGTTATGCCGCGGCACATGTCGATGACCAGTATGGCCGGCCGGCTCCCGAAACCGGTGCGGTCGCTGAACCCGATATTGTCGTAATGAGATTGCTGGGTTTCCATTCCCTTCGTCGTGACTTCGTCCATCTTTCGCCTCCAGCGCTGAAAAGTTTTCCTGTCCCAACGGATGACCGATGTGACTGGAGCATGGCGTTGTCGATCGCTTCGATGGCCATTGTGGCGCGCTCGAAGCGTTTTGGATCGGGAATTGACTGGAATCGATGAAGCGCACGTCGAAACCTTCGAGTCAAGCAGCGGTCCGGATGCGGGCGCCCGGTCCCGGGGTGTATGTTGCGCCCGGTCCGTCGATAAGGCGGGCCCGGAAGAGCCGGAGGAACCGCATGCTTCAGCCCGTTTCCCGTGACAGCGGCGCCGCGCTGCGGGGCAGCTACGATCCGGTGCGCCATCCGCGCCTGTCGTTTGCCGGCGCGGTCGGGAAATTTCACGATGGCAGCGACACGCCGCGCGCGTTTCTGGAGCGCTGCCTGCAGGCATATCACGCATATGAGGCGGAGGTGCGCGCCTTCGCCTATATCGATATCGAAGGCGCCCGCCGCGCGGCCGACCTGTCAACAGGGCGGTATCGCGAGGGCCGGCCCCTGTCGCCAGTCGACGGTTGCCCGGTAGCGTTCAAGGACACCCTCGAGACTGCCGATATGCCCACGCAGCAAAACAGCGCGCTGTTTGCCGGCTGGGTCGGCAAACGCGATGCGGCATGCGTGTGGGCGCTGCGCAAGGAGGGGGCGATCATCCTGGGCAAGACCCAGGTGCCGGAACTGGCCCTCGGGCAACCGCCGCCGACGCGCAACCCCTTCGACACCCGGCGCACGGCGGGAGGATCGTCGAGCGGTTCCGGCGCTTCGGTAGGGGCGGGGATGGTACCGGTAGCCATTGGCAACCAGACCATGGGCTCGCTGATCCGCCCTGCCTCGTTCAATGCCAACTACGGTTTCAAACCCAGCTGGGGCGCCTTGAACATCGGCGGCATGCATCCCCTCGCGCCCAGTCTGGACCACATCGGCCCGATGGCCGCCACACTTGCCGACATGTGGCTCGTGGCGCAGCGCATCTCGTTCGTTGCGGGCGGCCACAACGGCCACCCCGGCCTCGTCGGCGGCCCCTCGCTGCCGCCGCCGGTGAGGCCGAAGCGCCTGGTGCATCTGAAGACGCTCGGCTGGTCCCAAATCGACGACACGACCCGTGCGGTCTTCGAGGGCGTGAAACAGCAGCTTCTCGATGCCGGGGTCGCGATCGTCGATGCATCGACAAACCGCGCGGTCGCCGAACTCGAACGCATGTTGCTCCCGTGCGATGACATCGCCACCGCGATCTGCATGTACGAGCTGCGCTGGCCGGTTGCGGCCTACGCGCAGGCCCAGGGCGCCGGGGTCCTCGGCGATGCGGTGCGCGCCCGGCTGGAAATCGGCCTTCGCATGACACCGGACGATTATCGCAAGGCGCTGCAACAGCGCGACGCGATTCGACGCCAGGTGCTGGAGGCGGCCGGCGATGCCGACGGTTTCATCACGCTCGCGTCGTCCGGACCGGCGCCGCTGCTCGAATCGGGCAATGCGGCGGCGCCGGCGCATGGCGAGGACAGCAGCGATGGCGGACAAGAACCGCCGGGCGGCGGCGCCGCAGCGCATCTGGCGACGGGCAGCCGCAGTTTTCTCAGCCCCTGGTCGATGGTGGGGGGCCCGAGCCTCTCATTGCCGTGGATGGCAGTGGACGGCCTGCCGCTGGGCCTTCAGCTGATGGGCAGGACCGACAGCGATTTCGACCTCGTCGGCATCGCCCGCTGGGCCGACGGCAGTTGACGAGACCGGGGTTGCCGCCCCGATCCTCCCCCGTCGGGCCGGTCCATCCCCGGGTTTGGGAGCGAGGAGGGGAGACCTGCCCCCGATGTCGGATCGCCGGTTCCGGGGAAATCCCGGCTTGTCCCCCTCTTTGCCTAGCCGGATCGGGGTTTTCGGGCCAGCAGCCTGATGCCGCCGAGATTCCCGCAGCGAAAGAGCCGGGCGACGCTCGAATAGAAATCGTCCAGCCCGGCAAAGACTTCCTCGCCGTGCAGGGCTACCTCGCGCTTGCGGTCGGTCCGATAGGCGCGCGCGCGTTCCGCGACGAATTTCGTCCAGGACGCCGTCATGTCTTCGATGTCGACTCCCGTGAAGCCCGCATTACCGAGGTCGCGGTACAGGTCGTCCAGACGGGGAAGATTGCGGCTGTACACCTTGACGGCGAGGGTCTCGCGTTCGTCGTCGGTGAACGCTCCGCGCTCGAAGTAGTCCTCGACATACATGACCCCGCCGGGGCGGAGCGCCTCGCAGCAGCGCCGGTAGAGGCGTTCGCGTTCCGGGATGTGCAGGAACACCAGCCAGGCGAAGAGTGCGTCGAACTGTCCGGGCGGCACCGAACCTTCCAGAATATCGCCTTGCCGGTGGCGCACCAGGTGCGCGAGGCCGCAACGCTCGGTCAGCCGGGATGCGACCTCGTGCATATCGGGCTGGAGCTCGAGCGCAGTGACCGTGCATTTCGCCCGGCTGGCGATGACCCGGGCGGGGCCGCCGAGCCCGGAGCCGACGTCCAGAACCCGGTGGTGCGGCTCGAGGGCGAGCCGGGCGATCCCCTCATCCACAGCGTCCGTGCCACGGTAGTGATACTGATCGAAACGGCAAAGCACGCCCAGGGGAATCGGGTCGTCGTCTCCGATCCCGGCATCGCGAAGCTCGGCATATACCCGCTCTACCCGCGAGTAGAGCTTCATGGTCTTGATGTTTTCGTCGGTCATGGTTCAGTTCGGGCGGCCCGCTTCCTGTGCGCGGGACGAGAGTGCGGGCGGGGTTCCGAACATGCAACCGGGAAACCGGGCGCCGCGCATCCCGGACGACACTTCTGCAACCCGGGGAATTCCGATGGTCGAAATCCGAAGGTCGATTCGTTTCCTGTCCAAGGCCGATCTCGACACGCTCGGCCTCGCCATGGGCGAGATCGTCGACATCCTGGAGGAGGCATTCCGGGCCAAGGCGGCCGGCAAGGTGGCAATGCCGCCCAAGATCTTTTTCCACCGCGACGGTCCGCGCTTCTACAGCTCGATGGTCAGCGCAAGCCCGGCGCTCGGCTATGCAGGCTGCAAGTGGCAGAGCGGCGACCCGGGCAACCCGGACATCGGCCTCCCCTACATCCAGGGCCTCTACATCCTGACCGAGGACGCCACGGGCCAGATGCGCGCCATCATGGATGCGGAGTGGATCACCGGCCAGCGCACGGCCGCCGCTTCCGGACTGGTCATCAGGCATCTGGCGAAGGCAAACGACCGCACCCTCGGCATTCTGGGCTGCGGGTTGCAGGGACGGAAGCACCTGGAGGCCGTCCATGCTGCCCGGCGGCAGTTCGACGAATGCGTCTGCTACGACCTCGTTCCCGAACGCCAGGAGCGGTTCATCGCGGAGATGACCGGGAAGTTCGGCTTCGATTCCGTCGTGGGCATGAGCGGCCCCGAAGAGGTCGCCCGGAACTGCGACGTGCTGGTGACGGGCGGGCCGATCCAGAAGGACCGCAAGCCGGTCATCCGGCCCGACTGGATCGGGGCGGGCAAGCTGGTCGTCACCATCGACTACGACAGCTACGTCACCGACGAGGCGATCCGGGCGATGGACCTCGTGCTCACCGACGATTACGGGCAGATCGAGGATGCGCGGCGCAATGAGGGGAAGTTCCCGGCGGTGACCCGGGTGGATTCCTCGGTCGCGGACCTCGTGACGCACGGCAAGGGCGCGAGAACGTCCGATGAGCAGCGGATTCTGGTGTTCAACCTCGGCATTGCGCTGGAGGACCTGGCGACGGCCATCGAGATTCTGAACCGGGCCGAGCGGAACGGTGTCGGGACGATGCTGCCCATGGGGGCCTGACCGCCCGAGGGCCCGTCTGCCGAGGCGCCGGCACAATCCGCCACGACGCCTCGGCGCGGCGCGCGGCTAATTGTCGACCACGGCCGTGGCTGCAATCTCGACGAGGAACTCGGGCTTGACCAGACCGGCCTGAATGCACGCCCGCGCCGGCGGGTTCTTCGGGAAATAGGTCGCATAAACCTCGTTCATCGCCTGGTAGTCGCCGAGGTCCGCGAGAAAAATCATGTTGTACACGATGTCCTCCAGGGAGCCTCCGGCCTCCTCCAGAATCTCCTTGATGTTCTCCATGACCTGCCGGGTCTGTGCGCCGGCGTCTCCCTCGCCGATCAGGTTCCCCGACGTATCCAGCGCCAGCATTCCCGCCGTGCAGACGAACTGACCCGACCGGAATCCCGGCGAATAGGGCGCCAGCGGGGGCGGCGAGCCCTTGGGCAATACAGGTTGTCCTGCCATCGTGCGGTTCCTTCCCTGGGTTGCAATCGCGTTCGGGACGGCGCCGGCGTGTCTCCGTGCGGCACGATCCCGGCGCCGCGCCGCGGCCAGCGTATCATGCGGCGCGGCAGGATGGGCGGCTGCAAACCGCCCGCGGCCCGGCCCCGACCGTATTCGCGCGGCACATCGGGGTTGGCCGCGGCCGCGATCGACAAGCAGGCCGGGCGCCGCCGGTTGCCTGCCGCTTCCGGACGGCGATAGGATGAGCCGCGAGATCGGCTGGGAGAGCGACATGACTATGGCAACTGCGCGCACCGAGGCAGCAATGACGAGGGACGACCTCGCCGCCCGCATCGCGACGCAGCCGCGTATCCGGCTGACCCACCTGCCGACGCCGCTCGACCCCTGCCCCCGGCTTGCCGAGGCGATCGGCGTGCGCGCCCTCTATATCAAGCGGGACGACCTGACGGGCCTGGCCTTCGGCGGCAACAAGACGCGCCACCTGGAGTTCACCTTCGCCGACATCCTCAATTCCGGCGCCGACACCGTGGTTGCAGGGGCCTACACCCAGTCCAACTGGTGCCGGCAGATCACCGCGGCGGCGCGCAAGCACGGCCTTGCGGTCTCTCTCGTCCTGATGCACGGCATCAAGGGTCCGGCCTTGCAGGGCAACCTGCTGCTCGACCGCCTGATGGGCGCCGACGTGACGGTGATCGATCTCGATTCCATGGAAGGAATCCAGCCCTATCTCGACGAGAAGGCCCGGGAGCTGGAGGCTGCCGGCCGCCGGCCCTACGTGATCGCGCCCTTCGGCCTCGACCAGCAGGTGCGGGCGGCGCTCGGTTACGTGGACATGGCGGTCGAGCTCGACGCCCAGCTCGAGGAGGCGGGGATCGATCCCGCCCATGTCTTCGTCTGCGGCGCCAACAACACGCCGGCCGGCCTCGTCACCGGCTTGCATGCGCTCGGCCGCCGGGCGCGGGTGACGACGATCAGCCCGATCCGCTGGGAAGAGGAGCGCGCCCTCGACATCGCGCGCATCGCCAACGCGACGGCGCGGACGCTCGGCCTCAATCTCGCGCTCGCCCCCACCGATTTCGTCACCGACGACGCCCATGTGGGCGAGCGCTATGGCCTGCTCTCGCCGGAGGCGCGCGCGGCCGTGCGGCTCACCGCCGAGACCGAGGGCATCCTTCTCGACCCGGTCTATACCGGCAAGGCCATGGCTGGACTTATCGACCATGTGAAGCGCGGCGCCGTGGGCGCCGGGGAGACGGTGATCTTCGTCCACACCGGCGGCCTGCCGGCGCTCTTCGCCTATGCCGAGGAGCTGATCGACGACCGCTAACCCGGATTTCTCACCAAGGTCATGGTCTGCGCGGCGCTGTCGGGCCGGCAGGGAAGGAAAGACGCGCAGCGCATCGCGCGTCGACGCGCGCGGGCGCACGATGCAGGGACATCGGGCAAGCGGATTGACGCACCATGCTGGCCTGACAGCGCCGCCCTTCGGGTCGCGCCCAGACGCCCGCCCGCGGCGTCGCGGGCCTCAACCGTAGCCCTGCTACGCTTTTCGGCCCGCTCCTTGCGGATCGAACGCCTGGACGCGACGCAGGCCGTGACCTTGGTGAGAAATCCGGGCTAAGGGGCGGCGCCTTCGAACCCGCTTCGTTGCCGGGCCGGCTTCAGGAGCCGAAAACGATTCTCGGCAGCCAGGTGGTGAGCCCCGGAAAGACCGCGACCACGCCGAGCGCCAGAACCTGAATGGCGACGAAGGGCGCCACGCCCTTGTAAATCTGGACGGTCGTCACCTCGGGCGGCGCGACGCCGCGCAGATAGAACAGCGCGAAGCCGAAGGGCGGCGTCAGGAACGATGTCTGCAGGTTGAGCGCGATCATGATTCCGAGCCAGACCGGGTTCAGGTCCATCAGCAACAGGATCGGCGCCACGATGGGCACGACGACGAAGGTGATCTCGATGAAATCGAGCACGAAGCCCAGCAGGAACATGAGCGCCATGACGAAGAACATGGCACCCACGGCGCCGCCGGGCAGCGAGGTCAGGAATCCGTGGACGAGATCGTCGCCGCCGAGGCCGCGGAACACGGAGGAGAACAATTGCGCGCCGATGACGATGCCGAACACCATGGCGCTGACGCGCGTCGTGCTACGCATGACCTCGTTCAGGCCGCCGCTGCCGTAAACGCGGGCGAGGCTGACCCAGATGCCCCAGGCGAGCGCGATGCAGCAGAGCGCGGCGACGGCGATGCCGACCGCATCCGTCGAGGGAATGTCGTCCCGCGAGACCCGCAAATCCATGAACCCGGTCAGGAACAGCACAACCACCAGCCCGATTGCCGCGGCGTAGATCGGGCGGCCGTTATCGGGACCCAGCCTGAGGCCGCCCAGCAGGGTCGCGCCGATCGCGCCCACGGAGGCCGCTTCCGTCGGCGTCGCGATACCGGCGAGGATGGAGCCCAGAACCGCGACGATCAGGACCACGGGGGCGACCATGGCGCGGCAAACCTGCTTGACGATTTCGCGGCTCGTCCGGCCCTGCACCAGCTCATCGCGCGGAATCGGCGGCGAGGATTCCGGTCTCAGCCAGGCGATGAAAATCTGATAGAGGATGTACATGCCGACCAGGGCCAGGCCGGGAAGCAAGGCGCCCGCGAACAGGTCGCCGACCGACACCGGGTCCGGGGCGAAGTTGCCGAGCTTGCGCTGCGCTTCCTGATAGGCGTCCGAAATCTGGTCGCCCAGCACGACGAGGACCAGGGACGGGGGAATGATCTGGCCGAGCGTCCCGGAGGCGCAGATCGTCCCGCAGGCAAGCGACGGGCTGTAGCCCCGCCGCAGCATCGTCGGCAGCGACAGCAGCCCCATGGTCACGACGGTCGCGCCGACGATGCCGGTCGAGGCGGCCAGCAAGGCGCCGACCACGCAGACCGAAATTCCCAGCCCGCCGCGCATCGCCCCGAACAGCATGCCCATCGTGTCGAGCAGTTCCTCGGCAACCTTGGAACGCTCCAGCATGACGCCCATGAAGACGAACAGCGGGACCGCGATCAGGATTTCGCTGATCATGGCGTTGCCGAACACGCGGTTCGGGAAGATACCGAGGAAAGCGAAGTCGAAGACGCCGATCAGCGCGCTGATGCCGGCGAAGAGAAGCGCCGCGCCGGCGAGCGAGAAGGCGACGGGGAAGCCGGCCATCAGGATGCCGCAGACGCTGACGAACATGAGGCAGACGAGATATTCGTTGATCGTCATACGCCGGGGCCCCGGTCTTCGGCGACCGGCCCTGCCGGGCCCTCGAGGCCGCGCATGACGAAGAGCGACCGCAAGAGCATGGAAAGCCCCTGCAGCGACAGCACCAGCGGGAACACGAGAAGCATCGACTTCAGGAGCCAGAACGGCATGAAGGTGCCTTCCGGCGAGCCTTCCAGGACGCGCACGGACGCGCCGACATAGATGAGGCCCTTCCAGGTCATGACGGCGCAGAGCGGCCACAGGAAGATGAGCACGCCGATGCAGTCGACCAGCGCCTTGCGCTCGCGGGTGGCCGCTCCATAGAAGATATCGACCCGGACATGGCCGTCATGCAGCAGGGTGTATCCGGCGCCCACCAGGAACAGCAGGGAATGCATGAACAGGATGGATTCCTGCATCGGGATGAAGCCGAGCCCGAACACGTAGCGCAGCAGGACGACGGTGAACTGCGTCAGGACCATGATGAGGGCGAACCAGGATACGATTCGGCCCAAATGCTCGTTCATGGCGTCGATCGCCCGAACGAGAAGTCTGAGTCCGCTCACCGGCATTCCCCGCTGGCTCTATGGCAAGAGCGGAGAGCCCGCGCCTGCACGGCGCGGGCGTCTCCCCCGGTGCCCTGCGGCCGGTCGGCCGCGAGGCGCCGTATCAGTCGTATTTGAACGGCAGGACCCGCGCGTTCATATAGCCCTGCTCGCCGATCTTGGCCCAGGAAATGGCCTGTCTGCGATAGGCGATGAAGCTGTCGTAGATGCGCTTGGTCATGTCGTCGGTTGCGCCGATCTCACGGACGACATTGCCGGCGACCTCGCCGATGGAGATCAGCATGTCCCGCGGATACTGGTGCAGCTGCACGCCATGCTTGTTCAGAAGCACGTTCAGCGACCCCAGGTTCCGGGCGTTGAACTCGGCGAATTGGATGTAGGCTTCCGCTTCGACCACCACCGTCACCAGGGCCTGTTCTTCTGCGTTCAGGCTGTCCCACAGCGTCTTGTTCATCACGATGCTGGAGGAGGTGCCGGGCTCGTGGAAGCCCGGATAGTAGTAGTGCTTGGTAATCTTGTGGAAACCGAAGGCGAGGTCGTGCCACGGGCCGACCCATTCGGCGGCGTCGATGGCCCCGGATGCGAGCGCCGGATAGATCTCCGCCACCGGCAGGTTGACGACGGTGACGCCGAGAGCCCGCAGCACTTCGCCGCCGATGCCCGGCATGCGGAATTTCAGGCCCTTGAAATCGTCCAGCTTCTCGATCGGCTTGCGATACCAGCCGCCCATCTGCGTGCCGGTGCTGGCGCCGAGGAAGCCCTTGAGGTTGAACCCGGCCGACAACTCGTCCCAGAGCTCCTGGCCGCCGCCGTATTTCATCCAGGCGGCATGTTCGGTGCCGGTCAGGCCGTAAGGCACCGCGGTAAAGAAGTTGAAGCCCTTGTGCTTGCCCTGCCAGTAATACTCGGCCGAATGGTACATGTCGGCATCGCCGGCGCTGACGGCATCGAAGACGCCGAAAGCCGGCACCAGCTCGCCGCCGCCATAGACCTTGACGGAGATCTTGCCGCCGGACAGTTGCGTGATGCGCTGGGCGACCCGTTGCCCGGACGTGCCCAACCCCGGCGAGTTGAGCGGCCAGGACATGGCCAGCTTCCATTGCTTGAGTCCCTGCGAGATGGCGGGGGCCGCCAGCGTCGATGCGGCGGCGGCGGCACCGGCGGTCGCGGCAGCGTGAACGAAGTTACGGCGTTTCATGGACTTTCCTCGCTGTTGCGCCGCAAGCGGATACCGACCGATCTGCTCCCCTCTGACACCCGAGAGTACGCACACTTGCATCGCTCGCGGCGATTAGTCGAAAGAGCCTAGAGCACCGTTTCGGCTGAATCAATCGAAAGGGAGTTCGCGCGGCTCGGGGTTTGCGCTTCAGGAAGCCGGCCGGGAAAGAGGCCCGGGCGGGTGCGGAAGGGCGAGGGTGAGGCCGAGAGCGACGACGGACAGCGCCAGCATGAGGGCGAACGCCGCGTCGTAGGAGCCGTAGGCGTCGAAGATCGAAGCGCCCGCAAGCGCCCCGAGCCCGCCCGCCGAGTGGTGGACCATGGTGATGAGCCCCGTCACGGTGCCGAGCAGTCCCGCGGCCGCGATCTCGCGGGCGAAAACGACGGTGAGCGGCGCGGTGATCCAGAAGGTCGCCCCGAACAGCAGGGCCGCGCCGGCGATGACCGCGGGTTCCCGGCTGACCAGCAGGACCGCGCAAAGGACGGTCCTGACGACGAAACAGATTGCGGTGGGCAGGATCGGGCCGCAGCGGTCGTTCAGCAGGCCCGTCAGCAGCACGCCGCTGAGGCCGGTCAGCCCCATGAAGGCCAGGATATTTCCGGCAAGCAGGGAATCGACCCCTTCATCGACCGCAAAGGCCACCACATGCGTGGCGAACAGGAAGTCCTGGAAGCCGCAGATCGCGTAGATGACGAGAAGCAATTGCAGGCGGCGCGAGGCCAGGGCTTCGCGGAGGGTTGTCGCCCCTCCTCCCGATGCGGCCGCGGGCCGGGAGTCTCCGCCGGGGCCGGCATCCGGAATCGGGTTCGCAGTCCTCCGCGCCAACAGCACCAGCGGCAGGACGCACACCAGGGTGGCCATCCCGAGCGCGAGGAACGAACCGCGCCAGCCTAAGGCGCCGAGTTGCGCGGCGAGCACCGAGACGACGAGCAGCTGACCCAACCCCATGCCGGAGATCGCGATGCTGTTGGCCATTCCCATCCGATGGGGATACCAGCGGCTGAGCAGCACCCCGACAGGCGTGATCGAGGTGCCGGCGCTGCCCAGCGCAAACACGACGCCGTAGAAGAGAAGCGCTTCCCATGGACGTTCGACGAAGCCCATCAGGACGAGCCCGAGGGCCGAGAACAACACCGCAGCACCCAGAACGGCCCCGGGGCCGGCGCGGTCCACAAGGTGGCCGACGAAGAGCAGGGCGCAGGCGGAAAGCACCAGGAACACGGTGACATTGAGCGAGAGCGCGCTGCGGCTCCACTCAAGGTCTTCCGCCATCGGATGAAGCAGCAGCCCGATGGCGAAACGCGCCCCGCCGTTGAACAGCAGCACCAGGAAACAGGTCGCCAGCATGAAGCGGGCGGCGGCAGAATGGGTCACGGGCTATGGCCCCGCTCTGCGTTTTCCCGCCATCACGGCCGGTCGAAGCGGCTCGCGGCGAAGGGCGACGGGTCTGCGGCCGGCTCCCGCCCGGTCGCGAGCTGGGCGGCGAGGAGGCCGGCGCCCGGCCCGAAGCCGAAACCGTGGCCGGAAAGCCCGCTCGCAAGCGTCAGCCCTTCCAGGCCGGCAACGGGCCCGATCAGCGGCACCTCGTCCGGCGTGACGTCGATCATGCCGGCCCAGTCCTCGACCGCCGGCACATCCCGGAGTTGCGGATAGACGCGACCGGCCGCGCGCAGGAGAGCGGCCGACATTTTCGTGTCCGGGGCGGGGTCGAGCATGCGGGCCTGTTCCATGGGGCTGAACTGGTCCGCGCGCCAGCGGCGCCGGCCGAGCGCTCCGAAGAATTCGGGGCCGAGCCGGATCTGCGTCGCCCGCCAGCTTTCCCTGAGCAGCGGCAGGAAGGCCCGGAAATGGGCGAAGGCGGCGGGGATGAGGTCGAACCGCGCGGTCTGCACCCGCCCGACGGTGTAGCCGCCGTCGAGGCGCGGCCGCACCGATGCGGACCGGTTCCCGACCGGCCCCGGCGCGATCGGCGGCGCGGGCGCGGTGCGCAGCGCCTGCGCGCGCACGGCGAGCTGCGGCAACGGATGCCCCAGGTTTTCGAGGAACGGCCGGCACCAGGCGCCGCCCGCCAGGATGACGGCGCGGCAGGCGACGGTCCCGTGCTCGGTGGCGACCCCGGCGACCCTTCCGCCGGCAAGCTCCAGCGTGCGAACGGCCGTTTGCTCGAAGATCGCCGCGCCCGCCTCGGCCGCCAGACGCGCCAGGGCGGGAACGGCAAGCGCGGGCTCCGCATGCATGTCGGTCGGCGTCAGCAGCCCGCCTGCGAACCGGCCGGCATCCTGTCCGACCCGCTCGCCGGCCTCGGCGGGAGAGAGCATTCGCGAGGAAAGCTGGAAGGGCCGCGCGGAGGCGAGCCAGGCCTCGTGCCCGGCAAGCTCTTCCTCGTCTTCCGCCAGATGGGCGATGCCGCCCTGGCGGAGGCCGAAATCGACATGGCAGCGCTCCCCGAAGCGGCGCCACAGCGCCTGCGATTCCAGCATCAGGGGAATTTCGCGCACATCGCGCCCCTGGACGCGGATCCAGCCCCAATTGCGGGACGACTGCTCGCCCGCGATCCGGCCCTTCTCGCAGAGCACGACCGGGACGCCCCATTCCGCGAGCGTGAGCGCGGCGGTGACGCCTACCACGCCGCCGCCGATGACGACGACCTCGGCGGCTTCCGGAAGCGGACGGTCGGGGCCGGGCGGGAATTCGGGCGCCTCGTTCATGCCGGCAAGCATGCGGCAGCCCCGGACCGCCGCGCAACCGGTGCGGTCAATCCCGCTCGATATTGCCGCTCCTCGCCGGAATCCCGAACTCCCGATGGCAGATTTCGGCCAGCTTCTTCACGCCGTCGCGGATCTCCTCGACGGTCGGGTTGCCGAAACAGAGCCGGATGCGCGAGCGGGCGGGTTCGGCCTCGGCGGACCATTCCGGGCCGGGATTGATGGCGATGCCGCTGGCGGCCGACGCGGCGGCCAGCTTCATAGCGTCCACCGCCTCGGGGAAGGAGATCCAGAGGAAGATGCCCCCTTCCGGCGGCACGAATTCCGCGGCGGTGCCGAAATGCTCTTCCAGCGCCCCGGTCATGGCGTCGAGCTTCTCCTTGAGGAGCGCCGAGACGCGGCTCACATGGTTGTCGAAGCGTGTCCGGCAGTATTCGGCCAGCATCATCTGCTCGAGCGCCCCGGTGCCGCCGTCGGTCTTGCAGGCGACCATCCGGGCGATCAGTGCGGGCTCGGCGACGATGTATCCGACGCGCAGCGCCGGCGCGATGGTCTTCGAGAACGAACCGCAATGGATGACCCGGTTGCTTTCGTCCATCGCCGCGATGGCGGGCGGGCGGGCGCCCGTCCACAGGAGGTCGGCGTAGCACTCGTCCTCGAAGATGGGCACGCCGTATTCCGCCGAAAGGCGCAGAAGCTCCGCCCGTCGCGCCTCGGGCATGATGGAGCCGCCGGGGTTCTGGATCGTCGGAATGACATAGATGAATTTCGGCTTCACACCCTCGGACGCGAGTGCGGCGAGCTTGTCGGCAAGGAGGTCCATGCGCATGCCTTCGTCGTCCAGCGGGATTCCCACCGGCGTCACGCCGAGCTTGCGCAGGCGGCCGAGCGCGCCGCCATAGCTGAACTGCTCGACCAGCACCGTATCGCCCGGCCGGCAGAAGATCTCGTTGACGAGGTCCAGCCCCTGGTTCGAGCCCGAGGTGATGAGGACATTGTCGGGCGAAACCGTGAGGCCGCTGCGTTTCCGGAGCTTGGAGGCCACGAACTCGCGCAGCGGCCGGTAGCCGAGCGGCCCGCTCGCCATCCCGTAGGTCGCGAGCGTCGCCCCTTCCCGGCGCAGCGCCGCCGCGGTCGCGGTAATCATGTCCTCGACCGGCATGCTCGCCGCATCGACATTGCCGCCGATAAAATTATAGGGCGCGAACCCCTTCCAGCGGGGGGCCGGCGGCGGCAGGCCCGGCGCCAGCAGGGCGTCATAGTCGATGGTGGCGGCCACGCGGTGACTCCTTCGTTTCGATTGGGGGCTGCGCTCGTTCCGGCTATTCGGGCGACACATGCCGGCGGAGATGCGCGAGATCGGCGATCCGCGCGTTGCCGCCACTGACGGAAACCCCGTGCTTCCTGAGGCTCGCCAGCGCCCTGGAAAAGGTTTCGGGCTTCATGCCGAGCCGGTTGGCGATCAGCTTCTTGTCGTAGGGCAGGCGTACATCGACGGGGCCGCCGCCCGGTCTCGGCGGCGGGCAGAAATTCAACAGGAACGCGCCCACGCGCTGCGAGGAGTTGAGGCTGCTGCCGGTCTCGATCCTGGAGACCAGCCGCTTGAGGTTCACCGCGAGCGAGGCGAAGGTCCTGACGACCAGTTCCGGGTCCTCGCGCAGCCGCCCGATATAATCTTCGACAGGCACGGCGAGCAGCCGGCCGTCCTCGACCAGCTCGGCGGAAACCGGATAGCCGTCCGCCATGCAGATTGCGCCTTCCGCAAAGGATTCGCCGGGGCCGAAGACCTCGATGATCACTTCGGACCCGTCCGGGCGCAGGCGAAACAGCTTCACCCAACCGGACAGAACGCCGAAAAAGTGGGTGACCGGCTCGCCCTGCTCGAAGATCACGGTTCGTTTCGGGCAGGCGAGGACCTCCGCGCCCCTGACCAGCGAGCGGAGCGCGCCCGGCGCCAACCCCTGGAAGAGGGGGAAGTGGCGAATGGTCTCCAGGTCGGCGCCGCTGACGGCCATGGCTCGTCTCCAGCAGGCCGGAAGCGCAGTCCGGCAGGATGGGGCGAGGGTTACAACGCCGGGGCCCGCCCTGCAAGGAATCGCCGGGCGGCAGCCCCCGGAATTCGGGGACGCCGCTCACCTTTGACGCAGCTTGACGCCCATCAAGGAGGGCCGGGGCGGAATTCGCTACCTTCCCTGCTGGAAGCATGGAGGAACGTCCTGTGTCCCGCGGCTTCATGTTCGGCCTGCTCGCGTGGTTCTCGGTTCTGCCGCTTTCCGCATGGGCGTCCGATTTGCCCCGGTTTCTCGCGATGCTTGCGCCGGACCGCCTGGTTCCGGGGGGGACCGGCTACGGACCGGTGCGAAACGACCTCCCGGTTGCGCCCGTTCTGAAGGACGGAGACACCGTCGGCTGGGCCTTCCTCACATCGGATTTCGTCGGCACGACCGGTTATTCCGGCAAGCCCATCCATATCGTTGCCGCGATTTCGCCCGATGCCGTCCTGACCGGCGTCCGGCTGGTCGAGCATTCCGAGCCTATCGTGCTGGTCGGCATCCCGGACGCGAAGATGCGCCGGCTCACCGAGTCCTATTCGGGCATCGACCTGAAAATCGAGGCCGTCGAAGGCGGCACGGCGCATGAGCTCGACATCATCTCGGGCGCAACCGTGACCGTGATGGTGATCGACGACTCGGTCATCCGGGCCGGTATCAAGGTGGCCCGCGCGCTCGGCCTCGGCGGCCTCGCGCCGAAGGCCGCATCCGGACCCGCCCGCAAGGTCGATATGGCCAGAGCGGACATACTGGACTGGCCGGTGCTCGCCGGAGACGGCTCGGTGCGGGCGCTCTCCCTCGATGTGTCCCAGGTCAATGCGGCCTTCGAGGCGACGGGGGACCCGAAGGCCATCGCCCGGCCGGAGCGGGGCGCGCCGGAGGAAACCTTCATCGACCTGCGTGCGGCGCCGGTGAGCGTGCCGTCGATCGGCCTCAGCCTGCTCGGCGAGGCCGAATACGCCAACATGACGGAATGGATCGGCGAGGAAGGCCACGCCATCCTGGTCGCGGGCCGCGGGCGCTACTCCTTCAAGGGCTCGGGCTATGTGCGCGGCGGCATCTTCGACCGCATCCAGATCATCCAGGGCGACCGGTCGATCCGCTTTTTCGACCGCGACCACAAGCGGCTCGGCGAAATCGCCGCGGAAGGCGCGCCGGCCTTCACGGAACTGGACATTTTCCGCATTGCCGCGGATGCGGAGTTCGCGCCGGGCGAGCCGTGGCGGCTGCAACTCCTGGTGCAGCGCGCGGTGGGCGCGGTGGACAAGCGCTTCCTGACCTTCGATCTCGGCTACCGCCTGCCGGAGCGTTACCTCCAGCCGCCGGCCCGGGCGCCGGAGGCGGAAGCCGGCGAGGCCGAGGCCAAGGCGGCGCTGTGGCAGCGGGTCTGGCACGACCGGCGGTTCGAGATCGCCGGGCTCGCCGTCATGCTCGCGCTGCTGTCCGCGATCTTCTTCTTCCAGCGCCAGGTGACGAGGAACGCGCGGGTCTATTTCTGGCTGCGCATGGGCTTCCTTACCGCCACGCTGGTGTTCCTCGGCTGGTATGCGAACGCCCAGCTTTCGGTCGTTAACCTGATGGCGCTGTTCGGCAGCCTGCGCACGGGCTTCGCCTGGGACGCCTTCCTGCTCGACCCGCTGGTCTTCATCCTCTGGTTCTCGGTGGCCGCGTCGCTGATCTTCTGGGGGCGCGGCGCCTATTGCGGCTGGCTCTGCCCCTTCGGCGCATTGCAGGAGCTGACCAACAAGATCGCCCGCGCCCTGCGGGTTCCCCAATGGGAACTGCCCTGGGGGCTGCATGAGCGCCTCTGGCCGGTCAAATACGTGCTCTTCCTGGGACTCTTCGGCATCTCGCTCGCCTCGATTCCGCTTGCCGAGACCTTCGCCGAGGTCGAGCCGTTCAAGACCGCCATCGTCCTGAAATTCGTCCGCGAATGGCCTTTCGTCGTGTTTGCGGTTGCGTTGTTGACCGCCGGCCTGTTCGTCGAGCGCTTCTTCTGCCGCTATCTCTGCCCGCTGGGGGCGGCGCTCGCGATCCCGGCGCGGATGCGCATGTTCGCCTGGCTCAGGCGCTACCACGAATGCGGCCATCCCTGCCAGCTCTGCGCGAACGAATGCCCCGTCCAGGCCATCCACCCGACGGGCGAGATCAATCCGAACGAATGCGTGAACTGCCTGCACTGCCAGGTGCTTTACCAGTCCACGGTCAAGTGTCCGGTCTGCATCAAGAAGGGGCGGAGCCGGGAACGCCTTGCCCGGAGCGCCGGAGCCCTCCAGGCCGCACTTGCCCGCGCACCCGACCCGCCCGCATCCCGAAAGGAGTGAATCCATGGAGAAAAAGCCGAATAAATTCAGCGTCACCCGACGCGGCCTCATGCGGGCGACCGCAAGCGGCGTGGCAGCGGCGGCAGCGACAGCGGCCGCCGGCGTCGCGACCCCGAAGCCGGCGCGGGCGGCAGCGGGCAGCCATGCCCTCGCCCCCGGCCAGCTCGACGACTATTACGGCTTCTGGTCGTCCGGCCAGAGCGGCGAGCTGCGCATTCTGGGCGTTCCCTCCATGCGCGAACTGATGCGTGTGCCGGTCTTCAACCGCTGCTCCGCGACCGGCTGGGGCCAGACCAACGAAAGCCTCAAGGTGCTGACCGAGGGCCTGCTGCCCGAAACGAAGGAGTTCCTCGCCGCCAGGGGCCGCGTCACCTACGACAACGGCGACCTCCACCACCCGCACATGTCGTTCACCGACGGCACCTATGACGGCCGCTACCTGTTCATGAACGACAAGGCCAATACCCGCGTCGCGCGTGTGCGTTGCGACATCATGAAGTGCGACAAGATCATCGAGGTCCCGAACGCCGCGGACATTCACGGCCTGCGCCCGCAGAAATTCCCGCGCACCGGCTATATCTTCGCCAATGGCGAGCACGAGACGCCGCTCGTCAATGACGGCAAGATCCTCGACAGCCCGGAGGACTATGTAAACATCTTCACGGCCATCGACGGCGACAGGATGGAGGTCGCCTGGCAGGTGATCGTCTCCGGCAATCTCGACAATTGCGACGCCGACTACCAGGGCAAATACGCGTTCTCGACAAGCTACAACTCCGAGATGGGGATGACGCTGGCCGAGATGACCGAGAGCGAGACCGACCACTGCGTCATCTTCGACATCGAGGCGATCGAAGCGGGCGTCGCGGCCGGCGACGGCCGGATGCTGAACGGGGTGCGCGTGCTCGACGGGCGCAAGGGCTCGAAATACACGCGCTACGTGCCGATACCCAACAGCCCCCACGGCTGCAACACCGCCCCGGACAAGCGCCATGTCGTCATCAACGGCAAGCTCTCCCCCACGGTCTCGGTCATCGACGTGACCAGGGTGGATGCGCTCTTCTCCAAGAATGCGGACCCGCGCTCCTGCATCGTTGCGGAGCCGCAGCTGGGCCTGGGGCCGCTCCACACGGCGTTCGACGGCAAGGGCGGGTGCTTCACCACGCTCTTCCTCGACAGCCAGATCGTGAAGTGGGACCTCGAAAAGGCCGTCCGCGCCTACGCGGGCGAGGATGTGGACCCGATCGTCTCGAAGGTGGATGTCCACTACCAGCCCGGACACAACCACTCCACCATGGGCGAGACGGCCGAGGCCGACGGCAAGTGGCTCGTTTCGATGAACAAGTTCTCGAAGGACCGCTTCATCAATGTCGGGCCGCTGAAACCTGAGAACGAGCAGCTTATCGACATTTCGTCGGATGAGATGAAGGTCGTCCATGACGGGTCGTCCTTCGCCGAACCGCACGATTGCATCATTGTGCGCCGCGACATCGTGAACCCGAAGACCATATGGGACCGCGACGACCCGATGTTCTCCGATGCGGTCCGGCAGGCGGCGGCAGACGGCGTCGATCCGGAGGACGGCGCCGAGGAGCCGATCCGCGACGGCAACAAGGTGCGCGTTTACATGTATTCGGTCGCGCCCGAGTTCTCGATGGAGAAGTTCACCGTCAGGCAGGGCGACGAGGTCACGATCTACATCACCAATCTCGACGATGTGGACGATGTGACCCACGGCTTCTGCCTGTCGAACTACGGCATCGCGATGGAGGTCCCGCCGCAGGCGACCGCTTCGGTCACCTTCACCGCCGACCGCCCGGGCGTCCACTGGTTCTATTGCCAGTGGTTCTGCCATGCGCTGCACATGGAGATGCGCGGGCGGATGTTCGTCGAGCCGAGAGCGGCGTGATGCTCCGCGCCGGGCTCGCGCTGGCCGTCCTGGCTCTGCCCGCCCTGGCGGCGGAGCGGGACGTGCCGGCCGGACCCGGCGCGCTTGCGGCGGCTATCGAGGCTGCTGCGACCGGCGATGTGCTCACCCTGTCTGCCGGCGTCCACGGCGGGGGTGTCGAGATCGACCGGCCGCTCGTCCTGCAGGGCCGCGACGGCGCCGCCATTGTCGGGCCCGGAAGCGGCAGCGTAATCACGGTCCTGGCCCCGGATGTAGAGATACGCGGGCTGGAGATACGCGGCTCCGGCTCGTCGCACGAGACCATCGATTCCGGGGTCAAGCTCGGCCGGAAGGCCGTCCGCGCGCTGGTCGAGGGCAACCGGCTCATCGGCAACCTCTACGGCGTCGATATCCACGGCGCGCGCAATGCCCGCGTCGCCGGCAATCTCATCGAGGGCCGCCGCGACCATCGCGTCAACGCCCGCGGCAACGGCGTCTATGTCTGGAACGCCCCCGGTGCGACGGTGGAAGGCAACGACATCCGCTGGGGGCGCGACGGAATCTTCGTCAATACGTCCAAGAAGAACACTTTCCGGAACAACCGCTTCCGCGACCTGCGCTTCGCGGTCCACTACATGTACGCACATGGCAGCACGGTCGAGGGCAATCTCTCGATCGGCAACGATCTCGGCTATGCGATCATGTATTCGAAGCGCGTGAAGGTGATCGGCAATGCTTCCATAAGCGACGCCGAACACGGCATCATGCTGAACTACACCAACAGCTCGCTGGTCAGCGGCAATACGGTGCTGGACGGCGCCAACCGCTGCGCCTTCATCTACAACGCGCACAAGAACCGGATCGAGGACAACCGCTTCGAGGGCTGCGCCATCGGCATTCATTTCACCGCCGGCTCCGAGCGCAACGCGATTACCGGCAATGCCTTCATCGGCAACCGCACGCAGGTGAAATATGCAGGCTCCCGCTGGATCGACTGGTCCGAGAAGGGCCGCGGCAACCACTGGTCCGATTTCGCCGCCTTCGACATCGACGGCGACGGCATCGCGGACGCCCCCTACCGCCCGAACGATGCCATGGACCATGTGCTCTGGCGCCAGCCGGCGGCGAAATGGCTGCTCGGCGCACCGGCGGTCCAGCTCGTCCGCTGGGCGCAAGCGGCCTTTCCCGCCTTGCTGCCGGGCGGCGTCATCGACAGCCATCCCCTGATGCGGCCCGTCGAGGTTGCGATGCCGCGCTGGGAGGGCGGCGATGACGGATAGCGCCCTCTCGGTCTCGGCCGTGAGCAAGACCTACGGGTCCCGCTCTGTGCTGCAGGAGGTGTCCCTGGCCGTCCGCGCGGGCGAGCGGGTCGCGCTTCTCGGTCATAACGGCGCCGGGAAGACGACCCTGATGAAGCTCGCGCTCGGGCTCGTACCCGCAGACAGCGGGGCGATCTCGGTCGCAGGCGCCGGCGCCGGAAGCCCCGCCGCACGGGCGATGACGGCCTATCTGCCGGAAGCGCTCGCCTTCCATCCGGCGCTGACCGGGCGCGAACAATTGGGGCTTTTCGCCAGGCTCGCCGGCGTGTCGCGGAGGAAGACCGCGGGCCTGCTCGACCGCGTCGGCCTCCGGGACGCCGCCGACCGCCGCATCGGGACCTGGTCGAAGGGCATGCGCCAGCGCCTCGGGCTTGCCCAGGTCCTGCTCGGCCACCCGACCGTCGCCCTGCTCGACGAGCCGACGAGCGGCCTCGATCCGGTCTCGCGCCACGAGCTCTACGCAATCATCGACGAGATGGCCGGGCAGGGGACCGCCGTTCTGGTCGCCAGCCACGCCCTGACGGAACTGGAGGCCCGGACCGACCGCATCGCAATCCTGCGCGAGGGCCGCATGGCGGCCTGCGGCGGGCTGGCCCGCCTGAGGACCGAGGCGGGGCTGCCGGTCCGGCTCAGGGTCACGGCGCAGGGAGACCGCACCGCCGACATCCAGGCGCGCATCGGCGGGGAGCGCCTGAACGGGGCTTCGGTGGAGATCCTGTGTCCGCCGTCGGAGAAAATGGCGCGCATCGCCCAGATCGCCGAACTCGGCGGGCTGGTTGCGGACCTGGACGTCGCACAGCCGAGCCTGGAGGACATCTACCGGCACTATTCCGAGGGGGCGTCGCCATGATCGGCCGCGTGCTCGCCCTTGCCGGAACCGAAATCCGTATCGCGCGGCGTAACCGCTGGGCGTTGACCGCAGCGGCGCTGATGCTCGTCTTTGCGCTCGCGCTCACATTCGCCGGCTCCGCGCCGACCGGCGCGCTCGGCGTCGATCTGCTCACCGTGTCGGTCGCCTCGATGACCACGCTTGCCGTGTATCTGACACCGCTGCTGGCCCTGCTGCTTTCCTTCGACGCCGTTGCCGGCGAGAGCGAGCGCGGCAGCCTCGCGCTGTTGCTGAGCTACCGGCTGACGCGGGGCGAACTGCTCGCAGGCAAGCTGATAGCGCATCTGGCGGTGCTGGCGCTTGCCATGTCGGCGGGTTTCGGGGCGGCGGGACTTGCGGCGGCGGCGGCGGGCGGCGCGGGACCGGAGAGCCTCGCGGCGCTCGCCCGGCTGGTCGGCTCCTCGATCCTGCTGGGCGCGACCTTCCTGGCCCTCGGCTACGCGGTCTCGGCGCTCGCCGGCAGCACGTCCGGCAGCGCGGGGATCGCCGTCGGGGTTTGGCTGGTGCTGGTCGTGCTCTACGATCTTGGGCTGCTCGGCGCGGTCGTCGCGGACGATGGCGGCTTCTTCACGCAGGAGCTGTTCCCGTGGCTGCTGGCGCTCAACCCGGCCGATGCGTTCCGGCTCTGGAACGTGGCGGAGTCCGGGCAGGTCGCGCTCGCAAGCGGCATGACCGGGGCCGTCGATGCACTGCCAACGGGCGCGCCGCTCGCCTCGCTCATCCTTTGGCCCGTCGCGGCGCTCGCCCTCGCACGGCTCGCCATTTCGAGGACGGTCCCGTGAGGCGCCTGGCGTTCGTCCTCCTGCTTCTCGCGGGCTGCGGCGAGGATGAGGCCGCCTTGCCCGATCCGGTCCGCCTGACGGCCGAGGCGGTCGGCCACTACTGCATGATGACGGTCCTCGACCATCCGGGCCCCAAGGCGCAGATCCATCTCGAGGGCTTTCCCGAGCCGATCTTCTTTGCGCAGGTTCGCGATGCGCTCGCTTATGCAAAGGGGCCCGAGCGGGATGCGGAACTGCTCGCCGTCTATGTTTCCGACATGGGCGCCGCGCCGAGCTGGGAGGCGCCCGGCGCGAACAACTGGGTTCTCGGGCGCGACGCGAGCTTCGTGGTCGGCGCAGATGTGCGGGGCGGCATGGGCGCGCCCGAGATCGTGCCCTTCTCCTCGGCCGAGACGGCCGGCCGTTTCGCCGGCCGGCATGGCGGCGAGGTGCTGGCGTTCGCCGACATCCCCGATGCGGCCGTTCTCGCGCCCGTCGAGATCGACCTTGCTGCAGGAAGCCGGCAATGAAGATCACCCGGCGCCGCTTTCTCGCCGTCTCGGCGGCAGCCGGCGGTGTTGCCCTGGCCGGACCCGCGCGAGCCGGGACCTTTCGCTGGCGGGGGCGCGCGCTGGGCGCGGAAGCCTCCATAACGCTCTCAGGCCTGGACCGTGCGACGGCGACCGACATCGCGCAGCGGATCGAGGCCGAGATTTCGAGGCTGGAAGGCATTTTCAGCCTCTACCGGCCCGAATCCGAAATCGGCCGGCTGAACGGCGCAGGCCGGATCGCGCAGCCCTCGCATGAAATGCTGGAGCTTCTCGACCTCGCGCGGCTCGCGAACGAGACCACGGGCGGCGCTTTCGATCCGACGGTGCAGCCGCTCTGGCGGCTTCACGCGCAGGCGGCAGGCGAGGATAGGGCGCCGACACCCGGCGAAATGCGCGCGGCCCGGCAAGCGACAGGATGGCGGCATGTGCAGGTCGGGGCCGGCCTCATCCGCTTCGACCGGCCGGGCATGGCGCTCACGCTTAACGGCATCGCCCAAGGCTATATCGCCGACCGGGTTGCCCGCCTGCTCCGCGCGTTCGGGCTGGTCGATGTGCTGATCGACACCGGTGAAATAAAGGCGCTCGGACACCGCGCCGACGGGGAGCCCTGGCGCGCCGGGATCGCCCTTCCGGACGGGACGCCGGTCGCCCGCACGATGCTCTCCGACCGGGCGCTTGCCACCTCCGCCCCGCTGGCAACCCTTCTGGACCCCCGGAGGGGAGCCGGCCACATCCTCGATCCCCGGACCGGCGAGCCGGCCGCGCGCTGGCGCCTTGCGTCGGTGTCGGCGCCGCGCGCCGCGCTCGCGGATGCGCTCTCGACCGCCTTCTGCCTCATGGACCGCCGCGCCATCGACCGCACGCTGGCATATCATTCCCACGCAACGCTGGAGGCACTTGTCTCCTGAACCCGTTGAAGGAGGAGGAAAGGATGAAGATCGCCGGACTGTTGATCGTCGCCCTCGGCCTCGGCCTCGCGCTGCCCGCTTTCGCGGAGGGCGACCCGGCCAAGGGCAAGAAGGTCTTCCGGAAGTGCAAGGCCTGCCACACCGTCGGCGAAAAGGCCAAGAACAAGATCGGTCCCGTCCTGAACGGGGTGATCGAAAGGGAAATCGCCTCCGTGGAAGGCTTCAAATACTCCAAACCCGCCCTGGCCATGAAGGAAGAGGGGTTCGTGTGGACCGTCGAGGCGCTCGACGCCTACCTGACCAAGCCCAAGAACGTCATCAAGGGCGGCAAGATGAGCTTTATCGGTCTGCGCAAGCCCAAGGACCGGGAGAATGTGATCGCCTATCTCAGGACCTTCGAATAGGCGCCGGAAAGGCCGGCGTTCTCCGGCTCAGCCTTTCCGGCCGGCCTTTTCCATCGCTTCCAGCACGGCGCCCTCGGTCAGCAATTCGGGCAGCGCGATGCCGGCGGGCGCGCCGGGGCCGTAAACGGCGTTGAAGGGTATGCCGTAGCGGGAGAAGCGGGCGAGATAGGCCGAAATGGCAGCATCGGGGCGGGTCCAGTCGGCGCGCATCGCCACCACATCGCCGGCAAGCCGGGCCGCGACCGGCCCCCGGTCCAGCACGGCCGCCTTGTTGAACTTGCAGGTGATGCACCAGTCGGCGGTCACATCGACGAAAACGATGCGCCCCTCCGACACCAGCGGCCCGATCCGGGCCTCCTCGAACGCCTGCCAGCGGCCGTTCGGGGCCGCCGGCTCCATGACGGCAGGCAGGGCCAGCACAGCCGCGAGACCCGCCGCAGCCGCCAGCGCCGCCGCAGCCCCGAGGACACGCCGGTGGAACCGCGCCCATGCGGCCAGAAGCCCGGCCGGCAGGAGGGCCGCGACCAGAGCCGCCAGGGCTGCCGTCCAGCCGAGTTGGACCGCGAGCACCGTCAGCAGCCAGACGGCCGTGCCCGCCAGCGCCAGACCGAGGAGGAAGCGCAGCCGTACCGTCCAGCGGCCGGGCCTGGGCAGAACTGCCGCGAGGCCCGGCAAGGCCGCAACCGCGAGATAGGGCAGGGCAAGGCCGAGGCCGAGCGCCGTGAAGATGAGCGCGATCTCCAGCGGCCCCCGCGTCAGCGCGAACCCGACGGCCGTGCCGACGAAGGGCGCGGAACAGGGCGTGGCTAGCAGCGTCGCGAGCATGCCGGTGAGGAACGGGCCGCCCCGCAGCCCGCCCGCGAAGCGCGGCGCCGGAATCTCGAAGAAGCCCCAGAGATTGGCCGCGAACAGCAGGAGCAGGAACAGCATTGCCGCAAGGAAGACCGGCTGCTGGAACTGGACGCCCCAGCCGACCGCCATCCCGGCCTGCGCCGCCGCAATCGCCGCGCCGGCCAGCAGCCAGAAGGAGAAGACGATGCCGCCGGCGACGGCGAGGAACTCCGCCCGCACCCGGCCCCGGTCCGCTCCGCCGAGACCGGCGAAATGCATGAGCTTGATGCCGAGCACCGGCAGCACGCAGGGCATGAGGTTGAGGATGACGCCGCCCGCCAGCGCGAGCGCCAGGATGATTGCGATGCCGTATGCGGCGCTCTCGCTGGCCGGCGCCACGCGAAGGCGCTGTTCCAGCGCCTGTCCGCCGCCGATGACGGTCGCCACCAGCTCTCGGCCGAGCAGCGACTCCGGGCCACCCTTGGCATAGGCCACCGGCACCGCCAGCCCGCCGGCAACGGGCACCGGCCGGCCGAAGGCGGCAGCGTTTCCCGCCTCGATGAAGATGTCCTCCGCCTCGATGCCGGGCAGGGCAACATGCAGGGCCGCCCCGTCTCCCGCACCGACCAGTTCCGCCCGTCCCGCAGCCGGCTCGGGCCGGGGTGTGCGGCCGCGCCAGCGGTCGATGTCGTATGCTTCCACAGAGGGCTGCGCCGGCCCGGCCGGCAGGGTGAGCGCGAGGTCGGCGCTCTGGGGCACGCAGATGTCGGAGCAGGTGAGGTAATCCACCCGGAGCGCGGCCCGCACCGGCTGGCCCGGATCGGCGACCCGCACATCCATGGGCAGCAGCAGGCGGCCTTCATAGCCGATGCTGTCGATGCCGAGAATGGTGAAGCGCGCGGGCGCGGGCCAGTAGAGGCTCGCCTCGCCCAGATTGCCGCTTCCCGTCCAGTCCAGCGCAGGCGGCAGGCCGCCATCGCCGGGGCTGCGCCAATAGGTCTTCCAGCCGGGCGCCAGATCGAATTCCAGCCCGAGGCGCAGCCGGCCCAGGCTGCCGACCCCCTCGCTCGCCGACACGAGGCGCACGGCCGCTTCCGGCGTCCGCGCCCAGGGCGACGCCGCCGCCCGCGCCTCGCCGGCAACCGCCAGCGCCACAAGCATGGAAAGCAGCGCCAGTACCGGCCGAAATGCCCCCGTCATGCCCATTTGCCGCTTCGTTTCCCGGTTGTCATCGCGGTGTCACGCGCCTTCACACCCGCCCTTGCTGTGCTACACTTGCCCCCATGACGCAAGATCGCTCCGAAGACGGCTGGCTGACCGGGCAATTGCTGATCGCCATGCCCAGCATGGGCGACCCGCGCTTTGAGCGCACGGTCATCTATATGTGCGCCCACAGCGATGAGGGCGCAATGGGGCTGGTTATCAACAAATCGCTGGAATCGCTCTCCTTCACGGACCTGCTGGAGCAGTTGGGGGTCGAGGACAGCGAAGCCGATATGCCTATCCTTTCCGGCGGGCCGGTGGAGACCGGGCGGGGCTTCGTGCTCCACACCGCCGACTACGACCGGGAGGGCTCGCTCACCGTGTCGGAGGATATCCGCCTGACCGCAACGATCGACGTGCTCAAGGCGATCGCCGTCGGCAACGGCCCGCACATGCGCCTGCTGGCGCTCGGCTATGCCGGCTGGGCGCCGGGGCAGCTCGAGGGCGAAATCCAGGACAACGGCTGGCTGACGGCCCCGGCCGACGACGCCATCCTGTTCGACGACGCGCTCGAGTCCAAGTGGTCGCGCGCCATCGCCAAGCTCGGCGTGGACGCCTCCATGCTCTCCTCCTTCGCCGGCCGGGCCTGATGCCGGTCCCCGGCCGCCGGCTATTCCCTGTCTCCCGGAGAAACGTCCGGTCTCGATGAAAGACTGACCGCCGGCAGGCCCGCAACGGCCCTGTCCATCCGGGAGTCGCAGGAGCGCCAAGCCCTCATGTCCGACTATCGATCTTCCAGCGTCGAGGTCCGTTACGGCTGGGTAGTCGTCTGGGCGTCCCTGGTGCTGAACGGTATTGCGCTTGGCGCGCCCACCCTCCTGTTCGTGGCGCTCAAGCCGATTGCCGCCGACCTCGGGGGCGAGCGCTGGGTGCCGTCCTTCGGCTATTCGCTGCTGATGGTCGGCACCGGCATCGGCGGCATCGCCATGGGCTGGTGGATGGACAAGCGCGGCATCCTCCAGCCGATCCTGTTCGGCTCCGCGATGATCTGCCTCGGCAGCCTGGTGGCTAGCCAGTCGGAAGGCCGATGGGGGTTCTGGATCGCCAACGGGCTGCTGATCGGCCTGCTCGGCAAGGCCGCCATGATCGCGCCGCTGGTCGCGAACGCGACCCGCTGGTTCGACCGCCGGCGCGGGCTTGCGGTCGCCATCATCGCCTCGGGGCAGGGACTGGCCGGCGCCGTCTGGCCGACGGTCTTCGGCTATCTGGAGAATACCGTCGGCTGGCGGGAAACCTATTCTTACTACGCCATCTTCGCCGCCGTGACGATGCTGCCGCTCTGCTGGCTGGTCCGCCCGAAACCCCCGGTGCCGCCGCCCGGGCCGATAAGGCTGGCGGCCTCCCGCGACGGGCGGGTTCTGGACTGGCCCGCCGACCGGGTGCAGGTCATGCTCTGGCTCGCGGCGATCGGGTGCTGCGGGGGCATGTCCATGCCCATGGTCCACCTGGTAAGCCACGCCAGCGACCTCGGCTATGCGGAGGCGCGCGGAGCGGAACTGCTGACGGTGCTGATGGTCGCCGGCTTCGTCAGCCGGATGGGCTTCGGCATGTTGTCGGACCGCATCGGCGCAGCGCCGACCCTGCTGATCGCGTCGGCCTGCCAGATGGCGATGCTGGCCGTGTTCGCGTTCGTCGAGAGCCTGACAGGGCTCTATATCGCGGCGCTGATGTTCGGGCTCGGCTTCGCCGGCATCATGCCGTGTTATCCGCTGCTGCTCCGCCTGTGGTTCCCGGTCTCGCAGATCGGCTGGCGGATCGGGGCGCAATACCTGTTCGCGGCCATCGGTATGGCGCTCGGCAGCACGCTTGCCGGCTATATCTTCGACCTGACCGGTTCCTACGCGCCGGCTTTCCTCACAGGCGTCGCCTTCAACGCGATGAACTTCCTGCTGGTGAGCATGCTGCACCTGCGCTCCAGCAGCCTGGGCCTCAGCCCGAGGCCGGTCTGAGCGCGGCGGAGAGGGCGGTTTCAGGGCGGTATCCGACCTTACCGGACCGGGCCGGAAGGGATGTAGATACTGCCGCCCCGGCCTGCGAGCCGGGGCAGGAAGCGGCGGCCCCGCCCTGCCCCGAAGGCGCGGAGGCACCTCGGGGATGTCATGACATTTCGTAACTGCCCAGGATGTCTGAGTTGGTGGGGGTTGACGCGGGGGTTTGAAAATGAGTCAACCTTTGGATGAGTCGTTCCGAACCGTTTGACCCGTTGAGGGTGCCCGGGTCCGAGACTTCCGGACAGAAGATCGCGCGTCTTGAGTTGGAGAACGCTTGGCTTCGGGAGCGGATAGGTGATCTGGAGCGCCGTCTCGGTCTGAACAGCGGCAATAGCGGCAAGCCTCCTTCGAGCGACGGTTTGAAGAAGCCGGCGCGCGAGCATTGCACACAGAGCCTTCGCGGCAAGACAGGCCGCAAGCCGGGCGGTCAGCCGGGCCACAAGGGCAAGACGCTGTGCCGTGTTGAGACCCCGGACTGTGTGAAGGACCATGTTCCGGAGGTATGCCAGGGCTGCGGGGCGTCTCTTTTGGGAGCGGCTTCTGTGGGCGCGCCGGTAGCGCGTCAGGTATTCGACCTTCCTGAGCCGCGTCCGTTGGAAGTGACGGAGCATCGCGGTCATGCGTGTCGCTGCGGGCGGTGCGGGGTCGTGACGCGAGCGCCGTTCCCCAAGGGGGTATCGGGTCCGGTTCAGTATGGCCCGCGTCTTTCGGGAGTGGCGGTTTGGCTTCGCCATGGGCAGTTCCTTCCGGAGCGCCGGCTGTCGGAGGTTCTGGGGGAGTTGTTCGGGGCTCGTGTGTCGCCTGCGACGCTGGCGTCGATGAGCCGGCGGGCTGCGGAGCGTCTGCGTGTTGCGGCAGGGCATATAGAGGAGCTTGCGGCGGTCGGGGCGCGTGTGAAGCATCTGGACGAGACCGGGCTTCGCATTGGCGCCCGCACGCGGTGGCTCCATGCGATCTGCACATCCCCGGATCGGGTCCGGGGCAGGCTCTTGCTGGCGGCGTATCGGGTGAGCGAGCGGCGCGGCGCCGTGCCTGCGGGGGTGTCCGGGGTCGCAGTGCACGACCACTGGCAATGCTATTGGCCGATGGCGGGTGTGGAGCATGCGCTTTGCAACGCGCATCACCTGCGGGAGTTGCAGGCGCTTGTGGAGTTCGACAAGGAAGACTGGGCGCGGCGCCTGCAGCGTCATCTGCTTCGGGCCCGGCGTGTGGCGCGGATCGCGCGGGAGCGGGACATGGCCGTTCCGGGGCGTTTGTTGGCGCGTCTGGCGCGCGGCTACGACCGGCTGCTTGTCGAGGCGCTGGCGTTCCATGAGAGCCAACCGCCGCTCCCGTCGCCCGGCCGGCACGGGACACCGAGGCGGCGCAAGGGCCATAACCTCGCTTTGCGCCTGCATGAGCGCAAGGACGCAACCCTGCGCTTCCTGACCGACCCACAGGTCCCCTTCACCAACAATGAGGCCGAGCGCGACCTGCGCATGATGAAACTGCGCCAGAAAATCTCCGGAGGCTTCCGATCCCGAAGCGGCGCAGACGACTTCGCCATACTGCGCACAATCATCGCCACCGCTCAAAAGCAGGGCCGCGATGTCCTCAACACCCTGATGGGCTCGCCCGACAGTTTCATCGAAGACATACAATACGCTTGAACAAAGCCCAGCCGAGACCGCTGCAATCGCCAACATCCTGGGCAGTTACGAAATATCGGCAGATCGCTCGAACCATCGATGAGTTCATGACGATCGACCTGACTGGCGTTGGCTTGATCCAAAATCTTTTCGAGGCCCTGCAACGACACCAGCCGGGCCCCATGTGCATGGCCGCGGCGGAACTTCTCGTCGATTCCCTGCGCGGCAGTGGCGGGCCGGTGCTGATTGCCACCGGGTTTCCCGAGGGGGGCGGCCTACCCGAAACCGACGGCCCGGTCGGCGCTGTCATGCTGGCTCGAGCCCTTTTCCTCGGCCTTGGCGTCGAGACGGTGATCGTTATCGACGAGGACTGGGAACCCGTCATGCGAGCGGCTTGTCTGGGCGGCGGCCTGTCGCCCATGCCGTTCCCCGAAACCGGCGTGATCGAGCCGATCGAGTTCTGCCGTCCGATCTACATCAGGACCGTCCCCAAGGATGCAAAAGGGTGTCACGGAATCAGCGACGACCTACTCGAGCGGACTCAGCCGCGGGTCCTGATTGCCATCGAGTGGCCGGGGTGCAACCGGAATGGAGTATATCATGCGCTGGGAGGGCGCCGGCTCGATGGCGCGGCGGCCGACCTCGATTACCTGTTCCGGAAGGGCCGGGAGAGGGGTATTCCCTCGATCGGCATCGGCGACGGCGGCAATGAGCCGGAACTGGAGGTACGCAGCATCGATCTTTGCGCGGCGGCGGGCGGGGTCGATGGACTGTTTGAAGGTACCGAGTTGGCCGTGGATGGCATCACTGCCCAGGAATGGGAGGGCCTCATTCGGAGCCTGCGGGCGACCGTCTCGCGCATGCTGGGCATCGTCGTGAACTGGCAAGGCGACCTGGGCGACTGGCGACAGGTGACGTAGCCAGCGCCGGCCGCAACGGAATCGAAGTCGAACCGGGGAGAAGGAAGATGTCTGGAATTTACGAACGGCTCGGGGTGGCAACGATCATCAATGCCAAGGGGACATCCACCCGGGTCGGCGGTGGCATCATGCCGGCCGAAGTGGCCGACGCCATGCGCGAAGCCTCGCAGCATTGCGTGGACATGTGGGACCTGCAGGGCAGGGCCAGCGAGATCATCGCCTCCCTCACAGGCGCCGAGGCTGGCATCGTGACCTCCGGCGCATCGGCCGGATTGCTTCTGGGCACGGCGGCTTGCGTCGCTGGATTAGATCCGGCCAAGATGAACCGGCTCCCTGACGTTTCCGGCATGAAGGACCAGGTGGTCGTTCCACGCAGCCACCGCAATTTCTATGACCACGCCGTGCGCACCGTCGGCGTAAAGCTGGTCGAGGTGGGTATCGCGGACCGCTTCTCGGGCGCCGGGGTTCGTGATACCGAGGCCTGGGAAATCGAGGCTGCCATCAACGAGCGGACAGCGGCCGTCCTCTATCTCGCCCAACCACTCTCACTGCCGGCGCTTCCCGAGGTGGTCGAAGTGGCGCACGCTAAGGGCGTGCCTGTTCTCGTCGATGCGGCAGGCCAGCTTCCCCCGCGCGAAAACCTGAAGCGGTTCGTCGGCGAGGGGGCCGATCTCGTGACCTTCAGCGGCGGCAAGGCTGTCCGTGGACCGCAGAGTTCCGGCATCTTGTGCGGGCGGCGGGATTTGGTCGCCTCGGCGGCGCTTCAGTGCCTGGATGCCGATATGTACTTTTCACAGTGGAATCCCCCGTCCTCGTTGATCGACAAGGCCGCGGTCCCTGGCCTGCCGCAACACGGCATCGGACGGCCATGCAAGGCCGGCAAGGAGGAGATCGCCGGTCTGCTGACGGCTCTTCGCCTGTTTGTCGACGGTGATGCGCAGACGGGCCAGGACGCCGAATGGGCGGCCCGGGCCCAAGAGCTCTACGACGGATTGCGCGCCGCGCCGCATACCGAGTGCCAGTTGGTGCCCGACAGCTACCGGCCCGGCATTCCGGGCGTGCGCCTGAAGCTGGACGAGGCCGCCGCCGGCAAGAGCGCCCTCCAACTGGCGCTGGAGCTACAGAAGGACAATCCTTCCATCCACGTCGATGCCGGTCGCATTCATGAAGCCGTTCTGGGCTTCTCGGCGATCTGCCTGAAGTCGGGACAACCTGAGATTATTGCAAAGCGAGTTCGCAAATTGCTGAACTGATCGGTGCCTGGACCTAGTCAGCCGCTGAACTAGATTTCTCGGCGGCCCTCTGCGCCGCATGCAGGAACACACCGATCCGGGTATGCAGGGCGAGAACTTGCGCGTATCGTTCAGTTCGAACAGTATCCAGGAAAGCCAGCCAACGTTTTCAATGAGTTATGGAATCGTTGTCGCGAGACGCTTCCGACGAGTGACCATTAAGTGACCACGGGATGCCGTTTCGTGGCATGATTGGGTTCATGCCCGCCTGCGTGTTGTTCGGCTAGCCGATTGGACGCCGATCAGCGTGGCAGCGCATTGAACCATCTTGCTTTTGCGGGGTCATGGAAGGAGTCCGACGAACACCGGCGCCGGAGAGCACGGTGAAAGAAT
The DNA here is from genome assembly GCA_965261985.1 of Alphaproteobacteria bacterium. GTDB lineage: Bacteria > Pseudomonadota > Alphaproteobacteria > Bin95 > Bin95 > Bin95. The sequence continues at coordinate 306,617 of OZ253490.1, forward strand.
CCGATAAGGGCCACAAAGGGGCGAACCGGGAGCGTTGATCGGCTGCTTACGCTTGTGCTAGGGAACCGTCCGACGGAGGGAAGGGACTGCAATGACCGCCCAAGCTGAGCAGCGTCCTCCGGGTATTCCCGAGGACTACGAACAGGTCGCCATTCTTGCTCCAGATGGAACCACGTTAGTATTTTGGGGCAAGGTGCGCCGCCAGCAGACACCTGACGGTCGCACGAAACTAACTATCGACGGCTTTATTCCCGCTGAGCAATGAGTGTCATATTCTACCAGGCCTTCAACTAGTGGGGGTCCGCATAGTCAAGTATGTAATCGCCATTGAGATTACGTAATACCATCCGCATTCAGCAACCATGTCGCAACGCTATGCGTTTGTTGTGAATTGCCAAAATTTGCAAACCTCGCCAGAATGATATATATAAATTACTTCATGCTGAGTCTTGTGGTTCTGAAAACAAGGAATCGTTAATGTTTTGAAAACAGAAAGGAAAAACATGGAAATAGAATTTTCCTCTTTTGTCATTCGCATTCATGCTTTTTTGATAGTCTTATTGATGTTTTGGATAATTCCTGATGACAAGAAGGATACATATCTAAACCTTGCTCATCAGACCCTTGCGTTAATCGAACACAAGATCGGTCAATAGCGTGACGTCGATCAGGATCGTCCGGCATGCGGCTGGTCCGTCCCAGTCGGAAGTGCTCGCGGACACACACGCGACGGAAATAGAGCCGCTTTGAGCGGGTCGGCCACTGGAGCGGGAAGGCCGGATGGCCCAGCGCATCCTTCCGCCGCCGCAGCTCGCCTTCCGACAGGCGCAGGAATACGGGAGTCTCGAAATCCCCCGGCCGCCCCTAGCCGGCAGGGCTTCTCCAGCAGAGCCGCCATCCGCCCCGGCGGGTGAGCAGGGCGATGTCCCAATCGCTTCCGGTTCCACTCCTCGTACGTCATTGCACCGTCCCCTGCTGCGGCCTGTCGTCCATTTTGCTCTTGTGACAAGGCGATCTTGGTCGCATGCGGAGGATGAATGCTCGTGACGACATGCTTCTGCTTTCCAATAACGCGGATGACTCCGACGCTGGGAGGGTAGCGTACGATCTGGCCGCCTGCTGATGGTTGTGTCGCCAAGGGTAGTGCAGGAGTCGAGGCGTCCCGAGGGAGTCGGTTACCCACAGGGGCTCTGTTGCAAACTTGGCGAAGGGGTGAATCAGGTCAGGACGACAATCGTGCTGGCGTCATGCTTCTGCATTGGCCAGACGGTCCTGTAGCAATGTCATGGCCTCGGTCAGAGCGCACGGACCGACGCCGAAGGCGCGCTCGACGATCCGGGCCTCGCCGACAATGCCGCCCTGGAAGTTGAAAATCCCGGCCTGGCCTTTGCGCAATGCGCGCATCACCTCGAAGCCCTTGATCGTGGCATAGGCCGTCTTCAAGGTCTTGAACCCGCGCACGGGCCGGATCAGAAGCTTGAGCTTGCCGTGGTCGGCCTCGACGACGTTGTTGAGGTATTTCACCTGCCTGTGCCTCGTGTCCTTTGGGCATTTCCCCTCGGCCTTGAGCTCCGCGATGGCAGCGGCATAGGTCGGCGCCTTGTCGGTGTTGAGCACCTCGGGCTGCTCCCACTCCTTCAATCCTCTCAGCGCCTTGCCGAGAAATCTCTTCGCTGCCTTGGTGTTGCGGGTCGCCGAGAGATAGAAATCGATCGTGTTCCCGAGCTTGTCCACCGCCCGGTACAGATACGCCCACTTGCCACGGACCTTGATGTAGGTCTCGTCGATGCGCCAACTCCGCGACTGCGGCCGGCGCCACTGCCAGCGCAGACGTTTCTCCATCTCCGGTGCGAACCGTTGCACCCAACGATAGATCGTGGAGTGGTCGACCGCGACGCCGCGTTCGGTCATCATCGTTTCGAGATCGCGGTAGCTGATCGGGTACCGGCAGTACCAGCGCACGGCCCAGAGCACGATCTCCCCCCGGAAGTGACGTCCCTTGAAGTCGCTCATGCCTCAACCCCTCGCAGCAGATAACGCAGACACGTCACCAACCAGACGGACTTTGCAACAGAGCCCCCTCAAGCACTCTCCGCACCTCGATATCGGCGCATCCCGCAAGTTCGGCGACGCGCTCCTCCAGCGGGGCGTAATAGGCGTCGTGCGCGTCTTTCGACATGCGGAAGCTGTCCACCGTCCGATCAAACTTCTGATTCAGGTTCAGCCATGGTGCGCCGGCAGAAATGGAGTCGCCTTCGGTAGGGGGAGACGGTTGGTAAAGTGACATTCTGGTTCGAGTCAGGATTATGAATTTTTCTCCAAGAAAGCATATGGTCATTTAGTCAGGAAAACTCGACTCCCCCCGACATTGTCAGCGCCTCTGGCAGAAACTACCGAGGCGTTATGACCGGCTCGCCGGTATATACGTAAGGGTCAAGCTCGAATTTCTTCTTGAATTTTCGATTAGTGTAGACACGTACAGTCCGTTCTGGTTTCGTCGCTTTTGTCACGATTGCAAAGCGCCATGCCGGACGTTCGCGATAGGCGTTTTCGTTGCGGGTCAGGAAAAAGCGGGGGAGCTCGCCGGAAGTGCCCTTTACCTCGACATGGTGTTCGGTTCGCCCCTTCGTGAAAATGAAGTCGAACCCGAGATTTTGTTTGGTGACGTCGGTGTACGAGAAGCCTTTTTCGCGATAGTGCCTCTTGACTGCCTCCTCCGCCGCCTTCTCCACTTTCTTTCGATCTTCCGGGGTGCCGAATCCACCAAGAGGGTCGGTCGGGTCGGCACCGGGGTCGGGTGCAGATTCGCCCGTCGGATTCTTGATCGCAACGGGTCTCAGCCGCTCCATGAGGCGCGTCAAAATGTGGAGAACTCTCTTCTTGTTCGTCGTTGTTCGGACGCCGGGGCCGCGAAGGAATGAGTACTTTCCCCGTCTGACCGACGGATGCGAGAAGGGCATGATGCGCTCTTCCGGCGGTACGAAATAGGCCGTCTTGCTGGAGATGCAGTACTTCCAGTGGGCATCCGGATTCCCTGAGTCGACAGGCAGGTGAGCGCGGGTGTCAGGCACATCGCGAAAGCAGCCGTGCAAGGTAGCGTTTTCGTACCAGCCGACGATATGGATGCCCTTGCGCTTGGGGTGCTTGGCCAGGCAGACGACTATCCAGCCAGTCGGATCGGGATTGCCTGGCGCGCTTCGGTTTTGGGGCGGGACGTAGCAGTAATAGGTACCGTCCGCTGCGGGTTGGAAGTTATAGGCTTCGTGTCCGACGTTGCCCTCTCCCGCAAGGTGACGGAAATTCCCATCGACTGGTCCGCCGCGATAGTAATCGGACCAGCCGAACTTGACCCACAGAATTTTCTTCACCGCTCGTCTCCAATGTGCCGCTTCAAGGGTGGGCGTTAGCTGCCGGTTTCATGCGATTCGAAATGCTGGACCTTGGGAAGCAGGTCCAGGCTCGGGCGGCCGTCGGCGGTCGCGGCCCAGCCGATGACGTCCGGGCGCCGTCCGAACAACGCGAAGACCTGCCCGTCCCGGTCGGGGCCGGGTTGGAAACCGCCGTCAACGCGCCATCCGCGCGCCGCACCCGGTCTTAGCGCCGCCGAGGGCGCGGCGAGGCCGTCGGCATGTTCCCGATGCTGCCGGGCGGCTTGCTGGCATGTCGGCCAGGTGTCCGGTCCACCCACCAATGTTTCCCGAGGCAGGTCCGGCCGACGCGACGGGGCTTCGCCGATTTCGACCGCCCAAATCGCGCGGCGTATGGTCGGGAGATCCTGCGGGTCGTGGATTTCCTCATGGCGAAGAAACTCAGCCCAGGCGCCGTCAGGGGTATCGCAGAGGTAGTGGGTCAGTTCCCCTGCGGCGTTCCACCGGCCGGCGGATTGCAATGAATCCTCCCGGAGAAATGGAAAGCGGGGATCGGCATGACGGTAGGCGATCATGTCGCCGGGGATGATGCGAGTGACCGGGCGAGGTCGCGTATCCGTTGCGGGGCGCCGTCCTCCGGTGACCACGCGTCTCCGAGCGCCCGGGCGGGCGTCTTGCCTTCCAGACGCTCGCGCCGGCGGTCGAACCAGCGCCTGACGCCGATATCGTTGTACGCGCCGGCGAGGTCGCCAACGACAAAGGCCAGGAAATGAAGCCGGGCGGCGATCGTGTCCGGCGTAGCGCGGGCGCCGGACAGGTAGCGTCGTGCGCTGGATTGAGAGATTCCCAGAAGGCGGGTGAGCAGCTCAAGCCCCAGAACGTCCTGCAGGGTGCGCCACTCGTGGGCCGGGGCCGGAGACTGATCCAGGGCTTCGGCGATTTTTTCGAGCAGGGCGGAAAGACGGGCCGGGTCGGCACATGGCAACCGCTGGAGTTCAGCAAGGAAGGTGTGGCCGATGCCGGCTTCGGCCATGCCCGTCTCGAGGCCGACCATGGCGGAATCGTCCAGGCAAGTGACCGGTCGGGAGAGCAGGCCCATTGCGTCGGCGCGGGTCAACGCGCCGATAGCTGCGGCCGCAAGCCTCGGTTCGTTGTATGGACTGAGAATGGATTGGATATGGAGATTGCTCATGACCCGAAAGTTATCCGCTGGATTCAGCCGGGTCAACCACTGGCTGAAATGGTCCAGGGGCGTCGACAGCCGGATGTGCAGGCATGCTCGGCATAGTCCCCGCGCTCGCGCCGTCGCAGGTCAAGCGCGAACAGGCTACTTCGGCGATGCTGACGGCGCTCGTCCAGGCGGATTCCTTGATGGACTGTCCCGGTGCGCCGCGCCGGACCACGCATCTGCGCCGTATCGAAGTCGCCTCCAAAAGCCCTTACTTGGTCCAGTCGTTGCATCTAATTCGTCCCCTAAAACCTCCGTGCCGACGTCAGCCTCGGCTTCTGGCTCGACTTCGCCGCGCAAGCCTCCGTCGCCGAGGCGGCGCCTGGTCCAGAAACCTGTTGTCGATCTCGTTCATTGTATCGCGCGCGCCGTACGCCTTCATTTCAATCAATTGTTCGAACAAGGTCGTGCCGATTTCCCGTGTCTCCGGACCCAAGCGGTGAAGAGTGACGGCGAGGTCCACGAGTTGCGGTGCGGCGGCCGCAGTGCCGGTTCGCATGTCTCCAAGTTCTGTCCGCCAAGTCCCGATGAGGCCTTCGGCCAAGCGCCCGACGAGCCCGGCCTGGTGGGGCAACAGCGTCCCCAGACGTTCCACCACAAAGGTGGCGTCCAGGCGCGGCCCGGCGCCAATCCGGTCGGCGATCGCAGTCAGTAGCGAAACTGTGGGCGGATCCGGCGTCAACTCGTCCGTCAGACGAAACAACTCGAACGTGGCCCTCCAGACATCCGCTTCTCCGGTGGCCAGCAGACGTGTCAGGAGCCGTCCTGCTCCCGGGCGACAATTCGCATTGGACCAAAGGTTTGCGGCCGTGAGGGCCACCCCCGTTTGGGTATCCAGCAATGCACTGTCCTCAACGAGCTCGTCGAGCCTCGCCCGAGCCCAGGCCAGCGTGGGTTGCATGAGAGCCGCGACGGCGACTATTTCGCCATAAGCCTGCCGCGCAGCACGGCTGCTTGACTCCCTCCAGAGATCGAGCTGGGAGTTTGGAAACTCTGCATTCCACCAATGCGCGTTCGCGACGACATGTGCTGCCTCTCTCGTTTCAACGAGAGCTGGAATCTCCATGAACAATCGTTCGAGAAGGGCTGCCCTACGCACCGCCTCGTTCGGGTACAGGTAAGGAATGAAGCGCAGTACATGATCCCATATTCCGGGGTCCTTGCAGCGGTCGAGATAGACGCGCAACATCTCGTCAATCCGATCATGCTCTTCCCGTCCCAGGCGAATGCGGATCAGCGCCTCCAGTACCGGATAGTCTCCGCCGGGAACCATGGAGATTTCGCCATGACCCCAGAGAAGACTGCGCTCGACGCCACCCTCATCGTCTTCCGACCCGGCCGTCCCGTCATTGGCCGCATCCAGTCCGGTGTCTATATCGGTCTCCACCTCAACCTGGTCGGTGGTCCAGTCGGCTGCTCGCGGACTGGCAAGCCATCCCTCTAGGATGGATATTTCGTCGTCCCCAATCACGGCGTTTCGATCAACCAGCTTCACAACGGCCCAGGACGCCGACCCGCGGAACTCGTCGCTATCGAAACCGCGATGGACGACGTCGCCGAAAAGCCGAAGAACTTGCTCAGGCGCCGCAACTTCGGACATCGCCTCCAGCGCGCAGCCGGCCGCCCGCGTGCCGTTTTCGGGATCTAGTGATCCGATCAGCCGGATGGCCCGGGTCGGGTCTTCCTTGGCGAAGGTAGCGAACGCTCGCGAGAGCTGGACATTGCCGCCAACCATTCTGTTCCGGGGATGGTTCCAGCCGGACGCGTCCGGCAAGGTCTGAAAAGCGTTGATTACATCCTCGTCCGAGGCCTGCGCAATCATGGCGGAGTCCATTATCGGGCCGATGGAATGCGGGCCGCTTGAGCGGATGCCTAGCCTTGGGTCGGGGAAGACCCTTTCCTCCTCCTCGAGATGTCGGCGCATTCTTGCGGTCAAACGGTTCTTCGGCAGGGCGCGAAGCAGCGAAAGTCTGATCCGGCGGACGATTTGGTTCCAACTGTGACGAGAGTCAGCTTCGGTAAGGTACGGTGGCACGGGCGGCTTATAGCTTCGCACCGCGCATTCGAACCTGGCGATCTCCTCTTCTGTCCAATAGTCGCTGGCATTCTTGACAAGTCTCGACGTTGTACCCGTCATGTCACCTCCTATAGAACCAAGTGTGTATCGCCTAGAATCCTCCATCAGAAACACCAATGCGTGCCTCGCGAACTGCTCAGGGAAGCTCGCAAAGCAATGTGCGATCAGGCGCTGGACGGGTCCTATGTCCAAGCCTTCGAATTTGGCTACCCAAGCCAGCCACGCGCCGGGGTCTGTTCGCGCAAGGCTCTCCGCTGCTATTCGCAGACCGGAAAATAGTGCAGGTTCCGGTGATGACAGGAGCTCGTTTTCTCCTTCGAACCGGAAATCACGAGCAAGCGCATAACCAAGCGCTCCGTGTCGTTCCTCTGTTCGAGACTTGAGCGCGCAGAAGTATCGTTCAAACCAGGGCCACAGGATTTCCAGGAAGGCCGCAGGCGCGTGCTCGGCCAAAGAAGCAAGCGCCCCCCATCCCTGTCGTTGATCGACCAGCCTCTTTATCGGCATTCGTGGATTCTTGTTCCATTCCCAATCAAGTACCTCCTTGATACTAGCGTCTTCCGGAAGCATGTCTTCTGACAACTCGTCTGCTCTCGCCTCTGCAACAGCAAGGTTCCGATTTAAACGCGCACGTACCAGGTGCAAGGCCATTTCTGGTTGCTCGAAACCGATGGTTTCAACGGTGTGGTCGATGAAGTGCTGTGCGATTTCGGTCCGGCTGATGATTGTGCAGGCAACCTCCAGGATCGCATTGCTCCAGCGTGGAGCGTTTTGGATGACCATCCAGCTTCGCCAATCGTACTCTGGATTCGGCGCCCAACGTTCCTTCAAGAGATCCACAACATCGTCTTCAGCAAACGCCCAAGCCCCTGCGAGCACGTCGATCATGGCGTTCGCAGCTTCATCGCTTTCGGCCATGCTGTCGGCGATGAAGCTTTGGCGGAAACGCTTGAACCAACCGGGGCTGCCTGCAAGTGCCCGATATGCCGGCCAGCGTTGCTCGGGCAACTGCATGGCCTGCTCCATGAGCAGAGCCTCTCGATCTGTCGGTTCTGATTGTTGGCCGATGAACTCGATGAGCAGATAGCGCAGGTGACGCCGTAGATTCGGCGCGGTCCAGATTGTCTCGATCTCACCACGGTAGGCGTTCGGATCGGCGTCACGGAGATAGGTCAGGGCCGCCCAGAGCTTTGGCCGCAAAAACAGCGATTCCTGACGCTCCAGAACATAGCCGCTCAGGCGCCCCGGTTCGCGAGCGAAGTTTCGGGCGAGTGCATAGTCGAACAGCGTCTGATGCGTGAATCCCACCTTCCGGTCCAGTGTGGTAAGGATGCCGGCAGACTCGAGTGCGTCGATGTCCCTGGTGTTCTCGTCGAATCTCGCCGTTGCGAGCCACAAGCTCTCCTCTTCGGCCATGCGATTGGCGATCTCGGTTGCTAGCAGACTCCGACGGCCGCCTTCATCATGCTCAAGCACCCGCTCTTTCCACAGACGGTCGAGCATGGTCTGGTAGCTCGTGAATGGCTCAGAGGCGTGGCGCCCGTGGAGTGTCAGGTAGGTCGCCAGGGCTTGCGGCGATCGCATCACCTCCTGTGCGTCCTGCGGCCACCCTGCCGCGTGGACGCCATGAGATTCCAGAAGCTGCAGGACTTCGCTCCATGGAGGCAGTTCGAGCGATACCGATTCTGCCGCCACGCTCTTTAGTCGCGAATCGTGTTCGAACTCGAAGGTCCGTGACGAGATCACGATGTGGACATTGTCGGTTCGGCCGAGACGGCGTACGAGGTTCAGCAGGACACTCAGGCGCGCAGTGCGAAGGTCTATATGTCCGGCTAGCGCGTCCACCTGGTCCAGAATGAGCAGAACGGGTACGGTCTCGGCCAATTGTTCCAGAAAGTCACTTGGTCTTGCATCGAGCCCAAGATGCTCCTGGAGTCCGGATTCGGCGGAGATGTCAGCGTCCAGCATGTCGGCCTTGATCGCGAGCACTGGCCAGTCGCGTTCGATGTATCGGCGCGCTAGGGTCGACAGGAGCGCCGACTTCCCGGACCCCGGGGCACCGATCACAGCTGACGTTGACCGCGTCGATCCCTCAATACGCGATTCCAACTCGGCTAATTCAGGTCTGTCGATTTCGTCCCCACCGGGCAAACTCTTCGGCCAATTCAGAACCTCTGCAGAGGCTGCTTCCAGACGTCTTGCTCTGGCAACGGGGTCTGCCACCGCCGGCTGGCCTTCGTCTTCGAGATAGAGAAAACTGGCACAGAGCGGCGCATTCTCCGGTGTCAGCATCTCTGTAATGATGTGCTCACGCTCGACGATATGAAGCTCTATCCCATAGTCCTTCAGAATTGCTTCTTCCCATCGCTTCTTGTCGGCGTTGCCCACCTTGGCGGGCGTGACGAAGAGGAGGGCTTCCAGGTCAGAAAAATTCTCCTTGGCCCTCTGCGCGTCGTCTGAAATCTTCTTCAATGTCGATGTAATCGAGGCGGCGAGTCCCTTACCTATTCCTTCCAGTGTCTGGCTGGAAGCTGCGTAGGCATCGAGTCCGAGATCCTTCTTGCGCTGGCGTGCTATGAGCTCGGGCCAGTGCTGCCTGCCAAGCGCTACCGCCAGCCCCTGAAAACGCATCCCGTTTTCCTGGGAGATGAGTTCATCGAGAGCCCGCTCGATATCGATTCTCAGAATCGCCATTCGATGCCTGCGCTGTCTGACGTCAGGGTTCTTCAGTTTGCCGTGAGGCTCGTATCGTCTATGGCTTGGGAGAACAAGGTGGCGTTTCGGGGTTCGGCTCAGACGAGGGACTAATGGCGTGTCTAGCCGCGGCCCTGTCGGGAGCGAAAGTGCAGCGATGATCTACGCTGATGGCATGCACGGGCGGTTCCGGCTGGGCTACGGCGCGCAGTTCATACATGTTGCTGCCGCCATGGCCGAGGACAGGGCTGAAATCGACCGGCTGGTCGCCTCCCGATGGCAGGGATGCCGGCGGCTGCACGTCGGTGCATCGATGGTGGCGCGCTATCTGCCGGGCGCCTGGCGACGCGTGAAAGGTGGAGACGAAGACATGCGCCGTCCTTGCGCCGCAGCGGCCACGGCCTACCAGGACAGATGGGGGCGACTCCGATAGGAGAAAACGGCTGGGAAAGTGACATTCTATTTCAAGCTGAATGCGCGGTTTTTATGCACTTAAATCAAATAGTTATATACAACGCCAAGCTCTCGACCCCCGGAAATTTTCAGCACCTCTGGGGCGGTGGGAGAGGTGTTCGGAATTCCTGTGGGACACACTTAAAGAGCGGCCCTACGGTCAATCGAACGGTGTCGGCGTTTCGGCGGGCGGATGAAGGAGAGTGTCCGCCAAAGCCGCAAGCCCGTCGGCGAGCGGCAGGCATGATTCGACGAGAACCGCGATTTTGTCGTCGATGAATTCTTCGGGCGCCGCGGGGACTGCCGCGGCGCCGGCTGCTGCGCGAAGCCCCGCTTCACGTTCACGGGCTGTGGAGGCAACCTCTTCCCTTATACCGTCTCCGTCCTCGGTTACCGAAAGAGACCCGTCTTTCTTCCCCGCGGCGATCTCCGCTTCCAGCAGCGGCAGCATCGTAAGGAGCCGGGCGGCCGCATGCTGACAACCCGCCGCCGAGACGTGTCCATAAGGACCGACATGGTGTTCCTCCTTCGTCCGCCCGTTCATGGAGAGGATGGCGCGGGCGAGGTCTGGATGTTCCTTCGTTTTTTCCGCCTGACGCGCGAGAGCGGAGAGGTCGTGTACACGGTCATATTCGATGTCCGCGCGGCCGAGCATGGCCTTGGCCAGATGTTCGGCGGCATCGGCGGACCGGGCCGCAAAAATGTTGCAGGCGGTGTCAAGAGGCTTCCACCTGGTCGTCTTTCCTATCTTTTCCACCTCCAGGGCGGCGCTTTCCATGTTCGAGACCGCATTGTAGATGAGTTGCCAGAATTCGCCGGGTTGCATCCTCACGCGCTCTCCTTCCGGTTCTGACCGGTCCCATATCCCGGCCAGCAGCTTGCCGTCCCGGGCAATGCCCCTGGCGACATGGCCGATGGCGCAGGCCTTGCGCCGTGCGACCGGTTCCGGCAGCGCCAGACACTGCACATCCACGTCCGGGGACAGTCTGTCCATCGGCAGGCCGGACGGAATCGGCTCGACCTGCTCGCCCTCGCTCAGGATGAAGGCAATATCCCAGTCGCTCAGGGCCGAGTGGTCACCCCGGGCCCGCGAGCCGAACAGCACGGCGGCACGGGCCCCAGGCCAAGCCGCGAGTGTCTCCTCGGCTGCTGTCCGGATGAGAGCGAGCGTCCCTTCCTCTGCGTCCGGGATGGATACCGGCCTGTCGGACTGGAGAGCCATGCTACGAAACACATAATGCCGAACACGGAATAGACAATGCAAAGGAGGGGAGGCCCCGAGTCGTGTTCTACCGCGGCCTACAGCGGTGGTGGTTGTGGTGGGAGCACACGAACACCGGGTACGACGGCCGCCCGGCACCGGATTCCGCAGATGATGACAAAGGACAGGAACGGCGTGCCAAGTGCCACTTTAAGTCGAGCGCAAATCTGGAAATGGATCTACTACTTCAAACGCTTATGAGGAGCCGTCCGTATCCCCCACATGATTTCCGAACACCTTTGGCGGTGGGGGTGGGATTCGAACCCACGGTACGCTTGCGCGTACAACGGTTTTCGAGACCGCCCCGTTCAACCGCTCCGGCACCCCACCGCTGACGGGTCGTCGCGCGGCTTCATACAGGCCGGCCCGCCTTCCGCCAACCTCTTTCTGAATGGGCGGGCGGCGGCGCGGCGCCCGAGCGGCGGGCAGGGTCATTCAAAGAAAGCCGTTGGTTACGGCTTGTATGGCTGAAGCTCGGTGCTCTCTGAAGTTTTCGCGGGCTTCGGGTATCGGCACTCCGGAGCGGCGTATGAGTGTGATGGCGAGGTTGCGCAGCGTGGCGAGCGGTCTTGCGCCGGCGCGGGTGCGGCAGCGATCCTCGTTGAAAGAGACGTCGCGGACATGATGCAGTCGGTTTTCGATGGCCCAGTGGGCGCGGGCGAGAGCGAGCAGGCGCTCGGGGCCGGCCTTGTCCGGCGGCAGGCTTGTGATGAGCCAGGCGGTCTCGACGCTCTCGCGCCTGCGGATCCTGCGTCGCCGCTCAAGCCTCGCGATCTGTGCCAGACCCGGCCAGTCGAGATAGCTGACAGCCTCGGTCGATAGCGCGATCCGTCGGGTCTCGATCCGCCCATGACCCTTTTCGATCGTCTGTGCTTCACGCAGGTCCGGCGGCGGCTCGCCCGAGGGGGGAATCGTCGCCGAAAGCGGCTTCGATGTCGCGCCTCAGCGTCGGCTGGTTGGACTTGACGGTGAAGAGGTAATGGCCGCCAGCCTCCCCAATATGCCGGCACAGGGCGCGTTGCGCGAAGATGGCGTCGCCTGTGACGATGGCACCGTTGAGCGGCAGGTCCTTGAGCAACGCCAGCGCCGCAGCGATCTCATTGGCATCGGGCTCCACCGCCAGATCGCCGATCACCGCGCCAAGATCGACCGCAAAGACCGAGAGAACATGAAGCGCTTTGCGCTCGCCGCGCCGGGAGCCGCACAGCGTCTTGCCGTCAATCGCCACATGGCCCGGCTCGGCCTGCCGCAGCGCATGGCGCCCCAGCGTCCGCGACAGCGCATCCGCATCCAGCGAGGCGAAAAAATAGGGGATTATAAATACTACTTGACACGGGCTGGCTGACTCCCTATATTCCAAAGTGTTGGAAGGGAGACACGGACATGGCACAGAAAGCCCCCGGCAAAGCGCACCGCGAAGGCGTTACGCTGGTCCATCTCATGGACATGTTCCCGGATGAGGCGGCCGCGACGGCATGGTTCGAGTCCGTTATCTGGCGTGACGGCGAGCGGCATTGCGGCAAGTGCGGGAGCGTTCGGACGCGCCAAGTCCCGAACGCCAAACCGATGCCCTATTGGTGCTCTGACTGCCGGTCCTATTTCAGCGTCCGCACCGGAACGCCGATTGCCCGCTCCAATGTTCCGCTGCGCAAATGGGCCATCGCCATCTACCTTTGCCTCACCTCGCTCAAGAGCGTTTCCAGCATGAAGCTGCACCGCGATATCGGCGTTTCGCAGCCGACCGCATGGTTCATGCTCCACCGCATCCGCGAAGCGTGGGCGGATGAAGACGACGGCCAGCTTGATGGCCCGGTAGAGGTTGATGAGACCTATATCGGCGGGCGGCGGAAGAACATGCCGGCGAAGAAGCGTAATGAACTGACCGGGCGCGGGACAGTCGGCAAGACAGCGGTTATCGGCATCAAGGACCGAGACTCCGGCGAGGTTCGCGCCGAGGTCGTCGAGAGCACGGGCAAAGAGACGCTTCAAGGTTTCGTGCGCGAACATGCGGAGCCGGGCGCGACGCTCTATACGGATGAGCATGGCTCCTATGCCGGCATGACCGAATACGACCATGAGGCGGTCAATCACTCGGTTGGCGAGTATGTCCTGGAGATGGCGCATACCAACGGTATCGAGAGCTTCTGGTCGATGCTCAAGCGGGCGCACAAAGGCACATTCCATAAGATCAGCCCGAAGCATCTTCAACGGTATGTCCATGAGTTCGCTGGCAAGCACAATATCCGCGACTCAGGCACTCTTGCCCAAATGCGGGATACCGTCGCCGGGCTCGTCGGTCGCAACCTTCTCCACCGCGACCTTATCGCGGATAACGGGCTTTCGTCTGGCTCCCGGTCGTAGCGGCTCCACGCGGCGAAAGAGCGCCTTTGCCAGCGTTTCCGGCGTTGCGCCTGCCAAGTCACGAGCCGGATCGAGCATCGGTCTCATTGGGTTGCCCTCCATATGGTGCTACTGACGAAGTCAACCGTCATCCGGCTTGCCCTGTTCGGGCGGCGAGGTCTTTAAACACCGCCGCCGACAAACGGCCAACAACGCTGCCGCTGAAAGCGGCCGAAAGGCGAACCGGAAGCGCCAGCCGCATCGTTCCGTCAGCCATCGTCACGATATTCGTGCCATCCGGCAGCCGGGCATAAGTGTGACCATCGCCAAGCGGCATTTGGGTAAGGCTCCTGATTGTCTCCTTCAGGTTCTGGGTCGTCTTCGTTTCTATCGCGTTCCGAAGTTGACGATCATGATCGTGAGCATCGGCCCCGACGTTGAAATTGAAGGTCTGTTTGATGGCAGGCGAGCGACCTTGAGTCTCCAGAGCCGCGATGCGCTTCTTGTAACCGCGACCAAATATCAACGCCCCTAACACGAAAGACGCCCCCGAGAAGGCCAACACAACCAGCCAGCGGACCCCGATGTAGGCAATCTGCCTGTCGAGCCAGCCCGAAGCGTCCTTGATATATTCTTCCATCCCTCCACGCTGGCGGGATTCGGCGGGAGCGTCAAGCAGTCTTTATAATTCCCAAAAAATAGTGGTAGGTCGCATGGCAGGGCGCCTTGCCGGACACGACCCCAAACGCCCTCAGCGCCTCCGGCCGTAAACGACGTCCCCAACGGAAGATCGCCCGAAGATCGTTCGCTCCCGCCAGCATCGCCGCAAGCGAGATACCCAGGATCGAGCGCAGCGGATACTGGCGGCCCTGCCGACCACGGCGATCCGGAACATCGCCCAGAGCCTCCCACAAAGTCCCCTCACACATACCCGCCGCCTCCTCTTATTCCGCGACCCACTACAGAATCCATCCCCTCTGCTTTGTCACCAGGAAAAACTGCGGTTCTTTGAATCACCCTGCGCGCCGGGGAGGCGCTGTTGACAGGCGGGCGAGCGTCTGTATGTTGGCCAGCCTTGCGCAGCGGGCGCGGTCGATTTTCGGGCAGGTTCAGGGTTCATGTTCGCGGTCATTCGCACGGGCGGCAAGCAGTATCGCGTTGCCGAGGGGGAGACCATCCGCGTCGAGCGGCTGGCCGGCGAGGCCGGCGACGGGCTGGTCTTCGAGGATGTGCTGATGCTCGGCGGCGAGGGGGCCGCCAGGGTAGGTGCGCCGCTGGTCGCTGGCGCGCGCGTCGCGGCCACGCTGGTCGAGCAGGCGCGGGGCGCCAAAATCATCGTGTTCAAGAAGCGCCGGCGCCAGAATTCGCGGCGCAAGAACGGCCACCGGCAGCACTATTCGCTGGTCCGCATCGACAGCATCCATGACGACACCCAGGCTTCCGGAGGCACCGATGGCGCATAAGAAGGCAGGCGGCAGCTCCCGCAACGGCCGCGACAGTCCGGGTCAGCGCCTCGGCGTCAAGAAATACGGCGGCGAGCTCGTGATCCCCGGCAACATCATCGTGCGCCAGCGCGGCACCCGCTTCCATCCGGGCGACAATGTGGGCCTCGGGCGCGACCATACGCTGTTCGCAACAGCGGAGGGGCGGGTGCAATTCCGCCGCCGCGCGGGCGGACGCCAATACGTCTCGGTGATGCCCGAGGCGTGATGCTGCCGGGACAGCGGCGCCGATGCGCTTCCTGGACGAAGCGAAGATCTATCTGAAGAGCGGCGACGGCGGCCCGGGCGCAATCGGCTTCCGGCGCGAGAAATACGTTCCCTTCGGCGGGCCGGACGGCGGCGACGGCGGGCGCGGCGGCGATGTGTTCGCCGAGTGCGTCGCCGGGCTCAACACGCTGATCGACTTTCGCTACCGCCAGCATTTCAAGGCGGAGCGCGGCGGGCATGGTGCGGGAGCCAGGCGCACCGGCCGCGACGGCGGCGAGGCCGTGCTTCCCGTGCCGCCCGGCACCCAGATATTCGACGAGGACCGCCGCCTGCTGCTCGCCGACCTCACCCGGCCGGGCGACCGCATGCTGCTCTGCCAGGGCGGCGCGGGCGGGCGCGGCAATGCGCGCTTCAAGTCCTCGACCAACCGGGCGCCGCGCCACGCCGAGCCCGGCTGGCCCGGCGAGGAGCGCTGGGTCTGGCTGCGCCTCAAGCTGATCGCCGAGATCGGCCTGGTCGGCCTGCCCAATGCCGGCAAATCGACGCTGCTCGCCGCCGTCTCGCGGGCCCGGCCGAAGATCGCCGACTACCCCTTCACGACGCTCGCCCCGCAACTCGGCGTGGTCGGCATCGACGGCGACAACTTCACGATGGCGGATATTCCGGGCCTGATCGAAGGCGCGCATCGCGGCGCGGGCCTGGGCCACCGCTTCCTCGGCCATGTCGAGCGCTGCAGCGCGCTGCTGCATCTGGTGGATGCGACGGGGGAGGACCCGGTGGCGGCGTGGCAGACCGTCCGCGGGGAGTTGGAAGCCTATGGCGGCGGCCTTGCCGGGAAGCCCGAATTCCTGGCGCTCAACAAATGCGACGCCGTGGACGACCCGACCGCCGCCGAACTGGCGGCGACGCTGGAACGCCGTTCGGGGCGCGAGGTCTTCCGGGTCTCGGGCGCGGCCGGTACCGGCCTCAGGGCGCTCCTGCGCCGTTTGTCCGCGGCGGCGAAGGCGGGCAGGGCGGTCGCCGAGCCGCCGAAGGAAACCGCATGGACGCCCTGAAGAACGCCCGGCGCATCGTCGTGAAGATCGGCTCGGCGCTGCTGGTGGACGACCGGCGGCGCCTGCGCCGGGCATGGCTCGACGCGCTCGCCGACGACATTGCGGCATTGCGCGGCGAAGGGCGGGAGGTGCTGGCGGTGTCCTCTGGCGCCATCGCGCTCGGCCGCGGCGCATTGGGACTGAAGCGCGGGCAGCTGCGCCTGGAAGAGAGCCAGGCCGCCGCCGCGATGGGGCAGATCGTGCTCGCCCAGGCCTGGCGGCAGGCTCTGGGCAGACGCGACGTGCCGGCGGCGCAATTGCTGCTGACGCCCTCGGATACCGAAGACCGCCGCAGCTACCTGAACGCCCGCAATACGGTGGCGACGCTGCTGCGCCACGGCGCGGTGCCGGTCATCAACGAGAACGATACGGTCACGACCGAGGAAATCCGCTTCGGCGACAATGACCGCCTCGCCGCCCGCGTTGCGCAGATGACAGGGGCCGATCTTCTGGTGCTGCTGTCCGATGTGGACGGGCTTTACAGCGCAGACCCGGCGCGCGACCCGGATGCGGCCCATATCGCGCAAGTCGATGAGGTGACGGACGAGATCGAGGCGATGGCGGGGCTGACGCGCTCCGACTACGGCAAGGGCGGCATGACGACGAAGCTTGCCGCCGCGCGCATCGCGCTCGGCGCCGGCACGGCGATGGCGATCTGCGACGGCCGCGCCGACCATCCGCTGAGCCGTCTTGGCGATGGCGCGCGCGCCACGTGGTTCCGCCCCAAGGCCACGCCGCGCAGGGCCTACAAGGAATGGATCCGCGCAACGCTCGGCACGGCCGGGCGCCTGACGGTGGATGACGGCGCGGCCGCCGCCCTCAGGCGGGGCACCAGCCTCCTGCCCGCCGGGGTCACCGGCATCGAGGGCTCCTTCAAGCGCGGCGATGCGGTCGCGGTCGAGGACGGGCAGGGGCGCGAGCTGGCGCGCGGCCTGGTCGCCTACGACGCCGACGAGGCGCGGCGCATACTGGGCCTCAGAAGCGCGGACATCGAGGCGGTCCTGGGCTATCGTGGCCGCACGGAGATGATCCATCGCGACGACCTGGTGGTGACATGAGCGAAGACGCAATCGAGATCGTGGCCCGGCTCGGCCGGGAGGCGCGCGTGGCGGCCGAACGCCTTGCGGTGACGCCGGGCGAGGTCAAGGACCGGGCGCTGAGAGCCGCAGCGGAGGCGGTGCGGGACGGCTGCCCCCGCCTGCTGGAGGCGAATGCGCGCGACCTGGAGAGCGCCGCCCATCTTCGCGCGTCGCTTCTGGACCGGCTCACGCTCGATGAGGCGCGGGTCGAGGCGATTGCGCGCGGGCTGGAGGAAGTCGCCGGCCTGCCGGACCCTGTGGGATCGGTCGCCGCCTCCTGGACCAGGCCCAACGGGCTGCGCTTCGAGCGCGTGCGCACGCCTCTGGGGGTCGTCGGCATCATCTACGAATCCCGCCCCAATGTTACCGCCGATGCCGGAGGCCTCTGCCTGAAGTCCGGCAATGCGGCCATCCTGCGCGGCGGGTCGGAGAGCTTCCATTCCAGCACCGCCATCGTCGAGGCCCTGCATGAGGGGCTGGAGGCGGCCGGCCTGCCGAAAGGCTGCATCCAGCTTGTGCCGACGCGGGACCGCGCTGCTGTCGGCGCCATGCTGTCCATGCGCGGCGCGGTCGATGTGGTGGTGCCGCGCGGCGGCAAGGGGCTGATCCAGCGGGTGCTGGACGAGGCGCGGGTGCCCGTGATCGGCCATCTGGAAGGCCTCTGCCATGTCTATGTGGACGGGGCGGCGGACCTGGAGAAGGCGCGTCGGGTCGCGGTCAACGCCAAGATGCGCCGCACCGGCGTCTGCGGCGCGGCGGAGACCATCCTGTTCGACCGCGCCGCCGTCGAAAGCCATATGCCGGCGATTCTGGACGACCTGATCGCGGCCGGCTGCGAGGTGCGCGGCGACCCCGATGTCTGCGCCGCCGACGGGCGCGCGCTGCCGGCCGGCGAGGCGGACTGGAGCGAGGAATATCTGGACGCCGTGATCTCGGCCCGGGTGGTGGAGGGGGTAGAGGGCGCGGTCAGCCATATCCAGCGCTACGGCTCCCGCCATACCGACACGATCCTGACCGAGAACGCGGCCGCTGCGGAGCATTTCCTTGTCCATGTCGATAGCGCCATCGTGCTGCACAACGCTTCCACGCAGTTTGCGGACGGAGGCGAGTTCGGCTTCGGCGCGGAAATCGGCATCTCGACCGACAAGTTCCACGCCCGCGGGCCGGTCGGTGCGGAACAGTTGACGAGTTACAAATATGTGGTGCGGGGCGACGGTACCGTGAGGCCCTGAGCGGTGCGTCCGGCCCGCGTGCGCCTCGCGCCGGCGGCAGGGCGCATCGGGCTTCTCGGCGGGTCCTTCAATCCCGCCCATGCCGGCCACCGGCATATCTCGCTGGAAGCGCTGAGGCGCCTGCGCCTCGACCGGGTGTGGTGGCTGGTGTCGCCGCAGAACCCGCTCAAGGCCGAAGCCGGCATGGCGCCGCTGGCGGAGCGCGAAACCGCCGCCGCCGCGCTCGCCGACCACCCGCGCATCGTCGTTTCCTCCCTCGAAACGGAACTCGGCACCCGCTACACCCTCGATACCGTGCAGGCGTTGAAGCGGCGGTTCCCGGCCGCCGATTTCGTGTGGCTGCTGGGCGCCGACAACCTCCGCCAGATCCCTCGCTGGCGCGGCTGGCAGCGGCTCTTTCGCGAGGTGCCGATTGCCGTCTTCGCGCGCTCGCCCTATCATGCGAATGCGGCCTCCGGTATGGCGGCCGTGCGGTTCGCCAGGGCGCGGCTGCGTCCGGAGCGGGCTGTGCTTCTGGCCGGCGGCAAGCCCCCGCTATGGTGCTATCTGCCGGTTCGCCGCCACCCGGCGTCCGCGACGGCAATAAGGAGTAGCCGTTCGTCGATGCAGACCTCGATAGCGACCGCGCCGGTATCGCCCGGCAGCCCCGACCTGATAGGGGCCGTGCGCGCGGTACTGGACGAAATGAAGGCGCTCGACGTGGTGGAAATCGACATGCGCGGCAAGACGGAGGTGTGCGATGACATGGTTGTCGCCTCCGGCGGTTCGCAACGCCATGTCCAGGCGATCGCGGAAAAGCTGGTCGAAGCGCTGAAACCGATGCTGCCGGCCGTGCCGCCGGTCGAGGGCGCGGCCCAGGGTGACTGGGTGCTCATCGATGGCGGCGATGTCATCGTCCACCTGTTCCGCCCCGAGGTCCGCGACTTCTACCGGCTGGAGAAGATGTGGGGCTCGCTGCCGCAGGACCGTCCCTAGTGCCTTATCCGACCGTATTGGCTTCGGAGCAAAGAGTTGCGAACAACGTCGCCCCGGCCCCCGAGCCGGGACCCAGCTCCCAACCTTCCTGCCAGTTTGCAGCGGCAGAGCTGGGTCCCGGCTCGGGGGCCGGGGCGACGATTTTGGGCTTGGCCCGAAATGCGGTCCAATCCGGAAGGATTGCGGTCTAGATGCGCCTTGCCGTGGTCGCGGTGGGGCGGATGCGGGGCGATCCGGCCGCGGCGGTGTTCGAGCGCTACCGCAAGCGGCTGCGCGCGCCGCTGGCGCTCACCGAGGTCGAGGTGGCGGCCGGTCCGGCGCGCGCCCGGCGCGAGGGCGAACGCCTGCTCGCAGCCGTGCCGGCCGGGGCGGTGATGGCGGTGCTGGACGAGGGCGGCGAGATGCTCTCGAGCGAGGGATTCGCCCGGCGCCTTGCAAGCTGGCGCGACAGCGGGCGGCGGGATTGCGCGTTCCTGATCGGGGGCGCCGACGGGCACGCCGAAAGCGTCATTGCACAGGCCGACTTCCGCCTCTCGCTCGGCCCGATGACATGGCCCCATCTTCTGGTCCGCGCTATGCTTGCCGAGCAGCTCTACCGGGCGGAGACGATCCTCGCCGACCATCCGTACCACAGGGCCGGTTCGAAGCCGGTCTTTCGCGCCCGCGCCAATTGAATAAGCTGGCGGACGGTGGGCGTCGCCCGCGCGCTCCGGGCTGGCCGGGACCCCGCCCCGGCCGACCGAGAAAGGACAGGTAACCGTCATGGTCATTCGTTTTCTGGCCGTCCTTGTCGTAGCGGCGTTCGCCGGCGCAGCTGCGGCAGAGGATGACGACAATTACGATCAGATCTCGCTGTTCGGCACCGTGCTGGAACGGATACGGGCGGACCATGTGGCCGAGCCCAGGGTCGAGGCGCTGATCGAGGCGGCGATCAACGGCATGCTCTCCTCGCTGGACCCCCACTCGGCCTATCTGTCGCCGCGCAGTTTCAACGAGATGCAGGTCCAGTCGAAGGGCGAGTTCGGCGGACTCGGCATTGAGGTCACGATGGAAAGCGGCCT
The DNA here is from genome assembly GCA_965261985.1 of Alphaproteobacteria bacterium. Lineage (GTDB taxonomy): Bacteria > Pseudomonadota > Alphaproteobacteria > Bin95 > Bin95 > Bin95. The sequence goes on from OZ253490.1 coordinate 327,188, forward strand.
TATCAAGGTGGTTTCGCCGATCGACGACACCCCCGCCTTCCGCGCCGGCCTCAAGCCCGGAGACCTGATTACCCATATCGACAACGAGATAGTTCTCGGCCTTACGCTCAGGCAGGCGGTGGACAAGATGCGCGGGCCGGTCGATGCGCCGATCACGGTCACCGTCCGGCGCGCGGGCGAAGCGCCCTTCGATGTCACCATCGTGCGGGCGGTCATCCAGATCCAGTCCGTCCGCCGCCGTGTCGAAGACGATATCGGCTATGTCAGGATCACCTCCTTCAACGGCAACACATTGAGCGGCCTGGAAAACGCCGTCGCGCGCCTGAAGGAGGAGATCGGCGACGGGCTGAAAGGCTATGTGCTGGACCTGCGCAACAATCCGGGCGGCCTGCTGGACCAGGCGATCTCGGTCTCCGATGCGTTCCTCGAACGGGGCGAGATCGTTTCCACGCGGGGCCGGGACAAGGATTCCGCGCAGCGTTTCAACGCCAAGCCGGGCGATGTCGCGGGCGGCCTGCCGCTGGTGGTGCTCATCAATGAGGGCTCGGCCTCGGCGTCCGAAATCGTCGCCGGCGCGCTCCGCGACCACCGCCGCGCGATCGTCATGGGCACAGGCTCCTTCGGCAAGGGGTCGGTGCAGTCCATGATCCCGCTTACCGGCCACGGCGCGCTGAAACTGACCACGGCGCGCTACTACACGCCGTCGGGCGTGTCGATACAGGGCAAGGGCATCGTGCCGGACATCGAGGTGAAGCAGGCGGTGCTGTCCCCGGTCGAGAGTGCGCGCCGGGTGCGCGAGGCGGACCTGCCCGGCACGCTCGACAAGGCCGAATCGTCCGAAGCCGGCGACGAAAAGCCTGCCAGGCCCTTCGACTACCAGTTGACGCGCGCGGTCGACCTGCTGCGGGCGCTTTCCTTCTATACCGGCGCTTCGCACTAGGTCGCAGGGCAGCGGAAACAGTGAGCGTCCGTCCGCCCGCGGGCTACCGGGCCAATGTCGGGATCGTGCTGGTCAATCCGGCCGGTGAGGTGTTCGTCGGCCGGCGCCGCGATACGCCGGATGCCTGGCAGATGCCCCAGGGGGGAATCGACGCCGGCGAGACAGTCCGCGCGGCTGCGGTGCGCGAACTCTCCGAGGAAGCGGGAACGGACAAGGCCGAGCCGGTCGCCGAGACGCGGGACTGGCTCACATACGACCTGCCGAGAGGCCTGGCCCGGCGCCTCTGGGGAGGGCGGTACAAGGGGCAGGCCCAGAAATGGGTCCTGATGCGTTTTACCGGGACCGACGCCGATATCGACCTGTTCCGGCACAAGCCGCCGGAATTCGATGCCTGGCGTTGGGTCTCGGCATCGGAATTGCTCACGAGCATCGTCGCCTTCAAGCGCCCCGTCTATGAGCAGGTGCTCGCCGCCTTCGCCGACGACCTCGAACGCCTGCATGAACGGGGCAGGGCATAGGGACAGCGGCCGCGCGCCGTATTGACCCACCCGGCCGGAGCGGGTTTGATCCTCGCGGTTTTTCCGAGGGTTGCGCGGTTGCATCCCGGCAAGTGGAGGGCGGGCATGAGCAGGCGCATCGTCGATATTTCCGTTCCGTTGAGAGCAGGCATTGCGAGCGACCCGCCGCATATGCTGCCGGAGATCGACTATCTCGACCACCACGACACCGCCGCCGGCATTGCCGGCTATTTCGAGGTGGGCGTCGATGCGCTGCCGGACGGCGAATATGCCGCGGTCGAGAATGTCCGCATCTCCACGCATAACGGGACGCATCTGGACGCCCCCTGGCATTTCTTCTCGACGATGAACCATGCGCTGAAGGAAGGTGGCGAGCCTTCCTGGCGGATCGACGAAGTGCCGCTGGAATGGTGCTTCCAGCCGGGCATCAAGCTGGATTTCCGCCATTTCGACGACGGCTATGTGGTGCAGCCGGAGGATGTCGAGGCGGAACTCGACCGGATCGGCCATGCGCTGCAGCCGCTGGAAATCGTGCTGGTCAACACCCGTGCGGGCTCGCGCTACGGCGAGGAGGACTTCATCCATGCCGGCTGCGGCGTGGGCAAGGCGGCGACGCTCTGGCTGCTGGAGCGGGGCGTGCGCGTCACCGGCACCGACGGCTGGAGCTGGGACGCGCCGTTCTCATGGACGAAGGAACGGGTGCAGGAGACCGGCGACGCCAGCCTGATCTGGGAGGGCCACCGCGCCGGGCGCGAAATCGGCTATTGCCATCTGGAGAAGCTGAGCAATCTCGATGCCCTGCCGTCGGACGGGTTCCAGGTCGCGTGCTTCCCGGTCAAGGTGCATCGCGGTTCGGCCGGCTGGACGCGGGCCGTCGCAATTCTGGACGGAGGCTGAGATGGGCTTCGCGGACTCCCTGCGGCTGGACGGCAAGACGGCCGTCGTAACCGGCGCCGGGCGCGGCCTCGGACGGGGTTGCGCACTGGCGCTGGCGGAACTGGGCGCGCATGTCGTCGCGGCGGCGCGCTCCGCCGGCGAACTGGACGACCTGGCAGCCGAAATCCGTGCAGACGGCGGCAGCGCCGAGGCCGCGGTGCTCGATGTCACCGACAGCGACGCCGTGCGGCGGACCTTCGCGGAGCTCGAACGGGTGGACGTGCTGGTCAACAATGCCGGCTGGAACCGCCCGCAAGACTTTCTCGAAGTCGAGGAGTCGGTCCTCGACGCCATGCTCGCCCTCAATGTCAAGGCGGCCTTCATCGTGGCCCAGGCCGCGGCACGGCGCATGGCGGAGGCGGGCGAAGGCGGCGCCATCGTCAACATGTCCTCGCAGATGGGGCATGTCGGCGGGCCGCAGCGCACGGTGTATTGCGCGACCAAGCATGCGCTCGAAGGCATGACCAAGGCGATGGCCATCGAATTGGCGTCCCACCGCATCCGGGTAAACACGGTGGGTCCGACTTTCGTCGAGACGCCGCTCGCCACGCCGTTCCTGCGGAACGAGGAATTTCGCGAGTTCGTGCTGGGCAGCATCCCGCTCGGCCGGCTCGGCGAAATCGCGGAAGTGGCGGCGGCGGTGGCTTTCCTCGCGTCTCCGGCCGCCTCGCTGATTACCGGGACGAGCCTGCTGGTGGACGGCGGCTGGACCGCGAAGTAAGCGCCGCGACGCGCGCCTGCAATTCGGGCACCACCTCCGCCTCGAACCAGGGATTGTGCTTCAGCCAGTTGTTGACCCGCCAGCTCGGATGCGGGATCGGCAGGAAATCGGGCAGGTAGCTGCGCCATGCCGCCACGGTCTCGCCGAGGGTACGCTTGCGCCGTTCCGCGAGATACCGGGCCTGGGCGTAGCTGCCGGCAAGCACGGTGAGTTCGACCGCCGGCAGTTCGGCGCGAAGGCGTGGATGCCAGAGCGGGGCGCATTCCGGGCGCGGCGGAGCATCGCCGCCGCGCGGCAGCCGGCCCGGATAGCAGAGGCCCATCGGCAGGATCGCCACCCGGCCCGCATCGTAGAAATCTTCCGGCGCGAGGCCGAGCCAGGCGCGCAGCCGCTGGCCGCTGGGGTCGTCCCAGGGCACGCCGCTGGCATGGACCCTGGTGCCGGGCGCCTGTCCCACGATCGTCAGCCGCGCGGTCGCTTCGGCGCGCAGCACGGGGTGGGGTCCGAGCGGCAGATGCGCCGCGCAATGGGTGCAGGCGCGCACTTCCGCCAGCAGCGCCGCGAGCCGTGCGCTCACGGCGCGAAGGCTTCGCCGGCGACGGGGTAGCGCACTTCCTCGCGATAGACCGGCGCCTCGCCGCCCAGCCGGCTCGACATGAGCGAGAAGCCCTCTACCGGGAAGGCCGGCAGGCGGAACGCGCCGCGCTCCTCCAGCCAGGCGGCAACGGCGCCCGGCCTCGCGCCCGCCGTGCGGGCCAGGGTGACATGCGGCGCGTATTTTCGCTCTTCCGGCGGCAGGCCGGCACGGACGAGCGCTGTCTCGACGCGCCGCCTGAGCGCGGTCAGCGGCTCCGCTCCGGCGATGCCTGCCCAAACGAGGCGCGGGCGGGCGCCGCCGAAGCTGCCGAGCGAGTCGATCGCGAGCTCGAAGCCCGTGCCGCTGACGGTCGAAAGCGCCTCGGCCAGTTCCTCTGCGAAGGCGTTGTCCACCTCGCCGATGAAGCGCAGCGTCAGGTGGTAGTTCTCCTCGGGCGACCAGCGTGCGCCCGGCAGCCCGCCGGCCAGTCCGGCAAGCTCGCGGCGGATATCCTCCGGCAGCAATATGGCGGCGAACAGGCGCAATTCCGGCCCAACTACTCGAACAGCGTGATGACGCCCGTATAGCCGTAGATTCGCCCGCCCGAGAACTCGCCATTGGCGAAGAAGCCGGCGAGCGGCAGGTCGCCGATTTCCTCCCGGACGATCTCTAGCTCGCGGTCCTCGCTGCCGAACATGTAGGGGCCGCGCGCGAGGCAGGAGACATAAACCCCGCCCTGCGCCGGCCGGGAGAGACGGGCCTTCGCCCCGCGCAGCATCCGGCGCAGGTCCGCTTCGGCCGCGGCCGGGTCGCGGCGCACGAAGATCAGGCGCTCGCCGGGGTCGATCAGCGTGCCGAGCGCAACGATGCCGTCCTGTGCGTCGAGGCCGACGATGTTGCGGACCAGGTAGTCGGCCTCGGAGGAGCCGGGCACCGGCCGGGCGGCATGCAACCAGGGCGCCGCCTCGCGGATGCGGGCGATGGTATTGAAGCCGAGATCGCTGCAAAGCACATCGAAGGCCGGTTCGCCGTCGATTTCCAGCACGAGGTTGTTGTGCGAGCGCGTGACCGTGTGCGACGGCCCGATGGGCGTGCAGCCCTGGCTCAAGCCGGAAACGACCCCGACCGCCTCGCCGAACACCAGGCCCGAAACCACGCCTTCCTCGACAGAACCGGCAAGCTGGGCCGTCCGGCCCTCCGCCGAAGCGATGCCGCCGACGGTGAACGCGCCCAGCGTTTCGGAAAGGTCCGCGACGATTTCCCCCATGCTTCCATTGCGCGGGTCGGCATGGAGCAGCGCCGTTGCGCGCGCCTGTCCCGCGGCCCAGTTGGCGAGGCCCGCGCCCGCTTCTCCCGCATCTTCCCGGACGCCGGGCACAAGGCGCACCGCGGCCTGCGGGAAGTCGAAGGCCGCCGCCGCGACCGCCGGCCGGCCGAATGCCGCGCGGCCCGTTCCGCAAACCCCCATGCCGACGGTGCCGGCCCAGTCCGTAATGCCGGTATCGGCCGTCAGCGCCTCGACGATCTCGGGCAGTCGGTCGGCGACGCTGTCGCTGACATAAACGACACCGGTCGTTGCTGTGCCGCCGGCTTCCGCCAATGCCGACCGGACCTGGCCCAGCGCCTCCTGCCAGTCTCCGCCTTCGCCGAACCCGGCTGCAATCGCCGCCGGCCTGCCCTGTCCTGCGCCGCTCATGCTACCCGCCTTGCTCCCGGCCGCTGTCGCCGGGCGCTTTTGAAGATAGTGCCAGCAGCCGCTTGACGTAAGTCTTCAAGCGGCCGGCGATTTCCGCGGCGCCGCGCGCATTGGGATGGATTCCGTCCGGCTGGTTGAGCAACGGGTCGCCCGCCACGCCGTCCAGGAGGAAAGGAAAGAAAACGACCTCGTAGCGTGCGGCAAGCCGGGGAAAGAGGCCGTCGAAGGCTTCGACATAGGCTTCGCCCAGATTGCGCGGCGCCTTCATGCCGGCGAGCAGGACCGGAATGCCTTCGGCGGCCAGCCTTTCGAGGATTGCGGCCAGGGCGGCTTCGGTCGCAGCCGGTTCGATCCCCCGCAGCGCATCGTTGCCGCCGAGGGCCACGACGGCATGGGTCGGGCGGTCGGCGAGCATCCAGTCGAGGCGCGCGAGCCCGCCCGCCGCCGTGTCGCCGGAAACGCCGCCGTCCAGCACGTCTGCCGCAACGCCGTCTTCCCGGAGAGCCCGCTGCAACTGCGCCGGCAGGCCCTCTTCCGGCGCGAGGCCGTAGGCCGCCGTGATCGAATCGCCCAGCATCAGCAGCCGCGCCTCCGCCGCTGCGGCGTTCGACGCGCTGAAGAGCGGGACCGCAAGACCGCAGGCGCACAGGAAAAGAAAAATTGCGGCGAAATTTTCCCATTGCCCCACGAGATGGAAAGAGCCTTTCCATCGGCGCCGCCCGGCCAGTGCGGCATCCGGCGCGTTGAACGGGGCGGCCGCCGGGCCATATGCGTTGGGAAGGATCGGCCGGAAGAGAAAGCGCGCGCGCATGGCAGGCTCGGACTGGGCGGTGAAGCTGGAGGGTGTCCACCTCACTCTGGTGAGCGCCGCCGGGCCGGTCAATGTTCTGCGCGGTATCGACCTGGCGGTGGCGCCGGGCGAGTCGGTGGCCGTGGTCGGCCCGTCCGGGTCCGGCAAGACCTCGACCCTGCTGGTGGCCGCGGGGCTGGAGCGGGCGACTGAGGGCCGCGTCTCGGTCGCCGGCCGCGATCTCGGGTCCATGACCGAAGACGAACTCGCCATGCTGCGGCGCGAGCGGGTGGGCATCGTCTTCCAGTCCTTCCACTTGATGGCGACGATGACGGCGCTCGAGAATGTCGCCGTGCCGCTCGAACTCGCCGGGCGGCGCGATGCGCTCGACCGGGCGCGCGCCTGCCTGGAGGCGGTCGGTCTCGGCGCCCGCACCGGCCACTATCCGGGCGAGCTTTCGGGCGGCGAGCAGCAACGGGTCGCGATTGCCCGCGCCTTCGGGCCGGCGCCGGCCGCGATCTTCGCCGATGAGCCGACCGGCAATCTCGACGGCGAGACCGGACGGCGCGCCCTCGACGCCCTGTTCGGCCTCGCGGCGGACGGCGGAACGACGCTGATCCTCGTGACCCACGATCCGGGCCTCGCGGCGCGCTGTGCGCGCCGGGTGCGGATCGAGGACGGGCGCATCGTGCCCGATGGCTAATCTTGCGCTTGCCTGGCGGCTGGCGCGGCGCGAAATGCGCGGCGGGCTCGCCGGCTTCCGCATTTTTCTGCTCTGCATCGCCATCGGCGTGGCGGCGATTGCGGCCGTCCATTCCGTCAGCCGCGCGGTCCAGACCGGCATTGCCCGCGATGCCCGCGCGCTGCATGGCGGCGACCTCGCGGTTCGCGCGACCTATGTGCCGGCACACGCCGCCGCGCGGGCCGACTTCGATGCGCTCGGGCGCGTCTCGGAGGTCGTCGAGATGCGGGCCATGGCGCGCAGCGGCGGCGATGCGGCGCTGGTCGAGCTCAAGGCGGTGGACGGGGCCTATCCTCTGGTGGGCGATATCCGGCTTTCCGGCGGCATGGCGCTGGAGGATGCGCTTGCCGACGGCGGCGCCGTCGTGGAACCGCTGCTGCTGGAACGACTCGGCCTCGCCGTCGGAGACCGGGTTCGGATCGGCGGCGGGTCGTTCGCCGTCCGCGCCACGCTCGAACGCGAGCCGGACCGCGCCGTCGGCCTGTTCTCCTTCGGGCCGCGCTTCATGCTCGACCGGGAAGGGCTGAGGCGGACCGGCCTGGTGCAGCCCGGAAGCCTGATCCGCTACAACTATCGCATCGCGCTCGACGACCCCGGCCGCACCGTTGCGGAACTACGCCGTCTCGCGGGGGCCTATGCCGACCGGGGCTGGCGCGTGACCGGCATCGGTTCGGCCGCTCCGGGCCTGAGGCAGACGATCCGGCGGCTCACCCTGTTCATGACGCTGGTGGGCCTTGCGGCCTCGATCATCGGCGGCATCGGCGTCGCCAATGCGGTGCGCGCGCATCTGGCGTCCAGGCGCCCCGCCATCGCGACGCTCGGCTGCCTCGGCGCGACGCCGCGCCTGATCGCGCGCGTGTTCGGCCTCCAGATCGCAACCATGACGATCCTGGCGATCCTGGCCGGGCTTGCCGCGGGGGCGGCCGCGCCCTTCCTGTTCGTCGGGCTGCTGGAAACCTACCTGCCGGTCGATCTCGCGCTCGGCCTCTATCCGGGGCCGCTGTTGCTGGCCGCCGCCTTCGGGGCGCTCACCTCGGCCGTCTTCTCGCTGCCGCCGCTGGCCGCCGCCGCCCGCCGCGCGCCGGTTGCGCTGTTCCGCGATGTGGAAGCGGCGGGAGGCGAACGGGCGGGCCCCGCCGCTATTCTCGCAGCGGCGGGACTGGCGGTGCTGCTGGCCGCCCTCGCGGTTGCAACGGCGCCGGACCGGGTCCTCGCGCTCTGGTTCGTGGCCGGCACGCTGGCGGCTTACGGCATCTTCTTTGCGGCAGCCACGGCGACGGTGCGCCTGGCCCGCCGCTTCCGAAGCGCCGCCGGGCCGGGCGCGCTCCGCCGGGCGCTGGCGGCGCTTGCGCGCCCGGGCGGCGAGACGGGCGGCCTGCTGCTTTCGCTCGGCTTCGGCGTCACCGTGCTGGTCGCCGTGGCGTCCGTGGAGGAAGGGCTTTCCCGCCAGCTGCGCGAAGAAATCCCGGCCGGCGCGCCGACGCATTTCTTCATCGACATCCAGCCGGACCAGGCGGAGCGCTTCGACGCCGTCATCGCCGGAACGCCCGGCGCGGTGCTGGACCGGCGCACGCCGCATTTGCGCGCACGCATCGCCTCGATAGACGGCGTGCCGGCAGCGGAGGCCCAGGTGCCCGAAAACGCCCGCTGGGCGCTGCGCGGCGAACGGGGCCTCACCTGGTCTGCGGACCTGCCGGAAGGGGCCGAGATCGTTGCCGGGGCGTGGTGGCCGCCGGATTACAGCGGGCCGCCGCTCGTCTCCTTCGACGCCAATCTGGCGCACGCCTTCGGCCTGGAGCCGGGGGACCGGATCGCCTTCAACATCCTCGGGCGCACCGTCGAGGCGCGGATCGCCAATCTGCGCCGCATCGCCTGGCGGACGCTCAGGATGCAGTTCACAACCATTTTTGCGCCCGGCACGCTGGACCGCGCGCCGCAGACCTACATCGCCACCGTCCGTGCGCCGCCGGAGGCCGAAACCGGCCTGACTTCCGCGATGGCCTCGGCCCTGCCCAATGTCTCGGCGATCCGGGTCAAGGACGCGCTGGCGCTGGTGACGGAACTGGTCGGCCGGATGGGCGTCGCGATCCGCCTGGTTGCGGCCGTCGGGCTTGCGGCGGGCCTGGCCGTGCTGGCGGGCGCCATCGCCGCCGGCCGGAGGCGCCGCCAGCGCGATGCGGTGGTCTTCAAGGTGCTGGGCGCGACGCGGGCCGACCTCGTTCGCAGCTACATGCTCGAATTCGCGATGCTCGGCGGCGTCGCGGCGCTTCTCGGCGCGGTGCTCGGGCTCGCCGCCGGTTACGTACTGCTGGAGGAGGTCATGGACATCGCCTGGACCGCGCCTGTCGCAACGGCGGCGGCGACGGCGCTTGCGGCCATTGCGGTGACCGCGCTGTTCGGTTTCCTCGGCACATGGCGCGTGCTCGGCCAGCCCGCCGCCCCGGCGCTTCGCGAACCGTAAAGGGTTCTTCCGGCCGCGCGGCGGCGCGCTATGCTGGCCCCGGCATCATGCGGAACGGGGAGATGACGGCATGGCCGGAATGCTGGCAGGCAAGGCGGCGCTGATTACCGGGGGCGCGAACGGCATCGGGCGGGCAACTGCACTGCTCTTCGCGCAAGAGGGCGCGCGGGTCGCGGCAGCCGACCTCAACCTCGAAGGGGCGGAGGAAACCGCGGCCACGATCCGCGAGGCGGGCGGCGAGGCGATAGCGCTCTCCGTCGAGGTAAGCGACGCGGAACAGGTCGAGGCCATGCTGGACGCAGCCGTCGAGGCGTTCGGGCGGATCGACTGTGCGTTCAACAATGCCGGCATCGCGCCCATCAATGTCGGCAACAACGCCAAGCGTACGCATAATTGGTCCGAGGAAGGCTTCGACCGCATGATCGCGGTCAACCTCAAGGGCGTGTGGCTGTGCATGAAAAGCGAGATCGAGCGGATGCTGGAGGCCGGCGGCGGCGCCATCGTCAACACCTCCTCCATCGCGGGGCTGGCCGGGCTGCCGACCTCGTCGGGCTATGTGGCCGCCAAGCACGGCGTCTCCGGGCTCACGCGCACCGCCGGCATCGAATATGCCACCGACGACATCCGCGTGAATGCCGTCTGCCCCGGCTTCATCGCCACCGACATGACCCGCGAGGTCATGTCCCGGCGCGGCAACGAGCTCATGGCCCTGGTGCCGGCCCGCCGGATGGGCGAGGCGCATGAGATCGCCGAGATGGTCTGCTGGCTCTGCTCGGACCGCTCCGGCTTCGTCACCGGCGCCACCTACAATGTCGATGGCGGCTATATGGCGTCCTGACGGGACGAACCTTATCGAGACAGTAATCGCTTGACGGTCGGGGTTGTCGGCGCGCTGTGCCGGCCCCGGCATCGTGCAGAACGGGGAGATGACGGCATGGCCGGAATGCTGGACGGCAAGGCGGCCCTGATTACCGGGGGCGCGAACGGCATCGGGCGGGCGACCGCGCTGCTCTTCGCCAGGGAGGGCGCGCGGGTCGCCGCGGCGGACCTCAACCTCGAAGGGGCGGAAGAAACCGCGGCGATGATCCGCGAGGCCGGCGGCGAGGCGATAGCGCTTGGCGTCGAGGTGACCGAGGCGGAGCAGGTCGAGGCGATGGTGGACGCGGCCGTAGAGGCGTTCGGCCGGATCGACTGCGCCTTCAACAATGCCGGCATCGGGCCGGCGAACATCGACCATTTCGGGCGCCGCACCCATGAATGGACCGAGGAAGGCTTCGACCGCATGATCGCGGTCAACCTCAAGGGCGTGTGGCTCTGCATGAAGGGCGAGATCGAGCGGATGACGGCGGATGGCGGCGGCGGGGCGATCGTCAACACCTCCTCGGTCGCCGGCCTGCTCGGCCTGCCGGGCGGCAGCGCCTATGTCGCCGCCAAGCACGCCGTCTCCGGCATGACGCGCACGGCCGGCATCGAATACGCCACCGACAATATCCGCGTGAACGCCGTCTGCCCCGGCTATATCGCCACCGACATGACGCGCGAGGTGCGGGCGCGGCGCGGCAACGAGCTCATGGCCCGCGTGCCGGCCCGGCGCATGGGCGAGGCGCACGAGATCGCCGAAATGGTCTGCTGGCTCTGCTCCGACCGCGCCGGCTACGTCACCGGCGCCACCTACAATGTCGATGGCGGCTACGTGGCTTCGTAACGCAGTCGAAGACCGGCCCATGGAACCGCAGCCGCCCATCGCCGTGGCGGATGTCGAGGCGAGCAGCGCTTGGTAGCGGCTGCTTCCGGGGTGCGGGAGCGGGCATGGCCGGCCGGACCGTGAAGCGCATATCGACGGTCCCGCCCTCGAACTCTCGAGCGATTGGCCTGTGCCCGCGCAGGGGACTTGACATGTGGGAAGCCGTGATAGGCTGGGAGTAGGGGAAAGGCGGCTTCCTGGGCCGCCTTTTCGATTCCGGAGAGTACAGGAGCTCGGGAGGCATGCCGGAAACGCACGGGAGACATGCGCCCGGGGCGCGCGGCAGGCGCGGCGACAAGAACGCCGGCGGAGACCGGGGGTGCAGGGGCCCCTCACGACATCGCATGACAGAACATGACATTTCATGACACATCGCCGGGTGTCTCCGCGCCCTCGCGGAAAAGCAGGGCTGCCGGCTCCTGCTCTCGGCGCAAAAAACTTCTTGATTTGTTCTTGTTTTTGGATAATATTTCCGCATGCAGACGGTTCGGAAGGGACGAGGGGCGGCGAGCAACCGGAGCGGGCGCTATGAGCGCGAGCACCGGGAGGCGTTCGACGACGGCTGGGGAACTGCGGACGAGGCGCCGCCGCCGCTGCGCACCAGCGTGGTTGAGGAGGCGCCGCGCAGCATTATCTCGAAGAACGACTCCCCCGACCTCGGCTTCGACCGTTCGGTCAATCCCTACCGGGGATGCGAGCACGGGTGCATCTACTGCTATGCGAGACCCACCCATGCCTGGCTCGGTCTCTCGCCGGGGCTCGATTTCGAGAGCCGGCTGTTCGCCAAGCCAACCGCGCCCGAACTCTTGGAGAAGGAATTATCGCGGCCCGGCTATCGTTGCCAGGTACTCGCCATCGGCACCAACACCGACGCCTACCAGCCGATCGAAAGGCGCTATGAGGTGATGCGCGGCCTGCTGGAAGTGCTGGCCCGCTGCCGCCATCCGGTCTCGATCACGACGAAATCCGCCCTGGTGCTGCGGGACCGGGACCTGCTGGCGGAAATGGCGCGCGAGAACCTCGCCCATGTCACGATGTCGATCACCACGCTCGACCGGCGGCTGGCGCGAAGCATGGAGCCGCGCGCTTCCGCGCCGGGGCGGCGGCTCGAAGCGGTGACGGGGCTGCGGGACGCGGGCGTGCCGGTCTCGGTCAATTTCGCGCCGATCATCCCGGCGTTGAACGACCATGAGATGGAGGCGGTGCTGAAGGCCGCCCGGAAAGCGGGGGCGTGCGGCGCGGGCTACACGCTGCTGCGCCTGCCGCTGGAGATTGCGGACCTGTTCCGGGAATGGCTGGAGGCCCATGCGCCCGACCGGGCTGCGCGGGTGCTCTCCCGCGTGCGCGACATGCGCGGCGGGCCGCTCTACAAGAGCGCCTTCCATACGCGCATGAAGGGCGAAGGCGTCTATGCCGAAACGATCTCGAAACGGTTTGCGATAGCCTGCCGCCGGCTGGGCCTTGCGCGGGGATACGGGGTGCTGGACGAAACCCGCTTCCGCCCGCCCGGCGGACAATTGCGGCTCGATCTCTGACATGCCGGACTTTTCGCTGGAGGGGTCCTGGCGGGGGCCGGTGGCGGGGCTGGACGAGGTCGGCCGCGGGGCGCTGGCGGGGCCGGTCATGGCGGCGGCGGTCATTGTGCCGGAGGCGAGCCGCGCGGCGGTCGCGGTACTCGGGCTCGACGATTCCAAGAAGCTCGGGCCGAAGCGCTGCCGGGAGCTCTATTGCCGGCTGGTGCGGCTGGTGAAGGTGGGGTTCGGCGAGGCGTCGGTCGAGGAGATCGACCGGCTGAACATCCTGCAGGCGGCGCTTCTCGCCATGCAGCGCGCAGCGGCCGCCCTGCCGGCGCGGCCCGAGGCGGCGCTTGTGGACGGCACTCACACGCCCGCCCTCGACTGCCCCGTCCGCGCTGTCGTCGGCGGGGATGCGGCCTCGCTCAGCATCGCCGCCGCCTCCGTGCTCGCCAAGACCGCGCGCGACCGGCGCATGGCAGAGTTAGACCGCGACTGGCCTGGCTACGGATGGGCGCGCAATGCCGGCTACGGCGTGCCGGCGCATCTGGCGGCGCTCGGCCGTCTCGGGCCGACTCCCTATCACCGCCGCACTTTCAAACCCGTTTCCAAGCTGCTGATTCCGAAAGATTCTTGACGGGCCGCCCGGCCGGACTCAAACTTGCCGCCGGCAGGAGAGGGCGGCTTTTCTTGAAAACCGATTATATCGAGTGCGGCGACTGCGTGGCCGCGATGGAGGCGTTGCCCGAGGCATCGGTCGATCTGGTCTTCGCGGACCCGCCCTACAATCTGCAACTCAAGAGCGAGCTGCGCCGGCCGAACAACAGCCGCGTGGACGGCGTCGAGGAGGACTGGGACCGCTTCGCAAGCCTCGCCGAATACGACGAATTCACCCGCGCCTGGCTGGCAGCCGCAAGGCGCGTGCTGAAACCGGACGGCACGCTGTGGACCATCGGCAGCTACCACAACATCTACCGCCTGGGCGCGGCGCTCCAGAACCTGGGCTTCTGGCTTCTGAACGAGGTCGTCTGGCGCAAGTCCAACCCGATGCCGAACTTCCGCGGCCGGCGTTTCACCAATGCGCATGAGACGCTGATCTGGGCCGCACACAGCGAGAAGACGCGCTATGTCTTCAACTACGATGCGCTCAAGGCGCTGAACGACGGCCTCCAGATGCGCAGCGACTGGCTCCTGCCGATCTGCACCGGACAGGAAAGGCTGAAGCAGGACGGGCGCAAGCTGCATCCGACGCAGAAGCCGGAAGCCCTGCTCCACCGGGTGGTCCTGGCGTCGAGCCGGCCGGGGGACATCGTGCTGGATCCTTTCTTCGGCACCGGCACCACGGGCGTTGTCGCCAAGCGGCTCCGCCGGCGCTGGATCGGCATCGAACGGGACGAGGGCTATGCCGCCGCCGCCGCCGAGCGCATCCGGCGGGTCGAGCCGGCTGCCGACCTAGAGACGGTCGCCATCCCGGAGAAACGCTCCGAGCCGCGCATCCCCTTCGGCGCGCTGGTGGAGCAGGGGCTGCTGGATGTGGGGCAGGTGCTGACCGATCGGAGCGGTCGCCTGACGGCCAAGGTGCGCGCCGACGGCAAGCTGGTGGCTGCCGACCACACCGGCTCGATCCACAGCGTCGGTGCCGCGCTTCAGGGCGCACCGGCCTGCAATGGCTGGACATTCTGGTATGTCCCGACCGACAGGGGGCCGATGCCCATAGACGTGCTGCGCCAGCAATTGCGCGCGCGTATCGCCTAGTTTCGAGACACCGCAGCGGCGGAAGAGGAGCCTGACAGGATGGCGAGCAACAATGCGGACTGGCTGGCGCTGACCGAAGAAGAGGCGCTGGAGCCGGACCTGCCGATCTGCGACCCGCACCACCATCTCTGGGATGCGCGCGGCGGATTTGTCCAGCCGCGCTACCTGCTCCACGAGTTCCTGGAGGACCTCGCCAGCGGGCACAATGTCGTCAGCACCGTGTTCATCGAATGCGGCGCGATGTTCCGGGCCGATGGGCCGGAGGACATGCGCCCGGTCGGCGAGACCGAGTTCGTGAACGGCATCGCCGCCATGTCCGCGTCGGGCGGCTACGGACCGGCCCGGGTCGCCGCCGGCATCGTCGGCACCGCTCATCTCGACCGGGGCGACAGCGCAGCGGCCGTGCTGGATGCGCAGATCGACGCCGGCCGGGGAAGGTTCCGCGGCATCCGGCACGGCGTCACCTGGCACGAGAGCGCGGAAGTGCCCAACCACCGCACCGAGCCGCCGCCGGGCCTCTATGACAGCGCCGGCTTCCGCGCGGGCCTCGCCCATCTGGCGCCGAGGGAACTCACCTTCGAACTCTGGTGCTACCACACGCAGCTCGGTGAGGCGGCCCGGCTGGTCCGCGACTTCCCGGACCAGATCTTCATCCTGGACCATTTCGGCGGGCCGGTCGGCATCGGCCCCTATGCCGGGCGCGCCGACGAGGTGTTCGAGCACTGGCGCCACGCCGTCGCGCCCATCGCCGCCTGCCCGAATGTCATGGCCAAGCTCGGCGGGCTCGCGATGGAGGTTAACGGTTTCGGCTGGCACGAGCGGCACCGTCCACCCACCAGCCAGGAGTTGATGGACGCTTCGAAGCGCTACTACGAGACGACCATCGAACTTTTCGGCACCGGGCGCTGCCTGTTCGAGTCCAACTTCCCGGTCGAGAAGGTAAGCTGCAGCTACACCGTGCTCTGGAACGCCTTCAAGCGCCTGACCGCCGGCTACTCAGCGGCGGAAAAGGCGGCGCTCCACCACGACAACGCCGCCCGCATCTACCGGCTTTGACGCGGCGCGGACGCGCCCCTCAGGACGGCGGCTCATTCCGCCAGGGCAGAAAGGCGCGGATGCGCTCCCGGTTCGCGCGGACTCCGTTCGGACTGCTTGCGAGCAGGCTGCGCCGCACCAATGCCTCGACATCGCGCAGCAGCGTCCGGCTCGAAACCGTGGCGTAGTCCCGCGCCACCGTTGCGTCCAGAGACGACAGGCGGCTGACCGGAACCGCATCAGGCTGCCGCGACAGGGCAAGCAGCAGAGAGCGCCGCCGCCGTTCCGTCGCGCCGCCGCCTTCGCCGAACTGCTCGTGGACGAAATTGACCCAGGCAACCGACTCCTGATGCTCCCGGATGACTTCGACCTGTTCCTGCAACCCGTCCGCAAATCCCCGGATCGCATAGCTTGCGAAGTCGTATATGCCGTTCTCCCGCTCGCTGGCCCTCGCGAGCCGGCGGTAATATTCCGTTCGCGTGAGGTTGTAGTGGTTGCTCGGCAGATGGCAGGCAGGTTGCGGCAGGCCCGCTTCCAGCAGGATAGCCAATTCGATCAGTCGCGCCGTGCGTCCGTTGCCGTCGCCGAAGGGATGAATCCAAACGAAATAAAGATGCGCGAAGACCGCCTTGAGGATGGAGAAGGCGTAGCGGTGCTCGTCCGGCAGCGGAAACCCGTTCAACACCTCGCAAAGCCGGGCCAGCAGGAAAGCGGCGTCGCGTCGGTCCGGGCAGCGGTAGCCGCCGACCGACACATTCGCTTCCCGGACCTTTCCGGGCACGACATGGTCGTCCACCTCAAGGCCCTGCAGCACCATCGCGTTCAGCCGCTCGATGCGCTCTACGGTCAGGGGGAAGCGGCCATGCTCGGCTACCTCGCCGGCCAACATGTTGCAGGCTTCGACGATGTTCCTGATTTCTTGCCCAAGATAGGCTCGGGATGTCGGAAGGGTCGCCGTCTCGTCGATCACGCCGCGCGCTTCCGCCTCCGAGAGCGTATTGCCTTCGATGGCGGTGGTGGCGAGCGCGCCTCTGGCGAGATAGAGCCGGTGGACCTCTTCGGCGACATCCGGGTCCAACGGCGCGCCGGCGATCCGGTCGATCATGGCTGCCGCTTCGCCGAGGGCGAGCCAGTCGGTATGCTGTAGCCGCCCGAGGTCGAACGCAAAGGTCAACCAAGGATGCGTTCGCTCATATGGCCGCTTGTCTGTCGCTCGATCTGTCATCTTTCTTGACCCGATAATATACTAATTTATATGATATTTATAGATAACTGAAGCAATTATGTCAGACTATATGTCAGTTCTCTTGCCCAGGAAAGCGCATGTCGGCATTGCGCCTACTCGATGCGGACGAGGCGGGCGGCGTAGAAGCCGTCCATGCCGCCCCGTTCGGGCCAGAGCGAGGGCAGGGTGCGGAGCGCGCCTTCCGGCGTCACGGCTTCCGGCAGGACCGGGAGGGCAATCGGCTCCAGCGCGAAACCGGGCCGCCCGGCCAGGAAGGCGGCGATCCTCTCGGGGCCTTCCTCCGGCTCCAGCGAGCAGCAGGCATAGACCAGCCGCCCGCCGGGCGCCGTGGCGCGGGCCGCGTTGGCGAGGAGGCGGTCCTGGAGGTCGGTCAGCCCATCCAGCCGGCGTCCGGCGCGGCGGTGCAGGATGTCGGGATGCCGGCGGATCGTGCCGGTGGCGCTGCAGGGCGCGTCCAGCAGCACGGCCGGGAACAGGCCGTCCGGGCGCCAGTCGGCGGCATCGGCCGCGATCCACTCGGCCTCCAGCCCGAGGCGGGCGAAATTGGCGCGCGCCGCGTCCAGCCGCTCCGGCGCACGGTCCACAGCCGTCACCCGCGCGCCGGCGGCCGCGAGCTGGGCGGTCTTGCCGCCGGGCGCGGCGCAAAGGTCCAGCACCCGCTCGCCGCCGACCGGGCCCAGCATCCGCACCGGCAGGGCCGCCGCCATGTCCTGGACCCACCAGCCGCCGTCCTCGTATCCGGGCATCCGGCCGATGGCCCCCGGCCGCGCGATGCGCAGCGAGCCGGTTGGCGTCGTCTCGCCTTCCGGCAGCGGGCCCGGCGCCTCCGGGCGGCGGAGGGTGAGGTCGAGCGGCGCCTCCCTCAAATGCGCCTCGGCGACGGCGCGGGCGGCGGCTTCGCCATAGGCCGCTTCCCAGCCTTGCAGCAGGCGCGGCGGCGTGTTCAGCCGGGCGGCGTCCTGGACTGCCGCCAGCGCCGGCCCCTCGCGCACGCAGCGGCGCAGCAAGGCGTTGACCAGCCCCTTCATTCGGGGCTCCGCCAGGCCCACTGCGGTATCGACAGCGGCATGGGCTGGCACGTTCTCGAACAGGAATTGCGCCATGCCCAGCATCGACAGCAGCCGGGTCCGGGCGGCCCGGCGCGGCAGGGGCCGTTCGAGGAACCGGTCCAGCAGCGCGTCGATCTGTCCCGCCCGGCGCAGCGTCGTCGCGGCGATGCGGCGCGCGAAGGCGCGCACCTCCGGGCTTTCCCTGTCCGGCCCGGCATCTTCCAGCGGGCGGCCTTCCAGCAGGACGGAAGCGAGCAGGTCGAGGGCGAGCGCGCGCGCCGCGCCGCCGCTCACTCCCAGGGACCCTTGCGGCGCGGCCCCTGCATCCAGGAGGCGCCGGTCGGCGCGCTGCCCGCCTGCCGGGCGGGGCGCGGCCGCCGCGCGCCGGCCATCTCCCTCAGCGCCCGCACCCGGTTCGCCGTCGAGGGATGGGTGGAGAACAGCCGGTCGGCCGCATGCGCATGCAGCGGGTTCACGATGAACAGGTGGGCCGTCGCCGGATTGCGCTCGGCCGCGTGGTTGTCGATGCGGGCGGCGCCCCGTTCCAGGCGTTCGAGCGCCGAGGCGAGCGCCAGCGGGTCGCCGCAGATCTCCGCCCCCAGCCGGTCGGCCTCGTATTCGCGTGCCCGGCCGATCGCCATCTGGACCAGCATGGCCGCCATCGGCGCCAGCACCGCGATGAGCAAGGCACCGGCGAAACCTAGCGGGCTGTTGCGGCCACCGCCGAAGAAGAGGCCGAAATTCGCCAGCATCGACGTGGCGCCGGCAACGGTTGCGGTGATCGTCATGATGAGCGTGTCGCGGTTCTTCACGTGGGCGAGTTCATGCGCCATCACGCCTTCGACCTCTTTCGGCGAGAGGTTCTGCAGCAGGCCGGTCGTGGCCGCGACGGCGGCATTTTCCGGGTTGCGCCCGGTGGCGAAGGCATTGGGCTGGTCGTTCCGCACGATATAGACGCGCGGCATCGGCAGGTCGGCCCGCTGCGCGAGGCGCCGCACCGTGGCGCAAAGCTCGGGCACACGCCTTTCGTCCGCCTCCTCCGCGCCGTAAATGGACAGCAGCATCCGGTCCGAGTTCCACCAGGCGAACGCGTTCATAGCCAGCGCGAACACAAGCGCCAGGCCCATTCCGACGGGTCCGCCGAGCAGGTATCCGATGGCGAGGAACAGGCCGGTGAGGCCGGCGAGCAGGATCGCGGTGCGGGCGAAGTTCGGCATGGGCGCGTCACGGCTCTGCTTGGCAAGGAGGTCCAGCATGCCATATGTAGGAGCCATGTTGCGCAAATCACGCCCCGACGAGCCGAAGACGCAGGAAACGCAGCCGGACGCTGCGCAGGAGCTTGCGGCGGAGGACGGCGGCGGCAAGCCGGAGAAGCCCGAGAGACTCGACCCGACCCGCTACGGCGATTGGGAGATCGACGGGCGCTGCATCGACTTTTGACCCCGCTCTGGCGGGCCTGGCTCACCGTCCCGGAGGATCGGACGGCGGCGGCCGAGCGCGTGCTCGATGGCTGGGCCGATGCCGTCTCCGTGTTCGAGCTTGCCTCTGCCGACCGGCCGCGGCCCGGGAGTCCGGGGCGGGGAGCGGGCTGGGCGGACGAGCTCTGGCTGGCGGAGGTTTGCGTGGTGGAAGGTATTGCCGCCACGCCGCCGGATGCGGCCGAGCTTGCGCGCCGCGCGGCCGGGGAGGGCCTGCCGGCCCCCGAGACCGCGCCGCTCGCCGAGCGCGACTGGCTGGCGGAGAACCGGGGGGGCCTGCCGGTGCGGCGCATCGGGCGCATTGTCATCGCCGAGCCCGGCCGGGCGCTGCCGTCGGCGCCCGTGCGCCTCGGCATAGCCGCCGCGACGGCCTTCGGCACGGGCGCGCATCCCACCACGGAAGCATGTCTTGCTGCGCTCGACCGGCTTCGTTGCCGGACGGGGCCGAGGATGCGGCCGCACGCGGTGCTGGACCTCGGCACCGGCACCGGCGTCCTCGCCTTTGCGGCCGCGCGTCTCTGGCCCGGCGTCCGGGTGGCGGCGAGCGATATCGACCCGGCCGCCATTGCGCTGTTTGCCCGCAATGCCCGTTCGAACGGCCTGCGCCTCCGCGCCGTGCGGGCGGACGGGCCGGGGCACCCCGCGCTGCGCGCCGCTGCGCCCTATGACGCGATCCTCGCCAATCTCCTCTACCGGCCCCTGCTGCGTCTCGCGCCCGAGATCGCCCGCCTTGCCGCGCCCGGCGGCCGGGTCGTGCTGTCGGGCATTCTCGAACGGCAGGAATTGCCGCTGCGGCTGGCATTGCGCCGGCACGGCCTTCGTTTCCTCCGGTCGCGCCGCCGCGACGGCTGGTCCACGGTAGAGGCAGAGCGCCCGTTGCGCCGGCCTCCGCAGCATCGGGGCGGTTGCCGTCGGCGACCGTTCCGCATATAAGTATCGGGACTACCGTTCAATTCCGCAGTGAGTGAAGCCCATGGCGCGCGTCACCGTCGAGGACTGCGTCCTCAAGATTCCGAACCGTTTCGATCTGGTCATGCTGGCGGCACAGCGGTCGCGCGACATCTCCGAAGGCGCGGAAATCACGGTGGATCGCGACAGGGACAAGAACCCGGTCGTCTCGTTGCGGGAGATCGCGGAGGATACCGTCGCGCTCGACGAGCTCGAGGAAGGCCAGATCCGGAGGCTGCTGCGCCACCGCGAGGAAGAGGAAGACCCGGGCGAGGCGCTCGACATGCTGCCGGCGCCGGAATTTCCGGACAGGGGTCCCGCCGCGCAGGATCTCGACCTCGACTCGCTCATGCGCGAGGTGGCCCAGCAGGACGGCGATTTCCAGCCCCGCGACAGCGGCTAGGAAGACTCTTGCGCAGGCGCCGCGGGTCTCCCGGCCGCCGAGGGCGGTCAGTGCGCTGAGGTTCGCGGGATGATTCGGCAGTACGAACTGATCGAACGCATCAGGGCTTACGACCCCAATGCCGACGAACTGCTGATAAACCGCGCCTATGTCTATGCGATGGTCCAGCACGGCAACCAGATCCGTGCCTCGGGCGATCCGTATTTTTCCCATCCGCTCGAAGTCGCCGGGCTGCTGGCCGACATCAAGCTCGACAGCGCCTCGATCATCACTGCCCTGCTGCACGATACCGTCGAGGACACCGACGCAACGCTGAACGATATCCGCCGCATGTTCGGCAGCGAGGTCGCCCGCCTCGTGGACGGTGTCACCAAGCTTTCCAGGATCGAATCGCAGTCCACGCGCACCCGGCAGGCCGAAAACCTGCGCAAGCTGGTGCTCGCGATGTCCCAGGATATCCGGGTCCTGCTGGTCAAGCTTGCCGACCGCTTGCACAACATGCGCACGCTGCATTTCGTGTCCGGGGAAGAGAAGCAGCGCCGGATCGCGGCCGAGACGCTCGACATCTATGTCCCGTTGGCCGAGCGGATCGGGATGCAGTACTGGAAGGAGGATCTGGAAGACCGCGCCTTCGCCGTGCTCCAGCCGGAAGCGCGCGCGAATATCGTGCAGCGGCTCGAACTCCTGGACCGGGAGCGGGGCGGCCAGGTCGAGGCGATTATCGAGGCGCTGTCGCAGACGCTGGACGATGCCGGGCTGCCGGCCGAGGTCACCGGACGGCGCAAGGGCCCGCATTCCATCTGGACCAAGATGCAGCGCAAGGATGTGTCGCTGGAGCAGGTGTCGGACATCATGGCCTTCCGGATCGTCGTGGAAACGACGATGCATTGCTACGAGGCGCTCGGCCATCTGCATGCCGCCTACCGCGTAGTGCCGCAGCGGTTCAAGGACTACCTCTCGAACCCGAAGGAAAACGGCTACCGCTCGCTGCATACGGTGCTGATCGGCCCCGAACGGCAGCGGATCGAAGTGCAGGTCCGCACAAGGGAGATGCACGAATTCGCCGAAAACGGGGCCGCCGCCCACTGGCTCTACAAGCAGGACGGGGGGCGCGTGGACGGGCTGCAATACGAGTGGGTGCAGCAGTTCCTCGACATCCTCGAAAGCGCGTCGAGCCCTGAGGAGTTCCTTTCGCACACCAAGATGCAGCTGTTCCCCGAACAGGTGTTCTGCTTCACCCCGAAGGGCGACCTGAAGGCACTGCCCGCCGGCGCGACGCTGGTCGATTTCGCCTATGCGATCCATTCCGAGGTCGGTGACCGCTGCGCCGGCGGCCGGGTCAACGGCCGGCAGATGCCGCTGCGCACCGCGCTGAACAACGGGGACCGGGTCGAAATCGTGACGGCGAACAGCCTGCGCGTCACGCCCGAATGGGAACGGTTCGTCGTCACCGGCAGGGCAAAAGCGCATATTCGCCGCCATGTGCGGCTGCGCCGGCGCGAAGAATTCGTCAAGCTGGGCCGCCAGCTTCTCGACACAGAGATGCGCGATACCGGACATGTCTGGCGCGAGCGCCAGCTAGTGCCGCTTGCAGTCGACAGGAAGCTCGATTCGCCGGAAGACCTTCTGGCCGCCATCGGCGCCGGGCGCATTCCTGTGCGGGAGATCGTTCTGGCGCTCTATCCCGAAGCGCCGGTCGATGCCGACAACGAAACGGTGGTTTCCATCGAACGCGCCCGGCGGCGGCGCGAGGAGCGCCCCCGCCCGCTGCTGATCCGGGGCCTGATACCCGGCCTCGCCACGCATTTCGCCCGCTGTTGCCACCCGATTCCCGGCGACCGGATCGTCGGGATCATCACCACCGGCAAGGGCGTGACCGTCCACACCGACGAATGCCTGACGCTGGAGAGCTTTTCGCATACGCCGGAGCGCTGGATCGAGCTGGACTGGGAAGACGAGCCCGACCTGGAACAGCCCGGCCATGTCGGCCGCATGCGTGTGACGGCGGCCAACAAGCCCGGCACGCTCGCGCATGTCGCCTCGCTGATCGCGGGCAACCGGGCGAATATCTCGAACCTCAAATTCGTCAATCGGCAGCCGGACTTCTTCGACATCCTGATCGATGTCGAGGTCAACGACACGCGGCACCTGGACGACATCATGGCTGCCCTGAGCGCCCGGCCGGAGATCGCCTCGGTCAAGCGGGCGAAGCGCTGACCGGCGTGGCGATCCTGGGGCGCAAGAGGCGGCAGGGGCTACCGTCCCGGATTGGAGGCTTGGTCTGGCCGTCCGGCGGCTGGCGGCGTGCCTCCCGGTATCTCGCCATGCGCCTCAGCCGCATCCCGGGCACGCCCTACTCGCTTGCCGCCGGCTTTTGCTGGGGCGCATTCACGTCGTTCCTGCCCTTTCCGGGGCTGCACTTCGTCATGGCAGCGCTGATTGCGCTCGCCACCCGTTCGAGTGTGCTCGCCGCCGCCATCGGCACGATCGTCGGCAATCCCTGGACCTTCCCCTTCATCTGGGTTGGCACTTACAAACTCGGCGCGTGGCTCGGCTTCGGTGCGGAGGGCGTCGAATTTGCCAGCCGCTGGGGCCGGGCCTTCGAAGCCGGCATAGACGGCCGTTTCGGCACCTTCCTTGAGACGGCGCAGCCCCTGCTGCTGGCGATGACGGTCGGCGGCGCAGTGCTGGGCGCGGTGGCCTGGGGGGCGTTCTTCGTCATGCTGGCGCCGTTGGTCCGCGCCTATCAAAGCCGCCGGCGCGGACGAATCGCGCGCGGCCGCGCCGGGGATGTCGAGGCATGAGCAACCGATTGAGACTCGGCGTGAACGTCGATCATGTCGCAACCGTCCGCAATGCGCGCGGAACCGCCTATCCGGACCCGGTGCAAGCGGCCCGGCTGGCCTGCGAAGCCGGCGCGGACGGCATCACCGCGCATCTGCGCGAGGATCGCCGCCATATTCGCGACGAGGACATGCGCCGGCTGAAGGAGGTGCTGCCCGTACCGCTCAATTTCGAGATGGCACCGACCGACGCCATGGTGGAGATCGCCTCCGCCGTCGCGCCGCACGCCGTCTGCCTCGTGCCGGAGCGGCGCGAGGAACTGACGACCGAGGGCGGCCTCGATGCGGCCGGCCTCGGCGAGGCCCTGGCCTCCAGGGTGCAGACCCTGGCGGCGGCGGGCATCCGGGTGTCGCTGTTCGTCGAACCGGCCCCGAAACAGCTTCGTGCGGCTGTGGCGCTGGGCGCGCCTGTAGTCGAATTGCATACCGGCCGCTATTGCGAGCTGGCGGGGCGGGAGCGGGAAGCCGAGCTCGAGCGCATCCGTTCGGCGGCGGCGCTTGCGGCGGAGCTGGGCCTCGAATGCCATGCCGGCCACGGGCTGACTTACGACAATGTCGGGCCGATCGCCGCGATCGGGACAGTGGCCGAGCTCAATATCGGCCATTTCCTGGTCGGCGAGGCCATCTTTGTGGGCCTTGTCGAGGCGGTCAGGCGGATGCGCGCGGCGATGGACCGCGCGCGATGATCGTGGGGCTCGGCAGCGACCTGATCGACATCACCCGGATCGAACGCACGCTGGAACGCTTCGGCGAGCGTTTCACCGCGCGCGTCTTCACCGAGGCCGAACGGCAGCGGTCCGACCGCCGGCATTTGCGCGCGGCAAGCTATGCCAGGCGCTTCGCCGCCAAGGAAGCCTGTTCCAAGGCGCTCGGCACGGGGCTGCGCCAGGGTGTCTATTGGCGCGATATGGGCGTCGTCAACCTGCCGGGCGGGCGCCCGACGCTCAGGCTGACAGGCGGCGCGGCCAGGCGCCTTGCCAGCCTGCTGCCGGCCGGCACGCGCCCGCGCATCGACCTCACCATCACCGACGAGCCGCCGCTGGCCCATGCCCTGGTCATCATCACCGCAGTGCCGGAAGATGCGGCGAATGGCGGCGCTTGACAGCAAGCCGTTCGGCGGCGTTCTATCCAGCCCGTATCCGCGCCGGCGGGAAACCGGCATTTTCCGATCCAGGTCCCAGCTATCGTGAAAGAAACCGTCAAGACTATCGTCTATGCCGGTCTGATCGCGCTCGGCATTCGCAGTTTCCTGTTCGAGCCCTTCACGATCCCCTCCGGCTCGATGCTGCAGACCCTGCTGATCGGGGATTTCCTGTTCGTCTCCAAATATTCCTACGGCTACAGCCGCTATTCGCTGCCGTTCGGCCTGCCGGTGATTCCCGGGCCGGGGCGGCTGTTCGGCGAAGGGCCGGAGCGCGGCGATGTGGCGGTGTTCAAGAACCCCTTCGCGCCGAAGATCGATTTCGTCAAACGCGTCGTCGGCCTGCCGGGCGATACCGTCCAGATGCGCAGCGGACGCCTGTTCATCAACGGCACGCCGGTGGCGCGCGGGCGCATCGGGGCGGCGAGCTACCGCGACAAATACGGCATCGTGAAACAGGCGATCAGCTACCGCGAGACCCTGCCGAACGGCCGTTCCTACGAGATCCTGGAGGAAAGCGACTCCGGCCCGGCGGACAACACCCCGGTTTACAAGGTGCCGGAGGGCCACTATTTCGCCATGGGCGACAACCGCGACAACTCCACCGACAGCCGGTTCCGCAACCATGTGGGCTACATCCCGGCGGAGAATTTTGTCGGCCGGGCGGAAATCCTGTTCTTCTCCCTCGACCACGACACCAGTTTCTGGGAGGTCTGGAGATATCCGAGCGGGGTACGCTGGGAGCGCATATTCGCCGCGATAGGCCCGTGAACGCCCGGTTCCGCGCCGCGCTCGGCTACAATTTCGCCGATCCCGGCCTGCTCCGGCAGGCACTGACCCATCCGAGTGCGCCGGGGCGCGAGGGCGACGCCTTCGAGCGGCTGGAATTCCTGGGCGACCGCGTTTTGGGCCTCGTCGTGGCCGAGATGTTGCTCGAACGCTTCCCGGAGTTCGATGAGGGCGGTGTCGGGCGCCGACTGTCGCTTCTGGTGAGCCGGGAGGCGCTGATCGAGGTGGCAGCGGAGACGGGCCTGGACGAGGCGCTCGCACGGGCGCGGGACCCGGGCGCCGCAGGCGGGCGGATGGCCGCGACAGCTGCAGCCGATGCCTGCGAGGCGGTGATTGCGGCGCTGTTCCTCGACGGCGGGCTCGACACTGCGCGGCAGTTCATCCGCCGCCACTGGCAGGTGCTTGTCGAACGCCATGCGGAGGTCGAAGGCGACGCGCGCAGCCGCCTGCAGGAATGGAGCCATGCCCGCGCGCTCGGCCAGCCGGCCTATACCGTCTGTTCGCGTCATGGGCCCGCGCACCGTCCCGAATTCGAGGTGGAAGCGGCCCTCGCAAACGGCAAAAGCGCAAGAGGTTCGGGCGGGTCCAAGCGCGCCGCTGCCGCTGCCGCTGCCGCTGCCCTGCTCGAACGGCTCGAATGACCGCGCGCCGGGCCGGCTTCGTTGCTCTTCTGGGCGCGCCCAATGCCGGCAAGTCCACCTTGCTCAACCGCTTGGTCGGCGCCAAGGTCTCGATCGTCACGCCCAAGGCGCAGACCACGCGCTCGCGCATGCTCGGCATCCGCATCCACGGCCCCACCCAGGTCATATTCGTGGACACGCCCGGCATTTTCGAGCCGCGCCGCCGGCTTGAGCGCGCGATGGTGCGCCGCGCCTGGCGCGCCGCGAGCGACGCGGACATCACCGTGCTGCTGGTCGATGCCGCGCGCCGGCCGGGCGCCCGCGAGGACGAGGTCGTCGCCGGCCTCAAGGCGGGTGGCAGGCCGGCGGTGCTGGCGCTGAACAAGATCGACCTCCTCGCCCGCGAGCGGCTGTTGGCACGCGCCGACCGGCTCTACGGGACGGGCTGTTTCAGCGATGTCTTCATGGTCTCGGCGCTGACCGGCGACGGTGTGGACGACCTGCAGGACCATCTTGCCGAACGCCTGCCGGAAGGACCCTGGCTCTATCCCGAGGACGACCTTTCCGATGCGCCGCTGCGCTTCCTCGCCGCCGAGATCACACGGGAGAAACTGTTCCTGCGCCTGCATGACGAGATTCCCTACGACGTTGCGACCGAGACGGCCGGCTGGGAGGAGTTCGACAATGGCGATGTGCGCATCGACCAAACGATCTATGTGCGCCGGACGAGCCAGCGTGCGATCGTGCTCGGCAAGGGCGGCGCCCGCATCAAGGCCATTCGTCAGGCCGCACAAGTGGAGTTGGCGGAAGCCCTGGACCGGCCGGTCCACCTGTTCCTGACTGTGCGCGTGCGCGAGGGCTGGCCCGAGGACCCGGAGCGCTTCCGCGACCTCGGCCTCGATTATAATGTCTAGAGCGCGATTCGACCGGATTGGACTGCGCCCGGCGGCATACCAACACTGTCGCCCCGGCTCAGTTCCGGGGCGACAAGGAGCGGGGCGTCCTTCGATACGGTCCCTCCGGGACCTACTCGGGATGAGGACATAAAATATCCCTCACCCTGAGTAGCCCCGCAGGGGGGCTCTGTTGCAAACTTGGCGAAGGGGTGAATCAGGTCAGGACGACAATCGTGCTGGCGTCATGCTTCTGCATTGGCCAGACGGTCCTGTAGCAATGTCATGGCCTCGGTCAGAGCGCACGGACCGACGCCGAAGGCGCGCTCGACGATCCGGGCCTCGCCGACAATGCCGCCCTGGAAGTTGAAAATCCCGGCCTGGCCTTTGCGCAATGCGCGCATCACCTCGAAGCCCTTGATCGTGGCATAGGCCGTCTTCAAGGTCTTGAACCCGCGCACGGGCCGGATCAGAAGCTTGAGCTTGCCGTGGTCGGCCTCGACGACGTTGTTGAGGTATTTCACCTGCCTGTGCCTCGTGTCCTTTGGGCATTTCCCCTCGGCCTTGAGCTCCGCG
Source organism: Alphaproteobacteria bacterium (assembly GCA_965261985.1). Classification (GTDB taxonomy): domain Bacteria; phylum Pseudomonadota; class Alphaproteobacteria; order Bin95; family Bin95; genus Bin95. Next base: position 354,603 of record OZ253490.1, read on the forward strand.
ATGGCAGCGGCATAGGTCGGCGCCTTGTCGGTGTTGAGCACCTCGGGCTGCTCCCACTCCTTCAATCCTCTCAGCGCCTTGCCGAGAAATCTCTTCGCTGCCTTGGTGTTGCGGGTCGCCGAGAGATAGAAATCGATCGTGTTCCCGAGCTTGTCCACCGCCCGGTACAGATACGCCCACTTGCCACGGACCTTGATGTAGGTCTCGTCGATGCGCCAACTCCGCGACTGCGGCCGGCGCCACTGCCAGCGCAGACGTTTCTCCATCTCCGGTGCGAACCGTTGCACCCAACGATAGATCGTGGAGTGGTCGACCGCGACGCCGCGTTCGGTCATCATCGTTTCGAGATCGCGGTAGCTGATCGGGTACCGGCAGTACCAGCGCACGGCCCAGAGCACGATCTCCCCCCGGAAGTGACGTCCCTTGAAGTCGCTCATGCCTCAACCCCTCGCAGCAGATAACGCAGACACGTCACCAACCAGACGGACTTTGCAACAGAGCCGAAATCACAGCACCGAGCACGCCTCGGGGGTTGGAATGGCGGGGGTCGGTTCCATGGAAGCGACGGACGATTCGGGCGGCGATGCGCCCAGGCTGACGGGCGGTCGTCATCCGTGTCATTCTCGCGCCAGTTGGAGCGACCGGCGGAAACGGAGGGGCGATGGGGGCTATTGCGGTTACGGGGGCCAATCGCGGCATCGGCGCGGGCATTGCGGCGGCGCTGGCGGAGCGGGGCTTCGCCGTGGCATGCCTCACGCGCTCCGGCCGCGGCCCGGAGGGGCTGGACCTGCCGGCCTGGCCGGTGGATGTGACCGATACGGCCGGCCTCGCCCGCGCGCTCGACGCGGCGGCGCAAGACCTCGGCGGGCTGGAAGGGCTGGTCAACAATGCGGGCGTCCACCTGCAGGGGCCGAGCGCCGCGTTCCCGGTCGAGGATTTCGCCCGCACCATGGCGGTCAACACCACCGCCGTGTTCGCCGCTGCGCAGGCGGCCTATCCGCACCTCAAGGCCAATGGCGGCGGCATCGTCGTCAATCTCGGCTCCTACTGGGAACGGCTCGGCGTGCGCGCCAATACCGCCTATTGCGCCTCCAAGGCCGCAGTCTCGGGCCTAACCCGCTGCCTCGCGGTGGAGTGGGCGCGCGACAACATTTCCGTCTATACCGTCGCGCCCGGCTATGTGGAGACGGACATGAACGCGGAAATCCTCGCCAACCCGCGCTTCCGCACCTGGCTGGAACGGCGCATCCCGGTCGGCCGGCCCGGACGGGTGGACGAGGTGGCGCGTTTCGTGGCGCTGCTGTTCGCCGAGAAAATCCACTACCTCACCGGCGAAACCATCGTGATGGACGGGGCCCAGAGCATAAACCAATGACCGTGCTCGACCGTCTCGACACCCGCCTCGAAGCCCTGCCGGAAGAGGAAGCGGCGGTGCTGGAAGCCGTGAAGCGCCTCGCAGAACGGGTGGTGGCCCCGGCCGCCGCCGCCCTCGACGCGGAAAGCCGTTTCCCCTGGGACAATCTCGCCGCGATGCGGGACCTCGAACTCAACCGCATGTTCATCCCCGAAGCCTATGGCGGGGCCGGCCTGTCCTTCGCCTGCTATATCCGCGCGGCGCACGAACTGGCGCGGGCCTGCGCGGCGACCGGCATCGTCTGGTCCACCGTGTTCCACGCCATCAAGCCGGTGATCGACTTCGGCAGCGAGGAGCTGAAGCGCCGCATCCTGCCGCGCATCGCCGACGGGGGCCTCGCCGCGCTCTGCATCACCGAAGCCGACGCCGGCTCCGACGCGACCGGCATGCGGACCCGTTTCCGCCCGGACGGCGGCGATATCGTCATCGACGGCGCCAAGACCTTCATCACCAATGGCGATGTGGCGGACGTCTATGTCCTGTTCGGCAAATGGGCTGAGATCGAGGACGGCCGCGCGGCGATCACGGCGCTCGTCGTCGAGAAGGAAGCCGCCGGCATCCGGGTGCTGCGGCTGGAGGACAAGCTGGGGCTGCGCGCGAGTTCCACCGCGGCGCTCGCCTTCGAGGGCGTGCGCGTGCCGCGCGGGAACCTGATCCTCGGGCCGGGCGAAGGGCTCAAGGTGCTGTTCGGCGCGCTCAACAAGTCCAGGCCGTCCATCGCCGCCCATGCGCTCGGCATTGCGCGCGCCGCCTTCGACGACGCCACCGCCTATATCGGCGCCCGGCGCCAGTCCGGCCGGCGGATCGCGGACTTCCAGGGCATCCAGTTCATGCTGGCCGACCTCGCCACCGAGCTTGCCCAGGCGGAGCTCTGGCTCGGCTATGTCGCCGGGCTGGTGGATGAGGGCCTCGACGATATCGGCATCGAGGCGTCCATGGCCAAGCTCACGGCTTCCGACCTCGCCATGAAGGCCGCCGATATGGGCGTGCAGTTGCATGGCGGTTACGGCTATATCAAGGACTATCGCGCGGAACGGCTGCTGCGCGACGCCAAGATCACCCAGATCTGGGAAGGGACCAACCAGATCCACCGTCAACTTATCGGCCGCAGTTTCGCGAGGCGCCCATGACCGCTCCCCATCTCCTCTCCGCTCTCGACGCCGCCGCCGCCATCCGGGCCGGCGACCTGACTTCCGAGAGGCTGGTCGAGTCCTGCCTCGCCCATATCGAGGCCCGCGACGCGGCGGTCGGCGCGTGGATCCATCTCGACGCGGACGCCGCGCTGGCAGAGGCGCGGCAGCGCGACCGGGAGGAGCCCCGCTCTGCGCTCCACGGCGTGCCGGCCGGCATCAAGGACATCATCGACACGCATGACATGCCGACCGGCTACGGCTCGCCGATCTACACGCCCGGCAACCGCCCGGCCTGGGACGCCGCACCGGTGGCGCTGTTGCGCGAGGCCGGCATGGTGGTGCTCGGCAAGACGGTGACGACCGAGTTCGCCATGCGCCATCCCGGCAAGACCCGGAACCCGGCAGACCCGGCCCACACGCCGGGCGGCTCCTCGCAGGGCTCGGCAGCCGGGGTTGCCGATTGCCAGGTGCCGGTCGCCATCGGCACCCAGACCGCGGGTTCGGTGGTCCGCCCCGCCTCCTATTGCGGCGCGGTCGGCTTCAAGCCCACCTTCGGCACGGTGCCGCGCGCGGGCGTGAAGCCGATTTCCGAGACCCTGGACACGGTGGGGTCCCTGGCGCGCACGGCCGCCGATGCCGGCGCCTTCGTGCAAGCCATGGCGGGCATTCCCATCGAGCCTGTCGAGGCGCGGAAAATTCGTTTCGCCGTCTGCCCGAGCCCGGCCTGGCACGCAGTCGAACCGTCCTCCGCCGAGGCGATGGAGGTTGCGCGCGCGGCCGCCGGCGCCGGACCGGACGACCTGGTGCTGCCGCCGCCTTGCGACGAGGTGCCGGCGGCCCACGATGTCATCATGCCCTATGAGGGCGCGCGCCTGCTCGCTTACGAATACCGCATGCACCGGGAGGACATGAGCGAGGCCATCCGCCAGGTCGTGGAGACCGGCCTCGGCATCGACCGCGAACGCTATCTATGGGCGCTCGGCGTCCGGGAAGCGGCGCGGGCGGCTTTCGAGAGCGTCTTCGACGGCGTGGACGCGCTGATTACCCCCGCGGCGCCGGGCGAGGCGCCGGAGGGGCTCTGCTGGACCGGCTCGCCCGAATTCAACCGCATCTGGACGACGATGGGTGTGCCCTGCATCACGCTGCCCGGGTTTTCACCCGGCAACGGCCTGCCGGTCGGGGTCCAGCTCGTCGGCCGCACGGGCGGAGACGCCGACCTGCTCGCCGCCGCCGCCTGGCTGCATCCACGCCTCGCCGGGTGAGGGCGCCCATGGGCAGCTTCGAGGCCTTCCGGGCGCTCCCCCACGCGATCACGCTGCTCGGCATGTCGGGCGTCGGCAAGACAATGCTCTCGACCTCGCTGCGCCGGTCGGCCAACTGGTTCCACTATTCCGCCGACTACCGCATCGGCACGCGCTACCTGGCCGAGCACATCCTCGACAACATCAAGTTCAAGATCATGTCGATGGCAGACCGGTTCGTCGCCGACCTGCTGCGGTCCGACTCGATCTATATCGAGCACAATATCTCGGTCGATAACCTGGAGCCGGTCTCGACCTTCCTCGGCATGTATGGCGACCCGGATACCGGCGGGCTCGACAAGCAGACCTTCCTGGAGCGGCAGAAGCTCTATCGCGACGCCGAGGTCGAGTCGATGCTGGATGTGCCCGATTTCATCGCCAAGGGGTGGCGGCTTTACGGTTGCGAGAGTTTCGTCAACGACGCCTCCGGGTCGCTTTGCGAGGTGGTCGATCTCGAGGACCCGGAGGACAGGGTGCTGGACCGGCTGACGGCCCACAGCCTGATCGTCTATGTCCGCGCCGATGCCGCCTTCGAGGAAACCCTGAAGGAGCGCGCCCGCACGCACCCCAAGCCGCTCTTCTACAATCCGGATTTCCTGACACCTCGCCTGGAGGACATGCCGGAGGACGGCGCCGGTATCGACCCGGTGGGCTTCGCGCGCCCGCTCTTCCCGGATCTGCTGGCCTTTCGCCGGCCGCGCTATGAGCGCCTGGCTGAGCGGGGCCTGGCGCTGGAGACCGCGGATGTGTTCCCGAAGGGCGGGATTGCCGACGCCGAGGGCTTCCTCGCCACCCTCTGGGAGCATGGCGGCGACCGGCTGGCAGGCTATATCGAGCTCTGCGAACGGCGCCGGGCGGCGAGGCGCGGCGGCTGATGGCGGTCCGGCTCGCGGAGGGATTGCCGGCGGCGGCCGAACTTGCGCAGGAGGGCGTGCCGCTCTTCGCCGACGACCGGCCGGCGCGGCGCGTGCTGCTGGTCAACCTCATGCCGGAGAAACAGAAGGCCGAGCGCCAGATCGCCCGCAAGCTCGGCCTTGCCGGACCGGATGTCGCGATCTCGCTCGCGGTTCCGGCGCAATACCGGGGCAAGAACGCCGACCCCGCGCACATGGCCGCGTTCTACGGCGGGCTGGAGGCGGCGGAGGAGGCGGACGGCGTGATCCTGACCGGCGCGCCCATCGAACTGCTGGATTTCGAGGCGGTCGATTACTGGGAGGAGATCGCGCACATGCTGGACGGGCTGCGCGCCCGGCGCACGCCATTGTTCACGCTCTGCTGGGCCGCGCAGGCGGCGCTTTACCGCTATCACGGCATCCCCAAACATGCCTTGGCGGAGAAGCGGTTCGGCGTTTTCGACCACAGGATCGCCTCGCCTTCGAACCCCGCCGTCGCCGGGATCGAGGGGCCGGTGGCCATGCCGGTCTCGCGCCACACCGAGACCCGGAGCGAGGACCTGGCGCGGGCCGGGGGAAATCTCGACCTGCTGCTCGACCATGCGGATGCGAATGTCGGCGCGGTCTGCGAACCGGCGCTCGGCCATGTCCACGTGCTCAACCATTTCGAATACGAGGCGGGCACGCTCGACGACGAATACCGCCGCGACCTCGGCCGCCGCGACGATGTGCCGGTGCCGAGGGACTACTACCCCGGCGACGACCCGGCCCGCCTGCCCGGAGACCGCTGGCGCGCCGCCGGCGAACGCTTCTACGCCAATTGGGTGGCCATGCTGGCGCGGTGAGGACGGGATCGTGAGTTACACCCTCTACAACCGACCGGGCTCCGGCGGGTTCGTCGTCGAGGCGGCGCTGACCCTGGCAGGTGCGCCGTTCGAGCTGATCGAACTGGACTCGAAGCCGGGAACGCCCTTGCCGGAGAGTTTTCGCGAGACCAATCCCTGGCGCCAGCTGCCGACCCTGATCCTGCCGGACGGGACGGTCATGACGGAGACGTCGGCGATCCTGGTCCACCTCGCGCTCTCTTTCCCGGACAGGCGCCTCGCGCCGCCGCCCGGCACGCCGGCGCACGGAGCGTTCCTGCGCTGGACGGTCTTTGCGAACGTCAACCTCTACGAGGCGGTGGTGCGGCGGGGCTACCCGTTCCGCTATACCGACGACCTCGAGGGACACGATGCGCTGAGGAGCGCCGCTATCCGCCGCATGGGCGAGGGGCTTGCGCTCATCGACGCGCATGTCGAGGGGCCCTTCCTGCTCGGCGAGGAGATGTGCGTCGCGGATATCTACATCGCGATGTTCCTCGTCTGGTATCGCGGCGACATCGAAGCCCCGCGCCTCGCCCGGATTGCAGACGCGGTGCGCGCCCATCCCGTCGTCGGCCCGATCTGGCGGCGCCATTTCGGCGCTCGCTAGGGGAAGAACGATGAAGGCCGCGACGCCGGAATCCCGTCCCTGTCGGCCCGTTGCCGCTCTTGACGCGCGGCCTCAATCTAGTTCATATTGGACCAGTTGATATATCCGGGGAAACGATGAGCCGTAAACACCCAGGGACGCGCCGGGTCTGGACCGTCGCCGAGGCCAAGTCGCGCCTGTCCGAAGTGCTGCGCCTGGCCGAGGAGGAGGGGCCGCAGCATATCGGCAGGAGGCGGCCCTTCGTGGTCGTGCCCGCCGGCGAGTGGTACGCGAAGACGCAGCCCCGGCCGCCCATGGGCCGATGGCTGGTGGAGAACATGCCCCGCGGCGCAAATCTGGATCTTCCCCCGGACAGGCGGTCCCGGAGGGAGATTCCCTTTGCCGACGACGCTGGCGAATGACGGGGTTCCTGCTCGACACGAATGTGGTGTCGGAACTGACGAGGGATGCAGCCGATCCAGGGGTTCTGGTGTTCCTTGCCGAGCATGACGATTTGTGGTTGTCCGCCGTCGTTCTGCACGAACTGGACTATGGCGTGGGCCTGCTTCCGCGGGGGCGCCGCCGGGACGCGATAAACATTGCACTGGCGGCGTTCGTCGATGAATACGAAGACCGTATCCTGCCGGTGGGGCGCCCGGAAGCCGCCGAGGCTGCGGCGCTCCGGGTCCGGGCGCAGCGTTCGGGCCGTGTGCTGGACCTGGGCGACGCGCTCATCGCCGGAACCGCCGGCGCAAACGACCTCTCGGTCGCGACACGGAATGTCCGGGATTTCGAAGGCCTCGGCCTCGATATCGTCAATCCCTGGACCCCGACGTAGCAGGCATCGCCGCGACACAGGAAACCCGGCCGGACAGCCGGGACAGACCGGTCTCCTCGTTGCTTTCCATCTGGAGGCTCCCGTTTTCCTTCCCTTCGGCTATACGGCGCGCCCGAATAGACGGAAACCGGCACGACGCCCGCCGCGCCGTGGCATTCGGCGGGACCGGGCCGCTGCCGGGCGGCCCGCAGATGGCCGCGTCGAAGACGGGTCGGGTCAGGCTGCGACAGAGATCGCGCCTGCGTCGTTGTCCACGATCACCGGCGACTCGAAAATCTCTATCGACGGCTCGACCCCGTACCGTTCGCGGATGCTGGCCTTCCAAGCATCGTCGTAGAGCCGTTCGGCATCCTCCCGGGACTCGAACAGGTAAACGCCGCCGCCCGTCCGCTCGTCCTCGGAGAAAAGATAGTATTTCCGCACCAGCCCCCGGATGCTGCGATAACGCGGGGCGGATGCCTCATACGCGGCCTTGGCCGCCTCGCGCGTCATGTCAGCAGAGAGCGGGAAACGAACGATCGCAGTCACCGTCATGGCTCAAGCCTCCTCGATTCGCCAATCCGGGGCCAGACTATCATCCCGATGGCACCTCGTCACCGCGTCCGGCCCAACGGGGGATGCCTTCGTCGCCGGCCTCCTGTCAATCGACCCCTTCGACCAGCCGCAGGTCGCGCTCGACAGCCCCTTCGAGCTTTGCGACCGCTGCCCGGTAGGCCTCTCCGTCATGGGTGGCCACGGCCTGTTCGAAACTCGGGAACTCGATGACCACGGTGCGTTCCTCGATGCCCGCCTCATAGGCCTGCACCCGCCCGCCGCGCGCGAGGAACCTGCCGCCGCCGGCCTCTATCGCCGGCCCCGCGAGCTTGGCATATTCAGCCAGCGCGTCGAGGTTCCTTACCGCCCGGTAACAGCTCACCCAGTAGCACTTCGCCATCATGTCCTCCCTGTCGGCGATGCGCCCGGCAGGCGCGATACCGTCCGGACGAGGATAACCCGACCCGACCCGCACCGTAAATTCGCCAAGGGCGCCCGGCTGGACGCTCGCCGCGCGGGAACCGCTGGCGCGGCTTGCCTGTCCTGGACCGCTACGGACCTCGACGGGAACGCCCGATTACCGTCACGCCCTCCGCCGCCGCCGCTTCGGCCAACCTCCAGTCGAGCGTTGCCAGCGGCAGGCTGCGCCGAAAGGCAACCTCAAGATAGGCTGCATCGTAAACGGTCAGGGAGTGCCGACGCGCGAGAGCGAAAATCCCGGTTTCGTCATGCTCGCTATCCACCTCAATTCCCAGGGCCATAATGTCGGCTAACGTATTCGCGATCTGCTGAGGTGCGATTCGACCGCGACGTTCATTCATCAACAAGGCATTGCGCAGCTCATACCACCAGATTTGCGGTACTACCGCTCCTGTTTCGATAGTCCTCCGAATGGCCTCGGTTGCCGCGTCTTCATCTTCGTCAGCCAGGGTCCAGGCCAGGAGCACGGAGCAGTCGATGACAATGGGCGTCAATAGCGGTGCCCCTCGTGGATCGTCGCAGTCAACTCCGCCATGGGCGCAAGTTTCAAGTGGCGGCGGCGTTCGGAAATACGCGCAGCGGCTTCCCGGGCACGGTCGCGGTCGCCGGCAACGGGAACCAGTCTTGCTACCGGCTTGCCATGCCGCGTAATGGTCAGGCTCTCGCCCTGTGCGACCCGATCGAGCAGCTTCGGCAGATGCGTCTTGGCTTCGTAAGCCCCGATTCTCTCCATGCTGGCCACCCTCACTTACATTCAGACCAGACTATAAGACCAGTCTGAATTGGGAGCAACCGCTATCGAACGAAAATCCGTTGGATATTCGCCCGGCAGATGCTGCCCTTCCCGCCTCGCAGGAACCTTATGCGCCGCCGCGCCTCAGCACCGCGTCCAGCGAGACCGGGCCGGCGCCGCGGGCGATGGGGATCAGCAGCAGGAATATCCAGAAGAGCCGCTGGTCGAGGATTTTCGCATCCGGCACATTGTCGAACCACATGCCGATCGTCGTCGCGTCCGCCCCGTGGCCCACGATGTCCACGAGGCTCATCACGAGGACGAACCCGATCATCGCGAGGCTGGCGGCGCGGGTGAACAGGCCGACCACGATCAGCGCGGGGATGACGAACTCCGCCCACGTCCCGGCCAGCACGATGAGGTCCGCGATGAAGCCGAGCTGCGATTCGTCGTAGCCGACGGCCTCCATCTGCGCGGGCAGGATCTGCACATAGGCGCCGGCCGACGGCGAGAAGATGCCGCCGATCCCCTCCCCCAGCTTGGTCATGGCCGACGACCAGAAGAAGGTGGCCAGCGTCGCCAGGAACACCAGGCGGGCCAGGGTTTGCATGACAGCGCCGTCCAGGACCCTTCCGACCGGTCCGAGAATGGCGTCTTCGAGGCGATAGAGTGCATTCATGACGGGTTCTCCCGACGTTTCAGCTTGAGATTGTTCCGATGGCCCGCGCGGCGAAGATCGCGGTGAGATTGGCGCCGAGATCGAAATCCGGCGCGTGCAGCATGGCCTTGTCCGCCGCCTGCCCAAGCGGCTCTCCGGCCTGTAGCGCCAGCAGGAAGGCCGCGCCGCCCGGAGGAAGGAGGTACATGAGCACGGCGTCTGCCGGCCGCGACACCAGCACGTCCTCGGCGGCGGACCGGACCGGGGACTTGTCCTCCGTCGCGTTGAAGCGCCAGATCGAATAGACCGGATGCGCGGAGCGAACGACACGGCAGGCGGCCTGCAGGGCAAACCGGGTCGCCATGAGCGCCGCCGCATCGCGTTCGCCCAGCACCGAGGGGTCGGCGACGGGATGGTCGGCTGCGTGGTAGGCGAGGCGGCGGGCATGTTCCAGACGCGCCACATCCGGCAGGTAGGGCAGGTCGGCCGCCGGCGCAAAGGTCTCCAGGAAGGCCGGCAGGTCCTCCCCGTAGAACATCATGCAGGGCGACGACGGCGGACGGACGCGGACATAGACGCCCGCCATCGCCTCGAAGAATTCGTCGCCGACCACGGCCTTCACGACCGGGAACGCCTCGCCGAGCGCTTCGGTGTGAGCGACGACGACATTGTTGCGGTAGATATCGAAGCGCCGCCCCGCGGGCCGCCCGTCCGGCCCGACGAGGCCCGCGGGGACCGCCCTCGCCGGATCGAGCAGCGCTTCGGAGAATGCGCGCTGGTAGTCAGGCATGACAGCCCGCGAGCACCGCATCGGCGCGGGCGGCCTCGGCGGCCAGCACCGGCCATTCCGGAACGTCCTTGTCCCACTCGATCAGGGTCGGCAGCGGCCCCGTGCGCGCCGAGACATGGGCGAAGAGCGCCCAGACGGGCTCGGCGACGGGATTGTTGTGCGAATCGATCAGCAGCGCAGCGCCGTGTTCGTCCATGTCCGCATCGTGGCCTGCAAGGTGGATTTCGCCGACCCGTTCCAACGGGAAGGCGTCGAGATAGGCCCGCGCATCGTGGTGCAGGTTGACTGCCGAGACATGCACATTGTTGACATCGAGCAGCAGGCCGCAGCCCGTGCGCGCAGCGACCTCGCCCAGGAACTCGGCCTCCGGCATCGTGCTGCGGGAAAATTGCAGGTAGTTGGAAGGGTTTTCCAGCAGGATGCGGCGGCCGAGGCGGGCCTGCACTTCGTCGATATGCCCGCACACCCGCCGCAGCGTCGCCTCGTCATAGGGCACGGGCAGCAGGTCGTTGAGATATCCGGTTCCGTGGCGGGTCCAGGCGAGGTGTTCGGAAACGCTCGCGGGTTCCAGCCAGGAGACGAAGCGCGCAAGGCGCTCCAGATGTCCGGCGTCGAGAGGCCCTTCGGAGCCGATCGAAAGGCCGACGCCATGGCAGGAAATCGGGAACCTCTCCGCGATGCGCCTCAGCCCGGCAAGCTGCGGGCCGCCGTCCACCATGTAGTTTTCCGCATGGATTTCGAGCCAGGAAACCGGGCCGGGCGACGCGAGGATGTCTTCGAGATGCCGGGGCTTGTAGCCGACGCCGGCTCCCGGAGGCAGACCGCTGCGCTGCTCGGGCATGCCATCCATCGCGATTCCTCCTCCTGCCGGGAAGGCGGGCTTTCCGCGTCCCGGATGGGTCCGGGACGCGGGTTGCACCGTCCTCAGCCGGGGAGGTTGCGGTCCAGCGCTTCCAGCGAGCCCTTGCGGTCTCCGGGGAGCTCCATGGCCACGCAGGTGCCCAGGGGCACCAGTGACCAGGCATTGCCCTGGTAATCGACCGTGGACGTGCCGGCGCAGGTTGTGCCGGGGCCAGCTTCGCAGTGGTTCTGGCCCGCGAGCGCGACGCCGTAGCACTTCTCCTTTCCGGCGGCGGCGGCGGGCGTCGCAGCGCTCATGGCGAGTGCCGCCGCCACGGCGCTTGCAACCGCAAGGCTCTTGAGTGTCGTGGTCGTCATTCTGTTTCCTTTCGCAATGTCGAGGTTTCTGCAGGGTGGTTCGTGTCGCTCCGCATGCGGATCGTTCCCGTATCCTTGGCACCGTTGGCGCCCGTTGTCACCGCATGTATCGCCGTTGTCCCCTGCATCGCTATTAGATAGGGACGGTCCTGCAATCCGCCAAACGTCCGGATGCGCCGGCACGGATCAAATCTCGGTGAACTCGCCCGGGATCCGGAAAAGGGATAACCGCTCCGGGGGCGCAGCATTACCCTCCGGCAGGTCGTTTCCCGGAAGCGCAACGGAGCCGAGCCCATGACCGACCCGCTGTTCGACTTCACCGGCAAGACCGTGCTCGTCACCGGCGGCAGCCGCGGGCTCGGGCGCGAAATGGTGCTCGGCTTCGCCCGGCGCGGCGCCGATACGGTCATCGTCTCGCGCCGAGAGGAGTCCTGCCGGGCTGTGGCGGCGGAGGTCGAGGCGCTCGGCCGGCGCGCCTGGGCGATGCCCTGCGATGTCTCGGACTGGGATGCGCTGGAGGGCCTGGCGGCGCGCGCCTGGGCGGCGACCGGGGGCATCGACGTGCTGGTCAACAATGCCGGCTCGTCGCCGCTGGCGCCCTCTTCGCTGGAAACGCCGGAGGGGCTGTTCGACAAGGTGCTGGCGCTCAATTTCAAGGGACCGTTCCGGCTGACGGCGCTCCTCGGCACCGCCATGGCGGCGGGCCGGGGCGGCGCGGTAGTGAACATCTCCAGCACCGGCGCCATCCGCCCGCGCCCGGAACTCGCCCCCTATGCCGGCGCCAAGGCGGCGCTGAACGCGGTGACGGAGGCCTTTGCGCGCGAATATGCGCCGAAGGTCCGCGTCAACGGCATCATGCCGGGCCGCTTCCTCACCGACATCTCGCACGCCTGGGACGAGGAGACGCGCCGCAACGCCGAGGCCGCCCTCCAGCACAGCGGCGAGCCGGAGGAGATCGTCACCGCCGCCCTCTACCTCGCCTCCGACGCCAGCGCCTTCACCACCGGCTCTGTAATCCGAGTGGACGGCGGCGCACCCTGAAGAGCACGGGCCGGCGGGGGAGACGAACGCCGCGTAAGCCGCAATCGCCCTGAGCAATTCGGCTCTGGAGACGATTCAAATCCAGGTTCGATACATTCGTCCCTGGCCGGGGTTGTCGATGTCGCGACAGCCAACGCACCCCGTGTGACAATTTCTGTACAGAAAAGGCATGAAATAATATACCGTTGGAGCAAAATATATGCCGTAAAGTAATGGACTCAAATCAGCCTTGTATGCACCAAGAGAATACAAATAAATTATTTTACTATTCCCTGCATTCAAATTTATTTCAATCTGTACACAGCAGGATATACGAACATTTTCCGCTGTCTGTCCTCGATTCTTGTCATTGGACAAATGAGGGCCTGGCTGTGTCAGAAATAACAAAGTGCGAATCTCAAATTTCGCACCTATGCCCATTATGCATATATAGTTTTCTTATTTCATTTGCGATTAACTCGAGCAGAGTCTCGACTATTACCTGAACCAACGCTGCTGGGCCGATAACTCTGCTGCCGCGTCCATCGAACCGCGGCGCTTCCACACTCGTCACCTGTTCGACATTCGGAGCGGCGCGGGCCGCCGTCCCGGCGCCACTCCCGACCTCCGCCTTTCGCCATTCGCAACCGACACTGGAGAAACGATGTTCCCTTTTGCCCTGCCGGCCGTTGCGTCGGCAAAATGTCTCGCCTCGGCCTTGCTCTCGATCTTGCTTCTCGGCATCGGCAGTGCTGCACAGGCGCAGACCGTGACGCTCGATCTGTCGCAGGATTCGATCGCCGAGAACGACGGGTCGGCTACGGTCACGGCCACGGTTTCGCCTGCATCTCCAACGCCCTTCACGGTCGAGGTCTCGGCACAGGCGTTCGCCGGATTGGTGCCGCAGAACGGCCGCATCGTGCTGAGTCCGGACACGACGCTGGCCTTCGAGGCGAATGAAACGTCGAGCCCCGGAACGGTAACGATTACCGCGCTCGACAATGACGGACACACCGATCAGTTCCGGGGCGGCGTGACGGTCAAGGTCGAAGGAACCGCATCCGGCGGAACGGGCGTAATGGGCCCGGAGGATGTCGAACTGGCGATCGTCGAAGACGATGGCATCGGCAATCCCGGCGACCGGACCGGGCCGGAACCGGTCCAGACGCCTGACGGATATGGCGGCACGGTATCGGAAAGCCGGATGGTGCTGACGTTCAGCGAGCCGCTGAAGACCAACCGGCTGAATGAACACAGCTTCCGATACAGGGTGAACGGCGGCCGATACCTGGCACCCGATAGCGCCGCAATAAACGGCAGCAGCGTGATCGTGACGTTGCGGGAACCGGTGGAAAAAGGCGATATCGTGACCACCCGCTATTTGCCGCCGCCGGTCGGCGTCGGGAACGTCGATATCTTCCTCGATCTGGCGGTCCAGGACGAGGCCGGAAACCCGCTCTACCGCATCAACCGGATAAACCTGCGAAACGATTCCAGGCCGCGGGTCAAACTCGCTCTGGCACCGGCCACGATTTACGAGAACGGCGGAAAGACGACGGTGACGGCGACAGTGCCGGAGGCCCAGGCGGCCCCGTTCACGGTGACCGTGGCGGTCTCGTCGGCGGACAGAGTCGAACTGAGTTCGAATACTGTCCTGAGTTTCGCCGCCAACGCGACGACGAGCACGGGAGAAGTGACGGTCGCGGCGATCGACAACGACATTCGTGCAGCGAACCCGGAGGTTACGGTTTCGGGGGCCGTGATTGGCACATTCGATGTATGGCCGCCATTCGACGCGATGCTGGCAATCCGCGATGACGAAATGGCGCCGCTGCCGACCGGCGCAGGCCCGGACGTGCCGGCGCGGGCCTGGCTGGCGCGCTTCGGGCGCACGGTGGCCGACCAGGTGACGGACTCCATTACCGAGCGGCTCAAGGGGGCCGGCGGCCCGCAGGTAACGGTGGGCGGGCAGTCCCTAACCTTCGCTCGGACGGGTAATCGAGGTGGGGCGGGCAGCACGGCCGGCGTTGGCCACGCCTGGAACGACACGCTGTTCGGCAACGCGCGGCCGTACGCCAGCGGCGTGGACGGCGCGCACACGCTGACGGAGCGCGATTTGCTGCTCGGCAGTTCCTTCCGGTTAGACCTCGCCGGCGACGAGGCTGCGGCGAGGGGCACGGGCCGGCGCTGGACTGCCTGGGGCCGGGGGGCTGCGACGCGCTTCGACGGTGAGGCGGAAGGATATTCGCTCGACGGCGATGTGAACACCGTCACCCTCGGCGCGGACGCCGCACAAGGTCGCTGGCTGGCCGGTCTGGCGCTCGCCCGCAGCATCGGCGCGGGCGGCTACCGCGGAGGGGCCGACACGACGGAACGTGTCGGCAGAAGTTCCGGCAAAGCGGAGAGCAGCTCCACGAGCGTCCATCCCTATCTGCGCCTCCAGGCGAGCGAGCATTTCTCGTTCTGGGGCACCGTCGGCTACGGCAATGGCGCACTGATGCTGAAGAGCGACGGTACGGACAACCGCCGGCAATGGAAGACCGACACCGAGACATGGATGGCAGCGGCGGGCGCGCGCGGCTTGCTGCTCCCGGCGAAGGATACGGGCGACTTCGAGCTGGCGGCAATAACCGATGTGCGGCTCGTGCGCATGAGTTCGGCGGCTACCACCGGCAAAGACGGAACCGACGGGCTCGCCGCGACGAAGACGGAGACCGGCCGCGTGCGGCTCGTCATGGAAGGCTCGCAGCGTTTTGAGCTTGAAGACGGACGGACGCTGACACCGTCGCTCGAGATCGGCCTGCGCCATGACGGCGGCGACGCCGAGACCGGGGCCGGCATCGCGGTCGGCGGCGGCGTACGTTACGCTGACCCAAGGCTCGGTCTCACCGTTGAGGCGACAGCGGGCGGCCTGGTCGCACACGAGGATGCCGACTACACCGAATGGGGCGCCGGGGGCTCGGTCCGCATCGATCCGGGCGCCGCGGGCCGGGGCCTCTCGTTCGGCCTGTCGCCTGCCTGGGGCGCGGCTCCGGGCGGGACCGGACTGTTGCGCTCACGGCGCGATGCGGGCGCGCTCGCGGCCAACGACCGTTTCCATCCGGCCGGGAGCCTGAAGGCCGAGACGGGATACGGGCTGACAGCGTTCGGCGGGCGCGGCGCGATGACGCCGTTTGCGGCACTCGCCCTGTCGGAGGCGGGAGGCCGCACATGGCGATCCGGAATTCGCTGGACGCTCGGGCCGCACATCGCGTTCGGCATCGAGGGGACCCGGCGCGAGGCCGCCAACAAGAACGCTCCCGATCACGGCATTGCGTTCCGCGCGACCGCTCGCCTGTAGAAGGTGCCCCGGGGAGACTGAAATCTTACTCCAGGCTACACGGTGTCGACAGAAAACAGTTCCGTATCTGAACGGACCCAACGCCCGACGATAAGCTGAAATCCTTCAATTGCCGGGATTGCGAACAGTCGAACCTGCCCCCTACTCCACCTCGCCCGACGCCGTGATCTGGGCCGCGTTGTTGGGGGACTGCTCGATCTTGCGGACGACATCCATGCCGTCCGCGACATGGCCGAAGACGACATGCTTGCCGTCGAGCCAGGGCGTCGGCACGGTGGTGATGAAGAATTGCGAACCGTTGGTGCCCGGCCCGGCATTGGCCATCGAGAGCAGGCCCGGCCGGTCGTGGATGAGGGTGAAGTTCTCGTCCTCGAACCGGTCGCCATAGATCGACTTGCCGCCGCGCCCGTCGCCGCTGGTAAAGTCCCCGCCCTGGATCATGAAATCGGGGATCACGCGATGGAAGCGCGAGCCGGCATAGCCGAAGCCCGGCTCGCCGGTCGCGAGCTGGCGGAAGTTCTCCGCCGTCTTCGGCACCACGTCCTCGCGCAGCTCCAGCACGATGCGGCCGGCCGGGCGGCCGTCGAGCGCGATATCGAAAAAGACCTTGGGATTCTGTGCCTGGGCGTCTGTCACCGCGAGTGCTCCGAGGAAAGCGAGAAGGGAAAGGACATGTTTCAGCATCGAAGGCTTCCTTATCCGACCTGGGTGCCGTAGGTGCCGCGTCCGACAGCGACCAACCTGCCCTGTTCGTCGAAAACGTCGATATCGACCACTGCGACCGTTCGCCCCGCCCGGCGCACCTTCGCCTTGCCGGTCAGCGCGGTGTTCGAGGCCGGGCGCAGGAAGTCCGTGCGGTAGTTGATGGTCGGCACGCCGCCGCCCCGGTTTATCACCAACGCATAGTCGCCGACCGTGTCGATGAAGGCGGAAATGACCCCGCCATGATACTGGCCCGTGCCCTTGGCGCGCTCGAATTCCGGGCGCATCTCAATGCGCATGGCGATCTCTTCGGCCTCGGCGTCGGCATGGGTCACGGTAATGCCCATGCCCGCATTGAAGGGCGAGGCGTCGATCTTCGCCTGTAGCGCGGCGACGGAAAGCGGCAGCGTCTCGGTCATAGGGCGAGGCGAATAGCACGGGCGACCGGCGCATGCCAGCGGGTGCGGCGTTCGGGACAGGCTTGCCGCCAGCGGCTATTCTCCCGCGCCGACAGCAAGGGGGCAGGCATCCATGCGCGACAATCTCGGCGACCTGGTGGACCGGAACAAGGACCCGGACCTGACCGCGATCATCGACGCGGCCGACTGGGAACGTGCGCCCGAGCGCTCGCACCGCTGGCTCGACGAGCGCGCCCGCGCCGTCGCCCGCGCGCTGCTGGGGCGGGGGCTCAAGCGCGGCGAGCGCATCGCCATCTTCGCCGCCAACAGCGCCGACTGGCTCGCCGTCTATTTCGGCGCCATGCGCGCGGGCCTCATCGCGGTGCCGGTCAACTGGCGCTTCCCGGACGAGACCGTGGCCCATGTGCTGGGCGACAGCGGCGCGAAGCTGCTGTTCGTGGACGAGGACCGCCGGGAGCGGGCGCCCGATGGCCTGCCGGCGGTGGAATTCGGCCCGGAATTCGAGGCGTTCCTGGATCCGGGGGATTTCGAGACCGTCATGCCCGAAGCCGGCGATGTGGCGCAGATCCTCTACACCTCCGGCTCCACCGGCATGCCCAAGGGCGTGCCGCTCACCCATGCCGGCCATCTCTGGGTGATCGACATGCGCTTCCGCGCGAACCCGGAGAACGACCGCCACCGCTTCCTGGTCGCCGCGCCGTTCTACCATATGAACGCGCTCGCCAGCTCGAAGTTCCTGCTCTCCGCCCATGCGAGCATGGCCTTGCTGGCGCAATTCACCGCGCCGCGCTACCTGGAGGCGATCCCGCGCTTCGGCTGCACCCGGCTCACCTCCGTGCCGACCATGATCGCGCTGGCACTCCAGGAGCGCGACCTGATCGCCCGGCTCGACCTCTCCGGGGTGGAAGTGGTGACAATGGGCTCGGCGCCCGCCACGGCCGGGCTGTTCGCGGAGACCCGCCGCGTCTTCCCCAATGCCCGCATCGCCTACGCCTACGGCACCACGGAGGCCGGCCCCTGCGTGTTCGGGGCCCATCCGGACGGCCTGCCCGTCCCGGACCTTGCGCTCGGCGCGCGGATCGACGAGGTGGAGGTTCGCCTTGCGTCCGGAAGCGACCTCGACGCGGAGGAAGGCGAACTCCAGATGCGCTGCCCCGCCAATATGCCGGGCTATCTCAACCTGCCGGCGAAGACCGCCGAGGCCGTGACGGCGGACGGTTATTACTGCACAGGCGATGTCATGCGCCGCGACGCGCAGGGCTTCTACTATTTCGTCGGCCGGGTGGACGACATGTTCACCGTCAACGGCGAGAATGTGTGGCCGTCCGAGGTCGAGAAGGTGCTGGAGGCGCATCCGGACATCGCGCAGGCCTGCCTGGTGCCGGTGCCGGACCCGGTGCGCGGCAACATGCCGGTCGCCTTTGTGGCGCCCCGGCCGGGCGCGCGGCTCAACGCCGACGCGGTCAAGGCCCACGCGCTGGCGCAGGCGCCCGCCTACATGCACCCCCGCCGGGTGCATTTCCTCCCCGAACTGCCGCTCGCCAGCACCAACAAGGTGGACCGCTCGGCCCTCGCCGCCCGCGCAGCCGCCGAGGAGGGCGGCGCAGGCGCAGCCCTGTAGGAGGAGTCATGGAGTCATGGACAATCGCGAGCGGGTGGAACACGACCTGCAAGACTTGCGAGCGCGCCTGACCGCCGGGATCGAGCAAGCCAGATCGGGCGATCTCGCCGACGGAGACGGTCGGCAGGCTATTCGCCGCGCCTTCGCTGCAGCTCGTGCGCGATGCCCAAATCCCGGTTCCTGACCGGACAAGCACGAGACATCGCAGGTCAATCGACAATGCCGTTGAAGGCGTAGTCGAACGCCTCGTAGCTGTGCGGCCGCGCGTCCTCCGCGCGGCGCGCATATCCGTCGCTGACCGGGCGGCTGAGGATTATCGGCACCTGGGCCTCGTGGATGCTGCCGTGGGTGCGCAGCCGATGGCCCTTGAGCCCGCTCAGATCGTGGTCGGCCTCGCGGGAACCGATGACGGTGCGTGAGTCGCCGAGCACCGCGAGGTCTCCCTCGCGGTCGAAGGGCAGATCGAATTCCCGCGCTGCGGCCTCGCGGGACAGCACTTGCTCCACCCCCGGCACGTCCGCCACGGCCTCGACCGCCCGCTCAACCGGGAGCCCGCTGTGGCAATACACGCGCACGAAGCCGCCGAGCGACCCGTGATGGCCCACGAAGGCGTCGGTGATGGGGCAGATGACGGTGCTCGCGCCCTCGCCGAACTCCCTGTCGAGAATGTCCTGCAGCCACACCACGCAGGGGGTGCCGTCCTCGTTGGTCTTCTCGTTCATGCCGTGGTCCGCGGTGAGCGCCACGGTTGCGCCCAGCGCCTCGAACCTGCCGAAGCGCGCATCCAGCTCCGCATAGAACCTGTCGGCTTCGGGATGGCCCGGCGCGTAGGCGTGCTGGATGTAATCGGTGAGCGAGAGGTAGAGGATGTCCGGGCGGCGCTCTTCCAGCAGCCTGAGGCCCGCGTCCAGCACGAAGAGGGAGAGGTCCGCCGAATACATGTCCGGCAGCGGCTGGCCGACGAAACCGAGCACGTCTTCGATGCCGTTCTCCTCCATGGTGCAGCGGTCGGCGTGCTGCGAGGAGAAGCTGGCCGAGCCGTTGGAGAGGTCCATGCCCTTCTGAAGCTGCTGGCGGAGCTTGTCCTTGGCGGTGACCGAGACCACCCGCGCCCCGCTGCACGAGAACGCGCTCATCACCGAGGGGGCCCGGAGCAATTCGGGGCCCGTCATCACCACCGGCTCGTTCGTGGCGCGGTCGAGGAAAAAATTACCCGAGATGCCGTGCACCGAGGCCGGACGGCCGGTGACGATGGACATGTTGTTGGGGCAGGTGAAGCTCGGCATGGTGCCTTGCGCCACCGTATGGAAGCCGTCGCGCATGTAACGCGCGATGTTGGGGACGATCCCCGCCGCCAGGCCGTGCTCGATATAGGCCGGGTCCCCGCCGTCGATGCACACAACAACCGCCGGGCGCTCCGGCAGGCGGTATTCGGTGCCGTTCACGGCCAGTTTGTCGCTCGTCATGTCGTTCCTCCGGCTCTTCCGGCCACGCGAGGCGCTATCCGCCGCTATTCCAGCGCGGCCAGGTATTTCTCGGCTTCGAGTGCCGCCATGCAGCCGAGGCCCGCGGCGGTGACGGCCTGGCGGAACACCTTGTCCTTGACGTCGCCCGCAGCGAACACGCCCGGCTTGGAGGTGACCGTGCTGTCCGGGCGGGTGATGAGATAGCCCTCCCCGTCCATCTCCAGCAGGCCCTGGAAGATATCCGTATTGGGGCGGTGGCCGATGGCGATGAACACGCCGTCCACCGCGCGCTCGGTCACGGCGTCCGTCTTCACCTGGCGCAGCCGCGCGCCGGTTACGCCCGGCGGCGTACCCCCGCCCAGCACCTCGTCCAGCACCGTGTCCCAGACCATCTCGACCTTCTCGTTGCGGAACAGGCGCTCCTGCAAAATCTTCTCTGCCCGCAGGCTGTCGCGCCGATGGACCACCGACACCTTGCTGGCGTGGTTGGTGAGGTAAAGCGCCTCCTCGACGGCCGTGTTGCCGCCGCCGACCACCAGCACCTCGCGTTCGCGGAAGAAGAAGCCGTCGCAGGTGGCGCAGGCCGAGACGCCGAAGCCCAGGAAGCGCTCCTCGCTCGGCAGGCCGAGCCACTTGGCCTCTGCCCCGGTCGAGACGATGACCGAGTCGGCCGTATAGACCGCGCCGCTGTCGCCCTTGCAGACCATCGGGCGGGCGTCGAAATCGCATTCGACGATCATGTCGAAATAAGTCTCCGTGCCGACATGCCGGGCCTGGGCCTCCATCTGCTCCATCAGCCACGGGCCCTGGATCACGTCGGCGAAGCCCGGATAGTTCTCGACATCGGTGGTGATCGTGAGCTGCCCGCCCGGCGCCATGCCCTGCACCAGGCCGGGGCCGAGCGCGGCGCGCGCGGCATAGATCGCAGCCGTGTAGCCGGCCGGGCCGGAGCCGAGGATCAGGGCCCTGTGGTGGCGGGGGTCGGCCATGTCGTCATCACCTTGCTTTCGGACTGCCGGGCTGGCGCGGCGGGCCCGCTCATGTAGCATGGCCGAAAATGGGAGGCACGGGGCCAATGAGGACCATCGTCACCGGAGCGGCGCGCGGGATCGGGCGGGCGGTATGCCTCAGGCTCGCCCGGGACGCCAGGCGCAGCAACCGCCCGGCGCATATCGCGGCCGTGGACCGGGCGCATGAGGACGAGCTCGAAACCCTGCTCAGCGAACTCCGCGAGGAAGGAGTCGAGGCGACGCCCTTCATGGGCGACCTCGGCGACCCGGACGAGCCCGCGCGCATCGTCGCCGAGGCGGCCGGGGCGATGGGCGGCATCGACGCGCTCGTTTCCAATGCCGGCGTCGCCGCGCCCGCCCCGCTCACCCGGCTCGGGCTCGACGAGTGGGAGCTCACGATGAATGTGAACACCCGCGCGACCTGGCTGCTCGGCAAGGCGGCCCATCCGCACCTGAGGGAGAGCCGGGGCGCCATCGCCGTGACGGCCTCGATGTCGGGCATGAATCCCCACAGCTGGATGGGCGCCTATTCGGCCAGCAAGGCCGGCGTCATCATCCTCGCGAAGCAGATGGCCCAGGAGTGGGCAGCGGATGGCATCCGCGTCAATTGCGTCTCGCCCGGCCTGGTGCGCACCATGATGACCGAGGCGATGTACGAGGACCCGGAAATCAAGGCGGCGCGCGAGGCGCTGGTGCCGATGGGCCGGGTCGCCGGCCCGGACGATATCGCCGACATCATCGCCTTCCTGCTCGGCCCCGATTCCCGCTATGTCACCGGGCAGGTCATCCTCACCGACGGCGGCCTCTCGGAATCCATCTACAACCACATCCCCGGCCGCCCCCGCTCGTGACCGTTGTACATGCCGCCCGGATGCTGCGCTAACCTATTGCCCGGCGGGCGAGATTCAGGAGGTCCGCGAGGTCCAGAACGCGCGCTACCCACGGTTCGCGCGGGTTGAAGTCCGGGCCCGCATCGCCGAGCAGGCGGTCTTCGAGCGCATCCAGAAGACGGGCGAGCCGGCGGTCGTGCAGGCCGAACCGCGCCTGCAGGGGATCGGCCGCCACGCCGGCGAAGGCCGAGAGCATGGCCGGTAGCAGCACCAGCGCGCCGGTGAGGCCGGCGACCGCCATCGTCGAGGCCTTGGCCGGGAAGACGCTGTACCAGGCACCGCCGGCCATAGCCCCGAGGGGAAAGCCTGCGATTGCCGCCTGCTGGGCCAGCGCCTGCGCTGCCACGGGCCCGAGCGACAGCGCGCCCGGCGTCCATTGCCGGAAGGCGGCCGCGCCGATGCCGGCCGAGGCGAGCGAAGCGGCGAGGTCGGCGACCGCCAGACGCGCTTCGCCATAGCGCCCGGCGGCCTGTTCCGCCCAGGCCCGGAAGCTGGGCGCGGCGGAGGCGGCCGACAGCCTCTCCAGCAGGGCGCCGACCGCCGGATCGCGGGCGATTTCATCCGCGAGCGCGTCCCGCGCAGCGCTGCGGCCGGGCTGTGCATAGGGCAGCTCCAGCAGTTCGGTGAACAGCCGCCACTCGATCTCCCGCGCGACATCGGTGACGAACACCTTGCGTCCCCGGCGCAGGCGGCCGGCGGCCTGTCCGTATCCGCCGCGTTCGGCGAGCCGGGCGGCGCCCTCCAGGGCCAGATTGGGGCCTGCAAGCACCAGATTTGCGGGCGCCCGCAAGAGGTCTGGCCCCACGGCCCGGCGATGGAGTTCGAGCGCGCCTCTCAGGCGGAAATTGCGCTGTACGAAGCCGGGCGCCATTTCCCGACGGCGGCGAATATAGCGGCCGACGGCCCGGCGCACCGCCGCATCGGCCTCTTCCGGCCCGAGATATGGCGCAACACTGCCCATCGCCCGTATATGGGGCCGCCTTGGGACCGGCGCGAGCGGATTTCAGCAGCGCGCCGCCGGGCGGTCAGAGCGTGCGGATGAAATAGATCAGGTCCAGTTCCGGCGGCTCGGTTCCGGCCCGGTTCAGCATGTCGTGGACTTGGCCGCGATGATGGGTCTGGTGGTTGAAGACGTGCGTCCACACAAGCCGCATCGGGGTGCGAAACGGCGTACCGGCCAGATTGCTGTAGGCGAGGTCGCCCGCCATGCGGTCCTCGCTCATCGCATCGAGGACGCGGTCGATGCGGTCGTCTTCCGCTGCACGCGCTCCGCGCAGTTCGTCGAAATCGTCGAACAGCACCGTATTGAGCGCGATTCCGCCGTCCGCCAGTCCCTCGATGCGCGCAAGCCAGGCGCGGTCGCCGACGAGGATGTGGTTCAGCGTGTTGTGGATCGAGCCGAAAAAGGCGGCGCGGTCCCGTTTGCGGTCCGCGTTGCCCAGGCCTGCGCAGGCGTCGTAGAGGCGCGTATTGGCCCAACGATTATAGGCCGCCATCGTCTTGAAGTGGTTCAGGAACATGAAGAATCTCCGGTATTTCTGATGGTCATCATACCGCCAGCGCCAGGAACTCCGCGTTGCGACGGTCGATTAAGCTACGGATGGCCTCACCAGCCTCACCCAGCGGGAAGGTGCGCACCGGTCCCGGCCTTAGCTTGCCCGCGCCGACCAGCTCGAACAACTCTTCCGAAGCCGCCTCAAGGTCGCCCCGCCCGGCAATCCAGGCCGCGAGCGTCGGACGGGCGACGATGAGGGAGCGCGCCTCCAGTCGTTCGAGCGGTAACGGGGCGGGCGGGCCGGCGACGTTGCCGAAGCCGATGGCCATGCCCGTCGGCGCCAGACAGTCGAGGGTCCGGGCGAAGACCTCCCCGCCCACCGCGTCATAGACGACATCGACGCCCCGGCCCCCGGCGGTCTCGCGCACCCGCGCCCCGAGGTCTTCCGGGCCGGCAACGACTGTATGGCTGCACCCGTTCGCCTGCGCGACCGCGGCCTTCTCCTCGCTGCCGACCGCGCCGACGACCTCCGCGCCGACTGCCGCCGCCCACTGGCAGAGCAGCCGTCCGACGCCGCCAGCCGCACCCAGCACCAGAACCGCCTCGCCCGGCTGCACGCGGCGAAGCCGGCGCAGCAGGTAATGCACGGCGAGGCCCCGCCGGAATATGGCCGCCGCGGTAGCGTCCTCGATGTCGCCGGGAACGGGGACCAGCCGGTCGGCCGGCAGGTTGCGCAAGGCTCGCCACGCGCCGGGCAGGTCGGCATAGGCCAGCCGGTCGCCGGGCCGGACACCCTCCACGCCCGGCCCTGCCGCCTCGGCAACGCCTGCCGCGGCTATGCCGGGGACGAAGGCTGCTCCGCCTTCCAGGGCCTTGAGGCCGCAGCGGTCGAGGCCCATGGCGGTCTGGCGGAGTTGCACCTCGCCGGGGCCGGGCGGCCCGACGGACTCCTCCTCGACGGCGGGCCCGGAAGCGCCGGGCCGAATGCGGACAACCGCCGTCACGGGCGGGCGGTCCCGCGCCGCTCCTGCCGCAACGCCGGGGCCGTCAGGCGGCGGCCCGCATGTGCTCCGGCACGGTCAGCCCGAACAGCTTCGCCGCGTTCAGGCCCAGGATCTTCGCCCGGTCGGCCTCTTTGAGCCCGCCCATGGTGCGCTCGATGGCCTCGCCCGAATGCGGCCAGGTGCCCTCGTGGTGGGGATAGTCGTTGGCCCACATGAAGTTGTCGGCGAGGCCCCAGTCCCTTGCGAGCGCGAGCCCGGCGGGGTCTTCCTGGAAGGTGGCGTAGCCGTGCTCGCGGTAATAGTCGGACGGCAGGCCCCGGAGCTTCGGGCGCACCCACATATGGTGCTTGCGAAAGGCCTCGTCCATGGCGTCGAGCAGCCAGGGCACCCAGCCGATTCCCGCCTCGATGGTCGCGAAGCGGATCTTCGGGAAGCGCTCCAGCACGCCCGAGGCGCAGAGGTTCGCGACGGGCTCGATGGTCGGCGAAAGCGAGTGGGTCACGTAGTTTATGACCGCCCCGCCATTGCCGCGCGAGGCGCGCGGATCGCGCCCGGTGCTGACATGGAATGTGATCGGCATGCCGGTCTCTTCCACCAGCGCCCAGAGCGGGTCGAAATGCGGCAGGTTGTAGTTCACATGGTCCACATCGTGCCCGCCCCAGATGGGCTTGCAGGGGAGCGTGAGGGCCTTGTAGCCGAGCGCAGCACAGCGCTCGATCTCGGCGAGCGTGCCTTCGAGGTCGCCGGTCGCGACCGCCGCCGCGGGCACCATCTTCTCCGGCCAGGCGGCGAACTGCTCCCAGGCCCAGTCGTTCCAGACGCGGCACTGGGCGTTGGCGAACACCGGGTCCGGCGTCGCCCACATGGCGAGGCCCTTGTTCGGGAAAACGATCTCGGCGTCGATGCCGTCGCGCTCATTGTCGCGGATGCGCTGCTCCGGCTCGGCGCCGGCCTGCGAGCGCAGCCAGTCCTCGCCCTCGAAGCTCATCACCCGGATGCGGTCCGGCCGGTAGCCCTCGCAATAGCGCCACTGCACGCCGTTCTCGTCGGTGACGACGCGGGGCGCCCGCTCGCGGTATATCTGCGGCAGGCGCGTTACCCAGAGGTCCGGCGGCTCATTGGCGTGGCTGTCGGCCGAGACCATATAGTATTTCTTCGGGTCGCCGACGCGCGCGGTGCGCGTCCAGCCTTCGTGGCCCGGCGTTTCCAGCCGCCAGAGGTTCTCGGCATTGATGGCGATTTCGTTCATGGGGTCGGACATGCTCCGTCAGAAGGTCGCTCGCGCCGGACGCTACCCGCTCGGCCCGGCGGCGTCCATACCGGCCCTGCCCCGGAAAGGGCGAAGGCGTTGACCGGACGGGATAATCCCTGGTGGCGGCCCGAGGCTTACGCCGTCCGGCGCCCGGCGCTGCTCCAGCGCGCGGCGCTGCTGAGGCGGATGCGGGACTGGTTCCACCGCGAGGGCTTCGTCGAGGTCGAGACCCCGGCGCTGCAGGTCTCCGCCGGCATGGAGGTGCATGTCGAGACCTTCGCCGCCCAGCTGCGGGAGCCGGGAGGGCGGTCCCGCGCGCTCCGCCTGCACACCTCGCCCGAGATCGCGATGAAGAAGCTGCTGACCGCCGGCGAGCCGCGCCTGTTCCAGTTCGCGCGCGTCTTCCGCAATGGCGAGCGCTCGGCCACGCACCACCCGGAATTCACCCTGCTGGAGTGGTACCGGGCGGGCGCCGGCTGGCGGGACCTCATCCCCGATTGCGAGGCGCTGCTGGCGCTGGCGGGGCCGGAGCTTCTCTGGAACGGCAGGCGCGTGCCGACGGCCGCGCCCTTCGAGCGGCTGTCGGTCGCGGCGGCCTTCCGGGACCGCTTCGGCCTCGATGTGCTGGAAGCCGACCGCGCTCGGCTCGCCGCGGCCTGCCGCGCGGAAGGGCTGGAGCCGGGCGGCGAAGACAGTTGGGAGGACCTCTTCTTCCGCCTCTTCCTCAACCGCGTCGAGCCGCATCTGGGCCTTGCGCGCCCGACCGTGCTGCACGGATGGCCGGCGCGGATGGCGGCGCTCGCGCGCATCGACGCAAGCGACCCGCGCGTGGCGGAGCGCTTCGAGATCTATGTCGGCGGGCTCGAACTCGCCAATGCCTTCGGGGAGTTGACCGACGCCGCCGAGCAGCGCCGGCGCTTCGAGGCGGCGGCGCGCGAGCGCCGGGCTCTCTACGGCGACGACCTGCCCATCGACGAGGACTTCGTTTCCGCGCTCGAACACGGCATGCCGGCTTCGGCCGGGATCGCGCTCGGCTTCGACCGGCTGGCGATGCTGGCGACGGGCGCGGCGCGGATCGAGGACGTACTCTGGGCGCCCGTGGCGGCAGCGGAGGACGAAGGGGAATAACGAGGAGAGGGACGAATGAGCGAAACGGGCATGTTCTTCTGGAACGAACTCATGACGCCGGACGTGGAGGCGGCCAAGGCGTTCTACGGCCGGGTTTTCGGCTGGACGGCGCGCACGGAGAGGATACCGGGCGGCGAGGGCGACTACACCGGCTTCATGCAAGGGGAAGCGCCTGTCGGCGGCGCGCTGGCCCCGCCGGAGCCGGGCATACCGGCGCACTGGATGCCCTATGTCCGGGTCGAGGACGCCGATGCGGCTCAGGCCGCTGCGGTCGAGGCGGGCGGCCAAGTCTGCCAGGCGGCGTTCGATGTGCCGACGGTCGGGCGCATCGCCGTGCTGCAGGACCCCGCCGGCGCCGTCTTCGCGGTCGTCGCCCCCGCCCCGGAACGACTCTCCGGCGGGTAGGATCGCCGGGGAGCGTCCCCCGCAATGTGTCCGCCGTAGGCCGGCGGTTACCTTGATTGCTCTTCGGCCCAGGGATCGACAAGCCCGACGCCAGTTGCTTCGAAATCGGCAAGGTTGCCCGGGACAACGATCAGCCCGTGAACGATGGTCGTGGCGGCGATCAGCACGTCACGCCCGGCGCGTGGGTCGGGCACATGCAATCGCGCGCATGTCAGCGCGACAGCGGAATCGACCGGCAGCGTGCGCTCCTCGAACTCGGGAAGGACATGACGGTCCATCCAGCGCCGCAGCCGTTCCCCCTGCCCGGCATCGCGCCGCTCGATGCGCAGGCTGCCGATCTCCAATTCCATGAGGGTCAGTGCGGAAATGTAGAAGCTCGCCGCGTCCTGCGCCGCAATCCATGCCGTGACAAGGGCATCGGCCCTACCGTCGCCGACCTTGCGCAGTTCGGAGACGACGTTCGTATCCAGCAGGAACATCGGGTGAGTTCGGCGGCCGGGCTTTCGATGCACACGTTTCCTCACATCATGCCCGGTAGTACCAGGGCGATCTGGGGAAACAGGTAGAGGATGAAAATAGCGACCAGATTGACGAGCCAGAAGGGCAGTGCGCCCATGCAGATGTCGGTGAGGGAAAGTTCCGGCACGGTCGCCTTCACCACGTAGAGGCTGAGGCCGACCGGCGGCGTCACCGCGGAAATCTCCATGATCGAGACGAGGATCACGCCGAACCAGACCGGGTCCCAGCCCATCGCGGCCACGATCGGCATGACGAGCGGGATGGTAAGCGCCAAAGTGCTCGCCACCTCCATCATGGTGCCGATGATGAGGTAGACGGCCACCAACGCGCAAAACATCCCAATGGGTGGCAGATCGAGCGCAATGATTTCGTTCGTTGCCAGTTCGGAGAAGCCGGAAAGCACAAGAAAATTCGAGAAGATCAGCGAGCCCACCACGATGATCTGGATCGAGGCGCAGATGATGGCGGCGTCGGCAAGCGCAAAGAACAGCTTGCGCCAGGTCATTCGCCGGCGCCAGATCGCCAGCAGGAGTACCATGACGACCCCGCCCGCGGCCGACTCCACTGGCGTCCAAACACCGAACAAGATACCGCCAATGATGGCGAACACGATCAGAAAGAAAGGCAGGATCGGCGGCAATGTCTGCAGCCGTTCGCGCCAGGAGAAGCGCGGCCCCGGCGGCCCGAGTTTCGGGTTCAGTTTGCAACGGACAGAGATCTTCAAGGCATAAAGGGCGCACGTCATGAGACCCGGCAGCACACCGGCGATCAGCATCTTGCCGATCGAGGTCTCGGAAAAAATGCCGTAGAGCACCAT
The DNA here is from genome assembly GCA_965261985.1 of Alphaproteobacteria bacterium. Lineage (GTDB taxonomy): Bacteria > Pseudomonadota > Alphaproteobacteria > Bin95 > Bin95 > Bin95. The sequence continues at coordinate 383,135 of OZ253490.1, forward strand.
GGTGATGGAAGGTGGGATCATCGCCGCGATCGTCCCGCCCATGGACACCGCGCCGGCCGAAAGCCGGTCCTGGTAACGGAACCGGCGGAGCTCCGGCATGGCCAGCTTGGCCATGGCGGCGGAGGCGCCAAGACTGGATCCGGTGACCGAAGCGAGGCCGGCCGAGGTGCCGATGGTGGCGACCGCGATGCCGCCCGGTACGTGGCCGACCCAGCGGGAAAAGGCAGTGAACAGATCCGAAGTGATGCCTGACTGGCCTGCAATCGTGCCAAGTGCAATGAACAGCGGAATGACGATGAAAGCATAGGTCATGCCGACATCGAGGCTCTGGATAAACGGCTGGCTCAGCATGGCGGTAAGATTGCCGCCCGTGAACACCGCTATGCCAACCATGCCCGTGATCCCGAGAGTGATCCCGATCTGCACCCCTGCCAGGATCAGCGGTACCAGGACGAGAGCGGCGACCAGGAGGGAGAGCGCAACCGGGTCCACGACAGGCTACGTCTCTTCGATCGGCGGCGAATAGGGCAGCACCGACTCGTCCGCGTCCACGCCGGAAATCAACTGACGGATGCTCTTGACCAACAAGAGCGCAAGCGTCACCACAATCAGCAATGTCCCGAAAATCAGGAATCCCATCGGTATGGCGTGCGGAATTTCAAGCATTCCCATGCCGACATAGTTGCCCTGGAACGCTTCCAGCCAGTTCTCGGAGCCGGTCCAGAGCAAAATCAGGAAAAACCCGACGGCGAGCACTTGGTCAAAGGCGCGCACGCTCACTTTGATGCGGCCGCGGGCGCGGCCGACGAGCGCATCGACGCGTACCTGGCGGTCGGTCCATTGCACCAGCGCCAGGACCGTGAAGATGATCGGCACGAATAGAATGCGGGAGATTTCGAAGACCCCCACAAACGGCCGGCCAGTGACCCAGCGGACCAGTACATCGGCCGTAATCATCAGCGCTAGCCAAAGTATGACGAGACCGTTGGCCGCGGCGAAAACCCTGAGCACGCGGGCCCAGATTTCTTCAATCCTGCGCCCCACTCGCCCTCCTTGCAGCCTTCTGATGAGTCCTGGTCGACATGGTGCGTGTCCGGGTCAAGGGGAGCCACCGCCAAGCTCGCGCCGCGCGCGCTATACCACCTTGCCGAAGCCCCCCGCGCCACTCACCTGCCGCGTCGAAACGCTTCCGTCAACTCAAAAACTCCACGGCTTCCATTCGCCAGAGGAGTAGGCTTCGGCGAGCTCCCGGTAGCGGGCGTAGAGCTGCGTCCCCGGCAGGCCGCGCTCGTTCAGCCGGTCCTCCTCGCGTTTGAAGAAGTCGGGCGCCACCGACTTGATCTTCTGCACGTCGTCCATGGAAAGGTGGAATACCTCCAGGCCGTGCTTGCGCAAATCAACATAGGTCTGGGCCGTACCCTCGGTCATGATGTGCGCGGCGATCGGCATCATTCCGGCGGATACGCGCTCGATGATCTTGCGGTCTCCCTCCGGGATCTTGTTCCAGCTCTCCAGGTTCATGGTGTAAGCCACCGTGCAACCCGCCATTGACGTGCCCAAGCCCGGCCCGGTGGTAAGCGCGAACTTCGAAACCTCGTGCAGCTTGTTCGGCACCATCGCCGTCGGATTGGTAATCAGCGAGTCGATCACTCCGGTCTGCAGGCTGGTGTAGAGCTCGCCGAATGAGATCGCCATGGGTACCGCACCCAAAGACTCGAAGAACTTCGGCAGGCTCGATCCGAAGGCTCTGATCTTCTTGTCCTTGAATTCCGTTATGGAGGAAATCTTGGTACGGCCGATCAGTGAATATTGACCCGCCGGGATGAACAACAGCGGCTTCACACCAAGATCTGCGTACTCCTTCTGGAATTCGGGGAACTCCTGATAGAGCTTGTTGGTGATGGCGCTGATGCCCATGAGGTCGAGCTTGTTGCCGTACTCGACGTCGAATGAGCCGGCGAGCGCAGCCGACATCGGAAGTTCGCCGATATGATAGACGATGGTCACGGCGCCGGCGTCGGCGACACCCTTGCGCACACCCTCAAGCGTACCCTCTGCCTTCAGCAAAGCCCCGCCCGAGACGTGCCTGAGCTTGACCCGGCCCTGCGTCGCCTGCTGGATGCGGTCGATCCAGATATCCGCGATGACGCCCGTCTGGGTGTCGGTCTTGGCAAACGAGTTGTTGTAGACGAGGCTGACGTCCGCCTCGGCGCTCGCGACAGCGAGGCATGCAGTCAACGCGACGCTTGCATATACGAGCTTTTTCATCGTCGGTTCCTTCCGATGCAAGATTGCCGGTCAACAGAAGTTAGTCCGATATGGGGGCGATGTATATCTGCGTCGCCGCCCCTCGCGCCGCAGCAGCATGTGGATGCGACGATACCCGTAGCGCACGGGGGTAAGGTGGCTCCGCCTTTTCGGACAGTCTGCGGCTGACCTAAGGGAACCCTCCGCCGCCAGCACCCGGCCCCCCATCGGGCACCGACTCCTCCCGACGAATGGTCCGGTCCTCGAACCGCCGACTCAGTCGCGGGGTTTGAGCCAGGACTCCGACCAGGCGAGGACGGCGCTCGACGAGGCGTGGTCGCCGCGCTGTTCGCGCCAGGGCGAGCCGGTCGCGACCCGGCCGTTCAGGGAAAGCTGGGCGGAGCCGGCGGGAAAGAAGGTCGAGAGCACACCGATCGGGCGGCCGGCGGTGCCGGGAGGCCCGTTCAGGATGAACGGCTCAAGGGTGTCGTACCAGGACATGCGGATGAGGTCCTCGTCCGACTCGATGGTCTCCACCGTGCTGGCGCGCGGGTCGCCCTCGCGGGTGAACACTGCCGGGCGCACCGGGACCGCCTCGTCGGCGAAGGGCGGATGCAGCAGCGTCTCGATCGTGCGCTGCAGCCAGCGGGCGACGGAGATGTCGTCGCTGTAGATGCGGGTCTCGCCGTCGGTCAGCTCGCCCCGCATGAACAGGACATGCCCGGCGCCGGCCGGGCACCACAGCACCCGCCAGTGGCTGGTGCGGTCGGACATCGTTGTCCCGCCGTCGTGGCTCAGGCGGATGAAGGAGTTCTCGCCGGTCATCAGGACCTGATGGGCGTCGATGGGCGCGGTCATGGGCTAAATCCTCCGGGGCTGGGGCCGACGGGCGCGTGGGCCAAGGATAGCGCGTTGCGGGCGCCGGGGGGATATTCCGTTCGCCCGGCCCGGATTCCCCCACCACTGCCCTTCCGGTAGCGTCCAGGCCCTGCTCGGTAGTCCGGCACTCGGCGTTGTCCCCTTCAACCCCCCGATTGCGGCTCGGGCGGATCGGCAGGACCGTCCTCCGGGCTTGGACTCCCGCCCGCAAGGACCATGGAAAGAAACCGCCATTGCCTGTCGCCCACCGGCCTGTCCGGAAACAGCGTGTCATGGATGGCCACAGCTTCTTCCGGAGCGGTAACGCCGCACAGGTCGAGCAGCAGGCGAAGGTCCTCCGCATCCGCCCCTCGGGCGGCCTGGAGCTTCATGGCAAGCATGTATTCGGGCGAAGCCCCCATTACGACGAGCGACGGGGACGAATAGAGCGGTCTCGGAGCCGGGTCCGGGGCCTGCGGCCGATACATCGCTGCCTGTTCGTTCAACCATGTTGTCGACCAACCCCGGCGCGCGGCGATCTTGCGGACCGCGTCGAGCACGGGGCCGTGTCCTTCCGCAATTGCAACGTCTATGTCGCCGGTGAGCGAGCGGCGCCCGTAGAGCATAATCATGGCGCTGCCGCCCATCATGTGGACGTGGGCGCGGTGCCGGTCCCGGGCGAGCGCTTCCGACAGTTCGTCCAGGGCGTCGTAAATTTCCGCTCGACCGAATTCCGGCATGCCGGCTACCAGGGCTCGGGCTCGCCGCCGCGCGCGTCGAGGTCCATGGGGTCCGGAAGGGCGCCGTGGCGCAGGAACGCCGCCGGCGCCCGGACCACGGAGCGGCTGCCGACAGCCTCGATCACCACCCAGGGAGGATCGACGAACCGGGCAGGCTCGTCGCACCAGTCCGGGACCTCGAGGCCGTGAAGCCCCGCCAGATGTTCCGCAACGCCGGCGAGCAGCGCATCCCAGCGTGTCCCGGTCGGGGACGGTTCCGCTTCGAGGATCGCGGCCCGCCGCTCCGGAGCGACTGCCATGAGGAACCTTGGGACCTCGTGGATTATCTTGCGGTAGATGCCGTCGAAGTCGGCCGGGTTGTTGCGGATGAATTCCGCGTAGTCCTCAAGCGCGAACGAAAAGGCCGGCATTCCCTGTCTCCCGGTGGGTGCCGCCCGACTTCTAGCCCGGAATTCTCACCATTGTCATGGTCTGCGCGGCGCTGTCGGGCCGTCAGGGAAGGAAAGCCGACCCGCCCGCCCTCAGGCGCGCGTCTCGCGGAAGCGGGAGAGGGAGCCGCCATGCATGACCGAGCCGGGGAGCGGGTGGCCGACGATATCCTCGGCAAGCCGCGCGCACTCGATCACCGCGTCGAGATCGACGCCCGTGTCGATGCCCATTTCCTCGCAGAGGAACACGAGGTCCTCCGTGCAGACATTGCCGGCCGCGCCCTTGTGCGCGGCGAAGGGGCAGCCGCCGAGGCCGGCGACGGAGCTGTCGAATTTCGTGACCCCCATCTCCAGCCCCGCATAGGCGTTGGCGATGCCCATGCCGCGCGTGTCGTGCAGGTGCAGCGCGAGTTCCTGCTCCGGCCACTCGTCGCGCACCGCGCCGCAGACCGCCTTGATCGAGGCCGGCTGCGCCCAGCCCATCGTGTCGGCGAGCGAGAGCGTGCCGATCTCCACGCCCTTCTCCTCCGCGATCTCGATCAGGTCGCGGACCGCTTCGAGAACCTTCGAGACCGGGACCTCGCCCTCGAAATTGCACCCGAAAGCCGCCATGACCGACGCCTTGCGCACCGGCATGCCATAGGCGAGATAGGTGTCGATCTGGTTTTGCTGCACCTCGCGGTTGCGCTCATAGCCGCGATTGGTGTTGGCCCGCATGAAGGTCTCGGAGGCGGAGGTGGAAATCGCGCCGCGCATCTCGATGCCGTCCTTGCCGAGCGCGCGGTCGAGGCCGCGCTCGTTCAGCCACAGCACGGAATAGGCCACGCCTTCCCGGCGCTGGAAGCCCTCGACCACTTTGTCCGCATCCGCCCAGCCGGGCACATGTTTCGGGCTGACGAAGGAAGCGACCTGGATGCGTTTCAGCCCGGTCTCCGAGAGCGCGTCGATCAGCTCGATCTTGCGCCTCGTCGGGATCGGGCCGGGCTCGATCTGGAAGCCCTCGCGCGGGCCTTCCTCGGAGATCGAGACGGACTTCGGCAGATCGGACATGGGCGGCGGTCCTTGCGGAACGGGAACGGGAGGGCGATCAGGCGCGGGCCAGCCGCCGGGCGCGGAAGCTTATCAGAGTAATCGCGAGCGTGCTCAACAGGCGCGAGAGCCTGCCGGTCGGCTTCAGCCCGACCGCCTTGAAGATCATCGTCATGCCGCGCCGGGCATGGTGCGGCCGGTAAAGCGCGTAGCTCTCGCGCATATAGGCGCGGTTGCTCTGCCTGCGATCGTAGGCGCCCCCGCCCTCATTGGCGGCGAACCAGGCATAGGCGAGCTCGTCGTCCTCGGTTTCCATCACCCGCAGGAAGGCGATGCGGATGCGTTCGACCTTGTTCAGGCGCTCATTCGCCAAATAGCGCTTCATCGTCCGGTAGAAGAGCGCGTAGTGGCGCAGCTCGTCGGCGGCGATGCGCCTGCAGATCGCCTTCAGCAGCGGCTCTTCCGTGCGGTCTGCGAGCGCCGAGTAGAAGGAGGAGGTGCCGATCTCGACCATGCAGCGCGCGATCATCTCGCCGGTCCGGGAGCCGCGGATCGAGGCGTCGGCATCGGTCTGGATCGAATAGCCGGCCCGGAAGCGGGCGAGCGCCGCGTCGTAGTCGAATTCCGGATCGGCCAGCTTCGCCCAGCGGCCCAGCACTTCGCCGTGCTGGACTTCCTCATGCGCCCAGCCGTTCATCATCTCGCCGACATCGGGATCGTCCGCGAAAACGCGGTTTAGGTACGCGGCGTAGTCATGGCCGTTGGACTCGACCATGCTCGCCGCCTTCACCAGCGGGATGAGTTGCGGATCGACCCGCTCAGGATCGAACGCCTCCCACGGCAGCCCTTCCGGAGACCAATGGCCCGACATGACCCACGAAGCTCCATCGTCGTCCCACGGCGCACCGCTTCCTGTCCCGGTCCGCCGTTGAAACCATCCCGTCCATATAACAGCACCGGAGGAAAATTGCGAGCCCTAAAGATGCCGCCTCGTCCCCGGCGCACCGACGCCGCCGCCCGAATTCGCGCATGGAAGCGCTTGCGGAGGACCACAGGATATAGTATGTATCGGTCCCATGACTACAATGGATCGCAGTGTCGGGACGGGACAGATGACCTGGACGGCGGAACGGGTTTCGGAGTTGCACAAACTCTGGGCGACGGGCGCGAGCACGGCGGAAATCGGCCGCCGGCTCGGCGTGACCAAGAACGCAGTAGTCGGCAAGGCGCACCGATCGGGCCTCGCGCCGCGCCCCTCGCCGATCCGCCGCCTGCCGGCCTCGCCGCCGGCGCCGCGCCCGGTGCGCCTCGCGCCGGTCGGGACGGCGGTCTGCACTTGGCCCTTTGGCGACCCGCAGCATGACGATTTCCATTTCTGCGGGGTCGAGGCGGCGCCGGGCAAGCCCTATTGCGCCGAGCACTGCGACAGGGCCTATACGCGCTCCACGCGCGGCGACGAGGCCAACGAGGCCGCCTGAGCGGCCGGCCGCCGGGGCGCGGCGGACACTATGGGCGTTATCGAAAGCAGGCTCCGGCCGCGCGAGCAGGAGTTCCGTGCCAATGCGCAGGCGATGCAGGCGCTCGCCCAGGACCTGCGCCGGGCGGTCGCCAGGGTTCAGGAGGGCGGAGGCGAACGGGCGCGCCAGCGCCATCTGGCGCGCGGCAAGCTGCTGCCGCGGGACCGGGTGCGCGGGCTGTTCGACCCCGGCTCGCCCTTTCTCGAACTCTCCCAGCTTGCGGCTTGGGGCGTCTATGAGGACGACATCCCCTCGGCCGGCATCGTCACCGGCATCGGGCGGGTGCACGGGCGCGAATGCGTCGTCGTCGCCAATGACGCCACCGTCAAGGGCGGCACCTACTATCCGCTGACGGTCAAGAAGCATCTCCGCGCCCAGCAGGTCGCGCGCGAGAACCGGCTGCCCTGCGTCTATCTGGTGGATTCGGGCGGCGCCAACCTGCCCCAGCAGGACGAGGTGTTCCCGGACGCCACCCATTTCGGGCGCATCTTCTACAACCAGGCCACCATGTCGGCGGAAGGCATCCCGCAGATCGCGGTGGTGATGGGTTCCTGCACCGCGGGCGGGGCCTATGTGCCGGCGATGTCCGACGAGGCGGTGATCGTGCGCGGCCAGGGCACGATCTTCCTCGGCGGCCCGCCGCTGGTGAAGGCCGCCACCGGCGAGATCGTGAGCGCCGAGGAGCTGGGCGGGGCGGACGTGCATTCCCGCATCTCGGGCGTGACCGACCACTATGCCGTGGACGACAACCATGCGCTCGCGGTGGCGCGCACGGCGCTCGGCTACCTGAATACGGTCAAGCGCCCGGACCTCGACATTCGAGAGCCCGAGGAGCCGCGCTACGACCCGGAGGAGCTCTACGGCATCGTGCCGCCGGACTGGAAGACGCCCTACGATGTGCGCGAGGTTATCGCGCGGCTGGTGGACGGCAGCCGGCTGGACGAGTTCAAGGCGCTCTACGGCACGACGCTGGTGACCGGCTTCGCCCATATCGAGGGCTACCCGGTCGGCATCATTGCCAATAACGGCATCCTGTTCTCGGAATCCTCGCAGAAGGGCGCGCATTTCATCGAGCTCTGCGCCCAGCGCGGCATCCCGCTGCTTTTCCTGCAGAACATCACCGGCTTCATGGTCGGGCGGAAATACGAGTCGGGCGGCATCGCGCGCGACGGCGCGAAGATGGTCCATGCCGTCGCCTGCGCGCGGGTGCCGAAGTTCACGGTCGTCATCGGCAACAGCTTCGGCGCCGGCAACTACGCCATGTGCGGGCGGGCCTACGGGCCGCGCTTCCTGTTCACATGGCCGAATGCGCGCGTCTCGGTGATGGGCGCGGAGCAGGCGGCGACGGTGCTGGCAACGGTGCGCCGGGATGCGCTCGCGCGCGACGGGCGGGAGTGGCCCGAGGAGGACGAGGCCGCCTTCCGCCAGCCGATCCTCGACCAGTACGAGACCCAGGGGCACCCCTATTACGGCTCGGCCCGGCTCTGGGACGACGGCGTGATCGACCCGCCCCAGACCCGCACCGTGCTCGCGCTCGCCATCTCCGCCGCCCTGAACGCCCCCATCGAACGCGGCCGGTTCGGCGTCTTCCGGATGTAAGGGCGCGCGGGTCAGTCGGTCTGGCGCAGCGTTCGGATCTCTCCCATCGCCACGGAGAGCATGGTGAAGTCCGTCGCCCCGGCGTTCATCAGGTCGCCGACAATCTGCCGGCACCGGGCCACGGGGATGCGGTTCTGCCTGAGCCAGGCATCCACGCGCCCGGCCGGCGCCGCCCCGCCGGTGTCGAGCCGCAGCGCGTCCAGGGTCAGCGCACTCAACTGCGCGTAGAGATCGTCGCGCAGCGCGGCGCGGGACAGCGCCTGCCAGCGATTGTCGCGCGGCAGGGCTCCGATCCGGTCCCGGAGCCAGTGAAGGTCGAGCTTTTCGCCGAGCTCGAAATAGACCGAAGCAGCGGTCTCGACCGGGATGGCCGCGCTCGCCGCGACCTCTACGACAGCCAGCGCCGAGAGCAGGTCGTCGCAGCACGCCACCTCCGCCGCCAGGCCTTCGGGAACCCCGCGCTCGACGAAGCGGTCCGCCGCCGCATCGATGGCGCTGCGGCTCGAGGCGGCGACGACGTCCCTCAGGCCTGCCCGGAACGCCGTCACGCCGGCGGCGAAATGCTCGATGTCGCGCGCGATGTCGAGAGGGCGCGGGCGGTTCCGGAGCAACCACCGCGCGGCCCGCTCCACCAGCTTGCGCGTTTCCTGCAGCATGGAAATCTGGACATCCGCCCCCACCCGGCCGTCCAGCGCCTCGACCGCCTCCCAGGTCTCGCGCATGCCGTAAACCTCGCGCGCGACGAGATAGGCCCGGGCGATGTCCGCATCGTCGGCCCCGGTTTCCTCGCCCAGCCGGAACGCGAAGGTCATCCCGCAGCGGTTCGCCATCTCGTTCGCCACCTGGGTGGCGACGATTTCGCGCGCAAGCCGGTGGGAGGGCATCGTGGCGGCAAAGCGCCCGCGCAGCGCCGAGGGGAAATAGGCGCGGAGCTCATTGGCCGCGAACGGCTCGTCCGGCAGGCCAGATGCGAGCAGGCGCTGGAACAGGCCGATCTTCACATAGGCGATCAGCACGGCAAGCTCCGGGGTGAAGAGCCTCCCCTTCGCCTCCAGGCGTTCGCCCATTTCCTCCGCCCCCGGAAGGAACTCGATCTCGCGGTCGAGCTCGCCGTCCCGCTCGAGCCGGCGAATGAGCCTGGCATGCACCTCCAGCATGGAGGATGCCTGGCTCGCCGCGACGCTCAAGGCCTGGGTCTGGAGGTAGTTGTTGCGCAGCACCAGCTCCGCCACCTCGCCGGTCATCTCCTCCAGCAGGCGGTTGCGCTGCTTTCCGGTCATGTCGCCGGCGGATACCGCCTCGTTCAGCAGCACCTTGATGTTCACCTCGTGGTCCGAGCAGTCCACGCCGCCGGAATTGTCGATGGCGTCGGTGTTCATCCGCCCGCCGCGCGCCGCATATTCAAGGCGCCCGAGCTGGGTGAAGCCGAGATTGCCGCCCTCGCCGACGACCCGGCACCGCAGGTCTTCGCCATCGATGCGCACGGCGTCATTGGCCCGGTCGCCGACATCGGCATGGCTTTCCCGCCGCGACTTGACATAGGTGCCGATGCCGCCGTTCCAGAGCAGGTCCACCGGCGCCTTGAGGATGAGGGCGATCAACTCGTTCGGTGTCGGGGCTTCGGCGTCGGTGCCCAGCGCCTCGCGCGCTTCCGCGCTGAGCGGGATGGACTTGGCGCTTCTGGGGTAGATGCCGCCGCCGGTCGACAGGAGCGCGCGGTCGAAATCGTCCCATGTCGAGCGCGGCAGCGCGAAGAGGCGCTGGCGCTCCGCGAAGGCGGCCTCGGCATCCGGGTTCGGATCGATGAAGACGTGCATGTGGTTGAACGCGGCCACGAGCCGGATGTGCCGGGAGAGCAGCATCGCGTTGCCGAACACGTCGCCGCCCATATCGCCGATGCCGACCGCGGTAAAATCGGTCGATTGGCAATCGATCCCGAGTTCCCGGAAGTGGCGCTTGACCGATTCCCACCCGCCGCGCGCCGTGATGCCCATGCCCTTGTGGTCGTAGCCCTGCGAGCCGCCGGAGGCAAACGCATCGCCGAGCCAGAAGCCGTATTCCCCGGCCAGCGCATTGGCAATGTCGGAGAAGGTCGCGGTGCCCTTGTCGGCTGCAACCACCAGATAGGGGTCGTCGCCGTCGTGGCGTACCACCTGCGGCGGCGGGGCCACCTGCCCCCCGACCAGGTTGTCGGTGAGGTCCAGCATCCCCCGAATGAAGGTCCGGTAGCAGGCGACCCCATCTTCCTGGACGGCCTCGCGGCCGGCCGATACCGGCAGCTTCTTGGGGACGAATCCGCCCTTCGAGCCGACCGGTACGATCACCGCGTTCTTCACCGTCTGGGCCTTGGCGAGCCCCAGCACCTCGGTGCGGAAATCCTCGCGCCGGTCCGACCAGCGGATGCCGCCGCGCGCAACGGCGCCGCCGCGCAGATGCACGGCCTCGACGCGCGGCGAATAGACGAAGATCTCGTATTTCGGCCGCGGCTCCGGCAGTTCGGGAATCCGGTGCGGGTCGAGCTTGAACGAAAGGTAGGGCTTCGGCGCGCCGTCGGCGCCGGGCTGGTAGTAGTTGGTGCGCAGCGTGGCGCCGATGACGCCGAGATAGCTGCGCAGGATCCGATCCTCGTCGAGATTCGCCACTGCTTCGAGGGCGGCCTCGATCCGGGCCATGACCTCGAGGGATATGTCGAGCCGGTCTGCCGCCGCGTCCTTCGCGTCCGGTGGCCCGCCCTGCCGGGCGGGGTCGAGGCGGACCTCGAACAGCTCCACCAGCATCCGGGCGATCGCGGGATTGGCGGCCAGCGCGTCCTGGATGTAGGTCTCGCTGAAGGCGGTCCCGGCCTGGCGCAGATATTTGCAGTAGGCGCGCAGGATGGCGATCTCGCGCCATCCGATCCCCGCCCTCAGGACGAGCCGGTTGAAGCCGTCATTCTCCACTTCGCCCGACCAGATGCGGGCAAAGGCGTCGCGGAATATCCCGTCGATGCGGTCCGGGTCGAATTCCGGACCTTCCCCGTGCAGCAGCCCGAAATCGTGGAGCCATACCCTGGGCGCATCGGTTCGCTTGATCTTGCTCGGATGCTCGTCCTCGACCTTGAGGCCCATATTCTCCAGCATCGGCAGCGCGTCGGACAGCGCGACCGGTCTCCGGCCGAGTTGGAAGAGCTTGAAGTGCAGCCGCCCTTCCTCGGCCTCGAGCGGGCGGTAGAGGCTCATCTCGATGCCGTTGTCCTCGATGCGCTCCATCTTCTCGACATCGAGCACGGCGACCCGCGCGGAATAGGCCTCGCGGTAGTCCGCACGGAAGGCCTCGCCATAGCGCCGGAACAAGCTCGCGCCCTTCTCCTCGCCGAAACGGTCGAGCAGGGCGTCGTGCAACTCGTCGGCCCAGGTGCGGCTCACGACCCGCAACCGCCTCTCGAGGTCTGCAAGGTCGTAGCGGGGCGCATGCCCGGCATCGACGCGCATGACGAAAAAGAGCCGGGCCAGCACCGACTCCGACAGGCGCACCGTGAACTCGGTGTCCGCCGCACCCAAGGCCTCCTCCAGAATCCCCTGGATCACCAGCCGGCTCCGGGTGGTGAACCGGTCCCTGGGTACGAACACGATGCAGGAATAGAAGCGCCCGAACCGGTCCGGATGGACGAACAGGCGGATGCGCTGCCTTTCCTGCAGATGCAGGATCCCGGTCGCCGTCTCGAACAGCTCCTCGGCCGGGATCTGGAACAGGAGCTCGCGGGGAAAGGTATCGACGATGTTCTGCAGCGCCTTGGCGGCGTGGCTGTTCGGGGGATAGCCGGCGCGGCGCTGCAATTCGGCGGCCTTGAGCCGCAGCAGCGGAATGTCGCGCGGCACGCGGTTGAACGCCTCGGAGGTGTAGAGACCGAGGAAGCGGTGCTCCCCGACAACATTACCATCGGCGTCGAACCGCCTGACGGCGATGCAGTCGAGATGGCTCGGCCGGTGGACCCGGGACCGCGCATCGGCGCGCGTGATCGCCAGAAGCTCGGCGGGCCACGCGCTGCCCGAGTCGGGCGGCGGCAGGTCCGGGAGGGGTTGCGGCGTGCCTTCGCCGCGCAGCAGGCCGAGCCCGGTGCCCGGCTCCGGCACGAGCCTGCCCACGCCGCAGGCACGCTCCGCGCGGCTGGCGCAGTAGCCGAGGAAGGTGAAATGGTTGTCCTCGATCCATTCGAGGAAGGCCTTCACCTCGTCCCGTTCCCCGCGGCCGGCGACCGGCGGCAGCGCGTCGAGCTCCTCGATGCACCCGCGCATGCGCTCGCGCATGGCGCTCCAGTCCTCCACCGCGGCCCGCACATCGCCGAGCGCGGAAAGCATCTCGGCCGCGATCGAATCGAGCGCCGCCTGTTCCGTCTGGCGGTCGGTCTCGATATGGACGAGCGCCTCGACGGCAGTCCCCTCTTCGTCCGGGTCCTCCACGGGGAGGATCGCGTCGATGCGGCCCTCCTGCCCCCGGCGGACGCGCATGACCGGGTGGATGACGAGATGGCTCGTATAGCCGCGGCCGTTCAGGACCATGCGCACGGAATCGACGAGGAACGGCATGTCGTCGGTGACGATCTCGACGATGGTATGGGTGGACTGCCAGCCGTGCTGCTCGATCTGGGGGTTGTAAACGCGAACCTTCGGCTGGCCCGGTGTGCGCCGGCGGGCGAGATTGAGATGGGCCACCGCCGCGCCGTAGAGGTCGTCCGGCCGGCGCTCGATCAGGTCCTCCGGCGAGGCGCCGGCATAGTAGAGGGCGATAAAGGAGAGCGCGGGATCGAGGTCCCCGCCGCCCAGCCGCTCGCGCGCGAGCGCGGCGATTTCCTCGAACAGTTCGGTCTGTTGCGTATCGGGCTGAACCGCCATGGGAGACATCCTCTCGCGTCGTCCGCGCCGGCATGCCGCGCAGCGCGCCGGGGCGCTGCCGCGGGTCGTCTCCCGAGGTCCCGGCCGCAGGCCGGAACACGGAAGGCCCCGCAGCGTGGCGGCCCCCCAGTATAAACGCATTCCCGCTGTCCTGCGGGAGTCCGGCTTGTGGGCAGGCTGCCTACAGGCCGAGGAACGCCGCGATGCGGGCCACGATGCGCTTGTGGAGCGCCGCGCGGTCCGTGCCCGGCGGGTCGTCGCAGACCGGGTCGTCGCCCCCGCTCGCCAGGATCGCGGGCCCGCGCGGCTTGCAGGGCGGGAGCGCCGAGAAATGGGCGGCGGGGGTCATGGCCTCGATCTCGGCGTTCGGAAGGACAGCGGCGAATCCGCTGCCCGTTTCGCTGAAATCGGTCGCCGGCAGCCGGGTTTCTGCGGCGCCGAGGCCGATCAGCAGCACCGTTTCGACAAGATCGCGGGCATGCGCCTTGCCGAGGCCGTAGGTGAGCGCCGGGTCGATGGCGGCCACGGCGCGGACGCGGTCGTCCTTGCGGCCGGCATTCCATTCCTCGACCGCATAGGCTTCGAGGTCCGCCCCGCGCCGGGCGAGGTCGGCGCATTGCCAGGGCGACGGGCGCGCGGTCCGGCAATGGGCGGCATAGCCCTCAAGGTCGGCGCGCAGGCCGCCCATGGCAAGCGCCGTCCAGCCGCCGGCGGAGAACCCGACCGCATAGATCCGGGAGAGGTCGGCATGGGGCTCAAGGTCCGGCTGCACCGCCAGCCAGTCGAGCGCGGCTTGCAGGTCCTGCGCGCGCGTCCAGTGTTTCAGGCCCTCCTGGAGATCGAAGTCCCGTGTCGTGCTGCCCGGATGGTTGACCGAGAGGACGAGCGCGCCCCTCCGGGCCAGGCCGGCGGCGAGCCAGCCGAGCGCGCCGATATGGCCGCCGAGGCCGTGGCTGGCGAGGACCACGGGGAACGGCCCCGCTGCCATGCGGGCGCCGTCCAGGACCTCCGTGCCGTAAAAGACAGGGTTGTCGCCGAAGAGAAGCGCCTGCCCGCCGCCGCCGGACGGATAGAAAAGGGCGCCCGCCAGCTCGCGCCCGCGATGCTCCGCGGGGATGGCGAGTGCGCGGAAGCCCGCGGGGTCCGCGGCGGCAGCCTGGGCGGCCAGAAGCAGGATTACGGCCGCCAATGGATGTCTCATCCCCTGTCCTCCCGGACGATGTCCTCGGGGAAGAAACAGGCGCGCGAACGAGCCGGCGCAGCCATCGGGACTGTCATGAGATGTCATGAAATGTCATGAGCCGTTGCGGCGCGCCCCTCTCCGCCCGCTCCGCCTCACAAGGAGGGAAAGGAGGTTCATGACGCCGCGCCGTCCTTTTCCCCTTCCTCGGAGACTCCGCCCGGCATGGCCTCGCCGGGCGAAGACACGCCGACAAGTGTCGTGAAATGTCATGTTTTGTCATGCGATGTCATGAGGCCCCCTGCGCCCTCGCCCTCCGGAATCGAAAAGGCGGCCCCGGAAGCCGCCTCTACCCTGTTCCCAGTTTACCACACCTTTGCCCATGTCAAGGTCCCCGGCGGGCGCGTGCTGCGTCCGAACGACGATGCCCGGTCCCGCCGTCGAGCCGGAAACCCATGCCTGCAGAACTCCCCCGACAGGAGGCTCTTGTTGAGAACGCGGCTTAGGGCGAGCCGCGGCCGGGGTTTGACAGGGGCGGCCGGATGCGGACTATGCGGTGGCGTTACAGCCCGGATTCGGAGACGACACATGGCTGCTTCCCGGATGCCGCTGCGCCGCCGCCTGCGAGACCGCGCCGCCCCCGCCGACGGAGAGCGCTCTCGGCTACAATTCGTTGGATATCGACTTTTTCCGCGACGCTTTCGCCGGGCGGCTGGGCGAGCGCCCGGTCGCGCTGGAAGGGCGGCTCTTCCTGCCGGGGGGCCACGGGCCGTTCCCGGTCGTCGTCTGGCAGCATGGCAGCGACGCCCTCGATTCGGCCTCCGCGGTGCAATGGACGGGCCGCCTCCGGGAAGGGCTCGCTGCGAGGGGCATCGGCCTCTTCGTGTTGGACAGCCATTCGGGGCGCAGCATCGGGCACACAATGGCGGACCGGACGCAATTGTCCGGGGCGAGCCGCACAGTCGATGCCCTGCGCACGCTGGAGGCGCTCGCCGGCCGCAAACGCATCGACCCGGCGCGGATCGGCATTGCCGGCTGGGGCTCGGGCGGCACCGCCGCCATCCGGGCGAGCCACGAGCCCTATGCGGCGGCCGTCCTGCCCGGCGGCCCGCGTTACGCGGCGCATGCGGCGCTCTACCCGTTTTGCGGCTACCGGTTCGATCGCTACGAGCCCGCCGGCGCGCCGCTCCTGTTCCTGCTCGGCGGGGCCGACAACTACACGAAGCCCGGAATCTGCAAGGAGCTCGCCGGGAAGATGCGTGAAGCCGGAGGCGGCGTGGAGGTCGTCTCCTATCCCGGCGCGCATCACGGCTTCGCCGGGGCGCTGCCGCTCCGACGGGCCTCGAAGGCGTGGCATTTCAACGATTGCGGCGCCATCCTGCTCGGAACCGACGGGGAGATGCGGAGCGATTTCGGAAGCTCGGAAGGGCTGACCTACCGGCAATTCGTCGTGAAAGCGGTGCGCAGCGGCTGCGCGAAGCAGGGCGTCGATATCGGGCGCGATGAGGAAGCCGGGCGGGATGCGCTCTCGCGCACCGTCGCCTTCTTCGCCGCCAATCTCGGGAAATAGCCCCAGGCCGCGCCTATTCGGGCTCGGGGTTGATGCGGGGATAGGCGACCTTGCCCCAGAGTTCCGAGTCCGGGTTCCGGTCGATGGCCTGCCGCATGATGTCCAGGATCGCCGGCACGAGGGAGGCCATGATCCGGCTTCCGTCCCGGATCTGGTCCCGGCCGAAGCCGGCCGGCCATGTCGCACCGCCGTGGAAGATCTGGTTGCGGAGCGTGTAGAGGCGGTCGAACACGACGGAGAGGACGGTGAAGACGTCCCTTCTGGCCAGGGCAGATGCCGCGACCTTCTTGCTGCCTTCAAAGCTCTGCCGCCAGTCCCTGTCCCGCTCCGAGCCCCAGACCGCCCGCCAGAACGGGCGGAACACATAGGCGTTCGTCAGCAGCACCCGGATCGGGCCGGAGAACTCGTCCCAGACGATCCGTTCCAGGATGCGGTTCGCGTCCTTCTCGACGATGTTCCGAAGAAAGGTCCGGAAGCGGTAGGACTCACCGCCCCGCTCGTCCTCGCGCTCGACGAAATCGCGGAGCGCCAACTCGTTCCCGTAGGCGGCGTTGAAGGCGATCCAGAGGAAGGCGAAGCGCTCGACCTCCTCCGTTCCCTCCCGCCGGCTCCGTTCGAGCCAGGAATGGGCGCGGCGCATCCGGTCCTCATTGTGCTGCCGCTGCGGCGCGGGCTCGCCGGGTCCATCGGGTTCCGGCATAAGGCTGTCTCCTCGGACGCTGCCGCCCCGCTACCCGGCAGCCCTTAGCCTCGCGAAGCCGGCGTCGAGGTCGGCCATCAGGTCGTCCGTGTCCTCCAGCCCGATATGCAGGCGCAGCAGCGGGCCGGCAGGGGCCCAGACCGTGGCCGTGCGCCAGGCCGTCGCGTCGCTCGGCACGATCAGGCTCTCGAAGCCGCCCCAGCTCGAGCCCATGCCGAACAGTTCGAGGCCGTCCAGCATCGCCGCCACGGCGTCTGCGCTCGCCGGCTGCAGCACGACGCCGAACAGGCCGGACGCGCCGGTGAAGTCCCGCTTCCAGATCGCGTGGCCCGGATCGTCGGGGAGCGCGGGATAGAGCACCCGCTCCACCTCCGGGCGAGCCTGCAGCCAGGTCGCGACGCGGAGCGCGCTCTCCTGGTGGCGGGCGAGGCGCACGCTCATCGTGCGGATGCCGCGCGTGCCGAGATAGATGTCGTCGGGACCGGCGCAAAGCCCGGTCATGTTCCACCAGCCGCGCACCATGTCGAGGGTCTCCGCATCGCCGCAGGTGACGACCCCCAGCATCGCGTCGGAATGGCCGACGATATATTTGGTCGCGGCGTGGATGGAAATGTCCGCGCCGTGCTCGAAGGGCTTGAAGAAGAGCGGCGTCGCCCAGGTGTTGTCTATCGCGACGCGCGCGCCGCCGGCATGGGCGGCGTCTGCGATCGCCGGCACGTCCTGCATCTCGAAGGTCTGCGAGCCGGGCGCTTCCAGATAGACCAGCTTCGTCTCCGGGCGCATCAGCCCGGCTATGCCGGCGCCGATGCCGGGGTCGAAGAAGGTCGCCTCGATGCCATGGCGCGGCAGCGCCTCGGTGGCGTAGCGCCGCGCCGGGGCATAGACGCAGTCCGCCACCAGCACATGGTCGCCGGCGGAGAGCACGGACGAGTAGCCGAGCGCGACCGCCGCCATGCCCGACGGGCAGATGACCGCGCCCTCTGCGCCCTCGATCTCCGCCACCGTGTCCTCGAAGGTGAACATGGTGGGCGTGCCGCGCCGCCCATAGGCCGGGTCGCGCGGGCCTTTCGGCGCCAGGCGTTCGGCGACCGTGCGGCTCAGGATCGTCGAGGCGTGGAAGACCGGCGTGTTGACCGCGCCGAAGAAGTCATGCGGATGGCGTCCCGCATGGGTCAGGACCGTGTCCGGCCGTTTTCCCTTTGTCATGTCTCTACCGGCGTGTCCTCTCGCAATCCCCATTCGCTCCACGAGCCGTCATAGACGGCCGCATCGATTCGTCCCAGTTCGTAAAGCCCGAGCGCCAGCACGGCCGCGCTGATCCCCGACCCGCAGGTCGTCGCCACCGGCTTGTCCAGATCGAGCCCCGCCGCCTCGAACGCGGCCTTGAGCGCCGCGCGGTCCCGGAAGACCCGCGTCTGCGGGTCGAGCAGTTCGGTATAGGGCAGGTTCAGGCTGCCCGGGATATGGCCGCCGCGCATGCCGGCCCTGGGCTCCGGCTCGGTCGCGGCGAAGCGCCCGGCGCTGCGCGCATCCAGCACCTGCTCGGCGCGGCTCCCGATATTGGCGAGCATGTCGGTGCGCGCGCGCACCAGTTCCGGCCGCGCTACGGCTGCATAGCCCGCCTCGACGGGCCGGCCCTCGGAGCGCCATTTCGGCAGGCCGCCGTCCAGCACGCTCACCCGCTCATGCCCGAACGCCCGGAAGGTCCACCAGACGCGCGCCGCGCCGGTCGTGCCGACCGTGTCATAGACCACGACCTCGTCGTCGCGGGTTATCCCCATCGCCCCCATGGCGAGCGCGAAGCCCTTTGCATCGGGCAGCATGTGCGGCAGGTCGGAGGCGCGATCGGCCACGCCGTCGATGTCGAAGAAGCGCGCGCCCGGAATGTGCGCCTCCAGGAACTCTGCGCCGGCGTCGCGCCCGGCGGTCGGCAGATGGTGGCTGCCGTCCAGCACGACCGCTTCGCCCAGACGCGCCGCCAGCTCGCCGGTGGAAATCAGCGCGTTCATGCGCCCTCCTCCTCCAGATGGACATTGATGCGCCGGTTGCGCCGGCCCTTGTTCTCGATCTTGCCGATGCGCACGCGCCCGATCTCGCCGGTGCGCGCAACATGGGTGCCGCCGCAGGGCTGCAGGTCCACGCCCGCGCCGATCTCCAGAACGCGCACCCGCCCGGCCCCGCGCGGTGGCTGCACCGACATGGTGCGCACCATGTCGGGGTTGGCGTCGAGCTCGGCCTCGTCGATCCAGCGCGCGGTGACGGGATGGTCGGCTTCGATGAGCGCGTTCAGCGCCTCGCCGAGCGCTTCCTTGTCGAGCACCGCGTCCGGCAGGTCGAAGTCGAGGCGGCTCTTCCGCTCGCCGACCGAGCCGCCGGTCACACCGCCCGTCACGATGGCGGAGAGCAGATGCAGGCAGGTGTGCATGCGCATATGCCGGTAGCGCCGCTCCCAGTCGATCTCGGCCTGCACCTTCGCGCCCACGCGGGGCGGCGCGATGCCCTCCGGGAGGGGGTGCAGGACCGCCGCTCCCTCGCCCTTCGCCGCCGGCAGCACGGAGAACACCGCACCGGTGTCGTCCACCAGGCGGCCGGTATCGCCCGGCTGGCCGCCGCCGGTCGGGTAGAACACCGTGCGGTCGAGCGCGATGCCCGCCGGGGTCGCGGCCGTCACGACTGCCTCGCAACTCCTCGCATAGGCATCGTCTCGAAAGACGAGTTCCATCGCTCCTCGCTCCAGTCGGGAAGAATCGGCGCGGGACTATACGCCGCCCGGCCGGGCCGCACTATCCCGCCCGGCGCCGGGCGGCGGTCCGGGCGGAATCCCGGTTCAGGACGGCAGGTCTGCATTCCGGTCGGGGACGATGCCCCAGGCCTCGGCGATGAACTCGTAGCTGCGCCGCCGCGCGGCCTCGTCATGCGTCCAGGTGACGACCGCGACCTCGTCCACGCCGAGGTCTTCGCCGATTGCCGCGATGCGCTCGACCACCCGGTCCGGCCGGCCGACAATCGCCTCCTGCCGGAAGCGGGCGAGCCGTGCGGCCTCGGCGCCGCTATATTCGTAGGCGGCGGCCTTCTCGGCGGACTCCAGCGGCAGGAACACACCCCGGTCGCGGCCGAGCCGCCAGCGCAGCCGCGGGCCGAAATGGAACTGCGCTTCCTCCTCGCTGTCGGCCGCCAGCGCCCAGACGCAGATCGCCGAATACGGCTCAGGCCAGTCCGCGCTCGGCTTGTAATGCTCGCGGTAGAGGCCGAGCGCCTCCCTCGCTCCGCGCCCGTCGGTGAAGAACCAGGCGAAGGCGTAGGGCAGGCCGAACCAGGCCGCCACCTGCGCGCCGTAGTTGGACGAACCCAGCAGCCATATCTGGGGCGCGGTGTCCCCTTGCGGAAACGCGCCCAGCCTGCGGAACGGATGCCCCTCCGGCAGCGGCTCGGCCTTGAGCCAGGCTTGCAGGTCGCGGATGTCGGCGGGGAACTCCGCCGGGCGCTCATTGGCGCGCGGATTGAGCGCGAAGGCGGTCAGCCCGTCCGAGCCGGGCGCGCGGCCGAGGCCGAGGTCGATGCGCCCCGGCGCCAGCGCGTCCAGCACCCGGAACTGCTCCGCCACCTTGAAGGGCGCGTAATGCGGCAGCATGACCCCGGCGCTGCCGATGCGGATGCGCGAGGTCCGGGCCGCCATGCCGGCGACCAGGATCTCCGGCGCGGTGCCCACGATGGTCGGGTGGTTGTGGTGCTCCGAGACCCAGAAGCGCCCATAGCCGAGCCGCTCGCAATGCTCGGCCAGCGCAACCGTATTGCGGATCGCCTCGGCCTGCGGGCGGCCTGCGGCGGCAATCGACTGGTCCAGGATGCCGAGGCGCAAGGTTCAGGCGGGGTCGGTGTCGAGGCGCGCGGCGATGCCTTTCAGCTCCTCCGAGACGGCGGGATAGCGGTGCAGCACGCGCGGGTCGTGGCCCGGCACCACGCGGTCCGGCGCGCCCGCCAGCGCCTCCAGCCGGTCGAAGCCGGCAAGCAGGTCGGCCACGTTGTAGACGATCGGGAACGGGCGGCGCTGCTCCAGATTGGCGTAGAAATGCGCCGAGTCGGAGGCCAGCACAACGGGCCCGCGCCGCGTCTCGACGCGCACGCTCATCAACCCCTTGGCATGGCCGCCGATGTGGTGCAGCGACACGCCGGGCGCGAGCTGGGCGTCGCCGTCATGGAAGACGACCTCGCCCGCATACACCTTGCGAACCATCGTGCAGACATCCTCCACATTGTAGGGGGCCTTCATCACCTCATGGCACATGCACCGCCCGGTGGCGTATTCCATCTCCTGCTCCTGGAGGTGGAAGCGCGCATTGGGGAAGTCCGAGAGCGTACCGGCATGGTCGTTGTGGAGATGCGTGATCACCACATCGCGAACCGCGCCGGCGTCGACGCCGACCAGCGCCAGGCCCTCCTTCGGCAGGCGCTGCAGCTTGCGGTTCCGGAGCACCGCGGTCTCGTGGTTGAAGCCGGTATCGACGAGGAAGGTCCGCGAGCGCCCGACAACGGCCCAGACATAGAAATCGAGCTGGCCGGACATGTCGTGCGGGTCGCCGCCGATCATGTTCTCGCTCATCGCCCGCTCGGCCACCTCGCCGTATTTGACCGCGTAAACCTCGTAGAGATCGCCGTCCTGCATGGGTGTGCTCCTCCGCCCCTCTATTCCACCGCTTGATGGCCGTGCGCCGCGCGCCTGTCAACGACGACGCTCCAGGGCGCCGGTCCTGTCGATGTGTCATGAAATGTCATGAGATGTCATGTTCCGCTTCGCCGAAGCGCCGCCCGCCTGCATCCTGCATGTCGTTCCTCCATCCCGTTTCGTTCCGCTTGCACCGCCGCCGGATTGCCTGCGGCGCGACCCTGTTTCGCGGTAGAGTCGAGGACTGGCGCGCCAGCTTTAGGGTCCGGTGGCTGTTCCGGCGCTTTCGCGTCGGGCCTCAGTCCGGCTCCCATGACTACGTTTCCAGTCCCCGCTCATCAAACCGGACGTGCGGATTTCCCGCATCCGGCTTTCGGACGAGATCATGCCTTCGCACTCGGAAGGCCCATGGTCGTTCGCGTCAGGCGCACGAGGCTGTATTCGCCATGCTGCCTCTCGTCCGGGAAGTGCACAGTCTTCCCGACCTTCACCTTGTGCTTTCGACAGAGCCACTGGCGTAGCCGCCTATCAGCTCCCGCGCCAGTTCCCCAAGCCAGCGCCCCACGCCATACGCCTCAATGTCCGCAAAGCTCTCTCCGTCCGCCCCGGCAGTGCCGTCGCTGCGACGGACCCGCCTCCAGGCTTCGGCGAGAAAGTCCTCGCGCCACACCTTGTCGATCGGCGCGTGGAAACGCCGGTCGGGTTCTTCCTTAGCTGTAACTGCCCAGGATGTTGGTCGTAGGGGCGTTGGCGCCTGGGGTAGTTTCAGGCGTATCGGATTTCGTCGATGAAGCTGCGAGGCGACCCCATCAGGGTGTTGAGGACGTCCCGGCCCTGCTTTTGAGCGGTGGCGATGATTGTGCGCAGTATGGCGAAGTCGTCTGCGCCGCTTCGGGAGCGGAAGCCTCCGGAGATTTTCTGGCGCAGTTTCATCATGCGCAGGTCGCGCTCGGCCTCATTATTGGTGAAGGGGACCTGTGGGTCGGTCAGGAAGCGCAGGGTCTCGTCCCGGCGCTCATGCAGGCGCAAAGCGAGGTTGTGACCCTTGCGCCGCCTCGGGGCCCCGCGCCGGCCGGGCGAGGAGAGCGGCGGCTGGTTCTCATGGAACGCCATCGCCTCGACAAGCAGCCGGTCGTAGCCGCGCACCAGACGCGCCAACAAACGCCCCGGAACGGCCATGTCCCGCTCCCGCGCCAGCCGCGCCACGCGCCGGGCCCGAAGCAGATGACGCTGCATGCGCCGGGCCCAGTCCTCCTTGTCGAACTCCACAAGCGCCTGCAACTCCCGAAGGTGATGCGCGTTGCAAAGCGCATGCTCCACACCCGCCATCGGCCAGTAGCATTGCCAGTGGTCGTGCACTGCGACCCCGGACACCCCCGCAGGCACGGCGCCGCGCCGCTCGCTCACCCGATACGCCGCCAGCAAGAGCCTGCCCCGGACCCGATCCGGGGATGTGCAGATCACATGGAGCCACCGCGTGCGTGCGCCAATGCGAAGTCCGGTCTCGTCCAGATGCTTCACACGCGCCCCGACCGCCGCAAGCTCCTCTATATGCCCGCCCGCAGCCTGAAAACGCTCCGCCGCACGACGGCTCATCGACGCCAGCGTCGCAGGCGACACGCGCGCTCCGAACAAAACCCCCAGAACCTCCGACAGCCGGCGCTCCGGAAGGAACTGCGCATGACGGAGCCATACCGCAACGCCCGAAAGACGAGGGCCATACTGAACCGGACCCGATACGCCATCGGGAAACGCCGCCCGCGTCACAGCCCCGCAACGCCCGCAGCGACACGCATGGCCGCGATGCTCCGTCACTTCCAAAGGACGCGGCTCAGGAAGGTCGAATACCTGACGCGCTACCGGCGCGCCCACAAAAGACGCTCCCAAAAGAGACGCCCCGCAGCCCCCGCACGCCGCTGGAACATGGTCCTTCACACGGTCCGGGCTCGCCGTCCGGCACAGCGTCCGGCCCTTGTGGCCCGGCTGACCGCCCGGCTTGCGATCCGTCTTGCCACGAAGGCTCTGTGTGCGGCGCTCAGACGACGGCTTCTTCAAACCGTCGCTCGAAGGAGGCTTGCCGCTATTGCCGCTGTTCAGACCGAGACGGCGCTCCAGCTCACCTATCCGCTCCCGAAACCGCGCGGTCTCCTCCCGAAGCGAGGCGTTCTCCTCCCGAAGCCAAGCGGTCTCCAACTCAAGACGCGCGATCTTCTGTCCGGAAGTCTCGGACCCGGCCACCCTCAATGGGTCAAACGGCTCGGAACGACTCATCCAAAGGTTGACTCATTTTTCGTTCCCACCGTCAACCCCATAACCAAATCTGACATCCTGGGCAGTTACGACAAAACATGACATTTCATGACACATCGGGACTGTCCCTCCGGACCGGCCTCCCGCAGAGCCTCCGGCGAAGCCGCAGCCGGGCCTGCACGCGGCACGGAGCTTCGTCGCCGTTCCCCCTCATACCAGCGTTCTCGATAAGGGACCGATGTCGGGGGAGTCCCGCAGGCATGGGTTTCCGGCTCGATGGCCGGCCCGGGAGGCGGGCGCTCGGGCAAGCGGGAGGAGACAGGGGGCCGGCGGACCCATGAAGCGCACCATCGACGATCCCGCCCTCGAACGCTCAAGCGATTGCGCTCTAGCCGCGCCGGGAATTTGACATGGGGGAAGCCGTGGTAAGATGGGAGTGGAGGACAGGCGGCTTGCGGGGCCGCCTTTTCGATTCCGGAAGGCGAAGGAGCCCGAGAGCCATGCCGGAAACGGACGGGAGACATGCGCCACGCGCGGCGATAAGGGGGCTGCCAGAGACCGGGGGCGCAAGGGGCCTCATGACATCGCATGACAGAACATGACATTTCATGACGTGTCCCGGCGTCTCCTCCCGGAGGCAGCAATTCGTTCACGAATTACGAAATAATTCTCCGTAAGGGCTTGACCCCTGTAAAACCGTGGTAAGATGGGTCAGGAGGAAGCGGCATCCGGAGGCCGCTTCGTCTCCCGCCTTGCACCGGTGCGAAAAACCCTCAACGGAACGGACGGGAGACGTGCGCCCTGCGCTTGGCTCGCGCGCGCAATCAGGCGCGCAAACCGCGCCGGCGCAAACGCGGGCGGGCGCGCCCACGCGATACGCGCGAAACAGGGACGCGCCGCAGGCAAGCCGGCGGCGGTGCAAACGAAACGGAAGCGGGAGGAGGAACGATATGCAGGATACGGACAGCGGAGCTTCGGCGAGGCAGGCGGAGAGGGGCGGGGCGGCGGCGAAACATGACATCGCATGACACAACATGACATTTCATGACGTGTCCCGGCAGCCGCGCCGCACCGCCTCTATCGGAGCCCGGTCATGGGCTCATCGGTTCCGGGCCATGAACGGCGGTATCAAAGCCGCGTGTTGCGCCCGGACTCCGCCGGCCCGCCTCTCCTCAGAACAGGGGGTGGCCGAGCGCGGCTTCGAGGTCGGCGATGGCCTGGGCCTCTGTCTCGACCTTGATCGTCGTCATGCCCATGGCGCGGGCGGGCTTCAGGTTGATGCCGAGATCGTCGAGGAAGACGCAGGCTGCCGGCTCCACGCCGAGGCGCTCGCAGGCCAGCCGGTAGAACGCCGGCTCCGGCTTGCGGACGCCCGCCTCGCGCGATTCCACCACCGCATCGAACACCGCCATCGCCGCCGCGATCTCGCGGGCGCTGTCCTCGCCGGGCGCGCGCATATTGTTGGTGAGGCAGGCGGTCCGGTAGCGGGCCGCAACGGCGCGCAGCGCCGCCACCATGCCCGGCCGCACCGGGCCCTGGATGAGGTCGAGGATTTCGCCGGCGTCCAGCCTGTAGCCGAGCGCCGCCGCCTCGGCCTCGAAGCGCCGGCAGAATTCCGCCCGGTCGATATCGCTGCGCTCGAACAGCGCCCAGGCATTGCAGTCCGGGTCGCGGCTGTTGATGCGCCGTATGGCGCCGTCCGGCAGCCCGTTGGCGCGCTCATAGCGGGCGAAAGCGTCGAACGGGCTTTCCGTCACCACCCCGCCGAAATCCCACAACACGGCCTCGATCGTCACGATGCGCCTCCCGGAACCGGGCGGGACCGAGCGCCGCCTCGTCGAGGCCGAGATCGCGGACCTGGGACGGCAGGCCCTCCCCCGCCGCAAGCGCCGCGACCGTCATCCCCATGGCCGGCGCGGTCTGGATGCCGTAGCCGCCCTGCCCCGCGCACCAGAAGAAGCCGGGAACATCGGGGTCGAAACCCGCCACCAGCGTCTTGTCGGCGACGAAGCTGCGCAAACCCGCCCAGCGCCGCTCGATACGGCGGATGCGGAAGTCCGTCGCGCGCTCGATACGGTCCACCGCCATCGCCACGTCGATTTCCTCCGGCTGCGCGTCGCAGGGCGGCGAGGGCGTCTCGTCCGCGAGCGAGCCCAGCACGCGGCCCGATTCCGGCTTGAAATAAAACTGCTCATCGACATCGACCGCCATCGGCCACTCCCCGGTTTCCGCCTCGAAGGTGAAGGCCGTCCGCCGCTTCGGCACCAGCCCGACGGGCGCCGCCCCGGCAAGCTCCGCCACCTCGTCCGCCCAGGCGCCGGCGGCATTCACCACGATGCGGGCCTCGACCGGCTCCCCGCCCCGGAGCGCCACCCGCCAGCCGTCCGACGCTCGCTCAAGCCCTTCCACCTCCGCGTTGCGGCGAAGCGGCACGCCGCGCAGGAAGCCCCGGTGCAGGGCGTGGATATCGATATCCGCCGCCTCGGGCTCGTACACGCCTCCGGCCACATAGTCCGGGCGGAGCGCGGGAATCAGCCCGCAGACCTCCCCGCTGTCCAGCAACCGGATTTCCGGCACGAACCGCCGGCCCTCTCGGAAAGCGCCTTCCAGCGATTCCGACTGGTCGGCGCGCCCGAACAGGACCAGGCCGCGCGGTGTCAGCAGCGGCACCTCCGGGAAACCCTCCGGCGGCTCGTCGAAAAACGGCTTCGAAGCGACGGTCAGCGCCCGGATCGCAGCATTGCCATAGGCCTGCGTGTAGAGCGCCGCCGAACGGCCGGTGGTGTGGTAGCCCGGTTGGTCCTCGCGCTCCAGCAGCAGCACGTCGAAGCGGCGAGCGAGGAAATGCGCGGCGGAAGCCCCGGCCATGCCGGCGCCGATCACGACGATCTCAGGCATGGGCGGCCTCACCCGGCAGGGGTGCAATCGCCGGCGCAGGCAGGGGGAAATCCGGCGGCGGGCAGCTATCCGGCGGCATCGGGCGCTTCTCCGGTTCGAGTTGCGTTGACCGCCTTTGCTGTCGCATCGGGCGGTTTTGCCCTATATAGTGCATCCTGTTCGTTACCTCCCGTGGATATGGCGCTTCGCTTCCATGCTGTCCCGCCTGCTCGGCCTGTTCTCCGCCAATATGGCAATCGACCTCGGCACGGCGAATACGCTGGTTTATGTCGAAGGGCGCGGCATCGTGCTCGACCAGCCGTCCGTCGTCGCGATCGGCCAGTACAAGGGCCGCAAGAAAGTGATCGCGGTCGGCGACCAAGCGAAGCTGATGATGGGCCGCACGCCCGGCTCGATCGAGACCATCCGGCCGCTTCGCGACGGCGTCATCGCCGATTTCGAGGTCGCGGAGGAAATGATCAAGCACTTCATCCGGCAGGTGCATAACCGGCGCGGCTTCGCGAGTCCGCAGATCGTGATCTGCGTGCCCTTCGGGTCCACCGCCGTCGAGCGTCGGGCGATCCAGGAATCGGCGGAAAGCGCCGGGGCGAGGCGGGTGTTCCTGATCGAGGAGCCGATGGCGGCGGCGATCGGCGCGGGCCTTCCGGTTACCGAGCCGACGGGTTCGATGGTCGTCGATATCGGCGGCGGCACCACCGAGGTCGCGGTGCTGTCGCTCGGCGACATCGCCTATGCGAGTTCGGTGCGCATCGGCGGCGACAAGATGGACGACGCGATCATCGCCTATATCCGCCGCCACCATAACCTGCTGATCGGCGAGGCTTCCGCGGAGGCGATCAAGAAGGAGCTCGGCTCCGCCATAATGCCGACGGGTCCCGAGGAACGGCAGATGCCGATCAAGGGGCGCGACCTCCTGAACGGCGCGCCGAAAGAAATCCTCATTACCGAAAGCCAGATTGCCGAGGCGCTGGCCGATCCCGTCGCGCAGATCGTCGAAGCGGTGAAGGCCGCGCTGGAAAACACGGCCCCCGAACTCGCCGCCGACATCGTAGATCGCGGCATTGTGCTGACCGGCGGCGGCGGGCTGCTTGCCAATATCGACAGGGAGATCCGCAACGCGACCGACCTGCCGGTTTCGGTGGCCGAGGAGCCGTTGTACTGCGTGGCGCTCGGCACCGGACGCTGCCTCGAGCATATGGGAGCGCTGGAGCGAGTCCTGATTAGCTAGGGGAGCAGCCTTTTTTGCAGGAACACCGCGCAGGGCCGGAGGTCAAGGCCGAAACGCCAGTCCAGGCGACCCTGCGGCGGGTCATGTTCGCCCTGCTCGTCACCATCGCCCTCGGCGCGCTGATCGTCGGCAAGGCCGAGGTCTATATCTTCGACTGGGTCAAGAGCGCTGTCGGAGACTTGCTGGCTCCCGTTCTCCACACGGTAATGGTGCCGGTGCGGGCCGCGCGCGATATCAGCAGCAATCTCGGCCGGGTCGCGGCGCTGACCGAGGAGAATGCCCAGCTCCGGGGGGAAAACGCGCGCCTGCGCCAGTGGCAGGCGCTCGCGCGCCGGCTGGACGGACAGAACCGCGAATTGCGCCGGCTGCTGCGCTTCGACCCCGGCGAAGAGGTTCGCACGGTCGCAGCGCGCGTGATCGCCGACACGGGCGGCCCTTATGCGCGCAGCATGCTTATGGACGCCGGCAGCCGCCAGGGTGTTCGCCCGGACCAGGCGGTGATCTCGGGCGAGGGGCTGGTCGGGCGTGTAATGTCGGCGGGAGTCCGCAGCGCGCGTGTGTTGCTGATCACCGACCGGCGCTCGCATGTGCCCGTGCTCGTAGGCTCGAACCGGGTTCACGGCATTCTGGTGGGCGACAACGGCGCCCGCCCCCATCTGCGTTTCCTGCCCCGGAATGCCGCTCTGGCGCCCGGGGATGTGATCGTCACTTCCGGCCGTGGCGGGGTGTTTCCTCCCGGTCTTCCGGTCGGCGATGTCGGCACTGCAATACTGACCGGCAGCGGCGTCGAAGTCGTGCCGCATGTGGACTGGACGCGGCTGGAGTTCGTTCGTGTTATCGATCGGGGCTTATCCGACTTCGCCGCTCTGGCGGAAGAATAGATGCTGGCGCATTTCGACCGCGCGGCGCGTGCAGCGGTTCCGGCCGCGAGCATTACGGCGCTCCTTCTCATCTCCCTGGTGCCGTGGATCGGCGACCGGGCTGCTCCGGCGCTTGCCGTTGCGGCGGTCCACTATTGGGCCGGAAGGCGCCCGGACCTCGTGCCGGCCCCGTTCGTCTTTGCCGTCGGCCTCACGCATGACAGCGTCGCGGACACGCCGTTAGGCCTGATGGCGCTGGTCTATCTGTTCGTGCTCGGCGCGGCGCGCAGCCAGCGCTTCCTGGTGGTTGGGCAGCCCTTTGCCGCCGGCTGGGCGATCTTTGCCGTCGTGGCGCTTGTAGCCAGCGCAATCGCCTGGACAGGCGCCTCCCTCTACTACGGCGCGGCGCTGTCGGTCGGGGCGCCGGCCGCCTTACTCCTGCTGACCGTGCTGACCTATCCGGCCGTCGCGGGGGCACTGGCGGTTCTGGATGCGGCGGCACTGAAGAGGACAGCTTGATGGCGGGTGTACGCAGCCGGGCGTATCTGATCCGCCGCCGCGCCCTTCTTCTCGGCGGCGTCCAGATCGGCCTGTTCGGGTTGCTGGCGGGCCGGCTGGTGCAATTGCAGGTGCTCGAAGGCGAACGCTATTCGCGCCGCGCCGAGGACAACCGCACCGCGGAACGCCTGCTCGCTCCCGAGCGCGGCGAGATTCTCGACCGCCGCGGCCGACCGCTGGCCCACAACCGGCAGACATACCGTCTGCTGTTGGTTCCGGAAAAGGCTGGCCCTATCGACGTTGCGCTGGACGAAATCGCCCGGGTTGCAGTACTGGGTCCGGCGACGCGCGAACGGGTCCGAAGATTGGCGCAAAAGCAGCCGGGCTTCGAGCCCGTGGTCGTCCTGGACGACATCACATGGGAGGAAATGGCCCGGTTGTCACTGGCGATAGCCGAACGCGAGGGTATTTTCACCAGCGCCGCGCTGCGCCGGATCTATCCGCTGGGATCCGCGGCCGCCCACACCATCGGCTATGTCGGGCGGGTTTCGCGAAAGGATCTGGAGCGGTCCAATACCGCCTCCCTGCTGCGCATGCCCGATTTCCGCATCGGGAAAACGGGTGTCGAACGCACACAGGACGAAACATTGCGCGGCGCCGCTGGCACACGCCTGGTCGAGATAAGCTCCACCGGCCGCCAGCGCCGGGAGCTGGGGCGGCAGGAAGGCCTTTCCGGCGAAACGCTCCGCCTCACGCTCGATGCCGACCTTCAGGCTTTCGCGGCCGGACTGTTCGGGGCAGAGACCGGCGCTGCAGTGCTAATGGATGTCGAGAACGGCGACCTGCTCGCCATGGTGTCGTCGCCGAGCTTCGATCCCGGCGCGTTCCATGACGGCATCGCGGACAGGCAAGAATGGCAGGACCTTGCCTCCCATCCTCTGCACCCGCTCAGCAACCGCGCCGCTTCGGGCCAGTATGCGCCGGGATCCACCTTTAAGATCGCGGTGGCCTTGGCGGCGCTGGAGGCGAGGGTGGTGTCGGCCGACCAGCGTTTCTTCTGCAACGGCGTTCACGAACTTGGCACCGGACGGTTCCATTGCTGGCGCCGCGGCGGGCACGGGCATGTCCATCTCTTCCGGGCGCTTCAGCAGTCCTGCGATATCTATTTCTACGAGATTGCCCAGCGGACGGGGATCGACCGGATCGCGGCAATGGCGAGGAAGCTCGGTTTCGGCGCGCCGACCGGAGTCGAACTTCCGGGCGAGCGCGGCGGGCTTGTCCCCACCAAGGCTTGGAAGCAGAAGGCGCGCAACGAATCCTGGCAGGTCGGAGAGACGTTGATCGCCGGAATCGGCCAAGGCTATGTGCTGGCAACGCCGATGCAATTGGCCACAATGACGGCCCGGCTCGCCAATGGCAGCCGCGCGGTCCTGCCCAGACTGCTCGGCGGCGGGACCGCCCCAGCGCTTGGGGTCGACAAACGGCATCTGCAGCTGGTGCGCAGCGGTCTGGCCGCTGTCACGAGTTCCCGGCGCGGCACGGCATGGAAAGCCCGCATCAAGGAGGACGGGTTCGAAATGGCGGGCAAGACCGGCACTTCGCAAGTGCGGCGCATTTCGGCACTGGAGCGCCGGCTTGGCGTCCGCAAGAATGAGCAATTGCCGCGCGAGCAGCGCGACCACGCGCTGTTTGTCGGCTACGCACCCCTTGAGCGGCCGCGCTATGCCGCCGCAGTCGTGGTGGAACATGGCGGCAGCGGATCCAAGGCGGCAGCGCCGCTTGCGCGCGACCTGCTGCTGACTGCCCAGAAAGCGGGGACCGTCGCTTCATGAAGGCTTGGGAAGTGCGCCGGCCCGGCCTCGGAATCGGCGGACTGCTGATCCGGATCGACTGGGTGCTGGTTATCCTGTTGGCTCTCACGACTGCGGCCGGTTTCGCCATGCTCTATTCCGCAGCCGGCGGCAATGTCCGGCCGTGGGCCGGTCCGCATGTAGTGCGCTTCGCACTCGGCTTGGCGGTGATGCTGGCCGTCGCGCTGATCGATATCCGGTTTTGGCTGCGTTGCGCCTATCCGATCTATGCCGCCTCCCTCCTCCTGGTCATCGGGGTGGAATTCATGGGCGATGTCGGCATGGGCGCCCAACGCTGGCTGAAACTCGGTCCTTTGTCGGTCCAGCCGTCCGAGATCATGAAGATCGCGCTGGTGCTGGCGCTTGCCCGCCACTTCCACACCCTCGACGAAAGAGAGGTTAATCGTTGGCCCATGCTGCTGCTTGCGCTGGCGATGATCGCGGCTCCGGCCCTGCTGGTGGCGCGGCAGCCGGATCTCGGCACGGCGGCGATGATTGCGGCCGGCGGCGTGGCGCTGCTCTTTCTGGGCGGTATCTCCTGGCGGGTGTTCGCAATCTCCGGCATCGGCGCGGGCGCGCTTGTGCCGGCCGTCTGGTACAGGCTGAAAGACTATCAGCGCGACCGGGTGCTCACCTTCCTCGATTCCGAACGCGACCTTACCGGCGCCGGCTATCACGGCTACCAGTCGAAAATCGGTATCGGTTCGGGAGGCGAGTTCGGGAAGGGCTATCTCGAGGGAACGCAGAGTCATCTGGGCTTCCTGCCGGAAAGCCACACCGATTTCATTTTCACTGTCATTTCCGAGGAATTCGGGCTTGCCGGCGGGCTCTTCATCCTGGCGCTCTATCTGACCATTATGGGCTGCGGTTTCGCAATCGGGTTCATGGCGCGTAACGATTTCGCACGCCTCCTCGCCTTCGGCGTCACCTTCACCTTCTTCCTGTTCGCTTTCGCCAATATCGCCATGGTAGCCGGCCTGATCCCGGTGGTCGGCGTGCCGCTGCCCTTCATCTCCTATGGCGGCACGGCGATGCTGACGCTCCAGATCGGCTTCGGCCTGATGCTCTCCGCCAAGGTCTACCGGGATGTCGAAATGGAGGTCGAGGCATCCGGGCGGCCGCCGGGATCGATTGCGGCGATGCGCTGAACCATCCTTGGCCCTTCCACCTGCCCGTGCTCATAGGCCAGAACCACCAGGCGGCCATGCACGGCGTCGAGAAGTTCGCCCGGCCGCAGAAGGAAATCCGGATTGCGGGGCCGGCCGAAGGCTTCGTGACCCTCGGCAAATGTTTCGTAGAGCAGGAGGCCGCCCGGCGCGACCAGTGAAACCGTAACGTCGAGCGTCGGGCGGTGAAGGTAGTTGACCACCACGACCGCCCCGAAACGTCGTTCGAGAAACGGCCACGGACGGCCGTCTTCGAGGTCCCAGGCAAGGCCGCCCGGCAGTCGAGAGATGTCCCTGTCGACAGCGAGTACCGGATGGCCTCGGGCGGCGAAGAACCGCGTATGGCGCCCGCCGCCAGCGGCGAGATCGAGTACAGGAGCGGCCGGTGGCACGAGTCCGGCGAAGCGCGCGATCCAAGCAGAGACTGGCATCCGTCCCTTTATGACATTATATGTGAATCATGATCGTTTACCGGCTCAACTGCAACAACGAGCACGAGTTCGAGGCTTGGTTCCGCGACAGTGCCGCCTGCGATGCGCAAGTCGCGGAAGGCAAGGTGATATGCCCGCATTGTAGCGACAATTCGGTCCGCAAAAGCCTAATGACTCCCAATGTCGCGCCCAAGGGCTCCGGCAGCACTGCCGACAAGCCGTCGGCGCGGCAGGCGGCCATGCTGAAGGAACTCCGGGAATTGCGCCGCAAGGTCGAGGAAAACTGCGACTATGTCGGCCCGCGCTTCGCCGAGGAGGCGCGCCGCATCCACTACGGTGAGGCCGACAGTCACGCGATCTATGGCGAGACGTCCCCGCAAGAGGCGCAGGCGCTCAACGAGGAAGGCATCGAATTCGGCCGCATCCCCTGGGCGCCCCGGCTGGACAGCTGACGGGCGCAATCCGAACCGCGCCTCAACGCCCCCCGACCGTCATGGCATCGACCCGCAATGTGGGGGCATTCACGCTGCCGCGGAATACCAGATCGTCGGCGGCATCGAGGCCGAGCAGCATGTCGCGCAAATCTCCGGCTATCGTTATTTCGCTCACCGGCTCTGCGAGCTTGCCTCCGCGAATCGCGAACCCGCCCGCGCCCTGGCTGTATCGCCCGGCAACGAGATCGACGCCATGTCCCATCAGGGACGTGACGAACAGGCCCGCTTCGATCTCGCCGATCAGCTCTTCCGGAGACAGGCCCCCCGGCTCCAGGTAAAGATTGGAAGACGTGGGACCGGGCGCCGAACCGGCGCTTCGGGCGGCATTGCCGGTCGGCGGCACGCCCAATTGCCGGGCGGAGCGCAAGTCCAGCAGCCATGATCGGAGCACCCCGTTCTCGACCAGGGCGCGGCGCTCGCAGGGCAGGCCTTCGGCGTCGAACGGCCGCGAGCCCAGGCCGCGCCGGCGGCCCGGATCGTCGATCAGGGCCATGTTGTCTCTCAGCACCGCCTCGCCCATTGCGTCCTTGAGAAAGCTCGTGCCGCGCGCGACGGCAGCGCCGTTGATGGCGCCGGCGAGCGCGCCGACCAGCCTTCCTGCAAGGCGCTGCTCGAAGACCACCGGCATTACGGCCGTCTCCGGTTTAACCGGACCCAGCCGGCGGACCGCTCGCTCGCCTGCACTCAGGCCCAATGCCGCCGGATCGGCGATGTCGGACGCATGGACAGCCTGGGACCAGTCGTACTCGCTTTCCATCGCCGTGCCTTCGCCGGCCAGGACCGACACCGACAGCCCGAACCCCGACCTTCGGTAGCCGCCGACAAATCCGTTGCTCGACACGAGCGCGACATGGGTTTCGCTGCGGCCGGCGCCTGCGCCTTCCGAATTGGTGACGCCCGGCACATCGAGCGCCGCCGCCTCGGCCTCCGCAGCCTTCCGGACAAGTTCTTCCGAAGCCGGCACATCCGCGTCGTAGAGGTCCAGCTCGGGCCAATCCGAGGCCAGAAGCGCCGGCTCCGCCAATCCGGCATGGGGGTCTTCGGGTGCCGCGCGCGCCATGGCGACCGCCCGCTCGACCAGCGCGGACGCCGTTTCCCGCTGCCGGTCGGCACTTGCGACCACCGCCTGGCGGCGCCCGACCAGCACTCGCAGGCCGGTCTTGCGCAGTTCGGAGCGTTCCATATGTTCGATCTTGCCGAACCGGACCGTTGCTTCCAGCGAACGGCTGTCGATATCGACCGCATCGGCTTCGTCGGCTCCCCGCGCGCGCGCTTCGCGCACCAGGTCGCCCAGAAAGTTCAGAACATCGTTCGTCATGGCCTGCCGACCATAGCCGATGGGAACGGAGGCGTCTTGCCGCTGGCGCATGTGGGCGGCGCGCGGGAGGGATATACCGTGCCAACAAAGAAAGGCCGCCCCTGCCTAGCGGGAGCGGCCCGGCGCGAAGGGGAGGAGCAACGCGCCTTATGACTTCGCGGGAGCAGCCTTTTCCGCAGGCTTGGCCGCCGGGACTGCCATCGCAGCCGCTTCGTCCATGGCGTCGCGGACGCGCTTGTCGATCGTCCCGAAGATCTCGCGGCCGGTCTTGGCCGACATCTCGGCCAGTTCCCCCGTTCCGGCAACGGCGGACTCCCAGGCGCCCTTGACGAGCGCTGCACTGCGCTCCGTCTTGTCCTCGAAGCTCGCATCGCCGAAGAACATATTCATGTTGGCCGCAGAAGCCTCGGCCGCCTCGCGCGCCAGTTCGCCCTGGCGGCGCATGAAGGCGCCCGCGCCCTCGAACGCCATCTGGCCGGCGGCGGTCATGGCCTCGACATTCTTGCGGTGCAGCGCCATGGCGCCCTCGGCGTCGAACGCCGGAATCTTGAAATCGGCCATCAACCGGGCCGGGTCGAAATCGGCAAAGGGCATCTTGTACATCGCTTTTTTTGTCTCCGTTCCTGTCTCGGGAGCCGGCTGCCGCAGAAGGCCGCGGGCATCGTCTCGCAAGCGCAATATTGTTATGCTGCGGTGCAGCGTCAAGTGTTTTTTTGTGCGCTGCAAAAATTTTCCCTGCAACGCCGCCCTTCCAGCACCGGCGCCCATCGCTTCAGGGCCTTGTCGAGCCTGGCCATGGTGCGGCCGAGATCCTCGCTGTCGTCCTGCAGCCAGACCCGCATGACGGAGAGGTGGATTCCGGCGAGCAGCTTCACCCGCAGCAGGCCGAAGGGCATGCGCGGCGGCGCGCCGGCAGCTTCCAGCATCCAGGCCATGGACCGGGCAAGAGCCGGCGCCAGCGGCGCAGCCGCAAGCGGATCGCGCGGCAAATCCCGCCAAAGCGCTTCGACCGCTCCGCGATGCGGCTTGAGCGCGTCATATCGGCGCATCAGCAGATCGAAGAGCCGGTCTCGGAAAGATGCCCCGTCGCCAAGCTCGGTCTCCGAGAGCACTGCCGCATCGACACGCGCGAGCGCTGCCCTCGCTATCGAGCCTTTCGACGGGAAGCGGCGATAGACATCCGCCAGGCCGCATCCTGCGTGCGCTGCAATATCGGAAAGCGTCGCCTGCCGCCATCCGCGTTCGGCGGCAACCGCCAGCGCCGCGTCAAGAATGGTCTCGGCATCCATGACACATCCTCCTTCAGGCCCCAATATGGGGCACGACACAGACCGAGGGGAGGGCAGACCGGTGAGATTTCGCATCCGCAATCTGGACCATGTCGTGCTCCGGGTCCGCGACATGGAGGCGGCGCTGGCCTTCTATACCGGCGTGCTCGGCTGCCGGGAGGAGCGTCGGCTGGAAGCGATCGGCCTGGTGCAGCTGCGCGCCGGCGCAAGCCTGATCGACCTCGTGCCCGGCGAACCGGACCCGGAGGGCGCCAATATGGACCACTTTGCGCTGCGCGTTACGCCCTTCGACGAGTCGGGCCTCCGTGCCCACCTGGCGGAGCACGGCATCGAGACGGAGGCAGCGCTCCCGCGCTACGGCGCCGAAGGCACCGGTCCGTCCATCTATATCCGCGACCCGGACGGAAACACCGTCGAACTGAAGGGCCCGCCAACGGGCCTGGGCACTGCTGCATAGAGGCTCCGGATTGTCCCCGGCTCGGGGGCCGGGGCGACGGTTGTGCTTCGGTTCCCGCTCCATGCGCTTCCATCGGGGCGCGCCTTCGGGCCGCAGGGACCCCATGCGAAGTGTCATGAAATGTCATGAGATGTCATGGCGGGGTGCGAATTCCCCGTCGGCCGGCAACTCCGGGTCGAAGGGGTCGTTGCCCAGGCGCGCCTTTTCCCATGCGAGGCTGTTCCGCCGGCTCTGTTGCAAACTTGGCGAAGGGGTGAATCAGGTCAGGACGACAATCGTGCTGGCGTCATGCTTCTGCATTGGCCAGACGGTCCTGTAGCAATGTCATGGCCTCGGTCAGAGCGCACGGACCGACGCCGAAGGCGCGCTCGACGATCCGGGCCTCGCCGACAATGCCGCCCTGGAAGTTGAAAATCCCGGCCTGGCCTTTGCGCAATGCGCGCATCACCTCGAAGCCCTTGATCGTGGCATAGGCCGTCTTCAAGGTCTTGAACCCGCGCACGGGCCGGATCAGAAGCTTGAGCTTGCCGTGGTCGGCCTCGACGACGTTGTTGAGGTATTTCACCTGCCTGTGCCTCGTGTCCTTTGGGCATTTCCCCTCGGCCTTGAGCTCCGCGATGGCAGCGGCATAGGTCGGCGCCTTGTCGGTGTTGAGCACCTCGGGCTGCTCCCACTCCTTCAATCCTCTCAGCGCCTTGCCGAGAAATCTCTTCGCTGCCTTGGTGTTGCGGGTCGCCGAGAGATAGAAATCGATCGTGTTCCCGAGCTTGTCCACCGCCCGGTACAGATACGCCCACTTGCCACGGACCTTGATGTAGGTCTCGTCGATGCGCCAACTCCGCGACTGCGGCCGGCGCCACTGCCAGCGCAGACGTTTCTCCATCTCCGGTGCGAACCGTTGCACCCAACGATAGATCGTGGAGTGGTCGACCGCGACGCCGCGTTCGGTCATCATCGTTTCGAGATCGCGGTAGCTGATCGGGTACCGGCAGTACCAGCGCACGGCCCAGAGCACGATCTCCCCCCGGAAGTGACGTCCCTTGAAGTCGCTCATGCCTCAACCCCTCGCAGCAGATAACGCAGACACGTCACCAACCAGACGGACTTTGCAACAGAGCCCTTATTATCCCTGGTAACACTCTATTATTATTGAAAATATTTATTTCAACGGAACTATTCCCCCACACTCTACCCCACTCAATGCCGCCAGCGGAACAGGTCCTGTGCAACGCGCGCGTCAACGCGATTGATCAAGAAACGGTAACTGTCAACGGCGGCGCAAAATTGTACCGGCGTGGCGGCGCAAGAATGTACCACGGGCTCGGTGGTAGCTTGACCCCGTAGTCCACGCGCAGGCCGCCGCCAGCCGCGCGGGGCGACGGCCTGCGCGTGGGAGGGGCCTGTGGGCCCACGGGGGCAAGCGGGGTTATTCGGACGGGTGCCGGCGTCGGGACCTGCTCAGCCTGTCCCATAGGCGCTGACGTCGGACAGGGGCCCGCACCGCCTTCATCGAGCCGGGTTCGCCTGGGAGAACGGCTACATCGAGAGCTTCAACGCACGACTGCGCGACGAGCTCCTGAACGGAGAGATCTTTTGCACCCTGAAGGAAGCCTAGTGTCCTGTCATACATGATATGTCGTATATTTTATGGTAGCTTTCTCGTCGTCCAACGACGGCGAGGAGGTCGGGATGAAGCGTTACGTGGTGACCTTGGAGAAGGAGGAGCGGGACGAGCTCGCGGGGGTCACGCGCAAGGGCTCGCATCAATCGCAGAAAGTGATCAACGCGCTGATCCTGCTCAACTGCGACGAGGGCGAGTTCAACGAGCACCGGGCGCGCGGGGAGGCCATTGCCGAGATCCTGCGCATCAGTGCGCGCAAGGTGGATCGGGTCAAGAAGCGTTTCGTCGAGGCGGGCATGGAGGCGGCGCTCGGCGGCCGACAAGGTCGCCGTCCCAGCTACGTGCGCAAGGCCGACGGCGAGTTCGAGGCGCGCCTGGTGGCACTGAGCTGCGCCGAGCCGCCGGAGGGCTACTCGCAGTGGTCGCTACGGTTGCTGGCGGACCGTGTCGTGGAGCTCGGCCACATCGACAGTGTGTCGCACGAGACGGTGCGCCGGGTCCTAAAAAAAACGCAATCAAGCCGTGGCGACGCGTCGGCTGGGTGATTCCCCCACAGGGCAACGCGGACTTCGCCGCGGCGATGGAGAAGGTACTCGACATCTACCGGCGTCCCTACGATGCGACCTTTCCGGTGGTGTGCATGGACGAGACGCCCCGGCAACTGGTCAGCGAGACACGCGAACCGGTTCGCGCGGCGCCGGGTCGCCCGGCGCGCGAGGACTACGAGTACCGACGCTGCGGAAGCTGCAACGTGTTCATGGCGACCGAACCCCTGGCCGGGCGGCGCATGACCAAGGTGACGGCGCGCAGAACCAAAACCGACTGGGCGCACTTCCTCAACGACATCGCCGAGCGCTACCCCGGTGCCAAGAGGATCACGCTGTTGATGGACAACCTGAACACCCACCGCCCCGGCGCCCTCTACGAGGCCTTTCCGCCGGCCGAGGCCAAGGCCCTGTGGAACCGCTTCGAGTTCGTCTATACGCCCAAGCACGGCAGTTGGCTCAACGTCGCCGAGGTCGAACTCAACGTCATGACCCGTCAGTGCCTCAACCGCCGCATCGCCTCCCTTGAGGTCCTGCGCGACGAGGTCGCGGCTTGGCAGGCGGACCGAGACCGCATCCAGAGCAAGGTCAACTGGCAGTTCACCACCGACGACGCCCGCGTGAAGTTGAAACGTCTTTATCCGACACTTGATGAATGACAGGACACTAGGTTCTCATCGAGTCCTGGCGGCGCCATTACAACGCCGTACGCCCACACAGCAGCCTGGGATACCGCCCGCCAGCTCCGGAGACGATCGTTCCGCCAAGCTGGCCGCCCGGCTCCGCTACGCTCCGCCAGCCGACCAGCTTGGCCGAGAAGCCGTCAATGCACTATCATCGAAACTGGACCAGTCAGCGGGGGCCGGTCACCACCGGTAACGTCACCGCGTTACGGACTGCGGACATCGTCGGAGGAGAGCGAGACGTGAATGATGTCACCTTCGCCGCCAGGTTGCAGGGCGTCAAACTTCCCGTGTCCCACGCGATCATGAACAGAGTCCGTGATCTCCGTCGCCAAGGCATCGAGGTCATAAATTTCGGAACAAAAGGCGATACGCCAAGACGCGCGAAGGAAGCTGCAATTGAAATGCTCGCAAGTGACGACGCCGCCTATTACACAGATTCCAAAGGCCTGATCGAGTTGCGGCAAGCCATCGCGCGAAAGTTACACAACGAGAACGACATCGAAGCCGATCCGGAAACCGATATCATCACCACTTTGGGCGGCATGGAAGGTCTCTTCTCATCCATTCTCGCCTTGGTCGATCGGGACGATGAAGCCCTGGTGGATGACCCCGGTTGGTTTTCATTCGAGCCTATTATCCGGATTGCCGGCGCCACACCCGTTCCGGTTCCTTGGATCGAGGCGAACGGTTTTGGCTTCGACATCGACAGACTCCGCGACAAGGTCACGGCGCGAACCAAGCTGCTCATCTTGTGCAATCCCGACAACCCCACGGGACGGGTTCTCGACCGGTCCGACCTCGAGGCCATCGCGCAACTTGCGCAGGAGTTCAATTTCCTGGTCATTGTCGACGAGGCCTATGAGTATTTCACCTACGATGGCCGCAAACACATCAGCCTCGCGTCCCTCGACGGCATGTGGCAGCGGACCATCACCATCCAGACCGTAAGCAAGATTTACAACATGTTCGGATGGCGTATTGGATGGATCGTGGCCGACAAGGACATCATCAGGGCCATCCAAGCGGTTCATTCCCGCACAGTGGGCTGCCCGGTATCGTTTGCGCAAGCCGGCGCCGCCGCGGTTCTCGGCGATAGCCTGGCGCAGGGAGATCTCCCCATATGGCAAATCGTACAAAACTACGAAAAGCAGAGAAACGCGATGGTCGAGGGGCTGGGGAGTATTCCGGGCGTAACCTGTGGGAAACCGCAGGGCGCCTATTTTGCGTTTCCCAATATCAAACGCTTCGGAATGTCGTCCGTCGATATGTCCGAATATCTACTTGAGGAAGGAAGGGTTGCGACGGCTCCAGGGTCCGCCTTCGGCGCCATGGGAGAGGGTCACCTGCGGCTGCTGATCAATTCCCCGGTCGAGGAAATCGAATACGGCGTGGCACGGATAGCCCAAACTCTTGCCAAACTGGACGGGGGCAGATGAGCCGACGGTTCGGGATGCCTCATATCGAAAAGCGATTGAATTGACTCGTCCACGCCTCGCTAGTGTCCTTTCGGGACAGGGACGGGCGGGTCTGAAACCGGCCCGCCTCCGTCGTCTTTCACGGCTCGGGAGTATCAGCCCGCATTTCCCAAGTGACCAATCCATCTGGTGCGGATTGCGTCTGATTCTGATATAATAATCAGTGTCTTAGATCGGGTGAAGGGCAGGCTGGATGCGGAACCCGGAGGGTGAAACGGATCGCTGCCCAATCCGGCCTTATTTCGACCGCCGCTTGAAGCTGAAGTTCCTCGGCTCACGGGTCACGACCTACGCGCGTCTGCTCGCCTACCGTGAACTCGACGACGCTCTCGGCCTGACCGTATCGGCCAGCGGGTATAATACGGATTCCGTATGAAGCGTTCGACTTGGGTAAGTTGGAGAAAACAGTCCTGACGACTGCCACCACCTTTCCGTCACCCGCGCGCAGGCGGGGGTCTATGCGGTTGCCGGACTTGGACTCCCGCCTGCGCGCGGGTGACGAGAAAATCTTAAGGCCGCCGCATTCGGGAACCATTCAACCGTTACGCGTTCAAACGGGAGCCCTTCACTCGACATAGATCCGGCGCGCGTTGCGGGCGAGCCGCGGCAGGAGTTCGAGCAGTGGCAGACCGATACTGTCGGCAAGCTCGTCGCCAGTGATCTCTTCGTCGCCTTGGCGGCCGAGCAGCACGACTTCGGATCCAACTTCTGATTCCGGTATCTCGGTTACGTCGATAAGCGAGTGCTCGATACTCCGCCGACCGAGCACCGGCGCGCGGCGGCCGCAAACCAGCACCTCCCCCAGAGGCGGCGCATGGTTGAGGCCGTCGTGGAAGCCGATCGGCGCGACCGCGGTTCGAAGCGGCCGATCGCTCGCAATCGGTTGCCCGTAGCCGATTCCCAGGGTGGCGCCGGCCGGGTGGTGTTGAAGTTGTATGATCCGGCTCTTGACCGCGCTCACCGCCGGGCGCAGTGGCAACATGTGCGCCCACGGCGGGGACAGCATGCCGAGCAGCAACCGACCCGGATCGACCGCTGTATAATGGTACTCGGGATAGCCTAGGACGACCCGGCTGCTCGCCCCAATCTTTTCGAGGTCGCGGAGTCCCATTGCGGTGGCATCGGCGCAGGCGCGTTCAAATCGGGCGGCCTGGTCACGGGTGATCTCGCGATCCTCAGGTTTGCTCATGTGCGTGTAGAGGCCCTTGACCCGTAACATGGGTGCTTCCCGAGCGGCCTCGAAAGCACTTCGCCACTGGCCCTCGGTAAAGCCCAGCCGGCCCATGCCGCAGTCGATCTTGATAAAGGCCTCCACCGGCCGATCAAGGGCGGCAAATGCCTCGAGGCTCGGAAAATCATGCACCGCCACGATCGCCCCCAGCGCCACGACCTGCGCCGCCTGTTCCGGAAGCGTTGACGCAAACAGGAAGACCGGCAGCGTCAGGCCGGCGCTTCTTAGCTTTGGCACGTCATCGGGATCGCTGACCGCGAATGCGTCGGCTCCGGCCGCGGCCATCGTACGGGCAACCGGGATCAGGCCGCATCCCATGGCGTCGGCCTTGCACACGGCGAAGAGCTTTACCTTGGGTCCGATCAATTCGCGTGTCAGGCGCACATTGTAGGCGATGGCGCCGAGATCGATCTCGACCCAGGCCGGCCGAAAGGGTCCTGCCATGACGTGTCCTCTACGCCCCCTTGACGCCGATCGACTGGTGGAAATGACGCAGATTGGCCGGCTCGTCCGGCGCCGCCGCCCCGAGCTCGGACCGGCGCTCCTCGGTCGCCTCCCGGTCGACGCCATCGGCGCCGATGGCCACGCCGTAGACGTCGAAGGCGTAGCCCCGGGTGATCATCTGGTTGAGCACGGCGTCCAACACCTTTTCGGGATCGCGTTCGAGCGGATCTCCATTGCCTCCGCCGCCGGGGCAGATATGGCAGAATATGTCGCCGCGCTTGATGGGAATGTGCTCCGTGGGGCAAACCGGCAGGATCCTTTGGTTCGGTCCCGGGTTGACGATGTTATAGGAAGGGGTGCCGGGCAGGCCGCCATAAAGGCCATAGGGCAGAATCGCGCGGCGGTCCGTGCGCAAGGTCAACACCGCTTCCTCGGCCAGCAGACGGTACTCGCGGACCAGCGCGTGGCCACCCCGAGAGCGGCCCGGCCCACCCGAGTTTTCGACGAAGCCGTAGCGCGTGATTTCAAGCGGTTGCTGGGATTCGAAGATCTCGACCGGGGTGTTGCTCAGGTTGGCTCCCGGATTCGACAGGCCCTCGAGTCCGTCGCTGTTGCGCCGGCCACCCCAGCAGCCAAGCATACCGGCGGCCGCGACAAACGGCTCGCCCTCGTGCTGGCCGCCAATCATGATTGCCGAAGGCCCCCCCTCGCACGCGGCGGGGACACTTTCGGGCACGACCTGCGCCAGCGCGCCGAACATCGTATCGAGCATGCGGTAGGCCGTAATGCCGCGGGCCGCGCAGGCGGCCGGCTCGGTCGGGTTGGTGACCGAACCCAAAGGCGCGATCACCTTGATCGCCCGCATGTAGCCCTCGCAATTGGGAATCGGCGCGCGTACCGCGCAGCGCACCGCCAGGTAGCACATGGAATTCGTAGTCGGCAGCGGCTGATTGATCGCCCCTTTGACCTGCTTGGACGAGCCGGCCCAATCGATCGTAACGCCGTCGTCGGCAATCGTGACGGCGACCTTGAACCGGATCGGTTGTGGATCGTCGCCCAGGCCATCCAACCAGTCCTCGAACTCGTACACCCCGTCGGGGAGAGCGGCGATCTCTTGGCGCATGAGCCGTTCCGCATAGTTGTGCAACTCTTCGACATAGCGGCGGAACTCGGCCGCGCCATATTTGTCGATAAGCTGGGCAAGCGCGCGTTCCCCACTGTCGCAGGCGGCGAGCTGGGCGCGGAGGTCGCCCATCACCAGCACCGGAACCCGCACGTTCTGTTTGATCATGCTGAAGATGGCTTGATTCGGCTTTCCCGCCTCATAGAGCTTCAACAGCGGTATGCGTAGCCCTTCCTGGTAGATCTCGGTTGCGAAGACGGCCATGCTGCCGGGCGCGATGCCGCCGATGTCGCACTGATGCCCCAGGGTCCCGGCAAATCCCTCGAGCTGCCCGTCCACGAACACCGGTTTGATGATGAAGATATCGGGCAGATGCATGCCGCCGGACCCGTAAGGGTCGTTGAAGATAAAGACATCGCCGGGCTCCATGGTCTCTTTGTGCTCGGCCACGACCCTGCGCATGGCGTCGGGGAAGGAACCGAGATGTATCGGGTTCGTGAGCCCTTGGGCGATGGAGCAACCATCCCGGTCGCACAGCGCGGTCGAGTAATCCATCGAATCGCGCATGATGTTGGAATAGGCCGTCCGCATGACCACCAGCGCCATCTCATCGGCGATCGTGCCGAGGGCGTTCTTGATGACTTCGAGGGTAATGGGATCGATGCGATCGTTCATCGGTCAAGCTCCCATGCGTATGTCGATGTTGGCCGAGGCGTCGACCGTCGCCTGACAGCCGGGCGGAATGACGCAGGTGGAGTCGTATTCCTCGATGATCAGCGGACCTTCGAGCATACGGCCGACCAAATCGCTGCGAGCCATCACCGGCGTGGCCAGCAACCCGTGTTCCGGTCC
Source organism: Alphaproteobacteria bacterium (assembly GCA_965261985.1). Taxonomy (GTDB): domain Bacteria; phylum Pseudomonadota; class Alphaproteobacteria; order Bin95; family Bin95; genus Bin95. The sequence continues at coordinate 427,253 of OZ253490.1, forward strand.
GAAGTAGGCCATGCGCTCGCCAGGCGCGCGATGCGCGGCGCCCCGCGGGGCAACGAGCAAATCCGGATCGACGGCTTTCTCGCTGTGGGCGGCAACCCGCCCGACCACCCGTACGTTGACCAAACCGACCGGATCGTTTTCAGCCATGTGCCCGTACGTGCGCTGGTGCTCGGCGTGAAAATCGCTAACGATCCGGTCGAGATCGGGCACGCTGTCACCGGTGCCGCTGACCGGCAAGGTCAGCTCGAACGCCTGTTTGTGATAGTGCAGGTCGGCGTAGCGCATGATTTCCACCTCGTCGGGCGCGTATCCCTCCTGGTCGAGGAGATTTCTGGCTTCAGCCTCCAGCCGGACATAGGCGTCCTTGAGCTCGACCGCCTCGATTTCGCCCAACTTGCCATAAAGCGTCTGCAGAACTTCGTGCTCGATGTCCGACAGCAACAGGCCGCAGGCGCTGAAAACGCCCGGACTCGGCGGTACCAACACCCGGTTCATCTCAAGGGAACGGGCAATCTCGAACGCAACGACCGGACCGTTGCCGCCAAAAGCGAACAAGGTGAATTCGCGCGGATCGCGCCCGCGGTAAGTGGAGACGGCTTTCACCGCACGGGTCATGTTCGCGATCGCGACCGTGAAGGCGCCGCTGGCCGCCTCGAGAATCGGTCTTTCAAGAGGTTTGCCGATCTGGTCCTCGACGGCCCTCCGGGCTCTCTCGGCATCGAGTGGCAAGGCGCCGCCGATCAGATAATCCGGATTGAGGTAGCCTAGTATGACCAAAGCGTCGGTCAGAGTCGCCTGCGAGCCACCTTCCCCATAGCAGACGGGACCGGGCACGGAGCCGGCACTCTGGGGGCCGACCTGCAGCAGGCCGCCCTTGTCGAACCAAACGAGACTGCCGCCACCGGCGCCAATCTCGGACAGGTCGATGATCGGCAGTTTGACCGCATAGCCGGCGCCCTGAATGAGCTTGCTCGACAGGTTGATACCGGCGCCAACCTCGTACTCGGTGGTCTTGACCGGCATGCCGCCTTCGATCATCGATGCCTTGGCGGTGGTGCCTCCCATGTCGAGGGTGATCAGGTCGGACACGCCGACGAGATCGGCAACGCGGGCGGCGGCGATCACGCCCGCGGCCGGACCCGATTCAAGAATGCAGGCCGGCTTGGCGATCGCCGACGCCGCGCTCATCAGACCGCCGTTCGATTGCATGATCTGCAACCGTCGCCGAATGCCGATGTCATCGAGCTGGTTTGCAAGCGACTGAAGGTATTGGGCCACGACAGGACCGAGAAGGGCATTCACGACCGTGGTGCTGGTGCGTTCGTATTCGCGAATTTCCGGCAGGATCTCGTGCGAGCAACTGATGTAGACTTCCGCCGGCAAGACTTCCCGGATGAGTTCGGCGATTCGCCGCTCGTGTGCCGGATTGGCGTACGAGTGCAACAGCGCGATCGCCACCGCCTCGACGCCCGCGTCTCGCAGTAGCTCGGCGGCGGCCAGCACCGTGCCCTCGTCCAGCGGCACGCGCACCTCGCCGCCGGGGCCCATGCGCTCGACGACCTCGGCCCGCAACCAGCGTGGAACAAGGGGCTTGGGCTTCTCATAGTCGAGGTTGTACAGCTCGGGAATTCGAATGCGTCTGATCTCCAAGACATCCCGAAAACCGTGTGTCGTAATGAGGCCGGTTTTTGCGCCCTTGTCCTCGAGAATGGCATTCGTGGCGACCGTGGTCGCGTGTCCCACGCCCTCGACATCGGCCGACGATGCCCCGATCTCGTCAAGCAGTTCCTTGAGCCCGAGCACGATGCCGCGCCCGTAATCGTCAGGGGTCGAAGGGACCTTCTTGATGTCCACCGAGCCGCCGCTGCCGAGCAAAACGATATCGGTGAATGTGCCGCCGATATCGACGCCGACACGGTATGTCTGTCTTTGGGACACCAATCGTCCTTCCTTCATGGGGAGTCGAGCAGGTGACAGGCCGCGCTGTGGGTTGGTGTGAGCGGCTTCAACTGGGGCGCGACGGAACGGCAGGTTGTCATCACCTCGGGACACCGAGCCGCGAACGGACATCCCTTGCCAAAACGCTCCGACTTCGCGGCGGGCAGCGGTGGCCTACCGTCTCGACGATGCTCCAGGCCCCTCGGCACGGCGGCGATCAAGGCCCGCGAATAGGGGTGGGCGGCGGCCTTCAGCACGTTGTCGGGCGATCCGGTCTCGACGATGCCGCCGGCATACATGACGGCGACCCGGTCGCACAAATGGTTGACCAGCGCCAGGTCGTGGCTGATGAACAGCATCGTCAGGCCACGCTCGGCGCGGAGTTCCTTCAACAGATTGATGATCTGTGCTTGCAGCGAGACGTCGAGGGCGGATACCGGCTCATCGGCGATGATGAACTCCGGCTCCATCGCCAGGGCGCGGGCAATGCCGACCCGCTGACGCTGTCCACCGGACAACGCATGGGGATAGCGCGCCAAAATCTCGGGGCCAAGCCCGGCGTCCGCCAGCAATTCGACTGCGCGGTCCTCCAGGTCGGGGGCCCGGCCGTACCGCAACCGCAACGCCTCGATCAGCGCGCGCCGCACCGTCTTGCGGGGGTTGAGCGCCGATTGGCTGTCCTGGAACACCATCTGGACTCGCCGTCGGAACGGTCTGAGCGCGCGCCCCGACGCTTGGGTGATGTCCTCGCCGCGATAGCGAATCGTCCCGGCGCTCACTTGAAACAATCGTACGATCAATTGTGCCGTCGTCGTCTTGCCACTGCCGCTTTCGCCGACCAGGCCGATAACCTCGCCCTTGTCCACGCTGAGGCTGACCCGGTCGACGGCGCGCAACGTCCGCGCGGGGCGGAGCAAGCGCATCAGCCGGTTGCGCTCGAGCGGGAAGTCCTTCGTGACCTCGCGGAGTTCGAGCAGCGGGCTGGAATTCACACCCTGGTTTCCCATTAGACCCGGGCTTCCCAGCAGGCGACACGATGTCCGCCGGCCCGCTGTTCGACCGGGCGGCTGGCGCGGCACCGGTCGACGGCCGACGGGCAGCGCGGCTCGAACGGACAACCCTCCGGGACGGCGCCAAGGGGCGGCGGCATGCCCGGGATCAAGGTCAGCTCATGGCGTTGGTCATCGAGACGCGGCACGCAATCGATCAGCATCCGCGTGTAGGGGTGGTCCGGCTTGGCGAACAGGTCTTCGATATCGCCGGCCTCGACGACGGTGCCGGCGTACATCACGATCGCCCGATCGCACAGCTCGGCCATCAAATCGAGATTGTGGGTGATGAACAGCAAGGTGAGGTCGAGTTCGCGCCGCAATTGGCCGAACAACTCGACGATCTGGGCCTGGATCGTCACATCGAGCGCGGTGGTCGGCTCGTCGGCGATCAGAAGCCGCGGCCGGCAGGCGAGCGCCATGCCGATCAGGGCGCGCTGGCGCATGCCGCCGCTCAGTTCATGGGGGTAGCTCATCATCACCCGCGGCGGATCGGGAAGACCGACCATGTCGAGAACCTCCAGGGCGCGGCGACGGGCCTTGGCCGCGGACTGGGACTCGTGGGCATGGATCACATGCAGCAGTTGGCGACCCACCCTGAAGGCGGGGTTGAACGCCGTCAGCGGGTCCTGAAACACGATCGAGATCTCGCCCCCGCGGATCGTGCGCATCTCCGTCTCGCCAAGGGCCAACAGGTCGCGTCCGGCAAAGCGGATGGAACCGCTGGTGATTCGGCCCGGCGGCGTGATCAGGCCCATCACGGCAAGGGCGCTCACACTCTTGCCCGAACCCGACTCGCCGAGCAACCCGACCGCTTCGCCTGTCTCGATCGTGAAGTTCACGCCGCGCACAGCCTCGGCCATGGCGCCCCCGACCGGGAAGGCGACCCGCAACTCCGCGACGTCGAGCAGGGATTCGCCCACTACCCGAGCAGCCGGGAACCCGTGGTCCGGCGCGGATCCAGGTAATCGCGCAAGGCGTCGCCGAACAGGTTGAATCCGACCACGGTCAACGAGATGGCGACCCCGGGAAACAACGACATCCACCATTCGCCGCTGAAGATGAAATTGCGTGCCTCGGACAGCATTCCGCCCCAACTCGGTTGCGGCGGCTGCACGCCGAGGCCGATGAAGCTGAGCGAAGCCTCGATGAGGACCCCGGCCGCGATCAGGAGTGTCGCCTGCACGATCAGCGGCGACAGGCAATTGGGCAAGATATCGCTCACCATGATCGTCAGATCGCCGGCCCCTTGAACGCGCCGTGCCCGCACGTAATCGGATTTGGCCTCGGCCGCGGCGACCGAATGGGTAATCCGTGCCAGCACCGGCACGAACAGGATGCCGATGAGAACGATGATCTTCGTCTCGTTGGACAAGACGAACGGGCCGACCGCCAACGACTTGACGCCAAGCACGCCGACCACCGCGATCGCCCAGATCAGCAATGGAATCGAGGAAAGTATCTCCATCGAGCGCATCAGCGCCTGATCGAGCAGGCTGCCGTAATAGAGGCCGGCCAGAAGCCCGACCGCGACCCCGATCGGCAGCCCGATCATGATCGCGCCGACGCCAACCAGCAACGAGGGCCGCGCGCCCCAGATGACCCGGCTCAACAGATCCCGCCCCACATGATCGGTGCCCATCCAGTGCTCCAATCCGGGCGGCAGCAGCTTGGCTCCGGGATCCATGACGGTCGGATCGTAAGGCGACAAGACAGGCGCCAGAACCGCCATCACGGCGACCGCGAACACGATCAGTGCGCCAAGGCAGCCGATAAGGTTCTCCGCCAGCAGGTGCGCGACGGCGGACCGGCGGCGGGAACGCGGGGCCGTCTCGCTCGCCGAGACGGTCATTCGGACGCCGCCTTGAGTTTTGGGTTGAGCGCCCGGTTGAGCACGTCAGCGGCCAAATTCGCGGTGATGAAGACCGCCGTGATCACCAGAACGACCATCTGGATCGTCGGGTAGTCGCGCTCCTGTATGGCGTTGAGCAAGGCGCGCGACATTCCGGGAACACTGAACACGTGCTCGATGATAAGCGCCCAGCCGAAACTGTAACCGAATGCCATGGCGCTGACGGTCACCACGGGCGCCGCGGCGTTCTTGAGGGCGTAGAGCCAGATCAGCGGCTGGCTCAGACCCATCGCACGGGCCGTACGGATGTAGTCCTGCGACAGCGCGTCCAGCATGCTCGAGCGGGTCAATCGGCTCAGCACCGCGACATAGTGAAGGCCGAGCGTCAAAACCGGCAGCACCAGCGAATGTAGATGGGCGACAGGGTCTCGCGGGAATGGCACGAAGCCGCCGGGCGGAAACCAGCCGAGCCCGACCGATACATAGACGATCAGGATCAGGCCGAGCCAGAAGCTGGGTATGGAAACCCCGAGGACCGCGAACAGCCTGGATAGCGTATCTACCGTACGCCCCGACTTGAACGCCGAAATCATGCCGATCGGCACGCCGACCACGATGGCGAAGGCGATCGACAGGATGACCAGCTCAAGTGTGATCGGGACCGTCTCGACAAGCTCCTCGGCCAGCGGCTGGCCGGTCATGTAGGAATTTCCGAGATCGCCCGTGAGCGTGTTGCTGAACCAGGTCGCGAATTGCTCAAGCAGCGGACGGTCGAGCCCATGATCGTGATCGAAGGCCTTGAGCTCCTCGGGCAGCGATTCGATGCCCAGCACGATGATCGCCGGCGAGCCGGGAACCGCCCGGGTCAGGTAGAAAAGCGCCAAGGAGACCAGCAACAGGACGAAGGCGGAGAAGACGGTCCGACGCAGCAAGTCCCACAACATGCGGCCTTAACCCCCGGGCGGGAAAACCTATCCTGCCCCGGGGTCGACGTCGCGCAGCCGCATCGTTATTGCCGCGTTGATCTTGAATCCCTTCACATCTTCGCGCCACAAATTCGCCGCATGGGGGACACCGAGATAGAAAATCGGACTGTCCTTGCCGACGATCTTGAACAGGCGGTCCAGGATATCCTTCTGCTTGGCTGGGTCGACCGTGGCATAATAGTCGTCGACCGCAGCATCGAACGCCGGGTTCTTGTAACCGTACCCCTTGGCCAGGATTTGGCCTGTGTAGAAGGACCGTTCGATCGGGTCGGCCGGCGTCATGAAAACGACGATCCCGGCGGAGAAGTTGCCGCGGATCATGTCGCCGATGACCTGCCCCGTTTCGAGCACCTGCAGGTTGACCTTGACCCCAAGGTTTTCCTTCAATTGCGCCTGCACGATCAGCGCGGCGTCCTTCACATCGACCAGATAGGGCTGAGCCGGGAGTAGCAGATCGAACTCCGCGCCTTTCGCGTACTTCGACTTCGCCAGGTAATCCTTGGCCAGAGCGAGATCGAAATCCATCATCGCGTTGGCTTCCTCGCTGAACCACGGGGAGTCCTTGCCCATGGGCAAGGCCGAGGGTTCGAGCAAACCGTAAAACTGATCGGCGATTTTCTGCCGGTCAATCGCATGGGTCGCGGCCTTGCGAAAGTTGAGGTCGTCGAACGGCGGCCTATTGTTGTTGATGCCGATGAAACACCGGCCGCCGATTGAAACCTTGCTGTCGCCTTGAATGCCGGGCAAATCTTTCAGGCGCACGAATTCGCGCGGAGGCGGCGCGCTGATGACCTGTACCTGATTGGTTATCAGATAAGCGACCCGCACCGCGTTTTCGGGAACCACCTGGGCGATCAGCTTGTTCCACGCCGGCACGCCCTTGCGCCAGTAGTTCGGATTGCGCTTGAACTCGACATAGTCGTTCTTGCGCGCCCGGACGAATATGCCGGGGCCGGTCCCCAGTCCAACCGGGTTGGACGTGAAGGCGGCCGCACCGTGCTCTTCGCGTGAGCCCTTGGGGAATATGCCCATGTACTTCGTCATGTAGTACAGCATCGTTCCATAAGGCTGAGCCATCTCGAAGCGCACGCGGGTGGGACTTTCGACGACGATATTCTTGATCCGCGTCCAGACCGATCGCCGCCTCGCCTTGTTCTTGGGGTCGAGAATCCAATCGTAACTGTACTTGACGTCCTCCGCCGTCATCTTCTGCCCGTTGTGGAAGACGACGTCGTCCCGAAGGTCGAACCACCAAGTCATCCCGTCGTCGGCGACCTGGTGCCCGACGGCGAGCATCGGTTGGGGCTCGGCGTTAACGTCGACCTCGTAGAGGTTCTCGAAGACCACTTGCGACATGGCCATGGCGTCGTGGTTTCTCTGGTTGGCCGGATCGAAGGTGGTCGGGTTGTTGGGCAGCGCTACCGTCAAGGTGCCGCCGGCCGCGAGAGCCACGCTGGGGTCCAGCCAAGGCAACGTGGCCGCCGTTGCAATCCCCGCCCCTGCCGTACTCAGAAACCGGCGGCGGTCGATGTTCAAGAATTTTTTCATGGCATTTCTCCCCAAAGAGTGCCTATGCCGATAGTCAGCTGACATCTCCACGATCCGGGCTCAATGATAGCCCGGCGTCCAGAATCACGAAACCAGAAAAAATCACACTGGAGGAAACACGGGTGGTACCGGAACCAGGCGGGGTGTTCCGGGACTGCGTGGAATGCCCGGAGATGGTGATGCTGCCCGAGGGGACCTTCACGATGGGTTCACCGTCCTCGGATGAAGGCGGCCGTAGCGACAAGCGTCCTCGGCATGCGGTGCGGATCGACTACAGTCTGGCGGTGGGCAAGTACGAGGTGACCGTGGCCGAGTTCCGCCGTTTCGCGGCGGCGACGGGGCCCGGCGCGGGAAAGTCGTGTTGGACCTTCGAATGGTAAGCATCCGCCGAGGCCTTCGATTGGGGATTAAACGGAAAACTAGGGTTGTGTCCCCTGAGGTGGTGTAGGAGTTTTCGCTTCCCCGGTAGCCGAGAGTAACCGGCTTGACGCAGCGACCGCCGAGAGTCTGGCGGCGGCGAGCCGGCTATCCTCGAGAGACTGGAAACGCTCAAGCAGTCTGCGACCGATGCCCCGGGCGTGGCCTGGAAGGGGTACTTGAGCGGCCTTCCGGAACGGGAGACGAAGCTGCTGACAAGCGCCGTGAGCCTGAGAAACTGCCGGAACCGAAACAGAAATCGGTGGAGATGGATCCCGGGCTGTAATGTACACCGGTGGCAAACTCTGAGCCGCCGTTTACCCCGAGGCGCCAAGCACGATGAAAATCATCTCCTGGAACATGGCTCACAGGCACGAGCCATGGCGATGCCTGCTCGACATGGATATCGACCTGGCGCTGCTGCAGGAAGCCGGCGAGTCCCCTCCCGATGTCGCAGAGCGAACCCGGGCGGATCCCGCGATCGAGGTCAATTCCGCGCCATGGGAGACCATAATCGTGGACGGGCGACCCTCGTACAGAACGGCAATCGTCCAGCTGTCTAACCAAGCAACTGCAGCGCCTCTTGAGCAACGGGGCTCGGCGCCGTTGCGGACCCTATGAAGTATGCCATCGAGGCGGACAGAATTCGGTCCCGCCACGCGGTGGGCGACATTTCCCTGTAGTTCTCCAGGGCGGCCTCCGTGAACTTGTAGTCGTGGGACTGCCGGCCATTGCGAGCCAGTTGCCGGCGTGCGCTGGCAACGAACCTGTCTGCGGAGCCGCCGTGTTGCAGGTAGTGCAATGCTTTACGAGCGCCGGAGGTGCGATCGTGCGGCAGTTCGGAGAATGCCTCGCGCAACGCTTCCGCGCCGTTGCCGGAGACCGCGAGAGGTTCCAACTCATCGATGCGCAGATCGGGTCGCGTGTTGCGAACGCGGCGCCGGAAGGCCGGCATGAAAGCCGCCGACTGCAAGAGCGCCAGAAGCTGCGTTGTTTCGGCTCGCGCGTGACGGAACGCATAGTGAAACGCGTTGGCGGATGTCTGAGCGTGCACCGGGACCACCGTCGGCCGTCTCAACACCAGCTCCGCGGCGGTGGCGAAGAGACCCTCCCATATCGAGTCGGTGGACACACCGTGTTTCAGGAGGTCGATCACCGCCCGGCCCGCGTCGAGCTCCGAGACCTCGCGAAGCGTGCGGACGAGCTCATTGCGTGCGGCGTCGTCCCGACGGCCCTGTTTCCAGGTCTTCGGGATCTCTCCAAGCATCGCCTGGAACTCCCGCCAGGTTCGATCGGAAGGCAGGTCGCTGGTGGCGGGATTCGGGTCGTTGCCGTGATTCTGGAGCGCCGCGGCGAGTGAGCGAAGCACGGGAGGCGCGTATTCGGGTCCGACGATCGGCAGGAGGCGGTGCACGTTCTGCACCGCGATGGCCTTGTGACCGATCGCACGAAGATCCCGGGTGCCGTATCTGAAGAGGACCTCGGAGAGCTGCTCCGGCGTCGCGAGGCGGGCAAAATCGAGGACAGCGGGATCGACAGCCTCGAGATCCCAGCGATCCAATGCATCGAACAAGCGTTTGCGGGCCGCCTCCACCGTCCCGGCCGCGGGGGCCGGCTGCGGACCCATCGTCCAGCCGCTCCAGCGGCGCTCCGCTTCCTGAGCGCGTTTGAAATAGTCGAGCGCCCAGAATACCGGCAGCCAACGCTCTTTGTCCGGCAGGTTGAGCGCCGTCAGGTGAACGGATTGCAGCGCAAGCACCGTGTGGTACTTGAAGCCGACATGGGGGAAGGGTTGGACACGGCGTGAAGTCGCGACGGCCAGAGCGGTCAGGGTCCTGCGGTGATCGAGACCGTCCCTGATCAGGCCCGCAAGCTCAGCGGCGACGCGTTCGCGGGGTGTTTCTTCCACGAGGCGATGCAGGGCGCCAACCTCGGGAAGCGTCTGTGCCAAGCCCAGCCTGCCACTCAAGCTCACCGCGGCTGCGCTACCGGTTGCGCGTAGAAACTTTCGACGATCCACGGTGCTCAATATACGGCCCATTTGCAGGCCAGCCCATGACCTTCGACATTCTTCTGCAACAAATGAATTTTTTGCTAGCCGCTTGAATTCAACTAACATCCTGTTTATCAATGGAAATTCAGTTTATGCCGTGTCCTCACAGATGGACCGCATTAGCTTCCGTAATCATACCGGAACTGGATTCAATGCAATTCGCGACGCGACATGTCACGTCAATCGCATGATTTCGCCGAGTAACCCGATTCGCGCGTAACGCCATTCGGACGCCCGGAACGGTAGCTTCTTCGAGTTGTGGGTCAATCATGAAGTAAGCCTCCGCCGAGAACCGCGGCGCGTGCTGCTTTCACACTGCGCGCCCAAACCGCCCCAACTGGGCCGGGTGGCCGCGGGCAGTTGCCCACCCGCGCTCCCTCGGATCCGGGCGTGCCCAACTCAGGGACTCGGGTCCCCCGGACAATGGTCTCGCTGCTCAACGGTACACGCCGTGAACCGCTCCGGGCTACCGAACCGCGCGACGATACGCTTGACCCGCAAGTGACCGCCGGGGGGTGTACGCACTGAACCGCCCCGGCTTTCCCGGAGGCAGTTAGGTTGGCTCTGTTGCAAAGTCCGTCTGGTTGGTGACGTGTCTGCGTTATCTGCTGCGAGGGGTTGAGGCATGAGCGACTTCAAGGGACGTCACTTCCGGGGGGAGATCGTGCTCTGGGCCGTGCGCTGGTACTGCCGGTACCCGATCAGCTACCGCGATCTCGAAACGATGATGACCGAACGCGGCGTCGCGGTCGACCACTCCACGATCTATCGTTGGGTGCAACGGTTCGCACCGGAGATGGAGAAACGTCTGCGCTGGCAGTGGCGCCGGCCGCAGTCGCGGAGTTGGCGCATCGACGAGACCTACATCAAGGTCCGTGGCAAGTGGGCGTATCTGTACCGGGCGGTGGACAAGCTCGGGAACACGATCGATTTCTATCTCTCGGCGACCCGCAACACCAAGGCAGCGAAGAGATTTCTCGGCAAGGCGCTGAGAGGATTGAAGGAGTGGGAGCAGCCCGAGGTGCTCAACACCGACAAGGCGCCGACCTATGCCGCTGCCATCGCGGAGCTCAAGGCCGAGGGGAAATGCCCAAAGGACACGAGGCACAGGCAGGTGAAATACCTCAACAACGTCGTCGAGGCCGACCACGGCAAGCTCAAGCTTCTGATCCGGCCCGTGCGCGGGTTCAAGACCTTGAAGACGGCCTATGCCACGATCAAGGGCTTCGAGGTGATGCGCGCATTGCGCAAAGGCCAGGCCGGGATTTTCAACTTCCAGGGCGGCATTGTCGGCGAGGCCCGGATCGTCGAGCGCGCCTTCGGCGTCGGTCCGTGCGCTCTGACCGAGGCCATGACATTGCTACAGGACCGTCTGGCCAATGCAGAAGCATGACGCCAGCACGATTGTCGTCCTGACCTGATTCACCCCTTCGCCAAGTTTGCAACAGAGCCCGATTGTCGTCCTGACCTGATTCACCCCTTCGCCAAGTTTGCAACAGAGCCAGCATGGCGCCCTGCTCGGCCTGGTGGATGCCCGGATCATTGAGCGCCATGGCGGCCGGGGCAAGGGTGCGAAGAGCCGCGCTCTTTGCGACAAGGAGAGCCAGCGCTGGATCGATGGCCTGCGGGCCAGCGGGCGTTTGGCGGCGGCGGGCGCGGCGCGGGTGACGGCGGTCGCCGACCGTGAGGGCGACATTTACGAGATGTTCGCCGACAGGCCCGAAGGCGTGGAGGTGCTGGTCCGGGCCGCGCAGGACCGGGCGGTCCCGGAGGGGGCGGGCAAGCTCTTTTCCAGCCTGGCCGACAGGCCGGAGAAGGAGCATGCGATCGAGCTGCCGGCCCGTCCCGGACAAAAGAAGCGCGAGGCCCGCATCGCCGTGCGCTTCGGCGCGGTCTCGCTTCAACGCCCGAAGAACAGGCCTGTGGCGCCCGGCGTGGCGGCGCGCCAGCCTGTCTTCCTTGTCGAGGCGCGAGAAATCGACCCCCCACCCGGGGTGACGCCGGCGCACTGGCGGCTGTTGACCGGCCACCGGATCGAAACCTTCGAGTAGGCGCGCTGGATCACGCAACTCTACCGCCGACGCTGGGTGATCGAGCAGTTGTTCCGCACGATCAAGACCAAAGGCTTCGACATCGAGAGCGTCTCCATGGAGACCGCCCCCTTCACGACGCTCTGCGCGATGACCCTTGCGGCCGGCGTCTCCTGCATGCAGATGGTCCAGGACCGCGACGGCGGTGCCGGACGACCGCTCCGGGACGTCTTCGAAGCCGAAGACCGGCCCGCTCTCGAAGCCGTCTCGGCCACGCTCGAAGGCAAGACCGAAAAACAGAAAAACCCCCATCCCAAAGGCTCCCTCGCCTTCGCCGCATGGGTATGCGCCCGCCTCGGAGGATGGACCGGATACTATGGAAAACCAGGACCCGTCGTCATGCGGCGCGGCCTCTATCAGTTCCGAGCCATACAACGCGGATACCGGATGAAACACGATGTGTGAATCCGGTAGCGGGGCAGGGCGGGGCCGCCGGTTCCTGCCCCGGCTCGCAGGCCGGGGTGACGGTTGTGCCTCGGTTCAAGGCGCAACACGGTCGGTTTCTGCTCTACGCCTCTTCGGTCAACTCCGGCACGACCCAGAGGGGATCGGAGCCGCGCGCGACGCGCTGCACATTGTCGAACGCATTGCGCACGCGCGCCGTGTTGCTCTCGAAGGTCGGCCCCGCGAGATGCGCGGTGAGAGTCGCGTTCTCCAGGCCGAATAACGGGTTGTCGGCCGGCGGCGGTTCCTCTTCGAACACGTCGAGCCCGGCCGCCGCAATGGTGCCGTCGGTCAGCGCCGCAGAGAGCGCCGCCTCATCGACGACCGGCCCCCGCGAGGTATTGACCAGGATCGCGGAGGGCTTCATCGACGCGAGTTCGTCCGCGCCGATCAAATGGCGGGTCGAGGCGTTGAGCGGCACATGGAGCGAGACGATATCGGCCTCCCTGAGCAACTCCCGCAACAGGCGGAAGCGCACATTGAGCGCGTCCTCCCGGTCTTCCGCCAGCCGCTCGATGTCGTAGTAGATGACGGTCATGCCGAAGGCCAATGCCAGCCGCGCGGTCTTCTTGCCGATCGTGCCGAGGCCGACAATGCCGAGCGTCCGGCCACGCATTTCGTGCAGGCGCGGCGTGCTGTTGCCGCGCCAGTTGCCGGCCGCCACCGTGCGGTGCTGGCGGACGAGCTGGCGGGAGGCCGCCAGCGCCAGCAGGATCGCATGCTCCGAAACGGCGGTGGAATTGGCGCCGCCATTGTTGCAGAGCGGCACGCCCGCGCGCCGGGCCGAGTCGAGGTCGGCCTGGTCGTAGCCCGCGCTCAGAAGCTGGATCAGCTTGAGGTTCGGGCCGGCCTCGAACAGCGCATCGTCAACGAGCCCGTCCACGAAGCCCACGAGGTATTCGGCGTCGCGCATCGCCTCCAGATATTCTGCGCTGCCTGCCGGTACGATTGCGAGCTCGAAGCCGGAAGGGGCCACTTCCCGCGCGGCGTCGGCGGCATCGGGAAACATGGTGACAAAAACGATCCTTGGAGTCATGGACTGCGCCCGTTTGTGCCGGTTCTGGGAGGCGGCCGCCATTACCGGCCGCCGAATGGTGCAAGGCGAAAAACGGTAGCGGCCGATGGACGGCCTGTCCATCCGTGGCCGACGGCTTTCCGTGGGCATCGGCCCATAACCGGAAATTGCCTTGCGGCCGGCCGGGCAAGACCTCGGCCCAGGGGAAGGCGTGGTAAAATGCCAACAGAGGAGGAGAGGCGGCTTCCCGGGCCGCCTTTTCGATTCCAGGCGGTGCAGGATCGCAAGACCCTGCCCGAAACAGGATCAGGGCCGGTATGCGGGATGCGGAGGGCGAGACAAGATAAACGGGGCCCCGGCGGCGCGCGACACGCTGCGGCTCATGACAAAACATGACATATCGTAACTGCCCAGGATGTCTGAGTTGGTGGGGGGTTGACGCGGGGGTTTGAAAATGAGTCAACCTTTGGATGAGTCGTTCCGAGCCGTTTGACCCATTGAGGGTGCCGGGGTCCGAGCCTTTGGTTCGGAAGATCGCGCGTCTTGAGTTGGAGAACGCTTGGCTTCGGGAGCGGATAGGTGAGTTGGAACGCCGTCTCGGTCTGAACAGCGGCAATAGCGGCAAGCCGCCGTCGAGCGACGGTTTGAAGAAGCCGGTTGGTGAGCGTCGCACGCGGAGCCTTCGTGGCCAGACGGGTCGGAAGCCGGGGGGTCAGGCGGGCCACAAGGGCAAGACGCTGTGCCGTGTTGAGACCCCGGACCGGGTGAAGACCCATGTTCCGTCGGTGTGCCAGGGCTGCGGGGCGTCGCTGTTGGGAGCGGCTTCTGTGGGCGCGCCGGTAGCGCGTCAGGTATTCGACCTTCCTGAGCCGCGTCCGTTGGAAGTGACGGAGCATCGCGGTCATGCGTGTCGCTGCGGGCGGTGCGGGGTCGTGACGCGAGCGCCGTTCCCCAAGGGGGTATCGGGTCCGGTTCAGTATGGCCGGCGTCTTTCGGGAGTGGCGGTTTGGCTTCGCCATGGGCAGTTCCTTCCGGAGCGCCGGCTGTCGGAGGTTCTGGGGGAGTTGTTCGGGGCTCGTGTGTCGCCTGCGACGCTGGCGTCGATGAGCCGGCGGGCTGCGGAGCGTCTGCGTGTTGCGGCAGGGCATATAGAGGAGCTTGCGGCGGTCGGGGCGCGTGTGAAGCATCTGGACGAGACCGGGCTTCGCATTGGCGCCCGCACGCGGTGGCTCCATGCGATCTGCACATCCCCGGATCGGGTCCGGGGCAGGCTCTTGCTGGCGGCGTATCGGGTGAGCGAGCGGCGCGGCGCCGTGCCTGCGGGGGTGTCCGGGGTCGCAGTGCACGACCACTGGCAATGCTATTGGCCGATGGCGGGTGTGGAGCATGCGCTTTGCAATGCGCATCACCTTCGGGAGTTGCAGGCGCTTGTGGAGTTCGACAAGGAGGACTGGGCCCGGCGCATGCAGCAGTTCCTGCGCCGGGCCTGGCGTGTGGCCCGAATGGCGTGGGAGAGGGATATCGCCGTTCCGGGGCGACTTCTGGCGCGGCTCGCGCGCGGCTATGACAGGCTCCTTGTCGAGGCGATGAAGTTCCATGAGAGCCAGCCGCCGCTCTCGCCTCCCCGGCCCGGAAGACGCGGGGTCCCGAAGCGGCGCAAGGGCCACAACCTCGCCTTGCGCCTGCATGAGCGCAGGGACGAGACCCTGCGCTTCCTGACCGACCCACAGGTACCCTTCACCAACAATGAGGCCGAGCGCGACCTGCGCATGATGAAACTGCGCCAGAAAATCTCCGGCGGCTTCCGGTCCCGAAGCGGCGCCGATGACTTCGCCGTCCTGCGCACAATCATCTCAACCGCACAAAAGCAGGGCCGGGATGTCCTCGATGCCCTGACGGGCTCGCCCGACAACTTCATCGACGACATCCAATACGCCTGAACGAAAGCCCAGCCGCACCCGCCGCTACGGCCAACATCCTGGGCAGTTACGACATATCATGACATTCCCTGTCCTCTCCTTCGGCCGGTTTGCGGCTGACAGGGCGGAGGCGGTCGGGAATACTGCGCCCGGCCGGGGAACGGCGCCGGGGGAGGGCTGAATGAATATCGACAAGTGCATCAACCTCGATGACCTGCGTGTGCTGGCGAAGAGGCGCGTGCCGAAGCTGGTTTACGACTTCATCGAAGGCGGTGTGGACGACGAAACGGGGCTGGAGCGCAATGAGAGCGCCTTTGCGCGCCGCTCGCTGGTTCCGCGCTACATGGTGGATATCTCGACGCTCGACCAGTCGGTGCACCTGTTCGGCCGCACATGGTCGAGCCCGTACGGCATCGCGCCCACCGGCGGCATCGGCAATTACCGCCATGGCGGCGACCTGATGCTGGCGCGGGCGGCGCGCGACGCCAACATTCCGTTCATCATGTCCGGTGCCGCTACCGCATCGATGGAGGACATGGCGCGCGAGGCCCCGGAGCATGGCTGGTTCCAGATGTACACGGCGAAGGACCGGTCGATCTCGGAGGACATGATCCGGCGCGCGGCCGACCTCGGAATTCCCGCCCTGGTCGTCACGGTCGATGTCCCTGTCGGCGCAAACCGGGAGCGCAACCGGCGCAACGGCTTCAGCCGCCCGCTTAAGCTCACGCTCGGAACGAAGCTGGATGCGCTCAGGCGTCCGCTCTGGCTGAAGGACTACATGCGGCACGGATTCGCCATGCTGGAGAACTGGCGGCCCTATGCGCCTCCCGGCTCCAGCGCCAGGGAGGTCGGCGAGTTCATGGCGGAGCAGGTCCCGACCAGCCTCACCTGGGCCGATATCGAGCGGTTCCGCGCGCTCTGGCCGCGCACGCTGATCCTCAAGGGCATCATGCGCACCGACGACGCGATCCGGTCCGCGGATATCGGGGTGGACGGGCTGATGGTTTCCAACCACGGCGCCCGCCAGCTCGACCGGGCGCCGGCGCCGCTGGATGTGCTGCCGGCGCTCGATGCGGCCGTGGGCGACCGGATGGTGCTGATGCTCGACGGCGGCGTGCGCCGGGGCGCGGATATCCTGATCGCGCTCGCCAGCGGGGCGAAGTTCGTCTTCCTCGGCCGCCCGACGCTCTACGGCGCCGTCGCGGGCGGCGGCGCCGGGGCCGTCAAGGCCGTGGACATTCTCCGCGACGAGATCGCCAAGGTCATGGCGCAGATAGGCTGCCCGTCGCTGGACGGGCTCGGGCCGGAATTCCTGCACTGGGACCCGGAGGAGACCGGACGCAATATCCGCGCCTGAGGGCCGGGGTCAGCCCCGGACTGCGATCCGGTCGGCCCCGTCCTCGCGCTGCGCCGTCATCGCGGCAAGATCGTGCAACGCCTCTTCGGCGCGGCGGCGTTTGCCCTCGTCGGGGTCGCGCTGGGCGATGCGGAGCAGCGCGTCGCGCGCCGCGAGGTCGCCCTCGGCAGCCATGTCGAAGGCCATCCGGTCGCGGCGTTCGTAGTAGCTCCGGTCCAACGGCACGACATTCGGGGTGAGCGCCTGCCAGAAGTATTTTCGGTCGTCGGAGGACCAATCCGCATAGACCTCTTCCCATGTGCCGCAGCCGGAATAGGGCACCATGTTGGTGTCTGCGATCGGCTGGCTCGCCGGCTGGTAGCGGTCGTCGAAGGACTGGCGGACCTCTGCCGTGCGGTTGGGCAGCGCGCAATGCACGGCGGTGTCCGCGAAGATGAGCGCATCGCCCGCCTCGAAGGCGCCGGTGACCCACTCTCCGGGGATCGGCACGTCGATGTCCATGCCGCCGGCGCCATTGCCAACCTTGGTGTCGAGCACGCCGGCACTGTGCGAGCCGGAGGCAACCGCGAGCGCCCCCTTCTCCAGAGGACAGTCGCCGAGCGGCGCCCAGAGCGCATGGTTGGTGGCACCGCCGATATGCACCTTGTCCTGGTGCGCCCCGGTGGTGAAGTCGAAGCTCTCGGTCTGCGGGAAGATGTTGCGCTGGATGAACATCGGGTGGGCCAGCACCGGCTCGCCGAAAATGCGCTCGAACAGCGCCAGCACATTCGGATGGACCCGGAGCCGGTGCAGCTCCTCATCCTTCCACATGCCCCGGAACACCTGCATGTAGCGTTCCTCCGGGTCCTTGCAGGCCGCAGCGGGATTGGCGATGCCGTCCTCCACGGGATGCGCCGGGTCCAGCCAGCCGCCTTCCGCTGCCGTCTCCAGCAAGCGCCGGCGGACCTCCATCACCGCGTCGCGCGGCAACAGGCCCCGGAGGAACAGATAGCCGTCGCGCTTGAGCCGCACGGCGAGCGCCGGACCGTCCTCCATGAGATCGGTCGAGTCGAGGAAGTCGCGCATCGCTTCCATGTCCGTTCCTCCTTGTCCGCGCCGGTCGGCGCCGGGCGTCAGATTGCGAGGTCCTTCGTGTTGTAGTCGCGGATCGCCCGCTCGAAGGTCTCGTCGTTGCACCGGAACTCGTCCTCCAGCCCGTCGAAGGGCCGGTATCGGTAGGACGCCTCCTCCGGGAAGCGTTGCCGCCGGGCGTCGATGGCGACGGCGATGACGGCCGAGCGGTCGAAGATGCGCCGCTCGTCATAGACCTGGTCGGCGCCCATGTTGAGCTTGCCCTTCTGGCCCAGCACCGACCGGCGGCGGTGGAAGCCGAAGGTGATCGAGACACGCTTGTCGGGCGAGGTGTTGGCGAAGGAGCCGTGCAGCATCTGGCGGTTGACGGCCGTGACATCGCCCGGCTCGCAGAGCAGCGGCACTGCGTCCGGCAACTTCTCGTCGCCGCCGTTCTCGGCGACCCGCCGCCGGATGTCGATCCGCCCCTTCCTGTGGGTGCCGGGCACGACCCAGAGGCAATTGGCAGGCGTCGTCGGGTAGAGCTGCACCTGGAAGTTGAAGCCGTGGATACCCTCGTCCCAGTCCGGCGAGTCCCAGTGGGTCACGCCGTCCTGGTGCCAGGCGACGGAGCCGCCGACGCCGGCCTGCTTGACGAAGATGGCGTCGTTATAGGGCACGAAATCGGCCCCGTTGATCGACTCCGCCACCGCCAGCAGGTGCGGGTGACCGTAGACCCTGAGCGCGGCCGGCATCGCCTGGCACATGCCGTACATCAGGAAGACCACATATTCCGGCGCATCGCCGTCCGGGCGGGGCTGGGTCATCCGGTGGGGATGGCGGCCATGCTTTTTGTCGGTGCCGCCCCAGGGGTCGGAGAGCGGTTTCACCAGCACATAGGGCTCGCGGGCATAGTCGCGGCCGAGCGCCGGGCGGCCGCGCGCGTCCATTTCGGCCCCCGGACGGACCGGCGCGCGCTCGACCATCATTTCGGCGTCGGCCCTGAGTTCGGCGAGTTCCTCCTCGCCGACAACGCCCTCGAACAAGTAGAAGCCGTGCTCCCAATAGGCCGCGAGAATGTCGGGATGGAGCCTGCCGTCCGCGCCGAAGCGCACGGGGCCGCGATTGGCGAGCACGCGGGCGCGCTCCTCGCCGGCGCGGAGATAGGCCACCGTGCGCGCCGCGTGTTCGGCCCTCGTCGGTTCCGTCGCCAGGATCGAAACATGGTTCATCGCGTATCTGCGGCAGCCGTCGTCGGTGGCGAAATCCTATGCAACCGCTTGTCCCGACGCAACCGGATCGGAGATGGAAGCCGCCTACTCGCTGACCCGGAAGACGGGTTCGCGGTTTGCGGGCGTGCCGCTCAGATAGCGATTGAGGAAGGCGATGGAAAATTCGAGCTCCTCCGGCGGCACGGCGGGATGCAGGCCCGGATTGGCGTGGAGGCGCTTGTCGGCGGAGCCGAGCGCATCGAACATGCCGAGGCATTCCTCGCGGGTGAAAAGTTCGTCCTCCAGCTGCCAGATGAACAGCACGGGGCAGGTTATCGCCCGCGCCGCCGCTTCGATGACCGGCTTGTAGTGGGCAGGCTCGGATACGAGGCCCATCAGGCCCAGCACGGCCACGGAAATGCGCGGCTCGGCCGCGACGAAGGGCGCGCCGTAGATCGTGCCCATCGACAGGCCCCAATAGCCGACCGGCCCGGCCCCGACCTCATCGAGGCCGGAGACCGTTTCCAGTGCGAGCCGCCAGTCGCGCACCATGTCTTCCGCCGTTCCCTTGCGCTGCCATTCCGGCCAGAAGGCGTCGCGCCCGCCGGGCCCCACCTGTCTTCGCCCGTGGACTGGCCCGTCGAGGGAAAGTCCGAAATAGCCGTGGCTGCGGCAGAGCGCGCCGGCGATATCCGGTATCGGGCGCTGGTGCCGGCTGCCGGAAGCGCCGTGCCCGAAGCAGACGAGCGGCGCGCCCGGCTTCGAATCGGGACCGGACCAGAGCACGCCCGTCACCGGACGGCCGCCCGTGTGGATGGTGAACTCGCGGACCTCCGCGCCGTCCGGCCGTTGCGTTTCGTGCCATTCGAGCCTGTTGCCGGTCGCGGTCATGGCGTGCATCCTGAATTCGTCGGGTCGGCCGGAGTGTCCGCCCGCCCGCCCTTCCGGGTCAAGAACGCCGCTTCCGAATCCGGGGAGCGGCGGGACCCCGTACGCGCTCGCCGCTCAAACTCGTCTCCCACGTACCCCTGCGGTCTTCGGCGGATAGACACAACACTACCGCCGCACGGCTGAGCTATACCACAACGTAGCGGATCAGTTCTTCCTGCCTGATTGTCGGCCACGGCAACAGGCGCTAACCTCCTGCATCACACATAAGGACACAATCTCGGGAACTACCTCAAGTGCTCACGTCCAACTTGGACAGTTGGAATATCGACAGCGACACTAAAGGTGCACAGCAAATGGCTTTGAAACGACAATTGTGGGAGCCGCCCTTCTCGGTGTTTCCTTCTTGGCCATGCCCGGCTTGCGAAATCGGAACAATGGCACTCATTGACGGTTCGCTGACTATCGCTGAAACGGCTCTGTTGCAAACTTGGCGAAGGGGTGAATCAGGTCAGGACGACAATCGTGCTGGCGTCATGCTTCTGCATTGGCCAGACGGTCCTGTAGCAATGTCATGGCCTCGGTCAGAGCGCACGGACCGACGCCGAAGGCGCGCTCGACGATCCGGGCCTCGCCGACAATGCCGCCCTGGAAGTTGAAAATCCCGGCCTGGCCTTTGCGCAATGCGCGCATCACCTCGAAGCCCTTGATCGTGGCATAGGCCGTCTTCAAGGTCTTGAACCCGCGCACGGGCCGGATCAGAAGCTTGAGCTTGCCGTGGTCGGCCTCGACGACGTTGTTGAGGTATTTCACCTGCCTGTGCCTCGTGTCCTTTGGGCATTTCCCCTCGGCCTTGAGCTCCGCGATGGCAGCGGCATAGGTCGGCGCCTTGTCGGTGTTGAGCACCTCGGGCTGCTCCCACTCCTTCAATCCTCTCAGCGCCTTGCCGAGAAATCTCTTCGCTGCCTTGGTGTTGCGGGTCGCCGAGAGATAGAAATCGATCGTGTTCCCGAGCTTGTCCACCGCCCGGTACAGATACGCCCACTTGCCACGGACCTTGATGTAGGTCTCGTCGATGCGCCAACTCCGCGACTGCGGCCGGCGCCACTGCCAGCGCAGACGTTTCTCCATCTCCGGTGCGAACCGTTGCACCCAACGATAGATCGTGGAGTGGTCGACCGCGACGCCGCGTTCGGTCATCATCGTTTCGAGATCGCGGTAGCTGATCGGGTACCGGCAGTACCAGCGCACGGCCCAGAGCACGATCTCCCCCCGGAAGTGACGTCCCTTGAAGTCGCTCATGCCTCAACCCCTCGCAGCAGATAACGCAGACACGTCACCAACCAGACGGACTTTGCAACAGAGCCCGCCGACGTCGTGCTCAACATCCTGGCCCGGCGGTGCCAGCCGGCGCCGCCGGCGACCATCCCGACGCCCGAGGGCCTGCGGCTTCGCCACCAGCCGGTGGCCGACTGTCGGCGCTACGACCGCCTGAGGGGGGCCGGCCATGGAGCGTCATGAGGTGCTGGCGATGATGACAACGCTGAAGCTCGCGGGGATGCGCGCCGCCTATGACGACATCCTCGCCGACGGGCTCAAGCGCCGTCATCCGGTGCAACAGATCTTCGGCGCTCTGCTGAGGGCCGAGATCGCCGACAAGACGGCACGCTCGATCAAGTACCAGATGGCGTCCGCCAGGCTGCCGGCGGCCAAGGAGCTGGCCGAGTTCGACTTCGCCGCCTCGCCGGTCAACGAGCCCCTGATCCGCGACCTCGCAATGGGCGGCTTCCTGGAAGCCAAGCGCAACATCGTGCTGGTCGGCGGCACCGGCACCGGCAAGACCCATCTCGCCGTCGCCATCGCGCGGTCCTGCATCCGCAAGGGCGCGCGCGGCCGCTTCTACAACGTCGTCGACCTGGTCAATCTCCTCGAGGCCGAGATCCGCTCCGGACGCCAGGGCCGCACCGCGGACCAGCTCACCCGGCGCGACTTCGTCATCCTCGACGAACTCGGCTACCTGCCCTTCGCCCAGGCCGGCGGGCAGCTGCTCTTCCACCTCATGAGCCGGCTCTACGAGCGCACCTCGATCGTCATCACCACCAACCTCGCCTTCGGCGAATGGCCGTCCGTCTTCGGCGACCCCAAGATGACCACAGCCCTGCTCGACCGCCTGACCCATCATTGCGAGATCATCGAGACCGGAAACGAGAGCTGGCGCTTCAAGAACCGCTCCTGACCCGGCGCCGACCGTCCCCGCGGCCCGGTTGCCCCGGTGGGCCAACAGGCACCCCCCACGCGGCTTCGCTCCGCGTAGCGCAGGGCGCTACACGAAGCCGCGCGGGTCCCCCCTGTTGACTACCGGGACAACCTCCGCCGTGCCACTCAGGGGGGTCAATATTGCACGCCGATCGGGGGTCAAACTTCAAAGCCGATTGACACGGCGGATCCGCATCTGGCGCGCCGAGCACGGTCCCGAGCAGGAAGTGATCTTCCGCCAGAAGCACGAGCCGGGCCGGCAGGGCCTGTCGGACTTCACGCACATGTCGTCTCTGGGGGTGACCGTCGCCGGCCAACCTCTCGACCACATGCTCTATCACTTCCGGCTTGCCTGGTCGGGCTTCGCCCATGCACGGGTGGTGCTTGGCGGCGAGAGCTTTACCGCGCTCGCGGAGGGGCTCCAGGGCGCGCTCTGGCACCTTGGCGGCGCGCCGCGCGAACACCGCACCGACAGCCTGTCGGCAGCGTTCCGGAACCTGCGCAAGGAGGATGTCGACGACATGACGGAGCGCTATCGGTCGCTGTGCGCGCATTACACCATGACGGTCTCGCGCAACAACCGCGGCGTAGCGCACGAGAACGGGTCGATCGAGGGCCCACACAGCCACCTCAAGCGCGACATCGCCGACGCGCTGGCGCTGCGCGGCTCGACCGACTTCGACGATCTCGACGGCTATCGTGTCTTCATCGCCCGGGTTGTCGGGCGCGCCAATGCCCACCGCGCCAAGCGCATCGAGGCCGAGCGGGCCGTGCTCTGCGACCTGCCGGCCATGCGCGCCGCCGATTACGAGGAGACCGGTGTGCAGGTCACTTCCTCCTCGGGGTTCATCCTGCGACGCGTGTTCTACACCGTCCCCTCGCGCCTGATCGGCCATCGGCTCGGCGTGCGCATTTACGACGACCGTCTCGAACTCTTCCTCAGCGGCACCCACCATCTGACCCTGCCGCGCGGACGGGCGCGCTATCCGGGGCCCAACGGCCATGTCGTCAACTACCGCCACGTCATCCACTCGCTGAAAAAGAAGCCGATGGCACTGCTGAACCTGGTCTACCGCGACGCCCTGTTCCCGCGCGAGGCCTACCGGCAATGCTTCGAGCGGGCCCTGGAACGGCTGACGGAGCGCGAGGCCTGCCGGCTGACGGTAACCCTGCTCGCGCTCGCCCACGAAGAGAACTGCGAGGCCGAACTGGCCGCCGCCATCGACCAGGCCCTGAAGGCCGGCGGACTGCCCGTCCCCGGCGACCTCAAGGCGTGCTTCGCGCCACACCCGGCCCGGATGCCCGGCGTCGACGTGGCCAGGGCGCCGCTCGCCGGTTATGGGGCATTGCTGAGCACGGGAGGCCCGGCATGACAACAGACAACGACAGGACCGCGACCGACCCCAACAAGGTCGACGCCATCAAGCTCTCCCTCATGCTCACCGAGCTCCGCCGGCCTTCGATCAAGCAGCTCTGGCAGACCTTCGCCGAACGCGCCGACAAGGAGGGTTGGCCGGCGGGCCGCTTCCTCGCCGCCCTCGCCGAGCACGAACTCGCCGAGCGCGACCGAAGGCGCATCCAGCGCCATCTCCAGGAAGCCCGGTTGCTCCCCGGCAAGACCCTGGCAAGCTTCGACTTCAACGCCGTGCCGATGCTCTCCAAGGCACAGGTCATGGCGCTCGCCGCCGGTGACGCATGGCTCACCCAAGGCGCCAACTGTCTGATTTTTGGGCCGCCAGGCGCCGGCAAAAGCCACATCGGTTCCGCGATCGGCCTCGCCCCGGTCGAAAACGGCTACCGCGTCCTCTTCACCCGAACCACCGATCTCGTCCAGCGTCTTCAGGTCGCGCGGCGCGAGCTCGCGCTCGAAAGCCTTCTCACAAGGCTCGACCGCTACCACCTCCCGATCCTCGACGACATCGCCTATGTCCAGAAGGACCAGGCCGAGACCAGCGTCCTCTTCGAGCTTATCTCGGCCCGCTACGAACGACGCTCGCTGATGATCACCGCAAACCAGCCCTTCGGCGAATGGCACAAGGTGTTCCCGGACGAAACAACCGCCGTGGCCGCCGTCGACCGCCTCGTCCATCATGCGACCATCCTCGAGATGAACGTCGAAAGCTACAGACGACGCGCCGCCCTCGAAAACACAAAGCGAAAACGCGGGCGGCCCGCAAACTTCGCCACGGATAAAAACACCGCTCAAGAATGAGCCATGCAACGGCGCCGACAGAGCGGCGCCGCCAACAACCGTTCCCGGCCCGCAGGAATACCCTTCCTTGCGGGCCGTCTTCTGCCTCCACACCTCCCCGGCGCGACACTGACCGATGGCGGCGAAATGCCTGTTTGTCGCTCCGCGACAATCAAAATAACCAAGCCCCTTGAAATCTCCGTCACCACCCGCAATCATCCTCACGCCGCTGACGCCGTGAATCTCATCCTGATTGTCGCGCGCGGTATCACCCTGATTGTCGCGCTATACACACCCGCCATCGGTCGCCCCGGACGCCACTGCAAGACAGTCGCGGCGCACATCCTCGACCTTGCGGAGCATCGCCGGGCCGAACGACATCTTCCTCACGCCGTCGGCCGTCTTGCGATGGTAGATGAAGGTCCGGCTGCTGGAGGGGCGGACCCACACCCCGAGACCGGCAGGGTCATTCAAACCCGAGTTGAACAGTGCGCGATGATTTTTGACGATTTCGGTTTCGGCAAGCTATTGCAATCATTGGACAGTCGGGTTGAGGTTTGGGAGGGTTGGAGAAAATGTAGTGAAACATTTTCACGGTTTTGACTTTGTTTTCTGGATATCGATGATGTTCCCGCATACAACGGTGTCATGTTCGTGCGCGAAACGACCGCCCGGGGGCACCGTTATCTCTACCTCGTCGAGAGCGTGCGCGAGGGCAAGCGGGTGCGCCAGCGCACGATCCGCGCGCTCGGTCGCAAGGACGCCCTGCAGGCGAGCGGGGAACTGGACCGCCCGATCGCCTCGCTGGCGCGCCACTCGGATCGGTCCCCGGTGCTGAACGACATGGTGGACGGCGCTCTTGCCTGCGTTCGGATCGGCGGTCCGCTGCTGTTCGGGCGTCTGTGGGACCGGCTGGGCCTCGGCGATGCGGTGAAGGAGCTTGTGGACGGCCGCGGGTTCGGCTTCGCGGTCGAGCGGGCGGTGTTCGTGAGCGTGCTGCACCGGCTGTTCGTGTCGGGCTCGGACCGGTCGTGCGAGAAATGGATGGACGACTACGCCATCCCCGGGATCGAGGGCCTGCGGCTGCACCATCTCTATCGGGCGATGGCGTGGCTGGGCGAGGAACTGGAGCCGACCGGCGAGGGCGGTCTGGCGCCGCGCTGTGTGAAGGACGACATCGAGGAGCGTCCGTTCGCCCGCCGCCGCGACCTGTTCAGCGACCTGTCGCTGGTGTTCATGGATACCACGACGCTGTCGTTCCATGGCGCGGGCGGAGAGACGCTTGGCGCGCACGGGCACTCGAAGGACCACCGCCCGGACCTTCGCCAGATGGTGCTGGCGGTGGTTCTGGACGGCGAGGGCCGGCCGGTCTGCACGGAGATGCTGCCCGGCAACACGGCTGACAGCACGGTTCTGCTGCCGATCGTGGACCGTCTGCGGTCGCGCTTCGGGATCGGTCGCGTCTGCGTGGTGGCGGACCGGGGGATGATCTCGGCGGCGACGATCGCGGCGCTTGAGGAGCGAGGTCTGGACTACATCCTGGGTGCGCGCGAGCGGCGCACGACGGTGGTCCGGGAGGTGGTGCTCAGGGACGGGAAGCCGTTTGTGCCGCTTTCGATCGAACGCGCGCGCGGCGAGACGCAGCTGTTCGTGAAGGAGGTCACGGTGGCCGGCGCGCGCTACATCGTGTGCCGCAACGAGGCGGAAGCGGAAAAGGACCGCGCCGACCGGCAGGCGGTGGTCGAGGGCTTGCAGAAGCGGCTCAAGGGCAGCGAGAAGGCGCTGATCGGCAACAGCGCCTACCGGCGCTATCTGCGCAGGACGGGCGCGGGCAAGGCGTTCGAAATCGACGCCGGCAAGCTCGCCGACGAGGCCCGCTTCGACGGCATCTTCGTGCTGCGCACGAACGCCGCAATGACGCCGCCCAATGCCGTGCTGCGATACAGGGAACTGCTCCGGGTCGAGGACCTGTTCCGCCGCGCGAAGGCCCAGCTGCGCACCCGCCCGATCTACCACTTTTGCGACGCCGCCATCCGCGGGCATGTCTTCTGCTCCTTCCTCGCCCTCGTCCTCCAGAAGGAGTTGGCCGACCGCTGCCGCGCCGCCGGCGTCGATGTCGAATGGGACGACCTGATCCGCGACCTCGACCGCCTGCAAGAGGCCTCCATCGAGAACGACGGCAAGCGCGTCACTACCCGAACACATGTTCAGGGCCAGGTCGGGAAGGTCTTCCAGGCCGCTGGCGTCGCCTTGCCGCCGAACTGGCGCGAACACTCCGCCTGACCGTCTCCAGAACCGCGAAAATGTAGTGGGTACAACCGGAACCGCCGGTGTAACCCCCTGTTCCGTCGAATACTTTTAATCTCTGCTGTTGAAGTTGGGTCAAAGAAAGCCGTTGGTTACGGCTTGTATGGCTGAAGCTCGGTGCTCTCGGAAGTTTTCGCGGGCTTCGGGTATCGGCACTCCGGAGCGGCGTATGAGTGTGATGGCTGTTGATCGGCGTGGCGAGCGGTCTTGCGCCGGCGCGGGTGCGGCAGCGATCCTCGTTGAAAGAGACGTCGCGGACATGATGCAGTCGGTTTTCGATGGCCCAGTGGGCGCGTGCGAGAGCGAGCAGGCGCTCGGGGCCGGCCTTGTCCGGCGGCAGGCTTGTGATGAGATAAGCGGTCTCGACGCTCTCGCGCCTGCGGATCCTGCGTCGGCGTTCAAGCCTCGCGATCTGTGCCAGACCCGGCCAGTCGAGATAGCTGACAGCCTCGGTCGATAGCGCGATCCGCCGGGTCTCGATCCGCCCATGACCCTTTTCGACCGTCTGTGCTTCACGCAGGTCCGGCGGCGGCTCGCCCGAGGGGGGAATCGTCGCCGAAAGCGGCTTCGATGTCGCGCCTCAGCGTCGGCTGGTTGGACTTGACGGTGAAGAGGTAATGTCCGCCAGCCTCCCCAATATGTCGGCATAGGGCGCGCTGCGCGAAGATGGCGTCGCCCGTGACGATGGCACCGTTGAGCGGCAGGTCCTTGAGCAGCGCCAGCGCCGCAGCGATCTCATTGGCATCGGGCTCCACCGACAGATCGCCGATCACCGCGCCAAGATCGACCGCAAAGGCCGAGAGAACATGCAGCGCCTTGCGCTCGCCGCGCCGGGAGCCGCACAGCGTCTTGCCGTCAATGGCCACATGTCCCGGCTCAGCCTCCCCAAGCGCATGGCGTCCCAACGTCCGGGACAGCGCATCCGCATCGAGCGAGGCGAAAAAATAGTGATAGGTCGCATGGCAGGGCGCCTTGCCGGATACGACCCCAAACGCCCTCAGCGCCTCGGGCCGCAAACGACGTCCCCAACGGAAGATCGCCCGAAGATCGTTCGCTCCCGCCAGCATCGCCGCAAGCGAGATACCCAGGATCGAGCGCAGCGAATACTGGCGGCCCTGCCGACCCCGGCGATCCGGAACGTCGCCCAGAGCCTCCCACAAAGTCCCCTCTGACATAACCGCCGCCTCCTCTTATTCCGAGACCCACTACAGAATCCATCCCCTCTGCTTTGTCACCAGGAAAAACTGCGGTTCTTTGAATCACCCTGCCGAGACCGGCGACCGCGGTATCCCGGACCGTGTATTCGCGCTCCTTCGGACGCAGCCTTGCAATACCCGCGTCGGTCAGCCTCTTGCGTCGCGGCATGGCTCAGCCCTCCCCGAGAATGCCGGCGAGAGCGTCGGCCGCCTCCCGGACCGAACGGTCGGAGAGATGGGCGTATTTCAGCGTGGTTCCCGGGTCGTTGTGCCCGAGCAGGCGCCCGGTCGTTGTGACGCTCTCGCCCTGCATGACGGCGATGCTGGCATATGTATGGCGGAGGTCGTGGAGGCGCACATCGGCAATCTCCGCCGCCTCCCGGACCCGGCTCCAGAACCTCTCGAACACCGGGGCGGACACCGGCCCTTGCCGCTGCGGCGAGGGGAAGACCCACTTGCCTCGCAGGGGGAACCCGTCCAGCACGGCGCGCGCCGGCGAGGACAGCCAGACTGTCCGGGGCCCGGTCTTGCCGTCACGCAGGAACAGGCGCCCTTCCCTGTAGTCGGACCATCCGAGCGTCACGATCTCGCTCTTGCGGCATCCGGTGAGCAGCAGCAGGCGGATGAACGCCACGCCGCGCGGGTGCCGTGCTTCATGGCTGTCGAGGACTCGTGCAAGCCGGTGGAGCTCCTGCCCGGACAGGAACCGTTCCCGCCCCTTGCGCCGGTAACGGCGGATGCCGGTGCAGGGATTGCTGCCTTCCGGGCGGTAGCCGTAGAGCTCGGCCTGGCGCATGATGACCGACAGGATCGGCGCGGATCTGTCCGCGGCCACGGGCGTCGCGCGCAGGGATGCGAACCATCGCTGCACGTCCTGCCGGGTGATGTCGGCGATGTTCCGTCCCCGGAACCGGGGAAGGATCGTGTTGCGCAGATAGTTCCGGTTGACCTTCCGGGTCCCGGGCTTCCAGTTCCGCCCGTAGCGCTCGAAGACTTCAGCGGCCACGGCCTCGAAGAGCTTCTCTTCCGGCAGGGCGGGGGTCTCGTCGCGCCGGATGGCGGCAAGGAGCTCCGTTGCGCGCCGGCGGGCCTCGTCGAGGCCGATGCTGTCGGCATCGCCCATGGTCTTCCAGATGCGCTGCCCTTCATGCTGGCTGTGGACGAAGAAGCGTTTGCCGCCTGAAGGCAGGACGCGGACGCCGAAGCCCGTCAGTTCGGTATCGCGGATATCGTAAGGCGACTTTCGGGCCTCAAGGGCCTCGATCCGGCTCTGGCTGAGGCGGACACCGGGCATGGGTTTTCCTCCTGCGGTCTGTTGCAGGCGGGGGAAAACGCAGTTGCATTTCCGCCCCGGACCTGCGATTGCACGAAGAAAAACAAACGCCAAGTCAACAAGTTAGCATCGAAGGTGCGTCCCGGGGTGTCTCCGCGCCTTCGGGGCAGGGCGGGGCCGCCGGTTCCTGCCCCGGCTCGCAGGCCGGGGCCGCACCCGTCCGCTCTAGCCCCGCCCCGCGTTCCTCCGCCGCCAGTAACGCGGGTCGAAGGCCACGTCGTGGCCCCATAGGCCGCGCTTCTCCTGTCGTGCTTCGCGTTCGACGCCCTTGTAGCGGTCGCCATAGGCGGCGATGGCGTGGCCGTTGCGGACGAGCCAGGCGCCCACATCCTTGCCGTCGCAGGTCACCTGGCCCAGCACGCGGCCGTGCCGGTCGAGTCCCTCCACCTTGACCTCGACATGCTGGCCGCCCACCGCCCGGATGAGCGCGCTCTTGACGCGCTTGCCGTGCTTGAACCAGTAGCCGTCGCGGTGTTTCGCCCATTGGTCCCATTCCGGCGCGTCGAGGTCGGCGAAGCGGACCCTGTAGCCGGACACGTGGAGCCCGTCGCCGTCCGTAACCCACGCCTTGCCGGCGATGACACTGCCGGCGGCCGGGGTCGGCAGACGCCGGCCGCCCTGCGCACGGCGCCTGCGGGGCGTCCATCGCCAACGCCGCCTCCGGAGAAGCAGGAAGGCGGCCGCAAGGGCGAGGATCGCAACGATTTCCACGGCCCGGCCCGCTTAGCATGTTTCCGGCCTGCCGGCATCCGCCCGCGGCGGCGCGCGGGCGCGAACTTGCGCCCCGGAACGGCATGGTAAACTGCAATTAAGAGGCCGCGTCCGGGGGCCGTCTCGCGGCCGACCGGGCAACCTCGACAATCATTGAGAACAAAGCGAAACGGCGCGCCCGTCCCGATGGATGGGGACGGGGGAAAAGGGCGGATCATGACATTTCATCAGGAGTGTCCGGTTAAATGCTGAGTGGATGAAGCTCGGGATCGAGCCGTAAAGATCCAGCAGGGTGTGCATTTTCACGGCCCCCTTGGTGATACGGAAGTGGGCCCAGGGGAAGACCGACAGGCACAGATCGATGGTGGTGGCGTCGAGAGCGAAGACCGTCTGGCCCAGCAGAGGGCCCAGAGTGCTGTCACCGGCGTGAAGCGTGCGCGCCTGAACGATCAAGCGTTGCGCGAAGTCGGCATAGATGCGCCAGTCGCGGCGCTCATTGGCGTCGGCCAGGGTCGAGCGCCGGACGGGCGCGCGGAAGCCGATCCGGTAGAGCTTGCCGGCCTGCGCCGCCAGACAGGTCTCGATGTCGCGCAGGCTTTCGCGGCCGGTGAGTTGGGCGAAGGACATGGCGCGGTACTGCTCCGTGCACCGTAGGGTCCGAAAATAAACGAGAAATCTCCATCCAATCGCAACTTAACCGGACACTCCCGATATGCCGAATCGTTTCCACTCTATAAGCGGAAGTTTCTTTACTCCCTCCCATCTCCAAGCTGGAATCCCCGACGCAGGGCCGGTCTCCGTAACGGGACCGCCCTGCTTCGGAATGCAGAGAGGGACTGCATTTGTTTTCGAAGTCCGCCAGCGCTACGCTACCACGTACAGAAGCCTGCGCAGCCGGCCGGGCCGGCACCTCGCCGCCGGGTCCGGTCGCAGCGGCGCGATGGATCGCGATATCGCAATATTGCTGGTGGGTATCGGCGGCCATTCTGCTCCTATGCGCCGTGGCGTTATCGGCGGACCGGGTCCGCGCGCAAACGGCTCCGGCAAAACCGACCGGGTTTGCCGCCGAAGACGGAAACAGCCAGGTGCGCCTGCTGTGGACCGACCCGAACGACTCGACGATTATCTTGTGGCAATATACCCATAAACTGGAGCCTCTTTCCTCCGGACAAACCAGCTCCTTCGGCGCTTGGACGGGCGTACCCGACAGCGGTCCCGCCACCAGGCGCTATACCGTCACCGGGCTCACGAATAACCGGACCTACAAGTTCAAGATCCGGGCGGTCAATAGCGTCGGGCCTGGCGACGAATCCGATGAAGAAACAGGCGAACCCTATCCGGCGGCTCCGGCCAAGCCGACCGGTTTCCAGGCAATTTCCGGAGACAAAACGGCGGTTCTGGTGTGGAACGATGCGGACGATGCCAGCATACAGGGCTGGGAATACAGGCAGAAGGAGTCCGGTAACGCATACGGAAGCTGGCTGGCTATACCCGGTTCCGGCGCAAGCACAACAATTTATACCGTAGCCGGCCTCGAAAACGGCACTGAGTATGTGTTTCAGATTCAAGCATACAACAGGGCTCTGTTGCAAACTTGGCGAAGGGGTGAATCAGGTCAGGACGACAATCGTGCTGGCGTCATGCTTCTGCATTGGCCAGACGGTCCTGTAGCAATGTCATGGCCTCGGTCAGAGCGCACGGACCGACGCCGAAGGCGCGCTCGACGATCCGGGCCTCGCCGACAATGCCGCCCTGGAAGTTGAAAATCCCGGCCTGGCCTTTGCGCAATGCGCGCATCACCTCGAAGCCCTTGATCGTGGCATAGGCCGTCTTCAAGGTCTTGAACCCGCGCACGGGCCGGATCAGAAGCTTGAGCTTGCCGTGGTCGGCCTCGACGACGTTGTTGAGGTATTTCACCTGCCTGTGCCTCGTGTCCTTTGGGCATTTCCCCTCGGCCTTGAGCTCCGCGATGGCAGCGGCATAGGTCGGCGCCTTGTCGGTGTTGAGCACCTCGGGCTGCTCCCACTCCTTCAATCCTCTCAGCGCCTTGCCGAGAAATCTCTTCGCTGCCTTGGTGTTGCGGGTCGCCGAGAGATAGAAATCGATCGTGTTCCCGAGCTTGTCCACCGCCCGGTACAGATACGCCCACTTGCCACGGACCTTGATGTAGGTCTCGTCGATGCGCCAACTCCGCGACTGCGGCCGGCGCCACTGCCAGCGCAGACGTTTCTCCATCTCCGGTGCGAACCGTTGCACCCAACGATAGATCGTGGAGTGGTCGACCGCGACGCCGCGTTCGGTCATCATCGTTTCGAGATCGCGGTAGCTGATCGGGTACCGGCAGTACCAGCGCACGGCCCAGAGCACGATCTCCCCCCGGAAGTGA
Organism: Alphaproteobacteria bacterium; assembly: GCA_965261985.1. Taxonomy (GTDB): domain Bacteria; phylum Pseudomonadota; class Alphaproteobacteria; order Bin95; family Bin95; genus Bin95. The sequence goes on from OZ253490.1 coordinate 459,450, forward strand.
CGTCCCTTGAAGTCGCTCATGCCTCAACCCCTCGCAGCAGATAACGCAGACACGTCACCAACCAGACGGACTTTGCAACAGAGCCCGCCACTGCTCGCGGGGCGCTGGCGCGATGTCTATATGCATCTGGGCGCCGCCGCCGGCTCGACGGGCCGGATGCGCCTCGGCCCCGGCGTCACCAATCCGCTAACTCGCCATCCGCTGACCACGGCGAGCGCCATGGCGACGCTCGACGACGCCTCGGGCGGCCGCGCGGACCTGGTGGCCGGCACCGGCTACAGCTCCGCCTATATCATCGGCCGCAGGGCGGCGACCCTGGCCGACATGCGCGAGGCGACGGCCCTCTGGCGCGGCCTGTTGGGCGGCGCACCCACCGATCCGGGCGGATCGGAAACCGTGCTCGACCCGGCCTATCCGGACATACCCGTCGTGCTAGCCGCAACGGGCCCCCGGATGCTTGCGCTCGCCGGCGAGATCGCCGACGGCGTGCTGATCCATGTCGGCGCCGCGCCCGAGGCCGTCGCCTGGGCGCTGGAGCGGATCGACGCCGGCATGGCGGCTGCCGGGCGGGCGCGGCATGAGGTCCGGCGTATCGTCGTGGTAATGGCCTGCATCGACGATGACCGCGAACGTGCCATTGAGCAGATGCGCCCCTGCGCGGCGGGTCTCTGCCGCCATCGCCATGCGGACAGGATGTTCCCCGGCATCGAAATGCCGGCCCGGCCGGCGGACTATGTGGAGCCCTATCCGGACCTCGGCCACGCCGTCGATTGGGACGCAGCGAAGCGCGCGACCTCCTATGTGCCGGACGCCGCCGTCGAGGCGTGCGTCGCGCTCGGTTCGGCCGACGAGGTTGCGGAGCGGGTGCGCGCGCTGGCGGCGCTGGATATCGACGCGATCTGGTGGCGGGACGAAGCCACCTGGACACGGCCGGACCGGCTGATGGAACGGTTGTCTGCCGAAGTGCTGCCACGCTTCCGGGCCGGCTGACGGGCGCTCTCAGGCCCGCTTGCCGTCCGCTTGCGGGCCGGCCACACTGGCGGCCGGATGAACGGCCTCACAAGGAGAGAGGGCATGTCGGACGGGTTCACGATCACCAAGTTCAGGGATGTCGCCGACGGGCTGCAGAAAGGCCAGTTTGCCGTCGGCGAACGGCGGCAGGCCGCGAGCCTCGACGATCTCGACCCGATCCACCGGGCGCTGCTCGACCGGCCGATCACGATTTCCCTCGGCGTGATGACGCCCGACGGGCGCATCGGCCTGACGCCGATGTGGTTCGACTACGAGGACGACAAGATTCTCGTAAACACGGCCGCCCACCGGACGAAATGCGCCTGGATCCGCGCCAATCCCGAACTCACCGTGCTGATCGTCAATCCCGACAATGCCTATCACTGGGTCCAGATACGCTGCACTGTCGAGGAGGAATTGCGGGAATGGGAGGCCGGCGGCGAGCGCGTCACCCGGCAGCTCGACAGGATCTGGACGAAATATACCGGCGCCGAGCCGCCCTACGGATTGCGCGACCCCGAGATCGACGAGAAGCGGGTCCTGTTCGTCTGCCGGATCGACCGGATTGCCACATTCGGCAAGCCCGCCTGAGCGGGTCTCGGCAGGGCGGCAGGAGATGGGGAGGAGGGTCGCATGGCGAAGTTGAGGGGCCCGGATCGGGTGGAAGCCACCCTTGATGCGCTATCGCTCGACTGCAAGGTCCTCACCCTGCCCGACTTGACCCGGACCGCGGTCGAGGCGGCGGAAGCGGTCGGCTGCACGGTGGGCGAGATCGCCAAGTCGCTGGTGTTCCATGCCGGGGAAAGCGCGGTGTTCGCGGTCGTAAGCGGCGACGACCGGCTCGACCCCGCCAAGCTGGGCGAGGCGGTCGGCGCGGAGGTCAGCCGGGCGGACGCGAAATTCGTGCGTGCCGCGACCGGCTTCGCGATCGGCGGCGTGCCCCCTCTCGGCCATGCCGCGCCCGTCACCCTGTTCATGGACCCGCGTCTCTTCCGGTTCGCGCGGGTCTGGGCCGCTGCGGGAAGCCCGTTCTCCGTGTTCGCCATCGAGCCGGCCCGATTGCGCGATGCCGGCGGCGCAACGGTCGCGGACCTCAGGATGGCGTAGCGTACCGCCGTTCGGCCGTTGCGGGCTAGAAGCTGAACCGCAGAGTGGCGGTGATGCGGCTTTCCGGAGTGCCGGTAGCCGGGATGCGGCGTTCGGCGGCGAGTTTCAGCATGGGGCCCGACGGGAGCCCCATATCGATTCCGAGTGACAGCCGTTCGGTCTTCGCGCCGGTGAGACCGAGCGCAGCGTGTGGCGTGAACACGGCGCCGCGGCCGACGAAACCCCAGCCAGCGCGCAAATCCAGCGCGGGCGCTGTTTTCGCGCCGCCGCGTTCGGGCATGTCGCCGCACCAGAGCGACCCGGGTTTGCTGCTCCCGTCGGCCTGCGTCCCGTGCGCCGCAACCAGCGACCATGACGGTCCACCGCGATTGGCGCCCGCCGGCCGCCGGACCGTGGCCGTGAGACCGAATTCCCGATACGCGCGGTCGGAATGCCGGACCAGCCACCGCGCCCGAATATCCACATGCCCGGAAGAGGCCGGCAGCGGCGACCTGAAACCGCTTGTAACTTCAAGGCCCGTACCGGTTACGCCGTCGCCGCCATCGCGGCGCAACGACACGGACAGGTAGCGTGAGGCTTCCCCTTCCTCCAGCGCCGCCTCGAGGCCGAGGCTTTGGCGGTCCGTGGACGCAGAGACGGAACCGACAGCCATTCGCTCGTCTCCGTCGGATTCCAGCCGTGCGAACCCGGCTGCCCCCGATGCGGAAAAGTTCAGGCCGCCGAGCCCCGGCAGCGGGCTGCGAAAGCCGATGGAGGCTGTCGTCATTTCGGTATCGGCGGTCTCCTTGTCCCGGCTCGCGGTCGTGTTCTCAACCGCGCCCCGTCCGCCGCCGAGGGTCATCCAGACTACGCCTCCATCCTCGAAACGCCGCTGCAGATAGGGATGCACGCTGTCGAGGACGGTCTTGAGCAAGCCGGCCTCGGAGCCGGCGACGTATTCGATCTCTCCCTTGCTGCGAGCCAGTGCCGTTCCAGCCAGCCAACGCCTGTCCCAACGCATATCGACACCGAACCAGGCCGACAACAGACGGCCTCCATAGCGGGATTGCGGGCCGGCCGAACCCTGGAATGCCCTCAGGTCCCCCCGATGCCAGAGCGACCATCGCAAGAGGTTCTCCCCGCCGGGCGGCCCGAGCGGAAACTGGAATGCGCTGCCCCGCAGCATGTCGCGACCTTCCATGCTCCGGACCGTCCCCTGCCCCTCGCTTCGGCGCGGATACTGCTCCTCTTGTTCGCGGGCAGGCGCGAAAAGCGGGACCTCGCGCCCGGCCAGCACGAATCTCGACACGGTCGGGTCGGCGGAGAACCGTGTCCCGATCATTGCCTCGGCGCCTGCCGCCACCCGGCCTGCGAGGCCCGCCAGAACGGCCTTTACTGCCTTCCGTTCGACAGGCTTCGCAGCTGCCTTGGGCGTTCCAGACACGGGGTCGGAGCCCGGGCCGCAGATAGAGCGGTCCCCGACGGAGCAGGAGCGGACCTGGAAGCAGTAGGCGACACCGTTGGCGAGGCCGCCAACCGTGTAACGGGTGGTGGCCGCACTGCCGATATCTTCCCATTTGTCGCTTCCATCCCTGCACATGCCTGTGTCGTCGATCCACCGGACATGCTCCCAGTGAACGGCCGCGTCATTCACGGCATCCCATGTCAGCACGACCTGCATGTCGCCGGGCACGGCCTTCAGGCCGGTCGGCTTCGCCGGTTTCGAGGGCTCCGGCAACGCATTTGCCGTTTCCGATGGAGGTCCGAAGCCTGGCGCAGTCATGGCGCGGATTTGGAAAATATAGGCAACGCCATTGGTCAGGCCGGTTACCGAAAAGCGGGTCAGCGATGCACTGCCGCCCGGAATTTCGATCCATCCGGCGAAATCGCCGGTCGTCCTGTAGCGGTACTGCCAGCCGGTAATGGACGGATTCTCCGGATCGTCCCACAACAGCTCCGCCCGACGGTCGCCGGCTGTCGCTCGAAAGTTTTGCGGGGCCGCCGGCAGGCCCGCGACCGTCCGGGCAGTTGCTTCCTCCGACTCCCATCCGACATGTTCACCCGCCACAGCGCGCAATTTGAACCCATAGACAAAGCCGTTTTCCAGACCCGTAACAACGTAGTGTGACGTGGTGCTGCGGCTGTCCAATATCGACGTCCAGTCCTGTCCGTATTCTTCATTGGACCGCCGCTGATTGTATTCCCAACTGGTAATCTCCGGGTTTTCCGGGTCGACCCACTGCAGTAGCGCCGATCCGTCGCCCGGCGTCGCCGTGAAACCTGTCGGTTTGGCCGGAACTGCGAACGGAACCGCCGAGATTTCGTCCGATTCCAGGCCATGGCCGCTGCTGTTCGATGCCCTTATGCGGAAGTCATAGGACGTCCCGTTGTCGAGCCCGGCCACCCAGTAGCCTGTTGTGGCCGCATCGCTGCCGGGAATGTCGGTCCATGAGCTATAGCTGCCCGTTGTCCTGTAGCTGTATTGCCAAAGGATAACGGTCGGGTCGTCCAGAGCCGCCCATTCGAGCAATATCCGGCCGTCGCCGGGCGTCGCCGCAAGTCCTGCCGGTTTGGCGGGCACCGGCGGCAGGGTAACGGTCGCCTCGTCCGACTCCGCGCCGACACGGTCGCCGGCTTCGGCCCGAACCTTGAAGCCGTATGACGCACCGATTTCGAGGCCGATGACCGTGTAACCGGTCGTTGCATTTCCACCGTTCAGTATCTGCGTCCAGTCCTCCTCGAATTCCCCGCCCGCGCGCCGTTGGTTGTATGCCCAGCCGGTAATGGCGGGATCGTTCGGGTCGTCCCATTCGAGCAACACCTGTCCGCTACCGGGCGTCGCTGTGAAGCCCGTGGGCTTTGCCGGAACCGCGAGCGGGGTCGCACTTACCTCGTCGGATTCCGCGCCGTAGCCGCTGGCGTTTACGGCCCGGACCCTGAAGCGGTAGGCGGTGCCGTTGTCGAGTTCGGTCACCGCATGCCCGGTTGTCTCGGCATCGCTATCGGGAATATCGGCCCAGTCGCCGTAAGTGGCGGTCGCCGCGATGCTGTATTGCCAGCCGGCGATCGTCGCGTTGCCCGGATTGCCCCACTCCAGCACTACCCGCCTGTCGCCGGGCATCGCGGTCAGACCCGTCGGTTTGGCTGGAATGGGCACCGGGGTTGCCGTTGCCTCATCGGTTGCCGCGCCGTTGCCGCTGGCATTTACCGCACGGAGCTTGAAGCCGTATGCGGTGCCGTTTTCGAGCCCGGTCACCGTATGTCCGGTCGTGGCCGCATCGCTGCCCGGAATATCCATCCATCCGCCGTAGCTGCCGTCCGACCTGGCGCTGAACTGCCATTTGAAGATGGTCGTGTTGCCAGGATCGTCCCATGTCAGCGTCACGCGCCGGTCGCCCGGCGTCGCGGTCAGGCCCGTCGGCTTGGCCGGAACGGGAACCGGGGTCGCGACGACCTCATCGGACTCCACCCCGTCGCCGCTGCGATTCACGGCCCGGAGCTTGAATATATGGCTTGTGCCATTGGCGAGCCCGGTCACCGTGTAGCCGGTCGTGGTCGCAGTGCTGCCCGGAATATTCATCCATTCGCCGAAAATGCCCGTCGTGTTGACGCTGTATTGCCAGCCGGCGATCGTCGCATCCTCCGGATCGTCCCAGGCCAGCACGACATGCCCGTCGCCGGGCGTTGCCTCGAAGCCCGCGGGCTTGGCCGGGACAGCGACCGGGGTCGCGAAAACCTCGCCGGACTCCGCCCCGTCGCCATGATCATTCATGGCGCGGAGTTTGAAAGCGTGTCTCGTGCCGTTTTCGAGCCCGGCCACCGTGTAGCCGGTCGTGGCAGCGGCGCTGCCCGGAATATCCATCCATTCGCCGAAAATGCCCGTCGTCTTGAGGCTATATTGCCAGCCGGCGATCGTCGCGTCCTCCGGATCGTCCCAGATCAGCGCAACCCGTCCGTCACCGGCTTCGACGCTCAATCCGGTCGGCGCGGCTGGGCGCAGCGACTGCGGCGTGGCAGACCGCTCATCCGATTCGTAACCGTTGACGCTGTTCACTGCGCGGATCTTGAAGATGTAGGTCTTTCCGTTCTCCAGACCGGTCACGGTGTGCCGGACGGTCATCGCACCGCTGCCGGGAATATTCTCCCATTGAGCGCTGTACTCGCCGCCCGTTTCCCTGACCTTGTATTGCCAGCCCTCGATGCTGGAATCGTCCGGGTCGTCCCATTTCAACACGACTTCCCCATCGCCGGCCTCGACCTGGAAGCCTGTGGGCTTGTCGGGCGCCGCCGCTCGGGGAGTGGCGGACGCCTCGTCGGATTCAAGCCCGGCGCCGCTTTCGTTCAGTGCTCGAATCCTGAAGGTGTAGCCCGTGTCATTCGCCAGATTCGTCACCGTGTGGCGGATCGTTGCGGCGCCGCTGCCGGGAATGTCCAACCAGGCGCCGTAGCCCCCCATTGTCTTGAAACTGTATTGCCAGCCGGAAATGCTGCTATCGCCCGGATCCGTCCAGACCAGCCTTATCTGGGTGTTGCCCGCCTCCGCCCGGAGCCCGGAGGGTTTCGCCGGGACCGGCCGGGGTGTGGCTACAATCCCGTCGGATTCCGCGCCGGGGCCGCTGCCGTTCACCGCGCGAATCCTGAAGGTGTGCTCCACACCGTTGGAGAGGCCGCCAACGATATGGCCTGTTGTGTTCGCATCGCTTCCGGCAATATCGACCCAGGCGCCGTAATCGTGCGAAGTCCTGAAAGAATATTGCCAGCCGGTAATCGTGGAATTCAGCGGATTGTTCCATCCGAGGACAACACGCGCATCTTCGGCTCTGACAGAAAACCCCGCGGGTTCCGCCGGGGCCGCAAGCGGCGTAGCGGTTGCCTCGTCGGACTCCGGTCCGTTGCCGACATCGTTCACGGCCCGAATCTTGAAAATATATGTCGTGCCGTTGGCCAGTTCGTCCACCGTATAACCGGTCGTTAACGCGCCGCTGGCGGGAATATCCGTCCAGTCCCCGTAGGCGCCCGCCGTCCTGAAGGCATACTGCCATTTCGTAATTGAGGCGTCGGACGGGTTAGCCCATGACAGGGATACCTGCGCATTGCCCGCCAGTGCGGTGAATCCGGTGGGTTTTTCCGGCGCTGCCGCTATCGGTGTTGCCGAAATTTCGTCGGACTCCGCACCGTCGCCGACATCATTTACTGCCCGGATCTTGAACGTATAGGCCGCATCGTTCTCGAGCATGAAAACGACATGCCGCATCGTCGCGGTGCCGCTTCCCGGCATATCGGTCCAAGCGCCATATTCTCCCGTTGTCTTGTAGGCATATTGCCATTTCGCGATCGTGTCGTTCCCCGGGTCGTCCCAGGTCAGCACCGCTTTCCGATTGCCCGCCTCGACCGAAAATCCCGTCGGTTTTCCGGGAACGGCAGGCATCGGAGTCACTGATGTTTCTGCCGACCTGTATCCGGTACCAGCGCTGTTGTAGGCTCTGTTGCAAAGTCCGTCTGGTTGGTGACGTGTCTGCGTTATCTGCTGCGAGGGGTTGAGGCATGAGCGACTTCAAGGGACGTCACTTCCGGGGGGAGATCGTGCTCTGGGCCGTGCGCTGGTACTGCCGGTACCCGATCAGCTACCGCGATCTCGAAACGATGATGACCGAACGCGGCGTCGCGGTCGACCACTCCACGATCTATCGTTGGGTGCAACGGTTCGCACCGGAGATGGAGAAACGTCTGCGCTGGCAGTGGCGCCGGCCGCAGTCGCGGAGTTGGCGCATCGACGAGACCTACATCAAGGTCCGTGGCAAGTGGGCGTATCTGTACCGGGCGGTGGACAAGCTCGGGAACACGATCGATTTCTATCTCTCGGCGACCCGCAACACCAAGGCAGCGAAGAGATTTCTCGGCAAGGCGCTGAGAGGATTGAAGGAGTGGGAGCAGCCCGAGGTGCTCAACACCGACAAGGCGCCGACCTATGCCGCTGCCATCGCGGAGCTCAAGGCCGAGGGGAAATGCCCAAAGGACACGAGGCACAGGCAGGTGAAATACCTCAACAACGTCGTCGAGGCCGACCACGGCAAGCTCAAGCTTCTGATCCGGCCCGTGCGCGGGTTCAAGACCTTGAAGACGGCCTATGCCACGATCAAGGGCTTCGAGGTGATGCGCGCATTGCGCAAAGGCCAGGCCGGGATTTTCAACTTCCAGGGCGGCATTGTCGGCGAGGCCCGGATCGTCGAGCGCGCCTTCGGCGTCGGTCCGTGCGCTCTGACCGAGGCCATGACATTGCTACAGGACCGTCTGGCCAATGCAGAAGCATGACGCCAGCACGATTGTCGTCCTGACCTGATTCACCCCTTCGCCAAGTTTGCAACAGAGCCATCCTGGCTGTCCCAGCCCGGCACGGTATCGGGTGTTGCAACCTCGTATGAGACGCCTCGTGGAATCGCGATCTCCACGAAATGCTGGTTGTCCGGGAGGATGCCGTTCCACTGGGCCAGTTTCTCGAGCATAGCCGTCGCATAGCTTTCGCAGGTGTAGATCACGGCGGCGCCTACCTCATGCCATCGGCCTGCAACTCTCCGGGCACCATCGGGGCTCCAGACGGGAAACCTTCCCTCAGGATCGCCGATCCGGAAGGGGCTTACAAAGAGAGCCGGTCCGCTTATTGTGGCAACGCCCGATGATGGTTAGAGAGAGGCCGCGATTTTGCCGAGCGGCTGAGGGCGGCGCCGGACGGTCCTTCGGATCCCGACTGTCGCTCTCGAAGCCTGGGCCGCCAGCATGACGTCTCAGCCGCTCCCATGGTATGCTCGGGACAGTCGGATATGCGGCAAGAGGGAAACGCCATGGAACCCACACCACAGGCCGAAATGATCTACGGCACTGGCAGCATGGGCTCTGAATGCCGGAGCTTCCATGTGCCGCCGGAAACGATCCCGTTCCTCGCGGATGTCGACTGGTCCGGCATGGCCCGCCGGGTGTTCATGGACCCTGTGAGCGGCCTCATCGCGCTGATGTCGCCGTCCCGGGCGCATGAGATCTACAGCCGCGGCGCGGACCGCCTGCTGGACGCCCTTGGCGAGGCGTACGACCTCCGGGTTGCCTCGCTGGGTTCGACACGCTGGCACGGGCCGCGGCGCGGCGGCGCCGAGGCCGATGCCTGCTTCTGGCTCGGGGAGACGGCGGACGCCTGGGACCGGGCCGCCCTCGACGGTGAGGCAGCGGAAGACGAATTCGAGGCGGCGAATCCCCCCGACCTCGTGGTCGAGGTCGAACGCACGCACGGGGACGGACGCAAGTCCGGCTTCTACCGCGAACTCGGCGTCCCCGAAATGTGGAGGATCGATGCCGGCCCCGCCGGGCTGGAGGTCGAGTTCCTCGACCTGCAGGCCGGGTGCGGCCCGCAACCCATGCCGGCCTCCGCCCAACTTCCCCTCTGCACACAGGAATTCGTCAAAGAGGCTCTGCCCTTGGCGGCAAGAGCGCACCGCGACGAACTCCGCGCCCTGATCGAACGCGCCCTGGCGGCGGAGAAGGCCCTGCCCGGGCCCGGAGAGACCTAGACAGGCGGGACTGCGCCTGCCGGAACACAGGTCCCGGAGCCAGGGCGCGCCGGAAGCCCCACTGGATTTGCCACAATAAGCGGACCGGCTCTCTTACAAAGAAAGGTTGACGGCAAGGCTCCATCCGCTACCGGCCTCTTTCGATGCCCCCTATAGCCGTTGCGGTGGAATCGGGGGGGCTCCATGCTATGGAAAAAGGGTGCCCGTGTCCTTCGACATAAATGTGCTCCCCGAGCCGCAGAGACGGCTGTGGGAGATGCTTGACGGTACGCCGTCCGGCTTCGTTCTTTACGGAGGCACAGCGCTTGCATTGAGGCTGGGGCATCGTCAGTCCGTCGATTTCGATTTCTTTTCTCGCGACGCCTTCGGGCCCGATGCACTCCGAAGAAGCATTCCCTACTTGAGCGGGAGCCTGACGACCCAACGCGAGAAAAACACCTTGTCATGCGTTCTGAACCTGGATGGCGAGGTGAACGTGTCGTTTTTCGGAGGTCTCCGTATGTACAGCGTCAACAACCCGGATAAAGCCGACGGACCTGGCATTCTTGTGGCGTCTTTACCGGATATCGCCGCGACAAAGGCGGCTGCGGTTCAATCGCCTGCCAACGCCAAGGACTATATCGACCTGGACGCCCTGCTGCGCTCGGGTCTCGCGCTTGAGGACGCGCTGGGGGCCGCCAATGCCGTATTCGGCCCTGAGTTCAATCCTTTGGTGACGCTCAAGGCGCTTGTTCATTACGGAGACGGCGATTTGCACCTGGTGCCAAATGAGGTCCGCGCAAACCTGACGAAAGCCGTTGCAGCGGTCGATGTTCAGAACCTTCCGGTATTCGAGCCGCGCGCGCGCCTTTGTCCCGACGAAACAGTAGCGGAGCACGACAATGGTTTCTGAGATTTCGGATGACGCCCCCGGAGCAAGGGAGCCGACCCCGGACCCCCATCCGGAACGGCAGGCTCTGCTTGCGGTGGCGCGGCGGGTGGTATGGTTCAAAGCGCCTCACGAGACGCTGCGCGACGAGGTGCAGTTCCTGAGCCATGTGATGATCTACGGTTCCGCTGAGGATACGGCGACGGTCCGCCGCGCCTATGGCGACGAGGCGTTTCGGGACACCTTGCGCAATGCCTGGCCCGGGATCTTCGATCCACGCTCCTGGTCCTACTGGCACACGGTTCTCGGGATGTTGCCGGTGCCCCCGATGCGCGTCCGGCAGTTCCCCGCGGAGCCGGGAGAGGTGGTTCCCGAGGTGAGTTCTGCCATTCAGGGGCATGGCGGCCCTCCCAGAGGCCGGGGGACCGGGGCGCCGGACCGAAATGTACCGGGCCTGGCTCGGAGCCCGTTCGACTGATCCCCTTTTCTTCGGGGAGCGCGTGCTCCCGCGGTAGGGGGCGCTCCGTCAACCTTTCTTTGTAAGCCCCATCCGGAAGGCCCGTTGCGTCTCAGGAAGCCGGCGGGGACCGGTCAGGGAGAGACGCCTGCTTCGGCCCGTTGGATGAGATTCAGGACCACATTCGCACCCGCCGAGCTGGACCTCGCCATGTCGAACGGGGTCTCTCCGTCCAGCAGGGGATGAGGCCGTGTCAGAAAGGCTTCGAGGCGATCCCGATCACCCCGGTAGGCCCGTGCGACCGCGATCGCCACACGGCCGATCTCATAGAGCCGTTCGCTGTGCTCCTTCGACAGCTTCCCGGCCTTCCGGGCCCGCCGGAAGGTCGCTTCCGGCACGATCGGGCCGATGATCCGGTTCCTGTCCCCTCCAAAGGCCTGGGCCATCGCCGTGACGGCGGCCGGCCGGAGTCCGCTGGCAACACATTGCGCCAGACTCACGTCGCTGCAGCTGTCCGGGTCGGCGATGGCGAGGAGCCTCGCCATAACCGCCGTTTCACTCGCCGTGTGAGAGAGGAAGAAAGCCGGGGCCTTCGCCGGCACCGGAGCATGGATGGCCGGGCTTGCCATGGAACACCTCCCGAGCAGACCGTCACTTGACGATAATCAGGCGATCGTATCACGGTCGGCAAGACTGGAGATGGTGATCTGTGTAGGTCGCGCCTCAGCTGCCGGGCGAGCATGCGCAGCGCGTCAGGGGCCATGGGAACGCCTCCAGGCGTTCAGGAGGCCGCCAGACGCCGGTAAACGTCCTCACGGGCCTCCATGTCGTCCTCGAGAGCCTGCTGCATGACGGCCTTCGAAGCCTCTTCCCGCTCCCATCCACTCGCGTGCAGGTGGCGGTAGAGCGTCGAGCGACCGACCCCGAGCTGCCGGCAGACCTCCGCGAAGGTGAGACCGCCTGCCCCGGACGACGATCCGGGGGAGCCCCCGAGCATCGCTCTTGCGGCCTCGATCTCCTTCGCGCCGAGCTTCGCCGGCCGCCCGCCCGTGCGGCCCCGGGCCCGGGCGGAGTCCAGCCCGGCCAGGGTGCGCTCGCGGACGATCTCGCGCTCGAACTCGGCCAGGGACCCGAAGATGTGGAACACCGGGCACCCGCCCGGCGTCGTCGTGTCGATCGCCTCGGTCAACGACCGGAACCCGATCTCCGCCTCCTCCAGGCGCCCGACCGTCCCGATCAGCTGGCGCAGCGACCGGGCGAGGCGGTCGAGCTTCCAGACGACCAGCACGTCACCGGCACGCACATAGCCGAGCGCCTTCGCCAGCTCGGGCCGGTCGCGTTGCGCCCCGGAGCGCTGCTCGGTGAATATCTTCCCGCAGCCCGCCTCGCGCAGCGCGTCGAGCTGGAGGTCCGGGTTCCGGTCGCGCGTCGAGACGCGCGCATAGCCGATCAGCATGGGTCCGCTCCCGGTGTAACGGCAAACTGGTTGAGGAAACGCACGATCGCCGGGCGCTGCTGGCCCCGTTCCCGCACATGGCGGGCCAGGTCCTCGACCCGCACCCCGCAGCACGTCACGAGAATCGCACATTCATGCGGCTGGATGGTCGAGAGCATCCACGAAACCGCCCCGCTGGCCTCGCAGTCCCCCGGATCGCGGTCCGGGGCAGGCGGGTCGGGCGGGCGCGCGATGGCCGCAAGGATGCCGGCGCCCGTCGGACGGGGCCCGGCCATGCCGGCGCAATGCTTGCGCGCGATCCGGCGCGCGATGGCCTCGCCCTCCGGCAGAGGCGCGGCGAAGCAATGGCTGTAAAGGCGCGTATATTCGGCGAACGGTTCCGCCCCGCACAGCGCCACGCGCTCGAGATGCCCGAGGCGGCGCCTCCCCGTCATTGTCCCGGACCCTTGAAGCCGCTGTCGTCCTCCGGGCGCACCATGCCCGGGGCGACTGGCGGAACGCTGAGCGCCTCGAGCACGGCTTCCTTCAACACCTCCCCGGTCCACTGGAAACGCGGCTCGATAACCCGCTTGACCCTGTCGTCGATCAACCGTCCTGCCGGCATCTCCCGGACGATCTCCCGGACAACGTAGATCTCCCGCGGATCGATCCTGCCGAGAGCGTCCTGGAGCGCCGGAAGATCGAACTGTCTGGCGCAGGCAAGATCGTAGGCGTCGCGCGTGGCAATCTCGCCTCCCGCATACATCCGCCTCGCGACCTTGGCATAGAGGATCCGGGCGCTCGACTGCAGCCCAAGCCCGGTCCCGGCCAGCCTGGTCAGCCGGGCAAAGCCCATAACGGCGGTCCTGGGCAGCAGCGTTGCCTCAACGCCATCGATCTCGGCATAGGTCGCGATGGAATCGCACCAGGTGGGTTCTTCCGCGCAGCCCGGGATCGTCTTGATCGCGGCTTCCAGGCGCGCCCGCCCGGCCGGTCCCAGGGCATCATAGGCATTCGGCTCGCAAAACAGGTCCACGTCCAGAGAACGACGGTGGTTCCACCGGGCCGCCAGAACCGTGCCGCCGCCGAACGACAGGAGTTCCGGCGCGATGAACTCCGAAAGCACCCCGAACAGCCGCGCGGCGACGAAACCGGGCGGGCCGGGCACCTCCTCTTCCGCTCTACTGTCCATTGCCGGGACTCGCGCCTGTCCTGAAAACGCCCGGACCATAGCATTTCGGGACTCATCCTTTCAATACAGGGTTTCGGGACAGGATCGGGGGCATTTCGGGCCGTTCCGACGCCGGCGGGCGTCCCGTCCCGGAAACCTTCGATTCCAGGACATGCTCAGACCGTGACCTCGGCGGCCGCCAGGTTCTCGCCGTGAGCATCATGTCCTGAACGGATCCGTCGGGTCGCCAAACGGGGATGGCTCCGACGGGGACCGGCCATCTTCCGCTCCGGGAGGGCCGGCGACATCGGCGCCGGTGGGCGGCTTTCCGGTCTGTCCCCGCGAAAGCCCTCCCCTGGCTTGTTTCGCGGGCGGGGCTCCGGACGCGATCCCCGGCTCCACGCCGAGAGACGTGGTCAGCCCTTCGTTCCAGGCAGCCGCGATCCGGCGTCCGGTCTCGCCATGCCCATGCGCCTCGAACGCGGCGAGCATGGCCGGCATGACGGCGCGCAGGCCGGCCCCGACCTCCGCGACGATCTCCCGGGTTCCCTTCCTGGACAGTCCGGACCGCGCGCCCAGCTGTTGGACGGCGTCCGGGTTCGGCCAGCGTTTCGTGCCCCTGTAGGTCAACGCCATCATGTCTGCTTCGATCCACGCCGTAGTCGTGACGAGGTCATAGGCCGGCGACAGCATGAACGGCCCCCTGTCGGCAGTCTCGAACAGCAGGGCGAAGTTCTTGAGATGCGCGTCCCCGTTCCGGATGGCGATATTCGTCACGCAGAGCCTGAAAAGGGCCTCCAGGTTCTCCTTCCTGCGGTCTCCGGAAAATTCCCCGACGCGCCTGAAGAGATCACGTTCCATGCTGCCGGAATACTTGTCCCGCGCCGTCCTGGCATTCAACGATGCAAGATCTTCGAACCCCAGGCGCCGGCCGTCCTCCCCGTCGAAGCGGCGCACGGACAGCATGCGCCCATCCACGTTGAGCCGGGCGTCGATCGTGACGTTGCCGCCCTCCCGTGCAGCCTCGAGACAGAAAAACTCGTTCAGGGAAAGGCCCGGGAAGTCTTCCGCATCGAATTTGAGAATGTAGTCCCGTGTCCGGAGCGTCCGACGATGTTCATGGGCGTCCCGATCCTCTGCATCGGCATTCGGCCCGGTCTCGACGAGGACTTTCGGCATCGCTCCGGACACGCCGGAACGCGTTGCATAGCGATCCATGATCTCGTTCACCAATGCACGAGTCGCCTCCCTGTCGAGAAGTTCATCGATATTGCCGAGGGAAGCCTGGCGCGCTGGCCTTTCATCTTCCGGGAGCACCCCGATGCGCCCGATCTGGTTTCGCCCGGTAAGGCGAAGGATGTCGAGCGGATCCACGCGGCCATGCGCCTTCGCAAGGGATGTCTCGATATTGTGCCGCAGGATCCCTTCCGGAAGGTTCGTGTCGAAAACGGGAAGGAGGCCGTATGCGCTGTCATAGGAAGCCGTCCTGACGGGCATCGTCAGGCTTACGGCGTCGGCCGGATCGACATCCCTGTCATAAACGAAGGTTGTGCCTCGGCCATGCCTGTCGAGACGCCCTACGGGGCGATCGTTAACCCAGACCCGGAGCGTCATCCTCGGATTCCTTCCTGATGTCCTCGAAGACGGGGCGGGCATCGCGGGCCTCCGAGATGCGCAGGGACATGCCCAGCGCCTCAAGGATCGAGGCGATGCTGCCCAACTTCATGTCGAAGGCATGGCCGGCCTCCAGCTGGTTGATCCTGGTGCGGCTCATGCCGCTCATCTCCGCGAGCTTCTGCTGCGTGAACCCCATGTCCCTGCGCCTCTGGCGAACCGCATCGCCGATCCTGAAGATGTCCATACTCCGTCCCTGCGCGATTTGCGTTGAACAGGATTATTTCGGTCTTTCCAGAACAAGGCACGAAAATGTGCATTGTGCAAAACATTTTCCCTATAGTCTTCTAGAATGTTCAATATATTTATCATTTCAGGAGGGAAGAGCCCAGGATGTCGCCCCCTACCGGAGCGGACCCCTACATGCCGACACCCGCGGCCGGGGGGAGCTTTCTACCAGCGCCGACGACGGAACGGGGCCGGCTCCCCGCCTGCCCTCGCGAACCGGCGGGGGATCCGGGGGCCTGCAGGCGCGCACGGACCTCCTCGATCAGCGAGGTCTCCTGCTCCGGCCGGTCCACCAGGGCCAGACCGGTGACCAGCGCCTGGTGGACGATGCGCCGGTCCGGAGCGGCCCATTCCTCGTCCAGGACGCGGACCTCGGCGCTGAACGCCGTCAGCGCGCCCGCTTCGACCAGAGACCGGGCCCGGCGGGCCTCGGCCGTGTCCCGGAAGGTCAGCACGGCGCGCATGGCGTCCTCGCCGTCCCTCGCCTGAAGCCCCTTGCCGAACTCGCTGAAGGGCCGGCGCCAGTCATGCCGGACGTTCACCTGGAGGTTGTTCAGCAGCAGGCAATGCGGCTCCCAGACCTCCTCGAACACGCCGGCGATGCGCAGCGCAACGCCATAGGGGATCAGCACCCCCTCCAGCACGCCTGGCGCGGTCACGCTGAACGGAAAAGCGCGTCGTTCGGGCGGCCTGGGCGTCGTCATGCGCTGTCTCCGTCAGGCTTGAAGGGGCCGAATCCCGTAGGGAGCGAAATTCGTGTTCATTCAGCACTCATCCGTAACCGGCCCGTCTTCCTCCGGTCAAATCCACTCGCCGGTCACGGACAACCGTGCCGCGCCGCTCCAGTGCTCGACGATCCAGCCGACCGGCTCCCGGTCGTCCGTGTCCACGAGCGGACAGGCGCGGGCGTTGCCGATCCCGTCCGCCGCCGTTTCCACGGCCGGGAGGGTCTCGAACAGTTCCACGCGTTCAACCCTGATCTTCTGCTGCATGAGGTCTGTCTCCTTATATGCGGTTCGGTGAAACGCCCTTGCGACAAGTCCGGCTGCCTGCGGGCAGGCCTGTTCCCGGACGGCTTGTCGACGAATGGACGGGTAGCCGGCCTGCGCCGCTCGTGGCGCCGGCCGGCAGGCAAGATGCGCGCGCGGGTTACCCGGGCTGCCGCGCGGTAGCCTCGACGCGGTCCAGCATCTCCAGGATCGTGGCCTCCAGAGAGATGTCGTAGATCTCGCTGACGACATTGAGGTAATCCTGGAACTCCTCCGGCGGCACCACGGCCTCGGGATAGTTGCGCCGAAGCTCGCCGTGCAGGCGCTTTTCCTCGATGAGTGCGGCCCGGCCCGTCTCCATCGGGACAATCCGCAGGATGCTGGCCTTCACATGGTCGGGCAGGCCCAGCTGATGGCGCATGCGGGAGTCCGGGTCCCGGCTCATGCCCGCTTTCAGGACCGGGCGGCGACCAGGGGGCGAAAAGCGCATCAGATACAGTGCGCTCGGCTCGGCGGACCAGCAATCGCCACATGTTTCGCAAGAGAACCGGCCGGTCTGCATGTTCGCGCGCGCCACACGCTGCGTCTCGCCGCAGCCGTCCGCATGGGCGTAAACGCGGTAATTGGGCTCGCCGTCCGGATCGGGCCCGACGAGCCGCCAGCCGCGGGCGCGCGCCTCCGCCTCCTCGCGGGCCCGGTGGCAAACCTCGCAGCGCAGCCCGGTCGTGCCCTCCACGACCCGCTTGATGAGTGCGCACTGGCGGCGGATTTCGTGGCCGCATTCCGCCAGCCGATAGCGGCCGTAATGGGGATCGTCCGCATCCCGGCCGAGATAGGCCAGGCCGACCGACTGCGCCTCTGCCTGCCGCCGCTCGAACTGGCAGCCCTTGCACTCGGGCTGGCACCGCAGGAGCGTGAAGGCGCGCGCCAGGTTCAGCGTTCCGCAGAGTCCGCATTCGAGCGCCACATGGTAGCGATCGATCGCACGGGCCACGACGCGGTAGCCCTTCTCGGCGGCTGCGCGAACCCAGGTCTCCGGCAGCGGAGCAGCGTAGATGGGATACTCGGTATCGCCGATAAGGATCGTCTCGGCAGTCAAGCGGGACATGGTGTTGTCCTCTCTCACGCGGGAGCCCGGCCCGCAGCGCGATGGCGCGCAGGGGGCGTCCCCGTCACATTGCAGGGTGGCGGCGCAGCTCGGCGCGGCGCCGAAGAATCAGGGATGCAGGGCGGTGTCCGGAGGCCCGGGCGGCCGTGCGGAGCAAGCGGCCGCGCCGTGCGCACCGCACGCCGTGACCGCCGGAAGCGGTCGCGCGCCATGTGCAGCGAGGCGGCGGAAACGCCAACCGCCACCGCGTTCGGTGCAATGCGCGAAACCCGCAGCGATGCCGTGCGGAAACCGCTTCGCGCCGGTCGATACGGGTGGGTCGGATGAGGTGGCAGCCGGCGCAGGCGCCGTGCTAGCGTCATCGATAGCCATGTGATCTCTCCATTAGATCGTGTGGTCAGGACGGCGCAAGAAGGTCAGATTTCTTGCGCCGTCCGATTTATTATTATATTATGTTTGATATCAATTACAAGTCCCCAAGAGGAAAAAATTTCCGTGGCCAAACCAAGGAAGGATACCCACCCCGTCATGGTCCGCCTTCCAGGACCCATGATCGAGGCATTGGACAGGCTGCGCATGGAAAAACCGGAGTACCCCTCCAGGCCCGATATGATCCGGCGCATCGTCTCGGAATGGCTCGAGAAAAACGACAGGGGCCGAGGCAACCTGCGCGCCTGAGCGGGCGCCGCCGGTCGGCGGCCGCCAGCGCGATGCTATCGTCTCCGGAGCTTGCCTTCCCGGTGGATGCGGGGCAGGAAGCGGGGCCCCGGGCGTCATGCGTCAGGCGCCCGGGTCCATCCCGGGATTCACGGCCGTCCGCGCCCCGCCATCGGTCGAACCCGGCCGGGAACGGCAGCAGGCTCGATTTGGTGTGAACCGTCCAGGACAACCACTACGCCTATGCCCGCCTGGAGCGCCCGAACGGCAATGTCTGGGCCGGCCGGTCGGGATACGGGGTCGGGGCGAGGCTCAAGACCGCCGGCTGGGGTCACTCGACGGAGGAGCGCAACCGGACGCCCGCGCGGATCTGGCCGGACGCCATGATGGAACCGGCGGTGTAAGGCCCGGCCCGGGAGGTTTGCCGACGGCCGCGGTTCCCGTTCATAAGCGCCTTCCGGAAACCGGAAGACAGATGGTTTTCGGTTTCGAGCGCGGAGGGGAAGCCGTCAGTTCAATGCCGCCTTCAGCGCCCTGCCGGGCCTGAAGGCGGCGGTCGTCGAGGCGGCGACGGCAACGCTCTCGCCCGTGCGGGGATTGCGTGCGGTGCGCGCCGGCCTCCGCCTGGCGGCAAATGTCCCGAAGCCGATGAGGTTGACGGCTTCGTTCCGGGCCAGCGCCCCGGAAATGCAGGACAGCATGGCGTTGACGGCCGCCTCGGCCTCGGGCCGGGTCAGCCCGGTCTCGCCGGCCACATGCCGGATGACGTCGGATTTGTTCATGGTCTCGCCTCCCGTCGCTTGCCGACGACGACCGCCTTGCCCCCGGAGCCGAGGGTGAAGCGTCATCCGCGATATTCGAGTTGCCCGGAATGTCGCCGTCCCCCGCCGTCGGGGTCAAGCTCGAATGCCGGAAGGGCCGCTGCCGAACATGCGGCGGGACGGCGCGGACCGGGCGCCGCGGCCGGCTCGCCGGCATCTCGTGTCCGCGTATCGCAGACCGGCTGCGGCGCAGCCGTCTATTCCCATGGAGCGGCGCCGGACGGTGCGCATGGGCGATACTACAGAGGGCCGGTCACGCGATGGGGTGTCGAAGTCGCTCACTCGGGGTTAAATGGAAGGATCTCCCCTTTTGTACCGGCTCTTCTGTAGCGGTAGCGGCCCGAGGTCGTCTGCACCCGGGCGCGAGACCGTCGCCGCTTTCGGCTCGCACTGGCTGCGACCGGGACCGGATCGTTTGCGGAAGGCCCGCATCGGTGAGACCCGCCGCTGTGTTGCGCCATGAACGGGCCCTTCCCCGAGGGAGGCGCGGGATGGGGCAAACGGGAACGCCAGTGCTCGAAACGGGCCTGCGGGGCCCGTCTTCGCGAGGCAGGACCCTGCGACAAGCGGAGCATCGCGGCTGCCCGAGGGAACCGCGGCGATGGGGCGCTAACCGGCGCTGTCAGAGCCGGGTGAAGCCTCGTGCAGCGGGAGTTCGAGCTGCGTGGCGGCGAGGTCCCGAAGTTCGCTCTTCCCGCGGTCGGGGGACGAGCGTGTCCTGTTGCGCATGTCCCGGAGCACCGGCAGACCGGCATTGACGGCCGCGGCGATGACGGTGGAACGATGCACGCGCCAGTATCGGGCGAGCCGGTCCAGCCGTTCGACCGTCGCAGGGACCATGGTGACGTTCACGCGCGTTTTGTCGTCCGGAATCACGGGATGCCTTGCAGAACCGGTGAGGGGACGTGTCTCACCGGGGGCGTAGCCTGTCCGGGCGGCAGCCGCAACGCTGCGGTCGCCGGAACGGTTCCCTGACCGTGCCCTTCCGAACGAAACCCGGTCGTTCCCCCCTTGACGGGGCCCAGGAGGCGGTTCCGGTCGAGGAGGGTCCGGCAGCTGTCGTTCGTTGGGCGTCTTCCGTTTCGGGATCGGGTCAAATGCGCGCCGCGGTTTCAGCGGATCCGGTATGCCCTGCCTGCGGGACCTGTGCGCCGGCGGGCGGGGTCTCCGCTGCACTTCTCCCGGGGCCTTCTACGCAGCGGCCCCGCGGGGGAACTTCCGGAATTGTGAGGGGGATTGGAAGAGAAGGGAATGGATGGGACGCTGCGCTGGCTGGATCGGGTCGATTACGGATGAGTGGTAAATGACACTGCAAGAGGTTTCCACAGTCCCGAGGAAGGCCGGGCACGTCGAGGACTATGTCGAGCGCACCGTCCGGGCGCTACTCGTGGAGCATTATTCCGCCGCCGTTAACAGCGATCATGGGCATTCCGTATGAGCGCACTTATGCGGTCGTGAAGGGTCGCCGGAGGATTACGCCGGACACGGCGTTGCGCCTGGATCGCGCGCTGGGCGAGCCGGCGGAGTACTGGCTGGGGTTGCAGGCGTCTTACGATCTGGCGCTGGCCAGGGATGCTGCCGGGGCTTCGCTCGGGTCGATCGAGCCGGTGGACGGGTGTGCGGCGGGAGGCGCCGGGGCGGCCGAGTGACGGTCCGGAGGCCGGCCCGATCCGGTCGAGGTCCGCTTTCCGGCATGGAGGTGGCAGAATTCCGTCTTTCCGGCCGAATTCCCGGTTTTCGGTGCAATTTCGCGCAATTCGACCGCCTGGGAGCGTCACACAGCGTGTTTCGGGCCCTTCCGGGTATTCCGCTACCCCTGGAATTGCGGGCTCACGGGCCCGGTCCTGTCATCGGGAGATATCGTCGGCCCGTCCGGCCGTCACTCGTCCGCGCCGGCCTCCGTCGGCCTCTGCCCGCGGACATTCTCGCCGGTGATGTAGTCGCGCAGAAACGCGAACTGGCCGTCGATTGTTGATCGGCGTGGAATATTGACCCCCGATTGGGGGTAATCGGCGTCCAAAATTGACCCCCCCATGGTTTGTTCCCATGAACGCACCTTGTCATTGGACGGACGAGGTGAGGGGGAGATGCTGGTAGTGGAAACGATCGCACGGATCCGTCGGGATCATCTGGTGAGGGGCGTTCCGATCAAGACGATCGCCCGGGATTTGAGGGTTTCGAAGAACACGGTGCGCAAGGTGGTGCGGGGCGATGAGACCTCGTACAGCTACGAGCGCAAGATCCAGCCGATGCCGAAGCTTGGACCGTGGGTGGATGAGCTCGAGCGCCAGCTGAAGGCCAACGAGAAGAAGGCGCGCCGGGATCGGCTGTCTCTGCTGCGGATTCATGAAGACCTTGCGTCTCTGGGCTATGAGGGCGGCTACGACGCGGTGCGCCGCTATGCCAGGGTCTGGCGGCGCCGGCACCGGCTGTTGTCGTCGTCCGAGGCCTATGTGCCGCTGATCTTCGATCCGGGCGAGGCCTACCAGTTCGACTGGAGCCACGAATACGCGGTGTTGTCGGGCACGACGACCAGGGTGAAGGCGGCGCACATGCGGCTGTGTCACAGCCGCATGCAGCTGGTCCAGATCTTCCCGCGCGAGAGCCAGGAGATGGTGTTCGAGGCGCACGAGCGCGCGTTCCGCTTCTTCGGCGGGGTCTGCCGGCGCGGCATCTACGACAACATGAAGACGGCGGTGAGCACGGTGTTCGTGGGCAAGAAGCGGGACTACAACCGCCGCTTCCAGGAGATGTGTACCCACCATCTGGTGGAGCCTGTGGCGTGCACGCCCGGGGCTGGCTGGGAGAAGGGGCAGGTCGAGAGACAGGTGGGTGACGTTCGCGGCCGCCTGTTCGTGCCCAGCCCGCGGGGCCGCTCCTACGCCGAGATCAACGAGTGGCTCATGGATCGGTGCATCGAGGACGCCAGGAAGCGTCCGCATCCGACGATCCCGGGCAAGACGGTGTGGCAGGTGTTCGAGGAGGAGCGGCCCTTCCTGACAGCGTATCGCGGCCCCTTCGACGGCTTCCACGCCACTGAGGTAGCGGTCTCCAAGACTTGTCTGGTGCGCTTCGACAACAACCAGTACAGCGTGGCGGCCCGCGCGGTCGGGCGACCGGTGGACGTGCGGGCCTATGCCGATCGGATCGTCATCCGCCAGGACGGCGAGATCGTCGCCGAGCATCCCCGCAGCTTCGGGCGCGGCCGGATCGTCTACGATCCGTGGCACTACGTGCCGATTCTGACGAAGAAGCCCGGCGCGCTGCGCAATGGCGCGCCCTTCAAGGGCTGGCAGTTGCCTAACGCGCTCGGGCGCCTGCGGACCCGGCTTTCCGCCCGCGACGACGGCGACCGGCAGTTCGTCAAGGTTCTCGCGGCGGTGCTGGAGGACGGGCTGGAGGCGGTCGAGGCGGCCTGTGCCGAGGCGCTCGACAGCGGCGCCTGCAGCGCCGACGGGCTCTGTTGCAAACTTGGCGAAGGGGTGAATCAGGTCAGGACGACAATCGTGCTGGCGTCATGCTTCTGCATTGGCCAGACGGTCCTGTAGCAATGTCATGGCCTCGGTCAGAGCGCACGGACCGACGCCGAAGGCGCGCTCGACGATCCGGGCCTCGCCGACAATGCCGCCCTGGAAGTTGAAAATCCCGGCCTGGCCTTTGCGCAATGCGCGCATCACCTCGAAGCCCTTGATCGTGGCATAGGCCGTCTTCAAGGTCTTGAACCCGCGCACGGGCCGGATCAGAAGCTTGAGCTTGCCGTGGTCGGCCTCGACGACGTTGTTGAGGTATTTCACCTGCCTGTGCCTCGTGTCCTTTGGGCATTTCCCCTCGGCCTTGAGCTCCGCGATGGCAGCGGCATAGGTCGGCGCCTTGTCGGTGTTGAGCACCTCGGGCTGCTCCCACTCCTTCAATCCTCTCAGCGCCTTGCCGAGAAATCTCTTCGCTGCCTTGGTGTTGCGGGTCGCCGAGAGATAGAAATCGATCGTGTTCCCGAGCTTGTCCACCGCCCGGTACAGATACGCCCACTTGCCACGGACCTTGATGTAGGTCTCGTCGATGCGCCAACTCCGCGACTGCGGCCGGCGCCACTGCCAGCGCAGACGTTTCTCCATCTCCGGTGCGAACCGTTGCACCCAACGATAGATCGTGGAGTGGTCGACCGCGACGCCGCGTTCGGTCATCATCGTTTCGAGATCGCGGTAGCTGATCGGGTACCGGCAGTACCAGCGCACGGCCCAGAGCACGATCTCCCCCCGGAAGTGACGTCCCTTGAAGTCGCTCATGCCTCAACCCCTCGCAGCAGATAACGCAGACACGTCACCAACCAGACGGACTTTGCAACAGAGCCCCCACAGGGGACGTCATCGCTCCTTTTGGCTGAATGGCAGTCTGTCGAACGCCGCCATAACCGGAGTGCCCGCGGTGGAGCTGCACGACTTGTGCATGGCCGACAGGCTTGTCGTCCGGCACTAGTACTACAGTTGCGCGTTTTTACGAACGGTGAGCTATACCCGAAAGTTGGTGATGGGATGAGATGAGGGCGGCGTATCCTGGCGATGTTGGCGTCGCCATTTTCCACGAAGGAGGGATACGCCATGAGAGAGGATACAGTCGTCCAGCTTCGCCAACCGGGATCATTTGAGGACGATCCGCTGACGGAGGTTTTGCGTCTTGGTGCGCGGCGTTTACTTGGGCAAGCGGTGGAGGCGGAAGTTGCCGGTTTTGTCGAGGCGTATGCGCATCTGACGGACTCGGCCGGCCGCCGTCGGATCGTACGCCACGGGCATTTGCCGGAGCGCGAGATCCAGACCGGCATTGGTCCGGTTGCGGTGCGCTGTCCCAGGGTGCGCGACCGAGGCGCCGGCGAGACGGGGCCGCGGATTCGCTTCACCTCACGGATCTTGCCTCCCTATCTCAGGCGCGCCAAGTCGATCGAGGAACTCCTGCCCTGGCTTTATCTGAAGGGCATCTCCACGGGCGATTTCTGCGAGGCGCTTGCGGCGCTCTTGGGGCCCGAGGCGCCGGGGCTCTCGGCCTCGACCATTGCCCGCCTCAAGGAGGTCTGGCAAGGCGAGCTGGAGCATTGGCAACGGCGCGATCTCTCGGCCAAGCGTTATGTCTACTTCTGGGCCGACGGCGTCTACTTCTCACCACGGCTCGACCATGACAAGCAATGCATGTGCGTGATCATCGGTGCCGACGAGCTGGGCCGCAAGGAGCTGCTGGCGATCGCCGACGGCTACCGGGAGAGCGCCCAGTCCTGGCGCGAAGTGCTGCTCGATCTCAAGCGCCGCGGCCTGGCGATTGCGCCCGAGCTGGCCACCGGCGACGGGGCGCTCGGTTTCTGGAAAGCCTTGCGCGAGGTCTAAGTGTCCGGCCCGAAATGAATTGAGTGATTTCAGCGTGTTGTGATTCACTGGATGTGTTGAAGCAATCAGCGAGGCACAAGATGTGGACTGAAATCACTCGCCCGAAATATGCCCGCACGGGCCTTCGTTACGCAAGCGATCTGAGCGATGCGGAGTGGCGGGTGATCGCCCCTCATATGCCGCCGGAGAAGGCTTTGGGCCGGCCGCGGACGACGGATTTGCGGGAGGTGGTGAACGCCATCCTGTATGTTTTGCGTTCGGGCTGCCCCTGGCGGATGTTGCCGAAGGAGTTTCCGCCCCGTTCGACGATACAGCGCTATTTCGCCGCGTGGCGGGACGGCGGTCTGTGGATGCGGATCAATCGCCATCTCCTGATGGCGGTCCGCGAGGCGGCGGGGCGCGAAGCCAGCCCTTCGGCCGGCGTCATCGACAGCCAGAGCGTGAAAACCACCGAAAGCGGCGGCCCACGGGGCTTCGATGCAGGCAAGAAGGTCAAGGGTCGCAAGCGTCATATCCTCACCGACACCGGCGGCCTGCTGGTAGCCGCCCGGGTCCACGCCGCCAACATCCAGGATCGCGACGGCGCGCCCGCCCTGCTCGCCTCCATCCGGTACAGCTTCCCGTGGCTGCGCCATGTCTTCGCCGACGGCGCTTATGCCGGCCCCAAACTCGAAGCCGCCCTGAAGCGGGTCGGGCGATGGACCCTCGAGATCGTCAAACGCCCGAACGGCGCCCAAGGCTTCGAAGTCCTCCCCCGCCGATGGGTCGTCGAACGCACGCTGGCGTGGCTAAACCGAAACCGGCGACTGGCGAAAGACTTCGAGGCAATGATCGCTACAGCGCAAGCCTGGCTCTTCATCGCCTCCGTTCAACTCCTCACCAGAAGAATCGTAAGATACTGAAAAACAAACATTCTTTTTGGGCCAGACTCTAAAGCCTTGCGCGAGGTCTACGGGACGACGCGCGAGCAGCGCTGTTGGGTGCACAAGACCGCCAACGTGCTCAACAAGCTCCCGAAGTCCGTCCAGCCACGCGCCAAGCAGCACCTACAGGACATCTGGATGGCCGAGACCCGCGCGGTGGCCGAGAAGGCCTTCGACTTCTTCCTCGAGGCCTATGGCCCCAAATACGACAAAGCGGTGGCCTGCCTGGCCAAGGACCGCGACGTGTTGCTCGCCTTCTACGACTTCCCGGCCGAGCACTGGAAGCACATTCGCACCACCAATCCCATCGAAAGCACCTTTGCGACCGTGCGCCTCAGGACCACCAAGACCAAGGGCTGCCTCAGCCGCATGACGGCGCTCACCATGGTCTTCAAGCTGTGCCAGTCGGCCAGCAAGAAGTGGCGCCGCCTGGACGGCTCGCACCAGATCGCCGACATCATTCAAGGCGTCAAATTCAAGGACCGAGAAAAGCTAAACGAACGCGCCGCCTGAAACCTGCGTCACCAACTTTTGACAATAGCTCGCAGTTTCGACGTCTTGTCTGCGAAATGCGGCCTTGAGAAGGATCGTCGTGTGACACCGAATGGTGGCGATCTCGTGGATCAGACCTTCGCACTCGATTTCATCTTCCTTGACCTGGTGCGCGAGGGACTCGATCTCGACGGCGCGAGCGGCGAATGGGGAGAAGTCGACCCCGTAGGCCCATAGGATGCGGCCGTCATGGCGGCTGCGCCGGCCGTCCCGGCGCCTGCTGGCGGTGTCGGTCCAGTAGAGGAGGCCGGCGCGGGCCAGGTCTTGTTCGATGGTGGAAATTGCGCGTGGGCGGAGGCCGAGCTTCCTGGCAATCTTTGCCTTGCTCATCCAGACCACCGGGGGCCAGGTGGCGTCTTCGAAGTCGGAGGAGCGGAGCTTCCGGAAGCTCTTGCGCAGATAGTCGACGTGCCGTCTTCGGAGGCCGAGACGCTCCGGGACGCCGTCGGCTTCGAGCATCTCAAGAGCGGCCCAGTGGTCAAACCCGCCTTCCTGGCCGTTCCAGGCTTCGGTGGCTTCGCGTGCCCGGTCGTAGGCGGGCTTGCGGATCCGGCAACCTGTGGGATTCGGGCTGCGCGAAATACCGGACGTGCCGGTAGTGTCCTGATTTTGCATGGTTTCGGTTGGCCGGCGTGTCCATGCTCCGATCCCCACTTTTTTTGGTGGGTGCCCCTTGACCAGGCCGAGTCGGCCCGTTACCTTCCGCATTGGGTGAGCGAGAGGTCCTAAGGGACTTTGGATCGATCCACTCGGTTTGTGTGATGTGAGGATCGAAGTTCTAGTCCGCTACGGCGGGCTTGAAACGGGGAAGTGGGTTTAGGCTCGCTTCCCTTTTTTCATTGCCGCCCTATTGACTATGGGAGGTATGCCGGGGAGACTCCTTCGGTATGAACGTGTTGAGCAGGTGCTGGGGGTGCTTCTGACTCCACGTTTATCGGGCGCGACCCGGAGCGTCAGGGCAACGGCAATTCGATGCTGACCCCCTACCAGGTGTTCGAGACCGCGACCGGGCCGATGATGGTCGCAGCCGGCAACGACCGGCTTTACCGGCGCCTCTGCGAAGTGCTCGGGCGGCCCGAATGGGGGGAGGATGCGCGTTTCGCCACCGTGCGCGACCGGCTGACCAACCGCGCCGCGCTGATCCAGCTGGCATTGCTCACCCGGCCGCGGGATGTGTGGCGGGCGGCGCTGGAAACTGCAGGCATTCCCCATGCACCGATCAACAAGGTGAGCGAGGCGGCCGACGATGCGCAGACGACGGCCCTCGGCGCGGTGTTGACCGAGCCGGATACCGGCTACCCGGTGCTCGGCCTGCCGCTGAGCCTGGACGGCGTGCGCCCGCCTGTCCCCAGCGCCGCGCCGGAACTCGGCGCGCATACGCGGGATGTGTTCGCACCCGATGCCTGATACCAACGATCATCGATTGGCACCTGTGCCGATTGCCGCCGAAATTTCCTCCCCCGCTTGCGGGGGAGGCCGGGTGGGGGACCGCTTCCGCACTAGCGGAAGCGGCGGCGCCAACGCCGCCATTCGTAACGTTCGCCGCGTTCAGCGCGGCGGCGGGCGAACCCCGGCAAAGACCCGTTACGCGGAGAGGCCCTCCCCCAGCCCCTCCCGCCGAGCGGGAGGGGAGCATAGCCAAACGCTCCCGAACATGAGTCCTGCATTGAGCACCTTGGCTTGAGCGCGGCCATGGCGCTCCACCAGATACTCGCGCTGGCCGTGCTCGTCGCGCTCGGCATTGCGGTGGACGCCGCGGTGAAGCTCGTGCGCGCAAGGAAGCGTCCGTACATCGACAAGGTGTGGCAGCGCCGCCGGCTCGGCCTCGCGCTCGCGGCCTTCCTGGCGTTGGCGCTGGTGTTCCTTGCCATAAACCCGGACAGTCCGGTGACGCTATGATGCGTGTCGTCCGAAAGAGCGGTTGAATGGCGGAACGCGACGTCTGGCTGGCCGGGCTGCCGAAGGCCGAACTGCACCTGCATCTGGAAGGCGCCATTCCGCTGCCAGCGCTGTTCGAGTTGGTCCAGGCCGCCGGCGGGGACCCGGCGATCCCGACCGTGGAGGCATTGCGGGACCGGCTCGTCTATCCCGACTTCCCGGCCTTCATCGACGCCTGGATCTGGAAGAACGGCTTCCTGCGGACCTATGACGATTTCGCCTTTGTCGCCGAGGCCGTCGCGGCGGACCTGGCGCGCCAGAACATCCGCTATGCCGAGCTGTTTTTCTCGCCGAGCCGGTTTGCCGACCGGGGACTCTCGCCTGCCGGCCTCGCATCGGCGATCCGCAGCGGCTTCTCGCGGGTGCCGGAGGCGACGCTCTACCTGATCGCCGACCTCGTCCGCGACCACGGACCCGAGCGGGCGGCCGTCACGCTTGGAGAAGTCGTCGAGGTTGCGGAGGAAGCCGGCATTCTCGGCATCGGCATCGGCGGGTCCGAGCATCTCTACCCGCCGGAGCCGTTCGCGCCGGTGTACGAGGCGGCCCGCAAGGTCGGGCTGCGGACCGGCGCCCATGCCGGCGAGGCGGCCGGCGCGGCGAGCGTTAGCGGCGCGGTGGAGGTTCTCCGGGTGGACCGCCTCGGACACGCCCTGCGCGCCGAGGAAGACGAGGCGGTCGTCGATCTGCTCGCCCGCACAGGCGTTGCGCTGGAGCTCTGTCCGCTCTCCAATCTCGCCACCGGCGTCATCGAGCGGATCGAGGACCACCCGGTGCGGCGCTATTGGGAGCGTGGGCTCAATATCTCGATCAACACCGACGACCCCGGCATGTTCCACAACAGCCTCGCCGGCGAATACGCCGTGCTGATGGATGTCTTCGGCTTCAGCCGCGCCGAGATCCGGCGGCTCGCGGCGGCTGCCCTGGAGGCCGCGTGGTGCGGCCCGGACGAGAAAGCCCGGCTTCGCCCGCTCTTCGCCGCTTGACCGGCCCGGCCCGGACTTGCCACAACAGGGGGCGCGGAGGGGAATCCGGTCCGGTGGCCGGCTCGGTCTTCAAAACCGCTGCGGCGGCGTATCGCTGCCAGGTGGGTTCGACTCCCACTCTCCTCCGCCAATCCGGGCTGGTACTACAGTTGTTTTTGTAGTGTGAGATGGCTACTGAGGCTTGGTGTCTTCGTCACCCCCGCGAAAACGGGGGTCCATCCTCAGTCCCCGATGCCGCTGCAGCCGGTGAATAGTGGCCTGACCGCTGAGGCTCCCGTGAGAACCGGGGCTGGCCCCCGGGACCTCCGCTTCCCTCCGTCCGGGGTGACGATCGCGGGCTCGCCCGGATTTCTCACCAAGGTCATGGTCTGCGGCTGAGGCCCTTGCCCGGCGGGGCGGTGAGGATTTCCTGAAATGCATGAAATAATTCCTGATTGGGGCTTGACCTCAGAAAATCCGTGGTAGAATGGGCTTGAAGCAAGCGGCATCCGCGGGCCGCTTCCCGCCGCGCCGGCCCGGCGCGGGAACGACCCCGATTCGGCAGACAGGCGAAGTGCGCCCAACGCTCGGCTCGCGCGCGCAATCAGGTGCGCGATATGCGCGCCGACGCGAAACGCGCACGCCAGCCCGCGCGCACGATACGCGCGAAAAAGGGTCGCTCCCGTCCGGGCTGCCCTGTCTGCCAACCCGTCCTCACCGGCCCGTTGCGGTTCGATACCGCAGCGGATGGCCGGACCGAACGCAAGCGGAACGAAGGAGCCGCCGCCCATGCTTGACACGACCGCCGCGCTTTCCACCCGGCAGGAGGCCTTCTGCCGCCATTTCACCGCCTCCGGCAATGCCGCCGATGCCGCAAGGCGGGCCGGCTATGCCGAGCGCTCGGCCCGCCAGACCGGCCACGCGCTGCTGGAGCGGCCCTACATTGTGGAACGGGTGCGCCGCATCCGCATGTCATGGCAGCGCACCGCCCGGGACGAGGCCAGGATCGCGCTCGCCCGATTGGAACAGGCCTGGGATGCCGCCGCCGCCAGCGGATCGGCCTATCTCATGCTCCAGATCGTCCGCCTCCAGGCCGAGATCGCCGGGCTTATAAGGCCGGCCGGCATGCGCCGCGCCGTGCTGTGGCCGGTGGCTCTGTTGCAAAGTCCGTCTGGTTGGTGACGTGTCTGCGTTATCTGCTGCGAGGGGTTGAGGCATGAGCGACTTCAAGGGACGTCACTTCCGGGGGGAGATCGTGCTCTGGGCCGTGCGCTGGTACTGCCGGTACCCGATCAGCTACCGCGATCTCGAAACGATGATGACCGAACGCGGCGTCGCGGTCGACCACTCCACGATCTATCGTTGGGTGCAACGGTTCGCACCGGAGATGGAGAAACGTCTGCGCTGGCAGTGGCGCCGGCCGCAGTCGCGGAGTTGGCGCATCGACGAGACCTACATCAAGGTCCGTGGCAAGTGGGCGTATCTGTACCGGGCGGTGGACAAGCTCGGGAACACGATCGATTTCTATCTCTCGGCGACCCGCAACACCAAGGCAGCGAAGAGATTTCTCGGCAAGGCGCTGAGAGGATTGAAGGAGTGGGAGCAGCCCGAGGTGCTCAACACCGACAAGGCGCCGACCTATGCCGCTGCCATCGCGGAGCTCAAGGCCGAGGGGAAATGCCCAAAGGACACGAGGCACAGGCAGGTGAAATACCTCAACAACGTCGTCGAGGCCGACCACGGCAAGCTCAAGCTTCTGATCCGGCCCGTGCGCGGGTTCAAGACCTTGAAGACGGCCTATGCCACGATCAAGGGCTTCGAGGTGATGCGCGCATTGCGCAAAGGCCAGGCCGGGATTTTCAACTTCCAGGGCGGCATTGTCGGCGAGGCCCGGATCGTCGAGCGCGCCTTCGGCGTCGGTCCGTGCGCTCTGACCGAGGCCATGACATTGCTACAGGACCGTCTGGCCAATGCAGAAGCATGACGCCAGCACGATTGTCGTCCTGACCTGATTCACCCCTTCGCCAAGTTTGCAACAGAGCCCTTGAGGGCATTCGAAAGGAAATCGAGGTCGTCCGGCGCTTCCCCGGCGAGGCGGGCTACACGTTCTTCGTACTCCGGCGTGCCGACGGCCGCGCCGGGGCTGCCGGCGGCATCGGCTCGACGGTCGGATCGGATACGGGGAGATGAGCGTCAGGTCGGTAACGCGGGCCGACCTGACCCGGGCGGCCGACTAGATGATCGGGCGGTCGCGCGTATCGGGCCGGTCGGCCCTGTCGCCTGCTTGGCAGGCGCGCGGCGGCAAGCTATATGTTGCTGGAATGTTCTCCATTTCGTGAGAAGCCCCATGCACAACGAAGACAGCCGCCCGGCACCGAGAGAAGAGGTCCTCTTCGATATCGAGATGGCGCTGCGGAAAGAAGAGAAGCTCTGGCCGAAGCGCTACAGGCCCGGCGACCACAACCGCTTCAGGCCCCTCGCCCGCGGCATTCTCGATCATCTCGAACTCTGCGGCCTGCGGTTCACCCGAAGACCGCCCGTGCCGAAACACAGCACGCCGGATCCCTGGGGCGCGGCCGGGACCGGAACGGACGGGAGCTGAGACCGGTCCCCCCTGCGCTTCCCCTCACTGTCTAACGTCAGAGCCTGGGCGGTGTCGTTCCGGAGCTTCCATAAGGAGGGGTGCCTGCCGGTGGTCGGCGTGTCGTTAAGCTCGGGGTCTTGATCTTTCAGATTCTCGCAAGATCAAAAACTTGGGAAGATTGGCGGCCTCGAAACCACGCGCCGAACAACAAGGTCGCGGGCCAGATCAGGCATCAGGCTCGTTGGTTTCCTCCTGGCCTCCGATTTCGATCATCAGTCGGCAATGATCGCTAGGTCCCCACTCGTCGATGCCGTTGAGAGCCCGTGCGGTCACCGTTTCGTGGAACCCGCGCGAGGCGAAGACGTAATCGAGCTGGCGATTGGCGTTCGAGGCCACTTTCTGCTTCCCGGTATAGTATGTCGGGACGTTCTTCGTATCGGGCGGCACGTCGGGCTGAAGCGTCATCGAGGAATGGCCGTTCGGGGCTTGCGGACCCATGAATTCGAGTCCCAGCGCCGCAAACCGATCCCAAACCGTCCGCTCGCGCTTGGGCCTCGAGAGGGCGTAACCTGTCGCTCCATAGAACATGTTCAGGTCGCCAGCTGCGAGAATGCGATGCCGGGACGGGCCTTTGGTGCGGTCGATGAAAGCCGACAGGTCGGAAAGGATACGGTGGGCTGAGGGATCGGCAAAAATCCCCGGCTTTTTTCCGACGCACGGACGAGCCTTCATCCACCGCGCATACATCGAGACAGCGACGAATGCTTCTTTCGGCCTGTCGAGGGGGACTATTCTGGCGCATGCCATGGTGCCGATACCGCTTGCGCCGATTTCCTGCTCGCCCAGGTCGCTCCACGGCGGCACCTGCCGAAACCATTTGACCTCAACCCGGTTCGACAACCGCACGACAAGGGGCCAGCGATCGAAATACGATCGGTCCCAATGGACATCGTCCTCGTAGTGGATCGGATGCCTCAGATCGCCCGGGGGGCTCGCAGCCTCCTGCAACAGCGCAACATCCGCTTCTTCACGTTCCACCATCGCTGCGAGTTCGCGCCATGGGGCGTCCCGTTTGGCGATGTTCCAGCTAACAATCTTGATCGTCCTGCCGGTGTGTTCATTCGTCATCTATGGTGATTCCTTTGCTGGTTACGCACAGCGTCTCCAAGAATTTCCGCTTTGCTATCGACCGGTAGAAGTTCTCGCCGTCGCCGGCACCCATGTCTTGTATCCAGGATTCAGCTTTCGCTTGTTTCTGATCGGTAGTCGAAAAATGTCGAGGAAGTGGTTAATTTCTTCTTATGCTGCAACAGGTACAGTGGTCAGACAGCTTTGGGTGTTGGCAGTTTCCGGACCGGCAGCATGTCGTCAGGGAGCTGGGTACCAGAAACCTCTCGATACAACTGGTACCACCCTTTCCCGAGGCGGAGGACCTTGCCGCCAACGGCGCACAAGCCCAGGACCGCCAGCGGCATCATCAGGGGCGCCGCAAGGGGTATGAGAGCGGGGAAGGCCAAAGCGACAACGGCCATAACGCCGGATATTGCTGCACCGGCGCCCGCGGATGCGGCCACCGCACGGCCCAGGCGCCGATACATTTCCTCCCGGGTGATCTCGCCGCGCTGATACGCGAGACCGTATTCCAGACCCGAGACCACGCAAGCTACGGCGGCGCCAGCCGCGCCGCCGACGAATACGCGTGACGCCACTTTCTCGAGCGCAGCGGCGAACGCCGCCTCCGAAAGAACCCTGGCCGCCGCCTCGATCTCGGCCCCGGTCATCTGCTCTGCGCCCCGGCTCCGGTTCAGTCCGGCAAACTCGAATATCCCGTTCGCCGCCTCGTTGCCGCCACCCTTGCTGTGAGGGACGATATGGCTCCAGTCGAAACCATCGAGACGCTTGGTCAATTCCTCCGGGCCGAGAGCACGCAGCTCTTCCGGGATCGACTTCCACACGAGCCGGGCCTCCTCCAGGCTCCTGCTGACGCCTCTGGTGCCAGCGTAGAGGTATCTGGTGGGGTCGATGGTGCTCCAGTCGAGATTCTCGGCGAAACCGGTCAGGGTTTCACTGGCCACGCCGAAACCGGCCGCAATGCCGGACGCCCCTGAACGGACGAAGGCGCTGCCCTTTTCCACTGCAATGGTCCTGGCGGCAGCGAGGTCGCCGGCGGCGCGGGCAGCGCCGGCTCGGACAGCAGTGGCAGCCGTGTCTGTCGCCGCCTCGACCGACGCCCCGACGGTCGCAGCAGTCTGCTTGATCCGATCTGTTACCGGTTTCCCAGCCACAGGATCCAGTTTGCCGTCTGTCATGGCTACCTCCGCTGCACCCGTAGAATACATCAGCGGACAGCACCGGTCGTCAGGTGCCGGGTTTCGTCAACCTTCCGGCGGACCGGTCTATTGGCAGGTTTATATTCCGATTATATTTGCACCCAATTCACCGATGACACAGCCGGAGGATGTGCGGTTGGCATTGGGCCTTCAGAGAACCTTTTGCCTTCGGTTTCATCGTGAAATCAATTCTGTATATCATATTGATATTATGTGATAATATCGGGATAAGGGCTTTACAGGAGGCCCCTCCGGCGCTATAATGGGAAGACCCTTGGAGGAGGAAAGCCATGGCTTTGACGCCCCGCACGCTCCGGGTCCCCGAGACCGCCAATGCCACGATCCTCGGTAACTTGTTCCCGATACAGACCAATCACTGCCGCACGCCCGGCTGCGCCAATTTCGGCGTGCCCGCCCGCACCAGGCCCGGAAAGACCGGGCCGAGCACGGACCGCGATCCCCATTACGCCGTCATCTCGACCTCGAAGGGCCAGGAGCCGGCGCTCAGGTGCAAGGCCTGCAACGGCAAGGGCGCCGTCCGTTCGAACACGGGTATCGCCGAGGAGATCGAGCGGATTGCCGACTATGCCCGCCCGCTGGAGCACCGTTACGCCTGCAAGACCGCAGGCTGCCCCAATTTCGGTCTCTCCATCGGCGAGCATCGTCAGCACTACACGAGGTACGGCTACTACAAGAACCGCGGAAACCCGATCTACCAGTGCAAGGGTTGCCTGCGCCGCGTGACCGTCTCGCGCAAGGCTCCCAGGATCCACGCCAGGAACCAGTCGCTCGCCGCCGACGTGTTCTCGCGCCTCGCCAACAAGTCACCCATGCGCCGCACGGTGAAAGGCGCCGGGCTCAACAGCTGCAAGGACTACTACAAGACTCTCGATTTCATCCATCGCCGCTGCCGGGAGATGAACGGCGCCGTCACGCGGGCCTTCCTGACCGGCGAGCGGCGCTTGCCGGCCGGGATGAACATCGCCATCGACTCCCAGTCGCTCATGGTCAACTGGCCGAGCAGGGTCCAGCGGCGCACGGTCGAGATGACCTCCTGCTGCAGCGTCGATGCCGCCTCGCGCTTCATCCTCGAACTCGACGTGAACCACGACCCGCGCTTCGACCCCTTCGACGTCAACCACGAGTCCGCCGAGTTGGGCGACATGACCCGCAAGGAGGCGTTCCGCAAATATGCCCGTTTCTGGCTCGCCGGCGACGAGATGCGCAGCGGGCGCAGCGCCCAACGGCGCATGGGCCGGGCGGCCGCGGAGCAGGCGGTCGGCGACATCCAGGACGCCTTCCGGGCTGCCAACGCCTATGAGGACGTGGCCGAGATGGAGATCGTGCCGGGCCAGGGGCCTCTGCGCGACACCATGCTGCGCTCCGGCATGCTGGTGAAGACCGGCTACCGGACGCTCGGACACTTGTTCGTATTGCGCGAGATACTGAAGGGCGCCGGGGTGGAACGACTGCAACTCTCCATGGACGAGCATCTCTCGACCATCTCATCCTTCATGTGCGCCTTCCGGGAACCGATCGCCGAGGGCGCCGCGCACGGCTTGCTGGTGCGATACGACAAGGACTGCCCGATCGACGAACGCAAGCGGCTCTCTAACCCAAGTTTAACGGTGGGGCACAGGATTCGGACGAGATTGAGCGGCATTCCGCGGTCAAGTCATTGATATTGCTGGATAGAGGTTTTCGGAGGCGCAATGTAGTGCCATAATATTTTGGTGGTGTGGTTCCATGCTCTTGCGCCCGCCCCTATGCTGTGCCCGATGTTCATTCGGCGCACCAGGACCAGAACCGGCGGGCGCGGCGAGGTCTATTATTCGCATCGCCTTGTGCGCTCGGAGCGCAGCGGCGAGAAGGTCCGCCAGCGCACCCTGCTCAACCTGGGGAGCGACTTCCCGGTCGAGCGGCGGCACTGGGCGGTGCTGTGCAGCCGGATCCAGCAGCTGCTCGACCGCCAGGCCGAGCTGGTTCCGCTGTCCTGTCCGGAGGAGGTCGAGCGGCACGCCCAGCGCATCGCCGCGCAGTTGCTCAACAGCGCGCCGTCCGGCGGGACCGGGCGCCCCGACCTGCAGACGGTGGATGTCGGCTCCCTGGAGCTGATCCGCCCGCGTTCGGTCGGCGTCGAGCATGTCGGGCTGTGGGCCATGGAGCGGCTCGGCCTGGAGGCTTTGCTGGAGCGGCTGGGCTTCAACGGCACGCAGCGCGCGCTCGCCATGGCCAGCGTCATCGCCCGCATGGCGGCGCCGGGCTCGGAGCGCGCCAGCTGGCGCTGGCTGTGCGAGCGTTCGTCGCTCGGCGAGCTGCTGGGGGTGGATTTCGAGCGCATGAGCATGATGCGCCTCTACCGCGTCTCCGATGCCCTGATGGCGCAGCGCGCGGCGATCGAGGCGCATCTGTTCGATCGGGCGACGGATCTGTTCGGCCTGCGCTCCACGGTGACGCTCTACGACCTGACCAACACCTTCTTCGAGGGCGCAGCGGCGGCCCAGCCCAAGGCCGAACGCGGCCATTCCAAGGAGAAGCGCGGCGATTGCCCGCTCCTGACCCTGGGGCTGGTGCTCGACGGCTCGGGCTTCGTGCGCCGCTCCCAGGTGTTCTCCGGCGCGGTCAACGAAGACAAGACCCTGGCGTCGATGCTCGAGGCCCTGGGCGCGCCGTCGGACGCGCTGGTGGTGATGGACGCGGGGATCGCCACCGAGGCCAACATCGCCTGGCTGCGCGACAACGGCTACCGCTATCTGGCGGTCAGCCGGGAACGCACCCGCCGCTTCGATCCCGATCTGGCGCTGGCCATCGAGACCCGGTCGCGCCAGACGGTCCATGTGCACAAGGCGGTCGACGCCGAAGGTGGAGAGGCGCAGCTCTACTGCTACTCCGAGGCGCGGGCGAAGAAGGAACAGGGCATCGCAAACCGCTTCGCCGCGCGCTTCGAGGGCGAGATGAGCAAGCTCAACGACGGCCTCAAGCGGCCGCGCACCCGCAAGAGGCTCGACCATGTCTGGCAGCGGATCGGCCGGATCAGGGAGAGGAGCCGCGGCGCCGCGGCCCACTACGATATCGACGTCATCGCCGACGACAGCGGCGAGAAGGCGCGCGCCGTCACCTGGGAGCGCCGCCCGCTCGCCGGCACCATGATCACCCATCCCGGCGTCTACTGCCTGCGCACCAACGTCCAGGACTGGGACGAGGAGACGCTGTGGCGCACCTACACTTCGCTCACCGATGTCGAGGCCGTGTTCCGCTCGCTCAAGTCGGAACTCGGCCTGCGCCCCATCTTCCACCGCACCCAGAGGCGCTCCGACGGCCATCTGTTCATCACCGTGATCGCCTACCAGATGGTGCAGACCATCCGCCGACGCCTCGGCGAGAAGGGTGAGAGAGAGAGCTGGGCCAGCCTGCGAGCCATCCTCGAAGGCCAGCAGCGGGTCACCGCGACCTTCAGGCGCAAGGATGGCCGCAGCTTGCATGTCCGCAAGGCCACACGGGCCGAGCCCGAACAGCAGAAAATCTTTCGCGCGCTCGGAATCGATCCCGCTCCCGGAGGCATCAGGAAAATGATCGTCTGATCCCGGACCAGGCGAAAAAACCGGAATGTAGTGCCCTACGCGGAATTATTGCTCCATAAGACACTGATAATGAACGATCTTCAAAATGCCGTGTTAAACTTGGGCTAAGGAAGCCCGGAAGCAGATGCGGGCCTTCGCCCGGGCCCGCGGTCTCGACGGCCTCGACAGGGAGGATCTCGGCTTCGAGATGATCCGGACCGCGCTCGACGCCGGCGGCCTGCCCGAGCATGGCTGGCTGCGCCATCCGGTGCCGACCGCGCAGGAGCCCAACAAGGAGGTCCGCTGGATCACCGAGAACCCCGACATGGAGCTGGATGACAAGGCCCGGCTCTATCTCGGCGCTTCGCTCGGCCGGGTGGACAATGTCTTCGAACTGACGCGCCGGTTCCTCTCGGCCCTGGAGCGGCCCTTCTACACGCCGAGCGGCGGCTGGAACCAGGTCTGGTACGGCTATGCGCCCTACAACCCGGACATGGTCCGGAAATATCTCGATGTCTTCCGGGTGGTGAACAACTTCATGCACACCGGCAAGGACGACGCCACGCCGGCCATGCGGCTGGGCTTCGCCGACCGTCCGCTCTCCTATGCCGACGTGCTCTGGCCGGGCGAAAAGATCCCGGCGCCCAAGCGCACCCGCCGCAAGGGGCGTGCGCTGGCTCTGTTGCAAAGTCCGTCTGGTTGGTGACGTGTCTGCGTTATCTGCTGCGAGGGGTTGAGGCATGAGCGACTTCAAGGGACGTCACTTCCGGGGGGAGATCGTGCTCTGGGCCGTGCGCTGGTACTGCCGGTACCCGATCAGCTACCGCGATCTCGAAACGATGATGACCGAACGCGGCGTCGCGGTCGACCACTCCACGATCTATCGTTGGGTGCAACGGTTCGCACCGGAGATGGAGAAACGTCTGCGCTGGCAGTGGCGCCGGCCGCAGTCGCGGAGTTGGCGCATCGACGAGACCTACATCAAGGTCCGTGGCAAGTGGGCGTATCTGTACCGGGCGGTGGACAAGCTCGGGAACACGATCGATTTCTATCTCTCGGCGACCCGCAACACCAAGGCAGCGAAGAGATTTCTCGGCAAGGCGCTGAGAGGATTGAAGGAGTGGGAGCAGCCCGAGGTGCTCAACACCGACAAGGCGCCGACCTATGCCGCTGCCATCGCGGAACTCAAGGCCGAGGGGAAATGCCCAAAGGACACGAGGCACAGGCAGGTGAAATACCTCAACAACGTCGTCGAGGCCGACCACGGCAAGCTCAAGCTTCTGATCCGGCCCGTGCGCGGGTTCAAGACCTTGAAGACGGCCTATGCCACGATCAAGGGCTTCGAGGTGATGCGCGCATTGCGCAAAGGCCAGGCCGGGATTTTCAACTTCCAGGGCGGCATTGTCGGCGAGGCCCGGATCGTCGAGCGCGCCTTCGGCGTCGGTCCGTGCGCTCTGACCGAGGCCATGACATTGCTACAGGACCGTCTGGCCAATGCAGAAGCATGACGCCAGCACGATTGTCGTCCTGACCTGATTCACCCCTTCGCCAAGTTTGCAACAGAGCCCTTTACGTCTCCACCGAGAACGCCTGGCTTCGGAAGGACGGAGAAAATGTCGTCGTCAGAATCGAAGACGCCGAACGTGGTCGTGCCCCTCTTCACCTGTTGGGCGGCATTGTCTGCTTCGGAGCCGTTGGAGTGTCGCCGGCGTTGATGGGGCATTGCGCCGAACTCGGCGTACGGATTTCGTTCATGGGACGAAACGGACGGTTCCTCGCTCGTGTCGAAGGGCCGGTCTCCGGTAATGTGCTGTTAAGGCGAGCCCAGTACCGCGTTGCGGACAACCCGGAAGCCACTATTAGCTTGGCGCGCAACCTGGTTGCCGGCAAGGTCTCGAACCAGCGCACCGTGCTTCGCCGAGCGCTCCGGGACCATGCGGGACGGATGTCTGAAGGAGCGCGGGAGCGTCTGGAAGAGGTGGTGAGCCGTTTGAAAGATGTTGTCCGCCGCGCCGTCCGGCCGGATTCAGTCGAGGCTCTGCGCGGATTGGAAGGAGAAGCCGCTCGCCTTTACTACGGGACCTTCGGAGACCTCGTTCGGCGCGACGACGCAGTGTTCGCTTTCCCGCGCCGCTCGCGCCGACCTCCACTGGACTCGATGAACGCGTTGCTCTCGTTTCTGTATGCCCTTTTGACGAACGACTGCCGCTCGGCGTTGGAGACTACGGGATTGGACCCGGCCGTGGGATTTCTCCATCGCGAGCGCCCCGGCCGTCCGAGCTTGGCCCTCGACCTCATGGAGGAATTGCGCCCGATCCTGGCGGACAGAATAGCCCTCTCTCTGGTCAATCGCCGCCAACTGGGCGCGGCTGACTTCGATACCGCGGTAAGCGGCGCAGTTTCCCTGTCGGATGATGCACGCAAGACGGTGCTGACAGCCTACCAGGAGCGCAAGAGAACCGAGTTGACGCACCCATTCCTCAAGGAGAAGACGACCCTTGGCCTGACTCCATTTATCCAGGCAACGCTGCTGGCCCGGCGGTTGAGGGGTGATCTGGACGGCTATCCGCCGTTCATCTGGAGGTAAGAACGGTTGTGCTGATTCTGGTCACTTATGACGTAGCGACCGGTGACGCAGCCGGTCGCCGCCGTCTTCGGCGCGTGGCGCGCCTCTGCAAGGACTTTGGACAACGGGTCCAATACTCCGTGTTCGAGTGCCAGGTCGATGCAGCTCAGTGGACGGCACTTCGGGCTCGGCTGCTCTCTGAGATAGACGAGAAGGCGGACAGCCTGCGCTTCTATCGGCTCGGCGCCAACTGGCGCGGGCGTGTAGAACATGTCGGAGCAAAGGCCTCTTACGATCCAGATGCGCCAATGGTATTTTGAAGCCGTGCAGCGCGAACCCCGAGTGAACAGGACTTCCTTGGAAGGCTCGCGTTTCCCGTAATGCAATGACTTTATGCTAAAGTTGCACGAAGGCGTCGCGCAGAGTCCGACTGCGGCCTACTTGAGCATACCGGTTCGCGCAAACGTGCGAATTTCGTGTTGTTTGACAACGGTATAGACTGACAGAGTCGCTCCCCGCGCGGGAGCGCGGATTGAAACAATCTGCCCGCAATGGCAGGGCTGCCTGCGGAGCGGTCGCTCCCCGCGCGGGAGCGCGGATTGAAACCTCCTCTATGCGCCCGGAATGCCAGTCTTTGTCGTCGCTCCCCGCGCGGGAGCGCGGATTGAAACCTAGGCACTCCCGGTGAAGACGATTACCGGCAACGTCGCTCCCCGCGCGGGAGCGCGGATTGAAACTCGGCGATCAGCAGTTCCTTGAAGATGGAGAGACCGTCGCTCCCCGCGCGGGAGCGCGGATTGAAACATCTTCGCCTCCCTCGTATGCCGCCAGCGCAGCGAGTCGCTCCCCGCGCGGGAGCGCGGATTGAAACAAGGCGCGGGTCTTCTTCCTCGAAAAGGACAGCGCGTCGCTCCCCGCGCGGGAGCGCGGATTGAAACCTCCCTTCGTAAAGCCAGTAGCTCATGATGCAGGTCGCTCCCCGCGCGGGAGCGCGGATTGAAGCCCCCACGTACAGCCAAACTGACGACACCGGGGAGGTCGCTCCCCGCGCGGGAGCGCGGATTGAAACACCATCCCATCGGCCATCGCCGTTGTCGCGCTGGTCGCTCCCCGCGCGGGAGCGCGGATTGAAACAACAAGCGCGCCCGCGGTATCGGGCACCTGCTCGTCGCTCCCCGCGCGGGAGCGCGGATTGAAACTGCGACGCGCTCCGCTTGGGGCTGTCGAAGTCGAGTCGCTCCCCGCGCGGGAGCGCGGATTGAAACTCCATCGACCCGCTGGACCGGCTTGTCTTCTGGCCGTCGCTCCCCGCGCGGGAGCGCGGATTGAAACTGCGACGCGCTCCGCTTGGGGCTGTCGAAGTCGAGTCGCTCCCCGCGCGGGAGCGCGGATTGAAACATCCAGTGGCAGGTGGCGACGCCCGACGGCACGAGTCGCTCCCCGCGCGGGAGCGCGGATTGAAACGATACCGAGACGACGCCGGAGGGCGTGGACTGGAGTCGCTCCCCGCGCGGGAGCGCGGATTGAAACGCTTCAATCCGGATGAGAACCCGGACGTGCGCCGGTCGCTCCCCGCGCGGGAGCGCGGATTGAAACTTCACTCTCCGGGGCAACCTCGGCGGGACAGGCGGTCGCTCCCCGCGCGGGAGCGCGGATTGAAACACCTTGACGTAGATGATGCCGGCCCTGCGATTGCGTCGCTCCCCGCGCGGGAGCGCGGATTGAAACACCGTCCAAGAGGATGGCGTCGAGGAAGGCACCGGTCGCTCCCCGCGCGGGAGCGCGGATTGAAACGTCGTAGGTAGCCGCGCTCGAACCACAAACCGTAACCGGTGCATACCGGCGCGCGTGCTACAGGCAACTACAGCAAATAGCCGCACTTCCTAGCCGTCGCCAACATCCGATGCTTAACGACAACTCGGCGCGCCGAGCAACGCGCGGTCAACAGGAGCGCGCAAACATGTACCACAACCGTAGGCTGCCAACGGACGTCCAAGAATGATCTACGCTGATGGCATGCACGGGCGGTTCCGGCTGGGCTACGGGGCGCAGTTCATCCATGTCGCCGCGGCCATGGCCGAGGAGCGGGCCGAAATTGACCACTTGATGGCCCAGGGCGCGGACCCCAATGCCCGCGACGCTGGCGGCTGCACGCCGCTGCATTATGCCGCCAACAGCAACCCCGTCGGGGAGGTGGCCCGGGCGCTGATCGACGCCGGGGCCGATCCCGAGGCCTGCGAAGGATACGGTCAGAAGCCGCTCGACTACGCGATCAGCTCGGCCAATGCGGCGTTCATCGAGGTCGCGCTGGACGCGGGCGCCGATCCGGACGGTAGCGGCGATGCTATAGACGAAGCCCGCGACACGGCGCGCTACTCCTGCCCCGCCTTCGGGAAAACCCGGGCCTACAGGCGCCTGCTGCGGGCCGGGTCCCGCCTCCGCCTTCACGAGGACTGACTCCGGCGGGAGGCGCTGAGACCGGTCAGAGCTTGAGCGCACGGGCTCTGTTGCAAACTTGGCGAAGGGGTGAATCAGGTCAGGACGACAATCGTGCTGGCGTCATGCTTCTGCATTGGCCAGACGGTCCTGTAGCAATGTCATGGCCTCGGTCAGAGCGCACGGACCGACGCCGAAGGCGCGCTCGACGATCCGGGCCTCGCCGACAATGCCGCCCTGGAAGTTGAAAATCCCGGCCTGGCCTTTGCGCAATGCGCGCATCACCTCGAAGCCCTTGATCGTGGCATAGGCCGTCTTCAAGGTCTTGAACCCGCGCACGGGCCGGATCAGAAGCTTGAGCTTGCCGTGGTCGGCCTCGACGACGTTGTTGAGGTATTTCACCTGCCTGTGCCTCGTGTCCTTTGGGCATTTCCCCTCGGCCTTGAGCTCCGCGATGGCAGCGGCATAGGTCGGCGCCTTGTCGGTGTTGAGCACCTCGGGCTGCTCCCACTCCTTCAATCCTCTCAGCGCCTTGCCGAGAAATCTCTTCGCTGCCTTGGTGTTGCGGGTCGCCGAGAGATAGAAATCGATCGTGTTCCCGAGCTTGTCCACCGCCCGGTACAGATACGCCCACTTGCCACGGACCTTGATGTAGGTCTCGTCGATGCGCCAACTCCGCGACTGCGGCCGGCGCCACTGCCAGCGCAGACGTTTCTCCATCTCCGGTGCGAACCGTTGCACCCAACGATAGATCGTGGAGTGGTCGACCGCGACGCCGCGTTCGGTCATCATCGTTTCGAGATCGCGGTAGCTGATCGGGTACCGGCAGTACCAGCGCACGGCCCAGAGCACGATCTCCCCCCGGAAGTGACGTCCCTTGAAGTCGCTCATGCCTCAACCCCTCGCAGCAGATAACGCAGACACGTCACCAACCAGACGGACTTTGCAACAGAGCCCGCAGGGGCGTATCGAAGGGCCGGCAACCGCGCAGGCTGTCACCCCGGACCTGTTCCGAAGTCCAGTGCCGAGGCACCGACATCGCGCGGCTTCATCTTTCTCCGCGCCTCCAAATCCCGCCGGATGTCCTCGGCGACCTCCTCCACCTCCTTCGCCACCCGAGGTTCCAGACCGAGCTCCATTTCCAGCGCTGTCGTCAAAGGAAGTAGAAGCTCGGCCGCCGGTGAGGCCCGAACCAGTTTTCGCATAAGCTCCGCACCCAAATCGACCGCGATCCACGTCAAACCGTCCAGCGCTTCCTTTGGAAGAGCACTGAGCCTCGGGAGGACCAACATAACGGCCTCGACATCCCGCACACATCCTGCGACATCGCCTTCATCCAAATGTGCCTGGGCGCGGATCATGTGCGCTAACCATTCGGTCGCGGGCGACACAGCGCCCTTCTGCCGAAACATCCGGTCAACCGCGTCAATAGCCGCCCGGGCCTGACGGCTCGCCAATTCTGTTACCGCCATTCTCAGCAGCGCGGTCTTCACCGCGTTGCGCATCTTCGGCGATTCTCTGGTTCCGAACCGCCGCTCGACTTCGCCCCAAACCTCCACCGCCTCCCCGGCCCGATTCAACATCTGGAGTGCCGAGCCTTTGTTGACGAGAGCGTTCGCGACGGCATCCAAAATTTCCGGTGCATCGCTCCCGTCGTAGCGTTGCATGACCTCGTCTGTGACAGGCAATGCTTCTTCCGGCCGGTTCAACCGAAGAAGCGCGACGGCCTTGTTTTCGAGCGCTGTGGCAACCTCTTTGATAATCTCCGGTGCTTCGCTTTCCCCGAAGCGGTCGACCAAGTGGCTCCACGCTGTCACAGCCTCGTCCAGCCGGTTCAAGCGGAGAAGCGCAGTGCCTCTGTAGACCATGGCAACCGCGACCAAATCAAGAAGGGTGCCCGCATCGCTCGCTCCGAAGCGACGCAAGATTTCATCATAGGCAGCGAGCGCCTCATCCAGCCGGTCCAACGCCGAGAGCGCAAAGCCCTTGCCAACGAGCGCTGACGCCACTCCACGTTGAAGTGTCCCACCTTGAGTCACCCCGAAGTGATGAACGATACCGTCCCAAGTGGAAAGCGCCTCCTCCGGTCGGTCCAGCTCGCTCAGCAAAACCCCTTTCCACACGAGAGCCGTCGCAACCGCTTGGGGTAAAATCCCCAAATCGTTTGTCCCG
The DNA here is from genome assembly GCA_965261985.1 of Alphaproteobacteria bacterium. Lineage (GTDB taxonomy): Bacteria > Pseudomonadota > Alphaproteobacteria > Bin95 > Bin95 > Bin95. The sequence continues at coordinate 503,903 of OZ253490.1, forward strand.
AAGCGCTCTACAACCTCGTCCCAGGAAGCCAGCGCCTCGTCGGGTCGCTGCAGTTCTCGGAGCGCCATTCCCCTGTTGATCAGGGCCCCCCCGACCTGTTCGAGATCCGACCTGACCGGGCTTGCCCCGAAACGACTGACGACCTCATCTGAGACATCCACCGCATCCTCCAAGAGGCCTCGCTCCCTCAGTGTCCGCGCCTTCCTGACAAGCTCCCTGGCGAGCGATGGCGGGGCGCACTCGTTGGCAAGATCGTCCGCCCCATCAACAAGGGTAGCCGGCGCAAACGAAAGCAATTCCGCGCGATGCGCTTCCAGCGACGGCAGCCGGACGAGTTTCTCGAATGCTATCGGGTAAGACCTCAGCGTCTCGCCGTCCAAGCCTGACGCTTCCTGGGCGATTCGGGTCCCGAATTCCCGCAATTCGGCGGCCGAATAGTACCCTTCCATGAAGCGGATCAGGGCTTCGATCATTGGGGCCGGGCCGCGCGAGCGGCGCATCAGGTAGTAGATGTTGTAGAGCCGCTCGGCGACGTAATAGAGCTTGCGCCGCGCGCTGCCGCCGGTCACCTCCACCGCGCCGCGTTCGTTCAGACGGGCGAGTTGCGCACTGCATTTGCTGGTCTCGAGCCTCGCCCGGTCGGCGATCTCCCGCGCGGTCGCCGGTTTCCAGAGGTCGGCGAGGGCAAGATAGACGCGGCGCTCCTGCGCGGGGAGCGCATCGAGATGGCTCTTGAAGTACTCGGTGTGGTCGTCGACCAGGTCGAGAAGATCGGCCATCAGCTCGCGAAACGACAGCTCCGCCCCGAAGCGGGCGACGATGGTCAGCAGCCGCGGACTGCCGCCGGTGAGAATCCGCAAGGCCCGGATCGTCTGAGGCGCCCGGTCCTGCCCCGAAACCGCCTGCCACAGGGTCGCGCAGTCTTCCGTGGTCAGGGGACGCAGCGTGAGCACCCGGAACAGGTCGTAGAGAGCCCGGTTCGGGTCGTCGATCTCGTCGAACCGGCTGGTGGCGCTCGCCAGCATGAGAATCCGGGGCTCGTTTTGAAGCGTCTGGCGCAGCCGCCATCCCGCCGCATCCCGGTCGGCGATGTCCCGGAACAGCATGTTCAGGTTCTCGACGATCAGCACGAGGCGCCTGCCTTCCCGGTCCGAGAAGTCCTGCAAGACGCCCAGGCACCGATCCCCGAGCGTCCGGTCGTCACGGATTTGCCGCAATTCCTCGAAGCTGCGGCGCAGATCGGGGCGGTCTTGCCCGCGCGGGGCCTGTTCCGCCAGCCGGGACACGCATTCGAGCCAGAACTCGCCGGCGGTCGAGACCTCATAGCTCTCCTCCGCGAAGACGACCGGGAAGAAACGCGACGACAGGCGGTCGTCCCGGCGTATCTCCGCCGCGACCCGCAACAGGAGGCTCGTCTTGCCGCTGCCGCGCGGGCCGATAACGATCTGGTGCGCGTTCGAATTGCCCGAGGGCTCGCACAGAATTTCGATCATCGAATCGAACTCGTCCGTCCGCACGCAGAAGGACGCCACGAGATCGTCGTCGGAGAGGAATCCCGGATTGTACTTCCTGGCTGTGACAGTCATCGGCCCGCTCCTCGCTCGCGCCGCTCCGGCCCGACGGCGGACCGAAAGTTTCCGCCGTAGCGGCCGCGCCACCAGTCTTCGAGGAGACCCGAAACGAAGCGGTAGCCGCTGTCCTGCCGTTCCAGGTAACCGTCATGTTCCAGAACATGCAGCACATCCTCGACCGAAGGGACGCCATCCTCGATACCGGCCGCAAAATGCGCGCGATACCGGTCGACGGTATCGTCCTCCAAACGGCCCCTGACGGCGGTCTCGGTCAATATCTCAAGAGCGATCGGGTAACCCGTCCTTCCGAGGACCGTCTCCAGACGGCCTTCGTAGTGCTGCATGTCGACCTGACCCCGGACGCTCAGCATCTCGTGCAGATAGACCCGCTCCGCGTCTTCGGGCGATGCGTCTTGCCGGCCGGCGCGCCGCAGGCGGTCGTGAAGCTTGTCGAAGAACATCTGGACGTGATGGGGGATGCAGCAACGCAAGCGCCGGCACATGTCCTCGCGGATCTCCGGCGAAAGCCCGATGTCGTAGGACTCGGCGAGCGCCGCCAGGCAGGACGCGGCGGTTTCCTCGCTCCAGGGTTTCAGGTCGTAGGCGGAATATATGTTGGCGTGAGCGCTGAGCCCAGCCTGCTCCAGGAGCGGTTCGAGTCCTACGCTGCCCGACAGGATCATCGTGATTCGGCCTCGATGCGTCTGCCCGTTCCTGCGCAACCAGCTCAGGAACTCGTCGGCCGCGCGCCTTCCTTGCGGCGTGGTCAACCCGGCGTCGTCCTTGAGCAGCCGGTTGATGAGGATCGGCAATTCGTCGATGGCGAGGACGACGGGCCGGTCGCTCACGGCCAGAGCCGCGAATACCGCATCGCCTCTCTGCGGCCAGTTTCCTGCATCGATTCCCGCGCGCAGTTTCACCTTGATGTCCGCGAGAGCCAATTCCTCGAATCGTTCGCCTACGTCTTGCAGTACGTTCGCGAAACCATCCTTGATTCGATCCCAGGCGCCTTGCAGCGGCCTCGCCTGTACCCCGATCTCGGCAACCGCGTCGGCCGGGTCCATTGCAGCCTCCAGATCGACGAAAACCGTCTCGAATTCGCCGGTATCCGCCAGCCGTTGCAACAGCTCCCGCACGAGGCTCGTCTTGCCCATGCGCCGCTGCGCCGTCAGCAAGGTGTGGGTTCCGTCTCGAACGCGTTCTTCGAGCGCTTCGAGCTCGGCCTCCCGATCGAAGAACCGGTCGCCATCGACCCAGTTGCTTCCGCCCTTTGTAAGCATCGCCAATTCCCCAACAGGTTTATTGGCAACAATATCGTTGGCAATAAACCTGTTGTCAAGAGCGCGTGTCATTCACTCGTGAGTCTCCGCTACTTGCCGGCTCTCCCGGACGGACCGGCGGTTGCGTCGTAACCGTCTGGCGAAGGCTGCCGGTGCGGCCGGCCAGGGCACATCCGTTCTCGACGGAACCGCCGTCGCGGCGACACGCAGCAAGGCGGCGCCCTTCGATACGCCCCGGATCAGTTCCGGGGCGGCGGTTGAGCCTCGGTTCAAGGCGCAACACGGTCGGTTTCGGGTCTGACGGGAGCATCGGGTCCATGATCGATGGCTGCAATTCGTTCATGAATTATGAAATAATTCCCGGTAAAGGCTTGACCCCTGTAAAACTGTGGTAGGATGAGACAGGAGGAAGCGGCATCCGCGGGCCGCTCCGTCTCCTGCTTCGCGCCGGCGCGAAAAAAACCCAACGGAACGGACGGGAGACCTGCGCCCTGCGCTTGCTCGCGCGCGCAATCAGGCGCGCGAACCGCGCCGGCGCGAACGCGCGCGCGCGCCCATGCGATACGCGCGAAAAAGGGACGCGCCGCAGGCAAGCCGGCAGCGGCGCGAATGGAACGAAACGCAATGGAGGAATGACATGCGGGATGCAGACGGACGGCGCTTCGGGAAGCCGGCGGAGACGGGCGCGGCGCGGTGGAACATGACATTCCCCGACTATGGCATATAACTTATTGATAACAAGCGGTTTTCATTTCCGAGACCCCACAGAAAAACACACAAACGCATTCGGACACACGGCATTGCTGTTCAGCAACAGCATATTGCGCTTCTCATCCTGCACATGGACGCCTCTGCGACATGGGGAGAGTTCACCTTCATAGCGAACCGCTTGAAGCGAGCTTCCCGCCAGCGGCTGCCGCCTCCACCACCGCCGCCCTCCGATCAGGGCGACCTCTTCTAGCGGGGAGACACTGGCGACAGGCTCCAGCTTCGTGATAGGACAGTGCCAGTAAGGGGAGGGACCACCATGAAGGAAACGCCGCGCCCGGTGAACTTGGTGCTCTCGGAGTATCAGCCGAGCAAGGCCGAGCTGGAAGAGGCCATCGACATTCGCCATGCGGACGGGCGGCGGCCGACGCCGGAGGAACTGGCTCGCGCCGCACTCCGGCCCGTGACGGTCAACTGGAAGCACCGGCCGGTGCGGGAGCGGTGAGTCAGCTACCACCGCTTGAACCGGTATTGGCACAGACCAAAACCGCCGCCGATGAACTCCTTGATTTGGTGCAAAAAATTCGTTCGTCGCTCAGCGAACTATGGGAAAGCGCTGGAGAGTTGCACACTGAACTAACGCTTAACGGCAGCAAGGAAGCGCAACGCCAAGCCCATCGGGTGGCCCCGTATGTTTATCGCATAGGAGACATAGACGCCCATCTTGAAGCCATCATTGAAGAGGCAACGGCTCTGAAACAGCTACCATAAAGCACTTGGACTCGGCGAGACGCGCACGATGCAGACGAGAGAACTGATAGAAGATCTGAAACGCTTGCTTAGCGTAGGGCAGGACGGGGACAAAGGTCGCCACATGTTCATCCTGTTCGGCATCAAGTATGCGGCTGAAATCGAGGCCGAGATCGAGGCGTGCGGGGAATCGCCTACGCCGTTTTACGCCCGGCTTGCAAAATCGGCCATCAACAAGCCCGTCTTTGGAAGGGAAATCGCCAAGGGGGTCAAACTCGCCCGCCATGTGCGCGCTCTATAGTGAGGGCATGATCGGCACTATTCGATATAATCCCCAATGAGAAAAGCCCCAGCTCTAGGCTGGGGCTTGATCGGGAGGTGCAGACGCCCTCAAGTTACCGGGACCGTTGCTTCAATGTGCGGGACCGAAGCCCCGGATACTCCCGAGTTCGACCGGCTCTTAGTCGCTGCGCCAGTCGCTTCAATGTGCGCCCGGATCGACCTCCGAGCCACGGCAAGAACATCACTTTAGCCGTCTCCGGCTATCGAGTCAAGCCCGATGATCGACAGCCCGATGATCGACAGCCCGATGATCGTCCGATGGTTGCCATGGCGCCATGGCAACCATCATGACCCCCCCGGCCGGGAGAAACCGTCATCGTCACCGCTGCCGGGGGGACGCGGCCGGGGCAGCATGTCATCGGCCTCGCAGTTGCCGTCCTCGTCCCGCTCGCGACTCTCAATGAACCGGCCTTCGACGACCAGCGCGGCACGGAAGAAAAGCACCCAGAGCAGGACTATCAGTGCAGCGATCAGCCACTTTCGGTCGCGCTCACAACTCCGGCGCCAGAGCGCTTGCGTCTCTGCGTGCGTGAGTCGCTCGCGCCGCCGACGTTGCTCGCGCCAGATATAGTCATCGAGGAACACGCGCAACTCGATGCGCAGACGTTCGTTGGTTTGCCGGTCGAATTCCTTCATCCACAATTTGTCATCGACGCCAATCTCACGCGCGAGAATCGACTGGCCGACGAATTCGATATTCTCATCAAGTAGGCCGTCCAGGCGTTCCAGAAGCGGGCCTTCCTTCACTCGATAGACAGCCTCGAACAATTCGTCGGCCTCGGACGGAAATTTGAAGTGCTCGAAGCACGCGCGGATATCGTGCGCGGTCCATGTGTGCGGCATGGGAACAGCCTCCGTTACGGTTACGGGGCTGCTTAATTACTCGACCAAGGCTCGAAATGGACAAGCGAAATTGCGTTTTCCCCATAAATCATCATCTGCCTGCTTTGTTCTGACGACCGCAGCTAGCGAGGCTTCGGCATCGGAGACCGAGGCTCCGGCTCTTTCGGCGGAGCCGGACCGAGCATCCGGCGGACAAGGCCACGCGCGCCTTCCACATACTCGATCCACTCTTGCAGCAACGCGCGCCAGCCGCGCAAATCTTCCTGCGCTGCAGCGAGGTTGGCGCGGGCGTCGCGGAGTTCGTCGCGCGTCGTCGTTAGCGTCGTCTCCGCGCATTCGCGCTGGGTCTCGGTCGCCGCCAGGGCGTCTCGTGCCGCCGCGAGTGCCGCTTCCGTCTCGGCCCGCTCCGCCTCGAGCCGTTCCATCCGCCGGCGGTACTCGTCGGGGGGCACATGCCTACGGCCGGTCACCTTGGCCGGCGTCCCACGCTGGAGTACAGGATCGAGCTGTTCTTGCGCCCACGCGACCCAATCGCTTTGAAGCGCGACCATCGCTTCACGCGCCGGCTTGCCGTGCCGCTCTGCCAAGAGCGTCAGGCCCCGCGTAACACTGACCGTCGGCTTGCCGTGCCGTGCTTTTCCAAGCCGGAGGTCGTGGACCGGCGTTATCAAGAGGTCCACCACCGCGCCGCCGGCTTCGTCGAGGTCCATGCGCACCGCGATGGTAGCTCCCTCCCCGAAAGTCCGGTCGCCCCACGAACGGGCAGCCCGATAGAGCGCTTGCACACGAGGATTGTGGAGGTCGTGAAGGTCCCCGGCGGCTTCGCACCACGCCGGCGAGACGCCGACCAGCACATGAAGCGCGACCGCGCTGCCCTTGCGCTCGCCGGCTCCCGCGTCCTCCTTTCTCCGCTTGAAGGCCGCGACATAGTCGCAGACCGCCGGCAATGGCCCCGGCTCCTGGGCGGGCGAGGCGATCCAGCTAGTCTTGTCGCCGAGCGCCCAGCTGATCGCCCGACGCGCGTCGTCCGCGTCCGGCCGCTTGCGGGCAACCGCCGACGCATTCCGTCGAGCGGCATGTTCGGCTAGACGCCGCAGCGCTTGAACATTCTTGACCAATTTCGCTCGCGCGAAAGCGTAGTACGGCATGACGGCCTCCTATGGAGTGCAGCCATACATATCGAGGCGCGAACCACTCGATTCTAGTGCCAATGTGGTGTCAAAGTGGTGCATTCATCGGTTGATGACTCACATGCACTCCATTCCCCTCCGGGGGAGTGCGTGAGCGGATAGAGGCTTCGACCTACACCGCAGTCGTCTGCGAGAACGTCGCGCTCTTCAGCGCGACCCCCGAACGCGGTTAGGTCAATAACCACATTTTGCAGACGGCCTCTTGGTCGAGACGGCAGAGAAGGTCGGGACCCTGCTCGCCGAAGTGATGAGCCTCGACGGCGCGCCACCGTCTTCCTGTGCCCGCTTTCTCCGCAAATATGGCCGCTCGATTTGAAACCAATTGCTGCCCGATACCACACCCATACACATCAATCAGAGTCTGATTTCTTGGACTTTCTTGTCTTGCATAAGTGGTTACTCAAAAAAGACATGGCAATGTACAAAAGAGGTTGAGAGACCTCTCTCTTGACGCGTTTCTGAATGACATCTAAGCACAAGTGGGAAAGCAATACAAGATTTACCAATCTAGGTTGTCCGGTTTGACTGTTTGTGATTACAATCTTCTCCAATATTTGCTCTGAACTTCCAAATATGTTTTTTAATCTTTCCAGAAAGTCATCATTGCTAACCAAATTTCCTTGCCCAAAATTTTCCCAACTGCTGCATTCCATCATAAGAAGAAAGTAATTGCTAATGATGTCAACTGTATGGCGATCAATCCACAATCTTGCCCTTCTTTCCTCGTCCCTAAGCTTATCTCTCCAACTCTCCTGCCTTATACTATATTCTAACTCTTCATTCGATAGGAGCTCGCCGGACGCATTCTCTCCACCAACCACAGATACATGTATTCTGAAGCTTTTCCCGTCAGATAGTTCCATTTTTTCAATTTCTAACACTCTCTCATGCAATCGTTCAATGGTTTCAATTTTCTTAGTACGAACGACAGCACTTGTATCACGCATTATCCCTAAAAGGTAACCGATCACCGCGCCTACTATCAAGCTAGCAATTGGCATCCAGCTCATTGTACACCTCTCCGTTCAATCGGCGAGCCAGGAACAAAATGTTCAATCAATTGCAGGGGATACTCAATCCTCATCTAGACTTGCAGCATTTTGAGCCAACATCGCAGAGAGTGCTTCGTCGGATGAAATTTCCTCGTCCCACCCATACGCCGCCGCCACGGCGGCGTCGAGGTTCGAGTGTGCGTCCGCAAGCCACTTCGGACGAATATTGTACAGGCTCGTCAGCGTGCGATTCCGGAGTTCCTTCGCCGCCGCCTCGTCGCGAGCAACCGGACACTTCGGGTAGCCCGGCACGGGCTCGTCCACCCAGTCCACCCATTCGGGTGGGTTGAGCCAGCGGTCTCGCAGTTCGACGAGGCGGCGGGCGGCTTCGGCGATGGCTTGCGCGCGGGGGTCCCCGGCGTAACCGGCGGCAGGGATGTCCGGCGAGAGGCCCTCCGGAAAGGGGAAGGTCTCGAAGGTGGTGGTCGGCGTGTAGCGCGGGTCGTTGCCGACGCCGAGCCAGGTGCCGAGCCGAAGAGACCATGCCTCGTGGAAGCGGCTGTGCAGGATGCCGAATGCCGTGTCGTCGTCGCGGGCGATGACGATCACCGCACTATCGGGACATATTCGAGGGTCAAGCCAAGTGAATACACGATGCTTGGCGACACGCGGCGTAGCGATATATCGAGTCAGCCCCGAGAAGGCAACCCGCATTTCCGGGCGTGTCCTCCAGTGCCTAAACCAGAAGTCTCGGCTTGTTTGCTCCTTATTCTTCTTCCGTTTGGGTTGAACGCATTGTGAAATATAGGCGAACGGCTTTTCGTAGAGCGCCGCTTCGGACTCACTCATGGAATCGCCGAAATCGACAATCCACTTGCCAGCCGGGCGGCGGGTCAGGTCCATGCCGTTGACCCAGGGCTTGAGAACATCTGAGTTGGGCCGCCCGTTCGGGTTCGCCGGCAGGAGCAGCCATTCCCGGGCAAGTTCGCCCGGTATGTCGAACGAGCCGCGCTTAATGTCCCCCTGAAAGGCAACGCCTCCATTCCGCTCCAATGGGGTTGCAGCGGTAAGGTCGAGCGCTGTTCCGGTCAAATCGGTGTTGATCCGTTGCGTGGCCTTTCCGTCTAGGAAAATAGGCGTTTCGTCGGCTCCCGGCCCAAAGCATATGAGCGAAACCCGCACTGCCGCGCCGTCGATCACCCACGGCTCATCCGACCAAGCGTCGAAGATGCCGCCAATCTCGACAATCCTGTCCAGCACGGCTCGGTTGGTTCCGCCGCGAATCGAATTGGTTGCGACAAGCCCAATCCGCTTCACCTTTCCCTCGGCCATCAATTTCCCGGCTTTTGCGAACCAGTAGCAAACGAGGTCCGGCTTGCCGCGAACCATTGGCCGATAGAGTTTCGGCAATGTCTCCGCAACATAGTCCCCGAGTTCACGACGGATTTTTCTGTTACCCAGAAACGGCGGGTTGCCGATGATCACGTCGGCCTTCGGCCAGTCCGGTTCGGACCCGTCGGGGGCGAGGATGGCGTCGCGGCATTTGACGGTCTCCAGCGGCTTCAGGACCGGATCGAGCGACACGGTGAAGCCGTTGCGGCGCATCCACTGGATTTCCCCAATCCAGACCGAGACGCGCGCGAGTTCCGCCGCATAGGGATTGACCTCGATGCCCTTCACGCTCGCCGGGCCGACCTCCGGGAAGCCGCGCTGGAGGCCCAGCGCCTCCGCCTCCAACTGCACGCGGTGCTCGATGTCCTTGAGCGCGTGCAGCGCCAGATAGAGGAAATTGCCGGAGCCGCAGGCCGGGTCCAGCACAGTGAACGCCCGCAGCCGCGCCAGGAACTCCTCAAACAGCCGCCCGGCCCGGCCGCGCTCCCGGTTCCGCGTCCGGGCGGAGCGGGCGGCCGCCGCACGGTCCTGCGCCGCTGCTATTTCCGCCTTCGCCGCCTCCCACTCCGCGAGCAGCGGGCGGATGACGACCGGCTCCACGATGGCCATGATCTTGTCGCGGTCGGTGTAATGCGCGCCAAGCTGCGAGCGCTTGTCCGGGTCCAGCCCGCGCTCAAACAGCGTGCCGAGTATCGAGGGGTCGATCTCCGACCAGTCGAGCGCCGCCGCCTCCAACGCCGTCTCTATCCCGGCCCGGTCGAGCAGCAGGGCGGCATTGTCGTCGAACAGCCCGCCGTTGAACCGCGCCACCGCCTCGAAGCCGACGCGCCCGCCGGTCGCCATTGCGCCGAACAGGTCCCGCGCGAGGTCGCGAAACTCCTCCGGCCGCCGCCGCGCGTGCTCCAGCATCCGCGTGAACATGCTGTCCGGCAGCAGGCCCGCATCCTCGGCGAACATGCAGAACACCAGCCGGTTGACGAAGTGGGCCACCGACTGCGGATCGTGGCCCCGCCCCCTGAGGCGCTCCGCCAACGCTGCGAAGGCCGCCGCCGCTCGCTCGGTCAGCGCCTGCCGGCTCTCGCTGGGCCTGAGCCGCTCCGGGTTCGACATCGCCCATTTCAGCCTGTCGCGGCACGCGGCGTCGGCAAGGTCCTCCAGCGCGAATTCGTGCGTCTCGCTCACGCTGTTGGTCCAGGCGGTGCGGATGCGGAAGCGCGCCATGTCGGAGACAATCAGCAGCGGCGGGTTCTCCAGCGCCAGCGCATATTGCCGGAGCTGGTCGAAAGCCGCGTCAAGGTCGGCGTGCTTGCCCTTGTATTCCCAAGCGAAGCAGCCCCGCTTCCACACATCCGCCCAGCCCTCGCCGCCGGTGTCCTTCCGCGCGCCGCGCTCGAAGCAATAATGCTCGCCCGCCGGGTCCGCCTCCGCCGGCGTCGGCTCGTCCAGCAGCCGGCAGAGGTCGATGAAATGCTCCTGCGCCGCCGAGCGCTCCTTCAACGTGGACGCGCGCCATTTGGCGATGAAATCTCCGGGCGTCATCGCGCCAGCGGCGAAGCCGCACGGCGGCGCGGGCAGGCTGTGCGTGGGGATGGCGGCGCGGCGTCCTTCATCGAAACATGCCCCTCCGTTCGGGCCACGATGCAATGGCCCCGAGCTCGGCAACCAGTTCAAGCTGCCGCTCCTGCAGGCGCCCGAGCCTGTAGCGGCGGCGCTTGGCGGCCGCTTCCTCGGCAGGCGTCATCGGCCGCTCGCCTTTCAGCGGCCGGCCCCGGCCTCGTTTCGGTTTCGTCTCTGTGGTCATTTCGACCGCCCTTTCGGGGCATGTACACTTATCACGCTTGTCACGCTTGCCTTAAGCGGGGTAGCGGGGTTCGCGCGCATTACGTGCACGGTACTACTCATACACCGCGCGCGCGCATGATGCGCGCGAGGTCGAATGCGCCATGTAGGACGCGTGACAAGGGTCATAAGTGTGCGCGGCTCATCATGACCCCGCCAGCATCGCCTGTCCCGCGACGGGCGGGGTGGTGTAGTAGCGGGCGCGCGGCCGCCCGTCCTGCGGCTTGACGATGCCGAGATAGGGGCAGTCGAGCGCGCGGAAGATCATGGCGACCTTCCGGTCGGAAGGGACGGGCCGCCAATCCTGCAATTCGGCGTAGTCGAGATATTCGGAGACGCGGAACCAAGCCCCGTCATCCATTCCGTCGATCCAGCGCCGGATGCGCTCTTCCAGCACCTCGTCCAGCGGGGTTGCGCTCAGGTTCGCCGCGCGTCGCGCGTCCTTGAGATGCGCCGGCAGCCAGGCTTCGCGGCCCTGCTGGAACAGTTGCAGCGCCTCTGCCCAAACTTGATCCCGGTTCATGGCCCAGTACTCGCGAATGCGCTTCGGGTCACCGTCCCGAATGCGGACCACGACGAACCGTCGGTTTCCGGTTTCGTCTCCGGGCAATGGTCGGTCGAGGTTCGCGGTTCCGACCAGCATGCATCTCCTCGGCATGCGCTCAGGGTCGCGGCGATAGGCGAGGCGGATGGACCCGTCATCGGGGCGGCTCAAGAACGCCTTCAGTCGGGCGATGTCGGCTTTGGTGGCCCCGCTCATCTCCGCCACCTCTACAAGCACGCGGCCCTGCATCGCCTCGACCTTAGTCTTATCGTCATCCGCGAACGACAGGCCATCCGTGAACCATTCAAGCTGCCGTTTGGGCGGCAGCATCTGCGCGAAATAGGTCGATTTCCCGCAGTCCTGTTGGCCGATCAAGACAACCATTTCATCGAGCTTCAGGCCGGGTCTGTAGGCGCGCGCGACACAGCCCAGAATGGTGCTGTAGGACGCCCATTCGATCAGGCCGTCATCTTGCCCGCCCTCAAGCTCGAAGCAGTCATTGAGACAGTGGTTCAGCCGTTCGGTGCCGTCCCACGGGGCGCGGCTCTCCAGCCATTCAATCAGCGGGTCAACCTCGGCATCGTAGAGCCACATGCCGAGATAGTCGGCATAGATGGACGGGCCGAAAAGCAGGGGCTCGGTGTCTTCACCGCGCGGCATGTCGAAGGTTTCGGAAATGGTGCGCCGCACCTTGCCGATGAGCCGGTCATCGGTTTCCGTCCAGCCGGCCTTGAGCTGGTACTCGACCTTGAACGAGCGCGTGTTGAACCTGAATGCGAGGTGCAGGGCATCGAGCGCGTCCTTCACCCCCTGCGGCGATTTTTCGAGGATCGGCTTGTCTCCGCCTTCCGCCCTTTTGCGCTTCGCCTTGCCAGTCTGCTTGCGGTAGCGGTGGGGGATTGTCCATCCGCCGTCGAGGGCCAGCTTGATGAGGGTTCCGATCTCGATCTTGCCCTTGTCGTTTCCTTCTTCCGAAAACGACTTCCACGCGGCCTCTTGGTCCGCAGCGTCGAAGTTCCGGCGCGGGGTCGTCTCCGCCCATTCGTCCCATGCCTTCCGGGCGGCCGCTTCCGCCTCGCCGAAGTGGGCATGCAGGGCCATGCCGACCTTGCGCCAGTTCTCGCGCGGCGCGGGGTCGATACGGGCCATTGCAGCGCGTATCTGCTTGAGCGGCAGATTGCGGTGGACCGGCGCCCCGGCCGGCGCCTCGTCACCGTCACTTTCGGCTTTCGCCGGCGCAGGCTTCGGCTTCGGGGCGGTGAACAGGGCGGCCGGGAACGGGTGCACAGTTCTCCGCGCCCACGCCTGCGCCACGACCGACAGGGCCGGGCCGTAGAGCCGGACATACCCGCCTCCGGTGTTGGCGCGGAGCTCGCCGCTGCACCCCATGGCCTCCCAACTGCCGTCGCTGTCCGGCGTGTCTTCGGTCCGGTGGAACCAGAGGTGCACACGCGGGGCCGTGCCGGACGCTGTCACCGCCAAGGGGTTTGCCGCCTCGATCAGGGCCGCCATGGCTCCCGACGTTCCGTGGTCGACGTCGACCGCCACCAGATTCATGCTCGCGGGATGCAGGCCGATGTTGCCAGGGCCGCGCGGCGGGCCGGCATCGTTGCGCCGCGTCGGCATCTGTTCCTGCGTTTTCCGCAGGTGCGCGGAGATCGTGGCTGCGTCCGGCTTCGGCTGCCGATTCCAGCTGGACCACGCCGCCTTGCCCGGCTGGTCCGGGCCGTCGCTGCGGACCAGCACGAAATGAGCGCCGTTTCCGACGAACCATTCGAGCAGTTCGACCGGGGCTTCGGCCGCCAGCCGGTCCAGCCCTTCGATCGAGTAGCGGGGCTTGCCGTCCGGCGTCTCGCCGATGATGTCTTCGGGGCCGGTCAGTGCGCTAGGGATTGACCCGCGCGGGTCAACCCGCTTACTATCGTCAGTCATGGTGAGAGGGCCCTTTCCTGTCGCCGTGGCACATTGAAAGCGGCCCGCCAGCCTTCGAAACCCTGGCGGGCCGCACTTGTTTTATTCGTTTGCTGCCGCCGTCGCGCCTGCAATCCAAGCCTCGACCTCCGCTTCCCGGAAGCGCGGGCTTCGTGGCCCGACGCGGACCGGGCGCGGAAAATCGGGGTCGGTGGCCAGGAGCTTGTAGACGCTGCTTCGAGCGATACCGAGCGCTTCAGAAACTTGGCTGACGGTCACCAGGACAGGCAGAGGCATGGCGCGCCTCCTCATTGAGAGGAAGACGAACCAGATGCGTACTCCAGGTTCAGTCTAGGAATTGCCGCCGGCACCCTTAGCACACGTGCCGTCCGCCGAAGCGCTCCCCGAGCGGCGATCACTACTATACCCGGCGTGCGTCAGTGTGTCAAGTAGTCCGCCCACGCCTGCACTAGACCGCGCCTTGCGTCGAGGTGGTCGGTCCGCGTGTAAGCCGCCCGGACAGCGTTCCTTTCGATATGGGCAAGCGCCCGTTCGACCACTTCCGTCGGCGTGTCGGTGCATTCGGCTGCCCAATCGGAGAACGAACTGCGGAAGCCGTGAACGGTTCCCTGAATGCCCATATCCTTGAGGCTGCGGCTCAGAACACCGTTTGCCAGCTGCTTGCCCCGGACTGACGGGAACACAAGGCCGGAGCCGTCGGCATACACCTTGGCCCGTTCCAGCACGTCGATTGCCCGGCTGGACAGGGGAACGCGGTGCGCCCGGCCTTTCTTCATCCTCGCCGCCGGAATGGTCCAGACTGCCGCCTCAAGGTCGATTTCCTCCCATGTCGCGCCCGTGACCTCGCCGGACCGGCAAGCCGTCAGAGCGATGCACTCGAGCGCCAGGCGGGTTGTGGCGGCAGTCCGGTTATGATCCCGGACGGTGTCGAGCGCCGCCGCGACCTCAGCATGCGGCAGGGCTTCGCGATGGGCGATTGCCGGCTTGCAGCGGGGCAGGATGGCCGAAACGGCCTCGCCTGCCGGATTGTCGGTCCTGAAGCCCGAAGCGATAGCCCAATCGAAGACTTGCTTCATGCGGCCTCGGATTCGGGCCATGGTGCTGGTGCGCTCATTCCAGTGAGGCAGGATGACGGACAGCACGTCGCCCGTCTGGATCATGTCAACGCGGCGATCCCCGACGACCGGCAGCGCATACTTGGCGAACTCGCCGCGCCACTGCCGTTCCGATGCGCCATTCTTCCAAGTGTGCCGGTTCAGGGCGATGACCTGTTCGACGGCTGCCGCAAAAGTCGGGATGGTCTTGTCCGCGACAGGGTCCTTACCAGTGCGAGCGGCCTTCCGGTTCTCGAACGCCTTGTCGCGGGCTTCGGAAAGGCTAACAAATTCATACGAACCAAGACCAAGGTCGCGGCGCTTGCCGTTGATGACGATTCGCTGCACCCAGCTTTTGCCGCCGGTCGGTTTGACCCACAGCATGAGACCCTGTCCGTCCTGGTGCTTGCCCGGCGGCGCGGTCTTGCAGAACGCGGCGGTCAACTGGCTTCGTTTAGTCATGGCTTCCTTCCTTTCCGGAAGCCAATCTAACCGGGATTGTTACCACATTCAATACCAATAATTCTTCTTGTTGCCGGCTGTTTCACGGTGTCCGGCCGTGTGTTCGTATGTTATCAAATCATTGAAAACGCTTGTATCTTACTCATAAAGCTACATTGGGCAACAACGCTACAGGGAACATGACATTTCATGACATCCCCGGAGTGTCTCCGCGCCTTCGGGGCAGAGCGGGGCCGCCGTTTCGATTCCGGAAAGCGAAGGAGCTCGAGAGGCATGTTGGAAACGGACGGAAGACACGCGCCTGGCGCGCGGCAGGCGCGGCAAAAGGGGCCGGCGAAGACCGGGGGCGCAAGGGGCCTCATGACATCGCATGACAAAACATGACATTTCATGACACTTCCGGCAGCCCCGCCCCGTCGCCTCTGTCGGAACCCGGCTGCGAGCGCAGGGACGCCGGTTTGCGAACGGTGGTATGACGCCTGGCGATGATCGACTGGACCGACCGCGCCGTCATGCTTTCCGCCCGTCCGTTCGGGGAGGGCAAGGCCATTGCGCAGGCGTTGACCGAGGCGCACGGACGCCATGCGGGCCTGGTGCTGGGCGCGCGGCGGCAGGCGGAGGCGCTCCAGCCCGGCACGCTGGTGGCGCTGCGCTGGCAGGCCCGGCTGGCCGACCAGCTCGGCACCTTCTCCTGCGAGGTCGAGACGGCCCACGGCGCGCTCTGGCTGGACGACCCGCTCCGTCTGGCGGCGCTCCAGAGCGCCTGCGCGGTTGCGGAAATGGGCCTGCCGGAGCGCGAGCCGCATCCCGCCGCATTCTCTGGCCTCGCGGCCTTTCTGGAGACATTGGCGGGCGATGCCTGGCCGGCGGCCTATATCGGCTACGAGGTCGCGCTCCTGGCCGAACTCGGCTTCGGCCTCGACCTGGAGCGCTGCGCCGTCACCGGCGAGCGCACCGACCTCGCCTGGGTCTCGCCCCGTTCCGGCCGCGCTGTCAGCCGCGAGGCCGGCGCAGACTGGCAGTCCCGCCTGCTTGTCCTGCCGGGCTTCCTCTGCGGCGCGCCCGATTTCACACCCGGCGACATCGGGGACGGGCTCGCGCTGACGGCCCATTTCCTCGCCCGCCATATCGCCGACCCCGTCGACCGGCCTATTCCCGCCGCACGCCTGCGGCTCGCGGATTGTTTCGCGGACTGAGGCAGCCTGGCCCGCATTTCTCACCAATGTCATGGTCTGCGCGGCGCTGTCGGGCCGGCAGGGTAGGAGAGCCGCGCAGGTCGATGCGGGGCATCGGGCAAGTGGATCGACGCACCATGCCGGCCCGACAGCGCCGCCCTTCGGGTCGCGCCCAGGCGCCCGTCCGCTGTGTCGCGGGCCTTGACCGTAGGCGCTGCTACGCTCTTCGGCCCGCTCCTTGCGGAGCGAACGCCTGGACGCGACGCAGGCCGTGACATTGGTGAGAAATGCGGGCTATGTTGGCGGCAACCCCGATTCGGAGCATTTGCAGCGCACCGTGTCCGACGAGCCCGCCGGAATCGTTGAGCCCGTCCCGTTCAGCGCGGCGCTGGGCGAGCGGTATCTCGCCTATGCGCTCTCGACCATTACTGCGCGGTCGCTCCCGGACGTACGCGACGGGCTGAAGCCGGTCCACCGCCGGCTGGTCCACGCCATGCGCGAGCTCGGGCTCAATCCCGCCGCCGGCTTCAAGAAATGCGCCCGTGTCGTCGGCGATGTCATGGGCAAATACCATCCCCACGGCGACACGGCGATCTATGACGCCATGGTGCGCCTCGCCCAGGAATTCGCCGTCCGTTATCCGCTCGTCGAAGGCCACGGCAATTTCGGCAATATCGACGGCGATAACGCCGCCGCCATGCGCTACACCGAGGCGCGGCTCACGGAGGTGGCCGAGGCGCTGCTGGAGGGCATCGACGAGGACGCGGTCGATTTCCGCGAGACCTATGACGGCGAGGGCCGCGAGCCGGCGGTGCTGCCGGCGGCCTTCCCCAACCTGCTGGCCAACGGAGCGCAGGGCATCGCGGTCGGCATGGCGACCAACATCCCGCCGCACAATGCCGGCGAACTCGCCGCCGCCCTGCTGCACCTGATCCGCTGGCCGACCGCGAAAGACGAAAAGATCGCGGAGCATGTGCCGGGGCCGGACTTTCCCACCGGCGGCTGCCTGGCCGAAAGCCCCGCCGCCGTCGCCGAGGCCTACCGCACCGGGCGCGGCAGCCTGCGCGTGCGGGCGCGCTGGGAGGTCGAACGGCTCGAACGCGGCGTCTGGCGCGCGGTCGTAACCGAAATCCCTTACCAGGTGCAGAAGGCGCGGCTGCTGGAGAAGCTCGACGCCGCCATCGAATCGCGCAAGCTGTCGGCGGTCGAGCAGGTCATCGACGAGTCCGCTGAGGATGTGCGCATCGTGCTGGTGCCGCGCAACCGCAGCGTAGATCCCGACGCCATGATGGAGCAGGTCTTCCGTTACTCGGAGCTGGAAATCCGCTTCGGCCTCAACCTGAATGTGCTCGATGCCGACGGGCGCCCGCGCGTGATGTCGCTCAGGGAATGCCTGCTCGCCTTTCTCGACCACCGCATGGAGGTGCTGGAGCGGCGCACGCGCTACCGTCTGGAGCGGATCGCCCGGCGGCTGGAGGTTCTGGAAGCCTATCTCGCCGTCTATCTCAATCTCGACGAGGTGATCCGTATCGTGCGCGAGGAGGACGATCCCCGCGCTGAACTCTGTGCGTGCCTGGGCGTCAACGAGGTGCAGGCCGACGCCATCCTCGCCATGCGGCTCCGGGCACTCCGCAAGCTGGAAGAGGCCGCCATCCACGAGGAGCATGCGAAGCTCACGACCGAACAGGCGGCGTGCCGGGCGCTTCTGGCCGACGAGAAGCTTCGCCGCAGGCGTTTGTCGGAAGAAGTCCGCGAGATGCGCAAGCGCTTCGGTGCGGGCGAGGCAGGACGCCGGCGGACCCTTCTGGGCGATGCGCCCGTCGCGAACGGCGCGTCGGGAGATGTCCTCATACAGGGCGAACCCGCGACCGTGCTTGTGTCCGAGATGGGCTGGGTGCGCGTATTGAAGGGCCATATCGGCGCCGATGCCGCGCCGCGCTACAAGGAAGGCGACCGCGAGTCGTGGCGCCTTGCCGTCGAGACTTCGGACCGGCTGCTCCTGTTTGCGGCTTCCGGCCGCGTCTTCACTCTGGCGGTGGACCGGCTGCCCGACGGCAGGGGCATGGGCCGGCCGCTCCGCCTCGACGTGGACATGGCGCAGGAGGACCGGATCGTGGCGATCCGCGCGGCGCGGCCGGAAGGCCGCCTGCTGCTGGCCGCCGAGGACGGCCGCGGTTTCATCGTGCGCGAAGCGGATGTGGCGGCACAGACGCGGACCGGGAAGCAGGTGATGACCGGTGTCCTCAAGGCGGTGGTCGAAATCCGCCCGAACGACGATTCCATTGCCGTGATCGGCAAGAACAGGCGGCTGCTGATCTTTCCTCTCGAGCAGGCGCCCGAAATGACGCGCGGACGGGGCGTGCGCCTGCAACGCTACGAGCGCGGCGGACTTGTGGATGCAACCGCCTTGCGCGCGGACGAAGGGCTTGTCTGGCGCATCGGCGGGCGCACCCGGCGCGAAACCGACCTCCGTACCTGGCTCGGCCGGCGCGGCGGCGGCGGCCGCCTGCCGCCGCACGGCTTCCCGCGCGACAACCGCTTCACGCCGCGCGACCCGCCCGAAGAGGCTTAGCCCGGCCTTAGAGTGCCGGGCGGCGGTCGGCCCAGGGCCGTGCGGCCTCGAAGGCGGCGGCGGCCTGGAGCACACCCAGATCGTCCAGCCGGCAGCCCACGACCTGGAGGCCGACGGGCAGGCCCGCCTCGGTAAACCCGCAGGGAATCGAGGCCGCCGGGTTGTGGCTTAGATTGAAGGGGTAGCTGAACTGCGCCCATTGCAGCCAGTTCCATTGATGATCGGGCCAATGGGCGGGGGAGAGGCGGTCGGCGGGGAAGGCCGCGACGGAGACGGACGGCGTCAGCAGGAAGTCGTAATCCTCGAAGAAGCGGTGGATCGCCTCCACATAGTCGAGCTTGCGTGCCCGCATGGCGAGATAGTCGTCGGCACTGTAGCCCTCGCCGTCCCGGATGCAGGCGACGAGGCCGGGGTCCATCCTGTCCTCGAATTCCTCCAGCAGGCCGGCGTAGCTTGTCTCATGCACCGCCCAGAAGAAGTGCTCGATCTCCGGGCCGTCGGGCCCCCAGGCCGGCGAGACCTCCTCGACCTCGGCCCCGAAACCGGCGAACGCCGAAACCGCGTCGGCCACCAGGCCCGCCACCTCGGCATCGACGCGCGCATGGCCGAGATCGGGACTCCAGGCGATGCGCGCGCGCCGGAGCCGCTCGCCCTCGCCCAGCAGGGCGGGATAGTCCGCCGGTGGGGCTTCGAGGCTGTAATGGTCGCGGGGATGCGGGCCGGCCATGACCTGCAACATCAGGGCCGCGTCGGCGACCGTGCGGGTCATCGGCCCGATATGGCTTACCTGGTCCGTATTGCTGACCGGCAGGTGGGCCACGCGCCCGTAGCTCGGCTTGATGCCGAAAATGCCGCAGAAATGGCTCGGCATGCGGATCGAGCCGGCGCCGTCGGAGCCCTGGTGAAGCGGCCCGTAGCCCGCCGCCGCCCCGGCGCCCGCGCCCGCCGAGGACGCGCCGGCGTTCAGGCCGTGCGCCCAGGGATTGTGCGTGATCCCGGTAAGCGGGCTCTGGCTCACCCCCTTCCATCCGAATTCCGAGGTCGTCGTCTTGCCGAGCGAAATGGCGCCGGCGGCCGCCAGCCGGTCCACGCATGACGCGTTCTCGGTCGGGACGGCGCCCTTTTCGGCGTGCGAGCCCCGTTGGGTCGGGACGTCTGCCGTGTTGGCCAGGTCCTTGATCGTGACCGGCACGCCGTGCAGGGGTCCGAGCGCCGCGCCCGACATGACCGCAGCTTCCGCCTTCTTCGCCGCATCGCGTGCGCGGTCGGCCGTCAGCGTGGCGAAAGCGTTGATCCGCGGTTCGAGCCGCTCGATCCGGGCCAGCACCGTATCGACGATCTCGACCGGCGAAAGCTCGCGCGCAGCCACGGCTGCCGCAAGCGCGATCGCCGGCGTGAAACAGAGGTCTTCTTCGTTCATCGGCCCTCTCCCGTGCCCCTCGGAATGTCGGTAGAGGCAGCCTAGCCCGGTTTCCTTGCCACTGTCATGGGTCTGCCGGGCCCTCCCGGACGGTATGCTAACCTCCTTGTCGAAGAGGCTTGGGAGGGACGGACATGGCAGAGGTCGCGACATTCGCGCCGGGCGGATACCGCTATATTCGGGGGCGGTTCCAGTATTCGGGCGGCATCGCAGCGGAGCCCGGCTACCGGATCGAGCGCGTGCGCTTCCACCGCCTTGTGCCGCTGGAGGCGGGCTTCCGGCGGATCGAGGCCCATCTGGAAGCCGCCGGCCGGCCGATGACGGCGTTCTGCGCCTGCGAGCTGCGCTCCCCCGGCCAGTTCTCGGAAGAGGGCTTCGTGGCCTTCAACCGGGCCTATGTGCAGACGCTGGAGCGCTGGGGCATTTTCCGGGACGAGGAAAACCCGGTCGCGCGCTCCAATGTCTGCCCAGAGGTGAATCCGCCCGCCGAACCGGGCTTCCATGCCTTCTCTTACACGGTGCCGGACGACGGGGCGGCGGCCGGGAGCTTCGTCATTGCCGGCTCCGGCGAGGCGCCGGAGGGGCCGGGGCAATACCGGGACCGGATCATCCGCTTGGGAGACACCTCGCCCGACGCGATGCGGGAGAAGGCGCGCTATGTGCTGGGCGCCATGGAGAGCCGCATGGCCGCGCTCGGCTTCGGCTGGGCGGACACGACCGCGAGCCAGGTCTATACGGTGCAGGAGATCCACGGCCTGTTCGGGCCGGAAATCGTCGCGCGCGGCGCTGCCCCGGACGGCATAACCTGGACCTATGCGCACCCGCCGGTCGAGGGCCTCGCCTTCGAAATGGACGTGCGCGGCCTGCCCGTGGAGCGGGTCATCGCCTGACGCCTGCGACGTTACGGACCAAGTTCGTTTCCCTTACGACAACCGCACCCGGAAGCGGCGCCGCGCTCTATTCGTCACCCCTGTCCGAATCCCCATCCTCGTTCCCTGTACAAGGCGCAGACTGCCCCGATCGAACTGTTCGCTTCGTCGATATCGAACAAGTCGGGCTGGAATCCATCCGCCCAATCCGATGTCTCCCGATGTTCCGGATGTTTGGGATCGGCGAGCGCATGCAGAAAGTCCGGATAGTTGTAGGGGCCGCCGCAATCCTCGGGCGGGCAGGCCCGCGCTCCGCCGATGCATAGCGGGGAAAGCCGGCCCGACGGATCGATCGGTTCGGGATCGATGACATCTTCGACCGTAACCGAATGGTTCCAGTCGTCCCCGAAGTCGTAAACATAAAGAAACCGCGTTCCCGCGGAGATCAACGCTCCCAGTGTGTGCTTGCGTTCGTCCTCGTATCCCTCCTCCGGACCGCGGATGTCGTCCTCAGGTATCTCGAAGCTCCGGCCGCCGATCTCGAACATATGCAGGTGATAGTCCTGCCAGCCCATCGCTCCCTGGATGGCTGCGTGAAGCTCCCGCAATGTCAACGAATCGGGCACGACGACACGGCGCCAGATCTCGGGCTCGATATCGAGCAGCCTTATATGCAGCTGGAAATTTCGCTTCACCATTTCTGTCACTCTCATACGGGTCGGCGTTTGCCGGATAATTTGCGCGCGGCCGCCAGCATAAAGTCAATATCGCCCGGTCCGCCGTGCCGTTTCCGCAAAGTGCGGCACCTCCTCCGGCCTGAACGGACGGCCGAGGATGTTGCGCTCCCGGCAGGAGGCCCATTTCTTGAGCGCCCGGCAGCCGTCGAGGCGGTAGTTCCGGACAGCGGCCGATACCTTGCGCCGAAGGGCTTTGGCATTCGGGTGGGCGTCAAAGATCGTTTCGCCAGTCAGCGGCGCGTTCCTCGCGTGTGAAAGGACGTTCGGCGGCGCTGGTCTCGGGTCCGGCATCGCCCCGGCCGCCGGTTGAGGCGAGCCTGCCCCCGGCCATGCTGCGGCTGCCGGGGGTGATGGCCACGGTGAAGGACGCGGGTTCCGGCGGACCGGGCGCTCGCGTCACACCGGGCACGGGCGTTTCAGGACCGAGCGGCGCGGCGAGCGCGGCGGCGCCCGCTCGCGCGCCCGCCGGTTACCCTGCATGCATTCTCGTTTTCGGAGAGCGCAGAGGCAGGGGAATGTCGGCCGGGGTTCTCATCGGCACGGAGCGTGCCCAGGGCGAGCTCCGCGGCCGGCAGCTACGAAGTGACGGTGATGTCCTCGGCTGAGGACTTGCCGTTGCGTCCGGGCCGAAGCTCGAAGCTGACCTTCTGCCCTTCGCTAAGCGTGGCGAGCCCGGCCCTTTCCACGGCCGAGATGTGGACGAAAGCATCGCTCGAGCCGTCTTCGGGCTCGATAAACCCGTAACCCTTGGCTGCGTTGAACCACTTGACGGTACCGGTTGGCATATTCGACGTCTCCAGTTGATGGCATTCCATGTGTCACGACGCGCGACGGCATGGTTGTTTTAACGCTCACATTGTTGGGGGGATATCAGTCGGCCCAGCGAACCGGGACTACGGAGAGCACCAGACGAATGCAACGTGCGCGCCCGATGTGCAATCTTCTTGCCGCAAAGTCAAGCCGTTCGGCGCCTGGACGACTCTCGCGCCGCTCGCCGCGAGACTCCACCGTGCCCCGCCAATGCCCGTACGGGGCGCGGGCACAGGAGGCGAGCAGCCATGCGAGGTCCTTCGGCTCAGCCATTGCGGCACGGGGCGGCGCTTGAGGACATCATGGCCGCGAACGGATAATCCTGGACTGCGGCTTCTCGATCTATCCGGGGCTGCGCTTGCGCATCCTTCTCGACGATTGACAAATAGTTCCGGCTCCGCCTCGCTCCGGGGGCCCGGAAACGGAACCGGAGGCCCGAGATGGCGCTCGCAACGAAACCGCTGCATCCCGCATTCGGCGTCGAAGTCCTCGACATGGACCTGCACCGGCCTAGCGACGCCGCGATCCGGGAGATCGATGCGCTCTGGGTGGAGCATCCGGTCGTCCTGATCCGGAACCAGCTTCTCGACGAGGAGCAGCAGATCGCGTTCAGCAAACGCCTCGGCACCGTCAACATCCATGTCCGCACCGACATCCGCTCCCGGCAGAACCCCGAGGTCGTGCTGATCTCCAATCTGTGCCTGGAATCGGGGGAGAATATCGGTGCGCTCGCGAGCGGCGAGGCGCGTTGGCACACGGACAGCTGCTACAAGCCGCGCCCGGACACGGGCTCCATGCTCTACGCGGTCGAGGTGCCGAAGGGCGAGGGGCGGACCTCCTGGGCGAATACCCAGCTTGCCTGGGAGGCGCTGCCGGAAGACCTGCGGGCGCGCGTGGAAGGGCGGCGCGGGGAGTTCGCCTACCGCATCTACGCGGTCGATATCACCGGGGAGGATGATGTCGAGGCGATCCGCGCGCTTACGCCCGATGTGGTGCATCCGATGGTGCTCACCCAGCCCGGCACCGGCAGGCTGGGGCTCTATCTGGACCCGTTGCAGACATACGGGATCGACGGCATGGCGCCGGAGGAGAGCCGGCCGCTGCTCGCGCGCCTGGTGGAGCACATGACGCGCCCGGAATTCGTGTTCGAGCGTAACTGCCCAGGATGTTGGTCGTAGGGGCGTTGGCGCCTGGGGTAGTTTCAGGCGTATCGGATTTCGTCGATGAAGCTGCGAGGCGACCCCATCAGGGTGTTGAGGACGTCCCGGCCCTGCTTTTGAGCGGTGGCGATGATTGTGCGCAGTATGGCGAAGTCGTCTGCGCCGCTTCGGGAGCGGAAGCCTCCGGAGATTTTCTGGCGCAGTTTCATCATGCGCAGGTCGCGCTCGGCCTCATTATTGGTGAAGGGGACCTGTGGGTCGGTCAGGAAGCGCAGGGTCTCGTCCCGGCGCTCATGCAGGCGCAAAGCGAGGTTGTGACCCTTGCGCCGCCTCGGGGCCCCGCGCCGGCCGGGCGAGGAGAGCGGCGGCTGGTTCTCATGGAACGCCATCGCCTCGACAAGCAGCCGGTCGTAGCCGCGCACCAGACGCGCCAACAAACGCCCCGGAACGGCCATGTCCCGCTCCCGCGCCAGCCGCGCCACGCGCCGGGCCCGAAGCAGATGACGCTGCATGCGCCGGGCCCAGTCCTCCTTGTCGAACTCCACAAGCGCCTGCAACTCCCGAAGGTGATGCGCGTTGCAAAGCGCATGCTCCACACCCGCCATCGGCCAGTAGCATTGCCAGTGGTCGTGCACTGCGACCCCGGACACCCCCGCAGGCACGGCGCCGCGCCGCTCGCTCACCCGATACGCCGCCAGCAAGAGCCTGCCCCGGACCCGATCCGGGGATGTGCAGATCACATGGAGCCACCGCGTGCGTGCGCCAATGCGAAGTCCGGTCTCGTCCAGATGCTTCACACGCGCCCCGACCGCCGCAAGCTCCTCTATATGCCCGCCCGCAGCCTGAAAACGCTCCGCCGCACGACGGCTCATCGACGCCAGCGTCGCAGGCGACACGCGCGCTCCGAACAAAACCCCCAGAACCTCCGACAGCCGGCGCTCCGGAAGGAACTGCGCATGACGGAGCCATACCGCAACGCCCGAAAGACGAGGGCCATACTGAACCGGACCCGATACGCCATCGGGAAACGCCGCCCGCGTCACAGCCCCGCAACGCCCGCAGCGACACGCATGGCCGCGATGCTCCGTCACTTCCAAAGGACGCGGCTCAGGAAGGTCGAATACCTGACGCGCTACCGGCGCGCCCACAAAAGACGCTCCCAAAAGAGACGCCCCGCAGCCCCCGCACGCCGCTGGAACATGGTCCTTCACACGGTCCGGGCTCGCCGTCCGGCACAGCGTCCGGCCCTTGTGGCCCGGCTGACCGCCCGGCTTGCGATCCGTCTTGCCACGAAGGCTCTGTGTGCGGCGCTCAGACGACGGCTTCTTCAAACCGTCGCTCGAAGGAGGCTTGCCGCTATTGCCGCTGTTCAGACCGAGACGGCGCTCCAGCTCACCTATCCGCTCCCGAAACCGCGCGGTCTCCTCCCGAAGCGAGGCGTTCTCCTCCCGAAGCCAAGCGGTCTCCAACTCAAGACGCGCGATCTTCTGTCCGGAAGTCTCGGACCCGGCCACCCTCAATGGGTCAAACGGCTCGGAACGACTCATCCAAAGGTTGACTCATTTTTCGTTCCCACCGTCAACCCCATAACCAAATCTGACATCCTGGGCAGTTACGTTCGAGCATGAGTGGCGGCGCGGCGACCTGGTACTCTGGGACAATGCCCGCGTGCTGCACCGCCGCGAGCCGTTCGACCCCGGCCTGCCGCGCCTCCTGAAACGCACCACGGTCTTCCTGCCGCCGGACCGCTACCCGGTGCCTTTCGCCCAGCCGGCGGGGTGAGGCGGGAGGCCATTTCTCCGGGTCAACCCGGCTTGCGGGCCTCGCTCCAAGGTGTATGATTTTATCAATCATGCACATGGATAGCGGCGATGCGCACCAATATCGACATTGACGACACCCTGATGACGGAGGTCATGGAGGCGGGCCGCTTCAAGACCAAGAAGGCCGCGGTCGAGGTAGAGTTTACGCCTGCTTGCACGTACGCTGTCGCAGGGGCGCTTGCGTGCGCTGCGTGGCAAGCTAGATTGGGAGCCCCCCTCAAACTTTGAGCAATAGCCTGGTCTCTGACGTCAATAATTTTATAAACGCCTCGCCTGCTCCCCCACCTGTCAGTCACGACAGATATTACGTCTCGCCAAGGTCCGCCTATGGCGCATCTGAAACTCTTTGCCGTCATTCGTCGAGTAAATTACTCCCCTCGGCTCGTTGACTAATTTCGGATCCTTGAAATCCGAATGAAGCCGCTTGTCGTTAGAATATAGCAACCGTGCTCCACTTACCCTTGCTAATGCTATCGTATGAGCGTCATTAGATTTGCACATATGCTCTACGTTGGCTATTTCATCTTCCACCAACTCATCTTCCATTATCCTTAGTCGTCCTGCCCGCCTTAACTCTCGTTGCCATATCCCAAAGTTGTTCGGTCCCTTATTTCGAAGTTCCTGCAGTAGCTTTCCTCCGACCACCAATTGGCCTTTATAGGCCACCCAACGCCTGAATTGTACTCCCGCTGTTCCTTCGTCAATGGCGAAAATTTCTCCGACTACGTCAGTATCTAAAATTGCACACATGGCCCATTATCCAAACGATTTTTCCAATTCGTCCATGAAGAATTTTCTGTAGCTGTTTGGAGCGCCAACTACGTTACCGTTTTTATCAAGTCCCAGCGTATGGATAGTTACATCCAAATCTCCTCGCTCAAAATACAGTATACAAACATCTTCAGGTCGCAACTTTACTTTATTATCTCGGACATCAGTGCGTACCCGATCTATTAGATAATCTCCATGAGTTTCCACTATAAGCTGGCGCCCAGAGCTTACAACATTACAGAATAAAGTGCCTAGCGCGGCCTGCGCACTGGGGTGCAAGTGAACTTCAGGCTGCTGAAGAAGAAAAAGTCGAGGAGCGTCCTGACGAAAGAGTTCTACAACGACTGGCAGAACTTGGCTGACCCCATATCCCATGTCGATCAAGTTTCGCATTGGGCCTTTGGTTCGAGTAGTGCCGTACTTCCTCACTTGTATATGAAATGGTTCGGTGCCCTTTGTACCAAATCTTTTGATAGAAATTTCATCAAAGAGGCCAGATGAACGTCCAAACTTCTCAAGTTCCACCTTAATATCGCTCCATGATTTCTGCTGTTCGGCCGAGATCATGGACAGGTACATGGGTACATTTTCTCCTTCGGGGTCGCGCTCGGGACGATTTGGATCATAGGTACGACGCGGGCGAGAACGAACAGGGGCACTAGCAAACGGTCTCGTAGAAGGGCCGGAATATCTTTCGTCAATAGCAAAATGTCGTAGCGCTTCTATGTCTTCTTTAGTGATCTGGGGAGAGTTATCGTAAGACTCAAAGTCGTCTGGATCCTGGATAATGAAAAGCAGATAATGGGAGTTATTGAACTGCTCGTATGTGGAAAGTTTTGATGAAACATCCCGTAACTTCCAACGACCTCTTTCGGTGGATACAGAAATCGACGGCGACGAGGCGGTTCGAAAGTCACACTCGTACGAGACGAATCCCCGCTTACGTCGCCAGATGACCGGGGAGGGAGCGGAGACTTTCTTCGCAAAGGTTATATCAAATTCGAGTGGAGATGAGTTGGTTTGACGTCGGGAACGACGGGAGGATGGTGGGTTGGCCGTGAAGGAGGCGTGAAACTCAGCGGAGCGGCCGCCTCTACCGCCGCGGAAATGAGCGATTTCGTCAAAGCTTCCTAGGTCATAGGGGTCTTCCTTGAAGTCGGGGCTTCTATTGCCATAAGCTGCATCCCATAGGGCGCGGATTAAGGCGAGAAAGGATGTTTTGCCACTACTGTTTTCGCCTACAAGGAGCGTAAGCGGGGCGAGACGGGCGCGCTGCTGCCGTCGGAAGCAGCGAAAATTTTCAACGGTGATCTTATCCATGACACGGCCTCCGGGTCGCTGTATGCAGGCGGAGACGAGTTTTGGCAAGAGTGGGCAATGCGCAGCGACTTGACCGAGCTTCGCGACTTCTATGACGGGCCGCTCGGGCGGGCGGCGGCGGTCGTGCTGGCGGAGCGGGTGCGGCGGCGCTGGCCGGCGCTGGGTGCCATGCAGGTGCTGGGGCTCGGCTATGCGCCGCCCTTGCTGGATGGCCTCGGCGACGGCGCGGCGCATGTTGTGGCGGCGATGCCGGCGGGGCAGGGCGCCTCCCGCTGGCCGGATGAAGGCCGTTGCCGGACGGTGCTGACCGAAGAGGACGCGCTGCCCTTCCCCGACCTTGCCTTCGACCGCGTGCTGCTCGCCCACGACGTCGAGACCTCCGAGCATCTCGGCGGCCGGCTGCGCGAGATCTGGCGCATCCTTGCCGCGGAGGGCCGGCTGATCGTCGTGGCGCCGAGCCGCCGCGGCCTCTGGGCGCGCTTCGAGCACACGCCCTTCGGCCACGGCCGGCCCTGGTCGAGGGCGCAATTGGAGCGCCTGTTGCGCGAAGCGATGTTCACGCCGCTCGGAAGCGAGGAGGCGCTGTTCGCCCCGCCGCTCCGGCGCCTGGTCAGGCCTGGCGCGGCGGAGGCGTGGGAGCGTTTCGGGCGCCGCTGCCTGCCGGTGTTCGGCGGGGTGGTGATCGCCGAGGCGGCGAAGCGGCTCGCCGGGGTGACGCCCGAGCCCGTGCGGTCCCGCCGGTCGTTGTTGCAGGGCGTGCTCGGCCCGCAGGCTACGCCGCAGCCGAGCGGCGCTCCTCGCTGCGGGCGGCCTCCCAGCCGATTAGCGCCGCCTTGCGGGCCAGACCCCATTCATAGTTGTGGAGATAGCCGTTCGCGAGGATGACCCGGTGGCAGGGCACGAGCCAGGAGACCGGGTTGCGGCCGATGGCGGCGCCGACCGCCCGCGCCGCGCGGGGCGCGCCGATCGCCGCCGCGACATCGCCATAGGTGGCGAGCCCCCCTGCCGGAATGCGCAGCAGCGCATCCCAGACGCGGATCTGGAAATTGGTGCCGTGCAGCGCGAGCGGCAGCGCCGGCGCGCCGGCCTCAGGCGCGAAGATGCGCTCGGCGAGCGCGGCAGTCTCGCCCGGCGTCTCCACGAACGCGGCTGCCGGCCAGCGGCGGCGCATGTTTTCGAGCCCCGTGCGCTCTTCCCCCTCGGCGGCGAAGGCGAGCCCGCAAATGCCCCGGTCGGTCGCCATCAGCAGGCAGCGGCCGAAGGGCGAATCGTGTAAGCCGTAGCGAATGGAGAGCCCCGCACCGCGCCGCTTGTAGTCGCCGGGGGTAACGGCCTCGTGGGTGACGAACAGGTCGTGCAGCCGGCCGGGGCCGGAGAGCCCGGCATCCCAAGAGGCTTCCAGCACGCTCGCATTCTCCGCAAGGCTGGCCTTGGCGCGGTCGAGCGTCAGATATTGCAGGAACTTCGTCGGGCTGATGCCGACCCAGCGGCGGAAGGTGCGCTGGAAGTGATGGGGGCTCATGCCGGCGGCGGCGGCCATCTCGTCCAGGCCCGGCTGGTCGGCCTGATTCTCGGCGATCGTGGCAAGCGCGGCTTCGATGCGCGAATAGAGGCTGTTGGGCATGGGCTGGGGTCTCCTTGCCGGGTCTCGGGGCCGAAGCTAGGATCGACCGGACGCATCCGCCACCCGATGTTTGCGCTTTTTCGCCCGGAGATCGAACCCATGCGCCTCACCCTCCTCGGCACGGGCACGCCGGCGCCCTCCCTGGACCGCATGGGCTCCGGCTACCTGATCGAGACCGGCGGCGACACCATCGTGTTCGACCACGGGCCGGGCGCGCATCACCGGCTGCTGGAGGCCGGGCGGCGCGCGGTCGATGTCACGCATTGCTTCCTCACCCACCTGCATTACGACCATTGCATGGATTATGCGCGCCTGGTGATGAACCGGTGGGACCAGGGCGTGGGCGAGTTCGCGGAATTGCAGGTGTTCGGCCCGCCGCCGACGGCGCGCATGACCGACCTGCTGTTCTCGCCGGAGGGGGTTTACGGCCCCGATATCGAGGCGCGCACCCGCCACCGCTGCAGCCTCGACATCTACCATGCGCGCGGCGGGGAAGGGGAGCGCGCCCCGCCCGACCCGCAGGTCCGCGAGATCGGCCCCGGCGATGTCATCCAGGGCGATGGCTGGCGTGTGACGGTGGGCGAAGGCTGGCATTTCCAGCCCTATCTGCAATGCCTCGCCTTCCGTATCGACACGGATGCCGGCTCGGTCTGCTATTCCGGAGACAGCGGCGGCGTGTGTCCCGGCATCGTCGAACTGGCGCGGGGCGCGGATGTGCTGGTCCACATGAACCATTTCTTCACCGGCACCGAACCCTCGCCGGAATACCGCCGCGCCTGCGGCAACCATATGGATACCGCACAGGTGGCCGCCGAGGCCGGCGTGGCGACCCTGGTGCTGACGCATATCGCGAGCCAGATCGACACGCCCTTCATGCGCTCGCGCATCCTGCGCGAAATGGCGCCGGTCTTCGACGGCGACATTGTCTGGGGCCGGGACCTGATGGAGGTTCCGGTCCGGCAGATGGACCTCGGGCGCATCGACTGACGAAGCGGGGAAGGCGGTTCGATGAACGACATCCACAACGCACGGCCGGCTCCGGTGGAGACGCCGCAATGCTGGTACGGACCGGACATGGCGCGCCGGCCGGAACTTTGGACGCACGAGCTCGCGCCCGAAGAGGTCGCCGAGATCGAGGCGGCGGCCACGCGCCTTGAGGACGTGCCCATTTTGGAACTTGTCCGCGACCCGCTGCCGAAGCTGGCGGAGCGGCTCGGCCGCATCCGGCAGGAAACGCTGCAAGGCATCGGCTTCCAGGTGATCCGGGGCCTGCCGGTCGGGCGATGGCCGCTCAAGCGGGCGGCGGCGGCCTTCTGGCTCATCGGCATGCATCTGGGCGAGGCGGTCTCGCAGAACGGCAAGGGCCATGTGAGGGACCTCGGCCTCGATTACGGCCGGCTGGAGACGCGCGGCTACCAGACGAATGCGCGCCTTCCCTACCACACCGACGAGTCGGACCTCGCCTGCCTGCTCTGCCTCAGCACGGCGCGCGAGGGCGGGCTGTCCTCGCTGGCGAGTTCCGTCACCGTCTGGAACGAGATGGTGCGGCGCCGGCCCGACCTCGCGGCGGCGCTCTGCCAACCGCTCGCCCGCACCCGCTGGGGCGAGGTGCCGGAGGGCCGGAGGCCCTGGGCGGAGGTGCCGGTCTTCCTGCCGTGGCGAGGCAATGTCGTGACGACCTATGTGCGCAGCGCCATCGAGAAGGCCCGCCCCATGCCGGGCCCGCCGGAACCTTCCGCCCGGCAGGCCGAGGCGATGGACATGATCGACGCGCTCGCCGCGGACCCGGCGCTGCATCTCGACATGGTGCTGGAGGAAGGCGACCTCCAGATCGTCAGCAACCACCGCATCCTGCATTCGCGCACGGCCTATGTGGACTGGGACGACCCGGCACGGAAGCGCCACATGCTGCGCCTCTGGCTCGCCTGCGCCGACGGGCCGGACCTGCCGCCGGTAATGACGGAGGAATACCAGGAGGCGACGGCATCGGGCCGCCCGAACGGGATACGCGTACCGGGCGTGCCCTTGTCCGCGCCGCTCGCCGCGAATTAGGTTGGACCGTGACAATGGTGAGGCATCCGGGCTAAAGTCCGCCTCCCGCGCCGGGGAGCCCGTTCCTCCGCGCCTGTTTCCGCGCCACCTGCGCGGGTTGGGACGATCCGCAAATGACCGCGAATACCGTCAAGTTCCTGCTGTCGGACGGCAGCACGATCCATATCGAAACCGCCGGCGAGGCGGAGGCGGCCGAAGAGGCCGCCCCCGGCAGCGTGGAGGTCGTGCCGCGCTTCGAGCGCGCCGCCTCGCGCCTGCAACCGCTGGCCGGGACCCTGCTGGAGCAGGTGAAGGCCGCCGAACCCGGAAAGGTGGCGATTGCGTTCGCGCTGAAATTCGATGCTTCCGGCGAGCCGGTGGTGGCGGCGGGAGACGAGGGCACGGCGTTCCGCATCACGCTGGAATGGCAGCGCGGCGCGCGACCGCCGGACCGGCAGGGCGACCGCTTCAGGGGCAGGCCCTATGACGACCGCCGGGGGGGCGACCGCGACGACCGCCGGGGCGACCGAGACGACCGGCGCGGCGGCTACGACGACCGGCGCGGCGGCGGCTATGACGACCGCCGGGGCCCGCCGAGGGGCGGCGGCGGCCCGCCGAGAGGCGGCGGCTCGCACCGCCCCGGCTTCCGCAAGGACCGCGACCGCGACTGATTCGGGCGGCGTTCCCGCTTGTCGAGCGCGCGGTTCAGCGACCGCCGGTCGGCGGGCTGAAGCGGCCGATATTGCCGAGGATCTGTTCGAAGAAGGTGAACGAATGGCCGGCTGTCGGCGTCTCGCGGCTGACCAGCGTCACCTCGCGGCCGCTCTTGGCGTCCCTCGTCCCGACCTCGGAAAGCAGGCCGCCATCGTCGAACCGCAGGATCAGGACATGGCGCTCGATCAGTTCGGGGTCGTAGAAAGACTCCCGCTGCGTCGTTGCCCCGAAATAGTACCAGGTGTTGTCGTCGAAGGCGGCCGTGGTGGACGGCGTCCCGAGGGCCTGCAACACCTCGCTGCGCGTTGCGGTGCCGGCGGCGATCTTCTCGACCGCCTGTTTCGGGACCACATAGCCGCGGTGGTCGATAGCAGGGGCGCAGCCGGCAAAGGCGAGGCCGACCGCGACAAGCATTGCGGCAATCCGTATCATGACGACGCTCTTCCCGCTCCGGAGTTCCGCTTCTTGATGGCGAGACGAGGCCCTGCTGTCAATCTCGGCGCGTTGAAACGCTTGTTTTTCAGGCCGCAGCCACCGGATGCGGCCTGGGAACTCTATCGCGCGGCCGTGCGTGCCGCGCGCCGCCCGGCGGTCATGCTGGCGCTGGGTGTGCCGGATACGCTGGACGGGCGCTTCGAACTGGTAACGCTGCATGTCGCACTGCTGCTGCGCCGCGTTCAGAGGGCGCCGGCGCTAAGCGAGCTGGGCCAGGGGCTGGTGGACCTGTTCGTCGCGGACATGGACCAGAGCCTACGGGAAATGGGCGCGGGCGACCTTTCGGTCGGAAAAAAGGTGAAGCGGATGGCGTCGGCCTTTTACGGCCGGCTGGACGCCTATGGCGAGGGGCTCGACCGAGACGGCGACCTCGCGGCGGCTGCGGAGCGCAACCTGTATGGCACGCTGGATGCGGAGCCCGGTCTGCCGGAGCGCGCGGCGGCCTATATTCGCGCGGTCGAGGCGGCGCTGGCGGCGCAGGAGGACGCGCGCCTCGCCGAAGGCGAAGCGCATTTCCCCGAGGCGCCGCCATGCTGACCCGCCGGATCGTCCGGTCCGAGGACGAGGCCCGCATCGAAGCCCGCGCGACGCCGGCGGAATGCGACGGGCTGGCGGCGGCCTTCGACCTGTCGGCGGTGCTTTCGGCCGAGGCGGCGCTGACCGCGCGCCCGCGCCCGAAGGGCGGGCTGGCGCTGGAAGGGCGGGTGGCGGCGCGGCTCCGGCGGCTTTGCGTGGTGACGGCCGAGTTCTTCGACCAGGACTTCGACGAGCCGGTCTCGCGGCGCTATCTGCCCGGGGTCGTCGAGTCGAACGCCGGCGAGGTCGAGGTCGGCGCGCTTGAGGAGGACGGGCCGGACCCGCTGCCGGTGGAGGGTGTCGATCTGCTGGAACTGGTCCGCGAGACGCTGGCGCTCGGCCTCGACCCGCATCCCCGCGCGCCGGATGCCGATATCGCCGAACTCGACTACGAAACGGAAGCGGACACAACACCGGAAGGCCCCTTCGCCGCGCTTGCCGGGCTCAAGCCGACGCCAGACGGATGAGGCGCGGAAGGCGAGGGCTGCAACCATGCTGACCAAACTCACAGTCCGCAATTTCAAGCGCTTCGAGGAGGCGGAGGTCGAACTCGGCAATCCGGTGGTGTTCGTCGGTCCGAACAATTCCGGAAAGACGACCGCCATGCAGGCTCTGGCGCTTTGGGACGCCGGCCTGAAGCAGTGGCTGGCCAAGCGCTCGGGAAGAACGGCGTCGGAAAAGCGTCCGGGCGTTACCGTCAATCGCCGCGACCTGACGGCCAT
Source organism: Alphaproteobacteria bacterium (assembly GCA_965261985.1). Taxonomy (GTDB): domain Bacteria; phylum Pseudomonadota; class Alphaproteobacteria; order Bin95; family Bin95; genus Bin95. The sequence goes on from OZ253490.1 coordinate 537,661, forward strand.
CCCAGTGCCGAGCGCTAACATGCTTTGGCGCGGACTGCATACGCGCCGGATTCAGCGCGGCGGGGACGGGCGGCAGAGGACCGACAATATCCGCATCGACATCGTAGTCGAAGGGGTCACGAAGGGTCAGCACTGGGTTTGCGGCCTAGAATTCGACTATGCCAACGAGGAATCCTTCTATTGCCGGCCCCTGCGCCGGAGCGGGGGAAACCCGGATGACCGGATGCCCGTGCCGGATCTGGCGGGGTCGGCACAAATTGCATTTCTGCCGCCGATGTCAGGCTTGGCTGCGACGGAAATCCACTTGCCCGAAGGTGCGGTCAAAGTGCGTATCGGTGAGGGGCGCACTGCCGAGGTGCTGCGGAACCTGTGTTACAGCATTTCCAGCGACGAAGAGCGCCCCGAGCTTTGGACGCGGCTGGTCGCGCAAATCGACCGCCTGTTCGGCGTCCGGCTCGAAGAACCTCGCCATGTGCAGGAACGGGGCGAGATCGAGATGGCTTACAAGGAAGACGGGGTTCGGCTCGACCTTTCTTCCAGCGGACGCGGTTTGCAGCAGACTTTGCTGATTCTGGCCTATCTCTACGCCAATCCCGGCAATGTCCTGCTGCTGGACGAACCGGACGCGCACTTGGAGATTCTGCGCCAGCGCGAGATTTACCGGTTGCTCTCCGAGACGGCCCAGCAGAGCGGTAGCCAGGTCATCGCCGCGAGCCATTCCGAAGTCCTGTTGAACGAGGCTGCCGGACGGGACCTCGTTATCGCTTTTGTTGGGCCGCCTCATCCGATCGGTGACAGGAAGAGCCAGCTCTACAAGGCATTGGCCGAAATCGGCTGGGACCAGTATTACCAAGCCAAGGAAGAGCTATTGTCAAAAGTTGGTGACGCAGGTTTCAGGCGGCGCGTTCGTTTAGCTTTTCTCGGTCCTTGAATTTGACGCCTTGAATGATGTCGGCGATCTGGTGCGAGCCGTCCAGGCGGCGCCACTTCTTGCTGGCCGACTGGCACAGCTTGAAGACCATGGTGAGCGCCGTCATGCGGCTAAGGCAGCCCTTGGTCTTGGTGGTCCTGAGGCGCACGGTCGCAAAGGTGCTTTCGATGGGATTGGTGGTGCGAATGTGCTTCCAGTGCTCGGCCGGGAAGTCGTAGAAGGCGAGCAACACGTCGCGGTCCTTGGCCAGGCAGGCCACCGCTTTGTCGTATTTGGGGCCATAGGCCTCGAGGAAGAAGTCGAAGGCCTTCTCGGCCACCGCGCGGGTCTCGGCCATCCAGATGTCCTGTAGGTGCTGCTTGGCGCGTGGCTGGACGGACTTCGGGAGCTTGTTGAGCACGTTGGCGGTCTTGTGCACCCAACAGCGCTGCTCGCGCGTCGTCCCGTAGACCTCGCGCAAGGCTTTAGACCTCGCGCAAGGCTTTCCAGAAACCGAGCGCCCCGTCGCCGGTGGCCAGCTCGGGCGCAATCGCCAGGCCGCGGCGCTTGAGATCGAGCAGCACTTCGCGCCAGGACTGGGCGCTCTCCCGGTAGCCGTCGGCGATCGCCAGCAGCTCCTTGCGGCCCAGCTCGTCGGCACCGATGATCACGCACATGCATTGCTTGTCATGGTCGAGCCGTGGTGAGAAGTAGACGCCGTCGGCCCAGAAGTAGACATAACGCTTGGCCGAGAGATCGCGCCGTTGCCAATGCTCCAGCTCGCCTTGCCAGACCTCCTTGAGGCGGGCAATGGTCGAGGCCGAGAGCCCCGGCGCCTCGGGCCCCAAGAGCGCCGCAAGCGCCTCGCAGAAATCGCCCGTGGAGATGCCCTTCAGATAAAGCCAGGGCAGGAGTTCCTCGATCGACTTGGCGCGCCTGAGATAGGGAGGCAAGATCCGTGAGGTGAAGCGAATCCGCGGCCCCGTCTCGCCGGCGCCTCGGTCGCGCACCCTGGGACAGCGCACCGCAACCGGACCAATGCCGGTCTGGATCTCGCGCTCCGGCAAATGCCCGTGGCGTACGATCCGACGGCGGCCGGCCGAGTCCGTCAGATGCGCATACGCCTCGACAAAACCGGCAACTTCCGCCTCCACCGCTTGCCCAAGTAAACGCCGCGCACCAAGACGCAAAACCTCCGTCAGCGGATCGTCCTCAAATGATCCCGGTTGGCGAAGCTGGACGACTGTATCCTCTCTCATGGCGTATCCCTCCTTCGTGGAAAATGGCGACGCCAACATCGCCAGGATACGCCGCCCTCATCTCATCCCATCACCAACTTTCGGGTATAGCTCTCGAGCGACGCACCCACGACTATGTGCGCCACGGCACCACCACGCTCTTCGCAGCCTTGGACACCGCCACCGGAAAGGTTATCGGGCAGTGCTTTCCGCGCCACCGTGCACGGGAGTTCTTGGCCTTCCTGCGCACCCTCGAAACCCGGGTCCCCGACAACCTCGACGTCCATCTGGGGATGGACAACTACGCCACCCACAAGACCCCTGCCGTCCAACGCTGGCTGGCCCGGCATCCCCGCTGGCATGTCCACTTCACGGCGACCGGCGCCTCCTGGCTGAACCAGGTCGAGCGCTTCTTCGCCCCCCTGACCGAAAAACAACTGCGGCGCGGGGTCCATCGTTCGACAGGGGAACTCGAACACGCCATTTGCCACTACATCGACACCGTCAACGCAAACCCGCGACCCTTCCGATGGACCAAGGCCGCCGACGACATCCTCGCCACCATCAAACGGTTCTGCCTGCGCACTCTCGAAACTGCCGAGCGCCAAAGTACCATCATCAAAACTTCAGAATCAGGACACTAACGTCTTTCCGGGGTGGACAGTCATCCCGAACCTCCTCGCGCCTCCGGCGTTGAGATCGATGCGCACCATGGCGTCGGCAAGGCCCGGCAGCAGCCGCATGACATTCTTCAAGGTCAATACCACTCCGTCCCACTACATCCTTTCACTTCCAATCCCTTAAAATCCCCAGAACAATGCCCCCGTCCCCCGGAGCCGGCAGGCACCGATCCCCGCACCGGATACCCGGTCGTCGAGGCGCCGGGGGCCGGCCTCCCGGGGCGCATCATTCTTCGGACGTCCCTTCCTGGCGGGACAGCAGCCGCCCGAACGCAGCGGCGGACAGTATGGGCACGGAGAATTCCTCCGCGAGCGCCAGGAGATCGCCGTCGCCGGTTACAAGCGCGTCGGCGCGCCCGGTCAGAGCGAGTTCGAGGAATTTCCGGTCGCAGGGATCTCGGCACTCGGGAACAGACAGGGCGAGGTCCGGCACGGCGACGGTCTCGCAGAAGGGAAGATAGTCGTCGAGAAGATCCTGCCGATCCTCATCGCTCAGCGAGAATTTCGGATAGCCGAGGACACGAATCAGCTCGGCCGTGGTCTCCCGGCCTGTGAGCGGCCGAATGCGGCCTGAGCGCCAGGCGCCTCGCAGCCATGCCAACGTGCCGGAATGAAACAGCAGCGCCGATACCAGAACGTTCGTGTCGAGGACCGGGCGTGCCGGCGTCATTCGCCCGACCGGGACCAGGCGATCGCGTCCGTCACATCGGTCTCCGAAAGGCCTAGCTCGGCCAGCTTCGCCCGCACGCCATCGGCGCGGTTAACGCGCACCGGTGTGAGCACGATACGGCCGTTCTCCGCGGTCACGTCGAAATACTCGGCGGCTTCCACGGCAGCGGTCACCGCCTTGGGCAGGGTCAGCTGGTTCTTGGAAGTCAGCTTGGCGAGCATGATCGTCCCCTGTGCGGCCAATTCGCAAAGTAAGGAAACAATATCTCCTTACTATCCCGCAGGCAAGCGCCGTCAAGGGGGCTCCGCTTCCATAATGGGGTGTTAACGGCGGCGGGAATATGTACCGGCGCGGCGGCGTAAAGATGTACCACGGGAGTGCCGGCAGCTTATCTCCGTAGTCTAAGTGTCCGGCCCGAAATGAATTGAGTGATTTCAGCGTGTTGTGATTCACTGGATGTGTTGAAGCAATCAGCGAGGCACAAGATGTGGACTGAAATCACTCGCCCGAAATATGCCCGCACGGGCCTTCGTTACGCAAGCGATCTGAGCGATGCGGAGTGGCGGGTGATCGCCCCTCATATGCCGCCGGAGAAGGCTTTGGGCCGGCCGCGGACGACGGATTTGCGGGAGGTGGTGAACGCCATCCTGTATGTTTTGCGTTCGGGCTGCCCCTGGCGGATGTTGCCGAAGGAGTTTCCGCCCCGTTCGACGATACAGCGCTATTTCGCCGCGTGGCGGGACGGCGGTCTGTGGATGCGGATCAATCGCCATCTCCTGATGGCGGTCCGCGAGGCGGCGGGGCGCGAAGCCAGCCCTTCGGCCGGCGTCATCGACAGCCAGAGCGTGAAAACCACCGAAAGCGGCGGCCCACGGGGCTTCGATGCAGGCAAGAAGGTCAAGGGTCGCAAGCGTCATATCCTCACCGACACCGGCGGCCTGCTGGTAGCCGCCCGGGTCCACGCCGCCAACATCCAGGATCGCGACGGCGCGCCCGCCCTGCTCGCCTCCATCCGGTACAGCTTCCCGTGGCTGCGCCATGTCTTCGCCGACGGCGCTTATGCCGGCCCCAAACTCGAAGCCGCCCTGAAGCGGGTCGGGCGATGGACCCTCGAGATCGTCAAACGCCCGAACGGCGCCCAAGGCTTCGAAGTCCTCCCCCGCCGATGGGTCGTCGAACGCACGCTGGCGTGGCTAAACCGAAACCGGCGACTGGCGAAAGACTTCGAGGCAATGATCGCTACAGCGCAAGCCTGGCTCTTCATCGCCTCCGTTCAACTCCTCACCAGAAGAATCGTAAGATACTGAAAAACAAACATTCTTTTTGGGCCAGACTCTAAGTGTCCGGCCCGAAATGAATTGAGTGATTTCAGCGTGTTGTGATTCACTGGATGTGTTGAAGCAATCAGCGAGGCACAAGATGTGGACTGAAATCACTCGCCCGAAATATGCCCGCACGGGCCTTCGTTACGCAAGCGATCTGAGCGATGCGGAGTGGCGGGTGATCGCCCCTCATATGCCGCCGGAGAAGGCTTTGGGCCGGCCGCGGACGACGGATTTGCGGGAGGTGGTGAACGCCATCCTGTATGTTTTGCGTTCGGGCTGCCCCTGGCGGATGTTGCCGAAGGAGTTTCCGCCCCGTTCGACGATACAGCGCTATTTCGCCGCGTGGCGGGACGGCGGTCTGTGGATGCGGATCAATCGCCATCTCCTGATGGCGGTCCGCGAGGCGGCGGGGCGCGAAGCCAGCCCTTCGGCCGGCGTCATCGACAGCCAGAGCGTGAAAACCACCGAAAGCGGCGGCCCACGGGGCTTCGATGCAGGCAAGAAGGTCAAGGGTCGCAAGCGTCATATCCTCACCGACACCGGCGGCCTGCTGGTAGCCGCCCGGGTCCACGCCGCCAACATCCAGGATCGCGACGGCGCGCCCGCCCTGCTCGCCTCCATCCGGTACAGCTTCCCGTGGCTGCGCCATGTCTTCGCCGACGGCGCTTATGCCGGCCCCAAACTCGAAGCCGCCCTGAAGCGGGTCGGGCGATGGACCCTCGAGATCGTCAAACGCCCGAACGGCGCCCAAGGCTTCGAAGTCCTCCCCCGCCGATGGGTCGTCGAACGCACGCTGGCGTGGCTAAACCGAAACCGGCGACTGGCGAAAGACTTCGAGGCAATGATCGCTACAGCGCAAGCCTGGCTCTTCATCGCCTCCGTTCAACTCCTCACCAGAAGAATCGTAAGATACTGAAAAACAAACATTCTTTTTGGGCCAGACTCTAAGAGCCTGACCCGAAAAGAGTTGAGCGGTTTCAAGGGTTTGTGATTCTGTTCGGTTACGAAGCTGAACGGAGCCACAAATGCCCTGGACCGAAACCGCCCGCCGTGAGTATCGGCGCGACTGCCCGCGCTACGCAAGCGATTTGACCGACCGCGAGTGGGCGTTGATCGAGCCCTTCATGCCGGCGCCGCAGCGTATCGGTCGCCCGCGCAAGACCGACCTGCGCGAGGTTGTGAACGCGGTGCTGTATATGGCCTCGACGGGATGCCAATGGCGAATGCTGCCCAAGGACTTCCCGCCGGTCTCGACGGTGCAGCGCTATTTCTACGAGTGGCGCGACAGCAGGCTGTGGCAGACGATCCGGTTCCATCTGGCCATGCAGGCGCGTGAACGGGAGGGTCGCGAGGCCCAGCCGACCGCAGGCGTCATCGACAGCCAGACGGTGAAAACCACGGAGGCAGGCGGGGTTAGCGGCTACGATGCCGGAAAGAAGATCAAGAGCCTGCCCCGGACCCGATCCGGGGGCCGCAAGCGTCACGCCGTCGTCGACACCACCGGACGCACCTTCGGTGCTAACTTGTTGATCCAGCGTTTGTTTTTCCTCGTGCAATCGCAGGTCCGGGGCGGAATCGCAACCGCGTTTCCCCCCGCCTGCAACAGACCGCAGGAGGAAAACCCATGCCCAGTGTCCGCCTCAGCCAAAGCCGGATCGAGGCCCTTGAGGCCCGAAAGTCGCCTTACGACATCCGCGATACCGAACTGACGGGCTTCGGCGTCCGCGTCCTGCCCTCGGGTGGCAAACGCTTCTTCGTCCACAGCCAGCACGAAGGGCAGCGCATCTGGAAGACCATGGGCGACGCCGGCAGCATGGGCCTCGACGAGGCCCGCCGGCGCGCAACGGAACTGCTTGCCGCCATCCGGCGCGACGAGACGCCCGCCCTGCCGGAAGAGAAGCTCTTCGAGGCCGTAGCCGAGGAAGTCTTCGAGCGCTACGGACGGACCTGGAAGCCCGGAACGTGCAAGGTCAACCGGAACTATCTCCGCAACCAGATCCTGCCCCGGTTCCGGGGACGGAACATCGCCGATATCACGCGACAGGATGTGCAGCGATGGTTCGCTTCCCTTCGCGCGACGCCCGTGGCAGCCGACCGGTCCGCGCCGATCCTGTCGGTCATCATGCGCCAGGCCGAGCTCTACGGCTACCGCCCGGAAGGCAGCAATCCCTGCACCGGCATCCGCCGTTACCGGCGCAAGGGGCGGGAGCGGTTCCTGTCCGGACAGGAGCTCCACCGGCTTGCACAAGTCCTCGACAGCCACGAAGCACGGCACTCGCGCGGCGTGGCGTTCATCCGCCTGTTGCTGTTCACCGGATGCCGCAAGGGCGAGATCCGAACCCTCCAACGGTCCGACTACCGGGAAGGGCGCCTGTTCCTGCGCGATAGCAAGACGGGGCCCCGGACCGTCTGGCTGTCCTCGCCGGCGCGCGCCGTGCTCGACGGGCTTCCTTGGCAGGGTCGGCTCTGTTGCAAAGTCCGTCTGGTTGGTGACGTGTCTGCGTTATCTGCTGCGAGGGGTTGAGGCATGAGCGACTTCAAGGGACGTCACTTCCGGGGGGAGATCGTGCTCTGGGCCGTGCGCTGGTACTGCCGGTACCCGATCAGCTACCGCGATCTCGAAACGATGATGACCGAACGCGGCGTCGCGGTCGACCACTCCACGATCTATCGTTGGGTGCAACGGTTCGCACCGGAGATGGAGAAACGTCTGCGCTGGCAGTGGCGCCGGCCGCAGTCGCGGAGTTGGCGCATCGACGAGACCTACATCAAGGTCCGTGGCAAGTGGGCGTATCTGTACCGGGCGGTGGACAAGCTCGGGAACACGATCGATTTCTATCTCTCGGCGACCCGCAACACCAAGGCAGCGAAGAGATTTCTCGGCAAGGCGCTGAGAGGATTGAAGGAGTGGGAGCAGCCCGAGGTGCTCAACACCGACAAGGCGCCGACCTATGCCGCTGCCATCGCGGAGCTCAAGGCCGAGGGGAAATGCCCAAAGGACACGAGGCACAGGCAGGTGAAATACCTCAACAACGTCGTCGAGGCCGACCACGGCAAGCTCAAGCTTCTGATCCGGCCCGTGCGCGGGTTCAAGACCTTGAAGACGGCCTATGCCACGATCAAGGGCTTCGAGGTGATGCGCGCATTGCGCAAAGGCCAGGCCGGGATTTTCAACTTCCAGGGCGGCATTGTCGGCGAGGCCCGGATCGTCGAGCGCGCCTTCGGCGTCGGTCCGTGCGCTCTGACCGAGGCCATGACATTGCTACAGGACCGTCTGGCCAATGCAGAAGCATGACGCCAGCACGATTGTCGTCCTGACCTGATTCACCCCTTCGCCAAGTTTGCAACAGAGCCGTCTGGCGACCGTTGGGGTCGTCACCGTAGACCAGACAATCATGATCGTTTACGGCAGCTTTATCGGGTCGAGCGCAAGTCTTTATTTGCTGTCTGCCAATCTGAGGGGCCGCTCCCGCCAGGTTGTCATGTACATGGTGTATTCGAACGTCTTGATCTGCGCTGTGGTGGTGCCGCTGCTCTATTGCGAGCTGTATTTCGATATCCCGTCCATGAAGGCATTGGTTCTTTCGTTCGATCTCGATTTGGATCAGCAATTGGCGTTCGTTTACGTGGTTGCCGCAATCGTTCCCATACCGGTCTTGTTGGCCGGACTTGGGTATTCGGTAAGGATTTGCGAGAAGCTATGGCCGGCCTCCCAGATGGACGAATTGTCCAGGACGAAATTCATTTACGATCATGCCTCGGTCGATGTCGGTTCATCGGTGGTTCTGGTCGATCTTGAGCAAAAACGCGTGTTCGGAATGCTGTCCCGGTATTTTGAAAGCGTGCGGCAAGAGGAGGAACTGAAACCGCTTCGGGATGCATGCCTGAACGTGCTTTCCGAGATTGGACATTTTCTGACCGATCTTCACGATCGTCACCCCATGCAAGGGGTCGAGAGCCGAAATGCGACGATGAATCGCCACAAGCTTCTTTCCTGGACGGAGGAAGCGGTGGCAAGTATGTGCCAGGGCTTGTCCGAGACCTCCGGCCGGCCTGAACTGGAGAGCTTCCGCATCAACATTCGCGAGGGCGTGGACACGGTATTTCTCGCGCTGGCCGACGCAATGGATTCCGGTGACAGGGAGTCGTGGGATGTTGCGAAGCGGATCGTATCGGACCGGGGCGCGCTGATGCGGGAGACCCGCCTTCATTACCTGGCGATGAAGCCGCCCCTGCTGAAGATCGAATCGATAAACCTCCTCCTGGTTACCAATACCGTGGAAGAGGTCTTTTTCCTGCTGTCGAAGCTCGAGGCGGAGTTCAACCCGTTCGAGGAGGAGCATGTCCCCCACCGTTGACGGGGGCGATTGGACAAGTCCTTGCTCCGGGAGCCCGGAACCCCGTTACGCCGCACCCGCGCCGAAACGCTGCGCGGCGTCGTCGAGGCGGACGAACTCGGCGCCCAGGCGGCGGAGGCCCTGGATGAGCCTTTCGAGGAACAGCATCCGGTGGCCCCTGCCGATGACCAGCGGGTGGAAGGTGTAGGTCATCAGCCCGCCCTCCTCATGGCGGACCATGTAGCGGAAGTCGTCCAGCCAGTTCTCCAGCACGGCGCCGGTGCTTCTGAGGCCGGGCATGCCGGGCGGCATGAACTCGAAATGCGGCCAGTCGTCCGCGCTCCACGAGACCGGCAACTCCAGCAGGGCGGTCTCCTCGCCGAAGGTCGAGGCCTCGTCGGTTCGCACGACATCGCCGCGGCGCACCCGGTAGGGCTGCGTGTCGTGGCCCATCATCGAGCTGTCATAGGCGAAGCCGCGCTCCAGCAGCAGCTCGACCGTGTTCTCCGAGAGGTCCCAGGCGGGCGAGCGGTAGCCGCGCGGGCGTGCGCCCGTCAGCGCCTCGATGGCGGCGATGCCCCGGTCGAGCTCCTCCGCTTCTTCGGCGCGTGCGAGCTGCGCCGGCGGGATATGGCGCCAGCCGTGATGGCCGATCTCGTGGCCCGCCTCGTGGATGCGCCGGCAATGGTCCGGCCATGTGCCGATGGTGATTCCCGGAACGAAGAACGACGCCGCGATGCCGTAGCGGTCCAGGAGTCGCAATATGCGCTCGACCCCGACGGCGCCGAACTCGCCGCGCGAAAGCATGGTGGGCGAGGTCCGGCCGCGGGCGATGAAGCCGGACATGCCGTCGAAATCGAACGTGAGCGCCGCCAGGCAGGCCGTCATCCGCCCATCTCCTCCGACCAGGGCCGGCCGCGCACCGAGGCGGCGAGTCCGCCATCGACGACCAGCTCCGTCCCGGTAATGTAGGCCGCCTCGTCCGAGGCGAGGAACAGCACGGCATAGGCGACGTCCCAAGCCGTGCCCGCCCGGCGCATGGGCACGATGCCGGCGCGCTCTTCAAGCACGCTCTCGAAGTCGTCGCCGTGGACTTCCTTCAGACGCCGGGTAATGCGCGGCGTTGCCATCATCCCCGGCAGCACCGCATTGCAGCGAATGCCCTGCGGCGCGTATTGCCCGGCGATATTGCGGGTGAGTTCGTTGACCGCCCCCTTCGACGCCGAGTAGGCGACGGCGGGATAGGCGAAACGCAGGCTCGCCAGCGACGAGTTGTTGACGATCGAGCCGCGCCCCTGCTCCACCATGACCGGCAGCACATGCTTGCAGGCGAGGAACATCGACTTGACATTGACCGTCATCAGCCGGTCCCAGTCCTCTTCGTCGAGCTCCACCGGGCCGCCGAGCGCCTGGAGGCCGACATTGTTGAAGAGGATGTCGATCTGCCCCCATGCGTCGAGGCAGGCGGCCACCGCTGCCTCAACCTCGGCCGCAATCGACATATCGGCCTGCCAAGCCTGCGCCTCGCCGCCCTCGGCGTGGATCTCCGCCGCGGTTTCCTCCGCGGCGGCCGCATTCCGGTCCACGCAGAAGACCCGTGTGCCCTCCCGCGCCATCAGCACCGCGCTCGCCTTGCCGTTCGACCAGCCCTCGGCTATCGACCCCGCCCCGGCGACCAGCGCCGTCATGCCTGCAAGACGCCCATCCATGCTGCTCCCTCCCGCTCCCGTGCGGCCAGTATGGCATGGCGCAGGCAGGCCCGCATGGCGGCGCTCCGATCGGGGCTAGTCGAACGTTCCCGCCGCCCGATGGCGCCGGCGGCATAGCAGGAACAGGAGAATGGCGAGGCCGCCGGGAACGACCCAGGCGGGCCACAGCAGCAGCTGCACGAAGGCGGGGTCCCAGAGCCAGGGATGCAGGTAGCGCTGCACGACGGCCTGGGCGAGGTTGAGGCTGGCGCTGTCGAACGAAAACCAGAGCTGTCCCAGCGCCATCGGGCGCCAGGTGCCCTCGGCCGCGACCTGCCAGATGTCGCCGCCGAGCGCGATCGTCGCGCCACAGGCGAACAGCAGAGCTACGAGTCGGCAGACAAGCAAGGAACCCCTCCCGGCCGGTGAGCCTAGCGACAATGGGTGCGCTTGCCAAACCCGTTGTGCAATGCAAAAACCCCGCGTTCGGAGAGGTGGAATGCTTGCAGGGATACCGAGGGAAACCGCACCGCGCGAGCGCCGCGTCGCCGCGACGCCGGACAGCGTGAAGCGCCTTCTGGCACTGGGTTTCGAGGTCCGTGTCGAGCCGGATGCCGGGGCGGCTGCCGGCTATACGGATGCCGCCTATGTCGAGGCCGGCGCGCAGATCGACCCCGAGGCGCTCGAAGCGGCGGACCTGATGCTTGCGGTCCAGATGCCGGCAGTCGAGCGGCTGAAGCGCGGCGCGATGCTGGCGGGCCTGCTTGTGCCCTTCGGCGACGACGACGGTCCGGCCGCGCTTGCCGCCGCCGGCGTCGAGGCCTTCGCGATGGAGCTCATGCCGCGCATTACCCGCGCGCAGACCATGGATGCGCTTTCGAGCCAGTCCAACCTCGCCGGCTATGCGGCGGTGATCCGCGCCGCCGACCTCTTCGGCCGCGCCTTCCCGATGATGGTGACGGCCGCGGGTACCATCGCGCCCGCAAGGGTGCTGGTGCTGGGCGCCGGCGTGGCCGGCCTCCAGGCGATTGCGACGGCCCGGCGCCTCGGGGCCGTCGTCTCGGCGATGGATGTGCGCCCGGCCGCGCGAGAGCAGGTGGAGAGCCTCGGCGCCAGCTTTGTCGAGGTGGATCACAGGCAGCCGAGCCTTGCCGAGGACGAAGGCGGCTACGCCCGCGAGATGGGCGAGGACTACAAGCGAGAGCAGGCCGACAAGCTGGCCGAGACGCTGGCGCGCACCAATATCGTGGTGACGACCGCGCAGATTCCCGGCCGGCCCGCGCCGCGCCTGCTTTCGGCGGCGATGGTGCGCGCCATGGCGCCCGGCTCGGTGGTCGTCGATATCGCGGTCGCGCAGGGCGGCAATTGCGAGCTCAGCCGGGCCGACCGCATTATCGAGGAGCAAGGCGTGCTCATCGTCGGCGACAGCGACCTGCCGTCCCGCGTGGCGCAGGACGCAAGCGCCCTCTATGCACGCAACCTCGTGAATTTCGCCGAATTGCTGGTGGACAAGGAGCGCGGCGTGCTGGCTCCCGATTACGAAGACCCGATCGTCTCCGCGACGGCACTGACAGCGAAGGACGCCTCCGATGGCTGACCCCCTGAACCGGGACGCGGCAGCGCTGGCGGAGCGTGCCGGCCAGCTGGCCGACGAAGCGCAGCGGCTGGCGGCCGAGGCGTCCGACCTCGCCCATCGCGCGACCCAGTCCGACGGCCCCGCGACGGACCCGTTGCTCTTCGGTCTGACCGTGTTCGCGCTTGCCTGCTTCGTCGGCTACTACGTGGTCTGGAAGGTCACGCCGGCCCTGCATGCGCCGTTGATGTCGGTCGCCAACGCCATTTCCGGCGTGGTTGTGCTGGGCGCGATGATCGCCGCCGGCCCGGCCATTTTCGGCCTCTCCAAGATCCTGGGCTTCGTCGCCGTCGTGCTGGCCTCGGTCAATATCTTCGGCGGCTTCATCATCACCCAGAGAATGTTGCAGATGTTCCGCAAGAAGGGCGGTTGAGGCGATGGAAGCTTCGATCGCCTCGTTTGCCTATTTGGTGGCGGCAATCTGCTTCATCCTCGGCATTCGCGGCCTCGCCTCGCCGGAGACCGCGCGCCAGGGAAACCGGATCGCCATCGCCGGCATGGCCATCGCCATCGGCGCCACCCTGCTGCGCCCGCAGATCGCCACGTTCGAACTGGTGCTGGGCGGCATCGTCATCGGCGGCGCCATCGGCACGGTGGTCGCGCTCCGGGTCAAGATCACGGACCTGCCGCAACTGGTCGCGATCTTCAACAGCCTGGTCGGGCTCGCCGCGGTGCTGATCGCTGCCGCCGCGCTGCAAAGCCCGAGCCTCTACGGCATTCCGATCGGCAACGGGCTGGCGACCGACAGCCTGGTCGAGATCATGGCCTCGACTGCCATCGGCGCCGTCACCTTCACCGGGTCGGTCGTCGCCTTCGCCAAGCTGCAGGGGCTGATGCCGAGCGCGCCCATCGTGTTCGCCGGCCAGCGCGCGGTCAACGCCTTCGTCGGGCTGATTGTGGTGATGGCGGCGCTTGCCTTCGCCGGCTGGGGCACGGAGGGGCTGTTCTGGGCGCTGGCGCTCGCGGCGCTGATCTGGGGCGTGCTGGTGGTCATCCCGATCGGCGGGGCGGACATGCCGGTCGTGATCTCGGTGCTGAACTCGGCGTCGGGCTGGGCCTCCTGCGGCATCGGCTTCACGCTCGACAACCCGCTGATGATTATCACCGGGGCGCTGGTCGGCGCTTCCGGCGCGATCCTGTCCTACATCATGTGCAAGGGCATGAACCGCTCGCTCGCCCATGTGCTGCTGGGCGGCTTCGGCGGCGAAACCGAGGGGCCGGCCGGGGAAGCCGCCGACCGGGGGCCGGTCAAGGCGGGCAATGCCGACGACGCCGCCTTCATGATGCGCAATGCCGGTTCGGTGGTGGTCGTGCCCGGCTACGGCATGGCGGTGGCGCAGGCCCAGCACGCGCTTCGCGAGATGGTCGATATTCTGGAAGGCGAAGGCGTGCGCGTGCGCTTCGCCATCCACCCGGTTGCGGGGCGGATGCCGGGGCACATGAACGTGCTGCTGGCCGAGGCCAATGTCCCCTATGACAAGGTGGTCGAGATGGAGGCCATCAACCGCGACTTCCCCTCCACCGACATCGCCTTCGTCATCGGCGCGAACGACATCACCAACCCCTCGGCGCGCACCGACCCCTCCAGCCCCATCTACGGCATGCCCGTGCTGGAGGTTGACCGGGCGCGCATGGTCATGTTCGTCAAGCGGTCCATGGCGAGCGGCTATGCCGGCGTCGATAATCCGCTGTTCTTCAACGAGAATACGATGATGCTGTTCGGCGACGCCAAGGCGATGTGCGAAGGCGTCATCAAGTCCCTGGAATAGAGGGCGCGCACTCCATGACACGCATCGTGAAGATCGCCCAGTGGGGCGAGCCGGTCGAGGTGGACGACGACCAGACGTTGCTGGAAGCGGCGCTGGAGCAGGGCGTTCCCTATCCGCACGGCTGCCGGTCGGGCAATTGCGGGGCCTGCAAGAGCCGGCTCTATGCGGGCAGTGTGGAGATGGAGCCCTATTCCGACTTCGCGCTGACGGACGAGGAAAAGGAAAGCGGCTTCGTCCTCGCCTGCCGGTCGCACCCGCAGGAAAACCTCGAGGTCGCGTGGCTCAACGACGACGAGGAGATGGTCGCCCATCCGCTGCGCCGCTTCGAGGCGACGGTCGCGGAGCGCACGGAGATGACGCACGACATCGTGCGGCTCCGGCTCGCCGTGCCGGAGGGCGTCGAGTTCGCCTATACCGCCGGCCAGTATGCGTCGCTCGGTTTTGCGGGCCGGCCCGCCCGCGACTATTCCATGGCGTCCGGGCCCGGCGGCGGCATGCTCGAGTTCCACATCCGCGCGATGGACGATGGCGAGGTTTCCAACTTCGTCCGGGACGAGATACGGGAGGGCAACAAGGTTGCCGTCGAGGGGCCCTACGGCGCCGCCTATCTGCGCGAGGCGCATCGCGGGCCGATCGTGGCCATAGCGGGCGGCTCGGGGCTCGCTCCCGTCAAGGCGGTCGTGGAGACGGCGCTCGCCAGGGACATGCCGCAGCCGATCTACTTCTATTTCGGGGTGCGCGGCGAACGCGACGTCTATCTCGAAGAGGAACTCGCCGGGCTGGCATCGAAGCACGAGCGGCTGCGCGTCCAGATCGTGTTGTCGGAGCCGGAGGACGAGACCGCCCGCCGCACGGGCTTCGTGCATGAGGCGGTTGCGACCGATTTCGACGATCTCGACGGCTGCAAGGCCTATCTCGCCGGGCCGCCGGTGATGGTCGAGGCGGCAACGGAAATGCTGGCGATCCGGGACATGCGCCCGGAGGATATCCACGCCGACGCCTTCTATACCGAGGCGGAGAAAGCCGCGCTCAATGGCTGAGCGGCTCAGGATCGCAAGCTGGAACGTCAACTCCGTCCGGCTGCGCATCCCCGGCGTCGAACGCCTGGCGGCGGAGCGTGCGCCCGATGTGCTCTGCCTCCAGGAGGTCAAGGTCGAGAGCGACCGCTTCCCGGTCGAGCCCTTCCATGCGCTCGGCTACCGCCATTCGGTTCTCTACGGCATCAAGGGCTATCACGGCGTGGCAATCTTCTCGCGCCTGCCCATCGAGGACGGCGGCAGCAAGGACTGGTGCGGGCGCTCGGACGGGCGCCACACATTCGCCACCGTGGCCGGCGTCGAAATCCACAATTTCTATGTCCCGGCAGGCGGCGACGAGCCGGACCCGGAGATCAACGACAAGTTCGCCCACAAGCTGGACTTTCTCCGGGAGATGACCGGCTGGTGGCAGGAGCGGCGCGACGACGGCGCGCGCCGGGTGATGGTGGGCGACCTCAACATTGCGCCGCTGGAGACCGATGTCTGGTCGCACCGCCAGCTTCTCAAGGTGGTGAGCCACACGCCCGTCGAGGTCGAGCATCTGGCGGCGGTGCAGGAATCGCAAGGCTGGATCGACGCGGTCCGCCGCTTCATCCCGCCCGAAGAGAAGCTCTACAGCTGGTGGAGCTACCGGGCGCGCGACTGGTCCGCCTCCGACCGCGGCCGGCGGCTCGACCATATCTGGGCCACGCCGGCGCTCTCGAACGCTCTGGCGGGCGCCGAGGTGCTGCGCGACGCACGCGGCTGGGAGCGGCCTTCGGACCACGCGCCGGTCATCGCCGACTTCGACCTCTCCGGCGTCTGAGCGGCGCTGCCTGCGTCAAATCAACTTAACGAAATCAAAATTTTTTGTGTAAATTAGTGTTGACAGCATACATATGGTATAGGCGTGGTCCTTGGATGCTACAGGTTGTGATGGTGAAATGAAACTTCCGTCTGGTGCATTCGAGCGCGTTTCGAGTTGGAGTAGGTGAACGCGGTGTACTATGTGTGGCCGCCAAGCAGGTTGCTCCACCTGCTGCCGCCAGAGAAAGCGCACGATGTAGCGCTTCAGCTACTCAAATTTTCTCCTCTCAGACGACGGGCTCCGGCATGGCCTGTACGCCAAGCCGGAATTGAAGTGAACAATCCGGTCGGCCTAGCGCCGGGTTTCGACAGGCATGGAGAGGTTATCAAAGGTGTGCTCGGGCTAGGATTCGGCTTTGTCGAAATAGGCGCGGTGACGCCAAGACGGCAGGACGGCAATGCACAGCCGAGACTGTTTCGCCTCGCCGCCGATCGGGCGATCATCAACCGCATGGGCTTCTACAGCCACGGCGCAGCGGTCGTCGCACAACGGCTGGAGCGCTACCGCAGGCGCGGCGGCAAGGGCGTGGTCGGCGTCAACCTGGCGAAGAACGCGGGAAGCGTGGATGCTGCCGGTGAGTATGCAGCAGTGGCGCGGGCGTTTGCTGGGCTCGCCGATTTCGTAACCGTCAATGTTTCGTCTCCCAACACGCCAGGGTTGCGGGCGCTGCAGACGGAGGGCGAGCTTCGCCGGATCGTCGAGCGCGTGCGCGAGGCGCTGCCTTCGCACATGGCGCTCTGGGTCAAGCTTTCGCCGGATCTGGATAAGGCAGAGCGCGCCGTGCTTGGCCGGGCGCTGCCCACGATGCCGGTGGACGGCGTGGTCGTCGCCAATACGACTGTTTCGAGGCCCGCCGGCCTCCGCTCGCCGGAGCGCGAAGAGCAGGGGGGCCTCAGCGGCCGGCCGCTCAAGGCGCTCGCCGTCGAGGCCCTGCGCGATATCGCGGCCGCCAGCGAAGGAAAGGTCGATCTGATCGGGGTGGGCGGCATCGAGAATGCGGATGATGCGCGCGAAAGACTTGAGGCCGGCGCTTCGCTGGTGCAGTTCCATACGGCCATGATCTACGGCGGAAGCCTGTTGCCCCGCCGGATCGCGCGCGATCTGGCCCGCATCGTGGAGTCCGACCGACAGGCCAGACCCGTTACTGCCGGCGGCGTCCGACCGGATGGCGGGGCACCGGTTCCGGCCTTTTCCTCCGTCGCGCCGCATTAGCTGCAAGCGCAGGCCGTGAACGCCACTGAAATCGTCCCCGGCCTCGCGCCGCTGGCGGACCGCTACGACTCCTATCTCGTCGATCTCTGGGGCTGCCTGCATGACGGCGTGGTGCCCTTCCCGGCGGCGCTCGACGCGCTGGAGCGGCTGCGCGCCGGCGGCGGCAAGCGGGTCTGCTTCCTGTCCAACGGTCCGCGCCGAATCGGCTCGCTCATTCGCCGCCTCGACGAGATGGGCGTGCCGCGCAACCTCTACGACGCGGTCATGTCTTCCGGCGAGTCGGCCTGGGCCGCGCTCAAGCACCGCGACGATGCCTGGCACAAGCGGCTGGGCCGGCGCTGCCTGCATGTCGGGCCCGAGCGCGACAACGATGTGCGCGAAGGCAATGGGCTGGACATTGTGGAGCGGGTCGAGGACGCGGACTTCATCCTCTGCACCGGCATCGACGGCTGGGACGAGACTGTGGCGGACTACGAACCGCTGCTGGCGGCCGGCGCGGCGCGCGGCGTGCCGATGGTCTGCGCCAATCCGGACCTGGTGGTGCATATCGGCGACAAGCTCTCGCTCTGCGCGGGCTCGCTGGCCGTCCGTTATGTCGAGCTCGGCGGCGACGTCGCGTGGCATGGCAAGCCGAACGGCGCGGTGTTCGCCCGGGCGCTGGCCGCTCTGGGCGGTCCCGACGAAGGGCGCGCGCTGATGATCGGCGACGGGCTCAGGACGGACATCGCCGGCGGCAACGCCTTCGGCATCGACACGCTGTTCCTCTCCGCCGGCATCCATGCGGAGGAGGTCGGCTCGCCGCCCGACCCGGCGCGCATGGAGGCCCGCTGCGCCGAACTCGGCGTCCGCCCGACCTGGGCGACGGAAGCGCTCCGCTGGTAATACCAACGGCCTTCTTGCTTATCCGTGACACTCCGCATGTGAGGCTGTACGGTCTCAATGTGTTCCGTATGAGGGGGTCACGGTTATGAGGTTCAAGGTTGCATCGCGCGTGCGTGGTTTGAGCGACGAGGCGTTTCGCGAGGCCTTCGGTACCGAGGAGCAGTGCCGCGCGGCGCTGGTCCGGCTGCGCTGGCCGGACGGCTTCCTCTGCCCCTGCTGCGGCCATCGCGGGCATTGCGTGCTGGCGGGGCGCGGGCTCTACCAATGCAACCGGTGCAAGAAGCAGACATCGCCCACGGCGGGCACGATCTTCCACGCGACCAAGCTGCCGCTGACACTCTGGTTCGCCGCCATCCACCTGATCGTGACGGCGAAGAACGGCATCTCGTCGGTGGAACTCGGCCGCCGTCTCGGGGTCAAGCAGCCGACGGCCTGGGCCGTGAAGCACAAGATCATGGCGGTGATGGCGCGGCGCGAGGGGGAGACGCCGCTTACGGGGCGGGTCGAGATGGACGACGCCTATCTCGGCGGGGTGCGCTCCGGCGGCAAGCGGGGCCGCGGCGCGGCGGGCAAGACGCCCTTCGTGGCGGCGGTCTCGACCAGTCCCGAGGGGCGCCCGCGCAAGCTGAAGCTGGCGCCGGTCAAGGGCTTCCGCAAGCGCGAGATCGCGCGCGGCGCCAAGCACTGGCTGGCCCCCGGAGCGGCGGTTGTGACGGACGGCTTGGGCTGCTGGAGCGCACTCGACGAGATCGCCTGCAGCCATCAGGCAATCCGCACCGGGTCGGGCCGACAGGCGGCCCGCATGGCGCCGTTCAAATGGGTGAACACGACGCTCGGCAACATCAAGTGCGCGATCACCGGGACCTATCGCAAGCTCGGCCCCGATCACGCCGGGCGCTACCTCGCCAGTTTCGCCTGGCGCTACAACCGGCGCTATCAACTCGAAACCATGATCCCGCGTTTCGTCCATAGCGCCGCACGAACTCAGCCCATGCCCTATCGGCTCCTTATCGCTGGATGACTTTCAGGGATAAGGAGGACGGCCTTTGTTTAGAACCGATGGGCCCATTTTCGTGTTCCGATAGAGGCGATACGTTCTGGCTGTTCGGCGAGTTTGTTCCAAGCTTGGCAGCAGTGATCGAGGATGTCTTCGTAGCTTTGGAAGACGCGGTTTGAGAGCCAGTTGTCGCGCATGAACTGCCAGATGTTCTCGACCGGGTTGAGTTCCGGCGCTCGGGGCGGGAGCGCCATCAGGGTGATGTTGTGGGGGACTTCGAGCTTGGAGGAGGTGTGCCATCCCGCCCGATCGAGGATGACAACGCCGTGCGCGCCGGGGTCTATTGCGAGGCCGATCTCGGCGAGATGCGCACTCATCGCATGCGTGTCGGCCCGGGGCATGACAAGGCCTGCCGCCTTGCCTTTCTTCGGGCAGATGGCTCCGAAGATATAGGCCGAGGTCGTGCGCCGGTCCTTGGGCGCTGACGGGCGCGTGCCGCGTCTGGCCCATCGCCGGGCGATCTTGTTCTTCTGTCCGACACGCGCCTCGTCCTGCCACCGGACTTCGAGCTCGACGCCGTCGTCGAGCCTGGTGCGGATCTCCCTCAGGCGTTCGGGGAAGTTTTTTTGAACGCCGCCAAGGCATCTTCGTCCTGGGCATAGTGGCGCGGGCGCGCCGAGAGCTTGGCGTAGCCTATCCGGCGCAACTCCCGCCCGACCGTCGTCTGTGCCAACGACACGCCGAACTGCTCCCGGAGCCACTGCGCCAGGTCGCAGCGCCGCCACCGCACCACGCCGTGGATCGCCGGGTCCGGACCGCTCTCCACAATCCCGGCCAACGCCGCGCGCTACTCCTCGCTCAGCTTGTATGGCGGACCCGACGCCTTGCGGTCCAGCAAACCGTCCGGGCCTTCCGCGTTGAAGCGCATGACCCAGTCCCGGACGATTTGCAGCCCCACACCCGCAAAACGCGCCGCATCCGTACGACGATGCCCGTCGTAAATCGCCGCCACCGCAGGCAGACGACGGCTCTGCGCACCGGCCCGGCTCTGCTGCGCCAGACGGCGCACCGACGCCGCATCGAAATCTCCCCTCAATGGGATCGCCGCTCCCATGCCAAACCTCCAATGCCGGGTGCGGCCATTGAGTCAGAAACCGGGGCCTACGGGAATCCCCAACATGAGCCTCAAATCAGCGCCGCTGGTATAATTGGGAAACTCGCTTGCGCCAATCAAGATCAATCCGGTTGTAGATGGATTCGGAAACATGGAAGCGGCACTCTTCAGGGTCGTTGAACAGAGGCGGTGTGCGACATTCTCTGCGGATATCGTAGAACGCGATGTTGAAAGGCGGTTGATCCCAAGTATTTTGTCACATTTCTTGGCCGCGCGCCAGCACACCCGGCGCGGGTTGCATACCGCTTCCTGCTTATTCGTGACACTCCGCATGTGAGGCTGTACGGTCTCAATGTGTTCCGTATGAGGGGGTCACGGTTATGAGGTTCAAGGTTGCATCGCGCGTGCGTGGTTTGAGCGACGAGGCGTTTCGCGAGGCCTTCGGTACCGAGGAGCAGTGCCGCGCGGCGCTGCTCCGGCTGCGCTGGCCGGGCGGCTTCCTCTGCCCCTGCTGCGGCCATCGCGGGCATTGCGTGCTGGCGGGGCGCGGGCTCTACCAATGCAACCGGTGCAAGAAGCAGACATCGCCCACGGCGGGCACGATCTTCCACGCGACCAAGCTGCCGCTGACACTCTGGTTCGCCGCCATCCACCTGATCGTGACGGCGAAGAACGGCATCTCGTCGGTGGAACTCGGCCGCCGTCTCGGGGTCAAGCAGCCGACGGCCTGGGCCGTGAAGCACAAGATCATGGCGGTGATGGCGCGGCGCGAGGGGGAGACGCCGCTTACGGGGCGGGTCGAGATGGACGACGCCTATCTCGGCGGGGTGCGCTCCGGCGGCAAGCGGGGCCGCGGCGCGGCGGGCAAGACGCCCTTCGTGGCGGCGGTCTCGACCAGTCCCGAGGGGCGCCCGCGCAAGCTGAAGCTGGCGCCGGTCAAGGGCTTCCGCAAGCGCGAGATCGCGCGTGGCGCCAAGCACTGGCTGGCCCCCGGCGCGGCGGTTGTGACGGACGGCTTGGGCTGCTGGAGCGCACTCGACGAGATCGCCTGCAGCCATCAGGCAATCCGCACCGGGTCGGGCCGACAGGCGGCCCGCATGGCGCCGTTCAAATGGGTGAACACGACGCTCGGCAACATCAAGTGCGCGATCACCGGGACCTATCGCAAGCTCGGCCCCGATCACGCCGGGCGCTACCTCGCCAGCTTCGCCTGGCGCTACAACCGGCGCTATCAACTCCAGACAATGATCCCGCGTTTCGTCCATAGCGCCGCACGCACCGAGCCCATGCCCTATCGCCTCCTCATTGCCAGATGACTTTCAGGGATAAGCAGGTTCCTTTTTGCTGAATGTCTTTCAGGCACGACAGAACTTCGTAGGGGTGGCCGCGCGTCAGGTCCCACCAGTAGAACTGCACCAGCGGCAATTGCTGCAGGCGCAGCCGTTTCATTGACCTGTCGACGATCGCCTCGATTTCGGCGGGCGTGGTTTCCTCCAGCCGGTCGAAATCGGGCACCAGCTTGG
Organism: Alphaproteobacteria bacterium; assembly: GCA_965261985.1. Lineage (GTDB taxonomy): Bacteria > Pseudomonadota > Alphaproteobacteria > Bin95 > Bin95 > Bin95. The sequence goes on from OZ253490.1 coordinate 559,523, forward strand.
TGTGCACCTTGATCGCGTTGGCCGCGTCTTGGCCGCGGTTCTGAAGCACGCGCTCGATGAATTCGCCGATCATCTCCTCTACGCCGACGTAGATGTCGGCGCAGTCAAAGGCGGTGATGCCGGCATCGAGGAAGCGTTCCATGTCGGCGATTACCCGCGCGCGGTCGACGGGGCCGTGATCGCCCGCCAGTTGCCAGCCGCCCTTGATGACGGGCGCGAATTCGTAGCCCGGCCGAAGCGACGTCGACCTAAGAGTCTGGCCCAAAAAGAATGTTTGTTTTTCAGTATCTTACGATTCTTCTGGTGAGGAGTTGAACGGAGGCGATGAAGAGCCAGGCTTGCGCTGTAGCGATCATTGCCTCGAAGTCTTTCGCCAGTCGCCGGTTTCGGTTTAGCCACGCCAGCGTGCGTTCGACGACCCATCGGCGGGGGAGGACTTCGAAGCCTTGGGCGCCGTTCGGGCGTTTGACGATCTCGAGGGTCCATCGCCCGACCCGCTTCAGGGCGGCTTCGAGTTTGGGGCCGGCATAAGCGCCGTCGGCGAAGACATGGCGCAGCCACGGGAAGCTGTACCGGATGGAGGCGAGCAGGGCGGGCGCGCCGTCGCGATCCTGGATGTTGGCGGCGTGGACCCGGGCGGCTACCAGCAGGCCGCCGGTGTCGGTGAGGATATGACGCTTGCGACCCTTGACCTTCTTGCCTGCATCGAAGCCCCGTGGGCCGCCGCTTTCGGTGGTTTTCACGCTCTGGCTGTCGATGACGCCGGCCGAAGGGCTGGCTTCGCGCCCCGCCGCCTCGCGGACCGCCATCAGGAGATGGCGATTGATCCGCATCCACAGACCGCCGTCCCGCCACGCGGCGAAATAGCGCTGTATCGTCGAACGGGGCGGAAACTCCTTCGGCAACATCCGCCAGGGGCAGCCCGAACGCAAAACATACAGGATGGCGTTCACCACCTCCCGCAAATCCGTCGTCCGCGGCCGGCCCAAAGCCTTCTCCGGCGGCATATGAGGGGCGATCACCCGCCACTCCGCATCGCTCAGATCGCTTGCGTAACGAAGGCCCGTGCGGGCATATTTCGGGCGAGTGATTTCAGTCCACATCTTGTGCCTCGCTGATTGCTTCAACACATCCAGTGAATCACAACACGCTGAAATCACTCAATTCATTTCGGGCCGGACACTAAGGGAAATCCAGCCCAAAGTCCGACAGACTGCTAGCCTGGATTTCTCACCAAGGTCACGGCCTGCGTCGCGTCGAGGCGTTCGATCCGCAAGGAGCGGGCCGAAGAGCGTAGCTGTGCTTACGGTTGAGGCCCGCGACGCCGCGGGCGGGCGCCTGGGCGCGACCCGAAGGGCGGCGCCGTCGGGCCGGCAGGATGCGTCAATCCGCTTGCCCGATGCCCCGCATCGCGCTGCGCGTCTTTCCTTCCCTGCCGGCCCGACAGCACCGCGCAGACCATGACATTGGTGAAAAATCCGGGCTAATTTTCCGAACGCCCTTCCCAAGCCCTCAGCTCGTCTTCCGGCAGGGGGTCGAACAGGGCACTGTCCGGAATGTCGAACTTGCCCTTCAGGGCGCCGGGTTTCCGGAGCCCCTTCGGCTTGCCGGCCGCGGGCGGCGCGCAGGCTACCAGCCGGACGGCAGGCTTGCCCCGCCGGGCAATCACGATTTCCTCGCCGCGCTCGGCCTGAGCGACCAGCCGGGACAAGCGGGCTCTCGCTTCGCGGATGTTGACGGTGGACATTAGCAATTGCCTTGAGACGAAAGGTCACCCTAACTGCCGGGGTGGAAGCGTCAAGGCCGGGACCGCGCGCAGGCCCTACCCGTCCAGCGCGGCGCAGTGCTGCGAGAAGGCGGGCAGGACATCTTCGGCGAGGCGGTGCATGGAGGTCCGGCAGAGGTCGGGGTCTTCCCAGTCGTGCATCCCGATCAGCAGCGTGCCGAACGCGCCGATCTCCTCCCGCAGCGCCACCAGCCGGTCGAGCACCGTCTTCGCCGTGCCGCAGATCGGGATTTCCGCTACCGCCTCCTCCACATCGAGCAACTCGTTCAGCGTCTCGGCCGGCGCCTCGGCAATCGCCTTGACCTCCGGCAGCCGGCGCAAGCTGCGCAGATAGCGGAAGTAGAAATGGAACAGCCCGTCCGGGTCGCCGAGGATGTCGTCTGCCTGGCCCTCGCTCTCGACCGCCAGCAGGTTGCGCGCCACCCGCCAGATCGAGGGGTCCGCCGGCTGGCCCGCCGCCTCGGCCGCCTCGGCATAGAGCGGCCAGTGGGTCGCCACATCGCGCGAGGGGATGAAGTTCGCCGAGATCGGAATCCAGCCGCGCCCGCCGCACACCCCGGCCGAGCCCGAATTGGCCGAGACCATCGCCATGGCGATCGGCGGGTGCGGGTCCTGGTAGGGCTTGGCGATCAGGCCGACGCCGTGGCGCGGGAACACCGCCTCGTCGATGGCGATATCCCACCACGGGTTGTCGAATCGGTAGGGCGGCTCGCCCCGCCAGAGTTCGAGCACGATGTCGATGGCGGCGAGCATCATGCGCTGGCGTTCCGCCGGGTCGCGATGGCCGTACATTTCGGCGTCGCTGACGAGGCCGCCCGGCCCGATGCCGAACAGGAAGCGGCCTTGCGCCAGCTGGTCGAACAGCGCCACATGGCTGGCGACGGTGACCGGATGATGGTGCGGCATGTTGATGACGCCGGTGCCGAAGCGGATCGAGCGCGTCTCCCGGATCAAGGTGGCGAGGAAGATCAGCGGCGAGGCGATCTGTTCGACCTTGGAGGTGAAATGCTCGCCGATCCAGGCCTCCGAATAGCCCAGCCGGTCCGCCAGCAGGATCGCCTCGCGGTCTTCCTCAAGCGTCTGCAGGAACGGCTTTTCCGGTCGATGCAGGGGCATCGAGAACAGGCCGAGCTTCATTCCGCGCTTCCTCTCCAGCGTCGGGCGGCGGTCAGGCTATAGCACCTGCGCTTGTCGGGGAAAGAGGGGCGGCGGCCTCCCGCGCCTCGCGGCCGAGCGCGGCCAGGCGGGCGGCATGGACCCGGCCGGCGACGCTCTCCGAGGCCTTCATGTCGGCGATCAGCGCCGCGCGGGCCGGGTCGTCGGGCAGGCCCAGCGCCTCGAAGGCGGTGAGGAAATCGCGCTGCTGCTGCTTCGCCGCGAGGAGCCGCGCGCCGTCCCGGCCGGCAAGCGCCGCCAGCGCCTCGAACGAAACCAGCCGCGCCGCGAGTTCGCCGAGCGCCTCGTCCTCGAGCCCCGCCTCCGCCGCATCGTCCAGCAATGCCTCCATCGTGCCCTGCTGGGAGCCGAGCTTGAGCAGGTCCTCGACCGTGCGCAGCGGCCTGGCGAAGGCTTCCCATATGTCGGTATCGGGCCCGAGCCGGGCCGAATCGGAAAGGCGGACGCCCTGGAGACTGAGCCCGCAATGGCCCGTCGGGCGCAGGAACTCCACCGCGCCGGCCTCCGTGCGTGTGAGCCCCGGCGCATCCTCCGGCACGAGGAAGGCGCCGAACCGCTTGCGCCCGCCGCTCACCTCGGTAATCGCCACCACGATGAAGAGGCCGGCGGACGGCCCATTGGTGATCCAGACCTTGTCGCCGTCGAGCCGCCAGCCGCCGTCCGGCAGCCTCTCCGCCCGCGCCTTCAGATATTTGGGATGCGCGCCGGCGCCGGGCTCCGAAATCGCAGCCGCAAGCGTGGTCTCGCCCGATGCCAGGCGGGGCAGCCATTCCCGTTTCTGCGCCTCGTCGCCAAGGCGGGCGAGCGCGAAATGGCAGAGCGTGCAATGCACCTTCCAGGCGAGCATGGCGCCGAGACTGCGGCCGTGGCGCACCATGTCCCGGCAGGCCCCGGCAAGGCGTTCGAGGTCCCAGCCTGCGCCGCCATACTCTGCCGGAACGGTGAGGCCGAGCAGGCCGGCTCCGGCGAGGCCCTGCCAGAGGTCGGGCGGATAGTCGCGGCGCCGGCGCAGGTCCTCCCGGCTGCGGATCAGGCGGGCGGCCGCCGCCGCGACATCGCTCACCTGCGATGGATCGGGTAGCCGTGGTCGTCCGACCCGCCGTCGCGGTAGTTCACGATCCGCTTCGGGCTGAGGTGAATGCCCATGAGCCGCATCGGCCCCTCGCCGACGGCGGCGAAATTATGCCGGCGGTGGGGGGGCAGGGCCACGGTGTCGCCGGCTTCGAGGCGCGTGCGCTCGTCCTCCTCGCCTTCGAGCCAGACATCGGCGCTGCCTTCGAGGATATGCAGGATTTCGACATAGGGGTGCGCGTGCAGGCCCGGTTCGTAGCCGGGCTCCGCCGTCTGGATGCCCACCCGGATGGGAAACCCGGCCTCCTCGCCGAGCAGGATGGGGTTGTAGAAGGAGTCGGGCGCAAACGGCACGGTCTCCGTCTCCGCAAGGCGGACGATCTTCGGTTCGGTCATGGATTCGGACATGGGGCGCGGCCTCCTCGGTCCGCATTCTCGCAAATGCCGGGCAGTGCGTCGAGCCGTCGCGGCCTCGTTCGCAGGGCGTCCGCATTCGGTCCCGATCGGGGGCGGCGACCGCCGGCGGGAAATACGCTCTACCGTCGGAAGGGTCATGAAGTGTCATGATCCGTCATGTTTTGTCATGAGATGTCATGGGCTGCCCGCCCTCCTTTGTCGCCCATTTGCCATGCCTGCCGGGCGCCGGGCCCTCGTCTCCGGTCGGTCTTCGACATGCCTCTGCCGCTCCTTCATCGCCTGGAATCGAAAAGGCGGCCCCGAAAGCCGCCTCTCCTATACAGACAGCTTACCACGCCTTTTCCGACGGCAAGTTGCCTATGGTGTGGACGCCGACTTGTCCGCCGGCCTCCGCGAGGCGAAGGGGGCCGGGCTCGGCTGCGCAGCGACTTCCACGGTCGGATGGATCGGCTCGAAGGCCGGAGGGACGGGATACTGGGCGTGACAAGGGCGCAGGGCGAGCGTCCTTCGCGGATGGGGGGTGCGTCGCCCGAATCTCGGGCCCAACGAAGATCTGACGCCGCCTGCCCCCGCCGAATAGGTGGACCCGCTCCGGCTGGCCCGGATGGCGCTCCGAGGAGCGTCGGCAGCCGGCTTGGTTTTGTCGAGGTCCGTCTGCTATCGTTCGGCGATTCGCTCCAGCCCGATTCGGCCGCGTGTCGCGCGGCGATAGAAAGGCGAGTCATGACCGACTGTGGTGGCCGAAGCACCAACGTTCCTGTCAAGCCAGATGATCGGCGGTCTATTCGGGAAACGCGGATCACCGTTTGCGATGTTCCAGAATACCTCGCCTTTGCCGCCGGGTGAGGCTGCCTTGCGCAGGGAACCCGCCGCCTGGCCTCGCGCAGCTTATTGCCTGCCATGCGCAGCACGGTTGGGGACATGACGTCCCAAATCCTTCACGACGTGCTAGAGGCGACTGGCTACGTTGCCAACGGTAAGCCGGCGCACGGTGTGTGTTTGGGCGAGGAGGTAAGCGACCGGGACCGGATTCGAGACTTCGTTCCGGATGCCTTGTGGCGGGGAGAATCGGAACTTGCCGTCTATTTCAAATACGAAAGGGAAATGCCGTCCGATAACGAAGTCTCTCGATGGCGGCAAGCAGTCTGGAATCGAGGTTTCACACCTCTTCTGTGGATTATTTCTCCTGAAATAATCCACCTTTACAATGGCTTTGGTCGTCCACGGAAAGAAGGAGACGCTAGCGAGAATCGACTGGGTACTTTCGAAAGGATTAAGGCAGATTTAGATAAATTGGATACTATTGCAGGTCGGCTCTCTATGGAGACAGGTCAATTCTGGAGCTTTATGCCCAGTGTTAATCGAAGAACTAGCGTTGATCGACTTCTTCTTTCCGATCTGAGTAGGCTTGAGCATGACCTTGTGTCGGCGACTTTGGATCGTTTCAGTGCACAAGGATTGATTGGTCGCTCGATTTTTGCTCAATACTTGATTGATCGCGAGATCATAAAAAGCGAGTTACTTAAACGTGAATATGGTTATAGTACTCTTGCGGCCATATTGCGGGACCGTGATGCTACTGAACGATTGTTCGATTGGCTTCGACAGGTTTTCAACGGCGATATGTTTCCGCCGGAAGGTTCACCCACTCCAGATATTCAATATCTTTCTAGGGTGGCGGATTTTCTCGATGCCGTCGATCCAGAATCAAGACAAATGACGTTCTTCCCGTATCGGTTCGACGCGATACCGGTTGAGTTGATCAGTTCGATCTATGAGCAGTTTGCCCATTCCGACCCATCGTCCGGACACGTTGGGCCGGAGACGGACGTCTTCTACACCCGCTTGTCGCTCGTTTCCCTGGTTCTCGACGAGATCATGCAAGGATTGACCGGAGAAGAAACCGTCCTCGACCTAGCTTGCGGGTCGGGGGTTTTTCTGGTCGAAGCCCTGCGAAGGTTAGTCACCCTTCGTTCGGGCGCAGGTAAGCCGAGCCGCGAGACGATCCGTTCTACGTTGCATCGGCAAATATACGGCGTGGATATTAGCGAACCTGCGGTGCGCGTCGCTGCATTCAGCCTGTACCTTGCGGCCTTGGAGCTCGATCCAGATCCGCGGCCGCCCGAGGCGCTGAAGTTTGAGCCACTCATTGGAAAGACGCTTATCGTCGGCGACGCTTGGAATGTTGAGGAAACGCCCGTAGGTCAAGCTGCTCTGATTGGACAGGACGGTCCAAGGACATTCGACCTTATCGTGGGTAACCCGCCGTGGAGCTATCCGGGCAAATCGGGGAGGGCAGCGCGACGGTTAGGTAGGAGGCGGAACGTTATCCGCTCGCCTCGTGGGTTGAGCTTGGAGTTCGTCGACCGTGCCATGCGGTTCGCGTCTGAGGAAACCAGATTCGGTCTGGTTTTGAGCGCCGTCCAATTGTTTAGTCGTAGCGGAACGGGGAGGGACGCTTCGCTCCGCCTCATCGAGAATCTGTCTCCTGTAACCTTGGTGAACCTGTCATATCAGTCGGATTGGCTTTTTCCGCGCAGCAGTTTGCCCGCAGTTGTTATGTTCGCGAGGCACCGACCCTCGGACCGCAACGAAATTACTGCCGTGCAGGTTCCATGGTCTCCCGTCGGCGCACAAACGCACACATTCGAAATCTCGCGCGACGATGTCGTCACGCTGCCATTGGTCGAATGGCAGAGAAGGCCCGAGTTTCTGAAGGCTGCGTTTTTCGGATTACGCCGCGACCTGGCATTATTAGATAAGTTGATTTCCGGTCATGCATCGTTAGGAGACAGGCTCAACGAACTCGGTACGAAGTTGCGTGCGGGCTTAAAGGTTGGCAATCGAGGCCGCGATTCGCACTTTCTTCATGGTCTTCCGTTACTGACCAAGGCCAATTCACGTTCGTTTTCGATTCGTGGCGAATTGGCCCTGTACGATGATGAAAGAGCTGAAAGACCCCGCAGTCGTGATACTTATCGAGCGCCCTTGCTGTTCGTCCAAGAATTCCTTGAGAGGCGCGGTCGGTCCGTTGCTGCCATATCCGACCGGGATGTGGTCTTCACCGACGCTTTCTTTGGCGCATCGCTGCCATCCGGACAACCTGAGATTGGCCGTATATTGGTGGCAATCCTGAGTTCGTCGCTTGCGTCATGGTTTTTCCTTATGACTGCTTCGACGTTCGGGCTGTGGATGCGACGGGTATTGCTTAGAGACATAGAACATATGCCAATTCCCGATCTAGTAACGGCCTCGCAATCTGAGGGTGGTCGGCGGCTGGAGCAAATCGCGCGGAAGCTGGAATCCCGTCCACCGGCAAGTGACGATTGGCGAGAACTCGATGAAGCCGTCTTCGATCTTTACGATTTGGCTGACGATGAACGCATCGTGGCACGCGACGGTCTGTTCCGGGCAACATGGCAGTGGAAAGAAGGGAGGCTTCAATCTGCGGCACCCTCCAGTATAGAGCCACACATTGGTTCGTATGCGCGCGCGTTTGTGGGTACGATTAATATTTGGCTTTCTGCAGGGCGGCGGCGGATGCGCGCCGAAATCTTCGATTTTCCTGCATCTGCGCCGCTTCGTGTAGTTCGTTTTGTGGTCGAGGAACGTCACGGTCCCTCTACGGTGGAGGTTATTCAGCCTGATGGGGACCTCCGCGACGTTCTGAGCGGGATCGGCAAACGTCTGGATGTCCCGCTCGGAACCGCCTTGGTCGGGCAGCGTGCGCTTCGGGTAAGCGGTCCCAACGAAATCGTCATTATCAAGCCTGCGGCCCGCCGGCACTGGATGGAGGTCTCTGCTTTGGAAGACGCGGATGCCGTCGTTGCGGAAAGTATGTCTGGGACCTTTGTGTGAAGCTACCGCTTGATGCTCCGGCCGCCACTGGCCGGCCCTTTATCGCACTTGCCCGTGAGATCGCAACGGCAATCCTGTGCACGGTTGAAGCGGGTTGGAGACTTGCGTTGTCATTCCCGGAAGTAAATGCAGCAAACGGGGAAGTGACAATCACGGAACGCTTGCGGGACGGCATGCGTCAAGCGCTGAACTCTGGAGAGTTTGAATGGGGCGGAAGCATGGTCGTGCTTGATGGCAGTGAATCTCGATCCCGCCCGGATATCTTGGTGCCGGATGGACGAACCGATATCCCGATCCTCGTGATTGAGATATTTCAACGTTTGAGGGTCCACAATCCCCATGCAATCATCGAGTGCAAACGTATCGCTGGTGACAACGCGCGTCTGTGCCGCGAGTATGTCGTGGAGGGCATTGATCGTTTCCGGCTCGGCAAATACGGCGGCAACCACTCGACCGGCTTCATGGTCGGATACCTGATCGCCGACGATACGAAAGCTGCTGTAGCAGGTATTGATCGCTACCTCAGCTGCAAATCGCGGGTCGCCGAAACCTTGGAGCCATCGACCCTCGCAACTGCATCCTGGGTTTGGCGAAGCGGCCATCTGAGAGCTGAGGGTTCAAGGATAGAATTGCATCATGCGTTCCTGTCGTTTGTGGAACCGCAAGGCAGGCGGAATCGGTAGCGGGGACATCGCGATCAAGCCGAGCCGGCGCTGTCGAAGCTTTGCGTGCGTGGTGCTTCGGCGGAAAGGAACATCCTAAAATCTTGGGCCATGGGTGACTTGGTTCCCGGCATCCGACCAACCGGCTGAATTGCGCTATCCTGCTCATGTGCCGCGTGCCACATCCGCGGCGCCTGCAAACCGGAAGACGGGAGGACATCATGGCGCTGAACAGATTCATCATCGAACGCGATATTCCCGAGGTCGGGACCCTGGAACGCCAGCAGCTTGCCGAGGCCGCCGCGAAGTCGAACGGGGCCCTGGCCGAGCTCGGCCCCGACATCCAGTGGGTGGAGAGCTTCGTTGCCGCGGACAAGACATTCTGCGTGTATCTGGCGAAGGACGAGGACATCATCCACAGGCACGCGGAAATCAGCGGATTTCCGGCGACGAAGGTCACCGCCATCGGCAAGACGATCGACCCGACGACCGAAAAGACCGGCTGACGGAATTCGGCCGCCTTCGATCCGCAGCCCAGGCGGGCGGGGTGCGGAGGCGCTCGGCCGCTCGCGTTACCGCTGCACCGTCTCGACGACCGGCCATGCAAGGCCCGCGTCCGCCGGTTATTCGGCAGCGACCCGTTGTCGGCGGGCCTGGGCGAGCTCGTAGCTCGCCTGCATCCGCATCCAGTGGTCGGCGGTGCCCCAGCCGATATCCTCCAGCGCCAGCGCCATGTTCGCCGACAGGCCCGCCTTGCCGTGCAGCAGGCGCGACAGTGTGCCCCGTTCGCAGCACAGACGGGCCGCCGTCCGGGTGACGTTCCAGCCGACCTCTTCCATGCTCTCGCGGACCAGTTCGCCCAGATGCGGCGGGTTCGGCATGGGGCCGACGCGTTCGCTGCTTTTCTCGTTCATGGCTCGGCACTCCCTCGCGGTCAGTGGTAATCGATCAGGTCCACGTCCACGGCCTCGCCCTCCTCGAAGCGGAACACCACGCGCCAGTTGCCGGAAACGCGCACACTCCACTCGCCCGCCCGGTCGCCCTTCAGCGGATGCAGGCGAAAGCCCGGTGCGTCCGCGCTGCCCGGATGCGTCGCCTCTTGCAGCCGGAACAGGATGCGCCTCAGCCGCGGCGCCAGGCCGGCGGGCAGCCGGGCGCGGTCGTCCCGCTCGTGCAGCGCCCGCAGTCCCTTGTGCCTGATCTTCATGTCAGAATTGTAACGCGCCGCGCCGCACGCCGCAATCGACTGCATACCGCCCGCCGGGAATTCCGGCGGTGCTCCGCTCACCGTATGCAGGTCATACACAGGGCGGTTTCCATCGCCGCCAGCGGTGGCTCGCGCTATGCTGCCGGAGACGGCGCGGCGCCCCGGCGGAAAGGAACATTCCCGACATGCAGTATGGACGATTCGGCTTCTGGTATCCGACCGACCGGCTCGACGGGGCCGGGCTGGCGGCGATGGTGCAGGGCGCGGAGGCGCTCGGCTGCTCGCATTTCTGGTATCCGGAATCGACGGGATATGAGAGCCTGTCGCTGGCGGGCCACCTGCTGGCGCAGTCCTCGCGGATCGCCGTCGGCAGTTCCATCGCCAATATCTATGCCCGCGACCCCGTCACGGCGCGCAACGGGCGGCGCACGCTGGCGGACTTCTCGGGCGAGCGTTTCGTGCTCGGCCTCGGGGTCAGCCACCCGCCGCTGGTCGAGACCCTGCGCGGCCATCGCTATGCCGGGCCGGTCGCCACCATGCGCCGCTATCTTGAGGGCATCGCCGCCGACGGGCCGCCGCTCGACGACCCGGACCGCCCGGTGGTCATCGCGGCACTGGGCCCCCGCATGCTGGAACTGGCCGCGGAGTGCTGCCGGGGTGCCATTCCCTACAATGTGACGCCGGAGCACACGGAACGCGCCCGCGCCGCCCTCGGCCCCGGACGCTGGCTCGCGGTCGAGCAGAAAATCTGCCTGCTGGAGGACGCCGAAGCGGCGCGCGCGGCCGCGCGCAAGGAACTGGCGCGCTACATGACGCTCGACAATTACCGCAACAACTGGCTGAGGACCGGATTTTCCACCGAAGACATGGAGAACGGCGGCTCCGACCGGCTGATGGACGCGATGGTCGCCCGGGGCAGCGCCGAGGCGGTCGCGGAACGGCTCCGCGCGCATTTCGACGCCGGCGCCGACCAGGTCTGCATCCAGCCGATAGCAGCAGCAGGCCCGCCGGACTGGCAGGCGCTCGAAACGGTGGTCGCGGCAGCCGGGGGGCCATAGCCGCAGCCTTCGGCGGTTTTGAAAGGTGCGGCGGCCTTATCGGGCTGTCACCGGCCCGTGCGAGGTCGAAATGCAAACCGGACAACTCGCGTGCTACCTAAACCGGACAGATCGTCTGCTGGCGACACCCGCGCAGCCGGGGCATTGACAAGCCGCGCCCGGCGACCGGATATTGCGCGCTTCCCCGCCGGCTCGCGGCGGGGATGTCGTTTGAAGAACTCTCTGAAGGAGATCGATTCGTGATCGCCCCCCTGATGCCGACCTATGGGGATCGGGACATCGCTTTCGAAAAAGGCGAGGGACCGTACCTCTTCGCGTCCGACGGGCGGCGGTTCCTGGACTTCGGCGGCGGGATCGCCGTGACCGCTCTCGGCCACGCCCATCCCGGCCTCGTTGCCGCACTCCAGGATCAGGCCGGCCGGCTCTGGCATACCTCGAACCTGTACAATATTCCGAACCAGGAGCGAGCCGGGCGACGACTGACCGATAACAGCTTCGCGGACACGGTCTTCTTCTGCAATTCCGGCCTTGAGGCCATCGAGTGCGGCATCAAGCTCGTGCGCAAGCACTATGCCGACAAGGGCGAGGCGGAGCGCTTCCGCATCATTACCGTCGAAGGCTGCTTCCACGGCCGCTCGCTCGCCTCCATCGCGGCTTCCGGCCAGGAGAAGCTCTACAAGGGCTTCGGCCCGGTGACGGAGGGCTTCGACCAGGTGGCCTTCGGCAATCTGAACGAGCTGCGCGCGGCCGTTTCCGGAGAGACCTGCGCCGTGCTCGTCGAGCCGGTGCAGGGCGAGGGCGGCATCCGCCCGATGTCCGCGGACTACCTGGAGGGCGTGCGCGCGCTCTGCGACGAGTTCGGCCTGCTCATGTTCCTCGACGAGGTGCAGTGCGGCATGGGCCGGACCGGCAAGCTGTTCGCCTATGAATGGTCCGGCATCCGCCCGGACGTCATGGCGCTCGCCAAGGGCCTCGGCGGCGGCTTCCCCGTCGGCGCCTGCCTCGCGACGGAAGAGGCGGCCTCGGGCATGGTCGCCGGCACGCACGGTTCCACCTTCGGCGGCAATCCGTTGGCGACGGCCGTGGTCAATGCCGTGCTGGACGCGCTGCTGGCCGAGGGCTTCCTCGACGGTGTGCAGGCCCGCGCTGCGGAACTGCACCGGCGTCTGGAAGGGCTTGCGGCGCGTTATCCGGACACGATTCTGGACGTGCGCGGCGCGGGCATGATGCTGGGCGTCCGGGTCGGCCCTCCCAATGGCGAGTTCGTGGGCGCGCTGCGCCGCCAGGGCCTGCTTGCGGTACCGGCCGGCGAGAATGTCGTGCGCCTGCTGCCGCCGCTGGTGATCGAGGACTCGCATGTCGGCGAGGCGGTCGGCTTGGTCGAAGGCGCTTGCCGGGAATTCGCCGCCGCCGCTGCGTGAGCGTATGAACGCGCCGCGCCACTTTCTCGACCTGAAGGATTATGACGGGGCCTCGCTCCGTCATATCCTCGACCGGGCCCTCGCCTTCAAGGCGGGGGACCCCGCGCGGCCGCTCGAGGGCAAGACGCTCGCCATGATCTTCGAGCAGCCCTCGACCCGCACCCGCGTCTCCTTCGAGGTCGCCATGCGCCAGCTCGGCGGCCATGTCATCGTGCTTTCGGGCCAGGACACCCAGGTCAAGCGCGGCGAAAGCTGGGCCGACACCGCGCGGGTGCTGTCGCGCTATGTCGATGCGATCGCGATCCGCACCGACAACCATGACAAGCTGACCGAGCTCGCGGCCAATGCCGAAGTGCCGGTCATCAACGGCCTGACGGACCGCTCGCACCCCTGCCAGCTTATGGCCGACGTGATGACCTTCGAGGAGCAGCGCGGCGCCATTGCCGGCAAGCGCATCGCCTGGAGCGGCGACGGCAACAATGTCGCGACGAGCTGGATCCACGCTGCGGCGCGCTTCGACTTCGATTTCGCCGTCGGCTGCCCGCCGGAGCGCCGCCCGCCGGCGGAAGCGCTCGCCTGGGCGGAGGCGAACGGCGCGCGAGTCAGCGTCCATGACGACCCCGTTGCCGCCGTGCGGAATGCGGACGCGGTCGTCACCGACGTCTGGGTCTCGATGAACGACGGCGAGGAAGAGAGCCGCCACAACCTGCTCGCGCCCTACCGCGTCGATGAGCGCCTGATGGCGCGGGCGCGGCCGGACGCCATCTTCCTGCATTGCCTGCCGGCGCATCGCGAGGAGGAGGTGTCCGGCGCGGTGATCGACGGGCCGCAATCGGTCGTCTGGGACGAGGCGGAGAACCGGCTGCACGCCCAAAAGGGCATTCTCGCCTGGTGCTTCGGCCGGTAGCGCCGCCGATGGACGGACAGGCGGCGTTTCGCGACGACTATGTGCGGCCCTTCCGGCTGGGCGGCACGCGGGTGCGCGGGCGACTGGTGCGCCTCGGGGCGGAAGTCGCGCGCATCCTCGACCGCCACGCCTATCCGGAAGCGGCGGCGCGGGTCCTCGGCGAATCCCTGGCGATCACGGCCTCGCTCTCCCACGCGCTCAAGGCCGAGGGCATCTTCACGCTCCAGGTCGAGGGCAGCGGCCCGGTCAGCCGCCTGGTCGCGGACATCGACGCGTCCGGGCCGATGCGCGGCTTCGCCGGCTTCGACGAGGGAGCATGGCCGGCCGGCTCCGCCGGCGCGCCCTTCGGCACGGGCTATCTCGCGCTTACCTTCGACCCCGCGGACGGCAGCGAGCGCTACCAGGGCGTCGTGGAACTGGCGGCGGGCGGGCTCGCAGCCTCCGTGCTGCACTATTTCCGCCAGTCCGAGCAGATCGATACCTGCCTCGCGGTCGCCTGCGGCCGGCGCGGCGGCGCCTGGCGCGCGGCGGCGCTGATGCTCCAGCGGCTGCCCGACGAGCCGGACCCGCCGGAGGAGACCGGCGAGCTCTGGACCCGTCTGGAGCATTACATGCACACCGTCGGCCCGGACGAACTGCTGGACCCCGCCCTGCCGGGGGATGCGCTGCTGCTCAGGCTCTTCCACCGCGACGAGCTGCGCGTCGATCCCCAGCGCCCGCTCCGCGACGGCTGCCGCTGCGGCGGCCGGGCGCGGATGGAGACCGTGCTGCGCGCCTTCTCCGCCGGCGAGGTGGCCGACATGCGCCGCGAGGATGGCTCGCTGGAGATGGTCTGCCAGTTCTGCGGCCGCGTCGAAGCCTTCTCCGCCGAACAAGCCGCCGCCCTCAGCCGCGCGCCCTAGCTGGGCCGGGCGAACCGAATACCGCCGTTCATGGCTCGGAACCGAAGGTCCATGACCGGGTTCCGGCAGATGCGCTGCGCCGTTGTCGGGACACCCCCGGGAAGTGTCATGAAGTGTCATGTTTTGTCATGATCCGCATGCGGACGGCGTATAGGCCATGGCTCTTTCCGGCATGAAGCTGTTCTTTCCAGCATGGATCTCTCCTCTCGATCTCTCTTCGTTCCAACGTCCCCACCGCCGGTTTTCCGTACGGCGGGACCCTTTTCCGCGCGTATCGCGTGCGCGCACAGGCCCGCCCGCCCGCGCGCCTTTCGCGCCCGGTGCGCGTTTTGCGCGCCTGATTGCGCACGCGCGCGCGAGGCAAGCACAGGGCGCACGTCTCCCGTCAGTTTCCCAAGGGTTTTCTTGCGCCGGCGCGAAACCGGAGACGAAGCGGCCCCGCGGATGCCGCTCCCTCTTGTTCCATCCTACCACGGATTCTCCAGAAGCAAGGGCATGGATAGGAATTAGTTCAAAATTCACAAGCTAATCGCTGACCCAGGAAGGGGCGCCAAGCGGAACAGGCTCTTGTGCTGCCATCGCGCGGCTTCGCCGCTCCCTCCACCGTGCATCCTTGCGACCCGCGGCCCAGCTCCCCAAGTCGAACGGGCGTCCCCCGGCCGAAACGTGCTTCTCCCTTCTTCATCCGCACTCCCTTTCGGGCCTCTCCAGCCTTGCAAACGAAAAAGGCCGTCGACCTTACCCAGACTCACCGCCTTCTCTGCCCCCAGCAGATCGCAGAGTTCCCAATGTCGTATCCTTCGGCAGAAAAATCTAGGAAGTAGCTTCATATTCCCCTCCTGCCCTAACATTCCTGTTTAACGTCTTTGGTGCCGTTCATCCCGGCATGCTAAAACAACACCACGCCATGGCGCTTCCAATAGAGACACCTAACGACTTAGGCACGCCACCTGCAATTAGAAGACTGTGCGATATTTTTACTACTTTAGCGCGCAAAAAAATCTCTCGCCGATCTCGTAAACCGTGTAAAAATCATTTGTCATCTGATTATGAACCATTATAGGAGAGGTGCCTTCGCTAAATGAGTGTATCGCTATCGGCCGAAAAAATTCCAATTCCTGACTCTGTTGTTTCAATTGGTCGTGCCTGTCGATATCTCCTTTGATTAGAGCATCGTACGACCACTCTTCCAATACGTTATACAATTCTTCGTCTTTAGGATCAATTGTGTAAGGTGGAATATACATCGGAATTCGGTGACACAACGCATCTCTATAATTTTTTACGTAGTCAATCCAAGCATCAATTTCGAGTAGGTAATTTGCCAACTCCGCGGGAAACGAATTTCGAATTTTCTTTTTCGATATGCCAACTTCCTTTGGAGAAATGGGGCTTCTATTTGTTCCCGTTATACCCATTTCATGAACCCAAATCCACGCCAAATTATCACAACATCCACATGTATTGTTCGAAAAGGCGTGAAGATTAATTATTGCATCATGTACCTTAGTCTGATCTGGAATTTCATTTAATTTAGGTGACAGTAAGTGGAAGACATTATCCAAACATCTCTCCATCGTCCCTAGTCTTCTGCAAAATCCATGCTTTGCAAATTCTTCTGCTTTAGTAGATCGATACGAGCGCAAAACAAATTTCTCCAAAAGAGTTTCTTTCTTGCGGTGAACTTCTTCAAGCCCTTGTTCCAATTGTAAAATTTGCTGTTCATTGAAATACATTGTCAATCTCGGTATGTCGAATTAACGTTCTCAGTTGTCCTGCTTTGATATTCTCTGAATTTGGAGGTGTCTAGCTTGGTCGATAGCTTATGATCCTATGATCGTGATGAGTCAATACGTAGCTATGCCGGGACATATGCCGCCGCAACTTGGGCGCTTTAGAAGGACAATGCGAGCCCGGCCGCACGTAACGCGACGCGGTAGAGGGAGGTGGAGGCGGTTACGAACAGGATGCGCATGTCTTCGCCGCCGAAGCAGAAATTGGCCACGCCTTCCGAGATGCGGATGACGCCCAGCGGTTGTGCGTCGCGGCCGAACACATGGATGCCGGGGCTGGGGCCGGTGCAGTAGATCCGTTCATCCGCGTCGATCTTCATGCCGTCGGGCGCGCCCGGCCCCTCGCCGGAAACTTCCGCCTGGACGCGGTCCGAGGAGAGTGAACCGTCGGCCCCGGCATCGAACCCCCTGTATGGCCGCGCATCGTCCGGGCACCGGGGCCTGGGAAGGAGACCTGCCGGGCTCCCGTCGCCTTACATTGGCCGAGACTGCAAATCCGCGCCGGTCCCGGACAAGCGCGGTGCGTCAAAGGGGAAGCGAATAGGGCGCGATCGCATCCCCGGTGCGTCCCAGGAAGTCGCGCCCGGGCGCCTCCGCGAGCATCCGTGCCTGGGACTCCTCAAGCTGGTCCGCGGCTCGCTCCGGGTCGAGATGCAGGGGTTTCCCGTTCTCGACTGCCAGTTGCCCATCGACGAACACCTCGCGGACCGCCCGGTCCGCCGCCTCGAACACGAAGGTGCGCAGCGGGTCCCGCACCGGGCGCATCGCGGGGTGGTCGAGGTCGAGGAGCACAATGTCCGCCTTCGCGCCGGGGGCCAGCTTTCCGAGGTCGTCACGTCCGAGAGCGGCAGCCCCGCCCACGGTGGCGGCGCGGAACATTTCGCCGGTATCCACCGTGCGGATGCTGCTCGCCATCACGCGGGCGAGGACGATGGCGAGGCGCATCTCCTCGACAAGGTTGTGGGGGGCGACATCGGTGCCAAGCCCCATGTTGATTCCGCGCGCCCGGTAACGGCCGAAGTGGTTCATCGCCTGCCCGTAGCGGGCGAAGGGAGAGGGACAGTGCGCCACCGATGCCCCGGAATCGGCGAGGCGGTCGAGATCCCGCGAGCCGCGCCATCGAATGTCCGGGTGCTCGTCGATGAACAGCGCGTGCCCAAGGACGGTGCCGGGGCCGAGAAAGTCGATATCGGCTGCATATTCGAGCGGCGTCTTGCCGTGCCGGCGCACGATCTCGTGGAATTCGACCTTCGACTGCGAGAGGTGCGTCGTGAGCGGGCGCCCGGTCTCGCGCGCGAGGGCGGCCGCGTCGCGCAGCGTCGATTCGGTGCAGGTCTCGATCTGTCCGGGAAAGACGATGCCGCGAAGCCGGCCGCTCGGATGTCGCTCCGCCAGCTCCATGAGGCGGATGGCTTCCTCGAAGGACCGCCGCCCTTGCGCCTCGTCCCAGTCGAACCGGAGTTCGTGCCGGTTCTCGAGCTTCCAGTGGGCGTCGGCGAAATAAGGGCCCGCATAGACGCGAAGTCCGCTGCGGCCCGCGCAGTCCAGCCATCCCTCCACCGGTCCGGAAAGATCGACCACGGTGGTGACGCCGGAGAGCAGGAGGTCCGCGTAGGCCATCTCCATCCCCGCCCGGCGGCCAGCCGCGTCCAGGGAAAAGGCGCACATGCGCTCGTAGAGCCCGGTGTCGTACATCTCGGGTACGCCGTGGTCCTCCCGCACCCCCTTGTAGGCGGGTTCCGTGTGGGGGTGCGAATGGACGTTGACGAGGCCCGGCATCGCGAAGCGGCGCGAACCGTCGATGCTCCGTTCAGCGGCGCCCTCGTAGCGGCCGCCGACATGCACGATGCGGTCCCCTGCAAAGGCGATGTCTCCGTGGCGCAGGTAACGGTGCCGGTCGCCGTCCCATGCCGCGATCCAGGCCGCATTGCGGATGACGGTGGGATTGTCGGTCATGGATTCGCCTCCCGGCGTCGTCTCGGATGATTTGCTCCCGGCCAGCGCGGTTCAAAACCGCAATTCGGGCCCCGCCGCGCGCAGTGCCACGCGGTAGAGGGAGGTGGAGGCGGTGACGAACAGGGTGCGCATGGCTTCGCCGCCGAAGCAGAAATTGGCCACCCCTTCCGGGATGCGGATGATGCCCAGAAGCTGCGCGTCCCGGTCGAAGACATGGATGCCGGGGCCGGGGCCGGTGCAGTAAATCCGCTCCTCCGCGTCGATCTTCATGCCGTCGGGCGCGCCCGGCCCTTCGCCGATAACTTCCGTCCAGACGCGGCCGGACGAGAGCGAGCCGTCGGCCTCGACCTCGAATAGCCTGATATGGCCGCGCATGGTGTCGTTGATCCAGAGACGCTTCTCGTCGAGCGAAAGGCAAAGGCCGTTCGGCTGGTCGAAATCGGAGGCGAGCAGGCGCGGGTCGCCGCCGCCCGCGTCCAGGCGGTAAACGCCGCGGAAGTCGAGTTCTGGATCGCGCTCGACGCCGTAATAGGGCATGCGGCCGAAGCCGGGATCGGTGAAGATAATCGCGCCGTCGCCGGCCACGATAATGTCGTTCGGGCTGTTGAGTTCCTTGCCGTCATAGTGGCTGGCGAGCACCTCGATCCGCCCGTCATGCCCGGTGCGCGTCACCCGGCTGGTCGCGTGTTCGCAAGTGACGAGTCGGCCTTGGAGGTCGTAGGCATTGCCGTTCGCCATGTCGCTCGGCCGGCGGAAGGTGCGCACGCCGTCGGCCTCGCTCCAGACGCGCATATGGTTGCCCGGCATGTCGCTGAAGACCACCGTCGTCTCACGCGGATGCCAGACCGGCCCTTCGGTGAAATCGAAGCCGCCGCCGATCTTTTCCGGCGTCGCTTCCGGGTCGACAACCTCGCGGAAACCATCATTGCGGATGTCATGGACCATCGGAGCCTCCCGCTTCGCCGCGCCCCTGGAGACTACCACATCCGCCAGGGATCGATGGGGAGCAGAGGGCGGAGGCCGGCGAGGATGGCCGCATAGTCCGGGTCTTCCGGGTCGAGAACGCCGTGGCGGACAAGGAAGTCGATATTGACGAGATTGCAGTTGAACTTGAACCGTTCCGTGTCCCGGACCGTCTCGGCCAGCCGGTCGGCCGGCCAGAGCTCGAATTGCGAAACCTCTCCGTCGCTGGCGTGCGGATGGAAGCCGGCGGGAAGTTCGAGGTCCCAGACATAGAGCAGGTCGGGGCGCAGCCCGGCTTCGGTTTCCAGGCAGTAGGTGACGGCGCCGGCGGGCCGGGCGCGTTCGGCGAGCGCGCGCGGAATGCCTGCTTCCTCGCCTGCTTCCTTGACGACGTTCTCCATCAGCGAGAGGCCCGCCGGCTGCCCGCCGGCAACCATGTTGTCGAGCATGCCCGGATAGCTGTGCCGGCCCGCGGCGCGCTCGGCCACCCAGACATGCAGCCCGTCCGGCCCGCACACATAGCCGTTGAGGTGAACGCCGACGGCGCCGAAACCGAAGGTCTGCATGGCTGAGCGGTCGATCAGGAGGAGCGGCTCGCGGCCGGCGCCGTTGCCGACGGCGAACAACTCGCCGCTCAGGCGCCGCAGCAGGCCCTCGCGGCGCCAGGCCTCGACGACGCCGGCAACGGCGCAGCTTCGCTTGTCCGCCGTGTCGAGACCTGCCGCGAAACCGATCCGTTCCGCCTCGACGGCAAAGACCTCCGGAAGGTCCGCAAGCCGTCCCGCCAAGCTGCGGCGCACCCAGCCGGCCCGCCGGTTCTCGACCTCGAACGGCAGGAAACCGGCAAGGTCGTGGCGATTGCACTCGGCGATGCGGTCGAGATAGCTCATCCGCGCGGCGGGTCAGGCCGAGACGCCGGCCATGGCGCAAAGCTTTGCCCAGAGCGGGGCCGGCACCGGCGAAACGGAAAGCCGAGACTGGCGGACGAGCGGAAGCTCGGCGAAATCGGGGTCGGCCTTGATCTCGGCGAGGCTCACCGGGCGGGCCGCGCTCTCGACGGCGCGCACATCCACCATGCCGAAGCGGCCCGAGGCGTCGGTCGGGTCCGGGTAGTATTCCTTCACCACCTCGACCACGCCGACGATCGTGCGCTCGCCCACCGAATGGTAGAAGAAGCCGCGGTCGCCCACGCGCATCGCCTTCATGTTGCTGGCGGCCTGGTGGTTGCGCACGCCGTCCCATTCCGCCGTGCCGGCTTCCATCTGGTGCTGCCAGGACCAGGCGCCGGGCTCGCTCTTGAACAGCCAGTAATTCATGGGCGGTCTCCCTCCTCTATTCGCGGCGCGCGGGCCGGGCGAGCAGCCGTTTCATCGCAGATTCGATGCCGCTGCGTCCTGCGACAATATCGGCGACCGCCCGCGCAATGGGCAATTCCACACCGGCGCACTCCGCGCGGAGAAGCGCGGGCTCGGCCGTGAGCGCGCCTTCGGCGAGCGCGGCAGGCGGCGGCTCGCCCGCGCCGAGCGCGACCCCGTAGGCGTAGTTGCGCGAGGTGGGGCTGGTCGCACTCAGCATCAGGTCTCCCAGCCCGGCGAGGCCCGCAACGGTCTCCGCCTCGCCGCCCTCGGCGATGACGAAGCGCCGGATCTCCGTCAATCCGCGTGTAATCAGGGCGGCGCGGGCGTTCTCGCCAAGCCGGCGTCCTTCTGTAATGCCGGCCGCGATGGCGATGACATTCTTCAGCGCTCCGCAAAGCTGCACCCCGACGACATCGCGGCTCTCATAGACGCGGAAGCTGCTCGTGGCGAAGGCGGCTTGCGGCGCGCCGGCCAGCACCGCCGCTGCCGGCAGCCCGGCGGCGACCTCGGCTGCGAAATTGGGGCCGGAAAGCGCGCCGGCGGCGAAACCGGGTCCCAGCACCTCGCTCATCAGCTTGCCCGTGCCGCGCTCCAGCCCCTTGGCGGCGATCACCAGGACGCCCCGCACTCTTTCGGGGTCTAGCCCAGTGGCTGTTTCGGCCATGGCCTGGGCCGGCACCGCCAATGCGACGACCTCGGCCGAGGCGGCGTCGTCGAACCGGCCCGGCCCGTCCGCACGGCTCCAGAGCTGCACCTCATGGCCGGCGCGGTCCGCCGTTTTCGCCAGCGCGCGCCCCCAGGCGCCGGCGCCCAGAATGCCGACCCTCATGTCCCACCCGTCACGAAGCGAGCGGCCAGCGCGGCCGGGGCCGGAAATCGAGGCCGTCGCGCCTGCCGAGGCGCAGCCGCTCCAGCCCGGTCCAGGCGATCATTGCCGCATTGTCCGTGCAGAGGCGCGGCGGCGGGGCGGCAAAGGCGAGGCCGTGTTCCTCCGCAACCCGTTGGAGACGGGCGCGCAGGCTGCGGTTGGCGGCCACGCCGCCGGCGGCGACGAGCACACGGCCTGCCGGGCAGTCGCTCCGGAACATGGCGGCCGCATTGGCCGTCCGGTCGGCCAGCGTATCGGCGGCGGCGGCCTGGAAGGAAGCCGCGAGATCGGCAATGTCCTGCCCGCCCGGCGCGGGCAGCGCCTCGACGGTGCGGCGGAGCGCCGTCTTGAGGCCGGAAAACGAGAATCCCGCGCCCGGCCGCCCGGCGAGCGGCCGCGGCAGGCGGAACCGCGCCGGGTCGCCCGTTTCCGCCGCCTTCTCGACTGCCGGCCCGCCGGGAAATCCGAGCCCGAGCAGCCGGGCCGCCTTGTCGAAGGCTTCGCCCAGCGCGTCGTCCTCGGTCTCGCCGTAAAGCCGGTAGCGGCCGACGCCCTCCACCGCCAGCAATTGCGTGTGGCCGCCGGAGACCAGCAGCAGCAGATAGGGGAAGTCGAGGCCGTCCGTGAGGCGTGCGGTGAGGGCGTGGGCCTCCAGATGGTTGACCGCCACAAAGGGCCGCCCGCTCGCCAGCGCCAGCACCTTCGCCGTGGTCATCCCCACCAGCAGGCCGCCGATCAGGCCCGGCCCCGCGGCGGCGGCGATACCGTCGAGCTCGCCGAAACCGAGCCCGGCCTCCGCCATCGTCTCCGCCACCAGCCGGTCGAGATGGTCCAGATGGGCGCGGGCCGCGATCTCGGGCACGACGCCGCCATAGGGTGCGTGTTCGTGGGTCTGCGACAACAGGCGCTCGGCAAGGATGCGCCGGTCGGCGTCCACCACGGCCGCCGCCGTTTCGTCGCAACTCGTTTCGATGCCGAGAACCCGCATGGTGGCAGGACGATACAGGCCCCGTGTGCCCGCGCAACGGCGGTTTGCGCCCGTCGGCGGGCGCGGCGGCAGATTGCGCCGGGCGGCCGGAAGGGGTAACTCGCTGCCCATGGCGAAAATCCGTCTCGGCACGCGCGGCAGCCGGCTCGCTCTCAGGCAGGCGGAACAGGCGGCCGCCGCATTGCGGGCGCGAGAGCCCGGTCTCGATATCGAGATCGCGGTCATCCGCACCACCGGCGACCGGATACTCGACCGCCGGCTGGCCGATATCGGCGGCAAGGGCCTGTTCGCAAAGGAAATCGAGGCCGCGCTGGCGGAGGGGCGAATCGACGCCGCCGTCCACTCGGTGAAGGACCTGGAGACGGTCCTGCCGGACGGCTTCGTCCTGGCCGCCATGCTGGAGCGCGCCGACCCGCGCGACGGATTGGCGGGCGGTGCGCGGACGCTGGCCGAATTGCCGCCGGGCGCGCGCATCGGAACCGCCTCGCTCCGCCGGCAGGCGCAGATGCTGGCCCGGCGTCCGGACCTCGTGCCGGCCCTGATCCGGGGAAATGTGGATACCCGGCTGGAGCGTGTGCGCGCCGGGGAGTTCGATGCGACCTTCCTCGCCATGGCGGGGCTCGCGCGCCTCGGCATGGCGGAGAGCGCGGCGCCCATCGCGCCGGAAGACATGCTGCCGGCGGCGGGCCAGGGCGCGGTCGGCGTGGAGTGCCGCGCCGGGGATGCCGCCTTGCGCGAGCGCCTTGGCGCCATCGACCACGGCCCTACTTCCTGTTGCGTGACGGCCGAACGCGCCCTGCTTGCGGCGCTCGACGGGTCTTGCAGGACGCCGATTGCCGCTTATGCCCGCCTCCGGGACGGCGAACTCGTCCTTCGGGGCCGCCTGCTGACGCCGGACGGCGCCGAGATGCGGGAAGTCTGCCGTTCCGGCTCCCCGGGGGACGCCCTGACGATCGGCCTGGAGGCCGGGGAAGCGCTCCGCGCGGATGCGCCGCCGGGGGCGCTCGACGGGTGATCCGGGCCCTCGTCACCCGGCCGTTTCCCGATGCCGGCCGCACCGTCGATGCGCTGGCTGCACGCGGCGTCGCCGCCCTGGCGGAGCCCATGCTCAAGATCGAGTTCCTGCCGGGCGCAGCCCTCGACCTCGCGGGCGTGCAGGCGCTGCTGTTCACCAGCGCGAACGGCGTGCGCGCCTTTGCGGCGGCCTCGCCCGAACGCCGCTTGCCGGCATATGCGGCGGGAGACGCAGCGGCGCGGGAGGCGCGCGCTGCGGGCTTCCGGCGCGTGGAGAGTGCGGCGGGCGATGTGTGTGCGCTGGCGGGACTGGCGGCGGCGCGCTGCGACCCCTCGGCGGGGCCGCTGCTCCATGCGTCGGGCGAGGCCGTTGCGGGGAACCTGGCCGGCAGCCTCGCCGAAGCGGGATTCCCGGTGCGGCGCGAGGCACTCTATCGCGCCCGCGCCGTCGGGTCGCTCAGCCCTCGACTGGTCGAGATGCTGGCCGGCGGATGCCTGGCCCTCGCTCTGTTTTTCTCTCCCCGGACGGCGGCGGTCTTTGCTAGATTGGCGTTGCGAAGCGGCGTCGGAGACACTTGCCGCTTCATCCATGCCTGCGTCCTCAGCGAAGCCGTGGGCCGGGCTCTGGAGGGCGTTGCCTGGCGCGAGGTCCGCGTTGCCGGCCGGCCGGATCACGAGGCGATGATGGCGGAAGTGGACCGCATCTTGGAGACACGGGACGCAACGGGCGAAGGCCGCCGGACGCCCGAAGGACGACGATGACGGATCGACCGGAAGACGGGCCTGCCCTCGAAGCGGAGCCGATAGAGGTCGAAGCGGTCGCGGACGGCCCCCCGGCCGGCGAACCGGCTGCCGGCCCGGCGGCGCGGGCGGCAGCCCGCCGCCGGCGGCGCGGGCGGCTGTTCCTGTTGCTCTGGTTCCTGCCGGTCGTCCTTATCGCGGCCGTCGGCTACCTGGTCGCCGCACAGCCGGAGCGGGTCGCGGCTTTCCTCGCCGGCAAGCCGCCGGACATGGCGACCTCTGCCGACATAAAGCGCCTTACGGACCGGTTGCTGAAAGTGGAGGTCGAGGCGGCCGACCGGGCGCAGGTGGACGCGCACTCGGCCGCCATAACGGAGAACCGGGAGAAGAATGAAGCGGTGGCCGGGGAGGTCGCCGGTTTGCACAGCGCCCTGGAGGCGTTCGAGGGGCAGCTGGGCGCGCGCCTGGAGGCACTGGACGAGCGGATTTCGAACCTTGAAGGGACGGAGCCGGCAGCAGATCCTGCGGTCGCCGCGCAGATAGCGGGTTTGGAGGAACGGCTCGCAGGCCTGGAGGCGCGGCCTGCTGGCGGCGACGAACCGGGCACGGGAGCAGATCCGGCGCTGGCGACCCTGAAAGCGGCGGTCGCGGCACTGGAAATGCGCCTGGAGGGGCTTGCGGCGGGCGGTGAGGCGGACAGTCTGGAAGCGCAGGTGGCGGCAACGGACCGCGCGGCGGCCGAAGCCGGCGCGGCGGCCGACAAGGCGCTTGCGGAGCTCGCCTCGCTTCGCGACGCCGTCGGGAACCTGGCCCGCTCTGGCGAGGCCGGCGCGACGGTGAAGCTTGCAGTGGCACGCCTCAGGTTCGCGGTCGATTCGGGCGCTCCATTCAAGGAAGAACTGGCAGCGTTGCAGGCTGCGGGCAGCCCCGGTTTCGGCGCCTGGACGGCGCGCGCCGAACGGGGCCTGCCGACGGCCGATGGGCTGGCGAGGCAGTTCAAGCAGCTGGCGCGCGCCCGCGTCGTCCGGCCCGAAGGGGTGACCGGAACGCCCTGGCTCGACGACGCAATCGATCGGCTGTCCGACGTTGTGAGCGTCCGCCGGGTCGCCAAGGACCTGCCGGGCGACAGTCCCGACGCAGTTCTCGGGCGGGCGGAAGCGTATATCGAGGAAGGCGATCTCGCAGGCGCGGTCGCGGAACTCGGCGGCGCGCCGCCGCCCTTCGACGGCTGGCTCGCCGTCGCCAGGGACAGGCTTGCGGCCGACGCCGAATTGGAGGCGTTCACCGCAAGGGACGGCAGATGATCCGCCTGCTCTGGACGCTGGTCAAAATCGGCTTCGTGGTTGCCGCGGCCGTGTGGCTGGCGCAGAGACCGGGCGACGTCGAACTCCGCCTCGGCGATCTGGTCATCGAGGCTCGGACAGGGGCGCTTCTGGTGGCGCTGCTGTTTTTCGGCCTGCTGGCGGCTTTCTCCTACCGGTTCTGGCTCGCGCTGCGCCGCACGCCGCAGGCGATGCGCTTCGGGCGGGCCGGACGGCGCCGCGAACGGGGATACCGGGCATTGAGCCTCGGCATGGTGGCGGTTGCGGCAGGGGCTGCCGACGAAGCCAGACGCCGCGCGCGCGAGGCCGACCGGCTGCTCGACGGCGCGCCGTTGACCTTGCTGCTTGCAGCCCAGGCGGCGCAGCTCGACGGCGACGACAGCGCGGCCCGGCGGTTCTTCCAGGCGATGGTGGACGAGCCGGAGACCAGCCTGCTCGGACTGCGCGGCCTGATGGCGCAGGCCAACCGCGCCGGAGACCGGGACGAGGCGCTCGCGATCACGGCCCGCGCGCAGAAGGAGCGGCCGGGCACGCCCTGGGTGCTGGAAGCGCTGTTCGACCTGAGGACGGCGAACGGCGACTGGGACGGCGCGTCGGTGGCGCTGGAGGCGCTGGCAGGCAGGAAAATGGTGCGCGGAGAGGACCTGAGGCGCAGGCGCGCCGTTATCGCCGTGGAACGGTCCCGTCTCGCGGAGGAGCGCGGAGACAATGCCGCAGCCTTGGGCCACGGCCGCACCGCCTGGAAGCTCGATCCCGACTTGCCGGCGGCGACGGCGCGCGTCGCGCGTCTGGAAGGTGCGGCCGGCCATGGGAGCCGGGCGGAGAAGATCCTTCGCGACGGCTGGACGAAGGCTCCCCATCCGATGCTGGCCGAGACGCTGGAGGGGCTGTGGAGCCGCCTGACGCCGGCCATGCGGCTCACGCAGGGCCAGCGCCTGTTCAAGGGCGATGCCGGGCGGCCGGAGACGAGCGCGCTGCTCGCCGATCTGGCGCTGGCGGCCGGGAAGCAGGCGGAAGCCCGCAAGCTGGTGGAGCCGCTTGCGGGCGAGGGGGCATCGGCGCGCATCTGCCGCCAGATGGCGAGCATCGCGGTTGCAGATGGCGACACCGAGGGCGCAAGGAGCTGGCTGGCGCGGGCGAGACAAGCGCCGGGGGACCCGGTATGGTTCTGTCGGGCGTGCAGCGCCGCGACTGCCGAATGGAGCGGTGCCTGTCCCCATTGCGGAGTTTTCGATAGTCTGGAATGGCGGCCGCCGGCTCCGCCGGCGCCCGGCCAGGCAGCCGCGATTGCCGCTATCGAACAGGAGCTTGAGACGTAGGATGGTGCGGCAGTTGCCGCTCCGCCTCGAACGGAAGCAGCCAGGGAGGCCTGAGAGCCCATGCCGATCGTCAATTCAATCGCCGCCGACCATGACCTGCTGACCGAATGGCGGCGCGACATCCACATGCATCCCGAGCTCGGCTATGAGGAGCATCGGACCTCGGACCTGGTCGCCCAACGCCTGGAGAGCTGGGGCGTGGAGGTCGCCCGGAATATCGCCGGCACCGGGCTGGTCGGCGTTATCCGGGGGAACGGCTCGTCCGGGCGCAGCATCGGCCTGCGCGCCGACATGGATTGCCTAGCGATGGACGAGGAGAACGAGTCTCCCTGGAAGTCGGTCCATCCCGGCAGGATGCATGCCTGCGGCCATGACGGCCACACGACGATGCTGCTCGGCGCTGCCAAATACCTTGCCGAGACGCGCAATTTCGACGGCACCGTGAACGTGATCTTCCAGCCGGCGGAGGAAGGCGGTGCCGGCGGCCTCAAGATGGTCGAGGAAGGCCTGTTCGAACGCTTCCCCTGCGACGAGGTCTATGGCCTGCACAACGCGCCGATGCTTCCCGCCGGCACCATCGGCGTCGTGCCGGGTCCGATGATGGCCGCGGCGGACCGCTTCTCGCTGACCGTCCAGGGCAAGGGCGGGCATGCTGCGATGCCGCATCTCTCCATCGATCCGGTCGCCATCGGGGCGCAGATCGTCATGACCTGGCAGACACTGGTGTCGCGCACGGCCGATCCGATCAAGTCGGCCGTCATCAGCACGACCATGTTCCACGCCGGCACGGCCTTCAACGTGATCCCGGACACGGCCTCGCTGGACGGGACGGTACGGACGTTCGACCCCGACATGCGCGATGCCATGGAGGCCGGCACGACCCGTATCGCGGAGGCCGTCGCGACGGCGATGGGCGGGAGTGCGGATTTCCGCTACGAGCGCGGCTATCCGCCGACCGTCAACCACGACCGCGAGACCGGGTTCGCCGCCGCTGCAGCGGCCGCCACGGTCGGCGATGCAAAGGTGGACGAAACGGTGCCGCCGGTGATGGGCGGGGAAGACTTCTCCTATATGCTGCTGGAGCGGCCGGGCGCCTATATCTGGCTCGGCGGCGGCGAGACCGGCGAGGACCCCGGACTGCACCACCCGCGCTACGACTTCAACGACGAGGTGCTGCCCATAGGGTCGAGCTATTTCGCCAATCTGGTCGAGATGCGCCTCGCCCGATGAGCCTTCTCGGCAAGAGGTAAGGAGACGCCATGAAGCGTTCAACCAGAATCGCCCTCGTGATGATGGGAACCTCGGCGCTGACCTTGACCGCGTGCGAGGAGCCCAGGACCGACGCCGCGATTTTCGAGACCGTTGAGCAGTGCGTCGCCGAGCAGGGGCTGACGGCCGAGCAATGCTACGGCGAGTTCGACGCGGCGAAGGCGCAACACGCCGAGGTCGCGCCCAAATACAACTCGCGCGCCGAATGCGAGGCCGATTTCGGCCGGGAAGGCTGTGAAACCACGCCGTACCGGAACAGTTCGGGCGGCGGCATCTTCATGCCTCTCATGGCGGGTTTCATGATGGGGCAGATGATGGGCGGACGGGCCTATACGCAGCCGCTCTACCGTTCGCAGGACGACCGCAAGGCCTTCCGCACGGCCGAAAACCGTTCGGTCGGCGACAAGGTCGGCCGCACGCAGGTCTCCGAGCGCGCCGCCGGCCGGCCGGCGAAGAAGCTCTACACGCAGCAGCGCGGCGGTTTCGGCGCGCGCGCCCGCACCACGGGTTTCGGCGCCGGCGCCTGATGGAGCGCAGGGCGGTCAGGCCGCGCGACAACTGGCAGCAGGTTGCGGCCGAGCACGGCTTCACCTTCCATACGCCCGACGGCGAACGCTATTGGGACGAGACCCACGCCTACCGCTTCACGCTCCGGGAAATCGAGGAGGACCTCGAAGACCCTGCGGAAGAGCTGGAACAGATGTGCTTCGAGGTCGTCGAGCGGGCCGCTGCCGACGAGGAGGTGCTAAGGCGACTGGCGGTCCCGGAGATGTTCTGGGGCTATGTGGCCGGGAGCTGGCAGGGCCGCGAGCGCAACCTCTATGGCCGCATGGACTTCCGCTATGACGGAAACGGCCCGGCAAAGCTCTACGAGTACAACGCGGACACGCCGACGGCGCTCTACGAAAGCGCCATATTCCAGTGGGTATGGCTGGAACAGGCGATGGAGCAGGGCCTGATCCCCGAGGGCGCGGACCAGTTCAACTCCCTCCATGAACGGCTGATCGACGCCCTCGGCCAATTCGGCATCGACGGGCCGCTGCATCTCGCCTGCGCCCGCGACACCGACGAGGACCTCGGCACCATCGAATATCTCGAGGATTGCGCCCGGCAGGCCGGGCTCGGCACGCGGCGGATGTTCATCGAGGATATCGGCCTGTCCGAAGACGGGCGCTTCACCGACGTCGATGACGACCCGGTCCGCTGGCTGTTCAAGCTCTATCCCTGGGAATGGCTGATGGAGGAGGAGTTCGGCGGCCGCATACCGGGCTCGGGCACGCAGTTCATCGAGCCCGGCTGGAAGGCGGTGTTGTCGAACAAGGGCCTGCTGGCGCTCCTCTGGGAGATGTTCGAGGGCCATCCGAACCTGTTGCCGACCTTCTTCGAGGACGACCCGAAGGCGGCATCGCTGGGCGGACGCTATGTCCGCAAGCCGCTGCTCTCCCGGGAAGGCGCGAATATCGCCTTCGTGGAGAACGGCCGCACGGTGATGGACTTCGATGGGCCCTATGGCGCGGAGGGCTTTATCCGCCAGGCGCACGAGCCGCTGCCGTCTTTCGAGGGACGGCGACCGATGTGCGGCGTGTGGCTGGTGGCGAGCGAACCGGCGGGCCTGTGCATCCGCGAAGACGAAGGCGCCGTCACCACCGACGACGCCTGTTTCGTCCCGCACTTCATTCTGGACTGACGCGGACGCCGGTCAGCCCAGGTCGGCAAGCACCTCGTCCGGGTGGTCCGCCGGCGTCACCGCGTCGTAGCGCTTGACGACCTTGCCGTCCGGCCCGACCAGCACGGAAATGCGTTTCGGCCGCTCGGACTCTGTGGTCGCCGCGCCATAGGCGACCGACATGGCCTTGTCGCCATCGCTCAGCAGGTCGAACGGGAACGAAAACTTGTCCCGGAAGGCCTTGTTGTCCTCCGGCGTGTCGAAGCTGCATCCGACGATCGCCGTATTCTTCGCGTCGAAGTCTTGGATTCGGTCACGGAACCCGTTTCCTTCGAACGTTCAACCGCGTGTATCGGCCTTCGGATACCACCAGATCAGGACATTCCGCCCGCTGAAGTCCTCCAGGCCGACGGACGTGCCGTCCTGGTTGACGACCTGGAATGCCGGGGCCGGTTTGCCGGTCTCTGCCATGGGTATGGCTTCTCCTACTGCGTCGGGAATGGGAATTGTCGTGGAGGGCGCCGGGGCGCCTCAGGTCAGCGGGGCCTTGTCGCCTTCCGAGGCCTTGCGCGCCAGGATTTCGTAGTGGTCCCATTCGAGCGCGTGCCGTTCGAGCGTTTCCGGGTCCCACATGTGCCGCTCCACGCCGAGCACATCGCCGCCATAGACATGCAGGCCGATGGCCGGCTCGTCGCCCAGGCATTCGGCCACATGCGCGGCGTCGGCCGGCATGGTCAGGATCGTGCCCGGTGTCACCATGACCTCATTGGCGTATTCGAGGCCGTCCTCGCCGCGCCGGTAGATGGTGTTCTTCTCCGATCCCGAAAGCACCAGGATTGCCGCCCAGGAGCCGTGATCGTGCGGCGGCGTCCGGCGCCCGGAAGGGAAGCATACCTTGAGCACGCTGAGTTCCGGCGTGCGGTAGAAGGCCTGGTTGGCGTTGCCGCCGATGCCGGAAATGTAGTCGAGCGCCGCCGCGACCTCGTCGATGCGCTCCCGCCAGCCGTGCATCACGCGGCGGACATTCTGCAGGGCATGCGGGCCGTCCGCGGCTTCCTTGAGGGCGAAGACGATATCCGAGGCGTGCATCGGGCGCTCCTTCAAGCCGGTTTTCGGGAAAATGGTGGCGTATTTCATCGCCGCTGTATAGTGCGGCGGCGCCGACCTGGCTTCGGCCGGCAGGCATGGACCGTTCGCTGCCGATGTCATACAGTGTCGGACAATGTATGTCACAAGAAGCGGAGTACTCCGTCGTGGCGACCGAACGGCTCAGCCTGCGAATCGAAGCGGACCTCAAGAGGAGCCTCGAACGCGAGGCGAGGCGGGAGGAGCGGTCCGCGTCCTACCTTGCCGTCAAGGCGATAGAGGCCATGCTCGGCAGCCGCGCCGAAAAGCGCGCGGCGATCCGGTCGGCCATCGCGGAGGCCGACGAGGGTGTCTTCATCTCGCAGGACGCGATGGATGCCTGGGTTGCCTCCTGGGACACGGAAGCCGAACTGTCACCGCCCGAGCCGGATATCCAGCCCGACCCGACGTAACCGATGAAGCTCGTCTTTCTGCCATCCGCCCGCTCCGACCTGGCGTGGATGCGGGTCTATTACGCTCGAGTTTTTCCGGACGGCGCGCGACAGGCCGCCAGGCAGTACACCCGGACCTGCGGTCTTCTCCGCGAAAATCCGCCGATCGGTCACCCGGTTGAGGATAGCGAGCGGATAAGGGAATTCTCGATCCCGCGAACACCGTTTTCATTCATCTATCGTGTCGCGGACGACCGCATCGAAGTCCTGCGTGTCTGGGACCAGCGTGGCGACCGGCTCCAGGCTCGGTTGAACGGTTCATGCCTGTTGCGCCGCCGCTGTATAGTGCGGTGCGGGCAAGCGGAGAGGGAACGCCATGATCGAAACCGTCATCGACATCGAGACGCGCGCCGGCGCGATGGAGACGTTCACCTGCCGGCCGGAGCGGGGTGGGCCGTTCCCGCCGGTGCTGATGCTGATGGATGCGCCGGGCATCCGCGAGGAGCTCTACCGGATGGCCCGCCGGCTGGCGTCGGCGGGCTATTTCGTGCTGCTGCCGAACCTCTACTACCGCGCCGGGCGGGACACGAAATACGGCCCGGATGTGCTCGAGAAGGGGAGCCCGGAACAGGCCGCCATGCGGGCGGTGCGCACGCGCATGACGATCCCTCCGGTCATGGAAGACATCGGCGACATGCTTACCTGGCTCGACGGGCAGGCCGACGCCGCGCCCGGGCCTGTGGGCACGCACGGCTACTGCATGAGCGGTCCCTATGTCCTGGCCGCGGCGGCGCGCTATCCCGACCGGATCGCGGCGGCGGCTTCGTTCTACGGCACTTGGCTGGTCTCGGACGCCGAAGAGAGCCCCCATCTTTCGCTGGGCCAGGCTAAGGGCGAACTCTACATCGCCTGCGCCGAGCACGACGACCTCGCTCCGCCGGACATGGTGGCGGAGCTTCGCACGCTGTTCGATGCATCGGGCAATGCAGGCGAAATGGAGATCTATCCGGCCGTGCATCACGGCTTCGCCTTCCCGGAGCGCTGGTGCTACGACGTGCCGGCGGCGGAGCGCCATTGGGAGCGCCTGTTAGCCCTCTATCGCCGCCGGCTGGCATGACCCGATACCCCTTTGGGAGGTATCGGTTTTTGGGGCTTCCGGTTTGCTCTGGAACTGTCTAGCGTTTGTGTGACAGTTGAAATGCGGCGAAGGGGGGAGGATGCCCGATAGCACGCATGGGGAGGCGGACGAAGGCCCGGCCCTCTCGGTAGAAGGGGTAAGCAAACATTTCGGCGGCGTGCGCGCCGTCGCCGGGGTCTCCACCGCCGTCAGGAAGGGCGAGATTTTCGCCATTATCGGCCCCAACGGCGCGGGCAAGACCACCCTGCTGAATATGGTCTCGGGCTTCTACAAGCCGGACGAGGGCTCGATCCTGTTCCGGGGCACCGATATCGGCCGGATGAAGCCGAACGAGATCGCGGAACTGGGCATCGCGCGCACCTTCCAGAATATCGCCCTGTTTCGCGGCCTGACTGTGCTCGACAACCTGATGCTCGGGCGTCATGTGCGGCTCAAGTCGGGCGTGTTTGCGTCCCTGCTCTATTGGGGGCCGGCGCAGAGGGAGGAGATCGTTCACCGCCGCCGCTGCGAGGAGATA
This sequence comes from Alphaproteobacteria bacterium, assembly GCA_965261985.1. Taxonomy (GTDB): domain Bacteria; phylum Pseudomonadota; class Alphaproteobacteria; order Bin95; family Bin95; genus Bin95. The sequence goes on from OZ253490.1 coordinate 592,417, forward strand.
ATCGACTTCCTCAAGCTTTCCGATCTTCGCAAGACGCCCGCAGGCGCGCTGGCCTACGGACTCCAGAAGCGCGTCGAGCTCGGCCGCGCGCTCGCCTCCGATCCGACCCTGCTGCTGCTCGACGAGCCTATGGCGGGCATGAACCAGGAGGAGAAGGAGGACATGGTGCGCTATGTCCTCGATGTCTCCGCCGAGTGGGGCACGACCATCGTCCTCATCGAGCACGATATGGGCGTGGTGATGGACATCTCGGACCGGGTCACCGTGCTGGACATGGGCGAGAAGATCGCCGAGGGCACGCCGGACGAGGTTCGCGCGGACCCCAAGGTCATCCAGGCCTATCTCGGCACCGCGCACTAGGGAGGACGAGGCATGGCCGAGGCAAGGACGGTTCCGGCGCTGCTGCTCGGCAATGTCGAGACGCGGCCGCACAAGCCCGCTATCCGCGAAAAGCTTTACGGAATCTGGGAGACCTGGGACTGGCAGGGCTACGCCGACAATGTCCGCGCCTGCGCCCTCGGCCTCAAGGCGCGCGGTTTCGGCAAGGGCGACAAGCTCGCCGTGATCGGCGACAACCGCCCGCATCTCTACTGGGCGCAACTGGCCGCCATGTGCCTCGGCGGCTCGGCGGTGCCGGTCTATCAGGACTCGATCGCGCGCGAGATCGCCTTCGTTCTCAACCATGCCGAGGTCAAGGTCGTCGTCGCCGAGGACCAGGAACAGGCCGACAAGATCCTCTCGATTCGCGACGAGCTGCCGACGCTTGAGCTGCTCGTCTATTCCGACCCCCGCGGCATGATGGATTACGACGAGGACATTCTGGCCTCGTTTTCCGATCTGCAGGAGGCAGGCCGCACCGCCGGAGGCGATTTCGAAGCGCTCTGCAAGGAAGTGACGGCCGAGGATATCGGCCTTATCTGCTACACCTCGGGCACGACCGGGAGACCGAAGGGCGTCATGCTCAGTCATGACAACCTTGTCCGGACGGCGGAAATCTATTGCAGCGTGGAGGACGTGCAGGAGGGCGACGATTACCTGGCCTATCTGCCGATGGCCTGGGTCGGCGATTCCCTTTACGGGCTGTGCGCCGCGCTTATGGTGGGCTCGACGATCAACTGCCCCGAGAGCCCCGAGACCCTGCGCCGGGACCTCCGCGAACTCAGCCCGATGGGCATTATCGCGCCGCCGCGCCTGTGGGAGACGATGCTCTCCGACATCCTGGTGCGCGCGAACGACTCATCCGCCCTGAAGCGGCGGGTCTTCGAGTATTTCCGCAGTGTCGCGGAGCAGGTGGAGACCTGCCGGGTCGAGGAGGAGCCGATACCTCCGGGCCTCGGACTGCGCTACCGGCTCGGCGAATTCCTGGTCTATGGGCCGGTGCGCGACCAGTTCGGCTTCCGCCGCACGCGCTGGGCGCTGACCGGCGGCGCGCCGCTCGGGCCCGACACGTTCCGCTTCTTCCGGTCTTTCGGCGTGAATTTGAAGCAGGTTTACGGTTCGACCGAAGTCACGGGTGTGATCTCGGTGCAGCCGGACGGGCAGGCCAACCCGGACACGGTGGGGCCGGTCTGCGACGGCGTGACGGTGCGCATCGCCGACACCGGCGAGATACTCGTCAAGAGCCCCGGCGTGTTCACCGGCTACTACAAGGCCGAGGAAGCGACGCGGGAGGCGTTCGACGAAGAGGGATGGTTCCGCACCGGCGATGCCGGCCTCATGGACGACCGCGGCCATATCGTCGTGATCGACCGGGCCAAGGATGTCGGCCAGCTTTCCGACGGGTCCGCCTATGCGCCGCAGTTCATCGAGAACAAGCTGAAGTTCTCGCCGTATATCAGCGAGGTGGTTTCTTTCGGGGACAAACGCCCGTTCATCTGCGCGATGGTGGCGATCGACCTCAACACGGTCGGCAGCTGGGCGGAGCGCCAGGCGCTGGCCTATACCAACTACATGGACCTGAGCCAGAAGCCGGAGATTTACGAGCTGGTCCAGGAAGAGATCCGGCGGATCAACCGCGGCCTGCCCGAAGCCGGCCGCGTGAAGCGGTTCCTGCTGCTCGGCAAGGACCTGGATGCGGACGACGCGGAGATCACGCGCACCCGCAAGCTGCGCCGGTCTTTCATCGCCGACAAATACGCCGATGTGATCGAGGCGTTCTATTCCGGCGGGACCTCTGTCGAACTGCGCACCGCCGTCACCTTCGAGGACGGCCGGGAGGCCTTCATCGACAATCGCATGCAGATCCACGACGCGGCCTGAGAGGAACGCATCTCCCATGGAAGACTTCAATTGGGGCTTCTTTCTGGAGCTGCTGGTCTCCGGCGTCCTGATCGGGTTGATGTATTCGCTGATCGCGCTGGGCTTCGTGCTGATCTACAAGTCCACCGACGCGATCAACTTCGCGCAGGGCGAGTTCGTCATGATCGCGGGTATCATCGTCGGCGCCAGCGCGGCCTCCTACGGCCTGCCGCTCTGGCTCGCGATCTCGCTCTCGGTCGCCTTCATGGTCGTCTTCAATGTCGGGCTCGAGCGCACGGTGCTGCGCCCGATGATCGGGCGGCCGGTCGTCGCGATCATCATGGCGACCATCGGCCTTGCGGCGCTGCTGCGGGGCGCCGGGCCGTTCTTCTTCGGCGCGGAGACGCGCCCGCTCAACCTGCCGATCGACGATGCGCCGATCATCATCGGCGACCATTTCATCTACCTGAATCCGATCCACCTGTTGGGCGCCACTGCCGCGGTGCTTTTCCTGCTCGGCTTCGGCTGGTTCTTCCTCAAGAGCCGCAAGGGCGTGGCCATGCGCGCGGTCGCCGACAGCCACCAGGTGTCGATGGCGATGGGAATCAATGTGCAGCGCTATTTCGCGCTCGCCTGGGTGATGGCCGGCGTCGTGGCCGCGCTCGGCGGGGTCATCTGGGGCAGTCTTCTGGGCGTCGATACGCAGCTCGCGGTCATCGGCCTCAAGGTGTTCCCGGTGGTGATCCTGGGCGGCCTGGACTCGATTGTCGGCGTGATCGTCGGCGGCATCATCGTCGGCGTCGTCGAGAACATGGCCGCCGGCTATCTCGACCCGATGGTGGGCGGCGGCACCAAGGACTTCACGCCCTATGTGCTCATGATCCTGATGCTGATGTTCAGGCCCTACGGGCTGTTCGGCAAGCCGATCATCGAGAGGATCTGATCTCCCATGTTCCATCGCGAGAGCGGTTACTACAAGACGACCTACAAGGGGGACATGGCCTTCTACCCGCTGCCCGTCGGGCGGTGGTCGGTAGGGCTCCTGGGCGTGTTTTTCCTGGTCGTGGTGCCGCTGTTCCTCGACCCCTACTACCTGTCGGTCCTCTGCCTGATCGCCATCGCCGTCGTGGGCGCGCTCGGGTTGAACATCCTGCTGGGCTACACCGGGCAGATCTCCATCGGCCATGCGGCGTTCATGTCTGTGGGCGCCTATACCGCAGCCAACCTGATCACCAAGCTCGACTGGCCGTTCTGGCTGGCGGTGCCGTCGGGCGGCATCATGGCGGCTGCGGTGGGCGTGCTGGTCGGCGTGCCGTCGCTGCGCATCAAGGGGCTCTACCTCGCCATCGCCACGCTCGCCGCGCAGTTCATCATCGAGTGGGTCATCAATCACACGCCGGCGATCTCGGGCGGCGTGCAGGCGTCCATCGAGGTGCCGCGCCCCGTCGTCTTCGGCGAGAAGATGAACACGGAGATCGAGCTCTACTACTTCCTGATGGCCTTCACGGTCATTGCCATCGTCGCAACGATGAACCTCGCCAGGTCGCGCGTCGGCCGGGCCTTCATCGCTATCCGGGACCATGACATCGCCGCCGAGATCATCGGCATCAACGTCTTCCGCTACAAGCTCTACGCCTTCGCCATCTCGTCCTTCTACGCCGGGGTGGCGGGCGTGCTCTACACCTACTATCTCAGCATCGCCAACTACGAGCAGTTCCTGATCGTCGTCTCCATCGACTATCTGGCGATGGTCATCATCGGCGGCCTGGGGTCGGTGCTGGGCTCGATCTTCGGCGCCATATTCGTCACGCTGCTGCCAATCGTTATCCGTATCTTCATGGACACGTTCGGGGCATTCTTCTTCGACCCGGTGATCCAGGCCCAGGTGACGGCTCAGTTCCGCCTCATCCTGTTCGGCCTGCTGATCATCGTCTTCCTGGTGGTGGAGCCCGAGGGCCTCAACCGCCTGTGGCTCAATATCCGGAACTACTTCCGGATATGGCCTTTCTCCTACTAGCCCTCGAAACGCGAAGGGAGGACGTGGAATGAGACGTCTCGACAAACTGCTCTTCGGCGCGGGCCTCGCATTGGCCGCGGCGGGGGCGGCGACATCGGCCGGAGCGGCCGAGATCGTCATCGGCTTTCAGTGCGACCGCACCGGGCCGACGCAGACCGTGGGCACTTTCCTCTGCCCCGGCTACCACGACTATGTGAGCCTCGTGAACTCCAGGGGCGGGGTCGAGGGGCACACGATCCGGCCCATCGAGATCGACCATGAATACAAGGTCCCGGCGGGCGTCGAGGCCTATGCGCTGCACAAGAAGGAAGGCGCGGTGCTGATCAGCCTCTACGGCACGCCGCACACCCAGGCGCTGACGCAGAAGCTGACCGAAGACAAGATCCCCGGCACGTCCCCGGGCTTCGGCACGGCTGCAGCGGCCAATGGCGAGAAATTCCCCTACATCTTCCCGATTGCCGCCTCCTACTGGAGCCAGGCGGCAGCGGCGCTCGAATATGCCCGCACGCAGCTCGACGGCGACCTCAAGGGCAAGAAGATCGCCTACATCTACTACGACAACCCGGCGGGGCGGGAACCGCTGCCGGTGCTGCACAAGCTGCGCGACGAGCTCGGCTACGAGCTGCGGGAATTCGCGGTGCCGCCTCCCGGCATCGAGATGTCCGCGCAGGTGCTCGACATCACGCGCCGCTACCGGGCGGACTTCGTGCTGTCCCACCTGTTCGGGCGGGCGCCGTCGGTGTCGATGAAGGAGTTCAAGCGCGCCGGCTATTCGCTTGGGAAGGTGCTCGGCTTCGTTTGGGCCGGCGGCGAGGCGGATATCGCGGCGGCAGGCGGCTTCGACCGGGTGGAGGGCTATTCGGCGCTCCAGTTCGCCGGCGTCGGCTCCGACTATCCGGTGCTCGACGAGATCCGCGCCATGTACGAGGCCCAGGGCAAGGACGCGCCGAAGGCGATGGCCTCGACGGTCTATTACAACCGCGGCGTCTTCATAGGGGCCATCCACCTCAAGGCCATCGAGAACGCGGTCAAGGCCAAGGGCTCCGGCGACATCGTCGGCGAGGACGTGAAGAACGGCTTCGAGCAGATCAGCGGCTTCACGCTCGGCGGCCTTGTTCCACCGCTGGAGATCACCAGCTTCGACCATGAAGGCGGCGGCTGGGTCCGCGTCTTCCAGGTCCAGGGCGGCAAGTTCGTGCCGACCACCGGTTGGTTCCAGGGCTACCGCGACACTGTGGTGGAACTCCTGAAAGCGGACGCAAGCCGCCAGTAGGCTTGCGTGCAGGACTTTGGCGGGGCCCTCGGGCCCCGCCGCTTTAGCCATTTTCAACCGAACGGCCCGGGCATGAAACGATGCTGAATCTCAATAATATCGAGGTCGTTTACGACAATGTGATCCTGGTGCTGAAAGGCTGCTCGATCGAGGTGCCCGAAGGCAGGATCACCACCGTGCTCGGGGCCAACGGCGCCGGCAAGACCACCACGCTCAAGGCAATTTCGGGCCTGTTGAAACCCGAGCGCGGCGCGGTCACGCGCGGCTCCATCGACCTCGACGGCGAGCGGATCGACTTGCTTGAGGCCCACGATATTGTGAAGAAGGGCATCGTGCAGGTCTTCGAGGGCCGGCGCGTCTTCGTCAACCTGTCGACCGACGAGAACCTGATCGCCGGCGGCCATACCCAGCCGGGCTCTGTCATGCGGGAACGCATGGATCTGGTCTATGGCTACTTTCCGCGAATTGCGGAGCGCCGGAATGTGCAGGCCGGCTACCTGTCCGGCGGCGAGCAGCAGATGCTGGCCATTGGCCGGGCGCTGATGTCCAACCCCAAGATCGTCCTGCTCGACGAGCCGTCGCTGGGTCTGGCCCCGATGATCATCAAGGAGATTTTCGGCATTATCGGCAAGCTCAACAAGGAACAGGGCGTGACCGTGCTGCTGGTGGAGCAGAACGCCGCGCTTGCGCTCGCCATCGCCGACTACGGCTATGTGATGGAGAACGGCGCCATTGTCATGGACGGCCCTGCTTCGGAACTCGGAGAAAACGCCGACATCAAGGAGTTCTATCTCGGCATCAGCGAGCACGGCGAAAAGAGGTCTTACCGCAATGTAAAGCACTATCGCCGCCGGAAGCGCTGGCTCAACTAGGTATCGGCCGGGGGAGCGTTATGCCCAGGGATCCGGACTACTTCAAGGACAAGACCATCCTGATAACCGGCGCCGGCAGCGGCATCGGCCGCGCTACCGCCCTGGTGTTCGCGCGGGAAGGGGCGAATGCGGTCTGCGCCGACATAGACCCCGAGGCCGCCGAGCGCACGGCGAACCAGGCGATCCAGCTCGGCGCGCGGGCGAGCTTCGTCGGTTGCGATGTGACCGTGCGCGCCGAAGTCGATGCGGCCGTCGCCCAGGCAATCGCCGATTTCGGCCGGGTGGAGTTCGAGCTCAACGCCGCAGGCGCCGCGCTGGCGCGAAAGCCCTTCCTGGAGATTACCGAGGAGCTTTGGGAGCGCACCTACGCCCTCAATGTCCGCGGGACCTTCAACGGCGCGCAGGCCGTCCTGCCGCACATGCTGGAGAAGGGCGGCGGCGTGATCGTCAATATCGCGAGCGTGGCCGCCAGGATCGGCGGCGCCGGCAATTCGGTCCATTACGCCTCGTCCAAGGGCGCGGTCGACACGATGACCCAGGGCATAGGCCGGGAGTTCGCCAGCCGGGGCGTCCGCTGCCTGTCGATCTCGCCGGGGCTCGTGGACACACCCTTCCACGACAACACGCCGCCCGAAGTGCTCCAGGGCTATGCCGAACAGATGCCGATCGGGCGGATGGCGCAGCCGGAAGAAATCGCCGAGATCGTGCTGTTCGCCTGCTCGGAGGGTGCCAGCTACCTGACCGCCGACACGATCTATGTGACCGGAGGGCTGCGGTAGCCCGGCCGCAGGCCGGTTTCGATACAGCGGGGCCTTGACATGGGGGAGGCCGTGGTAAGCTGGGATTATACCAGCGATCATCGATTGGAACCTATGCCGATTGCCGCCGACAAACCCCTCCCCCGCAAGCGCTACCGGATGCACACATCTCATTTCGAAGTGCGCCCGGTGCGCCCGTTGGCCCGGCCATGCCGCGCTCTGCCCCGATTCGTCACCCCCGCGAAGGCGCATAAGCGCTAACTTGTTTATTGATTGAAATGGAAGGCCCGTTGGAGCCTGCGGCGTCGCGGCGGTTCGGAGAGTGCTTTGGAGATGTCGTTCCACTCGTTGATCGTGCGGGTGAGACCGAGGGGCGGCTCGATGGCCCGGCGGACCTGGTTGAGGACGAAACGGAACTCCCGCCAGGGACTATGGGGACGGCGGCGGCGCCAAGTCGTATCCCCAGGGGGAAACGGCGCGGGCGTGACGGACCAGCTTGTCCACCAGCAGCGCCACAAGGAGTTTTCCGTAAAGCCAGGCGCGGGCGCTCTCGTCGTCGTGCTTGGGCAGGTGGCCCAACTGCGCCAGGGACTTGAGGCGTTTGAAGACCAGTTCGACCTGCCAGCGCAGGCGATACCATTCCAAGACCTCGCGGGCGCTGAACGCTTCTTCAGAGAACGTGGTGAAGACGATGACATAGCGTGCGAAGGCGAGGGTTGCGGGCCGGACCTCGCTGCCCTGCCGCCGGGCCTCGCGGCGCGCCGTCTTGCGGGCCTGCGCGGCCGCCTGCGCCGACTTGCGAACCGCGCAGATGCGACCGCACACGCCAGCTTCCCCGGCGGTCGCGACCGGCCACGACCCTACAGCCCCGGCACTTGTCAGCCCGGACACCGCCGCAAGCAGGTCGAAGGGCGCCCCGTCCGGGGTCCGCAGCGACAACGCTTCCGTGTTCGCTCGCACCGTGATACGACCGCCCGCCGCCGACACATGACGAAGGCCCGCCGCCGTTGCGTAGCCCCGGTCGGCCAGAATATGGTCGCCCTCGCTAACCGGAAACCGGGCGAGATATTCCCCGTTGCCCGCGCCGCGCGTTGGCGTAACCTCGAAAAAATCGCAGCTCAGCGAAGACAGGCACAGGCTGTAATGCACCCGCCACAGCGAGCCCGTCCGCCCGGGTTCGCGCACCGTGGTGGCGTCGAACGCCCGGACCCGCAGGCCCGGTTCCGCCGCCTGCGCCAGACCCCGTTCGCGAAACAGCGCTACGCACAGCCCGTGCAGCCAGTCCGAAGACTTCCGAAGCCGCTTCAACAGCGCCACATCGGACAACTGCGCCAAACCCGCCTTGCGCGCACGCACGACCGTCTCGCGCAGCGAGTGCCCGCAGCCCAAATGCAACAGAAGAACCCGAAGCACCGACTCCGCAGACTTGTCCTTGCGCAGACCCTTCAGCGCGCCGCTCGAACGACCCAACTCTTCCCAGCCCGCCGGAAGAAAAGAACGAAGAACCGCCCAATCCTCATCAATCGCAAAGCCTCCGGACCCAAACACCCGGAAACCCTAGACAAAAAGCCAAACCCAACTTCAACAGCAGAGATTAAAAGTATTTGACGGAACAGGGGGTTACACCGGCGGTTCCGGTTGTACCCACTACATTTTCGCGGTTCTGGAGACGGTCAGGCGGAGTGTTCGCGCCAGTTCGGCGGCAAGGCGACGCCAGCGGCCTGGAAGACCTTCCCGACCTGGCCCTGAACATGTGTTCGGGTAGTGACGCGCTTGCCGTCGTTCTCGATGGAGGCCTCTTGCAGGCGGTCGAGGTCGCGGATGAGGTCGTCCCATTCGACATCGACGCCGGCGGCGCGGCAGCGGTCGGCCAGCTCCTTCTGGAGGACCAGCGCGAGGAAGGAGCAGAAGACGTGTCCGCGGATGGCGGCGTCGCAGGAGTGGTAGATCGGGCGGGTGCGCAGCTGGGCCTTCGCACGGCGGAACAGGTCCTCGACCCGGAGCAGTTCCCTGTATCGCAGCACGGCATTGAGCGGCGTCATTGCGGCGTTCGTGCGCAGCACGAAGATGCCGTCGAAGCGGGCCTCGTCGGCGAGCTTGCCGGCGTCGATTTCGAACGCCTTGCCCGCGCCCGTCCTGCGCAGATAGCGCCGGTAGGCGCTGTTGCCGATCAGCGCCTTCTCGCTGCCCTTGAGCCGCTTCTGCAAGCCCTCGACCACCGCCTGCCGGTCGGCGCGGTCCTTTTCGGCTTCCGCCTCGTTGCGGCACACGATGTAGCGCGCGCCGGCCACCGTGACCTCCTTCACGAACAGCTGCGTCTCGCCGCGCGCGCGTTCGATCGAAAGCGGCACGAACGGCTTCCCGTCCCTGAGCACCACCTCCCGGACCACCGTCGTGCGCCGCTCGCGCGCGCCCAGGATGTAGTCCAAACCCCGGTCCTCAAGCGCCGCGATGGTCGCCGCAGAGATCATCCCCCGGTCCGCCACAACGCAGACGCGACCGATCCCGAAGCGCGACCGCAGACGGTCCACGATCGGCAACAGAACCGTCGTGTCGGCGGTGTTGCCGGGCAGCATCTCCGTGCAGACCGGCCGGCCCTCGCCGTCCAGAACCACCGCCAGCACCATCTGGCGAAGGTCCGGGCGGTGGTCCTTCGAGTGCCCGTGCGCGCCAAGCGTCTCTCCGCCCGCGCCATGGAACGACAGCGTCGTGGTGTCCATGAACACCAGCGACAGGTTGCTGAACAGGTCGCGGCGGCGGGCGAACAGACGCTCCTCGATGTCGTCCTTCACGCAGCGCACCGCCAGACCGCCCTCGCCGGGCGGCTCCAGTTCTTCGCCCAGCCATGCCATCGCCCGATAGAGATGGTGAAGACGCAGGCCCTCGATCCCGTCGATGGCGTAGTCGTCCATCCATTTCTCGCACGACCGGTCCGAGCCCGACACGAACAGCCGGTGCAGCACGCTCACGAACACCGCCCGCTCGACCGCGAAGCCGAACCCGCGGCCGTCCACAAGCTCGTTCACCGCATCGCCGAGGCCCAGCCGATCCCACAAGCGCCCGAACAGCAGCGGACCGCCGATCCGAACGCAGGCAAGAGCGCCGTCCACCATGTCGTTCAGCACCAGGGACCGATCCGAGTGGCGCGCCAGCGAGGCGATCAGGCGGTCAAGTTCCCCGCTCGCCTGCAGGGCGTCCTTGCGACCGAGCGCGCGGATCGTGCGCTGGCGCACCCGCTTGCCCTCGCGCACGCTCTCGACGAGGTAGAGATAACGGTGCCCCCGGGCGGTCGTTTCGCGCACGAACATGACACCGTTGTATGCAGGAACATCATCAATATCCAGCAAACAATGTCAAAACCGTGAAAATGTTTCACTACATTTTCTCCAACCCTCCCAAACCTGAACCCAACTGTCCAATGATTTCAACGACTTGCCAAAGCCGGACCCGGCAAAAATCGCCGCTCACTGTTCAAGTCGGGCCAAAGATAAACAAGTTAGCGCTTATGCGCGAAAGCGGGGGTCCATCCATGGCTCCCGATGCTGCCGCAACCGGTGGAGAGCAGGGCGAACCGCCTGCGGCTGCCGCGAAAACCAAGGCTGGGCCCCGGCTCGGAGGCCGGGGTGACGGACGGGGTCATGCAATGCAAAGCCACCGGTGGCAGATGTGTGAATCCAGTAGCCCTCAGGGAGGGAACTTCTCCCGGCTGGCGAGAGTGTTGCCGGGCCGCACCGCCGGTGCCCCCTCACCCGGCCTCTCCCCCAGCGGGGGAGAGGGGAATTCATGGCACCGGCCTTCATTCTCCCCGCCCGCTTGCGGGAGGGGTCGGGGGAGGGCCCGGGCATGAAAAAAGCGGGCCGCCCGGAGGCGGCCCGCCTGTCAAGTCCCGGTGAGGGGACGGATCAGAAGCTGACGGTAAGGCCGGTCACGAAGGCCGTGCCTTCCGCACCGCTGGTGTCGTCCTCGACGCCGAAGATCGAGGTCTTCCACGAGACGCCCGGCGCCAGCTTGTAGCCGGCCGAGACCTCCGTCCCGGTGCGCTCGTCGCCGTTCTCGCTCGCACGGCTCATGTGGCCGATGCTCAGGGAGAGCGGGCCGTCCGAATACCCGATGCCAACGGCCCAGGTGTCGTGCTGACCCGACTCGTCCTCGACGGTGATAACGTCAGTGACCGCCATTGTGCCCACGTCGCCGTAGGTGCCGGTGGCTTCATCGGGTTCGGAATGGGCCGCATCTGTCGGCAAAGCGGGGCACGCAAGGAGCGTCTTGACGTCGCCATCGATGTTCCAGCACTCCACCACATGGCCGCCGTCGTCGCGGGTGGCGTAGGAGGCGCCGAAGGTGAACGCGCCCATGCCGATCGAGATGCCGGCATTGGTGTAGGACTTGTCGTCGAAGCCCGTCATCATTTCGTCGCCCACGCCGTCACTGTCAACGGCGTCGTTGGCGGCGTTGTTATTGTACCTTTGGTACATCACGCTGCCAGGATTCGCGACGTTGACATGGCCGAGCGAGATCTTGAACGCCATGTCGCCGATGGTCTCGTTGTAGTTGATGGCCGCGGCCCAGGCTGCGTTGTCATTGTCCGTCGGCGGGCTGGTGCTCGCGTTCTCGTTCGTCGAATCCGGAGCGTAGGACACGCCCACCTGGACGCCGTTCGTGCGCGGCGTGACATAGGTCAACGTCAGGTCGTCGCCGGGAATCGTCCAGCCGGCGGTCTCCAGATAGGCGCCCGGGATCCACTTCTGCGTGTCGCCTGCATTCAGCCCGGCGCCGGCGCCGAAGGCGGCCGCATAGTGCATGCGGGTGTGGATCGGGTCGCGCGCGCCGAGGTCGATGCGACCGAACGCGCCGCTGATCCAGGCACTGGACTCGTCGATGCTGGTGGCGCCGCTCCCGCCGTTGTTGGCCTCGAGCTGCACGCGGACGCCGAACTTGAGCCCCATGTCGGACTCTACCGAGCCCGTGAAATAGACTTCACTGTCCGACTGTGTGTCGAAGCCGCCTTCCACGCCCGGGTCGTCGCGGTTGCCATAGCCGATCCACTGCTCCATATAGCCGCCGACGCCGACGGCCAGCATGTCGGCCGCCGAAGCCGGCCCGGCAGCCATCGCACCAGCAAGAGCGAGCGCGGAGGTCGCCATAAGGACTTTTCTCATAATCCCCGTTTCCCTTCCATGTGTTGCAACACCGCCCCGACGATCCCGCTGTCGAGACGAAACCCCACCATAAACGGGCGCTATAAAGTGCAAGGGCCAATAACGGCCAGTTCGGCTGTGGGAGAAAATCCCCCATGACTGTTGCGCGAATGCAACAGTCACCCCCTCACCCGCCCTCTGCCCGCAAGCGGGGAGAGGGCGATTCATGCGGCCGCAGGGAGCCTTTTCCTCCCCCGACCCCTCCCGCTTGCGCGCAGAGGCCGGGTGAGGGGGGATTTCACGGCAGTCGGCCCGCCTGGGGCTTGACACTGGGGAAAGTGTGATAGAATGAAGACAGAGAGGCGGCTTCCGGGGCCGCCTTTTCGATTCCGGAGAGCGAAGGGAGTGCAAGACCCATGTCGGGAACCTGCCGGAGACGTGCGCCCAGCGTTGTGCCTCGCGCGCAGGCGCGCAATCAGGCGCGCGATATGCGCGCCGACGCGGAACGCACGGGCGCCCGCGCGCAATACGCGCGAAAATATGGGTGCATTCCGGCGAGGCCCGCCGCACGCAGCACGAAACGGCAGCAGGAGCCGGGGCTGCATTCGCGGCGGATCGCGACGCCTCATGACAGAACATGACATTTCATGACACATCGCATGGGGTGTCCCGGAGAGGGAGTTTGTGGACGGCTGAGGCCGGGCGGGCTAAGGTTGCGCCCGCCGGAAAGAGGACCCCATGGCGACCGCTTCGACCGAACGGATACGCAGCGCGCTCGAACGGGCGGGCGTCGAGCCCGACGATGCGGCCGCGCTGGCGGAAGCCGCCGCACGGCGGCCGTTGTCGCAAAGGGAGTGGCTCGCCCCGCTGCTGGCGGCCGCCCTTCTGGGGCTGCTCGCCTGGATCGCGCTCTCCATCCACGAGATGAACGCGCGGCTCGGCGTCGTCGAAACCCGCCTCATCGCGATCGAGGAGGGCCAGGAGAAGCTGGAGACCGACCTGGAGGCCGGTCTGGCGCAGGCGGGCGCGGAGCGCCGGGCGCTGGAAGACAGGCTGGGCGGCAAGGTGGACGACCTCGCCCGCCGGCTGCCGCCGCCACGGTAGCGCCGCTCCGGCCTTCGCTTCCGCGCGGCGTTGAGCCTCGCGCGCGGGCGCGCAATCAGGCGCGCGATATGCGCGCCGGCGCGGAACGCGCGGGCGCCCGCGCGCGATACGCGCGAAACTATTGGGTTTGGATGCATTCCCGCGAGGTCCGCCGCACGCAGCACGAAACGGCAGCAGGAGCCGGGGCTGCATTCGCGGCGGATCGCGATGCCTCATGACAGAACATGACATTTCATGACACATCGCATGCGGTCCCCCAGCAGGGAGGGGCGTCCGGGGCGGTTTCGCCGCTCGGCGCAAGCGGCTATCGTTCTGTCCGGCCCCCTGTCCGTTACCGAGGCGCGAGGCATGTCGAACCTGCTCTGGGAACCTTCCGCCGCGCGCAAGGCCGCGACCAACATGGCGGCCTTCATGGCCCGCGCCAATGCCGAGAAGGGCGCGGGCGCGGAGGACTACGCGGCGCTGCACCGCTGGTCGGTCGAGCGGCCGGAAGCCTTCTGGGACCTGCTCTGGGACGATGCCGGGATAATCGGCGACAAGGGTGCCGCACCCTGGCTGGAGGACGGCAACCTGATGCCGGGGGCGCGCTTCTTCCCCCGCGCACGGCTCAACTATGCCGAGAACCTGCTGCGGATGCGCGGCGAGGCCCCGGCGCTTATCTTCCGGCGCGAGGACGGGCTGAGGCGCGTCCGGTCGCGGGACTGGCTTTACGAGGAGACCTCGCGCCTTGCCCAGGCGCTGGCGGCGGCAGGCATAGGCGAGGGCGACCGGGTGGCGGCCTACCTGCCCAACATGCCGGAGGCCGTGGCCGCGATGGCGGCGGCGGCGGCGCTGGGCGCGGCGTTCTCCTCCTGCTCGCCCGATTTCGGCGCGGAGGGCGTGCTCGACCGCTTCGGCCAGATCGAGCCGCGCGTGCTGTTCGCGGTGGACGGCTACAAATATGCCGGGCGCGACCACGACATCCGCGCCAAGCTGGCCCTGGTCGTGCGCCGCCTGCCGAGCGTCGAGACGGTCGTGGTCATCCCCTATCTTGGGGAGGAGCCGGACATTTCCGCCGTGCCGAGGGCGGTGTCGCTGGAGGAATTCGCGGGCGGCTTCGAGCCGGGCCCGATCGCCTGGAACCGCGGGCCGTTCGAGCGCCCGCTGTTCATCCTCTATTCCTCCGGCACGACGGGGAAGCCGAAATGCATCGTCCACGGCACGGGCGGCGCGCTGCTGACGAACCTCAAGGAGCACCGCCTGCACGCGGATGTCCGCGAGGGCGACCGGGTGTTCTACTTCACCACGCTCGGCTGGATGATGTGGAACTGGCTGCTGGGCGGGCTCGCCTTCGGGGCGGCGCTGATGCTCTACGATGGCTCGCCCTTCCACCCCGGGCCGGAGGCGCTCTGGGACTTCGCCGAGGAGGACGGCATCGCCGTGCTCGGCCTCTCGGCCAAATATGTGGACGCGATCCGCAAGGCGGGCGTGGAGCCGGCGGACGGGCGGCGGCTGGCCGGGCTGCGCACGATCCTCACCACCGGCTCGCCGCTCGCGCCGGAGAGCTACGACTATCTCTACGCCAAGGCGAAGGCGGACCTGTTGCTGGCCTCCATGTCGGGCGGCACCGACCTCTGCGGCTGCTTCGTCGGCGCCAACCCGCTGGGCGGCGTCTGGCGCGGCGAAATCCAGGCCCCGCAGCTCGGCATGGACATCCGCGTGTTCGACGCCGGGGGCCGGGACGTGCTGGACGCGAAGGGCGAGCTGGTCTGCACCCGGCCCTTCCCGTCCATGCCGGTCATGTTCTGGAACGACCCCGACGGCGCGCGCTACCGGGAGGCCTATTTCGCCAGCTACGACAATGTCTGGCGCCAGGGCGACTTCGCCTCGATCTCGTCGCAGACCGGCGGCATGACGATCTACGGGCGCTCGGACGCGACGCTCAATCCGGGCGGGGTGCGCATCGGCACGGCGGAGATCTACCGCCAGGTCGAGCAGCTCGACGAAGTGGCGGAAGGGCTGGTGATCGGCCAGGAATGGGAGGGGGACACGCGCATCGTGCTGTTCGTGCGGCTGACGGAGGGTGCGGCGCTCGACGACGGGCTGCGGCAGCGCATCCGCCGGCAAATCCGCGAGCACGCCTCGCCGCGCCATGTGCCGGCCGTGATCGCGGCGGTGGCCGACATTCCGCGCACGCGCTCGGGCAAGATCGTCGAGCTTGCGGTGCGCGATGCGGTGCACGGGCGGCCGGTCGCCAATGTCGAGGCGCTGGAGAACCCCGAGGCGCTGGACCTCTTCCGGGGCCTGCCCGAGCTCGGAGCCTGCCCAGGCCCCCGAGCCGGGGCCTGAAGGAGGGGCGGGGGATGGAGCACTGGTATCCGAAACGCCGCTTCGGCGACCTCTACGATGAGGCGGCGGCGCGCTGGCCGGACCGGGAGGCGCTGGTCTATCGCGACCGGCGCTACACCTTTGCGGAGGCCGCCGCGAAGGTGGACGAGGCGGCGCGCGCGCTGGTCGGGCTCGGCGTCGGCCCCGGCGAGCATGTCGCGCTCTGGCTTACCAATTGCGACGAGTGGGTGTTCGTCCATTTCGCGCTGGCGAAGATCGGCGCGGTCAGCGTGCCGGTGAACACACGCTTTCGCGCCCGCGACCTCGCCTATGTGCTGAAGCAGTCGGACAGCGCGATGCTGGTCGCGCACGATGTTTCGGGGCCGGTGGATTACCTCGCCATGATGCGCGGGCTCGACTGGGCGGAGTTCCCGTGCCTGCGCGAGATCGTGCTGGTCGCCGAGGGGCGGGTGCCGGACGGCTTCGCGGACTGGCGTGCGGCGCTGGAAGCGGGCCGCGCCGTGCCTGAGGAGGAAGTGGCAAGGCGCGCGGCGGAGGTCGATCCCGACGAGGTGGCGTTCATCATGTACACCTCCGGCACCACGGGCTTCCCGAAGGGCGCGATGCACACCCACAAGATCATCCGCAACAATGAGGAGCGCGGCTTCAAGATGGGCCTGACGGCCCGCGACACCATCCTGAACTACCTGCCGCTGTTCCACGCCTTCGGCTATTCGGAAGGGGCGCTGATGTCGGCGCTGTTCGGCACCGGCCAGATCCTGACCGCGACCTTCGACCCGGAGGAATGCCTGGACCTGGTCGAGGCCGAGGGCGTGACCGTCATGCACGGCTTCGAGGCGCATATGCAGGGGCTTTGCGAGGCCCAGGAGGCCCGCCCGCGCGACCTCTCCAGCCTGCGCACCGGCCTCTTTGCGGCCGGCATGAAGAGCGCAACGCCCGTCTGCCTGCGCGGCGCGGAGACGCTGAAACCGCTGCGCGCCGTCTCCGGCTACGGCATGACGGAGGTCTGGCTCGGCGTCTCGGTCTGCTCCGTCGATGACGGTCTGGAGCACCGCACCGAGACCTCCGGCTATCCCGCGCCCGGCTACGAGATGCGCATCGTCGATCCCGAAACCGGCGCCCCCTGCCCGCCCGGTGTCGAGGGCGAGCTGCAGGTGCGCGGTTTCAGCCTCATGCTGGGCTATTACAAGAAGCCCGCCGAGACCGCCGAGAGCTATGCGGAGGACGGCTGGTTCCGCACCGGCGACATGGCCGTCTGGCGCGAGGACGGCTATATGCGCTTCCTCGGCCGCTACAAGGACATGCTCAAGGTCGGCGGCGAGAATGTCGATCCGATGGAAGTCGAGGGCCTGCTGCTCGACCATCCGGAAATCCGCCAGACCGCCGTGGTCGGCGCGCCGGATGCGCGGTTGGCGGAAGTCGCCGCGGCTTATGTGGAGCGCGAGCCGGGCAGCCGCCTCGACGCCGATGCGGTGATCGCCTGGTGCCGGGGCAAGGTTGCGAGTTTCAAGGTTCCGGCGCATGTCTTCTTCATCGACGAGTTCCCGATGACCGCATCGGGCAAGATCCGCAAGGTCGAGCTGCGCGCCGACGCCCGCAGCCGCATCGAAACATCGGGAGAGGCTGCCGCATGCTGAAATCGCCGATCTGCGAGCTGTTCGGCATCGAACACCCGATCCTGCTCGCCGGCATGGGCGGGGCGAGCACGCCGGAGCTCGCCGCCGCCGTCTCCAACGCGGGCGGGCTCGGCATCATGGGCGCGGCCGGGCTCGGCCCCGGCCAGTTGCGGGAGTGGATCGCGCGCTGCCGGGACCTGACGACCAAGCCCTTCGGCGTCGATACGCTCCTGCCGGCGTCCGTCCGGCGCGGCTCGCAGAAGGGCTGGCCCGCCAACGGCCCGCAGCCGCAGGACCTGGTGCCGGAATACCGCGAACGCGCGCGCGCTTTCCTCGCCGAGGAGGGCATACCCGAAGCGCCGGAAGACGCGATCTGGCCGCAGCATGACGGACCGCCGCTCTTCTCGCGCGAGTTCTTCGAGGCGCAGATGGAGGTGGTGATCGAGGAAGGGGTGCCGGTCTATGCCTCCGGGCTCGGCAGCCCGGCCGCATGGCTCGACCGGCTGCGCGACCGGGGCACGAAGGTGCTGGCCGTGATCGGCACGGTGCGCCACGCGAAGCAATTGCTTCCGGTCGGGCTCGACGCGCTGGTCGCCCAGGGCCATGACGGCGGCGGGCACAACTCGCCCATCGGCACCATGGCGCTGATCCCGCAGGTCGTCGATGCGGTCGAGGGCGCCGTGCCGGTGCTGGGCGCCGGCGGCATTTCCGACGGGCGCGGCGTGGCGGCGGCGATGATGCTGGGCGCAGACGGCGCCTGGGTCGGCTCCGCCTTCCTCGCCTCGGCCGAGGCCGGCATCGAGCCCGGCCAGAAGCAGGCCATCGTCGAGGCGACGGAGGAAGGCACCACGGTTTCCCGCTCCGTCACCGGCAAGCCGGCGCGCATCATCCGCTCCCGATGGACCGAGCTCTGGGCGAACGACCGGGAGCGTGAGCCGCTGCCCATGCCGTACCAGGGCCGCGTCTCGCGCCCCGTCATGGTTGCGGCCAATCTGGCGGGCCGCGCGGATGTGAACCCCGGCTTCGCCGGCCAGGGCATCGGCATGATCCGCGCCGTGCGCCCGGCTTCGGAGATCATGGCGGGGCTGGTCTCGGACGCCGAGGCTGTGCTCCGCGCCCGCAGCACTGCGGTTCTGGGCGCATGAAGGCCGTGGAGTTCGGGCTTTTCCTCGAGTTCGGGGTCCGCAACGGGCGGGCGCCGGACGACATCTTCCGCGAGGGCTTCGCGCTGGCCGATCTCGCCGAGCGGCTGGGCATGCACTCGGTGTGGCTCGCGGAGTTCCACTTCATGCCGGACCGCTCGGTGCTCTCCTCACCCATTGCCGTGGCGGCCGCACTCGCCGCGCGCACGAAGCGGCTCAGGATTGGCATGGCGGTCTATGTGCTGCCGCTCGCCCACCCGCTCAGAATCGCCGAAGAGGTGGCGACCGTGGACCAGATCAGCGGCGGCCGATTCGATTTCGGCGTCGGGCGCAGCGGTTTCATCGCCCAATACCGGGGCTACGACATCGACTACGAAGAGAGCGAGGCGCGCTTCGACGAAGCGCTGGAGGTGTTGCGCGGCGCGTTCGCCGGCGACCGGTTCTCCTATGAGGGCCGCTATTACCGGGTGCGCGAGGCGCGGCTGATGCCGCCCGTCCTCCAGAAACCGCATCCGCCCATGTATATGGCCGCGACCTCGCCCGCCACCTTCGCCAAGGTCGGGCAGCTCGGCCTGCCGCTGTTCGTCGGGCTGCGCGGCGACGGACTGGAGCCGCTCGCCGCCAATATCCGCGTCTATCGCGAGACCTGGGCGGCGGCGGGCCATCCGGGCCGGCCGACCGTGCATTTGCGGGTGCCGGTCTATGCGGGCGCGACGCCGGAGGCCGCGGTCAGCGAGGCCCGGCCGACGCTCGTCCACTATTTCGAGCGCCAGGCGCGGCTGGTGGCCAGCCAGGGCGCGAAGAAAGGCGTGGGCGCGGGCGGCGCGGCGGCGACCGCGGCCCGCCTCGCCGCGCTCACCTGGGAGGACATCCAGGCCCACTATGTCGCCGTCGGCTCCTCCGCCCAGCTCGTCGAGACGCTGGGGCGCTGGCGCGAGATACTCGATATCGACGGCATCATGGTCGAGACCAATGCCGGCAACGGGCTGACCGAAGAACAGGCCGCCGCCAGCGTGCAGCGCATCGCCGAGGAGGTCATGCCGGCGCTGGGGTAGCGGTGCCCGCCCGCCCGGCTTCCGGAATTGCGGCATGTGGGCAGGAATAGTTCTCGTTCTCATTTGCAGGTGTTTGCAAGATATAATGCGAATCTTTCGCAGATGTTCTGCGAATGAAAATGAAAACATCTCGCAGATAATATTTGCAAATAGGTAAATCTTTCCTCTTGTTTTTGTGATATTTCCGTTCATATAGCCCCTCAAGAAATCCCTATAAGGGCAGTTTCACAAGCGATTGGAGAGAAGTATGAAGGGCGACAAGAAGGTCATCGCAATACTTAACGATGTGCTGAAAAACGAGCTGACGGCGATCAACCAGTATTTCCTGCATTCGCGAATGCTGAAGAACTGGGGGATCGCGAAGCTCGCCGAGCATGAATACAAGGAATCCGTGGACGAGATGCGCCATGCCGACGCGCTCATCGAACGCATCCTGTTCCTCGAAGGCCCGCCGAACCTCCAGGACATCGGCAAGCTCGCCATCGGCGAGACCGTCCAGGAAATCCTCGACGCCGACCTTGCGCTGGAGCACGCCGCCATTCCGGTGCTGCGCGAGGGCATCGCCCATTGCGAGCAAGTGTCCGACTATGCGACGCGCCATCTGTTGCGCGGCATCCTCGAAAGCGAGGAGGAGCATGTGGACTGGCTGGAGACGCAGGCGGAACTGATCGCCCGCATGGGCATGCAGAACTACACCCAGCTCCAGAGCGAGCCGGCCGCCGACTGACGGGCGGTTTACGCGGGGGCGTCAGCCGCCCCGCGCGCAGGAGATTGTCACAAATCGGCCTCAACCAGGCCGCCAAGCTTCATCAAGTGAGTCTGCAACCCACGCTTCAACGTAGCGTTGCCGTGAACTGGAACTGAAATGCGAACTTGTGAACCGGCATTCCCGTAGATGCGGTGACTGCCGTGAACGCGCATCAGCCTCCATCCCCTCCTTTCGAGAAGACGGCAAAACCGCTTGCCGCTGACAGCCTTCACACCGCTATTTCAAGGATCCTGCCATTCTCCGGCGGTGAGAGGTCGCGAAGGTTCACCGAAAGGCAGCCTTCGACGGCCTCGTAGAGATTGGCCAGAAGCTCTTCGAAGGTTTCCCCTTGCGTCGCGCACCCGGGAATGGCGGGGACCTCGGCCCAATAACCCCCTTCTTCGGCCTCATGCACGACGACCGTCAGCTTCATGGCCCGTTCCTCCGGCGGCTCCCGCCGCTCTTTTCCGTGGCACCCGGCGTTACGCCACAGGCCTCGCTGCAGTCAACCGGCCTTCGGCAGCGCCCTCGGGTCGTCGACATGCAGGTGTTCGGTCGGCTGCGGGGTCGCGGTCATTACCTTGACCCCGTCCTCCGAGGTGAACCGGTGCCAGCAGCCCTGCGGCACCACCAGAAGCGCGCCGGCGCCGAGCCGGTGCGACTCGATCCTGTCTTCGACGATGATGTCGAAGCGGGTCGAACCCTCGACGATATGCACGATCTCGTCGCCCTTCAGGTGCCGCTCCCACCCGCTGGAGCCGCTGAAGTTGGCGATGAAGAGGGCGCCGTCGCGAAAGTCGGCGAGCCTCTTGAAGGACGCCTGCGCCTCTTCCTCGGTGGTGTGGGCGCCCCGTCCTTCCAGCCTGACCAGGCTGGAAAGCTCGCTGCCGAGGTCGATCGGTTCGATCATGGGATGCTCCCGATGTGCCGCCGCCCTGCCCCGGTCAGGCGGGCGTGTCGCCGCAAATGGTGACGCGGTGCATGATGCGGGTCTCGCCCGGATAGTCGTCGAGGGCGTAGTGCTGGGTGCAGCGGTTGTCCCAGAAGGCGACCGAACCCTCTTCCCAGCGGAAGCGGCACTGGAATTCCGGCTTGATCGAGTGGCCGCGCAGATAGTCGAGCAGCGGCTCGCTTTCGGCGTCCGTCAGCCCGTCGAAATGCTGGCAGTGGCCGCCGACATAGAGCGCCTTGCGTCCGGTCTCCGGGTGGGTGCGAATCACTGGATGCGAGGAGGTGGTCTGCACATTGCCGGGGTCCTTGACCTGCATCGAGGTGCGCCCGGTGTACATTTCCTTGCGCGTCTTGCCGCCGGCACTCTTGAACCTGTCGCCGACCGAAATGGCGCGCAGGCCGGAAAGCGCCTCCTTGAGGCCGTCCGACAGCGTCTCGTAAGCGAGATACTGGTTGGTGAACAGCGTGTCGCCGCCCTTGGACGGCACCTGCTTTGCATAGAGGATGGTGCCCATGGCGGGTTGGGGCGAAAACATCTGGTCCGAATGCCAGCCGCTGCCGAAATTCCTCGAATCCGCCGGCGTCTTCTTGATCTCGAGAAGTTCCGGGTAATCGTCCATCCCCTTCATGAAGGGGTGCAGGTGGATATCGCCCCAGCGTCGCGCAAAGGCGAGTTGCTGTTTGGGCGTCATGTCCTGCTCGCGGAAGAAGATCACCAGGTTCTCGTGCAGCGCCCGGCGGATCTCGGCAAAGGTCTCCTCATCGACATCCGCCACATCCACGCCGCCCACCTCGGCGCCGAGCGCGCCGGCCACGGGCTTGACCTCGATGCGCTGGAACCCGGTCATATAGCCTCTCCTTCAATTCGTTCGGCCTCGAACCTATATCGATTCCAGGCGGCGGTCCATGCCGGCCGCCGCCCGAAGCCGAGCGCAAAAGGACATCGATCCCATGCTCACGCCCGAAATGACGGCGCTGATCCGCGAAAACACGTTGGCGTTGGTGGCGACAGTGACGCCGGAGGGCGAACCCGCTGTTTCGCCCAAAGCGACCGTCGTCGTGCTCGACCCGGCGCGGCTCGCTTTCTCCGACCTGCGTTCGCCCGGCACGAGGCGCAACCTCGCCGCCAACCCGGCTTGCGAACTCGCCTTCGTCGATGTGTTCCGGCGCAAGGCGGTGCGGGTGCGCGGACAGGGCCGCTACCGTGCGCGCGGCACGGCGGAGTTCGACGCCCTCATGCCGCATTTCGCCGCCTGGGACGACCTGCAACCCCGGATGCACGGCATATTCGACATTGCCGTCGGCCGCGCGGAAATGGTGCTGTCGCCCGCCTACGACGTCGGCGCCGAGGAGGCTGCGCTCGCCGCCGAATGGCTCGCCCGCTACCGCAGCCTGATCGAAGGCTGAACGCCGTCAACCGTCCGCATCGAGCTCGGCGAGAAGGGCCGCAGCGCGCTCGTCGATAATGCGCTGGTAGGCATTCTCCGCCGGCAGCGACAGAGCAGCACGGCCGCCGGCGCGGCCCGGAAGCCGGGGAAGCGGGGGAAAACGAAGCGTCGGTTCTGCACGGCGTGCAAAGACTAGACGATGGAAGCCGGGGACGGGAAGCAGAGACAGGGCCGCCGTTAAGGCTTCCGGTTGACAGGCGGGGCGGCCGGGGCAGAATGGCGGGCTGAAGCGGGCGTAGCTCAGTGGTAGAGCATCGGCTTCCCAAGCCGAGTGCCGTGGGTTCGATCCCCATCGCCCGCTCCAGTTTCGCGCCCGCGCAGCCAATGCGCAAGCGGGTGCGCCGGCGGGGGGGAGGCGATGGAATACCGGAAAATCGAGGTTGCACCGGTCGCGGGCGCGCTCGGGGCCGAGATCGGCGGCGTGGACCTGTCCGAACCGTTGCCGGAAGCCGATTTCGAGGAAATCCGCCGCGCCTTCCTCGAACATCGGGTGATCTTCTTCCGGGACCAGACGCTGTCGCCCCGCGGCCAGCGCGATTTCGCGGCCCGTTTCGGCCCCTGCAACCGCTACCCCTTCGTCGCCGGGCTGGAGGAATGCCCGGAGGTAATCCCGATCGTGAAGGAGCCGGAAGAGACCTTCAATTTCGGTGGCCTCTGGCATTCCGACACGACCTATCTGGAGAAGCCGCCGCTCGGCACCCTGCTCTATGCCGTCGAGACGCCGCCCTGCGGCGGCGACACGCTCTTCGCCAATACCAAGCTCGCCTATGACGCGCTGTCGGACGGCATGAAGGCTGCGCTGGCCGGTCTCCGGGGGCTTTCCAGCGCGAAGATCCGTTATGCGGACGGCGGGCGGTCCGGGCAGTTCAGCAAGTTCAAGGGCCCGATGACCGGGACCGCCCTCAACCGCGAGGAAACCCTCGAAGCCTGGCATCCGGTGGCCCGCACCCATCCCGACACCGGTGAGAAGGCGCTCTATCTCAACCGCGCCCACACGGTGCGCTTCGAGGGCTGGACCGAGGCCGAGAGCCGGCCCTGGATCGACTGGCTCTGCGAGCACATCGCGAGGCCCGAGTTCACCTGCCGGTTCCGCTGGGAGCGGGGCTCGGTCGCACTCTGGGACAATCGCTGCACGCATCACTTCGCGCTCAACGACTATCACGGCTATCGCCGCCATATGCACCGCTGCACCATCGAGGGCGACCGTCCCTCCTGAGGCGCGGCACCCGCAAACATCCGGAGACTCCATGAGCAGCAAGACCGCGCCCGACGGCGCGCCCAGGATCGCCATTGTCTGCGCCGGGGCCGTTGGCTCCCATGTCGGCGGACATCTGACGAGAGCCGGCTATGCGCCGATCCTGGTCGATTTCTGGCCCGAGCATGTCGAGGCCATGCGCCGTGACGGGCTGAAGCTTACCGGCATGACGGAGCCGGAATGTTTCGTGCAGCCGGTCGAGGCCTGGCACATCACAGAGCTCGAACGGCTCTCGCGCGAACGCCCGGTGGACATCGCGTTCGTGTGCGCAAAGTCCTACGACACGGTCTGGGCGACGGAGATGATCCGGCAATATCTGGCGCCGAACGGCTTCGTCGTGTCGCTCCAGAACGGCATCAACGAGGAGCGGGTGGCTGGCGTGGTCGGCTGGGGCAAGACGCTCGGCGCCATTGCGAGCCTGATTGCAGTCGAACTGCATGGCCCCGGCCAGGTGCGCCGCAATGTGCAGCTCGGCGGCGAGCGGCACACCGTGTTCCGCGTGGGCGAGCCGCACGGCCGGATCACCGACCGGGCGCGGTCGATCGCGGAAATGCTGAGCCATGTGGACAGCGCCAGGGCGACCTCCAACCTCTGGGGCGAGCGCTGGTCGAAGCTGGTCATCAACTCGATGCGCAACCCGATGTCGGCGGCGACCGGCCTCGGCGGCAACGACGCGGACCGGCTCGACTACACACGCCGCCTCGCGATACGCATTGCCGGCGAGGCGATCCGCATCGGGCTCGCGCACGGCTTCACGCTGGAGAAGCTCTACGGCATAGAGCCGGAGCGCGTGGCCGAGGCGGCGGAAGGCAGCAACGAGGCGATGACGGAGGTCGAGGAGGTTCTGGAGCGCAACGCCCAGGGCCGCTCGGGCGGCCAGCGCCCCTCCATGGGCCAGGACATCCAGAAGGGCCGGCGCACGGAGATCGACTATCTCAACGGGCTGGTGGTGGACTATGGCGAGCGCCTCGGCCTCCCCGCCGACGCCAACCGGGCCATCGTCGAGGTGGTAAAGCGCGTCGAACGCAAGGAAATCGCCCCGGCGCCGGAGAACGTGCGGCATATTTGATGCGGACTGAGGCCGCCGGTCTGTTTCGGGCGGAACAACGGAATATATCGCCGCATCGGAGGAACCGGTTGCCATGGTCGATACCGCCGCCGTCGCGCCGAAAGGGCTGACCTGGAAGATCCTGAAACAAGTATTTCCTGTCGCACCGTCCCTGCGGCGCGAGCATTGGGACCTGTTGTCCAGAACCGGGGTCGAGGAGTCGCAAAGGAATGACGATGAAATATTCTTCGGGGCGCTGCTGCACAAATTCCGGCGCGACGGCGAATTCATGGTCGATCTGGACCGCAGGTTCCTAGGGTCGAAAAAGAAAAAGGACAAGGAGAAAGCCTTAACCTGTCGCGCCAAGAGGTGGCTGTTCCAGCAATTCCCCGACTTACAGGACTATGACGACATTCTCGCTGCTCCGCCCGGCCTGTTCGGCGAAGACACCGCCGAGCGCAACCTGCGCGACATGATTGCGGAAATGCGGCGGGTCGAGAAACAGGCCAAAGCCCGCCTTGGCCCGCTTGTCGAAGAACGGTGGAAATCGGCCGGCGAAGAACTGCGGAACCTTCTGGGAGAACTGGGCCGGCCGACGCCGGAAGCAGTCGAACGGATCGAAGCCGCCGTGCAGGCGCTTCTGGAAGCCGGCAGGGAAGTTCGAAAACTGGCGGCCGAACTGGAGCGCCGCCGCGAGGACATCCGCGCCTTGCTGGGGCCGTTTGCCGGTCGGGACCGCGCCGCCAAAATTCTGGAGCGTTTGGATTCGCTGGAAGCCGGGCAGTTGGCGGAGCTGGCGGAAATTGTGCTCGATGCCAGCGAGCATATCGACGCGCTAGCCGAAGCGGAAACCGGGCTGGCGGCGAAGGAGGAAGAGTTCGAAAAGCTCCGGAGCGGGGGCGCGCCCTGGGCCGCAATCGCGCGGCAGGCGGAGGCGTTGGCGCAACTCGAAGCCGAAAAGGGCCGCCGGCATGCAGCGATTGAGACGGTGCTTGCAAGGATGGCGGCGGCAGTCGAAGCCGAGGAGCCCGCCGTCGAGCCTTCCGCAACGGCCTTTCCGGAGGTTCGCCGCCACCGCACGGCGGAGGCCGCAGGCAGTGCGACGAAGACGCAGGACCGCCGGCGGCCGGACGACGAGGCGGCGAAGCCGGCAGACAGCCCCGCCCTGCACCCGCCGCTGCCCTCGTCCTGGGAAAAATTTACGGACTGGTGCGCAGAACATCTCGCTGAACAGCTGATGCTTTCCAGTCGCGCTCGCAATTCGATCAAGAAAGCGCAGTACGAGGATGTCGGCGTTGCTGCGAAGTGCCTGCTTTGGCTGGCCGACGAATACCGGCATTCTCGCCTGGAGGGCTCGGGAAACGGTCTCCAAGGCCCGGTTCCGGCCGGTTCCGAAGTCCGTAACGATAGGTGCGGCGGGGATTCGTTCGAATTCGACTGGCAGGGGAAGCGTCTGCGGGCCGATTGGCACATCAAGAGCGGCGGCAATACCCGCGATCCGGCGCGATGCCTGCGCATCTACTATTGCTGGCACGAAAACGGGGACGGCGGGCAGGTCGTTGTGGGTGACATGCCGGCCCATGTGCGCAGCCGCGTGACCTGAGCGGGGCGCGCGGCCGCTCAGAGCCGCCGCAAGCGTTCGAAGCGGTGCTGCATGAATGCTGTGCCGACAGCGGGCGCGGCAAGGTTTGCGAGCGGCAGGGTCATCATCCAGGCGATTGCCACGCCCGCGAACCACACCCGGAAACGGTAGCGGCGGCGAAGCGCGCGCACGGCCTCAGGATCGAGCCGGCGGAGCCCGGCGGCCTCGAAATATTCCCGCCCGCAAAGCCATCCGTTCGCCAGCCAGAACAGCAGGAGGCCGAGCGGCGGCACGAACAGCCAGACCGGCAGCAGCAGAAGGTTGATACCGAGCGCTGCGCCGGCGAAGAACGCCACCTGGCGGAAGGTTTCTCCAAAGCCCTGGGCGTTGGGCGGCCCCAGATTCGGGTAGTGGCGGGCCTCGACCGCCCGCGTGGCGCTTTCCAGAAAGAGCCCCTGCAACGTGGCCGCGGCCGCCGGGAACAGCATGGCGCCGGCTGCGAACGCGGCAATCCCGCCGGCAAGGCCGGCCGCGAGATCGAGCCAGCCGGTGCCGGTAAGCCCGCCAAGCGCCCAGCCGGCGCCTGCCGCCAGCGCAGCCAGCAGCAGCGCGGCCAGCAGGCAGGACAACAGCACGACGCGCCGGAAGCGCGGGTCCGAAAGCTGGGCGAAGGCCTTGAAGAGATCGGCGATCATGGCGCGAGCTGAGCATGGGCGCCGGACGGCGCGTCAAGCCGCTGCGACTGTGCCTTTCCGCCGGGTCCGGTCCCCGCGGCCGGCTAGCAGGCCCGAAACCGAGATGTCCTCGTCGAGCTCTTCCCAGTGGATGCCGTCGGCACTGAGCTCGTACCGCTCCAAAGCAAGCCGGGGCGCATGGCAGAGCCGGGGGAACCAGGCGAGAGGCACCCCCAACACCCGTCCGTCGGAAAGCGCGACCCACATGGAGTCCCCGTCGAAGGATACGCGGTCAGCCGAAATGGTCATTCCATGCCTCTTGGATCGCGTCGATCCTGCTTTCTGCCAGATCGACCAAGACCCGCAAATCCCGAGCGTTGAAGCCACGACTCTCTATCACAAGGACAGTCGGTTCAAGCATGATCTTCGCCGTGCTGGCGCCCTTCTTGACGTGAACGTGCAAAGGTTCCCGGGGCGACCCTTCATTGGAATAGAAAAAGAATCTGTTCCCACGATGGTTAAAGACGGTAGGCACAGGAAGCCTCTCTTCGAAATTCGTTAGCTCAAAACCGCGCCGTTTCTGTCGTTCCCGTCAATTCTAAAATATCCAGTTCCTGTTCAAGCCGTGTCACTGTGCTCACCTCGTGACGGCAATATGGGAAAGTTGAACGGATGGTTCGCGGAGCCCAAGGGCGCCGCGCGGTCCCGGATCGACCGCGCGGCGCGAGTCTTGCCTCTCGCGGCCGTTCCGCCGGGATCAGGCGAGGTCGAAGCGGTCGAGGTTCATGACCTTGTCCCACGCGGCGACGAAGTCGCGAACGAACTTCTGCCCGGCGTCGTCGCTCCCATAGACCTCAGCGAGCGCCCTGAGCTCGGAGTTGGAGCCGAAGACGAGATCGACGCGGCTGCCGGTCCATTTGAGTTCGCCCGTCCCGCGGTCGCGGCCCTCGAATACGTCCTCGGCGTCCGAGGCCGCCTTCCACTCCGTCCCCATGTCGAGCAGGTTCCGGAAGAAGTCGTTGGTCAGCGTCCCGGGCCGGTCGGTGAAGACCCCGAGTCCGGACTGCCCGGCATTCGCGTCGAGCGCGCGCATGCCGCCGAGCAGCACCGTCATCTCGGGAGCGGACAGCGTCAGCATGAACGCCTTGTCCATCAGCAGGTGCTCCGACGAGAGCGCGCGGCCGTTCTGCAGGTAGTTGCGGAACCCGTCGGCGGCCGGCTCCAGCACCGCGAAGGATTCGGCGTCGGTCATCTCCTCTGTGGCGTCGGTGCGCCCCGGTGCGAAGGGGACCTGCACGCTGTGCCCGGCCTTCTTCGCGGCCTCTTCGACGGCCGCGCAGCCGCCCAGCACGATCAGGTCGGCGAGCGAGACGGCTTTCCCGTTCGCCTGCGCGCCGTTGAAGTCCCACTGGATCCCCTCAAGGGTCTCCAGCACCTTCGATACGCCGGAACTCACATTGACGTCCCACCCCGCCTGCGGCGCCAGGCGGATACGCGCGCCGTTCGCGCCGCCGCGCTTGTCGGTGTTGCGGTAAGTCGAGGCCGAGGCCCAGGCGGTCGAGACCAGCTGGGAGACGGTGAGGCCGGAGGCCAGGATCCTGCCCTTGAGCGCAGCGGCGTCCGCACCGTCGACCGGTTCGTGCGCGATCGCGGGCACCGGGTCCTGGAAAGGCAGTTGCTCCTCCGGGACCCACGGGCCGAGATAGCGGGCGGCGGGCCCCATGTCGCGATGCAGCAGCTTGTACCACGCCCTCGCGAAGGCGTCGGCAAGCTCGTCCGGGTTCTCGTAGAAGCGCTTCGAGATTTCCTTGTAGGCCGGGTCGGCGATCAGCGCGAGGTCGGTCGTCAGCATCATCGGCGCGTGGCGCTTCGACGGATCGTGCGCGTCCGGCACCGTCGCCTGCGCCTCGGCGTTCTTCGGGGTCCACTGCTGCGCGCCGGCAGGGCTCTTCGTCAGCTCCCACTCATATTTGAACAGGTTCTCGAAGTAGCCGTTGTCCCAAGCGGCCGGATCGTCGGTCCAGGCGCCCTCGAGTCCGCTGCCGATCTGGTCGCCGGCCTTGCCGCTGCCATGGCTGCTCGTCCAGCCGAAGCCTTGCTGCTCGACGGCGGCGCCCTCGGGCTCGGGCCCCTTGTACTTCTCGTCTGCGGCGCCATGGGCCTTGCCAAAGGTATGGCCGCCAGCGATCAGCGCGACCGTTTCCTCGTCGTTCATCGCCATGCGGCGGAAGGTTTCGCGAATGTCGCGGGCCGCCGCCATCGGGTCCGGGTTGCCGTTCGGCCCCTGCGGGTTGACGTAGATCAGGCCCATCTGGACGGCGCCGAGCGGATTCGCCAGTTCCCGGTCGCCGCTATAGCGCTCGTCGTCAAGCCACCCCCGCTCCGGACCCCAGTAGATGTCCTCGTCGGCCGCCCAGATGTCCTCGCGGCCGCCGCCGAAGCCGAAGGTCCTGAAGCCCATCGTCTCCAGGGCGCGGTTTCCGGCGAAGATCAGCAGGTCGGCCCAGGAGATCTTCCGGCCGTATTTCTGCTTGACCGGCCAGAGCAGCCGGCGCGCCTTGTCGAGGTTCACATTGTCGGGCCAGCTGTTGAGGGGCGCGAAGCGCTGGTCGCCACAGCCCCCGCCACCGCGCCCGTCGTCGATGCGGTAGGTGCCCGCGGCGTGCCACGTCATGCGGATGAAGAGCGGGCCGTAGTGGCCGTAGTCCGCCGGCCACCAGTCCTGCGAGTCGGTCATCAGCGCATCGACGTCCTTCGCCAGGGCGTTGAAGTCGAGGCTGTTGAACGCCTCGGCGTAGTCGAACGCCTCGCCGTTGGGATCGGCCTCGGGGTGGTTCTGGCGGAGGACCCGCAGGTTCAATTTGTTCGGCCACCAGTGCTGGTTTGCTGTCTCGCCAACGGCCTGGTGCGCGGCGCCCATCACCGGGCACTTGCTTGCGGTGTTCATTTTCCCTCCGATCGAGTTCCCAATTCGCCCGCTCCGTTCGGCTCTAATTCCCTTGAGCGCTGGCGTCCGTTCCTGTTCATCGTGCATGCACGCCAGTCCCCACGGGTCCCAGCCTCGCAAAGGCGCCCCCCGGAAGCTGTCGGCGGCCGCACTTGTAGGGTGCCGGTGCGGGTTAGTCAACAGGTTGGAATAGTTCTAACAATCCTTGTCCACCGGCGGCGGCGGCCCCGCAGGACCGGTTCCGGATTGCGGCGTTCCCCCGGCCTGGAAGACCCCATGCGATGTGTCATGAAATGTCATGCTTCGCGCCGCCGCTAGCGGATGCGGACCACCAGGTCGATGCGCTCGACCGTCTTGCCGCCCGGCGCTTGCGGCAGGCCGGAAATGCCGACCTCCCCGGCGTCGAAATCGATCAGCTCGCCCGTGCCGGTATCGTAGAAATGGTGGTGGCCGGAGAGGTTGGTGTCGAAGCAGGCGCGACCCGGCTCCACATCCACCCGGCGCAGCAGGCCGGCATCCACGAACTGGTGCAGCGTGTTGTAAACGGTCGCCAGCGAGACGCGCACACCCGCCTCTCGCGCCTCCCGGCTCAGTTCCTCGGCGTGGACATGGCGCTCGGCCCCGGCGAACAGCAGCCGCGCCAGCCCGAGCCGCTGCCGCGTCGGGCGCAATCCCGCCCCGCGCAGTCGTTCCCGGATGTCTGTATCGGCCACCGTCATCGCGCCTTCCAATCTAGCGCAGA
Source organism: Alphaproteobacteria bacterium (assembly GCA_965261985.1). Taxonomy (GTDB): domain Bacteria; phylum Pseudomonadota; class Alphaproteobacteria; order Bin95; family Bin95; genus Bin95. The sequence continues at coordinate 623,353 of OZ253490.1, forward strand.
ACCGCCGGAAGTCCAGCGCAAGCCCCGGCTTCGCCGTCAACGGGGCAGACGCAGGACAACCGTATTTGCAGGCCGTGACCTTCGTGAGAAAACCGGGTTATACCGCCGTTCATGGCCCGGAACCGATGAGCGCATGACCGGGCTCCGATAGAGGCGGTGCGGCGCGGCTGCCGGGGCATGTCATGAAATGTCATGTTTCGCCGCCGCCCCGCCCCTCTCCGCCTGCCTCGCCGAAGCGCCACCCGTCTGCATCCTGCATATCGTTCCTCCTTCCGCTTCCGTTCCGTTTGCATCGCCGCCGGCTTGCCTGTGGCGCGTCCCTGTTTCGCGTGTCGCGTGGGCGCGCGCGCCCGCGTCCGCGCCGGCGCGGTCCGCGCGCCTGGTTGCGCGCGCGAGCCAAGCGCAGGGCGCACGTCTCCTGTACCTTTCCGATTGCATTTGCATCGGTGGGGCAGCCTTGGGGTTGCGGAATCGAAAAGGCGGCCCCGCAAGCCGCCTGTCCTCTACTCCCATCTTACCACGGCTTCCCCCATGTCAAATTCCCGGCGCGGCCGGCCCGGAATTCTCACCGATGTCACGGCCCGAAGGGCGCGTCTATCCCCCCCTTTGTCACCCCGGACGGCGCGTCAGCGCCGATCCGGGGTCCAGCCTGCCGGGGCGTTGCCGGGTTTCAAGGGCGGTGCTGGACCCCGGCTCGGGGGCCGGGGTGACAATTGAGGAAGGCCGGGGTGACAGTTGAAGGGGCCGGCCATCGAGCCGGAAACCCATGCCTGCGGGACTCCCCCGCCATGAGTCCCTTATCGAGAACGCCGGTATTCGCCGCGCGCGAAGTTGCTGCGAATATCGCCGCGCGGCAGCGAAACGGCCCTGCATGCCGTCTTCTGTAAAGAGCTTACCGCGCTTTCCCGGGTGCCCTGCCTTCGCTCGTCCTCAGTGGATGCCCCGCATCTCCGGGATGCTCTCCGAGGCGCGCCAGTAGCGGGCCATGCTGTCGGCGTGGGCGGCGGCGGCGGCCTCCTCGCCACCGGGTTCCGGGCGCGGCTCCGGGTCGAAATAACCATGGCGGTCCCGGCCGCGCACCAGCGAGGCCGTGAGCCGCACCGGCGACACATGGCGGACATGGGCCGGGATGTAGCTGATGCCGATGCCGATGCGCCATCCGGTCGAGCGATTCGGGCCGGAGCTGTGCATGGCGAGCGTGTGGTGGAAGGAGACCTCGCCCGGCGCCATCTCCAGGTCCACGGCGCGGGCCTCGTCCACGCCGCGTTGAACGGTCTGGCCGCGCGAAAGCATGACGCGCTCGTCTTCCTTCCGGTCGCGATGCTGCAACTGGCCCTCGCGGTGCGAGCCGGGCAACAGCCGGAGGCAGCCCATCTCGCTTGTCGATGGGGTGAGCGCGACCCAGGCGGTCACATGCTCCAGCGGGTCCAGCCCGAAATAGGTCGCGTCCTGGTGCCAGGGCACGAAGGCTTCGCTCCCGGCCTCCTTGATCCACACGGTGGTGTGGTAGACCAGGATGTCGGGGCCGATGACAGCCTCCACCATATCCAGCAGGCCCGGATGGCGGATGAGTTCCGCCGCCCAGGGGAACAGCAGGTAGGGCTTGACGCGGTTGTCCGCATGGCGCCGCCCGAATTCGTGCTTCACCTCGATGCAGGAGCGTTCGCAGGCCTCGCGGCAGCGGGCGGCTTCCGCGGCCGTCAGCAGGGGTTGCGGACGGATGAAGCCGAAATCGCGGTAGTGGTCGAGCTCGCGTTGGGTAATCATGGCTGGAGCCTCTCTCTCGTCCACACGCCCCTCTCGGCACGGCAGACGATGCGGTCGTGCAGGCGGTGCTCCCCCCGGCACCAGAACTCGATGCGCGAGGGCCGGAGCCGGAAGCCGCCCCAGAAGATCGGCCTCGGAATGTCGGCCTCGCCGAACCGCGCTTCCATCTCGGCAACGCGCGCCTCGAGCGCCACGCGGTCGGCGACCGGCTCCGACTGGCGGGACGCCCAGGCGCCGATCCGGCTGCCGCGCTCGCGGCTTGCGAAATAGGCGTCGGAGACCGCGCCCTCGACCTGCGAGACCCGGCCCTCGACCCGCAATTGCCGATCCAGCACGCGCCAGTGGAAGGTCAGCGCCGCCAGCGGCCGGTCTGCGAGCTCGCGCCCCTTGCGGCTTTCGTAGTTGGTGTAGAAGACGAGCCCGTCCGGCTCGACCGCTTTGACCAGCACGATGCGGCAGGACGGCATGCCGTCCGCGCCCACCGTAGCCAGCGCGGCGGCGGTGGCGTCCACCGGCTCGCAGGCCTCGGCCTCCTCGATCCAGCGCCCGACTGCGAGCACCGGATTCCTGCCGATTTCGTCCTCTGCCGCTCCGTGCATCCCTTGACGAACCGCTCCTGAGACACCTTATTGGAGGATGGATATCCACAATACGCCGGGACGCCGCGCAGGCAAGCACGCGGTTCCCGGCCGAAGAAGGGCGGTCTTCCGATGAAACTTGTACTGACTGTCGCGGCAGCCGTCTTCCTGCTGGCGGCCTGCGACCCGGGGCAGGGTCCTAAGCAGACCATCGGCACCATCGTCGGCGGCGTCGGCGGGGCGGTGCTCGGCAATGAGGTCGGCAAGGGCCGCGGGCGCAAGGTGGCCATCGCCGCCGGCACGCTGCTCGGCGCCATGCTCGGCAGCAGGCTCGGCCGCGACCTGGACGAGGCCGACCGCATCGTCGCCGAGCAGACGACCGAGGGCGCGCTGGAGCGCGCGCGCACCGGCGAGCGGTCGGAATGGGAGAACCCGGACAGCGGCAACTCCGGCTGGGTGGTGCCGACGCGCACCTGGCAGCAGGACACCGGCAACTATTGCCGGGAATTCCAGACCGGCATCATTGTCGGCGGCGAAGAGCAGACCGCCTACGGCACGGCCTGCCGCCAGCCGGACGGAAGCTGGAAGATCGTTCAGCCCGCGGCCTGATGCGCGACCCCTATGCGGTTCTCGGCTGCTCCCGGAACGCCGATGCACAGACGCTGAAGCGGGCATACCGGCGCATCGTCAAGGAGGACCATCCGGACCGGAATCCGGGCGACCGGAAGGCCGAAGCGCGGTTTAAGGAGGCTGCCGCCGCCTGGGACCTGCTGGGCGATCCGGAGAAGCGCGCCCGGTTCGACCGGGGCGAGATCGACGCCGAGGGCCGCGAGCGGGCGTCGTTCGGCGGCTTTGGCGGGCATGCCGGGTTCGATCCCGGAGACCTGTTCGGCGACATCTTCTCCGGCTTCCGCAATCGCCCGCGGCGGGGGGCCGATACGCGCTACCGGGTCACGGTGCCTTTCCTCGACGCGGTGAAGGGCGGCACGGTGCGGCTCACGCTGAAATCGGGGCGGAGCATCGCGCTCAGCGTGCCGCCGGCAACCGAGGACGGCGCACGGCTGCGCCTGGCCGGGCGGGGCGAGCCCGGTGCTTCCAGCGGCCCGCCCGGCGATGCGGAGGTCGAGATTGCGGTCGAGCCCCATGCCTGGTTCCGCCGCGAGGGACCCACGATCCTGGTCGATCTGCCGGTCTCGCTTGCCGAGGCGGTCCGGGGCGGCAAGGTGCGCGCGCCGACGCTGGACGGCCCGGTGACGGTGCGGATCGCGCCGATGACGAGTTCCGGCGCCCGGCTCCGGCTGAAGGGCAAGGGCGTGCCCGACCCTGCGGGAGGTGCGCGCGGCGACCAGATCCTGCGCGTGATGATCCAGCTTCCGCGCAACCCCGACCCGGCGCTTGCGGAAGCGGCCGAAGACCGCGCCGGCGCCGACCCCCGCGTCGAAGCCGGCATGGCCTGACGGAGGCGGCGCCCGGCGAACGCCGCCCGTCCCGTCAGTCGTCGTCCACCTCCGGCATCAGCACGAATTCCGGATAGGCCTCGATGCCGAGCTCGGCGGCGTCCTGGCCGAGTTGCTCGACCGTGTCGGACACGCGCGCGCCCATCGTGTATTTGAGGCACGCCCAGATCAGGAGCGATGAGCCGAAGACGAACGCGCCGACGGCAAGCACGCCGGTAAGCTGGACCAGCACGTCGCCGCCCGCCGCGATGCAGACCGCCATCGTGCCCCAGACGCCGGCGAAGAGATGCGCCGGGATCGCGCCCACGACATCGTCGATCCTCAGGATCTCCAGCACCTTCAGGCCGGCCACCGTGACCGCGCCGCCGACCAGGCCGATGACGACCGCCCAGTAATGCTCGACGATGTCCGGCCCGGCGGTGATCGCGACGAGCCCGCCGATGGCGCCGTTCAGGCCCGCCAGCAGGTCGATGCGCCCGAATAGCGGCCGCGCCAGGGCAAGCGCGGCCAGCACGCCGGCGGCGGCGGAGAGATTGGTGTTGGCGAGGATGTTGGCGAGCGCCACGACATCGGCCGCGCTGCCGAGCGCAAGCTGCGAGCCGCCGTTGAAACCGAACCAGCCGAGCCAGAGGATAAAGACGCCGAGAGTGACGGCCGGCACATTCGACGGCGGCGTGACCCTCGCGCTGCCGTCTGCGCGAAACTTGTTCCTGCGGGGCCCGACGATCACTGCACCCGCGAGCGCCGCCCAGCCTCCGGTCGAGTGGACGATGGTGGAGCCGGCGAAGTCCTGGAAGCCCATCTCGGCGAGCCAGCCGCCGCCCCAGGTCCAGGCGCCGACGATGGGATAGACGATAGCGGTCAGGATCGCGATGAAGACGAAGAACGAGACGAGCTGGACCCGTTCCGCCAGCGCGCCGGACACGATGGAGGCCGTCGTCGCCACGAAGACCATCTGGAAGAACCAGTCGGACATGACGGCGTAGCCGTTGCCGATAACGGCCTCCGCCTTCGATGCGTCGCCGCCCAGCAATGCGATCTCGTCCGCGGACGTGCCGTAGAAGAGCGAGAAGGTCCCGATCCAGCCGCCTTCCTCGACGCCGACATACATGACGTTGTAGCCGATGAAGTAGAAGGTCAGCCCGGCGATCGAATAGAGGCCGATATTCTTCAGGCAGATGACCGAGGCGTTCTTGGTGCGCACGGAGCCCGATTCGAGCATGGTGAAACCGGCGCACATCCACATGACGAGCGCGCCCCAGACGAGGAAGGCGAAGCTGTCGAGGACGAATTTCGTCTCCGCCTCGGCGGCCGCCTGCGCCGCATCGGGATACAGCAGGAAGAAAGACGCTGTCAGAACGGCGAGGACCGCCGCAATCCGGGACAGGGCAGCAGGCGAACCGGCAGATAACGTCCGCATTGGGCGAAGACCGGATTTTTCCTTTGCGTGCTTCATGATTCCTCCCGGATCGACCGGTCCTGCGGACCTCAGTGCCATTGTTCTGCCGGAAATATGCGGGCGGTCGCATTGTACCCGACTTGCGTATCGGTTCCGCCGCTAATTGGAGGCGTCCTGCGGTCGTCTGTGTGGCCGTGAGACAGCTAACGGTTGAACGGGCGCGCGAGCGCCGCGCTTATCCGCCGGCCCGTGCGATCCTGCGAGCCATCCACTCGACAAAGGCAGTGCGCGTCATGCCGCGCCGCCGCGCTTCCTGGTCCATGAACTCGACGACGCCCTCGCTCAAGGTCAGGTTGGCGCGAACGCGTTTGGGCGACGGACGGATGACGGGAACCGATGCCAGCGCGGAGCCGGCAGGAACCGCCACCTCTTCGATGGCGCTCGGCGATTCGAGGGCAAGGCCCTCGCTTTCGGCCTCGGCGGAGGCATCCGAGAGCGCTTCTTCGGCATGGACCAGCGCTTCGTCCAGCGTCGCACCCATCGCCACGATTCCGGGCAAATTGGGAAATGTGACGCCGTAAGCGTCGCTCTCGCCGTCGATGAGCGCAGGATACCGGGCCATGTCAGCTTCCCTCTTCCGAGTTCGCGGAGCCTTCCCGATCCGTCCACTGCGCCTTCCTGGCGATGGAACGGACGACGGCGGGCGACAGATTGCGATGGCGAGGCAGGGTGACGATACCATCCGTCCCGTTCGAGCCTCTGCCGGACGCGCCGCGTGTTTGTTTCCATCGTGCATATATTTGCACTTGGCTCCGGTCAAGGGCAACGGTCACGGATTGCCGCCATGCGTTGCATCCCGAAGGCGACCTTCGGAATTTGTCCCGGCCGGAGTATGGTCGATCCGCAATTCCGGCGGAGGCGGCGATGACGGAGCGGGCGGCGTTCTACGAGGAAATCGGGGCGCAAAACCTGGCGCCGCTCTGGGAGGTCATGGCCGGGTTGATCACGCCCGAGCCCGCAAGCGCGTGCCAACCGGCGCTCTGGCGCTGGGAAGAGGTGCGCGGCCCTGTCATGGAGTCGGGCGGCATCATCAGCGCGGCGGAGGCCGAGCGCCGCGTGCTGGTGCTGGAAAACCCGGGCCTCCGGGGCACCTCGCGTATCACCACCTCGCTCTATGCCGGGCTCCAACTGGTGCTGCCCGGCGAGGTCGCGCCGGCGCACCGCCACAGCCAGTCGGCGCTGCGTTTCGTGGTTGAGGGCGAAGGCGCCTACACCGCGGTGGACGGCGAGCGCACGACCATGGCGGAAGGCGATTTCGTCATCACCCCGCACTGGACCTGGCACGACCACGGCAACGACTCCGACCGCCCGATGATTTGGCTCGACGGGCTCGACATCCCGATGGTGCAGTTCTTCGACGCCTCCTTCGCGGAGCGGCTCGGCGACGACCGCCAGCCGCTCTCGCGTCCCGAGGGCGACAGCCTCGCCCGCTACGGACAGGGGCTCCTGCCGGTGGACCATGAGCCCGGCTCGCTGGCCTCGCCGGTGTTCAACTACCCTTACGCCCGCTCGCGCGAGGCGCTGGAGGCGATGCGCCGGCGCGACGCCTGGGACCCCTGCCACGGGCTGAAGCTGCGCTATGCCAACCCGGTGGACGGCGGCTACGCCATGGCGACCATCGCCGCGCATCTGCAATTGCTGCCGGCCGGCTTCGAGACCGCAAGCTACCGGGCGACCGACGCGACCGTGTTCGCCGCGGTCGAGGGCAGCGGCGAGACCCGGATCGGCGATGAGGCGGTCTTTTCCTGGGGGCCGCGCGACATTTTCGTCGTGCCGAGCTGGCGGCAGGTCCGGCACAGCGCCCAGACCGACGCCGTGCTGTTCAGCTTCTCCGACCGCGCGGTACAGGAAAAGCTCGGCCTCTGGCGCGAGGACCGCGACAACGCCTGAGCGGGACGGGCACGGACTCCACAAGCGATGGACGAACGATGACCGATATCGATACGGGCCTGGCCGCCTGGCAGATGACGAGCAACCACAACCGGATGATGGAGCGGCAGGCCGACGGCTCGCCGGCGCGCGAGGGGCCGGTCGAGATCGCCTATTTCGGCAGTTCGGCCTTCCGGATCGCCTCGCCGAAAGGCGTGAGCGTCATGGTCGATCCCTGGCGAAACCATCCCTCGCGCCGCTGGGACTGGTATTTCCACGACTTCCCGGTGACGGCCGTGGATATCGGCGCGTCCACCCATGCGCATTTCGACCATGACGCGCTACACCGGCTGGATGCGCATGTGCTGCTGGACCGGCCGATCGGCCGGTATGAGTTCGCCGATGTCGTCATTCGCGGCATTAAGAATTCTGTCTCAGGAGACTGGGGCGAGCGCTAGAGCATGGTTCGATCATTTTGAACCGACGCCTGCAAGACACCCCCTATTGTCACCCCGGACGCCGCGCCAGCGGCGATCCGGGGTCCAGTCTCTCGAAGTCGGAGCATGAGGCTCGACTGGGCCCCGGCTCAGAGGCCGGGGCGACAGTGTTGGCATACCTTTCGTCCCGGTCCCATTAGATCGGATACCGCACTAAAAGGTCCTGGATATCCCCAACACGCCACCATGGTTGCGATAGGCATTGATCGGGATGTTGGACCGGTTCCATTCGTAGAAATAGCCGATATAGGGAGCGAAACCCCGAACTTGCAGCGCGCGGTGAAGCAGGTTCACGGAGACGCGCGCCTGCCGGTCCGAGCGCGTCTTCCGGAACAGCGGGTCTTTGTCCGTATAGCGTCGCCAGTTGGCGGCAATCCGGGGCGAAACGGAGAAGCCGCCCTGAAAGGCATGGGAGAGCGTGACGGCGAGCCCGCCCAAGCGGCTGCCATGGCGGTCCTCGCGGGCGCTTACATGCTCCAGGTCGAGCTCGGTGCGGAGTGTCGTTCCGGAACTGAGCGCATAGTCCAGGCCGGGGCGCAGATTGACCGTCCATCCGTCCAGGCCGGGCTGCTCCGGATGATTGCGGCGGTCGGCGCCGAGCGCAGCATCGAGCCGGAGGACCGGCAGGAGGCGCAGGCGTCCGCGCGCCCAGGGGCCGATCCCGGTGCTGTATTGCTCTCCGCCGAGCCAGCGCCGTCCGAGGCGAAGGCCGCCCGACGCGCTGCCCCGGCCGAACAGCCGGGCAACCCCGACGTCGCCCTGCACCGAGATGTCGTTCCAGTCGGATTTCCCGTAAAGCTTGGCTGCCGCAGAGGCGGCGAGCACGCCACGCCAGTCGTCGGAGAGCACCGGCGAGTATTGTGCCCCGGTGCTGAGCAGCAGGCCGGTTCCCGAGGCCTCCCGCGCATCCTCGTTCAGCCGGAAGGGCACGCTGCCGACGCGTACCTCCTCGCGGTCCGTACGCTTCACCGGATTGCTCTCGGGCAGGACGGCCAGCGACAGCGAGACCGACCAGCGCTTGCGCGCATCGATCCGGTCGAGATAAGCCTCGACCGCGCCCTCGACCGAAGACGGCAACTCATCCGCAAGCGAGGCCTCGAAATGAAACCGGGCCTTCTCGTCGCGTCCGAGCAGATGGTAAACTTGCGCCAACTCCAGACGAACCCTGGTCAGGCCCGGCCGGATGGCGAGGATCGCCTCGAAGCGCTCCGCGGCCTCAGGCAGCAAGCCGAGCCGGACTTCCGCGCTGCCGAGCAGGAACAGCCGCTCGATCTGCTCTTCCTCGTCCTTCGGCTTCAGCCGCTCCAGAATATCCCGCGCTTCACGCCACCGCTCTGCGTTCATCAGCACCCGCACGACCTGCAGGGCCGGAACGTGAAACGTCTTCGACCCTGCCTCCGTTCCATCGGAGGCAGGGGCCGCTGTATCGGGAAAAGCGGGGGTGGCGGCGATCATCAGCAAGACCGCCAGAACCCCCACAGCAAATGCCTGCACGATGGAGCACCGGGACAGCAAGACCGTGGTCCTGCTATCCCGTAGTCATGCTAGGCGCTTATTGCTTGTCGGCACCGAAATATCCCATCAGCAACCGGTTGTTTGCCGTATCGACAGCATCCAACACGCCACCGACCTCTTCGGCGGCGGGACCGAAGAACGCTCCCTCGACGGAGCCATTCTGGAAACCGGACAGGGCGCCGGTTCCCGCAAGGTCGTTCGCCGTCAGCCGATTGCCGGTGATCGCGGCATTGAATGTCGCTCCGCCCATTGCCGGCGTGAACGAATTGGACGAGGCTGGGCGACTCATCAGCTCGCTGACCTCACCCGAAATACCGGCGCTGGCAAAATCGGCCGTCAATGCCACTTTGGCTCTGTACCCGTCTGTATCACCCACCAACACCGCATCATCGCTCGCCCACGAGTAAGCAAACATTCTTCCGCCATAACTTGCGGTACCCGTCGCCGGCATCGACCCTTCTGGCGTTCGGGTTCCGTGCACCGCATAAAAGAATTTGCTCGAAACGTAATCTTCCACTTCAATGGTGGAAGTATCTGTGCCCGCTACGAGGTTGGCGTATGCCCATCGTTTCACGTCGAAGTAATCAAATTCCGAATTTCCTCGGAATCCCCTTGTCGATGACTCCAGAAATGCCGCAGCATCGGTTGCCGGCATGTTTACGTATGCAAACGGCAACTGCGGGTGCACGTTATAGTCGCTATCGCTGAACTCGACCGTCTGCCCATCCATGGTAGCGGTCCAACCGCTGGCAGTCCTCTCGATCCGTGCCATGCCGTCATCGGCAACCGCTACCGTTCGGCCCTCTGCGACCAGACGGTTCACGCCCGTCACGATTGCATCGGCACCGACAGCTCTATTGCCGCCGAATCGTCCGACAATCTCTTGATCCAGACCGTTCCCAGCGCGCTTGGCGTTGAACACACCAGCGACCTCTCCTGCGTCAGGCCCGTAAAACTCTCCCAACACATCTCCTTCGAAGCCGCGTACGCTGTCCTCAGGGAGAATATTTGAGTCGTCCTCCACACCGGTCAGCTCCGCGGTGAACTGACCCTTATCATTCAAGCGGCCGTTTTCGATATCGATTCGCGATGTCGCGGAGATATTGCTGTATTCAGAATCCCCGGGGCCTCGCACCTGAAGGTTGAAAATACGACCACCCAGAGACCCGTCGGCAAAATTCACCGTCAGTGCCAAATAGCCGGAGGTGCGTGTGCGCGCCCGGGAGATGGAAACACTGCCGACCGTATTATCGAACATATCTCCAAACATCTCGCCAATATAGGTCGCAGATCCACCTGGAAGATCGCCTGCTTCGGTTCTCGTTCCGTCGGTGATGTATCCCCTGATACCGCCCGGGCGCCAAGTATCAAAACCATATTGCGTATAATGGTCGCCAGTCCAACTTCGATTAGCTGGATTAGACCAGAGCCAAAACTCGTCGCCATTTGGCATCCGTTTGTAGTACTCACTCGGGGAGCCTCCTGCTCCGAAGTCGGCGCTGTCGAAATCGACGCTACTCTCTTGGCCGTCGATAACGTAAGTCACTCGAAACCCGCCGCTGCCGTCACTGGAAAGCGAAGCGACATAGGCATCGTCCATGATCGAGCTGCGACCCGTGCTGTTATTTCGATGAAGCGTCGACGACAGCGTCGTAGCCCCGGTATTCGCATCGGCCTCGCCGATATGCAGGCCCGTAGCTGGCATAAGACCGGCAGTTCCACCGGGCTTCTGCGGGCCGCCGGCAGTGCCTCCTCCACCGCCTCCTCCGCAGCCGGCCAAGGCCAGCAGGGCGACGAGCGGAAGGGCGGTTGCGGTCTTCAGCAGGGTGGCGGCGTTCATGATGTCCTCCATTTGCCGGTTGGAGCGGTGCCAAAAACCGTTGACCGCAGGCAAACCAAACAGCGTTCCATATTGCAGTTTGCCACCCGGCTTCGTTATGTCAAGTGAACATAACAACCATAACATTAGTTTATGGCACGGCTGCCAACCTGGCCTCCCGGGTGGGTAAGCAGGGCGGTCGCGCAGCCATCGGCACCTCGTTACCCCGGATTATATATTTTATCGTGTATGACATGCTGCCATGCTCCGCCCTCCGCACCCGCCCCGGGAGGCCGCGCCCCATGAACGTCTTCGACCCCGATCGCGACGCAACGGCGGCCCCCGCCACAGCGATCGTCCCGGCGCGGCCCGGCTCGCTGGCCTCGCCGGTGTTCAACTACCCTTACGCCCGCTCGCGCGAGGCGCTGGAGGCGATGCGCCGGCGCGACGCCTGGGACCCCTGCCACGGGCTGAAGCTGCGCTATGCCAACCCGGTGGACGGCGGCTACGCCATGGCGACCATCGCCGCGCATCTGCAATTGCTGCCGGCCGGCTTCGAGACCGCAAGCTACCGGGCGACCGACGCGACCGTGTTCGCCGCGGTCGAGGGCAGCGGCGAGACCCGGATCGGCGATGAGGCGGTCTTTTCCTGGGGGCCGCGCGACATTTTCGTCGTGCCGAGCTGGCGGGAGGTCAGGCACAGCGCCCGGACGGATGCCGTGCTGTTCAGCTTCTCCGACCGCGCGGTACAGGAAAAGCTCGGCCTCTGGCGCGAGGACCGCGACAACGCCTGAGCGGGACGGGCACGGACTCCACAAGCGATGGACGAACGATGACCGATATCGATACGGGCCTGGCCGCCTGGCAGATGACGAGCAACCACAACCGGATGATGGAGCGGCAGGCCGACGGCTCGCCGGCGCGCGAGGGGCCGGTCGAGATCGCCTATTTCGGCAGTTCGGCCTTCCGGATCGCCTCGCCGAAAGGCGTGAGCGTCATGGTCGATCCCTGGCGAAACCATCCCTCGCGCCGCTGGGACTGGTATTTCCACGACTTCCCGGTGACGGCCGTGGATATCGGCGCGTCCACCCATGCGCATTTCGACCATGACGCGCTACACCGGCTGGATGCGCATGTGCTGCTGGACCGGCCGATCGGCCGGTATGAGTTCGCCGATGTCGTCATAAGCGGCATTGCGGACAAGCACGCTACGGACTCGAGCGCGGCGCTCTACGATTTCAAGAAAATCCATGCGGCGTTCGGCGGAACGAGCATCGAGCCGCCGGACAATCCGCGCTCCTGGGACAATTGCCCGATTACGGTCGAGACGGGCGGGTTGCGCATCCTCCACTGGGGGGACAACCGGCACAATCCGCCGCCGGAGGTCTGGGAGGCGCTCGGGCGGATCGACATCGCACTCCTGCCCGTGGACGGCTCGCAGCATGTCATGGGCTTCGGGATGACCGAACACATCATCGACACGCTCCGGCCCCGTGTCGTCATCCCGCACCACTACTACATCTGGGACGTGGTGCAGCGGCAGAGCACGCTGCAATCCGCCGAGCCCTGGGTGGATTCGCGCGCTCGCGCCGAGAAACTCGACGCCCCGAGCCGGACCTATTCGGCTGCGGACATTCGCGGCCTCGACCGCGCCGTCCACTTCTTCGGCGACCATGTCGCCTTCGACAGGGAGGCATGGCACCGCGACGGGCGCTGAGGCGTCGGCGGTACGAGCTAGATCGGCGGCACGCCCAGCATGTCGAGCAGGCGGCGCACCTCGTTGCGCGCCGCGACATGGCTCATGGAGAGCACCCGCTCGATGCCCGGCTGGCGCAGGTCCATCAGGCCGAGGCCGTCCGGGAACATCTCGCGGAAGATCGTCCGTTCCCCGAATCCCGGCGCGATGTCGAAGGCGAAGCGCTTGGCGAGGTTCTGCAGCAGGCTGCGGACTTCGCGCGTATTGTGGGACTCGACCTGGCGCACCCGGTTGAGCATCACGATCCAGGAAAGCGCCTTGCGTCCGGACTTGGCGCGCATCATGCGCTGCTGCCAGACCAGCTCGGCATAGACGCCGGGCCTGGCGGCGGTGCGCGTGCCGGGGTCCAGCCGGCCGATCAGGTCGAGATCGACATGGCTGTCGTTCAGCGGCGTGATGAGCACATCCGCATGGCTGTGCGCATCCCGGGCCGCCGGGTCGGGACGGCCCGGCGTATCGACCACCACGGCGTCGTGGCGGCCCGCCAGCGCGTCCAGCGCCCGGTCGAGTGCGTCCGGCCCGTCCGCGATTTCGGCTTCCGGCACCGGCAAGGCGGTGCCGGTGCGCTCCGCATAGGCGCGGCGGTTTTCCACCTGGCGGGCAAGAGTCGCCTGGCGAGGGTCGAGATCGATGCAGCCAACGGATTTGCCGGCGCGCAACAGTCCGACAGCGAGGTTGAAGGCCACCGTCGATTTGCCGGTGCCGCCCTTCTCGTTGCCGATGACATAGATACGAGTTTCGGTCATTTCAGGCCGTTTCATGCTACATGCTGCCCTATAGCCGCAAGAGCCGGAGGACGGAAATGCGGATTGGCATCATCGGCGCCGGCGGGCGCATGGGCGGGCTGCTGGTGGAACTGGTGCAGGCGGCCGACGATCTGGAGCTTGCGGCGGCCTGCGAAGCGCCGGGCCATCCGGCCATCGGGCGCGACCTCGGCGGCGGCATCTCCATCGGCGACGATGCGGCGGCGGTCTTCGAGGCTGCGGACGCGGCGATCGAATTCACCCTGCCCGGCCCGACGGTCGAGCATGCGGCGATGGCGGCCGCGGCCGGCACGCGCCATGTCATCGGCACCACCGGCCTCGATGCCGGGCAGGAGGCGGCGCTCGCCAGGGCGGCGGAGAGCCTGCCGATCGTCTATGCGCCCAATATGAGCGTTACCGTGAACGCGCTGTTCGCGGCCGTCGAGCGCATGGCGGGCCTGCTCGGCGACGAATACGACATCGAGATCATGGAGATCCACCACAAGCACAAGGTGGACGCGCCCTCGGGCACGGCGGTCGGCCTCGGCCGGGCGGCGGCGGCCGGGCGCGGCGTCGATCTGGACGCGGTGGCGCAATGGAGCCGCGAAGGCCATACCGGCGCGCGCCGCGCCGGCGATATCGGCTTCGCGACCTTGCGCGGCGGCAATGTGGTGGGCGAGCACACGGTGATGTTCGTGAGCGAGGGCGAACGGCTCGAATTCACGCATCGCTGCATGGACCGGTCGCTCTTCGCGCGGGGCGCGCTCCGGGCGGTGCGCTGGTCGGCGGGCAAGCCGCCGGGCCTTTACTCCATGCGCGATATCCTGGGCCTCTGATCCGGGAGGACTCCGGCAACCGGCACCGACATGGCGGGCAGGACGAGAAGACGCAGACGGGACATCAATACCTGGCCGGGCTTCGTGGATGCGCTGGCGAGCCTGTTGATGGTTGTCGTCTTCCTGGTCATGGTGTTCGTGCTGGCCCAGTTCTTCCTGAACGAGGCCCTGTCCGGGCGCGATGCGGCGCTGACGCGGCTCAACCGCGAGCTCGCCGAACTCGCCGAGATGCTGGCGCTCGAACAATCGACCAATGCCGACCTGCGCGACGACCTGGAGGGGCTCAACTCGGAATTGCGCATCGTGACAGCGGCGCGCGACGACTATGCCGGCAAGCTGGACGCGATGACGGCGCAGGCGGAGCAGGCCGCCGGCACGGTGGAGCTGGTGCGCGAGGACTTCGCCCGGCTGATGGACAGCGCCGCCGCCGACCGGGACAGGGTGCAGGTCCAGGCGAGCGAGATCGAACGCCTCGAGCGCAATTTGATCGCGCTCCAGCGCAGCCGCGATGCGCTGGAAGCCGCGCTTTCCCAATCCCGCCAGCAGAAAAGCGATGTCGACAAGGCGCTTGCCGAAGCGCAACGCCTGCTTGCCGCCAATCTCGAACGGCTGGCGGCGCGCGACCGGGAGGCGGAGGCCCTCAAGGTCCGGATCGAGGCGGTGCAGGCGGAGTCGGCAGGCCGCGCGGAGGAGGTCGAACGCCTGAATACCGCGCTGCTGGCGAGCCGGGAGGACGTCGCGGCGCAGGCGGAGAAACTTGGCGAACTCAATCGAACGATCGCCGGCCTCATGGCGGCGCGCGGGGTGCTGGAGGACGAGCTCGCCGCTCTCCGGACCGAGGGCGACGCGCAGGCCGCCGAGGCCAACCGGCTCAAGGCGGCGCTGGGCGAGGCGCGCCGTGCGCTTGCCCAGGCGAATGAGGAAGCGGCCCGGCTGAAGACGGCGCTCGCGGACAAGACCGAAGTGGCAGAGGCCGACATCGCCGCGATGAAGAAGGCACTGGCCGCCGCGGAGATCGAGATCGGCCGCCTCTCGACCCGGCTGGCGGATGCCGAGGCGGGGCGGACGGCCGGGCAGGAGGAAATCGCCCGGCTGGAGGCCGCGCGCGCCGGGGAGACCGAGGCGGCGAAGTCCGACATTGCGTCGCTGGAACGGGCGCTGGCGGCGGCGGAGACGGAAATCGGGCGCCTCGCCGAGCGGTTGAAGCAAGCCGAGGCAGGCCGCGCCGCCGAGGCGGAGACGGCGCGCTCGGATATTGCAGCGGCGCAGGAAGAAATCGGGCGCCTTTCCGCGCAGCTGGCGGAAGCCGAAGCCGAGGGGACTGCGAAACGGGAGGAAATCGGGCGTCTCGCGACGGCGCGCGCCGGGGAAGCTGAGGCGGCGCGGGCGCGGATCGCAGCCCTGGAGCGGGCGCTGACGGGCGCGCAGGCGGAAATCGGCCGGCTTGCTGCGCGGTTGGCGGACGTCGAGGGCGGCCGGCTCGCGGGGCTGGACGAGATCGCCCGCATCGAGGCCGCGCGGGCCTCGGAGGCGGAGACGGCGCGGACGGACATCGCAGCGTTGAAGGAGGCGCTCGCGGCGGTCCGCACGGAAGCCGCGGCCCTCGCCGCTGAGCTCCGCGACGCCCGGAGCCGCAATGCCGCGGGGCAGGACGAGATCGAGCGGCTCAGGGTGGCGGTCGCCGACGAGGCGGAGACGTCGGCCAGGCGCATTGCGGCCTTGGAGCGGACATTGGCGGCTGCGAAGGCGGAGGCTGCATCCCTCTCAGCCCGGCTCGGCGATACGGAGACCCGGCGGGCCGCAGGAGAGAGGGAGATCGCCCGGCTCAGGCAGACGCTTGCGGAAGAGGCGGATACGGCGGCATCGCGCATCGCTGCGCTGGAGCAGGCATTGGCGGCTGCGAAGGCGGAGGCTGCATCCCTCTCAGCCCGGCTCGGCGATACGGAGACCCGGCGGGCCGCAGGAGAGGAGGGGATCGCCGGGCTCAGGCGGGTGCTTGCGGAGGTGGTTGAAACGTCGGCCCGGCGCGTCGCGGCGCTGGAACAGGAGCTCGCGGCGGCGAAGGACGAGGCCGCCCTTCTCGCCAGGCAATTGGCGGCAGCCGAACGCGGGCGTGCAGCGGGACGGGACGAGATTGCCGGCCTCAGGCAGACGCTTGCCGAAGATGCGGAAACGGCCCAGGCCCGCATCGCGGCTCTGGAGCGCGCACTGGCGGCGGTGAAGGCGGAGGCCGCGTCCCTCTCGGTCCGGCTGGGCGACGCCGAGGCCGGCCGCCTTGTCGGACAACAAGAAATCGCGGCGCTGAAGGACGCTCTTGCGGCGGCCGTAGCGAAAGCCGGCGTCCTTGCCGTGAGTCTTGCGGAAGCGGAGGCCGGCCGGACCGAGGGACGGGACGAAATCGCCGGACTCAGGCAGACGCTCGCCGACGAAGCGAATACGGCCCAGGCCCGCATCGCGGCTCTGGAGCAGGCACTGGCGGCGGTGAAGGCGGAGGCCGCGTCCCTCTCGGCCCGGCTCAGCGATGCCGAGGCCGCCCACCTTGCCGGGCAGCAGCGCATCGCGGCGCTGAAGGACGCTCTTGCGGCGGCCGTAGCGAAAGCCGGCGTCCTTGCCGTGAGTCTTGCGGAAGCCGAGGCCGGCCGGACCGAGGGACGGGACGAGATTGCCGGCCTCAGGCAGACGCTTGCCGAAGATGCGGAAACGGCCCAGGCCCGTATCGCGGCTCTGGAGCGCGCACTGGCGGCGGTGAAGGCCGAGGCCGCGTCCCTCTCGGTCCGGCTGGGCGACGCCGAGGCCGGCCGCCTTGCCGGGCAGCAGCACATCGCGGCGCTGAAGGACGCTCTTGCGGCGGCCGTAGCGAAGGCCGACGCCCTTGCCGGGAGTCTGGCGGCAGCCGAACGCGGGCGTGCAGCGGGGCGGGACGAAATCGCCGGACTCAGGCAGACGCTCGCCGACGAAGCGAATACGGCCCAGGCCCGCATCGCGGCTCTGGAGCAGGCACTGGCGGCGGTGAAGGCGGAGGCCGCGTCCCTCTCGGCCCGGCTCAGCGATGCCGAGGCCGCCCACCTTGCCGGGCAGCAGCACATCGCGGCGCTGAAGGACGCTCTTGCGGCGGCCGTAGCGAAAGCCGGCGCCCTTGCCGTGAGTCTTGCGGCAGCCGAACGCGGGCGTGCAGCGGGACGGGACGAAATCGCCGGCCTCCGGCAGACGCTCGCCGACGAAGCGAATACGGCCCAGGCCCGCATCGCGGCTCTGGAGCAGGCGCTGGCGGCGGTGAAGGCCGAGGCGGCGTCCCTCTCGATCCGGCTCAGCGATGCCGAGGCCGCCCACCTTGCCGGGCAGCAGCACATCGCGGCGCTGAAGGACGCTCTTGCGGCGGCCGTAGCGAAAGCCGGCGTCCTTGCCGTGAGTCTTGCGGAAGCGGAGGCCGGCCGGACCGAGGGCCGGGACGAAATCGCCGGCCTCAGGCAGACGCTTGCCGAAGATGCGGAAACGGCCCAGGCCCGTATCGCGGCTCTGGAGCAGGCACTGGCGGCGGTGAAGGCCGAGGCCGCGTCCCTCTCGGTCCGGCTGGGCGACGCCGAGGCCGGCCGCCTTGTCGGACAACAGGAAATCGCGGCGCTGAAGGACGCTCTTGCGGCGGCCGTAGCGAAAGCCGGCGTCCTTGCCGTGAGTCTTGCGGAAGCGGAGGCCGGCCGGACCGAGGGACGGGACGAGATTGCCGGCCTCAGGCAGACGCTTGCCGAAGATGCGGAAACGGCCCAGGCCCGTATCGCGGCTCTGGAGCAGGCACTGGCGGCGGTGAAGGCCGAGGCCGCGTCCCTCTCGGCCCGGCTCAGCGATGCCGAGGCCGGCCGCCTTGCCGGGCAGCAGCACATCGCGGCGCTGAAGGACGCTCTTGCGGCGGCCATAGCGAAGGCCGACGCCCTTGCCGGGAGTCTTGCGGCAGCCGAACGCGGGCGTGCAGCGGGACGGGCCGAAATCGCCGGACTCAGGCAGACGCTCGCCGACGAAGCGAATACGGCCCAGGCCCGCATCGCGGCTCTGGAGCGGGCGCTGGCGGCGGTGAAGGCGGAGGCCGCGTCCCTCTCGGCCCGGCTCAGCGATGCCGAGGCCGCCCACCTTGCCGGGCAGCAGCACATCGCGGCGCTGAAGGATGCTCTTGCGGCGGCCGTAGCGAAAGCCGGCGTCCTTGCCGTGAGTCTTGCGGAAGCCGAGGCCGGCCGGACCGAGGGCCGGGACGAAATCGCCGGCCTCAGGCAGACGCTTGCCGAAGATGCGGAAACGGCCCAGGCCCGTATCGCGGCTCTGGAGCGCGCACTGGCGGCGGTGAAGGCGGAGGCCGCGTCCCTCTCGGTCCGGCTGGGCGATGCCGAGGCCGGCCGCCTTGCCGGGCAGCAGCACATCGCGGCGCTGAAGGACGCTCTTGCGGCGGCCTTAGCGAAGGCCGACGCCCTTGCCGGGAGTCTTGCGGCAGCGGAGGCCGGCCGGACCGAGGGCCGGGAGGAAATCAAGCGCCTTGAGGCGGTAGTCGTCGAGGGAGAGGAGGCGGCGAACAAGGAGATTGCGTCGTTGCGGAAGGCCTTGGCGGAGGTCAGGGCGCAGGCCGCTGCGCGCGGCCGGCTGCTCGAAAGCGCCGAGGCGGAACGGGATGCGCAGTTGGCGGAGGCTGTAAGGCTCCGGGAAGCGCTTGCCGCGGCGGAAGCTCAAGCGGCCTCCCTGGCGGAGCGGCTGGGCGCGGCCGAGACCGAACGGAAAGTGCAGCGGAACGAGGCCGCTAGGCTGGAGGCGGCGCTCGCCGAAGCGGTCGGGGAACGCGAGGCGGTGCAACGCATCGGGGAAAGCCGTCTGGAAGAGGCACTTGCGGAGGCCGCTCGGCTCAGGGATCAACTTGTGCTGGCGCGCGACCGCCTCGCCGAAGCCCGCGAGGCGCTGCAATTACGGCGCAGCGTCGCGGAGAGTGACCCAGCCGGTGCAGCCGATACTGTGGAAAGAGCACTTTATGATGCGGCGGAGACGCGTGTTATGCAACTCGCGGTCGAGAACACCCGCCTCAGGGACCAACTGGCCGACCTCGATGCCATCGAGCAGGACAGCGAGGGGCGCCTTACGGCGCTGCGCCAGCGGATCGACGAGCAGATCGCCGAGATCGAGCGGCTGGAGGCGCTTCGCCGGGCGCTCAAGGCGGCGAGGGACAAGCTCGAAGCGCAGAAGGCCGAACAGATCGACCGATTGGCGTACCTCAGAACGCGGGCTGAGAAGGCAGAAGCCGAATCGCGGCTGGCGCGGGCGCAAATCGCCCGGCTGGCATCCAATATCCAGGCGCTCAAGGAACAGGTCCGCCGCCTGAACGCGGCGCTGGAGGCGTCGGAGGCCAAGGCCGAAGGGGCCGAAACGCTGGTTCTCGACGCACGCCTCAACAGCGCGCTGGTGCGCAAGATCGACGAGTTGCGCCGCTTCCGCTCCGAGTTCGTCGGCCAGTTGCGCGAGGCGCTGGCGGGCCAGCAATTGGTGCGGACCGAGGACGACCGCTTCTACCTGCCGGCCGAGGTGCTGTTCCTTAGCGGCTCCGCCGATCTGGATGCAGACGGTCGCAAGAATGTGCGCCGGATCGGGACGGCGCTGACCGATGTGGCGGCGCGTATCCCCGAAGACCTTGACTGGGTGCTGCGTGTGGACGGCCACACCGACCGGCAGCGGCTTCGCGACAGATCCCGCTACAAGACCAATTGGGAACTGTCGGTCGCGCGGGCGATTGCGGTGGTCAAGCTGCTGGTCGAGTCCGGCGTGCCC
Organism: Alphaproteobacteria bacterium; assembly: GCA_965261985.1. Taxonomy (GTDB): domain Bacteria; phylum Pseudomonadota; class Alphaproteobacteria; order Bin95; family Bin95; genus Bin95. The sequence goes on from OZ253490.1 coordinate 643,442, forward strand.
GCCGAGCGGCTAGCCGCCACCGGATTCGGTGAGTTTCATCCGCTGGACCCGGCGAAAACCAGAGAGGCTTTCAGGCGCAACCGCCGCATCGAGTTTTCCCTGACCCGGAAATAGCCGAAGTTCAGGCCGCCGATTGCTGCAGTTTTGGGCGCACGCCCAGCATATGGCAGATGGCGCGCGTCAATTCCGGCCGGTTGAGCGTGTAGAAATGCAGACTCTCGACCCCCTCGGCCTCAAGCCGGCGGCACTGCTCGACAGCGACAGTGGCCGCGACCATGCGCCGGGTCTCCGGGTCGTCTTCTAGGCCCTCGAACTGGGCGATGAGCCAGGACGGCAGGTGCGCCCCGCATAGCCCGGCGAACTTCGCGGCCTGGGCGAAATTCCCGATGGGCAGGATGCCGGCAACGATCTCGCAATCGATGCCGGCCTTCCGGCAGCGGTCCCGGAACCGGAGATAGTAGTCGGTCTCGAAGAAGAACTGGGTGATCGCGCGCACCGCCCCGGCGTCCAGCTTCCGCTTCAGGTAGTCGATTTCGAACGCAGCGTCGGGCGCGTCGGGGTGGCCTTCGGGATAGGCGGACACGCTGATCTCGAACTCGTGCAGGCGGCCAAGCCCGGCAACCAGGTCGAGGGCGTAGGCATAGCCGCCGGGATGCGGCCGGTAACGCTGCCCAATACCGGACGGCGGGTCCCCGCGCAGGGCAACGATATGCCGGATGCCTGCCTGCCAGTAGGCCCGGGCCGCGTCGTCGATTTCGTCCCGCGACGCGCCGGCGCAGGTCAGATGCGCGGCGACGGAAAGCCGCGTCTCATGCGCCATCCGGGCCGCGACGGACGCGGTGCGCCCATGCGCGCTCTGCCCTCCCCCGCCGCCGGCCCCGCAGGTCACCGACACGAAACGGGGCCCGAGGGGCCCGAGGGCATCCAGGGTACGCCGGAGACCGCCCTCCCCTGCCGGCGTCTTCGGTGGAAAGAATTCGAAGGAAACCGCCAGCGTCACAAGGCGGGCTCCGGTCCGCGCCGAGCGGTCGGCGGACGATGAGTGGCGACGGGCTGCTGCATGATGCGGACTCCTTATAGGGTCGCCTGCCGCCCCTGTCACCTCCGCGCCTGCGGCTCTGTTTGCGGTTCCGGAGTAGTATGCTAACCACTTGCAGCGATATGCTCGGAGGGTGTGAAAAAGGCAGATGCGAGAAGGATTCGAGCACGCGCCCGGCGCAATCCGCTGCCTCGTTGCGGATGAGCGCCCTGCCCCAGCCGGGCGGCTGCGCGCCCTGGCGGGCGCATTCCTTCTGGCCTGCCTGCTTTCCATCGTCGCGCCGCCGCCGTCGAGCGCCGGCGAGGAGCTGCAGGAACCGTCCTTCAACGACCCGCTGGAGCCGCTGAACCGGCTGGTCTTCGCGATCAACGAAGCTCTGGATACGATAATTCTGCGCCCTGCCGCCGTCGTTTACGGCGCGGTCGTGCCCGACCCGGTCCGGCGGGGCGTCCGCAATGTCGTGCGCCACCTGTCGCTGCCGTTCACCTTCGTCAACGATGTGGCCCAGGGCGAATGGCAACGGTCCGGCGAGACCGCCCAGCGGTTCGTTATCAACACGATGGTCGGTTTCGCCGGCCTGTACGATGTCGCGGCGAAACAAGGCCTGCCCCACCGCAGCACGGATTTCGGGGGCACGCTTGCGGCATGGGGCCTCGGCGAGGGACCGTATCTGGTGTTGCCGATCGCCGGGCCCTCCAATGTTCGCGATGCCACCGGCCTGGTCGTCCAGGGCGTTGCCGATCCCGTCGATATCGCGTTCCGCAGGGCCGATCTCGACCATATGCCGCTGATCCGAGCGGGCGCTGCGACGCTTGACTTCCGGCACAGAAACCTGGAAACGCTCGACGACTTCAAGGCGGGTTCGCTCGACTACTATGCCTTTATCCGCACGCTTTACCGCCAGCGCCGGGCCTTCGAGGTCAAGGGAGACACAGAAATGTACCTGGCCGATGACAAGGAGAAGTCGGGCGACGACTATACCTATCCGCCGCCGCGACCCGACTTCAGCCGCGACGGACAGCCGGCCGGGACGCGGCCGGCCCAGTGAAACCGGGAGCCTTCGCCATGCGCCCCTTGCGCCTCATCCTCTTCCTGCCGTTTCTCTTCTTTGCCGCGTCCGGCCCCGCGGCCGGGGAGGGCGCGGGCAGGTTTATCCGGGACCTGGCCGAGAACGTGCTCCCGCAACTGATGGACCCCTCGACGCCGCTCGAAGAACGAAGGGCCCGCTTCCGTGCGGTCCTGAACCGGGATTTCAATCTGGACAAGATCGGCAAGCTCGTGCTTGGGCGGCATTGGCGCCGAGCATCCCCGGCCAAGCGGGCGGAGTTCAGGAAATTGCTGGAAGACTACCTGTCCGGACTTTACGCCCGCCGGTTCGAGGACCTGGCGGGCCTGCAGATTACGGTGGACGGGGTCCGCGATTTCGAGGGCTGGTCGATGGTCTATACGACAGCGACGCGCACCGGCGGCGCGCCCGTTCTGCTCGACTGGCGGGTGGACGGCAAGGACGGGGCGTATGCGATCACCGATCTCGTGATCGAAGGGGTGAGCATGGTCATCGTCCAGCGCGAGGAGTTTTCAGCGATCGTGCTCGAATCCGGCGGCCTGGACGGGCTGCTGCTGAAACTGCGTTCGAGAATCGCTGGCTGAAGCACGATTCGATCCGGCTGACTCGACTGGCCGCCGGCCTCGCACCCGGTTCGTCGCCCCGGACTTCGATCCGGGGGCCATCCCCAACCATTTTAGCCTGGCGGGAAGGCCGGGAGATCGGCCCCGGCGCAAGGCCGAGGTGACGGTTGTGCTTCGGTTCGCAACGCAACACGATCGGTTTCCGCTCTAACGCCTGAGACGGCCCAGCAGGTCGTCGAGCTGGTCCAGGCTGAGGTAATGCAGGGTGAGGCTGCCGCCCTCGCCCTTTTGCGCCAGCGACACCCGGAGGCCGAGCGAGTCGGCCAGTTCCCGTTCGAGCGCCAGCACGTCCGCGTCCTTGGCCGCCGCCCGCTTCCGGCGGCTGCCATAGCCCTCGCTGACGAGGCGTTCGACGCGGCGCACGCTCATCCCCTCGGCCACCGCGCGGTCCGCCAGGCCGGCCGGGTCCGGGGCTGCCAGCAGGGCGCGGGCGTGGCCGGCGGAAAGCGTCTCGTCATCGACAAGATTGCGCACATGCTCCGGCAGCGTGAGCAGTCTGAGCATGTTGGCGATGTGCGGCCGGCTGCGTCCGACGACGGCCGACAGCCGCTCCTGGGTGCAGTCGAATTCTTCCAGGAGGCGCTTGTATCCTTCGGCCTCCTCGATCGGCGAGAGGGCCTTGCGCTGGATGTTTTCGGCGAGCGCGGCCTCCATCGCCGCCCGGTCGTCCAGTTCGCTTACCACGACCGGAGCTTCCGCGAGCCCGGCGCGGTTCGCGGCCAGCCAGCGCCGTTCGCCGGCGACGATCTCGTAGCGGCCGGGGTCCTCCGCCACAGGCCGCACCAGGAGCGGCTGCAGGATGCCGTGCTCGCGGATCGACTGCGCCAGCGCGTTCAGCGCCTTCTCGCCGAACCGGCGCCGGGGCTGGAACCGGCCGGGCGCGAGCCGGTCGAGCGGGACCGCGCGGCTGCCGGCCGGCGGGTCCCGGTCCGGGACCGGAGCGTCGGGGATCAACGTCGAAAGGCCGCCGCCGAGGCGGGTGGGTCTGTCGCTGCTCATCGGGGACCCTCCTCCCTGCGCAGAAACTCGCCCGCAAAGCGGATATAGGCCTGCGAGCCGCTGGCCTTCATATCGTAAACGATGACCGGCTTGCCGTGCGAGGGCGCCTCCGACACGCGCACATTGCGGGGGATGATCGTGTCGTAAACGAGTCGGCCGAATTCCGGATGCCCGCGCACATCGGCTTCGACCTCGACGGAGAGGCGGTTGCGGCGGTCGGACATGGTGAGCAGGATGCCCGCATAGGCAAGGCGCGGGTTGAGGGCGGCGCGCACCGCCTCGACGGTCTGCTTCAGGAGGACCAGGCCTTCGAGCGCCAGGAACTCGGTCTGGAGCGGCACGAGCACGCGCTCGGCGGCGGTGAGCGCATTGACCGTCAGCAGCCCCAGCGAGGGCGGGCAGTCGATCAGCACATAGTCATAGTGCCGCCGCGCGCCGGCGAGCGCGTCGCGCAGCCTTGTCTCCCGCGACGGCGTCTCCGCCAGTTCGAGCTCCGCGCCGAACAGCCGCCCCGTGGACGGCACGAGGTCGAAGCCGGCGATATCCGTGCCCATCGCGGCATCGCTGAGCCGCGCGCCCGCCAGCAGGAGGTCCCAGGCCCCCAGCCGGCGACGGTCGGAGGCGATGCCGAGGCCGGTGCTGGCATTGCCCTGGGGGTCGAGATCGACCACGAGCAAGCGGCGGCCGGTCGCGGCGAGCGCCGTTGCGAGGTTGATCGCGGTGGTGGTTTTGGCGACGCCGCCCTTCTGGTTGACGACGGCGTGGATCCGGGCGCCGCTAGGCCGCATGGGAGAGTCCGCCGAGTTCCAGCAGGACGCCGTCCGGCGCGCTCCGGCTCCGGTGCCGGCGCACCGTAAACCGCCAGCGCGCCTGCGCTACCTCGACCTCTTCCTCGACCCGCGCGCCCTTCAGGAAGAGGCAGACGCCGCCCGGCGCGAGCAGCGGCAGAGCGAGGCCGAGCAGCCGGTCGAGCGGCGCGCAGGCCCGTGCGACCACCGCATCCGCGGTGAGGTCCAGGCTCTCCCCGCGGGCGTTATGCACCTCGGCCGGCGCGCCGGTGACCCGAACCGCCTCGCGCAGGAAGGCCGTCTTGCGCGCATCGCTTTCGATGAGATCGACCGGCCCCCCGCGCAGGATTGCCAGCACCAGGCCGGGGAAGCCGGCGCCGGACCCGAGGTCGGCGACGCGCGCGCCGGCCGGAATGAGCGGCGCAAGCTGTGCGCTGTCCAGCATATGGCGGCGCCAGGGATCGGCGAGGGTGGCGGCGCCGACCAGGTTGATCCGCTTCTGCCATCGGCGCAGCAGGTCGAGGTGCCGGGCGAGGCGGTCCATTGTTTCACGTGAAACACCGGTCATGCGAGCGAACGCGTCAGGCGCGAGCGCGCTGGACATGCCGCAGCAGCAGGGTGACGGCGGCAGGCGTGATCCCCGGCATCCGCCCCGCCGCGCCGAGCGTCGCGGGCCTGGCGGCGGCGAGTTTCTCGCGCGCCTCGTTGGAAAGGCCGTGGACCGTCGTATAGTCCATGGTTTCGGGGAGACGCAGCGCCTCGTCCTTCCGGTAGGCCCGGATGTCGGCCGCCTGCCGGTCGAGATAGGAGGCATAGACGGCCTCGATGGAAAGCTGCTCGGCGATGTCGGGGCGGATTTCGGCTAGTTCCGGCCAGGCGGCGGCGACCCGCGCCCAGTCCACATCCCGGTAGCCCAGGAGGTCGAACGCGCTGCGCCGCCGCCCGTCCGCATTGACCCGGAAGCCTTGCGCCGCGAGCGCGGCCGGCGAGCCGCCGATTTGCCTGACGCGCGCCTCGGCCTCCGACAGCGCGCGCCGCCGCGCCTCGAACCGCCGGGCGCGCTCCGGGCCGACGCAGCCGAGCGCGATACCACGCGCGGTCAGGCGCAGGTCGGCGTTGTCCGCCCTCAGGCTCAGCCGGTATTCGGCGCGCGAGGTGAACATGCGGTAGGGCTCGTCCGCGCCGCGAGTCACAAGGTCGTCGATCAGCACGCCGATATAGGCTTCGGCCCGGTCGAAGACGGCATCGGCGCCGGCGGCGTTCAGCCCGGCGGCCAGGCCCTGGGCGGCGGCCTCCTCATAGCCGGTGGTGCCGTTGATCTGGCCCGCCAGGTAGAGCCCCGGCACGGCCCGCAGTTCCAGGGTCGGGCGGAGCGCGCGCGGGTCCACGAAATCGTATTCGATGGCATAGCCCGGCCGCAGCATCGCCGCGTCCTCGAGGCCGGGAATCGTCTTCAGCATGGCCTGCTGGACCGCCTCCGGCAGCGCCGTCGAAATGCCGTTCGGATAGACCGTCGGGTCGTCCAGCCCCTCCGGCTCCAGGAAGATGCGGTGGCCGGCCCTGTCGGGGAAGCGCACCACCTTGTCCTCGATGGACGGGCAATAGCGCGGCCCCGCACCCTCGATCCGGCCTGCATAGACCGCCGTTTCGCCCAGGTTGGCGCGCACAAGCGCATGGGTGTCAGGCGTAGTGGCGGTCACATGGCAGACGGTCTGCGGCACCCGGATGCGGTCGGTCATGACCGAAAACGGAACCGGCGGGTCGTCGCCCGGCTGCTCCTCCAACCGGTCGAAGGCGATGCTGCGGCCGTCGAGGCGCGGCGGCGTGCCGGTCTTCAGCCGCCCCAGAGGCAGGTCGAGGCCCTCCAGCCTGAGCGCGAGGCCCACTGCGGGCGCATCGCCCACCCGCCCCGCCGGCACGGTCTTCCGGCCGATATGGATCATGCCGCGCAGGAAGGTGCCGGTGGTCAGCACGACACTCGGCGCGGCGATGGACTCCCCGCCGGCAAGCGCGACGCCCGCAATCCGCCCGCGCCGGTCCAGAACGAGATCCTCCACCGCGCCGGCGCGCAGCTCCAGGCCGGGCTGCTCCTGCAGCAGCGCCCGCACCGCGCGGCGATAGAGCTTGCGGTCCGCCTGGGCGCGCGGCCCCTGCACCGCCGGGCCCTTGCTGCGGTTCAGCATCCGGAACTGGATGCCCGCCCGGTCGATGGCGCGCGCCATGATGCCGTCCAGAGCGTCGATTTCGCGCACCAGATGGCCCTTGCCGAGGCCGCCGATCGCCGGGTTGCAGGACATCTCGCCGATGGTGTCGAGCTTGTGCGTGACCAGCAGCGTGCGCGCGCCCATGCGCGCCGCGGCCGTCGCCGCCTCGCAGCCCGCATGGCCGCCACCGACCACGATCACGTCGAACCCGCTCATGCGCGGTCCAATAGGCCGATGCGCCACCGGAGACAAGTCCGGCGCACCTCTCCGGCCCCTTGTTTCACGTGAAACGGAGGTGGCTCAACCGGCATCCGCACGCTCGCGGTCACGCGCCGGCAAGCGCCAGCAGGACGGCGAGTTCCGTTGTCTGCTGGACAGCGCCGAGCGTGTCCCCGGTATGGCCGCCGAAGCGCCGCGCGGCGAACCAGGCCACCGCCAGCGCCGCCAGCGCCGCCGCTGGAACCGACTGCCAGCCGAGCGCGATTCCGATGCCTGCCGACAGCAGAAGCGCGACAGCGGCGTCCGTCGGGCCGGCCTCGGCCGCGAGGCCGTCCGGGCGGGCGGGCGGCGTCCAGGCCATCGCGCCGGCCACTGCCCCGCGCGACAGCGCATGCGCTGCGAGCGCCGCTACCGGCCCCGCAGCGGCCAGCGCCAAGGCGCGCATGGGAACGGTCAGCGCCAGCGCCAGCGCGCCGAAGGCGCCGGTCCGGGAGTCCCGCATGACGTCCAGGGCGCGTCGCGGGTCGCGGAGGCCGAGGCCGTCCACGGTGTCGGCCAGCCCGTCCTCATGCAACCCGCCAGTGAGCGCGATCCCGGCGCCGACCGCGAGGAAGCCCGCCAGCGCGGGCGGCAGGCCAAGTTCCCGCGCAACAAGGAATGCAACCGCCACGCAAGCACCAATCGCCAGCCCGACAAGCGGGAAGCACCAGGCCGCCTCGCCGAGCGGCCGCGGCTCCGGATGGCCGGCGGGCAGCACGGTCAGGAACTGGACCGCCCGCCGCATGTCGTCCAGCGCGCGAATGGACTTCCTCCCGCGAATCCGCGATAGACCGCCAGCATGGCCGAAACCGCCCCCATTGTCTCGCTCGCCGAGATCGCCGAGACCCTCGTCCATCTGCCGGGCCCCGACGAGGCGGCGCGGGACGCGGCGCGGGCGCGGGAGGCGCGGCTGACCAAACCGCCCGGCGCGCTCGGGCGCCTGGAGGAGCTGGCCGAGTGGCTTGCCGCCTGGCAGGGTCGCCATCCGCCGCGCCTCGACCGGGCGCGCGTTGCCGTGTTCGCCGGCAATCACGGTGTCGCCGGGCGCGGCGTCTCGGCCTGGCCTGCCTCGGTGACGGCGGAAATGGTGCGCAACTTCATCGACGGCGGCGCGGCGGTGAATGCCATTTGCAGCACGCTGGATGCGGAACTCCGGGTCTATGAGCTCTCGCTGGAGGTGCCGACCGAGGATTTCACCCGTGCGCCGGCGATGACGGACGAGGAATGCGCGCGCGCCGTGGCCTACGGGATGATGGCGGTGGAACCCGGCATCGACGCGCTCGCCATCGGCGAGATGGGCATTGCGAACACGACCTCGGCCGCCGCCATCGCCCATGCGCTGCATGGAGGGCAGGCGGAGGACTGGACCGGGCCCGGCACCGGCGTCTCGGGCGACCGGCTCGAAGCCAAGATCGAAACGGTGCGCCTCGGCGCAGCATTGCATGGCGGCCGGCCGCCGCTGGAAGTGCTGCGCTGCCTCGGCGGGTTCGAGACCGCCGCCATGTTCGGCGCGCTCGTCGCAGCGCGCTTGGGCCGGGTGCCGGTGTTGCTGGACGGCTACGGCGCGGCGGCGGCCGCAGCCGTGCTCCATGCCCTCGATCCGTCCGGCCTCGATCATTGCCAGGCCGGTCACCTCTCCGCCGAACCGGCCCATGCGCGGCTGCTGGCGCTCTGGGGCAAGGCGCCGCTGCTCGACTTGCGCATGCGCCTCGGCGAAGGGTCCGGCGCGGCGCTGGCGCTCGCCCTGCTCAAGGCCGCCGCCGCCTGCCATGCCGACATGGCCACCTTCGAGAGCGCCGGCGTCTCGGGCCCCGAAGCTCCGCCGGCAGGCGGCGGATAGGACAAGAGGTTACGACATAATGCCGAGGAACAGTACCGAGGCGCGCGTCACTCCCAATCGTCCAGGTATGCTGCCCAGTCGTCGAATACTGCGTCCATAAAGGCCATGAGTTCGGTGTCTTCCCGGTCGGCCTTTGCGATCAGCGCCGCCTGCCGGCGGCATTCTTCCTCGAACTTGGATCTATTTTCGTCAGAGATACTGTCCGCCTTCCAAAGAGCTACGATCCGGTCTCGGGCGTGTTCTTCGTTCGATTGCGGCAAAACACGATGCCTTTCTCGGCCAGGTTGATACTCAGATGCCCGCCGCCCGACATAATCCCGCAGAGCCGCCTGGACTTATTGAGCCTGCTCAGCCATCGGAACGGTGCGGAAGGTGAGCGAGACCCGCCGCCGCCGGGGGCGCCAGCCGGCCCCCTCGCGCTCCCGCTTGCGTTTGGCGATGCCGTGCATCCACCGATAGCGCGCGTCCCCGGTCATGACCAGCGCCGAGCCCGGCGCCAACGGGATATGCACCGTATTCTCTCGGCTGCCGTCGGAGACCGGCTTCATGTCCATTCGCCATTCGTCGCAGAGGGATATCGTCGCAACCGCCGGGCCGAAACATTGCCGGTCCACATGCATGGCGATGCCCTGGCCCGGCTCATATTCGTTGACGATCGCCTGGTCCGGCGTCCGGTCGAAGAGCCCGGTGACCGTCTTCAGTTTCTCCGCAATATCCACCAGCCAGCTGGGCAACGGACCCAGATAAAAATCGCGGGCTACAGTTCGCGCCCGGTAGTCGTAACGCCAACCATGATGCTGTACGCGGCGCTCCAGATCGTTCCGCCAAGTCTCGCGGTCGATATGAGCCATCGCCCGTTCCTGCTCGTCGTCGTCAAGGAACGCCGGGTAGTAGAAGCTTCCAGGAATGCACTCGACTTCACAAGGCCCTGCCGTCGCGACACGCTGCCCAAATAGATTACCCTGCGAACTCATCGGCGTTCAACCCTACCGTACATGGAGGAAGGCAACCGAACCGGCTCGAATGTAGCGGATTAACCATCCTTCGACAAGGCATGCCTCAGACTTTCGTATGCCGACCGGAATACATGCTCCAAGTCTCCCGAATGGGCGTCCACGGCCAGCAGGTGGCACGGCGCAGGAGCGCAAATTCGGCAAATGCAAGCAATAATGTTGGCGATTTCGCGCATATTGTTGTCCTGTCTATATGCTTGAATGAGAACATGCCCCAAAGAAATTACGACATGTGACTTTACAAATGGGCGATAGACAGTAAGCCTAGAATATAAATCATCTGTATCATCAACATAGTCATTGGACATATTGGTGTCCAATTTACTCCATATCAATTGCGCAGGTCAACCATATTAGAAGATCTATCGTAACCGCACAACTTCAATCCACGTTCACTACGACCAAAACAATCCGCAATTACCCATGAAAACAACCCTGGCCCACATCCGACATCTATATGAAATATAGTGTCACCGAGGCCACGCTGAAACGCCGAATATGATTCCTGAAGGAGATGCAAATATCTGTCATATCTATAATGTACACGATCCACGACATATTTCATCGTGTATCCGATACATTCCTCCAACGTCGCATTCTCAAAAATCACATAACTGCTCTCCTGCAGCGTATGCTTCTCAGCTATCGCGCTGACAACACTTCTGTATTGGTGTCGAATGTTCAATTCCGACCCTTCCCAAACGATTTTGAATGACAGAAAACCGGCCGCCGCGGAGCTTACGAAGCTTTCAGCCGCCCCGGCCTGCGACATGCTCCAGCAGGCGGGGCATGATTTCGACGAAATTGCAGGGGCGGAAGCGGTGGTCGAGCTGCCAGTGGAGGATGCCGTCCCAGGCGTCCTTGCAGGCGCCGGTCGAGCCGGGCAGGGCGAACAGGTAGGTGCCGCCGGCCGTGCCGGCCGTGGCGCGCGACTGGATCGTCGAGGCGCCGATCTTCTCGTAGCTCTGCCAGCGGAACAGCTCGCCGAAGCCGTCGATCCGTTTCTCGTAAATGCCCTCGAACGCCTCGGGCGTCACATCGCGGCCCGTGAGACCGGTGCCCCCGGTCGCGATAACGCAGTCGATTGCAGGGTCCTCGATCCAGCCGCGCAGCACCGCCCGGATGGCGTCGATCTCGTCGCGGACGATTGTGCGGTCGGCCAGGATGTGCCCGTCGCGCTCCAGGCGTTCGACCAGGGCGGCGCCGGAGCGGTCGTCTGCCTCGCCCCGCGTGTCGGAGACGGTGAGCACCGCGATGCGCACGGGAATGAAGGGGCGGCTTTCGTCGATGCTGCCGGGCATTTCGGAGGCGCTCCCGGTGCGAGGGTCGGCGTCACACATTGGGCGGGCGCCCGCTTGCGTCCGCCGGCTGGGTATCGAGGGACTTATAGAGCGGCGTCTGTCCGGCCGCCAGCGCCGCCAGGCTCGGCCGCTGCTGGCCGAGGCGCGCGCGATACGCCCAGATATTGGTGAGCACATGCTCGACGAACACCCGCGTCTCCTTGGTGGGCAGGCTCTCGATGAACAGGAGCCGGTCGCCCATATGCCGCACCTTCGAGCTCCAGCGGCGCAGCCGCCCGGCGCCCGCATTGTAGGCGATGGCCAAGTTGAGCAGGTCGCCCGCGACGACATCCTTGTCGAGGAGCAGCCGCAGGTAATTGCGTCCGAGCGTCAGATTCAGCTCCGGCTCCAGCAAGCGCTTGAGCGTCTTGCCTCTGAACCGCTCGCCGTCAGCCACCGAATTCGCCGTCGAAGGCATGAGCTGCATCAGCCCGCGCGCACCCGCATGGCTCTCGGCGCGGGTGTCGAACGCGCTCTCGCGGCGCATGAAGGCAAGCAGCAGCGCCCGGTCCAGCCCGTAACCGCCATCCGGCCGCCAGGGCGCCAGCGGATAGAGCGCGAGATCGCGGGGCGCGTCCCCGCGGCCGAGCAGGCGGCGCCCGGCCAGCAGCGCCGCGCGCGGCAGGCTGGCGAATACCGATACGGCGAGCAGGGCGCGCGTCGTATCGGTATCGGCGTCGGCGAGCGCGCGGCGCATCTCGGCCTCGGCCTCGACCGTCCGTCCGACCTGCCCGAGCGCCAGCGCGCGAATAGCCGCCGGTTCGGCGTGGACTCGCAGCCGGTCCGCATCGTCAAGCGGCGGCGGTTCGAAATTCAGCCCGTGCGGCAGGCCCAGCATCTCGCGGGCGAGCATGCCGTAGAAGGTCCGCTTGTGGAGCGCCGCTTCCCGGAGCCATGTTTCGGCGTCGTCGGGCCGCTCGATCTGCCGGTACATTTTCGCCGCCCAGAACGCCCCTGCGGAGGCGTTCCACGGCGAGGCTGCGGGAGATTTTGAGTGAGCCGCGAAATGCCGCGCCGCGCCAGCATGCCAGCCGAGCCTGAGCGCCGCCAGGCCGGCAACCCAATGGAGCAGCGAAACCCGGTTCTGAGCGGATTCGGCGCGCCTGGACGCGAGGCTGTATGCCTCCGCATCCTTGCCGAGAAGGTAGAAGGAAAAGGCGATATCGGCGCGCAGCTTGTCGGCATAGTCGCGGCCCAGCGCCCGGTGGACGGCGGCATCGCGGAACAGGCTGCCGGCGAGGTCGGGCCTTTCGTCCTTCAAGTGCTGTTCGATGATCCGGGCATAGATCGTGCCCACCGCAGTCGGCGGTTTCCGCAAGGGCTTGGCGACGAACAGCGGCGTCGGATTGCGCACCCGCGGGTGGTGCTCGGGCGGCGGCGGCAGCGCGCCGGGCGGGCGGCGCTTGAGCGCCAGGCGCGACACCTTGTTTGCGCCCGGGTGGTCGCCATATGCCTCAAGCCAGGCCCGCAACTCCTCATAGGGCGTGACATAGTCGTGCGAGACGACATAGCGCCGGTAAAGGACGTGGCCCATCAGCAACGGGTCGTCCACCTCCTGCGCAAGCGCGTCCGATTCCGCCCAGCGGTTGTCCGCCTCCAATTGGAAGAGGCGCTCGTAGCGCTTGACATCGGCCGAGGAAAGGACCCGGAAGTCGGCAGCCTCGACGGCGCCGCTCCAGACCGTCAGCACGGCAAGCGCGAGGGCCCTCACGAGCGGCCGCTCTCCAGCCGGGCCCTGACCGCCAGCAGGTCGCGCCAGGCCTCGCGCTTGCGTGCAGGCGAACGCAGCAGGAAGGCAGGGTGGAAGGTCGGCATGACATCGATCGACCCGCCCGCGGTCGCGAATTGCTGCCAGCGGCCGCGCAGGCGCATGATGCCCTCCGTCGTGCCGAGCAGCGTTTTCGCGGCCGCGCCGCCGGTTAGCATCAGTACCTCCGGCGCCACCAGCGCGATCTGCCGGTCCATGAACGGCCGGCAGGCTTCCACTTCCTCCGCCGAGGGGGTCCGGTTGCCCGGCGGGCGCCAATAGACGGTGTTGGCGATATAGACCTCCTCGCGCTCGAGCCCGATGGCGGCCAGCATCCGCTCCAGCAGCCGTCCGCTCGGCCCGACGAAGGGGCGGCCCTGCCGGTCCTCGTCCGCCCCGGGCGCCTCGCCGACGATCATCAGGCGGGCGCCGGCCGGGCCTTCGCCGAATACGGTGTTGGTCGCCGTTTTTTTCAGCGCGCAGCCGTCGAAGGCGAGCAGGCGGTCGCGAAGCGCGTCCAGGTCGGCTATCCGGGCGATGTCGGGCGCAAGGCCGGGCGTGCCTGCGGCCGGACGCGCGCCGACAGACGCCGCCTTCCCGGGGTCGCGGGGGCGGGAGGCCGGAGCTTTTGGTTCCGGTGGCGGAGCGAAGCGGTTCGCCGGTTCGAAGCCGACGACCTCGTCCACTCCGGCCGCCAATTGCCACTCCAGCGCCGCGAGCAATGGTTCCCGTTCCGTCATGGCGCAGCCCGAAAGTGTAGCTTATGTTAGCGCAAAGCGCGCGCCGGATGGAGGGGGCGGGGACATGGACCGGGAGAGCATGGAGTTCGATGTCGTCATCGTCGGCGGCGGTCCGGCGGGATTGGCGGCGGCGATACGCCTGAAGCAGCTTGCGGCCGACGCCGGTTCCGAGCTTTCCGTGTGCCTGATCGAGAAGGGTTCCGAGATCGGCGCCCACATCCTGTCCGGCGCCGTGCTGGATCCCCGCGCGCTCAACGAATTGCTGCCGGACTGGCAGGACCTCGGCGCGCCGCTCGACACGCCGGTGACGGAAGACCGGTTCCTTCTGCTCGGCGAGAAACGCGCCTTCCGGGTGCCCGGTCCGTTCATCCCGCCGGCGCTGCGCAACCACGGCAACCATATCGTGAGCCTCGGCAATGTCTGCCGCTGGCTGGGCGAGCAGGCCGAGGCGCTGGAGGTGGAGATCTATCCGGGCTTCGCCGCCGCCGAGGTGCTCTACCGGGAGGACGGGGCGGTCGCCGGCGTGGCGACGGGCGATATGGGTATCGGGCGCGACGGCGAACCCAAGGCGACGCATGAGCCCGGAATCGAGCTGCACGCCAAATACACGTTGTTCGCCGAAGGCTGCCGGGGCTCGCTCGGCAAGCAGCTCATGGACCGCTTCGACCTCAGGCGCGACTGCCAGCCCCAGACCTACGGCATCGGCATCAAGGAGCTCTGGGACGTCGATCCCGCAGTCCACGAACCCGGCCTGGTGGTCCACACCGCCGGCTGGCCGATGGACGGGCGCACCTATGGCGGATCCTTCCTCTACCATCTGGCCGGCGGGCAGGTGGCGGTCGGGTTCGTCATTGCGCTCGACTACCGCAACCCCTGGCTCAGCCCGTTCGACGAGTTCCAGTGCTACAAGACCCATCCGAAAATCCGGCCGTTCTTCGAGGACGGACAGCGCGTGGCCTACGGGGCGCGCGCGGTGAACGAGGGCGGGCTGCAGGCACTGCCGAAGCTGGTCTTTCCCGGCGGCGCGATGATCGGTTGCGAGGCCGGATTCCTGAACGTGCCCCGCATCAAGGGCAGCCACGGCGCCATGAAGACCGGGATGCTGGCTGCGGAGGCGGCGTTCCAGCGACTCTCGGAAGGCTCGGAAGGCGGCGACGAACTGGCCGCCTACCCGGAGGCCTTCCGCGCATCCTGGCTGCATGACGAACTCCACCGGGCGCGCAATGTCCGCCCGGCGTTCCGCTGGGGCCTGGCGGCCGGCATGCTCCATGCCGGCATCGACCAGGTGCTGTTGCGCGGCAGGGCTCCCTGGACGCTCCGCCATCACGGCGCGGACCATGCGGCCACAGGCCGCCGCGACGACTGGCAGCCGATCGAATACCCGAAACCGGACGGGGTCGTGTCCTTCGACAAGCCGTCCTCCGTCTATCTGTCCGGCACCAACCATGAGGAAGACCAGCCGGTCCATCTGGCGCTGAAGGACGCGGACGTGCCGATCCGGGTCAATCTCGCGGAATTCGATGCACCGGAGCAGCGCTATTGCCCGGCCGGCGTCTATGAGATCGTCGAGGACAGCGGCGGGCCGCACCTGCAGATCAACGCGCAGAACTGCGTCCACTGCAAGACCTGCGACATCAAGGATCCGACCCAGAACATCGTCTGGACGGTGCCGGAAGGCGGCGGCGGCCCCAATTATCCGAATATGTGAGTCCGGCCGGATGCGTGCTTTCCTCCTGGCGTTCGCGCTTCTGCTCTCGGCCGCGTGCCGACCGCACGCCGCGCCGGCCCTGAACGACTGGCTTGCGGCCGGCTATGCGGAGCGGCAATTCGACCTCGCGGCTGCGGTCGATTTCTATCGCCGCGCGCTGGAGGCGGACCCCGGCAATCCCAGGATTCAGGGCAGGTTGCTGCGGATGCGCGTTGCCGGGGGCGATGCGGCGGCGAGCCTGGCCCTGGCCCGGGCCTTGGACGCGGCGGCGCCGGAACGCGCGCCCGGCGGAAAGGCGGCGTTCGACCGGGCTTTGGTGGCGCTCCGCCTCGTGGTGGATGCCGTGCGCCGGGAAGACTGGCCCGATGCGGCAAGGCGGCTGGAGGGGCCGGGCGGCAAGACCCTGCCCAATTCGGTCCGGCTGCTCGCCCTGGCGTGGGTGCGCCAGGCGATGGGCGATGACGCGGCGGCGGAAACGGCGCTCGCCGAGGCCGGGAAGGCAAGGGGCGCCGCGGGCTGGGCGGCGCTGCACCGCGCCCTGCTGCTCCATGTCTCCGGACGGACGGCGGAAGCCGGCGCCGCGTTCGACCGCCTCGGCGATGCGGGAGCCGGCCGGCGCGCCGTGTTGGCGGAGGCCGCCTACCGGATGGCCTCGGGCGATACCGACAGCGCCCGCCGGCTGCTGCGGCGCTTCCGTGAGATGGGCGGACAGCTCTACGCCGAGGAGCCAACCGGGCTCGCGCCGCTGGCCTCGACCCCGTCGGACGGCGTTGCCGAGGTGCTCTACGGCGTGGCGGCGGGGCTGCAGCGGCGGCGTGTGCCCATGTCGCTGATCTATGCCCGGCTCGCGGCCATGCTCGATCCGGACCGCCATTCGTCCGTGCTGCTGGCCGGCGACTTCTTCGTCGACCGGGACCGCTACGAGGAGGCGCTGGCGGCCTACGGACAGGTGCCGGCCGATTCCATCTGGTGGGCGGCCGCACAGCAGCGGCGTGCGAGAGCCTATGCCGCGCAGGACAGCTTCGAACAGGCGGCGGCGCTGCTCGAAGCGGAAGCCCGGGCGCGGCCGCAGGACCCGTTTCCGCTCGGCGAACTCGGCCATTTGCTGCGCGGCGAGAAACGGTTCGAGGATGCCGCCGCCGCCTATGGCCGCGCCATCGCCCGGATCGCCGGGCAGGCAGAGCCCCTGCATTGGAGGCTCTTCTACGGTCGCGGCATTGCCTTCGAGCGCACCCGGCAATGGGAACGCGCCGAGCGCGACCTGTTGGCGGCGCTCGACCTCGTGCCGAACCAGGCCTTTGTGCTGAACTATCTCGGATATTCCTGGATCGACCGGGGCGAGCATTACGAACGCGCCGAAAAGATGCTGGCCAAGGCGGTCGAACTGCGGCCGCGGGACGGATACATCGCGGACAGCCTGGGATGGGTGTATTTCCGCACCGGGCGCTATCCGAAGGCGGTTGCGGAACTGGAGCGCGCCACGGCGTTGTCGCCGCTGGAGCCGGTCGTGAACGAGCATCTGGGCGACGCATACTGGAAGGTCGGGCGCCGGATCGAGGCCGGGTTCCAGTGGCGCCGGGCGCTGGACTTCGATCCGGAACCGGAGCGCGTCGAAGGGCTGCGGCGGCGGCTCGTTTGCGGGCTCGACTGCGATTGAGCGCCGCAGGATTGCGGAAGGGCTGAGAGCCGTGTTGCGCGAACCGGCGCCCGCCAAGGTCAACCTCTACCTGCATGTCACCGGGCGGCGCGCGGACGGGCTGCACCTGCTGGAGAGCCTGGTCGTCTTCGCCGAGGCGGGCGATGTGCTCCACGGCGAGCCCGCAGACGAACTCAGCCTGGAGGTCGCCGGGCCGTTCGCCGGGGCGCTGGCGGGCGAGGCGGACAACCTGGTGCTGTGGGCAGCCCGCGCGCTGGCGCCGGGGCAGGGCGCCCGGCTGGTGCTGGAAAAGAACCTGCCGGTGGCGGCGGGGATCGGTGGCGGCTCGGCCGATGCGGCGGCGGCGCTCAGGCTGCTCTCGCGGCTCTGGGGGATCGAGACGGGCTTGGAACCCCTGGCGGCCGGGTTCGGGGCCGATGGGCCCGTCTGCCTCGCCGGGCTGACCTCCGCCGTGGCCGGCATCGGCGAACGGCTGACCCCCTTGCCGGACTGGCCCGTGCCGCACCTGTTGCTCGCCAATCCGGGCGCAGCACTGGCGACGCCGGCGGTGTTCGGCGCGCGTCGCGGCCCGTTCCGCAAAAGCCGGCCCTGGCCGCAGACGGTCGCGGACCTTGCCGGCTGCGCGAACGACCTGACAGAGGCCGCCATATCTCTCGCGCCGGAAGTAGGTGGGACCCTCGATGCGCTGGCCGCATTGGAAGGCGCGTTGTTCGCCCGCATGTCCGGCAGCGGCGCCACCTGCTTCGCCGCCTTCGCCGACGCAGCCGTCCGCGACCGCGCGCGCGAAATGCTCCGCGACCGCCACCCCGGCTGGTGGATCGCCTGAGCGGGCTACCGGTTCAGGAAGTTCAGGGGCAGGCCGGGGGTTTCCCAGGGCCGGGAGACCAGCCGGCCGGACATGGAAAGGGTAATGAAGGCGGTGCGGAGGCCCGGTCCGCCGAAAGCGATATTGGTCGTCACCGGGTCCGGCATAGGCACATGCTTCGCCTCTCCCCCGTCCGGCGGGATGACGGTGATGCCGCCATTGTGGATGGTGGCGACGCAGACGCAGCCATCGGCATCGACCGCGAGCGAGTCGAAATATTGCAGGCCGGGCGCGCCGTAGAGGCAGCGCCCGCGATGGCCCCGCACGCGCCTGCCTCCCGAGCCGGCGATAACGCCCGGCGCCTCTAGGTCGAAGGCGATGAGGCGCGCCGCCTCCGTTTCGGCGACATAGACGCGGTCCTCCTCGGGCGAGAGGCCGACGCCGTTCGGGCCGTTGAGCGGCCAGACGACCTCGCGGACCGGGCCGCCGTCGGCGGGCGCGTAGAACAGGCCGGTCACATCGCGCACCCGCGCGTGCTCCTTGCCGTGGTCGGTGAACCAGAGGCCGCCGGTCCGGTCGAAGACGAGGTCGTTCGGCCCCTTGAGCGGCTCGCCCTCGCAGTCGCGCCAGACGGTTTCGACCGCGCCCGTTTCCAGGTCCACGCGCTGGATCGACCCGCCGGCATAGTCGCGCGCGCAGCCGATCGGGAAGATCTTGCCGTCCCGGTCGTACCACTCGAAGCCGCCATTGTTGCAGACCCAGAGCTTGCCGTCGGGGCCGAGCGCCGCGCCGTTCGGGCCGCCGCCGGTCTCGGCCGCCACGGTCCGCGAGCCGTCCGGCCGAACGCGCGTAATGCGCCCGGCAGCGATCTCGCAGACCAGCACATCGCCGCCCGGCAGCGCCACCGGCCCCTCGGGGAAGCGGAGCCCGTTTGCGATCTCGCTCAATGCCGCCATGTCGCGCGCGCCCCTCCCGTCCGTTATACTCGCCGGCCGTAACCGGAAGGAGCGGCCCTACCCATGGACGGAAGCCCCACCATCCATTTCAGCGCCTGCCCGCACGATTGCCCTTCGACCTGCGCGCTGGAAGTCGAGCGTTTCGACGCCCACAGCATCGGCCGCGTCCGGGGCGCCCGCGAGAACGATTATACCGCCGGCGTGGTCTGCGCAAAGGTCGCGCGCTATGCCGAGCGCATCCATCATCCCGACCGGCTGGTCCACCCGATGGTCCGCACCGGCCCCAAGGGCTCCGGCCGGTTCGAGCGCATTTCCTGGGATGCCGCGCTCGACCTCTGCGCGGAGAAGTTCCAGGAAGCCGAGGCCAGGCTGGGCGCCCAGACCGTCTGGCCCTACTACTATGCCGGCACGATGGGCCTCGTGCAGCGCGACGGCATCAACCGCCTCCGGCACGCCAAGCGCTATTCCGGCTTCCACGCCACGATCTGCACCACGCTCGCCTGGAACGGCTTCATCGCCGGCACCGGCAAGCTCGCCGGCTCGGACCCGCGCGAGATGGCGAAAGCCGACCTGCTGGTGATCTGGGGCACCAATGCCGCCAACACCCAGGTGAATGTGATGACCCATGCGGTCCGCGCCCGCAAGGAGAGGGGCGCGCGCATCGTCGTCGTCGATGTCTATCGCAACGAGACCGCCCGGCAGGCCGACCGATTCGTCTGCGTGCGCCCCGGCACGGACGGCGCGCTCGCCTGCGCGATCATGCATGTGCTGTTCCGCGACGGCCATGCGGACCGCGAATACCTGGCGGCCATGACCGACGCGCCGGCGGAGCTGGAGGCGCATCTGGCAAGCCGCACGCCGGAATGGGCGGAGGCGATTTCTGGCGTTCCGGCCGCCGAGATCGAGGCGCTGGCAGGCGAGATCGGGCGCACGAAACGCACCTATCTCCGGCTCGGATACGGCTTCTCGCGCCAACGCAACGGGGCGGTGAACATGCACGCCGCCTCCTGCATCGCGGCGGTCACCGGCGCCTGGAAATATGAGGGCGGCGGCGCGTTCCATAACAACGGCGCGATCTACGGCTGGGACAAGTCGCTGATCGAGGGGCTGGATGTGCGCGACCCGGAGGTGCGCCTGCTCGACCAGACGCGCATCGGCCCGGTGCTGACGGGCAACCCGGCCGACCTCCAGGGCGGCCCGCCGGTGACGGCCATGCTGATCCAGAACACCAACCCGATGATGGTGGCGCCCGAGCATCTTCTGGTCCGCGCCGGTTTCGAGCGCGAGGACCTGTTCGCCTGCGTGCATGAGCAGTTCATGACGGCGACGGCGCGCATGGCCGACCTGGTGCTGCCGGCGACCATGTTCCTGGAGCATGACGACATCTACCAGGGCGGCGGGCACAGCTATGTCATCGCCGGGCCGAAGATCGTGGAGCCGCCGGGCGAATGCCGGTCGAACCACGAAGTGACGGCGGCGCTTGCCGCAAGGCTCGGGGTGGACCATCCGGGCTACGCCATGACCGCCGCCGAGCTCGCCGACGCCACACTTCGGCGTTCCGGCTATCCGGGCTTCGAGGAACTCAAGCAGGAGCGCTGGACGGACGCCCAGCCCGACTTTCGCACGGCGCACTATCTCGACGGCTTCGCCTGGCCGGACGGCAAGTTCCGCTTCAAGCCGGACTGGGAAGCCTTCTCCCCGCGCGCCCACAACACCGGCGGCGCCATGCCGCGCCTGCCCGACCATTGGGACGCGATCGAGAACGCCGACGACGACAAGCCGTTCCGCATGGCGACCTCGCCGGCGCGCGGCTATCTCAACTCCTCCTTCACCGAGACGCCGACCTCGCAGCAGCGCGAGGGGCGGCCGACCGTGATGATCCATCCCGAAGACGCCGGCGCGCTCGGCATCGCCGATGGCGGCCGCACGCGGGTCGGCAACGACAAGGCGTCGGTCGTCGTCCATGCCCGGCATTTTGACGGCGTAAGGCGGGGCGTGGTGGTGGTGGAAAGCATCTGGCCGCATGAAGCGTTCGAGGAAGGGCTCGGCATCAACGCGCTCACGTCCGCCGATGCGGCGCCGCCGGTCGGTGGCGGCGTCTTCCACGACACGGCGGTCTGGGTGCGCGCCGCCTGATGGCCGTTGCGCTCGAAGCGGTCGCCGTCGCGACCGGGGGGCGCCTGCACGGGGAAGGGCTGGTCGCGGTCGAGCGCCTGGTGCATCCGGCGGAGGCGCGCGGGGCGGACGACCTGGTGTTCCTGATGGAAGCGGCCCATGCGGCCATGCTGGCGGATTCTCCGGTCCGCGCCGCGGTGCTGCCGGAAGGCGCGCGGCCGCCCGAAGGCGCGCTGGACGCCTGGGTCGAAGTGGAGAAGCCGCGCTATGCGCTGGCCGGGCTGGTGGCGCTGTTCGAGCCGGGGCCGCATGCGCCGCCCGGCGTGCATCCGGCGGCTGCCGTCGCCGAGGGCGCCGTTCTGGGCCCGGGCGTTTCGCTCGGGCCGTTCGTCTCGGTGGGCCCGGGGGCGGAGATCGGCGCACGCACGCGCATCCTCTCCCACGCCTCGGTCGGCGCGGGCGCCGAGATCGGGCCGGACTGCCTCATCCATGCCGGCGTGCGCCTCGGCGAGCAGGTACGCCTCGGCGCGCGCGTCATCCTCCAGCCCGGCGCGGTCATCGGCGCGGACGGCTTCAGCTATGTGACGTCGGAGCCCGCCTCCTTTGAGGTCGCGCGCCGCTCCGGCGACTATCACGGCGTCGTCAACGAGCGGGTCCGGCGCATCGGCTCGCTCGGGCGGGTCGAGATCGGCGACGATGTGGAGATCGGCGCTAATAGCTGCATAGACCGCTCCAATATCGGCGCAACCCGCATCGGCGCGCGCACCAAGATCGATAACCTCTGCCAGATCGGCCACAACATCGTCATTGGCGAGGACTGCCTGATCTCCGGCAAGACCGGCATCGCCGGCAGCACGCGCGTCGGAAACCGGGTGGTGCTCGGCGGCGCGGCCATGCTCGCCGACCATATCGAGATCGGCGACGATGCGGTGATCGGGGGTGCGGCGGCGGTCTGGAAATCGGTGCCGCCGGGCCAGGTCTGGGTCGGCTATCCGGCGCGGCCCAAATCCGTCTATCTGGCCGCCCAGGCGCATCTGGCGCGCATGGGCCGCACGGTGCGCGACCTGCGCCGCCTTGCGGCCCGTGTGCTCTCTCTGGAGGGAGGCACCGGCCGGTACTGAAGGCGGGTCCGGCGGGTAGGCGTAGTCGGAATTGTCGGTATCGACGGCGATCAGCTCCCCCGCCTGTCGTGGGCGGCATCGCGGATGCACTCCCGGCCGGCGTCCCGGAACGCTTCCTGCAACCCCCTGCCGCCGACGCTTGCATCGCGCAGCACGAACGGCTCCGGTTTCTGCTGCGCACGCAATACCTCCCGCAGGCCGCGTTCGACCACCGAACGGAAAGTCACGCCTTCCCGCGCAGCATGCGCCTTCACCTTTTCGGCAAGGCTGTCGGATATTTCCAGGGTGATCTTCATTTCGAGCGCCCGTATTTCGGGATAAGGAACCGTAGAGTCAATGCTTGATCATGTCCCGTGGAGTGGTGTAAGAGCCTGGCGTCCGAAGCGGTATCCGGCGGTTAGGGCCGGGACGCTCAGGCAGCCACAGTGGGCAGCTTGACGGATAGATTGTCGCTCACGGGAGCGATGGATTCCAGAGACATGTATCTCCTTGCGACGGCCCACTCGCCGTTCTGCTCGAGGAGGATGGCGCCGACGAGGCGTGTGATAGCGTTCTCGTTGGGGAAGATGCCGACGACGTTTGTGCGTCGCTTGATCTCGGCATGGAGGCGTTCGATGGGGTTGGTGGAGTGGAGTTTGGTTCGGTGCTCCCTGGGGAAGGTCATATAGGCGAGCACATCGTGTTCGGCTTCGTCCATCATGGCGGCGAGCTTCGGCACCTTGGTCCTGAGTTGGTCGGCGACCTGACGCCACTGGGCGCTTGCGGCCTCGGCGTCGTCCTGGACGAAGGCGAAAGCGACGAAGGCGGAGGTGATGCGCCGTCCCTGCCTGCCGGCATGGGCGAGCAGGTTTCGCATGAAGTGGATGCGGCATCTTTGCCATGTGGCGCCAAGGATACGGGTTGCGGCGGCCTTGAGGCCCTTGTGGTCGTCGGAGATCACCAGCTTGACGCCCTTGAGCCCGCGCTGGACCAGGCTACGCAGGAACGAGGTCCAGAAGGTCTCGGCCTCCGAGGCGCCGATCGCCATGCCGAGCACCTCGCGGCGGCCCTGGTCGTTGACCGCCACCGCGATGGTGACCGCGACCGGGACGATGCGCCCGGCCTCGTGCATCTTCACATAGGTGGCGTCGAGCCAGAGATAGGGCCACTCGCCCTCCAGAGGCCGGTCGAGGAAGCCGTGGATCTTGTCGTCGATCTCGCCGCACAGCCGCGAGACCCCCGCCTTCGCGGGGGCAGGCTCTGGCTCTTCGAGATGCCCGACATCCCCATCGCCTGCACCAGGTTATCGACCGAGCGGGTGGACACGCCCTGGATGTAGGCTTCCTGGATCACCGCCGCGAGCGCCTTCTCGGCCATCCGCCGGGGCTCCAGGAAGCCGGGGAAGTAGCTCCCCTTCCTGAGCTTCGGGATCTTCAGCTCGACCGTACCGGCGCGGGTCTCCCAGACCCGGTCGCGATAGCCGTTGCGGTGGTTGATCCGCGCCGGCGTCCGCTCACCGGGAGCTGCGCCGGTCAGGCCCTCCACCTCCAGGGCCATCAGCCGTTCGGCCGTAAATCCGATCATCTCGCGAAGCAGGTCGGCGTCCGAGGTCTTCTCCAGAAGCCGGCGCAGGGTCATCATGTCTTGGGTCATCGTGGTTCCCCTTCGGGTCAGGTTGGTTTGTGACGACCCAACCCTAATCCGGAACCGCGATGGCCTCCGCTGGGGATAACCGGCTCGCCGCCGCCAGACTCATGACGGTCGCAGCGGCGAGCCGGTTATCCCCAGCTACCGAAGGAAGCCAAAACTCCTACACCACCTCCAGGGACACGACCCATACTCGCAACCTTCAAAACATACCCGTATTCGAGATGTGTGCATGCGGTAGGCCGAGCGGGAGGGGAGCACGACGTAACGCCCCCAACATGAGTCCTGCATCGCGCACCTTGGTAATAGAAGAGAGGCGGCCTCCGGGGCCGCCTTTTCGATTCCTGCAGGGAAGGAGCCCGAAAGCTATGCCGGAGACGGATGGGGGACATGCGCCCGGCGCCAGGGAGCCTCATGACATCGCATGACAGAACATGACATTTCATGACAGTCCCGGCCGCCGCGCCGCGCCGGCTCTATCGGAACCCGGACATGGGCTCATTGGTTTCGAGCCATGAACGGCGGCATCACTCGTCGTGGAAGGAGGCCCAGTCCGATAGCGGCGCGCGCTCGGTGCGCAGGCTGTTCTCGACCGCGCTTTCGTCCTCGTAGCCGAGCGCCATGCCGCAGACGACCACCTCTTCCTCCGGCATGCCGAGTACTTCGCGAACGACGTCGTGATAGGGCGTCCAGGCGACCTGGGGGCAGCTGTGCAGGCCGAAGGCCCGCGCCGCGACCATGACGTTCTCGATGAACATGCCGTAATCGAGCCAGCTCCCGATTTCCAGCACACGGTCCACGCTGAAGACGATGCCGACCGGCGCATCGAAGAACATCCGGTTGCGGGCGTGCTGGACCCGCATTTTCTCCTTCTCGCCGCGCTGGATGCCGAGCAGGCCGTACAGGTCCCACCCGACCTTGCGGCGGCGGGAGAGGTAGGGCTCGGGAAACCGGTCCGGGTAGTATTTGTACTCGGCCTTCAGTTCGGCCCCGTTCCCGCCGGCGGCGAGTGCAGCCCGGGTCAGCCGTTCGCGCGCCCGGCCGGTCACGACCCGCGCCTTCCAGGGCTGCATATTGGTGCCGGAAGGCGCCCGCGCCGAGACCTCCAGGATCTCGCGGACGGTGTCCAGCGGCACCGGGTCCGGCTTGAAGGCGCGGACGGAACGGCGCGAGGCTATGGCTTCAATGGCATGCACGTGGGGCCTCCATGGCGGGCAGGCTGTCGATGAGGATTCGGTTCACTTCGTCCGGCGCCTCGAACGCGGCCCAATGGCCGGCGCCGGGAATTACATGGAAGGGGCAGCGGGGCTGCACGGCCCGGAACAGGTCGCGCCGCGTGTGCAGCAAGTCGCCGGCCGTGGCGTCGCGCTCGCCCCAGATGCCCTGGAGGGGCAGGCCGGCCGCCGCCATTTCGCCGAGCCGTCGGGCGAGGCTGTCTCCTGCCGGGATTTTGCCGGACCGGATGCGCGCCCGGCGCGTATTGGCGTTCTGGACTGCCAGCGCCACGGCGTCGATCCTGGCGGCGTCGCCGAACATCTGGAGGCCGAGATTGTGGCGGTGGAGTTCGAGGATTTCCGCTTCGCCCATGCCCCTGTCGGGCTTGCGCAGCGGTGCCCTGGCAGCCATCGGCAGCCCGAGCGCGTTGGAGCCGATGGCGGTGTAGCTCAGCACGCGCGGCAGGGTGCGAACGGCCACATGGCCGCCGACGATGCCGCCGAAGGAGAAGCCGACCATATGGAACGGATCCGGTGCGAGCTCCTCCAGCCCGGCCGTCAGGATGTCGGCGAGGCTGCCCGCGTCGAACGGCATCGGCGGCAGGGCGCTTTCGCCCATGCCCGGCAGGTCGCAGGCCAGCACCCGGAAATGCGTCGAAAGCGCCTCGATATTGCGCAGCCAGTGCGTCCAGGCCCCGAAGGAGCCGTGCAGCAGCAGCACGGTGCGCCCGGCGCCCCACTCGCGCCAGACCATATGGCCGTCGCCGCAGGGTGTCTCATGGCGTCGGGCCGCCCGCTCGAGGCGGCCCTGTAGGTCGGGCATCGTCATGCTTGGTTGGGGACAAGGTGATAGAGTAAGTTTCCGGCGAAGTGATAGGGGAGGAACGCCATGAAGTCCAATAGCATTGAGGTTCGGCCGATAGCGGGCGCCATCGGCGCGGAGATCCACGGCATCGATCTTGCCGACTCGCCGTCGGACGAACAGTTCGACACGGTCCGCCGGGCTTTCCTGGACCACCAGGTGATCTTCTTCCGCGACCAGGCGCTCGATCCCGACAGCCACAAGGAGCTCGGCCGGCGTTTCGGCGAACTCAACATCCATGGCTATTACAAGTCGCTTCCGGGACACCCGGAAATCCTGCCCGTGCTGAAGGAACCGGAGGCGACCGATAATATCGGCGGTGTCTGGCATTCCGACGTCACCTACCTGCCGGAGCCGGCATTGGGCTCGATCCTCTATGCGCTGGAAGTACCGCCGGCGGGCGGCGACACGATGTTCGCAAGCCAGTATCGCGCCTATGAATCGCTGTCGGACGGCATGAAGGAAATGCTGGACGGGCTGCGCGCCATCCACAGCTCGGACATATTCACGAACAAGGCCCGCCGCGACGCCGCCAATGCGACGCGCACCACCAAGCTCGCCGAGATCGACGAGACCGTCGAGAGCAGCCATCCGGTGGTGCGCACCCACCCGGAAACCGGCCGCAAGTGCCTGTTCGTCAATGGGGCGTTCACACGGCGGATCGACGGCTGGACGGTGGAGGAAAGCCGGCCGCTGCTCGACTATCTCTACCGGCAGGCGGCGCGTCCGGAGTTCACCTGCCGGTTCCGCTGGCAGCAGGGGTCGATTGCGTTCTGGGACAATCGATGCACCCAGCACTACGCGCTCAACGACTACCAGGGCTATCGCCGGACCATGCACCGGGTGACGCTGGAAGGGGACAGGCCAGTCTGATGGAACTCGTCGATCTCTCCCGCGAACTGCATCACCGCACCGCCCACCATCCGTCCCATCCGCCGGTGGTCGTGACCGTCTGGAACGACCACTCGGAGATCAAGAGCGCCGGCGGCTTCGACTTCACCTCGAAAGCGTTGGCGCTCTCGCTCTCGGACCATTCCGGCACCCATGTGGATGCGTTCTGCCATTTCGACCCGGACCCGGAGGCCGAGTCGATCGACCTGATGGCCCTGGAGCGCTTCTACACCGCCGCGATCTGCCTCGATCTCGGCGAACCGCCGCCCCGCCATGCGGTCACGGTGGCGGAGATGGAAGCCGCGCTTGCCGCATCGGGCGAGGAGATCCGCGAGGGCGACACCGTATTGCTGGCCATGGGCGTCAACCGGCGTATGTTCGGCACGCCGGCCTACGGGCATGAGTTCCCCGGACTTGCGACGGAGTCGGTCCACTGGCTCGCCGACAAGGGGATTGGCATGTTCGGCGTCGAGGCGGTCAGCCCCGCTCCGGAGGGCGAACTCAACTTCCGCGCCCACCGCGCCTGCGCCGAACGCCGGATCACCCATATGGAGTGCTTGGCCAATCTGGAGGCGGTCATCGGGCGCGGGCGGTTCCGGTTCATCGGCTTCCCGCTCAAGATTCGCGGCGGCACCGGCAGCCCGATCCGGGCGGTGGCGGTGTTCGAGTGACGGCCGTTCTCGCTCGAGCGGTTCTCGTCGCGGCCGGCCTGCTTGCGGCAGCCGGCGCGTGGGCAGACTCCGCCAAGCCGGTCGTGGTCGAGTTGTTCACCTCGCAGGGTTGTTCTTCCTGTCCGCCGGCCGACCGGGTGCTCGGCAGCCTTGCCGACCGGGACGATGTGATTGCGCTCGGATTCCACGTCACTTACTGGGACCGGCTGGGCTGGCCGGATCCTTTCGCGACGCAGGCGGGAACCGACCGGCAATATGCCTACAGGCCGGCGCTCGGCCGCCACAACGTCTATACGCCGCAGATGGTGATCGATGGACGGCTCGATGTGGCCGGCTTCGATGTACCCGGGATCGAAGCGGCGATAGCCGGCGCCGATGCCACGTCGGCGACGCGCCTCGATGTCGGGCTGGAATGGCTCGGGCCGGGCCGCCTGGGCTACGCACTGCCCGAGGGTCGGGGCAATGCGCGGGTCCATCTGGTTCGCTATGCCCGCAAGCTCGACCAGGACATCGAACGCGGCGAAAATGCCGGCCGGCATCTCAGCTACAGCAATGTCGTGCGTGAGGTCTCCGAGGTCGCGCGCTGGACCGGCGCGGCCATGCAGGGCGAGCTCGGCGTCGAAACCCCGCCGGATGAGCCCGGCGGCGTCGTGCTGCTGGTCCAGGACAGCCGCACGATGCGCATGATGGGCGCCGCGAAAATCGTCTTCTGAGACCGGGGCTGGAGCACGATTCGGACCGAACCCACAATCGTCACCCCGGCCGGAGCGAAGCGGAGAGCCGTGTGTGGACGCCTCCCTGGATGCAAGCAGTTTTTCGGCTGGGTCTGGGTCATGCGGTCAGGCGGGGTCATGCGGTCAGGCGCAGTCGTGTGTCCGGCCTCTGTGTGCGGCATCGTGAGCGCCGCGGGCCTGTATGGAGATACGCGGACCGGGTCCATATCGGGGCCGCGTGCTCGAAGGCACCCCGGCTCGGCCTGGTTTTCCCGATCCCGTCTCATTGACCGTTTGCCCTTACCCCTTGCCTCGGCCTGCCTGCATCCGGAGCCTGCCCCGGACCCGATCCGGGGACAGCTCGCCGCGCCACCTGTTCAGGCGGCGGCGGGAGCCCGGTAGGTTTCCTTCTTGGTTGCCAGCGCCCAGAGGATACGCGCCATCCGGTTGGCGAGCGCCACCGCGACCGGCTTCCTCGGTTTGCGCGCCAGCATCCGCGCAAGCCACGGGTCGTGCATGACGCCGTGCCTCACCGCGTTCCGGATCACCGACATCGCTCCGACCACCAGGAGGCGCCTCAGGTCCCGCTGGCCCATCTTCGAGATCTTGCCCAGCCGGGGTTTGCCTCCGGTGGTGTGCTGGCGCGGCAAAGGCCTCACCCGACGGGCGCAGATGCACATCCAGACGATCCTTCGCCACGTCGATCCCAACGAATATCCGTTCCATGTCCCGTCCTTGCAAATGCGGTCTCGCCCTGCGGACCAAGCGACTGTTCGGGCTCAAGGGAACAGCGGACGGGGAGCCATGCTGTCTCGCGGTCTTCAAAACCTCGGAGGAATCGGTCTCCCGTCCGCTTCCGCTGTCGCGACTATAGCCGCCACAGCGAACCGGTGAGATACAAGGAGGAAGCGGCATCCGGAGGCTGCTTCGCTTCGCACCGGCGCGAAAAACCCCCAACGGAACGGACGGGAGACGTGCGCCCTGCGCCTGCTCGCGCGCGCAATCAGGCGCGCATTACGCACGCCGGCTCGGAACGCCCGCGCGCGCACATGCGATACGGTGTGCCGTGGAAAGGCGCCATCCCCTAGCGGGTGCGAATCCCGCCCGGCAACTGTCGCTCCAGCCGGTAGCAATCGGAGCGGGCGATGGAGGCAACGACATGGCCTGAAGCACTCCGATGGAACAGGCTGCCTTGGGCGGCCTGGCGACCATGCGGGCCGCAACGCGAGTGAACGCCGAGCAGGCCTCGAAACGTGCAATGCGGAAGCCGACCCGACCGTATCGCGGGGAAGGCTGCCACTGGCTGGGAAGCGAGCGACACGAGCACTGGCCGGTTCCGCCGGGGTAGTGGCGGCGGCACGCATGGAAGAGGGGGAGGGTAGCAACACGGGAAGCCCTGTCGGTGGTGAGCACACACCAACCGGACCCCCGCGAGGGGCAGGCTGGGCCGGCAGGGTGGCGGATGGGCTCGTAGTACCGGTGAGGCCGGGTAACGCCGGCGGAGGGAAGGAGCCCTGGTTCGAGAGCGATACGGGAAGGAGGAAAGGCATGACCACTGGCGAGAGCCTACCAGGGTCGGAACATGTCCGGCGACTCCGGACCGTGTTACATGCGAAAGCTAAGGAAGAACCCGACCGGCGTTTCCACGCGCCGATCGACAAGGTGTGGCGCGAGGACTTTCTCGCCGAAGCCTGGAGGCGGGTCCGTCGCAGCGACGGCACTGCCGGGGCGGACGGAGAGAGCTTTGCGGACATTGAGGCGTATGGCGTGGGGCGCTGGCTTGGGGAACTGGCGCGGGAGCTGATAGGCGGCTACGCCAGTGGCTCTGTCGAAAGCACAAGGTGAAGGTCGGGAAGACTGTGCACTTCCCGGACGAGAGGCAGCATGGCGAATACAGCCTCGTGCGCCTGACGCGAACGACCATGGGCCTTCCGAGTGCGAAGGCATGATCTCGTCCGAAAGCCGGATGCGGGAAATCCGCACGTCCGGTTTGATGAGCGGGGACTGGAAACGTAGTCATGGGAGCCGGACTGAGGCCCGACGCGAAAGCGCCGGAACAGCCACCGGACCCTAAAGCTGGCGCGCCAGTCCTCGACTCTACCGCGAAACAGGGTCGCGCCGCAGGCAATCCGGCGGCGGCGCGAACGGAACGAAACGCGATGGAGGAAATGGGATGGACGCCTCCCACCCCCTGATGTTCGTGGGCCGGCGGGTTGAGTTGGACCCTCACGGGCCGACGGCATCGAAATGCCAAGTGGGAAGAGCAAGCTCTTCGCAGGCAAACCGGAGGGTCCGATATGGAGACTAACAGAACCGTCTTTGGCGTGGATACGGCGAAGCGAGTGTTCCAACTGCACGGGGTGGATACGGAGACGGGCGAGATCGTGGATTTGAAGCTGACGCGCGGGAAGTTCCTGGATCGCTTCGCCAACCGCGCCCCGTGTCCGATCGCGATGGAAGCGTGCGGCGGCTCGCAGCACTGGGCACGCCAGCTTCGGGGTCTCGGCCACGAGGTCAGGCTGTTAGAGCCTGACCGGAAAAGAGTTGAGCGGTTTCAAGGGTTTGTGATTCTGTTCGGTTACGAAGCTGAACGGAGCCACAAATGCCCTGGACCGAAACCGCCCGCCGTGAGTATCGGCGCGACTGCCCGCGCTACGCAAGCGATTTGACCGACCGCGAGTGGGCGTTGATCGAGCCCTTCATGCCGGCGCCGCAGCGTATCGGTCGCCCGCGCAAGACCGACCTGCGCGAGGTTGTGAACGCGGTGCTGTATATGGCCTCGACGGGATGCTAATGGCGAATGCTGCCCAAGGACTTCCCGCCGGTCTCGACGGTGCAGCGCTATTTCTACGAGTGGCGCGACAGCAGGCTGTGGCAGACGATCCGGTTCCATCTGGCCATGCAGGCGCGTGAACGGGAGGGTCGCGAGGCCCAGCCGACCGCAGGCGTCATCGACAGCCAGACGGTGAAAACCACGGAGGCAGGCGGGGTTAGCGGCTACGATGCCGGAAAGAAGATCAAGAGCCTGCCCCGGACCCGATCCGGGGGCCGCAAGCGTCACGCCGTCGTCGACACCACCGGACGCACCTTCGGTGCTAAAGTGTTGATCCAGCGTTTGTTTTTCCTCGTGCAATCGCAGGTCCGGGGCGGAATCGCAACCGCGTTTCCCCCCGCCTGCAACAGAAAGCAGGAGGAATACCCTTGCCCAATCTCCGCCTCAGCCAGAGCCGGGTCGAGGCCCTTGAGGCCCGAAAGTCGCCATACGACGTCCGCGATGCCGAGCTAAAAGGCTTCGGCATCCGCGTCCTGCCTTCGGGCGGCAAACGCTTCTTCGTCCACAGCCAGCATGAAGGCCGACGCATCTGGAAGACCATCGGCGACGCCGGCAGCATGGGCCTCGACGAGGCCCGCCGGCGCGCAACGGAACTGCTGGCCGCCATCCGGCGCGACGAAACCCCCGCCCTGCCGGAAGAGAAGCTGTTCGAGGCCGTGGCAGAGGAAGTCTTCGAGCGCTACGGACGGAACTGGAAGCCCGGAACGTGCAAGGTCAACCGGAACTATCTGCGCAACACGATCCTTCCCCGGTTCCGGGGACGGAACATCGCCGACATCTCGAAACAGGACGTGCAGCGATGGTTCGCCTCCCTTCGCGCGACGCCTGTGGCCGCCGACCGGTCCGCACCGATCCTGTCGGTCATCATGCGCCAGGCCGAGATATACGGCTATCGACCGGAAGGCAGCAATCCCTGCGCCGGCATCCGCCGATACCGGCGCAAGGGACGGGAGCGGTTCCTGTCCGGGCAGGAACTCCACCGGCTTGCACGAGTCCTCGACAGCCATGAAGCACGGCACCCGCGCGGCGTGGCGTTCATCCGCCTGCTTCTGCTCACCGGATGCCGCAAGAGCGAGATCGTGACGCTCGGATGGTCCGACTACAGGGAGGGGCGCCTGTTCCTGCGCGACAGCAAGACAGGCTTTTACTTTCCTACCGGGACAGTCGATGCCATTCAGTGCCATGCGATGCCTAACTTACTGTGATACTTACGAATATTTTTATATCCAGCGTTTCTCCCCCTTGCATTGACGACAAACATATCCTCTGATAGCCACTGGATTGATGCCGCACGTTTGCTGCTTGATTACACGCTTCCGGCCCCTCGGCTCGGGCCCGGGCACGCATCGGGGACCGTCATGCCGAAGAAAAGCACCCTCCGCCTCACCACCCGCAGCGTCACGGCCCTTCCGGTCACCGGCAAGGACACCGTTTATTGGGACCGCGACTTCACCGGCTTCGGCGTCCGCGTCCAGCGCAACGGCCGCAAGGTCTACGTCGTCCAGACCCGGGGACCCGCCGGCCTCCGCCGGTTGACCCTCGGGCCCTGCGCCGGGGAGGCGATCGACGTGCGGCGCCGCGAAGCGGCAACCATCATCGACCGCATCAAGCGCGGCCTCGATCCGATCCCGCCGAAGCCCGAGCCGGAACCCACCGTCGCCGATCTCGCGGCGCGCTGCATGCGCGCCTACGTGAACGTTCATTGCAGGCCGAAGACCGTCGAGCTCTATCGGACCGCCATCGACAGGCACATCGTTCCGGCGCTCGGAACCATGGCGGTGAAGGACGTTGCCTCGAAGGACGTCATCGCGCTCCATCAGCGCCTCCGAAACACGCCGTCGATGGCCAACCACGTCGTCTCGATGCTGTCGAAGATGTTCTCGCTGGCCGAGACCTGGGAGCTTGTGCCCCGGGGCCGCAATCCCTGCAAGGCGGTGAGCCACTACCGCGAGCAGTCCCGGGAACGCTTCCTGACGCCCGAAGAGTACCGGAATGTCGGCGCGGCCCTGAGGGATGCAGAGGCCGAGGGCTCGATGTGGCCTCCGGCGATCGCGGCGCTCCGGCTGGTGGTGCTGACCGGCTGTCGCAAGTCCGAAATCCTCACCCTGCGCTGGGACGACGTGGACCGCACGACGGGCGAGTTGCGGCTCCGCGACGGCAAGCGGGGCCCGCGCATGGTGCCGCTGACGACGCCGGTCCTGAAGGTGCTCGACGGCATCGAGCCGATCGAGGGCAATTCCTGGGTCATCCCGAGCCGCAAGCCCGGCCTCTGCCTGCCGGACCTGACCTACTACTGGCACCGCATCCAGGCGCGCGCCGGACTTGAGGGCGTGCGCGTTCATGACCTGCGTCACAGCTACGCCTCTCGCGCCCTGGCGCTAGGCGAGAGCCTGACGATGATCGGCCGGCTTCTCGGACATTCCAAGGTCGGCACCACCGCCCGCTATGCACATCTCGTGCACGACGCCGAGAAGGCCGCCGCCGCCCGCACCGGCGACAGCATCGGCGCCCATCTCGTGCCGCAAGCCGCCGCGGCGGCGTAAGGCCGGACGTTATGGCGATACTGCAATACAGGGCGCTTTCCAGCCGCACGGTGGCGGCGCTGACCGTCCAGCGCGACACCGTGTTCTGGGACCGCGAGCTCAAGGGGTTCGGGATCCGGATCCATCCGACCGGCGGCAAGGTCTATGTCGCCCAGGCGCGGGGGCCGAACGGGCAGAAGCGAGTGACGGTCGGGCGCCACCCGTTGATCGGGGCCGAGCAGGCGCGCCAGCGGGCGGCGCTCATCATCACGCGCATCAAGGCCGGGGAGGATCCGGTTCCCCTGCCGCTCGCGGCGAAGTTCGCCGGCGGCCCGACCGTGACCGACCTGGCGCGGCGCTATCTCGAAGAGCATGTCGCGGTCCGATGCAAGCCGAAGACCGCGCGGACCGCCCGCAGCGTGGTCAACCGCCATATCGTGCCGGCGCTCGGCAGGCTGCCGCTGGCCGCGGTGGAGCGCCAACACGTCATGGAGCTCCACGAGAGCCTGTGCGAAACCCCTGCGATGGCCAACATGACGGTCAAGACGCTGACGCACATGTATGCCCTTGCCAGGGACTGGGGCATAGCCCCGGAAGACTGCCATCCGTGCCGGTCCATCCCGATGAACCCCAAGCGCAGCCGGGAGCGGTTCCTGACCGACGCCGAGTTCACCCGGCTGGGGCAGGTGCTGGACGAGGTTTCGGGCAAGGGCAGCCGCGTTTCCGCCGGCGCCGTGGCGACGATCCGTCTGCTGATGCTGACCGGCTGCCGCAGAAACGAAATCCTGACCCTGCGCTGGGAGCACGTCGATCTCGACGCGGCCGAGATTCATCTCGCCGACGGGAAAACTGGCGCCCGCACGGTTCACCTGTCGCCGTCGGCGGTCCGCGTCTTCGAGCCCTTGCCGCGCAAGCCCGGCAATCCCTGGGTCATTCCTGGAAACAAGCCGGGCACGCACATGACCGACATCGACGGGTCGTGGGAGGTCATCCGCACGCGGGCCGGGCTCCACGACGTGCGCATCCACGATATCCGACACAGCTTCGCCTCGCGGGCGCTCGCGCTCGGCGAGGGCCTGCCGATCATCGGCCGACTCCTCGGGCACCGCCGGGTCGAAACCACTGCGCGCTACGCGCACCTCGCGCGCGACTCGGTCACGGAATCCGCCGAACGGATCTCCATCAGCATCGCCGCCGAGTTCCTCTAGGCGCTTCAATTCAATCAGCTCTGCAGTACGAGCTACACCGACCTCCCCGCCTGTCGCAAAGTCAGGATCGCGATCTGTACTTCTGTTCATGCTTCTTTTGCCAGGCTGGCCGCGACCGCATGCAGAGAGAAGAACAACCCGTCAAATCTGCCCGCTTTCGTCACCGCCAAGCTCAATGCATCAGAAGCCCGCAGACCGTGTGTATGCGGTCTCGGGAAACTCCAGATCGAGCACAACCATCAATGAGAGAACGCGTCGCGCGGCCTCGCCCGCATCCGCATCGGCGAGGCGTACCTTTCCCGCCTGGTGTCAGCGCGCAATCCTCAGCACGAGCGCGCCGTCGAGCAGGCGAAGTCCCGTCAGCGTCGCGCCGGACTCGTCGAGCAGCGCGAGTATGGGCATCGGGCCCCCACCGTCGATCTCTTCGAACCTGCCCCTCGGCATCTTCGCGTCGATCCAGAACGGCGAAGCGGCCATGCCTACCGCGGGGTCCTCCCACGCGAGCAGGTCCCAACGCGCAGCCCCGAGGTCCGCTCGCGTCTGCCGCCGCACGCTAAACGGCGCGGGCTCCAGAGGCGCCGGCCCGCCGACCTGCGCGCTCCAACCCCCCACATAGTCGCGCCGGCGCCGAAGCGCCGCGACCGAACCGTCCGACCGCTCCGCGTGGGGCATTATTCCTCCGCCGTTGACAGAGCGCATTTCCGAGGAAATCATATATCTTGTTGAAATATAACAGTCATTTCATGTAATTTCCGTCAGAATCGCGGCTTTCTCAAAATCCGTCATCAAAGCGAATGCAGATTTTTTCAAATTCAGGACCGTTCCTGAGTGCCTTCGGCATTGCTTGACGATTTTCGGCCGAAAACGCCGCGTCGATACGGCCTACCATCCGAGACGCCACGGTCATCGTTTCCGACGCCGCGACCCGCTCCTGTGACTGGCCAGCGGGCCGCGCCGCCGGCGTACCATGTTCTCCATGCCGAACCGCGCCCGCTCCTCGTCGAAGCCGATCGGATCGAACGGTCCGCCGTACCAGCGGACCATGTCCCGGTGTTGCTCGTGCGCCGGATCGAGGACCGCCTCCAGGAAGTCCATGAACCCGTCCGGGCCGCCGACGTCCTCCGGCGGACAGCGCCTGGCCCCGTCCACAAAGGCCGGATATTCCTTGTCCGGGTCGCCGTCGCGAACCTCCTCGACGATCACGTCGTGGCGCCAGTCGTCGCCGTAGTCGTAGGTGTAGACGAACCGATCCACGCCGCGTGAGATCACGACGCCCAGCCGCAGGCCCTTCGCCTTGTAGATCGGCGGCTCGTCATCGAACTCCCGGAACGACGGATCGCCGTAGCAGCGGCCGTCGATGTCGAATTCCCAGAGGTGCGAGAAGGTCCAGCCCATGGTCATCTGGATCGCCTCGTGCAGGGCCTCCAGCGTCGTCGACAGCGGCATGTCAATGCGCCGCCAGATCTTCGGCTCCAGCTCCTGCAGCTCGATGCGCAGCCGCGCGACCCGCTCGCTCACCGCCCCATTCCGTCGGTCTCCCAAATTTGCCGACACGGCTTAAGACCGGCATCGGCCATCGTCAACCGGCTCCTTGCATGCTCAACATGACTGGAAGCTTTCGAATCGGGGCGCTAGTTTCGTCCAGCCGGCCCCGATCGCCACTCCGTCTCACACAGCCGCCGATGACGCGCCTGCTTCTCGCCGCCGCCCTGGTGGCGGCCTTCCTTCTCTCCCCGTTGCCGACAGCCGCGGACGCGCGCTTTGCACCACGGCATATCCGCGTTCCTGCAGCACCGCCAGGATCGCGGCCCAGGTCGAGGGCCGGCCGATGCCGCGCTCCTCGAGCCGGCTCACCAGCCTGGCCTCGGTATTGCGCGGCGGCGCGGTAACCTGGCGTTCGGCTTGGGCACCGAAGACCGTCAACGATTCGCCCGCCTGTAGCGTCGGCAGACCGCAAACGGCACCCATGGCCTCATCTTCCGTTTCGCGAATCCGAAAACGGCCGTCGAAGGCCATGGCCGTACATTCCCCGGCGAGCACGACAACGCCATCTTTGCCGGCTGAGAGAGCGGCTGGAGGCGGCGCGGGCGCGGTTGCAGGCGAAGGCCAGGGAGCGGGCGGAACGCGACCGCCCGGGATATGAAGCGAAGCTTGCCGCGCGTGAAAGACGCAGCGGGCGGCGCAAGGGCAAGCTGCCCAATGCGCCCTCGGATACCGGCCGTCGGCGCCGGAAACGATCGTCGCGCCAAGCTGGCCGCCCGGCTCCGCTACGCTCCGCCGACCATCCAGCTTGGCCGAGAAACCGTCAATGCACTAACATTCAAACCGGACCAATCGATGGGGGCAGGTCACTGCTCTATTCCATGACCAACCGGCTCCATGTACTGGTTGCGGTCAATGCACCGACCGCGGAGCAGGAATATGGCTGTCCGCCCTCCCTCGGACGGCCAGCTTATCGTGGAGACCAAGCCCCGAACCATGACGCTCACTGAAGCTCAGACCCGTCAACGCTTCATCGACAGTCAGCTCGCCGAAGCCGGCTGGGGGAGCGATGACCGCTCCGTGCTCGAAGAGTTCGCGCTCGGAATCAAAGAAGACGGCTCGCGAGCGCATGGCGAAAACCGCGGCTTCGTCGATTACGTGCTAGTCGGCGCGCATGGCACGCCCCTGGCTGTTGTCGAAGCCAAACGCACAAGCCGGGATCCGCTTGCCGGCAAACGGCAAGCTGCGGACTACGCCGACCAGATTCTGAAAAAGTTCGGCATCGACCCGTTTGTCTTTCTCGCTAACGGCCAAGAGATTCTGTTCTGGGACCGGGATCGTTATCCACTCCGCACCGTCAGCGGCTTTTTTGCCCGAGAGGATCTGGAACGATTGCTGCACCAAAAGCGCTATGCCACGGCATTGGCGCAGGTCGAACTCAACTCTGGTATCGCCGGCCGTCCATACCAGTCCGAAGCCATCCGGCGTGTCACCGAGGCGATAGATGCGACGCGCCGCAAATTTCTGCTGGTGATGGCCACCGGAACAGGGAAAACCCGTACCGCTATCTCGTTAATGGACGTGCTGCTCCGAGCGCGGCGCATGCAGCGCATTCTGTTCCTGGCCGATCGGAGGGAGTTGGTTCGCCAAGCCATGACTGCGATCAGAGAGCACTTGCCCCAAGAAAGCCTGGGTCGTGTCGAAGGTGGCAATATCCCTGCCGGCGCTCGCATCCATGTTGCGACCTATCCCAGCATGATGCGCAGCTTCGACTCGCTCTCGCCAGGCTATTACGACCTCATCGTCGCCGACGAAAGCCACCGCTCCATCTACAACCGATATAAGGCTCTCTTCGACCATTTCGATGCCCTGCAATTAGGCCTGACGGCGACGCCCACGGATTTCATCGACCACAATACGTTCGATCTCTTCGGCTGCGAAGACGGCGTCCCGACGTTCAACTATTCATATGAACAGGCCGTTGCGGAAGAATACCTGGCATCTTATCGGGTGCTCAACGCGCAGACCAGTTTCCAAGTCAGCGGCATTCACGGCGAAACCCTCCCGGTCAGTCTCCAGCAACAGTTGGTCGAGCAGGGCGTTGACTTGGAAGAGCTGGATTTCGATGGCACCGACATCGAGAAAACGGTCACGAATGTCGGTACCACCGACGCCCTGATCCGCGAACTCATGCGGATGTGTCGCAAGGACGTCCTCGGTCTGCCAGGCAAAAGCGTCATCTTCGCTATCAGCCACGACCACGCCAAGCGGTTGTACCAGAGTTTCAACAAGCTTTTTCCCGATTATCAGCGGCGTGGTCTGGCCGAGATCATCGACAGTCATATGGAGCGTGCCGAAGAGACCCTCGATGACTTCAAGTTCAAAGATATGCCGCGTATCGCCATTACGGTGGACATGTTGGATACCGGTATCGACATCCCGGCCATACAATCGCTTATGTTCGCCAAACCGATATTCAGCCGCGTGAAGTTCTGGCAGATGATCGGCCGAGGTACGCGCCTCTACGAAGACCCAAGAACCGGCGAGCCCAAAAAAGATTTTCTTATCATCGACTGCTGGAACAACTTCGAATACTTTCAGCTAAATCCCGAAGGGGAGACCGAGCGCCCCACAGAGCCCTTGCCGGTGCGCCTGTTCCGGCTGCTCCTTCGGAAACAATCCTTGCTACATATCCGCGATCCCGGTGACCAACGGACCACCAAGGTCTTGCAGGCCATGATCGGTCGCATTCCTGTGGACAATATCAATGTGCGTCCGCACCGGGGAGAGATCGCGAAACTAACCAAACGATGGCCAGTGCTGACGCCTGCAACGGAGCAGCATCTCAGCCAAACGATTGCCCCACTGCTGCGTTTTGTCTGGACCGGTTCCCTGCCAGAACTCCAGTTCCGCATCACATGCGAGCGCATTGCCCTAGCCTGGTTGTCCGGCAACGAAGGCGAGGTGAGGGATTCCGCCACAAAGGCCCGTGCCGCAGTGGCCAGCCTCGCCGACAACATCGAAGAGGTCAAGGCGGTCGCCGAACAGCGTGCTTGGGTATTGAGCGAAGGGTTTTGGGCCCGTCTTGATCTCGATCGACTCGAAATGCTCCAAGAAAGCTTCGCCCCCTTGATGCGTTTCCGCCAGCGCTCACACTCTCAGCCCGTCGCGCTGAACCTGCCCGACCAGATCAGTCGCCGCCACTGGATCATCTATGGTCCTTCCGGCGAGGGTGCATTTGCCGACAGTTATCGCGAAAAGGTCGAGGCCTGGGTGCGCACTATGGCGGGCCGCCTGCCGGCCCTTATGCAACTCAAGCGGGGCGATACCCTCAGTGAAGACGATATAGACCAAATCGCAAAGGCCCTGAACCAGGCGGATCTGTTCGTCACCGAGGACACACTGCGTGAGGTCTACCGGCAGCCTTCCTCGAGTCTGCCCGACTTCATGCGCCACATCCTGGGCATCGCCAGGTTGCCCAGTCGGGAAGAGACCGTCAAACTCGCCTTTGACCGGTTCATCGCCGAGCACGGCTACATGAGTGCCAGCCAGATCAATTTTCTTCGCGTCGTTCGCGCCTCCGTACTGCGGCAACGCAAACTTAGCCGTGAACATATGCTACAGCCGCCACTATCGCGGTTAGGAACGGTAGACAATCTGTTCACGTCAAAGGAAATCGACGAGATCATCGACTTCGCCAATAATCTAGAAGATGAAGCTGCCTGAGCCTTGAAAGAAAACCCATGTTAGCGCCACCCATAAAAAAGAACGTCGACAAGCTCTGGAACCTGTTCTGGACGGCAGGCATCACCAATCCCCTGGTCGCTGTCGAACAGATCACCTACCTCCTGTTCCTCAAGCGCCTGGAAGGCATCGACAACGAACGGGTGAACAACGGCCGCCCGTCGATCTACCGAGGCAAGACGATCCAAAACGACAGGGAAGTTGAAGTTGAATACGACAATTGCCGCTGGAGTTACATTGAACAGGACAAAACCCCCGCACATCTGATCGACATCGTTTTTCCCTGGCTACGTGAACTGGAGAAACACTTTGCCGCCAGCCAGGCGCCTGCGAACGGCATCGAGGCGATCGGCGGACGCATGAGCGACGCGTACTTCCAACTCGATCCCAACAAGGCGACCATCCTCCAGCAGGCCATCGAACTCATCAATAAACTGTTCGCCCGTGTAGATATCCAAGGTGCCGCCACCGATATCTTGGGCGATACCTTCGAATACTTGCTCTCAGAGATCGCCACCGCTGGAAAGAATGGCCAATTTCGGACTCCGCGTCACATCATCCGCAGCATGGTAGCGCTTCTCGACCCACAACCTGGAGAACAGATCATCGACCCGGCCGCGGGCACCGGCGGTTTCCTGTTCTCGAGCCTCAATCACATCCTCGCCCAGCATACTGAGCCGGAGTTGCTCCGAATCGAATGGGACGGCACCCCACACCGGGTGCACGGCAACCAGTTCACGCCCGACGAATTCAGTGCCGTGCATAAGGGCGACCATTACGTCGGCCTTGACAACGATCGAACCATGGTCCGCATCGGCTGGATGAACATGATCCTGCATGGCATTGAGAACCCGCAGATTCACCAGTGCGACAGCCTCGCCAAGCGCCGCGAAGACGACCCGCTCAAGGCATCACTGGCATCAGAAAGTTACGATATTGTCGTAGCCAACCCACCCTTCACTGGGACCGTTGATGCTGCTGACCTGGACGCCTCGGTCTTCCCCAAGGCGGGAAAGAAGGGAAAGAGGGCCAGTCAGGTCGTCACAAACAAGAGTGAGCTGCTCTTTATTTGGCGCATGCTGGACCTGCTACGCGTCGGCGGGCGGTGCGCGGTTATCGTTCCTGAGGGCGTGTTGTTCGGGGCGACATACGGCCATGTCAGCTTGCGCCGCGAACTGCTGACCGAGCACAAGCTTGAGGCAGTCATCTCACTACCGGCCGGTGTGTTCCAACCTTACACTGGCGTGAAGACCTCCATTCTGGTGTTTCAGAAGGAAACACGCAACGAAGACCGCAACCATTGGGAACCAATCGATGCGCCGCGCACCCAACAGGTTTGGTTCTACGAAGTAGAGCAAGAGACCTTCACGCTGGATGCCAAGCGCAACGAACGCCGCGGCCAGCACAACGACTTGTGGGACATGCTGGCGAAGTATCCCTTGCGCTATCAGCCCAACCAAGCCAGGCATGCCTATTTCCAGCCGGAATACAGCACCGAGCGTTGGCGCATGGTCGACACGCACACACTCAAGGTCTTTTCCAATGAGCCCGAAATATCCCGATGGAAAGACCAGGCGGCTGCGATCGGGGAGCTGTTCGCCCACCTCCCTATGAACCCGGTACTGGCGCTTGAGCAAATCGAGGTCGTCCAGACGCCTCGGCTTATTGAAATCGCGCAAGTCACTCTTGGAAAGTTTGTTTTTGACGAACTGTCCAAAGCTAAGAATATCAAGGACGACAAGCGACGCGTGGTACAGACAGAAAAGTTCTTAAAGAAGGCGGTTACGGCCTTCCGCAGCCTATGCGAAAAGCACAAGATACTATTTGATCAAGAAGAAAAAGTTGCCTATCCGCTTTATCAAAACGCCTATAGAGTGGCCGCCGACATAGCCGTCCAAACGTTGCGGGCCCAGATCAAAGTCGGTGCTCGGCTTGCGGCTGAAAACTACGACGAAGACCGAGTCGAGCAAGAACTGGCCGATATCGGCAAGGAGTACGCACGCCTTGATGGCTACGATGTCATGCTACGCGCTTTGGGAAGCTTAAAACGAGAAGGCGCACTAAAGGAACCCAAACACTGGGTTGCCCGGGTACGCGTCTACGCTGAAGCTCCCGATTGGAAAAGCCAAGATGGTGGCTTCAAAGGTAGCCACGACGAGCAAGGTAATCCGCGCCCCGAGTACCTAACCGGAA
The DNA here is from genome assembly GCA_965261985.1 of Alphaproteobacteria bacterium. Lineage (GTDB taxonomy): Bacteria > Pseudomonadota > Alphaproteobacteria > Bin95 > Bin95 > Bin95. The sequence goes on from OZ253490.1 coordinate 685,420, forward strand.
TTCAGCTTTACGACGACAAAGAAGCTTTGAGCGGAAGTCTACTAGATCCCGACTGCATCGAGGCCCGCGGTTGGAACCTATCTGCTAACCAATACAAGCCCTTCAACTTCGAGGCTGTGGTCAGCGATAGGAGTGTTGTGGAGATGATTCGAGAGTTGAAGCAGCAAGAAGGCAAAATCATCCAGGGGTTGGATCGACTCCTCGCGCTGGTGGAGGCCCCGTGATTCCACTTCCCTCAACATGGCAGCGTGTTCGCTTAGGCGAAGTCTGTGAGATTAATCCACGACTGCCCGTCGAGCTCAATATCGAAGACGATACACCAATGTCGTTCGTGCCTATGTCCTCGGTCAACGAGATATTGGGGGAGATAACCGGTCCAGAAGAGCGTCTATATATCAATCTTAAGAAAGGGTTCACTTCCTTTATTGAAAACGACGTCCTCTTTGCAAAAATTACTCCTTCCATGGAAAATGGAAAAGCAGCCATCGCTCGAAATCTTATAAACGGCGTCGGGTTTGGATCCACTGAATTCCATGTCTTAAGGTGCTCGGACTTCATTCTCCCTGAGTTTGTGTTCTATTTCATTCGGCAACTAACTTTCCGGAACTGAGCCAAATCCGCCTTTGTTGGTTCCGCTGGTCAGCAACGTGTCCCACAATCGTTTATCGCGCGCACCCCAATTTTACTCCCAACTATTCCTGAGCAGGTACGAATAGTAAAGATCCTGAAACAGTCCGACGACGTGCACCGTCAGCGGCTAGAGGTTCTTTGTTTAGTCGAGGCGTTGGAACGAGAAATTTACCATGGAATGTTTACCGAGACCGATCGCGTGCAATTCCGAAGGCGTACGATTGAAAGCCTTTCGAAGCAAACCAAGGGAGCGATACGAACAGGGCCATTTGGTAGTCAGCTGAAACATGAAGAATTTACTGAAGAAGGAGTTCCCGTTCTCGCGATTGACAACGTTGTAACCAACCGGTTTGTGTGGCCGAGTAAACCACGATGCCTGCCCGAGGAGAAGTATGCCCAGTTTAAGCGATTTCGCGTTTATCCCAATGACCTGATTTTCACAATCATGGGAACAGCTGGGCGTGTAGCTGTGGCTCCGGATGACCTACCCGAATGTATGAGCACGAAGCATCTATGCGTGGTGTCGTTTGACAACCGGATCATACGCCCCTGGTTTGCATGGGCGGCTGTTCGTTTTGATCCGTATGTTGCAAACGCTGTCGCTGTGGCTGGGCATGGAGTAGTAATGACCGGGTGGAATATGAGCATCGTGAAGAAGCTGTTAATTCCAGTACCGCCGCTCGATGAACAGAAAGAATTCGAACGGCGGTTACTTGAACTGAGGGATGTCAGTTCATTCGTGGAGACGAACACACAACTTTTCGCTATTTTTTCTACTTCATTGAAACATTCCGCTTTCAAAGGTGAACTTACCCAACAATGGCGAGAAATCCACCGCTCAGAATTGGAAGACTCGCTCAACAAGACACTTGCGAAACTGCCGAGCAAGGCCGTTCGCGTTTCATTCACCGAAGTTGCGCCAGCTGAGCGTCCCATCCCAAGCCGCCCTGCCCGGCACTGGCTCATGAACCAGCTCAGTACGGTACAATCTCAGGTCTACGACGCGCTGGGAGAATGGAAAGGCACCCTCATTCCTACCGAATACTTAGACCGCTTTCTGGAGCAGTGGCCGATAGACCATCTCAAGGACTGTCATGACCAGGTGCTGCGCGCGCTGAATCAGCTTTCTGGCCTCGGTCTCGTCGCGCGTGTAAACATCCCCAACCAATTGGGCGAGTACGTCTCCGGCTACCGCATACTTCGCGAAGACGAGTTGAGCCTACACGACGACCTCGAAGAGCTTGGAAAACCGGTCTGAAATGCGTTTGCGTTATCTCCGCATTCGGAGCTATCCACCGCTCGAAGATGTGGAACTCACGTTCCGGAGGCCGATATTGCCCCAACGAGAGTGCTCAATTCGTTTTGTTGTCGGCATCAACGGCAGCGGAAAGACCCACCTCTTGCAAGCCGTGGCGGAAACGTTTCTCGCCATGGCGCGCCAAAGGCCGCCACACTTTCCGGTAACTTTGGTATACGAACTAGGCGAGGGCGACAACAACAGGACTGTCATATTTGATAGCCCCGGGCCGGCGCGAGACGCCGGTTGGTGGCAATCCACGCAAATGCCAGTCGCCTCTGAAACAGACGACTACGACATAAACGATTGGCATCGCATCCTGGCGGAGGTGAGGGAGGGGCACGAGGACTGGAATTCTCTTATCCGTGACGCCAACTGGCCTGGTGCGGGTGTGGGCCTACCTGAGGCAGTCCTTGCCTATACCACCGGAAGCTTGGACCCTTGGAATACGCTGTTCTCTCAAGAACCTGCTGCGGCAGACATAGACATCGTATCCCAAGACGAGGAATACCGCACCGCCATGGAGCGCCCTTCCGGCTGGAGTCGACAGCAAGAACTCGCCCACCAGGCAGCGCAGGCCACAGACGAGGCCCGCTCGCAGTTTTCTAGGCTGCGGCAAATGGCAGAGGAATCGGTAACGAAAGAGCACGATCAGACCATCTGCCACCTGCTCGATCCCGTACAGCTCAAGCTGGCACTTCTCGCCGTCTCGCTGCGTCAGGCAATAAAGGACTGTCGCTTTTATGCTACGGACGAAGCTGTTCAATCCTTCATTCTACAAATTCGCGACAATTCGGATGAAGAGAACGGTCTGCGCCGCCAACTGTCCCAAGTCGGATGGGTCTGGCCTGTAAGCGTAGTCTTGCAGGTGAATTTCAATCCTAGTGACTGGGGCGAACGCGAGGCCATTCAAAAGCGAAGCCTCATGCAGACCCTCTATTTGGCGGCAACCGAAGTTGTTCGCGAACCTGACCCCAGCACCCAACGGCGGCTGTTCTTCGACCTTAAGTCCAAGTCCGATTTCGATCCAGCGTCGGTACTGCATTCCAGTGCGATGGAGGAATATCTCGGTGGGGTGACAGCATTCGATTATGCGGGTGATGCCCTGCTTCAATTCCTTGGAGGTCCGGAAGGCTCGCCCTTCGATAGCTTCAAGACGCTGCTCGATCTACGCCGCCAAGGCCTGCTCACAGATATCCAATTCGCTGTTCGCAAAGCAGATGTGGACGACATTCTATTGTTCGACGAACTCTCCGACGGCGAGCAGGCTTACCTGGAGCGCATGGCTCTGTTCCACTTGCTTGAGGGCGAATCCGATGCGCTGTTGTTGCTTGACGAGCCGGAGGTCCATTTCAACGACAAATGGAAGCGCGAAATTGTGGACATCGTCGACAGCGTGCTCAAGGATCGCGCCAACGATGTCCTCATTGCCACTCACTCCAGCATCACGCTGACCGATGTCTTCAACGACGAAATCATCCTATTCGACAAGAAGGATGGGCAATCCGTGCCGCGCGAAATTCGTTCTACAACATTTGGAGCCGACCCGAGCGAAGTCATGATCCGTCTGTTCGGCGTGCCTGACAGCATGGGCGAACGCGCCTTGGAATGGCTCGACTCGCAACTGGAACGAACATGGACGACCCACGACATATCGGAGCTCGAGAAACTCTTAGAAAGAATCGGCCCCGGCTTTCATCGGTCCGAATTGCGCGCTCTTTTGAGTCGGTTGAAGAGTGATGCTGCACAGGATTAACCTCCCAGATTGCGCTCACCATCTGGACTGGATCGTCCGTCTCCAAGGTGATCTGTTACGGCTCCTTTGCGACGCAAATCTCTGCGCCGAGAACGTGACGGTGGATTGGGTCAAGGCCCAGCGGCCAGACCTAGACACTAAGTGGACAGAACGATACTGCGCTTGGTTCCGGAATGGCAAAACCATTCTTGACCGAATGCAAGCAGTCGCCAATCTGCCGAGTATCGAAAAGCAAGACGTGCTTACCCACTATGAGCATAACCTGCGTTACCCGGAGGCATTCCACGCGGCTCTGCCTCTACCACCGGTAACAACCGTACTGTCTGATGGACTTTCAGCTATTGCAATCGGTGCCTATCGGGATTTCTTCGAGATGCATTACGCGCCGATTTTTTATCGCGATAAGGGCTATCCAATAGACGCAGCGGACCTATCAGGCCAACAATTCACCAGAGATCATTACTTGAAGGCATATCGCACCGCGAATCCAAATATGCAAGTCTGTCCAATTTGTGATGGCTCTATGGACGGCGCTGAACTGGACCATTGGCTGGCACAGAAGCACCTTCCGGAACTAAACTGCCATCCACAGAACCTGGTAGAAATATGCCACTCCTGCAACAGCCGAACTAACAAAGGTGAAAGACTGACGCTCGACCCGGGGGAGCCTGACCCCTTCGCCAACTGGCTTCACCCGCACCTACGCCCGGCCGCCGGTCAGTCCGAAATTAAAGTAGAACATGGGATTCCACGACTGGCATCAAATGATCCTGTTGTACAGACGCGATTTGACAAATTCAGCAGCTTGGTAAATCTGACAAGACGTTGGACAAAGGAATACCGTACCCAGTTCAAAGGAATCCAAAACCGCATACGCCATCACCGCCGCCGCGGTAAGGTCTTTGACCAACATGAGCTGATGGAACAACTCCACTTATGGAAGACTGACGCGGAGGCGGAGCAGGGAATTCGGAGCCACATGCTGCTAGAGGTTGCTCTCCTCTCACTGGCGGTCAATTGTTCATCTCACGCCTTCAATGAACTCTTGGAGTATGCAACTGCGGCGACGTAAGGAAAGTGACCAGTTCAGCGAGGATACCACGAAACCTGTACCACAGAGACAACGACTGTGTCGCTCCAGAAGATACCGTCTACCATATTTTGTTCAAGAGCTCCTACTACGAAAACATACTGGCATTTACCTAGTTTCGCAACAAATTGAAGTGACCTTATGAATTTCGATAGTTTAACTTCAAAAAGGTCTTCGAAATGTTCTATTTCCTTTTTTTAGCCATAATGGTCGGCTCCAAGTCACCCGTTCCGTAGCGCCCGACTTGACGCACATCCCTTAAGTCGGCACCAGAAAAACCTACTCCTTCTAGATCGACACTCAAATGCACCCTAACTTGCTTCTGAAAAACCAAAGGAAACTGATAGACCGAGCCGGACATTTGGTCCACAGCAGCCCTGCCAAGCTCTTGCATTGAAGATTCTCTCCCGGTTCCAATAGACAAAATCTAACGCGCGCGAATACGCGGTTGTTAAAGATAAGGCGTCAACAACTAAGAAAAGGTCGGGATCAACTAACAGTCATACCAACAGTTCTATTCATCGAATACCGGCAAATTGCACGACCTTTTTGCGGGATATGCAATCGAGCATCCATGGCGGCGGCGGGCAAGCCGGTAACACGGCGGGCACGCAGGGTTTTTCAGCCAACAGCCAGGCAGTGTCCAAAGCGTCCGTCATCGTATAGCAATCGCGCGGGTTCCATATCGAGACCATCCGTGGCGTATTCGGTCGCGATCTGCGCCCATTGTCCCGTCACGCATTCACGGCATCCCTGAGCGCCTTGCCGGCCTTGAAGGACGGAGACTTCGACGCCGATATCGAAACGGGCTCGCCGGTCCTTGGGTTGCGGCCGGTACGGGCTGGCCGGCTCTTTAAGCCGAAGCTCCCAAATCCTGCCATCCGCACCTCGTCTCCATTTGCCAGCGCCTCCCCGATCATTTCGAACACGCCGTCCACTGCCTCCCTTGCGGCGGCCTTGTTCAGGCCGGTCCGCGCGGCCAGACGATCGGCCATTTCTCCCTTGTTCATGCTTTCCTCTCCCTAGCCCCGCGTCGGCATCCCGCGATATCCGGTCGGCCGCGCCGTTGCTGAAAGCGACTACCACGAATCGCTTCCCGCTCGCGAGGCCCGGCCCGCCGGATTCCGCCATCCCGTCGTTGCCGATCCCCGGTCAGTGCGCGCCGCAGCAGCGCTTGTACTTCCGGCCCGAACCGCAGGGACAGGGCTCGTTGCGGCCCACCTTGCGCCCGAATGCCGGCGGATCGTGGCGGCCGAACCGGCCATGCAACCCGGTCTCGCCGCTGCCGCGCTTCCCGAATTGCCGGGACTTCGTCCAGGCGTCCAGATTGCGCACGAACTCCGGGATCAGCCCCGGCGCCATCCGGTCGAGCTCGTCCTCGGCCTCTTCCGTCAACTCCGAGCGGCCGTAATAGAAATCGTTCAGCGCAACGATCATGCTGACCGACGCCGACGCCTCCTCATCGTCGCTCAGCGCGATCTCCTCCCACCCATCCGGACGCAGTCGCATGGCCCGTTCGAAGCCGTCGATCCACGGTTCCCACAAGGTTTCGCCGCCGTTGGGATCGATTTCCATGACCGGTGCGAAATCCTCCGGACGCTCCGCCAGTTCCCGGGCGATCCGGTTGTAATGCCCCATCACCGCGGCGATCGTCGCCTCGGCCTCGTCGACATCCCCGAATTCGTGTTCTCCGCCCCAGACCCCCGGCAGCCATTCGGAGGGCAGGATCATGTCCGGGCAGACGATCAAGGCGGCGACATAGCCATCCAGCTCCCCGATCGTCAATGCCGTCCCGTTCAGCAGGAATGGCGTTCAGAAGATCATGCAGCCGGTCGAGATCCCGATCCGTGTCGCTCATGGCCCGGCAGTTATCCGTATGGCATCGCGCCGGTCAACGTCGATCCCTGCTGTGCCCCGGCACCGGCGGGGATGCCGGATTCCACACCGCCCGTCGGACCGGCCAGCCACTCATCCAGCTTCGACCAGCGCCACCGTCCCGAGGCGTTGCGCACCGCAATGGCCACCGCCTTCTTCTGGCCCACCAGCACCACCAGCTGCTTGCCGCGCGTGACCCCGGTGTAGAGGAGGTTACGCTTCAGCATCGCGTAGTGCTGGGTCAGCACCGGGATCACCACGGCCGGATACTCCGAGCCCTGGCTCTTGTGGACGGTCGCGGCGTAGGCCGGCACCAGCGTGTCGAGCTCGCCGAAGCCGTAGACCAGATCGCGTCCCTCGAACCGCGCGGTGAGCTCACCGGGTTCGGAGTCAGAAAATCCTCCGGAGCCAAGACGTACTGGTAATCGTATCATAACCTGTTGATAATAAGTGATAATTCAAGAAGCCCGCGTTCAATCTGGTCCGCCTCCGATTCGGTCCGATTTAATCCGTAAGCAAAAAGCAAGCGGATTCAATCCAACTCCCGCGCACGCTAGTCGATATTTGTCGTCGTTCACCACCACCGCACAACCATCGCTTCCCGCGAACCCGGCACTCACAAAGACCTTTCGGGCGGCTCCCTCACTGGTGATGGCCGAATGTCCGCCCCGCGCCCACGACCGGTAATCATCGTCAGGCGGCGGCAGGCGGGCGATCGCCGCACCCTTCCTCTCCTCCGGGTGCCTCAGCTCATAGAGCTATTGAAGGTTCAACCAGAATTCGCCTGACGCCCCGAAAACGCGGCCTGGGCGCAGCGCCGTGTCGCCGGGAACGGCGCGGCGACCATTTAGGATCTCGGTGATCGGCTCACCGGGAACTCCAATCCGCCGGCACAGCTCGGCCGCGCTCATCCCGAGCACGTCCAGGTTCCCGTATAGCTCTTTGCCCGATTGAATGGGTTCGCCCGTCATGTCGTCCTCCTTCTCAATGGTGATCGATGATTTCCACAATGGCCAGTTGGTGCCGCTCGGACCGGAAGCCCGCGCCGGGATGCCAACGCTGCCTTACGTCGACGGCAAAGCCTGGGTCATCACCGGCAAGCGGCCGGTTAGCACCGACCCACCTTCAGCAACCGTGGCGGCGCATCCATGGGCGCGCCGGCCTGAAAGATGGGCGAATTCACGACCTCCGACACACTTGTGCATCTCTACCTTATAGCTTGGTTGCTTGAGTGACTGTATCTTACTGTATATATTATATTTATTTCTCCTTTCCGCAGCCTCCCAAAATCGCGGAAGTCCAATCCGTGTACAAGCGGTCAGCGGATTGGACTCAATGCAGGGGGTGACATGTCCACCCTGGGCTATCATTTTCGGGAATTCGCGACATCGGCGGTAACTGTTCCGATAAGCCGTCGAAGCGTCTGGCCAGTAAGTGAGGTCCGTGCGCGCAACCAACCGATCTCCTTTCTCAGCGGTCGGTTTCTGCCTCCAGCAGTGCGGACCCCCACGGCTTCTTGGAACGGTTACTTCGTCCCTTCCTCGCCGACGCCTCGTCCGTACCGGCACATCTCCGGCTCCCGAGGCCCCAAAGGCCGCTCCGACTGTCCAACAATTAGGACCAAGCCCGCAGCCCATCCGACAGGCTCGACTCCGAGGCTGCGGCTTACGAAGATCACCTCGGAGCACTGGAGAGTTCAATGCCTTCGCCGGGCCTCGATGCACTACCCGCTCGCTTAGGTACTCGTCCTCTCGGATATACCGTCCGCCCCGGAGCCCCGTGAGCGCATCGATGGTGTAGCCGCTCGATCCGATGGAAAACGCCCGGCCGGGCAGGACGCCTTCCACACCGGACTGGAATCCGTAATCGTCCTGGATTGGCGCCACCGTCACCGTGCCGTCCCAGAACTCGCGCCCCCCCCCCCCCGAAATACGGCGACGCGCAGGCGACGGCCGTCGGCGTTGCCTCCGCCGCTGCCACTGCCCGCTTTCGGGGTGGGCGCCGACCACGCGCGGCAGCGCGAGCAGCTTCAGCGCGGCCTCGAGCCCGATCCCGTCCGGATCCATGCCGCCCGGCACCGACATGCGCCGGGGCTTCGCCTCCCCGGCGCCGCCCAGCTGGACGTAATGGCCGTGCGGGCCGCGCCGCAGCGTCACCGCCAGCCCGGACGCGGGATCGGTCCCGAGGCTCTTCGGCCCCGCCTGGGCCGCCTCGGCCGATCCGGCGGCAAGCGGCCGGCGGTAGCCGCAGACCGGCTAGGCCCCGCAGCCCACGAACGGGCCGTGCCGGCTCGCCTTGACCCGGACACTCGACACCAGTCAGCGGGGGACGTTCACCACATTGAAATACAAGCTGAGGCTGCGTAGACTGCTCAACTGGCGATGTCACTTGGTCGAATTTCAGCATTTCAACAGGAGAAATGCCATCCTGGATAAATTCCTTTGGGGAAGTGCGATGTCGACAGCGTTTGGCTGGGTCCGTCTAGACTGCGTCACTACATGCGGGCAAGCGCTTGGAAGTTACGCTAGCTTCATACCTCGTGCGGCTAGATTGATCCTCTTGGCCTCATTTTTTGTGCCGCTAACCTTGGGCACCGCGTCGGCAGGTGACAACCCTAGCGAGTTAGACAAACTGAAGAAGACGCTAATTAACGCAACAGAAAGTCTACACTCTTTTTATGGCGATGGAAATCATATCGAAAAAGAACTAGAGAACATCAGAAATGCGATAGACACCATCGGTTTGCGCCGGCGGCAGACATTCCTTGAACAGCGAAGCGGTACGTTGAAGGCCTGGCTGGACAGCGAAGACGTCATCAAGACCGATAAGAAGTTGATTCAATCTTTGAATTCGCTGATCGACACGGCGACCGATTATGAAGGATTGGATCGATCAAACGCCGCCCACCGGCGCGCTCAACGTTTGTTGGACATTCTAAATGAACAGGTCACGTGGCGAAACGACCCATCATGGGATAAGTTGGAGAATGTTCTCAAGCGTCTAGAGACTATCGAACGTATGTACCCCATTTCGGCGTTAAACCGTCGGTCAAACGACCTACAAACACTGGTCGATCAGCTGGCACAAGGCAACAATATCTCTGGTCTTACTTTTCCCACTCTGACAACATTAAAGGCTTCCTTGAACGCGCTGCAAGCGAAACTAAACCCGGCAGAAAGCGTGAGCGCGCAAGCGACCGAGCTGACAAATTTGATATCGCGCGACGGCGACAACATAGAGGCGATAACGGCATCGCCGATTGCCCTGAGAAAGCTGGTATCTCTAAAAAAAAGAATTGAGATCGTAGTAAAAGAGGCCGTAACACCTAAAGTGCATGTCGTTAAAGCGGTCTATGGTGACATACGTGACAGTGCGATCAATGCGCGGCGATGCGACGCGACGGCGGCGCTGGTCAAGTCTTGCGAACGGGCCAACAACTGCACCATTGCGACGCCGAAAGAAATATGCGGATATGATCCAGTGCCATTTACCGAAATCCGTCATAAAGCGTTGGTTCTCAGCTACTCTTGCGTGTCTGCGGACGACGACTACTGGAACCTTCTGCAACAGGATCGGAGGGCATCCTTGAAAAACTATCCTAGCTTTACGGTGCACCTGCGTACTTCGGGTGAGCAAATCAATTGCAACGCGGTTGATCGCTAGTGGATCGCACGCATCAAAGCCTTCGGTCCAAGCACCTGTTACCTGTTGCGGCTTCGGTGCTCTTACTGGCTGCGGCTTGCACAGTCGCGGACACAAGAACTGTTAATAAGGGCACTCCAGATTGTCAGTCTGATTTAGGATCCTACCGGCTCTCCGTGACAAATCTGCAGGTCGTAATTGACACAGAGTACGACCCACGTACCGGCGAGATCGACAATTATATCTACGAAGTCCAGCCTGTCGTTCGCGGCAGCAATAATGTCTTATGTTTGGATTACCTCTCCAACCCCCTTTCAAAGGATACTATTAGAATCCAACGCGCAGTGCGCAAGTCAAATGAAGAGATTGTCGATCAGGGATTACTGCAATACGTCTCATCCAATGCGATCGACTTCAGTGGTATTGTCTTAAAGAAAATTGTAAGAACCTTCTTCATCGCTCGGTCGGGCAATGCCGGCTTTCAACCTTTCGGAACCATGGCAGCCGCTGTTGCGGCACGAGAGGTCGAGAAGACTAGCTACCGGGCCGCCACAATTGAATTCGATCCTCTTTCGCCTGCGCAACTGGCGGAAGCAAACGCACGGTTCGTGCAGTTCGGGCTGTGTTTGACTTTGGGCCAGTATTCTTATGATACGGCGGAGTTGGACGCGAGTGAATATTGCAACCGTCCTGTGGCGCAAGAGGCCGCCAACGGAACACGAGTTAGCGCGATTATAGAGAAGCAAAAGCCCTTTCCGGCTAAGTTTCCAGGAATCGCTTATCGACCAAGACTCGACTACGACCTTTATATATATACCAAGATGGACCCGACTGGACCAGAACCGTGGACTCTGAGGGAATTGACAACCATCGCGTTGGAAAATAAGGCGCCGGTCTTCTCTCTTGCTATTAGCCGCGCGCTGTTCGCTGAACGCCGGACCGTACTGACCTTTGATCAGGGCACATTGTCCGGCTTTTGTGTATCCAAGAGTTCGGAAGGTGCCGGCTTTGTCGACGTGCCGGTGGAGATCATCCGCTCCATCGTGGCCTTGCCGACACAGATTTTGCAAGTCCGCATTGACCAAGCGAACAGCCAAGCAGAATTGAACAAGATCCATGCGGAAACCATCGCCCTGCAAACTAAGCTGATTAGGTTTGAACAGGGTGATAAGACGGCCTTAACGGGTGCGGGTCCTGGAACGTTCAAGTCTTTTGGACCGACGGACCCTGCCGGCAATGCCAAGCTGGTGGAGCAACCGGGTTTCGGCTCGCCCCCCAAGGCATCGGAATTGAGCGGCGACGGCGCATTTTTGAAAGACCTGTGTCACGACCGATCCGCGGGAACCCCGGGAGGATGAAAATAGGGGGCGTGACGATCCGATGGATTCTACTTTGCGCGGTAGTACCCGTAGTAGCGTGTTCCCAGATGATTGAGAGCGGCTCGATCAGCAGGGAGCAGAAAGGAGCGTCTTGCGCCAGTGGTAGTGTCGGATACCACTTGCCGCGGCGCAAGGTCAAAATCGTGGTGAGAGAGCTGAAACGTACGGAGCCGAACCGCTATACGCTGAACGTTTCGGAGACCTTGACGCCGGCTGGCCATTTGGATGCGCGCTATTGCCTTCGCTATGCATCGAATCCCTTTTCAACCGAACAGATTGGGGTTGAAATTGGAAAAGAGGGGTTGCTGAAAAAAGTCTATTCCGACTCCCAGGACGCAACAAAGGACATCACCCTCAAGGTTGTTGAAGCAGCGACCAATTTGGTGGCCACCCAACGCGCGGAGTCTGACTCGTATACCACACAGGGCATAGTCAAGAGAAGCGAAGACAGTACCGACCAGATGCGCCATGTTGCAACCTATACCGTAGATCCGTTTGACGAGGTGGCGATGGAGGCAATTAACCAGGCGTTGTGGAGTTTTGGCTATTGCGTTCATTTGGACGACACCGACGACATCTATGTCCCCGCCTGGTCCGTGGCCCAATGCCGTATCGCGGCAAGCGAGTCGGTTCGGTCCGACACCGTGAGCGGTCCCGTCACGCCAACGCCACCAGTCGCGTCGCAGGGGGCTCATTGGGGCATTTTGTACCGGCCCAACCTGACCCACCGGTTAATGGTTCGCCACCGGAAGGACCCGCGGGAGATCACTTCCTGGGAGCTGGATCAGGTGCATATATTGGAAATTCCGAACGCGGCTCCGGTCTTCTCGGTCGATGTTCGACGCGCCTTCTTTGCCGATCGGCAGACGAAGCTGACCTTCGATCACGGCGTCCTTGCCGATGTCACAATCAGCAAGGGGAGTGAGTTGAACGCCTTAGCCGATATCCCTCTCCAGGTAGCCCAATTTATCGTCTCCATCCCAGCGCAGGTGCTGCAGCTTCGGATCAATCGCACCTCCAACTCCCAAGAGGTGATCAAGGCGAACCAACAATTGCTTAACACCTACAGTCAAATCACCGAGAAGAGAGAAGAGCAGGGTGAGCTAATCCGTGACGCTCAGATCTGCCGGGCAGCGGCGTATAAGCAAGGCCAAAATCAGCAAACGGTGTCGAGCTATCTTCATGCCTGTGTTGCGCGACTGAAACAATGTCGCGCTGACAAGACCAATCCGAAGACCGACTTGGATTGCGCAGACGACTATTGGCGCGGGATCAAGATTGAGAGTGGGCGCGAGAACGGGATTACAAAGTAGTTTTCGCACTCGGAAGGTGCGAACGTGCCTGTTACCTGTCCGTTCCGCCGGAAGTTTCCGTCGCCCGAGTTTCTCCGCAACTGCCGTCGCGCATCTCCTCAGATGCCGTAATGGGGCTCGGCGCTCACCGGCGACGTTTCAGCTTGTAGCGATGGCGGAGATTCGGGTGTCGTTGCCCTTACACGCGTAGCGTGTTCACGGGGTCTTGCCGCAAGGCGCGCCCCAACTCCTTTGCAGGAAAGGGCAACGACGTGGATGTTTTTATTGGGCTGGATGTATCTCTGGCAAGCGCGGCAATCTGCGTTCTCGGCGAGAAGGGCAAGATCGTGACGGAGGCGCGGGTCCCAGCGCACCCGAATCGCTGGTTGCGTACATGCGCGAGCTGCCGCACGGGATTGCGGCGATCGGGCTCGAAGCCGGTCCGCTGTCTCAATGGCTGTACAAGGGGCTGAGCGGGGCCGGCTTCGGGGCTGTGCTGATGGAGACGCGGCAGGTGAAGGCGGCGCTGAAGGCGATGCCGATCAAGACCGATCGCCGGGATGCCGAAGGCATTGCACGGCTTCTGCAGACGGGCTGGTTCCGGCCTGTGCACTGCAAATCGGTGTCGTCGCAGGAGGTATCCGGGAGACCGCTGCATGAACCCGCTCTATGCGCCGGAATCTGTCTTCCGCGACATGCCGCTCTTCGACATGCCGGCGCCACCGGCCTCGGTCCGGGAGCCGGATCAGCCCTGCCACAAACCGGTCCCCGGCCTGCGTCGCGACCGCCGCCTCAACGGTCCAGTATTCCTGCGGAACGAACGCCTCGATCTCGGCCTCGCGCGCGCAGACGAGGCGCAGCGCCACCGACTGCACCCGTCCGGCCGACCGGCAGCCGGGCGCCTTGCGCCACATAAGCGGCGACAGCCCGTAGCCCACCAGGTAGTCGAGCGCGCGGCGCGCCTGCTGCGCCTGCACCAGCTCCATGTCCAGGCCGCGCGGCCGCGCCATCGCCGCGCGCACCCCCTCGGCCGTGATCTCGCGGAAGGCGACCCGCTCGACCGGCTTGCCTCCAAGCGCATCCTTCTCCCGCAGCCAGGTCAGCACCTGCCAGGCGATCGCCTCGCCCTCGCGGTCCGGGTCGGTGGCGAGCACGAGCCCCTCGGCATCGCCGAGCGCCGTCCGGATCGCCCCCAGCGCCCGCGCCGCGCGCCGCCCGGCGGTCTCGTAGACCATCGCAAAGCCCTCGTCGGGCATTACCGAGCCCGCCTTTGCCGGCAGGTCCCACACATGGCCGTGGCAGGCAAGCACCCGCCAGCCGTCCCCGAGAAACCGTCCGACCGTTCGCGCCTTGGCCGGGGATTTGACGACGACCAGCCACACGCCGCGGTTAACCGCGTACCTTGCGATCGCCGCGCCCGAACCGGCCTTTGCCGCCGATCGCCGCGGTCGAGGCCTCTTCTCCGATCCCTCGCGTCATCGTCCCGCCTGCCGCCCCTCCGCGGTCGTGCACCCCCTGCACGCAGGACTGCGTTGACTAGGCCCACGCGGGCGAAAATGAAAATGCCGATCGTGCCGACATCCATGCTCAATGCGCATGGCGGGCCAACGCCCCGGCAGGCAGTTTGAATCCCGCCGCTGCCGCCCCACATGTAATGCGACAGAACGTGCGACCGGCCACCCATGCATCGGCGAATCTCGCCATTCTCGAGAAACGACCGGATCTCGTCAGGTTCCTCGCCGTCGCCGAGACGGGACGAATCGGCGCGTCGGCGTAGCGCACCAACGTTACCTAGCCGACGCCCAGCCGACACCCCCGAAGGCATCGCCGACTGCAACGCCGGGACTCTTCTAGATAATTGACGCTGCCGCTTTCAGATTGCTCGACGGTGTCAAGGGCGGAGAGAAACCAGACCAAAGGGCGGAGCAAAACACTGCCACCGCGACTGTGGGGGTGAGGTGGTCCGAGGGGGTCGGGATTCGGCTCAGGACGGCGCGACGATCAGCCCGTGGGGGCCGTTTTCCTCGCGCGGCTGTGGTTGAGGCGGAAGCTCTCGCCGTTCATTTCCAGGATATGGACATGATGGGTGAGGCGGTCGAGCAACGCCCCGGTGAGGCGCTCCGAGCCGAACGTTTCGGTCCATTCGTCGAAGGAAAGATTCGAGGTGATGAGGACCGCCGCGCGCTCGTAGCGTTGCGACACGAGCTCGAACAACAGCTCCGCCCCGGTTTTCGATAACGGGACGAACCCCAGCTCGTCGATGATGAGCAGCTTGTGGTTGGCGAGCTGCTTTTGCAGCCGCAGCAGGCGACGTTCATCGCGCGCCTCCATGAGCTCGTGCACGAGCGCCGCGGCGGTGACGAAGCGTACGGACATTCCTCGCTGGCATGCGGCCAATCCCAGCCCCTGAGCCACGTGACTCTTCCCTGTCCCGCTCGGCCCCAGAGCGATCACGTTCTCGCGACGCTCGATCCATTCGCACCGGGCGAGCTCGAGGACCTGGGCCTTGTTCAGCGAAGGGATGGCCTTGAACTCGAAGCTGTCGAGGCTCTTCACGGTGGGGAACTTCGTCGCCTTGATGCGCCGCTCGACGAGGCGCCGTTCGCGGTCGATGAGCTCGAGCTCGACCAGGCGCGAGAGGAACTGAACATGGTCCAGGCCCTCGTGCGCCGAGTGGCGCGCCACCTTCTCGTACTCGCGAAGGAACGTCGGGAGCTTCAGCATCTTGAGCCGATGTTCGAGCAGGATCCGGGGCGGCTCGCTCATCTCGCATCTCCGGACGTCAGGCACAGGTAGCTCGCCGCGGAGGTCTTGGCGACGTTGGCCTTGGGAAGGTACGGATAGACGTCGAGGTCCACGAAAGCGGATCAACTCCAGTTGTTTGAGCGGCGCTTTCCCGGGACGCGAAAGAATTCCTCTCCGGCGGCAGCGCAGTTGCATTTGGTGATGAGCGTGAGCGGGGGTGGTGCACACA
Source organism: Alphaproteobacteria bacterium (assembly GCA_965261985.1). Taxonomy (GTDB): domain Bacteria; phylum Pseudomonadota; class Alphaproteobacteria; order Bin95; family Bin95; genus Bin95. Next base: position 701,355 of record OZ253490.1, read on the forward strand.
AGGTCAAGGTGAAGGGCGAGCATGCGAACGACTATCGCACGCTGCAGATGGGGCCGTGGTTCGCGGGTGCTCGCGCTCGGCGAGAGCCTGCCGACGATCGCGCGCCTGCCCGGCCACCACACCCGCATGGAGACGCCCGCGCGGTATGCTCATCTCGCGAATGACTCGGTCCGCAAGGCGGCGGCGCGGGTCTCGGAGAGCATCGAGGCAGTCCTGCTGAGCGGGTGTCCCGGCTGAGGAACCGTTGAGGCGCGGGAGCTACGTCGCGGAGCCGGGAGTCTCTGTCGTAGAGGCCAATGCACCTTCTTGCCTACCGAGCGGGCAATCGGTGTCGCTCGCTCAAACCATCGCGAGCCCGGTCCGCGCAGGTTGAAGGTCCCACAGCCATATTAGGTGCCAAACAGGTACCCGTGTGTGCATCGACTCAGGAACTGGGAAAGCCCAGCCTGTCAAAGAATGCTCGGTTCCGCTCCTTGGCCGAATTCAGCAATTGGTCGTATGACATGACGCTCACGTAGGCACCAAACGCCTTGTTATAGAAAAAATAGCCCAGACCATCACTCGTACGAATAGCATCGTGGATCTTGCAGCGTTGCACAACGCTGGGAGTCAAATCGCACAATACGTAGCAGAAACCCGGCACATGTTCGGACCGCGGTATGGGTCGACCGGTTGCCGTCGTCACCTTGCCCTGTCGGACTCGGTCGAGGTACCCGAGCGCCTGTTCGATAGGATCCTTGTCCTCTCCCTGTCGAGCATCGTTTCGCATGGGGCGTTTGAGTTCAATGACGATCAGCGAAGCGGGAGGCAGGCGCGAACTTTCCGCTGTCAGAATGGGGTTATCGAATGTTCTAAGCCCAACGATATCGGGCTCCTTCGTCTCTTCGGAGCATGTAATGGCGATCTTCTCGAGCGGCTTGTCTGAGGCAAGGTAGTCGTGAAATGCCAGGCGCTCATCGATCAGCCAAAGATTGCAGCTGTCAGGCGACACCTCGGTTGAGTCCTTTCGCATCGGCATTATCAGATTGTGAAGCATATCCTCTCGAGCGTAGGTTCCATCGTCCTTGCGCTTGGTCGCCATTTCAAACAAATCAATTATTACCTTTCTATGAGAAATGTAACTTGCCAAGTCGGAACGTTTGATGTCTTCGACCTTCGTCAGATACTCCTCGAGGCGAGCACTGTAGTCGGACAATTCCTCGTGCTGCTGCAGAGTCATGATTTTGTGCCCCTCATCAAGCAACTCCCCTTCAAGTTGGGCGAGATGTCGATGCAAGAGAAGATCGAGATCCTTGTCGGAAATTTCAGGATCAATAGCAAAGTCCTCGTCGGGAATTCGTGGAAGTATCGGACGGTAGCGCGGCGCACGACGCGTTACGAAAGTTTCGATACGCTGCTTCCCCAGTGCTCGTTTCTCTTGGAGATACGCGTCGAGAAATTTCGCTGCCCGCGCGAGTACAGAAGTTCGGATATCCTTGAAGGAAGGCCCTGTAGTCTCAAAAAGCTGCATCGGCTCTTCTTCGATATCAAAGCCCGTCCGTTCCGAGCGCACCCGTTCGTCAAGAAGCGGAGAACTCACGTAGCATTGATAGACGAAATCTCCACTCTCATCATGCAGGGCCCCGAACAGTCCTGGAACCTTTCCACGTATGCTCTCTTCCTTGACCAACCTGTTGGATGCGCAAAATGCGATGGAATGATCCCAATTGGACGATGCGGCCAACTTAATATGGAGCAGTTCAAATGCGACGTCCTTGACTTCAATCTGTTCAGCCTTGGCCGCGGTCATCATGTGTTGTTCGTAAATGCTGTCCAGACTGATACGTTCATCGCCATCGATAACGATGATTCGAGGAGCGCCACCGGGACGTACAAAATACCAAAGACAATGTGCAAGAAGGGTATTTGCGATAACTCTGGTTGTCTTGGGCGAATGCACGCGATAGCTTTCATTGAAGGACTCCAAACTGACACACGTCCCTGTTTCTTCATCTGCAATATCCTTTGAGTCGGGTTTCGCGACGCCATCATGGAGAGAGAAGGTGAATTCGCGGAGCTTAGGGGTCTCTCCATTTTCTAGGAACGTAGTCCGTATGCGGGCGCGGGCGAAAGCCTTGAGCCACAGGAGACGCCCAACACCTCGGCCGCCACGTGGCGCTTTATATTGACTGTCCAATGTGAGAAAGGACTTCATGTTGTCTTCGTTGAACCCAATCCCGTTATCGACAATCTTGAATCCGACTATCGGCGCGCTGACACGGCTTTCGGGTTCCTGTTCGTAGTCGAACGAAGCTTGAGAACTTCGAATGACTTCCAAAGTAATCGACCCTCGCGTCATTGCCATTCCTGCGTCCTCGATGGCATGTATGGCGTTCGAGATCGACTCGAAGACGGGCAGAAGACCGTTACTCTGCGGCAAGGCGGTGTTCTTGAGACGGCCCTGGAGATTCGTGATGAGATCCATTGTGTAATCCTTCGTCTCAATGCGCGCGCTTTTCGCGTGACACCAGCTGCGGCGTTAACCGCGACACATCAGCTCTTGGCGGTACGCGATGCCCGATATGTGACGGTGCAATTGCGTTCAAGGTCGGTTGCCGATGTCGTGGACAGATATCAGCCTCGGTCAAGTGATAGCGTGACCGTAACGTTCTTCGGTCGAGCATAACCCTTTCAGAAATTGGCGGGGACGGCGCATACCCATCCAATTCCCGGATGAAGGGCGTTCTCGCGCCGTCGGACGGACAGCCGATACTGCGGGCAATACTCACCGCGCAGAACGACGGTGCGTACCGGCGCGCCATTGGGCCTCGCGGTCGCCCTTTGATTGGGGGCCGCCCTGCAGGCGCGCCGAGGAGCAGGCACACCCTCTCGCCCTCGTGCCGGTTCCTCCCCAAGATCATAGGCATGCCCGTGCACCCCACCGCCTCAGCACCGACCCACCGCCTCCGGCGGCGCCAACCATCCGGGCCGCAAGCTCCATCACCGGCACGGTAGCGCGCCCCGAACCGCACGATCTCCCATACGTCATGGCTTTCCGGGTCCGCACCCGATTCTCCGCCGCTCCTCCTCCGATCGAACCACGCCCGCCGGCTCACCTCGTCGGTCCATCCCGTCCTCCACATGTCGCCAGTAGCCAAGGGGGCCAAAGCCGGGCGATCCGCAGGCGCGACCGACAGGCGCCCCCGAGCGCGTCCTCGCCGCTCCGTTTCCCCGCCATTCGGCACTCGTTTTACGACTGCCCGTTGAATCGAGCGTTGATGGCGTCGACAACGGCGCGCGCCCTCTCCCGGGTGAGTTCTGGCACGGAAGTGGGCTCCTTGCCCCATGCGTCGATGAGAACCAGCGCGGCAGCGGCCTTTTCGGAGATTCCAAACGTGCCAAGGCCTGTACGCTGAAACACCATCTCCATGGCCTTGACGTTCGTCGCTGCACCCTGCTCGTCATCGTTCATAGTGAACTCGTGACCACCCTCTTTGACGGCGTCGGCGTAAATGTCACGGGGCACGAGGTCCTCGATTGTGGCCTCGGTAAGATTCAGTGCGGCTCCGAGCATGAGAACAGACGATTCGCCACTGAATATATCGTTCATTCGGCTGGCTGCCTGGTTCCCTTCCCTGTCGCTGTCGAGAAGGACCATCAGGTGGCGTTCACCAACGCCGGTTGAAGCAAGCATGATCGAGGCAAGGGGCATGAGACGGGACGTGCCCCCCGCAGGGATGAAGATAGTATCTTCATGTAGAGCGGACTCGCCGCCCAACTTCGGGAAGCAGGCGTTCAGAGTCTTAATGAGCCAATAGTCGGTGATCCCCTCAACGATGACAGACCGCTTACCGAGAAAGAGCGTCTGGGCAATCGAGTATCCAAGGGCGGCTTGAAGCGGAAACAGCGTGTCACGGTCGCCGGTGGGCCGCACGTCGTTCGAGACGCGCGTCTTCTGAGGCTCAGGCCCGTCGAGGTGGACGGTCCTCACGCGTTCAAGGTGATTGCCGTCAACGAGGAAAGGCAGATGGGTGCTGTATAGAAGCTGGTTATCGCCTGATATCCGTTCAAACAGGTCGATAAGCTTGGTTTGCAGGGTCGGATGAAGGTGAAGACCGGGCTCGTCCAGCAAGAGGATCGCACCCTTATGGGCTTTCGCAGACTCAACAAGAAAAACGAGGTAGAACGAAAAGAACCACTGGAATCCGTGGCTGCGTTCCTCGAAGGGTATGGGGAATTCATTGTGCTGATCTGAAACCTTAAGCACCAAGTCTTCACCGTCGGCATCGAAGTGCAGCTTATGGCGCTTCTCAGTCCACCACTCGATCCAATCGCCGGTTAGGGCGAACGAGGCCGAGTCCAGCAGTGCACGACGCTTCTCTTGCCGACGATGAACTTCTTCGTCTGTCTCCCCATTCTGTCTTGCGACGCCAAGGTTCAGGATTTCCTGCGGATCAAGGCCGCTCCACTCCAACAGCGCCATTTGTGTTCGAGTCCTGGGAATGGTATCAGCCATACTTCTCAGGTACGTGGGCAGGTGTATTCGCGTCTCCAACTGTCCGTAGTCATCGAAATAGATTAAGACAGGCAGGTTTTCTTCTGCCCATGCGCGAGCCGCGTCCGACGGATCGCCTTGTCTGGCAAGTGCGAGCATTCCCGAGAGACGCTCTCTTTCGGAAACCGCCACGTCTTCGCGTGCAGCGTCGGCGTTGACCCAGGTTGTCACGTCGTTCTCCACGCTCTCAAGCGCTTGGATTGTCGCCTGTTCCCAAAGAGGAACACTCTCGTCAATTTGCTCAAGAGCAGTCGCAAACGACGTGTAGATGGAATCATCATCTTCGGTCGACTGGTCCGGTATCGCCTCGGTCAAAGCTTCAATAGCGCTGCGGGCCTCCCCTCCTTTGGTCGCGGCACCAAGGCCATCGATTTGAAGCTCTCGCCGAACTTCATCCTCCCCCTCATAGAAAGTCGTGTAGACGATGTGAACTGGTTTTGTGAAATCCAACTTAGGAACCTGTTCGGCTAGATCGTCAGCCTCCTCCGAGGAGAGGCAGAATTCGAGAACGGTAACCTCCTGCGTGGCCTTGCGATCTCTTGAGTATCTGTCCCGAGGATAGTCATAAAGCTTGTCGAAAGTGGCACTAGCGACGTTACGGGTTTTCCACATCGCCTTGAGAACGGCGGTTTTGCCGCTCTCGTTCTTGCCGACGAGAGCTGTGACACGGGGATCGACCTTCACGGGTTCCGTGTCTGCAATGACCTTGTAGTTCTTGATCTGAAAATTGACGAGCTTCATCGCATTTCCTCTATCTCAGGTTACCTCGCCGAGGTCATATTGGGACCGATGTCTCGGAACGGCATCAAGCAAATCAGACCGTCAACAACTTCTGGGAATCGTCCAAACGGTCGCAATCCCAAACCGACCGGCGGCGCAACCCATAGACGGTCTCCAACACATAACGCACCACCAGCTACTCCTCTACCTTCCATTGGGCACTCGGTAGAAGCGCATGCGCCTCGCGCCAACCCTCCGAGCAGCGTCGTCCTTGTTCCATCGGTGCGGCTGCGGGCTCGTTCCATCAGTGCAGGTCACGAATCGCTTGTCCGGAACCGTTCGCGCGCTGGCTGCTTGTGACGTCTGGCCCGCCACCTGCCCTGTACGCGACCTACTGTACCCCCAGCCGTAGGTCTCCTTATGCAACCCTCATAGGTCGCTTGAACTCCCACAACCGATCATAACGGCCGTCTATCCATCCGCCAGCCCATCCGAGAGCCTTTTGGCCTACACGGCGCCGCCCGGCCTCCGTCTCCCTGAACCCGCTGATCCTCACCGGGAGGCTGAGCCCTCCTTGCTGCCGGACGGGGCGCGTCCGCCCGGGCGAGGCTGCCTCGCCGTTCCGGCGCGGCACGCCATCCAAAGGGGGATCGTCAAGACCGCCAACATCACTGAAGAGCGCCGCCAGGTCGCCAAACGCTACGAGGGCCGGAACCTGCTCGGGCGCCTCTGGATGGAGCTCCGCCAGCAGCTTCGCGAGACGATCCTGCCGCCCACTCCGGCGCCTCGAGCGGGCACATCGGAATCGGCTGCCTTGCCGCCGGCACCGACGTGCCGCGCTTCCCCCACGAGGCCGCGTGACCGCCGCTTCGCCGAGAGGCGCACCGACGCACCCGCCGCCGCCCCCACAGCAACAGGAGTAAGAGGAGGGCCCCGGACCGGAGCGAAGGCCGGGCGCCCGGAGGGTGTTCGCGCCGCCTCCCCGCCATTCCGGAGTCCTGTCCATGACCCAACCCGCAACCATTTCCGCGGACTACACGCTCCGCCCGAGCGAACTCGCCGCGACCCTCGCCCTTCTCGTCGAAGCCCGCCAGCCGGCCATGGTCTGGGGTGCGCCGGGGACCGCAAAATCGATGATCGCGCAGCAGGTCGCGGTGGACGGCGGTCGCGAGTATGTCGACGTCCGGGCGCTCCTGCTCGACCCCGTGGACCTGCGCGGCATCCCCTGGCGCGACGCCGCCGACCGGACCCGCTGGGCGCCGCCGGTGTTCCTGCCGCCGACCGACGACACCGGCCTCTGGCTCATCAATCTCGAAGAGCTGCCGTCCTGCGTGCCGATGATGCAGGCGGCGCTCTATCAACTCGCGCTCGAACGCAAGGTCGGCGAGTACGAGTTGCCGGAGGGCGCGTCGCTCATCGCCTGCGGCAACCGCGAGGGCGACCGCGGCGTGGTCCACCGCATGCCGACCCCGCTGGCTTCGCGCTTCGTCCACCTGGAGATCCGCGTCGACGCCGAGGACTGGCTGGCCTGGGCGGCCTCGAACGGAATCGCCCCCGAGGTGCTGTTCTTCATCCAGCTCGAACCCACGCTCCTGCACCAGTTCGATCCGCAGTCTAAGGAGAAGGCATTTCCGTGCCCCCGGACGTGGCATTTCACGAGCAACATCGTGCACCGCCGCAACGGCCTCGACCCGGCGGTCGAGCGCGCGTTGTTCCGGGGCACCATCGGCGAGGCCGCGGCCGTTGAGTTCGCCGCCTTCCTCAAGGTCTGGCGCGAGCTGCCCCATCCCCGCGCCGTCATCGGCGACCCCGAGAACGCCAACATCCCGGAGAACGCGAGCGCGCTGATGGCGCTCTGCGGCTCGCTCTACCGCATGGCGAGCGACGTCAACTTCGACGCCATCGTCACCTACGCCGCGAGGCTTCGCCGCGAGGTCGGCGAGTTCCTCGTCGGTTCCTGCGTGCGCCGCGAACCGGCGTTGCAGCGCTCGCCCGGCTTCATCCGCTGGGCCGCCGCCAGGACCCGGTGAGGGAGACGCCCATGACCTGGCGCATCACCCATTACCCCGCCGGCGTCGCGCCCTCGCGCGAATACAAGGTGCGCGCACCCAGCCTCGACACCGCCCGGCGCAAGCTCGCCGGCGCCCTGAACGTCCCCCTGTGGACGCTCCGTTAGCCCAGGAGAGACCCCATGAACCTCACCGACGACGCCATGCAGGTCAGCTTGCGCATCACCGCCTGGTCCGGCCGGCTCTACGACCGCCAGGCGAGCAACCACGTCGCCGTCCACCACGACGCCGCGGCCAGCGCCGGGCGCTACAACAAGCGCCTCCTGCCCAAGGCTGCCTTCGCCGCGCTCACCGCGACGGTGAGCGCATGCAGGACGGCTCACTACGAAAACACCGTTCCCTGGGACGACCAGGGCAGCCGGCTGCTCACCGTCGCCAACTACGACCACTACACCTCGCTGATGGACGGGTTCCGGGAGCGCATGGTGCGCGAGCGCGCCCGCTTCATCGAGGACTACGACGACAACGTCGACCAGGCGCGGCTCGATTTGGGGAAGCTCTTCCGCATCGAGGACTACCCCTCCAAGGAAGCGCTCCAGGGCAAGTTCTCGATCCGCTACCGCATCACCGCGGTCCAGGACGCCGAGCAGTTCATGGCCAAGCTCGCGACCGACGACGTCGACCGGGTCAGGCGCGACATCGAGCACCAGATCGAGGAGCGCCTCCACGATGCGGTGGGCGATCTCTACCGGCGCTTCGGCGAGGCGGTCGAGCGCGTCTCGGAGCGGTTGCAGGAGGACGACAACGGCAAGCCGCTGGTGTTCCGCGATTCGATGATCTCGAACATCCGGGACCTGGTCGACGTGGTGCCGCGTCTCAACATCTTCGGCGACGACGAGCTCGCGCGGATCTGCGAGCAGGTGAAGGAGAAGATCGCGAGCGTCGAGCCGGATGCGCTCCGGCCGTCCAAGTCCTTCGACCCCATCGCCCGGGCGCGCGTGAAGCGCGACGCCGACGAGCTGATGGAGAAGTTCGCGGGCTACTTCGGGGCGCCCGCCGAGCCGGCGCGGGAGGCCGCGTGATGGCCACCCGCGTGCTCGAGGAATCCGCGCAGCGCGTGAGCGACGGCGTGACCGAGCTCCTGCGCAAGCAGCCCTTCTTCGGGAGCCTCGCCTTGAGACTCCCGCTGCGGGCCGACCCGAGCCGGGAGACGCTGGCGAGCGACGGGCACGAGATCCGCTACTCGCCCCGGTGGGTGGCCGCCACCGACGCCCACGTCATCGAGACGGCGATGGCGCGCGTGGTCATGGCGTGCGCCCTGAAGCATCACACCCGGAGAGGCGAGCGCGACCCGGAGCGCTGGCAGCTCGCCTCGCAGCTCGTCACCCATGCGCTCATTCGCGACGCGGGCTTCACCCTGCCACCCGACGCCGAGGCGTTGGACGGGGTGAGCGTGGAGGAGGCGTACGACCGCCTGCCCGAGCCCCAGGAGGACGAGTTCGGCGGCGACAGCGATTCGCCTCCGGCTGGTGCCGCGATGGGCGCCGCCGCGGCCGGCCAGCCGTCCGCTGCCGGCGATGGCGATGACGATTCGTCCGACGACCCAGCCGACACGCCCGACAGCGGCGCCGATGACGATGAGTCGTCCGGCGCGCCCGGAGACGGCGACGGACAGGGGCAGGACGGTCTGGGCGATGACGGCCGGGACGTGGACAGCCCGTCCGACGCGCCGGCGAGCCACGATCCCTCCGGCACCGGCGAGATCATGGACGCGGGCGCCCGCGGCGCCGGCGATGCCGACGCAGGCGAGTCCCAGGTGGACGTCACCGCCGAGGAGCAGGCGTGGGACGAGGCCATGCACCAGGCCATGAACCTCGCCAGGGCCGAGGGCAAGCTGCCGGGCGGGGTCGAGGAGACGGTGCGGAACGCCCACGCCAGCACCCTCGACTGGCGGAGCCTCCTGCGCCGCTACATGACCGACGCCGCGCGCCGCGACTATAGCTGGAGCTTCCCGAACCGGCGCTTCATCGACGGCGGGCTCTATCTCCCCTCCATCCGCTCGGAGGGCATGGACGCGATCGCCGTCATCATCGACACCTCCGGCTCGCTGCCGGCCCGGACCCTCGCGGACTTCTGGGCCGAGCTCCGCGAAGTCGCGACCGAGATCCAGCCCGAGAGCGTCCACGTCCTCCAGGTCGACGCCGCCGTGCAGGACGCGGCCGAATACGCCCCGGACGACCTCCCCGACGAGATCGCGCTCAAGGGCCGCGGCGGCACCGACTTCCGCCCGGGCTTCGAGTGGCTCGACGAGCACGGGATACAGCCGGGCGTGTGCCTCTACTTCACGGACATGGAGTGCTCCAGCTATCCCGAGGCCGAGCCCGGCTTCGACACGATCTGGGTGAACTATTCCAGCCCGCCATCGGAGTGGAACCGCGAGCCCTGGGGCGAGCGCATCGACATCACCGCGTACTAACACTCACCACGGCAGAGCGCATTCGCGCTCTGCTCCTGTCCGTGGTCACATCTTGTCTCGTCTGCCAGGTCCGACCCCAGAATCAAATCTCCCCAGTCCTTGGGTGGTCCTTCCTTCATTAGCTTGTCCATTCCCCGACGACACAACTCCTGCGTTCGAGCAAGCAATTCTCGATTCCCCTCGTCGTGCTCCAGTTTTCCACCATGCACCACCCCTGACGCAACGTCGTACGCCTTGCGAAGTGTCTTCCTAATCTCCCTTCTTTCTTCAAAAGACGAACCAAGATGCCACGCTCCGCAAAGCGCCACGCGGAACCTCATTTCCAGACTTTTTTCTCCCAGAAATTCCTTCAAATACAATGCTTCCAAGCAAATTCGTAGATCTATAAATTGATCCAGCATCGATCGAAACGATTCCTTCGACTTGCACCACCGAGAAACTGCAAGTTCCATTGCACTTGATTCACCTGAAGTAATGGCTGTCAAGACATCTTTGACTCTGTCTTCCGACACATTCGCATATTTGTCATCTGGTATTGACAGCGTAAAGACCTTTGTCCAGACATCCTTCTTCAAGGAATGGCCTATCGAGAGACTTTGAATTCCCGCCCGACCGTGTCCGTACGCAGCAGATGAACGCGAGATTTCCAATGCCGACACTTCCCGAAAATCATTCCAATGAAAGGCTAAATCAACATAACAATCCGATGCCATCGCCAAAGCTTCACAGATAGATGACAATCCGCTGTTCGCAGGAAACCTCGACTCAACGCAAGAACGTGACTTCTCATCGTCCGGATTAAATAGAGCCGGAGCCGCCGTCGCATCAAGCTTCAACAACGTCCGCCCAAGGTAATCTTTCCTTACGGCCCGGAAATGGTCCGGCAGATCCGCAGGTAGAGAATCCGTTGACATGGGAAATGGCTCCATTTCGATACCTGGTATTGGGCTTAACCTGCCCCTAAGGAACAAACCGTTGAGCACCGCGTACACGCGAAAATGCACCGGCTCTCCCATTGACCAACGTGACAGCAATTCTACAAGACGACCACTTCCCAAAATCGCAGAGCCTTTAACCAGTGCTTTTGCAAATTCTTTCAATTCGGAGATGCAACTTATGCTAATTGCACCGTTCGGATGAGCGGTAGATGTTTTGCTCGATGAAGAAACTCCTATCGAAAATGCATGTCCGATCTTGTCCGAGTCTTTATCTATGTAGCCAGACAGGCGTTTCCGCACGAGTAACACCAGAGATGAAAGAAGTTCGTCAGGAACAATCATATTTCCACGCGGAATCTGCAATGACAGATCGTCGTCCTTTCGAATACTTTCACCAATCGAACGAAATTCTTCCGACAAAACAATCTCATCAGGATTCCGGCTATACGTGATGGTGCCCGAATCGTCTGACGGATCTCGATCTCCCGTATCAAATTTGGTTTCTGCGACCACCTGTTCGAGAAGCGTTCTCAGATCGTCCATCCTGCAACCTCTCCCCTTCGCATAGTGGAGAATTCTGTTTCGATGCCCAACCAATCACGGCAAGCCTGATTGTAGTCGATGCTCCCACTGCGTACGTCGGTCTGGTCAGCCAGGCATTTCTCGCGACTGCCTCTCCAATGAGTCAGCATCGCACCCTATTCACAGTAGCGGTACCAGAGCTCTACCAGTACGACCTCAAGAGTCCGAGTCCAGGACCCGGGTTGGTGAACGCGTAGCGGCCGAAGAGGCCGTTCCCGTTCGCCATTCCGTTCATCCATGGAGACTCGCATGAATCACATTGCCCCGTCGCGCGAACCGCTCATCCGGGAGATCCCGCTGAGCTGCCTCGCACTCGCGCCCGAGAACGTGCGCAAGACCCCGGCCAACGAGTTCGCCGAGGCCGAGCTCAGGGCGTCCATCAAGGCCCACGGCCTTCTGGAGAACCTCGTCGCCCGCGCCGACGATCCCACCGAGGACGGCGCCGAGCGCTATGCCGTCGTGGCCGGCGGACGCCGCCTCGCGGCGCTGAAGGCGCTCGCCGAGGACGGCACCCTCGATGCCGACCATCCGGTGCCCTGCAAGATTGCCGCGAACGGCAATGCGGGCGAGCTCTCGCTCGCGGAGAACGTCATCCGCATCGCGATGCACCCCGCCGACCAGGTGGTCGCGTTCTTCAATCTCGCCCGGTCCGGCGCCACCGTCGCCGCCATCGCGGCGCGCTTCGGCGTCACCGAGCGCCTGGTCGAGCAGCGGCTGCGCCTCGGCAACGCCGCGCCCGAGCTGCTCGACGCCTACCGCGAGGACGCGATCGACCTCGAGACGCTGAAGGCGTTCTCGGTCACCACCGATCACGACCGCCAGCGCGCGGTGTGGGAGCAGGTGTCGGGGCAGGGCTACCGCCCGAGCGCCTGGCAGGTGAAGCGCTTGCTCACCGAGGAGCGCGTGCCGGCCGGCTCGCCCATGGCGCGCTTCGTCGGCGTCGCGGCTTACGAGGCCGCGGGTGGGCCGGTGCTCCGCGACCTCTTCGCCGACGAGTACGAGCACGGGGTCTGGCTCGAGAACCCGGCGCTGCTCATCGAGCTCGCCATGAAGAAGCTCACCGCGGCCGCCGACGAGCTCTCGACCCGCTGGAAGTGGGCCGAGCCGATGGCCGACGTCGACTGGAGCGCCACCGCGCGCTTCGGGCGCATCCAGCCCGAGCCCGCCGAGCCGACGGACGCGGAGAAGACCGAGATCGAGAAGCTCCGCGCCCGCCACGACGAGCTCGTCAACATGGACGAGGACGAGTGGACCGAGGCGCTGGTCGAGGAAGCCGACGCCATCGAGCCGCGCCTCGACCAGATCGAGGCCGACATCGAGGCCCGCGCCCGGTTCAAGCCGGAGGACTTCGCGATCGCCGGCTGCATCGCCACCATCGGGCGCGACGGCTCGCTCCAGGTCATCCAGGGGCTGGTGAAGCCCGAAGACATGCCGAAGCCGGCGCAGACCGCGGACGCCGGCACCGCCACCCAGTCCACGGACGACGGCGACACCGACTCCGGCACCGATGCCGGCCGCATCGCCGGACCGGCCATGTCCACGTCGATGCAGCCGCCGAAGGACCGCGAGGCCGAGGCGCGCAAGGACGCCGGCGTCGGCATCGGGCTTGCCGACGACCTGCGCTCGATCCGCACCGCGCTGGTGAAGACGCATCTCGCGAACGACTTCGAGGCCGCGTTCGACCTCATGGTGTTCCAGCTCGTCCGCGTGGTGTTCGCCAGGGGCTACACCGCTTCGTGGCACGCGCTCGACATCGCCTTCAACGAGACCGCCGACCGGCCGACTTCGCGGACCAACGACGACGACTTCGCTGCCTGGAGCCCGAGCGAGGCGATGCTCGCCGACTGGTCGCACTTCCCCTTCCAGTGGATGGAAGGCGACGACGACGCGGCCTGCTTCGCCGCGCTTCGGGCACTGCCCCGCGCGGACAAGGAGAAACTGTTCGCGGCCGCGGTCGCACGGACGGTGAAGGGCCAGCTCGCCTTCGAGCACGGCGCGCGTCCCGAGCTCGAAGCCACCGTGGCCAGGCTCGACATCGACTTCGCCAGCCACGTCCGGCCGACCGCCGACATGCTGTGGTCGCGCATCAGGAAGGACCGCATCCTCGACGTCGCACGCCAGACGCTCGGCACCACCTGGGCGTCGGCCCGGTCGAAGTACAAGAAGGCCGACCTCGCGAAGGCGATGGAGGAGGCGTTCGCGGCCGGCACGCCGCCCGTCGGCATCGGCGCCACGGCGCACGCCGCCGCGCTCGCCTGGACCATGCCCGGGTTCGCGGCGTTCGATACGGGCGGCGTGGACGACGACACCGCGACAGAAGCGGCCCCCGCCGACAAGCCTCGCAAGACCTCGGTCGTCGAGAGCATCGAGTCGCCTGCCGTCGCCGAGCAGCACGCCGCCGCGCTTGCGGCTGCCACTTCGGACGGAACCGGCAAGTCCGCCGCCGCCCCGGAGCCGGGCGGTGGTGAGGCCCCTGAAGGCCCTGCCAACGGCAACGGCCATGACGTGTCCACCGGAGCGGAGGGCGAGGTCGGCCCGGAGACGGTGAACGGAGGCGGCGAGGGCGAGGACGGTCCCGCCGACCCCTTGGTCGCCGACGCCATCGACGCGATGAACGCCGTCCCGACCGCCGATGGCGGGCCCAGGGTGATCGTGCAGACCGTCGCTCCCGTCAACGGCCACGAGAGCCTGCCCCGGACGGGTTCCGGGGCCGGCGCCGACCCGCTGGAGATCCCCGAGTTCCTCCGCCGCGTCCACTGACCGTCCGCCATGGCAAGCGCCCCGTCCGGAACGTCTCCGGGCGGGGCGCTTCCTTTTCCGCATTCATCATGGAGAGCGCACATGAACGACACCCCGACCATCCGCGCCCGCATTCACGACAGCGCAATCAGGCGCGTTACGAGGACGTTCGCCGCGACGCTCGCGGATATCTTCACCGAGACCTTGCAAAACAGCCGCCGGGCCGGCGCCACCCGGGTCCGCGTCGCCGTCGCAGGCCCGGCCGATACCGGCCCCCTGACCGTCACCGTGACCGACGACGGCGCCGGCATCGCCGATCCCGCCGCCCTGTTGTCGTTCGGCGAGAACGGCTGGAGCGAGGACCTCGTGCGCCGCGAGGACGCGGCCGGCATGGGCATGCTGAGCCTCGCGCGGCGCGGCTGCACGGTCTCGTCGCGGCCACGCAACACCGATGGTTCGGCCCCGTCCGGATGGCGTGTCGAGCTTGCGCCGGAGCATTTCCTCGGCGAGGCCGCGGCCGAGGTTCACCGGAACGATGGCGCGCCCTGGCCGCACGGCGCCGCCGTCACGTTCCAAGCCACCGAGTCCGAGAACGCCACCCTCATCCGCGGGGCGATCGGCACCGCCGCATGGCACTATCCGCTGCCGGTCGTCTTCGAGAACGTCCCGGCCACGCCGGCCGGCGGCGAGGAGCTGGAACGCCGCGCCTTCCTCGACGGCGCACTCCATGCCGAACGCTGGCCCGGTCTCGTGTTCGGCGTGTTCAAGGACCGCTGGAACGGCTTCGGCCTGAACGACCCCGACGTCAACTTCCACGGCCTCACCGTCTCGGTCCGCCTGCCGAGCGTCGAGACGGTGGCGGGCGCGCGCTGGTCGGTCGCCGCCGACATCGTGGACTGCCCCGAGCTGGAGTTCGTGCTGCCCGCGCGGAAGGAGGCGGTCGAGACCCCGTTCCTCGACGAGATGCGCGAGGCGGCCCGGCTCGCGATCTACCGTGCCATGGCCGCCGACCCGGACCCGTGCCCGGCCTTCGAGGACTGGAAACGGGCGCAGGACGTTGGCATCGACATCACCCCGCCGCCGGCCGTACTCAAGCCCTGGCGCCCCGGACTCGCCGACATCGACGACTGGCAGGAGCCGCCGAAGCGCCAGCCGGCCGGCGCCGATGCGCTCAGGCTGGAATACGAGCCCGAGCCGCCCGAGGCGCAAGCCTTCTGGCGCGCTGCCGGGCGCAACGCTATCGCGGAGCGGCTGTTCGAGACCGACCGCCGCCTCGAAGGCTATGGCTGGTACGACGCGATCCCGCGCATCGTCAACATCCACACGGAGGTCACCGTGAACGGACGGGCGTATGCACTCGACGCATATCCCGTGCGTGAGCGGACCGGCGCGCCGGAAACGCCGTTTTCCGCCCGGCCGGAGTCGATCTGCATCAGCCTCGCCGTCACGCCGGCTGAGGGGCCGGGACACATCGTCGATCTCGCGACCGATATCGCCTTTGCCGGCGAAGCCTGGTCCTGGGTGCACGACGCCCTGCCTCTGGTCACCGCCGACAGCGACCTGGAGCCGTACCAGCTCGCGCAACTGCTGAGAGCCGGGTTCTTCTCGCCCAGCGACCACTCGGATGCAGATTCCTGGGAGCGACAGCGGAACGTCTTCGAGCAGGACGCACTTCACATCGCCCTCCGTTTGCTCGCATCGGACGACGAGGCCCGGCGCACCACGATCGCGGATGCGGTCGCTCGCGAGCTCTTCTGGCTCATCCCCCACGACCGGGGCGCCGAGATTTCGGTGCGCGACCGCATGGTCACGGTGACGCTGGGCGAACCCGTCGCCGAGGGCGCGTGATGACCAGACAGTTCACTGTCCAGGTCGGGTATGCGGGCTATTTCGCGAACACGGTCACCGTCGAAGCCGGCACCCTCGACGAGGCCCTCGAGAAGGCCATCGAGGCCGCCAACCAGAGCGATGCTTGGCGCTCCCTCGACCATTGCGGCGACTCCTTCGTCGACGCCGTGTGCAAAGGCGCCGATGCCGACCCCTGGGCCACGGATGCCGCGTTGCAGATACCCGACCGCTTCACCGAGCAGGGCGAGCCACCGCTCATCACCATCACCGACCCGGCAAAGCCCGGCGGCGGCATCGAGGTCACCCGCGGCCGGGTGCTGCTCCGGTTCGTGAGCGACGCCGGCACCGTCACGTCCGAGCTGTGCGATCCGCCGCATCCGCCGGCGAACAAGCCGCTCGTCA
Organism: Alphaproteobacteria bacterium; assembly: GCA_965261985.1. GTDB lineage: Bacteria > Pseudomonadota > Alphaproteobacteria > Bin95 > Bin95 > Bin95. The sequence continues at coordinate 717,603 of OZ253490.1, forward strand.
CCATCCGTCGGCGGCCCGATTCACGGCCCGAGGTCACGGTCACGGAAGGCCGCGCTCGGATTCGCCTGCTGGACGAATAGCCGGCCGCCACGCCGCCGGCAGTCCATCCACTGCCACCACCAGCCCCCGGCCGCCCGGAGCCCGGCCGGCGTCCGTCCGGACGAGTGAGGGTCGAGGCGCGGGAGCGTCCCGGCCCTCCGAGTCCCGTCCTCATCTCAGCGGAGCCGCCCATGAAACCCCACACCGCAACCCCTCCCCAACCCGCCGTCATGGCAGACGCCCCGGCCAGCCGCGGCGACGAGGCGCAGAAGCGCGCCATCGCCGAGGCGCTGTGGACCGAAATCCACTGGCTCATGCCGACCGACCGGACCATCACCATCACCATCGGCGGGGACGATATCGGCGTCGAATTCGGCCCGCCCCGCACGGGCAGCCGGCCCACCGCTCACTGACCGGAGGCGCCGATGAAACTCCTCACCAAGAAGCACCGCGAACGCCTGCTCAAGAACGGGAGGAATCGAGACCAGGACCATCCCCCAGAACTGAAGGTCTTCAACCCCACGGGGGCCGCGACATGGTTGTTTTCGGAGCTCGACGAGGACGATGACACGCTGTTCGGATTGGCCGATCTCGGCTTCGGCACGCCGGAGCTCGGATATTCGAGCCTCGCCGAGCTTGCCGCGGTCCGCGTCCGCTTCGGCCTCGGCCTCGAGCGGGACATGCATTTCCGTCCGAAATTTCCATTGAGCGTCTACACCAAAGCGGCGCGGGCCGCCGGACGCATCGTCGAACGCGGCCCCGAGCTCGCCGCCGCCGCCGAGCGCCATCACACCACTCCCGCCTGACCGCATTTCCGTCGCCATCCGCGTCCCGTCCCGGGTTCCCGGGGCGGGGCGTTTTCTCGTCCGCACCCGGAGACCGCCATGCCAGACCTCCAGAGCGAAACACCCCCCGCCGGCCCGCCGCCGGCCATGCACCCTATGGACCCCGCGAAAGGCGAAAACCTTTCGCCCAAGTTCGCGGCCATCCTCGCTTGGGCGATCAGCCGCCCGGCGATAACCGAGCCCGCGATCACCGGCATCGCTCTGAGCGGCAAATGCGTATTCGCGGCGACCGACGCCGATCCGTACTTCAACGCGCTCCTCGGCTCCTGGTCCGACCTCGAAGGCAATCTGCGCGGTTGGGGCGCCGCGTGCCGCGCCGACCCGGCGGTCATCGACGGCCTCGTCGACAAGGTTCGGAGGGCATCACAGTGAGCGCCTCGCCCAAACCCTCGACAATCAAACTACCGTGCATTCCTCATCATCAAGCTTCAAACCGTCTACCGCTTCCTTCATCCATCCTTCCGGTACACCGTGAATTGCGTCTCCAGCTTCGCCCTCTTCCCGCTCGTCACAATCGTTGTCTCAGGAAACGGAAAGCTGTCCTTGTACTCCTTGTTACACGGCGGCTGATGCCGATTAATCATGGCGGCTTCCGCTCGCTCGCGATCCGACTCCGGTTCAATCAACGCAAAGCTCACGCAAAGAATTTCTTCCCCCGTCAATTTTCTCTTCCACTTATCGCGCCGGTCTTTCGGATTCTGTGGCACACGCTTCCGGATGTCCTCTGCTTCCCCAATGTACAGAAGCCTCGGCCCCATCAGACTTCCCGTGCTCTCTGAGCGTCTCGCGGCGTACACGCAGTAGATGCCCGACTCATCCGGCAGCGAACGCCATTTCTCTTCCACCCGGTAACCCGTGAGCTTGACCCCGAACGTCTTCGCCATATCCCATTCTCCGTGAACAGCCGTACCTTCGATTTCTTCCCAGCAAGCGTAAACCATCGAACGCTCCAAATTGCGCTCGGCATGCCTTCCGTCAACAGATTTGCATAGCTGCTCGTCCGCAGCGGCGCCATCAAATTCACGGAGTACGCCCACCTGATTGAGGCGTCCCAGGCCCGAGCTGCCCAGCGCTGGAACATCGCCCCACCCTGATCCTCCGCGTCCTCGTTCTCCGCCAACCCGAGGCAGGGCAGCCCGCCCGGGGCAGGCCCAGGGAGGCGGCGCGGGAGTACCCGCCCGCGCCACCTTCCCGGCCATTCCACCCAATTTCCCCTGGAGAACGCCATGCTCGACGCCCACCCAGCGCCGGGTGCGTCCGCGCGCCCGCAGCTTCCCCCCGTATCCGTCCCGACGTCCGACGCCGCGCACACCACCGCGGACGCCTCCGCGGCGCTCCTCGACGCCGCCCGGACCCAGCTCCCCGTGCTCGAAGCCGGCCGGCCGCTCGACGCCCCGACGCTTCGCGACGCCATGACCCGCGCCTTCGACGCGAGCGACGCCGCCGGCGCCTGGGTCTGGAAGGACGCCTATGAGGCCGCCGAGGCCGCCGTGGTGCTGTTCGTGCAGCGTTACGGGCGCGCCATGCGCCAGCGGGCAGGCGCCAGCGCGGACGGCCCCCGCAAGATGCTGGCGATGCTGGCGGCGATCGCCGCCCTGGAGCCCTCGCACACGAAGCGCTCCGAGGACCAGGTCCGGCTCCAGCAGTTCTCGACCCCGCTCACCCTCGCCTACGCCGCGCTCCGGGCCGCCGCGGTCCGCCCGGGCGATACCGTGCTGGAGCCCTCGGCCGGCACCGGCATGCTGGCCGTCATGGCCGAGTGCGCCATGGGGAGCCACGCCGCCGGGCACCTGCATCTGAACGAGATAGCGACCGTCCGCGCCGGGCTGCTCGCGGGCTTGTTTCCCGGCACCGCCGTCACCCGCCACAACGCCGAGGCCCTCGCCGATTTTCTGCCCGGCCTCCGGCCGACGGTCGTGCTGATGAACCCGCCGTTCTCGGCGACGCCGGGAATCGACCGCATCCGCCACGACGCCGATCTGCGCCATATCCGTTCGGCCTTCTCGGTGCTGCCGCCCGGCGGCCGGCTCGCCGCCATCACCTCGGCCCACTGCGTCCCCGGCGATGCCGCCTGGCGCGACGCCTTCGCATCCATACGCGGCGCCGCGCGCACCGTCTTCACCATGGCCATCGACGGGCGCGCCTATGCCCGGCGCGGCACCGACTTCGACACGCGGCTCACCGTCATCGAGCGCAGCGCCGAGCCCGGCCTCGCGGTCGACGGCCAGGACCGTGCCGCGACGCCGGCCGAGCTGCTCGATGCCGTCATCGCCAGGGTGCCGCCGCGCCTCGCCATCGAGCCCGAGCCCGTCCGGCCAGCGCCCCCTACCGTCGCCGGCCGGGACCTCTTCGGCAATGCGGTCGCGCCCGCCAAGACCACGCGGAAGCCGGCCGCCCCGCCGTCGCCGGCGCAGCCCCATGGCTGGGGTCCCGTGGCCGAGCTTACCGTCGAGACCGGTGGGCCGGACGCCGGCGATGCCGCCACCGCCGGTCCGGCCCATGCCGGCCCCTACGATCCGTGGCGGCCGGGGGTGGTGCGGATCGCGGGCGCCATCGAGCATCCGACCCCGCTCGTGCAGTCCGCCGCCATGGCCGCCGTGCCGCATCCCGTGCCGTCCTGGCGCCCGATGCTGCCCGAACGCGTGGTGACGGACGGCCTGCTGTCCGACGCCCAGCTCGAAAGCGTCGTCCTGGCGGGCGAGGCCCATGACCGCCACCTCGCCGCCCACTACCGCGTCGGCTCGGGCTGGGAGACCGTCCAGCGCTGCCCGGAGGACGGGGAGGACAGCCCCGACACCATCACCGACGACGGCGAGGTGCTCTCCGCGCCGGTGCGCTTCCGTCGCGGCTGGATGCTGGGCGACGGCACCGGCGCGGGCAAGGGCCGCCAGGTCGCCGCCATCGTGCTCGACAACCGGCTGCGCGGCCGCAAGCGCGCACTGTGGCTCTCGCAGTCGGACAAGCTCCTGGAGGACGCGCGGCGCGACTGGACCGCGATGGGCGGCCGCGATGCCGACGTGTTCCCGCTCGGCAACTTCCGCCAGGGGGCCGAGATACCGCTCGCCGAGGGCATCCTCTTTGCGACCTACGCCACGCTGCGCTCGCCGGCCCGCCAGGGGAAGGCGTCGCGCCTTGACCAGATCGTCGCCTGGCTCGCGGGATCGCTGGACGAGGACGACCGCCATGCCTTCGCCGGCGTCATCGTCTTCGACGAGGCGCACGCGATGGCGAACGCGGCCGGGTCGAAGGGCAGCCGCGGCGAGGTGAAGCCGTCCCAGCAGGGCCGCGCCGGCCTGCGCTTGCAGAACGCGCTGCCGGACGCGCGCATCGCCTACGTCTCGGCGACCGGCGCCACCACCGTCCCCGGCCTCGCCTATGCCGGCAGGCTCGGGCTCTGGGCCGCCGGCGAGACTCCCTTCGAGACCCGCACCGACTTCATCTCCGCGATGGAAGCTGGCGGGGTCGCGGCCATGGAGGTGCTCGCGCGCGACCTGAAGGCCCTCGGCCTCTACCAGGCCCGCGCCCTCAGCTACGACGGGGTCGAGGTCGAGATCCTGGAGCACCCGCTCACGCCCGAGCAGCGGCGCATCTACGACGCCTATGCCGGCGCCTTCAAGGTCATCCACCACAACATCGAGGAGGCGCTGAAGGCCACCGGCATCGTGGAGGGCGATTCCACCCTCAACAAGAACGCCAAGTCCGCCGCGCTGTCGGCCTTCGAGGGGGCGAAGCAGCGCTTCTTCGGCCACCTGTTGACCGCCATGAAGTGCCCCTCGCTCATCCGCGCGATCGAGGCCGATCTCGACGGCGGCCGCTCCGCCGTCGTCCAACTCGTCTCGACCGGCGAGGCGCTGATGGAGCGGCGCATCGCCGAGATCCCGGCGTCCGAATGGGACGACCTCTCCGTCGATCTCACGCCGCGCGAGACCGTCATCGAGTTCCTGGCCCACGCCTTCCCGGTACAGCTCCAGGAGCCCTTCACCGACGACGAGGGCAACGTCATGTCGCGGCCGGTGTTCGACGACGACGGTAACCCCGTCATCTGCCAGGAGGCCGCGGCCCGGCGCGACGCCCTCATCGAGAAGCTCGCGGCGCTGCCGCCTGTGCAGTCGGCGCTCGACCAGATCATGCACCGCTTCGGGCACGAGGCCGTCGCCGAGGTCACCGGCCGCTCGCGCCGGGTGCTGAAGATCACCGACGCACGGGGCGAGCGCCTGGCGCTGCGGTCCCGGCCAGCGTCGGCGAATCTCGCCGAGACCGCCGCGTTCATGGACGCGACCAAGCGCATCCTCGTGTTCTCGATGGCGGGCGGGACCGGGCGCAGCTACCACGCCGATCTTTCCTGCGGCAACACCGAGCGCCGCATCCACTATTTGCTGGAGCCGGGTTGGCGCGCCGACCAGGCCATCCAGGGGCTCGGCCGCACCCACCGCACGCACCAGGCCTCGGCGCCGCTGTTCCGCCCTGTCGCCACCGATGTGAAGGGTGAGCGGCGGTTCATCGCCACCATCGCGCGGAGGCTGGACAGCCTGGGCGCGATCACACGCGGCCAGCGCAATTCGCAGACCGCCATGGGAAACGGCGACCAGGCGCTGTTCCGCGAGAGCGACAACCTGGAGAGCATCTACGCCAAGGCCGCGCTCCGCCGTTTCTACATCGCGCTCTGGCGCGGCCATATCGAGGGGTGGTCGCTCCACCGCTTCGAGGACGCCACCGGCCTCAAGCTCGTCTACGAGGGCAACCTCAAGGAGGAGTTGCCGCCTATGCCGCGTTTCCTGAACCGGCTGCTGGCGCTCCCCATCGCCGAGCAGAACCAGCTCTTCGCGGAACTGGAGGCCCGCATCGCCGAGAACATCGAGCAGGCCATCGAGGCCGGCAGTTTCGAGGTCGGCGTCGAGACCGTGCGCGCCGATTCGCTCGCGATCGTCGGCCGGGAGACGCTGTACGAGCATCCCGGCACCGGGGCCGCGACCGATCTCGTCGAGATTCGCCGCCGCGACCGGCTGGTGCCGTTGACCGCCGAGGCCGCGCTGGACATCGGCGGACGAGAGCCCGGCGCCGACGGCAGGCCGAGGCTCGCCGTCAACGCCCGCTCCAAGCGCGCCGCCGTCCTGCTGCCGGCGCCGTCGCGCATGTTCGACGATGGCGGGGTGCAGGAACGCGTGCGGCTGGTCCGCCCCGCGACACGCGAAACGATGGCCAGGCCCGAGCTCGACGCCTCCAACTGGCGCCGGGCCGACGAGGCCACATGGCGCACGCTCTGGGAGCACGAGATCGCCGAGCTCCCCTCGCACCGCGAATCGCGCTTCTGGCTCGCCGCCGGCCTGCTGCTCCCCATCTGGGACCGGCTGCCGTTCGAAAACATGCGGGTGCGCCGGCTCACCACCGATGACGGCGAGGCGCTCATCGGGCGCGTGCTCGACGCCGAGCAGGTCCGTGCTGCGCGCGCGAGCTTCGGCCTCGACGGCGGCCCCGCCATGACCGGTGAGGAAGCCTTTGAGGCCGTCATGGCACGCGGAACCGCGCTCCCGCTCGCCAACGGATGGCGGCTCGCCCGCCGGCGCATCATGGGGGCCGACCGCGTCGAGATCGAAGGACCGGCCGACACCGACGTGAGCGTGCTCAAGCGCATCGGCTGCACGGTGGAGATCGTCTCGTACCGCGCCCGCGCCTTCGCGCCCGCCGCCCAGGTGCTCGACCGCATCCTCGAACGCTGGCCGCTCGCCGCCTGACCCCGGCCGCGCGATACGTATCGCCTGCCCGTCCACCACCGCCCCCGGCGCCGCCGTGCCGGGGGCACGTGCTGCCGGCCCGCCGGCCGCGGTTGCCGCCGCCATCCGAAGGAGTCCCCAGCCATGACCGCCCAGACCCTGCCGGACGACCCCAACTACTGCTTCGTGCCCGCCTACGACATCGAGGACGAGGTGCAGCAGATCCGCATCGTCGTCGACGGCATGACCGGCTATATCCCAACGGCCCTGGTTGCGCTCACGATCATCGACGCGGAGAGGCTGTGCGATCGCCTTAACGCGAAGCTCGGACTCTCGCGAGACCACTGGACCGCGCTTGCGGCAAAGTCCATGCGTGCCGAGGCACGCGAGCCGGATGACACCACGAGGCACTGAACCCGCGATCGGCGCGCAACATCCGGCCCTTGAAACTTGTCCAAAATATCACTATGTTTTCGGACAACGGAGCGTCATGCCATGTCCACCGCACAAGCCGTTCGAGCCGGCATACGCAAGCTGCCGAAGGGAAAGCCCTTCACCAGCGAGCGCTTTCTGACGCACGGCTCGCGCAGCGCCGTCGACCGGACGCTTTCGCGCCTCGCCGTCCGGGGCGAGATCCAGCGTCTCGCCCGCGGCGTTTTCGTCCGCCCGAGGACAAGCCGCTTCGTGGGAACCGTCCTCCCCGACGTCCTCGAGGTGGTCGAGGCCATCGCGCGCAGCAATGGCGAGACGGTCCAGGTCCACGGCGCCGAAGCCGCGCGCCGGTTCAAGCTCAGCACCCAGGTGCCGATAGCGCCCGTGTTCCATACCAGCGCATCGAGCCGCACCATCCGGATCGGCAACATCACCGTCAGGATGGTCCACACCTCGAACCGCCGGCGGCTGCAATTCGCCGGTGAGGCGACGGGCGCCGCGCTCTCCGCCCTTTGGTATCTCGGCAAGAACAACGTGACCCCGGAGACGGCCGCCACGATCGAGGCCGCCCTCGGCCCGGCGGAATTCCAGAGGCTGCGCTCGGCAGACATGCCGGCATGGATGACCAGGGCTCTCGCCGCCGCCGACCCGGATGCGGTCCATGGCTGAGGCATTCCTGTCCCTCGACGCCCGCGAGCGCGCCGACATACTCCGGACCGTGGCCGCCCGGTCCGGGCGGGCGGCCATCATCCTGGAGAAGGACATCTGGGTCTGCTGGGTCCTCCAGGCCCTCTTCTCCATGCCCGACCCCCATCCCATGGCCTTCAAGGGCGGCACCTCGCTCTCCAAGGTCTACCGCATCATCGACCGGTTTTCCGAGGACGTGGACGTCACCCTCGACTACCGCGCCTTCAACGACGGTTTCGACCCCTTCGCCGACACCGCCAGCCGGAACCGAATCAGGCTCTTCAGCGAGCGCCTCAAGGCGCGCGTGGCGAGCTATGTCCGCGACGCCGTGGCGCCCGCCCTCGGCGCCGCCGCCGAACGCCTCGCGGCCGACGGCCGGCACGAGATCCACATCGGCGACGACGGCGAGACGATCCGCTTTGCGTACCCGTCCGCGGTCGAGGAGGCGGGCGGCTATGTCCGGAGCGAGGTCCTGCTGGAATTCGGCGGCCGTAACGTCATCGATCCGCACGAGCAGCACGCGATCGTTCCCGACATGGCCGCAATGACCCCGGATCTCGACTATCCCGCCGCGGCCGTGACGGTCCTCTCCCCTGCACGCACCTTCTGGGAGAAGGCGACGCTCATCCATGTCGAATGCCATCGTCGCCGGCTCGCGAACCGTCCCGAACGGCTCTCCCGGCACTGGTTCGACCTGACACGCCTCGCCGCCCACGATATCGGCCGGGCCGCGCTCGCCGACCGCGAACTCCTGGAGGATGTCGTCCGGCACAAGAAGGTGTTTTTCCACGCCGGTTACGCCAACTACGATCAATGCCTCGACGGCCGGCTGCGGCTCGTCCCCGACGACGACCAGCTTCCCGGCCTGCAAGCCGACTACGACGCCATGCGCGCCGCCGCCATCGTCGCCGACGACGCACCGGGATTCGACGCGCTGATCGAAGAAATCCGCATCCTCGAAGCCAACGCGAACCGTCCGGGCTGACTACGGACAGCCACCGGCTCGCTGCGCAGCCGGTCCACCTCCGGCCGCGCACGCTGCCCTGCTGCGCAGCCGGCCCGGCGTCCGCGGCAACGGGGAATGCGTCTCCTTCTCCGAACGCGCGTTGCGCCCACGAGGGCGCACACCCGGAGGGCAGTGGAGAGCCTCCGAACCCCCCTTGACGCTCCTCCCTCACCGCATACAGTTCTTCATGATGGCTCCCCCGTCGTGATATGCGAAGGGTCGCTCCCCGTCAGCCGATGGGTGGAGCCATCACCCCCATCGCGATTCCAAGTTCGGTAACCGCGCCGTCGCCAAGCGCCTCACCGAAGCCTTTGCCCTCGTCGACAGACGCCTCATCGACCACTTCGTCGTGCGTGCTCACTTCCGCCGCACCAGCCCGTACCAAGCGATCCACACCGGCACGCTGAGCACCACCGCATAGAGCGCGATCGCGACCGGGCCGAGCAGACCGGCCACCAACGACGCCGCCACCGTCACCGCACCCAGCCCGATCCCCGCCATCCACGCACCGCGCCTGTAACCGAGCCGCCACAGCCGCCGGCACCCGAGCGCCAGCGGCAGGCCGCAGGGCGCAACCGGCACCAACGACCCCACCATCATCGGCACCGCCGCGAGCCACATGCCGGGCTCCGCCGCCGGCCCGCCGTCCGCCCCGAATCGGAAGACCGTCGTCGCGACCACCCCGGCCGGCAGCCACAGCAGCGCCAGCGTCCAGAACCGCCACCGTCTCGTCGATTCCCGTTTCGCCAAGCCTCACCCGCGCCGGGACAGAGATACGGCCGGAATCCTAACGGGGGACGCCACCGCATGACGACTCCCGTCCGGGAGGTCGAGCGGAGCGGCCGCGGGGGCGAGGTCCGGCGCCGCGGAGCAAGCGTCCCCGGGCCGCTCCCCCACGCTGCCGAGGACGGACCCGTCATGCCGACCGATACCCCGCTTGCCCCCGCCGTCCGCTCCGAGACCGCTGCACCCTATGCGGCCTGCGCCGGAGCGCCGCCGCCGTCCGCCGAAACGCTGCTCACGCGCATCGAGCGCGCGGGACCCGCCGCGCTCGACGACCACGAGCTCCTCGGGCTCGTCGGCATCCACATCGACGCCGCGACCCTCGCCGCCGCGGGCGGCCTGCGCGAGCTGCTCGACGATCCGGACGACATGCTGCGCCTGTTCCTTCTGCCTGCCGAGGACCGCGCGCGCGTGCGTGCCGTCCTCGAGCTGCACGCCCGATGGTTGGAAGCACGGCTTCGCCGGGACGGCGCTCTCACCTCGCCGGACCTGACCCGGCGCTACCTCGAATCCCGCCTTCACGGGCGGCGCAACGAGGTCTTCGTCGCGGTCTTCCTCGACTCCCACCACCGGCCCATCGCCTACGAGGAAATGTTCAATGGCACTGTGGATGGCGCCACCGTCCATCCGCGCGTCGTGGTGCGCAGGGCGCTGATGCACAACGCCGCCGCCCTCGTGGTCGGGCACGGACACCCGTCGGGCGTTGCGGAGCCCAGCTTCGCCGACCGCGCCATCACCAAGCGCCTCGCCGAAGCGCTCGCGCTCGTCGACGTGCGCCTCATCGACCACTTCGTTGTCGGCGAAGGGGAATCCGTCTCCTTCGCCGAGCGCGGCCTTCTCTGAGCCCATCGGCACATCGCTTCGGCTCCGCCGCCGGCCCCCTTCCGCCCCCGCGGTGTTCGAGATCAGCCGGTAGAGGGCGACGGCCGCGCATCGAGAGAGTTGCGGCCGGAATCCTACCGGGAGGGACCAGGACATGACGACTCTCATCTATGCCGGCATCGGCTCGCGCGCCACGCCCGGGCCCGTTCTCGCGGACATCAAGAAGATGGCAGGCTGGCTCGCGCGCACGGGCTGGCATCTCGCGAGCGGCGGCGCGCACGGGGCCGACACCGCGTTCGCCGGGGGCGCGCCGGCCGGCCAGCGGACCCTCTACCTCCCGTGGCCGGGCTATAACGGGCACGCGGGGCCGAACTGCCACGCGCTCTCCCGGTCCGCGCTCTCGGGCTGCATGGAGATTGCCGCGCGCCTGCATCCCGCCTGGCACCGCTGCTCACCCGCCGCCCGGAAGCTTCACGCTCGGAACGCGGCCATCCTCCTCTCGTCTGAGCTGGACCGTCCCGTCGATGCGGTGGTGGCATGGACGCGCGATTCCGCTGTCACGGGAGGCACCGGCATGGCGCTGCGCATCGCGGCGGCGCACGGGATCCCCGTCCTGAACCTCGGCGCCATGTCTCCCCGCGAAGTCTGCGAGCGACTGCTGGCCATCCGCCGCTCGTCCTGATCCTCCGTCTCCGTTCTTCGAGCCAGAGCGCTGCTGCGCACCGGGCGAACGCCCGGCAGGGAAGAGGGAGAAGGGCTCCCGTCCCGATGCCGGACGCGGCAACCGGCAGAGGAGACTGTCCCATGTTCGATTTCGACGTTGAAGTGCATTCCGGCTCGGACCTGCTCGCACAACTCGGCCTCGATGGCCGTGCCATCCGCACCATCCTCGAAGAACCGGCTCCCTTCGACCCCCGGGGCGACGACGGGGAGTAGGAGTGAAGCGAGGAGAAGGTGAACGGGAAGGGGCTAGGGAGAGTGACCCCCGGCCCCCGACCGCTTCGCAACCCATCGTCATCATCCAGACCATGAAGGAGATATCCCATGGCGTTCGGACTCAATCGCGTGGAACTCATCGGCCGCCTCGGCGCCGACGTCACCGTCAACCACCTCGCCTCCGGCGGGCGCGTGGCGAACCTGTCGGTCGCGACCGACGAGTCCTACCTCAACAAGCAGACCGGCGAGCGGGTCGACAAGACCGAGTGGCACCGCATCGTCACCTTCCAGGACGGGCTCATCACGATGTTCGAGAAGCACGCCCGGAAGGGCCGGCTGGTCTACATCGACGGCAAGCTCCAGACGCGCCGCTGGTCGAAGCCCGACGAGGACGGCGACCGGTTCTCGACCGAGATCCTGCTCGTCCCCGGCGGACGCGTCCAGTTCCTCGACCGGCCCAACGGCGCGAACGGCAACGGCGCCGCGATGGCGGACGGCCAGGAGCCCGCGAACGGCTCGGCGATGCCGGCCGGCGGCGCCCCGGCCCCCTCGGACCTGGACGACGAAATCCCGTTCTGAATCGGGCCTCTCCGCTTCTCCTCCCTCCCAACTCGGGGACCGGCGCTTCGGCGTCGGTCCCCTTTTTTGTCCGCCGCTTCGAGCACGGCCTCGCGTCGCTCGTCCGTCTCGACGCCCGCCGGCCCCGCCGCCGGAGTCCGAGCCGAGCGCCGATACGGACGCCCATATCGGACAGGAGAGAGAGCATGCCGCGCGACACCGACAGCATCTTCGCCCACGGGGCCGTCATCGTCCCCGACGTCGTCACCCCCGCGGATGAGGCGCGCATCCTCCTTCGCATCGCCGGGGCGCCCTGGCTCGCCGAGCTCCGCCGCCGCGTGCAGCACTACGGCTTTCGCTACGACTACGCCGGCGGCGGCTCGCGCGTTCCGGCGCCGGCCTTCCCGCGGTGGGCCGCGGCCATGGCCGAGCGCGTCCGCGCGCACTTCGGCGGCACGCTCCCGGTGCAGTGCATCGTGAACGAGTACCGCCCCGGCCAGGGCATAGGGATGCATGCCGACCACCGCGACTTCGGCCCCGTCGTCGCCTCGCTTTCGCTCGGCGCCTCGTGGCCGATGCGCTTCCGTCGCCGCGACACCCGTCCCTACGCGCGCGACGGCCTGCCCGGCGACGAGGTCGCGTTGCTCCCCCGCCGCTCGGTCCTCGTCCTCGCCGGTGCCGCCCGCCATCGCTTCATGCACGGCATCGACCGCGCCGACACCGCGCGCGAGACCGTGACCCGCGTCTCCGCGACCTTCCGCACCTTCGCGCCGTAGCGCTCCGGAGTCCGCCGCCGTTCGGGCCTCGCGGCCGCGCTTCGCGCGCCGCGTCCCCCTCCGACGCCGGCAAGAGCCGGGGTTGGCCGGTATCGGGGCATCCCAGTCAAAGCCCGAGGAGTCCCGTCATGCCGAACCCGTGCATTCCCCCAGGCGACGCGCCGTGAACGCGTCCGCCATCGCCGCCGCGCTCGGCGAGCGCGCCGAGGCGGTGTGCCGGCAGTACCTGCCGCACGGCCGGCGCCAGGGCCGCTACTGGGTCGCGGGCGACCTCGACGGCGCCCGCGGGCGCTCGCTCTTCGTCCGGCTCGCACCGCCCGGTACGCCGGGCAAATGGTCGGATGCGGCCGAGGGGCAGCATGGCGACCTGCTCGACCTCATCCGCCATCGCGTGGGCGCGCCGACGCTGCGCGCGGCGCTCGACGAGGCCCGCGCCTTCCTCGCCCTGCCGGCTGCGCCGGCCGCGGGCGAGGGCGGCTCATACGATGCCACCGAGGCGGCGCGCCGCCTCTGGCGGCGTTGCCGCGCCATCGACGGCACTCACGCGGAGCGCTATCTCCAGGCGCGGGGTCTCGCGCGCTGCCGCTTCGCGGCGCTGCGCTTCCACCCCGAGCTTCGCTACCGCGAGGGCTCGTCGGTGCGCCGCCTGCCGGCGCTGGTCGCCGCCGTAACCGGCGACGACGGCGCCGTGCTCGGCGTGCAGCGCACCTGGCTCGACCCGCGACGACCCGCCAAGGCGGGCGTCGCGTCCCCTCGCAAGGCGCTCGGGCGCATCTACGGTCACGCCGTCCGTTTCGGCCGCCCCGCCGACGGCGCTTCGCTCCTCGTCGGCGAGGGCATCGAGACGGTGCTCTCGCTCGTCACCGCCGTGCCGGAAATCGACGCCGCCGCCGCGCTCTCCGCCGGGAGCCTCGGCGCGTTCGCGCCTCCGCCCGGCGTCGCGCGGCTCGTCATCGCGCGCGACAACGACATCGAAGGGGAGCAGGCGGCCGAGCGCCTCGCCCGGCGCTGCGCGCGGGCGGGCGTCGCCGCCGCCGTCCTCGTCCCGAAGGGCGAGGACTTCAACGACGACCTGGTCGCCCTCGGCGCTCCCGCGCTCGCCGCGCGCTTCGCGCCGCTCTTCCGCTTCGCGGGAGGAAGAGAGGAGCAGGGCGGAGGGCAGGCCCGCATAGAGAAGGGAGGGAGGCGATGGTCCCCGTCGTGAACCTGAAGCACGAGCCCGACGCCGTCGCGAACGGCGCGGTGCTCATCGACCGCCGAACGAGGTGGGGAAATCCGTTCGTCGTAGGACGCGACGGAACAAGAGAGCAGGTCATCGCGCGCTACCGCGCCGACCTGTGGCGCCGCATCCGCGCGGGCGAGGTTCCGCTCGCCGAGCTCGCGGCCCTCAATTCCCGCCGCTTGGCTTGCCATTGTGCCCCGAGGCCGTGTCACGGCCTGGTGCTCGCACGCGCCGCGGCCTGGGCGGCCGCCGAGCTCGCCCCCGGCCGCTGACCCCGGGACGTGCGGGCGAACACTCGTTCCGCGACCGGGTGATGACAGGCCCTTGCACGGCAAGACGACAATCCTAGGAGAACCCCGATGGCCCCCCGCTACATCATCCGCACGATCGACGAAGACTGGATAGACGTCTTCGACCCGCCGTCGCGCATCGACGACAAGCGCACGGCCTGGGAAGAGGCGAAGCGCCGCGTCCGCCTTCACCCCGACTGCAAGACCGTCGTCATCAACCGCTACACCGGCGTCACTCTCTGGCAGAGCGACCCCGACCTCCCGCCGCGATACGAGGTCGTCGCCGTCGACGCCACCGTCTTCCACGCCCTGGAGACCGACCTTCCCCTCCCCGCGGACGTGCTGTCCTCCCATAAGGAGAAGGACGACGCCTGGACCGCGTTCTACGAGGCGGTCAAGGAACCGTCCGAGGACATCATCTTGCTGCGCGACACCACGCCCGCGCAGACCATCGTCGCGTCCTCGGATGAGGACATCTACAACACGGCCGCCGCATGAGGGGGGTGGCTTCCGTTCGCCTTCGCAGGTGCGATCGTCGCAGCAGCATTCAAAGGGAAGGTTGGGCGCGTCGCTTCGCGACCGGGCTACCCTGCCGAGCCCGCTGCGCGGTCTCGACCCTGCGGGCGGGTATCCCTCGCGCCTCCGCTCGCATGCTCGCTGCGCGCTCCGCTTGCCAAGCAAGGCAGGTCCGTCAATGGGGATAGGGGTACTCCTCCCGACGTATGCCCATTGTCCCACACGTGCTCACTGCGCCAACCCTGCCTACGGCAGGGTCCTCCACTCCGCTGACGCTCCGTTCCGGCCGGGACTCGCAAGGCAACGGCGCCAGAGGCGCCTAGACCCGTCGCGGCGCGCGACCGTGGCTCGGTCGCTGCGCTCCCTGCGCCCGCACCACTCGCGCACCACGACGGGTCATGCCTTGCGGCCCCGGTGGCTCCGCTGCGCGCGCGTGAATCAATAGACATACGTCGGAAGGCGAACGCCCCGGCGCTCCGGGCCAGAAGGCTCATCTCTCACTCTCGAATCAGGAGAACGTCATGTCCGACATCGACAACACTCAGGCTCAGTCCGTCACCGCCACGGTTTGCGAGAACGCGCAGCTCTACGGCGCGACCCCCGAGCGCGACGAGTTCGACCCCCGCGAGGTCTGGGACGCAGACGACACGATGGACGCGGTGAGCGAAGCGTTCCGCATCATCGCACAGGGCGTCGGGCCCGACGGCACACAGCTCGCAGACGAGCGCGAGAGCCTGCTCTGGGGCTTCGTCAACACCTTCGACGCCCAGGTCCGGAGACTCGACCGCAGCGTCGATAGGCTCAGCCCCGAGCTGCGCGACCTCCAGCGCGAGCAGGACGGCACCGAAATCAAGTCCCGCGAGCTGGAGCTGGTGACCGACCGCGCGCAGAACTTCGGCGACCGGCGCGACGCGTTCGAGAAGATGCGCGACGCAGCAGCCGACGCCTACCGCGCAGAGACCGGCGACACCTGGCGCCCGCGACGCGGCTCCAACGTCTCGCAGACCGGGAAGCTCACCTCGGCAGCCATCGACGCACGCGACTTCATGCGGGCGAGGAAGGACCGCCAGATGAAGGCCCACCTGCCCGAGGGAACGCTGGTCGCCATCGCGGGCGGCAAGACCGTCTCCGACCCCGGCGCCGTCTTCGACCGCCTCGACAAGGCGAAGGCGAAGTACGACGACATCATCCTCGCGCACGGCGGTGGACCCGGCGTCGAGCGCATCGCCGCGCAGTGGGCCGAACGCAACGGGGTGCACCAGGTGGTGTGCAAGCCCGACTGGAACGCTCACGGACGGGCCGCTCCGTTCCGGCGCAACGACGAACTGCTGAACCTCCTGCCGAAGGGCGTCATCGCGTTCCCCGGCTCCGGCATCACCGAGAACCTCGTCGACAAAGCCCGCCAGCTCGGAATCCCGGTCCAACGGGTCGCCGCGTAGCGCGCATCGCTACCACGGGCCGCGCCGCTTCGGCGGCGCGGCCTCTTTCTTTGGTCGGACCCGAACGCCGACGCCAACCGCACGGCGCGCCTTCGCTTCGCGCGGCGGCTCCGCCGCTCTTCCTCCGCACGACCTCGCGACACCCGGCGACAATGTCCGGCGCGCACCGTCGGCAATGCCGATGATGGTCCCGCTCGCGGTGACGCCGATGCTGACGCTGAGCCTGCCTCAGATGCCGGCGACGATGGTGCAGACGCTGATGCACTCGATGGTGCCGAACATGGATACGGTTTCGCGTGACCCGACGATGAGACTGGGCGCGTCGCTTCGCGACCGGGCTACCCTGTCGAGCCCGCTGCGCGGTCTCGCCCCTTCGGGCGGGTATCCCTCGCGCCTCCGTTCGCTTCGCTCACTGCGCGCTCCGCTTGCCCGGCGGCTCGCTTCGCTCACCGCCGCGTGCCGGACCGCCACCGCCGGCGCGGTGTTCGACGGCATCGTTGGAACCACCGCCGCGTTCTCCTCGCGCCGGCGCTTTGCGCAGCACTCGTCGCAGACCTCGCCTCGCTCGCCCTGGCCGGCTGCGCCGACTGCGGGCATCGCCACGGCTCGCCCCGGTGCACCCCGTGCGTCGCCGGGTGCCGGCTTCGCCGCGCACCGCTCGCTGCACTCGTGCGGACACTCCTGCGGAGCGCGCCCGCACTTCGCTCCGCACCGCGCCGGGCAGCAGTGCCCGCGCCTCCGGCAGCGTGCTGCGCACGACTGCCTGCGGCTCCGGCCGCACCGTCCGCCACTCAATCGCCGTGGCGGCTCCCCTCCGCCGGGTTCCCCGGCGTCGATTTCCCCATCGCTCATACCGCAGATTCGGCCGTCCTGACCGCCCGGGGCGGCCTTGGGTTCCACACCCCACGCATCGGTGATGCAGGGGTGCCCTGGGGCCCCATGGCCTGCCTTTTCGGGGACTTTCGCGGTCAAACGGGGTCCCGGGATTGTTGGACCGAGCGCCATGCGAACGCCATGCGCGGATTGTCATCGCTCCGGCCCCTTGCGTCCCCACCTGTCACCGGCGCATTGCGCGAACCACCCCGGCGCATTGCGTTCGCCATGCGCGTCTTGCGGCAGCGCCATGCGCCGCAATGCGCCGGATTCTCTCGGGATCGGGTCGAGTTACAGCTGGCCGGGGCGCTGCGGCGCGTTCCCCGGACCGCAAAGCGCGGGTCTTAGCGACCGGCGCGCCCGGCTCTTCTTCACCGAAATCCGCATCGGAGGCGTCACGATCTCTGTTCCCCAGACCCGTCACCCTCGACCTGATAGCAGCCGGACGCGAGGACAGAGTCCCGGAAATCCGCGACTTCACCTCGACCATCGTCCGCGATTCGGATACGAAGCCATCTACGATCGGACAGCTCTTGCCGCAAGCCAACCTCGCCGTTTCATCGCAAAAGCGCAGGGGGAATCGTGACGAATACCGTTCTGCACTTTTTCGTAGACACCAACCTGTTCATACAATGCCACCCGCTGGAACAACTCGACTGGTCGCCATGGCGCGCATTCGAAGAAGTGCGACTGATCGTGTCGAGACCGGTACTGCGAGAGATCGACCGACTCAAGACCAAAGGCAACGACCGTGTCGGTAGACGCGCCCGCACGGCATCCGCCATGTTACGAGAAATTCTGGGCGATGCGCACAAGGTCATCCGTCCTCAAAGCCCGCGCGTCATCCTCTCCGTTGAGCTCCAGCACACCTACAATCGCGAACTCGAAGGTCGTCTAGACTTCCAGGAGCGGGACGATCAGTTGATTGGCACAGTCTACGAGTTCGCTCGAACCAATTCCTCCGCCGATGTACGCCTGCTCACGCACGATACCATTCCCCTGTACACGGCTCGGGGTCTCGGCGTTCAGGCGGATATCATCTTAGATGATTGGCTGCTTCAACCTGAAAAAACGGAATCCGAGAGAAGATTGACGGCTCTCGAGGCCGAGAATGCGCGATTGAAGTCGGCCGAACCCTCCGTCTCGCTCCGCTGCGCAGATCCGTCGGACACGGAGATCAACCGCTATTCCGCGACCTTCACCGGCTCTGTTGCAAACTTGGCGAAGGGGTGAATCAGGTCAGGACGACAATCGTGCTGGCGTCATGCTTCTGCATTGGCCAGACGGTCCTGTAGCAATGTCATGGCCTCGGTCAGAGCGCACGGACCGACGCCGAAGGCGCGCTCGACGATCCGGGCCTCGCCGACAATGCCGCCCTGGAAGTTGAAAATCCCGGCCTGGCCTTTGCGCAATGCGCGCATCACCTCGAAGCCCTTGATCGTGGCATAGGCCGTCTTCAAGGTCTTGAACCCGCGCACGGGCCGGATCAGAAGCTTGAGCTTGCCGTGGTCGGCCTCGACGACGTTGTTGAGGTATTTCACCTGCCTGTGCCTCGTGTCCTTTGGGCATTTCCCCTCGGCCTTGAGTTCCGCGATGGCAGCGGCATAGGTCGGCGCCTTGTCGGTGTTGAGCACCTCGGGCTGCTCCCACTCCTTCAATCCTCTCAGCGCCTTGCCGAGAAATCTCTTCGCTGCCTTGGTGTTGCGGGTCGCCGAGAGATAGAAATCGATCGTGTTCCCGAGCTTGTCCACCGCCCGGTACAGATACGCCCACTTGCCACGGACCTTGATGTAGGTCTCGTCGATGCGCCAACTCCGCGACTGCGGCCGGCGCCACTGCCAGCGCAGACGTTTCTCCATCTCCGGTGCGAACCGTTGCACCCAACGATAGATCGTGGAGTGGTCGACCGCGACGCCGCGTTCGGTCATCATCGTTTCGAGATCGCGGTAGCTGATCGGGTACCGGCAGTACCAGCGCACGGCCCAGAGCACGATCTCCCCCCGGAAGTGACGTCCCTTGAAGTCGCTCATGCCTCAACCCCTCGCAGCAGATAACGCAGACACGTCACCAACCAGACGGACTTTGCAACAGAGCCATTTCACCTGCCTGTGCCTCGTGTCCTTTGGGCATTTCCCCTCGGCCTTGAGCTCCGCGATGGCAGCGGCATAGGTCGGCGCCTTGTCGGTGTTGAGCACCTCGGGCTGCTCCCACTCCTTCAATCCTCTCAGCGCCTTGCCGAGAAATCTCTTCGCTGCCTTGGTGTTGCGGGTCGCCGAGAGATAGAAATCGATCGTGTTCCCGAGCTTGTCCACCGCCCGGTACAGATACGCCCACTTGCCACGGACCTTGATGTAGGTCTCGTCGATGCGCCAACTCCGCGACTGCGGCCGGCGCCACTGCCAGCGCAGACGTTTCTCCATCTCCGGTGCGAACCGTTGCACCCAACGATAGATCGTGGAGTGGTCGACCGCGACGCCGCGTTCGGTCATCATCGTTTCGAGATCGCGGTAGCTGATCGGGTACCGGCAGTACCAGCGCACGGCCCAGAGCACGATCTCCCCCCGGAAGTGACGTCCCTTGAAGTCGCTCATGCCTCAACCCCTCGCAGCAGATAACGCAGACACGTCACCAACCAGACGGACTTTGCAACAGAGCCATTGCAGGTACTCGGCGACCTCCTCGCTTTGCTTCCGTGTCGCGCAGTAGACGATCACGCCACCAGGGGTCTCCGATGGCGGGTGTGTATAGCGCGACAATCAGGGTGATACCGCGCGCGACAATCAGGATGAGATTCACGGCGTCAGCGGCGTGAGGATGATTGCGGGTGGTGACGGAGATTTCAAGGGGCTTGGTTATTTTGATTGTCGCGGAGCGACAAACAGGCATTTCGCCGCCATCGGTCAGTGTCGCGCCGGGGAGGTGTGGAGGCAGAAGACGGCCCGCAAGGAAGGGTATTCCTGCGGGCCGGGAACGGTTGTTGGCGGCGCCGCTCTGTCGGCGCCGTTGCATGGCTCATTCTTGAGCGGTGTTTTTATCCGTGGCGAAGTTTGCGGGCCGCCCGCGTTTTCGCTTTGTGTTTTCGAGGGCGGCGCGTCGTCTGTAGCTTTCGACGTTCATCTCGAGGATGGTCGCATGATGGACGAGGCGGTCGACGGCGGCCACGGCGGTTGTTTCGTCCGGGAACACCTTGTGCCATTCGCCGAAGGGCTGGTTTGCGGTGATCATCAGCGAGCGTCGTTCGTAGCGGGCCGAGATAAGCTCGAAGAGGACGCTGGTCTCGGCCTGGTCCTTCTGGACATAGGCGATGTCGTCGAGGATCGGGAGGTGGTAGCGGTCGAGCCTTGTGAGAAGGCTTTCGAGCGCGAGCTCGCGCCGCGCGACCTGAAGACGCTGGACGAGATCGGTGGTTCGGGTGAAGAGGACGCGGTAGCCGTTTTCGACCGGGGCGAGGCCGATCGCGGAACCGATGTGGCTTTTGCCGGCGCCTGGCGGCCCAAAAATCAGACAGTTGGCGCCTTGGGTGAGCCATGCGTCACCGGCGGCGAGCGCCATGACCTGTGCCTTGGAGAGCATCGGCACGGCGTTGAAGTCGAAGCTTGCCAGGGTCTTGCCGGGGAGCAACCGGGCTTCCTGGAGATGGCGCTGGATGCGCCTTCGGTCGCGCTCGGCGAGTTCGTGCTCGGCGAGGGCGGCGAGGAAGCGGCCCGCCGGCCAACCCTCCTTGTCGGCGCGTTCGGCGAAGGTCTGCCAGAGCTGCTTGATCGAAGGCCGGCGGAGCTCGGTGAGCATGAGGGAGAGCTTGATGGCGTCGACCTTGTTGGGGTCGGTCGCGGTCCTGTCGTTGTCTGTTGTCATGCCGGGCCTCCCGTGCTCAGCAATGCCCCATAACCGGCGAGCGGCGCCCTGGCCACGTCGACGCCGGGCATCCGGCCGGGTGTGGCGCGCAGCACGCCTTGAGGTCGCCGGGGACGGGCAGTCCGCCGGCCTTCAGGGCCTGGTCGATGGCGGCGGCCAGTTCGGCCTCGCAGTTCTCTTCGTGGGCGAGCGCGAGCAGGGTTACCGTCAGCCGGCAGGCCTCGCGCTCCGTCAGCCGTTCCAGGGCCCGCTCGAAGCATTGCCGGTAGGCCTCGCGCGGGAACAGGGCGTCGCGGTAGACCAGGTTCAGCAGTGCCATCGGCTTCTTTTTCAGCGAGTGGATGACGTGGCGGTAGTTGACGACATGGCCGTTGGGCCCCGGATAGCGCGCCCGTCCGCGCGGCAGGGTCAGATAGTGGGTGCCGCTGAGGAAGAGTTCGAGACGGTCGTCGTAAATGCGCACGCCGAGCCGATGGCCGATCAGGCGCGAGGGGACGGTGTAGAACACGCGTCGCAGGATGAACCCCGAGGAGGAAGTGACCTGCACACCGGTCTCCTCGTAATCGGCGGCGCGCATGGCCGGCAGGTCGCAGAGCACGGCCCGCTCGGCCTCGATGCGCTTGGCGCGGTGGGCATTGGCGCGCCCGACAACCCGGGCGATGAAGACACGATAGCCGTCGAGATCGTCGAAGTCGGTCGAGCCGCGCAGCGCCAGCGCGTCGGCGATGTCGCGCTTGAGGTGGCTGTGTGGGCCCTCGATCGACCCGTTCTCGTGCGCTACGCCGCGGTTGTTGCGCGAGACCGTCATGGTGTAATGCGCGCACAGCGACCGATAGCGCTCCGTCATGTCGTCGACATCCTCCTTGCGCAGGTTCCGGAACGCTGCCGACAGGCTGTCGGTGCGGTGTTCGCGCGGCGCGCCGCCAAGGTGCCAGAGCGCGCCCTGGAGCCCCTCCGCAGCGCGGTAAAGCTCTCGCCGCCAAGCACCACCCGTGCATGGGCGAAGCCCGACCAGGCAAGCCGGAAGTGATAGAGCATGTGGTCGAGAGGTTGGCCGGCGACGGTCACCCCCAGAGACGACATGTGCGTGAAGTCCGACAGGCCCTGCCGGCCCGGCTCGTGCTTCTGGCGGAAGATCACTTCCTGCTCGGGACCGTGCTCGGCGCGCCAGATGCGGATCCGCCGTTCCAGCGTGCGCCGGACGCCGGGGTCCAGATCCGGGTGTTGCCGCATCAGCTCCCGGAACACGCCGATCGGGCGGATCCCCGGACTGCGCTTCAGGATCGGCACGACCTCGGCCTCGAACACCTCGCCAAGCGGGTCCGGACGACGCCGGCCACGCGGCGCCGTCTGACACTCGCCAAGGGATGGATCGCGGGCATGCCTGTAGCCCGTGGCGCGGCTGAAGCCCGACTTCGCGGCCGCGATCTCTATCGTGTGGGTCTTCTTCAGGGTCATGAATAGCCTCATCCGGCGATCGGTGATGTGGCGACCGGGCACCCCGTGCTCCCCAACTGAGAAAAAACACGAGCATGGTCCCCGACCGACCGCCAACGCCATGAGGCACGGCGCGAAATCTTCGCGCGACGGCGGGCCGAGACTCCAGTCGGGCTACGCCCTCCCTCCGTCTCGGCCCGCCGTCCCCGTCTCATCCAGATCGACGCGGAATCTCACCTTGATCGACGCGCTGCAGACATCAGGATCTGGTGAATGTGGGCGAACTTCTCGCCCCCGGAGGTCGGGATCACCTCGAACGCCAGGTTTGTGCGCTCGGCGCCCCCGTCGAAGACGGTCAACTCGACCCCGAGCCTGTCCCGGAAATGCCGCGCGATGTCCTCCACCACGTCCGGCTTGGCGGTCGCGGTCAGGCAAAGCACCGGCGGTACTGCTCCGTCTCCCGCCTTCTCCCGGATGAAGCGTCCCACATACCGGTAATCCGGCCTGAAATCGTGCCCCCAGCGCGACAGGCAGTGCGCCTCGTCCAGCACCCAGGCGCCAATCTCGCGTTGATTGAGCACCCGGCGCAAGGAGCGGGCTCGGAGCTGTTCAGGAGAGATGAGGAGGATGCCCGCATCGCCCAGCCGTACCCGGTCCAGCGCGTCGGCGCGCTCGGGCATCGACAACAGCCCGTTGATGGTCACGCAGCAGCCGGTCCCGCGTGCCTCCAGCCCCGCCACCTGGTCCACCATGAGCGCGACGAGGGGCGAGATCGCCACCGTCAGCGCGCCGGTCTTGTCGTAGCGCGAGAGCGCCGGGATCTGGTAGCAGAGCGACTTGCCAGTGCCCGTGGGCAGAATGCCCAGCACATGCCTGCCCCCCATCGCCGCCTCGACGATGGCCTGCTGCATTGGACGTCCGTCGTCGTCCTCTGGTTCGGGTCGAAACTCGTTGAAACCGAACCAGCGCTTCAACTCCTTGCGGGCATCGTGTCGCTCGCGGCACCAGGCGCACCGGGGATCGGCACAGGCGAGGTCCCTGAGTCGGCGCACGAGGTGTCCGGCCTCCGGGAACTGATGGCGCACCCAGGGCGGCATAACGGAGTTGCCGCCGGCCACCGAGAGCCATGCCAGCGCATAGGCCAGCGGCCAGCCGCACTCCTGCGGCTTCGCCAAGATCTCCCGGCCGTGAGTCGCGCAGGCCGCGCCCTCCAGGCACCGGCCGATCGCCGCCAAGGCCTCTCCGTCCGCAGGACGGGGCGATTGGCGGAGTTCACCGAAGAATTCGTCCAGAGCGCGGTCCGCACCCTCGGGCTTTGGCGTGCACAGCCAGTGCCAGACCGCGAGCAGATCCGGCGGAGCCCGTTTCAGGGCTCGGTGCTGGTCGCCGAAAACCTCCAGCGCAAGTCGTGCATCCAATTCCGGATCGTTGAGGCGTCCTCGCTTGAGCCCGCCGTCCTGATAGTGCTTGACGAGGTGATGATAGGGATGGCGCGGAAACGCGAGTGGGTTGAGACGTAGGGTATCCACCGCCGGCAGCCTCAACAGACGCAGCTCCGGCTTCGCGGCTGCCAGGTGGGGCAGGTCGAAGGCGATCAGGTTGTGCCCCAGAACGAAGGAAGCTCCATCGGTGAACTCGTCGAGCTTCAGCAGCGCTTCCGCCAATCCGCCGCCGGAATGCACCAGACGCTCGCCGGTATCCGCGCGGACCGCGCCGATCGCGTGGATGCGGCCATCCTGCCTGCCAATTTCCAGGTCGAGCGATAGGCAGCGGGGCCGAAACAGCTAACCTTCCTCCGACGACGGCGTACCCGGATCGGGCTCCACATGAGGAGTAGTACCGGCTGACTGCTCGGCCGCGGGCTGTGCGATGCCTCGGATCTCGTGCCGGCTATGCAATTCGAATCGTCCGCTTCCCGTTACATGCCGCCGTTCGGCTCGGAACAATAAACCCGTGCCGCCCAGGCGAGATCAAATGCCGACCGGCGCCATCGGCGCTGAATCTCCACTCAGGTCCATACGGGCGTCAACTGTGTCGTCTCTTGCCCGATCGGGCGCCGGACCCTTCAACCACTCATCTAGTCACTGAATCTAAAGTTCGTGGCATAAGTTTTGATCGACCCGGAGACAGAAGCGTTTGACGGCGGGCCGAGACTCCAGTCGGGCTACGCCCTCCCTCCGTCTCGGCCCGCCGTCCCCGTCTCATCCAGATCGACGCGGAATCTCACCTTGATCGACGCGCTGCAGACCTGATTGATCCAGGAAGCGGAGGTCGGCGTGAAGTGGACGTGCCAGTGCGCTCGTCGCGCCAGCCAAGCCTTGACCGGCGCGGTCTTGTGAGTGGCGTAGTTGTCCATGACGATGTGGATGTCCAGCCCCTTCGGGACACGCCGGTCGATCTCCTTCAGGAAACCGAGGAACTCCCTGGCCCGGTGGCGCCTGTAGCACTTGCCGATGACGAAGCCGGTGGCGACATCGAGGGCGGCGAACAGCGAGGTCGTGCCGTGACGCTTGTAGGCGTGTGTGCGGCGCTCAGGCATGCCCGGCAGCATCGGCAGGACCGGCTGTGTGCGATCGAGTGCCTGGATCTGGCTTTTTTCATCGACACAGAGCACCAGCGCGCGGTCCGGCGGCGACAGATAGAGGCCTATGATGTCGCGGACCTTGTCCACGAACAGCGGATCGCTGGAGAGCTTGAAGGTCTCCGAGCGGTGCGGCTGCACGCCGAAGGCCGCCCATATCCGCCGGACCGTCGTGTGCGACAGCCCGCTCTCCCGGGCCATCGAACGGAGCGACCAGTGGGTCGCGTCGGCCGGCGTCGTCTCCAGCGTTCGCTCGATGACCGCGGCCACCTTCTCGTCCGTGAGCGTTCGCGGCCGTCCCGGACGAGGCTCATCCGAAAGTCCGTCTATGCGCTCCTTCAGGAAGCGGCGGCGCCACTTGCCGACCGTGTGCTCGTGCACGCCGAGTTCGATTGCCACCGCCTTATTGGTCAGGCCGTCTGCGCAGCGCAGGATCATGCGGCAGCGATCGGACAGCGAGCGCGCGACCCGGCGGCGTCGAGCCTGACGTTCAAGATACGACCGTTCTTCATCGCTCAGAACCAGGACCGCCATCGGCCGGCCACTGCCACGTGCCATCGGAAAGACCTCCAAATCCAATTCCGATGGCTATTGTATATTGCCGTCTACTTCAATTCCAGGTGACTAGCGACACTCAATGCGGAACGGGCTTGACAAGTCTCGTGACGTGTGCCCTGCTCTATTGCGGGCTTTCGGCAGCCGGGTGTTTGGTGGCCTATGGAAGCGCGACGGCAACGACGACGATTGCCACCAAAAATTAACTTGGTTGGAGGGACGTCATGATGATGCGTAGAAGAAGCTTTGTCGGGATTCTCTCGACAGTCGCGGTGGGGGCATTCGCGTTTGCCGCGCCGGGTAAAGCTGCGGAGTTTGATTGGCGCATGCAGAGCAACTTGGCGGCGGCGGAACCCGGCTACGAGTCGGTTAGAATTTACTTTGCCGAAGCCCTCGAAAAGATGTCGGCCGGCCGCTTGAAAATCCAGTTGTTTCCCGTCGGCGCCTTGTTTCCGGTGAAAGAAGGCCTCGAAGCCGTCGGCAGTGGCGTCGTCGAAATCGGCATGATGACTGGCGGCTATTTCTCGGGCAAGCTCGGACCGATCGCTACGCTGGAGTCCGGGGTGCCGGGCGCTGAGCGGACCCCGATCGAACGCTATGCGTTCTTCTACCGGAAAGGCTTCATCGATCTGGCACGGGAGGCGTACGACAAGTACAATATTCACTACCTGGCGCCGCATCTCTCGCCTTCTTGGGACATCATTTCGAAAAAGCCGCTTCGCAGCGCTGCCGACTTTGACGGTTTGAAAATCCGGACGTTCGGGATCGAGGCCAAGTGGTACGAATCGATGGGCGCATCGGCCGTCTTCCTGAGCGGTGCCGAAGTCTATACCGGTCTTTCGACCGGTGTCGTCGACGCTGTTCGCTGGGGCAGTCCGCATGCCAATCTGACAAAGTCCTTGCACGAGGTTGGAAAGTTCTACATCCAACCGTCTCCGATGCCGGCGCCGAACAACAACTTCCTGATCCATAAGGAGGCTTGGGCATCGTTGCCAGCCGACATTCAGGAGATGATGAGACAGGCGGCAAAGTTGGCGTCGCTCGACTACATGGCACGAGGCGCGCAACTCGACGCGAGTGCGACCAAGACCATGAAAGAGTCGGGCATTGAGTTCATCCATATCCCGGCCGATGAATGGAGCAAGATGGAGCAGAATGTCCGCGTGCTGTGGGCAGAATACGCAAAGGAGGATGACCTGTCCGCCCGCGCAGTCAAGATGCTCCAGGAATACTTGACCGAGCTTGGACGCTAGGGGCCCCCTTCATCCCCTAGGCCACGGTGGACGCGACCGACGGGTCCAGATGGCCTGAAGCATGTCGCAGAAAAATATGCCGGCGGATCACCGCCGGCTCCACCCCATTTTTGTCGAGGCGTGGTCATGAGGACCGGCAGGACCCGGCAATGAGGCGGATTGCCGCCGGCATTGATGCGTGTAACGCCGTGATCGGGCGCAGCATTTCGCTGCTCATCTTTGTGATGATTGGCGTGATCATGTACGAGACGATCGCGCGCTATTTCTTCAATGCGCCGACGCCGTGGGCGCACGATATCAGCGGCTGGCTGCAAGTCGGCTACGTCTTTCTCGGCGGCGCCTTTGCCCTGCAACGCGGCTTCCTCGTCCGCGTCGACATCATCTATGCCCAACTACCGATCCGGGCGCAGGCACTGATCGATTTGACCGTAAGCACGGTGCTGTTCGGTTTCTTCTCCTGTGTCATAATCTGGAAGAGCAGCGAATTCGCCTACCTCGCATTCCAGATGGGCGAGGTTTCCTCGACCGGTGTCTGGTCGGGACCGGTGTACCCGGCGAAGTTCATGATTCCGATCGGCATGGTCCTGCTGACAGCATCATGGCTCGCACGGTGCATGCGGCAAATCCTGCGCCTGATCGATCCGACTTCGATCGAGCCCGAAGTCGACGCACAGGTCGCCGGATAATGGATGTCTTCGACCTCACCGCCTTGTTTTTCGCCGCGATGTTCGGTTGCTTGGCGATCGGTGTGCCGATCGCCGTCGCGTTGGGCGGCCTCAGCGCTGTTCTGGTCCTGATATTCTGGGGGCCAAACGCGCTCTCGATGATGGTCCTGAAGGCTTTTGGCAATACTTCAAGTTTCGAATTCCTGGCAATTCCGCTGTTCGTCTACATGGCAAACATGCTCGAGCGTTCGGGCATCGCGGAGGATCTCTATGAAACCATGTACCGGTTCGTCGGAGCCCTCCGTGGTGGGCTCGCCGCTGGCACGGTAGCGATCTGCACGATCTTCGCTGCGATGGCCGGGATCAGTGGCGCCGCGACGGTATCCATGGGGATCCTTGCCCTGCCAGCGATGCTGTCGCGCGGCTATTCGAAGCAGTTTGCACTCGGCAGCGTAGCCGCCGGCGGATCGCTAGGCATCCTGATCCCGCCGAGCGTCACCATGATCATCTACGGCCTCATCTCGAATACCTCGATCGGCAAGCTGTACGCCGGTGGCGTGCTGCCCGGGCTCCTGCTTGCGCTGCTGTTCATCGCCTACATATTGATACGCGGAAATCTTCAGCCACAACTCGCCCCCGCCTTGCCGGAGGAGGATCGTTTCACCTGGCGCGAGAAACTCGTCTCGCTCACCGGCCTGATCTTCCCGCTGCTGCTGGTCGTCTGCGTGCTCGGTGCAATTCTATCGGGCTTCACCAGCGTTTCCGAGGCGGCGGCTGTCGGGGCCTTCGGCAGCATCGTCGCGACCTTGATCAAGCGCGGCTTCAAGTGGCGAATGTTCCGGGAGGCCGCCGAGACAACGCTGCTGGTCTCTTGCTTGATATTCTGGATCATCATCGGGGCCAGCGCGTTTTCCACGCTGTACACTGCGATGGGTGCGTCCAGTCTGATCAAGGACGCGGTCATCGGGCTCGAGGTCAATCGCTACGTCATCCTGCTCGCCATGCAGGGCCTCCTCATCCTGCTCGGCATGGTGATCGACACCGTCGGGATCATGATGATCACCGTTCCGGTATTCGTGCCGATCATCATAGCGTTGGGTTTCGACCCGGTCTGGTTCGGGGTCCTGTTCATCATCAATATGGAGATCGGCTTTCTGACGCCGCCGTTCGGCTACAACCTGTTCTATCTGAGGGGTGTGGCGCCGCCGGATGTGACGATGATGGATATCTACCGGTCGATCGTACCGTTCGTCTTTCTCATGCTGCTCGGCCTGGGCATCTGCATATTGTTTCCGGAAATCATATTGACACTCCCGCGGATGTTGTTCTAGTTCTTTCCGGTAGAAACGATATGGAAATCAGGAATTTGACAGTACGTGCTTCGTACGGTTCAGGGAGAAACCAGACGAATGAGCCAATGGCAGGCCGGAATCGACGTTGGTGGTACCAACACCGATTTGCTACTCCTTGAGCCGCAAAGCGGCGAGATCCGAGTAGAGAAAGTATCCTCGACGCCGGAGGACCAATCCAGAGGCGTAATTCATGGGTTGGTGGAAGCCAGGGTGCCGTTCAATCGGTTGACGGCAATCATTCACGGCACCACGATCGCGACCAACGCCGTACTCGAACGCAAGGGTGCACGGTGCGGCCTGATTACCACGCGCGGCTTCCGCGACATCCTGGAACTGGGCCGGCGCACACGACCCCGAAACTATGGAATGATTGGCAGCTTCGAGGCACTGATCGACCGGTCGTTCCGTTTGGAGGTCGACGAGCGTATGGATGCGCGCGGCAGGGTTCTGATTTCGCTCGATGAAGATCAGGTCCGGGACGCCTTGCAGGAGCTGCTGGAACTCGGCGCCGAGGCGGTTGTCCTTCAGTTTCTGCACAGTTACGTCAATCCCGCACACGAGCAGCGCGCCGCCGAGATCGCGCGCGAGGTCTGGCCCAACGGATACGTCACGGTCAGCAGCGAGGTCCTTCGCGAAGTGCGCGAGTTCGAACGCGGCAGCACTGCGGCGGTCAATGCGTTCGTCCAGCCCGTGTTGGCGCGATACCTTGGTCGACTGTCCGACGAGCTTGCGTCCACCGGTTTCCCGAACCGCCTGTTGGTGATGCAAGGAAACGGGGGGATCATGGCTGCAGATTTGGCGGTACGCCAGCCGGTGCAGACCGTGATGTCCGGTCCGGCCGCCGGCGCGATCGCCGCGGCCCAGATTGGCCATCAGTCCGGTTTTCCAAACCTGATCGCCTGCGACATGGGCGGCACCAGTTTCGACGTCAGTCTCATCCGCGACGGGATCCCGGTCGTATCGGCGGAAAAGGACCTCGCCTATGGAGTGCCGGTTCGGATACCCATGGTCGACATCCATACCATCGGCGCCGGAGGTGGATCGATCGCGCGAGTCGACGCCGGCGGCATCCTGCGGGTCGGTCCGGAAAGTGCCGGCGCGACGCCGGGCCCCGTCTGCTATGGCCGGGGCGGCTGCCGACCGACGGTCACCGACGCCAATGTCATCCTCGGTCGGGTCGATCCTGCGGCATTTTCCGGCATCGAAAGCAGCGCCGCGATCGAAGCGGTGGAAACGGCGTTGACCGAAAAGGTCGGGCGGCCGCTGGGCCTCGACGGCGTCGAGGCCGCATCGGCGATCCTGGCAGTGGCCGGCAACCAGCTCGCTTCGGCGATTCGGTTGGTATCGATCGAGAAGGGAAACGACCCGCGGGACTTCGCGCTGTTTCCCTTTGGCGGGGCCGGCGCCCTGCACGCCGTCGCGCTGGCACGGGAGCTCGGCGTGCCGAAGGTGCTGGTGCCGCGGTTCCCCGGTATCACATCGGCTCTCGGCTGCATGCTCGCTGACCTGCGGCACGATTTCTCCCACACGATCTGGCGGTCGCTCGCGGAGGTTGATCCCTCACACGCCGAGGCGGTGTTCGCCGAACAGGAAAGCAGAGGCCGCGCGATGATCGCCGAGGAAGGCGTGCCGATCGCCGATATCAAGGTGATTTTTGAAGCCGATCTGCTTTATCGGGGCCAGACCCATGTATTTCGCATACCGGTCTTAAACCCAGGCTTTACACATGACAGTGTCGTCAAGACTCTCCGGGAACGTTATCGCGCCCGATTTGAAATCGAGCTGCACGAGATGACCCCGGTTCTGGCAAGTCTGCGCACCACCGTGGTTGGCTGCCGCAAGCAGATCGATCTCGCGCTGTTCGGTGCCAACGCCAGTGCGGAGCGGCATCCCGACCCCATCGACAAGCGAGCGGTGTATTTTGAAAGCAGCTTTGTCGAAACCGCGATCTACGACCGGGAGACGATCGGCGCGGGCGCAGTGATCGAGGGGCCGGCAATTGTCCAGCAGGCGGATTCAACGATTGTGTTGGATCCGGGCGCAGTCGCGACGTCGGATCGCCTGGGCAACCTGACGATCGATGTTGGAAATGTAGTCTGAGCGAGAGTGAGTAGTAGCCATGACCCTTGATCCAGTCACGTTGGCTGTTATCGAGAACGGCCTGAACCAGATCTGCAGCGAGATGGACCTGGTGCACGAAAAGACCTCGTTCTCGCCGGTGATTTCCGAGGGCTTCGACCGATCGAACGGCATCTATGCCCTCGAAAACGGTCAAATGATCGCCCAGGGCGCTCTCGGTCTACCGATCTTTCTTGGCGTGATGCAATTCGCGACCGAGGCGGTCATCGAGCTGCGAAACGATCTCGGGCCCGGTGACATAGTCATCCAGAACGATCCCTATCTGGGCGGCACCCACCTGATGGACGTAAAGATGGTCATGCCGTTCTATTACCGCGGCCGGCCCTGGTGCTACCTTTCCAATACCGGTCACTGGCCCGATACCGGCGGCATGGTGCCGGGCGGCTTCAACTCGACGGCAACGGAGATCCAGCAAGAGGGCTTGCGCCTGCCCCCGGTCAAGCTGATGGAGGGTGGCGAACTCTGCCAGGACATCATCGACATCATCCTCACCAACATTCGCGTACCCGAAGAGCGGATCGGCGACATCCGGGCACAAATCGGCGCACTCCGGACCGGGGAGAAACGACTAACCGCCTTGCTCGACCGGTACGGAGCGGCGACCGTCGAGGCGGCGATCGCGGAGCTTCGGGCTCGTTCCGAGATGCAGATGCGCGCCTGCATCGAGGCGCTCGCGGACGGTACCTACAGCTTTACCAGCTACGTCGACAGCGACGGTGTGGTCAACGAACCATTGGCGGTCGCCCTCGACATGACCGTGCAAGGCAGCGACATAACCTTCGATTTCTCCCGGGCGAGCCCGCCCTGCCGAGGACCGATGAACTGTGTCTGGGCGACGACACAGTCCGCGGTTTACGTCGCCATGAAGCACATCTTTCCGGATGTGCCGATCAATTCCGGCTGCTTCGCGCCGCTTCATATCCCGAAACCCGGGGGCACCTTTCTATATGCCGAATACCCGCGACCAGTCGCCGGCTGCGCGGCAGAGGTTGCGCAACGGATCATGGAGGCGGTCTTTGGCGCCATGGGGCAAATCATTCCGGAACGCATGTTCGCGGCGCCGGCGGGAACCAGCGGTAACCTTGCACTCGGCGGATATGACCCTGAAGAAGACCGGAACTACATAATGTATCTTTTTTCGGGCGGCGGCTATGGCGGATGGTGGGAGACCGATGGCCTGACCAATGGCTGTTCGACTGTCGGCATCTCCAAGACCCAACCGATCGAAATTCTGGAGCAGCACTATCCGTTGGTGTTCGAGGAATACGCGCTGCGCGAGGGCTCCGGCGGCGCCGGCCGTCATCGCGGCGGCTTCGGCGTGAGCTATCGAATTCGGCTGGTGCGCGGCGAGGGCAAGGCCTCTTTCCTGATGGACCATGGCCGTTTCGGTCCGCCAGGCCTGATGGGCGGTCAACCGGGCGCCACCAACCAGATCGAGATCTCCCAAGGCGGCAGTGTGGCGTTGCCCGAGCACATATCAAAAGGCGAAGGCTACACTCTGGAGCCCGGCGACTGGGTGCAGGTGCGAACCCCCGGCGGCGGCGGTTACGGCTTGCCGAGCGAGCGGCTGCCCGAGACGATTGAACGCGACCTCCGCCGCGGCTACTACTCCTTGGCAGGGCAACCGTCAGTTGCGGCATGACGGCAAGCGACGTTTAGAGCAGGCCGGGCCAACACAGAGCGAAATTCTGGATCCCATATCGATCTGGTTCTGGTTCCGTCTCGTGTCCATTCGCAAGGAAATGGCCTGTCGGTGGCAGCGCAAAAGCTCGGCACTTTGGCACCGACAACCGTCTCCGCGCCGTCGAGTCCTCTCCGCGACGCCGGCTTCTCCAAACCCCAGGCCGAACCCACCGTAACCATGGTCCAGTCCGCCTTCACAGACCGACTTGCCACCAGACCCGGCACCGCCGATCTCCGCGTCCGGATAGCCGACCTCGGCGCCGCCGTGGCGCATTTCAAGACAACCGTCATCACCGCGATCGTCGGAGCAACCGGTCTTGACCTCGCCGCCATGGCAATCGCAACCGGATACATCGCCTCCCTCTCCTGACATCGCCGCTTTCTCCAACCCGCAAGCACCCTCTGCTGCCCCGTCACCGTCCGCCGGAAGATGCCCGCCGCAGCGGCGCGCCACTACAACCCGCCGCCCCGTCCCGGCCTCGCCGTCTTCCTCCATGAACGCCATCCGGCTCCCGGCGCCTTCGGACCGCCGGCGGAGGGGCATCGGCAATGCCCCGGCAAGCGGCTTCGTTCCTTCCGGACCCTCGCCTTCGTCCGGAAACCCCATCCGCCCGGCGACGTCCGCCGTCAACCGGCCACACTCCGGAAGAATTGGACAGCGAGACACCCGCCCGGAAAAGCCGCTTGCAGCAACGACCAGGTCCGTGTTATCCGATCTGCGTGATTGGCCGATAGCATCGTCCCAAAGAGCAAAGGTGAAAACCCTCGCTTTGCTCTTTCTGATGTTTGGTTGGCGATGTATCCGGTTTGCCGATGCGGGGTCTGGAAAATCAAAAGTGAACCTGCTTATCCCTGAAAGTCATCCAGCGATAAGGAGGCGATAGGGCATGGGCTGAGTTCGTGCGGCGCTATGGACGAAGCGCGGGATCATTGTCTGGAGTTGATAGCGCCGGTTGTAGCGCCAGGCGAAGCTGGCGAGGTAGCGCCAGGCGTGATCGGGGCCGAGCTTGCGATAGGTCCCGGTGATCGCGCACTTGATGTTGCCGAGCGTCGTGTTCACCCATTTGAACGGCGCCATGCGGGCCGCCTGTCGGCCCGACCCGGTGCGGATTGCCCGATGGCAGCAGGCGATCTCGTCGAGTGCGCTCCAGCAGCCCAAGCCGTCCGTCACAACCGCCGCGCCGGGGGCCAGCCAGTGCTTGGCGCCACGCGCGATCTCGCGCTTGCGGAAGCCCTTGACCGGCGCCAGCTCCAGCTTGCGCGGGCGCCCCTCGGGACTGGTCGAGACCGCCGCCACGAAGGGCGTCTTGCCCGCCGCGCCGCGGCCCCGCTTGCCGCCGGAGCGCACCCCGCCGAGATAGGCGTCGTCCATCTCGACCCGCCCCGTAAGCGGCGTCTCCCCCTCGCGCCGCGCCATCACCGCCATGATCTTGTGCTTCACGGCCCAGGCCGTCGGCTGCTTGACCCCGAGACGGCGGCCGAGTTCCACCGACGAGATGCCGTTCTTCGCCGTCACGATCAGGTGGATGGCGGCAAACCAGAGTGTCAGCGGCAGCTTGGTCGCGTGGAAGATCGTGCCCGCCGTGGGCGATGTCTGCTTCTTGCACCGGTTGCATTGATAGAGACCCCGACCCGCCAGCACGCAATGCCCGCGATGGCCGCAGCAGGGGCAGACGAAGCCGCCCGGCCAGCGCAGCCGGACCAGCGCCGCGCGGCACTGCTCCTCGGTACCGAAGGCCTCGCGAAACGCCTCGTCGCTCAGACCACGCACGCGCGATGCAACCTTGAACCCCATAACCGTGACCCCCTCATACGGAACACATTGAGACCGTACAACCTCACATGCGGAGTGTCAAGGATAAGCAGGAAGGGCTTTGACCCTTCAGAATCGAGCATGATCAATAACCTGCGGCGCTGATCGGCGTCGAAACCACGTGCCGGACAACAGGTTGAGCATCGTCAGCCAGAACACCCGCCAACCGAGGATGCAGAAGACAGCGATCAGGTGTACTATCCTGTCCTTACCGGAAGCGACCCGCTAATGACGGCGACACCGACGCGCTGTTCCAGATCATGCTCGGCAACCCGACGCCAAACCGGCCAGTCTATAAGGACCCCGAGCTACGCGCCTAGCAGGCCGCCGACGATTCGGACAAGGCGAGCCAGCAATAAACATGGCGGTGTGCCGGTCGCCGGGTCGACGATGCGATGGTGAGGCTGGGATTCACCGCCGCCGCGGTCGTCGTAATCCTGGGCTGGCTCTTGTTCCTGCGCACGATCATGTTTCTAGTCGTGCCGGCCCTCATCCTCGCCGCCATCTGGGGGTGGTGGGAGATCCGCGAGCTGCGCCGTGCCATGCGGACACCTCCCGCGTCTTAGCCGGCGGCCGCGCCGTTGGCGATCCGGCGGACGTCGTCGGCCGATGCGGTATGGCCTTCCTTGGCGATGATATGCAGCGCCCGGGCCGTGACTACCTGTTCGGGCCGGGGATTGATCTCGATCGCGCCGTCCGCGGCTTTTTCGAAGGCGATCGCGGTGCCGATGCCCTTGAGCATCAGGGTCGAGGCAAGCTGACCCCAGGTCACGCCGTCGACCGAAATCTCATAGCGCCGGCATTCATCTCCGCGTGCGTCGAACAGATCCTCGAGGATGAATTCCGAGCCCGGCGAAACGACCGCGCGCACCATCATCTCAGGATAGCCGCGCATCGGCCGCACCACCGAGGTCGCGCCCGCCTCGCGCAGCCGCGCGCGGTTGCGGTCGTCGCCACATTCGGCGACGATCGAACAGTCGGAATTGATGGCCCGCGCCCGGTGCACCACGTCGAAAGCGATGCTGTCGGCCTGCTGGGCAACATGGTCCTCGGCGAGGACGATGATCACGGCGGCCGACGCCGCGTCGGCCACGGCGAGCATTCCTTCCTGCGCGCCGCTGCCATGGACGTGCACGGCGCCCAGTTCCTGCAGTTCGGCGGGCAGCCCTTCCGGCCAGGCATCGGTGAGGATCAGGATCCGTCGGTTGCGCCCCCAGTCGATTTCCGCGAATTGACGGATCAAGGTGTCGAAATACTGAACGGCGCCGGGGCGCGGCGCGTTCACCAACAAGACATGATCTTCCATGTGCCACCTCCAGCGGCCGCGCAGCATGCGCTGGCGACGCGACGCACGGTAATCGAAATAATCTCCGGCGCCCTTCGCCAATGCGAAAATGCCGCCGATATAAAGCAGAATGACGGTCGACCATCGGCCCGCCGCGCTGACCGGCGACACGTCGCCATAGCCCACGGTGGTCACCGTGGTGGCCGTCAGCCACGCGGCGCTGCTCAGGGACATGTTTTCAAACGTCATCATCGCGGCGATATGCAGCGAGAAGACGACGACGAGATAGACGGTCAGTATCAGGATCGATCGCTGCGCCTGGACGTCCTCGAACGCCTGGGGGCCGCGTCGGCGCAACATGCGCCGCAACGAGATAAATTGCATCATCGTCGTCTGTCGTTTCTCGTTGTCAGGCCTGCCACATCTCCTCGACCGTCGAGGTCGACAGGTAGGAGATCAGGTAGATGTCGGTGCGGCCGCCGTCGAGCACCATGGCCTCGAAGGCGAATTGCCGCTTGTCCCCGACCAGGCGATAGAAATCGAAGGGCTGGGCATCGTCGGTGAGGTCCGATCCGACCTCCGTTTTCTTGGGATCGCGGTCGTGCCGGTAGGCTTCGATCGCGGCCTCCTGGCGGTAGAGCGCGGTGGTCCAACCCGCGAGCTCGGGCGGATCCGCCCGCCGGTTGAGGGTCGGCAGCGACGAGCCGTCCTGTTCGAACAGGGCGCCGATTTCCTCGATGTCGAAGACCTGTTCGACAACGGGCCGCAGGATCTCGCGGGCGAAGGCGACCTGCCCTTCGTCGCTTTTCCAAAGCAGAAACCGCGCACCGTCACCGGTTTCGGCGGTCAGCACCCGGCGGACCATATGTGGTCCCCCGAGGTCGAGCGCGTGGACCGAGACGACCTGCAGTTCCTCCGCCGAAAGACCCTCGGGCGCGGTGAAACCCAGTTTGAGAAAATCGCCGGACTTCAGCTCCCACGGATATTCGGCCGCTGGTGGCGGCTTCTCGCCGCCACCCCCGCCGAACAACTTGCGGAACATCAGGCGCTGGCTCCCCGCCTGGCGCGGATCCGCGCCAGGACATGGGATCCCGAGGCATCGCTTGAGACGATACCCGCTTCCTTGAGCCGGTGGTCCAGGTCGCCGCCTTCCTCATCGTTGGCGAGCTGCGTCGCCGCGTCCATGCGGTCGGAGCGTTCCTGCTGGCGCTTCTTGATGCGTTCCAGCGAGTCGGTGGCTGACGTGATGGAGGAACTGGAGCCCGAGAACCGGGCATTTGCCGCGGCGCTGGCCTTTTGTACTTTCTCGGTCGCCTTGACCATGCTGACCTGGCGTTTCATAGCCGCGATATTGCGCTCGGTCGCCTTGATGGTGCGCTTGAGCTGGTTTACGCCGGTATCGTATTGAGCATAGGCCTGTTCCTGGAGCTTGAGTTCGTCCTCGAACTGGGCGATGCGTTCGCACACCTCCTGGGCCAGCGTCTCGTCGCCCTTTTCCAGCGCCTTGGCGGCATATTCCTCATGCTCGGCGACCGACTTCTTGAGCCGATCGACTTCGCGCTCGACACCCTTGCGCTCGGCCATGATCTGGGTCAGTTGCGACTTGGCCTCGTTCAGGTTCTTCTCCGCGTCGCGCATTTCCTGATCCAGGATCCGCAGCGCCTGATGGTCGATGATGGCTTCGCCGGTCTCCGATGCGGCGCCCCTCATGGCCGTAAACAGCTTTGCCAAAATAGCCATGATGATCTCCTTCCTTTACTAATACGCGTCTAGTTCAAGAACTGGGCGATCGCTTCGATCGCCTCGAGCGTGTTGTCGCTCAGTGTTTCCAGCTCGGTGATGACGTCCTCGACCGAGGAGTTCGCCGCCAGCGCGCCGAACAGCACGTAGCGGTCGCCGATCATGCCGAACGACGACAGCGGCAGCGGCACGTTCATCTCCAACAATGCCGCCAGCATGTCGGTCCGCCCCGCTGGCTTGACCTGGGACTCGTCCCACAAATAGACGACGCAGAGGATCTGCTCGCCGTCGGACGAGACCAGGATGGGAAATTCTTCCCGGTCCTCGACCACCACCTGGACGTTGTCTTCGGATTGGCTGGCGCCAAATCGGAAGCCATTTTCCGAGGTGAAATCGTTCAGCGTTTCTGTCAACAGGTTGAGGTCCATGTCTTCCTTCCCGATTAGCGCGAATTGCGTCGATTGTCTCAGATTCTGGAGGTCCGGCAGGTCGCCTCGACGTAGCATCTTCTCCACTTGGCGAAGCACGCCCCGATGCTCCGCCGGGATCCACACTTCGACCGGCTTGAAGCCCGCATCCTTTAGCCGCGCCCGTTGCCGCCGCTTGCGCTCGGCCACCGACATCGGCTTATACCAACGAGCATTGATTAGAACCCATGTGACCATTTCCGCTGTCCGATGGACATGATCTTCCACGGTTGCTCGATGAGTTTATTCCAGGCTTCGCAACACAGGGCGACGATATCGTCATATGACTTGAAAATCCGATTGCACAACCAGTTGTCGCGCATGAACGGCCATTGATCTTGGCGGCAACGGCAGAAGCGTGATGTTGGGTAGGATCACGAGAATGAGTCTCTTTCAATGCTCGCTGGTGTTACGGTCTGATTTAGCGGTCGTTTCCATGCTTTCTATTCGCTCTCGTTCGGTTCCAATTTTAGCCACCACTGTGACGTGTCACGCGTGACACGTCACAAAATAGGGAATACCCAGGTGCATTTCAAGGGCGCGGACCGAATTTTTTCGGTGGGTGTAGCCCTTGCTCGAATTCCCAGTCTTTCTGGTAATAGCGATAGATGGCGGCGGTCCCGATGCGATTGATATCGATCGCGTCCAGCCCGGCCCGAAAATCTTTTGGAAAGGCGAATGCCCCCAGCATGACCTCCCTCGTGGTCCAGCCGTCATCGACCGGTAACTGGGACAGGGCGCGGATGCGGGCGCTGGCGGGCGCGCCGAGGGGCACCGCGACGGTCCAGCCCCATTCGCCGAAACTGGGGACATTCTGGTGATATTGCTCGACATGGGCGAAGCCGGCGGCCTTCACGGTCTTGCCGATGCTGAGAAAGGCGCGGCGCGCGTGATAGGGCGAGGTCGACTGCACCGCCATGGCGCCGTCGCCGGCCAGCACCAGCCGCAGCTTTTCATAGAACCGCCGCGTATAGAGCCGGTTGAGGTCCGGATGGCTGGGATCGGGGAGATCGATGACGATTGCGTCGAAACGGCGGCCCGCGTACAACAATTCGTCGATCCGAAGGAAGGCGTCGCCGAAGACCGTCTTGACCCGCGGGTCGCGGAAGGC
This sequence comes from Alphaproteobacteria bacterium, assembly GCA_965261985.1. Classification (GTDB taxonomy): domain Bacteria; phylum Pseudomonadota; class Alphaproteobacteria; order Bin95; family Bin95; genus Bin95. The sequence goes on from OZ253490.1 coordinate 756,474, forward strand.
GAATTCGTTGAGTTCCAACAGGGCGCTGTTGACGATGCGGCCATCGCCCATCAGCGGCTTGGAAAAGAAATCCACCAGCTTGGAATCGAGGTCGAGCACGACCACCTCGCGCGGGTTCCAACGCAGGATGTCGCGCACCGCCAGCCCGTCGCCGCCGCCGATCACCAGGATGTGGTCGCGCCGCGCCGCGGCGGCCAGCGGCGGATAGGTCAGCATCGCGTGGTAGATATGCTCGTCGTCGCTGCCGAACTGGGTTCGGCCGTTGATAAAGAAGGTATAGACCGGCGGGCGGCTGGGGTGGTTGACTCTCTGGGTTACGGTCAGCCGCTGGTGTTCCGTGGCGACGCTATAGATCACTTTATCGCGGTAGAGCAGGTCCTCCATCGCCCGCGCCCAATCGGTGCCGTGGATGGCGGCGGTCACCAGCACCGCGGCGACCAGCCCGTGCATCGCGACGAGCACCCATACGCGGCGCAGCCAGCGGCCATAGAGCGCCAGGAACAGCACCCCGACACATAAATTGACGGCGGCGGTCAGCACGGCGGCGCGGCTGGGCTCCATCGCCAGCATGAAGGCGACCCAAGCGGCCGCGCCCAGCCCCGCGCCGATATAATCGGCGCCATAGATCGTCCCGGTATTGTGCACCAGGTGGCGTGCGTGGAATTCCTGGCGGATACGCGCCAACAGGGGGATCTCCATCCCCACCATCACGCCGATGATCGCGCCCAGCAAATATGGGGCGAACGCGGCGACAAGCTCGAACGACGCCACCAGGCCACCGCGCGGGATCAGGTCTGGCGGCAGGCCGTAGGTGGCGGCCAGGGTCTGGGGAAGGATGATAGCGACGGCGGTGATCGCGCCCAGCAACAGAACCGACGCGCCACCCGTCAGGGCCAATCCGCCCTCCAGCCACGCGAACCCGGCAAAGGGGTGGCGGACCGACCGGGCCAGAAACGAACCCACGCCCATGGCGACGATCATGATCCCGATCATCGTGAAGATGACGGTCTCGACCGCGCCGAGCACGCGGCCCGCGACATGTGCCAAAAGATATTCATAGACCAGCCCACACCCGGCGAGCACGCCGGTCATGGTCATGATTACGGCGTCGTGGATCCACACCGGTATGCGGGTGCCGCTTTCGCGGGTTTGCGATCCGCGCAATCCCGCCGCCAAAGCATCCACCCCCGCGCCGTCGCGTCAGGCCAACAGATTGGTGAGAATAAGGCCGATTGCGACATAGACGCCGACTTCCATCAAGGCGACGCCGATATTCTGCTGGCGGTCGACTTCCTCGGCGACGTTGATCTTGGCGAGCACCGACCGTTCCGCGATCAGGGCCAACACCGCCAGGATGACGGCCATGACGATCGACACGCCACCCCAGGTCAGGCCCTGGACGATCGGGTCGCCGCCGGCCTGAAAGACCGCGACACCCGAGGCGGCGGTCACGGCCAGTGCCACGCCGACCTGAAAGCCGACGAAACGCATTGCGACCGCCATGTTGCCGGCGCGCACCACGTCCTGGAATCCGGCCCCTTCGCGGTTGCGCATGCGAAAAAGCTTGACCCGATAGACGGTGGTCAAGGTCAGGATGATCTGGGTCGCGACATAGCCGACGGCCACCGCCATCAGGCCGGACGACAATGTGCCCTCGGACCAGTTCATCACGGCGCGCACCATCACGGCCGTCGCCACCATGTTGCCCGCATCGACGATGGCCACCGCGTTATTACCCCGCGCGATCTCGTCCTTTACCGAAAAGGACGGCAGCGAGACCTTGTCGAAGATCAGACGCGTCAGCCACATCAGGACCAGCCCGACGGCGGCATAGACCACCATCGACAGGGTCTCGGCCCCGAGGGTGGACGAAAACGTTCCCGTGACAACGCCGCTCAGCATGATACCGATGCCGGCGGTCGCGCCGGCCAGCGAAATGCCGACGGCATGGTTGTTCTTGCCGGCCATTTCCTCGGTCACGTCGATTCCGGCCGCGAGCCCGTAAAGCACCCTGGCGCATAACAGGACGGCAAATACGATCACGAAGTCGAGGATCAACATGCCGAGCGCCTGCCCCGTCATGAGGTCGGCTCCAATCACTTGATGATCTCCCTCATTTCAACGTTTATTTGCCGCGGGAACCGCTGGAGCGCGAACTGCCGCGAGATGAGCTTGAATACGCGGAGGCCCGCTTGAGAGAGCTGCCGGCGGTGCGCGAAGCGGTGCGGCCATAGGTGCTCAGATTGCGTTGGCTGTTCAGCTGGCCATAGGTCTTTTGCGGTCTGGCGTTGGGATAGGTCTTGCTCGCCTGGTTCCAGCGGCGGCTGTCGCCTTGTGTCCCGTAATAGTGCCGCCCGACATCGCCGTAATAGCTCCACGACCGCTGCGGATACCACTGATTGTAGTAATAGGGGCCGGATCGCATGAACAGGGTGCTGACAAGCGCGTACTGCCCATACCAGGCCCAAAAGCTGTTGCCCGTGCTATCGCTGCGCCAACTGCCGTAGCGGGGATTGCCGACCAGACGGCTGCCCGGGCCGTCGGCCGGTTTCTCCGCGGTTGTGGGAACGTTGAGCCGCGCTAGCTTGCCGTCTGACATGTCGGCCAGCACGTTGACCACGTCGACCAGAGAATCGTTATAGACGGTCGGGTTCGCCGCCGCCTCGATGCGTTGAAGCTCGTCCACCACCGTGTCGGCCTCTTTATCGTCCGCCGGCTTCTTCTTGACCTTGGCAAGCCGGTCGAGCAGAGATCTGTAGCCGAGGCCTTGCGTTGTCCCCTCGGTCGCCAATTCCTTGGTGAGGGGCGCGACGTCGGGGCGCGCCCTGCCGACATACTGTGCGTAGCGCTGGATTAGTCTCGCGTTTGGAAGCCGACCCTCGGCGATATATCTGCCGACAAGGTCCATCGTGGCGCGCGTGCGCTGATATTGTTCGTCGACGATCTGCTGGGTGCTGTCGCCGCAGGCGGAAAGGCCAACCGCGGCCACGAGGATCATGAACGTCACCGCGAAGCGTCGTCCGGGCGAGGCTCCGATAGCTTCGACGGTTGCGGCGATCATCGATCCGTCGTCATGCGGCAATGGAAGCGGTTAGGGCCAACGTGCGGAGGCTCCGTTTCTCGGCCGGCCGCCGACGTCACCAAAAGAAATGGGGCGACCCTCAGACACTGGTTAGCACGACTTCGCGAGTCGTGCCAACCTCGGAAGGGCAGGTTTTTTGTCCGCGCCCTGGTGAGGGCGAACTCGATCGCGGGGCTGACGATTTCGTTTTCGATGTGGCAGTGTACCGATCATGGTGACGCTGCCGGCCGACCTCGTTGCACGGATTGGGGCGGAGGTGGAGTTTGCCCGTTTCCAAGCTGTAGCGTCATGAGATGTGTTCGAACACGGGATGAACCGCCCCGGCTTTTCCGGCGGCTCCATCTTGTGAGAAGGATGAGCTGTTATGGGAAGACATTCGACACGTTATCCGGCGGAGGTTCGCGAACGGGCTGTCCGGCTGGTTTTCGAGCATCGGGGCGAGCACGGCTCGCAATGGGAGGCGATGTGTTCGATCGCGGCGAAGTTCGGCTGCACGGCCGAGACGCTGCGGCGGTGGGTCCGTCAGGCTGAACGAGGCAGCGTCGCCAGGCCGGGCATGACCGGCGACGATCATGAGCGGGTCAGGGCGCTGGAACGCGAGGTTCGCGAGCTGCGCCAGGCGAATGAGATTCTGCGCAAAGCCAGCGCCTATTTTGCCCAGGCGGAGCTCGACCGCCCCCTCAAGCGATGATCGCCTTCATCAACGAGCATCGCGATACCTATGGGGTCGAGCCGATCTGCAAGGTTCTGCCGATCGCCCCATCCACATACCGCCTTCATGCCGCCAGACAGCGCGATCCGGTACTGATGGAGGAGATCGAGCGCGTCTTCGAGGCGAACTACTCGGTCTATGGTGCCCGCAAGGTCTGGCGCCAGCTACGGCGCGAAGGCCGGGACGTGGCCCGCTGCACCGTCGAGCGGCCGATGCGCGATCTCGGCCTTGCCGGGGCGATCGGGGGCAAGCCGGTGAAGACCACGGTCAGCGACAAGGGAGCGGCGTGCCCGCTCGACAAGGTGAACCGGCAGTTCCAGGCGCCCGAGCCCAATCGTCTGTGGGTGGCGGACTTCACCTATGTCGCGACCTGGGCCGGGTTCGTCTATGTGGCCTTCGCGATCGATGCCTTCGCACGCCGGATCGTCGGATGGCGGGTGAGCCGCACGGCCCATGCAACCTTCGTTCTGGATGCCCTGGAACAGGCGATACATGCCAGGAAGCCCGCCAAGGGATCGGGCCTCGTGCATCACAGCGATCGCGGTGTCCAATATGTGTCGATCAAATACTCCGGGCGCCTGGCCGAAGCCGGGATCGATCCTTCGGTCGGCAGCGTCGGCGACAGCTGCGACAACGCGTTGGCCGAAACGATCAACGGCCTCTACAGGGCCGAGGCGATCCACCGGCGCGGCCCGTGGAGATCGTTCGAGGCCGTCGAATACGCCACCCTCGAATGGGTGGACCGGTTCAATAATCACCGCCTGCTCGGCCCCATCGCCAACATCCCGCCCGCAGAGGCCGAAGCAAATCACTATGCCGCCAGCAAGAACCTCGATATGGCTGCATGACTCAAACGTAACTGCCGCCGGGAAAGCCGGGGCGGTTCAGTGACAGCCCTGATCGCCATGCTCCCTCACCCGGGGCGCCGACCCCTTGGGGGCGTGGCCCGAGTCGTGGAGTCCGCAGCGACAGCCTGCCGCCAGCAAACGATGATTCGTCTCACCACCTCGACGTTCATCAGCAACGCGACGAGCCACAGAGTGGGGAGGGTGAGGTTCAGGACCGCGCCGGCCGCGATCAGGAGAACCCGCACGTCGCGCCCTATCCGAATGCCGCCTCCGATCCGGCCGCGCATCAGGCCGTCGTACTTGTCCGCAGTGTAGCTGTTGAGGAACGTGCCCATGACGGCCGCGAAGCCCGCTGCCGTGCAGATCCCGGCCGTGTTCGTGTACATCGCGTGCCAGGTGAGGCCGAAGAGCAGGAGCGCGTCCGCGTAGCGGTCGAGGACGGCATCGAACCACCCGCCGAACTCCGATTGCTCGAAACGCAGCCGCGCGATCTCTCCGTCGCTTCCGTCTAGTATCGAGCTGAACTGAGCGAGAAGTCCTCCGGCGACGAGCAACCAGTAAGATTCTGCCGCCATGCACGCGGTCGCGATACAGGCGAGGCCGAACCCGATCAAGCTTAACTGATTCGGTGAAACGGGCGTTCGAATGAGCCAGCGGGTCAGCTGCTTCGAGACGGGCCGGTTCAGATAACGGGCAACTGGCCCGTCGGTTTGCTTGCCGACGACGACGCGCAGCAGATGCTCCTCCGCGTCGCGGAGCGCGGCCGGTGAATCCACATCCTTCCACCAGCATCCGGTCACATCGACCCCACTCGCCCGGCCGCTCGCCGCGAGCGTTGCCACGGCGCCGGAAAGGCCGTGCTCACCTTTGGCAGCCGCCTGCCGAAGTCCTTCGTATAGCCTGGCCGAGCAATAGAAGACGCCGGTGTCGGCGGCATCCCAAGAGGCCAGCCCCTTGCCGATGGCGGTGATGCGCTCGCCAGATAGCTGCACTCGGGTGACGTCGTCGAGATCGAAGATGGCGCCCCGGTCCCGGTCGACCGCGAGCTTTATCCCACCCGGACAGGGGGGCTCGGCGATCAGGCCCAAGACCAGGTCGGGTGTGAACACATGATCCGACATGGTGAGCAGGAACGACTCCGTCTTGGTGGCGGGCTCTGCCGCCAGCGCGCTCGCACCGTTCCCGAGCTGCCAGTCAGCGACAGTGACGAACTCCATCGAGACACCGCAACGTCTTCCCACCGACTCGAAGTGTGTCCGCACACGTTCGGCCTCATAGCCCAGCGAGACAACGACCTTCTCGATCGGGGCTGCCGCCAGCAGGCCGCGAACCACGCGCTCGGCCAGAGAGATGCCGAGCAGGTCGATCAGCGGCTTGGGCCGGGTGCCGTCGTACGGCCTCAGCCGCTCCCCGCGTCCGGCTGCGAGGATTACCGCGACCCTCGGCGGGTGCACGTCAACACTCATCGTCCGAGGGCTTCCACCAGAGCCGCCGCGAGAGCGGGCGTGGCAGCCGCGATCAAGTCTACCCGATCCGTCAGTGCCCACGTAGCAGGTAGCGCTTTCCCATCGGTGCCCACGACGCTTCCCCCGGCGGCAGCGACGAGGGACGCTCCCGCAAGATAGCTCTCCGGCGTGAGACGACCCCTGATGTCGATGTGGGCATCGAGGTGTCCACCTGCAACGAGCGCAAGCGCCCTCGAGGCGCAGCCATACGAGCGAACGGCACGCGCACGCGAGAGCACGTCCGCGAGCACTGGACAGGGTTCGTGGTGGTTGAGCTCGACCGACACGAACGCATCTTCAATCCGCGCCGCACCGGACGTGGCGAGGGGCTGCAAGCCCCGATTTGCTCCCTCCCCGCGAACGACCAGCCACGGCTCGCCGCCATCAAGTGGCCCGACGATGGCAGCTTCGACCTCATCAGGGTGAAGCGGCGCTTCGACCCGAAGCACCGCGACGCTGAGGGCCGAGAGCGGCAGCTCCCTGGCCTGATTGTCGGAACCGTCGATCGGGTCGATGACGACACGGTAACGGGCGCCGTTCTCCGCGGTTTGCAGTTCCCTCGCCTCCTCCGAGACGAGGTGCAATGGCTCGGCAAAGCGCTGCAACTCCACAATTGCGGCGTGCTCGGCAGCGAGGTCGGCGGCGTAGACGGCGTCGCCCTTCGCGTTGTACCGACCAATGGGCTGCGGGACGGCGCGAGCCTCCAGGGAGGCCAGCACCCCTCGGTGAGCGCTAACCAGCACGTCTGTCCACGCACGCGGGTGCTCGAGCGGCGCGCCGCTCTGCGCGCCCTCGGTCATGGGTTGTCCCGATTATTTAGTTCGAGCGCCACGACCGCCGCGCCCCCGAGACCATGCCCGCTGGCGCATGCGCCTCCGCAGCGGGCGCCCCCCCGCCGATGAAGGCTTCCACCTCGCAACGCGCTTCCTCGTCGCGCATTTGCCGCGGAGGGCTCTTCATGTAGTAGGCGCTAGGGCTCTCCAGAGGTCCGGCCAAGCCGCGTTCGAGGCCGAGCTTTGCGCACCGCACCGCGTCGATGACGACGCCAGCGCTGTTCGGCGAGTCCTGCACCGACAGCCTCAGCTCGAGCTCCATCGGCACGTCCCCGAAGCCGCGGCCCTCCATGCGGATGAATGCGATCTTGTTGTCGTCCTGCCAGGGCACGTAGTCGGAAGGGCCAATGTGAATATCCTTGGTGTCGAGCCGTTCATCGAGCTGGCTTTGCACCGATTCCGTTTTGGAGTGCTTCTTCGACTTCAGCCGGCTGTGCTGGAGCATGTTCAGGAAGTCGGTATTCCCTCCCGTGTTGAGCTGGTAGGTCCTGTCCAGCTTCACACCCCGGTCCGCGAACAGCCGGCCCAAGGAGCGATGCACGATGGTTGCTCCGACCTGGCTCTTGATGTCGTCGCCCACGATGGGCAATCCGGCGGTACGAAACTTCTCGGCCCACTCGGGATCCGACGCGAGGAAGACAGGCACGCAATTGATCATCGCCACACCCGCGTCCAGGCATGCTTGGGCGTAGTGACGTACAGCTTGCTCGGACCCGACCGGCAGATAGCAGATCAGCACCTCGGCATCCGTCGCCTCGAGCGCCTTGGTCACATCCACCGGATGGGTTTCCGATACCCGGAACGCCTCGTCCTCTCCGTAGTCCTCCATGTGATCGGCCACACCGTCGAGAATGGGACCCATCTGGACCACGACGCCGCTCGCCGGCAGCACGGGCTGGAAAATCCGCGTGCAGTTCGGGGCGGCAAACACGGCGTCTTCCAAGGCATGGCCGACCTTGCGGCGGTCGATATCGAATGCAGTCACAACCTCGATATCGTCAGGGCGCCAACCAGCAATACTCGCATGCATCAGTCCGGTGTACTCTTTCGCGGGCCGTCTGCGGTAGTACTCGGTGCCCTGCACGAAAGAACTGGCGCAGTTCCCCACACCGGCGATGGCCACTTTAATCTTCTTCATGCCGTCTTCTCCTTTTCTTCTACAGTCCAAGCGCCGCCGCGGGGCGCCGCTCAATCGGTTGATCCCATCGCATCTTTCATACCGAGCAGCATCGACTTCCTCTGCTCATCCAGCTCCAGCAGATCGACGATGGGCTCGAGGCGTTCCACCGAAAGCGTGCCGCGGCGCCTCGCCTCGGTAGCCAAGGCCAGAAGCCTGGAAAGAAACGGGTCGTACTCGGGCTCCAGCGCCCCAGGTGAAAACCCTATCGCCTCCCGAGCTGAGCTATGGCCAGAAGTTGGTGACGGGGTGAAGGGTCAAGGCGGCGTATCGTGGGGGTAATCGAGCCTCCACTTCTCCAACGAAGGAGTGATACGCCGTGAGTGACAATACCGTTTTGAAGCTTTCCCGGCCATCGACGTTTTCCGATCCGTTGACCGAGGTGCTGCGCAGCGGCGCCCGGTCCCTGCTGGCGCGGGCGGTCGAGGCGGAGGTGGCGGCGTTCCTTGATGGCCACTCCGAGGCGCGCACCGAAGAAGGCCGCCGACGGCTGGTGCGCCACGGCCACCTGCCCGAACGCGAGATCATGACCGGCATCGGCCCGGTTGCGGTTCGCGCGCCACGCGTTCGCGACCGCACGGGCCTGGGCGCCGACCGCATCCGGTTCAGCTCCGCGCTCCTGCCGCCTTATGCGCGGCGCTCGAAGAGCCTCGAAGTCCCGATCCCCGTCCTCTACCTCAAGGGCATCTCCACGGGCGACTTCGCCGAGGCACTGGCGGCCTTGCTCGGGCCGGACGCCGGCGGCCTGTCGGCCTCGATCGTCGCGCGGCTCACCGAGGTTTGGGCGGACGAGCACGCGCACTGGCTGAAGCGGGATCTGTCGGCCAGGCACTATGTCTACTTCTGGGCCGACGGCATCCATGTGCAGGCCCGGCTCGAGGACGATGCGCAATGCCTGCTGGTCATCATCGGCGCGACGCCGGAGGGTAAGAAGGAACTCGTAGGCCTCATCGACGGGGTGCGCGAGAGCGCCCAATCGTGGCGCGAGTTGCTACTTGACCTCAAACGGCGCGGGCTCGCGGTCGCGCCCGAACTCGCCATCGCCGACGGCGCGCTCGGCTTCTGGAAGGCGATCGAGGAAGTGTGGCCCCGGACCCGCAGCCAGCGCTGTTGGGTGCACAAGATGTCAATCGGCTTTCAATATTGGGTCTGTCGCGGTCTCGATGATGTCAGTGGCTTATGGACGCCAGATGCCGGCGAACGGCCGCCAAATCGACAATCCGGAGGCCTTCCAGCGCCAGATTTTTGGGATGTGCCGATCTGGATGTGCCTAGAATCCGCCTCGTCGTTGCTGTCCGAAGCCACCATCATCGAGATTGAGTCAGACCCAATCTTCCACGCCGCTCAACACTCTGCAGCATGGAGAAGAGGTCCCGGGTCCGCTGGACGGCCAGGTCGGAGCCGTAGCGGATGCCCATAAAGGCGAGCGCGTCGGCCAGGCCGGTGATGCCGAGGCCGATGCGGCGCTTGGAGAGTGCTTCCTCGCGCTGCTGCTCCAGCGGATAGAAGGAACGGTCGACGACGCGGTCCAGCATGCGGACGGCTGTGGCGACCGTCCAGTTGAATTCGTTCTCAGCGATGAAGGCGCCGTCCTCGAAGGGGTCGCGGACGAAGGCGGCCAGGTTGACGGAGCCGAGGAGGCAGGAACCCCAGGGCGGGAGAGGCTGCTCGCCACAGGGGTTGGTGGCGTGGATAGTCTCGCAATGCCGGAGGTTGTTCACGGCGTTGATCCGGTCGATGAAGATCACTCCCGGCTCGGCGCAATCGTAGTTCGCCTGCATGATCCGGTCCCAGAGATCGCGGGCCGAGACCGTGCGGTAGACGTTGCCGTCGAAGACGAGCTCGTGGCCGGCGTCGTTCTTGACGGCTTCCATGAAGGCGTCGGTGACCAGCACCGAGAGGTTGAACATGCGCAGGCGCTGGGCGTCGCGCTTGGTCTCGATGAAGTCCTCAATGTCGGGATGGTCGACGCGCATCGTGCCCATCATGGCACCGCGGCGGCTGCCGGCGCTCATGATCGTCCTGCACATGCTGTCCCACATGTCCATGAAGGAGAGCGGTCCCGAGGCGTCGGCTCCGACGCGGAAGACGGGGGCTCCCTTCGGGCGGAGCGTCGAGAAGTCGTGACCGATGCCGCCGCCGGCCTGCATTGTGGTGGCGGCGTCCTTCAGGCCGTCCAGGATGCCTGACAGGCTGTCGTCGATCTGACCCAGCACGTAGCAGTTGACGAGCGTCACGTTCCGCTCCGTGCCGGCGCCGGCGAGGATCCGGCCGGCCGGGAGGAACTTCCAGCCGCGCATGGCGTCCATGAACATGGTCACTTCGGTGTCATTCTCGGCGAGGAAGCGGGCGACGCGCTGGCGCGTGTCGTCCATGGTCCGGTCGATCGGCGTGCCGTCGCGATCCTTGAAGCGGTATTTCATGTCCCAGATCGTGTGGGCCACGGGCGGCAGCAGCTCGTCGGTGTCGGGCAGTGTCGCGGCGTCCATGATTAGTCTCCGTGTGTTCGGTCTGCCTCGAAGAGGCTTTCCTCAAGCTCCTGGGGCTGGTGTGCTGGGAGGCTAGGGAATTCGGGCGAGGGCGGCGTCGAGGGTCGCGGGCTGCGGGTCGGTTTTCAGGCGCTCCAACAGCTGGCGATGATCTTCCGCGTTCATGCCGGCGATCCGGGAAAGGTCTTCCTTCCGGTCTGCGATGGGGGTGCTGGAGAGAGCGGTCTGGAGCCGAGGCGGAATGCGTTCGGCGATGCGGATCGTTTGCTGCAGGGTTCGCGCTGTGCAGCCGAGGTAGCCGGCAGCGAGTTCGGTAAATGAGCGAGCGGGAGGACGGGAAAAATCAAAGTGAGGGTTTTCCCGTTCCTGCTCATCCCTGACATTCATCCTGCGATGAGGAGGCGATAGGGCATCGGTTCGGTTCGGACGGCGCTATGGACGAAGCGCGGGATCATCGTCTGGAGTTGATAACGGCGGTTGTAGCGCCAGGCGAAACTGGCGAGGTAGCGCCCGGCGTGATCGGGGCCGAGCTTGCGATAGGTCCCGGTGATCGCGCACTTGATGTTGCCGAGCGTCGTGTTCACCCATTTGAACGGCGCCATGCGGGCCGCCTGTCGGCCCGACCCGGTGCGGATTGCCTGATGGCTGCAGGCGGCTTCGTCGAGTGCGCTCCAGCAGCCCAAGCCGTCCGTCACAACCGCCGCGCCGGGGGCCAGCCAGTGCTTGGCGCCACGCGCGATCTCGCGCTTGCGGAAGCCCTTGACCGGCGCCAGCTCCAGCTTGCGCGGGCGCCCCTCGGGACTGGTCGAGACCGCCGCCACGAAGGGCGTCTTGCCCGCCGCGCCGCGGCCCCGCTTGCCGCCGGAGCGCACCCCGCCGAGATAGGCGTCGTCCATCTCGACCCGCCCCGTAAGCGGCGTCTCCCCCTCGCGCCGCGCCATCACCGCCATGATCTTGTGCTTCACGGCCCAGGCCGTCGGCTGCTTGACCCCGAGACGGCGGCCGAGTTCCACCGACGAGATGCCGTTCTTCGCCGTCACGATCAGGTGGATGGCTGCAAACCAGAGTGTCAGCGGCAGCTTGGTCGCGTGGAAGATCGTGCCCGCCGTGGGCGATGTCTGCTTCTTGCACCGGTTGCATTGGTAGAGCCCGCGCCCCGCCAGCACGCAATGCCCGCGATGGCCGCAGCAGGGGCAGAGGAAGCCGCCCGGCCAGCGCAGCCGGAGCAGCGCCGCGCGGCACTGCTCCTCGGTACCGAAGGCCTCCCGAAACGCCTCGTCGCTCAGACCACGCACGCGCGATGCAACCTTGAACCCCATAACCGTGACCCCCTCATACGGAACACATTGAGACCGTACAGCCTCACATGCGGAGTGTCACGGATAAGCAAGTTCCCGTTTGATTTTGGAGCCGGCCCGGAAGGCAGAGTGCAGATTCCTGCGTATTTGACCGCAGTTCCTGCGACATTTGACCGTGATTCCTGCGGGATTTGACCGCCCGGATTTGGCGGCGTGCCGTCTCTCACGGCTCTTTGCGGGATCCTCCGTTGTTTGTTTCGTGGGTCTGGCCGCAGGCCAGCGGGATGCGAGCGTAAGCGAGCCCTGGTCGTGCTGCAATGCGTTGGCGGGCGCGGCGGCAAGCATCTTGATCGAGCATGCCGCCGCGCAGCCCCGGTGTTTCGGCTGCGACCGGCGCCGCAGGCGCCCGAGGACCCCGGCCGCCAGGCCGGGGCTCTCTCATTTGTCGTTGCCGCCGTCGAGGGGCGGCAGTTTGTTGCGCTTGCGCTGGGACTCGCCCTTGAGGTCGATGCGATAGGCGTTGTGGACGATGCGGTCGAGTATGGAGTCCGCGATCGTGGGTTCTCCGATCACCCCTGGCCATTTCTCCACGGGGATTTGACTGGCGATGAGGATGGACTTGCGCGCGTGGCGCTGCTCGACGATGGTCGTGTCCCTGGAGGTGGTGTAGGAGTTTTGGCTTCCTTCGGTAGCTGGGGATAACCGGCTCGCCGCTGCGACCGTCATGAGTCTGGCGGCGGCGAGCCGGTTATCCCCAGCGGAGGCCATCGCGGTTCCGGATTAGGGTTGGGTCGTCACAAACCAACCTGACCCGAAGGGGAACCACGATGACCCAAGACATGATGACCCTGCGCCGGCTTCTGGAGAAGACCTCGGACGCCGACCTGCTTCGCGAGATGATCGGATTTACGGCCGAACGGCTGATGGCCCTGGAGGTGGAGGGCCTGACCGGCGCAGCTCCCGGTGAGCGGACGCCGGCGCGGATCAACCACCGCAACGGCTATCGCGACCGGGTCTGGGAGACCCGCGCCGGTACGGTCGAGCTGAAGATCCCGAAGCTCAGGAAGGGGAGCTACTTCCCCGGCTTCCTGGAGCCCCGGCGGATGGCCGAGAAGGCGCTCGCGGCGGTGATCCAGGAAGCCTACATCCAGGGCGTGTCCACCCGCTCGGTCGATAACCTGGTGCAGGCGATGGGGATGTCGGGCATCTCGAAGAGCCAGAGCCTGCCCCCGCGAAGGCGGGGGTCTCGCGGCTGTGCGGCGAGATCGACGACAAGATCCACGGCTTCCTCGACCGGCCTCTGGAGGGCGAGTGGCCCTATCTCTGGCTCGACGCCACCTATGTGAAGATGCACGAGGCCGGGCGCATCGTCCCGGTCGCGGTCACCATCGCGGTGGCGGTCAACGACCAGGGCCGCCGCGAGGTGCTCGGCATGGCGATCGGCGCCTCGGAGGCCGAGACCTTCTGGACCTCGTTCCTGCGTAGCCTGGTCCAGCGCGGGCTCAAGGGCGTCAAGCTGGTGATCTCCGACGACCACAAGGGCCTCAAGGCCGCCGCAACCCGTATCCTTGGCGCCACATGGCAAAGATGCCGCATCCACTTCATGCGAAACCTGCTCGCCCATGCCGGCAGGCAGGGACGGCGCATCACCTCCGCCTTCGTCGCTTTCGCCTTCGTCCAGGACGACGCCGAGGCCGCAAGCGCCCAGTGGCGTCAGGTCGCCGACCAACTCAGGACCAAGGTGCCGAAGCTCGCCGCCATGATGGACGAAGCCGAACACGATGTGCTCGCCTATATGACCTTCCCCAGGGAGCACCGAACCAAACTCCACTCCACCAACCCCATCGAACGCCTCCATGCCGAGATCAAGCGACGCACAAACGTCGTCGGCATCTTCCCCAACGAGAACGCTATCACACGCCTCGTCGGCGCCATCCTCCTCGAGCAGAACGGCGAGTGGGCCGTCGCAAGGAGATACATGTCTCTGGAATCCATCGCTCCCGTGAGCGACAATCTATCCGTCAAGCTGCCCACTGTGGCTGCCTGAGCGTCCCGGCCCTAACCGCCGGATACCGCTTCGGACGCCAGGCTCTTACACCACTCCACGGGACATGATCTCGACGATCTCGAGCAGGTCACGCCGGCCCTCGGCGGAGAAGCCCTGGAGCCCCCAGTCGTCGAGGATCAGCAGGGAGACCTTGGCGAGGCGGCGCATCAGACGTTCGTGCGTACCCTTGTCGCGGGCGCGGGTGAGCGCCGCGACCAGTTCGGGGACGCGTCGATAGAGGACGGACCGCTTCTGGCGACAGGCCTGGTGGGCAAGTGCGCATGCCACGAAGGTCTTTCCCGACCCGGTTGGCCCTTCGACGATCAGATTGAGCGCCTGGCGGATCCAGTCGCCGGCGGCGAGCTGGGTCAGCGTGGTGCGGGCGATGCCGCGCCCGAGGCTGCAGTCAACGTCCTGGACATCAGCGCGGATGCGCAACTGGGCCTGGCGCAGATGGCCGAGATAGCTCTTGTGGTCACGATGCTGGGCTTCGCGCTCGAGTATCATGGCAAGCCGGTCGTCGAAGCCGAGCTGGTCCATGTCGGCGATGTCGCGTTGCTCCTCCAGGGCCTCGGCCATGCCGGAGAGGCCGAGCTGCAGCATGCGTTCGATATTGGGTTGTCGCAGGGTCATGGTGTCGTTCCATTGTCGTTGCTGTAGTAGGCGCCGCCACGGATGTTGGCGTGGCTGGGGATGGTCTCTTTCGCTTGCGCGCGCGGACGGTCCGGCTCTACGCCGTTCTTGAGGCGCTCCCTGAGGAAGCCCGACGCGAGCCGGTCGAGGTCGAGAACCTCGGCGCAGAGCGCGTCGAGGCGCAGCTCGCCATGGTCTTCGGCGAGACGGATCTGCCCTGCACGGTGGCGAAGGCCTGCTCGGGGAAGTCGCGCGAGGCGAAGCAGCGCTCGGCCCAGGAGAGCGCGCTGGGCCCGATGCGGCGCGCGCGAGCGAGCAGGATGTCGGCGTAGTCGGGTTTGCGTATATCGCGCACCGCCTTGAGGCGGTCGGGCATATGCTCGGCCAGAGTGGCGTATTGGTTGCTTCCGCTTTTGCGGCGATGGACAGCGATGCGCCTGCCGCCCTCTTCGAGGAACACTTCCACCATGCGCTCGCCGACACGCACCACGACGGCGCGACCGATATTGCCGTCGGGCACCGAGTAGTGGTTGCGTTCGAGGCTGACATGGCCGTTCGGCCCAACCTTGCGGGGGACCCACTCGCCCCAGTCCCAGGGGTTCCGGGGCAGGGGTCGCAGAGACGTCCGCTCGTTCGCCTCGAAGATGGCGCGGCGGCTCTCGCCGCAGGCCATCGGAGTGAGATTGAGCCGGTCGAGCTCGCGGCGGATCGCGGCGTTCATCGCGTCCAGCGAGAAGAAGGTCTCGTGGCGCAGCGTCAGCAGGATGCGGGTCTGGACAGCACCGACCGAGGCCTCCACGAGCCCCTTGTCCGTAGCCCGCCCCGAGCGCGCAGGGAGCACGGCGACATTGTAGTGCTGGGCGAACTCGCGGAAGCTCGGATTGAGCTGGGGCGCCTCGCGATCGGGCTTCTGGACCCCCGCCTTGAGGTTGTCGATGATCCAGCGCTCGGGGACGCCGCCGAAGTATTCGAGCGCGCGACGATGCGCCATCGTCCAGTGACGCACGCGCTGGTCCGGCACCGCTTCGGCGTAGATCAGCCGGGAGTGGCCCAGCACCGCAACGAAGATCTCCACGTCCTTCTCGCCGCCGCCCGTGCGCAGCGCCAGCGTCTTGCCCGAGAAGTCGGACAGGCCGTAGAGCCCCGGCGCATAGTCGAACCGCATCTGCGCTTGCCCGGGCTTGCCGCCGTCCTTCAGCCGGGCCTTCAACCGTGCGCAAAAGCGGCTGTAGCTGTAGGCCGAGCCGCCCTGCGCCAGTGCTTCGTCGCGATACTCCTTCCAGAGCTGGCGACGCGTCAGCTGCGCGCGACGGCGCTTGCAGGGCGCCGTGAGCGCTTCGATGACCCTGGCCCAGTCAGGCTGCACATGCCCGCTGTCGCGCTCAGGCGTCGGATAGAGCCTCTCCCGCAGGGCCTCATCATCGAGACCCTGCCTCCCCATTTCGATCACCTGATCGATGAGGCAGAACCGGAAGAGAAACAGCACCCGCCAAGCGGCCATGTCACCCGATGGAAGAGCGCTCCAGAAACCAGACCGGGCGGTCAAATCCCGCAGGAATCACGGTCAAATGTCGCAGGAACTGCGGTCAAATGTCGTAAGAATCGCGGTCAAGTGGAGCGAGATTTTGCAGGCAGAGGACTGGCGGTCGCCGCCGTGCCCGGTCTGCGGGTGCAGGTTCTCGTAGTGGCGCTTTTGTATGGACAGCGCCTGCGCGTGCTGAAGCACCGTAGGATGGCAGCAGGGGTCAACGGGATCCGCCCTTGAGGGCATGTCATGAAGCGGCAGGTGGGCTGGCATCCCGATAGCCCTTCATGAGCTCGATCCAGGCGACAATTTCCAGCTGCTCTTCGTCGGACGCGGCAATCCAGAGGGCCTGGACGCGTTCGAGAACCGTCTTCTCGGGCGGGGTCTCAGGTGCGGGCTCGGCGCCGCCGCCTCCCTCTTCAGGCGCTTCTTGCTCGGGCTTGCGGGGGTAGATGTCGGAGAGCCGGTTCACTTCGTGCTCGGCGGACTGGAGGTCGTCGAGGAGAACGAACTGCTCTTCGCTGGGGAGGTCGGAAATGCGGACAAGATCGCCTTCACGGTAGGCGAGGGGTGTCATCGCGAGCTCTTCGCGCAGCTCGGGCTCGATCTTTTCGCCTATGCGGATCGCCCTACGGATGGTCCAGCTCGAAAAGGGAGTGATGGATGAGGTCTCGGCAACGAAGTTCTTTGGTACGGTGCCGGCCGGCTCTCCGTTCGACAGCTGCTCGCGTTGCTGCTGGAATGCCTCGCTCCTCCGATCGCCGCCCCCTTTGGTTTCGGGGTAAAGGCGCTCGTAGATTTCCTTGCGCTTGGCCAGGAACCGTCCGCGGTCGAGCGGGTTGAGCTCGGCGCGCATGAGGTTTTCGTCGATCTCGAGGAGGCTGAGCGTGTCGTCGTCGAGGGAGTCCAGGACGAAGACTTCGATCGACGGCCAGGCGAGAGAGCGCGCTGCCTGCAGCCGGTGGGCGCCGGAAACGAGAAGCCAGGAGTCCTCCTCGCTTTCACGGACCTGGATCGGGTTCTGGAGGCCGTTCCGCTTCATGCTCTCGGCGAGATGCTGGACGGTGGCGCCGTTGACGGTCCGGAGCCTTTCGCCGATGTCGATCCGGTCCAGAGGGAGAAGGACCGTCTGTCGGGGTTCCTCCCTCAATACGAGGTGGGCCGCGACGGAAGCATCCATCACTCATCCCCTTCCCGGTCCTGCCAGGAACGGAATTCCGCGCGTTCCGCTTCTGAGGATTTCAACCAGATCCGTTTGAGGCCTTCGACATCGCCGGGCTTTGGTGGTGCGGTGGTCGGGTCCTTCTGCAGGGCGGAAAGGCTCTTCGGTGGTTTGTCGGCCTGTTGAAGGGAGTTGAGGAGATCGCGTTGCTTGTCAGTATCCATGGAGGCGATGCGGCGAAGATCGCCTTCCCGGTTGGCGAGGGGGGTTCGAGACAGGGCTTCCTGGAGGTCGGGCAGGATGTTTTCGCCTATGCTAACCGCGCGGTTGATCGTGCTTGGCGCGAAGGGGGTCATTGCGGCGGTGTGATCGGCAAAGCTGGCCGGGGGGCTCGCGTCCGGATCAAACGCTAAAGTTTGGCGTTTGATATTCTCTTGATAATCCAAGCTTTTATGGTCTCCTCCGCGGCGCAAATCGGGGAATATCCTCTGATAAATCTCCTTGCGTTTCGCGAGGAACACGCCGCGGTCGAGACGAGTAAGCTTGGCTCGACACAAGTTCTCGTCGATCTCGTGGAGCACGATTTCGTCGTCTGGCAGGTTGTCGATGACAAACGCTTCGATAATGGTCCAGCCGAGCTTTTCCGCAGCCGCGATCCGATGCGCGCCTGCAACAAGCTGGTATCCGCCCTCGTCAAGCGTCCGGATATCGATCGGATACAGCTGCCCCTGCCGGGCCATGGACTCGGCAAGATGGTCCACTGCGTCGTCGTCTATGGAGCGCAGTCGGCCTTCGACGGTGATGTCGATTATCGGGACAGGAAGGGAATGCCGGGAGCGAACGGCGTTCGGCACGTCGACCGGCTCCCGGTCCTTGAATTGCGTTTCCTGGAGCCGGTCCAAAGACCGGGTGAATTTCGCGACGCTGGACATGAGGTCCTCCGATCCTTCAGCTGGGTTGGGCAATGATCGAGAGCGCCGGTTCCGGCCAGGTTTCGACGGACCGGGACAGAGCCAGTGCTTCGACGGCGGCCGGGCTGTTCGGGGCGAACTCGCTCACTCCCTGGCCGACCGACATGGCTTGGGCGTAGGCGGCGCGCTGGCGGAGCACGACGGGGAGGATCGCGATGTCGGCTGTCGCGAACATCGACCTTGCGGCATCGATCTGGCGATGGCCGCGCGTCGGCGCCGCGTTGAACAGGATTGCCGGTGGAGTCTGGGCCATCTGGCAGACGTCGAGGGTCATGGAAACGGTCGCCATGTTGACGGCCTGCGGTCTGCAGGGCACGATGACCAGCCGCGCCATTCGAGCGGCCGCCAGCATCGAGGTGTCCGTGTGACCGGCCGTGTCGCAGATGACTAGATCGAAACCGTGGTCGCGGGCGCTGCCGATCTCCCGGGCCAGACGACTGGGGATGCTTGTCCGCACTTTGGGGTAGGGAAAGTCGCGGAAGTCGTACCACGTCACCGCGCTTCCCTGCGGGTCGGTATCGAGAATCAGAGTTTTCTTGCCTGCGAGGGCCGCCTCGACGGCAAGGTTGGTGGCAACTGTGGTTTTCCCTGCGCCGCCCTTCTGGGCGACGATCGTGATGACGTCCGGTTCGGTCAGAGCTATTGTCAAAAGTTGGTGACGCAGGTTTCAGGCGGCGCGTTCGTTTAGCTTTTCTCGGTCCTTGAATTTGACGCCTTGAATGATGTCGGCGATCTGGTGCGAGCCGTCCAGGCGGCGCCACTTCTTGCTGGCCGACTGGCACAGCTTGAAGACCATGGTGAGCGCCGTCATGCGGCTAAGGCAGCCCTTGGTCTTGGTGGTCCTGAGGCGCACGGTCGCAAAGGTGCTTTCGATGGGATTGGTGGTGCGAATGTGCTTCCAGTGCTCGGCCGGGAAGTCGTAGAAGGCGAGCAACACGTCGCGGTCCTTGGCCAGGCAGGCCACCGCTTTGTCGTATTTGGGGCCATAGGCCTCGAGGAAGAAGTCGAAGGCCTTCTCGGCCACCGCGCGGGTCTCGGCCATCCAGATGTCCTGTAGGTGCTGCTTGGCGCGTGGCTGGACGGACTTCGGGAGCTTGTTGAGCACGTTGGCGGTCTTGTGCACCCAACAGCGCTGCTCGCGCGTCGTCCCGTAGACCTCGCGCAAGGCTTTAGACCTCGCGCAAGGCTTTCCAGAAACCGAGCGCCCCGTCGCCGGTGGCCAGCTCGGGCGCAATCGCCAGGCCGCGGCGCTTGAGATCGAGCAGCACTTCGCGCCAGGACTGGGCGCTCTCCCGGTAGCCGTCGGCGATCGCCAGCAGCTCCTTGCGGCCCAGCTCGTCGGCACCGATGATCACGCACATGCATTGCTTGTCATGGTCGAGCCGTGGTGAGAAGTAGACGCCGTCGGCCCAGAAGTAGACATAACGCTTGGCCGAGAGATCGCGCCGTTGCCAATGCTCCAGCTCGCCTTGCCAGACCTCCTTGAGGCGGGCAATGGTCGAGGCCGAGAGCCCCGGCGCCTCGGGCCCCAAGAGCGCCGCAAGCGCCTCGCAGAAATCGCCCGTGGAGATGCCCTTCAGATAAAGCCAGGGCAGGAGTTCCTCGATCGACTTGGCGCGCCTGAGATAGGGAGGCAAGATCCGTGAGGTGAAGCGAATCCGCGGCCCCGTCTCGCCGGCGCCTCGGTCGCGCACCCTGGGACAGCGCACCGCAACCGGACCAATGCCGGTCTGGATCTCGCGCTCCGGCAAATGCCCGTGGCGTACGATCCGACGGCGGCCGGCCGAGTCCGTCAGATGCGCATACGCCTCGACAAAACCGGCAACTTCCGCCTCCACCGCTTGCCCAAGTAAACGCCGCGCACCAAGACGCAAAACCTCCGTCAGCGGATCGTCCTCAAATGATCCCGGTTGGCGAAGCTGGACGACTGTATCCTCTCTCATGGCGTATCCCTCCTTCGTGGAAAATGGCGACGCCAACATCGCCAGGATACGCCGCCCTCATCTCATCCCATCACCAACTTTCGGGTATAGCTCGCACATTGCGCGTGACCGATAGGCTTGTCATCCGGCACTATATCCTGCAGGAGCCTCAACGTTTGAGATCGGCGCGGAAAACGACGTTCTAGTTCAAGTGAGCCGCGTGATTTTTTCTCAAATAACTCAAATGGTTAAATGCCGGCGGAAGCTCAAGATTCGTCTTCGCCTATGGCGGTGGGAGAGGCGCTGACAATTTCGGGGGGCAACCAATACTCCGGAATTTCCATCTGTTGTGTTTGGGTCACCCATAACCACAATATATAGGGTTTTCCCGCAGGTCCATTAGACTCCGATTCTGCGCGACCCCAATTTCTGGACCCGTCGGCGGCCCTCGAATTTCAATGACGGCACGCCGCTCGATGCGGACGATGTCGGGCGCCGCACGGACCCGCTATGGAGAGCGGGCGATCAGGAGGTAGGCTTGACAGGCTGCATTCCACTCGCTGCTATTTCGGGACCGATGTCTGAGAGTCGGCCGGAGCGATGCAATGGCCGACGCGCCCGAGAAGAAAAACGCCACGGCCCGATCGCGAGGGGAGCGGGACTCCGGCATGACCGAGGGGCCGAGTCAGGGAGAGGCGACGCCGACGGTTCTCTAACAGGTGGAAGTGACGTCAGCGGGGAGGGCTGAATGACACGGGACAGCTTCTGGAAGAACAATCCCCATCTCATGATGTCCCGGGCAAACGAACTCGGGCGGCTCGTGGAACATCTCGATGCTGAACAGAGAGACGGTGTATGGCGCGAAGGAACGAATATAGCGGTCCCGGTTCTATTGTCCCTCGCCGCCGAGATCGGTTTGAAGGCGTGGCACCGCAGAGAAGGCAACGAGTCGCCATTCAAAACTCACGATCTTCTGGAGTTGTTCGATAGCCTGGGAGAGAACACGCGGAGACGCCTTGAAGACAAGATGCCGGAAGTTCCAAGCCCCATTCCAGATTGGCCGATCTATCCGGGCATAAGAAACGCATTGCGTCAAAACAAGGATGTTTTCACGGAGTGGAGATACGCGCATGAGCACGATGCTCTGACTGCTGAAACAGGCGTCCTCAAGGCGGCGCTTAAGGCAATTGTTGACGCATATTTCGTTGAGATGCCTTCGGCGCGCCGCCTTGAGGGTTAGGTCTTTACGGCCATGGCCTGCGTGAACGCGGCGCCGACCCTCTCCACGTTGCCGCGACTGCGGAGGAACGATCGAGGGCTGTCCTTCCTGCGGCGGCTGGCTGGAAACAAGGATGGGACGGTTCGGACGCTTCCTCGGCTGTTCGAACTACCCGGGATGCGACTACACGCGCAATCTGCGGGGACCCGGACCCCGGTCTGGAAGACCGTCGGAGAACCGGAAAAGGCCAAGCCGAATAAGGGATTGATCTGTCGTGTCGAGGAAAAAGCTCGTGTCCGCCAAAGAAGGGAATGAGGACGGCGTGGAATATCGGGGTCGGCATTGTCCGCGCCTGGCGGCATTTGCGGTGGCGGCGGGGTTGCTGCTGGAGTCCGGCGCCGCGATAGCCGGCGACCATTACCTGCGCGGCGGGGTCGGGCTCGATTGGCCAGGCAGGACGGCGTTCACCGACGTCGATTGTTCCAGCACTTCCCCTGCGGCGCTCTACGGGTGCGGAACCGGTGCCGACGGCGCGCGCTTGCGGTCTGTGGGCGATTTCGGGACGGTTCCTGCGATCGAGCTCGGGCTCGGCTACGCGGCGGGACCGGCGCGCTTCGAACTGCTGGTCGAATACCGCCCACACTTTGCATTCAAGGGCCGGGCCAACTTCCTGGCGCCGGGGACCCGGGAGGAGGTCAGGGCAAAGCTGTCGTCGGTTTCCGGGATGCTGGCCGGCTTCGTGGACCTCGACGGTGCGGGCCTGCCGAAGCCGGGCCCGTTCGCGCCGTTCGTTGGCGCTGGCATCGGCGTTGTCCATAGCCGGATCGGGAAGACGACGATGACCTTCCCGGCGACGACGACAACCGTGCCGGGCGGAAGCCGAACGGGACTGGCCTGGATGGTGACGGCCGGGGTCAGCATGGCGGTGGGCGAGCGCACGATACTCGATCTGGCCTGGCGCTACACGGATCTTGGGAAGGTCCGCACGGACCGGGGCCCCGGCCGCGTGGTCTGGCGCGACGGGAGCCGGGAGCCGCTGCCGCTCGACCTCGCGCCGACGGAGGGGAGGATCAGGGGCCACGGCATGCGGCTGTCGATGCGTTACGCCTTCTGAGGACTGCACCGGTGAGGGCACGGCGCTGCTGTCACGACGTGAAGGTCGGGGAGCCGTGTTGCGGGGATATCGCGCCCGGCAGCGCGACGTGCTACTCAATTCGGAAAGTGGATGGTCTTGGCGAAATCGAGGGGGCAAGGATGAGCAAGGCCTCTGCGAAGGACGCGGTCGACAGCGTGTTCGAGGTGATCGGCGAGGCCCTGGCGAATGGCGACGAGGCGCGGATCCTTGGATTCGGCACGTTCGGCATCAAGAACCGTTCGGCCCGCACCGCGCGCAACTCGCGGACGGGTGAAACCCTGTCGGTCGCTGCCACGACGGTTCCCGCGTTCAAGGCGGGCAAGACGCTCAAGGATGCCGTAGGCAGCGGAGCGCCATGAATGGGGACCGAATCCCGCGCGAGGGCCACGCGGGGCCAACGAGGGTCTGGATGTTGTGTACGCAATTTGTAGAAATGGTCCGTAGCCTACGTCGGTCACTCCTCGATCACATGTATCGGGGATAGGACGGACAAATCGTTTGAAAAAAATTGGTGCGCTGTGAAAGCAACTGAAGCCAACTTTCTAGAATTTCTAAAGAAATCTCCCCAGTTCGTAATTCCAATCTACCAGCGCACTTATAGCTGGACGGAGCGGGAATGCCGCCAGCTCTGGGAAGACATCTTGAGAACGGGCAGCAATGACGCTATTCCGGCTCACTTCACTGGCTCAATCGTTTATATTGAAAAAGGCCTCTATCAAGTGTCCAGCCAGTCGCCGCTACTTGTCATTGACGGCCAGCAACGCCTTACAACGGTCATGCTCATTCTCGAGGCTTTGGCAAGACATGTGGGTGGTGACGAGCCAATGGACGGCTTTTCGGCGAAGAAGCTCCGTAACTACTATCTCCTCAACCCTTTGGAAGAGGGAGAACGTGGGTTCAAACTTCTGTTAACCCAGACGGATAAACAAAGTTTGCTTGCACTCATGCAGCAGAAACCCGAGTCGACGGGTCACTCACTGCGAATTGAGCAGAACTTCGATTTTTTCGACGAGAGGGTACGTGCGCTCGGCAGGGCCGGACTTTCGCCCCTCTGTAAGGGGCTCGCAAAACTCACAATCGTGGATGTCGCATTGAGTCGAGAACAAGATAATCCCCAGCTCATCTTCGAAAGTATGAACTCGACCGGGCGCGAGCTGAGCCAAGCCGACCTGATACGCAATTTCATTTTGATGGGATTGGAACCGGGTCACCAGACGCGCCTTTATGAGGAACACTGGCGACCTATGGAGATGGCTCTGTTGCAAAGTCCGTCTGGTTGGTGACGTGTCTGCGTTATCTGCTGCGAGGGGTTGAGGCATGAGCGACTTCAAGGGACGTCACTTCCGGGGGGAGATCGTGCTCTGGGCCGTGCGCTGGTACTGCCGGTACCCGATCAGCTACCGCGATCTCGAAACGATGATGACCGAACGCGGCGTCGCGGTCGACCACTCCACGATCTATCGTTGGGTGCAACGGTTCGCACCGGAGATGGAGAAACGTCTGCGCTGGCAGTGGCGCCGGCCGCAGTCGCGGAGTTGGCGCATCGACGAGACCTACATCAAGGTCCGTGGCAAGTGGGCGTATCTGTACCGGGCGGTGGACAAGCTCGGGAACACGATCGATTTCTATCTCTCGGCGACCCGCAACACCAAGGCAGCGAAGAGATTTCTCGGCAAGGCGCTGAGAGGATTGAAGGAGTGGGAGCAGCCCGAGGTGCTCAACACCGACAAGGCGCCGACCTATGCCGCTGCCATCGCGGAGCTCAAGGCCGAGGGGAAATGCCCAAAGGACACGAGGCACAGGCAGGTGAAATACCTCAACAACGTCGTCGAGGCCGACCACGGCAAGCTCAAGCTTCTGATCCGGCCCGTGCGCGGGTTCAAGACCTTGAAGACGGCCTATGCCACGATCAAGGGCTTCGAGGTGATGCGCGCATTGCGCAAAGGCCAGGCCGGGATTTTCAACTTCCAGGGCGGCATTGTCGGCGAGGCCCGGATCGTCGAGCGCGCCTTCGGCG
Organism: Alphaproteobacteria bacterium; assembly: GCA_965261985.1. Taxonomy (GTDB): domain Bacteria; phylum Pseudomonadota; class Alphaproteobacteria; order Bin95; family Bin95; genus Bin95. Next base: position 781,049 of record OZ253490.1, read on the forward strand.
TCGGTCCGTGCGCTCTGACCGAGGCCATGACATTGCTACAGGACCGTCTGGCCAATGCAGAAGCATGACGCCAGCACGATTGTCGTCCTGACCTGATTCACCCCTTCGCCAAGTTTGCAACAGAGCCGTTGCGAGACTGTATCCGCGCCAGAGAGATCTGGGTCGAGGGCGCCGACCGGTACCGGAACCCGGATGAGGACCTGCCGCAGGACTTTGCAGAGCGGCGCGACCATTATTACGACGCGCTGAACCTGACCCGTGACGCGGGCGTCTTCGTGCGCAACCTTCGCGAGGAGCTGGGACGCGAACTCCATCTCCTGAACGCAGCGCTTGCCGGGAATGAAAAGGTCCGGATCCTCTGGAAGCCGGAGGCGCGGATTTCAATCACGCCCTTTGTGCCGGAGCCGGAGCCACCGGGTCTCGTGGCGATCAAGGCGGAACTCGGCCGACGCTGGCCGATGACGGGGCTCCTGGACGTGCTCAAGGAAACCGCGCTCGATACCGGTTTTCTGGACCGTTTCACGACCTCGGCCACCAGGGAGGCGTTGCCGCGGGGTGTGCGGGACCGGCGCCTGCTGCTCTGCCTCTATGCACTCGGGACGAATGCGGGATGCAAACGGGTAGCGGGTGGAACACCGGACACCGGCTATGACGAGCTCCTGCATATCCAGCGCCGTTACATCCATGCCGGTGCGCTCCGCGTCGCGGCGGCAGAGACCGCCAACGCTACGCTGAGGATCCGCAATCCGGAGATCTGGGGCGAGGCGGGTACGGCGTGTGCATCCGATTCCACCAGATTCGGCGCCTGGGACCGGAACCTGATGACCGAATGGCATGCGCGCTACGGCGGCCGTGGAGTCATGATTTACTGGCATGTCGAACGACGGGCGACTTGCATCTACTCGCAGCTGAAACGGTGCTCGTCCTCCGAAGTGGCCGCGATGATCGAGGGCGTCCTGCGTCACTGCACGGACATGGAGATCCAGCGCCAGTATGTGGATTCCCACGGTCAGAGCGCCGTCGGATTCGCCTTCTGCCGTCTGCTCGGGTTCGAACTCGCGCCCAGGCTCAAGGGGATCGGTCGGCAAAAGCTGGCGCCGCCACGGGTGGGGATGCGGGAGGAACTGGCCGATCTCGCACCGATCCTGACGACGCCGGTCGATTGGGCGGAGATCGAGCGCCAGTATGACGAAATGATAAAATACGCTTCGGCGATGCGCGTCGGAACTGCCGATCCGGAGGCCATCCTGCGCCGTTTCGCCCGTTCGGCGGTGATGCACCCGACCTACAAGGCCCTGGCCGAATTAGGGCGCGCCGTCCGCACGATCTTCCTGTGCCGGTATCTCAGGTCCGAGGCTTTCCGGCGTGAGATCCACGAGGGGCTCAACGTCGTCGAGAACTGGAACAGCGCGAACGGCTTTGTGTTCTTCGGAAAGGGCGGCGAGTTTGCCACCAACAGGGTCGAGGGCCAGGAAATCTCGGCACTGGCCCTGCATCTGCTCCAAGCCTGCATGGTCTATGTGAACACACGCATGTTGCAATCGGTTCTGTCGGAACCGGCTTGGCAGAGCCGTATGACGGATGCCGACCACCGGGGACTGACGCCGGCTCTGACAGGCCATCTCAATCCCTATGGCCGGTTCGACCTCGACCTGGACCGCCGGATCGATTTCGCGGCCATGGCCGCATGACACTCTTTACAAAGGGTGCGAACTGCCAAAAGTCCGGATTTCCGGAGCGAGGCTTTTCAACGGCTTGACGGGGCAGAGGCGATGACGGCCAACCGGCGAATGGTAAAGAGTGACGCCGCCGCCACGACGGACGCCCATGAGCGCGGTCGTGACTTCCTCGGCGAAACCGAGCTCGAACGGCTGCTCGCCGCCGCCCGGCGCGGTCGGCATGGTCCCCGCGACCGTCTGCCGATCCTCCTGATGTTCCGCCACGGGCTGAGGGTCTCGGAAGCCATCGGCCTGCGACGTGCGGACCTCGACCTCGATCGGGCGCGGCTCTGGATCGTACGGCTGAAGAACGGGCTCAGCGTCGAGCAGCCGCTTGCCGGGGACGAGCTGCGCGCCATTCGTCGCTGGCTGGCGCTGCGCGAGGATACGCTGCCCTGGTTCTTCGTCTCCGAACGCCGCCAGCCCCTCTCCCGACAGGCCGTGAACTATATCGTCGCCCGGGCCGGAGAACGCGCCGGCCTCGGCCGCGTTCACCCCCACATGCTCCGCCACTCCTGCGGTTATGCGCTTGCCAACCGCGGCTACGACCTGCGGCTGATCCAGGACTATCTCGGCCACCGGGACCCGCGTCACACCGCACATTACACCCGCACCGCCGCCGGACGGTTCGAGGGTCTCCGGTCAGGGCGGACGCCATGACGGTCAGGATTCCGTCGAATGTCTTCGAAGGCCTTGCGAAATGGATGACCCGCGGCCCCTGGCTCGAGCATTTCCAGGACGCGATCGACGACCATATGGGCGCCTGGTGTCAGCTCCATGACATCGACAGCTTCGAAGAGCTGGCGGACAAGATCGGCGGGCACTGGGTCACGACCCTGAATGACATGGCGCTGAACGATTTCCTCGGGCGCGAGACCGAAGACGGCAATGCGGTCGATCTCTATCTCAAGCGCCGCGGATGGCGTGAGACCGGGATCGCCAGAGCGTATATGGAAGGCATCCGGGGCTCGGTCGTCAGCCTCTATGAAGTCAGCGACATCCGCCCGGGCGACTCCTTCCTTGCGCGCGACCTGATCCTCGGAGGCGAACCCGTCCGCATCTGCGAGCGCACGGCGACGAAATCCATGGCGCCCTGGGAACAGTTCGCAATGCGCATTGTCGAGGTGCGCGGCAGCCGCATTCTGGCCGGCGGTCTGCTCCCTTTCAAACCCGACCTTTCGATCGAAACGATAGAAGAGATCCGCGAACTGGCCGAGCGGACCGAGGCCGGTGTCGAGGAGATGTCGATGGCGGGCGGAGAGGAACCGCCGCCCGAGGCGATCGAGACGCTTGCCATGGCGATAACACTCAAGATGGCCAGCCCGCTGCTCGCCGAGACCTGGCTCATGGGAACCGTGCTCGATCCCGCCGAGACAGCCCTCCCGCAACTCTTCAACTCCGATGGTGACGAGATCGAGCTCATCAAGCTCACTTGCCGCTTCGCCAGGGGCGCTACTCAGGCGAAGATCCGCGCGGTCCTCGATGCCCAGCCCGACATGGCGCCGGCTTCGGACAAGGTCTGGAACTGGGTCGACCGCAGCCGCCATCCGCTGCAGCCGGGCCTTCCCGAAGGCGGCATGATGCTGAAATCCGAACTGGGCGACGGATCGTTGGTGCTCGGCACGATCACCCTGAAGGGCCGCATGCTGGAAGCCGACACCAATTCCGCCCGGCGCGCGGAAGCATTGAAGGCACGTCTCGCCGAGCTCGTCGGGGCCCTGGTTCAACCGCCGCTCATGGTCCGCCAGACCCTGGCGCAGGCCATGGCCGAGCATCGCGAGAAAGACCGGGCGCCGGACCCGCCCGATATCCCGCCCGAAGAAGAGGCGCGCCTTCTGGCCGAGCTCTTCGATCGGCACTACCGCGATACGCTCGACCGGCCGATCCCCATGCTGGGCGAAAAGACCCCGCGCGAGGCCGTCAAGACCGCATCGGGCCGCGAACGGGTCGCCGCCTGGCTGAAATTACTCGAACAGGGTGAAGCCCGGACCCGAGCCGGCAAGAATGCCCCCGCTTACGATTTCAAATGGATGTGGCAAGAACTCGGGATCGAAGAGCATCGCAAATGATGTTCTTGCTTCATTCAGTTTCGTGGCCAAATACGCAGCTTCGGTCCAGTTAGGCCTACTACTGGGAAGTTGGAAAGTGGCTCGGGCGGGTCTGCGAAGGCTGGCTCAACTACTTTGCCGTCCCGGGGTCGGGCCGGTTCATCCGTGCGTTCCACCGCAGGCTGCAACGCCTGTGGATGCGGGCGCTGCGCCGGCGGTCCCAGCGAGCCCGTTTCGGTTGGAGGCGACTGGAGCGCATGACCGAAATCCTGTGGCCGCGCGCCTCCATACGCCACCCTTGGCCGGACCAGCGGTTTGCCGTCAAGCACCCGAGGTAGGAGCCGGATGGTTCAGCGACCACGTCCGGATCTGCGCGGGGGGTGCGCAGCAATGCGCATTCCTACCGCAACTGCGGGGGGCGCCGGGAAACCGGCGTCCCTGCCGCGACCGGAAGAACGACAGAACGAAATGACGCATAGCGGAATGGCCGAATCCGGGGCGGGGTGCAGCCAGTCACAAACCGAAAAGAGACAAGACGGTGAGCACGACACAACAATGCCAGAACTGCCGGAACTGGATCGTTCAATCACGCGCACCTGCGGGCCAATGCCGGGCAAAGTCGCCAGTGTTCGACGCCGCAAGCTCTTTGGGCCGGTGGCCGGCAACAACGGCTGACGAATGGTGTGCCGAATGGAAGCCCGGCTCCGGGGCAGCGAAAGTCCTGCTCGATCCCCGAACAGCGCGCCGTATGGCACCGTCGAGCGCCTGAAAACGGGGCGATATCGGGCGCACAAGGCACGACGTTTTTATAACTATGGAAATGAGGCTGCCATGACGGAGCTGGAGCCGCGAAACCGAGCAGATTTCGTCTTCAATAGGAGGGGTCGACTCCGGTAGGGGGCAGAATCGTACGCTCTCATGAGCGCAATCGGGTTTCCCGAGCATGGTGAGACTATCCCGCCTGGGCGGGACGGTCAAAATATGGAGCCTGCGCATGCCCCTACCGGAATCGACCCCCCGCGGCGGATTGCGCGGAAAAGGGCGGCGAACTCGTCTCGTTCATTCTCCGCCGTCTGGAGCGCTGGCACAGCTCGGTGGACCCGGCCTGGTACCGGTATGCGGGCTTGCCCGCTGGCACGCCGTCCCATCGCACCGCCCGGGCCCCGTTCGGCGCCGGCAGGGGCGGTTCCCGGTCGGACGGGCCGGAGGAGCCCTTTCCGCTGATCGAAACAGGGCGGGCGCCATAACCCGACAAGGTCGGCTTCCCGCTCCCTTTGGCGTTTTTCTTGAACGCGGCGGCTGGCGGGCCGGCTGCGCAGCAGGGATGGCGCTACGAGACATACGGAAGACACCGGAAGTGCCGGGCCGGTTGCGGCGATCGCCCCGCATTCGAGGCCGCCGGTTCCGCCGACCTGACGCGGCTGCCGAACCGGTGGACGGGGTGCGACCCGGTCCGGTCGGGCCGCTTTCCCCAAAGTCGTTGTCCTCCGCAACAGGCGCGGCCTGCGGCCTAGAACCGGGCGTCGATCCGGAACCGGACCTGGTGTTCCGGCGCGATGTCGTCGTTGGCGGGCTCGCGCCGCTGCGCTTCGACGGACAGTGCGAACGACCGGCCTCCGAAGCCGCCGCCGCGCACCAGGCGCCAGCCGAGGCTGTAGTCGCGCCCCGTATTGGACAGCCCCAAAGCAATCTCCGGCAGAGACGTGAAGCGGTCGCCCAGGGCCGCGAAGCCGCAGCCGAACCGCGCCTCCAGCCGCCGCTGGTCATCGCCGTTGTCGTTGCCGGCGAGCCCGGCGAGGGTGTCGCGCGACAGCAGCGCATTCATCCCGCCACTCGCCTGTCTGCCCAGGGTCTGGGTGAGCGAAGCTCGCGGTCCGCGGTCGGAGGCCGGCTGCGGACCCCAGGAGAGCGAACCGGAAAGGCCGCGTTCCCGGAACCCGTCCGCCTCGTGGGTCAACAGCCCGCGTCCGCGCAACTCCGCGGCGATGCCGCGGGCCGTATCCGACCAGGCGAGACCGCCGCCGATGTCCGTCCCGAAGCCGGTCTCGGCATCGCCGCCGTCATGGCGCAGGCCGATCTCGACGGACGGGGTCAGGGTTGCGCCGTCGCCGAGGCTTATGGACTGAGACCCCTCCAGGCCGAGACGCAGCCGGGTTACCGTGGCCCGGGCTGCGGCCAGGTTGCCGCCGTCAGGTCCGCGGGCCGCGTCGGACGCGGTCTGCACGATCAGCGCGTCGGTCTTGGCGGTCAGAGTGAGGCCGTCCTCGGCGCCATCCAGCAGGCTTCCGCGCAGCCCGGCCGCCGCCATGCGCAGGCCCAGATCGCCGCGGACCGTGGCGCCGTCCTTGTCCGTCCCCGGCTTCTTCGGCGTTACGGAAAGCTCGCCCGTGCCGTAGCCGGCGGCGCCCCATGCGTCCACCCGCTCGGAGAGCGCAAGGCGCCCCCAAGGATAGAGGCCCGTCAACGTGGCTTCCACCCGGCCCTTGCTGTGGCCGACGTAGCCGCCCTCGCCGGCGCTGCGCGAGACGATCAGACCGACGGTCCAGTCCTCGCGGGCCCAGTCGACGCCTACCATGGCGCTCGAGACCTCGCCGTCGAGCGTGAGGTCGCCTTCGCGGCCGTCGAAGCGGGTAATGGCGCCCCGTCCCCACAGGGAGACATGCTCGCTCCGCCCGGTTTCCGCGGTGACTGCGAAAGAGGTGCCACTCAGCAGTTCGCCCTGCGTCACGCCGCGCGACGTGAGTGACCTGGGGCCGTCGCGGTCGGGCCAGGCCGGATCGCTCTCGCCCCTGAGCCAGTCGGACAAGCCCGCGGTCTCGTTCGAAGCACGGGCCGGACTTTGCCCGCCACCGACCCGTTGGCCGGCGAGCGTCATCTCGATGCCGGGCTGCCGCGCTGCCCGCATCCGGCTCTCGACCGCGTCCAGCACCTGCTCGGCCACCGCGCGCCCGAAACGCCCCAGCCAAGCCTTCGGGATCGGTCCCGTATTCTTGATGACGCCGAGCCCCGAAGCATCATCGATGCGCGCGCCCTGCGCGTTCGACAGGAAGAGTCGCATAGTCTCGAAGCTCTCATCGTGGTCGTCGGCGAGCACCTCCACCTCGACAGTCTTCAGGGTCTCGCCGGGCTCGAAGGTCAGCGTGCCGCTCGTGGCCACATAGTCTTCCCCCGCGACCGCCTTGGGCTCGTTGACCGGGTCGTCACCGGTCCGGTAATCCACTGTCACCGGGGCTTCGCTGTGGGGCGACAGGCTGACCTTGAAGGCGAGCTTCGCGCCCGGTGCCTCCCGCACCGAGGCCCCGTGGACCCGGAGACCCGCCTCGCCCAGCGGCAGCCCGGTGTCGATTACCGGCACCGTAGCCTCCAGCGGCCCTTCGGCCAGGTACCAGGCCCGATAGTCGCCAAGTGGGAGGGTCAGATGGAAGCCCGCGTCGGTTCCGGTCAGCCGTATCGTCAGTGTGCGCGACGCGTTGGCAACGCCGTCTCCGACCGGTGTCACGGTGCGCGTCGAGACCCGCACGCCAGGCTCGTTCGCCGCCCCGTGATCGAAGTCGAACTGCCGACGGCCGGGCCCGTTCACCGCGTAGTGGAACGATGGCTTTTCATGCGGCAGGGCGCTGTCGGCCACACCGACCCCGGCCACCGCCACCTCCTCGAAGCCGCCGTCGCGGACCACCCGGATCTCGAAGGGCTCGCCCTCCCGCGCCGAGCCGGACACCTCGAGCCGCATGGCGAAGAGCCCACCACGCACACGGTGCTCGGCGAAGTGCTGCGCCGGGATGGTCTCAGGCACGAAGTTATTGCCCTCGGTGTCGCGGATGGTGCCGCCGTTGAGGTCGAGGAACCTGAACTCCAGCCCGTCCGGGTCGTTGTCGCCCTTCTCCACCGTCCAGGTGAAGGTCAGCTGCCGCGAGCCCGAGCCGCCGGTGTAGCGCGCCCGGCGCTCGCGATCGAAGATATCGAGCACCAGCTCGGGCGCGCCGGTCACGGTCACCTCGGTGTCGAGGTTGAGCGTGAAGGTCAGCGTGGCGCCCCTTCCGTGCACCGTGTCGTCCGGCAGGGCGAGAAAGTCGTCCTTGATGTAGTAGGGGCCGTGGTCGGCGCTTGCCGCCGGCGGAACCGGCGTAATCTCGATCCGCCCAACCGCCGGGCCATCGTTGGCGGTGATCGTGACGGGTACCGTGCAGACATCGTCCGCACACGCGCTCCCATCGGTATTGCGCGGCCGGATCCTCTGCGGCGAAAAATCAGGATCGGGCCGGAGCCGCAACTCGACGGTCTCGTCGGCTTCCGTCACGTCGTCGTCAACGATCGTTAGCGAGACCTCTTTGCGCGCCTCCCAAACGCCGCCCGTGGCAGTGAAGTCGTCGGGGCCGAAGACGACATTGGTCAGCAGAACTTCGTAGTCGTCGCCAACCGTCGCCGTGCCCGATGTGTGGTCCGAAAAGACCCGCATCGGGAACGTGTCGTCGGGCGGGGGCACGTCGGGCGCGGTGCGGGCGACGAATGCGATGGTTGCCTCGCCGACGCCCTCGGCGAAGCGGTAGGCGGCCCGCTCCGGCCGCACCGTGACCGCCGGGTCCGCCACGACCATCCGAACCGTTGCCGACCCAGGCGTGCCGACCGCGTATCCATCCCCTGCCTCGATGGTCGCGGTCAGACCGCCGGACTGCGTTGCGTCGCCGTCAAAGAGCGACCGGAATAGCTCGACGTCCGTGCTCGTCTCGTTTGCTGGAATGGTGAAGCTCACCCGGGAAAAGCTACTCACGAGATTTTCGTCCTGCGTGAGTGTCACCGCGCCGCTGATTTCCCCTTCGGCCGTTCCGTTGCGTGTGACGGTAAAGACGACATCGTCGATTTGGTATCCGTAGGTGTCGCTTCCCGCCGCGATGGTCAGGACCGGCACCTCCCGGGGATCGGAGATGGTCACCGGCACCTTGCAGCCGTCGCTCGGGCAGACGCTGGCGTCCGTCTGGCGGAACTTGACCCGCGCCGGCGTTCCCGGCGCGCGTTCCAGCTTCAGGTCGAAGGTCTCGTCGCCTTCGGTCTCGCCGTCGTCGACGATCGAAAGCGCGACTTCCTTGCGTGCTTCCCATTCGCTGCCCGAGGCCGTGAAGTCGCCGGGCTCGAAGGCGAACACTGTCGAAACAGCCGTATAGTCGCCGGGCGATCCCGCCCCGTCCGTCCTGCCGACCGACGAGACCGAGAAGTCGACGCCTGCGTTGGGCCGCGGCAGGCCGGGCGCGGTGCGGGCGACAAACGCCACGGTTGCCGCGGCATCGTCCTCTTCGAAGCTGTAGGCGGCGTGTTCCGGCCGGACCGTGATCGCCGGGTCCGCCACGACCATCCGAACCGTTGCCGAGCCCGGCGTTCCCACCGTGTAGCCGTCTCCCGAATCGATCGTTGCCGTCAGGCCGCCCGACTGCGTCGCCCCGCCGGTGAACCGTGCTCGGTGAATCGTGTGCGTGGCGGTGGTCTGGTCCTGAGGGATCGTGAACGCCCAGTTCAAACTATCCCCAGGCAGGTACGTGTCGTCCTGCGTCAAGCTCACGCTTCCGCCGATCTCCGAATCGATCATCCCGCTTCGCGTCACGGTGAAGACGACAGTGTCGATCTCCAAGCCGTAGGTGTCGCTTCCCGCCGCGATGGTCAGGGTGGGGCCGTCGCGTTGGGTCATGATTACCGGCACCATGCAGACATCATCCGTGCAGTTGCTGCCGTCGGCATTGCGCGGGCGGATCCGCTCCGGTGTCGACGCTGCACGCTGGTACTTCACCTCCAGGCCTTCGTCGCTATCGGCCATCGAGATGGAAACCGTCTTGCGCGCCTCCCATTCCCCGCCCTCGACGGCGAAGTCGCTCGGATTGAAGGCGATCTTTCGCGAAGCTTCCCTGACCCGGGCGCGCGCCGCCGTCTCGTCCGATTTCGCCTTCGAGGAAACCGCCATCGAGAACGCCTTGCCGGGCCGGGGCAGGCCGGCCGCGGTGCGGGCCACGAAGGTCACGCGCACCGCCCCGTGGTCCGGGTCGACGGTGTAGGAAGCCTGCTCCGTCCGGACCGTGATCGCCGGATCCTTGGCCATCATGCGGGTTCGCGCGCTGTCCGGGTGCCCCACCGTGTAGCTAAACCCGGCGGCCAGCGTCGCGCTCAACACGCCCGATTGCGTCGCCGGACCGTTGAACTGCCGCGCCTGGATGCGGAGCTCCGCATCCCTCTTGCCCGCCCGGAACCGCACGACCGCATTGAGCCGGTCGGTCGGCAAGTAAAGGTGGGCCTGGGCGAGCGAAACCCGAACCGAGATCGCGTCATCCGCCGGACCCGCGCGTCTTAGCCTGAAGATGACATCGTCGATCCCGAAGCCGTAAGAACCGCGCTCCGCGGCGATGCTCACACTCGGTCGGTCGAGTCCGGGGAACGCGCGGACCGGCGCGCCGGCACCGAGGAGCATCGCCGCCGCAATCAGGGCCGGGACGGTGAGTCGCAGAGCGACGACCGGAGGATTGAAGACCGGGCGGCGGCGCCGGCTTCGTGTTTCGGGAGCGGCGATCCGTGCCGCTGCGGCAACGGTGTGACCGTCGGTCGCGAGTTGGTTCCACCGAAAACGAAAACGCCGCGCACGGGAGGCCGTGCGCGGCGCTGCGGTGGGACCGGGAGCCTCATGCCCGAAGCGCGTATCGGGTTCCGGCAGCGGAGCGCGACGGCCTCGCGGCACCCAGGGCGGCGGACCCGAATCTTCGCGGCACGGAGTGAGCGTGGGCACGTTGCGGCCGGAGGAGCGCCCGGTCCGCAAGCGCTGGAGGATTGTTGCGACGAATTCCGGCAAGGTCATTACCCGGCTCCATTGCATTGTGCTTTCAAGTCCGCATCGAAAACGGATGCGCTGACCTGTCAGGTGGGAGCGGGCGAGTTGCGAACAACGATTAGATTTTTATGGCGAGACAAGGAATTACTTATAGGCCTAAACGGCCCGAGCGCGCATATATCGGGTCGATTACGGATGAGTGCTAAATGACACTCTAAGCGCCGATCACGCGCTTGCCATGATCCCGAAGGTTTCCTTGCGGATCGACGGACCACAGCTGCCGGAAATCCGGGGCGCGATCTCGCGCTGGCTGACCGGCACATATCAGGGCGGCGACAGCGCGGTCGGGCCCGATCGCTACGGCCGGCTCAGCGGCTATACCAATCGCAAGCCTGTCCACACACAGGGCGACGGCCGGCAGCCATGGGTGCTGGTCCGGCAGGCGTGCCAAGCGCCGCTGAGCCGTTCGGGGTCAGTAGGGCGGTTTCTCTGCGAGGCAGGCCGGGCAGCCCGTGTAGTGCCACTGCGAGAGGCTGGTGTGGCCGTCCGGGAGCGTTGCGACCGGTTTGCCGCACGCAGTGACCGGGACGCCGGCTTCGGCCTCGGTTGTGTGGTGAATCGTTTGCTCAGCAAAGACGTGGGCGACAATGTGTGCGGGCGTAATCATGGGCCGGTCTCCTCCGGGCTACAGAAGCTCAAGCTGACAGGCCGCCATGTCCTTGATCTCGTGCCGGGGTGCCTTGCGTAGCTGAGCGCAGCTGGCGTGGATCGCGGCGGCAATGACGGTGGATCGGCGGAGCCGGTGCTGGGCCGCAAGGGCGTCCAGTTGCCGGATCGTCTGCTCGTCCAGCGTGACCGGGATACGCTTCTTGTGGTCCGGGACCATGCCCGCCTCCTGTTCCGTCAGCTTTCATAAGTGTGACACTTGGCAGGGAGCGGGGGAAGGCCGCGCGGCGGCGCTTGCCGCCGGCGTGCGCGAGGCCGTGGCCCAATCCTTGATAAACGGTTAGGCGCATATCCTGCTCACAGGCGAATATCGGCGGCCGAGAACCGTAGCCAGGACCCCTTAGAGTGTCATTTAGCACTCAGCCGTAACTGACCCCAGAGATACCGTGCTCTTCGATATCGAGATGGCCCTCATGAAAGAAGAGAAGACCTGGCCCGGACGGTACAAGCCCGGCGATCACGATCGCTTCAAACCCCTAGCCAAAGGCATCCTCGAACATCTCGAACTCAGCGGCATCCGGTTCTACCGGAAACCGCCCGCGCCGAAACACAGCACGCCGGATTTCCAGGGCGCGGCCGGGACCGGGACGGACGGGAGCTGAAGCTCTTGCAGATCGCGGTAGGAATGCCGGTTGCCCGGCACCCCCCGCGCAGATCCCCGCAGGCGCGTTAGCGCACGAGGCTCCTGCCTTGGGTCGTGACGGCAAATCGCTGGTCTGGCCACGGGTGCCGGATGGTGGGTCTTGGCCAGTGTAGGCCGACGAGACGGTCTATGGCTGGCCAATCCGTGCGGTCTTTCTGCGAGCGCCTGCGCAAGGTGCGCAGGAGCAGGCGTTTGACCGCCTCAACGAACGCTTTCAGGGCTGCTGAGGTTCCCGGAACGGCAAAGTAATTCAGCCATCCGTCGATGACCCTTGCGAGCCAGCGGGCCACCTCGTGCTTGCCCAAGTGCATGCGTTTGCGCAGTTCTTCCTTGATCCGTCTGAGGGTCCGTCTTACGCGCTTCCGCGACGGTTTGCGCCCCAGCCGGAATTTCCCGTTTCCGGTCTTGCCGCAGAAGTGCGTCATTCCCAGAAAATCGAAGGTTTCCGGTTTGCCCTGACCACGGCCCTTCCGGTCCTCGTTCGCGAACCGTCCGAACTCGATGAGCCGGGTTTTATCGGGGTGCAGGGCCAGCCCGAACCGGGCCAGCCTCTCCCTCAGGTCGTTCAGGTAGCGCTGCGCTTCCCACCGATGTTGAAAGCCGGTCACGAAATCGTCCGCGTAACGGACGATGATCATGTCGCCTTCCACCTTCCGCTTGCGCCATGATTTGTGCACCCAGAGGTCGAGCACATAATGCAGGTAGACGTTCGCCAGGACGGGCGAAGCAATTGCCCCCTGTGGCGTGCCCCTGCCTGTGTCCGTCCAGTCGGTGCCTTCCATGACGCCGGCATTCAGCCATTTGGTGATGAGGCGGATGACGCGCTTGTCTCCGATGCGGTGTTCCAGAAACCGGACGAGCCAGCTTCGGTCCACGTTATCGAAGAAGCCGCGAATGTCCGCATCGACAATCCAGTTGACCTTGCGCCGTGTTATTCCGACCGCGAGCGCATCGAGCGCGTTGTGCGCTCCGCGTCCCGGTCGGAACCCGTAGCTGAACCCGAGGAACTCCGTCTCGTAGATCGGCACCAGAATCGTGTCCGTCACCGCCTTCTGGACGATCTTGTCTTCCAGTGAGGCGATGCCGAGCGGTCGTTTCCCGCCGTCCAGCTTGGGTATTTCCACCCTCCGGACCGGCGGCGCACGATACGCTCCCCTGTGTATGCGGGCGTGAAGGTCGACCAGCCGGTCTCCCAGCCCCTCCGCGTACATGTCCCACGTCACGCCGTCCACACCGGCAGCAACGTCCCGCTTCAGCGAGTGGAACGCCTCTTCCAGTACAGGCACCGTGATGTGGTGCAGGAGCGCCACAAGACGCTCATCCGGGTTCCCCTTGGCAGCTTGCCGTATCCGGTCGGCCGCCTGTGTCACGCTTGCCCGCTTCTGCGCGCGGCGCGTGCTTTGGCTTCCCGGATTTCCCTCGGCCCCGGCCCTTGGCTCCACCGGCTCCGCCGGGCGTTGCCGCCCCTTGTTCGCCGGTTTCACAGCTACTACTGCCGGGTCTGACTTCTTCAGGTCGTTCATCTCGGATTACGGATTACCTCCTTTTCGTTGCGGCCCCGTTCGACTGCGGGGCGACCTGAAGATCTCCCAGGTCCCGGTGGAGTGCTTCTGTGCGTGCCATGGTTCTTCGACTCCGGGATGCCCCACTTCGCCTCACCATATCGGCTGATGGGTGTTGCCTTCGACCATCGTAAAGGCCTCGGCGCATCCGGCGCAGGCAGTTTCGAGGCTCAATAGCCCGGCCCGCACATGCCGCTACCGACGCTTCGCCTGACACCTCGCGATGTCCGGCGCACGGCTCGCGGTGAAAGTGGTGGTTAGCCTTTCCTTTCCGCGGGACTTGCACCCGCTGCACTCGCACCAGTTAGCCTGGCGCACTACGATTCTGCCCCCTGCCGGAATCGACCTCTGGATACCGAATTCCGGCGAACTGGACCGATTGCGCCCGAAGACCGGGATTCCGGCGTCACCGAAGCCCCTCGGCCGGGAGCGGAGACCCGGTCGACGGCCAGGTCCATTTCCAGTGTTAGGCCGCCGATCCGTCCCCGAACCGGAAGGTCAACCCGCCTCCCAATCCTGCCTTGAGGCCGCCATCAACGAGGCCCAGTCGTCGGGCGGATTCCCGCGCGCGAGCATGCCGGCAAACACCCGGTACGGATCGGTCCTGGTTCCCGAGGAGCGGAGAGTGCGTCGGTCATTGACCCACGCATAGACGATCACCTTTGCCTTGGCGTCATAGCGGAAGAACAATCGAAACCGTCTGCCGATCCTGGCGCGCCGCCAATGGCGGTGGCGCGGGCCGAGCGCGCCGCCCTGGCGGTACTCGTCCCCGGCCGGATCCTCCGGGATGACGTCCAGCATCAGCCGGCTCAATGCCTGGAACAGCTTGACGTTCGCATTGGATGCGAACCCGGCCGGATCGTTTCGTTGTGCGCGTTGCACCGCGTTGTGGAGCTTGCGCAGCTGGTCGATGAGGCAATCGTGGAACAGCAGCGTCCATCCGAGGCGCTGCATCAGAGATCGACGGCGCCGTCGATGTCCTCGTCCGCTCGCGCTTGACGTCCTGCATGGTCGAGCATGGCCTGCGCCAGATCGTCCGGGATCGCCCGGACATGCCGGCCGGCCTGGATATCCCCGACAAGAAGGTCGAGGAACGCACCGATCGCCGGATCTTCATGCCCGGACTCGGCGCGGCTGACGACGACTTGTCCGTTCTCGTGGAGTTCGAACGCCACCTTGGCGCCCACATCGACTCCCAGCGCCTGGCGGATCGTCCTGGGCAGGGTGATCTGGCCTTTCGCGGTCATCGTGGCGACTTCGTGGATGATCGACATGATCGACGCTCCCTGCGTGCCATGCGCGAAAGTAAGGAATTTTCCTTACTATATCAACGCCACTGGCAATGCGTCCTGAACAAGGCGGCGCCGGGCGGGCGCATCCTCCGGCGTGCATGGCCTCTCCCTTTCCGCTGCCTCCCATCTCCGGGGGACGGAAAGCCTTTACCGGTCCGCATCGACCCGGTCGAAAGTCCAGGTCGCGATCTCCTCCGTGTCGATGCGCGCGACGGTGAGGCGGCGCATATGCGGGCGGATGATGCCGGTGTCGATGTCGAGGACGTTCCAGTGCCGGACAGGCTCGCTCACAGGCGTGTGGCCGGTTACCACGGCGCGCACGCCGGCGACCGGGCCGGCATATTCCCGGCCGCTCTCGCCAATTTCCGACTGCGTGAACCGGTGCCAGATGCGGCTCCAGAGCGCCCGCATGCACGCCCGGCGGCTTTCCGGCCCGTCTCCTGCGAGCGCCTCCTCCAGCTCTTCCCAGGACCGGTGGACGGGGCAGGCATGCACCATGCCTACCGGACCGTGCGGCGTCTCGATGCGCGCCGCGAAGGGCAGGGCGGCGAGCGCCGCCGTCCAGGCCTCCGGCCCGGGGTCGTCCGGGCCACGGTCCTTCCACCAGTAGCCGCCATTGCCATACCAGAGGTCCCGGTCGGTCGGCCAAAGCGGCTCATATGCCGCCGAGGTTTCGGGCGCCAGCGTGTCTAGCATCAGCTGCTCGTGATTGCCGCGGATGACCAGGTCGAAGCGCGCCGAGGGGTCCTTACCCTCGATCCAGGACAGGGCCTGCGAGGAGTCCGGCCCGCGGTCGATCGGGTCGCCGAGCGAGAACAGCCTGTCGGCGGCGCCGAACTCCAGCTCGGCGAGCGCATGGCGGAGCGTCGGGAAATGCCCGTGCACGTCGCCCACGACCAGGTTGCGGCCGTTCGCGGGGTTCGGCCCGAGCCGCACGACGGGAGCAAAACCGGCGGTTGCCGTTGTCATCATGGGGTTCCCTTCACAGATCGACGACCAGGTCCGGCACGAAATCCGTCTCCTCCATGAGGCCGATGCCGAGCGGGTTGGCCAGTATCCATGTCCGTCCGACCGTCGCACTGACGGCGTGGTGGACATGGCCGTGGATCCAGAGCGCCGGGCGCAAATGCACGATCGTCTCCTCCAGGTCGGAGACGAAGGCCGGGTTGAACGGGCTCCCGGCATGGCGGTAGTGGACCGCCACCGGGCTCGGCGCATGGTGGGTAATGACCACGGCCTCCAGGCCGGCCTCGCGGGCGCGGGCGGACTCGGCCTCGATGAAGGCGAGATCCCGGGCGTGCCGGCGCGCGGTCTCCCTTGTGGTCAGCAAACCGCCGCCTGCCGGCGCCTCCCGGTCCTGGATGAGGCCGGTGAAATCGTCGAGCCGTTCGCCGGCCGCCTTGTGGGCGTCCGCTTCGCGGGCCGCCCCCCCGGATCGGGTCCGGGGCAGGCTCTCCAGCCGGAAATCGGTCCAGAGGGTGGCGCCGATGAAGCGGACATGGCCGATCGTCACCGCGCCCGTGTCGAGCAGGGTCACGCCGCAGTCGGCGCAGTCGAGCGCGAGCAGGCGACGGGCCTCCTCGATGTCGGAGCCGTGGAACTCGTGGTTGCCGGGGACATAGAGGATATGCTCCGCGCCGGCCCAGACCTCGGCCGGAAACCGGATCGCGCGGTGTTTCGCCGGCGCCAGGTCGCCCGCAAGCACGACGACCTCCGCGCCCGGCGCGAGCCGCGGGACACCGGGGCCGCCGAATTCGAGATGGAGATCGGAGAGAACCTGGATGCGCATGGGATGGGACTGCTTTCGGGGAAACGGGATCCCCGCCTTCGCGGGGACAGGCATGGGATGCCGGGACGGGATTGCCAGTCCCGGAGCCCCGACGGGAAGGCTTCGACGATCTGCGTCGCGGTGACCGGGCGTCTGTCTCCTTCATGTGCCGTTCTCCGGATCTGGAGGGCCCGCCGGGACTCGAACCCGGAACCTGCGGCTTAAAAGACCGTCGCTCTGCCATTGAGCTACGGGCCCGGTGGTTTCTTCCTTCAGGATGCGGGGGATCGACATGAGGCCCCGCGCCGCCTCTTCGAGCGCGGGCGCGAGGCGGTCGTATTGCTCCAGCGCCCGGGCGCTTACAGCCAGATCTGCCGGGACCGGCCCCCGGTCGGCCAGTTCCCGGCGCGCCTCGCGCAAATCGCCGGCCATCCGGTGCAGGGACCGGACCTGCCGGAGCGCGAAGCCCGGCGCCAGGCGCCGGAGGCCCGGGGCGCGGGCGGCCGCCAGAAGCTCCGCCGGCAGGCGCTCCGCGATCCGGGCGATGCGGACCAACGCCGCCTCGAGGTCTTCGGGGCGACAGGCCGGCTCCCCCCGCTCGTCCTCTTCGGCCATGCGGCCGCCCAGCCCGGCAATGGCGGCGGCGAGAGCGGGGTCGGGGATGGAGCGGGCCAGCCATTCCGGCGACCGCTTGCGCGTGCCGGGCTTCGCGAACCGCGCCAGGGCGGCCACGGCCAGCCCCGAGGCCGCCCAGCCGCTCTGCCGGGAAATCCAGTAGCAATCCCGGACGAACCGTTCCGGCAAGCAGAGGCGCCGGAACACAGGATCAACCGGATCCGTCAGCAGCCGGCGCGCGCTATAGCCGGCCTGCGTGAGGCTGCGGAAGGAGACGTCGATCATGCGGGCATAGTCGACCGGCCCCACCGGCAGCGGAGGCCCCGGAACCGGACGGCGCCAGGATCCCGCCAGCAGCACCCCGTCACGCGCCACCGCGAAGGCCGGGTGGCCGACCGCATCCTTCCGCCGCCGCAACTCGCCTTCCGACAGGCGCAGGAAGCTGCGGGGATGGATGCCGGACCTCTCCCCCCAGCCGACGGGCTGCCGCGAGCGGAGCCGCCATCCGCCCCGGCGGGTGAGCACGGCGATGTCCCAGTCGCTTCCGGGGCCGTGGTCGCCCCGGGCGCGCGAGCCGTAGAGCAGCACCGCCCGGACATTGCGGTCGGCGGCGAGCACAGTCCGCGCCCCGGCGCGCAGCGCCTCCGGAATGTCGGCCCTCGCCATTCAGTGCAGCGTCGGGCGGCTGGCCAGGTCCTCCGCCCTCTCCAGCATCCGGTTGACGTCGCGCAGGCCGAGCCGGGACCGCAGGGTCTCCGGCACCCGGGCAATGGCCTCGACAACAGCGTCCGCCGCCGCATCCGGAAGCTCCATCGCCTCTCCCTGGCGGCGCGCGAAGCCCTGCAGCTGCGCCGGCGTCACGTCCGGGATGTGAAGCACCCGGCAGCGGCTCACCAGCGGCTCCGGCAGGGTCTCGAGCGTGTTCGCCGTCATGATCCAGCTGAGGTGGCTCATGTCGATCGTCACCCGGAAGAACGGACAGTCCCAGACCCGTGAGCTCTCCACCTCCAGCAATCCCAGCAGGGCCGGGAGGAACGCCGCCGAGGTCCCGCGCGTAGTCCCGGGGCTGCTCGCCTTGCATATCTCATCGACGATGACGACAGGGTTGGCCATCCGCGCGTCGATCATGGCCTCGAGCGGGCGGCCGGGCTGCTGGGTCGCCCAGCCCTTCTCCGTGCCGACCAGGGAAAAGCTGGCGAGCCCCTTCGAGGCGTCGATCATGCAGGCGGGCAGGTCCAGGCGCCCGGCGAGCCGACGGGCCCAGGCCGTCTTGCCGACCCCCGGCGGCCCGGCCAGAATCATCGGCCCGAACCGGACCGGCTCTCCCTCGCGTGCGCTCCGGCGCAGCGCGCGCCAGGCCGCCTCCGTCGCCGGGGCCATCCAGGGCATCTCCTCATGCAGCGAGGCCGCGATCTCGTCCGCCCGGTGCTCCGAGGAGACCGTCACTGCCGGCACCGGGCCCAGGAGGCGGCGCAGGCGGTCCTTCTGCTCCTTGTCCTTCAGATGGCTCTGTTGCAAACTTGGCGAAGGGGTGAATCAGGTCAGGACGACAATCGTGCTGGCGTCATGCTTCTGCATTGGCCAGACGGTCCTGTAGCAATGTCATGGCCTCGGTCAGAGCGCACGGACCGACGCCGAAGGCGCGCTCGACGATCCGGGCCTCGCCGACAATGCCGCCCTGGAAGTTGAAAATCCCGGCCTGGCCTTTGCGCAATGCGCGCATCACCTCGAAGCCCTTGATCGTGGCATAGGCCGTCTTCAAGGTCTTGAACCCGCGCACGGGCCGGATCAGAAGCTTGAGCTTGCCGTGGTCGGCCTCGACGACGTTGTTGAGGTATTTCACCTGCCTGTGCCTCGTGTCCTTTGGGCATTTCCCCTCGGCCTTGAGCTCCGCGATGGCAGCGGCATAGGTCGGCGCCTTGTCGGTGTTGAGCACCTCGGGCTGCTCCCACTCCTTCAATCCTCTCAGCGCCTTGCCGAGAAATCTCTTCGCTGCCTTGGTGTTGCGGGTCGCCGAGAGATAGAAATCGATCGTGTTCCCGAGCTTGTCCACCGCCCGGTACAGATACGCCCACTTGCCACGGACCTTGATGTAGGTCTCGTCGATGCGCCAACTCCGCGACTGCGGCCGGCGCCACTGCCAGCGCAGACGTTTCTCCATCTCCGGTGCGAACCGTTGCACCCAACGATAGATCGTGGAGTGGTCGACCGCGACGCCGCGTTCGGTCATCATCGTTTCGAGATCGCGGTAGCTGATCGGGTACCGGCAGTACCAGCGCACGGCCCAGAGCACGATCTCCCCCCGGAAGTGACGTCCCTTGAAGTCGCTCATGCCTCAACCCCTCGCAGCAGATAACGCAGACACGTCACCAACCAGACGGACTTTGCAACAGAGCCCCGGAAAGGGACTATCTTGCCCGAGCCCGTGAGACGACGGGGAAGAGAGGGGATGCCTGTGACATCCGAAGCAGGATTTCTCGCCGACGCTATGAGGCACCCATGGGTGCCGAAGACAAGATACGGTTTTTGGTCCCAACGGCTGTTCCCGAGACAAACCCGTGCGCCGATCAACAACAAGAGTTGCAAAACAGTCACAATTTGGTCTAGTGGAATAGGTCGCCTCGGGTCGCTCCCGGCCCCAATAGCGGAGCATCGTGTTGTTGCCAGCGTTGTTGCCAGCGTCGCATGGGGGGCGGGAGCGTACAGCCGCGCTACCATTGAAGGGCAAGCTGCGCCAGACCGCGCGCTCGGTGGAGGCGACGACCGACCGTCTGGTGCCCCACGGGGCGCTCTATCCGATGCTCGCGCGTGTGGACGCTCGACGTGTCACCATGATCGCTCAACGGAACGGCCCGGTCAGATGCGGATGGTCGAGCGGGTATCTGCGGATTATGCGTCGTGACTGAATTGTTCGATGGGTTCGCCGGCTTTGACGTCGAGCTGGGCGCTGCCCGGTTGAGCGGCAAGACGGGCGGATCAGGACCGCCTTTGCTGTTGCTGCATGGCTTCCCACAGACCCACGCTCATTGGCACGCGCTTGCACCTCTTCTCGCGGATCGCCATACGATCATCGCACCGGACCTGCCCGGCTATGGCGACAGCATCGGCCCGGAACCCGATGCCAGCCATGACGCCTATTCCAAACGCACCATGGCGAAGCTGATGATCCGCCTGATGGACCATTTCGGACACGACTCCTTTCATCTGGCCGGACACGATCGCGGCGCGCGCGTCGCCTATCGGCTGACCCTGGATCGTCCTGAACGGGTCCGGAAACTGGTAAGTCTCGACACGGTCCCGACCCTCGATGTCTGGGAGGCGATGGATTGGTCTGCGGCAATCGACGCCTTCCATTGGCCCCTGCTGGCGCAACCATATCCCGTTCCCGAATCTCTCATTGCTGCGGACCCTGTCTTCTTCCTCGATCATCTGGTCGCGCGTTGGATCGGCACCGGGGGTGCCCTGCATCGAGGTGCCATGGGGGACTATGCGCGCTGCATTGCAGAACCGTCCGTCATACGGGCGATGTGCGAGGATTACCGCGCCGGCGCGACCGTGGACGTCGAGCATGACCGCAAGGACCGTGCAGAAGGCGTGCGCATTCGCTGCCCGTTGCTCGTGCTCAGAGGGGCCGACTACCAACCGAGCCCGTCGCGTCCGACTTGGGAACTCTGGGCAGATGACGTCCATGAGATCGAACTCGATTAACGACGTCATGGCCGGCTCCGCATGTTCGGCTCGGCCGGACGGCAGGCCAGATGTCGGGCGCTCCGGCAAGGCAAAGGCCGTCGCCGCCCGGATGTCAGGTCGTGGCTTCGACCGAGGGGCGCACGGCGAGCGAGCTCGACGTCGCCAACTGACATCCCGGCGGCGACGCGTCGCGCCGGGCCCGGCCGACCTGCGCGCCGGGTCCGTAGAGGCCGAACCTGAGGTCCGGGTCGCCCGGCACCCGGTTGCGGCGGAACCGGGACCGCTCCCCCATCTCCCGCGTCCGCTGCAGCAGCGCGCATCGGCAACCGGAGCCCGGTCAATGCGAGAGGACCTTGGAGAGAAACTGCCTCGCCCGCTCCGAGGCCGGAGACGAGAAGAACGTCTCGGGATCGGCCTGCTCGACGAGCCGCCCCTCGTCCATGAACACGATCCGGTCCGACACGCGCCGTGCGAACCCCATTTCATGGCTCACCACGATCATGGTCATCCCCTCTTCGGCGAGCCCGGTCATGACATCGAGCACCTCCGTGATCATCTCCGGGTCGAGCGCCGAGGTCGGCTCGTCGAACAGCATGAGCTTCGGCTGCATGGCAAGGGCGCGCGCGATCGCGACGCGCTGCTGCTGGCCGCCCGAGAGGGTGGAAGGGCGGTCGCGGGCCTTCTCCGCCAACCCGACGCGCTCCAGCAGCGCCATCCCGACCTCGTCGACCTGCCCGCGCGTGAGGCGGCGCACCAGCCGGGGCGCCAGGGTTACGTTCTCAAGCGCCGTCAGGTGCGGATAGAGATTGAAGGACTGGAACACCATGCCGACCTCCGACCGCAGGCGCAGAAGATCGGCCTTCGGGCCGGAATAGGACTCGCCGAACACCGCGATCGTGCCCGAATCGACGGTTTCGAGGCGGTTGATGCAGCGGATGAGCGTGCTCTTGCCCGACCCGGACGGGCCGCAGACGACGACCACGGCCCGCTCCGCGATGCTGAGGGACACATCCCTGAGCACGTGAAGCTCGCCGAACCACTTGTTGACAGCATCGATCTCCAGGGCAAGCATCCCGGAACCGTCCCGGAGCTGTGAGCGCGCGCCCCGCGGACCGGCATGGCGCTGCCGGAGGGGCAATGACATCCGCAGGCCAGTGTAGCTTCCTCGCCGGCGGCGGGCCATGATGGATTCTCGGGCGCTGCCGCCCGTTGAATTCGGCGGCGCTCGTGAGATACTCGCCGGCCGGTCCCGCAGATCGGGAATTGCGCGGCAGGAGCAGCAGACATGGCCCTTCTGTTTCACAGCGACGATGACGATCCCGAGGAATGGCGCGAGGAGCTTTCCAGGCTCGTCCCGTCGCTGGACCTCCGCGTCTGGCCGGATGTCGGGAACCCTGAGGACATCGACCTCGCCCTCGTCTGGCGCGCGCCGCCCGGCGTGCTGGCGAGCCTCGCCAATCTGAAGCTCATCCTTTCGCTCGGCGTGGGCGCCGATCACATCCTGGAGCAGACGGACATCTCCCCGGAGATTCCGGTCGTCCGCCTCGTCGATGCGCACTGCGCCGCCGCGATGACCGAGTTCGTGCTGCTCAACGTGCTGCGCTTCCACAGGCGCGACCCCGTCTATGCCGAACAGCAGCGGCAGTGCGTCTGGAAGGCTTACCCGACGCGGACCGCACCGGAATGCCGGGTCGGCATCATGGGCCTGGGCAGCCTTGGCATTCCGGCGGCGAAGGCGCTGCAGGGCCTCGGCTTCCCCGTCGCGGGCTGGAGCCGCAGCCCCAGGAGCGTGGAAGGCATCGACTGCAGCTGGGGCGATGACGGCCTCGAGGCGTTTCTCGGGCGCTCCGACATGCTGGTCTGCCTGCTGGCGCTCACGCCCGCGACCCAGGGCATCCTCTGCGCGCGCACCTTCGAGGCCATGCCGCGCGGCGCCTATGTGATCAACGCCGCGCGCGGGGGCCATCTCGTGGAGGAGGACCTGCTGGCCGCCCTGGAGAGCGGCCGGATCGCGGGCGCCGCGCTCGACACCGCCCGCACCGAGCCGCTGCCGGCCGACCACCCGTTCTGGGACCATCCCGGCATCGTGCTCACGCCGCACGCCGCGACCGGAACCAACGCGCCGTCCGCGGCACGCCATGTGGCAGAGAATATCCGGCGTTTCTATGCAGGCGAGCCGCTGCTCAACACCGTGGACCGCCGGGCGGGATACTGAACGCCGCGCCTACCACCTGAGCCAGGTGCCGGCGCCGGCGCGCTCGCGCGCACGCTCATACACCTTCTGCGCCAGACCGATGTCGAAGAGGCTGAGCCCTGCGTTGATGCACATGATCCGTTCGTCGTCCGAACGCCGTCCCGGCACGTTCCCCGCGATCACGTCGCCGAACTCGGCATCGAGGCGCACCGGCCTGCCCTGGAAGAACCCGCGCTCCGCGAAGGCTATCGTTTGCGGGATGTCGTCGGTGACGATGAGGTCCATCGCGTCCCGCGATTCGGGCGTCCAGTAGGACCCGACATCGACCGGCACGGCGAGGCTTCCCGGCTTGAGCCAGTCCGGCAGCACCTTGGGGTCGGACCGCTTGAGAAAGGTCGTGCAGGTGATGATGACATCGGCGCCGCGGACAGCGGCCTCCGGCGACGCGCAGGGCTCCACCTCGACGGCCGTGCGCCGGCGGGCATATTCGACGAAGCCCGCCAGGGCGTCCTCCGAGACGTCGTAGGCCCCGATGCGCTCCAGCTCGCCCGGGATTCCCGACTCCGCGATGGCGTCGAGATGGGTGCGGCCCTGCACCCCCAGCCCGATGATGGCGAGCACACGGGCCCGGCTCGGCTTGAGGTGCCGGATGGCGGCGAGCGAGGCGGCCGCCGTGCGTATGGCGGTGATCCACGTGCAGTCCATGACCGCGCGCGGCGCGCCGTCCGCGGGGTTCGTGAGAACGACGAGACCGATGTTGAAGGGCAGGCCCCGGGACGGGTTGTCGATCACGTTGCTCTGCCATTTCACGCCGGCAACGTCCAGGGACTTCAGATAGCCCGGCAGCGCGTGGATATACATCTCCTCGCGCGGCACCACGTTGATCTTCGTCGGCATGTCCGCCAGGCCCGACACCTTGTCCGTCAGCGTCGTCTCGATAACTTCGACGATCTCGCCGTAGGGCGGCCTGTTCTCCCTCACCTCGTCATGGTTGAGATAGAGGAACTCGACGGTCTTCCAGTTCACGCCGCGGCCTCCGGGACTCTGCCAATCCTAGCCCCCGGTATCGCGCAATTCGGCCCCGGTCGCCACATCTTTCTCAGGCGGCAACCTGGACGGAGCCGAACCTCGGCGCCCAGGCCCAGCGCCTTTCCAGCATGCGGCCCAGGCGGGTGATGCCGTAGCAGATGGCGAGATAGACCAGGCCGACGAACCCGAAGATCTCGATCGGGTAGATGAACTCGCGGTTGTTGACGATGATCGCCGCTCGCATGAACTCGAGAATCCCGAGGGTCGAGACGATCGACGTGTACATGAACAGGTTGACGAACCGGTTTATGAGCGCCGGCACCACGGCGCGAACGGCCTGCGGAAGCACGATCCTGAGGAA
This sequence comes from Alphaproteobacteria bacterium, assembly GCA_965261985.1. Classification (GTDB taxonomy): domain Bacteria; phylum Pseudomonadota; class Alphaproteobacteria; order Bin95; family Bin95; genus Bin95. The sequence continues at coordinate 805,497 of OZ253490.1, forward strand.
GACCTGGCGGCCGCGGAGGCCGGTCGCCCGCGCCGCTTCCCACTGTCCCCTGTGGACGGCCTGGACGCCGCCGCGCAGATCCTCGGCCATGTAGGCGCCGTGATAGATCGACAGCGCGATGACGGCGCTCATCATGGGCGACAGGTCGATCTGCAGCAGTCGGGGAACGAGGAAGTACATCCAGAACAGGAATGTGAGCGAGGGCACGCCGCGCACGCATTCGACGGTTGCCCGCGCGGCCAGCCGCACCGGCATGAACGGCACCAGCGCGAGCGCGGCGAAGACGGTGCCGATGCCGAAGCTGATGGCGCCGATGAAGAGCGCAAGCAGGAACGTGAGCGCAAGGCCGCCGAGCGGACCGTCCGGGAAAGGCCCGACCAGGAGATAGGGCAGGCTGTCGAGTATGACCTGCATCGCCCGGCCTTACGCCACCCGCACGAGGCGCTCGACGCCGCGCACGAGCCCCGACACGGAGAGCGACAGCGCGAGGTAGATGACGGTCACCGCGGTCATCGCCTCGAAACCGCGGAAGGTCACGGACTCGATCTGCTGCGCCTGCCAGGTGAGCTCGCTCACCCCAATGGTCATGGCGAGCGAGGTGCTCTTCACGATGTTGATGAGTTCGTTGCCGATGCCCGGCAGGACGACCGGGCCCAGCTGCGGGAAGACGATGCGCCGGAAGACCTGCGGCCTGGAAAGCCCCGAGGCGAGCGCGGCCTCGATCTGGCCGAACGGGATGGCTTCGATGCCGGCGCGCACCACTTCCGCAACGAAGGCGCCCCAGGCGAGCGAGAGCGTGAGTATCGCCACCGTGACCTCGAAGCGGCCTCCGTAGAGGAGGGGAAAATCCTTCGGGGGCAGGAGTTCCGGCAGGCCGAAATACCAGAAGAAAAGTTGTACAAGCAGCGGAATGTTTCTGAAGAAATTGATGTAGAGCGTACCGACCGCCTTTAGGGGTCCATGGCCGCTCACCTGGAGGATCGCGACGACCAGCCCGACGAGCAGGGCGCCCATGGCGGAATAGAGCGAAACGACGACCGTGACGCCGAGGCCGTGCAGAAGGGCATCGAGGACAGCCGGGCTGAAGAGGAAATCCCAGTCGATCTGCATGGGTCTCACATAAGGAAAACGGCGCCCGAACCGGGCGCCGCCTTCACGCTTGCCGGACCCCTGTCAAACGGCATCGGGCATGCCGCTCAGGGCCACATTGCGGGCATCTGCATGGGCATGCTGAAGCCGCTCTCCTTTCCGAACCACGCGTTGAAGATGGCCTGGTAGGCCCCGTCCTGCGCCATGTCCTGGAGCGCGGCGTTCAGCGCGTCGCGCCAGTCGGAGTCGTTCTCGCGCACGCCGATGGCGATCGGCTCGACGCTGAGGAACGGCCCGACGATCTCGAAGCTCGGGTCCTCGTTCGCGAACTTGCCGAGAATGAGGACGCTGGAGGTGACGACGTCGGCCAGTCCCTGCTTCGCCGCGAGGAAGGCCTGGGGCCACTCCTGATAGACGAGAATGCGGGCGTCGGGAGCGAGGACGCGAATGCGTTCCTCCACGGTCGTGCCCTGGACGGTGGCGACGGTCTTCGTGCCGATGTCGTCCACGCCGCGGATGCCGCTGTCGTTCTTCACCATGATCTTCTGGCCGTCCGTGAAGTAGGCGATGGTGAAGTCGACGACGGCGTCCCTCTTGCGGGTGTGCGTCGTCGCCGCGACGAGCATGTCGATCTTGCCGGACTCCAGCATCGGAATCCGGGTCTTGCCGGTCACCTGGACGAACTCGAGATCGACGCCGAGACGCGCGGCGACCTCCTTCGCCATGTCGATATCGAAGCCGATGTTCTTTCCGGCGTCATCGACGGAGCCGTAGGGCGGGCTGTCGAAGCGCACGCCCGCGATTACCGTGCCGCGTTCCTTCACTTCCTCGAGGGTGGAAGCGGCGGCGTTTCCTCCCGTTGTCGCCAGCGAAAGCAACAGAGCTGCGACAATCGCATGCAAGGTCGATAGAGACGTCTTCATAGCTTCTCCTCCTCACATCGAATACCGGTGGATTGCCTGGCCGAAAGCTCCGAAGCGCTCAAGACAAGCAAGCATCGGTTTTGCGTTGAAGGCAGACCGTAGTGGCGGACCGGTACAGCGTCAAGGATGGAGGCGCTCCCGTTCGGACACTAACGCCTTGGCCATCTTGCATAATCCCCTGGCGGAAGCGTTGACCGGGCGGCCTGGAATTGGCCTAAACGGCCCGAGCGCGCATATGGACATCTTGAAGAACATTCAGCGAACGCATGAGGTGTTGACGCCTGCTTTCCCTTGATCAGAGATCGGAGGACTTTGGCTGGCTCTGTTGCAAACTTGGCGAAGGGGTGAATCAGGTCAGGACGACAATCGTGCTGGCGTCATGCTTCTGCATTGGCCAGACGGTCCTGTAGCAATGTCATGGCCTCGGTCAGAGCGCACGGACCGACGCCGAAGGCGCGCTCGACGATCCGGGCCTCGCCGACAATGCCGCCCTGGAAGTTGAAAATCCCGGCCTGGCCTTTGCGCAATGCGCGCATCACCTCGAAGCCCTTGATCGTGGCATAGGCCGTCTTCAAGGTCTTGAACCCGCGCACGGGCCGGATCAGAAGCTTGAGCTTGCCGTGGTCGGCCTCGACGACGTTGTTGAGGTATTTCACCTGCCTGTGCCTCGTGTCCTTTGGGCATTTCCCCTCGGCCTTGAGCTCCGCGATGGCAGCGGCATAGGTCGGCGCCTTGTCGGTGTTGAGCACCTCGGGCTGCTCCCACTCCTTCAATCCTCTCAGCGCCTTGCCGAGAAATCTCTTCGCTGCCTTGGTGTTGCGGGTCGCCGAGAGATAGAAATCGATCGTGTTCCCGAGCTTGTCCACCGCCCGGTACAGATACGCCCACTTGCCACGGACCTTGATGTAGGTCTCGTCGATGCGCCAACTCCGCGACTGCGGCCGGCGCCACTGCCAGCGCAGACGTTTCTCCATCTCCGGTGCGAACCGTTGCACCCAACGATAGATCGTGGAGTGGTCGACCGCGACGCCGCGTTCGGTCATCATCGTTTCGAGATCGCGGTAGCTGATCGGGTACCGGCAGTACCAGCGCACGGCCCAGAGCACGATCTCCCCCCGGAAGTGACGTCCCTTGAAGTCGCTCATGCCTCAACCCCTCGCAGCAGATAACGCAGACACGTCACCAACCAGACGGACTTTGCAACAGAGCCCATGGGGGTCCCTTCACAGTGCGACGACGAGGTCCGGCACGAAATCCGCCTCCTCCATGAGGCCGATGCCGAGCGGGTTGGCGAGAACCCATGTCCGTCCGACCGTCTCACTGACGGCGTGGTGGACATGGCCGTGGATCCAGAGCGCCGGGCGCAGATGCACGATCATGGCGTCCAGGTCGGAGATGTAGGCCGGATTGATCGGGCTCCCGGCATAGCGGTAATGGACCGCCACCGGGCTCGGCGCATGGTGGGTGATGACCACGGTCTTCAGGCCGGCCTCGTGGGCCGCCGCGATCTCGGCTTCGATGAAGGCGCGGTCCCGGGCGTGGCGGCGCGCGGTCTCCCTTGTGGACAGCAGCCCATCGCCTTCGGGTGAATTCCAGTCCCGGATCGCCCCGCTGAAATCGCTGAACCGGTCGCTGGCCGCCTTGTGGGCGTCCGCCTCGCGGGCCTGGCCGTCCAGGAGAAAGTCCGTCCAGAGGGTCGCTCCGATGAAGCGCACATGGCCGATCGTGACGGCGGCCGTGTCGAGCAGGGTCACGCCGCAGTCGGCGCAGTCGAGCGCCAGCAGGCGCCGGGCCTCCTCGATATCGGAGCCGTGGAACTCGTGGTTGCCGGGGACATAGAGGATATGCGCCGCGCCCTCCCAGATCTCGGCCGGGAACCGGATCGCGCGGTGTTTCGCCGGCGCCAGGTCGCCCGCCAGGACGACGACCTCCGCCCCCGGGGCGAGCGGCGGGATTTCACTGCCATATTCGAGATGGAGATCGGAGAGGACCTGGATGCGCATGGGCTCTCTCACAGCTCGACGACCAGGTCCGGCACGAAATCCATCGCCTCGGCCCTGTCGTAGCCGCGCGGATTGGCGAGGATCCGGGTCCGGCCGAGCTGCTCATCGACCGCGTTGTGGACATGGCCGTGAACCCAGAGCGCGGGCTGGAAACGCTGGATCATCGCCTCCAGGTTCGAGGCGAAGCCCGGATTGCACTCGTCGCCGGCGAAGCGCGGATGGATCGAGCGAGGACTCGGCGCATGATGGGTCACCACCACCGTCTCAAGACCGTCCTTTTCGGCCTGCGCAAGTTCGGCTTCGATGAAAGCGCGGTCCGCGGCATGCCGGTGCGCGGCTTCCCAGGTGGTGAAGCTCTTCCACGACGCGCCCCGGATCGCCCCGGCGAAGTCGTTGAGCCCCGGGCCGACGGCATGATGGGCGTCCAGCTCGCGCGGCTCGCCGTCCAGGCGGAAATCGGTCCAGAGCGTGGCCCCGATGAAACGCACATGGCCGATCGTCACCGCTGCCGTATCGAGCAGGGTCACGCCGCAATCGGCGCAGTCGAGCGCCAGCATGTGCTGCGCGTTCGCGATCTGCGACCCGTAGTACTCATGGTTGCCGGGCACATAGAGGATGTGCGCGGCGTCCTTCCAGGCGCGGGCCGCGAGCCGCGCGGAGCGCCGTTTCGCCGGCGCGAGATCGCCGGCCATGACGACGACCTCCGCGCCCGGCGCAAGCCGGGGGACTCCGGAGCCGCCGAATTCGAGATGGAGATCGGAGAGGACCTGGATGCGCATGGGACGGGCCTCACCGTGCCGGGCGCGCAGCGCCTCCGGCGCTTTCGGCCTTCAGGATGCGGGGGATGGCCATGAGGCCCCGGGCCGCCTCTTCGAACGCGGGGGCCATGCGGTCGTATTCCTCCAGCGCCCGGGCGCTCACAGCCAGATCCGCCGGGACCGGCCCCCCGGCGGCCAGTTCCAGGCGCGCCTCGCGCAAATCGCCGGCTATCCGGCGCAGGCACCGGACCTGCCGGAGCGCATGACCCGGCGCCAGACGCCGAAGCTGCGGGGCGCGGACGGCCGCCAGAAGCTCCGCCGGCAGGCTCTCCGCAATCCGGGCGATGCGGACCAACGCCGCCTCGAAGTCTTCGGGGCGACAGACCGGCTCCCCCCGCTCGTCCTCTTCGGCGATGGGACCGCCCAGGCCGGCAATGGCGGCGGCGAGAGCGGGGTCGGGGATGGAGCGGGCCAGCCATTCCGGCGACCGCTTGCGCGTGCCGGGCGTCGCGAACCGCGCCAGGGCGGCCACGGCCAGCCCCGAGGCCGCCCAGCCGCTCTGCCGGGAAATCCAGTGGCAGTCCCGGAGGAACCCGTGCGCAGAACAGAGGCGGCGGAACACAGGGTCAACCGGCTCCGTCAGCAGCCTGCAGGCGCCATAGACGGCCTGCATGAGGTTGCGCAGGGCCATGTCGATCGTGCGGGCATAGTCGACCGGCCCCATCGGCAGCGGTCGCCCCGGAACCGGACGGCGCCAGGAGCCCGCCAGCAGCACCCCGTCGCGCGCCACCGCGAAGGCCGGATGGCCGACCGCATCCTTCCGCAGCCGCAGCTCGCCCTCCGACAGGCGCAGGAAAAAGGGCGTCTCGAATTCGGGCCTCTCTCCCCAGCCGACGGGCTCGCGCGAGCGGAGCCGCCATCCGCCCCGGCGGGTGAGCACCGCGATGTCCCAGTCGCTTCCGGGGCCGTGGTCGCCCCGGGCGCGCGAGCCGTAGAGCAGCACCGCCCGGACATTGCGGTCGGCGGCGAGCGCAGCCCGCGCCCCGGCGCGCAGCGCCTCCGGAATGTCCGCCCTCGCCATCAGTGCCGCACCCGGACCCCGTCGACGAGCGGGGTCTCGTGCTCCGGGCGATCCACCAGGGCCAAGCCGACAAGCCGCGCCCGGCGGACGATGCGTCGGTCCCCCCGGATCGAGTCCGGGGCAGGCTCCTGCGATCCGGGGAGAGCTTGCCCCGGACCGGATCCGGGGGCAGGCTCGGCAGGAGGAGCGGGCCATTCTTCCTCGATCGCCTGGAACGCGGCGCTGAACGCCGTCAGCTCGCCCGCCTCAACGCGCGCCCGGACCCGGCGCCCGTCGATCGTGTCCGGCAGGGTCACGGTCGCGCGCATGCCTTCGGGACCGTCATTCAGTTCCAGACCCTGGCCGGACCGGGCCAGATGGCTGCCCCAGTCATGGCGGACATTCACCAGCAGGCCGTTCGCCAGCACGGAACCGGGCTCGAAGATCTCGTCGAAGGCGCCGCCGATGCACATCGGGACGCCATAGGGGATCAGCATGCCCTCCAGGACACCGGGCGCCGCCACGTCGAACGCGAAAGCGCGCCGCTCGACCGGGGCGGTTTTCCGGGAGAGCGGGCGGACCCGTGCCCCGGGACCCCCTGTCGGCACAGACGGCCAGGCCGGGCCGCATTCGCGCTTCAGCTGCGCGAGGGCGGCGTCCTCCAGGGACCGCAGCCGGTCCGCCAGCCTTTCGGTGGAGCGCCCGAAGAAACTGCCGTATCGCTCCCGTATTTCCTCGGCGGTTTCCCGGAGTACGTCGGCCCAGAAGCGCCGCCGGGGGTCGCAGATCCTCCAGCGCCGGCCGGCCTTGTCCCCGGATCCGGGGACCTCCTCAATGAGCCCGAGGTCTTCTTTCATGACCGCGAGCCAGGCATCCAGGCGGTCTGGCGGCACGTCCCGGAAGGCGGCGTGGATGGCGTCGGTGTCGATCTCCTTCTCTTCGTCCCTGGCGAGATATTCCAGGATCCGCCAGTCCTCGGGCGGGTCTTCGCTGCGCACCATTACCCAGGTCTTCTGCTCCTGGTCCGGCACCACCTCCTCGATGAGATAGCGGGCGAACTCGAACCGCCACCCGCCGTCGTCCGGCCAGGCCGCAAAATCGGCCGCCGGGGTCTCTGCGAACCGCTCCCAGTCGATCGGCAGCCCGCCGAGCGCGGTCCGGACCAGCGCCAGACGGCGCGGATGTTCCAGCCAGCCCCGGTCGCGGGCGACCGTGACGAGCGTCGCGGCATTCCAGGGCTCCAGCAGCATGGAGCGCCCGACGGCCGACGGCCCGAGGGCGTCGAGCAGCGCCCGCATCCGGATATGCGCCATCCCCAGGAGCACCAGCGTGCCCCGTCGCGCAAGCAGGGGGCCCGTCGCGCCGGCGATCGCCGCATCTTCCCGGCGGAGCTTCCGGGCGAGGTCCCCGATCTCCTGCACCAGGCCGGACAGCGCGTCATGCTGCATGCGGTCGGCCCAGTCGATCGCCACGCTGACGCCGCCCCGGAGAAGGTATTCCAGGATTTCCGGCATGCTCCGCAGGGAGGAGACGGCGTCACGAAGCCTCGATATCCCTTTCCCGCCTGCGCCGCTGATGGAGTAGTTGTCCAGACTGTGCAAGAGGTCGTCCCGGGCCTCCTCCGGGGTGTTGCTGGAGAACGCGCTGTGCCAGGCCACCGGCCTGTCTTCGGGCAGGCCGCGGACGACCTTGTGCAGGAGGCGCGACTTTCCCACGCACCGGTCGCCCCGGATCGCGACCAGGTCGAACTCCGGGGCGAGGAAGGCGGCCCGGAGCTGCGCCGTCTCCGCCTCGCGCCCGTAGAAGCGCCATGCTTTCGGGGTCGAATCCGGCAGGAGGCGAAATCCTGCGGCAAGCTCCGCCCCTGTCTTCCTGTTGCGCCTCAATGCAGCGTCGGACGGCTGGCCAGGTCCTGCGCCCTCTCCAGCATCCGGTTGACGTCTCTCAGGCTGAGCCGGAGGCGCAGGACCTCCGTCGCCCGGGCGACGACTTCGGCCACCGCGTCCACCGCCGCATCGGGAAGCTCCATCGCCTCTCCCTGGCGGCGCGCGAAGCCCTGCAGCTGCGCCGGCGTCACGTCCGGGATGTGCAGCACCCGGCAGCGGCTCAGAACCGGCTCCGGCAGGGTCTCGAGCGTGTTCGCCGTCATCACCCAGCTCAGGTGGCTCATGTCGATCCGGACCCGGAAATACGGACAGTCCCAGGCCTGCGCGCTCTCCGGCTCCAGGAGGCCCAGCAAAGCCGGCAGGAAGCTCGCCGAGACGCCGGCCGTGGACCGGATGCTGCTCGCCTTGCACACTTCGTCCACCACGATGACGGGATTGGCGAGCCGCGCATCGAGCATGGCCTCGAGCGGCCGTCCGGGCTGCGCCGAGGCCCAGCCGCGCTCGGTGCCGGCCAGCGAAAACGAGGCCAGGCCCCGGGAGGCGTCGATGACGGAAGAGGCCGTCCCCAGCCGCCCGGCGAGCCGGTTGGCCCAGGCCGTCTTGCCGACGCCCGGAGGCCCGACCAGGAGGAGCGGCCCGATCCGGACCGGCCCTCCCTCGCGCGCGCTGCGCCGGAGGGCCTGCCAGGCCGCCTCCGTCGCCGGCGCCATCCAGGGCATCTCCTCATGCAGGGACGCCGCGATCTCGTCGGCCCGGTGCTCCGAGGAAACCGTCACCGCCGGCACATCGCCCAGGAGAGGGCGCAGGCGCTCCGTCTCCCCCTTGTCCTTCAGATGCCCCAGACCGTTGGCCTTGTGCCGGCGCGTGACCACGGCGTCCGCCCGGCGCCTGATGCGAAGATGGTCCTTGTCGGGAAGCGACCCGTACCGGAGCAGTCGGGCCCTGCTCCGCAGTTTCTGAAGGACCGCCGAGGAGTAAGGCGGCGCAGGAGCGGACCTTCGCTCCCGTTCCGCAGATCGCGGAAATACACCAGCAGCAGGCGCCGTTCGCGCAGGCCGGTCAGGAACGCCGTCAGGCGCTTCTCGATCGGAGCGCGGTCGGTGTCGTATTGCGGGAGGTCGATCAGCCGGACGGTATGCGTCGGGGCCGGACTCCCTCCGGCCGGGCGCTGAAGAGCGCCTTCGGGATCGTAGCGGGCTTGCATAAGGGGGTCCCGGCTGTTGAGCCGGGTCCGCTCCGTCGGGGTCCGTCACACCTCGTCCGGAGCCGTTCTGAAACATTCAGGGGCGGACGGCCTCCCGGGCCTCACGCCCCCCGGACCATCATCGGCTGACCTTGTTTTCAAGGACGAAACCTATGCCAAACCGATTGTCATGACAATCGGGGAGATTGCGGATGAGTGGCAAATGACACTGCAAGGGGTTTCCATGGTCCGGTCCGGGCCATCCGGCGGACAAGGTGCGACAGGCATGGTAGGAGGATTCTTCCATGCTCGATCAACTCGCCCCCTGGATTACCCCTGCCATCGTCCTGGCGCTCTTCGTCTGGCTGCGCTCCGACATACGCGACCTGCGCCACGAGCTGGGCGAAATGCGCCGCGACCTCAAGGCCGTCGAGACCGGTCTGGCGGAGCTGCGGGGGCGCTTCGACGGCATCGACGTGTCAATCGGCTTTGAAGTTTGACCCCCGATCGGCGTGCAATATTGACCCCCCTGAGTGGCACGGCGGAGGTTGTCCCGGTAGTCAACAGGGGGGACCCGCGCGGCTTCGTGTAGCGCCCTGCGCTACGCGGAGCGAAGCCGCGTGGGGGGTGCCTGTTGGCCCACCGGGGCAACCGGGCCGCGGGGACGGTCGGCGCCGGGTCAGGAGCGGTTCTTGAAGCGCCAGCTCTCGTTTCCGGTCTCGATGATCTCGCAATGATGGGTCAGGCGGTCGAGCAGGGCTGTGGTCATCTTGGGGTCGCCGAAGACGGACGGCCATTCGCCGAAGGCGAGGTTGGTGGTGATGACGATCGAGGTGCGCTCGTAGAGCCGGCTCATGAGGTGGAAGAGCAGCTGCCCGCCGGCCTGGGCGAAGGGCAGGTAGCCGAGTTCGTCGAGGATGACGAAGTCGCGCCGGGTGAGCTGGTCCGCGGTGCGGCCCTGGCGTCCGGAGCGGATCTCGGCCTCGAGGAGATTGACCAGGTCGACGACGTTGTAGAAGCGGCCGCGCGCGCCCTTGCGGATGCAGGACCGCGCGATGGCGACGGCGAGATGGGTCTTGCCGGTGCCGGTGCCGCCGACCAGCACGATGTTGCGCTTGGCTTCCAGGAAGCCGCCCATTGCGAGGTCGCGGATCAGGGGCTCGTTGACCGGCGAGGCGGCGAAGTCGAACTCGGCCAGCTCCTTGGCCGCCGGCAGCCTGGCGGACGCCATCTGGTACTTGATCGAGCGTGCCGTCTTGTCGGCGATCTCGGCCCTCAGCAGAGCGCCGAAGATCTGTTGCACCGGATGACGGCGCTTGAGCCCGTCGGCGAGGATGTCGTCATAGGCGGCGCGCATCCCCGCGAGCTTCAGCGTTGTCATCATCGCCAGCACCTCATGACGCTCCATGGCCGGCCCCCCTCAGGCGGTCGTAGCGCCGACAGTCGGCCACCGGCTGGTGGCGAAGCCGCAGGCCCTCGGGCGTCGGGATGGTCGCCGGCGGCGCCGGCTGGCACCGCCGGGCCAGGATGTTGAGCACGACGTCGGCGCTGCAGGCGCCGCTGTCGAGCGCCTCGGCACAGGCCGCCTCGACCGCCTCCAGCCCGTCCTCCAGCACCGCCGCGAGAACCTTGACGAACTGCCGGTCGCCGTCGTCGCGGGCGGAAAGCCGGGTCCGCAGGCGCCCGAGCGCGTTAGGCAACTGCCAGCCCTTGAAGGGCGCGCCATTGCGCAGCGCGCCGGGCTTCTTCGTCAGAATCGGCACGTAGTGCCACGGATCGTAGACGATCCGGCCGCGCCCGAAGCTGCGGGGATGCTCGGCGACGATCTCGCCGTCCTGGCGGATGACGATCCGATCGGCATAGGCCCGCACGTCCACCGGTCGCCCGACCGCGCGGGCCGCCACGCTGTACTGGTTGTTGTCGAAGCGCACCAGACAAGTCTTGGAGACCGCTACCTCAGTGGCGTGGAAGCCGTCGAAGGGGCCGCGATACGCTGTCAGGAAGGGCCGCTCCTCCTCGAACACCTGCCACACCGTCTTGCCCGGGATCGTCGGATGCGGACGCTTCCTGGCGTCCTCGATGCACCGATCCATGAGCCACTCGTTGATCTCGGCGTAGGAGCGGCCCCGCGGGCTGGGCACGAACAGGCGGCCGCGAACGTCACCCACCTGTCTCTCGACCTGCCCCTTCTCCCAGCCAGCCCCGGGCGTGCACGCCACAGGCTCCACCAGATGGTGGGTACACATCTCCTGGAAGCGGCGGTTGTAGTCCCGCTTCTTGCCCACGAACACCGTGCTCACCGCCGTCTTCATGTTGTCGTAGATGCCGCGCCGGCAGACCCCGCCGAAGAAGCGGAACGCGCGCTCGTGCGCCTCGAACACCATCTCCTGGCTCTCGCGCGGGAAGATCTGGACCAGCTGCATGCGGCTGTGACACAGCCGCATGTGCGCCGCCTTCACCCTGGTCGTCGTGCCCGACAACACCGCGTATTCGTGGCTCCAGTCGAACTGGTAGGCCTCGCCCGGATCGAAGATCAGCGGCACATAGGCCTCGGACGACGACAACAGCCGGTGCCGGCGCCGCCAGACCCTGGCATAGCGGCGCACCGCGTCGTAGCCGCCCTCATAGCCCAGAGACGCAAGGTCTTCATGAATCCGCAGCAGAGACAGCCGATCCCGGCGCGCCTTCTTCTCGTTGGCCTTCAGCTGGCGCTCGAGCTCATCCACCCACGGTCCAAGCTTCGGCATCGGCTGGATCTTGCGCTCGTAGCTGTACGAGGTCTCATCGCCCCGCACCACCTTGCGCACCGTGTTCTTCGAAACCCTCAAATCCCGGGCGATCGTCTTGATCGGAACGCCCCTCACCAGATGATCCCGACGGATCCGTGCGATCGTTTCCACTACCAGCATCTCCCCCTCACCTCGTCCGTCCAATGACAAGGTGCGTTCATGGGAACAAACCATGGGGGGGTCAATTTTGGACGCCGATTACCCCCAATCGGGGGTCAATATTCCACGCCGATCAACAGATCCGCCGTTCCAGCGTGCGCCGGACGCCGGGGTCCAGATCCGGGTGTTGCCGCATCAGCTCCCGGAACACGCCGATCGGGCGGATCCCCGGACTGCGCTTCAGGATCGGCACGACCTCGGCCTCGAACACCTCGCCAAGCGGGTCCGGACGACGCCGGCCACGCGGCGCCGTCTGACACTCGCCAAGGGATGGATCGCGGGCATGCCTGTAGCCCGTGGCGCGGCTGAAGCCCGACTTCGCGGCCGCGATCTCTATCGTGTGGGTCTTCTTCAGGGTCATGAATAGCCTCATCCGGCGATCGGTGATGTGGCGACCGGGCACCCCGTGCTCCCCAACTGAGAAAAAACACGAGCATGGTCCCCGACCGACCGCCAACGCCATGAGGCACGGCGCGAAATCTTCGCGCGACGGCGGGCCGAGACTCCAGTCGGGCTACGCCCTCCCTCCGTCTCGGCCCGCCGTCCCCGTCTCATCCAGATCGACGCGGAATCTCACCTTGATCGACGCGCTGCAGACGATACCTCTCGCGAGGCGGCGCCGCTCTTCCGGGATTTCGTCGCCGGCCCTTGGAAGGCGGTCTGCTACGACCGCTGCAAGCCGACGACGCAAAAGAACTATGGCAGCCTCCTGAAACGCGAGCTGCTTCCGGCCTTCGGGTCCCGGCGCCTCGACCGCATCGCCCGCAGCATGGCGCTCCTCTGGTTCGAGGACTGCAGCAGAACTACGCCCGGAAATGCCAACAGGGCGCTGACCCTGCTCGGACAGATCCTCAACCATGCCGTGTCCTGCGGCCATATCGAGGCCAACCCGGCGCGCGGCATCCGGCGCAATCCCGAGGCCCGGCTCACCCGCTTCCTGTCCCGCGAGGAGATCCGCCGCCTGCACCGGGTGCTGGACCGCCACGCCGGGAGCTCCCGCTCACATGCGCAGCAGGCCGACATCATCCGCCTGCTGCTGCTGACCGGCTGCCGCAAGAACGAGATCGTCCGTCTCCGCCGGGACGAGGCGAAGGGCGACCGGCTCGAACTCCGCGACAGCAAGACCGGGCCGAGAACCGTCCTGCTGAATGCCAAGGCGCAGGAGATCGTCGAACGCCGCATGGCGCAGGGCAACGGCCCCTGGGTCTTCCCCTCCGTCAGGGACCCGGCCCGGCCCCAGGACACCAATGTGCCGCTCTGGTATCGGGTGCGGCGCGAGGCCGGCATCGAGGACGTCCGCCTGCACGACCTCCGCCATACCGTCGCCAGCCAGGCTGTGCTGAACGGCGTGCCCTTGCCCGTCACCGCCCGCCTGCTCGGACACAGCGACGTGCGCATGACCATGCGCTACGCCCATGTCGGAGACCGTGAGATCGAGGCGGCCGCGGAGCGGGTCGGGCAAGCCATCGACGCAATCATGGACGGCAGGGTGTTGAGCGCTTCGCATAGCTGTCGAGATCGGGGGCCGGCCCGAAACCGGGGCCCATCGGGTTGCGGCAGAAATTGGCGTTGAACGCCACCCCGGAGGCCGATTTCCGGGCAGGGGATCGGCTCGAAGGCCCGAAGGTCGGCTTCATTGTTGCTCGGCGCGTGGTTTCGACGCCGATCGGCGCCGCAAGCAGTTGATCCTGCCGGATCCTGAAGGGTAAAAGCCTGGGTCTGACTCACTTTCGATGACGTTTCGTCAGGCGGCGGCGGCGAGGCGTGCTCGCAGCAGGTCGAGGTTGGCGCGTCCATACATCTGGCGCTTGAGGGCCTTCAGCTTGTTGATCTGGCCTTCCGTTTGCCCGTTGGACCACGGCTCGCGAAGGGCTGCCAGAACCGCATGCCTGTCGGCGTTCAGACCACGGGCGAGGGATGCGAGAAGGCTGCCTTTGGCCTCGCTCAGCCATTCTTCGAGATGGTCGTGTTCACCGTTTCTGACCATGTTGACGAAGCGCCCGGCCAAGGCGCTGGCCGCGGCAAGATCCGGAACGGCGGCTTCGATCCGGGCCACGGTGATAGCATCGGACCTTGAGAGACGATCGCGCGCCGTCGTCATCATGCAGGCAATCCTGCGCGCCGCTGTCGTGTCGCCCATTCGCCGACGACGCGCAGGCTTCCCCCGAACCCCTTTGTGCGAAGACGGCGCCACAGTTCGGCACCATTCCGGCAACCGCCTTCCCATTCCCTCGTGAGCCGGGGCAACCACGGCTCGAGACTGCTCTGTCGCAACCGGAACGCGTCCTCGCGTTCACCGCGCAGGATCTGGCGAACGAGATTGCGGCTCAATCCGGTCATGCGGACGATCTGCTTGATCGGTACACCGTCGCCGGCCATGCGCCGAACCGTCGAGTTGGTCTGCTGGCGGCGCTGGAAGCCTTCATACAGAAGCCTCTCGGCTCCCGTCAGCAGGTCGGGATCGATGGCACGGGAACCGAAGGCCTTTCGGATGTCGGGCATCGAACGACGGACCGCGGCCAGGAAGGCCTTCCCGCAATTGTCGAGCAGATGCCACCGGTCCGCGACCTGCACCGCGTTCGGAAGAGCCCGGGAAACGGCGCGACCGTAACCGCCATCGCGGTCGCGGGCCACGATCTCGACCCCGGGGTGGCGGGCTAGCCAGGCCTCGACCGTGGCAGGTTCGCGGTCCGGAAGAAGGTCGACGATCCGTCGCCGTTCCAGATCGCAGATCAGGGTTCCGTACCGCCGACCGCGTCGCCAGGCCCAATCGTCAATCCCGATCACGCGCAGCTGTTCCGGTGCGCAGCGCGAAGCAGCACGCACGCTCCGAAGGAACGTATCCCTGCTCACCGGCAGCAACAGCCGCTCTGCCAACGCCTGCGCCGGCCTTCCGCCCAACATGAGACCCACCTGGACCACCAGGCCCTGTAATCGGGAGGTTCGTCGTGCATGGGGACTGGTGACCTCGGAGGAAACCCGTTCCGCGAAAAGCGCCGTCCGGCAACGGCTCGTCCGACACCGAAAACGCCGGACGGCAAGAGAAATCTTCACTTCGCGGCCGTGTGCCGGAAGATCTGTCAGTCCACGCCGATAACGGCTGTGCACCTGCCGTGAAAGCCGACCACAACGAGGACAGGCGGCCGCTGGGCGCCGGGGTGGCCAACATGCCGAGAGCGGCTCGCACCCGCCGACCTCCCGGCGACTCCATCTCCCCGAGCCCGGATCGCATAAGGCCGCTCGCCGAGGTCTCCGAAGCCCTCCACACTTCATGCGCACCTGCCGCAGCCGTCCGCACACGAATGCAGTTGTGTGCCCGGACAGTTTGTGTGACATTGGCGTCCTTTCTTGGGAAAGATAAGTAAATTCCACGCGATTTGTCCGATTTCGACCCGAACCGGACCGGCCGAATCTAGGCGGCGGGTGCAGGGAGGTTGGGATGAGCGACGGCGGACCGACGGCAGCCGAGATCGCGGCGCTCCGCGAGCGCATCTCGGCGCTCAGCGCGGCAAGCCTGCGGATCAGCGCCAGCCTCGACCTCGAGACGGTGCTCCGCGAGGTGGTCGAGAGCGCCCGGTCGCTGACCGGCGCCCACTTCGGCGCCATCGCCACCATCGACGAGGCGGGCGCGCCGCAGGACTTCGTCACCTCGGGCTTCACCGAGGCGGAGCACCGGGCCATGGTGGAATGGTCCGAGGGCCCGCGCCTCTTCGAGCACTTCCGCGACCTTGAGGGGCCGCTCCGGATCGCCGACGTCCCGGCCTATGTGCAGACGCTCGGCTTCCCCATCGACCGGCTGCCGTCGAAGACCTTCCAGGGCACGCCGATGCGCCATCGCGGCATCCATGTCGGCAACTTCTATCTCGTCGAGAAGGAGGGCGGGGAGGCCTTCACCGACGAGGACGAGGAGATCCTGGTGCTGTTCGCCTCGCAGGCCGCGACCGCGATCGCCAATGCGCGGACCTACCGCGCCGAGCAGCGCGCCCGCGCCGACCTCGAGGCGCTGATCGAGACCTCGCCGGTCGGCGTCGTGGTGTTCGACGTCGGCACCGGCCGCCTGGCCTCGCTCAACCGCGAGGCCAGGCGGATCGTCGAGAGTCTGTGCACCCCCGACCAGTCCGCGGAGCAGCTGCTTGAGGTCATCACCTACCGGCGCGCCGACGGGCGCGAAATCGCCCTCGACCAGCTCCCGCTCGCGGGCGCGCTGAGCGGCGCCGAGACGGTGCGCGCCGAGGAAATTGCACTCTCGGTCCCCGACGGGCGCAGCGTGACGACGCTCATCAACGCCACGCCGATCCATGCCGAGGACGGCGCGGTCGCGTCGGTGGTGGTCACCATGCAGGACCTCGCGCCGCTCGAGGAGCTGGAGCGCCAGCGCGCCGAGTTCCTCGGCATGGTCAGCCACGAGCTGCGCGTGCCGCTGACCTCCATCAAGGGCTCGACCGGCGCGCTGCTCGGCGCCTCGCGGCAGTTCGCGCCGGCCGAGACCCGCGAGTTCATCCGCATCGTCGACGACCAGGCCGACCGCATGATCGGCCTGATCGCCGACCTGCTCGACGCCGGGCGCATCGACACCGGCACGCTCTCGGTCTCGTCCGAGCCCTCGGAGGTGGCGGCGCTGGTCGACCGGGCGCGCACCACCTTCCTCTCCGGCGGCGGGCGCCACACGGTGACGATCGACCTGTCGCCGGACCTGCCGCGCGTCATGGCCGACCGCCAGCGCGTCGAGCAGGTGCTGAACAACCTGCTGGCGAACGCCGCGCGGCAGGCGCCGGAGTCCTCGCCGATCCGGGTCGCGGCCGAGCGCGACGGGGTGCATGTCGCGGTCTCGGTTGCCGACGACGGCAGGGGCATCGCGCCCGAGCGCCTGGCGCAGCTGTTCCGCAAGTATTCCGGGGCCGCGGTCGGCGAGCGCGGGACCGGCGGGTCGGGGCTCGGCCTCGCCATCTGCAAGGGGCTGGTCGAGGCCCATGGCGGGCGCATCCGGGCCGAGAGCGGCGGCGTGGGCCTCGGCGCCCGCTTCACCTTCACGCTGCCGGTGGCAGGGGAGGCGGGCGCCCCCGGCCCCGCCCCCGGTGCCGCCCCGGGCCGGCCGGCGCCCCGGCAGGGACGCGAGCCCGACCGCATCCTGGCGGTCGACGACGATCCGCAGACCCTGCGCCATGTCCGCGACACGCTGGCCGAGGCGGGCTACTCCCCGCTGGTCACCGGCGACCATGGCGCGCTCGGGCACATCATCCGCACCGAGAAGCCCGCGCTGGTCCTGCTCGACCTGATGCTGCCCGGGACCGACGGCATCGAGCTGATGCAGACCGTCCCGGAGCTCGCCGACCTGCCGGTGATCTTCATCTCGGGCTACGGCCGCGACGAGACCATCGCGCGGGCGCTCGAGGCGGGCGCGTCGGACTACATCGTCAAGCCCTTCTCGCCGACCGAGCTGACGGCGCGGATCCGGGCGGCGCTGCGCCGGCGCGCCGACCCCCAGCCTTTCGTGCTGGGCGACCTTGCCATCGACTACGATCGGCGGCAGGTCACCGTGGCCGGATGCCAGGTGACGCTGACTGCGACCGAATACGAGCTCCTGCGCGTGCTTTCGCAGGGGGCGGGCCGGGTCCTGACCCACGAATCCCTGCTGCGCCAAGTTTGGTTCCGCCGCAGCAACGCCGATCCCAAGATCGTGCGTGCCTACATCAAGCGGCTGCGCAGCAAGCTCGGCGACGATGGCCGCTGCCCGGCCCTGGTCTTCAACGTGCGCGGGGTCGGTTACCGCATGGCCCGACCCGGCGATCTGTAACGCCCCGTCCGCGCGGACTTGCCCTGCCCGTGGATGAGGTCGGCGGGCGCGCCGGGTTCAGTTCATTCGGGCCGGCGCCTCCGGGATTCGGGAGACCTGCCGGATCCAATTGCGGCAGGGCATGTTCGTTCCCACATGTTCGTCAGGGGCCCGACTTCGTGAAGCCGCGGAGATGCGGCGGAAGCGGGGTGCGCGGCCCTGAGAAGCAGGCGGGGACGTTCGAGATGGACACCAGGATGCGGGCCTTCGTCATGACCGACTCCGGACAGGGATCGATCCGGGAACTCGACCGGTTCGAGCCGGCACTGGGGGAGGTCGTCCTCCGGGCCCGGGCCGCCGCGATCTGCACCACCGAACGCAGGATATTCTCCGGGGACGTGGCGATCCCCTTTCCGGTGATCGGGGGGCACGAGGTGTCCGGGACCGTGGTCGAGGCCGCGGACAAGGGTTGCGGGCTCGAGGCCGGCGACCGGGTCGTGCTGGATGCCGTCAACCGGTGCGGCCGGTGCTACAGCTGCATCCGGGGCAACAGCCATCTCTGCGACCGCCGCTACGATGCGCGCTGCCGGGGTTACCGGATCGTCGGCGGCGGCTTTGCAGAGTTCGTGACCGCTCCGGCCGGTCGCCTCTACCGCTATTCCGGGCGGGTTCCGCCCGAGGAGGCGGCGCTGGCGGAGCCCTTGGCCTGCTGCATCCACTCGATGGAGCGCGGACGGATCCGGCCCGGAGACGCAGTCGCGATCCTGGGAGCGGGGACCATGGGATTGCTCCATCTGCTCCTGGGCAGGATGCGGGGCGCCGAGGTCCTGGTCCTCGACCGCGACAGGGCGCGCTTGCGTCTCGCGCAGCGCCTCGGCGCCGATTGCACAATCGACGTCTCCAGGGAAGACGCAGAGGACGCGGAGAAGCGCCGGACCGGCGGACGCGGCGCGGATGCGGTGTTCGTCGCGGCGAGCTCCAGGAGCGCGGGCGAAACCGCGCTGCGGCTGGCGGGGACGTCGGGACGGGTGATCCTGTTTGCCGCCACCCGCCCGCCCAAGACTCTCCAGATGCCGTGGAACCTTCTCCACGACCGGGAAGTGACCCTCGAAGGTTCCGTCGGCAAGACCGCGGAGGACTTCCGCGCAGCCGTCGCCCTGATCTCGAACGGTTCCGTCGACCTGAAGCCCCTCGTCTCGAAGGTCATCGCCTTGTCCGAACTCGCGGCGGAACTGCCCCGCACGCCTGCCGGCGCCGTGCAGCGCGTGGTGGTCCGGCATCCGGACCCGTGAGGCGGACGGGATGAGAACGATACCCGCCCCACCGGACGTTCCCAGGGCGCGCAGGGTCTTCCGCCCGGACGGCCGGACGCTGATCGCGGCGGTCGATCACGCCATGTTCATGGATGTCGGGCCGTCTCTCCGCGACCCGGGCGGGGTCGTCGAGACCGTGGTCGCCGGCGGCGCCGACGCCGTAATCGCGACCTTCGGGGTCGCGCGCCGTTTCGGCGCTTCCTTCGGGCGCGCCGGGCTGTTTCTCCGGGTCGACGGCGGGCCGACGGCGCTCTCCGACGGCAAGGGGGACTGGCCGCTCCTGTTCTCGGTCGAGGACGCCTTGCGCCTCGGCGCCGACGGCGTCGCCTGCATGGGCTTTCCCGGCGCCGCCTGCGAGGCCGCGACCATGGGCAACCTCGCACGGCTGGCCTCCGGCTGCCGGAACTGGGGCCTGCTGCTGCTCGCCGAGATGATACCCGGCGGGTTCGGGCGGCCCGACCTGCACACGCCGCAGAACATCGCCATAGCCGCCCGTCTCGGTGCGGAAGCCGGCGCGGACGCCATCAAGACGGTTTATACCGGTTCGGCGGAATCCTTCCGCGAAGTGACGGAAGCCTGTTACTGCCCCGTTGTCGTACAGGGAGGCAAGCGGAACAGTTCGGATGACGAGGTGCTCTCTGCGGTGCGGGACGCTGTCCGGTCCGGCGCCGCCGGCGCCGCGATCGGCCGCAACCTTTGGCAGCACCCGCAACCGGGCAGGTTCGCCGCCGCCCTGAGCGCCGCGATCCATGACGGCGCTTGTGCCGACGAAGCGCTCCGCAGTCCCGGATAGCTGCCATGCATTGCCGTCCAGGAGCCGTGTAGGGGAATTGCAGCGCTTGCCGGCAGAAGCCGCTCGACCGCATTACCCCGGCACAGGTCGGGCGCTGGTTCGATGCATTCAGCCGGACCGCCCCGGGCGGCGCCAATCGTACTCTCGACGTGCTTCGGCAGATCATGAACTTTGCGATTGCCTGTAAGCACATCGACGAGAACCCGGCAAGCGGTATACAAAGAAGCCGGCGTTCCGCGCTCACCCGCTTCCTGTCCCGCGAGGAGATCGGCCGACTGCATCGGGTCCTGGACCGGCAAACGCGAAAGGGCAGCCGCCAGCAAGCCGATATCATCCGGCTTCTGCTTTTGAGCGGGTGCCGCAAGAGTGAGATCGTCGGCTTGCGGTGGTCCGAGGTCGATGACAACAAATTGGCGCTAACCGACAGCAAGACCGGGCCGAGAACCGTCCTGCTGAATGCTCGGGCGCTGGACATCGTGGAGCACCGGTTTCAGCAGGGCAACGGCCCTTGGGTCTTCCCCTCCGTCAAAGACACGTCCCGGCCGCAGGACCATGGGCTCCCGCTCTGGTATCGGGTCCGAAGCGAGGCCGGCATCGGAGATGTCCGGCTTCACGACTTTCGCCATACCGTCGCCAGCCAGGCGGTATTGAACGGGGTGCCGCTGCCCGTCACCGCCCGCCTGCTCGGTCACAGCGACGTTCGCATGACCATGCGCTACGCCCATGTCGGGGACGCCGAAGTCGAGGCGGCTGCGGAGCGGGTCGGACAGGTTATCGCGTCCATGATGGCCGGATAAGGATGCGCCTGGACGTCCATTCTTCACGCAACTTGTTCCTGGCAGGCATTAGGTCCTGTGGACGATTTGACTCAGGTATCGGTTTGGGGATTCACGGGAGAGGATTTGTCTGATTCATGGGATGTCGACGATATTGGGGTTCGGCGATGTCCACGAAGATGACGGAGGCGGATTGGGAGGTGGCGCTGGAGGTTTTCCGGCTTTGCCTGCCGAGGCGGGGTGCGAAGGCGAAGGACGACCGTCTGTTTCTGGAGGCTCTGCACTACTTTGCGGTGCACAACATCACCTGGCGGGCGCTGCCGGAGCGCTTCGGGCGCTGGAACACGGTATGGCGGCGCTTTCACCGTCTGAGCCGGTCGGGCGTGTTCGAGGACTTTTTCGCCACGCTGGCGGATTTGAGCGGCACGGCGCCCCTGGTTCAGATGTTCGATTCCACCGTGACCCGCGCGCATGTATCGGCGGCCGGCGCAAAAGGGGGCAGGAGAATCAGGCCCTCGGACGCTCACGCAGCGGCTTCGGCACGAAAATCCACCTGAAAACCGACTTCGACGGCCTGCCGATCGCCTTCGACCTGACCGGCGGCGAGGCTGGCGACAGTCCGCATTTCGAAACCCTGATGGACCTCGGACCGGATGTCCGGCCCCGCGTCATCGTCGCTGACAAGGGCTATGACAGCGCCGGAAACCGCCAACTCGCCCGGAAAAGAGGCTCCCTGACCGTCATTCCCTATCGAAAGAACACCAAAAACAGGCCAAAGCACTTCGCAAGGACGTTCTACAGGGGACGGGCCCGCATCGAACAGGCCGTCGGGAAGCTCAAGCGATTCAAACGCATCGCCCTACGCTGAGAAAAGACCGCGCCAACTTCAGCTCTATCGTCGCACCCGCCGCTCCATTCACCTTGATCAAATCCGTCCACAGGACCGAGTGTCCTGTCATACATGATATGTCGTATATTTTATGGTAGCTTTCTCGTCGTCCAACGACGGCGAGGAGGTCGGGATGAAGCGTTACGTGGTGACCTTGGAGAAGGAGGAGCGGGACGAGCTCGCGGGGGTCACGCGCAAGGGCTCGCATCAATCGCAGAAAGTGATCAACGCGCTGATCCTGCTCAACTGCGACGAGGGCGAGTTCAACGAGCACCGGGCGCGCGGGGAGGCCATTGCCGAGATCCTGCGCATCAGTGCGCGCAAGGTGGATCGGGTCAAGAAGCGTTTCGTCGAGGCGGGCATGGAGGCGGCGCTCGGCGGCCGACAAGGTCGCCGTCCCAGCTACGTGCGCAAGGCCGACGGCGAGTTCGAGGCGCGCCTGGTGGCACTGAGCTGCGCCGAGCCGCCGGAGGGCTACTCGCAGTGGTCGCTACGGTTGCTGGCGGACCGTGTCGTGGAGCTCGGCCACATCGACAGTGTGTCGCACGAGACGGTGCGCCGGGTCCTAAAAAAAACGCAATCAAGCCGTGGCGACGCGTCGGCTGGGTGATTCCCCCACAGGGCAACGCGGACTTCGCCGCGGCGATGGAGAAGGTACTCGACATCTACCGGCGTCCCTACGATGCGACCTTTCCGGTGGTGTGCATGGACGAGACGCCCCGGCAACTGGTCAGCGAGACACGCGAACCGGTTCGCGCGGCGCCGGGTCGCCCGGCGCGCGAGGACTACGAGTACCGACGCTGCGGAAGCTGCAACGTGTTCATGGCGACCGAACCCCTGGCCGGGCGGCGCATGACCAAGGTGACGGCGCGCAGAACCAAAACCGACTGGGCGCACTTCCTCAACGACATCGCCGAGCGCTACCCCGGTGCCAAGAGGATCACGCTGTTGATGGACAACCTGAACACCCACCGCCCCGGCGCCCTCTACGAGGCCTTTCCGCCGGCCGAGGCCAAGGCCCTGTGGAACCGCTTCGAGTTCGTCTATACGCCCAAGCACGGCAGTTGGCTCAACGTCGCCGAGGTCGAACTCAACGTCATGACCCGTCAGTGCCTCAACCGCCGCATCGCCTCCCTTGAGGTCCTGCGCGACGAGGTCGCGGCTTGGCAGGCGGACCGAGACCGCATCCAGAGCAAGGTCAACTGGCAGTTCACCACCGACGACGCCCGCGTGAAGTTGAAACGTCTTTATCCGACACTTGATGAATGACAGGACACTAGCTACAAGGAACCCTTTTGACCTTGCGCCTCTCCGGATCGAGCGGCCCCGCCATGGTGCCGGGAGCAACACCGGATTATTCGCCCTGCAGTGCGGCGACAGGATCAAGCCCGGCGGCCCGGTGGGCGGGATAGAAACCGAAGAAGATTCCCGAGCCGCCTGCCACGATGGCGCCGAGCACGGTGCCGCCCGCCGAGAGCGCGAATGTCCAGCCGCTGAAATGGCAGATCCCCCAGGTCGCCCCGAGCCCCAGGACCACCCCGACGAGACCGCCCAGCAACGACAGGACCGCCGATTCGGTGAGAAACTGCGCCTGGATGTCCCAGCGTGTCGCCCCCAGCGCCCGCCGGACCCCGATTTCCTTTCGGCGCTCGGTTACCGCGACGAGCATTACGTTCATCACGCCGATACCGCCGACGAGGAGCGAGATGCCGCCGATCGCCCCGAGCAGCAGGGTGTAGAGGCGCATCTGGCGGTGCAATTGCTCGATCAGCGCCTCGGGACTCCGCACCTGCACCTGGGCTCTCGGCACCCGTTCCCGGAAATATGAGACGATCTCGCGGGTCGCCGCCCGATAGTCGGTGTCCGCGGCGGTCTGCGCCAGGATATTCCGAAGGGTTTCCTCCGGCGTAATGCGCCCTGCCGTGGCGACGGGCAGGAAGACGGCCAGGTTCGGCTCGAACGGTCGCTGGCCCACCGCCGACCGGCGTAGCGCCCCGACGACGGTAAAGACGGTCTCGCGGAGGCGGACCTTCGCGCCGATGATCCGGCCGCCGGTGGCTTCCCGGAGCTTGTTCGCGACCTCGAACCCAACTGTGCAGAAATACTGGCCGCCATCGAGCTTCGAGACGAAGCGGCCCTCCGCGAGTTCCAGCCGCGCGAGTGCCGCGAGCTCCCCTGTGGCCCCGATGACGCGCACGGATTCCGTCTCCGTACCGCCGAGCACGGCAGGGACCGCGGCCTCGGTGTAGGGCGCGGCACGGCGGATGCCGGACAACGCCACGATCCCTTCGGCATCGGCCAGCCCGATCGCAATGCGTCCTCCGCCCTCGCCCCGCGCGCGCAGCCGGATGTTCACGATGTCAGTACCGAGTTCCTGGAACTGCCGGACCGCCTCGGTCTTCGCGACCGATCCGACCGAAATCATGCTGCTCACCGAGGCCACGCCGATCGCGATCCCGATCAGCGCCGGGGCGGTGCGATGCCGCGCGCTCAGCAGGCTCGAACAGGCCTCCTCCAGGTGGGCCCGATTGAAAAGTCGCGACGTCCTGCGCCTCCGAGAGGCCGGCTCAGCCGCCATCATGGCACGACCACGCGGTCGCCGCTCGTGAGGCCGCTCACGATCTCGACCGCACCCACCGTGGTGATTCCGGTCGCGACCTGGACGACCCGCTCGTTTCCCGTTGCCGGGTCATGCACGCGCACCCGCGGGCTGCCCTGCGAGAGATCCACAGCGCGAACCGGCACCACCAGCGCCGCGTCGTTTTCATACACGACGATCTCCAGGTCGGCCGACATACCGAGACGCATCCCCTTGCGCTGCTCCGCGTTCAGCCGCTCCACCGCAGCGGTGATTCCGAAGGTCGGCACGCTCGTCCGGCCGGCCGGCCGGAACGCCTGCGAAGAGACACGCGTCACCTGGCCCTCCAGCACGATTCCCGGAAAGGCAGGGCCGGAAATCCGCACCACACCCCCCGCTGCGAGGCGACGAACATCCACCTCGTCGACGCGCCCCGACACCGTGACGCCCGCCATGTCCCCGATCGTGACGAGGTGCTGCCCGGCCTCGATCGAGGTGCCCTCCGACAGCGGCTCTCCCCGTCGCATGGGGCCGCTGCCAAGGCGCAGTACGACCCCCGCGACGGGCGCGGCAATTGTTGCGTTCCGGAGGATCGCGTCGAGCCGCTCAAGCTCGCCGCTGGCGGTTTCCAGTTCCAGGCCGGCCACCTCGCGATTCTCGCCGCCCTTGGCAAGCGTCGCGGTCAGGTTCTGCTCGACCGACTCCAGGTCGAGCAGGCGCACGCGCTGCTCGCGTTCCGCAGCGGCCTGTCGCGCGGACGGCGCCAGCCCCTCCTTCACCAGGAACGAGACCTCCTCGAGCTTGGTGTTGGTTGCCTCGATCGCGATCCGCGCCTTGGTCATGGCCCGCTTCGCCTTGGATACTTCGGCGCTGTTCGACCAGTCAGCGAGCGTGTCCACCCGGGCCTTCGCCTTGAGATAGGCCACCTCCGCCTTCCGGCGCTCGATCCGGACCTCGGTCACGTCGAGGTCCAGCAGCGGCTGGCCGGCGACGACATGCTCCCCGACCGCTGTGTGCACAGCCCCGACCTTCGCTTCGATCGGACTGGTGACCACCACCTCGCGCAGCGGTTCGATCGTGCTGGGCACCGTGATCGTCGAGGCGATGCGGGTCGGCTCGACGACGACGACGCGCTTCCCGCCGTCGGCCTTCGCCACCTGCACCGGTGTGCTGCCGAAGAGGACGGCCGGAGTCTCGCTCCACAGCCAGGTCCCGATCCCGCAGGCCAGTACCGCCCCGCATGCCATGGCGACGCGCCGCACAGCCCGGATTTTTCGCAGCAGGTCCCCGAGCTCGAGATTGCGCGCTTCGACACCGCGATAGGCTTCGCGCAATTCCCGGTGCTTGGCCTCGAGATCCCTGGCAAGCTCGGTTTCCTTGATGCGCAGGCTTTCCAGCTCGGAAATGTCGCTGAACACAGCGACCACACTCCGGCGGGAACCCTGGCGAGCACCCGGCTCGCGCAGGTACGAGGTGTCGACGGCAAGCGGCACCGTCCGCTCGCCCACCGAGACGGTGGCGATCCGCTGGAGGCCCACGGCACCCTCATAGACTGCCGCCAGCACGGCTTCGTTCAGCTCCTCGAACGCTTCGTTGCCGATGAAGACCTCGGCGAAGCTCCGGTGCAGCACCGCCTCATGCTCAAGACCGAGGATCGCCGCGGCGGCCGGATTGAAGGTCTCGATCCGCCCCTGAGCGCCGACCAGCATGACACCGCATGTCATGCTCTCGCAGATTGCGCGGTAGACGGAAGCCGAATCGTCCAGCGCCATGGGATCGAACCTCACCGTGTTTCAGGGCGCGGCGGGACTCCGCCGCACCGTCGTCGGCCTGCCTGCTCAACGCTTGTGCCCCACCGGCCGAGCGTTGCGCCAAGCACCCAGTCTAGGCCGTGGACCCATAGGAACGCGGTCGGGCCCTGCAACTATTCGTCATGAGAAAGCATTATTCTCGTTTTATTCGCTATAATATCCCTCTAATTCACATTTCATGGACAAAATAATTGATAGCCTTGTGCTCGGAACGGGAGCGGGCGGAACCGCCAGCACCGACAAGGAGGCCGGGCCACATACATTCGCGATATTTGGCAAAACCGTTCTCGGCCGAAAACCGAACGAAGAGGAGGTCAAGAACATGATGACCCTACGGAGCGGGATGGACGGCATCCGGAAGATGAGCTGGATGGCCCTGCTGGCGGCGGCGCTTCTTGGAGCCGGGACGGCGTATGCAGATCAATGCAGCGACGCGTGGGCTGAGGCGAATGCAGCAGGATATTGCGGTGACGCGGGCGACACGGTGACGGTCGAGCACGTCGTGTTCACAAGCAAATGCAGCGTCGACATTGCATGCTACGTCGAGGTCGATCTGCTGAACGGACCGGGTAGCGGCGAGACTCTCACGGCCAATTTCTACGCGACGAACCCCATCGGCTGGCAGGTATGGGTGAGCAGCACCGGCACCTACAACAGCGACACCAACGGCCTCCCGCTGAGAGACGTGGACGACATCACCATTTGCTACTATCAGGGCCCTCTCACCGGCAGCACATGGATAAGCTGGCGAGACAAGCTCGTTGTGGGCAGCTGCGGGAGCGGCGAGGTCCACGTCGATGACGCGGTGGCGAACGGGCTGGACATGCGGGTATCGGCCAACTAGTCCGATAGCCGCGCTCGCCGGCGAGGTCCAGGTCGCCGGCGCCCTCCGTCGGCGGCCGATCGGCGGAATCGTCGTGGCGCGCAACAGCGTGAAGGCCGGAGGGCGCAGTCGTGACATCGGGGCAGACAGAATCCCGCAGTCCCGCCGCCGCGGTCCCGGCCGGACCTTTCCTGCTTTACGACGGAGAGTGTCCGTTCTGCAGCTTCTATGTCGCGAAATCCCGGTTCGGGACGGCGATCGCACAGCCCCTGCAGCTTGTCGACGGTAGGCAAGCGCCCTGCCTGGTTGCCCGCCTTCGGCGTGAAGGCTGCGATCTCGAGGAAGGAATGATCCTCGTGCTCGACGGCCGGCGCTATCACGGCGCCGCGGCCATGACCGTGCTGGAAGGAATGACCGCAGGCACCGGCGGCTTCGGCAGGCTCGGGCGCTGGTTCGCTTCAAGCCCCGCCCGGGTTGGCCTGGCTTATCCGTGGCTGCGCAGACTGCGGCGCGCAGCGCTTCTCGCGAAGGGAAAGCCCGGCTTTAAGGGGTGAGGCCGTATCCTGCGTCTCATTCCTGCGTCTTGCGACCGGCCGCGAGTCCCGACGCCCCGCCGGTTTCGCTTTCCCGAGACAGGGCACGCGCCCGGAGCGCATCGAGCATGGCATCGAAACTGGCGGCCGTAACGGGCGGATACCAATCCGGGACCAGTCCTTCGGCGACCCGGGTGCGCTCCGGACGAAGCAGCCAGGGCTCGTCGCCGAACCAGTGCATGCCGTCGACTGCAGCCAGGTCCACCTCAGGGTCCACGAAGCGCTGCCAGGGCTTGCCGTTCACGCTCTTGCCGACATCGGCGTAGATCCGCACATCACCTGCGCCCCGCGCGGCATAGCGATCTCTCAGCCAATGCACGTAGTGCAGCAGCATCTCGGGCTTGGTGAACACGAGATAGGCCTGCACGGCGTCGAGATGGGCCGAGGTATCGGCCACCCATGTCTTGCCGTCCGGTGCGGCGATGAGAAAGCGCCCGTCGCCGGCGGCGGAATAGAGCAACATGCGCCAGGAGAACTTCTGGCCCTCCTCGGTCCACCCGACATACCCCTCGAAGAAACTGTCCCGGACCGGCAGCCAGAGCTGCACCAGGGCGTAGAGAACCAATGCGGCCAGCGCCGCCGGGTGCATCGGCCGGAAGACCGTCCGGGCCGTGCCGCCCGGATCCGGCGGACCGCAGACGAACCGCGACAGGCGCACCGTCCATGTCGGGGGAACGGGCCATGCGGGCGCTCGCGGCAACCCGATGCGCAACCATTTCAGGACGGTCCCGATCCTCTGCGCAAACACCGAAGGCCAGTCGGGAGAGAACAGGATCGTCGTGGCGGCAATCGTCATCCAGGGAAAGACGCCGATATTGAACAGATGCGCATTGGCGATGTGGAAGGCGCAATAGAGGAGAAAAACCGGCAACCGGGTCCGCGACCAGAGCAGCAGCGGCGCGCCCACGACATGAAGCAGGATGACCAGTACCGGCACGGCGAGCGCGACCCAGTGGATTTCGAACAAGGCGGAGAGCGGCGACCAGGTTCGTTCGAGCATCCACTGCCGCAGCGGCTCGCCCCTGAGCCAGTCGATCTCGAGCTTCACCAGTCCCGCGAAAATCAGCATGACCTCGATCTGGAACTGCAGGATCGCCAGGTTCCAGCGCGGCACCTCCCGCGTCCCGCGGATGCGTCCGAGCCGCCGGTCCACCGACCAGCAGCGGTGCGCATCGGTGCAGCCGAGCAACAGCCCGAACAGCGCGATCATGTAGAAATGGTTGAGATACAGCGCCTGGTCGAGCAGGAAGAAGTAGAGGAAGATCGCATTGAAGCCCCAGATGGCCAGGCGATAGAAGGCGCCGAGCGCGACGAGCACGCAGCAGAGCCCGCAGAGCGCCCAGAGCCAGTGCAGCCAGGGCGCCGGCAGGGGCGGCACGTCCAGCCCGAAATAGGGGAACAGGATGTCGCGCTCGACATAGAAGCGGGTCAGCCATCCGGCTCTCAGCATGTACACGACGTCATGGAGCATCAGCAGCCCGAAGGCGATGCGGAAGACGGCGATGGACTGGCCGCAGACAGGACGGGATGCCCGGATGCACAGCCGTGCAAGGCGCCCGGTCATGCCTGCGGCTGCGGACATCTCGGCGCGAGCGAGCGGGGTGGGCCGCAGTTCCCGGTCGACCCATTCGAGGCCAGCCGCCTCCTCCTCGGCGCGACCGATGCCGGGCGGCTGCACGGTTCGCGGCATCCTTCCTCCTCAGGCAATCGCGGCGAGGGCGGCCTCGCGCGTCTCCCGGTAGTCGATGACCGAAAGGAAGCCGCTCATCTCCAGGACCGAGCGGCATTGCGGCGCGAGCGCGGCGATGGCGAACGTCCCGCCCTCCTGCCGGCATGCCCTGGTCCCGATCAGCAGGGCGCGCAGTCCGGCGCTGTTGACATAGCTCATGCCCGCGCAATCCAGCACCATGCGGACAGCCCCGCGCTCCAGGGCGGCGGAAATCCTCGCCATCAGGACCGCCGCGCCGTCGCTGTCCAGCCGGCCGTTCAGCGAGAGCACGAGCGCGCGCGCCTCATGCCGCTCCCCGATCTCCACATCCGGCCCGTCCGCCGGCTTCCGTCGGCCGGGGGCGCCCGCGGCCAGCGCGGCCTCCACGGTCTCATGGCAGCCGAGGACGGTCAGCAGGCCGCTCGCCTCCATGACCGCCCGGCAATCGGGCCGGAGCGCAGCGATGGCGAGCCCGCCGCCTTCCTGCACGCAGATCTTCGCGCCTATGAGGAGCGCGCGTAGCCCGACGCTGCTGATATAGACGATGCAGCGGCCGTCCAGCACCACGCGGCCGCCGGCGCGCCTGGCGATGGCGGAGAGTTCGGCTTCCAGGACCGGCGCGCCGGCCCCGTCCAGCCGCCCGGAGGGAGAGACGACGACCGCCGCTCCCTCCGGGCGCGCCGTTACGGTCAATGCGCCTCCCGTCATCGTCACCCCCGGTTGCCGCCCGCGCGGACGCCGGCGACGAGTTCCTTCATGCGGGCCGTGTCGATGGCGCCCGGAACCAGCGTGCCGCCGACCACGAATGCGGGCGTCCCCCCGATACCGAGCTTCCGGGCCAGCGCCCGGGTCTCGTCCAGATAGGCCTCGATGGCCGGATCCCGCATGTCCTGCCCGAGCCGTTTCATGTCGAGCCCCGTCCTGCCCGCGATCTCAAGAACCTTTTGCTCGGTCAGCTTGGCTTCCCTCATCAGCGCGAGATGGAACGGGAAGTACCGGCCCTGACGCGCCGCAGCCATCGAGGCGCGGGCGGCGAAGACCGAGACGGGACCCAGGATCGGGAACTCCTTCCAGACGACGCGCACATTCGTGTCGGTCTGCAGGAGGTCCTCCATCACCGGCAGCGCGCGCTTGCAATAGCCGCACTGGTAGTCGAAGAACTCGACCACGGTGACATCGCCCCCGGCATTGCCGGAGACGGGCGACATCGGGTGCGACCGGAGCGCCTCGCCGTTCTTGCCGATGGCGGCCTCGGCGCGCTTGCGCTCCTCCTCCTGCCGCTTCTCCTGGAGCAGCCGCAGGGCGTCCCCGACCACCTCGGGGTTCCGGAGCAGGTAGTCGCGGACAACCGCTTCGATGGCGCCCTTGTCCGGGCTCTCGGCCGAATGGGCGCGGCTTTCGGCTGCGACGGCCCCCAAGAGGGCAAGCGCGGCGAGCGCCGCCAGGATACGGGTTCGCATAAGCTGCAGTTCCTTTCTCGCGCCGGCTCCGGACATCGGGCCGGTCGTTTCGCTACGGGCGCCGCGCGGCGCGGTTCATTCCCCCTGCAGGGCAACGATGGGATCGAGGCGGGAGGCCTGGTAGGCGGGCTGGAGGCCGAAGAACACGCCGACTGCCGAGGAGACGCCGAGACCGACCGTGATCGAGAGCGTCGAGACGAAGAACTCCCAGCCCGTGTAATTGCAGATGCCCCAGGTGGCGCCGCTCCCGACCGCGAGGCCGGTGACGCCGCCGACCAGGGTGAGGATGACGGACTCGGTCAGGAACTGGCGCCGGATGTCGCCGCGGCTGGCCCCCAGCGCCCGGCGGACGCCGATCTCGCGCCGGCGCTCCGTCACCGAGATCAGCATGATGTTCATCACCCCGATGCCGCCGACTATGAGGCTGATGCTGCCGACCGCGCCGAGCAGCAGTGTCATCACGCCGAGCTGCGACTCCATTTGCGCGATCAGCTGTTTCGCGCTCTTGATTTCGAGCTTGAGCCCGGGCGCACGCTCCTTGAACCAGGCCTCGACCTCCCGCACTGCGTCCTCATGGTGGACACCGGGCGCGGCGCGGGCGACGATCGCGCCGATCTTCGCATCCGGCACCACCCGCCAGGCGGTGACAATGGAGACGAACACCGACTCGTCGGCCTCGACCTGGACAGGCAGGCCATAGGTCTCCTCCCGGCTCTGCAGCACGCCCGCCACCCTGTAGAAACGCCCGTCTGTCTCGACCTCGGCGCCGAGCACATCGAGCGTGCCGGCGCGGCGGATGGCGGCAGCGACCTTGGCGCCGACGACGCACCACACGCTCCCCGCATCCAGGTCCGAGAGGAACCGGCCCTGCGCAAGTTCGAGCTTTGTCAAGTCGGCGTAAGACGCCGCAACCCCCTTCATGGCGCCGCGGCCGACGCGCCTGCCGGCATGGACGAAGCCGCCGCTGCCCTCAACGACGGGCGCCGCCGCCGAGATCGCCGGCACCGCTTCCGCCAGAGCGAGCGCATCGTCGAGCCGGATCCCCGGCCCCGGGTAGTCGCCCGCCGTCCTCACGGTGACGATGTCGGTACCGAGCGCCTCGAACCTCTTGCGCGCCTCGGCGGTCGCGATCTCGCCGGTCGAGACCATGGCGATCACCGAGGCGATGCCGATCGCGATGCCGATGAGGCCCAGAACGGTGCGCAGCCGGGCGCGCAGCAGGCTGCGCACCGCCTCGCGCACGCTGTCGATGAGCGCCGGGCCCGCATGCCTCATACCGCCCCGCTCTCCTGCGTGTCGCGGCTGTCCTCGAGCAACTCTCCGTCGCGGATCAGGGCCCGCCGCCGGCATTGCAGGGAGACCGCCGGGTCGTGCGTGATGATGACGACCGCGACCCGCTCTTCGCGGTTGAGCTGGATCAGGAGGCGCATGACCTCTTCGGCGGTATCGGAATCCAGCGCCCCGGTCGGCTCGTCGGCCAGCACCGCCGTGGGCGCCCCCACAAGCGCCCGCGCGATCGCAACGCGCTGCTTCTGTCCGCCCGAGAGCTGGTCCGGCCGATGGTCCAGCCGGTCGCCCATGGCGACCTTCTCCAGGATGTCTTGCGCGCGGCGGCGCACCTCCCGCCGCCCGAGGCCCCGATAGACCAGCGGCAGCGCCGCGTTCTCCAGCGCCGTCAGGTGTCCCAGCAGGTTGAAGGACTGGAACACGAAGCCGATATGCTCGTTGCGGAAGGCCGACAGCTCCCGGTCGTTCATCGTCGAGACGTCCCGGCCGCTGACGCGGTAAGTGCCTGCGCTCGGCCGGCCCAGCAGGCCCAGGATGTTCATCAAGGTGGACTTGCCGCTGCCCGACGGCCCCATGATCGAGATGAAATCGCCCGCCTCCACACGGAGATCGATGCCCTTCAGCACCTCGACCTCGACCGGCCCCAGCCGGTAGCTCTTGCGGATATCGGAAAGCTCCAGCATGACCGCCGCTCACCCTCCCGACAGCAGAATGGTTTCGCCCGCCTCGAGCCCGGCCCGGATCTCGACCGAGGTTTGCGTCGTCGGGCCGATCTCGACCTCGCGCTCCTCGGCCTCGCCGGTGGCGGGATCCACAACCCGCAGGCGGTGGACGCCCCCATGGCTCGCGACCGCGTCGATCGGCACGAGCAGCGCCTTCGGGTTGCTGTAGGTGACGATCCTGAGCCGGGCCGACATGCCGGTCCGGAGTTGCGCCGCCTCCTCCGGCCCGACCGGATCGAGCGTGATCGTGACATCGAATTTCGGGATGCCGCGCGACGCCGGGGACGCCGGGGACGCCTGCGAGGACACATGGGTCACCTCGCCCCTGAGCGTCAGCCCGCGAAAGGCGTTGCCCGTGACCGTGACCTTCTGCCCGGCCCGCAGCTTGACCACATCCGCCTCGTCCACCTGGACATCGGCGGCCATGCGGGAGAAGTCGCCGATCCGGAGCAGCTCCCGGCCGACGTTCACCTGCGTTCCCGCCGTCGTCTCCTGGCCCCGTAGCGCCGGCGCGAGCACGACGCCCGAAATCGGCGCGCGCAGCTTGTCGTGCCGGAGCGCCTCTTCCGCCGCCTGCAATTCCGCGCGGGCGCTCTCCAGCTCCAGCCGCGCGTCTTCGAGCGCCTCTTCGCTGCCCCCTGCGCGCACAGCGGCGAACTCCTCCTGCGCCGCTTCGAAATCGATCTCCTGGCCCTTGAACTGCCGCTCCGCGTCCTCGTGCTCGGACACGGAAACCAGCCCTTCCTTGAACAGGAAGCGGCTCTTGTTGATGCTCGTGCGCTGGCCCTCCATCTCGAGCCGGGTCTTGGTGAAACTCCGCCGGGCGCCGGTCATCTCCTTGCTGTTCTCCCAGTTCTCCAGCTCCCGGAAGCGCTGCAGCGCCTGTGCATGGAGCCGGCGCGCGCCCGCGTAGCCGCTCTTCGCCCGGGCGAGAGCCATCTCCAGCAGCGGCTCGCCTTCCACAACCTCCTGCCCGGTCCGATAGCGCACCGCCTCCACGACGCCGTCGACGGGGCTGCGCAGAGCCACGACCCGCCAGGGCGCAAGCACACCTTTCAACGAAATGCTGTCCGAGACCCGTCGGGGCTGCACGGTCATCCGGCCCCCGGCCCCGGCCGGAACGGCGGACGCCTCGGCGGCGGTGCCGTCGAACAGGTCGAGCGAGCGCGTGGTCCAGAAGCCCGCGCCGAGGAACAGCCCCACCGCCAGCACCATGCCGAGCCCCTGCACCACCCGCACCTTGCGCAGCGCCGACGCCAGCGCCGCATTGCGGTCCTCGATCTCGCGATAGGCATCCTGGAGGCGGCGGTGCTGGCCCTCCGCCTCCTTCGCCAGCCTGAGTTCCGTCTCCCGGAGCTCGCGCAGCTCGGTGATGTCGCTGAACACCGCGATCGCCGCCACGGCCTCGCCGGCGTCCCCGCGCCTCAGATAGGAGGTGGCGACCGAGAGCGAGCGCGCCTCGCCGCCGACCTCGACCTCGACCACGCGGCGCTCCGCGCCGGCGCCCGCAACCGTCGCGTCGATCAGCAGTTGCGTGAAATCGTCGAAGCCTTCCCGCGCGATGAACAGCTCGGCGAAGCTCCGCCCTTCCGCCTCACCGGCCTCCAGGCCCAATATGCGCTCGGCCGCCGGGTTGAGCGTCTCGATCCGCCCGCCGAGACCGACCACCAGCACCCCGTCCTCGAGGTTGTCCAGCACCTCGCGGTGGATGTCCGGCGCCGTCATCGGCCCACTTGCTCGATGCTTATGCCCCAGCGGTCGAGCGTCGTGCCGAGCGTCCGGTCGAGCCCGGTCAGCGAATCCCGGTAGCGCGCCACCGCGTCCAGTTCCTGCCTCTGCGCGGCCACGAGGTCGTCCTCGAACCGGCCGAGCTGGAAGGCCGAGGAAAGGCCCTGCTGCAGCTTGCGGCGCTCGACGTCGAGCTTGCGCTCCGCCAGGTCCCGCGCCTGGCGCGAGAGGTCGATCTGGCGCAGTGCCACCGCCACATTATGCACGGCGCGGCGGACCTCGATGCGGATCGACTGGCGCCGCTCGGCGAGGTTCATTTCCGCCCGGCGCAGGCCGTTGCGCGCACGCGTGAGCGCGCGCCGGGCGTCGTCGTTCTGAAGCGGCACGGTCAGGTTCAGCCCGCCGCGCCAGTCCGTGCGGTCCCGCCCGCTGCGGTGCGAGGCCTGCGCGCTCAGCGCAAGGTCCGGAAGCAGGTTGTTTTCCGCTCTCCTGAGGCCGAAGCGGGCCCGTTCCATGCCGATCTCGGCGGTGAGCCAGTCCGTGCGCCGCGCAAATGCCGTCTCCAGGCTCTCCTTGAGGTCCGGCTGCTCCGGCTCGACCGGCGGTTCGTCCTGCGGCTCGACGCGCACGCCCTCTTCGAGGTCGAGCGTGTTGACGAGGCTGGAATTGGCCGTCTCCAGCGCGTTCTCGGCATCGGTCAGCGCATATTCCTTGTTGGCGACATCGGACTCCGTCTGCACCAGGTCCTGCGGGGCCATCCGGCCCGCCTCCACCAGTGTCCGGTTGATCTCCAATTGCCGCTGCGCCCGCTCCAGCGCCTCGCGCGCAATGGCGAGCCGCCGCTCCGCCCTCAGCACGCCCCGGTAGGCCGAAATGACCGATCCGACGATGCCGGCCGCGCTGTCCCGGAAACGGCGGAGGTCGATGCGCTCCTCCAGCCGCGCGTTTCGGAGGCCCCAGGTGTCGATATCCGGTCCGAACCCCCTGAGCAGCGGCTGCGAGAAGCTGAGCTCGGTGCTCGCCTCCCGGTCCCGCTCGCCCGCCAGCGGCTTGCGCCAGGAGAGGCTGAAGGTGCCGCCCGTCGGTATGCGCAGGCTCGGCCCGATGGAGACATCCGCCGTCTCGTCCCCCCGGCTCGCGGCGTTCGTCCCCAGGCTGAGACTCCCCGCCATCGGGTCGTAGCGCTCTTCCGCCGCTTCCAGCGTCAGCGCCTGCTCCTCGCGCCCGAGCCGCGCGGATATTGCTGTACGGCTCTTCGACAGCGCCAGCCGGACCGCCTCCTCCAGCGTCAGTGCGAGACGCTCCGGCCCGCCCGTCTGCGCCACCGCCGCCGCCGCAAGACAGCTCAGCGCAACGCACACCGCCCGGAGAATTGCAGGCCGCATCTTCATCGGGATGCCGCCGCCCCGGAGCGGCCCCTGGAAGCGTTCACGGGGTCACGGGGACCGGACCGCCGCCCCGGGGCGGCGGTCCCCGCCGCATCCCGGCGTCAGTCGCAGGCCCCTAGCAGGCCCCAACCTGAAGTGTGCCGCTGCAGTTGCTCAGCCTGGGGAAGACCGTCATATTGCCGGTGTAGGAAGTGGCATAGTTTCTCCCCCCGCCCCAACCCCCACGGCATCTGGCCTGTACGGTGCACTCGTAGGTGGTTCCGTCATTGGCCGGCATGCTTATGGAATCGGAAAGAATGATGCAGGTTTGGGATGCCGAACTCTGCTGCCAATGCCACTCGCAGTCCCCCTCATCGCAGAAATGGTCACCGCAATTGCATCGCAGGGTATCCGCCGTGCCGCAGGGACGGTCGCGGAGATCCGCCACCGATGCCGACGGATCCGTGAACGCGTCGCCCCAGGGATTGACTTCGCAATAGATGTAGTCCGGCCACCGCTCGCACAAATCGAAGCGCGCCTGGTGCGTGGAAACATCCTCGTGGCTCTGCATTCTTTGGCCATTTTCAACACGGTAGACGCGGACCCTTCCCGCGTTTGAGCCCGAAGTGATCTTCTCGACCTGGTCCTTGTAGCAAAGGTCCGACCGGTCGATGCAGCAGGCAACCTTTCTGACTTGGGCAAAACCCACGCCCTCTGTCGAGGAATCTGTGCTGTCCAAGAAAAAGAGGTAGTCTGAGGCCGCTATTCTATCTACATGGGCGGCAACTGTTCCATATGCCGTGCAGTCAGATGTCACATCCCAGTTCGTGCCGCCCTTAGAACCGAACAGGCAAGTCGCTGCCGACAGCGAAATCCTCATGCTCGATCCGCATCCGGATATTTCTGTTCCGTACTCATAATTTTGTGCTTTCAGATCGCTCGGCAAAATCAGGCCTGCAAACAGCATGGCTGCTATTGCTCCGAAAAGTCTTGCCTTCATGGTTCCGAACTCCTCTGTCCGTGGGTGTGCATTTGCGTTCCCGGTCGCCGGTTTCGCCCGGCCGCAGCGTGATTCCCGATCCTGTTCCAAGTACAAGGCTATCAACTGCTTCGTGCATGTAGTGTGAATTATTGGGATGTTTTCGAGAATCAAACGCGAATAATGCTTTCGCATGACGAGTAGTCGCAGGGTCCGGACCCGGATGGAGCGCAGCAGACAAACCACCGGCGCCTCATCGGGCGGTGCTGCCAGTTCGCCCCGCTTCCAGCGCCATGCCGGCACCGCCGGGAAACTCTCCCGCCACCGCCGCCAGCAGGCGCAGCGTCATCACCGGGATTCCCCACCGCCGGCCGACCGCCTCCAGCCGCACGCCGCCAGTCAGCACCAGCACGCTCACCACCAGGAACAACGGCGCCAACCTCGGCCCGCACCACGCTGCCGAGAGGCGGGGCCTGGCTGAAATGCCGTGCGGGCAACACGTCTTCGTCCGCGCGAACGCATACCGCGCGGCCTTCGGGCGAGCGATATGGCACCGATCCGAGCGGGCCGGCGCGGGTCGCCTTCCCGTCGCCCCAGCGCCCCGCTGTTTCCGACCGGTCGTGGCATCCCTGCGCCGCATCCGCCTCCTTGACCCGGACGGGGCCGGCCGCGACAAGGGCGCAGCCTTAGAGGAGGAGTTCATGGACAAGCAGGACGCGCCGCAGCAGGCCACGCAGGAGGAGGAAGCCAGGATCGGCGAGACGCCGGCTGTCTTCGCGAACAAGGTCTATGTCTCGCCCTTGCCCGGCGGCGCGAAGATCACTTTTGCCGAGGCGCGCGGGGTTTCCGGCGAGAACAGGGCGTCGCCGCGCGTGGCGGTATTCCTGCAACACGCCGATCTCGCTGCCCTGCGCCGTCTGCTCGACTGGAAGGCGAGCGCCGCCGAAACGCCGCCGGAGCACGTCGGCGGTTCGGTGCATTAGCCCAAGTTTAACACGCCACTTCAAAGATTGTTCATTATCAGTGTTTTACGGGGAGGAGATTCCTCGTAGGGCACTACATTCGGGTTTCTTTGGACGGATTTGGGTTCAGACGATCATTTTCCGAACGCCTCCGGGTGCGGGATCGAGTGCGAGCGCGCGATAGATTTCCAGTTGCCCGGGTTCGGCGCGTGTGGCCTTTCGGACGTGGAGGGTACGCCCGTCCTTGCGCTGGAAGGTTGCGGTGACGCGCTGCTGTCCTTCGAGGATAGCTCTGAGGCTGGCCCAGCTGGCGTGCTCGCCCTGCTCGGCGAGGCGGCGACGGATGGTCTGCACCATCTGGTAGGCGATCACGGTGATGAACAGGTGGCCGTCGGAGCGCCTCTGGGTCTGGTGGAAGATAGGGCGCAGACCGAGTTCGGACTTGAGCGAGCGGAACACGGCCTCGACGTCGGTGAGCGAGGTATAGGTCCGCCACAGCGCCTCCTCGTCCCAGTCCTCGACATTGGTGCGCAGGCAGTAGACGCCGGGATGGGTGATCATGGAACCGGCGAGCGGACGGCGCTTCCAGGTGACGGCGCGCGCCTTCTCGCCGCTGTCGTCGGCGATGACGTCGATGTCGTAGTGCGCGCCGGCGCCGCGGCTCTTCTCCTCGATGCGGCCGAGGCGCTGCCAGACCCGGTCGAGCCTCTTGCGGGTGCGCGGCCGCCCGAGGCCGTCGTGGAGCTTCTTCAACTCGCCCTCGAGGCGCGCGGCGAAGCGGTCCGCGATGCCCTGCTCCTTCTTCGCCCGCGCCTCGGAGTAGCAGTAGAGGCGCGCCTCCCCGCTGTCGGGGTCGACGACCTTGTGGACATGGACCGTGCGGCGCGAGCGGGTCTCGATGGCCTGCGCCAGTTCGGGGTCGAAGCGGCGGGTGCGTTCCCGGCTGACCGCCAGATAGCGGGTGCCGTTCCCGCGCAGCCAGGCGATGTTGGCCTCGGTGGCGATGCCCGCGTCCATCACTACCAGCGCGTCCGCCGGCGCGCCCAGGGCCTCGAGCATCGACGCCAGGGTCCAGTCTTCATTGACCGCGCCGGAGAACACCTCGGAGCGGCGCACGAAGCCCGAGCCGTCGAGCACCAGCCCCAGGGTCAGCAGCGGGCAATCCGAACGCTTCTCCTTGGAGTGGCCGCGCTCGGCCTTGCTCTGGGCCGCCGCCTCGCCCTCGAAGAAGGTGTTGGTCAGGTCGTAGAGCGTCACCGTGCGGCGCAGCCCGAACAGATCCGTCGCCCGGTCGAACAGATGCGCCTCGATCGTCGCGCGGTGCGACATCAGGGCATCGGAGGCGCGGTAGAGGCGCATCGTGCTCATGCGCTCGAAGTCCACGCCCAGCAACTCGCCGAGCGACGAACGCTCGCACAGCCAGCGCCAGGAGGCGCGCTCCGAACCCGGCCATGCGCGCAACGATGCTGGCCATGGCGAGCGCGCGCTGCGGGCCGTTGAAGCCCAGTCGCTCCAGAAGCCCTTCCAGGCCAAGCTCCTCCATCGCCCACAGACCGACATGCTCGACCCCCGCCGAGCGCGGGCGGATCAGCTCCAGCGTGCCGACATCCACCGTCTGCAGGTCGGCGCCGCCGCCGGACGGCGCGCCGTTGAGCAACTGCGCGACAAGGCGCTGGGCATGCCTCTCAACTTCTGCCGGACAGGACAGCGTCACCAGATCGCTCTGGCGGTCGAGCAACTGCCGGATGCGGGCGCACAGAACCGACCAGTGATGGCGTTCGAGCGGGAAGTCGCTGCCGAGGTTGAGCAGCGTGCGCTGCCGGACCTTCTCGCCTGTGCGCTCCGAGCGCACCAGGCGATGCGAATAATAGACCTCGCCGCCCGCGCCGGTGCGGGTTCTGGTGCGCCGGATGAACATGGCGCACAGCATAGGGACGGGCGCAAGAGCCTGGAACCCCAATGCAAAAATATTATGGCACTACATCGCCGGCCCGAAAACCTCAATCCAGCAATATCAAAAGCTTGTCAGATAAGCCGCCCTCAATATCGACCGAACCCGCTGCACAAACGTTAAACTTGGGTTAGGGATTCACGGGGCTGGGGATTTGTGATTCAAGATGTCTGCCGGAGCCGATCCCCGACACGCCAGAGAATATCATGCGGGCGCTGCTGGCGACGCCTCCGAAGCGTGATGACGAATGGGACTATCTCAAGCGGGAGCCGTCAGAACGCAACGATGGTTGATGTCCTCATTGCCGTGCTCTGGATCGGCTTTGGCTTCTTCCTCGGTGTCCTATGGTGTGCTTCCAGAGAGCAAACGCGGAAGCGGGAAGAACGCTATCGCCGCATCGATAGAGGGCTTGAACCCGCCGAAGACGAATAAGCTGCAATGGTCACTATCGTATATAAGCCCCTAACCGTAGAGGATCGCGATGCGGTAGAGGCCCGCCGAGCCCACATTGCCGGGCGCGGCGTAGCCAGACGCGGCGCGCTCCCCGTGCAGTTTGTGCATCATCGCGCGCCCGTCCGCCTCCAGCGCGGCCAGGTCGCGCGCGTCTTCTTCTTCCCGTTCGGGATAGCCCAGTTGGGCGTTCAGCGTATTCAGCGCATGCGCCGCCATCGGCAGCCCGCCGTAAAGCCCGCATTGCACGAAAATCTCGCGCATTTCCCGGGCGTCCAGCCCGGCCTCGACCGCCGGCCCGATGTGGGCGGCAATCTCGGCCTGCCGGTCCTTCTGCGCAAGCGCGGAGAGCACGGCCGCCATGCGGTCGGCAGGCGGCAGCGCCGGGTCGGCCCAGAGCGAGCCGAAGCCCGCTTCGAGCGCGAACGCCTCCAGCCCCGGCGCGCCCTTCGGCACCGGCAGTCCAAGCTCCCCGACAAGGCGCGCGCCGGCCTCGCGAAGCTCTGTGCGGTCGTTCGGTTCGGTCATGACGATTCCTCCTCCGGAAGTTCCCCCATTCCCCGCAAAGACGCGGGCGATGGAGCGGGCTCCAATGCATGGCAGCCGGGGACGGTGCCGGAACTGTCATGAAATGTCATGAAGTGTCATGTCCCGCCGTTCGGCCCCGATCCGCCTTCAAGAGATAAAGGCGGCCCCGAAAGCCGCCTCGCTGAAGGCATCATATCACGCGATTCCCGGAGTCTGGCCCCTGGCCGCCCCCGGCCCAGGGGAATCGCTTTTGAAGATTTTGTGACGGCTTGCGTATTTGGATTCAGACTGCCGTGCACGTCATTTGGTGTTCAGGGGTTTGAGATGCAGGAGTTTTCGGCGTTATTTGAAGGGGTTGAGGATCCCCGTTGCAGCAATGCGACGCGGCATTCACTTCATGAGATGCTGATGATCGCGCTGCTGTCGACGCTGTGCGGCGGGGAGGGATGCGCGGACATGGAGCGGTTCGGACGGGCGAAGGAGCCGTTTTTGCGCCGTTTCATGGTGCTGGCGCACGGCATTCCGAGCCATGACGCCTTTTCGGACCTGTTCAACGCGCTCGATCCCGGCGGGCTGCAGAGGGTGCTTCTGCGGCTTCTGGAGGATTGGTCGGCACTTCTGGAGGACGATGTCATCGCGATTGACGGCAAGTCTCTGCGCCGGTCCTTCGCCGATGCCGCCGCGCGCTCGCCGGTGCACCTGGTGCAGGCCTTCGCCGCCCGGGCGCGTCTGGTGCTCGGCCAGGTGAAGGTCGCGGACAAGTCGAACGAGATCGCGGCGATGCCGAAGCTGCTTGAGATGCTGGCGCTGAAGGGACGCATCGTGACGGCCGATGCGATGCATACCCAGAGGGCGGCGGCCGAGTCCATCACCGCCCGGGGCGGGGACTATGTTCTGGCGCTCAAGGGCAATCAGGCCAGCTTGCATGACGATGTGCGGTTGTATCTGGACGACCCCGCCCGGGCGGACGAACTCCGGTCATGTCAACAGGTTGACGGCGATCACGGGCGCATCGAGACGCGCTGCGCCACTGTCTGCCACGAGGTCGCATGGCTGCGGGAGCGCCATGACTGGCCGGGGCTGGCCGCCTTCGGCAAGATCGAGGCGAGGCGCGAAACCGCCAGACGCACGACAACCGAAACCCGCTACTACATCATGAGCGCGCCGCTCTCGCCCGGGCGCTTCCAGCACGCCGTGCGCACCCATTGGGCCATCGAAAACTGCCTGCACTGGGTGCTGGATGTGACCATGAACGAGGATCGCCAGCGCAACCGCAAAGAACACGGACCCGAAAACCTCGCCATGCTGCGACGCCTCGCCCTCAACATCGCAAGGCGAGAACCGACAAAGGACGCCATGCGCGGCAAGCTCAAGCGCGCCGCGTGGAACGACGACTTCCTAATCAACTTGATCCGCGCCGCTGCATGAAAAATCCAAAAGCGATTGCCCTGCCCCGGCCTAAGCTTCGCCCTCCCCCACAAAGCCGCCGACGATGTTGCACGCCTCCGCGAGGCCGACGCGCTCCAGCGCCACACCTTCGGGGAAGGCACCGGCGAGGCGCGAGGGCATCATCGGGTCGAGCAGCACGAACACGCCGCGGTCGTCGCGCCGGCGCACGAGGCGTCCATAGGCCTGGCGGAGCCTGAGGCGGGTCAGCATGTCGTCATAGTGCCGGCCGCCGAAATGCGCGCGCCTCGCCTTGTGCAGGATGGTCGGCCGCGGCCAGGGCACGCGGTCGAACACGATGAGCCTGAGCGCGCGCCCCGGCACGTCCACGCCGTCGCGCACCGCATCGGTGCCGAGCAGGCATGAATCGGGCTCGGCGCGGAAGATCTCAATCAGCGTCGCGACATCCATCCGGTCCACATGCTGGGCGATCAGCGGCAGGCCGGCAGCGTCCAGGGGTTCCGCCAACCGCTCATGCACGGCCCGCAGCCGCGCGACGGCGGTGAACAGTCCGAGCGCGCCGCCGCCGGCCGCCAGGAACAGGCTGCGATAGGCCGCCGCCACGAGGTCGAGCGCGTCCTTGCGGACATCGGTGACGACCAGGGCGCGGGTCTGGGCCGGATAGTCGAAAGGCGAGGGCGCGGCGGCGCGGACCGTGGACGCGGAGAGATGGCGCGCGCCGGTGCGCATTTCGGCAGCCTGCCAGGCCTCCTCCGGCTCGCGTGCATTGTCCCGCAGTGTCGCGGAGGTGACGAGCAGGCCGTGGGCGGGCTCGGCCACTTCGGCGGCGAAGGGTTCGGTCGGGTCGATCCAGCGCCGGAGCATACCGACATCGCGCTCCCGGCCCCCGCTGCGTTCCAGCTCGAACCAGTCCACGAACGCTTCCGGCGCCTCGGCTTCGAGCGCGGCCAGCATCGACGACCAGGCCGCAAGCTGCATCTCGGCGCGGCGGTGCAGCACGCGGGCCAGCGCCTCGATGCGGATGCGCGTGCGGCTGTCGAGGTCTTCGGCCTCGTCCGCCAGCCGGGCAAGCAGCGCGCGGCGCAGCACCCCGAGCGGTGCGCGCAGC
This sequence comes from Alphaproteobacteria bacterium, assembly GCA_965261985.1. Classification (GTDB taxonomy): domain Bacteria; phylum Pseudomonadota; class Alphaproteobacteria; order Bin95; family Bin95; genus Bin95. The sequence goes on from OZ253490.1 coordinate 848,353, forward strand.
GCCTCCAGGGCGCTGCCGAGCGCGTGCGCGGCCTCGATCGACCCCTCGACCGTTGGGCGGCATTCGCATTCGAGGCCGTAGGCGCCGTTCCCGCGCCCCGACGCCCGCGCCAGCACCTGCTGGCGAACGGAGGCGAGGAAGCGTTCCGCGGCCCCGCGCGGCGCGCCCTCGGCAAGGCGGCCGAGCCAGCCCTCCGCCGGAAGCGCGGCGGCCGCCCGGCCGGCTTCGGCGAGCGCCTTCGCGGCCTCGCCGCCGTCCGGCACCAGGTCCTCCGCGCGGCGCGCAAGCCCCCTTGCGCGCGAGCCGCCGCCCTCCGCACCCAGCAGCCAGCGGCGCAGTTCCGCCGTCTCGAGCCCGGAGAGGTCGGCGGAGAAGGCGCTGTCCGCGGCATCGAAAAGATGGTGGCCCTCGTCGAAGACATAGCGGGTCGGCAGCCAGGCATCGTCGAGCCCGCCGAGCGCCGCCTGCACCATGACGAGCGCATGATTGGCGATGACGAGGTCGGCGCGCCGCGCGCGCCTGATGCCGCGCTCGATGAAGCAGCGCTGGTAGTGGGCGCAGGCCGAATAGAGGCACTCGCCCCGCCGGTCGGCGAGGCCGCGTATGCGCGCCGCGCCTTCGAGGTCCGGAAGCCAGGAGGGGAAGTCGCCGCCGGTCATGTCGCCGTCGCGGGTCGCGTCCGCCCAGCGCGCGGCGAGCGCGAGCGGCACCGTCTCGTTCGGCGTCAGGCCGGCCGCGCGCACCGCTTCCTCCAGGTTCAGCAGGCAGAGATAGTTCTCCCGCCCCTTGCGCAGCACGACGCGGCGGCGTTTCCGGCCCGCGTCGGGGATGAGCCGGTCGAGCTCGCCGTCGATCTGGTGCTGAAGGTTGCGCGTAAAGGTCGAGATCCAGACCGGCGCTTCGTTCTTCTCCGCCCAGAGGCTCGCCGGCGCCAGATAGCCGAGCGTCTTGCCGACGCCGGTGCCGGCCTCGGCGACCACCATATGCGGCTCGCCGGCCCGTTCGCGGGGCTGGAACGCCGCCGTGACCGCCGAGGCGTAGTCCGCCTGGCCGGGCCGGTCCTCGGCATCCGGACCCAGCATGTCCGCAAGTCGCCGGCGAGCCTCCTCCGGCTCGACGGGCCGGTTGGACGGCTGGGGTTCCGGGGCAAACTCGGCCCAGATCGGCAAGCGCTCCCAGACCGCGAAGCCGGCCCCGCCGGCCGGCTGCCTGTCCGCGACACCGAGCGCCGCCAGAACGAACGGCCCCCAGAGCCAGCCGGCTTCCGCCGCATCGAGCGCGAGGTCGGCGGCCGCGCTGCCGGGGTCTTCCATGCGCGCGAGTTCCGCGAGCAGGGTTCGTGTCGCGCCGAACAGGGTCTCGGCCGCGCGTTCCAGGGTCGCGGGGCGCGGCAGGCCGGCGGCGTCGGCCAGCCCGTTCGGCGTCGGCAGGCAGAATTGCGCCGGGCGCACGAAGGCGAACAGCTCCAGCAGGTCGTAGGAACGGAACGGCCGGGCCACGGCATCCAGCCGCTTCGAGGTAGCCGGCCCGTGCACGACGAGCGGCGGCCGGGCGCGGGCGCGCACAGCCGCCTCGGTCGGCGTGAGCACCTCGACCCCGCCGTCCGGCTCCAGCCAGACGGCCCGCGCCGGGCTCGCGACCAGGGCCGGGGCGCGCGGCACGACAATGCTTCTTTCCGACGCCATGGTGCCGGTTGTAGTGCGGTTCCGCGAAAGAGCGAAACGGGCGCGGCCGGCGGGCGCGGCTTTGCAGCAGGCATCGCAGCCTTTAGGGTGCGCGCGCCAATTCGGAGAGCCGCCCGCCGATGCCCAACGAAGCCGCAACCACAGCGCGTGCCTGGCCGTTCGAGGAAGCGCGCAAACTGCTGGCGCGGCTCGACGGGCGGTTGCCGGACAAGGGCTATGCGCTGTTCGAGACGGGCTACGGCCCCTCCGGCCTGCCGCATATCGGCACGTTCGGCGAGGTCGCGCGGACCGCCATGGTGCGCCGCGCCTTCGCGGAGCTTTCGGACTTGCCCACGCGGCTCTTCGCCTTTTCCGACGACATGGACGGCCTGCGCCGGGTGCCGGACAATGTGCCGAACCGCGAGGCGCTGGAGGCCCATCTCGGCAAGCCGCTGACCTCCGTTCCCGATCCCTTCGGCACGCATGAGAGCTTCGGCGCGCACAACAATGCCCGGCTGCGCGCCTTCCTCGACCGCTTCGACTTCGACTACGAATTCGTGAGCGCGACCGAGTGCTACCGCTCCGGCCGGTTCGACGAGGCCCTGCTCGGCGTGCTGCAAGCCTACGATGCGGTGATGGAGATCGTGCTGCCGACGCTCGGGCCGGAGCGCCGGCAGACCTACAGCCCCTTCCTGCCGGTGTGCCCGAAGACCGGCATCGTGCTCCAGGTGCCCATCCTCCACCGCGATCCGGAGGCCGGGACCGTCGTTTACGAGGACGAGAGCGGCGCGCGGGTCGAGCAGCCGGTCACCGGCGGCGGGTGCAAGCTGCAATGGAAGGCCGACTGGGCGATGCGCTGGCGGGCGCTCGATGTCGATTACGAGATGGCCGGCAAGGACCTGATCGACTCGGTGCGGCTCTCCGGGCGCATCTGCCGCGCGCTCGGCGGGCGGCCGCCGGAGGGGTTCATCTACGAACTCTTCCTCGACGAGGGCGGCGAGAAGATCTCCAAGTCGAAGGGCAACGGCCTCTCCATCGACGAGTGGCTGACCTATGCGCCGGAGGAGAGCCTGGCGCTCTTCATGTTCCAGAAGCCGAAGGCGGCGAAGCGGCTCTATTTCGATGTCATCCCGCGCGCGGTGGACGACTACCGCGCCTTCCTCGCCCGCGCCGCCGGCGAGGATGAGGACAAGCGGCTGGAGAACCCGGCCTGGCATATCCACGGCGGTGCCCCGCCGGAGCCGGAGGAGGGCCTTTCCTTCCCGCTGCTGCTCAACCTCGCCGGGGCCTGCAATGCCGAAGACAGGAGCGTGCTCTGGGGCTTCATCTCGCGCTACGACTCCTCCGCCAGCCCGGAAAGCCGGCCACGCCTCGACGACCTCGCGGGCCACGCCGTGGCTTATTACCGGGATTTGGTAGCGCCCCGGAAGGTCTGGCGAAACCCGGATGCGAAAGAGGCGGCGGCGCTGGCCGAACTCGCCGACCGGCTGGCCGCCCTGCCGCGGGATGCGGACGGAGAGACCGCGCAGGCGGAAGTCTATGCGGTTGGCACGGCGCACGGTTTCGAGCCGCTGCGGACATGGTTCGCCGCACTCTATGAAGTCCTGCTCGGGCGCAAGCAAGGGCCGCGCTTCGGCTCCTTCGCCGCGCTTTACGGGCTGGCCGAGACCGAGGCGATGATTCGCAGTGCGCTCGCCCGGGACGCGGCGTGATTCCGGCCCTGCCTGCGGATTTCCGGATCGACACCGGCCGGCGCATCCCGCTGGGGAGTGAGCATGCTGTCTCCCGGGGCTGGACGAAGGCGACCGGCGGCGCGCCGAAGGGCGTTACCTGGCACTGGACGGCGACACACGACCTCGCGGCCTGCGACCGGCTGCTCGGCGGCGCCGAACCCGAGCGCAAGGGCCAGGCCTCGGCGCATTACGCCGTCGGGCGCAGCTTCGAGGAGGGCGTGTCGCGCTATGTCTCGCTTGCCAACCGCTCCTGGCATGCGGGCATCGAGCAGAGGCTGCGTTGGGACGGTCGGCCTTCTACCGATGACACGAAGGGCGCACGCGCCTGCATCGGCGTCGAGACCGTAAATATCGGCTATGCGCGCAAGCGCATTCCGGCCGGCCCGGACTGGATAGAGGCGGCGACGCCAAACGGCCGCCAGGAATACCGGATCCAGCCCTGGACGGAGGAACAGATCGCCATGATGGTGGCCGTCGGCCGGAAGATCGTGGACCGCTGGCCGGAGATCGGCCCGCGCGACCATCACGGCCATCACGACCTCTGCCCGACCTGGAAGCAGGATGTGGTTGGCTTCCCCTTCGCCCGCGTGCTGCGCGCCATCTACGACGATCCCGACCTGCCGGACGTGTGGTCGGAGGTCTGGATGCCGGAAGGCCGCCAGCGCGCGCTTGCCCGGCTCGGCTTCGACCCCGGCCCCGTGGACGGCGTCTGGGGCCGTAACTCCAGGAAAGCGCTACGCGCCTTCCAGAAAGCGGCCGGGCTGGAGGTCAACGGCTGGTGGACCACCTGGGTCTGCTGGGCCGTGCATGACTGGGAGGAGAGCGGCGGAGCGATGGCCTGAGGCCGGCTCGCCCGTTCAGAACGGGACGCCGACGGCTTCCGACAGGAAGCGGACGAAGGGGCTGCCGGTGCGGGCGATACCGGCGAAGCGGTCGAGGAAGCCGGGCTCGACGGCCTCGACCTCGGAGAGTGCGACCATCGCGATGAAGTCTTTGCGCTTCAGGTCCTCGATCAGCGGATGGTTGGCGTCGTAGCCGCGCGGCGGGCGCTTCAGCGACTCGCCGTGCATCGCAAAGGTTTTGCCGAAGGCCGCGCCGGTGACGCGCCTCCAGACCACGGGCCGGGCGACGATGGCGTCCCGGATATGCCCCACCGCCTCGCCGCCGGGGCGCCAGACGCCGACGCCGGCGAAGCACCTCCCCGGCTCCAGATGCAGGTAGAAGCCCGGCGCATGGGCGTCCCGGCCCGCCGCATGGCGGAAATGCGCGCCTACATTGGTCTTGTAGGGCGTCTTGTCGCGCGAGAAGCGGGTGTCGCGGTAGATGCGGAACAGCGAGCCGCCGTTCGGCCGCGGGTCGGCGCGGAAATGCGGGCTGATCGCGGCCAGGGGCTCGGCGAAGGCCGCGATGAAATCCAGCACCGGGTCGCGCACCTCGGCGACATAACGCTCCCGGTTCTCCTCGAACCAGCCCCGGTCGTTGTTCTCCCTGAGCTCGCGCAGGAAGTCGAACAGCGCGGGCGGAATCGCGGGTGTCGTCACGGGTCCCGCCTTCGTCCCTACTCGTCCGCTTTCAGCACTGCGTCGATGGCGGCCTTGTCCACCTCGATATGCACGCCGGCGCGTTCCTGCTGGAGGATGAGGAAGGCGCGGGAATCGCGGTCGCCCCAGCCTCGGGCCAGCGCCTCGCTCATCTCGGCGCGGGTCATGTCGATGAGCCGCATCGGCACGCCCATGTCGCGGCCGAGCTCGGCGGCGAGCGAAACGTCCTTGTGCGCGAGCCTGAGCGCGAAATCCGGCGGGTCGTAGTCGTTGGGCAGGAAATGGTCCGACAGGCTGTCGAAGCTGCGTTGGCGCCCGCGCACGCCCTGGCGGATCGCCTCCCAGAGCGCCAGCGGCTCCACCCCGGCCTTGACGCCGGCGGTGAACATCTCGACGACCGCGCATTGCATCGCATAGCCGGCTGCGTTGTGGACGAGCTTGGTGACCGCCCCGGCGCCGAGCTGGCCGACATGGCGCACCTGGTCGCCCATGGCGTCGAGCGGCGCGCGGTTGGCCTCGAACACCGCCTTGTCGCCGCCGACCAGCACGGCGAGCTTGCCCGAATGCGCGCCGCGCGGCCCGCCGCTCACCGGCGCGTCGAAGAGCTCCGCGCCGATTTCCGCGAAGGCCGGATGCAGGCGGCGGATCAGCACCGGGGAGTTGGTGGTGAGGTCGAACCAGACCTTGCCAGCAGCGAAGCCCGCCAGCAGTTCCGGGGCGACGGCCTCCACCTCCGGCGGTCCCGGCAGGGAGGTCAGCACCACATCGGATGCTTCGGCCACGGCGCGCACGCTGTCCGCCCATGCGGCCCCGGCGGCCTCCAGCGGGCCGGCGGCCTGGCGGTTCAGGTCGTGCACCGTCATCTCGAAACCCGCCTTGCGGATATTGAGCGCCATGGGGCCTCCCATGGTGCCGAGGCCGATGAAACCGATATGCATGGGCCTTGCCCCTCCCGTATGGCGGCCGGCGGCCGCCCTGTCTCAATCGTGGTCGCTGCGGTGCAGGATAGCCTCCGCCATCCCGGTTTCGTAATCCTTGCCGGCGGCGGTCAGCACGGTCCGGCCGGCCATGTCGCGCACCAGACCCCGGCGGATGAGCGCCGCCCGCACGGAGGAATTGCCGAGCCCGGTCGCATCGCGCGCCATCACGAGATAGGGCCCCACATGGAAATGGTCGCCATGCGCGGGCGGCATGGAGGCGATGGCCGTCTCGCCTTCCTCCGGCCCCGAAACGGAATAGCGCGGCAGCGAGGCCAGCACCTGCAGCAGGGCCAGCGTCTTGCATTGCAGCCGGTTGAGCTTGAACGGATTCTTGCGGGGCGTGGGCATGGCGGGTCAGATCTCCGGGGGTTCGACGCCCGAGGCGCGGAGTTCGGCGGCGAGCGCGGCCTTGAGCCGGTCGAGCCCGGCTTGTCCTGCTCCCGCATGCGCCTCGCAGCGCGCGACGAGCGCATCCTGGGTGTTGGAGGCGCGCAGCAGCCACCAGCCGTCGCCGGTGGAGACGCGCACGCCGTCCGTCGCATTGACATCGGCCCCGGCCGCGGCAAGCCGGCGGGCGACCTCGCCCGGAACCTCGAACTTGCGCGCTTCCGGGCAGGGAAAGCGCAGCTCCGGCGTGTTGATCCAGAGCGGCAGCGCGCGGCGGAATTCCGCAAGCGAAATGCCGGAGCGCTCCAGCGCCCCCAGCAGGCGGAGCGCTGCATAGAGGCCGTCGTCGAAGCCGTACCAACGGTCGGCGAAGAAGATATGCCCGCTCATCTCTCCGGCGAGCGGCGCCCCGGTCTCGGCCATCCGGCTCTTGATGAGCGTATGTCCGGTCTTCCACATCTCCGGCTGCCCGCCTGCCGCCGCCACCGCGTCGAACAGCGCCTGGCTCGCCTTCACATCGGCAATGATGCGCGCGCCCGGCCGCTCGGCGAGCAGGTCGCGGGCGAGCAGGATCAGCAGCTGGTCGGCCCAGAGCACCTCTCCCTCGTCATCGACCGCGCCGATGCGGTCGCCGTCGCCGTCGAGCGCGATGCCGAGGTCGAGCCGCTCGTGGCGCACCAGCGCAGCGAGCTCGGCCAGGTTCTCCGGCACGGTCGGGTCCGGGTGGTGCGCGGGGAATGTCCCGTCGATGCGCTCGTTCAGCAGGAAATGCTCGCCCGGCAGCCGGGCCGCAAGCCGCGCCATGACACGCCCGGCCGAGCCGTTGCCGGCATCCCAGCCGACGCGCAGTCCCGGTCCCTCGCCGGCCTCCTCGGCCAGCCGCGCGACATAGGCGTCCTCGACCGCCGCCTCGCCGACGGCGCCCCGGCCGGCGGCGAAATCGCCGGCGGCGGCGAGCGGCCCGAGCGCGTGGATGCGCGCGCCGAAGAACGCTTCGCCCTGGATCGCCATCTTGAAGCCGTTGTAATCCGGCGGGTTGTGGGAGCCGGTGACCATGACGCCGCCGTCCAGCCCGAGACGGTACATCGCGAAATAGAGCATGGGCGTCGGCCCGAGGCCGATGCGGGTGACGGCAATTCCAGCGGCGGCAAGCCCCTCTACCAGCGCCGCCTCCAGGCCGGGGGAACTCAGCCGGCCGTCATAGCTGACCGCGGCGCTGCCCCGGCCGCACCGCGCCAGCAGGGTGCCGAAGGCGCGGCCGAGCGCCAGCGCATCGGCCTCGTCCAGCGTGTCGCCGACAATGCCGCGCGCATCGTATTCCCTGAGGAATGTCGGATGGAAGCTGTGCCCGGTCACGGCTTCCTGCCCTTGCCGATGCCGCGATAGGCGAAGCCGGCCGCCGCCATTTCCGACGGCTTGTAAACATTACGCAGGTCCAGCAGCACCGGCGCGGCCATGACGGCGCGAAGCCGGTCGAGGTCCACCCCCCGGAATTCGTTCCACTCGGTCAGCAGCACGGCGCAGTCGGCCCCGGCCGCCGCTTCATAGACATCGGCGCACCATGTCACGCCGGGCAGCAGCGGGCCGGCGGTCGCCATCGCCTGCGGGTCGTAGGCGCGCACCGCCGCGCCGGCCGCCTGCAGCGCCGGCACCAGCTCAAGGCTCGGCGCCTCGCGCATATCGTCCGTATTGGGCTTGAAGGCGAGGCCGAGCACGGCGACGGTCCTGCCCGCCGCGTCGCCTCCGAGAGCTTCCAGCACGCGCCCGGCCATGGCGCGCTTGCGGTCCTCGTTGACGGCGGCGGCCGTCTCGACCAGGCGCACCGGCGCACCGGCATCGCTTGCCGTGCGGGTCAGCGCCAGCGTGTCCTTGGGGAAGCAGGAGCCTCCGTAGCCGGGGCCGGGATGCAGGAACTTGTCGCCGATGCGCCGGTCGAGCCCCATGCCGCGCGCCACATCCTGGACATCGGCGCCCACGCGCTCGCAGAGGTCGGCGATCTCGTTGATGAAGGTGATCTTGACCGCAAGGAAGGCGTTGGCGGCGTATTTGGTGAGCTCCGCCGTCTCGCGGTCGGTGAACAGGATCGGCGTCTCGCGCAGGAAGAGCGGCCGGTAGAGTTCCCGCATCGCGTCGCGGGCGCGGTCGGTCTCGGCGCCGATCACCACCCGGTCGGGGTGCAGGAAGTCCTCGATCGCCGCGCCCTCGCGCAGGAATTCCGGGTTGGAGACGACATCGATCTCGGCATCCGGCCGCAATTGGGCGGCAATCTCCGCGACGCGCGCGCCAGTGCCCACCGGCACCGTCGATTTGGTCACCAGCACGGTATGGCCCCGGACCGCCGCCGCGACCTCCCGCGCCGCGTCGAAGACGAAACTCAGGTCCGCATGGCCGTCCCCGCGCCGGCTCGGCGTGCCGACGGCGATGAACACGACATCCGCTTCGACGACAGCCTCCTCAAGGTCGGTCGTGAAGGACAGGCGGCCCGCGTCAACATTGCGCGCCACCAGGTCGTCGAGACCCGGCTCGTAGATCGGCATTTCGCCGCGCTGGAGCGCCCGCACCCGGTCCACGTCCTTGTCCACGCAGACCACATCCGTGCCGAACTCGGAGAAACAGGCGCCCGTCACCAAGCCGACATAGCCCGCGCCCACCATCGCAATGCGCATGTCTGTTCCCCCGCCGCCTTCCCGGTGCCGGCCGCTGCTTCAGGCGAAGCGGGCCAGGATTTCCCTTGTCGCCGGCGCAAGCTCGGGCCTTGCAAGCGCGCAGGCGATATTCGCTTCGAGGAATCCGATCTTGTCGCCGCAGTCGAACCGTCTTCCCTCGAAGCGCAGACCGTGAAACGGCACATCGCCAACCGTCTGCGCCATCGCGTCGGTCAACTGTATTTCGCCGCCGGCGCCCGTTTCCTGCGCGTCGAGCGCAGTCATCACCGAGGGGTCGAGCACATAGCGCCCCACGATGGCAAGCGTCGAGGGCGCGTCCGCGGGTGCCGGCTTCTCGACCAGGCCCCGGACCGAGGCGAGCCGCCCGTCATCCGCGACGACATCCAGCACGCCGTAGCGGCCGGTCTCCGCGCGCGGCACGTCCATCACCGCGGCGACATTGCCGCCATGCGCGCGGTGGACATCGAGCAGCTGGGCGAGGCAGGGCCTTTCGGAGAGCACGAGATCGTCGGGCAGCAGCACGGCGAAGGGTGCATCGCCGACGACATGGCGCGCGCACCAGACCGCATGGCCGAGGCCGAGCGGCGCCTGCTGGCGGACATGCACGACCGCCCCGGCCGCCGGCACCATCCGGGACGCAGCGGCACGCAGATCGTCCTTGCCGCCTGCCGCCAGCGCACCGTCCAGTTCGGCCGCGAGGTCGAAATGGTCCTCCAGCGCCGACTTGCCGCGCGCGGTCACGAACACGAAGGTCTCGATCCCGGCCGCCTGCGCCTCCTCGACCGCATACTGGATCAGCGGCTTGTCCACGACCGGCAGCATTTCCTTCGGCACCGCCTTGGTCGCCGGCAGGAACCGCGTGCCGAGCCCTCCCGCCGGGATAACCGCCGTCGTGACCGGTTGCGTCATGGATGAACGCCCCTTCTTCCCCCGCATGCGCGAGCCCTGCGTCTCAGGACTCCAGCAATATATCCTTGGCCTGGTTGATTTGCGCGGCGAAGAATGTCGAGCCGCCCCGGTCCGGGTGGTATTCGCGCATCAGCCGGCGGTGCGCCGCACGGATTTCGGCCGTTGCCGCCCCGGGACTGAGGCCGAGCACCTTGTAGGCTTCGCTGCGGCTCATGCCCGCGCCGCCTGCGGCCGGGGCCTCACTCGAGGCCATGTCGCGCCAGTTCTCCGGCCCCTCGCGGTCCAGCCAGCTTTCCAGAAGCTGGGCCGAGCGGGGGTCGTTGCCGGTATAGAAGCGCAGCAGGTCCATGAGTTCGCCGTCGTTCAGGCGGTCGAGGCTCGCGCCCGCATGCGGGCCGTCGATGACGCGGCCGTGCATGGCCCCGCTATCGTGGTCGAGGCGCATGGCGAGGAAGCGGGTCTGCACCTCCGAGCCCTGGCCCGGCGTTGGCCCCTTCGCGGTCTTCGCCATGTTGCGCGCGCGCCGCCATTGCATGAACAAGCCGAACAGCAGCGGCGCCAGCAAGCCCAGAACGAGGCCCCGGCCGAATACCAGCAGCAGGATGGCGGCGGTGCCCATGACGAGGACCCCCGCCAGCCGCAGGACGCGCAGAAGCACCTTCGGATCGGCATTGGCGGCCCAGCGCGCCAGCAGCGGCAGGCAGACCAGCAGCGCCAGGACCAGGACGACAACGCCGATCACTGCCGCCGACCCCTCCCGGCGCCCGGCAGGGCTTTCATCTGCCCGGCGAGCTGCTTGGCCGCCTTGCCGGTAAGCGCCGCCAGCGCCGGTCGGCCGCCCGCTGCGAACGCCGCCACCGCGCGCAGCAGGGCGCGCAATTGCTCGGCGCTCCCGGTGTCGAAACGGCAGCAGGCGCCGCCGGTCAGCCGTGCGATTTCGTTGAAGCCGCGCGTCGCCAGCGGGTCGCCGCCCTCCTGGAACAGGAACGCCGGGGTGCCGAGCACGCCGAGCTTTCCGGCCTCATGCGAGACGCGGTCGATATCCTCCTCGAACGCATCGCCCACGAACACCAGCGCATCGACCTTGCGCTTGTTCGTCTCCTTGGCGGCATGGATCAGCACCCGCCCGATCTGCGTCAGGCCGCCATAGCAGCGGATTTGCAGCATCCGTTTGAGCAGGTCGTTGGCATTGCGCACCCAGCCGCTCGCCTTGCATTCGCGGAAGCCGCGATAGTAGACGAGCTGGACCTCCAGCCCGCCCAGCGCCGCGGCGGTCTGGAACATTTCCGCCTGCAGGTGGCTCGCCCGGTCCCAGGTCGGCTCGCGGCTGGCGGTGGCGTCGAGCGCGAAGATCAGCCGCCCGCCGCCTCCCGGACTCGCTGTCCGGGCGGCCTTTTCGAGGAAGGCGTCGATATCGCCCTCAGGCGAAAAGCGTGTCGGCGTTCCGGCCATGGCTGCACGGGAACATACACTATCGGGGCGTCCCTGTGTGCGTGCCGACGTTTGCGCAGCGCCAGGGCCGGAGCTCGCCTTGCGGCGGGGGAATATCCGGGCAGAGCGCAATGTGGTGGACGCGGTCGGCCGGCTCGCCGGCGACGGAAACGCCGACCGCCTCGGCCGGGGCGAAGCCCAGCGGCGCGTAGTAGTCCCGCTCGCCTACCAAGAAGACATGCGGCCGGCCGGCGGCGCGCGCCGCGTCGAGGCTGCGTTGCAGAAGCGCCCGGCCGATCCCCTGGCCGCGCAGTTCCGGCAGGACCGCGAGCGGGCCGAGCAGCAGGGCGCGGGTGCCGCCGGCGCCGACTGCGACCGGCGTCTGCTGCACGCTGCCGACCAGGCGCCCGTCCATTCTGGCCGCGAAGGCAAGCGCCGGGCAGGGCCTGTTGTCGGCGCGGAGGCGGTAGGAGGACTTGCTCCTGCGATCCGGGCCGAACACCCGGTCGAGCAGCGCTTCCACTGAGGATAGATCGACGGATTCAAGCGGAGAGATCTGGAAAGGACACATGGTCGGACGGCTCCCGGACGGACATGACGGCGGCGAAGCCGGCCGGAGCGTGTCCGGCCGGTTCAGCCGCGTCGTCGTCGGAGCCGGCTAACCATGGCGGCAAGATTAGCCCGAAATTCTCATCATTGTCACGGCCGGCGGAACGCGGCTTCAACCCGGCAGCGGCAGGTCGGCGGCCTTCGCGACGGTTCCCGAAGCGCGGTCGAACAGGCGGACCGCCCGGCCGGGCGCGAGAGTGTCCGGCCACCAGGAAAAATCCTCGTGCTGGCGCAGGAACGGCACATCGCCGCCACCGGGAACGAGGCATTCGCGCTTGCCTTTCGGACAGGCGTTGAAGCCGCAGAGCCGTCCCTGGTAGCGGTCGGTTTCCGGTTCGAGGATGAAGACATCGACCTGGTGGGCCGCAACGCCGATGCTGGCGCGCGCCATAAGCTTCCGCAGCGCCGCAGCGCTCCTCCGGCGCAGGGCGTTGAGGTCCGACAGGTTCGAGAGCCAGATCGCCAGATCGAGGTCCTTGCATTCGTGCCAGAGTTCGACGCGTGCGCGCCTGTAGGGCGAAAAACGCGGCACTTCCTTCCACGGGTCGCGCGCGACCGAGCCGATCAGCGCAATCGCCAGGACGTGGGGATGGGTCCGCAAGGCGGCCGCCACGACGTCGGCGGCAATGCGGAATTGGCGATAGCGGTCCAGCAGGAGACTGTTCTGCTCCTCGATGCCGGCCCGCGAGGTCGGCCGCACTGCCGTCACTTCAGCCAGATGGGATCCTTTATGCTGGCGAGGAACGCCTTGTGGGCGGCGAGTTCCTCCGGCGTGGGCGCGTGGGGGCGCGGCGGGCGGAACGGGCCGCTGCCTTGCGGCTTCCCGTCCGTCGCGGCAGAACCGGCCCCGGCCTGGAATACGAGGCCCGGCTGGCGGCCGCCGGTCAGGTGCAGATAGACCTCCGCCAGCAGGCGGCAATCGACCAGCGCGCTGTGCACCGTGCGAGCCGACGTGTCGATCTCGAACCGGTTGCAGAGCGCATCCAGGTTGTTCGGCGCGCCCTGGAAGCGGCGGCGCGCCATCTGCAGCGTATCGACCAGCCGCTCCTCGCCGAGCGGCGGGAGGTCGAGGCGGGCGAATTCGGCGTTGAGGAACCCCGCGTCGAACGGCGCATTGTGGATCACCAGCGGCGAATCGCCGATGAATTCCAGGAACCCGTCCGCAATCTCGGCGAAACGCGGCTTGTCCGACAGGAATTCCTCCGACAACTCATGGACCCTGTACGCATCGGGCGGCATGTCGCGTTCGGGATCGATGTAGCTGTGCCAGACCTCTCCGGTCGGAATGCGGTGGACCAGCTCCAGCGCGCCGATCTCCACGACGCGATCTCCCTCCTCCGGAGCGAGCCCGGTGGTCTCGGTATCGAGGACGATCTCACGCATCGGGCTTTCTCCCCTTTCCGATCCGCCGGCGCAGCATGACCCTCAACCGGTCGCGCGTAAGCCGCCGGCCGGCTCCCGTCGGAACCACGACATCGGCCCGCTTGCGTTTCGCCGCATCGGGCGTCTGCTTTGCACGCACAGATTCGAGAAGCTTGCGTGTGACGCCCGGCCGGGCAAGCACGCGGGCGGCCTGGATATGCGCCGGCGCCGAGACCACGACGGTCCACTCGCAGCGCTTCTCGCCCCCGGTCTCGAAGAGCAGCGGCACATCGCGCACCACCGCCCGCTTCCGCTCGCGGGCGGCCCGGCGCAGGAAGGCTCGTTCGGCCTGTCCGACGAGCGGATGCACAATGCGCTCCAGCCGCCGGAGCTTTTCGGTGTCCGCGAAGACGCGGTCGCCGAGTGCGCGTCGGTTGACCGCGCCGTCGCAAACCGTGCCCGGAAACGCCTCATCGATGGGGTCCACCGCCGCCCCGCCGGACGCCATCATGCGATGCACCTCGGCATCGGCGTCGAAGACCGGCAGGCCGGCCTCGCGCAACATGGCGGCGGCGGTCGTCTTGCCCATGCCGATGGAGCCGGTGAGGCCGATCACGCGCGGGAGGGTGCGCCGGCGCTTCACAGCCCGGCCAGCACGCTCTGCCGGAGCGCCTCGTCCACCTCGGGGTCGGTTCCGAACCAGGCCGCGAAACCGGGCCTGGCCTGGTGCAGCAGCATGCCGAGCCCGTCCACGGCGACAAGGCCGCGCCGGCGCGCGGCGGCGAGCAGCGGCGTTTCGAGCGGTACATAGACGATGTCGTCCACAACGGCGCCTTCCGGCAGCGCGTCCAGCGCGATCTCCAGCGGCGGGCTGCCGGCCATGCCGAGGCTCGTCGTGTTGACCAGGAGGCCCGCCCCGTCGAGCGCCGCGTCCCGCTCTTCCCATGCCACCGCCGCGACCGGCCCGCCGATGTCTTCGGCAACCTTTTCAGCGCGTTCCGCCGTGCGGTTGGCAAGCCGCACTTCAGCCGCGCCTGCATCGACGAGCGCCGCCGCGACCGCCCGCGCCGAGCCGCCCGCGCCGAGCACAACCGCGACGCCCGGACGCCATGCCGGCGCCGAGGCGCGAAGATGCTCCAGGAACCCGTAGGCGTCGGTATTGCTGCCATGCAGCGAGCCGTCCGGGCGCGCGACCACCGTGTTGACGGCCCCGATACGCCGCGCGACCGGATCGGCCTCGTCCACCGCCCGGAGCGCCGTCTCCTTGTGGGGCAGGGTGACATTGGTTCCGGAGAAGCCCAGGCGCGGCAGCATGCGGATCGCGTCGTAGCCGTCTTCCGGTCGGACCGCGTAAGGCACGTAGGTCCCGTCGATACCGTAGCGCGCTAGCCAGTGGCCGTGGATCGCCGGCGAGCGCGAATGCGACACCGGCCAGCCCATGATGCCGGCCACCTTCGCCGCACCCGTCAGCAGGCCCATTCCGGCACCCCCTCGCCGCGCAGGAATTCCAGCAGGGGCAGGAGCGGCAGACCCAGCACGGTGAAAAAATCCCCCTCCACGCGCTCGAACAATTGCGCGCCCCGCCCCTCGAACTGGTAGGCGCCGACGGAAGCGAGCGCCGCTGGCCCAACCACGTCCAGATAGGCACCGATCGTGGCGGCGCTCAACTGCCGGACATGGATCTGCGCCCGGTCCGCCCGTCGCCAGAGAACGCTGCCATCGCGCAAGGCAATGGCGGCCGTGACCAGCTCGTGCGACCGGCCCGAAAACGCGGCGAGATGCGCGGCAGCCTGTTCCCGGTCGCACGGCTTGTCGAAGCGCCGGTCGCCCATGACGAGCAGTTGGTCGGCTCCCAGCACCAGCCGCCCCGGATGCTCCGCCGAAACGGCCATGGCTTTCGCTTCTGCCAGCGCCAGAGCCAGGGAATCGTGGTCGAGCCCACTGAGTTCCGCCTTCAATGCTTCCTCATCCACGCCCGAGGCCATCTGCTCAGCCAGGACACCGGCGGCGGCCAGCAGGCGCGCCCGCACCGCGCTGGCGGAAGCCAGGATCGGCGGTTCAGCCGGCAGAGCCGTCATGGGTGCGCTCTTCGAGCAGGCGGATGATGCCGGCTGCGGTTTCCTCTATGGAACGGCGGGTGACGTCGATAGAGGGCCAGCCCTTCTCCGCAAAGAGGCGCCGGGACTCCGTAACCTCCGTGCGGACGCGCTCGATATCCACATAGTTCGTCTCGCGCTGCTCATGCAGCGAACGCAGGCGGTTGCGGCGCACCTGCACCAGCCGGCCGGGATCGACCGTCAAACCCACAACGAGCGGCCGCGTCAACTCCAGCACCTGCCGGGGAAGCGGTACCTCCGGCACGAAGGGCACATTGGCCGCCTTGTAGCCGAGATTGGCCAGGTAGATGCAGGTCGGCGTCTTGGAGCTGCGCGACACACCGATGACGACGACATCCGCCTCATTCAGGTCTTCACCCATCTGGCCGTCATCGTGGACCATGGTGAACTGCATGGCATCGATGCGGGCGAAATACCTGTCGTCGAGTTTCTGGCGTCGGCCTGGCCGGTGATGCGCCGGTCGGCCCGCCCACTCGCTGATGGCGGTCACCGGTTCGTCGAGCAGGGAGACGAAGGGCGAGCCGGCCTCGCGGCAGGCGACTTCGAGCAGGTGGCGGAGCCGGTCGTTGACAACAGTTGCCAGAACCACGCCCGGTGTCGCCCGGATGCTCTCGATGACACCGCGAAGCTGGTCCGTATTGCGGATCAGGACCCAAAAATGCTCCCTGACTGCAATGCCGTCGAACTGGCTGATGCAGGCACGGCCGAGCGTGCGCACCGTCTCGCCGGTCGCATCGGAGACCAGATGCAGGTGAACGACCGGACTATCCACGAAACCTCCGGGGAAAAGCGGTGCAGAACCGGTCCGCACTGATAACATACCCGACTCTCCCGCCGCGCCCCAAAACCTTCCCCAGGCGCAAAAGGACAAGTTCAATCCCGTGGATAACGCGAGCAGGCGCAACCGGCCGCAGGGTCTTCGGCCGACTGCCGGAGGATAACGCCTGTTTCCACAGCCGGGAGCAGCTATAAACAACAACTATAATTCTGAATCTCTTGTACTGGATTCTAAAGCGCTGTCGGATGGCATGGACAAACCACTCCTGAAAGCTCTTTCCGGCGAGGCCGTGCGCCCCGCTCCCTTCTGGCTCATGCGCCAGGCCGGCCGCTATCTGCCGGAATACCGCAAGCTGCGCGCCTCGGCAGGAAGCTTCCTCGACCTCTGCTTTTCTCCCGCGGTTGCAGCGGAGATCACCCTGCAGCCGGTACGCCGCTTCGGCACCGATGCGGCGATCCTGTTCTCGGACATCCTGACGATTCCCCATGCGCTCGGCCAAGAAGTGCGTTTTGTGGAAGGAAAAGGGCCCGTCTTGGGACCTTTCGATTCCACCAGCTTACAGCCCGTCGGGGATCGTCTGGATGCCGTCTATGAGACAGTTGGACTGGTGCGCGCAAGTCTGCCCGGGGAAACAGCGCTGATCGGTTTCGCTGGCGCGCCCTGGACCGTGGCGGCCTATATGGTCGAAGGCGGCTCCAGCCGCGACTGGCTGAAGGTCCGACGGATGGCGCTCGGCGAACCGGACCGTTTCGGGGCGCTGATCGACCTTCTTGTGGAGGTCACGGTCGATCATCTTGCAGCACAGGCGGCGGCGGGCGCCGAAGCGCTGCAATTGTTCGACAGCTGGGCCGGGCTGCTACCGCCGGAGGGTATCGGGCGCTGGTGTCTGGAACCGGCCCGGCGGATTGCAGCCGGCCTCAGGGACCGCCATCCCTCTGTGCCGCTGATCCTCTTCCCTCGCGGCGCCGGGGTGCTTGCGGCGGAATTCGCCGGGATTGGCGATTGCGTGGGCCTCGACACGACGGCCGATCCGGCTTGGGCAGCCGGCGCCGTGCAGGGGCGGGCGGCCGTGCAGGGCAATCTCGACCCCATGCTGCTGGTCATTGGCGGCGACGCGATGGAACGCGCTGCGAGGGAGGTTCTGTCCGCGCTCCGGGAAGGTCCGCATATCTTCAACCTCGGCCACGGCGTGTTGCCGTTAACGCCGCCGGAGCATGTGGCTGCCTTGCGCCGGATCGTGCGGGAGGCGCCGTGAGCCGGCTTGCCGTCGTCCTCTTCAACCTCGGCGGGCCG
Organism: Alphaproteobacteria bacterium; assembly: GCA_965261985.1. Taxonomy (GTDB): domain Bacteria; phylum Pseudomonadota; class Alphaproteobacteria; order Bin95; family Bin95; genus Bin95. The sequence continues at coordinate 865,823 of OZ253490.1, forward strand.
GACAGCCCGGATGCCGTCAGGCCGTTCCTGCACAACCTGTTCAGCGACCCGGCCATCCTGCCGGCTCCGGCCCCGGTCCGCTTTGTGTTGTCGCGCTTTATTGCCGGCCGACGGGCCACAGCGGCGCGCGGGATCTATGAGCAACTGGGCGGCGCGTCGCCGCTGCTGGAGCAGACGGAAGCCCAGGCCCGTGCGCTCGAAACGGCGTTGGCGGCGCGCGGACAGGAAGCGCGCTGCGTTATCGCGATGCGCTATTGGCACCCGCGAGCGGCAGCAGTGCTTCCGGCGGTCAGGGACTACAGCCCGGACGAAATCGTGGCCTTGCCGCTCTACCCGCAGTTCTCGACGACGACCTCGGGATCGTCGCTCACCGAATGGCGGAAGCTTGCGGGCGAGGACACAGGGCTGCGGGTGCTTTGCTGCCACCCGTTGCTGGCGGGCCTGATCGAAGCTTGGGCCGATCCAATGGCCGCTGCAATCCGCCGCGCGCGCACCGCGGCGCCGGTCAGGGTGTTGTTCACCGCGCACGGCCTGCCGGAGCGGGTGATCGCGAAGGGCGACCCCTATGCCTGGCAGGTGGAGCGGACGGCCGCCGCGCTTCGTACCGCCGTCGAGGCCCGGCTAGGCTCCCTCGACGGCGTGGACTGGCGCGTGACCTGGCAGAGCCGGGCCACCCCGGAAAAGTGGCTCCAGCCGGACACCGAAGCCGAGGTCGAGGCAGCAGCCCGGGAGGGCCTTGCGCTGGTGCTGGCACCCCTTGCGTTCGTGTCCGAGCATTCCGAGACGCTCGTCGAACTCGACATCGAATACCGCGCCGTGGCCGAACGCGCCGGCGCCGCCGCTTGGGAACGGGTGCCGACGCCGGGCACCGCGCCCTCCTATATCGAGGGCCTTGCAGATCTGGTGCTCGAGCGCCGGCCGCAGCCGCGCATCTGTCCCGCGTCCTGCACCGGCTGCCCGGTTGCCGCCCAATGAGCTGGCTCGTCGCGCTCTACCCCTGGATCAAGGCGCTGCATATCGCGGCGGTCGTCTTCTGGATGGCCGGGATGCTCTATCTGCCGCGCCTGTTCGTCTATCATCTGGAGACCGAGCCGGGCGCAGCCGACAGCGAGCGTTTCAAGCGCATGGAAGTGCGCCTCCTCAGGGTCATCATGAACCCGGCGATGATCGCGGCCTTCCTGTTCGGCGGCCTTCTCCTCTGGGTCTCTCCCCAGGTGGACTGGTCCTCCGGCTGGCTCTGGACCAAGCTCGCCGCAGTCGCTGCGTTGTCCTGGCTGCACCATGTCTTCGCGCGCTGGCGCAAGCTGTTGGACGACGACGAACGGACTCTGTCCGCCCGCCGCTGCCGCCTCGCCAATGAGGCGCCTGCCCTGTTGACGCTGGCGATTGTCGTCCTGGTTGTCGTCAAACCGTTCTGACGCTTTGGCTTGCCGCCTGCGGTGGAGGCGTGGTAGCGGGTAGGCTGTGTTCCGGAGAGGCCGGAGACCCTGAATGGCCGCTGACGAACCGCGCTTCCTGATCGTGGCGATGGACGGGCTCCGGCCCGACATGGTCTCCGAAGAGGCCTGCCCGACCGTGGCGCGCTTCCTTGGCGAGGGATGCGTCTGGCCGCGCGCGCGGACGGTGTTCCCGAGCGAGACCCGCGTCGTTACGCCGACCGTTGCCACCGGGGCCTGGCCGAACCGGCACGGGCTCGTCGCCAACACCTTCACTGCGCCGGGCGACGGGCCGCTTATCAACACCGCGCCGGTCGAGGGCCTCCAGGCGGCGGTCGCGCATTTCGGCGATGCGCTGGTGGCCGCGCCGGCTTTGGGCGACCGGCTGGCGGCTGCAGACAAGCGCTATGTCGTCGTCTCCTCGGGCACCGCCGGCAACGCCTATTGCCTCAACCCCCGAGCGCGCGGGCGGGGCCAGGCGACCTTTTCGGTGCAGGGGCCGGAGATCAGCACGCCCGCCGCCGACCATGCGAGGATCGAGGAACGCCTGGGGCCGGTGCCGGCGCAGGCGTTGCCGAACAATGCCCGCTGCCATTACGCGACCCGCGTATTGCTGGAGGAAATGTTTCCCCGGCACGACCCGCATGTCGCCGTGATCTGGTATTCCGAACCGGACATCGCCATGCATTATGGCGGCATCGGCTCCGACACCTGCCGCGAGGCGCTGGCCTACGTGGACGCGGAATTCGCGCAAGTGCTCGCCGCGCTCGAAGCCAGGCCCGACGCCGCGCGCTGGAATGTCATCCTGCTCTCCGACCACGGCCAGGTGACGATCCGGGAGAAGATCGACGTGGCGGCCGAGATGCGCGCCGCCGGCTTCCGGGCCGGGCCCGGGCTCGATGCGGACACCGACTATGCGGTGGTCTCGTCTTCCTGCGGCAATGTCCGCAGCCGCGACGGGCGGGTCGCCCGGCTGGCGGACTGGATGCGCGAGCAGCCCTGGACCGGGCTCCTGTTCGCGCGCGGCGTCAACGAGGTCGAAGGCCATGTCGCCGGAAGCTTTTCGCTCGGCCTGGTCGGCCTCGACCATGAGCGGACGCCGCATCTCGTCTATACGCTCGGCCAGGACGACGGCGACAACCGATGGGGCTTCGCCGGGGGCGCGCTCGCCGGGACGGACGACCCGCCGCCGCCGGTCTTCGGCGGCATCCACGGCGGGCTGCATGCAAAGGAACTTGCCTGCCTGCTGGCGGCGCGCGGGCCGTTGTTTCCCGCGGTCGCGCGGGCCGAGGCGGCGGTCGGCCCCATCGATATTGCGCCGACCGTGCTCAAGGCGTTCGGCATCGCACCGGCGGAAACGGTCTCCGGCGGGCCTCTGGTGCGCCCCGGCCTGGCGGAGCGCCGCGCGTTCGAGACCGGCGCCGGCGCCTATTCGGCGCGCATCGACATGCTTGAGACGGGCGGTAGGCGCTACCTGGACTCAGGCCGGCGGGCAAGCTGAGTCTCGCGCCGGACGATATAGAAGGTCGAAGCGAAGATCACCGCGCCGCCCGCCAGCGCCCAGACCGACGGCGTCTCGTCGAAAACCAGCATGGCCACCGCCACCATCATCGGCAGGCGGGTGAACTCCCACGGCATCACCAGCGTGAGGTCCGCGAGGGAGAGCGCGCGGATGAACGCGATATGCCCGAGCGTCGCGACGCCCGCGAGCGTGAACAGCACCGCCCAGGTTTCCGGGCCCGGCCACTGCCACACGAACAGCGCCGGCACCAGCGACAGTGCCGCAATGATGGCGGAGGCGACGAAGACGATGCGCTCGACCGGCTCCCTATGCGCCAGCCGCTTGATCACAAGCGTCGAGGCGGCGATCAGCACGGCGTTGGCGAAAGCGAGGCCGGCGCCCGCATTGAGGCCGGAGAAATCCGGGCGCAGCACCAGCATGGACCCGAGGAACCCGATGACGATGGCGGTCCAGCGCCGCGCGCGCACGGTTTCGCCCAGCAACAGCGCCGCGCCGGCGGTCGCGAACAGCGGCATGGTGAACGAGAGCGCCGTGACATCGGCAAGCGGCATCACGATGACTGCCCAGAATCCGCAGATCATGCCCACCGTGCCGAACGCGCCGCGCATCGCATAGAGATGCCAGGGAAAGCCCGGCCGCCAGAGCGCCGAAAGGTCCAGCCGGCCGAGGAACGGGGCCATGAAGGCCAGAACCAGAAAGTTGCGGAAGAAGACGATCTCGAACGGGTGCAGCTCCGTCGAGGCGAAGCGGATGCACACGCTCATGCCGGTGAACGCGGCCATCGCCGCCATGGCGAAAATGCCGGCCCGGGCGAGGGCCGGCAGGTCGTTCCAGGCGGCGGTCAGCCGAATAGCGGCGACTCGTCCTCGACCGGCGGAGGTTCGATCTGGGGGCGCTCGGCGGCTTCCAGCGCCTCGCGCTCTTCGGGCGGCAGCTTGGCGCGCGCCTTCGCGGTCTGCTCGGCAAGCTCGATATAGGTGCAAAGGCCCAGATCGACCGGGTGCTGCGGGCGGATATTGGACGCGTTCCAGTGCGTGCGCTCGCGCACGGCGTTGATGGTGTTCTTGGTGGTGCCGATCAGCTTGCCGATCTGGGCATCCGAAAGCTCGGTGCGGTTGCGGAGCAGCCAGGCGATCCCGTCCGGCTTGTCCTGGCGCTTGGTGACGGGCGTGTAGCGGGGCCCGGTGCTGCGCGCCGTGGCGCGCGGCGAGTCGCGTTTGGCCATGACGAGCCGCCCGTCCGGCAAGGCTTCGCAGCGGGCTATCTCGTCGCGGGTGAGCTCGCTATTGGCAATCGGGTCGCGCCCGTTGATGCCGTCCCCGATATCGCCGTCCGCCAGCGCCTGCACTTCCAGCATGTGCAGGGCGCAAAACGCGCCGATCTGGTCGAAGGTGAGCCGCGTATTGTCGATCAGCCAGACCGCTGTCGCCTTCGGCATAAGGGGCATGTCCATGGGAGAGGCGCTTCCGGTTCGAGGAGGGATAACGGGTGATTTAGGGTGTTTCACTTCGGTTGCAAAGGCCGGGGAGGCAGGATCGGGCCGGGCGCCGCCTCGGAGAATTGCGGCAGGTCGTCCGCAATCGCATGCCAGGGAGCCATCGAGCCGGTGTAGATGTGGCGGTCCACACCGCGCCCGGGATCGTCGTCGAGCGCCGCCATCGGCGTGACCGCGAGGCCGCGCTCCGGAGAGCGCCGGGGGACGCCCGAGCCGCAGATGCGGCAGAAGGAGACAGCGAAGAATTGGGCCTCCGGCAGTTTCCATTCAGCCGCGAGTTCCTCGCCCCGGAGGAAGCGCAGGCCATCGGCGGAGGTGAAGCCGTTTGTCGCGTGGGTAGCCGCGCGCGCCTTCCGGCAGCGCGAGCAATGGCAGTTGTGGACGCGGCCGAACGGCTCCAGCACTTCCCAGACGATGCCGCCGCAAAGGCAGCTTCCGGCGAGCCCCTGCACGCCTTCCGGCCGGGCGCGCTGGATTTCCGGCAGCCCCTTGTTCGGCGGCCAGCCGTCGAAGCGGATGAGATCGTCGGAAATCCTGTCCCAGGGCGGCGCCGAGGCGGCGAAGATATGGGCGTTCGGGCGCTTGCCGGGGTCATCGGCAAAGAGGCCGGCCGGCACGAACCGGCCCCCGGCCGGCGAGCGGCCCGGCAGGGAGGAGCCGCAAGTGCCGCAGAAGGAGCGGTGGAAGCCCGGCGAGGACTCGTAGCGCCGGACCGCCTCTTCGCCGGCCGTCCACCGGAAGGCCTCCTCCCGGACCCGCGCCATGGTGGCGAAGGCGGCGCCGTGATGCTTGCGGCACATCGAGCAATGGCAGTGGGACAGGTCGCGCACCGCGTCCACGGCGAAGCGCACGGTCCCGCAAAGGCAGCGTCCCTCGATCATCCCGAACCTCCCGGCAAAACGACCGCGAGCATAGCCGAAAACGGCGGGCGAAAGGGCGCCGGCTCTTGCCGAACCCGACCTGCACCGGTCCTCGGTGAGTGGAAAAGCCCCTCAGGGCACGAGCAGGATCTTGCCGATATGCGCGCTCGATTCCATCAGCCGGTGGGCTTCGGAGGCTTCCGCGAGCGGGAAGCGGGCATGGGTGACGGGGCGGAGCTGGCCCTTGGCGAACAGCGGCCAGGCATAGTCCGAGACCTCCTTGCAGATTTGGCCCTTCTCCTCGATGGAGCGCGGCCTGAGCATCGAGCCGGTCACGATCAGGTGCTTGCGTTGCACGAGGCCGAAATCCACCTCCACCACCGCGCCGCGCATGAACGCCACGAAGCAGAGCCGGCCGCCATGGTTCAGCAGGTCGAGCTGGCGCGGGATGTAGTCGCCGCCCACCATGTCGAGGATGACGTCCGCGCCGCCCGCAGCGGCCCGCCCGGCCTCGACGAAGTCCTCCTCGCGGTAGTCGATGGCCCGGTCGGCGCCGAGCGCCTCGCAGGCCGCGACCTTCTCCGCGCTGCCGGCCGTTGCCAGCACGGTGCAGCCCCATGCCTTGGCGAGCTGGATGGCGGTGACGCCGATGCCGCTGGAGCCGCCCTGCACCAGGAAGGTCTCGCCCGGCTTGAGCGCCGAAGCCTGGAAGACATTGGCCCAGACGGTGCAATAGGTCTCCGGCAGGCCGCCCGCATCGATGAGGTCCACGCCTTCGGGCACGGCCATGCACTGCACGGCCGGCACGGCGCAATATTCCCCGTAGCCGTCGCCGGACAAGAGCGCGCAGACCGGGTCGCCCACGGCCCAGCCGTCCACACCCTCGCCGAGCGCGGCGACGGTGCCGGAACATTCCAGCCCCAATATGTCGGATGAGCCGGGCTGCAAGGGGTAGCTCCCCGCGCGCTGCATGCAGTCGGCGCGGTTGATGCCGGCAGACGCGATGCGGATCAGCACTTCGCCGGGCCCCGGCGCAGGCAGCGGGCGGCGCGCGGGAACCAGCGCCTCCGGGCCGCCGGGTTCGCGGATCTCTATGACGGTCATTTCGGCGGGCAATGCGTTGGCCATGGGGTTCCATTCCGGGTAAAGGGCAGGCTTGGCGACATTGGCAAGCGGAGGCCCGCCTTGCAAGACGAAGACGAGAAACCCCGCCCGCCCGGCTACACTCTCGGCGACGACCTCTCCCGGCTCTCGGTGGGAGACCTGGAGGAACTAGCTGCCGCGCTCCGCGCCGAGGCCGACCGCGTCGATGCCGAACGCAAGAGCAAGAAGAGCGCGCTCGGCGGCGCCGCAGCCTTGTTCAAGGACTGATCGGGCCCCCACACCGTCACCCCGGTCCCCGGCTTCCATCGCGCCAAACCGCCCCGCCCACGCGGACCTCGCCGTGTGCATCGGGAGAGCGGCATATCCGGCGCCGTAGATATCGACGACGAGCATCTCTTCCCCTCGCCGCGATCCCGTATGGACAGAGCGGGGGAATTCCATGTTATTCGGCACTGCGTTTGGGTCCGGCGGTATGCGATGGCGGGTGACGAGGAACTCCGGGAAAAGCTCGCCAAGGTGGAAGCGCTGTTCCGGCGGGCCGGCAGTCCGGGAGAGCGGGCCGCCGCCGGGGCCGCAATGGACCGTCTGCGCGGCCGCCTCGGCGGACCGGACGGCGACGGCGGACCGGAGGCCGAGCTCCAGTTCTCGCTGCCCGACATATGGTCGGCCAGGCTGTTCGTCGCCATCTGCCGCAAGCACGGCCTGCGCCCGTACCGCTATGCGAGACAACGGCGGACGACCGTCATGGTGCGCGCCCGCGAACGGGCCTTCGACCGCGAGGTATGGGCGGAGTTCAGCCGGCTTCACGACGAACTGGAAAGCTACTTCGAGGACGTCACCGATCATCTGATTACACGCGCGACCGGCGCCGGATCGAGGCCTGAACGATGCGGCCATGTCCATGCAGCGGCCCCGTCTCCGGCCGCCGGATCGGGGCTCCGGTGAAACGGTTCATGCCGATGAAGGGCGACGGTTTTTTGGAGCCCGAGGACGGCACCGCATACCGGTCCGGAGATGGGTCCCGGCTCTCCCCCGGCTCAGGGCCTACCGGATGCACACATCTCGTTTCGCAGTGTGCCCGGTGCGCCCGTTGACCCGGCCAGGCCGCGCTCTGCCCCCATTCGTCACCCCCGCGAAGGAGGCTGTGAAGAAATAGGATTTGGTTTATCTGTTTGCTTTGTTGGGTTCGTTTGCGTTTGGGCCGGGTTGAGTAGAGGGGGTTTCGATGGCGGGTCGTGTTCGTGTTTTGCGCCCTGATCGGGGTCAGTTGGAATGGCGGATGATTGACCTTGAGGGTCTGCTTCCTTCGGACCACCGGGCGCGGATTGTCTGGAGTTTCGTGGAGGGTTTGGACTTGAGCGGGTTTTACGGAGAGGTTCGCTCTCGGGTTTCCGGTCCCGGTCGTCCTGCGTCGGACCCTGCGGTTTTGTTGTCGTTGTGGCTGTTTGCGACCTTGGAGGGGGTCGGTTCTGCGCGCCGTCTGGCTTTGTTGTGCGAGCGGGATGCGGCTTATATGTGGCTTTGCGGCGGTGTCCCTGTGAACTATCACGGTCTGAGCGCGTTTCGCAGCGGTCACGGCGCGCTTCTGGACGATTTGTTGAGCGAGCAGGTTGCGGCGCTCGCGGCGTCGGGAGCGGTGAGCCTTGAGGAGGTTGCGATCGACGGCACGAAGGTGCGCGCGAGCGCAGGCGCGGGTTCGTTCCGCGGTGTGCGCGGCCTGAGGCGTTGGGAGGCGGCGGCGCGGTCTCGGATAGCGGCGCTGAAGCGTGAGTTGGAGAGCGATCCGGGAGGTGGGGAGCGCCGGCGTTGCGCGGCGCAGGCGCGCGCCGAGCGGGAGTTGGGGGACAAGGTTGCGGCGGCGCGCCAGCAGCTTGCGGCGTTGCGCAAGGAGAAGGCGGCGCGGTCTCGGACGCACAAGAAGGATGAGGCGGAGAAGAAGAAGCGGGGGAAGGGTCCGAAAGCGTCGAGCACGGATGCGGATGCGCGCGCGATGCGGTTTGCCGACGGCGGTCTCGGGGCGGGCTACAATCTTCAGTTTGCGGTCTGCACCGACAGCCATGCGATTGTCGGGGTGCAGGAGACGGGGCGTCGCAACGACCAGGGGCTGATGCGCCCGATGGTGGAGCAGCTTGAGGGCCGCTACGGCTGCCGCCCGGCCCGCGTTCTGGTGGACACGCGCTATGCCTGCAAGGCGGACATTGAGTGGTTCGGGGCGTCGGGGGCGGTCTATATGCCGCCGGCTGCGGTGAAGGAGACGGCCAAGCCGAACAGCATATACAGGCGCGCGGCGCGTCTGCGCCGCGAGCCTGCGGCCTTGCAGGCCTGGCGGGCGCGCATGGAGAGTGCGGCGGGCAAGGCGGTCTATCGCCGACGGCAACGGATCGAGGCGGTCAACGGCAATCTCAAGCACAGAGGGTTGGGGCGGCTGACGGTGCGCAGCTTCGCCAAGGTGCGCGCCGTCGCCTTGCTGCACGCCCTGGCGCACAATCTGTGGCGCGCCCATCGCCTCGCCGTCGGATAAGCGGCGCAAACGCGCCGACCCCTGCCCGGCCCTGCCTCCGGACCGTCCGAAAAGCGAAGCCGCCCCAGCGCGCAACGCCCCGACAATCCCCGCGACCGACCCGCAACACTGTAAAAAAACCTCACTCAGCAAAACCGCTGTCTCCAAATCCAGCAACCACAAACCAAAACCCGATTCCTTCACACACTCGAAGGCGGGGGTCCATCCATGGCTCCGGATGCCGCCGCAACCGGTGGAGAGCAGGGCGAACCGCCTGCGGCTGCCGCGAAAACCAAGGCTGGGTCCCGGCTCGGAGGCCGGGGTGACGGACGGGGTCATGCAATGCAAAGCCACCGGTGGCAGATGTGTGAATCCAGTAGGGCTCAGGGCCGGGGCAGGCTGCTACGCTCCGGCCGGGACGACAAAGGGGGAAGGGCGCGGCGGCCTTGTTCAAGAACCGGGCCGGGCGTGTTAGCATCGGCCCCGAGACCCAACCGAAGCGGAGCGCCGAGGGCTGTGAGAATCAAGGTCGATCCCGAGTTCTGCGAGGGCCACAACCGCTGTTTCGCGCTGGCGCCGGACTTGTTCGAGGTCGATGACTACGGGCTCTCCCGGGCGCTGAACGAGGGCGTCGTGCCGCCCGGCCTGGAAGAGAAGGCCCGGCTCGCTGTCGACAACTGCCCGGAATTCGCGATTTCGGTCGTGGAAGAGGACTGACGGGGGATTCGCTTATGACCGACGCGCCGGAAACCTGCCCGGTCCACGATTGGGCCAGCGATTACGACATCTTCGACCCCGACTATGTACGCGACCCGGCGCCCGTCTGGGACGATCTGCGCGAGCGCTGCCCGATCGCCCACACGACGCGCTGGGGCGGCTCCTGGCTGCCGACGCGCTACGAAGACTTGCAGCAGATGGTCAAGATGGTGCCGGCGCTCTCCTCACGCTCGTCCGTAGTGGTGCCGCCGCCGCCGGAACTGCGGGAAATCCTGGTGGCCGAAGCCAAGAAATACGGCAGCGAGAGCCCGCCGATCACCGCCGACCCGCCGGAGCACATGCCCTTCCGACGGCTGATCCTGCCCTTTTTCTCGCCCCATGCGGTCGAGGGGCAGATTCCCTACACGCGCGCGCTCTGCAACAGCCTGATCGACGGCTTCATCGAGAAGGGCGAGGCCGACGCGGCGGCGGGCTACGCGCAGCAGATCACGCCGCGCGTCATCGCGCATGTGCTCGGCATAGACCCCGGCCGCGCCGACGATTTCGTCGACTGGGTGCGCGGGCTGCTCGAGTTCGGCCAGACGCAGCCGGAAATGCGCATCAAATATCGCGGCATCATCCGGGATTTCTTCCAGGAGATGGTGGCCGAGCGCCGCGCAAATCCGGGCGACGACGCGATCTCGACACTCATCCGGGCCGAGGTCGATGGCAAGAAGCTGGACGACTACAAGATCGTCGGCGTGTGCGTCCTGCTGCTGGTAGCGGGCATCGACACGACCTGGAGTTCGATCTCCTCCTCGCTGCTGCACTTCGCGACGCACAGCCAGGACCAGGCGCGGATGCGCGCCGAACCGGAACTGCTGCCGATGGCGGTGGAGGAGCTGCTGCGCTTCTATTCGCCGGTCACGATGGCCCGGAAGGTGACGGAGCCGGTCGAGATGGACGGCGTCGAAATGGTGCCCGGCGACCGGGTGCTGCTGAACTTCCCCGGCGCCAACCGCGACCCGGCGGTCTTCGAGCGCCCCGACGAAGTGCAGCTCGACCGCAAGCGCAACCGCCACATCGCCTTCGGCCTCGGCATCCACCGCTGCGCGGGCTCGAACCTGGCGCGCATGGAGATGCAGGTGGCGCTGCACGTCTGGTTCGACCGCATCGGCGCGTTCACGCTCACGGACCCGGATGCGGTGACCTGGGCCGGCGGCCAGGTGCGCGGCCCCCGCACCGTGCCGGTCCGTTTCGCCGCCGGCTGAGTCCGCAAAGGGAAGCGGCGCGGTGACCGACGCGCCCGCACCCTGCCCGGTCCGCGACTGGGCGAGCGATTACGACATTTTCGACCCCGGCTATGTGCGCGACCCGGCGCCGGTCTGGGCGGAGTTGCGCGGGCGCTGCCCGATTGCGCGCACGGAGCGCTGGGGCGGCTCCTGGCTGCCGACCCGCTACGAGGACCTGCAGAAGATGGTCCGCATGGTGCCGGCGCTTTCCTCGCGCTCGCCGCTGGTGGCGCCGGTCTCGCCGGAGATGATGGAGGTCCTGGAGGCGGAGACGGAAAAATACGGCGAGACCAGCCGGACGCCGCCGATCACCTCCGACCCGCCGCGCCACCGGCCCTACCGGCGGCTCATCATGCCGTTCTTCTCGCCGCACGCGGTCGAGGGGCACATCCCCTATACGCGCGCGCTCTGCAACGGGCTGATCGACGGCTTTATCGGCAAGGGCAGGGCGGACGCGGCGGCGGACTATGCGCAGCAGATCGCGCCGCGCGTCATCGCGCATATCCTGGGCATCGACCCCGGCCGCGCCGGCGAATTCGTGACCTGGGTGCGCGGCATGCTGGAGTTCGGCCTGACCGACCCGGCGGCAATGCTGAAATACCGGACCGTCATCCGCGAATTCTTCCAGGAGATGGTGACCGAGCGCCGCGCGGAGCCCCGCGACGACGCGATCTCGGCGCTGATCGCCTCCGAGGCGGAGGGCGAGATGCTGGACGACTACAAGATCGTCGGCATGTGCCTGCTGCTGCTGGTGGCGGGCATAGACACGACCTGGAGCGCGATTTCCTCCTCGCTGCTGCATTTCGCGACGCACCGCCACGACCGGGCGCGGCTGCACGCCGAGCCGGAGCTGCTGCCGGTGGCGGTGGAGGAGCTGCTGCGCTTCTATTCGCCGGTCACCATGGGCCGCATCGTGACGGAGCCGGTCGAGATCGACGGGGTCGAGATGCAGGAAGGCGACCGGGTGCTGCTGAACTTCCCCGCCGCCAACCGCGACCCGGCGGCCTTCGAGCGCGCCGACGAGGTGGTGCTGGACCGCCAGCGCAACCGCCACATCGCCTTCGGCCTCGGCATCCACCGCTGCGCCGGCTCGAACCTCGCCCGCATGGAGCTGCAGGTGGCGCTAGGCACCTGGTTCGGCCGCATCGGCACCTTCGAGCTGGCGGACCCGGACGGGGTGACCTGGGCCGGCGGCCAGGTGCGCGGCCCGCGCAGCGTGCCCGTCCGGTTCGCTGCGGCAGGTTGAGGCGGGCTCCTTCGCGACACATCGGCAAGCCGCAACGACAGTCGTGGCGGCAAACCGGGAAGAAAGGGTTACAGCATGCAATATCGTGTCTATTCCGGCAGCGACGGGCAGTCCCACATCGAAGAGTTCGAAATAAGCGCTGCGGGCACGTTCAGCTTCGCCACGATCGAAGGGGAAGAGCTGGTCTTCCGCCGGGAGCCGATGCCCGGCTGGCATAATTGCCCCCGCCGCCAGTTCGTCATCACCGTGATGGGAGAGGCGGAACTGGGGTTCGGCGACGGCACGACGCAACGCGTGAAGCCCGGCGACCTCTGCCTCATGGAGGACCACACCGGCCAGGGCCACACCACCTCCGTCGCGAAGGGCCCCTGGCTGTCCATACAGATCCCGGTGAGCATGGACGCCCCGGTCGTTTTGTCGCCGACCGATCGACAGGGTGCCTAGTGCGGTATCCGACCTGTCCAGGACCGCGGACGAAAGTTTTGCCGACACTGTCGCCCCGGCCCCCGAGCCGGGGCCCAGTCGAGCCTCACGCCCCGACTTCCGGAGACTGGACCCCGGATCGCCGCTGGCGCGGCGTCCGGGGTGACAATGGGGGTGTCTTGCAGGTGCCCAGTTCAAAATGACCGGACCATGCTCTAATGGGTCCCTGACGGACAAGGCGGGCGCCGCAGCGACGGCATGACCCGGCAACAAGCGCCCGCCGCCGCCGGCACCGAAGCCCTCCTTGCCGGGTTCGAACGCATCTGGTGGCTCCTCATAGCCGCCGGCCTCCTCACCGCCCTCTTCGGCACGCGGCCGCGAAAGCGGGTTGGCGGGTAGAGCGAAACCCGATCCTGTTGGATCGAGACCGGAGGCTTGCCAACATGTTGTCCCCCAGCCATGAAGTCATTCCGGGCCACGCGCTCCCCAAGCGACCGGAAGGTCGGCAATTCGCGCTCCGCCTGCCACCGGCTGCGGATTGCTGGACCCGCCGCCGTCCCGCGTGTTGCCGGGCCGACACCGCCCCGCTATCGCAGAAATTCAGCGGCGTTCAACCGCTGTCTTCCGCTTCCACGACAACGCGCCTGGCGGGATAGCGGACACATTCGCGGCCCGATGCCTCCTGCATCGCCCGTATATCCCGGAAAATCGCCGCCACATCGTAGTCGAAACGGGCTGCGTGCGCGTCCCGCACGGCCCAGACTTCCGCGATGATCGGATCATGTTGCGCTGTCTTCACGACCGGCCTCCATGAGTTCGTTGGGCGTACAGATCGCAGGCGGCTCGTAACCCTCCTGCCGGCACACACGCTCGATCCGGGTTCGCAATGCGGCATCGGCGATGTGCCGGAAGTTCCATGTAACCAAGTAGGTCGCGCCGTTCGTGACGGCAATAGCAATGTGCGCGGCGTCGTTGGCGGCCTGGCGCGGGAGTGCGCCAAGTTCGAGCAGCCGCCGGGTCAGAGCCTCGGAATCCGCCGTCGCATCGAGGATGGCGACAGCTTCGAGCGCCGTTAGTCGGGAACGGGCCGCATCCGGGTCTCCCGCGCCGGCTTCCGACACGACAAGGGTAGAGGCGACGAGCTCGAACCTGCCCGCCGCATCGCGCCACCACTCGCGCGTTATCTCCTGGTACGCCGCGACCACGACATCGCGGGACGGCCGCGCGGTCAGGTAGCTGACGACCGATGTTTCGATATATGCGGTCGGCCTCATTGCGCGTTTCGCCAACCGGACGGCGGTTCGTGCGAGGAAGGCCGTTCGGCGGCCAGTATGGCCCCTATCCGCCGTGCCGTATCGGTGAAGTGTTGGACTTCCTCGGGCTTGAGTCGGCGGCCGAGGATGGGGCGCTCGCGGTAGGAGAGCCATTTCTTGAGGACCTGGTAACCGCCGAGCCTGTAGCGCCAGACGGTGGCGGGGACGTTGCGCCAGAGGGCGTTGGCGTTCAGGTATATGTCGAAGGTCGTGTCGCCGAGTGCCGGCAGGGCGTCGGCCATCGCGGTGCGCTCCTCCGGCGTGTAGGGGCGTTCGACGGGGCGGCCCTGGCCCGGCATCACGGCGTCGCCCGGGCCGCGATGGCCCCAGCTGGCGGTCAAGGCGAAGTCGTCCCCGGCCATGTTGCGGCCGCCGACGGTGGCAGGCACGGCGATGGCGGCGAGTTCCGGGCGGAGCGGGCCTTGCGTCACGCCGGGCACGGGCGTTTCGGGGTCGAGCAGTGCGGCGAGTTCGCGCCCGCGCGTCGCCGTTTCGCGAAGCGCGGGCGCCGCGTCGCCGTCTCCGTCGTCCGGCCAGCCGGGCAGCGGGATGCGAGGCCATTCCATCCGCAACGCCCCGGCATTGGCCTCCCTATATGCCGGGTCGTGCAGGGTAGCGAGGACATGGTGGAACAGGTCTTCCACGCCGAGCCCGAGGCGATTGAGATAGCGTTGCGCTGTGGCTGACAGGTTGGGGCGGCGCGCCCCATTTTCGCTGTTCCCCATGCCATCGTCGTGGAGCCATAGCGGAAAGTAACTGGAAAGCCCGTTGCCCAAATTGTCGGCGAGGTAGCGGACGGGCATTCCACGAGAGAAATCTTCCTTCGCCTCGTGCTCGCGCGCTTCGATCCACATATTTCCCTCGAAAACATGCGGCCGGTAGTCGGCGCGCTTTTCGTCGAGAAGTTTCGTGTCCTCTTCCCAATAAAGCCAGCGATTGTCGAACGGCCGATAGGCGAAGCGGATGAAGCCGTTTTCGTCCGGGCCGCCGCGTTCGAGAAGCGCACCACGCGCCACACGGGCATCGAACCGGGCTGTAGAGTTCATAATGGCCGGATAACGCCGCGCGATGTCGTCATGGCTCAATGCCGCGTCGAAATAGTCGGCCATGCGCGCCCTTAGCCGGTCTCGATCCGTATCGACGAGGAATCCGTCACGGCTTGTCTTCACGCCCGGAAAAGACACCGGGAAAAGATCGGGCAGCGATGGCCAGTCGAACCAATCTCTGCTTACTGCTATTTGCGCGAAGGGCAGGCCGAGCGGCAATACGGGATCGATATTCCCGTAGAGCGAGTCCGGTTCCGCTTCCTCTGTCCCGATGAGTTCCGCGCGCTTGGCTTGCCCCCACAAATGCCGGAATTGGACCCCGGCTGAGGGCTTGTGCTCTGTCTTGCGCACGAGTGTCGCAATGGCGGTGCCGACCTGGATTCCGACCGGGTCGCTTTCCGTCGAGAAAATGCTGGGGTCGGGCGAGCCGTCCGGCGCGACCTTTCCGGTCTTGTATTTGTCACCGTTCAAACAGTCGATCCGGATCGCGTCGTACGCCTCCAGGTAGCGTTCCCGCATGCCCGTAAAGGAGAGGCCGTCGAGCCAGGAATAGTTTGAGATGAAGCAGACGATGCCCTGTCCGGTCTTCTCCGCAATGCGCCGCTCGGCCATGCGGAAGAAACGGACATAGAGGTCGTTCAGCCCCTGCCCCTCCGGCCGGCGCACGCGCTTCGCGGTGCGGTAGGCGGTCGAGAGCTCGCGCTCCTCGTCCACCGCCATGCCGGCGAAGCCGTTGTATGGCGGGTTGCCGAGGATGACGAGGATCGGCGCTTCCTGCTTCACCCGCTCCGCCCGGTCGCGCTCCTCCTCCAGTTCGGGGAAGGGGAGCGGCTTGCTCGTGTGCGGTTCCCAGCCGGTCAGCGCATTGGTCAGGAACACGCCGGCGCGCTCGCTGCCGTCCTCGGCGAGAGGCGCGTCGAGAGCCTGCATGGTCAGGCCCACCTGCAAATGCGCCACGGCGAAAGGCGCGGGCATGATCTCGAAGCCGAAAACGCGCTCCATCGCTGCCTGCTTCACGCGCGCGCCAACGAGCGCGCCAAGACCCTGTCCCTCCAGATTGGCCGCGATACGGCGCAGCACCTCCGCCAGATAGGCCCCGGTGCCGCAGCAGGGGTCCAGCACATAGACATTCTCGGCCGCGAGCCCCTCCGGAATGTCGAGATCGTCCTTCAACGCCCGGTCCACGCGAGCCACCATGTAGCGCACGACCTCCGTGGGCGTGTACCAGACGCCGAGTTGCTTGCGGAGCGCCGGATCGAAGGCTTGCAGGAACGGCTCGTAAAAATAGGGCACCGCTTCGCCCTCGTCGAAGCGCGAGAAGAAGGCAGGCCGGTCCACCCGGTCGAGCGCGGCGGCCGTCCAGTCCAGCACTTCGACCAGGCCGAGCGGTTGCAGGCGGCCCGGCTGCGATAGCTGCTGGAACAAGGCCGCGAGCACCGGCGCACGCAGGTGCCAGACCGCCTCGCGCCAACGGAGCGCGCCGGTCGGAGGGGGCGATTGCCGCGCCCACAGCACCCAGGCGGAGAAGACGCCGTAGAAAAGCGTCTGCACCAGCGTCGAATGGAAGAAGCGGGCGCCCTTGTCGCCCTCGAAGCGGACGCCCAGCGCCTCCTCCAGCGCCGAGCGCACCGCCACAAGTTGCGGCGCGTCGCCCGCCGCTTCCACCCGCGCCAGCCCGTCGCGGGCATAGGAGGCGAGCAGCCATGCCAGGTCCCTCGGCTCGGCGAGCGCCGCCCGGTGGGACAGGGCGCGGGCGAGATACTCGCCCAGCCCCGCGCCCACCTCGCGGGCGAAGGCGCGTGGTTTCTCCAGCCTGCGCCGGAAGTCGCCTGTACTCTCCGCCAGCCGGAAGGTTTCGAGCCTCGCCGGGCCGCCCGACCCGTCTTCGCCGACCAGCACGAAGTCTCGCAGGTTGGTTACCAGCACCAGCCGGTAGCGGTTCCAGTAGCGGCTTACCTGATCGCCCGCCGCCGTCAGCCAGGCGTCGTCTTCGGCAGGCTTGACCTCGACCACGCCGCGCTCCGGCGTCTGCCCTTCGCGCGGCCGGCCCTTCTGGACCTGCTTGGCGGCGTACAGCCCGAAGTCGGGGTGCCCCGCGCCCTGGTCGGCAAGTTCCTGAACGCAGAAGACCTTGGGCATGAGCGCCGCGCCAACCGCGTTCAGCAGGTTGGCGAGCGGCCCGTAGCTGGACCGCTCGCCGGTCGCGCCGCCGGATGCGCGCACACGCCCGAGATCGGTGAAATACGCCTCGACCGCTTGCGTGAGTTTCGCGTTCGTTCCTGTCATCGCCCACTTTGTCGCCGAGCCCGGCGCAACTTGCAAGCCTCCGCACGGTGCCGGCTGAGAAAGGCTTCGGCGTTTGCCGGAGTTCGGCGCAGCGTTTCCTCAAGCGGCCCGCTGTGGCAGCTTGAGCGTCCCGGCGCTGCCCGCCGGATGCCGCGTGGACCGCGAGGCCTTTGCGCCGCGAAGCGGGACGCGAGCGGCGCGTTGCCCGGAATTGCCCAAGGGATGACAACAACGTGAAATTCGCACTCGGACAACCGGCGCCGCGAGAGGAAGACAAGCGGTTCCTTTGCGGCGGCGGACGCTATACCGACGATATCGACCTGCCCGGCCAGGCCTGGTCCTGGTTCCTGCGCGCGCCCCGGGCGCATGCCCGGATCGTGTCCATCGACACCGAGGCCGCGCGGCAGGCGCCGGGCGTGCTGGCGGTCTTCACCGGCGAGGACATTGCCGCCGCCGGCCTCGGCGGCATGCCGTGTTTCATTGTCAGGGCTGCGGCGCTCAAGCGGCCGGATGGCGAGCCGATCTTCCAGCCTCCGCGCCCCGCCCTGGTTCGCGACAAGGTCGCCTTTGTCGGCGACTATGTTGCGTTCGCGGTTGCGGAAACGCGGGACCGGGCGCGCGATGCGGCCGAGCTGATCGAGATCGAATACGAACCGCTGCCTGCCAATGCCGATACGCTGTCCGCCTTGGCGGAAGACGCGCCGCCGGTGTGGGAGGACTGTCCCGACAACATCTGTTTCGGCATCGAAATGGGCGATGAAGCGGCGACCGACAGGGCCTTCGCCGGCGCTCATCACGTTACGCGCATCGAGCTTCCGATGCACCGCGTTGCCATAAACCCGATGGAGCCGCGCGCTGCGCTCGGCGAATACAACGCCTTCGAGGACCGCTACACGCTCCATTCCGGCAACCAGTTCCCCCACGACATGCGGGCGTGGATAGCGGAATCGGTCCTCGGCGTGCCGGAAAGCCGGGTCCGGGTCGTGAGCCCCGACATGGGCGGGTCCTTCGGTTTGCGGTCCTCCGTCTTCCCCGAAATGGCGCTGGTGCTCTGGGCGGCGCGCCGCCTGGGGCGGCCCGTCAAATGGGTGAACGAGCGCTCCGACGGCATCCTCGAAGAACAGGCCCGCGATTTTGTCATGAGCGGGGAACTCGCGCTCGACGCGGACGGCCGGTTCCTCGCCCTGCGTGTGCGCGTCACGGCGAATATGGGCGCCTATCTCGCCAATTACGGCCCGCACCCGTCCTTCGGCAATCTCGGAGGCGTGGCCGGGGTCTATACCACGCCCGCCATCCATGCCCGGGTCACGGGCGTGTTCACCAATACCGGCCCGACGGGCCCGTGCCGCGGGGCCGGGCGCCCCGAGGCAACTTCGCTGATCGAGCAGATCGTGGAAAAGGCCGCGCGCGAAACAGGGATCGACCGGGTGGAACTGCGCCGCCGGAACATGATCCCGTCGAGCGCGATGCCCTACCGGACGCCGCTCGCCTACGAATACGACTGCGGCGAATTCGAACGCAATATGGACCGGGCGCTGGCCATCGCGGACGCCGGGGGCTTCGAGGCGCGCCGCAGGGCGGCGGCGGCGTCGGGCCGGCTGCGCGGCCTCGGGATCGCCAACACCATCGAGCCCTCCGCTGCCGGATCCGACGAAGGCGGGGAAATCCGCTTCGACCGCGAGGGCAATGCGACCGTGCTGATGGGCACCCACTCCCACGGGCAGGGCCACGAAACGGTGTTCAAGCAGTTGGTTTCGGAGCGCCTCGGGCTCGAATTCGAGTCCATTCGCTACGTCCAGGGCGATACCGACCTGGTGGCCTACGGCCACGGCACCGGCGGGTCGCGGGTGTCGGGTCTCGGCAGCGCCGCGCTCCTGGGCGCCGTGGAAAAGATCGTCGCCAAGGGGCGCGCGATCGCTGGCCATGCGCTTGAGGCGGCGGAAGACGACATCGAGTTCGCAGCGGGGCGGTTCGCCGTCGTCGGAACCGACCGGGGGCTCGATATCCGCGAGGTCGCCGGCATTGCGTTCCAGCCGGCCCTGATGCCGCCCGGCATGGACAGCGGCCTCTCCGGTTTCGCGACGTTCCGGCCGTCGGCGCCGACCTTCCCAAACGCCTGCCATGTGGCCGAGGTCGAGGTCGATCCCGAGACCGGGGCGACCCGCATCCTGCGCTATGTCGCGGTCGAGGATGTCGGCACCGTTCTCAACCCGCTTCTCCTCAATGGACAGTTGCATGGAGGGATCGTTCACGGCGCGGGCCAGGTTTCCATCGAGGAAATGCGCTGGGACGAGCACGGCCAGGTGTTGAGCGGCTCCTTCATGGACTACGCCATGCCGAGAGCGGACGGGACGCCGTTCTTCGAGATCGATATCGACGGCGTGCCCAGCCCCCGGAATCCGCTGGGCGTCAAGGGCGCGGGCGAAGCCGGCACCGTCGGCGCGGTCGCGTGCCTCACCAGCGCGCTGCTCGATGCACTCGCGCCGCTCGGCATAACCGAATTGCCGATGCCCGCCACGCCGGAGCGCCTTTGGAGGACGATCGGGGCGGCGGCGCGGTAGGCTGGCGCGGTTGAGATTGCTCCCTTTTTGTGCTTTTGAGGAGCCTCCGAAATGGAAGGCCGGCGGACGCAACTCTCCCGTTCGCCGCCAGGGCGGTTTTCGCAGTCCGGGCTCGGCGGATAACGGCGCCTTGCCGCTTTGCGCGCCGGTCAAGCGTCTCGACCCGCACGCGCCGCTGTTGTAGCAATGCGGGCCTTTACTGGACGGGAAGGGCCGAGCGAAATGGCCAGCGATCTTCCGAGCCGCCCGGACAGGGCCGAGGCCGAACGGGCGGTGCGCATCCTGCTGCAATGGGCGGGCGACGACCCCGACCGCGAGGGCCTGCGCGGCACGCCCGACCGGGTGCTCAGGGCCTATGGCGAGTTTTTCGCCGGCTATCGCGAAGACCCGATCAAGGTTCTCGAGCGCACCTTCGAGGAGACCGCCGACTACGACGAGATGATCGTGGTGCGCGACATCCGCCTGGAAAGCCATTGCGAGCACCACATGGTGCCGATCATCGGCAAGGCCCATGTGGGCTACCTGCCCGCCGGGCGCGTGGTCGGCATCAGCAAGCTCGCCCGCGTCGTGGACATCTTCGCCAAGCGCCTGCAAATCCAGGAAAAGCTGACGGCGGAGGTCGCCGACACCATCGACCGCGTGCTGCAGCCGCGCGGCGTGGCGGTCGTCATCGAGGCCACGCATATGTGCATGGCGATGCGCGGCATCCACAAGACCTCCTCCTCCACCGTGACCAGCCGGATGCTGGGCGGTTTCCGCACCGACCCGACCACCAGGCGCGAGTTCCTCACCATGATCGGGCGCGGTGGCGATTCCGTCTGAGCCGCGTTATCCTGCCGCCCGAGCAACTGCCGGAGGGAGAGCCATGTCCTATACGCTGGAACAATTCGCCGCCGAATGCCGCGAGGCGCTGTCCGCCGACAGCGGAAGGGCAGGCAAGGAAGGCGTTCTTGCCTGCGTGGAGAAGGCGCTGGAGAGCCCGGAATTCCTGGAAACCCATCTGGGGCCGGAGGCCACGGCCGAGCGCGAGATCATCTACGAAGACCCGGATTACGACTTCTGCATCTGCGCCCATGTCTATCAAGGGTCGCGGACGGGCGGTCCGCACGATCACGGGCCGACATGGGCGATCTACGGCCAGGCGGCCGGCGAGACCGAGATGACCGACTGGCGCATCGTCACACCGCCTGCCGACGGCAAGCCGGGCCGCGTCGAGCTCTCCCGCGTCTACACGATGCGGCCGGGCGACGCGCATCTCTACGATGTCGGCGATGTCCACGCGCCGCGCCGGATGTCGGCGACCCGGCTGATCCGCATCGAGGGCTGCGACACCATGAAGGTCCAGCGCACGCCCCTGATGGCGGTGGAAGCGGACGCCGCGCAATGAGCGTGCGCTTCCGTGCGCTTACCCCGGCGTTTGCCGGCGAGGTCTCGGGCGTCGATACGACCCGCCCGCTTCCTCCGGGCGTGGCGGAGGCGGTCGATGCCGGCATGGCGGAGCATGGCGTGCTAGTGTTCCGCGACCAGGCGCTGACGGACGAGCGGCAGGCGGCGTTCAGCCAGAATTTCGGCCGGCTGGAAATGCCGTCTGCGGTGTCCAACATCACCAAGGAGCATGAGCGACGGCTCGGCCCCGCCATGGCGGACGTGTCCAACCTGACGAAGGAACACCGGCCCTTCGACCGCGAGGACCGGCGGCGCATGTTCAATCTCGGCAACCGCATCTGGCATTCGGATTCGTCGTTCCGCTCCGTGCCGGCCAAATACAGCCTGCTCTCGGGGCGTATCCTGCCGTCGAGCGGCGGCAACACCGAATTCGCCGATATGGCGGGCGCCTACGATGCGCTCGACGAGGCGATGAAGGCGCGGATCGAGGACCTGGTCTGCGAGCATTCGCTGCTCTATTCGCGCGGCCGGCTGGGTTTCGAGGACCTGACCGAGGAAGAGAAAGCCAATTTCCGCCCGGTGCGCCAGGCGCTGGTGCGCGTCCACCCGGCGAGCGGGCGCAAGTCGCTCTACCTCTCCGCCCATGCCGGCAGGATCGTCGGCTGGCCGGTGCCGGAGGGCCGCCTGCTGCTGGAGGAGCTGACCGAACACGCCACCCGGCGCCAGTTCGTCTATGCGCATGAATGGCGGGTCAACGACCTGGTGATCTGGGACAACCAGCGCACCATGCACCGCGCGCGGCCCTTCGACGATATGAACGAGGTCCGCGATGTGCGCCGCACCACCGTCGCCGGGGAGGCGATGACGGCCGCCCAGGCGGCGTAGGGCGCAGGACAAGCGGTGCCTGACAGCGTAAGCGGAGCGGTAAATCCGGCGGAGCGGCTGGCGGCTTTTGCCGCCGGGCTTCGCGCGGGCGATGTGCCTCCCGCAGTCCGGGAGCGGGCCCGGTATCTGATCCTCGATGCGCTCGGCGTGGCGGCGGCCTCCAGCCGGCAGGAATTCGCGCGCGTCATGCTCGACGGTTTCCGCGCGGTCGGCGGCGGGGGCGCGTCCGGCGTGGTGGCGATGGGCGCGCGGCTCTCCCTGCGCGACGCGGCGGCGCTGAATGCCGCGCTCATCCACGGCCTCGACTTCGACGACACCCATCCAGGCGCGGTGGTGCATTGCACGGCCGTCTCGCTGCCGGCGGCGCTGGCGCTGGGGGAAGAGCGCGACGCGCCCGGCGCGGAAATCCTCACCGCCTGTATCGCCGCGATGGAATGCGCGGCGCGGATCGGCCTCGCCGCCGACTACGGCTTCCACCGGCGCGGCTTCCACGCGACCGGGATCGCGGGGCATTTCTCCTCGGCGCTTGCGGCGGGGCGGCTGATGGGCCTCGATGCGGCCGCGCTTGCCTCCGCGCAGGGCGTGTGCGTTTCGACGGCGGCGTCGAGCCGCGAGTTCTGGTCGGACGGCGCCTGGAACAAGCGCCTCCATCCCGGCTGGGCGGCCGAGGCCGGCATCACCGCGGCGGGCCTCGCCGGCGCCGGCTTCAAGGGCTGCGAGCGGCCCTATGACGGGCGTTTCGGCCTCTTCCGGATGCTGATGGGCGAGAAGGCCGACGCCGTGGATTTCTCGCTGTTGGCGGACGGGCTGGGAGAGCGCTGGGAGCTGCTCGAATCGGCCGTCAAGCCCTTCCCGACCTGCCATTACACCCATGCGATCGTCGACAGCGCCATCGCGCTCCGCCGCGAATTCGGCCTCAAGCCCGATGACATCGCCCGCATTACGGTGCTGGTGCATGAGGACCTGATAGCAGCGCTGATGGAGCCGGAGGCGCTGAAGCGCAGACCGCCGGAAGATTACGCCGCGCGCTTCAGCGCCCCTTGGGCCGCGGCCTGCGGGCTGGCGCTAGGGCGGCTCGGCCTGGCGGAACTGGAGCCCGAAGCGCTGGGCGATCCGCAAGTGCTGGCATTGGCCGCCCGCGTCGAATGCCGTCCAGACCCGGACTCGCTGTTCCCGCGCTATTTCTCCGCCGGCGTCGAGGTCGAAACCCGGTCGGGCGAACGCTTCAGGCACCACGAACCGGTCAATCGCGGCGCCGGCGCCCGGGCGCTCGGCAACGACGAGATCGTGGAGAAATTCCACGCCAATGCCGCCCCCGCGCTGGGCGAGGCGCGGGCCGAAGCCATGGCCGCGCATGTGCTGGACATGGAGCGCCTGTCGGGAAGAGTGCTGATGCAGGGATTGGTTTAGGCCGGCGACCCGGTTTGCGCCGGGCTTGCGGCGCCCGCTATCCTCGCGGCCCCAACCCGATATTCCTGCAAGGCGGACCCCATGACTGGCGAGACGGCCCTTTACCAACGCGATGGCGCGATCGTGACGATCACGCTGAACCGGCCCGAGAAGCTCAACGCCTTCGACGATGAGGCGGTGGAAGCGCTGTCGGAGGCGCTGGCCCGCTTCGATACAGACCCGGACGCCAATGTCGCGATCCTCCACGGAGCGGGGCGCGCTTTCTCCACCGGAGCGGATGTGCTGCGCCGGCAATTGCGGCCGCGCGAGGAGCTGGAACGGTTCGGCGGCCCGCAGGGGCGCGGGGCGGATTCCGGGCGGCTCTTCGTCCATGCCGTCAACTGGAAGCCGGTGGTCGCCGCCGTGCATGGCTATGTCATGGGGCTCGCGGTCGGCATCGCGCTCGACTGCGACCTGCTGGTGGCCGAGGCGGGCACGCGCTTCCAGATCACCGAGACCTCGCGCGGGCTCGGCGGCTCGGTCTATTGGGGGCTGATGCGGTTGCGGGGCGCCGGCGCCTTCGGCGACGAGGTGGCGCTGACCGGCCGGTGGTTCACGGCCGAGGAAGCCGCCGCGGCCGGTGCGATAAACCGTCTGGCTCCTGCCGGGACGCACCTGGACGCCGCCCGCGAGCTCGCGGAGATGCTGAATGCCAACCCGCCGCTCAGCGTGCGCTCCACCGTGCGGGCGCGCCGGCGGGAGATCGCGCGCGTGCGCTCCGAACTCTCCGCTGCGGCGCAGCCCGAACGCCTCTATCTCTCGGAGGATTTCCACGAGGCGGCGCTTGCCTTCAAGGAGAAGCGCCCGCCCCGCCCGTTCAAGGGCCGCTGACCGGGGTTTCGAGCCCCTCTACTACCGGGCGGAAGCCGACCAATATGTGCTTCAGCCCGGCCGGGCGGCCGTGGCGGGCGGCCGGACGGCAGACCCCGCAGCCGCTGTCGTCCCACGATCCCCCCTTGACCAGGAAGCGTCCCGGCCGGGTGGCGGTCGCGGTCCACTCGAAGACCTGCCCGGCGGCGTCCAGCAGGCCGAAAGGCGAGGCGCCCCCAGGGAATTGCCCGACGGGAAGCGTGTCGAACGGACCGCCGTCATGGCTGTTGAGCCGCTCCGGCGCGAATTCGTCGCCCCAGGGGAAACGGCGTCCGTCCGCGCCGCGCGCCGCCTTCTCCCATTCGAGTTCGGTCGGCAGCCGCCAGACGCGCCCGGTGTGCGCCGAAAGCCACGCCGTATAGGCCTGCGCGTCCTCGTGCGAGACCAACACGACCGGGTGCGCCTCCCGGCCTTCGGGCGGGCGGCCGCCGGCCCAGGCATGGCGGCGGGTGCGCGCATAGGGGTGGATCAGGCGGTATCCCTTCCAGGTCCCGGCATCGACATCGGGCGCCCGGTGGCCCGTCTCGGCGATGAAGGCCGCATATTGCGCGTTGGTGACGGGCGTCAGGGCGATCCGGAAGGCCGGCAGGCGCACCGTTCCGCGCTCGCGCTCGCCGTCGTACCAGCCCTGCTTGCGGGTGGCGGAATGGCCGTAGGCGGCTTCGTCGAGGCGGTAGGCGGCCTCGCGCTCCCCTGCGTCCGAGCCGGCGATGAAGGGTCCGGCCGGCACCGGCACCGTTTCCGGCAGCTCGGCAGTCGCCGTTCCGGAGGCCGCCAGCAACAAGGCTCCCGCCAATGCAAAACGCATCTCTCCGCCCCTGTTCCCCGCGTAATCGGGCCTCCCTGCATGCCTCGCGCAAGGGCCGCTCACCCAGTTGTGACCGGAATGGTCCATTCTTCCGGATCGGCATATCGGGTAGCATAGCGACAGGCGATTTCCGGATCGCCCGGTGCATTATCGGGAAAATCGAGAAACGGGAGAACTGTCATGAAATCCTACAAGGCCCGCCTTCTTTCCACGGCGGTCATCGGTGTCGGTATGGCCCTGGGCGGAGCCGGCGCGGCCAGCCTCGCGGGCACGGCCTATGCCGCCTGCAAGCCTGCCGCCTGCGCTTGCAACCCCTGCCAGCCCTGTCCCTGCAAGCCCGCCTGCGGCGCCTGTAACCCGTGCAAGCCCGCTTGCGCCGCCTGCAATCCTTGCAAGCCTGCCTGCGGCGCCTGCAACCCGTGCAAGCCTGCCTGTGGCGCCTGCAACCCCTGCAAGCCCAAGAGCAACTAACGCCCGACCGGGCAGCGGCCGGCTGTCGGGCCGGCCGTGCTTCTCGGGATTGCGGCGCCGACAGGCGCCGCGCCCGTTTCAGGCGGCGTCGAGAACCGCCTGCGCTTCCGGCTCCAGATCGAGTTGCAGCGCGTCGTTGAAGCGGTTGAATGCGCCGCAAAGCGCGATCCGCCAGGTGAGTTCGACGATCTGTTCTTCGCTGAAATGCGCTTTCAGCCGCTCGAAAATCCCGTCGCGCATGCCCCCGGCGCGGTCGTTGACCTGAACCGCAAAGTCGAGAACCAGGCGGTCGATATCGTCGAGTTCCGGATGGTTTTCCGGGTCGTCCAGCAGGCTCGCGACGCCGGCGGGGCTCATCCCCTCCACAGCCAGCATCGGCCCGTGATGGGCCACGCAATAGTCGCAGGCATTGCGCTGCGAGACCGCGACCAGCGCCAGTTCCAGATAGCGGCGCGGCAGCACGGCCTCCCGGCGCAGCGCGGTCAGCAGGCCGAACGCATGCTCCAGTATGGGCGGTCGCCGACCGAGCGCGCCGACCAGACTGGCGAACGGCCCGTAGGATGCCGCATCGTCGATGAGCGGATGCAGGGCGTGCGGCAGGTCTTCGCGGGCGGCATAGGCGATGCGGGCCATGGGCGGGGCCTTCGTCAACCGATCTCGACGACGATATTGCCGTAGCCGTCCAGCCGGGCGGAATCCTCCGGCGGGACGAGGCAGGTGGCGTCGTATTCCTCGACGATGAGCGGGCCCGGGACTGCATCCCGGCCGAGATCGCCGCGCGCCAGCACCGTCGCGTCGCGCCACCCATGCTCGCGCCCGAACCAGGCGCGGCGGCTGCCGGCCCCGCCCGAAGGTACAGGCGGCGGCGGGGGCGGCGGCCCCTCCAAGGCGGCGCCGCGCCCGACAACCTGCACGGTCATCAGCTCCACAGGCTCCTCCGGGCCGGCGCGGTGGCCGTATGTGCGCTCATGCTCCACGCCGAACGCTTCCTCCAGCGCAGCGACCCACGCCTCGTCCACACGGCCCGGCGGCGCGGCGACCTGGAGTTCGAAGATCTGGCCGTGATAGTGGAGCTGCGCGCTGCGCGCGAGCGCCCGCCGGTCGGGCGGGATGCCGTCGGCTTCGAGCTGGGCGTCCGCTTCCGCCTCCAGCGCGGCCCATGCGGCTTCGAGCGCCGCCGGGTCGGCCCCGCGCAGGATGCGTCGATGCGCGTGGGAATAGTGGTGCTCGACCTCGGCATGGAGCAGGCCGAAGGACGAGAACAGCCCCGGCGACGGCGGCACCAGCACCCGCTGGATGGCGAGTTCGCGCGCCATGCCGGCGGCGAAGAGCGGCCCGTTGCCGCCGAAGGCGAACAGCGCATAGTCGCGCGGGTCGCGCCCGCGCTCCGACGAGACGGCGCGAATGGCGCGGATCATGTTCGAGGCGGCGATGCGGTGGGCGCCGAGCGCGGCGTCCTCCGGCGCAAGGCCCATCGGCTTCGCCACGCAGCGCTCGAAGGCCTCTCGCGCCGCCTCGAAGTCGAGCTTGAGCGCGCCGCCGATGAGATGGCCCGGGTTGAGGTATCCGAGCAGCAGGTTGGCGTCGGTGAGGGTCGGTTCCGTGCCGCCCGCCCCGTAGCAGACGGGGCCGGGGTCGGCGCCCGCGCTCTCCGGCCCGACATGGAGTGCGCCGGCGGCGTCGAGGCGGAGCAGCGAACCGCCGCCGGCGCCCACTTCCGCGAGGTCGATGGCCGGCGCCTTGACGACATAACCGGCGCCGGTCATCAGCCGCGAGCCGGCGATCACCCCGGCGCCCACGCTGAATTCGAGCGCGCGCGAGACCTCGCCGCGCTCGACGATGGACGCCTTGGCGGTGGTGCCGCCCATGTCGAAGGTAAGGACGTTGTCGAGCCCGGCGGCCTCGGCCAGCGCCTGTGCGCCGATCACGCCGCCGGCCGGGCCGGATTCGACGATATGCATGGGCAGGTGGCGCGCCGCCTGGGAAGGCATGAGCCCGCCGCTCGACTGCATCAGCAGCAGCGGCGCGCGCGTGCCTATGCCGGCAAAGCCGTCCTCCAGCCCGGCCAGATAGCGCGAGACTACCGGCTTCAGGCAGGCGTTCACCACCGTGGTGGAGGTGCGCTCGTATTCCTTCGCCTCGGGCAGGACGCGGTGGCTGACGCTGATCTCGACTTCCGGCGCGAGGCGCTCGACGATTTCGGCGACGACCTCCTCATGGGCGGGGTTGGCATAGCTGTGCAGCAGCGCCACGGCGATGGCCTCGACGCCCTCGTCGAGCAGGCGCCGGACGGCCGCCTCCGCCTCTTCCGGGTCGAGCGGCGCCTGGACCTCGCCTTCATGAGTCATGCGCTCGGCGACCGTGCGGCGCAGATAGCGCGGAACCAGCGGCGGCGGCTTCTGCCACGCGATGTCGTAAAGGCGCGGCATGCGCAGATTGCGGATCTCCAGGATGTCGCGGAAGCCTTCGGTGGCGATCAGCCCGGTCTTCGCGCCCTTGCCTTCGACGATGGCGTTGGAAGCGACCGTGGTGCCGTGGCGCAGCTCGGCGATGTCCTCGCCCGCGAACGCGCCCTCGGCGATCAGCCCGGCGAGGGCCTCGACGATGGCGCGGGCATAGTTGTCCACGGAGGAGGAGACCTTGCGGGTCAGCAGCCGGCCGTCCCCGTTGAGGCAGACGATGTCGGTAAAGGTGCCACCGATGTCGATCCCGAGGCGCCAGCGGGCTTTAGCCTTTTCCATATGTCATCGCTCTTTTCGAGGTTTACCGGCGGGCGGGTTACGGCATTCCGCAAGGGGCATGCCTCACCGCAGCCGCCGCGCACGCAAAAGCGCAGCAGCCGCGGCGCAATCGCGCGCATCCGATCCTTGTCGTCATTGACAGCTGCCTAGTCATAGAGGGCGCAAGGTAGCAACGGAACCCAAGGCCGTCACCCGGCGCCCGGCCGGAGGCGGGCTATCCGGGCTGCAAGCTGTTACCCGCTTCGTTCGAGAGCGGTCTCACGCACGATTTGCACAAGCTGGCGGAATGGCGGCAGCTCCTCGGCCGAGCGGCGTACGACATAGCCCGACCGGTAGCGGCAAAGCCCGGTCTCGACCGGCAAGGGCTGGATGAACTGGGCGGGGAGGCGCTCCAGAAAAGAGAACGGGAGCAATGCGAGATAAGGGCCGCCATTCAGGATGGACAGGCAGGCGCTCCCGGTTTGCACGGTGATTTTCGCGCGGATGTCCGTGGCCTCGTAAAGCCGGTCGAGCAGGCCGGCCAGGGATGGCTCGCGGCAGAAATCGATCCAGGGGCAGCGAACGAGGTCTTCATTGGCGATATCCCGGGAGAAGAGCGGATGGTCGCGCCAGGCGACGATTCCTGCGGTCACGTCGAGAAAACGTTCGCGCCGGAGCGATGCGTGCAGAGGCTCGCCGGCGTCGATGCCTCCGCAATGCAGGTCGCTTTCGCCATCGGCGAGCTGCCGGAGCCCCTCGGCGCGACCGGCCATGTCGACCCTGATATCGATCCCCGGACAATCCTCGTGGAAGCGGGCAAGGGCTGCAGGCACGACGGTTTCGCCCCATGTCGGGCTGGCGGTGATGCGGAAGCTGCCGGTCTGCCCCGACCGGGCTGCGACCAGGGCCTCTTCCGCAGCCTCGATCTCTTGCAGAATGCGCCGCGCGAGGCCGTTGACGGTGGAGCCGAGCGCGGTCAGGCGCACACCATGGGGCAGGCGTTCGAACAATCTGCCCCCGAACTGGCCTTCGAGCCGCGCAATGACACGGGTGAGCGCCGGCTGGGTTAGAGCCAGCCTGTCGGCCGCCGTGGCGATTCTTCCCGCTTCGACGACAGCAAGAAACCGGACAAGGTCGCTGCGCTTTTCGAACATGATGCCGTTCAGCGTGAAACCGGGGCTGAACGAAATCGCAGAAAACGGAGCATAGATTATTGTGCCGATCGGCTTCGAGACCGTGCGCCGGGCAGCGGACTGAGGATGAAGAACTGTCGCCAGCACCCCGATACGGCGCACACCGGACCCGATTCGGTAAAGGACGAAAAACGGAAAAGAAAATGCTGTTGCGAGGAAAATCCATGCCGGAAGGGCATAGGTAACGATATGCATCCACCGGGCAGGTGCGCCCGGCCTGTCTTGACCTAGATCAAGTGTCTTCGGCGCGCAGCAGGGCCCCTTCTGCCTTGACTTGCGCATGCGCTGAATTGCCGCCCCGGTAGCGGGCGATCCGCGGCGAAGGCGACAGCAAGCCTTCCGCCGCAATCCGCCTCGATTCGGAGGTTCGTGTCTGCCGGCCGGGCGTCGCCGCCGGGATCAGCCGCGCATGGCTTCGAAGCCTGTCTTCGCAGCCTGCAGCAGCAGGCTCGCATCGGTGCCGTAGCAGATGAAATCCACGCCCTCGCCGATCAGGCGCCGGCCGTCTTCCGGCGAGCCGACCAGGCGCCCGATGCCCTTGCCGGCCGCGTGAGCCGCCGCGACGATGCGCCGATGCGCGGCGACGAAATCGGGGTGGTCGAAAGCGCCCGGCGCGCCCAGGCTGCAGCTCAGGTCGAAATGGCCGATCCACAGCAGATCGACCTGGGGCAGGGCGGCGATGGCTTCGACATTCGCCACGCCCTCGGCCGTCTCGATCAGCGGGATGCAAACGGTGCGGGCATTGGCGGCGGGGAGCGCGTGTGCCGGCGGGCCGGCGGCATAGCGGTCGTGCGCGACGCCGAGCGCCACGCCGCGCACGCCGTCCGGGGGGTATTTCATGTAGCCCGCAAGCTCCCGCACCTCTTCGGCGGAGCCGGCCATCGGCAGCAGCAACCCCTCCGCGCCGGCGTCGAGGGCCGTCGCGATATCGGCATAGGCCTTGCCCGGCTGGCGCACGAAATGCGGCATGCCGGCGGCTTCCAGATAGCGCAGGATGCGCTTCAGCCCCTCGATGCCGATGCCGCTATGCTCGCAATCGACGAACACGAAATCCGCCCCGGCCGCCCGGTAGATATGGCCGATGCCGGGGCTTTCGAACTCCATGATGCAGGCCCCGAGCTTGACGTCCCGGTGGCCGGCCATTTCTTTCAGGCTCGCCATAACGGCTCCGTGTGTTGCAGGTTAGGCGCTACGCTATCCCGGAAGCCGGGACGAGGAAAAGACAGGAGAGGCCATGACGGCGCAGTACGACTTCACGAACCAGGTAGCCGTAGTCACGGGCGGGGCGCGGGGCATCGGCCTCGCCATCGCGCGCCGCCTCCATCGCGACGGCGCGGCCGTCGCGGTCTGGGAGCTGGATACGGCAGCAGGCGAGGCAGCGGCAGCCGGGCTCGGCGAGCGCGCGGCGTCCTTCGCCGTCGATGTGACGGACTATGCCGCCGTGGAGGCCGCGCTCGCGGCCACCGAATCCCGGCTCGGTCCGGTCTCGATCCTCTGCAACAATGCCGGCATTGCCGGGCCTGCCGGGCCCGCCTGGGAGTATCCGCTTGAGGATTGGCATGCCGTCATCGACCTCGACCTCAACGGCGTTTACTACGGCTGCCGCGCCGTCGTGCCGGGGATGATGGCGCGCGGCTACGGGCGCGTCGTCAACACGGCGTCCATCGCCGGCAAGGAGGGCAACGCCAACGCGGCCGCCTACAGCGCCGCCAAGGCCGCCGTCATCGGGCTCACCAAATCGCTCGGCAAGGAAACCGTGGGCACCGGCGTGCTGGTCAATTGCGTCGCCCCGGCGGCGGTCGAGACGGACATCTTCAAGCAGATCAGCGAGGCGCATATCGAGATGATGCGCTCCAAGATCCCGATGGGCCGCTTCGGCACCGTCGAGGAGGTCGCCAACATCATCGCCTGGCTCTGCTCGTCGGAATGCAGCTTCCAGACCGGCGCGGTGTTCGATGTCTCGGGGGGGCGCGCGACCTATTGAAGGACGGCTGGCCGGGAGCCTGCGCGCGCCGTCAGCGGTGCTGCCAGACCGGCTCGCGCTTGGCGATGAAGGCGTCGATGCCTTCTTCCGCGTCGCGCATCTCCATGTTCGCCGCGATGACGCCGCTCGTGTAGTCGTAGGCGCCGTCCAGCCCCATTTCGAGCTGGCGGTAAAAGGCTTCCTTGCCGATCTTCACCACGGCGCCGGACTTGCCGGCGATCTTCGCCGCCAGCGCCTGCGTTTCGGCCTCGAGCGCGGCTGCCGGCACGACCCGGTTGACGAGGCCGAAGCGCCAGGCCGTCTGTGCGTCCATGAGGTCCCCGGTCAGCAGCATCTCCATGGCATGCTTGCGCGAAACCGCGCGCGAAAGCGCCACCATCGGCGTCGAGCAGAAGAGGCCGATATTGACGCCGGGCGTGGCGAAGCGCGCCTCCTCGCTCGCAATCGCCAGGTCGCAGCTTGCAACGAGCTGGCAGCCGGCGGCCGTCGCGATGCCGTGGACGCGGGCGATCACCGGCTGCGGCTGGCGCACGATGCGCGTCATCAGCGCGCTGCATTCGGCGAACAGGATGTCGTAGAAGGCGCGGTCCGGCGTGGCGCGAACCTCCTTCAGGTCGTGCCCGGCGCAGTAGCCGGGGCCGTTGGCGGCGATCACCACCGCGCGCACCGAACGGTCCTGCCCGATAGCTTCCAGCGCCGCCGAGAGTTCCGCGATCATCGGGCGCGAGAGCGCATTGCGCCGTTCGGGCCGGTTGAGGGTGAGGGTGGCGACGCCCCCGGCGTCGTCGCGCAGCAGGATCTGTTCGCTCATCGATTCGGTCTCCCGCACTGCCGGAACGCCCGCGACGCCTCGCGCATTGACAGGCGCTGCGGTGCGGTTATGTTGCGCCGCCGTCTCGCTCCAGGGAAGAGGGACATATGAACACATACTCCGCCAAGCCGGCCGAGGTCGAGCGGAATTGGTGGCTGGTCGACGCCGACGGGCTGGTGCTCGGGCGGCTTGCCTCGATCGTCGCCATGCGGCTGCGCGGCAAGCACAAGGCGATGTACACACCGCATATCGATTGCGGCGATCATGTCGTCGTCGTCAATGCGGAAAAGGTGGCGCTGACCGGCGCGAAGGAAGACGACAAGGTCTATAACTGGCACACGGGCTATCCGGGCGGCCTGCGCAGCCGCACGGTGCGCGAGCAGCGCGCCCGGCGCCCGGAGCAGCTTGTCGAGAAGGCCGTGGAGCGGATGCTGCCCAAGACCAAGCTCGGCCGGCAGGTCATCTCGAAGCTGCATGTCTATGCCGGCCCCGAGCACCGCCACGACGGACAGAAGCCCGCGCCGCTGGACATCGCGGCGATGAACCGCAAGAACGCCAGGAGGGCCTGAAGGCCATGGCCGAGGAGACCCGCACGCTCGCCGACCTGAAGCAGGTCCTCGATGGCGAGGAGGCCCCGGAGCGCCCGGCCCCGGCAGCGCCGGCGGCGCCGCAGATCGACGATTTCGGGCGCGCCTATGCCACCGGCAAGCGCAAGGAATCGGTCGCGCGCGTCTGGATCCGCCCCGGCGCCGGCCGGGTGACGGTGAACGGCAAGGCGGGGGAGACCTATTTCCCGCGGCCGACCCACCGGATGCTGATCGCCCAGCCTTTCGTCGCGGTGAACCGCACGAACCAGTACGACGTGATCTGCACGGTGCGCGGCGGCGGCCAGTCCGGGCAGGCGGGCGCGGTGCGCCACGGCATCTCCAAGGCGCTCACCTGTTTCGAGCCGGGCCTGCGGGCGGCGCTCAAGCAGGGCGGGTTCCTCACCCGCGACGCACGCCGCGTCGAGCGCAAGAAATACGGCAAGCCGAAGGCTCGGAAAAGCTTCCAGTTCTCGAAACGCTAACGCGGCCCCGGCGCCAGGTCCGCGCCGGAGGGAAGGGGGACCGCCCATGCCCCAAACCGGAAACCGGGCCCGGGCGGCGATCCTGGGCGCGAGCGGCTATACCGGCGCGGAGCTGATCCGCCTGCTGGCCCGCCACCCGCATATCGAAATCCGCACGCTGACCGCCGACCGGCGCGCCGGCGAGCCCTTCGGCGCTGTGTTCCCGCATCTGGCCGCGCTCGGCCTGCCGGACCTGGTGCGCATCGAGGACGTGGATTTCGGCGCCCATGACATCGTGTTCTGCTGCCTGCCGCACGGCACGACGCAGGAGACGGTGGT
Organism: Alphaproteobacteria bacterium; assembly: GCA_965261985.1. Lineage (GTDB taxonomy): Bacteria > Pseudomonadota > Alphaproteobacteria > Bin95 > Bin95 > Bin95. The sequence continues at coordinate 899,567 of OZ253490.1, forward strand.
GGCCCTGCCGGGGCATCTGAAGGTGGTGGACCTCTCGGCGGATTTCCGCCTCGCCGATATCGAGACCTATGCGGAATGGTACGGCCATGCGCACCGGGCGCCCGAACTCCAGAAAAGCGCGGTTTACGGCCTGACCGAGATCAAGCGCGCGGAGGTGGTGCGCGCGCGCCTCGTCGCCAATCCGGGCTGCTACCCGACCTCCGCGCAGCTCCCGCTGGTGCCTCTGATCGAGGCGGGCGCCGTCGAGTCCCGGAACATCATCGTGGACGCCAAGTCCGGCGTAACCGGGGCCGGCCGGTCGCTGCGCGAGGACATCCTGTTCCCCGAAGTGCAGGACGGCATCCACGCCTACAGCATCGGCAGGCACCGCCACGCGCCGGAGATCGAGCAGGGCCTCGGCGAGGCGGCGGGCGCGCCGGTCATCGTCAGCTTCACCCCGCATCTGGCGCCGATGAACCGCGGCATCCTCTCCACGATTTATGTGGAGCTGGCCAATGGCGAGACGGCGGACGGGCTGCGCGAGCGCCTTGCTGCGCGCTATGCGGACGAACCCTTCGTGCATGTGTTGCCTTCCGGCGCGCCCGCGACCCGCCATGTGCGCGGCACCAACCGCTGCGATATCGGCGTCGCGGCCGACCGCGTGCCCGGCCGGGCGATCCTGGTCTCGGCCATCGACAACCTCGTCAAGGGCGCGTCCGGCCAGGCGGTGCAGAACATGAACGCCATGCAGGGCTGGGAGGAGACGACCGGGCTCGAACTGGAAGCGATGTATCCGTGAGAGGCACGGTTCTGCCCTATCGGGGCGTGTGGCCGAGAATTGCGGAGGATGTCTTCCTGGCGCCCGGCGCCGTCGTCATCGGCGATGTCGAGATCGGGGCCGGGTCCAGCGTCTGGTACAACGCCGTGGTGCGCGGCGATGTCGGGCGCATCCGCATCGGCGCGGGCACCAATATCCAGGACGGCTCCGTGGTGCATGTCACCGGCGGCGCTTTCGACACCCGTATCGGCGATGAGGTGCTGGTCGGCCATCGCTGCATGATCCATGGCTGCCGGCTCGAGGACCGCGCCTTCATCGGCATGAGTGCCACGGTGCTGGACGGCTGCGTGGTAGAGGGCGACGCCATGCTTGCGGCCGGCTCGCTGCTCGCGCCCGGCAAGCGCCTGCCGGCCGGGGAACTCTGGGCCGGCACGCCCGCCACGAAAATGCGCGACCTCGCCCCGGAAGCCTTGGCAGGCTTCCGCCGCCAGACCGCCCACTACGCCTGGAACGCGCAGGTCCACATCGAATCTCTGGCGGAGTTGTAGGCGGCTGTTGCCTTCCACGCGGCGCTGATTCATGCTGCCGCCAGCCCGACAGACGGGGCGGGGCGATGGCGCAGAACATGCCGAAACAGGAGGACGTTAGAGACCTGCCGGCCTATACGGTTCCGGAGGCGGCGGGGTATCTGAAAATGCCTGTGCCGACACTCCGGTCGTGGGTGCAGGTTCTGGATCGTTCCGATGCGCCCCGGCACAATCGGCCGGGTCCGCTAATCGATCCAGCTTGCGAAAGCCCGTTACGCCTTTCGTTCAATAATCTTGTCGAGTGCCACACGCTTCGCGCACTCAGGATAAAACACGGAGTATCGATAAGGTCTGCGCTTGTTGCTATGGAAACGGCAAAAGGGGCATGCCACACAAAAAGGTTGCTCTTAAGCGATCGATTGCGAACGGATGCCGGTGAGATTTTTCTCGATAAATATGGAGAATTAACTAATCTGACCAAATCTGGGCAACTCGCCATGAAAGCCATATTGGCAGGGTTGTTGAAGTCAATAGAGAGAGATGAAATTAATCTTCCAAAACGGCTTTATCCCGTTATTGGAGAGAAAAAGATTGTCGTTATCGATCCGCATGTGGCGTTCGGCCGCCCTGTTATATCCCGGTGTGGAATTTCAACGGGTGCGATTGTCGCTCGGCTGGACGCAAACGAGGCGGAAGAAGATATTGCAAACGATTACAACCTGACGCTGGACGATGTAAGGCAAGCCGCAATTTTCGAAAGAGCGGCGTAAGTGTGATATTTTTCACGGATCGGGATCTTGGCCGCTCTTTTCCGGAAATTCTTGAAGATGCCGGCCTGCAGGTGAGAAAGCATGCCGACCTCTTCCGGCACGACGCTGCGGACGAAGAATGGCTGGTTGAAGTTGGCAATCGGGGCTGGTTTGCCATATCGAGAGATCGACACATAAGGTACAAGCCCAATGAGAAGTAAGCAGTAATACAGGCAAAGGTCGGGGTGCAAGTCCGGTATGGCGAGTGTAAGTTATTGATTTATAGAGATTGAGCGGTTGCGCGAGCGGGTAGCATTGGGCGTTTGGTGACAATCGCCCGTTCGGGGCAGGGATATTGTCATTCTGGCAGGGTGAGGCAGAGGAAGGTGGGAACGCTCCCTACCGCCAGAGGCGGTAGGATGCCGTGTCATCACACCCCGACATCAGGAGCGCACCCATGTCAGTGTCGCAGCGTCCACCCCCTCGTCCATTGATGTTTCGGACTTGCCGGTCCGTGTTGCCGAGGCGGTTGCGGGTATGGCTGCGGTCTGTCGCCGTCAGTTCGGTCCGGACCGGTCTGCCGAGGGGTTCGAGGAGGCCGAGCGGCGTGTGCGCGAGGGTGTGCACGCGCTGGGCTGCGAGGTTCTGGGCGCCTTCGTCGAGGATCGCGATGACGGACCGTCGCGGATCGAGCGGGCCGGGCAGTGCTGGTTCCGCGTGGCGGCCCCCGCCTTCGCGAGGGCAGGCTTTGCCGAAGACGATCATGACCACGCTCGGTCCGGTGAGATACCGGCGGGCGCGCTACCGCAACGGCGCGAGCCGGGCATCGCTCGTGCCGGTGGATGACAGCCTGGGTCTTGTCGATGACTACCTGACGCGCCCGGCGGCCTGTCTCGGCCTGCTGATGATGGGGCACTGCACAGCGCGGGAGGCGGAGGAGTTCTTCTCGAAGACGGGCGGCATGACGCCGTCGGCGAGCACCTTGCAACGGCTGGCGCACAGCCTGCACGAGCGCTGGGAGAGCCTGGGACCGCAGGCGCTGGAGAGCATCCGCAACACGGAGGACATCCCGCTCGGAGCGGTGAGCGCCTCCGTCTCGCTCGACGGCGTCATGGTGGCGCTGCGGGCCGGTGAGGACGGGCGCGCCGAAGCCTGCTGGCGCGAGGCCGCCTGCGGCACCGTCTCCTTCCTCGACGGCGAGGGCAAGCGGCTGAAGACCCTCTATCTCGCCGCATGCCGCAGAGCGGCAAGGACGCGCTGAAGGCGCTACTCGCAAGCGAGGTCGCGCATATCTGCCAGGCGCGCCCCGATATCGCCATCACTGCCGTCGCCAGAGCCTGCCCCTGCGAAGGCGGGGGGAGCCCCCGACAACTGGACCTTCCTGGAGAGCCTCTCACCCGAGGCGCAGGCGGTCGACTTCTGGCATGCCTGCGAGCATCTCCGCACCGCCTCCGACCATGCGGTAGACCCCCGCTGGTTCGAGACATACCGCCATGTCCTGCGTCACGACCCCCAAGGCGTCGCCAAGGTGATCCGGGCGCTGCGCTACCTCCGGGACAGGGCAAAAAGGAACCGCGCGGCGCGCGCCGTCATCGAGCGCGAACTCGCCTTCTTCCGCAAGCACCGCAAGCGCATGCGCTATCGCGACCTCAGCGAACAGGGCTTCGCCATCGGATCCGGGCCTGCCCTCGCGAAAGCGGGGGTCGAAGCCGCCTGCAAAACACTCGTCACACAGAGACTGAAGCGCTCCGGCATGCGGTGGTGCATCCACGGCGGACAGGCCGTGCTCACCGTACGCGCCCTCATCAAGTCACAACGCTTCGCCCGCGCATGGGACGCCCTCATGCATCCATCCGCCTCCCCAGCCAACGACAACAGCAGCACCGCCATCGCATTCGCGCCCGCCGCTTGAACGAAAAAGGCGATGAACCCTAACCCAAGTTTAACGTTTGTACAGGTGATTCGGTCGATATTGAGGGCGGCTTGTCTGACAAGCTTTTGATATTGCTGGATTGAGGTTTTCGGGCCGGCGATGTAGTGCCATAATATTTTTGCATTGGGGTTCCAGGCTCTTGCGCCCGTCCCTATGCTGTGCGCCATGTTCATCCGGCGCACCAGAACCCGCACCGGCGCGGGCGGCGAGGTCTATTATTCGCATCGCCTGGTGCGCTCGGAGCGCACAGGCGAGAAGGTCCGGCAGCGCACGCTGCTCAACCTCGGCAGCGACTTCCCGCTCGAACGCCATCACTGGTCGGTTCTGTGCGCCCGCATCCGGCAGTTGCTCGACCGCCAGAGCGATCTGGTGACGCTGTCCTGTCCGGCAGAAGTTGAGAGGCATGCCCAGCGCCTTGTCGCGCAGTTGCTCAACGGCGCGCCGTCCGGCGGCGGCGCCGACCTGCAGACGGTGGATGTCGGCACGCTGGAGCTGATCCGCCCGCGCTCGGCGGGGGTCGAGCATGTCGGTCTGTGGGCGATGGAGGAGCTTGGCCTGGAAGGGCTTCTGGAGCGACTGGGCTTCAACGGCCCGCAGCGCGCGCTCGCCATGGCCAGCATCGTTGCGCGCATGGCCGGGTTCGGAGCGCGCCTCCTGGCGCTGGCTGTGCGAGCGTTCGTCGCTCGGCGAGTTGCTGGGCGTGGACTTCGAGCGCATGAGCACGATGCGCCTCTACCGCGCCTCCGATGCCCTGATGTCGCACCGCGCGACGATCGAGGCGCATCTGTTCGACCGGGCGACGGATCTGTTCGGGCTGCGCCGCACGGTGACGCTCTACGACCTGACCAACACCTTCTTCGAGGGCGAGGCGGCGGCCCAGAGCAAGGCCGAGCGCGGCCACTCCAAGGAGAAGCGTTCGGATTGCCCGCTGCTGACCCTGGGGCTGGTGCTCGACGGCTCGGGCTTCGTGCGCCGCTCCGAGGTGTTCTCCGGCGCGGTCAATGAAGACTGGACCCTGGCGTCGATGCTCGAGGCCCTGGGCGCGCCGGCGGACGCGCTGGTAGTGATGGACGCGGGCATCGCCACCGAGGCCAACATCGCCTGGCTGCGCGGGAACGGCACCCGCTATCTGGCGGTCAGCCGGGAACGCACCCGCCGCTTCGACCCCGAACTGGCGCAGGCCATCGAGACCCGCTCGCGCCGCACGGTCCATGTCCACAAGGTCGTCGACCCCGACAGCGGGGAGGCGCGCCTCTACTGCTACTCCGAGGCGCGGGCGAAGAAGGAGCAGGGCATCGCGGACCGCTTCGCCGCGCGCCTCGAGGGCGAGTTGAAGAAGCTCCACGACGGCCTCGGGCGGCCGCGCACCCGCAAGAGGCTCGACCGGGTCTGGCAGCGCCTCGGCCGCATCGAGGAGAAGAGCCGCGGCGCCGGCGCGCACTACGACATCGACGTCATCGCCGACGACAGCGGCGAGAAGGCGCGCGCCGTCACCTGGAAGCGCCGTCCGCTCGCCGGTTCCATGATCACCCATCCCGGCGTCTACTGCCTGCGCACCAATGTCGAGGACTGGGACGAGGAGGCGCTGTGGCGGACCTATACCTCGCTCACCGACGTCGAGGCCGTGTTCCGCTCGCTCAAGTCCGAACTCGGTCTGCGCCCTATCTTCCACCAGACCCAGAGGCGCTCCGACGGCCACCTGTTCATCACCGTGATCGCCTACCAGATGGTGCAGACCATCCGTCGCCGCCTCGCCGAGCAGGGCGAGCACGCCAGCTGGGCCAGCCTCAGAGCTATCCTCGAAGGACAGCAGCGCGTCACCGCAACCTTCCAGCGCAAGGACGGGCGTACCCTCCACGTCCGAAAGGCCACACGCGCCGAACCCGGGCAACTGGAAATCTATCGCGCGCTCGCACTCGATCCCGCACCCGGAGGCGTTCGGAAAATGATCGTCTGAACCCAAATCCGTCCAAAGAAACCCGAATGTAGTGCCCTACGAGGAATCTCCTCCCCGTAAAACACTGATAATGAACAATCTTTGAAGTGGCGTGTTAAACTTGGGCTAAATCATCGCCATACGAGACTCACACCCCTGCCATCGCCGACGAGGCATTTGCAAAATGGCTCGCCCAAGCGAACGATGAGCCGGAGGTCAACGAAAACGTCAAGGTTATCGCCGATGCTCTTTGGGATTTGATCTAGAACGGCAAGCTCATGATCCAACGCGGCGGCTATATCGTCCGGCGAGGACGCAACCGCATCATCGTGGAGGCTCGGGCTGACTGAATGCCCGCACGACATCGGCCCGATTTGCGTTGTAGCAGGAGCAATATTGGCCTTGCGTCGCGGCAAGGCACTCGGTCCGTCGGCGTAATTCCGGGCGTACCGGCAAGGACTCCTACCTGAAGACCATCGAGGTCTCGCCCTCCTTCGACTGGGCCGCCGAAATCGACCACATCCGGGTGCCGACACTCCTCATCTATGGCGAGCACGACTGGCTGACCCCGCCAACTATCGGAAGGGCGCCGTACGACCGCGTGTCAACGGCCGCCGTGACGCTGACCGTGCGCGAAGCCGTTCGCCCTTCAAACCTTCCCAGACCGCTTCGCCTTATCCGCCGCACCGGTACATTTGTTCTTCGCCGTCGACTGAGGTGGCGACAAGAAGACGTTCCGCTCAACCTATTTCAACTGTTTCCGGGCCAGCTGCGCCCCGTCGACCATGGCCTTCAGTTTCGCCCTCGCGATCGGCAGCGACAGCGGGACCAATCCGCAATCCGGTGCCGCTTGAATCTGCGCCGCCGGCAAATGCTTCGCGGCTGCGAGCAGCTTTCCCGCGACATATTCCGGTGTCTCGACCTCATCAACTCCGTTGTCGATGCAGCCGAACATGACCGTTTTGGAGGGGCAAAGGCGAAGCAGCGCGGGATCCAGATGCGATGCCTCGAACTCAAGCGCCAATTGATCGACCCTGGAGCCTTCCAGCGCTTCCAGAATCACCGGATAACTGTCCATGATCGGTCGGGGCACGCCGGGCATCGGATAGCTGTAGCAGATATGCACAGCCGTCTGCGTGTTCTCGATCCCCTCCAAACACCGGTCCAACGCTGCGATGCCCCATTCCCTGACCTTGTCGGGATAGCGGCTGAACACAGGCTCGTCGAACTGGATTACGGCGGCGCCCTGCGCATCGAGTTCACGCGCCTCCGCGTTGAGGGCGTCTGCCACATCCATCGCCATCGTCGCGTCGTCGCCATAATACTCGTCGGCCGTCGAATCGACCACGGTCATCGGCCCCGGCATCGTGATCTTCACCAGCCGGTCGGTCTCCGCCAACATGAATTTGAGGTCGTCCGCGAGCATCGGTTTCGTGCGTCGCACGGGGCCGATGCAGCGGCCGACCTCCGCCAGCCGGCGCCGATTTCGGGTCCATTTCTTCGTCAGAATCTCGTAGTCGAACCCGGCGAGGCGCATGGTGATATAGGTGAGATAGGAACTACGCCGTTGTTCACCGTCGCTGACGATATCGATCCCGGCGACCTCCTGATCGTGCAGGGTCACCCGAGTCGCGTCGTCCATGGCGTCGGACAGCAAATCGCCCGAGAAGACCCAATCCGCGCCCCTCCCATGAACCTGTTTACCCGCCTCGTTGAGCGGTACCTGTTCCATCAGCCAAGCTGGCTTCGGCATGGATCCCACGACCGTGGTGAGAAATGGTTCCGTCACAGTGACCTGCACCCCGTCGACTGGTCCAGTTTGAATGTTAGTGCATTGACGGCTTCTTCCTCAAGCTGGCTGGTCGCCAACCCCATTCCGCCCCGTCCAGGCCACTTCAACACCCCGGGTGAGGCGAGGATCGCTGGTAGCTGTTCCGGACCCATGAACCGGCAAGGCCCGCTGCCCGGCCCGCGTGACAGCGCTTTCTCTCAGCGCCAGGCCCGCAAACGCCTTCCAGGCCCCGGGCGCGGCGCCATGCGCCGGATGATCGCCATGCGGGACTCACGCCCAAAGGTCGGCCTCTTTATCGTCGTCGGAAAAGCGCCGCATCGGGAGCTGGCAGAGAATTTCGTTCGGTCGATCGGGGCTATCGAGCGCTTCGCCGACAAGCACGATCCGCCATTTATCGCCAAGGTGTATCGGCTGTCGCAGGGAAGGGCGCAACAGGTGCAGCCGAGTCCGGGCCGTGTGGCGCTGTGGTATCCGGACGGCAGATGAGCGCCGCCTCCGTCTTTGACCGCGCGAGACGGCGCGGTTTATCGTGCCGTGAACGAAGCCCGCCACGCCGCTCGTGAAGGACGAAACGCCCGATGCCCGTCACCTCGCCTGAAGTAAAGGCCGCCCTGGAGATCATCTTCGCAGCGGACTCCGAAATTTACCGGGAACGCGGCTTCCAGCGCCGCATCGGCTACGGCACCCGCCCCGCGCTGCTGGTCATCGACATGGCCAATGCCTGGACCCGGCCGGGCTATCCCTTCACCTGCGACAACATGGAGGAGATCATCCCCGCCAACCGGGCCCTGCTTGCGGCGGCGCGGGAGAAGCGCATCCCCATCGTGTTCACCTCCACCTCCTACCGGAACCCCGCCGGGCCGCGCTCGGACACGGGCCTCTGGCACCTGAAGATTCCGGCCGAGACCCTGCAGGAGGGCTCGGAGGCGACCGGCATCGATGACCGCCTCGCGCCCGAGCCCGGCGAACAGGTGATCCTCAAGAAGCGCGCCAGCGCCTTCCACGGCACCTGGCTCGCCGGATATCTGCGCGCCCAGCGCGTGGACACGGTCATCATGACCGGGGTGACGATGGCGGGGTGTGTGCGCCACAGCGTCGAGGACGCCATCGCCGACGGGTTCCGCCCCATCGTGGTGCGCGAGGCAGTGGGCGACCGGGTGCCGGGCGCGGTGGAGTGGAACCTGTTCGACATCGACGCCAAGTTCGGCGATGTGGAGCCGCTGGAAAATGTGCTCGCCTACCTGAACGACCTGCCGGCGCTCGCCAACGACTGAGCGCGGCGCTCCGGGGCCGGGCGTCGCAGGCTTGACACCCACAGAGGCGTGGTAGGCTGCCGGTGGGAGGCGGCGCCTCGGGGCGTATCTCCGCCGCGCGGCGGAACATGACATCGCATGACCAAATATGACATTTCCCGATGTGTCCTCCCGAAGGCGGCGACGATGGGGCCGTCGGGGCGGAAGCGCTTCGCGGACGGCAGCATCGGGCCCATCGCCGGAGATAGCGATTTGTTCACGAATTATGAAATAATTCTCCATTATGGCTTGATTCCTGGAGATCGGTGCTAGGATGGGTCAGGAGGAAGCGGCATCCGGAGGCCGCTTCGTCTCCTGCCTCGCGCCGGCGCGAAAAATTCCCGGAGGAACGGACGGGAGAAGTGCGCCCTGCACTTGGCTCGCGCGTGCAATCAGGCGCGCGAACCGCGCCGGCGCAAACGCACGCGCACACACACATGCGATACGGTGCGCCGTGGAAAGGCGCCATCCCCTAGCGGGTGCGAATCCCGCCCGGCAACTGTCGCTCCAGCCGGTAGCAATCGGAGCGGGTGATGGAGGCAACGACATGGCCTGAAGCACTCCGATGGAACAGGCTGCCTTGGGCGGCCTGGCGACCATGCGGGCCGCAACGCGAGTGAACGCCGAGCAGGCCTCGAAACGTGCAATGCGGAAGCCGACCCGACCGTATCGCGGGGAAGGCTGCCACTGGCTGGGAAGCGAGCGACACGAGCACTGGCCGGTTCCGCCGGGGTAGTGGCGGCGGCACGCATGGAAGAGGGGGAGGGTAGCAACACGGGAAGCCCTGTCGGTGGTGAGCACACACCAACCGGACCCCCGCGAGGGGCAGGCTGGGCCGGCAGGGTGGCGGATGGGCTCGTAGTACCGGTGAGGCCGGGTAACGCCGGCGGAGGGAAGGAGCCCTGGTTCGAGAGCGATACGGGAAGGAGGAAAGGCATGACCACTGGCGAGAGCCTACCAGGGTCGGAACATGTCCGGCGACTCCGGACCGTGTTACATGCGAAAGCTAAGGGTAACTGCCCAGGATGTCAGATTTGGTTATGGGGTTGACGGTGGGAACGAAAAATGAGTCAACCTTTGGATGAGTCGTTCCGAGCCGTTTGACCCATTGAGGGTGGCCGGGTCCGAGACTTCCGGACAGAAGATCGCGCGTCTTGAGTTGGAGACCGCTTGGCTTCGGGAGGAGAACGCCTCGCTTCGGGAGGAGACCGCGCGGTTTCGGGAGCGGATAGGTGAGCTGGAGCGCCGTCTCGGTCTGAACAGCGGCAATAGCGGCAAGCCTCCTTCGAGCGACGGTTTGAAGAAGCCGTCGTCTGAGCGCCGCACACAGAGCCTTCGTGGCAAGACGGATCGCAAGCCGGGCGGTCAGCCGGGCCACAAGGGCCGGACGCTGTGCCGGACGGCGAGCCCGGACCGTGTGAAGGACCATGTTCCAGCGGCGTGCGGGGGCTGCGGGGCGTCTCTTTTGGGAGCGTCTTTTGTGGGCGCGCCGGTAGCGCGTCAGGTATTCGACCTTCCTGAGCCGCGTCCTTTGGAAGTGACGGAGCATCGCGGCCATGCGTGTCGCTGCGGGCGTTGCGGGGCTGTGACGCGGGCGGCGTTTCCCGATGGCGTATCGGGTCCGGTTCAGTATGGCCCTCGTCTTTCGGGCGTTGCGGTATGGCTCCGTCATGCGCAGTTCCTTCCGGAGCGCCGGCTGTCGGAGGTTCTGGGGGTTTTGTTCGGAGCGCGCGTGTCGCCTGCGACGCTGGCGTCGATGAGCCGTCGTGCGGCGGAGCGTTTTCAGGCTGCGGGCGGGCATATAGAGGAGCTTGCGGCGGTCGGGGCGCGTGTGAAGCATCTGGACGAGACCGGACTTCGCATTGGCGCACGCACGCGGTGGCTCCATGTGATCTGCACATCCCCGGATCGGGTCCGGGGCAGGCTCTTGCTGGCGGCGTATCGGGTGAGCGAGCGGCGCGGCGCCGTGCCTGCGGGGGTGTCCGGGGTCGCAGTGCACGACCACTGGCAATGCTACTGGCCGATGGCGGGTGTGGAGCATGCGCTTTGCAACGCGCATCACCTTCGGGAGTTGCAGGCGCTTGTGGAGTTCGACAAGGAGGACTGGGCCCGGCGCATGCAGCGTCATCTGCTTCGGGCCCGGCGCGTGGCGCGGCTGGCGCGGGAGCGGGACATGGCCGTTCCGGGGCGTTTGTTGGCGCGTCTGGTGCGCGGCTACGACCGGCTGCTTGTCGAGGCGATGGCGTTCCATGAGAACCAGCCGCCGCTCTCCTCGCCCGGCCGGCGCGGGGCCCCGAGGCGGCGCAAGGGTCACAACCTCGCTTTGCGCCTGCATGAGCGCCGGGACGAGACCCTGCGCTTCCTGACCGACCCACAGGTCCCCTTCACCAATAATGAGGCCGAGCGCGACCTGCGCATGATGAAACTGCGCCAGAAAATCTCCGGAGGCTTCCGCTCCCGAAGCGGCGCAGACGACTTCGCCATACTGCGCACAATCATCGCCACCGCTCAAAAGCAGGGCCGGGACGTCCTCAACACCCTGATGGGGTCGCCTCGCAGCTTCATCGACGAAATCCGATACGCCTGAAACTACCCCAGGCGCCAACGCCCCTACGACCAACATCCTGGGCAGTTACGTTCTGTCATGCGATGTCATGAGGCCCCTTGCGCCCCCGGTCTCTGCCAGCCCTCTGTCGCCGCGCGTGGCGCATGTCTCCCGTCCGTTTCCGGCATGGCTCTCAGGCTCCTTCGCCTTCCGGAATCGAAAAGGCGGCCCCGCAAGCCGCCTGTCCTCTACTCCCATCTTACCACGGCTTCCCCCATGTCAAATTCCCGGCGCGGCTAGAGCGCAATCGCTTGAGCGTTTGAGGGCGGGATCGTCGATGTGCGCTTCTTGGGTCCGCCGGCCCCCTGTCTCCTCCCGCTTGCCCGAGCGCCCGCCTCCCGGGCCGGCCATCGAGCCGGAAACCCATGCCTGCGGGACTCCCCCCCCCCATCGGTCCCTTATCGAGAACGCTGGTATGAGTCGCTGGAGCATTGCTCCCGCGCGTCTCACGCAGCGAGGGCGAGCAGGCGGGCGAGGTCGAGATGTGCCTCCAGATGGTCGGCGAGGCCGTCCAGCACGGCGTCGATTTCCGCCTCATACGCCCGTTGCCTTTCCACGCCCATGCGCGCGAGAAAGCGTGCCCGGAAGGCGTCATTCGCGAACAGGCCGTGGCAATAGGTGCCGAACACCAGGCCGTCTTCGGAGACGGCGCCCTCCGGGCGCCCGTCGAGATGCAGGAACGGCCGTGCCAGACCCGGCCCGGAACTGCGGCCCATATGGATTTCATAGCCGGTGAGCCCGTCGGCGGTCCGGACCGGCAAGGTGCGTTTCTCCGCTTCCAGCACCGTCTCGATGTCGAGCAGGCCGAGCCCTACGCTCGATCCCGGAGGGCCTTCGACGCCGTCCGGGTCCGACACAAGCCTGCCCAGCATCTGGAAGCCGCCGCAAAGCCCCAGCACGCGCCCGCCCCGGCGCAGATGGGCGCGGATGTCGATGTCCCAGCCCCGGGCCAGCAGGAATGCCAGGTCGGCCCGCGTGTTCTTGCTGCCCGGCAGCACCGCGAGGTCGATATCGCCCGGCAGGGCCTCTCCGGGCTGGATGAAACGCACTCCGATCTCGCCGGCGAGCGGGTCGAGGTCGTCGAAATTCGCAATGCGCGGATAGCGGAATGCCGCGACACGCGGCCGGCCGGTCTCGAACCGGTCCGCCTCCAGCGCCATTGAATCCTCCGCCGGCAGCTTCCGGGCGTCCTCGAACCAGGGCACCACACCCAGGCAGGGCAGGCCTGACAGCCGTTCGAGGGCCGGGACCGCGGGATCGAACAGGGCAGGATCGCCCCGGAACTTGTTGACGATATAGCCGCTGAGCCTGGCTGCATCCGCCGGCGGCAGCACATGGCGCGTGCCGGCGATCGCCGCGATGACGCCGCCCCGGTCGATGTCGGCGACCAGCACCACCGGCAGCCCGGCCGCTTCGGCGAAGCCCATATTGGCGATGTCGCCCGCGCGCAGGTTGATCTCCGAGGCACTGCCCGCTCCCTCGACCAGCACCAGGTCTGCATCGGCGGCGAGCCGGCGGAAGGCCCCGAGCACGCCTTCCAGCAGGCCGGCCTTCAGGCGCGCATAGTCCTTCGCGTCCGCCCGGCCTGCGGCGCGTCCCGCCAGCACGATCTGCGCGCCGAGTTCGGACTCGGGCTTCAGCAGCACCGGGTTCATGTCCACATGCGGTGCGACACCGGCAGCGCGCGCCTGGAGGGCCTGGGCGCGTCCGATCTCGCCGCCCTCGGGCGTGACCGCGGCATTGTTCGACATGTTCTGCGGTTTGAACGGCCTGACGCGCAAGCCGCGCCGCGCCCAGGCCCGGCAGAGGCCCGCGACAATGAGCGACTTGCCCGCATCCGAGCCGGTCCCCTGCACCATCAGCGCTCTGGCCGGCATCGTGTCTCGCCTGTCCTGAGCGGGGCCGGAACCGACGCTCAGGTCCCCTAGAACCGGCTCAGCGCCTCTCGGAGTCCATCGGCCGCCGGGTTGGCATGGGCGCGGTCGATGACGATCGATCGGGGCGTGGCGCCGGCCTTGTAGAAGGCTTGGTTCCAGTCCTTGCGCCGTGCGATTACCGCGCCTTCCAGGGAGGCGCCGGCGAAGAAGCCCTGGCTCGTCGAGAAGGTGAGAATATCGGCCCCGACATTGGTGGTCGTCGCGCCGTCGATACCCGCGCCGAAGGGGCCGGCGGCGACCGAGGCATCGGCCCCGAGCTTCATCTGGTTTTCAAGCACGGCTTCGAGGGCACCGTTTGTGAGCAGGACCAGAATTGCTTCTGCCGTCTGGCCGCCGATCTGGATGCCGAAGCTTATCGACGCCATGGTGTAGAACGCCGGATAGCTCCATGAGCCGCTCTCGTTGCGGGTCAGCAGCATGCCGCTGCCGCCTTCGCCTCCGAGGAAGAATGCGCCCTTGATGAGCGTCGGGAAGACCAGCACGGCCTTTGCCTGGCCGAGAAAGCGCCGCAGGTTCGGCCCGACATCCGGATCGCGGGCGAGGCGCTGCACCGCAATGCGGGCCTTGTCCACGAGCTCGGTCGCTTCCTTCTCTTCGTCCGACGCCGCAGCGGGCGCCGACCACAAGGCTGCAACCAGCAGGAGCGGGACGATCAGTCGGGCAGGAATACGCTTCATCTGCGGCATGCTCCTAGAATTCGATGCCGATCTGGGCCTTCACACCCGCGCGGAAGGGGTGTTTGACCAAGGTCATTTCGGTCACGAGGTCGGCGGCTTCGATCAATTCCGGCCGTGCATTGCGCCCGGTGACCACGACATGCAGGTCGTTTCGACGTGCCGTCAGCACGGACAGCACCCGGTCCAGGTCCAGATAGTCGTAGCGCAGCACGATGTTCAACTCGTCGAGGATCACCATGGCGTTGGACGGGTCGGCCATCATGGCCTCCGACATTTCCCACGCCGCTTCGGCCGCTGCGATGTCGCGCGCCCGGTCCTGCGTCTCCCAGGTGAAGCCCTCGCCCATGGCGCGAATCTCGATCAGGTCCGGGAAGCGGGCGAAAACCTCGCGCTCGCCCGTATGCCACACGCCCTTGACGAACTGGACCGCGCCGACCCTGAGGCCGTTGCCGACGGCCCGGGCCGCAAGCCCGAAGGCCGCGGTCGATTTGCCCTTGCCCTTGCCGGTATGGACGATCAACAGGCCTTTTTCGATTGTCTTGGAGGCCAGCATCCGGTCGCGCGTGGCCTTGCGCTTGCGGGCCTTCTCGTTGGCGCGGGCGTTGACGGCTGCCTCGTCGAGGACGCCGGGCTCTCGGCTCATGGGCGCTCTCCGCTGGCCAGCGACCGGAGCAGATCATAGCCGAAATTGGCCCTCGGGCGCCACAGGCCCCGGTCCAGCGCCTCCAGGAATCGCGCGGCCGTCTCGCGGAGCGCGGCGGGGTTGCTGCGCTCCATGAACTCGCGCACCGCCTCATCGCGGATATAGGCGTCGAACAGCATCTCGAAATGGTGGTCGCGCACCGCGCCCGTGGTTGCGGCGAAGGCGAACAGGTAATCGACCGTGGCGGCGATCTCGAAGGCGCCCTTGTAGCCGTGGCGCATGACGCCCCGGATCCATTTGGGGTTGGCGGCGCGCGCGCGCACCGTGCGGGCGATCTCTTCCTCCAGGCTGAATATGCGGGGGCGTTCCGGGCGGGTGTGGTCGTTGTGATAAACCGCGGGCCGCCGCCCGGAGAGCAGGGCCGCCGCCGCCGTCAGCCCGCCCTCGAACTGGTAGTAGTCGTCGCTGTCGAGCAGGTCGTGTTCGCGGTTGTCCTGGTTGTGGACCACGGCCTCGACGCGCGCGAGGCGGCGCTCGAACGCGCGGTGCGCCGGCTTTCCTTCCTCGCCCGCGCCGTAGGCATAGCCGCCCCAGGCGATATAGGCGCGCGCAAGGTCCTCGGGGCCGTCCCAGCCGCCCTCGTCGATCAGCGCCTGCAGGCCGGCCCCATAGGCTCCCGGCATGGAACCGAACACGCGCCAGGTCGCCTCGCGGAACCCGTCCCCTTCGGGCGTGTAGAGCGGGTTGTCGTCCTCGTCGAGCCGGGCGACGGCGCGCACCGCGCTGTCGAACAGGTCGATCAGCCCCGGAAAGGCGTCGCGGAAGAACCCGGAGATTCGCAGGGTGACATCGACGCGCGGACGGTCGAGCACATCGCGCGGCACGATCTCGAAGCCGGTAACGCGCCCCGAGGCGGCGTCCCAGGTCGGGCGCACGCCCATCAGCGCCAGCGCCTGGGCGATATCGTCGCCGCCGGTCCGCATGGTGCTGGTGCCCCAGGCGCTGAGCGCCAGTACGCGCGGCCATTCGCCGTGGTCGCGGACATGGCGCTCGACCAGCAGCACCGCCGAATGCCAGCCGAGCCGTGCCGAGGCCGGCGTCGGCACGGCGCGGGTATCGACGGAATAGAAGTTGCGCCCGGTCGGCAGCACGTCCGGCCGGCCGCGCGTCGGCGCGCCGGAAGGGCCGGGCTCGACGAACCGGCCGGCGAGGCCCGTCTTGAGGCCCCTGATTTCCGCCTCGCCCGAGCTGTCCAGCGCCGGGGCCAGCGTTTCGCCCAGGAAGCCGAGCGCGGCGGCGCTTTCGGGGCCGGGTGCGGTGTCCGCGCCCTCCGCCAGCCGCGCCATCGCCGCCTCCAGCCGCTCCAGCGTATCGCCGGCCGTGCGCCAGAGGGCGTCGCCCGAGAGGAAGGCCGGGCGGGGGCCGGTCCAAGGCGCGGCCAGGTCCTCGCCGGTCTCGGTGCCGAGGTCCGCCATCAGCGCCGGCAACAGCCGCGACCGCATGGCGGCCACCAGCAGATCCCGCCGCAAGCGCCCGTCCGGAGAGACGCCGAAGACATGCAGCCCGTCGCGAATCTGCAGTTCCTTCAACTCGCAGAGATAGCCGTCGAGCTTGCCGAGCGCCGCCGTTTCGTCGTCCTCGGGGCGGATGCCGCAATCGACCGCCAGTTCCGCGCGCTCCGCAAGGTCCCGGATATCCGAAGCCAGCAAGGGCAGGCGGCGCGGGTCGAGCGACGCTGCCTGATAGTATTCGTCCACCAGCCTTTCCAACTCCACCATCGGTCCGTGGCTCTCGGCGCGCGTGAGAGGCGGGGTCAGATGGTCGACGATTGCGGCATGAGTGCGGCGCTTTGCCTGCGCGCCCTCGCCCGGATCGTTGACGATGAAGGGGTAGAGGTTCGGGAGGGGGCCGAGCACGGCATCGGGGAAGCAGTCCTCGGAGAGCGCCAGCGCCTTGCCCGGCAGCCATTCCAGATTGCCGTGCTTGCCGAGATGTACGACCGCATCGGCCGCGAAGCCGCGCCTCAGCCAGCCATAGAAGGCGAGATAGGCGGGCGGCGGCGGCAGGGCGGGGTCGTGGTAGCTGGAGGCCGGGTCGATGTCGTAGCCGCGCGAGGGCTGGATCGCGACCGCGATGTCGCCGAACAGAAGCGTGGGTATTACGTAATCCCGGCATGAGCCGCCCCAGCGTTCGCGCACGGCCCCGGTCACGGCTTCGGGCAGGTCGTTAAGGAAGGCTTCGAACGAGCCTTTCGGAAAGACCGGGCCCTCGGTCCGTGCTCGCTGTAGCTGGCGCATTAGCGCGTCGCCGTCTGCCGGCAGTCCTTCGGCTCCCAGCGCGCGGAGAACGCCGAGGGCGGAGGCGGGGGTGTCGAGGCCGACGCCGTTGCCGATGCGCCCGTCGCGGGCGGGATAGTTGGCGAGCACCAGCGCGATGCGCTTCCGGCCCGGACGGCGCAGCTTCGCCCAGTTGGCGGCGAGTTCCGCCACGAAACGCGCCCGGTCGGGCACCGGCCGATAGCGGGTGATATCGCACTCTGTTGCCGCATCGCGCCGGCTCGGGGCCTTGAAGGAAACCGCGCGCGAGATCAGCCGCCCGTCCACCTCCGGCAGCGCGATGTTCATGGCGATGTCGCGCGGGGAAAGGCCGCGCGTGCCTTCGCGCCAGACGGCCTCCGCACCGCCGGAGAGCACCGCTTGCACGACCGGGCAGTCGTAGCGGTCGAGCGGCCCCGGCCCGTCCGCGCCGCGCGCCGCGAAGCCGGTCGTGTTGACGATGACGGCCGGCGGCTCCTCCGCGAACAGGCGGTGCAGCAGGTCGAGCGAGTCCGGGTCCTTGAGGCTGGAGAGAGCGACCGGCCGGGGCGCGAGGCCCGCTGCCGCCATCTCCTCGGCCAGCATGTCGATCGCCGCGACATTCCCGGCCTGCAGATGCGCCCGGTAGAACAGCACGGGCGCCACCGGGCCGGCGCCGGCCGCCGCCGCATAGGGCTGCGCGCGGGGGATCGGTGCGGGCTCCTGCCAGAGGGCGGGGCGGCCGAGCAGGTGGGCCGCGTAGCGCAGGCAGTTGAGGGCATTGTCGGGGCCGCCCTCCGCCAGGTAGCGCCAGAGGCGGTGGCAGGCGGCCGTATCGAGGCTGGACCAGGCATCGAGGTCCGGGTCCGGCCGGTCGTCGCCCGGCAGCAGGGCGACCGGCGCGTCAATCCCGCCCAGCCGCTCGACGCCGTAGGGCCAGTAGCCGCGCCCGCCGAGCAGCCGCACCACGACCAGCCGGGCGCGGGAGAGCACGCGCTCGACATGCAGATCCACGGACAGGTTGTGGCCGAGCGCCATGATATTGGCGAGCCGGAGCGTCGGTGCTTGCCCGTCCTCGGCGAGCCGTCGTTTCTGGGCCTCGGCGAGCAGCGTGAGTTCCGTGTCGGCGGCGCTCAGGACCGCAATGTCGCCCGGCGTCTGCCCGAGATCGACGGCCTCGCCGTCCTCGACCGCGCCGGTCGCTGCCGCTAGGAGATGCACCGCCCGCCAAGCGTCCGGGCGACGGCCTCGCGGTCGAGGCCTGCAAAGCCGATCACCACCAGGCGCGTCAGCGGCTCCTCGCCGGCCTGCCAGGGCCGGTCGTACCAGGTCTCGGCGCGGGCGCCGACACCCTGCACGGCAAGCCGCATCGCCTTGCCCTCGACCGCGGCGAACCCCTTGATGCGCAGCACGTCATGGCCCGCGGCCGCCGCCGAAATGCGTTCGACGAGCACTGCCGGCTCGACCGGCCCTGCCTCGACGGCGAAGCTCTCGAAGTCGTCATGGTCGTGGTCGTCCTCGCCGTCATGGTGCGAGGGGCGCGCGTCGAGGTCGTCTTCCGCCGCCGCTTCGAGGCCGATCAGCAGGCGCGCATCGACGGCGCCGCTGGTCGCGGCGACGGACTTGACCGCGGGCGAACGCAGCCCGTCCCGCACCCGTTCCAGCACGCCCTCCCAGGCCGGCGCGTCCAGAAGGTCGCGCTTGTTCACGACCACGAGGTCGGCGGCGGCCAACTGGTCCTCGAAAAGCTCCTCCAGCGGCGCGTCATGGTCGAGCGCCGGGTCGGCGAGGCGCGCGGCTTCCACCGCTTCGGGGTCGGCGGCGAAGCGCCCGGCCGCGACGGCCGCCGCATCGACCACGGCAACCACGCCGTCCACCGTGGTGCGGGAGCGCACCTCCGGCCAGGCGAAGGCCTGCAACAGCGGTTTGGGCAGCGCCAGGCCGGAAGTCTCGATGACGATATGGTCGGGCGGGTCGGGGCGGTCCAGAAGCGCCTGCATGGTCGGCAGGAAGTCGTCGGCGACCGTGCAGCAGATGCACCCGTTGGCGAGCTCGACGATGTCCTCGTCCTCGCAGCCCTCGATGCCGCAGGCGCGCAGCAGATCGCCGTCTATGCCGAGATCGCCGAACTCGTTGACGACCACCGCCAGGCGCCGCCCGCCCGCGTTCTCCAGCAAATGGCGGACCAGGCTGGTCTTGCCGGCGCCGAGAAAGCCGGTGACGACAGTTGCCGGGATTTTCGGTTTCAGCATGGGGCGCGCCTTCATGGCTTGAGCACGAGCGGGAGGCCCGCCGCGATGAACACGACCCGGTCCGCGACACGGGCGATCTCTTCGTTCAATCGCCCCTGCGCCTCGCGGAAACGCCGCCCGAGCGGTGTCGAGGGAACCAGGCCCATCCCGGTCTCGTTGGAGACCAGCACCGTCTGGCGGCTGCGGCCCGCGACAGCGGCCAGCAGCGCGTCCGTATCGGGCTCCCGGCCGGCGGCCAGCGAGTTGGAAAGCCAGAGCGTCAGGCAGTCCGCCAGCGCCGGCATGTCGCGGGCTTCCGCCAGCGCCTCCGGCAGCCGGCAAGGGGCCTCGACGGTCGTCCACAAAGGCCCGCGCCGGGCGCGGTGGCGGGCGATGCGGTCCGCCATTTCGGCGTCGCCGGCCTCGGCCGTGGCGATATAGACGGCAGGCTCGTCGAACAGCGATTCGGCGTAACGGCTCTTGCCGGAGGCGGCGCCGCCGAGCACCAGGGTCGTGGCAGTCATGGGGGTGTCTGGTAACGGTGTTTCGCATGCCGTTCAAGGCGGGCCCCTTGCGGCTCGACTTTCCGGGCGGGCCGGGGCATGACTGGCGCCAGGAGGTTTCGCCGCCCGCCATGCTGAGACCGTTGCGCCGCATTCTGTCCCTCTATCTGGGCGTCGGCTTCCTGCTGGGGCTGGCGGCGGGGTTCTCGCGCATGTTCGTGCATATCGTCCACGGCCTCGGGCCGGGCGAATTCGGTCCGGCGCTGGGCGATGCGGCCTTGTGGGCCTTCATGCGGCTCTGGCTCTGGCCGTGGCAGTTCTGGACGGAGGTGGTGGAGGGCAACCGCACGCTTCTCGGCTGGCTGCTGGCCTGAGGGCCGGGACACGCGCATACTCGATTGCGACTCGCGACAAGGGGGCAAGAAGACGATGGAACTGGGATTCGTAGGCGTGGGCGCCATGGGCGGCCCGATGGCCGGCCGGCTGCTGGACGGGGGCCACAGCCTCATCGTGCACGATGTCCGCGCCGAGGCGGTGGCGCCGCTCGCGGCGAGGCAGGCCCGCGAGGCCGCCAGCCCGAAGGCGGTCGCCGACCTGGCGGAGACGGTCATCGTCTCGCTGCCGACGCTGGCCGCCTGGCGTGCGGTCGGGCTCGGCGCGGACGGGCTCGGGAAAGGAAGCCGGATCCGGTGCGTCGTCAACACCTGCACCGTCGGGTCGGACTTCATCCGCGAGATGGCGGCAGCGCTCGACGAGTCCGGCATCGAGATGCTCGACTGCCCGATCAGCGGCGGGCCGCCGGGCGCGGCGGCGGGCACGCTTTCGGTGATGGCGTCGGGTCGCCGTGCGCTCTTCGACGAATTGCAGCCCGCGCTCGCCTGTTGGGGCCAGACGGTGGTCCATGTGGGCGAGGAGCCGGGCGCCGCGCAGACGGTCAAGCTCGTCAACAACATCCTCTCGGCCGCCGCGCTCGCCGTTACCTCCGAGGCCCTGGTGATGGGCTCCAAGGCCGGGGTTGACCTGGAGGCGATGCTGGAGGCGGTCAATGCCGGCTCCGGGCGCAACAGCGCGACGGCGGGCAAGATCTCGACCTCGGTGCTCGACCGGTCCTTCGCCTACGGAGCGGCCCTAGACATTCTCATGAAAGACATCGAGCTCGCGCTCGCCGAGGCGGAGCGGTTGCAGGTGCCGTCCTGGGTCTCCTCGGCCGTGCGCCAGTTCTTCCGCCACTGGCACATGCAGGGCAAGGGCCGCGAGGACATCACCACCATCGTGCAGATGGTCGAGGGCTTCGCCGGCCACACCCTGCCGAAGACCCGCTGAGGCAGCGCATCCCTTACATTGTCGACCCGGCCGGAGCAAAGCCTGAAGCTGGGGCCATGTCCAGGCCGACCCGCCTGCAACGGACCGCAGGAGGAAGGCCCGTGCCCAATGTCCGTCTCAGCGAGAACCGGGTCGAAGCCCTCGAACCCTGCAAGTCCGCATACAACGTCCGCTTCCTGTCAACCGCTTGCCGGGCCACAGCAATGCAGGCATGACGATGCGCTGCGCCCATGCCGGTGACTGCTAGCCCGCATTTCTCACCAGGGTCATGGTCTGCGCGGTGCTGTCGGGCCGGCAGGGAAGGAAAGACGCGAAAGCGCGATGCGGGGCATCGGGCAAGCGGCTTGACGCACCCTGCCGGCCCGACAGCGCCGCCCTCCGGGTCGCGCCAGGCGCCCGCCCGCGGCGTCGCGGGCCTCAACCGTAGGCACCGCTACGGTCTTCGGCCCGCTCCTTGCGGATCGAACGCCTGGACGCGACGCAGGCCGTGACCCTGGTGAGAAATGCGGGCTAGATTGAGACGGCTGCTGAGAGAGTAGGGAAAGCAATCGCCCGACTCCTGCTCGTTCAAGCGGCGGCATCGTCCCGATTGCCGCGCTACAGGCGCTCGCAACTCCGAAGGCCGCGTCGCGAACCCGCAGGAGCGCTCGATCGTCAGGGACGGTCAAGTGGACAAGCATCCGGAACATCGTTGTGGCATGCTCGCTGAAAGAGCCGCCAGGACTTACGCATGCACGGGAACTGGGCCATGAGATTCTTGGGCGTCGCATGACTGCTGCCGATGTCATCGCGCTTCCACTTTGGCTCGTGGTTGCCGGCGCCGCGCTCGCGCTTTGGTCGGTTTTCGACCGCATGCTCGTCCCGAGCGTTCGCTGGTTCGTCCGCCGACGCCTCAATCGGGTGATCGACGACCTGAATGCGCGCCTGCAATTCCAGATCCCCCGGTTCGCCAGCACCAGGCGCCAGGTTCTGATCGATCGCTTGACGTACGACCCGGAAGTCCTGGAAACGGTGGACCGGCAGGCTTCGGCGTCGGGAACTCCCAGAGATGTCCTGATCGCAGAAGCCGCCCGTTACGCGCGGGAAATCGTGCCGTCGTTCAATGCGTATGCGTATTTCCGGATCGGCCACTACGTGGCCCGCCGGATCATTCGGTTGCTGTACCGCGTTCGGTTGGGTTCGGCCAACGAACACGCCCTGTCCGCGATCGACCCCAAGTCCAGCATCGTGTTCGTGATCAACCACCGCAGCAACATGGACTACCTGATTCTGGCCTACACGGTCGCGAATCGTTCTGCGTTGAGTTATGCAGTTGGCGAATGGGCGCGGATCTGGCCGCTCCAGACGCTGATCCGGACTCTCGGCGCGTATTTCGTGCGTCGCGGCTCCGGAAATGCCCTGTACCGCAAGGTTCTCGCCCGCTACGTCCAATTTGCGACCGCGGGCGGTATGGCGCAGGCGGTGTTTCCGGAAGGCGGGCTGAGCCGTGACGGTCGCATCCGGCCGCCGAAGCTCGGCCTGATCAAATACATGGTGTCGGAGTTCGACCCGGACGGCGAACGCGACCTGGTATTTGTGCCCGTCGGGATCAACTACGACCGCGTTCTGGAAGATCGTTCCCTGATCCGGACGCTGGATCCCGGCGCGGCTCGACGAACCCGGGGATTCGTCATCGGAACGGTGTTGAAGTGGTTCGCTCACAACGTCTGGCTGATGCTGAATCGTCGCTGGTACCGCTTCGGGTATGCCTGCCTGAACTTCGGCCCGCCGCTGTCGATGCGAGCATATGCGCGCGACCGGAAGGTCGATTTCCGGACGAAGGAACCGGACGCGCGCCAGGCGGCGCTGCAGGTTCTGGGAGAGGAGCTGTTGGAAGCGGTTGCCCGCTGCATACCTGTCACGCCGGTGGCCATCGTCGCTAGCGTATTCGTGCGGAACCCGACCGAGGCCATGAGCGAACTCGAAGTCAAGGCGCGGGCGCAGCGTCTGGTCGAAGCGCTTGAACGCCGCCATGCCTACGTTCACATCCCGCGCGCCGACCGCGATTACGCCGTGACCGTCGGTCTGCGCATGCTCACGCTGCGCCACCTGGTGACGAGGCCGGAAGGGCTTTACCGGGCCAGCGACGACGCCTTGGAACTTCTCGCCTACTACGCCAATTCCATCGAGCATTTCCGCGCTGCGCCGCCAGGGACGAACGGCCGCCCCGATCCCCCGTAAACACACAGGCCGAAGACCCGCTGAGGCCGCCCGCACAGGCGCTCAGCCCGGACTTCTCACCAAGGTCATGGTCTGCGCGGTGCTGTCGGGCCGGCAGGGAAGGAAAGACGCGTAGCGCATCGCGCGTTGACGTGCGTGGGCGCACGTTGCGGGGCATCGGGCAAGCGGATTGACGCACCCTGCCGGCCCGACAGCGCCGCCCTTCGGGTCGCGCCCAGGCGCCCGCCCGCGGCGGCGCTAACGCCGCCATCCATATAATCTGCCGCGTTGCGCGCGGCGTCGCGGGCCTCAAGCGTAGGCGCCGCTACGCTTTTCGGCCCGCTCCTTGCGGATCGAACGCCTGGACGCGACGCAGGCCGTGACCTTGGTGAGAAGTCCGGGTTAGCCGTTGCGCTCCAGCAGGCACGCGTCGCCGTAGGAGAAGAAGCGGTAGCGCTGCCGCACGGCATGGGCGTAGGCAGCGCGCATCCGCTCCAGCCCGGCGAAGGCGGCGACCAGCATGAACAGCGTCGAGCGGGGCAGGTGGAAATTGGTCACCAGCAGGTCGGCCGTGCGGACCGGCCTGCCGCCGGGGCGCAGGAATATGTCGGTCTCCCCCTCCCAGGGCGCGATCCCGCCGGACGGGTCCGCTGCCGTCTCTAGCAGGCGGAGCGCGGTGGTGCCGGCCGCCACCAGCCGGCCCTTGCGGTTCCGGATGCGCTCTGCCGTCTCTTCCGTAATGCGCCCCCATTCGCTGTGCATCTGGTGTTCCGCCGGGTCCTCCGTGCGGACCGGCAGGAAGGTGCCGGCCCCGACATGCAGGGTGACCGTCGCCCGCTCGACGCCGCGCGCCTCCAGCGCCGCCAGCAGCCGGGGTGTGAAATGCAGCCCGGCGGTGGGCGCCGCCACCGAGCCCGGCTCGCGGGCGAACACGGTCTGGTAGGCGTCCCGGTCGGCTGCATCGCCGCCGCGCGGGCGCTTGATATAGGGCGGCAGCGGCATGGAGCCGTGCGCTTCCAGCGCCGCGTCGAGCTCGCCGCCTTCCGCCGAGAAGGCCAGCAACACCTCGCCGCCCGCGCGGCGCTCTTCCAGCACCGCCTCGAGTCCGCCTGGAAAGGCGATGCGGTCCCCTTCGCGCAAGCGTCGACCGGGCCGCGCAAATGCCAGCCAGCGCTTCCCGTCGAGGCGCTTGTGCAGCAGGGCCTCGACCCCGGCCGCGCCGCGCTGTCCGTAAAGCCGGGCCGGGATGACGCGCGTGTCGTTGACGACCATCAGGTCGCCGGGCCGCAGCAGCTCCGGCAGGTCGGCGATGCGGCGGTCCGCGAGGCAGTCGCCCACATGCAGCAGTCTTGCCGCGTCGCGCGGTTCCACGGGCCGCTGCGCGATCAGGCCGGAAGGCAGGTCGAAATCGAAATCGCTGGTGCTCAGGGTCACGGCCACCGGGCTCCGCCAGTGCCGGGGACCATCGCAGGCCACACGGAGCCTGTCAAAACGGGCGGGGATTTGAGATAACTACCCCCTGTAGGTAGGAACCCCGGAGCCGGATCGAAGACATGGCGATCGGATTGAAGGAAGGCCACAGGATAGCCGCCCGGGCCCGGCGCCTGACGGTGTTCAAGAGGATCCTGTTGCTGTCGGCGTTCGTCGCGGTCGGCGTGTTCGCTTACGAGACCGGCGCCACCCGCACGCAATTCCGCATCGAGCGCATGGAGGAGAGGCTGGCGGCCCAGGCCGCCGATATCGCGCGGCTGGAGGCCGAAAAGGCCGAACTCGACGGGCAACGGCTTGCGGCGTTCCAGAACGAGCAGGTGCTCCAGGCCCGTTATGACCGCGATGTGCCGACCGGCGAGCGGAAGGCGCTCTTCGAGATGCTCCTCGACCGGTTGAACGCCGGCTTCGACGAGGCCCGGATCGCCTTTCTGCTCAGTGAAGCGGGGCCCGAGCCGAAATGCGACCCGGAGCCGGTCACCAGGCGTTTCGTGCTGGCGACGCCTCTGCATGACGGCGCCAATGCCTCGGTGCAATTCGCCGAGGGCGCGATCACGGTCACCGGCGAGGGCGCGGCGGAGTTGACGGAGGCGGGCCTGCCCCAGGCCTGGTTCGACCCGGCGGCCCCGGTCACGCTCCGCTTCACCGCCATCGGCGGCGATGCGACGGAAGCGGAAGGCAAGCTGCCGCTCGACCACTCCGTGCGCCTCGGCGGCAAGGAATACCGCTTCGCCGCCCGCGCCGGCCCCCGCTCATTCCTCCACATCACCGCGCTACGCTGCGACTTTCCGGGGTAGGGGAGCGGCAGGGCGGTAATGCCTTGGCCGCCGGACAGCGCGCTTTTTGTGCGAAGCCGGACGGCGCGGGCTTGACAGAGGAAATGGCGTGGTAAGCTGGTCTTGCGAGGCGGCGGCCGGAGCGCATCCGGCGGACGCTGACGGCGCGGAACATGACAGAACATGACATTTCATGACGTGTCCCGGCAGCCGCGCCGCACCGCCTCTATCGGAGCCCGGTCATGGGCTCATCGGTTCCGGGCCATGAACGGCGGTATCAAAGCCGCGCGTTCGCTCTCGGTTGAGTGCCAGCACATCGTCCAGACGCAGCGTGCCGACATGCCGGGTCCGGCCGTCGCGGCTCAGGAACTCGACTTCCACGGCATCGGGCGGGAGGAACTCGACGACGGTGCCGACATCGCCGGCGCGAATCTCCGGATCGCCCGGGCTGGCGAGCACCGCCACCATATCCAGCAATTTCGGTTGTCGCGTCCCGGTCATGTCATCAACCGCTGGCAAGAAAAGCCTCTGGCTAACGAATATAGCAGGCGCCCGACCGGGACATTGCAATTCCTGTGCGGTCTCGGCGCCGTTGAGCGTTCCGGACCGCTACAACAGCCCGAGTTCGCTGAGTTCCGCGGCGAGGCGCGGCGGGAGGGTGTCGCCTTCGGCGTCGAGGCCGGACGGCAGGTCGGCGGGCGCGTCCTCACCGCGCAGGTAGCGCCAGCCCTGGAACGGGCGGTGGGCGCGCGGCACGACGCGGACCAGCGCATCGTCGAGCAGGATGGCGCAACTCGGCCTGCCGCCCGCGCCCGGCGCCGGCTCGAGCGCCAGAATGCGCTGCCGCGCCTGCACGAAGCCCTTGACGACCCAGTAGATCGACCCGCCGCCATCCAGTATTTCAGCGCCGCGCCGAGGCGTCATGCGGGTGATGTGGCGCGCGATGGCGCGGCCTTCCACGGCCTTCCAGTACGTCCGGCGGCGGGCCTGCCAGTCCGCCAGCCCTTCGACGCTCTCGGTGCCTACCGACAGCTTGATCAGGTGCAGCCCGCTCTTGTCCGCGTCCATGGCCCCGCTATAGTCGCCCGGTCAGCACCGAAGCAAGGAGAGCCGGACCGTGTCGGACCAGAAGACCGTCACTTTCCCGGTCGAGGGCGCGCATGTGATGATGTTCGCGCGCTCGATCGGAGACTACAACCCCGCCTATCACAATCCGGGAAATGGCGAGGGCAACCCGATGGGCGCGCAGGTGGCGCCGCCCACCTTCCCGCAGGCGGTGGCCCAGTTCGACCCCGACTACCCGCTGCGCATCAAGGACGGCGAGGCATGGTTCGGTTCCGGCGGCGCGCCGTCCGGCGTCGAGGGCAGGCCGGCGACTTCCGGCGGGCTCCATGCCGAGCAGCATTTCGAATACACCCGTCCGGTCCGTCCGGGCGATGTGCTGACCGCGCGCTACAGCGAGGGCGAGACCTGGGAGAAGCACAGCAAGCGCGCCGGCAAGCTGACCTTTACGGAGCGCCTGGTCGACTATTACGACCAGGACGGCAACCATGTGTGCCGCGCGCGCGGCGTCGGCGTGAAGACCGAACGGCCGGTCGATCAGGGATAAGGGGGGATCATCCGATGAAAGCCAGCGAAATTTCGGTCGGCCAGACCTTCGAGAAGGTCGTCGTCGAGGACCTGAAACGCACCCAGCTCGTCATGTATTCGGGCGCCAGCGGCGACTACAACCCGCTGCACACCGACGACCTCTACTGCAAGGAGGCCGCCGGCTATCCGGGCGTGTTCGCGCACGGCATGCTGACCATGGGCATGACCGGCACGCTCGTTACCGACCTGTTCGGAGCGGAGAATGTGCGCAAATACGGCGTGCGCTTCACCAACCAGGTCTGGCCCGGCGACACGCTGACCGCCACTGCCACGGTGCAGGAAATCCGCGACGAGGACGGCCGGGCCATGGCGGAGATCGGCATCGAGACGAAGAACCAGGAAGGCAAGACCGTCGTCCTCGGCTCCGCCACGGGCCTGATGGAAGACTGAACGAAGACCGAACCCGGGGGACAGAACGCCATGTCGGCATGGGATGTCGCAGTCGTCGGCTGCGGCAATGCGGCGCTTTGCGCGGCAATTTCGGCGCGGGAGCAGGGCGCTCGCGTGATCGTGCTCGAAAAGGCCTCGGAGGAGGAGCGGGGCGGCAATTCCTTCTTCACCGCCGGCGGCTTCCGCTTCGTCCATGACGGTCTGGAGGATGTCTGCACCGATGTGCTGACCGACCTCTCGGAGGCGGAGAAGGCGCGCATCGAGCTTCCCACCCATGACCGGCAGTTCTTTTACGAAACCCTGATGAAGGTGACGCGCCACCAGGCCGAGGAGGACCTCGCCTGGACGCTGATCGACGACTCCCGCCCCGCTATGGCGTGGCTGCGCGGGAACGGTGTGCGCTTCGTGCCGATGTTCGGCCGCCAGTCCTATGAGGTGGACGGCAAGCAGGTGTTCTACGGCGGCGTGAATATCGAGGCCGTCGGCGGCGGCGCCGGGCTGGTCGATTTCCTGCTGCGCCGGGCCGAGGCGGTCGGCATCGAGATCCGCTACGAGACCGGCGCGACCGGCCTTGTCCAGGACGAAACCGGGCGGATACACGGCCTGCGGCTGCGCACGCCCGAAGGCTACGAGACGCTGGAGACCGGCTCCGTGGTGCTGGCCTGCGGCGGTTTCGAGGCCAACCCCGAGATGCGGGCGCGCTATCTCGGGCACGGCTGGGACCTCTGCCGCGTGCGCGGCACCCGCCACAATACCGGTGACGGCATCCGCATGGCGCTGGAGGCCGGCGCGCGGCCGCACGGCAACTGGTCCGGCTGCCACTCCGTCGGCTGGGACATTTCCGCCCCGCCCTACGGGGACCGCGCCGTCGGGGACAATTTCCAGAAGCACAGCTACCCGCTCGGCATCATGGTGAACCTGGACGGCGAGCGGTTCGTCGATGAGGGCGAGGATTACCGCAACCTCACCTATGTGCGCTTCGGCCGCGCCATCATGGGACAGCCGCACCGCTGGTGCGCGCAAATTTTCGACGCCAGGACCGTCCATATGCTGCGCGACGAATACCGCATCCGCGAGATCACCAAGGTGGAGGCGGACAGCATCGAGGACCTGGCGGCGGGGCTGGAGATCGACCCGGCGGCGCTCGCGCGCACGGTTCGCGAGTACAACGCCGCCTGCCGGTCGTCGAACGCCTACAACCCGGCCGTGCTGGACGGCGTTTCGACCGAGGGGCTGAACCCGGACAAGACCAACTGGGCCCTGCCCATCGACAGCCCGCCCTATGTCGCCTTCGTCACAACCACGGGCATCACCTTCACCTTCGGCGGCCTGCAGATCGACGACCGGAACCGGGTCCAGGACCTCTCCGGGCGCCCGATAGACGGGCTATACGCAGCCGGCGAACTGGTGGGCGGCCTGTTTTACGAGAACTATCCGGGCGGCTCCGGCCTCATGTCGGGCAGCGTGTTCGGCCGCCGCGCCGGCCGCTTCGCCGCAGGGTACGCCTGCGGCTAGGTCCCGGCGGCGACCGGCAGGGATTCCAGGCCGCGCAGCACGATGCTGCCGCGGAAGCGCGGCGGCGGGCCCGCGAGGCGGATCGAGGAGAACCGCTCCAGCAGCACCTCGACGGCGATGCGCGCCTCCAGCCGGGCGAGCGGCGCGCCGATGCAGGCATGGATGCCGCGCCCGAAGGAAATATGGCTGCTCTCGCCGCGCCCGACATCGAGTCCGTCCGGGTCCTCGAACTGCTCGGGGTCGCGGTTGGCGCCGCCGATCAGCAGCACGATGTCGTCGCCCCGCTTCACCGGGAAGCCGTTGACGTCGCAGTCCTCGACGACCCGGCGGAGGTCGAGCTGCACCGGCGAGTCGTAGCGCAGCAGCTCCTCCACCGCAGACGGGATGAGGGAGGGGTCGTCCCGGAGCCGCTGCAACTGCTCCGGATGGCGCAGCAGCGCCAGCATGCCGTTGCCGATCAGGTTGACGGTGGTCTCGTTGCCGGCGATCAGCAGCAGCCGCAGCATGGTCAGCATCTCGCGCTCGTCCAGCCGGTCGCCCTCTTCCTCCGCCTGGGCCAGCCCGCTCAATATATCGTCCTGCGGGTCGGCGCGGCGCTCCTTGACGATCGGCGCGAAATAGGTGTCGAGATCGTCGGCGGCGCGAACGGCGTCCTCGCGTTCCTCCGCGCCGATGGTCGGTTCGAGAATGCGCGCGCGGCGGTCGGACCAGCCGCGGAACCGGGCGCGGTCTTCCGGCGGCACGCCCAGCATTTCCGTGATGACGATTACCGGCAGAGGCTTGGCGACCGCCTCCATGAGGTCGAAGCCCGACAGGTCCTCAATGCCGTCCAGAAGCTGGTGCATCAAGCTCCGGATATGCGGCTCCAGCGCATTGACCGCCCTCGGCGTGAACGCCTTGCTGACCAGCGAGCGCAGGCGGCGGTGGTCCGGCGGGTCCAGCGACAGCATGGACGGCGTGCCGGGGTCCGGAATGACCGTCCGCTTGCCGGGCGTTGCTGCCTTGGAGCCATTATTGGAGAAGCGCTGCCAGTCGCGAAGAATGACGTCCACATCCCGGTAGCGGCCGAATATCCATGCATTCAGCAGCCGGCTGCGATGCGCCGGGCCCTTGTCGCGCAGCGCCGCATAGGCGGGATAAGGGTTCTGTGTGTTCCGGCGCGCTACCGGGTTGTAGGCGATGCCGGATTCCAGGCGCTCCCGCATGAGCATGGCCTGGACGGCGGCATTGCGGACCGCCTGCTTCAGGGATAGCGCCATGACCGTCTCCCCCGCTATACGCAGTCCTTTTGCACTCCGTTCATACTCCCGGTGCGGCCGGACTTCAATGCGACATCAGCGCGGGCACCGTCGTATCGGCCAGCAGGGACTCGGTCACGCCGCCGAACGCCCATTCGCGCATCCGCGAATGCCCCCAGGCGCCGCTGACGATGAGGTCGATGCCGCGGTCGCTCACATGCGACAGCACGATGTCGGAGACCGATATGCCGTCGGCGACCGTGTTCGCGGCCTCGGCATTCACGCCGTGGCGCGCCAGATGCAGCGCGATATTGGCGCTCGGGATTTCTCCATGGTCGCCGCCTGAGGGCCGGTGCGGATTGACCGACAGCACGACCACCTTCTCCGCTCTCTGCAGGAGCGGCATGGCGTCGTTCACCGCCCGCGTCGCTTCCCGGCTGGCGTTCCAGCACACCAGCACATGCTCGCCCACCCGGTCGAATCGCCCGGAGTTCGGCACGACCGGCACTGGCCGGCCGCAGCTCATCGTGAGGTCGGCGGCGAGGTCCGGATAGGGGTAGCGGTCGGGCTCGACGGCGCTGCCCTTGCCGACCACGGCGAGGTCCGCATAGCGGGCATGCCGCGCGGTAAGCTGCCCGACCGGTCCCGCCGCCATGCGCCATTCCGCGTGGATGCCGGCCCTCTCCGCGATCTCCAGGAACCGCTGCCGGGCGGCCTCGCCCTCGCCGCGCACCCGTTCGATCGCGGCTCCCAGCGCGCCGGCCGGCATTCCCGCCGCCATCCAGGTCGGGATCGGCGGGTCCGGGGAGACGTAAATCCCGGTCAGATGCCCATCGTCCGGCCGGGCGAGTTCGGCGGCGATGCGGATGCGCTCGCCGGCGCGTTCGCTGCCGTCCACATGCACGAGAATGTTCCTGAGTCCCATCTCAACCCCTCCGATAGCGAGCGGCGGGAGCCGCCGCTCCCTCCTTGTCGATATAGGGCATCGCGGCGGCGATTTTAACCGGGATTTCTCACCAAGGTCATGGTCTGCGCGGTGCTGTCGGGCTGGCAGGGAAGGAAAGCCGCACAGAGCGATGCGGGGCATCGGGCAAGCGGATTGACGCACCCTGCCAGCCCGACAGCGCCGCCCTCCGGGTCGCGCCCAGGCGCCCGCCCGCCGCGTCGCGGACCTCAACCGTAGGCTCCGCTACGCTTTTCGGCCCACTCCTTGCGGATCGAATGCCTGGGCGCGACGCAGGCCGTGACCTTGGTGAGAAATCCGGGTTAAGCGCCGTCCGGCGCCTCGCGCAGCATGGCGCGGGCGATCTGCTGCTGCTGGATCTGCGAGGTGCCTTCGAAGATGCGGAACAACCGGGTGTCGCGGTAGAGGCGGGCGACGGCGTTCTCGGCCATATAGCCCTGGCCGCCCAGGATCTGGACCGCCTTGTCGGCGACCCGGCTCACCATCTCGGACGCAAAATATTTGGCGCAGGCGATGTCCGCGAAGGGCAGCGGGCGCTGTTCGAACCGCCGGGCGCAGTCCAGCACCATCGCCTCGGCCGCATAGGTGTCGGCGCGCATGTCGGCGAGCATGGCCTGGACGAGCTGGTGCTCGCCGATGGGCTTGCCGAACTGGCGGCGCTCGCGGGCATAGCGGACCGCCTCCCCGACCAGCCGCTTCGCCTGCCCGACGCAGGTGGCGGCGACATGGGTGCGCGCATGGTTGATGCCGCGCAGCGCCGCCTTGAGCCCGAGCCCCTCCCGGCCGCCGACCAGCGCATCCGCCGGCACGCGGCAGTCCTCCAGATAGACCTCCGAGACCCGCGAGCCGCGATGCCCCATCATGTCGAAGGGCTCGCCCGCGCGGATGCCCGGCGTGCCGGCATCGACCGCGAAGGCCGAGACGCCGCCGGCGCCGGGGCCGCCCGTCCGCGCCATGACCAGGAACATGTCGGCGTCCGCCGCATTGGTGATGTAGCGCTTGGTACCGTTCAGCACATAGCCCGCGCCGTCGCGCACCGCCGTCGTTGCGAGGTTCGCCGCGTCGGAGCCGTAGTCCGGCTCGGTCAGCGAGAAGGCGCCGGTGCAGCGGCCCTCGGCCATGGCGGGCAGGTATTTGCGCTTCTGCGCCTCCGTGGCGAAGTCGAGGATCGCCTGGCTGCAAAGCCCGATCGTGGTCGAGAAGCGGGCGCGGAACACGGCCGAGGCCCGGGTGAAGGCGAAGGTGAGCCGCACCTGCTGTTCCTGGCTGAGGCCGAGGCCTCCGTATTCCTCCGGGATCGAAATGGCGAAGAGGCGCATCTCGCAGATCCGCCGAACCAAGTCCTCCGGCACATGGCCCAGCTTGTCCACGCGCTCCTCGTTCGGAATCAGCTCCTCGCGCGTAAACGCCTCCACCTGGGCCAGATAGCCCTCGAATTCCATGCCGCCATCCATAAGCCGCCCCCGCACACCCCGGCAGGTGTCATGATATGTCATGTTTTGTCATGCGGTGTCATGGTCCGCCGCAAATACTGCGCCGGCTCCTGCTGTCGTTTCGTCCTGCGCGCGGCGGACCTCGCCGGAATGCACCCCTTTTTCGCGCGTATCGCGCACGGGCGCCCGTGCGCGATACGCGCCGGCGAGCGATACGCGCACCTGATTGCGCGCATACGCGCGAGGCAAGCGCCGGGCGCAACTCTCCCGTTCGTTCCCAACACGGTCTTTGCACTCCCTTCACTGTCCGGAATCGAAAAGGCGGCTCCGGAAGCCGCCTTATTCAACTCATAATATTATGAAAATACGCCGATATTAATATAGAAGGCTAAAATCCTATACTAAAAAATAACACCATCCGACAAACCGCCCCCGGACATTTCCCACCAATGTCAAGGTCAGCGCGCTGCAGGTTCTCCGAGGCATTTGTCCTATTTTCTCCGCCGATTGACAACCTCGACGTCAATACAACCGGTTTCGCCTGTGCGCCCCGCAAGGTAAGCCCGACGTGACCGTGACGGGCACTCTGCACCACTTTCCGCTTCCCTCCCTGGAACGAGGCCTTCCATTTTCCGCGGCTCATGCTCACCAGCGCGCGGCAAGCCTGGGCCGGACTCTGTCCTCTGGACTATCGTTGGCGGCCTCGCTTCGGCTGGCCTCAAGCTTCAGTTCGAACTCACAACCCGACGCTTCGCAAGGCATTGTTAACATCGGCGAAGTTGTGAGTCAGGTTCCAAGAGCGGCAAGCCATCGTCTCGTCCTCCTGTTCCGGCTCCCGGCCGGGTTCGACCGACGGGCGGGTCGCAGACGGCCGCGAATCCCGGGATGGTCCCGGGCGCCTGCCGCATGACGCCCGGGGATCCGCTTCCTGCCCCGCATCCACCGGGAAGGCAAGCCCCGGGACGATAGCATCGCGCTGGCGGCCGCCGACCGGCGGCCCTCCGCTCAGACGCGCAGGTTTCGGCTGCCCCTGTCGTTTTCCTCAAGCCATTCCGAGACGATGCGCCGGATCATCTCGGGTCTGCTGGGGTGCTCCGGCTTTTCCGCACGCAGCCTGTCCAGTGCCTCGATCATGGGCCTTGGAAGTCGGACCACTACGGCGTGGGTGTCCTTCGGTGGTCTGCCCACGAAGATTTTTCCTTTGTGGGGGTTGAAAATAATATTTGATTCTATATAATCATAAATCGGACGGCGCAAGAAGGTGAGATTTCTTGCGCCGTCCTGACCACACGATCTAATGGAGAGATCACATGGCTATCGATGACGCTAGCACGGCGCTTGCGCCGGCTGCCAGCTTGACCGACCCACCCGTATCGACCGGCGCGAAGCGGTTTCCGCGCGGCCTCGCTACGGGTCTCGCGCATTGCATCGAACGCGGTGGCGATTGGCGTTGCCGCCGCCTCCCTGCACATGGCACGCGGCCGCTTCCGGCGGTCACGATGCGCGGTGCGCCTGGCGTGGCCGCTTGCCGTGTGCGCCCGTTCGGGCCGTCGGACGCCTCCCTGCATCCCTGATTTTCCGGCGCCGCGCTGAACTGCGCCGCGCCGCCATCCTGCAATGACGAGGACGCCCCCGCGCGCTCATCGCGCTGCAGGTCGGGCCCCCGCGTGAGAGAGGACAACACCATGTCCCGTTTGACTGCTGAGACGCTCCGTATCGGCGATACTGAGCACCCCATCTACAACGCCCCGTTGCCCGAGACCTGGGTCCGTGCGGCCAACGAGAAGGGCTACCGCGTCGTGGCCCGTGTGATCGACCGCTACCATGTGGCGCTGGAATGCCAGATCTGTCAGGGACTGAACCTGGCGCGCGCCTTCACCCTCTTGAGGTGCCGGCCCGAGTGCAAGGGCTGCCAGTTCGAGCGGCGGCAGGCAGAGGCGCAGTCGGTCGGCCTGGTCTATCTCGGCCGGGATCCGCACGACCCGCATTACGGCCGCTACCACGTCACCGAATGCGGCCACGAAATCCGCCGCCAGTGCGCACTCATCAAGCGCGTCGTGGAGGGCACGACCGGGCTGCGCTGCGAGGTCTGCCACCGGGCGCGTGAGGAGGCTGAGGCGCGCGCCCGCGGCTGGCGGCTCGTCGGGCCCGATCCGGACGGCAAGCCCAATTACCGCCTCTACGCCCATGCGGACGGTTGTGGCGCGACGCAGCGCGTCGCACGCGCGAACATGCAAACCGGCCGGTTCTCCTGCGAAACCTGCGGCGACTGCTGGTCCGCCGAGCCGAGCGCGCTGTATCTGATGCGCTTTTCGCCCCCCGGTCGCCGTCCGGTGCTGAAAGCGGGCATGAGCCGGGACCCGGAATCCCGCATGCGCCATCAGCTGGGCCTGCCCGACCATGTCGAGGCCAGCATCCTGCGGATCGTTCCGATGGAGACGGGCCGCGCCGCGCTCATCGCCGAAAAGCGCCTGCACGGCGAGCTCCGGAGCCAGTATCCCGAAGCCGTGGTGCCGCCGGAGGAATTCGCCGATTATCTGCAGGTAATCAGCGAGATCTACGACATCTCTCTGGAGCCCACGATCCTGGAGATGCTGGACCGCGTCGAGGCTACCGCGCGGCAGCCCGGGTAACCCGCGCGCGCATCTTGCCTGCCGGCCGGCGCCACGAGCGGCGCAGGCCGGCTACCCGACCATTTGTCGACAAGTCTCCGGGAACAGGCCTGCCTGCGGGCAGCCGGGCTTGTCGCAAGGGCGTTTCACACCGAACCGCATATATGGAGACAGACCTCATGCAGCAGAAGATCAGGGTTGAGCGCGTGAAACTGTTCGAGACCCTCCCGGCCGCGGAAGCGGCGGCGGACAGGATCGGGGAGGCCCGCGCCTGCCCGCTCGTGGACACGGACCGGGATCCGGCCGGCTGGATCGTCGAGCACCGGAGCGGCGCGGCGCGCCTGTCCGTGACCGGCGAGTGGATTTGACCGGAGGAAGATGGGGCGGTTACGGATGAGTGCTGAATGAACACGGATTTCGCCCCCACGGGATTCGACCCCTTCAAGCCTGACGGAGACAGTACATGACGACGCCCAGGCCGCCCGAACGGCGCGCTTTCCCGTTCAGCGTGACATCGACCGGCGTCCTGGAGGGCGTGCTGATCCCCTATGGCGACCCGATCCGCATTGGCGGCGTCTTCGACGAAACCTGGGAGCCGCATTGCCTGTTGTTGAACAACCTCCGGGCGAACATCCGGCATGACTGGCATCGACCTTTCAGCGAGTTCGGCAAGGGGCTGCAGGCGAGGGATGGCGACGACGCCATGCGCGCTGTCCTGACGTTCCGGGACACGCCCGAGGCCCGCCGGGCCCGGGCGCTGGTCGAGGCGGGCGCGCTGACGGCGTTCAGTGTCGAGGTCCGCGTCCTGGACGAGGAGTGGGCGGCCCCGGACCGGCGCATCGTCCACCAGGCGCTGATTACGAGCCTGGCGCTGGTGGAGAAGCCGGAGCACGAGTCTCCGCCGATCGACGAGGTGCGTGCGCGCCTGGAGGCCGGGGAGCCGGCGCCTTTTCTCCGGCGACGGTGGTAGAGTCGTCACATGGTCGATCTGACGGACCCCGACCTGCTTGAAGTTGCGCGCCGGGTGGTGTGGTTCAAACCGCCTCACGAGACGCTGCGCAACGAGGTGTTTTTCCTGAATCACGCGATGATTTATGGCGATGCGCAGGATGTATCGACGATCCGCCGTTGCTATGACGACGAGTCCCTGCGGGACGCATTGCGCAACGCCCACCCGGGGATATTCGATCCTCGCTCCTGGTCGTACTGGCACACGGTTCTCGGGATGTTGCCCGTCCCGCCGAGGCCGGTGCGCCGGCTGCCCGGGGTGCAGGACGCCGGGCAAGCAGCTCTCAGTTGGCCGGAAAGCGGGCAGAGGGCGCCGCCTCGGGATTCCGCGACTTGCGCCTGATCCAGGACTATCTCGGCCACCGGGACCCGCGTCACACCGCACATTAC
This sequence comes from Alphaproteobacteria bacterium, assembly GCA_965261985.1. Lineage (GTDB taxonomy): Bacteria > Pseudomonadota > Alphaproteobacteria > Bin95 > Bin95 > Bin95. The sequence continues at coordinate 936,429 of OZ253490.1, forward strand.
ACCCGCATTGCCGCCGGACGGTTCGAGGGTCTCCGGTCAGGGCGGACACCATGACGGTCAGGATTCCGTCGAATGTCTTCGAAGGCCTTGCGAAATGGATGACCCGCGGCCCCTGGCCGGAGCATTTCCAGGACGCGATCGACGACCATATGGGCGCCTGGTGTCAGCTCCACGACATCGACAGCTTCGAAGAGCTGGCGGACAAGATCGGCGGGCACTGGGTCACGACCCTGAATGACATGGCGCTGAACGATTTCCTCGGGCGCGAGACCGAAGACGGCAATGCGGTCGATCTCTATCTCAAGCGCCGCGGATGGCGTGAGACCGCGATCGTCAGAGCGTATATGGAAGGCATCCGGGACTCGGTCGTCAGCCTCTACGAAGTCAGCGACATTCGCCCGGGCGACTCCTTCCTTGCGCGCGACCTGATCCTGGGAGGCGAACCCGTCCGCGTCCGCGAGCGCACGGCGACGAAATCCATGGCGCCCTGGGAACAGTTCGCGATGCGCATTGTCGAGGTGCGCGGCAGCCGCATTCTGGCCGGCGGCCTGCTCCCTTTCAAACCCGACCTTTCGGTCGAAACGATAGAAGAGATCCACGAACTGGCCACGCGAACCGAGGCCGGTGTCGAGGAGATTTCGATGGCGGGCGGAGAGGAACCTCCACCCGAGGCGATCGAGACGCTTGCCATGGCGATAACACTCAAGATGGCCAGCCCGCTGATCGCCGAGACCTGGCTCATGGGAACCGTATTCGATCCGACCGAGACAGCCCTCCCGCAACTCTTCAACTCCGATGGCGACGAGATCGAGCTCATCAAGCTCGCTTGCCGCTTCGCCAGGGGCGCTACTCAGGCGAAGATCCGCGCGGTCCTCGATGCCCAGCCCGACATGGCGTCGGCTTCGGACAAGGTCTGGAACTGGGTGGACCGCAGCCGCCATCCGCTGCAGCCGGGCCTTCCCGAAGGCGGCATGATGCTGAAATCCGAACTGGACGACGGATCGCTGGTGCTCGGCACGATCACCCTGAAGGGCCGCATGCTGGAAGCCGACACCAATTCCGCCCGGCGCGCGGAAGCATTGAAGACACGTCTGGCCGCGCTCGTAGGGACCCTGGTTCAACCGCCGCTCATGGTCCGCCAGACCCTGGCGCAGGCCATGGCCGAACATCGCGAGAAAGACCGGGCGCCGAACCCGCCCGATATCCCGCCCGAAGAAGAGGCGAGCCTTCTGGCCGAACTCTTCGATCGGCATTACCGCGATACGCTCGACCGGCCAATCCCCATGCTGGGCGAAAAGACCCCGCGCGAGGCCGTCAAGACCGCATCGGGCCGCGAACGGGTCGCCGCCTGGCTGAAATTACTCGAACAGGGTGAAGCCCGGACCCGAGCCGGCAAGAATGCCCCCGCTTACGATTTCAAATGGATGTGGCAAGAACTCGGGATCGAAGAGCTGCGCAAATGATGTTCTTGCTTCATTCGGTTTCGTGGCCAAATACGCAGCTTCGGTCCAGTTAGGCCATATTGGCAGGGCAACGGCTTACAGGATTGCCAAGGCAATCCGATAAATCCGAATGTGCTATATTTGTTCCTTCTTAGGGTAATCTAGCGAACAAACCTTCCGATAACGCCAAATACGGCCCGCTTTTGTAGTCATGCCTTGTAGTATTGATTTGTAGTATAAACCTCTTATAAGACTACACATTTTACTTTTACAATCGCATTGTCACGGCGTCTTCATCCCTGCTTTAAAGCATGGACCATCAGCAGCTCGAAGCTGGGCTTGCTGCGACCTCGCTCGCGACAACAATAGTTGTCGAGCGCAACATCGGGGGGTAGTCATGCGTTGTGCGGGTACGGTCGGGGGACCGGGGCGAGCCGAATTCAGCCCTGCGACGATGGCGGGACGGGCAGGTTCCGGGGCGGTGCGGGCGTCTCGACGGAACGGACCCGGGCGCCAAGTCGACCAGGAGCAGGAAGGGCGGAACCACGAGAACCAGACGATGCGAGAGGAATCCCTGAAAATGAACCGTAAGCCGCAGGCCGGAACCTGGACGAAAGCGGGAAGTGAAGCGCTGAAAGGCCACTGGATGCGATGGCCGGCGGGGCGCCGGCCGGCTGAGTTCTCACGCGCCGGGACGCAAGGGAAGTACCAAAATCCGTGGGGTCAGATGTTGTCAGTGACCTCGACGTTTGCACGTCCAAACGCCGTGCTCGAACACCCACGGGCCTTTCAGATCGAGGACGCTCTCGCCGGTTGACCCCACGGATTTTGGTACTTCCGACCATTGGGGGTCGATTCCGGTAGGGGGCGCGCAATCGGGCCGCGGCGGTGCGCCGCGTGCGGGAGATGGGCCTGGTTCCCGACGCGTATTGAGCGAGCGCCGCTCCAAAACACACCCGGCAGTGCATCGCCGCAATCGGCAAGGACTGGGTGTGCCGGACAGTGGGTCGCGTCGTCGTCGTCGTCGGGTTCGCCGGTGTTTTGTGCACGCGGGTCTGCATTAATTAGTAGTGGTGTCCTGAAATACGGCCCGCTTTTGTAGTCCAGACTTGTAGTATCGGCTTGCAGTATAAATCTCTTATAAAACTACACAATTTACTTTTACAATCGCATTGCCCCGGCGGCTTCATCCCTGTTAAAATACGAGCCGGCAGGGGCCTGAAACTGGATTTTCTGCAATCCGACTAGCTCAATGTAAAGTTTTCGGGCATCGAGATCGAAGATCGGAAGTGCGTTATGCGGGCGAGGGAGGGGCGAGTTGAATTCAGCCCTGAGATGGTGGCTGGACGCCCGGTCCCGGACTTTCTCCCTCCGGGGTGGCACCGCCGGCGCGGCGAGGAACGTCGAGCATACCTTTCTCGGCGCGGGACCGTGGGCTCTGACCGGGACCGTCGCGCTCGTGCAGGACCATCTGGCCAACGCACAATCATGAGACAACCCCCCGTTCTGCCCGACCACCGCACGCCTTCGTCAGGCTTGTGTTGTTCGGCGCGGGGGTTCGACGCCGATCAGCGCGCGACCCATCGATGTCGTTTGATTCTGAACGGTCAAAGTTGCGCGCCGAATAACAGTCGAGGGTGGCCGATAGTGCGGCGTCTCGAATGTCGGGACAGCAAACGCATGACGGGAGAAGTTCCGAATGGAGTCAGCAAACATGGGTAACCGGGTTCGTGCAGGTGTTCTCCCAATAGTGTTGGCAGTGGCAACGCTCATGCTCGTTACGACCCACGCTACCCCCGCACTGGCGACTGGCTCTACCGCCCCGTCATTTCAAGATGGCTCCTACGAGTTCTCAACCGACGAAAACATCGCCGCCAACACTGTCGTGGGTACAGTGGTCGCCACCGATCCCGATGGCGATTCCCTCACCTACTCCGTCGGCGGAACCGACGAGGCGGCGTTCAATGGGGTGTTCGCCCTGAACGCAAGCACCGGCGTGATCACCGTCAAGCCGGGCGCTTCCGTCAACTACGAACGCAAAGAATCCTACTCGGTCAATATCATGGTGACGGACGGGAAGGACGACTCCGGCGCCACGCAAACCCAGCCAACGACCGACGCGACCGTTTCCGTGTTCATCCCGATTGTCAATGTCGACGAACCGGGAACAGTCACGCTGTCAACATCCTCGCCCCGGGAAGGGGTGGCGTTGTCTGCCACTTTAACCGACCCCGACGGCCGTAGGGGGGGGATCTTAAACTCATGGTGGTCCAGGGCCCACAACGCTTCCGGCCCGTTCTTCCTCACAGGCGACGATTACGCGGAAAATAATCGCAATATGACCTATACGCCGAAGGCAGCAGACAGGTACATGTATATTAAGTTCCACATACTATACATGGATAAGGCTTGTCCCTTTGTATCCAACTTATCCAGCATCACAAGGCGCTGCACCAAGACCGCGGAGAGGGTGAGCGCGAGCCGCGTGGAAGACGTGAATGGCCATATCGTTCAACGGCAGGTAAACACCAACAACCCCGCAACGGGAGACGTCCGTGTAACACACGGTAAGGGTGTCCTGCAGCCTGGCTATCATCTCAACGCTGTCGTGTACACCATAAGGGACGCAGATGGCACCCACTCTGTAAATAATCGCCTAACCCCTATAGCTTGGAAGTGGTTTCGTATTGACCCGGTGACCGAACGGGAGACGCAGGTTCCCGGATGGGTGCATGGCGGTTACTGGTCGTGGGTCTACGTGGTCAAGGACGTCGATAGGGGCAGAGGTATTCAGGCGCGGGTATCCTTTCTCGATGATCTAGGCAATACAGAGACGCTGAGGGGCCCGGTCCACCGAATACCGGCCCCAGACAACAACGCGGCCACCGGTAGCCCTGTCATCACGGGCACAGCGCAGGTGGGGGAGACACTTTCCGCAGACACGTCCGGCATCAGCGACGATGACGGTATCGATACCGACGCGCTCGCCTACCGGTGGTACGCAAACGACGGCGCCGGCGACATGGCTATCGAAGGCGCAACGGGTTCTACCTACACACTTGAGGCCGATGATGCGGGCAAAACTATCACGGTGTATGTCATCTTCACTGACGAACTTGGTTACAGCGAAGTCTCGATCAGCGCGCCGACGTTGACGGTGACGGCGGCGCCGGCGGCGCCGACCGTGAACGGCACGCCCCGGGTGAGCGGCTCTGGCGACGACGGGAGCTGGACGGTGGGCGAGAACGTCGAAGTGACGGTCTCCTTCAGCGAAGCGGTGGAGGTGATCACCACGAACGGCACGCCGTCCATCGGCATCGGTCTCGGCGGCGCGGCGGCGCGCAGCGCGACGTATCGGAGCGGGAGCGGGACGGCGGAGTTGGTGTTCCGCTACACGCTGGTCACGGATGACGGCTCCCACAACTCCATGGCGGTCACGCCGAACAGCCTGGCGCTGGGTGGCGGCGTCATCCGTAGCGCGGAGGCGCAAGTCGATGCGCTGCTCGCGCATAACGGCACGGTCGTGCAGGCCAGGACGGCCGGGCAGCGCAAGATAGTGCGCAGCATCAGTCCGCAGGCGAGCTTCCAGAACGTGCCTGAGAGTCATGACGGGGTGAACGGGTTCACCGTCGGGCTGAGGTTCAGCGGGACGCCCGCGCAGCTGTCGGCCGAGACGGACGCAGCCTCGGTGCTGGAGGTGACGGGTGGGACCGTGACCGGCGCCCGGCAGACGGTCGAGGGCGCGAACCCCGTCTGGGAGGTGACGGTCACGCCGAACGGCCCGGGCGATGATGTGACGGTCCGGGTCCCGGTGCGGGCCTGCGCCGAGACGAACGCGGTGTGCATCGGCGGGCAACCGCTCTCGGAGGCCACCGAGGTGGTGGTGCCTGGTCCGCCGATGACCGCGAGTTTCACGCAGGCGCCGGCATCGCATGACGGCTCGACGCAGGGCTTCGATCTCCACATGGATTTCAGCCACGAACCGAACAATTTCAGCTACCGTACGGTGCGCGAAGCGCTGTTCGACCTCGAGGGCGGGCGCATCGGGCGCGTGTGGCGGCGCGATGGCGAGAGGAACCGCCTGTGGAGAATCGAGGTCATCCCGGATGGACAGGGCTCCGTGATGCTGACCGCGCGCGTGACGACCGACTGCGCCGCACAGCATGCCGTGTGCGACGCCGACGGGCGGAAGTTCGCGGGAAATCTGCGCCTGATGGTTCCCGGACCGCAAACGCTCCCCATGGATTCGCTCCCCATGGTTTCGATTGCGCGGTCGACATCGCCGGTAACGGAGGGCGCGGCAGCGGCGTTCACGCTGGCGCGCACGGGCGCGGTAGCGGCGGTGCTGACGGTGGCGGTGGATGTATCGGCGAGCCCAGGGATGGTGAGCGTGAGACCGCCCAGATCGGTGATGTTCGCCGCAGGCTCGGCCAGCGCGACGCTGAACGTGGCGACCGACGACGACGAGAAGATGGAAGATGCGAGCACGGTGACGGCGGCGGTGCTCTCGGGATCGGGCTACTCGCTGGACGTGACCTCGATGTCTGCCGAGGTGGTCGTGAACGACGACGACGCAGCGCCGGTGGTGTCGACGGCCTCGCCCATCATGGTCGCGGAGAACGTAACGGCGGTCGCGACGCTGACGGCGACGGATGCGGACACGGCTGCCGGGGACCTTTCCTGGTCAATTCCGGCGGGTGCTGACGGCGGCGCGGACAGGGCAATGTTCGCGCTGACGGCGGACGGCGCACTGTCGTTCAAGGCGGCGAAGGACTTCGAGGCGCCGGACGACGCGGACACGGACGGCGACTACGAGATCACGGTTCGGGTGACGGACGGGGCCAATCCGGTCGATGCGTCGCTGGTGGTTCGACTCGCCACCGTGGACGGCGCAGCGCCGGTGGTGTCGACGGCCTCGCCGATCGTGGTGGCGGAGAACGCAACGGCGGTCGCGACGCTGACGGCGACGGATGCGGACACGGCTGCCGGGGACCTTTCCTGGTCAATTCCGGCGGGTGCTGACGGCGGCGCGGACAGGGCAATGTTCGCGCTGACGGCCAACGGCGCGCTGTCGTTCACGGCGGCAAAGGACTTCGAGGCGCCGGACGACGCGGACACGGACGGCGACTACGAGATCACGGTTCGGGTGACGGACGGGGCCAATCCGGTCGATGCGTCGCTGGTGGTGCGGCTCTCCGACGTGGACGACGCGGCGCCAGCAGTGGTGACGGTCTCGCCGATCGTGGTGGCGGAGAACGCAACGGCGGTCGCGACGCTGACGGCGACGGATGCGGACACGGCTGCCGGGGACCTTTCCTGGTCAATTCCGGCGGGTGCTGACGGCGGCGCGGACCGGGCAATGTTCGCGCTGACGGCCAACGGCGCGCTGTCGTTCAAGGCGGCGAAGGACTTCGAGGCGCCGGACGATGCCGACGGCGACGGCGACTACGAGGTCACGGTGCGCGTGACGGACGGGGCCAACCAGGTCGATGCGTCGCTGGTGGTTCGACTCTCCGACGTGGATGACGCGGCGCCGACGATTGTGAGCAGCAGCATCAGTCCGCAGGTGAGCTTCCGGAACGTGCCTGAGGGTCATGACGGGGAGAGCGGGTTCACCGTCGGACTGAGGTTCAGCGGGACGCCCGCGCAGCTAACGGCCGAGACGGACGCGGCCTCGGTGCTGGAGGTGACGGGTGGGACCGTGACCGGCGCCCGGCAGGCGGACGAGGGTGTGAACCCTGCCTGGGAGGTGACGGTCACGCCGAACGGCCTGGGCGATGTGACGATACGGGTCCCGGTACGGGCCTGCACCGAGACGAACGCGGTGTGCATCGGCGGGCAGCCGCTCTCGGAGGCCGCCGATGCGATGGTGCCTGGAACGTCGATGACCGCGAGTTTCACGCAGGCGCCGGCGGCGCATGACGGCTCAAATAGCTTCGATCTCCACATGGATTTCAGCCACGAACCGAACAGTTTCAGCTACCGCACGGTGCGCGATGCGCTGTTCGACCTCGTGGACGGACGCATCGGGCGGGTGTGGCGGCGCGAGCGCGGGAAGAACCGCCTGTGGGGCATCACGGTTGTCCCGGATGGACAGGCCCCCGTGACGCTGACCGCGCGCGCGACGACCGACTGCACCGCACAGTATGCCGCGTGCGACGCCGATGGGCGGAAGTTCGGGGGCGACCTCAGCCTGACGGTGCCCGGCCCGCAGACGCTCCCCGTGGTCTCGATCGCGCCGGCGGCGACGCCGGTGACCGAGGGCGCGGCGGCGGCGTTCACGCTGGCGCGCACGGGCGCGGCGGCGGCGGCGCTGACGGTGGCGGTGGCGGTATCGGAGAGTGAAGCGGCGGTGAGCGGGACGCCGCCCACATCGGTGACGTTCGCCGCAGGCTCGGCCAGCGCGACGCTGAGCGTGCCGACCGAGGACGACGAGGCGACGGAAGACGCGAGCACGGTGACGGCGACGGTGTCGTCGGGCTCGGGCTACACGGTGGACGGGGCGTCGGGATCGGCCGGGGTGGTCGTGAATGACGACGACGCAGCGCCGGTGGTGTCGACGGCCTCGCCCGTCGTGGTGGCGGAGAACGCAACGGCGGTCGCGACGCTGTCGGCGACGGATGCGGACACGGCTGCCGGGGACCTTTCCTGGTCAATTCCGGCGGGTGCTGACGGCGGCGCGGACCGGGCAATGTTCGCGCTGACGGCCAACGGCGCGCTGTTGTTCAAGGCGGCGAAGGACTTCGAGGCGCCGGACGATGCCGACGGCGACGGCGACTACGAGGTCACGGTGCGCGTGACGGACGGGGCCAACCAGGTCGATGCGTCGCTGGTGGTGCGGCTCTCCGACGTGGATGACGCGGCGCCAGCAGTGGTGACGGCCTCGCCCGTCGTGGTGGCGGAGAACGCAACGGCGGTCGCGACACTGACGGCGACGGATGCGGACACGGCTGCCGGGGACCTTTCCTGGTCAATTCCGGCGGGTGCTGACGGCGGCGCGGACCGGGCAATGTTCGCGCTGACGGCCAACGGCGCGCTGTCGTTCAAGGCGGCGAAGGACTTCGAGGCGCCGGACGATGCCGACGGCGATGGCGACTACGAGATCACGGTGCGGGTGACGGACGGGGCCAACCAGGTCGATGCGGCGCTGGTGGTGCGGCTCTCCGACGTGGACGACGCGGCGCCCGTGCTGTCGAGCGCGTCAGTGGACGGGACCGTGCTGACTCTTGCGTTCAGCGAGGCGCTGGACACGGCGTCACAGCCTCCGGCGTCGTCGTTTGCGGTGCCGGTTGGCGGGACGGCACGCACCGTGGATGCGGTGACGGTGGCGGGGAAAGTGGTGACGCTGACGCTGTCGTCCGCGGTGACGTCAGGACAGACTGTGACGGTGGGCTACACCGTGCCGACGGGTGCGAAGCCGGTGCAGGACGCGGCGGGCAACCGGGCGGCGTCCTTCGCCAACACCGAGGTGAAGAACCTGACAGCGGCGGCGCTGCCCGCGGTGTCGATCGTTGCGGTGTCGACGCCGGTGACCGAGGGCACGGCGGCGGCGTTCGTGCTGCGGCGCACGGGCGCGACCGACGATGCGCTGACGGTGGCGGTGACGGTATCGGAAGCGGGCAGCGTGCTCAACGGCGCCCCGCCCTCGTCCGCGACTTTCGCCTCCGGGTCGGCCGAGGCGCGGCTCAGCGTCGCCACGGTCAACGACACGGTGCACGAGGCAGATGCGCGGGTGCGTGCGTCCATCGTCGCGGGCGAGGGCTACGCGTTGGATGCGGACAAGGACTCGGCCGGGGTGGACGTGTTCGACGACGACGCGGCGCCGCAGGCGGCGGCGGTCGAGTTCTGGTCGACGACGATGAAGTGGAACGACCTCGGCAACAACTGGTTTGGCGGGTTCGCCGACGCGTTCTCGAACCCGGGCTGGTCCGAGGACGGGCAGGACTTCCGCATCTGGTATATCGCCTATGACGCGGGGTCCCGCGCGCTCTCGATGGCGCATGACGGGTCGGGTGGCGTCATCGCCGAGCCGGGGCAGGTCGCGCTGCACGTGGGCGGGCTCGAAGTCGGTCCGGGCGAGGCGCTCTCGGCGTTTGCGAGGGCCGGGATCGGGACGCTCGGCGGCGTCGATGCGCAGTGGAACGTGGGCGAGCAGGTGACCGTGCGGCTGACGCGCGCCTCCGGAGATGCGGACGCGGCGCCCGCCGGGCCGGGGTTCTCGGTGGCCGATGCACAAGCGAACGAGGCGTCGGGCGCGCCGCTGCGGTTCCGGGTGACGCTGGACGCGCCGGCGGAGTCGGTGGTCTCGGTGCGCTACCGCACGGCGAACGTCACGGCGGTGGCGGGCCAGGACTACGTGGCGGCGCACGGGGCGCTGCGCTTCGCGCCGGGCGATACCGCGAAGACGGTCGACGTCCGGGTGCTGCAGGACCAACACGACGAGGGCAGCGAGACAATGACGCTCACGCTCTCGAACGCGTCGGGCGCGACCGTCGCGGACGGCACGGCGACGGGGACCATCTCCAACACCGGCCCGGTCCCGCAGGCGTGGATCGCGCGGTTCGGGCGCACGGTGGCGGACCAGGTGCTGGAGGCGGTCGAGGGCCGGATGCGCGCCGGACGGCAGGCGGGGGCGGAGGTGAGCCTCGGGGGCGAGCGGATCGGCCTCGGGCCTCTGTTCGGCGCCGGCGGGAACGCTGCGTCCGGGACGGCCCGGGCACCGGAGGCAGAAGCGCCACGCGCGGCCGGGGACCTGGCGGACTGGCTCAAGGGCGGAACGGGTCCGGAGCAGCAGGGCTTCGGCGTGCGGACCGGATCGGCGGGCCCGGGGCGGACGATGAGCAACCGTGAGCTGTTTCTGGGCTCGTCCTTCGCGGTGACGGCGGAGACGGCGGGCAAGGGCTTCGTCTCGATCTGGGGCCGGGGCGCGGTGACGCGCTTCGACGGCCGCGAGGGTGCGCTCTCGCTGGACGGCGAGGTGGCGAGCGCCATGCTGGGAACGGACTGGTCGCACGGACGCTGGACGACGGGGCTTCTGGTCTCACACAGCCTCGGCGATGGCGGCTACCGTGACGGCTCCGGGGAGAACGGCGCGGGGAACGGCACGATCTCGGCGACGCTGACCGGGCTGTATCCCTGGCTGCGCCATGCGCTCTCGGAGCATCTGGAGGCCTGGGGCGCTGCGGGTTACGGCGAGGGCAGCCTGAAGCTGGAGCCCGGTGACGGGCCGGCGATCAGGACCGACCTCGATTTGTGGATGGCGGCGGCGGGGCTGCGCGGGACCGTGCTGGACGGCGGCAACGACGGGCTGACGCTGACGGCCAAGACCGACGCGACGATCGTGCAAACCTCCACGGACGCGGTCTCGGGGTCCGGGACAGGCAACCTGGCAGCGGCGGAGGCCGAGGTGACGCGGCTGCGGCTCGGGCTGGAGGGTATGCTGCCGGTGCAGCTGGCAGACGGCTCGGTCCTGACGCCGGGCTTCGAGATCGGGGTGCGCCATGACGGGGGCGATGCGGAGACCGGCTTCGGGACGGATATCGGCGCGGGCCTCGCCTGGGCGGACCCAAAGCGCGGCCTTGCGGCGGAGCTGCGCGGGCGCGGCCTGCTGAGCCACGAAGCGGAGGGTTTCCGGGAGCGCGGCCTGTCGGGCTCCTTCTCCTGGGACCCGGTGGCCGGCGAGCGGGGTCCGCGGCTGAGCCTGACGCAAACGGTCGGCGGCGCGTCCTCGGGCGGCGCCGAGGCGCTGCTCGGAAGCGGCACGCTGGAGGGACTCGCCGCCAACGACAACGGCGGCGGCAAGGACGACCTGGTGAGTCGCCGGCTGGAGCTGAAGTTCGGCTACGGCTTCGCCGCCTTCGGCGACCGCTTCATCTGGATGCCGGGGGCCGGCGTCGGCCTCTCCGACACGGGCCGCGATTACAGCCTGGGCTGGCGCCTGCTGCGCGGCGGGGCCGGGGGGGCGCCCGACGGCGGCGCGTTCGAGCTCTCCTTCGAGGCGCGGCGGCACGAGAACGACAACGACGACACCCGGCCGGAGCATAAGGTCGGCCTCCGGCTCACGGCCCGCTGGTAAACGTCAGGCTAACTCTGACGTGGATAGCCGGTGAAAGGCCACGGTCGCTGGCTGTTGGGGTCGATTCCGGTAGGGGGCAGAATCGTACTGCAAGCTCGGTCTTTGTCTCCTCGGCCGACCTTCGCCGGCCGGATGCTGCGGATTCCGATGCACTTGACCGCGATTCTGGCGACACTTGACCGAAGTTCTGGCGACATTTGACGGTGGTTCCGGTGGGACTTGACCGCCCGGGTTGGGCGGAGTGCCATCTCTCACGGCTCTTTGCGGGGTCCTCCGTTGTTGGTTTCAGGGGGCTGGCCGGAGGCCGGCCCGATGCGAGCGTAAGCGAGCCCTGGTCGTGCTGCAATGCGTTGGTAAGCCTCCGAGGTAGGCCGCCTGTGGCTTTTGTCCGGGATCTGGGATGGTGCGCGCTCGGAGGTGGGCACGCCGTAAGTGTCCATTAAGGATAAGTGGACACTTGTGCGGATGTCGGACGAAGCGGAACAGTCGGGCGCCAGGGGCGAGGTTATGTTTCGCCGTCGTCGCCGTCGCTGGAGCGAGGCGCGGAAGCGCCGGATCGTGGCGGAGAGCTACGAGGCCGGGGTTTCAGTTTCGGTTGTGGCGCGCCGGCATGACGTGAACGCGAACCAGGTCTTCGGTTGGTGGCGCCAGTATCGGGAGCTGGCGCGTGTGGTGGGCGGCTTCGTCCCGGTGGTTGTCTCGTCGACGGAAGGGGCGGAGCCGGCGAAGCTGCTGCCGGCGCCGACGGATGTCGAACCCTCGCGCTCTGGCTTGTCAATCGGCTTTGAAGTTTGACCCCCGATCGGCGTGCAATATTGACCCCCCTGAGTGGCCCACCGGGGCAACCGGGCCGCGGGGACGGTCGGCGCCGGGTCAGGAGCGGTTCTTGAAGCGCCAGCTCTCGTTTCCGGTCTCGATGATCTCGCAATGATGGGTCAGGCGGTCGAGCAGGGCTGTGGTCATCTTGGGGTCGCCGAAGACGGACGGCCATTCGCCGAAGGCGAGGTTGGTGGTGATGACGATCGAGGTGCGCTCGTAGAGCCGGCTCATGAGGTGGAAGAGCAGCTGCCCGCCGGCCTGGGCGAAGGGCAGGTAGCCGAGTTCGTCGAGGATGACGAAGTCGCGCCGGGTGAGCTGGTCCGCGGTGCGGCCCTGGCGTCCGGAGCGGATCTCGGCCTCGAGGAGATTGACCAGGTCGACGACGTTGTAGAAGCGGCCGCGCGCGCCCTTGCGGATGCAGGACCGCGCGATGGCGACGGCGAGATGGGTCTTGCCGGTGCCGGTGCCGCCGACCAGCACGATGTTGCGCTTGGCTTCCAGGAAGCCGCCCATTGCGAGGTCGCGGATCAGGGGCTCGTTGACCGGCGAGGCGGCGAAGTCGAACTCGGCCAGCTCCTTGGCCGCCGGCAGCCTGGCGGACGCCATCTGGTACTTGATCGAGCGTGCCGTCTTGTCGGCGATCTCGGCCCTCAGCAGAGCGCCGAAGATCTGTTGCACCGGATGACGGCGCTTGAGCCCGTCGGCGAGGATGTCGTCATAGGCGGCGCGCATCCCCGCGAGCTTCAGCGTTGTCATCATCGCCAGCACCTCATGACGCTCCATGGCCGGCCCCCCTCAGGCGGTCGTAGCGCCGACAGTCGGCCACCGGCTGGTGGCGAAGCCGCAGGCCCTCGGGCGTCGGGATGGTCGCCGGCGGCGCCGGCTGGCACCGCCGGGCCAGGATGTTGAGCACGACGTCGGCGCTGCAGGCGCCGCTGTCGAGCGCCTCGGCACAGGCCGCCTCGACCGCCTCCAGCCCGTCCTCCAGCACCGCCGCGAGAACCTTGACGAACTGCCGGTCGCCGTCGTCGCGGGCGGAAAGCCGGGTCCGCAGGCGCCCGAGCGCGTTAGGCAACTGCCAGCCCTTGAAGGGCGCGCCATTGCGCAGCGCGCCGGGCTTCTTCGTCAGAATCGGCACGTAGTGCCACGGATCGTAGACGATCCGGCCGCGCCCGAAGCTGCGGGGATGCTCGGCGACGATCTCGCCGTCCTGGCGGATGACGATCCGATCGGCATAGGCCCGCACGTCCACCGGTCGCCCGACCGCGCGGGCCGCCACGCTGTACTGGTTGTTGTCGAAGCGCACCAGACAAGTCTTGGAGACCGCTACCTCAGTGGCGTGGAAGCCGTCGAAGGGGCCGCGATACGCTGTCAGGAAGGGCCGCTCCTCCTCGAACACCTGCCACACCGTCTTGCCCGGGATCGTCGGATGCGGACGCTTCCTGGCGTCCTCGATGCACCGATCCATGAGCCACTCGTTGATCTCGGCGTAGGAGCGGCCCCGCGGGCTGGGCACGAACAGGCGGCCGCGAACGTCACCCACCTGTCTCTCGACCTGCCCCTTCTCCCAGCCAGCCCCGGGCGTGCACGCCACAGGCTCCACCAGATGGTGGGTACACATCTCCTGGAAGCGGCGGTTGTAGTCCCGCTTCTTGCCCACGAACACCGTGCTCACCGCCGTCTTCATGTTGTCGTAGATGCCGCGCCGGCAGACCCCGCCGAAGAAGCGGAACGCGCGCTCGTGCGCCTCGAACACCATCTCCTGGCTCTCGCGCGGGAAGATCTGGACCAGCTGCATGCGGCTGTGACACAGCCGCATGTGCGCCGCCTTCACCCTGGTCGTCGTGCCCGACAACACCGCGTATTCGTGGCTCCAGTCGAACTGGTAGGCCTCGCCCGGATCGAAGATCAGCGGCACATAGGCCTCGGACGACGACAACAGCCGGTGCCGGCGCCGCCAGACCCTGGCATAGCGGCGCACCGCGTCGTAGCCGCCCTCATAGCCCAGAGACGCAAGGTCTTCATGAATCCGCAGCAGAGACAGCCGATCCCGGCGCGCCTTCTTCTCGTTGGCCTTCAGCTGGCGCTCGAGCTCATCCACCCACGGTCCAAGCTTCGGCATCGGCTGGATCTTGCGCTCGTAGCTGTACGAGGTCTCATCGCCCCGCACCACCTTGCGCACCGTGTTCTTCGAAACCCTCAAATCCCGGGTGATCGTCTTGATCGGAACGCCCCTCACCAGATGATCCCGACGGATCCGTGCGATCGTTTCCACTACCAGCATCTCCCCCTCACCTCGTCCGTCCAATGACAAGGTGCGTTCATGGGAACAAACCATGGGGGGGTCAATTTTGGACGCCGATTACCCCCAATCGGGGGTCAATATTCCACGCCGATCAACATCCTGCTGTCACGATCCCCGCGGCGATCCCCTTGCTGCGCTTCATGACCTGAATGCTCCCTTCAACGCTTCAAAGACCGGCTCCTCGAGCCGCTCCGCCTGTTCCTTGCGGGCGAGAACCGTCCAGCCCGCTTGTTTCGCCGTGACCCGGACGACATCGAGCCCCGGAACCGCGTCCGCCATCGACTTCAGGGCCGCCAGCGAATGGTTCGAGGCCAGCACGACGCTCGCAGTCCCCCTCGGACCCGCCGGCACGTTCCCATGCCGTAACTGCACGCCGCGCAGCGCGAACACGCGCTCCAGCGCCTCCCGCCATTCGCCATAGGAAGGCGGCTCGCGGTATTCCCGGATGACGGGGGGCAGGGCCGCGACGGCCCATACCGTCCCCTCGGACACCTGGAAGGCATCCCAGCCGGAGTCCCCGCTCAGCGCCCGCTCGGCCAGGCGTCTGTGCGCCGGCGCCTCAAGCCCCGGCCCGAGCTTCCAGACGGCCAGCAGCGCCGGCCGGTTCCGCAGCTCCGGACGAACGCTCAGGATCTGCCCGTGCTTGAACTGGGCATAGCAGTCCACTTCCTGCGTCTGCCATCCGCCCAAATGCAGCAGATTGCGTCCGAACGCCGCCGCGCAGCCTTCAAGCAGCGCGGCCGTGTCCGTCGCTGCAGCGATGATTTGCACCTTCGCCACCTGCTTCGGCTTTCCATAGATCTGCTCGCGGATTTCCTTCTTGAAATACCAGGCGCCGCCGCCGGCCGTGAACAGCACCAGCACCCCGATCAGCATCCAGCGCCCGCGCTCGCCACCGTCCGTGGACCCGCGCACCCGCCGCACCGTTTTCAGCCCCTTGGCAACTGCGGCCAGCTCTCGCCCTTCGACCACCCTTACGGCCGGGTCCTCGCCGAGCAGGCCGGGCGACGCCAACAATGCCCCTCCGCGTTCCTGCCCCTCGACACGCTCGCGCGCGGCCGCGAAAGCGACCATCGCGTCTTCCTGGCTGCCGTAACCGTGGTCGCAGTCAGCGAGCAGCATCCCTTGCACCTGGTGTATGACTGCAAAACGCGCGCCGCCGTCGTCCGCCACGATCGCCAACCAGGACTCGTCGGCACAAAGCCGGCGAAGGGTGCCCGCAAGCGGAACCGTCCCTTTCGGCTTGTCGTCGTCCGCAGCGAACCCGACCTGTGTGTCCACCTCGACCATGTGCCGCAGGCCCGACTCCGCAAGCGCCTTCCTCACCTGCATGCGGCTTTTGCCCACCTCCCATTCGAGGTCCGCCGCCATCCTTCTGCCGCCGACCGTAAGCACGCTCATCGCGACGCCACTCCCGGCGCCGCCTGTGTCCGCATTTCGGAAATGCCGAGCGGGCGTCCGACCTGCGCCGTCACCAGCAGCACCTGCTCCGAGCGGTCCGTCCCGCCGCTGACGCCGCCCCACGGAAACGGCGCGAACCCGGCCCCGACAGGACTGCTCCGCGATCCGCTCGACGACCGGTCCGCAAAGCCCGTGAGCACCAGCGTCTCGTCGCTCCGGATTGCCTGCGTCGAGGAGATCGCGCGCCGCGAAAAGTCGTCGGGAAGCTGGATCTGTAGCTGGTTCGCCGAGACGTTCTCGGGGAACTTCGCGAAGCTGAGCTCAGCTTCCCCGTCCGCGACGGCCTCCAGCTGCGCCGAAACTTCCTGCCAGGCATCGAGCTGCAAGCCTGTCTTTATCGATTGGTCGTTGCGGACCGAACTGCCGTCTCCTTCCCCGCCTCCCGTCGTCGAGGTCGAAATGTGCCATTCCTGACAGCCTAGCAGCGCATTCACCCGGAACGTCCGGGATACCCACCGCACAACCTCGACCGTTTGATACCAACGATCGTCGATTGGAACCCATGCCGGTTGCCGCTGGACAATCCCTCCCCCGCTTGCGGGCTACTGGATTCACACATCTGCCACCGGTGGCTTTGCATTGCATGACCCCGTCCGTCACCCCGGCCTCCGAGCCGGGGCCCAGCCTTGGTTTTCGCGGCAGCCGCAGGCGGTTCGCCCTGCTCTCCACCGGTTGCGGCGGCATCCGGAGCCATGGATGGACCCCCGCCTTCGCGGGGTGACGAATGGGGGCAGAGCGCGGCCTGGCCGGGTCAACGGGCGCACCGGGCACACCGCGAAACGAGATGTGTGCATCCGGTAGCGCTGGCGAGGGAGGCCGGGGGGGGACCGCTTCCGCGCCAGCGGAAGCGGTAGGCGAAGCCTGGCAAAGGCCCGTTACGCTGAGCAACCGGATAGATGGGTAACACTATAGACCGGTTACATGAGTAACAGTGTTCGCGGTTCGTTGTGCTTCCGGGCGGCCCGGCCGGGCCGCCCGGAAGCCATGAAGTCTTTTCGTCCGGCGATCGATGATCCCGAGGTCGATGTCGGCGAAGCGAACGATCCAGTCGCCGCTGTCGGTCTCGGCGATGCCGACCGGCTCGCCCGCCAGCGGCGAGCTGATGAACACCAGGTCGCCGCCCCACTTGATCGACCCGTCCGTGCGCGCACCCGGCGCATTGCGTGCCAGGCATCGTACCAAGGCTCCTGAAGCCGCTCGGGCCAAGGTCTGGGCGAGGGCCGGTAGAACGACGCAGGCGGCTGCTGGCCGAGCGCCTCGTGGGGCCGGTTGGCGTTGAAGTCCTGGCGGAAGCGGTCGAAGCGGTCCTGTTGGCGCTCCATGCTCGCAGCCGGCGGCCTGGTCGTCTCGGTCGCCAAGGTCTTGTGCATGCGCTCGTGCCGCCCGTTCTGCTGGGGCTGGCCCGGGTCGATCCGCTCCAGCGCAATGCCGGCCTTGAGCCAGCCGACCGACAACCGGGACAGACCGCCCGCGCCCGTGCCGGCAAAGGGCGACCCGTTGTCCGAACGGATCGTCTCGGGCAGGCCGTAGCGCTCGAAGAGCTGCTTCACCGCTGCACGGACCTCCTCCGTGCGCGGCGGCAGGATCACGCAGGCCAGCAGGAAACGACTGTAGGCGTCGGTCACCGTCAGCGGGTCGCAGCGCTCCCCGTCGCGGGTGCGGAACCAGCCCTTGAAGTCGATGCACCACACATCGTTGGGCCCGTTGGCAGGGCGCAGCGTCCGACTGGGCGCGGCAATCCGCCGGCGCCGGCGGCGCGCGCTCACCAGCCCTTCCGCGCGCAACAGGTCGCCCATCGTGCTCGCCGCCGGCCACACCTTGCCGGGCTGCTCGCCCATCAGCACCGCGCGCAGCTTGCGCGGACCCCAATGGGGACGAGCCCGGCGCAGGGCGACAATCGCCTCCGCCACCTCCGGCGCCATCGAACGACCGTGACAACGCGGGGCGCGGGTGCGCTCCACAAGGCCCTCCCCCGACCTCTCCCGGAGGGAGGGGCGAGATGGGACGGACTCCCGGAGGGAAGAGCTATTCTCCTGGCGGCTGCCTCCAAATTCCCCCTCCTTCGCTTGTGAGGGAGGGCCGGGGTGGGAGGCACGAAAAAATCTCGCCGGAGAAGTTGAAATTCACGCATATTCCCTTTATGTTCTATTCGGGCATTGGAAAGAAAGCCCTGCGGCGCGGGCATGAAACGGTCCGGCCTCGGGAGCCCGCTCCAGTTTATCCATCGGGCCGCTTCGCCACCCTGAGGCGGCTTTCGCAGCAGGTTTCGGGAAGGATGCGCCGGGCGGATCATGACAAAACGTAACTGCCCAGGATGTTGGTCGTAGGGGCGTTGGCGCCTGGGGTAGTTTCAGGCGTATCGGATTTCGTCGATGAAGCTGCGAGGCGACCCCATCAGGGTGTTGAGGACGTCCCGGCCCTGCTTTTGAGCGGTGGCGATGATTGTGCGCAGTATGGCGAAGTCGTCTGCGCCGCTTCGGGAGCGGAAGCCTCCGGAGATTTTCTGGCGCAGTTTCATCATGCGCAGGTCGCGCTCGGCCTCATTATTGGTGAAGGGGACCTGTGGGTCGGTCAGGAAGCGCAGGGTCTCGTCCCGGCGCTCATGCAGGCGCAAAGCGAGGTTGTGACCCTTGCGCCGCCTCGGGGCCCCGCGCCGGCCGGGCGAGGAGAGCGGCGGCTGGTTCTCATGGAACGCCATCGCCTCGACAAGCAGCCGGTCGTAGCCGCGCACCAGACGCGCCAACAAACGCCCCGGAACGGCCATGTCCCGCTCCCGCGCCAGCCGCGCCACGCGCCGGGCCCGAAGCAGATGACGCTGCATGCGCCGGGCCCAGTCCTCCTTGTCGAACTCCACAAGCGCCTGCAACTCCCGAAGGTGATGCGCGTTGCAAAGCGCATGCTCCACACCCGCCATCGGCCAGTAGCATTGCCAGTGGTCGTGCACTGCGACCCCGGACACCCCCGCAGGCACGGCGCCGCGCCGCTCGCTCACCCGATACGCCGCCAGCAAGAGCCTGCCCCGGACCCGATCCGGGGATGTGCAGATCACATGGAGCCACCGCGTGCGTGCGCCAATGCGAAGTCCGGTCTCGTCCAGATGCTTCACACGCGCCCCGACCGCCGCAAGCTCCTCTATATGCCCGCCCGCAGCCTGAAAACGCTCCGCCGCACGACGGCTCATCGACGCCAGCGTCGCAGGCGACACGCGCGCTCCGAACAAAACCCCCAGAACCTCCGACAGCCGGCGCTCCGGAAGGAACTGCGCATGACGGAGCCATACCGCAACGCCCGAAAGACGAGGGCCATACTGAACCGGACCCGATACGCCATCGGGAAACGCCGCCCGCGTCACAGCCCCGCAACGCCCGCAGCGACACGCATGGCCGCGATGCTCCGTCACTTCCAAAGGACGCGGCTCAGGAAGGTCGAATACCTGACGCGCTACCGGCGCGCCCACAAAAGACGCTCCCAAAAGAGACGCCCCGCAGCCCCCGCACGCCGCTGGAACATGGTCCTTCACACGGTCCGGGCTCGCCGTCCGGCACAGCGTCCGGCCCTTGTGGCCCGGCTGACCGCCCGGCTTGCGATCCGTCTTGCCACGAAGGCTCTGTGTGCGGCGCTCAGACGACGGCTTCTTCAAACCGTCGCTCGAAGGAGGCTTGCCGCTATTGCCGCTGTTCAGACCGAGACGGCGCTCCAGCTCACCTATCCGCTCCCGAAACCGCGCGGTCTCCTCCCGAAGCGAGGCGTTCTCCTCCCGAAGCCAAGCGGTCTCCAACTCAAGACGCGCGATCTTCTGTCCGGAAGTCTCGGACCCGGCCACCCTCAATGGGTCAAACGGCTCGGAACGACTCATCCAAAGGTTGACTCATTTTTCGTTCCCACCGTCAACCCCATAACCAAATCTGACATCCTGGGCAGTTACGACAAAACATGACATTTCATGACAGATCGCGATATGTCGCGACACGTCTTCGGCCTTCGGGGGCTGCGCCTTGCCGGGAGCGGCCGGCGCCGGCGAGGGGGAGGGCATGGCCGAAGACGCCCTCGTCGCGATCCTGCCCGATAAGTTTGCGCAATAGAGAAATAAATCCTGAATGAGGACTTGATTCTCCGAAATCAATGGTAGAATGAGACAGAAGGAAGCGGCATCCGGAGGCTGCTTCGTCTCCCGTCTCGCGCCGGCGCAAAAAAACCCCAAAGGAACGGACAGGAGACGTGCGCCCTGCGCTTGGTTCGCGCGCGCGCAATCAGGCGCGCGGACCGCGCCGGCGCGAACGCGGGCGCGTGCACACATGCGATACGCGCGAAAAAGGGACGCGCCGCAGGCATGCCGGCGGCGGCGCGAACGGAACGAAACGGGAGCAGGAAGGAAGACCGATGCAGAGGAGGCAGCAGACGGAAGGCCCGGCGGGTCGCGCCCCGGAACATGACATCTCATGACATTCCATGACACATCGCACGGGGTCTCCCGCGGGCGGGAGGTGGAGACAAGGAGGCGGCGCCCGCAAGCGGGAGAGGAAATGGGTAGAGAGGCAAGGGCCATGACGCCTCATGACATTTCATGACACATCGCACGGGGTCTTCCTGCCCGGCGGGGTACTGCCGGGTGGAGAAAGCGGCCGGGGCGTCAGGCAGCCGGGAGGCGGAGCTTGTCGCTGTACAGTTCCACCACGGCGTCGAGGTCCGGGTTTTGCGTCGTGATGTCGATGGCGCGGGCGCCGAACATCGCCGGGCTGTGCGGCAGGAGGGGCTCCTTGCCGTCGGCGAGGTCGCGGGCGAGCTTGAGGAGCCGGCGCCGGGCCGCGATGATTGCGGCGTCCGAAGCGCCGAGATGCTCGTTCTCGCGGTCCACGACGGGGCCCATACTCTCGACGATGGCGCGGTCCTGGTTGTTGACGCCGGGAATGCCGGTCGCATTGCCGGCCCGCTGCGAGGCCCGGTCGAGCCTGTAGCCGTTGTCCCGGTTGACCTCGGGCGTGAAGCTGCCCGGAAGGGTGCGCGGCGCGGCGCCGAGGCCCGTTTCCAGATAGTCGCGGTCCTCCTGCGTCATCGGCGCTTCCGGATTGTAGGAGGTGCCGAAGACGAAGGTGTTCTCGTCGTCGATCGGGATATAGGCGCGCGAGGAGATCGGGTATTTCGGGTGCGGGACGATCGAGTTGCTCGGCAGGATCCACTGCGTGATGCGCCAGTTGAACAGCTTGTCCGCGGTGTCGCGCTGCGAGCCGTAATAGAAGCCGTAATCCGTCGGGCGGATGTGGATCGACGCCATGCCGTCCTGCTGCCAATTGCCGTGCGCGGCTGCCAGGCCGGGCGACAGGGTCGAGAAATCGACGAAGCGATGCAGGAAGGTCGTGTGGCGGGTGTCGATCTCGCCCTCGAAGCCCTGGAAGTAGTTGGCGCCCAAGTGCCACTTCTTCTGCCAGCGGTGCTCCGGCGGCAGTGTGGCCCATTCGAACTCGGGGAGGGGCGGCTGCCTATCCTTCGGCCCCATATAGGCCCAGATATAGCCGCCCCACTCGGCGGCCGGATAGGCTTCGGTCCGCACCTTGCGCCTGAAGTCGGTCTCGGGCGGCTCGTTCGGCATCTCGACGCAGTTGCCGTCCACGTCGAACTTCCAGCCGTGATAGACGCAGCGCAGGCCGCATTCCTCATTGCGGGCGAAATGGAGCGAGGCGCGCCGGTGCGGGCATTTCTCGTCGAGGATGCCGATCCGCCCTTCCGTATCCCGGAACGCGACAAGGTCCTCGCCCAACAACCGCAGGCGCACCGGGTCGCAATCGGGCCCCGGCAGTTCCTCCGGGACCATGGCCGGAATCCAGAACCGGCGGAACAGCTCGCCCATCGGCGTGCCGGGGCCGACCCGGCACAGCAGTTCGTTGTCTTCCGGTTTCAGCATCGCGAACGCCTCGCTCAGGGCCGGCTCTCGGCGAAGCATGCCGCCGTCCGCCCGCCCCATCAAGCGCCGGCTGTCCGCCGCTCCTGGTCTTTCGCGCGCCGCAAAGTGATAGGGTAAGCTCGCGGCAATGGGCAAAAGCCGGAGGGGGGCATCGCGATGGGTTGGCGTATCGGGGTCGATATCGGCGGGACGTTCACCGATGTCGCCGTGCTGGACGAGGAAAGCGGGCGCGTGGGCATCGCCAAGGTCTCGACCACCCCCAGCGACTTCGGTGCCGCGGTCATCGACGGCATAAGGGCCGCGATGCAGGACTACGGCATTGCGGCGGATTCCGTCTCCCTCGTCTCGCACGCCACCACGGTCGTCACCAACGCGCTGCTCGAAGGGAAGGGCGCCAATGTCGCGCTCGTCACGACCGGGGGGTTCCGCGATGTGCTCGAACTCCGGCGTTCGGCCCGCGCGGACCTCTACGACCTCTTCCAGAACGCCCCGGCGGTTCTGGTGCCGCGCCGCCAGCGTTTCGAGGTCGCCGAGCGGATCGACGCCCAGGGCGAGGTCGTCGCCCCTCTCGACGAAGGCGATCTGGATGCGGCGGTGGAAGCGATCCGGGGCCTGGGCGTGGATGCGGTCGCCGTCTGCCTCATGTTCTCCTTCCTCAACGATGCGCATGAGCGCCGGGTCGGCGAACGGCTGCGCTCGGCGCTACCCGGCGTTCCGGTGTTCCTCTCCAGCGAGGTCCTGCCCGAAATCCGCGAGTTCGAGCGCACCAGCACCACGGCGATCTGCGCCTATGTCGGGCCGGTGCTCGCCTCCTATCTGGACCACCTCGAAGCCGCGCTCGCCGAGCTCCGCCTGCCCTCGCTCTATGTCATGGGCTCGAACGGCGGGGTCTTCGATGTGCCCGAGGCGCTCAAGATGCCGGCGGGCGCGGTGGAATCGGGGCCTGCCGCGGGGGTGATCGCTGCGCAGCGCATGGGCCAGCAGCTCGGCCGGGCGAACCTCATCTCCTTCGACATGGGCGGCACCACCGCCAAGGCGAGCCTGATCGAGGACGGCCGGATCGAGACGACTTCCGAATACGAGGTCGGCGGGGAGGGGAATGTCGGGCGCTGGCTCCACGGCACCGGCCATCCCATCCGGGTGCCGGTCATCGACCTCGCGGAAGTGAGCGCAGGCGGCGGGAGCATCGCCTGGCTCGACCCCGGCGGTGCGCTCCGGGTCGGCCCGCAAAGCGCGGGCGCGGAGCCGGGACCCGCCTGCTATGGGCACGGCGGCACCCTGCCGACGGTAACGGACGCGGATGTCGTGCTCGGTTATCTCAGCCGCACGCACCTCCTGGGAGGGCGGCTCCCTATCGACGCGGCGGCGTCGGAAGCGGCGATCCGGGAGCATATCGCAGACCCGCTGGGACAGGACGTGCTCGAAGCCGCAGCCGGCATCGTCCGGGTCGTCAACAACAGCATGGCGGAAGCGCTCCGCATCGTGTCGGTGGAACGCGGCCACGATGCGCGCGAGTTCAGCCTGGCCGCTTTCGGGGGCGCAGGGCCGGTCCATGCGGCGGCGCTCGCCGAAGAACTCGGCATCGAGGAAGTGATCGTGCCGCCGATTCCGGGCGGGTTCTCGGCCTTGGGACTGGTCGCGACCGACCTTCGCCGCGACTACTCGCACACCTTCTACACCCGGATCGACGAAGCCGACATGGACGCGCTGAACCGGCGGCTCGCCGAGCTGGAAAACGCGGCCCGGACCATGCTGGAAAATGCCGGGCTGCCGGAGGCCGACCGCTCCATCGAGCGCTCAGCCGACTGCCGCTACACGAGGCAGGCCTATGAGTTGACCGCGCCGCTCGGCGACGGCCCCGTGACGCGCGCGACGCTGGATGCGCTCGCGGACCAGTTCCACGCCCGGCACCTGCGCACCTACGGGCACAAGAACCCCGACGAGGCGGTGCAGATGGTGAATGTCCGCGTCACGGCGACGGGCCGGCTGCCGGGCGTCGAGTTTCATGCCGATGTGGCGGCGACGTCCGGTTCCGCCGGAGAGCGGGAGCGCGAGGTGCTGTTCGGCGAGCGGGTCCGCTGCCCGGTCGTCGCCCGCGCCGACCTGCCCGCCGGTGCGGAGGGCCGTCCGGGCCCGTTTATCGTGGAAGAGATGGACTGCACCATTGCGGTGCCGCCCGGCTGGCGCGCCCGGCGCGACGAGCGCGGATTCATCCTGATGACGAGGAGTGCTTGATATGGCCGATTCCCCGAGGACGACCGATGCCGGCGGCAACGGCCGGGGCGCCCATCCGTCCGTCGTGAAGACCGACGCCGCCACTTTCGAGGTCGTCAAGAACAGCCTCTACGCGGTGGCGCAGGAAATGAAGGTGGTGCTCGCCAAGACCGCCTATTCGCCGATCCTCAAAGTGGCCGGCGACTATTCCTGCGGCGTCTTCGACGACCGGGGCAACATGGTGGCCCAGGGCCCCGACCTTCCGATCCACCTGGGCTCGATGCCGGATGCGGTGCGGGCGGTGGTGCGCGCCTGGGACGATATCGATCCCGGCGACGTGTTCGTCCACAACGACCCCTATTTCGGCGGCTCGCACCTCCCGGATGTGAATGTCGTCTCGCCCGCCTTTGTGGACGGCGCGCTCCTCGGCTTCTGCTGTGTGCGCGCCCACTGGCCGGATATCGGCAGCGCCACGCCCGGAAGCTACGGCGCGGTGACGGACGTGTATGGCGAGGGGCTGCGCCTGCCGCCGGTGCGCATCCACAAGGGCGGGACCGTCAACCGCGATGTGGAGGACCTGATCTTCGCCAATGTCCGCACGCCGGCCGAGCGCCGGGGCGACCTGCGCGCCCAGATTGCGGCCAACCGCAGGGCGTGCGAACGGCTCGCCGCGCTGGCCCGCAAATACGGGACGGAAGACCTGAAGCGCATCATGCAGGAGGTGATGGACTATTCCGAGGCGATGATGCGGACGCTGCTCCGCGAAATTCCCGACGGGGAAGGCTCGTTCGAGGACTTCTGCGACGGCGACGGAATCATCGCCGAGGGCTCGAACCGGGACGAGACCTTCGATATCCGGCTCAGCATCGTCAAGCGGGGCGACGGGGTGACGGTCGATTTCGAAGGCTCCGACCCGCAGGTCGCCGGCCCGATGAACGCGCCGCTCTCGGTCACGGCGTCGGGCGTGTTCGCCGGGTTGAAGATGGCGGTCGATTCCGCAGGCGTCGTGCCGCCCAACTCCGGCGCCTGGCGTCCCGTCCGGGTCGTCGCGCCGGAGGGCTCGGTGGTGAACGCGCAATATCCGGCCCCGGTTGTCTATGCCAACCACGAGATGTCGCACCGGATTTGCGACATGGTGTTCGGCGCGCTCGCGGCGATCATTCCGGACCGGGTGATGGCCTGCTCCCAGGGCACCTCGGCAGTGCTGACCCTGGGCGGCACGGACTATCGGACCGAGGAGCACTATGTCAGTTACGAGACGGTCAAGGGCGGCTTCGGCGCGCGACCCGACCGGGATGGCATCAACGCGGTCGCAAGCGGCATCTCCAACACCATGAACACCCCGGTGGAAGTCATCGAGATGAGCTTCCCGGTGCGGGTGGAGTCCTATGAGCTGCTGCCCGATTCCGGCGGCGCAGGCCGCTACCGCGGCGGGCTCGGCGCGCGCCGGACCTGGAGGATTGTCGAGCGCGACTCGCGGGCGACCGTGTGCTGCGAGCGCACCAAGTCCCCGCCCTTCGGCATCGAGGGCGGGGCGGCGGGCGCGCCGGCGCGGATCTCGGTCGTCGATCCACACGGCGCCGAGCGGGTCCTGAACAGCAAGGGCTCCTTCAACGCCCCGGCGGGCGGGCTCGTGGTCTTCGACGTGCCTGGTTCCGGGGGCTACGGCCCGCCGGGCGAGCGCGATCCGGCCAGCCTCGGCGAGGACCTCGCCGACGGCTATGTCACGCCGGAGGGTGCGCGCCGCGACTACGGCGTGCCGGACCCCGAGGCCCTGCTCGCATCCGCCAACGGCAAGGGCGCGGCCGACTAGGAAACGGGGGCCAGGCGGGTGATGGCGGTCGTGTGGGTCTCGACGAAATACAGGGTCCCGGCTGCGTCGCCGCTGACCCCGTGCGGCATGACCGCCACCGGCTTGCAGCTTCCGAGGACGGTCCCGTCGGCGGCAAGCGCGGTCACGCGCGGGACCTGGTCGGAGACGTAGATCCGTTCCTCGCCGTCGATGTGGATGTCCATCGGCTTGTAGAAAGGACCGAGGTCATTGAGGTAGTCGCCGTCGGGCGAGAAGACCTGGACCCGGTTGTTCTCGCGGTCGCCCACCAGCACCCGCCCGTCGCCGAGGACGCCGATGCCGTGCGGCGTCGTGAACTCGCCGGGGCCGCTGCCCCGGCCGCCCCAGCTCCGCACAAGCGCGCCGTCGGGCGCGAACCGGTGGACCATGGTGTTGCCGTAGCCGTCGGAGACATAGAAGTCGCCGCCGGGCCCGACCGCCACATCGGTCGGGTGGTTGAAGGGAGCCTGGGTCCGGGGGCGGTGCCTTTCCCCGAGCGCGATCAGCAGTTCGCCTTCGGCATCGAAAACAAGCACCTGGTGCGCATCCCGGTCCACGACCAGAATGCGCCCGTCCGGGGCGGCGGCAATTCCGTGCGGGTCCGCGATCTTCCCGTCGCCCCAGCTTCGAACGAAGTTTCCTTCCGCGTCGAACACCAGGACCGGGGTCGAGCGCCGCTGGCACACATAGAGGTTGCCGCCCGCATCGACCGCGCATTTGCTGATGATGCCGACCGGGATATGGTCCGGCCAGCGGCCCCAGGGCCGGTCTATGCGGTAGCGCTGCTCGCCCAGCACGGCGAACAGCTTGCCGTTTTCCGTCTCCATCTCCGTCTCCTCCTCGCCGGGTTGCGCGCGCCGCTCAGGCTTCGGGCTCCACCCAGCCGGTCCAGCTCCGGCGCTTGGCCTCGCATTCCGCCGTCCGCACGCCGGTCACGATGTCCATCGAACGGCCGGCCAGCTCCAGCAGCGCCTCGACGCTGTAGCCGCCATAGTCCACCCGTCGCATTTCCGCATGGCGCGCGCCCAGAACCAGGCGGGCGACCCGCGCTTCCTGCAGCGCCCAGCAGCACATCGGGCAAGGCTCCATCGAGGTGTAGCAGGTGGCCCCCGAAAGGTCCCGGTTGTCGAGGTTGCGGCAGGCATCCCTGAGCGCATCCACCTCGGCGTGGCAGGTCGGGTCGCGGTCCGAATCGACGCGGTTGCACCCGCGCCCGATGACCTTGCCGTCGCGCACGATGACCGAGCCGACCGGGATATTGCCCGCGGCCCTGGCCCGCTCCGATTCTTCCAGCGCCAGCCCCATGAAGTATTCGTGGTCGTCCGACATGGCTAAACTCCCCTTTCCAGCATGGCCCGGCATGTGCCGGCGCCGCCGCTTCACTCGAAATAGAGGATCGGCTGGTCGGCGGCGAGGTTGTCGCCGGCAACGGCGGGAACGGATTTGACCCGCCCCGGCCGCTCGGCGCGCAGCACATTCTCCATCTTCATGGCCTCGACCACGGCGAGCGTCTGACCGGCCTCGACCTCGTCGCCCTCCGCGACCGCCAGCGAGACCAGCAGGCCCGGCATCGGCGAGAGCAGCACCTTCGAGGTGTCCGGCGGCGCCTTCTTCGGCATCAGCCGGGCGAACTCCGCAACGCGCGGCGGCACCGCCCGTACCCGCGCCTGGGCGCCCCGGAACGACAGCAGCCAACCCGCACCGTCCTCCTCGACCCGCACCGCCACCGCCTCGCCGTCGAGCCGGCCCTCGAAATGCGTCCCGCCGGGCGGGCGCGCGCCTTCAAGCCGCGCCGTCGCGCCGTCGATCTCCAGCCGAAGGCCCTCGCCGTCCGGCTCCACCGTTACGGCGGCCGCATCGTCCTCGAACAGGACGGCCCACTCGGGGCGCATCGCGCCGCCCGAGGCGGCCGCCTCGCTGCGCGCGAGCGCTGTGGCCGCGGCTGCGAACAGCCTGCGGTGGGCGGCGGCACCGCTCGCCGGGTCGTAGCCCTCCGGGAACTCCTCGTCGATGAAGGCGGTGCTCAGCCGGCCCTCGGCGAAGCGCGGGCGGTCCGCAATGGCGGCCAGGAAGTCGATATTGTGCCCGACGCCGCCGATGGCGAAGCGCGCAAGGGCCTCTCCAAGCCGCAGCCGCGCTTCCTCGCGCGTCGCACCGTGCGCGGCGACCTTGGCGATCATCGGGTCGTAGAACATGGTGATCTCGGAGCCCTCGACCACGCCCGTATCGATGCGCACGCCGCCTTCCTCCGCCGGCGGGCGGAAGGTCTCGAGCCGGCCGATGGAGGGCGCGAAATTGCGCTCCGGCCGTTCCGCATAGACGCGCGCCTCGATGGCCCAGCCGTCCAGGCGGATATCCGCCTGGCCGAATGCGAGCGGCTCGCCGGCCGCGATGCGCAGCATCTGCTCCACGAGGTCCAACCCTGTGACCATCTCGGTAACCGGGTGTTCGACCTGGAGGCGGGTGTTCATCTCCAGGAAATAGAAATTGCGTTCGCGGTCCACGATGAACTCGACGGTTCCGGCGGAGCGGTAATCGACGGCGCGGGCGAGTGCGACCGCGCGCGCGCCCATCTCCTCGCGCATGGCCTCATCGAGGAAGGGGCTCGGGCATTCCTCGACCACCTTCTGGTGCCGGCGCTGGATCGAGCATTCCCGCTCGCCTAGATGCACGGCGTTGCCGTGCGCATCCGCCAGCACCTGGATTTCGATATGGCGCGGCTCCTCGACATATTTTTCGACGAAGACGCGGCCGTCGCCGAAGGCGCTTGCGGCCTCGTTCACGGTCGAGCCGAACTCCTCCCTGAGCTCGGTGTCGGAGCGCGCGATGCGCATGCCCTTGCCGCCGCCGCCGGCCGATGCCTTGACCATGACCGGATAGCCGATCCGGCGCGCGCTCGCGACGGCTGCTTCCGCGTCCGCGGTCTCCCCGGCGGCGCCCGGCACCACGGGCACGCCCGCCTTCTCGGCGAGGCGCTTGCTCTCGATCTTGTCGCCCATCGCTGCGATGGCGGCTGCGCCGGGGCCGATGAAGACCAGCCCGGCAGCCTCGACCGCTTCCACGAAACCCGCATTCTCGGAGAGGAAGCCGAAGCCCGGATGGATCGCCTCCGCGCCGGTGTCGAGCGCCGCCCGGACGATGCGCGCGCCGTCCAGATAGCTCTCCGACGGCGCGGACCCGCCGATGGCCACCGCCTCGTCGGCCATGCGCACATGCAGGGCACCGGCGTCGGCCTCGGAATAGACGGCCACCGTGCTTATGCCGAGGCGCTGTGCGGTCCGCGCGATCCGGCAGGCGATCTCGCCGCGATTTGCGATCAGGATCTTGCCGAACGGAGGCTTCCCGGCGGACATGGCTCTTGCAGCCTCAGGCCTCGATGACGGCGACTTCCTGGCCTTCCTCGACGGCCTCGCCTTCCTCGACCAGAATCTCGGCGACCCGGCCCGCTCGAGGAGCGCCCACCGGAATCTCCATCTTCATCGACTCCAGGATGATCACCGGATCGTCCTCCGCCACCTCGTCGCCGACCTTAACCTCGACCTTGAACACCGTCCCCGGTATCTCGGACAGCACCGGCACCGCCGCCATGAACTCGACCCCCTCAGTCTCGCCCCTCCCTGTTAGGCGGAAGGGGAGAAAAGCGCAAGAAGGCGAGCGCGGTCCCGGGGCCGGTCTCCGCCACGACGAACCCGTTGCCGGCGCTCCGTCCGCGAAGACCCTGCGGGATGCGTCATGAAATGTCATGTTTTGTCATGTTCTCCATGTTCTGGGCTTATATTCTATTGTTCGTTCGGGCATGAAGCCGTCGTTTCTCCATCGCGTTTCGTTCCACTCCGTTCCGTTCTTCCCGCCGCCGGCTTGCCAGCGGCGGGACCCTGTTTCGCGCGTATCGCGCGCTCGCGTGTGCGCTCGCCTGCGCGCCTTTCGCGCCTGCGCGCGCGTGGGCCCAAGCGCAAGGCGCACGTCTCCCGTCAGTTTCTCAGGGTGTTTTCGCGCCGGCGCGAAACAGGAGGCGAAGCGGCCCCGCGGATGCCGCTTCCTCCTGTTTCATCCTAGCATGGATTTGCAGGGGTCAAGCCCATGTCAGGAATTAATTCAAGATTCATGAGCGAACTATCCCTGCCGGCCTCCGTGCCCCTTTCGTCACCCCCGCGAAGGCGGGGTCCATTCCCGGTTCCCGATGCCCCCGCAGTCGGTCGAGAGCGGGCCGAACCTCTTGAGAGAGCCAAGGCTGGCCCACGGGAATCCTCCGTTAGCGAGCCTCACAACGCAAACTCTGGTATTGCGGGCACCTTCCGGGTCACCTTCGGGTGGAACGACGACGGCGCAACGGATGTTGACATAGAGGACTACCACCGATGATCGAGAGGCACTCCTCCATAGAACCCGTTCATCCCGGGGAAATCCTGCGCGAAGACATCCTGCCCGCGCTTTCCGTGAGCAAGACGGCCATTGCGGCAGCGTTGGGGGTATCCCGTCAGACCCTTTACGACATCCTCAATGAGAAACAGCCGGTCACTGCCGAAATGGCGGTCCGCTTCGGCAAGCTGTTCGGCAACGGCGCCGGGTTCTGGATAAGTCTGCAACGCAATCATGAACTTGCAAGCGCTTATTGATTGTCAACCTGTCCTTTGGTCTCGGCATTGTATTACCTGCTTATCCCTGAAAGTCATCCGGCGATAAGGAGGCGATAGGGCATGGGCTGAGTTCGTGCAGCGCTATGGACGAAACGCGGGATCATCGTCTGGAGTTGATAGCGCCGGTTGTAGCGCCAGGCGAAGCTGGCGAGATAGCGTCCGGCATGGTCGGGGCCGAGCTTGCGATAAGTCCCGGTGATCGCGCTCTTGATGTTGCCGAGCGTCGTGTTCACCCATTTGAACGGCGCCATGCGGGCCGCCTGTCGGCCCGACCCGGTGCGGATCGCCCGATGGCTGCAGGCGGCTTCGTCGAGTGCGCTCCAGCAGCCCAGGCCGTCCGTCACAACCGCCGCTCCGGGGGCCAGCCAGTGCTTGGCGCCGCGCGCGATCTCGCGCTTGCGGAAGCCCTTGACCGGCGCCAGCTTCAGCTTGCGCGGGCGCCCCTCGGGACTGGTCGAGACCGCCGCCACGAAGGGCGTCTTGCCCGCCGCGCCGCGGCCCCGCTTGCCGCCGGAGCGCACCCCGCCGAGATAGGCGTCGTCCATCTCCACCCGCCCCGTAAGTGCCGTCTCCCCCTCGCGCCGCGCCATCACCGCCATGATCTTGTGCTTCACGGCCCAGGCCGTCGGCTGCTTGACCCCGAGACGGCGGCCGAGTTCCACCGACGAGATGCCGTTCTTCGCCGTCACGATCAGGTGGATGGCTGCAAACCAGAGTGTCAGCGGCAGCTTGGTCGCGTGGAAGATCGTGCCCGCCGTGGGCGATGTCTGCTTCTTGCACCGGTTGCATTGGTAGAGCCCGCGCCCCGCCAGCACGCAATGCCCGCGATGGCCGCAGCAGGGGCAGAGGAAGCCGTCCGGCCAGCGCAGCCGGAGCAGCGCCGCGCGGCACTGCTCCTCGGTACCGAAGGCCTCGCGAAACGCCTCGTCGCTCAAACCACGCACGCGCGATGCAACCTTGAACCTCATAACCGTGACCCCCTCATACGGAACACATTGAGACCGTACAGCCTCACATGCGGAGTGTCACGGATAAGCAGGTTGTATTATGGTTCACATTGCCGCACGCGGTGTCGGTTATATTCTGCTTGAATTAGGGCCTTCAACTGTGTAAATCTGTCCTGTACAACTAGTATGAGGGAAACAATAATGTCCAACTCGACCCACGCTAGGGATCAATTGATTTGCTTCTTAAATCGAGAGTTCCTAATGCTTACCATCCAAGGAACATTGGGGAGAAATCCAACATACGCCAAATCGGCGAACGACAAAGACAGGGATAGCGTTAGAAAAACGTTAGGAGAATATTTGGTGTCAATGGGGGAAATTTATATTGATGGTAATGTGAACGATTCCATTCATTTGAGCAATATTGTGGCACTATCATCGAGGATTAAAATGAGCATGGGGCAATACTTACCGGCGGTTCATTTCGCATTGGTGCTGCACAGAAAGCATTGAATCTATATCTAAAGTATCGGTGGGCGCGAAACCTTATCAAAGCTCCACCCCATTGCCCTATAGATAGAGTCATCATCGACGAGATCAAAAAACGGGATCCGAATAGGTGTTCCTGCTCAATATGCAAAACTACCATGTGGACAAAGATGGACAATATAGAGGAATATGAACACCTAATCGAAAGGGCGAGATCGGCGGCAGGAAATGAGGGCTATGACTTGCCGCACTGGGAATTGAAAATATGGCAAGAGCAAATACAAAAATCCAATAGGAAAAGTCAGAAATTAAACCCTGTTTCCTGACCAGGAATGATAGAACGATACAGGTTCGCACTACCCTTCCAGAATATCGCCAAGATGTACAGCTAAGGAGAAAAGCGCAGGAAGGCCAGCGCGGCGCGGCCGTAGCGGCGGCGGTCGATGAGGCCGGGCAGGTCCGGCTGCTCGGTGTGTGCGGCCTCGACGACGACCAGCGCGCCCGGCCGGAGCCAGCCCTCGCGGCCGAGCGCGGCGAGCGCCGGGGCCGCCAGCCCGGAGCCCCAGGGCGGGTCGAGCCAGGCGATGTCGTAGGCCGCGGGCGCCGGGCCGGGCGAGGCCGCGTCGCGGGCATGGACCGTTCCCTCCTCGCCGACATTGCCCCGCAGCAGGGCGAGGACCGCCGGGTCGCGTTCGATGAAGCCGGCGCGCGCCGCGCCGCGCGAAAGCGCCTCCAGCCCGACCGCGCCCGTGCCGGCAAAGACATCGAGGAAGGCGGCGCCTTCGAGCGGCGGGCCGAGGCCGGCATGGACCAGGCGGTTGAACGCCGCCTCGCGCACCCGCTCGGCTGTCGGGCGCACGGATCGGTCGGCCGGCACGGCAAGCCGCCGCCCGCGCCAGCGCCCGCCGACAATGCGGATCATGGTGCCCGACCCGCCATGGACCGAGCAGCCCGTTTCGCCTCTTCGATTCCGATGGGCGGCCTCCCGAAACTTCCGCTCGAAGCACAAGAATGGACCGTTTCGGAAGAACGGATCAATTGCCGAATACGCATCGATTAACTACACTAGGGAAAGGCATTCGGGCGGCCGTTCGTGCCGGTGCGCGGGGTTGTGCGCCGCCCTTTCTCGAGGGAGGACGCTATGCGCAGGATCCTCATCGCCTTCGCCACCCTGTTCGCAATGACCTCGGCCGAAGCCGCCGAAATCAAGATCGGGGTGATGATGGGCTTCACCGGGCCGATCGAATCGCTGACGCCGGACATGGCGGCCAGCGCGGAACTTGCCATCGCGGAAGTCAATGACAGCAAGGCCCTGCTGGACGGCGCGGCCGTGATGCCGGTGCGCGGCGACACGACCTGCGTCGATGCCGCGGCAGCGACTGCGGCGGCGGAGCGGCTGATTACCTCCGACCGGGTGAACGCCATTGTCGGCGGCGACTGCTCCGGCGTGACCACGGCCATGCTGCAGAATGTGGCGATGCCGAACGGCGTCGTCATGATCTCGCCCTCCGCAACCTCGCCGGCCCTCTCCACCCTGGAGGATAACGGCCTGTTCTTCCGCACCGCGCCCTCGGACGCGCGCCAGGGCCAGGTGATTTCCGAGGTGTTGAAGGAGCGGGGTGCGGGGACCATCGCAGTCACCTATACCAACAACGACTACGGCAAGGGCCTCGCCGACAGCATCGCCACCAATTTCAAGGCCATGGGCGGCACGGTGACGATTTCGGTCCCCCATGAGGATGGCAAGGGCGACTATTCCGCCGAAGTCGCCGCGCTGGCAGCCGCCGGCGGGGACGTGCTCGTGGTCGCCGGCTATCTCGACCAGGGCGGCAAGGGCATCATCCAGGCCTCGCTCGACACCGGCGCCTTCGAGACTTTCCTGCTGCCCGACGGCATGATCGGCGACAGCCTGGTCGAGGCCATCGGAGCGGACCTCAACGGCTCCTTCGGGACGGTGCCGGGCACCGACAGTACCGGGGCCGCGACCTTCGCCGACATGGCGGGCGCCGCCGGCTTCAAGGCCGGCCCGTTCACGGGCGAGGCCTACGACGCCGCCGCGCTCATCATGCTGGCCATGCAGGCTGCCGGCTCCGGCGACAGCGCCAAGCTCAAGGACCATGTGATGGCGGTCGCCAACGCGCCCGGCGAGAAGATCCATCCGGGCGAGCTCGCCAAGGGGCTGGGCATCATCGCGGGCGGCGGCGATGTGGACTATGTGGGCGCCTCCGCGGTCGAACTGATCGGCCAGGGGGAGAGCGCCGGCAACTATCGCGAGATCGCGGTCGAGGACGGCAAGATCGTCACCGTGCGGTATCGCTGACGGCGGGCGGGCGGCGCGGCTCCGATGCCCGCCGCCCGGCCTTCCGGCTCCTTGCGCCGGCCGGGTTCGGCGTATAGCCGATGATCCGCGTCGCCGAAGTCTCCAAGCGCTTCGGCGGCGTGACGGCCGTGGACGGCGCGAGCCTGGAGATTGCCGAGGGCTCGATCACCGGGCTGATCGGACCGAACGGCGCCGGCAAGACCACGCTCTTCAACCTGATCGCGGGCGTGCTCCCGCCCGATGCGGGGCGCATCTACCTCGGCGGGGAGGACGTCACCGGCCTCAGGCCGCACCAATTGTTCCATCGGGGCCTGCTCCGGACTTTCCAGATCGCGCATGAGTTCTCGACGCTGACGGTGCGAGAGAACCTGATGACGGTGCCGGCAAGCCAGACCGGGGAGAGCCTTCTGGGGGCGTGGCTCAAGCCCGGAACGGTCCGCGAGGAGGAGCACGCGAACCGCGAAAAGGCCGACGACGTAATCGACTTCCTCGGCCTCGGCCGCGTCGCCGACGAGCGGGCCGGCAACCTTTCGGGCGGCCAGAAAAAGCTTCTGGAGCTCGGCCGGACGATGATGGTCGATGCTCGCATCGTGCTGCTGGACGAGGTCGGCGCCGGCGTCAACCGCACGCTGCTGCGCCGGATTAGCGAGTCCATCCTGCGTCTGAACGTCGAGCGCGGCTACACCTTTTGCATGATCGAGCACGATATGGACTTCATCTCCCGGCTCTGCGATCCGGTGATCGTGATGGTCGAGGGCGCGGTGCTGACCCAGGGCCCTGCCGACCGGATCATGGCCGACGAGGCGGTGATCGAAGCCTATCTCGGCCGGGGAGCGCATACGGGCAATCCCGTTCCGGAGGCGGACCGGCCATGAGCTATCTCGCCGGCGAGGCCATGACAGGCGGCTATGGCGGGGCCGACATCGTCCACGACTGCTCGATTTCCGTCGGGCGCGGCGAGATCGCCGTCATTGTCGGCCCGAACGGCGCCGGGAAATCGACGGCCATGAAGGCGCTGCTCGGCATGGTGTCGCTCCGTTCTGGCAAGGTGCGGCTGGACGGCGAGGACATCACCGGCCTGTCGCCCCAGGACCGGGTCGGGCGCGGCATGGCCTTCGTGCCGCAGACCGACAATGTGTTCGTCACCATGACGGTCCGGGAAAACCTGGAGATGGGCGCCTTCCTCAGGCGCGACGACATCGCCGGCACGATGGAGCGGGTGTTCGCGCTGTTCCCGGCGCTGAAGGAGAAACGCGACAGCCCGGCCGGCGAGCTCTCCGGCGGCCAGCGCCAGCAGGTCGCCGTCGGGCGCGCGCTGATGACCGAGCCCGCCGTGCTGATGCTGGACGAGCCGACGGCCGGCGTCTCGCCCATCGTGATGGACGACCTGTTCGAGCGGATGCTGGAAATCCGCGGCGCCGGCATCGCCATCCTGATGGCCGAGCAGAACGCCCGCCAGGCGCTCGCCATCGCCGACCGGGGCTATGTGCTCGTCACCGGCCGGAACCGTTTCACCGACAGCGGCCGCGCACTTCTCGCCAATCCGGAAGTGCGCCGGTCGTTCCTCGGAGGTTGAGGGGTGCTGCTCGACCTGGCCAATGCCGTGATCCTCCTTGGCAACTATGTCATCGTGCCGGGTCTCGCCTATGCCGCGCAGCTTGCGCTGGGCGCGCTCGGCATCACGCTGGTGTTCGGCATATTGCGCTTCGCCAATCTCGCCCATGGCGACCTGATGGCCTTCGGCGCGATGGCGACGATCCTCGCGACCTGGCAGCTCCAGGCCTGGGGCGTGGGCATCGATCCGCTGCCGACGGCGCTCCTGGCGCTGCCCTTCGGCATGGCGGCCGCCATCGCCGCCGCGCTCGCCGCCGACCGGCTGGTGTTCCGCTTCTACCGCCGCAAGCGCAGCGCCCCCGTCGTGCTCGTCATGGCCTCGCTCGGCGTCATGTTCGTGCTGAACGGCGCGGTGCGCTTCATCATCGGCCCGGACGACCGGCAGTTCACGGACGGCGAGCGCTTCATCGTGAAGGCGCGGGCCTTCAAGCAGGCGACCGGCCTCGCCGAGGGCCTCTCGATCAAGACGACGCAGTGCCTGACCGTCGTCGTCGCGGTCGTGGTGGTCCTCGCGCTGTTCCGGTTCCTGCAGCGCACCCGGATCGGGAAATCCATGCGCGCCTATTCGGACAATGAGGACCTGGCGCTGCTTTCCGGCATAAACCCGGAGCGCGTGGTGCTCATCGCCTGGGCGATTGCGGCCTCGCTCGCCGCCATTGCAGGCGCGCTTTACGGCCTCGACAAGAGCTTCAAGCCGTTCACCTATTTCCAGCTCCTGCTGCCCATGTTCGCGGCCGCCATACTGGGCGGCATCGGCCAGCCCCTCGGCGCCATCGTCGGCGCGGCGATCGTCGCCTTCTCCGAGGTCACGGTGACCTACGTCTGGAAGAAGTTTCTGCATTACCTGCTGCCCGAGCCCTGGCAGCCGGACGGCCTCGCGCAGCTTCTGTCCACCGACTACAAATTCGCGGTCTCCTTCGTCATCCTGGTGCTCGTCCTGCTGCTCCGGCCTTCGGGCATTTTCCGGGGGCGGGTGTTGTGAGACCGGCGATGCGGAACGGGATCGCGCTCGCCGTCGTCGCTTCGGCGCTGGCGGCCATGGGCTTCGGGCAGTCCTGGCCGCTGGCGCTGGCGGTGGCGAATCTCTGCCTCATCTCCGCCCTCATGTCGCTCGCGGTCAATATCCAGTGGGGTTATGCGGGCCTCTTCAATATCGGCATCATGGGCTTCGCCGCGCTCGGCGGGCTCGCGGGCGTGCTCGTCTCCCGCCCGCCCGTGCCGGCCGCCTGGGCGGCAGGCGGCGCGGGCCTGTTCATCGCGCTTCTCATCCTGGCGGCGGCAGGCGGCCTCGCGTTTGCGCTCGCCCGCTATCTCCCCCGCAGCCGCACCCGCGCGCTCGTTCTGGCGGTCGTTGTGCTCGCCGGCCTCTTCGGCGCGCGGGCGTTCTTCGACCCGGCGGTGGATGCCATAGAAGCAGTGGAGCCCGCCAAGACCGGCTATCTCGGCGGCCTCGGCCTGCCGATAATCCTCTCCTGGTTCGTCGGCGGGCTGTTCGCCGCCGGTGCCGCTTTCGTCATCGGGCGGATTGCGCTCGGCCTGCGCTCGGACTATTTCGCCATCGCCACGCTCGGCATTTCCGAGATCGTCATCGCCGTGCTCAAGAACGAGGACTGGCTGACGCGCGGGGTCAAGAACGTCACCGGGCTCGGCCGGCCGGTGCCCTATGAGGTGGACCTGCAGCAGGACCCGGCGTTCGTCGACATGGTGGCTGTGCTGCACAGCGGCAGCCTGGAGGCGCTGACCGGAGACGCGCATGGCGAGGCGCTTCGGGAGGTCGCGATCCAGTCCTCCAGCCTGTTCGTGAAGCTCTGCTATGCGGGCCTCTTCCTGGCGGTTCTCGCTGTCGTGTTCTGGCTCTCGGAGCGCGCGCTGCATTCGCCCTGGGGCCGGATGATGCGGGCGATCCGCGACAACGAGACCGCCGCCGGCGCCATCGGCAAGGACGTGACGCGCCGCCACCGGCAGGTCTTCATCCTGGGCTCGGCCGTCGTCGGCGTTGCGGGCGCGATGCTGACCACGCTCGACGGCCAGTTCACGCCCGCCAGCTACCAGCCGCTCCGCTTCACCTTCCTCATCTGGGTCATGGTGGTGGTCGGCGGCTCCGGCAACAATCTGGGCGCGGTGCTGGGCGGCTTCCTCGTCTGGTTCGTCTGGATCGAGGCGGAGCCGGCGGGACTCTGGCTGATGCAGGCGCTGACCTCGGGCCTCCCGGCGGAGAGCGCCTTCCGCGGACACCTCCTCGACAGCGCGGCGCATGTACGCCCGCTGGTCATGGGCCTCATCCTGCTGCTCGTCATGCGCTTCCGCCCCGACGGCCTCATCCCGGCAAGAAGCGGCCCCGCCGGCGGGCGGTGAGCCGGGCGGGCGGGCAGCCTGCTGCCGCCTCCGGCAGGAGACCCCGCGATGTGTCATGAGATGTCATGTTTTGTCATGAGCCACCCCCCACCGGCCTCGCCGAAGCTCCGCCGTCCGCATCCTGCAAACCGTTCCCCTTTCCCGATCCGCCCCATCCGCGCCGGCTCCGGGAGGAGACCCCGCGATGTGTCATGAGATGTCATGTTTTGTCATGAACCGCCTCCACCGGCCTCGCCGAAGCCCCGCCGTCCGTATCCTGCATGTCGTCCCCGTTTCCCGTTTCGTTCCGTTCGCGCCGCCACCGAGGTCCGGTCGGCGCGTCCCTTTTCCGCGCGTATCGCATGTGCGCCCGCGCGTGCGTTCGCGCCGGCGCGGTTCGCGCGCCTGATTGCGCGCGCGAGCCAAGCGCAAGGCGCACTTCTCCCGTCCGTTCCTTCGGGGTTTTTTCGCACCGGCCCGAGGCGGGAGACGAAGCGGCCTCCGGATGCCGCTTCCTCCTGACCCATTCTAGCACGGATTGTCAGGAGTCAAGTCTCGTTAAGGAAATAATTCCATTTCGTGAATTGGTTGCCTTAGCCCAAGTTTAACGTTTGTGCAGCGGGTTCGGTCGATATTGAGGGCGGCTTGTCTGACAAGCTTTTGATATTGCTGGATTGAGGTTTTCGGGCCGGCGATGTAGTGCCATAATATTTTTGCATTGGGGTTCCAGGCTCTTGTGCCGGTCCCTATGCTGGGCGCCATGTTCATCCGGCGCACCAGAACCCGCACCGGCGCGGGCGGCGAGGTCTATTATTCGCATCGTCTGGTGCGCTCGGAGCGCACAGGCGAGAAGGTCCGGCAGCGCACACTGCTCAACCTCGGCAGCGACTTCCCGCTCGAACGCCATCACTGGTCGGTTCTGTGCGCCCGCATCCGGCAGTTGCTCGACCGCCAGAGCGATCTGGTGACGCTGTCCTGTCCGGCAGAAGTTGAGAGGCATGCCCAGCGCCTTGTCGCGCAGTTGCTCAACGGCGCGCCGTCCGGCGGCGGCGCCGACCTGCAGACGGTGGATGTCGGCACGCTGGAGCTGATCCGCCCGCGCTCGGCGGGGGTCGAGCATGTCGGTCTGTGGGCGATGGAGGAGCATTGCCTGGAAGGGCTTCTGGAGCGACTGGGCTTCAACGGCCCGCAGCGCGCGCTCGCCATGGCCAGCATCGTTGCGCGCATGGCCGGGTTCGGAGCGCGCCTCCTGGCGCTGGCTGTGCGAGCGTTCGTCGCTCGGCGAGTTGCTGGGCGTGGACTTCGAGCGCATGAGCACGATGCGCCTCTACCGCGCCTCCGATGCCCTGATGTCGCACCGCGCGACGATCGAGGCGCATCTGTTCGACCGGGCGACGGATCTGTTCGGGCTGCGCCGCACGGTGACGCTCTACGACCTGACCAACACCTTCTTCGAGGGCGAGGCGGCGGCCCAGAGCAAGGCCGAGCGCGGCCACTCCAAGGAGAAGCGTTCGGATTGCCCGCTGCTGACCCTGGGGCTGGTGCTCGACGGCTCGGGCTTCGTGCGCCGCTCCGAGGTGTTCTCCGGCGCGGTCAATGAAGACCGGACCCTGGCGTCGATGCTCGAGGCCCTGGGCGCGCCGGCGGACGCGCTGGTAGTGATGGACGCGGGCATCGCCACCGAGGCCAACATCGCCTGGCTGCACGGGAACGGCACCCGTTATCTGGCGGTCAGCCGGGAACGCACCCGCCGCTTCGACCCCGAACTGGCGCAGGCCATCGAGACCCGCTCGCGCCGCACGGTCCATGTCCACAAGGTCGTCGACCCCGACAGCGGGGAGACGCGCCTCTACTGCTACTCCGAGGCGCGGGCGAAGAAGGAGCAGGGCATCGCGGAGCGCTTCGCCGCGCGCTTCGAGGGCGAGTTGAAGAAGCTCCACGACGGCCTCGGGCGGCCGCGCACCCGCAAGAGGCTCGACCGGGT
Source organism: Alphaproteobacteria bacterium (assembly GCA_965261985.1). GTDB lineage: Bacteria > Pseudomonadota > Alphaproteobacteria > Bin95 > Bin95 > Bin95. The sequence continues at coordinate 976,800 of OZ253490.1, forward strand.
CTGGCAGCGCCTCGGCCGCATCGAGGAGAAGAGCCGCGGCGCCGGCGCGCACTACGACATCGACGTCATCGCCGACGACAGCGGCGAGAAGGCGCGCGCCGTCACCTGGAAGCGCCGTCCGCTCGCCGGTTCCATGATCACCCATCCCGGCGTCTACTGCCTGCGCACCAATGTCGAGGACTGGGACGAGGAGGCGCTGTGGCGGACCTATACCTCGCTCACCGACGTCGAGGCCACCTTCCGCTCGCTCAAGTCCGAACTCGGTCTGCGCCCTATCTTCCACCAGACCCAGAGGCGCTCCGACGGCCACCTGTTCATCACCGTGATCGCCTACCAGATGGTGCAGACCATCCGTCGCCGCCTCGCCGAGCAGGGCGAGCACGCCAGCTGGGCCAGCCTCAGAGCTATCCTCGAAGGACAGCAGCGCGTCACCGCAACCTTCCAGCGCAAGGACGGGCGTACCCTCCACATCCGAAAGGCCACACGCGCCGAACCCGGGCAACTGGAAATCTATCGCGCGCTCGCACTCGATCCCGCACCCGGAGGCGTTCGGAAAATGATCGTCTGAACCCAAATCCGTCCAAAGAAACCCGAATGTAGTGCCCTACGCGGAATCTCATCCCCGTAAAACACTGATAATGAACAATCTTTGAAGTGGCGTGTTAAACTTGGGTTAGTTGGCCGATCCACTTGACAACAGAAAGTTGCACCTTGTAACTATCGCGCACAATCTTTCCGCTACGCAAGGAGACAGGCATGGTTCGGGGCAACCGCAACAGCGTGGAAAGCAGGCCGATTCATGCGCAGGTCCTCACGGCGGCGCAGCGCCTGTGTCGACCGGACGACTGGACATTCGCCTTGATCGATGTTGTGCGCGCCCTGCCGCATCTGAACGAGAGCTCGGTCCGCACTCACGTCGTAAGCCGGTGCTGCGAGAACGCCCCGACGAACCATGCGCACAAATGGCGTTATTTCCATCGCGTAGGCCACGGCGTGTACGAGATACTGCCTCCCTATCGCCGGACCGCGCAGGACACGCCGGACCGAACGGGCGCACGCTACGTAGAGGAGAGCAACGCTTTGGCGGCCATTCATGTCGCGGTCTCGGAAAGCGAAGGCTGGTACGTGGCTGAATGCCTCGAAGTGGCGGTTGTCACCCAGGGCCGGACGCTCGACGAGACTATGGCGAACTTGCGGGATGCGCTGGAACTGCATCTTGACGAAGAGGAGTTCGCGAGGGCTGGGCTGCCCCCGGAGCCGCGACTGATTGTGTATTACGAGACCTCAGCCCTCGCTTCCTGATGCCTCGCCTAAGACGGCTGACTTCGCGGGAAGTGCTGCCGATTCTCCGGGACTTCGGCTTCGAGGTCGCCTCGGTGCGCGGCAGCCATGCCAAGCTCGTTCGCATAACGGCATCCGGCGAGCGGCAGGTTCTGACAGTCCCCGTCCACTCGCAATTGCGCATCGGAACGGTGCGGGCGATCTACCGCCAGGCTTCGCGCTTCATTCCGGGCGACGAACGGCAGGCGAAGTTCTTTGCCGACTGAAGGGCTTCCGGACAGCACTGGTTTGCCGATGGGCGGCAGGCCGTGACTCCGGTGCCCGGTGAGAAATCCGGAGCGGCCTACCGATACCTTGCTTCCTGATCGCTGTCCTCGGCCGGGCGGGCAATCGCGTCGATGATCTGCTTCAGGCTTATGTTGCCGATCGTCTTGCCGTCGACATCCACGACATTGGCCCGATCGAGCCGCGTGGCGCTTACGGCCTGCAAGGCTTCTTCCAGAACGAGATCGTGCGGCAGGCTTGGGCCGTCGACGCCCTCGCCGGGTGTCATGACCGACCTCGACTCGATCACCCGGCCCCGATTGATGTCCTTGACGAAATCGAAAATGTAGTCGTCGGCCGGACGCAGGATGATGTTCTGCGGATTGCCCTGCTGAATCACGGCGCCATCGCGCAGGATGGCGATACTGTCCCCCAGTCGAAGCGCCTCGTCGAGATCGTGGGTAATGAACACGATCGTCTTGTGCAGCTCCTCCTGCAGCCCGAGAAGCACCTGCTGCATGTCGGCACGGATTAGCGGGTCGAGCGCCGAGAACGGCTCGTCCATCAACAGGATTTCCGCGTCGGTGGCCAACGCCCGCGCTAGTCCGACACGTTGCTGCATACCTCCGGACAGTTGCGATGGATAGTGGTTCTCGAACCCCGACAAGCCGACCCGGTCCAGCCATTTTTGGCTTTGCTGCTTGGCCTCCTTGATGGGCGTGCCCTGGATCGCCAAGCCATAGGCGGCATTCTCGGTCACGGTCTTGTGCACATGCAATCCGAATTTCTGAAACACCATCGAAACGCTGTGGCGCCGGATTTCGATCAGCTCCTCCTTGCTCATGGCGAGAACATCCTGACCGTTGACCATTATCCGCCCGGCCGTCGGCTCGATCAGCCGGTTGATGTGCCGAATCAGGGTGGATTTTCCGGAGCCGGACAAACCCATGATGACGGAGATTTCCCTGGCGGAAACGTCGATATTTATGTCTTTCAGTCCAAGCACGTGATTGTGCTTTTCGAGCAGTTCCTGCTTGGACATCCCCTGCTGGACGGCAGGGAGCACGGCTTGCGGTCGGGGACCGAAAATCTTGTACAGACTTTCAATGCCGATCTTGGTCTCAGCCATGATCGACTCCCTTGCGATGCCTTTGCAGACGCTGGCCGAAATTTTGCGAGACGCGGTCGAAAATAATTGCCAGCGCCACAATCGCGAGACCGTTCATCAGGCCGAGCGCCAGGTATTGATTCGAAATCGAGCGCAATACCGGCACCCCCAATCCGGCGACACCGATCATCGATGCGATCACCACCATGGACAGCGCCATCATGATGGTCTGATTCACTCCGGCAAAAATGTTGGGCAGCGCCAAGGGAATCTGCACGCCGAACAACTTCTGCCTGTAGTCGGCACCGAAGGCGTCGGCAGCCTCCAGCGCTTCCTTTTCGACGAGCCGTATGCCGAGATTGGTCAGGCGCACGATCGGTGGAATCGCGTAGATGCACACCGCGATCAATCCCGGCACCTTGCCGATGCCGAGCAGCATGACGACCGGTATGAGGTAAACGAACGCGGGAATAGTCTGCATGATGTCCAACACCGGCGTAATCGCCGTCTGCATCCGGTCGGAGCGCGCCATCAGGATACCGAGCGGGATGCCGACCGCGATACACAGCAATGTTGCAACCGAGATGATTGCAAGGGTGGACATCGTGTCGTGCCACATGCCGAAATAGCCGATCGCGAAGAACGACAACATACTACCGGCGACGACCGCCTTGCTGCGCGAGCCGAGCCAGGCCAACCCTGCGACTACCAGAACGATCACCGGCCACGGTGTCGCGATCAACACCTTCTCGAACCAGACGAGAAACCAGAGCAACGGCTCGAAAAAGTTCTCAATTGTCTCACCGAATTCCCGGGAAAAGTCTCGAAACCCCTTGTCAATTGCCTTCTTCAGGTCACGAAGATCCTGCCGGTCCATCGTGGGAAATTCTATCAGGAAATCCATGCAGACCTCCCGTCGGGTTCGAAAAAGAGTTCTTTCAAACGCAATTCCGATCCGGCGTTAGCGGGCAAAAAAGCCCGCCGGAACGGGTCCAGGCGGGCTTTTTCTTTTCGAGTCAAGCAATCGAGCTGACTTCGAGACCCTTGTTACATCCCCATCACTTTCGCGGCGACTTCGGCGGACACCCAAGGTTTCCACACGTCACCGTGAACGCGCAGGAATTCCGCCGCGGCATCCGCCCCTTCGGCCTGGTTCTCGTCCATGTAGACCAGCATGCCGTTCATCACGTCACCGGGGAAGACGCGACTCTTCAGGTATCCCATTACCTCCTCGCCGGCTTGCTCCGCGAAGTCGGCGGTGACCACGGTATGCACTTCCGACTCCGTCCAGGCCGACGCCTGCGGATCTGCGCAATCCTGTTCCGGCTTGACGATACAGCCATCCCAGTGCTCGCTGCCGACAAACGGCACGCCGAAATCGAGCTTGACCATCTTGTGCCTGCCGATCAGGGCGGTCGGCGACCAGTAGTAGCCGAACCAGTTCTCGCCGCGGTTGACCGCCTTGGACATCGAGCCATCCAGCCCGGCTGCCGAACCCGGGTCCACGAGCCTCCAACCCTTTTCTGCCATCTTGAACCCGCGGAACAGGTTTGCGTTGGTGAGCTGGCAGCCCCAGCCGGCGGGGCATCCTACGAACGCACCCTTTGAGGAATCCTCCGCATCCGGGAAGAGATCGGGACGCGCCAACACATCCAGCACGGTCTTGAGTTCGGGGTGTTTTTCCGCGACGTAGGGCGGAACCCACCAACCCTCGCCCAGGCCCGTGATGGGGGCGTCGTTGGCGGATATCATCCTGCCCTCTTCCAACGCGACCTTCAGGGGAACGCGCACGGCGTTGATCCAAAGCTCCGGCGCGACGTCCGGTTCGCCCTTTTCGTTGAGAGAGGTAAAGGTCGGCATGGTAGCGCCGGGAATCAGCGAGACGTTGCAGCCGTATCCTTTTTCGAGGATGAGCTTGTCGACATTGGCCATCAACTCGGCAGAGGCCCAATTCATCTCCGCGATCTGGACGTCTCCGCAGTCCGCCATTGCCGCACTCGCGCCGAACACAAGCGCCAGGCCCAGCAAAGCTTTTTTCGGCAAGTGATTCATGTTCGTTATCTCCTCAGGTTCGTGCATGGCGATCGAGACGGTGCGCAACGTGCGACATATCCCGCTGACGTCTGGCAGCGCTACGGAAAGAGGTCGACCGGGCGCCGCCGTTCGCCACCAGCATACGAAAAGCTAACATGAGGCTGCAACGCGGACAAGCAGCAGGCCCGGTCCGGGGCGGCGGCCCGAGCGCCCGGCTGCGTTTCCGGCGAAAGGGAAAGTCCTGTAACCTCCCTTCCGTGGCCGAGACACGCAACCGCTGGCGGGAGCGGGACAGTGGGCGATCTGCAGGCGTTTCTGAAGCGAATCCCGAAGGTGGAGCTCCATTGCCACCTGCTCGGCACCGTGCGGAAGGCGACGATGAAGGCGATGGCGGCGCGCAACGGCGCGCGCACGACCGAAGAGCAAATCGAGCAGTTCTATATCCGGGGCGAGAAGCCCGTGGGCGTGCTCGCAATCTTCCGCGAGCTTGAGGCGCATATCCTGAAGAGGCCGGCGGACTTCCGGCAGATCGCCTGCGAATATCTGGAGGACGCCGCCGCCCACACAGTCCGCTATGCGGAGATTTACTGGAACCCGACCGGCAACCTGCACAACACGGACCTCTCCTACGGCGAGTTGCAGGCCGCCGTCCTCGCCGGCATGGCGGATGCGGAACGGGACTTCGGCATAAGGAGCAATCTTATCCCGAGCATCGACCGGGAGGCCCCGCCCGAAGATGCGGCCCGGATGGTGCGCCTGATGGCCGCCGACCGCGACCCGCGCGTGCCCGGCATCGGCATCGACTACCGCGAGGTGGACAACCCGCCGGAGAAGTTCGCCGAGGCCTATCGGCTGGCGAGGGAGGCCGGGTTCCGGGTGACGGCGCATGCGGGCGAGTTCGGCATGCCCTGGAACAATGTCGAGACGGCGCTCGACCTGCTGCAGGTGGAGCGCCTCGACCATGCCTACACGATTCTGGACAATCCCGACCTGGTGGCCCGCTGCGCGGCCGAGGGCATCGTCATCACCGTCGTGCCCACCAACAGCTACTACCTGCGCACGCTCGACAAGGCCGAATGGGCCGACGCGCACCCGATCCGCCGCATGGGCCGGGCGGGGCTCCGCATCCACCCCAACACGGACGACCCCGCCTTCCACCGGACCGACCCGACCCGCTGCTGGCTGAGCATGATGGCGGATTTCGGCTATTCGCCGGCCGACCTCCGGGGCTTCATGCTGAACGGCCTGGACGGCGCCTGGATCGACGACGGCCTGCGCACCCGCTGGAAGCGGGAGTGGTCCGCCGAGTTCGACCGCCTCGTGGAGGAGCACGAGGCGGGGGCGCCCGGCTAGCATGGACGGTGCGATGAGGGCGCAGCAGGCCGGCACGCTCACCGGGGAATTCGCGCGGTTCGGCGCCTCCTTCTCGCTCGACGACGTGCCGGAGGACGACCGGCATTACGCGAAGCTGCTGGCGCTCGACCTGCTCGGCTGCGCCCTTGCCGGGCTCGATACCGAGGAGGCCCGCATCGCGCTCCGCGCCGCGCGCGCGCTTTCTCCCGGCGGCGGCAACGCCTCGCTCTGGGGCACCGGCGAGGCTGCCCAGCCCGGCACCGCCGCGATGGTCAACGGCACCGCCGCCCATGCGCTCGAGCTCGACGATTTCCACGGGGTGGACCATTCGGGCGCAGTCACGGTGCCGGCGCTGATGGCGGCGGCGGACGCCGGCGGGGAAGCGGACGGCAGGCGCTTCCTGGAGGGCATGGCGTTCGGCTACGAGGTCGGGCGCCGGCTGCTGGACGGCGCGGGCGGATACCGCCGCCACAACGCCACCGGCTGGCATACGACGGGAACGCTCGGCAGCTATGCGGCGGCGGCGGCGGTTGCCAAATTACTGCGCCTCGACGAGGAACGGACGGTCTGGGCGCTCGGCATCGCCGGCAGCTTCACCGGCGGCACCTGGGCGTTCAACAGCGACGGCGCGATGAGCAAGCGCTACCACGCCGGCGTTGCAGCCCAGATGGGCCTGCAGGCGGCCTTTCTCGCGCGGGAGGGCTTCACCGGCCCGGTCGCCGTGCTGGAAGCCGAGCGCGGCGGCTATTTCCCGCTTTACGGCGAGGGGATGACACCGGCGGCCCGCGGCGCGGCGGAGGGCCTGGGCACGGATTTCCGCATAGGCTGGGCAGGGGTCAAGGTCTATGCCTGCTGCCGGGGCATCCACAGCGCGCTGGACGTGGCGCTCGACTTCCGGCTGAGGCACGGTTTGCGGGCGGAGGATATCGAGAGCGTCCATGTCCTCTGCACGCCGGTCCAGAAGGGCCAGCTCGGGCTCGGCGTCCCGAGGACGCGGATCGAGGCCCAGTTCAGCCTGCCCTACAGTGTGGCCGTCGCCTTCCTGCACGGGGAAGCGGGCTACGAGTTCTTCACCAAGAAGTGGATCGGCAATCCCGAGATCGAGGCGCTCGCGGGCAAGGTCACGCTGGAGGCCGACGAAAGCCGCTCGCTCGAAGACGAACCCGTGCTGACCGTGCGGACGCGGGACGGCCGGGTGCTCGCGGGCCAGCAGCCCATCCCCATCGGCGACCCCGCAAACCCGGTCCCGGAGGCGGATATCCGGGCGAAATACCGAGCGCTCGCAACCCGCCACCTCTCCCCGGAAACCGCCCGGCGGCTGGAAGAAGCCGTCCTCGCCCTCGACCGCCCCGGCCGCCTCGCCGAAGTCCGGGAGATTCTGGCTGCCCGGCGGAACTTGTCGGAGCTGGATAGCGTAATGCCTGCGTAAACCTTGTTCGGCCACCTTGACCCAGCCTGTAAAAGGAACGATTATCGGGTAACCGCCGGGTAGGGCCCGCCGGTGTGTTTATCACAACGAAACGCGGGCAGGTAATTTTAGAGAATTGCGATGAATGTAAATCAAATAATTGAGCTTATCAATAAAAGCTCACAGCACAGGTATTTGTATCACTTTACAGATGAAGCAAATTTTCCATCTATTCGCAATCGCGGTCTGCTATCAAAGGAGAGAATGTCAAAGGAAGGTATATGGCCACCTCATACAACAGGAGGAAACGAATTAAGCTGGCAGCTCGACAATCTTCGAGGCATCAATCTTTACGTGAACTTATGTATGACGAGAAATCATCCAATGAAGTATCTTGCATAAAAGAGCGGCCGGCTTCCGAATCCTCGATATCTGGGAATATCTCCAGATGTATTGAAGATAGAAGGAGTGAAAATAGCGTTTGGAATTGCAAATTCGAATTATGTAGATATAATTTTATTACCGGAGGCAATTGAAAGGCTTGACGTGAAAGTCCTCTATACGAGAACTGATTGGTTTGATCCTGAGATTCAAAATCGTCTAAGGAAGGCCGAAAAATGTGAAGTCTTGATACCAGATTCTGTGCCTAGTGACCTCATAAAAGTTGTATTTTAGATGGCACTCAGACCAGTATTCATCCCTAACTACGATGGTACTGTGCTTGCACGAGAGCAATTGTGTGAAATAAAATGGGCTCCTGGTTTTTCTGACGCTCAGAAAAGGAAGAATATAATGTCACTTCATGTCGAAGCGGGACGCTTTGGCATTGAAAGAGTTTTGGAGATTTCTACGAAATCCGATAACCAAATCGGCAAGAAGTTAAGTGCCTTTAGTATAAAATTAGATATCGAAGGGAGAGAATGTTATTTGGAAAGCGTTTATCAGGGCTCCAAAGTGTTCGAATATGGTGGTCCGCACGAGAGTATTTTCGACCTTTCTCCGAGAGAAGCAAAACGATACATTAGGGAAATCGATTGCGGGAAGCTGGAAGAGTTTTGCTTTGATGGAGAAATATATCCGCTGTCGCCGGCCAACGCATTTTATGATTGGCTCTATATAAGATCGATTAAGGATTGGTCCGAGTGGGTAAAAATTAATGCTTGCTACGATGGGTTCACGGACATTGAATTCAACCCGAAGAAGCAAATTAATTGTCAGGCTCGAGCGTTCGCGGAATATGTGAGCTTATTGAATCGGGGGAAACTTCAAGAAGTCACGGAAGATTACAGAGCATTTTCATCGATGTTATGCACAATATAGAGCGGGTTAGGCTGCATCCGTTTGCGAGCAATGGATGGTCGGCGGAGGCGGTCATGGAACAGCCGCCCTCCGCGTCAGTCTAAAGGCGGCTATCGGCGCGGAGTCGGGCCTCGACCTCGTCCATGATCTGCGCGACCGTCCTGTCGCTTGTGCCGCTGTCGATGCCTTCCCGGATCGCGGCCTCAAGCTCCCGGTATCCGGCGGTTCGTTCCTGGTCCCGGCGGATCAGGTCGCGGATATACTCGCTGTCATTGGTGAAGCCGCCGGCCGCGATTCGGGCCTTGACCCATCGATCCTGCCGGTCGGTCAGCGTGATGGTCTTGCGCACGGTCGCCATGCCTGCCCCCGCTATCGGTGCGGATCGTCATACTATCGGTGTATCTAGCATGATCCTGCATGCGCCGAAAGCCTGCTGCAACCGTCACACATCCCGCCCGAGTTGCTCCCGTATTGCCTTGCGTCTGATCTCCGCGACGGCGCTGCGCGGGAGGTTGCCAAGCTGGAAGGGGCCGTAGGCGATGCGGATCAGGCGGTTCACCGGGTGGCCGAGATATTCCAGCACCAGGCGGACCTCGCGGTTGCGCCCCTCGGCGAGGCTGACGGTGAGCCAGGCATTGCCGCTGCGCTGTTCGTCGAGGCTGGCCGCGATCGACCCGTAGCGCTGGCCGTCGATCTCGACGCCCCGGGCCAGCCGGGCCAGCCGGGACTCGTCCACCCGCCCGCGCACCCGTGCCCGGTATCGCCTGACCCAGCCGCGCGCCGGCAGTTCGAGGTCGCGGGCGAGCCCCCCGTCATTGGTCAGCAGCAGCAACCCTTCCGAGGCGAGGTCGAGCCGCCCGACGCTCACCACGCGCGGCAGATGCGCCGGCAGGCTGTCGAAGACGGTTTGCCGGCCTTCCGGGTCGCGGTCGGTCGTCACCAGGCCGGGGGGCTTGTGGTAGCGCCAGAGCCGCGCCGGCTCCGGGTCCGGCAGCGGCGCGCCGTCCACCTCGACCAGGTCGTCGGGCCTGACATTGACCGCCGGGTCCGGCAGGGTCCGTCCGTTAAGCCTCACGCGCCCTTCGAAGATGCGCCGTTCGGCCTCGCGCCGCGAGCAGACGCCGGCGCGGGCGATGCGCTTTGCGATGCGCTCGCCCGCGGAGGCAGCGCCGCCGCCGTCCTCGCTCACGGCATGGCGTCCCGCGCCGCCGCCACGAAGGCCTCGACGATGCGCGCGTCGCCTCGGTCTATATGGAACTCCGGGTGCCACTGCACGCCGAGGCAGAAGCGGTAGTCCGGCGCCTCGATGCCCTCGATCACGCCGTCCGGCGCGCGCGCATTGACGGTGACGCCCGGCGGCTCGTCGGCCGCGGCCTGGTGGTGGGCGCTGTTCACATGCAGCGTGTCCTTGCCGACGATTTCGGCGAGCCGCGTGCCGGGCTCCACCGCGACCGCATGGCCGGGCTCGGTGCGCGGGTTCGGCTGCTCATGGGCGAGCGCGCCCGGCACCTCGTCCGGAATGTGCTGGATCAGCCGCCCGCCCAGCGCCACATGCAGCAATTGCTGGCCGCCGCAAATACCGAGCACGGCCATGTCGCGGGCGAGCGCGCCCCGGACCATGGCGAGCTCGAAATCCGTGCGTCCGGGCTTCAGCGAGACGGCTTCATGGCGCTCGGCCGCGCCGAACAGCGCCGGATCGACATCGAAGGCTCCGCCGGTCACCACCAGCCCGTCGATGCGGTCGAGATAGGCTCCGGCATGGGCCGTCTCGTGCGGCAGCAGCAGCGGGATGCCGCCGGCCGCGCTCACCGCGCCCGCATAGTTGCAGCGCAACGCATACCACGGCAGGCTGGAATAGCCGCCGGCGGGTTCCCGGTCGACGGTGAGGCCGATGACTGGAAGGCGCGCCATGGCGCCCATCTACACGCTTCGAGCGGCAATGCAACGGGCGCTCGCGCTGGCGGAGGCGGCCGCGGCCCGCGTTCCCGCCGATGCGCCGGTCGGCGCCGTGCTGCTCGATCCCGACGGGCGAGCGCTCGCAGAGGCGCATAACGAGGTCGAGGCGGGCGCGGACCCGACGGCCCATGCGGAGGTGCTGGCGCTGCGCCGCGCGGCGCAGGGGCTCGGCCGGCCGCGCCTCGACGGCTGCACGCTGGTGGTGACGCTCGAGCCCTGCGCGATGTGCGCCCAGGCCGCCGCCCATGCCCGGATCGCCCGGCTGGTTTTCGGCGCCTGGGACCCCAAGGGCGGCGGCGTGGACCACGGCGCACGCATCTTCGACCGCGAGACCTGCACCCACCGCCCCGAGGTCGTCGGCGGCCTGATGGAAGCCGAAGCCGCCGCCCTCCTCACCGCGTTCTTCCAGGCGCGGCGGTAGGGGGCGGGACAGTGACACGGGAACCGCTCAGGGGTAGCATGGCGGAGCACCGGGAAGTGGAGAGGCAGCGGTAATGAGCGCAGGTGCGACGCTGCGCCGTTCAGGTCCGGCACGCCGGGCGACCTACCGGGACGTTCTCAATGCGCCGCCGCACATGGTGGCGGAGATCGTGGACGGCGGGCTCCACCTCCAGCCCAGGCCGGCGATTCGGCACGCAGTGGCGGGGTCGTCCCTCGGTATGGAACTGGGCGGTCCATTCCAGAGGGGACGGGGCGGTCCGGGCGGCTGGTGGATTATCGACGAGCCGGAGCTCCATTTCGGCAAGGACATTCTCGTGCCCGACCTCGCGGGCTGGCGCCGGGAGCGTCTGCCGGAGCCTCCGGATGAGGCCTTTTTCACCCTGCCGCCGGACTGGGTATGCGAGGTGCTGTCCCCCTCGACGCGGAAGTTCGATCTTGAGGAGAAGCGCCCGATCTATGCGCGGGAAGGGATCGGGCATCTTTGGTTCGTCGATCCATTGGCGCGGACGCTTGAGGCGTTTGCCTTGCGGAACGGCGCGTGGTCGCCGGTGGCTTCGGCGAAGGACGACGAGCCGGTTTCCTTTCCGCCCTTCGAGGCGGTGACCTTTCCCCTGGACGCACTCTGGCCCTGAGGCCGGCCGCGGCCGCGCTTCGTCCCGTCTTGTCGTTCTTCCCGCTTGCCGCGCCGGGGCGGGCGTTGGACAATCGCGGCTTGCGCTATAGGGAGGAGAGAGTGTCATGTCGGTCATTCTGGGCAGCGGCGAGCATCGCTACCGGGTCGTCGAGGACTGGGCGAAGCTGCCCGAGGGCTGGGAGTTCCGCGATGTCGCGGCCGTGGCGGTGGACAGCAAGGACCGGGTCTATGCGTTCAATCGCGGCGAGCACCCGATGATCGTCTTCGACCGCGAGGGCAATTTCCTGCGGTCCTGGGGCGAGGGGGAGTATCCGCGCGCCCACGGCATCCATATCGGCCCGGACGAAACGCTGTACCTCACCGACGACGGCAGCCACACGGTCAAGCGCTGCACGCCGGAAGGCAAGGTGCTGATGACCTTGGGCGTGCCCGGAACGCCGGCGCCCTTCATGAGCAACGAGCCGTTCCACCGCTGCACCCACACCGCAATCTCGCCGGACGGGCACCTGTTCGTCTCCGACGGCTACGGCAATGCCTGCGTGCACAAATACACGCCCGACGGCAAGCTGGTGAAGAGCTGGGGCGAAAGCGGCTCGGACCCCGGACAGTTCAACATCGTCCACAACATCACCGCCGATGACGACGGCTGGATCTATGTCGCCGACCGCGAGAACCACCGCGTCCAGGTATTCGACACGGAGGGACGCTACGAGGCGCAGTGGAACAACCTCCACCGGCCCTGCGGCCTCTACATGCCGCGCGGCTCCTGCCCGCACTGCTTCATCGGCGAGCTCGGGCCGGGCATGGCCGTCAGCCGCAACTACCCCAATCTGGGCCCGCGCCTCTCCATCGTCACGAATGAGGGCGAGCTGGTCGCCCGGCTCGGCGGCGAAGCGGGGCCGGGGCAGGAGCCCGGCAAGTTCCTCGCCCCGCACGGCCTCGCCGTGGACAGCCGGGGCGACATCTATGTCGGCGAGGTCGCCTACACCAACTGGCCGTCAAGCTTCGGGGACGAACCGAGGCCCCGCTGGCTGCGCACCCTCCAGAAACTCGAGAAGGTCTGAGCCCCGCCCATGGTCCCCGAACCGAAGGTCATCGAGACCCGCATCCACGCCGTCCTGCCGGATGAGCTCCGCGTCACGGACCGCGAGAGCGCGTTTACCCGCGAGATCTTCCGCGGCCATCGGGTCGGCTCCTTCCTGGAAGGGCCGGCCTTCGACGGCGACGGCAATCTCCACATGGTCGATATCGCCTTCGGGCGCATCCTGAAGCTCGCGCCCGACGGCGGCTGGTCGGTGACGGCCGCGTATGACGGCCACCCCAACGGCATGAAGCTGCACCGCGACGGGCGGCTGTTCGTCGCCGACCGGCAGAACGGCGTCATGGTCGTCGATCCCGTGAACGGCCGCGTCGAGACGTTCCTCGGGCCCGACCGCCTGCCCGGCTACAAGGGGCTGAACGACCTGTTCTTCGCGTCGAACGGCGACCTCTACTTCACCGACCAGGGCACCAGCGGCCTGCACGACCCGACCGGGCGCGTCTTTCGGCTCTCCGCCTCGGGCCGGCTCGACTGCCTGGTTTCCAATGCGCCGAGCCCGAACGGCCTCGTCATGAACCCGGCCGAGACGGAGCTCTATGTGGCCGTCACGCGCGACAACGCGGTCTGGCGGGTGCCGTTCCGCGAGGACGGCACGGTGCATCGCGTCGGCCTGTTCTGCCGGCTCGTCGGCGGCATGGGGCCGGACGGCATGGCCGTGGACCGGGCCGGCAATGTCGCCGTCGCCCATGCGGGCGGCGGGCAGGTCTGGCTCTGGTCGGCGAACGGCCTGCCGACGCACCGGGCGGTCGCCTGCGACGGCGGCCCGCTCACCACCAATGTCGCCTATGGCGGGCCGGACGGCCGCACGCTGTTCATCACCAACTCGCTCAGCGAGAATGTGCTGGCGGCCGAAATGCCGGAGCCGGGCGAGCCGATGTTCGCGCCCGCATGAGCCGGCGGCGGCACAACACGGAGACGGGACGATGACAGGCAAGGCGGTACCGGTCGGCATCAACCATGTCGCGCTCGAAGTGGGCGACATCCAGCAGGCGCTGGACTTCTACGGCGGCTTCCTCGAACTCGAGATTGCGCGGCAGAGCGAGCGGGCGGCCTTCGTCTATTTCGGCGACCAGTTCATCAATTTCTCGGCCGGCCGCCGCCAGGGGCCGGACGACAGCCGCCATTTCGGCATCGCCGTGGACGACAAGGAGCTCGCCATCCGGCGGCTGGAGGAGATGGGCGTCGCGTTCCTCGAAGGGCCGTTCACCGACTTCCTCGACCCCTGGGGCAACCGGGTGGAGCTCACCACCTACACGAAGATCCAGTTCACAAAGGCCGGCCACGTGCTGCGCGGCATGGGCCTCGGCCATCTCGAAAAGGCGCCGGAGGCGGTGCAGGAGCTCGCCGCCAAGGGCATGGGCCCGGACAGCGGATAGCAGTGCCGAACCGGTAATGCGTTTTGGGCCCGGAGCAAAGTTGCTAAACCGGCGTTTGGCGCGGATCGAAACCAAGCTGGAATACACGGCAACCCGCGAAGATATTTCCGAAATCAAGGCGCTCATAGAGCGGAAAGAGGCGTCACAGCTACGGTGGCTTGTGGGCCTTACATCGGTAGCTATGGTGAGCTTTGCAGCAGCAGTCATTCGGACGTTTTTGTGAACCTAACGAGTTTACGTTAGGGCGTTACGATCATGGAAAGGGACCCGACGATGCAGAGAAGGAAACAGCCATGAGCGGGCGTTTCGGCTTCGCGCCGGCGGAGGACCGGCCGATTCCCTATCTGGACCGTATCCGCCGCTATTACGAGACGCTCGGCTACGGCAAGCCCTATGAGTGGGCGCATTATGTCGAGACGCCTTTCGCGGCGCTGGAGAAGCCGCTGGCGGAGTCGCGCGTCGCACTGATTACGACAGCGGCGCCTTACCAGCCGGACAAGGGCGACCAGGGGCCGGGTGCGCCCTACAACGCGGCGGCGAAGTTCTACAGCGTCTATTCCGGCGACAGCATGTCGGACCCGGACCTGCGCATCTCCCATATCGCCATCGACCGCGACCACACCGCGGCCGAGGATATCGGAAGCTGGTTCCCGCTCAGCGCGCTCCGCGCCGCCGCTCGGGAAGGCCGGATCGGAGAGGTCGCGCCGCGCTTCCACGGCGCGCCCACCAACCGCAGCCATGGCGCGACCATCGAGGCGGATGCGCCCGAACTGCTGGTGCGCTGCCGCGAGGACGGGGCCGACGCGGTCGTACTCGCCGCCAACTGACCGGTGTGCCACCAGACCGTGAGTCTGGTTGCACGCACGCTCGAAGCCGCCGGCATCCCCACCGTCGTCATGGGCTGCGCCAAGGACATCGTGGAACATGCCGGCGTGCCGCGCTTCCTGTTCAGCGACTTCCCGCTCGGCAATCCGGCCGGGCGCCCGCACGACCCCGAGTCCCAGCGCGCAACGCTCGCGCTGGCGCTCCGGCTTCTGGAAAGCGCTCCGGGCCCGAATACGACCGTGCGGAACCCGCTCACCTGGTCGGACGACCCGTCCTGGAAGCGGGACTTCTCCAATATAGACCTCGTGCCGCCGGAGGAGGTCGCGCGGCGCCGCGCGGAGTTCGACCGCATCAAGGAAGTGGCGAAGACCCGGCGCGGAGAGGATGCGGCCGCGGGCTGACCGGGCCAGCCCGGAATTCTCACCAAGGCCATGGTCTGCGCGGCGCTGTCGGGCCGGTAGGGTAGGAGAGCCGCGCAGCGCATCGCGCGTACACGCGCGTGGGCGCACGATGCGGGGCATCGGGCAAGCGGATCGACGCACCATGCCGGCCCGACAGCGCCGCCCTTCGGGTCGCGCCCAGCCGCCCGCCCGCGGCGTCGCGGACCTCGACCGTAGCCCCGCTACGCTCTTCGGCCCGCTCCTTGCGGAGCGAACGCCTGGACGCGACGCAGGCCGTGACCTTGGTGAGAAATCCGGGCTATACCGAAGGGCGCAGGACAGTGCATGCAAGCGGGGAGCGCCCGAATGGACTATGCCGACGGCAGGATGCTGGCCGAGAAGGAGGCCGGGATCGGCTGGATGACGTTCAACAATCCGGCCCGGCGCAACGCCATGTCGATGGAGATGTGGCAGGGCGCGGACGCCATCCTCGCCGATTTCGAGGCCGACCCGGAGGTGCGCGTCATCGTGCTGAAGGGCGCCGGGGACCGCGCCTTCGTTTCCGGGGCCGACATTTCGCAGTTCGAGAAGAACCGTTCCGACGCGGCGGCCGCCGCGCGCTATACGGCCGCGACCGAGGCCGGGCGCCAGCGCCTCGCGGGCTCGGAAAAGCCGGCGATCGCGATGATCCGCGGCTTCTGCCTCGGCGGCGGCCTCGGCATCGCCATGACCTGCGATTTGCGCTTCGCCGCCGAGGGTTCCGAGTTCGGCATCCCGGCCGCCCGGCTCGGCATCGCCTATAATTTCGAGAATGTGCGCAGCCTCGTGGGGCTGGTGGGGCCAGCGCGCGCCAAGGACATCCTGTTCTCGGGCCGGCGGCTCCCGGCGGAGGAAGCCTATGCGGTCGGCCTGATCGACCGCGTGCTGCCGGCGGCCGAGCTGGAGGGCCATGTGCGCGACTACGCCGCCCGGCTCGCCGTCAATGCGCCGCTCTCGATCCGCGCGTCCAAGCTCACCATCCGCGAGGTCATGGCCGACCGGCAGGAGCGCGAGGCCGGGCTGATGGAGGCGCTGGCCAAGGCCTGCTTCGACAGCGCCGACTACCGCGAGGGCCGCACCGCCTTCATGGAAAAACGCCGCCCGGTCTTCACCGGCAGCTAGCGCGGTGTCCGACCGTGTTGGACCGGAACGAAGGGATTGCAAACACCGTCGCCCCGGCCCCCGAGCCGGGGCCCAGCTCTGCCGCTGCAAGTTGGCAAGAAGGTTGGGAGATGGACCCCGGCTCGGGGGCCGGGGTGACGATTTTGGGCTCGGCCCGACATGCAGTGCAACCTGAAGGGATTCCGTTCTAAGCCGCGTAAGCTCGGCGCATAGTCTCGTTTTCCTGGCAGCCGGGCGGTTGTACGCCCGCCCATCAAGGACACAATCGATGGCGAATACCAGCAACAACACCCCGGCGACCGAGCGCGGTGCCCATCCGCTGAACGCGCTCACCCCGGCGGAGATCGAGGCGGCGGGCGGCATCGTCCGGGCGTGGGACGGATGGACCGCGACGACGAAGTTCGAAACGATCCGGCTGCACTATCCGGACAAGGCCGAGTGCCGGGCCGGGATCGCGGCCGGCAAGGCCGGCGGCAGCCGCAAGGCCTATGTCAGCATCTACGACACTGCCGCCGACAGTGTCAGCGAACTGGTCGTCGATCTGGTCGGCGGCGCCGTGGAGTCGGCGACCGACGTGCCCGGCGCCCGCCCGGCGATCAATGTCGACGAGCTAATGGTCTGCGCCGAGACGGTGCCGCAGCATCCCGATTTCATCGCGGCGATGGCCAGGCGCGGCGTGACCGACCTCTCGAACATACAGGTCGATCCCTTCTCCGCCGGCAATTTCGGCTTCGGGGACGAGGAAGGCCGGCGGCTGGTGCACTGTCTGGTCTATCTGCGCGTCGATCCGTCGGACAACGGCTATGCCCACCCGGTCGAGGGCCTGAACGTGCTGTTCGACCTGAACCGCGTCGAGGTCGTGCGCGTCATCGACCATGCGGTCCACAAGGTGCCGATGGCGTCTTCGAACTACCAGGCCGCGCGGCCGGAGATCGCGGAAATCCTTCGCAGCGACCTGAAGCCCATCGAGATTTCCCAGCCCGACGGCACGTCCTTCATCGTGGAGGACCGGGTCGTCACCTGGGCCAACTGGCAATTCCATGTCGAGTTCCATCCGCGCGAGGGCCTGGTGCTCAACGACATCCGGGTGCGCGGCGGCGAGAAGGCGCCCTGGCGGCCGCTCGTCTGGCGCGCCTCGATCTCGGAAATGGTCGTGCCCTACGGCGACCCGTCCTTCAACCACTACCGCAAGAACGCCTTCGACGTCGGCGAATACGGCCTCGGCCAGCTGGCCAACCCGTTGAAGCTGGGCTGCGACTGCCGCGGGCACATCCACTATTTCGACGGCGTGTTCACGCTGACCTCGGGCGAGCCGGCGGTGGTCGAAAACGCGATCTGCCTGCATGAGGAAGACGACGGGATGCTGTGGAAGCATACCGACTACATGACCGACGAGATGGAGCACCGCCGGGCGCGCAGGCTGCTGGTCTCCATGGTCTCGACGGTCGGCAACTACGAATATGCCTTCTACTGGACCTTCCATATGGACGGGACGCTGGAGCTGGACGTGAAGGCGACCGGCATCATGAATACCCAGGGCCTGAACGCGATATCCGGCGCCGATTACGGCACGGAGATCATGCCGGGCGTGACCGCGCCCAACCACCAGCACCTGTTCTGCGCCCGGCTCGACATGGCGGTGGACGGCGACGCCAACCGGCTGGTCGAGATGAATGTGGTGCAGCCGCCGATGGGCGAGGGCAACCCGAACGGCAACGCCTTCCGGGCCGAGCGGACGGTGCTGAAGACGGAAACGGGCCGGACCCGCAACGCCGATACCGAACGGTTATGGAAGGTGGAAAGCGCCTCGGCGACCAACGCGCTCGGCCGGCCGACGGCCTACCGGCTGCACGCCACCGGCATGCTGCGGCCGTGGCTCCATCCCGAAACGGGGATGGCGAAGCGCGCCGCGTTCATCTTCAACCATCTCTGGTGCACGCCCTACGACCCCGGCGAGCGCTATCCGGCCGGCCGCTTCGTCAACCAGAGCGACGGCTCGGAGACCATCGCAACATGGATCGAGCAGGGCCGGTCCATCGAGGATACCGACATCGTGCTGTGGCACAGTTTCGGCCTGCTGCACCTGCCGCGCCTGGAGGACTGGCCGGTGCAGCCGGTCGCCCGCACCGGCTTCCGGCTGGAGGCCGACGGCTTCTTCGACCGCAACCCGACGCTGGACGTGCCGCCGGGGGCGTGACGGGAGGGCAGCGGCCCTCCCTCTTGCATGGCGGGTGCCGGCCCCTATCCTGCCCCGCACCGCGCCCGGACGGCCGGAAAGGACGGGGTATCGCCGCTTTGTTCGCCGCCTTGCGCATCGCCAGCCGCCTGCCGCTCGCATGCCTCTACCCTGTCGGACGCCTGCTGATCCCGCTCGTCCGCGCGGCTGTGCCGAGCCGGCGGCGCGTGGCCGAACGCAACCTCGCCGCCGTCTTCCCCGGCGCGGAGTTCCGGACGCTGACACGGCGCGTTTACGCCGCCTCCGCCGATGTCGCGATGGAATCGGTCCGCCTGCTGACGATGCCGAAGACGCAATTGCGCGCGCGCGTTCGCCTGGAAGGCGCGGAGGCGCTGCAGGAGGGCGGCGCGCTGGTGCTGGCGGCCCATCACGGCAACATGCTCTGGGCGGTCAGCGCCTTGACGGAAGTCGTGCGCGCGCCGCTCTTCGTGGTTTACAAGGAGCCGCACGGGGCCGTCCTGCACCGCATGCTGAACGCCATCGGCGGGCGCTTCCGCGGGACGCTGGTGCCGCTACGGGAAACGCGCCGCGAAGTGCTCCGCTGCCGGCAGGAAGGCGGGGTGCTCGTTCTGGTGGCCGACCAGCAGCCGGGCGCCGCCGAGCGCCGCGAGGTCGAGTTCTGCGGGCGGAAGACCGCGTTCTTCGCCGGACCGGACCGCATCGGCCGCGCGCTCGGATGGCCGGTCTATTACCTCTCCTGCCAGCGCACCGGGCGCGGGCGTTATCTCTGCCGGATCGAGAAGCTTGCCGAACCGCCCTATGAGGGGGAGAACGCCGGCATTGTCAGCCGCTATGCCGCGCGGCTGGAGGCCGATATCCGCAGCGCGCCGGAAGACTGGTTGTGGTTCCACAAGCGCTGGCGGGACTGAAACGGGGAAGACGGGGACGCGATGACCGACGGCTGGGTGAGAGGGGACGACAGCTTTATCGACGGCGCCGGAATTGCGGACCGGGCGGCGCAGGCTGCAACCGGCTTCGCCGCGCTCGGCGTGGGCCCCGGCGATGCGGTCGCCTGGCTGCTCTACAACGACGCTGCGGTGTTCACCGTCACCGATGGAGCCGGGATGCTGGGCGCCTATGCCGTGCCGGTGAATTGGCATCTGGCGCCGGACGAGGTCCGCTACATCCTCGCCGACAGCGGCGCGAAGGCCCTGGTCGGGCATCCCCGGCTTCTGGCCCCGCTGGGCGAACTGGAAATCCCCGCAATCGCGCTCTCCGAGTGGCCGGACTGGCTCAATGCCCACGAGCCCTGCGCGGAACCGCTGCTCAATCCGCCCGGCTCGATGATGTACACCTCGGGCACGACGGGCCGGCCCAAGGGTGTGCGCCGCCAGCCGGCAACGCCGGAGCAGCGCGAGATAATCGCGGCGTTCCTTGCCGAGATCTACGGCTTGCAGCCGGGCATGGTCTCGGCCGTCACCGCACCGCTTTACCATGCCGCGCCGAACAACCACGCCATGATGTCCCGGCTCGCCGGCGGCCATCTGGTGCTCATGGGGCGCTTCGACGCCGAGCGGTTCCTGGCACTGGTCGAGGAACGCCGTATCTCCCATGCCTTCCTGGCGCCGATCATGTTCGTGCGCCTCCTCAAGCTGCCGGAAGCGGTGCGGGCGCGCTACGACCTCTCCTCGCTGCGCCGCGTCATCCATGCGGGCGCGCCCTGCGCCCCGGATGTCAAGCGCGCCATGATCGAGTGGTGGGGGCCGGTGCTGGTCGAATATTACGGCTCGACCGAGACCGGCCTGGTGACCTGGTGCGATTCCGGGGAGTGGCTCGCGCGGCCGGGCACGGTGGGCCGCACGATGCGGAACGCCGAGATCGTCATATATGGCGACGACAAGCAGCGCCTCGGCCCCGGCGAGACGGGCGACATCTACTGCGTCCACCGGGACCTGATGCCCTTCACCTACCACAACGACCCGGAAAAGCGGGCCGGAGTCGAGCATGACGGCCTCGTGACCAATGGCGACATGGGATACATGGACGAGGCGGGCTACCTGTTCCTGAACGACCGCCGCCGCGACATGATCATCTCCGGCGGCGTCAACATCTATCCGGCGGAGATCGAGGCGGCGCTGATCGAATGCCCCGGCGTGCGCGACTGCGCCGTGTTCGGCGTGCCGGACGACGAATACGGCGAGCGGGTGGCCGCCGCCATCGAGCGCGAGGCCGGCAGCGCGTGCAGCGAGGAGACGGTGCACGGCTTCCTCGCCGGGCGCATAGCAGGCTATAAGCACCCCCGGCTGGTCGTCTTCCACGACTCCCTGCCCCGCGAGGACACCGGCAAGATCTTCAAACGCAAGCTCCGCGAACCCTATTGGGAAGGCGCCGGGCGGCGCATCTGACGGAAGGGCCACCGCATCCCATGTTCTATTCCGACCCCCGCAAGCACGGCCTCCGGCACAGCCCCTTCAAGGCGCTGGTGGCGCCGCGCCCCGTCGCCTGGGTCTCCTCGAAGAGCGCCGAGGGCGTGGTGAACCTTGCGCCCTACAGCTTCTTCAACGCCATGGCGGAATCGCCGCCGATTATCGTGTTCGCGCCCAACAACCCGCGCATCGGCGGCGGGCGCAAGGACACGCTCGAGAATATCGAGCAGACCGGCGATTTCGTGGTGAACCTCTGCAATTGGGACCTGCGCGACGCGATGAACGCGAGCTCGGCCCATGTGCCGCCGGATGTGGACGAGATCGCGCTCGCAGGCCTCACTGCCGTCCCGTCGGAGATCGTCAACGCGCCGCGCGTCGCCGAGGCGCCGGCCTCGCTCGAATGCGAGTTCCTGTTCCGCGTGCGGCTGCCGGGCGCGAGCCCGAAGATCGAGAACAATGCCTGCTTCGGCAGGGTCGTCGGCATCCACATCTCGGACGAGATCATCGTGGACGGCATGGTCGATATGGGCCGCTACCGCCCCATCGCGCGCTGCGGCTACATGGACTACGCACTGGTCGAGAGCGTCTTCTCCATGGACCGCCCCGACGACAATCTCGAAGCCTACGAAGCCCGCAAATGGCAGGAGGAGGCGGCGGAGTAGGGGAGGCAAGGCACCGCGACAGCGTTAACGAGGTCGGACAACAACACCGAAGACAATAAAGCGTCGTGACCTACAACGCCGACGGTCGATATGGACGCTGACGACTGGAAGCCTTCCACCGTTACCCTTCTTAGGCCCCTGCCAATGGTAAAACGGCCCCGGCGCCCCCTTCTGGGCATCGTATTGCCGAAGACCCACAGATAGGCGCAAGCAGCATCGCCACCATCGTCTTGGTCCACCACCGATTGAAAGCACGACACCTCCCCGAGCCGGACCATACTCGACTGTTGCGAAGCCGTTCAATCGACTATAGTGTACGCCATTGACCGGTCGAAATTTCTGAACTGGAATGAAAGTGGACGTCAAATCAATTCTGAGCCTTCCAAGAGAACATCGCTGTCTCTTTATTGCATTCTTAGCAGTGCTTTCCGTTGCTCTTTTCCTTATTGATGTTTTTGTTGTGCCGGAGCTGTCTGCTCCAATTCGGGCCACCGCGTCAGCCTACGCGCAAGAATTGTCAGCTGCATTAATCGTGTCTATCATTATATTTTGGATTGTAACTTCATTTCTTCCGAATGTGTCAAGTTCGCAGGAATTGCATCATGTGGCGCCAGATGATATTTCTCAAGAAATTGAAAACCTTCTTGCAGGCAGCCTACGCTGGAGATACACAGGTAACTTTGGCCGACACTTAAGGGGAAAGATTCTACCCGCCTTAGCTGGACGTTCAAATGTTCAAATTGTCGTCAGCATCATCGATCCGCTAAACAAGCCCTTGTGCGATAAGCATGCAGACTACAGAAATAGTATTAGTTCTAGCGGAGGGGAGGGATACTATGATGCGGATAAGGTCGCCTTAGAAGTTGTCGTGACCATCGTCTATTGTGCATGGTACGTCGCGAACAAAAAGATGTCAATTGAACTCTCTTTGTTGTCCGTGTTCGACCCCCTCCGGATTGACTCAAACGACGATGCAATGATTTTGACTATTGGAGACCGTAGCCGCCCAGCACTTAAATTGATAAAAAATCATTTTATGTATAACCATTTCGACCTCAAGATGCGTTATGAGCGGGAACAGGGAAGAAGTCTGGATCTATCAGGATTTTCAAAATGTCCGACAATCGCTGCCATCAAGGAACATGATGTTGAGAGCTTTTTCTCAGCAATATTCATGCAGGAATTATGTGAAAATCTGACGGCAAAGGAGATTGTAAAAGCATGTCGGGAGGCAAGGAACCCATATGAAAAGTGAAGCCATTTCGCAATTATCATATTTGCGAGATAATATTTCTGAATTGGCTTTGACTTGTCAACCGAGATGGCATCCACTTGGCTTTGTTTCATGTGTCATTAGAGAGCAAGAGAAGGAATTCACAACGAGGTTGCACTATTGGCCAAAATTTGAGAGACGAACCAAGAACCCGGAATGGCCCATACACAGCCATGCGTACGATTTATCGAGTTATATTCTGGAAGGCCGTGTTAGAGATATGCAATATCGTCTGAGGAGTGGAGCTGACTATACCGTCTATACAGTTTCTTACGCCGGAGACAATTCGGTGATAAGTGCGTCAAACCAACGAGTGTCCGTGGAAAAGGTGATCGATGAAGTTCGTCAAGCAGGAGAGGAATACTCCGTTTCGATTGGATCTTTTCACCAAACGGAAGTGTTTTTGGACGAGACCGCGATTTCGTTAGTCGTGCTATCAAATTTTTGCGACGTTAACCCCGTGGTATTGGGAAGTGCGGGGAAGGAAAGCTATCCGTATGATCGTGTCGAATTTGATAAGATCGCTTTCTGGGATAGGATAGATGGTGTAATCCGGGCGTCGTAAATTCGAGCGGAAGACGTTAGGTGGAGTCAAGGGAAACAAATCCTTGGCGTGGTTGGAGCAGTGCCGGAGCTAACCCGCCAGCGCCTCCGCGATAGCGGCCAGCGCCTCGGGGGCGCGGGCGCCGTCGGGGCCGCCGGCTTGCGCCATGTCGGGGCGGCCGCCGCCGCCCTTGCCGCCGAGCGCGGCCGCGCCGAGGCGCACCAGGTCCACCGCGCTTAGCGACGCCACCAGGTCGTCGGTGACGCCCACCACCAGCGACGCCTTGCCGTCGTTCACCGCCGCCAGCGCCACGACGCCGCTGCCGATCTGCTGCTTCAGGTCGTCCGCAATGGCCTTCAGTTCCCTCGCCGGCACGTCCTCCAGCACCTGGCGGCTGAGCCGCCTGCCGCCGATCTCCTCGAAGGCCGGCCCCGCGCCGCCGGTCGCCGCCTTGCGGCGCAGCTCCGCGATCTCGCGCTCCATGCGCCGGCGCTCCTCCAGAAGCTGGGCCACGCGCGCCGGCACCTCGCGGGGCGCGGTGCGCAGCGCCGATGCTGCGGCGTCCAGCAGCTCCAGCCGTTCGGAGACATGCGTTTCCGCGCCCTCGCCGGTCAGCGCCTCGATGCGGCGCACGCCGGCCGCGAGCGCGGTCTCCTCGACGATGACGAACTGGCCGATATCGCCCGTCTGCGCCACATGGGTGCCGCCGCAGAGCTCGACCGACCAGGACCGGTCGTCGCCGTCCTCGCCGCCCATCGTCACCACGCGCACCTCGTCGCCGTATTTCTCGCCGAACAGTGCGAGTGCGCCGGCCTCGACGGCGTTGTCGGTCGCCATCAGCCGGGTCGAGACCGTGGCGTTGCGGCGCACCCGGTCATTGACCGCGGCACTCACCTCCGCAAGCTCCGTCGCCGCCATCGGCTTCTGGTGCGAGATGTCGAAACGCAGCCGGTCGGGCGCCACCAGCGAGCCTTTCTGGGCGACATGCGCGCCGAGTGCGTCGCGCAGCGCGCGGTGCAGGAGATGGGTCGCCGAATGGTTGCGCCGGAGCGCCGCGCGCCTTTCGCCGTCCACCCGGAGCTCGACCGCCTCGCCGACCTCCAGCGCGCCTTCTTCGAGACGCGCGATATGGACATGCAGGTCGCCGAGCTTCTTCTGCGTGTCGGTCACGGCGAGGACGGCGCCGCCTGCGACAAGCATCCGGCCGCTGTCGCCGACCTGGCCGCCCGACTCGCCGTAGAACGGCGTCTGGTTGACGATCGCCTGGACCTCGCCGCCGATCTCGTCGAAACGCCGGGCCTCGTCCCCGCCGGCGATCAGCGCCAGCACTTCGGCTTCCGCCTCCAGGGTCTCGTAGCCGAGGAAGTCGGTCGCGCCGAGCCGCTCGCGGAGGTCGAACCAGAGCGTCTCGGCGGCGGCCTCGCCGGAGCCGGCCCAGGCCTTGCGGGCCTCGGCCCGCGCGCGCGCCATCTCCGCCTCGAAGCCGGCCTCGTCCACGGCCCGCCCGCGGCCGCGCAGCACGTCGCGGGTGAGGTCGAGCGGGAAGCCGAATGTGTCGTAGAGGCGGAACGCGACCTCGCCCGGCAGCGCCTCTTGCGCGCCGAGGCCGGCCTCCGCCTCGTCGAGCAGCCGGAGGCCGCGTCCGAGCGTCTGCTTGAAGCGTTCCTCTTCCAGCCTGAGCGTTTCGGTAATGAGCGCCGCCGCCTGCCCGAGCTCCGGGAAGGCCCCGCCCATCTCGCGCACCAGCGCCGGCGCCAGGCGGTGCAGCAGCGGCTCACGGCAGCCGATGATGTGCGCGTGGCGCATGGCGCGGCGCATGATCCGGCGCAGCACATAGCCGCGGCCCTCATTGGCGGGCAGCACGCCGTCGGCGATCAGGAAGCCCGACGCGCGCAGATGGTCGGCGATCACCCGGTGCGAGACGGCATGCGCCCCGTCCGCGTCCACGCCCGAGGCCTCGGCGGAGGCATGGATCAGCGCCTGCATCAGGTCGATCTCGTAATTGTCGTGCTTGCCCTGCAGCACGGCGGCCAGCCGCTCCAGCCCCATGCCGGTGTCGATGGAGGGGCGAGGCAGGGAAATGCGCTCCTCCGGCGTCACCTGCTCGAACTGCATGAAGACCAGGTTCCAGATCTCGATGAACCGGTCGCCGTCCTCGTCCGGGCTGCCGGGCGGGCCGCCGGGGATGCGGTCTCCGTGGTCGAAGAAGATTTCCGAGCACGGCCCGCAGGGGCCGGTATCGCCCATAGCCCAGAAATTGTCCGAGGTCGGGATGCGCAGGATGCGGCTCTCGGGCAGGCCGGCGATCTTCTTCCAGAGTCCCGCCGCCTCGTCGTCCTCGGCATAGACCGTGACCAGCAGCCGGTCCTCCGGCAGGCCGTATTCGCGGGTAATCAGGTTCCACGCGAGCTCGATCGCGAGGTCCTTGAAGTAGTCGCCGAAGGAGAAATTGCCCAGCATCTCGAAGAAGGTGTGGTGCCGCGCGGTGTAGCCGACATTCTCCAAATCGTTGTGCTTGCCGCCGGCGCGCACGCATTTCTGCGAGGTGACGGCGCGGTTGTAGGCGCGCCGCTCGCTGCCGGTGAACACGTTCTTGAACTGCACCATGCCCGCATTTGTGAACATGAGCGTCGGGTCGTTGCGCGGCACCAGGGGGCCGGACGAGACGATCTCATGTCCGTGCCGGGCGAAATAGTCGAGGAAGGCCGTGCGGATTTCGCTCGCGCTCGCCATGCGTCGCAGTCCTCCGGGGCGGATGCAGGAAGGCCGGTTTGTATCGGCAGGCCCGGCGGCTGTCCACCGGCGGGGCGGCCTCGTCAGGCCATCCGGGCATTGCCGCCGGGGTCGCCCTTGATCCGGAACTCCGAGCGGCCGAAGCCGGCTTCCTCGGGGATACGCATGATCCGCCCGCCCTCGATGAACTCGACCTCGGGCAGCACCGGCACGACAGGGGCGTCCGCGGCGATATTGCGCGCCTCGGCCACGGTCTGCGAGCGGGCCAGCTTCTCCATGTTGAGCCGCGTCGGGAAAAGCACCGTGTAGCGGCCTTCGGCCTGGCCCTTCAGGAGCGCGTCCCAGCCAATCCAGACCGAATCCACGGACTCGCGCCCGTCATGCGCGGCGACCTGGGCGGGCGGCGCTTCGGCCAGGTAGAAATGCGTGTCGAAGCGCTTGGGCATGTGCTCGGGCGTCACCCAATGGGCGAAACGGGTAAGCGCGTCGGTTGCGAATTCCAGGCCCTCGACCTCGGCCATCTGGGCCATGGCGGCCCGATCCTGCTCCAGCGCCAGGCGCCAGCGTTCCGCAATGGCCGCCAGCCGTTCCGGCCCCACATACTCGTCGCTGCCCCGCTCGCGGGCGAGCAGCACGCCCGCCTCCTCGAATGCCTCGCGCACGCAGGCGACCCGGATCGCCAGCGCGGCGTCGGAGAGTTCGCCGCCGCCCCGGCAGCGGGCGCGCAGCCGGGGCTCGCGGTCCGCGTCCTCCACCTTGCCGCCCGGGAACACCAGCGCGCCCGTCGCGAAGTCGATGCGGTGGTGGCGCACCACCATGAAGACCTCGATACCGTCCGGCCCGTCGCGGCCCAGCATCAGGGTCGCGGCGAGCCGGGCCGCGACGGTCTCGCGGCTCAATTCTCGCGCCCCTTCATCATGCGCACGGCCCGATAGGTCACCACCGTCTCGCCGCGCTGGTTCACCACATCGTTCTTCGTCGTCACGATGCCGCGATTGCCCTTGCTGGTGGCGCGCACATTCAGCACTTCGACCTCGACATGGATGGTGTCGCCGACATTGGTGGGCCCCAGCACCTTGAGCTCGGTCTCCAGCATGGCGAGCCCGGTGTGCTGCATGGTGGATTGCACCAGCAGCCCCTCGGCGAAGGCGTAGCAGAGCGCGCCCGGCACCGGCCGCGCGCCGGCGATGGCGCCCTGGCCGGCATAGGTGGTGTCGGTGAAGATCATCTCCACCATGCCGCAGGCATTGATGAAGTTCACCAGGTCCGCTTCGGTCACGGTGCGGTTGATGGTGCGGAACCGCTCCCCGATTTCGAGTTCGTCCCAATGCAGGCCGAGGCCGACAGTGCGCATGGATCGGATGTTCCTTGTTCTTCGGTACAGGTTGGTTGCGGGCCGGACTTACCCGGCCGGATCGGCGGCCCGGGGGTCGAGCGGTTCGGGTTCGCGGGCCAATTCGTCCAGAAGGCGGGTATCGTGTTCGGTCGCAGAGTGTTCGCCCACACCTTCCAGTATGTAGTCTCCCGATTCGCTGAACATGGTGCGGATAGCCTCTCCGACCAGGAAGGCGCGGAAGCTGGGAATCGGGCAGACCAGCCGGTCGTCCTCGCCCTCCTGCAGCGCGCTCCTGTGAATGAGGTGTTCGAGGAAGTCTTCTGGCGAAATGCCTTTGGGCAAACGTCTGGCACTGCTGCCTTCAGGCCTGTCGCGGATACGGGCGCGGATGGTATCGACGACCTGGTGCCTGTGAAGCCCGCCATCGCGAACCGCCGCCATGAGGTGGCCGACAAGGATGACCGCACCGCGCATCTCCGGGCCTCTGCGTTGCCCATACGATTCCAGCCGCCACAACCGGGCGCGCCCGGTTACCGCCCCTTCATCGACATTCGCAAGTATGCCGCCGACCTCGAGAAGCCCTTCGCCCAGCGCCTGCATTGCGTTCTGCAAATGCTGCGGCCAGCGGTCCGAAATGCGTTCCAGCAGGTCCGCCCACCGCTTGGCATCCGCCTTCTCGGTTTCTATGCGAAAGCAGGCCAGCATCCACCGCACGGCTTCTGCCGCCTGCCCTGCCTCCAGGCAACCGAGCGTACGCACGGCGCCCCTGGAGAGCCGGGAGATTCCCCCCCGCCTGGTAAGCGCTGCCTGCGAACTGGACAGGCCTGCCAACACCGGCACAATCGGCAGGCCGTCCACGGCAAGATGCAGGGATTCCAGCGTCTTGCCCTCTTTCGGGTCCAGATTCTGGATTTCATCCACCATAAGGCAGACCGGACGGGTCCAGTCCGCAGGCGGGAACATCCGGCGGAGCTCGGAGAGGCCGGCGAGCGGCGGCGCGGTCGCCGTTGCCTGTGTCCCGCTGCCGCTCAGCGCGCCGACTCCGACAGTGGCTGCCCGACCGCGCGTTACCGTCTGGCGGAATTGTTGCGCCTTGTCCGGGTCGAGCAGTTCGGCAATGGCGAGCACAAGGGCAGCCGGATCGTCCAGCGTCGGGCGATCCACCAATAACGGATGCGGCTCGCCGTCGCCCGCTTGCGCCCACTTTTCCTGGAGATGCGTGAGCAGGGCGGTCTTGCCGGCGCCGGGCGCGCCCTGGAAGAGGCGGGTCGCCCCCGCCAGCGCCTTTCCCTCCCGGAAGCGACGGAATGCGAGCGCGCAGGTCTTCTCGATCTCGTCGATCTCCGCCGTTCGGCCGACGAAGAACCATGCCGCATTGCGGTCCCGCTCGGCGACGAATTCCCGAAGCCTGTCGAGATCGGGGCTGCGATCCTGTCCGGTGTTTGCCGTCATCTCCGTCGAACCCGCCATCCGGCGCGCCGTTGCATGTCCGGGCAACCTAGCGGCTGCGGGACGCCGCGCAAGCCGGGCAGCTCACACGGCTGCGCCGGCGGTCTTGAGCGCGTCGATCTCGTCCGCCCCGTAGCCGGCTTCCGCCAGCAGCTCGGCGGTGTGCTGGCCGAGGCGCGGCGCGTGATGGGTATAGACATGGCCGCTCTTCTCGAAGCGCACCGGGAAGTCGGGCTGGACGATGGGCCCTTCGCTCGGATGCTCCATGGGCCGGAAAAAGCCCACCGCCTTCAGGTGCGGGTCGTGCGGAAGGTCCTCAAGCGCGTTCACGCGCATATAGGGGATTTCCAGCCGCTCCAGCAGCTCGATCCATTCTTCCGTCGTCCGTGTCGACAGGATTTCACCGACAACGGCATAGAGCGATTCGACATTCTCCGTGCGTGCGCCGAGATCGGCATAGAGCGGGTCGTCGGCAAGCTCCGGCCGGCCCACCGCCTCGACGAGGCGCCGCCACTGGCCGTCATTGTAGGCCAGCACATTCAGGTGCCCGTCCGCGGTCGGGTAGGGCTTGCGCCAGCGCGCCAGCACGCGCGGATAGCCCATCGGCGCGAGCGGCGGGTCGAACACATGGCCGTAGAGATGTTCCATGGTGTTGAAATGCGCCATCGCCTCGAACATCGGCACCTCGACGAACTGGCCTTCCCCCGTTCGTTCCCGGTGCAGCAGCGCGGCCGCCACGGCCCAGACGGCCATCAGCCCGCAGGTCTTGTCGGCGGCAACCATGGGCGTGAAGCGCGGCTCGCCCGCCAGCGGCGCCATCAGCGCGGCCAGTCCCGAGCCGCCCTGGATGATGTCGTCATAGGCCGGCCGTCCGGCATAGGGGCCGGTTTCGGAGAAACCGTGCAGCCCGACATAGACCATGCGCGGATTGCGCGCCCGCACCGCCTCCGGCCCGAAGCCGAGGCGTGCGATGGCCTGCGGGCGGATCGAGTGGATGAATACGTCGGCCGTGTCCACCAGGCGCCAGAGCGCGTCGCGCGCGCCCTCATGCTTGAGGTCGAGGCAGATGCTGCGCTTGTTGCGGTTGCAGATCAGGAAGAAGGCCGCCATGCCGGGATTGCGCCCCGGCCCGGTGGAGCGGGTCGTGTCGCCCGCAGGCGCTTCGATCTTCACGACATCGGCGCCCATGTCGCCCAGCAGCATGGTGCAATAGGGGCCGAACAGCACCGAGGTGAGGTCGAGGACCCGGATGCCTTCCATCGGCGCCGTCATCGGCCGTCCTCCCGCTCAGCGCCCGCATAGTCGAGCTCGAACCAGGACGGGCGCCCGAACGCCCACATATCGCCCCAGAGCTGCTGGCCGCCGTCCACCGTCACCACCTCGCCGGTGACGAACTTGCCCGACGGCGCGGACAGATAGGCGATCGCCTCGGCCACATCCCACTCGTCGCCGGCGCGCAGCATCGGGTTGGACTGCGCGAAGGTCGCGGCCCCGGAAGCCGGATAGCGCCCGAAAGCGGTCGTCTCGCAACAGCCGGGCGCCACGCAATTGATGCGGATGCCGAGCGGCGCCCATTCGACCGCGACCGTCTTGGAGAGATAGACCACGCCCGCGCGCGCCGCGGCGGTATGCGCCACCCCCGGCAGGCCGCGCCAGATATCGGCGACCACATTGACGATGGAGCCCTGTTCGCTGCGCTCGCGCCATAGCCGCGCGGCCGTCTGCATCATCCACCAGGTGCCGTTCAGATTGGTGTCGATCACGGCCCGCCAGCCCTTGACGGAGAAGTCGATGGCGTCCTGTGCGAACTGGCCGCCGGCATTGTTGACGAGATGGTCGAGCTGGCCGTGCTCTTCGAAGATGCGGGCGAAGAGCGCCCCTACGGCCTCCGGGTCGCGGATATTGCAGACCGCCGCATCCAGGTCGAGGCCGCGTTCCCCGAATTGCGCCTCCAGCGCGTCGAGCCTAGCCCGGTCCCGGCCGATGACGACCACCCTTGCGCCGAGCCGGGCAAACAGGATCGCCGTCGCCTTGCCGAGCCCGCTGCCGCCGCCCGAGACCAGCGCCGTCTCGCCTGCGAACAGGTCCGCGCGATAGACCGTCGGCCAGTCGAACATGCGCTCGTCATGGCCGTATTCCGCCCGGCTGCCGGTCATGCGCTCAGGCGGCCTCGAGTCCGAGCGCGTCTCTCACCTGGGCATGGAAATGGGCGAGCGCCGGTTCGTTGCGCCCGAAGGTGATGTGGCTCTGCGCCAGGGAGTGGAAGCCCCGCTGCATGTCCTCGCCGACGGGGAAGTCTTCCTCCTCGACGGTGCGCATCAGCAGGTTGAAACTATTGTCCCAGTGGCGCCGGGCGCTGTCGGTCAGCGCGGGTTCCGGCGTGTAGAGCGAAATCCGCATGATGCAGCGGTCGGGTTCGCCCGGAACCGGGAAGACATGCCAGGTCTCGATATGGTCGCCCTGCACGATGAACACCGTATTGGGGAAGAGCACATAGACGATCACCGTGTGCCGTATCACGTCCCAGTCGGCTTCCGGCTGCCCGCGCATGTCCTCGATCGTCCGCCGGGCGCCGGTCATGCGCAGATGCCGGCCCATCGGGTCGAAGGCGCAGAGATTGGTGAAGAAGATCGGGTGGATCGTCTCGTAGTGCAGCGTCGAGAGGTGGTAGGTCTCGAGGAAGGTGTCCACCAGCAGCTTCCAGTTGAAGGACTGGCGCCGCTCGCGGGTCTCGTAATGGCGGTAGCTGGCGAGGCCGTAGGCGGCGAGGTCGCGCCCGACCGGCCCCAGATGGGCGTCGAGGTCGAGGCTGCCGCCCGGCGTTGCGGAGGCCCAGACAATGCCGTCGCGCTCGATGCAGGGGATCTCGACGAGGCCGCTTGCAGACTTTTCGACGCCTGTGAAGGACTGCTCGTCCGGCCGGGACAGCAGCTTGCCGTCGAGCCCGTAGGTCCAGGCATGGTAGGGGCAGGCGAAGGCGGACGCCTGGCCGCAGCCCTGGGCCAGCTTGGCGCCCCGGTGCCGGCAGACATTCAGGAAACCGCGCAGGCTGCCGTCCCGCTGGCGGACGAACAGCAGCGGGTCGCCGGAATGGTCGTGGGCGAGGAAGTCTCCCGGTTCCGGCAGGAGGCAGGAAAGACCGATGGCGAGCGGCATGCGGCGGAAAAAGGAGGTTTCCTCCGCGGCGAGCTGGTCGCGGCAGGTATAGTCCCCGACGCCGAGGCGGAAGACCGCCTCCGTCCGGTCGGTGGATTTCGCGTCGACATGCGCGAGCAGCCTGTGCCCGATCCCGATCTGTTCCGTCCGCTCCATGGCCCATTCCCCATGCATTTTTCCGGCGCGGTGCGAATGTGGCAGCCCCCGCGCCGCCGCGCAACCGGCCCCGCCGTCAGGCGCTGCCGCCGGTTGCCGTAACGGTCGCCAAGCCGCCCCGCCGGGGCTCAGGCAGGCCCGCCGGCCGCGCCCAGCAGCGTAAGCGCCTCTCCGGCATCTTCGACAATGGCGGCGCTTTCGAGCAGGTCCGGTGAGACGAAGCCGGCGCGCTCCATCTCCGAAAGCAAATTGTACAAGGGCGACCAGAAGTTCCGGTCCACCAGGATCACCGGCTTGCGGTGCAACTCCAGGCTTATCCAGGACAGCGCTTCCGCGACCTCGTCCAGCGTGCCGATGCCGCCCGGCAGGACGAGGAAGGCGTCGGAGCGGGCGTGCATCTCTGCCTTGCGTTCGTGCATGGACCGGGTCACCACGAGTTCCGTAAGACCGGAATGCATCAATTCCCGCTCATGCAGGAATTCGGGGATGACGCCGACGACCTCGCCGCCGGCCTCCAGCGCAGCATCGGCGAGGACGCCCATGAGGCCCACATGTCCGCCGCCATAGACGGTGCGCAGCCCGGCTTCGGCGATGCGCCTGCCGGTCTCCTCCGCGAGTGCGCGGCGCGCCGGCCGGTTCCCGACTCTGGAACCGCAGAACACGCAAACACTCTCGATCTTCACCATGTCGAACCTTTCTTCGGCGGATAGCCCGGTCTATGTTGCCATGGTAACGAAACGGTAGCGTTCGTGGCCCGTATTCTTCCCATAGCCGTCGTCGGCCTGGCTCTGGCGCTGTACGCGTTGTGGCGGGGCGCCTATCCCGATCTGTTCGAGGGGGTCGAACCGCCGCCTGCAAAGACCGCAACGTTGCCCGCGGAGACCGCGCTGGCCCCTGCGGTCGAGACGCCACCTGCACCTGCCGGCGGAACCGCCGCGGCGCCCGGCAAGCTGCCGGAAAAGCCGCAGCTCGATGTCGTGCGCATCGACAAGGACGGCCATACCGTGATCGCAGGCAAGGCCGAGCCCGGCGCGTCGGTCACCATCGCCACCCAGGACGAGACCCTCGCAGTGGTCAAGGCGGACGAGCGCGGCAATTGGGTCGCGCTTCCCGACAAGCCGCTGCCCGAAGGCGACCATGCGGTGACGATCGAAGCGACGGGCAAGGACGGCAAGGCGGAAGTCGGCGACAAGACGATCGTCGTTTCGATCCCGGAAGGGGGCTCGGACCAAAAGCCGCTGGTGGTCGCCGTGCCGACAAAGGATTTCGGCGCGAGCGAGGTGCTCCAGCGGCCTGAGATTCCTCCCGGCGCGGAGGAACCGGCAGGCATCGGGCGCCAGCCTTTGGTCGCCTCCACGGGGTCCGGCCCAGCTCCGGCCGGCAGTACAGACGAGCAAGCCGGCGCGACCGCCGGGACGCCGGCAGAGACACAGGTGGCCGACGCTGGCCCCGCGGCGCCCGCGCAGCAGCAGGCAGCGGAAACGGAGGAAACGGGCGAGGCCGCAACGGAAGATGGCCAGGCCGATAAACAGGTCCTCGTCGCCGGGGCTCCCGAGACGCCTGAGCAGCCGCAGCCGGCCGCGACCTCCCCGACAACGCCCGCAGTGCAGCAGGCAGCGGAGACAAACAAGGCTGCGCCAGAAGGCGACCGGGCGGACAAACCGGTCGTCGTCGCCAAGGCGCCCGAGCAGCCGCAGCCGGCCCCGACCGCCCCGACGGCGCCCGGTGGGCAGCAAGTAGCGGACACGGACAGGGCCGCGCCGGAAGACGGCCAAGCCGACAAACCGGTCGTCGTGGCCAAGGCGCCCGATCAGGGGCAGCCGGCCGTAACGGCTCCGACGGCGCCTGCACCGCAGCAGGTAGCGGACACGGACAGGGCCGCGCCGGAAGACGGCCAAGCCGACAAACCGGTCGTCGTGGCCAAGGCGCCCGAACAGCCACAGCCGGCCGTAACGGCTCCGGCAGCGCCCGCACCGCAGCAGGCAGGGGAAACGGACAAGGCCGCACCGGAAGACGACCGGGCGGACAAGCCGGCCCTCGTGGCCAAGGCTCCCGAGACACCGCAGCCGGCCGTAACGGCTCCGGCAGCGCCCGCACAGCGGCAGGCAGGGGAAACGGACAAGGCCGCACCGGAAGACGACCGAATGGACAAGCCGGCCCTCGTGGCCAAGGCGCCCGATCAGGGGCAGCCGGCCGTAACGGCTCCGGCAGCGCCCGCACCGCAGCAGGCAGGGGAAACGGACAAGGCCGCCCCGGAAGACGGCCAAGCCGACAAACCGGTCGTCGTGGCCAAGGCGCCCGATCAGGGGCAGCCGGCCGTAACGGCTCCGGCAGCGCCCGCACCGCAGCAAGCGACGGAAACGGACGAGGCCGCACCGGAAGACGACCGGGCGGACAAGCCGGCCCTCGTGGCCAAGGCGCCCGATCAGGGGCAGCCGGCCGTAACGGCTCCGACGGCGCCTGCACCGCAGCAGGTAGCGGACACGGACAGGGCCGCGCCGGAAGACGGCCAAGCCGACAAACCGGTCGTCGTGGCCAAGGCGCCCGAACAGCCACAGCCGGCCGTAACGGCTCCGGCAGCGCCTGCACCGCAGCAGGTAGCGGACACGGACAGGGCCGCGCCGGAAGACGGCCAAGCCGACAAACCGGTTGTCGTGGCCAAGGCGCCCGAACAGCCACAGCCGGCCGTAACGGCTCCGGCAGCGCCCGCACAGCAGCAAGCGACGGAAACGGACGAGGCCGCACCGGAAGGCGACCGGGCGGACAAGCCGGCCCTCGTGGCCAAGGCGCCCGAGCAGGGGCAGCCGGCCGTAACGGCTCCGGCAGCGCCCGCACAGCAGCAGGCAGGGGAAACGGACAAGACCGCACCGGAAGACGGCCAAGCCGACAAACCGGTCGTCGTGGCCAAGGCTCCCGAGACACCGGAGCCGGGTGCGACCTCCCCGACGGCGCCCGCACCGCAGCAGGCAGGGGAAACGGACAGGGCCGCACCGGAAGGCGACCGGGCGGATAGACCGGTCCTCGTGGCCAAGGCACCCGAGCAGGGGCAGCCGGCCGTAACGGCTCCGGCAGCGCCCGCACCGCAGCAGGCAGGGGAAACGGGCAAGGCCGCATCGGAAGACGACCGGGCGGATAGACCGGCCCTCGTGGCCAAGGCGCCCGAACAGCCACAGCCGGCCGTAACGGCTCCGGCAGCGCCCGCACCGCAGCAAGCGACGGAAACGGACGAGGCCGCACCGGAAGGCGACCGGGCGGATAGACCGGCCCTCGTGGCCAAGGCGCCCGAACAGCCACAGCCGGCCGTAACGGCTCCGGCAGCGCCCGCACCGCAGCAGGCAGGGGAAACGGACGAGGCCGCACCGGAAGGCGACCGGGCGGATAGACCGGCCCTCGTGGCCAAGGCGCCCGAACAGCCACAGCCGGCCGTAACGGCTCCGGCAGCGCCCGCACCGCAGCAGGCAGGGGAAACGGACGAGGCCGCACCGGAAGACGACCGGGCGGATAGACCGGCCCTCGTGGCCAAGGCGCCCGAACAGCCACAGCCGGCCGTAACGGCTCCGGCAGCGCCCGCACCGCAGCAGGCAGGGGAAACGGGCAAGGCCGCATCGGAAGACGACCGGGCGGATAGACCGGCCCTCGTGGCCAAGGCGCCCGAACAGCCACAGCCGGCCGTAACGGCTCCGGCAGCGCCCGCACCGCAGCAAGCGACGGAACCGGACGAGGCCGCACCGGAAGGCGACCGGGCGGATAGACCGGCCCTCGTGGCCAAGGCGCCCGAACAGCCACAGCCGGCCGTAACGGCTCCGGCAGCGCCCGCACAGCAGCAGGCAGGGGAAACGGACGAGGCCGCACCGGAAGGCGACCGGGCGGATAGACCGGCCCTCGTGGCCAAGGCGCCCGAACAGCCACAGCCGGCCGTAACGGCTCCGGCAGCGCCCGCACCGCAGCAGGCAGGGGAAACGGGCAAGGCCGCATCGGAAGACGACCGGGCGGATAGACCGGCCCTCGTGGCCAAGGCGCCCGAGCAGCCGCAGCCGGCCCCAACCGCCCCGGCAGCGCCCGCGCTGCAGCAGGCAGGGGAAACGGACAAGGCCGCACCGGAAGGCGACCGGACGGACAAACCGGCCCTCGTGGCCAAGGCGCCTGAGCAGACGCAGCCGGCCGTAACGGCTCCGGCAGCGCCCGCACCGCAGCAAGCGACGGAACCGGACGAGGCCGCACCGGAAGACGACCGGGCGGACAAGCCGGCCCTCGTGGCCAAGGTGCCCGAGCAGGGGCAGCCGGCCGTAACGGCTCCGGCAGCGCCCGCACCGCAGCAAACGACGGAACCGGACGAGGCCGCACCGGAAGGCGACCGGACGGACAAGCCGGCCCTCGTGGCCAAGGCGCCCGAACAGCCACAGCCGGCCATGACGGCTCCGGCAGCGCCCGCACCGCAGCAAGCGACGGAACCGGACGAGGCCGCACCGGAAGGCGACCGGGCGGATAGACCGGCCCTCGTCGCCAAGGCGCCCGAGCAGGGGCAGCCGGCCGTAACGGCTCCGGCAGCGCCCGCACAGCAGCAAGCCGCCGCCGGGATGCCGAATGCGCCGCCGTCAGAGGCGGCAGGAGGCGGCGTCTCCGTCGATTCGGTGGACTATGACGACAAGGGCAATCTCGCGCTCGCCGGAACGGCGAAGCCCGGATCGGTCGTCGAGCCGAGCCTCGCCACAAAGGATGCCGGCGCCGCATCGCTCGGTGCCGCGAAGACCGACGAGAAGGGCAAATGGCGCCTTGAAGTCAATAAGCCGGTCGCACCCGGCCGCTATGCCCTGACGGTCGAGGAACGCGCCCCGGAAGGCACGCCGCGTTCCCGCATCCGCCTGCCCTTCGAGCGGGCGGACCCGATTACCGACTTTCCGGCGGGCCGTGTCGTGGTGGTGCAGCCGGGCAACAGCCTGTGGCGCATCGCGCGCAGGGTCTATGGCCAGGGTGTGCGCTACACCACCATCTACGCCGCAAACCAGGCGCAAATCGGTAATCCGAACCTGATCTTCCCCGGCCAGATCTTCTCGGTGCCACAGGTTAACTGACCGGCCGCCAAGCCCGTCAGGCGGCGGCGCGCGCCGCCTGGCGCTCCTCGTCGGGGTCGCGGTAGGCCATCTCGACATGGCGGGCGCAGTAGGAATGCGGCGCCAGCGTCGGCGCGCCGCAATAGTGGAACGTCTGCTCTTCTTGCGGGTCGCCGAACGGCCACTGGCAGGTGCGGAAGGGCGACGGGCGGGCCGTCCCGAACAGGGTGCGCACGGAGGCGCCGGTTGCAGCAGACATGGGGCATGTCTCCCAGCGATGTTGCGTTGCACCAGAAAATGTTGCATTGCAGCATATCAGTCAAGCGGTTTCGTCCGCGACCGCGATGCACATGCGTTTGCGGCAGAATGGGGCGTCGAAACGGGATTTCAAGGCCCCGTCGCGGAAAAAATCGAATTCCTCTACGCTTCCGGCCCATGCAGGACGCTTCGCAACTGCCGGCCTGGCCGGGTCCGGGCCTCACGCGCGTGCCTTTCGAGGTCTATCGCGACCCGGCGGTGTATGCGGCGGAGCAGGAGCGCCTGTTCCGCGGCCCCGCATGGCATTTCCTTTGCATCGAGGCGGAATTGCCCGAGCCCGCATCCTGGCGCACGACCTTCGTCGGCGAGACGCCGGTGATCGTGAGCCGCGACCGGCACGGGCGGCTGCATGCGTTCGAGAACCGCTGCGCCCATCGCGGCGCGCTGATCTGCCTCGGCGAGGGCGGGCGCGGGCGGCGCATCCAGTGCGTCTATCACGCCTGGAGCTACGATCTGGAAGGCAATCTGCGCGGCGTCGCCTTCGAGAACGGCATAGACGGCGCGGGCGGCATGCCGGAGGGCTTCGACAAGGCCCGGCACGGGCCGCGCAAGCTGCGCGCGGCGGCATTCTGCGGACTGGTCTTCGGCTCTTTCAGCCCGGATGTGCCCGGTCTGGAGGACTGGCTCGGCCCCGAGATCCGCGCCCGGCTCGCGCGCGTGCTGTCCAGGCCGGTCAGGCTGCTCGGCCGCCACCGGCAGATGCTGCCGAACAACTGGAAGCTCTATGTCGAGAATGTGAAGGACAGCTACCACGCAAGCCTGCTGCATTCCTTCTTCGCCACCTTCCGGCTGAACCGCCTTACGCAGGAGGGCGGCGTCATCGTGGACGACAGCGGCGGGCATCATGTGAGCTGGTCGCGCATGCGCACCGACCGGCCGAACGAAGACTATGAGAAGGGCGATCTGCGCGCCTGGAAAGAGGGCTATGCGCTTGCCGAACCGCGCCTCATCCGGGGCCGCGACGAGTTCGGCGACGGCGTCTCGCTCCAGATCCTGACCGTGTTCCCCACTTTCGTCTCGCAACAGGTGCAGAACGCGCTCGCCGTGCGCCAGGTCGTGCCGAAGGGCGTGGACCGCACGGAACTGCTCTGGACCTATTACGGCTTCGACGACGACGACCCCGAGCTCGCCGAACAGCGCCTCCTCCAGGCCAATCTGGTGGGGCCGGCGGGCTTTATCTCGATGGAGGACGGGGC
This sequence comes from Alphaproteobacteria bacterium, assembly GCA_965261985.1. GTDB lineage: Bacteria > Pseudomonadota > Alphaproteobacteria > Bin95 > Bin95 > Bin95. The sequence continues at coordinate 1,015,895 of OZ253490.1, forward strand.
GGTCGGCGGCTTCGTTCAGCGCGGCGCGGCGGGCGCGGACGGGCTCGACAGCGTGGTCGAGATGGGGGGCGCCGGCACCGAAAGCCAGCGCGGCCGCGCCACCGAGACCTCGGTGCGCGGCTTCTGGAAGGCCTGGCGGGCGGTCATGGGGCTGTGAGCGGCCTGCAGGACGCGGTGGACGGCCTGTTCGCGCGCTACGCCATGGCCATCGACGACGACCGGCTGGAGGACTGGCTGGAGCTGTTCGCCGAGGACTGCCGCTACCGCATCGCGTCGCGCGAGAATATCGAGGCCGGCCTGTCGGTCTCGGTGGTCTATGCCGACGGCCGCGCCATGCTTGCCGACCGGGTGGCGGCGCTGCGCCGGGCGAATATCTACGAGGCGCAGCACTACCGCCACCTCATCGGGCGCGCGCTGGTGGAGGCCGGCCCGCCGGCCGCGGCCCGCGCCGGCTACCATGTGGCCCGCATCATGCGCGAGGGCGATGTCATGCTGTTCAGCACCGGCGAATACCGCGCCGCCTTCGACGAGGCGCTGCGCATCCGGGAGATGACGGTGGTGTACGACAATGCCCGCATCGACACCCTGCTGGCGCTGCCGCTGTGACGGATGAGGCTGCGAGGGACGGTCTGCTCATCCGGGGCGCGCTGGAGCTCTGGGGGGTGGAGCCGGGCGGGGTGACGGCCGCGCGCGAGGCAACGCCGCTTGGGCCGGCCTGGCGGGTAACGGGGCCGGACGGGCTGAGCCGGCTGCATCCCTCGATCGCGGGCGCGCTCCGCCACCTGCGCTCCCTGCTCGCGCCCGAGCGCCGGGCGAGCCGGGTGCTGTTCATGCGCGGCGATGGCGGAGAGCCGGAATGACCCGCGTTATCGCGCTTCCCCCCATCGTCACCCCGGACGCCGCGCCAGCGGCGATCCGGGGTCCATCTCCCGGTCTTCCAACCGGGTTCGGGCGGCAGGGCTGGGCCCCGGCTCGGGGGCCGGGGCGACGAACAGGATGCAAGGCCGGCGGCTGCCCGGCGAAAAACAGTCGGTCCAGCCGGATCGATTCGCCCTCTGGGGTCGCAAGTCCACTTGAGGCGCAGGCGGCCGGGAACCGGCGCCGATAATGACCCGCGTCATCGCCATCACGGGCTTTCTCGGCTCGGGCAAGACGACGCTGCTCAAGGCGCTGCTCGCCCATGAGGCGCTCAAGGGCGACGGGGTGATCGTCAACGAGTTCGGCGATGTCGGCATCGACCATGCGCTGCTGGAGGCGGGCGAGGAGGAGCTGGTCGAGCTCGGCTCCGGCTGCCTCTGCTGCGCGGCGAGGGGCGATATTCCCGCCGCCGTGGCGCGTTTGCAGGCGCAGCGGCCCTGCGAGCGCATCTGGCTGGAGACGAGCGGCCTCGCGGACCCCGCCCCGATCCTCCAGACGCTGATCGCCGCGAACGGGCTGGAGGCGGGCGGGTTGGCCGCGACGGTGGATGCGGTGAACGGCGCGGAGACGCTGGAGCGCTATCCCGAGGCGGTGAAGCAGGCGGCGCTGGCGGACATGCTGATCGTGACCAAGCGCGACCTCGCGCCGGCGGAGGGGCTTGAGGCGCGGCTCCGGGCGCTCAATCCGGGCGCGGAGATCGTCGAGGCGAGCTTCGGCGCGCTCGAACCGGCGCGGCTCATCGCCATGACGCCGCGCCTCGACGCGCCCGACGGCCACGACCACGCCGCCGGCATCTCGACCTTCACGATCCGCCGTACCGAGCCGGTCCCGGCCGTGGCGCTCACGCTCTTCCTGGAGACGCTGGCCGATGCGGCAGGCCCGGACCTGCTGCGCCTCAAGGGCTTGGTGCGGATTGCCGAGGCGCCGGAGCGGCCCGTCGTCGTGCACGGCGTGCAGCATGTGTTCCATCCGCTGGAGCGGCTTTCCCGCTGGCCGGGGGCCGACAGGTCCACGAGACTGGTCGTCATCGGGCGCGGTATCCGGCAGGATTGGGCCGAGGCGCTCATGGAAGCGCTCATCGAGGAGGTGGAAGCATGTTCGATCTGATCCTGCGCAGCGACCGGGTGGTGACGCCGCAAGGGGTGGGCGCGCACGATGTGGCGGTCTCGGGCGAGCGCATCGCGGCTGTGGCGGAGCTGGGCGCGATCCCGGGCGACTCCGCCCGGCGGGTGGTGGACGCGATCGGCCGGATCGTCCTGCCCGGCGGCATCGACCCGCATGTGCATTGCTTCTGGCACCTGCCGCTGCCGGACGGCACGGCGATGCTGACCGACCCGCCCTCGGTGGTGAGCCGCGCCGCGCTCCATGGCGGCACCACGACGATGATCGACTTCGCCGCGCGCCAGGAGCCGCTGCCGCTCCGCGAGGTCATCGCCCGGCGCGACGCCGACTGGGCGGGCGCCTGCTATTGCGACTACGCCTATCATGTGATGCTGCTGGGCGACATTCCCCCGGAGACGGTCTCCGAGCTGGAGGAGGTGATCGCCGACGGCTATCCGACGGTCAAGATCTTCACCACCGACATCACGCCGTCGCGCCGCGGGCGCATGGTGCATTTCGGCGACATCTGGGAAGTTTTCAAGGCGATCACGCGCGCAGGCGGCCTCGGCGTCATCCATGCCGAGGACAACGACATCGTCATGCACATGTACGAGACGCTGATCCGCGAGGGCCGGGTCGGCTTCGAGAACATGGCGGAGGTGCATAACGCGCTGTCGGAAGACCTCTCCTTCCGCCGCGTGCTCAGGCTTGCGGAGGCGGAGAGGACGCCCCTCTACATGATGCATGTGAGCGCGGCGACCGGCGTGCAGGCGATCCGCGAGGCCCGCGCGCGCGCGCGCCCGATCTATGGCGAGACGCTGCATCAATACATGCTCTACACCAGCGAGGACTACAAACGGCCCAACGGCCAGATCTTCCACACCTATCCCTCCCTGAAGTCGGAGGAGGACCGGGAGGCGCTCTGGGCCGGTACGCTGGACGGGGCGATCAATTGCGTGGCGACCGACGAGATCTGCTGCACGCTCAAGGTCAAGACGCTGGGCTCGCGCATCGACGATACCACGGGCGGCAATGCCGGCGTCGAGCCGCGCATGGGCGTCATGTACGACGAGATGGTGACCCGGCGCGGCTACAGCCTGGAGCGCTATGCGGACCTGGTCTCGACCAATGCTGCCAAGATCATGGGCCTCTGGCCGCGCAAGGGCGCGCTGGCGCCGGGCTCCGACGCCGATATCTGCGTGCTCGACCCTGCTGCGCGCGGCACGGTCCAGGCCTCCGACCTGCACGAGGCGGACTACAGCCCCTGGGAAGGCCACGCGATCACCGGCTGGCCCGCCATGACCGTCCTGCGCGGCAAGGTGGTGGTCGAAGACGGCGCGTTCCACGGGGATCCGACCGACGGGCGGTATCTCAAGCGCGCCGTGCCGGAGGCGATGCGCGAGGGGCCAGCTTTGTAAGGCAGGCGGGCCGTTCCGGCCTCGGCGGCGCTTGCGGGCGCCGCAGCAGGGTGTATAATATTCTAATTCATACACATGAGAGCGGCGATGCGCACCAATATCGACATCGACGATGCCCTGATGGCGCGGGTCATGGAGGCGGGCGGCTTCAAGACCAAGAAGGCCGCTGTAGAGGAAAGCCTGCGCCTGCTGGCGCGCACGTTGACGCAGGGGCGGCTGCGGGCGCTGCGCGGCCGGCTCGATTGGGAAGGCTCGCTCGACGACATGCGGCGGGACCGGTGATCGTCGTCGATTCCTCGGTCTGGATCGACTATTTCAACGGTGCCGACACGCGCGAGACGACCCTGCTGCACGGCATCCTCGGCACGGAGCCGGTTGTCATCGGCGATCTCGTTCTCGCGGAGGTTCTGCAGGGCTTTCGCCGCGACAGCGATTTCCACCGGGGGCGAACGGCGTTGGAGACACTCATCTTCGAGCCGATGGTCGGACGCGCCATCGCGCTCGCGAGCGCGCGGAACTATCGCGCATTGCGCGCCGCCGGCGTCACCGTCCGGAAGACCATCGACGTGCTGATCGCGACCTTCTGCATCGAGAAGGGACACGCGCTGCTTCACGCGGACCGCGACTTCGAGCCGATGAAGCGCCATCTGGGCCTCCGGACCCTGTGACGCCCTTACCGCGCAACGATGCAACGAACCGCCGCCCTTTCCACGCCGGGCTGGAGGTTCGAAGGGGTAGATGCCGGCGGCCCGGCCCACTTCTTCCGCTTGACCGGCAAGCACATTCGGGGAAGGTTGGCGGCGTGGCGAACGGAACGAGGCTAACGGCGGCGGGCGGTTTGCGATGCGCTTCATCGAAAGCCTGAAACTGGCCGGCCTGCTCTCCTTCCCGCCGGACATGGAGCCGTTCGAGCTCGAATCCCTCAACGTCCTCATCGGCCCCAATGGCTCCGGCAAGTCGAATTTTATCGAAGCGTTTGAATTGTTGCGCGCTTTGCCGACGGACCTCTCGGCCGCATTCCGGAATGACGGCGGAGCGAGAGAGTGGATATGGAAGGGTTATGGCGCGAGCGAAACCGCGCAAATTGAGTTAGCCATCGGTACTGACATGCGAATTCCGTTTTCGGTCATTTACCAACTCGACTTCGGAGTCTCTGGTCGCACGGAACGACCTGCGGTTGTTGCCGAGGCAATCGAGAACTCATTGCTGGTAAAAGATGGTTCCGAACGGTTCTTCTACTACCGCAACCGGGGTGGTCAAGCTTCTATCAAGATTCAGAACAAGGATTCGGGAAGCACCTTAGAACACCATATTGACAGTAAAGAATTAAAGGGAGACCAGTCAATATTGTATGAGCGCCGGGATATATCCCTTTACCCTGTTCTCGCACTTATTGGCCGCTTGTTTTCTTCGATACAGATTTTTCGCAGATGGACGTTTGGACCATACTCTGAGGTGAGGGCTCCCCAGCCAACTAATCTTCCCGATGACCGACTTTTGCCGGATTCCCGCAATCTGGCCTTAATTCTAAACCAAATCGAGAATTCGGACCGTTGGGCAGAATTCAACACGTTGCTGAAACGGTTTTTTCCGCGCTTCGAGCGCATGACTACAAGAATTCTTGGCGGAACCGTACAATTTATGCTCCACGAAACCGGCTTCGATACCCCCGTCCCGGCGACCCGAATCTCCGACGGCACACTCCGCTTCGTCGCTATGCTGGCGGTGCTGCTGTCGCCGGAGCCGCCGCCGCTGGTGTGCATTGAGGAGCCGGAACTGGGGCTGCATCCCGATGCGGTGATGTTGATGGGGGACATATTGAAGGAGGCTTCCGAGCGGATGCAGCTCGTGGTGACGACCCATTCGAATGCTTTGGTTTCGGCCTTCAGCGACCGGGCGAACGCCGTCGTGACCTGCCAGCGGCCCGGCGCGGGCACGGTATTGCGCCGTCTGGACCCGAACGAACTCGATGACCTGCTGGAAGACCGTTCGCTCGGCCACCTCTGGCGGCAGGGGGAGTTGGGCGCCAATCCGTGAGCGTCGTCACGATCTATATGGAGGGCGGGGGCGATGACGATGAGCGGCAAGCCGCTTTGCGCACGGGTATGGAGAGTTTTCTGCAGCGCGGGATGGCCGACGGAGCGCCGAGCCCGCGCGTTGTCCCTTGCGGCGGCCGGAGCGATGCCTTTGCCCGCTTCCGACGGGCGGTAGCGAGAGGGAAGGAAGGAATCGCCGTTCTTCTGGTCGATTCCGAGCAACGGGTAACTGCTGCGACAGCCCGCGCGCATCTTCTGCAACGTCCGGAAGACAGATGGGACCTGAGCTTCGCTACCGAAGACCAGGTCCACCTTATGGTTCAGACCATGGAAACCTGGATCGTTGCCGATAGCCAAGCGTTGGCTCTCTATTACGGCGATGGATTCTCCCAGGACAAATTGCCTGAAACGGACGATCTCGAAGGGGTAAGGAAACAAACGATCCTCGACGCCTTGAGGACGGCGACGGAGAATTCCGCCCGCAAACGTTTTCATAAAGTCTGGCATGCCCGCGACATGCTCCGAAGAATAGACCCGGAGACGGTGCGAAAACACTGCCCGGCCTGCCGGCGTTTGTTCGAGACCCTGGCGAAGGAAATTGGACAGCAATAGTCGGGAACGGAACGCTGCAGAAGCGGCCGATCCCCCTCAGTTGCGGATGCGCCAGGCACCGTGTGCCGTCCGGCACGCAATGACCGGCGGTGCTCCATGCTGGAGGATGCGGCAGTCCCGGTGAGCGTAGCGGCGGGGCGCGTGGCGGTGGCGGGTTGCGTGCCGGGGTTGCGGGTGTCCCGGATAGAGCAGGACAGGGGCGTGGACTTGCGGGCGGCGCCACCCGTAGCGGGGCGGCGGGGCCGGGGCGTGGATGCGCGGCGGCTTCCAGGCGTGCCGGTAACGGTGCTGCGGCGGGAGGTGGACATGCGGGGGGTGCCGATGGGCCCGGTGGCCGTGCCAGTGGCGATGGCGGGGCGGCGGCGGGCGGACATGCCGCCTCGGGGGGTGGCGATGCGCGGCGTGCTGCTGCCCGTAGAGGCTCCCCAGCAATGCGCCGGCGCCGACCGCGACCAGCCGGCCGTTGCCCTTGCCGATCGTCGAGCCGATCAACCCGCCGACAATGCCGCCCGCCAGCGCGCCGTTCCCTCGATGCCCGTGGTCCGCCCGGACGGAAGTTGCCGCGAGCGTCGAGGCAAGCGCCACGGCGGCCGTCAAGGCGACTCCGCCGGCGAGGCTCCGTCCTGGAATTCTCATTGCCCTCATCCTCCGCTTGCGATGGCGGGCCGCCGTGACCGGCGTTCCGGGGAGCCGGAACCGTGCGGCAGGCCGCCGCAGCCATCATCCGCAAGGCGGGCTTTCCGATCAATCGGCGGGAGGTTTCTGCACCGTAAGGAATTGTAACGATATGTATCGGGAAGGAGAGGACCTGCCGCCGCCCGGCCCCTCGCCCAACCCCTCCCGGACGGAGGGGAGAAATGGGGCGGACTCCCGGGGGGAGAGGGCTATTTTCCTTGCGGCCATTTCCGAATTCCCTCTCCTTCGCTTGCGAGGGCGGGCGGGGTGGGAGGCCCGAAAAGTCTCGCCGCAGGGATTGAAATCGACTTATGTTGCTTTCATGTTCTCTGTGGGTGCCGGAAGGAAAGCCCGGCGGGGGCGTTCGCAGCAGGTTTCGGGAAGGAAGGGGAGGGATGCGCCGGGCGGATCGTGACATCGCATGACAGAACGTAACTGCCCAGGATGTTGGTCGTAGGGGCGTTGGCGCCTGGGGTAGTTTCAGGCGTATCGGATTTCGTCGATGAAGCTGCGAGGCGACCCCATCAGGGTGTTGAGGACGTCCCGGCCCTGCTTTTGAGCGGTGGCGATGATTGTGCGCAGTATGGCGAAGTCGTCTGCGCCGCTTCGGGAGCGGAAGCCTCCGGAGATTTTCTGGCGCAGTTTCATCATGCGCAGGTCGCGCTCGGCCTCATTATTGGTGAAGGGGACCTGTGGGTCGGTCAGGAAGCGCAGGGTCTCGTCCCGGCGCTCATGCAGGCGCAAAGCGAGGTTGTGACCCTTGCGCCGCCTCGGGGCCCCGCGCCGGCCGGGCGAGGAGAGCGGCGGCTGGTTCTCATGGAACGCCATCGCCTCGACAAGCAGCCGGTCGTAGCCGCGCACCAGACGCGCCAACAAACGCCCCGGAACGGCCATGTCCCGCTCCCGCGCCAGCCGCGCCACGCGCCGGGCCCGAAGCAGATGACGCTGCATGCGCCGGGCCCAGTCCTCCTTGTCGAACTCCACAAGCGCCTGCAACTCCCGAAGGTGATGCGCGTTGCAAAGCGCATGCTCCACACCCGCCATCGGCCAGTAGCATTGCCAGTGGTCGTGCACTGCGACCCCGGACACCCCCGCAGGCACGGCGCCGCGCCGCTCGCTCACCCGATACGCCGCCAGCAAGAGCCTGCCCCGGACCCGATCCGGGGATGTGCAGATCACATGGAGCCACCGCGTGCGTGCGCCAATGCGAAGTCCGGTCTCGTCCAGATGCTTCACACGCGCCCCGACCGCCGCAAGCTCCTCTATATGCCCGCCCGCAGCCTGAAAACGCTCCGCCGCACGACGGCTCATCGACGCCAGCGTCGCAGGCGACACGCGCGCTCCGAACAAAACCCCCAGAACCTCCGACAGCCGGCGCTCCGGAAGGAACTGCGCATGACGGAGCCATACCGCAACGCCCGAAAGACGAGGGCCATACTGAACCGGACCCGATACGCCATCGGGAAACGCCGCCCGCGTCACAGCCCCGCAACGCCCGCAGCGACACGCATGGCCGCGATGCTCCGTCACTTCCAAAGGACGCGGCTCAGGAAGGTCGAATACCTGACGCGCTACCGGCGCGCCCACAAAAGACGCTCCCAAAAGAGACGCCCCGCAGCCCCCGCACGCCGCTGGAACATGGTCCTTCACACGGTCCGGGCTCGCCGTCCGGCACAGCGTCCGGCCCTTGTGGCCCGGCTGACCGCCCGGCTTGCGATCCGTCTTGCCACGAAGGCTCTGTGTGCGGCGCTCAGACGACGGCTTCTTCAAACCGTCGCTCGAAGGAGGCTTGCCGCTATTGCCGCTGTTCAGACCGAGACGGCGCTCCAGCTCACCTATCCGCTCCCGAAACCGCGCGGTCTCCTCCCGAAGCGAGGCGTTCTCCTCCCGAAGCCGCGCGGTCTCCAACTCAAGACGCGCGATCTTCTGTCCGGAAGTCTCGGACCCGGCCACCCTCAATGGGTCAAACGGCTCGGAACGACTCATCCAAAGGTTGACTCATTTTTCGTTCCCACCGTCAACCCCATAACCAAATCTGACATCCTGGGCAGTTACGACAAAACATGACATTTCATGACACATCGGGACTGTCCCTCCGGACCGGCCTCCCGCAGAGCCTCCGGGAAATCCGTGTTAGGATGACGGTGAAGGAAGCGGCAGACCGGGCGGGACGCCGCTGTCGCAGAGCGCGCGCCGGCCGGCAGGAAGGACGACCCGTGACCCCTGAGTTGATCGCAATCCTCGCCGTCGGCATCGGCCTCGCCGGGCTGATGTGGCAGAGCCTGCGCCGCATGGAGGCGCGCTTGGAAGTCCGCATAGACGGTGTGAAGGGCGACCTCAATGAGACGAAGCGGGAACTCGGCGTGCGCATCGACGGGCTGACGGAGGAAATGCGCGAAGTGCGGGACCGGCTGAGCCGCCTCGAAGGCAAGATGGACTTTCTCTACGACTACATCGTGCGCCGGAACGACCCCGCACCGGCCGCCGAATAGCCGCCCTCCCCCCTCGCGCAACGAAAGGAACCGGGCCCCATGCGCCTCGACGGGAAGACTGCGATCGTGACCGGAGCGGGATCCGGCATCGGGCGGGCCGTGGCCGAAACGCTCGCCGGGGCCGGCGCGCATGTGGTCGCGACCGATATCGACGGGGCGGCGGTCGCCGAGACCGCCGCCGCCGTGGCGAATGCGGGCGGCTCGGCGGAGGCGCGCCCGCTCGATGTCACCGACAAGGCCGCCATACTGGACACCGCCGCCTCGCTCGGCGCCGTCGATGTGCTGGCCAATGTCGCGGGCTGGGACCGGATCATGCCGTTCACCGAGAACACGCCCGAGTTCATCGAGCGCATCGTCGAGCTCAACTATCTGGGCGCGGTGCGCATGTGCCACGCGCTGCTGCCGGCGATGATCGAGGCGGGCGGCGGCAAGATCGTCTCGGTCTCCTCCGATGCCGGGCGCGTCGGCTCCATGGGCGAGACCGTCTATGCCGGCGCCAAGGGCGGAGTCATCGCGTTCTCCAAGTCGCTCGCCCGCGAGATGGCGCGCCACAACATCAATGTGAATGTGGTCTGCCCCGGCCCGACCGACACGCCGCTCTTCCGCGGCCAGCCGGAACGGATGCAGCAGGCGCTGATCCGCGCCATCCCGTTCCGCCGCGTCGGTACGCCCCAGGACCTCGCCAATGCGGTGCTGTTCTTCGCGGGGCCCCTCAGCGACTATGTGACCGGGCAGGTGCTGAGCGTCTCCGGCGGCCTCACCATGGTGGACTGACGGCCTCCGCCTCCCCGATAAGCGCCGCGGCAAGGCGCTCGTCCACGCGGCCCGGATGGTCGGGATCGTCGGAATCGACATATTCGACGAGGCGGAGCGCGACGGAGACCGGCTGCCCGGTGCCGTGAAGGACCGCCGGGACCGTGTAGCCGACCTCGCGCGGATGGGCATCGTGCGGCTCCAGCCGGTCGAAGCCCTCGATGAGCGGGGTCCGGGCCTCGCCGACCAGCACGGCCGGGCCGATGCGCTGCCCCTCCCGGCGCCCGGCGGCGAGCCAGCGCAGCTCCGCGTGCTCCGACATCATGCGCGCATCGAAGGCGGCCTCGACCGGCGGCGGGCCGGCCTCGAACGGGGCGACCCGGACGCCCTCGGCCGTGGTGAACAGCGCCGTGCCGGGCCCGAGGCCGAGTTCCCGCCAGGCCGCGACGGTCCAGGCGAGCGTGCGGTCGTCTGCGCGCGCCCGGTAGAGGCGGACGGCTCCCTGCACGCCCCGGGGGCTGCTGGTGGGCCCGGCAGGATTCGAACCTGCGACAACGCCGTTATGAGCGGCGGGTTCTGACCGCTGAACTACGGGCCCGCCCCGATATGGCCCAGGCGGGCCGCCGCAATCAAGGGGCCGCGTGTCAGTCGGCATCGAAAACGGCCTGCTTGAGCACGCCGGCGAGCTCGGCCACGGGGGCGGCCCAGTCGTCCAGGCGCTCCTGGCGGAACAGGCGCGAGGACGGGTACCACGGGCTGTCCTCGCGGTCCGAGAACCAGCGCCAGTGCGCCGGGCGGGTCAGCAGCACGGCCGCGGGCACTCCGAGCGCGCCGGCGAGATGCACCGCCGGGCCGTCCGGGCCGATGACCATGTCGAGCGCCGAGATCGCGGCCGCCAGTTCGGCTGCGTCCGTGATGCGGGTCGAAATGTCGGTGATGCCGGCCCGGCTGCGGAGCGCCGCCAGCGTCCGCGAACCGGCCTCGGTCTCCAGGCTGAAGAACGCCGCGCCCTCGATCCGGAACAGCGGTGCCATCGCTTCCAGCAGGGCGCGCCCGCCCCAGGAGACGCCCACCCGCAGGCGGGCCGGGCGGGCGAAGCGGGACCGCCAGTGGCGCGCCAGCATCTCGTTGGGCGCAAGATAGGGAATGTCGGCGGGGATCGTCTCCAGGGTCGTCCCGAACAGCCGGAGCAGGGCCGCGGCCGGCAGCGTCACCGCGCCTTGCGGCCGGGCCTGCCCGGCGACGAGCACGCCGTCCAGGCCCGGCTGGCCGGCGACCAGGCGCTGGAGCCCCGGCCGCACCGCCGCCAGCACACGCCCGGCGGACTCCAGCAGCGGCGCATAGCGCAGCAGCCAGATCGCCTCGACATCGTCGCCGCCCGCGTCGATGACGACGTCCGCGCCTTCGATGGCCTGGAGCCCGGCCAGCGGCAGCGGTCCGGCGGGCAGGAGCGGCAGGCCCGCGTCGAAATTGCCCCGGCTCAACAACGCCGAGGCGAGGGCGGCAGCGGTGGCGGAATCGTCGGGCGCGAGGTCGTGTGCCTCGCAATAGACGGCGAGCGCCCGGTCCGCGTGGCCGAGCGCCTCCAGCGCGTCGGCGTGAAGGAGGCGCGGCTCCGGGGAGGCGGGATCCAGCACCGCGGCCCGGGCCGCGATCCGCTCGCGGTCGCGATGGGCGCCGATGAGCGCCAGCACCCTGGCGAAAGCGCAGTGAGCCTCGGCGTCGCCCGGCGCGGCGGCCACGGCGCGGTGCAGCGCGCGCGCGGCGTCGTCGAGACGGCCCTGTGCGAGGGCGAGGTCGCCCAGCAGGCGGTGCATCCGCGCGTCCCCGCGCCAGGGCTGCCCGCTGGCGGCGAGCAGCGCCGCCGCCCGCCGCACCTGCCCGTCGGTAAGCGCCGCCTCGGCGGCAGCGAGCCGGTCTGCGTTCCTGGCGAGGCCGCGCTCGATCTCGCGCCGCACGATGGCGAGCGCCGCGCTCCAGTCGCCCGCCCGCTCCTGCCGCACAAGGCGCATGGAAGGATACCAGGGCGTGTCGCGCCGGGCCTGCAGCCAGCGCCAGTCGGGCGCGACGCCGAGCAGCATCCAGCAGGGCCGGCCCAGCGTGCCCGCGAGATGGCCGATCGGGTTGTCGTCGCTCACCACCATCTCGAACTCTTCGAGCATCGCGGCGGCGGCATCCAGCGCGAACGGCCCCTCTGAAAGCGGCGTCATGCCGGGCACCGGCTCCAGGAAGGTGTAGAAATGGGCCCCGGTGAGATCGCGAAGCCCTTCCGGCCAGGGTTCCGCACCGCTCCAGGCGACCGCAATGCGCGGCGAGGGCGCCCCCGCCAGCGCTTCCTGCCAATAGCGCCTCTGTCTCGGGTTCACGCCGAGGCTCGTTGTCGCCGGCACGGTCGCCGGCGTCGTCTCGAACAGGCGCGGCAGGTCGCCGAAGTCGGCCATGAGGTCGTAGGGCGGGCGGTTCTCGCCCGGCGCGGCGAGCCAGAGCAGACCCGGCAGCCCGGAAAGCAGGCCGGCGGCCGCCTCGCTGCAGGCCACGGCCGGAACGGCACCGCGCGCGCGCACGGCCGGCAGGTAGCGGGAGAACTGCACCGCGTCGATGTCGTTGCCGCCCGCATCGAGCAGCAGGGTCTCGCCGTCGAGGCGCCGCCCGTCCCAGCGCGGCGGCCGGTAGCGGCGGATGTCCACGGCGGCGTCGTCCAGCGCCCGCGCCCGCCCCCATGCAGCCCAACCCTCCGCATAGCGCCCGTTCAGCAGCAGCAATGTGCCGTTCAGCCAGTGAAGCTCGACATTCTCCGGCGCAAGCTGGGCAGCGCGGGCGGCCGAAACCGATGCTTCGCCGGTAAGGCCCAGCCTGCGCAGCACCAGCGCGAGCTCGCCCAGGACATCCGCATCGGCGGGCCGCAGGTCCGCCGCCGAGCGCAGATGCCGGGCGGCCTCGTCGAGCTGCCCTTCCTCGTAATGCAGGCGGGCCAGGCCCAGATGGCCTTCGGCGCGGCCGGCCTCCGCCTCCAGCATCCGCTCATAGAGCGCCGCTGCAGGTTTGCGGTCCCCGGCGGCAAGCAATTCGGCGGCGCGTCGGGCCGTTTCTTCAAGGGACGAGGCGTTCATGGAACGCCCTCCGGCATGGCTCCGGGGCAAAGAAAGGACATAGAGTGCCTAGATAAAGTATCCGGGCTTGCGGAAAGGAACACAAGCATGAAACGGTCCGACATGTCGGGTGGCGGAGACGCAGGCGGATGACGGAAACGGTCCAGGTCGATATGGCGGTGGTCGGCGGCGGCTCCGGCGGGCTTTCCGTGGCGGCCGGCGCGGCCCAGATGGGCGCTTCGGTCCTGCTGTTCGAGAAGGGCCGGATGGGCGGCGACTGCCTGAACTACGGTTGCGTGCCGTCCAAGGCCACCATCGCCGCCGCCCATGCCGCGTCGGCGTTCCGCAATGCGGGCCGCTTCGGCATCGCCCCGGAGGCGCCCAGGGTCGATGCCGCCGCCTTGCGCCGCCATGTCCAGGGCGTCATCGCGGCCATCGCGCCGCATGACAGCGTCGAGCGCTTCGAGGGGCTGGGGGTGCGCGTGGTCGAGGCGCCTGCCCGGTTCACGGGCCCGAGGCTCCTGGAAGGCGGCGGGGTCCGCGTAAAGGCCCGCTGGATCGTGCTCGCCACCGGGTCTGCGCCGGTGGTCCCGCCCATCCCCGGCCTCGACCGGCTGCCCTTCCTCACCAACGAGACGGTTTTCGACCTGGAGGAAACGCCGGCGCATCTGCTGGTGCTGGGCGGCGGACCGGTCGGCATTGAGCTCGCCCAGGCGCACCGCCGGCTCGGCGCGGGGGTGACGGTGGTGCAGCGCGGGCCGATCCTGCCGCGCGACGATGCGGACGCTGCCGCCCTCATCCGTGCCCGTCTTGTCGCGGAGGGCGTGCGGCTCTGCGAGCATGCGGCGGTGGACGAAGCGTCCGGCGGGCCCGGCGACATCGCATTGCATTTCGAGGCGGCCGGCCGCCGGGAGACGGTGCAGGGGACGCACCTTCTGGTAGCGGCCGGGCGGCGGCCCGACCTGGAGGGTCTCGACCTCGACGCCGGCGGCATCGCCTGGACGCCGGCGGGAGTGACTGTGGATGCGAGGCTGCGCTCCTCGGACAGGCGCGTGCTCGCCGTCGGCGATGTGGCGGGCGGGCTGCGCTTTACCCATGTGGCGAGCTACCATGCCGGCATCGCAATCCGCAACGCACTGTTCCGCATCCCGGCAAGGGCGGACACGACCGCCGCGCCCTGGGTGACCTACACGGACCCCGAGCTCGCCCATGTCGGCATGACCGAGGCGGAGGCAAAGGCGGCATTGGGGAACAGGGCGCGGGTGCTCCGACACGAATTCGCCGAAAACGACCGCGCCCGGGCGGAGCGCGACACCGAAGGCTTCGTCAAGGCGGTTGTCGGGCCGAGGGGGCGGGTGCTGGGCGCCACGATAGCCGGCCCCCATGCCGGCGAGTTGATCCAGCCCTGGGTGCTGGCAGTGTCGCAGAAACTCCGCATCGGCGCGCTGGCTGGCATGATCGCGCCTTATCCGACGCTAGGCGAGGTGTCCAAACGCGCCGCCGGCAGCTACTACACCGACACCCTGTTCGGCCCCCGCACCCGCCGCCTGGTCCGCTTCCTGATGCGCTTCGCCTGACCCGCCGGGCGAGTCCGCAGGGCCGTTGAAACCGGGACCGCCACTTCCTATATTGGAATCATTCCAAAGAATGGAGACGGCAATGGCCCGCAACACCCCTGTGACCGCCGGACTGGCCCGTGTGCTCGCGGGCACGGCCGCGCTTGCGGTCAAGACGCAGAACTTCCACTGGAATGTCGAGGGCCCGCATTTCGCCGCCCTGCACGGCCTCTTCGAGGAGCAGTACGGCGCGCTGCAGGAGGCGTCCGACACGCTGGCGGAGCGCATTCGCGCGCTGGGCGACTACGCGCCGGGCGGGCTCGCGGCGTTCGCCGCGCTGAGCCCCGTCGGCGACGCGCCACAGGGCCCACCCGCTGCCGAAGCCATGATCGCCTCGCTCGCCGAAGGGCATCGGACCATGTCCGGGGAAGCTTCCGCCCTGCTCCGGGCCGCGCAGGACGCCGGCGACGAAGTGACGGTGGACATGACGATCGAGCGCATGACGGAGCACGACAAGACCGCTTGGATGCTCGACGTCCATCTCAGATGAGCAGGTAGCGGATCACGGCGTCCAGCCGCTGCCGCCCGGCGGCCGTCGCCTGGAGACGGTCCGGCTGCGCGCATAGCAGCCCTTCGGCTTGCAGATGGGCGAGCCGGTCCGCGTCGATGGCCGGCTCCAGTCCTTTTGCGGGTATGCCTTCCGCCAGCCGGAGGCCCGTCTGGATGCGCTCCTGCATGGCTTCGAGGGCGGTGAGCCGGCGGCGCTCCCGGACGGCACGGCCGGCGCAGGCGGCTTCGGCCAGCCAGGGCTCCGGGGCGCGGCGCTCTTCGGTTGCGACGCGCCCCTCGTCCGTGTCGATGCGCCCATGCGCGCCCGGCCCGACGCCGATCCACTCGCCGCCACGCCAATAGACCAGGTTGTGCCGGCAGGCGGCACCGGGCCGGGCGTGGTTCGAGATTTCGTAGCCCGGCAGGCCCGCGGCCGCCATCCGCTCCTGCGTGGTCTCGTAGAGCGCAGCCGCCTCGTCCTCATCGGGGATGCGGAAGTCGCCCCTGGCGGCGCGCGGCGCAAACGCCGTGCCCGGTTCGATCGTGAGCTGGTAGAGGGACAGGTGCTCGCCCGCGAGTTCCAGCGCCTCGTCGAGGCGCCCGGCCCATTCGGCGGCCGTGTGGCCGGGCAGCGCATAGATCAGGTCGAAAGAGACGCGGGGGAAGGTGCGGTGCGCGAGTTCGAGGGCGGTGCGGGCGGTGCGGGCGTCGTGGCGGCGGCCCAGAAAGGCCAGCTCCTCGTCCCGAAAGGACTGCACGCCGAGCGAGAGCCGGTTGACGCCGGCCGCAGCGAAGGCGCGGAAACGTCCGGCCTCGACCGAGCCGGGATTGGCCTCGAGCGTCACTTCCAGATCGTCCGCGGCCGGCCAGAGCGCGCGCACCCGCTCCAGCACTGCGCCCGCGGTTTCCGGCGCCATCAGCGAGGGCGTGCCGCCGCCGAAAAATACGCTCGCGACCGTGCGCCCCGGCGTCTCGGCGGCCCAGCTTTCCAGCGAGCCCAGCAGGGCGGCGCGCCAGGCCGACTGGTCCACGCTGTCGCGCACATGGCTGTTGAAGTCGCAATAGGGGCATTTGGACTCGCAGAACGGCCAATGCACATAGACGGCGAAACCCCGGCCGGTCATGGGAAACAGGCCGCAGCGAGCTTCTCGAAGGCCCGCGCCCGGTGGCTGATGCGTGCCTTCGCGTCCGGTTCCATCTCGCCGAAGGTCTCGTTATGGCCGTCCGGCACGAAAATCGGGTCGTAGCCGAAGCCCCGCTCCCCGCGCGGCGGCCAGACCAGCCGGCCCGCCACACGGCCCTCGAAGGACTCCACATGTCCGTCCGGCCAAGCGAGCGCGAGCGCGGCGACGAACGCGGCCTCGCGGGGCCGGTCCCCGAGCCGCTCATGCACGGCCGCCATGGCGCGCGGGAAATCGCGGTCGGGCCCGGCCCAGCGCGCGGAATAGATGCCGGGCGCTCCGTCCAGCGCGGCCACGGCGAGGCCGGAATCGTCCGCAAGCGCCGGCAGGCCGGCGCCGAGCGCGGACCGGGCCTTGAGTTCCGCGTTGGAGAGGAAGGTGGCGCCGGTCTCCTCGGGCTCCTCCAGGCCGAGCTCGGCGGCCGGCACGCCTTCGATACCGAATGGCGCCAGCAATTCGGCGACCTCGCGAACCTTGCCGGCATTGTGGCTGGCGACTACCAGCTTCTTGCCGTCCAGGCGCCGGGTCACGGGTCGAGCGCGCGGCGCTGCGCCTCGGCGAGCCGGGCGCAGCCGGCCTCGGCGAGGTCGAGCAGGGTGTCCAGCCGGGCGCGGGGGAAGGCTGTTTTCTCCGCCGTTGCCTGCACCTCGACCAGCGCGCCGGAACCGGTCAGCACGAAATTCGCGTCCGCCTCGGCATCGCTGTCCTCGGCATAGTCGAGGTCGAGCAACGGCTGACCGCGCCAGAGCCCGCAGGAAATGGCGGCGACCGAATCCGCCAGCACCGGCTTCTTCACCGCGCCGATACGCTGCAAGTGCCGGCAAGCGAGCGCCAGCGCGACATAACCGCCGGTGACGGCAGCGGTGCGCGTGCCGCCATCGGCCTGCAGCACATCGCAATCGATGCGGATCTGGATCTCGCCGAGCGCCTCCAGGTCGGCGACGGCGCGCAGCGAGCGCCCGATCAGGCGCTGGATTTCCTGCGTGCGGCCGCTCTGGCGCCCTCGCGCCGCCTCGCGGTCCGTGCGCTCATGGGTGGAGCGCGGCAGCATGCCGTATTCGGCCGTGATCCAGCCACGCCCGCGCCCGCGCAGCCAGGGCGGCACGCGCGTTTCCACCGAGGCGGCGGCGAGCACCCGCGTTGCGCCGAAACTCGCCAGGCAGGAGCCTTCCGCATAGGGCGCCCAACCGGGCTCCAGCGTGACGGCGCGGAGTTCGTCGGGGCGGCGTCCGGAGGGTCGGACGGTCTCTGTCATGGGCTCGCTGCTCGCTTCCTGGGGCCGGGCGCCCGGTTGACGCCTGCCCGGCAGGTTCCTAAATCCTCCGAGCACCGCTTGGAAGAGGCTTTGTTGCATGGCCGGCTCACCGGGACTTGCCGATCTCGACGAACGCTCGCGCGAGGTCTTCGGGCTGATCGTCGATGCCTGGATGGAGACGGGCGAACCGGTCGGCTCGCGCACGCTCGCCCGCAAGCTCGACACGCCGCTGTCGCCCGCCACGATCCGCAATGTGATGGCCGACCTTCAGGAGCTGGGGCTCCTGTTCTCGCCGCATACCTCGGCCGGGCGGCTGCCGACCGACGGAGGGCTCCGGCTCTTCGTGGACGGCATCATGCAGACCGGTGGGCTGACCGAGGGCGAATGCGCGGATATCGAAGCGCTGTGCGCCGGCGCCGGCATCACGCTGGAGCAGAGCCTGGAGCGGGCGAGCCGGCTGCTGGCGGGGCTGACGCGCCATGCCGGCCTGGTGGTGGCGCCGAAGAGGGCCCAGCGGCTGAACCATATCGAGTTCGTCAATCTCGGCGAGGCGCGCGCGCTCGCCGTGCTGGTGGACGAGACGGGCCAGGTGGAAAACCGGATGCTGGCTCTGCCGGCGGGCCTGCCGGCCGACGCGCTGCAACGCGCCTCCAACTATCTCCAGTCGCGGCTTTCCGGGCGCACGCTGGACGAGGCGCTGGAGCAAATCCGCGCGGAGCTGGAGAGCCATCGCGCGCAGATCGATGCGCTGGCCCAGAGCGTGGTGGAGGCCGGGCTCGCCATCTGGGCCGGGGAGCGCAGCCAGGACGGCGGGCGGCTGATCGTCACCGGGCGCGCGCGACTGCTGGACGATGTGCAGGCGGTCGAGGACCTGGAACGGTTGCGCGGCCTGTTCGACGCGCTGGAGACGCGCGACAACATCCTGCGCCTGGTGGAGGCGGCCCAGTCCGGCGAAGGAGTGCAGATCTTCATCGGGGCGGAAAACACGGTCTTCCGCCAGACGGGGATGTCCATGGTGGTCAGTCCCTACCGCGACGGGCAGGAGCGGGTCGTCGGCGCCATCGGCGTGCTGGGGCCGACCCGGCTGAATTATGCCCGCATCGTGCCGATGGTGGACTATACGGCGCGGGTGATCGAACGCATGCTGGCGCCGGAACGAGGATGAGGCGAATGGTGGACGAGGAACCGAAGCCGGAGGCGGCGCAGGACGCGCAGCCGGAACAGGAAACCGAAACGGAAGTCGAAGCGCCGGTCGAAGACGCCGCGCCCGATCCCGAAGCGGCGGGCGAGGAGGAAGCAGGCGCGGCAGAGCCGGACCCGCTTGCCGAGCAGGCGGCGCGTATCGCCGAGCTTGAGGCGGACGCCGCCGAACTCAGGAACGAGCGGCTGCGCGCGCTCGCCGAGGTGGAGAACATGCGCCGGCGGAGCGAACGCGAGCGCCAGGAGGCGTCGCGTTACGGCGCGACCGCGCTGGTGCGCGACCTGCTGGGTGTCGCCGACAATCTGCGCCGCGCCCTTGCAACCGGCGCGGCGGACGGGCTGCTGGAAGGCGTGGAGATGGTGGAGCGCGAACTCGGCGCCGCCTTCGCCCGCCACCATATCGCGCGCATCGAGGCGGAAGGCGAACGCTTCGACCACAACCGCCACCAGGCGATGTTCGAGGTCGAGACCGCCGACGCCGAGCCCGGCACGGTGATCCAGGTCGTCCAGGACGGCTACCTCCTCCACGACCGCCTGCTGAGGCCGGCGATGGTAGGCGTCGCCAAGGCGCCGGCGACCGAGACTGAAGAGGTCCAGGAGACAGCCGACGGGAACAAGGAAGCCGGAGCGACGAAAACGGATATCTGATACCATCGGCTTCCAAGGCGGACGAGCAACGTGTCACGGAAAGGGATGAACGTGAGCGGAAAACGGTTGCACGGGGGAAGCGGCCCGTGACCGACTTCCCTTTCCTGCGCCTGCGGCTGGTCGGAAGTCGCTTCGAGAGCCATTCGGTTCCATTGGACCTGCTGCGGGATGTTGCCGCTCTCGAGCAGATGGTCATGGCAGTCGCGAGGCTGAAATTCCTCGAGAGACACCCGGACCGTCAACGCTCTCCCCGCGGTTTTACAGATGGCGTCGGTCTTGCGCTGTCCGCTGTCGGCAAGGGCAGCGCCACTATAGAAATCGAGCTCGTTCAGCGGCGACCGGATTTACTTCCGCCCGATGACCAAGGTTATTTCGGACAGGCGCGCGATGCGATTGTGGCTGCTTTAGACGCAGCAGAGCATGGCCGTAGCGCTACCGATTTTCTGCCCGAACAAGCGTTGAGCTATTTCGACAGGATCGGGCGTGGCCTCGAAGAGGATGAGTATGTGGAATTCGGTGGTCGTGGATGCCCGACGAGGGCCTGCCTTACCAAGGACATCCGTCAGCGGTTGATCATGGCGTCGCCGCGAATTCGGGAAGTGACGGCCATGACTTCCGTCCGCGGTACCGTTCCGGAAGTCGATCAAGACGACATGAGTTTCGAGATCCAGCTGGTCGACGGGCGCAAAGTAAGGTCTTCTGTCCTGCCAGAGCATCTCGATGCCGTAGTAGAAGTCTTCAACGGTTATCGAGATGGAATGAGAGCGTCGTTTCATGGCATCGGTCGATTCAGTCGCACCGAACAATTTTTAGGATTCTCTTCGATCGAACATCTAAACATGCTCGATCCTCTCGATATCGACAATCAGCTTGACGATTTGCGGTTGTTGAACGACGGCTGGCTCGATGGGGAGGGGAAGGCACCGTGTCGAGGCGGTCTCGATTGGTTGTCTAAAGTCCTCGGCGGTCATTTTCGGGAAGGGAGCCGATTGCCTTATCTTTATCCGACCGAATCCGGAGGTATCCGCGCCGAATGGTCATTAGGAGAAGACGAAATCACTCTTGATATCAATTTGGAAGCGCGCAAAGGATTTTGGCATCATCTCGATATGGGAACTGGCGTTTTTGAGGAAAGAGAACTGGCGTGCGACGACGAAAAAGACTGGACTTGGGCCATCAACGAATTGAATATGATTGGCCGGACCGATAAATGATTCCGGAGACATTGCTGCTTCGGCAGATTCATCCTCGATGGATTCGCGACGGTCGGATTACATCCCAAGCTTTTCGGCCGACACGGAAGGACGAAGGACTGTTATCCGTTTACGATGGGGATATGATCGCCCCGAAACCGGCCTATGATCACTACACTGGGCAACTGGGGTTAGAATCTGTGGGTGTGGTAGCCGTTACCGTCGCGGAATGTAAGCAACAGGAGCTGCCAGTCGAACCCGATCCCATTCCGTTTCCTGAGCATGTCGTCATAGACTTCCGCTCTCTTTCCCGGTCGCAAGCGGAGTCAAAGGCAAAATACCTGGTACGGTTGGCAACGAATCGCGATTGGCAATACCGGATTTGAGCTTTGTGCGCTTCGTCTTAACGGTCAAGTCGCCGCGTGGATCGCGACAGACCTTCGTTTCGGCGTATCGTGTCCGAACAACAGGCGACGCGTAGATGGCTGCGCAACATATTGAAGTCGCAAGCGATTCCAGTGCGAAGCCATCAAACATATCGCCACTGCACAAGTGTATAGGCCGGCTCGGCCTCGTCGTGGTGTTCGAACACCGCCTCGACCTCGGCGCCGATGCGGATTTCCTGCATGGGGTCGCCCAGGAGGTTGCCGACCATGCGCACATTGCCGGCGTCGGGCAGTTCCACCAGCACGACGATATAGGGGTCGGGGCCGCGCAGCGAGGGATGGACCGGGTGGTAGTTGCGCTCCCATGAATAGATGCGGCCCCGACGGCCGGCCTCTGCCCAGCCGATATCGAAGGACCGGCAGGCATGGCAGCACCATTCCGGCCCCCATTGCCAGGCGCCGCAGGCCGTGCAGCGCTGCACCAGCAGCCGTTCCTCGCGCGCCGACGCCCAGAACGGCTCGGTAAGCTCGTCCGCAACCGGGCGCGGCATTCCTTCCGGCAGATGGCTCACAATGCTGTCGCCGCGCTGGACGCGGCGCTCCTTTTCGATGGACGGCGTTCCAGCGCCGCCTCCGCCCCGAACACGGAGCTGCTCACCGGCGTCACCATCGGCCCGGAGCCCACGACGGAAATTTCGGCGCCCTCGACCTGGTTGGGCGACTGGCCGCGGATCTGGCGCACCGCCTCGATATTCAACTCCAGCCCGTGCATGTAGCACTCGGCGAGGTTGCCGCCGCTGGTGTTGAGCGGCAATCGGCCGCCGCGCCGAACGCGGCGCCCTTCCAGGTCGGGCGGCGTTCCGGCGCCGCCGTCGGCGCGCAGATTGTCGAGGGTAAGGAAGTCGTTGGCCTCCTCGGGCGCGAAGAAGCCGTGCTCGACCAGGCTCATCAACACGCCGCCGGTGAAGTTCTCGTAGGACTGCGCCACATCGACGTCCGCCGCCGAAATCCCGGCCATGCCGAAGGCGCGCGGGGCGACGGTGGTGAAGCTGGACGTGCCGTAGAGCGGTGCATTGTGGACCGGCGCGCCGTTGCGGTATTCGGAGCCGGCGGCCGCGCCCAGCAGGTAGCAGGGCCTGTGCGGCAGGTCGCGCGCGCGACCTGCCGCCACCAGCAGTATGGCCGCCGCGCCGTCGTTCTCCTGGCAGCAGTCGAACAGCCGGAACGGCTCGGCGATCCAGCGCGAGGCGTCGTAGTCCTCCTCGGTCAGCGGGCGGCCGTACATCACCGCGCGCGGGTTCTGCTGCGCATGGTGGTAGGAGGCCATGGAGATCGCCCGCAGCGCCGAGCGTTGGATGCCGTGCTCATGGGCGAAGCGCTGGTAGCGCATGGCGTATTTCTGCGCGGGCGACATGACGCCGTAGGGCACGGTGAAGGCGTCGTGGCCGCCCGCCGCGCCGCCTGCCGCTGCCTGCCCGAAGCGCTGGAACTGCCCCTGGGCGAGCGCGCGGAACACGACGACGCAGCGCGCATAGCCGCAGGCGATGGCGGCAGCCGCATTGGCAATCGCAGCCGAGCCGCCGCCCCCGCCGCCGCCCCATTGCATGTTGGAGAAGGCAAGCTCCCGGCAGCCGAGCGCGGCGGCGATGCGCGAGGGGTCGTTGCGGTCGTTGGAATAGGAGGCGAAGCCGTCGATCTCGGTCGGGTCGATACCCGCGTCCTCGGCCGCTGCCAGAATCGCCATCAATGCGAGCTTGAACTCGGCGTGAGGACTCTGACTGTGTTTCCAGTAGGTCGTCTCGCCGACGCCGGCGACCGCCACCTTGCCCCTGATCGTGAACGCGCCCATGCACCCCGCCCCTCTCCGACGGCGCAGACCGTAGCCGTCCGACCTCCGGGCGGCAAGGAAATGCCGGGGCCCGGATCTGGCGCTTGATATGTAGTGCGAATAGCATTACAATTGCCGTATCGGAAGGAAGCCGGCCATGTTGAACTTCGACACCGGGTCACGGATTTCGGCGAAACGGACCAAGACGACCCAGGTGCGTCACGACGACCGGCTGGCGGACCTGATCGAGCGTGCCGCGCTCGCGCTGGCCGTGGACAAGTCGGCGTTCCTGCGCACAGCGATCGAGCGCGAGGCCATGCGAGTGCTCGATCTGCAGTCCCGGCATGTCCTGACGCCGGAGGATGCCGAGATGTTCGCCGCCGCGCTCGACGCACCGCCCGCTCCCACCCCGCGCGCATTGGAGGCGGCCCGGAATTACCGTTCGCGCGTGGTCCGTGCCGACTGACCCGCCGGCACTCGGAATAGAACGCTTCGATACGGCGCGGCATGACCGCGCCGCTTTCGACTGCGGCGTCGGCCGGCTGAACAACTATCTCAGGTTCAGCGCCAGGAAACAGCAGAAGGACGACATGACCCGGGTCTATGCGGTCGTCGTGGAAGGAAGCGCACGCATCCTCGGATACCATGCAATCAATCTCGGCATGATGAATGTGGACGAGATGAAGCGCCGACCGCGCGGAGCGCCGGACCACGGGGAAATTCCGGTGTTGTTCCTGGGACAGGTCGCGGTGGACAAGACGGCGCAGGGCAGGGGGCTCGGTGGTATCCTCATGCACCACGTCTTCGAAAAGGCATGCGCGGTTTCCGATATGGCCGGCTGCCATGCAATCCTGCTCGATGCCATCGCGGACGGCGGCGAACAGGCGTTTGCGCGCCGCAAGGCGTGGTACGAAAGCTTCGGTTTTGCGGCCTTCCCGAGCAAGCCCGCGCGCATGTTCCTCCCGATGAAGCAGGTGCGCGCGTCGGTTGGAGCAAGGCAGGAAGACGCCGGCGCCTGAATCGCCGCTCCCCGGTATGGCGCCCCGCAATCCGCCGCAGGTGCAGGCCGTGACATCGGCGAGAAAGCCGGGCTAGGGTCGCGCGCTGCACGGAAGAACAAGGATCGACACGCCCATGCCGGAGAACAGAACCGTCGCCCGCCTGCTGGTCGAGAGCCTGGAGGCGCACGATGTGGACCGCGTCTATTGCGTGCCCGGCGAGAGCTATATCGGCCTCACCAGCACCATGGTCGAGCGCAACTCGATCCAGGTCGCGGTCTGCCGGCACGAGGCCGGCGCGGGCTTCATGGCCGCCGCCGACGGGCGGATGCGAGACCGCGCGGGCGTCGCCATGGTGTCGCGCGGCCCCGGCCTCGCCAACGGGCTGGTCGCCATGCACTCCGCCTGGCACGACGCGACGCCGCTGGTGATGCTGATCGGCCAGGTCGAACGGCGCGACATGGGCCGCCTCGCGCTGCAGGAACAGAACTATTCCCGCCTGCTCTCCGACATCTCCAAGGATGTGATCGAGGTCAACGACCCGGAACAGGCCTCCGAGGCGATGGCGCGCGCCTTCCACCTGGCCGAATCCGGCACGCCGGGGCCGGTGGCGGTCATCCTGCCGGAGGACATTTTCGACGAGGAGACTGACACGGCGCTCGCTCCGCCGCGCCCGCGGTCGATCCCCGGCCCCCGGTCGGAGGACATCGACCGGCTGATCGCCATGATCGAGGCGGCCGAGCGCCCGCTGCTGCTGGCCGGCGGCGCGGCGATGGCCGATGCGGTGCGCGACCCGGCGCTTTTCGGCGACCTGGTGCGCCTTGCCGAGACCTGGATGCTGCCGGTCGTGCCGACCCACCGCCGGCCACAATTGTTCGATTTCGACCACCCGAACCACGGCGGCTATATGGGCATAAGGGTGCCGAAGGAACTGCTCGACGAGATGAAGCGGTCGGACCTGATGATCGCGCTCGGCGAGCGGCTGACCGACAGCGTGAGCCAGTCCTACACCTTCCCGACCGCGCCGGAGCCGCAATTGCCGCTGGTCCACATCTGGCCGGACCCGAACGAGGTGGGCCGCGTCTGGCGCCCGGCGCTCGGCATTGCCGCCAGCGCGCATGAGGTGGTGAAGGCGCTGCTGGCCCGCCCGGCGCCTGCCGACGGCGAGCGCCGGCGCGGCTGGGTCGAGGGGCTGCACCGCACCCACCGCCGCCTGCTGGAAAAGCCCTGGGAGCCGCGCGAGGACGGCGTGAACTTCTCGGCTGTCGTTGCCGAGGTCGGCAAGCATCTCGCCCCGGATGCCACGGTCACCTCCGACGCCGGCAATTTCGCCACCTTCCTGCACCGCCATATCGGATTCCGGCAGGGGCAGGTGTTCCTGGCCTCGGTGGTGGGCGCCATGGGATCGGGCATGCCGATGGCGGTCGCCGCCGCCATGCGCCGTCCGGGCACGCAGGTGGTCGCCTTCATGGGCGACGGCGGCGCGCTGATGATGGGCAATGAGCTCGCCACGGCCTGCCAGTACGGCGCCTGCCCGATCGCGGTGATCGCCGACAATGGCATGTACGGCACGATCGGCATGCACAGCCACCTGCGCTATCCGGGCCGCCCGTTCATGGCCGGCACGCGCCTCACCAACCCCGATTTCGCCGCCTGGGCGCGCTCCTTCGGCGCGGAGGGCATCACCATCGAGGCGGAGTCGCAGGTGGCCGACGCGGTCGCGCGCGCCTTCGCCGTCCGCTCGCGCCCGGTCGTGCTGCATGTGCGGACCTCGCCGCTCCAGATCAGCGCCTGGCAGCGCTACGAGGACGGCGACCGGCTGCCGTAGGGGAGGGGCGGCAGACCAGGCGCAGCGCTCGAGGGAGCCTGCGACGCTTCACCCGCGAGCCGAAACATTGAGATCGCGCACGCGTACGAATGCGACGCCCGTTTCTGCTGCGCGCCTGACTTTCAGCGCGATAACTTCAGCCAAATCGAGCCGCCCGGACAAGACCGCGTGCAGATCGAGTCCATCCATGCATACGACGCTCTTGCCGCGCCCAAAGGCATGCAGTCCCTCGGCTGTGAAACCGCTTTGACTGATGATGAGTCCGCGGGACCAGCTCGCCTTGTCCTCAACCTTGCCATTGAACGCATGGAGCGTCTCCACATCGACCTTCGCGTTCCTCCACCGCGCTTCCAGCAAATAGGTCTGCTCGCCGAGCACGAAACTGCCGTCGATCTGCTCGCCCCTGAGACGGAACGAGGCGCGCGCGGACATCCCATAGGCGTCGAACACATCCTTCAGGAACTTCTCGAAGGCATAGCCGCGGGCTTGCGGTTCCATGGTGGAAACGTCAACCAATCGGGCGGCGAGCGCAGACGTTACGGCCGCATCGACACGCAGTTCCGGATGCGCCGCGGGCGCCGCCGCCGGCGCCGCCGGCTTGCCCCCGAGCCGTTCGACGATCCGGACGTAGGCCGCGCGCACCGGGTCATCGAGTTCCGGATAGTCGGCGGTGACGCTGCTCGCCTCGCGGTATTCCCAAAGTGCATTCAGCGCCTCAAGCGCTGTCTGGCGGTCTGCCTGGCGCAGGTAGCAGCGAAGGCGCCTGGCCTTGCTGCCGCCCTGGGCCGCCCAACGGTCATCGTAGATGTCGACGCCGAGCTCCTCGTGAAAGAACGACGCGAAGGTCCTGTTCGAGAAATTGAGCACAAGGCCGCCTTCCATGCCGAACACCCTGTCGATGACCGGCATGTCCATGGAGCGTATCCCGATACCTGACGACGCGCTCATGGATCACCTCAAGCCTAACGCCGAGAGCCAAGCGTTGACCTGCCCGAAGGCGTCCTGCTGCCATTGGTCGGCGGTGCGTTCTCCGAGCATTTCGGGCCGGTCGATGAACCGTCGCACGCTGGTCGGGCCGAAATCGTCCAGGTGGCGGAACTTGTCCGAGATGTGAAGATAACCTGTCTTCGCCGTCTCGAAGTCGAGGAGCGGCATCGTCGCCACGACGAGGGCGTCGATGCCGCCCGGGAAATTGCGGATACTGTAATAGATATCGTAGGCGCCCTTTTGCTTGAGCCGATTCGTGATGGCATAGCCTTTCATGGCCAGTAGTGCGGGAATGGACGCGACCGCGATTTGAACGCGATTGCCGCCGCCGCCGGGCATATCGCCGTCGATGGCGACGAGCTGATAGAACCTCACGGCAAGGTCGGCACCGTCGGCGCGCTGCACGGCGAAGTTGGCCACAAGCGGAGGCGCGTTCTTTGCGATCGTGGCGTCGCGCGGCATCAGAAAGTCAACGACGACATCGATGTCGGCTCCGTCGTCGCGCACGGGCACGGTGCGCACAAGCTGAAAGCGGCGCAGATCTTTTCGCTGGCGGTAGCCCTGCTTCAGGAGCGACTCGACGAGCTGTGCGTACTCGCCATCGCCCAAGGCTTCCGCATCCAGACTGAGGTCCACGTCCAGGGTTCCGATATGCGGCATATCGGCCTGGCTCAGCAGCAGCCAGGGAACAGCGCCACCGATCACGGCGAACTTGCCCTTGTAGCTTCCGAGGATTTGGCCGATCTCGACCAACACCGATTTGACGGCGACCGTGGTCCGGTCGTCGTAGTCCGAAGCGTATTGCGGCTCTATTTCAGCCATGGGAAGAACTCACCCGCGATTTGTTCTGCAGCCTCGCGCTCGCGGTCACTGCCGTTCCAGAGATCGAGATAGGTCACGATCGGGCTGGTGCAGAACACGTTCGGCCCCGGTTCGCTCGCGTCGTCGAACAGGCTCTCATCTGTCAAGACGTGCAGAACCACATTCGCTCCCCTTGCGACGGGCGTCAGCTTCAACTCCTCTTTCAACACCTCGGCGCCGGGATCGTCGGCATAGAACGTGTGGGTGCCGCTGCGGCTGAAGGGCGCAAGCCACTGCGCAGCGGAGTGCAACGAATAGATCGCGCGTGGGTGTTCAGGGTGAGGGTTGAGCTTCCCCCGCAGCTGCTCGTCAAGCTGCCTTCCATGGAGATGGGTGTATCCAGTCATGGACTGGCCGGCCGGGCGGCGATAGCTCTCGCACCAGGTTTGTAGCAAGGCGTCCGGCTGGCTGAGAACGGCTCCGTCATCCCTGATTTCGAGCCATTCCCGTTCCAGCAGGGCCCTGCGGACATTGCTCACATGGCCGTAGCTAGCGTTGGCCTGTGCGGCCAGATCGGCGACGCGCCATGCTCGATCCGGGTCGCGTAGCAGAACACGCAAGATGGCTGCCGACTTCGGGGTGAAGACGGAGCGTAGCGCACGGGTCTCCGATTTGGGCCTGTCTGCGACTGCGCGCTCGATGTACACGCTGTCGAATGCGAGCCGCGCATTGCCGACCAGGTCGAGGTAGGCGATATCGTGGTCGGTGCAGATGGCGCGCGACTCTGGAGACAGGTAGGGGCTTACGAGCATCGGGATGAGGCGCCCAGCGTCATTCGCTTCACCGGATCGGCGCAATCGCGCCACGTAACTCTCGAGTTGGTAGACTCCCGAACGGACAAAGCGGGGGGCCCCATTCGACTTAACCTCGACGATGATCGCATAGCGGCCACCGGCGTAGCTCAAACCGACTAGGGTTTGTTGAGAATTAGGATTCCCCTTTGTTTGGATATGTGATTCAAGCTCCCGAAAGAGGGAGATTGGGGGATGGTCCGCTTGGTTCTGACGGATGCGCAATGGGCTTTGATGGCGCGGCACTGTCTGGGCAAGAAGTCCGATCCGGGGCGCACCGGCGGCGACGGGCGGCGGTTTGTGGAGGCGGTGCTGTGGATCGCGCGGACGGGCGCGCCCTGGCGCGACCTGCCGGAGGACTTCGGCCCCTGGAACACGGTCTTCAAGCGCTTCCGCTACTGGGTCGCGCGCGATGTCTTCCAGCGCATGTTCGAGGCCGTGTCGGCAGAGCCTGACATGGAGTACGCCATGATCGACGGCACCATCGTCAAGGTTCACCGCCACGGCCAGGGCGCAAAAGGGGGACTGAGAGCCAGGCCATCGGGCGTTCGCGCGGCGGCGTGACGAGCAAGATCGTGGCCCTGACCGACGCGCTGGGCAACCCGGTCGGCTTCGAGTTGTTGCCCGGCCAGCGTCACGATACCCTCGGCGTCGCCGCGCTGATCGAGGGCCGCACCTTCGGCGGGCTGATCGCCGACAGGGCCTTCGACGTGAACTGGATCGTCGAGGAGATGGAACACCGGGGCGCCGAGATCGTCATCGCCCAGCGCACCAACCGCACCGCGCCCCGCCAGATCGACCCAGACCTCTACCGATGGCGACACCTGATCGAGAACTTCTTCGCTAAACTCAAGGACTTCAAACGCATCGCCATGCGCGCCTGCAAAACCGACGAAAGCTTCCAAGCCTTGATCTACGCATGCGCAACCGTCATCAATACACGATGAATCTCAACAAACCCTAGTCCATCGACACCGTAAGTGCGGCCGATCTTTCGTTCATACTCGACTGACTCGACCTCTACGCTCGGCACATCGCCGAGCAGGTTGCGAACCGCATCCAAGGCCTGGATCGCCGGGTTTTTCACCATTTTACGGCCTTTCATCACGCGATGAATTTAGGCGAAGCAGTGAAAATTGCAGCGCTATGGCTATGTGCGCGCCTCGCCGCTCCAAATCAACGCCTGGCAGCGCTACGAGGACGGCGACCGGTTGCCGTAAGGGGAGGGGCGGGCGAAGCGTCGTGCGTTTCGTGGCGAGGCGGGGCCGGGGTATAAGAGGCCATGGCGTCCTTCGCGAACACACCGGTCGAGGTTATCGGCGGCGGGCTTGCCGGCGCGGAGGCGTGTTGGCAGCTCGCGCGGCGCGGGGTGCGTTCGGTCCTCTACGAGATGCGGCCCGAAACGGCCACGGCCGCGCACAAGACGGACAAGCTGGCCGAACTGGTCTGCTCCAACTCCTTCCGTTCGGACGATGCGGAGCACAACGCCGTCGGCCTGCTGCATGCGGAGATGCGCCGGGCGGGCTCGCTCGTCATGGACGTGGCCGACCGCACATGCCTGCCCGCGGGCGGCGCGCTCGCCGTGGACCGCGAAATCTTTGCCGACGCCGTCACCGCCGCCATCGAGGCCGAACCGCTCATCGCGATAGAGCGCCGGCGCATCGACCGGTTGCCGGAGGCCGGGTCCGCCATCGTCGCGACCGGGCCGCTCACCGACGGCGCGCTCGCCGAGGCCGTGCAGGCGCACACGGGGCTGGAGGCGCTCGCTTTCTTCGATGCCATCGCGCCCATCGTCTATTTCGATTCCATCGACCTCGACACCGCCTGGTTCCAGTCCCGCTACGACAAGCCGGGGCCGGGCGGCACCGGCGCGGACTACATCAACTGCCCGCTCGACGAAGACGGCTACAACGCCTTCATCCGGGCGCTGCTGGAAGCCGACCGGATCGAGTTCAGGGAGTGGGAGGCGGTGACGCCCTGGTTCGAGGGCTGCCTGCCCGTGGAAGTGATGGCGGCGCGCGGGCCGGAGACGCTGCGCTTCGGCCCGATGAAGCCGGTGGGCCTGACCGACCCGCGCACCGGGCGGCGGCCCCACGCCGTCGTGCAGCTCCGCCGGGACAATGCGCTCGGCACGCTCTACAACATCGTCGGATTCCAGACCAAGATGCGCCATGCCGAGCAGGCGTGCGTCTTCCGCATGGTTCCGGGTCTGAAAGGAGCGCGGTTCGCGCGGCTCGGCGGCATCCACCGCAACAGCTTCATCGACGCGCCGGCCCTGCTGGACGGCGAGTTGCGCCTCAAATCGGCGCCGCATCTACGCTTCGCCGGCCAGATCGCGGGCGTGGAGGGCTATGTCGAAAGCGCGGCGCTCGGCCTGCTCGCCGGGCGCTTCGCCGCGGGCGACGCCGAACTGCCGCCGGCTACGACGGCCTTCGGTGCGCTGCTGGCCCATGTTACCGGCCCGAGGCCCGTCTCTGCCGGGGCCTACCAGCCGATGAATGTCAATTTCGGCCTCTTCCCGCCGCTCGACGGGCGGTTCCGGGGCCGCGAACGCAAGCGCGCGCATGCGGCCCGCGCGCTCGCCGACCTCGACCGCTGGCTCGGCCGCCGCCTGGAGGCAGCCTGATATGGACGGAAACGGCATGGCCAATCGCCGGATCGACCTGCGCAGCGATACCGTGACCCTGCCGACGCCGGCCATGCGCCGCGTCATGGCGGAGGCCGAGGTCGGCGACGATGTGCATGGCGAGGACCCGACCGTCGCCCGGCTGGAAGCGCGCGTCGCCGACATGCTGGGGCTTGAGGCGGGGCTGTTCCTGCCCTCCGGCACGCAATCCAACCTGACGGCGCTGATGAGCCATTGCGGGCGCGGCGAGGCATACCTGACCGGCGAGACCTACCACACGATCGCCTCCGAAGCGGGCGGGGCCGCCGTGGTCGGCAGCATCGTGCCGACCACGCTTCCCGTGGACGACGACGGCACCGTGGCGCTCGACCGGCTCCGGGCCGCGATCCGCCCCGAGGACTTCCACCGCCCGGTGCTGCGGCTGATCGCGGTGGAGAACACGACGCTCGGCCGGGTGCTGCCGGAGGGCTACATGGAGGAGGTGGGCGAACTCGCGCGCGAGCACGGACTGAAGGTGCATCTCGACGGCGCGCGCCTGCTGAACGCAGCCATCGCTACCGGAAAGACGCCGGCTTCCGTCGCTGCCGGCGCCGACTCGGTCTCGCTCTGCCTTTCCAAGGGGCTGGGCGCGCCCGCAGGCACGGTGCTCGCGGGCGACCGGGAGTTCATCGCGCGCGGACGGCGGGTCCGCAAGATGCTGGGCGGCGGCATGCGCCAGTCCGGCGTGCTTGCGGCCGCGGGCCTGCACGCGCTCGACGCCCATGTCGAACGGCTGGCAGAAGACCACAAGCTCGCCGCCGTGCTGGGCGAGCGCCTGGCACCGGTGGTCGAGGTGCATCGCGTCTCGACCAACATGGTCTATGCCGGCCTGCCGGGCGGGGCCGCGCTCAAGCAGCATCTGGAGGCGTGCAATATCGTCATCGCGACGCCAGGCCCTGTGACGCGGCTGGTGGTGCACAGGGATATCGAGCCCGGGGATGTCGCGCGCGTCGGCGCGGCATTCGAGGCGTTCTACAACTGAGGGAAGCCCCATGCACGATCTGGTCATTCGCGGCGGCACGATCATAGACGGGAACGGGGGCGAGCCCTTCGCCGGCGATATCGCGGTCGATGGCGGCCGCATCGCCCAGGCGGGCGGCAAGGCCGGGCCCGGCGGGCGCGAACTCGACGCCGCCGGGGCGCTGGTGACGCCGGGCTTCGTCGATGTCCACACCCACTATGACGGCCAGGCGACCTGGGACAGTGAGCTTGCGCCGTCGAGCTGGCATGGCGTCACCACGGTGGTGATGGGCAATTGCGGTGTCGGTTTCGCGCCCGCCCGCCCGGACGCGCATCACAGCCTGATCCGCATGATGGAGGGCGTGGAGGACATTCCGGGCGCGGCGCTGGCCGAGGGCCTCACCTGGGACTGGGAGACCTTTCCCGAATATCTCGACGCGCTGGAAGTGCGCCCGCGCGCGATCGACATCGCCGCCCAGGTGCCGCATTGCGCGGTCCGGGCCTATGCGATGGGCGAGCGCGGCATCGCCAACGAGCCGGCGGACGAGGACGACGTTCGCCTCATGGCGGATGTCGTCCGGGAAGCGCTGCGGGCAGGCGCGCGCGGCTTCACCACCACACGCACCATCGCGCATCTCACCGCCGACGGAGACCGGGTGCCCGGCGCCTTCGCCGAGGAGCGCGAATTGCTGGGGCTGGCGGATGCGGTCGGCGCCGTCGGGGGCCGCACCATCGGCTGGATCTCCGACCTCGACGAGGAGGCGTATGAGCTTGGCCTGCTGCGCCGCATGGCGGAACGGGCGGGCGGGCGCACCTGGCTTACCGTTGTGCAGCGCGACGAACGCCCGGACCAGTGGGCGAGCGTCCTCGGCTATCTGGAGGAGGCGGCCGCCGACGGCGTGGCGCTGCACGCCCAGGTGGCGGCGCGGCCGGTCGGGCTGATGCTCGGCCTCTCCGCCTCGCTGCACCCCTTCTCCACCATGCCCGCCTATCGCGAGATCGCGCATCTGCCGCTGGCGGAGCGCGTGGCGATCCTGCATCGCCCCGACTTCCGCGCCCGCCTGCTAGGCCAGCGCCGCAACCACCGCAGCCGGCTGATGCAGGACGTCACCGGCGGCTTCCACAAGATGTTCACGCTGGGCGACCCGCCCGACTACGAGCCCGCGCCGGAAAGCTCGGTGCTCGCCGAGGCGGAACGCAGGGGCTTGGACCCGCGCGAACTGGTGCTGGACCGGATGCTGGAGCGCGAGGGGCGGGAGCTGATCTTCTTCCCCTTCGTGAACTACAGCCGCCTCGACCACGGGGACATCCGCCGGATGATGGACCATCCGCGCACCGTGCTCGGCCTCGGCGACGGCGGCGCGCATTGCGGGCTGATTTCCGACGCCAGCATCCCGACCTATGTGCTGACCCATTGGGGCCGGGACCGCCTCCGGGGGCCGGGCTTCCCGCTGCCCCGGCTGGTCAAGGCGCTGACGGCGGACACGGCCGCCCTCTACGGCTTTTCCGACCGGGGCCGGCTCGAAGCGGGGCTGCGCGCCGACATCAACATCATCGACTTCGACCGCTTGCGCCTCCGCCCGCCGGTGATGGTCCACGACCTGCCCGCCGGCGGGCGCCGGCTGGTGCAGCGGGCGGAGGGCTACCGGGCGACGGTCTGCGCCGGCGAGGTCACCTTCGAGGAGGGCGAGGCCACCGGCGCGCTGCCCGGCCGTCTGGCCCGCGCGGCGTAATGGCTTCGCCCGGCGCATCGCCGAAGCTCGAAATCCACCTGGGCGACAATCTGGAGGTGCTCTCCCGCTTCGAGGACGGCACCTTCGACCTCATCTATATCGACCCGCCCTTCAACACCGGCCGCGCGCAGACCCGCACGCGGCTGAGGACGATCCGCGACGAGCAAGGCGACCGGACCGGCTTCCAGGGCAAACGCTACCGGACCGTGCATCTCGGCACGTCCTCCTGGAACGATGACTTCGACGATTTCATGGCCTTCATCGAGCCGCGGCTGAGGGAGGCGCACCGACTGCTCGCGCCCGCGGGCTCGTTCTTCCTCCATATCGACTACCGGGAATCGCATTACTGCAAGGTGCTGTTGGACGAAATCTTCGGGCGGGACTGTTTCATCAACGAGATCGTGTGGGCCTACGATTACGGCGCGCGGTCGAAGCGGCGCTGGTCCGCCAAGCACGACAACATCCTCTGGTATGCGCGCGACCCGGACAACTACACCTACCGCTACGACGACATCGACCGCATTCCCTATATGGCGCCGGGCCTTGTGGGGCCGGTGAAGGCGGCGCGCGGCAAGACGCCGACCGATGTGTGGTGGCAGACGATCGTGAGCCCGAACGGCAAGGAGAAGACCGGCTACGCGACGCAGAAGCCGGTCGCGATCCTGAACCGGATCGTCAGCGTGCATTCAAATCCGGGCGACCGGGTGCTCGACTTCTTCGCCGGCAGCGGCACGACCGGCGAGGCGGCGGTCCGCGCCGGCCGGCGGGCGGTGCTGGTGGACAGCAACCCGGAGGCGGTCCGCGTCATGGCCCGCCGGCTCACGTTCTTCGATCCTATTTTTCTTGAAGCGGGACGTCGCGTTCCCGCCCCCCGTGTGGAGAATGAACCAGATGCCCCGAATCCAAGACCCGGAAGTGGAAATACTGGCTTCCTGTTCCCGGACCCTCCAGACTGAATATCAGGAAGCAGAGGATGCTTCTTGGGACGGCAGTCCCTTCGCGTGGATAAAGACTAGTGTCCTGTCATTCATCAAGTGTCGGATAAAGACGTTTCAACTTCACGCGGGCGTCGTCGGTGGTGAACTGCCAGTTGACCTTGCTCTGGATGCGGTCTCGGTCCGCCTGCCAAGCCGCGACCTCGTCGCGCAGGACCTCAAGGGAGGCGATGCGGCGGTTGAGGCACTGACGGGTCATGACGTTGAGTTCGACCTCGGCGACGTTGAGCCAACTGCCGTGCTTGGGCGTATAGACGAACTCGAAGCGGTTCCACAGGGCCTTGGCCTCGGCCGGCGGAAAGGCCTCGTAGAGGGCGCCGGGGCGGTGGGTGTTCAGGTTGTCCATCAACAGCGTGATCCTCTTGGCACCGGGGTAGCGCTCGGCGATGTCGTTGAGGAAGTGCGCCCAGTCGGTTTTGGTTCTGCGCGCCGTCACCTTGGTCATGCGCCGCCCGGCCAGGGGTTCGGTCGCCATGAACACGTTGCAGCTTCCGCAGCGTCGGTACTCGTAGTCCTCGCGCGCCGGGCGACCCGGCGCCGCGCGAACCGGTTCGCGTGTCTCGCTGACCAGTTGCCGGGGCGTCTCGTCCATGCACACCACCGGAAAGGTCGCATCGTAGGGACGCCGGTAGATGTCGAGTACCTTCTCCATCGCCGCGGCGAAGTCCGCGTTGCCCTGTGGGGGAATCACCCAGCCGACGCGTCGCCACGGCTTGATTGCGTTTTTTTTAGGACCCGGCGCACCGTCTCGTGCGACACACTGTCGATGTGGCCGAGCTCCACGACACGGTCCGCCAGCAACCGTAGCGACCACTGCGAGTAGCCCTCCGGCGGCTCGGCGCAGCTCAGTGCCACCAGGCGCGCCTCGAACTCGCCGTCGGCCTTGCGCACGTAGCTGGGACGGCGACCTTGTCGGCCGCCGAGCGCCGCCTCCATGCCCGCCTCGACGAAACGCTTCTTGACCCGATCCACCTTGCGCGCACTGATGCGCAGGATCTCGGCAATGGCCTCCCCGCGCGCCCGGTGCTCGTTGAACTCGCCCTCGTCGCAGTTGAGCAGGATCAGCGCGTTGATCACTTTCTGCGATTGATGCGAGCCCTTGCGCGTGACCCCCGCGAGCTCGTCCCGCTCCTCCTTCTCCAAGGTCACCACGTAACGCTTCATCCCGACCTCCTCGCCGTCGTTGGACGACGAGAAAGCTACCATAAAATATACGACATATCATGTATGACAGGACACTAGGCCGTCCAGACAAGCCGGTACCATCGGCGAAAAGCTAGTCGCGGGGTTCTTGGCTACCAAGGGGTTTGACGTGATCCGGTCTCCGGATGCCCAAGCCGATAGAATCATTGCGGGCCAGCGAGCCGAGATAAAGATGAGTACGCTATGGAAGAGTGGTGTCTACAAATTCCAGCAACTTCGTGACCAAAACTACGCTTTTGCCATTTGCCTTGGCGTTAGCCCCTTCGACGCCCATTGCTGGGTGCTCCCGAAGGCAGTCATTATGAAACGATGGGCGTCGAGAGATATCCCTTCTCAGCATGGTGGACAGGAAGGTAACGATACAGCTTGGTTGACGGTAAAACCCAACGCGGTACCGGCTTGGCTTGATGAGTGGGGCGGACGACTATCGGACGCCACGCGGGTGATTGCCCACATTACCGGACAGCAACCTCTACCGTGATGACTCGTTGCTCAATGAGGCTTTACCTTTTCTAAATTTCCACCATATTGGAAGCATGGAAAAGGATGCCGCAATCGCTGCGCTCGGGGCGCTGGCGCAGGAGACGCGCCTCGACGTGTTCCGGCTGCTGGTCGAGCGCGGGCCGGAGGGCCTGCCTGCCGGCGCCATTGCCGGTGCGCTCGACATTCCGGCGGCGACGCTTTCCTTCCATCTGAAGACGCTGAAGGACGCCGGCATGCTGCGGCGCGCACGCAAGGGCCGCGAGCTCGTCTATGCCGCCGACTTCCCGCACATGGAAGCGCTGCTCAGGTTCCTCACCGATAATTGCTGCCGGGGCGCGGACTGCCCGCCGCCGGCCCGGCCTTGAAGGAGAACAGGATGCGCCTGCAACTCGCCCTCAATGTGGACGATCTCGACCGAGCCATCGAATTCTATTCGAAGATGTTCGGGGCGCCGGTCCATAAGCGCAAGCCGGGCTACGCCAATTTCGCCATCGACAACCCGCCGCTCAAGCTCGTGCTGTTCGAGCGCCCCGGCGCGGGCGAGCGCATCAACCATCTGGGCGTGGAGGTCTTCCACGAGGAGGATGTCACCGCCGCGACGGAACGGCTCGAAGCCGCCGGCATCGACCACCTGATCGAGTCCGAGACGCGCTGCTGCCATGCCGCGCAGAACAAGGTGTGGGCGACGGAGCCGGAAGGGCTGCGCTGGGAGTGGTACCGGATCACCGACGACACCGACGCGCTCTTCAGTGCACTCGGGCCGCGCCAGGACGAACGGCGCCAGGCGGAATGTTGCCCGTCCCCCGAAGAGGCCGCAGTCTGAACGGAACGCGACCGCCTCAGACGCCGGCGTTGTTGCCGGAAGCGGCCTCGATCAGGAAGCTGCGGAAACTCGGGATCGGGCAGATGAGACGCGCGCGCCCATTGTCCTGAATCGCGCCCCGGTGGACCAGATGGTCCAGATAGGCTTCCGACCCCATGCCTGCCGGCAGCCGCCAGCCGCTTGCGATGCTCGCGTTCGCGTCGATGACCCCAAGCGCTTCGACATAGCCGAGGCCATCCTCGGGAACCGCTTCCATCACCGCGGCCAGCAGCAGGCCGGAGCTGAGCATTTCGGGGCTCAGCCGCGCCCGGTACGACTCCAGCCGCCGTTCCTCCACACCGGCCAGAACCGCCTCTTCGTCGACGGAAGCCAACACGCCGCCCGACGCGAGCAGCCCCTCCGCCAGCGCGCGCATCCCGTTGCCGAGGTGCTGCGGCCAACGGTCCGACCGCTCTTCCAGAAGGGTCGCCCAACGCGCGGAGTCGGTGTCGGCCGCATCGACCCGGAAGCGGTCCAGCATCGTCCTCACGGAGTCCGCCGGCTGGCCCGGCTCCAGGCGTCCCAGCATGTGGACGGTTCCGACCGACAGGCGGGAAATGCCGCGCTTCGCCAGCACATGCTGCGCGCTGGCCAGCCCTGCCAGAACCGGTACGACCGGCAGGCCGTCCACGGCCTCATGCAGGCGCCGGACAATCCCGGCCTGGGCGGGTTCCAGATTCTGCACCTCATCGACCAGCAGGCAGAGCGGACGCTCCCAGCGCTCCGGCGGGAACATCTGCCGGAGTGCGCCGAACCCGGCCGGCGGCGCGGTTTCCGCGGCCCAGGCGCCGCCGACGCCGCTTATGCCGATGCTGCCGCTGCGGGTCTCCGTCCGCCGGAACCGCTCCGCCCGGCGCGGGTCGAGACAGGTCGCAACGGCCTGCGCGATGCGATCCGGCTCCGCAAGCTCCTCCAGATAGACGGGGAGGACATGCGGCGCTTCCCTGCCGGCCCGCGACCATTTCTCCTCCAGATGGGCGAGCAGGGCGGACTTGCCGGCGCCCGGCGCGCCCTGCACCAGACGGGTGGCGCCTGCGGACCGCTGCCCGGCCTGCGCGTGGCGCAGCGCCCTCGCTGCGGCGCGCTCGATATCCTCGATTTCACCGGCGCGGCCGACGAAGAACAGTGCGCGCTCCCGGTCGGACGGCTCGCTGAAGAAGCGCAGCCCTTCGAGGTCCGGATCGCTGCTCCCCGAATTGTTCGCCATGGCCGCCCCTGCCTCCGCCGGGCCGTCAGAGGCGGATGCGGAAGTCGTTGCGCCCGGAGCGGTCCTCGCCGCGCATGAGGAAGAGCGTGCGCTCGGCATGGTCCACCAGGCCCTTCTCGCGGGCGAGGCGCGACGCGATCTCGCGGTCGAACACCGAGGTGGTCGGCATGTAGCGCAGCGTCATGCCGCGGCGCGGGTTCCCGGAGCGGTTGGCCTCCGAGCCATGCGCCAGATAGACATCGTGCAGCGAGACCTGCCCGGCCTCAAGCTCGATGGGGACGGCCAGGTCTTCGTCGAACTCCTCCTCGCGCAACTCCTGGTTCAGCGTGTAGCTCGGGTCGTCATTGGTGTTGTGCGCGCGCAGCCGCTTATCCCGGTGCGAGCCGCGCAGCACGTTCAGGCAGCCGTTTTCCTCTGTCGAGGCATCCACCGCGATCCACACCGTGCAGGTCGCGAGCGGGCGCAGGGGCCAGTATTCGCCGTCCTGGTGCCAGGGGGTCTTGCGCCCGTTCAGCGCCGGCTTGGCGAAGAAGCTGGAGTTCCAGAGCGCGATGTCCGGGCCGATGACCTGCTCCACCATGTCGAGGATTTCCGGCACCCGCGCCCAGTTCAGGAAGGCGAGGTCGTGGGCCAGCAGATTGGGGCAGTAGTCGCGGTATTCGGGGTGGCGCGCGACCAGCCGGTCGTGATGCGCGCGGATGTCTTCCAGGTCCCGTTCCGGCAGCCGGAAGGCGGGCGTCACATAGCCGTCCGCATGGTATTTTTCCAATTCGGCGGCGTTCAACATGGTTTCCCCTCGCGAATCCGGGCTGCTATACTGTGCGGCTACCGAAAGCCCGCCGCTCGATACCATAGCCGCTCCGGGAGCGACGATGAAGCTCACCATCGAACGCAGCCAGTTCCTGAAATCGCTCTCGCATGCGCAGAGCGTGGTCGAACGGGCCAACACCATCCCGATCCTGGGCAATGTCATGCTGGAGGCGGCGGACGGGCGGCTGCGCCTCTCGGCGACCGACCTGGAGCTCGGCGCCGTCGAGACGGTGGACGCCGAGGCGGTCTCGGGCGGCGGCACCACCCTGCCGGCGCAGGTGCTCTACGACATCGCCCGCAAGCTGCCCGACGGGGCGCAGGTGGAGCTTGAGACCGAGGACGGCACGGACCGCATCCGGCTGCGCTGCGGGCGGTCCACCTTCACGCTTTCCGCCCTGCCGCCGGAAGAGTTCCCGGAGTTGTCGAAGACCGAATTCGCCTGCCGGTTCCAGCTTGCCGCCGAGGACCTGCGCGGGCTGATCGACCGGACCGGCTTCGCGGCCTCGACCGAGGAGACGCGCTACTACCTGAACGGCATCTATCTCCACACTACCGAGCATGAGGGCGTGCCGGTGCTGCGCGCGGTCGCGACCGACGGCCACCGGCTGGCGCGCGTCGAGGTGCCGAGGCCGGCCGGCGCGGAGGACATGCCGGGCGGCGTGATCGTGCCGCGCAAGGCGGTTCAGGAGCTGCGCAAGCTGCTGGAGGGCGAGGACGGGGATGTCTCGATCTCGCTTTCGGAAACCGGGATCCGGTTCGTCATCGGCAGCGTCGAGCTTACCTCCAAGCTTATCGACGGCACCTATCCCGACTATGAGCGGGTGATCCCGGTCGGCAACGACAAGCGGCTCGAAGTCGAAAGCGGCGTGCTGGCGGAGGCGGTGGACCGGGTCTCGGCGATCTCCTCCGAGCGCACCCGGGCGATCAAGCTCGCCATCGACGCCAACAGCATGCAGCTCTCCGCCGCCGACCCGACCTACGGCACGGCGACGGAGGAGATCGACGTGCGGTTCGACGGGGCGCCGATGGAGATCGGCTTCAACGCGCGCTACCTGCTCGAAATCCTGCGCCGCATCGACGGCGGCACGGCGGCGCTCGAACTCGCCGACCCGGCAGCGCCCACACTGGTGCGCGACATGGTGGACTCGAGCGCGCTCTATGTGCTGATGCCGATGCGCGTCTGATCCGTGGCCGAAGCCGCCCTTCACACATCGGGCGGGGCGCCGGTCGTCAGGCGTCTGGCGCTCAACGATTTCCGGAATTACCGCGAGGCGCGGCTGGAGGCGGACGCGCGCTTCGTCGTGCTCACCGGGCCGAACGGCGCCGGCAAGACCAACCTGCTCGAAGCGCTCTCGCTGCTCGCGCCGGGGCGCGGGCTGCGCCGGGCGCGGCCGCGCGAGATGACCCGGCTGGGCGCGGAGCGCTGGACGGTGACGGCGCGGCTCGACACGGCATACGGGACGGTCGAGATCGGCACCGGCCTCGGCGAAGGCGACCGGCGCGCGGTGCATATCGACGGCGCGGCCCGGCGCGGGCGCGAAGCGGGGCCGGCGGCCGTCTGGCTCACGCCGCAGATGGACCGGTTGTTCCTCGACGGCGCAGGCGCACGCCGGCGTTTCCTCGACCGGCTGGTGCTGGCGGTCGATCCCGCCCATGCCGGGCGGGTCCAGGCTTACGAGACGGCGATGCGCCAGCGCCTTGCCCTGCTGAGGGCCGGCACCGCGGACGGCGACTGGCTCGCTGCCCTGGAGCGCAGCATGGCCGAGCGCGGCATTGCCGTCGCCGCCAGCCGGCGCGACCTGGTCGAGCGGCTGCGCGCGGCGCTTGCATCCGCCGGCGGGCCCTTCCCGAAGGCGCGCGTGGCGCTGCAGGGCGAGGTCGATGCCTGGCTGGAGGAAGGGCCGGCGCTGAAGGCCGAGGACCGGCTGGTCCAGGCGCTCGCCGAAAGGCGCGGCCGCGACGCCGAGACCGGCCGCACGGGCGCAGGCCCGCATCGCAGCGACCTCGCCGTCGCCGACGCCGAACGCGGCATGCCGGCCGCCGACTGCTCGACCGGCGAGCAGAAGACGCTGCTGATCGCGCTGGTGCTGGCCTCCGCGCGCCTCGCCGCCCAGCCGCCGCTGCTGCTACTCGACGATGTGGCGGCCTATCTGGACGAAAGCAGGCGCGTGGCGCTGTTCGACGAGATCGGGCGGCTGGGCTGCCAGGCCTGGCTTACCGGCGCCGATCCCGGCGTCTTCGCGCCGCTTGCCGGCCGCGCCCTGCATGTCGGCATCGAAGACGCCGTCCTCACCCCCTTGCCGCCGGAGCGGCCATGACCGAACCCACAGACGACATCCAGACGACGGACGAGACCGGCGATTACGGCGCCGACGCCATCAAGGTGTTGCGCGGCCTGGAGGCCGTGCGCAAGCGCCCCG
The DNA here is from genome assembly GCA_965261985.1 of Alphaproteobacteria bacterium. GTDB lineage: Bacteria > Pseudomonadota > Alphaproteobacteria > Bin95 > Bin95 > Bin95. The sequence goes on from OZ253490.1 coordinate 1,057,588, forward strand.
GCATGTATATCGGCGACACCGACGACGGCACCGGCCTGCACCACATGGTCTATGAGGTGGTGGACAACGCCATCGACGAGGCGCTGGCCGGCTATTGTGACACTGTGGAGGTGACGCTGGAGGCCGACGGCTCGGTCACCGTAACCGACAACGGGCGCGGCATCCCGACCGAGATCCACGACGAGGAGGGCGTGTCGGCGGCCGAGGTCATCATGACCCACCTCCATGCCGGCGGGAAATTCGACAGCAACTCCTACAAGGTCTCGGGCGGGCTGCACGGCGTCGGCGTTTCGGTGGTCAATGCGCTTTCCGAGACGCTCGACCTCACGATCTGGCGCGACGGCCGCGAACACGCGATGCGCTTCCGCCACGGCGAGGTGGAAGCGCCGCTGGGCGAGACAGGGCCTGCCGGCGATGACGGCGAGCAGACCGGGACCCGGGTGCGCTTCCTGCCCTCCACCGACACCTTCTCCAAGGTGGAGTTCGACTTCGCGATTCTGGAGCGGCGGCTGCGCGAGCTCGCCTTCCTCAACTCCGGCGTGCATCTGGTGCTGACGGATGCCAGGCGCATCGAGGTAAACAGCGTCGATCTCCATTACGACGGCGGGCTGGAAGCCTTCGTCACCTGGCTCGACCGCAACCGCGCCGCCGAGCACGACTGCATCGCCATCCGCGCCGAGCGGAACGATATCGTTGTCGAGGCGGCGCTGCAGTGGAACGACAGCTTCCACGAAACGATGCTCTGCTTCACCAACACCATTCCCCAGCGCGACGGCGGCACGCATCTCGCCGGCTTCCGCGCCGGGCTGACGCGCCAGGTCACCGGCTATGGGGACCGCATCGGCGTCACCCGCCGGGACAAGCTGGCACTCACCGGCGAGGATGTGCGCGAGGGCCTCACCTGCGTGCTCTCGATCAAGGTGCCGGACCCGAAATTCTCCTCCCAGACCAAGGACAAGCTGGTCTCCTCCGAGGTGCGCCCGGCAGTCGAAGGCGCCATCAACGAGGCGCTCGAAGCCTGGCTGGAGGAGCATCCGAAGGAAGCGCGGGTCATCGTCGAGAAGGTGCAGCGCGCCGCCCAGGCCCGCGAGGCCGCGCGCCGCGCCCGCACCCTGATCCGCGAGCCGAAAAACAGCATTGCCTCGCTGCCCGGCAAGCTTGCGGACTGCCAGGCGCGCGACCCGGCGATGGCGGAGCTGTTCATCGTCGAGGGCGACAGCGCCGGCGGCTCCGCCAAGCAGGGCCGCGACCGGGCCTTCCAGGCCGTGCTGCCGCTGCGCGGCAAGATCCTCAATATCGAGCGCGCCCGGCTCGACAAGATGCTCTCCAGCGACAGCATCGGCACGCTCATCACGGCGCTCGGCGCCGGCATCGCCGAGACCTTCGACGCCGACAATGTGCGCTACCACAAGATCGTCATCATGACGGATGCGGATGTCGACGGCAGCCATATCCGCACGCTCCTGCTCACCTTCTTCTACCGCCAGATGCCGGCGCTGCTGGAGCGGGGCTACCTTTATGTCGCCCGGCCGCCGCTGTTCCAGGTCAAGCGCGGCGGCCAGTCGGTGCGCTACCTGAAGGACGAGGCGGAGCTCGATATTTTCCTGACCGACAGCGGGTTGCAGAACGCCGTGCTCGTCCTGGACGACGGCAGCCAGATCGCCGGCGAGGACCTGCGCGCCCAGGTCGAGCTCGCGATCCGGGTGCGCCGGCGCATCGAGGCGCTGGCCCAGATCGTCGGCCACCGGGGGCTCGTGGAGCAGGCGGTGCTGGCGGGCGCGCTCGACGCAACGGCGCTGCGGGGGCGGGAGGAGGCGGACGCCGCGGCCGGGCGCACGGCCGCCCGGCTCGACGTGCTGGAGGAGCCCGCCGGGCGCGGCTGGTCGGGCCGGGCCGAAGACGATCTCGGCCTTGCCTTCGCTTACGAGAACCAGGGGACCGTGCGCACCTGGTGCATCGGGCGGCGCCTGCTGCACCATGTCGATGCCGTCCGCCTCAACCGGCGGGCCAATGAGCTCCGGGCGGTCTATGAAAAGCCCGCGCTGCTCCGCGTGCGCGAGCGCGAGAACCGGATCGACGGGCCCTGCGGCCTGCTGGAGCGCGTGCTGGAGCACGGCCGGCGCGGGCTCACCCTGCAGCGCTACAAGGGCCTCGGCGAGATGAACCCGGAACAGCTCTGGGAAACGACGCTGGACCCGGGCGCGCGCACCCTGCTGCAGGTGCGGGTGAACCACGCCGAGGAGGCGGGCGAGCTGTTCTCGACCCTGATGGGCGACCGCGTCGAGCCCCGCCGCGCCTTCATCCAGGACAACGCGCTGAAGGTCGCGAACCTGGACGTGTAGGGGGGCGGCCGTACGGCGAACCATGACAAAACAAGGAAATGTAAGTGCGAGGCCATGGTAGATTTCAAACGGCTACGGGAAGCAAAAGAAAAGCCAACGCTGGTTAACCCTCGTGATATCTTTAATGCGCTACCAAAGCCACCCGGTATCAATGATCTGTATGCTAGCCAAGCGGAAGTTCTTGACGCTTGGTATGACCGTCGCGCCGATAGGGACATCGTTGTTAAACTCCATACTGGTGGTGGAAAGACGCTCGTAGCATTGCTTATGGCGCAATCGGTGATGCACGAGACGGGCGAACCTGTTCTTTATCTTGCGCCAACAAATCAATTGGTCGAGCAGGTGTTAGCACACAGTCGAGACTATGGAGTCTCTACGGTACGCTATTTGAAGGGTAAACCACTGCCAGCGGAATTTTACGACGGCAAGAGTGTCTTGGTAGGAGCCTATGAGACGCTATTCAATGGGCGTAGCAAGTTCGGTGTACGCGGGTCAGGTCAAAAACCGACAAAGATTGGGGCCATAATTCTAGATGACGCACACGTCGCCTTATCATCGGTGCGAGATGCGTTCACGCTAACTATTTCAGCAAGCAAACATGACGAAATTTACAAGAATCTCGCTGACCGCTTCCGGCCCGATTTTCTGGAAGTAAGGCGTAGCGGAACATTTAGCGACATCATACGAGGCAAGGATTTCGGCGTCATCGAAGTGCCTAGCTGGTCTTGGCAACGTAAGTATGATGAAATTCGCCAGTATTTGTCGAACAAAGTTGACGATATCGATCCCTTCGCATGGCCTTTCTTGCGTGACGATCTAGAAGTTTGCCATTGCCTTTTTTCGAAGTCTTCCGTCAGTATAACTCCGATTTTCCCACTAGTCGATTTGTTACCGACATTCGAGAATTGTGAAAGACGCATATATATGTCGGCCACAATAGCGGACGATAGCGAGATTGTGCGCACATTCGGTGCGTCAAGGAGAGCCGTATCGAAGCCCATCACGTCGGAGTCACTCGCGGGCGTGGGTGAGCGGATGATCCTTGTTCCGGAACTCATGAAGCTTGGTAGGGCACCTGTCTTACCTATGGTTAAGGACATTGCTACAAAAATAGCGAAAGCGAAAGGAGGCGTTGCAATCTTGTCGCCGTCGGTGGCTGCTGCCAGCACTTGGTCCGATATCGCGGAGTGCCCTGCCACCACCGAAGACGTCTCGCGAAGCGTGGTGGCCATGCAGAAGGGGGAAACCTATGGCCCGATAGCGCTCGCCAATCGATATGATGGCATTGATTTGGCAGGTAACGCCTGCCGGTTCTTGATTATGGATGACCTTCCCCAGGGCGCTACAAACTATGATGGCTTTCGTACGAATGTGGCGGGGGACACCGTTGTAAACTCCCTCCTTGCTCAGCGCATTGAACAAGGTATCGGGCGGGGTACGAGAGGTGGGGCCGATTACTGCGTAATCATGCTGGTTGGACCAAGGCTAGTCGGTTGGGTTGGGCGAAGGAAGAATCTGGACTTTCTGACTGCCAGTACGCGTGTCCAGCTGAAGATGGGCCAAGAGGTAAGCGAGACGGTTACGGTTTCCCGCGAAGTCAGCGAAACTATCCTCCAATGTTTAAGGCGAGACTCGGATTGGGTCGCGTATCATGCCTCGGAGCTCGCCGAGGCTGCTCATGCAGCGCCAGTGGATGAACTGGGGCTTAGAGTCGCGTCGGAGGAGCGGAAGGCGTTCAGGTACCAACGCCTCGGCCGGTATGAGAAGGCGCTGGCTACGCTTGAGCAGCTGATGAATGATGGGGCTTTGGTATCTGATCGGGAACGCGGAGGTTGGCTTGCGGCCGCGGCTGCGAGAATCGCATACCAGATCGGGGATGAAGCTAAGGGACACAAACTTCAAGCTCACGCCTTTACTGCAAACAACAACCATAGTCCTCCGAAGAGGCGACCGTCGTATGTGGTGCGGCCTACCCCGAGTAAGCAATCTCGCACAATCGTACAACGCCTTCAGGAGTATGATCGGAGAGGTGGGATTATCGCGGACTTCACCGAGGCGATGAGCGATCTAGTACCGGAAGCCTCGGCGTATAGGTACGAGGAGAGCTTGGCCAAATTGGGATCCTTTCTTGGATTTCAGGCCGAACGACCGGAAACGGTTCATGGAGTGGGCCCGGACGTTTTGTGGAGAACCAGCGGCGAGTTCGACTTTGTAATTGAGGCAAAAAGCAAAAAGGAGGGGCACAATCCGCTCTATAAGAAGGATCATGCGCAGCTGCTGGAGGCGGAACATTGGTTCAAACAGGCTTATCCTGATCGGGACTCAGTTAGGGTATCAGCGCTCCCGGAAGCTGTGGCGGAAGAGAAGGCAACACCTGCGGGTAGTTTTGCGCTTCGATTGGAGGACATCGGCGTGATGGTTGGCGCGTTACGCGGCGTGCTTAGCGATTTGGTGGGGACGAGCGGTGACTTTGATGTTCTGGAGGAACGTTGCGAGATGGCGCTACGGAGGGAGAGCTTAACTCCAAGAATGATCCGCGAAAAATTTATGATGCCGTTTGGAACGGCGCGGCGTAAAGGGAAGTAGTAACGGAGAACACCTGTCGAACGTGGCGCAAAAGTTGCGACATAGGTAATGCGTCGCATTGGCTACTGTGTTCGGATGTATGGGGCGTATGGGGAGTTGGACCGGAGCAGTTGGTAGTGGGATGAGTGACGTAAAGTCAAGCGATTTGCAGTTGTTCTGCATGCTGTGGTGGTGATCATGTCGTTTCATGACAGTCGCTAGGTCCTGTGGACGGATTTGATCAAGATGAATGCAGCGGCGAGGGCGACGAAGGAGCCAAAGTTGGTGGCGGTCTTTTCGCATCGCAGCGCGATGCGTTTGAAACGCTTGACCCAACTTCAACAGCAGAGATTAAAAGTATTTGACGGAACAGGGGGTTACACCGGCGGTTCCGGTTGTACCCACTACATTTTCGCGGTTCTGGAGACGGTCAGGCGGAGTGTTCGCGCCAGTTCGGCGGCAAGGCGACGCCAGCGGCCTGGAAGACCTTCCCGACCTGGCCCTGAACATGTGTTCGGGTAGTGACGCGCTTGCCGTCGTTCTCGATGGAGGCCTCTTGCAGGCGGTCGAGGTCGCGGATGAGGTCGTCCCATTCGACATCGACGCCGGCGGCGCGGCAGCGGTCGGCCAGTTCCTTCTGGAGGACCAGCGCGAGGAAGGAGCAGAAGACGTGTCCGCGGATGGCGGCGTCGCAGGAGTGGTAGATCGGGCGGGTGCGCAGCTGGGCCTTCGCACGGCGGAACAGGTCCTCGACCCGGAGCAGTTCCCTGTATCGCAGCACGGCATTGAGCGGCGTCATTGCGGCGTTCGTGCGCAGCACGAAGATGCCGTCGAAGCGGGCCTCGTCGGCGAGCTTGCCGGCGTCGATTTCGAACGCCTTGCCCGCGCCCGTCCTGCGCAGATAGCGCCGGTAGGCGCTGTTGCCGATCAGCGCCTTCTCGCTGCCCTTGAGCCGCTTCTGCAAGCCCTCGACCACCGCCTGCCGGTCGGCGCGGTCCTTTTCGGCTTCCGCCTCGTTGCGGCACACGATGTAGCGCGCGCCGGCCACCGTGACCTCCTTCACGAACAGCTGCGTCTCGCCGCGCGCGCGTTCGATCGAAAGCGGCACGAACGGCTTCCCGTCCCTGAGCACCACCTCCCGGACCACCGTCGTGCGCCGCTCGCGCGCGCCCAGGATGTAGTCCAAACCCCGGTCCTCAAGCGCCGCGATGGTCGCCGCAGAGATCATCCCCCGGTCCGCCACAACGCAGACGCGACCGATCCCGAAGCGCGACCGCAGACGGTCCACGATCGGCAACAGAACCGTCGTGTCGGCGGTGTTGCCGGGCAGCATCTCCGTGCAGACCGGCCGGCCCTCGCCGTCCAGAACCACCGCCAGCACCATCTGGCGAAGGTCCGGGCGGTGGTCCTTCGAGTGCCCGTGCGCGCCAAGCGTCTCTCCGCCCGCGCCATGGAACGACAGCGTCGTGGTGTCCATGAACACCAGCGACAGGTTGCTGAACAGGTCGCGGCGGCGGGCGAACAGACGCTCCTCGATGTCGTCCTTCACGCAGCGCACCGCCAGACCGCCCTCGCCGGGCGGCTCCAGTTCTTCGCCCAGCCATGCCATCGCCCGATAGAGATGGTGAAGACGCAGGCCCTCGATCCCGTCGATGGCGTAGTCGTCCATCCATTTCTCGCACGACCGGTCCGAGCCCGACACGAACAGCCGGTGCAGCACGCTCACGAACACCGCCCGCTCGACCGCGAAGCCGAACCCGCGGCCGTCCACAAGCTCGTTCACCGCATCGCCGAGGCCCAGCCGATCCCACAAGCGCCCGAACAGCAGCGGACCGCCGATCCGAACGCAGGCAAGAGCGCCGTCCACCATGTCGTTCAGCACCAGGGACCGATCCGAGTGGCGCGCCAGCGAGGCGATCAGGCGGTCAAGTTCCCCGCTCGCCTGCAGGGCGTCCTTGCGACCGAGCGCGCGGATCGTGCGCTGGCGCACCCGCTTGCCCTCGCGCACGCTCTCGACGAGGTAGAGATAACGGTGCCCCCGGGCGGTCGTTTCGCGCACGAACATGACACCGTTGTATGCAGGAACATCATCAATATCCAGCAAACAATGTCAAAACCGTGAAAATGTTTCACTACATTTTCTCCAACCCTCCCAAACCTGAACCCAACTGTCCAATGATTTCAACGACTTGCCAAAGCCGGACCCGGCAAAAATCGCCGCTCACTGTTCAAGTCGGGCTTGAGCTTTCCGATGGCCTGTTCGATGCTCGCCCGCTCCCTGTAGAGGGCCCTGGCGAAGCGTTTTGGCCTGTTTTTCGTGGTCTTTCGGTATGGAATGACAGTCAGGGAGCCTCTTTGCCGGGCGAGTTGGCGGTTTCTGGCGCTGTCGTAGCCCTTGTCAGCGACGATGACGCGGGGCCGGACATCCGGTCCGAGGTCCATCAGGGTTTCGAAATGCGGACTGCCGCCTGCCTCGCCACCGGTCAGGTCGAAGGTGATCGGCAGGCCGTCGAAGTCGGTTTTCAGGTGGATTTTCGTGCCGAAGCCGCCGCGTGAGCGCCCGAGGGCCTGATTCTCCTGCCCCCTTTTGCGCCGGCCGCCGATACATGCGCGCGGGTCACGGTCGAATCGAACATCTGAACCAGGGGCGCCGTGCCGCTCAAATCCGCCAACGTGGCGAAAAAGTCCTCGAACACTCCCGACCGGCTCAGACGGTGAAAGCGCCGCCATACCGTGTTCCAGCGCCCGAAGCGCTCCGGCAGCGCCCGCCAGGTGATGTTGTGCACCGCAAAGTAGTGCAGAGCCTCCAGAAACAGACGGTCGTCCTTCGCCTTCGCACCCCGCCTCGGCAGGCAAAGCCGGAAAACCTCCAGCGCCACCTCCCAATCCGCCTCCGTCATCTTCGTGGACATCGCCGAACCCCAATATCGTCGACGTCCCATGAATCAGACAAATCCTCTCCCGTGAATCCCAAAACCGATACCTGAGTCAATCCGTCCACAGGACCTAGGATGTCGGGGCGGAGTGGAGACACATAGGACAGTCGCATTTCGGCGGGTCTCTACACCCTAGCCGCTGAGGTTCGGCGAGATGAACCCGGAATAGCTCTGGGAAACGACGCTCGACCCGGAGGCGCGCACGGTCCTGCAGGTGCGGGTGAACCACGCTGAGGAGGCGGGCGAGCTGTTCTCGACCCTGATGGGCGACCGCGTAGAGCCCCGCCGCGCCTTCATCTAGGACAACGCCCTCAAGGTCGCCAACCTGGACGTTTAGGGCGCGGGGGCCGGTCCTTCTACGAACCCTCTCTGAGGGAGGAGAGTCGAATTGTTCATGTTCTATGAAATAATTCCCGAAACGGCCTTGATATCTGAAAATCCGTGGTAGGATGGGACAGGTGGAAGCGGCATCCGCGGGCCGCTTCGCTTCCTGCTTTGCGCCGGCGCGAAAAAATTCCAACGGAACGGACAGGAGACGTGGGCCCCGCGTTTGCCTCGCGCGCGTGTGCGCAATCAGGCGTGCGATACGCGCGCCGGCGCGAAACGCACGCCTGATTGCGCACATGTGATACGCGCGAAAATTAGAGACCCGCCGCGGGCAAGCCGGTGGCGGGAACAGGACGGAACCGAGAGGAAGAACGACATGCGGGGCATGAACGGACAAAGCTTCGGCGAGGCCGGCGCAGCGGCTCATGACATCGCATGACAAAACATGACACTTCATGACACTTCATGACGGTCCTTTCGCCTTCGAGGGCGTGCCCCGACCCGAAGCCGGACGGCCCTTGACCCGGAACGGTGAGACGGGCCACCTTCAGCGGACTGCGAAAACCCGTTTCGGCGACCCGAGGAGCGCACCTTTCCCATGCATGTCGGCCTGAGCTGCTTCTTCCAGAACCCGGACAAGAAACTGACCGACCGGGAGGTCTGGCTCCAGGAGGTCGCGCTGGCCGAGGCGGCGGAGCCGATGGGCTTCGACAGCATCTGGTCGGCCGAGCACCATTTCACCGACTACACCATGTGCCCGAGCGTGACCCAGTTCCTGACCTATATGGCCGGGCGGACCACGCGCGTCGGGCTCGGCACCATGGTGGTCGTGCTGCCCTGGCACGAGCCGGTGCGGATCGCGGAAGAGCTCGCGCTCCTCGACCACCTGTCCGGCGGGCGGACGATCTTCGGCATGGGGCGCGGCCTCGGGCGGGTGGAGTTCGAAGGCTTCCGCCTCGAAATGGGCGAGAGCCGCGAGCGCTTCGTCGAATATGCCGAGGCCGTGATGCGCGCGCTGGAGACCGGCACGATGGAGAGCGACGGCAAGCATCTGCGCCAGCCGGCGACGGACATCCGCCCCGCGCCCTTCAAGTCCTTCCGCGGCCGCACCTATGCCGCGTCCGTCTCGCCGCAATCGGCGGAGATCATGGCGCGGCTCGGCATCGGCATCCTCATCATCGCCCAGAAGCCCTGGGAGAAGACGCTGGAGGAGCTGGAGAACTACCGCGAGCTTTACCGCCGGCACAATAATGGCGAGGAAGCGCCGAAGCCGATCATCGCGAGCTTCGTTGCGGTGCATGAGGACCGCGAGAAGGCCCGCGAGATGTATGAGAACTACATCGTCGGCTACTGCCGCTCGGCGCTCAAGCACTACGAGTTCCACAATGAGGGCTTGGCCGACATTCCGGGCTACGAGTATTACGGCGCGCTCGCCCGCAACATCCACAAGCACGGCATCGACACCTTCGTGCGTTTCCTCGCCGACCTGCAGGTCTGGGGCACGCCGGACGAGGTGGTCGAAGGCGTGCTCGCCAATGTCGAGCGGGCGGGCTGCGGCGGCTTCCTGGCCGCGCTCTCCTATGGCGGCATGCCCTACGACTTCGCGCGCGAGAACCAGCGCCTGTTCGCCGAGAAGGTGCTGCCGCGCCTCAAGGCGCACGACACCGGGGTCGAGATCGGCGGCGCCCTGCCGCTTGCCGCCGCTGCCGAATAGGGCGGACGCAAGCCTTCTTCCCGGCGGTATGCCATGCGGCATGGCGCAGAACCTCGAAGCGACAGGAGTCGGGATTGACGAGGGCGGAAATCATTGCCTGTCGCCGCGATTTCAGAATTTGCGGATATACGACACTTGCCGAGGTCGGTTTCGATGGCGATTGGGTCACGCCTTACCAGAAGTCGTCGGCCAGCGAGACGGGGCCTGTTTTGGTCGCTCTCCACTGGCTGGACGTCCCGTCGGTCGAAAAACACCGATGCGTGTTGAACGAAAAGGGCTACCTGCCGGGCATTGCCTTCAACAAGGTGCTGGACTTGGCTTTGGACAAGGCCGAGCTGACCCGCGCCGACATCTATGTCACCCAAGCCTTCCACCTGCTGCCGGCCCAGCGGTCTCAGCCAATTCGACCACGACACATTTATGAGTCCTTCGATAGAATCACCCGACATGAAGTCGTTGATCGAACGGCAATCGTCCTCGGCGCCGATGCGGCGCGGGCGTTCCGTCAGGCTGGTCTTAAGCCTTTCGACTACGTACCCCACCCAAGCGCGCGCGGCATGACCTTTGACTGTAAGGCGGCAAGACTCGCCGAGGCGCTGAAACGGGCGATGGGATCGTGATCGCAGAGGATTTCGGGCTCGGCGAGGAACAGCGGCTGCTTCGCGATACGGTACGCGCCTTCGCTCGCGACAAGGTGGCGCCGCGGGCGGCCGAGATCGACCGGGAGGCGGCCTATCCGCACGACATGTTCGCGGCTCTCCGCGAGCTCGGCCTTTTCGCGCTGCCCTTCCCGGAGCGCTATGGCGGCATGGGAAGCGTGCTCTCCGGCTGCCTCGCCATCGAGGAGTTGGGCCGGGTCTGTTACAACACCGCCTATCTGCTGCTGGTGCAGTGGACGCCCTTCGCGGCCGTGCTCGCCGGCGGTTCTCCCGAGCAGCATGAGCGCTGGCTGCCGGGCCTCGCCGACGGCAGGCTGAAAGCCGCCATTTCCGTCACCGAGCCGCAGTCGGGCTCCGATGCCGCCGGCATTACGACGCGGGCGGTGCGAACGGTGGGCGGCTACCGGATCGACGGGGCCAAGGTCTGGTGCACCAACAGCCCGGAAGCCGATTTCATCGTCGTCGCGGCGAAAACCGACCCGGGCGCCCGCCATCGCGGCATTTCGGTGTTCGCGGTGGAGAAAGGGACGCCGGGGCTCACCATAGGCGCCCCGGAGCGCAAGCTCGGCTCGCGCGGCATCCCCTCCTGTCCGCTCTTCTTCGACGGCGCGTTCGTGCCGGAGGAGAACCGGATCGGGCCGGAAGGCGAGGGCTGGCTGACGGTGATGGAGGCCTTCAACCGCTCGCGCCCGATGATCGGCGCGCGCGGCGTCGGCCTGGCGCAGGGCGCGCTCGACCTTGCGGCGGATTTCGTGCGCGGCCGCCGGGCGTTCGACCAGCCGGTGTCCGACTTCCAGGGCGTGCGCTGGATGCTGGCCGACATGACGATGCGCACCGAGGCCGCCCGGCAGATGGTGTACAAGGCGGCCGCGCTCTCGGATGCGGGCGTTTCGGGCCGCGCGCTCGCGCCCTGGGCGGCGATGGCGAAATGTATGGCCACCGACGCCGCCATGTCGGTCGCGACCGATGCGGTGCAGCTCTGGGGCTCGGCCGGCATTTCGGCCGACAATCCCGTCGAGCGCTTCTTCCGGGACGCAAAGGTGCTCCAGATCGTCGAGGGCACCAACCAGATCCAGCGCAATATCGTCGGCCGCTACGCCGTCGAGACGCTCGGCGCGGGGTCCGCCTGACGCGCCGCGCCGCCGTGCGGTCCCGGTTGACGGGGCGGCGGGCGGCAGGCTGGATTCCAGACGGCGAACGGAAGACGCCGGCGGGGAGACCCCTGCTGTTTCACCACGCATCGAAGAACCGGCCGTTCCACCTGGGGACCTATCCCCTGGAGGTGCTGTCGCGCGACGAAGCCGTTGTCGCGGCGGAGGCGGCGCGGCCGCGGGCCGGACCCTCGGCGGCGGCGGAAGCCGGCGGGGCGCTCGGCCCGGCCGTGCTTCGCTACCGGGCGCTGTTCGCGCGCTTTGCGGAAGGCGGCGCCGCGGCGGAGCCGGCCCCCGTGCCGGCCAGGCTCGACCGGCGCGCGCAGGACATCAAGGGCTGCTCCTATTTCATGGATGCGGACCAGGTCGGCATCTGCCGGATACCGGACAGCGCATGGCTGGAGGGCCGCAAGCCGCTTGAAGGCCACAGCCATGCGGTCGTCGTGCCGGTCGCGTTCCCCGCCATGCCGGACCGGGACAATCTCGACTGCGCCTGGGTCGAGGATGCCGTTGCGGCGACGGCCGAGATGCGGGCGCTGGAGATCGCCGCCTGCACCGCCGGGCATATCCGCCAGATGGGCTTCGAAGCCCGTATCCACCATACCGGCGACGAGGGCCTCGACCGCGAGCGCCTCGCCGTGCTGGCGGGGCTTTGCCTGCGCTCGGGCGGCCGGCTCGCGAATCCCTATATCGCGGGGGAATTTGCGCTCGCCGCCATCTCCACCGATTACGAACTGGAATGCGACAGTCCGCTCGGCTCCGCCGCCGCCGATGCGCGCAACCGGGCCTACCGCAAGGGCGTTGCCGGCGCCGTCTCCGGCCGCGAACGCGCGCGCCGGGCGCGGCGGAAATCCCACCGGAGCCGCTACCCGATGGAGCAGGTCCGCCGGGTGGACCGGCCCACCACGCTCATCATCGACGACGAGGTGCCGCGCGTGCCCCAGCGCGCCGCGTTCTTCACCCGCGCGGCCAAGGGCGATCTCGGCGAGAAATCGCGGCGCGAGCGCGCCCGCTTCGCCTTCAAGCATCCGCTGTCCTTCAGCCAGCTCCAGCTCATCCGCGCCATGGTGCCCCACCAGGACGGCGAGGCGGCCCCTGAGTCGGACGAGGACCGCTATGGCGACCCGGCCGCGAATGCGCGCGCGGTCAAGGCGCTCTCCTATTTCTTCGGCTCGGACCTGACGGGCATTTGCGAGATTCCGCGCTATGCCTGGTTCTCGCACCGGGAGGACGGCAGCCCTATCGACATGTACCACCGCTACGCCGTCGTCATGCTGATCGACCAGGGCTACGACACCATGGAAGGGGCGAGCGGCGACGACTGGATTTCCGGCGCCCAGTCCATGCGCGGCTACCTGCGCGGCGCCGAGATCGCCGGCATCATGGGCGAGACGCTCAGGGGCCTCGGGTTCCCGTCGCGCGCCCAGACCAATGCGGACAGCGACGTGCTGCACATTCCGCTGCTGCTCTGGGCCGGGCTCGGCGAACTCAGCCGCATCGGGGAGCTGGTGCTCAACCCCTTCGTCGGCCCGCGCTTCAAATCCGTGGTGCTCACGACCGACATGCCGCTCGAAGTGGACAGGCCGTTCGATTTCGGCCTCCAGTATTTCTGCGACCATTGCCACAAATGCGACCGCGAATGCCCGTGCGATGCCATTCCGCACGGCGACAAGGTGATGTTCAACAGCTACGAGATCTGGAAGCCGGATGTCGAGCGCTGCACCCGCTACCGCCTCACCAATATGCGCGGCTCGGCCTGCGGGCGCTGCATGAAGACCTGCCCGCTGAACAAGGTCGTGGACATGGATGGTGGCCTGCTGCCGCGCGCGGCGAGCTGGCTCGGCGTCAATGCGATGTTCCTGAAGCCGGCGCTGGTGCCGGTCGCCACATGGCTGGACGACACGCTCGGCAATGGCGGCCTTAATCCGGTGAAGAAATGGTGGTTCGACCACGAGATCGTGGACGGCGTGACGGTTGAGGCGAAAGGCACCAACCGGCGCGGTATCGATCCGGACAAGAAGGTCGATGCCGTGCGCCAGAAGATCGCCTACTACCACGCCGACGCGATGCCGCCGCCCGACCGGCAGGCGCCCGCGCCCGTGGACCGCAAGGCGGCGCTGGCGGCCGCGGCGCTCGTCGAGACGCCGGCCCAGGCCCGCAAGCGGCTCGCGGCGGGCGGCGCGGCGCCGGCCCATTACCTCCCGACGCCTCCTGCGGGCGGCGAAGACGACGATGGCGGGGACGGCGGACGACCCGCCGCCAGCCCCTACACGAAAGGCGGATAGGACCCGGCAGGAGAGACCGGCCGGGGAGGAGGGAGGCCATGCAGCCTACGGAACGCGAACGAGCCGATTTCGACCGCGACGGTGCGGTGTTGATGAAGGGCGTCGTGCCGGCCGAGTGGCTCGGCGTGTTGGCGGAGGCCATCGAGCGCGACATTGCGGAGCCGGGGCCGTTTTTCAACGGCTACCAACCGGCGGCAGGGCGCTTCCACGGCAACCAGCGCATCTGGGAGAGCCATGAGGGCTTCCGCGCCTTCTGCTGCGAAGGCCCGCTCCGGGAGACGGCGGCGCGGTTCCTGGGAGCCGAACGCCTCAACCTCTTCTACGACCAGCTCTTCGTGAAGGAGCCGGGCACGCCGCAGCCGACGCGCTGGCACAACGACCAGCCCTACTGGCCGGTGCGCGGCTGGCCGGTGATGTCCTTCTGGCTGCCGCTCGATCCCGTCACGCGCGAGAGCGGCGCGCTTTCGTTCGTTGCCGGTTCGCACCGCTGGGAGCGCTGGTTCCAGCCCGAGCCGTTCGCCAGGGGCGGGGCTGCCTATGAGCCTGGCGAGGGCTACGAGCCGATGCCGGATATCGACGCCGGCGGCTACCGCATCCTCTCCTGGGACATGGAGCCGGGCGACGCGCTCGCCTTCCATGCGATGACCGTCCACGGCGCCGGCGGCAACCTGACGACGGACACACGCAGGCGCGGCTATGCGGTGCGCTATTGCGGCGAGGGCTGCACCTATTTCGCAGGTCCCGGCCCGAACCGCGACCTGCGCAACCCGGCGCTCGCCGACGGCGACCGGCTCGACAGCGCGCAGTTCCCCGTCGTCTGGCCCTGACGCCGGCCCTGTTCCCGCGTAACGGTTGACCTGGCGGCATTTTTTTGCCTAGCCTTGCGGCAAGGCGTGGACCGGCCGCGACCTGAGCGGAGGAGGAGCGTGCGATGCCCGACGGTATGTCCGGACGCGAGGGGTTCGAAAACGGGAGCGACAGCACGCTCAAGAATGTGGTCTGCTCGAGCTGCGACGGGTTCTGCCCGGTAGCGGCCAAGGTCGAGGACGGGCGTGTGGTCAAGGTCACCACGCGCGACCACCCGATCCTGAAAGACGTGATCTGCATGAAGGGCGCCTATGCGCCGAAATCCTTCGCGCATCCGGATCGCATCCTCCATCCGCTGAAGCGCGTGGGCGCGCGCGGCGACGGCCAGTGGCAGCAGGTCAGCTGGGACGAGGCGATGGACGATATTGCCGAACGCCTCCGGGCGGTGATCGACCGCTACGGACCGGAAGCCTTCGCGGTCGGCCAGAGCGGCGCGACCGGCCTTGCCGACGGCGGCCTCTGCCGGCGCTTCATGAACCATATCGGCTCGCCCAACTGGATCAGCGGCGTCGCCTATTGCGCCGGCAATACGGCGGCGGTGAACCGCTATGTCTATGGCTGGTTCCCGCGCGGCGACATCCTGAACTCCAAGTGCATCGTACTGATCGGCCACGACCCGCGCCGGCATAGCTGGACGATGGAATACAAGGCGATCCGCATGGCGCAGGCCGCGGGCGCGAAGCTCATCGTGCTCGACCCGCGCCGCAGCGAGAACGCCGAGCGCGCCGACATCTGGCTGCCGCTCCGCGCGGGCACCGATGCGGCCCTGCTGCTCGGCTGGCTCCGGGTCATCGTCGATGAAGAGCTTTACGACAAGGACTTCGTGCGCGACTGGACGGTCGGCTTCGACGATCTGGTCGAGCGCCTCCAGGAATACCCGCTCGAGCGCGTCGCCGAGATCACCGGCGTGCCGGAGGAGCAGATCCGCGAGTCCGCCCGGATGTATGCGACGACGGCGCCCGCCTGCATCCCCTGGACGCCGATCACCGACCAGCAGGTGTCCAGCACCTCGGCGATCCGGCTGCAATGCATGCTGCGCGCGATCACCGGCAATGTCGATGTCAAGGGCGGCGATGTCTTCGTCGGCTTCAGCCCGACGGTGCGCTCCGACTCCGAGATCGAGATGCACCACCTGATCTCCGACGGGCAGAAGGCGAAGCAGCTGGGCTCGGACCGGTTCCCGGTCTTCACCTATCGCGGCATGAGGGCCCTCGAAGACCCGACCGAGCGGGTCTGGGGCACCCGCTACGCCAATCTCGTCAACGGCTGTTACATGGCGAACCCCATGGCGGTGTTCAAGGCCATGGAGGAGAGCGACCCCTATCCGGTCAGGGCTTTCTTCGCGATGGCCAACAACGCGCTGATGGCCTACGCCAACACCGACCGCGTGTACAAGGCGCTGATGAAGCAGGACCTCATCGTCTCCTTCGAGCATGCCATGACGCCGACCGCGCAGATCTCGGACTATGTGCTGCCGGGCGACGCCTGGCTGGAGCGGCCCTCCATGCATGCCGGCATCAGCGAGCAGGCGATGGAGCCGCCCGGCGAGTGCCGCAATGTCGTGGCCTTCTGGCACGAGCTTGCCAAGCGCATGGGGCTGGGCGAGGTCTTCCCCTGGAAGAGCATGGAGGAGTTCATCGACTACCGCCTGGAGCCGAGCGGCTCGACCTGGGCGGACGTGGTCGCGGCCGGGCGCCCGCCCAACCTGCATCGCGGCCAGGCGCCCGATCCCAAGGAGCGGCAGTATCTCAAGGCCGGTTTCGCCACGCCGTCGGGCAAGGTGGAGTTCTACTCCGGGGTGCTGGAAGATCTCGGCTTCGACCCGCTGCCCTACTACCGCGAGGCGGCGGAGCCGTGCGAGCGCTTCCCGATGTCGATGTTCGTCGGCCTGCCGGATGACGAGTATTTCCGCTCCGGCCACCGGCATATCCCGGAACTGCGCCGGCGCGCGGAGGACCCGACCTTCCTGGTGAACCCGGAGGAGGTCCCCCGGCTCGGCATGGAGGAAGGCGCCTGGGCCCGGCTCGAGACCTCGACCGGCGCCGTGCTGGGCCGCGTCTTCGGGCGCTCGTCCATGCCGAAGGGCCTCGTGCGCGTGCCGCACGGTTGGTGGAAGCCGGAATCGCGGCCGGGGCTGGAGAACATGTCCGGCATGTGGGCCTTCTGCGACGCGATCGTGACGCCGGACGAAGAGCCGGAACTGATCGACCGCGAACAGGGCATCCCGCATATGAAGGGCATGCCGTGCTCGCTGGTCCCGCTCAATGCGGAGGAGGTCGCGAAGCTGGAGGCCGAATTCGGCCCGACCAACGAGTTGCCACGCGGCCCGGAAGGCAAGGTGCTCCGCTCCGACGCCCGTCCCGACGATTTCATGTATGACGAGATCACCGGCGACGGCGTGGAGTTCGAGGCCATAGCCCTCTCCATCTACGGCCGCACCTCGGCGATGTAACACAGGGTCTGCCCCCTTCTTCCGGTCTCCGGGCCGTTGAAAGGGGGCGCCCCGGTTTCGCCTGCGGCGGAAATGCTGTAGGGGACGGCGCATGTCTTTTCGGGGGGATACGCCGTTGTCTTACGAGACGCTGACAGCCGAGGTCGAAGACGGCCTCCTGACGCTCACGCTCAACCGGCCTGAGAAGCTGAATGCCGTCAACACGGCCATGATCGGCGACTATCTGGACGCGCTCGACGCCGCCGACCGCGACGACGATGTGCGCGCCGTCATTGTCACCGGCGCCGGGCGGGCTTTCTGCGCCGGCGCGGACCTTTCGTCCGGGCCGGGCACGTTCGACCGCGCCCCGCCGCAGCCGGGCACGCGCCACCGCGATGGCGGCGGGCTTGTGGCGCTTCGGCTGTTCGACATGAAGAAGCCCGTAATCGCGGCGGTGAACGGCCCGGCGGTCGGCTTCGGCGCGACCCAAATCCTGCCGATGGACATCCGCCTGGCGTCCATGGAGGCGCGCTTCGGCTTAGTGTTCTCCCGGCGCGGCGTGGTGATGGAGGCGGCGTCCTCCTGGTTCCTGCCGCGCCTGGTGGGGATGCAGCAGGCGATGGAATGGGCCGCGACGGGCCGCGTCTTCTCCGCCGGGGAAGCGCTTGCCGGCGGTCTGGTGCGCTCACTCCATGCGCCGGAGGAGCTGTTGCCGGCGGCCCGCGCGCTCGGGCGCGAGATCGCGGACAACGCCTCGCCCATGTCGGTCGCGCTCTGCCGGCAGATGATGTGGAAGATGCTGGGCGAGGCCCACCCGATGGCGGCGCACCGGGTCGACTCCCTGGGCATGGCCTATACCGGCGCCACGGCCGATGCGCGCGAGGGCGTCGCCTCCTTCCTGGAGAAGCGCCCGCCCGCCTTCGGTTCCACGCCCGGCGGGGCGATGCCCGCCTTCTACCCCTGGTGGGACGAGCCGCGCTTCGGCTGAGGGGACAGGCCGAGGCGGTTTCACTGCGCCGCGCGCGCAAGTCCCGCGCCCGGAGAGTTTCATGGCCGACGACCTGCCGAACATCCTGCTGATTCAGGCCGACCGCAACCGTTCTGCCAAGCTTTCAACTACCCACATCTTGACATTGAGATGTGCGCCCGTCGCAATTTCTTGGGTTGAGGGAATTGGCCGCGATTCCGTGTCTGGCACCGAATCGGCGTAAGCGACCGGGTTTTCGAGCTTGGATTTTGCGTGTATGGTTCCGCCCAGCGTTGCCAAGTCGTCGTTGCTGAACCGATTGCTCGCGCGAGCGGGCGACCAAGTTTCTTCCCGACATTGTGAACGTTGTTCACGGGGTGCCGCATGAGGCGGCGCTTCGCCTAATTGTCGTGAAAGGAAGCGATCATGGTCACAGGTACTGTCAAGTGGTTCAACACCGCTAAGGGTTATGGGTTCATCCAGCCTGAGGATGGCTCCAAAGACGTATTCGTCCATATCAGCGCCGTCGAGAGGGCTGGCCTCGATACGTTGAACGAAGGGCGGAAGGTTTCCTTCGAGGTCATGGCCGGCCGGGACGGCAAGATGTCTGCCGAGAACCTCGCTCTCGCCAGCTAGCACCATGACGGGGCGGACTGTGTCCGCTCCATCCGAACATTGCGGAGAGCGTGTACTGTCCCGAAAGCCCAACTACAGTTTCGAACGGCGCCAGCTTGAACTCGCGAAAGCCGAGAAGAAATCGGCACGGCTGGAAGCCCGGGCCAGGAAACGTGAACGGGCAACAGCCGAAAGCCAGTCTGGCGAGAGCGACGGTCAGGCCGACAAAAGTCCTCCAACGGTCGAGGAGGAGCGGTGAGTGGCACAGACACGATCGTGTCCCTGGGAGTGGTGTAAGAGCCTGGCGTCCTACGCGGTATCCGGCGGGTGAAGTCGTCTCCGGGCCGGCGGGATTTCCGTGTTCTAAGCGGACGCAGTCGGCTTTGCCCTGCGCTTTCGTCACGGCCATCACGGCACGACCGATCTCCTCCCACAGCGGCCGTTTACTAGCTCCGCCATCCCGGTCATCACGGCTTGACGGAACGGTAACGGCCGGCCAGCTCAAACCCCAGGTGCTGCCCGGATATGGCGGCCCCGCGGCAACGCCCCATCTCCAGCGCCCGTGCGAAGAAGGGGTCGTGTTCGAGAACGCCTATTGCAATTTCCCGCTCCGCGCGCCGTCGCGTTTCTCGATGTTGGCCGCGCTCCGCCGCCTCGCGGACGAGACCTGGGACGCAGCGGCGCTGGAGGAGCAGGTCCGCGCGAGCCAGCGCGAGCGCCGGCTGGTCCAGGCTGCGCACGGGCAGGGCCCTGCGCCCGCATGGGATGCGCTCGAGTCCGATCCGGTATGGGCGTCCTGCCTGCGCGCGCCCGACGACTACAATGACTGGGCCTGGCGCGGAATCGAGCCGTCGGTCCCCTGAGCCTAAGCCTCCGCGAATTCGAGTGGCACGCCGCAGGCGTCGGCGGGGGAAATGCGGATGCTGCCGGGCGCCTCGGAGACGGGTGTAATGCCGGCCTGGCGGAGCGCCTCCCGCGCCGCCTCAACGGAGGCGACCTCGATCCTGAGGCCCAGATAGAAGGGCCGCGCGGGCAGCGGGTCGGGCAACGCACCATAGGGGCCGGCGCTGTCCGCGGCGCCCGCGGGTGTTGCCAGATGCACATGGCCGCGGCCGATATCGAGCGCGCCGCCGGCCGCCGGCCGCCCGAGCAGCCGCGCCCAGGGTCCCGCCACCGCCTCGACATCGTCCACGACGGCCGCGGCGGCGGCGAGGTTGCGCGCGCCGTTGGTGTGGTCCATCGAGCCCGGCGGGCGCATCAGCTCCGGCGTTTTGTGGCCGCAGAGGAAGGTGCCGAGATTTCCGGTCTCATCCGGCGGGATCTGGAGGTTGCGGAAGCGCACGATCGCGTCGGGCCGGTCGGTCAGCGGGCGGGCGAGGTCGTCCGGCCCCGTCGGGGAGAAGCCGCGCGCCTCGATGTCGGCGCGGGCGGCATCGGCGTCCGGCGTGCCGAGCGCGATCTTCACCAGCCCCTCGCCGCGCGCGTCGAGGAAGGCGCCGAGCCCCAGCGTGTCCAGGTGTTCCGGTTCGTTGATGCCGAGCAGCTCCAGATAGCTGTCGGCGAACATGATGCAGTGGTTGGCGGTCGCCTTGCCGACATGGTTGCCGAGCGGGGCCGCAACGAAGCCCAGCCGCTCGAACGCCGCGCGCGCGGCGTCCAAGTCGCGAACGCCGATAATGGCATGGTCGATCCCCCGGATCGCATCGGTCATAGGACCTTGCCTCCTGTTTCCATCCTTGCAGGTTCATTCCGGGAGCAGCTTAGCGCAAGACGGAATGTTCCGGCGCCGCTCGGGCTGTTGCCCGGCGCGCCGCTTCGACGCCGTTCCGCTTCATACCGGTCGTGAAACCGCGCCGCCTTCTCCAGCAGCAGCCGAAAGGCGTCGTTCATCAACGGGCCGTCCGCGCGACCGTTGACGCTAGCGGCGACGCGCCGATGCGCCCTGTTCGGCCGCGACCGAACTGACCACCGGTTCGGCGCGCAGCTTCAGGCCCAGGGCGCCGACGACCCTGAGAACCGTGTCCAGCGTCGGATTGCGTTCTCCCGAAAGCGCCTTGTAGAGACTTTCGCGGGACAGACCCGCATCGTGCGCGACCTGTGACATGCCCTTGGCGCGGGCGATGTCGCCCAGCGCCTTGGCGATGAACGCAGCATCGCCATCGGCTTCTTCGATGGACGCTTCCAGATATGCGGCCATTTCCTCCGGTGAGCGAAGGTGCTCGGCGACGTCGTAGGGTGAAGTAATGGTCTTGGTCATGGTCTCCGCCTACAGGTTTCGTGCGAGGCGCAACGCCGTCTTGATATCCCGGCTTTGGGTCCGCTTGTCTCCGCCGCCCAGCAGTACGACAATCCTGCGGTCCCGCTTCTTGAAATACACCCGGTAGCCCGGTCCGTAGTCGATCCGGAGTTCCGATACGCCCTCGCCTATGGGCCTGACATCTCCCGGGTTTCCGGCGGCCAGACGCTCAACCCGGACCAAAACCCGAGCCCGGCCACGCGGGTCCCGCAAGTTGTCCAGCCACCTGGCATAGACTTCCGTCTTGCGGACCTCGAACATAGACAGAATGTAGCCGTCCGGCTACAGGCAATCAACTGTTGTCCCCTGTTCCACGATCGACGCCATTTCGCGTTGCCGGGGTTGGAGCATTGTACGACCTCCTTCCGGCACTCCGGCCAGGGCGAAGCGACAGGGCAGCGATCCGAAAGTCTTCGCGCGGGGCTTGCGCCCCCCTCCGGCGCAGCCGGAGACCCGGCCCCGCCGCCCGGAACATCCCGCTCAAAGCCTCCTATTGCGCCCGGAAGCCGGCTCGCGGGCCCTACCGCATGGCGGCGGCGATATTACCGCCATCGACGGTGAGCACGGCGCCCGTGGTCTTGCGCGCGCGGGCGAGGTCCACGAAGGCGCGGGCGACATCCTCAGCCAGCACCTCGCGGCCGAGCAGGTTGCCGCGCATATATTCCTCTTCGCTGACCCCGCGCGCGCCGGCCCGGGACGCCACCATCGCGTCGTCCAGCAGCCCGCTGCGGATGCGGTCGGCATTGACCGCGTTGGACTGGATGCCGTCCCGGCCGTAGTCGATGGCGTATTGGCGCATGAGGGCGAGCGTCGCGGCCTTGGGCAGGCCGTAGGGGCCGAAGTCGGGGCCCGGATTGACCGCCTGCTTCGAGACGTTGAACAGCAAGCTGCCGCCCGTGCCCTGCGCGCGCATGACCCTGACGGCCGCTTGCGCGGCGCTCTGGTGGGCGAAGAAGTTGAGCTCGAAGCTCCGGCGCAGCACCCCGTCCTCGACTTCGCCGATGCGCCCCTGCCAGGCCGCGCCTGCATTCGAGACGAGGATATCGACGCCGCCATGGCGCCGGCAGACCTCGGTGAAGGCTGCCTGCACCGCCGCCGGCCGGGTCACGTCGCAGGCGAGGATGTCCGGGCCGGCCTCCAGGTCGAGCCCGACCGCCGCTGCGCCCTCGGCGCGAAAGGCCGCCATGACGGCCTGCCCGATGGCGCCGGCCGCGCCTGTGACCACGGCCACCTGCCCCGCGAGCGGCGGCGGCGCGGCCTTGCCGAGCTTGGCCTGTTCGAGCGGCCAGTATTCGATGTCGAACAGGTCCTCCTCGCCGATGCTTGTGAAGCGCCCGATGCGTTCGGCGTCGGTAATCACCTCGACCGCGGCCTCGGCGAGGTCGGCGGCGATGGCGGCCGCCTTCGCATCCCCGCCCGCCGCGAAGAGGCCCACGCCCGGCGCGAGCAGCACGCGCGGCGCGGGGTCCAGCGCCGTGCGGCTGTTGCCGGCGCGTGCATTGCCGCGCTCGAAGTATGCGAGATAGTCCGCTTCGAACCGCCTTATCGCCGCCTCGGCCCCGCGCGCGAACTCGTCCAGCGCGCCGGCCCGCGCCGGAGGCAGCAGCACGGGCCAGGATTTGACCCGGAGAGAGTGGTCGGGCGTGACAGTGCCGGCGAGCCCGTAGCGGGAGACCTCCGCGCCGTCCACGAAGCGGCGGATGCGCTCGCCGCCACGGAAGGCGAACACGAAACGCTTCGGCTCGCCGCCGGGCTTCCCGGCCGGCTGCGCAAGCAGGCCGCGCAACAGCGGCGCGATCTCTGCTGCGTCCGCCGGCCGGTCCGGCAGCGCGGCGCTCGCAAACACCTTCGCCGGCGCAGCAGCCAGATGCGCCTCCGCGCGGCTCGCGAGCGCGATCATGCGCTCATAAGCCTTGCGCGCCGTCTCGCCGAAGGTGAACGCGCCGTGGTTCAGCAGGATCATCGCCTCGCAATCGGGCGCGGCCTCGAACAACTCCGCGGCTTTCCGGGCGAGCGCGAAGCCCGGCATGATGTAGGGCACCGGCACCACCTTTTCGCCGAAGACCTCGCGGCAGAGCGCGGCCCCGTCCGGCTGGTCGGTCAGCGCCAGCACGGCATTGGCATGGGTGTGGTCGATATAGCGGTGCGGCAGGAAGGCGTGCAGCAGCGTCTCGACCGACGGGGTGGGGGCGCCGGGGTCGAGCAAATTGCCCCGGTGGGCGGCCACCATGTCCTCGTCGGAGAGCGCCTCCAACCGGCGCAGCCGCCTGAGCGGTTCGAGCCGGACCGCCGGCAGGCCCGCCGGCTCGATCCGGCCCATGTCCCAGCCCGAACCCTTGACGCAGAGAACCTCCACATCGTCGCCGGCAAGATCGGTCATGCGCGTCTTGAACGAGGTGTTGCCGCCGCCATGCAGCACCAGGCGCGGCTCGCGGCCGAGCAGCCGCGTCGTATAGACCCGGAGCGCCAGGTCCGCACCAATGCCTTCCGCGCCGTACCGCAGGACCGCCGCCTCGGCTTCCCGGTCGGACCAGAGATTTTCCATAGGCAGCCCGCGCCTCTTCGCTCGTCGCCTGCTGGGGCTTATAGCCGCGAACATGCACTCGGGGCGAGACCGCACCGCCGGGCGGCGCAAGCTGCTAGCCCGGATTTCTCACCAAGGTCATGGCCTGCGCGGCGCTGTCGGCCCGGCAGGGTAGGAGAGACGCGAAGCGCGATGCGGGGCATCGGGCAAGCGGATCGACGCACCATGCCGGCTCGACAGCGCCGCCCTCCGGGTCACGCCCAGGCGCCCGCCCGCGGCGTCGCGGGCCTCAACCGTAGGCTCCGCTACGCTTTTCGGCCCGCTCCTTGCGGATCGAACGCCTGGACGCGACGCAGGCCGCGACCTTGGTGAGAAATCTGGGCTACTCTCGGGCCATGCCGTTCCTGCCGATTCATGACGACAACGATCGCATCCATATCGACACGCCGGTCGTCACCTGGGGTGCGATCCTGCTCTGCGTCGTCGCATTCATCTGGCAGTCGAGCCTGCCGGAAGCGGTGGAATACCGCAGACTGCTGGCGCTCGGCTTCGTGCCGGGGCGGCTGCTCGGGGAGCTGCAATTGCGAGCCGACCTTGCAATCCTCCCCGCCCCGCTCTCGCTGGTGACGACCCAGTTCCTGCACGGCGATTTCGCCCATCTGCTTGGCAATATGGCGTTCCTTTACATCTTCGGCGACAATGTCGAGGATGCGATGGGCCATGTGCGCTTCGCCTTCTTCTTCCTGATTTGCGGCGTGCTTGCCGCGCTTGCGCACGGGTTGACGGAGCCCGGCTCGGCGGTGCCGCTGATCGGGGCGAGCGGCGCCATTTCCGGCATATTGGGCGCTTACCTGGTGCTCAGCCCCCGCGCGCGCATCCTGGTGCTGTTCTTCGTCGTGCCGCTGCGCCTGCCGGCCTGGCTGCTGGTGGCCGGCTGGTTCGTCGTGCAGCTCGTCTTCGGGCTTTCCACATTCGGGGACGCCGAGGGTGTCGCCTACTGGGCGCATATCGGCGGCTTCGCGGCCGGGATCGCGCTCCTGCCGTTCTTCAGACGCCGAACGGCTGCCCGTCAGAGCCTCTGAGCGACGCCGGGCCGGAGCCGGGTGAAGGCAAGCACACCCGGATCGGCGGCCACCGGGCCCGGCGCGGCGGCGATCAGCACCTCGCCCGCAATCGGCCCGAAATCGGCGCGGAAATGCACGGAGCTCTTGAGCGCGAGGATGCGGCAGTCCGCCGGTTCCACGCCCAGATGGCGGAACATCTCCCGGTCCGCCGCCTGCACCTTGCGGCTCGCAATGGCGACCTGCACGCCGCCCGGAAGCTCCAGCAGCGCCATCGGGCCGAGCTGCATCCGGCTGCCGCCGTAGAAGGGGCCTGTGCAGGTGAAGGCGCCGTTGCCGAGCCGGCGTACGACGGCCTCGGTTTTGAAAGGTGCGTCGCCCGGAATGCCGGAGCGCCCGCCGAGCGCGAGCGAAAGCCGAGCGCCGGCGCCCGCCTCATGCGCCGCTGCGGCCGCCTCCGGGTCGATCAGCAGTCCCAGCACCGCGCCTCGCGGCCGGGCGGCGGCGAGCGCGCGCAACAGGCCCGTCGTGTCCCCGTCGCCGCCGCCGCCCGGATTGTCGCAACTGTCCGCGATGACGACCGGCCGGCCGGGCCGCCCGGCGCGGTTGGCACGCGCGACCGCCTCTTCGGGCGAAAGGAAGCTGCCGTCGAAGCGCCCGCGCGCGCCGAGCGCCGCGTCGGCCAGCGCGTCCGCGGCCTCTGCGGCGCTGCGCTCGTCGCCGGCATAGGCGAGCGCGGCAGGCCCGCAATCCGGCGTGTCGGCAAGCGGGAAGCCGCCCGCGAGCGACACCGACGCGACCGCGCCCCGCTCCCGCTCGTCGAGGCCCGCATAGAGGCTCTCTGCGGGTTCGACCAGCGTGCATTGGGCGGTGAGCGGGATGAGGAAGGGAATTTGCCGGAACGCCTTGGCCGGCCGCCCCTCGGCGAAGATGCGTTCCAGCAGGCGGGCCGTGCGCGCGCCCGTCTTGGCCATATCGACATGCGGATAGGTGCGGAACACGACCAGCGCATCCGCGTGGCGCACCATCGACGGCGAGATATTGGCGTGCAGGTCCAAGCTGGCGACGAGAGGAATATCCGGGCCGATGATGTCCCGCGTGCGGCGCAGCAACTCGCCCTCGCCGTCCTCCAGATGCTCTGCGACCATGGCGCCGTGCAGGTCCAGATAGACGGCGTCCACCGGCCCCGCACCCCGCAGGTCGTCCACCATCATGCCGGCGATGCGCTCGAAGGCCTCTTCCTCGACCTCCGCCGAGGGGCTCGCATTGGCCCAGACCAGCGGCGCGAAGCTGCGGCCCGAAGCGCGCGCCGCCTCCACGAAGCCTGCTATCGGCAGGTTGATGCCGGCGGTGTCGGCGAGCACGGCCTCGCCCCGGCAGAGGCCCGGCCAGCCGTCCGCGCGCCGGAACATCTCGAAGCTTGCCTTTGTCGGCGCAAAGGTATTCGTCTCGTGGTGAAAACCGCCGACCGCGATCCGCATGGGCCCCGCCTCCCCTCGCCTGGCGGCCTGCGACGCTAACAGAAAGGCCGTCCGCCGCCCATGCGCCTGCGCCGCCGCCTCGTCCTCGGCCATCTGGCCGACCTGTTCCGGCTCGCCGTGCCGGTGGTGGTGAGCCGCACCGGCGTGCTGGCGATGACGGTCGCCGACACGGTCATCGTCGGCCGCTACTCTTCCGTGGAGCTGGGCTATCTGTCGCTCGGCGTCGCTGTCTATCTGCCGCTGCTGCTGACGGTGATGGGGCTGCTGACCGGCACGACGGTCGCCGCAGCGCACGCCATGGGGCGCGGCGCGCCGGCGGAATGCGGGGCCGCCTGGCGGCGCGCGGTGCCGATTGCGCTCGGCTTCGGGGCCGTCGGTGTGCTGCTCGGGCTGTTCGGCCGGGAGGTATTGCTGCTCACCGGGCAGAGCGAAGACGTGGCGGCGGGCGCGGGGCGCGTCTTCTTCATCCTGGCGCTCGGCTATCCGGCGGGCTTCCTCTATTTCGCCTCGGCCTTCTTCCTCGAAGGCATCCGGCAGCCGCGGCCGGTCGCCTGGGCCATTGTCGCCGCGAACGTGATCAATATCCCGGCCGACCTCATCCTCGTGTACGGGCTGTTCGGCTTGCCGGAGTTCGGAGCCGAAGGCTCGGCCTGGGCCACCACCGGCATACGCTGGGGGCTGGCGCTCTTTCTTTTCGCCTATGTGTTCTGGATGACCGGCCGAACGCGGCTCGGCGTCCGGACCCGCGCCGCATGGGCATGGCGGCGCTGGCGGGTGCAGCGCATGGTGGGCATTGCGGCGGCGGTCGCTATCGGGGTGGAGATGGGGGCCTTCACCGCAATTCACCTGTTCTCCGGATGGCTCGGCACCGTTCCCCTCGCCGTCTTCACCATCGTGCTGAATGTGATTTCCGTCGTCTTCATGGTCGCGAACGGCGTCGGCATCGCCACCAGCGTGCGCATCGGCAATGCCTGGGGGCGCGGCGCCCGCAGGCGCTGGGTTACGGCCGGCTGGCTCGGCCTCGCAGTCACCATATGCCTCATGGCGCTTGCCGGGGCCGGCATGGCGGCGTTCGCCCGGCCGCTCGCCGCGATCTACACTTCCGAGGCGGCCGTGCTGGCGGCGACGGTGCCGGTGATGGTGCTTGCCGGGCTGATGCCGCTCTGCGACGGCGGGCAGACGCTGATGCTGAACGCGCTGCGCGGCTGCGCCGACGCCTGGGTGCCCACGGCCCTGCAGGCCTTCGCCTTCATCGGCTGCATGGTGCCGCTCGCGCTGCTGTTCGCTTTCGAGCTGGAACGCGGCGTCGCAGGACTGATCGAGGCGGTGATCGTCTCCACGGCCGTGTCCCTGGGGCTTCTGTGCGCCCGCTTCGTCATGCTATCGCGGCGGTCGTGAAGCATCCGGTTGAGAAGATCGTTTCGGGCGGGCAGACCGGCGCGGACCGCGCCGGGCTCGATGCCGGGCTGGCGCTTGGCCTTGCGGTCGGCGGCTGGTGCCCGCGCGGGCGGCGCGCCGAGGACGGCGCCGTGCCAGCGCGCTATCCGTTGCAGGAAACGCCAAGCACCGCCTATCGCGAACGGACGCGGCTGAATGTCCGAGACAGCGACGCCACGCTGATCCTCTGCCGGGGTCCGCTCACGGGCGGCACGCGGCTCACGGCCGACATCGCCCGCAAGATGGGCCGTCCGCTGCGCATCGCGGACCTGTCGCGCCGGGTGCAGGCACCGGCCGCGGCCGCCTGGCTGCGGCGCCACGGCGTCCGGCGGCTCAACATTGCCGGCCCGCGCGCGAGCCAGGCGCCCGGCATCGGCGCCGAGGCTAAGCGCTTCCTTATGCGCGTTCTGGCCCCGTGAACGGGGAGGAGGCATTCGGAGGCAAGGATCTCTCGCCGCTCAGGCGGGCGCTGATCCTCGCTTCCGTGACACTCGCGACGACGCTCTACGGCACCACCGTGCTTGTCGTCTCGACCGTGCTGCCGCAAATGCAGGGCTCGCTCTCGGCGACGCAGGACCAGATCGCCTGGACGATGACCTTCAACATCGTCGCGACCGCCATCGTGACGCCGATGACGGGATGGCTGACGGGCCGCTTCGGGCGCCGCGCGGTGATGCTGTGGGGGATGGCGATCTTCGGCGCGGCGACGCTCGGCTGCGGCTTCGCCGGTTCCCTGGAAACGCTCGTCCTCTTCCGCGTCGTGCAGGGCGCGGCCGGGGCGCCGCTCACGCCGCTCGCGCAAGCCATCACCCAGGACACCTATCCGCGCGCACTGCACGGCACGGCCATGGCGGCTTTCGGCATGGGTGTCGTGATCGGGCCCGCGATCGGTCCGGTCGTGGGCGGCTATCTCACGGAGGCCTACAATTGGCGCTGGGCGTTCTTCATGGTGGTGCCGGCGGCGGGCGCGAGCTGGCTTGTGATGTGGCTGGTGCTGACCGACGGCGGCAGGCTCCGGCGCGCACGCCTCGACTGGACCGGCTTCCTCGCGCTCTCCCTGGCCGTCATCTGTTTCCAGTTGATGTTGGACCGGGGCGAGCGCCGCGACTGGTTCGATTCGGCGGAGATCCTGCTGGAAGCCTGCCTCGCCGGCATCGGGTTCTACATTTTCCTGGCCCACAGCCTGACCAGCCGGCGCCCCTTCCTGAACCTGAAGCTGCTGCTGGACCGGAACTATGCGCTCGGGCTTTGCATCGTCGGCATATTCGGGATGCTGAACTTCACCCCCATGGTGATGCTGCCGCCGATGCTGCAGGACCTGGCGGGCTTCCCGAACGCCGTGGTCGGCCAATTGGTGGCCGCGCGGGGCGTGGGCGCTATCCTGGGCTTCTTTCTCGCCATGTATGTCGGCAAGCTCGATCCGCGTATCGGCATGACCGCGGGCTTCGCCATCATGGCGGTGTCGGGCTGGATGATGATGCAGTTCGACGCCAACGCGACCTGGTGGGACGTGGCGCTCGTCTCCTGGATGCAGGGCGTGGCCGTCGGCGTCGCCTGGGTGCCGCTCACCATCGCCACCTTTTCCACCGTCGATCCGCGCTACCTGGCGGAGACCTCCTCCGTCTATCACCTGATGCGCAATCTCGGCTCCAGCTTCTTCATCTCGGTAAGCGTGACGGTGCTCATAAGGACGGGCGGCGTCAATTACGGCCGGCTCACGGAATTCGTCTCGCCCTACAACGAGGCGTTGGCGGTGATCGACACCGGGACGGCGTCCGGACTGGCGGCGCTCAGCGGCGAAATCGGCCAGCAGGCCGCGATGATCGGCTATCTCAACGCCTTCACGGCCTACACCGCCGTCGCGCTGGCCGCCCTGCCGCTGGTGCTGCTGGTCCGCATCAGGAGGAGATAGGCGGCGGCGAGCGGGGGCCCCAATCGTGACCTGTCCGCCCCCTGCTTGTCAGCCGATCGAACGCGGCGCATATTCTTTACCGAAGAGGAATCGATTATGACTCACCAAGCCGATTTCACCGTCAGGGAAACCGCGGAGCTCTCCGGCGTAGCGCCGGGAACGATCGAAAAGGCTATCCAGTCGAAGATCGTCCCCACCTTCCCCGTCACCCTGAACAACAACAACAAACCGACCCGCCACCTTCCCCGCGGCGCCGTCGTCTTCTTCCATGCTCTCAAGGCAGCCCGCCTCACAAGACTGCCTGTCTCCCACAAGAAAAGGATCTGGCAGCGCCTCGCCAGCATGGAATGGCCCCGTCTCGAAAACATCGAATTCGCTACTTACACAGTCCTCCATCTTGAGGACGTGCCCACAGAACTCGTAGCCACAACCAACCGGTATCTGCGCGACCGCGAGATCTTCATCCATTCCGATCCCGGTATCCTGGGAGGCACTCCCGTTATTCGCGGAACGCGCATCACCGTCTATTCCGTCCTTGGGCGCCTCCAGGGCGGGGAGTCCATTGACGATCTCGTCGAGGACTACCCCGACATCGATCCCAGGGCATTCAGGACCGCGGAACTCTACGCCAGGAGCCACCCCCTCCGGGGCCGGCCCTCCGGCCGCCCGTGGAAAGCTGCGTCCTGACGCTCAGCCCTTCTCCCTATGCGGCTCTTCCTGGACGAGTGCCTCTCGCCGGCGATCGCCGGTGCGATCAACCGGCAAGGCCTCCATCTTGCCAAGCATCCCCGCGATTTCGGCGGCCTTGGCCAATCGGACCGCTCCGTCCTTCAACGCTGCCTGAATGAAGACCTTGTCCTCGTCACGGCAAATGCCCGCGATTTCCGGGCTCTCGTCGCATCCGAGGACGTGCACCCTGGCCTCATCATCCTGCCCTGCCTTGACCGCCGGGAATCCGAGGCCCTCCTGCACGCAGCCATCCGCCATCTATTGGAACTCGGCGATCCGATGCAGGTCATGGTCAACCATGTCCTCGAGGTCTCGACCAATGCCGAGATCGCTCTTTTCCCGCTAAACGGTGAACCCGGCTGACACCGCTCATTCCAAGGGCCAACGCCAGGAAGCTCCTGTTCCCCGCCATTGCCCTTTTCCTTCTCGTTTCCCTTTCCCGAAGCCTTCCAGGCGCAGCCTGACCGCCCCCTCCACACCGGCGGCCGGCAGTTCAGAATTCCCTCCGGCGGCTGGCTTACGGCTCGCGATCTTCCAGAAAGCGTTCGGCCCGGTGCATGCGTTCGTGAAGCACAGTAACGATGCCGACCGCTCCGTCGCTCAATGTCTTCCAGTAAACGAAATGCCTCCGATAGCGGAAGACATAGCCGTCCACTCCGAACTCCGCCGGAACCGGGCGCGACGCGACCGTGCCGGTGGCGATGCCTTCGAAGGCTTCGAACAATCCCGTGACATAGGCTTCCGCCTGGGCTTCGCCCCAGCGCTCATGGCTGTAGCGGTAGATTTCCTCAATGCGCAGTGCAGCGGCCTTCTGGACGCGCACCGGCGTCATGCGCCGGGCTGCGCCCCGCTTCGCGCGAATACGTCCGCGGCGGACAGTGCGCGATAGGTGTCGTCCGGCGCTGCGAAGGCGCGTTCCAGCTCCGCCTTGAGACGGTCGAAGACCTCGCGCTCCGAGCGGGCCTTGTCGCGCCGTATCAGGTCGCGGACGTACTCGCTGACGCTCTCATAGTCTCCGGCCTCGCCGACATTGGCCGCAACGAAATCGCTGAGCGGGCCGCTCAGGCGAACCGTCATCGTCATCGCACGCCGCATGGCCAGCCTCTCCCGCTTACAGTGTAATTATATTAACCAATATCGAATACGCCCGCAAGCAAACCGGGTCCAGCCGGCGCAGCCTGACCGCCCCCCTTCCACCTCGGCGGCCGGCATGTCAGGATTCCCGCCTGCGGTAAGGAGACGGGCTTATGGCGCGGCGGAAGTTCTGGGGCTGGGGCAAGGTCGGCGAGGGGTTCACCGACGAGGAGATGAAGCCCTTCGAGGCGGACTACGCCGCGGTTTTCGGCGTGGACGGCTTCGAGGCCCGGCCGTTCCCGACCATCGACGAGATCGAGATCGCCCCGCCCGGCCTGGCGCCGCCCCCGTCGCTCGCGCCCGTCTGCACGGACGACAAGTGGGAGCGCCTTGTGCACACCTTCGGGCGGTCCTTCCACGAACAGGTGCGGGTCATGGACCGCGACTTCGCCGGCGCGCCCGACCTTGTCGCCCGGCCGCGCGACGAGGGCGAGGTCGCGGCGTTGCTCGACTGGTGCACGGAAGCCGGCGCGGCGGCGATACCGTTCGGCGGCGGCTCCTCGGTGGTGGGCGGCGTGCATCCGGATGTCGGCGGCGCCTTCAAGGGCGCGGTCTCCATCGACATGGGCGCCATGGACCGGGTGCTGGAGATCGACCGGACCTCACGGGCCGCGCGCATCCAGGCGGGCGTGTACGGACCCCATCTGGAAGACCAGCTCCGTCCGCACGGCCTGACGCTGCGCTACTACCCGCAAAGCTTCGAATATTCGACGCTCGGCGGCTGGATCGCGACGCGCGGCGGCGGCCACTACGCCACCATGCTGACCCATATCGACGACGTGACCGAGAGCGTGCGCGCCGTGACGCCGGCCGGCGTGCATGACAGCTTCCGCCTGCCGGGCTCCGGCGCCGGCCCCAGCCCCGACCGGCTGTTCCTCGGCTCGGAAGGCGCACTCGGCATCATCACGGAAGCCTGGATGCGCATTCAGGACCGCCCCACTTTCCGCGACAGCCGGTCGGTCGAGTTCGACCGCTTCATGGACGGGGCTGAGGCCGTGCGCGCCATTTCGCAGGCCGGGCTCTATCCCGCCAATCTGCGCCTTCTCGACCACGCCGAAGTGCGCTGGTCGGGCGCGGGGGAAGGCTCGGCGGCGGTGCTGGTGCTGGGCTTCGAGGGCGCCGACCACCCGCTCGACGCCTGGATGGTGCGCGCGCTCGAATGCTGCCGGGACCATGGCGGGCGGCTGCCGGAGGAGGCGGGCGGCGGCGGGAATGCGGCCGCGCGCTGGCGCGATGCCTTCATCAAGGGCGGGCACATGCGCGAGATGCTGACCGCACGCGCCATCATCCGCGAGACCTTCGAGACGGCGATCACCTGGGACCGGTTCGAGGCGTTCCACCGCGAGGTGGCGGGCGCGGCGGAACGCGCGCTCAAGGAAGCGACCGGGCGGCCGGGAATCGTCGCCTGCCGCTTCACGCATGTCTATCCGGACGGGCCGGCGCCCTATTTCACCTTCATCGGGCTCGGCGAGCAGGGCCGCCTTTCGGCGCAATACGACACGGTCAAGAACGCGGTTTCGGACGCGATTATCGACGCCGGCGGCACCATCACCCACCATCACGCCGTCGGGCGCGACCACATGCCCTGGTATGCGCGCCAGCGCTCCGATGTCTTCGCGGCCGCGCTGAAGGGCGCCAAGGCCGCGCTCGACCCGGCCGGCATCATGAATCCCGGCGTGCTGCTCCCGGCGCCGTAACCGGTCCGCGCCTCGCCGTCATCCCGGACGGTGCGGACTTGATACTGGGGAAGGCGTGGTAAGCTGTTCCCGAGAGGCGGCGTCCCGGGCCGTTTCGCCGTTGTACGGCCGGGACGCGCGCGCCGGATCATGACAAGACATGACATTTCCCGATGTCTCCTCCCGGAGGCGGCGGATGGCGGCCGCCGGCTGTCCGGCTGGGATCTCGGGGGCGGAAGCGCTTCGCTAACGGCAGGTCGGGCCCATGACCGGAAGTAGCCATTTGTTCACGAGTTTTTGAAATAAATCCTGAAGTTTGCTTGACTCTGTGAAATCCGTGGTAGGATGGGATAGGAGGAAGCGGCATCCGGAGGCCGCTTCGTCTCCCGCCTCGCACCGGCGCGAAAAACCCCCAACGGAACGGACGGGAGAAGTGTGCCTTGCGCTTGGCTCGCGCGCGCAATCAGGCGCGCATTACGCACGCCGCGATCATGTCCCCGCGGGTGGTGTAAGAGCCTGGCGTCCTACGCGGTATCCGGCGGTTGGGCCGGGACGCTCAGGCTGCCACGGCGGGCAGCTTGACGGTGGGATTGTCGCTCACGGGAGCGATGGATTCCAGCGTCATGTATCGGGCTCTCTGGACCGCCCATTCGTCGTTCTGCTCGAGGAGGACGGCGCCGACGAGGCGTGTGATGGCGTCTTCGTTGGGGAAGATGCCGACGACATTGGTTCGCCGCTTGATCTCGCCATGGAGGCGTTCGAGCGGGTTGGTCGAATGCAGCTTGGTGCGGTGCGCCGCAGGGAAGCTCATATAGGCGAGCACGTCGTGCTCGGCCTCGTCCATGAGGGCGGCGAGCCTGAGCGCCTTGGGCCTGAGCTGATCGGCGACCTGGCGCCACTGTGCGCTTGCGGCCTCCGCGTCCTCCTGGGCGAAGGCGGTAGCGACGAAGGCGGAGACGACGCGCCGGCCCTGCCTGCCGGCATGGGCGAGCAGGTTGCGCATGAAGTGCACGCGGCATCGCTGCCATGTGGCGCCGAGGATGCGGGTCGCGGCGGCCTTGAGGCCCTTGTGGTCGTCGGAGACCACCAGCTTGACGCCGCGCAGCCCGCGCCGGGCCAGCGAGCGCAGGAAGTCGGTCCAGAAGGTCTCGGCCTCGGACGCGCCGATCGCCATGCCCAGCACCTCGCGGCGGCCTTGGTCGTTGACGGCCACAGCCACGGTCACCGCGACCGAGACGATGCGTCCGGTCTGGCGCACCTTCACATAAGTCGCATCCAGCCACAGATAGGGCCACTCGCCTTCCAGCGGTCGGTCGAGGAAGCTTTCGATCTTGTCGTCGATCTCGCCGCACAGCCGCGAGACCCCCGCCTTCGCGGGGGCAGGTTCTGGCTCTTCGAGATGCCCGACATCCCCATCGCCTGCACCAGGTCGTCCACCGAGCGGGTCGACACGCCCTTGATGTAGGCCTCCTGGATCACAGCCGTCAGCGCCTTCTCCGCCATCCGCCGCGGCTCCAGGAAGCCGGGGAAGTAGCTCCCCTTCCTCAGCTTCGGGATCTTCAGCGCCACCGTGCCGGCCCGGGTCTCCCAACTCCGCTCGCGATAGCCGTTGCGGTGGGTGATACGCTCCGGAGAACGCTCGCCGTGAGCCGCGCCGGTCAGCCCCTCCACCTCCAGCGCCATCAGCCGCGCGGCCGTGAAGGCGATCATCTCGCGAAGCAGGTCGGCGTCGGAGCTCTTTTCCAACAGCGCGCGCAGGGTCATCATGTCCTGGGTCATCGTGGTTCCTTCCTCAGGGTCCGGGTTGATGCAACTGCCCAACCCTAAACCGGAACCGCGATGGCCTCCGCTGGGGATAACCGGCTCGCCGCCGCCAGACTCATGAAGGTCGCTGCGGCAAGCCGGTTACCCCCAGCTACCACCCGAAGCCAGAGCTCCTACACCACGCCTGGGGACACAACCTCAGCCGAGCAGGCTAGCCGTAGTAGACCGACTATGCGAAGGTCTGGATTGATGCATGTGCTCCGAGTATGATCGGGGAGTTCCGGTAGATAGCAGGCTGCTGCGGCAAAGAATTTCTCAATAGATCAGAAGTTTGCAGCGGTTTAGACCGAGATTTCGATCAAGTGTCGGTGTCGAGGGTTGCGGGCCCCCGCAACCAATCGAAGCCCTTGGAAGCATTGGCGTTTCCAGGGGCTTTTTCATGTCCGAAACAGGGCCAGGCGATGATGTCGGGAATCGTGCGGGAATCGCAAGAAGGCAAGCGTCCGGCAGCCTCGGATCATTGGATCCCCAGCACCAGCCTCGGCAGGGTGAGCGAGAGTTCGGGGATGAAGGTGACGATCAGCACTATCGGAAGGTGACCGAACGCCAGGAGCTTCATCGTCGGCACGAAATACTTGTCGAGGGTGAGCTTGCTGACCCCGGCCGCCATGTAGAGCATCGGCGCGCAGGGCGGCGACACGTTTCCGAGGCCGAGATTGGTGCCGACGATGGCGGCAAAATGGATGGGATGAACGCCGATCTCCGTCGCGACGGGCAGCAGAATAATCGCCGCCAGCACGCTGCCCGAGACGTCGTCCACGATCATGCCGATCAGCAGCAAGATCACATTGACGAGCAGGAGCGCCAGGATCCGGTTCTCGGTCAGCGCCACCAGCGCTTCCGCGACCTCCTCCGGCACCTGCTGGAGAATCATGGCGCGGCTCATCACGAACAGGAAGAACAGCACCGCGACGATCGATCCGGTGGTGATCGCCGCGCGCGCGATGGTCGACGGGAAGTTCCGCAGCGTCAGCCCGCGATAGATCAGGAACCCGACGGCGACCGCGAAGACCAGAGCGATCGCGGCGGCCTCGGTCGGCGTGGCGATACCGGAGTAGATGGTTCCCAGGATGATGACCGGCATGAGGAGCGCCCAGAAGGCTTCGGTGCCGGTCTTGCCGACCTTCCGCACGATCTGGCTGAACGGCAGGGGCTCCTCGACCTGGATGGTGTCGACCTTTCTCAGGAACAGGAAATTCAGCCCCACATAAACCGCGGCCAGAATGACGCCCGGCACCACGGTAGAAAGGAACGCCGCTCCGACCGACAGCCCGCCGGTTACCGCGAAAACGATCATCGGGATCGAGGGCGGGATCATCAGGGCCAGGACCGAGGAACAGGCGACCAGCGCGGTCGCATGGCCCGCCGGATAGCCTTCCCTGACCATGCGCGGGATCATGATCTGGCCGATGGCGGCAATGGCCGCGGACGACGAGCCGGAAATCGCCCCGAACAGCGCACAGGTCACGACGGTCACGGCGCCGAGCCCGCCCTTCAGCCTTCCGACGAAGGCATTCACGAAGTTCAGCAGGCGGTCGGAGATGCCCCCTTCCGCCATCAGCGTGCCGGCTATGACGAATAGTGGCAGCGCCAGCAGCGCAAAGCTCGAAGTCGTCTGGTAGGCGTAGGGAATGAGGGAGGAGACGTCCGAGCCGGACGCGATGCCGAAGACTAGCGCCCCGATCCCGAAAGCGATCGGCATCTCGGCCAGCAGCAGCAGGACGACGAGGCCGAGGGAAAGGACGAACTCGAGCACGGCTAGCCCCCGTCCGCTTTACGCAGGTGGGCCATCAGATCGACAAGCTGGTTGACGGCCTGGAGCACCATGTAGACCGCGGTTCCGGAGAACCCGAAGATGAGCGAGGCCGACCACCAGCCCTTGGGCCAGCGCATGTAGGAGCTCTGCCGGCCGGTCTGGATTTCGAACAGGGCGTAATTGATGGCGTAGTAGCCGAAGATCAGGCAGGCCGCGACGCCGAGCAGGGTCATGACCAGGCGCACGGCGCGCACGGCGTTCCGGCTCGTCACCACCATGGTCAGGATGCCGCCATGGATGTGCTCGCCGTTCCGCGTGACGTAGGCGATGCCCAGGAAATAGAACCGGGCGCCGAACAGCAGCGACAGCTCCTCGATGCCGACGAAGGGCGAGGCGAAGACGTATCGCAGCACCCCCTGGGCGAACATCAGGGCGGCCAGGCAGAGGCCGAAGGCGATGATGAAGACGTAGAGGATGCGCTCGAAGACCGCCTCGACTGCCACCAGCAGGCGCAGCTTCTCCGCCAGGGCGCCTTCCGGTATCGCGGTCAGGTGCAGCGGCGGTTCGGGTGCGGTCAGCTCCGGGTCGTAGATGAACGACGCGGCGCCGACCGGCGGCCGGGGATGCTGCTCGGATTTTCGTTCCATCGTTGCACCTCGGAAAGACGGACCGTCCGGACCCGAGGGTGTCCGGACGGTCCTCCCGGAAGATCGACGGGCGCGCTACTTGACGCCCACGATCGTCCGGAGCTTGTCCATGATGTCCTTGCCGACGACGGATTCCATCATCGGCCATTCCTTCCGATAGACGATCTGCTTGGCGGCGCTCATCTGGGCCTCGTTCAACTCGACCACGTTGATGCCGGCGTCGCGGGCCTTCTGCGGGAACTCGTCGCTCTTGCGCTCCGCCTCTCCCCACGACCATTCGATCGTGCTGTCGGCCGCCGCCTGCAGCTTGCCGCGGACGTCGGCGGCGAGGCCGTCCCACCACTTCTTGTTCACCAGCCAGAAGGCGACCTCGAAATAGTCGTTGGTGAGGATGTTGGCCTCGAGGACATCGCGCAGCGTGTAGGTCTCCGCCGCTGTCGAGAACGAACGCGCATCCACGGTTCCGAGCTGCAGCGCGGTGTGCACCTCGGAGAGCGGGATCGGCACCGCGGCGAAGCCGAGGCTGTTGAAGCGGTCGACGGCGATCGAGAGCCCCGGCACCCGGATCTTCATGCCGCCCGGATCGGTCGGGAGGTTCATGGGAAGCTTGCCGACGCCCTTCCGGATCACCACGGAGCCGAAATCGGTCGGGATGATGCCGACGGCATGGAGGCCGAGATCGCCCAGCATGTCGTTATAGACCTCGAGCATGCCGGCGCCGGGGCCGTAAAGCTGCTTCGCGTCCTTTCAGTTGGAGACGATGTAGCCGAGATAGATGAGGTCGAGGCGCTTGTCGAAGTCCGAGGACGCCCAGGTAAGCGTCATCGGCACCACGCCCTGCATGGACTGCTCGAACAGCGACGTCCAGTCCCCGAGGTCGCCGCCCGGGTGATAGGCGATGGTGACGCCGCTCCCGTCTCCGAGTTCGGCCATGAACCGTTCGGAGATGGCGTGGAAGACATGATCGGTGTTCATGGCGTGGGCGAGGATGAACTTCTCGTCGGCATTGGCAGGCGTGGCCGTTGCGCCGACGGCGACCGCCGCCGCGGCGAGGCCGCTCAGGAACAGTTTTCCGATCGGGTTCCGCCTGGTCTTGTCTCCTTCTTTCGACATCGGTGGTCGGCGGGAATCGGGGGCCGCTTCCGGCCCCCGGAGAAAATCAGAGTTTCACGTAGACCTGTCCGTCCCCGGTCCGGACCGGATAGGTGTTGAGATCGACGCATGGCGGCGGCGACACGACCTTGCCGGTGCGGATATCGAACCGGCCCTGGTGAAGCGGGCATTCGATGACATGGCCCGTCAGAAGCCCGCCATCGAGCGGCTCCGCTTCGTGGGTGCATATGCCGTCGGTGCAGTAGAAGCCGTCTTCGGCCCGGTAGATCGCGTAGGTGTGGCCGGCGTGATCCCAGCGGACGAGGTCCTCGTCGTCGATGTCGTCGCAGGCGCAGGCGTGGATCCAGTCGGCCATGGTCGCTCCCTCTACGGATTGAAGATCCGGCGCGCCTCGAGCGCCTCGCGCAGCTTGTCCCGCTCGTCGGGAAGCATCGGGACCGCAGTCGCGGCGTCGGGATAGCTGCTGTCCATGACTGCGGCTCGATACGCGCCGAGCGCGCGCCGGCGCTCGTCGGCGAGCTGTGCGCGGATCGACCGGAGATCGGCGAAGGCCCTCGCATGCCCCGGCGGGCGTTCGGACTCGCCGCAGATGTCGACGAGGAACATGAAGATGACGTCCCCGGCGGAACCGGCGCCGATCGAATGGGTGACAAGCCGGCTCCGGGCGCCGATTTCGGCGAGGGCTTCGGTTGCCACGCACTCGACCTCGGCCGCATAGGCGCCGGCGTCCTCCAGCCGGCGGAAGTCCTCGGCGAGTTCGATCGCTTCGGATGCCGTCTTGCCGACGATGCGGAGACCGCCACGCTGTGTGGAGAGCCGCGGCACCAGGCCGAGATGGCCCTGAACGGCCAGGCCCTCCTTCGCCAGCATCTCGACCGTGCGCAGGCTTCGCGGCGTGTAGACGGCGTCGGCGCCCGCTTCCCCTGCCCTGACCGCGGCGCGCAGGATGTCGTCCGGCGTCAGGTGCGCGGTCATCGGCAGGTCGGCGATGGTGAAGGTTTCCGGCGCACCGGCCCGCACTGCGGGGAGGTCCGCATCCGAGGTGTTCAGCACATCGATGCCGGCCTCCGCGCAGGCCGCTGCCTCTTCCTCGGTTGCCGGGCAGGTCTGGCAGAGTTTCGTCTTGTCCTTCAGCGCGATCATGTCGGCAACGGTGAAATTGCGCCGCGCCGGCCTGCCGCCATAGGTGTAGATGCGCTTGAGAGTCATTGCATCGTCGCCCGGGCAATCTTGGTGTAGGCGCCGCCGTCGCCGATCATGTGCGGTGCCTGGCGGATCCAGGCGGCCCTGGTGTTGCGGCCCAAGGAACGCCGGATCACGACCGACAGAAGATCGAGATTGGTGCGCCAGAAGCCCGGATCCGGCGCCGGGGTCCGGTCGGCTACCTCCCGGTGCAGTCCCGGCAGGGAATAGAACGGCACCTGCGGATAGAGGTGGTGTTCCACATGATTGTTCATGTTGAGATAGAGGAACCGCCCGACCCGGTCGGTCCGGAAGCTCCGCGTGCTCTCGACGATCGAGGGCGAGTCCTCCTGCATCTCGGCGTGCTGGATGATGTTGAACATCAGCATGATCGGACCGCCGAAAAGGCGCGGCAGGACGTAGAACCAGAGCGGCCACATGAAGCCGGCCGCGATCGCGGCAGCGATGCCGAGATAGACGAGGCAGAAGATGCGCGCGTTGCGGGTCATCTTCGGCAGTTCCGCTTCCGGCGACACCTCACGCGTCAGCGCCGTGTAGCGGCAGGTGGAGAGCTGCCAGAGCACCCGGATCTGAAACCTGTGAAGCGAAAGGCCGCCGATGTCGTAGAGCCAGCCTCCGAACCCGAGCGGTGTGTCGAACGGCATCTGGCTGTCGAGCTCGACGTGCCAGGTGTGGGTATGGTGGTTGGTGTGCGTGTAGCGCCGGTGCAGCGGCTCCTCGCCGTAGAGCAGGGAGGTAAACCAGAAAACGGTTTCGTTGAGCCATCGGGTGCGGAACGCCGTACCGTGCGCCGTCTCGTGGCTGAGCGAATAGGACGGGACCGACATGACGACGCCGAACACGAACATCGCCGGCCAGACATAGAGCGTCCACAAAGCGGACCAGACGGCAAACCCGGTCATCGCCATCGTCGCGGTCCAGACGGCGAGATAGGTCAGGCCGGGAACGTCGCTGCGCCGCGCGAGGGCTTTCAGCCGCTTGCGCTCGATCCGGATTCCGGTCGAGGCGGCATTAGTGATGACCTTGCCTGCGGCGCTGCTGCCCGGCGCCGTCTGCGGCCCCTGCCGGTCGCCGCATGCTCCGGCGTCCGAAGCGGGCATTATTGCCGTTCCGCCCATCTAGCGGGGCATCACCGCGCCGTCCGACGCGGGCGCCACGGTTTCGGCGTAATGCTTGAGGTAGCCGCGCGTAACCTTGGGCGGCATGGGCATGTGGCGGCTTCGGCGCTCCGCAAGCGCTTCCGCGGAGACCTCCAGGTCCAGCCTGCGCCCGGCGAGGTCGATCCGGATCGGGTCGCCGTCCTCCACCAGCGCGATCGGGCCGCCGCGCGCGGCCTCCGGGGTGACGTAACCGATGGCGGGGCCATGCGTGGCCCCGGAGAAGCGGCCGTCGGTGACCAGGGCGCAGCTCTTGCCGAGTCCGGCTCCCATCAGCGCCGAGGTTGCGCCCAGCATTTCGCGCATGCCGGGTCCGCCCTTCGTTCCCTCGTTGCGGATGACGATGCAGGTGCCGGGTGGAATTTTGTTGCCGCGGAGCGCGTCGATGGCGCCCTCTTCGTCCTCGAAGACGCGCGCGGGTAGAACGACGTCCCACATTTCGCGGTCGACACCGGAAGCCTTCACGACCGCGCCGTCCGGAGCGAGGCTGCCTTTGAGGATGTATATCGAGCCGTCGGTCTCGACCGGGTCGCCCTTGCTGCGAATACAGTCCGGGTTCCCTATTTCCGCCTGCTCGACTAGCTCGCCGACCGTCTTTCCGGTCACGCTCAGCGTTTCGGGATGGATGAGATCGCCCAGCGCCTTCATGACCGCCGGCACGCCGCCGGCCTCGCCGAGCTCCGTCACGCCCCAGGGCCCTGAGGGCGCGAGCTTGACCAGGGTCGGCGTCTCGCGGCTCAGCCGGTCCCAGGTGTTGAAATCGACCTCGACGCCGGCCTCCCGCGCCATCGCGATCATGTGGAGCACCATGTTGGTGGAGCCGCCGACGGCCAATCCGACGCGCATGGCGTTCTCGAAGGCTTCCGGGGTCAGAATTTGGGAGGGCCGCAGGTCTTCCCTGACCAATTCCATGATGCGCATGCCGGTGTATTTGGCGGCGCGAAGCTGGTAGTTGCTGCCCGCCGGAAGGGTGCCGCTGTTGGGCAGCGCCAGCCCCAGGGCTTCGGTGTAGATGCCGGCGGTGTTTCCTGAGGTTGCGGTGTCGCAGGCGCCGGCAAACGGGAAGTGATTGTCCTCGAGACCCTTCAGGTCTTCCCTGCTCAGCGTCCCCAGAAGATACTCGCCGACGCCGTCGTAAACAGTCTTGAGGAAGACCTTCCTGTTCTTGTAGATCCCGGCCCGGGTCGGCCCCCCGTAGATCATGATCGACGGCAGATCGAGGCGCGCCGCCACCATCGCCATGCCGGGCATGACCTTGTCGCCGGAGCCGATCGGGACCATCGCATCGAAACGGTGGCCCTCCACCATGAGTTCGATCATGTCGGCAACGAGATCCCGGCTCGGCAGCACATAGCGCATGCCTATCGAGGCGAAGGTTTCGCTGTCGGTGACGTGGAAGGTGTTGAACTCACACGGCGTCCCGCCCGCCATACGGATGCCTGCCTTGACCGCGTCGCCGACCTGGCGCAGGTGGACATTCTCGGGCGAAAAGTCCTGATACGTGTTGACGACCGCGATCATCGGCCGCTCGAACTCCTCGTCGATCAGCCCCGCGCCCTTGGCCCAGGCCCGCTGCAAGGAGCGTTCGACGCCGAGATATTGTTTGTCGCTGCGCATGCGCACCCCGCGCAGTTTCGCCGCTTGCCGCGAGGACGGAACCGTGTCCCGTCGCTTCGCCTAGCATCGATGCGAGGCAAGCTATGGCGCATGCGATCCAGGTTCTATATACAGTTAGAAAACGATTTATATACAGAGAGGAAAATTCGAACCGGACCCAAGAACTTGTCCGTCAGCGCTGGAAGTCCGAATGACCAACGGTCGGCAGACTGCAAGGCGAAGAAATTGCGGTAGGCGGTTTCAGGGTACCCAACGGGTCTGTAACGACCTATCTACCGGGAGCAAACCGCCCGCATCGGGGCTTATCCAGCGAGACCAAATCGAAGATGTACGAGAACATGATCGCGATCGACCGCAAGTCCCCGGAGAGCCTCCAGAAGCAGATCCGCCGCCAGATTGCGATTGGCATTCTCAACCGCCAGTACCCTCTCCATCGCCCGCTCCCGTCCGTCCGCCGGTTGTCGACCGAGCTGAAGGTCAGCGTGACCACGGTCGCGCTGGCCTACGAGGCGCTGAAGAACGACGGGTTCGTGGAGGCTAGGGACCGCTCGGGGTTCTTCGTCAACCAGGACGTCCTCACCGATCCCGGTCACGCCCTCAAGCCGGACGTGCCGGCCGAGATCGCCGCCTCCCGGGAAAGGATCGACTACCCGGCGTTCTTCGAGGGCCGCAGCTTCAACCTTCCGCGCGTCGTCAAACCCGCGGACAGTCTCGTCCGCTATCGCTACCCGTTCGTCTGCGGCCTGATCGACCCGATGCTCTTCCCGATTACCAGTTGGCGGGAATGCGTGCGGGATTCGGTGAACGTCGTCGAGCTCAGGAACTGGGCGACCGACTACTCCGACACCGACGACCATATGCTGGTCGAGCAACTGATCCAGCGCGTGCTGGCCAAGCGCGGCATCGTCGCCCATCCGGAGGAAGTTCTGGTCACCGTCGGCGGCCAACAGGCCCTCTACCTGGCGATGCGTCTCCTGTTGTCGCCGGGCGAGTCCATCGGGGTCGAGGATCCCGGCTATCCGGATGTCATCAACATGGCCAGCATAGAGCGCATCGACGTGCAACGGCTGCCGATCGACCGGCACGGGCTGATCCTCTCGGACGATCTGGACCGCTGCAAATGTCTCTTCGTGACCCCGAGCCATCAGTTTCCTACCACCGTGACCATGCCGCTCGAGCGCAAGCTCGCCCTGTTGCAGATCACCAGGGACAACGGCCAGTTCGTGATCGAGGACGACTACGAATCCGACATCAGCTTCAACCTGACACCGCCGCCGGCGCTCAAGAGCCTCGATGACTGGGGCAATGTCATTTACACCGGCAGTCTCTCGAAATCGCTGCTGCCGGGATTGCGGATAGGCTATCTGGTCGCCGACCGC
Organism: Alphaproteobacteria bacterium; assembly: GCA_965261985.1. Taxonomy (GTDB): domain Bacteria; phylum Pseudomonadota; class Alphaproteobacteria; order Bin95; family Bin95; genus Bin95. The sequence goes on from OZ253490.1 coordinate 1,101,393, forward strand.
GAGTTCATCCGGGAGGCGAGAGCGCTTCGCCATCACCTCATCAGGCACCCTCCGGTGAACAACCAGCGGAGCGTGGCTTTGTTTCTCCAGAGAGGCTATTTCGACCGTTTCGTGGCCAAGATCACCAGCATCTATAAGCAGCGCTCCGAGATCATGCAGGATGCGCTCGAACGGCATTTTCCGGGAGCTTCGGCGAAGCCGGAATATGGCGGCGCCATTACCTGGCTCAGGCTCCCGGAGGAGGCGGATGCAAGCGTGCTGCACGATCTGGTCGAAGCCGAAGGGGTGTATTTTGAGACCGGCGGCTTCACCTTCTCGGACGAAAGAAACAACCGCAACCACATCCGCCTCGGCTACTCGGTGATCGGGGATTCCCTGATTCCCGAGGGAATCGAAAAGATCGCGGAAGCGGTGCCTGATGCATGTGTAGGTCGATCCTGCACACGGAAGCGGTAGCGGGCTGTCGACCGATGGCGTTGCGCCGTGCCTATCGCGACCTGTTGACGACCTCATGCTGTCAACGGCGGCGAGGCGGCGCGACCCTTGGGCGCGCGCGGCGGTCTCCTCGGTTAGCTCAATCGACGGGTAGGTGTCGTGGAAGCGGGCCGCTGCCTCGAAGACGCGAAGTGGTTTGAGAGGGGGCCCATCATGTCCCTTTTCGAAAGAAATTCTTATGGTCCATAAAAAAGCCAATCTATTGCTCTCAGGGTAGCAAGTCCATAGGACCCGGGCCGTGGCAACATGCTGAGGCTCAGGCCGTGGAAGACGTCATCGACTTGGCGAGATACCCGATTGATCGACCCGGCAGCCTGGGCTGGCGGCGGCTCGCCGACGATTGCCGGGTGGAGCTCGACCGCAATGGACTCTTCAACCTGCCGGACTTCTTTCGTCAGGAGGCGTTGGCCCGCGCGATCGCCGAACCGATGTTATTCGGTATGGCTGTTGGACGCGGATCGGCACGCCAACCTCGTGACGTTGCTACAAACTTTGGGGGTCGAACGCGCGCCGAATAGCACCGCCGGGCGGCGAAGCGGCGTGTGGCCGGTCAACCCGGATTTCTTGCCACGGTGACGGCCGGCGGTGCCGCGCCGCCGCCGGAACTTTGCGCAACGTGCCAAGCGGAGGACTGGAACATGACGGTCATTGTGTATTCTCGCGCCGACCTCACACTCGATGCCGCCCGGCGCGTGGCCTGGGAGGGCGAGGACGTCGAACTCGGCGCGGGGGCGCTGGCGGCGCTGGCGCAGGGCCGAGACCGGCTGGAACGCATTCTCGAACACGACCCGGAGGTCACGATCTATGGCGTAACCACGGGGGCGGGCCAACTCGCGCGGTCGAAACTCACGCCGGAGGAGCGCGCCCAATGGGCCGCAATGTCGCCGGCGCCCCACGGGGCTTCCTGGGGCGATCCGCTACCCGACCGCGTCGTGCGCGCGATCGTGCTGGCGCGGCTGGCCAATTTCGTGGAGGGCCATGCCGCGGTATCGCCGGAAGTCGCCCAGGGCGTCGCCGCGATGCTGGAGGCGGACAGGATGCCTGTTGTACCGGTCCAGGGCCAAGGCGGGGCAGGAGAAATCCTGTCGCTGAGCCACCTGTTCACCGGCCTGACGGAACGGGTGAAACCGGCGGCCAAGGACATGATGTGCCTGATCAACGGGTCGCCGTCGGCGACCGGGCTGGTGACCGACGCCGCGCTGGCCGCGGAGCGGCGATTCGATGTCGCGGCCAAGGTCTTCGCCCTGTCCTTCGAGGCGTTCAACGCGCCGCTCAGCCATCTCGACGCCGCACTCGAAGCCTACTGGAACAACCCCTATGACAGCTGGGCGCTCGGCCGGCTGCGGGAACTGGTCGGCGAAGGCTGCGAGGCCGGGAGGCGGCCCTACCAGGCGCCGGTCAGCTACCGCATCCTGCCGCGGATGCTGGGCCAGGCCCGGCGCGCCGCGGTCATGGCCGCCGAGGTCGCCGCCGAGTCGCTCCAGGCCGTGACGGATAATCCGGTGTGGATCGACGACGCCGGCGAGGATCGTCCGTTCGGCCGTTTCGTCTCGACCGGCGGCTATCACAATCCCCACGCCGTGCTCGTCATGGACGCCGTCACCGCGGCCTGTGCCAATCTCTGCGTCCTGGCCGAACGCCATGGCGGGAAGCTGCTCGACGGCGCGGTCTCGTTGCTGCCCGACCAGCTTATCGATCCCGAAGCCGGCGGCTATGTCCGCCGCGGCTATATGGGCTGCCTGCCGATGGCCCAGACCGGCTATGAGGAGGAAGCCCGACTCTATGCCCAGGCCACGCTGCTCCCCGGCAGCGAATCCGGCGGGTTCGGCCAGAACGATGTCGCCAGCCCGGTGTTTCTGGCCTGGTCGAAGCAGGACCGCGCCGGCCGCTGCCTCGACATGGCGCTCGCCAGCCTGGTGCCGATCGCCCTGCGCGCCCTCGACATCACCGGCCGGCCGGTTCCGCCACTCCTGGCCGAATTGACGGCGGCAGCGCGGGAGACCGCGCCCGATCCAACGCAGCCTGTCGCGTTCGGACCTGCGGTGGCATCGTTTGCCGAGGTGCTGCGCCGGGAGATCTATCCGTCGTAACAACCGGGGGAGCGGCGCCGGTCTCGGCCGCGGCAGCGGCTCATGCTGTTCCGAAAGGAACCGGAAATCCCGAGGAGCGACGGCGAAAGTCGAAACCGACACGGCGATTCTGTGCCCGTACTGCGCCCGCGCGCTGTCGCTGCCGAGACGCAAGGGCGCGGACTATACGGAGGTCGGCCTCACCTTCAAGCCCAAGCTGCGCCGGGCCCGGCGATCGACACTCGGGACCCTCACGCGGAGCGCTTGATGCATTCCACCAGGCTGGCGACGATCGGCCAGCCCGCGATGGCGTGCGGATAGGCCACGGCGTAAGGGCGGTCCATCTGCCTTTCGGGTGCCTCGACGCGCCGAAGCCGCCCGGCGTCCAAATGGTGATGCGCCGTCATCGCCGGAACGAGCGCGACGCCAAGCCCGGCGAGAGCGCATTGGATCGCCGCGCTGCTGGTCGTGACACGCAGCCCGGCGCCGGCGTCGATGACCCGCTGGCCGGAAAGAAAGTCGGTCCAGTCCGGGCCCGTTGCGTAGTCGGTTCCCCAGTCCGTATGGATCAGTACCTTATCGGGCAATGCCGCCACCGACGCGCCGTGACAGGCGATGATGGCCGGTGTTGCGATGGCGATAATCCGGTCGTGGAACAGCACCTCCGTGCGAAAATCGGCATAGAGCGAATGGCCGTGGAAGATCCGCATATGCACGCGGTTGCGGTTGAAGTCTACCGGATCGTCCTCGATCCTCAGGTCCACCTGCCGGTCGCCGCCGTCTTCGAGCCAGGCGGCCAACCGCAGGGGGAGCCAGGTCTCGGCCACGGAGGGCAGCGCGCTGAGCACGAAGCGGGCGCGCCGGGAGATTCCTTGCATCCGCTGTGAAAGATCGCCGATCGCCGTGAGCGCGTTCGCCAGCGGCGGATAGGCGGTCAGCCCCGCCTCGGTCAGCGACAGCCGGTTGCCCTGGCGCAGGAAGAGCGTGCGGCCCCAATAGCGCTCCAGGACCTTCACCTGCTGGCTGACCGCGGCCGAAGTGACCTTGAGCTCGCGGGCCGCGGCGGCGAAGGAACCTGTCCGCGCTGCTGCCTCGAAGGCGCGAAGTGGTTTGAGAGGGGTTCCGATCATGTCCCTTTCGAAAGAATTTCTTATGGTCCATAAAAAGTCAATCTATTGCTTGCAGAGTAGCAAGTCCATAGGACCCGGGGCGAGGCAACGTGCCGAGGCCCAGGCCATGGAAGACGTCATCGACCTGGCGAGATACCGGATTGACCGGCCGGGCAGCCCGGGCTGCCCGCGGCTCGTCGACGACTGCCGGGCGAAGCTCGACCGCAATAGCCTCTTCAGCCTGCCGGACTTCTTTCATCAGGAGGCGTTGGCCGGCGCGATCGACGAACTGACGCCAGTCATCGACCGGCGCGCGTTCGTCCATGCCCGCGAGCACAACGTCTATTTCAGGGACCGGATCGAACAATTGCCCGACACCCATCCGGCCCTGACGCGGTTCCGCACCTCGAATCGCACTATCTGCGCCGAACAGATGGACGGGGCGCTGGCGATCGGGCTCTATGAATGGCCGCCTTTTGCCCGGTTCCTGGCGGCCGCCATGGACGACCCTCTCGCCCGCGCGAACGTGATGTCCTACGGCGATGGCGAGGCGCTGAACTGGCATATCGACCGGTCGGAATTCACCACCGCGCTGCTGTTGCAGGCGCCCGAATCCGGCGGTGCCTTCGAATATGCCAAGGACCTGCGCTCCAACGACGACCCGAACTACGATGATGTCGCGCGATTGTTTCAAGGTCGCGAACCGACGGTTGTCATGGATCTTGACCCCGGCACGCTCAATATTTTCCGGGGCAGGAACACCGCACACCGGGTATCGGCGGTTCGCGGGCCGATCCCCGGCATCATCGCGGTTTTCTCCTACTACGAGCGACCCGGCGTGACCTTCACGCTCGAGGAACGCCGCGGCTTCTACGGGCGCGCGGCATGAAGAGCGATCGTGTCTTCAAGGACAGCCGCAAAGCGACCTATCTGAACCCGGACGGCGCCGAGAAGCCACTGAAGAGCCCGGTGCCCTGCGAGGTGCTGGACCGTGCCCGCAGCTATCGCCTGCAACGGCTTCGCGACCGGTGCGCCGCCGCCGATTGCGCAGCGTTGCTGCTCTACGCTTCCTCCAATATCCGGTACGCCTTCGATTGCTCGAACATGCAGGTCTGGTGCCTGCACAGCCCCTTGCGCTACGCGCTGATATTCGCCGATGGCCCGGCGATCATGTTCGAACTCAAGGGCTGCATGAGGCAATCCGAGGGACTGCCAGGCATCGACGAACTGCGCTCGGCAAGGACATGGATGTTCATGGCGCTAGGCGACAGGTCCGATACCGCGATGGCTGCCTGGGCCGACGAGATTGCTGACCTGGTGCACCTACACGGTGGCGGCAACCGCCGGATTGCCTGCGACAGGCTGGACGGCGCCGGCACGCACGCATTGGAGGCGCGCGGTCTGACCTATGTCGAGGGCAACCGAATTACCGAGATCGCACGGTCGATCAAGTCCGAGGACGAGATCGAGCTGATGCGCTGGACGATCCGTGTCTGCGAGGCCGGCATGGCTCGGGTCTACGACCACTCCTTGCCCGGCACGACGGAGCGCGAGCTCTGGGCCCACCTTCATTTCGAGAATGCCCGCTCGGGCGGCGACTGGCTGGAGACCAAGCTTCTCACTGCAGGCCCGCGCACAAATCCCTGGTACCAGGAGTGCTCGGACAGGATGTGCCGGGCCGGCGAGATGATCTCGCTCGATACCGACATGATCGGACCCTACGGATATTGCGCCGATGTCTCGCGTTCCTGGACCTGCGGCTACACGCCCATGACCGATCGGCAGCGCCGGCTCTACGAGACCGCGCTCGACCAGGTCCGGTACAATCTCGACCTCGTGCGTCCGGGTATGAACTTCGTCGAGTTCAACGAGCGGAGCTGGCAAATCCCGGAGCGGCACGTACCGTATCGCTATTCGCTGGCCGTCCACGGTGTCGGCATGGCCGATGAATGGCCGGTGGTGCCGCTGCATGTCGACTGGTCCGATCTGGCCATGTCGGGGCAATTCGAGCCCGGAATGGTGGTCTGTGTCGAAAGCCTGGTGGCCGAAAGGGGTTCGGAAAGCGTCAAGCTGGAAACCCAGGTACTGGTGACTGAAACCGGCTGCGAACGTCTGGACAGTTTTCCATACGAGGTAAACTAGTGTCCTGTCATTCATCAAGTGTCGGATAAAGACGTTTCAACTTCACGCGGGCGTCGTCGGTGGTGAACTGCCAGTTGACCTTGCTCTGGATGCGGTCTCGGTCCGCCTGCCAAGCCGCGACCTCGTCGCGCAGGACCTCAAGGGAGGCGATGCGGCGGTTGAGGCACTGACGGGTCATGACGTTGAGTTCGACCTCGGCGACGTTGAGCCAACTGCCGTGCTTGGGCGTATAGACGAACTCGAAGCGGTTCCACAGGGCCTTGGCCTCGGCCGGCGGAAAGGCCTCGTAGAGGGCGCCGGGGCGGTGGGTGTTCAGGTTGTCCATCAACAGCGTGATCCTCTTGGCACCGGGGTAGCGCTCGGCGATGTCGTTGAGGAAGTGCGCCCAGTCGGTTTTGGTTCTGCGCGCCGTCACCTTGGTCATGCGCCGCCCGGCCAGGGGTTCGGTCGCCATGAACACGTTGCAGCTTCCGCAGCGTCGGTACTCGTAGTCCTCGCGCGCCGGGCGACCCGGCGCCGCGCGAACCGGTTCGCGTGTCTCGCTGACCAGTTGCCGGGGCGTCTCGTCCATGCACACCACCGGAAAGGTCGCATCGTAGGGACGCCGGTAGATGTCGAGTACCTTCTCCATCGCCGCGGCGAAGTCCGCGTTGCCCTGTGGGGGAATCACCCAGCCGACGCGTCGCCACGGCTTGATTGCGTTTTTTTTAGGACCCGGCGCACCGTCTCGTGCGACACACTGTCGATGTGGCCGAGCTCCACGACACGGTCCGCCAGCAACCGTAGCGACCACTGCGAGTAGCCCTCCGGCGGCTCGGCGCAGCTCAGTGCCACCAGGCGCGCCTCGAACTCGCCGTCGGCCTTGCGCACGTAGCTGGGACGGCGACCTTGTCGGCCGCCGAGCGCCGCCTCCATGCCCGCCTCGACGAAACGCTTCTTGACCCGATCCACCTTGCGCGCACTGATGCGCAGGATCTCGGCAATGGCCTCCCCGCGCGCCCGGTGCTCGTTGAACTCGCCCTCGTCGCAGTTGAGCAGGATCAGCGCGTTGATCACTTTCTGCGATTGATGCGAGCCCTTGCGCGTGACCCCCGCGAGCTCGTCCCGCTCCTCCTTCTCCAAGGTCACCACGTAACGCTTCATCCCGACCTCCTCGCCGTCGTTGGACGACGAGAAAGCTACCATAAAATATACGACATATCATGTATGACAGGACACTCGGTCCTGTGGACGGATTTGATCAAGGTGAATGGAGCGGCGGGTGCGACGATAGAGCTGAAGTTGGCGCGGTCTTTTCTCAGCGTAGGGCGATGCGTTTGAATCGCTTGAGCTTTCCGATGGCTTGTTCGATGCGCGCCCGAGCCCTGTAGACGGCCTCGGCGAAGCGTTTTGGCCTGTTCTTCGTCGTTTTGCGGTATGGGATGACGGTCAGGGAACCCCGTTCCCGCGCGCAACGATACGAGCTTTGCTTGCTAAGATGGCGGCCCGCGGCCAGGGTCCGATGACACGGGCACGAGGCCGGCCGCAACCCGGCTGGAGACAACGACATGCGCGTTCTCGTCTTGCAGCACATCGCGTGCGAGCACCCCGGTATCTTCCGCGACTTCATGGCCGAAGACGACATCGAGTGGCAGGCGGTGGAGCTCGACGAGGGCGAACCGATCCCGGATCTGGACGGCTTCGACGTGCTCGTCAGCATGGGCGGCCCGATGGATGTGTGGCAGAAGGGCGAGCACCCCTGGATCGCATCCGAGCTCGCCGCAATCCGCGAATGGGTGGGCCGATCCCGGCGCCCCTTCCTCGGCTTCTGCCTCGGCCACCAGCTCCTGGCGGAAGCCCTCGGCGGCGAAGTCGGGCCGGCCGCGCAGCCGGAGATCGGGGTGATGCCGGTGCGACTCACCGATGCGGGACGTGCCAGCCCGTTCCTGCGGGGCGTCCCCGACGAATTCCCCTGCCTGCAGTGGCACAGCGCGGAAGTCATCCAGGTCCCGGCCGGCGCCGAAGTTCTGATCTCTTCTCCCGCCTGCGCCGTCAATGCGCTTTCCTGCGCGGACCGCGCCTTCTCGGTGCAGTTCCATGTCGAGCTCACCCCGAGCACCGTCTCCGAATGGGGAGAGGTCCCGGAATACGCCCGGGCGCTCGAAGGCGCGCTCGGCGAAGGTGCGCTTGCGCGCCTCGATGCCGAGGCTGCCGCGAACATGTCGGCCTTCGCATCGCTCTCGCGCACGCTTTACCGCAACTTCCTGGCGGCGGTGCGCGAGAGAGCGCGTTGAACCGAATGGCTCTGTGCGAAGAGCGTTGCGAGGGCGCCCCAGTGGGGAGCGTCAAATGTAGTGGGCATGGCGAGGCACAGGCCCCCCAAGTGCTCGAGGCGCAGTGGGCGCTTGGGTTGTGTCCCCTGAGGCGGTGTAGGAGTTAGCTCTTCCGAAGAGTCCGGTGATGGTTGAGCGCACGCCAGATAGGCCGATACGACGGACTGGCACCGCGTTGTGATGCTCTCATACGCGGGCCTGCGTGCAGCGGTCGCGCGCCCGCGCAATAACCGTGTAGCGCGCACGGATGCGTGCAGCGAGTGCGGCCGGCCATTCGCCCGCGTCTAGGAGGTCGAGGAAGTCGTTGAGCACCATCGCGAAGTGCGCTTCGTGCGGAGTGTGGAGCGCGGCCGGGATGACGATCTCGTGCCCAAGGGTGGACGGGCGGTGCGACAGGCCGGGCAGCCGGGCCTCCCAGGCGGCGAGCCTCTCCGAGAGGCGTGCCTCGAAGCCGGGTCCCGGGTCGCACGGCGCGACATGCACCTCGCCCCGGAAGCCGGTCTCGGGCCCGCGGCGCGCGATGACTGTCGCGTGCTCGCCTCGGACCGTCGTCCGGTGTGCGTCGCCGCCTCCGTCCGGCTCGCGCTGCCCCCACTCCGCCCGCTGGCGGACGGACGCGCCCCGCAGCCGGTACCGAATCTCGCCGTTGCAGGCGAGGTGCAACACCCCGGCATCCACATGCGGCTCCAGAGCCTCCGGGAATTCGTCGAGTCCGGTGCTGGCGTGGAAGAGTTCGCGTGGCACCGGGGTGCTCCAGCGGCGCGCGTCCTCAAGCTCGTAGTCCCGCTCGAATACGAAGCCCGAACCGTCGCCGAGGATCCACTGCGCCTGGTCGACCATGTGGGACTGGATGTCGACGAGGCCGTCGCCCTGGATGCGGGTGTCGTAGTACCAGGAAGGTCGCCGGAGCGGCGCGCCGTTCACCACCTTGAGCAGATGGTGCACGGACTGGACGTCGATCGCGGGCTCGTCGGCCTGCCCGTCGAGGGCGCCGAACAGTTCCGGGTCGGCCGCGATCTTCTGCGTGAGTCGTGCCACCGCCTCGTGGCGAAAGGTCATGATGTCCATCGCGAGCGGCCAGCCCGCCGTCGCCTGCTCGAGGTCCGGGAGGGCCGCCCCTTCGGTGAGCCAGGGCTTGTCGGCGAGCACGTGCAGCCCCGCCGCGTGCAGGCGCGCGATGGTGCCGAGCTTGGGCTGGTTGCGCCCGGCAAAGACGACGATGTCCCCGCGCCGCTCCTCGACCAGGGCCCGCTCCGGGTCGGCCGATTCGTGTGTCCGGATATTCCAGTCTGTCGGCTGGTCGTCCCGTGCGTTGAAAGAGCGGACCAAGGCCATGAAGGCGTCGCGCTCCGGGCCGGGGCGGGCGTAGAGATGGATGGTGGGGTCGATCCGGGGATTCGTCACTTTCAGGGTGAGAGCGGCGTGGAAGTGGCCGGGCTCGAGAAAGAGGAGCGTGTGCATGGCAGGCGGGCACCGGTCGGTGGGCGCGACGTTAGCCGACCCGAGCCACGAGGGCTACGCGCTCGTGTGGGACGGCTCGTATTTCATGATGAACTCCGACATCGACTCCTCCCTCCTCACCGGACACAAGCTCATCGTCATGGTCTGCGACAACGGCGGCTTCACGGTCATCAACCGCCTCCGGAACTTCACGGGCGGGACCCCGTTCGACAATTCCATACACGACAGCCGCAGCCCGGGACATGATCTCGCAGGTTGATCGGAAGCAGCATCCGCTGCTCGCGGTCCACCGGGACAAATCGGCTCATCGCTAACCCTCCTCGGCGCAATTATCCCCCAACCGACAACCTCCCCAAAAGTCCGAAAGACTACTGGCACAGCCCTTTGACCCTTCACGGCCCTTCCGATAGGCTCACATGGCGGGTCGTCCGCGGCTACGGAGGCGCAGTTCAATGTTCACGAAAACATTCGAGAAAAAGAAGACCGGAAAGTGGCTTGGCAGGTCGCTTGCGGTGCTTGCGATGTCGGCCTCGATGGCGTTCGCGTCGCTTGGCCACGCGAACGACACCATCAAGATCGGGTTCAGCATGGCGTTGACCGGCCCCCTTGCCGGCGCCGGCAAGGGGGCGCTCATCGCGATGCAGGTGTGGGCGGAAGACGTCAACGCCGCAGGCGGCCTCCTCGGCAAGCAGGTCGAACTCATCTACTACGACGACCAGACCAGCCCCGCGGCCGTGCCCGCCATCTACACCAAGCTGCTCGATGTCGACAAGGTGGATTTCGTGGTCTCAGGCTACGGCACGAACCTCATTGCGCCTGCGATGCCGATCGTGATGCAGCGCGGCCTCGTCTTTCCGGCCCTGTTCGGTCTCGCGGTCAACGAAAAGTTCAATTACCCCAACTATTTCCAGATCATGCCGGCAGGTCCGAAGCCGATGACGGACTGGTCCCGGGGCTTCTTCGAGCTCGCCATGGCGCAGGACCCGCCGCCGAAGACCGTCGCGCTCGTGGGTGCGGATGCGGAGTTCGCCCGCAATGCCGTGATCGGCGCCCGGGTCAACGCGAAGGAATACGGACTCGAAGTCGTCTATGACGAGTCCTATCCGCCCCGTACGGCGGATTACACGCCCATCGTCAACGCGATCCAGGCCCGCAACCCGGACATCGTGTTCGTCGCTTCCTATCCGCTCGACTCGGTGGGGATGGTGAACGCGGCTACGGAGGTCGGCCTCAAGGCGCAGATGTTCGGAGGCGGCATGGTCGGGCTCCAGTTCGCCTCGATCATGACCGCGCTCGGGCCGAAGCTGAACGGCATCGTCAACTACGACTTCTGGGTGCCTGAGCCGACCCTCAAATTCGAGGGCGTCGAGGCGTTCCTCGAGAAGTACCAGGCGGCGGCGGCGGGCAAGGGCGTCGATCCGCTCGGCTTCTACCTCCAGCCCTACGCCTATGCATATCTCCAGGTGCTGGGGCAGGCGATCGCCGCCACCGACGGCATGGACCACGCTGCGATCGGCGAATACATCCGCAGCAACGAGTTCGACACGGTGGTAGGCAAGGTGAGCTTCGCACCGAACGGCGAGTGGGCGAAGACACGCGTGCTGATGGTCCAGTACCAGGGCATCCAGGACAACGAGCTCGCGACCTTCGCCAAGGCGGGGACCCGCGTCGTGCTGTATCCGGCGGAGTGGAAGTCGGGGGACATCGACTCCCCGTACTCCGAGTAGTCCCGCGGCCGGGCGGCGTCTGCCCGCATTCGAAGAACGAGGCCTCATCCCGCGCCGCGCGGGATGAGGCCTTGCGTTCAACTTCGCGCTCAACCAAGGACCGAGTCTTCCGGTGTTCTCACTCGAGCTTCTCCTGAACGCGCTCGTCGCCGGGACCCTTCTCGGCGGCTTCTACGCCGCGGTGAGCCTCGGCCTCACCGTGTCGTTCGGGCAGCTCAACATCGTGAACATCGCCCATCCGGCGTTCGTCATCCTGGGCTCCTACATCGCATATATGTGCAACAGCGCGTGGGGGCTCGATCCGATCCTGGCGGGGCTCGCGTTCACGCCGGTGTTCTTCTTCGTCGGGGTCGGCGTCTACCGGATCTACTACGAGAGCTTCGAGCGCAAGGACGCGGAGGCGCTGCGCGGCCTCGCGTTTTTCTTCGGCGTCATGTTCATCATCGAGGTCGGCCTCATCCTCGCCTACGGGGTCGACTTCCGCTCCGTGCAGGCCCCCTATATCGGGCCGAACTGGAAGATCGGCGGGATCGGGGTGCCGACCCGCATGCTGGTTCCGTTCGTCGTGTCGCTCCTCATGTTCGGTGCGGTCTATCTCTACATGTCGCGCACGTTCAACGGCCGGGCGATCATGGCCGTCGCGCAGGACCGTCTCGCCCTCCAGCTCATGGCGGCGGACCCGGTCAAGATCAAGCAGCTCGGCTTCGGCATCGGGATCGCGACGACGGCGGTCGCGGGCGCTCTTCTCATCATCATCATTCCCATCGAGCCGTCCGTCGGGCGGCTCTACATCGGCCAGGTGTTCGCGATCGCCGTGCTCGCCGGGCTCGGCTCGATCCCCGGCACCCTCGTTGCGGGGCTCGTCCTCGGCATCGCGGAGAGCCTCGTGTCGACCTTCTACGGCCCATCGTGGGCGCCCGCCGTCGCCTTCGGCATCCTGCTCCTCGCGCTCGCCTTCCGGCCGCAGGGCCTCTTCGGCCGGTAGGTAAGGAGCGCGCGCCATGAAGCTCGGTTCGTTCTGGCTCTGGGCCGCGGTCATCGCGCTTCTCGGCGCCGCGGTCACGATCTTCGACCTCGTGCCGGTCAACGCCTTCGTTTACTTCGCGGGCTATGTCGTGCTGCAGTATGTGATCCTCGCCACGGCCTGGAATATCATGGGCGGGTACATGGGTTACGTGAACTTCGGCACGGCCGGGTTCTTCGCGGTCGGCGCCTACACCTCCGTCGTGCTCTACAACCTCTTCAAGGCGCCCCTGCTCCTGATGATCCCGGTATCGGGAATCGTCTGCGCGCTCCTGGGGCTCGGCATGGGCTACCTCACGCTCCGGCTGCGGGGCGTCTTCTTCGCCATCGCGACCCTTGCGCTCGCCATCGTCCTCGAGACTTTCGTCATCAACTGGGACTATGTGGGCGGCGCGACCGGGGCCTATATCCTGCGGGCCCGGGAGATCGCTCCGTTCGGCAACTACATCGAGTTCCTGTTTTTCGTGATGCTTCTGCTCGCAATCTTCGCCGTCGCGGCCGCGCGCTGGATCGAGCGCTCGAAGACCGGGCGCGGCTTCGCGGCGATCCGCGATGACGAGGAAGCGGCCGAGTGCGCGGGCGTGCCGACGCTGAAGCTGAAGCTCGTGGCGACCACGGTCTCCGGCTTCCTCATGGGCGTCGCCGGGGCGCCTTTCGTGCTCTATGTCGGATTCGTCGAGCCGTCGTCGGCGTTCAACCTCGTCTATGCCGTCAATTCCATCGCGATGCCGATGATCGGCGGGGCGACCACCTGGGCCGGGCCCCTCATCGGCGCGCTCCTGCTCGGCACGGTGCAGCAGGTCGCGACGGTGACGATCTCATCGGAGCTCAACCTGCTCATCGTAGGCGGGTTGCTCGTGTTTTTCGTGATCGCGGCGCCGGAGGGAATCGTCGGGCTGATCAAGAAATGGCGGAGGGCGGGCGATGACGGATGACGGCGCGACGCGCGGCGTGCTCCTCGACGCGCGCGCGGTTGTCAAGCGGTTCGGCGGCTTCACGGCACTCGACGGGGTGAGCCTCGACGTGCGGACGGGGGAGCGGTTCGGAATGATCGGCCCGAACGGCTCGGGCAAGACGACCATGATCAACTGCATCTCCGGGACGCTCGCGAACGACGGCGGCGAGATCTTCTTCAAGGGCGAGAAGCTCGACGGCCGCAAGCCGCACGAGCGAACCCGGCTCGGGATCGCCCGGTCGTTCCAGATCCCGAAGCCGTTCCGGTCGATGACGGTGCTGGAGAACCTCGTCATCCCCCTCGAATACGCCACGGATACCGGTCCCGCAGAGATCTCCGAGCGCGGGATGTCCATCCTCGAGACGATCGGCCTCGCGGACCGCGCCGGCGAAAACTCGGGGAAGCTGACCCAGATCGACATGCGCAAGCTCGAGCTCGCGCGGGCGATGGCGACGGAGCCGGAGCTGCTGATCTCGGACGAGGCTATGGCCGGCCTGTCCTCCTCCGAGGTCGACGACATCCTCGACATCCTGTTCCGGCTGAACGAGGAAGGCATCACGATCATCATGATCGAGCACATCATGCGGGCCGTAATGCGCTTCTCGGAACGGATCGTCGTGCTCGACGCAGGCCGGAAGATCGCGGAGGGCGGGCCGGACGACATCGTCAACGATCCCGAGGTCGAGAGGGCCTATCTCGGTGAGTAGGATCGTCGTAACCGATGTGGAGGCCGGTTACGGCTCGGTGCGTGTCCTCCACGGCGTCTCGGTCTCCGTCAACGCGGGCGAGACGGTCGCCCTTCTCGGCACCAACGGCAACGGCAAGTCGACACTCATCCACTGCATCATGGGGATCGTCGAGCCCACCGCCGGCTCCATCGCACTCGAGACCGACGACGGCGCGCGGATCGAGCTCATCGGCAAGACTCCGCAGGAGGTGGTGGAACTCGGGATCTCCCTCGTCCCGGAGGGTCGGCGCCTCTTTCCGCGCTTGACGGTGGAGGAAAACCTCATGCTCGGGGCCTATCGGAAGTCGGCGCGGCGGCAGATCGGCGCCAATCTCGCGTTCTGCTTCGAGGCGTTTCCGGTGCTCGCCGAGCGTCAGCGCCAGCTCGCGGGCTCGATGTCCGGGGGCGAGCAGCAGATGCTCGCGATCGCCCGCGCGCTCATGTCCGAGCCCCGCATCCTGCTCGTGGACGAGCCCTCCGTCGGGCTCGCGCCGATTCTCGTGAACCGCGTGATCGCGAAGATCAAGGAACTGAAGGAACAGCGAAACCTGACGGTGCTGATGGCCGAGCAGAACTTCAACCAGGCGATCAAGATCGCCGACCGCGGATACATCATCGTGCATGGCGAAATCGCATTCGCCGCCACTTCGGCCGCCGCGCTGGCGGAAAACGAGATGGTCAAGCGGTACTATCTCGGGGCATGAGGCCGGTGCCGGCGCGCCAACACCGGGGCCTTCGCCCGTGAAGCTCGGCTTCTTCACCATGCCGGTCCACCGGCTGGACCGAAACTATACCGAGGTTCTGGAGGAGGACCGCGAGGCGATTATCCTCGCCGACCGGCTCGGCTATTCGGAGGCATATGTCGGCGAGCACGTCACCGACGCGGCCGAGAGCATCACCAATTCGATGCTGTTCCAGGCGAGCCTGATTTCCGACACGAAGCAGATCAAGCTCGGCACCGGCACCGCCAACCTCTCCCACACCCATCCCGTCCTCGTCGCGGCCCAGGCGGCCATGCTGGACCACCTCCTCAAGGGGCGGTTTCTGCTCGGCATCAGCCCGGGCGCGCTCGAATCCGATGCGGAGGCGCTCGGGATCCGCGGGCTCGACCGCAACGAGATGTTCGCCGAGTCCATCGGCCACATCCTCGACATCTGGCGCGGCGAGCCGCCCTACGACCTCGAAGGCAAGCACTGGAAGATCACGACCCGCGAGACTCTCTTCCCGGAGATCGGGGTCGGGCCCATCGCGAAGCCCTACCAGAAGCCGCACCCGCCCATCCTCGCCACCGTGGTCGCACCGCACTCCAAGGGGGCGGTCGAGATGGGCCGAAGGGGCTTCTTCCCGATCTCGGCGAACTTCCTGCTGCCGAAGTGGGTCCCCACCCACTGGGCGAACTACGCGCGGGGATGCGAAGAGGCGGGCCGCACCGCCGATCCCGACAACTGGCGCATCGCGCGGTCGATCTTCGTCCATGACGACCACCGGACCGCGCTCGACTACGGGAAGGAGAACGAGCGCAGCCCCTACCGGTTCTACTTCCAGCAGCTCTTCACCAAGCTCAAGAAGGCGAACCGCCACGCCGCCTTCAAGCCCGAGCCCGATTTCCCGGACGAGAAGCTGACCCTCGACTACGTGGTCGACAGCCTCGTCATCGCGGGCGACGTCGCAAGCGTCGTGGACCAACTGCTCGCCTTCCGCGAAGTGACGGGCGAATTCGGGACGCTGCTCTACGCCGGCAAGGACTGGGAGGACAAGACGCTCGCGATCCGTTCGATGGAGCTGATGGCGGAGAAGGTCATGCCGGCCGTCAACGCGGCCATCGGCCGTGGGTGACTCGCCCGCGCCGGACGCTCTTCGTTCGTTGACATGGCGGATTGGCGTCCCTACCGTCGGTTCTGGACCCCGCAGCCTGTGCCCATCGACGGACTTGGCCGGCGGCATCACTTGTGGAGGTCTGTCCCTATGGCTATGAAGCCGCGCGACCGCATCGACTACTCGGCCGTGATCGACCGCGAGCCGCTCGCGCTCCCCGACGGCAAGCGGGTGGCGGTCTGGGTCATCGTGAACATCGAGAACTGGGACATCGAGAAGCCCATGCCGCGCACGGTGCTTCCTCCCCCCGGGCACAAGGTCCACATCCCCGACATCCCCAACTGGTCGTGGCAGGAATACGGCATGCGGGTCGGGTTCTGGCGGTTTCACGAGGCGCTGGTCTCGCGCGGCATCCCGGTCACCATGTCGGTGAACGGCTCCGTCTGTGTCCAGTACCCGCGCATTGCCGGCGCCGCGCGCGATGCAGGCTGGGAGTTTCTCGGCCACGCCTACCGGCAGCGCCCGACCCACCTTATAGAGGACCAGCGCGAGGACATCCGGCAAACCATCGAGACAATCCGGGAGTTCACCGGCCGCGCCCCCCGGGGCTGGATGGGCCCCGGCCTGACCGAAACCTTCGAGACCCCGGACTACCTCGCCGAGGCGGGTATCGAGTACGTCGCGGACTTCCCGATGGACGACCAGCCCTTCGACATCCGGACCGAGCACGGCCCCCTCGCATCCATCCCCTATACGGTGGAGCTGAACGACATCCCGATGATGCTCGTCCAGCACCACAAGGCGGCGGAGTTCTACGACCGGTGCATGGACGCCTTCGAGCGCCTCGACCGGGAAGGGGAGCGGAGCGCGCGCGTGATGGCGATTGCGGTGCATCCCTACATTTCCGGCACGCCGTTCCGCATCAAGTATTTCGAGAAGGTGCTGGACGCGGTCTCGGGCGCCGGCGGCGCCGTCCTCTGGACGGGGAGCGACATCCTGGACTGGTATCGAGCCGCGGCCGACAGCATGTCTGCGGCTGCGGCAGACGATTGAGCGCGGTGGATGGAAGCGCCGCGCGGTCCTGCGAACGACCCACATGACGGTCCGGCGTAAACGCGGGGGAACACGCTCATGAAACCTGCCCCATTCGCCTATGTCAGGGCGGAGAACCTGGAAGACGCAATCGGCGTGCTGGACGAACGCGGGGACGGCGCCAGAATCCTCGCGGGCGGCCAGAGCCTCATGGCCACCCTCAACATGCGGCTCTCCGCGCCCGAGGTGCTGGTCGATATCGGCCGAGTAGCGGGCCTTGCGGGGATCGAGGCGACCGGCGACGGTCTTCGAATCGGCGCCATGACCCGCCACGCGGACGTGGAGGCCTCGGAGCTCGTCGCAGCCCATGCGCCGCTCATCGCAAGCGCCATGCCGCATATCGCCCATCCCGCGGTTCGCAATCGCGGCACCTTCGGCGGCTCTATCGCTTTCGCAGACCCCGCGGCCGAGCTCCCGGCCTGTGCGGTCGCCCTCGGGGCGCGGATGGCGATTGCGGGCAAGGGCGGCACCCGGACCGTGGATGCGGACGCGTTCTTCCAGGGGCTCTACGAGACGGCTCTCGGTCCGGACGAGATCCTGACTGCGGTCGAGGTTCCCGGGATCGGCGCGGGCTGGAGGTCGGGCTTCCTGGAGTTCGCGCGACGGCACGGCGACTACGCGATTATCGGGCTCGCCGCCCATGTCGAGGTCGAAGACGGCAGATTCGGCGGCGGTCGCCTCGTGTTCTTCGGGGTTGGCGAGCGGCCCCTCTCGGCGGTGCGCAGCGCGGCGCTGCTAGAGGGGGAGAGCTGGTCGGCCGCGCTCGGCGCCCGGATCGCAGAAGCGCTCAAGGAGGAGCTCGACCCGTTCGAGGACCTGAATGCAGACGCGGCGATGCGGCGGCATCTCGCCGGGGTGCTCGTCAAGCGGACCTTGGGTCCGCTTGCGGCGGCGGCCTGAGGGAGGGAATCGATGGACACGAATGTCGAAATCAGCGTGCGGGTCAACGGGGAACTCGCGACCCGCCGCGTCGAGGCGCGGATGAACCTGGTCGACTTCCTGCGCGAGGAGCTCGGCCTCACCGGGAGCCATGTCGGCTGCGAGCACGGCGTGTGCGGAGCGTGCACCGTGCGGGTGGACGGGCACATCGTGCGCGGATGCCTCATGTTGGCCGCGCAGGCGGACGGCGCGGATGTGTGGACGATCGAGGGGGTGAGCGACACGGGCGAAATCCGGGCCCTCCAGGACGCGTTCATCGAGCGCAACGCGCTCCAGTGCGGATACTGCACCCCCGGCATGCTTCTCGCCCTCGCCGAGCTCAGGGAACGCAATCCCTCCGCGAGCCGGCGCGAGATCCGCGAATTCATCTCCGGAAACTACTGCCGGTGTACGGGCTACGAGGCGATCGTGGATGCGTTCGAGATGGCCCGCGCGCGCGAAGGAGGCACGTCATGACCGATCTCATCGCGGATCGCTGGCTTCTCGACCGCCCGAACTCCTATATCGGCCGGTCCGTTCCGCGCCCCAACGCGCCCCGTCTCGCGGAGGGGCGCGGCACCTTCGTCGACGACATCGAGCTCGGCAAGCGGGCGGGGCACGCGGCGTTCGTCCGCTCTCCCCATGCGCATGCCGGGATCCGGTCGATCGACGCGGAAGCGGCGAAGGCGGCCCCGGGGGTGATTGCGGTCGTGACCGGACGCGAGCTGGCCGAGATACACGATCCCTGGGTCGGGGTGCTGACCCACCTCGAGGGCCTCAAGTCTGCGCCGCAATATGCGCTGCCCCTGGAGACCGCGACCTGGCAGGGCGAGGCGGTGGTGGCGGTGGTCGCCGAGAGCCGCGCCAGGGCGGAGGATGCGGCGGAGCTTGTGAAGATCGACTGGGAGGTGCTGCCTGCCGTCACCGACGCCGAGACCGCGCTCGACCCCACGACAACCGTCATCCATGAGAGCCTCGGCGACAATCTTGCCTGGCGGCGCAACGTGAACTTCGGCGACATCGAGGCGGTATATGCGGAGGCCGACCATGTCATCGAGGAGACATATGTCTTCGCCCGGCACACCGGGGTGTGCCTGGAGCCGCGGGCCATCCTCGCCGACTGGAATCCGGCAGAAGAGCAGCTCACCGTGTGGCACAACACCCAGTGCCCGCACATGATCCAGAACATCCTGGCTACCCACTTCCGCCTGGACGAGCACCGGGTTCGCGTGATCGCGCGCGACGTCGGGGGTTCATTCGGCATCAAGGTGCACACCTACGCGGACGAGATCGCGACGGTCGGGCTCTCCATTCTGCTCAAGCGGCCGGTCAAGTTCGTGGCGGACCGGCTGGAGAGCTTCCTGTCCGACATCCACGCGCGTGACCAACGGGTCCGGGGGAAGATCGCGGTCAAGGACGACGGCTCCATTCTCGGCTTCGAGATCGACGCGCTCAGCGGGATCGGCCCCTATTCCATGTACCCGCGCACAAGCGGCATCGAGGCGAACCAGATCGTGAACCTCATGGGCGGCCCCTATGTGTTCGACCACTACCGGGCGCAGGCGACCGTCGTTTTTCAGAACAAGAACATGATGTGCCAGTACCGCGCGGTCGGACACCCGATCAAATGCGCGGTGACCGAGGGGCTCGTGGATGCGGCGGCGCGCGCGACGGGCCTCGATCCGGCAGAGCTTCGCCGGAGGAACCTCCGCGCGGACGATTCGTATCCGTGCCGGTCGGCGCAGGGGCTCCCGTTCGAGAACCTCTCCCATCAGGAGAGCCTCGCGAAGCTTCTCGAAGCGATGGACTACGAAGCCCTCAAGGCGGAGCGCGACGCCCTTCGTGCCGAGGGCGTCTATCGCGGCATCGGCCTCGCTAGCTTCATCGAGGTGACGAACCCCTCCGCCATGTTCTACGGCGTGGGCGGCGCGCGCATATCCGCCCAGGACGGGGCGACGTTGCGCCTCGACGCCAGGGGCAATGTGTTCGTTGCGACGGGAGCGACCGAGCAGGGCCAGGGCATGGAGGCGGTGATCTCACAGGTCGCGGCGACGGCCGTCGGCGTCCCTCCCGAACGTCTCAAGATCGTCACCGGCGACACCGAGCACACGCCCTATGGAGGCGGCACATGGGCGTCGCGCGCAGCCGGCATCGGCGGGGAGGCGGTGGCCCAGGCGGGCCGCGCCCTCCGGAGCCAGATCCTCCGCGCGGCGGCGGTCATGCTCCAGGAGGAGGCGGAGAACTTCGACATCCGCAACGGGGTGGTGGTGGACGCGGCGACCGGCGCGGAACGCATCGGCCTCGATGAAATCGGACGCATCTGTTACTACCGGCCCGATACCCTGCCGGACGGCTTCCAGTCGGAGCTGGTCGCGACCCGGCACTACGTCCCGCGCAAGCATCCCTTTGCGTTCACCAACGGCGTGCAGGCGTCCTACCTCGAGGTCGATGTCGAGACCGGCTTCATCGCCCTGCTCGACCACTGGTGCATCGAGGACTGCGGCACGATCATCAACCCGTTGCTCGTCGACGAACAGATCCGGGGCGGCGTCGTGCAGGGGCTGGGCGCGGCCCTGTGGGAGGAGTGCGTGTACGACCGCGACGGGCAGATGCTGAATGCCAACATGGCCGACTACCTTGTGCCAATGGCGGCGGAGCTGCCCGACATGCGATGCGGCCATGTGGTTTCGCCGACGGCCGAATCCGATCTCGGCGCCAAGGGCGCGGGGGAGGCGGGCACCTGCGGAGCGCCGGCCGCGGTGATGAATGCGCTCAACGACGCACTGGCGCCGTTCGGGGCGCAGCTCACCGACATGCCCTTCACCCCGCAGAAGGTGCTGCGCGCGCTCGGCACAATTTGATCCGGGAGCGCCGGGGCTGGCTGTTCAGCTACGGGTCGGTGCAGTGCTTCCTCAAGCGCCACAGCGCCCTTCCCGACCCCATGGACATGGACGCGCGCGGCGGCAAGCCGGAGCCCCGGTAGCCGCCATGCCGGAATTCGGTCGAGCGGAAATCCACGACGCCCTGGACGAACTGTCGGACGCGCTCGCGCGGGACCGGCGCCGGGGAGAGGCGTCTATCCCGTCGTTCCCGCTCCGCCATTGACAGGGGCAAAATCGTCAATTCATCTGCCGGGGTAGCCAAAGAACCAACTCCGGTACGAAAGTGAACAGCGCAACGGCAACAAGCGTGATTGCAACAAAGGGCAGGGAACCTCGAAATATCGTGGGCAAGCCGATGTCTGGCGCCACTTTATGCATAACGAAGACGTTGAGGCCAACAGGAGGTGTGATAAGCGCCATCTCGATCATCAGAACGAGAAAGATACCGACCCATACCTTGTCGATACCGAGATCGATGAAAACCGGCATCACGAACGGAAGGGTGAGTACCAGCAATCCGAATGTTTCCAAAAAAGTTCCAAGAACCAGATAGAGAAGAACAAGCATCGCTATGACGCCATAGCTGCTCAGTTCGAGACTGACTATCAGGTCCACAGCGCTCGGCGTAAGCCCGGTCAATACCAGAAAGCGGCTAATGAAAATGCCGCCGATAACGACAAAGAACAGCACACCGCTGATGGTCGCCGCCTGATCCAGGGCGTCCATGAGGCCTTTCAGGGTGAGGCGGCGCATCGCAAGGGCAACCAATGCAACAGAGGCGCAACCAACGGCGGAGGCCTCTGTCGGAGTAACGATTCCTCCATAAATTCCCCCGAGCACAGAGAAAAAGATCAAAATCACCGGAAGCAATTTCGCCAGCGACAACCACTTCTCGGCCCATGTGAAACCCGGTCCCCGTGGTCCCATACTTGGCGTCAGGGCGCACCGGGCGACGATGTAGGTCGCGAACAGCACCGCCATGATGATGCCCGGAACGATGCCGGCGATGAAGAGTTGGGCGATCGAGGTTTCCGTCCACACGCCATAGACCACCATGGGGATCGAGGGCGGAATGAGAATCGCAAGTGCCCCGGCGGAGGCGACGCTGCCCGATGCAAGCCCCGGGTCGTAGCCGTACCGTTTCATTTCCGGCATCACCATGCTGCCCATCGTCGCTATCGTGGTGACGCTCGATCCCGTCACGGCTCCGAATCCGGCCGAGCTCACCGTCGCCGTAACGGCCACCCCGCCGGGCATCCGGCCCAGCCACTTGTAGACCACGTCATAGAGGTCCGTGGCCAAACCCGTGTGATAGGTGAGCTGGCCCATGAATATGAACAGCGGTATTGCAATCAGAAGGAAATTCGTTCCCGTTTCCCAGGCAATCAATTGCAGCTGAGTGGCGGCCTGCGCCGGGCCGAGCAGCAGCACATTTCCGGCGATACCGACGATCGCCAGGCTGAAGGCGATGGGAATGCCCCAGATAATCATGGCTATCATGACAACGATGGCGCCGATGCCTATCGAAAGGGGGTCCATTTGCCCTGGGCCTCAGTCCTCTTGTTCCGGTTCCGCATCGACCGGTTCTCCGGTCAATGCGAACGCGATTTGCAGGAAACAGATAAGGAAAACAAAAGCGGCGCTTATCGTCATGACACCGTAGAACGGCCAATAGGGAAAATCCACATTCTGGGTGCCTTCGTTGTACCGTTGCGCATCGAGCATGGCGGTATAGCTGCGATAGGCCAGCACGCCTCCGAAAATCGCACCGCAGAGAGACCCGGCGCCCGCGGTCACGCGCTTGCCCCGGCTGCCGAGCATCAGATAGATCATGTCGTTTCCGAGATGCTCCCGCTGAAGGGTCAGATACGGCAGGGTGGCGAACACCACCAGGATCAGAAGAACAGCGCTGACCTCGTTGGCCCAAACCGACGGATCGCCAACCACATAGCGCAGGAACACGTCGTAAACGACCAACGCAATCATCAACGGAATGGCCAGGTAAGCCGATACCGAGTGCAGCGCGAGGGTGGCGCGGCGTACAGCCTGCAGAGCCCTATTCAAAGCCTGCCACGCCTCACGGCACTCGAGCGGCTGCGATCATGCAACCGCTCGGCCGCCGATGCGGCAATTCACATTCCGGACACGAGGCCCGGAACAGGATTGTCCACGGTAAGCCTGAAGAGTTCTTCCGGTGTCTTGTCGGCATATTTCGCATTGAGCCGCTCGATGTCCGCGATAAGTTCGCGCGCAGGCAGACCCTCGGCTTCATACGTCTTTATCCAGGTCTCGACAACCGGCTGAAGCGCCTGCTTGAACTCTTCGCGCGCCGAAGGCTCGAGTTGGATGATCTCCATACCGTTATCCCGGTATATCTGGTCGTTCTCCTCGACCTTGTTGACGTAGCCGCGCTGGGTAAATATGAACGGGATCTGCTGCTGGTTATTGTAGAAGATCCGTTTCAGGTCGGGCGAAAGCGCATCGAACATTTCCCGGCTGAAGCACTGATCGAGATGCAGTGCACTCAGGTTCAGGCGTGTCACATATTTGACCACTTCATACGCCTTCCAGGCCACCACGCCGGCATCGACCCACATGGTCCCGTCGACCACCCCCTGCTGCAGGGCCGCGAAGATCTCGGTGAACGGCATGTTGACGAACACGACCCCCAGGGCTTTCCCGATCTCCGGGGACGTCCCCTGGGCCGCAATCTTCATGCCTTTCAGGTCCGCGAGCGAGCGCACGGGTTCTTTCGTGTAGATGTCCTGGTAGCCCATGAAGTGCTTGTTGCCGAAATAGACACCGCGGCCTTCATATTCGGGCCGGAAGTATTGTGGCGCCAGCTCGATGAAAACGCGATTGGCGGCCTGCGGGTTGGACGAAACCAGGAAGGGCAGCTCGAACACCTTGCTCATCGGCAAATTGCGTTGCGGTTCCATGTTGGAATAACACATTGCGTAGTCGCTGACGCCGCCCCGCACGGCCTTGAAGCCGTCCAGGGGTCCGTGCAGAGTGGCTCCGCCATAGACCTGAAACTGCATCTTGCCGCTGGTCAGGTCGCCGAGAAGTTTCGCGTTCCTTTCCCACCATGGCCCGATCAGGGAGGTCGGGTTGGCGGGGTGGGAGAACTTGAGCTGAAGCGGCGCGGCGGTCGTGGTGACCGGAAGAACCTGACCCGGATACTTCAGGTTGAGCCAGTCATCGACGAAGTCGGCTTGCGCGGTCATCGAAATTGTCGGCATTGCGATCGCGACGACCGCGTACACCCAGGGTTTACGGTTGGGAGTCATCATGCCCTCCACTTTGGGTGTGCCTCGAAAGTGGCGTCAGCCATCTCCGGGCGGTTTGGTGCTGACGGCGGTGAGACCGCAAGCCGGGGGCCGGGCCTGCGGTGGCCCGGTAGTCGGTTTCCCATCCATCGACTTTGCCCATGCGCCGCCGCCATTGGCGCGGCAGCTAACGAAACGGGATCTGGCGCCGATTGGCTGCGCGCGCATGCGGAAGCCGACGAACCTGTCATGCTGTGCGACCCGCAATGTCTCGGCGGGCGCGGGGGCGTCAGCGGCGCTGTCGATCAGGATGGACTTATCGAGCCCGACCCGCTTTGCGGAAGGCCATGTCACCATGCTCCGATTATGGTGCGGGGCCCATGCCTGTCAACACGAATGACAATTGGCCCGGGATTCCCCGGAAGGCTTCGCCCGACCGCCGACAACGATCATGCGCCAGAGCCGCAGGCCGACCCCTCGGTTTTCAGCCAGGTCGGTGGTTTGCCGAGCCGATCGGCGTCGGACGCAAGCGCCGAACAACAGGACGGAGCGGAGAGCCGGGGGCCATCTCCCGCTCTTCCTGTCGCGCTGCAACGGCAGGGTCGGGCCCCAGCTCTGGGGCCGCGGCGACAATCCCGGTGAGTCTGCGGTTGCGATCCAGCCTGAAAGGATTAGTCCGCCAGTTCGACGACGTTGCCCGCCTCGTCGAGGCTGAGGCCGGTTTCTTCCGCCCGCTCGAGCACCGATTTCGCCCAGCCGACCTTGCCCGCGTCCGTGCCGCCGAGAATGGCCATCAGGTAGGCGTGGCCTTCGCCGACATTGCGGAAGCCGCGCAGGATGCCGACCGGCACCGAGACGCAATCGAATGTGTCGAGGATGACCTCGTTCTCACCCTCGTCGCCCCAGAAGACCGACCACTGCCCGGATAGCGGGATAAACACCTCGACGGTGCTATGCGAATGGAGCGCGGCCCCCTTGCCGGATTCGGCGCCGACATAGGTGATGTTGAACCCTTCGACCGCCGTGATGGCGGGCTTCAGCTCCGGGTCCTCGGTGACCCCTTTCCCGATGACGTTGTAGATGTCGCGCACATGCTCGGGGATGCGCGTGTCCACGAATGCCTGCTTGGAGGCGCGCAGACTCTCGAACCGCGCGACCCGCTCCTGCATTTGTTCCGCACTGACCTGTACAGCCGTCTTGCTCATCCCTGCGTCCTCCCAGGTTCCTGCCGCTCCGGACCGTCGTTCCGGGGCCGTCGGCAGGTAAGGCATAGGACGTGTCTAAACCGGGTCCGGTCCCGAATGTCAACGGCGGAAAAACAACGCGCCGTGCAGCCTCTTGCAGTTCCGCGGTCTCTTCGGATGTGAGCGTCCCGATCCATGTCTCGGGGGCCGGGGCGACGAACCGGGTGCGAGGCCGGCGGCTGGCCAACGACCGCCAGTCAGTTTTCCGCAATGTCTTCTGCCCAGAGTTCGGGCCGCTCTTCGATGAACCGGGTCATGAGCGCGATGCAGTCCGGGTCGTCGGCAACGACCACCTCAACGCCGCGTTCGCGCAGGAACCCTTCGTTGCCCCCGAAGGTCGTATTCTCGGCGATGACGACACGGGGTATGCCGAACTGGACGACGGTGCCTGAGCACATCATGCAAGGGGAGAGCGAGGTGTAGAGGGTCGTGTCGCGGTAGGTCCGCTGGCGGCCCGCCTTGCGCAGCGCGTCCATCTCGCCATGCGCGATGGGATCGCCTTGCTGCACGCGCCGGTTCCGGCCCTGCGCAACCACGGTGCCGCCGCGCGCGAGCACGGAGCCGATGGGGCAACCGCCCTCGTCGAACCCGGCCCTGGCTTCCTCATAGGCGATGTGCAGCATCCGGCGGTCGGTGTCGGTCAGGCTCATCTCTGCGGTCCTCGATAGTAGGGCAGCCGTTCGGTGCGGATGTCATGACCCTGGGCGGCGAGGGCGTCCAGATGATCGGCAATCTCCTCGAGCCGGGCGACCCAGACATTGCGGGTCGCCACGGTCTCCTCCAGCCAACGCTCGACCAGCCGCCAGCGGGCCAGCCGCCCCGTCAGGAATGGGTGGACGATAAGCATGAAGAAGCCGCCGGCCTCGTACTGCGCCTCGAACTCCTCCCAGAAACCGGCCAGGCCCGCGGAGGGCTCGCGCACCTGCATCATGTAGCCGATTTCGGCATAGTGCGCGAAGGGCGGCCAGTCGTCGGCGCCCCAGTGGACCGGCATCTCCCAAAGCGCGCCTTCTGCGGTCGTCATTCGGTAGGGGATGTCGTCCGCCATCAGGGAGCTGTCATAGCGCAGCCCGTGCCGGATCGTCAGGTCGATGACCTGCTGCGTGACGTTGTAGACCGGCGCGCGGTAGCCGCGCGGGAGGCTGCCGCAGATCCGGCGGTGGGCGTCCAGCGCCTTCTCGAACGCTTCCGCCTGGGATTGCCCGCGCGTTGTCACCGGATCTTCGTGGATCCAACCGTGGTGCCCGATCTCGTGCCCGTCCCCGAGGATCGCCTCGACGGCGTCGGGGTAGGTCTCCAGACACCAGCCGGGGATAAAGAAGCTCTGCCTGATCCCCAGATGCCGGTAGGTCGCGAGGATGCGGGGGATAGCGACCGTCGGTCCGTAGCGGCCCATGGAGACGGGGTAGAGCCGGTCGAACCCGTCCTCCGGCCGCGCGATGTGGATCAGGCTGTCGGCGTCCATGTCGAAGGTGATAGCGACCGCGCACTTCGCGCCGCCCGGCCAGGGAATCGGGTTCCGGATCATCTGCGCCTCCGGTCAGCTTTCGCCCAGGACGTGGCCGGCATCGTCTGGCCAGCTGAGATGGAATTGGCCGCCGGCGTGCAGGACCAGGTCGCCCAGCGCGCGTTCAGGAACCTGGACCTTCAGTTCGGTCCCGTCCGCCGCCTCAAGGAACAGGGTCACCGTTGCACCGACAAATTCCTCGGAAATCAGCGCGCATGGGATCGCGCCCTCGCACGGCGTACGGCCGATCCGGACCAGGTCGGCGGCGACGACCAGGGCGGCGGGCCTGCCGGCTGCCGGCAGGCCGGCGGCGGGGAAGATGCCGAGCGCCGTTTCGATCGCGTCGCCGCGGCTGGTCCCGCTCAGGATATTGTTTCGGCCTACGAACTCGGCCACGAAGCGATTCGCAGGCACCCGGTAAATCTCGCGCGGCTGGCCGACCTGGACGATGCGGCCCTGGGACATGATCACGATCCGGTCGGCCATGGCGAAGGCTTCGGATTGCGAATGCGTGACGTACACAAAGGTGATGCCGAGTTCGCGTTGCAAGCGCGTCAGCACGCCCTGCATGCGAATGACCAGGTGGGCGTCCAACGCTGACAACGGCTCGTCCAGCAACAGGATCTGCGGCTCCGTCACCAGCGAGCGCGCCAGGGCCACGCGCTGGCGCTGCCCGCCCGACAGCGTGTCGACATTGCGCTCGGCGAACTCCACGATCTCGAGCCGTTCCAGCCATTCGGCCGCACGCTGGCGCCGCTCGGCGGCGCCGATCCCGCGCATCTTGAGCCCGAACTCGACATTCTCCCGTGCATTCAGGAAGGGAAACAGGGCCAGCGACTGCCAGACCATGGGCGTGTCGCGCCCGTGAACCGGCACGTCATTCATCAGCCGTCCACCGATGCGGACCTCGCCCTCGGTCGGCACCTCCAGCCCGGCGATCATCCGAAGTGTCGTCGTCTTGCCGCAGCCCGACGGGCCCATGATCGCGATGAACTCGCCCGCCGCTATTTCCAGGTCCAGACGGTGCACGGCCGTGAAGTCCCCGAACCGCTTGACCACGCCTGAGAGGATGACAAGCGGATCTGTCATGTGCGGCTGACCCGAGCGATGAAGAAGACCTGAGCCAGGACCACCAACGTGATCGACGTCAGGAACACCAGCGACCCGATAGCGTTCACTTGCGGGTCGATGTTGCCCTGAACGATCTCCAGGACGATCACCGGCACGGTCTTGTTCAAACCGCTTACGAACCACGCTACCGCGAACTCGTCGAAGGAAACGGCGGCGGTCAGGCAGGCTGCGGAGACGATAGCGGGCCGGCAGAAAGGCAGGATGACCGACCTGAGCGCCCTCCACTCGGAGGAGCCCAGGTTCCAGGCCGCGGCCTCCAGGTTCGGATCGATCTGGTTCAAACGCAGGCGGATAATCGCCATGGCGAAGGGCGCCGTCAGAACGGAATGCGCGATGACGATCGACCAGAGTTGGCCCGACGCCCCGATCCAGGACAGCCAGGCCAGCATGGCGAGCGCCATGATGATCAGCGGGATCGTCGGCGGCAGCAGGATCAGCGCCAGATACGGCCCCTTGAGACGGAAGTTGTAGCGATAGTCGGTATAGGCGGTCGCGAAGCCCAGCGTTGTCGCGATAACGGATGCCGACAGCGAGACGACGATCGAGTTGCGGGCTGCCTCGCCGATCTCGGCGTCGGCAAAGATCGTGTCGTACCAATGGGTGGTGAACGAGCCCAACGGGATCGTGGGGAACCGGTCCGAGTTGAACGAGAAGACAACCGACGCGACGATCGGCGCGAAGATGAAGACGAACACCAGCAACAGCCAACCGAGCAGAAGGACGGTCACGATCCGTGCGCTCATGCCGATAACCGCTTGCGATAAGCCAGCCAAATCGAGGTGGCGGCAATAGCGAAGAGCGTAAGCATCATCATCACCGCGACGACGGCCGCGCGTGGCCATTGCTGACCGGATTTCGTGGTGTCGATGATCAATATCGGTAGAGTCGGGGGTTTGGACCCGCCCAGGTAATAGGGCGCGACGAAGTCGCCGAACGACAGGATGAAGCAGAACAGTGCCGCGATGATGAGCCCGGTCTTCGCCAGGGGCACGATCACGGCGAATAGCGTGCGCTCGGGCGGGCAGCCCAGGTTGCGCGCGGCCTGGACGAGGTTCCGGTCGATGTTCGCCAGGGCGAGGGTCTGCAGGATTACGACCAGCGGCAATGTCAGGGTCAGATAGCCGACGACGGTGCCGAAGGGCGTGTTGAGCATCGTGTACGGGCCAAGCCCGACGGTGCCGAGCCCGGCGTTGATCGCGCCCGATTCCGCCAGGATCACGTACCAGGAGAACGTGCGCACCAGATAAGACGTGAAGAACGGGATGATCAGGAGAAAGATCGCCCAGCGCCGCGTCGCCTCCGACACTCGGAAAGCCAGGGCAAAGGCTGCGGGGAAGGCGACCAGCGTCGCCACCAGTGTGGCCGAAGCCGCCATGCCAAACGTGTACCAATAGCTGTCCCAGACATAGCCCCTGGCCAACATCCGCGCCCAGTTCTTGAGCTCGAACGCCTCCTCCATTCGATAGTTCTTCACCAGGAAGAAGCTCATCGCGATCATGAAGAACAGGGGACCGAGGAAGAAGAGCCCCTGCCAGACGATGATCGGAAGGCGGAAGGCGAGCGCGAAACGGTTCATGGCGCGCGCCTGGACGTGTAGAGGAGGCGTTGCGGACTGCGCGCCGTCACGGCCATGCAGAACCGCCAACGGGCGGTCCCGGCACGAGGCCCCCGGGTCGTAGCGTCCGGGACCTGACGAGAGGTCCCGGACGGGTCCGCCCCGACATCAGGCGTTCTTGTACTCGGACCAGAAGTCGTTCCAGTCCTCGAGCGTCTGATTGACCGGGATGTCGCGGTAGTGGATGCGGTCCGCATCGATCAGGGCGATCGGGTCCATCGGGTTCCCGTTCACCTGGTTAGTGCGCTCGGCCTCGGCCCCATCCGCAGCAATCAGGGCCGCGCGTCCGCCCTTGGTGATGCAGTTGCCCGGATAGGCGGCCATCTGGGCCGATTTCACCTGCCCCTCGGGGCTCAGCATGTACTGGATGAAGCTCTTGACGATATCGGCCTTGGACGAGCCTTTGCCGATGCAGTAGCTCTCGGTCCACTGTATGCCGCCCTCCTTCGGAATGACCGAGGCCACCGGCGCGCCGTCTTTTTGCAGGACCCCCGTGATCCAGTCGCCGATCCCGCACATGGCCAGCATCTCGCCGTTCTTCAGGCTGTTGAAGGTGCCGCCGTAGTCGAAGAAGCCGCCGACTTGCGGGCGCAGGCTCATGGTCGTCTCCTGCACCGCCTTCCATTGGCCGTCGTCGAGATCCCAAAGTCCCGCACCGTTGCCGTTATAGAGGCTCATCATGCCCAGAGACGGCAGGTGCCAGTCGAAGTGTCCGACCTTGCCCTCCACCTCAGGCTTCCAGAAGCACTTGTAACTCATGGCTTCTTCGGCCGAGATCGCGGTTGAATTGTAGCTGACGCCCAAATGCCCGAACCGCACCATCATCGAGAACAGGGTGTCGCCGTCCCAGTGTCCCCGGAACTTTGTGAAGTCCTCGTGCAGCATGTCGTCGAACGGGTAGTCGTTCGCGTTCAGGGGCTCGATATAGCCGGCCGCATTCAGCTGCTGCACGAACTCGGCGTCCGAGAGGATAACGTCATAGGTGCCCGGGGGCGACTGGGCGATCAGCGCCAGCATGTTGTCGCCGCCGGCATAGTATTTGGGCTTGAACTTCACATTGTTGGCTTCCTCGAAAGCGCCCACAATGTCGGCCTCGCCATGGCCGTACCAGGCGAGCATGTTGATCTCGGTCGTCGAGGCCCACGCGCGGCCCACGAACGGGGCGCAAAGCGCCGTCGCGCCGGTCATCACAAGCACGCTGCGGCGTGTCAGGTTCACCTGTTCGCTCATGATATAATCTCCCGTCGGTTGCTGGCCGCATCCAACCCTGAAATGTGCATTGCGGCAAGGAACATTTCGAATGTACGGTCGGTCGGCCGCTGGCTCGGACGCGACGCAGGCCGTGACCTCGGTGAGGGATCCGGGCTAGGTTCTCAGCGTGACGCTTCGGGAATTTCATAAGCTTTTCAAGGCGCCGGGCCCGGTTGTCTTGCCCGTGATCCATGTGCTGGACGCCGAACAGGCAAGCGAGAACATTCGCATCCTGGTCGGCGAGGGCGTCCCCGGCTGCTTCCTGATCAATCACGACTTCGGCGTCGACGCCTTTCTGCCGATCGTTCGCGAGGTCCGCAGTGCGTGGCCGTCGCTTTGGATGGGGGTCAACTTTCTGGCCGTCACGGGCCGCGACGCATTCCCGATCCTGGGAGATTTGGAAAAAACGGGCTGCCCGGTAGATGCGTACTGGGCCGACGATGCGCGGATCGACGAGACCGGGCAGGACGCGTCCGAAGCCCAACGAATTGCCGTTGCGCGGAAGGCCAGCGAATGGTCGGGGCTCTATTTCGGCGGCACGGCATTCAAGAAACAGCGCCAGGTCGATCCGGCGCACTGGCAGGACGCCGCGCGCGAGGCGGTCCCCTTCATGGACGTAGTCACGACCTCGGGCCTCGCGACGGGGGAAGAGGCCGATCTGCGGAAGGTCCGCCGCTTCAGGGCCGGCGTCGGCGACGCGCCCCTGGCGCTGGCCTCGGGCATCACGCCCGAGAACGCGCAGAGATATGCCGATGTCGATGCCTTCATGGTCGCCACCGGGATCAACCGGTCTGGCGATTTCTACAACATAGACTCCGCCCGGCTGGCGCGGCTGATGCGGATCGCCTGGGAGATCGGCAGCCATGGATAAGGGCCCCCGCGACGACCGCTGGTATCTGCGGCTGATGGCGCCGAACACCAAGGGCGACAAGTTCGCTTGGTTGGACCCTACGTCCATCTACATCAACGGGGCTGCCTTTCACGACATGTTGGACGACTTGCACGCCGATCTGGAGGGTATCGAGGTTGACGTCGTCGCAGGACTGGACGCCATGGGGTTCGTTCTGGGAACGGCCTTGGCGGCGAGGCTGGGTGTCGGGTTCCTGCCGATCCGCAAGGCCGGCAAGCTCTGCGTCGATACGGACAATGTGGCGTTTACGAACTACTCGGGCCGGACTCAGGACATGGAGATGCGCCTGCCGGCTTTCGCCCCGGCGACGCGGGTCCTGCTGGTCGATCAATGGATCGAGACCGGCGGAACGATGGAAGGCGCCATCGCGCTCGTCGAACGTCAGAAGGGCCGCGTCGCCGGTTTGGTCGCCGTCGCTATCGAAAACACGGAGCGCACCGCAGCGTTCCGCAAGAGGTATCGCTGCGTCTCCGCCGTCTTGCCCGGCTCGCATTGGCAGCAGGAGTGCGATGCTCAATTGTTGGCGAGCTTCGCCGATTACCGGCCGGAAGATGCGTTTCCCGCGCCGAAGGGCGGCGCCCGCCGCCCCCTCGGAGCGAACAACCGGCGGCTTGCGTCCGAAAGCTGCTAGCCCGGACTTCTTACCAATGTCACGGCCCGCGACGCAGCGGTCGTGCGCCTGGGCGCGACCCGAAGGGCGGCGCCGGGCGGGAGAACCCCGGCTGAGGCATACCGAGGCGGGACGCCTGCGGTTATGATGGAGACGTCGCTGCGCGCCTTGCGGCAAACGCATGCGTTTGCCCCACACAGGCGCAACGGCAGGAACAGGAAGATCGAATCAAGGGGATTCTGGCGGCCTGGGAAGCAACCGGAATACACTCAACGCGGCCATCGGGCCGTCCGAAAAGGCGAGGCCATCCCGGGACGCTCTGCGCCCGCAACGAAAATCAGGATGTCATGCAAGACTCAAAGCCCAGGTTCCGTGTTGGCGTAGATGTCGGAGGAACCTTCACGGACGCCGTCGCCTATGACGACGAAAACCGGTCGGTTCGCTACGCCAAGGTGCCGTCGACACCGGGAGACCCGGCCGAGGCCGTAGGAGCCGCCCTCGACGCACTCGGTATCGGTAGCACCGACATCGACCGGTTCGTGCATGGCATCACCATCGGTACCAACGCGATCCTCGAAGGCAAGGGCGCGGAGGTCTGGATGCTGGTGACGCGGGGTTTCCGAGACGTTCTCGAGATTGCGCGAACCAATCGCGCCACTCTTTACGACATCACGACCCTGAAACCGCCACCCATCGTTCCGCGCAACCGCACTGTTGAAATCGATGAGAGAATCATGTTCGACGGCTCGGTGCTGGTGCCGCTGGACAAGGACCAGGTCCAGGGTGCGATCGACAGCCTGTCCCTGGGTCCGGGCGCTTCCGCAGTCGTGTGTTTTCTGCACAGCTATGCCTTCCCCGATCACGAGCGCCGGGTTGCGGCGCTGCTCCGGGAAGCGCATCCGGATGTATTCGTGTGCACATCGTCCGATGTACTGCCGCAGTTCCGCGAATATGAGCGTTTCAATACAACCGCACTGAACGCCTATATCGGCCCGTTGATGAACCGCTACCTGAGCGATCTCGAAGACCGCCTGCGGGACCGCGGCTATCGCCGCAATGTGTTCATCATGACGTCGAACGGCGGGGTTTCGACGGCCGGGCGGGCGCGGCGCCTGCCGATTGCCACGGTGCTTTCCGGCCCGGCCGGCGGCGTGGCAGCGACCTTGCAACTCGGCTCTCGGACCGGAATCCGGAATCTGATCACCTGTGACATGGGCGGGACCAGTACCGACGTTTGCCTGATCTCGGACCTGCAGGTGCCCGTGACCAATGAGCAGACGATCGGGCCCTATGCAAATCGCACGCCCCAGATCGAAATCAATGCGGTCGGAGCCGGCGGCGGCAGCATAGCCTGGCTCGATGCCGGAGATATCCTGATGGTGGGACCCCGAAGCGCCGGCGCGGTACCGGGCCCTGCCTGCTACGGCCAGGGCGGAACCGAGGCGACAGTGACAGACGCCAATCTGGTGTTGAACCGCCTGAAATCCGGGTCCCGACTGGCCGGCCACATCGCGCTCGATCGCGACCGCGCGCTTGCGGCGATGGCGCCGCTGATGAAGAAGCTCCATCTGAAGGCAGATGCACTGGCCGAGGGAATCGTCCGTATTGCGGTCGCCCGCATGGTCAGCGCGATCAAGCAGATCTCGATTGCCAAGGGTTTCGATCCGCGTGATTTCGTTCTCTGTTGCTACGGCGGTGCGGGGCCCATGCATGCGGCGCCGATCGCCGATGAAATGGATATTTCGCGCGTTGTCCTGCCCCGCGGCCCAGGTAATTTCGCCGCCTTCGGTTCGCTCATCTCGGATATCCGCCA
Organism: Alphaproteobacteria bacterium; assembly: GCA_965261985.1. GTDB lineage: Bacteria > Pseudomonadota > Alphaproteobacteria > Bin95 > Bin95 > Bin95. Next base: position 1,135,470 of record OZ253490.1, read on the forward strand.
GGACCATGTACTGACAAGAACACTACAGCCTGCCCACGCCGGCTTTGCCGAAGTGGACCGTGTGTTCCGGAGCATGGAAGATGAAGGCCGGGCGCAATTGGAGGCCGAAGGCGTCGCGCCGGAAAACATCGTCGTCAGACGTTCGCTCGGCATGCGCTATCTCGGCCAGTCTTGGGAACTCGATGTCGATATCCCGGACGATGTGCAGAGCTCGGAAGCCATCGACGCAGCCTTCCATGCCGTACACAACCGGCGCTTCGGGCACCGCAGCGCCGGTGCGACCGAGATCGTCACCTTCCGAATCGCCGCGATCGGCCGTGTCGCGCCTCTCGCATTGCCGACGTTAGCCGGCGGCGGCGACCTGGCTGCTGCTGTCGTCGAGCGTAGGAGTGTCTATTTCGACGGCTCCTTCCGGGATACCCCGGTCTACGACCGCGATCGCATACCGCCTGAGGCCGCAATCGAAGGTCCCGCAATCGTCGAGGAAGCGGGTGCGACGACCGTATTGCCGCCGAGCTGGCGCGGATACGCGAACGAGCACGGCGATCTCATGCTCGAACGGAGATAGAAGATGGCAGCACCGGGCGTCGATCCGATCACCCTCGAAGTCGTGACCGAGGGACTGGTCGCGATCGTGAGGGAAATGCGAGCGACCATCATCCGGGCGTCCTATTCGTCCGTGATCCATGAGTTCGACGACTTCTCCTGCGCCCTCTTCGATGCCAGCGGCCAGATGGTAGCGCAGTCATGGGACCATCCGGGCCATGTTCTGCCCTTGCCATGGGGTGTGGGCTGTGCGCTTGAGGATTTTCGGGACGATCTGAAGCCCGGCGACGCGGTGCTGTTGAACGATCCCTATCGCGGCGGCACTCATCTGAACGATGTCACGCTGCTCTTTCCGGTATTCGATGACAGCGGCGCCCTGATGGTCTTTCCGGCGGTCCGCGCCCACTGGGTCGATGTTGGCGGCATGGTGCCGGGCAGCTATTCGGGCCTTTCGACCAATATCTACCAGGAAGGCGTGCGGATTCCGCCGATCAAGATCGTCGAGGAAGGACGGGTCAATCGCGCCGCGATGACGCTGCTGATGGCGAACATGCGGGTGCCGGAGGAGCGCGAAGGGGACCTCAACGCCTCTTTCGGAGCCTGCAGGATCGCCGAACAGCGCATCCGGCGCCTTTACGCCAAATATGGCAGCGCCTGCGTAGAAGACTGCATCGGGACTCATCTCGACCGCACCGAACGTCGCTTGCGCGAGCGGATTGCCGAGTTGCCGGACGGCGACTACTGCTATGAGGACTATCTGGAATATTTCAACGAGGGCCGCCTCGATCCGGTCCTGATGCGTCTCAGGCTGACGGTATCGGGTGACCGGATTATCGCGGATTTCGCGGGCACCAATCCGCAGGTTCCGGGGGTGGTGAATTCGTCCCTCGCGGTTACCGGCGCCGGCGTTTTCGTGGCGATAAAGGCGACGCTCGACCCTGGCGGAGCGGTCAACCAGGGCGCATTCAGGCCCATTGAGCTGCGCGCACCGGAGGCCTCAATCGCCGATGTTCGGCACGACGCTCCGGCGGGCGCTCACGGCGAGGTTCGCAAACGGGCTGTATCCGTCACGCTCGGCGCCTTGTCGCAGATCGTCCCGGACCGGGTCTCGGGCGATCTCTGCGGCACCTCGTTTCCGAACGCCATCGGCGGTTTCAACAAGAGACGGGACCGGCAATATGTCTATTACGAGGCCCCGGCCGGCGGGAATGGAGGATTCCTCCAGCATGACGGCCCGAGCGCCATGGTTAATGTCGATTTCGGCAACCTGCCTTCGATTCAGACCGTCGAATCGATCGAAAACGAGATGCCGCTGCTCGTGGAGCGTTGCGAACTGCGCATCGATTCCGGCGGACCGGGCGCCAGTCGCGGCGGGCTCGGCATGCGCCGCGAGGTGCGTTTGCTGGATGACGAAGGCAGTTACTCGGTACTCAGCGACCGGGCCGTGATCCCTCCCTTCGGTGTCCTCGGCGGCGGTAGCGCGGCACCTTACATAGTCTCGGTGATGCGCGACGGCGTCGAAACCGGTTTCTCTACACCGGGCAAGGTGACGGGCCACACGATTCGCCGCGATGACACCGTGGTCATGCGTTCGGCCGGGGGCGGCGGTTATGGGGATCCACTGACCCGCGATCCGGTGTCGGTTCGGCGGGACGTTGCCGAGGGCCTCGTCAGCCGGACCTGTGCGGCCGATGTCTACGGTGTGGTACTCGACGATGACGGGGACATCGACACCGCGGCGAGCGAAGCCGCCCGAACGGCGCTTGCGGCGGCCCGCTACCGGGCCCGGGTTGTGGCCGACGATGCCCTCGACCCTTATGTCGGCCTCCGGGGACGGCGCCGGACGGTGCGATTGTCGCCGGCGATGGCGGCCCGGCTCGGGGTCGTCGACGACGATCTGACCGAGGTAATCGGCGCCAATCCGGCGCCGCTCCGCGCCTGGGTCGCGGTCGATGCCGACCATGTCCAGGATACCGTCCGGCTCGATCCGTTCGGCCGCAAGGTGCTCGGTGTCGAACATGGCGACACGGTAGTCTTGAGGGCTGTGCCCACGCCCGAGGTCCCCGGGGGGCTAGCGCGGCATCCGACCTGATGGGACCGGAGCGAAAGGTATGCTCATACAGTCGCCCCGGCCCGCGAGCCGGGGCCCAGTCATGCCACCTGCCCGGGCTTCGAGAGACTGGACCCCGGATCGTCGCTGGCGCGCCGTCCGGGGTGACAATAAGGGGTGTCTCACTGGCTCCGGTTCAACTTGATCGGACCTTGCTATAGCCTGACCGAAAGAGGACGAAAGCCGCGCGGCGTCAAAGCGTTGCCCGCGACAGGCCGCCATCGACAGCCAGCGTCGTGCCGGTGATGTAGCGGCCGCGCGGGGAGGTCAGGAACGCCACAGCGGCGGCAACCTCTTCGGCGTCGCCGAGGCGGCCGAGAGGAATTTCGCGGATCAATCCGTTCATCTCGTCTGCCGACTGTTCGGCGACCAGGCGCAATCTCGGCGTGTCGATCAGCCCCGGCGCGAGGGTATTGATCGTGATTTCCGGCGCGAGTTCGCGCGACAGGGTCTTGGCCAGACCGATGACGCCGGCCCAGGTCGCGACGGAGAGTCCGAAACCGGCTATCGGCTGGATCGCCGACAATGCCGTTATGTTCACGATGCTGCCGACGCCGCGTGCCTTCATGTGGGGCACGGCAGCCCGGATGCACCGGACCACGCTCATCAGGTTCCGGTCCACGGCACGGCGCCAGGCATCGTCGTCGAGTTCGATGAAGAAACCCAGCGGCGGCGCGCCATCGTTGTTGACCAGGATGTCGAGGCCGCCGAAATGTGCGACGGTTCCCTCCACGATCCGCTCGCAGTCTTCGGCCCGGCGGATGTCACCCTGTATGGCGAGAAGATCGCCGCCTGTGGCCCGCGTTATGTCATCGCAGGCGGTGCTGAGCGCCGGTTCGCGCCGGGCTGAAATTGCGACCCGTGCCCCTTCCTCGGCGAGGGTTCTGGCGATCGCGAACCCGATACCCTGGCTCGCTCCGTTGACGATCGCGACCTTGCCTTCGAGTCCGAGATCCACGTCAATGTCCAAACATGGCCAGGAATTTTTCGGCGTTGCGGTAATTCACCTTTTCCATCACCTCGTCGGAAAAGCCCAACCCGCGCCAGTCGGCGATCAGCCGTTCATAGCTCAGCAACGGGTAGTCCGCACCGAACATGACCCGGTCCTTGAGCCGTCGGGGAATCTCGTATTTCAGGTCTTCGGAAAAATACCGGGGCGACCAACCGTGCAGTTCGTACCAGACATTGGCCTTGTGGATGAGCACGGCGATCATTTCTGTCTGCCACGGCCAGGCCGGACGGCCAGCGAGAATTTTCAGGTCCGGATACCGGGCCGCAACATTGTCCAGATGGCGGGGATGGCAGTGATCGAGCAGTATCCCGTTACCGCCGGGAAAGCCGGAACCCAGACCGGTCGTGCCAACGAAGACGAGCGCCGGGATATTGGCCTCGATACACAGGCCATAGAAGGGATCGTAGGCAGGATCGCTCGCCGGCACACCGCCGGAACCCGAGACCGCCAGACCCACGAAACCATTACCGTCGGCAATACAGCGCTCGAATTCGCGCTGCGCTTCCGGTCCGTTCTCGGGCTGGAAATGGAACCAGTTGCCGAGAATCGCGTCTGGAAACCGACGCTGTGTCTCGAAGGCATAGTCGTGCAGCTCGCGGGCCTCCGGGACGGGGATAAATTTGGTGAAGCCGAAATCGAGTGCGACCCGGACCCCGGCCTGCCGGAAATCTTGAGCCATTTCCTCTTCCGTCGCGTAGCCTGGCTCGGAGCGCCAGGTGTGTCCCTGCCTTGCCAGTTCGGCCTCGGTCTGCAGGACATAGCCGCGCCGCGTCTTCCAGTGGGAATGCATGTCGATGTAGCGCATCGGAATGTCCTCGATCCGGGATGGCGTCGGCGGCGATTTCAGCGCTCGCCGGCCGCCAACCGGCGGCGGGCCATATCGGCAAGCGGTTGCTTCTGCACCTTGCCGGTCGGCGTTCTCGGGAGATCATCGTAGATCTGCAGGTACTCCGGCAGCTTGTAGGTCGCGATCTTGCCTCTCAGGAATTCGGTCAACGTCTCGAATGTTATGACCTCGCCGGTCCGCGGCACGATGCAGGCACAGACGCGCTCCCCGAGTCGGGGATCGGGAACGCCGACGATAGCGGCGTCGCGGATCCCCGGATGCTGGTAGAGCACTTCCTCGATCTCGCGGGGATAGATGTTTGCACCGCCCCGTATCAGCATTTCCTTCGTGCGCCCTACGATCTGCAAGTTTCCCTTGGTATCGAAGCAACCCTGATCCCCCGTACGAAACCAGCCGTCGGCGGTGAAGCTTTCCCGATTGGCCGCGGGATTGTTGTAGTAACCGATCGTGACCGACGGGCCTGCGGTCAGGATCTCTCCGACGGCGCCGGCCGGAACATCCGAACCGTCCTCGTCCACCACCCGGATGTCCATCTCCGGTACCGGCCGGCCGACGGTACCGCAAACCTCGGCCGGATCGTCGGTTAACACGGTATGAGCCTGGGTGCCGCACTCGAGCATGCCGTACATTTCGAGCAAATGTCCGGGCATGCGGGCCTGCACTTCCCGGATAACCTCGATCGGACAGGAAGCGCCGCCCGTCATGATCACCTGCAGGCTGGCGAGGTCGTGGCTTTCGAATGCCGGTGCATTCAGCATTGCCACCAGATGGGCGGGCGCACAGCAGAAATGCGTTACCCGCTCGCTGGCGATCAGCGCCAGTGCCTCCTCGGCCCTGAAGATATCCTGAAGAATGACACGGCAACCGGCATCTATTGCCTGCAGGGTATTGAACAGGCCCCAGTTCAAACCGACTGGAAGAAATACCAGCAGCACGCTGTCGGCCGCGATGCGCTGACCGCGGTTCAGGAATCCGAGAGCGCAGTTGGTCGTGTTGTGGGTATGGAGCACTGCCTTCGGATTGCCCGTGGTGCCGGAGGTGAAAGCCGTCCGCGCCAATTGATCGGCGGCGGGTCGGCGCGGGCGCAAGGCGTCTGCCGGCAATTCCGGATCGTCGTCGGCTTCGAGGAAGGTGCGAAGATCGAAATACCCTTCCGGCACATCGTCGCCGACCGCCATGACATGTTTCAGATGCGGAAGCTTCGCGCGTAACGGTTCGATCATGGCGAGATAGTCGAAGTCGCGATGGCGGCTCGGAACGACCAACACCGACGCTTCGGTAAAGCCCAGGATGAACTCGACCTCGCGACTGCGGAAGTCGCTGTGATACTGGCAGAAAGGTATGCCCACCAGCATCGCGGCATTGACGGTGACGGCGAATTCGCTCCAGTTGGGCAACTGGACCGCGATTACGGCGTCGGACGTCAGCCCCATCGTCACGAACCGCGCTGCCAACCGCTGCACCCGGCGCAGATAGGTGCGATAGTCGAGCCTGCCGCGCCTGTCCTGCAGCGCAAGGCGTTCGGGTGCGTTGCCGGCCGCAGCTTCCAGCCAGTCATTGCTGGTTGTCTCGCGCCAGTATCCGGCTTCGCGGTACTGCACCATGCGCGACGCCGGAATATAGGGCTCGTCAATACGCATCGGATCTCACCTTGCCCCGTCGGTCGCGGTTTGCGCCACGCGCCTCTCGGCGACTTCGGCGGCGAGAAGATGGCGCTGCAGCTTGCCTGTCGGAGTGAATGGCAGGGCTTCGAAAATCTCAAGGGCTTCCGGCAGTTTGTATGTCGCGACCTTGCCGTCCAGCAACGCGGTCATTTCTCCCAGCGTCACGGTATGTCCCCGCCGCGGCACGACGCACAGGCAGTTGCGTTCGCCGAGCCTGGGGTCGGGCATACCGATTATCGCGGCATGCAGGACTTTGGGGCTGGTATAGAGAACCTCCTCGATTTCGCGGGGATGGAATTTCTTGCCGCCGCGATTGACGAGCTCCTTGCTGCGGCCCGAGATGACAAGATTGTCATTCGTATCCAGATAGCCGATATCGCCGGTTCGGAACCAGCCATCGGCGGTGAAGGCGGCGGCATTGGCGGCCGGGTTGTTGTGGTAGCCGAGATGGATCGACGGTCCGCGGCCGGCAATTTCCCCCGTTTCGCCGGGAGCGACATCCCGGTTGGCATCGTCGAGGATACGCAGGCCGAGGCCGGTGGCCAGCCGGCCGACGGTGCCGCTGACGGCTTCCGGATCGTCGTCCGGCCGCGTGTAGCTGTGAAAGCCGGATTCCAACATGCCGTACAGCTCGATGAAATCGCCGGGCATCCTGGCCCGGTATTCCCGAATTGTGTCCACCGGACAGGAGGCTCCGCCGCTCACCACCTGCTTCAGGGAGGAAAGGTCGGCACGGTCCAGCTCCGGTGCATCGAGGAGTTCGATGATCGCGGCCGGGGCCGTGGGAATGTTCGTTACCCCTTCCGACTCGATCAGTGCCAATGCCGCGGCTGCGGAAAACCGGTCGAGCAGCACGGCGCGTGCGCCTGCGATCACGGTCTGCAACAATGCGAGATAGCCCCAGTTCAGGCCGAGCGGCAGGTAGAGCAGCAGCACATCCTGTGCACCGACCCCGAGGTCGAGGTTCTGAATGCGCGCCGCCGACAATGTCGTCTCATGGTTGTGGATCACCGCTTTCGGATTGCCGGTGGTGCCGGAGGTAAAAGCCATCCGAAAAATTTCGTCTGGCTCCATGGCCACCGGCACGAGGCCTGCCGCAGACGCGCGCCCTGCGATTGCGTCCGCAAGCGAAACCATGTCGGCTCCGACCGCCGGGTCGGTGCAGGCGACAAGGCGGAGCATGGGGAGAGACGGGCGTAGTTCGCGGATCATCTGCGCATGGTCGAAGCCCCGAAAGCGGCCCGGGCAAATGAAGGCAACGCTTTGCGAGAACTCGAGTATGAAGGCGAGCTCCCGTGAGCGAAAATCGGTGCTCACCTGGACTGCAATGGCGCCGAGGCGTTCGACAGCGAAGAACGCACAGGCGAAATCTATCCAGTTGGGAAGCTGGATGGTGACGACATCCCGACGCTCGACCCCATGGGCCTGCAGAATTGCCGCCACCGCATCGACGCGGTCGGCCAGTTCCCGGTAGGTGACCCGCTGGCGACCGTCGTACAACGCCTCGCGCTCCGGATGCTGACCGGCCCGGCGAGTCAGGATATCGTGGAAGGTTTCGCCTTGCCAGAACCCGGCACCGCGGTAGGTCCGCACCATCTCCGCGGAGAGGCGTGTTTCGAAGGCAGCCATCTGCACCCTGGGGCAATTCTTGCGCTCGGCGGCCAGCTTGGACGAACTACCTCCGGCCGACAAGGCGAACGGCTGGCATTTGCGCCCGGATATGGACAGTTGCTTTTGTCTTGTCTTGGGCACAACAATAAGGTGATCGGAAAGCCTTGGCGCCGCATGCCGAGGAAACGGACATACTCAACGGGAGAGGATTATGCACCGTAAGAAGCTTCTGCAAATTTCGACGGTTCTGGCATTGGCGGTAGGCTTGGGAGGCCCGGCAGTGGCTGCCGATCCGGTCAAGATCGGCTATGTCGGCGGTATCTCCGGTGCCTGCGGCGGGCTTACCCATTCGGCTGTCAAGGCGATGAAGATCGCGCTGGAGGAAATCAACGCGGCCGGCGGTGCGGCGGGCCGGCAGGTCGAGGTGGTCTGGCGGGATTCCAAGACCAAGCCCGACGAGGGCGCCAAGCAGACGCGCGACCTCATTCTTACCGAAAAGGTCGCTCTCCTGACCGGGGTCTGCTCGAGCTCGGTGTTCATGGCAATCAACCCGATTTCGCAGCAATACGGCGTCCCGCTGGTAAGCGCGATCAGCGGTACCCACAAAGCAACCATCGATTTCGGGCATCCGTTCGTCTTCCAGACCCAGCCGCATACCCTCATGGAGGGCAAGGCGCTTGCGGAATATGTGGCACGCCAGGACTGGAACAACATCGTCACCATGGGCCTCGACTACGAATGGGGTCGGACCACGGTCAAGGTTTTCACCGAGGAACTCGCGAAGCTCAAGCCCGAGGTGAAAATCTCGACGCAGCTCTGGCCGCGTTTCGGCGAGACCAACCTGACCTCCTACATAACCGCGGCATTGGCGGAAGAGCCGGACGCGATCATGGCAGTCATGTTCGGCAGCGGCACCAACAGCCTGATCAAGCAGGGCAAATCCTATGGCCTGCTCGAACGGACCGAGCTGCTCACCTTCCTCAGCACCGAAAGCTACATGGCCCTCGGCAAGGATATTCCGGATGGCGTGCGCGGCTGGGCCCGCGGGCCGTTCTACGCCATGGATTCCGACAAGGCGAAAGCCTTCGTCGAGAAGTACCGCAAGGCCCATGACGGCGAGTATCCGAACGACTGGGGCATGCTTGCCTATGACGCGATGTACATCATCGCCGGTGGCATCGATGCGGCGGGCGGAACCGATCCGGAGAAATTCCGCCAGGCACTCGGCTCGATGACATTCGACACCATGCGCGGGCCGCTGAAGATGCGGACGATCGACAACACCTTCAACGCGCCGAGCTATATGGGCGTGACGAAGATGACCGATGCCTATCCGTTTCCGACCATGTCGGACGTGGCCGTGATTCCCGGCGACGTCACCTTGCCGTCGGAAGATACGGTAATGGCGCTCCGGGCGGCTGCGGCCAAGTAACGGGCGGGCGGTCGCCGACCGCTCTTCGGGAGTCCTCCCCCGAGACTACGGGGCGAGGACTCCCTGCCGCGTCACGGAAATCGAACGATGATACTCGTGCAAGTTATGCAGGGCATCATGGAAGGGATATTCCTCTTCCTGATCGCATCCGGCCTGACCCTGATCTTCGGCGTATCGCGGATCGTCAATTTCGCCCACGGCTCGTTCTACATGGTCGGCGCCTTTCTGACCTACCAGATATATCCGTTGATTGCCGAGGGTACGACCCTCGGTTTTTTTGTGACTATCGTGATCTGCGGATTGCTGGTGGCCGCGCTCGGCTTGCTGTTCGAGGTTTTTCTGCTGCGCCGCGTCTATCGCGCCGAGGAACTGATGCAGCTGGTGTTGACCCTGGCCGCAGTGTTGATAATCCGCGATGTCACCAAATTCATCTGGGGTCTCGATGACGTAACGGTCTCGCTGCCGGACGCCTTGTCCGGCGCGGCGGTGATCGGCGACACCTATCTGCCGACCTATCAACTGGTCATGGTGGGCGTCGGCGTGGCGGTGCTGGCGGCGGTCTGGAGTTTCCTCAAATTCACCCATGCCGGGATCATCCTGCGGGCTGCGACCGACGACCGGGGTATGGTCGCACTGCTCGGCACCAACCAGGCCCATGTCTTTTCCTCGGTATTCGCCATCGGCTGTTTCCTGGCCGGCATTGCCGGCGGTTTTGCCGCCGCCTTCGAAAGCATCAACTATCTGCTCGACACGCGGGTCATTGTGCTTGCTTTCATCGTCGTCGTGATCGGCGGCCTCGGCAATTTTTACGGCGCGCTGTACGCCTCGCTTGCGGTCGGTATCCTGAAGGCGGTCGGCCTTTTGTTCGCGCCGCGATTGTCGATGGTAATCATTTTTCTGCTCATGGCGGCGGTGCTGCTCATCCGGTCCCTGCGCAGAACGACGGAGTGATCATGGCGCGCGGCGAAGGGACTTCGACGGATTCCGAATCGGCGCTGCGGCGTCGGGACGCCTATTCGATCAACTGGCGCCTGGTCGCTGCCGTGGTCTTGTTGCAGGCCATCCTGCTGGCGGTCTCGCCGCCACTGGTGGTCTTTGCGCTGATCGAGGTGATGATTTTCGCCCTTTACGCCAGCGCTCTCAACCTGCTGCTGAGTTTCAGCGGCATGGTATCCTTCGGACATGCCGTATATTTCGGCCTCGGTGCCTACGGCTTGGCCTTGTCCATCACCCATTTCGATTTCCCGATCGCACTCGGCATCATCGCCGGGCCGCTGGTCAGCGCCTTTTTCGGCCTAGTCTATGGCATTCTCTGCGTCCAGTTGACTGCAATCTACGCCGCGATGCTTACGCTGGCCTGTGCCGAGGTGACCTACGCGGTCGTCTTTCAATGGTTTGACGTAACCGGCGGCGATTCGGGCATCTCCGGCCATGTCCCGACCATGCTCGGGCTCGCGCCCTATCAGTTCGGCCTTGTGGTCCTGTGCGTGGTTACAGTGGCGATCCTGATGCTGTGGCGTGTCGTATATTCACCGCTCGGCCTCACCATACGGGCCGTCGGGCAGAACCCGGCACGCGCCGCCGCTCTCGGGCACGGGCGAAAATCGGTGCAGTTGATCGCCTTCGTCATCTCGGCGTTTTTCTCCGGTGTTGCCGGCACCTTGTTCGGAATTTTCCACGGCAATGTCTTTCCGGATTATGTCGGTGTCCTGTTCACTGTCGACGGCCTGTTGATGGTGGTGCTCGGGGGCCTCTACAGCTTTGGCGCCGGCATATACGGGGCTATCGTCTACAAGCTCCTCGACAATCTTGCGGCGCATTACTTTCAGTACTGGCAGCTCGTCGTCGGGGTCATCATCGTTGTCGTCGTGCTCGTTTCCCCGAGTGGAATTGCCGGTCTGGTCCGGCGTATCGTCGACCGGTTCGGGGGGCGGCTGTGAACGGGGACGCCATATCGCAGCCGGCCCTCAAGGTACGCGGCCTGCACAAGGAATTCGGCCGGTTCGTAGCCCTGGACAGCGTCGATCTCACTGTTAATGAAGGAGAGATACGCGCCATTATCGGTCCGAACGGAGCCGGCAAGACCACGTTGATCAATGTGCTTGGCGGGCAGATAGTCGCTGACCGCGGTAGTGTCGAAGTCGCCGGCCGCAAGCTCAGCCGCCAGCATCCGCACCAGGTGGCGAAGCTCGGCGTGGGCCGCACATACCAGATATCGAGCACCCTGCGGCGGATGACTGTTTTCGACAACATGCTCTGCGCCCATAATGCCGTGTCGGGCCACTGGTTCAGCCTGCGGGCCGGACGATTGCGGGCGATGGAAGACGCGGTGCTTGCCGATCTGAAAACCATCGAGCTCGATGGACTTGCCGACCGGGTCGTTGACGATATTTCGCACGGCGACCGCAAGCGGCTGGAGTTCGGCATGGTGCTGGCAACCCGGCCGAAGGTGTTGCTGCTCGACGAGCCGACCGCCGGGATGGGACTACGCGAGCGCCATGAACTGATCGATCTGGTGCTGGCGGTCACACGCGAGCGGCGGCTGACCCTGGTGTTCGTCGAGCACGATATCGACGTCGTTTTCAAGGCGGCCCAGTCGATCACGGTGATGGCGCTCGGAGGCGTCTTCGCAGAAGGGAAGCCGGACGAGATTGCCGCCAATTCGGCGGTTCAGGACATCTACCTGGGCGGGAACGCTTGATGTTGACCCTCGAAGACGTGACCGCGGCTTACGGGCAGAGCCAGGCGCTCCACGGTATCGACCTCGAGGTCAGTGAAGGCGAAGTCGTATGCATGGTGGGCCGTAACGGCGCCGGCAAGACCAGCACGATGCGCTGCATTGTGCATGACCTGATTCGGGTGATAGGCGGATCCGTTCGTTTCAAGGGCGATGACATCGCCGGTCTCGAACCGCATCTGATTGCCCGCAAAGGCATTGGCTATGTCCCGGAAGATCGCCGGGTCTTTGCCAGCCTGACTGTCGCGGAAAACCTGAAAGTGCCGCGTTCGCATACCGCGAACGGTGGATACTGGAACATTGAGCGGGTGACGGAACTGTTTCCGCAACTCGGCGAATTCCACTCCCGGCTTGCCGGAAACCTCAGCGGCGGCCAGCAGCAGATGCTGAGCATCGCGCGCTCCTTGCTGACCAACCCGCAGCTTCTCCTCCTCGACGAACCGCATGAAGGCCTGGCGCCGATCGTCGCGCGAGATGTGATAGCGGCGGTCAATACGCTGAAGTCATTGGGCGTATCGATGCTGATTTCGGAACAGCAACTGCACCTGGTACACGAGACCGCCGACCGGATTTACATCATCGATCGAGGCCGCATGGTGTTTACCGGCACCATGGAGGAGTTCGAGCGCGATCCCGAGATCGCCCGGCGCTATCTCATGGTGGTGCAATAGCCGGGAGTACACGCGCCTCCGGTCTGTCGATCCTTGCCTTCCCCGATCCCGAGCTACTCGCAGTCGATGCACACGCCGATAGGTTTGGACTGCATGAGGGAAGCGCGGCCCCGGCTCCAGGACGGGATGAAGCTGGAATGGCCGCCGGCGTCGCCGCCGCCCATGACGATCAGGATGTCGTCCGGGCCGAGGCCGCGGTGGAACTTCCCGTCGTCCGCCATGGGGTGTGCGCCCTCCTCCCCGTGTTGCTTCCCGTATTGCTTCCCGTATTCGATGTCCCGATGCTTGCCGACGGCCTTCATGCCCTCGATGCTGCGCCACGCATGGGCGAACAGGTATTCCTGCGCCTGCTTCCGCGTCCATCCGGCGACGATGCGCATATGCTCGGGCGCCAGCACCACGACGGACTGGCCGAGCGTGATGCAACCGTAGTTCGCCATCGCGTCGGCGAAGGTGTCCAAAATGTGCTCCGGCGTGTTGCCGCCGTGGTTCTCGACATTGCAGAACCCGCCGCCGGCGAAGACGGTGACGCTGCTCACGCCTTCCGGGTAGTCCTGCTCCTCGCACAAGAGCGGCCAGGGATTGCCGCGGCTGCGCTCCGCAATGCAGAAGCTGAACTTGCCGGGATTGCCCTGGGTCGATTTGTCGGAAATGCCGGGGATCATCCGGAAGACATTCATCAGGATGAGGCGGACGGCGCGGCCGATGGTGGCGTTGGCGCGGTTGCCGGGGCCGAACAGGTTCACGTCCGAGTTCATGCCGATGTCGTCGGCGAAGGGGCCGCTGACGATCAGCAGCGGTGCCGAGCCGCCGGTGGAGGCGGTCGAGCCGTGGAAGTTGAAGCCGGGTTCGTTCATGGCCTCGAAGGCCGCGACCAGCACCGGGAAATATTCGGGCTTGCAGCCCGCCATGACGGCATTCACCGCGGCCGCATGGACGGTGCATTCGTAGCCGGTCGCCGGGTGGACGGCGATGGGCGTCTCCGGCGGACGGCCCTCCCAGGCCAGCATCTGCTCCACGCGCTCGACGCTCGGCGGCACGACCGGCAGGCCGTCCGTCCAGCCCTGCTCGAAGCAATAGTCGATGGCGGCGAGCGGGTCGTCGCTGACGTCATGCAGGCGTTCGGCGTCGTAGGGCATCGCGCGGCTCCGCTGTCCGTCGGTTGCCACCCTATAGCGCATGGTGAATTATCCCCGCAACAAAACCGCCGGACGCACGCAAGGGAGGATCGGGACCGTGCCGAAAATCGACAAGCTGGAAATTGACCTGTTCCGCCTGCCGCTGCCGGTGGCGATGGAAGCCTCGGCAGCGGGCGTGATGACCGCCTTCGACATGGTGACGGCGCGGATCACCGACAGCGACGGCGTCTCCGGCGTCGGCTATACCGTGATGCATGAGGGGCAGGGCGGCCCGATCGTGGCGATGTGCGACGGCTCCTTCCGGTCCAGCATTGTCGGCCGCGACCCGGACCTGATCGAGGCGATCTGGCGGGACATCTACAAGCGCCACCACTATGCCGGCCGGGGCGGGGCGACGGGCTTTGCGATGGCGGCGGTCGATGTCGCGCTCTGGGACCTGAAGGGCAACCGGCTCGGCACGCCGCTCTGGCGGCTGCTCGGCGGCGCCAACCCCTCGGTGCGGGCCTATGCCGGCAATATCGACCTGAACTTCCCGGTGGACAAGCTGCTGGAAGGCGGCATGGCGAGCGTCGAGGCGGGCTTCCGGTCGGTCAAGATGCGGCTCGGCCGCCCGACCTTGCGCGAGGACATCGCCCGCGTCGAGGCGATGCGCAACCGCCTGCCCGACGACATCGAGATGATGGCCGACGCGAACGAGGCCTGGCGGGTGGAGCAGGCGATGCGCGCCATGACGCTGCTGCAGCCCTTCGACCTGGTCTGGCTGGAGGAGCCCATCGCGCCCGACAACACGGCCGGCTACGCGCATCTGCGCTCGCTGGGCAAGGTGCCGCTGGCGGCCGGCGAGAACCACCACACGCTCGCCGAGTTCGCCCAGCTGATCGGCTCCGGCGGGGTCGATTTCCCGGAACCCGACCTCACCACCTGCGGCGGAGTCACGCCCTTCATGAAGGTCGCCCGCCTCGCCGAGGCGCACGGCCTGCCCGTGATGAGCCACGGCGCGCACGACCTGCATATCCACCTGCTCGCGGCTGCCCCGAACGCGGCCTATCTGGAATGGCACGCCTTCGGCCTCGACAAGTTCATGGAGGACCCGCTGACGGTCGAGGACGGCTATGCCCGCGCCCCCGATCGGCCGGGCCACGGCATCGCGCTCGACTGGGAGGCGCTTGCCGCGCACCGGCCGGGCTAGGAGGCGGGCGCGAGCAGCTTCCGTAGGAAAGCGGACAGTTCCGCGAACGCATCTGAGTCGAAATCCCATACGCCCTGCCGGGCGCCTTCACCCACGCGCGCCATGGGGTTCTCCCCGGCGGCGAGATAGGCATGGGCGAAGGTCTTGTCCTCATTCCGAGAGCGCAGGACTCCCCGGTCCTTCAGGCAGTCGATATAAGCTTCGACGCATCGGCTTGCCTCGACCCGGGCTACGGATCGCCGGCACAGGCTCTCGATGGCGCCGGCATCTGCGCCGTCCGGCACGATAAAGACACCGACCGCCGGGTTGCCGTCCGAAACCTCTCCATGGGCCCGCGGCGGCTCGTACCGGGCATAGCGAAGCGCATCGCAAACGCTTTGGAATGCGGTGCCGGCGTTGTCATCGGCATCCCGGATTACGCCGAGGGAGCGGAGCGGCGGGTGGCTCGCTGCGGCGGCCTGAATCGCGAGGATTCTCCTGCGGAACCTGTCCTTTCCTCCCGCGTCGATAATTTGTATGTCCTGCTTCCCTGGTGCACCGAGGCAGTGTTTCAAGAGCGCGTCGAACAGGTTGACCTCATCCCGGCCTTCGACCAGCAGCAAACGGCTAGCGGAAATCTCCAATCTTGTTGCGCCGCCATCCGCGGCGGCCATCACCGGGTCTCCAGGTTGAGGTCGCGCGCGCCTTCTAGAGCCTCGCCGGTAAAGGTGATTACCTCCACTTTCTCGGTTTCCGCGTTCCTGAAGAGCTTGTGGATCGCCAGCTCGTCCGGCACGTCCTCGAACGCGGCCATCGCCGCCCGGATACATTCGTCGCTATGGGTTGTCGCTATCAACTGCACATTCCACTGCTGCATCCACACGCGGGCATGTGCCCAGACGTCCTCCAGTACTGAATGATGAAGGCCGTTTTCCACTTCATCCGCGTAGAGTACGCCTCCGCGGGAGGTGAAGCATCCGAGAAATAATTGGGATAGTCGTGCAACTCCTCCTCCGAGAGCGTAAAGCGGCAATTGCACTTCATCGGTTGTAATGGCAGAAAGATACGGCTCGCCAAACTCGTCAGCCAGAATTTCGACGTCTCTAACTGTTGGAAGAATCAGGTTGATCGCATTCGTAAAGTCCTTCTTGTGGTTGGCCCTGACCATATCGGAATATCGTTGCAAGGATTCGTTAGGTATCTCCGGCTGAAATCCGACGCCTAGAACAATGCAGTTCGGTCGGGTTGTTGGTTGTTCATGATCCTGAAAAATCACCGATCCAACGGGAGTTGGGCGAATTCCCTGGGTGTTTCGTTGCGGAAGACACCCGTCCACGCAATTATCGATTCTCCCGACTACCGGCGGCATCGCTAGCGGCTTGTCCACTGAATCGTTAACATTTAGCAATCTTGGTCCTTCAATCTCCGAGAACGCCTGAAAAGAAGCCTTCAAAGAATGCTCCGACCCGTTTTCCACACCCAAGAGTTCCAGCGCGCCTTTCGCCAATCTTGCGATGGGGTCCAAGACCGTTTTGGCGGAGCGCTGCACATTTCCATTCCACAGAAAGGACGTGTTGTACCGCCCGGTAAACAGCCACATCGCTTCGAGCGCCGCTGTCTTCCCGATTCCGTTCACGCCGGTGATGAGGTTGGCGCGCGCGAGGCGGGGAAAGGACAGGCCGTCTATGCCTCGATAGCGGACGGCCTCGAAACTGTTGAGGAATGTCATCTCAAGCCTCCGGCGCTCCACCGGCCTCGTCGCGAGTGCGGTGAGCGCGGTTATATCTCAAACTGCTGGCGGTTTCGATTGTGCGGGAGGGGTCCGTTGGCCTTGCTGCAACCTCATAGCCCCCAGTGGAGCGCGAGCGGCTTCAGCGGGCGGGCCAGTTCCAGCAGGCCGGCGAGCACCTCCGGGGCGAGCGGCCCGAGCGGGGCGCGGACATGGTCGGAGCGGATCACGCCGCCGGCCTTCATCGCCGCCTTGCAGGCGCGCAGGCCGCATTGGCGGTTCTCGTAATTGATGAGTGGCAGCACGCGGGCATAGGCGGCTTCGGCTTCCGCCCGCCGTCCTGCGCGGTGGGCCTCGACGATGGGCCCCAGCAGGTCCGGAAGCAGCGCGCTCGGCATGGTGCCGGTGGCCCCGGCGTCGAGGTCCGCTAGGAGGGCGATCGCCTCTTCGCCGTCGAACGGCCCCTCGATGGCCTTGCCGCCGGCCCGGATCAGCGCCCTCAGCTTCGCCGCAGCCTGGGGCGTTTCGATCTTGAAATAGGCGACCTCGCCGATCTCCTTAGCCATCCGGGCGAGGAACGGCACGCTGAGTTCCACCCCGGAGAGCGGCGCGTCCTGCACCATGATGGGCAGCCCGGCTTCCGCCGCGCGGGCGAACTGTTCGCGCGTCTGCGCCTCCGTGCCCCGGAGCGCGGCGCCGTGATAGGGCGGCATCAGCATGACCATCGCCGCACCCAGCTCCGCCGCCCGCCGGCAGCGCTCGACCACGATCCGGGTCGAGAAATGCGACGCGGCGACGATCACCGGGAGGCGGCCCGCGACATGCTCGAGGCAGGTCCGGGCGACGGTCTCGCGTTCCTCGTCGGAAAGCAGGAACTGCTCGGAATAGTTGGCGAGGATGCACAGCCCGTCCGAGCCCTGGTCCACCATGCAGTCGATGACCCGCCTCTGGCCTTCGAGGTCGAGCTCTCCCGTCTCGGTGAAGACGGTCGGCACGACCGGCCACACACCGCGCCAGGGTCTTGCCATGCTGCTCGCTCCCGATCCTCAAAGGCTGGTCGGCGCCAGCTTACGCGAATTCCACCGGCAAGGTCGGCGGGCCCCGCCGGTGCCGGTGGGCAAGGACTTTCCCATGGACGCCCGCAGCCCGGCTGTCGAACGGGAGTATCCGCAAGGCCTTGACGGCGCGCCTCCACGGGCAGGAAGGAAACGGCGGAACGGATTGCCGCCTCGGTCATCGCCGTCACGAACGACCGCCCGGTCAACCTGGCTGCTCATCCCGACCATGACCTTGGCGAGAGATCCGGGTTTGCAGCCGAAGCGCGAGCGCCGCTACGGGCGATCGCAGTTCCGGGCCCTCGCTCTCGTTCAGCGCGGCCGTTCGGCGGAAACTGGATCGACACACCGATGTCGATCGCGATGAGACGCGAAATGCCGACAGGAACGGGTCCTGGAAAGACGAAGGCCTGCACACGCGGCCCGGATCAGGCCTTATCCTCGCGGGAGCCGCTGCGACATCCGGGGGACGAGGACATGAAGTGGGACCCGCATCCGTTTCTCCGGCATCCCGGTTATCCCCTGCCGGCCGCAGTCGCGCACCGCGGTCATTCTGCTCGGTACCCCGAGAACACGATGGCTGCCTTCGCCTCCGCGGTCGAGCTCGGCTACCGGATTGTCGAGACCGACGTTCATGCCACCGCTGACAATGTCCTGGTTGTGTTTCACGACAGCCGCCTGGACCGCGTCACGGATATGCGCGGTGTCGTCTCGGAGATGAACTGGTCGGACCTTCGCCATGCCCGCGTCTGCGGACGGGAACGGATTCCACTTCTCGAGGAACTGCTGACGACCTGGGACTGTCTGCGGGTAAACATAGACCCGAAGCAGGACAGCGCCGTCGGACCCTTGCTCGAAGTGCTTCGCGACACCGATGCGTGGGACCGGGTTTGCGTGGGATCGGCTTCCAGTCGGCGTCTTCGCCGAATCCGGGCCGCAGCCGGCGACCGGCTTTGCACTTCAATGGGCACGGCCGAAGTCGTTCGTCTTTGGCTGGCCGGCCATTACCTGCCTTGCGGCGGATTTGCGGCCAATTGCGTACAGGTCCCACCGCACCGGTACGGACTTCCGGTAATCGACCGTGCGTTCATGCGGGCAGCGCACTCCTGCGGTCTGCCGGTACATGCATGGACCATCAACGAGGAGGCGGAAATGAACCGCCTTCTCGATCTCGGTGTCGATGGGGTCATGACCGACGAGGCGGAGCTCCTGAAGCGGGTGTTTCTGAGCCGGGATATCTGGACCGCGTGAACGCCCGCAAAGCTCTAGGTCCCGGCAGCCTCGTGCGCTGGCGCGGCTCCGGGCATGCCGGGTTGCGGCTGCCGGGAGGAATTCCGGGTTAGGATCGAGCGTCTCGACTCAATCCGCCGCCCGACAAAATCCCCGGAACCCTAGGAGCCTGTCCCATGCCGGACCGACCGCTCGTGCTCGTCACGCAGGAAGACCGCGCCGCCGTCCTGACGCTCAACCGGCCGGAGAAGAAGAACGCGATGAACGATGCGCTGCTGGAGTCGTTCATCGCGGCGGTCCGGAGCGCCAACCGGGACGACGGCATCCGCGCCATCGTCGTCAGGGGCGCGGGCGACTGCTTCACCTCCGGGCGCGATGCCGCGCAGTTCGAGGAGGCGGCCATTCTGCAGGACATGTCCGTGGATGCGGCAGTGGACATTTTCCTGGAGGCGCTCTCGCTGCTGATCGAATCGCCGAAGCCGACGATTGCCGCCGTGCACGGCATGGCGCTCGGCGGCGGGCAGGCGATGTCGCTCGCCTGCGACTTCGCGGTGGCCGAGCGCGGCGCCCGGTTCGGCAATGTGGAGATGGCCTACGGCTTCCCGGCCGCCATGAACATCGCGCTGCTCACGCGCCAGATCGGCCGGCGCCGCGGGCTGGAGATCGCCATGACCGGCGACCTCTACACCGCCGAGCAATATCGCGACTTCGGCCTGGTCAACCGGTTGGCGGAGCCCGGCGGGCTGGCCGAGGCCACAGCGGCATTCGCGAAGACGCTGACCGACCGCGCCCCCTGGGCGGTGCGGCGCACCAAATCGACCTATCGGCTGGCCGAAGACATGGCGCTGCACGGCGCCCTCAACTTCGGCAACCAGCTCAACCAGCTCCTGCGCCTGAACGGCCAGCTCGCCCCGATCCACAGCCGCAGCGAGGGGGTCAGGCAAGCGCTGAAAACGGACATCGCGGACGGCGGATAAGGCCGGCGATACGAGAAAGCCGCTGCCTCGGGGGGAAGCCGGGGCAGCGGCGGTCGAATGAGGGCTCTACCGAGCTTTATGCGGCCCGCGGGGACGGGCGTTTTCCGCTACCCGAGCGGGGTCAATGCCCGTGCGAGAGCGTGCCGCTGCCGATGACGGTGCAGTCGCGGTTCGTGGCTTCCCGGCATTGCGCGAGCGCTTCCGCCTTCGCTGCGCCGGCATCGTTCGCCAGCGCTGTGTAAACCTTTCCCGGAAGCTGCTGCAAGGCGGGCTTGGCGTCGGCGACCGCCATTGCGTGATGGATTGGATGGGCGACTGCTGCGGACGCCGCGAAAATCGCAACGACCGCCAGAATTCCAGCAATTTTCCTGAGCATTTCCGCCTCCTGTTTCGACAGTTTAGATTTGGGAAGATCGGGACTTTCGTTCAAGGCAGAGTGCCGATATTTCGGCGGATATTTTCCATTAATTCTTAATATTATTTTCAAATAACTCCCATAAGTTTTGATGAACATTCGGCATTAAGGCACACCCTGTCGTGATGGGCTGGGGGCATTCATGCAATGACAGCGAGGCCTTCGTCGAACGGCGCGTGGATCAGGACACGTTCGGCCGCTTGAGCAGTTTCGTCGGGGAAGCGCCATGCAGCGGCGATTGAGGCGTCGATGACGACGGCCGTCAGGCGCGGCCCCGGTCCCCGGCGGCGCGAATGTCCGCAGCGGAGAGCGAGGGGCGCTCTTTCCGCTCCTGCCTGAGCATTTCGATGGTGCGAACGATCGGTTCGCGTATCGGCACGATACGGGCCGCCGGCACGCCGTTGCGCGCGATGATGACGTCCTGGCCTACCTCAGCCTGGACGATCAGGTGCGACAACCGCGCCTTGGCATCCCCGATATTGACGGTGGGAGGCATAAATCGGGGGACTATCCCGCCGTGCGGAAGCCCTCATAGCCGTTTGCGGCCACCGCATCGCAACGCTCCTTGTAGCGATGCACTCCGCCGACATAGGGCATGAAGATGCGCGGCTTGCCGGGGATGTTGGCCCCGACATACCAGGAGTTGGCGAGCGGGTAGAGGGTGCTGTCGGCAACCTCGTTATTGTGCTGCACCCAGGCCTGCTCGGCCGCCTCCTCCGGCTCGATAAGGCCGAGGCCCCGGTCCCGCAGATGCTCCAGACAGCCCGCGATCCAGTCCACATGCTGCTCGCAGGCGAGGATCATCTGGCTCTTCACGCCGGGGCTCTGCGGTCCGGTCACCATGAAGAGGTTGGGGAAGCCCGCCATCATGATGCCGAGATAGGTCTGCGGCCCGTCCGCCCATTTCTCGCTTATGGCTGCGCCCCGGTCGGCGCGGATGTCGATCTCCTTCATCGCCCCGGTCATCGCATCGAATCCGGTGGCGAACACGATGGCATCGAGTTCGTAACTGGCCTCGGCGGTTCTGAGCCCGTCGGGCAGGATTTCGCGGATCGGCGCGCTGCGGACATCTACAAGCGTCACATTGTCGCGATTGTAGGTCTCGTAATAGTTTGTATCGAGGATCAGCCGCTTGGTGCCGATCGGGTGGTCGTTGGGGCAGAGCAGTTCCGCCGTCACCGGGTTCTTGACCGTCTGGCGGATCTTGTTGCGGACGAATTCGCAGGCGGTCTCGTTCGCCTCTTTGTTTACCAGCAGGTCATTGAAGGAATAGAGGAAGCTGATGCTGCCGCCTTCCTGCCACTTGGCCTCGTAGATGCGGTTGCGCTCCTCCTCGGGGACGTCGAGCGCCGATCTGTCGGGCGGCGGGTAGCCGGCGATGCCGAACGGCGTCGAATAGGCGGCCCGGCGCCGTTCCGCATATTCCGACTTGTGGCGGTTTTCCTTTTCCTCGCGCATCGGCTCGTTGCGCGCCGGAAGGCTGAAATTGGCGGTGCGCTGGAAGACATGCAGGCGCTTCGCATGGCGCGCGATATGGGGGATCGACTGCACGCCGGACGAGCCTGTGCCGATAATCCCGACCCGGAGCCCGGTGAAGTCCACGCCGTCATGCGGCCAGAGCCCGGTGTGGTACCAGCGGCCGCGGAAGTTCTCCAGGCCCGGATAGTCGGGTGTGCGCGGCGTCGAAAGATTGCCGGTCGCCATGATGCAGTAGCGCGCGCGCACGAACCGGACGGCGCCGGTTTCGAGGTTTTCCGCCTCCAGCGTCCAGAGGCCCGCCCCGCTGTCGAAATGCGCGGAGCGGATGCGGGTATTCAATTCGATGTCGCGGCGAAGGTCGAACCGGTCGGCGACATGGTTCACATAGGAGAGGATCGCCGGCTGGGTTCCGTAGCGCTCGGGCCAGCGCCATTCCTGCTGCAGGTCGTTCGAGAAGGAATAGGAATATTCCAGGCTTTCGACATCGCAGCGGCAGCCGGGATAGCGGTTCCAGTACCAGGTGCCGCCGATGCCGTCGGCAGCCTCGAAGGCGCGCACCCGGAACCCCGATTTCCGCAGTTTGTGGATCGCATAGAGGCCGCCGACGCCCGCACCGACGATCGCGACATCCAGGACATTACCGCTCATTCCGCCTCGCTTCGTCCGCCCGCCGCCGGGGCGGCCGACCGAAAACGTGCCGCAGACGGGCTCCCTGGCAGGAAAATGGGAACTGGCGCGCCCGGGAAGACTCGAACTCCCAACCTCCTGATCCGTAGTCAGACGCTCTATCCAATTGAGCTACGGGCGCTGTTTGGAGGAGCGGACATTAACCCCGGTCCGGCAGGGATGCAACTCTCTCGGGGACGCACCTCGGCTTGGGGATAACCCGTTGTCAGAAGCCGCGGTAACGCGCTACTGTCCTGCAATGGGCGGAAAATCGGTGGCGTTTGAGGCGGAACAATTATGCGTAAACGGATAAGCGCAAGCGCCCTCCTTCTCGGCGGGCTTTTGGGTGTTGCAGGATGTGTGAACCCGGAAACCGGCTTGCCGCCGGGCTCGACGCGCCTCCAGGCGCCGGCCGCACCCGCGGTTCGGGAAGCGCCGGCCCCGGCGCCGGCGGTCCGGGAGGCGGCGGCCGCGCCGCAGGACGGGGACAGCTTCGTCGTCCGCAAGGTCCGCCAGCTCGGCGGCGAGGCGGAGTCGCTGGCGGGAGTGCTCCAGGGTCTGGAGAAGGCGCATGCGGACCTGCGGGACGGGGGCCGCCAGCGCGCCGAAAGCTACCATGAACGCGTCGGCGCCATCGAAGCGCGCCTCAAGATCGGGACGACGCGCGCCAATCCGCGCCTGCGGGCGGAGTGGAATGTCGCGCAGTCGATGCTGGCGGCGCTCGGCGGCGATGTCGGCGCCTGGGATGTGCTGCGGACTCGCGCCGCCGAAGCCGACGCCAGGGCGGCTTTCCTGAACGATGCGGTGCTGAACGCGTTCGAGCTGTCCGGCGCCGTCGAGGAAGACCATCGCGAGTTGCACGCCATCGGGGACCGGGCGGCGCATATGACGGTGTCCGTCACCCGGCTTCTGGACGAGGTCTCCGCCGCTTCGGAGCGGCAGAGCCGGCTGGTCGCGGTCGAACGCCGCGAACTCGCCCTGCTGGCCGAGGCAATCGATGCCGGCAGCCTTGAGGACGGGGTTGCGAGCGGGCCCTATTCCACGCAGGCTGCGGAAGAGCGGCCGCTGGCGGTCGTCCGCTTCGACGATCCGAATGTCGCCTATGAGGAAGCGTTGTCGGCAGCCGTGCAGCAGGTGCTCGACCGCCGGCCCGGATCGACCTTCGAGGTCGTCGGCGTCTCGCCGGGCGGCAGCATGGCTGCGGCTGCGGACTACGCGGACAAGATCCACAGAAGCTTGCGCCGCATGGGCGTCGCGGCGTCCAGGCTCAGAATCGCGACGCGCGCGGACAGCGACGCGAATGTGGAGGAAGTCCGACTCTACGTCCGCTGAGCCTCCTCACCGGCCTCGGACCGGACGAGCAGGCGCTCTATCAGGGCCTCGTCCAGGCCTGCCTCGCGCAACACTTCCTCGCTGTGCTGGCCCGGAAGGGGCGGCGGCCGGTCGATGGCGCCGGAGCCGTGCGCCAGCCGGAAGCCGGACCCGACCAGGCGCATCGGCCCCCAGGGGCCCTCGACTTCCTGAAGGACATCGCGGTGGGCCAACTGGCGGTGAGCGACCGCCTCGGCGATGCTGCGGATGCGCGCGGAGGGTGCGCCGGCCTCCTCCAGACGGTCTTCCCAGACCCCCGCGCCGCCTTCGGCAAACGCCGCCTCGATGATGTCGCGCAGCTCTTCGGCATGGGCGGTGCGCGCATCCCAGTCGGCGAATCGCGGGTCGTCGAGCAGCTCCTCGCGCCCGAGCGCCGTGCAGAGCGCCCGGAACTGCTTCTCGTTGTTGACGGCCAGGAGGAGATGGCCGTCGCCCGCCCTGAACAGGTTGGCGGTCGGCTTGCGGCTTACCGCCTGGTTGCCGTACTGGCCCTGCAGGTGGTCGGCGACCAGATATTCCACGACTGCGGGAGACATGAAAGAAAGGGCGGCGTCGAGCATGGCGACATCGACCATCTGGCCTTTGCCCGTATGGCTGCGCTGGAACAGCGCGCTCGCCACGGCGAAGGCGGCGGTCATGCCGCCGATCGCGTCGCAAACTGCGAACCCCGCCCTGACCGGCCCGCTTTCCGGATGGCCGGTGACGGACATGATGCCGGAGGTGGCCTGGATTCTGCCGTCATAGGCCGCCGTCTCGCGGTCGGGACCGTTCTGGCCGAAGCCGGAAACGGCGCAATAGATGAGCCTCGGGTTGATGGCCGAGAGCGCCTCGTAGCCGAGGCCGAGCCGGTCCATGACGCCCGGCCGGAAGTTCTCCATCACCACATCGGCGCTCTTCGCCATGTGCCGAAGCGCGGCGACGGCGTCCGGGTCCTTCAGGTCGAGCGCGAGATTGCGCTTGTTGGCGTTCGCCGATGCCCACATCGGCGCCATCGCCCGGTCGGCCCACAGTTTCGAGGGCGGCGAAAAGCGCATGTCCTCGCCGCCCGGCCGTTCGATCTTGACGACATCCGCGCCGAGCAACGCCAGCTGGTAGCTGCCGAACGGCCCGGCGAACACCTGGGTGAAGTCCAGGACGCGGATACCGGAAAACGGCCTTGTCATATTGCGGGTCCTTCTTCGCGCGCTATGCTCGCGCCACCATAATGCCGAAAGGGGGCAATGACGCCATGGGCGCGCTCGACGGGGTCAGGATCGTGGAATTCGCCGGCATCGGGCCGGGGCCGTTTTGCAGCATGCTGCTAGCGGATATGGGCGCGGACGTGCTGCGCGTGGACCGGGCGGCGAATGTCGGCAAGGAGGCCGAGCACCCGAAGTTCAACACGCTGCTCCGGGGCCGCCAGAATGTCGCCATCGACCTCAAGCATCCCGACGGGCGAGAAACGGCGCTCAGGCTCTGCGACGGCGCCGACGCCATCGTGGAAGGCTTCCGGCCCGGCGTCATGGAGCGTCTGGGCCTCGCTCCCGACACGCTGCTCGAACGCAATCCGAAACTCGTGATCGGGCGCATGACCGGCTGGGGTCAGACGGGGCCGATCGCGCATACGGCCGGGCACGATATCAACTATATTTCGCTCTCCGGCGCGCTCTATTCCATCGGCGAGGAAGGCGGCCCGCCGGTGCCGCCGCTGAACCTGGTCGGCGATTTCGGCGGCGGCGCGCTCTATATGGCGGTGGGTATGCTGGCCGGCATCGTCGGCGCGCGCGCCACCGGCCGGGGCCAGGTTGTGGACTGCTCGATGGTCGAGGGCTCGGCCTCGCTGATGACCCCCATGTACGGGGCGCTCGCCGCCGGGTCCTGGATCGAAGAGCGCGGAAAGAACCGCCTCGACAAGGGCGCGCACTATTACAATGTCTATGAGACCGCCGACGGCAAACATATCTCGGTCGGCTCGATCGAGCCGCAGTTCTACGCACTGTTGCTAAAGCATACCGGGCTCACCGACGCCGACCTGCCGAACCAGCTCGACCGGCCCCGCTGGCCGGAAACGCGCGAGCGTTTGCGCGCGATCTTCAAGACCAAGACGCGCGACGAATGGACGGAGATCATGGAGCAGACCGATATCTGCTTCGCGCCGGTGCTCTCCATGTCCGAGGCGATGGAACACCATCACAATGTCTTCCGGGGCAGCTTCATCGAGGTGGACGGCGTGCGCCAGCCGGGGCCGGCCCCGGTGTTCGAGGGCACGCCGAGCGGCGTGTCCGGAGGCTCGGCCCATGCCGGCGAGCATACCGACGAGGCGCTCGGCGAATGGGGCTTCGCGGCCGCCGAGATCGCCCGCCTGAACGCCGTCGGGGCCGTCAAGCAACGCTAGCGGTTCCGGCCCACCCCATGATGCCCGCGCGGGCGCCGGTCCGCACCGACATCCTGCTGATCGGCGGCGGACACGCCCATGTCGAGGTGCTGCGCCGTTTCGGCATGCGCCCGGTTCCCGGCGTAAGGCTGACCCTGGCGACGCGCGACCTCGCCACGCTCTATTCCGGGATGCTGCCGGGTCTAGTTGCGGGGACCTACAGCCACGCGGAGGCGCATGTCGATCTGGCGCCGCTGGCTGCCTTTGCCGGCGCAAGGTTCATACACGGGGCGGTGACCGGCCTCGACCTCGACCGCAACGAGGCCCTGATCGATGGCCGGCCGGCGCTCGCCTTCGACCTGGTCTCGCTCGACATCGGCGCGACGCCGTCGGCAGCGGGCATCCGGGGAGCAGAGCACGCCCTGCCGGTCAAGCCGGTGGACCGGTTCCTGAAACGATGGGCGGAGATCGAAGACCGGGCGGCGACGGCCGGCGGGAAATTCCGGCTTGTCACCGTCGGTGCAGGCGCGGGCGGCGTCGAGCTCACACTGGCCCTGCAGCGCAGGCTGGCGGCGCGTCTGGCGGAACGGGGCATTCCGGCGGGAGGGCTGCGTTTCACGGTCGTCTCGGATATGGATGACGTCCTGCCGGCTTACGGCCCGGCTGCGCGCCGGCAGGTCGAGGCTGCGATTCGCCGTACGGGAATCGAGAAGCGGACGGGAGTGCGGGTGGCGGCGGTCGAACCGGGATGCGCTGTCACGGAGACTGGCGAGGCGCTTGCCGCGGACGCCGTCGTTCTGGCGACGCCGGCGGCGCCTGCCGGCTGGGTTGCGGCATCCGGACTAGCTGTGGACGGGCCGGGATTCGTCGAGATCGGGACGGATTTGCGCTCCCCCAGCCACCCGCAGGTCTTCGCCGCCGGCGATATCGCCGCCTTCGGCGCGCGCACTCTGCCGAAATCGGGAGTGTTCGCGGTCCGCCAGGGCCCGATTCTCGCCGAAAACCTGCGCCGGCTGGCGACGGGCGGCGGGCCCTTGCTCCGGTACCGGCCGCAGAAGCGGACGCTGGCCCTGATTTCGACCGGGCGCGGGCAGGCGGTCGCGTCCTGGGGGCCGTTCGCTGCCGCGGGCAGCTGGGCGTGGCGCTGGAAGGACCGCATCGACCGGCGCTGGATGGACCGCTACCGGGACCTGCCGGCGATGGGCGGGGCGGAAGAGATGCGCTGCGGCGGCTGCGGCGCGAAACTCGCCGCAACGCTTCTGGCGCGCGTTCTGGCAAGGCTGGAGGTGAAGGCGCATGCGGATGTGCTCGTGGGCCTGGGCGACGATGCGGCGGTAGTCCGCTCGCCGCCGGGCCGGGTTGCCGTCCGCACGGCGGACCAGTTCCGCGCCTTTATCGACGACCCCTACCTCTTCGGGCGCATCGCGGCGAACCACGCGCTTGGCGACATCTATGCGATGGGCGCGGAACCGCAGACCGCGCTTGCGCTGGCGACGCTGCCGTTCGCACCCGAGGACAAGCTGGAACGGGATCTCGAAGCCCTGATGCGCGGCGCGCTGGAGGTGTTGAACGCGGCCGGCTGCGCGCTGGTCGGCGGCCACACTGCCGAGGGGGCGGAACTATCGCTCGGATTCGCCCTCGACGGTCACGGCGATGCGGAAAGGCTGACCGGGAAGGGCGGGCTGGAGACGGGCGACCGGCTCGTGCTCGTCAAACCGCTCGGAACCGGTGCAATCCTTGCCGCGCATATGGCCGGCCGGTGCCGGGGCGAGTGGCTCGAAGCCGCGCTTGCCGCCATGCAGCAGTCGAACCGGGAAGCGGGCGAGGCGTTGCGCGCGCATGGTGCGGTCGCGGTCACTGACGTGACGGGGTTCGGCCTTGCGGGCCATCTGGCCGAGATGCTGCGGGCTTCGGAACAAGCCGCCGTTCTCTGGCCCGAGGCGCTGCCGGTTCTGCCGGGCGCCGGTGAGCTGATCGCCCGCGGCGTGCGCAGCACGCTCCACCCGGCCAATGAGGCGGCAGCGGAGGCGTTCGATCCGGAAGCCTGTCCGGTGCTCTTCGACCCGCAAACAGCCGGCGGACTGCTGGCGGGCGTGTCGGGAGACCGGGCGGAAGCCTGCCTCGCCGCGCTGGCCGCCGCCGGCTATGTGCAGGCGGCGGTCGTCGGCGAGGTGCTGTCCGGTCCGCCCGGAGAACTGAACCTGTCGTCGGAAGCCGGCGTCTATTGCCCCGGCTGCGGGACAACGCGCAGATAGGGCTTCTGTTCGTCCCAGCCGTCGGGGAACAACTCCTTCGCCTGCTCGTTGGTGAGCGCCGGAAGGATGATGACATCGTCGCCCTGCTGCCAGTTGACCGGCGTCGCCACCTTGTGGCTGGCGGTAAGCTGGAGCGAATCCAGCGCGCGCAGGATCTCGTCGAAATTCCGCCCCGTGGAAGGCGGGTAGGTGATCGTCGCCTTCACCTTCCTGTCCGGCCCGATGAAGAACACGGAACGCACCGTCACCGTCGCGGCGGCATTGGGGTGGATCATGTCGTAAAGCGTGGAGACGTTCCGGTCACGGTCGGCAATAATCGGGAAATTGACCGCCTGACCCTGGGTCTCCTCAATGTCGCTCGACCATTCGCGGTGGCTGCCGAGCGGATCGACCGAAAGGCCGATAATGCGGCAATTCCGTTTTTCGAATTCGCCTTTCAGGCGCGCGGCGGCGGCGAGCTCGGTCGTGCAGACCGGGGTGAAGTCGGCGGGATGAGAGAACAAGATGCCCCAGCCATCGCCGAGATAGTCGTGGAAGGAGACTTCGCCGTCGGTGGTTTCCGCCGTGAAGTCCGGAGCATCGTCGCCAAGACGCAGAGACATGGTGTTTCCCGTTTCGATTGTGGTTGGCCCAGCATTGCCGCGGCAGCGTGCCCGCACCGTTTGCGAAGGCTTCAGGGCGCCTTGGCGGCTGCGCCGAACATGTAGGTCTGCCGATGCGCTTCGTAAAGTGCGATGCTTGCTGCAACCGCGACATTGAGACTGTCTGCGCCGCCGCTCATGGGTATGGCGGCTTCGAAATCGCAGGTGCGGCGCACGAGGCGGCGGATGCCGGCGCCCTCCGCTCCCAGGACCAGGCCCACCCTGCCGGTAAGGTCGAGGCGTCCGAGCGGCAGGTCGGCCGCCCCGTCCAGTGCGACGAACCAGTATCCCGCTGCCTTGAGGCTCTCAAGCGTGCGCGCGAGATTGACGACACGGGCCAGCGGCACGCGCTCCAGCGCCCCGGCCGCGGCCTTGGCGAGCGCGGCGGTTTCTGCCGGCGCGCCCACGGCCGGCAGGATGACGGCGCGCGCGCCGAAAGCCTCGGCCGAGCGGAGCACCGCGCCGACATTGCGCGGATCGCTGACCCGGTCGAGCAGCAGCAGGCGGGCCGGGCCCGGCGCCGAAGCGATGGCGTCGAGGTCGGGCGGGGGCAGCGGGTCGCAGCACAGCGCGATGCCCTGATGGACGGCGCCGGTGCCGAACCGCCTGTCCAGCGCCCGGCGCTCGACGGTCTCGACGGGAATGCCGCGCCGGCGGGCAGCGGCCGCCGCCTCTCCGTCTTCGGTCTGGAGCAGCCGGTGGACCGTGCGGGAGCGATTGGCAAGAGCCGCCGCCACCGCATGACGGCCATGAAGCCAGAGCTCGCCGGCAGCCGGCGGCCTGCCGCGATTTTGCGTCCGATTGGGCATTGACATTGCCGCGTGAGCATATCATTTTCGCCCGCCGTTTCGGGGACGGAACGGAGGGGTGCCCGAGTGGCTAAAGGGGACGGGCTGTAAACCCGTTGGCATTGCCTACGTTGGTTCGAATCCAACCCCCTCCACCAATCGGACGACCCGGACTACGGCCGAAGGCGGGGTACACAGCGCAGCACAGGACTGCACGGACGGAAGCTAAGGCGGCGCGCCCGCGGGTGTAGCTCAATGGTAGAGCCCCAGCCTTCCAAGCTGGTGGTGCGGGTTCGATCCCCGTCACCCGCTCCAGCTTCGGCCGGGACGAACGGAACCGACTAGAAACCACCACGTATCGCAGCGAGACGAGAATCGATGGGCAAGGCTCGGTTTGAGCGGACGAAGCCGCATTGCAACATAGGCACGATCGGCCATGTCGATCATGGCAAGACGACGCTGACGGCGGCGATCACGAAGGTGCTGGCTGAGTCGGGCGGTGCCGAGTTCACGGCTTACGACCAGATCGACAAGGCTCCTGAGGAGAAGGCTCGGGGTATCACGATCTCGACGGCGCATGTTGAGTATGAGACGGCGGCGCGTCACTACGCGCATGTGGATTGCCCGGGGCATGCGGACTATGTGAAGAACATGATCACGGGGGCGGCGCAGATGGACGGCGCGGTCCTGGTTGTGAGCGCGGCGGACGGCCCGATGCCGCAGACGCGCGAGCACATTCTTCTGGCGCGCCAGGTGGGCGTTCCGGCCTTGGTCGTTTACATGAACAAGGTGGACCAGGTTGACGACGAGGAGCTTCTGGAGCTTGTTGAGCTTGAGGTTCGGGAGCTTTTGTCGATCTACGATTTTCCGGGCGACGACATTCCTGTGATCAAGGGTTCGGCGTTGGCGGCATTGGAGGACGGTGACGAGGCGCAGGGCCGTCAGTCTGTCCTGGAGTTGATGGCTGCGGTGGATGAGCATGTGCCGCAGCCGGACCGCCCGAAGGACCGTCCGTTTTTGATGCCGATCGAGGATGTGTTTTCGATCTCGGGCCGCGGGACGGTTGTGACGGGCCGTGTCGAGCAGGGGATTGTGAAGGTGGGCGACGATGTCGAGATTGTGGGCCTGAAGGAGACGGCGAAGACGGTGTGCACGGGCGTCGAGATGTTCCGGAAGCTTCTGGACCAGGGCGAGGCCGGGGACAATGTCGGGGTGCTGCTTCGGGGCACGAAGCGTGACGAGGTTGAGCGGGGCCAGGTATTGGCGCGTCCGGGCTCGATCCGCCCGCACACGAAGTTTCACTGCGAGTGCTATGTGCTGACGAAGGACGAGGGCGGCCGTCACACGCCGTTTTTCTCGAACTACCGTCCTCAGTTTTACTTCCGTACGACGGATGTGACGGGGACGGTTGAGTTGCCGGAGGGCGTAGAGATGGTCCTTCCGGGCGACAACATCTCGATGGGCGTGAACTTGATTGTGCCGATAGCGATGGACGAGGGATTGCGGTTTGCGATCCGGGAAGGCGGTCGCACGGTCGGTGCCGGCGTCGTCGCATCGATCGAAGACTGAACGGCAAAGGGCCGAAAGAACGCCATGGATCTCAGTAGGAGCATAGCTCAATTGGTAGAGCACCGGTCTCCAAAACCGGGGGTTGCGGGTTCAAGTCCTGCTGCTCCTGCCATCTGAGGCGGCCATGGCGAGAACCACTCCCGGCGCTTTCATTCGCCAGGTCCGCCAGGAGGCGGCCAAGGTCACCTGGCCGACACGCAAGGAGACCGGCGTCTCCACGGCCATGGTATTCGTCATGGTGGCGTTGGCGGCGATGTTCTTCTTCGTCGTGGACCAGGCGCTGGCCTGGGTCGTGCGTATCGTTCTGGGGCTCGGGGGGTAGTGTCTTGACTGCGCGTTGGTACGTCATTCATGTCCACTCGGGGTCCGAGCAGAAGGTCGCTACGGCCATCCGCGATCAGGCGGCCCGGCAGGGCGTGGGCGAGCTGATCGAGGACATCAGCGTGCCGATGGAAAAGGTCGCAGAGATCCGGCGCGGAAGGCGCGTGACCGGGGAGCGCAAATTCTTCCCCGGCTATGTGCTGATCAAGATGGAAACGCAGCATGGCTCCGAACTGCCGGAGCGGGGCGGCAGCCGCCCGGACGACCGCGTCTGGCATCTGGTCAAGAACACGCCGAAAGTTACCGGCTTTCTCGGCGGCGGTGGCAACCGGCCGATCCCGATCTCCGAATCCGAGGCCAACCGCATCCTCTACCAGGTAACCGAAGGGGTCGAACGGCCGCGTCCGTCGGTGCTCTACGATATCGGCGAGCAGGTCCGGGTCTCCGACGGCCCCTTCACCTCCTTCACGGGCGTGGTGGAAGACGTCGATGAGGAACGCGCGCGGCTCAAGGTTTCGGTGTCGATTTTCGGGCGTGCGACACCCGTCGATCTCGAATATTCGCAAGTGGAAAAAACCTGACCGTACGCAGCAAGAAGGCACAGGCGGGAGGCCGACCCCGGCCGTGACCGCCGGCGGCCGCAGCGCCGCCGCTACTGGGGAGCCGAAATGGCAAAGAAAATCAGCGGCTATATCAAGCTGCAGGTTCCGGCGGGGCAAGCCACGCCGCAGCCGCCCATCGGTCCCGTGCTCGGGCAGCGCGGGCTCAACATCATGGAGTTCTGCAAGGCGTTCAACGCCGCAACGCAGGCCCAGGAACAGGGCGTGCCGATTCCGACGGTCATCACCGTCTATGCGGACAAGTCCTTCAGCTTTATGATGAAAACGCCGCCGGCGAGCTTCCTTCTGCGGCGGGCGGCGGGTCTCGACAAGGGCGGCCAAACGCCCGGCCGGGAGGCCGCGGGGCAGGTCACACGCGCGCAACTCCGCGAGATCGCAGAGGTCAAGATGGTGGACCTGAATGCCAACGATGTGGATGCGGCGGTCGCCATGCTCGCGGGCTCGGCCCGTTCCATGGGTCTCGAAGTGACGGAGGGCTGACGCGATGGCGAGCCGCAAAGGCAAGCGGATGCGCGCCGTCTGGGACGGCGTCGACCGCACCGTCGAGCACGAGCTCGTCGAAGCGGTGCGGATGGTCCGGGAGCGGGCCCGCACCAAGTTCGACGAAACGGTCGAAATTGCGATCAATCTCGGCGTCGATCCGCGCCATGCGGACCAGATGGTGCGCGGGGTTTGCGATCTGCCCCATGGCACCGGCAAGGCGGTACGGGTGGCGGTGTTCGCGCGCGGCGCCAAGGCCGACGAGGCCCGCGAGGCGGGCGCCGACCTGGTGGGCGCGGAAGACCTCGCCGAGACGATCGGCGGCGGCGAAATCGCGTTCGACCGCGCCATCGCGACACCGGACACCATGCCGGTCGTGGGCCGGCTCGGCCGCATTCTGGGCCCCCGCGGCCTGATGCCGAACCCGCGCCTTGGCACCGTGACCATGGATGTGGCGGAGGCGGTCCGCGCTGCCAAGGGCGGACAGGTGCAGTTCCGGGTCGAACGGGCCGGAATCGTGCATGCCGGCATCGGCAAGGCGAGCTTCGAGCAGGAGGCGCTGGAAGGCAATGCGCGCGCCTTCTTCGGTGCCATACTGCGCGCCAAGCCGTCGGGCGCCAAGGGAACCTATATCAGGCGCGTTACGCTCAGCTCGACGATGGGGCCCGGCGTGCGCGTGGATGCAAGCGCTCTCGGCGGAGCGGGCTGAACCGCGCGGTCTGCCGAAAGAACGCCTGTCCGAGACCGTCGGCGTCCGCGCCTGCATGCAGGCGCGGACTTAAAGCGCAAGCGCCGGGCGAGACGGGAGGAAGGCGCCGGACATCCGGCGCCCGCTTCCGGGACAGGGTCCGACGCCGCCCGCAAGGGCGGTCAACACGAACCGGGGCGAAGCCCCACCCAGGAGAGGACCCCTTGCTCAAGAAGCAGAAAGAAGACTTGGTCCGGAACATGACCGAGAGCTTCGGCAGCGCCGAGCTCATGGTCGTCACCCGGCATTCGGGCCTGACGGTAGCGGAGATGACCGAACTACGCCGGCGCATGCGTGCGGCCGGGGCGACATTCCGGGTCACCAAGAACCGGCTGGCGAAACGCGCGCTCGAGAAGACGCCGTTTTCCGATGTCCAGCCGTTGTTTTCCGGCCCGACCGCGGTCGCGTTCTCAGCCGATCCGGTGGCGGCCGCCAAGGTGGCCGTGGACTATGCCAGCGAGAACGACAAGCTCTCCGTGCTGGGCGGCATGATCGGTGCGCAGACGCTGGACGGAGCCGGGGTGGAGGCGCTCGCCAGGCTGCCTTCGCTCGATGAGTTGCGCGGCAAGATCGTGGGCCTGCTTCAGGCGCCGGGAAGCAAGATTGCCCGCCTGCTTACAGAACCCGGCGCGCAGCTTGCGCGCGTCTTTTCCGCTCAAGGCGAATCGGGCGAACCGCCCGCCGCCGGCTGATCCCGCACGAACCGGAAGAAATAGAACCAGGAGCAACAGCAGATGGCTGACCTACAGAAACTTGTCGACGAGCTTTCCGAGCTGACCGTCATCCAGGCGGCGGAACTCTCGAAGATGCTGGAAGAGAAATGGGGCGTCTCCGCGGCCGCGCCGATCGCGGTAGCCGCGGTATCCAACGGCGAAGCCGCCGCCGTCGTCGAGGAGCAGACCGAATTCGATGTCATCCTGGCATCCTTCGGCGAAAAGAAGATCAATGTGATCAAGGAAATCCGGGCCATTACCGGCCTCGGCCTGAAGGAGGCGAAGGACCTGGTCGAGTCCGCGCCGAAGTCCGTGAGGGAAGGCGTGAGCAAGGACGAAGGCGAGGAGCTGAAGGCGAAGCTCGAAGGCGCCGGAGCGACGGTGGAACTGAAGTAGCCGGATTGGCCGGCCGAATGGACGCCGGCCCGGGTTCCGGGCCGGACATGAGGGGCGGACGCGGCTGCGGGCCGACAGACGGGCGCGCGGCTTCGCCGCCGTTTGCCATTTTCGTGCCGCAACCCAGTTAAACAATGGTCTTGTCGCCGGCTGCCGGTCGGCGTGGAACAAGGTGGATCGGACATGACAACGTCGTTTACGGGCCGCAAGCGGGTTCGCAAGAATTTCGGCCATATCCGCGAGGTGGCGCCGATTCCGAATCTGATCGACGTGCAGCGCACATCCTATGAGGGATTCCTGCAGCGCGATACCGCTCCGCAGGAGCGCCGCCAGGCCGGTCTTCAGGAAGTGCTGACGACGGTCTTTCCGATCAAGGACTTCGCCGACAAGGCGCAGCTCGAATTCGTGAAATACGAGTTCGAGGAGCCGAAATACGACGTCGAGGAGTGCCAGCAGCGCGGCATGACCTTCTCGGCGCCGCTGAAGGTGACGCTGCGCCTCATCGTCTTCGACCTTGACGACGATACCGGTGCGCGGTCGATTCGCGACATCAAGGAGCAGGACGTCTATATGGGCGACATGCCGTTGATGACGGATAACGGCACCTTCGTCATCAACGGCACCGAGCGGGTGATCGTCTCGCAGATGCACCGCTCGCCGGGCGTGTTCTTCGACCACGACCGGGGCAAGACGCATTCCTCGGGCAAGCTCCTGTTCTCCGCCCGCGTCATCCCCTATCGCGGCTCCTGGCTCGATTTCGAGTTCGACGCCAAGGACGAAGTCTTCGTGCGGATCGACCGGCGCCGCAAGCTGCCGGTCACGACCTTGCTGATGGCGCTCGAAAGCAAGAAATACGAGCAGCGCGCGGCCGCGGCGGACGACAACGGCGAGGCGGTCGAAGGCATGGCCGCGGAGGAAATCCTCAACTATTTCTATGGCCGCGTGAGCTATCGGCATCAGGAAGCCGGCTGGGTCACCGAGGTCGATCTCGCGCGCCTCCAGGGCCAGCGCCTGATCGCCGACCTCCGCGACGCCCGTAACGGCGATATCGTGGCCAAGGCCGGAACCAATATGACCAAGCGCCAGATCGACCGGCTCATCAAGAGCGGGGTCGAATCGCAATTGGTGGACGAATCGGACCTGCTTGGGCGCTTTCTGGCCGACGACCTGGTCGATTCCGGAAACGGGCGGATCCACGCCGAGGCAGGCGACGAGATCGACGATACCCTGCTCGAAACGCTGCGCGAGGCGGGCATCGGCGAAATCGCGACGCTCGCGATCGATAATATCAATGTCGGGCCTTACATCCGCAACACGCTTGCGCGCGACAACAACGCCACCCGCGAGGATGCGCTGACCGACATCTACAAGGTGATGCGTCCGGGCGAGCCGCCGACCCTGGAAAGCGCAGAGGCGCTGTTCAAGGGCCTGTTCTTCCTGGAGGAGCGTTACGACCTCTCCGCCGTCGGCCGGGTCAAGATGAATGCGCGGCTCGGGCAGGAGTCCGACGACCAGCTCCGCGTCCTGCGCAAGCAGGACGTCCTGTCGATCGTCAAGACGATGGTCGAACTGCGGGACGGGCGCGGCGAGATCGACGACATCGACCATCTCGGCAACCGGCGAGTGCGCTCGGTGGGCGAGTTGATGGAGAACCAGTACCGCATCGGGCTCACGCGTATGGAGCGCGCGATCCGCGAACGGATGAGTTCCATCGACGCCGATTCCGTGATGCCGCAGGACCTGATCAACGCCAAGCCGGCGGCCGCTGCGGTGCGCGAGTTCTTCGGCTCCTCGCAGCTCAGCCAGTTCATGGACCAGACCAACCCGCTGTCCGAAATCACCCACAAGCGGCGCCTGTCTGCGCTCGGTCCGGGCGGGCTGACCCGCGAACGCGCCGGCTTCGAGGTTCGGGACGTGCATCCGACGCATTACGGCCGCATCTGCCCGATCGAGACGCCGGAAGGCCCGAATATCGGCCTTATCAACTCGCTCGCCACCTATGCCCGAATCAATCGCTACGGCTTCATCGAGACGCCCTATCGGAAGGTCGAGAACGGCATCGCGTCGGATGAGGTCATTTACATGACGGCGATGGACGAGGGCCGCTACACCATTGCGCAGGCCAACTCGCCGCTGGACGACGAGGGCCGCTTCACGGAGGATCTGGTCACCGTCAGGCGCGGCAACGACTTCGCATTCTCGGCGGGCGACCAGATTAACTTCATGGACGTTTCGCCGAAACAGCTGGTGTCGGTCGCGGCGGCGCTGATTCCCTTTCTGGAGAACGACGACGCCAACCGCGCGTTGATGGGTTCGAACATGCAGCGCCAGGCGGTGCCGCTGGTGCAGGCCGAGGCTCCGCTGGTGGGCACCGGCATGGAGGCAGCCGTGGCGCGCGACAGCGGCGCTTCGGTCACGGCCAGACGCGCCGGCACAGTCGACCAGGTGGACGCCACCCGGATCGTCGTGCGCGCCGCCGAAAGCGGTGGCGGCTCGGGCGTGGACATTTACAATTTGC
Organism: Alphaproteobacteria bacterium; assembly: GCA_965261985.1. Taxonomy (GTDB): domain Bacteria; phylum Pseudomonadota; class Alphaproteobacteria; order Bin95; family Bin95; genus Bin95. Next base: position 1,172,731 of record OZ253490.1, read on the forward strand.
GCAAATTCGAGCGCTCCAACCAGTCCACCTGCCTCAACCAGCGCCCGCTGGTGAAGGTCGGCGATGCGGTCGGCGAAGGCGACATCATTGCCGACGGACCGTCCACGGAGTTCGGGGAACTCGCGCTCGGGCGCAATGTGCTCTGCGCGTTCATGCCCTGGAACGGCTACAATTTCGAGGACTCGATCGTCATCTCGGAACGCATCGCGCGCGACGATGTCTTCACCTCGATCCATATCGAGGAATACGAGATCATGGCCCGCGACACCAAGCTCGGGCAGGAGGAGATCACCCGCGACATTCCCAATGTTGCCGAAGAGGCGCTTCGGAATCTGGACGAGGCGGGCATCGTCTATATCGGCGCGGAGGTGAATGCCGGGGATATCCTGGTCGGCAAGGTGACGCCGAAGGGCGAGTCGCCGATGACGCCGGAGGAAAAGCTGCTGCGCGCGATCTTCGGCGAGAAGGCGTCGGATGTGCGCGACACGTCGCTCAAGGTGCCGCCGGGCGACTCCGGCACGGTCGTCGATGTTCGCGTCTTCCAGCGGCGCGGCGTCGACAAGGACGAACGCGCCATGACCATCGAGCAGGCCGAAATCGACCGCCTGGCCAAGGACCGCGACGACGAACGCGGCATCCTCACGCGCGACTTCAATGCGCGGATGCGCGAACTGCTGCTGAACCGCACGGTCGTGTCGGGACCGGGGCTGCGCGCGGGCGCGCGCGTCACGGAGAATGCGCTGGACAAGCTCAGGCAGTCGGAGTGGCGCCAGATCGTGCTCCGTCGGGACGACGCGATGCGCGAGATCGAGACTCTTATCCAGCGTTTCGATGCGAACGTCGACGAGCTGTCGAAACGGTTCGAAAACAAGCTGGAAAAGCTGGAGCGCGGCGACGAACTGCCGCCGGGCGTCATGAAGATGGTCAAGGTGTTCGTGGCGGTGAAGCGCAAGCTGCAGCCCGGCGACAAGATGGCCGGACGCCACGGCAACAAGGGTGTCATCTCCAAGGCGGTGCCGATCGAGGACATGCCGCATATGGAGGACGGGACGCCTGTGGACCTTGTGCTGAATCCGCTCGGCGTGCCGTCGCGGATGAATGTCGGACAGATCCTCGAGACCCATCTGGGCGCGGCCTGCCGCGGCCTAGGAAGGCAGATCGGCGACATGCTGGAAAAGGTGCGCGAGAGCGACAAGGCTATGGCGCAGCTTCGGGACAAGCTCGGCACGGTCTATGGCGAGGCCGATTACGAAAGGTCCATCGCCGGCCTCTCGGACGACGAGGTGCTCGAACTCTCGAACAACCTGACCGCCGGTGTGCCGGTTGCAACGCCTGTGTTCGACGGAGCGCACGAGGTCGATATCGACAGCATGCTCGAAAGCGCCGGCATTCGGCCGACCGGCCAGGTCACGCTGGTCGACGGGCGGACCGGCGAGCCCTTCGACCGCCCGGTCACGGTCGGCTACATCTACATGCTGAAGTTGCACCATCTGGTGGACGACAAGATCCACGCCCGTTCCATCGGTCCTTACAGCCTCGTGACCCAGCAGCCGCTGGGCGGCAAGGCCCAGTTCGGCGGCCAGCGCTTCGGCGAGATGGAGGTATGGGCGCTGGAAGCCTACGGCGCAGCCTACACCTTGCAGGAAATCCTCACGGTCAAGTCGGACGATGTCGCCGGAAGGACCAAGGTCTATGAGGCCGTAGTGCGCGGCGACGATACGTTCGACGCCGGGATTCCCGAATCCTTCAACGTTCTGGTCAAGGAGTTGAGATCGCTCGGCCTGAACGTCGACCTTCAGGAAGAACATCTGTGACGGCGCCTGCGCCGTTGTCCCCAACCCGCTCTGGAGTCACCGCATGAACGACCTGATGCGTCTTTTCGGCCAGACCGAACAGGAAGCCTCGTTCGACAAAATCCGGGTCTCGATCGCCTCGCCCGATCAGATTCGACGCTGGAGCTACGGCGAGATCAAGAAGCCGGAAACGATCAACTACCGGACGTTCAAACCGGAACGCGACGGGCTGTTCTGCGCCCGCATCTTCGGGCCGGTGAAGGACTATGAGTGCCTGTGCGGCAAATATAAGCGGATGAAGCATCGCGGCATCATCTGTGAGAAATGCGGTGTGGAGGTCACCCTTTCCAAGGTGCGCCGCGACCGTATGGGACATATCGAGCTTGCGGCCCCGGTCGCGCATATCTGGTTCCTGAAGTCGATGCCGAGCCGCATCGGTCTGGTGCTTGACATGACGCTGCGCGAACTGGAGCGGGTGCTCTATTTCGAGAGCTATGTCGTGACCGATCCCGGCACGGCCCCGCTCGAGCGCGGCCAATTGCTCAGCGAGGAAGAATACCTGGTCGAGATGGAGCGCTCGGCCGCCGACGGCGAGAATTTCGAAGCCGGGATCGGCGCCAAGGCGATCAAGGAACTCCTCGCCGGGATCGAACTCGCGGAGGAACGCGAGGACATGCGCGGCGAGCTGAAGGAGACCAACTCCGAGGCGAAGCGCAAGAAGCTGGTCAAGCGGCTCAAGGTCGTCGAAGCGTTTCTCGAATCGGGATCCAAGCCGGAATGGATGGTGCTCGACGTGGTGCCGGTGATCCCGCCGGAACTGCGGCCATTGGTGCCGCTGGACGGCGGCCGCTTCGCGACCTCCGACCTCAACGACCTCTACCGCCGCGTCATCAACCGCAACAACCGCCTGAAGCGGCTGATGGAGCTGCGCGCTCCCGACATCATTATCCGCAACGAACAGCGCATGCTGCAGGAAGCGGTCGACGCGCTGTTCGACAACGGCCGGCGGGGACGGGTCATCACCGGAGCGAACAAGCGTCCGCTCAAGTCCCTCTCCGACATGCTGAAGGGCAAGCAGGGCCGCTTCCGGCAGAATCTGCTCGGCAAGCGGGTGGACTATTCCGGCCGTTCAGTGATCGTCGTCGGACCCGAGCTCAAGCTGCACCAGTGCGGCCTGCCGAAGAAGATGGCGCTCGAACTGTTCAAGCCGTTCATCTATTCGCGGCTCGAAGCTTTCGGCATGGCGCCCACGATCAAGGCGGCGAAACGGCTGGTGGAGCGCGAGCGGCCCGAGGTCTGGGACATCCTGGAAGGGGTGATCCGCGAGCACCCGGTCCTGCTCAACCGGGCGCCGACCCTGCACCGGCTGGGCATCCAGGCATTCGAGCCGGTGCTGATCGAGGGCAAGGCGATCCAGCTGCACCCGCTGGTCTGCACCGCGTTCAACGCCGATTTCGACGGCGACCAGATGGCCGTCCATGTGCCGCTTTCGCTCGAGGCGCAGCTTGAGGCGCGCGTGCTGATGATGAGCACCAACAACATCCTCAGCCCCGCCAACGGCAAGCCGATCATCGTGCCGACCCAGGATATCGTGCTCGGCCTCTACTACCTTTCGCTGGAGCGCGAGGGCGACCCCGGCGAAGGCATGGTGTTCCGCGACCCCGGCGAGGTCGAATATGCGCTGGCGCATAAAATGGTCACCATGCATTCGTGCATCAAGGCCAGGATCGCCCAGATCGACGAGGCCGGCGTCACGACGACCCGGGTCTATGACACGACGCCCGGCCGGGTGCTGCTGGCGCAATTGCTGCCGAAGCACGCCGCCGTCGGCTTCGACCACTTCAACCGGGTGCTCACCAAAAAGGCGGTGGGCGACATCATCGACGTCGTTTACCGCAATTGCGGCCAGAAGGACTCGGTGGTGTTCTGCGACCGGATGATGGCGATGGGCTTCAGCCACGCCACCCGCGCCGGCATCTCCTTCGGCAAGGCCGACCTGGTCATCCCGGCGGCGAAGGCCAAGGTGATCGAGGAAGCGCAGGGCAAGGTGAAGGAGTTCGAGGAGCAATACCAGCAGGGCCTGCTGACACACGGCGAGAGATACAACAAGGTGGTGGACGTCTGGAGCGAGGCCACCGACGCCGTCTCCAAGGCGATGATGGACGAGATCGCGGTCACGGACCCCGACAAGCCGGTGAATTCCGTCTGGATGATGGCGCATTCCGGCGCGCGCGGTTCGGAGGCGCAGATCAAGCAATTGGCCGGCATGCGCGGCCTGATGGCGAAGCCCTCGGGAGAAATCATCGAGACGCCGATCATCGCCAATTTCAAGGAAGGCCTCTCGGTGCTGGAGTATTTCAACTCCACGCATGGCGCCCGCAAGGGCCTTGCCGACACGGCCCTGAAGACGGCCAATTCCGGCTATCTGACCCGCCGGCTGGTGGACGTGGCGCAGGACTGCATCGTCACGGAACGGAACTGCGGCACCACCGCAGGGCTGAACATGCGGGCCATCGTCGAGGGCGGCGACGTCATCGAGCCGCTTGCAGACCGCATCCTCGGGCGCACGCTCGCAACCGATGTGTCGGGCCCCGACGGGGCGACGCTTGCGGCCGCCGGGACGCTGATAGACGAGGATATGGCCGACGGGATCCAGCAGGCCGGCATCGACCTGGTGAAGATCCGTTCGGTGCTGACCTGCGAGACCAAGACCGGGGTTTGCGGCCATTGCTACGGGCGCGACCTTGCGCGGGGCACCGAGGTCAATATCGGCGAAGCGGTCGGCGTGATCGCGGCGCAGTCGATCGGCGAACCGGGCACGCAGCTCACCATGCGCACCTTCCATATCGGCGGCGCGGCGCAGGGCGGTGCCGAGCAGTCTTCGGTCGAGGCCGCGATGGACGGCCGGCTTCTGGTGCGCAACCGCAATGTCGTGGCCGACTCCAAGGGCGTGCCGATCGTCAAGGGCCGCAATACCGAACTGGTTCTGATGGACGCCCAGGGCCGCGAATGCGCCCGCCATCGCCTTCCCTACGGCGCCCGGCTGCTGAAGGACGACGACGCCGCGGTCGAGGGAGGCGAGAAACTCGCCGAGTGGGACCCCCACACGCAGCCGATCATCTGCGAGCGGGAGGGTGTCGCGCATTACGTGGACCTGGTCGAGGGCGTCTCGATGCGCGAGGTCGTGGATGAGGCGACCGGCATTTCCAGCCGGACCGTGACCGACTGGCGACAGCAGGCGCGCGGGGCGGACCTGAAGCCCCGCATCACGCTCAGGACTCCCGAGGGCGAGGTGGTCGAGCTCGATAACGGCCTGGAGGCGCGTTACTTCATGTCGGTGGAGGCCGTGCTGTCGGTCGCCAACGGACAGAATGTGCATCCCGGCGACGTGCTCGCGCGCATCCCGCGCGAGGTCTCCAAGACCCGCGACATCACGGGCGGCCTGCCCCGGGTGGCGGAACTGTTCGAGGCGCGCAAGCCCAAGGACTTTGCCGTGCTTGCAGACATGGAGGGCCGGGTCGAGTTCGGGCGCGACTACAAGACCAAGCGCCGGATCGTCATCCGCTCCATGGAGGACCACGACAAGACCAGCGAGCACCTGGTGCCCAAGGGGCGCCCGCTCGCGGTCAACGAGGGGGACCATGTGCAGGTCGGAGACATGCTGCTCGACGGCAAGCGCGTGCCCCACGACATCCTGCATGTGCTGGGCGTCGAAAAGCTGGCGGACTATCTCGTGAACGAAATTCAGGAGGTTTACCGCCTGCAGGGCGTCAAGATTAACGACAAGCATATCGAGGTGATCGTTCGCCAGATGCTCCAGAAGGTCGAGATAACGGATCCCGGCGACACGACCTTCCTGATCGGCGAGGAGGTGGACCGCAGCGAGTTCGAGGACGAAAACCGCCGGGCCGAGGCAGAAGGCGGCGATCCCGCGAAGGCCGATCCGGTTCTGCAGGGCATCACCAAGGCGTCGCTCCATACCCGGTCATGGATTTCCGCCGCCTCGTTCCAGGAGACGACGCGAGTGCTCACCGAGGCCGCGGTGAGCGGCAAGGTGGACGATCTGGTCGGCCTCAAGGAAAACGTGATCGTCGGGCGCCTGATCCCGGCCGGCACGGGCAGCGTCATGAAGCGGCTGCGCAACCTTGCGGCGGAACGCGACCGCCAGGCGCTGGCCGAGCGCAGCGCGCGCAGCGAGGAGCTCGAAATAGAGCGGCTGGCTGCGGGGGAATAACGCAGGCGGCGATACGAAAACCGGGAGGACAGGTGCGTTTCGGCGCTTGACGCCTCCCGGCTGTATCGGTAAAACCCGCGGACCTTATTCGGGGAGGCGGCGGTAAGCTCGCGATTTTCGCGGGGTTAGACGCGTCTCCGAGCCGGTCTGGGGCCGAGCGGAGTTCGATTTTCCGGACACGGGGACGCTCAGGCGAGCCTGCGCACGTTGCGCAGTGCGGTGTCTGGCGTGCTTGTTTCGGATTTGCCGGTTCGGGACGGCTTTGCCGGGCCGGGCAGGAAGTGCAAGGAGGCGGTATGCCGACGATAAACCAGTTGGTCCGCAAGTCGCGAACCACGCCCAGGGCGCGCAACAAAGTGCCGGCGCTTGAGGCCTGCCCCCAGAAGCGCGGCGTCTGCACGCGCGTTTACACGACCACGCCGAAAAAGCCGAACTCTGCGCTGCGCAAGGTCGCGCGCGTGCGGCTGACGAACGGCTTCGAAGTGACCAGCTACATTCCGGGCGTCGGCCACAACCTCCAGGAGCATTCGGTGGTGCTGATTCGGGGAGGGCGCGTCAAGGACCTTCCGGGTGTGCGCTACCACATCATCCGCGGCACGCTGGACACGCAGGGCGTCGCCGACCGCCGCCAGCGCCGCTCGAAATACGGCGCCAAGCGCCCGAGATAGAGGGAAGCGGGAACCATGTCGCGCCGCCGCGCCGCAGAGAAACGCGAGCCGATCCCCGATCCGCGATACGGGGATGCGGTGATCTCGAAATTCGTCAGCTGCCTGATGCTGGACGGGAAGAAGTCCACAGCCGAGCACATCGTGTACCAGGCGCTTGAAAGGGCCGAACGGCGTGCGGGCGTCGATGCCCTGCAGGTTTTCCACGCGGCTCTCGACAATGTGCGCCCCAATCTCGAGGTGCGTTCCCGGCGCGTGGGCGGCGCGACTTACCAGGTGCCGGTCGAGGTGCGGCCCGACCGCGCGCAGGCGCTGGCGATCCGCTGGTTGATCGACGTGGCGCGCAAGCGGTCGGAGAAGACCATGGTCGACCGGCTGAGCGGGGAGTTGATCGACGCGATCAACCAGCGCGGCGCTGCGGTAAAGAAGCGCGAGGACACCCACCGGATGGCCGAGGCCAACCGGGCGTTCTCGCACTACCGCTGGTAACGGACAGAGCCGGAGCACCCTCCCAATGGCCCGCACCACTGCCATAGAGCGCTACCGCAATATCGGTATCATGGCGCATATCGACGCCGGCAAGACGACGACCACCGAGCGCGTCCTCTACTACACCGGGCGCTCCTACAAGATCGGCGAGGTGCATGACGGCGCCGCGACGATGGACTGGATGGAGCAGGAGCAGGAGCGCGGCATCACGATCACGTCCGCCGCGACCACCTGTTTCTGGAACGACCACCGCATCAACATCATCGACACGCCGGGCCACGTCGATTTCACCATCGAGGTCGAACGCTCGCTGCGCGTGCTCGACGGCGCGGTAGCGGTATTCGACGGCGTCGCCGGGGTCGAGCCGCAGTCGGAGACGGTCTGGCGGCAGGCCGACAACTACGGCGTGCCGCGCATGTGCTTCGTCAACAAGCTCGACCGGGTGGGAGCCGATTTCTTCCGTTGCGTCGAAATGATCCGGGATCGGCTCGGCGCGATGCCGCTGGTGTTGCAGATGCCGATCGGCGCGGAAGCCGGTTTCGTCGGGGTAGTGGACCTGGTGCGCAAACGCGCAATCGTCTGGAAAGACGAGACGCTTGGCGCCGAGTTCGAATATCGCGACATTCCGGAGGAACTTGCGGAACGGGCGGCGGAACTGCGCGAGCAGATGATCGAACTCGCAGTAGAACAGGACGAGGAGGCCCTGGAAGCCTATCTCGAAGGCGCCGAACCGGATTTCGAGACCATTGAGCGCTGTATCCGCGCGGGCACCATCGCCGGCGCCTTCGTGCCGACGCTCTGCGGCTCGGCCTTCAAGAACAAGGGCGTCCAGCCGATGCTGGATGCGGTCGTCGCCTATCTGCCGAGCCCGGTGGACGTGCTTTCGGTGAAGGGCATCCGGCCCAACGATGGCGAAACGGCGGAACGCGCCTCCAGCGACGATGCGCCGTTTGCCGCGCTCGCCTTCAAGGTGATGAACGACCCGTTTGTGGGTTCGCTGACCTTTGCGCGCATCTATTCCGGCGTGCTTCAGGGCGGCTCCGCGGTGATGAACACCGTCAAGGGCAAGCGCGAGCGCGTCGGCCGCATGCTGCTAATGCATGCCAACAGCCGCGAGGACATCAAGGAAGCGCGGGCCGGCGACATCCTGGCGATTGCCGGCCTCAAGGCCACCACCACCGGCGACACGCTGGCGGAGCAGAATGCGCCGATCATTCTCGAGCGGATGGAATTTCCCGATCCGGTGATCGAAATCGCGGTCGAGCCGAAGACGAAGGCCGATCAGGAGAAAATGGGTGTTGCGCTGGCCCGGCTGGCGGCGGAAGATCCCTCGCTCGGGCTCTCGACGGACCACGAAACCGGCCAGACCATCCTCAAGGGTATGGGCGAGCTTCACCTCGAGATCATCGTCGAGCGGATGAAGCGCGAGTTCAAGGTCGAGGCCAATATCGGCGCGCCGCAAGTGGCGTACAGGGAGGCCTTCGGCAGGACTGTCGAGGTCGATTACACGCACAAGAAGCAGAGTGGCGGTGCAGGCCAGTTTGCGCGCGTCATCATGACCTTCGAGCCGCAGGAGTCCGGCGCCGGCAACGAGTTCGAAAGCCGGATCGTCGGCGGCGCGGTGCCGCGCGAATATGTCCCCGGCGTCGAGAAGGGCTTTCGCGCGCAGCTGGAGACCGGCGTCCTGGCGGGTTTCCCGGTGATCGATGTAAGGGCCGTACTCAAGGGTGGCGGCTGTCACGATGTCGATTCGAGCGTGCTCGCATTCGAAATCGCAGCCCGGGCAGCGGTGCGGGAGGCGATGGAAAAGTCGCGTCCGAAACTGCTGGAGCCGATCATGAAGGTCGAGGTGGTGACGTCCGATGACTATATGGGCGATATCATCGGCGACCTGAACTCCCGGCGCGGGCATGTCCAGGGCATGGCTCAGCGCGGCAATGCCCGTGTGATCGAGGCGATGGTGCCGCTCGCCAACATGTTCGGTTATGTCAACACCCTGCGCTCGATGAGCCAGGGACGGGCGCAATTCCACATGGAATTCGACCATTACGAAGCAGTGCCGCAGGCGGTCGCGGATGAAGTCCGTGCGAAGTTCGCCTGACGGCAGGGAAGGAAAGAGGGGGCACGGAATCGATGGGCAAGGCACGGTTTAAGCGGACGAAGCCGCACTGCAACATAGGCACGATCGGCCATGTCGATCATGGCAAGACGACGCTGACGGCGGCGATCACGAAGGTGCTGGCTGAGTCGGGCGGTGCCGAGTTCACGGCTTACGACCAGATCGACAAGGCTCCTGAGGAGAAGGCTCGGGGTATCACGATCTCGACGGCGCATGTTGAGTATGAGACGGAAGCGCGTCACTACGCGCATGTGGATTGCCCGGGCCATGCGGACTATGTGAAGAACATGATCACGGGGGCGGCGCAGATGGACGGCGCGGTCCTGGTTGTGAGCGCGGCGGACGGCCCGATGCCGCAGACGCGCGAGCACATTCTTCTGGCGCGCCAGGTGGGCGTTCCGGCCCTGGTCGTTTACATGAACAAGGTTGACCAGGTTGACGACGAGGAGCTTCTGGAGCTTGTAGAGCTTGAGGTCCGGGAGCTTTTGTCGATCTACGACTTTCCGGGCGACGACATCCCTGTGATCAAGGGTTCGGCGTTGGCGGCTCTGGAGGACGGTGACGAGGCGCAGGGCCGTCAGTCTGTCCTGGAGTTGATGGCTGCGGTGGATGAGCATGTGCCGCAGCCGGACCGCCCGAAGGACCGTCCGTTTTTGATGCCGATCGAGGATGTGTTTTCGATCTCGGGCCGCGGGACGGTTGTGACGGGCCGTGTCGAGCAGGGGATTGTGAAGGTCGGCGACGATGTCGAGATTGTGGGCCTGAAGGAGACGGCGAAGACGGTGTGCACGGGCGTCGAGATGTTCCGGAAGCTTCTGGATCAGGGCGAGGCCGGGGACAATGTCGGGGTGCTGCTTCGGGGCACGAAGCGTGACGAGGTTGAGCGGGGCCAGGTATTGGCGCGCCCGGGCTCGATCCGCCCGCACACGAAGTTCCACTGCGAGTGCTATGTGCTGACGAAGGACGAGGGCGGCCGTCACACGCCGTTTTTCTCGAACTACCGTCCTCAGTTTTACTTCCGTACGACGGATGTGACGGGGACGGTTGAGTTGCCGGAGGGCGTAGAGATGGTCCTTCCGGGCGACAACATCTCGATGGGCGTGAACCTGATTGTGCCGATAGCGATGGACGAGGGATTGCGGTTTGCGATCCGGGAAGGCGGTCGCACGGTCGGTGCCGGTGTCGTCGCATCGATCGAAGACTGAACGGCAAAGGGCCGAAAGAACGCCATGGATCATCAGAACATCCGCATACGCCTGAAGGCGTTCGACCACCGGGTTCTCGACCAGTCGACCGGCGAGATCGTGAGCACGGCGAAGCGCACCGGTGCCCGCGTGCTCGGGCCGATTCCGCTGCCGGTGCGCATCCAGCGCTATACCGTGCTGCGCGGCCCGCATATCGACAAGAAGAGCCGCGAGCAGTTCGAGATGCGCACCCATCGCCGGGTGCTCGATATTGTCGACCCGACGCCGCAAACCGTGGACGCGCTGATGAAGCTCGATCTCGCGGCGGGCGTCGATGTCGAGATCAAGGTCTGAGGGAGGCTCGGGGTCGATGCGAACCGGCGTCATTGCCCGCAAGCTCGGCATGATGCGTATCTTCGCGGATACGGGCGCGCATGTGCCGGTGACGGTGCTGTCGCTCGATGCGTGCCGCGTGGTCGCGCAGCGCCGCCAGGAACCGGACGGCTACACGGCGCTGCAGCTCGGCGCCGGGATGGCGCGCACCAAGCGGGTCACGCAGCCGATGCGCGGCCATTTCGCCAGGGCGAAAGTCGAGCCGGCGAAGCGGCTGGCCGAGTTCCGGGTTTCGGAAGATGCGCTGGTCGAGGTGGGGGCCGAGCTTTCCGCCGACCATTTCGTCAGGGGCCAGCATGTCGATGTCTCCGGCACGAGCATCGGCAAGGGCTTTGCCGGTGCGATGAAGCGGCACAATTTCGCCGGCCTCCGGGCGTCGCATGGCGTGTCCATCTCGCACCGCTCACACGGTTCGACCGGCAACAGCCAGAATCCCGGCAAGGTCTGGAAGGGCAAGAAGATGGCCGGCCACATGGGCGATGCGCGGGCCACCGTGCAAAACCTGGAAGTGGTCGATACGGACGTCGAGCGCGGCCTCATCATGTTGAAGGGCGCGGTTCCCGGCGCGAAGGGCGGCTGGGTCCTGGTCTCGGATGCGTGCAAGCGCAAGCTGCCGGACGGCGCGCCGTTCCCGGCCGGCCTCAAGGCGCCGGACGAAGCGGCGGCCGACGAGAGCGGGGAGTAGGGATATGCAGCTCCCGGTCAGGGATTGGGACAACCGTGAAACGGGCAGCATCGAGCTGTCCGACGGCGTGTTCGGCGGCGACGTGCGCCGCGACCTGCTGACCCGTGTGGTGAACTGGCAGCGTGCGAAAAAGCGCGGCGGAAACCACAAGGTCAAGGAGCGCAGCGAGATCGCGCGTTCGAAGTCCAAGATCTACCGCCAGAAGGGAACGGGCCGGGCCCGCCACGGGGCGGCGACGGCGAATGTCTTCCGCGGCGGCGGCGTGGTGCACGGGCCTCGGGTTCGCAGCCATGCGTACAAGCTGCCGAAGAAGGTTCGGGCGGCGGGGCTGCGCGCGGCGCTGGCGTCGAAGACCCAGGCCGGCAAGCTCGTCGTGGTCGAAGACCTGGCGCTGGAAAGCGGGCGCACGCGCGACCTCGCCAAACGGCTCCGGGAGATGGAGGTCGGCTCCGCGCTGGTCGTGGGCGGCGAGATGGTGGACGAGAACTTCCGGCGGGCGGCGGCCAATATCGTCGGTATCGACGTCCTGCCGCGCATAGGCGCCAATGTCTATGACATCCTGCGGCGAGACGTGCTGGTGCTGACCCGCGAGGCGGCCGCCCATCTCGAGGAGCGCCTGTCATGAGCCGCGCCCGCGCCATCGGCCGGCCTGCGCCCCGGATCGGACGCGAGCGCATGCTCGCCGTTCTGCGGGCGCCGGTCGTGACCGAGAAATCGACCCTGATCGGCGAGTACAACCAGATCACCTTCCGGGTGGCCATGGATGCCACCAAACCGGAAATCCTCCAGGCGGTCGAAGGCCTGTTTTCGGTGAAGGTGAAGAAGGTCAACACGTTGAGGGTCAAGGGCAAGACCAAGCGGTTCCGGGGCATTGCGGGCAAGCGCGCCGACTGGAAGAAGGCGGTCGTGACGCTCGAAGAGGGTCACTCGGCCGACGTGGCTACGGGGATCTGAGGCGATGGCGCTCAAGCAATACAAGCCGACTTCGCCGGGCCGCCGCGGGCTGGTGCTCGTGGACCGCACCGGATTGCACAAGGGCAAGCCGGTCAAGGCGCTGACCGAGGGGCTGACCGGGACCGGCGGGCGCAACAACCACGGGCGCACGACGGTGTTCTGGCGCGGCGGCGGGCACAAGCGCAAATACCGCCGGATCGACTTCAAGCGGCGCAAATGGGACCAGCCGGCCGTCGTCGAGCGGCTGGAATACGACCCGAACCGCACCGCCTTCATCGCGCTCATCCGCTATGAAGACGGCGAGCTTTCCTACATCCTCGCCCCGCAACGCCTCCAGCCGGGCGATTCGGTGGTCGCCGGCCGGGAGGTGGACGTGAAACCCGGCAATGCGATGCCGCTGCGCCGGATTCCGGTCGGGACCATCGTCCACAATGTCGAGTTGAAGCCGGGCAAGGGCGGTCAGGTTGCGCGGGCCGCGGGGACCTATGTGCAGCTTGTCGGGCGCGATGCCGGCATGGCGCGGCTGCGTTTCGGCTCCGGCGAGACGCGCATGGTGCCGCATGAATGCATGGCGTCCATCGGCGCGGTCTCGAACTCGGACCATGGCAACCAGACGCTCGCCAAGGCGGGGCGCAACCGGTGGCTCGGCCGGCGCCCGCATGTGCGCGGCGTGGTGATGAACCCTGTGGACCATCCTCATGGCGGCGGCGAGGGCAGAACCTCGGGCGGGCGCCATCCCGTGACGCCCTGGGGCAAGCCGACCAAGGGCCGCCGGACGAGGAAGAAGAAGGCGTCCGACAAGATGATCCTGCGCAGCCGCCACCGCGCCAAGACGAGAGGCTAGGCTCATGTCGCGTTCGGTTTGGAAAGGTCCCTTCGTGGACGGCTATCTGCTGAAGAAGGCAGAGGTGGTGCGCGGGTCGGGGCGCAAGGAAGTGATCCGCACCTGGTCGAGGCGGTCCACGATCCTGCCGCAATTCGTCGGGCTCACATTCGGCGTCCACAACGGGCAGAAATTCCTGCCGGTCCTGGTGACCGAGGACATGGTCGGCCACAAATTCGGCGAGTTCGCGCCGACCCGGACCTTCTACGGGCATGCGGCGGACAAGAAAGCACGGCGGGGCTGAGGCGATGGGCAAACCCAAGGCAGAACCCCGTCTGGCGGAGAACGAGGCGCTGGCCTACGTGAAATATATCCGCACGAGCCCGCGCAAGCTGAACCTTGTCGCCCAGAGCATTCGCGGCCTCGGCATCGAGGCCGCGCTCGATGCACTCGCCTTCTCGAAGAAGCGCGTGGCGGAGGATGTGCGCAAGGCCGTGCAGTCCGCGGTCGCGAATGCGGAGAACAACCACGAGCTCGATATCGACCGGCTGGTGGTGGCCGAGGCGACGGTCGGGCGCACGATCGTCATGAAGCGGATGCGCCCTCGCGCGCGGGGGCGGGTCGGACGGATCGAGAAGCCGTTCAGCAATCTCCGCCTTGTGGTGCGGGAACTGCCCGACGAGGACGACCTGTTCGTCCCCGAAGAAGACGATGCGGTCGAGGAGCGTGTGTGATGGGTCATAAAGTCAACCCGATCGGGCTTCGGCTCGGCATCAACCGAACCTGGAACTCGCGCTGGTATGCGGACCGCGACTATGGCGACCTGCTGCACGAGGACCTGCAGATCCGCGAATTCCTGGAAAAACGCCTCCAGAATGCGGGCCTCTCCAAGATCGTCATCGAACGCCCGGCGAAGAAGGCGCGCGTGACGATCCACACCGCCCGCCCGGGCGTGGTGATCGGCAAGAAGGGCGCCGATATCGAGCGGCTGCGGGTGGCGCTCGGCAAGATGACGAACAGCGATGTCAACCTGAACATCGTCGAGATCCGCAAGCCCGAAACCGACGCAAGGCTGGTGGCTGACAATATCGCCCAGCAATTGGAGCGCCGCGTCGCGTTCCGGCGCGCGATGAAGCGGGCGGTGCAGTCGGCGATGCGCCTCGGCGCGCTCGGTATCCGCATCAATGTCGGCGGCCGGCTCGGCGGGGCGGAGATTGCGCGCACGGAGTGGTACCGCGAGGGCCGGGTGCCGTTGCACACGCTCAGGGCCGACATCGACTACGGCGAGGCGACCGCGAAGACGACCTACGGCACCTGCGGGGTCAAGGTCTGGGTGTTCAAGGGCGAGATCATGGCGCACGACCCGATGGCGCAGGACAAGCGGCTCGCGGAAGAACGCGCCGCGATGGGCCGCTGAGGAGGCCGGGGCATGCTGCAACCGAAGCGCACGAAATACCGCAAGCGGCAGAAGGGGCGCATCCACGGCATGGCTAAAGGGGGCGCCACGCTGAACTTCGGCAGCTACGGGCTCAAGGCCGCGGCGCCGGCCAGGATCACCGCGCGGCAGATCGAGGCCGCCCGGCGCACCATTACCCGCCGGATGCGCCGTGCGGGCAAGGTCTGGATCCGCATATTTCCGGATGTGCCGGTTTCGACCAAGCCGGCCGAGGTGCGCATGGGCAAGGGCAAGGGCTCGCCGGAATTCTGGGTGGCGAAGGTCAAGCCCGGACGGATCATGTTCGAACTCGACGGCGTGCCGGAGACCGTGGCGCGCGACGCCTTCGCGCTCGCTGCCGCCAAACTGCCGATCGCGACCCGTGTGGTTTTGCGTGAAGGGATCTGATAGCGCCATGAAAGCGATCGACGTGCGTGCGCGCACCGCAGACGAGCTCTCGGAGCTTCTGGAGGACCTGCAGAAAGCTGCGTTCAACCTGCGCTTCCAGAAGGCATCGGGCCAGCTCGAAAACACCGCCGAGATACACCGCGTGCGCCGCGACATCGCCCGGATCAAGACGATCCTCGGCGAGAAGAGCCGCGTGGCGGCCGAGGCCTGAGGACGGAGCCGCCATGCCGAAACGAATCCTGCAGGGCGTCGTGGTCAGCGACAAGATGGACAAGACGATCATTGTCCGCGTCGACCGCCGCGTTCGCCATCCGCTTTACAAGAAGTTCATCACGCGCTCGAAGAAGTTCGCCGCGCATGACGAGGAAAACCGCTACCGCGAGGGCGATACCGTGCGGATCGAAGAGCACCGCCCGATCTCGAGGCGTAAGCGCTGGACGGCGCTCGCCCGCGTGGGCGAGGACCGGGCGTCCGGGGAGGCCGGGGCATGATCCAGGTCGAGACCAGTCTCGATGTTGCGGACAACTCCGGCGCGCGCCGGGTGCAGTGCATCCGGGTGCTCGGGGGCACCGGCCGCCGCACGGCGTCGGTGGGCGACATCATCGTCGTGTCCGTCAAGGAGGCGATCCCGCGCGGCCGCGTGCGCAAGGGCGAAATCCGCCGCGCCGTGGTGGTGCGCACCAAGAAGGAAGTGACCCGGCCCGACGGCACGGCGATCCGGTTCGACCGCAATGCCGCGGTCATCCTGAGCCCGCAGAACGAGCCGGTGGGCACGCGCATCTTCGGCCCGGTGACGCGCGAGCTGCGCGCCAAGCGGTTCATGAAGATCATCTCGCTCGCCCCGGAGGTGCTGTGATGGCGGCGCGTATTCGCAAGGGCGACCGGGTGGCGGTGCTGACCGGCCGCGACCGGGGCAAGCGCGGCGAAGTGCTGCGCGTGCTGCCGGACAAGGAGCGCGCCGTGGTGCAGGGGGTCAACATGGTCACCAAGCACCGTCGCGGCAGCGCACAGGGGCCGGGCGGCGTCGAGGAAATCGAGGCGACGGTCCACCTTTCGAACCTCGCCCATATCGACCCCGAAACCGACAAGCCGACCCGTGTCGGGTTCCGCAAGCTGGAAGACGGCCGCAAGGTCCGCTTCGCGCGCGGCTCCGACACGGTCATCGACCGGTAGGAGGGGACGCGCCATGCCTCGTCTCCAGGACATTTACCGCGACACCGTGCGCCCGGTGCTGGTCGACCAATTCGACTACGCCAATCCGATGCAGGTGCCGGCGCTCGAGAAGATCGTGCTGAACATGGGCGTCGGCGAAGCCGTGGGCGACAGCAAGAAGATCGAGGCCGCGGTTGCGGACCTGACCGCGATCGCGGGCCAGAAGCCGATGGTGATGCGGGCGCGGAAGTCGATCGCGGCTTTCAAGCTGCGCGAGGGGATGGCGATCGGCTGCAAGGTCACGCTGCGCCGGACGCGCATGTGGGAATTCTTCGACCGGCTGACGACCATCGCCCTGCCGCGCGTGCGCGATTTCCGCGGGGTGTCGTCGAGGGCCTTCGACGGCCGCGGCAACTATTCGCTCGGGATCCGGGAGCAGATCATCTTTCCCGAGATCTCCTACGACAGGGTCGATGCGATTCGCGGCATGAACATCGTCATCTGCACCACGGCCCGCACGAACGAGGAAGCGCGGGCGCTGCTCGGCGGCCTCAACATGCCGTTCGAGCGGTAAAGCGCGAGGGAGGATAGGAACGCCCATGGCCAAGGTCAGCATGGTGGAGCGGGACAAGAAGCGCCGTCGGCTCGTGGCGCAGTATGCCAAGAGGCGTACGGCGTTGCGGGTAGCGGTACGCGATACGTCGCTCGCGCCGGACGAACGCTTCGTCGCGTCGCTGAAGCTCGCAGCCATGCCGCGCAACGGCGCCAAGGTGCGGCTGCGCAACCGTTGCGAGATGTCCGGGCGGCCGCGCGGCTATTACCGCAAGTTCCGGATGTCGCGAATTGCACTCCGTGAATTGGCGTCGCGAGGGCAGGTGCCCGGCGTCGTCAAGGCGAGCTGGTAGGAAAGGAGGCGGCCATCCCATGTCGATGAGCGATTCTCTCGGCGATATGCTCACCCGTATCCGCAATGGACAGCGGGCCGGAAAGCCGCATGTCGTGTCGCCGAAGTCGAAGCTGCGCATGAATGTGCTGCAGGTTCTGGCGCGCGAGGGCTATATCCGCAGTTATCAGGAAAGCCACGAAGGCGCGGCCGGTGAGCTGCGTATCGAGCTCAAATATTACGAAGGCCAGCCGGTGATCCGCTCGATCCAGCGGGTTTCCAAGCCGGGCCGGCGGGTCTATTCCCGGATCAAGGATCTCAAGCCCTTCAATAACGGGCTCGGCATCCAGATCCTGTCCACGCCGCGCGGTGTGATGTCGGACCACGAGGCGCGGTCCTTCAATGTCGGCGGCGAAGTCCTCTGTCAGGTGTTCTGATGTCCCGCGTAGGCAAAAATCCCGTCACGGTCCCCGATGGGGCCGAGGTCCGCTACGAAGGCGCGGTGTTGAGCGCGAAGGGCCGACTCGGCGAACTCAGTTTCCCGGTTTCCGAGAAACTGGTCGAAGTCGAGCTCGCCGACGGGCGCATTACGGTGCGGCCGCGCGACGAGTCCAAGCAGGCCCGCGCCATGTGGGGCACGACCCGCGCGCTGGCGCAGAACATCGTGACCGGCGTGAGCCAGGGCTTCACCCGCAATCTTGAGATCACCGGCGTCGGCTACCGCGCCGAAGTGAAGGACCGCGTTCTGGTGCTGGCGCTCGGCTACAGCCATCCGATCGAATATTCGATTCCCGATGGCATCGAGATCGTCTGCCAGCGGCCGACGGCGATTTCGGTCAGCGGCGCCGACCGGCAGCGCGTCGGTCAGGTTGCAGCCGAGATCCGCGCCTGGCGCAAGCCCGAACCGTACAAGGGCAAGGGCGTCAGGTATGAGGGCGAATACATCTTCCGCAAGGAAGGCAAGAAGAAGTAGAGGCGCGCGATGCTGACGACACGGGAACTCTTCGAGCGGCGCAGACGGCGCGTGCGCTACGGCCTCAGGAAGGCCGGCGACGGGCGCCCGCGCCTGTCGGTGTTCCGTTCCAACCGTTATATCTACGCGCAGGTCGTGGACGACGGGCAAGGCAGAACGCTTGCCGCCGCCTCTTCGCTGGAGAAAGAACTGCGCGAGGGGCCGGCAACCGGCAACCGGCAGGCGGCAGAGGCCGTCGGCGCAAGGCTGGCGGAACGTGCGGCGGCGGCGGGGGTGACGGAAGTTGTCTTCGACCGCGGCGGCTACAAGTATCATGGACGGGTCAAGGCGCTCGCCGACGCCGCCCGAGAGGGCGGCCTCTCGTTTTGACGGGAACCGCGGGCAGGAGCGCAGGAGGAAGACGGGGCAGCATGGCACGGGGACCGAGGTCGGATCGCGGGCGGGATCGCGAAGAGAGCGAGTTCATCGAGAAGCTCGTCTCGATCAACCGCGTCGCCAAGGTGGTGAAGGGAGGCCGGAGGTTCGGCTTCTCGGCGCTGGTCGTGGCTGGCGACGGCCAGGGACGGGCGGGCGTCGGCGCCGGCAAGGCGCGCGAGGTGCCCGAGGCGATTCGCAAGGCGACCGAGCGCGCCAAGCGCGCGATGCGCCGGGTGCCGCTGAAGGACGGGCGCACCCTCCATCACGACGTGCGCGGGCGTTTCGGCGCCGGCCGGGTGGTTCTTCGCGCGGCGCCGCAGGGCACCGGCGTCATCGCCGGCGGCCCGATGCGCGCCGTGTTCGAGGCGCTGGGCATTCAGGATGTGGTCGCCAAGTCGCTCGGCACTTCCAATCCGCATAACATGGTGAAGGCTACCTTCGAGGCGCTGTCCCGCACGGCCAGCCCGCGCATGGTGGCCCAGCGGCGGGGCAAGCGGCCGTCGGATTTGTTCGGGCCGCGCCCGCCCGCCAACGATTCCGCGGAGGAAGCGGAAACGCCGGCGGAGGCTGTCGAAAATGAATGACGGGGCCGCAAAACGTGTGAAAGTCACGCAGACGGGTTCGCCGATCCGGCGGCCCAAGGTCCAGCGCGAGACGCTGATCGGCCTTGGGCTGAACAAGATGAACCGGTCGCGCATCCTGGAGGACACCCCGGCAGTGCGGGGCATGATCGCCAAGGTGCGGCACATGGTGCGCGTGGAAGAGGTTGAATGAGGGCTGTCCGCCTCCGATTTGAGAGGTGAGCGAGGACGAAGACGCGATGAAGCTGAACGAACTCTCCGATAATCCGGGCGCGCACAAGACGGCCAAGCGCGTCGGGCGCGGTATCGGCTCCGGCAAGGGCAAGACCTCGGGCCGGGGCGTCAAGGGCCAGAATTCCCGCAGCGGCGTGGCCCTCAACGGCTTCGAGGGCGGGCAGATGCCGCTCTACCGCCGGCTGCCCAAGCGCGGCTTCAACAATCATCGGTTCCGCGCCCGCTACCAGGCGGTTAATCTCGGCCGCCTGCAGATTGCGGTGGAGGCCGGCAAGTTGAACCCGGCCGAACCGGTCGATGCGGCGGCGCTCGTTGCCTCCGGCGTCGTGCGCCGGGCGCGCGACGGCATAAGGCTGCTTGCGGGGGGCGAGCTCAAGACGGTGCTCGACCTCCGGGTGGCCGGCGCCTCGAAGGCCGCGGTTGCGGCGGTCGAGGCCGCGGGCGGCAGTGTGACGGTGCTGAACGCCGCGCCGGCGGAAGGGTAACCGGGGGCCATGGCTTCCGCTGCCGAGCGTCTCGCAGCCAATGTGAATTTCGGCGCCTTCGCCAAGGCGACGGAGCTGAAGAAGCGCATCTGGTTCACGCTCGGCGCGCTGATCGTTTACCGCTTCGGCACCTACATCCCGATCCCGGGCGTCGATGCCTCGATCCTGGCGGAAGTGTTCGCCCAGCAGCAGGGCGGCGTGCTCGGCCTGTTCGACATGTTCGCGGGCGGCGCGCTCAGCCGGATGAGCATCTTCGCCCTCAACATCATGCCCTACATCTCGGCGGCGATCATCATGCAGTTGCTGACCGCCGTCAGCCCGAAGCTGGAAGCGCTGAAGAAGGAAGGCGAGTCGGGCCGCAAGAAGATCAACCAGTACACCCGCTATGGCACGGTGCTGCTGGCGGCGGTGCAGGGCTACGGCCTTGCAAGCGGCCTGGAGGCGATGGCGGGACCGTCCGGCTCGGCCGTGCTGATCCCCGGCCTGTTCTTCAAGTTCACCACGGTCGTGACGATCGTTGGCGGCACGGTCTTCCTGATGTGGCTCGGCGAGCAGATCACCCAGCGCGGCGTCGGCAACGGCATCTCGCTCATCATCTTCTCGGGTATCGTGGCGAACCTGCCGCTTGCGCTCGGACAGATGTTCGAGCTCGGCCGGACGGGCCAGATGTCCACGGCCTTCATTCTCGGCCTGTTGGCGATGGCGGTGGCGGTGGTGGCCTTCATCGTCTTCATGGAGCGCGCCCAGCGCCGGCTGATCGTCCAGTATCCCAAGCGCCAGGTCGGCAACCGCATGTATGGCGGCGACAGCTCCCACCTGCCGCTGAAGCTGAATACCGCCGGCGTGATCCCGCCGATCTTCGCGAGCTCGCTGCTGCTGATGCCGCTCACCATCGCGCAGTTCAGCGCGGCCGGCGCCACGCCGGGCGGCGAAGAGGGCGTGCTCGGCATGATTGCCGCCTATCTCGGGCACGGCCAGCCGCTCTACCTGTTGCTCTACGTGGCGATGATCGTCTTCTTCTGCTTCTTCTACACCGCAATCGTCTTCAATCCGGAGGAGACGGCGGACAATTTGAAGCGCTATAACGGGTTCATTCCCGGCATCCGGCCCGGCAAGAACACCGCCGTCTATCTCGACTATGTGCTGACCCGGCTGACGACGGTCGGCGCGGCCTATCTGGCGTTGGTATGCCTCATGCCGGAGATCCTGATCTCCCAATACGCCGTGCCGTTCTATTTCGGCGGGACCAGCCTGCTGATCGTCGTGAATGTGACGATGGACACCGTGGCCCAAGTGCAGAGCCACCTGATCGCGCATCAATATGAGGGCCTGATAAAGAAGTCGAGGCTGCGGGGTCGGCGGAGATGATCCTGGTCCTGCTGGGTCCGCCCGGCGCGGGCAAGGGCACGCAGGCGAGGCGGTTGACAGAAGGGCGCGGGCTGCCGCAGCTTTCCACCGGTGCCATGCTGCGCGCGGAAATCGCCGGTGGCGGGGAGCTCGGCAAACAGGCCGCGGCGGTGATGGAATCGGGCCGGCTGATGCCCGACGAGATCATGATCGGCATCATCTCCAGGCGGATCGACGCGGAGGATTGCGCCGGCGGCTTCATCCTCGACGGCTTCCCGCGCACGACCGCGCAGGCCAAGGCGCTCGACGCCCTGCTGGACGAAAAAGGGACGCCGCTGACGGCCGTTCTCCTGCTCGATGTGGATGAGGACTTGCTGGTCGAACGCATTTCCGGCCGGTCCACCTGCAGGAAGTGCGGGGAAGGCTATCACGACCGGTTCAAGCAGCCGGCCGGGGCGGGGCGCTGCGACATATGCGGCGGCTCGGATTTCGAGCGCCGGCCCGACGACAGCGCCGATACGGTCCGGGAGCGGCTCAGGGTCTATCGCGGCCAGACCGCGCCGATCCTGCCCTACTACAAAACGAGGGGCCTGTTGCGCCGGGTTGACGGCATGGCGGAAATCGGCGAGGTTTCCCGACAAATCGATGTTGCGCTTGGCGGGGAAGCCGGCGACAGGCCTTCGGGCAGTTGACGGTTTCCGCGGCGGGGCGTATGTTGCGCTGTTCTAGCGATCCAGCCCATGAGGAGTCCGAGGAGTGGCGCGAATAGCCGGCGTCAACATTCCGACGCAAAAGCGCGTTGAGATCTCCCTGACCTATATCCATGGCATCGGCCGCGCCAAGTCGCGGGAGATCTGTGGGAAGGCGGGGGTGCCCTTGGAATACAGGGTCAACCAGTTGACCGAGGATCAGGTCATACGCATCCGCGAGGCTATCGACCGCGACTATATGGTCGAGGGCGATTTGCGGCGCGAGGTGGCGATCAATATCAAGCGCCTGATGGATCTCGGTTGCTATCGCGGCCAGCGCCACCGCAAGGGGCTTCCCGTGCGCGGCCAGCGCACGCACACCAACGCGCGCACCCGCAAGGGCAAGGCGCGGCCGATCGCCGGCAAGAAGAAATAAACAAAGAAGGAACCGGTCGAGGATGGCGAGGCCAGCTGCCACTCGCGTGCGCAGGCGCGAGCGCAAGAACATTTCTTCGGGCGTCGCGCATGTGAATGCGACGTTCAACAACACAATGATCACCATCACCGATGTCCAGGGCAATGCGATCGCCTGGTCGTCGGCGGGGGGGCAGGGCTTCAAGGGTTCGCGCAAGTCCACTCCGTTTGCAGCGCAAATCGCCGCTGAGGACTGCGCCCGCAAGGCGCAGGAACACGGCGTGAAGACGCTCGACGTCAATGTGCGCGGGCCGGGTTCGGGGCGCGAATCCGCACTGCGCGCACTTCAGGCGGCCGGTTTCACGATCACATCGATACGCGACGTGACGCCGATACCGCACAATGGCTGCCGCCCGCCGAAGCGTCGGCGCGTGTGACCGCAGCACCCGATAGCAACCAGCGGGCCGGCTCTCTCGGCAGGGATAGAAACGAAACGATGCCCACATCGTTCACGCATAAAAATTGGCAGGCTCTCATCAAACCCGGCAAGCTCGACCTGCAAGGCGGAGGCGACCCCGGCCGTTCGGCGGTCATCGCGGCCGAACCTCTCGAGCGCGGTTTCGGGATCACGCTGGGCAACGCGCTCCGGCGGATCATGTTGTCCTCCCTGCAGGGCGCGGCCGTCACCCGGGTGCAAATCGACGGCGTGCTGCACGAATTCTCGTCGATCCCCGGCGTGCGCGAGGACATCACCGATATCGTCCTCAACATCAAGGGGCTGGCGCTGCGCAAGCATTCCGACGGGCCGAGGCGGATGGTGCTGGACGCGACCGGGCCGGGCGTGGTGACTGCCGGGCGCATCCAGGCGGGCTCGGACATCGAGATCATGGACCTCGACCATGTCATCTGCACGCTCGACCGTGGGATCAACCTGCGCATGGAAATGACGGTCGAGAACGGCAAGGGCTATGTCCAGGCGTCCGATAACCGGCCGGAGGATGCGCCCATCGGCATGATCCCGGTCGATGCCATCTACAGCCCGGTACGCCAGGTGTCCTACCGGATCGAGCAGACCCGCGTCGGGCAGGCCACGGACTACGACAAGCTGCTGCTCGACGTGCAGACCGACGGGTCCGTCTCGCCGGAAGATGCCGTCGCCTACGCTGCCCGCATCCTGCAGGACCAGCTGCAACTCTTCGTGAATTTCGAGGACCTGCAGCAGTCGCAGCCCGAGGGCCGGGCGGTCGATCTGCCGTTCAACGCGCATTTGCTGCGCAAGGTCGAAGAGCTGGAGCTTTCCGTCCGCTCGGCGAACTGCCTGAAGAACGACAACATCATCTATATCGGCGACCTGGTGCAGAAGACCGAGAACGAAATGCTCCGCACGCCGAATTTCGGCAGGAAATCGCTGAACGAAATCAAGGCACTGCTGAAGACGATGGAGCTGGACCTCGGCATGGAAGTGCTGAACTGGCCGCCGGACAACATCGAGGAGCTCGCCAAGCGGCTCGACGAGCCGTTCTGAGCTGGAGGGGGCAAGGCGATGCGCCATCGCAAACAGGGCCGGCGACTCAACCGGAGCTGGGCCCACCGCAAGGCGATGTTCTCCAACATGGCGAACGCGCTCATCAAGCACGAACAGATCCGCACCACGCTGCCCAAGGCCAAGGATTTGCGGCCGGTCGTGGAACGGCTGGTCACGCTGGCCAAGCGCGGCGACCTCCACGCGCGCCGGCAGGCATTCGCGCAGCTCCGTGACGATGCCATGGTGGCAAAGCTGTTCTCGGTCTTGCGCGAGCGCTATGCGGACCGGCCGGGCGGCTATACGCGCGTCCTCAAGGCGGGCTTCCGGAAGGGCGACATGGCGCCGATGGCGGTCATCGAATTCGTGGACCGGGATATTGCCGCCAAGGGCCAGGACAGCGGCCCCACCGCCGAGCGAGACGAGATGGCAGACCTGAGCGACGCCGCCTGACGCGCTGCCGGGCCGCGGCACAGCCGTTCGGCCTCCCATGCATTCGCAGTATGCCCGCGGGCTTGCGCTGACATTCGTTGGCGTCCTCGTCGTCACGCCCGACACCCTGCTGGTGCGGCTGGTCGACACCGACCCGTGGACCCTGGTGTTCTGGCGCGGTGTCGGCATTGCAGCCGGACTCACCCTGCTGGTGTGTGCGGTCGAGGGCCGGGAGGGTGTTCGCAACATCTTCCGCTTCGGGCCGCGACGGCTGCTGGGCGTCGCGCTCCTGGTCGTGGTCGGCAACTGTTTCGTGTGGGCGCTGGCGCTTACAACGGCCGCCAATGTGCTGGTGGTGCTCGCCGGCTCGCCGCTTGCCGCGGCCTTGATCGGGCGCCTTTTCCTCGGTGAGCCCGTGCCGCGCCGCACCTGGGCCGCGGCGGTTGCGGTGGCCGGCGGCGTCGCCGTAATTTTTGCCGACGATCTGGAGAACGGACGCTTCGCCGGCAACCTCTGCGCCGCCGCCGCGGCGGTAGCGCTCGCCGCCTATTTCGTGCTCCTGCGCTCCATTCGTGCCGCGAGTACGTTGCCTGTGCCGATCTGGGGCAATCTGGCGGCGGCGCTTCTGGCGTTCCCCCTCGCCTCGCCCTTCTCGGTCCCGGAAACGGGCATAGTCTGGATGGTGCTGCTTGCCGGCCTGGTCCTGCCGGTGGGGGTCGCGCTCATCAGCACCGGGCCGCGTTACATCCCGGCGGCCGAAGTGGGGCTGCTGCTGCTGCTCGAAACGCTGCTTGGGCCGCTCTGGGTGTGGCTCGGTGCCGGCGAGGCGCCGACGCCGGCAGTGCTGGTGGCCGGGGCGGTCATCGTCGCCGCGCTCGCCATCAACTCGGCTCTTGGGCTACGCTCCGCCGCCCGCAGGGAGATGTCGCCATGACCCGCCCCGCCATGATCGTTGCCGCTCAGCCCGAGGCCGCCGAAGCCGGCGCCCGCGTGCTTCAGCAGGGCGGCAATGCCGTCGATGCCGCCATTGCCGCCGCGCTCGTGCAGGGCGTGGTCGATCCGCAGATGTGCGGTGTGGCCGGGTTCGGCTCCTGCCACATCTTCCTGCCGTCGAGGGGCGTTCACTGCTGCATCGACTTCCACGGCAAGACGCCGCTCGCGGCGCATCCGGCCATGTGGGAGGGGCTGCTGGAGGGCGAGACCCGCGACGGCTTCGGCTTCATCCTGAAGGGCCGTGTCAACGATCTCGGCTACCAGTCGATTACCACGCCGGGCTCGCTAAAGGCATATTTCGAGGCCGTGACCGAGTTCGGAAGCTGGGACTGGGCGGATATCTGCGCGCCTGCCGTGGCCCAGGCCCGCGAGGGCTTCATCGTGCGCCCGCATGTGGACTTCTGGTGGCGGCAGACCGAGCAACTCGGCCGCACCGCCAACCGCGAGCGCAATGCCTTCTCGGCCACCGGGCGGGCCGTCTATTTCCACGAGGACGGACGCATCAAGGGCACTGGCGACCGTATCTGCAATCCGGACCTCGCCCGCACGCTGGAGCGCATCGCCAGGGGCGGCGCGGACATCTTCTATACCGGCGAGATCGCCGAGGAGATCGACGCCGACATGCGCGCCAATGGCGGGCTGATGACGGCCGCCGACCTCGCCGCCTACCGCACGACCCGCGCAGAGCCCATCTGGACCGGCTACCGCGGCTGGCGCGTCGCCTCCAACCGGCCGCCGGGCGGCGGCGTGCAGGTGTTGCAGATGCTGAACCAGCTCGAGCATTTCGACCTCGCGGCGCTCGGGCACAACAGCACCGAATATCTGCGCGTCGTCAGCGAGGCGATGAAGCGGGCGACGCGCGACAAGGACGCCCATATCGGCGATCCGGCCTTCTACGACGTGCCTCTGGAATGGCTGCTTTCGAAGGAATACGGCGCGGAGCTCGCCGGCGAAATCCAGCGCGGCGAGCGGGCCTCGGTGACGCGGGTTGCGCCGGAGCCGCCCGGCACCACCCATGTCGTCGCCGTGGACCGCGAGGGCGGCATCGCCACCATGACCCATTCGCTGGGCATGCCGTCGGGCGTCATCACGCCGGGGCTGGGCTTCATGTATAACGGCTGCATGGCGGTCTTCGACCCGCGCCCCGGCCGCGCGGGGTCGATTGCGCCGGGCAAGAGCCGGTTTTCCTCGCTCTGCCCGACTGTTGTCTTCGAGGGCGACCGGCCCTGCCTTGCGCTGGGCGCGCCGGGCGGCACGCAGATTGCGATGGGCGTGATGCAGGCAATCCTGAATGTGCTCGACCACGGCATGACGATGACCGAGGCGGTGTCCGCGCCGCGCTTCTCCTCGACCTCGAACGCCATCGACATTTCGAGCCGCATTCCGGGCTATGCGGTCGAGCCGCTGGAGCAAATGGGCTACGAGATCGTCCGCAGCCCGCTGACTTTCGGTTTTGGGGCGGTGCATGGCATCCGCCTGCTGGCGGACGGACGCCTGGACGGCGGCGCCGATCCCGGCCATGACGGTGTGGCGCTGCAGGTCTGACCCGGCCGCCTTATACTGCGGCCGTGGCGGGTCTTTCGCGCGAGGAGGAAGCTATGTGCGGAATCGTTGGACTGTATCTGAAGAACCCCGCTCTGAGGCCGCATCTCGGCCGCCTCTTTTCGCCCATGATGGGGGAAATGACCGAGCGCGGCCCGGACAGCGCGGGCTTTGCGGTCTATCGCGAAGAAGGCGGGCGGGAACAGGCCAAGGTCACGGTGTGCAGCACCGCACCCGGTTACGACTGGTCCGGCCTGGCGCGGGAGGCGGGCGAGGCGCTGGGCGCCGAGGCTGTAGCCGAACCGGCGTCGAACCATGCCGTTCTCAGGGCTTCCGTCGATGCAGGGAGGCTGCGGGACTGGGTTGAGGGCGAACATCCCGAGCTTCGGGTGACGAGTTCGGGCTCGGCGCTCGAGATCTACAAGGAGGTCGGCCTGCCGGCGGATGTCCTGGCGCGGTTCGGCGTCAGCCAGATGGCCGGCTCGCACATGATCGGCCACACCCGCATGGCGACGGAAAGCGCCGTGACGACCGCGGGCGCCCACCCGTTCAACACCGGCGACGACCTTTGCCTGGTCCACAACGGTTCGCTTTCCAACCACCACCGCCTGCGCGACTGGCTGCGCAAGCAACAGGGCGTGCGGTTCCAGACCGATAATGACACCGAGGTCGCCGCCGGATACCTGACCTGGCGGATCGGCGAAGGCGCCAGCATCGCCGAGGCGCTGGAGGCTGGCATCAGGGACCTCGACGGCTTCTACACTTTCGCGGTCGGCACGAGGGACGGCTTCTCGGTCCTGCGCGACCCGATTGCCTGCAAGCCGGCCGTGATGGCGGAAAACGACGACTGGGTCGCCATGGCCTCGGAGTTCCGCGCGCTCGCCTGCCTGCCGGATGTCGAGGCTGCGGCCGTATGGGAGCCCGAGCCGGGAAAGGTCTATTCCTGGGGCGGCAACGTATGACGACCGAGACCATCGATCTCGACGTCCTGGGCGTCCGGGCGCTCAACCGGCGCCTCCAGGGGGGCGACGGCCCGGTCGGCGGGGGCCGGTTCGTCGTGAACAATGCCAAGGGCCGCCATGCGCTTGCGGTCGGGCTCACGGAAGCGATGGATGTCCGCATTTGCGGCCATGTCGGCTATTACTGCGCCGGCATGAACCGGAAGGCGGATGTTACCGTGGAGGGCAATGCCGCCACGGGCGTCGCCGAGAACCTGATGTCGGGCACGGTCCGGGTGACCGGCGACACCAGCCAGTCGGCAGGCGCAAGCGGCCGGGGCGGACTCCTCGTGATCGAGGGCAGTGCGAGCGCCCGCTGCGGCATCACGATGAAGGGCATCGACATTGTGGTGGGCGGCTCCATCGGGCACATGTCCGCCTTCATGGCGCAGGCAGGCAGGCTCGTCGTCTGCGGCGACGCCGGCGCGTTTCTCGGCGACTCGATCTACGAAGCGGAAATCTTCGTGCAGGGCCGGGTCGAGAGCCTCGGTGCGGACTGCATCGAGAAGGAAATGGGTGCGGAGGATGCCGACCGGCTGCAGGTGCTGCTGGCGCAGGCCGGCATGGCGGGCGATGCGGCGAAGTTCCGCCGCTACGGCTCTGCGCGCCAATTGTACAACTTCCGCGTCGACAACGCGGCGGCCTATTAGGGACGGCAGCATGTCAGGCGAACGACCGGAGCGGCCCTGGGCCACCTTTCCCCCGCATGTCATCTCCGAGATACACCGTGCGGCGGACCGGGGCCTCTACTACATACGCGGCGCGGGGGCGCATCGCGCCCTGCCGACCTTCGACGATCTGGTCTTCCTCGGCGCCTCGATGTCGCGCTACCCGCTGGAGGGATACCGGGAGCGTTGCGACACCGACGTGACCATCGGAGCCCGGTATGCGTCGAAGCCTGTGGAGCTGAAAATCCCGGTCACGATTGCCGGCATGAGCTTCGGCGCGCTGAGCGCCAACGCCAAGCGCGCGCTCGGCCTCGGCGCGAGCGCCATGGGCACGAGCACGACCACCGGCGACGGCGGCATGACGATGGAGGAACGCGAGGCCTCGCAGACGCTCGTCTATCAGGTCCTGCCCTCGCGCTACGGCATGGACCCGGACCATCTGCGCGCGGCCGATGCCATCGAGGTGGTCGTCGGGCAGGGTGCCAAGCCCGGCGGCGGCGGCATGCTGCTCGGCCAGAAGGTGACCGAACGGGTGGCGGAGATGCGGACCCTGCCTGCCGGCATCGACCAGCGCAGCGCCTGCCGGCATCCCGACTGGACGGGGCCCGACGACCTCGCGATCAAAATTCAGGAGCTGCGCGAGATCACGAACTGGGAAAAGCCGGTCTATGTGAAAGTCGGCGCGACCCGCACGCAGTATGACGTGGCGCTTGCGGTCAAGGCCGGAGCGGACGCCGTGGTGGTGGACGGCATGCAGGGCGGCACGGCCGCCACCCAGGAAGTGTTCATCGAGGATGTCGGCATTCCGACGCTGCCGGCCGTGCGCCTTGCCGTGGAGGCGCTCCAGGAGCTGGGCGTCCACCGCGAGGTCCAGCTCATCGTTTCGGGGGGCATCCGCACCGGCGCCGATGTCGCCAAGGCGCTGGCGCTCGGGGCCGACGCCGTGTCGATCGGCATGGCTGCGCTGATGGCGCTCAACTGCAATGCGCCGCTCTACCTCGAGGATTACGAGGCGCTCGGCACCCGTCCGGGCGCCTGCAACATGTGCCAGACCGGCCGCTGCCCTGTCGGGGTGACGACCCAGGACCCGGTTCTCGAGGCGAGGCTCGATCCCGAAGAGGGCGGGCGGCGCGTGCGCAACTACCTGTCCACCCTGACGATGGAATGCCAGACCCTCGCGCGGGCCTGCGGCAAGAGCCATATACACAATCTGGAACCGGAGGACCTGGCCGCCCTTACCGTCGAAGCGGCGGCGATGGCGCGGGTTCCGCTGGCGGGCACCGACTGGATTCCGGGCCGGTCCTGACCGCCGGCGCCGGGAGCCCTTCACGACCGAAAGGATGACGATGACCGGCAAGCTGGAAGCATTCGCAAAGGCGAACGGCGTCAGATATTTCCTCTTCAATTTCACCGATATACGCGGAATGCAGCGTTCCAAGCTGGTTCCTGCGGCCGCAGCGCCGGCGATGGAGGAGGCGGGCGCGGGTTTCGCGGGGTTCGCGACGTATCTGGACATGACGCCGGCCCATCCCGACATGCTGGCCGTCCCCGATACGGCGAGCGTCATCCAGCTTCCCTGGCAGCCGGAGGTGGCGTGGGTCGCGGGCGATCTGGTCATGGACGGCCGGCCGGTCGAGCAGGCGCCGCGCGTTGTGCTGAAGAACCTTGTCGCCCGGGCAGCAACGCAAGGGCTCCGGATGAAATCCGGTGTCGAGGCCGAATACCACCTGATCGACGCCGACGGCACGGGGATTTCGGACCCGCGCGATACGGACTCGAAGCCCTGCTACGACCAGCAGGCCCTGATGCGCCGCTACGATGTGGTATCCGAGATCTGCGATGCCATGCTCGGCCTGGGGTGGGGGCCCTACCAGAACGACCATGAGGACGCCAACGGCCAGTTCGAGATGAACTGGGACTATGACGATGCCCTCGTGACCGCGGACCGGCACGCCTTCTTCAAATTCATGGTCAAGTCGATAGCCGAGAAGCACGGGCTGCGCGCCACCTTCATGCCGAAGCCGTTCCTCAGCCTGACCGGCAACGGGTGCCACGCGCATGTGTCGGTGTGGGATGCGGATGGAAAGAACAACCTGTTCCATGACCCGGATACGGAGCTCGGCCTGTCCGATCTCGCGCTGCATTTCCTCGGCGGCGTGCTCCACCATGCCGAAGCGCTCTGCGCCGTCACCAACCCCATCGTGAACTCCTACAAGCGCATCAACGCGCCTGTGACGTCGTCGGGCGCGACCTGGTCGCCCAATACCGTGACCTGGACGGGCAACAACCGCACCCACATGGTGCGCATTCCCGATGAGGGGCGTATCGAATTCCGGCTCGCCGACGGCGCGGCCAACCCCTATCTGCTGCAGGCGGCCTACCTGGCGGCCGGCCTCGACGGAATCGAGCACAGGCGCGATCCGGGCAAGCGGAGCGACCTCGACATGTATGCCGAGGGGCACAAGCTGCGCCGCGCCAGGCGGCTTCCGGGCTACCTGCTCGACGCGATCCGGGCTTTCGACCGCAATTCGGTGCTGAAGAGCGCGCTCGGGGCCGAGTTCGCATCCGCTTATGTGAAACTCAAGATGCAGGAATGGGATGCCTATTCCCGGCATCTGAGCGACTGGGAGCGAGAGACCTCGCTGGACATCTGAACCGGCGGCCCGAGGCGGTTTCGGGGCAACGGCCTTTGTCTGCCGCGAGGAAAGACGGGGAGGGCAACACCATGGACCGCATGGAGCGCGAATACGGCCCCGGCGGTTGGGTCGGCATCGGAGTGCCGCAGGCGAACCCGACGGTCGAGGCGGAGATGCGGCGGCTCATGCGCCCCGACGCCGAAATCCTCACGGCCCGCCTGGTGAGCCGCGCGCCGACCTCCGTCGAGCGGCTGATCGACTACTATGACGGGCTCGACCGCACGCTGGACAGCTACGATGTGCTGCGGCCCGATGTCTTCGGTTTTGCCTGCACCGGGTCGTCCTATCTCGTCGGGGCGGAGCGGGAGGCGGAGATCGTCGCCGGGGCGGAAGCGCGGCTCGGCTGTCCGTTCGTCACGGCCGCGCAGGCCATCCTGGATGCGCTGGAGGTCCTGGGCGTCGAGCGCGTTGCGCTTCTGGCGCCCTATCCGGCCGACATCGTCGAAGCGGGCGTCGCCTATTGGCGGGCTGCGGGGCTCTCATCGTCCAGGTCATGACCATCGACCTGGGCTCGCAGGACACGCGCCGGATCTACGGTCTGCGAAGCGCCGACGCCCTCGCCGCTCTGGATGGCGGCGTGTCCGATGCCGCCGAGGCGCTGCTGATGAGCGGAACCGGCATGCCGACGCTTTCGGCGCTGGCGCCGGCGGCGATGCGGATCGGCAGGCCCGTCCTGTCGTCCAATTACTGCCTTGCCTGGGCGCTGCGCCGGGCGCTGGGCGAGGACACAAGTCTCTGGTCTGCGGACGGGCCCGGACTCCTCCCGCCAACGCCGTAAGCCTCCGACGGCGGGGCGGCCCGGACTAGAGCGGGAACCTTTCGGCTTGGATCGCATTTCGGACCGAACCTGCAATCGTCACCCCGGCCGGAGCGAAGCGGAGAGCCGGGGCCCATCTTCCGGCCTTCCCGCCAGGCTGAAACGGTTGGGGCTGGGCCCCGGATCGCAGTCCGGGGCGACGAACGGGACACGAGGCCGGCGGCTATCCGCCCACCGCCAGTCGATTCATCCGGATCGAATTGTGCTCTGGTACCAGCGGTTTCGAGTTGAGCCTCATGGCCGCGATCACGGGCCCGCATTGTCGCCCCGGACTGCGATCCGGGGCCCAGCACTGCCGGCGCAGCCCGCAGGTGCCTCGACAGGCTGGACCCCGGATCGGCGCTCCGCGCCGTCCGGGGTGACAAGTGGGGGTTGCTCCGTTCGGGCAGCAGCGAATGCCCCGGCTCCGCCTTACCGTCGCCGAACCCGGACTCTGGCATCGGTTCCCGTCAACGACCGATGGTATGACGGGAGCATCGGATCCGTGATCGATGGCTGCAATTCGTTCATGAAATATGAAATAATTCTCAGTAAGGGCTTGACCCCTGTAAAACTGTGGTAGGATGGGACAGGAGCAAGCGGCATCCGCGGGCCGCTTCGTCTCCTGCTTCGCGCCGGTGCGAAAAAACCCCAACGGAACTGACGGGAGACGTGCGCCTTGCGTTTGCCCGCGCGCGCATGCGCGCGCAATCAGGCGCGCGAACCGCGCCGGCGCAAACGCGGGCGCGCGCGCCCATGCGATACGCGCGAAACAGGGACGCGCCGCAGGCAAGCCGGCGGCGGCGCGAACGGAACGAAACGCGATGGAGGAACGACATGCAGGATTGGGACGGACGGAGCTTCGGAGAGGCGGGCGGACACGGGCGCGGTGCGGCGGAACATGACATCTCATGACATTTCATGACGCATCGCACGGGGTGTCTCCGCGCCTTCGGGGCAGGGCGGGGCCGCCGGTTCCTGCCCCGGCTCGCAGGCCGGGGCGGCAGTATCTGCAACCCGTCCGGCCCGGTCCGGCAAGG
Source organism: Alphaproteobacteria bacterium (assembly GCA_965261985.1). Classification (GTDB taxonomy): domain Bacteria; phylum Pseudomonadota; class Alphaproteobacteria; order Bin95; family Bin95; genus Bin95. The sequence goes on from OZ253490.1 coordinate 1,205,775, forward strand.
TCGGATACCGCCCTAAACGACCCCGCGTTCCTCAAGGTCGGCCATTGCCGTCGCATCGAGATCGAGGAGCCGGCCATAGACCTCCCGGTTGTGGTGGCCGAGCTTTGCGCCGCCTTCCAGGCCCGGCAGGTCGCCGCCGGAGAATTTGACGGGGAACCCCGGGACGATGCCGCGCTCGACGGGTTCGTCAGAACCCTGGCGGTACATGGGCTTGAGCGTGCCGCGCGCCCGAAAATGATCGTCTTCCACGGCTTCCCGGATTGTGCGAACCCGCGCGACCGGGACATCCGCCCCCTGGAGCAAGGCGATACCTTTCTCGCAGGTGTAACTGCCGAGGCGCGCCTGAATCTCCTCCCGCAATGCGTCGATGTTTGCTTCCCTGTCTTCCGGGGTCGCGAAGCGCGCCTCGTCCAGAAGCCCGGAGGCGCCGAGCGCGCCAAGCAGGGCCTTGAGGCGGAGCGACAGGCCCACCGTGATAATCACATCGCCATCGGCCAGCCGGTAGAGGCCGGTCACGTCGTTCCGGCTGCCATTGCCGGCCCGGACCGGTTGCCCCTCATGCAGCACATGCTCCATGGGTTCCATGAACATGAGTGTCGCCAGCGTGTCGATCATCGAGGCGTCGAGATATTGCCCCTCGCCGGTCTTCTCCCTGTGCCTCAGCGCGCCGAGGATCGAATAGGCGGCGTAGAGCGGCGTCACCAGGTCGCCGACGAACACGCCGATCCGCGTCGGCGGGCCGTCCGCAGAGCCGTTCATGTCCATGATGCCGGACATGGCCTGAATTTGATGGTCGTGCGCCGGGAGGTCCTTGTAGGGGCCGGTCTGGCCGTAGCCGGCGATAGAGCAATAGACGATGCCCGGATTGACGGCGGAGACCTCTTCGTAGCCGAGGCCCAGCCGCTTCATCGAGCCGGGCGAGAGGTTCTCGATCACCACATCGGACCGCTTCGCCATTTCGAGAAACATCCGGCGCCCCTCCGGGTCCTTCAGATTGAGCGTGACGCTCTTCACGCCTTCGGAGCGCTTCAGGAACCGGATCGAGAGATCGTCTTCGGTCTGCCGCTCGGCATTGATTCCCTTCGGCCCGTGATAGGGGCCGGCATTGCGGATGGGATCGCCCGAGCCTGGCATCTCGACCTTGATGACCTCCGCGCCGAAGCGGGCGAGCGTCATGCCGAGGAAGGGACCGGCGAGGAAAACCGTGACCGAGAGCACACGGATGTCTTCGAGGGGTTTCATTCGAGGAGCTCCGGAAAGCGAGAATTCACGGCCCGCGCGCCATCGGCGCCCCAGCGCGGCGCAGGCCGTGACAACCGGGAGAAATCCGACCTATGCGGGCTGTGCGATCCGGGCCGGGTCGCCGGTGTCGAGCGTGGTGACGCGGCGCATCTCGCGCCGGTATACGGTGTCGTCGTACGGCCGGGCGCGGTGCATCGTGGCGCGGTTGTCCCAGATGACGAAGTCCCCGTCCCGCCACGAGTGCCGGTACACGAGCTCGGGCCGGGTCGCGTGCTCGATGAGGTCGCGGATGAGGAGCCGTCCCTCCGCTACGGGCCGGTCCAGTATCCGGGAGGCGTGCGAAGCAAGGTAGAGGGACCGCCGCCCGGTCCGCGGGTTGTTCAGCACCAGAGGGTGGATCGCGCCCTTGAGCCGTTCGCGTTCCTCCTCGGAGAACTCAAAGCCGAGCGTCATGCGCGAATGGGCGATGGAATGGTGCACGCGGAGGCCTTCGAGGCCCGCCTTCGTCTCCTCCGGCAGCGTGTCCCAGGCGGTGCGCATGTCCGCAAACTCGGTGTCGGCCGGCACCGGCGGCACCACGAGGGCGGCGAGCATCGAGTAGCGGCCGCGCGGGTCCTGGAACGAGGCGTCCGTGTGCCAGAGGCGGTTTCCGAGGCTGTAGAGGCGCTTCCGGCTGTTCGCGTCCAGCACCTCCCCGCCGGGACCGACATTCGAGACATCGGACAGCGCGTCGTCGCCGAAGCGGTTCTTCTCCAGGACGCTGATGCCGGTCTTGCGGTGGAGTTCCCCGTCGAGCCGGGCGGCGAAATCGAGCTGGTCCTCGTTCGAGAACGCCTGGTCCCGGAAGACGAGCACCGCGTGTTTGTCCATGCCCGCCCGAATTCGCTCCAGGGTCTCGTCGTCATGCACGGTGCGCAGATCGACCGGGCTCGCTTCGGCGGCGAAACGGGGATGAAGCTTGTGGAACTGGAGTGTCATGTCTCGCTCCGGCGGTGCGAAGGCGGTTGCGGACCCGTTTCTATCGGGAGATCGGGATCCGGCGCCCAGTCTCCCATCGACCCGTCATAGAGGGTGAGGTCGTCATGGCCGAGCTGGTGGAGGAGGAACAGGCCGACAGTGGCGGAGATGCCGCCGCCGCAATAGGCGACAACCTGCCGGCTCCCGTCGATGCCCGCTTCCTCGTGGAGCCGCTGCGCTCGGTCCAACGGCACGAAGGCCCCGTTCGACGGGTCGAGGAGGCGGGCTGCCGGCACATTGACACTGCCGGGGATTCGTCCGGGGCGTCCGTAGCGGCTCGGTCCGTCGCCCAGATGAAACGCGGGCGCGAGCGCATTCACCATGTCGGTTCCGGCGTCTTCGAGCCGGGAAAGCACATAGTCGCGGTCCACGAACCGGCCCGGCCTGAGGGCCGCGGTGAAGCGCGCCGGGAGGTATTGCGCCGGTTCGGAGGAGACGGGTCGCCCCTCCGCCTTCCACTTCTCCCAGCTTCCGTCGAGCACCGCCGCACCTTCGAACCCGAACGCGCGCAGCATCCACCAGACACGGGTCGCCCACATGATGCTGCCGGCCGAGTAGAGCACGACGCGGCAATCGTCCCCGATGCCGAGCCGGCCCATCGCCTCTGCGAAGCGCTCGGCCGACGGCGCCATGAACCTGAGGCGCGTGTCCGGGTCCGAAATCTGCCCCTGGATGTCGAGGAAGACGGCGCCGGGGATATGCGCCTCGTCATATTCGGCACGGCCCGGAACGACGCGGTAGGGGGCGTCGTCGCCGGGCTCCGCCGGTCTGAGCCAGGTCGTGCAGTCCACGATGCGCAGACCGGGCTCGCCGAGGCTCTTTTCGAGCGCGCCGGTCTCGATGAGCGCCTGCGGCTCGCGCCATTGCGAAAGGTCGGCCCGGTCTTCGGTCATCGACGGTTTCCTCGCCTTCCGGTTGCGGTCGTATCGGTTTGCGGCAAGAGCGGTTGCCCGAAGAGGTTCAATAGCACGAACCGCCGGTTCGATGGGGCAGGATCGAACGGGGAGGAGCGGCCGGGCGCGGTCCGGGCCGGCGAACCGGCCTTGACCTGGGGAAAGGCGTGGCAAGCTGTTCGGGAGAGGCGGCGACCGGAGCCGTTTCGCCGGAGATCGTGACATCGCATGACAAAACATGACACTTCATGACACTTCCGGGGATGTCCGGGAGCATCTGCATCGGAAAGCGGTTGCCCCGGGCCGCGATTTACGGTCCGGCGGAGCGGTTGTAAGATCGCCGGCAGCAAACAAGGGAGGACAGCATGACCGACAATTGGGACTTCTCGATAAACAAGGCTTCCGAGGCCGTCTGGACGGAAGGCCTGCGCGAGATCTTCGAATACCGGGACCTCGGTATCAAGGGGGCGACGCAGGGCGACTACATCGCTCATATCGTCAAGGCGAACGGCAAGGAAATGAAGGACGAGGTGCAGCACTGGCATGTCCATGACTGCACCTTCCAGTTCGTCATGGTGCTGAACGGCTGGGCCGAGTTCGAATATGAGGGCGAAGGCGTGCGGCGCATCGAGAAGGGCGACTGCATCAACCAGCGCCCCGGCATCCCGCATCGCGAGATCGCCTGCTCGAAGGATTACGAGGTTCTCGAAATCGTGGCCCCGGCCAATTTCGAGACCCGGATCGTGGAAGCGCCGGTTTCCGCCGAGGCCGCCGAGTAAACGGCGCGGGTGCTGCAGCCCGGCCTCACGCCGCAAACGAACGCAGCATCCCGACAAACGACTCGGCTACGACTTCCAGCGGGCCGTCATTGACGAGGGTCCGGACATCGCCGCTTGTCGCGGGCTCAGGCACCGACCGCGCGAGGCGGCCTGCGTGTTCCTTCGGCGTTTCGCGGCCCCTGTCCCCGATGCGCCGGGCAAGCACCTCCGCGCTCGCTGTCACATGAATGACGCCGACCCGCGCGAATGAAGCCCGGGCCTGCCGGATGACGGTCCGGGATGCGTTGGCCGCGACGATGCGCCGGTCCGCTATCAGGTCGTGGACCGATTCGGGCAATGCGTAGGAGAGCCCGTGCGCGCGCCATGACAGGCCGAACCGGCCGGCGCGCTCGCAAGCGGCGAATTCCTCCGCCGTCAGCGCGATATGGTCCTCATGCGGATCTCCGGCGGGACGGGTGATGTAGCGCCGGGCGAAGCAATAGCGCTCCTCGTCCCGGAGCGCCGCTGCCGCCCGCCGGAGCAGCGTGTCCTTCCCGGCGCCGCTCGGGCCCACGACGAGCACCAGGCAACCGTCGGATGCCATCCCGGCGCGTTCCACGCCGGTCAATTCCGGATCGAGGCTTCGATATGGAGGCGGTAGCGTTCGAGGCCCGGCGTTACGGCTTTGGGGTCCTTGGCCTGTTCGTCCCAGCGCCGCACGGCGAGCGCATCATGCGCATGGGGGCGGGCGATGAACCGGGCCGCTTCGGCATCGCTGAAGGGGCCGCCCTGCAACTCCAGGCTCCGCACGGACGCTGGCGACAAGGTGTCGAAATAGGCAGGCTCGGTCGCGCAGAGATAGCGTTTGGCATCGACATGCAGGCCGACCGGGCCGGTGACCTCCTCGCCGAACCATCTGGCCAGGTATTTGCGCCCCAGCGCCTCGTGACGGTCGTCGATCCCCCGCGCAGCGGCGTCTTCGCCGAGCTTGTGGACCGGGTGCCCGAAGTCGTGCAGCAGCGCCGCAACCGCGAGCGAATCCGGCGCGCCGGAGCATTCCGCCAGATGCGCGCATTGCAGCGCGTGCTGGAGCTGGCTGACGGCCTCGTCTCCGTATTGCTCCGCACCGTTCGTTTCCAGAATGTCGATAACCCGGTCCGCTGCCGACATATTCCCGTGCTCCCGCCTAAACAACACGATGCCCTGCGCGCCAAGTCCCGCAGACAACCGCGACGCCCTCGATCTCCCGGACCCGGATGAAGTCCGCCCGCTTGCCGGCCGCAACCTCGCCTCGGTCGTCCAGACCGACGGTATTGGCCGGATTGGAGCTGGCCAGGGCCACGGCGCACGGGAGCGTCATGTCCGGAACCCGGTCCCGCAGGATGAAAATGCTCTGGAGAATGCTGGCCGGCACATAGTCCGACGACAGCACGTCCAACAGCCCCGCAGAAGCGAGGTCGAAGGCCGAAACATTGCCCGAATGCGAGCCTCCGAGCACGAGGTTCGGCGCGCCCATCAATATGGTGAGCCCGTTCCGCCGCGCCGCCTCGGCGGCTTCGAGCGTTGTGGGGAACTCGGCAATCGCCACGCCCTCGCGCACGGCTTCCTCGATGTGGTCTGCGGTTGCGTCGTCATGGCTCGCCAGCGTGACGTCCTTGCCTTCCACTGCCTTGACGACCATCGCGCGGTGGCGGTCGCTGAACTCCTGCTGCGCCCGCAGCTTGGCCTCCACATAGTCGTCCATCTCGGCGTCGTTCAGGCCGTACCGGCCCCGGTAGTACTGGCGATGCTTGTCGAGATCGACGAATTGACGCTGGCCGGGCGTGTGGTCCATCAGGGAAACCAGACGGACCAGAGGGTCGTCCGCCAAGGGTGAGAACAGCTCCATCAGGTCCGGGCTGGAGACCTCGCACCGGATGTGCAGGAAATGCTCCGCTCGAAGCACATCCCAGCGCGTCGCCGTCTTCACGACATCCGCCATGCCCTCCAGATGCTTCGGACGTGCCTCGTCCCCGCTGCCCACGCGCACGGCGTCGAACGCGGTCGTAATGCCGGCGGCGGCAAGCTGGCTGTCATGGGCCAGCACCGCGGCCTCCGCCGGCCACGCGACGCCGGGCCGCGGGGTGAAATGCCGTTCCAGATTGTCGGTGTGAAGCTCGACGAGGCCGGGCAGCAGGTAATCGCCCTCGAAGTCGAGGACCTCCCTGGAGCGGGCAACGCCGTCCCCGATCGCCGCGAACCGGCCGTCCTCTATTTCAGCGGTCCCGTGAACGATGTCATCCGGCGTAACGATCCGGGCGTTCGCGATCGTCAGTCCCATCGTCACGCGGCCTCCCGCAGAGCGGACAGTTGCACGGTCCGGTTTGCCACCGCATCCCGCACTTGGGAATCGTGAAAGATCCCGACGACCGCGGCACCCCTCTCGACGGCATCGCGAATCAGCACGACCGCCACTTCCCGGTTTTCCCGGTCCAGCGATGCGGTCGGCTCGTCTAGCAGCAGGACGGGATAGTCGGCGACGAAGACGCGAGCGAGATTGATGCGCTGCTGCTCGCCTCCGGAAAATGTAGCCGGCGCCAGCCGGTGCAGGTCGGCAGGAATGTTGAGGCGCTGCAGCATCCCGCGCGCCGCCTTCACCGCGTCCTCGCGGTCCGCGCCCCGGTTGCGCAGGGTCTCGGCAACCACGTCTTCCGCGGCAACCCTCGGAATGACCCGCAGGAACTGGCTCACATATCCGATGGTCTCGCCGCGAACGGCGAGTATTTGCCTCGGGTGCGCCGACGCCATATCGACGGCGCCTTTCCGGTGCCGGACGAGGATGCGTCCCCGGTCGGTGCGGTAGTTCGCGTAAATGCAGCGGAGCACCGTGCTCTTGCCGACGCCGGAAGGGCCGTGAAGCGCCACGCACTCGCCCTCATGGACCTCCAGGGCGAAGCCGGCCAGCACGGAGAGGCGAATGCCTCCCTGGTTGTGCAGGGTGAAGGATTTCGCCAGCCCTTCAATTTCGATTGCGGCCGTCAACGCCTGTGGCCCTTTGCCCTCACGGATGGATTACCGAAGACACGAGAAGCTGCGAATAAGGGTGCTGCGGGTCGTCGAGGACCTGGTCGGTGAGGCCTGTTTCCACGACCTCGCCGCGGCGCATGACGATCAGCCGGTGCGACAGCAGGCGGGCGACGGCCAGGTCGTGTGTGACGACGACGGCGGCGAGCTTGAGGTCCGACACCAGGCCGCGCAACAGGTCGAGCAGCCGCGCCTGGACGGATACATCGAGTCCGCCCGTGGGCTCGTCCATGAACACGATGCGCGGCGCTGTCACCAGGTTGCGCGCGATCTGCAGGCGTTGCTGCATGCCGCCCGAAAAGGTGGACGGCAGATCGTCCATGCGGCCGACTTCCATCTCGACCTTGTCCAGCCAGTCGGTGGCGGTGCGCCGGATATTGCCGTAGTGGCGCGCGCCCACCGCCATCAGGCGCTCGCCGATATTGGCGCCTGCGCTGACCCCCATGCGCAGGCCCTCGCGCGGGTTCTGGTGGACGAAGCCCCAGTCGGTCCGCATGAGGAGGCGGCGGGCCGGCTCGCTTATGCGGTAGATGTCTGCCGGGCCGTCCTGCCGCGTCATGTACTCGACCGTCCCTGCCGTGGGTTCGAGACGCGCGGAAATGCAGTGCAGCAGCGTCGTCTTGCCAGAGCCGGACTCGCCGACGACGCCCAGCACCTCTCCGGGCCAGAGGTCGAACGACACGTCGCGGCAGCCGAGAATGCTGTCGTAGAACTTCGTTACGCCCCGGACGGAGAGGAGCGGCGGTGCGGCGTCGGCCCGCATGCTATGCCTCGTCCGGTCCGGCAGCCTGCGTAGCGGCGCCTGTGTGCCCGGCCTCGCGGCGCTTCGCGCAATAGTCCGTGTCCGAGCACAGGAACATGCGCCCGCCCCGGTCGTCGGTGACGATCTCGTCGAGAAAACTGTCGCCCGACCCGCAGAACGCGCACACATCGTCCCATTTCTGGATCTCGAACGGGTGGTCGTCGAAATCGAGGCTCCGCACCTTCGTGTGCGGGGGAATGGCGTAGATCCGTTTCTCCCGGCCTGCGCCGAACAATTGCAGCGCCGGGCTGCGGTCCATCTTCGGATTGTCGAACTTGGGAATGGGCGAGGGCCGCATCAGATAGCGGTCGTTCACGCGCACGGGATAGTCGTAGGAAGTCGCGATATGCCCGAACCGGGCAATGTCCTCATACAGGCGGACATGCATCGGGCCGTATTCCTGCAGCGCGTGCATCTTGCGCGTCTCGGTCTCCCTCGGTTCGAGCCAGCGCAGCGGCTCGGGGATGGGTACCTGGTAAACGAGGATCTGGCCGTCCCCGAGAGGCGTTTCCGGTATCCGGTGCCGGGTCTGGACGATCGTGGCATCCTCGGTGCGGTCGGTGGTGGCGACGCCCGCGGTTCGTGCGAAGAATTTGCGGATGCTGACCGCATTGACCGTGTCGTCGGCGCCCTGGTCGATCACCTTGAGCGTGTCGTCGGGCCCGATAATGCTGGCCGTGACCTGGATGCCGCCGGTGCCCCAGCCGAACGGGAGCGGCATTTCGCGGCTGCCGAACGGCACCTGGTATCCCGGAATGGCGACGGCCTTGAGGATCGCCCGGCGGATCATCCGCTTGGTCTGCTCGTCCAGATAGGCGAAATTGTAGCCTTCTTCCGCCGGTGCGGCGGCGTCGGGGCCGGTGGATGCGTCGGTGGCTGCCATCGCGTCTATTCCGCCGCCTCGGCCGGCGGGGTTTCGAATTCCGCTCTCAACTTCCTGACAAGCTCCAGCTCCGACTGGAAATCCACATAGTGCGGCAGCTTCAGATGCTGCACGAAGCCGGACGCCTCGACATTGTCGCTGTGGTAGAGGACGAACTCCTCATCCTGCGCCGGTGAGACTGCCGCTTCGTCCAGCTCGCGGCACCTGAGGGCGCGGTCCACGAGGGCCATGGACATGGCCTTCCGTTCCTGGTGGCCGAAGACGAGCCCGTATCCGCGCGTGAACTGGGGCGGTGCCTTGGCGCTGCCCTTGAACTGGTTGACCATCTGCACTTCGGTCACCTCGATCTCGCCGATCTCGACGGCGAAGCCGAGCTCTTCGGGCACGATCTCGACCGCGACCGCGCCATAGCGGATTTCGCCGGCGAAGGGATGGTTGTTCGAGAATCCGCGCTGGCTCGAATAGCCGAGCGCGAGCAGGAACCCTTCATCGCCGCGCGCGAGCGCCTGGAGCCGGGCGTCACGGCCTGCCGGGAATCTCAGCGGCTCCCTCGTAATGTCCGCCGGCCGCGCCTCGGCGGTGTCCGGGGCGGCTTCCTCTTCGATCAGGCCTTCGCGACCCAGCAGGTCCACGACGCGGGGGACCGGCTCGTCGGGCGGCGGAACGCGGTCTTCCTCCGGAGCAGGGCCTTCGCCGCCGGACCCGCCTTCATCGGCGAGCCGGAAATCCAGCAGGCGGTGCGTGTAATCGTAGGTCGGGCCGAGAATCTGGCCGCCCGGAACATCCTTGAAGGTGGCGGAAATCCGCCGTCGGATCGTCATTTGTTCCGTATCGACGGGCTCGCTATTGCCGAGGCGCGGCAAGGTCGTCCGATAGGCGCGCAGCAGGAAGACGGCTTCGATGAGGTCTCCCTGGGCCTGTTTGATCGCAAGGGCCGCGAGTTCCCGGTCGTAGAGCGAGCCTTCGGCCATGACCCGGTCCACGGCCAGCGAAAGCTGCTCCGATATTTGCCGGGTCGAGACTTCCGGCACGGAGGGATCGCCGCGCCGGGCCGTGTCCAGCAGGCGGTGCGACGCCTCTATGGCCTTCTCGCCGCCCTTGACCGCAACATACATCTTAGAACCTCACCTGCGTGGAGCGCGGCACGGCCGCCAGGCTCGCGCCGGCCGCGAAAACCAGGTCCACGCCTTGGGGAAACAGGGACTCCAGCTCCCGGCGCTGCTTCCAGAAACCTTCCGCGACGCCGGCCGCGCGGAAGTCCCGGCAATCTTCGATGCCGGGACCGCCGAGCGCAATCGTCTCGCCCGCTTCGAGGGACGCGACCTGCACGACGAGGGTCGCGCTCTCGTCCGGATAGGCCTCCGAGCCGAGCTGGAAATCGGCGAGGGGCGGCATCGCTGCGGGAGCGGCCAGAACGGCGAAGCGCGCGGCGCCGGCGTTCGCGGCCAGCGGGCAGCCGCAATGGAAGCGCAGCCAGGCCCGCGTTTCGTTGCAATCCGCCGCAGCGTCCAGCCAGACCGGAGTCTCGAAATCCAGCAGGGTCAGGCAGACCGCGGCGGTCGCGCAGTCCAGCGGCGCCGGCGGGGTCAGTTCGACCGCGATGTGCTGTACGGAACCGGGCTCCGACATCGCCTCGAGCACACGGCGAAACACCTGCTGGCTGTCCGGGACCGGCGAGCCGAACCCGGGTTGGAGGGCTGCTCCATTGCTTTGCGCTGACACGGGGTCAGTCCTGTCCACGGACCATGGTGAAGAACTCGACCCGCGACCGGGCGGCATTCGCGCGGCTCTCTTCGCGCCGGGCCCGCTGGTCCGTCTCCAGCGGCGCAATCACCGTTTCTTCCAGGGTCTCCCAAAGCTCCGGCTGCTGCAGCAGGGCGTCGAACGCTGCCGCCAGTTCGGCATGGCGGGCGCTGCGCCCCGCCACATAGGCGATGCCGACCTCGCCGCCTTCCAATTGGACGGCGCAGCGCGTCGCGCTCATCTCGCCCGTATTGAAGGCGCTTCCCGTTCCGCCCGCGCGTCCGCGAACCATGACGAGGCCCGTCTCCGGGGGCCGCAGAAAACGGTATTCGGGCCTGTCGGCAAGGCCGGCCCAGGCGGCTTCCAGCGCGCCGTCTTCCGCCCTGGCCAGAACGCCCATCCATCGCTGCCGCGCCGCAATCTGCGGGTCTGTCCCGGTCGAGGTCAGCATGGTGCCTGCCGCTCCAGTTTGCCCGGCGCCCATAAGAGCAAAGCCCAGTGACGCCTTTATGACCCGGTTAGCCGGCGCTCTCCCGCCTTGTCAAGGCAGTGGCGGCGTTCTCCGCCCGAATCGGGTCCGGGACAGGCTCCCGAAGGCGTGGAGACCTATCGAAGTGTCATGAATTGTAATGACATGAATTGTCATGATTCGCCGCGCGACGGCGGCAACGCGCCTTCGCACACGCCTCCCAGGAACAGCTTACCATGGGTTCCGCAGTGTCAAATCCGCGCCGCACTATTCCGGCCGGCGGGCGTGGATCAGCCGGGTCATGCCCGGCACCATTTCCTCGTCGCGAGGGACAGTGAAGCCGACTTCGAGCATCCGGCTCTTCAGCCAGCCGGGCGTGACCGAGCGCGCATCCGGCGTGAAGGCCATGTGCTGCAATTGCCAGAGCGCCGCCATGGGCGGGCCGGTACGGTCGTCCTCCACCATGAAGTCGTGGACGATGAAGTGTCCACCCGGCGCCAGGCAGTCATAGGCCTGCTGCACCAGCCGGGGCAACTCGGCGCCGGGAACGCCGCTGAACAGGTAGGACATGAGGATCGCGTCCTGCTCGGTCGGCCATTCGGCCGTCAGGGCGTCCGCCGGGATATAGCGCACCCGGTCCACCATCCCGGCCTCGGTGATGAAGCGCCAGCCGATCTCTGCGACATTGGGGAAGTCGATAATCGTCGAGACGAGGTCGGGGAACGTCTCCAGCAGCCGGATCGTCATGGCGCCGGTGCCGCCGCCGATATCGAGCAGGTTGTGGCAGCCGGTGAGGTCGATCAGGCGCGCCAGCGTGCGGCCGGGCCCGAGCGACCCCGCATGCTGCGCCTCGCTGTAAAGCACCGCCTGGTCGGGATCCGACATCCAGTGCTGGTAGCTGTCCACCGCATCGGCGTCGAGCGTTCCGTCCAGCACCTCGTTCAACTGGGTCAGGAACGGATACATCTGCCGGTCGATCTGGTAACGCAGATAATCCCCGAAATCGTGCTGCGCGCCGCGTACCAAGAATGTCGCAGCGCCGGGTCCGTTGAAGTAGCTCTCTTCCTCGCGGTCCACGAGCCCGATTGTGGTCAGCGCGGTCATCAGCGTGGTGATCCGGTTGACCGGCACCCCGGTCTTGGCAGCAAGCGCCGTCGCCGTTTTCGGGCCGTCGGCAAGCTGGCTGAAGATATCGACATGCAGCGCCGCGAAAAGCGCCTTGGAAGCCATGAATCCGAAAGCCAGCCGAGATACATCCTCGGCTGTTTCGACCAATCGCTCTGTCATCGCGAAAACTCCTCAAATCCCGATACAACTGAGCCCGTATAACCTTGCATGTGACCGATGAATTTTCAATGACACGGATATCCGTATTTGTATTATCCGGTTTGTTTTCTGTTTAGCTGTATCGTCGTTCTTTTACTGTAACGCTATAGAATCGCCAGTATTTCCCGATTTTTTACTTTGGAGAACAGCGGTGCCATGGGTGCGCAACAGGCCGGCGGCCAGCAGGAGCACGGCGCCGAGCTGATGGACGGCGGCGAGGCCCAGCGGCACCACGGCGAGCAGCGTTGCCAGGCCGAGGCCGGCCTGGAGCAGGACGGCTGCCAGAAGGACATGCTCGCGCGTTTCGGCCTGAAGACCGCCGGCCCGGAGCCATGCCGCGACCACGGCCAGCAAGGCCGCCATCGCCAGCAGCCGGTGGTGGAATTGGGCCGTTGCGGGGTTCTCCAGCGCATCGCCGAGCCAGCTCGGTTCGCTGCGGTAGTCCGGCGGCAGCAGGGCGCCGTCCATCAGCGGGAAGCTGTTGTAGATGAGGCCGCCATTGTTGCCGGCGACCAGTGCGCCGCTCGCAATGGCAGCGGCGACCAGGCCGAGCAGCACCCAGGCCGAAAGCGGGCGCGGGCCCTCCTGCGGGCGGATGCGGTCCAGCACCGTCCAGACGAGAAGGGCGAAGATGACAAGCGCCATGCCGAGATGCACCGTGAGCCTTGCCGCGCTCACATCCGGCCGGTCGGCGAGGCCGCTTTGCACCATCCACCAGCCGACCAGCCCCTGAAGGGCACCGAGAGCCAGCAGCAGCAACAGGCGGGGGCGGAGCGGCCGGTCGATCCGTCCCCGGAACCAGAACCAGGCGAGCGGAACGGCGAAGAATACCCCGAGCAGCCGCCCCCAGAGGCGGTGGACATATTCCCACCAGAAAATTGCTCGGAACCCGTCGAGGTCGATGGCGAAATTGACCCGGCGGAACTCGGGCGTCTCCCGGTAAAGGGCGAAAACCCGTTGCCACTCGGCCTCGGAGAGCGGCGGCAGCCAGCCGATCAGCGGGCGCCATTCCACCATCGACAGACCCGACTCGGTCAGCCGTGTGATGCCGCCGATCGAAACCATCGCGGCTACAGCGCACGCCATGAAGAGGAGCCAGGCGGTGACGGCGCGGCGCAGGGTCGCTTGCCGGTCGAACATGGAACGCCTAGTTAGAGAGCGTCGCTGCGCCCGGCAATACCGGGCAGGTCCCGCCGCGCCAGGTGAACTTCCATCCCATGACCGAACTCGCCCTAGCCGACGGTTTCCTCTTCGAGGACTTGTATTGCCGCGACGGGCTGCTGCGGCTCGACGCGCTGTTTCTGGATTGCCTCGATTCGGAACTTCGGGCGGACCTCGAAGCGGCGCGCATGTCGCCGGATGTGCTGGGGCCGAAGGCGGAAGCGGAGCTGGTGCTGGCGCTGGCGCCCGGGCTGGAAGGTTTTCTCGCCCGCCTGTTCGGCATCGAGGCGGAAGCGGCGGCGTTGTCCGAGCGCCATACGGCGCTGGCGCCGGTCTATCGCTGCAAGCGGCTGTTCGTGCAGCGCCGCGCCGCCAGGGCGGTGAAGCCGGCAGAGGCGGCGGAACTCGACGGCGAGGCGGTCGAGGCGGCGCTGGGGGTCCATATACCGGTGCCGGTCGAGGAGGAGGCATTCTCCGAGGCCGTCCTCGGCTGGCTCGCCGACGAGGCGAACTCCGGGGAGGCGCTGGAGGCGGCGGCGCGTTATGCGGCCTGGGCGCTCAACCATCCGGAGGGGCGGGCGCGCCACCGCAAGGGCGTGCTGTTCAAGCAGCCCGCCCGCGTCGATCCCCTGCGGCTGATCGATACCGAGGTCAGGACGGAAAACGGCGCGGACGGGCTGGAACTGCCTCGCCAGCGGCTGCGCCGGCGCGAGGGCTTCGCGCTCACCGACGACGGCATGGACCTCAAGGCGGCGCTGGACCAGGCGCATTACTGCATCTTCTGCCATAACCAGGGCAAGGACAGCTGCGCGCGTGGGCTGCGCGAGCGCCGCACGGGAGCCTTCGCCAGGACGGTCTTCGGCGTCGAACTCGCCGGCTGCCCGCTGGAGGAGAAGGTCTCCGAGATGCAGCTCCTCAAGACCGAGGGCTGGTCGCTGGGCGCGCTCGCGACGGTGTGCATCGACAACCCGCTCTGCGCCGCCACCGGCCACCGCATCTGCAACGATTGTATGAAGTCCTGCATCTACCAGAAGCAGGACCCGGTCGATATTCCGCAGGTCGAGACGCGGGTGTTGAAGGATGTGCTGGACCTGCCCTGGGGCTTCGAGATCTACAGCCTGCTGACGCGCTGGAATCCGCTGAACTTCGCCCGCCCGCTGCCGCTCCCGCAGAGCGGCCGGCAGGTGCTCGTCGTCGGCCTCGGCCCGGCCGGCTTCAGCCTTGCGCACCATCTGATGAACGACGGGCATCGGGTGGTGGCGATCGACGGGCTGAAGATCGAGCCGCTGCCGGCCGCGCTGTCGGGCGTGGACGAGACGGGCGGGCGGCAACGCTTCCGGCCCGTGCGCGACATGGCCGAAATCCGCGAGGACCTGTCCGAGAGGGTCATGGCCGGCTTCGGAGGCGTCGCCGAATACGGCATCACGGTGCGCTGGGACAAGAACTTCCTCAAGCTGGTCCGATTGCTTCTGGAGCGGCGCGCGGCGTTCACAATGGTCGGCGGCGTGCGCTTCGGCGGCACGCTCGGGCTGGACGAGGCGTTCGACTGGGGCTTCGACCATGTGGCAATGGCTGCCGGGGCGGGCCGGCCGACCCATGTGCCGATGCCGAACGCGCTGGCGCCGGGCGTGCGCATGGCGTCGGACTTCCTGATGGCGCTGCAACTCACCGGCGCCGCGCGGACCGACAGCATCGCCAACCTCCAGATACGCCTGCCGGCGGTGGTGGTGGGCGGCGGGCTGACCGCCATCGACACCGCCACCGAATCCCTCGCGTACTACCCGGTCCAGGTCGAGAAGTTCCTTGCGCGCTACGAGGCGCTGGGCGGCCGGGTCGCCTGGAGCGAAGAGGATGCGGAGGTCGCGGAGGAGTTCCTTGCCCATGCCCGCGCGATCGGGGCGGAGCGGGCGCGGGCGGCGGCGGCCGGCGAGGCGCCGCGTATCCTCGAATTGCTGCGGTCCTGGGGCGGCGTGACCATCGCCTACCGGCGCCGGCTGATCGATGCGCCCTGCTACACGCTGAACCATGAGGAAGTGGCGAAGGCGCTGGAGGAGGGCATCCGCTTCGCCGAATGCCTGTCGCCGCTGGCGGTGGAGGTGGACGAGCGGGGCCGGGCGACGGCGATGCGCCTCGAGCGCGTGGAAATCGACAAACACGGCCGGCGGCGCGCCCTCGGCGATGGCGAGACGGTTTTGCTGCCTGCCCGCTCGGTGCTCGTGGCTGCCGGCACCCAGCCCAACACCGTGCTGGCGCGCGAGACCGCCGGCATCTCGCTCGACGGCAGGTATTTCCAGGCCGTGGACGGCGACGGGAAGCCGGTCGTTCCGGAACCGACGGCGAAGCCGGAGGCCCCCGCCGTGCTGATGCAGCGCCGGGAGGACGGGCGCGCGGTCAGCTTCTTCGGCGACCTGCACCCCTCCTTCGCCGGCAATGTCGTCAAGGCGATGGGCGGCGTGAAGCAGGCCTATCCGCTGGTGAGCCGATTGCTGGCCGGGTGTCCGCCGGCAACGGGAAGCGACCTGGCGGACCGCGCCAACCGCGAGCTGCGCGCGCGCGTCCACGAGGTCCTGCGGCTCACGCCCAAGATCGTCGAGGTCGTGGTCGAGGCGCCGGCGGCGGCGCGGGCTTTCCGTCCGGGCCAGTTCTACCGCCTCCAGAACTTCGAGAGCCATGCGCTGCGCCGCTGCGGCACGGTGCTGGCCATGGAGGGCCTGGCGATGACCGGGGCCTGGGTGGACCGGGAGCGCGGACTGCTCTCGACGATCATCCTCGAAATGGGCGGCTCGTCGGACCTCGCGGCATCGCTCCGGCCGGGCGAGCCGGTGGTGCTGATGGGGCCGACCGGCTCGCCGACCGAGATTCCCGAAGGCCAGACAGTGCTGCTCGCCGGCGGCGGGCTCGGCAATGCGGTGCTGTTCTCCATCGGACGCGCGCTGCGCGAGGCAGGCAATCGCGTGCTCTATTTCGCCGGCTACAAGGAGATCGGCGACCGCTACAAGACCACAGAGATCGAGGCGGCGGCCGATGTCGTGGTCTGGTGCTGCGACGAGGCGCCGGGTTTCGTCCCCGCCCGCCCGCAGGACTTCGCCCGGGTCGGCAATATCGTGGATGCGTTGGCGGCCTATGGCGAGGGGCGGATGGGCGAAGCGCCGATCCCGCTCGGCGAGGTGGACCGCATTCTCGCTATCGGCTCGGACGGCATGATGGCGGCGGTCGATGCCGCGCGGCGCGGTATCCTGAGCGACATGCTCAAGCCGGGGCACAAGGCCGTCGGGTCGATCAACTCGCCGATGCAATGCATGATGAAGGAGATCTGCGCACAGTGCCTCCAGCTCCACCGGGACCCGGAAACCGGCGAGGAGCGGGTCGTCTATTCCTGCTTCAACCAGGACCAGCCGCTCGACCTCGTGGACTTCCCGACGCTGCGCGGACGGCTTTCGCAGAACGGGGCCCAGGAAAAACTGACCGCCGCCTGGATCGCGCATTGCCTGCAGGCGTGAGTGGAGCCGTTGCCGCCGATGCGACATCCCGTCCTGAGGGCGCGACGCGGTTTGGCGTCGAACTTGTCCAACAAACTATAATCATTACATTAAATTATCGTTTTTTGACCATGACCGGAACATTCGCGCCGCGGCTGTTAGCACTCGATATACGCGAGTGCTAATTTTTTCCTTGAACTTTGGCGGCACCGTCCTTATCTGCCGGACAACCCCGTGACGGGGCCGTTTCATATGAATCCAGCAGGGAGGCGAGGCATGAAGTTCAGGCCGCTCCATGATCGTGTGCTCGTTCGGCGTGTCGAGCAGGAAGAAAAGACCGCCGGCGGCATCATCATTCCGGATACCGCGCAGGAAAAGCCGATGGAAGGCGAGATCATCTCCGCCGGCCCCGGTGCCAAGAACGACAAGGGCGAACTTGCTCCGCTCGATGTCCAGGCCGGCGACAGGGTGTTGTTCGGCAAATGGTCCGGCACCGAAGTCAAGATCGACGGCCAGGAGCTGTTGATCATGAAGGAGTCGGACATCATGGGCGTGATCGAGCAGGCCGCCGCCTGATCAGGCGGCGACGCCCCGAACAAGCATTCAGACAAGGAGAGAAGCCACCATGGCTGCCAAGGACGTCAAGTTCAACACTGACGCCCGCGATCGCATGATGCGCGGCATCAATGTGCTGACCGATGCGGTCAGGGTTACCCTCGGCCCAAAGGGCCGCAACGTCATTCTCGACAAGGCTTTCGGCGCCCCGCGCATCACCAAGGACGGCGTGGCCGTCGCCAAGGAAATCGAGCTTTCCGACAAGTTCGAGAACATGGGCGCGCAGATGGTACGCGAGGTTGCGTCCAAGACCAATGACGAGGCCGGAGACGGCACCACCACGGCGACCGTGCTCGCCCATGCGATCGTCCGCGAAGGCGCCAAGGCGGTCGCCGCCGGCATGAACCCGATGGACCTGAAGCGCGGCGTCGATCTGGCCGTCGAGAAGGTCGTGGCGAAGCTCAAGGAGCGCTCGCAGAAGGTCAAGGACTCCGAAGAGGTCGCCCAGGTCGGCACCATCTCCGCCAATGGCGAGGCCGACATCGGCAACATGATTGCCGAGGCGATGCAGAAGGTCGGCAATGAGGGCGTGATCACGGTCGAGGAAGCCAAGGGCCTCGATACCGAGCTCGACGTGGTCGAGGGCATGCAGTTCGACCGGGGCTACCTCTCGCCCTATTTCATCACCAATGCGGACAAGATGATCTGCGAGCTCGAGAGCCCGTACATCCTGTTGCATGAGAAGAAGCTGACCTCGCTGCAGCCGATGCTGCCGGTGCTTGAGGCGGTGGTGCAGTCGGGCAAGCCGCTGCTGATCATCGCCGAGGACATTGAGGGCGAGGCGTTGGCGACGTTGGTCGTCAACAAGCTGCGCGGCGGTCTCAAGGTATCGGCTGTCAAGGCGCCGGGTTTCGGCGACCGGCGCAAGGCGATGCTGGAAGACATGGCGATCCTGACCGGCGCCCAGGTCATCTCCGAAGACCTGGGCATCAAGCTCGAGAGCATCAGCCTCGATATGCTCGGCAATGCGAAGAAGGTCTCGATCACCAAGGATGAGACCACTCTCGTCGATGGCGCGGGCGAGAAGGACGGCATCCAGGCCCGTTGCGGCCAGATTCGCCAGCAGGTCGAGGAGACCACCTCCGACTACGACAGCGAGAAGCTGCAAGAGCGGCTGGCCAAGCTCGCCGGCGGCGTCGCGGTGATCCGCGTCGGCGGTGCGACCGAGGTCGCGGTGAAGGAGCGCAAGGACCGTGTGGACGACGCGCTGAACTCCACCCGTGCGGCGGTCGAGGAAGGCATCGTGGCCGGCGGCGGTTCGGCGCTGATCTACGCCGCTAGCGCGCTCGACGACCTCGAGGGCGAGAATTACGATCAGCGCGTCGGCGTCGATATCGTTCGCAAGGCGCTCCAGGCGCCGGTGCGCCAGATCGCCGAGAACGCCGGCGAGGACGGTGCGGTCGTGGCGGGCAAGCTGCTCGAGACCACGGACAACATCAACTGGGGCTTCGACGCGCAGAACGGCAAATACACCGACCTGGTGAAGGCCGGCATCATCGACCCGACCAAGGTCGTGCGCACGGCGCTGCAGGATGCGGCTTCGGTCGCCGGCCTGCTCATCACCACGGAAGCCATGGTCGCCGAGAGGCCGGAGCCGAAGCAGCCGATGGGCGGCCCGGGCGGCGGCATGCCCGACATGGGCGGCATGGACTTCTGATCCGCGCCGTCATCGACGGTTACACAGATTGGGGCGCCCCGACGGGGCGCCCCTTTTTCTTGCGCGGGCGGTGGTCGGGGCGGCGAGATTCGAACTCGCGACCTTCTGCTCCCAAAGCAGACGCGCTGCCAGGCTGCGCTACGCCCCGCCGGGCGGTTGTCTTCTACTCCGGCGCGGCGCTCACAATCAACGCTGCTTCTTCGCGCGCCTTCCGCTCCGAGCGGGGCGGCCGTGGTACACTGCCGGTTGCAGCAAGCGGGAGGCAGCCCATGTCCGTCGAAGCAGCAGCGATCGAGACCCTCGACTACCGCCTTAGCCCCTTGCCGGTGCGGGAAGACCTTGCCGCCGCCCAGCGGCGCGCCTGGGCCCGGCTGGCGGAGCCGGGCGAGTGGTGGTCCGGCGCCGTCCGGGTCGCCATCGCCGAGGAGACCCGCGCGGCGGCGGACTGCGGCTTTTGCCGCGAGCGCAAGGCGGCGCTCTCGCCCTACGGGGCAGCCGGGACGCACAGCAGGGCGACGGACCTGCCGGAGGTGCTGGTGGAGGTCATCCACCGGATCCGCACCGACCCCGGCCGCCTGACCCGCCGCTTCTACGAGGAGGCCCTGGCCGGCGGGTTCAGCGACGCGGAATATGTGGAGACCGTCGGTGTCATGGCGACGGTCATCGCGATCGACAACTTCTGCGACGCCATGGGACTGCCGCGCCATAAGCTGCCGGCGCCCGCCCCCGGCCAGCCGCGCCGCCGGCGCCCGGCCGGTGCGAAGGAAGGGCTCGCCTGGGTGCCGACGGTGGCGCCGGAGGACCTGACGGGGGCCGAGGCCGGCATGTATGAGGGCCTATCCGCCGTGAACATCCACCGCGCGCTCTCCCTCGTGCCGGCCGAGGTGGTCGGGTTCTTCGACATGGACTCGGTGCATTACCTGCCGGATGCGCAGCTCACGGATTTCGCCACCGAATACCGCGCGCTCACCCATGCGCAGATCGAGTTCCTCGCGGGGCGGGTGTCGGCCATCAACCGGTGCGTCTATTGAACCACCAGCCATGCGGTGCTGCTCCGTGGGAGCGGCCGACATACCGGTGACGAATACGACCTGGCCGCCATCGTCGAGGATCGAGCGGCCGGCGGCGGCGTGGCGGCGGGAGAGGCGCTGGTCCGCTATGCGGATGCCTTCTACGAGGACGGGGACGGCTTTGCGGCCGCGCGCGACCGGCTGCTGGTGGAAATCGGCGCCGAGGCGCTGGTCGATGCCGCGGGCGTGCTTGCGATCTTCAACGCCGTCGTCCGGATCGCCGATGCGACGGGCATCCCGCTGGAGGAGCAGAAGGCCCGTATGAGCGCCGATTTCCGGGGCGCGCTCGGCATCGACGACTATCCCGCCGCCGCCGGCAAGGTGTGACGCCGCAGGTTCCGGCGAGGGACGCGCGCAAAAGAGCGCAATTTCCGCCTGTTCTCGGCGGCCAAGCTGTGGTTTGCTCCCGTGCCATGACCGAAATCGACGATCCCATCGCCTTCGAGCTGTTCAAGAACGCCATCTTCTCGATTGCCGACGAGATGGCGCTCACCATCTGCCGGACGACCTATTCCGGCGTGCTGCGCGACAATATGGACTTCTCTACCGCCTTCGCGGACGCGGACGGACGGCTGGTGGCCCAGGGCCTGACCCTGCCGGGCCATCTGGGGTCGATCCCGACCGCGCTCGCGACCGTAGTGGAGCGGTTCCGGGATGACATCCATCCGGGCGACGTGTTCTGCCTCAACGACCCGTTCGACGGCGGCATGCACCTGCCGGACATCTTCGTCTTCCAGCCGATCTTCCGCGAGGGGCGCCGGCTCGCCTTCGCCTGCACCATCTGCCACCACACCGATGTCGGCGGGCGCGTGGCCGGCTCCAACGCCTCGGACTCGACCGAGATCTACCAGGAGGGGCTGCGCATCCCGCCGCTCAAGATGTTCGAGCGGGGCAAGCGCAACGAGACCCTCTGGGCGCTGATCGACCGCAATGTCCGCCTGCCGGTGCGCCTTGCGGGCGACCTGCGCGCGCAGCTTGCGGCCTGCCATATCGCGGAGGCCGCCTTCCTCGACCTCGTGGACAAATACGGCGAGGCGCGCGTCGGCGTCTATATGGAGGCGGTGATCGACTATGCCGAACGGCTGACCCGCGCCGCGCTCAGCGAACTGCCGGACGGCCGCTGGTCCTTCGAGGACTGGATCGACGATGACGGCATCGACATCGGCAAGCCGATCCGCCTGTTCGTGACCTTCACCAAGACCGGCGACTCGATGCATGCCGACTGGACCGGCTCGGCGGAGCAGGTGAAGGGCGCGATCAACAACACGCTTTCCTTCACCAAGGCGGCGACCTACTGCGCGGTGCGCTCGATCCTGCCGCCGGGCATCCCGAACAATGAGGGCGTGTTCCGCGCCATCGAGGTGGCGGCCCCGCCGGGCACGATCGCCAATGCCGTGCTGCCGGCAGCCTGCGCGGCGCGGGGGCTGACGGGCTTCCGCATGGTCGACTGCGCCTTCGGCGCGCTCGCCCAGTGCGCGCCCGACAAGGTGTTCGCGGCCTCCGACGGCGGCAACACGGGCATATCCATCGGCGGCTACGATGCCGAACGCCGGCCGTTCATCTATGTCGATTTCGCCTGCGGCACCTGGGGCGGGCGGCCCTATGCCGACGGGCTGGAGGGCAATTCCAACATGTTCGCCAACATGGCCTCGCACTCGGTCGAGGTCACGGAGGCGGAGCAGCCGGTGCAGGTGTTGCGCTACGACCTGCTGGCCGACCGGATGGGGCCGGGCACCTATCGCGGCGGGGCGCCCTACCGGCGGGAATACCGTTTCCTGGAGCATGAGGCGGTGTTGCAGGTGCGCGCCGACCGGATGGCCTTCCCGCCCTACGGCCTTTCCGGCGGGGAGCCGGGCGCGCTCGCAGCGAACTACCTGAACGGCGAGCCGGTGCCTTCCAAGATCACCCGGAACATCCATGCGGGCGATGTGTTCCTGCACGAGCTGGCGGGCGGCGGCGGCTGGGGCGACCCGCTGGAGCGCAAGCCGGCTGCGGTGGCGGTCGATGTGCTGAACGAGCTGCTCTCGCCCGAGGGCGCGGAGCGGGACTACGGCGTCGTGCTCGGCCCCGACGGGCGCACGGCCGACGAGGCCGCGACGGAAAGCCTCCGCGCCGGCATGCGCGCAGAGAGGGCTGCCAGCCAGGCGGCGGAATAGGCGGGTCGCGACGGGCGGCATGCGCGTCCTCGCAGGGCCCGCCCTCTCGCCTTTTCCCCTTTGCATGGTTATCAGTTATTGATAACTTGAAGCAATGACGGCGCCCGACTCCGATCCCGGGCTTGAAACATTGCTGGACCTTCACGGCCAGACCCTGTTCGTGGATGACGCCGGATGCTGGGTGAAGTTCATCGTGCTGCGAACCGGGGCCACGGCGGAACGGCCGCACGGCCTCAGCTACTCGCTGACGTTGCACGCGCCGGACGGCGCCAGACTGGTGGGGTTCGACAATGCGCACCCTGTGAGGGAACGGCGAGGCGCGGGAAGGCGGGAGCGCAGCGAAAACGACCATCGGCATCGCCTGCGGACAATCGGACCGTACGATTACAAGGACGCCGCCACGCTTCTCGAAGACTTCTGGAAGGAGGTGGATGCGGTTCTGAAAGAGCGGGGATCGATCCCATGACGACATTGAAGATCGGTATCGCCGGCTACGACCGGATGAAGGCGCGGACCATGGCGATCGCGCGCGGGGAGCACAGGCCCTCCGGGGACGAGCCGACGGTGTGGTTCACATCCGTCGAGAGCTTCGCGAAGGTGCTCTCCGGGCGCAACCGGGAGCTTCTGGCGGTGATTGCAAGGGAGAAGCCGGGCTCGCTCACCGAGTTGGCGGCGCTGGCGGGGCGCAACAAGTCGAACCTGTCCCGCACGCTCAAGACGATGTCGCGCTACGGCCTGGTGGAATTGCAGGCAGGACGGCGGGGCGCGCTGGTCCCGCGCGTGCCCTACGACCGGGTAAGCCTGGACCTTCCGTTGACCGCCTCGCCGCTTGAGGCTGCATGAGGCGGCCTCCGGCCGCGCGGTGTAGAATGGAGCCATGATGCAGCTTCGCGACCTTCCCGGCCCGAGGGGCCTGCCGGTGCTGGGGCACCTGCACCGGCTCCGCGTCGACCGGCTGCACCTGACGCTCGAGGACTGGGCGGAGCGCTACGGGCCGCTCTACCAGATCCGCATGGGCCCCCACCGCATCGCCGTGGTCTCGGACAGCGCCGCCATCCAGCGCATCCTGGTGCAGCGCCCGCAGGGCTTCCGCCGCACCCGCAGGCTGGAGTCGGTGGCGGCCGAAATGCGGCTCAGGGGCGTGTTCGCCGCCGAGGGCGAGGACTGGCGCCGGCAGCGCCGGATCGTCGTCGCGGCGCTCAACCGCGCGAAGCTCACGGACTTCTTCCCGAAGCTCGCCATGACGGCCGCGCGCCTGCAGCGGCGCTGGGAGGGGGCGGCGGACCGGGGCGAGCCGGTGGACCTCTGCCGCGACCTCATGCGCTTCACCGTCGATGTCACCATGCAGCTCGCCTTCGGCGTCGATGCCAACACGCTGGAAACGCCGGGGCCGGCGATCCAGCGCCATCTCGACAAGGTCTTCCCGGTGCTGCACCGCCGCACCAATGCGCCCTTCGCCTATTGGCGCTGGCTCCGCCTGCCTTCGGACCGGGCGCTCGACCGCGCGCTGGCCGCCCTGGAGCGCGAGGTGGAGGCGATGGTCCGCGACGCCAGGGAGCGCATGGCGGCGGACCCGGAACGCGCACCCGCCGACTTCCTGGAGGCCATACTGGCGGCGGTGGAGAGCGAGGACTCCGGCTTCTCCGACGCGGAGATCTTCGCCAATGCCGGCACATTGCTGCTGGCCGGGGAGGACACGACGGCCAACACCATCGCCTGGGCCATGCACTATTTCACGCAATATCCGGACCTGTTCGAGCGCGCCCGCCGCGAGGCCGATGCGCTGATCGCGCCGGCGCCGGCGATAGAAGACCTGGAACAGGCAAACGCGCTCCCCTTTCTGGACGCCTTCTGCAACGAGGTCATGCGGCTCAAGCCGGTGGCGCCGATGCATGTGGCCGAGCCGCTGGCCGACACCGAAATGCTCGGCTGCCTGATCCCGAGGGGCACGCCGATCATGATGCTCACCCGCCATATCGCGACGCGGGAGGAGCATTTCGGCGCCGCCGCGCGCTTCGACCCCGAACGCTGGCTCACCCCGCGCGAGGACCGGGAAGGCTGCCCGCACGACCGCCGCGCCTTCCTGCCCTTCGGCGGCGGCCCGCGCCTCTGCCCCGGCCGCAGCCTAGCCTTGCTCGAAATCCGCGCGGTGCTCGCCATGCTCTGCCGGAACTTCGACCTGGAGCCGGTCGGGTCCGGCAAAGAGGTCCGCGAACACCTGGCCTTCACCATGATGCCGGCAGGGCTCCGCGTGCGGCTTAGGCGGCGGGCGGTGGGCTGAGGGATGGGAGTGCTTTCGACATGACGCGCCATGTGAAGATCGGCGAGACCAAGAGGCATCTGTCCGCATTGCTGGCCGAAGTGGAAGCGGGCGAGGAGCGTCCGGCGCTCCGTGCGACCATCCGTCGGGACCGGACGAAGCAAAAGGCCGTAGCGACAGACGAAATTCTGTCCTGGCGCCACGAGGGACACGCGCGCTGATGACGCTCTTGCCGGACGCCTCGCTTGCGGCCGATCAGCCCTCGCGAACCGAGAAGGCCGCCTGCCGACAAACCCCGATTGCCCATTGAGCAGGGCGACTGCGGCCAAGAGCAGGCGTCATTTGAATACCTAAGGCGACCTACTTGCCGGCGGCACATACGTCCGCCTCACCACCTCCGCTACCGCCGGCTCTGGTTAGTCGACCAGCAAAATTGACACAGCCCCGCTCTAGGACGCCCATGTCGCCATATGTCTTCCAATTTGCTATCCGTGCCGTATTGGCATATCAGACGGCGACGCCAACTTTGCACAATACAACACTAAAGCTCCGCGACCCCGCAAAGGCCAATTCAATCTCCTGTGCCTAAGCCCTCCCTATTCGGTCATCGTCACGCGATGATCTCGCCGCCCTCCCCACCCCCGCACTACCGCCGCCGACATTCAAACGACAACGGGTAAGCGCATCTAACCAGAATAAGAGGTCAGGATTTTTGCCAGTGAATACCGCACCTAAAGCTACCTATACACTGTGGGCCAAGTATCTTGGGCCCGTGTTTTCGCTGACAGCAGATCTTACAAGAAACGCTCAAAATATGATTTATGCACGAAATGGGACTGGAAAATCGTTTTTGAGCCGCGCGTTTCGTTACTTGGACCTATATGGGCAAGGTCGCGACATCGAAGCAGCCGCCCATCATTTAGTATCGGAGGAAGCTTTAGATGGTAAAGGCGAATTCGAATTCTCACATGGGTCACAAACTTTGGGAGCGCTTAAACTTGAAAAACTGAACGCCACTGCTTCTACAACAATTTCAGACACTATCTTTCATGTATTTTCCGATGAATTTGTTCAAGAAGAACTCAGAGAACGGTCCTATAACATAGATGGTGACATCGAGAACCAGATTTCTATAGATAGCGAAAATATTGCTCTCAAGGATGCTCGTCAGCGCTTAGAATCGTCTCAACAACGGGAGCGAGAATTGTTCGCTTCGTTAAAGACAATGTTCGAACAACAACAGGAGAAAATGCTTATTGGAAAGGCCAGTATCAGCAAACAATTGCGAGAGTACAAGAATATAGACTTTGAAGATCAGGTCATAAACATAGAAGAAAACTTGTCTACACCAGAGAAGAGTTTTGTCGAAATCCTAGGAGACTTGGATCGCCTAAGATCGCTTCCCGCCGATCCGGATTTTCCTAACGACGTAAGCTTGTTTTCCATGGATGCCGTCGACTTGTCCTCTTTGGCTAAATCATTAGAGTGCATCACCTCCCCTTCGAGCGTTGCGGATAAAATCAAAAAGAAAATTGAAACACATCATGCGTTTTATGAGACAGGCGCAAGCATAGTACTGCACGACGACGCGTCAATGTGCCCATTTTGCGAACAAAACGTCACAGGGAATGACCCGCGAAACCTCATAGAAGCATATATCGCGTATTTTTCTGATGAAGAAGAAAATCATAAGGCGAGGCTCAGAGAGTTTGACGACAAATTGCACAATTTAGAACGCTCGATAAGAAAAATTCAGGGTTATATTGACGGACAGAAAGTACAATATGACAACTTAAGGCGCTTTGTTCCATCTAAGATGGATTCGGAGATCAATGTCTGCGAAGAAGAACTGGCCGCTGTTCTCCAAATTATTTCCGATATTAGGACAACGGTTCAAAGGAAGAGTCATGATCTTTCAGTAGCTTATGAAATTTCTACGGAGTGCTTAACGAAGGGAGTTTTGACTGCGAATGAGGTAGTAAAAGATAACAATTCTAAAGCAATCAAGTTGACCTTAGCGGTGAAGAAGGGGGACAGCGAGCGGAGAGAGTTGCAGCGGAAGGCCTGCAAAGTTTTTGTACACGAGTTTGTAGCCCAGTATTGGGACAATATATGTAGCATTCGACAAGTTCGAAACGAAGTTGAGGCGACGGTGGACAATGTCGCACAGGCGGAGAGGTTGAATCCTTCGGCTGAGGCAAGATATCGTGTAGCAGACACTTTTGAACTCTTGTTGCGGAAGTTTTTTGCCGGTAAATATGTATTCGATAGGGATAATTTTATATTGAGACGAGGGGACCAAGAGATGACGCGGGGACCGGAGCGTACGCTGAGTGACGGGGACAAGACCGCCATTGCGTTTTGTTACTTCGTGGCGAGCATCCATCGCAAAGTAAAGTCGAACAGTGATTACCAAAGGCTTTTTCTGGTTTTTGATGATCCGGTTACGTCGATGTCTTATGACTACGTATTTGCAATTGCGGAAATTCTCAAGAATCTGAATGTTTCGTCGGAGGGAGAAATTAGCATCAAGCAAGGATTGACAGACGGACATAGAATAAGAAAACCAAACCTGTTAATTTTGACTCACAGCAGTTACTTCTTTAACGTTGCAGTGACGAACAAGGTGGTACAGCACGGGGCAGCATTTGTACTGTATGCGGGGAGACAAATGCATAAAGTGGCACCAATAAGCAGATATTTGGCACCATTTCATCAACAGGTGAAGCACGTTATGGAGGTGGCGGAGGGCGCAGAGGCGGATCATAGTACGGGGAACGCAATAAGGTCGGTACTGGAGGCGGTGGGTCGGTGCTGCCGGCCTGATAAATGCGGCAGCTTAGGAGAGTTTGTGGAGTTTTTATCGGCTGAGGAGGAGTTGAGCATGCGGAGTGTTTTGATCAATTCGTTGAGTCACGGTTTGTATGACCACGAGACGCCGGTGCCTGATGACCTAAGGCTGGCCTGTGAGGAAACAGTGCGGGTGGTAGAGAAATACGCGTTCGGTCAGATCGAGATCATTAGGATTTCAGGGGGCGCGTGAGATCGGTGAAGTTGGCGCACAGGGCGACATAGCAGTCGCCCTCCCGCTCGACGATTGCGGTCAACTGCCTGTTCATGCCGTGCCTCCCTTTCCGAACATTCCTTATCCGGTTCTAACCCCCGCGCGGTGCAGCGCGAAAGGCCCATTTCACGGCCGCCCCCTTCGCGCCCGTGCGGCCTTCCACCAGGATGGCTTGCGTGTTGCGGCGGTGGCCGTCGCCGAGATAGATGCTGCTGGCGAGGCTGAGGCGGCCGCCGGAGGCGCGGAAGTTCCATCCCTGACGGCCCGGCAGCGTCAGTTGCACCCCGCCTGCCTCCAGCCGCGCCTTCACATCGGGGTGGAGGTGGAAGCGCAGGCTGAAGGGCCAGCCGGCATCGCCTTCCAGCAGGTCCTCGCCGCGCAGGTCCCCGCCCCGGCGCGTGAGAAAGAGCCGGCGGCGGTGGATGAGGCCGAAGGGGGCGGAATAGCCGTCATGGCTGAGGTCCAGCCAGAAGCCTTCCTCGCCCTCCGAGCGCCGCGCCTGCACATGGAGGCCGCCCGCGCGCACGCCGCCGCCCTCGTCGATCTCGACGGCATGCACATCGTTCACCGTCACCGTCGAATGCGCCGCGGTGGCGCGCGCAAGCTCGTCCCAGGGCGGGGCGCGGTCCGCCGGTGCGCCGCAATTGACGACAATGCGCTGCACCCCGTCGCTGAACTCCATGGCGAGCGGGCTCGAATGGCCGCCCCGGTCGAAGCCCTTCGCGGTCGGCAGGCCGCTATCGACCAGCACCAGCGTGCGGCCGGCATGGAGGCGGTCGAACCCCGTCTCGATGCTGCGCGTCGGCGGCCGGGCGTGATGGTCGGCGCGCGCAAGTGCAAGATCGACGAGCACGCCCTCCGACTCGTGCCCGCCATGGAAGCAGGCGAGCCGCTTGTCGCCGTGGCGGAAGAAGGCGAGCGGCGGGCCGGCGTCGCGGATGGCCTGCACCAGGTGCTCCGGCACGCCCAGCCCGGCCGCACGCAGCAGGCCCTGGACCTCGATCATCCGGCGCAGCGCGGAGAGCTGCGCCGACGGGTTGCGAGACCGGTGGAAGCCGTCGGCGAAGAACTGCTCGTCGAGCGCCCGCTCGATCCGGCGCAGCACGGCCGCCGCCGGCTGCCCGAAAGCGATGGCGGCGGCGAGCGCGCCGGTAAGCGCGGCGAGGCGCGGCGCGCCCTGCGGGGCGGACTCGACACTGCGCGCCAGCAGCCGGGCGTGCATCGCCAGGCCCTCGGTAATGCGGGCACGGAAGAGGTCGCCCGCGCTCGCGGCGAAGAACTCGAAGCTGCCGAGCCAGGAATACAGCCGGGCGCCGGCAATATCGGCCCGCCAGACCTCGCCGCGGCCGCTGCCATGCGCTTCCAGCCACAGCAGCACCAGCCGCCTGGCCTCGCGCCGGCCCTGGTCGCCGCCGATGGCGCGCAGATGGCGCAGCCAATCGAACCGGTGCCAGAGGAGTGCGGCGAAATCCTCGGGCCGGGCCTGCAACGCCGCCGCCAACTGCCCGCCGTCGTTAAGCAGCGCCTGGCCCCGGTCCGAGACGCCGGGCCAGAGGTCGCGCGGCGCGGTCGCGAGACTGCGCGCGCCGCCGGAGCCGCCAACCAGTCTCGAAACCCCCGCAGGAAAGAGGCGCCGCCCCGGAAGGCCGGGCACGCCGATCAAGGCGCGGCCTCGCGCAGCCGGAGGATGCGCCCGGCGCAGCCTTCGAGCCCGTCCGCGAACACGAAGCTGCCCGCCACCAGCACATCGGCGCCTGCGGCGCGCACCTCGGCTGCGGTCTCGTCCGTGATTCCGCCGTCCACCTCTAGGTCGATCTCGCGGCCCGTCCCGTCGATGCGGGCGCGCAGCGCGGCGATCTTGGCGCATTGCGCGCTGAGGAAGCTCTGGCCGCCGAAACCGGGATCGACCGTCATCGCCAGCACAAGGTCGATATCGCCCAGCACCGCATCGACGGCGCTTGCCGGCGTGCCGGGATTGAGCGCCACGCCCGCCCGGCGCCCGGCCTGCTTGATGCGCTGCACGCTGCGGTGGAGGTGCGGCCCCGCCTCGGCATGGACGGTCACGATGTCCGCCCCGGCGTCGAGAAAGTCGGAAAGCAGGGGCTCGATCGGCGAAATCATCAGATGGGCGTCGAAGGTCCGGTCGGTCCGCCTGCGGAGCGCGTGGACGACCGCCGGGCCGATGGTGAGGTTCGGGACGAAATGCCCGTCCATGACATCGATATGAATGTAGTCGGCCCCGGCCGCCGTGAGACAGTCCACGGCGG
Organism: Alphaproteobacteria bacterium; assembly: GCA_965261985.1. Classification (GTDB taxonomy): domain Bacteria; phylum Pseudomonadota; class Alphaproteobacteria; order Bin95; family Bin95; genus Bin95. The sequence goes on from OZ253490.1 coordinate 1,235,700, forward strand.
CCCCGAGTTCCGCGAAGTCGGCGGAGAGTATCGACGGGGCGATCCGCGTTGACCGGCGCATGAACAATTGATAGCAGCAGCCCGGCGGACCATCAATCCGGTGCGCGCCCGTAACCCCAGCGAGGCAGGCATGGCCGCGCCGATTCCGTTTTACCGGGATTTCGATATAGAGCCGGAACGGGTCTATGAGCTGACGCCGCTGGTGCGCCGCATCACCAGCGCCAATCCGAGCCTGTTCACCTTCAAGGGCACCAACACCTATATCGTCGGGCGCGGCGAGGTCGCGGTGATCGACCCCGGGCCGGAGAACGCCGCCCACACGCGAGCGATCCTGGACGCGCTCGAGGGCGAAACCGTGACCCATATCGTCGCGACGCACACCCACCGCGACCACTCGCCCGGCTGCGCCGCGCTCAAGGCCGCCACCGGCGCGCCGACCTGCGGCTTCGGCCGGCACGGAATCGGCGCCCGGCACAACTGGCCCTTCGATTCGCCGGAGGGCGGCGACATGGGCTTCGACCCCGATATCCGCGTTCCCGACGGCGGGCGCATCGAGGGCAGGGGCTGGACGCTGGAGGGCGTGTTCACGCCGGGCCATATCTCCAACCATCTCTGCTTTGCGCTGCCGGAAGAGGGCTCGCTGTTCAGCGGCGACCATGTGATGGGCTGGTCCACCTCCATCGTCTCCCCGCCCGACGGCGACATGGCCCACTACATGGCGAGCCTGCGCAAGGTGCGGGCGCGCGCGGAAAGCCCCTGGTGGCCGGGCCACGGGCCCGCGATCACCGATCCGGGCCCCTTCATCGATGCCTTCATCGCGCATCGCGAGGAGCGCGAGCAGGCGATCCTGGCCTGCCTGGAAGACGGCGTGGCGGCGATCCCGGACATGGTCCGGCGCATCTACACCGATGTCGATCCGAAGCTGCACCGCGCCGCCGGGCGCTCCGTGCTCTCGCACCTGCTGCATATGGTGGAGGACGGGCGCGCGGCCTGCGGCGACGACCCGCCGGGGCCGGACTCGCGCTACGCCCGCGCGTGACATTGAAGAGGCCCGGCAATCCGGGGGAGGGGCGATGACCGACGACATCGAACGGCTGAAGGCGGCGATCGGCAAGGCGCGGCGCGCGGTGGTCTTCACCGGGGCGGGCATCAGCACCGAGTCCGGCATCCCCGATTTCCGCAGCCCCGGCGGCGTGTGGGACCGCTACAAGCCGATAATGTTCGACGACTTCATCACCTCGGAGGAGATGCGGCGCGAGACCTGGCGACGCAAGATCGAGACCGACAAGACGATGACGGGCGCCCGCCCGAACCGGGGCCACCGGGCCGTGACGGCCTTGGTCGAGCGCGGCATCGTCTCCGCCGTCATCACGCAGAATATCGACGGGCTGCATCAGGCTTCCGGCGTGCCGGACGACAAGGTGATCGAGCTGCACGGCAACTCGACCTATGCCGCCTGCCTCGATTGCAGGCTGCGCTACGAGCTGGACGACATCCTCGCGGCGTTCCGCCGGGACGAGACCCTGCCGCTCTGCACCTCCTGCGGCGGCATGGTGAAGACGGCGACGATCTCCTTCGGCCAGGCCATGCCGGAGGAGGCCATGCGCCGCGCCGAGATCGAGACGCTGGCGGCTGACCTGTTCATCGTCTGCGGCTCGTCGCTGGTGGTGTATCCGGCAGCCGGCTTCCCGATCGCGGCGAAGCGCAACGGCGCCTTCCTCGCCATCGTCAACCGCGAGCCGACGGAACTCGATTCGTTCGCGGACCTCACCGTCCATAACGAGATCGGGGACGCGCTGGGCGGCGCGGTCGGCAACAACTGATGGCGGTCCGCACGCTGGACGGGCTCGACGCGGCCGGGCTGACCGTGCTGCTGCGCGCCGACCTCAATGTGCCGATGCGGGACGGCCGGGTGGGCGACCGCACGCGCATCGAGCGGACCGTGCCAACGATCCGCGAACTCGCCCAGCAGGGCGCGCGCGTCGTCGTGCTCTCCCATCTCGGCCGGCCGAAGGGCAGGCCCGCGCCCGGGCTTTCGCTGCGCCCGGTGGCCGAGGCGCTGGCGGACGCTCTGGACGCGCCCGTGGCCTTCGCGGCGGACGACCCGGCCGCGGTTATATCCGGCCTGCCGGCGGGCGGCGTCGCGCTGCTGGAGAACCTGCGCTTCGACCCGGGCGAGGAGGCCAACGACCCCGATTACGCCGCCCGGCTGGCGGCGCTCGGCGATGCTTATGTGAACGACGCCTTCTCGGCTGCGCACCGGGCGCATGCCTCTACCGAGGCGCTGGCAAGGCTGTTGCCGTCTGCGGCCGGGCGGCTGATGCAGCGCGAGCTGGAGGCGCTGGAGGCCGCGCTCGACGCGCCTGAGCGTCCGGCGGCGGCGATTGTCGGCGGCGCCAAGGTCTCGACCAAGCTCGACCTGCTCGGCAATCTCTCAGCCTGGGTCGAGCTGCTCGTCATCGGCGGCGGCATGGCCAACACCTTCCTCCATGCCCAGGGCTTCGAGGTCGGCCGCAGCCTCTGCGAGCGCGACATGGCCGAGACCGCGCGCGGTATCCTCGATGCGGCGGAGTCCGCCGGCTGCGAAGTGCTGCTGCCGGTGGACGCGGTGGTGGCGCCCGCGCTCGAAACGGGCGCGCCGACGGAGGTCGTGGCGGTGGACGAGGTGCCGGCCGACGCCATGATCCTCGATATCGGCCCGGAGAGCATCGCCAGCCTGATCGATCGTCTGGGAGTGCTGCGCACGCTGGTCTGGAACGGCCCGCTCGGCGCGTTCGAGGTGCCGCCCTTCGACCGGGGCACCAATGAGGTCGCGCGGGCGGCGGCCGGCATGGACGGGCTGCTGACCGTCGCCGGCGGCGGCGACACGGTGGCCGCTCTCGCCCAGGCCGGCGTCGTCGAGCAGTTCGGCTATGTCTCGACCGCGGGCGGCGCCTTCCTCGAATGGCTCGAAGGCCGGGTGCTGCCGGGCGTGGCCGCGCTGGAGGCCGCGTCTTGACCCTTTCCCGGCGCCTCGCTGCGGAGTTCGTGGGCACAGCCATGCTGCTGGCCGTGGTGGTCGGCTCCGGCATCATGGGCGAGACGCTTGCCGGCGGGAACGTGGCCATCGCGCTGCTCGGCAACACCATCGCGACGGGTGCGATCCTGGTGGTGCTGATCCTGATCCTGGGGCCGATCTCGGGCGCGCATTTCAACCCGGCGGTCACGGCCGCCTTCCTGATGAGGCGCGAGATCGCGCCCGGCGATGCGGCGCTCTACATCCTCGTGCAGGTGGCCGGAGGGCTGCTGGGCGTGGCGCTCGCGCACATCATGTTCGAACAGCCGGAGCTGTTCCTGGCGTCCGCCAAGGCGCGGTCCGGCTTCGCGCAGGCGTTCTCGGAGGGGATTGCGGCCTTCGGGCTGGTGCTGACTATCCTGCTCTGCCTCAAGGCCCGCTCGGAGGCCGTGGCCTGGGCGGTCGGGCTCTATATCACCGCCGGCTACTGGTTCACCGCGTCCACCTCCTTCGCCAATCCGGCGGTGACGGTGGCGCGCTCCTTCACCGACACCTTCTCCGGCATCCGCCCGGAGGATGCGCCCGCCTTCATCCTCGCCCAGTTCGTCGGCGCCGCGCTCGCCGTAGCCCTCGCCCGCTATCTCGGCGCCGGCGGAGGGCAGGAGTAGGAAGCGGAAGCGGCCCCCGCCGTCAGCGGTTGGGCAGCACCTCAATATCCGGGCAGCGGAGCAGCCGGGCATCCGCCGTCACCAGCGTCAGGCCGAAGACCCAGGCGCTGGCGGCGATGAAGCGGTCGGCCGGGTCCTGGTGGTCGAGGGCGATGCTGCGGCTGGCCATCGCCACCTCGAAGGTCAGCGGGACTCCGGTGACGGGCGCAGCCGCGAGCGCCCTGTCCAGCCAGCGCCGCGGGTCCGGTCCGAGTTCTATCCTGCCGCGTTCCGCCAGGACCAGGGCTTCCCACACGCTCACCGGGGAGAGCCTGAGCGTCTCCGCCGGCGAGGCGAGGGCATCGCGCACCGCGCCGGAAAGCCGGCCCGGCTCAAGCAACGCCCAGAGCCAGATATGCGTGTCTAGAAGCAGCAAGGCCTAGCGGAGCGCTTCCCATTCGCCCGCGTCCAGCGCGGGGGCGATGAGGTCGTCCCGGATCCGGCCCGAGCCCGCCATGGCGCCCAGCCAGTCGCCGGAGGGCGGCGGGACGATCTGCGCCACCGGCTGGCCGTACCGGGTCACCAGCACGGGTTGGCCGGTTTTCCCCACCCGTTCGAGAACCGCGAGGCAGGTGGCCTTGAAGGTGGATATCTGCATTTCCTCCATCCCCGCCGGCGTCTCCGGCATCTCGAATACCGACTGCACTTCCTGCAGTCCCCCATGCATCCCGGCCCCGGCGGCCTCCGTTTCGCGCGCGCCGCGGCTCGCCGGAACGCCCTCGGCGATGCGCCGCCCTACTATTTCCAGCAGGTGGCGGTATTGGGCAGCGTCCCACTCATGGCGCCAGCCGGAACCGCCGTAAACGCCGCCGGACCGCAAATGCCGCCGGACCGTGTTCGGCGCAGCACCCAATGCGGCCGCCATGTCCTTCACGGTGTAGCGTTCGCTCCGCCGGCGCATCGGCCCGTTCTCCCTCCGAGGCTCCATCTTCTGAACATACTATGGTCCAAGATCATAGTCAATACCTGTTCATCCCTCCCACCAGCACCCGCCGATCACCATCCCGGCCGGGAACAGCCGTTGCTCGCCGCCGAGCACGACACCGTCGGAGTCCTCGTAGTCGAAGCGCCCCGTGCGCAGTTCGAGCACCGAGGCATCGGCGGCCACGCCCGGCTCCAGGCTGCCCAGATCGGGCCGCCGCAGCGCCGCTGCGGGTGCCCCGGTCGCCGCGCGCAGCACCTCGACCAGCGGCATGCCCAGGCACAGGAACTTCGACATGGTCACGAGCAGGTCGAATGCGGGGCCGCCGATGCTGAGCGTATGCACGTCGCTCGAGATGCAGTCGGGCAGGAACCCCGCGGCCAGCATGGCCCGCCCGGTGCCGAAGCCGAACGAGCCCTTGCCATGCCCGATGTCGAAGATGACGCCCCGCTCGCGAGCCGCCAGCGTTTCCTCGCGCACCGCGCCGTCGGCGCGCGCCGGACTGTTCGGGAAGGAGCGGAAACAGTGCGTCAGCACATCCCCGGGGCGCAGCCGGTCCATGACCTCGCGGCGGCTCGGGGGCGGGAAGTCCAGATGCGCCATGACCGGCAGGCAGAGTTCCTCGGCCACCTCGATGGCGATGTCGAGCGGCGCGATGCCGCTCGACCCGCCGGCGCCGAGGCCGACCCTCACCTTGATCCCGACGACAAGATCGGCGTGCTCGCGCGCCACGCGCACGCACTCGCGGGCGTCCAGCAGGCGCATGTCCTGGCACTCGCCGACCATCACGGCCTCGCTGAACGCGAATATTCCCGGAAAGGACACGTTCAGGAACGGCAGCACGCGCGGCGTTGCGGGCTCGATCACATGGCGCCGGAAGCCGGCCAGGTTGGCCGGCCCCGCCGTCCCGGCATCGACCAGCGTCGTCGTTGCGCCTTGCCGCGCAATCTCTTCCGGATCGACGCCGATCGAAGTGCCGCCCCAATACACATGCGTGTGCAGGTCGATGAGGCCGGGCGTCACGATGCAGCCGCTCACGTCGCGCACATCGCGGGCCTCCGCAGCCGGGAGGTCCGGTCCGATCCCGGCGACCAGGCCCCCGGCGAAGGCGACATCGGCCGCCTCATCCACACCGCGGGCGGGATCGATTACCCGTCCACCCTTTAGCAACAGGTCGTGCATCCGTTCCTCCTCTTCGATAGACACGCCGGGTCCTTCGTGCTCCTCAGCCTTCTCGCAACAGCGCTTCCAGTTCGTCCGGGTCGGTGACCGGGAGGGAGCAGACGGGGCCGCGGCAGACATAGGCAGTCGGGCGGCCTTCCACGGCCGCCTTTCCGGCGGCGGGGTGGCCTGCGGGCAAGCATTCCGAGGCGTCGAGCAGGGCAAGCACGCGGTTCGGCAGGCAGACCCGTTCGACCGCCCGGCGCAGCCGGCCGTCATCGCCCGCCAGCACGACCTGCACCGCCTGCTGCAACAGCGCATTGGCGTTCAGCAAGGTCGAGAGCGGGAAGATGTTGCGCGCCGTCTCGCCGGAAAACGCCGCCACCGCCGCCTCGGCGCGCTGCCGGTAGCGGTCCTCGCCGGTCAGCCACCAGAGCCGGGCCAGCGCCTCCACCATCATGCCGTTGCCGGACGGCGTCGGGTTGTCGGCGGCGGTCCTGGCGCGCACGATCAGGCGTTCGGTGTCGTCGGCAGCGAAGAACCAGCCGCCCGTCCCGTCGCCATGGTGGCGTTCGACCGTCTCCAGCCAGCCGAGCGCGCGTTCGCGGTAGCGCCGGTTGCCGGTCGCCTCCTCCAGCAGCAGGGCGGCGCGCATCATGGCGGCGTAGTCGTCCAGGCTTGCCGGGTGGCGGGCTTGGCCGAGCCGCCAGCTATGCCGAAGCCGCCCGTCCGGCCCCGTCATATGCGTCTCGACGAAGGCGAAGGCGCGCTCGGCGAGCGCGATCCAGCCGGGCTCTTCGAAAGCGGCGCCGGCGCGGGCGAGCGTACCGATCATGAGGCCGTTCCAGTCCGCCAGCACCTTGTCGTCGCGCAGCGGCCGCTCGCGCCCGGCACGCACGGAAAGCAGCGCAGCACGGGCTTCGGCCAGCGCCGGGTCGTCGGGCACATCCATCGAGTGCAGCCGGTTGAGGATCGTGTTGCCTTCCCAATTGCCGGCGGCCGTTACATCGTAAACTTCGCAGAACCGCGCCGCCGCGCTGCCCAGAACCGCCTCGATCCCGGCGCGGCTCCAGACATAGAAGCGGCCTTCCTCGCCCTCGCTGTCGGCGTCGAGCGCGGAGGCGAAACCGGCGTTGCCGTCGTCGGCCGCGGCCGCCATCATCTCCGCTTCCAGCCAGCCGACCGTTTCGCGCACCCGCTGCCCGAACAGGGCCGAGCGGGTCTCCTGCCAAACCAGGGTCAGCAGGTCGAGAAGCTGGGCGTTGTCGTAGAGCATCTTCTCGAAATGCGGCGCCAGCCAGCGCTCGTCGGTGGAATAGCGCGCGAAGCCGCCGCGCAGATGGTCGTAAATGCCGCCCTCGCACATATGCGCGAGCGTATTCAGCACCTGGTTGCGAAAGACCTCGCCGCCGTCGCGGTGCCGGACGCGCCACAGATGGGTGAAGATGCCGGTCTGCGGGAATTTGGGCGCGCCGTCGATGCCGCCGAAGAACGGGTCCACCGCGCGGGCGAGCCGCATGGCGATGCGCGCGTCGGTCTCCGCGTCGATGCCGGCGCCGGGCGCGGGCTGGGCCAGCCTCTCGGCGGCCTTCCGGAGCCGTCCGATATTCTCCGCCACGGCATCCGGCTGCTTGCTCCAGGCCTCCGACAGCGAGCGCAGCAATTGGGGGAAGCCTGCTCGCCCCCAGCGCGGCTCGGGCGGGAAATAGGTGCCGCCCCAGAACGGCTCGCCGTCGGCATTGAGGAACATGGTGAGCGGCCAGCCGCCCTGCTCGCTCATGCCCTGGAGCGCATGCTGGTACACGGCATCGACGTCCGGGCGTTCCTCCCGGTCCACCTTCACGCTGACGAACAGCTCGTTCATCAGCCCGGCGATGGCCTCGTTCTCGAAGCTCTCATGCGCCATGACATGGCACCAGTGACAGGCGGCGTAGCCGACCGAGAGCAGCACGGGCCTGCCCGTCCGCCTCGCTTCCTCGAACGCTTCCTCCCCCCAGGGCCGCCAGTGGACAGGGTTGTCGGCATGTTGCAGCAGGTAGGGGCTGGTCTCGCGGCCAAGCAGGTTTTCGCTCATGGGCCGCGAGGGTAAACTGGCGCACTCCCGGACGCGAGGAAGGAAATCATGGCGGACGCGCTGTTCTACGACGCGCATGTGTTCTGTTGCACCAATACCCGTCCGCCCGGCCATCCGCGCGGCTGTTGCAGCGAGAAGGGATCGGAGAAGCTGCGGGCCTACATGAAGTCGCGCGCCAAGGCATTGGCGCTGCCCAAGGCGCGGATCAACACCGCCGGCTGCCTCGACCGCTGCGAGCTCGGGCCGACCATGGTCATTTATCCCGAGGGCATCTGGTACCGCTACGAGAACGAGGCGGATATCGACGAAATTCTCGAAACCCACCTGAAGGGCGGCGGCCGGGTGTCCCGGCTCATGCTCGACCCCGACGCCTGACGGACCGGCCCGACACGATCTTCGCCGAGGCGACGGCGCCCGGCCGCGCCGGCATCTCGGTGCTGCGCCTGTCGGGCCCGGCAGCTGGCCAGGCGCTGGCGGCGCTTGCGGGGCCGCTGCCGGAGCCGCGCCGGGCGGTGCTGCGCTCCGTCCGCGACCCGGAGAGCGGGGAACTGCTGGACCGGGGGCTTGCGGTATGGTTTCCGGGCCCGGCGAGCTTCACCGGCGAGGATGCGGCCGAACTGCACCTGCACGGCGCGCCGGCGGCGATGGATGCGGTGCAGGCGGCGCTGATGCGCCTCGATGGCCTGCGCCCGGCGGAGCCCGGCGAATTCACCCGGCGCGCCTTCGATGCCGGGCGCATGGACCTGACGGCGGTCGAGGGCCTGGCCGAGCTGATCGACGCCCAGACCGACGGCCAGCGGCGCCAGGCGCTCTATGCGCTCGGCGGCGGGCTTGCGCGGCAATTCGACGGCTGGCGCGAACGGCTCGTTGAGGCGCTCGTCCGTATCGAGGCCGCCATCGACTTCAGCGACGAGGAATTGCCGGAGGGGCTGGAGGCGGCGGTCTCGCGCACGGTGGCGGAGGCGCGCGCCGAGATGGCGGAGGCGCTGGCCGGGGGCGCGCGCGGAGAAGTCGTGCGCGACGGCTTCCGGGTGGCGCTGGTCGGCGCGCCCAATGCCGGCAAATCCAGCCTGCTCAACGCGCTTGCGGCGCGCGAGGTCGCCATCGTCTCGCCCGGCGCCGGCACCACGCGCGATGTGCTGGAAGCGCGGCTCTCGATGGAAGGCTATCTCGTGCGGCTGATCGACATGGCCGGCCTCCACGAAAGCGGCGATCCGGTGGAGCGGGAGGGGATGCGGCGCGCGCGCGCCGAGGCGGCGTCGGCCGACCTCTGCCTGCTGCTGACCGCTCCCGATGCGCCGCCGCCGCCGGACATGCCAGGCGTGCCCGTCCGCACCAAGTCCGACCTGGGCGCCGCCCCCGGCGCCGGCCTCGCCGTCTCGGCCCGGACGGGGGAGGGGCTGGAGGCGCTGCGCCGGGCCATCGCCGAAGCCGTCCGCGCGCGCGTCGCCGGCCCGCCCGGCGCGCTCCGCGCCCGCCATGTCCAGGCCCTCGGCGATGCCGCAGAAGCCCTCGACCGCTTCGTCACCGCCCCCCAGACCGACCTCGCCGCCGAAGACCTCCGCCTCGCCGTCCGCGCGCTCGGCCGCGTCACCGGCCGCGTCGATGTCGAAGACCTGCTCGACGCCATCTTCCGGGAGTTTTGTATCGGGAAGTGACAGACGGGTTGCTATACAATTGAAACCAGTCTATGGGTTTTTCGGCTAGAGTAGGAATGATCGCAGTCCTTGCCGTATCGTATCCGGCGACTGCACTGTTGGAGAAGGACGCTTGATTACTTCGCTACAACTGGTCGATTTCAAGAACTTCAACCAACAGACATTGCGCGTAGGCCCTTTTACATTAATTGTTGGCACCAATGCCAGCGGGAAGAGTAATATTCGTGATGCCTTTCGTGTTCTACATGGTATTGGAAGAGGCTATACGCTCGCTGAATTAATTGGCGGGAAGTATGGTACAGGTGGTCAAGTAGAGTGGGGACCAATCCGAGGAGCTCCAAACGAGATTGGGCGTTTGCAACAAAAAGAAGATGGCAAGAGATTTGCATTAGAAGTGAAACTTAGTTCAGAAATGATTTTTAGATATGGTGGACGAACCGTGACTAGATCGTGGCCGTTTCGATATTTAATAAAGGTTGAAAATGACATCGATAATTTCGGAAATTTTAAGGTAATAAGAGAGGAGTTGCATCGGTCTATGTACAATGAGATTTATACGAGCCATCCCAGCGGGTCAGATCCTGTTTGTCTTCAAGAAGATGAATCGCACTTGCAGCTTAGAATGGAAAAAGGAGGTGATCAAAGAAGATATGGGGATAGAATCTCGGTGAGATTCACTCAGCCGGCACTTACTCAGATTCGAGAGCATCGGCGGGTGCGCCGAGGGCACAAGGATGCAGCGGACGCTGTTATTAATATTCTGAAGATTATGCGCTTTTTAGATTTGGCTCCTGACCGGATGAGGCAACCTGCCTTTCCTGGACAAAATATATTGGGAGATGGAGGAGAAAATTTACCGACAGTGTTGCGAGATATTTGCTCAGACACAGATCGGAAAAAAAACTTGATCGACTGGACCCGAGAGCTCACTCCAATGGATGTCGTAGATTTCGATTTCCCGGTTGATCCGGTTACTGGTTTGGTACAGCTAGTTATTCGTGAAACAGATGAAACTAAATTGTCGTCATACAGTGTGTCTGATGGAACTTTGAGATTCTTGGCTATGCTGGCTGCGCTACTGGACAGAAGCATGAAAGGACTTTATTTTTTTGAGGAGATAGACAGTGGTATTCATCCGTCGCGGCTTCAGCTTCTCGTAGATTTGATTGAGAGACAGACAGAACGGCAAGATTTACAGGTAATTGCTACTACGCATTCACCGGAGTTGTTGTCGATCATTAGCGACGAAACCTTTAGGAATACGTCGGTTGTGTGTCGCCAAGAGGGGACGAGTGACGCGATAATACGGCCTGTCTCAGAAATTCCGGGAGCCGACAAGCTAAGACAGTCACAAGGATTGGGAAAGCTGCTAGCCACAGGTTGGATGGAAACGGCGCTTGCTTTTACAGAGGGAGATGAGGATGAAGAGGGGCCGTTGGGGTGAATGTGCTAATCATCCCCGAGGACTTCCGCAATGACCGATATTTGTTGAAGCCATTGTTTCGGCGGCTCTTTGGGGCCATTGGCAAACGACGAGCGAAAATCAGAGTCTGCGAAGAGCCGCTACTTGGGGGTGTTGATGCGGCGTTGAATTCGGAACTCATACAGCGGGTTATTGATCGGCACGAAGGAATGGTTGATATATTTGTCCTCTGCGTCGACAGGGATGGCAACGCACATCGCCGGGACCGGCTGAACAATATCGAAACGCAGTTTGGAAGGGACTACGTGTTCGTCGCAGAAAACGCTTGGGAGGAAATTGAAACTTGGGCGCTTGCTGGTCTTGACCTGCCGAAGGAATGGAATTGGCGCGATGTCCGCGCCGAGGTCCATGTCAAGGAACGGTATTTCGAGCCGCTGGCCCGGCAGCGTGGCGTCTCCGACGGGCCGGGTAGCGGCCGCAAGGCGCTGGGGGAGGAGGCAGCGCGTAGAATCGATGCAATCCGGCGGAAATGTCGCGAGGATTTCGACGCGCTGGCGAAGCGTCTTGAGAATCTACCCTGACGGGGTAGCCGATGCCGGCGGAAATAGGGCCATTGGGGCGGAAACGCCTGGCGAAAGCAGGACCGGGCAATGATCGATTTTTGCGATTTGTTCATAACTTATGAAATAATTCTCGATAGGGGCTTGATCCCTGCAAAACCGTGGTAGGATGGGACAGGACGAAGCGGTATCCGGAGGCCGCTTCGTCTCTTGCCTTGCAACGGCGCGAAAAAGACCCCCAACGGAACGGACAGGAGAGGTGCGCCCTGCGCCTGGCCTGCGCGCGCGGGCGCAATCAGGCGCGCGAACCGCGCCGGCGCCGACGGGCGCGCCCACCCGCGCGCGATACGCGCGGAAAAGGGACCCGCTTGCCGGACGAGCCGGCGGCGGGAAGAACGGAACGAACACGGAGGACCGATGAGCGATATGCCCCCTTTCGTCATCCCGGACGCCGCGCTAGTGTCCTGATCGAGAAGTTTATTTGATAATATCCGCCACATTTGGTGGAGGTAGGGCTCATGGGCAGGCCAGCAGTGTCGATCATCTTGTCGGAAGCGGAGCGGGGTGAGTTGGCAGGCCTGGCCCGCCGCCGGAAGACGGCCCAAGGACTGGCGCGGCGGGCCCGGATTGTGCTGGCGGCGGCCGAGGGGCTGGACAACAAGATGATCGTGGCTCGGCTGGGCGCCGACGCGAACACGGTGGGCAAGTGGCGTCGTCGCTTTTCTGAGCGCAGGCTGGACGGTCTCTACGATGACCCGCGCTCCGGGGCTCCGCGCAAGATCGGCGACGAGCAAATCGCGGAGGTCATCGGCCGCACTCTGGAAGAGACGCCACCGGACGGCACGCATTGGAGCCTGCGCTCAATGGCCCGCGCTGTGGGCTATGCGCCTTCGACCATTCACCGGATTTGGCAAGCCTTCGGCCTGCAGCCGCATCGCTCAGAGACGTTCAAGCGGTCATCGGACCCGCTGTTTGTGGAGAAGGTGCGCGACATTGTCGGGCTGTATCTGAGCCCTCCGGAACGGGCGCTCGTGCTGTGTGTGGACGAGAAGAGCCAGATCCAGGCGCTGGACCGCTCCCGTCCGCTTCTCCCCATGCGGCCCGGGCAGGTCGAGCGACGCACCCACGACTATGTGCGCCACGGCACCACCACGCTCTTCGCAGCCTTGGACACCGCCACCGGAAAGGTTATCGGGCAGTGCTTTCCGCGCCACCGTGCACGGGAGTTCCTGGCCTTCCTGCGCACCCTCGAAACCCGGGTCCCCGACAACCTCGACGTCCATCTGGTGATGGACAACTACGCCACCCACAAGACCCCTGCCGTCCAACGCTGGCTGGCCCGGCATCCCCGCTGGCATGTCCACTTCACGCCGACCGGCGCCTCCTGGCTGAACCAGGTCGAGCGCTTCTTCGCCCTCCTGACCGAAAAACAACTGCGGCGCGGGGTCCATCGTTCGACAGGGGAACTCGAACACGCCATTTGCCACTACATCGACACCGTCAACGCAAACCCGCGACCCTTCCGATGGACCAAGGCCGCCGACGACATCCTCGCCACCATCAAACGGTTCTGCCTGCGCACTCTCGAAACTGCCGAGCGCCAAAGCACCATCATTAAAACTTCAGAATCAGGACACTAGAGCACGATTCGATCCGGATGAATCGACGGGCGGTCGTTAGAGCACGATCCCTTGGTATCGGACCGCAGCCTTCGGCAAACCCTCCATTGTCACCCCGGACGGAGCGCTTCCCCTCATCGTCACCCCGGACGGAGCGAAGCGGAGATCCGGGGTCCATCTTCCGGCCTTCCCGCCGGGCTCGGACGGCAGGGCTGGGCCCCGGCTCGCAGGCCGGGGCGACAAATGGGGGTTTGGCCCGAAATGCGATCCGATCCGAACGGATTTTGCTCTAGCGGCGATCCGGGACCTCGTGCGGCTTGGCCGGGCCCCTTTGCGGCTGGCCCGTCCCTTGCCCCACGAGGCCCCGGCTCGAGGCCGGGGCGACGCCAAGTGGGCCGGGGCGACGCTAATTGGGCCGGGGCGACGATTGAACCGGAGGCGCGGCGGACCATGACAAAACATGACATTTTCGGAGGGCCTCATGACAAAACATGACATTTCATGACATCTCGCGGGGTCCCCTCCGCCTGCGGGAGCCCGGCTCGCGTTTTGGGCTGGCGGGCGGGGCGGTTTCGGGTTACATACCGTTCCCGTCCGACATTCCGTTCGTCCTGCGCCGGCTTGGCTCGGTGCGTTTCTGCGAGGACCCCGAGCCGTGATCGAAGTGGCCCTTGTCGTCCATGTGCTCATCTGCCTCACGCTGGTCGCCGTGATTCTGCTCCAGCGCAGCGAGGGCGGCGGGCTCGGCATCGGCGGCGGGGGCGGCGCCGGCGGCGGGCTGATGACCGGACGCGGCGCCGGCAACATGCTCTCCACGCTCACCATGTGGCTGGCGGCAGGCTTCTTCGCGGTCAGCCTCTTCCTGGCGATCATGATGTCCACGAACCGCGAGCCGTCCTCGATCCTGGACCGCCCGGTGCAAGAGACCCCGTCCGGGCCCGCGGCGCCACTCGGCCAGTGAGCCGGGAGGCAGGCCCCCGCTTCATCTTCGTGACGGGCGGCGTGTCCTCGTCGCTCGGCAAGGGCCTTGCCGCCGCATCGCTCGGCGCGCTCCTGCAGGCGCGCGGCTACCGGGTCCGGATGCGCAAGTTCGACCCCTATCTCAATGTCGATCCGGGCACGATGAGCCCCTACCAGCATGGAGAGGTGTTCGTGACGGCCGACGGCGCGGAAACCGACCTCGACCTCGGGCATTACGAACGCTTCACCGGCAATGACGCGAGCCGCGACGACAGCGTCACCACCGGCAAGGTGTACAAGCAGGTGCTCGACCGCGAGCGCGCGGGCGACTATCTGGGCGCGACCGTGCAGGTCATCCCGCATGTGACCGACGCCATCAAGGCGTTCATCCAGGCGGGGCTGGGCGGCGAGGATTTCGTGCTGGTCGAGATCGGCGGCACGGTCGGCGATATCGAGGGCCTGCCCTTCCTGGAGGCGATCCGGCAATTGCGCCAGGAACTCGGGCCGGCGCGCACGATGTTCGTGCATCTGACCCTCGTGCCCTTCATCCGCTCCGCCGGCGAGATCAAGACCAAGCCGACCCAGCATTCGGTCAAGGAGCTGCTGGGCCTCGGCATCCAGCCGGACCTGCTGCTCTGCCGGTCCGAGGACCCGCTGCCCGACGAGGCGTGCCGCAAGATCGCGCTCTTCTGCAATATCGGCGTGAGCCGGGTCATCTCGGCCCACGATGTGGACCCGATCTATGCCGTTCCCGCCGCCTATCACAAACAGGGCTTCGACGGCGAGGTGCTGGCCGGATTCGGCTTCCCCCGGGACCCGGAGCCGGACCTCGGTCTCTGGGGCGAGATCACCCGGCGCGTCCGCTCGCCGGAAGGCAGCGTGCGCATCGCCATCGTCGGCAAATACACCGAGCTGCGCGACGCCTACAAATCCCTCTCGGAAGCGCTGCGCCACGGCGGCATCGCCAACAATGTGCATGTCGAGGAAGACTGGGTGGAGGCGGAACGGTTCGACCGGGAGGATATCGTCGGGCGCCTCGCCGGCGTTCACGGCATCCTGGTGCCGGGCGGCTTCGGCGAGCGCGGAACCGTCGGCAAGATCGGCGCCGCCCGCTTCGCCCGCGAGCGCAAGGTGCCCTATTTCGGCATCTGTTTCGGCATGCAGATGGCGGTGATCGAGGCGGCGCGCTCGCTCGCCGGACTTGAGAAGGCGGGATCGACCGAGTTCGGGCCGACGCCGGAGCCGGTGGTCGGCCTCCTTGAGGAGTGGATTGAGGACGGGCAGGTCGAGCACCGCTCGGAGGCCGACGGCAAGGGCGGCACCATGCGCCTCGGCAACCATACCGCCGAACTGGCCGCCGGCAGCCTCGTCGCCAGGATTTACGACGCGCTCCGGGTCGAGGAGCGCCACCGCCACCGCTTCGAGGTCAATATCCGCTACCGCAACCGGCTGGAAGCGAAGGGGCTGCGCTTCTCCGGCCTCTCGCCGGACGGCAGCCTGCCGGAGATCGTGGAAATCGAGGGCCATCCCTGGTTCATCGGGGTGCAGTTCCATCCCGAACTGCGGTCGCGGCCCTTCGACCCCCACCCGCTGTTCGAATCCTTCGTGACGGCCGCCGTCACGCAATCGCGGCTGGTCTGATGCGCGAGGTCCCCGTTGGTCAGGTCCGGTTCGGCAATCGCCTGCCGCTGGCGCTTATCGCGGGCCCCTGCGCGATCGAGAGCCGTGCGCATGCGCTGGAGACGGCCGAGGCGCTGACCGACATGACCGCCCGGCTGGGTCTGCCCTTCGTTTACAAGTCCTCCTACGACAAGGCGAACCGCACAGGCGCCGGCAGCCCGCGCGGCGTCGGCATGGGAACGGGGCTGGAAATCCTGGCCGAGCTCCGCGAGCGGTTCGGCTGCCCGGTGCTGACCGATGTGCATGAGCCGGCGCATTGCGCCCCGGTGGCGGAAGCGGTGGATATCCTGCAGATTCCTGCCTTCCTTTGCCGCCAGACCGACCTGCTGGTTGCGGCGGCGGAGACCGGGGCGGCGGTGAATGTGAAGAAGGGCCAGTTCCTCGCGCCCTGGGACATGGCGCATGTGGCGGACAAGGTCTCGGGCGCCGGCAATGAGCGCATCCTGCTGACGGAGCGCGGCGCCTCCTTCGGCTACAACACGCTGGTTTCGGACATGCGCGCGCTGCCGGAAATGGCGCGGACCGGCTGGCCGGTGGTCTTCGACGCCACCCATTCGGTGCAGCAGCCGGGCGGGCTCGGCGGCAAGAGCGGCGGGCAGCGCGAATTCGCGCCGGTGCTGGCCCGCGCGGCCGTCGCGGTCGGCGTCGCCGGCGTGTTCATGGAGACGCACCCCGATCCCGACAGCGCCATCAGCGACGGCCCCAACATGATCCCGCTCGGCGCGCTCGCCGACATTCTGGAGGTGCTGCTCGCCCACGATGCGATTGCAAAGAAGCATCCCGAGAGGACCGCATGACCGCCATCACCGACATCCACGCCCGCGAGGTGCTGGACAGCCGCGGCAACCCGACCGTCGAGGTCGAGGTGCATCTGGAAGACGGCTCGATGGGCCTGGCGGCCGTGCCCTCCGGCGCCTCGACGGGCGCGCATGAGGCGCATGAGCGCCGCGACGGCGACCCCGCCCGCTATGGCGGCAAGGGCGTGCTGGACGCCTGCGATGCGGTGGACGGCGAGATATTCGATGCGCTGGGCGGCATGGAGGCGGAGGACCAGCGCCGCCTCGACCGCGCGCTCATCGACCTCGACGGCACGACCGACAAGAGCCGGCTCGGCGCCAATGCCATTCTCGGCGTCAGCCTCGCATGTGCGAAGGCGGCGGCCGACGCGGCCGGCCAGCCGCTCTACCGCTATGTCGGCGGCGTCGGCGCGCATGTCCTGCCGGTGCCGATGATGAATGTGCTGAATGGCGGCGCGCATGCCGACAACCCGATAGACATCCAGGAGTTCATGATCGTGCCGGTCGGCGCGGACAGCTTCGCCGAGGCGGTGCGCGCCGGGGCGGAGGTGTTCCACGCGCTCCGGGCGCTGCTGCTGGAAGCGGGCGAGAGCGTCAATACCGGCGACGAGGGCGGTTTCGCACCCGGCCTCTCGGGGGCCGACGAGGCGATGGGCTTCATCATGCGCGCCATCGAAAAGGCGGGCTACCGGCCGGGCGAGGATGTGGCGCTGGCGCTCGATGCAGCCGCCACCGAGTTCTGGAGCGACGGGCGCTACCGGCTGGAGGGCGAGGGCCGGACGCTCGATGCGGACGGCATGGCCGGCTATCTGGAGGACCTCTGCGGGCGCTATCCCATCGTCTCGGTCGAGGACGGCATGGCAGAGGACGATTGGGAGGGCTGGAAGGCGCTGACGGGACGCCTCGGAGGCCGCATTCAGCTTGTCGGCGACGACCTGTTCGCCACCAATCCGGAGCGGCTGGCGCGGGGTCTCGGCGAGGGCGCCGGCAATGCGGTGCTGGTAAAGGTCAACCAGATCGGCACGCTTACCGAAGCGCTCGATGTCGCGGCGCTCGCCATGAACGCCGGCTGGCGGGCGGTGATGTCTCACCGCTCGGGCGAGACCGAGGACGCCACCATCGCCGACCTCGCGGTTGCGACCGGCTGCGGCCAGATCAAGACCGGCTCGCTCGCCCGCTCCGACCGCCTCGCCAAATACAACCGGCTGCTCCGCATCGAGGAGGAGCTGGGCGATATGGCGGCCTGGCCCGGCAGGGCGGTGCTCGCGCGGCAAGCGGGCTGAGGGCGCGCCGGGGCGGGTTGACCCCAGGGCCGGCCGGGCCGATAACGAACCTGTTGCAGCAAGGCGATGGAGCGGCGGAAAGCCATGCATGCATGCATCTTCAGCCCGGCCCGCACGGCGATGCAGCAGGGCCGGGGGCGAACCGGCATGTGGGTGGTCGAGTTCGAGCAGCAGTCGGCCCGCCGGCCGGACCCGCTGATGGGCTGGACGAGTTCTTCCGACACCCGCCAGCAAGTCAGGCTGGAGTTCGCGTCGCGCGAGGCGGCGGTGGCCTATTGCGAGAAGCACGGCCTCGACTACACCCTGCGCGCCCCGCAGCGGCGGCAGGTGAGACCGAAGGCCTATGCGGATAATTTCCGCTGGAACCGGGTCGCCGAGTGAGCGGATACGCGCCCTTAGCTCAGCTGGATAGAGCAGCGGACTTCTAATCCGCAGGTCGGAGGTTCGAGTCCTCCAGGGCGCGCCAACACCGGAACAGGCGCAGTTGTCATGGATGCAGAACCGCCCCGGACGACGCACGGAGCGGAAGAAGACAGCCGCAATCGCGACATCGAGATCTATGTGAACGGCGAAATCCTCCACCGCGATGACGCGAAGGTCTCCGTTTACGATTCCGGCTTCCTGCTGGGCGACGGCATGTGGGAGGGAATGCGGCTCCACAACGGCAAATGGGCCTTCTTCGACGGACACATGGACCGGCTGTTCGACAGCTGCAAGGCGGTGTCCCTGGATATCGGCATGGACCGCGAGGAGATTGCCGAGGCCATGCGCCGGACGGCGGAATCCAATGGCATGACGGAGGATGTGCATTGCCGGCTGATGGTCACCAGAGGCGTCAAGGCGAAGCCCTTCCAGCATCCGGGCCTCTCGCGTTCCGGGCCGACGGTGGTCATTCTCATGGAACACTCCAGGCCGGTGGACCGCTTCGGCCAGCGGGGAGTTCGCCTGGCGACGGTGCCGCAGGTGCGCGGCCTGCCGCATTCCCAGGATGCCAAGTTCAACTCGCACTCCAAGCTCAACTGCGTCATCGCCTGCCTCCAGGCCGAAGCCGCGGGCGCCGACGAGGCGCTGATGCTGGACCCCTGGGGGTTCGTCAACACCACGAATTCCTGCAATTTTTTCGCGGTCCGGCGCGGCGAGGTCTGGACCTCGACCGGCGACTACTGCATGAACGGCGTCACGCGCCGGAAGGTGATCGAACTATGCCGGGCGAATGGCATCCCGGTGTTCGAGAAGAACTTTTCGCTTTACGAGGCCTACAGCGCCGATGAGGCGTTCCTGACGGGCACCTTCGGCGCGCAAACGCCGGTCGGCGAAATCGACGGCAAGCAAATCGGCACCGGTTTCGCCGGCCCCGTTACAAGGCGCATCCGCGACCTCTACGCGGAACTGGTCCGGGCCGATACGGAGTAGTTGGCGGCCTTCGCGGCGGCGGTGGCGCCGGGGCAGGGCGATCTACGGCACCACCACGATCTTGCCGAAGACTTCGCGGTCTTCCAGCATCCGCACGCCTTCGGCGGCATCCTCCAGCGGCAGTTCGACGTCGATGGGGGGATCGAGACGCCCGGCGGCGATATCCGCCATCATCTCTTTCAGGCCCTCCACGGTCCAGCTGTTGGAGCCGAGGATCTGGAGCTCGAAGGTCCAGATATAGCGGATGTCGGTCTTGGGATTGAAACCGGCGGTCGCCCCGCAGGTGAGCATCCGGCCGCCGCGTTTGAGCGCCTTCATCGAGGGCACCCAGGTCTCGCCGCCGGTGAAGTTGACCACGACATCGACGCCGCCCTCATAGGAGCGCCGGAACGGCTTGCCGTGGCGTTTCCAGATCTCGCGCTCGAAGGCGGTCTCGGCGTAGTTCAGCCCCTCGTCGGCGCCGAGCGCCAGCAGCCGGTCGATCTTTTCCTGGCTGCTTGCAGCCCCGATGACATGGGCGCCGACCGCCTTGGCGAGCAGCACGCAGGCATTGCCGACGCCGCCCGAGGCGCCGAGGATCAGCACCGTCTCGCCGGCCTTCACATGGCCGTTCTCGAACATCATGCGGTGTGCGGTGCCGTAGGCGACCGGCAGCGACGCCGCCTGGGCGAAGCTTACCCCGTCCGGAATGGGCACGAGCTGCCCGGCGGAGCAGAGGGCCTTCTCCGCGAGCCCGCCATCGAGCATCTCCCCCATCAGGCCCCGCTCCGGCCAGATCGGGTCGATCAGCACCCGTGCGCCGGGCGACCAGCCCTCGACGCCTTCCCCGAGCGCCTCGATCTCGCCGGCAATGTCGAGGCCGGGCACGACCGGTATCGGGACCTTGATGCCCGGCATGCCGCGCCGGGTGAAGACATCGTGGTAGTTGAGCGAGCAGGCCCCGACCCGGACGACGACCTCGCCCGGCCCCGGCTTCGGCTCCGGCCAGTCGCTGCGGAAGGCCAGGCGGTCCTGCCCGCCATGGCCTTCGAGAACGAGCGCGCGCATGGACTCCGTCCCTCCTATTCTGCGGCGGCCGCTTCCTTGGCCGCCATCTTTGCCTTCAGTTGCTCGGGCGTCAGCCGCACGATGTCCTCGTTCTGGTGCGCATAGCGTCGGGCACCCTCGACCGAGAGCTCCTCCAGTTCGATCTCGCCGGCGAGAACGCCCGCCTTCCAGGCCCGGTGCGCGTCCTCCAGCGCGTGAAACTCCGGCATGACCTCGCGGGCGAACAGGTCCAGCGACGCGCAAATGTCGTCATGGGTGTTTTGCCCGGCCTGGTTCAGCAGGATCACCTGGTCCACATTGGCGGCGGCGAAGGCGCGGAGCTTCCGGCGGATCGTGTCGGGAGAGCCGATCAGCCCGGCCGTCAGCGCCTGCTGCGCCTTCTCGGAGTGGCGCCAGTCCTGGTAGAGCGCCCAGAGGTCGGTCTCGCCGGGGGCGGAAATGCCGTGCTTGCCGTAGTGGCTCAGGCAGAAGATGAAGAAGGTCCATCCGGCGGCCTTCTCGACCGCTTCCTCGTCGGTCTCGCAGCACATGAAGCCCGAGACCATGGCGATGTTGGGGTTGGTCGGATACTCGCAGATCTTGTCGAGATTGCGGGTGAGGTTGAGGTAGTAGCGGTTGACCCAGGCCTTCGCCGCCTCCGGGGAGACGAACTGGAAGCCGAGCGCCCCCATGCCCCAGCGCCCTGCGTCCTCGATGGTGTCGATATTGGAGCAGGCGACCCAGAGCGGCGGATGCGGCTTCTGGAGCGGCTTCGGCACGACATTGCGCCTCGGGTAGCTGTAGAACTCGCCGCTGAACTCGAAGGCGGTCTCGGTGAACAGCGGCACCGTCGCCTTGACGCCCTCGATCCAGCGGTCGCGCTTCGAGCGCACCTGCACGCCGAAGGGATGAAGCTCCACCGGCCCCTGCGCTTCGCCCAGGCCGAGCTCCACGCGCCCGCCGGACAGGAGGTCGAGGGTCGACACCTTCTCGGCGACGCGGACCGGGTGGTTGGTGGTGAGCTGGATGACGCCGTGGCCGAGGCGGATATTGCGGGTTCGCTGGCTGGCCGCGCCGAGGAACACCTCTGGGGCGGAGGAGTGCGAATATTCCTCCAAGAAATGATGCTCTACTTCCCATGCGTAGTCGTAGCCGAGCCTGTCGGCGAGCTCGATCTGGGCGAGCGATTCGTCCAGCAGGCGCTGCTCGCTGTCCTCCGCCCAGGGTCGCGGCAATTGGTGTTCGTAAAAGATGCCGAACTTCATTCGGGGCGTGTCTCCGACAATCGTTTCATTCGAGTCTTAGCACGTCCGGCCGCCGGTCCGGCAGGGTCACTCCGCCGCTGCGGTTGCGGCGGCCACGCGGCCTCGCCGGCGCTCTTCCAGCGGCGCCAGAATCAGGCCGAGCAGGGGCGGGATGATGGCCAAGGTCAGAACCGCCGAGAGCGACAGCCCGCCCAACACCACCGAGCCCAGCCCGCGATAGAGCTCGGAGCCCGCGCCGGGAAACACCACGAGCGGGGCCATGCCGAAAATGCTGGTGAGCGTGGACATGTAGATCGGGCGCAACCGGTCCTGCGTCGCCTCCCGTATCGCGTCGGCGGCCGTCATGTTGCCCTCGCGGATATGGAACAGCGTCTGGTGGACCAGCAGGATGGCGTTGTTCACGACGATGCCGACCAGAATGATGAAACCCAGCAGGGTGAGCATGTCGAGCGGCTGGAAGGCGAACAGGTTCAGCACTGCAAGGCCGAGCACGCCGCCCGCCGTTGCCAGGGGAACCGACACCATGATGACCAGCGGATAGACGAAACTCTCGAACAGCACCGCCATCACCAGGAAGACGATGGCGACGGCGATCAGGAGGTCGATGACGATGTGGTTCCAGGTGACGGTCAACTGGTCGGCGGCGCCGGACAATCGGAGCTTCACCCCTTCCGGCAGCCCGTCGGCGGAAATCGGGGCGATGACCTCGGCGCGGACCAGGTCCATCGCCTCCTCAAGCGGCATTTGCGCGCGCGGCCGGATCTGCAATGTGACAGTGCGCACCCGCTCCTTGTGCCGGATCTCGGTCGGCCCGGTGGTTATCTCGATATTGGCGAGCGAGGAGGCGGGCAGGATGTAGCCGTTCCGCGTCACCACCGGCAGGGAATCGATGCCCTGCGTGGAGGTGACATTACCGGTCGGCCCCTTGAGTATGAGGCTGGTGCGCCGCCCGTCGATGGTCACCCGCGCAACCCTGAGCCCGTCGTTGAAGGCGTCGATGGTGTCGGCGAATTCGCGCGCCGACACGCCGTTGTCCGCAAGCCTCAGCCTGTCGGGCAGCACACGCACTTCCGGGGCGCCGAGTTCGAGGCCCGGAATCGGTCGAAGCTGGTTGCCCTGGTCCCGCGGCAGCACCGCCTCGGTCATGCCGGTCGCCCTGCCGGCAATCGCCATGACGGTTTCCAGGTCGGGCCCGGAAATGTCGAGGTCGATCGACCGCTTGCCACCGATGCCGCGCCCGAAGATGGACGCCACGGTGAAGAAGCCGAAAGTGCCCGGCTCGCGCAGCGCGGCCTGCTGCAGGACCGGCACCAGCTCTTGCGGCCTTGTGGGATCGACGGAGGACGCGCCCACGAATGTGTAGGACGGCAGCGCCACGAAAAAGAAATTGGCGATCTTGGGCGGCTCGCCGGGCTCGGACTCGGGTCCGGTCTCGCTGGCCCAGAGCGCGCGCGTCGCGTCTTCGATCTCCCGCGCGATTTCGCCGTTCGTCCTGAGGTTGTAGCCCGGCGGCGGCAGCACCCGCCCGAGCACGAAATTGCGGCTGCCGTCCGGCAGGTAGTCCAGCTTCGGCGTCAGCCACCAGGCGACGGCGACGGCAGCCATTGTGATGGCCGCGACGGAGAGCAGGGCGGCCTTGCGGTTCCGCACCACAGCTTCGGCATAGGCGAGCGTTGCGCGCGCATAGCGGCTCGCCAGCTTGTCGATCACCGGCAGTTCGAAGCGCCCGCCGGTCCAGATCCGTGTGGCAAGCAGGCGGCGCGACAGCGCCGGGATAACCGTGATGGCGACCAGGAGCGAAAGGATGACCGATACCGAAATCGCGACCGCGATGTCGCGGAAAAGCTGGCCGACCTCAAGGTCCATCGCCAAGATCGGCACGAACACCAGCACCGTCGTCAACGCCGAGACCAGGATCGCGCCCCAGACCTGGCTCGCACCCCGCAATGCGGCCTCGCGCGGCGCCATGCCGCGCTCGCGCAATCGGTAGATGTTCTCCAGCACGACGATGGCCGCATCGACGACCATGCCCACGGCGAAGGCGATGCCGGCGAGCGACACGACATTGAGCGACCGCCCGAGCATGGCCATGGCAACGAAGGAGCCCACGACGGAGACGGGAATCGCCAGCGAGACGATCAGCGTCGGCCGCCAGGACCGCAGGAACAGCAGCAGCATGATCGCGGCAAGCGCGCCGCCGACGACGATGTTCTGCCGCACAAGCCCGATGGCGGACAGGATGTAATCGGTTTCGTCATAGACCTGCTCCATGACGAGGCCCTCGGCAGGCAGCAGGGATACGTTAAGTTCGGCGACGGCGGCGCGCACGCCTTCCATGGTCTCGATGACATTGGCCCCGGCCTCGCGCTTGGCGTTCATCACGACGGCGTTGGCGCCGAGCCTGCGGATGCGCGCGCGCGGCTCCGAATAGCCGTAGGACACTTCGGCAATGTCGCCGACCGTCACGCGCCCGATCCGCCCGGTGGCGCCGTCCGCCTCCGTGCGCAGCACGACCGTGCGCACCGCTTCCGGCGTGTCCAGTTCGCCCTCGGCGCGGACGAGGTAGCGCCGTTTGCCTTCTTCGACATCGCCTGCGGAGATCGAGGCGTTCGCCGCCCGGAGCTTCTGCGTGATCTCGGTGACGGTCAGGCCGAATTGCGCCATCCGCTCCGGCAGCACGATGACATGCAGCTCGCGCTTGACCCCGCCGAAGAAATCGGTCCGGGAGATGCCCTCCACGCGCTCCAGCCGGTCCTGGATCACCTCCTCGACAAAATCGCCATAGGTGTGGACCGGCCGAGAGTTGTCCTTCGCGGTCTGGATCGCGAACCAGGCGATGGAGTTGTCTTCCGCACCGGCCGTGCGCAATGTCGGACGGTCGGCCTCGTCCGGATAGCCGGTCACGCGGTCGAGCCGGTTTGCGACCAGCAGCAGCGCCCGGTCCATATTGGTGCCGATGGCGAAGGTGAGCGTGACACGCGCACGCCCGTTTTCCGACCGGCTCTCGACCTCCTCCAGGCCCTCGACGCCCTTCAGCACCTCCTCCTGGCGGTTGACGACCTCGCGCTCGACTTCCGCCGGGGCCGCGCCGGGCCAGAGCGTCTGGACGGTAATCACCGGCTTGCGCACATCGGGCGTCAACTGGATCGGGATCGTCTCCAGGGCGACCAGGCCGAACAGCACGACCATGAGCACCGCCGCGATCACGGCGATGGGCCGGTCGATGGCGAAGCGGACGAGGTTCATCCGGTTTTCGCCTTCGATACGGCCTTGCCTGCCTTTCCGGCCTTGGCGCCCGGCACGAGGACAGGCTGGCCGGGGCGCAGCCGCTCATTGCCGCGCACGATGGCGAGATCGCCTTCGGCGAGGCCGTCCAGCACCTCGAATCGCGCTCCGGAAGCGCGGCCGAGGCGCACGGGGCGCCGTTCCGCCTTGCCGTCGCGCGCGACAAAGACAAGGGCCTGCTGCCCTTTGCGCACGATGGCATCCTTGTGGACGGTGAGCGCCGGCGCGGTGGCGCCGACCGGCAGGACAACCGTCGCGGACGCGTTTGCGGCCAATGGCGTCCTCGTGGCGCCGAAGACCGGCGTGAAGCGCACCACGCGGGTGCGCGTCATGGCATTCTCGTCCGGCACCACCGCCCTCACCCTGGCCGTATGCTTCGTGCCGTCCGGAAGCTGCACAGCCACCTCGGCGCCGGGCAACAGGCCGGCAATACGCGCCGCCGGCACATCGGCCTCGATCTCCAGGTCGCGGTCGTTCACCAGAGTGACCACCACGCCGCCTTCCTTCAGATAGGAGCCGATTTCGGTGTGGAGGGCAGTCACCACGCCGTCATAGGGCGCGCGGACAGTGCCCCGGGCGAGGTTCATTTCCGCCAGCGCCAGATTCGCCCTCGCCTGGACGATCTGCGCGCGCGCCGCATCCAACTCGGACCGCAGCCATGCGCGCTCCTGCTCCTTGTCTTGGAGGCGCGCCTTGTTGAAGGCCGCCGAACGGCGCAGCTTCTCGTAGCGGGCGAGTTCCTGCTCGATACGCTCCAGCCGGGCCTCGGCGGCGGCGGCGCGCGCGGCAACGGCGTCGGCCGTGGCGGCGCGGGCATCGCGCTCCGAGGTCAGTTTTTCGATATCCAGCACGGCCAGCACGTCGCCGCGCGCCACCCGGTCGCCCATCTGCACGCGCATCTCGGTAACGCCTCCCACGGTCTGCGCGGCCACTGCGCCCTGCATCCGGGAAACAAGCCTGCCGAACACCGGCGCCGTCTCGGCCAGCGGCTGGACGACGACCTTGTCCACCCGGACGGGCGCCGGGCGCTGGGCATCGGCAACCGCAGGCCAAACCGCCAACAGCGCCAGAATTACCGGACCGGAGGCCGAGGGGACGAACAGCGAGGTCAGAAACCGCGCCGCGATGAATGCCATGGGCAGCTCTCTTGCCGCCGCTCTGCCGGCGGCCGGCGCCGCAAATTGAGACCGGGCGCGACCGAAGTCAACGGGACGGAGGGGTCCTCGGCAAGCCACGCCCCGGTTTCGGGCGATCCGGCTATGATGTCCGGATCGGGAACCCCGCGCGGACGGGAGGCCGGATTCGAGATGACCACGCTGCTCTTCATCCACGAGGCCGCGGCCGGCCACGACACCGGTCCCGGCCATCCCGAGCGCGCGGCCAGGGCCCGCGCGGTTGCCGCCGCGCTCGACGCGCCGGATTTCAGCGGCCTCGAACGGCGCGAGCCGCCGGAGGCCGGGCGCGAGGCGCTGGAGCGCGTCCACACCGGGGACTATGTGGACCTCGTGCTCGGCAATATGCCGGAGCGGGGTTATGTGCGCTTCGACGCCGATACCGTCGCTTCGCCCGGCACGAAGGATGCGGCGCTGCGGGCGGCAGGCGCCGCAATGGCGGCGGTGGATGCGCTGGTCGCCGGCGAGGCGGATACCGCCTTTTGCGCCATGCGCCCGCCGGGCCACCATGCGGAGCCCGCCCGCGCCATGGGGTTCTGCTTCTTCAACAGCATTGCAGTCGGCGCCGCGCATGCGCGCGCGGTCCACGGCCTCGACCGTATCGCCGTGGTGGATTTCGATGTCCACCACGGCAACGGCACGCAGGCGATCTTCTGGGACGAGCCGGAGGTGTTGTTCGCCTCGACCCACCAGATGCCGCTCTATCCCGGCACCGGAGCCGAGACGGAACGCGGGGCGCACGGCCAGATCGTCAACGCCCCGCTGCCTCCGGGCGCTGACGGCAAGGCGTTCCGCGAACGCTTCGAGCAGCGCGTGCTGCCGGCGGTGGAGGCGTTCCGTCCGGAATTGATCCTGGTGTCGGCCGGCTTCGACGCCCACCGCGCCGATCCGCTGGCGCAGCTCGAACTCGACGCCGGGGATTTCGCCTGGGCCACGCGGTGCCTGCTCGCGGCTGCCGGCCGCCATGCCGGCGGCCGGCTGGCGGCCGTGCTGGAAGGCGGCTACGACCTGGAGGCGCTGCAAGAATGCGTCGGCGCGCATGTTGCAACGCTGGCCGGAGACTGACAGCCCGGCCAAAGCGTTTGCGCCGCAAGGCGTGCACAATTAGCATATTAGCCGTTGTCGGTAGGTTGCCCGCGCCCCGGAATGCGCCGCGGCTCCGCGGCCGCGCGTTGGACTTGATGCGAGGTCGGAGAGAACGATGCCACAAGACTCGACAGCCGCCGGGGAGCGCGCCGGCAGGCCGCAATGGTTCGGCTACTTGCAGCTCGCCGTTATCCTGGGCGCGATCGCCGCCGCACTTTATTTCGCCCAGGCTCCGGAACGTGTTGAGCGTATCGACAAGTCGGCGCTGGAAAATCAGGCGGCAAATCCGGTCGTACGCGTCGTTCGACCGATGCCGACCGAGCAGGCGTTGACGCTCAAATTGACAGGGTCGGTAGCCCTGAAGGAACGGGCGACTATTGTGTCCGAAGTTGTCGGACGCGTTGTATGGGTTTCGCCGAAATTCGAGCCCGGAGGGTCGATAGAGGCAAACCAGGTTTTCATCAGGATCGACCCCGAAGAATATGAACTCAAGGTTGAAGGGGCCGGATTAGCGGTCGAAGAGCTTGAACACGAAATACGCGAAAAAGAGGCTCGGAACGAAGATACAACACGAACGGACCTGAAACTGAAGAAGGCGCATGTCGCGCTTCGGCTGGCGGAGCTACAGCTTCGGAGAGCCGAAATTTCGCTTCCCTTCGACAGCCGTGTGATCTCTTCGAGCGTTGAAATCGGTGAGTTGGCGGGCTCGGCGGAAAAGGTGGGTCGCGCGGCGGTGTTGGGAATCGTTTATCGACCGGAATCGATCCGCGTTGTCGTTCCCATTGAGCAACAGGATCTCAAACATTTGTCCCCGGTCGTCGGACGGTCTGCCGAAATTCGCACGAAGACAGGGGTGTACCAGGCGAGTGTCACGGCGGTGTCCCCCGTCGTCGCGCCGAAGAGCCGGCTCGCATCGCTCTTCCTGAAGATTCCCGATGACTTGCCGGCCGAAAGGCTGCCGCGAGCCCACACCTTCGCCGAGGTCTCTATCGCGGGGCCCGTGCACCGGGGGTTTTATGTGCTGCCTGAAGCGGCCGCGCAGGCGAACGACCGCGTCTGGGTCGTCAAGTACGGTGCCCTGACCGCCCTGCAGCCGCGGGTTCTGGGGAGGGTGGACGGCGGCTGGGTGGTGGAGGCGTTCGATGCCGGCGAGGGCGTCGTCGTCGGCCCGCTGCCGGGGGCCCGGGCCGGTCTTTCCGTGACTGCAACCGGGTCGGGCAGTTGAGGGGCCGGATATGAGCACATCCGACGCTGAAGGCGCCGGCTGTTCCGCGCCGGCTGTCCCTCGGGGACCGATCGCCTGGTTCGCGGCGAATCCGGTCGCCGCAAACCCGTTGACGGTATTCCTGCTGGTTGCCGGCGCAATCGCGGGCTCGCAGCTTGTCGTCCAGAACTTTCCGGAGTTCGACTCCCGCCGGATTACGATCGCCATCCCGTCGCCCGGCGCGTCTCCCCGGGAGGTCGAGGAAGACATCAACCGCCGGGTGGAGGAAGCCATTATCGGCATTTCCGGTGTCAGCCGGGTTGTGGGCAAGGCGAGGGATGGCGTCGGGCGGATCGAGGTCGAACTCGAAACATTCGCCGATGAAGACGCGGTGCTGAACGATGTCGAGAATGCGATCGACAGCATCGAGAATTTTCCACCTCCGAATGTGGAAAAACCGGAAATTGTGCTTCTGCGGTGGAAGAACGACGTTATGACGCTCTCCCTGTCCTCCGCATCGGTTACCGAGAGCGACCTTCGTCTGGCAGCCGAACGGTTGCGCGACGGACTGCTGGGCTTGCCTGCCGTGTCCCATGTGCAGCTTGCGGGGACGCGGAATCGGGAGATAACGATTGAGCTAAGCGAAGAAGAACTGCGCCGCCACCGTCTCAAAATGTCCGACGTAAACCAGGCGATCAGGCGGGCGTCTCTCAATTTGACTTTCGGAGAATTGCGGACCGATACGGGCGGCGTTGTACTGCAGGTCGTCGAAAAGAGAAAATACAGCGGAGAGTTCAAGGACATCCCGCTTGTCACGAAGCTGGACGGCACCGTGATAACGCTTGGAGATGTCGCAAGAATTCGCGATGGCTTCGTCGATGAGAGAGTCGTGACGGAGATGAACGGCGTGCCTGCCGTGCTTCTCCGGATCAGTGCGTCGGGCAGGCAATCCGTCAAGGAAATCAGGAACAGAGTCAGCGAGTTCCTCCGCGGTTACAGCCCTCCCGAAGATGTTTCCGTGGATGTATGGGACGACAAGGCCCAACTTACCATCGAGCGGTTGACCCGCATCGTCGGCAACGCTGTCATCGGCGCCGTTCTGGTGTTCATATGCCTGGTGTCGGTGTTCGACCTGCGGGTGGCGTTCTGGACCGCATTCGGCATCCCGTTGGCGTTTGTCGGTCGCTAATGTTCTTTGCGCCGGCCGACATGACGCTGAACATGGGCACATTGTTCGCGTTTTTCCTCATGGTGGGCATCGTTGTCGATGACGCCGTGGTGGTCGGCGAAAGCATCGCTGCGGAGCGGGCTCGGGGCGGAACGGCGCTGACGGCGGCGATATCGGGCGCGAGGGCGGTCGTCGGGCCGCTGGTCGTCGGCGCGGTCACGACGCTCATCGCGCCGGCGCCGCTGCTCTTCATCACCGAGGGCGTGTGGCAGGTCGTCGGGGTGATCCCGTATGTGGCGCTGTTTGTGCTCGCGGTCTCCCTCGCGGAAGCCTTCTTGATTCTTCCCGCGCATCTTTCGCACGACAGGCCCTGGAGCGTGGCGCCGCTGAGCCGATACCAGGGTGCGGTGAGCCGTTGGCTGGACGGCGTCCGCGACAGCGTAGTGGCGGCCACGGTTTCCTGGTCGGTGAGGCATGTCTGGATGGCGCTCGCTATGGGCGGCCGTTGTGGCATGCGCGGTATTGCTGCTGCGCACGGAGGCCGTCCGGGTTGTGTTCGCGGAAGGGCGGGCAAGCGTTGCCGATTCGGTCCAGGTCGAATTGCGGTTGCCGGCCGGTTCGCCCTTCGAAACGACGCTTGCCGCTGCCGAGCGCTTTCGCGATGCGGCCCGGGACGTAAACGATGCGCTTGAGGGAACATCGATCAAGTCGGTCAGCATTGTCGTGGGCAGGATCCTGTCCACGCGGCCGGGTGACGTGGAGCTCGGCGGCAGCCATCTTGCGACGGTCAGGGCCCATCTGTATCGCCGTCCGGTCCGCGTCGCGGAGCCGGGCGAAGTCGAGCGGGCATGGCGAGAGGGCGTCGGCGATATTTCGAGCTTCGAGCATGTCGAATTCATTACCACCCGAAACAAGACAAGGCCGAACCTCGCCTATTCGGTTCGGCACGACGATCCGCAGGTGTTGCAGGAGGCCGCGCAGGAACTGCGGTCCGCCCTGGCGTCGATACCCGGCGTTTACGGCATCTTTGACAATCTGTCGCCGGGCAAGCGGCAGCTCGAGATCGAACTGACGCCCGCCGGGAAGGCGGCGGGGCTGTCGCCGGCGCTGCTGGGCGCCCAATTGCGGGCGAGGATCCACGGAGCCGAGGCGCAGCGGATCCAGCGGGGACGCGAGGAGGTCAAGGTCATTGTCCGCTATCCGGCAGAACGGCGCCGGAGCCTGAGCGAACTGGCCGGAATGCGTATCGCGCGTCCGGGCGGCGGGAAGGTGCCGCTGTCCCTGGTCGCGACGCTGACGGAAAAACAGGAACTGGCCGAACTCACCCGGATCGACGGCCGGCCGGCAGTGTTTGTCGAGGCGAAGGCGGATGTGGCGGTCGTCACCCCGATCCAGGCCCGCCGCCTGATCGAAGGGGGCGTTCTGGAGGAGTTGCGCACCGAATATCCCGGAATAGCGATTGAAAGGGACGGCGGCGCGCGAAACGAAAGAAAGGTTCTCGAAACTTTGGGCGCGCTGGTGCCGCTCGCGCTGATCGCCATGTATGCGGTCATGGCGGCGTTCCTGCGCAGCTACTGGAAGCCGCTGGTGGCGGCAGCCGGCATTCCCGCAGCCTTTGCCGGCGCGGTGCTGACTCACTGGATACTCGGCTGGGATTTCAGCTTCATGTCGGTGTTCGGGATCGTCGCCGTGTCGGGCGTCGTCGTGAACGACGCGCTGGTGCTGCTCGACCGCTACAACACGATTCGCCGGGGAAACGAGGCGATTCCGGCAATTGCCGCTGCCGCGGCCGCGACGCGCCACCGCTTCCGGGCCGTGCTGCTCACCAGCCTGACTACGGTTCTGGGCCTCTCGCCCCTGCTGTACGAACGGAGCGACGCATTGCTGTTCCTGGTGCCATTCGTGGCCAGCATGCTGGGCGGCCTCGTGTTGTCGGGCGTGTTCGTGCTGTTCCTTCTGCCGGCGATGGTCATGATTGCGGACGGCAGGCACGAATAGGCCGGGAATGGCCCGCAATTTGACACCCGGCGGGCCAGCGCCTAGGTTCCGGGCTCATTCTGTATTCCAGCGGAGGCGCATGCCATGGCCAAGCCGGCAACCGTCATGGTGAAACTCGTCAGCACGGCCGACACGGGCTATTTCTACGTCACCAAGAAGAACCCGCGGACCAAGACCGAAAAGCTCGAAATCCGCAAATTCGACCCCATCGCCCGCAAGCATGTCGTCTTCAAGGAACAGAAGATGAAGTAGCGGCGGAAGCCGCTTCGCCTGCCGCGGGCGCGGGCTGACCCTTCGGACGGGCTTTCATGGATATCGGCGAGGTTGCTGCCGTCTGCCGGAACTGCGGCCGCTGTGCGGACGCCCCGGTTCCGCCTCGTTGCCCGTCTTGCCACTCTCCCCGCTTCGCCGCCCATCCAGAGATCGGCCGCGTCGGTATTGCGCATCTCGACTGCGATGCCTTCTACGCCGCCATCGAAAAACGGGACGACCGGAGCCTCGCAGACCGCCCGGTCGTGATCGGCGGCGGGCGGCGCGGCGTGGTCGCTGCGGCCTGCTATGTCGCGCGGCGTTTCGGCGTGCATTCGGCTATGGCCATGTACAAGGCGCTCGATGCCTGCCCCCATGCGGTCGTGCTGCCTCCGGACATGGCGAAATACCGCAAGGTGGGGCGCGAGGTCCGGAGCCTGATGCGCGAGGCCACGCCCCTGGTCGAGCCGATCTCCATCGACGAGGCGTTTCTCGACCTCAGCGAATACGAAGTCCCCGCCTCCGCTGCGGTCCGCCTGGTCCGCCGGATCGAGGACGAAGTCGCAATTACGGTCTCGGTCGGGCTTGCTGCCAACAAGTTCCTGGCCAAGATCGCCTCCGACCTCGACAAGCCGCGCGGTT
This sequence comes from Alphaproteobacteria bacterium, assembly GCA_965261985.1. GTDB lineage: Bacteria > Pseudomonadota > Alphaproteobacteria > Bin95 > Bin95 > Bin95. The sequence continues at coordinate 1,268,047 of OZ253490.1, forward strand.
TCGCGGTGATCGGCCCGCAGGAAGCGCCCGATTTCCTGGCCGGGAAGCCGGTTGCGATCATCCCCGGCGTGGGTGCTGCGATGGCCAGAAGACTCCGGGCCGAGGGTGTGCTTGCGGTCGCCGATCTGCGCCGGTGGACGGAAGCGGAACTGACGGCCCGGTTCGGCGTGTTCGGGCGCCGGCTCTACAGCTTCGCGCGCGGCCGGGACGGCCGGCGCGTCCAGCCCGTGAGCGAGACGCGCAGCATTTCCGCCGAAACCACCTTCGAGAACGACCGCAGCACCTATGACGACCTCGCCCGCGCCCTGCCGCCGCTGGCCCGGACCGTCGCAGCCCGCCTGGACACGGCCGGCCTTGCGGCCGGCGCCGTCGTGCTGAAGCTCAAGACGGCGGACTTCCGCACACAGACGCGCAGCCACGCGCTCGCCTTCGCCACGCAGCGCGCAGACCGCCTGCTGGAAGAGGCGCAACAACTTCTGGGGCCGGAAGCGGACGGCCGGGCCTTCCGGCTGATCGGGCTCGGCGCCGCCGACCTCGCGCCTGCGGATGCGGCCGACCCGCCGGAACTCTTCGCCGGCGCTTGCTGAACGCATGTCGCAGCCTCGGGACGAACTGCGGGCGACTCGCCGGATCGGGGCGCAAAGCCTCCGCCGGCCCGCGCGGGACCTTGACATGGGGGAAACTGTGGTAAGCTGGGAGTAGAAGAAAGGCGGCTTGCGGGGCCGCCTTTTCAATTCCGGAAAGCGAGGGAGCCCGAGAGCCATGCCGGAACGGACGGAAGACATGCGCCCGGTGCGCGCGGCAGGCGCGGCGAAAGGAGGTCGGCCGAGCCCGGGGCGCAAAGGGCCTCATGACGTCGCATGACAAAACATGACATTTCATGACGTGTCCCGGCGTCTCCTACTGGAGGCGGAATTTTGTTCATGAATTATGAAATAATTCCCGGTAAGGGCTTGACCCCTGTAAAACCGTGGTAAGATGGGACAGGAGGAAGCGGCATCCGGAGGCCGCTTCGTCTCTTGCCTTGCAACGGCGCGAAAAACCCCAACGGAACGGACGGGAGACGTGCGCCCTGCGCTTGGCTCGCGCGTGCGCAATCAGGCGCGCGAACCGCGCCGGCGCAAACGCGGGCGCGCGCGCCCATGCGATACGCGCGAAAAAGGGTCGCGCTGCAGGCAAGCCGGCGGCGGCGCGAACGGAACGGAAGCGGAAGGAGGAACGATATGCAGGATGCAGACGGGCGGCGCTTCGGCGAGGCGGGCGGAGAGGGGCGCGGCGCGGCGAAACATGACATCGCATGACAGAACATGACATTTCATGACATGTCCCGGCAGCCGCGCCGCAGCGCCTCTATCGGAACCCGGTTATGGGCTCATCGGTCCGGAGCCGCGAACGGCGGTGTCAGGCGGCCTGTCGGCGGCGGCGAAGCTGGGAAAGGCCGACGAGACCGAGCAGCGCCACCCCGAAGGGATAGATCAGCCCCTTGGGCGGCAGGCCGATCTGTTCGATATCGACGCCGGTGACGTAATCGCCCCATTTCACCCCGGCCCGCTCCGCCATGCCGTCGAAGGCCAGATCGGCCACGGCATGGCGCCCGTCGTCCTCGCGCTCGAGCTGGAGCCCGAAGGTTTCCGCCGGGTGTTCTCCCGGCCGCTCCGGAGTCTTCAACGCAAACAGCTTGTAACGATCCCCGTAGTTGGTCTCCCGCGTGACATGCAGGCGGACATGCCGACCCGGCGCAGGCCCAAACTCACCCGAGACGAACGACCCGAACTCGACCGGCTCGAAGGGCGGCACGACCTGGTCCATGAAAAAGTCGGGGCGGAACAGCATGAAGCAGGCCACGGCGAGCAATATGCCCTCGTACCACCTGACCCTGACGAGCATCCAGCCCTGGGTGAGCGAGCTGAACGCCAGAATGGCGAGCAGCGACATGAGCACCACCAGGGCGCCGTGCCAGATGCTCTCGATGCCGATCAGCAGCAGTTCGGTATTGAACAGGAAGACCAGCGGCAGGATTGCCGTGCGGATGTCGTAGAGGAAGGATTGCACGCCCGTCTTCAGCGGGTCGGCGCGCGAGATCGCAGAAGCTGCGAAAGCCGCCAGGCACACGGGCGGCGTCGAGTCCGCCAGGAGCCCGTAGTAGAAGACGTAGAGGTGGACGGCGATCAGCGGCAGGACGAGGCCGGAGGCGCTGCCGAGCTCCACCAGCACGCCGCCGAGCAGGGAGGCGACGACGAGGTAGTTCGCCGTCGTCGGCAGCCCCATGCCGAGCACGATGCAAAGCACGGCGGTCAGTCCCAGCAGGATATAGACATTGCTGCCGGCAATTGCCTCGACGACGCCGACCATGGCGTTGTTGAGGCCGGTCGAGGACACCGCGCCCACAATGACGCCCGCCGCGGCCACGGCTACGGCAATCCCGATCATGTTGCGGGCTCCGGCGACCATGCCGGCATAAATCTCGGCCAGGCCCTGCGCTACGGCGTCGATCATGGCGAGGCCGTTTCCGCGCATAGCGCCGACGATCCGGCGGACAAGGATGATCCCCATGAGCGAGAGGATGGAATAGAACACCGCGCTGTGTGCGCTCCACCGCTCCACCATCAGCAGATAGACCAGGATGACGATGGGGATGAGGTAGTGCAGGCCGCTCAGGAAGGTCCGCCAGAGGGGCGGGATCTCGATCGCGGGCAGCCCGGAAAGCCCCAGCTTCTGCGCCTCCAGATGGGAGATGTAGAACAGCGCGACATAGCTGAGCGTTGCCGGGATCGCCGCCGCGATCACGACATCGACATAGGAGACGCCGATGAACTCGGCGATGATGAACGCGGCCGCGCCCATGATCGGCGGCATGATCTGGCCGTTCGTCGATGCCGCGACCTCGATGGCGCCCGCCTTGACCGCCGGCATGCCGATGCGGCGCATGACGGGAATGGTGAAGGTGCCGGTGGTGACGACATTGGCGATCGACGAGCCGGAGATCATGCCCGTCATGCCGGAGGCGAGGATCGCCCCCTTGGCCGGGCCGCCGCTGTATCGGCCCACCATGGCGAAGGAAAGCGCGAGGAAATACCGGCCGGCGCCCGCCTTGTCGAGCAGCGCGCCGAACAGCACGAACAGGAACACGAAACTGACCGAGACGCTGATCGGGATGCCGAAAACGGCCTCTCCGGTCAGCCAGTGATAGCCGATCAGCCGGTTAAGGCTGAGCCCCTTGTGCGAGACGATGTCGGGCATCAACTGGCCGAAGATCGAATAGACCAGGAAGACGGCGCAGACGATGACCAGCGGCGTGCCGACCGCCCGGCGCGCGGCCTCGAGCAGCAGCACGATTCCCACACCGCCCAGGATCGCCTCGACCGGGACGCCGTTCCAGACATGGAGCACGCCCTGCCGGGCGACGAGGCCGTCCCATCCGAAGAACAGGTAGAGGGCGGCGAGGCAACCGAGCACGGCGCAGGCGATATCGTGGAAGGGCAGGCCCCGGCCCGCCCGGCTGCGCGACACCGGGTAGATCAGGAAACACAGCAACAGGGCGAAAGACAGATGAATGCCGCGGGCGGGAACATCGCCGATGACGGCGAAGTTGAACATGAAGGGGAAAGGAGAGGCGATCCAGAGCTGGTAGATCGACCACACGAAACAGAGTGCGCTGACCGTTATGGCAAGCCGAGGCCCTTGCCGGCGGCCCTGGAATTCCACCTCCTCCAGGGTCTTGTCGATATCGGCAGGCGGCTTCGCCACGTTCGGACCGCCGTTTCCCGCTGCCGCAAGGCTGCAGCGCGCTCGGCCGCCGCCCTGCGGGGCGATGGATGGTCAAAAGAAACGGCCGGCGCCCGCTCTGAGCGCCGGCCGCCAGGGACTGCGGCTATTTCAGGCCCTTTTCCTTGTAGTACTTCTCGGCGCCGGGATGCAGGGGCGCAGAGAGCCCGTCCACCATCATCATCGCCGGGTCGAGATTGGCGAAGGCGGGATGCAGGGACCGGAAGTCGTCCAGGTTTTCCATCACCGCGCGGGTGATCTCATAGACGACCTGCTCGGGCACATTCTCATGCGTGACGAAGGTCGCCATGACGCCGAAGGTCGTCACGTCTTCGGCGGTCGTCTTGTAGGTGCCCGCCGGGATCGTCGCGAACGCATAGTAGGGATTGTCCGCAACCAGCTTCTTTTCGACGTCGCTGTTGAGGTTGACGATGTAGGCGCCGCATCCGTCGGTCGCCACGGACACGCCCGCATTCGGCACGCCGACCGTGTAGCCGTAGGCGTCGATCTTGCCGTCGCAGAGCGCCTGGGACTGCTCGGTCGAGGTGAGTTCCGTCGCCACCGCCAGGTCGTCCGCACTCATGCCGTGGCCTTCCATCAGCACCTCGGTCGTGCCGCGCTGGCCCGAGCCGGGATTGCCGATGTTCATCCGCTTGCCCTTGGTGTCGGTGAAGGAGCCGATTCCGGCGCCGTCGGCGGCGATCAGGTGGAAGGGCTCGGGATGGGCCGAGAAGACGGCGCGCAGGCCGGGACAATTCGTAACCTTCTCCGAACTGCCGTTGACCGCATGGAACTGCCAGTCGGACTGGGCGACGCCGAATTCGAGCTCGCCCGCACAGATCTGGCCGATATTGTACGTCGAACCGCCGGTGGACGGGGCAGCGCAGCGGATGCCGTGCTTGCGGCCCTTCTTCCGGCCTTCGGCGGCTTCCTTGTGGACCATGCGGCACACGGAGTTGCCGACCACGAAATAGACGCCCGTCGGGCCGCCCGTGCCGATGGAGATAAACGTCTTTTCCTGGGCCGCCGCACCGCCGGCGACGAGACTGGCGCCGACCAGGGCGGCCGCGGCCAGTACGGTTGTGGGGATGAACTTTCTCATGGCATCTGCTCCTCTGCAGTGTCGTCAACAACGTAAACGCCGAACGCGGCATATTTCGGTCTGTCTTGCCACGCTTGCCGGTGCAGACCCTACTCCCGGAAGATCGGGGGCAAGACCCTGTAGGCTCCAACGGGCCTCCATCGCAGCGTTTCGGAAGAGGGCGGGAATCATGCCGCCGGCTCTCGTCGCAATGACCGCCGGTATCATACTTGGGCATAACCGCATGAAAAAGGGGGCGGTTGCCCGGCGCGGCCCAAGCGGCCTTGCCGTCGGGGCCATCCGGTGTAAATTTCAAATGAGATTTTCCACCGTAGGTCACTATCTGATATCGGGTCGTATCCCTCCCATGAAGATCGGTTATATAAAGGATATTTGTGGGCATTGCAAGAGGTAATGGCACTAAGATTTGTTGGCCTACGTAGAAGCACAAGAAAGGAAACTATGGAACTTGGGGAAGTAGATTGATATGGTGCATTGTAATTGGGGGGCACAGGAAGTCGTTTGGTGCCTTGACGCATGCTATATTGGGATACAATCAGGATCATGGCAGTGATGCACGGATTCGAACCGGGAGAGAGATGAATATGAGGATTGGTATAGGTCAAATACAAGTTATGTGTCCGGAAGAAATGGAGTCGAGGACGCCTGCAGCGGCTCCGGGAGCGTCGTCGTGAGCCGTTCGCCGGCAAGCCACCGCACCCAGCATGGGGTGATGGCGACGGCGAACGAGTGGGCGCGGATCAGGGAGCTTGCCGCGGAGGCGGGCATGGAGATTTCGCGCTACATCGTTCACCGGGCAACCATGGCCGAGGCCGTGCCGGCTGTCGTTCTTCGGCTTGCGGTGCGCGAAATGCTGGTGCTGGCGAAGATAGAAAAGGAGCGCATGGCGGAACTCGGCCTGGAGGACCGTTGGGCCGCTCTCGGCGATGCCGTCGATGCCTGGCTCTCCCGGGAAGGCGATCTGGACCGCCTGACCGATCCCGACGCGGCCGCCCGCTGGCAGGCGGTCTCGGCCAGCGCCGATCCGGAGGGCGGCCCCGCGCCGCAGCTCTGACGGGGTCATGGCAAGTCTGATTCGTCGTTCCCTGCGCTGCACGCCGGTCGAGCGGGCTGCGATCAGGGAGAGGGCCGAGTCGGCGGGCATGCCGGTCTCGCACTTTCTGGTAGCCTGCGCACTACACGAAGACGCAGGCGCACCGCCTCGCGAGGAGCCCCGGCTGGCGCTCACGGAGGAGGAACAGCGGGTATTGTATGACCGCGTGGCGCGGATGGACGCCGTCCACCGGGCTCTGCACGAGGCGCTTCCCGGCACGGACCTTTCACTGTTCGGCGCGATCGCCTTCATTCAGCGCGAACTCCAGGCGCGCCGGTCGGGCGGGGCGGGTCGATGACGGCGCACCGTGCGGGCCAGCGGGCGCGGCTGACGATCTCCTGCTCCGTTCTGGACTGGGAGAGGATCAGGGAGATTACGGAACGGCGCGGCGTGTCGATCAACGACCACGTGATTTCTGCGGGGCTGAACGTCGAACTCGACCCGGAGGTCTTGTCCGGGCCGTCGATTGTCCTTTCGGAAGCAGAGCAGCGGCTGCTGTTCGACCGGGTAACCCGCATGGCGGAAGGCACGCTCGCGGCGGCGGGTCCACGCGGAAATTCCATCGCACGGCTTCGGCAATCGGTGGAACTGCTGCTCATGACGGTGCTGCGCGACATGGTCCGGCAGGGCCGGGAGGATGAGCTCGGGCCGCTGCTGGCGGAAGCGTTCGGCCCCGACCATGCGCCGGTCATCGAACGACAGTTCCGCACTTGGATGGAGAACGAGCCGCCGCCGCTCGGCTGAGCAATGACATCGCGAAACCGGTTCGCCGGCGGCATTCGTGATCCCACACGAAATGGCGACGTGGCCGCCCAAGGGTCGCAAGGTCGGGATGGCCTTCGCATGATCAGGGATCGCAGTTGCCGTCGCCGCGAGCGCAGTCGCTACGCCCCGCCGTCCACAATCAGCCCGAGGCGCCAGAGTTTGAGGGTCACGGTCGCAGCGCCCTGGTCGCTGCCGGCCGGCTCGTCGCCGATTTCGCTCCGCACGACCTTTCGAACCTCCTGCCAGAGCGCGGCATTGCCGAGGTCGGGATTGACGCGCAGCAGTCTCGCGGCAAGCACGGCATAGGTCCCGTTCCGGTTCCGCCGCCACAGTTCGGGTATCTCGCAGTCCGCGTAGGGCACGCCGGCATTTCTGAGCCGCCCGTACTGGTAGAGCATTTCCACGGCGTTCATCGGACAGCTTTTCGCGCCGCTGGCGTCCGACCTGCCTCCGATGTTCCGATATGTCTCGATCCAGGCTTGTCGCCATGACAGGCCGTGCCGATATCTGTCGATCGTCCCGTAGACCCATTTCTCGAGATCGATCTTCATGTAAATCGGGTGATTCAAGGGAATATTCCTCTGGCGTTTCCGTGACGACACATTCGATCGATGTACGCCCCGATTGCCTGGCAGGAAATGTCCGGGCCAAGGGATCTCACGCGGATATTCCGCCGCCTTCGGAGCGGTCGATGCGCTGTTCCTGCGTCTGTTCCTGCGCCTGTTCCCGCGCCTGCCGGGGCGCCGGGGCGGGCCGGGGCGGGTTGAGGATGCTCTCGCGCCGGGCCTCATCGGTCCATTCGGCACGGAAGCAGCCGCGCGCCGTGACGGCGGTGACCGTCCTCTCGATGCGGCTGCCCGCCCCGGGGGCCCCGGGACCGGAGGCGTCGAGGACCTCCAGTTCCAGCCTGGCGCTGCCGTAGAGGATGTCGTCGACGCGGGCGGTTACCTGTGCCTCGACCGTGCGGACCCGGCCTTCGAACCCGGCATCCTCGGTCCAGGCGATTCGGTCGCCACGGACCGGTTCGGGACAAGATAACCGGCAGAGCCCCGACGGCACGGACTGCTGTCGGGCCAGTTCCAGCTCCCGGAGCCCCTCGTCGGACCAGGCGGCGCGGGCGCAACCGCTGCGAACCATGTAACGGGCGTTGAACGGAACGATCGGCCCCTTGTCGGGCGGAGAATCCGGGCCTGTCGGGAACAGGATCTGCAACTCCAGATCGTCGTCCGGGCGCATGCCGCCGGCCTCTCCAGTCGAGACCACGACGGTCTCCATCATGCCGTCACCGGCGCCGATGCGAATCCGGTCGCCGGGGACCAGCGGCTCCTCCCCGGTCCAGGGGACGAAGCGTTCGGGTTCCGGCAGGCGCGCGAGCCGTCCGGTCTCGCGGCGGATGGCCTCCGCCACGGCAGGCCGCCCGGCGGCCTCGCGGCGCGCGGCCGGGTCGGCCTGCTGTCCCTGCGCGCCGGTGAGCCGTGCAATCGACGCCAGTTCCTCCCGCCATTCGCGGTCGCGGGCGAGCCAGCTCTCGACCCTCTGCCGGACCGCTTCCGGCAACGCCTCCAGACTCTCCAGTTCCTCCGCAAGAGCCGTAGCATGGTCGTATTCGTCGACATAAAGCGCCAGCGTATCCTGTTCGACGGCGAGCTCCTCGACCCGGTCCGCGAGCGCCTCGAAGACGTCTCCCCGATCCCGCGCCTGCGCAACCTCCAGCCGGCCCAGCACCTGGCGCACACGGCCCTGCAGGCGGGGCATGTCCGCAAGGCGGGCAGCGGCCCGCGCCTCCGCCGCGTCGGCCCCCGCTCCGCCCAGCAGGCGCCGGCCGGTGTCACGGATTTCCCCGCAGCCGTCCCACCATGCCGTCATGCCCTCAAGCGTGAAGGGCGCAATCCCGCGCTCGCCGGCTCTCTCCTCAAGACCCTCCCGGCGGCGCAGATGCGCGCCGCCCGCTTCCAGGAATGCCTCGACCGGCCGGGTCTCGGCCTTCGCACGGGCGTCGCGGTCGAGCACCCGGCGGACCGTGCGCTCTGTTCCGGGCGCGAGCGACGCCTCCCCCCGGAGGTCCTCCGCCCGCTCCCGGAGTGCGGCCCAGGACGGCAGATCGACCGGGTCGGAGCCGGACTCGCGTCGTTGCCGGCTCACCATCCTGGCGAGCGCCATGAACCTCTCCGAGCGTCGTTGCAGCGTTGCCTCCGCGAGCTTGTCGACCGCCTCGCGAACTCGTGCACGGTCGGTCTCGACACGCGCAAGGCGGATCCTGGCCGGGTCGTCGAGCCTCGCGCCCGGTCCGTCGCCGAGCATTCCGAGCCCCTGCCGGCGAAGCATCCCGGCTTGCGCGGCCCAGGGGTCCGGTTCCGCCGCGCCGACCGGCAGGTCCGCCCCTCCAAGGGCGGCCTCGAACAGGAGACCCTCGCAGTCCACCAGGAACGCCTCGACCCGCAGCGCGGCCTTCCTGTCTTCGGGCGCCGGCGGCGTTTCCCGGTGCTCCATTTCGGAAGCGGGCCCGCGTTCCGCACCCGCCGCGCACCAGGCTTCGACGGTCGGGCGCACGGCCTCCGGCATCCCGCTCAGGCCCGGAAGCCGCTGCGCCCACTCCGCAAGCGCTTCAGCGCCGGCCGTGACCCGGGGGTCGAGGCCTGCCGCCCGTGCGCCGGCCTCGTGCCGCGCCGCCGCCTCCCGGAACCGCTCTACCTCGTCGAGGTCCCGACTCCGCACCAGGCGCCGGAGTGCAGATGCGATCCTTCCGGCGATGCCTCTGCCGCCGTCCGCCTGAAGTCGCTCGCCCGTCCCGGCAAGCGCCTCGCCGTCTGCCAGCCAGGCCGCATGCTCCGGAAGCGCGCCAAGCGGCCTCCCGCGCTTCGCCGCCGCCCATTTAAGCAGCGGCCAGCCCCGGCAGTGCATCTCCGCCTTGCGCAGGAATGCGAACCCCTGCCTGCGCTCTGCAATTGCCTGCGCGTCCCGGCTCCGGACCTCTTCGACAAACGCCCGCAGGTCCGCCGGAAGCTCCATATCCTCCGCCAGCATCATCGCGCCGGTGACGATCCGGGCATAGCCGTCCATGCGAACGAGCTCCCGGCCCTCGGCATGCGAGACGAGCCGGCGCCAGTCCGCCTCCAGCTCGCGCAGCATGGCGAGCGCCGCGGCAGGCGCGCCCGGCGGCGGGTTCTCCTCCTCGCCGATTGCCTCCAGCGCCGTCATGCGGGAGCCGTCATTCGCCTCCAGCACCTCCTCCAGGCGCTCGCGATTGTCCGTCACCAGCACGAACCGGTCCCTGGCCCGGCTCACCTCCACATAGAGGCCCGCCTGGCCCGTCAGCAGCCCATGTCCCGTATCGAGCACCCCGATCGCCCCGTCGCGCGTCATGCCCTGCGCCGCATGCACGGTCGTGCTCCAGGCATGGTCGATATGGCGGAGCTGCGGGTCGCCGCGGGCGAGCGACAGGGACTTGCCCTCTCCCAGGTCGAACTGCACCCGGCGCGGGCCGATCTCCAGCACAACCGCCTCACCGCCGTTCACCAGGCCGCGCCGTTCGTCGTTCATCGTCCAGCGGATGCGGTCGCCCGCCCGGATGCGGATGCGCGCCGTCTCGTAGAGCCCGAACCGGTAGCGCACCCAGTTGTCGCCTGGCCGGATGCGAATCGTCCGCCCCGTCGGGTGCTCCAGGAAGACGAACTCACCCTCCGCGCGCATGACCCGGCAGGCGTCGCCCTTCTCGACCCGCAGCGGCGCCACGCGCGAATGGAACAGCACGATGTCGCCCGGCTCGTGATTGCGCATGTCGGCCCGCTGCGCCGCCGTCAGGTGGCGGTTCACATAGCGCTCGATCTCGAACTCGCGCCCGTGCAGCACACCTTCGCGCGCCAGCCCGTCCCGCACGACCCGGTGGATCCCGGCCCGGATGAAATGCGTCGGCGCCAGGATCGCCGTCCGCGCTCTCTCGTCGGGATCGAGCGCGAGCCAGAGCCGGGCCGCCTCCGCGCCCAGCTCCTCCTGCGGCGCCTCATGCACATGTTCGAGCCCCTGCAGCGCCTCGCGGGCGCGGCCTTCCTTCAGCCGCTCGACGGCGGCCTTCAGCGCCGGGTCGCGCTGGCGCAGGATCTCCTCCATCTCCGCCGTCGCGACACCCGCCTCCTGCAGCGCCCGGAACGGCTCGCCCGCGCTCGCGGCACGAAGCTGGCGCCGGTCGCCGACCAGCACCAGCCGCGCGATGTGCAACCGCTCCGCGATCCGCATCAGCAGTTCCATCTGCACGGTCGAGACCATCGACGCCTCGTCCAGCACCAGCACCGAGCCTTCAAAGTCCTGACGGTCCCGCGCCACGCGCGCGCCATCGCCCAGGTCTCCATGGCGGGTGAGGAACCATTGCAGCGTCCGCGCGCCGACGCCGGTCTCTTCCGCCAGCACCCGCGCGGCGGCCGCCGACGGCGCCAGCAGGATTGCCTTGCGCTCGCCCAGCAGCCCCAGCGCCTCCTTCAGCATGGTCGTCTTGCCGGTGCCGGCCGCGCCCTGCACAGCGACGATCCCGTCATGGGACAGCAGGATCGTGCGCACCGCCTCCTTCTGTCCCTCGGTCAGCGCCGTCTCGGCAAGCCGGCCCGAGACGTGTTCTTCTTCCGCCATCGGTTCGGACGCGCCCAGCGCCTGGCGCCTGTGAGCCATGATCCCGCGCTCCAGGCCGAGCGCCTCCGAGGTCACGAACGACCGGCCTCTCGGGACCCGGGCTTCCACCAGGTGGCCGTCGGCAATGAGACCCGCCACCGCCGCGTCGATATCCCCGAGCTCGTGCCGGCCGGGCGCATGGCCGAGCGCCATCGCGCGGATGTCGGTCTCCCGGATCACCGAGGTCCGTTCGGCAAGATGCTCCACCGCGCGCCAGACCACTTCCCGCGCGCTCAGTCCCGGCGGTTCCGGCCGCAACTCCTCCGCCGTACGCACATAGGGACGGCCCGCCCTGCGCGCCGCCTGCCGAGCTACGGGCGTCTTGCGCCCGAGGCCCGGCCTGGTGACGCTGCGGTCCCGGACAAGCCCGAGCCGTTCGGCCCGTTCCTTCCACTCCACCCGCAGCTCGTCGATATCCTTGTCCGTCTTCTTCTTCCGCGTGATCAGCGCCGCCTGCTGCGTCAGCGCCGCGCTCCAGGGCAGACCGTGCTCGTCCAGCCAGGCCAGGATCTCCCGGCGCCTCGACGAGAACGCGTCCACGAACTCCCGCCCGTAGCCCGCGATCTCGAACCCCGGCAGGCCGCCGATCATCGTCGCCTCGATCCGGTACCCGAGTGCCAGCAGGCGCCGCGCCAGGTCCTGGCGGTAATACGCCCCGATCAGCCGTACATTGCGCCGCATCTCCGTCGGCTCGACGCTCCGCCATTCGCCCGACCGGTTGCGCGTCATGTTGGCGACGATGCAATGCGTGTGCAGCTGCGGGTCCTCGTCCCGGCTCGTCAGGTGCCGGAACCCGGCCGCCACCAGGCCGTTCGCCGCCACGCGCGGACGCTGACGGGTCACCGGGTCGTAGGACCGCGTCTGAAGTAGCTCCGTCTCCAGCCAGTCGAGCGTCGCCTTGACCGCTGCATCGTGCGCGCCCGTCACCCGCCGGTCGCCATGCAGAAGCGCCTCCAGCGAGACCGTCTTCGGCGCCGACAGCGTGAGGTCGAAACCCGGCCTGTGCTGATGCTCCCCGTCACGCACCCGCCCGAGCCGGGTCTCCGTGCCCGGCACGAAGCCCGAGAGGATGCGCTCGAAACGGCGTGGCGACACATGCTTCGGCAGGCCGAGCGCGGCCGCAGCGGCCCCGTGCCAGAAGCTCGCCCGGCGCTGCCGGGGGTCGTTCTTCGCGTAGTAGCCCTCCTCCGCGAAATACTCGACCGTCATCGTGGTCGAGCTGAGGTCCTTCAGGCCCGCAACCATGCGCCCTGCTCAGCCTTGCCGAACCGCGATCCTGCCGCGCGGCGCGGCGGTGCTCATGGCCAGTCGACCTCGAAGTAGCACGGGGCGCGTTGCTTCGATCCTGCTGCTCTCGCCACGCATTCCTTCAGCGCATCCCCATGGTGCTTCCAGACAAACCGCTTCCAGCCCTCCGTGTCGTCATGGGGGGCGAATATGCCGAACTGGCTCTGCCCGAGCGCTCCGACGACAGCGAAGCCCGGCATTGCCAGTATCAGCGCCGCCGCCAGAACCGGCACCGACCAGCGCCGCGTGCGCCGCCACTCCGCCCGGAAGTCCTCCAGCGCCCCGTCCCAGGCCGCGCCGAACTTCTCCACGAAGGCGCTGCCGCTCTCGGTCAACTGCTGCACATTGCCGGAGGTCAGGGCCGCGGCCCGCGTCTGCGCCTTCGCGTTATCGTCGAGGCTTTTCTCGATCCGGGCGGTCCAGGGGTCGATCGCCTTCTCCACACGCCCCACGAGGCTCTCTCCCTCGTCAAGGCGTTTCGACAGCGTGCCCATCTCCCGACGGTAGGTCAGCGCGGCGGCCGTCCACTCACTGTAATATTTCGCGATCTCCTGCTTCACCGTCTGGAGTTCGGCCGAACGCGCGTCCAGCTTCTGGCGGGCCGCGTCGAGCTCCTGCAGGCGCGCGCCGAGCGTCCGCACGCCCGACCCGAGCGCCTCGACCTGGCCGTCGATCCCCTCGGCCCGGGTCTTGAGCACCGCCGCCTCGGTGCCGAGGCCCTGCTCCGCCTTCTCCAGGTCGCGGATCGACTTGCCCGCCGCGACCAGCAGGCTGTCCATCGCCGCCCGGATGTCGCTCGCCCACTCCGTCGCCGCTGCGATCGAACGCGCCGCCTCGTCCATATCAGTCCCGGCATCGCCTGTTGGCGCTGCGGCGTGCTTCGACGTCAACTCCTCGAGCATGGCCAGGATGCGCCGCTGGCCGGCGGCGAGGCCCGCCATCGTTACCGCAGGATCCGGGTCCGGAACGGCCACATCTCCCGTGCGGGGCTCGTCGTTGGGCGCGGGCATGGCAGACGGACTTCGGGGCACCGGCGCACCCCTTTCGGCGGGATCTTCTACACTGCCGTCCGGTTCCGGTTCGCCCGCCGCCTTCTCCCCGCCCGCGCGCCAGCCGATCAGCAGGTTCATGCCGTCGCCGTCGGGCAACAACGGTTTTTCCCGCTCGTTTTCCTCCGAGGTCATGTGCCGCTCCTTTTACCCGGGACCACAAAGCACCGGGCAGCATGGACGAGGAGGCGCGAAAATTCATCTCCCGTGATATGCCGCAGCGGACGACATGGCGGGCTCTCGGAGGTGCATGCTCCGGGTTGCAAGACGGAAGACCGACGATCGGGCGTATCGTGGCGAAGCGGCGGGCCGGGTCCACAACGGCGCGCAACCGGACGTTATCAGCGCCAGGCTCGAGACGTTCGGTTTCGTTGCCTGGCAGAAGAACGTTCTGCGAATCGGCGGAGTGGATCCACGCTCGCACGGCGGCCGGGGTCGAGTGAGAGCGAATGCGCGGTCGTTCTCCCCCGCCGGCCCGTGAACGCGGTAGAAAAGCACCGCGGGGATGAGGAGATCGGGAATGGAGCAGACAACGGAGCACCGCTGGCACGAGGTCTGGAGGGAGCAGTGTGAGGCGGCCGAGTCCATCCGGCTAAGACACGGCGTCGGGTCGGCCTTCGACTATGCGGTCGGCGAGAAGCTGCTCAGATTCGCGGCGGCGGCGGAGGAACATCCCGAATTCGCGCGGGCATTGCCGCGGTTCGTCTCGGAGCTCAGACGGATGTTCACGCCCGAGGAAATCGAGGAGCACTTGGCGTGGATCCAGCGTGAGCGTCTCCAGCGCGACATGGACGCGATGGACGTCTACGACCCGGATCTGGACGACCATGCCGCCTCGGCCGCGGAGGCGCGCCGCTTCGAGTTCGTCAAGGAGCTGCTGACCGCCCCGGCGCTCGGCACCTCGTGAAACCCGCCGCCGGCCGGCGGCAGGAGGCCGCGGACCGGGAGGTCCTGGCGGGGCTGGTCGAGCGCGTCACCTTCCACAATCCCGAGAACGGCTTCTGTGTGCTCAGGACAAGGGCACGGGGGCATCGCGACCTGGTGACTGTGATCGGCCACGCCGCCATGGTGGGACCGGGGGAGTGGATCACCGCCTCGGGCGAGTGGGTCAACGACCGCACGCACGGGCAACAGTTCAGGGCGCGTTTCATCCGGACAGCCGAGCCGTCGTCGGTCGAGGGCATCGAGAAGTATCTGGGCTCCGGCATGATCCGGGGCATCGGCCCGGTCTACGCCCGCAAGCTGACCCGGGCGTTCGGCGAGAAGGTGTTCGATGTGATCGAGGCGGAGCCGGAAAGGCTGCGCGAGGTGACCGGCATCGGGAAGGTGCGGGCGAAGCGCATCACCGACGCCTGGGCCGAGCAGAAGGTTGTCCGCGAGATCATGGTGTTCCTGCACAGCCACGGCGTCGGCACCGCGCGGGCGGTGCGGATATTCCGGACCTACGGCGCGGACGCCGTGGAGGTGATGACGGAGAACCCCTACCGGCTCGCCCGGGACATCCGCGGCATCGGCTTCGTGACGGCGGATGCGATCGCGATGAGGCTCGGCATCGAGAAGACGGCCATGGTGCGGGTCCGCGCGGGCATCGGCTACGCATTGACCGAAGCGATGGACGAGGGACACTGCGGCCTGCCGGAAGAAGAGCTCGAACTGCTCGCGGCCAAGCTCCTGGAGGTGCCCGCGGATCTGATCCGCACCGCGCTGGATCTGGAGCTGGCCGACGGCACGGTGGTCGCGGACACGGTGGAAGATACGCCCTGCATATTCCTCGGCGGCCTGTACCGGGCAGAGCGCGCGATCGCCGGGCGCGTTCTCGACATTGCCGCCGGCAAACCTCCATGGCCCCGGATCGATCCTGACAAGGCGCTGCCCTGGGTGGAACGGAAGACCGGTCTCGCCCTGGCGCCGGGCCAGGCCGACGCCGTCCGGACGGCGCTCGCCTCGAAGGTCTCGGTGATTACCGGCGGGCCCGGCGTCGGCAAGACAACCATTGTCAATTCCATCCTGCGCATCCTGTCCGCCAAGGATGTCGACATCCTGCTCTGCGCGCCGACCGGGCGCGCCGCCAAGCGGATGAGCGAAGCCACCGGGCTGGAGGCGAAGACGATCCACCGACTGCTGGAAGTCGATCCCAGGAATGGCGGGTTCAGGCGAGATGCAGAGAATCCGCTCGATTGCGGACTGCTGGTGATCGACGAGACCTCGATGGTCGATGTCCTGCTCATGCGCTCGCTGCTGGCGGCGGTCCCCGACGGCGTCGCGCTCCTGGTCGTGGGCGATGTCGACCAGCTGCCCTCGGTCGGGCCGGGCCAGGTGCTGGCCGACATCATCGCCTCGGGAGCGGTGCCGGTGGTGCGCCTGACCGAGGTGTTCCGCCAGGCGGCGCGGAGCCGGATCGTTACCACGGCTCACGGCATCAACCGGGGCGCCATCCCCGACCTCTCCCGGCCCGAGGGCGACAGCGACTTCTATTTCGTGCCGGCCGAGGACCCAGAGACAGCGGCGGCCCGGATCGTGGAACTGGTGAAGACCCGCATTCCGCAGCGCTTCGGCTTCGATGCCATGCAGGACATCCAGGTGCTGTGCCCGATGAACCGGGGCGGTGCCGGCGCCCGCTCGCTCAACATCGAGCTCCAGGCTGCCCTCAACCCGGCCGGCGAGCGCAAGGTCGAGCGCTTCGGCTGGACCTTCGCGCCGGGCGACAAGGTCATGCAGATCGAGAACGACTACGACAAGGAGGTCTACAACGGCGACATCGGCGAGGTTACGGATGTGGACCCCGAGGCCGGCGAGCTGACCGCACGCTTCGAGGGGCGCGATCTCCTCTACGGCTTCGGCGAACTCGACACACTGGTGCCAGCCTATGCCGCGACGGTGCACAAGAGCCAGGGCTCGGAATATCCGGCGGTGGTGATCCCGGTGCTGACGCAGCACTATGCGATGCTTAAGCGGAACCTGCTCTATACCGGGGTCACGCGGGGCAAGCGGCTGGTGGTGCTGGTGGGCCAGAAGAAGGCGGTCGCCATCGCGGTGCGCAACGCTTCGGGACGCCGGCGCTGGTCGAAGCTGGACGAATGGCTGGCCGCTGCGAAGGACGGTCCGAAAACGGAATTCGCCCCTGATGCACGGTCTCTTCTGGAGCCGCCGTTGACCGGCGCCATGCCCTACGGGTAATCGGGGAGCAGGACAGGATAGGACGTTGGGGGCGGAGAACGGATGAACAAGGCGGAGATCGCCGATCGGCTGGCAGCCCGAACGGGCCTGAGCAAGGCGGTCACCAGGGAAGCGGTGGACGGTGTGTTCGCGGCCATCGGCGACGCTCTTGCCGATGGCGAGGAAGTGCGGATTACGGGATTCGGCACCTTCGGCACCAGAAGCAGAGCGGCCCGTACCGGACGCAATCCGAGGACCGGAGAGGCCGTTTCGATATCGGCGTCGACATCGCCGACGTTCAAGGCCGGGAAGACGCTGAAGGATGCCGTGAAGGCGGGTCCCGGGTCATGACGCTGCAACGCCAGCCGACTGCGACTCGGAGCGCCTCAGACCGCCTGAATATGGAATCCAGCCGATTGCTATGCGATGACGGACACACTACGAGCTGTCCGACCGGCGTCAGGAAAACCCAAGGTGTCCGCCGGGTTGGGAGTTGCGCGGCGGTCGGGGCGTGTGCTGTATCGCGAGAGGTGTTCGGAATTTCCGTGGGAAGCTTGACGCTTGCCATTCGGCTTCTCCGTTGTCCCTAAAAATACTTTGTTTTCAACGAGTTAGAATACCGGCCGAGACTCGGTTACCGCGTCTGACAACACTTGCCGTGAAGCGTTTCGCGTCGTTAACGGCCGCCAGATCGCACACCGGAGCGCCGCCAGAATTTTCCTTGGGATGTAAGGCGTGGATCAATGAGGCGCGTGGGCCGCTGCGTTCAAGGGTAGCGATCATCGCGTAGCTTGGTGCATCGAGGCGCCGAAGCGCTCGGGCGGCGTTTTGGCGGCTCTCGCCGTCCACTCGAGGAGGCGCCTCAGGGCGGCGAGATCGGCGTGTTGCAGGAAAACCGCCACGCGCGGCGACTCAAGGTCCTCGCCGGACGCCGGGCGGGCCTCTGCAAATGAAATCTTCTCGTTGCCCGGCATGGGCGACACATAGACCTTGTTGGAGAAGATCGCCGGCGTCTCGCCGATCCTGGCTTCCTCTTCCTGCGTGGCCTGCTGCGGCGCGTCCTGCTTGTCCATGAGCCCCTCCGTTACGGCTGCGCCCTTGCCGCGGCGTGCCCGCTCCGGGTCAAGGAGCCGCATGGGACACCGGCCGGAGTTGCCCGAACGACGGACCCCGGACCGGCTGCATGGTTGGTGGACGGCGATTGGGGACGCGCATGAACGCCACGGCAATTGAAATTGGGAGGCGGACGGCGCAGGTGTTATAATTTGCACGAAACTCGCTTTCGAACGGCCGTTTAACACGAATCGACGAACGGAGACTTCTGCATGATCGACGAAGCCGCCCTGAAGAAGGGCCAACTTCGAAAGCTCAATACGCTTCGCAAGTCCGTGGGCCCTGCCATCGCCGACCAGGCATTCGAAAAATGGCTCAACCAGCCAGTCGAGTCGCCGGAGACCGACGAGAATGTGGAGGTCATCTCTAATGCGTTGTGGGGCTTGATTGAGGAAGGCAGGCTTTTGATCCGGCGGGGCGGGTATATCGTCCGGCGGGGCCGCGGGCGCGTGATTGTCGAGCCCCGCGAAGATTGACTGCCCCCGACCGGGCTCTTGGGCTTGACCGGTCCGGCAAACAGGCTCGCCTATTGTAAGGCTGCGAATATCGGGGTGCGGCAGCAACCTCGATCCGGTCTGGAAGAAATAACCTCAGGCGAAGGGTCTTTCCTGGCACGCGGGGCACATCTGTCGGCGAGAACTTGTGGCATCCCAGGATGCAAAGGGCGAAGACCGAAATCCCGGATTTGCGGAGTCGGCACCCGGATCGGGAACGTGCTCGATGTTCGGGTATTGGGGAGCATGAATTCCATTGAAGCTCGTCAACTGGAACGTCGAATGGGCCACGCCCCAGTCGAAGCGGTACGGAGAGATCGTAAGCCGGATCGACCGCCACGAGCCCGAAGTCGTGTGTCTCACGGAGACGCACCGCGGATTGCTCACAGGCGGGTATGCGATCGGCGCGCAGCCGGACTATGGCTTTGGAATTCGGGGAGATCGCCGGAAGGCGATGCTGTGGTCGAAGGCCCCTTGGGAGCATGTGGACGATGTCGGCGATCTTCGGCTGCCGCCGGGACGTTTCGTTTCCGGCGTCACACGGACTTCCCTGGGCGAGCTGACCGTTGTCGGGCTATGCATTCCATGGAAAGGATCGCGGGCCGGGGTAAAATATGACGGCGAACGCAGGAGGGCCTGGGAAGACCATGAAGTGTACCTGGAACACCTTGCCGGAATTCTCTTTCGCGCCCCATCGAGACGGCTCCTGGTGATGGGCGACTTCAACCAGCGGGTCGGTGTGGGCAGCGGCGGGTCGTCTCGGATGCGTCCGACAGGCCCCGTTCATCGTGCGGCGCTGTTGCAGAAGGCGATGCCACCGCACGTCACGCTGGCGACTGCCGCGCTCGGTTATCGCGGTCGCAGAACCATCGACCATATTGCGCTGAGCGCCGACTTGACGGTCGAGTCCCTCGGCGTGATCGCCAATATCCACGAAGGGCGCAAGCTGTCCGACCATTTCGGGGTCGTGGCCGATGTAATTGCAAGAGACACCTGACGACGACAAGGACGGTGGCGTAAACGGCTGTCGCAATCGGGTCATTCCTTCCTGAGAGTCTGGCCCAAAAAGAATGTTTGTTTTTCAGTATCTTACGATTCTTCTGGTGAGGAGTTGAACGGAGGCGATGAAGAGTCAGGCTTGCGCTGTAGCGATCATTGCCTCGAAGTCTTTCGCCAGTCGCCGGTTTCGGTTTAGCCACGCCAGCGTGCGTTCGACGACCCATCGGCGGGGGAGGACTTCGAAGCCTTGGGCGCCGTTCGGGCGTTTGACGATCTCGAGGGTCCATCGCCCGACCCGCTTCAGGGCGGCTTCGAGTTTGGGGCCGGCATAAGCGCCGTCGGCGAAGACATGGCGCAGCCACGGGAAGCTGTACCGGATGGAGGCGAGCAGGGCGGGCGCGCCGTCGCGATCCTGGATGTTGGCGGCGTGGACCCGGGCGGCTACCAGCAGGCCGCCGGTGTCGGTGAGGATATGACGCTTGCGACCCCCGGATCGGGTCCCATAAGCGCTAACTTGTTTATGTTTGATTTTTTGAGGCTCTTGCAGAATTGTCGGTCTGACAGATAGCGGTTGAAATTCTGGAACCGGTTTTGGGGCTGTGGTGGGTTTGGCGCGACGCGGCAGGACCGATTGGGTACCACGGCGGGGCGACAGGCAGATTCGAGACGAGCGTTTGCCGGCCGTTCCCCTTCGGGAGCACAGCACAGGATCGACATGACAGGGGCAGACGGGCCTATGGAGCGGCGAGGCGCATCACCTGATCGGCAGTCAGGGCGAGCAGTCCGAACATCAGATGGCAGGCGACCTTTGTGGGACCGCGCACGCGGACGTGGCGGGCGCCGAACTCGTCCTTGAGACGGGCGTTGGTCCTCTCGACGACGGTGCGGATGCGGTAACGGACGGTGAGGGCCTCGACAAGCCCGGCGGCGCGCCGGGCCCGGGCCTCCCGCTTCCGCGCTTCCTTGAGCGCCTTGTCCCGCCGCGGGTTGGGATCGATGATCGGGACATGGCCGTTCGCTGATCGCGTGGATCTCCCGCGCATCATAGGCGGCGTCCATGAGATCGTAGAGGTTGACGACCCGCCCGGCGGTCATGGTGGCCAGGGGGATGGCAACCTGGGAGTCGTGGACGGAGGCCGAGGTGAGGATGGCACTGAGCGGCACGCCGCAGTCGGCCGTGTCGATGTGGAGCTTGTAGCCCCGCCAGGTCTCCAGGACCCCGCGGGCGTTCCTCTTCGTTCCCCGGTCGCAGGCCTTCGGGAGGTCATCGAGCATCGCCTCAAGGCTCATGCCGTTCGCCTGCCGCTCAAGACGGGAGAGCGCCCTCGGCCTCTCCTCGCCCTTGCGGGGGCGACCGGGCCGGCGCTTCGGCGTCTCGGTCTTCGGCTTCGCAGCCGCCGCCTCCCGGCTCTCGATGGCCGTCGAGTCCCGCGACACATGGCCGATGAGCGCCTCACCCAACACATCGACCACCAACGCCTCGTGCATCCTCTGCGCAAGACCCGTCCCGGCGAACTCCCCAAACGCCCGCGAAAACGTCGCCTCGCTCGGGATAGCCCCGACACGCGACCAGCCGCACAGCCGACGCAACGCCGGGTCCGCCCTGAGCCTGTCGATCAGATGCCGGGTCGTCGAAAGGTCCCACAAGGCCTTGGCAAGAAAAGCCCGCGCCAGGGCACGACGATCCTCCGGCGGACGACCCGGTCCATACCCCTTCTCGCCCAGGAAGCCCTCAACACCGACAAGGTCGAGAGCCGCAACAAAACGCCTGTGCGTCCCAAGCAGAGGGCCCACCTCCTCCGCCAGCGCAGGGAACAACTCCCCTTGAAACCGACGCCAGAAATCCGATAGCTTCGAACCAAGGTTCATCGGGGTCGCCTCCTCGGTAGCTTGCGGCTGCTGTAAACCCAAAATACCGCAAGGCGACCCCGGAACCGAAACCTGCTAACTCAAATCAAACCGACCCAGCGCAGAAAGACTGTCTCCACGACAGTTCTGCAAGAGCCTCAACAAGTTAGCGCTTATGGGATCGGGTCCGGGGCAGGCTCTTGACCTTCTTGCCTGCATCGAAGCCCCGTGGGCCGCCGCTTTCGGTGGTTTTCACGCTCTGGCTGTCGATGACGCCGGCCGAAGGGCTGGCTTCGCGCCCCGCCGCCTCGCGGACCGCCATCAGGAGATGGCGATTGATCCGCATCCACAGACCGCCGTCCCGCCACGCGGCGAAATAGCGCTGTATCGTCGAACGGGGCGGAAACTCCTTCGGCAACATCCGCCAGGGGCAGCCCGAACGCAAAACATACAGGATGGCGTTCACCACCTCCCGCAAATCCGTCGTCCGCGGCCGGCCCAAAGCCTTCTCCGGCGGCATATGAGGGGCGATCACCCGCCACTCCGCATCGCTCAGATCGCTTGCGTAACGAAGGCCCGTGCGGGCATATTTCGGGCGAGTGATTTCAGTCCACATCTTGTGCCTCGCTGATTGCTTCAACACATCCAGTGAATCACAACACGCTGAAATCACTCAATTCATTTCGGGCCGGACACTGAGTGGTGGCACGAAAACGGGAGCGTACCGATGGACAAGCTGGCGGCATCGGCTGTCGCAGCCGTGATGTGGTTGGCTCCCGGGGTTGCCGTGGCCGGCGACCACTACCTGCGCGGCGGGGTCGGGCTCGATTGGCCAGGCAGGACGGCGTTCACCGACGTCGATTGCTCCAGCACTTCTCCTGCGGCGCTCTACGGGTGCGGAACCGGTGGCGACGGCGCGCGCTTGCGGTCTGTGGGCGATTTCGGGACCGTTCCTGCGATCGAGCTCGGGCTTGGCTACGCAGACGGTTCGGCGCGCTTCGAGGTGCTGGTCGAGTATCGTCCTGACTATTCGTTCGAGGGCCGGGCGAACTTCCTGGCGCCGGGGAGCCGCGAGGAGGTTGCGGCGAAGTTGTCGTCCGTTACCGGGATGCTGGCCGGCTTCGTGGACCTCGACAGCATGGGCCTGCCGAAGCCGGGCCCGTTCGCGCCGTTCGTCGGCGCCGGCGTCGGCGTCGTCCATACACGGATCGGGAAGACGACCATGACGTTTCCCGCGACGACGACGACCGTGCCGGGCGGAAGCCGCACGGGGCTGGCCTGGATGGTGACGGCCGGGGTCGCCATGGCGGTGGGTGAGCGCGCGATACTCGATCTGGCCTGGCGCTACACGGATCTGGGAAAGGTCCGCACGGACCGGGGCCCCGGCAAAGTGGTCTGGCGCGACAGGAGCCGGGAGCCGCTGCCGCTCGATCTCGCACCGACGAAGGCGCGGCTCAAGGGCCACGGCATCCGGCTGTCGCTGCGCTATGCCTTCTGAGGAGGGCCGCTGCGGGGGCATGCCCCCTTGCCACGACCCGACCTCTCGTTAAACCGGTTCCTGCTTATCCGTGACACTCCGCATGTGAGGCTTTACGGTCTCAATGTGTTCCGTATGAGGGGGTCACGGTTATGGGGTTCAAGGTTGCATCGCGCGTGCGTGGTCTGAGCGACGAGGCGTTTCGGGAGGCCTTCGGCACCAAGGAGCAGTGCCGCGCGGCGCTGGTCCGGCTGCGCTGGCCGGGCGGCTTCGTCTGCCCCTGCTGCGGCCATCGGGAGCATTGCGTGCTGGCGGGTCGGGGTCTCTATCAATGCAACCGGTGCAAGAAGCAGACATCGCCCACGGCGGGCACGATCTTCCACGCGACCAAGCTGCCGCTGACACTCTGGTTCGCCGCCATCCACCTGATCGTGACGGCGAAGAACGGCATCTCGTCGGTGGAACTCGGCCGCCGTCTCGGGGTCAAGCAGCCGACGGCCTGGGCCGTGAAGCACAAGATCATGGCGGTGATGGCGCGGCGCGAGGGGGAGACGGCACTTACGGGGCGGGTGGAGATGGACGACGCCTATCTCGGCGGGGTGCGCTCCGGCGGCAAGCGGGGCCGCGGCGCGGCGGGCAAGACGCCCTTCGTGGCG
Organism: Alphaproteobacteria bacterium; assembly: GCA_965261985.1. Classification (GTDB taxonomy): domain Bacteria; phylum Pseudomonadota; class Alphaproteobacteria; order Bin95; family Bin95; genus Bin95. Next base: position 1,291,510 of record OZ253490.1, read on the forward strand.
GCGGTCTCGACCAGTCCCGAGGGGCGCCCGCGCAAGCTGAAGCTGGCGCCGGTCAAGGGCTTCCGCAAGCGCGAGATCGCGCGCGGCGCCAAGCACTGGCTGGCCCCCGGAGCGGCGGTCGTGACGGACGGCCTGGGCTGCTGGAGCGCACTCGACGAAGCCGCCTGCAGCCATCGGGCGATCCGCACCGGGTCGGGCCGACAGGCGGCCCGCATGGCATCGTTCAAATGGGTGAACACGACGCTCGGCAACATCAAGTGCGCGATCACCGGGACCTATCGCAAGCTCGGCCCCGATCACGCCGGACGCTATCTCGCCAGTTTCGCCTGGCGCTACAACCGGCGCTATCAACTCGAAACCATGATCCCGCGTTTCGTCCATAGCGCCGCACGCACCGAGCCCATGCCCTATCGCCTCCTCATTGCCGGATGACTTTCAGGGATAAGCAGGAACCGGTTTGCAGGGATATCGCGGCGAACGAAGCGACATGCTACTCACGCTTGGGAGGAACGTCCTCCGCGAAAACGGGAGCGTATGGATGAACAAGTCGGAACTCGCGGAGCGTCTCGGCGCTCGGACAGGAATGAACAAAGCCGCGGCAAAGGATGCGGTCGACGGCGTGTTCGAGGTGATTGCCAAAGCCCTGGCAAATGGCGAGGAAGCGCGGATACTCGGGTTCGGCACCTTCGGAACCAGGAACCGCCCCGCCCGTATCGGGCGCAACCCGAGGACGGGAGAGAGCATGTCGGTCGCAGCATCGACCGTTCCCGCCTTCAAGCCGGGCAAAACGCTGAAGGATACCGTAGGGGGCGGCGGGGCGTCATGAACCGGGTCCGGTCACGGATTGCGGAAGAGCGGAACCAGCGATGGCCTGCATGTTGAATTCGTGCAATTGCGATATGATGACGGAAGCCAGTGATCGATTCTCTGCACAGAACATAAAAGCGAGCGCCCACACCGGGTTAGACCGGCCTGTCTCGGATCGGCCAACGCCAGTGGCCGAAAAAAGCAGAAACGTGTGCGACAAGCAGGAAACTGGGCGCTACATCGACAAAATTCTGTGGAGCAGAAGCGACGCGCGATCCGACGACCCGGCGACCCGCGACCTACTCTTGCCAAAGCTTATGTCTGGCGAAATCCGTATGTCCGAGGCAGAAAAGACCGTGGAGGCCGTCGCATGACGCCTGACCTCATCAATAAGGCGACACGCAATGAATTCCGTGAAGTTCTCGTGGGGTTCGTGCTGCGTGATATCGACATGATTTTTGAGGGGGCCGGCATGAGCCCTAAAACGGACTATAACCCCCCGGTCAGCGGCCAACGGCGCTCCCTGGTTGAGCAGTATTACGCCGACATCGACTTTGCTTCCGCGACCGACGTTCAGAAGGTCCTTGCGGCTTACGAGGAGATACTTCTCCGTCTTGAGCGCTCGTCAGAAACCTGGCCCAAGCCCAAGCAAACCATCGAAGACCTGCTGCGTCGAATGGAGCGAGACGGCTATCGGTACGACAACGGCCGGTTCGTTGTGCTTCCCCACCGGCACTCACCGCTCGTCAAGGCGATCCAAGATCATGCCGCTGTGTTTGACCTTGATGGCCTTCATCGTCAGATCGAGCGCCTTGTAACAGCAGCAGAAACCGATCCCTCTCTTGCCGTTGGTACGGCAAAAGAGCTGATCGAGACCGTCTGCAAGACAATTCTGGAAGACCGGGGTGTCATGCTTGGGGACGACAACCTCCCTAAGCTCATAAGGGCTGTCGCGAAAGAGCTTTCCCTGCTTCCCGACAGCGTTTCAGAGAAAGCAAAGGGCTCAAATGTTATCCGCCGGGTACTAAGCAACCTTGGACAAGTCACCCAAGGTCTAGCCGAGCTTCGGAATCTATACGGGACAGGCCATGGCCGATCTGCTCGTGCTAAAGGTGTCCAACCGAGACATGCCAAGTTAGCCATAGGTTCCGCCGCCACTTTGGCAGTTTTCCTTTTGGAAACCCACCTTGAACGCCAAGCCAAGGCATCCTCATCCCCTGTATCGGATAAGGGAGCCGCCGCTTAGTACTTCAGTTGCGTTCTTTGTCGTCGTTTGTAGTGGGATACTGCGGCACATGCCTGCTGGCCGCTCCCTGCGGGAAGGGGGCTGTGTTCAGGCAACCGCAGGACGCGATGCGCCGTCGGGCCGGAGTGCGGTCTGCGGGCCTTGCGCGGCGAGGAACGGCGCTCTCCGGCCCGGCGGGCGCCTCCTCCATCCGAATAACCACGCTAAAACAGGAACTTGCCCCCATCCCGGGGCGGGGCGGACCCGACGTTCCGGGCCGATCAGCAGTCAGAAATCTTCGAGAGCCGCCGCCACCGCATTGCGGACCTCTTCTGGAAGAAAAAACAAACGTCGCCACAGATATTGCTTGAACTCCACCAATCCCCCCACCGGGTTGGCCCTGATGGAACATTTTGCCTCGACCCAGTCCGCCAATGACGCACTTGACGCCCGTACAGTCAACTGCCCACCCAACGGGGACTCCGGTCTTTTCATCAAGGTACTCTCCAGCACGTTAGCAGTTCCATGCCTGAAGCGACCGCATTCATAAGAAATGCGAGACATTAAGGAATTATCGTCGGGCCACTCCCGAAAATAAAACAAAATGGATCCCTTCGACCTACTCGTTGTTGGTCAGTTATCAATGGCACCCGCGTCCCCCCAAACTTAGACGGAAGATCGGGTGACTTATGTTTCGTTTCCAAAAATGATCGCACGAACCAGTAGTGCATCACTTTGACTTTGCTGAACCGATTTCGTGCCGCGCGACGTTGACCAATTTACCGAAGACTCATAGGCTGATGGCATAGTCATCCACAAGCATACAGGAGACAGATATGCCAGTAGGACCGCGTGGAGAAAAGAGGCCGGTCAGTCCGGTTTCCAGCATGGCAATGGCGATGAAGATCGCCACAGGTCAAATGGAAGAGCAGTACGTTGATGGACAGCCTCGACCCGAGGAACAAGTTGCCGCCCGCAAGATCGTCGAAACCAAGAAGAGAAAGCGTAAGAAGGGAAAGAAAGCCCCGAAGACTTGAACAAATCCGTCCACAGGATCTAATATCGCCTCATCAAGCTAGCGATGCAGGTGGTGCCCGACTGTAATTGGGAGACGTTTACATGACACCTGAAGAAGCGATCAGACAGGATCGGATCAATGGCCTGTCGCTGTGGGGAATTCTCATTTGTCTGTTTGTTGTGGTGGTGGTTGTTTACCAGTTTCTGGATTGACCGGCTTCACGTCCGCCCCTGATAGACCTATACCAAGGGCGATCAAGAATGCGACCACTGGAGCAACAAATGCGGAGAATGAAGACCAGAACATGTTCATTTTGGCCCTTCCTGTCGGGATGCCTGCATGATCTTAACCACATCGTCTGCCTTCATCGCCTCACTCTTTCGAGTAGCGAACCAGTAGGTGACGATAGCCGCAGCGACCGGAAGAATCGCCATAAAGACATCCTTACCGGAGGTTCCTTCATCAGTTGCCACAAGGTAGCCGGATAATGCAGCTCCGCCGACGAAGAGGAATCCAGCCGCCATATAGGTGACGATCATCCGAACGGCGCTGCGATTGCTTTCCCTTGCTTCCTCAGCAGGATTTATGGAGTTTTGGTTCTGCGCAGGTGGAGAATCCGAGGCCCCGTCTTGTCCAGGTGGAGGCGGATGTGATGGTGGTGTATCGCCATTTGCCATACCTAGACCTCCTTGACAGGTGCAGGTGCCGACTCTTTCATCAGCCGAATACTGTTGAGGCAATCAGCCTTGTTGACGTAGCCCTCACTGGAAACGCCAATGTTGCTGCCGTTCGAGGAGATGAAGCGCCAGCGCCATTCGCCAGCATTGTCCTTAGTAGACTTCGTAACGCAAGACAAGATTCCTTTCGCTGATGGCCTCCATTGGCCATACCATGGGTTGTGTCAGACCCTACTTACCCGACTAGGCGATGTATGTCAAGGGTTCCAATACACCTGAATCGGCTTAGCGTCAACCGTACATGCCGTGCAGGATGTCGAGGGCGTCATTGATCTCCACGCCCGTCATTTTGTCCGGGCGATGGATCGGCGCGATCAGTAGTTCATCGCCCGGGTCCAACAGTTCCCGAAGTCTATTGCGAAGGCCGGTCGGAGAGCGTGCCCTTGCCGGAGCCTCCACGATCCAAACGCCGTAAGTCACGCCCAGAAAAGGCATCATGCGGAGACCTCCCATGTCTTCGAGGTCAATATCGATGGCCTTTTCCACTGGATCGCCCTCAGGAGTCTTGTACTGATCTCTGTTGACGATGTGGATTGAATAGGCCACCAGATACGTGTAGGTCGGTGGCAGCGCGTACGAAACTCTTGAAGGAGATTTGTTCATCTTTATCTCCTCAAGGAATCGCACAAGCAACAAGGAAATAGAAGGTGATGGTTTGTGGAATGCCCGCCATCATCAACTTATGATCCGGAGAACTTTGGGATTGAGACATGACGACTGCCTGTCTGTCCCAAAACCGGCATGTGTACTCCGCTAGCTCATGCACCTGATTCATGTCGGTGTTGTCGCTGAATTCGCCTATGCTTTGAATACGAATCCAATTCGTGCCGATCTCGTACACTATGACGTTTGGAGTGTCCGGGTAGGCTTCGACTTCCGAATAGCTCAGGGAAGGCGCTAGTAGCGGTCCAATGAGAAGTACAGTAGCGAATGCTCGTGAAATGGGCATGGTCCTCTCCAGTTGGCAACGTTCGCGCCCGGGTGTCGGGCCATTGCCAACTTCTCACGGTAGATGGAGAGGTCCCCGCCTATTTGCCTAGCCGCAGGAAGCTACCCCTTTGGCCGGGTTCAGAAGGACCCGAAAGTCCCTCAAAGGCTGTTGTATTCAGCGGGTAGCACGACCTGGGGCTACCGTGGAAGTTGGCAATTACAGTTGACCATGGGCCGTCCGATTCGTCAACGCTGAATATAGTCATAAACAAGCCGAACGAATAGCGATTATCGGCGGCCAACGCGCCTTGAGAAGCGCAATATCTTGTTGTAATTGCTCGATAATTGTGCATTCCCATGCGATAATCAAGCGTTGATATTGCCACAGAGATACGGGTTCCCTGATGAGACGGCTATCCCGAGATAAACGCACTCAGATATTGGCAATGCTGGTCGAGGGCATGTCCATGCGCGCCACGGCCAGGGTCTGCGACGTAAGCTTCAACTCGGTGGCCCGGCTGCTCGATTTGGCCGGGATCGCCTGCAAGCGCCACCACGAACTCCATGTACAGGGCATCAAAGGGAAGCGCAACATTCAGTGCGACGAGCTCTGGTCGTTCGTGCATCACAAGGACCGAGCGAAGGAATGGGCCGAGCCTCTGGACAAGGGAGGCACCGCTTGGACCTTCACGGCGATAGACGCCGATACCAAGCTGCTTGTCGCCTACATGGTGCGGATGAAGCGGGACACGCGCAGCGCCGTGGTCCTGATGAGGGACCTGGCTTGGCGGCTCAACAAGCGACCGAAGATGACGGCGGATAGCCTCGCCGCCTACAAGAAGGCTGCTAGGCTGGTGTTCGGGAAGCGCGCCGACCTATCGCAAACTCGGAAAGGCGAGGAGACGGACCATAGCACCGCCTACGTGGAGCGGCACAACCTGACGATCCGAATGAGCAACCGCCGGTACACCCGGAAGACCAATGCTTTCAGCAAACGCCTGAGCAAGCACGAATCGATGATGCACCTGTCGGCGGCCTATTACAACTTCTGCTGGATACACGGGACCTTACGGGTTACGCCAGCGATGGCGGCTGGCGTAGATAGCAGACTACGGGACTACGGTTGGCTGGCAGACTTAGTGGAAGAGGTCGAACCCAAACCCCGGAAACCCGGTCCCGAGAAGGGGGCGAAGTATCGTCCGAGAGGCTCGATGGTTACGTAAGTTCATCAGGTAGGTATCTAGATAGCCTTGTTACGCGCCTCATTGCCTGCCGAAATCCCATAATAGTTGCTAGTATCCCAAAAATAAAAGCAGAAACACAAATCCAAAACAGCAGGTCTTTGTGCCCTTCCGTAATAAATCTTTCGAGCCCCAGCCAAAACGATCCGCTAGCGAGAAATCCGCCTATTGAGAATTGTATGACTTCTTCTGTTGCCGACTTAACTGAGTCTCTAATGTCCATCACTGGCACTCCAACAACATCATGTGTTGCTGTATGGTATTGTGGTACAAATTGTGCACCATCTCCGGAAGCTGGTCTAACAATGATACCAGAGCCGTCAGCCATCGGATTCCTCCTCTGACTCGGCGTCGGCGCCCATTTTCTTCACCACTCCTGTTCGTATCGCCATAAAGTATCTCACAAATGCGCAATTATTGCAAAATAGGAATACTTGGGGATAGACTGTACCAGTAACAAAAGCGTTTCCTGTTAAGGCGTGTACGATCCGATCACCAACGGTCCAATCGTTCTGCCCACAAACTGGGCATTCATGGCCTTTTGCCTTGGAGTTTATCCAATCTACGAATGCTTCCTTTTGTTGTTCAGTTAGAATACTGTCGTCATCAACCATTCGATTCTCCACCGTTTATGCTTGATATCTACTGCTAGATGCGCTTCCTGCAGAGCCGTCATGTATTTAGACGACATATAGGGCATTGGTGCGAGAAATCAATCGTCTTGTAAAGTAGCGGCGAACGAAATCGGCTTAACGTCAAAGGAGGTTGAGCGATGAAAGTGTTTTGGTGGCAGGCGGGTGTCCACATCGAACCGGAGACAGGCTCGGAGCGTGAATGGCTTGTTCAAGCTATGGAGATGCTACAACGCGGAGAGTTTCGTCATGAGTCTCTTGGAGGCCCAGCTTCCAGATTCGGCGGAGATAACGAGGAGTCGGTCATTGGAGTCAATGAACTTCGATAGATGATCACGTAACTTTGCAGCGGTTGTGTTTGTCTTTCTAACTCCCCATTGAGAGAAGAGAATCCTCTTAGCTCCCAACTTTTCCAGCTCGGTTATGAGTTTAGGATAATCCTGTCCTGGATCGTTGAGATCGTAACTGACGATGTAAAGCATAAAGACCTCCAAATCTTTCCACCGATTCTGGGCATATAGAGGCAAATTTCAGTCCTGTCAAGATCAAACGACACAGAGACAATTTGTAGCACACAACTCGAAACCGTTGGAGCATGATCTATGCCAGCGCACCATTACCCTGACGTCCGAACGTCAAGAACAGAGGATATAGACGACAATCCCACCGCCGAACTCCAAGAAGATTACGATCTGTCTGACCCAGATCGGTCGAAGATCGTGCCTCTGAAATCCGCCAAAGAGCGCTACGAGTTTTTCGATAAAGTGGCGGCAAACGAAATCGACTCGAAGTCAAAGTGAGGCACTACCCATTGGTTGTTGGCCATAACTTGAATATGTCGTCATCATCTGCAACGAGGTCCTTGTCGTTAGTGACAAGTTTCGACAGACGCGCTGCCACGCCCTTTATTTCAAGATCTTCGCTGACATACTGAACCGCATCCAACAAGAGTTGCAGGGTCGTCAGCCTTTGTTGGCCGTCAATTACTTCGCGTCGCTCCACATCTCTGGTTGCAGTATTCACCTGCTGAACAACTACAGCGCCGAGGAAATGCCGAACGGTCTCTTGTTCAGCCTCCACTCCTTTACCGTTCGAAAGATCAAGCTTCTCCAGATAATCGTCGGCAGTGTTACTCACATCCTCCCAGAGTGGTTCCCATTGGTCATCCAGCGTCCAGACATAGCGCCGTTGAAATGCTGGAATGGTGTATCGAATGTCTCTCTGAAACAATGCCTTGGGGGTCAGGATATCGGTTTTCAACGTGCTTTTCTCCTTTTGGGTCTCGCGCCAAGCTAATTTGCCCCCACTGACGGGCTCGGCCGGAATATTAGCGCCTAAGCGGTTTCGCTGCCAAGGAGCGCGGTCGGCGGAACGTCGTCCGCCCGCCAGCTTGGCGTAGTAATCGTGACCTGCGCCAACTTAAGCCCTGTTCACTGAGGTTTACCCTGGCTTCTCTCGGCGAGGCATTCGAGCAGTTCTAGAGCGCCTCGGTACGCGACGGCGCTTGTCGGCCACTATTTGGTCCTGCGTCGGCAGGGGATTCTGCCAGGATTCCTCGGATGGTTTCTCCCAAACGCCGGCAATGAAAGCAGAATTGGCATCCGATCGCGAAACCGACCCTGAGCTATCATGACTGTTCTTATCCGCGGTTCCGTCGCCGCCTTCGGACAAATGCGGGTCGTGCTCCGCCACCCACGCCGCGACCGTCTTGCTGTAGACATGGTCCATGATCGAGGGTGAATTCAGCTTCTGTTCATGAGCCAACGCGGTCGGGGACGCGGCGAAAGCGCGCCATTCCGTGTCTCCGGTATCTGGCGCACACACTCACGCTGCATGACTACCCCGGGTGGAGCCCGCTCGATCCGGCCCGCGATCTCGACCGATGGCTCCACGTCGAATGGACCTGGTCCGGAGAGCCCGGCAACTGGACCAGGCGAAGCCGCATCCTTGAAGTAGGCGAATATTGGTGCGGACCAGATCCGGTGTATGCGGTGCGAGAGCCCCACCTTCCATCTGCGGCTCTGATTTGAGATTCACCGCTTCTTCGGAAGGAGGAGGTGAGTTTCACCATGGTTGTCACTGCTGAGATTCTCACAGAGGCGGAAGTGATCCCGGGAGTGAAGGGGTATCGCCGTTGGCCAAACGACCTGAAGGCGCGGATCGTCGCCGAAACGCTTGAGACGGGAGCGACGGTGTGCGTGGTGGCGGATCCTTACGATCTCCGACCGAACCAGCTGTCGGACTGGCGTCGCATGGACGAGACCACGGTTCGGGTTCTCGACCCGGGATGGGGCAAGACCAGGACCGGCTACATGTGGACGATGGTGCGCGACGAGCGGGCCTGGTCCGGGGCGGACCCGCCGGGCGTGGTGTATGACTATGCGCCCGGACGCAGCGGCAAGCATGGCGAGAAGCTGCTCGAGGGCTTCAAGGGAAGGGTGCAGGTCGACGGCTATGCCGGTCACAACCGGCTGGGCCGGTCGGACCGGCCGGGAGGAGCGCTGAGCCTCGCGGCGTGTTGGGTCCATGCGAGGCGCGGCCTCAAGGAGGTGTTCGACAGCAGCGGCTCGCCGATTGCGAAGGCCGGCCTGCGCCGTGCAACAGCGGAACGCAGCAGGTTGCATTATCTGTAGGACTTCAACGCGGTCGAACTGATCTTGGCAAAGAAGCGCATTGCGCCGCACGCTCATGGCCAATCAGATTGACGACCCAATTCAAGTGTTTCGGCGGTACGCGCATGCGACCGTGATACAAGGCGTTAAATACCCCGTCGGCAAGTCTGCTATGCCCGAGGGCCGCTCCGACCCCGTCGTGGGAGAGGACGTCGATGGTGCAGCCGGTGACCAAAGCGTCGTACCGCTCCGCACAAATCCTGTTGGCTTTACGCTCATCGATCAGGGCGGCGGCGTCATGATCGAGGGCGTATGCGATCGTCGCGGCTTCACCGTCATCAAGCGTTTCAGCGGCCGACCCTGAAACCAGCGACGTGAAATACTCAAGGCCCGGGTTTCCCAGCCGCACGATGTTAACGCGACCGGCAGCCACAAGAGTGTTGAGGGCATCGGCGTCGTTGCGCCCGTGGCGCCGTCCGTTCTCGAGCTCAAGGGCAACCTCCTCGACGACGGCAAACCTGTTTGGCAACGCCTCCAATATGGAAGCGGCGAAGCCGGTCGCATTCAAGTTGATTGCGACACTGGTATCAGCGACAACGAGGGTCGTGGGATCATTCAGGGAGCTTTGGCATTCCATCCGCCTTGCCCCCTTCGGTCTCCACATTGTCCAGAATTTCGCGCAAGCCGAGGCGGTCAAGATGCAATATGCGGGCGAGCTGACCTTCGCTGAGTAGGTCCTGGCGCCATGCCTCCGCAGCCAGGAGGTTCAGCCGCAACGTCGTAGGTCGGTCCGCATCTCGTTTGCCCATATCGAGCGGAGTCAGATCGCCCAGAACCTGCCGAGCCTGCGCATCGGTGATTCCGCCATTGGCCACGAACCAGTCCCACGTGCCAGGCTTGGTCAGGGCCAGTTCTTCCAGCCGCCGCACTATCGCTTCCCGCGACACCCCGAAGGTATGAGCGAGGAGGATGACATGCCGGCGCGTGAGGTGTGATGCCCCCGCCGTGAACTCGCGGAATCTCTGCATAACAGTCCGCGTCGGCGTCAGGAAGGCGCGACCGAACGCATTTGCGTAGCGTTCTTCCCGTGAGTTTTCTTCCTCGTCGGTATGCAGGACTTCAGCTTGTCGACGCGTTGAAACTAAGTGGCCGAGTTCGTGGCCTCCGGATTGTGCCCGGCGCTCCCGCGGGTGAATTGCGTTGAGTAGCATGCAGGCGCCGAGTTCTTCGTCATAGGCGAACAGCCCGGAAATGCGCGGATCAACACGCCGGACATAGACGCGAACGCCAAGATCGAGTTCCAAAAGGCTGATGAGGTCGCGTACCGGGGCTTGTCCAAGACCAAGCCAGTGCCGAAGCTCCGTCGCATCGTTTTCCGCTTGGGCTCGCACATCGCCGGGCATGATTGGGCGCTCGGGCGGATAGTTCCGCGTCCGCTTGATCCCCAGGATATTTTCAAGCTCCACTTCGGCCCGGACCAGATCGGCAAGCAGGCGCGCCGCTGCATCTGCCGCCTCATCGGTGCTGGTGCTAAGTTTCCTAAAGCGCGGCACGAGATCGACATAGACGGACTCGCGCCGCATCAGCGCATTGACGGACGTGTCGTAAAGACGGGCGAGCCGCTGAAGCTCGTCAGGCCGGATGCGGCGTTGGCCTTTTTCTATTGCGACAAGCGTCGTCCGCGCGACGTCGATTCGCGCCGCAGCTTCGGCCTGCGTAATGCTGGCCTCTTCGCGTGCAATCCGCAAACGTTCGCCGACATCCTGAGAGCTCAGCTCCTCCAGCGACATATTATGGTCCTCCCAAAGCCCACTGCGCCACAAATGAGCGTGGACCCAGCGACCCGACAAAGTCCTTCCATTCTCTTGCGTGTTGCGTGAGAAGGCGTTCCAGCTTTTGCTGCGTTTCCTGTTCCGCAACGCCGAGCGAACGGCTGAGCTGAAAGATCTGCCGGTCCAGCAGAACCTGATTTGCCGGCGAATGCTGCAGCCCCGCCAGATGATCGAGGTGGAGTGTCCCTGCGATCGCGTACTCGTAGAAGGTACCCTGCGCCCTGGTTTTCCGGAAACCCGCAGCGGCGCCATCTTCGTAGCGGACGGCGCTTAAGTCCTCCCAGATATACGTCGCTCTATCTTCGACGCCGCCCACGGCGTGCACGCTCATACGCCTGAGCATGCAGGCTGCACAGATGCCGCACTGACGCCATTTCCCGAATAAAGATACCTGCCGCTGTCCCTGCCAACATGAGCGCGTCAGGGCCCAGTTCGTTCCGTCCGAGCACACGGCAGTGAACTCCGCCAACGTTTCCGCCTTGGTGTGCCAGAGGCGGGGATAGATGTACCGAACATCGTGGCCGAATAGTGCGGACAGGAAGCCTTCCATTCGGTCGGCGAAGAGGGGGTGATTCCGGTAGTCCTCATAGGCCTGTCCAACGGGCACAAGGACCGGGCCAAGGGCTCCCTGGCCGCTCTCGGGCAGGATCACCTGCCGAGCGTGCGACAGATATGCCGCAATCCCGCTCAGCAGCATAAACTTGAACCCGCGCGAACGCGCGCTCGTTTCCACCGACCCCGGACGACCAATGCGCACATGGTATGGCACCGATGCAAAGGGCACGCTGTTGCCTTTGGTGTGATTGGCGTTGAGCGACCGCGACCCCAACCGGACGCGAACCAGCTTGTGGCCGTGCTCGCGTTCCGTGAGACCGGCGACTGCCCGCGAGTCCAGGCCGTCGCTGAACGGGATAACGATGCGTTCGCCGTCCGGCAGACTCAGGTTTTGCTGTCGGGGCGGGGACTCCGGCCTCTTTCGCGCGACAAATTCGATGTGCCACCGGTCGCCGGTTAGAAATTCCAACGCCCCGTGCAACGCCTCAGAGACGGCCGCCGAACGCCAATGCGCCGGATCATGGACGGGTATGCGCAGGATGATCTCCCGGCCCCACCGGATGGAAGGCCGGGTTTTCGTGTGATCGCAGAACTGTATGGCGGCAGCGAGCACAAATGCGTCGAAGACCCGTGCGTCCCAATTTGCGAAGCAATAAGCTTCCAGCCCTGCCGTATCGAATTGCAGGTTCTCCCCGATCTCGCACTTGAGATGACGCGGTCGCGCGGGCACCCCCGGCTCGACAACGTCTACACGGTGTATCGGCAGTTCAGCAGCGTTGCTGGCGGCAGTTACCCTCATAACTGCACCCCGTCATCGAGGCCGGTCCGTTTGGCCGGCAGCGAGCTTTCGCTCTTGTCGGTGCCGACGAGCCGCCCGGCAATACGGCTGATATCCGACTGCGTTACCCCGGTTTCGATTCGTTCACGGACATGAGTGGCACGGTGGAGCGTGGACTCGCGGTAATAGTGCTCTTCGACCTGGCGGGCGCCGCGCGCGGCGCGATCCGTCAATGCCTTGCCGGCCGCTTCCCGCAACGCTTCGTCGCCGCATCGTCCCCGCGCAGCCGCACGAATTGCATAATCGAGGAAGGTGTTGCCAAGCGCGTATCCGGCCGTTTCTCTGCGCAGGGCTTCGAGCCGTTTGGCCCGCTGATCGCCGAATAGTGAACTCTGGCTGTCGCTAAGTATGTCGCGCACGCGCCTGCAGACGTTGTCCGGTACTTCCGCGCGCCAATCATGCTCAAGCGCTTCCGGCAGAGCGTCGCGTACCTCTTCAGGCGCGTATGCCTTGTTGTCGGCGCGCTCCGCGAGTCTCTTCCAGCCGCGTGGCATATTCAGGCTTCTGTGGGGACCATCGCTCATCGCCACCTCCAATGTCAGATATAATAGAAAAATATACTGACATTGTCAAGTTTTTAGCTCAGCGAGACTGAATCCGTGCTTCCGCGAGCATCTGTCAACGGCGGAGCAAGAATGTACTGCGGTGGCGGGGGCGGATGAGAATCTCGTCGCCCACTGTGATCGTGCCGGCGGGCTCGAGGCCAAGCGGCAAGCCCTCATGGAGGGCCAGTCGGGGTCTGGAGATTGAACGCAGCCGCTTTCGGCACGATGACAGGTACCCGCCGGGGTTCGAGCGGATAGAGTGTCGTTAAGCACCGGGCTCTGACCCTTCATGATCGAATGCGATCAATCGCTTATGGCGCTGATAGGCGTCCAAGCACCGCGCCGGGCAACAGGCTACGGCGGTCGGCGGCGTCAGTTCTCCATTATGGCGCTCATTGTCCGCCCGACCCGTTCGGCTGCGGCTTCGATATCGCGATCCGCCAGATGAGCATAGCGCAGTGTCATCTGCACGTTTGAGTGCCCGAGCAGGCGGGAGACAACGGGCACCGGCACGCCGTTCATCACCGCATGGCTCGCCATGGTGTGGCGAAGGTCATGGAGGCGAACGTCCTCGATGCCGGCTTCGCGTCTGATACGGTACCAGAACCGAAGATCGGGACCGCGCGGACGGGCGGGGTCGAGCGGAGAGGGAAACACGAACGGGCTTTCACCGCGCGGCTGCCGGTCGAGAATGGCGCGGGCCCGGCTGCCCAGCGGGACCGTTCTCGGTCCCGTCTTGCTGTCGGCCAGCGCCAGCATGTCGTCGCGGACCTCGGACCATCTGAGGCCCATGATCTCGCCCTTGCGGCATCCGGTGAGAAGCAGCAGCCGGACGATGTCGGCCTGCTGCCGGCTATCCGGTCGGGTTTGCGCACCCAGGACACCGTGCAGCCGGTCGATTTCCTCGCGGGACAGGAACCGCGTAAGCGCTAGGCGGCGGTTTCTTCTTATGCCCCTGGCCGGATTGACTTCGATGTGGCCGCAGGCGACGGCGAAGGTCATGATCTGCTGCAGGATGTTGAGGGCGCGATTGGCGCCGCCCGGCGCGGTCCTGCTGTAGCGGTCGAACCATCGCCCAACATGCGCGGGGGCGATGCGGTCGAGCGGCTTCGACCCGAAGGCGGGAAGCAGCTGTCGCTTCAGGTATTTGGACGCGGTTCGTTGTCCCGACGGCTTGTAGCGGTCGAAATGGGCCTCTTTCCACGGGCCCGCGACGAAGTCCCGGAACAGCGGCATGGGATTCGCAGGCCCGGCTGTCTTCTCCGGCTGCGGTTCGGCCTGCCGCCCGAGAGCCTCCCGGCGGGCATCGGCGACGCTCTTGGCGGAGACCGGCCCGAGCGAGACGCGTTTCGAACGCCCGCCTATGTCCAGCAGACAGACCCAGCTTCGACCGCCGGTGGGCCGGACCCTGACCCCGAGGCCCGGCACGCGGCTGTCCCATACGGTATATTCCCGCTCACGGGGATGGAGACGGGCGATAGCGGCGTCGGTCAACTTCATGCGTTCCCTGGCAGCCATCGCTCAGCCTCCTCCGAGCACGGCGCCGACCGTCTCGGCTGCGTCCTGCACCATGGCGTCGGCCAAGTGGATGTATTTCAGCGTCGTCTCCGCCTTGCGGTGTCCGAGCAGCCGGCCGATGGCGAGCACGGTCTCGCCCTGCCGGAGCGCCAGGCTGGCGACGGTATGGCGCAGGTCGTGAAGATGCACATCCTCTAGGTTCGCCTCGGATCGGACCCTGAACCAGAAATCGTCGAGCCAGGTGTTGCTGCGGGGCCGGTCGCTCCGAAATGCGGGGAACACCCAGCGGCCTTTCCGCTCAAGGCCATCAAGAACGACACGGGCCGGCTCCGAGAGCCACACGGTCCGGGGGCCCGTCTTGCTGTCGCGCAGGAACAGATGGCCTTCCCGGTAGTCCGGCCATTGCAGGGTGAGGAGTTCGCCCTTGCGGCAGCCGGTCAGAAGGAGAATTCGGATGACCGCGACCTGCTGCGGCCATCGGGCCTCATGCGCGGCGAGCCTCCCGGACAGGTTACGGATTTCCTCGTCGGAGAGGAACCGCTCGCGGCCCTTGCGGCGGTAGCGCCGGATGCCCCGGCAGGGGTTAGAGCCCTCCGGGCGCAGGCCCATGGCCTCCGCTTCCCTCATGATGACGGACAGCACTGGCAAGGACCGGTCCGCCGCCACCGGCGTCGCGCGCAGGCGGGCGAACCAGTGTCGCACCTCCTGCCGGTCGATATCGGCAATCGGCCTTCCGGCGAAATGCGGCAGAAGCTGACTGCGAAGATAGCACCGGTTCACTTTGAGCGTCCCGGCCTTCCAGAGCCGCGCGTGGCGCTCGAACACGATCCCGGCGACCGCCTCGAAGAACGTTTCCTCGGGACGATGTGGCGCCTTCCCGCCTCGTCGGATCGCGGCAAGCATTTCGGCCGCCGAGGCCCGCGCCTCGGCGATGCTCATGGCGCCGGCATCGCCGACGATCTTCCAGACGCGCTCGCCGCGATACTGGCACTGGATGAAGAACCGCTTCCTGCCGGAGGGCATCACCCGGACGCCGAAGCCCTTGAGTCTGGCGTCCCGGATGTCGTAGGGTAACTTGCGAGGCTTGAGCGCCTCGATGCGGGCGGCGGTAAGGGTAACCTTGGGCATGTCGCTCTCCCGGTTCCGGTTGCAGACGGGGAAGCGCCAGTGGTGGCATTTGTTCCCCGGTTGCAGTTTTTCGGGAGAAAAAGCGACGCTATATCATATAGTTAGCACCGCAAGGTGCGTATCCGGTGTTCCCTTCCGCGAAACGAACGATGACAAGGGAAGGGGACCTCATCCGATGGACCTGCGTCTGGCCGGAAAGACCGTGCTCATAACCGGTGCCTCGAAAGGCATCGGGCTCGCCTGCGCCGAACTCTTTGCGGAGGAAGGCTGCGACCTGCATCTGGTGGCGCGCACCGAGGCCGACCTCGAACGCGCGCGCGACGCCATCCGCAGCCGGCACAATGTCGCCGTTACGATCCATCCGCTCGACCTCTCCGACGGCGGCAATGTCAAGCGGCTGGTCGCCGAGACCGGCGCGAGCCTGGACATCGTCGTCAACAATGCAGGCGCGATCCCCGGCGGGCCGATCCACGCGATCGACGAGGAGCGCTGGCGGGAGGCCTGGGACCTCAAGGTGTTCGGCTATATCAACATGTGCCGGGAGCTCTACCCTGTCTTCACGGCAAAGGGAGCCGGCGTGATCGTCAATGTCGTGGGCACGGGCGGCGAACGGCCGTTGGCAGGCTATATCGCGGGCGCGGGCGGCAATGCTGGGTTGATCGCGTTCACCCGCGCGCTCGGCGGCAAGAGCCCCGATGACGGGTTCCGCATCGTCGGCGTCAATCCCGGCCCGATCCTGACCGAGCGCCTGACCACCATCATGCGGGCCCTGGCGCTCGACCAATTCGGCGACGAGGAACGCTGGCAGGAATGCATGCCGACCAACCCGCCGCCGGGCGAGTCCGAGGACTGTGCCGACCTCGTCGTCTTCCTCGCCTCGGAGCGCGCAAAGCATATTTCGGGCACTGTCGTCACCATCGACGGCGGCGCCGTCTCCCGCTAGGAGCCTGACACCGCCATGAGTTGCACTCTTGAGTTCTTCTTCGACGTCTCGAGCCCGTGGACCTATCTGGCCTTCCACCGCATCGAGGGCTTCTGCGACGAGCTGGACGTGAACCTGGTCTGGAAGCCGTTCCTGGTGGGCGGCGTCTTCAACAAGGTGAACCCGAGCGTCTATCAGCGCCGCGAGAACCCGATCCCGCCGAAGGACGCCTATTACCGCAAGGACATGAACGACTGGGCCCGCTATGAGGGTATCGTCATCGGCAAGCCCTCGGTCTTCCCGGTCAACTCGGTGAAGGCGATGCGCGGCTGCTTCCACGCCATCGACGAGGGCAAGGTGTCCGCCTTTGCGCGCGGCTGCTTCGAGGCCTATTGGCGCGACGACCGGGATATCGGCCAGGAGGACGTGCTGGCGGAGGTTGTCCAGGCGGCCGGCCTCGACAAGCAGCGCTTCTTTGCCGCAATCGCCGACCAGGCTGTCAAGCAGAAGCTGTTCGACACGACGGACGAGCTGATCGAGCGGGGCGGTTACGGCTCGCCCACCTTCTTCCTCGACGGCGACGACATGTATTTCGGAAATGACCGCCTTGAGCTGATCCGGGCGGCAATCGAGAGGAAGCACAATGGCTGAACCCGTGCTCACCGCCGAAGAATCCGCGCTGCGCGAGACGGCGCGCCGCGTGCTGCCGGCCGGCAGCTTGGGCAATGTGCCCTTCGAGACGGTCATCCGTTCGGGGCAGGGCTCCCACGTCTGGGACGTTTCGGGCAATGAGTATATCGACTACCTGCTCGGCTCCGGGCCGATGCTGGCGGGGCATTGCCATCCCGAAGTGGTCGAGGCGGTGAAGGAGCAGATCGGGCGCGGCTCCACCTTCTTCGCCAACAACGAGCACGGCATCCGGCTCGCGGACGCCGTGACGGAACGTGTCGCCTGCG
Source organism: Alphaproteobacteria bacterium (assembly GCA_965261985.1). Lineage (GTDB taxonomy): Bacteria > Pseudomonadota > Alphaproteobacteria > Bin95 > Bin95 > Bin95. The sequence goes on from OZ253490.1 coordinate 1,309,006, forward strand.
CCGAAAAGGTGCGTTTCGTCTCCAGCGGCAGCGAGGCCACCTTCTACGCCATGCGGATCGCCCGCGCCTTTCGGGGCCGAGACAAGGTCCTGAAATTCGAGGGCGGCTTCCACGGCATGAACGACTATGCGCTCATGTCGATGGCGCCGAAGCGGCCCGGCAATTTCCCGCAGGCGGCGCCGGACAGCGCCGGCATTCCCGCGGGCGTCCGCGACGAGGTGCTGATCGCGCCCTACAACGACGCCGAGACGGCGGTGCAGCTCATCCGGGACCATGCCGACGAACTGGCGGCCGTCATCGCCGAGCCGTTCCAGCGCCTGATCCCGCCCAAGCCCGGCTTCCTCGAGGCCCTGCGCGAGGTCACGGAGGAAACCGGCGTCGTGCTGATTTTCGACGAGGTCGTGACCGGCTTCCGTTTTGCGCGCGGCGGGGCGCAGGAACGCTACGGCGTTACGCCCGACATGTGCTCGCTCGGCAAGGTGGTGGGCGGCGGCTATCCGCTGGCGGCCATTGCCGGTCGGGACGACATCATGGCCCATTTCGATGCCGGGCGCGTGGACGGCGACCGCTTCGCACAACAGATAGGCACGCTGAGCGGCAACCCGGTCGCCGCCGTCGCCGGTCTCAAGACGCTGGAGGTGCTGGGCCGGCCCGGCGTGTACGAGCGCCATGAGCAGATCGGCGAGGCCCTGATCGACGGGCTGGAGGCGCTGCTGCGGGAGAGCGGGCACGACGGGCAGGTTCTGGGCTCGCCGCCCATGTTCGACGTCATCTTCACGGGCGGCGAGGTCTCGGACTACCGGGCCACCATGCGCGCCGATGCGGCCAAGACTAACGCCTTCAATGCGGGGCTGCGTGCGCGCGGCATCTTCAAGGGGCAGAGCAAATTCTACCTCTCGGTGGTGCATAGCGACGAGGACATCGCGCACACGCTCGACGCCGCGCGGGAGTCGCTGGCCGAATTGTGACCGTGCCCTGCGGTGCTGCGACGTAGCAATTTCCGGCTGGAAGGCAGGCGGTTTGAGAGCTCTGCCTTCCGAAGGAGCTTCTGACCCGAGACTCACCGCTGTCAAGGATGCAGCAGGTGAGTTTTTCAGCGGAGCCCTCAACCGGGATTCTCGGCTGCGTTGGCGTGCTGCCGGCGTCAGGCGGTCGGCGTCGCGGGCCTGTTGTTCGGCGCGGGGCTTCGACCCCGGTCAGCCTGTCAAGGGATTGATTTCGTTTCGATTGACGGCTATTCGGGACATGCTGAATAGAGCAACCGACCCGAGGAGGAATGCATGCTACGTCGTTTGATCGATGGGGCAGTGCTAACTGTTCTGGCTTGGTTTGCGATCATGCGGCTCGACGCCGGTCAGGTGGTGCTCGGGCTGGCTATTGCGGCGGTCTTTGCCTTCACTGGCTGGCGCATTCATCGGCTGTGGCGAAAGTACCGGCGGCTGCTCCATGAGCTGGCGGCTGCGGAAGCGGCGAGACTGTCCGACGATCCGAAAGAGGTCGAACGCGCCGAACAGATCTTGCGCGAGCGCCGCATGATGCACGCCGCCGAGATGACCCTGATGAGCGGCTTTGTCCTGGGAGCCGCGGCCAGCAATTACGCGCCGATGGCGCATGGCGTGGGCGGCAGCTACGACGGGTTTGGCAGCGACGGGGCCGGTGGCTTCGGAGGCGGCGATATGGGCGGCGGCTTCGGAGGCGGCGAGGGCTAAGCAGAAACGCACGTCGCGCCATCGATATCCTGCCGTTTGCCGCGAAAATGTTTTGCGGCGTCGCTTGCGGTCCCTGCTATCCGGGAGCGAGTTCGACCGCCTTGAGCCGGAGCCTGCAGTTTCAACGACAGCCAGGCAGTTTCGTATATAACCACCGAGAGGCCGTCCTCGCGACGGTCGGACCGAACCGATATCCGGACTGCGTGAACGATGCCCAGGAAGCGTAAGCGATCACGTTCCGCCGCCCGTCGCGGCCGCGCTGCGAGCGTGCCTGCCTCGAAACATGCCGCGGCCGGCTCCGGGGCTCCGGCGCACACGAAGCATTCCCTCGACAATTGGCTCCTCGGCCTCGCGGGACTCGGTGTGCTGCTCACCGGCTATCTGACACTGGTCGCCTGGTTCGGCGAGCATCCGGCATATTGCGGAGCGGATTCCGAGTGCGACATCGTGCAATCGAGTCGATGGTCGACCTTGTTCGGCATGCCGATGTCACTGTGGGGACTGCTCACCTACGCAATCCTTGCCGGTCTGGCGTGGCGCCTGCGCTCCAGGCCGTCGGCATGGGGCGCGGCGCTGCTCTTCGCCTGCATCGGTGCCGGTGTGAGCTGGTTCCTCACCCTGGTGTCGATCTTCGAGATCGAAGCGACCTGCGGATACTGCCTCGCATCGTTCGCGCTCATGAACCTGTTGCTGGTGCTCCTGCTCCTGCGCCGCCCTTCGCGAATGCCCGGGCATGCATGGCGGAAGGCCCTGGCATTCCCGGTCGGCGCCGCCATCGTCCTGGTCCTTGGCCTCCATCTGCATTTCAGCGGCCTCTTCGATCCCGCTGCCGGCCCCGAGGATCCCTATCTCAAGGCACTTGCGACCCATTTGCAGGACAGCGATGCACGCTTCTATGGCGCCTTCTGGTGTCGGGCCTGCCGGGAGCAAAAGGCTCTCTTCGCCGCCTCCGTCGATCGCCTGCCCTATGTCGAATGCACCCCCGCAGGCCGCAACGGACCTCTCGCGGCCGCCTGCGTCGCTCAGAACGTCCGTCAATATCCGACATGGATCATCGACGGGCGGCGCCTCACCGGGGTGGTGGATGTCGAACGGCTTGCCCGGGCATCGAACTTCAGTTGGAACGCGACGACGCAGGAAACAGCACCGGGTGGATGAGGAAAAGGCGCCCTATCCGCCGCTCCGCGCCTTGATTCGCGCCCAGTCGTCGCGGAGGCCGATTGTGCGGTTGAAGCCGCCGTCGGGGTCGGCGGCGAAGTAGCCGAGGCGCTCGAACTGCACCGGCCTGCCGGATTCCAAGCCGGCGAGCCCCGGCTCCAGGCGGCAGTCGTCCAGCACTTCCAGCGAGTCCGGGCTGACATCTTCGAGGCCGGCGGGCTCGTCGCAGGCGAAGAGCGGGCTGTAGAGCCGGACCGGCGCGCGCTCGGCATGGGCGGCCGAGACCCAATGGATCGTCGCCTTGACCTTGCGCCCGTCCGGCGCGCTGCCGCCGCGTGTCTCCGGGTCGTAGCGGCACCTTAATTCGGCGATCTCGCCGCTATCGTCCTTCACCGCCTCAAGGCAGGTGAGGAAATAGGCGTAGCGCAGCCGGACCTCCCGGCCGGGGACCAGGCGGAAGAACTTCCTCGGCGGGTCTTCCATGAAGTCGTCGCGCTCGATCCAGAGCTCGCGCGAGAAGGGCAGTTTGCGGGTGCCCGCCTCCGGATCGCCGGGATTGTTGGCGGCGTCCAGCCACTCCATCTCGCCCTCGGGGTAGTTCTCGATCACCACCTTGAGCGGCCGCAGCACGGCCATGCGGCGCTCGGCGGTCCGGTTGAGCTGTTCGCGTATGCAATGGTCCAGCAGCGCCGTTTCGACCCGGCCGGCGCTCTTCGAGATCGCGAGCCGCGAGACGAAGTCGCGCAGCGCCGCCGCCGGCACGCCCCGCCGCCGCAGGCCGCGAAGCGTCGGCATGCGCGGGTCGTCCCAGCCGGAAACATGGCCTTCTGCGACGAGGCGGGTCAGCACGCGCTTCGAGAGGATCGTCCCGGTCATGTCGAGCCGGGCGAACTCGTACTGATGCGGGCGCGCCGCGGCCGGCACGCGCTCCAGCAGCCAGTCGTAGAGCGGGCGGTGGTCGGCGAACTCCAGCGTGCAGAGGGAATGCGTCACGCCCTCGATGGCGTCCGACTGGCCGTGGGCGTAGTCGTAGGTCGGGTATATGCGCCAGGCATCCCCCGTGCGCGGATGGGCATGGTCGAGGATGCGGTAGAGCACGGGGTCGCGCAGGTTGATATTGCCCGAGCCCATGTCGATGCGCGCGCGCAGCACACAGGCGCCCGGAGCGAACTCGCCGGCGCGCATCCGGCGCAGCAGGTCGAGGCTCTCCGCGGCCGGGCGGTCCCGCCAGGGGCTCGCCCGGCCGGGCTCGGTGAGTGTGCCGCGACTCGCCCGGATCTCCTCCGCCGACTGCTCATCGACATAGGCGTGGTCCGTCTCGACGAGGTGCTCGGCCCATTCGTAGAGCGTGTCGAAATAGTCCGAAGCATGGACCGGCTCGCCCGCCCATTCGAAGCCGAGCCAGCGCACGTCCTCGCGAATGACGTCGATATAGGCCTGCTCTTCTTTCGCCGGGTTGGTGTCGTCGAAGCGCAGGTTGCAATGCCCGCCGAACTCCGCCGCCACGCCGAAATTGAGGCAGATCGACTTGGCGTGGCCGATATGCAGGTAGCCGTTCGGCTCCGGCGGGAAGCGGGTGACGACCGACGCAACCCGCCCCTCCGCCAGGTCGTCGCGGATGCGGTTGCGGATGAAGTCGCCGCCCGCGGGCGCGTCCATGGGGCCGGCGCTCCCGCTCAGAAGGGCGATGTGCCGCGGGTGACGGTGCGGTGGAGCACGCGGGCCTCGCCGGCGCGCTCCTCGGCCCGGTGCAGCAGGCAGCGATTGTCCCACATCAGCAGGTCGCCCGGCCGCCACTGGTGTCGATAGACGAAACGCTCGGCGGTGCTGTGCGCCTCGATCTCCTCCAGCAGCGCCTCGCCCTCGTCGCGGTCCATGCCGAAGATGTGCGAGGCATGGTTGCCGATGAAGAAGGCTTCATAACCGCTTTCGGGGTGGCGGCGCACCAGCGGGTGGGCGACCGGAGGATAGACTGCCGCTTCTTCCGCGCTCGCCTTGCGCTCGCCCGATTTCTGGCAGGAGCGCACCCAGTCATGCACCACTTTCATGTCCCGGAAGGCTTCCTGCCGCTCGGGGGCATAGGCTTCGAAGGCGCGGTGCATGTTTGCGAACTCGGTGCGCCCGCCCCGAGCCGGCACCTGCACGCCATAGAGGAATGTCGAACAGGACGGCACGGTCCGGTAGGACTTGTCCGAGTGCCAGCGCAGGTTTCCCTTCGCCGCCGCCTCCGGTTTCGGCCGTCCGTCTGCGTCGAGGTTCGAGACCGTGTGGACGAGCGAGATGTCGTCGCCCTTGTTGCGCTGGATATGCACATCGAGCGCGCCGAATTGTTTCGTCGCCGCCAATTGCGCCGGCTTGTCGAGCTTCTGCTCCCGGAAGCACAGGATATGGCGGTCGAGGAACGCCTCGTGCAGCGCGGCCCGGTCGCTGTCGTCGAGCGGCTCGCGCAGATCGACGCCCCGGACCTCGGCGGCCAGCACGTCGGAAAGCGGTCGAATCGAGAGTGTCATGGTCCCCAATCTAGCCGAGCGTCGCCGGCTGCGGTAGCGGGTTGCCCTCAAGGGTGCTGGACGAAATGCGTCAGCACGCCGCCGAGGGCCGACGGGTGGAGGAAGCCGATTTGGCTGCGGCGGCCGCCGGGGCGGCCTTTCATGTCGATCGTGCGGTAGCCCTTGCCGGCGAGGCGGGCGAGATTGCCGTCGATGTCGTCGGTGCAGAACGCGATGTGGTGCAGGCCCGGCCCGTAGCGCTCGACATAGGTGGCGATGGCGCTGCGGTCCTGCTTCGTGGTGCCGGGCGCGCCGCGCCGGATTTCCGCGAGGTGCGCGGGGTCGAGGTCCGACATGCATTCGAGGTCGCAGTCGCCGACCGCGATGAAGATGGCGCGCAGGCCGCCGACCACCACGGGCGGGCGCGTGTGATAGACGACGCCGTAGCGGTCGGAAGTGAAGCTCTCGACCGGGATCATGGTTTCGACATCGGTCTGCCGGCTTTCGACGGGGCAGCCGTAGCGGCCGGCGAAAACGGCTTCGTCCTCCGTAATGTCGCGGCTGGCGATGCCGATATGGTCGATACGCGAGACATGGGGCGAAGCCGAGGCCGGCAGGTCGAGCGGCGTCGTGAAGCGCGTGGCGATATTGGCGGTTTCGGCAGGATCGAGCCGCCATTCGGTCGCGCCTGCAAGGCCGGGGCCTTCCTCTCCGGTCGGCGGGGCGTCATCGGTTACGAAGGCGAGGTGGTCCACGCCGGTGCGCCCGCTGCCGCCAAGCGCGGAGTCGCCTGCCTCGAAGAGCGCGAGCGCCGTCTCGCCGATGCCGAGGAACGGCACCCCGCCGATCTCCGCGCGCTCCAGCCCGAAATCGCGCTCGAAGGCGCGCGCGACACTTTCCCTGTCCCGGACCGCAAGCGCGATATGGCTGAGCCTGAGGCCTCCCATCGCCGCTTTCCTCACCTCTGCTTGCCTCCTCCGACCATAGGCCGGGGACGGCGGTTAAAGCACTATCCTTTCGTATAGAGCCGCAGCCCTCGCCCAACCCTCCGCTGTCACCCCGGACGGAGCGAAGCGGAGATCCGGGGTCCATCTTCCGGTTCTCCCGCCGGGTTCGAGCGGCACGGCTGGGCCCCGGCTCGCAGGCCGGGGCGACAAATGGGAGTTCGGCCCGAAAAGCGGCCCGATCCAGACGGATTCCGTTCCATAGCGAAACGCCGGGCCTCGGGGGAGGCCCGGCGTCGGGTTGTGTGAATGAAGGGTTGCGGTCTGCGTTCAGGCCGCTTCGATGGTCTGCGGCGCGCTCGTGCCGATCTCGATCCGGCGGGGCTTCAGCGCCTCGGGCACCTCGCTCACCAGCTCGACGGCGAGCATGCCGTTCTCCAGCTTCGCGCCGGCCGCCTTCACATGCTCGGCGAGGCGGAAGGTGCGCCGGAACTGCCGGGTCGCGATGCCGCGATGCAGGAAGACGCGGTCGTCGCCCTGGTTCCGGACCTTGCCGGCGATCACGAGCTCGTCGCCCTTCGCCTCGATCGCGAGGTCCTCTTCGCCGAAGCCGGCCACCGCCATCTCGATGCGGTAGGTGTGCTCGCCGGTCTTGACGATGTTGCAGGGCGGATAGTGCTCTGCCGTGGCGTCGGCGTTCATGACGCGGTCGAAGTTCTTCATCAGCCGTTCGAAGCCGATGGTGGACCGCAGGAGAGGGGAGAAATCGAATGCCGTCATCGGTCATCCTCCTTGAGAAGCGATTGTCGATGTTTCCAAGGCCCGCCGACCGTCGGCCGGACCCGCCGTCCTCCGCCCCCGTTACCCGGCGAGCTTCGGACAACCCCCAGATGGGGATGGGTTGCGGGGATTCAATAAGCCGATGCGAGTCTTTCGACCGAGGGCGCGGAGTTACCCCGGAGGTGTCATGAAATGTCATGTTGTGTCATGCGATGTCATGTTCCGTCGCCAGCAGTGCCCGCACAGGGTCCCGCTCCCCACGCAAAAAGGGCGGCCCCGGAAGCCGCCCTCTCCTGCAAACAGCTTATACCGCCGTTCATGGCCCGGAACCGACGAGCCCATGACCGGGTTCCGATAAAGGCGATGCGGCGCGGCTGCCGGGACACGTCATGAAATGTCATGTTTCGCCGCTGCCTCGCCCCTCTCCGCTGGCCTCGCCGAAGCGCCGCCCGTCTGCATCCTGCATATCGTTCCTCCATCGCGTTTCGTTCCGCTCGCGCCGCCACCGGCTTGCCTGCGGCGCGGCCCTTTTTCGCGCGTATCGCATGTGCGCGTGCGCCCGCGTTCGCGCCGGCGCGATTCGCGCGCCTGATTGCGCGCGCGAACGACGCAGGGCGCACTTCTCCCGTCCGTTCCGTTGGGGGTTTTTCGCGCCGGTGCGAGGCAAGAGACGAAGCGGCCTCCGGATGCCGCTTCCTCTTTGTCTCATCTTACCACGGTTTTACAGGGGTCAAGCCCCTACCGAGAATTATTTCATATTTCATGAACGAATTGCTGCCTCCGGGAGGAAACGCCGGGACATGTCATGCGATGTCATGTTCCGCCGCCCCGCCCGCCGGCGCCCTCTCCTGCAAACAGCTTACCACGCTCTCCCCTATGTCAAGCACGGGACCGGGAAAAACTCGCGCGGTCCGCCGACCTTACCGCCGCGCGAGCTTCGGACAGGTTCGACGCGGGGATGCGCGGCGGGGATTCAGGAAGCCGATGCGAATCTTTCGACTGCGGCCCGCCCCGGTTGCGTCTGCGCTTGCCAGAGGTCCCAGGCAGCCTGCAATCCGAGCCAGGTTTCGGGCGTCGATCCGAACGCCTCGGACAGGCGGATCGCCATATCGGCGGACAAACCGGCTTTCTCATCCACAAGATCGGCGAGCACGCGGCGCGGGACCCCAAGGCCTGCCGCTGCCCGCTCCACGGACAGGCCGAGCGGTTCGAGACACTCCCGCTTCACTATGCCGCCCGGATGCGGAGGATTGTGCATGGCCATCCGAAAGCGTCTCCTCAGTGGTAATCGACATAGTCGATATCTACGGCAACGCCATCCTCGAACCGGAAGGTTACACGCCAGTTTCCCGACACGGCAACCGCGAAATGCCCGGCCAGCGAACCCTTCAAAGGGTGCAGCCTGAGACCCGGCAGGTCCATTCCCTCCGGACCGCGGCTTTGCTCCATCAAAGCCAGAATATCCTGCAGCTTCCGGGCATGCCGGGGCGAGATCCCCGACTTGCTTCCCGTATCGTATAGCGCCTTGAGGCCCTTATGCCGAAACGAAATCTCGCGCGCCATACCCTCATCCTGCCTGCTTCCGCGTCATGGCAGCATGACCGGAAGACTTGAAAGTACATCGAAAAATATTCTCGGTCCGCTGGCCCCCAATGCCGGTAAGCCTTGTAAGTGCTCCGGCGGGGATGCGCGGCGGGGATTCCAGAGGGTAGAGTGGCGGCGGGTTCACCGAGAGGGAGACGGGGGATGGGCGCACGGCTCGAAGGCAAGACCGCGCTGGTGACGGGGGCGGGCTCCGGCATCGGCCGCGCGACGGCGCTTCTGCTGGCGCGGGAGGGAGCGCATGTCGTCGCGACCGATATCGACGCCGCCGCTGCGGGGGAGACCGCCGCCGGCGCCGAGGGATCGATCTCCGCGCTTGCCCATGACGTGACCGACGCCGGCGATTGGGAACGTGCCGTCGCCGCCGCCGTCGAGGCGCATGGCGGCCTCTCAATCCTGGTCAACAATGCCGGCATCGCGCCCAAGGCGACGATAGAACAGGAGACGCTTGAGGGCTGGCGGCGGGTCCACGAGGTCTGTCTCGACAGTGTCTATCTCGGCTGCCATGCGGCTGTGCCCGCGATGGCGGCGAGCGGCGGCGGGTCCATCGTCAATATCTCCTCGGTCGCCGCGCTCCGGGGCGTCGCGGTTTATGCGGCCTACTGCTCCGCCAAGGCGGGCGTCCACATGCTCACCAAGACGATTGCGCTCCATTGCGGCCGGCGCGGCTACAGCATAAGGGCGAACTCGGTGCATCCGGGGCCCATCGACACGCCGATCCTCGACCCCGACAGGGAACGCTTCGGCCAGCGCGCCATCGACGCCCGCGCCGAGGCGATCCCGCTCGGGCGCATCGGCCAGCCGGAGGAGGTCGCGCAATGCGTGCTGTTCCTCGCTTCGGACGAGTCCAGCTTCGTCAACGGCACCGAGCTCGTCGTGGACGGCGGCTTCTGCGCCAAATAGGGAGAAGGTCGATATGACCGGACGGATCGAAGGCAAGGTGGCGCTGATTACAGGCGGCGCCTCGGGGCTGGGCGCGGCGACGGCGGCGATGTTCGTGCGCGAGGGCGCGCGCGTGGCGATCACCGATATCGACGAGGCGAAGGGCAGCGCGCTTGCGGCGGAACTCGGGCCGGACGCGGCCTTTATCCGCCACGATGTGACGGACGAGGCGGCATGGATCGCCGCCGTCGCCGGGACGGTCGAGCGTCTCGGCGGGCTCAACATCCTGGTGCAGAGCGCCGGCATCGGCCTCACCAAGCCCGTGACCGAGATCGAATTGGAGGAATGGCGCCTCGTGCATGCCATCGACCTCGACGGCGTGTTCCTCGGCTGCAAGCACGCCATTCCCGCCATCGCCGCCCATTGCCAGGAGACGGGCGGCGCGGGCTCCATCGTCAATATCTCGTCGATTGCCGGCGTCATCGCCGGGCACAACATGGCCGCCTACAACTCCGCCAAGGCGGGCGTGCGCCACCTCAGCAAGTCCGTGGCCCTGCATTGCGCGCGGCAAAGCCTGCCGATCCGCTGCAATTCCGTGCACCCGACCTTTATCGATACCCCGATCCTCGACCGCTACAAGGAGCATTTCGGCACCGAGGAGGCGCTGCGCAAGCTGGCCCGCCAGGTGCCCATCGGGCGGGTCGGCCGGGCGGAGGAGGTCGCCTATGCGATCCTCTACCTGGCCTCGGACGAGAGCAGCTTCACCACCGGCTCGGAACTCTTCGTGGATGGCGGCATCGCCGCAATGTGAGGGGCGAGATGAGCCTATGGCGCCTCTGGGCCGTCGTCGTCGCGCCCTTCGGCCTCGGCTACTTCATGTCCTACCTGCTGCGCGCGGTGAACGCCGTGGTGGTGGAGGACCTGGAGCGCGATATCGGCGTTTCGGCCGAAGGGCTCGGGCTGATTACGGCCGCCTACCTGTTTGGGTTCGGCGCGTTCCAGCTCCCGCTTGGCGTGCTGCTGGACCGGCTCGGGCCGCGCCGGGTGCAGGCCTGCCTGCTCATGGTCTCGGCCATCGGTGCGTTCCTGTTCTCGCTCGGCGAGTCGATGGAAACGCTGGTCGCGGCGCGGCTGCTGATCGGCCTGGGCTTCGCCGGCGGGCTGATGGCGTCGTTCAAGGCCGTGGTGCTCTGGGCGCCGCCGCAGCGCGTGCCGCTGTTCAACGCGCTTGTCATGGTGTTCGGCGGCTTCGGTGTGCTAGCCGCGACCGAGCCCGCCCATATGGCCGTCGCGGCTTTCGGCTGGCGGGCGGTGTTCGTGGGGCTCGGCGGGATGGTTGCGCTCGCAGCCTCGGCGATCTTCCTGCTGGCGCCCCGCGAGCGGCCGGACATGCTGAGCGCCGGCGGATTCCGGGCCCAGCTTGCCGGCATCGCCCATGTCTATCGCGACCGCATGTTCTGGGGCCTCGCTCCCATGCTGGCGGGCATCGCCGGCGGCCATATCGCGCTCCAGACCCTTTGGGCCGCGCCCTGGCTACGCGATGTGGGCGGCCTCGATCCGAATGAGGTCGCCTCGACGCTCTTCCTGATGGCGGTGGCCTTCATCGTCGGCATCCTGCTGGCGGGCGTGCTCGGCGACCGGGCGAACCGGCGCGGCATCTCGCTGATGACGGTGGTGGAGGCCGTCGCAGCCGTATTCCTCGCGTCCCTTCTTGCCATCGTGCTCGGCCTCTGGCCGCCTGCCACGGCGTTCTGGGCGCTGTTCGCCATGACGGGCCAGATGACAATCCTCGCCTATGCGCACCTCTCGGCGCATTTCGGGTCCGTGCTTGCGGGCCGCGCCAACGCCGCCCTCAACCTGCTGGTCTTCCTCGGCGCCTTCGCCATTCAATACGCCGTCGGCGGCGTGCTCGACTTGTGGACGGCCCGGGAGGGCGTTTATCCGGAGGAAGCCTACCAGGTCGCCTTCGGCGGCCTGCTCGCCTTCCAGACGCTCGCCTGGGCCTGGTACCGGCTGTACCGGCCGCGGAAGGTCGTCGCTGGCCGAGGGACGTAGTCCCCCGGCAGGATGCCTCGAACGGACCCGATGCTCGCTCGATATCGAGTCGGCGGGCGACGGGCGGTTACGATTGGGGGGAGGGACCTCGGCCGCGTTGCGCCCCTCCGGTTCCCTCGGCCCACCGAATTGCAGCGAAGGCTGCCGCCGCGAAGACCGCGAAGGCTGCGAGCAGCGGGTATATCGTTCCATCGAAGCTCAGGCCCACGACCGCTCCGAGCGGTAATGAGATGAAGGTGGAGAGCGAAGCGACCACTGCCGACCCCACGCCGGCGATGTGGCCGAGGGGCTCCATTGCGAGCGCATTGAGATTCCCGAAGAGGAGTCCGATGCACAGGAAGACGGCAAGCATGTAGCCGATGAACAGCCATAGCGGAGGAAGCCCCTCGAAGGCAAAAGCCAGCGCCCACGCGGCCGCCGAGACCAGCGCGATCGTCATTGTCGCCAATTTGGTGAGCCGCTGCATCCCGTGCTTCATCACGAGGCGGCCGTTCGCGAGCGAGGCGCCTCCGATGGCAAGCGCCAGCACTCCGAAATAGGCCGGGAAGAGCGCGCCGGTCCTGTAGGCCTCCTGGAAGACCTGCTGGGCGGAAGTCAGATAGGCGACGAACAGCGCGAACACGAACCCGATGGCCAGCGTATATCCAAGCGCGGCCCGGTTCCTCAGCACTTCCAGCACGCCGCCTCCGACGGCCCGCGGGGTCAATGGTCGCCGGCGGGCGGGCGGCAGGGTCTCCGGCTGGCGCAGTCCGAACCATGCGAACGCGGCCGCGGCCATGACGACGAAGGTGGCGAATATCGCGCGCCAGCCTCCGAGCCATTGGATCCCTTGTCCAAGGGCCGGGGCGACAGCGGGAACGAGGATGAAGACGGCCATCGCGAACGACAGGAGACGCGCCATCCGGCGTCCTTCGTACCGGTCGCGCACCAGGGCCATGGTCACGACGCGCGGTCCCGCCGCGCCGAAACCCTGCAGCACGCGGCCCGCGATCATCGCCTCGAAGGTGGGCGCGAGGATGCTCATGAGGCACCCGGCCATGAACAGCACGAGGCCGGCGTGGATGGCGGGCCTGCGTCCTATGCGGTCGGAAAGGGGGCCGAAGACCATCTGGCCGAGGCCGAGCCCCAGGAACATGGCCGTAATCACGAACTGGACATCGTTCCGGCGCGGCGCCTCGAGGTCGCGGCCGATTGCAGGCAGCGCCGGCAGCATCGCGTCGGTCGCAAGCGCGACAAGCGATATCAGCAGTGCTACGAGCGGAACGAATTCGCCGGGACGAAGGGCGGGTCGGTCGGCCGTTCGGCTCATGCCCCGTTCCGGAACCTCATGGCCGTTCGCATCCCGCTATAGCGATCTCTTGCCCCTTCCGGCCGAAGGCCGTTATCGATCAGGGCAGATATGCCCCCCCGTTCACATGGATGGTGGCGCCGGTGATGTAGGCGCTTGTCGGTTGGCAGAGATGCACAACCGTCTCGGCCACTTCCTCCGGGCGGCCCTGGCGGCCGACGGCGATGGGCACCGCACTCGCCTGCTCGGGGCGCAGCCCGCCCGTGTCGCGCACGGTGTCGATCACGCCCGGCACCACGCAATTGACGGTGATGCCGTCGAGGCCGAATTCCTTCGCGAGGCCCTTGGTGAAGCCGATCAGCCCCGCCTTGGCGGCGCTGACATGGGCGCGCTCCGCCATGCCCATATGCGCCGAGACGCCGCCCATATTGACGATCCGCCCCCAACCCTTCGCCTGCATGGACGCCAGCACGGCGCGAGTGCAGAGATAGGCGCCTTCCAGAACGACCGCCTGCGCCTCGCGCCAGTCGGCCAGCGTCGATTGCAGGAAGGGGACATGGCGGCGGATGGCGGCGTTGTTGACCAGGATATCGACCGGGCCCGCCGCTTCCGCCATCGCTGCGACCGCCGCCTCGTCGGTCACGTCCGCCATGTGCAGCGACGCGGAGCCGCCGGCGGCCTCGATTTCCGCCACGACCGCGCGCGCGGCGTCCTCGGCCCGGCGCGTGTTGACGGCGACATGCGCGCCCTCGCGCGCGAGCCGCAGGCAGATCTCGCGGCCGATATTGCGGCTGGCGCCGGTGACAAGCGCGGTCTTGCCCGATAGGGGACCGCCGGTCACTGGCATGCGAGGCACTCTTCGTAATCGACCCTGAGCCGGGCCTCCTCCCGACGCGCCACGCGCTTGCCGCCCACTGCCTCGGCGCGCTGGAGCGACTTCGAGCGGCAGTAATAGAGGCTCTTCAGGCCGCGCTTCCACGCCATCATGTGCAGGCCGTGCAGGTCGCGCTTGTGGATGTCGGCCGGCAGGAAGAGGTTGACCGACTGGGCCTGGTCCACCATCGGCGCGCGCTCCGCGGCGAGGTCCACGATCCAGCGCTGGTCCAGCTCGAACGCGGTCTTGAACACCGCCTTCCGGTCGTCTGTCAGGAAGTCGAGATGCTGCACCGAGCCTTCGTTGACCGTGATCGAGGACCAGGTCTCCTCATCGTTTCGGCCGGCTTCCTCCAGCACGGCCTCCAGATAGCGGTTGCGGACCGCGAAGGAGCCGGAGAGCGTCTTGTGGGTATAGGCATTGGCCGCCACCGGCTCGATGCCGGGCGAGGCGCCGCCGCAGATGATCGAGATGGAGGCCGTCGGCGCAATCGCCGTCTTGTTGGAGAAGCGCTCGGCCAGGCCGAAATCGGCGGCGTCGGGGCAGGGGCCGCGCTCGTCCGCCAGCAGTTTCGACGCAGCGTCGGCATCGGCCTGGATGCGGGAGAACATGCGCCGGTTCCAGACCGACGCCATGACGGATTCGAGCGGCACGTTCAGGCTTTGCAGGAAGCTGTGGAAGCCCATGACGCCCAGGCCCACCGAGCGCTCGCGCATCGCCGCATAAGCCGCCGTGTGCATGGAGTCCGGCGCGTTCCGGATGAAGTCCTCCAGCACATTGTCGAGGAAGCGCATCACATCCTCGATGAAGCCCGGCGCGTCCTCCCATTCCAGATAGCGTTCGAGGTTGAGCGAGGAGAGGCAGCACACGGCCGTGCGCTTGCCGCCGCGATGGTCGAGGCCGGTCGGCAGCACGACCTCGGCGCAGAGGTTCGAGGTCTTCACCTCCAGGCCCGCCAGCTTGTGGTGTTCGGGCCGGGCGCGGTTCACATGGTCGATGAAGATGAGATAGGGCTCGCCCGTCTCGATCCGCGCCGTGAGGATGCGGATCCAGAGGTCGCGGGCGCGGATGCGGCGCTGCACGCTGTGGTCGCGCGGGCTGATGAGCGCCCATTCCTCGTCCGCCTCGACCGCGCGCATGAAGGCGTCCGGCACCAGCACGCCGTGATGCAGGTTGAGCGCCTTGCGGTTCGGGTCGCCGCCGGTCGGCCGGCGCAGCTCCACGAACTCCTCGATCTCCGGGTGGCTCGCCTGCATATAGACCGCGGCCGAGCCGCGCCGCAGGCTGCCCTGGCTGATTGCGAGCGTCAGCGAATCCATGACGCGCACGAAGGGGATGACGCCGGAAGTGCGCCCGTTCTGGCCGACTTTCTCGCCGATGGAGCGCAGATTGCCCCAATAGCTGCCGATGCCGCCGCCGCGGGCTGCCAGCCAGACATTCTCCGTCCAGAGCCCGACGATTCCCTCCAGGCTGTCGTCGGCCTCGTTCAGGAAACAGGAGATCGGCAGGCCGCGCTTCGTGCCGCCATTGGAGAGCACCGGCGTCGCCGGCATGTACCAGAGCTTCGAGATGTAGTCGTAGAGCCGCTGGGCATGGGCGCTGTCATCGGCGAAATGCCCGGCGACGCGGGCGAACAAGTCCTGGTAGGATTCGCCCGGCATCAGGTATCGGTCTTCCAGCGTCTCCTTGCCGAATTGCGTCAACAGGCTGTCGCGGCCGCGGTCGAGCACGACGCGGATGCCGCGCTCGTTCTGATAGACCTCATCGGCATGCAGGTAAGGCAGCAGCGGCGCCGTGCTGTCGGCATCGCGGTCGCGAAGTCCTATCCCGCCAGAACCGTCCATCTTGCGCCTCCACACACAACCAGTGGGCAATCTTTAAACAATGCACACTATATCTTGTGGGGTCCCGGTCACTATGACCGAGCTTTCAGTCTAGCGCAAAAGCAGCCCGGATGCACACGCAAAAGTGAAGATTGCGCCGGCCGAAACGCTGGCGCCGGTATTCTCCGGGCGGTAGGTTGGCGCCGGGCGCCACGGAACGAGAGGGTCTGCGGGTCATGCGAATTCGGGCATTGGCCGTCGCGGCGGCGTTCCGTGCCGGCCTCGGCGCGCCGGCCGCAGCGGCTGACATCGACGGCGCGAAGCTCTTCAAGAAGAAATGCACGATCTGCCATCGGCTCGACGAGACGGGCAAGAAGAAGGTCGGCCCGAACCTCTGGGGCGTCGTCGGACGGCCCATCGCCTCAGCGCCGGGGTTCAAATATTCCAAGGGGCTCGGCAAGCATGCGGGCAAGACCTGGACCGAGGACAATCTGAATGCCTGGCTCACCAAGCCCAGGGCGTTCGCAAAGGGCACGCGCATGGCGTTTCCGGGCTTCAGGAAGGCCGGGCAGCGCGCGGTCGTCATCGCTTATCTGAGGAGTGCGGTTCAATGAGGGCAATGCTGGCGGGAATTCTGGCGCTCGCCTGCGTTTCCGGGGCGCAGGCGGCCGCGCCGGAGCGCGTCCGCGTCGCGGGCGAGGTCATCGACACCTGGTGCTATGTCACCGAGATCATGTTCGCCGAAGGCACGGCGCACCACCAATGCGCGGTCTGGTGCGCGGTCGGCGGCATCCCGGTCAGCATCAAGGGCGATGACGGGCAGGTCTATATGGTGCTGCGCATCGAGGACGAGGACCCGGTCGGCAATCCGCGCGTCATCGACATCCAGTCCCACCGGGTCACGGTGGACGGCGACCTCTACAAACGCGACGGCGTGAACTACCTGATCGTGACGCAGGTCGCCGAGGACGGCGGCGTCGTCAACCTGACCCATGACGAATACGGCATCCAGCCGTTCGGGGAGTGAGCGCCATGCGTATCCTGTCCGCCGGCATTATTTCGGCCTTTTTGGGCCTGGTCCCGATGGCCGGCCCCGCCTTTGACGCCGTGGAATGGGGCATCGAGCACGAGCAGACGGCGCGGTTGACCGTGACCGTCGTCGATATCGTCTGCGAGCTTACCGGCGACTGCCCCGCCAATTGCGGCGGCGGCAAGCGCCAGCTCGGCCTGCTCACCGAGGAAGGCCGGCTCATTCCGGCGGCCAAGAACTCCGATCCCTTCGCCGGCACGCACGCCGACCTCTTGCCGTTCTGCGGCCGGAAAACCGTCGTGGACGGGCTGCTGATCGAGAGCCCGAAGCTGCCGATGTTCGCCGTCCAGTTCAAGAAGGCCGCCGGGCCGGACGGCAAATGGGCGCGCGGCAACTGGTTCGTCAAGGAATGGGCCAAGGCCAATCCGGACAAGCCGGCGGGCCAGTGGTTCCGTCACGATGCGCGCATCGTGGCCAAGATCGAGCGCACCGGCAAACTCGGGATTCCGGGGCTCGAACTCAAGAAGTAACAGCCCGGAATTCTCACGAAGGTCATGGTCTGCGCGGCGCTGCCGGCCCGACAGCGCCGCCCTCGGGGTCGCGCCCAGGCGCCCGCCCGCGGCGTCGCGGGCCTCAACCGTAGGCTCCGCTCCGCTTTTCGGCCCGCTCCTTGCGGATCGAACGCCTGGACGCGACGCAGGCCGTGACCTTCGTGAGAAATCCGGGCTAGACACCGTCGCCGACGAAGGGGTTTGCGGCCCTCTCGGCGGCGAAGGTGGACATCGGCCCGTGCCCCGGCAGGAAGGTGATGTCCGCGCCGAGCGGCCAGAGCCTGGTGCGGATCGAGCGGATCAGCGCCGCATGGTCGCCGCCGGGCAGGTCGGTGCGCCCGACCGAGCCCTGGAACAGCACGTCGCCCACCACGGCCAGGTTCGACGGGCGGTGGAAGAAGATCGCATGGCCCGGCGTGTGGCCGGGGCAGTGGCGCACTTCCAGCGTGAGGTCGGAGACCGTCACCTCGTCGCCCTCGTCGAGCCAGCGCGCCGGCTCGAACGCGATGGCAGGCCCGAAGCCGAACCGCTCCGCCTGCTCCGGCAGGCCCTCGATCAGGAACCGGTCGGCCTCATGCGGCCCCTCTATCGGAACGCCGAGCAGGTCGGCGAGCGTGCCCGCGCCTGCGGCGTGATCGACATGGCCGTGGGTCAGCAGGATCTTCTCGACCGTCACACCCAGCTCCTCGACCGCGGCGCGGATGCGCGGCAGGTCGCCGCCGGGATCGATCACCGCGCCCACCATGGTCGCCTCCGACCAGACGATGGAGTAGTTCTGCTGGAACGGCGTGACCGGGATAACCTGCCCCTTGAGCCCCATAAGGCGCCCCTCCCTTGGATGGCGGCGGCACTATAGCGCCGGCGGAGCCTCTAATTCTGCTGCCTCGTCGCAAGACCGCGACCCCGGGGGCCGCCCGGACGAACCTGGTTGACTCTGTAACATGATGTGTTACTGTCCGACATGATCCGGAGCTTCCGGCACAAGGGTCTTGCCGAGTTGTTCGCACGAGGCCGCAGCCGTCATGTTCAACCAAATCTCCATGCGCGCTGCGTGCGCCGGCTCGAAGTTCTGGACCAGGCCGAATCGCTGGCCGAGTTGCGTGTCCCGGGATTCGATTTTCACCGCCTCCGCGGAGCGCCCGACGCTTCAGCATCCATGTCAACGGCCCCTGGTGCATCACCTTCGAGTGGCGGGAGGGCGAGGCGCTGCGCGTCGATCTCGAACAGTATCATTGAGGAGCGGCAGGAATGACGGAATATCGCGTAAAGCGCCCGGTCCGGCGTCCGGCGGTTCATCCGGGAGAAGTTCTGCGCGAGGATGTCCTGCCGGCCCTCGGGTTGTCCACCGGGGCGGCGGCGAAACGGCTCGGAGTCTCACGCCAGCACCTTCACCGGGTTCTGGCCTGCACGCATCCCGTTTCGGTTGAAATGGCGCTGCGGATCGGCAGGCTCGTTGGCAACGGCCCGGGCCTCTGGCTCAGGATGCAGCAGAACCACGACCTGCGGCGGGCGGAACGGGAGTTGAAAGACGAACTCGAGAAGATAACGCCGGCCGGGATGCTCCCGCCCGCGTCAACGGTGCCCGCGCCCTGAACGCCGTCCAGCGCAAGCGCGGCGTCTGGAAGGCCGCGGCTATCGGGCCTCTCTTCGATGAATTGATCCTCAATGAGGACGAACGATGACTACCGACTGCGGTGATTTCGGATGAACGCGGACGAAGAGTTTGGCCGTAGATTACTGATAGATCATCTGGAAAATCAGGGCAATTCCGGATTTTGTTATGACATTAATCCAAACGACCCACCGGACCTCATTGTAACGTGGAAGGATGGTTTTCAGTGGGGCGTGGAAGTGACCCGCTGTTACCAGCAGGTAGCGATCAGCAGTCGATCCAATGCGATGTCGTCGGCGGGGATTACCGAGCCGTTAAGGCGCTTTGGGGAAGAGATTGGAGAAAGAACGAAAAATATTCGTCGACGAGACTACACGATAAGTCTGGGTCCAGACCCAATCGATAGCCTTTCAGGGCAGCCTTCCAACTTCGATAGAGCTTGGAGGAAGAAAGTCGAACTACAGATCTTACGACATATAACGAGCGGTAACAACGATATATTGAGGGATCGGAGATTATGGTTTAAGCCCGGCAGTCTGGGAACCCGTTGGACAGTTATGGTCAGTGGAGGAGTAGCCGAAATGGAGTCGGCCACATCTTCCATGTTGCAGAGAGCCTTAGGCGACAAGGAGATAAGCTTACCAAACTGGGAAGGAAGTTTTTCCAGACGATGGTTATTGCTACTTAATTCATACCCTCTTGTGAATGATGTTGACGAAATAAAAAGAACGCTATGGCAAATCGCTGAAGCTCTTCCGGGCGATTGCCGATTCGATGGCGTATATTGGAGCGGGTGCGTCGACCGCGCGCTCATCCCGATACTGCTGCGTTAGCGCTGGACGGCTGGCACACCGCTTGAAAACTTTCTCGTTCTGCATCGCTCCCTTTGCCGAGAATTCGGGTGCCGCGGCTTGTCCGTCATGCAGGAGCTGCTGTGGCAGGTCGCCGCCGGGGTCGATCACCGCGCCCACCATCGTCGCCTCCGACCAGACGACCGAGCAGTTCTGCTGGAACGGCGTAACCGGAATGACCTGCCCCATGAGCGCCATGAGCTGCGCCTCCCTTCGATGGCGGCGGCACTATAGCAACGGCAGGGCCCGTGTCGTCGGGTTGCGGCTATGCCGCGCGGATGCAGCGGACCATGTGTTGCGGGGTGAGGTGGAACTCGGGCGGCGGGGTTTCGCATGCCGGCTCCGCGAAGCGGCAGCGGGGCGCGAAGGCGCAGCCCGGCGGAAGCATGGTCATGTCCGGGGGCGAGCCCGGAATCGCCTCCAGCGTCTTGCCGCGCAGCGAGCCGTGGACAGTAGAGGCCAGCAGCCCCTGGGTATAGGGATGGCGGGGGTTGCGCATGATCTCGCGCACCGGCCCCGTCTCCACGAACTTTCCGCCATACATCACCGCGATCCGATCCGCGATCTCGACCGCCACGCCCACATCGTGGGTGACGAAAATGACGGCCATGCCGAGCTCGCGCTGCAATTCGCGCAGCAGGAGGAGGATCTGGATCTGGACGGTCGCGTCGAGCGCGGTGGTCGGCTCGTCCGCCAGCAGCAGGCTCGGATTGCAGCAGAGTGCGAGCGCAATCATCGCGCGCTGGCGCATCCCGCCCGAAAGCTCGTGCGGATAGGCGCGCAGCCGCCGCTCGGGCGAGGGAATGCGGACCCGTTCGAGCAGGTCTATCGCGCGCCGCCGGGCCTGCTCGCGGCTCACGCCCTCGTGGCGGACGATGGTCTCGGCGATCTGCGTGCCGACCGTATAGACGGGGTCGAACGCGACCATCGGCTCCTGGAAGATCATGCCGACCTCGGTGCCGCGCAGGTCGGCAAGCGCGCGTTCGCTCATGTCGAGCACGTTCTGCCCGGCGATCTCGATGCGCCCCGAGAGCCGCGAGCGGCGGGGCGGCAGCAGCCGCATCAGGGCGCGCAGCGTGACGCTCTTGCCGGACCCCGACTCGCCGAGAATGCAGAGCACCTCGCCGGGGTCGAGCGTGAACGATACGCCGTTCACCGCGTTCACGGTGGCGTCGCGGCTGACGAACCGGACCGTCACATCCTCGGCGCGAACGATCGGGGCTGCGGTTGCGTTTGCCATTGGCGGCTCAGGCCGGCGCCTGGCTGTGTCCCGAGCCCGCCACGCGCATGTGGCAGGCCACGAGATGGCTTGCGCCGTCTACGGTGTCCCCCGCTGCGGCCCCAAGGGGAGGCTCGGCGCGGCGGCAGACATCCTCGGCGAAGCGGCAGCGGGTGTGGAAGCGGCATCCGGGCGGCGGGTCGATCGGGTTGGGCGGGTCGCCGACCAGGGGCGGCGTCTCGGTGCGCCGGTCGGGGTCCATCGACGGCATGGCGGAGAGCAGCGCCTCGGTATAGGGATGCTGCATGCGGTCGTAGATCGCGGCCGTCGGGCCGATCTCGACCACCTTGCCGAGATACATGACCAGCACCCGGTCGCTCATATATTGCACGACATTGAGGTCGTGCGAGATGAAGATGTAGGTAAGGCCGAGTTCGCGCCTGAGCGTCAGCAGCAGGTTGAGCACCTGGGCCTCTACCGACTTGTCCAGCGCGGAGACCGCTTCGTCCAGGATGAGCAGCCGCGGTTCCAGCGCGAGCGCGCGGGCGATATTGACCCGCTGGCGCTGGCCGCCGGAAAGCTCGTGCGGATAGCGCCGGATGAACTGCGCCGGGTCCAGCCCCACCAGCGAGAACAGCTCGCGCGCCCGTTCCCTCGCTTCGGCCGACGACACGCCGTGGACCTTCGGGCCGAACATGATGGTGTCCTCGATCGGCAGGCGCGGGTTGAGCGAGGAATAGGAGTCCTGGAACACCATCTGCATCTGGCGGCGAAGCTCGCGCAGCCCGGCCGCATCGTCCGGGTGGATGGGCTCGCCGTCGAAGTCGATCCGGCCCGCATCGGCGGGGATGAGGTGCATGAGCAGGCGCGCCGTCGTCGATTTGCCGCACCCCGACTCGCCGACAATGCCCAGCACCTCGCCCGGCAGCACGGCGAGGTCGATGTTATCGACCGCCTGCACCCAGCCCACGGTGCGGTTGAAGATGCCGCCCCGCACCGGGAAATACTTGCGCAGCTCCCGCACTTCCAGAAGCGCGGCAGCGCCGCCGCCCGCCTTGTCCGCCGCCGGGTTCACAGCCGCACGTCCATGGCGCTGCGGAGCCCGTCGCTCAGCAGGTTGAAGGTGAGCGATGTGAAGAAGATCATCGCGCCCGGAAGGGCCGCGACCCACGGATTGACGTAGATCGACTGCCTGAGCGTGTTCAGCATGAGCCCCCATTCCGGCTCGGGCGGCTCGGTGCCGAGGCCGAGGAAGCTGAGTCCCGAGGCGAGGATGATGCTGACGCTGATGAGGCTCGTTGCGTAGATGAATACCGGCCCGAGCACATTGGTCAGGATATGCACCCGGATGATGGTGAAGCTGCGGGCGCCGCTCGCGCGGGCCGCCTCCACATAGTCGAGCGAGCGGATCTGGGTCGTGACGCTCTCCGTTACCCGCGTGATGGGCGGTATGAACACCAGGGTGAGCGATACGATGGCGTTGCCGATTCCGGCCCCGAGCGCGCCCGAGATCGCGACCGCGAGCAGCACGGAAGGGAAGGCGTAGAACACGTCCATCACGCGCATGATCGCCATGTTGATCCGGCCCCCGAGGAAGCCCGCGACAAGGCCGAGGGTCCCCCCGACGGCGAACGCGATGACGATCGGGCTGATGCCCATGAACAGCGACAGCCGGCCGCCATAGAGCAGCCGGGTGAGCATGTCGCGGCCCATCTCGTCCGCGCCGAGCGGATATCCGTCCGTGCCGATGGCCGCGAGGCGCTTGAGCATGTTCGCCTTGTAGGGGTCGGCGAGCGCGATGAGGTCCGAGAACACGGCGGAGAAGACGATGAGCAGCAGCACGAACCCGCAGACCATCGTCACCTTGTCGTCGCGGACGCGCCCTACCACCGTGGTCCAGTAGCCGCGCGACTGCACGGCGACCTGCGCCGCATCGACTGCGGCCTGCTGCTTGCTGTCGAAGGCAGGCGCGGTCGTCATCGGCGCGACATCCGGGGGTCGATCGCCGATTGCAGGATGTCCACGAACAGGTTCAGCAGCACGAAGAACATGGCGAGCACCAGGATGGTACCCTGGAGCAGCGGCAGGTCGCGCTCGAAGATGGCGCTGTTGAGGAGCGAGCCGGTTCCCGGCCACTGGAACACGGTCTCGACCAGGATGGAGCCGCCCAGCAGGTAGCCGAGCTGGAGGCCCATGACCGCCAGCGTCGTGGGGGCGGCGTTGCGGACGATATGGACGAGCACCTGGCGCTGGAACAGGCCCTTCGCGTGCAGCGCCTGGACGAACTCCTGGTTGAGGATTTCGGCCACGGTGGCGCGCACCGTGCGGGTGATAAGGCCCATCGGAATGACGGCGAGCGTGATGATCGGCAGCACGAGATGGCGCATGTGCTCGGCGTTCCACTCCCAGGCGGTGGAGCCTCCCGGCCCCATGCCGAAGGACGGCAGCACGTTCATCTCGACGGAGAAGATGATGACCAGGACGAGCCCCAGCCAGTAATGCGGAACGCTGACGCCGGTGATCGCAATGGAGGTTGCGAGCTTGTCGATCCAGCGCCCCTGGAAGAAGCCGGCGATGCCGCCGAGGGTCGCGCCCAGGGTGAAGCCAAGCAGCGTTCCTCCCGCCGCCAGGATGAAGGTGTTGGGCACGGCGATGCGAAGCTCGTCCGCGACCTCGCGGCCGCGGGCGACGGAGACGCCGAGATCGCCGACCAGCACCCGGCCGAGCCAGGTCGCATACTGGATCGGCAGGGGCTTGTCGAAGCCGTAGGCCTTGCGCAGCTCCTGCACCATCTCTTCCGGCGCGTCCGGCGGCACGACCGCGCTCAGCGGATCGCCCGGCGCCATATGCACCAGGGCGAACACGAGCACCGTCACGCCGAACCCGATAGGGATGACGTACAGGACGCGGCGGATGATGTAGTTCAGCATCCGGTCCAGCCTGCGCCGGGCCGGGCGGGCCGCGACATGCAGCCCGCCCGGCCCGGCAGCCGGCCTAGTCCATGGTCACCGGAGTGAGCGACTGGAACCAGTTGCGGGCCTGGACGAAGCCCTTGACCTGCTTCGTCATCGCCCTCGGCGCCACGTCGTGGACCACCCAGAGGAAGAGGGCATTGTCCACCTCGCGCGTGTGGACCTTCGCGAGCCATTCATTGCGCTCTTCCGCGGTGAAGGCGAGCGAGGCCTTGGCGAGCAGGGCGTCTATCTCCTCGTCGCAGTGATAGCCCCAGTTCACGCCGACCGGCGCATGCAGGTCGCAGCGCAGGAAGCGGGTGAAGCTGCTGTAGGGGTCCTGGGTCGTGTAGCTGACATTGATGCCGTTCGCACCCTGCGCCTGATCGGCCTTCGCGCCGGCGCGCCAGCGGTCCAGCAGGCTCTGCCACTCCATGACCTCGAACTCGACCTCGATGCCGACTTCCTTCAGGTTCTGCTGCATGTATTCGTTCATCGACAGGGGCAGCATCTGCCCGGAGCCGCTGGCCGAAATCATCATCTTGACCTGGACCGGGTTGTCGGGCCCGAAGCCGGCTTCGGCAAGCAGGGCCCTCGCCGCGTCGGGGTCGTGGCGCAGCTCGAAGCTGGGCGAGCCGTACCAGGGATCGGCCGGCGACACATGCCCGCTCGCCTTGACGGCATAGCCGCCGAGCAGCGAGACGATGCCGTCGCGGTCGATGGCGAGGTTCGCCGCCTTGCGCACCCGGATGTCGTTCCAGGGCGAGCCTTCGACGCGGCTCAGATGCCAGGACCAGACATGCGGGTAGAGGTTGGACGACATCACCATGCCGCGTTCTTCCAGCCTGGGGATCGCATCGGGGGAGGGCGCCTCGATCCAGTCCACCTGCCCCGAGAGCAGCGCGGCGGTGCGCGCATTCGGGTCCGGGATCGGAATCGTGACCACCTTGTCGAGCTTCGGCTGGCGCGTCTCGTCCCAGTGCTCCTTGAAGGGCACGAACTCGGCGCGCTCGCGCGGCACGATCTGGACCAGCTTCCACGGGCCGGTGCCGGAGGGGTCCTGGGAGAACTTGTTCCAGTCGCCGCCGACCGCATCGAACTGCGCCGGGCTCGATAGCAGGATGTAGCAGATCTGGTAGGGGAAGAAGCTGTCCGCCGACTTGGTGGTGAACTCGACCGTGTGCGAGTCGATCTTCTTCCATCCCTTGGTGTTGGTGTCTGCGTCATAGACGAGGGAGGGGATGCGGAAATTCACCAGCGACGCCATCCGCGCGCTGTATTGCGGCGCGTCTTTGTCGAACAGCCGGTCGAAATTCCAGAGCACCGCGTCGGCGTCGAAGTCCGAGCCGTCATGGAACGTCGCGCCCTTGCGCAGATTGAAGGTCCATTTGGTCTTGTCGGCCTCGTTCACCTCCCAGCTCTCGGCGAGGCCTGGAATGAGGCCGGACGCCTTGTCGGCGGAGCTCATGTCCCAGTTGATGAGCCCGTCATAGAGCATCAGCCCCATGAAGCGGAAGCCCTCGAAGCCCTGGTCGGGCTGGCCCCAGGAGAGCGGAATGTCTGCGGCGGTCATGCCGACCCGCAGCGTGCCGCCGGCCCGCGCCGGGGCCGAGGCGGTGCCGGCGAGCAACAGGGCTGCTGCCGCTCCGATCGCCAGGTTACGAAGCGAAAAGCGTCTTTTCGACCTCATGGTTTTCCTCCCACGGTTAAGACGAAACAAGGGTGCCGCAACGCAACGGCCATGCCGGGCTCCCGGCTCGGCATCGTCGTCATCGCGTTCCGGCTCCATGCCGAGATTGCACCATAGCACGGTAACACAGGAAGCAAGCCGCGTGCCAAACGCAGGAATCGCCCTCTGGCGCGGAAAGCCGCGCCGGACGGCGCCGGCCGCCGGCTGAAATTTATGCGCTCGCCTCTCGGGGCGGGGCGATTATTTGTGCAGGGCGAAAAAACGGTCGCCTCCTTTTCTCCCTCCCCCGCTCGCGGGCGACGGCGGGGTGGGGGCTCTCTCGGTCGGTACGGACCGGATAGATGGGTGACAGGTTGTGGCAGGGCCGGTTGCCGGCGAGGGTCGTGAAACCCCTGGTGAGCCATTTTCGTCTGCCCGCCCTGCCATTCCGCGCTACGCGCGGCCCTCACCCAACCCTCTCCCGGAGGGAGAGGGCTATTTTCCTTGCGACTACCTCCGGATTCTCCCTCCTTCGCTTGCGAGGGAGGGCCGGGGTGGGAGGCCGGGAAAAGTCTCGGCACAAGGCTTGAAACCGACTTATATTCCTTTTATGTTCTTATCAATGCCGAAGGGATGCGCCCGGCGGATCATGACATTTCATGACACATCGGGACCGTCCCTCCGGTCCCACCTACCGCTACCCGTCCGGCGCCATGCCGAGCGCGCGCTTGTAGAGGTCGAGCAGCGCTTCCTGCTCCTCGCGGTCGTCGCTGTCGATCTTCCGGAGGCGCACGACCTGGCGCATGGTCTTCACGTCGAAGCCGTGCGCCTTGGCCTCCGCATAGACCTCGCGGATATCGGCCATCAGCGCCGCCTTCTCGTCCTCCAGCCGCTCGACGCGCTCGACGAAGGCGCGCAACTGCCCGGCGGTGACGCCCCCGACATCGCCCTCCGGCGTCCCCCCTCCGCCGGCCATATCCTGCACGGGTCAGTGCTCCCCGGTCTGCAGGGCGGCGAGCTGCTCCGGCGTCGCCTCCGTCTGGTGCTTCGCCTTGTAGTCGCCATAGGGCATGCCATAGACGATCTCGCGCGCCGCCTCGTAGTCCATGTCGAGGCCGCGCTCTTCGGCCGCCGCGCGGTACCATTTCGAGAGGCAGTTGCGGCAGAAGCCGGCGAGGTTCATCAGGTCGATGTTCTGGACCTCGGGGTTGTCGCGCAGATGCTGCACCAGGGTGCGGAAGGCGGCTGCCTCCAGTTCGGTCTTGGTCTTGTCGGTCATGGGTCTCGCTACTCAATCGCCAAAGGTAAAGGGTCGCGGATAGACTAGCCCATGATGCAGCCGGAATCGATCCTCCTCACGGCTTTCGAGCGCGCCGTCGCCCGCGCCGATCCGGCGCTCTCGCTCGCCCGCCATCTGCCGGAGCCTCCCTCCGGGCGCACCTTCGTGGCGGCGGCCGGCAAGGCGGCGGGGTCTATGGCGGCGGCCCTGGAGGCGGCCTGGCCCGGCCCGCTGGAGGGCATCGCCGTCACCCGCTACGGGCATGGCGTGCCGTGCGAGCGGGTCGAGGTGATCGAGGCAGGCCATCCGGTGCCCGACGATGCCGGGCGCGCGGCGGCAAGGCGCATCCTGGAGGCGGCGCGCGGGCTCGGGGCGGACGACCTCTTCCTGTTCCTCGCCTCCGGCGGCGGCTCGGCCCTCCTGACCATGCCGCTGCCGGGCCTCTCCTTCAAGACCAAGCAGGCGGTGACGGCGCGCCTGCTCGCCTCCGGCGCCTCGATCCACGAGATCAACGCGGTGCGCAAGCATATGTCGGCGGTGAAGGGCGGGCGGCTCGCCGCGGCGGCCTTCCCGGCCCGGACCGTGACGCTCGCGATCTCCGATGTGCCCGGCGACGACCCCGCCGTCATCGCGTCGGGCCCGACCGTGCCCGACCCCACGACGCTCGCCGATGCGGAGCGCGTGCTGGCGGCATACGGGATCGGGCCGGTCGCGGGCCTCGCGGAATCGCCGAAACGCCTGGACCGCACCGACTTCCGCCTGATCGCGACGCCGAGGGAATGCCTGCTGGATGCGGCGCCGGAGGGGCTGCCGGCCTGGCTGCTCTCCGACCGGATCGAGGGCGAGGCGCGCGAGGCGGGCAAGGTCATGGCCGGCATCGCGTTGCACGCCCGCGCCTTCCGCGCGCCCTTCCCGCCGCCCTGCCTGCTGCTTTCCGGCGGCGAGACGACCGTGACGGTGCGCGGCAAGGGCAAGGGCGGGCGCAATCTGGAGTTCCTGCTGGGCCTCGCGCTTGCGCTCGACGGGGCGCCCGGCATCCATGCGATTGCCTGCGACACGGACGGCATCGACGGGGCTGGCGAGTGCGCCGGCGCGCTGCTCGGCCCGGACAGTCTCTTGCGGGCCCGCGCGCTCGGCCTCGACCCCGCCGAGCGCCTGCGCGCAAACGACGCCCATGCCGTGTTCGCCGCGCTCGGCGACCTGGTTGTCACAGGGCCGACACGAACCAATGTCAACGATTTCCGCGCTATCCTGATCGAGGCGTAACAGGGAGGACGCGATGCGCCGCAAGCGGAGGGCCAAGATCGTCGCGACACTGGGACCGGCGACCTCGAGCGCGGAGGCCATCAACGGGCTGTTCGAGGCAGGCGTCGATGTCTTCCGCCTCAATTTCAGCCACGGCGAGCCCGAGGACCATGCCCGGCGGCACCGCATATTGCGCGAGGTGGAGCGCCATGCGTTCCGGCCCATCGGCATCATGGCCGACATGCAAGGGCCCAAGCTCCGGGTCGGCGTCTTCGAGGGCGGCAGCGTCGAGCTGGAGCCGGGCCGGCGTTTCATGCTGGACCGTTCGAAGCGGCCCGGCAGCGCCGCCCGCGCCTCGGTGCCGCATCCGGAGATCTTCTCGGCCGTCCGCGCGGGCGACGACATGCTGCTCGACGACGGGAAGCTCCGGCTGAAGGTGCTGTCCAAGTCCGATGCCGCGCTGGAGACGCAGGTTGTGGATGGCGGGCGCTTGAGCGACCGCAAGGGCATCAACCTGCCGGGCGTCGTGCTGCCGATCTCGCCGCTGACCGAAAAGGACCGCAGCGACCTGCGTTTCGCGCTCGGGCTTGGCGTCGAATGGATCGCGCTTTCCTTCGTGCAGCGCCCGGAGGACGTGGCGGAGGCGCGCCGGCTGATCGGCGACCGCGCGCATGTGCTGGTCAAGGTCGAGAAGCCGGCCGCGCTCGACTGTATCGAAGAAATCGTCGCCGCCGCCGATGCCGTGATGGTGGCGCGCGGCGACCTCGGCGTCGAAATGCCGCCCGAGGACGTGCCGGTTGCGCAGAAGACCATCGTCCGCACCTGCCGCGACGCCGGCAAGCCGGTGATCGTGGCGACGCAGATGCTGGAATCCATGGTGAATTCGCCCGCGCCGACCCGCGCCGAAGTCTCCGATGTGGCGACGGCGGTCTATGACGGCGCCGATGCGGTGATGCTGTCGGCGGAGACGGCGGCCGGCGCCTATCCGACCGCGGCGGTCGAGATCATGAACCGGGTGATCGAGCGCGTGGAGCGGGACCCGTCGCACCGCCGCATCGCGGATGCCGATCGCCGCCGGCCGCTCGCCACCTCGGCGGACGCGATTTCGGCCGCCGCCCACCAGGTGGCGGACACCATCGGTGCCGCCGCCATCGTGACCTACACCACTTCCGGCTCGACCACGCTGCGCGCCGCCCGGGAACGCCCGGAGCAGCCGATCCTGGGCATCACCTCCGAGCTTGCGACCGCGCGGCGCCTGTCGCTGACCTGCGGCGTGCACAGCGTGCATACGGCCGATGTGCGCGATTTCGACGAAATGGTGCGCAAGGCGGTCGCCGCCGCCGCGCTCGAGGAGGTCGCGGGGCCCGGCGACACCGTGGTCATCACCGCCGGCGTGCCCTTCGGCACCCCCGGCGCCACCAATGTGCTGCGCATCGCCCGCATCTAGCGCGGATTTCTCACCAAGGTCCTGGTCTGCAATAACCGTGCGACGAGAACCGTCCGCCGAAGTGGTATCCTGCCGACAGCATCCGGAGGCGCACGCCATGTCCCTGCCCGAAGCCGAGCATGTCTTCCGCTATACCAACGAGTTCTCGGACACGATCATCGCCAGTGCGAACGGCGCGGTCGTTCGCGACCGCGACGGACGGGAGATCCTCGATTTCACCTCCGGGCAGATGAGCGCCATTCTCGGCCATGCCCACCCGGAGATCGTCGCGACCGTCAGGGACGGCATCGAGCGTCTGGACCACGTCCACAGCAGCTTCCTTTCCGACCCGGTCATCGAGCTGGCGAACGCGCTCAGCGACCTGCTGCCGGACACGCTGTCCAAGGTGTTGCCGCTCAGCACCGGGGGCGAGTCGAACGATGCGGCGCTCAAGATGGCCAAGCTCGCAACGGGCCGCTATGAGATCGTCGCCTTCGACCGGTCCTGGCACGGCATCACCGGCGGCGCCGGCTCGGCGACCTTCAACGGGGCGCGGCGGGGCTACGGGGCGACGATACCCGGCGTGCTGGCGCTGCCGACGCCGCATGCCTACCGCTCGCCCTTCGCCTCCAACGGCGAATACGACTGGCGTTCCGAGCTGGACTGGGGCTTCGAGAGCATCGACCGGCAGACCACCGGCAGCCTCGCCGCCATGATCCTGGAGCCCAT
This sequence comes from Alphaproteobacteria bacterium, assembly GCA_965261985.1. GTDB lineage: Bacteria > Pseudomonadota > Alphaproteobacteria > Bin95 > Bin95 > Bin95. The sequence goes on from OZ253490.1 coordinate 1,339,172, forward strand.
CCTGAGTTCGGGGGGCGTCATCGAGCTTCCCGACGGCTACCTGACCGCGCTCGCCGAGCACTGCCGGGCGCGCGGCATGCTGCTCATCTACGACGAGGCGCAGACCGGCCTCGGGCGCACCGGGGACCGGTTCGCCTTCGAGCATGAGGGCGTGGTCCCCGACATCCTGACGCTGTCCAAGACCCTGGGCGCCGGCCTGCCGCTCTCCGCCACGATCGCTTCAGCGGAGCTTGAGGAGGCATGCTACGAGAACGACTTCCTCTTCTACACCACGCATACCGCGGACCCGCTTCCGGCTGCGGTCGGAAGCAAGGTAATCGAGATTCTGGTCCGCGACCGGCTCGAGGAGCGCGCCCGCAAGCTGGGGCAGTACATGAAAGGCATCCTGCTCGACCTGCAGCAGCGCCATGAGGCCATCGGCGATGTGCGCGGCCGGGGCCTGCTGATCGGGCTGGAGCTGGTAGAGGACCGGCACAGCAAGAAGCCGGCAAACGAACTGGGCGCGGAGGTCGGGCGGCGCTGCATCGAACTCGGCGCCAGCCTCAACATCGCCCGGCAGGCAAGTGCGCATATCTTCCGCATCGCGCCACCGCTGACCGTCACCCGCGAGCAGATCGACACCGCAATGGCCATTCTCGACCGGGCGCTGACGGAGTGCTCGAGCCGGCTGCGCCGGCGATAGCGAGATACGGACGGGCCGGGCTATGCCCTGCCGGCATGAATCCATCCGAAAACGGCGCTTCCCTGGCCGCCCCGGATTGCCCAATGGAGTCGCTCAAGCACGGACCGTATGCGGACTGTAAAGGCGACCGGCATGGCAGGGACCCGGAGTGCCGAAGGATTTTCGCGGCGGGCGCCCGCCGCAGGGAACGGCTCAGGCGCCGGGATACAGGCCCGCGATTTCCCGCTTCACGATCTCCGCGGCCTCGGTCAGCGGTTCGGGCATTTCAAGAAGCTGGATGACGGCGCGGCCCGGCGGCGCCAGTGCCGAGGAATGGGAAATGACCTTCATGTCCGCCGGCACGGTTCCCTCCGCCATCACCGCGACCGCGCCTCCGCAGGCGACGGCGCACCGGATAGCCTGCTCGTCCGAGCCGGTCAGCACCTCCCGATAGCCGGTTTCGCGGGACTCCAGCGCCGCAACCGCCGCCTCGCGCAGCGGATACCCCTCAGGATAGCCGGCGACCGGCACGACCGGCCAGTCGGCAACCGCGAATTCGGGCGCGGCGACCCAGTAAAGGCGGGGCCGGGACAGCTTCGCCGCCGCAGGCAACTCCTCAAGCAGCATGACCACGGCGAGGTCGAGGCCGCCCGCCTCGACTTCCTGCCGGAGCGCGAGTCCGCTGCCGCATCGGATGTCGAGTTCGAGCGCGGTGTAGGCCTCCCGCATCCGCTTTATCAGCTCGGGAAGCAGGGACGAGGCGCAGTCTTCGGCAATGCCGAGTCGAACGGTGCCCGTAGTCAGCTTCGAGTTCGCCCGCTCGAGCAGCCTGTCATGCAGGTCCACCATCGCCTGGGCGCCCGGCAACAGATCGCGGCCCGCGCCCGTGAGCCGGACATCGGCGCGGTTCCGCTCGAAAAGGCGCATGCCGATCTGCTCTTCCAGGGTACGGATGCGCAACGACATCGTCCCCTGCGAGCAGCCGCGAAGTTCCGCTGCGATGGAGAAACTCCGCTCGGCGGCGACGGTCAGGAACGACCTCAGAAGCCTTGTGTCGATGTCGGTCATAAATATCTATATTATAGATAGTGTTGATTAGTCAATACGATCTTAGGGTAAATATTCCGCAATTGCCCTTATTGCACCTCGCCCCAAAATTCGAGCGCGCGGTGGCCCTTGCGGCGGCCCCATCGGTTCTGGAGCGGAAACCGACCGTGTTGGGTTGGAAACTGGGACACAACCTGCCCCCTCGGCCTTGAGCAGGGGCCATTTTTCAAGTCTTCCCGCCAGGCTGAAACGGTTGGGGATGGCCCCCGGATCGAAGTCCGGGGCGACGAACCAGATGCGTGGCCGGCGGCTATCCACAAACTGCCAGTCGATTCATCCGGATCGAATCGCTGTCTATGGGAACGGCGCGGCCGGTCGAATCAGATGCCGGCGGCGTCTTGCCCGGGTGGCGGAGTTACGTCCCGCCCGCCGTTCGGGCAGCCCGGGGTCGCGGGCTGCGGTAGGCGTCGACAATCTTCTGCCTGACCGTTTCGGTCGCCTTGGAATGTTGCCCCGGCCTCTCCAGAAGCTGGATGGCGGCCTTTCCGAGCGGCGGAAGAAGGGCCGGGCTCGGGGAGAGCGCCTTCAGCGTATCGGGAATCGTTCCCTCGGCCATGACGGTGACGGCGATACCGGCTGCGACGGCGACCTCGACGGATCGCTCGTCGGAACTTCGAAAGATTTCCCGGCTGGCGACCCGGTGGCGGCTGAGTTCGGCAGTTCCCGCGGCCCGGAAGAAGCAGTCCCTCTCGCCCCACGCGACCGGGACGGGGCCCCCGCCGTCCAGCCGAAATTCAGGAGACGCGACCCAGTGCAATTGCGGGCGGCGCAGAATCAGCGCCGAGGGTTCTTCGCGGGGCAGGGAGACGACGGCAAGGTCCAGTATGCGGGCCGCGACCATCTGCTCAAGGCGCCCGCTCGGCCGGCACTGGACGTCCAGTTCCACATGGGGATGCCGCTCCAACACATAATTTCAGCAGTCCGGGGAAAAGCGAGGCGGCATAGGCCTCGGCGACTCCGAGCCGGACTTCGCCGTAAACCGGTCCGGATTGCAGACGCCCGACCATCCGGTCGTGCATGTCCACAAGCGCCTGAATTTCCGGCAGCAGCCGGCGACCCTCGGCCGTCAGCGCCACGCTGTGGGGGCTGCGGTGGAGCAGGCGGGCGCCGAGCTTGTCTTCCAGCGTCCGTATATGCAGTGACATCGTCGCCTGGGAGTAATCCAGCCGCCGGGCGGCAGCCGAAAAGCTCTGCTCCGCGACGACGCAGAGGAACGAGCGGAAGAGTTTGGTATCAACATCAAGCACAGCGATATTCAATATAGTGATACCAAAAATATCTATGATTGCAATATATGGCACCGGGCTCGCGCGACCGGGGGCCGCATCGGCACGACCGCGCCGGGGCGAACCCGGCGGTTCCGCCGCACTCTCGTATGGGCTAGGGTAGCATTAAAATATCCGTCCGACTTTACTCGCGACAAACGCCCATTTCGCGAGTAAAGTCTCGGCACGAACTGAATGTGTTGATAGCACAAATTCAAACGGATTATATAGTGTATAAGCATCCGGCGGCAAGCGGGGCCGCGGCGCGGCGGGCAAACGCCCTTCGTGGCGGCGGTCTAGTTTGCAAAAATTGTGTGTATATTCTGTATACTACACTACAAAACATTACTGCAGTTCAGGATTATAAGATCTTACTGTAATCCAGAATAACGCCGCTAATTTTGCATGGACCTGAGTACAATACACAGACGAATTCCGTGCGCACCGCCGGCATAATACCAAGCCCGAGTTGAACAGTGCGCGATGATTTTTGACGATTTCGGTTTCGGCAAGCTATTGAAATCATTGGACAGTCGGGTTGAGGTTTGGGAGGGTTGGAGAAAATGTAGTGAAACATTTTCACGGTTTTGACTTTGTTTGCTGGATATCGATGATGTTCCCGCATACAACGGTGTCATGTTCGTGCGCGAAACGACCGCCCGGGGGCACCGCTATCTCTACCTCGTCGAGAGCGTGCGCGAGGGCAAGCGGGTGCGCCAGCGCACGATCCGCGCGCTCGGTCGCAAGGACGCCCTGCAGGCGAGCGGGGAACTGGACCGCCCGATCGCCTCGCTGGCGCGCCACTCGGATCGGTCCCCGGTGCTGAACGACATGGTGGACGGCGCTCTTGCCTGCGTTCGGATCGGCGGTCCGCTGCTGTTCGGGCGTCTGTGGGACCGGCTGGGCCTCGGCGATGCGGTGAAGGAGCTTGTGGACGGCCGCGGGTTCGGCTTCGCGGTCGAGCGGGCGGTGTTCGTGAGCGTGCTGCACCGGCTGTTCGTGTCGGGCTCGGACCGGTCGTGCGAGAAATGGATGGACGACTACGCCATCCCCGGGATCGAGGGCCTGCGGCTGCACCATCTCTATCGGGCGATGGCGTGGCTGGGCGAGGAACTGGAGCCGACCGGCGAGGGCGGTCTGGCGCCGCGCTGTGTGAAGGACGACATCGAGGAGCGTCCGTTCGCCCGCCGCCGCGACCTGTTCAGCGACCTGTCGCTGGTGTTCATGGATACCACGACGCTGTCGTTCCATGGCGCGGGCGGAGAGACGCTTGGCGCGCACGGGCACTCGAAGGACCACCGCCCGGACCTTCGCCAGATGGTGCTGGCGGTGGTTCTGGACGGCGAGGGCCGGCCGGTCTGCACGGAGATGCTGCCCGGCAACACGGCTGACAGCACGGTTCTGCTGCCGATCGTGGACCGTCTGCGGTCGCGCTTCGGGATCGGTCGCGTCTGCGTGGTGGCGGACCGGGGGATGATCTCGGCGGCGATGATCGCGGCGCTTGAGGAGCGAGGTCTGGACTACATCCTGGGTGCGCGCGAGCGGCGCACGACGGTGGTCCGGGAGGTGGTGCTCAGGGACGGGAAGCCGTTTGTGCCGCTTTCGATCGAACGCGCGCGCGGCGAGACGCAGCTGTTCGTGAAGGAGGTCACGGTGGCCGGCGCGCGCTACATCGTGTGCCGCAACGAGGCGGAAGCGGAAAAGGACCGCGCCGACCGGCAGGCGGTGGTCGAGGGCTTGCAGAAGCGGCTCAAGGGCAGCGAGAAGGCGCTGATCGGCAACAGCGCCTACCGGCGCTATCTGCGCAGGACGGGCGCGGGCAAGGCGTTCGAAATCGACGCCGGCAAGCTCGCCGACGAGGCCCGCTTCGACGGCATCTTCGTGCTGCGCACGAACGCCGCAATGACGCCGCCCAATGCCGTGCTGCGATACAGGGAACTGCTCCGGGTCGAGGACCTGTTCCGCCGCGCGAAGGCCCAGCTGCGCACCCGCCCGATCTACCACTCCTGCGACGCCGCCATCCGCGGGCATGTCTTCTGCTCCTTCCTCGCCCTCGTCCTCCAGAAGGAGCTGGCCGACCGCTGCCGCGCCGCCGGCGTCGATGTCGAATGGGACGACCTCATCCGCGACCTCGACCGCCTGCAAGAGGCCTCCATCGAGAACGACGGCAAGCGCGTCACTACCCGAACACATGTTCAGGGCCACGGCATCCGGCTGTCGCTGCGCTATGCCTTCTGAGGACCGCTCCCGTCAGGGCATGATGCACCTGACGAGACGCGACTCACGCGGCGCCAGTTTGTAGGATTATCGCGCGGGACGATGCAACATGCTACTCACGACGCGGCGAAGCGCCCTCCGCAAAAAACGGGAGCGCATGGATGAACAAGGTGGAAATCGCCGAGCGTCTGGCCGCTCGGACAGGAATGACCAAAGCTGCGGCAAAGGATGCGGTCGACGGCGTGTTCGAGGCGATCGGCGAGGCCCTGGCAAATGGCGAGGAAGCGCGGATCCTCGGATTCGGCACCTTCGGCACCAGGAACCGCCCCGCCCGTACCGGGAGGAACCCTCGGACGGGCGAAAACGTGTCGATCGCGGCGTCGACCGTTCCCGTGTTCAAGCCAGGCAAGACGCTCCGGGATACAGTGGGCGGCGGCCGGAGGACATGAACGGGCGATACCCGCGGACCGTGACGGAGGGCACCAAGGATACACGCAACATGGAACCCAGCCGATTTCGATACGATGACGGGAGCTCTGGAGGTTGTCGCGCCGCTGATCGGATAGCTCAGTTCAGCCGGGGGATTGCGGGCATCGCCGCTGCCGGCGTGGGAGCCCGATTGCATTTCCGGCAAGATCATCGTCTTAGGAGACAAATTTGCCTTCAACATAGTCGGGAAGAAGCGTGTTAGTTTAATCCGGCGAACGGAGGGTGCCGTGAAAGAAAAGGGGCAAGTAATGCCAACTGATGAAGAAGAAGTTGTGAGAAGGGATCCTTACAGCTTGAAGTTAGAGGAATTAAAATGGCAAAAGCAAAAATTTTCAATTGCTATGGCAGCATTTGTCGTTCTCACTTCATTCGTCATGATTGCCTTCTGGGTCTTTTATGGAGGTATTAATTTTCGTAACCAGGTATCGCGATGAGATGATTTTGGAGCAACGATTTACGATTGAAAGAGTTCTCGTTCTGCAACCCCAACTGGACCAAAGAATAGCAGAATTAGAATCGCGACAACGTCGATCAGAGGCCATATTCAATAGCGTCAAGGCCAGCCTAGACGAAATACGCGTACTCATTCAACCCGATACAATTAGAGATGGGAAGCGGGATGATTAATTGGTGGCAGAATAACTGGGATAAGGTACTCGTAGCCATTGTTTCAATTGTTGTTTCTGGAGTGGTCGGCTTTTTTTCTGCTATACTTGTCACGAATAAAGAATTGAGTGAGCTTGGGAAACAAGTGGTTGTCTTAGAGCCTGACTCATAAAGAAAGTTTTGTATTTCAGTGTGTTGCGAGCCGTCGGGTGACGAGTTGAACGGAGGCGGCGAAGTACCGAACGTGGGCGGAGGGATTGCTGCCCCTGGAGCCTTTCGCCAGTCGTCGCTCGCACCCCGCCCGTAGCCTGAACAAAACCGGGGAGTATAATCCGTTGAAATAACGCGATTCATTTCGGGTCAGGCTCTCAGATCGCGAACGATGGTATGAGATGTCATGATCCGCCTTTCAGCAGCCGGCCGCGCCCTGTGAGTGTGAGGGAGCCGACGGCTCCCTTTTTCCGTATCCTGCACATCGATCCTCCTTTTCGATCCGTTCCGTTCGCACCGTCGCAGGGTCCCCGGGGAACGTCCCCGGTTTACCCGCGCGCCTGTTCGCCCGCGCGCGCAAACACGACACGCTCTTCTCCCGTCGCCTCGACTGGGGGTTGTTCCGACCGCTGCGATGGGAGGCGGCCTCCCGATGCCGCTTTCTCCCAGCTTATCCTACCATGGATTTCCGGGCGGCAAATCCCATGCAAGTATTATTTCCTAAATTATGAATAAAAACTCCTCTTCCCACCTGCGGAAGGGAACGCCAGCGCGCTGTTGGAGCCCGCGCACCGCCAAGGCTCCTTCTTCAAGCGATGGCCCTGTGCGCCTCGCGCTCCGCCGTCCCGCTATGCCGGCTTCGCGTCCGTCAGCAAATGGTCGAAATGGTGGTGTTCGGTGCAGTCTTCCGCCGATCGCTCGATCTGGATCGTGATGTGGTGGATTCCGAACTCCTCCGACGCGATCTTGCGGAGCCGGCGCAGCAGGGGGTCGAGCGGTTCCGGATAGTCGGGATCGACGAGCACATGCGCGCTCAGCGCGTCGTTGCTGGGCGAGATCGTCCAGACATGGATGTCATGGACGAGCGTCACGGCCTCCAGCGCCTCCATCCTCGTGCATAGCTCGCGGATATCGACATGCTCCGGCACGCCTTCGAGAAGGACATGGACCACGCGGGCGAGCAGGCGCCATGTGCTGGCCAGGATGATCGCGCCGATGAAGATGCTGACGATCGGATCGGCGATCCTCCAGCCGAACGCCCAGATGAGGCCGCCGGAGATGAGAACGCCCACCGACGCCACAAGGTCCGCCATGACATGCGCGAAGGCACCCGCGACATTCAGGCTGTGCTTCGCCGCGCCGTGGAGTATCCAGGCCGCCGCAACATTCACGACAAGGCCGGCCGCGCCCACCGCCAGCACGATGGGTGCATGGACCTCGGGCGGCTCCGACAGGCGCTGGACTGCCTCCCACACCACTCCTGCGGCGATCAGCCAGAGCGCCAGCGCGTTCGCGAGCGCGGCCAGGATTTCGAGGCGGTAGTAGCCATAGGTGCGCCTGGCGGTATAGGCCTTGCCGGCGAGGTACATGGCGGCCAGCGCAAGTGCGATGGCTGCCGCGTCGGTCAGCATGTGCCCGGCATCGGCAAGCAGCGCCAGGCTGCCGGAAAGGATGCCGCCCACCACCTCCGCGACCATATAGGCCGAGATCAGGACCAGCGCGCCTGCGAGGCTCCTCCTGCTGGCCGACCTCAGCGCGTCGGAATGGTCGTGGCCGCCGAGAATGCCATGGCGATTCCGGTGGCTGTGGCCATCGTCATGGTGGTGGTCGTGCGAGCGGTCGTCGCCGGCCATGAGCTCTCCCCGGGGCGCCGCCGGATTCAGCCCGTTTTTCGCCTGAGCGCCCCGAGCGAGTATGAGACGGCGAAGAACAGCACCGCAAGCGTCACGATGGTAGGGCCGGTCGGCGAGTCCCAGCGCCAGGAGGCGGCAAGGCCCGCGAGCACCGACGCGACGCCGATGAGGGCTGCGCCCGCCGCCATGCGTTCCGGCGTGTTCGAGAAGGGGCGCGCCGCCGCGGCCGGAACGATCAGCATGGCGGTAATCAGCAGCGCGCCGACCACCTTGATCGAGACGGCGACGAGTACCGCCAGCGCAATGGTCATCGCCAATTGCTCGCGCTCCGGGTCGATGCCGCCGCCGCGCGCGAGTTCCGGGCTGAGCGTCGCGGTGAGCAGCGCCGACCAGCGCCAGACGACCAGGCCGAGCACGACCGCTGCGCCGCCCCAGATCACCGCGAGGTCCGTGCGGGTCACGGCCAGCAGTTCGCCGAAGAGGTAACCGTCCATATCGACGGCGCGCGGGGAGGCTACCGAGACCGCTACCAGGCCGATGGCGAGGCCGGCATGGGCGGCCACGCCGAGCAGCGTGTCCATGGCCAGGCCGCGCCCGGAGAGCGTCGAGACGGCGATCGCCATCGCCACCGCGACGATCAGCACGCCGATGACGGTCGAGATCGAAAAGGCGAGCGACACCGCGACGCCCAGGATCGCGGCATGGGCGGTCGCATCGCCGAAATAGGCGATGCGCCGCCAGACGACGAAGCAGCCGAGCGGACCCGCCGCGACCGCCACGCCGATGCCGGCGAGGCAGGCGCGGGTCAGGAAGTCGTCGAGCATCCGTCTTCCGCCTCCGAGCTGCCGTCCGCCTCATAGGGGTAGAGAGCCAGTGCGCCCTCCTCGACCGCGCCGAACAGCGCGCGGTATTCGGCGCCGGAAGACACGGTCATCGGCGGCCCCTCGCACCAGACGATCCCGTTCAGGCCGATCACGCGGTCGGTCGCGCCCATCACCACATGCAGGTCGTGGCTGACCATCAGCACCCCGCAGTCCAGCCGGCCGCGGACCGTCTCGACCAGGCGGTAGAGGGCGGCGATGCCCGGCTGGTCAAGGCCCTGCGCCGGTTCGTCGAGCAACAGCAGGTCCGGGGCCGAAAGCAGCGCCCGCGCCAGCAGCACGCGCCGGAACTGCCCGCCCGACAGCGCCGTCATCTGCCGGTCGCCAAGGTCCGGCACGCCGGTTTCCTCCAATGCGCGGCCGATATCGCCGGAATTCCGCCGGGCGCCGAGGCGCAGGAACCGCGCGACCGTCATCGGCAGGGTGGCGTCGAGATGGAGGCGCTGCGGCACATAGCCGATACGCAGGCCCGGCGCCCGCTCGACGCTGCCGGCGACGAGCGGCACGGCGCCGACCAGCGCGCGGAGCAGCGTGGTCTTGCCCGACCCGTTGGGGCCGACGATGGTGACGATCTCGCCGCGTTCCACCGCAAGGTCGATATCGTGCAGCACGAGATGTCCGGCTAGCCTCACCGTGAGGCCGTGCGTTGCAATCAGCTGCATGGCGCGCCCTCCCCGAGCGCGCAGTCGCGGCAAAGGCCCTCTGCCTCCACAACCGACCGTTCGATCGCGAATCCCGTCGCCCGGGCCTCCTGCAACAGCGCGCCCGGGGCGGGCGACACGCAGGTCTCGGCGACCGAGCGGCACTTGCGGCAGATCAGAAAAGCCGGCGTATGCATTTCGTTGGGATACATACAGGCGACGAAGGCGCTCAGCCGTTCCACCTTATGGACGAACCCCTGCTCCATGAGGAAGTCGAGCGCCCGGTATGCCACCGGCGGCTGGGAGCCGAACCCGTCTGCATCGAGCCGCTTCAGCAGGCCGTATGCCGGCATCGCGGCGTGGCTCTCCAGCAATATCTCGAGGGCGTGCCGCCGGACGGGCGTGAAGTTTGCCTTGTCTTCGGCCGCTCGGCGTTCGGCCTCGTCGAGCACGCGGCGAATGCAGTCCCGATGGTCGTGCGGGCGCATCGCCTCCGCCGGCCCCGTCCGCTCCCCTTGTTTCCCGGTTGCCATCCGCCTTCACGCCGTATTGAAATGTTATACTATCATAGAACAAAAATCGGTTCGACAGGAGATGCCCGCATGAAACGCCGCATTTTCCACCTTCCGGCCTTTGTCGCCCTCATATCGCTCGCCGCCCTGCCGGCCGCGGCGGCGCCCGGTGTCGTCACGGACATTCCGCCGGTCCAGTCGCTTGCGGCCCGCGTCATGCAGGGCGTCGGCAAGCCGGAGTCGATCCTACCGCCAGGCGCCACGCCACACAGCTACTCCATGCGGCCGTCCGAGGCGGCGAAGCTTGCGGACGCGGACATTGTGTTCTGGGTCGGCGAGGGTCTGGCCCCCTGGTTCGGCTACGCCATACTGGGCCTTGCAGCCGACGCGGTGTCGGTGGAGTTGATGAAGGCGCCGGGCGTCGCGCTGCTCGACTTTCGCGAGGACCAGCACGGGGACCACGATCACGACCACGGCCACACGCATCCCGGCGAGAGGGACCCGCATATCTGGCTCGACCCCGCCAACGGCAAGGCCATGCTCGCGGAAATGGCGGTCCGCCTGGCGAAGCTCGATCCCGCGAACGCGGAAGCCTATGCGGCCAATGCCGCCGCCGGGGCGGCCGAGCTCGACGTGCTGGCGGAGCGGGTGGAAGCGATCGTGGCGCCCGTACGGGGCAAGGCGTTCGTCACCGCCCACGATGGATACACCTATTTCGAGCGCCGGTTCGGCATCGAGTCGGAGGGCTCCGTTGCACTGAGCGACGCTGCCTCGCCGGGTCCGGCGCGGCTCGACCGCATCCGCCACGCCATCCAGGACCACGGCGTCGCCTGCGTCTTCATCGAGCCGCAGCTCGACCCGAAGCTCGCGCAAACGGCTGCCGAGGGGACAAATGCGCGCATTGCCGTCCTCGACCCGCTGGGCGCGGAACTGGAGCCCGGACCGGGCCTCTATCCGGCGCTCATCGAGGGCCTTGCAAGGAGCCTCGCGGACTGCCTCGCCGGCGCTCAGTAGGAGAACGGCCAGATGCGGAGCCAGTTGCGCGCGCGGCGCCAGAGCGCGGCCAGGCCCTCCGGTTCGAGCACCAGGAAGGCCAGGATCAGGAGGCCGAAGGTCATCTGCTTCACCTGGGCCACCGCCTGCGCCATATAGGCGAGGTCCACGAACCAGGCCCCGACCGTGCTCATGGCGAGGAACACGAAGCGCGGCACGAGGCTGAGGAAGGCGAGGCCCAGCAGCGCGCCCCACACGCTGCCGAGCCCCCCGATGATGTTGATGGCGAGGTAATAGATGGAAATCGCGAAGGTGTACTGCTGGTAGTTGGCGACGCCGAGATAGTAGGTGAACAACACGCCCGCCACGCCGCCATAGGCCGCCGAGAGGGCGAAGGCGGCAAGCTTCACCCGGCTCACATCCACGCCCATGAGGGCGGCGGCGGTCTCGTGTTCGCGCACCGCGACCATGGCGCGGCCGAGGCGCGAGCGGCCGAGATTGAGCACCGCCAGCAGCCCGGCGGCGGCGACGGCCATGACGAACAGGTAGAGCTCCGCCGCGCTGTCGAGCCGGAGGCCGAACAGCTCCGGGCGCGGCACATGGATCGAGGCCTGGATGCCGCCGCTGATCGCCGGCGTGCGGTTGATGATCCACTCGATGACCAGCTGGGCTGCGAGGGTGGCGATCGCCAGGTAGAAGCCCTTTATGCGCAGCGAGGGCAGGCCGACGACGATGCCGACAAGCGCCGCCATTGCCGCGCCCGCCGGCAGGGTGAGCCAGAAAGGCATGTCCAGGCGCACCGCGAGATTGGCCGCCGTATAGGCGCCGACCGACATGAACGCGCCGTGGCCGAGCGAGATCTGGCCGGCATAGCCGAGCAGGATGGTGAGGCCGAGCGCGCCCACCAGGTTGATCGCATTGAGCGTGAGCACCGCCAGCAGGTGCTCGCTGGCGAACAACGGCGCCGGCACGAACAGCAGGAACAGCGCGCCCCACACGGCCCGGCGCACGGCCGGATGCGGGAACAGGACCATGTCGGCGCGGTAACTGGTCTTGTAATGGCCGGATTCGCGGAGGAACATGCCCGCCCGAATGGATTACGAAGCAACGAGCGAGCAAAGCATGAAACTCAAGCGCGTGGAACATGTCGCAATAGCAGTGCACGACATGCAGGCATCGATGAAGATGCTGGAGGAGACGCTCGGTCTCGAACTCGACTATGAGGAGCGCATCGGCGACACGCGGCTCGCCATGTATCCGGTCGGCGAGACCAGCATCGAATTGCTGCAGGCCGAAGGGCCGGCCTCGCAGGTGAACGAGTGGATCGAGGGCAAGGGCGAGAGCCTCTACCACCTCTGCTTCGAGGTGGACGACATCGACGCCGCGCTCGCGGAGTTGAAGGGCAAGGGCGTCAAGCTGATCGACGAGACCCCTCGCACCGGCCACGGCGGCAGCCGCATCGCCTTCCTCGACCCCGCGGCCACCGGCAACATCCTCATCGAACTCGCGGAATTGCCGGCGGGGCATTAGGGCGGTATCGCCCCGTATTGGACGGGGGACGAAAGTTCTGCCGACATTGTCGCCCCGGCCGGCGAGCCGGGGCCCAGTCGAGCCTCATGCCCCGACTTCGAGAGGCTGGACCCCGGCTCGCCGCTAGCGCGGCGTCCGGGGTGACAATGGGGCCATCTCGCAGGTGTCGGTTCGAAACGATCGGGCCTTGCCCTAACCCAGCGCGCCCTCGCGGCGGCGGAGGAGCTGGCCGGGCAGGGCGCCGGTGTGCTCGCCCCGGTGGATGACGACCCGGCCATTGACGATCACCGTTTCGACGCCCGTCGGGTAGGTGTGCGGCTCGTCGAAGGTGGCCTCGTCCCTGATCGTCTCCGCGTCGAACAGGACAACATCCGCAGCCCAGCCCTCACGCAGCAGGCCGCGGCCCGCCATGCCGAGCGCCGCGGCGGCGTTGCCGGTCATCTTGGCGACCGCCTGCGGCAGGGTCAGCAGCCCCTGCTCGCGCGCATAGCGGCCGATCACGCGCGGGAAGGTGCCGTAAAGCCTCGGATGCGGCTTGCCCGCGGAGGTCACGCCGTAGGGCGCGACGCAGGGGCCGTCCGAGCCGACCGTCATCGAGGGCTCGGCCGCGATCCGCCGCACATCGGCCTCCGACATGCTGCGCACCAGGATGCGCGTCCCGCCCCGATCCTCCACGATAATGTCGAACACCGCCTCGAGCGGGTCGCAATCGCGCGCCGCCGCGATCTGCGAGATCGTCTGGCCCGGCTCGGCAGCGCCCGGGGAGTTGGCGATGCGGATGTCGTCCCAGCTCTCGATCTGGCCGAAATTGTTGAAGCCGACCTCGGCGATCTTCTGGCGCACGCGCGAGCGCGTCTCGGGATCGACAAGCCGTTCCAGCATTGGGTCGATGCCGCCCTCCTGCAGCCAGGTCGGCAGCAGGAAGCGCAGCGGGTTGGTGGCCCAGTCGTAGGGATACTGGTCGCAATGCACGTCCACGCCGCGCGCCCTCGCCTCCGCGAACTGCCCGAGCAGCTTGTCCGCCTCGCCCCATTTGCCGGTGCCGGACAGCTTGAGATGCGCCACCTGGACATGGATGCCGCATTGCTCGCCGACATCGATCGCTTCGGCGACCGCCTCATGCACGTCGTGGCTCTCGTCGCGGACATGGCTCGAATAGCGCCCGCCATGCGCCTTCACCACACGCCCCAGCTCGTGCATCTCCTCCGGCTTCGCGTAGCAGCCGGGCGCGGTAAAGAGGCCGGAGGAAAGGCCGAGCGCGCCCGCCTCCAGCGCCTCGGCCAGCATCTCCTGCATGTGCCGTAGTTCCGCGTCTCCGGGGTCGCGATCCTCCATGCCCATCGCCATGAGGCGCAGCGTGTTGTGGCCGACCTGCATGACCGTGTTCAGCGAGAGGTCCGGCCAGGTCTCCATGTAGCGGGCGAAGTCCGTCTCCTCGAAGGGCAGCCAGGGGGCGCTCGCGGCGAGATAGTCCCGCAGCATGTCCACCTTGCCGGGCAGGGCGGGGGCGATGGAGAAGCCGCAATTGCCGAGCACTTCGGTCGTCACGCCCTGGCGGATCTTGCATTCCGCCTTCGGGTTCAAGGGCAGGGTGAAGTCGGAATGGGTGTGGATGTCGATGAAGCCGGGCGCGACGATGCGGCCCTCTGCGTCGATCGCCGTCTCCGCGCTGCCCGTATAGTTTTCCTCGATGGCCGCGATGCGCCCGTCGCGGATCGCCACATCGGCCACCCGCCCCGGCGCCCCGGTCCCGTCCACGACCTCGCCGCCCCTGATGAGAATGTCGTCCATCGCGGCGTCCTCCCGAAATCGCAAGCGTGAGCCGCCAAAATAGCGCAAATCCGGTTCGTTAGCGCGGATTTCTCGCCATGGTCGCGGCCCGCGCAGGCTCCCGGTTCAGGCGGTCTCGCGCGCTAACGCAGGCTTGCGGTCGAACCAGGGGCGCGCGGCTTCGAGCTGGGCGGAAAACCTGAAAAGCGTCGCCTCGTCACCGTAAGGAGCAACGGCCTGCACCGCGACCGGCAGGCCGTCGGCGTTCGTGCCTATGGGCAGCATGATGGCCGGCTGGCCGGTGATGTTGAACCAGACCGTGAATGGCGAGAAGTGGAAGACGCGGCGCCAGTATTCGTCCACATCGTCCATCGTCATGTCGAGCCAGCCGAGCTTGACCGCCGTGCCCGTCGCCAGCCCCGGAGTCAGCAGGATGTCGTAGCCGCGATGGAAGTCCGCCATCTGCCGGCCGAGCCGGTGCATCGTCTGGGTCGCCCGGACATAGTCGGCGCCACTGACGGACTCGGCCATCTTCGCGGACAGCCAGGTGATGCGTTCGACCTCGTCTTCGCGCGCCGCGCGCCCGGCGCTCGGGTGGCTCGCGAGGTTGACCGCTGTGTTGGCGGCCATGAGGGTGAGGAACGTCGGCACCACGGCTCCGCCGTCGATGGCGGGGTCGGCCTCTTCCACCCGGTGCCCGAGGTCGGCGGCCAGGCTTGCGGTTTCCTCCAGCACACGGAGCGCGTCCGCCTCGACCGGGGCGCCGTTCGGCGTCCGGCGGGTGAAGGCGATACGCAAGCTGCCGGGATCGGCGCCGACCTCATCCAGGAAAGGGCGGGCCGGCGGCGCTGCGCTGTAAGGATCGCCGCCGCCGGGCCCTCGTGTGGCATCGAGGATTGCCGCGCTGTCGCGCAGGCTGAGCGTGACGGCATGTTCGGTGGAAAGGCCGTTCAGCCCTTCGCCCATATAGGGCGCCATGGTGTTGCGGCCGCGGGTCGGCTTCAGGCCGACAAGGCCGCAACAGGCCGCCGGCGCGCGGATCGAGCCGAAGCCGTCCGAGGCGTGCGCCGCCGGCAGCATGCGCGCCCCGACGGCGGCGGCCGCGCCGCCGCTGGAGCCGCCGGATATGCGTGCGGGGTCCCAGGGGTTCTTCGTGGGTCCGTGCAATTGCGGCTCGCATGTCAGGCTGAGGCCGAGCTCGCAGGTGTTGGTCCGCCCGAAGATCACCATGCCGGCGCGCTTCACCCGCTTCACGAGTTCGCTGTCTTCCGCCGGCACGACGTCTGCGAAGAACTTGCAGCCCCTTGTGGTCGGGCAGCCGGCAAGGGAGGCGCCGAGGTCCTTCAGCAGATAGGGCACGCCCTTGAGCGGACCGTCGGGCAGGCCCTCGGCGATGGCTTGGCGACCGTAGTCGTAGAGCCGGGCGGTGACCGCGTTGACGGCCCCGTTGCGCGCCTCGACCCGCTCGATTGCGGCCTCCAGCAGCGCCTCCGGCGTGGTCTCGCCCCGCGCCACCAGCCCGGCCAGCCCGACCGCATCTTGGTTCTCGTAGTCCGTAAAAGCCGTCATCCCGACCTCCGTTCGATGTGTATCCGGTCCCCGGTTCCGGCAGAAGCCGGGCGGCGCGGCTGCCGGGACCCTTGCGAAGTGTCATGATATGTCATGTTTTGTCATGGTCCCCATGCGGATGCCGCATATACGAAGACCCGTTCGGGCATATAGCCGTCTTGCCGGCGAAGGGTTCCGGGTATTCCGTCCGGCTTCCCCGGCTTCGCGTCTCCGGCATGGGTCGCTCCTCCCGATCCCTCTTCGTTCCATTCTCCCCGCCGCCGGCTCGCCCAAGCGGCGGGACCCTGATTCGCGCGTATCGCACGCGCCCGCCCGCCCGTGTCGGCGCCGGCGCGGTTCGCGCGCCTGATTGCGCCTGCGCGCGCGCGAGCCGGACAAGCGCAGGACGCACGTCTCCCGTCAGCGTCTCGGGTATTTTTTCGCGCCGGCGCCGGCACGGAAGGCGAAGCGGCCCCCAGGATGCCGCATCCTTGCCTCCCGGCCCATTTGGCCATGGATTACCCGGAGGTCAACCCCAATCCGGTATTATTTCCGATAACGAGAACATATTTCGAAAATCGCCAAATTCGCGATCCCGCCACCCGCCAAACAACCGCCCACCCCACAACCGCTCGCCCGCCCGCCCGCCCGGCCGCGGGTGGTGTCGGCCTTGAGGTCCCCCAAGCCTACTCGACATAGATAAATCCGGTGCCAACTGTACCCCGACCTCCGTGCAGGCCGCCACCTCTACGCCAATACCTTCGCTTGCCTTGACAACCAATCGGCATTCCGCGGAGAAAGACGCTTCAATACTTGTGGAGGATGGAATCCTTCCGAAAATTGCCGCAATTCCTCAATTCCTATCTGACGCCGTCTCAACACATCAACAAGCACTAGTGCGACCGCTCGATCCGTGCCGCTAAAATATTCGTCGAATTTCCCTTGATCTATGGCAATAGAATGCAAACACTTATTCCAAATTTCCTCCGGAGTTCCTTCGATAACCTCCTGAACCATGGCTGAACCTAAAACTGCTCCAATTGGTCTTGTTGCATATATCCATAAGCGCGTCCCTTCTTGTAAGTTTGGTATTCTGCGACGTAACTCCACAGTCTTCTCTCCTGCCAGTATAGCTTCTGCATAGTCAGGATGAATCGAAATGATTGCGTCAATGATATTATTCATCATTCCAACCCTTATCCAAAACTCTCCCCACTATTGCTCCAGAAATCCGCCTAGCTGTAATCAAATTTGCGTTATCTGCTGCTCCTACTCCTTTGAGCCAATCTAAGGGTACTGGATACGGGAAAATGAAAATATTTTCGAAACTTGTTACCAAGATTTCCTGAGTATTAGAAAAACTCGAAATGTCATCGACAACTAATCTCCTTAGCGACCCCTTAGGTACGTCCGCCTTATCTCGAATTTCAGTATCGACAATACGAGCCGCGGCTACTACACCTCCCACCCCACCCGTCTTCTTCGACTCATAAAACAGTATAGGAGAGTCTGGGAGCATAGCGTGAGCTGCTCTAGGAGCATTTACATATGCTCTCCTAAAGAGGAATATCGCGTCCTTTTTATCTTCTATAGCTAACGACATTTGCATGTTATCTCCTAGAAGCAATTCAGAGTAACCTCGTGTAATTGGTACGATAACACCGTCTTGATCTGGTCGAATAAAAAGTGCTGGACTCAACATATTCTCCAATACTCTAAGCGACACTCGGAATTCTATATTCTGCCTGGTTCTAATTGGAAAATTTTCAGCAACATTTCCAACTGGCATTGCTGTAGGTAACTCCACACCGGTCCGCAGCCTCAAATTTTGCACGCTGCCATTCCAAGATCGAGGTGTAACTGGCCGCCCCAACGCCACCTTTGTCCAAATTGCCGCAGTCGACTTCCGTGAGAAGCCGCGAGCTCGGGCAGCTATTAGTAACGAACGCACGCCTTCAGCAGGCTCGAGCGCAACGGAGGTCGATCCCGTCTTGGTTGCCTCCCGCAATAAGGAATCGAGCAAATGGTCAATGTATAGCTCATTGTTGCGCACATTCGGCCCGGCATGGATGAACAACCGGCATGCCTCGCGCGGTGCGCGGGGACTGAGCAACACACCACAGGCCAAGGTATCGTGTTCTCCCGTTATCGCCAACCGCGTTGCCTTGGCGGAATATTCGGTCTCCGTAGCAAAGTCCGCAATCAGCTGCGAAGGCAGACCTTCGCGACGCATGTAGGCCCGGATCGTGTCAGCACCAGCAGTCGCGCATACGAATTTCGCTCCATACTGTGTGCTCAGCGGACCGTCTTCAGTATTGGATGGGAGTGTGATTAGTAATTCCTGTACGGAGAGCACATCGATTCCGAACCGGCGTAGTAGTGACTCTCGACTAGTCAAAATGGCCCCATCACGCGTAATGAAAGCGGATGCGCGAGCGAGAGCCGCGTGCGCTAGATGGCCGGCATCGCTCCATGCTTGGCGGCTTTCGGCGCCGGGCACTCGGCCACCATCAAAGACGAGATCGTGCACCTGCGTTTGAAGGTGAGTTAGCTGAGCGCGATCAGCCTTCGGCATCCGAGGTAGACGCAAGGCAAGTTCTAAAATCGGATCCTCTACTTCTGAATCTGATGTTCGGCGAAGCTCCGCGACGAACTCATCTGCTACCATCAAGCGGACCTGATGATCGAGGGCAGCCCCAAATAATTTTCGTGCCGCCTCCGACTGGGATCGATCTTTGACCAAATCAAAGTAAACATTTAGGTCTAATGCGAAGAAAGATATTTCTCGCGCGCTGCGGATACGAATCCCAAGATCAATGTAATCACCTGAATTAAAGGACCTTGTGAATAAAGTATCAGTGTTCAAGTCCAATATATGCGTAATTATTTGTCTATTTCTTGATGTGCCGCCTGACCGCGTTTTAACTTTTATAAAGCCTTTTCTACGATAAAACGCGAGAGACTCTGGTAAATCAGATCCGATGTCTGCTCGAATTGTCATGAAACCAACATTTTCTAGATCAACGATCAGAGAACGAAGAAGTGTAGACGCCACACCACAATTACGGTAATTTTTGGTTGTTACTATTTGTTGAATTTTGGCATGGGGAAACACACCACTGTAGAGCAAATAACCGATAAATTCTTGCGGTTCTACAGATTGATCAATTGCAATTAGCATTTTTCGGCCGGAGATTCCATCTTGTATAGCTTGTTTTGGCAAAAACCCGAGTGAGTGGCTTTCAACATTCCCGAGAGAAATAATCTCGGGGAAGTACCTGAAAATAAGTCGCGGGTCTCTCTCGATATGGAAATTAGAATTCATGATATGAGTCCGTTGTTCTTGGGACGATATGAGCAAACGAGCAGGACGGTGGGAAGATTGGTGGTGTTCCTTGCCTCCCCTCACACCCCCGCCAGGATCATCTCCGCGGCCTTCTCGCCGATCATGATGGAGGGGGCGTTGGTGTTGCCGGAGGTTAGCGTGGGCATGATCGAGGCGTCGGCGACGCGCAGGCCCTCCATGCCGTGGACGCGGAGCCGGTCATCGACCACGGCCATCGGGTCGGAGCCCATCTTGCAGGTGCCGATGGGGTGGTAGGCGGTTTCGGCGTTCTCCTTCACCCAGGCAATCAGCTCGTCGTCGCCCTCCAGCCTTTCGCCGGGCGCGGTCTCCTCGCCGACGATCCCGGCAAGCGCCGGCGCGCCCATCAGCTTGCGCGTCATGCGCATGCCGCCGAGCGTGATCTCGCGGTCGATCTCGGCGGACAGGAAGTTGAAACGGATTTCCGGGCGCGCGCCCGGGTCGGCCGAGGCCGCATGGATGCTGCCGGTGCTCTCCGAGCGCAGCGGATGGGTGATGACCGTCACGCCCGATTCCTTCGCCAACTTGAAATTCGGCGTGGCGAGGAACGGGATGAACGAAATCATGGCATCGGGGCTCGCCAGCCCCGGCCGGGTGCGGATATAGGCGCGCACCGGCGAGGCGGGCAGGCTCAGCAGGCCGGTACGGGTCGCGGCGAACTTCACGGCCTGCCAGACGAGCCCGAGGCCGCGGCTCTTGTCGTTATAGGTCAGGCCCTTCGCCAGGATGCTCCATTTCATGCGCGGCGCGTAATGGTCCCGCAGGTTCTCGCCGACGCCTGGCAGTTCATGGACGACCGGAATGCCGAGCGCCTTCAGCCGCTCCGGCTGGCCGATGCCGGATAGTTCCAGCAATTGCGGCGAGGCAACGGAGCCCGCGCTTACGACCACCTCGGCGTCGGCATGGGCCTCATGGACCTCGCCGCCGCGCCGGTAGCGCACGCCGGTGCAGTGCCGGCCCTCGAACAGCAGCGCCTCCGTCGGCGCGTTGGCGCGGATATCGAGGTTCTGCCGTGAACGCACGGGGTCCAGATAGCAGCGCGCCGTGCTCATGCGCCGCCCGCCGGAAATCGACGCCTGCGTCATCGAGATGCCGTCCTGCGAGGCGCCGTTGTAATCTGCGTTGTAGGCGAGGCCGATCTCCTCCCCCGCGCCGATGATCGCGTCGTAGAGCGGGCCGCTTTCCGCGGGGTCGGTGACCTTCAGCGGGCCGTTCCGCCCCCGGAACTCGTCCTCGCCGCCGGCATAGCTCTCCATCCGGCGGAACACCGGCAGCACGTCGCGATAGGACCAGCCGCGATTGCCGAGCTGCGCCCAGCCGTCAAAATCCCCCGCCTGGCCGCGCACGAACACCATGCCGTTGATCGAGGAGGACCCGCCCAGCAGCCGCCCGCGCGGCACGGGGATGCGCCGCCCGCCGGTGTTCTCCTCGGGCTCCGAGGAATAGAGCCAATTGGCGGCGGGGTTGTCGATCAGCCGGGCGAAGCCGACGGGAATGGCCGACCAGGGGTGGCTCGGCCGGCCCGCCTCCAGCAGCAGCACGCGCGTGGCCGGGTCCGCCGAAAGCCGGTTGGCCAGTACCGCGCCGGCCGAGCCGGCCCCCACGACGATATAGTCGAATCGCTCTTCCGCCATGCCGTTTCCCTCCCCAATTCAATCCGACCGCCTGCCGCTCCGGACGCGGCGCCAGCGGCGAGCCTCCCATTGTCACCCCGGATGGAGCGAAGCGGAAGTCCGGGGTCCAGCACCGCCCTCGATACCCGGCGAGACCTCGACAGCCTAGACCCCGGCTCGCCGCTGGCGCGACGTCCGGGGTGACAAATTGGGGACGGCGCGGTCGCGATGCCTGCCGAGAAAGGCGAGCAGCGCTGCGTTGAACGCCTCGGGCCGTTCGATGTTGGAAAGATGTCCGGCGCCTTCGATCTCGACGAATTCCGAGCCGGCGATGCGTTCGTGCAACGCCCTTCCGATAGCTGGCGGGGTCAGCCGGTCATGTTCGCCGTAGAGCAGGAGCGTCGGAACTTCGATCCGGTCGATGTCGGCGGACCGGTCGAAGGAGAGCGAGGCCTCGATCGTCTTCAGGTAGGAGTCCTTGTGGAGCGCGGCGATGCTCTCCCAGAGCTGCCGGCGAGCCCGGTCGTCTGCGCCGGGCGCGACCAGGCTTTCCACCAGCGCATCCGCGATGTCGCGCGGTTCCTTGCCCGCCTTGAGCGGTGTCTGGCGCAGCCGGATGAACTCTGCGCGCTGCCCGGGCGTCATGGATTCCTGGAAATCCGCCCTCGTGTCGCACAGCACCAGGGTGGCGACCCGGTCGGGGAACCGGGCATGGAAGTCCTGGGCGATCCGCCCGCCCATCGAGAGCCCGACCAGATGCGCCCGCTCCGCCCCGAAACGGTCGAGCACCCTGAGTGCGTCGCGCGCGAAATCCCCGAAATCGAGCGCGCCTTCGTAGTCGTCCGAACCGCCGTAGCCGCGCGCGTCCCAGGCGACGGCATGGAAGCTGTGGCGTAGCGCTTCGATCTGGGCGGTCCAGTTCGACCGGTTGCCGCCGATCCCGTGCAGGAAGAACACCAGAGGACCCGACCCGGCCCGGTCGAGGGCGAGGCGCGGCGTCCCCTCGATGAAGACCGTCGAAAAATCCGTCATCTGCATCGTCCCGATCGGTTCCCCGCCGGCGCAGCGTCCGGGGTGACGAAGGAGGGCCGGGCGCCCGTCGCCGTCAGATAGAGAATCCGCCGAGCTTGGTCTCCAGATATTCGGCGATGCCCTCATGGCCGCCTTCCCGGCCGAGGCCGCTCTCCTTCGAGCCGCCGAACGGCGCCGCGGCGGCGGTCGGGTTGATGTCGTTGATGCCGACGATACCGAAATTGAGCCCCTCGAACATCCGGAAGGCCTTGGCCATGTCGCGCGTATAGACATAGGAGGCGAGGCCGTAATGGGTGTCGTTGGCCATGGCGAGCGCCTCGCCCTCGTCCCGGAACGGAATGATCGGCGCGACGGGCCCGAACGTCTCCTCGCGGTAGATCAGCATGTCGGGCGCGACGCCGGCCAGCACGGTCGGGGCATAGAAGGTGCCCTTCGCGAGCGCGCCCTCGGTCATCCGGCGGCCGCCGCAGAGCACCTCGGCCCCGCGCCCGGCAGCGTCGGCCACCTGGCGCTCGACCTTCTCGACGGCCGCCTCATCGACCAGCGGGCCGATCTGCACGCCGTCCTCGAGCCCGTTGCCCGCCCGCATCCGGCCGACGCGGGAGACGAACTCCTCCGTGAAGGCATCGACGGCATCCTCATGCACGAAGATGCGGTTCGGGCAGATGCAGGCCTGGCCGGTATTCAGGAACTTGACCAGTGCCGCCCCCTTCGCCGCATGGACGGGGTCGGCGTCCTCCAGCACCAGGAAGGGCGCATGGCCGCCGAGCTCCAGCGAGACGCGCTTCATGCTTGCGGCGGCGCGCGCGGCGATCTGCTTGCCGACCTCGGTCGAGCCGGTGAAGGTGATCTTCCGCACGCGCGGATCGGTCAGGAAGGCGTCGCCGATGGGCGCGGGGTCCTCAGCCGTCACGAGGTTGACGACGCCCGCCGGCACACCCGCCGCCTCCAGGCACTCGAACACCTTGACCGCGGATAGCGGCGTCGCCTCGGCGGGCTTCAGCACGATGGTGCAGCCGGCGGCGATGGCGGGCGCCACCTTGCGCGTCACCATCGAGACCGGATAGTTCCAGGGCGTGATGGCGGCGGCGACGCCGACCGGCTGGCGCATCACCATGAAGCGCTGGTCGCCGCGCGGCGCCGGAATGGTCTCGCCATAGACGCGCTTGGCTTCCTCGGCATACCAGAGCAGGAAGTCCGCGCCGTAGCGCACCTCGTTGCGCGCCGCGCGGAGCGGCTTGCCCTGTTCGAGCGTCATCGTGCGGGCCAGGTCCTCCGCCCGCTCGGTCATGATCTCCCAGGCGCGGTAGAGGACGCGCGAGCGGTCATAGGCCGTCTGCCCCGCCCAGCCGGCAAAGGCGCGCTCGGCCGCGTCTATTGCCCGCACCGCATCGGCGCCGCCGCCGTCCGGCACATCGCCCACGGTCTCCCCGTTCGCCGGATTCGTCACCCGGAAGCGCCCGCCGCCGGCCGCTTCGCACCAGACTCCGTCGATGAACATGGCCCCGCACCTCTCTCCGTTCCGTTCGGGCAATCGCCCCTTACCCTGCCCGGACCGGCCGCTCAAGGTCCGTCGAGGCCGCCGGGCGTGCGCTCCGCCCGTTCCGTCGATGGCCGCGGCCATCGATTCGGGAACGCGGATCCCCCGAGGCGACCTGCCGGAACGCCCCGCGCCGGCCGCTCGGAAGCGGGCCCGTATCTCCGCTGCGTGCCGTCCGGGCTGGCAGCAGGGCGGCGGAAAAAGGCCGCCCGGCTTGCCTGGCGCGGCGAAGCGGCTATACCTCCCGGCGGGCGGAAATCGGCCCGAAAGCGGGTTCGGAGGCTATGGCGAAAGACTGCACGGCGGCGCTGGAGGCGGCGGCCGGGGAACGCATCCTCGTTCTCGACGGCGCGATGGGGACCATGATCCAGCAGCTCGGCCTGGAGGAGGCCGACTTCCGCGGCGCGCGCTTCGCCGACTGGAACCGGGACCTCAAAGGCAATAACGACCTGCTGAACCTGACGCAGCCGGACGCCGTGGCCGACATCCACAACGACTTCCTGGACGCCGGCGCCGACATTCTCGAGACCAACAGCTTCAACGCCACCCGGGTTGCGCTCGCCGATTACGGCATGGAGGGCTTCGCCGGCGAGATCAACCGGGAGGCCGCCCGGATCGCCCGCACTGCCGTGGACGGCCGCCGGGACGGACGGCCGCGCTGGGTCGCGGGCGCCATCGGGCCGACCAACCGCACAGCCTCGATCTCCCCCGATGTCGAGGATCCGTCGGTGCGCAATACCGATTTCGACACGCTGCGCGCGGCCTACCGGGAAGCTGCCGAGGGCCTCATCGACGGCGGGGCGGACCTGCTCATCGTCGAGACGGTGTTCGACACGCTGAACGCCAAGGCCGCGCTCTACGCCGTCGAGGAGGTCTTCGAGGCGCGCGGCGGCCGCCTGCCGGTGATCGTTTCCGGCACGGTGGTGGACCTGTCGGGCCGCACGCTCTCCGGCCAGACGCCGGAGGCTTTCTGGTATTCGGTGCGCCATGCCCGGCCCTTCGCCGTCGGCCTCAATTGCGCGCTCGGCGCGGAGCAGATGCGCGGCTTCCTCGCCGAGATGGCGCGCTCGGCGGATACGCTGATTTCGGCCTATCCCAATGCCGGCCTGCCCAACGCCTTCGGCGGCTATGACGAGACGCCGGAGGCGACCGCGGCCCATCTGGGCGCCTGGGCGCGGGACGGGCTGGTCAACCTGGTCGGCGGCTGCTGCGGCACCACGCCCGCGCATATTGCGGCCATCGCCGAAGCCGTGGCGGGCGTGCCGCCGCGCAAGCCGCCCGGCATCGAACGGCGCATGCGGCTCGCCGGGCTCGAACCCTTCGTCGCTGCGGTATGAACGAGGAGTTCGCGCGCGCAAGCGCCCGCTTCATCAATATCGGCGAGCGCACCAATGTCACCGGATCGGCGGTCTTTCGCCGCCTGATCGAGGCGGACGACTACGAGGCCGCGCTCGATGTGGCCCGCCGGCAGGTCGAGAACGGCGCGCAGGTCATCGACATCAACATGGACGAGGGCATGCTCGACAGCGAGCGCACCATGACCGTCTTCCTGAACATGATCGCCGGCGAGCCGGACATCGCGCGCGTGCCGATCATGATCGATTCCTCCAAGTGGTCGGTGATCGAGGCGGGGCTGAAATGCGTCCAGGGCAAGGCCATCGTGAACTCGATCAGCCTGAAGGAGGGCGAGGAGCCCTTCCTCGACCAGGCGCGCCGCATCCGCCGCTACGGCGCGGCCACCGTGGTGATGGCCTTCGACGAGGAGGGCCAGGCGGAGACGGCCGAGCGCAAATTCGCGATCTGCGAGCGCAGCTACCGCCTGCTGCTGGACGAGGCGGGCTTCCCGCCCGAGGACATCGTCTTCGACCCCAACATCTTCGCCGTGGCGACCGGCATCGAGGAGCATGACAACTACGCCGTCGCCTTCATCGAGGCGGCCCGGCTCATCAAGGCGGGCCTGCCTTATGCCAAGGTTTCGGGCGGGCTCTCCAACGTCTCCTTCGCTTTCCGGGGCAACGATACCGTGCGCGAGGCCATGCATGCGGCCTTCCTCTACCACGCGATTCCCGCCGGCCTCGACATGGCCATCGTCAATGCCGGGCGGCTGCCGGTCTATGAGGACATTCCGGGGCAATTGCGCGAGGCGGTCGAGGATGTGCTGCTCAACCGCCGCGCCGATGCGACCGAACGCCTGGTCGATCTCGCCGAAAGCTTCCGGGGCCGGTCGAAGGAGATCGCCGCCGACCTCTCCTGGCGCAGCCAGCCGGTCGATGAGCGTCTCTCCCATGCGCTGACGAAGGGCATCGCCGAGTGGATCGAGGAGGATGTCGAGGAGGCCCGGCTGGCGCTCGGGCGTCCGCTGTCGGTGATCGAGGGGCCGCTGATGGCCGGCATGAACCATGTCGGCGACCTGTTCGCCGAGGGCAAGATGTTCCTGCCGCAAGTCGTCAAGAGCGCGCGCGTGATGAAACGCGCCGTCGCCTGGCTCACGCCTTTCCTTGAGGCCGAGAAGGCCGACACCGAATCCTTCTCGGCCGGCAAGGTGCTGCTCGCCACGGTCAAGGGCGATGTCCACGATATCGGCAAGAACATCGTGGGCGTGGTGCTCCAGTGCAACAATTACGAGATCGTCGATCTCGGCGTGATGACGCCTGCCGCCCGCATCCTGGAAACGGCGAAGAGCGAGAGGGTGGACATCATCGGGCTCTCCGGCCTGATTACGCCGAGCCTGGACGAGATGTGCTTCGTGGCCGCCGAGATGACGCGCGAGGGCTTCGAGCTGCCGCTGCTGATCGGCGGGGCGACGACCAGCAAGGCGCACACAGCCGTGCGCATCGCGCCCAACTACGACGGCCCGCTGGTGCATGTGACGGACGCCTCCCGCGCCGTCGGCGTCGTCGGCACGCTGATGTCGCCGGAGCGCCGCGCCGATTATGCCGGCAAAGTCCGCGCCGACTACGACCGCCTGCGCGAGGCGCATGGCAAGTCCGGCGGACGGCGCCCGCGCGCCACGCTGGAGGAGGCGCGCGCCAACCGCATGGAGACCGACTGGCGCGCCCATGCGCCGCCGGTTCCCGCCGCGCCCGGCCTTCATGTATTCGATGGCTGGGACCTGGCGGAGCTTGCACGCTATATCGACTGGCAGCCCTTCTTCGCCGCTTGGGAACTCGCAGGGCGCTTCCCCGACATCCTCGACGATTCCGAGGTCGGCGAGGCGGCGCGCAGCCTCTACGCCGACGCGCAGGCGATGCTGGAGCGACTGGTCTCCGAAGGCTGGACCCGGCCGCGGGCGGTTGCCGGCATCTGGCCCGCGAACCGCGACGGCGACGACGATATCGCCCTGTTCGCCGACGAGGACCGTTCGCGGCGCCTCGCGACCCTCCACACCCTCCGCCAGCAGATGCAGCGCGGCCGTCGGGACCGCCCGAACCTTGCGCTCGCGGATTTCGTGGCGCCCCCCGGAACGCCTGACTATATCGGCGCCTTCGCCGTGACGGCCGGGGACGGCATCGAGCCCCGCGCGCGCGCCTTCGAGGCGGAGCGCGACGACTACAGCGCGATCATGGCGAAGGCGCTCGGCGACCGGCTGGCGGAGGCCTTCGCCGAATGCCTGCATGAGCGCGTGCGCCGCGAGCTATGGGGCTATGCGCCCGACGAACGCCTGTCGAACGAAGAGCTGGTTGCCGAGGCCTATCGCGGTATCCGCCCCGCGCCCGGCTATCCCGCCTGCCCGGACCACACCGAGAAGCGCACGCTCTTCCGTCTGCTCGATGCGGAGCGGAATGCGGGCATGGAGCTTACCGAGAGTTGCGCCATGACCCCCGCGTCCTCGGTCTCCGGGCTCTATTTCGCCCATCCGGAGGCCCGCTATTTCGGCGTCGGGCGGATCGATCGCGACCAGGTGGAGGACTACGCCCGCCGCAAGGGCATGGACCTCGCGGAGGCCGAACGCTGGCTCGCCCCCAACCTCGCCTACGAGCGGTCCTGACCGGGTCGGGCTTCCGGCCGATTGCGGGCCGCTACGCCCGTTACCCTCACTAAAGCGAGAGGCTGCCTGCGCGGTTGACGGCGCTGGTTACTGCCTTGAGGGAGGCGGAGACGATGTCCGGGTCCATGCCGGCGCCGTGGACGGTGCCGCCGTCGGGCCGCGTCATCTGCACGAAAGCCGCCGCCGTCGCGCCGGCACCCTTGCCGACCGCATGCTCGTGGAAGTCGGTCAGCGTGAGGTCGAGGCCGTAGGTCTGGCGCAGCGCATCCATATAGGCGTCGATCGGCCCGTTGCCGCGCCCGGTGACGGTCCGCTCGATGCCGTTCTCGCGCAATGTCGCGGTCATGATCCGCATTTCCGTGGCATGGGGGTCGGGCCGGGTCGCGTCCGAGACGAACTCCAGCGGTGCCGTGGCCTTGAGATAAGCCTCCTCGAACGCCTGCCAGATGCGCGCCGGTGCCAGCTCCTCCTCGGTCTCGTCGGCGATCTGCTGCACCTGCTGGCTGAACTCGACCTGCACCGAGCGTGGCAGCGAGACGCCGAACGAGCGCTCCAGGATATAGGCGATGCCGCCCTTGCCGGACTGGCTGTTGATCCTGACCACGGTCTCGTAGGTGCGGCCGAGATCGGCCGGGTCGATGGGCAGGTAGGGCACTTCCCAGACCGGGCTGTTCGCCTGCTCCAGCGCGGTGAAGCCCTTCTTGATCGCGTCCTGGTGCGAGCCCGAGAAGGCGGTATAGACCAGCTCGCCCGCCCAGGGATGGCGCGGATGGACCGGCAGGCGGTTGCAATGCTCGGCCACCTCGATGGTGCGGTTGATGTCCGAGAAGTCGAGGGCCGGATCGACGCCCTGGGTGTACATGTTGATCGCGAGCGTCACGATATCGACATTGCCGGTGCGCTCGCCATTGCCGAACAGCGTGCCTTCTATGCGCTCCGCGCCGGCCATGAAGGCGAGCTCGGCGGCGGCGACGCCGGTGCCCCGGTCGTTATGCGGGTGCAGGCTCAGCACGATGCTGTCGCGCCGGACGAGGTTGCGGTGCATCCACTCGATCTGGTCGGCGTAGATGTTCGGCGTCGCCATCTCGACCGTGGCCGGCAGGTTGACGATCATCTTGCGCTCGGGCGTCGGCTGCCAGACCTCCGAAACCGCGTCGCAGATCTCCCTGGCGTAGTCGAGCTCAGTGCCGGTGAAGCTCTCCGGCGAATACTGGTAGATGACCTCCGTCTCCGGGACGGTCGGCGTCAGCTCCTTGATGAGTTTCGCGCCATCGACGGCAATCCTGGTGATGCCGTCCCGGTCCTGGCCGAAGACAACGCGGCGCTGGAGCGTCGAGGTCGAGTTGTAGAGGTGGACGATGGCGCGGCGCGACCCGGCAATGGCCTCGAAGGAGCGCCGGATCAGCTCCTCGCGCGACTGGGTGAGCACCTGGATGGTGACATCCTCGGGGATCATGTCCTCGTCGATGATATGGCGGCAGAAGTCGAAATCGGTCTGGCTGGCGGAGGGGAAGCCGACCTCGATCTCCTTGAAGCCGAGGCGCACGAGCTCCTCGAACATGCGCAGCTTCCGCCGGAGGCCCATCGGCTCCACGAGCGCCTGGTTGCCGTCGCGCAGATCGACGGAGCACCAGATGGGCGGGTGGGTGATGACGGCGCCCGGCCAGGTCCGGTCGGGCAGGTCGATCGGCTGGAAGGGCGGGTATTTGTCGGTCGGATCGATGCTGGGCATGGCTACGAAGCGGTCCTCGGTTTCCGCGCGGCGCGTCCATTACGGGCGCTGCGACTCTGGAACTGGCAATGTGAGGGAGTTCGACGGCGGTACGATTACACCCGCCGGACAGCCGCTCAGGCCCGGCGAGCGCCGGTAAGGCCGAGAAGCAGAATGCCGCGAAGATCGAACATGACGCCGCGCTTATAGGGGACCGCCGCCGGCCCTGTCAACGGGTTCTGGACCGGGGCGCGGGAACGGGCTACCGAGTGGTGGGCTATTTAGCGAACAGGGAGAAGAACGATGCGGTTGCAGGGGCGGGTTGCGGCGGTGACGGGGGCTGGTGGGGGAATCGGCGGGGCGATAGCCGCCGCCTTCCGCGCCGAAGGGGCCGAGGTGGTGGCAGCGGACCTCAAGCCGGACGGGCTCGGCCCGGACGGCCTCGTTATCGATGTGTCCAACCCGGAGGACGCCCGGCGGCTCACCGCGGAGACCGTCGCGCGCCACGGGCGCATCGACATTCTCGCCAATGTGGCCGGCAACAGCCTCCGGCACGCCTTCTTCGACGTGACGCCGGAAGACTTCGACCGGATCCTCCGGGTCAACCTCCATGGCAGCTTCTATTGCGCCCAGGAGGCGGCGCGCGCCATGGCCGATGCCGGCTACGGGCGCATCATCAATATCGCGTCCATCTCCGGCGTGCGCGCCGGCGCCGAGCGCACGGCTTACGGCATCTCCAAGGCGGGCGTCATCGCGCTCACCCAGCAGGCGGCGCATGAGCTGGCGCCCTTCGGCATCACGGTGAACGCCATTGCGCCGGGGCCGGTCGATACCGAACTCACCCGTGTCCACCACACACCGGCGGCGCGCGCCAACTACAAGCGCATGATCCCGGCCGGGCGCTACGGCCTCACGGAGGAGATGGCGGACGCGGCGGTGTTCCTCGCCGGTGAGGCGGCAGCCTATGTCAACGGCGTCGTGCTCCCGGTGGACGGCGGCTACCTCGCCGCCGGCGTGCGCGAGGACTAGCCGGGCCGCCCGCGCAGCCGGGGCATGTCGTTAGCAAGTAGATTTGACCGGTTTTGGTAGCACAAGGATTGGCCGCTTCCGTTTTTGTTGTCCACAGGGTTTTCGGTGGGTGGCGTCGAAGCGGATCACGCGGCCTGCCGGGTTGGGGTTTCGATGATCGTGCCGTCGCTCTGGTATCGGGCGAGGCATCGGGGACCGTGGAAGAGGGCGAGGGTTCCATCGGGATATTCGTGCACGCGGACCCTTGCCTTGACGTAGTGGGGTCTGGCGGGTCCGGCGGGGATTTGCAGGACCCGGTTTTCGTATCGCACGGTGTTGTCGTTTGCGACGGTGCGCTCTGCCTGGATGCACAGGATGTCATCGACCTGGCCGGAGGAGCGGCACGAAGGCGCTATCGTCGAGTTCGGGCTCGGTGGCGAAGCGCCGGTTGTGGTCGGGCAGGTAGGTATCGGCGATGAAGCGGTTCGCTGCCTCGGCTGTTGCGATCCCCGCCAGCGCGAGTTCCTTGACCGGGCGGTCCTGGAGGGTTCCGAAGGCGCGCTCAGAGCGACCGCGGGCCTCGGGCGAGTAGGCGGCGATGTGCTCGATGCCGAGCTGGTGCAGGGCGCGCCCGACCTGGGTCGGCCTGTTCCTGTCCACCTTGCCGACGGCGTCGGGGGTGTGGAAGTAGCGGCAGCCGGGGGGCCGTAGCCGGTTCGGGCCGGCGGCCTTGAACGGCGGGGCCGGTGCGCCTAAACCCCATGTGCGCGCTTCCCGGAGGAACGGGGCCATGACCGACAACGAGACGCCTTCCTGGCACGGCACCACCATCCTTTCGGTGCGCAAGGGCGGCCGGGTGGTGATTGCCGGCGACGGGCAGGTCACGCTCGGGCCGACGGTGCTGAAGGCGAATGCGCGCAAGGTGCGCTCCCTCGGCGACGGCAAGGTGATCGCGGGCTTTGCGGGCGCGACGGCCGACGCTTTCGCGCTGTTCGAACGCCTCGAAGGCAAGCTGGAGCAATATAAGGGGCAGCTGGCGCGGGCCTGCGTCGAGATGGCGAAGGATTGGCGCACGGACCGCTATCTGCGCCGGCTGGAGGCGATGATGGCGGTGGCCGACCGGGACGTCTCGCTGGTGCTGACCGGCAACGGAGATGTGCTGGAGCCCGAGGACGGGCTGATCGGCATCGGCTCCGGCGGGGCTTTTGCGCTGGCGGCGGCGCGCGCGCTCTATCCCATCGACGGCATCGATGCGGAGGCCGTCGCGCGCCGCGCCATGGAAATCGCCGCCGGCATCTGCATCTATACCAATGAGACCCTGACCATCGAGAGCCTGGAGACGCCGTGAGTTCGTTCAGCCCCCGGGAGATCGTTTCCGAGCTCGACCGCTTCATCGTCGGCCAGGACGACGCCAAGCGCGCCGTGGCCATTGCGCTGCGCAACCGCTGGCGCCGCCAGCAGCTTCCCGAGGCGCTGCGCGACGAGGTGCTGCCCAAGAACATCCTGATGATCGGGCCGACCGGCGTCGGCAAGACCGAGATCGCCCGGCGGCTCGCCCGGCTCGCCCAGGCGCCGTTCCTGAAGGTGGAAGCGACGAAGTTCACCGAGGTCGGCTATGTTGGCCGCGATGTCGAGAGCATTGTGCGCGACCTGGTGGAGATCGCGATCCACCAGACCCGCGAACGCCGGCGCAAGGAGGTCGAGGCGCAGGCCCACGGCGCCGCCGAGGAGCGGGTCATCGACGCGCTGGTCGGCAAGACTGCCGCCCGCGACACCCGCGAGAAGTTCCGCAAGCTGCTGCGCGACGGCACGCTCGACGACCGCGAGATCGAACTGGAGCTGGAGGACGCGGGCGGCCTCTCGCTGCCGACCATGGACATCCCCGGAATGCCGGGCGCGCAGATGGGCATGATCAATCTGGGCGATATCTTCGGCAAGGCGATGGGCGGCGGGCGCACCAAGACCCGCAAGCTGTCGGTCGTCGAGAGCTATGAGGCGCTGATCGCCGAGGAAAGCGACAAGCTGCTCGACGACGACGCGCTCACGCGCGAAGCGATCCACACGGTCGAGCAGGACGGCATCGTGTTCATCGACGAGGTGGACAAGATCTGCGCGCGGTCGGACCGGGTCAGCGCCGATGTCAGCCGCGAGGGCGTACAGCGCGACCTGCTGCCGCTGATCGAGGGGACGACGGTCGCCACCAAGCACGGCGCGGTGAAGACCGACCATGTCCTGTTCATCGCCTCGGGCGCGTTCCACCTCGCCAAGCCGTCGGACCTGCTGCCCGAACTCCAGGGCCGGCTGCCGATCCGGGTCGAGCTCGCGGCGCTGACGCGCGAGGACTTCCGGCGCATCCTGACCGAGCCGGAAGCCAGCCTCATCACGCAATACAAGGCGCTGATGGGCACGGAGGAGCTGACGCTCGACTTCACCGAGGACGCGGTGGACGCGCTCGCGGAACTCGCCGCCGACATCAACTCCCAGGTCGAGAATATCGGCGCGCGCCGCC
Organism: Alphaproteobacteria bacterium; assembly: GCA_965261985.1. Lineage (GTDB taxonomy): Bacteria > Pseudomonadota > Alphaproteobacteria > Bin95 > Bin95 > Bin95. Next base: position 1,372,001 of record OZ253490.1, read on the forward strand.
TGCACACCGTGCTGGAGAAGCTGCTGGAGGAAATCAGCTTCACGGCGTCGGACCGCGGCGGCGAATCGGTGACGATCGACGCCGCCCAGGTCCACGAACGCGTCGGCGAACTCGCCAAGAGCGCCGACCTGTCGCGGTTTATTCTTTGAGGGCGGGTTACCGCGGGGGCTGTTTCTGCTGTCCGCCAGCCATCAGAGCCAATCGAACTCCGTAATTATTCCGATTGCCTCTCCACACGATACCACCAGAAGCACTTCTCCCTCCCGTCCTTTCAACTCAGCGTCTGGTTTTAGACAATATGCGCGCTCGCAGCACAATTTATGTTCGCTGTTGAGAGCCTCATCGATAGTACAGATGAATTTTTTCTGTTTTTCTTTCGGCTCCAGTTTGGCCAACCATCGGACCAGTGATTCGGCTGTAATCCAAACCCAACATCCATCGTCACATCTGTAAGGAATTCTAGAAAATTCGTTTAGCAACATCATCCGACGCAGGGTAGAAATGTTTGTTCCCTTGTCGATAATTGTCACTGGAGAAGTCATAAAATCTCGTGCCTTCAAGGGCTCATCCCCCATCATTCTTGCTATGAGCGCCGCTTCAATGCAGATGCTAAGTGTCGCAACGTCCTCTCCCAGTCTGCGTGCAGCCGATCCTCCGTGTGCATAGTCATTCCGTCTCTTGCGGATGCGTTCCTGCAAACCTTCGAGACGAAAATACTCCTCTTCCTCAATATTAGGGACATGCGCTCGAACGAAACATCGAATTGTTCCCGCTGAATCTCGCAGCATTGCCGTTCCATTGCGTTTCAGTACCCTACCAAATTGCTCAACCTCTACGACTAGCTTGTGCGCTTCATGTAGATCCGCATATCCGGCTCTCCGCGATGCCCTGAATTGCTTCAACCACGTCGCACATTCATCTTTCGACAAATTCTTCACAGCGTTGCCCTGTCTGGGACGAAGCGCTTATGCACCCCCACTCGCACCTGATGCCCGGCTCCGCTAGGCTATGGTGCAGGGAACACTTGTAGCGGGGAGAGGGCGATGACGGAAGCTGTGCTGGTTTCGGTGGATGGCGGGGTGGGGGTGTTGACGCTCAACCGGCCCGACAAGTTCAACTGCATCTCGACCGAATTGCTGGACGGGCTGCGCGACGGCATGGACCGTTTCGAGGCCGACCCGGCCGTGCGCGCCGTGCTGCTGAATGCGAGCGGCAAGCAGTTCTGCACCGGCGCCGACCTCGACGAGGTACTGGACCGGCGCCAGTCGGCGGAGACGCTCACGCCCTTCATCGGCAGCATCCACGAGGTGACGCGGCGCTTCGAAGTCTCGCCGCTGCCGGTGGTGGCGGCGGTGCAGGGCCTCGCGCTGGCCGGCGGCATGGAGATCGTCGTCGCCTGCGACACGGTGTTTGCCGCCGAGCGCGCGCGCATCGGCTGCCAGCATGCCCGCTACGGCCTGCCGCCCGGCGGCGGCGGCACGCAGCGCCTGGCCCGCCTCGTCGGTCTGCGCCGGGCGCTCGACCTCATGTTCACCGCGCGCTGGCTCGACGCGCCCGAGGCGGAGCGCTGGGGCCTCTTCAACCATGTCGTGCCGGACGAAGAGCTCGACACCCGCGCGCGTGCCTATTGCGCCGACCTCGCGGCCAAGAGCCGCCACGGCCTCGCCTTCATGAAAGGCATGGCGCGGCAGGGCCTCGAAGGGCCGCTCGAAGTCGGCCTGGCACTGGAGCGGGGCGCGGTCGTGGCCGCCCTCCAGCACAGCGATGTGGCCGAGGGGCTCGACGCTTTCCAGTCGCGGCGCGAGCCGGTCTTCCCGTAAGCAGGAGCCCAGCAGACCATGCAGCTCGAATTCACCGCCGGGGAACGCGCCTTCGCCGAGGAGGTCGAGGCCTTCTTCGAGGCCAACATGGAGCCCCGGATCTCCGAGCAGGTCCGGCGCAACCCCTCCTATGTGTCCAAGGAGGACATGCGGAGCTGGCAGAAGGCGCTCTACGAGCAGGGCTGGATCGCGCCCAACTGGCCCGAGGAACATGGCGGCACCGGCTGGACGCCGACGCAGAAGTTCATCTTTGAGGAAGCATACCAGCGCCACTACGCGCCCCGGCTCTCGCCGTTCGGGCTGATGATGGTGGGGCCGGTGATCTACACCTTCGGCAGCGAGGCGCAGAAGGCCGAGCACCTGCCCGCCATCCTGAAGAGCGACGCCTTCTGGTGCCAGGGCTATTCGGAGCCCGGCTCCGGCTCCGACCTCGCCTCGTTGAGGACGCGCGCCGTGCGCGACGGCGACGAGTATGTCGTGAACGGCTCGAAGATCTGGACCAGCAGCGCGCACCATGCCGACTGGATCTTCGCGCTGGTGCGCACCGACCCGGAGGCCGCGAAGCAGCAGCAGGGCATCTCCTTCCTGCTGATCGACATGACGACGCCCGGTATCGAGGTAAGCCCGATCGTCTCCATGGATGGCGGACACTATCTCAACCAGGTGTTCTTCACCGATGTGCGCGTGCCGGCCTCGAACCGTGTCGGCGAGGAGAACAAGGGCTGGACCTATGCCAAGTTCCTGCTGGGCAACGAGCGCTCCGGCATTGCCGGCGTCTCCAAATCGCGCATGAAAGTCGAGCGGCTGAAGGAGATCGCCGCCGTGGAGACCGGCACGGAGGGAGGCCGGCTCGGCGAGGATGCGGCGTTCCGCGCCCGCCTCGGCGAGATCGAGGCCAGGCTCGGCGCGCTGGAGATCGTCAACCTGCGCACGCTGGCGGCGGAGGAGAAGGGCAAGGCCGCGGGGCCGGAAGCCTCGATCCTGAAAATCTGCGGCACGGAGATCGAGCAGGCGCTGAACGAAATGCTGATCGAGTCGGTCGGCGTCGATGCGATTCCCTATTCGCTGGAATGGACCCGCCTCGACACCAATGAGGACCCGCCCATCGCCGACCGCGCCGTCGGCCTGATGAGTGAGCATCTGCTAAAGCGTGCGGCCTCCATCTATGGCGGGTCGAACGAGATCCAGCGCAATATCGTCGCCAAACACGTGCTGGGGCTGTAGGGCGATGGCGGTCGTTCACCACGGCTCCCACTGGGGCGCATTTCGGGCCGAGACGGCGGGCGGGCGCGTCACCGGCGCGCTGCCCTTTGCGAAGGACCCTGAGCCTTCGCCTATCGTGACTTCGATCCCGGATGCGGTGCATCACGCCTCGCGCATCGCCGGTCCGATGGCGCGGCGCGGCTGGCTGGACGGCGACGAAGGAGAGGTGCGCGGTCGGGACGCCTTCGTGCCGCTCGACTGGGACCGGGCGGTCGATCTCATCGCGGGTGAGGTCGCCCGCGTCGGCCGCGACTTCGGCAATGCCTCGATTTTCGGCGGCTCCTACGGCTGGGCGAGCGCCGGGCGCTTCCACCATGCGAAGAGCCAATTGCACCGCTTCCTCTGCATGGCGGGCGGCTTCACCAACCAGCGGCATAATTACAGCTATGCGGCCGGCCTTGCGGTCCTGCCGCATATCCTCGGTGGGGTGGAGGCAGCGGCCGGCCCGGTCACCGACTGGCCGTCCATCGTCGAGCATACCGGTCTGATGGTGTCCTTCGGCGGCCTGCCGGTGAAGAACGCGCAGGTCGATTCGGGCGGTAACGGCGAACATGCGGCGGCGGCCTATATCCGCGAGGCCCGGAAACGCGGCGTGCGCTTCGTCGCGGTCTCGCCGCTCGGCGACGACCTGCCGCCGGGCCTGGACGGGGAATGGATCCCGATCCGCCCCGGCACCGATACCGCCATGATGCTGGCGCTCTGCCAGACCCTTCTGTCGGAGGGGCTGGCCGACCGGAGTTTCCTGGAACGCTATTGCACGGGTGCTGCGGCCTTCGAGGCTTCGCTCGACGGCAGGACGCCGGAATGGGCCGAGGGCATTACCGGCGTGCCGGCCGCGCGCATCCGCTCGCTCGCCCGCGAGATGGCGGCGGCGCGCACCATGATCTCGACCGCCTGGGCGCTGCAGCGCGGCGACCACGGGGAGCAGCCCTTCTGGGCCACGGTGGCGCTCGCCGCCTGCCTCGGGCAGATCGGCCTGCCCGGCGGCGGGTTCGGCTTCGGCTACGGGTGCGTGTCCGGCATCGGCGCGCCGCGCCACGGCCTCTCCGGGCCGACCTTCCCGATCGGGCCCAACCCGGTGCCTGAGTTCATTCCGGTGGCGCGCATCGCCGACATGCTGCTCGACCCGGGCGGCGCCTACGATTTCGACGGCGAGCGGCGGCGCTATCCCGACACGCGCCTCGTCTATTGGGCAGGCGGCAACCCGTTCCACCACCACCAGGACATCAACCGGCTCATCCGCGCCTTCCGCCGGCCGGAGACCGTGATCGTCCACGACCCCTGGTGGACGGCGACCGCCCGCCACGCCGATATCGTCGTGCCGGCAACGACGACGCTGGAGCGCAACGACATCGCCGCCGGCAGGCGCGACCGCTTCTGGCTCGCCATGCACCGCGCCATCGCCCCGGTGGGCCGGGCGCGCCACGACCACGATGTCTTCGCCGACATCGCCGAACGCCTCGGCTTCCGCGAGGGCTTCACCGAGGGTCGCGGCGAGATGGAGTGGCTGCGCCATATCTATGACGAGGCCTGCGGGCGGGCGGCGGAACGCGGGCTCAACCTGCCGGACTTCGACGCCTTCTGGGACGAGGGCCATGTGGAACTGCCGCGTCCCGGGAGCCCGTGCATCCTGTTCGAGGGCTTCCGCAAGGGCGAAGAGCGGCTGGCGACGCCTTCCGGCAGGATCGAGCTCTATTCGGAGCGCGTGGCGGGCTTCGGCTATGAGGATTGCCCCGGCTATCCGGCCTGGCTGCCGCCGAAGGAGTGGCTCGGGGCCGAGGCCGCGCGGCAATGGCCGCTGCACCTGATCTCGAACCAGCCGGCGACGCGCCTCCATGCCCAGCTCGACCAGGGCCGCGTCTCGCAGGCGAGCAAGGTGCAGGGCCGCGAGCCGATCCGGCTGAACCCGGCGGATGCGGCGGCGCGCAGCATTGCGGACGGGGATGTTGTGCGGGTGTTCAACGGGCGCGGCGCGCTGCTGGCGGGCGCTGTGCTGAGCGAGGATGTCGTGCCCGGCGTCGCGGTGCTCGCGACCGGGGCCTGGTACGACCCGGCCGACCCTGCCGAGCCGGACAGCCTCGACAAGCACGGCAACCCCAATGTGCTGACCGCTGATCGCGGCACCTCGAAGCTCGGCCAGGGGCCGAGCGCGATGAGCGCGCTCGTCGAGGTCGAGCGTTTCGACGGGCCGCTGCCGGCAGTCACCGCCTTCGACCCGCCCGATATCGCTGCATGACCGCATCCGGGCCGCTTGCCGGGCTCAGGGTGCTGGAGATTGCGGGCGTTGGGCCGGGGCCGCATTGCGCCATGCTGCTGGCCGATATGGGCGTGGATGTGCTGCGCATCGACCGCGTGCGGCCGCGCTACCGCGTCCATGCGCGCACGGACCTGTTGAACCGGGGCCGGCGCTCGGCCGCGCTCGACCTCAAGCAACCCCGCGCCGTCGAAGCAATGCTTGCGCTCGCCGAACGCGCCGATGTGCTGCTGGAAGGCTTCCGGCCGGGCGTCATGGAACGGCTCGGCCTCGGGCCGGAAACCCTGCTTGCGCGCAATCCGCGCCTTGTCTATGCGCGGCTGACCGGCTGGGGGCAGGACGGGCCGCTCGCGGGCGCGGCGGGCCACGACCTCAATTATCTGGCGCTGACCGGTGCGCTGCACGCCATCGGCCCGGCGTCGGGACCGCCCGCGCCGCCGCTCAACCTTGCCGGCGATTTCGGCGGCGGTGCGCTCTACGCCGCCTTCGGCATATTGGCGGCGCTGTTCGAACGCAGCACCTCCGGAAAGGGACAGGTGGTCGATGCTTCGATCGTCGATGGCGCCGCCTCGCTGATGACCTTCGTGCAGGGGCTCACGGCCGCCGGCTGGTGGCGCGATGAGCGCGAGGCGAACCTGATCGACGGCGGCGCGCCCTTCTATCGCTGCTACGAGACAGCGGACGGCAAGTGGGTGGCGCTCGGCGCCATTGAGCCGGAGTTCTACGACGCCTTCCTCCGCCTGACCGGCCTCGACGGCGAGGCGCTGCCGAAGCGCATGGACCGGGCCCGCTGGCCGGAGCTGACGGAGCGCTTCCGGCGGCTCTTCCTGACGAAGACGCGGGACGAGTGGTGCGCCTTGCTGGAAGGCACCGATGCCTGCTTCGCCCCGGTGCTGACCCTGGAGGAGGCGCCGGCCCACCCGCATATGGCGGCGCGGGGCGCGCTGGCCGCAAGCCAAGGCATCGTCCAGTCCGGCCCCGCGCCCCGCTTCTCGCGCACGCCCGGCGCGCTCTCCCGTCCGCCGCCCGCGCCTGGCGAAGACACGCGGGACGCGCTCGCCGACTGGGGCCTCGACCGTGAGCAGGTCGACGCGCTCATCGCCTCCGGCGCGGCGTTGCAGGCGGAACCGCCGGAGGAATGAGCCGGTCCCGCTGCCTGGCCGAGCCGGGAATCGGAGTTCGGGGAACAATTTTGTTCAAGAATTATGAAATAAATCCTGACACGGGGATTGATTCCGTGGAATCCGTGCTAGTATGGGACGGAAGGAAGGAAGCTGCATCCGCGCGGGGCTGCTTCCTCTCCTGTTTCGCGCCGGTGCGAAAAGACCCCTGAGAAACGCACGGGAGAAGTGCGCCCTGCGCTTGGGCCCTCGCGCGCGCGGGCGCAATCAGGCGCGCAAAACGTGCGCCGGCGCGAAAGGCGCACGGGCGGGCGCGCTCGCGCGCACGCGATACGCGCGAATAAGGGTCCCGCCGCACCGGGCGAGCCGGTGGCGGGATGAATGGAACGAAGAGGGATCGAAAGGACATATCCGTGCCGAAGATGCAAAGCCGGGAACACCGAACAGAATACCCCGAGCCCCGGCCTGAAACGACGGCTTCATGCCCGAAGAGACAACAGCATATGCGCCACCCGTATGCGGATCATGACAAAACATGACATTCCATGACACTCCATGGGGGGCTCCGCCGCGAGGCCCCTGCCGGAAAACTGCAAAGGGCGATCCTCCCCTGAACGAGTGTCGATTCATCGGGATCGAATTGCGCTCCAAACACCGCGCGGACCGTGACCTCGGCGAGAATTCCGGGTCAGCCATCCAGAAACGGCAGGTTCAGCCCGTTCTCGCGCGCGCAGGCGATGGCGTCTTCGTAGCCGGCATCGGCATGGCGCATGACGCCGCTTGCCGGATCGTTCCACAGCACCCGCCCGATGCGCGCCGCCGCTTCGTCCGTGCCGTCGCACACCAGCACCATGCCGGCATGCTGGGAAAAGCCGATGCCGACGCCGCCGCCGTGGTGCAGGCTTACCCAGGTTGCGCCGGAGGCCGTGTTGAGCAGCGCGTTCAGCATCGGCCAGTCCGAGACCGCGTCCGAGCCGTCGATCATGCCCTCGGTCTCGCGGTTCGGGCTCGCGACCGAGCCGCTGTCCAGATGGTCCCGGCCGATCACCACCGGAGCTTTCAGTTCGCCCGTCGCGACCATCCCGTTGAAGGCGAGGCCGAGGCGGTGCCGGTCGCCGAGACCGACCCAGCAGATGCGCGACGGCAGGCCCTGGAAGTGGATGCGCCTGCGCGCCATGTCCAGCCAGTTGTGCAGGTGGGCGTCGTCCGGCAGCAGCTCCTTCACCTTGGCGTCGGTCCGGTAGATGTCCTCCGGATCGCCGGACAGCGCCGCCCAGCGGAACGGACCGACGCCGCGGCAGAACAGCGGGCGGATATAGGCCGGCACGAAGCCCGGAAAGTCGAAGGCGTTCTCCACGCCCATTTCCTGGGCCATCTGGCGGATATTGTTGCCGTAATCGAGGGTCGGCACGCCCCGGGCCCAGAAATCGAGCATGGCGCGGACCTGGACCGCCATCGATTCCTTGGCGGCCAGCATCGTGCCGGCGGGGTCGCGTTCGCGCCGTTCCTCCCATTCGGCCAGCGACCAGCCGGCCGGCAGATAGCCGTTCAGCGGATCGTGGGCGCTGGTCTGGTCGGTCACCGCGTCCGGCCGCACGCCGCGCTTCACCAGTTCCGGGTAAATTTCCGCGGCGTTTCCAAGCAGGCCGACCGAGATCGGTGTCTTCGCAGCGCAAGCCCCGCCGATCATGGCCAGCGCCTCGTCCAGGTCGGCAGTCTGCCGGTCCAGATAGCCTGACTTGAGGCGCATCTCGATCCGGCTGGGCCGGCACTCGACCGAGAGCATCGAGGCGCCGGCCATGGTCGCGGCCAGCGGCTGGGCGCCGCCCATGCCGCCCAGCCCGCCTGTCAGGATCCAGCGGCCGGTGAGCTCGCCGCCGTAATGCTGCCGGCCCATCTCGACGAAGGTCTCGTAGGTGCCCTGAACGATGCCCTGGCTGCCGATATAGATCCACGACCCGGCGGTCATCTGGCCGAACATCATCAGGCCGGCCCGGTCCAATTCGTTGAATTTCTCCAATGTCGCCCAGTGGGGCACGAGGTTGGAGTTGGCGATCAGCACCCGGGGCGCATCGCCATGCGTGCGGAAGACGCCGACCGGCTTGCCCGACTGGACCAGCAGCGTCTCGTCCGCCTCGAGGTCCCGCAACGCACGCACGATGCGGTCGTAGCTCTCCCAGTTGCGCGCCGCCCGGCCGATGCCGCCATAGACCACGAGTTCCTGCGGCCTCTCCGCGACCTCGGCATCCAGATTGTTCATCAGCATGCGCATCGGCGCTTCGGTCAGCCAGCTCTTGCAGCTCAGCTCGTTACCGTGCGGCGCGCGGATTTCGCGGGTGTTGTCGAGGCGGCTTGGTCCTGTCGGGCGGTGGCTCACTTCACATGCTCCCGTCGGGGCGCCGAATGCCCGGCGAGTGTATCTTCCGGGCGGCGAAAATGCTGCCTTATTCGTCGGGCCGGCAAGGGCGGCGGACGTTTCGCTGCCTTCTTTTGTCTTCACAAACGCTTGTTCGGCGCTTAGGGAGGGCAGGGCGAGGACGCGATTTATGCGCGATACCGGAACACCATGACCGAACCGGTCACGCTCACGCCCGGGCCGACAGGCCTGCCGGTCCTCGAACGGCTGTATCGCGACAGCCCGCCGGTCGTCCTGGATCGGAGCTGCCGGGCGGAAGTCGAGCGCGCAGCGGCGGTCGTCGAGCGTGCGGCTGCAGGCGACGCGGCGGTGTACGGGGTCAATACCGGCTTCGGCAAGCTGGCCGGCACCCGAATTTCGCCCCAGCAAACCGAACGGCTGCAGCGCAACCTGATCCTCTCCCACAATGCCGGTGTCGGTCCGGACCTGCCGGAACCGGTCGTCCGGCTCATGATGTGCCTGAAGCTGCTCAGCCTCGGCCGCGGCGCTTCCGGCGTGCAATGGGCCATCGTCGAGGTGCTGGAGCGGATGCTGGCGGCCGGCGTCACCCCCGCGGTGCCGGCGCAGGGCTCGGTCGGCGCCTCCGGCGACCTGGCGCCGCTGGCCCATCTGACGGCCGTCATGATCGGGGAAGGCATGGCCGCCTGGCGCGGCGAACGCTTGGCCGGCGGCGCGGCAATGCAGCTGGCCGGGATCGAACCGGTCGTCCTGCGCGCCAAGGAAGGCCTGGCGATGATCAATGGCACCCAGTGCTCGACGGCCCTGGCGTTGGCCGGCCTGTTCGACGCCAAGCGGTTGTTGCGCGCCGCGCTCGTCACCGGGGCGCTCTCGGTCGATGCCACTCTCGGGTCCGATACGCCCTTCGATCCGGCAGTCAGTGCGCTGCGCGGCCATCAGGCTCAGATCGATGTCGCGGCGGCGCTGCGGGCGCTGCTGGCCGGCAGCGAAATTCGCGCTTCCCATGTCGATTGCACCCGGGTGCAGGACCCGTATTCCGTGCGCTGCCAGCCCCAGGTGATGGGCGCCTGCCTCACCCTCCTCCGCCAGGCCGGATCGGTGCTGGCGATCGAAGCGGCGGCGGCGACCGACAATCCGCTGGTCCTGACGGAGCGCGGCGAGATCCTGTCGGGCGGCAATTTCCACGCCGAGCCCGTTGCTTTTGCCGCCGACCAGATCGCTCTTGCAGTGAGCGAGATCGGCGCGCTGACGGAGCGGCGCCTCGCCCTGCTGGTCGATCCGGCAATGAGCGAATTGCCGGCCTTCCTGACGCCGGAGCCCGGCATCAACAGCGGCTTCATGGCGGCCGAGATCACCGCCGCAGCGCTGGCGGCGGAGAACAGGCAGCGCGCGGCGCCGGCAAGCATCGACAGCCTGACCACCTGCGCGAACCAGGAGGACCATGTGTCGATGGCGACCCACGGCGCGCGCCGGCTGGGCGAGATGAACGACAATCTGGCCAAGATCGTCGCGATCGAATGGCTCGCCGCCGCCCAGGGTATCTGGTTCCGCGAGCCCCTTAAGACAAGCGCGCGCCTCGCCCGGGCTGTCGACCGGCTACGCGCCGTCGTGCCCCCGCTCGAAGAGGACCGGTATATGGCCCCGGATATCGAGGCCGCGGTCGCCCTGGTGCGGACCGGTGCCCTCGTCGAAGCGGCAGGACCGGAGGGGATGCCGGGCTGGTAAGCGGGCGAAACCGGCCGGATGGCCGCTCCGGGCTATGCCGCTCTATCGGCCCTGCGGAAGGCGGAGCCGGTGCTCTCCGGCTGGTCGGAGCGGAAGATGAGGTCGTCCACGGGTTCGCCGGCATCGTAGCGGGCCACGAGTTCGTCCGGGTTGAAGGGCTGGCCGACGGGGTCGCGCGCGAAGGCTTCGCCGCGCATGAATTCGCCCGCCGCCGCGAGGTCCATCACGTCGATCTGGAACTCCAGCCCGTTGCCGTCGGGGTCGCGGTAATACATCGAAAGCGTGAGCCCGTGCCTGATCGGCCGGTAGGGCACGATGCCCTGGCCTTTCAGCCGCTTGTAGATATCGAGCAGCTCGTCGATATCCTTCCAGGTGTAGGCGACGTGGTTGACGCCCGCCTCGCCCGGCTGGCGCACCACGGCGCCGTCGGCCGCCGGCCCCAGGTCGATGAAGGCGAAGCGGTGATGCTCGTCATCGTAGGTGAGGAAAGCGAGCCGGGCGTCCCGGTGCTGGATGCGCGCCTCGAAGACGCGGGCATACCAGTCGACCATCTCCTCGAAGCGATGGGTGTTGTAGACGATATGGGCGAATTTACTGGGTGCGACCATTTCTGCCTCCCCGGATGCGCTGGCGTTCGCGGCGGTCCCGTCAGACCCTGACCGGCGGTTCGGTCTCGCTCGTCGCCAGCATTTCCGCATCCGTCATGGCCAGTATCTTCTCATACCGTCCGGGCGGGTAGTTGTTCATATGCGGGCCCGGCGCGTCGGGCCCGGGCTGCAGCACGGCGCCCCCGCTGTCCCCGAAGTCCGACGAGGTCTTGTAGCGCGCGAGTTCGGCGCTGCCGATGCCGGCGAGCGCGACGACTTCCGGGTCGATCCACGCCTCGGCGTTTATCGGCTCGTTGGAATAGGAAAGTTCCAGAGCGAGGTTCTCCGGCCCGGCGAAATAGATCGACTTGCAGAAGCCGTGGTCCCTCGGCCCGATCACCGGCACCCCCTTGGCGCGCAAGCGGTCCTTCATCGCCATCAGCTCCGCCTCGCCCAGGACGCGGAACGCGACATGCTGCATCGTGCCAGCGGCGCAATTGGCGCCTGCATTGCCGGCATGGGTCTGGCCGACCGCAGACGGGATGTCCTGTATGGCGTCGTTCTGCACCAGCGCGATGGAGCTCTCGTCATTGAGGCGCAGGAAGCCGTGGAAGGTGTTTGCCACCCCGTGCATCCAGTAGAGCGCGACCAGTTCCATGCCGAGCTTGTCGGTGAAGAACTCGATCTGGGTCTTGATGTCGGCGGTGGTAACGGCGAGGTGGTGCAGGCCGTCGATCTTGTTCATGGCGCTTCTCCGAATGCGGCCGCCGGCTTCCACCGGGAGGGGGCCTTTTGGACAGCATCGGCCGGCGCGTCGCGATTTCCAAGCCCGAATCCGGCACTGCTTCGTCAGCAAAGGTCCGGCGTCTCGGCTGCGGCTGTTGCCGCGGCTGCGTCGAGGTCGAAGGCGTCGTAGCGGAAGAGCCAGTCCAGGGTCCGGCCGCGGGATGCGGCAATGGTCCGGTTGCGCTCGGCCGCCGCCTCGCCGCGCATATGGAAGACCTCGGCGTTCCGGCGAGAGCCCGTCTGGATGCGGGCGGCTCTCGCGCGGCGCAGGTCCTCGTAGCGTTTCAGGCTCGCCGCCGCATCGCCGCCTGCTGCCAGGCATTCCGCCAGCACGGCCCCGTCCTCGATCGCCATGGCGGCGCCCTGGGCCATGAACGGCAGGGTTGCGTGGCAAGCGTCGCCCAGCAGCGTCACCCGGCCCTTGCCCCATTGCGCCAAGGGCGGCCGGTCGAACAGCGCCCATTTGAAACAGGCATCCGGGTCCATGGCGTCGATGAGGCGCTGCACGCCCTCGTGCCAGCCGGCGAAGTCGCGCTTGAGTTCCGCATGGTCGCCCCGCTCGGTCCAGGATTCGCGCTCCCAGCCCTGCTTCTCGACCACGCAGACGCAGTTCACGAACTCGCCCCGCCGGACGTAGTAGTGCACGAAATGGCCGCCCGGACCCCACCAATTGGAGGACACCGGACGCACGAAGCCCTCCGGCAGCCGCGCCGCCGGCACCAGGCTGCGCCAGGCGACCGTGCCGGTGAAGGACGGCGCTTCCGGACCGAACAGGGACGACCGGACCGTCGAATGGATGCCGTCCGCGCCAATCAGCGCCGCGCCCCGGAAGCGGTTGCCGCCCGCGGACAGCGAAACGCCGTCGCCGGCCTGCTCGATGCCGCCGACCTCCGCGTCGGTATGCAGCGAGATACGCGGCTCGGCGGCGGCAGCCTTTGCCAGCGCGTCGATCAGGTCCGCCCGGTGGATGTGGTAGTAGGGATAGCCGTAGCGTCGTCGCGCGCCCTCGCCCAATTCGCTCTCGAAGATGGTCTCGCCGCTCGACCAGTCGCGTATCTGGCCTCCGGCCGGCAGGAACGCGACCGCCTCCAGGGCTTCGGCCATGCCGACCCGGTGCAGGATGCGCGTGCAATTCGGGCTGAGCTGGATGCCGGCGCCGATTTCGCCGAATTCCGGCGCCTGCTCGAAGACGCGCACCTCGAAGCCCCTGGCGGCCAGGCAGAGCGCTGCCGCCAGCCCGCCGATGCCGCCGCCGGCGATCAGGATTTCCTTGCTGGCTATGGTCAGAGCTCCCGTTCTACGGCAGAGGCCGGCCGCGAGAGCGTGCGCGAGACCGCATCGGCCCAGCGGGCGCGGGCGGGCGCGGGATCGCCGCTCGGTTCGAACCGCCGGCCGGGTTGGCGCGGGGCGTCGGCCGGGTCGGAGAACACGCCCGCGCCCAGGCCCGCCAGCACGGCCGCGCCCCAGGCCGTTGTCTCGGTGACGGCGGGACGTTCCACCGTGAGGCCGGCAATGTCGGCCAGGGTCTGGGCGAACCAGTCATTGGCGCTCATCCCGCCGTCTATCCGCAGCAGCGCCGGTTCGAGGCCGTCGGCGGCTGTGGCATCCAGCAGGTCCGCGGTCTGGTGTGCGGCGGCTTCCAGCGCGGCGCGGGCAAGCTCGGCCGGCCCGGTGTCGCGCGTGAGCCCGAAGATCGCGCCGCGCGCCCCAGCATCCCACCAGGGGGCGCCGAGGCCGACAAAGGCCGGCACCATGATGACGCCGCTTCCGGAGGCCTCTTTCGCCAGCGCCTCCGTTTCCGCCGCATCGGCAATGACGCCCAGCCCGTCGCGCAGCCATTGCACCGCCGCCCCGGCCACGAAAACCGCGCCTTCGAGCGCATAGGTCGTCCGGCCGGCGAGTCGCAGGGCGATGGTGGTGAGCAGGCGGTGGCGCGAGGCGACGGGCTCGTCCCCGGTGTGCGCCAGCAGGAAACAGCCGGTGCCGTAGGTGCTCTTGATGTCGCCAGCCTTGAGGCAGCCCTGGCCCAGGGTCGCCGCCTGCTGGTCGCCGGCCATGCCTGCAATCGGCACGGGCGCGCCCAGAACGTCCGTCATGCCGAAGCCGTCGGCATTGCCGCGCACCTCCGGCAGCACGGATTCGGGAACCCGGAAGAGTTCGAGCAGTTCCGGGCTCCAGGCGCCTTTGCGGATATCGAAGAGATTGGTGCGCGAGGCGTTGGCGGCGTCGGTGGCGTGGGTGCGGCCGCCGGTCAGACGCCAGGCGAGGAAGCTGTCCACCGTGCCGAAGGCAAGGTCGCTGCGCTCGCGCGCGCCGGGCAGCTTGTCGAGCAGCCAGGCGAGCTTGGTGGCCGAGAAATAAGGGTCGATCAGGAGGCCGCTGCGCTCGGCGACGAACGGTTCCAGCCCGTCCGCACGGAGGCGGTCGCAGATGGGGGCCGTCCGCCGGTCCTGCCAGACGATGGCGTTGTGGAGGCAGGCGCCGCTCGTCCGGTCCCAGAGCAGCACGGTCTCGCGCTGGTTGGCGATGCCGATGGCGGCGGGCAGGTCGCCGCCGGCCGCTTCACGCAGCACGGCCACGCTGGCCGACCAGATTTCCTCCGGGTCGTGCTCCACCCAGCCGTCCGACGGGTAGATCTGGCGGAGTTCGCGCTGGGCGGTCCTGAGCGGCGTGCCGCCAGCGTCGAACAGGATCGCGCGGGTCGAGGTCGTGCCCTGGTCGAGGGCGAGCAGCAGCGGGGCGGAAGCCATGGCGGCTATGCTATGGAAGCTTGCCCGTGCCCTGCAACCGCAAGAAAGGCCGCCGCCCATGCCGCGTTTCGCCGCCAACGTCTCGATGATGTTCACCGAGCACGAGTTCCTCGACCGTTTCGATGCCGCCGCACGGGTCGGCTTCAAGGCCGTCGAGTTCCTGTTCCCTTACGACTTCGCGCCTGAGGAGGTGGCGAGGGCGAAGGCGGATGCGGGCGTCGAGGTCGTGCTGTTCAACATGCCGCCGGGAGACTGGCAGGCCGGCGAGCGCGGGCTGGCGGCCGTGCCGGGGCGCGAGGCGGGCTTTGCCGAAGCGCTGGAGACGGCTGTCGCCTGGGCCGAGGCGCTGGACAGCCCGCGCCTGCATGTCATGGCCGGCATTCCGGGCGAGGACGCGGAAGCGGATGCCGAGGCGGTCTATGTGGCCAACCTCAAGCGCGCCGCCGCCCGCCTCGGGGCGCGCCATGTTTCCATCGAGCCCATTAACCGGCGCGATATTCCGGGCTTTTTCCTCAACCGCCAGGACGAGGCGCACCGCATCCGCGCCGCGGTCGGGGCGGAGAACGTCAAGGTGCAGATGGACCTCTACCATTGCCAGATCGTCGAGGGCGATGTGGCGATGCGGCTGCGTGAATGGCTGCCCGGCGGCGGGGTCGGGCACATGCAGATCGCCGGCGTGCCCGAGCGCCATGAGCCCTCGGTCGGCGAGATGTACTACCCCTATCTCTTCAAGTCGATCGACGAGCTTGGCTACGAAGGCTGGATCGGCTGCGAATACCGTCCGCGAGCCGGCACAGTGGAGGGGCTCGGTTGGGCGAAGGCCTACGGCATTGGCTGAACGGCCTCCCCCGATCCCTTTCCAGGGCGCGGAGGAGGCCGGTCCCGGTTCAGTCGAGCATCACTCTCGGCAGCCAGAGCGCGATATCGGGCCATGCCAGCACGCAGCCGAGGCCGATGAGCTGCAGGCAGACGAACGGGATGATGCCCCGGTAGATCGAGACCAATTGCACCTCGGGCGGCGCCACGCCCTTCATGTAGAACAGCGCGAAGCCGAAAGGCGGCGTCAGGAAGGAGGTCTGGAGGTTGACCGCCACCAGAAGTGCGAACCAGTAGATCTTCTCGGCATGGATGACATGCACCCCGAAATCGAGCTCCTGCACGATCGGCGTGAAGACCGGCAGCACGATGAGCGTGATTTCCAGGAAGTCGAAGAAGAAACCGAGGAAGAAGACCGTCGCCATCAGGACGATGAGCAGCCCCCAATCGCCGAGACCGAGCGAGAAGATCATCTCCTCCACCACAACATCGCCGCCGAGCGAGCGGAAGACATAGGAGAAGGCCGTCGCGCCGATGAAGACGAAGAAGATCATCGCCACGGTCATCGATGTGCGGTTCAGTACATCGCCCAACGCTTCCAGGGTAAGGTTTCGGTTGATGAACGCAAGGAAAGTGGCGCCGAAGGCGCCGACCGCCGCCGCCTCGGACGGCGTGGCCCAGCCGGCGATGATCGACCCCAGAACCAGCACGATCAGGAACACCGGCGGGATGAAGCCGCGCAGCACCATGCGCCCCAGCTCGGCCATGCTGCCGGGGCCGCTCTCTTCCGGAAGCGGCGGTCCGAGCTGCGGCCAGATCAGAGTGAGCAGCATGATATAGACGAAGTAAAGCCCGGAAAGCAGCAGCCCCGGGAACACCGCCGCCACGAACAAATTGCCGACCGAGATCGACAGCAGGTCCGCCATGATGACCAGCATGATGCTGGGCGGAATCAGGATGCCGAGCGTGCTGGCGGCAGCGATGGTGCCGGTCGCCAGTTCCGCGTTGTAGTTGCGCTCCAGCATGATCGGCAGGGCCATCAGGGTGATCATCACCACCGAGGCGCCGATAATGCCCGTGCTGGCCGCCATGATGGTGCCCATGATGGTCACGCCGAGCGCAAGCCCGCCGGGAACCCGCCGCAGCAGGACCTGCAGGCAGTGCAGGAGGTCGTGGGCGACGCCGGAGCGTTCCAGCATGGTGCCCATGAAGACGAAGAGCGGCACCGCGACCAGCACGAGGTTTTCCGCCGCCCCGCCCCAGACGCGCGGCAGGATGTTGAAGAACTCGATGGGCGCGAAGACATCCAGAGCCGTGCCGATCATGCCGAAGCCGAGCGCCGCGCCGCCGAGCGCAAAGGCGACCGGAAAGCCGGTGAACAACAAGGCGCCCAGCCCGATGAACATGTAGATCGCGATGTATTCCTGCAGGTGCCAGTAGATTTCCTGGAACATGGTTCAGCGGTCCTCCGCCTGCGCGCCGCCCGAAGCGATCACGACCCGTTCGCTAATCGGTTCCTGCACGGTCAGCAGCGGCACGTTCAGGCCGGGCGGCCCGAACAGGTAGGCGGTCTTGCGCAGCCAGACGCTGATGCCGGCGAGCAGCGCAAACACGAAACCCAGGAAGAGAATGCCCTTGATGACCCAGCGGTTGCTGAGACCGACCAGGGAATAGGAAATCTCATTCTGGATGAAAGACTTGTAGGCGAAGTCCCAGGAGAACCAGATCAGCACGCAGCAATAGGGGATCATGGCGATGGTGACGCCGATCCACTCGATCCAGGCCTGCTTGCGGATCGGCAGGCGCTCGCGGATGACATCCACCCGCACGTGGCTGTTCATCACATAGCCGTAACCGAGCGCGGAGGCGAACAGTGCGGTGTGGAAGTGCCACTCCCATTCCTGGAGCACGGTCGATTCCAGCTGATCGCCCAGCAAATCGATGACCCAGAGCTGGAACGTGGTGAACTTGCGTGTCACGACATCCCACATCGTCACGATGATCAACGGGATGATAGCGACTGAGCCCACCCGGCCGACAAAGGACACGATCTTGTTCAGCCGGTCGCTGATCTGCACGAGCATTTCCATCGGACTCGCCCGCAACCTCCCTTAGAGACTCCCGAACGCCAAAACGGAGTGGCTATCGGCCCGCCTGCCTGCACGTCGCCCGGCAAGCGAGAGAAACCGCCGGGACGGGCTCAACCCATCCCGGCGGCAAATCAGCCCCCAGCGGGGCCGGTTCGCTAGTCGGCCCGACGGTCAGTCGAGATAACCGTGTTCCTTCCAGATCGCGTATTTGTCGCGGAATGCCTGGTAGGAAGCATGGAACTTGGCGAAGTTCGGGTCGGCGGCGATCTCCTCGGCGACCACCTCTTCCCAGGTCTCGGCGAGCTTGGCGAGGTCGTCGTCGCTCCAGCGCACGCTCTCGACGCCCTTCTCCTTCAGCGTCAGCATGGCCTCGAACTGCTTGGCCTCGGACCGGACGAAGGACCAGGTGATCGACGCGTCGCACCCATGGCGCATGATCGCCTGTTGCTGTCCGGACAGCGCCTCGAACGCCGATTTCTTCATCAGCAGTTCGGCGATCGACGACTGCTGGTGCCAGCCCGGGAAGTAGTTGAACTTCGCGATCTGGTAGAAGCCGAGGTCGAGGTCGATCGACGGCATGGAGAACTCGGTCGCGTCGATGACGCCGCGCTCGAGCGCGGGATAGATGTCCGCGCCGGCCAGCAACTGGGTCGAGACGCCGAGCTTGGTCATCACCTTCGCGCCGAGACCGAAGAAGCGCATCTTCTTGCCCCTCAGGTCGTCGATCGAGTTCAGCTTGGAACGGAACCAGCCGGAGGTCTCCGGGGCGATCGCCGCGCAATGCAGGCCGATCAGGTCATGCTTTTCATAGAGCTCGTTGTAGAGCTCGTCGCCGCCGCCATAGTTCATCCATGCCAGCAATTCACCGGCGCGCGGCCCGAAGGGCACGGCGGTGAAGAAGGACAGCGCGGGATATTTGCCGGTATGGTAGCCGGCGGTGCCCCACATGGCGTCGATCGAGCCGGCCTCGACGGCGTCGAAGCCCTGGAGCGTCGGCACAAGCGCGCCCGGCTCGTAGAACTTGATGTTCAGGTCGCCGCCGGACATGTCCTTGACGATGTCCTCGTAGCGCGCCGCAACCTCGCCGATGATCGAGAGCTTGGAGCCGAAGGCGCTCTGCATTTTCCAGCGCACCTTCTGCGCTTCGGCATCGCCCGCCGCGCCCAGTGCAACCGCGCCCACAAGGCCGACTGCGGCTAACGTAAGGAATTTGTTGAACAACTGCTTACCTCCCTGGTACCAGTGAATCCGCCCCTGCATCTCTGAACAGGTCGCAGCGCACCCTGAATAACAGAAAAAAATTTCGTGTGCGACTCTCGAAGCGGCACCTTCGGTCGCAGGACCCGCCGCCGCGTGTCGGAGGCTCCACGATTCAGCCGGTCGACCGCCGCTCAGACCCGCTCTGCGACATAGGTGCCGGGGGCGTCGGCGAGGGCCGGCAACGGGCCTTCCCCGGGGATGCGCGCGGGCACCTCGCCGCCGGCCGAGCGTGCCACCCATGCGGACCAGTCCGGCCACCAGGAGCCGGGCTTCTCCGCCGCGCGCCCCAGCCAGGACTCGTTGTCCTTCAGCATTTGCCGGTAGGTCCAGTGGCTGTATTTGCCGGCCGCGGGAGGATTGACGATGCCGGCGATATGGCCGGACGCCGCCAGCACGAAGCGCACCGGCCCGCCATAGTGCCGGGCGCCCCGATAGACGCCGGGCCAGGGCGCAATATGGTCCTCGCGCGTGCCGACGACATAGCTGCGGGTCCTGACGGCCGAGAGGTCGAGCCGCTCGCCCGCGATTTCCAGCGCGCCGGGCTGCGCCAGCGCGTTGTCCATATACATGCGGCGCAGGTAGAAGCTGTGCATGCGCTTCGGCATCCGCGTCGAATCGGCGTTCCAGAACAGCAGGTCGAACGGCACCGGGTCGCGGCCCAGCAGGTAGTTGTTGATGACGAAGGACCAGATCAGGTCGTTGGCGCGCAGCATGTTGAAGGTCGTCGCCATGTCGGCGCCTTCCAGAACGCCGCCGGCCTTGTCCATGCGCGCTTCCAGCGCCGCCACCTGCTCCTCGTCGATGAACACGCCGAGTTCGCCCACCTCGCTGAAATCCACCAGCGAGGCGAAATAGGTGGCGCTCTCGATGGGCGTTTCGCCGCGCGCTGCCAGCCAGGCGAGCGAGACCGCGAGCAGCGTGCCCCCGAGGCAATAGCCGATGGCGTTTGCGCGCCGCGCCCCTGTAATCCGCTCGATGGCGTCGAGCGCGGCGAGTGGACCTTCGGCCATGTAGTCGTCGAACGACTTGTCGGAGAGCCGGGAATCCGGGTTGACCCAGGAGATGACGAACACGGTATGGCCCTGCTCGACCGCCCAGCGCACGAAGGAGTTTTCCGGCGCGAGGTCCAGAATGTAGAACTTGTTGATCCAGGGCGGGACGATCAGCAGCGGCACCTCGTGGACCGTTTCCGTGGTCGGGGAATACTGGATGAGCTCCATGAGGTCGTTGCGCAGGACGACCTTGCCCGGCGTGACAGCGACATTGCGGCCGACCTCGAAGGCGGACATGTCGGTTTGCGCAATGCGCAACTGCCCCTTGCCGGCCTCCAGGTCGCGGAGCAGGTTCTCGAAACCGCGGAGCAGGTTCTCGCCATTGCTGTCCACCGTTTCGCGCAGCACCTTGGGATTGGTGGCGGCGAAATTGGTCGGCGCCATCGCATCGACGAACTGGCGCGTGTAGAAGGCGACCTTGTCGGCCTCGTGCCGGTCGGCGCCCTCGGCTTCCGGCAGGCTGCCGAGCAGGAAACGCGACGAAAGCAGATAGGACTGCTTGATGAAGTCGAAGACGAAATTCTCCCGCCAGGCGGCGTCCTTGAAGCGGCGGTCGCCCGCCTCCGGCTCGGCGACCGGCGGCGTCGCCTCGCCGCCCATCATCCGGCGCGCCGTGTCGTGCCAGAGCTTCGCATATTGCTGGGCGAGCTCGGCCTGGGCCGTCATCATGCGCGCCGGGTCGGCCATCATCCGCGCCGTCATTTCGAGGAAGGCCTTGCCGATGCCGAGCGGGTCCGGGTCCGTCGCGCCCGCCTCCTCCCCGTGCCGGGCGGCGAATTCCGCCGCCACGCGCTGGCTCCGTTCCGTGATCTCCCGGAAGCGTTCGGCGAGCGCGTCCTGGTCGAGTGTGCCGGTCATGGGGCCGCCTCCAGCAATGTTTCGCCGTAATAATAATCCGAGAATATTGTTGCGTTGCAGCATAAAATTGTCGCAGTGCGGAATTGCCGTGTTGCTCGCCGGTTGTGCCGCACTCGACGACACGCCGCCGCCGGCCGGGCGGCTGGCGGGCGAGGAGCGCATCGCGCGCGAGCGCCCCTGGCCCAACCTTGCCGATGTTCCCGCCGCGCCGCGCCCGGGCTCGAACCCGGCGGCCATTGCGGCGCTCCGGGCGCAGCTGGAGGCCGAGCGGGACGCGCACGAAGCGGCGCGCGCCTGTCGGCCCGGCCGCACCGGCAAGGACGGGAAGTGCATGGAATAGCGCGGCGCACTTGCTATAAACGCGCCGTCGCCCGTTTCCGGAGATCGGAGGCCATGGACCGCGAATTCCACCGCATCTGGCGCTTGCCGCCCTATCTTTTCGCCGAGGTGAACGAGCTGAAGGCGCGCGCGCGCGCCGCCGGCGAGGACATTATCGACTTCGGCATGGGCAATCCCGACCGGCCGACCCCTCCGCATATCGTGGAGAAGATGGTGGAAATGGCCCGCGACCCCCGCGCCCACCGTTACTCGACCTCGCTCTCCAAGACCTATTCCATGCCGGGCTGGCGGGTCGGCTTCTGCGTCGGCAATGAGAAGCTCGTCGGCGCGCTCGCGCGGGTGACATCCTATCTCGACTACGGCGCGTTCACGCCGATCCAGGTCGCCGCGGTGGCGGCGCTGAACGGCCCGCAGGACTGCGTGGATGAGGTGCGCGCACTCTACCGGGAACGGCGGGACACGATGGTGGACGCCTTCGGGCAGGCCGGCTGGGAGGTGCCGCCGCCGGCGCTTGCGGGCATGGGCTCGCTGGAGTTTTCCAAATTGCTGCTGCGCGAGGCGAAGGTCGCGGTCTCGCCGGGCGTCGGTTTCGGCGAATATGGCGAGGGGTTCGTGCGCATGGCACTTGTGGAAAACCGCCAGCGCATCCGCCAGGCGGCGCGCGGCGTCAGGCAGTTCCTGGCAGCTGCCGAAGCCTTTGCCGGGGAGGCGGGGCGGCGCATCGCCGCGGCCGGGCGATGACGGCGCTCAGGCTTGCCGTTGCCGGCCTCGGGACGGTCGGCGCCGGTCTGGTCCGGCTCGTCGAGCGCGAGGCGGACCTGCTCGCGCTCAGGGCCGGGCGCCGGATCGAAATCGTCGATGTCTCGGCGCGCGAGCGCGGCCGCGACCGGGGCGTCGCGCTCGACCGTTACCGCTGGCATGACGATGCCGTCGCCATGGCGCGCAGCACCGACGCCGATGTCGTCGTCGAACTGATCGGCGGTTCCGACGGGCCGGCCAAGGCGGTCTGCGAGGCGGCGCTTGCCGCCGGCCGCCATGTCGTCACGGCCAACAAGGCGCTGCTCGCCCATCACGGCGCCGACCTCGCCCGCGCAGCGGAGGCGGCCGGTGTTGCACTCTGCTACGAGGCCGCGGTCGCCGGCGGCATCCCGGCGATCAAGGCGGTGCGCGAGGGCTTCGCCGGCAACGAGGTCCGGCGCGTGATGGGCATACTGAACGGCACCTGCAACTACATGCTTTCGGACATGCGCCGCACCGGGCGGGACTTCGCGACCGTGCTGAAGGAAGCGCAGGACCTGGGCTACGCCGAGGCCGACCCGAGCTTCGACATCGACGGCGTGGATGCGGCCCACAAGCTCGCCATCCTCGCGAGCCTCGCCTTCGGCGTCGAGGTCGATCTGGCGGCCGTGCATGTCGAGGGCATCCGCAGCGTCTCGGCGCTCGACATCGCCTTCGCCGAGGAGCTGGGATACCGGATCAAGCTGCTGGGCATTGCGCGGCAGTCTGAGGCCGGGTTGGAGCAGCGCGTCCATCCCTGCATGGTGCCGATCGAGGCGCAGATCGCGCATGTGGACGGCGTACTGAACGCCGTCGTGGTCGAGGGCAGCGCGGTCGGGCGCGCCGTGCTTGAAGGCCCCGGCGCCGGGGCGGGGCCGACCGCGTCGGCCGTCGCCGCGGATCTCATAGACATCGCGCGGGGCAACCGGGCGCCGGCCTTCGGCGTGCCTGCCGCGGCGCTCCAGCCCTTGCAGGCGGCGCCGATGGAGGCGCATCGCGGCGCCTACTACATCCGCCTCATGGTGGTGGACCGCCCGCGCGTGCTGGCGTCGGTCGCCTCCAGCCTCGGTGCGCACGGCATATCCATCGAGTCCGTTTTGCAGCGGGGCCGCGCGCCGGAAGAACGGGTGCCAGTGGTAATCGTCACGCATGAGACCGAGGAGCGCGACCTGAAGGCGGCGCTCGCCGAAATCGCGAACCACGAGGCGGTGGTCGAGCCGCCGCTTTCGATCCGTATCGAGGCCCTGTAGCGAATCCGGGAGGAGGCCTGCCCCATGCCAGACACACCGTCCTCAACCGACAGCGCCAGCGCCGCTATGGACCGCAATCTCGCGCTGGAGGCCGTGCGCGTCACCGAAGCCGCCGCGCTCGCCGCCTCGCGCCTGATGGGCCGCGGCGACGAGAAGGCGGCCGACCAGGCGGCCGTCGATGCCATGCGCCGGGCGCTGAACGATTTGACCATCGACGGCACCGTGGTGATTGGCGAGGGCGAGCGCGACGAGGCGCCGATGCTGTTTATCGGCGAACGGGTCGGCGCCGGGGGCCCGAAGATCGACATTGCGCTCGACCCGCTGGAAGGCACGACGATCACCGCCAAGGGCGGGTCGAACGCGCTTGCCGTCATCGCCATGGCGGAGGAGGGCGGCTTCCTGCATGCGCCGGACGTCTATATGGACAAGATCGCCGTGGGCGCGGACCTGCCGGAAGGGGTGGTCGATCTGGACCGGAGCCCGGTCGACAACCTGGCGGCGCTGGCGGAGGCCAAGGGCGTGGCGGTCGCCGACCTTGTGGTGTGCATCCTCGACCGGCCCCGCCACGAGGACCTGATCGGAGCGGTGCGGGATGCGGGCTCGCGCATCCAGTTGATCCAGGACGGCGACGTTTCCGGCGTCATCGCCACCTCGCGGCCAGACAGCGGCATCGACATCTATATGGGCTCGGGCGGCGCGCCTGAGGGGGTGCTGGCGGCGGCGGCGCTGCGCTGCATCGGCGGGCAGTTCCAGGGCCGCCTGCTGTTCCGCAACGACGACGAGCGTACCCGCGCCCGGCGCATCGGCATCCAGGACTTGCACCGGAAATACGACCTGCTGGAACTCGCCAGCGGCGATGTCATGTTCGCCGCGACGGGCGTGACCTCCGGCACCATGCTGCGCGGCGTGCGACGCTTCGCCGGCGGCGGCTATACCCATTCCATGGTCATGCGGTCCAAGAGCGGCACGGTGCGTACCGTCGAGGCCTGGCACAATTTCGACCGGAAGACCGGTTTCGACGCCGTGGATGCCTAGCCCGCGTGGTCCCGGTGAGACATGGGGGCTGAACCCTTCCTCGGCGTCTCGCGGTCGCTGACGGGCCGGGTCTGGCGCGAGCGGCAGGGCGATGCGCGGGCGGCGGCGGCGATTGCCCAGGGGCAAGGGATTTCGGACATCGCCGCGCGCGTGCTCGCCAACCGGGGCGTGACGCCGGAGACGGCGGCCGCCTTCCTCAAGCCGCAGCTCAGGACGTCCCTGCCCGACCCGTCCAGCCTCAAGGACATGGACCTCGCAGCGGAGCGGCTCGCCGACGCGGCCGAGGCCGGGGAAACGGTTGCGGTGTTTGCGGACTACGATGTCGATGGCGCGACTTCCGCCGCGCTGCTCACCCGCTTCCTCGGCGCGGCGGGCAGTGCGGCAACGGTCTATGTGCCGGACCGGCTGACCGAAGGCTATGGCCCGAACGAAGCGGCGTTCGAACGGTTCGCGGAGACGGGACACCGGCTCGTGCTGCTGGCCGATTGCGGCACCACCGCCTTCGCGCCGCTCGCCCACGCCGCCCGGATCGGCCTCGAATGCGTCGTCCTCGACCATCATTTGCCCGAAGCCCGCCTTCCGGAAGCGTTCGCGGTCATCAACCCCAACCGCATGGACGAGACCGGCGCGCTCGGCGGCCTTGCCGCGGTCGGGGTCGTCTTCCTGCTGGTCGTCGCGGCCAACCGCGCGCTTCGCCGGCGCGGCCATTACCGCTACCGCCCGGAGCCGGACCTGCGCGAGTGGCTCGACCTGGTGGCGCTCGGCACGGTTGCGGATGTGATGGAGCTTTCCGGCCTCAACCGGACATTCGTTGCGCGCGGCCTCGAAGTGCTGGCGCGGAGGGGCAATCCCGGAATCGCGGCCCTGCTCGCCGCCGCCGGAATTGAGCGGCAGCCGGGCGCCTACCATCTGGGATTCGTGCTCGGGCCCCGGATCAATGCCGGCGGGCGCATCGGCGAGGCGGGGCTTGGCGCAAGACTGCTTGCCTCCGACGACGCCGAGGAGGCGCGGGGCCTTGCCGAGGTGCTGGAGCGGCTCAACCGCGAACGCCGGCAGGTCGAGGCGGAGGTGCTGGCCGCCGCCCTGGCGATGGAGCCGGAGGAGGGTGCGCCGTTCACCTTCGCGGTCGGCGAGGACTGGCATCCGGGTGTCGTCGGCATCGTTGCTAGCCGCCTGGTAGAGCGGTTCCGCCGCCCGGCGCTGGTGGGCGCCCGGCAAGGGGAGCAGGTTCGCGGCTCGGCGCGGTCGGTCCCCGGTGTGCCCATCGGCCCGGCGGTGCTCGCCGCCAGGGATGCGGGGCTGCTGGAGGCGGGCGGCGGCCACGACATGGCGGCCGGCTTCACGCTCGATATCGCCAAGCTTGCGGCCTTCGAGGCGTTCCTCGCCGAGCGGCTGGCGCCGCTGGTGCCGGCGGAAGGGCATGTCCCGCCGCTCGACATCGATGCGGGCCTTTCCGTTGCGGGCGCGGCCGGCGGCCTGCTGGAGCATCTGGCGGCCGTCGAGCCCTTCGGGCGCGGCAATCCGGAGCCGGTCTTCGCGCTGCCGGCGGTGCGCGTGCGCTATTCCCGGATCGTGGGCAAGGACCATGTCCGCGCCGACCTCGCCGATGCCGGCGGCGGGCGCCTCCCGGCCATCGCCTTCCGCTCGGCGGAAACGCCGCTCGGCCGGGCGCTGCTGGAGACGAGCGGGCGCGCGCTGCATGTGGCCGGCACCCTGCGGGCGGACGAGTGGCGCGGGGACGGGGCGGTCCAATTCGTCGTTTCGGACGCAGCTCCGGCGGAAGGCGACTCGTAGCGCGTCTCCCCGAAGGTTCCGCTCCCGGCTTCATTCTGTCAGGATTGCAGCGGTTCCGGGACCAATACGCGGTGCATGTCGAGAACCGGGTACGGGGCGTGGGTCTCGACCAGCATCGCCGTGACTTGGCCGCGATGGTGCGTCTGGTGATTGAACAGGTGCGCCAGCAGAATGACCAGGGGATCGCGGAACTGTCTGCCTTCGTTGTTAACATAGGTAATCGCGCCGTTCAGCGACTCTGCCTCCAGCGCGCTGAGCCAGGACTCGATCCGCGCATCCTCCACGGCGCGCGCCTCCCGCAGCGCGTCGAAGTCCTCATGGAGAATCGTGTCGAGATTCGTGGACGGCGCCTCTCCTCCCTCGAAGCGGGTCATCCAGATCCGGTCGCCAAGGAGGAGGTGGTTCAAGGTGCCGTGTATGCTGCCGAAAAAGGCGCCGCGGGCCCGCTTACTTTCTTCATCGCTCAGAAACGAGCACGCATCGTACAACCGCTCGTTGGCGAGCCGGTTGTATCGTCCGAGCATCCGGAAAAGGGCGACGGGTTCGGCAATCATATGTCGCGTTCCATTGTGTGGCCCACGCTTGACTCCCGGACGTTAGTACGGCGGTTAATCGCATTGGGCTGCGTCTGCCGCCCTTCGACAAGCGCCCCCGGGGAAGGTCGCGACGGAACGTGGTGTCTCCCTCCGTCCTCAGTCGCCGATCCGGGGCCAAGGAGGAAAACCGATGCACAACAAGATTGCAAGAATCGGCTTAGTCGTCTGCTCATTTCTGGTCGCATTTGCCATCGGGCCCGTGCAGGCGGAATTCCCCGACAAGCCGGTGACCATCGTTGTGCCCTGGCAGGCCGGAAGCAGCCCGGACGTGGCCATGCGCACCCTGGCCTCGCTGGCGAGCGACGATCTCGGCCAGCCCATTGTGGTCCAGAACATCGTCGGCGGCTCCGGCTCGGTCGGCACGCTGGCCGTCAAGAACGCGGAGGCGGACGGCTATACGCTGCTGCACAACTGGGTGGCGCCCCATGTCGTCGCGCGGCTCTTCAACCCGGATATCGGCTACAACGACGACGATTTCGCGCCGCTCTTCGGCCTCATCGCGCTGCCGTTCACCCTCGCCGTGCGTTCCGACCATCCGGCGACCGACGTGCCGAGCTTCGTCGAATGGGCAAACGCGCAGGACCGGCCGGTGAATGTCGGCATCTGCGCCGCGCTTTCGGTGCCCCGCATGGTGATGGAGGAGTTCCTGCGCAAGGCCGGGGTGAAGAGCTACAAGCCCGTGCCCTTCAACGGCTGCATGCCGGACAATGTCAAGGCGCTGCTGGACGGCTCGCTCGACGCCACGACGGGCGTGCTGATCGCCGAGAAGATCTTCGGCGGGGCCATCAAGTCTCTGGCCGTGCTGACCGACGACCGGATTCCGTTCGCTTCCCATATCCCGACGGCCAGGGAACAGGGCGTCGATATCGGTTGGGGCAAGACCTCGCAGGGCTGGGCTGGCCTCGTCGCGCCGGCGGGAACGCCGGATGCGAGCCTCGAGAAGCTCCGGTCGGTGTTGGGCAAGCATGTCCAGACCGAGGCGTTTCTCGGCAAGATGACCGCACAGTTCATCCCGATCGAATATAGCGGGCCGGACGAGTTCCGGGCGCTCTGGAGCCAGTCGGCCGAGCTTCTGGAGCCAGCCGTCCAGCGCCTGCTGCGCGAGAAGAAGGAGTAGCCGCAGACCGAAGAACCGGTGCCTGAGCCCCCGGCGCGCACGGACCCCGAGGCGGAGCGGCCCGCGAACTGGCGGGGCGACCTAGTTGCGGGGCTGGTGAGCATGGGGCTCGGCGCCTGGCTCTTCTGGCAGACCTTTTCCTTCAACGTCACGGCGTCGGAGCGGGTCGGCGGCGGTATAGACGCGGCGGGCTATCCGCGCCTACTGGCCGGGCTCACCATCCTGCTCGGCACGGTGCTGGCGGCGCGGGCGTGCTGGACATGGCGGACCGGGCTGGCCGGGCCAGCGCGCACGGCCGGAGTTGAGCCGGCTTCCGACCCATCCGACCGGGGCGGCGGGAGGCTGCGCGCCGCCGCCGCCTTCGCGGTGCTGCTGCTCTACACGCTGCTGCTCGAACCGGTCGGTTTCCTGATTGCCACGCCGTTCGCCGTGGCGGTGCTGCTGCGGATCGTCGGCCGCCGCCACCCGGTGCATGCAGCGCTTGCGGCCATTGCCTTCACGGCCGCCATTTTCGTCTTCTTCCGCTATGGCGTGAATATCGTGCTTCCGGAGGGGCTGCTCAGGGGGGTGAGCCCCTGATGGCGGAAATCGCCGCGCTTCTCGGCGAGCTGGGCGGCCTCGTCGGCGTCGCGCAGGTCAGCGCGCTGCTTGTCGGGCTCATCCTCGGGATCATCGTGGGCGTCCTGCCCGGTCTGGGTCCGCTGCTCGGCGTGACGCTCGCCATTCCATTCACCTTCCACATGGACCCGGTTTCGAGCATCGCCCTGCTCATCGGCTTCTACCAAGGCGGCTCCTATGGCGGCGCGGTGACCGCCACCGTGCTGGGTATTCCCGGCACACCCATTGCGGCCGCAACGCTGCTGGACGCCCATCCCATGGCGCTCGCCGGGCGCGCTTCGGAGGCCGTGACGCTCGCGACGCTCGCTTCCTGGGTCGGCGGGCTGATCGGCGGCACCGTGCTGCTGCTGACCGCGCCCGCGCTCGCCAAGATCGCGATCCGCTTCGGCCCGGCGGAGACCTTTGCGCTCGCTGCGCTCGGCCTCACGGCCATCGCCAGCCTGAGCCAGGGCAGCACGCTGAAGGGCTTGATGTCGGGCCTCTTCGGGCTGATGTGCGCCACCATCGGCACGGACCCGTTCACCAGCATTGCGCGCTTCAATTTCGGGCGCACGGAGTTTTCCGGCGGTCTCACTTTCGTCGCCCTCCTCGTCGGTCTGTTCGCGATTTCCGAAGTGCTGATGCAGATCGAGCGCACGCTTCGCGGATGGCAGGCGAGCGGGCGCATCGGCGTGGCATTCTCGATGTTCAAGACGGTTTTCACCCACTTCTTCGGCTATCTGCGGGCGAGCCTGGTCGGAGTCGGCATCGGCATCATTCCCGCCGTCGGCGGCGTGACCTCCGCCTTCCTCGCCTACAAGCTCGCGCGGGATTTCTCGAAGGAGCCGGAGCGCTTCGGCAAGGGCGCTCCGGAAGGCGTCATAGCGAGCGAAGCCGCCAATTCGGCGACGACCGGCGGCGCACTCATTCCGATGCTCGCGCTCGGCATTCCGGGCGACCCCATCGTCGCGGTGATGATGGGCGGACTGCTCATCCACGGCGTGACGCCCGGCCCGATGCTGTTCTTTACCAATCTGGACGTGCTGAACGGCATTTTCGCGACCTTCCTGATCGGCGCCCTGCTGCTGCTGCCGCTCGGCCTGGCCCTGCTGCCGGTGTTTATCCGCGTGCTCAGGGTGCCGCTCGATTACATGCTCGCCGGCGTGCTGCTGCTGGCGATTTTCGGCACCTTCGCGGTCCAGCGGCAGACGCTCGACCTGTGGATCATGTGGCTGTTCGGGATCGTCGGCTACGCTATGCGCAAGGCGGGCTTTCCGCTCGCGCCGCTGGTCATCGGCTTCGTTCTCGGCCCCATCGTGGAGGTCAATCTCCGGCGCGCCGCAACGCTCGCAAGCTCCGACCTGGCGGGCTATTTCCTCGGCCGTCCGATCGCACTGTGCATATTGATCCTGGCGTTGCTGGCGCTCGTCTTCCCGGTATTGCGGGCATTGTGGCAACGCCGGTCCGGCGCGGGCTGACCCGGCGCTCGGCAGGACATGAAGTCAAGGGAGGAACCGACATGAAATTCGGACTGGTGATGCCGCAGCATGGCGCCTTCGCCAACCGGGGAAGCCTGGAGCGGATGGCCCGTGCGGCAGAAGACACGGGCTTCGCCTCCATCTGGGCCATCGACCACATCATCGTTCCCCGCCCGTTCGTCGAGCGGTTCTCCGACAGGGTTTACGGGCTGTTCAGTACGCTCGGCTTCCTCGCCGGCATTACCAGCCGGGTGAAGCTCGGAACGACGGTCATCGTGCTCCCCTACCGCCATCCCGTGACGCTCGCCAAGGAAATGGCGAGCGTGGACGACCTCTCGGGAGGGCGCACGATATTCGGTGTCGCCTTCGGCTGGATCAGGGAGGAATACGAGGCGCTCGACGTCCCGTTCGCCCGGCGCGGCGCGAGGGCGGACGAGATGCTGCGCATTCTGGACCGCCTGTGGTCGGACGGCCCGAACGACTTCCGGGGCGAGTTCTACACCTTCGACGATTTCGCCTTCGATCCGCCTCCGGTGCAGAAGCCGCGGCCGCCGATCTGGATCGGCGGCAACAACGAACGCGCACTTCAGCGCGTCGTGGAGTACGGGGACGGCTGGCATCCGATCACATCTGCCCGCCGGCCGGGCTCGGTGCAGTGGACCGTGGAAGACCTGCGCCGCCGGTTGAGGACGCTCGACGCCATGGCCGAAGAGGCGGGGCGGGACCCCGCCAGCATCGCGCGCTCCCTGCATGCGACGCTCGCCTTCGACATCGACCCGACGGACTTCCTCGGCGACGGCTACGCCTTCGTCGGCAGCCGGGACGATATACGCCGCAAGCTGGACGTGGCGCGGGACATGGGGCTGGAGCACATCACGCTCAATCCCTGGTACACGATTCCCGGCCGCATCCACGAACCGACCGTCGATACGGCGATGGCGACGGTCGAGCGTTTCGTGGCGGAGGTGATGGACGACTACGCCGATTGAGACGGAACGCATGCAATCCGGGTCCGGGGATGGTAAACGGTCGGCCTCCCTTTTTCCCGAGCCTCGATGCGCACGAAGGACGACGCCATGACGGATGCCCCTGCCTACGAACCGCCGAAAGTCTGGACCTGGGAACGCGAGAGCGGCGGCCGGTTCGCCGCGATCAACCGCCCCGTCGCCGGCGCCACGCATGAGAAGGAACTGCCGCGCGGCAAGCACCCGCTCCAGCTCTATTCGCTGGCAACGCCCAACGGCGTGAAGGTCACGATGATGCTGGAGGAGTTGCTGGCGACGGGGCACAGCGGCGCGGAATACGACGCCTATGTCATCAGGATCGGCGACGGCGACCAGTTCGGCTCCGGGTTCGTCGCGGCCAATCCGAATTCGAAAATCCCGGCGCTGGTGGACTATTCGCTGCCCAAACCGACGCGCGTCTTCGAGTCCGGCGCGATCCTGCTCTACCTGGCGGAGAAGTTCGGCGCCTTCATTCCGGAAGACCCGTCCGACCGCGCGGAATGCCTCTCCTGGCTGTTTTGGCAGATGGGCTCCGCGCCCTATCTCGGCGGCGGCTTCGGGCATTTCTACGCCTATGCGCCCAGCAAGCAGCAATATCCGATCGACCGCTACACCATGGAGGTGAAGCGCCAACTCGACGTCCTCGACAGGCAATTGGCGGAGACGCGCTTCGTGGCGGGCGACGACTATACCGTCGCCGACATGGCGATCTGGCCCTGGTACGGCGTGCTGACGACGGATGCGCTCTACGGCGCCGCCGAGTTCCTGGCCGCGCAGGACTACGCGAATGTGGTGCGCTGGTACGATGAGATCGCGGCGCGCGATGCCGTGGTCCGCGGGCGGAAGGTCAACCGGATCCGCGGGCCGCTCGAAGACCAGCTTCACGAGCGCCACGACACCTCCGACTTCGAGCTTCGCACGCAGGACAAGCTCGAGGCGGCGGAATAGGCGGGCGGACGCCGCCGAATGGCGGCAGGACAGGCCGGCTTGCGGCACTGTTCCTCCCGCTTTCGAAACATGACGATCGACCGACCCGACGGAGGAGGCGCATCCGGCCGGAATTGCCTGTTTTTTCACTCCGCATAATTAATAGGCAATTCGGACGGCTTTAGCGCGCAAAATTCGACCGACTCCTTTCGGCTCCCGGTTCGAATCCCGGTTGAGGCTGCCCGTTCCCGGTTTTGGCACACGGCTTGCGTTCGATGTTGCAGTGCAACCCGCACATGGAGTCGAAACGCAAT
This sequence comes from Alphaproteobacteria bacterium, assembly GCA_965261985.1. Classification (GTDB taxonomy): domain Bacteria; phylum Pseudomonadota; class Alphaproteobacteria; order Bin95; family Bin95; genus Bin95. The sequence goes on from OZ253490.1 coordinate 1,403,985, forward strand.
GAAGACGATGACCAGCCGCATTCGGGGCCTGGCCGCAGCCGGCCTGTTGGCCGCGGCGGCAACGGTCTTGGCGGCGCCTGCCATGGCCGAGACGATCAAGGTCGGAATCCTGCATTCCCTTTCGGGCACGATGGCGATCAGCGAGACGACGCTGAAAGACGCCATGCTCATGCTCATAGACGACATCAACGAGAGCGGCGGCCTGCTCGGCAAGCAGGTGGAGCCGGTCGTGGTCGATCCGGCGTCGGACTGGCCGCTCTTCGCCGAGAAGGCGCGCGAGCTGATCGAGAAGGAAAAGGTCGCCGTTATTTTCGGGTGCTGGACCTCGGTCAGCCGCAAGTCGGTGCTGCCGGTGTTCGAGGAGCTGAACGGCCTCCCGTTCTATCCGGTCCAGTACGAGGGCGAGGAATCCTCCCGCAATGTCTTCTACACGGGTGCGGCGCCTAACCAGCAGGCGATCCCGGCCGTCGAATACCTGATGAGCGAAGACGGCGGCGGCGCCGTGCGGTTCGCCCTGCTCGGCACCGACTATGTGTATCCGCGCACGACCAACAAGATCCTGCGCGCCTTCCTGCATTCCAAGGGCGTCTCCGACGACGACATCCTCGAGGAATACACGCCCTTCGGCCATTCCGACTGGCAGACCATCGTCTCGAAGGTCCGGGCCTTCGCGAGCGAGGGCAAGAAGACCGCCATCGTCTCGACGATCAACGGCGACGCCAATGTGCCGTTCTACAAGGAACTGGCGAACCAGGGCGTGAAGGTCGAGGACCTGCCCGTGGTCGCCTTTTCGGTCGGCGAGGAGGAGCTTGCCGGCGTCGATACCGGCCCGCTGGTCGGCCATCTCGCCGCGTGGAACTACTTCATGTCGGTGGAAACGCCGGAAAACGAGGCGTTCATCGAGCAGTGGCACGCCTTCATCGGCGATGAGGACCGCGTCACCAACGACCCGATGGAAGCCCACTATATCGGCTTCAAGATGTGGGCGCAGGCCGTACAACAGGCCGGAACCACGGAGGTCGATGCGGTCCGGCAGGCCATGTACGGCCAGACCGTCAAGTCGCTCACCGGCACGACGGCGGTGATGAACGTCAACCACCACCTCTCCAAGCCGGTGCTGATCGGCGAGGTGCAGGACGACGGACAGTTCGAGATCGTCTGGCAGACCGACGGCCCGGTCGTGGGCGATGCTTGGTCCGACTACATCCCCGAGAGCGCCCGGCTCACCGCCGACTGGACCTATCCCTGGGTCTGCGGCAACTGCGAAAAGCCGCTGTACTGATCCGGTCTGCGGCGGCTCCGGCCGCCGCAGTTCCCTGGCGACACGGGGTCTGAATCCTTGGCGGTTCGCAACGCAATCATCCGCTTGGCGCTAATACTGTTCGCCGCCGGCGCGCGTCTCGCGCCCGGCGACGGCAGCGCGTCCGAGGGCTTTGAATCCGCGCTCGCCCTTCTGGCCGGGAAATCGTCCAAGAAGCGGCTGGCGGGGGTGGAGGCCCTTGCGGCTTCCGGCCATCCGGCGGCTGCGCCGATCCTTGCGGCCATGGGAGACGGCAAGCTCTATTTCCGCAAGGCCGACAAGCGGCTGTTCGTCGTGGCCAAGCGGGGCCGCGAATTCGACCTCTTCGATCCCGTCGCCGGCGAGTAGGCGGGCTCGGCGCCGTCCAAGGCGCTGAAGAAGGTCAAGGTCAACAACTGGCTGAGGCGTGTCATCCGCACCGCGCTTGCCGGGCTGAACCTCACACATCCCGACCGGGAAATGCGGCTCGAAGCGGCGGCCGGCCTGCTGAAGTCCGCCGACCCCGGTCTCCGCCCGGCGCTGGCCGAGGCGCTCGACAGGGAAGCCGATGCGGATGTGCGCGCTGCCATGGAGCTTGCACTCGCCGCGGTCGATATCGGACCGGCCACGCCGACCGAGCGCCGGAGGCGCGCGCGCTTCTGGGCGGGGTCGTCGGCGACCCGGAAACCGAGGTGGCGGTCAAGGAAGCCGCCCGGTCGGCGCTGGAGGAAATCGAGGACCGGCTGGAGCTTTACCGCCAGTTCGGCGCGGTGTTCCAGGGCATAAGCCTGGGCTCGGTACTGCTGCTGGCGGCGGTCGGGCTCGCAATCACCTTCGGCGTCATGGGCGTCATCAACATGGCGCATGGCGAGATGGCGATGGTCGGCGCCTATGCCACCTTCGTCGTCCAGGAGGCATTCCGCACCTTCGCGCCGGAGCTGTTCGGCCTGTCCCTCGCGGTTGCGGTGCCGGTGGCATTTCTCGCCGCGGCCGCGCTCGGCGTGGGCCTGGAACGGTCTGTCATCCGGTGGCTCTACGGCCGCCCGCTGGAAACCCTGCTTGCCACCTGGGGGGTTAGCCTGGTCCTGCGCCAGGCGGTCCGGTCGATCTTCGGGCCGACCAACCGCGAGGTCGGCAGTCCCGAGTGGATGAGCGGCGCCGTCGAGCTCGCGGGCGGTGTGGCGATCACCTACAACCGCATCTGGATTATCGTGTTCTCACTGGCCGTGCTTGCCGCGGTCATGGCGGTCATCCGCTACACCTCCTTCGGGCTCGAAATGCGGGCGGTGACCCAGAACCGCCCGATGGCGAACGCCATGGGCATCCGGTCGCGCAAGGTGGATTCCATGACCTTCGCGCTCGGCTCCGGGGTGGCGGGCATGGCCGGCGTGGCCCTCAGCCAGATCGACAATGTCAGCCCCAATCTCGGCCAGTCCTATATCGTCGACAGCTTCATGGTCATCGTGTTCGGCGGTGTCGGCAATCTGTGGGGCGTGCTCGTCGGCGCCATGTCGCTCGGCGTCGTCAACAAGTTCATCGAACCCTTCTCCGGCGCGGTGCCGGGCAAGATCGTGGTGCTGGTCGCCCTCATCCTGTTCATCCAGCGCCGTCCGCAGAGCCTGTTCGCCATGCGCGGCCGGGCGGCGGAGCTCTGAGCGGTGGGGTGGCTCGACCTCAGGGGGCGCGTGTTTCTCTCGGCCCTGGTCGTGCTGGGGGGCGGCGCGGCACTGCTGAACCTCGCAATGCCCGAGGGCTCGGCGCTGCATGTGCCGAACTACATGATCGGGCTGATCGGGAAATATCTCTGCTTCGCGCTGCTGGCGCTTAGCGTCGATCTCGTCTGGGGCTTCGCCGGAATTCTGAGCCTCGGTCACGGCGCCTTCTTCGCGCTGGGCGGCTACGCCATGGGCATGCACCTGATGCGCCAGATCGGCGAGCGCGGCGTCTATGGCCATCCGGTGCTGCCGGACTTCATGGTGTTCCTCGACTGGAAGGAGCTGCCCTGGTACTGGCACGACTTCGATTCCACCTGGTTCGCGCTGCCGATGTGCCCGATCGTGCCCGGTGCGCTGGCGTTGCTGTTCGGCTGGCTCACCTTCCGCAGCCGCGTCACCGGCGTCTATCTGTCGATCATCAGCCAGGCGATGACCTTCGCGCTGATGCTCGCCTTCTTCCGCAACGACATGGGCTTCGGCGGCAATAACGGCCTCACCGACTTCAAGGACCTTTTCGGCATCGACCTCAAGGGGGCCAGAATGCGCGCCGGCCTGCTGGTCGCCTCGGCTGCGGCGCTGGCCGGCGGCTACCTGGTCTGCCGCTGGATGACGGTCGGCAAGTTCGGCCGCGTGCTCGTCGCGGTTCGCGATGCCGAGCAGCGGACGCGCTTTCTCGGCTACCGGCCGGAGCATTACAAAATCCTCGCCTTCACCGTCTCGGCGATGATGGCGGGCGCGGCCGGCGCCCTCTATGTCCCCCAGGTCGGCATCGTCAACCCGAGCGAATTCTCGCCCGCCAACTCCATCGAAATCGTCATCTGGGTGGCAGTGGGCGGCCGGAGCACGTTGGTCGGTGCGGCGCTAGGCGCGGTGCTGGTCAACTACGCCAAGACCTTCCTGACCGGTGCCGCACCGGAGATGTGGCTGTTCTCGCTCGGCGGCCTGTTCATCGCCGTCACGCTGTTCGTTCCCAAGGGCGTTCTCGGAGAAATTTCAAGCCCCCACACCCGTTGGCGGGGAAGGCAGGGCGGCGATGGTTGAGCACCCTTCGGTCAGCAATGCCGCGCTCTATCTCGACGCCATCACCGTCAGCTTCGACGGCTTCAGGGCGCTCAACCGGTTGAGCCTCTATCTGGAGGCGGGCGAGCTGCGCGCCGTCATCGGGCCGAACGGCGCCGGCAAATCGACGATGATGGACGTCATCACCGGCAAGACGCGGCCGGACGAGGGGCAGGCGCTGCTTCACGGCCGCCACGACCTGACCCGGCTCGACGAGGCCGCCATCGCCGGGCTCGGCATCGGGCGCAAATTTCAGCGGCCTACCGTGTTCGAGGCGCATAGCGTGTTCGAGAACCTGGAGTTCGCCTGCCGGGCGGACCGCCGCGCCCGGCGCACGCTGTTTGCCCGGCTCTCCGTCGGCCAGCGCCGGAGGATCGACGAGGTGCTGGAACTGATCGCGCTCAAGGACCGGGCCGGTGACCGCGCCGGCCTGCTCAGCCACGGCCAGAAGCAACGGCTGGAGATCGGGATGCTGCTGGTCCAGGACCCCAGCATCCTGCTGATCGACGAACCCGCCGCCGGCATGACCGACGCCGAAACCATGCGGACTGCGAGCCTGCTGAAGCAGATCGCCGGCGGCGACAGGTCGGTCATCGTGGTGGAGCACGACATGGAGTTCGTCCGCGCGCTCGACTGCCGGGTGACGGCGCTGCACGAGGGCGCGATGCCGGCGGAAGGCACGCTCGACGCCGTCTCCGCCAACAAAGCCGTCATCGAAGTCTATCTGGGGCGCTGAGGCGATGGCGAACTCATGCTGACGGTGCGCGATATCGACCTGTTCTACGGCGCGAGCCAGGCGCTGAAGGGCGTGTCGTTCATGGCGCGCAAGGGAGAGGTTACCTGCGTGCTCGGCCGTAACGGCGTTGGCAAGACCAGCCTGATCCGGGGCATTGTTGGCCATGTGCCCCTGCGACGTGGCGCCGTTGAATGGGAGAGCACGGATATATCCCGCATGACCGCCGCCGCCCGCGCCCGCGCCGGCATCGCGCTCGTGCCCCAGGGCCGGGAAATCTTCCCGCTGCTGACCGTGGAGGAGAATCTGCGAACCGGCCTCGGCATGCTGCCCCGCACCGAACGCCATGTCCCCGAGGACATATTCGAGCTGTTCCCGGTGCTTCGGGACATGCTGCGCCGGCGCGGCGGTGACCTCTCCGGCGGGCAGCAGCAGCAATTGGCCATCGGGCGGGCGCTGGCTACCCGTCCGCGCCTGCTGGTGCTGGACGAGCCGACGGAAGGCATCCAGCCCTCGATCATCAAGCAGATCGGCGCGGCGATTTCGCAACTGGCCGCACGGGGCGATATCGCCATCCTTCTCGTTGAACAGTTTTTCGAATTCGCCCGCGAACTTGCCGACCGGTTCATAGTCATGGACCGGGGCGAAGTCGTCATGCAGGGCCGACCGGGGGAACTCGACAAAGACGATCTGCAGCACCGCCTTAGAGCCTGACCGGAAAAGAGTTGAGCGGTTTCAAGGGTTTGTGATTCTGTTCGGTTACGAAGCTGAACGGAGCCACAAATGCCCTGGACCGAAACCGCCCGCCGTGAGTATCGGCGCGACTGCCCGCGCTACGCAAGCGATTTGACCGACCGCGAGTGGGCGTTGATCGAGCCCTTCATGCCGGCGCCGCAGCGTATCGGTCGCCCGCGCAAGACCGACCTGCGCGAGGTTGTGAACGCGGTGCTGTATATGGCCTCGACGGGATGCCAATGGCGAATGCTGCCCAAGGACTTCCCGCCGGTCTCGACGGTGCAGCGCTATTTCTACGAGTGGCGCGACAGCAGGCTGTGGCAGACGATCCGGTTCCATCTGGCCATGCAGGCGCGTGAACGGGAGGGTCGCGAGGCCCAGCCGACCGCAGGCGTCATCGACAGCCAGACGGTGAAAACCACGGAGGCAGGCGGGGTTAGCGGCTACGATGCCGGAAAGAAGATCAAGAGCCTGCCCCGGACCCGATCCGGGGGCCGCAAGCGCCACGCCGTCGTCGACACCACCGGGATGCTCTTCGGACTGGTGGTGCATGCAGCCGACGTTCAGGACCGCGATGGCGCGCCGGCAGTGCTGAAATCGATACGCCATGCATGCCCCTGGCTGCGTCACCTGTTTGCCGACGGCGGATACGCCGGACCGAAACTGCGCGGCGCCCTGGACAGAATCGGAAAGTGGACGCTCGAGATCGTCAAGCGCTCCGACACCGCCAAGAGCCTGCCCCCGCGGAGGCGGGGGGCTTCGAAGTCCTCCCCCGACGATGGGTCGTCGAACGCACCTTTGCATGGCTCGGGCGCTGCCGACGGCTGGCAAAAGACTGGGAAAAATCCGTCGCCTCCAGCGAGGCGTGGATCAACATCGCCCATATCCGACTCACAACCCGGCGGCTCGCAAGGTCTTGGCAGACTTGAAGGAGTTTCGAGTCAGGCTCTAAGAGCCTGACCCGAAATGAATCGCGTTATTTCAACGGATTATACTCCCCGGTTTTGTTCAGGCTACGGGCGGGGTGCGAGCGACGACTGGCGAAAGGCTCCAGGGGCAGCAATCCCTCCGCCCACGTTCGGTACTTCGCCGCCTCCGTTCAACTCGTCACCCGACGGCTCGCAACACACTGAAATACAAAACTTTCTTTATGAGTCAGGCTCTAAGAGCCTGACCTCGCGCTCCAGCGGAGCCGGGGGCGGGCCCTGCTGCGCTTCGAGGCGCAGGGCAGCAGGAGCGCGCTCGTCGAGCGCTATGCCCGGGCGCCGATGCGGATTTTGACGCCCCGCCCCTTGAACGGCGTGCCGGAGGCGGTGCTCGCCAATCTGGCGGGCGGCATCGCCGGCGGGGACCGGTGCGAGGTCGGCGTTGCAGCCGGGCCCGGCGCGGAGGCCATCGTGTCGGGCCAGGCGGCGGAGAAGGTGTATCGCGCCATCGACGCGCCGGCCGAGTGGACGACGCGGCTCACTCTCGGGCCCGGCGCCACGCTGGAATGGCTGCCCCAGGAGACGATCCTGTTCGACGGCGCGCGGCTCAGGCGCCGGATCGAGGTGGACATGGCAGGAGATGCGCGGCTGCTGGCGGTCGAGACGCTGGTGTTCGGCCGCGCCGCGCATGGCGAGCGGATGGTGCGGGGTGGCCTCGCCGACCGGTGGTGGATCGACCGGGACGGCCGCCCGGTCTGGCGCGATGCGCTCCGCATCGGGAACGACGCCTTCGAGTCCGCGGCTGCGGCGCAGGCAGGGCTTGGCGGCGCGCAGGTCTTCGCGACGCAGATCTATGCCGGACCCGACGCGCCGGAGCGGCTGGAAGAACTGCGCGGGCTGCTGTCGGAAATGTCGGCATTCGCAGGCGCAAGCGCAGTCCGTGGACTGGTGGCGCTGCGGTTCCTCGCCGGTGAGGGCGGTGCGTTCAAGCGCGAGCTGGCGGGCCTGCTGGGGGCGTTCCGCGCTTCGGTATTCGACCGCCCGGCCCTCCCGCCGCGCGTCTGGCTTTGTTGAAGGAGAACGGTCCGCGATGCGATTGACGCCGCGTGAAAAGGACAAGCTACTGGTCGCCATGGCGGCCGTCGTCGCCCGCCGCTGGCTTGAGCGGGGCGTCAAGCTCAACCATCCGGAGGCCATCGCCCTGATCTCCGATTTCGTGGTGGAGGGCGCGCGCGACGGGCGGCGCGTGGCAGACCTGATGGAGGCGGGCGCCCATGTCGTCTCGCGCAGCTAGGTGATGGAGGGCGTGGCCGAGATGATCCATGACGTGCAGGTGGAGGCGACTTTCCCCGACGGGGTGAAGCTCGTGACCGTCCACGACCCGATCCGCTGAGGGGGATGCAATGATTCCGGGGGAAATTCTGACCGCCAAGGGCTAGCTTCTGCTCAACCGGGGCCTCGACACCGTCGAGGTCGAGGTTGCGAACAGCGGCGACCGGCCCGTCCAGGTGGGCAGCCACTTCCATTTCTTCGAGGTCAATCCGGCGCTGCAATTCGACCGCGACCGGGCGCGGGGGCGGCGCCTCGACATCCCGGCCGGCACGGCGATGCGTTTCGAGCCGGGCCAGACGCGCCGCGCGGCGCTGGTGCCCTATCGCGGGGCCAGGCGGGCCGTCGGCTTCAACGGGCACGTCATGGGCGCGCTCGACGGGGAGGGCTGACATGGCCTATGCGATCCCCCGCCGGGACTATGCGGACATGTTCGGCCCGACCGTGGGCGACCGGGTCCGCCTCGCCGATACCGAGCTGTTCATCGAGGTCGAGCGGGACTTCACCGCCTATGGCGACGAGGTGAAGTTCGGCGGCGGCAAGGTCATCCGCGACGGCATGGGCCAGTCCCAGGCGACGCGGGCCGAGGGCGCCGCCGACACGGTGGTGACGAACGCGCTGATCCTCGACCATTGGGGCGTCGTAAAGGCGGATATCGGCATCCGGGACGGGCGCATCCAGGCGGTCGGCAAGGCGGGCAATCCCGACATCCAGGACGGGGTGGACATCGTCATCGGCTCGGGCACGGAAATCGTCGCCGGCGAGGGCAAGATCGTCACCGCCGGCGGCTTCGACTGCCACATCCATTTCATCTGCCCGCAGCAGATCGAGGAGGCGCTCGCATCGGGCATCACGACCATGCTGGGCGGCGGCACCGGCCCCGCGACCGGCACCAATGCCACCACCTGCACGCCGGGCCCCTGGCACCTGCAACGCATGAGGCTGCCGACGGCTTCGCCATGAATCTCGGCTTCGCGGGCAAGGGCAATGCGAGCCTCCCGGCCGCGCTGGAGGAGCAGGTGCGGGCGGCGCCTGCGCGCTCAAGCTCCACGAGGACTGGGGCACGACGCCGGCCGCCATCGACACCTGCCTCGGCGTTGCCGACGCGATGGACGTCCAGGTGATGATCCACACCGACACGCTCAACGAGTCCGGCTTCGTCGAGCACACCGCCGCCGCCTTCAAGGACCGCACGATCCACGCCTTCCATACCGAAGGGGCGGGCGGCGGCCATGCGCCGGACATCATCAAGGTCTGCGGGCTTGCCAATGTGCTGCCCTCCTCGACCAATCCGACGCGGCCCTACACGGTCAACACGGTCGATGAGCATCTCGACATGCTGATGGTCTGCCACCATCTCGACCCGCGCATCGCCGAGGATGTCGCCTTCGCCGAGAGCCGCATCCGCAAGGAGACCATCGCCGCCGAGGACATCCTGCACGACATGGGCGCGTTCTCGATCATCGCGTCCGACAGCCAGGCGATGGGCCGGGTCGGCGAGGTCGCGATCCGCACCTGGCAGACCGCCGACAAGATGAAGCGCCAGTTCGGCCGGCTGGAGGGCGAACGGGGCGAAAACGACAATCTGCGCGCCCGGCGCTACATCGCGAAATACACGATCAATCCCGCCATCGCGCACGGCATGGCGGACCATATCGGGTCGGTCGAGGCCGGCAAGCTTGCGGACCTTGTCGTCTGGTCGCCGGCGTTCTTCGGCGTGAAACCCGACCTGGTGCTGAAGGGCGGCATGATCGCGGCGGCAGTGATGGGCGATCCCAACGCTTCCATCCCGACGCCGCAGCCCGAGCATTTCCGGCCGATGTTCGCCAGCTTCGGCCGTGCGCGGACCGCAACCTCCGTGACCTTCGTGAGCGAGGCGGGCCTCGACGCAGGTTTCGCCAGAGACCGCGCGCTGGTGGCCGTCCGCCGCACGCGAACCATCGGAAAGGCAGACATGGTGCGGAACGACCTCAAACCCGATATCGAGATCGACCCCGAAACATATGAAGTGCGGGCCAACGGGGCGCTGCTGACCTGCGAGCCGGCCGAGGTGCTGTCGATGGCGCAGCGCTACTTCCTGTTCTAGCCCGATGCAGCGCGCAATCGAACATCGCCCGCGGGGGCACTGGCCGCACGACGAGGCGGCCAGTCGTGTGAGCCTCACCTTCGACGACCGGCACCGTCGCCGCCTCCGGCTGGAGACAACGGTCGGCGAGCCGCTGCTGCTCGACCTGCCCAAGGCCATGGCCATGGCGGAGGGAGATGGCCTGCTCTGCGCCGACGGAACCTGGATCGAGGTCGCCGCCAGGGCGGAGCCGGTGCTGCGGATTACCGCCGCGTCGCCGGAACTGGCGGCGCGTCTGGCATGGCATCTCGGCAACCGGCACACGCCGGCGGAGATCCGCGCCGATGCCATCCTGATCCGCCCGGACCATGTGCTGGCGGAAATGCTCCGCGGCCTGGGCGCGACCGCCACCGAGACGGAGGCGCCGTTCCAGCCCGAGGGCGGCGCCTATTCCGGCGGCCATCGCCACGAGCATGGGCACGACCATGGGCACGACCATGCGCATGACCACGGACACGAGCACTCATGACCGCTCCCGGCGACCTGTTGCGGCTCCAGGCCTGGTTTTCGCCGGCCTTCCCGGTCGGCGGCTATGCCTACAGCCATGGCCTTGAGGCGGCGGTCGAAGCGGGCACGGTCCGCGACCCGGAAACCCTCGCCGGCTGGACCGAGTGGGTGCTGGAGCATGGCGCGGGCCAGGCGGACGGCGTGTTCTTCTCGGCGGCCCACAGGGCGGCCCCGGATGCCGGCAGGGCTGCGGCGCTTGCCGACGAGGCCCGCGCCTGGACCGGAACCGCCGAGTTCGCGCTGGAGTCCGACCGGCAGGGCGAGGCGTTCCTGAAAACCGTCCGCGCCGCGTGGCCTCATCCGGCCATTGACGGCCTGGCCGCCGGTCTCGAAGACCGCCCGCCGCTCTCTGTCGCGGCCGGCTTCTCGGTCTCCGTGCATGGCATTGCGCTGGAGCCGGCGCTCGCCTGCTACCTGCACGCCTTCGCCGCCATGATCGTTTCGGCCGGCGTGCGGCTGGTGCCGCTCGGCCAGACCGACGGGCAGCGGATTACCGCGCGCCTGGAACCCGCAGTCCTCAAGGCCGCTGTTGCTGCCGCGAGCACGCCGCTGGAAGAGCTGGGCGCCGCCGCCCTGGCGGCCGACATCTTCTCCATGCGCCACGAAACCCAGTATTCGAGGATCTTCCGCTCATGACACCGACACCCGGAACCCAAAGCCATGTTTCATCCCACGGGCCGTTGCGCGTCGGCATCGGCGGGCCGGTCGGCTCGGGCAAGACCGCGCTTGCGGAGGCGCTCTGCACGAACCTGCGCGACCGGCACGACCTGTTCGTCATCACCAACGACATTTACACGCGCGAGGACCAGCGCATCCTGACCGAGGCGGGCGCGCTTCCCGCGGAGCGGATCGAGGGCGTGGAGACGGGCGGCTGCCCGCATACCGCCATCCGTGAGGACGCCTCGATCAACCTCTCGGCGATTGCGGACATGTGCAGCCGCTTCCCGGCGGCAGAGCTCTGCCTGATCGAGTCGGGCAGCGACAATCTCGCGGCCACCTTCAGCCCGGAACTGGCCGATCTCACTATCTATGTGATCGACGTGGCCGCCGGGGAGAAGATCCCGCGCAAGGGCGGGCCGGGAATCACGCGCTCGGACCTGCTGGTCATCAACAAGATCGACCTGGCGCCGCTCGTCGGCGCCAGCCTCGATGTCATGCGGTCCGACACGGAGCGGATGCGCAATGGACGACCCTTCGTCTTCACCAACCTCAAGACCGGTGAGGGCCTGCCCGCCGTGATCGAGTTCATCTCCTCGGCCGGCGGCCTGGGCCAGTAGAGCTGCAATTGCGCGCTCCTTGCGGATCGAACGCCTGGACGCGACGCAGGCCGTGACCTTGGTGGGAAATCCGGGTTAGGATCGCGCCCGCTGCATACGGGACGGAGAATCGGGATGGACATCGCGGCCCTGCGCGCGGCCGGCGCGCGCCATCTGATCCAGAGCGAGCTGCTGTCGGACGTGGTGCCGGCTGCCGACGGCCCGGTCTTCGTCCGCGCCGCCGGCGCCGAGATCTTCGATGCGGGCGGCCAGGCCTATCTCGACTTCAACTCCGGCCAGATGTGCTCGGCGCTGGGTCACAACAACCCGCGCGTGACCGAAGCCGTGCGCGAGGGCCTCGGCACCCTGACCCACGCGAGTTCGGTCTATTTCAACGCGCCGCAGCTCCGCCTCGCCGCGCGCCTGGCGGAGACCTTCGATGCGCCGCTCGCCCGCTCGCTGTTCATCCAGTCGGGCGCCGATTCCAACGAGGCCGCGGTGCTCTTCGCGCGCCGCGCGACCGGGCGCAGCGGCATCGGCGCGCTGCATCTCAGCTTCCACGGCTATACCGACGTGACCCGCGCCATGAGTTTCGCCGCGGCGACGGGCGGGAACGGGCCGTCGATCCCGGAGCTGTATGCGATTCCCGCACCCTATGCCTACCGCTCGCCCGTGGACGCCGACGGCGACGACTGGTGGCGGCCGCTGCTCGCCATCTCCTTCGACCTGCTCGACCGCGAGTGCCCGAACAACCTCGCGGCCGTCATCGCCGAGCCGCTCATCAGCGCCGGCGGTGTGATCGAGATGCCGCCCGGCTACCTCAAGGCGCTCAAGGCAGGGCTCGAGGCGCGGGGCGCGCTGCTCATCCTGGACGAGGCGCAGACCGGGCTCGGCAAGCTCGGCACCATGTACGCCTACCAACAGCACGGGATCGTGCCGGATATCATGACGCTGTCGAAGCATTTCGGCGGGGGGCTCCCCATCAGCGCCATGGTGACGACGGATGCGATCGCCGAGCGTGCGCTGGAAGGCGGGCTCACCTTCGGCCACTCCCATTCCTCCGATCCCATCGCCTGCACGGCTGGCCTGGCGAGCTTGGATGAAATCCTGGAGGAGGATGTGCCGGCCAGGGCCCGCGCCATCGGCGCCCGCTGGCGCGCGCGCCTGGAGGACCTCATGCAGCGCTTCGCGATAATCGGGGACATCCGCGGGAAGGGCTGCCTGCAGGGGGTCGAGCTGGTGCGCGACCGCGCCACCAGGGAGCCCGCGAGCCGGGAGGCGCAGGAAATCTACCGCGACTGCCTCGGGAACGGCCTGCTGTTCTCGGTGCGCGGCCAGCACGGCAATGTGCTCCGCTTCGTGCCGCCCTTCTGCACCGACGACGAGCAGATCGACCGCGCCGTCGCAATCCTGGAAGGCGCTCTCGCGCGCCACGGCTGACGCGGCGGCAGTCTCGACCGGCCGCGGGGTTGCGCCCGTGAGCCGCGACATCGGCGTCTCCGCGCAGGACCTTCGCGCCAGGACAGAAAGTCTATTTTTCCTGTATTAATAATATGTGCGGAAAATTCCTATCGCCCATGGCGGCGGAAGGCAACAAGGACAGGTTTGCGATCCTGCTCCGCGCGATGGCTGAGCAAGTGGCGCGCCACACCAAGCGTGTGGTCGAAAGGACCGGCCGCACCGCGGTCTCTGGTCCTGTCATCGAGGCACCCAGGCGGGTCCCCCGCCACACCTTCGTGTAAATGGCGAGCGAGGTGGACAGGTCGCGGGCTCTGGACATCGTCCCGCGCGAACGGCGGCCCGGGCAGACGGTCTATGACGGCGTGACCGATCCCATCGACGATCGCGTCCCGTCATTCTGCAGGACGCGGCGCAGCCGACGTCTTCGCCGGAAAAGTCGCCAAGCCGATGGCAGTCAAAGAGCAGTTCAGCATTGTCGAAAGCCGCTCTATACGGTTTTCGCTCAGCCGCACTCTATGCACATCCACCGGCCGGATGAATGATCGGCGCCTACACCCGAACTGTCCGTCGTCAGATTAAATGGGCCAATTGGGATAGTCTCGCTTCCTCCTGTTCGGTCAAACGCCTGGATGCCTATCCGCCATCAGCGGATTTGCCGGGTGCACCGTTCCCGCAATCCCGTTTCAGGCACGAACCGCCTGAGACTGCAGCGCGTCGATCAAGGTGAGATTCCGCGTCGATCTGGATGAGACGGGGACGGCGGGCCGAGACGGAGGGAGGGCGTAGCCCGACTGGAGTCTCGGCCCGCCGTCGCGCGAAGATTTCGCGCCGTGCCTCATGGCGTTGGCGGTCGGTCGGGGACCATGCTCGTGTTTTTTCTCAGTTGGGGAGCACGGGGTGCCCGGTCGCCACATCACCGATCGCCGGATGAGGCTATTCATGACCCTGAAGAAGACCCACACGATAGAGATCGCGGCCGCGAAGTCGGGCTTCAGCCGCGCCACGGGCTACAGGCATGCCCGCGATCCATCCCTTGGCGAGTGTCAGACGGCGCCGCGTGGCCGGCGTCGTCCGGACCCGCTTGGCGAGGTGTTCGAGGCCGAGGTCGTGCCGATCCTGAAGCGCAGTCCGGGGATCCGCCCGATCGGCGTGTTCCGGGAGCTGATGCGGCAACACCCGGATCTGGACCCCGGCGTCCGGCGCACGCTGGAACGGCGGATCCGCATCTGGCGCGCCGAGCACGGTCCCGAGCAGGAAGTGATCTTCCGCCAGAAGCACGAGCCGGGCCGGCAGGGCCTGTCGGACTTCACGCACATGTCGTCTCTGGGGGTGACCGTCGCCGGCCAACCTCTCGACCACATGCTCTATCACTTCCGGCTTGCCTGGTCGGGCTTCGCCCATGCACGGGTGGTGCTTGGCGGCGAGAGCTTTACCGCGCTCGCGGAGGGGCTCCAGGGCGCGCTCTGGCACCTTGGCGGCGCGCCGCGCGAACACCGCACCGACAGCCTGTCGGCAGCGTTCCGGAACCTGCGCAAGGAGGATGTCGACGACATGACGGAGCGCTATCGGTCGCTGTGCGCGCATTACACCATGACGGTCTCGCGCAACAACCGCGGCGTAGCGCACGAGAACGGGTCGATCGAGGGCCCACACAGCCACCTCAAGCGCGACATCGCCGACGCGCTGGCGCTGCGCGGCTCGACCGACTTCGACGATCTCGACGGCTATCGTGTCTTCATCGCCCGGGTTGTCGGGCGCGCCAATGCCCACCGCGCCAAGCGCATCGAGGCCGAGCGGGCCGTGCTCTGCGACCTGCCGGCCATGCGCGCCGCCGATTACGAGGAGACCGGTGTGCAGGTCACTTCCTCCTCGGGGTTCATCCTGCGACGCGTGTTCTACACCGTCCCCTCGCGCCTGATCGGCCATCGGCTCGGCGTGCGCATTTACGACGACCGTCTCGAACTCTTCCTCAGCGGCACCCACCATCTGACCCTGCCGCGCGGACGGGCGCGCTATCCGGGGCCCAACGGCCATGTCGTCAACTACCGCCACGTCATCCACTCGCTGAAAAAGAAGCCGATGGCACTGCTGAACCTGGTCTACCGCGACGCCCTGTTCCCGCGCGAGGCCTACCGGCAATGCTTCGAGCGGGCCCTGGAACGGCTGACGGAGCGCGAGGCCTGCCGGCTGACGGTAACCCTGCTCGCGCTCGCCCACGAAGAGAACTGCGAGGCCGAACTGGCCGCCGCCATCGACCAGGCCCTGAAGGCCGGCGGACTGCCCGTCCCCGGCGACCTCAAGGCGTGCTTCGCGCCACACCCGGCCCGGATGCCCGGCGTCGACGTGGCCAGGGCGCCGCTCGCCGGTTATGGGGCATTGCTGAGCACGGGAGGCCCGGCATGACAACAGACAACGACAGGACCGCGACCGACCCCAACAAGGTCGACGCCATCAAGCTCTCCCTCATGCTCACCGAGCTCCGCCGGCCTTCGATCAAGCAGCTCTGGCAGACCTTCGCCGAACGCGCCGACAAGGAGGGTTGGCCGGCGGGCCGCTTCCTCGCCGCCCTCGCCGAGCACGAACTCGCCGAGCGCGACCGAAGGCGCATCCAGCGCCATCTCCAGGAAGCCCGGTTGCTCCCCGGCAAGACCCTGGCAAGCTTCGACTTCAACGCCGTGCCGATGCTCTCCAAGGCACAGGTCATGGCGCTCGCCGCCGGTGACGCATGGCTCACCCAAGGCGCCAACTGTCTGATTTTTGGGCCGCCAGGCGCCGGCAAAAGCCACATCGGTTCCGCGATCGGCCTCGCCCCGGTCGAAAACGGCTACCGCGTCCTCTTCACCCGAACCACCGATCTCGTCCAGCGTCTTCAGGTCGCGCGGCGCGAGCTCGCGCTCGAAAGCCTTCTCACAAGGCTCGACCGCTACCACCTCCCGATCCTCGACGACATCGCCTATGTCCAGAAGGACCAGGCCGAGACCAGCGTCCTCTTCGAGCTTATCTCGGCCCGCTACGAACGACGCTCGCTGATGATCACCGCAAACCAGCCCTTCGGCGAATGGCACAAGGTGTTCCCGGACGAAACAACCGCCGTGGCCGCCGTCGACCGCCTCGTCCATCATGCGACCATCCTCGAGATGAACGTCGAAAGCTACAGACGACGCGCCGCCCTCGAAAACACAAAGCGAAAACGCGGGCGGCCCGCAAACTTCGCCACGGATAAAAACACCGCTCAAGAATGAGCCATGCAACGGCGCCGACAGAGCGGCGCCGCCAACAACCGTTCCCGGCCCGCAGGAATACCCTTCCTTGCGGGCCGTCTTCTGCCTCCACACCTCCCCGGCGCGACACTGACCGATGGCGGCGAAATGCCTGTTTGTCGCTCCGCGACAATCAAAATAACCAAGCCCCTTGAAATCTCCGTCACCACCCGCAATCATCCTCACGCCGCTGACGCCGTGAATCTCATCCTGATTGTCGCGCGCGGTATCACCCTGATTGTCGCGCTATACATAGACGAACCCGGCCCAGGTCGCGACATAGGTGAAGTCCGCCACCCACAGACGATTGGGCTCGGGCGCCTGGAACTGCCGGTTCACCTTGTCGAGCGGGCACGCCGCTCCCTTGTCGCTGACCGTGGTCTTCACCGGCTTGCCCCCGATCGCCCCGGCAAGGCCGAGATCGCGCATCGGCCGCTCGACGGTGCAGCGGGCCACGTCCTGGCCTTCGCGCCGTAGCTGGCGCCAGACCTTGCGGGCACCATAGACCGAGTAGTTTGTCTCGAAGACGCGCTCGATCTCCTCCATCAGTACCAGATCACGCCGGGTGCGATCCGGCAGCAATGACGGATCGCGCTGTCTGGCGGCATGAAGGCGGTATGTGGATGGGGCGATCGGCAGAACCTTGCAGATCGGCTCGACCCCATAGGTATCGCGATGCTCGTCGATGAAGGCGATCATCGCTTGAGGGGGCGGTCGAGCTCCGCCTGGGCAAAATAGGCGCTGGCTTTGCGCAGAATCTCATTCGCCTGGCGCAGCTCGCGAACCTCGCGTTCCAGCGCCCTGACCCGCTCACGATCGTCGCCGGTCATGCCCGGCCTGGCGACGCTGCCTCGTTCAGCCTGACGGACCCACCGCCGCAGCGTCTCGGCCGTGCAGCCGAACTTCGCCGCGATCGAACACATCGCCTCCCATTGCGAGCCGTGCTCGCCCCGATGCTCGAAAACCAGCCGGACAGCCCGTTCGCGAACCTCCGCCGGATAACGTGTCGAATGTCTTCCCATAACAGCTCATCCTTCTCACAAGATGGAGCCGCCGGAAAAGCCGGGGCGGTTCAGACCTGAAAGAAAACGTGCAAAGTCGAGCTGAGAGCCTGACTCATAAAGAAAGGTTGTCTTTCAATATCTTGCGAGCCGTCGCGTGACGAGTTGAACGGGACCGACGCGGTGCCGAGCGTGGGCGGAGGGGATTGCCACCATCGAAGTCTTTCGCCAGTCATCGCATACACCTTGCCAGTAGCCTGGACAAATCAAGGAGCATAATCCGTTGAAATTACGTGATTCATTTTGGGTCAGGCTCTGAGTCAGTTCGTCCACAGCGCCTAACTGTCCGGCCGATCCGAGTAAATTCGACAAGCACTGTACTGGAAAACTTTCGATACAGTCATTTTGTTTTTACGGCATAGTATTGGAAATAATACGACATTATTACTGGAAAATATTGGACACTGTATTTCAATAATACGTTCCACTGTACATGCATTACAGCTGATTTCTTACCTGCGGTCCCGGTCATTACTCGGAGCAAAGGGTCAACGACCCGGCTCCACTGACAAGGGACAAGGAATCGAGCAATGCACGAGCAGCTGCGACATCGGCGTGTAGCCGTATCCGGATCGGTGGTTATCGGTCCGGCCGACGCGCCCCAATTCCCGGACCTGCAAACCCCGGCAATGCGGCGTGGGGCAGCGCACCGGCCCAAATCGGGCAACGCCGCCACGCCGCACACGGCACTGCGCGGGCGGCACGGCGCAGTCCACAGTTACGGCCGCAACAGCGGCGCGCGTCTCATCCGCGCCCTGTTAATCGTGTGTCAGATCCTGCTCGGAGCGCTCCCGGCGCTGCTGTCGGTTTCCCCATCCGCGGCGCAAACTGTGGAGACGGTGCCCTCTGAGCCGCAGAACCTTTCCGTGACGCCGGGCGACGGCGCGGTCGCGCTGAATTGGCAAGCGCCGGCGAGCGACGGCGGGGCGGAGCTTACGGGCTATGAATACCGGTTCGCCGAGGGTGCTGCGGTGCCCGCTACAACGGTCTGGAACTATGCCGGGACAAGCCTGACGGTGACGGTCGGCAGCCTGACCAACGGAACGGCCTACGCGTTCGAGGTGCGGACGGCGAATCGCGTGGGCGTGAGCGACGCGGCCGAGACGAGGGCGACGCCGGCGACGGTGCCCGGCGCGCCGCAGGACTTTACGGCGACGCCGGGCCATGGCGAGGTGATGCTGACCTGGGGCGCGCCGGCGAGCGACGGCGGGGCTGCGTTCGACCGCTACGAGTACCGCCATGCGGAAGGTGCCTCGGTGCCGTCCGCCACGGCCTGGGCTTCCGCCGGGGCAGCGTTCAACGCGACCGTCGGCAGCCTGACCAACGGCACGGCCTATGCCTTCGAGGTGCGGGCCGTGAGCGACGCGGGCGCGGGCGGTCCCGCCACAGCGGCGGCGACGCCAGCGACGGTGCCGTCCGCGCCACAGAACCTGACGGCAACGCCGGGCGACGGCCGGGTAACCCTCAACTGGCAAGCGCCGGCCGATGACGGCGGCTCCGTGATCCACCCCTACGTCTACCGCTACGCCGAGGGTACCTCGGTACCGATCGGCACGCCGTGGGAATTCCTGGACGACGGCCTCACTGTGACGATTGAGAACCTGACCAACGGCACGGCCTATGCCTTCGAGGTGCGGGCGGTGAACCGCATGGGTATAGGCGATGTTGCCACGGCGACAACGATACCTGCAACCCAGGCAACGGTGCCCTCTGAGCCGCAGAACTGTTGATCGGCGTGGAATATTGACCCCCGATTGGGGGTAATCGGCGTCCAAAATTGACCCCCCCATGGTTTGTTCCCATGAACGCACCTTGTCATTGGACGGACGAGGTGAGGGGGAGATGCTGGTAGTGGAAACGATCGCACGGATCCGTCGGGATCATCTGGTGAGGGGCGTTCCGATCAAGACGATCGCCCGGGATTTGAGGGTTTCGAAGAACACGGTGCGCAAGGTGGTGCGGGGCGATGAGACCTCGTACAGCTACGAGCGCAAGATCCAGCCGATGCCGAAGCTTGGACCGTGGGTGGATGAGCTCGAGCGCCAGCTGAAGGCCAACGAGAAGAAGGCGCGCCGGGATCGGCTGTCTCTGCTGCGGATTCATGAAGACCTTGCGTCTCTGGGCTATGAGGGCGGCTACGACGCGGTGCGCCGCTATGCCAGGGTCTGGCGGCGCCGGCACCGGCTGTTGTCGTCGTCCGAGGCCTATGTGCCGCTGATCTTCGATCCGGGCGAGGCCTACCAGTTCGACTGGAGCCACGAATACGCGGTGTTGTCGGGCACGACGACCAGGGTGAAGGCGGCGCACATGCGGCTGTGTCACAGCCGCATGCAGCTGGTCCAGATCTTCCCGCGCGAGAGCCAGGAGATGGTGTTCGAGGCGCACGAGCGCGCGTTCCGCTTCTTCGGCGGGGTCTGCCGGCGCGGCATCTACGACAACATGAAGACGGCGGTGAGCACGGTGTTCGTGGGCAAGAAGCGGGACTACAACCGCCGCTTCCAGGAGATGTGTACCCACCATCTGGTGGAGCCTGTGGCGTGCACGCCCGGGGCTGGCTGGGAGAAGGGGCAGGTCGAGAGACAGGTGGGTGACGTTCGCGGCCGCCTGTTCGTGCCCAGCCCGCGGGGCCGCTCCTACGCCGAGATCAACGAGTGGCTCATGGATCGGTGCATCGAGGACGCCAGGAAGCGTCCGCATCCGACGATCCCGGGCAAGACGGTGTGGCAGGTGTTCGAGGAGGAGCGGCCCTTCCTGACAGCGTATCGCGGCCCCTTCGACGGCTTCCACGCCACTGAGGTAGCGGTCTCCAAGACTTGTCTGGTGCGCTTCGACAACAACCAGTACAGCGTGGCGGCCCGCGCGGTCGGGCGACCGGTGGACGTGCGGGCCTATGCCGATCGGATCGTCATCCGCCAGGACGGCGAGATCGTCGCCGAGCATCCCCGCAGCTTCGGGCGCGGCCGGATCGTCTACGATCCGTGGCACTACGTGCCGATTCTGACGAAGAAGCCCGGCGCGCTGCGCAATGGCGCGCCCTTCAAGGGCTGGCAGTTGCCTAACGCGCTCGGGCGCCTGCGGACCCGGCTTTCCGCCCGCGACGACGGCGACCGGCAGTTCGTCAAGGTTCTCGCGGCGGTGCTGGAGGACGGGCTGGAGGCGGTCGAGGCGGCCTGTGCCGAGGCGCTCGACAGCGGCGCCTGCAGCGCCGACGTCGTGCTCAACATCCTGGCCCGGCGGTGCCAGCCGGCGCCGCCGGCGACCATCCCGACGCCCGAGGGCCTGCGGCTTCGCCACCAGCCGGTGGCCGACTGTCGGCGCTACGACCGCCTGAGGGGGGCCGGCCATGGAGCGTCATGAGGTGCTGGCGATGATGACAACGCTGAAGCTCGCGGGGATGCGCGCCGCCTATGACGACATCCTCGCCGACGGGCTCAAGCGCCGTCATCCGGTGCAACAGATCTTCGGCGCTCTGCTGAGGGCCGAGATCGCCGACAAGACGGCACGCTCGATCAAGTACCAGATGGCGTCCGCCAGGCTGCCGGCGGCCAAGGAGCTGGCCGAGTTCGACTTCGCCGCCTCGCCGGTCAACGAGCCCCTGATCCGCGACCTCGCAATGGGCGGCTTCCTGGAAGCCAAGCGCAACATCGTGCTGGTCGGCGGCACCGGCACCGGCAAGACCCATCTCGCCGTCGCCATCGCGCGGTCCTGCATCCGCAAGGGCGCGCGCGGCCGCTTCTACAACGTCGTCGACCTGGTCAATCTCCTCGAGGCCGAGATCCGCTCCGGACGCCAGGGCCGCACCGCGGACCAGCTCACCCGGCGCGACTTCGTCATCCTCGACGAACTCGGCTACCTGCCCTTCGCCCAGGCCGGCGGGCAGCTGCTCTTCCACCTCATGAGCCGGCTCTACGAGCGCACCTCGATCGTCATCACCACCAACCTCGCCTTCGGCGAATGGCCGTCCGTCTTCGGCGACCCCAAGATGACCACAGCCCTGCTCGACCGCCTGACCCATCATTGCGAGATCATCGAGACCGGAAACGAGAGCTGGCGCTTCAAGAACCGCTCCTGACCCGGCGCCGACCGTCCCCGCGGCCCGGTTGCCCCGGTGGGCCAACAGGCACCCCCCACGCGGCTTCGCTCCGCGTAGCGCAGGGCGCTACACGAAGCCGCGCGGGTCCCCCCTGTTGACTACCGGGACAACCTCCGCCGTGCCACTCAGGGGGGTCAATATTGCACGCCGATCGGGGGTCAAACTTCAAAGCCGATTGACACCGCAGAACCTTTCCGCGACGCCGGGCGACGGCGCGGTCGCGCTGAATTGGCAAGCGCCGGCGAGCGACGGCGGGGCGGAGCTTACGGGCTATGAATACCGGTTCGCCGAGGGTGCTGCGGTGCCCGCTACAACGGTCTGGAACTATGCCGGGACAAGCCTGAGGGTCACGGTCGGCGGCCTGACCAACGGCACGGCCTATGCCTTCGAGGTGCGGGCGGTGAGCGACGCCGGCGCGAGCGATGCTGCCGCGGCAACGGCTCCGTCCGTGCCGCAGACCGTCTCAGCGACGCCGGGCGACGGCGAGGTCACGCTGACCTGGGAAGCGCCGGCGAACGACGGCGGCTCTGCGGTCACGGGTTACGAGTACCGCTACGCGGCGGGCACTGCGGTGCCCACCGAAACGGCCTGGCACTCTGCCGGGACGAGCCTGACGGCAACGATCGCCAGCCTGACCAATGGCACGGCCTATGCCTTCGAGGTACGGGCAGTGAACGATGCCGGCGAGGGCGATCCTGCTACGGCGACCGCGGCCCCTGCGGCCCCCGCGACGGCTCCGTCCGCGCCGCAGAACCTGGCGGCAGCGCCGGGCGACCGCAAGGTCACGCTCGGATGGGAGCCACCGACGACCGACGGCGGCACGGCGATCGACCGCTATGAATACCGTTATATCAACGGTAGTGCGGTGCAATCCGGTGCAGCGACCTCCCGTGCCCTGCAGGCAGGTGCACGGCAGGCTGGCACGCCGCAATGGGTCTCGGTCGGGATAGACCGGGCAGTAACGGTGAACAGCCTGAAGAACGGCGCGCAATACGCTTTCGATGTGCGGGCCGTGAACGGTGTGGGACCCGGTCCGGTTGCCAGGGTGACGGTCACGCCGGCGATCGCGCCCGACGCGCCGCGCGACCTGAGAGCGATCCCGGGCGACCGCAAGGTCACCCTCGAATGGAAGCCGCCGGCAAACGATGGAGGCTCTCCGGTCCGCCTGTATCTCTACCGCCATGCGGAGGGCGCCTCCGTACCGGCCGGCACGCAATGGGACTCCGTGCAGGACGCCCTCACTGTGACGATCGGAAACCTGACCAACGGAACGCAATATGCGTTCGAGGTGCGGGCGGTAAGCAGTGGGGGCGCCAGCGATACGGCCACGGCCACGGCAATCCCGTTTGCCCCACCGTCGGTTGCCGAACTGCAGCGCCATATCGCCGGTTTCATGCTCAACCGGGCCAACACGCTGGCGAACAACCAGCCTCGCCTAACCCGGTTCCTGAAGAACGGCAAAGCCGGCAACAGCCTGGCAGGACAGGTGACCGGGCACAGCGGTGAAGCGCGCGGCTCGCTGCACTTGCAGGATGTCTGGCTCGATGTCGCGACTGCCTGGTCGGACAGCAACGGCGCGCGCAGCCGCTACCTGTTCGGCGCCTTGGGCGGCCATTGGCGGTTGGACGAGCGGCTGCTGGCCGGCCTGATGCTTCAGGTTGATCTGAGCGACGGGACGCTGCCCGGCCGGAACGGCAGCGTCGGCGGGACGGGATGGCTGGCCGGTCCGTATTTCGCCGCGCAACTCGACGGGCAGCCGCTCTACTTCGAGGGCCGGCTGCTCCACGGGCAAACCGACAACCGCCTCGTCCACGCCACCGGCGTGACCGGTGCGTTCGGAACCGAGCGCTGGCTGGCGCAAGTCCGAATTGAAGGCGATGTCGAACTCGATGCCGGCCTGAGGCTGACGCCCTTCGCCGACCTGCTATCGACCCGGGATCGCCAGCTGCGCTTTACCGACAGCCTCGGGCGGCTGGTCGGCGGCCAGGCAGTCAGCCTCGGCCAGGCGAAAGCCGGCATCGACTTCCGGCTCCCGATCCCGGCGAACGACGGCGCCCTCGCCGGCTTCGCCGGGGGCCGGGCCCGCGTCGACCTCGGGTTCGACTACCGGTTGGGCGACGCAGTCGGCATCGAGCTGAAAGGCTACTACGACGGAATCGGCACACCCAACTATGGAAGCTACGGGCTCGACGGCTCGTTGAAGATCCGGTTCTAGAGCCGAAGGCCGCCTTTCGGGATGGCCCGGAAGCCCTCGCAAACCGTAGGGCGGCCGGGCCGTCGACGGACTAACGATGCCGCAGGACGGGGCGACCCGACCTGCGGCATCGCTGGTTGAGTGCCGGTCAACCGGCCGTCTTCGTCCAGCCGTTTACCTGCCGCCCGGTTCGAGGAGCTTGGCCACCGCCTCTTCGGTCTGGGTCAGATGCTTGTCCAGGAGTGCGGTTGCGGCAGGAATGTCGCGGGCGATGGCCGCCTGCATAATCTCCTCATGCTCGCGATTGACGTCGCGCACCGCGGTCTCCTTGGGACTGGAACGGAGCAGCCGTAGTTTGCGATAGCGTTCCGAATGGTCCGCCAGCGTGTTCCAGAACCGCAGGAGCCAGGAAGAACCGCAGGCGGCAATCAGTGCGTCATGGAACTCCCGGTGGAAGCGCTCCCAGAGGACAGCGGTTTCCGTGGCATTGGGGGAGTTCGGAAAAGGCGTCCGCTTCAGCAGGTGGAACGACCGCAATATCTCCGCTTCCCAGGTCGCATCGCCCAGTTCGATGGCCCTGGTCAGGCACAACCGCCCGATTTCCCGGCGGGTTCGAACCATGTCGCGCAACCCTTCGATGTCGATCGCGGCCACGCGTCCGCCGCGATGGCTTTGCCAGGAGACGAGGCCCTCGCTCGTCAACCGCATGAGCGCCTCGCGGATCGGCGTCAGGCCGAGTCGATAGCGATCGTTGAGGTCCGCCACCCGCAGCCGGTCGCCCGGCATCAGCGTGCCGTGCAGGATTTCGTGTCGAAGAACTTCATAAGCGTCTGTGCCCATGCGTTTCTCCGCGGCTGTCACGGACATGTGATAACCATCTGCTCATTTTGTTTCCTGCTTATCCGAGACACTCCGCATGTGAGGCTGTACGGTCTCAATGTGTTCCGTATGAGGGGGTCACGGTTATGAGGTTCAAGGTTGCATCGCGCGTGCGTGGTTTGAGCGACGAGGCGTTTCGCGAGGCCTTCGGTACCGAGGAGCAGTGCCGCGCGGCGCTGCTCCGGCTGCGCTGGCCGGGCGGCTTCCTCTGCCCCTGCTGCGGCCATCGCGGGCATTGCGTGCTGGCGGGGCGCGGGCTCTACCAATGCAACCGGTGCAAGAAGCAGACATCGCCCACGGCGGGCACGATCTTCCACGCGACCAAGCTGCCGCTGACACTCTGGTTCGCCGCCATCCACCTGATTGTGACGGCGAAGAACGGCATCTCGTCGGTGGAACTCGGCCGCCGTCTCGGGGTCAAGCAGCCGACGGCCTGGGCCGTGAAGCACAAGATCATGGCGGTGATGGCGCGGCGCGAGGGGGAGACGCCGCTTACGGGGCGGGTCGAGATGGACGACGCCTATCTCGGCGGGGTGCGCTCCGGCGGCAAGCGGGGCCGCGGCGCGGCGGGCAAGACGCCCTTCGTGGCGGCGGTCTCGACCAGTCCCGAGGGGCGCCCGCGCAAGCTGAAGCTGGCGCCGGTCAAGGGCTTCCGCAAGCGCGAGATCGCGCGTGGCGCCAAGCACTGGCTGGCCCCCGGCGCGGCGGTTGTGACGGACGGCTTGGGCTGCTGGAGCGCACTCGACGAGATCGCCTGCAGCCATCAGGCAATCCGCACCGGGTCGGGCCGACAGGCGGCCCGCATGGCGCCGTTCAAATGGGTGAACACGACGCTCGGCAACATCAAGTGCGCGATCACCGGGACCTAATCGCAAGCTCGGCCCCGATCACGCCGGGCGCTACCTCGCCAGTTTCGCCTGGCGCTACAACCGCCGTTATCAACTCCAGACGATGATCCCGCGCTTCGTCCATAGCGCCGTCCGAACCGAACCGATGCCCTATCGCCTCCTCATCGCAGGACGAATGTCAGGGATAAGCAGGAACCGGTTTGCGTCGATCCTGCGGATACGGGCGTGGGCGAGCGGGCTCCGGAGGACATGCGCTCCCGCTGCGCCCGCTCAGGCGTAGTCGATCTTCACGATCTCGTAGTAGCGCGCACCGCCCGGAGCATCGACCTCGATCTGGTCGCCGACCGACTTGCCGATCATCGCACGCGCCATCGGCGAGGCGACGGAGAGCCGGCCCTCTGCAATGTCGCTCTCGTCCTGGCCGACAATGCGGTAGCAGGCTTCCCGGTCGCTCTCTTCGTCCACGACCGTCACCAGCGCGCTGAACATGACCTTGTCGCCGGACACCTGGGCCGGATCGATCACCTCTGCGCGGGCGACCTTGTCCTCGAGTTCGGCCGTGCGGCCCTCGATGAAGGACTGCCGCTCGCGCGCCGCGTGGTATTCGGCGTTCTCGGACAGGTCCCCGTGCTCCCGGGCCTGCGCGATGGCGCGGACGACTGCGGGCCGCTCGACAGTCCTGAGACGGCGCAGTTCCTCCTCCATCCGGCGATAGCCTTCGGGCGTCATCGGCACCTTGTCCATCTCAGCCATTTTCCCTTGAGCAAAACATCGAATCAGAGCCGGAACGACCCGTCAAAATAGGATTGCAAAGGGACTACTTCAAGACGGGCGCCCTCGACCGCCGCGATGGCGCGGGCCGCCGCATGAGCGCCGGCCAGGGTCGTGAAATAGGGCACGCGGCGGTTCAACGTCTCGCGGCGCAGGCTGTAACTGTCGCGGAGCGCCGCCACGCCTTCCGTGGTGTTGATGACGAGCTGGACCTCGCCGCTCTTGATGGCGTCCACGATATGCGGCCGGCCCTCCAGCACCTTCTTGACCACCCGGACCGCAAGGCCCTCGGCCTCCAGCGCGCGCGCGGTGCCGCCTGTCGCGATCAGCCGGAAGCCGCTGGCGGCAAGCATCCGGGCCACTTCGACGGCGCCCGCCTTGTCGCTGTCGCGGACCGAGACGAAGGCCGTGCCGCCGGCGGGCAGCGTGACCCCGGCGCCGAGCTGGGCCTTGGCGTAGGCGCGGGCGAAGTCCGTGTCGATGCCCATGACCTCGCCGGTCGATTTCATCTCCGGGCCGAGCACGGTGTCCACGCCGGGAAACCGTGCGAAGGGGAAGACCGCTTCCTTGACCGCGACATGGCCGCTGGCTTGCGACCGCGGGAAGGCGGCGAGCGGCTCCCCGGCCATTAGCCGCGCGGCGATCTTGGCGACCGGCACGCCGGTAGCCTTGGCGACGAACGGAACCGTCCGGCTGGCGCGGGGGTTCACTTCCAGGATGTAGATGCGGTCGCCATCCTCCCCGTGCGTGACGGCGAACTGCACATTCATCAGCCCTATGACGCCGAGCGCGTGCGCCAGCGCCTCCGTCTGGCGCTCGATCTCCGCCACCGTCCCGGCTGAGAGCGAATGCGGCGGCAGCGAGCAGGCCGAATCGCCGGAATGCACACCTGCTTCCTCGATATGCTGCATCACGCCGGCGACGACCACATTCCGGCCGTCGCAGAGCGCATCGACATCGACCTCGGTCGCGTCGCGCAGATAGCGGTCCACGAGCACCGGGCTCGTGCCCGAGACCTCCACCGCGACCCGGATATAGCGGTCGAGCGCCGTTCGGTCGTGCACGATCTCCATCGCCCGCCCGCCCAGCACATAGGAGGGCCGAAGCAGCACCGGATAGCCGATCCGCCCGGCAATCGCCGCCGCCTCCCCGGCGGAGGTTGCGACGCCGTTTTCGGGCTGGGCGAGACCCAATTCGGAAAGCAGGCCCTGGAAGCGTTCGCGGTCCTCGGCGAGATCGATGGCGTCCGGCGAGGTGCCGAGGATCGGGATGCCGGCCTCCGCCAGCGCGGCGGCGAGCTTTAGCGGCGTCTGGCCGCCGAACTGCACCACCGCGCCGACCAGCTCGCCGCGCGCGCGCTCGACCCGGGCGATCTCGATGACGTCCTCGGCCGTCAACGGCTCGAAATAGAGCCGGTCCGCCGTGTCGTAGTCGGTCGAGACGGTCTCCGGATTGCAATTGACCATGATGGTCTCGTAGCCCGCTTCGCGCAGTGCGAAGACGGCGTGGACGCAGCAATAGTCGAACTCGATGCCCTGCCCGATGCGGTTGGGGCCGCCGCCGAGAATTATGATCTTGCGGCGCTCGGCCGGGTCGGCTTCGCACTCGGCAGGCGCCAGCCCCGTGCCCTCCCAGGTCGAATACATATAGGGCGTCGCGGAGGCGAATTCGGCGGCGCAGGTGTCGATGCGCTTGTAAACCGGCACGAGGCCGAGCGCGCGGCGCCGGGCCGCGACATCGGCCTCCGTAAGCCCCGTCAATTCCCCGAGGCGCGCGTCCGAAAAGCCCAGCCGCTTGACCGCCTGGAGGCCCTGTGCGGTCTCCGGCAGGCCCGAAGCGCGCAGCTCTTCCTCGACGCGGACCAGCGCCTCGATCTGCTCCAGGAACCAGGGATCGAACTGGCAGGCCCGGCGGATGCGTTCCCGGTCGAGGCCGTGGCGGAAGGCCTGGGCGATCACCAGCAGGCGGTCCGGCCGCGGCTCGGACAGGACCTGAACGATGTCGTCCAGCGCCGGCGCGCCCGGAATCTCGATCTCGTTGAGGCCGGTCAGCCCCGTTTCCATGGAGCGCAGCGCCTTTTGCAGCGACTCCGCGAAACACCGCCCGATGGCCATCGCCTCGCCGACCGACTTCATGGAGGTGGTGAGCAGCGGCTCCGCGCCGGGGAACTTCTCGAATGTGAAGCGCGGGACCTTGGTGACGACATAGTCGATGACCGGCTCGAAGGAGGCCGGCGTCGTCTGCGTGATGTCGTTCTGCAACTCGTCGAGCGTGTAGCCGACGGCGAGCTTGGCGGCGACCTTGGCGATGGGGAACCCGGTCGCCTTCGACGCCAGCGCCGAGGAGCGCGAGACGCGCGGGTTCATCTCGATTACGACCAGCCGGCCGTCCTCGGGATTGACGGCGAACTGGACGTTGGACCCGCCGGTATCGACCCCGATCTTGCGCAGGCAGGCGATCGAGGCATCGCGCATCACCTGGTATTCCTTGTCGGTGAGCGTCAGGGCTGGCGCGACCGTCACCGAGTCGCCGGTGTGCACGCCCATCGGATCGACATTCTCGATGGAGCACACGATGATGCAGTTGTCCGCCCGGTCGCGGACCACCTCCATTTCGTATTCCTTCCAGCCGAGCACCGACTCCTCGACCAGCACCTCGCCGACGGGCGAGGCGTCCAGGCCGCCCTGGACGATGCTTTCGAACTCCTCCGGGTTGAAGGCAATGCCCCCGCCGGTCCCGCCGAGCGTGAAGGAAGGGCGGATGATGAGCGGCAGGCCGATTTCCCGCATCGCGCGGCGCGCCGCCTCCATGTCGCCGACCAGCGCGCCGCGCGGCGTCTCGAGGCCGATCTCGTGCATCGCCTCGCGAAACAGGTCCCGGTCCTCGGCTGTCGCGATCACTGTCCGGTCGGCGCCGATGAGCTCGACCCCGTGGCGGTCGAGCGCGCCGTTGTCGGCGAGCGCCATGGCTATGTTCAGCGCCGTCTGCCCGCCCATGGTCGCGAGCAGCGCATCGGGCCGCTCGCGTTCGATGACCCGTTCGACGAGCTCCGGCGTGATCGGTTCGACATAGGTCGCGTCGGCCAGGTCCGGGTCGGTCATGATGGTCGCCGGATTGGAGTTGACCAGAACGATCCGGTACCCCTCCTCCCTCAGTGCCTTGCACGCCTGGGTCCCGGAATAGTCGAACTCGCAAGCCTGGCCGATGACGATGGGTCCGGCTCCGACGATGAGGATGGAGCCGATATCGGTGCGTTTAGGCATGGGCGTCCATCATGTCGGTAAAGCGCCGGAACAGGTAATGGGCGTCTCTCGGGCCGGGGGAGGCTTCGGGGTGGTATTGCACCGAAAAGATCGGCCGGCCTTCCGCGCGCAATCCTTCCACCGAGCCGTCGAACAGGGACCTGTGCGTCTCGACCACGCCCGGCGGCAGGCTCTCCCTCAGCACGGCGAAGCCATGGTTCTGGCTGGTGATTTCGACCTTGCCGGTCTCCAGGTCCTTGACCGGATGGTTGGCGCCGCGATGGCCGATGGCCATTTTCGCCGTGCTTGCGCCGAGCGCGAGCGCCAGAATCTGGTGGCCGAGGCAGATGCCGAAGATCGGCTTGCCGCTCTCGACCAGGGCGCGGACCGTTCCGGTCGCATAGGCTCCGGTGGCCGCCGGGTCGCCGGGGCCGTTGGCGAGGAAGATGCCGCCGGGCTCCAGCGCGAGAATGGTCTCAGCGTCGGTTTCGGCGGGCACCACCGTCACCGCCGAGCCGAGCTCCGCAAGACAGCGCAGGATATTGTGCTTGACGCCGTAATCGACGGCGACGACATGGCGCGACGGGCGCTCCAGCCGGCCGTAGCCGCGGCCGAGCACCCATGGGGTCCCGTCCCAGCGGTAGGTCTGCCGGCAGGTGACTTCCCGCGCGAGGTCCATGCCCTCCAGGCCCGGCCATGCGGCGGCGCGGGCGATTGCGGCATCGATGTCGATTTGTCCGTCAGGGGCGTGAACGACAACGCCGTCGGGCGCCCCGACGTCGCGGATGCGCCGGGTCAGCGCGCGCGTGTCGATTCCGGCGACCCCGACAAGGCCGCTGCTTGTCAGCCAGTCTTCAAGCCGGCGTGTCGCGCGGAAATTAGAAGGCTCCGTCGGATCCATACGCAAGACGAGGCCGCGCGCGGCCGGTACGCTGGATTCGACGTCCTCGCTATTGACGCCGACATTGCCGATATGCGGGAAGGTGAAGGTAACGATCTGTCCGGCATAGGACGGGTCGGTCAGGATTTCCTGGTAGCCGGTGGGCGAGGTGTTGAAGCAGACTTCGCCGACCGCCTCGCCCTCCGCGCCGAAACCCCGGCCCCAGAACACGGCGCCGTCGGCGAGGACCAGGGCGGCCGTGGCACCGTCCGGCCTGGAGGACTGGATAACCATAGGATTACTGGCTCGTTTGCGCCGGGCAGCGGCCGGAAACCCTTGACGACAGTCTTCGGAAATACATAATTTCAGCTGTCCGGAGCATGTTCCAACCGCCGAGGGGATAAGCGGGCGGGCAGCCTGTGTCAAGGCATGCACCACAAGGAGAAAACTTCCAAATCAACACGTTACGCCGTGTATGCGGCGTTTTGTCGTGAACCTGTCACAACTCGCGGCTGGGTATCGGTCGCGACCTGGAAGAGCGGGAGACTTCCATGCGGGTGCAATTCAACGAGGCGTTGAAGGAATCGATGCGTGCCAAGGATGTCATGACCTTGCGCACGGTCCGGTTGATTCTGGCCGCGATCAAGGACCGCGATATCGCAGCGCGCGGACAGGGCAATGCCGACGGCATCGGCGATGCGGAAATCCGAGAACTGCTCGACAAGATGGTTGGTCAGCGGGAGGAGTCCGCGCGCTACTACGAAGAAGCCGGGCGGCTCGACTCGGTCGATGAAGAACACCGCGAAATCGCCGTGATCCAGCGCTTCCTACCGGCCAAGCTCGATCCCGACGCGCAAATCGCAGCCGTGAATGCCGTGGTCGGCGACCTCGGCGCGTCGGGCATGCGCGATATGGGCCGCGTCATGGCCGAGCTCAAACGGCGTTATGCCGGCCAGATGGATTTCGGTGAGATCAGCCGGACGGTCAAGGCCGCCCTCGCGGCCTGACGGCAGGCCCGGCGCCCCGGATGGCTTTCCCGCCCGATTTTCTCGAACAGCTTCGCGAACGCGTTTCCTTGGTGGATGTCGTCTCGCGCCACGTTAAATTGCAGCGGCGCGGGCGGGAATATGTCGGCCTCTCGCCCTTCAAGCAGGAGCGCACGCCGTCCTTCACCGTCGTGCCGGACAAGGGCTTTTTCCATTGCTTTTCCAGCGGCGAGCACGGCGATGTCATCGGCTTCCTGATGCGCCTGGAAGGGCTTTCCTTTCCGGAAGCCGTCGAGAAGCTCGCCCAGGCGGCCGGGCTGGAGGTGCCGCGCGAGACCCCCGAGGCGGCGGCGCAGGCCCACCGGCGCCGGGGCCTGCTGGAGGCTGTAGAGGCGGCGGCG
Source organism: Alphaproteobacteria bacterium (assembly GCA_965261985.1). Lineage (GTDB taxonomy): Bacteria > Pseudomonadota > Alphaproteobacteria > Bin95 > Bin95 > Bin95. The sequence continues at coordinate 1,435,725 of OZ253490.1, forward strand.
GCGTTCTATGAGCGCCAATTGCGCCTGCCCGCAGGCAGGCGGGCGATGGACTATCTGCGCGGCCGCGGGCTCGACGACGCCACAATCGGCCGCTTCCGGCTCGGCTATGCATCCGCCGATTCGGGGGCGTTGACGCAGGCGCTGAAGCGCGGCGGTTTCGAGGCCGAGACCCTGATCGAGGCCGGGCTGCTGCGCCTTCCCGAAAACGCGGAAACGCCGGTTGCCTCGCTGCGCAACCGCGTCGTGTTTCCCATCACCGACCGGCGGGGGCTTCCGATAGCGTTCGGCGGGCGCACGCTCGGCGATGCGCAGCCGAAATACCTCAACACGCCCGAAACGCCCTTGTTCCGGAAGGGGGAGGTGCTCTACGGCCTCGCCCAGGCGCGCGACGCCGCATGGCGCGCGAAGGAGATCGTGGTCGTCGAGGGCTACATGGACACAATCGCCCTCTCCCAGGCGGGGTTCGCGCACACCGTGGCGTCGCTCGGCACCGCGTTCGGGGAGAACCAGTTGAGGGCGCTCTGGCGGATCGTCGATGAACCGGTGCTCTGTTTCGACGGCGACGAGGCGGGCCAGCGCGCCGCGCGGCGTGCGGCGGAACGCGCACTGCCGCTGCTTGCGCCCGGCAAGTCGCTGCGCTTCGCCTGCCTGCCGGACGAACGCGACCCGGACGACATGGTCCGCCAGGACGGCGCGGCGGCGCTGCGCGCCGTGGTGGAACGCGCCCGGACGCCGGTCGATCTGCTCTGGTCGAGCGAGGTGGAGGCGGTGCGTCCCGATTCGCCCGACCGCCGCGCCCGCTTCAGCCGCAACCTGCTGGCGCTGGTTTCGGGCATACGGGACGATACGGTGCGGCGCTACTACGAAGCCGAGGTCCTCTCCCGCCTCCGGGACCGGTTCGGCGTCAATCTGCGGCCGGAGCCGGGCGCCCGCCGTCCCGCGCCGTCCTTCTCGGGCGGCGGACGGGAACGGGGTGAGGCGCGGATCGCCGGATTGCGCAAACGACTGGTGGAACGGGCAATGGCCGTGGCGCTGAATCGACCCGCGCTCGCGGTCGAATTCGCCCAGGAAATCGCCGAGCTGGATTGCGAGGGCGACACGCAGCTTGACAGGCTGCGCCATGAAATTTTAGGGCTTGCCGCTGGCGGGGAAGGTGTTGACCCGGCGGTCTGGCGGACCCATTTGGAGTCGGCGGGCCTGTCCGGCGCGGTTGGCGGCGTACTTTGCGAAGCTGTTTACGGTCTTGCGCCCTTCGCCCGCCCGGCGGCTTCGGCGGCGGAGGCGCGCACGGGGATGGAGCAAATATTCGCGGCCTGCCAGTCGGCGGCGGTCGAGCGCGATGTGGCGGCAGCGGCGGAAGCCACCGCAGACGATTCGCTGGAGCGGATGCCGGCGCTGGTGATGGAAGCCCGCAGGCTGCGTAGCCGGGACGGAATGTAGAAGAAGCAATAATCGGGGACGGAACGAAGCATGGCGACGAAGACAGCGGAGCAGGTTCGAGAGCCGGAGCCCCGGGAAGAAGCGCGGGAGGCACCGGTCGATCCGGAGGCGGCCGTCAAGCAGCTTGTCGAGAACGGCAAGGAACGCGGCTATGTCTCCTACGAGGAACTGAACGCGGCGCTGCCTTCCGACCAAGTCTCGGCCGAGCAGATCGAGGACACGATGGCCATGCTCTCCGAGCTTGGCATCAATGTCGTCGAGGCGGAGGAAACCGAAGAGGCGCCTCCGGAGCGCGGGCCCGCTCCCGAGGGCGAGAAACGCGGCAATATCGATGACGATATCGGCCGCACGGACGACCCGGTGCGCATGTATCTGCGCGAGATGGGCTCGGTCGAGCTGCTGTCGCGCGAGGGCGAAATCGCCATCGCCAAGCGCATCGAGGCCGGACGGGAAAAGATGATCCGCGCGATCTGCCGGACGCCAACCGCCATCGGCCACATCCTCGACTGGCGCGAGGAACTGCAGCGCGAGGCCCGACTGCTCCGCGATGTCGTGGACCTCGACGCGACCTGGGCCGCATTGCATGGCAGCCCTGCGAATGCGACCGCCCCTGCCCCCGCCAACGGCGCGGCCAATAACGACAATGTCCGCAAGGCGGCGAACGGCCAGGACAGCGACGCAAACGACGATGACGCCGACGACGAGCCCAACCTCTCGCTGGCGGCGACGGAACGCGCCTTGCTACCGCATGTGATGGAGGTGCTGGACAAGATCGCGAAGCTCGACAGGCGCCTCGCGCGGCTGCGCGTGCTGCGTTTCGACGAAGCGCGCGGCGAAGAGGGGCCGACGCTCGTCCAAAGCCGGCGTTACGACAAGCTCATCGTCGAAATGGCGGAACAGATGCGCGGCCTGAAGCTCAACAATGCGCGCATCGACGAGTTGATGGACCTTCTCTACAGCATGAACCGGGAGTTGAACGGGCTGGAAGGGCGCATGCTGCGCTGCGCCGGGCGCTCGAAGCTTTCCCGCGAGGCCTTCCTGAAGGAGTGGCGCGGCCGCGAACTCGACCAGCGCTGGGTGCGGCGCATCTGCCAGAAGAAAGAATGGAAAACCTTCTCGCGCCGTTACCGGGACGAGATCCGGACCATGCGCTCCCGCATCCTTGAGATCGCGTCGGAGTCCGAACTGCCGCTGGCGGAATTTCGCAGCATCGTCGCGCGCGTCCGGGAGGGCGAAAGCGAAGCAGCCCGCGCGAAGAAGGAGATGGTCGAGGCCAATCTCAGGCTGGTGATCTCCATCGCCAAGAAATACACCAATCGCGGCCTTCAGTTCCTGGACCTGATCCAGGAGGGCAATATCGGACTGATGAAGGCGGTGGACAAATTCGAATACCGCCGCGGCTACAAATTCTCGACCTACGCCACCTGGTGGATCCGCCAGGCGATCACGCGCTCGATTGCGGACCAGGCGCGCACCATCCGCATCCCGGTGCATATGATCGAGACCATCAACAAGCTGGTGCGCACTTCGCGCCAGATCCTGCATGAGATCGGCCGCGAGCCGACGCCGGAGGAACTGGCGGCCAAGCTGCACATGCCGCTGGAGAAGGTGCGCAAGGTGCTGAAGATCGCCAAGGAGCCGATCAGCCTCGACACGCCCATCGGCGACGACGAGGACAGCCATCTCGGCGACTTCATCGAGGACAAGAACGCCGTGCAGCCCATCGACGCGGCGATCCACGCCAATCTCCGCGCCAGCACTACCAGCGTGCTCGCCTCGCTGACCGCGCGGGAGGAGCGGGTGCTGCGCATGCGCTTCGGCATCGGCATGAACACCGACCACACGCTCGAAGAGGTCGGCCAGCAGTTCTCGGTCACCCGCGAGCGCATCCGCCAGATCGAGGCCAAGGCGCTCCGCAAGCTCAAGCACCCGACGCGCTCGCGCAAGCTGCGGAGCTTCCTCGACAACTGACGGGACCCGCCCGGCGCCGTCAGGGGGCGCCGGGTCGTTCGCGCGAGGCGGCCGGACCGCCTCAGTAGCTCTTCGGCAGGTCGAGTTCCTTCTCGGCGATGAAGGAGAGCGCGAGCTGCCAGCTTACGGGCGCGATCCGGGCGATCCAGATCTCCCTGAGCCAGCGCTCCACATGGTACTCCTTGGCATAGCCCATGCCGCCATGGGTCAGGATCGCCCGCTCGCAGGCCTCATGGCCCACCTCCGCCGCCAGGTATTTCGCGGCATTGGCCTGCGGCCCGCATGCCTCGCCCTCGTCGTACATCCACGCGGCCTTGTAAACCAGCAGTTCCGCCGCCTCGAGCTTCGCCCAGCTTTCCGCCAGCGGGTGCTGGATCGACTGGTTCTGCCCGATGGGACGGTTGAAGACCTGGCGTTCGCGCGCATAGTCCGCCGCGCGCTTCAATGCGCAGCGCCCGATGCCGACCGCCTCGGCGGCGACGAGGATGCGCTCCGGGTTGAGGCCGTCGAGCAGGTAGTGGAAGCCCCTGCCCTCCTCGCCGATGCGGTCTTCGGCCGGGATCGGCAGGCCGTCGAAGAATACCGAATTCGAATCGACCGCCGACCGGCCCATTTTGGGAATCTCGGTCGGGGTGAGATAGCGGCGGTCGAAATCCGTGTAGAACAGCGTCAGGCCGTCGAAGGCCCGCTTGCATTGCTCCCTGGGCGTGGTGCGCGCGATCAGCAGCACCTTGTCCGCCACCTGCGCCGTAGAGGTCCAGAGCTTCTGTCCGTGGACGACATAGCCGCCCTTGCCGTCGGGCTCCGCCCGCGTCTTGAGGCTGGAGGTGTTGAGGCCGGAGTCCGGCTCGGTGACGGCGAAACAGGCCTTCTTCTCGCCGGCGACCAGCTCCGGCAACATGCGCCGGCGCTGCTCGTCGGTGCCGTGCTTGACGATGGGATGGGGGCCGAAAATGTTTAGATGGATCGCGGAGCAGCCGCTCATCCCGGCGCCGGACTGGGCCACCGCCTGCATCAGGATCGACGCCTCGACAATGCCGAGCCCCGAGCCGCCGAACTCCTCCGGCATGGCGATACCGAGCCATCCGCCTTCCGCCATGGCGCGGTGGAAATCGTGCGGGAACCCGCCCTCCGCATCGCGGTCGCGCCAATAGTCGAGGTCGAATCCGGCGCAGAGGCGTTCGACCGCCTCGCGCATCTGGTCGTGTTGCTCGCTCCACCCGAATTGCATGGCGCCGCCCCTCTCCGCCTCTCGCATCGCACGCTGCTATACCCATTCTCTATAAGCACGGCAACGATTGCGCCGGCGGCGGGCTCTCGCCAAACCCGCCCTCGCAATGCTAAACAACCGCCCGCATCCGGCCTGCCCCTCCAGAGTCCTTGCCATGTTCTTCAGATCCCTGTTCGCAATCCTCCTGGCCGTAGCTGCACTGCCGGCGGCCGCCCAGGTCGTCGAGGGCGAAAAGTCGGGCGACTGGACCAAGGGCTGTATTACCGCGTCCAGGGACAATCCGCAGGCGACGGAACAGTGCTTCGTCTTCCAGCGCCTGTTTCCACAGGGCTCCGAACAAGCGGCGGCCACCATCGCAGTCGGGCGCCCGGGTCCCGGCAAGCCTCTGCTGGCGTCGCTGACGGTGCCGCTCGGGGTCAATTTGCCTGCGGGAATCACGGTCTGGGTGGAGGGTGACGAGAAGGCCGTCCGGCGGCCGCCGCTGCTGTTCTGCGTCAAGGCCGGCTGCGAGGCGAACATGCGCATGGACGAGGCGATGCTGACGGCGTTCAAGCAGCATCTGAACGGCGTGCTGTCCTTCAGCATGGTGGACGGCAGGCAGGTGGCGCTCCCGATTTCGCTGCGCGGCTTCACGAACGCGCTCACCTTCCTCGAGTGACGCCCGCCGGCATCCTGCCGTCGCAGCTTCTGCGGGAGGCTGTCGAGGCCGGTGTGCTCTCGGCCAGCCAGCCCGTCGAAGAAGACCAGATTCAACCGGCGAGCCTCGACCTCCGGCTGGGCAGCCGCGCCTGGCGGGTCCGGGCGAGCTTCCTTCCGGGGCCGGAAGGCACGGTGGCCGAGCGTATCGACCGGCACGCCATGCACGAAATCGACCTGGCCGCGGGCGCGGTGCTGGAACGCGGCTGCGTCTATATCGCGGAGCTCATGGAGCGGGTGGCGCTCGATTCCAGCACGGCCGCCATCGCCAATCCGAAGAGTTCGACCGGGCGGCTCGATGTCTTCGCACGCCTGATCGCCGACCGCGTTCCCGAATTCGACCGGCTTCCGGCCGGCTATGCCGGCCGGCTCTATGTCGAACTGGCGCCGCGCACCTTCTCTATCCTGGTCCGCGAGGGCGCGCGCCTCGCGCAGCTGCGCCTGCGGCGGGGGCCGCAGAGCGGGGACGATCCGGCGCTGCGCGACCTGCATGCTCGCGACGCGCTGGTGGACCGGGAGGCGGTGATCGACGACGGGCTCGTGCTTACCGTGGATGCAGAGGGAACGGAAGGCGTCATCGCCTGGAAGGCGCGTGCGCATGCGGGCCTCGTCGATGTCGAGCGCATCGCCCATTACGACCCGGACGAGTTCTGGGAGCCGGTCGCCGCCCGCCCCGGCCGCGGCATCGTACTCAACCCGGACGACTTCTACATTCTCGCGTCCAAGGAGACCGTCTCGATCCCGCCCGACCACGCGGCCGAAATGCGCCCCTACGACACTCGCGTCGGAGAATTTCGGGTCCACTATGCCGGCTTCTTCGATCCGGGCTTCGGCTACGGCGCCGGCAGCCGGGCGGTGCTGGAGGTGCGCGCCCACGATGTGCCTTTCGTCGTCGAGGACGGCCAGCCCGTCGGGCGGTTGATCTACGAGCCGATGCTGGCAACCCCGGACAAGATTTACGGCGGCGGCATCGGTTCCACCTACCAGGCGCAGGGCCTGCGCCTCGGCAAGCAGTTCCGGCAGCCGGACGGCGGCGGATAGGGTCTGGAAAAAACCGCCCGGCGGCGCGACTATCGGGCGGACTCGGGAGCGAGTGGGAGACGATGGCGATGAGCGAGCGGACGATTTTTCCGGTCACGGCCGAGACGGCGGAGGGCGCCCATGTGGATGCGGCGGCCTATGAGGCGATGTACCGCCGGTCGGTGGAGGACCCCGAAGGCTTCTGGGCCGAGCAGGCCGGGAGACTGGACTGGATCAAGCCGTTCACCAGGGTGAAGGACGTTTCCTGGGCCAGGGACGACCTGCATATCCGCTGGTTCGAGGACGGCACGCTCAACGCCTCGGCCAACTGCCTCGACCGCCATCTCGCCGAGCGCGGCGGGCAGACCGCGATCGTCTGGGAGGGCGACGATCCGGCCCTGTCCGAGCACATCACCTATCGGGACCTGCACGAGCGGGTGTGCAAATTCGCCAATGTGCTGAAGGCGCGGGGGGTAGAGCGCGGCGACCGGGTGACGATCTACCTGCCGATGATTCCGGAAATCGCCGTCGCCGTGCTGGCCTGCGCGCGCATCGGCGCGATCCATTCCGTGGTCTTCGGCGGTTTCTCGCCGGAAGCGCTTGCCGGGCGCATCACCGACTGCGCCTCGACGGTGGTCGTCACCGCCGACGAAGGCCTGCGCGGCGGGCGCGCGGTACCGCTCAAGGCCAATACCGACGCCGCGCTCGCCTCCTGCCCGGACTGCGCGACCTGCATCGTGGTGCGGCGCACCGGCGGCGAGATCGGCTGGGTGGACGGCCGGGACTACTGGTACGAGGAGGAGATGGCAGGCGCCTCTGCCGACTGCCCGCCGGAGGAGATGGGCGCGGAGGACCCGCTCTTCATCCTCTATACCTCCGGCTCGACCGGCCAGCCCAAGGGCGTGCTGCACACCACCGGCGGCTACCTCACCTTTGCCGCGATGACGCACCGGCTCACCTTCGACTACCGCGACGGCGAGGTGTTCTGGTGCACCGCCGATGTCGGCTGGGTCACGGGCCACAGCTATATTCTCTACGGTCCGCTCGCCAACGGCGCGGTCACGCTGATGTTCGAGGGCGTGCCGAATTACCCGGACAGCTCGCGCTTCTGGCAGGTCTGCGACAAGCACAATGTCTCGATCTTCTACACCGCGCCCACGGCGATCAGGGCGCTGATGCGGGAGGGCGACGGACCGGTGAAGGCCACCTCGCGCAAGAGCCTGCGCATCCTCGGCACGGTCGGCGAGCCGATCAACCCGGAGGCCTGGCTCTGGTACTACGATGCGGTCGGCGACGGCCGCTGCCCCATCGTCGATACCTGGTGGCAGACGGAGACCGGCGGCCACATGATCACCCCCCTGCCGGGCGCGACCGACCTCAAGCCGGGGTCTGCCACCAAGCCGTTCTTCGGCGTCAGGCCCGCGCTGGTGGACGATGAGGGCGCATTGCTGGAAGGCGCGGCGTCCGGCAATCTCGTCCTGCTCGACAGCTGGCCCGGCCAGATGCGCACGGTCTATGGCGACCACCAGCGCTTCATCGACACCTATTTCTCGACCTATGAGGGCATGTATTTCACCGGCGACGGCGCGATCCGGGACGAGGACGGCTATTTCTGGATCACCGGGCGGGTGGACGATGTCATCAATGTCTCGGGCCACCGCATGGGCACGGCGGAGGTCGAGAGCGCGCTGGTGGCCCACGCCAAGGTCGCGGAGGCCGCAGTGGTCGGCTATCCGCACGACATCAAGGGCCAGGGCATCTACGCCTATGTGACGCTCAATCTCGGCGAGGAGCCCTCCGATGCGCTCAATGCCGAACTGGTGCGGTGGGTGCGCACGGAGATCGGCCCGATCGCCACGCCGGACCTGATCCAGTGGGCGCCGGGACTGCCCAAGACACGCTCCGGCAAGATCATGCGGCGTATCCTGCGCAAGATCGCCGAGGACGATTTCGGCAATCTCGGCGACACCTCGACGCTCGCCGAGCCGGCCGTGGTGGACGACCTGATCGAGAACCGGCGCAACCGCCGCTCCTGACGGCCAAGGGAGAGCACTCCGGATGCTGCAGGACCGCTACGGCCTGACCCTCTCGACAACCTCCGCAACCGCGCGCGACGCCTATGCGGAAGGCCTGGACCTCTTCCTGAGCGCCAATACCGGCGCCGAGCAGACTTTCGCGCGCGCCGTCCTGGAGGATCCGTCCTTTGCGCTCGCCCATGCCGGCCGGGCGCGGGCGCTGCAATTGCGGGGCCGCGGGCGCGAGGCGGCCGAGGCGATGGCCGAGGCGCGGGCCGGCGCCGACGGATGTTCGGAGCGGGAGGTCGGCCATCTGAATGTCCTCGGTCTCCTGATCGACGGCAACGGGCCGGCCGCCTATGCCGCCATTCTCGCGCATCTCGGGGACTGGCCGCGCGACGCCATGATCGCCCAGCCCTGCTGCGGCGTGTTCGGGTTGATCGGCTTCAGCGGCCGCGCCGGCCGCGAGGCGGAGCAATTGGCCTTCACAGACCGGCTGGCGCCCCATTACGGCGACGACTGGTGGTTCCTCGCCCAGCACGGCTTCTCGCAAGTGGAGGCCGGCCTGGTGGCAGAGGCCGAGCGCATGCTCGAACGCGCGCTTGCCGGCAATCCCCGCAACGCCAATGCCGCGCATATCCGCGCGCATGTCCACTACGAAGCCGGAGAGCGCGAGGTCGGCCTGGAGCGGCTGGACGCCTGGCGGCGGGACTACGACCGCGAGGCCCAGCTTTCCTGCCATATCGCCTGGCATGTGGCGATCTGGCGGTCCGAAGCCGGCGACATGGAAGAGGCGTGGCGCGTGTTCGAGGCCGATGTGGCGCCCGGCGGCGCCTGGGGTCCGCCGATCAATGTGTTGACCGACAGCGCCGCCTTCGTGCTGCGCGCCGGGCTCGCGGGCGCGGTCGTGCCGGAGGGCGTCTGGGAGCGCCTTAGCGACTATGCCTCCGAGTTCTTCCCGAATCCCGGCATCGCTTTCGCCGATATGCACGCCGCGCTGGCGCATGCCATGGCCGGGCGCGGCGACGCGCTTGCGCGCATTGCCGAGGCTGCCGCCGGTCCGGCAGGCGACATGGTGTCGGGCCTTGCCGAAGCCTTGGACGCCTATGCCCGGACCGACTGGGAGGAGGCTATCGCGCTGCTGGCGCCGTGGATGGCGACGCATGAGCGCGTCGGCGGCAGCCGCGCCCAGCGCGACCTGCTGGAATTCGCGCTGCTGGGCGCGCTTCTCCGCAGCGGCCGCACCGAAGAGGCCCGCCGGCTGCTCATCATCCGCCGCCCCGTCCACGCCCCCGCTCCGCCGCTCGCCGACCTCCGCGCCGCAGCGTGAACCTTCGACCGGCCCCGTCGCCCGGGCCGGCGAACGGACCGGCGAACGGACCGGCCAGCAGGGGTTCATTGCCGGACGGAACCCGGCCGCTCGCTTGGGCCTACCGCGGCTGCAGGGCCATCGACCGTCATCCTCTCCGGCGATACCTGGAAGGAGACCGGGGTGACAATGGAAGCGGCTCGCAATCGTCGGTTGAAAGCGACAGAACCGTGCTCCAACCTGGATTCTCGCCGGCGCCGGACGGCGGATTATACCATCGTTCGCGATGTGAGACTCATGAGGGGGATTCCCGCAGGGTTGGTTTTCTGCCTCAATGGCCGGACCGTGGATTGGAGTTTCGGCATGGGAGCGGCGATCGATTTGAGGGATGATTTCGATGCGGCATCGCTGCGTCGTGTGGCGCAGCAGAGCCGTGACGGGGCGCAGAGCCGCCGTTTGCTTACGCTGGCGGCGATCTATGACGGGCATCGTCGTTCGGACGCGGCGCGTTTTGCGGGGGTGGGGTTGCAGATCGTCCGGGACTGGGTTCTGCGCTTCAACGCGGACGGCCCGGATGGCTTGCTCGACCGCAAGGCAGCGGGTCCGCCGCACAAGCTGAGCGCGGAGCAGCGCGCGGCGTTGGCCGGGATCGTCGAGACCGGTCCGGACCCGGCGATCCACGATGTGGTGCGTTGGCGTCGCTGCGACCTGGCCCGGTGGCTGCGGGAGCAGTTCGGCGTATCGGTGTCCGAGGTGACGGTCGGGCGGGAGTTGCGCCGGATGGGCTACGCCAAGCTCTCGGCGCGCCCGCGCCATTATGCCCAGGACGACGACGCCGTGGCGGCGTTCAAAAAAACTTCCCTGAGCGCCTGAAGAAACTCCGCGCAAAGCTCGACGACGGTGTCGAGGTCGAAGTCCGGTGGCAGGACGAGGCGCGTGTCGGGCAGAAGAACAAGATCGCCCGGCGATGGGCCAGACGCGGCACGCGCCCGTCAGCGCCCAAGGACCGGCGCACAACCTCGGCCTATATCTTCGGCGCCATCTGCCCGAAGAAAGGCAAGGCGGCCGGCCTTGTGATGCCCCGGGCCGATACACAGGCAATGAGCGCCCATCTCACCGAGATCGCCCGCACCGTCGAACCCGGCGCCCATGCCGTCGTCATCCTCGACCGGGCAGGCTGGCATACCTCCTCGACGCTCCAAGTCCCCCACAACATCACCCTGCTGCCGCTTCCGCCCCGAGCGCCGGAACTCAACCCGGTCGAGAACGTCTGGCAGTTCTTGCGCGACAACTGGCTCTCGAACCGCGTCTTCCGAGACTACGACGACATCCTCGATCACTGCTGCCATGCCTGGAACAAACTCGCCGAACAGCCAGCTCGTATCGCCTCTATCGGAACCCGAAAATGGGCCTATGAGTTCTGAGCTAAGAACCTTGGTATTATGTGGAGTCGAATCGGTCCGTGTCCCGCAAAACGCTTGCCGTGCACCGCCGACTCCACATAACTGGGTACTCCACATAAGTCGATTAATGTTGAGCACAACATTAATCGACGAGCTGGGGTTTGTCCCGTTATCGAAGACCGGGGCGGAGCTGCTGTTCGAACTCGTGTCGCAGCGCTACGAGCACGCGGCGGTCCTCATCACCTCCAATCTTCCCTTCGACAAATGGACCGAGACGTTCGGCTCGGAGCGCCTGACCGGGGCGCTGCTCGACCGTCTCACCCATCATGTCCATATCCTGGAAATGAACGGCGAGAGCTTCCGCCTCAACCATAGCCGCGCGCGCAAAACGGCCCCCGCAGGCTGAGCATTACACCGTCGTCAGCCGGAAACTCCGGTCGGGCTACGCCCTCCCTGCGTTTCCGGCTCCCGCCGCCCCAAGCCCAGTCCCAGCCCCCTCGGACCACCTCACCCCCACGCCTGCAGTGGCAGTGTTTTACTCCGCCCTTCGGTCTGGTTTCTCTCCGCCCTTGACAACTGATCCTGTCCTGACTGCGCCCACCGGCGCGCCGCGCCCACGCCGCGCCTCAACTCCTGCCCCGGCCCACCGCCTGCCTGACACGCTCTCATCATGGCCCGTTCCATCGCAAAACGTCCACGCTCGCACCGACCACGAACCTGACAATGACCACACTTCCCCGACCACACCACTACACCGCTACTCCCCCATCAACGCAGATCGCCCCGTTGTTTTTCCTATTCGCCCAGCTTGCCGCAGGTGGTGTACCAGCCGAGCGACCCGAGCCGGGCCAGTGTGTCGTCGGCCAGGGCGTCGCGGACCCGTCCGGCCAGGTCCTTGAAGCGCAGGCGCCGACCGCGTCCGGCCGCGAGCTCCGCCCGTAGCCCCGCATGTCCGGGGCGACCGCGCGGTAGCCGGCGGCGGCGAGGGCGGCGATCCGATGGCGCCACGAAGACCAGGATTCAGGCCAGCCGTGGCACAGCACGACCAACGGCCCCTCGCCCGCCGCGGCGTAGTGCAGCCGGATGCCGTTGGCCTCGACGGTGTGATGGCTGAGCGCGCTCATGGGTAAGGTTCCTCCGGTCGCCTCCGTGGCGCGGCGGTCCGCGTCATCAGGCCAATCGCCAGAAGGAGGGCCGCCGAGTGCCCGGAGGCCGAGACAGATCAGTGCCAACGCCGCGGGCCGTACCGGCCGCTCATGCGAACGTCACCTGCACCGGTGGAAGCTCCGCGAAGCGGCCTTCGAAGGTCTGGCCGGGGGCGACCTCGGTGATGCCGGTGCAGGAGCCAGTGAAGACGATCTCGCCCGCGCGGAGACGGCCGCCCGCGACCGACAACGCCTCGGCCAGCCACAGGAGCGCCACAAGCGGATGACCCAGCACTTTCGCCCCGGTTCCGCTCGCCGCCGTTGCCCCATCGCACGCAGCGACGACCGATAACGCGGAGAGGTCCCGCCGTTGCCAATCGGGAATCGGGCCGCCCCGGACGACGGCGACGTTGAGACCGTAATCCGCGACCGAGCTCATCTCGTTCAGCGGAACGTCTTCCGTAACACGTCGACCGACGATCTCGAGCGCCGTGAAACAATCGGCGACCGCCGACCCCAGCTGTTCGAGAGTCACGGACTCGCCATCGGCAGGAAAGTCCCGCGCCATCTCGAAGCCGAACTCGCATTCGACGCCGAGGAGCCCGGCGGGAACCGGAAAGGTCGCTCCGCTCGCGAGCACGTGCTCCCGCAGGACCGGTGCGTGCATCGGCCCCGTACACTTCAGCAGCCTTTGCACCTCTTTGCTTGTCGACCCGATCTTGTGACCGCAGGTCTCGCCGTCGAGCGCCGTCACGGCGGCCGCCAGGAATGCCTCCGCGTCGCCGCGATCAGCAATGGTATGTAGTGGCAGCCGCTCGACAGTACCGCGCCGGCGGCAATCGGCGAGTCGAGCCGCCACTGCCGGATCCAGTGACCCGACCGCCTCAGACAAGCGACGCCTCACGGCGCATCCTCAGCTATCAAAGGCGCTCGCGTCGGCCAATCCGCGTCGGCCTGGTAGGCCATGCCGGCCTGGAACAGCCGGCCTTCCTCCAGGTGCCGGCCGACCAGTTGAAAACCGACGGGCACGCCCGACTCATCGAGGCCGCCGGGCAGGATCAAGGCCGGGCAGCCGGTCAGGTCCTCCGGACTGGTGTAGTGGACGATGCGGGGGACGCCGTCCGGTTCCGCGCACAACGCCTCGAACTCGGCGGCTGTCGGCACCGGCTTCCACATGATCGGCGCGATGTAGAGGTCGACCGACGCGAACAGCGCGGCTACAGCGCCGCGGAATTCGTGGCGCACTATGGTCGCCCGGGCATAGTCGACGCCGCTCAGCGCCTGCCCGCCGTCCAGGAACTCGGCGTAGCCGGCGCTGTAGTCGCGCTTGCGCTCCGGATAGGTGGGGCCGTGGGCGAGCGCCGCCTCGACGGCGCAAAGCGTGCCCCAATGGGCCACCGCCTCGCGGGTGTCCGGCAGGGTAACCGGCACGATACTCGCCCCCCGTCCCTTCAGTATGTCGAGACCGCGGGTGATGGTCTGGAAAACCGGCGTGTCGATGCCTTCCGAGCAATACCGCTCGTCGTAACCGATCCTGAGCCCGGCGACGCCGTCATCGATCGACGCCAGGTAGTCGGGCACGGCACCGGGCAGGCTGGTCGGATCCAGCTCGTCCCGGCCGGCGATCGCGCCCAGCATGGCCGCGGCGTCCTCGACGCGCCGGGTCATAGGACCGACGTGGTCCAGGGTGTCGGAGAGCGGGAACACGCCATGGCGGCTGACCCGGCCCCAGGTCGGCTTCAGGCCGATAAGGTGATTGGCATAGCACGGGAACCGGATCGATCCGCCGGTATCCGAGCCGAGCGAGCCGAAGCAGAGGCCCGCGGCCGTCGCGGCGCCGGAGCCGCTCGACGAGGCGCCGGACCAAAGCTCCTCGCCCCAAGGGTTGACCGGCGCCACCACGTCGGGATGGTGCAGCGCAAACGCGCCTTCGGTGAGCTGCAGCTTGCCCAGCAAGACGGCTCCAGCGTCCCGAAGACGCCTTACCACCGTCGAATCCGACCGGGCGACGCGGTCCTCGAAGCCGGGAAAGCCGGCCATCGTCGGCACCCCGGTGGCGTCGCAAAGGTCCTTGACCGCGATCGGCACGCCATGCAAGGCGCCGCGCGAGTTGCCGGCGGCGAGCTCGCTCTCCGCCTGCCTCGCTTCGGCCAGTGCCTGATCCGCCATCATCGTGGCGTAGCTGTGGAGGACGCCGTCGAGCTCGCCGATGCGCTCGAGCATCGCCTCGGTCAGCGCCACCGAAGAGAGCTCCCCGGCGGCCAGTTTTCGCCCAGTCGCGACGAGCCCTGCCAGAGCCAACTCCGTGTGCTTTGCCATTTCTCCCTCCCTCGCCGAATCGGCGTGCCGCGGTTGCTCCCCGAAACCGAAACCTTCGCGCCAAGGCCAGGTGCTGTCAATCGAAGGCTCGTGGCGGAGGCTCGTTGGCCGGCCAGCTGCTGACATTGACTCAAAATCATCGGCAACTGTAGCATGTTGTCACAGTTCGTGGCGCACCGCGGTCGTTGCGGGCTGGGTGAGAACATCGCCCAAAGGGAGGAAAGAGGCATGCAGGCAAATCGGAACAGGAGCGCGCTCGCGCTTCTCGGCGCGGCAGCGATCGCGTCGTTCACGATCGCGTCGGCGCAGGCACAGCAGGATCCGATCAAGATCGGTCTGCTGGAGGACCAAACCGGCGAGATCGCCATATTCACATTGCCCAAGGTCCGCGGGACGATCCTGGCGGTGGAGGAGATCAATGCCGCCGGCGGGATACTGGGCCGGCAGATCGAGCTGATCGACTACGACCCGCAGTTCGACAACGCCAAGTTCCAGGAGTTCGCGCGCCGACTGCTGCAAAAGGACAAGGTCGACGTCCTGTTCGCCGGTGCGACCAGCGCTTCGCGGGAGGCGGTTCGGCCGATCGCCAACCGCTTCGACGCGCTCTATTTCTATACCAATCAATACGAAGGCGGCGTCTGCGACGCCAACGTCATCGCCACCGGCGCGGTGCCGGAACAACAATTCTCGCCGCTGATCCCCTGGATGATAGAACGTTTCGGCGGCCGGGTGTACACGATCGCCGCGGACTACAATTTCGGTCAGATTTCCGCCGAATGGACCCGAGTGATGGTGGAGGAAGGCGGCGGCGAGATCGTCGGCGAGGAGCTCATTCCGCTCGGGGTGTCACAGTTCGGCCAGACCATCCAGAACATGCAGAAAGCGAAACCCGACTGGATCATGGCGCTGACCGTCGGCGCGTCCCAGGACTCGTTCTTCGAGCAGGCGCATGCGGCCAAGCTCGGCATCCCCATGGCCAGCTCGATACGGATCGCCCTCGGCTTCGAGCACAAGCGCTTCGCGCCGCCGGCCCTGCAAAACATGTATGTGACCGCGAACTGGTTCGAGGAGATCGACCGCGAGGACGCCAATGCGTTCAAGGCGCGTTGGCGCAAGCGTTGGCCGGACGAGACCTACATCAACCAGATGGGCCACAATGCCTATGCTGGCATCTACCTGTACAAGAAACTGGCGGAAACCGCCGGCACCACCGACAAGGATGCGATCCGCAAGGTCATCGCGAGCGGCGATGCGTGCATCGATGCGCCGGAGGGTCGGATGTGCGTCGACCCGAAGAGTCAGCACCTCTCGCACACGATCACGCTGCTCAGCGTCAATGAGGATCACTCGATCAAGATCCACAAGAAGTGGGACAAGATCGAGCCATACTGGCTGGCCAGCGTCGGATGCGATCTGACGGTCAAAGACCACAACGATCAATACACGCCGAGCTATCTGCCCAAGAAGTGATGGCGGAGGTAAACGGCGCGACCCGCGACGTGATGCGGTCGCCGGCCTCCGACGGCCGCATCCATCGCCTTGCCTTGCAGCTGATGCGGGACCGTCGGTGATGGACCTCTTAGCCGAGGTCTTTTCGTTCGTCTTTCAGGCCGCCGACGTGTTCGCCTTCCTGGTGCTGGCGGCGAGCGGGCTGGCGATCATCTTCGGGATGATGGGGATCATCAACCTGGCGCAAGGCGAGTTCATCATGTGCGGCGCGTACGTGACGGTGATCTCCGTTCAGACCGGCATACCCCTGCCGGTGGCCATTCTCTGCGGCGCGCTCGCCGCAGGCCTGATCGGGATCGCGCTGGAACGCACGATCATCCACCGCTTCTATGCAAGGCCGCTCGACTCGATCGTCGCGACCTGGGGCATCAGCCTGATCGTCACGCAAGGTATGCTGCTCGCGGTCGGATCGACCTGGCCCGGGATCGGCACGCCGGCCGGTAGCTTCATGGTCGGCGAGTACACCTACGCCAGCTATCGCCTAGTGCTGATCGGCTCCGCCATCGCGGTTTTGGTGCTGATCTACTGGCTGTTCATGAAGACACGGTATGGCGTCTTCGCCCGGGCGACGATGCAGCAGCCCGCAATGGCCCGGGCGCTCGGCGTCCGCACGCCGATGGTCTACAGCGTGACCTTCGGCATCGGTGCCGCGCTGGCGGGGCTAACCGGCGGGCTGTTCGCGCCGACGATGACGCTGATACCGATGATGGGGATGACCTTCCTCGTCGAGGCCTTCGTCACCGTCGTCGTCGGTGGCGCCGACGTGCTGCTCGGCACCGCGCCGGCGGCAATCGTCCTCGGTGTCATCAAGGCCGCGTTGACGGCCTGGTATGGCCAACTGGCCGGACAAATCGGCCTGCTCATCACCGTGGTGATCGTCATTCGCGTTCTGCCGGAAGGCATTAGCGGTTGGCTGACCCGGCGCAGGCCCTGAAGGTCCGCGCCGATCATGCCGCGATTCCTAAAGCTGCTGCACGGCGATCAGACGATCGGCCGCGGGCCGGCGTTCTGGGCCGGCTTTTGTGTCGTCCTGCTGGGGGCGCTGCTCTATCCGCTCGGTGCCGACGACTACTACGTCGGCAACACCGCCTATTTCTTCATCTGGATCTTCATGGCCCTCGGACTGTCGCTGATCTGGGGCTACACCGGCATGCTGAGCTTCGGCCAGACGGCGTTCTTCGGTCTCGCTGGCTATGGCTACGGGGTGATCTCGATCAATCTCGGATCCGCCTACGGCCTAACCTTTTTCGCCCTGGTCTCCGCCGTTCTGCTGGCGGCACTGCTGGCGCTGCTGCTCGGCTATTTCATGATCTACGGGCGCATCGGCGGCGTCTTTTTCGGCATCGTGACCCTGTCTGTGACCTTCGCCTTCTCCCAGTTCCTGGCGCAGACGGCCGGCCCGCAATGGCGGATCGGCGCAGCCCGGCTAAACGGCTACAACGGCATGGGCGGCATCCTGCCGCTCAGTCTGCCCTGGTTCGGCGAGGAGATCTATATCGAGGGCAGCATCCTCTATTACCTGCTGCTGGTGATGCTGGTCGTCTGCTACCTGGCTTTGAGAATTCTGGTCAATTCCCGGTTCGGCAACGTTCTGGTGGCGATCCGCGAGAATCCCGAACGGGCCGAGATGCTGGGCTACGACATCCGAAAGTATCAGCTGGCGATCTTCGTGATCGGAAGTACCCTGGCCGGTGTCAGCGGTGCGATGTATACCTCTTGGGGCCAGTTCATCACACCCGCCACCATGGCGCTACCGGCCGCGGCGATGCCGATCATCTGGGTCGCCGTCGGCGGCCGTAAGGACCTGACGGCGACCTTGGTCGGGACCTTCGTGCTGCTCTACGTCTTCCAGACGGTGACCGTCTACAGCCAGCAGTACGCCCTGATTTTGATGGGGGCGCTGTTGCTGCTCACGGTCCTGTTTGCGCCGTCCGGCTATGTCGTCGCGCTCGCCGAGCTGTTGCGGCGCCTGACCGCGGCGAAACCAAGGGACAATGCGGTATCCCGGCGCGTGATACGCCGGGCCGCCGACGATTGAGGCGAGACGGTGGCATCGATCCTGGAAACCCGAAGCCTGCAGAAACGGTTCGGCGGCCTGCAGGCGGTCGCCAACGTCGACTTCGAGATCGACGACGGCGAACTGCATTGCCTGATCGGGCCGAACGGTGCCGGCAAGAGCACGTTGTTCAAGCTTATTCTCGGTCGCTACCCGCCGACCGCCGGGACGATCCGCTTTCGCGGCGAGGACATAACCCACGTGCATTCCTACGACCGCGTCCGTCGCGGCATGAGCATCAAGATGCAGGTCCCGGGGATCTTCAAGGACCTGAGCGTCCGCCAGAACCTGGCGATCGCGCTGCAGGATCATTGCCGGCCGGCACGGCTCGCCGCCGAGATCGACCGTCTGGCGGAGTTCGCCGATCTGACAGAACAGGCCACGCAGCTCGCCGGCAATCTCTCGCACGGCCAACAGCAGTGGCTCGAGATCGGCATGGCCGTCGCGATCAAGCCCTCACTGTTGCTGCTTGACGAGCCGACTGCCGGCATGTCGCCGGAGGAGACCTTCAAGACCGGCGAGATGGTGCATCGACTGAACGCGGAGCGCATGACCATCCTGGTCGTCGAGCACGACATGACCTTCATCCGCCAGATCGCCCGTCGAATCACGGTCATGCATCTGGGGACAATCTTCGCGCAGGGCACCATCGACGAGATCACCCGACACGAGGGCGTCGGCCGAATCTATCTGGGGGAATCCCATGGCGGCTGAGGTGTTGCTGCAGGTGACCGGCCTGGACGCCGGCTACGACGGTTCACAGGTTCTGCAGGGCGTCGACATGACCGTCAATACGGGCGAGATCGTGGCGGTGATCGGCCGGAACGGCGTCGGCAAGACCACCCTGATGCGTAGCCTGATCGGCTTGATCCGCGGCTCCGCCGGCAGCATCGTGTTCAAGGACATAACTATTTCCGGGATGACGGCGGACGCCCGCGCGCATCTGGGCATCGGCTACATCCCGCAAGGCCGGGACGTGTTCCCGCGGATGAGCGTCGAGGAAAACCTGCAGGTCGGCGAACTCATCAACGGCAGCCGGGCCGGCAAGCTCTACGACCTCGTCTACGACCTGTTTCCGTTGCTCAAGGAGCGGCGAAAGCAGCGGGCGGGAACCATGAGCGGCGGCGAACAGCAGCAACTGGTGATCGGCCGGGCACTGATCGGCAATCCGAGCCTGATGCTGCTGGACGAGCCCTCGGAGGGTATTCAGCCGTCGATCGTCCACGACATCTACCGGGCGATGACGACGATCAACAAGGAGCTCGGCACGACTATCCTGTTCGTCGAGCAGAACCTCGACATGATCATTCGGTTGAGCCAACGCTGCTACGTCTTAGAGAAGGGCCGTATCATCGCCGAGATCTCGTCCGACGATCTTCACGAACCGGCGGTAGTACGCAGTTACCTGCAAGTGTGATCGATCGCGGCGGCCTTGCCGGGTGCAAACGGCGGTGCAAAAATAGACCACGGTAGCGTCGGGATGGGCCCGCTGCGGCGGAGCAAATCTCTGCCAGTGTGTCAGCCCTTTCCGGTCGCGGGGAGGGCGGGAGGATTCACACGCGAGCTTGCGAGCCGCGAAGCGGATGGAGCTATATCGCAAGGTCCGTCTGGCCTGCCGAGACGGGATGAGCGAGCGCGCGGCGGCGCGCCATTTTGGGGTCTCACGCGAGAGCGTGAGGAATATGCTCGAGTTCTCCGTTCCGCCGGGGTACCGACGCACGGCGCCGGTACGTCGTCCGAAGCTCGATGGATTCACCGGATTCATCGACGAGTGGCTGCGGGGCGATCGCAAGGACGAGCATCGCAAACAGCGGCACACGGCGAAGCGCATCTTCGAGCGTCTTCGCGACGAGCACGGCTTCACCGGCGGGTACACGATCGTGAAGGACTACGTGCGCAAGCATCATCGCCGGCGCCGGGAGATGTACGTGCCGTTGGTTCATCCGCCGGGGCATGGGCAGGCTGATTTCGGTGAAGCGTGGGCGTTCATCGGCGGAGTCAAGCGCAAGGTCCATTTCTTCGCCTTCGACCTGCCGCACAGCGACGCGTCGTACGTTCGGGCGTACCCTGCGGCGACGGCCGAGGCGTGGGTCGGCGGGCACGTGCACGCGTTCTCGTTCTTCGGCGTGGTCGCGTTATCGATGCTCTACGACAATGATCGGTGTCTTGTGTCGCGTATCGAGCGCGATGGGACGCGCCGGCGCACGCGGCTGTTCAGCGGATTTCTCTCGCACTACCTCATCCGGGACCGGTACGGACGCCCCGGCAAGGGCAACGACAAGGGAGCGGTGGAGGGTCTGGTGGGCTGGTCGCGGCGCAACTTCATGGTTCCGTTGCCACGCTTTGCGAGCTTCGAAGCGTTCAACGAGCATCTGGAGCAGCGCTGCCGCGAGCGCCATGGCGACGTTCTTCGCGGGCATCGCGAGAGCATCGGGGAGCGCCTCAAACGCGACCTCAAGGCGATGGCCGCGCTGCCGGCGGCGCCGTTCGATGCCTGTCATCAAGCCCCCGGTCAGGTGAGTTCGCAGTCGCTGGTGCGCTTCCAGACTAACGACTATTCCGTCCCAGTCGCCTACGGATATCACCAAGTGTGGGTGCGCGGCTACGTCGAGCAGGTGGTGATCGGGTGCGGCGCGGAGATCATCGCCCGCCACCGCCGGTCCTACGAAGGCGAAGACACCGTCTTCGACCCGCTGCACTACCTTCCGCTCATCGAGCGCAAAATCGGAGCGCTGGACTAGGCGGCGGCGCTCGCCGGGTGGGAGCTGCCCGATGCATTCGCGACCCTTCGCCGGTTGATGGAGGCGCGCTCGGGGCGTGCCGGACGCCGGGAGTACGTGCAGGTCCTCCGGCTCCTCGAGACGTTCGGCCTGGACGACGTGCACGCGGCAGTCAAGCACGCCCTTCGCTTGGGCGCCATTGGTTTCGACGCGGTCAAGCACCTGGTGCTGTGCCGGGTCGAGAAGCACCCGCCGCGGCTCGACCTCGACGTCTATCCGTACCTTCCCAAGGCCAACGTCGCCAAGACCCGTGCCGCGAGCTACCTGTGCCTGATGTCCGGAGATGCGTGATGAGCGAGCCACCCCGGATCCTGCTCGAACATCGGCTCAAGACGCTGAAGCTCCCGACGTTCCTTCGTGAGTACGAGAAGGTGGCGCGCCAATCGGCGCACGAGGGCCTGGACCATGTCCAGTTCCTCGCGCGCCTGGTCGAGCTCGAGCTCATCGACCGCGAACGCCGTCTCGTTGAGCGGCGCATCAAGGCGGCGAAGTTCCCCACCGTGAAGAGCCTGGACAGCTTCGAGTTCAAGGCCATCCCTTCGGTGAACAAGGCCCAGGTCCTCGAGCTCGCCCGGTGCGAGTGGATCGAGCGTCGCGAGAACGTGATCGCTCTCGGACTATAGCGCGACAATCTGGATGAGAGCCCGCAGGGGCATGGCTCGTTGCGCCCCACCTTGCGCCCGAACGTGTGCGGATCGTCGCGGTAGAACCCGGCAGGGAACCCAGTAGAGCCTCTGTCGGGTTTCCCGCTTCGCCGGGATTTCGTCCAGGCGTTCAGATTGCGCACGAATTCCGGGATCATCCCCGGCGCCAGCCGGTCGAGTTCGTCCTCCGCCTCTTCCGTCAACTCAGACCGGCCGCAATAGAAATCGAACAGACCGACGATCATGCTGATGGACGCCGATGCTTCCTCGTCATCGCTCAGCGCGATCTCCTCCCACACATCCGGGCGCAGCCGCATGGCCCGTTCGAAGCCGTCGATCCACGGCTCCCACAAAGTCTCGCCGCTATTGGGGTCGATACCCAGAACCGGCGCGTAATCCTCCGGATGGTCCGCCAGGTCCCGCGCGATCCGGTTGTAATGCCCCATCGCCGCGTTGATTGTCGCCTCGGCTTCGGCGCTGTTCGCGAAGGCGTGGTCCTCGCCCCAGACCTCCGGCAGCCACTCCGAGGGCAAGATCGTGTCCGGGCAGACGATCAGGGCCGCAACATAGCCGTCCAGCTCCACGACGTTCATGCCCTCCCGTTCGGGCGGAACAGCGGTCAGCAAGTCCTGCAGCCGGTCGAGATCCGGATCGGTATCGCTCATGGCAGGGCTGTTACCCGTAAGGCATCCCGCCGGTCAACGACGATTCCTATAGAAACCTGGCAAACGATGGGAGGCGACTCTGCTTGATTGGGTCGCACCCGGCGCCTATGTCTGCTGAGGTGCTGGCCTGCCATGGAGGGACACGAAACCGAAATCCGGTATCGGGGCTTTCTCGTGGGTTTGTGGACTGGGCAAAGCGCCATGTGAAACCGACCGGAAGATGCTCGCCGGTGGATTTGCAGTGACGCAATTGGTGTCCGGCGTCAGGTTCGGAAAGGCGAGCCTGAATCTATCCACCGGGCCGATTCAGCTTCTTGTGGACGCCAGAACAAGCTCAACACAATATATGGTGTCACTGACTTTAAGAGATTCCCAAAAATCGTCTTCGGCTATCCCACTGCCAGAGGCGATGAAAATTTCAGGGGGGGAACTCATAGCCCGGAATTTCCACCCGTTGTGTTGGGTGTGCCAATAACCACAATATATGGGTTCGCGCTGCTTCCCAAGTGGAACGCGAATTTGCTGTCGCTAGCAGATGATCTGTCCGGTTTAGGTAGCACATGAGTTGTCCGGTTTGGTTTCTCCCTGGGGAGGGACCGCGATGAGCCGGATGACATGGCTACAGGAACGCAGGATGGAGAAGTTCGACGATGTGCTGGGGCGGTTCGAGGCGAAGCGTCTTTCAGCGATGGATGCGGCGGAGTTGCTGGGGATGTCGGAGCGGACGTTCCGGCGCTACCGGCGGCGTTACGAGGAGGACGGGTTGGAGGGTCTGTTCGACCGCCGGCTGGGCAAGGCGTCCTCGCGCCGGGTCCCGGTCGATCGGGTGGCCTGGGTGCTTGAGCAGTATCGCAGCCGTCATATGGGCTGGACGGTGAAGCACTTCCACGACCATCTGCGCGCCCGGCACGGCTTCGCGTTGAGCTACAGCTGGACCAAGACGACCTTGCAGCACGCGGGGCTGGTGTCGCGGGCGCCCCGGCGCGGCGCGCACCGCCGCCGGCGTCCGCGCAAACCCTGCGTCGGCATGATGCTGCATCAGAGCCTGCCCCCGCGAAGGCGGGGGACGGCTCGCGCCATGAGTGGCTGGCCGGCCAGCCGCCGCTGGACCCGATCGTCACCCTGGACGACGCGACCTCGGAGATCTACTCGGCCTTCCTGGTTGCGGAGGAAGGCAGTGCATCGACCTTCCGGGCGCTGAAGCAGGTGTTTGCCGCCAAGGGCCTGCCCGGCGCGCTCTACACCGACCGCGGCAGCCATTACTTCCATACCCCCGAGGCCGGCGGCAAGGTGGACAGGAACAAGTCGACCCAGGTCGGGCGCGCCCTGCACCAGCTCGGCATCGAACACATCGCCGCCTACTCGCCCGAGGCCCGCGGGCGCTCCGAGCGCGCCTTCGGAACCCTCCAGGACCGCCCGGTCAAGGAACTCGCGCTGGCGGGGATCGCAACAGCCGAGGCAGCGAACCGCTTCATCGCCGATACCTACCTGCCCGACCACAACCGGCGCTTCGCCACCGAGCCCGAACTCGACGATAGCGCCTTCGTGCCGCTCCTCCGGCCAGGTCGATGACATCCTGTGCATCCAGGCAGAGCGCACCGTCGCAAACGACAACACCGTGCGATACGAAAACCGGGTCCTGCAAATCCCCGCCGGACCCGCCAGACCCCACTACGTCAAGGCAAGGGTCCGCGTGCACGAATATCCCGATGGAACCCTCGCCCTCTTCCACGGTCCCCGATGCCTCGCCCGATACCAGAGCGACGGCACGATCATCGAAACCCCAACCCGGCAGGCCGCGTGATCCGCTTCGACGCCACCCACCGAAAACCCTGTGGACAACAAAAACGGAAGCGGCCAATCCTTGTGCTACCTAATACCAGCGGCGCTGATTTGAGGCTCATGTTGGGGATTCCCGTAGGCCCCGGTTTCTGCCTCAATGGCCGCACCCGGCATTGGAGGTTTGGCATGGGAGCGGCGATCCCATTGAGGGGAGATTTCGATGCGGCGTCGGTGCGCCGTCTGGCGCAGCAGAGCCGGGACGGGATCATGTCCCGTGGAGTGGTGTAAGAGCCTGGCGTCCGAAGCGGTATCCGGCGGTTAGGGTCGGGACGCTCAGGCAGCCACAGTGGGCAGCTTGACGGATAGATTGTCGCTCACGGGAGCGATGGATTCCAGAGACATGTATCTCCTTGCGACGGCCCACTCGCCGTTCTGCTCGAGGAGGATGGCGCCGACGAGGCGTGTGATAGCGTTCTCGTTGGGGAAGATGCCGACGACGTTTGTGTGTCGCTTGATCTCGGCATGGAGGCGTTCGATGGGGTTGGTGGAGTGGAGTTTGGTTCGGTGCTCCCTGGGGAAGGTCATATAGGCGAGCACATCGTGTTCGGCTTCGTCCATCATGGCGGCGAGCTTCGGCACCTTGGTCCTGAGTTGGTCGGCGACCTGACGCCACTGGGCGCTTGCGGCCTCGGCGTCGTCCTGGACGAAGGCGAAAGCGACGAAGGCGGAGGTGATGCGCCGTCCCTGCCTGCCGGCATGGGCGAGCAGGTTTCGCATGAAGTGGATGCGGCATCTTTGCCATGTGGCGCCAAGGATACGGGTTGCGGCGGCCTTGAGGCCCTTGTGGTCGTCGGAGATCACCAGCTTGACGCCCTTGAGCCCGCGCTGGACCAGGCTACGCAGGAACGAGGTCCAGAAGGTCTCGGCCTCCGAGGCGCCGATCGCCATGCCGAGCACCTCGCGGCGGCCCTGGTCGTTGACCGCCACCGCGATGGTGACCGCGACCGGGACGATGCGCCCGGCCTCGTGCATCTTCACATAGGTGGCGTCGAGCCAGAGATAGGGCCACTCGCCCTCCAGAGGCCGGTCGAGGAAGCCGTGGATCTTGTCGTCGATCTCGCCGCACAGCCGCGAGACCCCCGCCTTCGCGGGGGCAGGCTCTGGCTCTTCGAGATGCCCGACATCCCCATCGCCTGCACCAGGTTATCGACCGAGCGGGTGGACACGCCCTGGATGTAGGCTTCCTGGATCACCGCCGCGAGCGCCTTCTCGGCCATCCGCCGGGGCTCCAGGAAGCCGGGGAAGTAGCTCCCCTTCCTGAGCTTCGGGATCTTCAGCTCGACCGTACCGGCGCGGGTCTCCCAGACCCGGTCGCGATAGCCGTTGCGGTGGTTGATCCGCGCCGGCGTCCGCTCGCCGGGAGCTGCGCCGGTCAGGCCCTCCACCTCCAGGGCCATCAGCCGTTCGGCCGTAAATCCGATCATCTCGCGAAGCAGGTCGGCGTCCGAGGTCTTCTCCAGAAGCCGGCGCAGGGTCATCATGTCTTGGGTCATCGTGGTTCCCCTTCGGGTCAGGTTGGTTTGTGACGACCCAACCCTAATCCGGAACCGCGATGGCCTCCGCTGGGGATAACCGGCTCGCCGCCGCCAGACTCATGACGGTCGCAGCGGCGAGCCGGTTATCCCCAGCTGCCGAAGGAAGCCAAAACTCCTACACCACCTCCAGGGACACGACCCAATGCTTCGACCGGCCGCCCCGTTCGAACCGGGCCTCAAGAAGTTTTTGGGCGACATCGCGGGCGATTTCCAGCGTCCCGGCAACTGTTCGCCCCTGCGCGACAAGACCCGGAATTTCCTCGGAAGTCGCCAACCAGACACCCTCCGGCTGCCGCTCGATATTCAGTTTCGCGATCGGTTCCATAGGCAACCTCCTTCCGGACGAGTCAAGACAGCGCCTGCTAACGCCCCGCCCTCCTCAAGGCCGCATGCGGAAATAGCTGGGGCCGGTTTCGCGGAGCGGGGCGGAGAGGTTGGCGAACTCGCAGAGGAGCGGGCGGGTGTTGCGCGGGTCCACGATCTCTTCGATCCAGAAGGTCTCCGCCGAGCGGAAGGGCGAGCGCAATTTCTCCAGCCGGTTCTCGATCTCGGCAAGCTTGGCGTCGGGGTCCTCGGCCGCGTCGAGATCGGCGCGGTAAGCCGCCTCGATGCCGCCTTCCAGCGGCAGCGAGCCCCAGAAGCCCGAGGGCCAGGCATAGCGGTAGGAAAGCCGCCCGCCGTTCTGGTGCGCTGCGCCGGCCACGCCGAAGACATTGCGCAGGATCATCGCACACCAGGGGATCGTCGTCTGCCAGATCGCCGACATCGCCTCGACGCCGTAGCGGATCGTCGCCTCGCGCTCGGATTTCGAGCCGATCAGGAAGCCGGGGCAATCGACCAGATAGACCATCGGCAAATGGAAGGTCTGGGCCAGATCGACGAAGCGGCGGACCTTGCGGCAGGCATCCGCCGTCCAGCCGCCGGCGAAGAAATAGGGATCCGACGCCATGACCGCCACGGGCCAGCCGTCGAGCCGCGCGAAGCCGGTGGCGACCGACCGGCCCCATTCCCGCCCGAACTCGAAGAACGTGCCCCGGTCCACCACTGCCTCGACGATGGGGCGCACGCGATAGACCTTGCGCCGTTCGCGCGGGACGGCCTCGATCAGCCATTCCTCGCGCCGGTCGGGGTCGTCGGTCTGCGGCCCCTGCTCGGCGAGGCCGTCGATGGAGGAGGGCAGGTAGGAGAGGAACCGCCTGGCGAGGTCGAAGGCGTGCTCCTCGCTGTCGGCGGCATAGTCGATGGCGCCGTTGCGGGCATGGATCTTCCAGCCGCCGAGCTCCTGCTTGTCGAGCTTCTCGCCGAGCCGCTCGACCACGGGCGGGCCGGCCACGAACAGCGCCGCCTGCTCCTTGACCAGCACGGAGAAATGCGCGGCCGCCAGATGCGCCGCGCCGAGCCCCGCAACGGAGCCCAGCCCCAGCGCCACGCGCGGCACGGTGCCCATGTTCTCGACCACCCATTCCCAGCCCTTGACGCCGGGCACGTTCGACCGGCCCTCGGTCTCGATGGTCTTGACCGAGCCGCCGCCGCCCGAGCCCTCCACCATGCGCACCAGTGGCAGGCGAAGCTGGTTCGCCATCTGCTCGCACATGATGTGCTTTTCCTTGATGGTGGCGTCGGCCGAGCCGCCGCGCACGGTGAAGTCGTCGCCGCCGACGACCGCGGGCCGCCCGTCGAGCCGCGCGCGCCCGAAGACGAAATTGGAGGGCAGCAGGTGTTCGAGGTCGTTGCGGCCGTCATAGCTCGCCAGGCCGGCAATGGCGCCGAGCTCGTGGAAACTGCCCTCATCGACCAGCGCCGCGATCCGCTCGCGGACATTGAGCCGCCCGCCGTCGCGCTGGCGCTTGACGCGCATCTCGCCTCCGAGCTTGCGCGCGAAGGCTTCGCGGCGGCGCAATTCGTCGAGTTCGGGCTGCCAGTTCATGCCGGGAATCCTGCCGTTCTTTGAGTCGGTCCGCCGCGGATGCTACCCTGTCCGGCGCTTCATTGGCGAGGGCATCCCCGGGGCACCCCTTTGGCGGGGCGCCCCCGGCGCCGAGCGCGCTATTCGAATGTCAGTTCGATGTCGGAGACCCAGCCGTCCAGCTTCCCGTCGAAGCCTCGGTCCAAAGCCGTCCTGAGCCGCTCGCCGGCATCCTTAACTGCCGAGACGAGTTTCTTTCGCCGCGGATCGAGATAAGCGGCCCCTAAGCGCCACTCGCTGTTCTTCCATCTGCCGGTCGTGGATGCAGGAAACCCGAAGTCGGTCGGATTCGCATAATATTTTGCGCGGATAAAGTGGCAGCGGTTCGATTTGAAATATTCGTTCGTAAGAAATGTCGTCACATTAATGCGTTCCTTCAAAAACTCATTGACCTCGTTCCGGAATTTCGACTTGGACTTTGAGTAGGGATCCAAAATGACATGGTTGACATTCCAGCACTCGGCATCTTTGGGATTGTAGTTCCGGTCGGATTCGTTGTGATGCGTGTCCGCCCGGTCGCAATAGGACTTCGATCTCTTCCAGCCGTTGCAACTCGACACCTCGACATTGGACCGTATGTAGACTGCCGAGAAGCCGGACTCGCCGGTCTCCTGAAACAGGAAGGCGCTTCCGATCTTGCCCGAACTTCCCCGTCGTTTTGCTTCGCTCCGCACAAGCGTCCACGCGCCGCTGGGCAAGGGAACCTGCTTGTCGCCTATCGTCACGGTATTGGCGACGGCGGCGCCGGGAGCCATCCCGGTGATCTCCTGCGCTCCGGCGGCCGAAACGGCCAGAACAAGCCACACTATCGTCGGAAGTCCGAACCGGGCCATCCGTTTTCCCCGTTTCCGATGCCTCTACATGGCGTATTGCCTTACCCCAACCCTCTTCAGGGAGCAAGCCTCGCGAACCCCGCCGTCAGTCCTCGGTCCAGACGGCGAGTTCGTGGCCGTCGGGGTCGGCGAAGTGGAAGCGGCGGCCGCCGGGGAAGGGGTAGGCGGGCTTCACGATCCTGCCGCCGGCTTCCTCGATGCGCCGCTGGACCGCCTCCAGGTCGTCGCTGTAGAGCACGACCAGCGGACCGCCCGGCGTCGGGCCGCCTTCCAGCGCGTTGAAGCCGCCCTTCATGCGCCCGTCGGCGAACTCGGTGTAGCCGGGGCCGAAATCGGTGAAGGTCCAGCCGAAAGCGCGGCCGTAGAAGGCTTTCGAGCGAGCGGTGTCCGCTACCGCGAACTCGATATAGTCGATGCGGATGGCCGGCAATTCCGTCACGCCCGCCCGCGGTCGCCTTCCGGGCGCACCCAGGCCATCAGCACGAGGCCGATTGCCAGCAGCGCCAGGATCGGGACCACGCCCAGGCGCTGGCTGCCGGACAGGTCGGTGGCCAGCGCGACGAAGAAGGGAGCGAGGAAGGACGTGGCCTTGCCGGTCAGCGCAAAGAGGCCGAAGGCCTCCGCCATCCGTTCCCGGTCCGCCTGGTGGATGAGCATGGTGCGCGAGGCCGCCTGCAGCGAGCCGGATGTCGCGCCGATAACGGCGCCGCAGAAATAGAAGGCGGCCGCCGGCAGCGCGGAAGGCGCCTCCGCCGTGCCGACAGCGAGGAACAGCACTTCGTTCGGCCCGATGGACATGATGGCGGCCGCGGCGACGGTCAGCACGACGATATTGAACAGGATCACCGGCTTCGGCCCTCGGCGCCTGTCCTGCAAGCCGCCGGCCCAGGCGCCCAGCGCGCCGGTAATCAGGATGACGAGACCGAAGAGGCCGAGCTCGAACATTCCCCATCCGAGCACGCCGGTAGCATAGATGCCGCCGAAGGTCGCGATCCCCAATATGGCGTCGCGGTAGAACATGGAGGCGAGCAGATAGGCGAGCAGGCTCGGCCTCGACGGCAGGCCGGCGAGCGTCGCCTTCAGGCTGCGCAGGCCCTCGGCGACCGCGCCGGCGGCTCCGCTCCGGCGCCGGCTCACATCCGGCGACCAAAGGAAGAAGGGCACCATGAAGACGACATACCAGAGCACCGAGAACGGCCCGGTCGCGCGCGCGCCCTCGCCCTGGGCCGGGTCGAGGCCCAGGATCGGCGCGATGCCGAGTATCGTGTTTTCGGAGCCCGGCGCCGGCGTCATCAGGCCGAGCACGATGACGAGCGCCACCAAGCCGCCCCAATAGCCGAACGCCCAGCCGGAGCCCGATATGCGGCCCAGTTCCTCGTGCGGGCCGACTTCCGGCAGCAGCGAGTTGACGAACACCAGGGTGAGTTCCGCGCCGATCAGCGCCAGCACCAGAAACACGAGGACCGGCAGCGGGTCCGCCATGCCGGGCACGGCGAGCCACAGCCCGGCGGCACCTACGATATAGGGCAGCGAGAACGCCAGGATCCAGGGCTTGCGCGGTCCTTGTGCGTCGGCGACCGATCCCAGCACCGGCGCCGAGAACGCCATCAGCACCGATCCCGCCGCAATCGCATAGCCCCATATCGCCTGGCCGCTGACGACATCTTCCGCGACCTGCGAGGCGAAATAGGGGCCGAAGACGAAGGTCAAGAGGACGGTGTGGAAGGGCTGGTTGGCCCAGTCGAAGGCCATCCAGCCCCAAACGCCCTTGCCTCCGGCTTTCATCGGCGCCTCCCCTGCAGCGGCCGGTCTCGCGGCCGTCAGTCAGTGTAATTCATCGACGCCAGCGGGTCACATGGGGCCGCCGGGATCGAGCCGCCGGCCGCACTACGACGACAAACCTCCCGGAGCGAGGGCGCGGAAGCCGACGGCAAGATCGGGGCGGGAGAGCTTGCGGCGCTGGCGCTTGCGCTTCCGGCGGGCAGGCTGGGCTTCCTGCGCTCGAACCGGCTCAGGCTCGCCCCGGGTGGCGCGGGCGACCGCCTGGCAGACCGGGTCCATCCTGGCATAGAGGTCGATCCGGGGGCGCAGGCATTCGAGCGCTGCTTCGTCGAGCAACCCGCGCCACAGGTCGCAGGCATCCGCCAGCCCGATGATCGCAATGTCGCGCGGGTCGGGGATTTCACTGCCCATCAACTCGCCGGCGAGCCTTTGCCGTACATCCCGCAGGGGCCGCCCGTCTTCGCCCGCGTCGCGGTGGGCGCCCATGATCCAGATCCGGCCGTACCGGCCCCGGCACAGGATGCCCCGCGCCACAAGGCGGTCCATCAGCAGAGACCGCAGGGTCGCGTGGTCGTCCGACAATGCGGCGATCCAGTAGTCGGTCGTCCGCCGCTTGCCGTCGGCAACGATCCGCTCCAGCGGCCGGTCGTGAGCCGGCTCCCCGAGCGGCGCCGGGTCCACCGGGAACAGCGAACCGGCGTCGGTGTCGATGCGCCCGGCGAGCGCCAGGTCGGTCAATACCGCGCCGCCGAGCGCGCATTGCAGCGCCCGGCCGGGGATTCTGAAATTCATGCCGCCGGTGTCGTAGTCGAGCGCCAGCAGCAGAATTTCCTCGCCTATGGTTATCATCGGCCCGCTACCTTTCGGCGCATTTGTAACAAAACTGTCACATTCTGCAAGAGCCACATCGCCTGCGGGCGGCTTCGGGGTGCTCGGATGGGTAGCGCGCCCGGCGGAAATACCGGCGTTCAGTCCTCGCGCGGCCTTGCGCTGTAGTCGCCGAAAGGGGCGTCGCGGGCGGCGGCCGTGCGGCGCATGCCGTTTTCGCCAAGGCTTTCGGCCCAGCGATAGGCTTCTTCCGTGTGGCGCGTCATGCCGTCGAACAGCGTGCCGAGCAGTTGCGTCGTGCGCAGCCCCATATTCTCGAAGGCCTGGTTGATGAGCAGCTTGTTGAGCGCAAGCTGGTTGGCCGGAATATGCTCGAACCGCCGCGCATGGGCCAGGGTGCGCTCATCCAGCTCGTCCGCCGGGCAGACATAGGAAACCAGGCCGATGCGGTGCGCCGTCACCGCGTCGATGGCGTCGCCGCTCAGCAGGAACTGCTTGGCGTGTTCGAGGCCGAGGCGATAGACCCAGAGCATGGTCGTGGGCGTGCCGAAAATCCGCGAGGGCGCATAGCCGATGAAGGCGTCGTCGGCCATGAAGAGCAGGTCGCAGCAGAGCACCAGGTCGGTCGCGCCACCGACCGCCCAGCCGCGGACCGCGCCCAGCACCGGCTTCGGGCAGTCCCAGATCTTCATGAAGCGCTCGACATTGCGACCCATGCTGCGGTGGTCGCGCACCGGGTCCCAGGCTCCGGGTCGCGGCTCCGGGCGCGGCGCATCGAAGGGCTGGGACCAGCCCTCCAGGGAGGCGCCGGTCGCCTCCAGGTCGTAGCCGGCTGAGAGCGCCCGCCCCTCGCCGCGCAGCACGACGGCGCGCACCGGGCGCGAGGCGGCGGCGCGGTCGATGGCGTCGGCCACGCCCTGCACCATCTCCTCGGTCAGCGTGTTCAGCCGTTCCGGCCGGTTGAGCGAAACGACGGCGACGCTGCCGCGCTCCTCATAGAGGACGACCGGCTCCGCCATGCGCCGTCAGTCCAGGCCCAGCAGCCGGTCCAAGGCCTCGCGGGTCAGCCCGTCGCCGACGAGGAAGGCGCCGTCCACCTCCACGGCCGGCGTTCCCCGGATGCGGGCGGCGTCGAGGCGGTCCTGCGCCTCCTCGTCCATCATCAGGTCGCGCCGGGTGAAGGCGACGCCGCGCGACTCCAGGTAGCGCTTGATCTGCTCGCAGGGCGCGCACAGCGGCGTTGTGTAGAGCGTGACAGCTTGTGCGGCCGCCATGCCGGTCATACCTTGCCTGCCGCGCGGAGCTCCCGGTATTCCTCCTTGCGCGCCATCCATTGGGCGTGCGTGGCCTCGTCCTGCCAGGGCTGCTCGGCGGTGAACACGAGCCGCTTCCAGTCCTCCCCGCCCGTCCAGCGGAAACCCGCCTCGCGGGTGGTGCGGGGACCCTGCGCCTCCTCAAGCAGGTCGAGCGCCATCTGGAAGATCGTGCGCTGCTGGTCGGTGTCCCAAGGCTCGCCGCAAGGGCTGCCGAGCGGGAAGTCGGTGAAGACATAGCGGGCGACGCCGCAATGCTCAACGATGTCGCGCGCCGCGCCGATCATCGCGGTCGGGATGCCTGCTGCCTCGATATGCCTGCTTATCAGACTCACGGTCTGATGGCAGACGGGTCAGACAGGCACCATGAGGAGCGCGTCGATGCCGTCCTCGCGGCACCAGGCCAGCGCCTTCGCCGCCTCCTCGGTCATCACCTTGCGTTTGCTGTAATTATTGTAGCAGCCATAGAGCCGGTCGGGGATGCCGGCGACCCGGCCGTCCGCCACGGCTTCGCGCAGGCGGTCCACCGGGTAATAGGCGTTCACGTCGTCCAGATGGGTGGCGAAGCGGTCGAACGAGGCGGTGCGGCTGTAGAGCTTCTCCGTCGGCGTGTCGGCGGAGAAGGAATAGACGCCCCTGAAATCCTCTTCGACCACGGGGTTGTCTTCCGTCTCCGGATCGTAGCGCACCGCGATCTCGCTGGTGCCGATCAGCCCGACGCGGCATTCCGAAAGCGGTTTGGCGAGCCGCGCGAACGGCACATCCTCGAAATGCGCCCACTCATAGGGCTCCTCATAGCCCTGCCGGATATAGTCGTCGCGCGTGCGGTCGATATAGCGCACCGGTTCCATACACCGCCTCCCTCCAGTCTCAGCCCCGATTAGACGCCCCGCGCCGGCTCGCGGTCAAGCCGTGCCGCCCCCGCGAAGCTGCGGGGCCCCCGCGAAGTGTCATGAAATGTCATGTTTTGTCATGTTCCGCCGCGCCGCGCCCCTCTCCGCCCGGCTCACCGAAGCGCCGCTTGTCTCCATCCTGCATGTGTTTCCTCCATCGCGTTTCGTTCCGTTCGCGCCGCCCCCGGTTTGTCTGCGGCGCGTCCCTGTTTCGCGCGTATCGCGTGTGCGCGCGTGTCCGCGTTTGCGCCGGCGCGGCTCGCGCGCCTGATTGCGCGCGCGAGCCAAGCGCAGGGCGCACTTCTCCCGTCCGTTCCGTCGGGGGCTTTTTGCGCCGGCACGAGGCGGGAGACGACGCGGCCTCCGGATGCCGCTTCCTCCTGACCCATCTTACCACAGATTTGTGGGAATCAAGCTCTTATCAGGAATTAGTTCATAATTCATGAACAAATTATCGTCTTCGGTCATGGCCCGATCCTGCCACTCGCGAAGCGCTTCCGCCCCGACGGCCTCATCCCCACCGGAAGCGGCCCCGCCTCCGAGCGCCGAGCCGGGCAGCCGGCGGCCGCCACCTCCGGGAGGCGACACGGGGAAATGTCATGTTCTGTCATGATCCGCCGCGCGCCCGGCCTGCTGTGCGGCAGCGAAACGACCCGGAACGCCGCCTCTCAGGAACAGCTTACCACGCCTTCCGCAGTGCCAAATCCGCGCCGCAGCACCCTATGCCTGCGCTCGATTTCCCGGCGGAACCGGTCCGGCAGGCGGGCCCAATCGTGCGGCTGGACCAGGAAGGGGATGGTGGAGGCTTCCAGGGCACGCTCGAACGCTCCGAGCCGGGCGGGTTCGATCCCGGCGCCGCCGGGGGCGCGCAGCGCCAGGTCGAGGTCGCTGCCATCGTGGGCGCGGCCGGTGACTCGGCTGCCATAAGCCCACACCTCGACCTCGGGCAGATGCTCGGCGAAAAGCCGGTCAAGCGCGGCGCGGTGGCGCTCATGCAGCAGAAGCCCCTTAACCACCGTCTTCGCCCTCGATGGCATCGGCCAAGGCCCGCGCGTCGGCAACAAACGCCGGTATGAGCTCCAGCGCCGTCTCGGCGAAGCACTCGCCATAGTCATGGGCGGGGGCGTTGCGGATATCGCGGTATTGCAGCCACCGTTCGCAGGCCTCCGCCGGCATGAGGCCGTGTTTGGCTGCGTGGCGAAACGTATCCCGGAAGGACAGCCGGTCGGCCTCGCGGCTGCTGGCGAAGAAGTCCTTGAGGCGTCGGCGCAGCAACCCGCCGCCGACTTCCAGCACAAGCTCGAATTGCTTGTCGTAGGCGGCCCGGAAGATGTCGCGCATCGGGCCGTCCGGAACTTCCTGCTGCAAATGTGCGAACGCAGCCTCAAGCGTGCCGATGCACTGCCGGAGGCCGCGTGTGTCGATCATCGCCGCCCGCGACATAGCCGCCGCGCTCCCGGTTTACCGCCGCCCGGAATCTACAGCGTGAAGTCAGTGCGGGTGAAGACCGAGCGAGGCGGATGCCTTCGCAGCGAGATTGGCCTCCGCGCACTCCAGCCGGTCCACGACCGTGTAGAGCGTCTCCACCCAGCAGCTTGTGACCAAATCGTCGCAAGCTGCCTACAACAACAGTAACTTCGCGCGCTCACGAAAAACAAAGCTGCCATTGCCGGCCGCCGAGCGATTGCCTTATTCATTGGGTTGCGCGTCCACCAGGTCTTGTGACAACAATTCTATCCGATCTATTGCAAACTTAAACCCCCACCCTCCCATATATCTCGTCCCCTCGGCTATATCGCGGTCTCGGGAAACTTCCCCCTCTTTTGCCCTAATTTTGTATTGCTCCAGAAGCCGAGAAGTTCCTGAGTTAATTTCAATAAATGCTGATATAATGGCCATTTCAAACACTGTCCCCTCAGGGCCTTCTCTAATGTTATTCAAATTTCCATCCGAAAATAATTCATCCACCAATTCAATATCACTAATTTCCCCGTTGCAAAATTTTCTATAATACTCTGGCCACAATTGTTTCAATAGTATTCCAACAACGGCAGGCAAATGAAACGATCTCCGATCAGCTCTTAAAGATGCAAAAACTATACCAAGATGGTGTATTGTATTTGCAATCTCTCGAAGACTCGCATCGCTTTTGTCCAAGAATACCTTCAAAATATTCTCTGACATTCCAAAACCATCTCGCCGAGCTTCGCTGTCATTGGTTCTTGTAAAGTATTCATGAATTTTTGTTGAATGAATTAGTTGCTGTATAAATTGAGTTCGATCCGACTTGGGTAACACAAAGTCAATGTCGATAAATCTGCGTAGATATCCGTTGCCATCAAATTTTTCTCCATACACAGCAGAAACAGAGTGTTTGAGCTCAGATCGATTTACTGCCAGGACAAAAATTATGTTGTCAACGGAGAATAGATGTTTGGAAATTTCGAGAAATTCTACGGCATAATTGGGACGACATCTATCCAACTCATCAATCATCACGACTAGAGGGCAATCAACTTCTGATATTTCCTTTGCGATTTGCTGAAGAGTTTGTCGAAATGAGAGCAGTGATTTTCTCTGTTCTTCGTATGCTGCCATTCGTTCTTCCGCCATTGACACGAAAAGATCGCTAACCTCTTTCTCCAACATAGGACCAAGATCAACTATTCCTGCCGTTCCCATGCGAATTAGTCCCGGAACAGCTCGACGAAGTATTTCCTTGGTTGTTTTTTTCAGTTTATCTTTCTTGTCACCTGTCCTATCGTCAAGGCCGGCTGTGATAGCTTCGGACAGGGCGAGAAAAGGGTCGCTACAGAAGTCCGTTTCCCAAGCGTTGAATTCGATAACAGTGAAATGCAAGGTTCGGAGATGCTGCGCCCAAAGGCGCAGGAAGGTCGTTTTTCCACTGCCCCAAGAGGCATCGATGGACAGGGTGCAAGGCCCCTCGACGGAGCGGATGATGTTGGTGAGGACCATGGCCGGCTGTCGTCTGTTCAGAAGGTCGTTTGCGAATGGATCATCCTCGGGAATGTCAATTTCACCCGGCCTAACGCGAATAGCCATGTTCCCTTTCTCCCCCGAACCCCGTCTCGGGTTCGCGACATAACAGCGGCGCTCCACGCCTGCTGCCCGGCCTGGATTCTACAGCGTGAAGTCGTCGCGGGTGAAGAGCGGGGCGAGGCGGATGCCTTCGCGGGCGAGATTGGCTTCTGCGCCCTCCAGCCGGTCCACCACGGTGTAGAGGGTCCGGGCCCGGCAGCCGGCGGCGCGCGCCGCCTCGACGGCGATCATCGCCGAGCCGCCGGTGGTGGTTACATCCTCGAACAGCAGCACCTCGCCGCTTTCCGGCAGGTAGCCCTCGACGCGCCGTTCGGTGCCGTGGTCCTTGGTTTCCTTGCGCACGAAGAAGGCGCGGCGCGGGCGCGGCGTGGCCCGGCTGAATGCGCAGACCGCCGCCACGATGGGCACCGCGCCCATGGCGATGCCGCCGATATGGTCGGCCGGCTCCTCCCGGATGCGCTCCAGGAACGCCTCCGCGATGAGCGTCAGCCCCTCCGGGTCCAGCATCACCTGCTTCATGTCGAAGAAGTATCCGGTGCCCACCCCGGAGGCGAGGGTGAATTGGCCGCTGGAAAGCGCCCGTTCGGCGATCAGTTCGCGGAGTCGTTCGCGCATGGAGCCGTTTCCCGTTCCAGAATGGCGACGTAGAACCCGTCCGAGTCGTCGCGAGCGGGCGAGATGCGGAGGTCGTCCGCGGCGCGCGCGAAGTCCGGCGCCGCGTCCAGGAAGCGCGCGACACGCACCTCGTTCTCGTCGCTGAGCAGCGAGCAGGTGGCATAGACCAGCCGGCCGCCGGGCTTCACCAGCCGCGCGGCGCTTTCCAGTATGCGGTCCTGCAGCGCCACCAGCTCGGCGAGGCCGGGGCCGTCGCGGGTCCAGCGCGCGTCCGGGTTGCGCCGCCAGGAGCCGGTGCCGGTGCAGGGCGCATCGACCAGAACGCGGTCGAATTTGCCGCGCTGGCGGCGGACCCAGCGGTCGCGCTCGCTCTCCAGCAGGCGGCGCTCGATATTGTGCGCGCCTGCCCGGCGCATCCGTTCGCCGAGGCGCGCGAGGCGCTTGTCATGCACGTCCGTGGCGACGATGCGGCCCTTGCCTTCCATGTCGGCGGCGAGCGCAAGCGCCTTGCCGCCTGCGCCGGCGCAGAAATCGACCACCTGCATCCCCGGCTCGGCCGCTACCGCATGCGCCACACGCTGCGAGCCGGCGTCCTGCACCTCCACCAGCCCTTCGCGGAAGGCGCGGGTGCGGCCGAGCGCCGGGCGGCCCTCGCAGCGGAGCGCCCAGGGGCTCGCCTCCAGCGGCTCGGCGCGGATGCCGTCCTGGAACAGCACCCGACGGGCCTCGCGCCGCGTCGCCTTGAGCGCATTGACGCGCAAATCCACCGGCGCGGGCTCGGCAAGCGCCTTCATTTCCTCGGCGAAGGCCCCGCCCAGGCTCTCCCGTAAGCCGCGTTCGGCCCAGGCCGGGCATTCGGCGCGCACGGAAGCGGGTATTTCCGGCGGCTCAAGCGGCTCCCCGACAAGCGCCATGAACAGGTCGAGTTCTGCCGGGTCGAGCGGCGCGGGCGCGTATTTGCCCCGCCCGAACACGGCTCCCGGCTCCTGCAAGCGGTCCACCAGCAGCAGGCGGACCAGCATCCGCGAGCGCGCGGTCGGCTCTGCGCCCCGGCGGGCGAGGTGCCAGTCGAGCCGGGCGCGGCGGCGCAGCACGCCGAACACCCGCTCCGCCACCGCCTTGCGGTCGCTTGCGCCGATATGCCGGCGGGCGCGGAAGAAGCCGCCCAGCACGGCGTCGGCCGGGCGGCCGGTTTCCTCGATTAGCTCCAGAGCCTCGATAGCCGAGCCGACGCGCGCCGCCGGGGTCACGGACGCAGCTTCCGCAGATAGACATAGAGGGCGCCGTCGCCGCCGTGGCGGGCTTGCGCCGGGGCCGTGTCCAGCACGCGCGCGGCATTGGGCGGGCGCGTGAGCCAGAGCGGCGCTTCGCGCCTGATGACGCCGGCCGCCATGCCGTCCTCCGAACGGCGGCCCTTGCCGGTGACGACCAGCACCAGCCGCCGCCCGGCCGCCTGGCTCTGGGCGATGAACCCGGTGAGGCGGCGATAGGCTTCCTCGCGGGTAAGGCCGTGCAGGTCGATCTTGGCGTCGATCGGCAGGGCGCCCCGCCGGATCCGCCGGGCGGTGCGCTTGTCGATGCCGGGGCCGGGCGCCGCCGGGGACTGCAGGGCCGGCGGGCCGGATACGGCAGGCGCGGGAGTCTCCGGCGGTTCCACCGGTTCCGGCATTTCCGTCGGCTCCGGCCGACGCGGTGCAGGCGGTGGCGTGCGGCCCGGCAGCGGCCGAACGGACTGCGCCATCCGGCCCCAGAGCTCCATGTCGCCGGGACCGGCCTTGCCCTTACGCTTCATCGGAGCCTTCCACCGGCTCGTCATCGGAGCCTTTCACCGGCTCGTCATCGATGCCTTCCACCCGCTCGTCATCGACCAGCACGATATGCAGCCGGCGCGGGCCGTGCGCGCCCATGCGCAGTTCCTGGCCGATATCGGCGCTGCGCGACGGCCCGGTAATCAGGTTGACCGTCCGGGGTGTCTCCCCCGCCGCGCGGACCCGCGCCCAGAGGTCCTCATAGGCGCCTACCAGGTCGCGCGTGCTCACCAGCGCGATATGCGCTTCGGGCAGGAAGTTGAGCGTGACGGGGCGCTCCGGCCCGGAGAGCATGGCGAGCGTGCCAGTCTCGACCACGCCGGCGAAGCACGGCGTCAGCGACACGCGGTCCTCGGGCTCCGCCCGGCGGCGCTCCAGCGTCAGCAGCGGGCGGCTGCCCCAGGGGTAGCGGTCGAGCGCCGGGTCGGGCGAGGCGGCGAGGCGGGCCGGCAGGTTCTCGGCGGCAAGCCATTCGGCGATCGCCGCCGGCACGTCCTCGGGCAGGACCGGATCGGTAAGGGTGCAGCCGGCCGCAGCCGCCTCGGACGCGAACCGCGCCACAGGATCGTCATCTGCGCGGGCCGGGCGGGGCCCCGGCGGGCGGGTCGCGAGCCGGTCCGGCGCGTCTCCCCTTGCGCCGCCGGTGGCGGCCCTGATCCGGGCCAGAATGGCGTCGCGTCCGCTCATTGCCGCCGCCCCAGATGCCGGGCGGCAAAGTCCGTCCAGTCGCCGTCGGGGGAATCGACAAGCGTCTCCTCCCGTTGCGGCAGTCGCAGCGTCAGCCCGCCCATGTTCCAGAGCCGCTGCCAGCACTCGGGGTCGGAGAGTGCATAGGCGAGCGCCCGCCGGCGCAGCCTGAGCACGAGCAGGTATTGGAGCCCGGTCGCCATGACGATGAGCGCGCTCGCGCCGATAGCCAGCGCCCAGACCCAGCCGCCGAAATAGAGCGCGACGAACACCGCACCCATGGCCACGAAAAAGGGGCCCGTGTTCTCCGCCCGGTTGAAGACCGGGGAGTCCGGCTCGTTCAGCCGGCGCAAGTCTATGCCGACCTCGACGGCGCGTACGCCCTCGGCCGACACGATGCGTTCATGCAGGACCGCGCGCGATGCCATGGTTTCAGCGCCTCCGCCCCGCCCGCCAGAGGCTCATGAAGCTCCGGCCTTCGGAAGCCGGGAAGTCCCGTGTGCCGGTCCAGCCGCCGGCGAAGGGCAGCCGCCGCCAGGACTTCCGGCCGCCGAGCACCCTTGCGGCAAGGCCGGCGAAGAGCCGGTAGAGCGCCGGCCGCGCGGCGAAGAAGGCCCACAGGCCCAGCCCGTAGCGGAATTTGGCCGGGCTGAGGCGTCGCGAGAATTCGCGCTCGCGCCAGTGCCGCATCATGCGGGGCAGGGGGATGCGTACGGGGCACACCTCCTCGCACTTGCCGCAGAAGGTGGAGGCGTTGGGCAGGTGGCCGGCCTCCTCGACGCCGCGCAGGCCGGGCGTCAGCACCGCGCCCATCGGCCCCGGATAGACCCATCCATAGGCGTGGCCGCCGATCTGCTTGTAAACCGGGCAGGCGTTCATGCAGGCCGCACAGCGTATGCAGCGCAGCATGTCCTGGAACTCGCCGCCCAGCATGTCCGCGCGCCCGTTGTCGAGCAGCACGACATGGTATTCCTCCGGCCCGTCGAGATCGGCCGCGCGGCGGGGGCCGGTCGAAAGCGTCGTATAGACGGTGAGCTCCTGGCCGGTCGCCGAGCGCGGCAGCACGCGCATGAACACCGAGAGGTCTTCTAGCGTCGGGATCACCTTCTCGATGCCGGCGATGACGATATGGGCGCGCGGCAGGGTCTGAGAGAGGTCCCCGTTGCCCTCATTGGTGAAGATCACCGAGGAGCCGGTCTCCGCGATCAGGAAATTGGCACCGGTCAGGCCGACATCGGCACCCAGGAACTCGTCGCGCAGCACGGCGCGGGCCTCCGCCATGATCTCGCTGCCGTCGGAGAGCGAACGGTCCGCCGGCCGGTCGGTGTGGGCGGCGCGGAAGGCTTCGGTCCATTGCTCCGTCGCGACATGGATCGCAGGCGCCACGATATGGCTCGGCGACTCGCCGCGAAGCTGGAGGATGTATTCGCCGAGGTCGGTCTCCACGGCGCGCACGCCGTTTTCGGCGAGGAACTCGTTGAGGCCGACCTCTTCGGAGACCATCGACTTGCCCTTCGCCATGGTCTTCGCCCCAAGGCGCTGGCAGATGGCGAGGATCGCCTGCCGCGCGTCCTCGGCGGTGGCGCACCAGTGCACTTCGCCGCCGGCGGCGCGGCAATTCTCCTCGAAGCGCTCCAGGTAGAAGTCGAGATGGGCAAGGCAGTGGTTCTTGATGTCGCGCGCCCGGTCGCGCAGCGCCTCGAATTCCGGCAGCCGGGAGGCGGCCTCGACCCGCTTCACCTGGAAGCCGCGGCTGAACCTGGCGAGCTCCTGCTGCAAGGGCGCGTCGGCGAGCGCGCGCGCCGCGTTCGCGCGGAAATTGGCCGGGCCGGAGAAACTCATAGCGGCGGCGTCTCGTCCACCATGCCGGCCAGCACTTCCGCGACATGGCGCACCTCGATATCGCTGCCCTCGCGGGAGAGGCGCCCGGCAATGTTCATCAGGCAGCCGAGGTCGCCCGCCAGCAGCGCACCGGCCCCGGTGCTTTTCACAGCGACGGTCTTGTCCCGGACCATGGCGGTGGAGATGTCGGGATATTTGACGCAGAAGGTGCCGCCGAAGCCGCAGCACACCTCCGCATCCGGCAATTCCGTCAGTTCGAGCCCCTCGACCTTTGCAAGCAGCGCGCGCGGCTGGTCCTTCACGCCGAGTTCGCGCAGGCCAGCGCAACTGTCGTGATAGGCGGCGGTCATCGGCCAGCGCGCCTGCACATCCTCGAACCCGCAGACATCGACCAGGAAGGCGGTCAGCTCCCAGACCCGCTCGCCGAAACCCTCGTCGTCGCCCAGCAGGTCGGCATAGTGGCAGCGCAGCATCCCGGCGCAGGAACCGGAAGGGACGACGATCCAGTCATAGCCGCGAAAGGCGCGCACGGTCTGCCGCGCTATGCGGGCCGCGTGCTTGCGGTCGCCGCTGTTGAAGGCCGGCTGTCCGCAACAGGTCTGCGCCGCCGGCACCTCCACCCGGCAACCGGCCGCCTCCAGCAGACGCACGGCTGCAAATGCGACCGAAGGCCGGACGAGATCGGCCAGGCAGGTCGCGAACAGGGCAACGGTCCGGGGCGTCGTGCCGGTCTCGGGACGCATTCGGCCAATTCTCCGAGCGGGCGGGTATCGGCGTTTTAGCCCGCATTTCTCACCAATGTCACGGCCTGCGTCGCATCCAGGCGTTCGATCCGCAAGGAGCGGACCGAAAAGCGTAGCGGAGCCTACGGTTGAGGTCCGCGACGCCGCGGGCGGGCGCCTGGGCGCGACCCGGAGGGCGGCGCTGTCGGGCCGGCAGGGTGCGTCAAGCCGCTTGCCCGATGCCCCGCATCGCGCGGCGCGTCTTTCCTTCCCTGCCGGCCCGACAGCGCCGCGCAGACCATGACATTGGTGAGAAATGCGGGCTGAGAACGGTTCCGCAGGAGGGGGAAGACGCCCGCCCCGCGCGCGGCCATTGAAACCGGGCGCGGGGACTGGCAATACTCCGCCCTGAATTGCAGTTCAGGGAGAACATCGCATGCGCGAAGCCGTCGTCGTCTCGACCGCCAGGACCGGGCTCACCAAGTCGTTCCGGGGCGAGTTCAACAATACCCATGGCGCGGCGATGGCCGGCCACGCGATCAAGCACGCCATCGAGCGCGCCGGCGTCGAGCCGGGCGAGGTCGAGGACGTGTTCGTCGGCTGCGCAAACCCGGAAGGGGCGACCGGCACCAATGTCGGCCGCAATGCCGCGCTCTGGGCCGGGTGCCCGGTGACGACGGCCGGGGCCACGGTCAACCGTTTCTGCTCCTCCGGCCTCCAGACGGTCGCCATGGCGGCGCAGGCCTGCATGGTCAACGGCGTGCCGGTTGCGGTCGGCGGCGGCGTCGAGCAGATTTCGCTGGTGCAGCCCCACATGAACCGCACCCACATCACCGAAGAGAGCCTGCTGGAGCGCCATCCCGACCTCTGGATGGCGATGATCGACACGGCCGACACCGTGGCCGGGCGCTATGGCGTCACCCGCGAGCTGCAGGACGAATATTCGTTGCAGAGCCAGCTTCGCTGCGCCGCCGGCCAGCAGTCCGGCGCCTTCGACGACGAGATCGTCCCCTTCGAGACCACCATGCTGGTTACCGACCGCGAGACCGGCGAGGTTTCCGAGAAGGCCGTCACCATCGACCGCGACACCTGCAACCGGCCGACCACCACGCTGGAAGGGCTGGCCGGGCTGGAGCCGGTGCGCGGCGAGGGCAAGTGGATCACCGCCGGCAACGCCAGCCAGCTTTCCGACGGCGCCTCGGCCTGCCTCGTGATGGACTCCGCGGAGGCGGAGCGGCGCAATGTCGAGCCGCTCGGCATCTTCAAGGGCTTCGCCACCGCCGGCTGCGAGCCCGATGAGATGGGCATCGGCCCGGTCTATGCGATCCCGCGCCTGCTGGAGCGCAAGGGCCTGAAGGTGGACGATATCGACCTCTGGGAGCTGAACGAGGCCTTCGCCTCGCAGGTGCTCTATTGCCGCGACCGGCTCGGCATTCCGCAAGACAAGCTGAATGTGAACGGCGGCTCGATCGCCATCGGCCACCCGTTCGGCATGACCGGCTCGCGCCTGGTCGGCCATGCGCTGATCGAGGGCAAGCGCCGGGGCGCGAAGCATGTCGTCGTGACCATGTGCATCGGCGGCGGCCAGGGCGCGGCGGGCCTGTTCGAGGTCTGCTGATCCGGAGGACGCCGGGGACACCGGCAGGGCATGGACGCAGCTCGCATCTTCGCCCGCCATGCGGTGGGCACGGGTTTCGACGACCTGCCGGCGGCGGCCGTCGAGGCCGTCAAGACCTTTGCGCTCGATTCCTTCGGCGTGGCGGCGGCGGGCATGCGCGGGCCGTTCGCGGCCGAATGGCGCCGCCTGCTGGCCGGCCCGCCGGCCGAGGCGCGGGTCTGGGCCACGCGCGATGTGCTGCCAGCCCCGGCCGCAGCGGCGCTCAATGCCTACCAGCTCCACAATTCGGAAAATGACTGCGTCCATGAGGGCGCGGTGGTGCACACCATGGCGGTGCTGTTCCCGGCCGCCATGGCGTTCGCCGAGCGCGAGGGCGGCGTTTCGGGCCGCCGGGCGATCGAAGCGGTTGCCGTCGGTGCGGACGTCGCCTGCGGGCTCGGCCTCGCCTCTAACGCGGGGCTGCGCTTCTTCCGCCCGGCGACGGCCGGCACTTTCGGGGCGACGGCGGCCTGCGCGAAACTCGCCGGGCTTCGCGAGGAGGAGATCGCGCACGCCTTCGGCATCGCGCTCGGCCAGGTCTCCGGCACGATGCAGGCGCATGGCGAGGGCTCGCCGCTGCTCGGCATGCAGGTGGGTTTCGGCGCCCGCAACGCCATCGCCGCGGTCGATATGGCACGGGCCGGCCTGCCGGGGCCGGAAGGCAGCATCGAGGGCGAGCACGGATATCTCGAGCTCTTCGAGGGCGCGCACGACATCCAGCCGGTGCTGGCCGACCTGGGCCGGGTCTGGCGGATCGCGGAGACGGCGCACAAGCCCTGGCCGAGCGGCCGCGCGACGCATGGCGTCGTCGATGCGCTGCTGGCGCTCCGGGCGGAGCACGGGTTCGGGGCGCCCGAGGTGGCGGAGGTCACGCTCATCGTCACCCCGTTGGTGAACCATCTTGTGGGCCGCGAGGCCCGGCCGGACATGGCCGTCAACCAGGCCCGGCTCTCGGCGCGCTGGGCGGCGGCGCGGATCCTTCTCGGCGGCAGCCTCGGCCATGAGGACTTCACGCCGGACGCGCTGGCGGACACCGAAAGCGTCGAATTCGCCCGGCGCGTGCAGGTCCGGACGGACGACAATCCCGACCCGAATGCGCTCGCGCCGGTTTCGGTCGAGGTCGCGCTCAAGGACGGGCGGCGCCTGTCGAAGCGCGTCGAAGCCGTGCCAGGCGGCCCGGCCCGGCCGCTCACC
Source organism: Alphaproteobacteria bacterium (assembly GCA_965261985.1). Taxonomy (GTDB): domain Bacteria; phylum Pseudomonadota; class Alphaproteobacteria; order Bin95; family Bin95; genus Bin95. Next base: position 1,480,505 of record OZ253490.1, read on the forward strand.
CGCGAGCAGCATCTCGCCAAGTTCCGGGGCAACTGGGCCTGGGCGGGGCTGGACGCGCAAGCCGGCGAGGCGCTGATAGACCTTATCGACCGGCTTGAGTCGGTCGCAGATGTGGGCCAGCTTTCGGTCCTGACCCAACCCGGAGGCCATCCGCAATGAAATGGGCCATCTTCAGCCTGAGCCAGATGCCGGACCAGACCCGGCGGGTCGAGGCATTCGACGAGGACCTCGACTACTTCGTGAAGGCAGAGGAGCTCGGCTACGACACGGTGTGGCTGGCCGAGCACCTGTTCTCGACCTATGGCGTCGTGACCTCGACGCAGGTCTATGCCGCCGCGGTGGCGCAACGCACGAAGCGCATCAAGATCGGCACCGCGGTGGTGGCGATCCCCTTCAACCATCCGCTCAGGACCGCCTCGGACTTCGCGCTGATCGACATACTCAGCCACGGGCGCCTCCTGTTCGGCGTCGGGCGGGCCTACCAGCCGCATGAATTCACCGGCCTCGGCGTGCCGATGGCGGAAGCGCGCGAGATGATGAACGAAGGCGTCGATATCGTGCTCGACGCCTGGACCCAGGAGAAGGTCAGCCGGCCGGACGGCAGCCACTGGCCCATCCCCGACCCGGTGGAATGCCTGCCCAAGCCGGTCCAGCAGCCGCATCCGCCGGTCTATCAGGCGTCGATCTCGCCGGAGAGCTTCACCCAGGCGGCGGAACGCGGCTTCCACCTGCAACTGGCCTCGCCCTTCACCTACCGCACCTACCGGGAAGTGTGGGTCGAGAAGCTCCAGGAGAACCTCGCCATCTACGAGGCCGCCTGCGAGGCCAACGGCCGCGACCCGAAGGCGGCCGAGCGCATGATGCTCATGCCCTATTTCTGCCATGAGGACGGGCAGGCGGCGCGCGAGATCTTCGGCGAGCGGGTGCAGTGGTTCTACAACAAGGTGGCCAGCAACCAGCTCTCCCAGACGGGCGCGTTCGAGCCGGTCAAGGGCTATGAGCTGACCATGACCGAGGGGATGAAGACCCGCGAGCTCGGCTACCTCAACTTCGAGAAGCTGCACGAGTTCGGCGCCTGCGTCGCCGGCGATCCGGAGGAATGCATCGCCCGGCTGCGCGAGCTGCGCGACCGGCTCGGGATCACCGAGTTCGCGCTCTGGAGCACGCTCGGCGGCCTGCCGATCGAGCATGTCGAGGCGTCCATGCGGATCACGATGGAGAAAGTGATCCCCTACGTGTGACCAAACCTGCCCGCGCGCATGTCGCCGGTCTCGCCGGGCGGGTTGCCGAGCGGGGCGAAGACGTCTTCGGCGCGGGTGCGCCGCCAGGCGTCGAGCGACCAGCGCACCGACGGAAAGGCGATCTCGTCCCAGGGAATCTCATCCCAGCGCACCAGGCGGACATCGGCGCTTTCCGGGCCCGGCGCGATCTCGGGCGAGGCAAGGCGCGCGCGGAAGATGAGCTGAACCTGCGAGAGCCTCGGGATGGAGAAGACCGCCAGCAGCCGGTCGATCTCGATGCTGGCGCAGGCTTCCTCGACCGCTTCGCGGATTGCCCCCTCTTCGGGCGTTTCGTGCAGTTCCAGATAGCCCGCCGGCAGCGTCCAGAAGCCCTTGCGCGGCTCGATGGCGCGCCGGCAGAGCAGCAGGCGGTCGCCAAGTACCGCGACCGAGCCGACGACGATCTTCGGGTTCTCGTAGGCGATGTGGCCGCAATCGGCGCAGACCAGCCGTTCCCGGTCGTCGCCCTCGGGCACGGTGCGGATGAAAGACGCGCCGCTCATGGAGTGGGAGCATGGCGCGCGGTGCCATCCCTGTCGAGGCCGGCGCGATGCCGGCCGGGCCGGCCGAAACGAGCGGCGATTATGCGGTCTCGCGGATGCTGGGCCGCGCCGCCACCTCCGCCTGCCAGCGCGCGAGGTTGGCGCGGCCGTCGGACGGGTCCATCTCGATGAATCTGGCGAAATCGACGGTGCAGTAGGCGGTGATGTCAGCGGTGGTGAAGCGTTCGCCGGCGAGGAACCGCGCCTCGCCGAGGCGGGTGTCGAGCCGGTCGAAATAGAGCACGGCCCGCTGCCGGCCGCGCTCGATCAGCTCGGGGACCTGCGCGACCTCGCCGGGAATCCCGGGGAGCGCGCGGCCGGCGAAGCTGCGCTTGGCGTTGCGGAACGATTCGGCGACCGCGAACAGCCCCTCGAACTCGGACATCCGTTCCCACATCTCGACGCGCGCCATCTCCAGTGCGTCAGCGCCCATCAGCGGCGGGTCGGGATGCTGCGCCTCGAAATAGCGGCAGATCGCCATGGCTTCGGAGATCAGCGTGCCGTCGTCGAGCTCCAGCAGCGGAACCCGGCGATAGGGTGCCTTTTCGAGGAAGGCGGGGTCGAGGGCCGGCTTGCCGGGGATACCCACCTCCTCCATCGGCACCTCGATCCCCTTCTCGATCAGATAGATGCGCACCCGGCGCGGGTTCGGAGCGATATTCCAGACATAGAGCTTCATCGGCGCATGCCTTCCTCCTGCGGACTATCCGGGTTCGGGACCGGCCGTTCGCGGTCACCGCCTTCGGGCAGGGTGCGGATAAGGGACACGCCGCTCATGGGGTGCCAAGCATGGCGCGGCGGACCATTCCTGTCGAGGCCGGGGTGACGCCGGCCGGGAACGCAGGTTGAAGTCCCCCGCCGCCGAGTGAGGCTGCTCTTCGACCGGAACCTGTCGCTCGCGGCTTCTTCTTTCGCGCGCCACTCCCGTTCCGCGGCTCTCAGTCCGTCTTGCGGCGGAACAGGCCTTTCAGGCCGCGGCCGATGTTCTTCACGGCGCCCTTCAGGTTGTCCCTCAGTTGCCGGACCGCTTTTTCCGGCGATGTGGGGCCGGCTTGCGGTGCCGCGCCGGGTTTCGGCCGGGCGGTCGCGATCTTCAGGCACTCATTGTCGCTGCCGCCGAGCTCGCCCAGGCCGACGACCGCGGCCGGCGGGAACAGCGCGATCCCGACCAGGCCGCCGAGCTTCTTCAGCGCCGCGCCGGTGTCGGGCCGGAATTTCGGGTTGGCGAAGGTTCCCCCGACATGGACCGGCACGGCGATATTGAGGGTCGCGGACTTCGCCCGGGGCTCGATGACAAGGTCGAGGGTTTCCGAGGCCAGGTTTGCCGTCCCCTTCGCGGCGACGGTCGAATATTCGGTATCGACCAGCGCCGCCCGGCTTGTCGCGCGCCCCTTCTCGATGCCGATGGAGGCGACGGCGCAGTTGACGACCGTCCACTGCTTCCGGCCCGAGAACAGCGTGCCGAGCACGGCGCTGGCGCCGCCGACCGCCGCATCGAGCGCCTCTGTCTTCAGGCGGCCGTTTCCGCCCGCCAGCCTTATGTCCCCGTCGAGGCCGGCCATGAGCGCGGCGATCGACCTGCCCGAGCCCGCAAGATCGACGCCGACCTTCGCCTTCCCTTCGAACAGGTCGGTCACGCCAGCCTCCTCCAGCAGGCGGCCGAGGTCGAGTTCCGGAGCCCCGGCCGCAAGTTGGAGCCTGGGCACGGCCCGGCGTGCGTCGAGGTGGAACTCGCCGTCCACCCGGCTGCCCGCGACGGTCGCCGAGAGCGGCTTGGCCGCGAGCACGCCGTTGTCGAGGTTTATGCGGGCCCGGACCGCGCCGACCGGGACCGAATATCCGGTCAGTTTTTCGACGCTCAGGGCCAAATCGAGATCGGCGGCCTTGAGCCCCTCCAGGGGAATCGGATCGTCGGGAAAGACCCGATCCGGCTGTCCTTTCTGCCGTTTCGCGCCGCTGCCCGCGGCGGTTGGACGGCCGCTCCCGGCGGACGCCTGTCGCAGCCCGGCCAGGTCGATCCTCTTCGACGCCAGCGTCCCGGCGAGGCGCGGACGCGGCCCCGCCAGCGAAAGGTCGATCCGGCCGGAGAGGTCGCTGGAGGCGAGCGCAGCCTTGAGGTCCTCTATCCGGAGCTTGTCGGGGCCGCCCCTTACGCGGGCGTCGAAGGCGACCGGACCCAGCTTAGGCAGGCCCGGCCCCGCAAGCGGCGCGAGCGAAGACAGTTCGGCGCCGCGAACCGCGATCCGGAGGTCCAGGCCGGCAGGTTTGGCGGGTTCGGCGACCGTGCCGGACAGCCGGGCGTCGAACCCGAATGCCTCCATCTCGAGTTCGAGCCCGACGGGCCCTCCCGAAGCGATGCTCGCCAGGGACTCGACGCTGCCCGAGATCGCGAACGGCGCCCCGTTCCAGGCGCCCCCGGCATCGATCTCCAGCGGCGACCCGAAAGACTCCGCCCGCGCCGATACCCGGTCGAGGTCGAACCGCATTTCTTGCCCGGTCCGCGCGTCCTTGTAGGTCAGGCGTCCCCGGCGGATTTCGACATGGTTGAAAATCGGGATCGGCGGTGGCCCGCTGCCCGTCTCGTCTTTTCGTCCGGCCTCCTCCGCCGAGCGGGCGGGCGCACCGGACCGGTCGGCCGATGGCGGCCCGACCTGCCAGTTGGACAGGCCGCCCATGTTCGTTTCGAGCAGGATATCGGGTTCGACGAGGATGAGCCGGGTCACACGGATATCGCCCGCAAGCAGCGGCAGCAGTTCGACCTCGGCCTCGGCGCGTTCGAGCGCAGCCATGTGCGGGCGCGAGCCCCAGCCCGCATTGGCGATGGCGACCCGCTCGACGACGACGGCGGGAGTGAGCGAGATCGACAGGTCTATATCGCCGCCGATGGCGAGGTCGCGTCCGGTCGCCTTGCGGAATTCGGCGGCGATTTCATCCCGGTAGCTGTTGACGTCGATGGAATAAAGCACCGCAGCGGCGGCCGCGACGAGGACCGCGACCGCCAGCACGGCCCATTTCAACACGCTGGCGATGCGCATGCCGGGCTCAGGAGGTCGTCATTTCCCGCCGCCCCCGTTCCCGGGCGCGTCGGGCGCAAAGGCGAGCGCGCCCCGCCAGCTCTCGACATAGCCGGGCCATTCGACATCCTCCGGCAGCTCGGCCACATCCAGCGCGTCGCGCGCGTCCAGCATGACGGCATATTCGTCGAGATAGGCCTTGCCGCCGCCGAGCATGCGGGCGAGCGCCTTGGGGTGGGGCCCGTGCGCGAAGCCGCAGGGATGCAGCGTCACCATGCCGGCGTCGATGCCGTCCCGGCTGAAGAAATCGCCGGAGTGGTAGAAGATCACCTCGTCGTAATCGTCATTGTTGTGGAAAAACGGCACCTTGAGCGCCTCCGGGTCGGTCTCCGACGGGCGCGGCGCGAAGGTGCAGACGACGAAACGGTCGGCGACGAAGGTGGTGTGCGCCGAGGGCGGCAGGTGATAGCGGTGGCTCATCAGCGGCCTGATCTCGCGCACATTGAGCTTGGCGACGGAGAGGTCGCCGTGCCAGCCGACGGCATCGAGCGGGTTGAAGGGGAAGGTCGCGCAGCTGATCCGCCCCCGCCGCTTGATCCGCACCTGCCATGTTCCCGGCCCCTGCTGGGCGCGGAAAGCGTCGTCGATGCGCGGCAGCACGAGCGCGGCCGGGTCGAACACCGCGTGCCGCCCGACCATGCCCTTGTCCGGCAGCCGGTAGAAGCCGCCCGTCGCCTCGATCAGCAGCGCCTCGACCGGCCCCTCGGCATCGAGCCGCCACATGGTGCCGCGCGGGATGACGACATAGTCCCCCTGCTCCACGGGAAGGCGGCCGTAATCGCAGAAGAAGTCGCCGCTACCGCTATGCAGGAAGAGCAGGTCGTCGCCGTCGCCGTTGCGGACCAGATGGTCCATCCGCCCCTCCGCGCGCCAGAAGCGGTAATCGACATGGGCGTTGTGCAGCACCCGCCGGGCCTCCCAGGGGGAAGCCGCGGCGGGCAGTTTGTTCAGGTCGAAGGCGCGGGGGCGGAGCGGCCCTTCCCAGCCGGTCCAGGCTGTCGGCGGGTTGCGGTGGTACATATGCGCCGCCGGGCCGAAGAAGCCCTCACGGCCGAGCTCGCGCTCGAAGCGCCCGTCGGGCAGCCGGACATGCGCCCGGCGGTTGGTCTCGCCCTCGCTGTGGGGAAAGGAAATCCATGTGCCGCCCGCCATAACCCGGCCCTCCGCCGCAATCCTCGCCGGCAGCCAGCATAGCGCGCGGCAACGGTGGCGTGGAAGGCGCGCGGCGGGCCCGGCCAGAACAGGGGATCGGCCGGAACGGCAAAGGTCATGCGCTCGGGAGGAAAAGACTCGCCTGACGTCCGGCAGTTTGAGTCGGCCCGTCCTCCGCGAACGGATCGTCGACACTTCTGGGGAGGCGCAACTTCCGGCGAAGTTCCGCTATGGCGGGGGAGGCGATGTAGAAGCGGCCCCGCTTTTCGCCCTCGGGTACGAGAAGTCCGGCGTCCACAAGCGCCTTCAGGTCGCGGCTGGCGAGATTCTTGGAGATGTCTGCACTGACCCGGTAGGACGTATTCCTGACCCGGCTGCCGAACGCGGCCTGAAGCAGCGCCATTGCCGTGCGTTCGGGAAGCCCGTTTGCCTCTACCAGGTCCTCGAGTTCTGCATAGGCTCTCTCCAGTTCCCTCGTCCGGCGAAGGAGTGTCTGTGCCTGCCGGTAATGCCCGCTCAAGCAGAACCGGACCCAGGGTTTGGCATTGCGCTCCGGGTTCCATCCGCCGCCGCCGACCGCCGCCAATATGTCGTAATATTCCTGTTGGTTGCGGCCGATATACTCTTCGATCGAAGAGAACGTCGGCGCGATAATCCCGTCGCTCGCCAGCACCGCTGTGTGAATGCACCTGGCGGTTCTCCCGTTGCCGTCTGTAAATGGATGCAGCATTGCCAGGTTCAGGTGCGTCATCGCTGCGCGCAGGAAGACCGACTCGACTTCCGCTTCGTTCGCATAGTCCAGAAGTTCGCGGATCAGGGGCTCCAGCAGGTCGCGGTCCACTCCCTCATGCACCAGGTCGCCGGTCCGGGTATTCCTGACGCCCACCCACCCCGGGCGGTACTGTCCGGGACGCGCCGCGAAATCCGACTGGCAAATCATGAAATGGACGGCCAGCAGCACATCCTCGGTGATCCTGAACGAAGGGCTCTGCCGACGCTGGAGGATGTAGTCCATTGCCTCGCGGTAGCCGGTGACGGCCCGCCATGTTTCGCGGTCCGTGTTCGTGGGGTCTTCGCGGTCGATGGCGGCGATGGCGTCCTCGTCTGACACATCGATGCCCTCGACGCTGTTGGACGCGGCAAGGGCGCGTGCGCGGGTCATGCGGGCCAGCAGGCCGGTCCAGCGGCGCGGCTCCGTGACCACATATTGGCGCAGGTCGCCCCGTATCCGTGCCGTCGCGGTTTCTACCCGTTTCTCGGCGTCGTCCAGAGCACGATAGGTGAACAACATGATCACAACCAATTTGCAATCGACGACAAGTCAGTTAATAATCGACATAATATCGATTGTCAATTGCATTTGATGCATGAACGGGATTGGCGTCAACGCCTGCAACCCGGCCTGCCGCCCCGCGTTTCCGTTCCCGCCGGAAACGCCCTAGACTGGCGGCCGGTCGAGGAGGCGTGCGTCCATGTCGCTCACGATGCCGGCGCCCGAGGCGGCGATCCTGGAGAACCGCGACCGGCTCATCCGCCGGCTGCGCGCGTTGCTGCCGGATGAGAGCGTGATCGCCGAAGAGGTGGCGATGCGCGCCTATGAGTGCGACGCGCTCACCATGTACCGCCAGCTTCCGCTCGTCGTCGCCCTGCCGGAGACGGTGGCCCAGGTGCAGGCGATCATGGCACTCGCCGCGGAGATGAATGTGAAGGTGGTGCCGCGCGGGGCCGGCACCTCGCTTTCCGGCGGCTCGCTGCCGCTCGGCGACGGCATCCTGCTCGCCATGGGCAAGTTCAACCGCATCCTGGAAATCGACTACGACAACCGCTGCGCCCGCGTGCAGCCGGGCGTGGCCAATCTCGCGATCAGCGATGCGGTGGCCGAGCGCGGCTTCTACTACGCGCCCGACCCGTCCTCGCAGATCGCCTGCTCCATCGGCGGCAATGTCGGCGAGAATTCGGGCGGCGTGCACTGCCTGAAATACGGCCTCACCACCAACAACATACTCGGCCTCGAGATCGTGCTGATGGGCGGCGAGATCGTCCATCTGGGCGGCAAGCACCTGGATTCCGAGGGCTACGACCTGATGGGCCTGATGACCGGCTCGGAGGGCCTGCTGGGCGTCATCACCGAGGTGACGGTGCGCCTGCTGCGCAAGCCCGAGATCGCGCGCGGCCTGCTGCTCGCCTTCCCGACGGTCGAGGCGGGCGCCACCTGCGTGGCGGACATCATCGCGGCCGGCATCATCCCCGGCGGGCTGGAGATGATGGACGGGCCGGCGATCCACGCGACGGAGGATTTCCAGCCCTGCGGCTACCCGAGGGACGCCGCCTCGCTGCTGATCTGCGAACTCGACGGCGAGGCGTCCGAGGTGGATCACCTGGTCGAGCGCGTGTCCGAAATCGCGCGGGCGGTGGGGGCGACGACGATCCGCGCGTCGGAGAGCGAGGACGAGCGGCTCGGCTTCTGGGCCGGGCGCAAGAACTCCTTCCCGGCCGTCGGCGCCATCGGGCCGGACTATCTGTGCATGGACGGCACCATCCCGCGCGGCAGGCTGGCGGAGGTGCTGGCCGGCATGTCGGAGCTCGCCGAACGGCACGGGCTCCGGGTCGCCAATGTGTTCCATGCCGGCGACGGGAACCTGCACCCGCTGATCCTCTACGACGCCAACCGGCCGGGCGACATCGAGAAGGCGGAGGCCTTCGGCGCCGACATCCTGAAGCTTTGCGTTGCCGTCGGCGGCGTGCTGACCGGCGAGCACGGCGTCGGCGTCGAGAAGCGCGACCTCATGGGCACGATGTTCACGGAAGCCGACCTCGACCAGCAGCAGCGGGTCAAATGCGCCTTCGACCCCGAACACCGGCTCAATCCGGGCAAGGTCTTCCCGACCTTGCGGCGCTGCGCCGAGCTCGGGCGCATGCATGTCCGGGGCGGCGCGCTGCCCTTCCCGGACCTGCCGCGCTTCTGAGGCGGGTTGCCGGACCCGACGGCATGGAGGACCTGACGCCCCGGGACGAGGCCGACCTGGAGGAGGCGATAACGGCGGCGGTCGCCGAAGGGACGGCGCTGGCGGTCGAAGGCGAGGGCAGCAAGCGCGGCTTCGGCCATGCCGTCGAGGCCCGGCGCCGGCTCTCCACCGCGGCAATGCGCGGGGTTTCGCTCTACGAACCGGCCGAACTGGTGCTGACCGCGGCCGCCGGCACGCCGCTTCGCGTGATCGGGGGCCTTCTCGACCAGCAGGGCCAGCAACTGGCCTTCGAGCCTGCGGATTACGGCCTCATCCTCGGCGGGCCGGCGGACCGGGGCACGCTCGGCGGCGTGATTGCGATCAACGCCTCCGGCCCGCGCCGCATCAAGGCGGGCGCGGCGCGCGACCATGTGCTGGGCTTCCGCGCCGTCAGCGGGCGCGGCGAGCCGTTCAAGTCCGGCGGGCGTGTGATGAAGAACGTGACCGGCTACGACCTCTCGAAGCTCATGGCGGGTTCGCACGGCACGCTGGGCGTCATGAGCGAGATCACCGTCAAGGTGTTGCCGAAGCCCGAAACCGAGGAGACGGTGGTTTTCGCCGCCCTCGACGATGCGGCGGCGGTGCTGCTGATGACCGGGGCTTCGGGCCTGCCGGCGGAAGTCTCCGGCTTCGCCCATCTGCCGGAAGAGGGCGGCCGAACGGGGCTCAGGCTGGAGGGGCCGGCGGTCTCCGTCGCCTCCCGGCGCGAGGCGCTGCTCAGGCATTTCGGCGGCGAGGCCGAGGTGCTGCAAGAGGCCGCCTCGCGGGCCTTCTGGGAGGCAGTGCGCGATGTGCGCCCGCTGGCGGGCAGGGGCGAGCAACTCTGGCGGCTCTCGGTGGCGCCGGCCGACGGCGCGGAGACGGTGGCGCGGCTCGCCGAGCGCGGCCTGCCGATTGCGGGCCGCCTCTACGACTGGGCGGGCGGGCTCGTCTGGCTGGCGGTCGAGGCGGGGCGGCACGCCGCCGCGATCCGCGAGGGGCTGGCCGGCCATGCCACCTGCATCTCCGCGACCGAGGAGGTGCGCGCGGCCGAGCCGGTCTTCCATCCGCAGCCGCCGGCGCTGGCGGCGCTTTCGCGCCGGGTGAAGGAGAGTTTCGACCCGAAGCGCGTGCTCAATCCGGGCCGTATGGGCGAGGGCCTCTGATGCAGACCGATTTCAGCCTGGCGCAGCTTGCCGACCCCGATGTCGCGGCCTCGGAGCAGATCCTGCGGCGCTGCGTGCATTGCGGCTTCTGCACCGCTACCTGCCCGACCTTCAAGCTGCTCGGCGACGAGCTCGACAGTCCGCGCGGGCGCATCTACCTCATCAAGGACATGCTGGAAAACGACCGTCCGGCCGATGCGCGCACCGTGCGCCATATCGACCGCTGCCTCTCCTGCCTCTCCTGCATGACCACCTGCCCCTCAAGCGTCCACTACATGCACCTCGTGGACCATGCGCGCGCCCATATCGAGGAGACGTTCGCGCGCCCGCTGCCGGAACGCTGGCTGCGCCGCCTGCTGGCCCTGGTGCTGCCGCGCCCGGCGCTGTTCCGCGCCGCACTTCTGGGCGCGATGGCCGTCAAGCCGTTCGCCCGGCTGTTGCCGGGGCGGCTCGGTGTCATGGCGGAAATGGCGCCCGCGCGCCTGCCCTCGCCCTCGCCCGTGGACCGGCCGCAGACCTTCCCGGCCGAGGGGGAGCGGAAAATGCGGGTGGCGCTGCTGACCGGCTGCGCCCAGACCGTGCTCGACCCCGCCATCAACGAGGCGACGGTGCGCCTGCTGACGCGCCTCGGCGCGGAGGTGGTCGTCGCGGAGGGGGCCGGTTGCTGCGGGGCGCTCGTCCACCATATGGGGCAGGCCGGTGCGGGGAAGCGGGCGGCGGCCGCGAATGTCCGCGCCTGGATGCGCGCCCAGCCGGACCGCATTGTCGTCAATGCCTCGGGCTGCGGCACGCAGGTGAAGGATTACGGCTACATGCTGCGCGGCGACAAGGCGCTCGCCGACAACGCGGCCTGGGTCTCGGCGCGCGCCCGCGACGTGACGGAAGCGGTGGAGGAACTGGGCTTCGAGCCGGTTGCGGACGGTGCCGTCCCGCGCCTGCGCATCGCCTACCACTCGGCCTGCTCGATGCAGCACGGCCAGAAGATCGGGGCGCTACCCATGCGCCTGCTGGAGGCCGCCGGCTTCGAGCCGCTTTCCGTGCCGGAGGGCCATATCTGCTGCGGCTCCGCCGGCACCTACAACCTGCTGCAACCGGAACTCGCCCAGCGCCTGCGCGACCGCAAGGTCTCCCATATCGAAAGCACGCAGGCGCAGGCCGTGGCGGCCGGCAATATCGGCTGCATGGTCCAGATCGCCGGCGCCACAAGCCTCCCCGTCCTCCACACCGCCCAACTCCTCGACTGGGCCACGGGCGGGCCGAGGCCGGCGGGGGTATGAGTATTTGCCGACGCGTTGTACCCAGTTGGCGCGTTTGGTATCGCGCCCGAGCGTCAGTGTGAAACGGGAGCGTGGTCAGCCCCCGTCTTCTCGTGGTCCTCGGCTAGCGTTCTTGATGATCTCAAGGGTACGTCCGTGTCCGCTGTGCTCCGCTGCCTGCCGCGCGATGTAGCCGCTTGGAACGTTTTCGTACACGGCACGTGCAGCTTCGAGTACTACCGCGTCCTTGGCTGTTGGGTCATCGGCGGCTTGATGAAACGCCTGCAAAGTCTGCAAACTAACTGCTCTATGCTTGTTGACACTTGCCAAGTGCATGTTGGCGAGAACGATGCGGCCCGACCAAATAGCAGCGTAGAACAGGACCGAAATTGCAATCACTCGTCCCCCGAGGCGGTATATCGCCTCCCATGTGCTTTCCGGTGTCTCACCAAGCGACCCAAACATAAGGAGTACGGACAATACTAGAGCGAGTGTTGCGAAAATTCCTGTAGGCCACAGCCAGCGGCAGCCCCGATTCTCCAGAGATTTCGCCTCCTCGCGAAACTCATATGTAAACTCTGCAGCGCCAGCCTCACCAGCAGCTGCCCTCGCCGCTTGTGCACTAGATTCGATGTCTATCAGACCATCTTTAGCTCGGCTCGTCGTGTCTTGCAAAATAGTGGTAACTTCTGCACTCATATTCTGCATTTTAGAAACCCAATTCTCTATTTCTCCAGCACGCAATGCAAGTAATGGCAACCAAATTCCCATCTCAGACATTACACCTTGAACCTCACTCTTCAGTTCTATGGCGATATTATCTCGCAGGGAAATTGGATCTCCGGAGAGATTGAAACCGTCAATCTGTTCAAAAATTTCCCGAATCCTTATTAGATATTGTGTGCCAGCTGCGAAATTATTTTCCGGAATAATATAAATCGGAAGTTTTCTTACTTCTTCAACAATCCAAAACACTGTTTCAATATCATTTTGTGCATTTTCAAATGTTATTTCTCCCCATTGCTGACGATTAATAAGAGTTTCCTTTTTCTCAATGAAATTGCTTATGGAGTCACATGCGTCTCGGAACTCCTTGCCAGCCTCTGTACTAACCATTTATCGATCTCCCATTTCCGCACAACATATTCTATGAATGCGGTCGATATGGCGTCAAGGATGCATCTTTACGTAGGCTTCTGTTCAGCCGGTCAGATCAGAACGAGAATACGTGTGGCACGCAAGGATCAGATGTGCGCGCCAGCAGCTCGCGGCGCCTCGAGGATTTCCAGCATTTCGCGGGCGTACCATGCGCGGTTGCGCTTTGCGGGGCCGGCGGGCTGGACGATGCCCGCCTCCTCCAGCCGGTCGAGGGCGCGCCGGGCGGTCGTGTAGGCGATGCCGAGCCCTTCCGAGAGGCCGGCGGCGGTCCAGAAGGGATGGCGCACGAACAGCGGCAGCATGTCCCTTGCCCGCCCGGACGCGGCCTCCTGCCAGCGTTCCAGCAGGTCCACGATGGCCCGGATGCGCGCTACCGCGTCCTCCGCCTGGATGCGGACGCCCCAGAGGAAATATTCCACCCACTCCTCCCACTCGCCTTTCTCGGTCACGGCGAGGAGATGGGCGTAATAGGCGTCCCGCGTGCCCTCGAACCAGGCGCTGAGATAAAGGAGCGGCGCAGGCAGAACCCCGCGCTCCGCCAGCAGCAGGGCGATGAGCAGCCGGCCGGCACGGCCGTTTCCGTCGAGGAAGGGGTGGATGGCCTCGAACTGGGCATGGGCAAGCGCGGCTTGGACCAGCGGTGGCAGGGTGTCGTCGTGGAGGAAGCGCTCCCAGGCGTCGAGGCATTTCATCAGCACCTCGGGCGGCGGCGGAACATAGGCCGCATCCGCCGGAGTGCTGCCGGGCGAACCGATCCAGTTCTGGACGCGCCGGAATTCCCCGGGCGCCGCGCTGTCGCCGCGCACGCCGCGCATGAGGCGTTCGTGGAGTTCCCGGACAAAGCGCAGCGACAGAGGCAGCGTCTCAAGGCGCCGACGCCCGTATTCCATTGCGGCGACGCAGTTGGCGACCTCGTGCAGGTCCCCGGGGTCCGGCGCGGCTGCAGCGCCGTTCTCGGCGGCGAGCAATTGTCCAAGCGTCGTCCGCGTGCCCTCGATCCGGCTCGACAACACCGCTTCCCGGCGAAGGAATACGGCGGCGACGAGATTTGCGTTCGGCAGTCGCCGCCATTCGCCGGCCAGCCGCCCCACCGCCCGGTCCGCATCGGAGAGCGCGGCGACCAGAGCATTGTCCCAGGCGCGCGGCGGCGGCAGCGGCGCCGGCAGGAACGCGCGGACTCCGCCCGGCCCGACAATGGTGCGGCCATGCGGGCGTCTTTCGGGCCGGGTCGTCGGGGGGGCCATGCAGCCGCCTGTCTACGGAAACGGAAACTGCGCTCGGCTATATTAGCGAAATTATCCTGAAACGAAAACTAAATCGATGTCCAAACCGGTTGGATGCACGGATATTTCACTACCCTGTCGCCCCGGCCTCGGAGCCGGGGCCCAGTCGGGCCGACATCCGGGGTTCCGAAAGACTGGACCCCGGCTCTGCGCTTCGCTCCGGCCGGGGTGACAGTGGAGGAGGTTGGCGGAAGGAGGCAGGATTGCAGGGTCAGAGTTGTAGTGGATGGATTATGTTCTCGTAATTATGTAAAAACGAAAACCAACCCGATTTCCAAACCGGTTGGATGCACGGATATTTCACTATCCTGTCGCCCCGGCCCCGGAGCCGGGGCCCAGTCGGGCCGACATCCGGGGTTCCGAAAGACTGGACCCCGGCTCTGCGCTTCGCTCCGGCCGGGGTGACAGTGGAGGAGGTTGGGGGAAGGAGGCAGGATTGCAGGGTCAGGGTTGTAGTGGACGGATTATATTTTTGTAATTCTGTGAAAGCGAAAATAAACAGATCCCCCCGGCCGCCGATACTCAGCCGGAATACCAGACGGAGTAGGAATTCGGCGCCAGCATGAAGGGAATGTGGTAGCGCCGGTCCGGGTCCGGCATCTCCAGGCGCATGACGACTTCGCGAAGGAAACGCGGACCGTGGGCCGGCGGCGTCATGGCCGAGAAATAGGCTCCGACATCCAGCACCATTTCATACACGGCACCGGGCGTCAGGTCCTCCGGGCCGATTTCCCGCTGGAGCCGGCCGCCCGCGTCGGTCGCCTGCCTGAACAGCTCGGTGCGGCGGCCGTCGGCGTCGATCCGCGCGAGCGTGACGAGGATGCCGCCCGCATGGGTGCCATCGACCGAGTTCAATGTGTGCGTGGACAGGAAGGCCATCGGCTACTCGATCAACGCCTTGTCGCGCTTGTCGGTGGTGGCGAGCACGATCGGGCTGATCACGCCCTTCGCCTTGACATTCAGGCAGGCGGGCTTGCCGCTTGCCAGCGCGCGTTCGAGCGCCGGGCCGAGCTCCTCGCGCGTCTCCACCAGTTCGCCATATCCGCCCATCCCCTCGAACATGCCGTGGAACGGGATATCGCGGAAATCCGTGGCGAAATGCCCGCCGCCCTCGAAGAGGCGCTCCTGTTGCTGGGAGATGCAGTCGAGGCCGCCATTGTTGTCGATCACGACCACGATGGGGCAGTCCTCCTGGAACGCCGCCTCGATGCTGAGGCCGCCCGAAAGGAAGGCGCCGTCGCCGCTGATGAGCACCACATTGCTCTCGGGATGGGTGTTCTTGGCCGAGAGCGCGAGCGGGACGCCGACGCCGAGCAGCGAATAGGACCCCGGATGCAGGACGCCGGCGAGCTTCTGGCCTTCCCATCCCGCGACATTCACGGCGATCTCCGACCAGAAGTGGGTGTTGCCGCCCTCCTCAGAAGCGGTCGAACAGGGCTTGCAGCTCTTCGGGGTCCTTGGTGCGGGCGAGGCCCAGCATGAGGAGGACGCGGGCCTTCTGGACGGTCAGGTTGTCGGCCAGCACTGTGCCCTTCGGCCGGCGGTGTTCCAGCGGCACCAGGCGGCCGGCACCGGCGCGGGTGCCCATGACGAATGTCACGCCGCGCGCCATCACCTCTTCCATCACCTCATGCTCTTCGGGCGTCGGCATGCCGGGGGCGAGCGCCGCCATGACGATGCCCTCCGCGCCGATATCCGCCATGGCCCGCAGCACCGCGCCGTCCGAGCCGCCATAGGAATAGGCGATATCGACGCGCGGGAAGCGCTCGGGCAGGCCGAGCTCGCGCGCGGCTGCCGGCGCATGGACGCGCACCGGCCGGCGGTAGATCGCGATCCGGTCCTGGTCGGCATGGCCGAGTACGCCGAAATCCGGCGCCTTGAAGGTCTGCGCGCGGGCGCTGTGCGTCTTGGTGACTTCGCGCGCCGCATGGATCTCGTCGTTCAGCAAGGTCAGCACGCCCATGCCGCGCGCTTCCGGCGCGCCGGCCACGCGCACCGCGTTCACCAGGTTGAGGAAGCCGTCCGTGGAGAGCGCCGAGGCCGGGCGCTGCGCGCCCACGACCACCACCGTCTTCTCCGTCTCGACCGTGAGGTTGAGGAAATAGGCGGTCTCCTCCAGCGTCGCCGTGCCATGCGTGATGGCGATGCCGTCGATCTCCGGCCGTGCGGCCATCTCGTGGACGCAGGCGAGCAGTTCCGGCCAGACCGCCGGCCCCATCTCCGTCGAGGGAATGGCGCGGAACGGCACCGGCACGATGTCCGCCACGCGGTCGAGTTCCGGCACCTTCGCGATCAGCTCCTCGACGCCGAGCACGGTGGAGTGGTCCACATAGGTGGCGATTTCGAGGCTGTGGAGCCCCAGCGATGAAATCGTGCCGCCGGTGCCGATCACCGCGACGGTCGGGCGTGTCATGGCTTCAAATCCTTCCGGGGTTCAGGCCGCTTCGGACAGCATGTTGCGCAGCACATAGGGCAGGATGCCGCCATGCCGGAAATAGTCGAGCTCGTTCTCGGTGTCGATGCGGCAACGGACCTCGAAGCGCTGCTCCGTCCCGTCCTCGCGGCGCACCCGGCATTCGAGCGTGCCGCGCGGCGAGAGGTCGTCCGCGACGCCCAGGATATCGACGCGCTCGCTGCCGTCGAGGCCGAGCTCCTTGCGCGTCATGCCGCCGGTGAACTCCAGCGGCAGCACGCCCATGCCGATCAGGTTGGAGCGGTGGATGCGCTCGAAGCTCTCCACGATCACCGCCTCGATGCCGAGCAGCGCGGAGCCCTTGGCGGCCCAGTCGCGCGAGGAGCCGGTGCCGTATTCCTTGCCGCCGAACACCACCAGCGGCACGCCTTCCTCGCGGTAGCGCATCGCGGCGTCATAGACGGACATCACCTCGCCGGAGGGCCGGTGGGTGGTGACGCCGCCTTCCGTGCCGGGTGCGAGTTCGTTGCGGATGCGGATATTGGCGAAGGTGCCGCGCATCATCACTTCATGGTTGCCGCGCCGCGCGCCATAGGAGTTGAACTCCACCGGGCGCACCTGGTGGCCGATCAGGTAGTCGCCCGCCGGCCCGTCGCGCTTGATCGCGCCCGCCGGCGAGATGTGGTCGGTGGTGATGCTGTCCGCGAGCGAGAGCAGCACCCTCGCCCCGGAGACGTCCGAGACCGGCTGCGGCTCGCGCTCCATGTTCTGGAAATAGGGCGCGTGGCGGACATAGGTGGAGCCGTCGTTCCAGCGATAGGTCTCGTCCGGCGGCACCCGTATCTCGCGCCATTCCGCCGGCCCCTCGGAGATATTGCCGTAGCGCGCGCGGAACATGTCCGGCGAGAGTGCGGCGCCCAGGGTGTCGCGGATCTCCCGGTCGCTCGGCCAGACGTCGCGCAGATAGACCGGATTGCCGTCCTCGTCCTGCCCCAGCGGGTCGCGCGCCAGATCGACGGTAAGCGTGCCCGCCAGCGCATAGGCGACCACCAGCGGCGGCGAGGCGAGGTAGTTCGCCTTCACCTGGGCGTGGACGCGGCCCTCGAAATTGCGGTTGCCGGAGAGCACCGCGCCGACGGTGATGTCGCCCGACTCGACGGCCTCCGCAATCGGGTCCGCCAGCGGGCCGGAATTGCCGATGCAGGTGGTGCATCCGTAGCCGACGAGGTTGAAGCCGAGCGCATCCAGCGGCTCCTGCAGGCCGGCAGCTTCCAGATAGTCGGTCACCACCTGGCTGCCGGGCGCGAGCGAGGTCTTGACCCAGGGTTTGACCTTCAGGCCACGCGCCAGCGCATTGCGGGCGACCAGGCCGGCGGCGACCAGCACGCTCGGGTTCGAGGTGTTGGTGCAGCTCGTGATCGCGGCGATCACCACATGGCCGGGCTCCATGCTGTAGTCCGCGCCCTCGACCGGCGTGGCTGTGCCGCCGCCGATCTCGGCCACGGCCTGCTCGAAGCTCGCCGATACGCCCGAAAGGGACACGCGGTCCTGCGGGCGCTTGGGGCCGGCCAGTGCCGGCTCCACCGTCGAGAGGTCGAGCGAGAGCGTGTCGGAGAAGAGCGGCGCCGCCATGCCGGCCTCGCGCCAGAGGCCCTGCGCCTTCGCATAGGCCTCGACCAGCGCCACCTGCTCCTCCTCGCGCCCGGTGAAGCGCAGATAGTTGAGCGTCTCGCCATCGACGGGGAAGAAGCCGCATGTGGCGCCGTATTCGGGCGCCATGTTTGCGATCGTGGCGCGGTCGGCGAGCGCCAGCGCATCGAGGCCGGCCCCGTGGAACTCCACGAACTTGCCGACCACGCCGCGTGCGCGCAGCATCTCGACCACGCGCAGCACCAGATCGGTCGCGGTCGCACCTTCCGGCATCCGCCCGGTGAGCTCGAAGCCGACGACTTCGGGGATCAGCATGGAGATCGGCTGGCCCAGCATGGCCGCCTCGGCCTCGATGCCGCCCACGCCCCAGCCGAGCACGCCGAGCCCGTTCACCATGGTGGTGTGGCTGTCCGTGCCGACCACGGTGTCGGGCATGGCGACGGTGCGCCCGCCCTCTTCCTCGGTCCACACGGTGCGGGCCAGATATTCGAGATTGACCTGGTGGCAGATGCCGGTGCCGGGCGGCACGACGCGGAAATTGCGAAAGGCGGACTGGCCCCAGCGCAGGAACTCGTAGCGCTCGCGGTTGCGCTCGAACTCGCGCCCGACATTGGCGCGGAAGGCGTCCGCGCTGCCGTAGGAATCCACCATGACGGAGTGGTCGATGACGAGGTCCACCGCGCTCAGCGGGTTGATCTTCTGCGGGTCGCCGCCGAGCTCGGCCATGGCGTGGCGCATGGCGGCGAGATCGACCACGGCCGGCACGCCGGTGAAGTCCTGCATCAGCACGCGGGCCGGGCGGAAGGCGATCTCGGCTCCCGCGCGGCGTTCCTTCATCCAGGCGCCGAAGCTGGCGATGTCCTCGACCGTGACCGTGCGCCCGTCCTCGTGGCGCAGCAGGTTCTCGGCCAGGATGCGCAGCGAGACAGGCAGCTGCGAGAGGTCGCCCGCGGCCGCTTCCGCCGCTTCCAGCGAATAATAGTCGAATTCCCTGCCGCCGACCCGAAGGGTCCGGCGCGCACCCAAGGTGTCGCGTCCCATGATGCGAAAGCCTCCCGATTGCCGAAATCCACGCAGCCGGGGGTTTACACCCGAACGCTGCGAAGGCAAAGGGTTGGGGGGTCGGCTCGTCGGGGATCCGCTTTCGACAGGTCACGGCGCAGAAATTCTGGAAAATGTGCTTGACTCCAGATAGAATCGTGAATCCCCGCCAAGTCGGGTAAGCGAATTTTCAACCACGCAGGGAGCAGGCCATGACCCCTGACAGGCGGGTGAGTGCCGCCACCTCGGTCGCCAAGCGACGTACCGCTCGACGGGCGGGCCGAAGCGGCCTGTCCACGCAATCGGAAATTGAAGTCCGGGGGCGGACCGCAAGGGTTGCGCACTACATCATCACCCATACTCGCCCCGAGAAATTGGGTGCGGTGAAGCTTAACAAGGTCATGTGGCACGCAGACGTGCTGCATTACCGCCGCTACGGGGAAACCGTTACAGGACAGATATCCTATGTGCGGATGGACATGGGTCCGGTCCCCCATGACATGAGGCTTATTCTCGACGAGCTGAAAACCGCCGGCAAGATCGTTGAAAAAAAGACTCCGACCCCAGTAGGCGAGAGACGGGAATTCGTTTGTCTTCAAAGGGCTAAAGGCGATATGTTTTCCGCTCTAGAAATAGAAACATTGCATGAAACCATGAGGGATATAGTTCATCTTTCTGCAAGGGAGGCAAGCAACAGGACTCATGGACCGATCTGGAAAGTCCTCGACAATGGCCAGGATATGCCTGTCCAGGCGGCAGCGGTGATTCCGTCTGAAATCTGTCCTGAAGACATTGAGTTTGCTATGGAAAACAAAGAAAGGTTCGACGATGGACATATTTCGTCCTCCGTCCGGGTTTCTGATAAGGACAGTTCCGACAGTAGATGACTATGTTGCAGCGGAAATAGAGAAGAGTCCGGACTTCGAAAGATTTTGGGGCGATCTTCTCGAATATCTGAAGATGGTTGCCCACGAAGCCGGAAGACCTGAGCCACGGCTTGGACCGGGCTGTCGATTGTTCGTTACGGGGCCTAACGACGAATTCAGACAGCCGCGAATTTTTATCGGATACAAGGTCTTGGGAGATACGGTCTCTATCCGCCTCGTTCACGTCTCCGATGGATGACGCCGATATGGAGGAATTTTGCCGCTCGCGGAATGATCGCTTCTGCACCGCTCAGGCCGCCGGCAGGGCATTGCACGCCGGCCTGCATTTGCGGCAAACGCGGCGAATTGCTATCTCCCCGAGGCATCGGGAGGAGCGAAGCGTTTGCGCATCGAGATGATCTGCACCGGCGACGAGGTGCTGAGCGGGAAGACCGTCAACACCAATTTCAGCCGGCTCAGCCGCCGCCTCGCCGAAGTCGGACTGCCGATCCTGCGCGAAACCACGGTGGGCGACGACCGGGCCGAGCTGCGCGCCGCCTTCGACGCCGCCGCCGGGCGGGCCGACGCCGTGATCGTGAATGGCGGGCTCGGGCCGACCGTGGACGACCTCAGCCAGGAAGTGGCGGCGGAGGCCGCGGGCGTGGCGCTCGGCCTCCGGCCGGAATGGCTGGATACCATCCAGGCGTTCTACCGCCGGCGCAACCGCGAGATGCCGCCGAACAACCGCAAGCAGGCCATGCTGCCCGAAGGCGCGGAGCTGATCGACAACCCCGTCGGCACGGCCTGCGGCTTCGCAGTCGAAATCGGCCGGGCGCGGTTCTTCTTCACCCCCGGCGTGCCGTCGGAACTCGATGTGATGACCGAGCGCGAACTGATCCCGCGGCTGCGCCGGATGAGCGGCATCGACGCCGTTATCCACCTGAAACGGTTCCATTCCTTCGGCATCGGCGAATCGCGCGCCGACCACCTGCTGGCCGGCGTCGAGGCGATGGACCCCGGCGGGGCGGTCAAGCTCGGCTTCCAGTCGCACTACCCGCAGCTCGAAACCAAGCTGGCCGTAAGTGCGCCCACCCGCGAGGCCGCGATGGCGCTGCTGGAGCCGCTGGAGGCGGAGGTCCGCGCGCGGCTCGGCAATTTCCTCGTGGCGGAGGATGACGGGACGCTGGAAGGCGCAATCCTGGAAGGCCTCCGGGCGCGCGGCGGGTCCCTCTCCACGGTCGAAACCGGCTCGCATGGCGGCGCAGGGGCGCGGCTGGCGGCGGCCGATCCCGAGGGCGAAATCTTCCTGCGCGCCTCTTCGGGCAATTGCACGGGCGCCGTCGCGCGCCCGCTGGGCCTGCCGGACGGCGCCTCGCCCGCCGATCTCGCGGAGGCGGCGCGCCGGGCGGACGGCGCCACGCACGGCCTCGCCGCAGCCATAGACGCCGGCAACGGCGAGGTGCGGATCGCGCTCGCCGCCCCGGAAGGCGGCTTCGAGCGCAGCGCGCTGATGATCGGCGGCCCGAGACGCGCGCGGGACGGCGGGGTGGAACTGGCGCTCGACTGCCTGCGCCGCTATCTCGCCGGCGCGCCCGTGGACCGGAAAATCGATTTCGAGAAAGCCTGAGCCAGGCGGCCGGCCGGAAGGCGCGCCGAACCCTTGGGGGGACCCTGCCGATGAGCCCGATCCTGTTTCTTCACGGTGAGCATTTCACCGCCATGGGCCAGCCGTTCCTCGACCGGCTGGGCGCGGGCCGGGACCTGCATGCGCCGCTCTATCCGGGCTATGACGGCACGCCTCCGGACCCGGATTTCCGCAGTGTGGACGATCTCGCCTACCGTTATCTCGACCTGCTGGAGGAGATGGACGCACGCGATGCCACCGTCGTCGGCTGCTCGCTCGGCGGGTGGGTTGCGCTCGAAATGGCGGTGCGCGACCGCTCGCGCATAGGACGGATGGCGCTGCTGGCCCCGGTCGGGGTCAAGCTCTCGGGGCGCGAGGAGCGGGATTTCGCCGACCTTGCCTTTATGCGTGAGGCCGAGGCGGCCCGCGCGCTCTTCCACGATCCCGCCGCCTGGGCGCCCGACCATGCCGCGCTCGACGAGGCGGCGGTCGAAACCATCGCGCTGGAGCGCCAATGGGCGGCCTGGTACGGCTGGAAGCCCTATATGCACAATCCCCTGCTGGCGAAATGGCTGCACCGGGCCGCCGTCCCGACCCTCGTGCTCTGGGGCGAGAGCGACGGCTTCGCCACGCCGGAATACGGCCGCCGGCTGACAGCCCGGCTGCCGGACGCGCGGTTCCGGACGATCCCGGACGCCGGCCACTACCCCCATATCGAACGCGCCGACGCGGCCGCCGACGTGGTCGAGGCCTTTCTGGAGAACGCATGATGCAGGTCTGGCATTTCAGCGAAATGGCCTACCACCCCGGCTGGGAATCGCTGCCGGACGGCCTGCGCAATGTGATCCCGAGCCGGGTTTACGATCCCCAGATCGGCGCCGACCTCTACCATCGCTATCTGGACGAATGGGCGCTCTGCGACCGGCTCGGCCTCAACATCATGGTGAACGAGCACCATGCGACGGCCACCTGCACCACCTCGGTCTGCACCATCCCGATGGCGATTCTGGCGCGCGAGACGCAGACAGCCCGGCTGCTCTGCCTCGGCATGCCGATCGGCAACCGCATGGACGCGGTCCGCGTGGCCGAGGAATACGCCATGCTGGACGTCATCAGCCGCGGCCGGGTGGAAATGGGCTTCGTGAAGGGCGCGCCGTTCGAGATCAACCCCGCCAATTCCAATCCGGCCGCGCTCGAGGAGCGCTTCTGGGAGGCACACGACCTCATCGTCAAGGCGTTGACGACCCATGACGGCCCGTTCAACTGGGAAGGCCGCCACTACCACTACCGGGAGGTGAATGTCTGGCCGCGCCCCTGGCAGCAGCCGCATCCGCCGATCTGGATGACGGTGGCAAGCCCCGGTTCGGCGTCCAGGATCGCCCGCAAGGGCTATGTCATCGCCGCGCTGAACACCGGCTATATCCACACGCCCGTGGTCTATGGCGCCTACCGCGAGAGCGCGGCCGAGGCGGGAATCGCCACGGGCCCGGACCGCTTCGCCTATCTCTGCATCGTCGGCGTCGGCGAGACGGAAGCCGAGGGCAAGCGGCGCGCGCACCAGATCCTCGACTACAGCCGGACGACGCCGCGCGTGCAGTCGCAGTTTTTCCATCCCCCCGGCTATTCCCCCGCCGGCCCGACCGCGGCCATGATCCGCAGCTCCGAACGCCTCATCCAGCGCCGCGACGGGTCGAGCTTCCCGATGCAGGACGGGACGGTGGAGGACTATATGGCCGCCGGCGTCGCCTTCGCCGGCACGCCGGCGCAGGTCGTCGAGCAGGTCCAGGAGTTCGCCGCGGCCGTCGGCGGCTTCGAGCACCTGTTGATGATGGGCCAGGGCGGCTTCCTCAGCCACGAGGACACAGTCGCCAACCTCACCCTGTTCTCCGAGGAAGCGCTGCCGGCGATTCGCGGGCTGTAGCGCGCCGACCGCTTGACGGTTGCAGGCTCAAAGCACAGGAAACGACAGAGACAACGGCCTGCCGGCGATCTATTCGGGTATTGTCGGTCCCGACGGCCGTTGGCGGCCTTCGAATACTACGCCGGCCCTATTTCATTATTTCTTGATGGACAACAGTCGTAGGTATGCCGATCAGAAGCAACGGGCAGGGGCTGCCGACGCCTCTTCTGATCCGTTCCTGTAGCTTTCTCCAATGGGTAGTTGAACTCCCAAACTTGTCATTGGCAAACCGCTGCGCCCACTCCTCAACGAAATTGCTTTGTGCATTCTCCACCATCCGACGCTGGCGAGCCGTAGGTTCAACCCCAAACGCTTCTAGATCATTGAAGCTGTTTACACCGTGGCTCTTGGCCCACTCCAATATGATTGTTGGCAAATCCGCCTGTAGAGATTTTCCTCGTGTAACGATCACACCGATGCTAATGGCTCCCTCTGCGTGCAGCCTTTGAAAATTCTCCAAATCGCGATCAAAGAACGGGTCCTTATTGTTCCATTCAATTTCGAGAGCAATTGCTCCATCCGCCGCCCGTCGCACATGATCGATTTCGTGCGATGTAGTCGTTTTCGTTTCGCCATCAACATTCTTGTCGATAACGATATGACTCTTGCGCCAATTCCGTTTTGTTAGCGCCCTACGCAGCTTTGTTAGCGCCCTACGCAGCCTTTGTGTTGATCGAGCCTCTCCTCCTCCGCCTTGGATCAATTCAACAACAGGGATTCTAATTTTGCTCAACTCCTCGCAAAGCTCTTTCAAAGGCAAAGGGAAATCCTGAGTAAGAATTGCCAAGGCATGATTTTTGGTTTCAACGTCGAACCCCAAATTTATCAAGTCTGTTAAATTCATGCGTAAGTGGCTTTGTTTCGACTGGAATTATGACTGTATGTCGGCCAATTCGGTTCGTAGTCTTGACTAGCCTGATTTCCCCATACAGCCCAGTTCGACCGGCACCCCCTTCCGAACAACTCTAGATATGGTCCCCAACTGCACTTTTCTATAATGTCGTACTGTTCGTCCGGTTTCCGGGAATGTTCTCGCTTTCGAGACGCAACCAAATTAACTTGCCGCCTTCCTGGAGAAAGCGTTCTGGCCTTTTCGCCCTTGATACCGAAAAGAAGAATTTCGGTGACATTCCGGAAATAAAAACCTACACCCCGCCCGTCCGAACCGCCATCCTTGCGTAATCTTGTGCCAAATCAAATTTGTCTTATACTGAAACCCCCAAGCAGATAACACTCTTAGACCATGTGGAAGCAAGGCATTTGGAACCCACAAATAGCAATGCGCGATTTCCGCAAGGTGGTCGCAAACCGGAAGGGACTCGATCTCAGCGAACGACAAAGTCTCGTATCGCGCGAGACGCCGATGTTCTGGAGCCACTTTCCCTGTTCGGTTAGAGAACCGCCATGGCGGATCGGCGAGGACAGTTCCAAATTTCCGGCGATTCAAGAAAACTGCCAATTCTTTAGCCGGTGGCAATTGGGGAACTGAATTGGTTTCCTTCATTGGCGCCCCCGACGACGTCGCGCCTCGACGGAATGCCCGTACTCGGCACAATGGCACGGTATCCGACGGCGGGAGGCGCGTCAACGGAATGTCGGGCGATTTTCCAACCGGATTCCTACCTTGGTCAGGAAATGAATCCTGTGGAAATGCCGAAAGGCGGAAACCGTCCGCGACGGTCCAGGTCGGGCGCGGGCTGGCGCTTGACGGGGAACCGTCGGCATTCCATAAAGAGGGCGATGCTGGCAAAAGCCGGCTTCCGCGGGATTTGATCGGGCAGCTTGCAGCCGCGTCACCAAGTGCTAAAGCGCCACGGGAAGCATTTCCGTGGGCCCGCCAACCGGCAACCCAGGGAGATAGCCATGTCCCGATTGCCCGATCCGCTCCATGCGGACACCACCGCCGTCCATGGCGGCATCCAGCGCAGCCAGTTCGAGGAAACCGCCGAGGCGCTCTATCTGACCTCGGGCTATGTCTACGGCTCGGCCGAGGAGGCGGCGGAAGCCTTCGACGGCAAGAGGGACCGCTACATCTACAGCCGCTACGGCAACCCGACCGTAAGCATGTTCATCGACCGGCTCTGCGCGATCGAGGGCGCGGAAGCGGGCGAGGCGACGGCCAGCGGCATGTCGGCGGTGTTCACTGCGCTGCTCGGCCTGCTCCGCAAGGGCGACCGGCTGGTGGCCTCGCGCGCGCTTTTCGGCTCCTGCGCCCATATCTGCACGAACATCCTGCCCCGCTACGGCATCGAGACCGAACTCATCGACGGCAACGACCTCGGGGCGTGGGAACGGGCGCTCTCCCAACCGACAAAGGCCGTCTTCCTGGAGACACCGACCAATCCGCAACTCGACATCATCGACCTGCAAGCGGTCTCGGAACTGGCGCACGCCGCCGGGGCTTCGGTGGTGATCGACAATGTGTTCGCGACGCCACTCCTGCAGAAGCCGCTCGAACTCGGTGCCGATGTGGTGGTCTATTCCGCCACCAAGCATATCGACGGGCAGGGGCGGTGCCTCGGCGGGGCGATACTCGGCACAAGGAAGTTCTGCGACGAGGACCTGCAGCCCTTCATCCGCCATACCGGCCCCAGCATGAGCCCGTTCAACGCCTGGGTGCTGGTGAAGGGGCTCGAAACCCTGGCGGTCAGGGTCGAACGGCAATGCCGGTCAGCGGTTGAAATCGCGCACTGGCTGGAAGGGCGGGCCGGCATTGGGCGGGTCATCTATCCCTTCCTCGACTCCCACCCCCAGACGGCGCTGGCGCGCCGCCAGATGAGGGACGGCGGGACGGTCGTCACCTTCACCATCGAGGGCGGCCGGCGGGAGGCGTTCGCCCTGCTGAACGCGCTCCGGCTCGTGCCGATCTCCAATAATCTGGGCGATACCAAGAGCCTCGTGACCCATCCGGCCTCGACGACCCACCACCGGATCGGCCCGGAAGGCCGCGCCGCGGTCGGCATCGGCGAGGACATGATCCGCTTGTCGGTCGGGCTCGAACATGCTGGCGACCTGATCCGCGACCTGGACCGCGCCATCGCCGCGGCCGGGCTGGGCTCCCGATGCAAGGGCCGGGAGGTGTAGCCGCCGTCAGCCCTATTGACGGGCCTTGACGGCCTCCGCCGCGTCCCAGGCATCGACATGGCGCAGCGTGAAAGGGCAGAAGGCGAAGGAAATCCGGTCGGGCGATGGCACGCCCGCACGGACCCCGTCCGCCGCCAGAGCCGCCGCTAGGCTTTCGGCATCCGGGCGCTCCAGCACGACATGCGCGCCGCGCCAGCCGGGCGGCAGCGGGTCGGCCTCGCCGAGCGCGTCCAGGAAAAGCGTGGCAAGCGTGCGCGCCTTCCAGCCGAGCGCCGCGATATCGACGCCCGCAAGCATATCGAGCGCGCCGTCCAGCGCCGCGAGCGCCAGCGCGGAGGGCGTCGGCAAGGCTTCCGGCGCCGCGCCGAATACGCCCGCCTCATAGAGCCAGGCCGGCGCACCGGGCCCGCCGCAGAGGAAACCGCAGCCCCGTCCGACCGCCGCCTCGACGCCGGAGTGCTCCAGCGCGGCGGGCAGCACGCCGGCAGTCCTGGAGAGGTCGAAGACGGCGAGCGCCCCGGCCTCGCGCGCCTGCGCGGCGAGCGCGGCCATGTCGCGGAGCACACCGGTCGCGGGATCGAGGTGGTGCATCGCCAGCAGCGTATCCCCGTCCAGCCGGTTCTCCGGCGACTTGGCCTCCTCGGCATCCAGGCCCTGTGCGCGCAAGCGGGCAAGCAGGGCGGTGAACTCGCCGGGCGGGGCCAGCACGCGGGCGCGGCCGGCCGCGCGGGCCGCGTCCGCCAGCGTCTCCAGCGCATCGGTTGCCGAAGCGGCGAAGCGGAACGCTTCCGCCGGGGCGCCCAGCAACGGCGCGAGCTTTCCCGCCGCCGCCTCGGCAAGGCGGCCGCCATTGGCGAAATCGGCGCCCCATTCGACGCGGAGGAAGCTGTCGAGCCGCGTCTGCACCCCGCGCGACAGCGGCCCGAGACGGTCGCCGTCGAGCCGGAGTTCGCCGGCCGGTACCAGGAACCCCTCGCGCAGACAGGCGAACGGGTCGGTCGCGTCGAGCGTCAGGCAGTCCGCCCGTGTCGTCATGGTCCCCCGAACAGCAATTCCGCCGCTCTCCCGGCCATGCCCGCATTGTCGTGGCCGATTCCGGGGGCAGTGTGCAGCTCCCAGGCGAAGGGCGCCGGCAGCAGGCGCGCCATGTCCCGGCCGGCGTCGAAGAAATAGTGCCCGCGCGCCAAGCGGTGCGGCCCCTGCGCCATCGCCTCGGGCGATTTCAACAGCATGGGCGCATCCGTCACGGTGTCGTTCTCGCCGAGCAGCACCGTCAGCCGGACGGAGAAAGCGGCCGCCAGCGCGTCGTCGTCTATCCGGAAGCCGGTCAGGCCGTAGGGATAGCGCTCCTCCTCGCGCGGCACGGTATAGGCGCCGGCATTGGCGGCGACTGCGGCCTCAATGCGGGCCTCCGGCGCGAACAATGCCATGCGATGGACGAACTGCCCGCCGGCGGAATGGCCGTAGAGGTAGTAGCGCGCGGCCTCTGCGCCGCTCCAGGCGCAGGCGGCGTCGAAGGCGCTCTCGACGACGGCGAAGCTCCAGTCCGCCTGGGGCAGGAAGGCGCGCCGGTCGGGCGTGCGCATATTGCACACCTCGTATTCGCGCGGGCCGGGGAATTGCTCGCGGTCGAACTCGGGCGCCGCGACCAGAAAACCGTGGCGTTCGGCGTGCTCCGCCCACACATCGCGGTAATCGGCGGCGTTGCGCCGGTAGCCGTGCAGCACGATGAGCACGGGGTCCGCGGGCCGCCAGGCCGCCGGCCGCCAGAGATGGGTGCGGACGGCGACATCTCCTTGGGTCGGACGGCGGTGCGGAACGACGATCTCTGCCGCGCTCACCGCCTCGCCTCGGTCACATCCGTGCCGGAATAGAGCGCGCCCAGCGCCCGCTGCATCGCCGCCGTATGGGCCGCGCAGGCCGCCGCGTCGAGGTCGGCCGCCGGCCGGGGCTCGATCTCGAAATGCCCGTAGCGGTCCTCGCCGCGCACCAGCATTGCCGAGTCGTGGACTTTTACCTGGCGCACATAGGTCGGGATGTAGCGGATCGCGAGGCCGATGCGCCGGTCGGGCAAGGTGTTGGGCTCGGAGCCGTGGACCAGGCGGATATGGTGCAGCGAGAACTCGCCGGCGCGAAGCGGCGCCGCCACCGACAGCGCCTCGTCCACCTCCATCCGGATCTCCTGGCCGCGCGTCAGCAGGTTGTCCTCGGCGAAGCTGTCATGGTGGGCCATCTGGTCGAGTTTGTGCGAGCCCGGCAGGAACTTCATCGGCCCGCTCTCCATCGGGGCATCGGAAAGCGCCACCCAGGCGGTGACGACATCGTGGGGCTCGAGCCCCCAATAGGTCGAGTCCTGGTGCCAGGAGACAAAGGCCGGGTCGCTCGCCTCCTTGATGAAGAAATTGGTCGTCCAGCAGAACAGGTCCGGCCCCAGCAGGTCCTCGACGGCGTCGAGGATGCGCGGATGGTGGACGATCTCGTCGGCCCAGCGGAACAGCAGATGGACCTTGTGGCGCATGTTGGAGTGGATCGCATCGCCCGTGCCGGCTTCGTAGGTTTCCAGCGCGTCGCGGCAGGCACGCGCCTCGGCGCCGGAAAAGGCGCTGAGCGGGAACAGGTAGCCGTCGTGCGCATAGGCCTCTATCTGGGCCTTGGTCAGCATCTTGCCCATCGATCTTTCCTTCTGCTGGCGGCTCAAGCCCCGGTGCGGCGCCGCGTGACCGGGCGCCAGGCGCGCCCGCCAGGGGGCGGTTCGGCGTTCCTGGCAATGGCCCAGCCGCGCCAGGCGACGGTGCGGTCGAGGCCCGCGCCCCGGAGCCAGGAGAGCTCGAAGCCGGGGCATTCCGCCGCCCCGCTGGCGGAATCGACCGTCACCAGGAAGGCGTTCTCCGGCACTTCCGGCAGCGTGTCGAGGCCGTCGAACAAATTGCGCGACCAGTCGATGATGTCCGCCTGCCACTCCCCGAAGCCGCCGCCGCCGGCGCCGCGATAGTTCGCCCGGTCGAAGAATTCCGTGCCCGGCACGGTGTGGACCGCGAGCCAGGGCGCCCGCCCGTCGTCCACCGCGCGGAAACGCTGCGAGGCCTCGAAGCCGGGGAGCGCCAGCAGCGAGGCGAGCTTCGGCCCGCTGTACCATTCCGACCAGGCCGCCTCGCGCGCCGGGTCCCTGAAGCCGCATTCCACCATGTAAAGCATGGAGTGGAGTATAGAAGCGGGCAGCGGGGAGCGGAAGCGGGGCCATGGTCGAAGTCGGGATGAGCTGGAGCGACTACTACGCGAAGACGCGGGGCCGGCCGCCGCGTACGACCCTGCTCGATGCGCTCGCGCGTTTCGGCGAACGGACGGGGCTTGCGGTCGATCTCGGCATCGGCGGCGGTCGCGATGCGACGGTGCTGCTTGAGCGCGGCTGGCGGGTGGTGGGCATCGACAACGAACCGGCCGTGCTGGCGCTGCCGCGCCATCCCCGGCTGACGCTCAGGCGGGAGCCGTTCGAGACCGCCGCCCTGCCGCAAGCGGACCTCGTGAATGCGAGCTTCAGCCTGCCCTTCTGCCGCCCGGACGTCTTCCCCGCTTTCTGGTGCCGCATCCAGGCGGCGCTCAGGCCCGGCGGCCGTTTCGCCGGCCATTTCTTCGGCCCCAAAGATAGCTGGGCCGGCAACCCCGGCATCCTCCACATCCCGGAAGCCGAGCTGCGCGCCCTGCTCGCCCCCTTCGAGGTCGAGTGCTTCGACGAAGAGGAAGACGACTCCGAAACCCCGCGCGGCGAGATGAAACACTGGCACATCTTCCATGTGGTGGCGCGGAAGCGGTGAATCGGAGGGACCGTTTGCGCTATAGTCGCGAGCATTGAGAGACTGGAGGAGGGACCCATGCTGGCAATTGAGCTGCCTCCGGATGCGGAAGCCCGCCTCGACGCGTTGGCAAAGGCCGTTGGCCGCACCAAAGCCGCTTGCGCTCGCGACGCCATCCTCGAATATCTCGACGATATGGAAGACCTTCGCGTCGCCGAGCAGCGTTTGGCCGACAACAAGGCCGGCCGGTCGCAATCCGTCCCGCTGGAAGACGTGATGAGGCGGTATGGGCTGGAGGGTTGAGCTCGACCAGGCGGCAGAACGCGACCTCGACAGACTCGATCCACAGACAGCGCGCCGTATCCTCGTTTTTCTGCACGGTCGCATAGCGGCGCTCGACGACCCGCCCCGCTCCTACACCGCCTCAACAATCAGCACGATGCCGGAGAGGCAGAGGAGGGCGGTGACGATGCGCTGGAAGAGCAGGGCGTCGATGCGGCGGTAGAGGCGGGCGCCGGTCCAGGCGGCGGCGAGCGCGACCGGCAGGCAGATGGCGGCGGCCTGGAGCGCGGCCATGTCCATTGCGCCCGACACGGCCATCGCGGCGGCGGCGAGCGCCAGCACGACGAGGTTGAACGGCTGATAGACGGCGCGCTGAACGTCGGCGCTGCCGCCCCTGAGCCGCAGCCAGATCACCGGCAGCGGCCCCGACAGCCCCGCAAAGCCGCCGAGTACGCCGCCGCCGAGCCCGACCGCAGCATCGGCCGCGCGCGAGGGCGGGGGTCTGGGCAGCCGGGTCGCCATCGAGAGCAGGGTGTAAACCACCAGCAACAGCCCGACGGCGAGCTTGAGCACGCCGGGCGAGGCCACGGCGAGCGCCGCCACACCGAGTGGCACGCCCAGGACGCCGCCCACCAGATACGGCCCGGCCCGGCGCCGGTCGAAGGCATGGCGCACGAAAAGCGACGCCACCGCCTGCCCGCCGACCGACACCAGCGCGACCAGCGGCGGCACCGTCCCCGGCTCCAGCGCATGGAACCAGACGCCAGCCGCCACCAGCCCCGTGCCGAAGCCGGCAAGCCCCGTCACGAAGCCGCCGGCGAGCGCCCCCAGCAGCAGGAAGGCGAGCGCGGCGCCGTCAAGCGCCACGGCGGCGCACCGGCGGATGTGCGGGCACGGGGGAGCGGCTTCAGGCGAGCTTCGCCATCGCCCGGGCGATGCGCCGGCCGGCCTCTTCCAGCCGGTCGAGTGGGGCCGCATAGCTCACCCGGACATGCGGCGAGAGGCCGTAGGACGCGCCCTGCACGACCGCGACATGCGCCTCCTCGACCAGATAGTCGGCGACCGCCGTATCGTCGTCGAGCCGCCGGCCGGACGGCGCGATGCAGCCGATGGCCGAGGCGACCGACGGATAGACATACATCGCCCCTTCCGGCGCATGGCAGGGAAGGCCCGCCTCGTTCAGCGCGGCGACCATCAGGTCGCGGCGCTCATGCATGATCTGCCGCCGCTCCTCGACGATGTCCTTGGGCCCGTCGAGCGCCGCCAGCGCCGCATGCTGGCCGACCGCATTGGGGCAGGAGACAAGCTGGCCCTGGAGCTTCGCCATTTCCTGGACAATATCGCGCGGGCCGCCGGCGAAGCCCACCCGGAACCCGGTCATCGAATAGGCCTTGGAGACGCCGTTGATCGTGAGCGTGCGCGAGAACAGCTCCGGGACCACATTGGCCATCGTGGCGAGCGGCGCGCCCGTATAGAGCAGGTGCTCGTAGATGTCGTCCGCCATCACATGCACATGGCTGTGGCGCGCCAGCACGGCGGCGAGCGCCCGCAGGTCGTCCGCCGAATAGGCGGCGCCGGAGGGGTTGGAGGGCGAGTTAAGCGAGAGCCACTTCGTCTTTGGGCCGATGGCGGCTTCCAGGTCCTCCGGGAGCAGGCGGAAGCCGTTCTGCTGCGGGCAGGAAACCGGCACCGGCACGCCGCCGGCAAGCCGCACAAGGTCCTCATAGGCGCCCCAGAAGGGTGCGGGCAGGATCACCTCGTCGCCGGGGGCGAGCGTTGCCAGGAAGGCGCAGGAGATCGCCGCCTTGGCGCCCGTCGTTGCAAGCACCTCGTCGGCAGCGTAGTCGAGGCCGTTCTCGCGGCTGAACTTGCGCCGGATCGCCTCCTTGAGCTCGGGGATGCCGTCGCGGTTGGTATAGCCGACGACGCCCGCCGCCATCGCCTTCTCAGCCGCCGCACGCACATGGTCCGGCGGCGGGAAGTCGGGCTGCCCGATGGTGAGGTTGATGACGTCGATGCCGTCGGCGGCCATGGCGCGGGCGCGCATCGCGGCATTCTGGCTGGCGGAGGCCTTGAAGCGGCGCATCCTCGGCGCAATGATCGACATGGGAAACCTGCTACCCCCAAGACCTCGCAACGGCGCGGGGTTATAGCACCGATAGGAGCGCCGCCCCATGCCGAGCAACACCCCGCGCAGAATCACTGTCGCCGCCGCGCAGATGGGTCCCGTCGCGCGCGACGAGCCGCGCAACCGGGTCGTCGGGCGGCTCGTGGAGATGATGCGCGAGGCGCAAGGGCGCGGCGCGGAACTGGTCGTCTTCCCCGAGCTCGCGCTCACCACCTTCTTCCCGCGCTGGTTCATGGAGGACGTGACGGAACTGGACGCCTTCTACGAGGCGGAGATGCCGGGGCCGGAGACGCAGCCGCTCTTCGACACCGCGGCCGAACTCGGCGTCGGCTTCTATCTCGGCTATGCGGAGCTGACGCGCGAAGACGGGCGCGAGCGGCGCTACAACACATCCGTACTCGTGGACCGGGAGGGGCGCATCGTCGGCAAATACCGCAAGGTGCATCTGCCGGGGCACAGCGAATACGAGGCGGCGCGCCCCTGGCAGCATCTGGAGAAGCGCTATTTCGAGGTGGGCGACCTCGGCTTCCCGGTCTGGAGGACGATGGGCGGCGTGATGGGCATGGCGCTCTGCAACGACCGCCGCTGGCCGGAGACCTTCCGCGTGATGGGCATGAAGGGCGTCGAGCTGGTGATGCTCGGCTACAACACGCCGGCCGCCAACTCGCTCGGGCCGGAGCCGCACCATGTGCGGATGCTGCACAACCATCTCAGCATGCAGGCCGGCGCCTACCAGAACGGCTGCTGGGTGGTCGGCACCGCCAAGGCCGGCCATGAGGAAGGCTGCGATCTGATGGGCGGAAGCTGCATTATCGCGCCGTCGGGGGAGATCGTGGCCCAGGCGCATACGCTGGAGGACGAGGTGGTCGCCTATGACTGCGACCTGGAGGAAGGCCACTTCAACAAGGAGACGATCTTCAACTTCGCCGCCCACCGCCGCCCGGAGCACTATGCCATCATCACCGCGCAGACAGGCGCGACCGAACCCGCCGAGGAAGAAGGCGCCTCGCTCTAGCGGATGGCGGTCACGCCGGAACCGGGCATGCGCGAGACCGCGCTGTATTCGCCCCTGAAGGCGTTTCTCGAAGCCCAGGGC
Organism: Alphaproteobacteria bacterium; assembly: GCA_965261985.1. Classification (GTDB taxonomy): domain Bacteria; phylum Pseudomonadota; class Alphaproteobacteria; order Bin95; family Bin95; genus Bin95. The sequence goes on from OZ253490.1 coordinate 1,514,335, forward strand.
TATGCCGTCAAGGGCGAGGTCAATGGGTGCGATATTGCAGCGGTGCGTGGAGATGAGCCGCTCGTTATCGTCGAGATGAAGACACGGTTCTCGCTGTCGCTGGTTCTTCAGGGCATTGCGCGGCAGGGTCTTTCCGACCGCGTCTATCTCGCCGTGCCGCCGTTCACCGGCCGCACGCCGCGGCAGCGCGACGCACTCGCGCTCTGCCGCCGGTTGGGCCTGGGGCTGATCGCAGTGCGGCCGGGACCCGAACCGGCGGTGGAGACGCTCCTCGATCCCGCCCCCTATCGTCCGCGCCTGCGAAAGCGCGCGGCGGAACGGCTGCTGCGGGAGTTCCAGCGGCGCGTCGGCGACCCGAATGTGGGCGGTTCGACCTGGCGGAAACTGATGACCGCATACCGGCAGGACGCCCTGCGTTGCGCTGTCTGCCTGCAACGGAACGGCCCGACAAAAGCGGCAACGGTCGCCGAGGCTACGGGCGTGGCCCGGGCCAGGGCGATCATGTATGCCGACCACTATGGGTGGTTCGAGCGGCCCGAAAGCGCGGCTCCCGGCATCTATGCCCTGACGCCAAAAGGGGCCGATGCGCTCCGGGACCGTGCGGACATTCTTGCCCTGCTTGAGCCGGACGGAGGGCCTGCGCCGAATCCCTGACTGCGCCGGTCAGGCCTCCGGAAATCCGGGCTCGCGGGTTCGGCGTCCGGCGAGCCGGCCTTCGTCGTCGATGAGCGCGACGCGCGCCGGACGGTTCTCTCCCCACCGCCACATCACGAGGTTGAGGTCGTCGGCGCCCGCCCCGGCGGCAAAACTCCGGACCCGCATGCCCGCATAGCCTGCCGCGATCAGGCGGTCGGCCAGGGCCTGCGATGCCGGGACCTGGCCGGCAAGCATCTCCGCTTCCCAGGAGGTGCAGGCCAGGTCGGACTCCGTCACGCCCAGCGAACGGCGTTCTGCCTCGTCCAGCGCGTCGAAGACAGGATCGGCATCGACTTCATAGGCGCAAAGCGTGAGCGGCTGCATCGGTCGGCCGAGCGGCTCCGCTTCGCGTATGGCGGTCAACGGAGCCAGCGAGGTGTAATGCGCCGGGACGCCGCGCCGGTTGAAGCGCCCGCCATGGCGGCGTGCACCCTCGCCGGACAGCGGCGACCAGGACCATTGCGGATTGTGCGCCCGGTAAACCAGCCCCCGGAAGCGCATCAGGCGTGGGCAGCCTCAGGCATAGCCGCCTGCCATGATCCGGTCGAGATAGGCATGCACATGGTCGGCTTTGCCTTCGCGCACCAGCAGGTCGGACGTGGCGCCGCCGAATCCCGGCAGGGGCTCGGCCCGAAACCAGGCATAGGCTGCGAGCGGCGATCCGGTCTGGGCCTCAACGCGGTTCAGGATCTCCAGCATCTGGCGCAACCGGGTCTGCGTCTTCCGCGCCCGCACCCGCGAGGCGCGCGAAAAGGCATCTTTGCCGAGCCCCAGCGTGCCGGCGATCTCGGACCGGGTGGTGCGCAGCGCCTCGGCGATAAGCGCCGGAGAAAATGCCCGATCCTCGATGAATTCCTGAAATTGCACGATACAACCTCACATTTCCTGACGCATTTTAGTGCGACAAAAGATGTTTTTCCAGAGGCGGCGTATGGCTTGCCGGAAATGGTGTTGCCGCTTCCGGCTTTCAGGCCTCCTTGCCGTAGCGGTGCAGTCCGCGGCCTTCGGTCTTGAGCCAGCGTTCGGCGGCGTCGGTTTCCGGGCAGAGGCGGCGGCAGAGGCTCCAGAAGCGGGGGCTGTGGTTCATCTCGCGGAGATGCGCCACCTCATGCGCGGCCAGATAGTCCAGCACGAAGGGCGGAGCCATGACCGCGCGCCAGGAGAAATTCAGCCGTCCGGCGGCGCTGGCGCTGCCCCAGCGCGTCTTCTGGTCCCGGATGACGATGCCGCGCGGCTGCACGCCGAGCGCGGCGGCATGGCGGGCAACGGCTTCCTCGAAGGCGCGCCGCGCTTCATGCCGCAACCAGCCTTCCACCAGCCGGGAGCACCCGGCCGGGCTCGCCAGCAGGATGCGGTCGTCCTCAAGCCTGAGCGGGTCCCGGAGCGCCGGGTCGAGGCGGATCCGGCGCGGACGGCCTCGAAACGGGACGGTCTCGCCGGGCTCGAACGGCACCGGGGCCGGCGTTTCCTGCAACCGGCCCGCCACCCATTCGCCGCGGCTCTCGAGGAACGCGAGGCCGGTCGCCTCGCTCGCGCCCGGTGGCAGCGTCAGACGGACCTCGCCGCCCCGGATGCTGAGCGAGATGCACCGTGCGCGCGGATTGCGGCGCACGGCGACCCGGACCTCGCGGCCGCCGAGCCGGACCTGCCTAAAGCGCCCAGTCGACAATATGGCGTTCCAGGTCTTCCTGGTCGCTGCCGATCTCGTCCTCCGAGATCACCTTGCCGCGCACGGACATCTGCGCCAGATGCACGGTTTCCGGGTCTCCCGAGACCAAGGGGTGCCACCAGTAGAGGTCCTTGCCCTCATGCAGCAGGCGGTAGGCGCAGCTCGACGGCATCCAGGCGATCTCGGCGACATTGCGCGGCGAGAGCTGGATGCAGTCCGGCACGCGGGCCTTGCGGTTGGGGTAGTCGGTGCAGCGGCAGCTTTCGGAGTCGAGCAGCCGGCAGGTGACGCAGGTCGGCTCGATCTCGCCCGTATCCGCCCATTCGATCTTGAGCAGGCAGCATTTGCCGCAGCCGTCGCAGAGCGACTCCCACTCTTCCGGCGTCATCTCGTCCAGCCGCTTCTCGCGCCAGAACGTCATGGCCGCCGTCCGTCCCGCCCGCTGCCCGGCTCTTCCTGGCGTTCGTCGCCGGTGAGGCCGAGCGCCCACATTGCGGCCAGCACACCGCCCTTCGCCACCGGCAGCAGCACGGCGATCAGAGCCAGCGCCAGCAGCGGCCAGACCAGCACCTGCAGCCAGAGCGCCGGCGCCCAGGTCTGCTCGACGAACAGCAGCAACGGCACGACGATATGCCCGGTGACCAGAATGGCGATATAGGGCGGGAAATCGTCGGCGCGGATATGGCCGAGCGCCTCGCCGCACCCGGCGCAGGCCGCTACCGGGCGCAGATAGCCGGCAAAAGCCGCTCCCTCGCCGCAGGCGGGGCAGCGCCGGCGAAGGCCGTTGCGGAGGGCGGGTCCGAGCGCGCGCGCCATGCCCGGCAAGGTGGCCCCGCCTTCGCAGCGGGTCAAGCGGCGCCGCGCTATTCGATCCGGAAGCCCTCATAGCCGGCGGCGGCGACGGCGTCGCATTTTTCGATATAGGCCGGCAGGCCGCCGATATAGGGCATGAAGACGCGCGGCTTGCCGGGCACATTGGCACCGACATACCAGCTCGAGCAGGTGGAGCGCAGCGAGAGCGAGGCCGTCTCGCTTGCATGTTCCACCCAGGCGTCCTGGGCCTCGGGCTCCGCCTCCATCCGCCGGGCGCCCCGGCCGTTCATCGCCGCCAGGCAGTCGGCGATCCAGTCCACATGCTGCTCGATGGAGGGGAGCATGTTGGTCAGCACCGAGGGGCTGCCGGGTCCGGTGACGGTGAACAGGTTGGGGAAGCCGGCGACGGTGAGGCCGAGATAGGTGCGCGGACCTTCCTCCCAGGCGTCGCGCAGCCGGCGCCCGCCCGCGCCGCGAATGTCGATGCGCTCCAGCGCGCCGGTCATGGCGTCGAAGCCGGTGGCGAACACGATGGCGTCCGCCGGCCACTCGCGCCCGTGCGCGCACACACCGCCCGGCGTAATCGCCTCGACGGGGCGCTCGGAAACATCGACGAGCTCGACATTCGCCCGGTTGAAGGTCGCGTAGTAGCCGGTGTCCACGCAGAGCCGCTTGCAGCCGATGATGTTCGCCGGCGCGAGCAAGCGGCCGGTCTCCGGGTCGTCCACGATGTCCGCGATCCTGGCGCGTACGAAATCGGCCGCGGTGCGGTTGGCGTCTTCCTCGAACAGGAGGTCGGCGAAGGAGCCGAGGAAGGACAACCCGCCATGCGCCCAGCGGCGTTCGAATTCGGCCTCGCGCTCCTCCTCCGGCGTCTCGAGCGCGTGCAGCGGCCGGAAGTCGAGGTCGATCCCGGACGGCATCGTGCGGGCGCGGGCACGGAGTGCCGGGTAGTCCGCCTTCACCGCCGACACGAATTCGGGCGGCAGCGGGCGGTTATGCGCCGGGATGGAGTAGTTGGCCGTGCGCTGGAAGACCGTCAGATGGCTGGCCTCGCGGGCAAGGACGGGGATCGACTGGATCGCGGACGACCCGGTGCCGATCACCGCCACGCGCAGGCCCGGGTCGAACTGGTAGGAATACTGGACGCTCTCCACATCGCAGCGCGCGCCCGGATAGCGGTTCCAGTACCAGGTGCCGCCGACATCACCGCCGGCCTCCAGCACGACCGCCCGCATGCCGAGCGCGCGCAGCCGGTGCAGCATGTACATGCCGGCGAACCCCGCGCCGACCACGATGGCGTCGAATTCCTCCGCCACGGTCCCCCCGTTCTCTCTGGATTCAGGTGTCAGGTGTCCGCCGTCCACAGGCACCAGACGGCGAGCAGCGGCGTTTCGCCGGTGCGCATGGCGTGCCAGGCATGGGGCGGGTTGTGCTGGATACCGCCCGCCGGCCGCGCCCGCCAGCCCAGGTCCTCGCGCCACCAGTCGCCGGGCGCAAGCACGAAATACAGCTCCTCCGGCGGGTGGTTATGCTTCACATAGTCGGTGTGCGGCGCGACGAGGTTCACCCCGACACGCACATCCTCGCGCCGTTCCAGCCCGTCCGCGCCCGCTACCACGGCATTGGCATGGGCCTTGCGGAAGGCCGGGTCGGCGCCCTCGCCGCCGAGGCGCGGCCCCCAGGCGAGCCGGGGGTCCATGGCCCGGAGCGCGCCTGCGACCTGCTGCACCGGCTCCGGCCCCCGCGCCGCAAGCGCGAAGGCCTCGTCCAGCGCGCCTGCCGGGATCGGCCGGCTCGGGCGCATGCCGGCGGGCGGCGGCCTGCCAGGCGTTTCCAGCGCGTCGAAGATGCGCGCCGCAAGCGCGGCTTCCGGCCCGCCGGGTGGCACGGCCTCCCGCACCGCGCGGCCGAGCGCACGGAAGAAATGATCGAGATCGGCAGCCCTTATCAACGCCGAAGCCTTCCCCGCGCCGTCATGCCGCCTGCGGGCCGCGCAGCAGGCGGCCCGGCATGGCGCCCGTGGCCTCGCGCCGCTCCCAGGTCGCCTCGCCCGAGACGAAAGTGGCGACATAGCCGTCGGCGTGCTGCACCAGCCGGCGCCCGCCGGCCGGCAGGTCATGCACCATCACCGGCGCATGCAGGCGGAGCGCGTCGAAGTCGATCAGGTTGAGGTCGGCCTTGTAGCCCGCCCGCAGGAGGCCGCGGTCGTTCAGGCCGTAAGCCTCGGCCGTGCCCCGCGTCTGGAGGCGCACCGCATGTTCGAGCGCCAGTTGCGGACCCCGCTGCCGGTCGCGGGCCCAGTAGCTCAGCATGTAGGTGGGCGAGCTGGCGTCGCAGATGAGCCCGCAATGGGCGCCGCCGTCCGAGAGGCTCAACATGGACAGCGGATGCTCCAGCAGGGTGCGCAGCATCTCGAAATCGCCGTCCGCATAGCCGAGCAGCGGGAAGTAGATCAGCGCCCGGCCCTCGTCGGCCAGCATGGCGTCCAGCAAGGTCGCGCGCGGATCGCCGGAGCCGGCCAGCCCGGCGATGCTGCGCTCGGCCGGCGGTTCGTAGTCGGGCGGGTCGCCCAGCGGGAACATGCCGGCGAAATGGTTGAACACATAGCCGTCGAACTTGCCCTGCCGGGTGGACTCTTCCGCGAGCAGCCGCGCGCGCACCTCCGGGCTGGAGAGGCGGGCAACGCGCTCCGCCAGCGGCAGATGCGCGATCTCCATATAGGTCGGATGGCCCATGAAGGGCTGCATGCTGCTGTCGAAGCCCATCAGCATCCCCGCCGGGCGGGCGCTCACCTGCATGCGGAGCCTAGCGCCTTCCGCCACCGCCGTTTCGGTCCAGCGCAGGATGCGCCGCCAGTCTCCGGGGCTGCGGTCGGACTGCGCGAGGATGAAGGAGACCGGCAGCCCGGTCTCGCGCGAGAGGTCGCGCATCCACACCACATCGTCGCGGAAGCGCCCGTCCATGCCGCCGATGCCGAAATCCGTGGCGATCTCGAAAACGCCGTGGCCGGCCCGTCCGCAGGCCCGGCCGATGCCCATCAGCTCTTCGTGGCCGGCGAAGGTGCCGGGCACGGGCACGCCGTCGATGGAGCGGTGCAGCATGGTGCGCGACGAGGAGAAGCCGAGCGCGCCGGCGCGGAGCCCCTCCTCGACGATATCGGCCATGGCGGCGATGTCGTCACCGGTCGGGTCCTCGTTGGCCGCGCCCCGCTCGCCCATCGCATAGGCCCTGACCGCGCCATGCGGCACCTGCGTGCCGATGTCGAGCGCGTGCGGCATGGTCTCAAGCGCGTCGAGATATTCCGGGAAGGTCTCCCAGTTCCAGCTCATGCCCTCGGAAAGCGCCGTGCCGGGAATGTCCTCCACGCCTTCCATCAGGCCGATCAGCCAATCGTGGCGGTCGGGCGCGGCGGGTGCGAAACCGACGCCGCAATTGCCCATCACCGCGGTGGTGACGCCGTGCCAGCCCGAGGGCGAGAGCCAGGGGTCCCAGGTCGCCTGCCCGTCGTAATGCGTGTGGACATCGACGAAACCGGGCACGGCCAGCAGGCCGTCGGCGTCGATCTCGCGCCGGCCCGGCCCCGCCTTGCCGCCCGCCTGGACGAAACGTCCGCCGTCAATGGCGATATCGCCGGCGAAGGCGGGTTCGCCGGAGCCGTCAACGATGCGCGCGCCGCGAATGACCGTGTCGTGCATGGCTCAGAAGGTCCCCGGATAAAGGCCGCCGTCCATCAGCACGTTGTTGGCGGTCATGAAGCCGACATGCTCGCTGCAGAGGAAGGCGCAGACCTTGCCGAATTCCTCTGCGGTGCCGAAGCGGCCCGCCGGCGTGGCGGCCATGCGCCGCTCGCGCGCCGTCGCCTCGTCGATGCCGGCCTGTTTCGCCGCATGGACGATGCCGCTCTGCAGCCGGTCGGTGTCGAACGGACCCGGCAGCAGGTTGTTGATGGTCACATTGCGGTCGATGACCTCACGGCAGATGGTGTTGCAGAAACCGTGCAGCGCCAGGCGCGCGGCCGTCGAGAGGCCGAGATTGGGCACCGGCATCTTGGTCGATTGCGAGGTGATGTTGACGATCCGCCCGAAGCCGCGCTCTGCCATGCCGTCCACGACGGCGGTAATCGTCTCCGCATGGCCCAGAAGCTGGGCTTCCAGCGCCGCCAGCCAGCGCTCGCGGGTATCGGTGCGGAAATTGCCGGGCGCCGGCCCGCCGGCATTGGTCACCAGGATGTCGGGGGCCGGGCAGGCGGCGAGGATCGCCTGGCGGATTTCGGGAAGCGTTATGTCGCCGGCGATGGCCGTCACCTCGACGCCGGCGGCATCCCGGATTTCGGCGGCCGTCGCCTCGAGTTCGGAGGCCGTGCGGGCATTGATGACCAGATGCACGCCTTCCCCGGCGAGCGCCATGGCGCAGCCCTTGCCGAGACCCTTGCTGGCGGCGCCGACGATGGCCCGCTTACCCGCGATTCCGAGATCCATGAGTGTCGTCTCCCTGTTCGAATGCGCCCTCGGCGACCAGTTCCCGCACCAGGCCGGCGGTGATCCGGCGCCGGCCGGCGAGCGCCGCGCTGTCCAGAATATCTACCGCACGGCGCGCCGCGGCGAAACTGCGTTCGATCCGGCGCAGCAGCAGGTCGAGCACATCCTGGCCGATTTCGATCTGCCGGTCGGCGAACTGCTTGGCGAGCACGGCTTCCAGCAGGCTGTCGTCGGGCGGGCGGATCGCGGCGGCGGGCGCCGCCGAGAGGCGCGAAGCGAGGTCGGCGGTCCTGAGCCGCCAGCGCGAGGGCGGGGCGGCCGCGGTCAGCAGCAGCGAGCCGCCCCGGTTCGCCAGCAGGTTGTAGAGGTGCAGCAGGGCGAGCTCGTCCACGGCCTTGTCGGCCCCGTCGATGACGAGGTGCTGCCGGCCGCCCAGCAGGTTGACCGGATTGGCCTCCGCCAGCGCCGCCGGCGGGACCGGCACGGCGCCGCTCCGCGCCTGCCAGACATGGGCCAGATGCGTCTTGCCCGCCCCTGCCGGCCCCCAGACCGTCAGCGCCGGAGCCGGCCAGTCGGGCCAGCGGTCGATCCACGCCACCGCTTCGGCATTGCTGTCGGCGACCAGGAAATCCTCGGCGCCCATGGCCGTGCGATGGCCGAGATGCAGGATGAATTGCCGGCTAAGGGGCGTCATCGGAGCCGGCTAAGGGGCGTCATCGGAGCCATAGAGGCGGCTCTCCCGGTATTGCTCGATGGCAAAGCGCGTCAGCACCCCGATTGCCGCGGCCGCCGGCAGGGCGACCAGCATGCCGACGAAGCCGAGCAGCGAGCCGCCGGCGAACAGCGCGAAGATCACCCAGACCGGATGCAGGCCGACCCGGTCTCCCACCAGCTTCGGGGTGAGGTAGTTGCCCTCGACCGCCTGCCCGGCGACGAAGATTGCGGCGATCAGCGCGACCCGCCAGATCGAGTCGAACTGGTCGAAGGCGAGACCGATGGAGATCAGCCCGCCCAGCACGCTGCCGACATAGGGGATGAACGAGACCACGCCCGAGAAGATGCCGACGATGAAGCCGAAATCGAGCCCGGCGAGCATCAGCAGCCCGCCATAGCCGAGGCCGAGCACGATGCAGACCGTGGCCTGGCCGCGCACGAAGCCGGCGAGCGTGGTGTCGATGCGCGCTGCCTGGGTGCGGATGACGGGCGCGCTGCGGCGCGGCAGCAGGTCGTCCACGGCGGAGACGATCCGGTCCCAGTCGCGCAGCAGGTAGAAGGCGACGACGGGCGTGACGATCAGCAGGCCGAGCAGGTTGACGAGCGCGAGCCCGCTGCCCAGCACGCGCCCGGCGATCTCTCCGGCCCACCCGGCGGCCGTTGCGAGATGCCCCGTCAGCGCCCGGCGGATGCCTTCCATGTCTTCCGGCGAGACTTCCGCCTGCACCCGCGCCATAACTTGGGAAACGATGCGCTCCAGGGTTTCGATATAGCCGGGCAGGCTGGCGATCAGTCCGCCGAGCTGGGCGTTCACGACCGGCACGAGCAGCAGCAATATGCCGAGGCTCGCCACCGCGAAGCCCGCGAGCGTCAGCAAGGCCCCGGCTGTGCGCCCGACGCCCCGGCGCTCCAGCCGGTCCACCAGGGGATCGAGGAAATAGGCGATCGCGACGCCGACGACGAAGGGCAACAGGATGTCCTGGAACAATACCAGGAAGAGCACCGCCCCCAGCGCGACGGCCAGCCAGATACCCGATTGTCTCGCGGGAGTCACGGCGCTTCGCCTCCTCGTTCCAGCCGCATCATGCCGCGCATCCAGACGACGACATAGACCCCGCCCGAAACCACGGTCGTCGTCGCGACGACGGCATAGGCGATTTCCGCCGCCAGCGGAATATCGAGCGGCCATGCCAGCGCGCCCAGCACGCCGGCCGCGAACACAAGCTGCACACAGGTGTTCAGCTTGCTGGTCCAGTGCGGGCGGACCGCCTGGGCGGACGGCATGAGTATCTGGCTGAGCAACCAGCCGGAGACGATCAGCGCGTCGCGGAACACCACCAGGATCACCAGCCAGGCGGGCAGCAGGTCGCGAACCCCGAGCGAGACGAAGACCGAAACCAGCAGCGCCTTGTCGGCGACCGGATCGAGCAGGCTGCCGAGGCGCGTCACCTGGTCCAGCCGCCGGGCCAGCCAGCCGTCCACGGCGTCGGACAGGCCGGCGATCAGGAACAGCCAGAGCGCCGCCTCGTACCAGCCCTGCACCACCAGCCAGACAGCCGCCGGCACCGCCAGCAGGCGGGCAAGCGTGATCGCGTTCGGCAGGGTCATCGTCCGGCCGCGCCGGCCTCAGCGGTCGAGCGGGCGGAGCGTCCAGCCATTGCCGCCGGCCCGTTCGAGTGCAACGCCCTGGCGCTCCAGCACGCCGCGCAGGCGCTCCGCGCCGCCCGCGAACCGGAACCGGAAGGTCGCCCGGCTGCGCGCCAGTTCCGCCAGCCGGACCTGCCGGACGCCGCCGGCCGCTGCAAGCGCGTCCTTCATCGCGATGAGGTCGGCCAGCCCGCCGAGCGGCGCCGTTGCCTCGAACGGCTCCGCCGGCGCGCCCGCCGCGACCAGATTGGCCCGCTTCCAGCTTTCCTGGATCTCGGCCGCCACCTCGCCCGCGGCGCGCGCGCAGAGGCTCTCGACCGTTTCCCCGGCCCGGCCTTCGACGCGCAGCGTCTCGGCCGCCGCCGCCTCGCCCGCTCCGAAGCGCCTGAGCGCCACCTCCAGTACGGGGCGGGTGCGCTGCCCCTCCAGGCGATAGACGGCATGGGCGACCAGCGCGCGCCGGGCGCCGATGCGGGCGGCAGCCTGCAACAGGCGCGCACGGTCGCCCTCGGCCGCGCTGTCCGCCGCCGGCATGGCGGGGTCGCCGGCCGCCGGCAGCGCAAGCGGCACCGGGTCGTTCGCCGCCGGCCGGCTCGCCCAGGCCGCGCGCCAGGGATTGGCGTCCTCGAACAGGAGGCGCAGCGGGCCCCAGTCATAGACGGGGAAAACGGCCACACGCCCGCTCACGGCCTCCGAAAACGGGATGCCCGCTTCGCGCAGGAACGTGCGCACCGGCTCGGGATGGAAGCCGACCGAGACGCGCGCGATATAGCGCACCGGCGACTGGCGCTCGTCCAGCACCTGCACGGTGCGCATCGCCGCCGCCACAACCGCGGGGTCCGGGGCCGGAAGGCGCCCGCGGTCTTCGCGAAGCGTCAGGCGGCGCAGCAGCGCATCGAACGCCATCGCCTGGGCCTCGGCCATGGCGGCCTGCTTGGCCTCGGCGGCGGAAGGCGCCGTCTCGTCCACGGAAATGCCCTGCACCGTATAGAGATCGACCTTCGCGGCGGCCGGCCCGCCCGGCAGCAGAGCCGCAAGTGCTGCGAGGAGCACCGCCGCCGCGCGCAACGCGGCGGATCGTAGGGATGGCGGCGTTGGCGCCGCCGCCGGCCCGAAAAACGCTCGCATTGCGCCCCTTCGCCCGATGGATATTGTCTCCCCGGACTATACCGGCCCGGAGGGGACATGGCGAGCGCGGAACGTCCTACCTACAAGGCGGCCGGCGTCGATATCGACGCCGGGGAGGCGCTGGTGCGCCGCATTGCGCCGGCAGCGGCGCGAACGGCGCGGCCGGGCGCCGACGCGCAACTCGGCGGCTTCGGGGGCTTCTTCGACCTCCGCGCGGCCGGATTCCGCGACCCGGTGCTGGTGGCGGCCACGGATGGGGTCGGCACCAAGCTGGAGATCGCACAGGCGCTCGGGCGCCATCGCGGCACCGGCATCGACCTCGTGGCGATGTGCGTCAACGACCTGGCCGCGCAGGGGGCGGAGCCGCTGTTCTTCCTCGATTATTTCGCCACCGGGGCGCTCGACACGGATGCCGCGGCGGAAGCGGTGGAAGGGATCGCGGAGGGCTGCGTCGCCGCCGGCTGCGCGCTCATCGGCGGCGAGACGGCGGAAATGCCGGGCTTTTATCCTGCCGGGCGCTACGACCTCGCAGGCTTCGCCGTCGGCGCGGTCGAGCGCGAGCGGATGGACGACCCCGGCGCCCGACCGGGCGATGTTGTCCTCGGCCTCGCCTCCAACGGGCTGCACGCCAACGGCTTCTCGCTCGTCCGCCGGATCGTTGAGCGGGAGGGCCTCGACCTTTCGGGTCCGTCGCCCTTCTCGGAGGGCGCGCTCGGCGAGGCGCTGCTCGCGCCGACGCGCATCTATGTCCGCCCCGTGCTGGCGGCGCTGGCCGCGGGCGGCGTGCGGGCGCTCGCGCACATCACCGGCGGCGGCCTCGTCGAGAACCCGCCGCGCGGCCTGCCGCCGGGCCTGGCCATGCGGATCGACTGCGCCGCCTGGCCCCTGCCGCCCGTCTTCGAGTGGCTTGCGGGCCATATCGCGCCGGAAGAGCTCGCCCGCACCTTCAATTGCGGCATCGGCATGACCGTCGCCGCCGCGCCGGACAGGGCCGACGCGCTGGCGGCAGGCTTCGAGGCCGCCGGCGAGACGGTCTTCCGGCTCGGCGAAGTCGTGGAAGGCGAGGGTGTCGTGCTCGACGGCCTCGAGGGTTGGCGGCGGTGAGGGTCGGCGTGCTGCTGTCCGGCCGGGGCAGCAACCTCCAGGCGTTGCTGGACGCCGGCGCCGCCTCGTGGAAGGTCGCGCTCGCGGTATCGAATGTGCCCGGCGCCCCCGGCCTCACCAAGGCCGCGGCGGCCGGCGTGCCTGTCCGGACGGTGCCGCACCGGGATTTCGCCGACCGGGCGGCCTTCGAGGAGGCGCTCGACGCGGAGCTCCGGGCGGCGGAGGTGGAGCTCGTGGTGCTGGCGGGCTTCATGCGCGTGCTGGGGCCGGAATTCGTGGCGCGCTGGCGCGACCGGTCGGTCAATGTCCACCCCTCGCTGCTGCCGGCCTTCCGGGGCCTCGACACGCATCGCCGCGCGCTGGAAGCCGGCGTGGGGTGGCACGGTTGCACGGTGCATTTCGTGCGCGCCGAGCTCGACGCCGGGCCGATTATCCTCCAGGCGGCGGTGCCCCTGCTCCGGAACGACACGGAGGAGACGCTGGCGGCCCGTGTGCTGGCGCGTGAGCACCATGTGCTGCCGATGGCGGTCGGCTGGATCGCCGAGGGCAGGGTGCGCGTCGAGAACGAACGGGTCGTGGCGGTAGATCCGGACCGTCTGCCGGTCAATCCGTCGCAGTGAGGCCAACAGGCGTCCGGCTATAGTATTGCGGGCTTGTCTCGCGGGGAGGTTGGCGCCCGATGGCGGAATACAATGCGGCAGCGGAAGAGGCGCGTCACCAGCACATCTGGGGCGGTTTCTGCACGTTCCTCGGCTGGTCCACCGGCGGGGTGATAGTCCTGCTGGCAATGCTGGCGGCGACGCTGCTGTAACGGAGGCGCGAAGCGATGGCCGGAGACAAGGTGAAGGTCGAGGTCGAGCTGAACCCCGACATGCTGACCCTGCTCGACGACGTGGTGAAGGATTACCGCCTGCCGGACCGCGGCAAGGCGCTGCGCTGCCTGCTGGACTGGCTGGCCGTGGACGGCGACCGCGACCGGGTGTTCAAGAAGGTCCGCTGCCGGCGCTGCTGAGCGCCCACTCGACCGCTTCTTCGACGCTGGAAACACGCGGGCCCGGCTCCAGCGGCGGTCGGCGGATCATCGCGACGGGAATGTTGCGTTCGCGCGCGGCGGCGATCTTGGCTTCCGTCGCAGCGCCGCCGGAAGCGCGCGTCACCAGCGTCCCGATACCGTAGTCATCGAACAGCCGGCGTTCGTCCGCGAGGTCGAACGGACCGCGCGCCAGCACCACATCCGCACCCGGCAGCGGCGAAAGGCCGGGGTCGATGCGGCGCAGCACGAAGCGGCGGTGCGGGAGCCCTGCAAAGGCGTCGAGGTCGCCGGGGCCGAGCGTCAGGAACACCGCGTCCGGCAAGCCGGCAAGCGCGGCGGCGGCCTCCCCGGCATCCGCCACGCAAAGCCAGCGGTCCCCCGGCTCCCGCCGCCACATCGGCCGCTCGACCGCGAGCCGGGGCACGCCCGCCCTTTCCGCCGCCTCGCGCGCATGGGCGGAGATACGCGCGGCAAAGGGGTGCGTCGCGTCGATCAGCCTCTCGATGCGCTCCTCGCGGAGATAGCACGCGAGACCCGCCGTGCCGCCGAAGCCGCCGGTCCGGACCTTACCCGCCAGCGCCGCCGGACGCCGCGTCCGGCCGGCGAGCGAACTCGTGACAGCCGCCCGCCCGTCGAGCGCGCGCGCAATCGCCGCCCCCTCGCCCGTCCCGCCCAGGATCAGCACGCGGGGTCTAGACACCGGCCTCGCGCCGATGGGCGCCAACTATCTGACAAAGCGTCGTTGTTGTCCCGAGATTTGCAACTGGGAAACAAATGCCGCAACTGGAGCCGGGAGAAAACACATGAGGAATGTCATCCTCGCCGAGGCACGCGTCAAGGTGCTCGGACCTGGCTCGCCTCGCTGCGCGCCGGTCAGCCTTGGCATCCGGCTATGCGCCGGGATTGATCGATCGACGGCTTGACAGTAGTATAATGTCTTCGACATCGTACGACTTCGCTCGGAGTCAACCATGAGTCAGGTCACAGCCCGGCTTCCCGATGAACTGGTCAAGGCCCTCGACGACGCCGCCCGGGATCTCAAGCGTTCTCGCGCGGAGGTGATCCGCCAGGCCATCGAGCGCTACGTCGAGGATTTCGACGACCTGAGTGTCGCGATAGACCGACTCCGCGACCCAAGCGACCCGGTGCTCGACTGGGATGACGTCAGGCGTGGCCTACTCCGTCAGGATTAAAGGGAGCGCGGCCAGGGAGCTGGCCCGAATCGCGAAGCCGGCACGCGCGCGAATCGCTGAGGCGATCGATGGCCTCGCCGGGAACCCGTTCACGGGGACCGCCCTGAAGGGTGAGCTGCGCGGATTGCGGCGAATCCGGGTCGGGGAGTATCGGATCGTGTATGAGATTCAGGAGGGGGAACTCGTCGTGCTGGTGATCCGGGTGCGCCACCGTAGAGACGTGTATCGCTGAGATGCGATGTCAGTTCCATTCGTGAAGCGGTGCGCCGATGGATGGCCGAAGGCCCGGCGCGCCTGCTCGTCCGAGGGCCGCCCCATCCGGTGAACCGCCCGAGGCCCTCGCCGAACGCCCCGCACTCCGTTCCGCTGGCCTCTTCACCCTTTGAGACGCCCACGACCCGTAATTCGGCGTGGAATCCCGAGTCTGGCTCACTTGCGATGTAGCTTCGTCAGGCGGCAGGCGCGAGGCCCGCTCCGAGCAGGTCGATACCGGCCTATCCGTGTAAATCTCCTCTCCGATTTACGCCAGCCTCGCCGATTACCCGGCCACGCCGGTCGAACACGCGGACATCGACTTCCGTGCCGCCGGCGAGCACGGCGAGCGCCGTCTCGCGCGCCTGCTCGGCGATGCGCCGGGCGAGCGGCAGGCTGCCGGCCAGCTCCAGCACCGCACCCGCGCTGTGCGCCCCGCGCGCGTCCGGCCCGCCGAGCGCCTTCAAGTCCGCCGCCAGGCGCGGGATATCGACCGGGGCGCGGTCGGAATGCAGGTCCAGATGTCCTGCCGCCAGCTTGGAGAGCTTGCCGAAGCCGCCCGCAAGGCTGAGCCGCGCCACCGGCCGCCGGCGGAGATATTTCAGCAGCGCGCCCGCGAAGTCGCCCATGTCGATCATGCCGTGCGCCGGCAGGCCGAGCAGCGCCTGCAACGCTTCCTCCGAGCCGCGCCCGGTCGCCGCCCCGATACGGTCGAGGCCCGCGGCGCGCGCGACATCCACGCCGCGATGGACCGCATGAATCCAGGCCGCGCAGGAATAGGGGATGACGACCCCCGTGGTGCCGAGCACCGAGAGCCCGCCCTCGATGCCGAGCCGCGCATTGGCCGTCTTCAGCGCCAGCGCCTCGCCGTTCCCGATGCCGATCTCGGCCTCGATATCGGCCGGGAGCCCGTATTCGTCGGCGACGGCGCGCAGGTTGTCGGCGATGATGGCGCGCGGGCCGGGATTGATCGCCGGCTCGCCGACGGCAAGCGGCAGGCCGGGCAGGGTGACAGTGCCGACGCCGGGGCCCGCCCGGAAACGCACGCCCGAGCCCGGCGGCGCGGGGTGCAGCCGGGCGCGCACGATGGCGCCGTGCGTGGCGTCCGGGTCGTCGCCCGCGTCCTTCTCCACGCCGATCCACGCGCCGGTCTCGGCGAGCGCAAAGGAGGCCTTGAGGCCGCGCGGCAGGTCGATCGTGACCGGGTCGGGCAGGCGGCCGGTGAAAAGGCGCTCGCAGGCGGCCCGCGCCGCCGCCGCCGCGCAGGCGCCCGTCGTCCAGCCGCGTCTCAGTTCCGCCATGGCGCTTCCGATTGTAGGCCCTTGCGGCCCGGACGGAAGCGGACATAAACAGGGCGCCATGACCGATACCATGCCCACCCTGCCCGAGAGCGAGGCGACCGGCCGCGCCGCCGCCCTCTATGCCGACATCCGGGACGTTCTCGGCGTGCCGGTGGTGAACCTGATCTGGCGCCGCCTCGCACACTTTCCCGGTGCGCTGGAATGGGCGTGGGGCGCCGTCCGCCCGCTCTATGCGGGCGGCGCGGCCGATGCCGCAGCGGCGGCGATCCAGGCGCGCACGCCGCTGCCGGACCTGCCGCCCTGGCCCCGCGAGATGCTGCCGGCGATGGGCCTGGGCGAGGCGGAGAACGCGGCGATCCTGCACATTCTGGCGAGCTACGACCGCGGCAACCGGCTGAACCTCGCCGCCCTCGGCGCGCTGCTGCAGGCATTGGAAGGCGCGCCGGCGCGCGGTTCCGTTCCGGCGGCCGGGGACGGCGCGCGCGCGGCGGTCGAGGGCGAGCTCCCGCCCATCCCCGCAATGGAGGCGCTTTCGCCGGAGGTGCGCGAGCTGGTGCTCCGGCTGAACGAACTCGGCAATAGCGGCGATAATGTCGTGGCCAGCCTCTACCGGCATCTGGCTTACTGGCCGGGCTACCTGGCGCTCGCCTGGGTGCAGCTTGCGGCGCTCGACCGGGACGGGCGGCTTGCCGCCACGATTGCCGCCGGGGCGGAGGCGGCGCGGGAGGCTTCGGCCGGGCTCGTCGGCGGCCTCGACCTGCCGGCGGAGCCGCCGCCGCCCGAAGTCGCCGAGGCAGTTGGGCAGTTCGTGCGCGGCCCCATCGCGCGGATGACGCCGGTCTCCCTGCTGCTTCTGCATCTTCTCGGGAAATGACGCCGGACCTGCCGAGGCTGGCGCCGGGCGAGGTCTGGCTCGTGGGCGCGGGCCCCGGCGACCCCGGCCTGCTGACCCTGCTGGCGGCCCGCGCGCTCGAAGACGCCGATGTCGTGGTGCATGACGCACTGGTCGATCCGGGCGTGCTGGCAATGGCGCGGGCGGGCGCGCGCATCCACCATGCGGGCAAGCGCGGCGGGCGGCCCTCGCCCTGCCAGCCGGACATTTCCGCCCGGCTCGTCGCCGAGGCGAAGGCGGGCGCCCGCGTGCTGCGCCTCAAGGGCGGCGACCCGTTCGTGTTCGGGCGCGGCGGCGAGGAGGCGCTGGCGCTGGCGGCCGCGGGCGTGCCGTTCCGCATCGTGCCGGGCGTGACGGCGGGCATCGGCGGTCTCGCCTATGCCGGCATCCCGGCGACGCATCGCGACGCCAACTCCGCCGTCACCTTCGTCTCCGGCCATGCCGCGCCGGAGGAAAGCGGCCTCGACTGGGAGGCGCTGGCAAGGGGTTCGCCGGCGCTGGTGTTCTACATGGCGCTCCGGCGGATCGACGCCATCGCGGCCCGTCTGATGGCCCACGGCCGCGCGCCCGACGAGCCTGCCGCCATCGTCAGCCACGCCGCCACCCCCCGCCAGCATGTCATCGAAACCACGCTGGCCGGCCTCGGCCAGGCGGCCCGCAAGGCCGAACCCCCGGCCGTCATAGCCCTCGGCCCCATAGCCGCCCCCCGCCTCCGCCTCGACTGGCTGAGGAAGCTGGGGGAGGGGTGAGCGGTATTCGGGAAGGCAGCGGCATGTGGAAACCGGTGCTCATCCGGTCGATTGAACTGTTCCCCATTCGTGATACATTTGTCACCCAGGAGGACGCGCCATGACCAAGACGGCCACGATCCGCGCCCGTGTCGAACCGGACCTCAAGGAGGACGCCGAGATGGTGTTCTCGCAATTGGGGCTTTCGGCCACCCAGGCGATCAGGCTGTTCTACAAGCAGGTCACGCTGCAACGCGGCCTGCCATTCGCAGTCAAGGTTCCCAACGCGGAGACGCGCGAAGCGTTGCGACAAGCCTACGATCGCGACGAACTCACCGAGTACGAGACTCTGGACGCAATGAAGGCAGCCCATCGGTAACCGTTCCAACAGGCCGTGGAACTAACCGGATCGGCGCTACATTCCGGCGGCCGGAGGGTGATTTTCTGCGCACCGCGGGCTACGGAAGGCCGTCATGGGCCTTTCGCTCCCTTGCAGGTTTCTAGTGATTGTGGCGTGCACTCTACCGCTCAGCCGTCGTGTTTCCGGCGCCAGCCATAGCGCGCCAACAATTCGACATATACTTCAGGGCCCATTCGTCCCGCCCGCGAAGAACCTCCCGGAAAGACCTTCTCTTCCACCCTTCCGTCGTCGATGTTGAGCAGATAAGTCCCGGTGCCCGAGAGAATCACCCACGCCATGGCCTTGGTAAGCGGTGCCGGTTCCAATTGGACGACTGCCAAGCTGTCACGAATGATGCACACGCTGCCCGCAATGGGCCCGAACTGGGTCACAAGATCGAGAATGAAGCGGTGGGCGTACCATGCTGACGCCGCCGCCGCCGCTCGTTTCTCTCCCTCCAGCAGGTCGACCGCCATTCGAAGCGACTGCCCACACTCCACGACATGCGTAAGCTCCGCCGGAGTGCACCGCGAGAGACCATCGTAGGGAATTGGCGGTTTGGGCTGACTCGGATTTAGGCAGAACTCCAACACAAGCCGCGGGTCAATTGGGTTTTCGTCCACAGTGTCGTACCGCAATGTGGGCGGAATAACCAGTCCGGTCGGCGGAGTCCCGATGGGCGGACCCTCTGCCAATGCCGGGTTCTGTCGAAGCGTCTCCACGCGCCAGTGTTCTGTTTCTTCATCGCGATACGCTTCGTGGACGAACCGAATCTGCGTCCCAATCTGGTGCAATATGATGACGTCCGGTCGCTGCTCTTCGTCCGAAGGGAATGGTTCCGGCACCTCCTCCGGCGACGTCACAACTTCTTCGACAACTTCTTCTCTCGAATCTGCCGAATTCTGCTGTTCCTGATTCCAACTCGAACGTCGACCACGCGTAATTTGCCGCCTGTAGGTGTATGTTCTGCCCGTCTCCCGCTCTTGATTTGCCGGTGACTCATCTTTGGAGACTTCCGCCACCGTCTTCTCCAGCTTGCCTTCCGGGTACTTCACTGGAAACAGACAGTCCTTGAGCATGCCCGACATTGGAAGGTCGAACACCTCTCCGACCTCTGGGCCGATTGACAGCATCGCGAATCGGTATTCCATCTGTGCCGCGTAGTCACGCTCCCGCGACTTCAGAAAGATCATTGCAGAGAGTTTCTCCCAGCCCGGTTCGGCCTGCTCGATGCACTGATAGGGGCTGTCCACATAGAGCATCGGCCCGTGCACCACGATCTGGGACCGCCGCTGCTCCTCCACGGTTCTGAATCCTCCAAAAGTCGCGCGCGCTGGCTCTGCCTTTCCACGTACGCCGATATGCTCGCACACACCGAGCCCCAAGCCTTGGGCGAATTGGGTCGGGCGATAGACCGACGTGAAACTCGTATAGCTGTCGGGAAACGACCTCCTCCAAGCGTTCTCCTTATCCTCGGAAGGGCGCATCGACATGCAGTAAATCAGCCAGTCGGCGCCGAACGTCGCCGCCTGCCTGCTGCTCTTCGACTCGGTATGCCGCTCGCTCCCACTCAACGACATCTTCGTGCGTGAGAGTTGGAGCCCAGCGTTCAAGGCTGAGACCCGTTCCGCTGACAGTTGCGGCTCCTCGCTCGGCACCTCGACCGTCTCGCTGGACGACATCCGCGCGCGGCCCTCTTGTTCGTCTTGGATCAGCACTTCACCCTTATCCCGGAAGGCTCCAGGGCGCGACAAGCGAATCGTGGATGCTGTCGCGAGGCCATATTGGGACTCCGTCGCCTTGACAAGACGCATACCGTCCTTCTCTATCTGTCCCGACAGATCCACGTACATCGTCTGAACGTAGTTCCCTTGCGGCGTCAGGAACGCCCCCTCTGTGGCTATCCTCATCTTGGGGAACACGAATTCCCTTCGCTCATCTTCCAATCTCGTTGTCTCCTTGGCTTCAATAGCGCGTCACGGTGGGCGAGCCGGGCGTCCACACGCGGTGGGTCGCCTGCATGCAACGCTTGCGACGGTCCCGGCACGTTCGACTCGGGTGCAGCGCGCAGCTCGATATCGGTCCCTGCGACGATACCGGCTCATCCGCATATTGTCGCGCGAACCGAGAGTCAATCAGGCCCTCAGGGCGCTCTTGCCGGGCGTGTCTTGCCCGTAAGGGGTCAACGTGCCCCGGTCTGACGGAACGGATACGCCCATCGCTGAGGCATGCGGCTGCTTGTAACCAGGTGGTTCGAGAGAGACCTCCGACGCTGCCGCCGGCGCAGCAAGGACCTCGACAGATTGTGGGCCGAAGTGGACCGGCTGTTGGCCGGCGAGCCGTTGGAGCCGCGCCATCGGGCGCACCGGCCCGGGAATACGCCCCCGAAACCCGATCCCCGAAATGCCGGCCGTGGATGGAAGTCGCGGGAAAGGCATTTTCCTTGTAGTCCTGCCGCCGTTCACCATCGCTTCCCTCTCAGGCCGATTGCGCGTTCGGAAGGTCAGCCGATGCCCAGGACACCGAAACGGCGTTCCCTGCAAGCCGTTGCCGCGATTCTTGCGGTGTTTGTTCTGCCGTCCTGCGCAGAGAGGTTCGATAACTCGCCTGTCGCTGCCGGGGAGGTGCGGACCCTGCTGCACCAGGGGGTCGAGCGGCGGTACTACCTGCAGAACACCGAAGCGGGGGCGGCGGCTCCCGCGCCGCTGGTCGTGTCGCTGCACGGTTTCCGCAGCAGGGAGCCGGCCCTGGCGGAGCGCGAAGACCTGTCGGGGATTGCCTGGGAAGCACTCGACCGGGTAGCGGGCCGGGAGGGGTTCGTTACCGCCTATCCGCATGCCTGGCTCGGGCGATGGAACATGTTCGACGGATTGAAGGACACCCGGCTGGAGGACAGGCGGGAGGCGGACGATGCCGGGTTCGTCTTCGCCCTGGTCTCACATCTTGTCGCAGAGGGCCTGGCAGACCCGCACCGGGTCTATCTGACGGGGTTCTCCGATGGCGCCATCATGTCCTACAGGCTGCTCTGCACCGCCGGGATGCCGTTTGCGGCCGCCGCGCCCGGAGCCGGGTCGATGTTCGAGGGACACCGGGACACATGCGCCGCCGTGGCGCCGGTGCCGATCATGGTCATCGCGGGCACATTCGACGCGGTCCTGCCTTATGACGGGTGGATCTTCCCGACGGGACGCGAGCTGTCGATCCCGGAGACGATGGAGCATTTCCGCCTGCTCAACGGTTGGACCGGCCAGGAAGGCGCGCTTCGCGACTACCGGGACGGCCGGGACGACAGCCGCGTGCTCGAAATGCGCTGGACGGGCTGCACGGTCGAGGGTGCCGTCAAGCTCCTGAAGGTCAAGGGCGGCGGTCACAACTGGCCGAGCTACGAGCCTCTGCCCGACGAATGGCGCAAATGGGCCGGCGTGCAAAACCGCGACATCGAGAGCGCCGAGGAAATCTGGAATTTCCTGCGCCGGTTCCGCAAGACCGGGTAACCCGGCGTGCCCCTTTCCGACGGGGCGGCGGGGGGCTATACCGGAAGTCTCGGCAGCGGCGGGGCGGCATGGCGGGCCTGGAGACCATCCTTCTCGGAATCGCGGTGGCGGCGAGCGCGCTCGTGTTCGGCGGCATGGTGACCTTCACCGGCTTCTTCGCGCCGATGGTGTTCCGCAGCCTCGACAAGCCGGTCGCCGACGCCTTCATGCGCGACGCCTTCGGCCCCTATTACGTCCTCATGGCCGTGGGCTCCGGCATCGCGGCGGTCTCGGCGCTCGCGGTGCAGCCGTGGGACGCCGCGATCATGGCAATGGTGATGGCCGCCTTCCTTGCCTCGCGCTATGTGACCATGCCGCAGACCCAGCGCCTGTTCGATGCGCGCGAACGCGGCGAATACGGCGCGGCGGAGGAGTTCGCGCGCGCCCACAAGCGCGGGGCCTTCGTCAACATGATCCAGCTCGTCGCCGTGTTCGCGGCGCTGTTGCGGCTGGCGCTCTGAGGCGCCGCCGCCGCTCCCATGCGCAGGGGCCTGCAAATCGGGCTGCTCGTCTCCGGCACCCTCGTCTCAGCGCTCGCCGGCTACTGGCTCTGGTGGGCGCTGGAGGGCCGGCCGGAAGAGGGCCGGCCGGCGGTCGGCGGGTCGTTCGAGCTGATCGACGGCGACGGGCGCAAGGTGACGGAACGGGACTTCGAGGGCCGGCACATGCTGGTCTATTTCGCCTACACCTTTTGTCCCGATGTGTGCCCGACCACGCTCTTCAATGCGAGCGGGGCGCTGGACGCGATCGGCCCGGAGCTGGCGTCGAAGGTCCGGCTGGTCTTCATCTCCATCGACCCCGAGCGCGACACGCCGGAAATCGTCAAGGAGTATGCCGGCCATTTCCATCCCGGCACGGTGGGCTTGACCGGCACGCTGGAACAGACCGCCGCCGCCGCCCGCGCCTGGCGCATCTACTTCCGCAAGGCCGCCCCGGAGGATGACGGCGGCTACCTGGTGGACCACTCCTCGATCCTGTTCCTGATGGACGGGGACGGGCGCTATGTCACCCATTTCGGCCATACGGCGACCGCAGCCGACATGGCGGCGGCCTTGAAACGCCTGCTGTGAAGGGGGTCGTGCTCGCCGCCCCGGCTTCGGGGAGCGGCAAGACGACAATTGCCGCGGGCCTCGTCCGGGCGCTCGTCCGGCAGGGGCTCGCCGTGCAGCCCTTCAAGGCGGGGCCGGACTATATCGACGGGGGCTTCCTCGCCGCCGCCGCGGGACGGCCCTGCCGCAATCTCGACCCCTGGGCCATGCGCCCCGAAACCCTCGCGGCGGCGCTCGATGCGGGTGCGGACATTGCGGTCGTCGAGGGCGCGATGGGGCTGTTCGACGGCGCGGAGGGCGGCGGCGGCTCCACCGCGGACCTCGCGGCGCTCACCGGCTGGCCGGTCGTGCTCGCGGTGGACTGCGCGCGCCAGGGCCAGTCGGTCGCCGCGCTGCTGGAGGGGTTTGCGCGCCACCGCAGCGATATCCGCATCGCCGGGGCGGTGCTGAACCGGGTCGCGAGCGACCGCCATGAGGCGCTGTTGCGCGAGCGGGCGGGCGCGGTGCCGGTGCTCGCCGCGCTCCGGCGCGACCGCGAACTCGCCCTGCCGTCGCGCCATCTGGGGCTGGTGCAGGCCGGCGAGCATCCCGCGCTCGAAGCCTGGCTGGACCGCGCGGCGGACATGGTGCCGGCGGCGGCGTTTCCCTTCGGCCCGTTGCGGATGGCGGAGGTGTCGAAAACGGGCGGGGCGCCCCTGCCGCCCCTTGGCGGGCGCATCGCGGTCGCCCGCGACGAAGCCTTCGCGTTTGCCTATGAGCATGTGCTGGCCGGCTGGCGGCGCGCCGGGGCCGAGATCGCATTCTTCTCGCCGCTCGCCGACGAGGCGCCGGACGGCGACGCGGTCTTCCTTCCGGGCGGCTATCCCGAGCTCCATGCCGGGCGCATCGCGGCGGCCGGCAACTTCCTGGGCGCGCTCCGCCGCCATCAGGGGCCGGTTTACGGCGAATGCGGCGGTTACATGGTGCTGGGCGAGGGGCTGGCGGACGCCGAGGGCCGGCGCCACGCCATGGCGGGCCTGCTGGCGCTGGAGACGAGCTTCGCCGAGCCCGCCCGCCGGCTGGGCTACCGCTGCCTGGACGCGCGCGCAGGCTTCCCGCTCGGCCGCGCGTTCCGAGGCCACGAGTTCCACTATGCGCGCGTGCTGAGCGAAGGACCGGGCGAGCCGCTGTTCGAGGCGGCGGACGCGCATGGCCGCCCGCTCGGCCCGGCCGGCCTCGTGCGCGGCAATGTCGCCGGCTCCTTCATGCACCTGATCGACGCCGCCTGACGGGGGCGGCGGACCGCCGAATTGCCTTGCCATGTGCGCGCCGCGAGAATGCGCCTATGACCGTTGCCGATTTCGCGCCCTGGATTACGCCGGCCGTCCTTCTGGTCGTGTTCGTCTGGCTGCGATCCGGTATCCGGGAAATTCGCGACCGTCTGGACCGGTTCGACGACCGGCTTCGCGGGGTCGAGCAGGATTTGGCGGAGATGAAGGGCAAGCTCACCTTCATCGAAAACTATATCCTGAGACGCAACGACGCCGCGCCCGAACCGGCGGAATAATCGCGCGTCAAAATCGGCTGCCGCAACGGCGGCGGGAACGTCAACCCCTTTCCGGCATCCGCGCGGCCGGGGCGCCCTGGCTCAGCAGGCCGCGGTAAATTTCGTCGTCGCCGATGACGCCGACCAGCCGGCCCTCTTCGACCATCAGCACCGGGCGGCCGGTGCGATGGCGGATTTCTATCGCGCGGCGCATCCTGAGGTCGGTGGGCGCCGCACAAATATCGCTGCCGGTGAGCGCCGCAAGGTCCATGTCGGGCGTGTAATGCCGGAGCGAGGCGGGGCGGGGCTCGACCGTCGCCTCCACGGGCTCCCCCTTGCCGCCCAGTGCGAGCCGGTTCCGCCCGGACCAGTCGAGCAGCAGGGTCTCGCCCTCGCGCCTAATGTTGGCGACCGGCGTCATCAGCGAGCGGCAGCGCAGCACGTTGAGCGCGTCCATATGCGCGATGAACTCCGCCACATAGGCGTTGGCGGGGTTCAGCACGATCTCCTCCGGCTCGCCGAACTGGACGATGCGGCCCGCCTCCATGATCGCGATATGGCGCCCGAGCTTCAGCGCCTCGTTGAGGTCGTGGCTGACGAACAGGATCGTCTTGCCGAGCCGGCGCTGCAGGTCCAGCAACTCGTCCTGCAGATACTCCCGGATCAGCGGGTCGAGGGCGGAGAAGGGCTCGTCCATCAGCAGGATGTCGGAATCGGTCGCAAGCGCGCGGGCGAGGCCGACCCGCTGCTGCATCCCGCCGGAAAGCTCATGCACGAAACGGTCCCGCCAGCGGTCGAGATCGACCAGCTTCAGCTTCTCCTCGACGATGGCGTCGCGCTCGGCCCGGCCGAGGCCGCGCAGCTCCAGCCCGAAGCTCACATTCTCATGCACGGTGCGCCAGGGCAGCAGCGCGAATTGCTGGAACACCATGGCGATGCGCTCCATGCGCATCCGCCGGAGCGTGGCGGCATCGCAGCCGGCCATGTCGAGCATCGCCTCCCCGTCGCGCACCAGCACCTCGCCGCGCGTCACGGGGCAGAGGCCGTTGACGGCGCGGAGCAGGGTCGATTTGCCGGAGCCGGAAAGGCCCATGAGCACGCAGATCTCGCCCGGCCGAACGGCGAGCGACGCGCCGGCGACGCCCACGACAGAGCCCGTCTCGTCCTGGATTTCCTGCCGGTCAGCGCCCCGGTCGAGCATGTCCAGCGCGGCCCCGGTATCGCCGCTGAACAGGATGTCCACATTCTTCAGGTCGATGGCGTGAATGGCTCAGCCCCGTTCCTTGCCGCCGCCTCTCTGCTTGCAGATGCGGTCCAGCAGGATGGCGACGATGACGATGGCGAGCCCGGCCTCGAACCCCTTGGCGATGTTGACGGTATTGAGCGCGCGCAGCACGGGAACGCCGAGCCCCGGCGCGCCCACCATCGCCGCGATGACGACCATGGAGAGGCTGAGCATGATGCACTGGGTCACACCCGCCATGATGGTCGGCATGGCGTGCGGCAGCTCCACTTTCCACAGCAGTTGGCGCCGCGTCGCGCCGAAGGCCTCCCCGGCCTCGACCAGCGGCCGGGGCACGCTGGAAATGCCGAGATGGGTGAGCCGGACCGGTGCCGGGATGGCGAAGATTACGGTCGAGATCAGGCCCGGCACCACGCCGAGACCGAACATGATCATGGTCGGGATCAGATAGACGAAGGTCGGGATCGTCTGCATCAGGTCGAGCGCCGGCCGGATGGCGTTGTAGAGCCAGGGCCGGTGCGCCGCCGCGATGCCGACCGGCACGCCGACGGCGATGCAGATCGCGGTCGAGAACAGGATCAGGGTCAGCGTCTGGACCGTCGTCTCCCAGTAGCCGAGATTGATGACCAGAAGCAGCGTCAGCACGACCGCGGCGACCAGCTTCCAGGACCGGTGCAGCCAGAAGGCGAGGCCGGCGATCACCAGCACCAGGACGAGCGCCGGCACGGCCAGCGCCAGGCCGGCTACGCCCTCGATCAGGAATTTCAGGACCTCGGACAGGTAGTCGAAGAACCAGGCCCCGTGGTCGAGCAGCAGGTCCACGAAGGACGCGATCCACTTGCCGAGCGGAATCTTATGGTCCGTCAGCCAGTCCAAGATCTACCCCGCGGCGTTCCCGGCCACCCGGGCCGGCGTCGCGGCTACAGCCCCAGATGCGCCTTGACGGCCGCCATGCCGTCGCCGCCGTCCATGGTCGTCACGCCGTCGAGCCAGCCGGCCAGCACGTCCGGATTGCTCTTGAGCCACGCCGTCGCCGCCATGTCGGGCTCCTCTTTTTCGTCGAGGATCGCCGTCATGATCTCGTTTTCCATGGCCAGCGTGAACTTGAGGTTGGCCAGCAGCTTGCCGACATTGGGACATTCCGCGGCATAGCCGCGCCGGACATTGGTGAACACCTCGGCGCCGCCGAAATTCGGGCCGAACCAGTCATCGCCATCGGCGAGGTAGGTCAACGCGAAATTGGCGTTCATCGGGTGCGGCTCCCAGCCGAGGAAGACGATCCACTCCTCCTTGCGGTTGGCGCGCGCAACCTGGGCCAGCATGCCCTGCTCGCTCGACTCGACGACCTCGAAGCCCTTCAGGCCGAAGGCGTCCTTGTCGATCATGCTCTGGATCAGGCGGTTGCCGTCGTTTCCGGGCTCGATGCCGTAGATCTTGCCTTCCAGCATGTCGCGGTGTTTGGCGATGTCGCCGAAGCTCCCGATGCCGCCGTCGGCCGCCAGCTTGTTGACGGCGAGCGTGTATTTGGCGCCGGTCAGGTTCATGCCCACGGTCTCGACCGACCCGTCGTCGCGATAGGGCGCGATGTCGGCTTCCATCGTCGGCATCCAATTGCCGAGGAACACATCGATATCGCCGTTCTTGAGGCTGGTATAGGTGACAGGAACCGACAGCACCGTCGCGGTCGGCTCGTAGCCGAGGCCTTGGAGGACGACCGAGGTGGCGGCGGTGGTCGAGGTAATGTCGGTCCATCCGACGTCCGAGAAGCGGACCGCCTTGCAGGAATCCGCATCGGCCGCCCAGCCGGCGGAAGACATCGTCAAGGCGGAAACGATCCCGATTGCCGCCAGTCGCACGCGCTTCGTCATCGCCTTGTCCTCCCGTTCCGTTGGCCGCCCGCATCCCGCTGTCTGCAAAGCGGGCTATGGTACGGCTACCATGACCGCGCCGCAAGGAAAGAAGCGGTGGGATGCAGCAATGAGCGAAGGCCGGAATTTCGATTATGTCGTGGTCGGCGCGGGGTCGGCGGGGTGCGTGCTCGCCAACCGGCTGACCGAGGACGGCAGGGCGACCGTATTGGTGCTCGAGGCCGGCGGCAACGACCGCAGCATATTCCTGCAAATGCCGACGGCGCTCGCCATCGCCATGGGCCACAGGCGCTATGGCTGGCACTACTGGACCGAGCCCGAACCGCATCTGGGCGGGCGGCGCCTCCATTGCCCGCGCGGCCGGGTGCTGGGCGGCTCGTCCTCCGTCAACGGCATGGCCTATGTGCGCGGCAATGCGCTCGACTATGACGGTTGGGCAGAGGGCGGCGCGTCCGGCTGGTCCTATGCCGGGGTGCTGCCCTATTTCCGGCGGGCGGAAAGCTTCAGCGGCGGCGGCGACGACTGGCGCGGCGATTCGGGCCCGCTCAACACCTCGCGCGGAGCCATGACAAACCCGCTTTACGCCGCCTTCATCGAGGCGGGCGGGCAGGCAGGCTATGCCCGCACCGCAGACATGAACGGCTACCGGCAGGAGGGCTTCGGGCCGATGGACATGACGGTCCATCGGGGCCGGCGGTGGAGCGCCGCCAACGCCTATCTCAAGCCCGCCGCCGGGCGGCCCAACCTCGCCGTGGAGACCGGCGCGCTGGCAACCCGCATCCTGCTCGACGACGGACGCGCCTCCGGCGTCGAGTACCGGCAGGGCGGCGCGGTCCGCACGGTGCAGGCGCGGCGCGAGGTCATCCTTTCGGGCGGCCCGATCAACTCGCCGCAACTCCTGATGCTCTCGGGTATCGGCCCGGCCGCGCATCTCGCGGAGCATGGCATTGCGGTCGCTTGCGACCTGCCCGGCGTCGGCGGAAACCTCCAGGACCATCTGGAACTGTATGTGCAGCAGGAATGCACGCAGCCGATCACGCTCCATTCCGCGACGGGCCTGCTGCAGAAAGCCCTGATCGGCGCCCGCTGGGTGCTGTTCAGGTCCGGGCTCGGCGCGACCAACCATTTCGAGGCCGGCGGCTTCATCCGCTCGCGTCCGGGCGTCCGCTGGCCGGACATCCAGTACCACTTCCTGCCGCTCGCGGCCTCCTACGACATGAGCGAGAGGGTCCGCTGCCACGGCTACCAGGCGCATGCGGGTCCGATGCGCTCGAAATCGCGCGGCGAGGTCCTGCTCGCGTCGGCCGACCCGCTGGAGCCGCCGAGGGTGCGGTTCGACTATATGAGCCATCCCGACGACTGGGCGGAGATGCGCGCCTGCGTCCGCCTCACGCGGGAAATCTTCGCCCAGCCCGCCTTCGACCGCTATCGCGGCCGGGAACTCGCGCCGGGCGAGGCGGTGCGGAGCGACGAGGAGATCGACGCTTTCGTGCGCGAGACCGTCCAGAGCGCCTACCATCCCTGCGGGACCTGCAGGATGGGCACCGACGCCATGGCGGTCGTCGATCCGGAACTGCGGCTTCGCGGCATGGACGGCCTGCGCGTGGTGGACAGCTCCGTCATGCCGGCGATCGCGACCGGCAATCTCAATGCGCCGACGATCATGATCGCGGAGAAGGCGGCCGATGCAATTCGAGGCCTTCCGCCCCTGCCGCCCTCCGGCGCCTCCTTCTACACAGCGCCCGACTGGCAGGCGGCGCAGCGCTGACGGACCGGCCCGAGACTACGGTCCGGCGTCGATCTCGATAGTGCGGGTGTGGGTCTCGGGCTCCGGGCGCGCGAGATCGATATGCAGCAGGCCATTTTCTGTATGCGCCTTCTGCACCTCGATGCCCTCCGCCAGCACGAAACGGCGCTGGAACTGGCGCGCCGCGATGCCTCGGTGCAGGAAGACGCGCCCTTCCGCCTCCTCGCCATGCCGCCCGCGCACGATCAACTGCCGGTCCTCGACCGAAATCGTCAGGTCCTCGCGCGAAAACCCCGCTACCGCCAGCGAAATGCGCAGCCGGTTGTTGCCCGTCTGTTCGATATTGTAGGGCGGATAGCCGTCCGCCGACGCCTTCGACACCGTGTCGAGCATCTGCTCCAGACGGTCGAATCCGAGCAGCAGCGGGCTGTTGAAAACCGGAATTCGCGACATGGCGCTGGCTCCCCTCCCGATAAAGCAGGACGCGCGCGAACCGGACCCGAGCATTGCGGCATCCGGCGGCATTGGTATATGGGAGGCGGGAGAGGGAGTGCAAGCGCCGCCCATGACCGACAAGTCCGACACGACCGCTCAGCCTGTCCCGTTCACGCTAGACGGCCGCGAGGTGTTGGCGCTGCCCGGGGAAACCATCTGGCAGGCGGCCGCGCGCCTCGGCACCGTGCTGCCGCATCTTTGCTATGCGCCGGAGCCGGGCTACCGCGCCGACGGCAATTGCCGCGCCTGCATGGTCGAGATCGAGGGCGAGCGCGCGCTGGCGCCGTCCTGCCTGCGGCACCCCGCGGCGGGCATGACAGTCAACAGCTCGGGCGACCGGCCGGCGCGCGCCCGGCGCATGGTGCTGGAACTGCTGCTTGCCGACCAGCCGGAAGACGCCCACGACCCCGCATCGCGCTTCGGCGAGTGGATTGCCGATGCCGGCCTCGAAGCCGGGCGGCTGCCGGGGCGCGAGGCGCCGGCCGAGGATGTCAGCCACCCGGCCATGGCGGTCAATCTCGACGCCTGCATCCATTGCAATCTCTGCGTGCGCGCCTGCCGGGAAGTGCAGGTCAACGATGTCATCGGCATGGCCGGGCGCGGGGCGGAGGCGAAGATCGTCTTCGATTTCGACGACCCCATGGGCCACTCGACCTGCGTTGCCTGCGGCGAGTGCGTGCAGGCCTGCCCCACGGGCGCGCTGATGCCGAAGACGGCGCTCGGCGCGCCGCCGCCCGACCGGCAGGTGGAGAGTGTGTGCCCCTATTGCGGCGTCGGCTGCCAGATCACCTATTCGATAAGCGGAGACCGGCTAATCTCGGTCGAGGGCCGCGACGGCCCGGCCAATGAGCAGCGGCTCTGCGTCAAGGGCCGTTTCGGCTTCGACTACATCTCCCATCCCGAGCGGCTGACGCGGCCGCTGGTCCGCCGCGACGATGCTCCGAAAGGCCTGAATGTCGATCCCGCCCGGCCGCTGACCCACTTCCGCGAGGCGAGCTGGGAAGAGGCGCTGGACAAGGCCGCCGCCGGCCTCGCGTCCGCCAAGGCGGCGCACGGCCCCCGCGCGCTCGCCGGCTTCGGCTCCGCCAAGGGGTCGAACGAGGAGGCCTACCTGTTCCAGAAGCTGGTCCGCACCGGCTTCGGTTCCAACAATGTGGACCACTGCACGCGCCTCTGCCACGCCTCCTCGGTCGCAGCGCTGCTGGAAGGCATCGGCTCCGGCGCGGTGACGGCGACCTTCAACGAGGCCCGCAATGCCGATGCGCTGGTCGTCATCGGCGCCAACCCGACCGAGAACCACCCTGTCGCCGCCACCTATTTCAAGCAGGCGGCGAAACGCGGCGCGGCGCTGATCGTCATGGACCCGCGCGGCCAGGCGCTGAAACGCCATGCGACGCATATGCTGCAATTCCGGCCCGGCCGTGATGTGGCGATGCTGAACGCGATCATGCACACCATCGTCGCCGAGGAGCTTTACGACCGCCAGTATGTCGCCGCGCATACGGCCGATTTCGAGGCGCTCAGCGAGCATCTGGCCGCTTTCCCGCCCGAGGAGATGGCGCCGCTTTGCGGCATCGACGCGGCGATGCTGAAGGAGGTCGCGCGCGTCTACGCGCGTGCGGAGCGCGCGATGATCTTCTGGGGCATGGGCGTCTCGCAGCATGTCCACGGCACGGACAACGCGCGCTGCCTGATCGCGCTGGCGCTGATGTGCGGCCATGTCGGCCGGCCGGGCACCGGGCTGCACCCGCTGCGCGGGCAGAACAATGTGCAGGGCGCATCCGACGCCGGCCTCATCCCGATGATGTATCCGGACTACAGGCGCGTCGCCGAGCCGGAGGCCCAGGCCCGTTTCGAGGCGGCGTGGGGGGTGAAGCTCGACCCGGAGCCGGGGCTGACCGTGGTCGAGATCGTGGATGCGATCCACAAGGGCGGGGTGCGCGCCATGTACATCATGGGCGAGAACCCGGCGATGTCGGACCCCGACGCGACCCATGCCCGCGAGGCGCTCGCAAAGCTCGACCATCTGGTGGTGCAGGACCTGTTCCTGACCGAGACGGCGATGTTCGCCGATGTCGTGCTGCCGGCTTCGGCCTGGCCGGAGAAAGACGGGACCGTCACCAACACCAACCGCCAGGTGCAGCGCGGGCGCAAGGCGTTCGAGCCGCCGGGCGAGGCGCGCGAGGACTGGCAGATCATCCGGGACATCGCCCGGCGCATGGGTCTCGGCTGGGACTACACCCATCCGCGCGAGGTCTATGCCGAGATGGCCGGCCTGATGCCGTCGCTCGACCATATCGATTGGGACCGGCTGGAGGCCGAAAGCGCGGTCACCTATCCATCCGACGGGCCGGACCATCCGGGCCATCCGGTGGTGTTCGCCGACCGCTTCCCGACCGGCGACGGGCGGGCGCGCTTCGTGCCGGCCGACATCGTGCCGCCCGCCGAGGAGCCGGATTCGGAGTTTCCGATGGTGCTGACCACCGGGCGGCAGTTGGAGCATTGGCACACGGGCGCGATGACGCGGCGCGCGAGCATGCTGGACGCCATCGAGCCGGAGGCGACCGCGAGCCTAGCGCCCGCAGACCTGCGCGCACTCGGACTCGCGCCTGGCGACCGGGTGCGCATCGAGACCCGGCGCGGCGCCATTGAGCTCACCGCGCGCATGGACGGCGCGGTGCCGGCCGGCCTGGTCTTTGCGCCGTTCGCCTATGTCGAGGCGGCGGCGAACGAGCTCACCAATCCGCAGCTCGACCCCTGGGGCAAGATCCCGGAGTTCAAGTTCTGTGCCGCCCGGGTTGTGCCGGTCGGGGAAGGGACGGCGGCAGAGCGCCCGTGAACCGGGCCGGACTCGTTCTTGCCGGCTGCCTGCTGCTGGCCGCAACGTCGATTCCGGGTCTGGCGGCAAGCGCGCGCGTTGTCTCCGTCAACCTGCCGCTGCCGGCGGTCCATCCGGTCGTGGCCTCGGGTTGGGGCGCTTTCGTCGAGGCGGCGGAGCGGGACGGGCTGTTCGCATTCCACCTGTTCGTGGACGGCTCCCTGCTCGGCCAGGAACGCGCGCTGGCCGGCCTTGCGCATGGCGATGCGCAGATGGGCTACGCCACGCTCACGGCCCATCCGGCCGGGCTTCCGCAACGGGTGACGCTCGGCCGCCTGGCGCTGGCCGGGCCCGACCCGCTTGCCGGTGCAGCCGCCATGACCGAATTCGTCATGCTGCATTGCCCGCCCTGCCTGGAAGGGCTGGCGAAGCGGGGTGTCGTCTTCCTCGGCAGCCATGCGGCCGGGCCCTTCCACCTGCTCTCGCTCAAGCCGCTGGCGCGGGCGGAATCGCTGAAGGGAGCTCGTGTCGCGAGCCCCGGACCGCCCTGGGACAACCTGCTGCGGCGCCTTGACGGCCAACCCGAGGCGGTCGCCGGGAGCCTGGCAGCGGCGCTCGAAGAAGGGCGGATCGACGCCGTTCTCGGCCCGGTCGCGCTGCTTGCCGATCCGGCGCTCGCGCACCAGGTCCGCGCGGTCACGGCCATGCATCTCGGCGTTTACCGGGTGTCGAGTCCGTTTTCCGCAAATCTCGGCTTCTGGCGGACATTGGCGCCCGGGGAACGGGCCG
Organism: Alphaproteobacteria bacterium; assembly: GCA_965261985.1. GTDB lineage: Bacteria > Pseudomonadota > Alphaproteobacteria > Bin95 > Bin95 > Bin95. The sequence goes on from OZ253490.1 coordinate 1,547,453, forward strand.
CTCTGCTGGACGCCGCGCCCCGGGGCCTCGCCGCCGCCGCGCTTGCCTACCGGGCCGCCGACGAAAAGGCCCGCAAGGCAATGGCGGAGGCCGGCACGGCCTTCAGCCGCGCCCACCCGGCGCTGGTGAAAGCGGCGGTCGGTTTCGACGCCGAGGCCGGGACGGTGGAACTGCGAACCGAAGGCGAACGGGCGGACGCCCTGGCGGCCGGTTTCCGACGGCTCCACGACAAATACAGGAGCCTGTTCGCCGGGGAAGAACAGTCGGTCGAGTCGGTCGCCAGCGTACTGCAGGATGAAATATTCGACCGGCTGGACCCCGGAACATACGGCCTGGGGCTGGCAAGGCCGTGAGGCTCGGCATCGTTTCCGACCTGCATTGCAATATCGCGGGGCTGGAGAAGGCCGCCGCGCTGATGGGGCCGGTGGACGACCTGCTGTGCCTCGGCGATTCGATCTACGAATACCGGTTCTCGAACGAGGTCGCCGCCTTCCTGCGCGACCGGGGCGCGAAGACGATCCTCGGCAACCACGAAGAGGTGTTCTTCGGCGCCGGCGGCGAGCGGGCGCGGCAGGCGGAATGGATCGATCCCGACCTGATGGCGTGGCTCGCCAGCCAGCCGCGCCAAAGACGGCTCGACTATGGCGGCAAGACGGTGCTGATGGTCCATTCCACCGCCTGGGAGCCTTGCGGCGCCTATGTCTATCCGCACAGCCGGGAGTTCCGCCGCTTCGGCGAGGCGGATGCGCGCTTCGTGCTCTACGGCCACACCCATATGCAGGTGGCCGAGCGCGTCGGCGAGGTTCTGGTCGTCAATCCGGGCTCGGCCGGCGATGCGCGCGACCACGCCAACGGCCGCCGGCTGAGCTTCGCCGTGCTCGACACCGACACCGAAGCGGTGGAGTTCACGGACTTCACCCAGTGACACTCCGGGCGTCGATGTCGTTCCGGTGCTTGCCGCGCCTCTTGTCTCGACGGTTCCGGTCGAGGCCGACGGGCCGCGGGACGGCGAAGCGATAAAACGCCGCGCCATGCAATGGCTCGATGAAGCGCGCGCGCTCGGCGCCCATATCGCCCTGTAAGGAAGGCGGCGCGGCCGCGGACATCGAAACGGCGGTACAATCCTTGCGCAAGCGGCGGTCGATTGCGGAGCGACGAAGGGTTCGCCCCGGAAGAGAGCCGGCGCCCGCTGCCGGCCCGTCACGCAGGGAATTGCGCACACATCTGGAACGGAAGAGGCGTGCCGGCCTTGAATAGTCCCGCAAATCGCACCGTTCCGTCGCCGGAATTCGCCCTCTCCTGCCTCCGCTCGCCGCTCGGGAGCCTGTTCGCCCGGCCCTGGTTCGACCGCGCCGCCCTGCCGGTCCTGTCCGGCTGGTATTTCCCGCTGTCCCGGCTCTGGGCGGCGGCGCGGGCGGCAGAAGGCTCCGTGGAGCGGTATTTTGCCGAGGTTCCCATATCGCCCACGCCGCGCCTCGAACGCGCGCTCGGGTTGCGCCTCAGCCGCTTCGAGCGGGTCCGCGCGCAGGCCCTGGAGAGCGAGCGCGCCTGGGAGGAGGCCTTTTTCGGCCCCGCCGCGGCAGCGCCGGCGGTGCTCCGGGAGGCGGAGCGGGCGCGGCTGTTCGACCGCCATGCCTATAATGCGTTGCGCCGGATGTTCGCGCCGTTCAGGGTCTGGGGCCGGGCGGCGCCCTTCCGCTGGCAAATCCCGGACTCCGCCGAGGTAGAAGCGCTGTACGGTGCTTTCGCTGCCGAGCCCGGGCGCGCCTTCGCCGTGCCGGAGCGCATGCCGCCCGTCCGGGTCTCGCATGCCTTCCCGGCTGCGGCCGGCAGGCGGGACTACTGGATCCGGTTCGCCTCCCCGTCGGCCCGGATGAACGATGAGGTCGTCGCCCGGGTGTACGAGCCCGTCGGCGCCGCCGACCCGCCGACATTGATCTTCGGCCACGGCATCGGGGTCGAGTTCGATCATTGGCGGGGGGTGGCGGACGAGATCGAGGCGCTGGTCGGGGCGGGCGTCCGGGTCGTGCGGCCGGAAGCCCCCTGGCACGGACGGCGGGTCCTGCCCGGCCGCTATGGCGGGGAGCAGTTCGTCGCGACGGCGCCCTGTGGGGCGCTCGACCACTTCACCGCTGCGGCCCGCGAATGGGCGGTGCTGATCGACTGGTGCAGGCAGGCAGGCAGGGGACCGGTCGCTATCGGCGGCTGCAGCGTCGGCGCGATGACGGCGCAGATCGTCGCCGACAGGGCGCGCGAATGGCCGGAGCGTCTCAGGCCCGATGCGATGCTGCTCATCACGCCTTGCGGGCGCATTGAGGAGGTGATGCAGGGTTCGCTGGCCCGGGCCTGGGGCGTCGCCGGGGCCATGGCGGCGCACGGGTGGACGGGCGAGCTGGCGCGGCGGTTCATGCCGCTCCTCGATCCGGCGGACGAAACGGCGGTTGCGCCGGAGCATATCGTCACCGTGCTCGGCGCCTATGACGAGGTCATGCCCTATGAGGGCGCGCGGGCGCTGATCGACGGTTGCGGCGTGCCGCGGGAGAACCGGTTCGTCTGGCGCCGGGGCCATTTCAGCGTGCCGCTCACCATGCTCCGAAACCGTGCCCCGCTGGCCCGCTTCCGGGAGGTGTTAGCCCGGATTTCTCACCAAGGTCATGGCCTGCGCGGTGCTGTCGGCCCGGCAGGGTAGGAGAGACGCGAAGCGCGATGCGGGGCATCGGGCAAGCGGATCGACGCACCATGCCGGGCCGACAGCGCCGCCCTCCGGGTCGCACCCAGGCGCCCGCCCGCAGCGTCGCGGGCCTCAACCGTAGGCTCCGCTACGCTTTTCGGCCCGCTCCTTGCGGATCGAACGCCTGGACGCGACGCAGGCCGCGACCTTGGTGAGAAATCCGGGCTCACCCGGGCTCGCCTGACCGGGCGCGCATTGCAGGCCGTGACAATGGTGAGAATTCCGGGCTAAACAACGGGCCAACCGAACGCCGATGGCAGGAGAGGGAAACGATGGGCGAGTGGATCGAGGTCGCGTCGAGCGACGGTTTCGAGTTCGGGTGCTACACCGCTGCGCCGGCGGGCGCGCCGAAGGGCGGCATGCTGGTCATCCAGGAGATTTTCGGCGTCAACGCGCATATTCGCGAGGTTGCGGACGGCTATGCGGCGGACGGCTATCTCGCCTGGGCGCCGTCGCTCTACGACCGGGTCGAGCGGCGCTTCGAATGCGGCTACACGCCGGAGGACATCGCGAAGGCCCGCGACATCATGGTCGGGTCGCCGTTCGACGTGGCGGTCCAGGACATGGCCGCGACGGTTGAGGGGCTGAGGGCCGCGGGTGCGGGAAAGATCGGCTCCGTCGGCTATTGCTGGGGCGGGTCTGCCTCCTTCCTGGTCGCGACCCGCATCGGGGTCGATGCCAGCGTGTGCTACTATGGCGGGCAGATCGCGCCCTGCAAGGACGAGGCGGCGAAGAACCCGCTGCTGATGCATTTCGGCGAGCACGACCACGGCATCCCGATGGAGGATGTGGAGGCGATCCGCGCCGCCCAGCCCGAGGCCGAGGTCCACATCTACCCCGCCGGCCACGGCTTCAACTGCAACCATCGCGCCGACTGGCACGAGGAGGCGGCAAAGCTCGCCCGCAACCGCAGCCTCGCCTTCTTCGCCAAGCATATGGGCTGAGCGGGGCCGGGGGCCTCGAAGACCCCTCTCCCCCCTGTGGCCGGCCGTGACAGGGGGGCTGCGCGGGAGTAGCCTCCGGGAACGCCGGCAAACGGAGAAGACAGGATGAGCGCGGGCGCGGCGCTACGCCGAAAGGGGCCGGCAGGACGGGCGACCTATCGGGACGTGCTGGATGCGCCGCCGCATATGGTGGCCGAAATCGTCGATGGCGCGCTCCACCTGCAACCGAGGCCGGCTATCCGGCACGCCGTGGCGTCGTCGTTCCTGGGCGGGGAGCTTTTCGGCCCCTTCCAGAGAGGCCGGGGCGGGCCGGGCGGCTGGTGGATCCTCGACGAGCCGGAGCTGCATTTAGGCAAGGATGTACTGGTGCCGGACCTCGCCGGCTGGCGCCGGGAGCGGCTGCCCGAACCGCCGGACGAGGCTTTTTTCACCCTCGCGCCGGACTGGGTGTGCGAGGTGCGCGAGGTGCTTTCCCCTTCGACGAGGAAATTCGACCTTGAGGAAAAGCGCCCGGTCTATGCGCGGGAGGGGGTCGGGCATCTCTGGCTGGTCGATCCTGCCGCCCGGACGCTGGAGGCGTTCGCCTTGTCGGGCGGCGCATGGTCTCCGGCGGGTTCGGCCAGCGACAACGAGCCGGTTTCCTTCCCGCCCTTCGAGGCCGTCGCCTTTCCCCTCGATGCCCTCTGGCCCTGAGCCGGCCGCCGCCTGAGGGCATCCACCCCAATTCCGCCGCCCGGAGCCCCGATGCCGCATATCGCCATGGTCATCCCCTCGCTTGCCGGCGGCGGGGCGGAGCGGACGGCGCTCAGGGTCGCGGGCGGGCTGGCGGCGCGGGGGCACAGGGTCGATATCGTGCTGTTCGGCCCGCATGTCGCCTATCCGCTGGAAGTGCCGGAAGCGGCGCGGCTCATCGTACTCTCGGGGCGGCGGGCATGGGCGCGGCGCAACCCCTCCACGATGCCGGCGGGCGCAGAATGGCGGCCGGAGCGCGCCTCCCTCCTGCAAGGAGCGCGGCTCGCAGCCGGCCTCGTCCGCGATTTCCCCGCCGCCGCCCCGGTGCTGCTGCGCCGCGCCGCGCTCGGCCGCGCGCGCCGCCTCGCCCGCTATGCGGCGCGCGAGCAGCCCGACATCCTGTTCGCCAATCTCGCCCAGGCGGAACATGCGGCCTTCTACGCCGCCCGCCTCGCCGGCCCGCGCGCCTTCCCGCCCGTGGTGCCGATCATGCGCAATGTGGAGCCTCCCGGCACGCGCCACTCGCAGCGCCGCCGGCTGCTGTTCCCGGCGGCGGCGCATGTCGCGGCGGTCTCGCGCGGCGTTGCGGAGAATGTCTCGGCAGTAGTCGGCGTGCCGGAGGAACGGATCGCCGTCATCTACAACCCGGCGGTCATGCCGGAGGCGCTCCGGCGCGCGGAGGAGGAACCGGACCATCCCTGGTTCGGGGATGGCGAACCGCCCGTGGTGCTGGGCGCGGGCCGCCTCGCGCGGCAGAAGGACTTCCCGACGCTCATCGAAGCCTTCCGGCGCGTGCTGGCGGAGCGCCCCTGCCGGCTGCTCATCCTCGGCGAGGGGCCGATGCGCCAGGAGCTCGAAAGCCGGGTGCGCCCGCTCGGCCTGGAGGGGCATGTGTCGCTGCCGGGCTGGGTGGAGAACCCTTATGCCTTCATGGCCCGCGCGGCGCTGTTCGTGCTTTCGTCGCGCCATGAGGGCTTTCCCGGCGCGCTGGTGGAGGCGCTGGCCTGCGGTTGCCCGGCGGTCTCCACCGACTGCCCGGCCGGCCCCGCGGAAATCCTGGAGGACCCGGCCCTGCTCGCCCCGGTCGGCGACCCGGAAGCGCTGGCGCAGGTCATGCTGCGCGCGCTCGCCCGGCCGGCGGACAAGCCGGCACTCCAGGCGAAGGCCGCGCGCTTCTCGATGGAGCGCGCGGTGGCGGGGTATGAACGGGTTGTCGAGAGGGTGTTGCGATAGCGGGTAGGCGCTCGCGGTCAGCCGGGCAGGTCTCCGGGGCCGCGCGATCCGTATGTCAAGATCCGGCCCCGCTGGCGGGTGCGCACAGTAAAGCCGGCGTCGCGGAGCAGCGTCTCGCAAGCATCGCTTGTCCGGCTGCCCTGGCGTTCGGGGCCGGTGTCGATGGCGATGCGCGCCGTCCGCCGGAGCAATTCCCGCCCGCCTTCGAGCACTTCCGGTTCCGCGCCTTCGGCATCGCATTTGAGGAACGCCAGCGCGTCTATCCCGTGGTCCTCGGCAATCCGGTCCAGCGTGGTGGCCCGGCGGCTGACCGTGCCTGTAGCGCTTTCAGCGTCGTCTGCGCCGAAAATCGAGCTGTCCGCCTGCGAAGCGGCAAGGCTGAATGTCAGCTCTTCCTCTGCGTTCCAGACCAGCGCGTCGATGACGGTCAGCGAGTCCCGGCCCGCCAGATTCCGTCGGAGGCAGGCCAGCGCGTCCGGGTCGGGTTCGACCGCATAGACGGTCCGCCCTTCGTTCAGGGCCAGTAGCGAGAACTCTCCGGCATATGCGCCAATGTCGAGAACCGGGCCGGGCGGCGGGGCGAGGGCGCTGAAGAAATACTGTGCGTCGAGGCTGCTCAGGCGGGCGGCTAACCCCCTCCTGTAGCGCAGCCAGCTCGCCGGCGAAACGCCGAACACCGAGCCGTCCGGCGCCGCAATTTCGCAGTAGCCGTCCACTTCCCGCAATTGCAGCGGGACGCGTCGTTGATAGCCCACCGCTGCGTAAAACCGGTGACGCGCGAATTTGAACCGCGCGGCCGGCGGCAGCCCTCTGGCGTCCTTGCGAACCGTCATGTCTTCCCGCTTGCCCTGCACTCGCCCGCCGGGAGCAATGCCTTGGCTCTTATCATGACACCGGTCCCATGTCTTGCCGCCGGTAAACCGAAGCGGCGTTCGGGGTTGGAAGAGCGATGACACCCCTCCGGCTGATCCCGAGGCGCATGCTGCCGCGCAATGCGTGGGGGGACAGGGAGTTCTGTCGGCGGCGGTTCGTGCGGAGGCAAGGGCGGCGACCGGGTCTGCGCGGTTCGGAGCGCCTCACCGACCTGCTCTACAGGATTAAAACAGATGGTTCGCTTCTCGACCCTCTGTGCCAGTTCGTGACCGACAAGGAGTTTGCGAAGCAATATATCGAGAACGCGGTCGGCCCGGGTTATGTGCCGGAGACCTATAAGGTCTTGAGAAACGCCGAGGACATAAGAGCTTTCGTCCCTGATCGCGCCCCCTGCGTGTTGAAGCCAACGCATTTGAGCGGCCCGGTTCTCTTCCATACTGACCCGGACGAGGACATTGACCGCGACCTGCTTTTCGAATGGCTGAAGAAGGAGCGATATACCAGCACAAGGGAGGCCAATTACCGCTTCCTCCGGCCCAAGGTCATTGTCGAGGAATTCCTATCTGAGGACGGCGTGTCCGTGCCGAAGGATTACAAGCTGTTCTGCTTTCGCGGAGTCCCGAAGATGGTCCAGGTGGACTCGGACAGATTTGGCGAACACACGCAGAATTTCTACGATTTGGATTGGAATCGGTTGCCAGTCACCTATGGCGTGCCAACCGGGCAAGAGGACGACGACAAGCCACGGCTGTTGGACGAAATTCTAACCGTGTCGTCAAAATTATGCTCGCCCTTCTCGTTCGTTCGAGTGGACTTGTATGTGAGCGAGACAGTCATCAAGGCCGGCGAACTGACATTCAGCCCGCGAGGTGTGAACGATTTGCTGCTTCCGCCCGCCGCCGACATCGAACTCGCAAAGCTCTTCGACCCGGATTACCGGCTGGATGCGAGGGCCTGCGCCGAGGCATGGGCGAACGGTTAATTGGCGGTCAGGCACTTGCCGCTGGAGACGATGACCATGCGCCTGACGGGCGGCGGCAGCGACCGCCGCCTGCGGGCGTTCTTTTCCCTTACCCTGCTGCCAATGACCGGAATCGTGGCCGGAAATTCATGGGCGATTCTGGCGGCCATGTAGCAGGGAAACTCGGTGCTCGGTAGTGTTTCACTTCGACTTTCGGGCTGCGTGCATGTGCAGCCGGTCGCCCCAGCGGTAGCAAGTCGCTGCCAGGTGTTCGAGCCGGGTTCGCTTGACCTTTGGCCTGGTCTCGATGGTGGGCGGAACGCCCGCGTGGGTGACGATGGCCGGATCGACGGCGAGGAAGGTCAGCCCGTTCTGCCACCATTCCGCATAGAGCCAGTCTATCGGCGCGCGGATGCGCCAGCAGTAGTGAAGCAACGCCTCGGCCGCTTCCAGCCGGATGAGATAGCCGACGGCTCCGCCGAAGCGGCGGCGATACCGGACAAGCCAGCGGACACCGTCCAGCACGGCGAGCGCCCGGTCAATGCGGTATCGCCGTTTCGGCGCGAGGTTCACGATGTCCCATTCCGCATCGGTTTTCAGGATTTCCTCGACGATGACGGCAAACCCGTCCTCCAGCCGCGCGTCGTCTTGCAGGATGACGGCGTAGGGCGTCTTGGTCTCGACCATGCGTTGCCAGATAAGCCAGTTCGACAGCAGGCAGCCGATCTGACCCGGAGCCAGTTCGCGGCCCCGCATGATGCGCCACCACCCGGTCTGCATCCGGTGGCGGTATTCGCTCTCGTCCAGTGCGTTCCCGTCCACGGCGTCGAAGAATTCGAAGTCGAACCCGGCAAGCTCCTGCTGCATGGCTGCACGGCGCTCGACGTCCCGTGCAAGGGAGATAACGAAGATCGGCGGAATGGTGCTTGACATGGGGAAAATATACGAAAGTGCCCACGGGCCGTCATTCTGACGGCTTTGGCTCCCGCTTGAGATAGTCCCATTCATCCACGCCGCGGGGCGGGGCGGTCATCAGCGCACGAAGCACATTCTCCGGGCTGTCGGGGATACGCTCCGGCATGGGCTTCTCGACCGGTCGGTCGCGCTTGTGGGAATGGATCATGGGCGACCTCCCTCTTGCTGCGGTGTTTCACTGTAGGGGATTCGCGTCTTACGCACTACGCCGAGCGCGGACAGAGTCAACACGCGGGCCTTGTAGGGAATTACGCCGACATTCCGCCGTAAGCGGTGCCAGACACTGGTACGCCCGCGCATTCTAGCCCTTTCCCGCCACTGCTGTTGATCGGTTCCATACTCCGCTCTTTGCCTCGCCATATCTGGGACAATCTGCATCGGGCGCAGCCGCCGTGCCGTCTTTGAGTAGCGAAGATCGAACAGGGTATGGTCCACTGTATGGTCCGGGTTCGCAAACGCCGCCAGTGCGATCTGCGCGCCGCGCCGGTCGATGATGTAAGCGGCTGAGCCCCCACACCATCTCTCCAGCCGCTGTATCGCACGACCGGTTGGGGTCCTGCCCGTCGGGCACCACAGCGGCCGAGAGTGGCTATAACCTTCTTCGAGCCTGATGATAAGTCCCTCGGACGGCCACCAATCCGTTTCAGTCAGCAGGAGCCGCGTGTCGGAAGCCAGTTCAGCATCGTCTTCAAGGATTAGCGCCGCCGGCGCATCCGAGTCGAGAAGCTCGATCATGGCCTTGCTGTGTCCGAGCATGTTCGCCGCCGATCCGAGGTTGATGCGCCAGAACGGCGGATTGCCGTTGGCGTCGCTCTGCCATTCCTCTTGAGCGGCGAGCGAGCGAGCATCGACAGCGGGGATGCGCGTTGCCCCGATGCCCAGGCGATCGAGCTGTTCCGACATCATCGCCCACCGATCCGGGCGGCGGTCGAGATTGATGACGAAGACAGGCAGCATGACAGACCCCGCAAGGCCCGTCGCTGGTGCCGGGCCGTTGTGACCGATCCACAGGAATGCAGAGAGTCCTGTCTATTCGCCGGGCATAGGGGAACAACCACGCGGCCGCGCGTCGGCTGTTCTATTCAGCAGGCGGCCCAACGAAGCGGGATGCCCATGGACTAGTCACGAGGTCAGTCTGCTTTACAGGAAATATCGGCGCAAGCACGCCGCGAGTCCTTCGGCAAGGACGAGCGCGCTTCGTTCCGCGCCGCCGCCGGTCAGGCTGCGCAGCATCAGGCCGATATGGGCCATTTCGAGGTCCGACCCCGCCGGGAGTGAAGCTGCGGTTATACAGCAAGCGGTCGGCGGTCGCGGCATCTTCGCCAGAGGCGGCGAGGCGCAATTGGAAAAATTTCTGTTTTGTTCTCCTGGGGGACTTGATTCTGGAAATTCTGTGGTAGCATGAATCAGGAGCAAGCGGTGTCCGGACGCCGCTTCGCCTGGCGCCGGCGCGAAAAACACCCAATGGAACAGACAGGAGACGTGTGCCTTGCGCTTGCCCGCGCGCGGGCAATCAGGCGCGCAAAGCCGCGCCGGCGCGAACGCAGGCGCACGCGCACATGCAATACGCGCGAAAAAGGGCGCTTCCCCGGAACCCGGCGGCGGCGCGAACCGGGCGACCGGGGCGTGGCGGACGGGGGCAGTTATCTGCGGGACGGCCGAAGGTCGCGCCATCTTCCCGGCGGCCGCAAGGTGCCATACGAAAAAATTATAAAACACAAAAGAAAACGGTATTGGCTCTTATCCAGTGCCGTTGCCAGATTGCTGTTGTCCGGTTCGGAGTTTGCCGGTTCCGGGCGAACGGGGTCGAAAACGACGGCGTAACGCCGAAGAGAGGGAAAAGTGGACGTTCCGAAACAGGCGGCAAACCCCGGGAAGGCACACAACCGGGATGCCGAAAACCGGAAGAGAGGCCGCCGCGCCATGGCGGCTGCGGGGCTCGCGCCGGCCGTATTGGCCGTGGCGGTCTTCGCGCTCACCGCCGGCCCGGAGCAGGCGCACGCCTGCTTCCTCGGCATCCCCTGCCGGTAGCGGTTTCCTCCCCTGCTACCGGCAACGCAGCCGGCGGGCCCCCCACCCGCCGGCTGCATTCTTTTGCGCGGAGGGCTGCCGCCTCCTCCGAAGCTCCTCGCCCCGCTTGCGGGGAGAGGCCGGGCGAGGGGCAGCGGTGCGGACCTCGACGCGGAGGATTGCGTGGTAAACCTGTTACGGGAGGCGGCGTCCGGCGCCGCGGGACGGCATGGGCAGCGGTTTTCGGAAAAGCAGGGGAAGGCCCGTCCGGCGGCCGGGGCGCAGGGGGCCTCATGACAAAACATGACATTTCGTAACTGCCCAGGATGTTGGTCGTAGGGGCGTTGGCGCCTGGGGTAGTTTCAGGCGTATCGGATTTCGTCGATGAAGCTGCGAGGCGACCCCATCAGGGTGTTGAGGACGTCCCGGCCCTGCTTTTGAGCGGTGGCGATGATTGTGCGCAGTATGGCGAAGTCGTCTGCGCCGCTTCGGGAGCGGAAGCCTCCGGAGATTTTCTGGCGCAGTTTCATCATGCGCAGGTCGCGCTCGGCCTCATTATTGGTGAAGGGGACCTGTGGGTCGGTCAGGAAGCGCAGGGTCTCGTCCCGGCGCTCATGCAGGCGCAAAGCGAGGTTGTGACCCTTGCGCCGCCTCGGGGCCCCGCGCCGGCCGGGCGAGGAGAGCGGCGGCTGGTTCTCATGGAACGCCATCGCCTCGACAAGCAGCCGGTCGTAGCCGCGCACCAGACGCGCCAACAAACGCCCCGGAACGGCCATGTCCCGCTCCCGCGCCAGCCGCGCCACGCGCCGGGCCCGAAGCAGATGACGCTGCATGCGCCGGGCCCAGTCCTCCTTGTCGAACTCCACAAGCGCCTGCAACTCCCGAAGGTGATGCGCGTTGCAAAGCGCATGCTCCACACCCGCCATCGGCCAGTAGCATTGCCAGTGGTCGTGCACTGCGACCCCGGACACCCCCGCAGGCACGGCGCCGCGCCGCTCGCTCACCCGATACGCCGCCAGCAAGAGCCTGCCCCGGACCCGATCCGGGGATGTGCAGATCACATGGAGCCACCGCGTGCGTGCGCCAATGCGAAGTCCGGTCTCGTCCAGATGCTTCACACGCGCCCCGACCGCCGCAAGCTCCTCTATATGCCCGCCCGCAGCCTGAAAACGCTCCGCCGCACGACGGCTCATCGACGCCAGCGTCGCAGGCGACACGCGCGCTCCGAACAAAACCCCCAGAACCTCCGACAGCCGGCGCTCCGGAAGGAACTGCGCATGACGGAGCCATACCGCAACGCCCGAAAGACGAGGGCCATACTGAACCGGACCCGATACGCCATCGGGAAACGCCGCCCGCGTCACAGCCCCGCAACGCCCGCAGCGACACGCATGGCCGCGATGCTCCGTCACTTCCAAAGGACGCGGCTCAGGAAGGTCGAATACCTGACGCGCTACCGGCGCGCCCACAAAAGACGCTCCCAAAAGAGACGCCCCGCAGCCCCCGCACGCCGCTGGAACATGGTCCTTCACACGGTCCGGGCTCGCCGTCCGGCACAGCGTCCGGCCCTTGTGGCCCGGCTGACCGCCCGGCTTGCGATCCGTCTTGCCACGAAGGCTCTGTGTGCGGCGCTCAGACGACGGCTTCTTCAAACCGTCGCTCGAAGGAGGCTTGCCGCTATTGCCGCTGTTCAGACCGAGACGGCGCTCCAGCTCACCTATCCGCTCCCGAAACCGCGCGGTCTCCTCCCGAAGCGAGGCGTTCTCCTCCCGAAGCCAAGCGGTCTCCAACTCAAGACGCGCGATCTTCTGTCCGGAAGTCTCGGACCCGGCCACCCTCAATGGGTCAAACGGCTCGGAACGACTCATCCAAAGGTTGACTCATTTTTCGTTCCCACCGTCAACCCCATAACCAAATCTGACATCCTGGGCAGTTACGACAAAACATGACATTTCATGACATGTCGCGACCGTCCCGGCCCGACGGCGGGAGGGGGAAAAGAGGAGCGGCAGCGACGGCGGGGCGCAGACCATGACACGAGTGAGGAATCCGGGCTAAAATCGCGCCTTGTTTCCACAGCAGCCGGGGAGGAAGCGCATGGCAGACGACCGGCATCCGTGGCTCGCGAGCTACCCCGAGAACATAAGCTGGGACGCGGAGATTCCCGAGGGACCGCTCTTCGCAATCCTGGACGACTCCGTCCGTCGCTTCCCGACCCATGAGGCCATGGACTTCCTGGGCCGGACCTGGAGCTATGCCGAGCTCGGCGCCATGGTGGACCGCGCCGCCGCCGGGTTCCGTTCCCTCGGCGTGGACAAGGGCGTCAAGGTGGGGCTGTTCCTGCCGAACTGCCCGCAATTCGTCGTTGCCTATTTCGGCATCCTCAAGGCCGGCGGCACGGTGGTGAACTACAGCCCGCTCTATTCGGAGGAGGAACTCGCCTACCAGATCGAGGACTCCGAGACCGACATCATGGTGACGCTCGGCCTGGCCGCGCTCTATCCCAAGATGGCGGCGCTGCTGGCGCGCACGCGCATCCGCAAGCTGGTCGTCGGCCAGCTCCAGGACGTGCTGCCCTTCCCGAAGAACCTGCTCTTCCCGCTGTTGAAGCGCAGCGAGATTGCGAAGGTGCCGGACGACGGCGACCATGTGCCCTTCCGCCGGCTGCTCGACAATGACGGCCTCCGCGAGCCGCCGGAGATCGACCCGCGCGAGGACATTGCGGTGTTCCAGTATACCGGCGGCACGACCGGGGTTCCCAAGGGCGCGATGCTGAGCCACGCGAACCTCCACGCCAACATCCACCAGGCGCTGCAATGGAACCCGACGCTGGAGCCCGGCAGGGAACGCATGATGGGCGTGCTGCCGTTCTTCCATGTGTTCGCGATGACGGTGGTGATGAACTTCACCATCGCCATCGGCGGCTCCATCGTCATGCGCCCGCGCTTCGAGCTCGACCCGGTGCTCCAGGACATCACGAAGAAGAAGCCGACGCTGTTTCCGGGCGTGCCGACCATGTACACGGCCATCGTGAACCACCCGAAGCTCGACAGCTTCGACCTCACCTCGATCAAGACCTGCATGTCGGGCGGCGCGCCCTTGCCGGTGGAGATCAAGCGGCGCTTCGAGGAGCTTTCGGGTTGCAAGCTGGTCGAGGGCTACGGGCTGACCGAATCCGCGCCGATCGCCGCCTCCAACCCCTTCGAGGGCGTCAACAAGGAAGGCTCGGTCGGCGTTCCGGTGCCGGGCACGACGATCACGATCGTGGACAAGGAGGACCCCCTGAAGATCCTGCCGCAGGGCGAGGACGGCGAGATCTGCATCTCCGGCCCGCAGGTGATGAAGGGCTACTGGCGCCGGGAGGACGCGACGGCCGAGGCCATTGTCGAGGGCCGGCTGCGCACGGGCGATGTCGGGCACCTGGACGAGGACGGCTATGTGTTCATCATCGACCGCAAGAAGGACCTCGTGCTGGTGAGCGGCTTCAACGTCTTCCCGCGCAATGTCGAGGAAGCGATCTATCGCCATCCCGCCGTCGAGGAGGTCACCGTCATCGGCATTCCGGACGACTATACCGGCGAGGCGGTGAAGGCGTTCGTCAAGCTCGGCGAGGGCGCGGCGCTGGAGGCCGAGGAGCTGCTCGCCTTCCTCCGGGACAAGCTCGGCCGCCACGAGGCCCCGAAACATATCGAGTTCCGCGACGAGCTGCCCAAGACGATGATCGGCAAGCTCTCCAAGAAGGAGCTGGTCGCGGAAGAAGCGGCCAGGCGGGCAGCGGCGGAAACGGCGTCCTGAAAGGGCCCCGATGAATCCCCTCTCCCGCTTGCGGGAGAGGCCGGGAGAGGGCCGGCGCAGCCGGGGGCGTAGTAGTGGCGCCGCCCGCCTCGGGCGGCTCGCTAACTCCGGCCTCGCGGTGTAGGCTGGGCGCGCATTGCAACGATACGGGAGAAGGGTCCGCGCCATGCCGCAATTCGACCGCGCCGGCGAGGATGTCGGCAATATCGTCACGCTGGAGCATGTCAATGTCCGGGTGCCGGACCAGGTGCGCGCGACGGATTTCTATGTCACTACGCTGGGGCTCACGCGCGACCCCTATCTGGTGACCGGCACGAACAACATGTGGATCAATGTCGGGCGGAGCCAGTTCCACCTGCCCGCCGGCGAGCCGCAGTGCGTGCGGGGCCGGACGGGCCTCGTCATGCCCGATCTCGACGCTCTGGAGGCCCGGCTGGATGCCGCCGGCGTTCCCTGCGAGCGGGAGGACGGCCATATCGACACCGCCTGCCCCTGGGGCAACCGCATCCGCGCGCACGGCCCGAGCGACGGGCGGACGCTTGCCATGGACTATGTTGCCTTCGACGTGCCCGAGGGGACGGCCGAGGCGGCGGCGGCCTTCTACCGCGAGGTCTGGAGAACGCCAGCCTGGGTGGACGAGGACGGCGTGGCGCATGCCTCGGTCGGGCGCGGCCAGGAGCTGCGCTTCGTCGAAACCGCCGAGCCGCAACCGGACTATGACGGGCACCATATCGCGATCTATGTCGCCGACTTTTCCGGCCCACACCGCTGGCTGGACGAGCGCGGCCTGGTGTCGGAGGAAAGCAACCGGTGGCAGTACCGCTTCCTCGACATCGTCGATCCGGGCACGGGCGAGCCGGTGTTCCGCATCGAGCACGAAGTGCGCTCGATGACCCACCCGATCTACGGGCGCCAGCTGGTCAATCGCAACCCGGCCGTCACCAATAACGACTTCGTGCCCGGCCACGAGGCCGCCGCCTGGATGGCCCCGCCGGCATAAGGGCGGACGCCGGGCCTATGCCCGGCTTGCGGTCTTCAGGGCGTGGTCGCGCAGCACGCGGTTGATCTCGGTCTGGTAGCCCCGGCCGCCGGGAGCGGCAGCCTTGAACCACGCCACGACATCCGAATCGAGCCGCAGTGTGACCTGCTGCTTTACAGGCCTGTAGAAGCGGCCGCGACTGGCATGGGACCGGTCCAGAACTTCGGGCAGGTCGCTCGTGTCGATTTCCTCGTCCGCCAGGGCAGCAAGCACCTCCACCTCTGCCCGCTGTCCGGCCGAGAGCCGTTCAGAAGCCGTCTTCATCAAGGATCCTCTCTCCACGCGGCCCGCCCGCAGCCTACTCCTCCAGCGTCGGGCCGGCGCCGGTGACGCGGGTCTGGCGCATGCGGCGGCGGAAGCGGTCGGCGTCGTAGCCGGCGCCCCGGTGCAGCAGGCAGCGATTGTCCCAGATCACCAGGTCGCCGGGCCGCCAGCGGTGGGTCAGCACATGCTCGTCGGCCGTCATCTCCTCCACCAGCCCGTCCAGCAGCGCGCGGCTCTCGTCGAACTCCCAGCCCTCGATCTCGCGGGCGTGCGAGCCGATATAGAGGTTGCGCGCGCCGGTGGCCGGGTTGCGGCGCACCAGCCGCTGGCGCACCGGCGGCAGCGAAGCGGCGTGCGAGGGCGTGACGGCGTCCGGGGCGACCTTCGAGCGCGAGAACACATAGTCGTGGATGCAGACCTGCGGGCCGAGCCGCTCCTGCTCGTCTTCCTCGATGCGGTCCCAGGCGGCGCGCTGGCTGACGAACAGCGTCTCGCCGCCCTCGTCCGGCGTCTCGTAGGCGCACATGATCGACACGAAGGACGGCACCGCACGGAAGGACGAGTCCGAGTGCCACATATTGTTGCCGGTCTGGAACACGGTGCGCTTGTGGGCGTTGCCCGCCACGCTGCCGTCGGGCAGCACATTGCCGATGGTGCCGAAATGCTCGATCCGTCCCTCCTGCCCGAGCACGACATGGTTCGCCTCCGGCTCGCCCAGCCGGCGGGTGAAGGCGAGATGCTCCTCGTCGCCGTCCGCAGCGCCCGGCACATGCACGAAGGAATAGCGGTCGATGGCGTCGCGCACCTCGCCCATGTCGAGCTGGCCGATGGGCCGGCTGTCGAGGCGGACGCCGAATTCGGGGTGGAGCGGGGTCATGGCATCCCCTCCAGGGTCAGTTGGAAACGGGTAATCTCGGCCATGCCTTCGCCGAACCAGGCGTCGATGGCGGCCTCGCGGCGCCCGAGATAGACGGGCCTGCCGTCATCGCCCAGCACCATCGGCAGGTCGTGGCCGGGAATCAGCACGGTGCCGGGCCGGGCGCGCCAGAACTCGCGGATCGTCTCTATGGAGGCGCGCGAGACGGCGGCATCGAAGGTCATGTCCACATCGCCGGAGACGAGCTCCGCGCGGTTCTTGGCGGCGTCGCCCGTGAACACGACATCGCGCTCGGCCCCGACGAGCCGGAACACCAGGCAGCCCGGCGTGTGCCCCGGCGCCAGATGGGCGGAAATGCCGGGGAACACATCCTCGCCGTCCGCGACCCGCTCGGTTTTCGGGAAGAGGCCGAGTTCGCGCACATAGAGTTCCGGCACCACCGTCTCGCCCCAGGGCTCGCCCGCCGCCCAGTCGAGTTCGACCGCGCCGACCGCGACGCGCGCGTTCGGAAACAGCACCCAGTTGACCGCATGGTCGTAATGGGTGTGGGTCAGCAGCAGGTCGGTAATGTCGGAAGGCTTGAGGCCGCGTTCGGCGAGCGCCGCGGCGAGCAGCTTGCGGTGGCCGAATGCGCCGCAATCCACCAGCGCCAGCCGGTCCCCGCGGCGGACCAGCACGATAGTGCTCCAGCCGAGCGAGCCGTGGCGCACCGACTTGCCGGGAAAGCCGGTGACGAGGATATCGACTTCCCAGCCGCCGACCGCGAAGGCCGACCCGTTGACCGGGTCCGGAATTTGCTGCGTCATGGCGGCGAGCATAGCCGGCCCGGCAATGAGGACAAGGAGGAGCGGTCTCCTATGAGTGCGGCCCTGAACGGCGTGAGAATCGTCGATATGACCCACAACCAGGCGGGCCCCGCCTGCACCCAGGTGCTGGCCTGGCTCGGCGCCGAGGTCATCAAGCTGGAGGAGCCGGGCAGGGGCGAGGCTGCCCGCCGGGCGATGCCCGATATCCCGGGCCAGGACGGGTTGTTCTTCCTTGTGCTGAACGCCAACAAGAAGAGCCTGACGCTCAACCTCAAGACCGGGGACGGCAAGGCGCTGTTCAAGAAGCTGATCGCCGAAGTCGATATGCTGGTCGAGAACTTCTCGCCGGGCGCGCTCGACCGGCTGGGGCTCGGCTACGACGTGCTGGCCGAGATCAATCCGCGCCTCATCTACGGCACCATCAAGGGCTTCGGCAGCTATGGGCCGAATTCCGGCCTCAAGGCGTTCGAGCCCATCGCCCAGGCCATGGGCGGCGCGATGAGCGTCACCGGCTTCCCGGATAACCCGCCGACCTATGTCTGGCCGGCCATCGGCGATTCCGGCACCGGCATGCATCTCGCCATCGGCCTGCTCGCCGCGCTGCAGCAGCGCCACGCGACGGGCAAGGGCCAGAAGGTCGAGGTCTCGATGCAGGAGGCGGTGGTCAACATCCTGCGCGTCAGCCTGCGCGACCACCAGCGCCAGGGAATGGTGCAGCCCCGGCGCGGCAACCAGCTCGGCCAGATCGTGCCCGGCTCCACCTTTCCCTGTGCGCCGGGCGGGCCGAACGACTATGTCTATATCTTCTGCCAGCCGCAGATGTATGAGGGGTTCCGGAGCGCGCTCGACATGCCGGAACTCGACGACCCGCGTTTCGCCACGCCGGCGGGCCGCTGGGAGCACCGGGAGGAATATAACGCGCTGGTCGAGAGCTGGACCCGGCAGCGCAGCAAGTATGAGGTAATGCAACTGCTCGGCGCCGCCGGCGTGCCCTGCGGGGCCTGCCAGGACACGGGCGAGGTGCTGGCCGACCCGCATCTGCGCGCGCGGGACATGATCGTGGATGTCGATTATCCGGGCCGCGGCACCTACCAGACCGTCGGCTGCCCGATCAAACTCTCCGACTCGCCGGCAGACATCCGCCGCCCGCCCACGCTGGGCGAACACAACGAAGAGGTGCTGTCCGCCCATTGCGGCGTCGATGCCGAAACCGCCGCGCGTTTGCGGGAGGACGGGGTGATCTGAAGGTCCGCGCTCAGCCCCGCTGGGCGATGGCCCAGCCGGTCTCAGCCAGCTGGCGGGCCTTGGCGCCGCGCTCTACGGCGTCGGGGGAGCTTGCATTGCCGTCGAGGCCGCGCTTGTAGACGCCCTGGCTGATCGCGGCGAGGCGGAAGAGCGAGAAGGCGAGGTAGAAGGTCCAGTCGGGAATGCCGCCGCGCCCGGTCCGTTCGCAATAGGCGGCGACATAGTCCTCCTCGCTCGGGATGCCGGTCGCCGCATGGTCCATATCGCCTAGAAACCCCCGCACATCGTCGCCGGCATGGTAGGGCAGGCAGTTATAGGCGAGGTCCGAGAGCGGGTTGCCGAGCGTGCCGAGCTCCCAGTCCACCACCGCCAGCACGCGCGGCTCCCTCGGGTGGAGGATCATGTTCTCCAGCCGGTAGTCGCCATGCACGACGGTGGTCTCGTCATCGACCGGCATGTTCTCGCCGAGCCAGACGACGAGATTGTCCATCTCCGGCACCTCGTCGGTCTTGCTCATCTCGTACTGGCCGCCCCAGCGGCGCACCTGGCGGGCCATATAGCCGCCTTCGCGGCCGTAGCCTTCCAGCCCGACGGCGCGGAAATCGACCTTGTGCAGCGCGGCGAGCGCAGCGTTCATGGCGTCGTAGGTGGCGGCGCGCTCGGCGGGCGGCAGGTCCGGCAGGGTGAGGTTGCGCGCCACACGCCCCTCGACATGCTCCATGATGTAGAAGGCCCGGCCGATCACGCTTTCGTCCTCGCAAAGCGCCCAAGCGCGCGCCACCGGCACATCCGTGTCCGCGAGCGCGGAGATCACCCGGTATTCCCGGTCCACCGCATGGGCCGAGGGCAGCAGCTTGCCGGGCGGCTTCTTGCGCAGCACATAGCGCCGCCCGTTGCCGTCCTCCAGCAGGAAGGTCGGGTTCGACATGCCGCCCCGGAATTGCGACACCGAGAGCGGGCGCGCGAAGTCCGCAATTTCGCGCTCCATGAAATCGGCGAGCCCGTCCTCGGGAAACCGGTGCTGGTCTAGCACCGGGGCGGCCACGGCGGTGGTGGTGACCGCGGGCTCGGCGGTCGTTTCGGCAGGTGCCTGGGCAGTCATCGCAACATCGCTCCTTCGCGCCGCGCAAGACTGCCCGGATTTCTCGCCATTGTCATGGTCTGCGCGGCCCGAAGGCGCCGCCCTTCCCAACGCATCCGCGCAGTGCAGACTTCACACAGGAAATGGCGTGCTAGAGCGGAATCCTTTCGGCTTGGATCGCATTTCGGACCGAACCCACAATCGTCACCCCGGCCGGAGCGAAGCGGAGAGCTGGGCCCCGGATCGCAGTCCGGGGCGACGAACGGGACACGAGTCCGGCAGCTATCCGCCCACCGCCAGTCGATTCATCCGGATCGAATTGTGCTCTAACGAGAGCATCGGTCCATGATCGATGACTGCAATTCGTTCATGAATTATGAAGTAATTCTCTGTAGGGGCTTGACCCCTGTAAAACCGTGGTAGGATGGGACAGGAGGAAGCGGCATCCGGAGGCCGCTTCGTCTCCCGCTTCGCGCCGGCGCGAAAAAACCCCAAAGGAACGGACGGGAGACGTGCGCCCTGCGCTTGGCTCGCGCGCGCAATCAGGCGCGCGAACCGCGCCGGCGCGAACGCGGGCGCGCGCGCCCATGCGATACGCGCGAAAAAGGGACGCGCCGCAGGCAAGCCGGCGGCGGTGCGAACGGAACGAAACGCGACGGAGGAACGACATGCGGGATGGAGACAAGCGGACCTCGGACGAGGTCGGTGGAGGCGGGTGTGTCCCGGCGGAACATGACACATCATGACATTTCATGACGTTTTCGGGTGTCTCCTCCGGGAGCCGGCGGATGGCGGCCGCTTACTGCCCGGCTGAGCGCTCGGGGGCGGGGCTGCTTCGTCTCCCGCCTCGCGCCGGCGCGAAACGGTCATGCGATACGCGCGAAGAAGGGGCGCACTGCCGGGAAGCCGGCGGCAGCGCGAACGGCACGAAACGCGATGGAGGAACGACATGCGGCATGCAGACGAACGGCGCTCCGGCGAGGCCGGCGGCGGCAGGCGGCGCGCGACGGGTCATGACATCGCATGACAGAACATGACATTTCGCGACAGCCTCTGGGCTCATGGGGATGGATGGAGTTGCGGGCCCCCGCCCGTACATTCCGCCGGCGAATCCCTTGTGGCAGAGTGGGGGCCGCGCAACCGAGCAGGGCAAGGAGGACCGGGCGATGTTCGACAAGGGGCATCTGGAGTTCCACAGCGTCGATCTGGACACGGGCTGGGAGGTGCCGGCGGGCTATCCGGCCGGCATCGAGCAGAAAATACTGGCCGGCGGGCTGGACGAGGCGGCCGGGCGGGGCAACCGCTCGCGCCTGCTGCGCTTCGCGCCGGGCGCCTTCACCACCGAGCCGTTCGTGCACGACTACTGGGAGGAGGTCTATCTGCTCTCGGGCGACCTCGCGGTCGGCGCCGGGGGAGGCGCGGAAACCTTCGCGCCCAACACCTATGCCTGCCGCCCGCCGGGCGCTTATCACGGCCCGTTCCGCTCCGATGGCGGCTGCATGCTGCTCGAAATCCACTATTACGCCTGAAGCCGGAGCCGCGATTCACCCGCGTCCGCGCCCTATTTGCGCCCCAATTGGCGGTCATTGTCGCATCCGGCGGCGGGGCTTCCCCGGCCCTGACGCCTTCATGTCCCCATATACTCTTCCCTGTGCCTTGCGGCCGGCATGGACCCACCCCGTCCATGCCGGCCATTTTCTTGCGCTGCGGAAGCGTACAGGCTTGCATCGTAGTGCGGGGATGGCGAAGCTTGGCGGGGACATGATCGCGCTTACCGGCTTCATCGGCTTCCACGCCCGGCGCACGCCCGCCCGCGAGGCGCTCGTCTATGAGGACTTGCGGCTCGGCTACGGCGCGCTCTGGAACAACATGACTGCGATGGCGGGCAGGCTCGCGGGCTTCGGCATCGGCCCCGGAGATGTCGTCGCCGCCTGCCTCAGGAACAGTCCTGCCTTCTACGATCTCGCCTTCGCCGCGAGCCATGTCGGCGCAGTGTTCCTGCCGCTCAATTACCGCCTCGCCGCCGACGAGATCGCCTGGATTCTCGGCCATGCCGGTGCGCGCCGCCTGTTCGCCGACGCCGATCTCGACACTGCCGCGGAGGCGGCGGAAGCGGCCGGCATCCCGCTCACCGCGCTCGACCCGGAGGCGGCGCGCGACAGCCGGCGGCTGAGCGCCGGAGCGCCGGCCCCGCCCGCAGCCGAGGCGGCGCCGGACGATGTCTTCCGCCTCATGTACACCTCGGGCACCACCGACCGGCCCAAGGGCGTGCAGCACAGCTACACAAACTTCTACTGGAAATGCCTGGACCAGACGGCGGCGCTCGGCGCCACGCCCGACGACCGGCTGCTGGTGGTCGGGCCGCTCTACCATGTCGGCGGCTTCGACCTGCCGGGCGTGGATGTGTGGCGGCGCGGCGGCTGCATCGTTCTGCATCGCGAGGCCCGGCCGCGCGCCATCCTGGAGGCAATCGAGGCCGAGCGCGTCACCGGCGCCTGGCTCGCGCCCACGGTCACGAACGGCGTGCTGGCCGATCCGGATCTCGGCCGCTTCGACACAAGCGCGCTGCAATGGGTGATCGGCGGCGGCGAGCGCACGCCGGAGACGCGCATCCGGGAGTTCGCCGCCGCCTTCCCCAATGCCCGCTATATCGACGCCTACGGCCTGACGGAGAGCGTGGGCGGCGACACGCTGATGGAGGCCGGGCGCGAGCTGGAGAAGATCGGGTCGGTCGGGCGGGCGATCGGCCATGTCGAGGTCACGGTGCGCGACGAGGCGGGCCGCGCCCTGCCGCCGGGCGAAGAGGGCGAGATCTGCCTGAGGGGGCCGAAGATCACGCGCGGCTACTGGCGCGACCCGGAACGCACGGCCGAGGCCTTTTTCGGCGACAGGCTCAGAACCGGCGATGTCGGCTATCTGGACGAGGAGGGCTTCCTGTACCTCACCGACCGGCGCAAGGACATGATCCTCTCCGGCGGCGAGAACATCGCCTCGTCGGAGATCGAGCGTGTGCTCTACGAGCACGATGCGGTGCATGAGGCGGCGGCCATCGGCCTGCCCGACGAACGCTGGGGCGAACGCCCGGTCGCGGTCGTAGCGCTCCGGCCCGGCGCCGAACTGACGCTCGAGGAATTGCAGCGCCACTGCCGCGCCCGCCTCGCCGGCTTCAAGGTGCCGAAGGAGCTCCACCTCCGCCCCGCGCTCCCCCGCAACCCCTCCGGCAAGGTGTTGAAACGCCTCTTGCGCGACGAGCTGGGCGGCGGCGAGTAAGGCCCGGCTTACCAGACTTCGCCGTAGGGGCGGAGCTCGACACTGAAGGACCAGGCCGAGCGGTCCTGGTGCGCGACGCGGTACATCTCCTCCGCAATCGCCACCGGCTTGGCGAAATACTCGTCCGGCGCGTCCGGCGCGATGAAGGGACGGGTGCGCGGCGTGTCGATGGCGGCGTCGATGATGAAATAGGCGACGTGGATGCCCTGCGGCCCGAACTCGCGGGCGATGGATTCGGCGAGGATGCGTTGCGCCGCCTTGGTCGAGGCGAAGAAGCCCCAATGCGCCTTGCCGCGCGTGGCCGAGGTGTTGCCCGTGACGAGCAGCGCGCCGCCGCCCGCTTCCAGCATGCTGGGAATCGTCTCGCGGGCGAGGTGCAGGAGCGCCGTCGCATTCACGCGGAAATTGCGTTCGAGGTCCTCCGGGTCCTGCTCCAGAAACGGCCCGCGCGTGCTCCTGAGCGCGTTGTGCACGACGACCGTCGGCGGGCCCAGTCGTTCCCGCACCGCCGCCACGGTCGCCCGGAGCGCGTCGAGGTCGCCGACATCGCAGGGGAAGGCCGTGGCGTTCCCGATGTCGGCTTCCAGCGCGGCCAGCCGCTCCGCGTCGCGGGCGAGCATGGCGGTGCGGTAGCCGCCCACGGCGAAGCGCCTGGCGATTTCGGCGCCCGTGCCCCCGTCGGGGCCGACACCGGTGACGAGCGCAACCGGCTGGCTCATGCGCGTTTCCTTTCGGGAGTCTCGGTTTCGAGCACATAGCCGTCGAGGTCGGCGGCGAAGGCGGGCAGGCGGCGCAGCCGGTCGAAATGGGCATGCGCGCGGGCGTGGTCGCCGGGCCGGTAGATCGGGTTGAGGCCGCACGCCTCAAGCCGGTCGGCCATGCGCTCCTCGCGGCGGAATTGCGCGAAATCGCAGACGAAGGCGATGTCGGCGATCGAGAACGGCCCCGCCAATCCCTCTCCGCCCAGGCCCGCGGCATTGTCGATGCCGTCCATGTAGAAGCCGTAGGCCTCGCGCATCCGGTCCGAGAGCTCCTGCGACGCCTTGCGGGCCACGAGCGCCAGCAGATAGACCTGCGCCTCGCGCGCGAAGACAAGCCCGGCATCGAGGAAGCTGTCGATCCGAGCGGCCTCGTATGGCCCCTCGCCGTAGAGGCCGCCGGCCGCCGCGCCCAACGCGGCGAGTTGTTCCGTCGGGCGGCGCTCCGGCACCGCCGCGCGGGCGACGGCGCGCAGAATGCTGTTCGACTCGAAGATGCCGGTCCCGCCTTCGGGGTCGAAGGCGGCGGGCACGGTGCCGAAGGGGTGGGCGGCGAGAAAGGCGTCCGTCTTGTAGAGCATGGCGTCGAAGCCGCGCTTGCTTGCGCGCGCATGCGGATTGCCGGGGGTCTTCTCGGCCTCTTCCAGCGGGCGCGCTTCGAAGTCCCAGAGCCAGCCCGGCAGCGCCTTCGGGCGGTCGCCGACGACCTCGACCTCGACGCCGAGCAGCCGGGCGGCGACGGTCGCCTTCCAGACGCGCGGATTGGGCAGGTAGGAGAAAATCCTGAGCACCGCCATCGCAAGCGCCCCCTTCGCCGCAGTTTTCGGAGCCGCGCGCAGTCTGCCACGAAAGCGGCGGGCCGCGCCAGCGGAGGACCGTTCCCTTGGCTGCGCCGGAGGGCGGTATTACTCTCGCCGCAGGCAGGAAGGGGAGGCTTCTTCCATGCGTGCGACCCGGCGAACGGTTCTGGCAGGCGCGGGCGCTGCGCTGGCGGCGCCGGCGTTCGGCGCCGGGCCCGGAAAGGCGTTGGCCAGGCCCATTCCGGCGACCGGGGAGCGGGTGCCGGCGGTCGGGCTCGGAAGCTGGATCACCTTCAATGTCGGCGGCGACCCGCTGCTGCGCGCCGAATGCCGCGCCGTCATGGCCGCCTTCTTCGAGGAAGGCGGGGGCATTGTCGATTCCTCGCCCATGTACGGCTCCTCGCAGGAGGTGATCGGCGACGCGCTCGCGAAGCTGGACCGCCCGGCGGGCCTCTTTTCCGCCGACAAGGTCTGGACCCGCGCCGCCGACGGCCCGGCGCAGATCGCGGAGACGGCCCGGCGCTGGGGCGTCGAGCGTTTCGACCTGTTGCAGGTCCACAACCTGATCGACCGCGAAGCGAACCTCGACACGCTCGCCGCCATGAAGGAGGCCGGCGCGCTCCGCTATACCGGCGTCACCACCTCGCACGGCCGCCGGCATGCCGAGCTGGAGGAGGTGATGAGCCGCCGCCCGCCCAATTTCGTCCAGCTCACCTACAACATCGTGGACCGCGAGGCGGAACGCCGCCTGCTGCCGCTCGCGCTGGAACGCGGCATCGCGGTCATTTGCAACCGGCCGTTTCGGCGCGGCCAGCTTCCGGACCGGCTTGCGGGCCGTCCGCTCCCCGGCTGGGCGCGTGAGATCGAGGTGTCCACCTGGCCGCAATTCCTGCTCAAATTCATCCTCTCCCATCCCGCCGTCACCGCCGCCATCCCCGCGACCCGGCGGGTGGACCATCTGCGCGAGAACAAGTCCGCCGCCTACGGCCCGATGCCGGACGCGGCCCTGCGCCGGCGCATGGCGGAGCATGTGCGCGACCTGTAGCGCCGTTCGGCCCGGCCGGGCGGGAACGGAATAGCGGCCCGCCATGGACGGGTCCTGGGCGCTCGAGGACCTGCTGCTGTTCGAGCCGCGCGTCTATTTCCGGCTCTTCGCGCTGGAGAACGGGGCGGCGTGGCCGGCCCAGCCGGTGCTGCTTGCGGCGGGCGGGCTGCTCGTCCTCTGCCTCCTCACGGGACGGCGGCCTTCGGGACACTGGCTCGGTCCGGCGCTCGGCGCGGTCTGGCTCTGGACCGGCTGGCAGTTCGTGGCGCTCCGCTATGGCACGGTCAACTGGGCCGCGCCCGCGCTCGCCTGGGGGTTCTACGCACAGGCGGTCCTTCTCGCAGCGCTCGGCCTTTCGGGCCGGCTCGCCTTCGCAGGGCGGGCGCGCAACGCCTTGCCCGGCGTCGGCCTTTTCGCTGCGGCGCTGTTCGTCTGGCCGCTGCTGGCGCCGCTCGACGGACGGTCCTGGACCGAGGCCGAGGTCGTGGCGATTGCGCCCGATCCGACGGCAATCGCCACGCTCGGCCTGCTGGCGCTCGCCGCGCGCAGCCGCTGGACGGCGCTGCTTTGCGTCGTGCCGGCGCTCTGGCTCGCGGTCTCGGCGCTGACCCTGCTCACCATGGGCGCCTGGCAGGGCTGGGCCGTGCTCGCGGCCCTGCTCGCCGGCCTGGCCGCCAGGAGCCTCCCCTTGCGCTGAGACCCGGCCGAACGCCTCGCGCGGATCGTTCCCGGGCCGCCCCGCCGCCTCAGGCCAGGGCGGTTTCGAACAGGGCCAGCAGCCGGCTCCAGGCCCGCTCCGCCTGCGCTTCGTTGTACACGGCGGAATCCGGAGGGCACCAGCCGTGCAGCGTGTCCGCATAGACTTCGATCTCCGCCGGCAGCCCGGCGGCGGCAAAGGCTTCCCGAAGCGCGGTCTTGGCCTCCGGGTCTTTCCCGTCGTCGTTCTCCGCGATCGCGAACAGATAGCGCGCGCGGATCCTGTCCACCAGCCGATGGGGGCTGTCGGGCGCGTCGGTCACGAGCCTGCCGCCGTGGAACGAGGCGCCGGCGCCGATCCGGTCGGGGAATGCCGCCGCGGTGCGCATGGTCATGGAGCCGCCCATGCAGTATCCCGTCGTCCCCATCTTGCGGTCGCCGGCCACCGCGTCCCGGCTGTCCAGGAAGCCGACGAAGGCGCTTGCGTCCGCCACAGTCCTTTCCGGGGTCAACGAGCGCATCAGGGGAAAGATCTTCTTGCGCGTCGCCTCGTCCCGGAACGAGGCGCCCTCCGGCAGGACCGGCGCCTTCTCGGTGCGGTAGTAGGGATTGACGACCAGCACCGCATAGCCCGATTCGGCCAGCCGCCGCCCCATCTGCTCGAAGGCGGGCCTGAGACCGAGGGCATCGGGCCAGATCAATACACCCGGATGGGCGCCGCTCGACGGGTGCACGAAGTGGCAGTCCGCCGTGCCGTCGGGTGTGGACACCTCGACATTTTCGGCCGTCACCTGAAGCGCAGAAGCGGCCCGAGGCAGGAGCATGGCCAGTCCCGTCCCGACCGAAAGCGCCCCGAACTTGCGCCGGGTCAGCCTTCCCGAACGGCGCAAATAGTCCTCCGCGTCACGCAGTGTTCTCTCGTCGCACATGGGTGCCTCCCGTCACGCTAGGGTTCGCATTGCAGCCCGGCGCCATCGCGCTCGGGCGCGGATCGGGCGGCCGGCGGCGGCGCGTCCTCGCGGGCCAGGTCTTCGACGCAGCGTTCCAGCGCGAAGACATGCGCATCGTCGATGCCGAGGCGCCGCAATTCGCCTGCCAGCTTCCTGAGATAGTCGATATTGGTGCCGCTCGGCCCGGCCGAGCCGGCGATATGCGCGGCCATCTCCGGCAGCGGCGCCGGGCCGAGGTAAGCGCGGTTGCCGACGGGCGCGACATAGAGGACGCCGTCGGTCGCCGTGCCGTCGCGGAACTCGAGCCATACCGTCTCGCGCCGGTAGCCGTTCTTCTCGCGGCGGTCCAGCTCGGCCCAGGTCTTCTGCAGCTGGACCCCATCGACGAAATAGGCCACGCCTTCGCAGGATGCGTCAGCATCCGGAATGAGCGTCGCCACCCGGCCGGGCGCATGCGGCACGCCGCGATGGTCGTGCGAGCCCTGCCAGAACCGGCGTTTCCAGCCGCGCACGCGCGCAACCCGCGATTCGAGGAACGGGATGTCCGGCCGCCAGACCAGCGAGCCATAGCCGAACACCCAGGCGCCGTCCTGAGGCGCGGTCATCCGCACCGCCCGACATGGTCGAGAATAGCGCTGGCGGTGAGTCCCGGCTCCTCCTCGGGCACGAAATGCCCGCTTTGCTCCGCGACCAGCCCCCGCACGTCGGTGGCAACCCGGCGCATCGACGCCTCGACTTCGCCGGCCCGCCCGAAGGAGTCCGTCTTCCCGCCGCCGATGGCCAGCACCGGCATGGGCAGGCGGAAGCCGGTTGCCAGCAATGCCTCGTTGTCGGCGACGTCCCGGGGCAGGTTGCGGTAGAAGGCAAAGCCCGCGCGCAGCGCCTCGGGCTGGCTGTAGCTGCGCAGATATTCCTCTACGGCCTGCTCGTCTATCGCGTCCGGGCGGGCGGCATAGGCCCGGTAGAACCAGCCGAGATAGGTGCGCTCGCGCCCGCCGACCAGCGCCTCGGGCAGGTCCGGCGTGCGGTGGAAGGCATGGTGCCAGCGCCGCCCGCCCTGCGAGAAATCCCCCCCGTCGCCGGGGATCACCACGTCGATGATCGTGAGGCTCAGCACCGCTTCCGGATGCTGCGCGGCGAGCGCGAAGGCGGCGGGGCCGCCCCAGTCATGGCCGACGAGGTGCCAGCGTTCGAGGCCGAAATGTTCGGAGAGCAGCCGGAAGATGTCCTCCGAAACGGTGCGCTTGTCGTAGCCGCCCGCCGGCCGCGAGGAATCGCCGAGGCCGCGCAGGTCGGGCGCAATCACCGGATGGCGCTCCGCTATCGCCGGCATCGTATGGCGCCACTCGTACCAGGTCTCCGGCCATCCGTGCAGCAGCACCACCGGCGGCGAAGTGCGAAGGTCCGCGCCCGCCGTCACATAGTGGATCGTCACCTCGCCGAGCTCGGCGAAGGAATGGGTGAATTCCGACGGCTGGCTCATGCACGGTCCTCCGCTTGGCACCGGCAGGGTCGTGCCGCCCGAAGGCGGAGAGACTGTGGAGAATGTCATGAAGTGTCATGTTTTGTCATGCGATGTCATTTTCCGGTAGTGTCTCAGTTCGATTGTTGCCTCGATGGAGCTTCATTCAGGGCGGCATCCGTTCGGAAACAGCCGCCACGGGAGGTCCGCCGCAACTGTCACCCCGGCCCCTGCGTTTGTCGTGTCCGATCCCCGCGCTCGCCAAACGCCCCTCATGCCTGTCCCCCACTTGTCATTCCCGCGAAAGCGGGAATCCAGAACCGCCGCCCTCTGGACCCCCGCCTTCGCGGGGGTGACAAGAAGGGGATGCAAGGGTAACGGGGAAGCGTGTCGGACCGAGTCGATAGCGGCGGGAACGGCACAGCGCCTTCGATCGTTTCAAACCGAGACACTACCCATGTTCCGCCGCGCGGCGCCCCTCTCGACCTTCCCTCCCGATCCGCGCCGTCCGCGCCGCCTCCGGGAGGAGACCCCCGGGGCGTGTCATGAAATGTCATGAGATGTCATGGTCCCCCGTGCCCACGGCTCGTATCCGATGGCCCTTCCGGGCATGATGTCGTCGTTTTGCACGGGGCTTCCCGGCATGCCCCCGGTTTATCCGCCTCTCTGTCTTCGGCATGGGTCCCTCCTCTCGATCCCGTTCCGTTCGCACCGCCGCCTGCCAGCCTGCGGCGGGTCCCTTTTTCGCGCGTATCGCATGCGCGCGCCCGCGCCCGCGTTTGCGCCGGCGCGGCTTTGCGCGCCTGATTGCGCGCGCGAGCTAAGCGCAGGGCGCAGGTCTCCCGCCCGTTCCGTTGGGGTTTTTTTCGCGCCGGCGCGAGGCAGAAGACGAAGCGGCCTCCGGATGCCGCTTCCTCCTGTTTCATTCTATCATGGTTTCATAGGTGTCAAGCCAATTTAGGTATTATTTCATTTTTCTATGAACAAATTGTTATCTTCGGTCACGGACCCGATCCCGCCGTTCGCGAAGCGCTCTCATCCGGACGGCCTCATCCCCGCCGGGTACGGCCTGACTGCGAGCGTCGAGCCGGACGAGCGACGGCCGTCATGTGCAATATCCGGGACGAGGCACCGGAACATGTCATGACATGTAATGCGATGTCATGATCGCCGGCGCCGGGCCGCCTGGCGCGCCTTTCCCGACCGTTTCCGAATCCTGCCGGGAGCGCCGCCGCCCGCCGCCGAACCCCCTCAATTCGAGCCTACCAGGCTTTCCCCCATGTCAAGCCCACGCGGCCCATCCGCCCAACGGCTGGCGTCGTCGCTCCGCTATGCCGCCGACTGGCGGGGGGAGACCCGTTCGGCGATTTCGGGTCCTTTCTCGATCTCCGCCCGGCGAAGTTCCCAGGTCTTTTGCAGGTTCAGCCACAGATTCGGCGTCGTCCCGAAATATCGCGCGAGCCGGAGCGCCGTATCTGCGGTTATCCCCCGCTGGCCGTTCAGGATTGTCGTGACGCGATTGACCGGCACGCCCAGCGCCTTCGCCAGCGCTTTGGCCGACAGCCCGAGCTCGTCCAGTCCTCTCGCAGGATTTCGCCCGGATGCACCGGCCTCATTCCGTTTCTCGCGGTCATTTCACTACCCTTCTATGGTAGTCAACGATCTCCACATCGCACGGTCCATCTTCCGTCCAGCGGAAGCAGATGCGTCATTGCCCATCGGTCCAGATACTGCCTTGGCCCGCGCGGTCGCCACGTAAGGCATCTAGACGGTTACCCGGCAGGGCCCCTTAGTGCGCCAACGATCAGGCGATTACCCTATCTGTACATATTGTCGCTCAGTGTCAGCTCATGACTCCTCACAAACGAGAAAGGCCATTATACTGCCATACTGAACGACCTCGAACCAACGCGCCGGCCAAACAAGACTCGACAAGCGCGCGGGAAAGATGACCAGGCAATCCAGCGCGGGTGGGATATCCGCCTCTCATTACGATCATTGTCGACAGCGGTAGGCTCCATACCAGCCGTTTTCGAGTGCGCATATTGCTCAATGTATAGGGCAAAAACGGTGCTGGGTCGCATTCAATGACGCAGGCTGAATAGGATTTATTATGAAGCGAGAGGCCAAGGTACTTTTGAACAAGGCGGTTGATAGTCTTTTCTTGTCAATTGACCACTTCAATAGACCCTATGATCGGGGACGGCATGAAGCCGTTCTTATCTTTCTGGATCGCGCATTTGAACTCATACTAAAGTCCGTTATTGTTCATAGAGGAGGGAAAATACACGGCGAACGTGACAACTTGACAATTGGGTTCGACAGATGTGTTCGCAAGTGCGTTAGTGAGAGAAGTCTTAAATGTATTTCGGAAGAAGACGCTCTTACCATTCAGAACATAAACACCCTCCGAGATGCGGCTCAACACTACTGGGTGGATCTATCGGAGCAACATCTTTACTTGCATGCTCAAGCAGGATTGACGCTTTTTCGTCGAATTCTGGAGGGCATATTTGGCCAGATGCTAAAGGCCTATTTTCCTGATCGAGTACTACCTGTTTCGGTGTCTCCACCGCAAACGCTTGCGGCTGTACTTGACGCCGAGTTTGCTGATATCAAGCGATTGTGTGCGCCAAAGTCTAGGCGTCGCCTACAGGCAGAAGCAAAGTTGCGAGGCTTAGCCATACTGGAAAAGTCGTTGGCGGGTGAACGAACACAGCCGAGTGATAGTGATTTGCGCCGCCATATTGCCAACGTACAGCATGGATTGAACTGGACTGATCTTTTCCCAGGCATAGCAACACTACATTTGGAAACAAAAGGTACAGGATTCAACGTCTCACTACGACTCACCAAAGGTGCAGGTGAACCGGTTCGCTTGGTGGGTGAGGACGATCCAAACGCTACTGTTGTTGGTGTGCGACGAGTGAATGAACTCGACTACTATAATCTTGGTATGAAGCAACTAGCCAGCCATGTCGGGTTGACTCAGCCAAAGTGTTTGGCCGTCGTTAGAAGCTTAAGGCTGCAGGAAAATGATGATTATTTCAAGATCATTCGAATTGGTAGGCAGCAATATAAACGGTATAGTCGAAAGGCAATCGGGAGAATCCAAGATGAATTACCCGGTCTTGATATGACCGAAGTATGGAGACTTCACCGTCCAGGCGAACGACTGTAAAGATAGCGGAATTGCCCGACAGTTGGCGCCCTTGGTAGGGTTGGCGGATTAAGCAGGGTCCGTTACCGCTCCAAATCCGGCTCCACACCCTCGGCAGCTTCCCGGCCGTCGAAGCGGCCGTCATAGATCGGGCGGGCGCCGGTGGTGGGGCCGGGATATTGCATGAAGACGATGGTGCAGCCGGTTTCGGTGTGCATCTCGTGCTCGAAATGCGGGTCTTCCATATAGACCATGTCGCCGGCGGCGAGCGTCCGGTCGCCGAAGCGGCATTCGCCTTCCGCCACATACCAGAGCTGGGCGAATTCGTGCTTGTGGAGCGGGAAGCCCGCGCCCGGCGCGTAGGTGACGAGGCCGGCATTGGGCGTGTTCGGGCGCTCCGGGGTCGGGTGGAAGACCATCCGCGTCACATTGGCGAACCGGCCGGCATGGCCCGGACGGTCCGCCGGGCGCCGGACGACGGGGGCGTGGTGCGTGGCGGGGATTTCGGTCTTGGACTTGGACATGCGGCGGTCCTCCCTATGCGGTCGGCGGGCACGCCAGAGCGCGATCCTGTCGTTTCGGACGGTCGCTCTTTCGAAGCGCCCCGATTGTCACCCCGGACGACGCGCCAGCGGCGATCCGGGGTCCAGACCCTCGAAGTCCGGACTCGAGGCTCGACTGGGCCCGGCTCAGGGGCCGGGGCGACACTGTTGGCGAACCGTCCATCCCTTTCCAACACGGTCGTTCCCCGGCCTAGTTGAACACCGACTGGACCATGGTGTTGGGGAGCCAGAGGGCGAGTATGGGGAACAGCAGCACCAGGATCAGCACGATGCCGTCCGTACACAGGAACGGGATCGCGCCCTTCATCACCTTTGTCACCGGCACCCCGGTGGTGCCGCTCACAGCGAACAGGTTGAGCCCGACCGGCGGGATCACGCCGCCCATCTCGACCGCGAGCGCAAACAGGATGCCGAGATGGATCGGGTCGATGCCAAGCGTCAGCGAAACCGGGTAGATGATCGGCACCGTCAACGCCAGGATCGCCACGCCCGTCAGGAACATGGACAGGATCAGCAGCACGATCAGCAGCACGACGAGGAAGCCCATGACCGACAGGCCCAGCGTGCCCACCCAATTGGCGACATGCTGCGGCCAGCCCTTGTTGGCGAGCAGGAACTGGAAGATGCCGACGCAGCCCAGCAGGAAGAAGACGATGGCGGTGAGGTTGGCCGCGCGCATGGTCGTCGGCAACAGCTCGCGCAGGAACTCGCCGCGCCGCGCCGCGATGCCGTAGATGAGCGCATAGGCGCAGGAGGCCGCGCCCGCTTCCGTCGGCGTGAACACGCCCCCGTAGAGCCCGCCCAGCACGAAGACCGGCATCAGGATCGCCGGCAGTGCCTCGACGGTCGATGCGCCGAGATATTTGAAGCTGAATTTGCCCGCCGGCAGCTTCAGCTTCCAGGCGATGAAGACGATAACGACGGCATCCGATATCGCCAGCATGACGCCGGGCACGAAGCCCGCGAAGAACAGCTTGACGATGGACTCCTCGGTGATGATGCCGAAGAGGATGAGCGTGATCGAAGGCGGGATCAGGATCGCGATGCCGCCGCCGCAGGCGATCACCCCGGCCGACATCCAGACGGGGTAGCCGCGCCGGATCATCTCCGGATAGGCGATCACGCCCATCGCCGCCGCCATGGCGGTGCTGGAGCCGGAGATCGCGCCGAACAGCACGGCTGCAATCAGCGTGGCGTAGGCAAAGCCGCCGGGCAGCCAGCCGATGATGGCGTCGGCGAACTTGAACAGCTTGCCGATCAGCCCCGTGCGCTCCATGAGGAATCCCGCATAGATGAAGAACGGGATCGCCATGAGCGTGTATTTGTTGACGAAGCTGAAGAAAGCGCGGAAGGCGGTGCCCGCCGACAGCACCGGGTCGTAGAGGATGAAGGCGACGGCCGCCCCGCCGAGCGCAACGCCGATGGGCGCGCCGATGGCCAGAAGCGCGATAAGGCCTGCGCCGAGCGCGCCCATGCTAGATCTCGATCCCTTCCTCGACCGGCGCCCAGGGGAACACGGTCTTGCCGCGCAGCGCCTGCACATCCTGGTAAAGGTGGAAGAGGGTGACGAGCGCCATCAGCGCAAACGCGATGACCAGGCAGGCCTGGAACGGCCAGATATAGATCACCATGCTCTGGGTGGTGCGGCCGAGCTTCTCGGCGCGTTCCACCGCCGGCAGGCCCCAGAGCGCAAGCGCCGTGAACAGCGTCACCGAGGTTGCGGACACGAACACCCGGATCGCCAGCACGGTGCGGACATAGCCCCGGCTGCGCAGCAGGTCCAGGACGGCCAGGACGGCCAGATGCGAGCGCGACGCCTGCGTCACGGCGAAATAGATGAAGACGGCCGCGATGGACACATAGGTCACGGCGTCCTGCCCCCAGTCGAACACCACGCCCAGAATGTAGCGGCGCACGATTTCGATGCAGGCGAGCAACGTGCCGCAGAGCAGGATGACGGCCGACACATAGGCCACCACCTTGTGGAGCAGGAAATGCAGGGCGCGGTAAGCGCGGTCTATGGCGAGCTCAAGGCCGACAAGCTCGGGCGTCTCGGGGGAACTGTCGGTCATCCGGCCGTCTCGCACTCCGGGGAAGCGGTGGAACTGCGGGGGGCCGCGCGGCCCCCCGCAGCGACGGCACGGCTACTTCTTTTTCTTCTTGGCGAAGCGGTCGAACCAGGGCTGGATCTCGGAGCAGTCGGTGTCCTCGAGCCAGTGCGAGCCCATCGGGTTGGCGGCGACGGCCATCTTGGCCTCCTCCGCGAACTTGTCCACCCACTCATCGGCCTCGTCCGGGGTGCTCTTCTTGATATGGTCCGCCGTGCCCGTACCGAGCGCGTCGGCCAGCACGCCTGCCTCGGCGGCAGTCATGATGTAGATGCCGGGCTTGGAGGGGTCCTCGGTGCCGTACAGGTCGATCATGCGCTTGTCGTTGCACCAGTTGGCCTTCTTCGCGAAGGGCAGCATCTCCTCGACGATCAGCCTCTCGACGATCGCCTGCTGCTCCGCGTCGAGCGAGTTCCACCACGCCATGCTGGCGCCGATCCAGTAATAGTCGCCGACGATGCCGTTGATGCCGGCGACGGTGAAATAGGGCGCCTGGTCCTTGACGACATTGAAGCCGCCGAGGCTGGTCAGCAGGCCGTCGATGACGCCGGTTTCGAGCGCCGGCGGCACGTCGCCGAAGGCCATGGTGGTGGGGTTCGCGCCCCAGGCCGACAGCGCGGCGTTCTCGACCGGGCTCATGGAGCGGATCTTGCGGCCCGCGAAATCTGCCGGTTCGAGCAGGCGGGAGCCCGAGCCCGCGCCCATGAAAAAGCTGAGATGGGCGGAGCCGAAGATCTTGATGTCATGCAGTTCTTCGAAGCGCTTTATCAGCATGGCGTAGGTCTCGAAGCCGTCGATCGCATCGATGGCGCCGGGGGTGGTCAGCAGCATCGGGCCCACCACCACGGCCATGAAGGGATCGATCTGGGCCGTCTTGCCGAACTGGCCCCAGGTCATCTCCAGATTGCCTTCGGTCATGGCCTCGACCGCCTCCGGCACCGAATAGAGGGCCTTAGACGGGAAGAGCAGCACCTCGGAGCCCGGGATTTCCTCTGCGAGGCGTTCCTGGAACAGCACTTCCGCCAATGCGGCCGGATGCGGCGGCGGGGTGTGGTCGGATGCGATACGGATCTTGACGGGATCGGGCGCTGCCGCGGCGGGCAGAACGCTCGCTGCAGCAAGCGCCGCCGCGGCAAGGCCGGTCATTGCAGTGCGGATGAGCATGTAGAGCCTCCCTAGGTTCACAAGCGGGCGACCTTAGAGCCTTTCTGACAGGCGCGAAAGTGCCCGCCCTGCCAAGTGCGGCGCGGTAATCCGCCGCCTCAAATCGCGTCGGGATAGTCGGCCGGGCGGACCAGCCGGGTGAGCGTGCCCGCGCTGACAGCGCTCCAGTCCGCCGCTTCGAATTTCAGCACGGCGAGACCGGAGGTCGGCATGCCGAGCCCGAGCCGCGAGAGCGCGGACGGCTCGCCTTCCCTAGCCAGGTAGCGGCCCGCATCGGAGATCGTCGGGTTGTGGCCGATCACCAGCACGCGCGACACGCTTGCCGGTTTCACGCCGCGCACCAGGGCCAGAAGCTCGGGCACATGGCCGTCATAGAGGTCGGGGGCCAGATGCACGGCCGCGCCGCCCTCCAGGCCGAGGCCGTCCAAGGTCTCGCGTGTGCGGCGCGCATCGGAGCAGAACACGAGGTCGGGCAGCAGGTCCTCGGCGGCGAGATAACGCCCGGCGGCGGCGGATTGCCTGCGCCCGCGCCCTGTCAGGCCCCGGTCGCGGTCGGGCGCGCCGACGCCGGCCTTGGCATGGCGAAGCAGCAGCAGCGTCTTCATCGCCCTCTGCCCTCCCAGCCCGGATTTCGCGTCAGAAGCGGATGACGCTGCGGATCGACTTGCCCTCGTGCATCAGGTCGAAGGCGTCGTTGATCCCGTCGAGGCCCATGGTGTGGGTCACCATGTCGTCGATCTCGATCTTGCCGTCCATGTACCAGTCCACGATCTTCGGCACGTCGCGCCGGCCCTTGAAGCCGCCGAAGGCGGTGCCGCGCCAGACCCGCCCGGTGACGAGCTGGAAGGGGCGGGTGGAAATCTCCTGGCCCGATCCCGCAACGCCGATGACGATGCTCTCGCCCCAGCCGCGATGGGCGCATTCCAGCGCCTGGCGCATGGTCTCGACGAGGCCGATGCACTCGAAGGAATAGTCGGCGCCGCCCCCGGTGAGATCGACGAGGTAAGGCACCAGGTCGCCTTCGACCTCCTGCGGGTTGACGAAATGGGTCATGCCGAAGCGTTCGGCGCGCGGCGCCTTGGAGGCATTGATATCGACCCCGACGATCATGTTGGCGCCGGAAAGCCGCGCCCCCTGGATGACGGAGAGGCCGACGCCGCCGAGCCCGAACACGACGACATTGGCGCCCGGCTCCACCTTGGCCGTGTTGAGCACGGCGCCCAGGCCCGTGGTGACGCCGCAGCCGATCAGGCAGACCTTGTCGAAGGGCGCGTCCTCGCGGACCTTCGCCGCCGCGATCTCCGGCATCACGGTGTGGTTGGAGAAGGTCGAGGTGCCCATATAGTGGAACAGCTTGTCGCCGCCGATGGAGAAGCGGCTGGTGCCGTCCGGCATCAGGCCCTGGCCCTGGGTCTCGCGGATCGCCACGCAGAGATTGGTCTTGCCGGAGAGGCAGAATTTGCACTGGCGGCATTCCGGCGTGTAGAGCGGAATCACATGGTCGCCCGGCTTGAGCGAGGTGACGCCGGGCCCGGTATCGACGACCACGCCCGCTCCCTCATGGCCCAGTATGGCCGGGAACAGCCCCTCGGGGTCGGCGCCGGAGAGCGTGTAGGCATCGGTGTGACAGACGCCGGTCGCCCTGATCTCCACCAGGATCTCGCCCTCGCGCGGGCCGTCGAGTTCCACGGTTTCGATGCTGAGCGGCTTGCCGGCTTCCAGGGCTACGGCGGCGCGGGTCTGCATGAGCGGCGTCCTCCCCATGATGCTCGCAGGCTGCGTTCAGCCTAACGGCGTTTCACGGACGGTCAATCGCTGGGGTAGAGTGGCGGCGGCGCCTGAGGGGGAGTCTGTCGATGCCGAGCCTTTCGCGGTCCTGCTGTCCGCTTCCCTGGCGAATGGGGTGGACGCAGTGATCGGGGAACCGCTTCGGCGGGTGGAGGATTTTCGGCTGCTGACCGGGCGAGGGCGGTTCTCGGACGACCGCGCGCTACCGGGCCAGCTCCATGCCGCCTTCGCGCGCAGCCCGCACGCCCATGCCCGGCTGGAGGCGGTGGAGACCGGGGCCGCGGAGCGCCTGCCGGGCGTGGCGGCCGTGCTCACCGCTGCGGATTATGCGGGCGACGGCATGGCCGCGATGCCGGCGCAGGGCAACCCGAAGGATGTCGAGCTGGTCAACCGCGACGGCCGCCCGGTCGTCTATCCGGCGCTGGCGCCGCTTGCCGAAGACCGGATACGCCGGGTCGGCGAGGCGGTCGCGATGGTCGTCGCCCGGACGGAGGCCGAGGCGCTGGCGGGGGCGGAGGCCGTCGAGGCCCGCTATGCGCCGCTGCCCGCCGCCCCGGATGTGCATGCGGCGCTTGCGCCGGACGCTGTCGCGCTCTGGGAGGAGGTTCCCGGCAATCTCTCGGTGGACGACTACAAGGGAGACGCGGAAGCCGTTGCCGCCGCCTTCGCCGCCGCTGCCCATGTGGCTCGCATAGAGGTCGCGAACAACCGCGTGAACGGCATCCCGATGGAGCCGCGCGCGGCGCTCGCCGAATGGGACGCGGCGGCGGAAAAGCTGACGCTCTGGGCCGGCGGGTAGGGCGTCAACCGCTTCCACCGCGAGCTTTGCCACGTTTTCGGCTGGCCGGGAGAGCGCATTCGCGTCGTGTCGGAGGATGTCGGCGGCGGCTACGGTACCCGCAACAGCCTCTATCCCGAGTTCACCCTGGTCGCCTGGGCGGCCTGGCGGCTCGGCCGTCCCGTACGCTGGACGGCCACGCGCTCCGAGGGCTTTCTCGGCGACTATGACGGGCGCGACCTCGTGACCGAGGCGGAGCTCGCGCTCGACGGCGAAGGGCGCTTCCTCGCCATGCGCAGCTTGAATACCGGCAATCTCGGCACCCACGCGGTCACCTTCGTGCCCATCGCGCGCGGCCCGACCGTGATGACGGGCCTCTACGATATTCCCGCAGCCGAGACGGAGATGAAGGGGGTGCTCACCAACACCGTGCCGGTCACCGCCTATCGCGGCGCGGGGCGGCCGGAAGCCACCTTCGTGCTGGAACGCCTGATCGACAAGGCCGCCCGCGAAACCGGCATCGACCGGCTGGCCGGTCGAGCGGGCGGAGATGACGGTTGCGGAGGACGGCGTCGTGGAGGTCGTCATCGGTACGCAGTCGAGCGGGCAGGGCCACGAGACCGCCTTGCCGCAGATCGTGGCGCATCTGCTCGCCATCCCCTTCGAGCGGGTCCGCCTCGTCACGGGCGATACCGACCGGGTGGAGAAGGGCTCCGGCAGCCATTCCACGCGCACCATGCGGGTCGGCGGGCACCTGCTGCGCCAGACGGCGGACACAATCGTCGCGGCGGCGCGGGGCCGCGCGGCCGACCGGCTGGGTGCGCCGGAAGAGGAACTGGTGTTCGAGGACGGACGGTTCGGCGCGCCGGGGCGCAATGAGAGCGTCGGCCTGCTGGAACTCGGCCCGCTGCGGGCCGTCGCCGAGATCGAAACCCCGCTGCCCGCCTATCCCAACGGTTGCCACACGGCCGAGGTCGAGATCGACCCGGAGACCGGCGCGGTGCGCCTTGTGCGCTACACGGCGGTGGACGATGCAGGGCTCATCATCAACCCGCTGCTGGTGGACGGCCAGGTCCATGGCGGCGTCGCCCAGGGGGTCGGGCAGGCGCTGATGGAATGCGCGGCCTACGATGCCGACGGCCAGAGGATCGCCGGCTCCTTCATGGACTATGCCGTGCCGCGCGCGGACGACCTGCCCTTTTTCGAGGTCGCGCACAACGCTGTCGCCACCGAGACCAACCTGCTGGGCGCCAAGGGCGGCGGCGAGGGCGGCACGACGCCCGCTCCGGCAGCCGTCGCCAATGCCGTGATTGACGCGCTCGGCGCGCAAGGCCCCGACCATATCGACATGCCGATCGCCCCGGAGAAGGTCTGGCGGGCGCTCCGGGCCATGCCGCGCAGACCGTGACTCTCTCGGACAGACCGCCGTTTGGGGGTCCGACGGTTCAGCCTTGCGCGTCCGCCGCCTCCGCGCCGCTCGTCATTTGGGAGAAGCGCACCGGCAGGATCTCCTCGGTCTCGAAACGCCCGCCCGCATCCCTGGTGACGAGGAGCAGGCGCTGGTCGTCCTCCAGCCCCGCCGGGATCGCCATCCGCCCACCCGGCTTGAGCTGCTGAAGGAGCGCCGGCGGGATGAGGTCGGGTGCCGCCGTGGCTATGATACGGTCGAAGGGCGCATGCTCGGGCCAGCCCATGATGCCGTCGCCGATGCGAGAGTGCACGTTGGCGCAGCCCCGGTCGGCGAGCCGGCGGCGGGCGCTCTGCGCCAGCTCCTCGATCGCCTCAACGGTGAACACCTCCGCCGCAAGCTCCGCCAGCACCGCCGCCTGGTAGCCGAGCCCCGTGCCGATTTCCAGCACCCTGTGCTCGGGGCCGATCTTGAGCAGGTCGGTCATCAGGGCGACGATGAAGGGCTGCGAGATGGTTTTGCCGCAGCCGATGGGAAGCGGCGAATCGAGATAAGCGTAGAGCGCCATTTCGACCGGCACGAAGGCGTGGCGCGGCACCTGCCCGATCGCCTCCATGACGGGGCCGGAGATCGCGGCGCGGCCGGTCCTGCCGCGCACATGGCGGGCATGGAGCGCAATCTGCTCAACCATGGTGCGGCGCTGGATCGCGAACCCGTCCTCGTTACCTTCCGCCGCCGTCATGGTCCGTCGCCCGGCCTCCCCGCTCCCGAGACGCCTTCGCGCGGGCGCCCTGCTCACCGATCACCGCTACAACTAGCCCGGATTTCTCGCCAATGTCACGGCCCGCTCCTTGCGGATCGAACGCCTGGACGCGACGCAGGCCGTGACATTGCGAGAAATCCGGGCTAGCAGCCGCACCAGCGGCGCGCCAGGACCTCGTACGCCTCGACCGCCTGCGGGATATGGGCCACGGGGCAGTATTCGTCGGTCTGGTGGGCCATGTGCATTTCGCCCGGCCCCAGGATCACGGTCGGCGGGCGCCCGCAGGCCGGCGTCAGCGCGGACGCATCGGTGAAATAGGGCGCGCCGCGCGGCTCGATGCTTTCGCCCAGGATCGGCTCCATCGCCGCATAGACCTCCCGGATCCACGGGTCGCTGTGCGGGGTATGTACGCCGCCCACATCCACGATGCGCGCGATACGGTTCTCACCGCCGAGATAGCCTTGCAGGCCGGAGAGGATCTGTGCGTGGTCCTGCTCCGGCAGCGTCCTGATGTCGA
The DNA here is from genome assembly GCA_965261985.1 of Alphaproteobacteria bacterium. Taxonomy (GTDB): domain Bacteria; phylum Pseudomonadota; class Alphaproteobacteria; order Bin95; family Bin95; genus Bin95. Next base: position 1,588,249 of record OZ253490.1, read on the forward strand.
TGGTGAACCGGGCGCGGTCAGGCACGGAGTTGAGGTTGAGGCCGCCCTCCATGGTGCCGACATTGAGGGTCGAGCGGCCGAGCAGCTCGTGCGGCCTGACATTGAAGTCGAAATCCTCGAGCTTCGTCACCGCGCGCGCCGCCTTGTAGATGGCGTTCACCCCCCGCTCCGGCATCGAGCCGTGGGCGGTAACGCCTTGCGCTTCCACCTCGAGCCAGAGCGCGCCCTTGTGGCCGAGGATGGGATAGTTCGCGGTGGGCTCGGCGATGATTATGGCGCCGGCCTCGCCGAGCGCGCCGGTCTTGCCCAGATGGGTTGAGCCCTCGCAGCCGGTCTCCTCGCCGGCGCAGATCGCCAGCACGATGTCCGCCGTCCCGCGCGTCGCTTCGGCCGCGAGTTTCATCGCGACATGGACGAACGAGGCGACGCCCGCCTTCATGTCGGTCGTGCCGCGGCCGTAGAGCCTGCCGTCCGCAATCTCGGCGCCGAAGGGGTCCACCGACCACTCCTTCGCGCCGAGGGGCACCACGTCTATATGCCCGCCGAAGCAGAGCGGCTTCTTTGCGTTTGCCTCGCCGCCCTCGCCCCGCAGCACGGCGACGAGGCTCGTCCGCTCCGGCGCGAATTCGTAATAGGAAACCTCCAGCCCCGAGGCGCCGAGCAGGTCGCCGAGATAGTGGGCGCATTCCACCTCGCGTCCGGGCGGGTTGCGGGTGTCCATCCGGACAAGGTCCCTGGCGATGTCCAGGGCGGACGGGATCGGGGGCATGAATGGGGACTCCTTCCGGCAGGCGGCGCGGCGCATCGGGCAAGTGGATTAACGCACCATGCCGGCCCGAGAGCGCCGCCCTTCGGGTCGCGTTCAGGCGCCCGCCCGCGGCGGCGCCAACGCCGCCATCCATACAACCCGCCGCGTTGCGCGCGGTGTCGCGGGCCTCAAGCGTAGGCACCGTTACGCTTTTCGGCCCGCTCCTTGCGGATCGAACGCCTGGACATGACGCAGGCCGTGACATTGGTGAGAATTCCGGGTTAACCCGTCTCCTCCATGAGTTCGCGGCCGATGAGCCAGCGGCGGATTTCGCTGGTGCCGGCGCCGATCTCGTAGAGCTTGGCGTCGCGGAGCACCCGGCCGACGGGGCTCTCGTTTACATAGCCCATGCCGCCCAGGCACTGGATCGCCTCCAGCGCCAGCCAGGTCGCCTTCTCCGCTGCGTAGAGGATGGCGCCGGCCGCGTCCTTGCGCGTCGTGTCGCCCCGGTCGCAGGCCTGGGCGACCGTATAGACGTAGGCGCGACAGGCGTTCATCGTCACATACATGTCGGCGAGCTTGCCCTGCATCAGCTGGAAGGAGCCGATGGGCGCGCCGAACTGCCGGCGCTCGTGCAGATAGGGCAGGGCCTCATCCATCGCTGCCTGCATGAGGCCGAGCGGCCCGCCGGCGAGCACCAGGCGTTCGTAGTCGAGCCCGCTCATCAGCACCCGCACGCCCTCGTTCTCGCGGCCGAGCAGGTTTTCCTCCGGCACCTCGCAATCCTCGAAGATGAGCTCGCTGGTGCTGGAGCCGCGCATGCCGAGCTTGTCGAGCTTCTGCCCCGGCCGGAAGCCCCGGAAGCCGCTCTCGACGAGGAAGGCCGAGATGCCGTGCGGCCCTGCCTCCGGCGCCGTCTTGGCATAGACGACCAGCACATCCGCGTCCGGGCCGTTGGTGCACCACATCTTGGTGCCGTTCAGCACATAGCGAGAGCCGCGCTTCTCGGCCCGGCAGGTCATGGCGACCACATCGGAGCCCGCCCCCGGCTCGCTCATCGAGAGCGCGCCCACATGCTCGCCCGAGACCAGCTTCGGCAGGTAGCGGCGCTTCTGCGCCTCGCTGCCGTTGCGGCGGACCTGGTTGACGCAGAGATTGGCATGCGCGCCGTAGGAGAGGCCGACCGCCCCGGAGGCGCGGCTGACCTCCTCCATTGCGACCACATGGGCGGTGTAGCCCATTTCAGCGCCGCCGAACTCCTCCTCCACGGTGATGCCGTGCAGGCCGAGCGCGCCCATTTCCGGCCAGAGCGCGCGCGGGAACTCGTTGGACCGGTCGATGGCGTCGGCGCGGGGTGCGATCTCGTCCGCCGCGAAGGTCTCCACCGACGCGCGCAGCAGATCGACAGCTTCCCCGAGGCCGAAATCGAACGGCGGCAGGGCATTGGGCCGCATGGAACCCTCCGTCGCCGTCGCCGTTCAGCCCACCGCGAGCGAGGCGTTGCGCACATCCGTGACCAGCATGTGGGCCGGTGTATGGGTGATCGCCAGCGGCGGGCGCGCCGAGCGAACCGCGACCTGCGGCGTCACCCCGCAGGCCCAGAACACCGGCACCTCGTCCGGGGCGAGGCTGGGATCGTCGCCCTGCCAGGCGCGGCCGATATCCTCGATCCCGATGCACTCCGGCAAGCCGAAATGCACCGGCGCCCCATGCACGCGTGGATAGCGGCTGGTGATCTGGACGGCCTTGATCGCATTCGCCGGGGTGAACGGCCGCATGGATACGACCATCCGGCTGTGGAACCGGCCCGAGGGCGCGCACTCGATATCGGTGAGGAACATCGGGCACACGCTGCCGTCCTCCCAGTGGCGCAGCCTGAGGCCGGCGTCCACCAGCGGTTCCTCGAACGAGAACGAGCAGCCGAGCGCGAAGACCACGAAATCGTCCCGCCAGAGATCCTCGATGCTCACGACATCGCCGTCGAACTCGCCGTCCCGGAACACCCGGTAGCTCGGCAGGTCGGTCCGGATGTCGAGGTCCTCCGCCAGCTCCGGCAGGCGCGGGTCGCCGGGCTCGGACATGGCGAGCAGCGGGCAGGGCTTTGGATTCCGCTGGCAGAACCGCAGGAACTCCTCGGCATAGTCCTTCGGCAGGATCGCGAGATTGGCCTGGACGAACCCCTTGGCGAGGGCCCCGGTGTGGCCGAGATACTGACCGGTGCGGATGCGCCGCCGGACTTCGCCGGGGTCGGCGGTATTCCATTCTAGGTCGAGCCCGTGGCCGGCTTCGGCCAGAGCGGTTGCAGATGCGTTCATGGCTGCTCCTCGCCGGGATTGTCCCGGACGCCATCGTTTTCCCGATGACGGCAGTCTAGCGCGGATTTCTCCCCACGGTCACGGCCGGCGACAGCGCGGCGGAACTGCCCTACCTCAGGCCGAAGGCGGCACTGGCGGCGATGTAGAGGCCGAGCGCCAGCACGGCGAGAAAGAACACCCTGCGGAAACGGGCTTCGGAGAGCCGCCGCCGCAGCATCCGCCCCAGCGCCATGCCGAGGAAGGCCGGCACGAGTGCGGCGGCAGAGGCAAGGCCGAGGGGCCCGTCCAGCAGGCCGTGGAGCTGCAGGGAGACGGCGAGCGCCACCGTCGAGACCGTGAACAGCATGCCCATCGCCTGCACGAGCGCGTCGCGCCCGAGGCCGATGGCCTGGAGGTAAAGCACGCCCGGCACGACGAAGGAGCCGGTCATGCCGGTGAGGATGCCGTTCGCGGTGCCGAAGGCGGGGCCTGCCCAGGCCTGCCAGCGCGGCGGCACCGCGATGCTGGCCCCTGCGAGCCCCTGCGCCGCATAGGCGGCGAGCAGGATGCCGAGCAGGCCGGAGAGCAGCACGAGATCGACGCTGACGAGCGCAGCCGCACCGATCCACACGGTCAGCGCGGCGGCTGCGAGAAACGGCCAGAGGCGGCGGACCAGCGCCCGTCCGTTACCGCCGACGGCTGCCTGCAGGAGGTTGGTGGCGAAGGACGGCGCGACCATCAGCGCCATGGCGGTCGTGAGATCGAAGGCGGCCGTCAGCAGGCCGAGGCTCACGGTCGGCAGCCCGAGTCCCACCACGCCCTTCACCGCGCCCGCAAGCAGGAAGACAGCCGCGATCAGCGCGCCAGACTCAAGATCGAACATGGCCGCCCGCTATGGCTGTTTTCAGGACTCTTCCGCCTCGCTTCCGTCCTGCTGCACGGCTGCGGCGAAGCGGTCGAAGAACTGGCCGGCGAGCTTGCGCGCTGTGCCCTGGATGAGGCGCGAGCCGATCTGCGCGAGCTTGCCGCCCACCTGCGCGTCCGCCTCGTAGGTCAGAACGGTCGCATCGCCGTCCTCCGCAAGCCGCACCCATGCCCCGCCGCGCGCGAAGCCGGCCGCGCCCCCGGTTCCCTCGCCGGAGATGCGGTAGCTTTCCGGGGCCATGATATCGGTCAGTTCGACCGCGCCGGCGAAGGTAGCCTTCACTGGACCGACCTTCGCCTGCACCGTTGCTGCGAAGGCGTTGTCAGCGGTCTTTTCCAGCTCCTGGCAGCCGGGAATCGCGGCCTTCAGCACTTCGGGGTCGTTGAGCGCCTGCCAGACCGTCTCGCGCGGGGCCTCGATGCGCCGTTCACCGGTGAGTTCCATGGAAAGGCGGCCTCCCCGCTTGCCGGAATGGGAACCGGCGCACTCTAGCCCGGATTTCTCGCCACGGTCACGGCCTGCGTCGCGCCCGGGCGTTCGACCCGCAAGGAGCGCGCCGAAAAGCGTAGCGGGGCTACGGTTGAGGCCCGCGACGCCGCGGGCAACGCGGCAGTTGTATGGATGGCGGCGTTGGCGCCGCCGCGGGCGGACGCCTGGGCGCGACCCGGAGGGCGGTGCTGTCGGGCCGGCAGGGTGCGTCAATCCGCTTGCCCGATGCCCCGCATCGTGCGCCAACGCGCGTGGACGCGCGATGCGCGGCGCGGCTCTCCTTCCCTGCCGGCTCGACAGCGCCGCGCAGACCATGGCCGTGGCGAGAAATCCGGGCTGGCTCGCCCGTCGCCCCCGGCAAATGCCGCTGTCTTGGCCGCTGGGCGGTGCTGGGGCATATTGGCCCGTCCTGCGCGCCGGCGGGCCCGGCTGCTTCGGGGGGCTATCGGGGAGGGATTCATGCGCGCGCTCGCCGCATCCATTTCGGCCTTGCTGCTCGGCGCCGGGCCGGCACTGGCGGCCGGCGCCGGCGCGCCGCATCTGGACGGCGCCGAACTCGGGCTCGTCTGGTGTGTGCCGTTCGTCGGCATTCTTTTGTCGATCGCGCTTTTCCCGCTGCTGGCGCCCGCCTTCTGGCACCATCACTTCGGCAAGGTCTCGGCCTTTTGGGGGCTTGCCTTCCTGCTGCCCTTCCTCGGCTTTTTCGGCTGGGAACTCGCGCTATTCGAGACGCTGCATGTGGCGCTGCTGGAATATTTCCCCTTCATCATCTTGCTGCTCACGCTGTTCACCGTGGCCGGCGGCATCCGGCTCACCGGCCGGCTGGTCGGCACGCCGGTGGTCAATACCGCCATCCTGCTGCTCGGCACGGTGCTCGCAAGCTGGATGGGCACCACGGGCGCGGCGATGCTGCTGATCCGCCCGATCATCCGGGCCAATGCCTGGCGGCGCTACAAAGTCCACACCATGGTGTTCTTCATCTTCCTGGTCGCGAATATCGGCGGCTCGCTGACGCCGCTCGGCGACCCGCCGCTGTTCCTCGGTTTCCTGAAGGGCGTCGATTTCTTCTGGCCGACCGGGGCGATGCTGGTGCCGATGCTGGTCGTCTCCGTCATCCTGCTGGTGCTCTATTACGGCGTGGACAGCTTCTTCTACCGGCGCGAGACCGGCGGCCCGGCGGAGGAGGACGAAGGCGACGGCGAGCCGCTGGGCGTCACCGGCAAGGCCAACTTCCTGCTGCTCGCCGCCATTGTCGCCGCAGTGCTGATGTCGGGCGTCTGGAAGCCGCATGTCTCCTTCGATGTCTTCCATGTACATGTGGAACTGCAGAACCTCTGCCGCGACCTGGCCCTGCTCGCCATCGCCTGGGCGTCCTGGGTCGTGACCGACCGGGCCAACCGGGATGCCAACGGCTTCTCCTGGTTCCCGATCCTGGAAGTCGCCAAGCTCTTCGCCGGCATCTTCCTCACCATCGTGCCTGCCATCGCCATCCTGCGCGCCGGCGCCTCGGGCGCGCTGGAGCCGGTGGTCTCGCTGGTCACGGGCGCGGACGGGCAGCCGGTCGAGGCGATGTATTTCTGGCTGACCGGCATCCTGTCGAGCTTCCTCGACAATGCGCCGACCTACCTCGTGTTCTTCAATACGGCCGGCGGGGATGCCGAGCAGTTGATGGGGCCGCTCTACGGCACGTTGCTCGCGATCTCGGCGGGTGCGGTGTTCATGGGCGCGAACACCTATATCGGCAACGCGCCGAATTTCATGGTGCGGGCGATCTGCGAGGAGCGCGGCATCGCCATGCCGAGCTTCTTCGGCTACATGGCCTGGTCGGTCGGCATCCTGGTGCCGATCTTCCTGCTGGTGACGCTGGTGTTCTTCCCGTGAGGGCGCTCGGGCGCTAATCCGGATTTCTCACCAAGGTCATGGCCTGCGCGGCGCTGTCGGCCCGGCAGGGTAGGAGAGACGCGAAGCGCGATGCGGGGCATCGGGCAAGCGGATCGACGCACCATGCCGGGCCGACAGCGCTGCCCTCCGGGTCGCGCCCAGGCGCCCGCCCGCAGCGTCGCGGGCCTCAACCGTAGGCTCCGCTACGCTTTTCGGCCCGCTCCTTGCGGATCGAACGCCTGGACGCGACGCAGGCCGCGACTTTGGTGAGAAGTCCGGGCTAACGGTCCAGGCGGCGCCAGGAGAGCCGGTCCCCGGCCTCGATGCCGAGGCGGCGCGCGGTCCCGCCCCCGAGTTCGAGCACCATGCGCGCCGGATGCGGCGACGAGATCGTCAGCCGCGAGCGCGGCACGGTGTTGGCGAAGACGTCCACGATGCGGCCGTCGGCCGCCACGAACAGCATGTCGAGCGGCAGCCAGGTGTTGACCATCCACATGGCGGGCCGGTCGCCCGGCGGGAACAGGAACAGCATGCCGGCATCGGGCGCAAGCGTGCGTCGGAACATGAGCCCGCGCGCCCGCTGCTCCGGCGTCTCGGCAAGCTCGACACCGAACAGCCGTGCGCCCGCCGCCGTCTCGATCCGCACTTCCGCCCGCCCGAAAGCGATGTCCCCGGCGGTGGCGGCCGGCACGGCCATCAGCAACGCTGCCATCATCGCGAGCACGCCGAACCCGTATCGCTGCCGCATGAAGCCTCTCGTTTTCCCGATCCGCGCGCCCGTTCTACCGCTGCGGGCGCGTCGCCGCCATCGCCGATCTCGACGCCGGGGCGGCGCGGTTTCCGGAGCGACGGGAGCCCGCTATTCTCGAACGGGCGATGCGCCGGGGAAGAGTGGGCGAATTGCGCGGGAGCATGGCGATGCGGCAGGCCCAGGGCGCCTATTTCAACGCCGCGGTCGAGACGATGTCGGCCGACGAGACCGCCGCAATGCAGCACGGGAAACTCCGCCGACAGCTCGAATACCTCAAGGCGAACTCGCCGTTTCATGCGCAGAAGCTGGCCGAGGCGGGGGCGGAACCGGGCGACATCCGCACCCTCGCGGACCTGGCCCGGCTGCCCTTCACCGAGAAGGCCGAGCTGCGGGAAAGCCAGCGGCAACACCCCCCGCTCGGAAGCCACGCCGCGGCCGCGATGGAAGACGTGGTCCGTGTCCATGCCTCCTCGGGCACGACCGGAACGCCCTCCTTCATCGGCCTGACCGAGCATGACAAACGGCGCTGGACCGAGTGCATCGCGCGCAGCTACTGGGCGCAGGGGCTTCGTCCTGAGAGCGTCTTCGCGATGGGGCTCGGCATCGGGTTCTTCGTCGGCGGCCTGCCGGTGGCCGCCGCCGTCGAGGCCGTCGGCGCAACGCTGCTCCCCATCGGCACCGGCGCATCCGACCGCCTCATCGCGTCCATTCGCGCCATGAAGGCCGACGTGCTCGCGACGACGCCTTCCTACGCCATCTACCTCGCGGAACTCGCGCGGGAGGAAACCGGGGTCGATCCGGCAGAGCTCGGCATAAGGCGGGTCATGGTCGGCGCCGAACCCGGCGGCGGCGTTCCCGGGATACGGGCGCAGATCGAGGAGAGCTGGAACGCGCGATGCTCGGAGGCGATCGGCATTGCCGACCTCATCACTATCCACAGCGCCGAATGCGACGCGCAGGACGGATGCCATTTCATGGTGCCGGACTACCTCATCATGGAGATCGTCGATCCGGACACGGGCGCCGTCATTCCGCCCGGCAGGCCGGACATCGAGGGTGAGCTGGTCTTCACCCATATCGACCGCGAGTGCAATCCGATGCTGCGCTTCCGCACGCGCGACCGCGTCACCGTGAAGACCGGGCCCTGCGCATGCGGGCGCACCGGGCCGCGGCTCAGATGCATCGGCCGGACGGACGACATGCTGATCGTGCGCGGCGTCAATGTCTGGCCGTCGGCGGTCAAGGATGTGGTTGCCGCTTTCCGGCCGGAGGTCAGCGGCGAGATGCTGATTTCGGTGGACGGACCGGGGCCGAAGGTCGATCCGCCGCTCCGGGTCAGGGTGGAGGTGGGCAGCGCCGCCGCCGACGGTCTCGCGGCGCGCATCGAGCAGGCCTTGAGAGCGAAGCTCATCGTCCAGGCCAGGGTCGAGCTCGTTCCGCGCGGCGTCCTGCCGCGCACAGAGATGAAGGCGAAGCTGGTGGAACGCAATATTTCCTGAGGTGCAGCGATGCGATTCGAGAAGGTCTATATCCCCTATGGGGGTTACTGGAGTTCGCCCTTCTGCCGCTGGCAGGGCAGCCTGAGCGGCGAACACCCGCTCAGGCTTGCCGCATCCTGCGCCACCGCATTCCTGGGCGCGGCCGGATGCGAGCCGGAGAGCCTGGACGGCATCCATTTCGGCATGACGGTTCCGCAGCACAAGAGCTTCTGGGGCGCGCCCTGGATCGGCGCGCTGATCGGCGCGGACCGGGTCACGGGGCCGACGCTGTCGCAGGCCTGCGCCACCTCGGCGCGGGTCATCGCATCGGCCGCCAGCGCCGTGGAACTCGGCAGCAGCGCCCGGACCCTGGCGCTCGCCGCCGACCGGGTCAGCAACGGACCCACGCTCTACTATCCCGATCCCGGCGGGCCCGGAGGCCGCGGCGTGACCGAGCATTGGGTGTGGGACAATTTCAACGAGGACCCATATGCCAATGTGGCCATGATCCAGACCGCCGAGAACATTGCCTCGCGGTTCGGCTTCTCGCGCCGGGCGCAGGACGAGCTTGCGCTCTGCCGGCAGGAGCAATACGGGATGGCGCTCGCCGACGACTGCGCGTTCCAGCGCCGCTACATGGTCGATGTCCCGGTCGGGGCGAAGCGGCAAACCAGGACGGTTTCCCGCGACGAGGGCATCCGCGAGCGCACCGCCGAGGGCGTGCAGGCGCTGGAGCCGGTGCTCGGCAACGGGACCGTCACCGCCGCGGCGCAGACCCATCCGGCGGACGGCAATGCCGGCATGCTGCTGGGCACGGCGGAGCAGGCCGGCGAGCTGAGCAGGGAGGACGGCGTTTCGGTGCAGCTCCTCTCCTTCGGCGAGGGGCGGGCCGAGAAGGCCTATATGGGCATGGCCCCGGTCGCGGCGGCGAAGGCGGCGCTTGCGGATGCGGGCCTTTCGATGGACGAGATCGCCGCCGTCAAGACGCACAACCCCTTCGCGGTGAACGATCTCTATTTTGCCGAGGCGACGGGATTCGACGCCGAGCGGATGAACAATTACGGCTCTTCCCTCATCTTCGGCCACCCGCAGGGGCCCACCGGAATGCGCCTCGTGCTGGAGTTGATCGAGGAGCTGGCGATGCGGGGCGGCGGCTACGGGCTCTTCACCGGCTGCGCGGCGGGCGACACCGGCGCCGCCATCGTCGTGAAAGTGGACGGTCGCTGACCGGACGGTCTCCGCGCGCACGGGGACCGATTGTCGCAACATTCCGGGGCTGTTAGGGTTTCGCCAACTGAAACAGGCTCCGGGATGGCGCGCGATGTCTTTCGATCTTCTCATCCAGAACGGTACCGTAGTGGACGGGTCCGGCATGCCCCGATACCGCGCGGATGTCGGTGTAAAGCAGGGACGGATTGCCGAAATCGGACGGATCGGCAGCCCCGCCGACGAGGTGATCGACGCCGAGGGCATGATCGTCGCGCCGGGCTTCATCGACGGCCACACCCACATGGACGCACAGGTTGCCTGGGACCCGCTCGGAAGCTGCTCCTGCTGGCACGGTGTGACGACCGTGGTGATGGGCAATTGCGGTTTCGCGCTGGCGCCCTGCAAGCCGGAGGCGCGGGAGTGGTTCGCCGAGTGCCTGGAGGCGGTCGAGGACATTCCCAAGGAGGCGATGGTCGCCGGCATCGACTGGCGCTGGGAGACATTCCCGGAATATATGGCCGCCGTCGAGTCGTTCCCCAAGAGCATCAACTACGCCGCCTATATCGGCCACTCGGCGCTCCGGATGTATGCGATGGGGGACCGCGCGCTCGACCGAGAGGCCGATGAGGACGACCTGAAGCTCATGGCACACCTGGTGCAGGAGGCGCTCCGGATCGGCGCGATCGGCTTCTCCTCCTCGCGAGCCAGCACCCATATCCGCCCGGACGGCGGGCCGGTCGCGAGCCGCATCGCGGCCTGGTCGGAAATCGCGCATCTGGTCAACGCGATGGGCGAGCTGAACGCGGGCATCTTCCAGGTCGGGCCGGATGTGTCCGGCGGCGAGGCGCAGAAGGCGTGCCTGGATGAGCTGCGCAAGATCGCCGTGTCGAGCCGCCGCCCGCTCATGCTGGGCGCCCTCTCGTCGAGCCAGGGCGACAACCCCAACCCGTTCACTTACCAGTTCGAGTGGATGGACCGCGTTGCGGCCGAGGGCGGACGGGTCTTCGGGCAGGCCACCACGCGGTCGATCAACGCGCTCTTTTCGATGAAGTCCTACCTGCCCTTCGATGCCCTGCCGGTCTGGAACGAAATCCGGGGCCTGCCGGTCGAGGAGCAGAAGGCCCGCTTCCGCGACCCGGAGGTGCGCGCCGGCCTGGTTGCCGCCGAAGCGGGCATGAAGCCCAAGGGCACCGAGTTCCAGGGCGGCGGCGCGGCCACCACCGACCCGCGCAAGCCGGACTACGCCAACCTGTTCCCGATGTTCGACGTGAAGTGGGACGATCCCAGCGTCGAGGACCTGGCGCAGTCCTCGGGCCGCAACCCGGTCGAGGTCATGCTCGACCTGATGGCGGAGAACGAGGACCTCATGTTCGTCCAGCCGCTGGTCAACGAGAAGCCGCTGGAAGTCCGCGAGATGCTGAAGAACCCGCGCACGCTCGCGACCTTCTCAGACTCCGGCGCCCATGTCTGCCAGGAGATGGGCTCGTCGCTGCAGACGCACCTGCTGAGCTACTGGGTGCGCGACAAGCAGGCATTCACGCTGGAGGAGGCGGTGCGGATGCTGACCTTCGAAAATGCCGCCGCATGGGACATGCACGACCGGGGCCTGCTGCGCACCGGCCTTGCGGCCGACATCGTGGTCTTCGAGGAGGACGGCATAAGCCCGCGCCTGCCCACGGTCGAACACGACCTGCCCGGCGGCGCGCGGCGCCTGGTGCAGAAGGCCGACGGCATCGCGGCAACGGTCGTCAACGGCGCGGTCACGCTCCGCGACGGCGAGCCCACGGGCGCGCATTCCGGCACGCTGATCCGAGGGAGAGCCGCCAGCGCCTGACGACAGGGCAGGGTCGGCCCGGCGCGCGGCCGAGCCGGACGGTCGCCATATTGGCCGTCCCGCAGGCCATGAAATCTTGCCTGCATTGCAATTGTGCGGCAGTTTGGCGCTTCCATAGCGGCAATTCGAGACAGGCATGGCGAGCATCACGATCCGCAACCTCGATGACGATGTGAAGACGCGGCTGCGCGTGCGCGCCGCCGAACACCGCCGCTCCATGGAGGAGGAGGCGCGCATCATCCTGCGCGAGGCCTTGGACAGCGGGAAGGCGGGCCTCGGGGACTTGGCGAGGTTCACCCGCGAATGCTTCGCGCCCCTTGGCGGAGTCGAGCTCGAACTGCCGCCGCGCGGCCCCATGCGCGAGCCTCCGGACTTCTCCTGAGCCGCACCGGATGTTCGTGCTCGACACGAATGTGGCTTCCGAGCTCATGCGCCCGGCGCCGGCTTCCACGGTCGCGGCGTGGATTGCGGAGCGGGACGCAGGAGAGTTCTTTCTGATGGCGGTCAGCGAAGCGGAACTGCTCTACGGTGTCGCGATCATGCCCGTCGGCAGGCGACGCGCCATGCTGGAAGCCGCCATGACCCGGTGGCTCGACCTTGGCTTCGCTGAACGGATTCTGCCGTTCGACAGCGCCGCCGCCCGCGCCTACGCGGAAATTGCTTCGGGCCGCCGCCACGCGGGCCGGCCGATCGGCGAGGCCGACTGGCGGATTGCCGCCATATCCCGCTCGCGCGGCGCTGCCCTGGTAACCCGCAATGTGCAGGATTTTGGGGATACAGGCGTCCATGTCATCGATCCTTGGACGGATGCGCGGGTTTGACGAGCTACGCTGCCCGGACCGTGCCCGGAATCCGGCACCCTACCCCTTCTCCACCGTGCGCCGCTCGATGTCGAGCAGCACCTCCAGGTCGATATCGTCATGCAGTTCGTCCTGGAGCTTGCGCCAGCCTTCGGGCGAATGGGCGGCGGAGGCGAAGGAGGCGGCCATTTCCCGGTAGAGCTCCTTGGACCTTTCGTAGAAGGCGAGGAACTGCGTCTGCGGGTCGGCGATGATCTTCCAGCCCATATCCGCCATTTCCTGCCCGTCGATGCCGATATCGGCCATCCCGCCGGGGCTCGCGAGATACATCAGCGGCCCGCCGAGGCGCTCGGCGATAAAGCGCGCTTCCTCGGCATTGCGCGGCGAAAGCAGCAGCAGGTCGGCGCCGGCGGCCCGGTAGGCTTCGGCGCGGGAGAGCGCATCGTCGATGTCGGAGGCCCGCACGGCATTGGTGCGCGCGACGATGAGCAGGTCGTCGCCGCGCCGCGCCCTCACCGCTTCCTCGACCTTCGCCGCCATGATCTCCTTCTCCACCATATGCTCCAGGCCGATATGGTGGTGGGCGCGCTTCGGCAGCCACTGGTCCTCGATCTCGATGGCCTGGAAGCCGGCCGCCTCGCTCATGGAGACGGTGCGGCGCATATGCATCGGGTCGCCGAAGCCGGCGGCGGCGTCGAAGATGAGCGGCAGCGGCGTCACCGCGCCGATCTCTATGGCCGTCTGGCACATTTCGGTGAGCGTAAGGTTGGCTTCCAGATACACTTTCATGTAGCCGGTCGCGCCGCCGCCGAGATAGAGCGCGCGAAAGCCTGCATTCTCCGCCAGCTTCGCCATAAGCGGGTTGAGCACCAGCGGGGCCAGCACCGGCCCCGGTCCCGCAATCATTTCGCGCAGCTTCGCCATTCCTCAACTTCTCCTTCAAGAGGGACTCGTGCGAGTCTGCCGCTCCCGCCGCGGCCGGACAAGCATGACCAGCACGGATGTCGCAATCGTCGGACTCGGGCCCGTAGGCGCGACTCTCGCCAATCTGCTCGGGCGGCTGGGCCTCCGGGTCGATGTCTTCGAGCGCGACCGGACCCCTTACGCGCTGCCGCGCGCGGTGCATTTCGACGATGAGGTCATGCGCGTCTTCCAGTCCGTCGGGCTCGCTGACGAAATCGGGGCGGGCACGCATGTCTCGCCCGGCACGCTGTTCGTGGACGGCGAGGGGCGGGTCATGCTCGACTGGTCGCGGCGGATGGAAGAGGGCCCGCAAGGCTGGCACGAGAGCTACCGTTTCCACCAGCCGACGCTGGAAGGCGTGCTGCGCGCCGGGCTCGCGCGGTTCCCGCATGTCCGGGTCTATGCGGGGCACGAAGTCGAGGATCCCGAGGCGCTGGACGCGCGCTATGTCGTCGGCTGCGACGGCGCGCGCTCCGATGTCCGCGCGGCGATAGGCGGCGGCAGCGAGGACCTCGGTTTCCACGAACGCTGGCTGGTGATCGACCTGTTGCTGAAGCGCCGGCGCCCCGACCTCGGCGACTACACCCGCCAGTTCTGCAGCCCTGTGAGGCCCGCGACCTATGTGCGCACCACGGGCCGGCGGCGGCGTTGGGAGATCCGGGTGGAGGAGGGCGAGGAGGACGATCCCGAAACGGTCTGGCGCCTGCTGGCGCCCTGGATCGGCCCCGGGGATGCGGAGATCGAGCGCGCCGTCGTCTATAGCTTCCACGCCGTGGTCGCGCGGCGCTGGCGGCGGGGCCGCCTGCTGATCGCCGGCGACGCGGCGCACCAGACGCCGCCCTTCATGGGGCAGGGCATGTGCGCCGGCATCCGCGACGCCGCCAACCTCGCCTGGAAACTGGCGGCTGTCCTCAGCCATGGCGCGCCGGAGGCCCTGCTCGACAGCTATGCCAGCGAGCGCATTCCCCATGTGCGCGACTATGTGGAACTGGCCGTGCGCATGGGCCGGCTGCTGAATGCGACCGGCACGGAAGACATGGTGAGCGCCGCCGCCGCGCGGGGGGAGAGCACCGACCGGATCGAGTCGATCCGCCCGCGTCTCGGGCCGGGCCTGCATCTGGCAGGAAACCCGGCGGTCGGGTGTCCGGGGCCGCAACCGCGCCTGGGCGACGGGCGGCGCCTCGACGATGCGGTGGGTTTGCGCCCGGTCCTCCTGATGCGCGAGCCTGCGGCGCTCGACAGTTGCGGCATCCCGGCGGTTGCGGCGGGCGGGTCCTGGCTTGCCGGACACGGCCTCGCGGCCGCGCTCTTGCGGCCGGACCGCTATGTGTTCGGCGTCGCGGAGACACTCGACGAAGCGGCTGCGCTCTGCGAAACCTATGCGGCGCAAACGGGAGGGGAGGGCCGATGAAAATCACGAGGGTCAGTGCGGACTGGCTGCATGTGCCGATTCCGGAGGAGCGCCAGCATCGAAGCGATTTCGGCGTGACGCGCGCCTTCGATTCGACCCTCGTGCGCATCGAGACCGATGCCGGCATTACCGGCTTCGGCGAGGCGAAGGCGGCGGTGGGTTCCGCCGGCAACAACCGCACGCTCGCAGCCTGTGTCGAGCAGGAACTCGGCTCGTTGCTGGTCGGCGAGGACCCGCGCGACATCTCCCGCCTCTGGGACGTCATGTACAATGGCAGCCGGGCGCATTATGCGATCTCGCGCGGCCATGTCTTTCCGGTGCTGGGCCGGCGCGGGCTCACGGTCTCGGCGATGTCCGGCATCGACATGGCGCTCTGGGACATTCTCGGCAAGGAGCTCGACCGGCCCGTCTGGCAGTTGATCGGCGGGCGCCGCCATGCCGCCATGCCGGCCTATGCGTCCGGCGGCTGGGCGCCGACCGCGGGCATCGTCGCCGAACTGCAGGGCTTCCTCGACCGGGGCGGCTTCAAGGCGGTGAAGATGCGCGTCGGCTCCGGCGACGGCACGCTCCGCCATTCCATTGAGCGCGTGCAGGCCGCGCGCGCCGGCCTCGGGCCCGATATCGACATTCTCTGCGACGCGCACGGCACCTTCACCGTCGCGGAAGCCAAGCGCTTCTGCCGCGCGGTCGCCGACTGCCATATCGGCTGGCTGGAGGAGCCCGTCACCGCCGACGACAAGGCGGGCCAGGCGGAGGTCCGGGCCTCGACGGACATCCCCATCGCCAGCGGCGAGAGCGAGTTCACGCGCTTTGCCTTCCGCGACCTGGCGCTGCTGCGCGCAGCGGACATCTTCCAGCCGGACCTGTCCATCGCCGGCGGCATCACCGAGGCCATCCGCATCGAGGCGCTGGCGGCGGCGCACCAGATCCGCTTCGCCCCGCATCTCTGGGGCGGCGCCTGCACCTTCGCCGCGGGCCTCCAGGTGCTGGCGGCGGCGACCAGCGGCTTCATCGTGGAATATTCGCTCGGCGCCAACCCGATGCTGCACGAGCTCGCGGAGGAGGACTTCACCGTCGTGGACGGGATGCTGGAGATTCCGGACCTCCCGGGCCTCGGCGTCACCATCGACGAGGCCTTTGCGGCGAGATACCGGGCGGAATGACGAGCGTTGCCGTCATCGGCGCGGGCGTTGCGGGCCTGACCGTCGCCACGGTGCTGGCCGAGCGCGGCGCGGAGGTCGCGGTCGTGGACCGCAGCCCCGGCCTCGGCCCGGACCAGTGCTCCTGGTATGCCGGCGGCATGCTGGCGCCCTGGTGCGAGCGGGAAAACGCCGAGCCGGAAGTGGTGGCGCTGGGGCAGGAAGCCGCGGATTTCTGGGCTGCGCGCGTTCCGGGCGTGGTCCGGCGCGGCAGCCTCGTGATCGCGCCCGCCCGCGACAGCGGGGAGCTCCGGCGGTTCGCGCGCCGCACGGAGAATTTCGCCTGGCTCGACGAGGCCGGCATCGACGAACTGGAACCGGGCCTGGAAGGGCGCTTCGCGCGGGCGCTGTTCTTCCGCGAGGAAGCCCATCTGGACCCGCGCCGAGCGCTTGCGGCGCTGGCCGAAAGGCTGGAGCGGTCCGGTGTCGAGGTCCGCTACGGCACGGAGGCCGTTCCGGAGGCCGAGTGGACCGTGGATTGCCGGGGGCTTGCGGCGGCGGACCGCCTGCCGGAACTGCGCGGCGTGAAGGGCGAAATGCTCTATATCCGCAGCCCGGACGTGGCGCTGACCCGGACCGTGCGCCTCATCCATCCCCGCATTCCGATCTATCTCGTGCCGCGCGGCGACGGGGTTTACATGCTGGGCGCGACCACCATCGAGAACGATGAACGCAAGCGCATCACGGTGCGTTCCATCGTGGAACTGCTGAGCGCCGTCTATGCGCTCCACCCGTCCTTCGGCGAGGCGGAGGTCGTCGAGATCGGCACCGATGCGCGCCCCGCCTTCCCCGACAACCTGCCCCGGGTTGTCCGCGACGGCAAGCGGCTCCATGTAAACGGCCTCTACCGCCACGGTTTCCTGCTTGCCCCGGCGATGGCGGCGATGGCGGCGGACATCGTGCTCGGCCAAGGAGCGGCGCCATGACGGTGCGCATCGAACTCAACGGGGAGCCGGTGGCCACGGAAGCCGCGACGCTTGCCGACCTTCTGGACGAAAAGGGCTATAACGGGGCCGTGGTGGCGACGGCGCTCAACGGCACCTTTCTGCCGAAGGGGTTGCGCGCGGCGGCGCCGCTTTCCGATGGCGACGCGGTCGAGGTCGTGGCGCCGATGCAGGGAGGCTGAACGGCCTTGGATTTTTACGGCTTCGAGCCCTCGTCGCGCCTGTTCCTGGGCACGGCGCAATATCCCTCTCCGGCGGTGCTGGGCGCGGCGATCCGCGCGTCCGGCGTGGAGGTCGTCACGGTGTCGCTCCGGCGCGAGTCCGGCGCGGCGCGCGCAGGCCAGGGTTTCTGGGAGCTGATCCGCTCGCTCGGCGTGCGCGTGCTGCCCAATACCGCCGGCTGCCACAGCGTGCGCGAGGCGGTGACGACCGCGGAGATGGCCCGCGAGGTGTTCGAGACCGACTGGATCAAGCTGGAGGTGATCGGCGAGGACGACACGCTCCAGCCGGATGTCTTCGGCCTGGTGGAGGCGGCGCGCATCCTCACCGACTCCGGCTTCAAGGTTTTCCCCTACACCACGGAAGACCTCGTGGTAGCAGAACGGCTGCTCCAGGCCGGCTGCGAGGTGCTGATGCCATGGGGCGCCCCCATCGGCAGCGGGCGCGGCCTCAACAATGTCTTCGCGCTCAGCGCCATGCGGGCGCATTTCCCCGATGTGCCGCTGGTGGTGGACGCCGGCATCGGCCTGCCGAGCCATGCGGCGGCGGCGATGGAGCTCGGCTATGACGCCGTGCTGCTGAACACGGCCGTCGCCAAGGCGGGCGACCCGGCCGCGATGGCGGCGGCCTTCGCGCAGGCGGTGGCGGCCGGGCGCGCGGCCTGGGAGGCGGACCCGATGGAGCCGCGCGACATGGCCCGGCCCTCCACGCCCGTCATCGGCCGCGCCGTGCTGGGCGATGCTTGACCCGTTCTACCCGATCTTCGACAGCGCGGAATGGCTGGAACGGCTGGTGCCGCTCGGCATCCGGCTGGTGCAATTGCGCGCCAAGGACCGGCCCGAGGCCGAGCTGCGCGCCGAGATCCGCGCGGCGAAGGCGGTCTGCGAGGCGCACGATTGCCAGTTGATCGTCAACGACTACTGGCGGCTCGCCATCGAGGAAGGCTGCGGTTTCGTCCATCTCGGCCAGGAGGACCTGGACGGGGCGGACCTGGGCGCCATCCGCGCGTCCGGCCTCATGCTCGGCGTCAGCACCCATGACGATGCCGAGCTCGACCGGGCGCTGGCGACGGAGCCCGACTATGTGGCGCTCGGGCCGGTCTATCCGACGATCCTGAAACAGATGCGCTTCGGCCCGCAGGGGCTGGAGCGGGTAGGCGAGTGGAAGCGGCGCGTGGGCGCCATGCCGCTGGTGGCCATCGGCGGCCTCACCGTGGAGCGCGCGCCCGGCGTGCTCGCCGCCGGCGCCGACATCCTCTCCGCCGTCACCGACATCACGCTCAACCCCGACCCGGAAGCGCGTGTGCGCGAGTGGCTGGCGGTCACGCGCGCATAGAGCGAGCCCTCGTCGCCGCCCCTGACGCCCTGCCCCAAAGCCTGCCCGCGCCTCTCTGCCTGCAAATGCCTCGCCGGGCTGGGAGACCCCGTGCGATGTGTCATGAAATGTCATGTTTTGTCATGTTCCGCCGGGACACGCCCCTCTCCGCCTGCCTTGCGGAGGCTCTGTCGTCCGCATCCTGCATACCGTTCCTCCATCGCGTTTCGTTCCGTTCGCGCCGCCCCCGGCTTGCCTGCGGCGCGTCCCTTTTTCGCGCGTATCGCATGTGCGCACGCGCCCGCGTTTGCGCCGGCGCGGTTCGCGCGCCTGATTGCGCGCGCGAGCCAGACGCAGGGCGCACGTCTCCCGTCCGTTCCGTTGGGGGTTTTTCGCGCCGGCGCGAGGTGGGAGACGAAGCGGCCTCCGGATGCCGCTTCCTCCTGTCCCATCCTACCACAGTTTTACAGAGGTCAAGCCTCTACTGGGAATTATTTCATAATTCATGAACAAATCATCGCCGCCGAGAGGACATCATGCAAAATGTCATGTTTTGTCGTAACTGCCCAGGATGTCTGATTTGGTGAGGGGTTGACGCGGGGGTTTGAAAATGAGTCAACCTTTGGATGAGTCGTTCCGAGCCGTTTGACCCATTGAGGGTGCCGGGGTCCGAGCCTTTGGTTCGGAAGATCGCGCGTCTTGAGTTGGAGAACGCTTGGCTTCGGGAGCGGATAGGTGATCTGGAGCGCCGTCTCGGTCTGAACAGCGGCAATAGCGGCAAGCCGCCGTCGAGCGACGGTTTGAAGAAGCCGGTTGGTGAGCGTCGCACGCGGAGCCTTCGTGGCCAGACGGGTCGGAAGCCGGAGGGTCAGGCGGGCCACAAGGGCAAGACGCTGTGCCGTGTTGAGACCCCGGACCGGGTGAAGACCCATGTTCCGTCGGTGTGCCAGGGCTGCGGGGCGTCGCTGTTGGGAGCGGCTTCTGTGGGCGCGCCGGTAGCGCGTCAGGTATTCGACCTTCCTGAGCCGCGTCCGTTGGAAGTGACGGAGCATCGCGGTCATGCGTGTCGCTGCGGGCGGTGCGGGGTCGTGACGCGAGCGCCGTTCCCCAAGGGGGTATCGGGTCCGGTTCAGTATGGCCGGCGTCTTTCGGGAGTGGCGGTTTGGCTTCGCCATGGGCAGTTCCTTCCGGAGCGCCGGCTGTCGGAGGTTCTGGGGGAGTTGTTCGGGGCTCGTGTGTCGCCTGCGACGCTGGCGTCGATGAGCCGGCGGGCTGCGGAGCGTCTGCGTGTTGCGGCAGGGCATATAGAGGAGCTTGCGGCGGTCGGGGCGCGTGTGAAGCATCTGGACGAGACCGGGCTTCGCATTGGCGCCCGCACGCGGTGGCTCCATGTGATCTGCACATCCCCGGATCGGGTCCGGGGCAGGCTCTTGCTGGCGGCGTATCGGGTGAGCGAGCGGCGCGGCGCCGTGCCTGCGGGGGTGTCCGGGGTCGCAGTGCACGACCACTGGCAATGCTATTGGCCGATGGCGGGTGTGTATAGCGCGACAATCAGGGTGATACCGCGCGCGACAATCAGGATGAGATTCACGGCGTCAGCGGCGTGAGGATGATTGCGGGTGGTGACGGAGATTTCAAGGGGCTTGGTTATTTTGATTGTCGCGGAGCGACAAACAGGCATTTCGCCGCCATCGGTCAGTGTCGCGCCGGGGAGGTGTGGAGGCAGAAGACGGCCCGCAAGGAAGGGTATTCCTGCGGGCCGGGAACGGTTGTTGGCGGCGCCGCTCTGTCGGCGCCGTTGCATGGCTCATTCTTGAGCGGTGTTTTTATCCGTGGCGAAGTTTGCGGGCCGCCCGCGTTTTCGCTTTGTGTTTTCGAGGGCGGCGCGTCGTCTGTAGCTTTCGACGTTCATCTCGAGGATGGTCGCATGATGGACGAGGCGGTCGACGGCGGCCACGGCGGTTGTTTCGTCCGGGAACACCTTGTGCCATTCGCCGAAGGGCTGGTTTGCGGTGATCATCAGCGAGCGTCGTTCGTAGCGGGCCGAGATAAGCTCGAAGAGGACGCTGGTCTCGGCCTGGTCCTTCTGGACATAGGCGATGTCGTCGAGGATCGGGAGGTGGTAGCGGTCGAGCCTTGTGAGAAGGCTTTCGAGCGCGAGCTCGCGCCGCGCGACCTGAAGACGCTGGACGAGATCGGTGGTTCGGGTGAAGAGGACGCGGTAGCCGTTTTCGACCGGGGCGAGGCCGATCGCGGAACCGATGTGGCTTTTGCCGGCGCCTGGCGGCCCAAAAATCAGACAGTTGGCGCCTTGGGTGAGCCATGCGTCACCGGCGGCGAGCGCCATGACCTGTGCCTTGGAGAGCATCGGCACGGCGTTGAAGTCGAAGCTTGCCAGGGTCTTGCCGGGGAGCAACCGGGCTTCCTGGAGATGGCGCTGGATGCGCCTTCGGTCGCGCTCGGCGAGTTCGTGCTCGGCGAGGGCGGCGAGGAAGCGGCCCGCCGGCCAACCCTCCTTGTCGGCGCGTTCGGCGAAGGTCTGCCAGAGCTGCTTGATCGAAGGCCGGCGGAGCTCGGTGAGCATGAGGGAGAGCTTGATGGCGTCGACCTTGTTGGGGTCGGTCGCGGTCCTGTCGTTGTCTGTTGTCATGCCGGGCCTCCCGTGCTCAGCAATGCCCCATAACCGGCGAGCGGCGCCCTGGCCACGTCGACGCCGGGCATCCGGGCCGGGTGTGGCGCGAAGCACGCCTTGAGGTCGCCGGGGACGGGCAGTCCGCCGGCCTTCAGGGCCTGGTCGATGGCGGCGGCCAGTTCGGCCTCGCAGTTCTCTTCGTGGGCGAGCGCGAGCAGGGTTACCGTCAGCCGGCAGGCCTCGCGCTCCGTCAGCCGTTCCAGGGCCCGCTCGAAGCATTGCCGGTAGGCCTCGCGCGGGAACAGGGCGTCGCGGTAGACCAGGTTCAGCAGTGCCATCGGCTTCTTTTTCAGCGAGTGGATGACGTGGCGGTAGTTGACGACATGGCCGTTGGGCCCCGGATAGCGCGCCCGTCCGCGCGGCAGGGTCAGATGGTGGGTGCCGCTGAGGAAGAGTTCGAGACGGTCGTCGTAAATGCGCACGCCGAGCCGATGGCCGATCAGGCGCGAGGGGACGGTGTAGAACACGCGTCGCAGGATGAACCCCGAGGAGGAAGTGACCTGCACACCGGTCTCCTCGTAATCGGCGGCGCGCATGGCCGGCAGGTCGCAGAGCACGGCCCGCTCGGCCTCGATGCGCTTGGCGCGGTGGGCATTGGCGCGCCCGACAACCCGGGCGATGAAGACACGATAGCCGTCGAGATCGTCGAAGTCGGTCGAGCCGCGCAGCGCCAGCGCGTCGGCGATGTCGCGCTTGAGGTGGCTGTGTGGGCCCTCGATCGACCCGTTCTCGTGCGCTACGCCGCGGTTGTTGCGCGAGACCGTCATGGTGTAATGCGCGCACAGCGACCGATAGCGCTCCGTCATGTCGTCGACATCCTCCTTGCGCAGGTTCCGGAACGCTGCCGACAGGCTGTCGGTGCGGTGTTCGCGCGGCGCGCCGCCAAGGTGCCAGAGCGCGCCCTGGAGCCCCTCCGCGAGCGCGGTAAAGCTCTCGCCGCCAAGCACCACCCGTGCATGGGCGAAGCCCGACCAGGCAAGCCGGAAGTGATAGAGCATGTGGTCGAGAGGTTGGCCGGCGACGGTCACCCCCAGAGACGACATGTGCGTGAAGTCCGACAGGCCCTGCCGGCCCGGCTCGTGCTTCTGGCGGAAGATCACTTCCTGCTCGGGACCGTGCTCGGCGCGCCAGATGCGGATCCGCCGTTCCAGCGTGCGCCGGACGCCGGGGTCCAGATCCGGGTGTTGCCGCATCAGCTCCCGGAACACGCCGATCGGGCGGATCCCCGGACTGCGCTTCAGGATCGGCACGACCTCGGCCTCGAACACCTCGCCAAGCGGGTCCGGACGACGCCGGCCACGCGGCGCCGTCTGACACTCGCCAAGGGATGGATCGCGGGCATGCCTGTAGCCCGTGGCGCGGCTGAAGCCCGACTTCGCGGCCGCGATCTCTATCGTGTGGGTCTTCTTCAGGGTCATGAATAGCCTCATCCGGCGATCGGTGATGTGGCGACCGGGCACCCCGTGCTCCCCAACTGAGAAAAAACACGAGCATGGTCCCCGACCGACCGCCAACGCCATGAGGCACGGCGCGAAATCTTCGCGCGACGGCGGGCCGAGACTCCAGTCGGGCTACGCCCTCCCTCCGTCTCGGCCCGCCGTCCCCGTCTCATCCAGATCGACGCGGAATCTCACCTTGATCGACGCGCTGCACCCGTCAACTCAACACGCTCAACACTCAGGCCCTTCGGCAGAAGTCCTCGTCGCCGCAACTCCGATGCCATAGGCAACCTCCCTTCTTGGCTGCCCATATCTAGCGGCTAATACAAGACGCCTGCACCAAATCTGCGACAGACCCAATATTCCACGCCGATCAACACCCACTCCTTCATCCCTCTCAGCGCCTTGCCGAGGAAGCGCTTCGCGGCCTTGGTGTTGCGGGTCGCCGAGAGATAGAAATCGATCGTGTTCCCGAGCTTGTCCACTGCCCGGTACAGATACGCCCACTTGCCGCGGACCTTGATGCAGGTCTCGTCGACGCGCCAACTCCGCGACTGTGGCCGGCGCCACTGCCAGCGCAGACGTTTCTCCATCTCCGGCGCGAAACGCTGCACCCAACGATAGATCGTGGAGTGGTCGACCGCGACGCCGCGCTCGGTCATCATCGCTTCGAGGTCGCGGTAGCCGATCGGATACCGACAGTACCAGCGCACGGCCCAGAGCACGATCTCCCCCCGGAAGTGACGTTCCTTGAAGTCGTTCATGCCTCAATCCCTCGCCGCAGATCACGCAGACACGTCACCAAACAGCCGGACTTTGCAACAGAGCCCTCAGCACCGCGTCGCTCCCGTTCAACTCGTCACGCGACGGCTCGCAAGATATTGAAAGACAACCTTTCTTTATGAGTCAGGCTCTCACAATAGGCGAGCCTGTTTGCCGGACCGGTCAAGCTCAAGAGCCCGGTCGGGGGCAGTCAATCTTCGCGGGGCTCGACAATCACGCGCCCGCGGCCCCGCCGGACGATATACCCGCCCCGCCGGATCAAAAGCTTGCCTTCCTCAATCAAGCCCCACAACGCATTGGAGATGACCTCCACATTCTCGTCGGTCTCCGGCGACTCGACCGGCCGGTTGAGCCATTTTGCAAATGCCTCGTCGGCGATGGCAGGACCCAGGGACTTGCGTAGCGCATTGAGCTTTCGAAGTTGGCCCTTCTTCAGGGCAGCTTCATCGATCATGCAGAAGTCTCCGTTCGTCGATTCGCATTAAACGGGCCGTTCAAAAGCAGGTTCCGCACAAGTTGTAACACCTGCGCCGTCCGCCTCCCAATTTCAATTGCCGTGGCGTTCATGCGCGTCGCCAATCGCCGTCCGCCAACCGTGCAGCCGGCCCGGCGTCCGTCGTTGGGACAACTCCGGCCGGTGCCGCATCAGCCTCCTTGACCCGGAGCGGGCCGGCCGCAACAAGGGCGCAGCCGGGACGGAGGAACTCATGGACAAGCAGGACGCACCGCAGCAGGCCACGCAGGAGGAGGAAGCCAGGATCGGCGAGATACCGGCGGTCTTCGCGAACAAGGTCTATGTCTCGCCCTTGCCTGGCGGCGCGAAGATCACTTTTGCCGAGGCGCGCGGGGTTTCCGGCGAGAACAGGGCATCGCCGCGCGTGGCGGTATTCCTGCAACATGCCGATCTCGCTGCCCTGCGCCGTCTGCTCGACTCGACGGCGAGCGCCGCCGAAACGTCGCTGGAGCGCATCGGCGGTTCGATGCACTAGCGTTTGTTGAAAATTACGATTCGGATATTGGTGGCCGAGGGCACGGTTCCTCACCGCCGAGGAAATGGCCCGGCTCAACGCCGTGCTCACCCGCGACGAGTTCTATTGCCCCCAGGCCATCGCCATCATCCGCCTGCCGATGTTGACCGGATGCCGCGTCGGAGAAATCGTCTCCCTCGAACAGGACTGGATCCGCGGCAAGCGTGAGGTGGCCTGGCCTTTTCGGACAGCCTGGCGGCTGACTTCGAGGGGCATTCCTGGTGTCTTTCGGGCCGCCGGGATTCGTCACGGTCTTCCTCCGGTCTTGACAGGCGTTTTGGGCCGGCTTGTCATGTTTTCCTCGGAAACGGGGCTTCGTTTGTCGTAGCCGGGATGCGGCCCGCTCCCTCGATGCAGGGAGCCGGTTACGGCGGGATCGCAAGATGGCGAAGCCCGGGCGAGTGCGGGACGGCGCGTCTTCGGCGCGTCCGCCCCGCTCAATGTACATTGTCGCGTGGGAGGCGCGGCGGGCAAGGAGACGATGCCGATGACGGGTCGCGGATCGGACGTTCCGGAACCGGAACGCAGGCGCGCTGCAAACGCCGCGCTGACGGGTTTTATCGAAGAGTTGTGCGGGCATTACGCGCCTGCGGGCGTGCGGGTCGAGGATTGCTGGGAGGTTCGCGACGGCGAGGGCCGGGTTGCGCTCCGTGTTTTTCTCGCCGGCCCGATGCAGGGCTCGTGGACCGACGCAGTAGCGGGCAAGCGCGGCGATGCACTCGACCTTGTGGCGCATTTGCGCCGTCTGGATGCGGCGGGAGCGCTGGCGGAGGCGGAAGCGTTTCTCTCGCGCGGCGCGGACGAGGCCGACGCGGGCGAAGCCGTCGGTGTCGAACAGATGGCGCTGTTCGACCCCCTGGGGGAGGCCCGGGAGCACCTCAGACGCCGGAGGCGGCCAGGCACGGTCCGCAAGGCGGGCGATCCAGGCCGCCCGGAGAGGACAGGGGGCGAACCCGCAGCAGGGGTCGATGCCTCGCGCAATCCGGCCGGGCCCGGGGCTGGGGAGAACCCGGCGGATCGTCCCGCTCCTTCCGCGAGCGGCCGCGGGCCCGGACATCCCCCGGAAACGAAGGCCGCGGCAACGGTCCGCGGGCCGGACGTTCCGGCATCCGATGCGGACGGCGATGCGTTCTCCGGCGAGGACCGGCAGCACATCCGGAAGACGGCCGAGGACGTGGCCTGGATCAGGACGAGGCTGACGGCCCGGTCGCTGGACGCCGAAGCTCACGACCGGGCGAGCGCGCGCGGGGAAGGGCATGGCCGGCGGCGGCGCACAGGGTTGAAGGCCGCGGGGATTGTTGCGCTGGCCGTGTTCGGGCCGATCCTGGGCGTCATGGTGGAGAGCCGGTACGGCATTGAAGAGCTGGTAGGCACCTATGGAGCCGAGCTCGCCGAGGACGCCCGGATCCTGCCCGGCGGCGATGGCGGGTGAGGTGCAGTCCATGACCCTGCATGCGGCGCCGGGCGACCTGCGGGGGCGGCGATGGTCGCAAATGTAACGAAGATCAACTCGGCGCGCTCGGTAGTGCGCTATTTCAGCGAGGACGGCTACTATGTCGACGGCGACCCGGAGCACCGGCGTGCGAGCCGCTGGCACGGGCGGGGCGCGGCGGCGCTGAAGCTCGGGCGCCACGTCTCGCCCAAGCGCTTCGCGGAGATCATGAAGGGCGAGGCGCCGCGGGCGGGTGTGCGGCTCGGAACGGTCCGCGACGGCGTGCTGGAGCACGAGGCGGGCCGGGACGTGACCTTGTCGGCGCCGAAGTCGGTGTCGCTTGCGGCGCTGGTGGACGGCGACAAGCGGGTCGTGCGCGCGCATGACGAAGCGGTGCAAGCAACGCTCGACTGGATCGAGGAGGAGTTGCTGCTCACGCGGCAGTGGGACCGCGAGCGGCGGCGTCATCGCCGGGTGCGCTCGCCGAGCCTGGTGGCGGCGGTGTTCCGGCATCTCGCGAACCGCAATCTCGACCCGCAGCTTCACAGCCACGCGGTGATCGCCAACATGACGCGCACGGACGACGGCGAGTGGCGGAGCCTCGACCTGGGTCCGCTCAGGTCCAACGAGATGCTGATCGGGGCGCACTACCGCAACGAGCTGGCGGCGCGGTTGATGGAGCTGGGCTACGACCTGGAGCCTTCGCTGGCGGGTCACGTGCCGAGCTTCGAGATACGCGGCTACGGGCGCCGGGTGCTGCGGAGCTTCTCGACCCGCCGGCAGGAGATCCTGAAGTGGATCCGGAAGTACGGGGTGGCGAACACGGCGTCGCGGCGCCAGCAGGCGGCGCTGGCGACGCGCAAGCGCAAGGACGAACCGGACCGCGCGGCGATGACGGCGATGTGGGCGGCGCGCGCCCGCGAGATGGGTCTTCCGAGTCGGAAGGCGCAGGCCATGCGGCGCCGGCGCCGGCGCATCCGCGAGACGGCGGTGGACGGCGCGGCGCTCTCGGCGGCGGAGGTTGTCCGGCGCGGCATGGAACAGCTGGAGGAGCGCCGGTCGGTGTTCACGGGCCGCGCGCTCGAGACGCTGGCGCTCGGCCACTCCCCGGGCGCGTTCCGGCTGCCGGAGCTGCGGGCGGCGGTGCGCGGGCTGGTGCGCGACGGCCACCTGGTCGCGGCGAAGAAGCGGCGCGACCCGTCCTTCGCCACCGACCGCATCCTCCGGGGAGAGAAGGACATCGTGGCGCGGATGCGCGCCGGTCTCGGCGACGGCGCGCGGACCGTTGCCGAAGGAGCCGTCGACGAGGGCGTCGCGGCGAGCGGGTTGACGGAAGGCCAGAAGCGCGCGGTGCGGCACATCCTCTGCTCGCGTGACCGCATCGTGGGCATCCAGGGCTATGCCGGCACGGGCAAGACGGCGATGCTGCGCGAGGTCGTGCGGCTGGCCGGGGCGAAGCGGGTGACCGGGCTCGCGCCGACGGCGGTCGCGGCGCGCGCCATGGGCGAGGAGGCCGGCATGCCGGCCCGGACGCTCGCATGGTTCCTCGCGCGCCACCGCGATGCCGCCGACGGCCTTGTCGGCGCCGGGGCGCTGGCGGCGCTCAGGCAGCGCTTTGCCGGGACGGTTCTGGTGCTGGACGAGGCCTCCATGGTCGGCACGGTGCAGATGCAGGCGCTGATGCGGATCGCGGAGACGCTCGGGATCGGGCGGCTTGCGCTGGTCGGCGATGTCGCGCAGCTCCGGGCCGTGGATGCGGGCGGGCCGTTCCGCCTGCTGCAGCGGGCGGGCATGCCCGTCGCGGTCATGGACGAGATCCTGCGCCAGCGGAACCCGGAGCTGAAGGCGGCGGTCGATGCGGCGGTGGACCGGGAGCCGGCGCTCGCGCTCGAGCGGCTCGGCGAGGACGTGCACGAGGTGGCCCCGGACGCGCTCGGGGAGACGGCGGCGCGCATCTGGCTCGGGCTCGACGAGGCGGCGAAGACGGAGACCGTGCTGCTCGCGCCGACGCACGAGTTGCGCGAGCGCATCAACGCGACCGTGCGCGAGGCACTGGCCGATGAAGGCGCGCTGCACGGACGCACGCTCACCGTCGAGCGCCTGGTGAGCCGGGGCATGACGCGGGCGCAGAAGGGCGATATCCGCAACTATGTCGAAGGCGACGAGGTGGTCTTCCTGCACGACATGTGGGGCGGCAAGGCGCGCGCCGGCGAGTGCTTCACCGTGATGGGCATCGAGGGCGAACGCGCCCGGCTGGAGCATGCCGACGGGCGGCAGCTCGCGATCCGCCCGGACGGCCGGGTGCGCTACCAGGTCGAGATCTACGAGACGCGGAGGATCGAAATCCGCGCCGGGGACCGGATCCGCTGGACGCGCAACGATGCCGCGCGCGGTCTCGCCAACGGCGACCGGGCGGTCGTGACGGAGATCGGCCCGCGCAAGGTCTCGTTCCTGGCCGAGGACGGGCGCACGCTCGCGCTCTCGCGCAAGGACCTGCAGCTGCGCCATCTCGACCATGCATACAGCTCGACCGTGCACGGGGCGCAGGGGATCACCCGCGACAATGTCATCGCGGTGCTGGACTCGGCCCACGGGCCGCTGACCGACCAGGCGACCTTCTACGTGGAGCTGACGCGCGCGCGGGACCGGGCGGTGGTGGTGACCGACAACCGCGAGGACCTGATGGCGGTGCTCGAGGAGACCACGGGCGAGCAGGTCTCGGCGTTGGAGGCGGTCGGCGAGGATCCCGCGATCCGGGTGACGGACAGGGAGGAGCTCTGGCCGCAGCTCTCGGCCTGGCGGGCGCATGCCGCGCGCGCCGAAGAGGCGGGTGTGCTGCCGCTCGACATGGAGGGGCATGAGGAAGCGGTAGCGCGGCTGCGGAGGCTTGCCGCGCGCCGGAACCTGCCCTGCCCGCCGCCCGCTGCGGTCGCGCGGATCCTCGACGAGCAGGAGACGGAGACGGCGCGCCGCGGCGAGGTCGAGGCCTGGCTCGGGGAAAGCGGCGAGAGCGAAGCGGCGCGCGGGAAGCTCGCCGGGGAGGCGGAAACCGCGGACCAGCCGCTCACCGGCCTGCCCGGCTGGCGGGCCTGGCGCGACGCGGCGGCGCGAAGAGCGGAGGCGGGGCGCCGGCTGCTGGACAGCGAGAAGTACCTCCCCCATGTCGACCGTGCCGAGGAAGCCCGGACGGCAATCGAACGCGAGGCCGGGGCGCTGGAGGCGGCCGTCGCCCTCGACGACGACTGCGCGGCCCTGCTGGAGGACTGGCGGGCGCATGCCGGGGCCGCCGGTGCGGCCGGCGTCCATCCGTTCCATGCCGGGGGGTATGAGGCCCTTGCCGCGCGCCTCGAAGAGATTGCCGGCCGGCAGGGTCTGCCGGCCGCGACGGCGGCGCTGTTCGCGGCCATGCTGGAGGACCGCAGGGCGCTCGTCCGGGCGGGCGAGGCAGTCGGAAACGTGCTGCCGTCATACAGGAAGGCGGACGAGGTGCGCGCGGGCCTGCTGGCCGAGGCCGCCGCTTCGGACCTGCCGATAACCGACCTTGCGGGCTGGCAGGACGGACGGGAAGAGGCCGGCGCGCTGATGCGGGCGGGCAAGGCGCTGCTCGAAGGCGCGACGTTCGGCGTTCACCTGGACCGCGACCCCGCCGACCGCGCGCTGGTCGAACGGGTGGTGGCGGCCGCGGAAGCCGACGCGCTTCTGGCCGATGCGCTCGACACATGGCGGACGCATGCCGCAAGCGGGGAGGCGGAAGGCCTTTCGCCGTTCGACGCGGAGGGAACGGACGAGGCCATGGCGCCGCTCCAGGCTCTCGCCGCGCGGGACGGTCTCCCCGTGCCGCTGCCGCAGGGCATGCTCGACCTCGTCGATGAACATGGGCGCGAGATGCGGGCGCGAGACCTGATCGAGGACTGGCGCGGCGACGCAAACAGGATCGAGCGGCAGCGCGCCGGCCTGGTCGCGGAAGCCGCGGGCAAGGGGCTCGCCGTCGTCGAGCTCCCGGACTGGAAGGCATGGCGCGACGACGCCCTGCCGGTCCTGGACCGGGCGCTTCCGAACGACCCGGCCGCCGCCATCCGCCTCGACCGGGACGCCGGGCTGCGCACCTCAGTCGAGAGCTCTATTCGGACAATCCGGTCCGCCGTCGATATGGGCAACGCCTCTGCCGGTCTTCTCGGCGAGTGGCAGGCGCATGTCGATACCGCCCTCGCCAGCGGCACGCAGCCCTCCCGCACCGGGGGCTATGAAGACCTCGTCGACCGCCTGGACACGATCGCGCGGCGCTCCGGTCTGGACAAGCCGACAGCGGCGCGGCTCGCCGGGCTCGCCCGGGAAAACGAACGCGAGGAGCGCGAGCGGGTCCGGAAGAGCATCGCCTCGCAATACAGGAAGCTGTTCGATCGAGCCGGCGGCAAGGCCGCGTTGCTGCCCGACGAGATCGGGTATGGGGAGTTCCGCGAGTCCCTCCGCGAGGCGCGCGGGTTCTTCGACCCCGCTTCGGAAACCGGGAAGCGGCTCGCGGCGCTCGAAGCGCAGCTCGACGAACAGGACGACTGCATCGAGAGCCTGAAGACGCTCACTGAGGAAGCCGCCGAACTCGCCGGAGAAACCCTGCGCCTGCGAGGCGGGTCGTGGCCGCCTTCCGACACGCCGATCCACGAGCGCGACGGGTTCGGCGCCTGGCGCGAGAAGGCCGACCGGTTCCTGGCCGAATGGGAGGTCGTGGAGCGGGACCCCGGCATGGCCCCGCATCTGGACAGGCCGCCCTCGCCCCGCCAGTCACTCGAACTGGCCGCCGACCTCTTCCGGCAACCGGAGTTCCAGGCGCCCGAAATCAAGAGCGAACAGGACGCGGCGGAACGCACGCGGAAAAGCCGCAGCCTCGACCGCAGCGAAGGCGGCGGGGTGAAGCTGTAGGCACGAACCGTATTGCACGCACGGCCATATAATCGTGCGGGCATGCCAGCTCGACAAGCCGTTCGATCACCGGATAACGCAAGACCGAATCACGATACAAAAGATTCGATAGATGGATAACTGTTCCATGCTTACAGCGTATAACGGCACTACAACGACTCCACAACGGCACGACATAATACAAACGCAAGTGGCCGGCTGCGATGGACGCGCCGCGTAATGGCGGTCAGGGCGCGAGGCCGCGTTCCGCCGCCCTGCGGTCGGCTCCGGCCGCAATCTCCGCCGCGCGCTCGCTTCCGAAATGGGCGGCGAGAAGCGCGTCGCGTTCTTCCCTGAGGTCACGCCTCGCCATGTCCAGCAGCACCGCGTCGAACACGAACGCCGCCATCGCCGCCTGCTCCGCAATCTGCCGACCGCCCGGCAGACGCGCCGCCAGTTCCCTGACGCCGTCCAGCAACGCCTGCTGCTGTGCCGCATCCAGCACCAGGCCCTCCGCGCCCGGCGGCAGCGCGTCCCCGGCCACGCCCCTCTCCATGAGCACGATCGCCTCCATCGCACAGTCGACCAGGTAGCGCGAGATCGTCTTGCCGGCCGCGTCGGCGAGCCGGCGGATCCGGGCCCACTCCGCGTCGGTGCAGGAGATCGACAGATGGACCCCTGCAATCCTGCCCTTCGGACCGGGACGCTGGCGGCTCACCGCTTCCCTCCCACCGGATCCGGACGGCCGAACAGGCTGCCGGGCGGTTCGGAAACATCCGGCCCCGATGGCGGGGCACGGTCCGCCTCGACCGCCAGCCGGCGATGCACGAAGGCAAGCGCCTCCAAAGCCGTTACCCCGACACCCGGCAGAGGCTCCCGCAATACCGCATCCAGCGCCGCGAGCCTCTCCATGCCCTCGACCAGGATCCGCTGTTCCTCGCCGGTCAGCACCAGGGCTTCGCCGCCCGGGCCGTCGCCGCGAGCGGCCGCGTTGCGCAGCCCGCTTGCGATCACGAACCTGGAGACCGGGTCTCCCGTCTTCGCCGCCGCCGCCTGGATCGTCGCCTTCTCTACCGGCGTGCAATAAAGCGTCCGCTGACGCGCCTTCCTCATTCCAGGCCCTCCTCCGCTTCCAGCAGCGCATCGACCCGGGCCGCCACCTGCCTCCAGGTCTCTTCCTCGCCCTCGCGGTTCGCCAGGCGCTGCTGCTCGATCTGCGACAGGATCGTCACCTCCCGCAGCACCCGGCGCAGCAGTTCCGGCGAAGGATCCGCCGCCACCGGCTTCTCCACCGGGCCTGCGAGCCGGTGCGCGATATAGCGCGAGACCGGCATGCCGGCCCTCCGGGCGCGCCCGCCGATGAGCTCCCACTCATTGTCGGTCATCAACACCGCGCGCTGCCGGCGCTTGCCCTCCGGACCCCTCATCGGCCGCTTCTCCTTCCCTGCCGATAGCGATACAATCGGCCCATCATTCTGTGACTTGGGTCTGTTATCCTATATGCTTGACCGTAGCCAAATCCCGCATGCCGCACATCGTGGCTACTCCATACCCAATGAAGCCAACGGCATCTGTGATTCCTCAATATGCTGTTCCCAAATTGCCACTGATAGCTTCCATGACCATTCTTCATTGTCATCGCTATACAACTCTATTAGTCTTGACAGCTTCCGTAATCCTTTGCAGAATAACCGTTCCATGGGAGAGAAACAACGCTCATACAAATAGTTCAAGTGGTCTAACCGGATTCTTGTTTGGTTACACCACCGGGATGCTCTTCGGACTGGTGGTGCATGCAGCCGACGTTCAGGACCGCGACGGCGCTCCGGCAGTGCTGAAATCGATACGCCATGCATGCCCCTGGCTGCGCCACCTGTTTGCCGATGGCGGATATGCCGGGCCGAAACTGCGCGGCGCCCTGGACAGAATCGGAAAGTGGACGCTCGAGATCGTCAAACGCTCCGACACCGCCAAGAGCCTGCCCCCGCGGAGGCGGGGGGCTTCGAAGTCCTCCCCCGACGATGGGTCGTCGAACGCACCTTTGCATGGCTCGGGCGCTGCCGACGGCTGGCAAAAGACTGGGAAAAATCCGTCGCCTCCAGCGAGGCGTGGATCAACATCGCCCATATCCGACTCACAACCCGGCGGCTCGCAAGGTCTTGGCAGACTTGAAGGAGTTTCGAGTCAGGCTCTAAGAGCCTGACTCATAAAGAAAGTTTTGTATTTCAGTGTGTTGCGAGCCGTCGGGTGACGAGTTGAACGGAGGCGGCGAAGTACCGAACGTGGGCGGAGGGATTGCTGCCCCTGGAGCCTTTCGCCAGTCGTCGCTCGCACCCCGCCCGTAGCCTGAACAAAACCGGGGAGTATAATCCGTTGAAATAACGCGATTCATTTCGGGTCAGGCTCTAAGGGAAATCCAGCCCAAAGTCCGACAGACTGCTAGAATAAAGTATGGTGCCTCCGGGGAGACTCGAACTCCCACGCCCTTGCGGGCAACAGATTTTGAGTCTGCCGCGTCTACCAATTCCGCCACAGAGGCACGGGGCCCAGCCCAATGACGGCTAATTAGCGCCGCCGGGCCGTTCAATCCAGCCCAAACTCCTCCCACCTGGCTGCGACGCGCGCCCGGACCTCCTCGCTCATGGCGAGCTTGCGGCCCCATTCGCGTCGGGTCTCCGGCGGCCATTTGTCCGTGGCGTCGAGGCCGATCTTGGAGCCGAGGCCGCTTTCGGGGCTGGCGAAGTCGAGATAGTCGATGGGCGTGTTCTCGACGAGCGTGATGTCGCGGGCCGGGTCCATGCGGGTCGAGACCGCCCAGACGACATCCTTCCAGTCCCGCGCGTCGATGTCGTCGTCCACGACGATCACCCACTTCGTGTACATGAACTGGCGCAGATAGGACCAGACGCCGAACATGACCCGCTTGGCATGGCCCGGATAGGCCTTGCGGATCGAGACCACGGCCACGCGGTAGGAGCAGCCCTCCGGCGGCAGCCAGAAGTCGCGGATTTCCGGGAATTGCGCCTGTAGCAACGGGATGAAGACCTCGTTCAGCGCCTCGCCCAGCACGGAGGGCTCGTCCGGCGGCCGGCCGGTATAGGTGGTGAGGTAGATCGGCTGCGCGCGCATGGTAATCGCCGAGACCGTGAAAACCGGGAAGCGCTCGACCGCGTTGTAGTAGCCGGTGTGGTCTCCGTAGGGCCCCTCTTCGCCGTAGTCGTCGAGCGAGACATGGCCCTCCAGCACGATCTCGGCCTCGGCCGGCACCTTGAGCGGCACGGTGCGGCACTCGACGAGATCGAGGCGCCGGCCGGCCAGCAGGCCGGAGAAGCGGTATTCCGACAGCGTCTCGGGCAGGGGGGTGACGGCGGCGAGAATGGTTGCCGGGTCCGCGCCGATCACGGCGGCGGCGGGCAGCGGCTCCCGCTTCTCCGCCGCCCAGCGCGCATGGTGGCCGGCGCCGCCGCGATGCCTCAGCCAGCGCATCAGCGCGGTGTTCCGCCCGGTGACCTGCATGCGGTAGATGCCGAGGTTGAAATCGTCCTCGGCCGTCCGCCCCGGGCCCCGCGTCACCACCAGCGGCCAGGTGATGAGCGGCGCGGGCTCCTCCGGCCAGCAGGTCTGCACGGGGAAGCGCCCGAGGTCGATGTCGCCGTCCTCCAGCACAACTTCCTGCACGGGGCCCCGCCGGACGGTGCGCGGCGCCATCGACAGCATGGTCTTCAGCAGCGGCAGCATGCCGACCGCCTCGCGCCAGCCGCCCGGCGGCGCCGGCTGGCGAAGGAAGGCGAGCGTTTCGCCGATTTCCCGGAGCCCCTCCGGCTCGCGCCCCATGCCCCAGGCGACGCGTTCGACGGTGCCGAACAGGTTAGCGAGCGCCGGCATCCCCCAGGGGCTGCCGTCCGCCCGGCGCAGGTTCTCGAAGAGCAGCGCCGGCCCCCCGGCCTGCAGCACGCGGCGGTGGATTTCCGTCACTTCCAGCTCGGGCGAGACGGGCGCGGCGATGCGCCTGAGCCGGCCCGCCGCTTCCAGCCGGGCGATGAAGTCGCGGAGGGATCGGTCGGTCACGGAATGTGCGCCCCCGGTCGTTGACAGATGTGCGCCTTCCTCTTATCACGCCGGCTCGCTCCGGCCCCATGCCCAGGTGGCGGAATTTGGTAGACGCGCAGGTTTCAGGTACCTGTGGCCGCAAGGCCGTGGAAGTTCGAGTCTTCTCCTGGGCACCAATCTCTATCCCGGCTCGCTCTCTTTCCGGCACGAACTGTCTTCGTCGTCCATGACCGGTCGGACCTTGTCCGCCAGACAGCGCTTGCCGCTCAGGCGTCGGCGCGCCGCCTATTGCTTCGGCGCGGCGCCGTGCCCCGAACCGTGCTTGCGGCCGCCCTTCACCTCGCCGGAGCCGAACTCGCGCTTGACGATGACCTTGTCGCGCACCCGCGCGGCCGTGCCGGCGGTCTTGCCGTCCACCTCGATGGCGAGCGCCCATTCGCCGTGCATTTCCAGTTCGAGCGTTGCTGCGTAATGGCCGGGCATCCCGGCCACCGGCTGCGCCGTCGCGGGCGGAATGTTGTGCGCCATCGCCATGCCGGGCATGTCCGCCTTGACGGAGAGCGCGTCTGCGACAATCGGCTCGGCAGATTTGCGGCCGGTGACGACGATGGTGCAGGAATAGACCAGCGCCTCCGCGGTCGGCGCACAGCTTACTTCGGCGGCGGCGCGCTCCCCGGCAAGCGCGGGCGAGGCGAGGAAGGCGAGCCCCAGGGCCATCGGCGCTGTCCTGTAACGCATGTCATCCCTCCTGTCCGAGGCCGAGATAGCGTTCGACGATGCGCTCGTCGTCGAGCAGCGCCTGCGCCGGCCCCTGCCGCGCGATGCGCCCGCTTTCCAGCAGATAGGCACGGTCCGCCGCCCTGAGCGCCTGGACGAGATTTTGCTCGACGAGGAGGATCGTCAATCCCCGGTCCCTGAGTTGCGGCAACAGGGCGAAAACGGCCTGGACCGCATTCGGGGCCAGCCCCAGCGAGGGCTCGTCCAGCAACAGCAGTTCGGGTTCCTGCGCCAGCGCCCGCGCGATGGCGAGCATCTGCGCCTCGCCGCCGGAGAGCGAGGCGCCGCGGCTCGATGCGCGTTCCCCGAGCCTCGGGAACAGCTCGTAGAGGTCGGCGAAGGACCGGCGGCCCGGCGCGGCGAGCTTCAGGTTTTCCTCGACCGTCAGGCCCGCGAGCACCATGCGCCCCTCGGGGCAGAGCGCGACGCCGCGCCGGAATATGCGGTGGCTAGGCAGTCCCAGCACCTGCTCGCCCCGGAAGGCCACCGTTCCGCGGGCCGCGGGCGTCAGGCCGGCGACCGCGTGGATGAGCGAACTCTTGCCCGCGCCATTGGCGCCGACCAGGGCGACGATTTCGCCCTCGCGCACTTCCAGGGAAATGTCCGACAGGGCTTGCACCGGGCCGTAGCTCACCGAAAGGCCGCGAACTTCAAGCATCGACCGGGGCCTCGGTTCCGAGATAGGCCTCGACGACCGCCGGCCGGCGCAGGACCTCGGCGGGCGCGCCCTCGGCGATCAGGCGGCCGAAATTCAGCACGGCGAGCCGCGTGCAGAGGCCGACGATCAGCGCCATCTTGTGCTCGACCACAATGACCGCCCGCCCCGGACAGGCGAGCGTTGCGATGAGCCCGGTCATCTCGCGGGTCTCGGCCGGGGTCATGCCGCCCGACGGCTCGTCGAGCAGCAGCAGCGCCGGGTCGCGGACCAGCGCCCGCGCCAGCTCCAGGCGGCGCTGGCTCGCAAGCGGCAGTTCGCCCGCCAGCCGGTCCGCGTCGCCGCCGAGCCCGACCCGTTCGACCAGG
This sequence comes from Alphaproteobacteria bacterium, assembly GCA_965261985.1. Taxonomy (GTDB): domain Bacteria; phylum Pseudomonadota; class Alphaproteobacteria; order Bin95; family Bin95; genus Bin95. The sequence continues at coordinate 1,624,828 of OZ253490.1, forward strand.
ACGCGCGCCCGTTCCCGCCGCGCGGCGTCGCGGCGCCGGCCGCCAACCAGGTCGGCAAACCGCATGTTCGCCATGCCGTTCTGCGCGGCGAGCACGTTTTCGAGCACGGTCATGCGCCGGAAGACCCGCAGGTTCTGGAAGGTGCGGACCAGGCCGAGGCGGACGATCCGCTCCGGCGGCAGGCCGAGCAACTCCGCCCCCCGGAAGCGGACCCGGCCGGTAGCTGCATATATGCCCGTGAGCGCATTGATGAGCGTCGTCTTGCCGGAGCCGTTCGGGCCGATCAGCCCCAGCACTTCGCCCTCGGCGGCGCGAAGGGACACATCCTCCAGCGCCGTCAATCCGCCGAAGCGGACCGTCAGCCGGTCAATCGCCAGCATTTTTCCTCAGGATGAACCGGCGGATCCGGTAAACGGCGGCCTCGTCCAGCAATCCGCGCGGGCGGACGATCAGCAGCACGGCGACCAGCCCGCCGAACACGATCATGCGGTAGCCGGAGAACGCCCGCGTGGACTCCAGCACGCCGATATCGAGCGCCACGCCGAGCAACGGGCCGAATGCCGTGCCGAGGCCGCCGATCAGGCCGTAGGCAAGCCCGTGCACCCCGAGCATGACATTGAAGATCTTGGGTTCGACATAGGTGTTGAGATGGGCGTAGAGCGCGCCGCCGATACCCGCGATGAGCCCCGCTGCGGCAACCGTCGCGATCTTGGCCAGGTTCACATTGACGCCCTGGAGCCGGGCGAGGACCGGGTCCTCGCCCACCATCCGCAGAATGGCGCCGAGGCGCGTTCTCTCGATCCAGAGGATGGCCGCGAGCGTCGCCGCGAGCAGCGCCAGAATGACCAGAAGGAACTCGCCGGAGGAGATGTCCGCCTCGTAGATGTAGCGGATGTCGCGGAACCCCTCGGAGCCGTCGGGGCCGACCGGCTCCCCGTCCACCTCCACCCGGTAGGTGAAGACTTCGAGCGCGAGGCGCACCATTTCCGCGAAGGCGAGCGTCGCGATGGCGAAGTAGAGCCCCCTTATGCGCAGCGTCGGGATGGCGAGCACGAGCCCGGCAAGGCCCGCAACCGCCGCGCCCCACAGCACCGCCCCCAGGAACGGCCAGCCCCACATGGCCGATGCGATCCCGGAAGCGTAGGCGGAGATCGCGAAGAACGCCTGCTGCCCGAAGGATATCTCGCCGACGACGAGGACGAGATAGGCGGAAAGCGCGATGAAGGAGATCATGCCCATATTGGACAGCACGCCGATCACATGGTCGTCGAGCACCGCCCTATACCCGGCTTTCGGCCGCGCGCCGCGCCATGAGCGCCGCCTGCCCCATGAGCCCGCCCGGCCGGAATGTCAGCACGGCGAAGAGCAGCATGTAGGCGACGAGGTCGCGCGCCTCGACGCCGAGATACCAGAGCGAATTGGCCTCGACGATGCCGAGGAGGAGACCGCCCAGCACCGCGCCCGGAATCGAGCCCATGCCGCCCAGCATCATCGCGATGAGGCCCTTGAAGGTCGCCCACAGGCCGAAGAGCGGCGTGATCTGCTGGTCGCCCGCGGCGATCAGGAAGCCGGCAAGCCCGCCGAGCGCCGACGCGCAGGCGAATGCGAGCAGCGTCACCAGGCCGGTATTGACCCCCGCGACCCGCGCCGCATCCGGGTTCTCGGAAACCGCGCGGACGGCAAGCCCGAAATGGGTCCGGTAGATGAGTGCGAGCAGGCCCAGCACGGTGATCGCGGCGATGGCGAGCATGGCGAGGCTCGATGCCCGGAGGAAGAAGGGGCCGAATTCGACCACCGCATCGGCAAGGATGCCGGGAAAGGCATAGGTCCGGTCGGGGAAGAGGAGGGTGACGCCCTCCTCGATCTGCATCCAGATGACGAAGCTGGAGACCATCGAGGCCACCGCCATGTCCTTGCGGATGGCCCAGAAGCAGAGCCGCTCGATATAGGCCCCCACGACGACGGCGCCGATGACGGTCGCAATCGCGACTTCGGCGAGGCCGGCATTGAAGACCGAATAGAGCGCCGTGCCGGCGAACACGCCGGCCATGATCGACGGGCCGTAGGAGAGGTTCAGGCGCCGCAGCACCCCGAAAATCAGCGTGAAGCCGAGCGCGAGCAGGGCGTAGGCGGCTCCGGTGGCAATTCCGTCCAGACAGTTCTGGAGGAAATCCGCCATGGCGCCCTAGCTCGGTATCCGACCGAATTGGACCGGGAGGAAAGGTTTGCCAACCCTGTCGCCCCGGCCCCCGAGCCGGGGCCCAGTCGAGACTCGTGACCGGACATCCAATGACTGGGCCCCGGATCGCCGCTGGCGCGGCGTCCGGGGTGACAATGGGGGGATGGCTCTCAGGTATCGGTTCAAGACGATCGGACCTCGATCTAGCTGCCGGCCGACCCGAGATAGGCGCGCTGGATGACCTCGTCCTCGGCCATGGCTCCGGGATCGCCGTCGAAGGCCACCCGGCCCTGGTCCAGCAGGAAGAAGTGGTGCGCAACCGTGAGCGCCATATGGGCGTTCTGCTCGACCAGCAGGATGGTGGCGCCGCCTTCGTTCAACTCGCGGATGAGGTCGAAGACCTCGGCGACGATCAGGGGTGCGAGGCCGAGCGAGGGTTCGTCCATGAGCAGGCAGCGCGGCTTGGTCATCAGCGCGCGCGCGACGGACAGCATCTGCTGTTCGCCTCCCGAGAGCGTGCCGGCGTCCGCATTGACCCTGGCCTTCAACACCGGGAAGCGCTCCAGCATCCGGTCGAGATCGGCCATCGCTTCGCCGCGTTCGCGGGCGAGGCGGGTATAGGCCCCGGCGACCAGGTTTTCGCGCACGGTCATGTCCGGGAAGACGAGCCGGTTCTCCGGCACGAGCGCGAGGCCCCGCCTTACGACCGTCGTCGAAGAGGCGCCGGTTATGTCGCGGCCTTCGAATGTCACGGAGCCGCGCCTCGGGCGCAGCAGGCCGGCGATCGTCATCAGCAGCGTCGTCTTGCCGGCGCCGTTCGGGCCGAGCACGCAGGTGATCCGTCCTTCCGCCACCGAGACGTCCACGCCCTTCAGGGCCTCGATCATGCCGTAATTGGTGACGAGCCCCTGGACCTCAAGCATCGGGCGTTCCCAGATAGGCTGTGCGCACGGCCGGGTCCTGGCGGATTTCGGCGGGGGCGCCCTCGGCGATCTTCTGGCCGAAATTGAGGACGGCGATGCGGTCCGTCACGCCCATGACGAGCTCCATGACATGCTCGACGAGCAGGATCGTCATGCCGTGCTCGCGGAGCGCCCGGATGCGGGTAGCGAGCTGGCCGACTTCCTCGGCGTTCATGCCCGCCGCCGGTTCGTCGAGCAGCAGCAATTTCGGCCGGGCCGCAAGCGCCCGGGCCATTTCCAGCCGCCTTTGCTCGCCGAAGGCGAGGTTGCGCGCCAGTTCGCCCGACCGGTGGGCAAGGCCGGCGAATTTTAGCAGCTCCTCCGCATAGGCCCGGCCGCGCCGCTCGCCGCCGAGCCAACGAGTGAGCCAGCCGGTTTTCCGCTCCTCGACCGAGTTCTGCGCTACCCAGAGGTTCTGCCAGACGGTCAGGTCGCCGAAGAGGCGGATGTTCTGGAACGTGCGCCCGATGCCGGCGGCCACGACCCGGTGGGAGGGCGCATCGGTGAGGTCCCGGCCCTCGAAGACGACCGCGCCGGAGGTGGTCGGGAACACGCCGCAGACCAGGTTGACGGTGGTGCTCTTGCCGGAGCCGTTGGGGCCGATCAGGCCGAAAATCTCGCCCTGCTTCACGGTCAGGCTGAGCTGCTCGACGGCCCGCACGCCGCCGAAATGCTTGGACAGGTCCCTGAGTTCAAGCATCGCGGCCGCCCAACAGCCGGCGCAGCGCTCGCGTTGCGCGGGCGTCGAACAGCCCGTCGGGCCTGACATTCATCGCCAGCACGATCAGGGCGCCGAACAGCAGGTTCCGCCAGTCGCCCATGAAACGCAGCACCTCCACCAGGAATCCCTGGATGAAGATGACCGCGAGGAGCGTTCCGATCACGGAGGAAAGCCCGCCCAGGATGGGGTAGGCGATGGCGAAGGTGGCGAGCAAGACGCCGAAATTGAGATGTTCGATATGGGTCGTGTAGTGGGCGTAGATCGCGCCGCCGAGCCCGGCGATGAACCCGCCGATGCCCATGGCCGAAACCTTGACCGTCGTGAGGTTGATGCCGACCGACTGGGCCGCGAGCTCGTCTTCGCCGACCGCGCGCAGCACCGAGCCGACGCGGCTGCGGTCCATCCACCAGAGCGCAACCATCGCGGCAATGACCCAGGCCCAGATGAAGATCGCCACATCCGCGGTGGACCACCCGTTCTCTGGGAAATACCGGATCTGCTTGAAGCCTTCGCCGCCGAGCGGGCCGACCTGGATGTGGCCCTTGGCGATCTGGTAGTCGAAGTTGAACCAGAAAATGCGGACCGCCTCGCCGAAGGCGAGCGTGGCGACCACCAGCATCAGCCCCTTCACGCGCAGCGCCGGAAAGCCGATCACGGTGGCCACGAAGGCCGAAGCGACGGCGGCGAGCAGCATGGCCGGGACGATGTGCCAGCCGGCGAGGACCGTCAGCATCCCGCCCAGATAGGCGCCGATGGCGAAGAACCCCGCCTGCGCCATCGAAACCTGGCCGGTCAGCAGCACGACATAGGCGGAAAGGCCGAGAAGCGTGTGGACGCCGATCAGCTGCGCCATGCCGAAATAGAAATCCACGGGGCGTCAGTCCCTTGAGGAGATGCGGCCGAACAAACCTTGCGGCCGGAAGGTGAGGAACACGAACAGCAGGAGCATGACGTAAATGTCGCGCTCCGTGACGCCGCGGAAATACTGGAAGACGTTCTCGAAGCCGCCCACCATGATGCCGGCGACAATGGCGCCGGGAATGGAACCGAGGCCGCCGATCACGGTGACTATCAGCCCCTTGACCGTGAGCGGCAGGGCCAGCAGCGGCGACAGGATGCCGACGGAGGCCCCGACCATCGCGCCGGCCAGCCCGCCGAGCGCGCCGGTGATGACGAAGGTCACGGCATTGGTCTGCTGCTGCCCGATGCCGCAAAGCTGCGCTGCCGAGGGCTGCTGGGCGACGGCGCGCGTCGCGATCCCGAGCCGGGTCCGGTAGAGGATGTAGAGGAGAACCAGCATGGCGACGACGCTGATCGCGAAGATCATGAGCAGGTCGCCCCGAATCCAGAACGGTTCGAGGTCGATCATCACATCGTCGAACATGGCCGGATAAGGTTCCGGCATGCCCGCCGTTGCATGCACGACGACTTCGTCTATGAGGATCAGCATGCCCACCGACGCCATCAGCGTGGCGAGCGGCTGGTGCTCGGGAATGAAGCGGAAACAGCAGATATAGACGATATAGCCGATGACGCCCGAGGCCGCCGCTGCGCAAAGGAACACGACCAGGGCCGGCGCGCCGAGAATCTGGAAGGCGGCCAGGCTGGCATAGGCCCCGCCGATGGAGGCGGCGGCGTAGGCCAGGTTGATCTTGTGCATCACGCCGAAGATCAGGGTGAAGCCGATCCCGATCAGCGCGTAGATGGACCCGAACATCACCCCGTCCAGCACCGACTGGATCGGGTCGATCACTTCCCACCAGTAATCGGACATTGCGACCGCCTTTCGGCGTCAGGGTCTTGCGGGCCGCCGGGAGAGGCGGCCCGCAAACCGCATTCAGCCGTTCGGATCGTGCAGCACGGTCCAGGCGCCGCTGTCGGCATGGACATAGACATAGGGCTTGATGGCTTCGCCCTCGTCGGTCCGCGTGATTTCGCCCAGCAGGCCCCTCGTCGTCTTGAGCGAGGCCAGGCCGTCCCGAACCGCCCGGCGATCTGCCTCTACAGAGTCCTCTGTCGCCTGGATGCCGGCGGCCTCGATGACGTCCTTGAGGATCATCATGATCTCCCAGGCGGCGGCCGAGTGCAGGTCGGCGGAGCCGCCCAAAGCCGCGGCGGCGTCGGCCGCAGCGACCGCATCGGGATTAACCGGCGCGAAGGAGGTCGGGATGATGATGCCCTCGGCCTGCTTGGAGCAGCCGTTCAGGGTCTCGAGCGACGAGGACGAGGTCAGGCCGACCAGCACCTTGTATTCGACGCGCTGGCGGGCCATTTCCTTCAGCACGCCGCAAGTGGTGAAGGGATGCGCGGAAATGGCGATCACCTCGGCCCCGGCGCGCTTCATCTCGCGCACTTGCGTGGTGAAGTTGGTGTCGTTCAGCAGCCACTTCGCCTCGCCCTTGACCTCATAGCCGGCCTCGGCCGAGCGCGTCTTCATCACCTTGTACCAAGTGAAGCGCGAGTGGGCGAAGTCCTCCTCGACACCGCCATAGACGGACTTGGCATCCGGATGCTCGGAGGCCAGCCACTCGAACAGGGTCTGGTACATCTGGCTTTCGTTCGGGACGTTGCGGAACGCCCATTCCGAAATCTTCGCCAGCCCGCCCTTGATCGCGGTGTCGGTGAAGATCGGGAACTGCAGCCCGCTGTCGCCCTCGTCGCCGGCCTTCGCCTGGAGGATGCCGAAGAGCGGTTCGGCGACATTCGAGCAGGTCGGGCCCACGCCGACCACGGCGTCGCTCGAGGCGATCCGGCGGATCACCGAAATGCCTTCCTCGGCGTTGCAGCGGTCGTCGTCGAACGAGACTTCCATCGGCGCCATCGAGCCGTCGGCAAGCTTCACCCCGCCCGCCTCGTTGATCACCTTGGCGGCGGCGCGCATTACGGCTTCGGTGTTGATGCCGAACGAGCGGACAACGCCCGATTTCGCGCCGAAACCGGCGATCTTGACCGTCCGGTCGGCGGCATCGGCGGCGACACCGGCCGACAGCGCAACGCCGACGGCGGCGGCAATCGTCAACAGTCTCTTCATAGTCGTACCTCCCGTTGAAGCCGCGGTCGCACGGATGCCGCCAGGCGGTACCGCGCTCCGTCGGCGCGTGCCTGAAGCATACTAGATTGCGACAATTTGGCAGTCAATCCGCTGTCTGCCACCGGCCGGGCCGCGCCGGGCGCGAAGACCCCATGCGATGTGTCATGAATTGTCATGTTCTGTCATGGGGCGCGCCGCCGCCGAGCTGACAAGCTCCGGCCGCCGTCCCGCAAGACCAGCTTACCACGCCATTTCCCCTGTCAAGCCCGCGCCGCCTTCGGTAGTGTCTCTGTTTGACTTTGCCCTTGGCGCATAGCGGGTTCCGGGCTTCGCGCCGGGGCGAATCGGCCCCGATCGAATTCGACCGTTTTTCACCCAGGGTCCTTTGCTCGCGACTCTTCCCGGCAGCTGTTCATATAGAGCCGCAGGGCCGCATTCATGCGGGTCTGGTATCCGGGCCCGCCCGCTTTGAAGAACTCGAGGATGTCCGGGTCGAGCCGGACCGAGATTGCTTGCTTCCGGCGAGGCATGACGAACCTGGCCCTGGAATCGTCAAACTCGCCCTCGTCGGGGTCGGCCTCGGGTTCTATGCCGGCCGCTTCCTCCCTGCGAAGACGGTCCCAGTCGGTCCTGCTGTCACTCCTCCGGAGGAGAGCCTCGTTGAGACTCATGGAGGTGATATTTTCTTCGTTCATTTCGCTTTGCCCGCCTGGCCGAAATGATCCGGCGCTTGCGGCCTCTCCATGTGTAGATCACCGAGAGCAGGATGCCCTCGCAGTATCCAACAGCCTTCACTCGCTCTTCATCCGACTTAACCGACGGCGTTTCCCATTTGTTACCGTCAAATATTGCGATTGCATCTGTAAAATCGATTCCGTGCTTGGCGATATTCGCCTCGAACTTCACGTCGTCCCATTCAAATAGGAAGTCTTCATCCGTACACACTTCCCGTGTCTCCTTGCGTCGTTGTGGTTTTGGAGCATAACGATCACCTTGAAGAGTATGTTTTGAATTGACCTGTTGAATTTGCATGTGCCGCCCGCCGCGGCTGCGGCATCCGACAACCCTTGTATATACGAATCGGTCAAACCGAAGCAAGCCTTCGCGAGAATTTTTTCCCCCGTCGTCACAGACCCGGCACCGGATCCCCGGCACTTCCGGCCCGGCCCGCTGCAAGCGAGCCCGGAAGGAACCGGAAGGCGGCCGACATCGGAAGGTTACGGGCCTCCTCCCTGCGAGCTGACGCGAGGCAAATTCGGCCGGACTGCGGGATAGCGACGGGGAAGGTATTACGTAATCCCGATCACTCGACTCTTGGCCGGAACCAAACCGGAGCCGCCTGTCAGGGCTCAATGCGACAATCCAGCTTCACGGCCTCCTCTGGCACTCCGGAGAGTTCCGCGATCCGCGCTCGCGCGAAGCTCATGACTGCAGCGATCGTCTCCGGTTCCGATCCGGGAACTTCGTCTTTTCCCCTTTCGTCAGTCCCCTCGGGTTCCTTGTCCGCTCTTCGATCCAATGGATAGGTGGCGATCGGCGTATGCTCGGCCCCGAGTCCGGAATCGACACTCGCCGGCAAGCTGCGGTGATCTTTGTCCAGCACGACCCACATTCCATAGCCGTCCGGCTCGCTCTGTCCGGCTCCGGTTCGCGCTGCATAGGATTCGTCGAACCGCTTCCGGACTTCGGCGGCGTCGAACCGGTAAACTTGGACGCGCTTGGGATCCTCGCGGTCGTCGACCGAGGCGACAATGACGATATCGACATCGCTCAACGTCTTCCATTTGGTCCCGTTCTCCATAGGCGGGAATGCGAACCACCGGCCTTGGGTGGTCCGGATGGCGACGTGCTTGACCCCGCCCCCTTCCTCGATTTCCCAGACATTCGACTTGCCGCGACCGGGGAGACGCTTCAGCCCGACCAATTGATACAGAACCGTGTCGGCGCCCGGTCGCTGGAGCCTGAGCGGCATGCTATGGGCAAATCGAGTTCGTCTGCGCCGCTTAATGCGTGCAGCGGGCGTGGCGTTCGATGTGGTAGTCCTCGCGGGTGAGGGCGAGGGAGAAGCTCCTCACGGGGCCCTCCAGGCGCTCCGCCGTGGCGCGCGCGCCTGCATTGGCGGCCGCGAGGCGCGCGGCCGCCGCTTCCGCATCGCGGGCCAGCTTCGCCTCGTCCACCGTGACCATGCGCCGGCCTTCGAGCACCATGCGCCCGCCGATCATGACCGACTCGACGCCGGTGCCGTCCTCGCCATGCACGACCTGGTTCACGGGGTCGTTGAGCGGCACATAGTTGATCTGCCCGAGGTCGAGGAAGACGATATCCGCCTTGCGGCCGGGCTCGATGGCGCCGAGCGCGTCCCCGAAGCCGAGCACGCCGGCGCTGCCCCTTGTCGCGAGAGTGAGCACTTCGTCCGTGGAGAGCCAGCGCTCGGGGTCCAGTTCCTGCACCCGCGAGACCATCGAGGCGACCCGCATGGCCTCGAACATGTTGAGGTTGTCGGAGCAGGTGCAGGCATCGGTGCCGATCCCGACCCGCACACCGGCGTCGAGCAGCGCCCGGGCCGCCGCGAGGCCGCTGCCGAGGCGCGCATTCGAGCCGGGATTGTGGGCGACGGCGCCGCCCGCATCCCCGATCCGTTGCATGTCCTCCCGGTCCAGCCACACCGCATGCGCGGCCGTGAAGCCGGGGCCGAGGACGCCGAGCCGGTCGAGCCAGGCGGTCTGCGTCATGCCGTAGAGGCGCATGCCCGCATGGGCCTGCACCTTGGACTCGCCGAGATGGGTGTGGAAGCCGACCCCGTGCTCCGCCGCCGCCTCGTTCGCAGCCCGCAGGAACGCCTCGCTGCAGTGGTGGGGGATCGTCGGGGCGAGCGCGAGCCGGACCCGGTCGCGGGAGAAGGGCCATGACCTGAGAGCGCTCTCCCAGGCCGCGAGGCTCGTCGCGAACGGCTCGATCGCCACCGCCTCCGCGTCCCGCCTCAGCGCGTCCGGCAAGGCGTCCAGCAGACCGGGGATCGCCTGGTAGAAGGTGCGGTCGGCCATCATCGGGGCGACCACGGCGCGCATCCCGACATCGGCATAGGCGCGGCCGATGGCCTCCAGCCCGTCCGGCGTGGGCACGGGGAACTCGAAATTGAGGTCGTAGGCGGCGGTGCAGCCCTTGCGCACCATCTCCACCGCGCCGATCAGGGTCGAGAGGTATTTGTCTTCCAGCGTGCGGTTGCCGGTTATCCACGGCGCCGCATTCAGCAGCAATTCGAGGTTCCAGCGGTCGCCGAAGCTCTTGGCGAGGTTGTTGTGGCCGTGGGTATGGGAGTTCACGAGGCCCGGCATGAGCAGCCGGCCGGTCGCGTCGCGGAGCGCGGCGCCCGCAGGGGCGGCCATGCCGGGCGGCCCGACCGTATGAACCGTGTCGCCCTCGACAAGGATGTCGGTGGGCTCCGCAGAGTGGCGTTCGATATCGAGCAGCCGCCCGCCGCGAATGATCGTGTGCATGGGTTCCGTTCTCCTCGCTGCGGGCTCCGCGCCGTTCAGACGATGACCGTCTCGTCGGTTTCGGCCGACCAGGGAAAGAATATCCGCTCGACAATCACCACGAGCTGGAACAGGACTACGCCCAGAACCGAGAGCAGGATCAGCGCCCCGAATGCAACCGGTGTCCGGAAGAACGCCGTGGCCGAAACGATAAGGTAGCCGAGCCCCTTGTCGGCGTTGACGAACTCGCCCACCACGGCGCCCACCACCGAGAGCGCGATTGCGACCTTGAGCCCGCTGAAGATGAACGGGATCGCGTAGGGAAGGCGGATCCGGATCAGCTCCTGCATCTTGGACGCCTTGAATGAGCGACCGAGCTCGACAAGGTCGGCCGGCACGGAAAGAAGCCCCACGGCGACCGCAATGACGAGCGGGAAGAATGCCACGAGGAATGTCACGATGACCCGGGGCAGTTCCGTCGCGCCGAGCATCACCACCAGGATAGGGGCGAGCGCCACCTTCGGGATCGACTGGGTGAAGACGAGGAGCGGGTAGATCGTGGCCGACGCGTAGCGCGAAGAGGTCAGCAGCGCCGCGAGCGGCAGGCTGATGACGATGGAAGCGATGAACCCGTACATCACGGTGCGCAGCGTGGCGAGGGTGTGGCCGGCCAAGTTGTCTGCGACCGCGAGGCTCTCGGTCCAGATGAGGCTCGGGGCCGGCAGCAGGTAAACGGGAAGCGAAAACGCATGCACCGACACTTCCCAGACCGCGACGAGGATGATGAGCACCGCCGCCGGCAGGACGATCTCGCTGCTCGTATTCCAGATGCGCCTAAGCCGCCGCCGGGCCGGAGAGGTCGGTTTCGTCAGCCCCAAAGATACGGCGTCGAATTCGTCTGGTGCATTCCTGGAACTCACGGCTTCCCTCCATATCAAGGACACGGGGCCGTTCGATCGGCACTTCGACGACCTCCGCGATACGCCCCGGCCGCGGCGACATCACGATGACCCGGTCGGAGAGCAGGACCGCCTCCGTAATCGAGTGTGTCACGAACACGATGGTCTTCGGGTTCTCGGTCCAGATCCGGAGCAGCTCCATGCTCATCACCTCGCGCGTGAGCGCGTCCAGCGCCCCGAAAGGCTCGTCCATGAGCAGGATGCCGGGATCGTGAATCAGCGCCCGGCAGATGGCGGCACGCTGCTGCATGCCGCCGGAGAGCTCGCGGGGATAGCGGCTCTCGAACCCCTTGAGGCCCACCAGTTCGAGGAGCGCATGCGCCCGCGCCCGCGCATCGGGCGCCGTCTCCCGCATAAGCCGGAGCGGAAAGAGGACGTTGTCGGTGATGTCGGCCCAGGGCAGGAGGGTGGGGCTCTGGAAGACGATGCCGATATCCCGGCGCGGCTCGGTGACCGCCGTGCCGTCGATTTCGAGCACCCCCCTTGTGGCGCCGACGAGCCCCGCCAACAGACGCAGCATCGTGGATTTGCCGCAGCCGGACGGCCCGACGAGCGAGACCAACTCGTTGCGCGCCACCTCCAGCGACACGTCGTAAAGCGCGACAACGCTCCCGCCGTCCCGGGAGTGAAAGACTTTCGAAAGTCCCTCAACCCGGATCACGGCGGGGCGCCCCTGCTGTCATCGGGCGGCGAGCCGCGACTACGGCACGTAGCGATGGTCCACGGCCTGGTTGTGGTCCCAGCCGGGGTCGAGGTCCTGGGCGTCCGCCACCACCTCATAGGTGAACGCCATCCGCTCCGGGTCGTGCCGCCCGAGGCCCGTGGCCGCGGAATGGTCGTTGAAGACGAAGGTCAGGGTGGCGTTGAGGCTCCCCATGCAATCGTCCATCGCCACCTCCGGCACCCGCTGGACATGCAACTGGCACGCTTCCTCCCGATTGTCGCGGGCCCACTCCATCGCGTTCTTGTTGGCGACGAGGAAGCGGCTCACGAGGTCCGGGTTCTCCTCGATGAGGTCCTCTCGGGCGATGAGCCCGGTGGCGTAGATCGCGAAACCCGCCTTGACGAACGGCAGCACCACGATCTCCTCGCCGGCCTGCTTCGCCGCCTTGTTCTGGTAGTAGTGGTGCATCGCGAAGAACGGGGCCGCGTCGATTTTCCTGGAGATCAGCAGCGCGGCCATGGCCGATGCGTCGGAGTTGGACCAGACGATCTTCGACGGATCGGTGCCGGCCCGCTCCGCCACCTTGGGGAAATAGACGCGGTGGCTGTTGCCGGGGGTGATGCCGATCTTCTTGCCCTCGAGCCCCTGGAAGGCCGTGATCCCGGAACTCTTCAGCACGAAGAGCGAGTGGGGAGAGTGGGTATAGGTCTGCATGATCTGCTTGACCGGCACTCCGACCCGCACGCGGGCTGTGATGAGCGCGCCCAGGTCGGCAATGCCGAAGTCGGCGGCGCCGCCCGCGATCTTGGTGACCGTGTCGCCCGACCCGTATCCGCGCGTGATGGTGATGTCGATGCCCTGGTCCTTCCAGAAGCCCTTGGTCCAGCCGCCGAAATACATGGCGTGCTCGCCGGAGGGGATCCAGTCGGTCTGGAGATGAACCTCGTCGGCGGCGCCCAGCGGTCCGGCGGCGAGCAGCAGCCCAGCTCCCAGAACGGCGCCCGTGAGCGCGTGGCGACGATGCAGTGAACGCGGCGATTTCATCCGATTCCTCCCGAAGCAGCTGGATGGCAATGGTTCCGGTGCGCAGTGCCTGGAGCTGTGGCAAGTCCCAAGGCCGCTGCGCCGGTGCGGCCCGGCCGGCATGGCGTCCGGCGGGGACGGGAGGACCGGCCGTCCTCCTCGCGCAAACCGGTCTTCGCCCGCATCCGGCCGATATCCGGTCTCCAAATCAAGGTGACCGCCGAGGCTGCCTCCCTCGATCCTTGTCGCCACGCACCGTTCCTCCCGGGCAAGCCCCGATGGGGCAATCGGAAAGCCTATCCCGTTAAATTCGTTTCCGCTATCGGGAATCTCCTTCCACGGGCGATGCGCGGAATCGATATATGATCCGGCCATCCCGGAAACATGCGCGGACTGGAGCGCGGCGATGATCCCCAACACGATCCCCTTGATCGGGTATGCCGACCGGTGGTCGGTCCGCCCCGGCGATACCATAGAGTTCAAGGTGAGCAGCCGTTCCGCGGAGCCTTACCGGGCGCGGTTGGTCCGGGTCATCTCCGCCGACCCGAACCCGGCCGGCCCCGGTATCAAGGAAGAGGCGGTCGCGTCCGACCTGGAGGGAAGCCGGCCCTCGCGCGCCCAGGACGCCGAACTCGGCTCGTGTGTCCGCATCCGGGGCGCGGAGCTGGCGGCGGAGGCCCTGACCGTCTCCGCAACGATCTGGCCGACGCTCCCCGACCGCGAGGGGCAGGCCATCGTGTCGTGGCTCGGCGAAGCGGCGGGGGTCGCGCTCCTTCTGGACGGCGAGCGGGGCGCATGCCTTCGGGTCGCGACCGCCGGCGGGGTGGAGACGGTCGCCGTCGGCAAACCGCTGCTTGCGCACGCCTGGTACCGGGTCTGGGCGAGCGTCGATCGCGCGACCGGCGTGGTCTCGGTGGGGCAGCAGGCGCTTCGCCCCTTCGCCGGGGTGGACGATACGGGCACCGCGAGCCGCCATGCGGACGCGCCGGCGGCCGGGATCGCCGGCGACATCCTCATCGGCGCGGCGGGAGGAAACCCGGTCGGCGGCCACTTCAACGGCAAGATCGAGCGGCCGAGGATTACGCGCGGGGCCGGGGGCGATGCGGCGTCTGGCGCGGTCATCGCGGACTGGGACTTCTCCCGCGAGATGTCGTCCCTCAGGGCGGTCGATGCGGGGCCGAACGGCTGGCATGGCGAGCTCGTGAACCTTCCCGCACGGGCGATGAAGGGCTCAGACTGGAGCGGCCGCGAGCATTGCTGGCGCCACGCGCCGGAGGAATACGGCGCCATCCACTTCCACGAGGACGACCTCTACGACTGCGGCTGGGAGACCGACTTTTCATACACCGTGCCGGCCGGACTCCGCAGCGGCTCCTACGCGGTCCGACTCTCCTGCGGCGAGCATGAGGACGCGATCCCGTTCTTCGTGCTGCCGCCGCGCGGGTCCCGGCGGACGCCGATCTGCGTGCTCATCCCGACCTTCACCTATACCGTGTACGGCAATTACGCGCGGGGCGTCACGACCGAGGCGTATCTCGCCCGCGCCCGGGACTGGGGCGCGCGCGAGTTCACGGCCGACCGTCACAGGGAATACGGCCTTTCCACCTACGACCGCCATACCGACGGCAGCGGCATCTGCTTCGCCTCGCAACGCCGCCCGGTGCTGACGCAGCGGTCCGGCTATATGAGCTATCTGGACGAGGCGGGCTCGGGGCTGCGCCACTATCCCGGCGACACCCACCTCATCGACTGGCTCGAGGAGAAGGGCTACGAGTTCGATCTCGTCACCGACGACGACCTGCACCGCGAGGGCTACGGCCTCATCTCGTCCTACCGCGTCGTGCTCACCGGCTCCCACCCCGAGTACCACACCGCGAACACGCTCGATGCTCTCCAGCGCCACCTCGATGAGGGCGGGCGGCTGATGTATCTCGGCGGCAACGGCTTTTACTGGCGGGTGGCACTCAGCGATGCCGCGCCCGGCGCCGTCGAGATCCGGCGGGGCGAGGGCGGAATCCGGGCCTGGGCGGCGGAACCCGGCGAGTATTACAACGCGCTGGACGGGGAATACGGAGGCCTCTGGCGGCGCAACGACCGCCCGCCCCAGAAGCTCGCCGGCGTCGGTTTCTCCGCGCAGGGGCAGTTCGTCGGCTCGTATTATGTGCGCGGTCCCGGCGCCGACGACCCGCGCGCCGCCTGGATCTTCGAGGGCGTGCCGGACCGTGTTCTCGGCGGTTTCGGCCTGTCCGGCGGGGGCGCGGCCGGCTTCGAGCTGGACCGGGTGGATTACCGCCTCGGCTCGCCGCCCAACACGCTTGTCCTCGCCACCTCAGAGCAGCATGGCGACACCTTCGTCGTGGTGCCCGAGGAGTTGCTGACCCACCTCGTGACCTGGCCGGGTGAGCCGCCCGACGCGCTCGTCCGCTCGGACATGGCGTTCTTCGAGACCGCTCAGGGCGGGGCCGTGTTCTCCGTCGGCTCCATCACCTTCTGCGGGAGCCTCTCGCACAACGGCTACGACAACAACATCTCGCGCATTGTCGGCAATGTGCTCGACCGCTTCGCCGACCCCGCCTCTTTCGAGGTCTGAGCGGCTACGACCAGTCCGTAAGGGCCGCTGCCCCGGCGCCTGCGATGCGGCCGGAGACGAAACATTCGGCGATGTTGCCGCCGGACAGGTACAGGTGGCCGAAGGCGCTGCCGAGTTCGCCCGCCGCGTAGAGCCGGGGGATGGCCGTTCCGAACACATTGACGATGCGCTGGCGAACGTCATGCACCGGCCCGCCCTGGGTGTTCGACACGACCGGCCATATGGGCGCGCCGTAGTAGGGCGGCGTATCGACGGGCACCATGGTTCCCGGCGGGCGGCCGAAGTCCCCGTCGCGCCCGGCCGCGCAAGCCGCATTCCAGCGCGCGACGCTGGCCTCCACGGCAGCCGTGTCGAGGCCGAACCCGGCGGCGAGTTCGGCCAGTGTGTCCGCGCGGGTCAGGATGCCCGACTCGACTTCCGCCAGATTGTCCTCGCTCCAGTCCAGCCGGACGCCCCTGTCGTTGGACGTAGGCTGGCCCAGCGGATAGAGCCTGCGGCCGTCCTCGTCGCAAATCATGGCGCTAGGAATCCGCGGATAGTCCTGCCGAACCGTGTCAAACAACTGCATCTGGCGGTGCCCGGTATCGTGGGTATAGGGCAGATATTCGTTCATGTAGCGCCGGCCGTCGCAGTCGAGCAGGATCCAGGCCATCTTGACCCGGGCGTCGTCGCCCTCGCCGGGCCGCCAGTCGGGGAGCCGCTTGACCCGGATGCCGTACGGATAGTCCGGATCGGCGCTCCTGAAGCCGTAGGCGCCGTGGAAATGCCACATGTGCCAGAGCTGCGCGCCCAGGTCCTGGGCCATGGCGATGCCGTCCCCGGTGTTGTGCCGCGCAGCGGCGGGAAGGACCGGCCGGCCCTCCCAGAACTGGTCCTGTTGCTCGGTGCTGCCTTCGAACCCGCCGGAGGCCAGGATGACGCCCCGCCGCGCCTCGATCCGGCGGATGCCGTCCTGTCCCTCGACGGTTATGCCGTGGACTTCGGACCCGTCCTCCGAGGTGAGCAGGCGCAGCCCGCGCGTGTTCAGCCGGACCTCGATGTCCTCGTTCGCGAGATTGTCGTCGAGGATCTTGAACAGCATCGGCCCGCCCGGCGCGCCATTGGCCCAGGGATAGACCGCGCGCGCATCGAAGTTGGGCACCGAGAGAACGGTCGTGTGATAGAAGGTGTCGAACCCCGGCAGGGGATAGTTGCCGCCGGCCTTGCCGGCCTCGACGGTGGTGCCGATTTCCGCGTCGTTCACCCTGGCGAGGTCGCGCACATAGGGCTCCAGCACCGACATCCCGTCGGCGAGCGTGCGGGAGACGTTTTCCGGCGTCCGCCCGGCATTGGTCGCCGTCAGGTAGCTACAGGCCTGCTCCGCATCCAGGGCGCAGCGCACCGAACCGTAGGAGCAGATCGAAATGCCGCCGGGAACGCCGGTCTTCTCGATCAGCAGCACCCGCGCGCCGGCGCGCGCCGCCTCCAGCGCCGAGACGGACCCGGCGAAGCCGTAGCCGACGACGACGACATCGAACGCCTCGTCATAATTGCCGGTCGTGCGGGAGATACCCTCCATGCTCGTTCCCTGTCGAAGAAGGCGCCTGTCGCGGGCCCGAGCCCGGTCCTCAGTTTGCGAGGATGTCGCCGGGCCTGACGCCGTGCCAGCCGGCCTCGCGCTCGCTCCAGTAGATCGACTGGATGCGGCTCGTGACGATGCCGGCGTGGCCGTTGCCGATCGGCCTGCCGTCGACCCCGGTAATCGGCATGACTCCGCCTGCGGTGGTGCTGGTGAATACCTCGCTCGCCTCTTCGAGTTCCTCGGGCCGGATCTTGCGCAGCTCGAAGGGAATGCCCTCCCGCTCGCAGATCTCGCGCACCGACCGCCGCGTGATCCCTTCCAGCACATTGTAGTCGGGGCTCGCCACCTTGCCGTCCCGCACGATGAAGAGGTTGAAGCCGGGTCCCTCCGACAGGAAACCGTCCGGGCCGGCGAGGATGGCGTCGTCGCAGCCGTGGTCGTAGGCCTCCAGGCGCGCCTGCACCAGGTCGGCGCGGTTGTAATTTTTGAAGCGCTGGTCGATGGCCTTCGACGACACGCGCTCGACGCCGCTGACGAAGAGGTTCGCGCCGTTGCGGCACTTGTCCTCGTCCCAAATCCACACATAGGGGATGGCATAGACCGCGACGCTGGGCTTCAGCCCGCGCGGGTCCCGGACCCCGAGCGGGGGCACGCCGCGCGTGACCTGCATCTTCACATAGGTGTTCGAGAGCCCCGTCCGGTCCACGCACTCCGCGCATATCCGGCGCACCTCGTCGAACGAATAGGGGTTCTCGAGCCGGAACCCTTCGCAGGACCGCTGGAACCGCTCGAGATGCTCGTCGAGCATGAAGAACCAGCCGTTCCAGGTGGACGTCACGTCGTAAACGCAGTCCCCCCAGACGAACCCGGTGTCGAAAATCGACATCCGTGCCTCTTCCGGCGCCATGTATTCGCCGTCGATGAAAACGATACCTTCGGACATCGGCTTAACCTCCCGTTGACGGAGCGCTCCTCGGCCTGCACACGGCGGCCCGGCTCGAATGCTAGTGCATCGCCTGCTTCTCCGCCAAGCCGGCGGGCCGTCGGGCCAAGGCGCTGCGGCGCGCTCAGTTTCCCCGTCGTTGCAGCATGACGCGGGCATAAACCCCTTCGATGTTGAGTTCGCGCCAATCGGCGTAGGCGCCCCAGTCCTTGTACTCGTCGAGGGCGATCGATGCTTTCATCTGTTCCAGGCTCTGCCCTGCACGCGCCGCAGCGACGACCGCGTTGTACAGGTCCTCGTGGTACCGGCGGTGGTCGGCGACGTCCTGCCTGGTGCCCATGGCTCCGTGACCGGGCGCCAGGATGTCGAAATCCAGTCGCTCCACCCGCCGCAGCGAGTCGATCCAGTCGGGGTAGTAGGAATCGGAAAGATTGCGGTAGGGCAGGCGCTTGACCGACACGAAATCGACGGCGAACAGGGTCCGCTCGTCCGGGAACAGCATGACGATGGAGTTGTCCGTGTGGTTGCGGCCCGTGTAGATGAGTTCGACCCGCTTGCCCCCGAGCTCCACCGTCATACGGTCCGAGAAGGTGATGTCGGGCACGGCGGTGGGCCGGCCCTCGCCGAGGATGGCGGCCCTGGCCCTCTCATGCGCGATCACCGTCGCAGTGTCGGCGAAGACCTCGCCGCCGGAGCTGTGGTCGTTGTGGTCGTGGCTGAGGACCAGGTATTTGACCGGTTTGTCGAACCGCCTGGCGATCTCATCCTTGAGCCACGCGGCCGCCTCCGCGTCGATGGGGTCGGTGGCGATGACGCCGTCCGGCGTCACCAGGAAGACGGAATAGTGGAAGTTGTTCTGGAAACGGTAGAGGTCGCCCGCGATTTGGGTGATGGCGCGCTTGGCCTGGGCGTGAAGCATGGCAGGCGCCAGCAGGGTCGCGGCGAGGCACATGGCGGCGAAAACCCGCAATAAGGCTGGAACCACGATCTCCTCCCTGTGCTCTGGCGGCGCAGCGTGGACCGCTCCCGCCCGGAAACGGCCATCCTATCCCAAGCCCGGCGGAGGCAGCTACATGCTCGCGAATGGCGGGAGCGGCATGAGTTCACGGCGGGCGGCCGGCGGGGTGGCAGATCGCTGCCCTTCCTGCGATTGTTCGCAACCCGAACCGTCCCACCGCCGAGCCAGCCGAGGAGGCGCCTCGACCGCCATGCCCGATGTCGCCGGATTCCGCGCCAAGTTCGCGGCCATCGTGCCTTCCACCAACACGATCGTGGAGGCCGACTTCAACCATCTCTTCCGCGTCCCCGGCGTCACCTTCCATACCGGGCGGATGTATATCGAGCGCCCGGCGCTGGACTCGAACGATGCGTTCGCGCGCCTCCTCAGCCAGGTGGACCGGGCTTTCGAGACGGCGGTCCGGGATGTGATGACCTGCGAGCCCGATTACCTGGTGATGGGGATGTCGGCGCCGACATTCTGGGGCGGCCGGGAAGGCAATGCGGCGTTCCTGGAACGCGCGCACAGCCTTTGCGGGCTCGGCGTGACGACCGGAGCGGAAGCGTGCAGCACGGCGCTCGACACGCTCGGCGCGCGGCGGATCGCGGTGCTCACCCCGTACCAGCCGATCATGCGCGAGCAGATCGTCCGCTATTTCGAGGAATCGGGTTTCCCGGTGACACGCTATGTCGATCTGGAATGCCCGAGCGCGACAGCCATTGCGGCGGTGACCCCGGATGAGTTGCGCGGGGTGCTGCGCGAGATCGACGGCCCGGATGTGGACGCCATCGTGCAGGTGGGCACCAACCTCTCTATGGTGGCGCTCGCGGCGGAGGCGGAAGGCTGGCTCGGCAAGCCGGTGATCGCCATCAACACCGCGATTATCTGGCACGCCTACCGGGCGAACGGGTTCGACGACCGCATCTATGGCTGCGGCTCGCTTCTCAGCGACCACTGAGCGGGGCGCCGGGGCCGGCTGGAGGATGACGTGGAGAAGGGCCGCAGTTTGCAACGAAGCGGCTTGCGGTATCCTTGGGCTGGCGCCATGCGGCCCGGACGATACGGGGTTGCTCAGGATTAATATAATGAAAGCACATCGTTATGAGTGATTCGGAGACCCGTTACAGGGTCGGGATCGATGTCGGCGGCACGTTCACGGATGTCGTGGTCGAAGCAGGCGGGGCGCGGACCTCGGCCAAGGTGCTGACCACGCCGCGGACGCCGGAGGCGGGCGTTATCGAAGCCTTGAAGGAAGTCCTGCGGAAAGCGGGGCTTGCGCCCGGCGATGTCGGGCTCGTGCTCCACGGCACGACGCTTGCCACCAACGCCGTCATCGAAAGGCGCGGCGCGCAAACCGCGTTCATCACGACGGAGGGGTTCCGCGACATTCTCGAAGTGGGCTACGAGAGCCGCTACGACCAGTACGACCTGATGATCGAGAAGGTGCAGCCGATCGTGCCGCGCCGGCTCCGCTTCACGGTGCCCGAGCGCGTCGATGCGCGGGGCCGTGTCCTGCAGGCGCTGGACGAAGGGGCCGTGCATGCGCTGGCGCCGGTACTCTCCGCGGCCGGAATCGAAAGCGTTGCGGTCGGGTTCTTCCATGCCTACGCCAACCCGGTCCATGAGCGGCGGGTCGAGGCGATCCTGCGCGACGCCTTGCCGGCGCTCTCGGTGACGCTCGCCTCCGAAATTTGCCCGGAGGTCCGGGAATACGAACGCTTCACCACGGCGAGCGTGAATGCCTATGTCCGGCCGCTGATGGAGGGCTATCTCGCGCGCCTCGACGAAATGCTGGCCGAGATCGGCCTCGATTGTCCGTTGCTTCTTATGACATCCGGGGGCGGGCTCGCGACGGTCGAAACAGCCAGGCGCCAGCCGGTCCGGCTCGTCGAGTCCGGCCCCGCCGGCGGCGTGCTGCTGGCCCGCGATATTGCGGCGCGGGCGAGCCTGGACAAGGTCATGTCCTTCGATATGGGCGGCACGACGGCCAAGATCTGCTTCATCGAGAATCTGGAGCCGAGGCGGGCGCGGGAATTCGAGATCGACCGCCAGGCCCGCTTCATGAAGGGCAGCGGCCTGCCGCTCCGCATCCCGGTGATCGAGATGGTGGAGATCGGCGCCGGCGGCGGTTCCATCGCCCGCGTGGACCGGCTCGGGCGGATTTCCGTGGGGCCGGAAAGCGCCGGCGCCGAGCCCGGACCGGCGGGCTACGACCGCGGCGGGACCGGGGCGACGGTCACGGATGCCGATATCGTGCTCGGCCGCATCGACCCGGCAGGCTTTGCGGGCGGGCGCATCGAACTGAGCCCCGAACTCTCGGCCGACGCAGTCGTCCGCAGCGTCGGGGAGGCCCTGGAACTCGGGGAGGCGCAAGCTGCGCAGGGGATCGTCGAAATCGTCGATGAGAACATGTCGAACGCCGCCAGGGTACTCGCTGTCGAGGAAGGCAAGGTCGCGTCCGAGCAGACCATCATTGCCTTCGGCGGCGCGGCGCCCCTCCATGCCTGCCGGATTGCCGAAAAGCTGGGCATCGAGAAGATCCTCATTCCGGTCGATGCCGGGGTCGGCTCGGCCGTCGGGTTCCTGCGGGCGCCGGTCGCTTACGAAGTTGTGCGCAGCCTCAATATGCGCCTCTCGGCCCTCGATGCGGCGGCCGTGAACGAACTCATGGCCGACATGCGCCGCGAAGCTCGCGCCGTGGTGGAATCGGGGGCGTTCGGCGCCGCGCTTACCGAACGCCGGGTCGCCTATATGCGCTATCTCGGGCAGGGGCACGAGATAGCGGTGACGGTCGAGGCTGCTGAGCTCGGCCCCGATGACGGACGTTCCCTGCAGACGGCCTACGACCGGGAATACGAACGGCTGTTCAAGCGAATCATACCCGACGCCGATGTCGAGGTGCTGTCCTGGGGACTGACCGTTTCGACGGTGGAAACGATGCCGGCTGCCGAAGGCGGGGCGCAAGTGTCGGCCTCGCCGCAACCGGCGGCCTGGCGGGACATCCACGAGACGCAAGGCGGGGAGCCGGCGAAGGTGCCGCTGTACCGGCGCTCGGACCTGGCCGTGGGAGACGGGCTGGACGGCCCGGCGCTGATCGTCGAAGAGCAGACTTCGACCTTCGTTTCCCGGACATTCCGGGCTGCGCTCGCGCCGGGAGGTAATATCGTGCTGGAACGACGGAATTGAGGGACCGAGAGATGACACGCAGCGACGGACTCGATGTCATAGTCAGGCAGGTGATGTGGAACCGCCTGATTTCCGTTGTCGAAGAGCAGGCCCAGACGCTGCTCAGGACGGCCTTCAGCCCGATTGTGCGCGAATGCGGCGATCTTTCGGCGGGTGTGTTCGACCTCAAGGGCCGGATGCTGGCCCAGGCGGTGACCGGGACGCCCGGCCATGTCAATTCCATGGCCGAGTCCGTGCAGCATTTCATCCGCTATTTCCCGATTGCGGAGATGAACGAAGGCGACATCTACATCACCAACGACCCCTGGCTGGGCACGGGGCATCTGAACGACTTTGTGCTGACCACGCCCTGTTTTCGCCAGGGTAAGCCCGTCGGCCTGTTCTCCTGCACCTCGCACCTGACCGATATCGGCGGCATCGGCGTCGGGCCCGACGCGACGGACGTGCATATGGAGGGGCTGTACATCCCGATGCTGAAACTCGCCGACCGGGGCAAGATGGACGCGACCCTCATGGCGATGATCCGGCGCAACACCCGCGAGCCGGTGGAATGCGAGGGCGATGTCTATTCGCTCGCGGCCTGCAACGAGGTGGGCTGTGTCCGCCTCGTCGAGATGATGGACGAGTTCGGGCTCGAGGACCTCGACACGCTCGGCGAATACATCGTCTCGAGTTCCCACCGCGCCGTTCTGGCGGAAATCGCCGAATTGCCGAAAGGCACATATCGCAACGCGATGACCGTGGACGGCTACGACCGGCCGATAGACCTGGTGGCCACGCTGGAGATCGGCGACGAGGGCATCCATGTCGATTACGACGGCACATCGCCGATGTCGCGCTACGGCGTCAATGTGCCGATGGCCTACACCACCGCCTATACCAGTTTCGGGCTCGGCTGCGCGATCGCGCCGGGCGTTCCGAACAATGCGGGCTCGCTCTCGGCGTTCGGGGTGACGGCGCCGGAGCGCTCCATTCTCAACGCGCCCTATCCCGCGGCGGTCTGCTCCCGCCATCTCATCGGCCAGCTTCTGCCCGATGTCGTGTTCGGCTGCCTGGAGAAGGTCGTGCCCGAGCGGGTGCCGGCGGAAGGCGCCTCGTCGCTCTGGAACATCACCTTCCGGGGAGAGGCCGTCCGGGGCGCCAATGAGCGGACCCTGTTCGCCTTTACCGCCGTGACGAACGGCGGCACCGGCGCGCGCGGCGTGAAGGACGGCCTGAACGGCACCGCCTATCCGAGCGGGGTCAAGGGCACGCCGGTCGAGATCGTCGAGACGATGACGCCGGTGCTGTTCCGCCGCAAGGAGCTGCGCGCCGACTCCGCCGGACCCGGAACCTGGCGCGGCGGGGCCGGGCAGGTGATCGAGGTCGAGTCGGCCAGCGGCGCCGACATGGAACTGCTGGCGGCCTATGAGCGCATCGACCATCCGGCGCGGGGGCGCGCCGGCGGCGGCGGCGGAGAGGCGGGCGCGGTCTTCCTGGCTTCGGGCACCAGGCTGAAGGGGAAGGGCACGCAGACCATCCCGGGCGGCGAGACGCTCGTGCTCCACACGCCCGGCGGAGGGGGCCACGGCCCGTCTGCGAACCGCCCGCCCGAGGCTGTGGCCGCGGACATCGAGGACGGAATCGTGAGCGAGGCGGCGGCGCGCAGGGACTACGGTTGGAAAGGGGCCGCCTGAAGCCTGAAACCCGGTATGTGCGCCCCGGTCAGCCCGTCAGCTTGATGTTGTCGGGCAGGAACATGACGATATCGGGAAAGACCGTGATCAGGAGCGCCATGGCCGCCATGATGAAGAAGAAGGGCAGGGTCGCGATGGCGATGCGGCCGATCTTCTCGCCGGTCATGCCCTGAATGACGAACAGGTTGAAGCCGACCGGCGGCGTGATCTGGGCCATCTCGACGACGATCACCAGGAAGATGCCGAACCAGACCTTGTCGAAGCCCGCCTGCGTCACCAGGGCCAGCGTGATCGGCAGCGTCATGACGATGCTCGACATGCCTTCCAGAACGCATCCCAGGATGGCGTAGAAGACCAGCAGCAGCATGATGAGCCCGAAGGGCGAGAGGCCGAGCCCGGCGATCTCGCCGGCGATGATGCGCGGCACGCCGAGATAGCCGATCGCGATCGACAGGAAATAGGCGCCGGCCACGATCAGGCCGATCATCGAAATGGTGCGGACGGCGCCGAAACAGGCCTGGCGCAGATTGCCGTAGGTGAGCGTGCCGTGCATGGCGCTCACGATCAGGGCGCCGACCACACCGACCGCCGCGGCCTCCGACGGGCTGGCGTAGCCGCCGTACATCGAGCCCAGGACGAGCAGGATGAGGAAGAGGACGGGACCGAGATGCCGGAGCCCTGCAAGCCGTTCGGCCATCGGGACGTACAGGACCTCGTCGGAGGCCATGGAGGGCCGGGTCATGGTCCTGAACGCGATATAGAGCATGTAGCCGAGCGCCAGGAGCAGGCCCGGAATGACGCCCGCGATGAAGAGCTTGAGAATCGAGGTTTCGGCCAGCACGCCATAGACGATGAGGACCAGGCTCGGCGGGATCAGCAGGCCGAGGGTGCCGGCGCCCGCCAGCGAGCCCATCGCGAGGTCCTTGTCGTAACCGCGGCGGAACAGCTCGGTGAGCGTGATGCGCCCCACCGTTGCCGTCGTGGCTGCCGACGAGCCCGAAATCGCCGCGAACAGCGTGCAGCCGATCACATTGACATGCAGCAGGCGGCCCGGAAGGCGGGTCGTCCAGGGCGTGATTCCGGCGAACAGGGTCTCGGAGAGCCGGGTACGGAACAGGATTTCCGCCATCAGGATGAACATGGGCAGCGCCAGAAGTTCCGGCGTCGTCGTGACATTCCAGATCATCTGGGCCAGCAGTTTTTCCACCGGTATGGAACGATAGACGCCGAGCGAAATCAGCCCGACGGAAATCAGCGAGACGGAAATCCAGACTCCCGCGGCCAGGGTGAGCGCAAGAAGGCCGAGGACGGTAAGGACGATGGCGGCGGTCACGTCGGTTCCGACCCTCTATTCCACGCTGTAGGAGCGCATGGCATCCTGGTCGTCCGGGGGCTCGTCGATGAGAAGGCGGATCAGCCGCACGATCATCTGCAGGGCCAGAAGGGCCGCGCCGATCGCGAGGCCGGAGGTCGGATAAACCAGGGGGACGGCATCTATCGTCGGCGAGGTGCTTCCGGTGACGAACGTCCTCCAGGCGAACAGGATCATGGAGTAGGCCAGGTAACAGGTGATGGCGACCCCGAAGATCGTGGCGAGGTATTCGGTGGTCCGCGCCACACGGGGATTCCGGCTGGTCGTGAGGAAGGCGACCCGGACCTGGCCGCCGGTCCGGAGCGTGAAGGCGGCGCCGAGGAAGATGGCCGATCCGAGGAAATAGGCGCTGTATTCCCAGGCAAAGCTGAGGGAGATGTTGAAGAGCGTGCGGCAGAGAACCTCGGTGATGATCAGGGCCACGATGCCGACCACCAGCAGCACGGCGAGCACGCCGGCAACCCGGGACACGCTATCCACGGCGGTCAGCAATATCCGCACGGGCCCCTCTCCGAGAACGGCTCCCCGGTCTCGCCGGGGAGCCGCACCGCCCTAAAGTCGATCAGCGTCCGACAGCCGCGAAATAGGCTTCGAGAACCATCTTCGCCTTTGGATTGTCCTCCATGAACTTGGCGACCATGGGCCGGGTTGCTTCCTGCATGCCCGAGAGCATCTCGTCCGTCACCACGCCCATCTCGACGCCGCTGTCGTTCAGGATCTTGGACTTGGACTCGTCCTCCAGGCGGCTCACATCCCAGAACTGGGGTTCGAGACGCTTTGCGGTTTCCTCGATCGCGACCCTGTCCTTCTCGTCGATCGCGGCCCAGGCGTCGAGATTGACGTTCACCATGTTCGACCCCCAGACATGGCTGGTCGGATACATGAACTTCAGGAATTCCCAGAACTTGCCATCGACGCCCGAACTTGCGGACGTGGTGACGGCATCGATGGTGCCGGCGGCCAGCGACGGCACGACCTCGCCCCAGGGAAGCTGGACCGCCGTCATGTTGACGGCGTTGAAGAGCGCGGTGGTGGTCTTGTCATAGGTGCGGATCTTGATGCCCGCCAGGTCCTCGAGCTTCCCGATGGGAACCTTCGTGTACACATACTGGCGGGGCCACGGCACCATATAGAGCAACTTCTGGTTGAACTCGGCCGCGATCTCGTTCAGCACGGGAAGGAAGTGCCCGTGCAGCATGCGGAGCTGGTCGAAACCGGAGACCACATAGGGCTGGGCCTCGGTTCCGACGAGGGGCGCCTCGCCGACCTGCTGGTTGAGCAGAATGTCGCCGATGGGCACAAGGCCGTCCCGAACCGCCGTCAGCATCTCCGGGCCCTTGAAGCCCAGCGAGCCGCCCGGATGGATGTTGATCTTGACGCGGCCCTCGGTCGCCTTTTCGACCTCGGCGGCGAACACCTTGGCGTTCTCGACGTGGAAATTGCCGTCCGGCCACGCCAGCGGCAGATCCCACTCGGCGGCCGAGAGCGCGGTGGCGCCCAGAGACAGAAGCGCAACCGCTGCTGTCCCGGGCAGAATACGACGCATCATGCTCATGAAAATTCTTCCTCCCTGTTGCTGACGTCTGCAGACACGACCGGCCTCCCATGCGCCGGCCGACGGCGCGCAAGCCAAGCCTGTCGTATCGTTCGAACGGAGCATGCGAGGCCGGACAATGACATCGGATGCTCCTGACGTTCGGGCGTTCGACCCGACAAGTACTCAGCGTGTCGATGGAAGACTTGCCCAGGAAGCCCGCCCTGTCAAATGCGTGTCGATGGAGGCCAGGGGTTTTCGCCGCCCTTGCCGAATCCGTTGCCGGACGGATTTCGGCCCGTCCATCCCTCCCGCGGACGGGGCCGTTGTGCTAGGCTCCGGGGGCAATGGCAGTCCACGTCCACCGCAACGATATTCCCGAAGGCCTTGCTTTCGGCGCCCTTGCGGCGGTCGATACCGAGACCATGGGGCTGAAGCCGTCCCGCGACCGGCTCTGCGTGGTGCAACTTTCGGCCGGAGACGGCAACGCGCATCTGGTCCAGTTCCTCGAAGACGATTATGCGGCCCCGCGTCTCAAGGCCTTGCTGATGGACCACGGAGTGACCAAATTGTTCCACTTCGCGCGCTTCGACCTCGCGGTGCTGGAGCGTTACCTCGGCGCGGCGGCGTGGCCCGTCTATTGCACCCGGACCGCCTCCCGGCTGGTCCGCACCTATACCGACCGGCACGGCCTGAAGGACCTCTGCAAGGAACTGCTCGGCATCGAAATCTCCAAGACCCAGCAGTCGTCGGACTGGGGCGCAGCGGACCTGACAGGCCCGCAACGGGAATACGCGGCTTCCGACGTGCTGCATCTGCACCGCCTGAAGGAACGCCTGGATTCGATGCTCGCCAGGGAAGGCCGGACGGAGCTGGCGGCGGCCTGTTTCGACTTCCTGCCGGTCCGCGCGCGGCTCGACCTCGGGGGCTGGGCTGAGGAGGATATCTTTGCTCACTGAATCGCCCGATAACGCCATGCGCACAGCCGGACGCCGGGTGCTGGCGATGGAGGCGGAAGCGCTGCTGGCGCTTTCCGACAGCCTCGATGCCGGGTTCGACGAAGCGGTCGATATCCTGGCCGATGCCAGCGGACGGGTGATCGTGACCGGCATGGGCAAGAGCGGCCATGTCGCCGCCAAGATCGCCTCCACCCTGGCCTCGACCGGCACGCCCGCGCATTTCGTCCATCCCGGCGAGGCCGCCCACGGAGACCTCGGCATGATCGCGCGCGGCGACGCCGTGCTGGCGCTTTCCAACTCCGGCGGCACGGCCGAACTCGCCGCCGTCATCGCCCATGCGGCGCGCGGTTCGGTGCCGGTGATTGCGGTGACGGCCAACGCCGACAGCCCGCTCGCCGAGGCGGCCAGTCTCGCCGTCGTGCTGCCGGCGGTGTCGGAGGCCTGCCCGATGGGCCTCGCGCCCACGACCTCGACCACCATGATGCTGGCGCTCGGGGATGCGCTGGCGGTGGCGCTGCTGGAGCGCAAGGGTTTTTCCGAGGATGATTTCCGCGACCTGCATCCGGGCGGCTCGCTCGGCCAGAGCCTGCAGCTCGTCTCCGACATCATGCATGGCGGGGGCGCCATGCCGCTCGTCGGGCCGGACACGATCATGGCGGAGGCGCTGTTCGAGATCTCGTCCAAGGCGTTCGGCTGCGTCGGCGTGACCGATGAGGCAGGCGCGCTGGTCGGTATCGTGACCGACGGCGACTTGCGCCGGTCGATGAGCACCGACCTGCTGCAGCGCCCGGTCTCGGCGATCATGACCGCCTCGCCCAAGACCATCCGCCCGAGGGCGCTGGTGGCCGAGGCGGTGGCAGTTATGAACGAGGCGCAGATTACCGCGCTGTTCGTCGTCGAGGACGGGATGCCGGTCGGCGTCGTCCATGTCCACGACTGCCTGCGCGCGGGAGTCGCCTGAGCGGTGGCGGTCCGAAGCGCGGCATATTACGCTTTCGCCGGCGCCGTCCGGCGTCCGCAGGTTTCGCGTTTCTATTCGCCCTTCGTGCGCACGGCGAAACTGGCGCTGCCGATTGCCGCCGCCGCGCTGCTGCTTGCGGTTTTCGCCTGGCCGGAAGCCGAAGACTTGCTGGGGCCGGATTGGAAGGACGGAGTGTCGACGCAGATCGCGATGACCAATATGGAGGCGCATGGCTGGGACGAGGGACGTCCCTATTCGATCCGCTCCGCCGGCGTCCGCCGGCTCGGCACGGAGGGCCGGCGCTTCCTGATGGACCGCCCCGAGGCCCGGATCGTCCTTCCGGACGGCGCCTGGCTGTCCGGCAGCAGCGACAGCGGGGTCGTGGACTGGACGAAACGGACCGTGGAGTTGACGGGCGAGGTCCGCCTCCGCCACGAGGCCGGCTATGCGATCCGCACCCAGGCTGCCTACGTGAACCTGGCCGACAAGACGGCAGCCGGCGACAGACCGGTGGAGGGCGCCGGCAATTCCGGCCGCTTCCGGGCCGAGGGCTTCCGCGTTCTGGACGGCGGGAACAGGATCCGGCTGCTCGGCCGATCCGCCGTCCGTTTCGATCCCGCTCCGGTGGCGACGCCGCCATGAAACGGGTCGCGCTCGCCATTCTCCCGGTCCTGGTCTCCGCTGCGGCGGGCGGCTTCGAACTCGACCTGGAGACCGGAACCGGCGGGCCCATCCAGATCGAGGCGGCCGAAAGCATAGAGTGGCGGCGCGACGAAAAGGTCTATATCGCAGAGGGCGACGTTCGCGCCCAACGCGGCGAGATCGTGCTGGAGGCCGGGACCCTGTCCGCCTACTACCGGCCGGACCAGGCGGGCAAGACGGAAATCAACCGGATCGAGGCGCGGGGCAGTGTGACGATCCAGTCCCCGGACGGGACCGCGAAGGGCGGTGAGGCGATTTACGACCTGGACCAGTCGCTCATCCTGATGCGCGGCGGCGACCTCGCGCTGAAGACCGCCGAATTCAATGTCACGGCGAGCGACAGCTTCGAATTCCATCGCGACGAAGGCTATGCCGTGGCGCGCGGCGCGGCGCGGGCGGTGCGCGCCGATGAGTCCATCTCCGCCGACACCCTGGTGTTGCGGTTCGAGGAGGGGGATGACGGTAAGCTTGCGGCGCGGCGCCTGGAAGCCTTCGGCGCCGTGGAGGTCCGCAACGGGTCCGACTCGATAACCGGCGAGCAGGGCTTCTACGACACCGAGGCGCAGACCGCCGAAATCTGCGGCGATGTCCGTGTGCAGCAAGGCCCCAACCGGCTGGCCGGCGAATGTGCGCAGATGGACCTTGCAAAAGGCCGCAGCCGTCTGGTCGCGGGCGCCGGCCGGCGTGTGAGCGGCCTGTTCGAACCCGGCGCAGCGGACATCGCGCCGGCGCGATGACGGAGACCGGCCTCGCCGCATCCGGCCTCGCCAAACGGTATCGCAAGCGCACAGTCCTGAGCGATGTTTCGCTTTCCGTCGGCCGGGGCGAGGCCGTGGGCCTGCTGGGCCCGAACGGCGCCGGCAAGACGACCTGCTTCTATATCCTGACCGGCCTTACCGCGCCCGACCGGGGCCATGTCAGCATCGACGGACAGGATGTGACCGGCCTGCCGCTCTACCGCCGCGCGCGGCTCGGGCTCGGCTACCTGCCGCAGGAACCGTCCATCTTTCGCGGCCTGACGGTCGAGGCGAATATCCGTGCGGTGCTGCAGGCGGTCGAGAGCAGCCGGCGGTTGCGCGCGGCTGTGCTGGCGGACCTGCTGGAGGAGTTCGCCATCGGTCATTTGCGCCGTTCGCCGGCGACGGCGCTCTCCGGCGGCGAACGGCGCCGGGTCGAGATCGCCCGTGCGCTGGCGGCGCGGCCGAACTATATCCTGCTGGACGAGCCGCTGGCCGGCATCGACCCGATCGCCGTCGGCGAAATCCGCGACCTGGTCTCGCATCTCAAGGACCGCGGCATCGGTGTGCTGATTACCGACCACAATGTCCGCGAAACGCTGGAGATCGTGGACCGCGCCTATATCCTGGCGGACGGTGCCATCCTCAGGGAGGGCGTCCCGGCGGAAATCATCGCCGATGAGCATGTCCGCCGCGTCTATCTCGGGGACAGCTTCAGCCTCTAGCCCGGATTTCTCACCAATGTCATGGTCTGCGCGGTGCTGTCGGGCCGGCAGGGCAGGAGAGCCGCGCAGCGCGATGCGGAACATCGGGCAAGCGGCTTGACGCACCCTGCCGGCCCGACAGCGCCGCCCTTCGGGTCGCGCCCAGGCGCCCGCCCGCGGCGTCGCGGGCCTCAAGCGTAGGCGCCGCTACGCTTGAGGCCCGCTCCTTGCGGATCGAACGCCTGGACGTGACGCAGGCCGTGACCTTGGTGAGAATTCCGGGTTAGCCCCGTAATGGGTTATAACGCGCGGCCGTGAGAGGACGGGAGCGGCTGGCCGCTGCATGAGGACAATGGCGCTCGGACCGAGGTTGCAGCAACGCCAGGCCCACGGGCTGGCGATGACGCCCATCTGCAGCAGTCGATCAGGCTGCTGCAGATGGGCAGCCTCGAACTGGAGGCGTTCGTCGACACCCAGCTTGAGGAAAACCCGCTGCTGACGCGCGGCGAACCGGACGGCGAGGAGGGAGCGGCCGACGCACGGGACGAGCCGGACTTCGGGTCCGAAGCCGCCGAAGACAGGCTCCGCATGGCGGAAGGGTTCGCAGCCGCCCCCCGCAGCGCCGCCGGTTTCGACGGCGAGGCGCCCGGCCCGGAAGAGCGCGTGGCCGCCACGCCCAGCCTGCGCGACCGCCTGGAGCGACAGTTGATGCTCGATATCGCCGATCCCCGGGACCGGCTGATGGGCCGGGCGATCATAGACGCCCTCGACGCTTCCGGCTGGTTCACCGCCGATCTCGCCGGTTTCGCCTGCGGCCTGGGCGCATTGCCGGAGGACGCGGAGCGCGTGCTGCTGCGCCTGCAACAATTCGAGCCGGCGGGCCTGTTCGCCCGGTCGCTCGCCGAATGCCTGGCGCTGCAATTGCGCGACCGGGGCCGCTACAGCCCGGCCATGGCCGCGCTGCTGGACAATCTCGACCTTCTGGCGGCAGGGCGCCTCGACGCGCTGGAGAAAGCCTGCGGCGTCGATGGGGAAGAGCTTGCCCGGATGGTGCGCGAGCTGCGCTCGCTCGACCCGAAGCCGGCTTCCGCCCTCGACGGGGAGGCCGCCGCCCTGCCGGTCATCCCCGACATTCTGGTGCGCGCGCATCCCGGCGGCGGCTGGGCGGTCGAGCTCAACGACGAGGCGCTGCCGCGCGTGCTGATGGACCGCGCCTATTTCACGCGGGTGCACGGGGGTGCGGCGTCGGATGCGGACCGGGCGTTCCTCGCGGACCGGCTGAGCAGCGCCAATTGGCTGGTGAAAGCGCTGCACCAGAGGGCGGAGACCATGCTCAAGGTCGCCGCCGAACTGGTGCGCCGGCAGCAGGACTTCTTCGCGCGCGGGGTCCGGCACCTGCGCCCGCTGACGCTGCGGGACATCGCCGACGAGGTCGGAATCCACGAGAGCACGGTCAGTCGCGTGACGGCCAACAAATACATGGCTTCGCCCCTCGGACTCTTCGAGCTCAAATATTTTTTCACCGCCGCCATAGCCGGAACGGGCGGCGAGGCCCACTCGGCCGAGGCCGTCCGGCACCGGCTGAAGGCGCTGATCGACGCGGAAGAGCCCGGCCGGACGCTCTCGGACGACAAGCTGGTGGCGGCGATGCGGGTCGAAGGCATCGACATTGCGCGGCGGACAGTCGCGAAGTACCGGGAAACACTGGGCATTCCCTCTTCGGCGCGCCGCCGGCGCAGCAAATTGGAAGCTGTGGCAAAAGGCCATTGACCGGGGGCCGTGCGCGCTCCTAAATTTTCTGTAGAACCGCCCGGTCCGGAAACAATGGGGAGCGGCAGGTGCGGATTTCCGTCAGCGGCAAACAATTGGATGTGAGCCAGAGACTCGCCGACCGGGTTCGGGAGTCGCTCGAGCAGTCGGTTGCGAGGTATTTCGATCGGGCCATCGACGCCCAGATCGCCTTTTCGAAACAGGGCGCGCGCGTCCGGGCCGATGTCTCGGTCCATGCGGGGCGCGGGCTGACGGTGCAGACGCACGGCCAGGCGGCAGACCCGTGGGTCGCCTTCGGCGAAGCGGAAGAGAAGGCCGCGAAACGCCTGCGCCGCCACAAACGCCGGCTGCGCGATCATCACCGCCGCGACGAGGCCGAGCTGGACCGCTGGCCCGTGGCGCACCGCATCCTGGACGAGCCCGAGGGCGCTGTCGAAGAGGCGGCCGAGGACAGTCCGGCGATCATCGCGGAGATGACCTCGGATGTGCTGACGCTCAGCGTCGGCGAGGCGGTGATGCACATGGATTTCGGCGGCCAGCCGGCATTGCTGTTCCGCAACGCCGCCCATGGCGGGCTGAACATGATCTACCGGCGCGCCGACGGCAATGTCGGCTGGGTTGACCCCGACGGCCAGCCCGGCCGCGGCGGCTGACGCGGCAATGGGCGTTCTGGAACTGGTCGGGTCCCGCGGCGTGATGGCCGATCTGGAGGCGTCCAGCAAGAAACACGCGCTCGAACTGATGGCGGCCTTCGCCGCCGAGAGCCTGGGCTTGAGCTCGAAGGCGGTGTTCACGGTGCTGGTGGACCGTGAAAAGCTCGGCAGCACCGGCGTCGGGCGCGGCATCGCCATTCCGCACGCCAAGATGGCCGGCCTGGAGGGCATTCACGGTTTCCTCATCCGGTCGCGCGAGGCCGTGCCGTTCGAGGCCGTCGACGATGAGCCGGTGGACCTGTTCTTCCTGCTGCTCGCTCCGGAAAGCGCGGGCGCGGAGCATTTGAAGGCCCTGGCCCGGGTCTCTCGCGCGCTCCGCGACCGGGACACGGTGAAGGCGTTGCGCGAGGCTGCCGGCGCCGCCGCCATGCGCGCCGTGCTGGAGGAACGCTAGACGGGCCGCTGCGGTCGGCGCATCCGCCGTGCGAGCACCGCCGCCAGCAACAGGCTGCAGGCTGAGAGCACCGCCATGAACCAGAACGCTCCGCCGCCGAAGCGCTCGTAGAGCGGCCCGGAAAACACGAGCGCAAGGCCGGTGGCGCCGGCCATGGCGAAGGAGGAATAGAGGCCCTGCGCCGTCGCCGAGATTTCCGGCGGGATGTGGCGCTGGAGCCAGGTCATGCCGCCGAGATGCGTCGCGGCGAAGGTGAAGCCGTGCAGCATCTGGACCGGCGCGAGCAGCCAGAGGTCGGTCGTCAACGCCGTACCCGCCCAGCGCAGCATGGCGGCGGAGGCGCCGAGCGCGATCATGCCGGCAATGCCGAGCCGGTCCACAATGCGGTTGCCGAGCGCGAACAGCGCCACTTCCGAGATGACGCCGACGGCCCAGAGCGGTCCGATGATGTCCTTGTCGTGTCCGGCGGCCTCCCAGTGCAGCGTGCCGAAACCCATCAGCACGGCGTGGCTTGCCATGTTGCAGGCGATGGCCGAGGTGCAGAGCAGGAAGCCGGTGTCCCGCAGCAGGCGGCCGACGGCCCGGCGGGATGCGCGCCGTGACTCCGGGCGGGTGTCGGGCAGGGTCGCTGTCGCCACGGCAACCAGGACGAGGCCGCCGACCAGGGCTACGATGATCGCCTCGTCGCCGCGCCCGGCCAGCGCCCAGCCACCGCCCGTCGAGGCCAGGATGAACGCGACCGAGCCCCAGACGCGCAGCCTGCCGTAGTCGAGGCGCCGCGCGCGCGCCGTGAGCAGCGCGATATTGTCCGAGAGCGGCAGGGTGGGCCCGTGGGCGAGCGCGAACAACAGCACGACGGCCAGGACGGGCCAGAAGCCCTGCGCCAGCGGGAAGCAGGCCGCGACCGCCACGGAGGCAATGGCAAAGCGGAGCGCATAGCGCCGCCGCTCCCCGCGCCAGTCGGCGAAGCGCATCACGGCCGGGTTGACGGCCACGCGAAGCCACATGCTCGCGGCCATCGCCCAGGCGATCTCCGAAGCCCCGAGGCCCCGCGATTCGAGCCAGAGCGGGAAGAATGGCTGATAGACGCCGACCATGGCGAAATAGGCGGTATAGAAGAGCGATATGCGCAGGGCCGGGCGCGCGATCTCCGGAATGCGGACCCGGGAGGTGCTCATGCCCGCCCGCTCCGGTATATGGATGCAGAGACAGGGGGGCCGGAATCGGACATGGACAATTGGCGGGACGGGATTTTCGAGGCAATCAAAGCGGCCGGCGTGACCCAGGTCGCCTATGTGCCGGATGCCGGGCACAGCCGGCTGATCGAGCGGTCGATAGAGGACAACGACCTGCGCGCGGTGTCGCTCACCACCGAGGAGGAAGGCGTGGCGCTGCTCGCCGGCGCCTGGCTCGGCGGCGCGAAGGGCGTGCTGCTGCTGCAATCCTCGGGCGTGGGCAACTGCATCAATATGCTTTCGCTCGCCAAGACCTGCGCCTTTCCGCTGGTGATGCTGGTGACCATGCGCGGCGAATGGGGCGAGTTCAATAGCTGGCAGAAGCCGATGGGTGCGACGACCCAGGCGCATCTGGAGCTCTGCGGCGCCGCCTGCTACCGCTGCGACCGGCCGGAGGAAGTGCGGGAGACCGTCGAGACGGCCTTCCGCTTCGCCTATTACACGAACTCCACGGTTGCCGTGCTGCTGGGGCAGCGGCTGATCGGCGCCAAGGTCTTCGAGGAGCCGGTCGCATGTTGAACCGGCGGGAGGCGGTGCGCCGGCTGCTGGAGGACCGGGGCGACATGCTGGTTGTCGCGGGCCTGGGCCAGCCCTGCTACGACTGTTTCGCGGCCGGGGACGACCCGCGCAACTTCTATCTGTGGGGCGCGATGGGCGGCGCCGTGCCGGCGGGCCTCGGGCTCGCGCTCGCCCGGCCGGAACGCCGGGTGGTGGTGGTGACGGGCGACGGCGATGCGCTGATGAGCACCGGGGCCTTCGCGACGGTCGGCGCCGAGGCGCCGGAGAACCTCGCGATCTGCATTCTCGACAATGAGCGCTACGGCGAGACCGGCGGGCAGGTGACGCATACCGCGCGCGGCGCGGACCTGGCCGCGATGGCGGCCGCGGGCGGCGTCCGGCAGACGCGAACGGTGCGCACGGAAGAGGAGCTGGAGGCCGCCATCGGCGCGCTCCGGCGCGGCGCGGGGCCGCTGGTCGCGGTCGTCAAGGTGGCGCCCGAAAGCGAGCCCGGCGCGCTGCCGCCCCAGGAAGGCACGCACCTCAAGCGCCGCTTCCGCGGCGCTGCGCTCGGCATCGAGGACAAGTAGGACGCGCATGGCCGGACTGCCGGCAGAGTTCCACCCGGCTATCGGCCGCGATGCGGGGACCGTGGCGGGCCTCTCGCGCGAGGCGGACGGCTCGATCTGCGCGGTCTGGCTGGCGGCGATCGGCGGGCTCGCGCTGGCGTTCCTGTTGTTCTTCGAGCCTGCCGGCCTCACGGCGGCGATGATCTACGCCAATGCGGGCGGCCTGGCGCTCTGCGCGGTGGCTGCGCTCTGGCGCTATCTGGGCTGCACCGTCCGGACGCGCCGGATCGCCGCGGCCTGGAGGCGGCTCGGCGTCGTCTTCCTGCCCGGACGCGACGGGCTTGTGGAATATGACGGCGCGATCCACGATCCGGGTCCGCCCGCCGAGGGCGGGGAACGGTAGAACGGGACCGGGGGAGAACGGGGCATGGCAAGGCTTGCCGGCAAGGTTGCGGTGATCACGGGGGCGACCGGGGGCATCGGTGCGGCGGCTGCGAGGCTGTTCGCTTCGGAAGGCGCGGCGTTGATGCTCGTCGATCTGGACGCGGACCGGCTGGAGGCGCTGGCCGGCGAGACCGGCGGGGCGTGGCGCGCCGCCGATGTGACCGACCCGGCCGAGAACGAAGCGATTGCGGCAGCGACCGCCGAGCGGTTCGGCGGAATCGATATCGGCCTGCTGAACGCCGGCATAGAAGGCGCGCTGGCGCCCATCGGCGACTATTCCGTCGAGATGTTCGACCGCGTCATGGCGGTCAATGCGCGCGGGGTCTGGCTCGGCCTCAAGGCGCTGATGCCGCATCTGGAGCGGCGGGGCGGCGGGTCTCTGGTGCTGACTTCTTCGACGGCGGGCATCCGCGCCGTCCCGGACATGTCCGCCTATACCGCCTCCAAACATGCCGTGATCGGGTTGATGCGCTCGGCCGCCATCGAAGGGTCGGCGTCGAACATCCGGGTGAACACGGTCAACCCCTCGCCCATCGACACCCGCATGATCCAGAGCCTCGAGGTCATGCACGGCGTTGCGGGCGCGAACCAGCCGCTCGCCGGCGCAACGCCGCTCCGCCGCTACGGGGAACCGGAGGAGGTCGCGCGGCTGATGTTGTTCCTCGCGAGCGACGAGTCCAGCTTCTGCACCGGCGGCGTCTATATGGTCGATGGCGGCGTCTCCGCCGGTCGGCTGTAGAGCCGGCAGAGGGCCGCGGTCGGAAAACGGAACGAAACGAGTCCTGTCCCGGCAACCCGAAACGGCCGGGGATGGGCCTCGGCTCGGGGGCCGGGGCGACGAACCGGATGCGGGGCCGGCGGCCGGCTAACGGCCGCCAGTTACTTCATCCGGATCGAATCGTAATCTAGAACTGGGCTGACAGCTTCTTCAGGCATTCGGCGGCGACACTCCGATTGGGGTCGCTCGAACCGGGCATTGTCGCCCAGCCGGCATCCATGACCAGCGAGCTGCGCTGGTAGGAGCTGGCGTCTTTGATCTTGGCGAGTGTCTCGACGACTCTTGGATCCTGCTTGGATTGCTCGAGGCAGATCGGCACCAGGGCTGCGACAAGTTCGAGGCGTGCCTGTTTGGAAGCCATTTCCCTGGCGGTCTCACCCGTCACCCAGCCGCCCCAGGTGAAGCCGACGGCCGCGAGTACGACGCCGCCGACCGCTGCACCCTTGAGGGCGGTACCAAGCCATGCGGGAGTTTTCATGCGCATTTCCTCTTTCCAGGGAAAGCCCATCTTCCCCACAGCGTTCCACTTTATCATAAAATAAACCGATAAATTTGCCAAAATATATAAAGATAATTTATTTGCGAAATTTTGAGCAACATACTGATAACGTTACACTAAAAAGAATATTTTCTTAACTTCGGGCACCGCCATGGCAGCTTCGTCATGGCTGCCGCCGCCTTCCTCGCAAAACTCGCCGCTGGCCTGCGACGGGCAATCCGGAACGCCGCCCCGGTGATCATTCCTGCCGCAAGCTATAAGTATTTCCTGTCATGTATCAATAAAATGAGTATTGGAACTAATGCAAAAAAGTAGGGAATCTTCGGCGGCTGGCGATGGCCGGAATGCGCCGTGGGGTACATGCTGTGGGCATTTCCCGCGTCTGGACCGGATGGAGGACGGATTCATGCGGAGGGGCCTGTCGATGAAGACCCTTTTGGTGTCGCTTGCGGTTATCGCCGCACTGGCGGCGAATGCGGCACAGGCCGGCCCCCTTGCGCCGGCCCCGCGCGTCGTCGCCACATACGACCGGAACTTCATCGAGCGTTCGGGCGCCCAGACGCTCGAGGAGCTGCTGGACACCGGCATCGTCCGCTACTTCCTGACCGGGGGTCAGTCGCTGCTCGTCCTGGTGAACGGCAGGCCTTACGCCACCACCGGCGGCGATCTGGAACCCCTGCCCCTCTCGGCCGTGGAGCGCATCGAGGTTCTCGGCGGCGACAGCCTGGGCACTCTCGGTGCCGCCACCACGCGCGGCGCGCTCAACATCGTGCTCAGGAAGGACCTGGACGGCTTCGAGACGCGCACGGTCACGCGGGCGCCGAGCCGGGACGGCGGCGACAGCTGGCAGGGCAGCGTCTTCTGGGGCGGCGCGGTCGGCAAGGGGCGCATGACCCTCGGCGCGGACGTCATCGATCGCCAGGAAATCCCCGGGAGCCGCCGGGAGCACAGCCGCTCTTCCTGGGTCGAGGGCGGCAGTTTCAGCCAGTCGAAGAATGTCAGCGTCAGCGGCAACACCGTCTTTGTCATCCAGCGGGACACAAACGGAGACAGGACTGGCGTAAGGTCGGTCCCGCTGAGGACTGCGACCCGGCGAAAGGCTATGTCCCCGGGCTCAGCAATCCGCCGGGCATCACATCGGGCGACAAGGGCTGCGGTTTCGCCTATGGCAACATCTGGTGGGACGCCGGCAGCTACGAGCAACAGAGCGCCATCCTGAACCTGGACCATCCGCTCGGCGAAAATGCCGACCTCCACCTGGACGCGAACATCACGCAGAGCAATTCGGCGTTCCGTTACGCGCCGTCGGTCGATGTGTTTTCGTTCGAGCCGAACCAGGACCTGATCGATGCAATCAACGCGGCAGCCGGCGAAACTATCGCTGACAGTGACGACCGGTTCTCCGTGGGGCACCGCTTCGTCGGCCACGGCAACCGGAACTGGCTGACCGAGACCGAGGAATACGACCTGTCCGTGGGCGTCGAGGGCCGCCTGTCGGAGGGGCTCGGCTACGATGCGCGCATCGACGCTTACCGGGCGGAGAGCTTCCTCACCGGTACCACCCTCGTGCATGCCGGCAGGATCCAGTCGGCTATTCAGAATGGACACTACGACCTCGAAGACCCGTTTTCCCAAGACCCGGATCACTTGCAGGCCATAAAGTACAGCAGCTTGCGGGAGGAAGAGGATTCCGGCGGGCAGAGCCTTTCGGCCCGACTGGCGCTTGAGGGGTCCGGCTTCGCGGTTGGCGGCCGCGATGCGGCATGGACCGCGGGGGTCGAGCTGGGGAGAAGCAAAAGTCATAGCCTCCTGCGCTTTCGCTCCAATGACGGCATGACCCATAAAGTGACCGAGGTGCTCGGTTCCGGCGGGACCAGCTATGCCGGCGAGCGCGAAACCGCTGCGGCCTTTGGGGAGGTGTCCTTGCCGCTGGCTGACAAGCTGGACCTCAGGGTGGCGGGGCGCGGCGTCGAATTCGACGATGTGGGCGGGCTGGAGTCCTGGCGCCTCGGGGCCGAATACCGGGCGAGCGACATTGTCACGCTGCGCGGCTCCTGGGGCGCGGGAGAGGGTGCGCCCTCGATGGGGAATCTCTACAGCACCGAGGCGCAAGGCCACCCCTACATTCTGTACGACCCGGGGCCCGGGACCCCGCCGCGCACTTGCGCGGCGCCGAACGTCCGGCAGGTGACACGCGAGGTCAAGGGCAACCGGCAGCTCGATCCTTCGGACTCCGAGCGGCTCACCATCGGCGCCGAGGCCCGCAAGGGGCCGTTCTTCCTGGCCGCGGAATGGTATCGGCTCTCGGTCTCCGGCGTGCCGGGGCTGAACACCGCCACCTGGGCCATGCTGAACCTGGAGGAATGCGCGGAGGGAGGCGCCAGGGAGAACTGCATCGAACGCAATGGCGGCGATATCACCATCCACCAGGGCTTCCGGAATATCGTCGATTCCGAGATCTCGGGCGTCAATGCCCGGTTCGGCGGGGGTATGAGAACGAGCTGGGGCGTTGTTGGCATGCGCGGCGCCTGGTGGCATGTCCTTAGCGCCGGACACCGCATTGCGGGCGTAAAGGAACGGTTCGTCATCGCCCGGAATGCCGTTCGGGCCGGGTTTCTGGCGCGGCGCGGCAATCTGAGCGCCATCTGGACCGCCAATTACCGCTCCGACTTCAAGAACCAGACGGGCACCGGGACGTTCAAGTCCTGGACCGGCCACGATGTGGCGGTGGACTGGGCCGATCCGCTGGGGCTCGAAGGCGCGCGGGTCTCCGCCGGCGTGTTCAATCTCACCGACACGCGGCTCACGACGGACACCGCCAACCCCTCCAGCACGGACGGCCCCACGGGGGCGGGCTGGAGCCGCACCTACTTCCTCACCCTCAACATGCGGTTCTGAAAGGCAGGAGCGCCGGCCCGGCGCTCGATTGCGTTACAGCGAAAACCGACCCAACCGAGGCACAACCGTCACCCCGGCCTTGAGCCGGGGCCCAACTTCCGGTATTCCCGCCAAGCCGAGACGGCTGGGGATGGGCCCCGGCCCAAGGCCGGGGCGACAGTGTTGGTAAGCCGCCGGGCGCAGTCCAATCGAGTCGAATCGTGCGCTAAGGGCCGGACGTTCTTCCCGAACGGCAGTATGTCGGGGTAAGGCTTGGCAAGGCGGTCGCGGTCAGACGACGCCGAAGGCGAGCATGGCGTCGGCCACCTTCTTGAAGCCCGCGATGTTCGCGCCCTTCACGTAATCGACATAGCCGCCGCCGGCCTCGCCATGGCGCACGCAGGCGGCGTGGATGTCGCGCATGATTGTGCGCAATGTACCGGCCAGGTCGGCCTCGTCGCGGGAGAGCCTGGCTGCATTCTGGCTCATCTCGAGCCCCGACATTGCGACGCCGCCCGCATTGGACGCCTTGCCGGGCGCGAAGCAGATGCGCGCCTCCTGGAACAGATCGACCGCTTCGGCGTCGCAGGGCATGTTGGCGCCCTCGCTGATCGCGATGCAGCCGTTTTTCAGGAGCTCCTTCGCGTCCCCGACGGACAGCTCGTTCTGGGTCGCGCAGGGCAGCGCCACATCGCAGGGCACGCCCCAGGGCCGCGCGCCTGCATGGAAGCTTGCACCGGCGAACCGGTCGGCATAGGCCGAGATGCGGTTGCTTCGCTGCTTCTTGTGCTCCTTCAGCCAGTCGATCTTCTCCTGCGCGATCCCGGCGGGATCGTGGACGAAGCCGCCCGAATCGCTGAGCGTCACGGGCTTGCCGCCCCGGTGCAGCAGTTTCTCCGCCGCGTGGAGCGCCACATTGCCGGAGCCGGAAATGACCGCCGTCCTGCCCTCGACGGAGCCGCCGCCATGGCGGAGCATGTCGTCCAGGAAATAGACCGCGCCGTAGCCGGTGGCCTCCGGGCGCAGCAGCGAGCCTCCGTATTCGAGGCCCTTGCCGGTCAGCACACCCTCGAAGGAGGCGGTCAGGCGCTTGTACTGGCCGAACATGTAGCCGATCTCGCGGCCGCCGACGCCGATATCGCCCGCCGGCACGTCGATATTCGGGCCGATATGGCGGTAGAGCTCGGACATGAAGCTCTGGCAGAATTTCATGATCTCGTGCTGGCTGCGGCCCTTGGGGTCGAAGTCCGCGCCGCCCTTGCCGCCGCCCATGGGAAGCCCGGTGAGCGAGTTCTTGAAGGTCTGCTCGAAGCCGAGGAATTTGAGCACGCCCTGGTTGACCGACGGGTGGAAGCGGATGCCGCCCTTGTAGGGGCCGATGGAGTTGTTGAACTGCACCCGGTAGCCCCGGTTCACATGCAGGTCGTTGTTGTCGTCGGCCCAGGTGACGCGGAAGCTGATAACCCGGTCGGGCTCCGCCATGCGTTCCAGCACCCTGATCTTCGCATAGACGGGGTTCTCCTCGATGAACGGGATGACCGTCCTGGCGACTTCGTGCACCGCCTGATGGAACTCGCTCTCGCCCGGATTGCGGTCTACGACCCAGTCCATGAAGCCCGATAGCGTCGATCCGTCCGCCATGTGCCGTCTCCTCGGTCCCGGAACCTCATTGCCT
Source organism: Alphaproteobacteria bacterium (assembly GCA_965261985.1). Taxonomy (GTDB): domain Bacteria; phylum Pseudomonadota; class Alphaproteobacteria; order Bin95; family Bin95; genus Bin95. The sequence goes on from OZ253490.1 coordinate 1,667,217, forward strand.
TCACACTCTATATTGGGGCGCCGCAACGGTGTTGCGAGCGGCGGACTCTTCGCCCGGTCGCCCGGCCTTCCCGCCAGGCCGAAACGGCTGGGCCCCGGATCGGGGTCCGGGGCGACGACCCGGATGCAGGGCCGCTTCCGGCGGGGATGAGACCGCCGGGGCCGAAGCCGCTATTTGCTCGCATAATTTGAAATAATTCCTTGTTGTGGCTTGACCCTGTGAAATCTGTGGTAGAATGAGACAGGAAGCGGCATCCGGAGGCCGCCTCGCCTCCCGCCTCGCGCCGGCGCGAAAAACTCCCATAGGAACGGACAGGAGACGTGCGCTCTGCGCTTGCTCGCGCGTGCGCAATCAGGCGCGCGAACCGCGCCGGCGCAAACGCGGGCGCGCGTGCGCATGCGATACGCGCGAAACAGGGACGGGCCGCCCGCAAGCCGGCGGTAGCGCAAACGGAGCGAAACGCGATGGAGGAACGGTATGCAGGACACGGAGGGAAGACGCTTCGGCAAGGCCGGCGGAGAGGGACGCAGCGCCTCATGACATCTCATGGCACGTCGCACGGCGTCCTCCCCGGCAAGGTCCTGCCAGCCGAGAGACAGGCCCTCCCTCAGGGAGAGAAGGTTCAGGTGCAGGGGGCCTCATGACAAAACATGACATCTCATGACATGTCGCACGGCGTCCTCCCCGGCAAGGTCCTGCCAGCCGAGAGACAGCCCTCCCTCAGGGAGAGAAGGTCCAGGTGCAGGGGGCCTCATGACAAAACATGACATTTCATGACATTCTCCGCGGTCTCCGCAATGCCGGTTCCAGGGGGAGTCGTTGACACGGGCCCGGTTTCCGCCCAAATCGGGCAATCGGGCCCGCGCGCGACCGGTTTCGCGGGTTCCGGTTCGGCCGCGCAGGGAAAGGGCCCCATGCATCTTGAACTTCGCCTCTGGCGTTTCACCGAGGGGGTTCGCGGGCGCATTTTCTTCTCGATGTCCGTCGGGCTGCTGGCCGCGGCGCTGGGCGTGGCGCGGCTGGCGCTGCTCGGCTGGCTGATCGGCCGCATCTTCGCCGGCGCCACGACCGCCGAACTGGTCTGGCCCATTTTCGGCATCGCCGCCGTCATGGCGGCGCGCGGCGCCTGCGAGCACTGGCGGACCATCGTTGCGCACAAGACGGCCGCGCTCGTCCAGAAGCGGCTCCGGCGGATCCTGTTCGACCGGATCGCGATGCTCGGGCCGTCCTATGCCGGGCGGCAGCGCTCGGGCGCGCTCACGCTTTCGCTGGTGGACGGGGTCGAGCAGCTCGAAACCTATTTCGGGCAGTATCTGCCGCAGCTCATGGTGTCGTTCGCGACGCCGGTGCTCATCTTCGCCTTTGTGGCCCTGATCGACCTTCCGGTGGCGGCGGTCCTGTTCGCCTTCGCGCTCGCCGCGCTCTTCCTGCCGGCGGCCTGGCACAGCCTCGATGTCATGAGCTCGCGCAAGCGCCAGACGGCCTATGCCGATTTCGCAGCCGAGTTCCTGGATTCCATCCAGGGCCTTGCCACCCTCAAGGCGTTCGGGCAGAGCGAGGAACGCAGGGACATGCTGGCGCAGAAGGCCCGCGAGCTTTCCCGGCGCACCATGTGGGTGCTTGCCACGAATGTGCTCTCGCGCGGCATTACCGACTGCATGATCGCCATGGGCGCCGCCGCAGGGCTGGCGCTCGGCGCGTCCAGGGTCGTCTCCGGCGAGATGGAGCTCGTGGGCCTGCTCGTCATCCTGATGATGGGCGTCGAGATTTTCCGCCCGATGCGCGACCTCCGCGCCGTGCTCCACCAGGGCATGGTCGGCCTGTCCGCGGCCCACGGCATTTACGGCATTCTGGACGCCGAGCAGGAGGTGGCCGACGGCCCCGGGAACCCGGAGGCCGACCGCCTCCGGCCCGCCATCGCCTTCGAGGATGTGACCTTCGGTTATCCGGGTGCGCGCGGCCCCGCCCATCGGGGGCTCTCCTTCTCCGTCGCGCCGGGCGAGCGTATCGGCGTGGTCGGGCAGAGCGGCTGCGGCAAGACCTCCATCGTGCGCCTGCTGCTGCGCTTCTTCGATCCCGATTCCGGGCGGGTCTCGCTCGGCGGCATCGACCTCCGCGAGATGAGCTTCGCGCAGATCCGGCAGAACATTTCGGTCGTCAACCAGGACACCTTCCTGTTCCACGGCACCATTGGCGAGAACATTCGCATGGGGCGCCCGGATGCAAGCCGGGAGCAGGTCGAGGAAGCGGCGCGGGTAGCGAACATCAGGGATTTCATCGCCTCGCTGCCGGACGGTTACGACACGATCATCGGCGAGAAGGGCATCAAGCTCTCGGGCGGGCAGCGCCAGCGGGTGGCTATCGCGCGCGCCGTGCTTCGCGACACCCCGATCCTGGTGCTGGACGAAGCCCTTTCGGCCGTGGACGCAGACAACGAGGCGACGATCCAGGAGGCGCTCGACCGTCTCATGCAGGGGCGCACGACCCTGATCCTGGCCCACCGGCTGTCGAGCGTCATCGACTGCGACCGAATCCTCGCAATGGAGGACGGGCGGGTCGTGCAAAGCGGGCCGCATGGCGCGCTCATGGCCGACGCCGGCGGCGTCTATGCCGCGCTCATGCGGGAACAGGCGCGAGAGTCCGAGGAGAGGGACGGAGGCCTGCTCATCGATGCGCCGGAGCGCCCGACGACCGAAACGCTGGACGCGACGCCGGGCGGGGCGAAGCAGGCCCCCACCGAAGGCATCCTCAAGGCGGAGGGGCTTGCGTGGTTCGAGGTCGTCGCCGCGCTGATGCGGGTGATCGTGCCGTGGAAGGGGCGCCTCGGCCTCACGTTCCTCTTCGGTGTCGTGCGCGTGCTGGCGTTCATAGGTGTCGGCGCCGTGAGCGCGCTCATCGTCCTCAGCCTCAAGAACGGCCAGCCCTACGACCACCTGCTCGTCTGGCTCTGGGTGCTGGCTCCGATGGCGGGGATCGTCCATTGGCTCGAATCGTGGGTTGCGCACGACATGGCCTTCCGGCTGCTCGCGGAGATGCGGGTCGATGCGTTCCGCAAGCTCGACGTGCTCGCCCCGGCCTATCTCGTGCGGCGGCGGACCGGCGACCTGATGAACCTCGCCACGCATGACATCGACCTCATCGAGTATTTTTTCGCCCACACCGTCGCGCCGGCCTTCGTCGCGGTGCTGGTGCCGGCCATGGTGATCGTCGTGCTGGGAACGGAAAGCGTCTGGATCGCGCTCGCGCTCCTCCCTTTTCTCGCCGCCGTGGGCCTCAGCCCCTTCCTGATGCGGGGCCGCGTGGACCGGCTCGGTTCCAGGTCCCGGGAAGCGGCGGGAGAACTCGGCGCCTATGCCATCGATTCCGTCCAGGGGCTGGGCGAAATCGTTTCCTTCCAGGACGAACGTCGACGTGCGGAGGGGTTCGACGACCTCGCCGACCGGCATATCGCCCTGCGGCTGCCTTTCTTCGGCGAAGTCACCCTGCAGGAAAGCCTGCTGGAAGTGCTCACCGGCCTCGGGGGCCTTGCGGTGGTGGTCAGCGGCGCCCTGCTGGTGCAGGCGGGAGCGGTCGATGCCGGGATGCTTCCGCTGCTGGCCCTGCTCGCCATGTCGGCCTTCCTGCCGGTCTCGGAGATCGCCCAGATCGGCCGGCGGCTTGCGGACACACTCGGCGCCACCCGGCGCTACTACGCACTGGAGAACGAGCCGGTGCCGGTGGAGGACGGTCCCGGCGCCGAGGAGGACCGGGCGGCGCAGCCGGGCCTCGCCTTGAATGGCGTGAGCTTCGCCTATCCGGGACAGGACCGCCTTGCGCTCAGCGATGTGACGGTGACGATTCCCGCCGGCCGCACGGTGGCTCTGGTCGGCGCCTCGGGTGCCGGCAAGACCACCACGGCGCAATTGCTGATGCGCTTCTGGGACCCGGATTCGGGTTCCATCGCGCTCAACGGCGTGGACCTGCGCGACTACAAGCTGGACGACCTGCGCAGCCGCATCGCGCTGGTATCGCAGGACACATACCTCTTCAACGACACGCTCCGCGCGAATGTGACGATCGCACGGCCTTCGGCGAGTGAGGCGGAGCTTGCCGCGGCGCTCGACCATGCCGCCCTCGGCCCGCTGATCGCAACCCTGCCGGAAGGGCTCGAAACCGTCGTCGGCGAGCGCGGCGCCAGCCTGTCCGGCGGCCAGCGCCAGCGGGTCGCCATCGCGCGGGCGTTCCTCAAGGACGCGCCCATACTGATCCTGGACGAAGCGACCAGCCATCTGGACGCGCTCAACGAACTGGCCGTGCGCCGCGCGCTGGACGTGTTGAAGGCCGACAGGACCACCGTTGTCATCGCCCACCGGCTCTCCACCGTCCGGGACGCCGACAAGATCGTCGTGCTGGACGGGGGCCGCCTGGTCGAGACAGGCACGCACGATGAATTGCTGGCAAGGCGCGGCCTCTATGCCTCGCTCGTGCTCCGCCAGCTCGCAAGCGCGGCCGCAGCCGCCCAATAGTCCGTATCGTCCAGGTCCGCCGGAACGGACCCGGGACGGAGCCCCGCCCCATGAACCAGCCCCGGGACCGCATAGGACTGGCCATCCTGCTGGTCGTTTCTGCCGTCGCGCTTTTCGCCATCCTCAATGTCGAGGTGAAGATGCTGCGGGCGGATTTCGGGCCGGTGCAGCTCGTCTGGGCCCGCTATGCCGGCGCGCTCTTCTTCATGCTCGCGGTTTTCACACCCATGCGCGGGCGGCGCTTCCTGCTGCTGAGGACCGCCCGCCCGGTGGCGCAGATCGTGCGCGGCGCCTGCCTGCTGTCCTCTTCGTTGTGCTTCTTCCTGGCGATCAAATGGGTGCCGCTCGCCACGGCCGCGGCCATCACCATGCTGGGCCCGGTGCTCATCACGGCGTTTTCGGGGCCGGTGCTGGGCGAGCGGGTCGGTCCGCGCCGCTGGTCGGCGGTCGTTGTTGGCTTCATCGGTGCGCTCGTCATCATCCGGCCCGGCTTCGGCGACACGCCCTGGCAGATCGTCTTCACCGTCGGGTCGGCCTTCACGAGCGCGTTCTACTCGCTGCTGACGCGCAAGCTCTCCGCCGGCGACGACCCGGCGACATCGGCAACCATCGCCACCGTGGTCGGAACGGCCGCGCTCAGCCTGGTCGTCTGGGGCGACTGGAGAACGCCGTCGAGCGCGACCGAGATCGGCATGATCGTCTCGCTCGGCCTGCTCTCCGGCCTCGGCCACTACCTCTACACCATCGCCTTCGGCTGCGGCCCGGCCTCCGTCATTGCGCCCTTCAATTACAGCCACCTCATCTTCGCAGCACTGCTGGGCTTCGTCGTCTTCGGCTACTTTCCGGACCTCTGGGCCTGGGTCGGAGCGGGGCTGATTGTGGCGTCGGGCCTCTATATCGGCTATCGCGAAGCGGTGCTGAGCAGGCGCGCGCCCTAGCTTGCCGTCCGGGAGAAATCAGACCTTGACCAGAGACGCCCTTACCGTCGCGTACGACGCCAGCGAGCGGGACCGCGGCCTCATCGCCGATGCCTGGAGCGAGGCCGGCCCTGTCCTCTACCTCGCCGATGCCGGATCGCCCAACGCCCGCACCGAGATGCTGCAACGCGCGGCAGCCGTGCTGGCGCGGCACACCGGGAACGACTTCCAGGAGGGGGAATGGCGCTGTCTGGCGGGCGCCCGGTTGTTGCAGTTGCTGCCTGCCGGGGTGGACTTCATGCCTCTCCGGGACCTGCCGCCGGAGCTTCCGGTAGCTGGCAACGGCGGCGCCTCCGCCGAGCCGATGGCCGAACACGGCGCCGCCATGGCGCTGGCCGCCGCCAAGCGCCTGTTCGTCGAGCACGCCGAACTGCGCGCCGGCCGTTTCAACCAGTTCCAGCCCAACGCCATGCTGGCCGGCGGCGTCTGCGGCATTCTCGGTTTCGGCGGCATCGGGGTGGCGGTCGCCCGGCTGATGCGCGCTTTCGGCATGACGATCCACGCGATCAACCGGCGGGGCGCAAGCGAGGAGCCCGCCGACTGGATCGGGACGCCCGACCGGTTCGACGAGTTGTGCGAGGCAGCCGACATCCTGTTCGTCACCGCTCCGCTGAGCACTGCAACCGAGGGGGCAATCGACGCTGAGGCGCTCGGGCGCATGAAGGACAACGCCATCCTGGTTAACCTCGCGCGCGGCGAGATTATCGACGAGCGCGCCCTCTACGAGCATCTCCTCGCCCGCCCGGCCTTCACCGCCTGCCTCGATGCCTGGTGGGTGGAGCCGATCCGCCACGGCGCCTTCCGCATCGACACGCCGTTGCTCGACCTGCCGAATGTCATCGGCTCACCGCACAATTCGGCCTCTGTCGGCGGCCGCCGGCGCCCGATCGTCCTCGGGCGCGCCGTCGCCAATTGCCTCCGGGCGATGCGCGGAGAGACGCCGCTTCACCTTATTGCGCCGGAAGAGCGGATGCAGTAGCCGAAGGCTGTCGCCGTCAGCCCAGCACCTCCGGGTTGATGACATTGTCGGGGTCGAGCCTGCCGTCGAAGCAATCGACCACATTCTGCGCGGCCGCCGCGCCCATGCGGAACATGGACTCTTCGGTCACGCCCGCCGAATGCGGCGACACGATGATGTTGTCGAGCTCGAACAGCGGCTCCGCCGCCGTCGCCGGCTCGACGACGAAGGGGTCGATGCCCGCGCCCGCGATGACCTGCTTCTTCAGCGCGTCGTAGAGCGCCTTCTCATCGACGATATTGCCCCGCGCGGTGTTCACGACGAACGCCGTCGGCTTCATGGCGGCGAGTTCGGCGGTGCCGATCATGCCGTCGGTTTCCTCGTTCTTCGGGCAGTTGACGGACAGGAAGTCGATCTCGGGCAGCATCGCCCGCCAGTCCTCGACCGGCGTTGCGCCTGCGGTCGCGATGGCGTCCTGGATGACATAGGGGTCGTGGACCAGCACATTCATCCCCATCGCAACGCAGCGCGGCACCAGCCGGCGGCCGATGCGCCCGAAACCCAGGATCAGCACCGTCCGGCCCGCGAGGTCGTAGGCGGGCATGGAGAAGCGGATGTCCCAATTGCCCTTGCGCACCTCGCGGTCGTAATGGATCGCGCGCTTGGCGAGCGCCATCATGAAGAACAGCGAATGCTCGGCGACGGTGAGCGAATTGGCGGTGCCGACCACGGCGAGCGGCACGCCGGCCTCCGTCAGCGCCGGCACGTCCACCGCGTCGTAGCCGACGCCGTGGCGGGCGACGATTTTCAACTTGTCGGCGTTGCCGACGATGCGGCGCGTGAACGACGCAACGCCCAGGATAGCCGCGTCGTAATTGGCGATATGCTGGAGAATGTTGTCTTCGGACAATTCGGTGAAGCGTTCGACGGAAATGTCGCCGCGCGGCTCGAATACCGACTTGAGGCCGTCCGTATAGGGCATTTGAAGCATCACGCGATAGGTCATGCCTGTTCACTCCTGTGGTTTTTCGCCGCTCGGGCAATCGAAACTTCGCGCCGGAGAATTGTCGTCAAAATCCGCATCGGCAACGGTGCGCTGCCGGGAACCATGCTCAGGACGGCATTTCCGGACAACCGGGGACGAGCGGCCCGGAGTGTTTTCGCTGCGGCCGTCAGCCGCTAACCTCGGCCGCGCTTCATCCCGGAGGTCGGAGCCGAAGGCGTCTCGATGGCTGGACATATCGCAATCCTCGGCATCTTCGTTGCCGATGCCACCTTTCGCACCGTCCGCCTGCCCCGGATGGGCGAGACCGTGATCGGCGAGAGCGTCGCGCTCAGCCCGGGCGGCAAGGGGTCGAACCAGGCCGTCGCCGCCGCCCGGCTCGGCGCAGAGGTTCGCTTCATCTCCAGGATCGGGCGCGACGCCTTCGCCGATATGGGGCTCGCGGCGTGGGCCGAGGCCGGCGTCGAGCCCCTGGTCGCCCGATCCGACAGCGCGGCGACGGGTGCGGCCGCAGTGCTGGTGGACGCGGCGACGGGCGAGAACGCCATCGTCGTGTGTCCGGGGGCCGCGTCCGAAATCTCGGAAGCGGATGTCGATGCAGCGGCCGAGGCGATCCGGTCCGCGGCCGTGTTCGTCACCCAGTTCGAGCAGCCGCTGCCGGCGGCGGCGCGGGCGCTGGCGATTGCGCGGGAGGCAGGTGTGGCAACGGTGCTGAATCCCGCTCCGGCCGCTGAGGCGCCTGGGGACATGCTCCGGCTCTGCGATTATGTCACGCCCAACGAGACCGAGGCTTCGGCGCTGACCGGCATTCCGGTAGATGACGAAGACGGCGCGCGCCGCGCGGCAGCGGCGCTCCGCGACCGGGGCATCGGCGCGGCGGTCATTACGCTGGGTGCGCGCGGGGCACTGTTCGACGGTCCGGAAGGAGCAGGGTTTGTGCCCGCATTCCGAGCGGGCCCCGTAGTCGAGACAACCGGCGCCGGCGATGCCTTCAACGGCGCATTCGCGGTCGCGCTGGCGGAGGGCCGAGACCCGGCCTCGGCCGTCCGTTTCGGCTGCGCGGCCGCCGGCATTTCCGTCACGCGGTCCGGCACCGCGCGATCCATGCCGGACCGGGCCGAGGTTGAGGCGCTGATGGCGGAAGCATGACGGACACGCCGGAAGGGGCAGGGCGCCTCGCCCGCAACTTTCGCCGCTGCTAGAACCGCAATGCGGCCTGCAGAATAATTGCGTGTATGTCGTCCCCGCCGGATCGTTCCTGCCGCGCGGCCTCCAGGCTCAATATCGCAGAGGGTCCGACGCTCCAGCGCGCGCCGAGCCGGAACACCTGCCCGTCGCCCCGGTTCACGCTGAACCTCGTGTAGGGCGTGAACGCGCCTCGGCCCCGAAACGCCCGGAAGCCATATGCCAGCTCGACTTCGAGGCGCCTTGCGGAGAGGTTGGACCGGGTCGGGTCGGATGGTCGATCTTCCCATAACCTTTGCACGCTGCTCTCGGCGGGACCCCAGCTTTGCGCCAGACTCGCCCAAGGCCCGAAACCGGGCGCCTCCGGGTCGTAGCGGAAGCGAAGGCCGAAGCCGCGTTCCTTCGGCCGCCCGTTGCCACGCGCCGCAAGCCAGCGGCCGAAGACCTCGGAATTCCATCCCTGCTCGATGTTCCGGTAGTGCAGTCCGCCGCCGACCTCAAGGCTGGCGCCGGTCTTCCCGTCGCCGCCGTCGTGGCGCAGTCCGAGCTCTCCCCATGGAGCCAACGAGCCGACATAGGGGACTATCTCTTCGTGGTCGGCTTCGACCGCCAGCCGAAACCGCCGCAGGTCGGCCGCCGCCTTGGCGAACGTCCCGGCGGCGCTGGCGACATCCAGCTTCGCGAGCCCCCATTCGCCCTTGGCCGTCAGCGTCGTCGGCCCGCGCGTCAGCACCCGGCTGTTGACGCCCATCGCGCCCGAGGCGAGCGTTGCATTGCTCGAAAACGAACTCCCGGCGCGGTCCGACACCCTGAGCGTTCCGCGGCCGAGGCCTACCGTACCCCATACCTCCAGGTCGGATGAAGGCTTCAGGCCGAAATAGGGATGTACGCCGGTCAATCGTAGATCGTAGTTGCCGCCTTCGTTATTCCCGCCGGCGATGGTGTAGTCGATCTCGGACTGCGACCGCGACAGGGCCACGCCTGCGAGCATGTTGGGGCGCAGCCTTGTTTCGGCCCCGACTTGCATGTTGAACGTTTCGCCGTCCCAGACGGCTGTCCCACCCTTGTCGCTGCCGTCCAGCAGGCCGTAGTCGCTGCACGCCCAGGTCGCGAAACGCGCATCCCTGCCATCGCCCCCGGCCAGGGGTAGCAGGAACGACGCGTTACCGAGTGCCTGTTTCAGGCCGAGCGTCCGGGCGCCGCCAGCGCCCCTTCCGGCAAAGGCCGGCGGCAGCAGCCGCGCAGCCGACGGCTTCGACCACCCGCGGGCGATGTCGGAAAACATTTTTTCGATACGGCACCTGGCAGCAGAGAAGGCCATGGCGCGCCCCATTTCGGGAAGCATGGCCCGATTTGCCCATGCCCTGCTTGGTCCTCCGTCGTTCGACGCCGAACGGCCCCCGGTGTTCCCGCCGTTGCCGTTGCCGTTCCCGTTGCCGTCACCGTTCCCGTTGCCGTCACCGTTGCCGTTGCCGTCGCCATTCCTGTCGCCGTCACCGTTCCCGCCGCCCTCGGTGTTCCCGCCGCCACCATTCCCGTTGCCGTCGCCATTTCCGTTGCCGTCGCCATTCCTGTCGCCGTCGCCATTTCCGTTGCCGTCGCCATTCCCGTTCCCGTCACCGTTCCCGTCACCGTTCCCGCCGCCCTCGGTGTTCCCGCCGCCACCATTCCCGTTGCCGTCACCGTTCCCGTTGCCGTCGGTGTTCCCGCCGCCCTCGGTGTTCCCGCCGCCACCATTCCCGTTGCCGTCACCGTTCCCGTTGCCGTCGGTGTTCCCGCCGCCCTCGGTGTTCCCGCCGCCACCATTCCCGTTGCTGTCGCCGAGATTGACCGTTAGCGGCCCGGAATCGTGTACCGGGCAGTTGTTTAGGTGGTCCCATATTTCGTGGTCGAATATCGTCGAAGTGGCGCGCATGCCGCCGCCCTCTGCTTCCCATTCCTCGTCGCTGAGTCTTTTTACCGCGAAATTCTTCCATGTGTTCCAGTCGCTGTTGGTGAATGTCCGGTAAAACCCCGGAACAATTCTGAGGTCCCTGTATTCGCCCTCCGGTGGGCTCCTCACACCATCGATATGGACCATAACGAACCATTCTTCGCCGCCCGGGATAAAGGGTTCGTCGGTTTCCTCGTCCCAATCGGACGGTGGCTTCAACCTGACGCTGTAATATTCCGTCTCACCCGGTGCGACCGAAAACGAACTCCTAGACGCTTCCACCTCGCCGTCCCAATTCAGTATTTGGGCTGCCGCATTACCGGAGAGGAACATCGAGAGCAGGAGGACAAGAAACGCCGTGAGCGCGACGACGAATAAGGCCGACCGGTGAGGCAATGTCCGGGCGAGAGAGGAATCTATGCCCGGAACGGATGTCGCTATGCTCGCATGAGATACCGTCCATCGGGGACCGTCGCTACCGGTAAGCCAAGCCATGCCGGCCCAGGTGCCTGCCGCCGGAGACGAAGCGGCGACGCCGCGCCTGGTTTCGTGGAGACGCATAGACCGGGAAGGTGTCGAGTCGAAATGCATCGCGAGTCCGTCGAGACAGTAAACCAAATATAGTATCCACAGAATGAAAAAATACTACCCCTCGTAATGTCCGAATATAAATTTTTTGTCCCGCGACAATTTTCATGCGACTTGGGGCGCGTGGCGCTCGGCCTGTGCGCAGGATGACGACCCCCGGACCCGCTGCTACAGTCCGGCGGCAATAGCGGCCGGCGGGCCGCAGGAATTCCCGGCAGGCGCGAGGGCGGATGGCAGAGTCTCGAATGCGGTGGCATATCGGTGTGGATGTGGGCGGCACCTTTACCGATGTCGTGCTGGAGAGCGGTGCTGCGCAGGTTTCGACCAAGGTGCTCACCACGCAGGACGCGCCGGAGCGTGGCGTGCTGGAGGGCATCCGCACGGCGCTCGGTCGGGCTGGCGCCGCGCCCGGCGACATCGGCCTCGTCATCCATGGCACGACGCTCGCGACCAATGCACTGATCGAACGCAAAGGCGCGCGCACGGCGCTCATTGTGACCGAGGGCTTCCGGGACTCGGTCGAAATGGCGCACGAACACCGTTTCGAGCAGTACGACATCAATATGGATCGGCCGCCGCCGCTGGTGCCTCGGTGGCTTCGCTGGCCGGTGCGCGAGCGGATGAATGCGAAGGGCGAGCCGCTGGTGCCGCTGGACGAGGAAACCGTGGCGGACGCCGCGGCGCAGGCGCGGGAACACCGCGTGGAGGCGATTGCCGTCGGCCTGCTGCACAGCTACGCCAATCCGGAGCACGAACGACGCATCGGGACGCTGCTGGCGGCGGCCCTGCCGGATGTGCCGGTCTCGTTGTCATGCGAGGTCTGCCCGGAGATCCGGGAATATGAGCGCCTTTCGACGGCCTGCGCCAATGCCTATGTGCAGCCGCGGATGGCCGGCTACCTCGCGGCTCTCGACGAGGCGTTGAAGGCGCTCGGGCTTTCCTGCCCGTTCATGCTGATGACCTCGGGCGGCGGCCTGACCGATCTCGACACGGCGGTCCGCTTCCCGGTGCGGCTGGTGGAATCCGGACCCGCCGGCGGCGCCGTGCTGGCGGCCTGGATCGCGCGCCGGCGCGGCCTCGACCGGGTGCTATCCTTCGACATGGGCGGCACCACAGCCAAGCTCTGCCTGATCGACGATTACGACCCGCAGACGACGCGCAGTTTCGAGGTGGCGCGCGCGTGGCGGAACCTCAAGGGCAGCGGACTGCCGCTGCGCATTCCGGCCATCGAGATGGTGGAGATCGGGGCAGGCGGCGGCTCCATTGCGGCAGTGGACGGGCTTGGGCGCCTGCGCGTCGGGCCGGAGAGTGCGGGCGCGGACCCCGGACCCGCGTGTTACGGGCGCGGCGGGGCTGCAGCGACGGTGACCGACGCCGACCTGGTGCTCGGCCGCATCGATGCGAAGGCATTTGCGGGAGGAAGCGGCCTCGATGAAGAGGCGGGCTCGAGAGTGCTGAAAGACCGCGTCGCGAAGCCGCTGGAGATGACGGCACCGCTCGCGGCCTATGCGGTCTCGGAGGTGGTGGGCGAAAACATGGCCAATGCCGCACGCGTCCATGCCGTCGAGTGGGGCAAGGATATCCGCGCACGGACCATGATCGCGTTCGGCGGCGCGGCGCCGCTGCACGCCGCCCGGCTCGCCGAGAAGCTGGAGCTCGACGCCGTGCTCGTGCCGATGCAGGCCGGCGTGGGCTCGGCGATCGGTTTCCTGCGCGCGCCGGTCTCTTACGAATTGGCCCGCTCGCGCCATATGCGCCTTTCCGCATTCGACGCGAACGAAGCTGCCGCCCTGCTGGAGGAGATGGCCGAGGAGGCGCGGGCTGTCGTGGCGCTTGCAGCGGGCGGGGAGGCCGACGGGCTGGAAGAGGTCCGCAACGTCTATATGCGCTATGTAGGGCAGGGGCATGAGATCGCCGTGCGGCTGCCGGAGGACGGCCTGGGCGACACGGCTAGCCTTCGAGGCGCCTTCGAGGCAGCCTACCGGCAACTGTACGACCGGGCCATTCCGGGTCTGGACCTTGAGGTGCTGTCCTGGACGGTCACGGTTTCCTCCGCTCCGCCGCCGGCTCCGCAGGCTGTAATGTCGAACGGCTCCGCAATGGCGCCCAGGGCGGCAACGGCCCGGTTGTTCGACGGCGGGCGCTTCGCGGACGCGCCGATGCACCGCCGCGAGGCCCTGTCCGCGGGAACGGCGGTCGCCGGGCCGGCGCTGATCGTGGAGGACCAGACCGCGACGGTCGTGTCGGCCGCCTTCGATGCCCGCATCGAGACGGACGGCTCCATCCTGCTCATTCGCAAGGAGAAAGCACCCGTGAGGACGAATCCATGAGCGGCAACCGGAGCGCGCTCGACCGCATCGCCATGCAGATCCAGTGGGACCGGCTGCTGGCCGTGGTCGAGGAACAGGCCCAGGCACTGGTCCGCACCGCCTTCTCCCCCGCAGCGCGGGAGTCCGGCGACATTTCCGCGGGCTGTTTCGACCTCCGGGGCCGGATGCTGGCCCAGGCGGTCACGGGCACGCCCGGCCACATAAACACCATGGCGGCGGCCGTCACACATTTCCTCGACCGATTCCCGCCCGAAACCATGCGGCCCGGCGATGCCTATGTGACCAACGATCCCTGGATGGGCTCCGGGCACCTCAACGACTTCACCATGGTCTCGCCGACCTTCCGGGCCGGACGTCCGGTGGCGCTGTTCGCCTGCACCACGCATGTGGTCGATGTCGGCGGACGCGGCTTCGGGGCTGACGGCCGGCAGGTCTATGAGGAAGGCGTCAACATCCCGCCGACGGCGATCCGCCGCGAAGGCAGGCTGAATGAGACGCTCATGTCGATCCTGCGGGCCAATGTCCGCAACCCGGTCGAGGTCGAAGGCGACCTGCATTCGCTCGTGGGCTGCAACGAGGTGGGTTCCGCGCGGCTCAACGCGATGATGGACGAGTTCGGTCTTGCGGAGATCGACGATCTGGCGCGGCATATCCTCGACGCCTCTCGCGAGGGCATGCTGACCGAGATCCGCAAGCTGCCCCCGGGCTGCTATCGCAACGAGATGGAGGTGGACGGCTACGATGCACCCATCCTCCTCCGCGTGTCCGTGACGGTGGGCGCGGACGGCCTCGATATCGACTTCGCCGGCACGTCGGGCATGTCCGGTTACGGCATCAATGTGCCGTTCACCTATACGCAGGCCTATGCAAGTTTCGGCGCGCGTTGCGCGGTGGGCCCGGGCGTGCCGAACAATGCCGGATCGCTCGGAACCATCAGGGTGACGGCTCCCGCAGGATCGATTCTCAATCCTCCCCCGCCGGCAGCGGTGGCGGCCCGACATGCCACGGGCCATTTTCTGCCCGATGCGGTGCTCGGCGCACTGGCGGCGATCATTCCGGAACGCTGCCCGGCGGAAGGGGCTTCGACACTCTGGAATCCGGTGCTGCTGGGCGGGCACGGGTTGGTGGACGGCGACTACGGGGATGCCGAGCCCTTTGCGATCAACATCTTCCATGCCGGCGGCAGCGGCGCCCGGCCCGGCAAGGACGGGCTCGACGCAACGGCTTTCCCCTCCGGCGTTCGCAACACACCGGTGGAGGTGAACGAGGCCATCGCCCCGCTGATCTTCTGGCGCAAGGAATACCGCCCCGACTCAGGTGGCGTCGGGCGGTTCCGCGGCGGCCTGGGCCAGATCATGGAAATCGCCCATGCGACGGGCGCGCCCTTCGCGGTCTCGCCCATGTTCGACCGCATCGACCACCCGGCGCGCGGCCGGGATGGCGGCGGCGCCGGTGCGGCGGGCCGCCTCTATCTGCGCTCGGGCGGGACCTTGCGCGGCAAGGGCCGCCAGACCGTGCCCGCCGGGGACCGTCTGGTGATGGAGATGCCCGGCGGCGGCGGCATGGGCGATCCGGCCGCCCGGGACCCGGAAGCGCTTGCGAGCGACCGCCTGAACGGACTGGCTACAACCGGGGACGGATGACAGTGCGGGCGGCCGGGCGCTATCCTTTGCGCGCCGTCGCCGCAAGGAGCGCTCTCCCGTGAGACCCTATTCCGCCGCTGCCGGATGGCGCGAGGAACCGCGCTATCCCGATCCTCTGATCGAGATTCTGGACCCGCGCTTCGAGCGCTACCGCATCTTCAACGCCGCCGTCGAACGGCTCTGGACGGGATGCCGCTGGGCGGAGGGGCCGGTGTGGTTCGGGGACGGGCGCTACCTGCTCTGGTCCGACCTCCCGAACGACCGCATCCTGAAATGGGAGGAGGAAACCGGACGGGTCTCCGTCTGGCGCTGGCCCACCGACTTCGCCAACGGCAATACCCGCGACCGGCAGGGCCGGCCGGTGACCTGCGAGCATGGCGGGCGGCGCGTCACGCGGACCGAATACGACGGCAGCATCACCGTGCTGGCCGACAACTGGCAGGGGAAGCCGCTGAACTCGCCCAACGACGTCGTGGTCAAGTCGGACGGATCCGTCTGGTTCACGGACCCGCTGTTCGGCATCCTCGGCAATTACGAGGGCCACAAGGCCGAGAGCGAGACGCCGCAGGCGGTCTATTGCCTCGACGGCGGAACCGGCGAAATGCGGATCGTCGCCGACGACATTGCGGGGCCGAACGGGCTCTGCTTCTCGCCCGACGAGCGCATCCTCTATGTCGTCGAATCGCGCGGCGAGCCGACCCGCAAGATCCTTGCCTATGACGTGGGCGAGGACGGCGCGCTGACCGGACGGCGGGTCTGCATCGACGCCGGCCCCGGCGGCACGCCGGACGGAATGCGCGTGGATATCGACGGCAACCTCTGGTGCGGCTGGGGCATGGGCTCGCCGGAGCTCGACGGGGTGACGGTCTTCGCGCCGGACGGCGCGCCCATCGGGCGTATCGCCCTGCCGGAGCGCTGCGCCAATGTCTGCTTCGGGGGCGCCAGGCGCAACCGGCTGTTCATGGCCGCCAGCCGGTCGCTCTACGCGCTCTACGTCAACACGCAGGGCGCGCACCACGTATAGGACGGGGCAATCGTAGCAAGCGCGGTTAGCGGTCCGGGTTCCCGGCGCGGCGATGCTTGAGGCGCTGGACGGGGTCTCGGCGGCCGGGCTTGCGGCGGCCGGGGCGGCGGCGGTGCTGGCCGGTCTCGTCCGGGGCTTCACCGGGTTCGGCGGAGCGCTGGTGATGGTTCCGGTGCTGAGCCTGGTGCTGGGGCCGGGACCGGCGCTGGCGGCGGTGTGCGCTTCGGGCGTGCCGGTCACCCTGCAATTGCTGCCGGCCGCGCTGCGCCATGCCGAACGCGCCTTCGTGCTGCCCTTCGCCGCCGCCGCCTTCGCAGCAGCGCCGGCAGGGACCTGGGTGCTGGTCGCCGTGTCTCCAGCTGTAATGAAGATCGCCATATCGCTCGCGGTGCTCGCCATGACCGCCCTGATGGTGTGGGGCTGGCGCTTCCCCGCCCATGCCGGCAGGGGGTTCATGGCCACGCTCGGCGCGGCGGCCGGCCTCATCCAGGGCGCGTCCGGCGTCGGCGGGCCGCCGGCAGTCGCCGCTGCGCTCGCACGGCACGGTTCCCCGGAAACCCAGCGCGGCAATGTCATCGGCGCGGTGTCCGCGCTCGGCCTCTGCGCGGCGGTTCCCTACTGGCTGCACGGGCTGTTCACGCTCGAGGCGCTCGCCGTGGCCGCGGTGATCCTGCCCGCCTATATCGGCTCCACCTGGGCCGGCATCCGGCTTTTCGCGGGCCGGGGCAAGGCCTGGTACCGCCGCGCCGCGCTCGCCGTGCTGGCGACCGTCGGCCTTGTCACGCTCGCCTTCGCGCTGCATGACTACGGCTCGGCAACGGGTGCATGACCGGCGCCCGGCCGGCTGCCGTCCTGCGGGCAAGGAGGGAGCATCCCCGTGACCGTCACCATCTGGCACAATCCGCGTTGCAGCAAATCGCGGCAGACGCTGGCCTTGCTGCGCGAGCGCGGCATCGAACCCGAGATCGTCGAATACCTGAAGACGCCGCCCGCGCCCGACGAGCTTGAGGCGGTGCTGGAAAAGCTCGCCATGGAGCCCCGCGAGCTGATGCGCCGCAAGGAGGCGGCCTACCGGGAAGCCGGCCTCGACGACCCGTCGCTCGGCCGCCGGCACCTCGTGGAGGCGATGGCCGCCCATCCCGTGCTGATCGAACGCCCGGTCGTGCTGGCGCAGGGGAAAGCCGCGCTCGGCCGCCCGCCCGAAAGCGTGCTGGCGATCCTGTAGAACGGAATCCCCTCGGACCGGATCGCGTTCCGCGCCGTGCCCAAAACCGTCACCCCGGCCCCCGAGCCGGGGTCCATCTCCCGGCCTTACTGCCAGGCTGAAACGGCCGGAGCTGGGCCCCGGATCGGGGTCCGGGGCGACGAAAGGGGGCCGCTCTAGGTCTCGTTCATCCGGAGCGCGGCGATGAAGGCGCTCTGGGGGATATCGACCTTGCCGAAGGTCCGCATCCGCTTCTTGCCCTCCTTCTGCCGGTCCAGCAATTTTCGTTTACGACTCACATCGCCGCCATAGCATTTGGCGGTGACATCCTTGCGCATCGCCGAAATGGTCTCGCGGGCAACGACCCTCCCGCCTATGGCCGCCTGGATCGGGATCTTGAAGAGCTGGCGCGGAATCAGCTCCTTGAGCCGTTCGCAAAGCTGGCGTCCCCGGCCCTCCGCCCGCATCCGGTGGGTGATGCAGGCCAGTGCGTCCACCGGCTCGCGGTTCACCAGCAGCGAGAGCTTGACCAGGTCGCCCTCGCGGTAGTCCTCGATCCGGTAGTCGAAGCTGGCATAGCCCCGGCTCAGCGATTTCAGCCGGTCGTAGAAATCGAACACCACCTCGTTCAGCGGCAGTTCGTAAACGGCCATGGCCCGGTTGCCGACATAGGTCAGTTCGCGCTGGCTGCCGCGCCGTTCCTCGCAAAGCTTCAGGATGCCGCCCAGATATTCGTCCGGCGTGAAGATCGTCGCGGCGATCCACGGCTCCTCGATATGCGTGATCTGCGCCGGGTCCGGCATGTCGGCCGGATTGTGGAGCAGGTCCAACCCGCCATCGGCGCGGTGGACCCGGTAAACCACGCTCGGCGCCGTCGCGATCAGGTCGAGGCCGAACTCGCGGTCGAGCCGCTCCTGCACGATTTCCAGATGCAGCAGGCCGAGGAAGCCGCAGCGGAACCCGAATCCGAGCGCCGGCGAATTCTCGGGCTCGTATTCGAAACCGCCATCGTTCAGCCGCAGCTTGGCGAGGCTTTCCCGCAAATATTCGAAATCGGCCGTGTCGGTCGGGAACAGCCCGCAAAACACCACCGGCAGGTTGGGCCGGAAGCCGGGCAGCGGCGCGGGAGCCGGCCGGCGGTCGTCCGTAATCGTGTCGCCGACCTTGCAGTCCGCCACCGTCTTGATGGCTGCGCTGACATAGCCGATCTCGCCGGGGCCGAGCCGGTCCACCTTTTGCCGCTTGGGGGTGAAGACGCCCACCTCGTCGATGTCGTAGGAGGCTCCGGTTGCCATCAGGCGCATTTTCAGGCCCCGGCGCAGTTCGCCCTCGCGGACACGGACGAGCGCGATGACGCCCAGATAGCGGTCGTACCAACTGTCCACGACCATGGCCCTGATGAGCCCGTCCCCGGTTTCGGCCGCGGCGGGGGCCGGCAGACGCGCGGCCAGCGCCTCCAGCAGCTCGGGGATGCCCTCGCCGGTCTTGGCCGAGCACAGCACGGCGTGGCTGGCATCGATGCCGACCACATCCTCGATCTGGGTCCGGATGCGCTCCGGCTCGGCGGCGGGCAGATCGACCTTGTTGAGCGCGACGACGATCTCGTGGTCGTTATCGACCGCCTGGTACACATTGGCGAGCGTCTGCGCCTCGACGCCCTGGGTCGCATCGACCACCAGCAGCGAGCCTTCGCAGGCGGCGAGCGAGCGGCTCACCTCATAGGCGAAATCGACATGGCCCGGCGTGTCGATAATGTTCAGGGCAAAGGCCCGGCCGTCGGCCGTCTTGTAGTTCAGCCGCACCGTCTGCGCCTTGATGGTGATCCCGCGCTCGCGCTCAAGGTCCATATTGTCGAGCACCTGGTCGCGCATCTCGCGCTCGGTCAGCCCGCCGCAGGTCTGGATCAGCCGGTCCGCCAGGGTCGATTTGCCGTGGTCGATATGGGCGATGATCGCGAAATTGCGGATTTGTGCGGGGTCGGTCATGGCGGCGCGGTATAGCAACCGCCCCGGCGCGCAACAAGCGCCCGGTGCCCGGCGGAGGGCAGACCGTTGGAAATGTCATGATGTGTCATGTTTTGTCATGCGATGTCATGAGGTCCTCTGCGCCGCGCCCTTCGCCGCCCGCCTTCCGCCCCTGTCTCCGCGCGCAACCGGCAGCCGGCGCCCGGTGGAGGGGAGACCGTCGGGAGTGTCATGAGATGTCATGTTTTGTCATGAGGCGCCGCATGACGCTCGTCTCCCGGCCGGCAGGCCCTCGCCGTTCCCTCACCCAACCCTTGTATCTCCTCGGTTGGTTTCGCGTTGCATGCCCCCATCCGTCACCCCGGCCGGAGCGAAGCGTAGAGCCGGGGTCCAGCCTCGGTTCTCGCGGCAGCTTCAGCGGTTGAGCTTGCTCTCCGCCGGCTGCGGCGGCATCGGGAGCCAGGGATGGACCCCCGCTTTCGCGAGGGTGACGAAAGGAGCACGAAGGCCAGCGTAGCCGGGACAGCGAGTGCGCCGGTTGCTCACTCCCGGCCGGCAAGGCCTTGCCGGGGCGGACGCCGGGCGATGTGTCATGAGATGTCATGTTTTGTCATGGTCCCGTATGCGCATGGCTCATATCCGGCGGTCGGTCCGGGCATGATGCTCTCCTTTCGGTCGGGGTTCCGGGCGCTTCGCCCGGTTCTCTCTGTCGGCGTCTCCCGCATGGGTCTTTCCTCTCGGTCCCGTTTCGTTCCGTCAGTGCCGCCGTCGCGTTCCTGCGGCGGGTCCCTGTTTCGCGCGTATCGCGTGTGCGCCCGCGCGCCCGTCGGCGCCGGCGCGGTTCGCGCGCCTGATTGCGCGCGCGAGACGGCGGACGCACCCCTCCCGTCCGTTTCCGCCGGGCTATGCAACCCCAGATGCCGCTCTTCTGCAGAAAAGGGAAAAGGCGGCTCCGGAGGCCGCCTTTCTCTCTATGCCTATTCTAGCACGCTTTTCCCCCAGTCAAGCCCCTCGGCGGGCCAAGCCTGAAAATTTTCCGGAATTTCGTCCGAAACCGAGACGGCAACGAACCGGACACCTTCGCAGTCTTGCGAAAACCAGCCCTCTAGAGATCGATCTCCGCGTCGGGCCTGCCAGCATCCAGCGCGTTCATCCAGGCGAGGCAGAGGTCGCGGGAGCGGTAGCTTCCCCAGGCCCTGCGTTCCTGCCGCTCGACGATGGGGAAAGTCGAGTAGATGTAGCGGATGTCGTCGCGGTCGGTGACGCCGTAGAGGTGGAAATAGAGCGCGTCCAGCTTCGCGCGGAGGGCGAGCCGCCGGTCCGGCTCCCAGCGGAAGGGCGGCAGGACTTCGCCGGCTTCGTCCACATGGCCCATGTCGCGGGCGAAGGGCGCCATGTCATGCGCCGTATAGGTCAGTTCCAGCACCGCCTCTCGCACGATCTCCGCCGCCGTCTTCGGCCCGAAACGCGACGCCTCGTAGCGCTCCAGCGGCATGACGGGGAGTTGTTCGAGGACATACCAGGTGAAGTGGGTCGTCGGCACTTTCTGCCGCGCGACATAGTCGAAGATCGTGGAATTGAGGTTCGCGGTAACGAAACTGGCTAACGATGCCCGGTTCGTCTCGTCTTCAACAATCGGCAATAGGGGAAGCGTATGCCCGGCACCGGCTCGCGGAATAAGAGCCGCAATCATCGTTCTCATATTCGTCGAGGCGGTTATGTCCTTGAAAGATACAACCCATGGATCGGGCCATTCCCAACGTTCCGTGTCATCCAGAACCCAATAGCGGGGTTCCGGTAAGCGGTCCGGGTCGGCTTTTGCAGTTGTCTTCATGTTGTCCGGTTGTCCGGTCCGGAACAGGTTCTCAGGGTTCACCGTAACGTCAGCCGCCCGATGGTCGAACGCCTGCACCATCTTGCCTTCGTAGAGTGGCACCCATTCGCCGGAGGGGCTGTCGAAGCGGTTGCTACCGACATGCCAGGCGCTTTCCCTCTCCTCCAATTCCGTGCGGGTGCGAAACAGGCCAGAGTCGTTTGCCATGTCGTACATTCGTACATATTTCACCGGCCATGCCCTGACGACCTGACCCAAGGAGCGATCCGCCAGAACCGGCAGGCGGCCGTAGATCGCGGCGGTAAGCTCTGCATCGCGGCGTGAGCGGAAGATCGGCGCTGTGCCGGTATTCGGATTGACGCGGGCGAAATCCGCTGCACCCAGCGGGAAACGGCGCTCCGGGTCATCGAGTTCGGACACGTCCTGCAGGAAGAATGCGCATTGTGTGTCGCTGGAGAGCGGTGTGGGGCTGGCAGCGAAGACGCAGAATTTGAAGCGGCTATCGACATCCGGGAAGAAGGGCAGCGCCTTGTGGCGTGTGCGGCGATTCTCGAAATCGTAGAACACCTTCAGCCGCCCTTCCGTCGCGACTCCTCTGAAGAAGCGCGAGGCAATCATGTCCGACCCGATGCCGGAGGGTACGAGCAGGCCGACCACGCCGTCCGGCTTCGCCAGCGCCATGGCGCGTTCGACGAACAGCGAATAGAGGTTCATGTCTCCGCTGGATAGCAGCGGGTAGTCGCCACCCTTGCGCGCCATTCTGGCGGCAGCCTCCGTGCGCTCGCGGGCCGCACGGTATTCCTCGGCCAGCGGGTCTCGGGCCTCTCTCAAGTCTTCGATCATGCGCCGGCGGTCGGCCGCGCGCGGCGCGAGCGCCACTTCCATCCGCCGCGAGGCGAACCACTCCACCTGTTGCAGCTTCATCCGCTCCCAGGGCGGGTTGCCGATCACGGCGTCGAATCCGCCCTTGGGCCGGGCGCTTTCCATGTCCTGCCAGACGCCGGGGAAGGAGACCTGCCAGTTTAGAAAACGCTCCTCCTCCACCAGTCTCCGCGCCCGGCCGAGCAGCGCCGCGAAGCGCCCGGCCTCTGGGCGGGCAGTCGCAGGAACCGCAAGGCCCTGCGCAATCTCCAGCGGGTCACCGAACTGGCCGTCGAAAAAGGCATGGAGCGCCGCCTTGTCCTCCTTGTCCCGGATATCCAGCCAGTCGAACGCATGAATGAGCGACAGGAAGCGGTCCAGCGGCGCGGTCTTCGCTTCCGCATCGGCCCAGTCCTGCGCGGACTGCTCCACCTCGGCGATTTCAGCGTCGGCGAGCGCTTCGACTGCCTGCATGCTGTAGGCGGCCGAGAGCAGGGCTTGCGCCGGTCCGTTCAGGAGCGGGCCGGCGCCATGGGCTTTCGCGCGGTCCATGCCGGTCCGCACGGAGGCGCCGAACAGGCTGTCGCCGCAGCGGAGATGGTGGTCGAGGAAGGAGAGCGGCGCGCCCGCAGTGAAGGTGTGCAGCCAGAGCGAGACCTTGGCGAGCTCGACCGCCATCGGGTTCTTGTCCACGCCGTAGATGCAGCGCTTGAGCACCATGCGCTTCACGATATGGCGGTCGTCCAGCCCCGCCCGGTCCACTTGCCACCTGTTGTCGTCAGCATTGGCGAGGACCGTGTTGCGGACGCTCTCGATGCGGGCCGCCAGCGGGGACACGTAATCCTCCGCCCAGTCGGCCGCGTCCGCCATCGCCATCAGCACCTGCTGCGCCAGCCAGTCCGCCAGATTGACGAGGAAATGCCCCGACCCCATGCCCGGGTCGCAGA
Source organism: Alphaproteobacteria bacterium (assembly GCA_965261985.1). Lineage (GTDB taxonomy): Bacteria > Pseudomonadota > Alphaproteobacteria > Bin95 > Bin95 > Bin95. The sequence continues at coordinate 1,690,173 of OZ253490.1, forward strand.
TTTTCAGCTCCAGAAGCCGCTCGGCAGGGTCGAGGCGGTGTAATTCCGCCGGGCGCGCCCCTGCCTCAGCGGCCTCGCGGAACGCCTCCCGCCGCGCTTCCACCAGCGGGCCGACGGCCTCCCGGACGATCAGCCCGACCAGATCGTCCGGCGTGTAGTAGCTGCCCGACAATTTGCGCGCGAACATGCCGGGCCGTACGACAAGACCGCCGTCCGCCCCGCGTGCGAGCTCGTATTCGAGCAGCCGTTCGTAGATGGAACCGAGCTGCTGCACGCTCAGGTCACGGAAGTTGATGTAATAGCGGTCGCCCGGACCGTGGAGAAAGCAGAGCCTGTCGATAATCCCGGCGACATCCTCGTTCCGAAGCCGGACGCTTTCCAGCAGTGGCGTGCGTCCGGCGTCGAACAGGCCCCCATTGTAGGGCGGCAGGCCAACCGAGGCGTCGCCCTCGTCGATGACCTTGCAAAGGTCGTCGATAAGGCCCCAATAGCCGGTAGCGAGGCCCGAAAATTCCGCGCCCTCGTTCTTGAGTCCCTCCACCGTGTCGCGCAGCCCGCGCAGCGCAAAGGGGCGGTAGCGCGGGTCGGCGACCGGCAGCAGGCCGCGATCCTCGGCGTAGAGGACGAACATTAGCCGGTAGAGCAGGATCAGCGCGGCGTCGCGGATTTCGGCGAGCGGCGTTTCCGGCGGGGCCTCGCGCGCCACCGCCTGCGCAAGCCTCGGAAAGACGTCGTCGAAAACCAGGCCCGACAGGTCTTCGGCGAGCTTCGCCTCGTAACGCCGGCCTTCGTCGATGGCGCGCCTGTGGAAGGTGTCCCAGCCTTCCGGGCCGGGCAGGAAGGATTCGCGCCGGAACATGAGGAAGAACAGCCGGAGCAGGCGGCGCCCGGCCTTCTCCCGCTCCTCGTCCGGCGCCGCCGCGGCGAACAGGCCCTCGTCGTGGCCGGTTACGCCCAGGGCCGCCGCCAGGTCGATCTCGAAAAACTGCTCCGATACCGATTGCGCGCCCCACCAGTAGAGCCGCCACAGTTTTCCGTTGGTGAGAATGCCCCAGCGCAGCTTGCCGTCGGTGGCGATGAAGGCGCGTCCCAGATAGCCGAGCAATTGGGTGGCAGGCGTGGCTTCGCCGGCGTCGCGGCGGTCCAGCGGCGCCTGCCAGCGCTTTAGCTCCGCCAGCGCGAGGCCGAGCGTGTAGCGCTGCGCTGCGTCATGCACCCTGTTGGCTTGTTCCTTCGAGGCGGCGTCGGCAAACAGCAATCCGTCGGGCGTCATGCGGCGCGAAAGGGGCTGCCCCCGGAGGTGATCCGTCCAGCCGACCCGCGCCAGCACGGGCCAGATCAGATCGTCTTCGGTCTGCGCCTCATTGGGCGCGCCCGACACAGGGAATCCGGCGAAGATGGCGCGGAGATCGGCTGCAAGACGGTCCAGCTCCGCCTCGTCCAGGTTCTTCCACTCCGGCATCCTCTCGACGGAGTTTTCGAGGAAGTCCCTGGCGAACAGCGCGCCCCCGATTGCGTTCGTCAAAGACATGCGCGTGTTTCCCCGCCCGACGGCGCGGCGAGATTGCCGGGCAGCCGGCGCTTCGGCAAGGGCAGGGCGGTCGAAGCCGCTCTCCGGGACCGGCGCTGCCTAACCATCGCTACTATCGGGCGCCGCAAGCAGGCGGTGCGGGGCGGGCCGCCGCTCTTCCGTCAGGCGGCGGGGCGGCGGCCTGCGATCGCTTCCCGCAGGCCTTCGAGAAGACCCTCCAGCCTCGCCTGCCCGTGCTCGACCGCCCGCAACCGGCCTTCGATCCCGTCCATGCGCCTGTTGACCTCGTCGATGCGCTTGCCGACCTCGTCGATGCGCTTGTTGACCTCGTCGATGCGCGCGCCGAGACGGTCTTCGAGTCTGGCCATGCCGCGCAACAACAGGGCCGCCATCGCGACGAGAAGGGCGGGCGTGATCCATGCGGCGAGTTCTGTGGGCATCGGAGCCTCCCGGGCGGCCATTATGCGTTGGCCGGCCGACGCCGACAAGACTCGCCGCCGGCGGCCTGTCGCCAGCACACGATCTGCCTAACCATCGCCGCCGCCGTCTGCCGCCACAAGCAGGCGGCGCAGGATTTTGCCGACCGGCGACTTGGGAATCTCCTCCACGAACACATAGCGGCGGGGGCGCTTGAAATCGGCGAGCGCGCTGGCCCGGCAGTGGGCGTCCAGCGCATCCGCGGCCGCTTCGCCCGCCGGCACGACGAAGGCGGCGACGATCTGTCCCCAGCGTTCGTCGGCGAGGCCGGCAACGGCGACTTCGGCCACAGCCGGATGCAGCGAGAGGACGCTCTCGATCTCCACCGGCGAGACGTTCTCGCCGCCGGTGACGATCATGTCGTCCACCCGCCCGGTGACGAACAGGTCGCCGTCGGCGTCGAGATAGCCGGTGTCGCCGGTATGGTACCAGCCGTCCCGGAGCGCGCGGGCGTCCGCATCGGGGCGGCGCCAGTAGCCTTCGAACGCCTCGTCGCTGGCGAGCGAGGCCGCGATTTCGCCTTCCTCCCCCGGTGCGGCGTCGCGCGTGCCGTCGAGGCTTCGCACCCGGATGCGCTGGTTCAGGCCCGCCTTGCCCGCCGAGCCGGGCTTGGCCGGCGCGTCCGGGCAGACGGTGAAGGTGTAGATTTCCGACGAGCCGTAATGGTTGACGAACAGGTCGGGCTCGAACGCCGCGTCGAGCCGCTGCAGCAGGCCGTCCGTCATCGAGGCGCCGGCGAAGCCGAGCTTGCGCACCGAACGGATGCGGTCCCGCGAGAAGGCCGGATGCGCCAGGAGGTCGTGGTAGAGCGTCGGCGCCAGATAGAGCGCGGTCACGCCTTCCGCCTCGATGAGGTCGAGGGCCGCGCCCGGATCGAAGCGCGGCTGGCAGACGAAGGTGCCGTCCACCAGTGCCGACGCCAGCAGCGAGCGCACGCCCATGGTGTGGTAGAGCGGCATGACCCCGAGCGCGACCTCGCCCGGCGCGTAGCGGTTCTGCGCGACATGGGCGATGGCGGCGGCGCGCTCCGCGCGGTGGCGGCGCGGCACGCCCTTCGGCCGGCCCGTGGTGCCGGAGGTGTAGAGCATGACCGACCGGTCCTCGGCCGAAGCCGCAGGCGTTGCCGGCGGGCCTCGCAGCAGGGCGTCGAGAGCGGGCCCGGTCTCGATCCGCCGGATGGACCGTGCGCGGGGCGATGCCGCGACCGCCGCCGCTGCATCGGGTCCGAAGACCACCGTGTCGGCCTCGGCGTCGGCGAGGCAGTAGTCGATCTCCTCGCCCTTGAGCCGCCAGTTGAGCGGCACGATTAACTTGCCCGCAAGCTGGCAGGCCCAGTGCAGGGTCGCGGCGTCGAGCGTGTTCTGGAGCACGGTCGCGATCCGCTCGCCTTCGAGGCCCCCCGCGAGCCTGAGCGCCCGGTCGAGCCAGTCGGCATAGGTCAGCCGGTCCGCGCCGTCGGTGACCGCAAGCCGCTCCGGCGCGCGCTCGGCGGCCTGGATGAGCGCGGTCCCGACATCAAGCACGGGCGGCGTCCAGCGCGGCGGCGACGATGGGCGTGTAGCCCGTGCAGCGGCAGAGATGGCCGCTCAACACTTCCCGCACCTCCTGCTCCGTCGGGCGCGGCGTCTCGCGGAGGAAGGCGGTGAGGCTCATCAGGATGCCGGCAGTGCAGAAGCCGCATTGCAGGGCGAAATGGCGCCGGAAGGCTTCGTGCAGCGCGCCTTCCTCCAGGCCCTCTACCGTCACGATCTCCGCGCCCTCGCACTGCACGGCGAGCGCCAGGCAGGACCGCGCCGGGCGCCCGTCGATGAGCACCGTGCAGGCCCCGCAGACGCCGTGCTCGCAGCCGACATGCGTGCCGGTCAGCCCGAGCGTGTGGCGCAGGAAGTCGGAGAGCAGCAGGCGCGGTTCCGCCGCCGCATCGACGGCCTCGCCGTTTACGGTCATGCGCGGCATGCGAGCGCCTCCTCCACCGCCGCCCGGCCGACGCGCGCCACCAGCCGGCGGCGATAGGCAGCATCGGCATGGAAATCGTCGCGGGCGTCGATCGCGTCCGGGTCGATGGCAAGGCCGTCCAGCAGCACCGGCGTATCGCCGACGCCTCCGACCGCAAGGCGCACGCCGTCCGCATCGGCCACCGCCGCGAAGGCCGCCAGCGCGAAGTCCCCGTGCCTCAGCGCCACCTCCCGGAAGGCATAACCGGCGCGCGGGTCGGGCGGCGGCAGCTCGACGGCGGTAATGAGTTCGTCCTCCTCCCGCGCGGTCATCAGCGGCCCCTCGAAGAAGTCTGCCGCTGCGACCGTCCGCTCGCCGTGCTGCGAGGCGAGATGCACCCGCCCGCCGAGCGCGACCAGGCAGAGCGGCAGTTCCGCCGCCGGGTCGCCATGCGCGACCGAGCCGCAGAACGTGCCTCGGCTGCGGGTCTGGTAGTGGCCGACATGCGGCAGGGCGCGGTCGATCAGCGGATGCAGGCCGGTGAGTTCCGCCTGGCGGACGGCCGCGCCCACCCGCAGGCCGCGCTCGCGGAGTTCGGGCAGATGGACGATATCGACCAGCAGGTCGGGCCGCGCGAGGCGCATGTTCAGCATCGCCACCAGCGACTGGCCGCCGGCAAGCGCCATGGCGTCTTCCGACGCAAGCGCCTCCAGCGCCTCGCCGAGGCTGCCGGGGCGCAGATAGTCGAAGGGCGCGGGCTTCACGGCAGCAGCGCCGCGACGCGGGCCGGCGTCAGCGGCAGTTCCAGGTCTTCGACGCCGAGCGCGTCCGCCACGGCATTGGCGATGCAGGGCGGGGCGCTCATGGCGTTGCCCTCGCCGATGCCCTTGGCGCCGAGCGGGGTGAAGGGGGACGGCGTTTCGAGATGCAGGATTTCGGGGTCCGGCGTCTCGCAGGCCGTGGGCGGCGGGTAGTCCGCGAAAGTGCCGGCGAGCGGCTGGCCCGCCTCGTCATAGACGAAGGCCTCGAACAGCGCGGCGCCAACGGCGTTGGACAGGCCGCCGCGCACCTGCCCGTCGGCCATCGGGCGGTGGAGCAGGCGCCCGGCATCGTGCGCGGTCACATAGCGGTCGATGCGGACTTGGCCCGTATCGGCATCGACCTCGACGCCGCAGACATCGAAGATGAAGCCGTAGGCGGCAGAGCCGTTGATACGGTCCTCCGCGTCCGGGGCCCCAAGCTCGGGCGGGGTCCAGAACTCGGTCGCGCGCAAGGCCGGCTCGACGCCCTGCGGCAGCGTGCCCGGCGACCAGTGGGCGAGGCCGGCGAGGCGCGCAAACGGCACGTCCCTGCCGGGCCCCGCTCCGACCGTGCCGCCCTCGAAGCGGATGTCCTCCAGCGGCAGGTCGAGCCGTGCGGCGGCGAGCCGCGCCAGCCGGTCGCGCAGCGCCCTGGCCGCGCGCCAGGCGGTCCCGGCGACGGCGGGCGCAAAGCGGCAGGAATAGTTGCCGGCGGCGATGGACCAGGCATCCCGCGCGCTGTCGAATTCGGTCACGACCCGGATATCGGCGGGCGCGAGGCCGAACGCGCCGGCCACGACTTCGGCCAGCACGGTGCGGTGGCCCTGCCCCTGCGGGGTGGAATCGCAGGTCACGGTGACGCCGCCATGCGGGTCGATGGCGACGGTGGCCGCAGCGAGCGCGCCGTTCTTGAGCCCGCCCGCCAGGCGGTCCTCATGCTCCAGCACCGTGGTGATGTAGCCCATATTGGAGACCGTCGGCTCCACCGCCGCCGCCAGTCCGACGCCGTAGAGCCGCCCCTCGGCGCGGGCCTCCGCACGGCGGGCGCGGAGTTCTTCGAGTGCCGGCCGGGCGAGGTCGATGACCGCGCCGTAGTCGCCGGAATCGTAGAGCGCGCCCGACGCCGTGCGGTAAGGCATCGTCTTCACCAGGTTGCGCCGCAGCACCTCCAGCCGGTCGAGCCCGAGCCGGTCGGCGATGCGGTGCATCAGCCGTTCCAGCGGGAAATAGACCTGCGGGCCGCCGAAGCCCCGGTTGAGGCCGCTCGGCGTCTTGTTGGTGACCGCGATGCTGTTCTCGACTTCGAGGTTCTGGATGTCGTAGGCGCCGGTCATCGCGCCGTGCATCCGGTAGAGCGTCGCCGGCTCCGGGGCCTTCAGATAGGCGCCGCAATCCTCCAGCTGCGTGTAGCGCAGCGCCGTCACCCGTCCGTCCGCCATGACCGCGGCCTCCAGCCGCGTTTCCCGGTTGGTGGCGGAGCCGGCGGCCGTCAGGTGCTCCAGCCGGTCCTCGATCCATTTCACCGGGCGGCCGGCAAGCCGCGCGACGGCGGCCATCAGCACGATATAGGGCGCCAGCCCCTGCTTGATGCCGAAGCTGCCGCCGGAATCGGGCGGTGTGCGAAGCCGGAGCCGGTTCGCCGGCACGCCCAGCGCCGCCGCCATCACCGGGTGCAGCGCGAACGGCCCCTGGAACGGCGCCGTCACCTCATAGGCGTGGCCGTCCGGGTCATAGGCGGCGATGAGGCCGAAACACTCGATGGGCGTGACGGCGCTCCGTGGATAGCGCACCTCGATGGCGATGCAACGGTCGGCGGCGGCGAAGGCGCCTTCCGGGTCGCCATAGGAGAAGCGCCGCCGGTTCGCCAGGTTCGAGCCGGCGGCCTCATGCAGCAGCGGCGCGCCTTCCGCGACCGCCGCCGAGGGCGAGACCACAGCGGGCAGCGGCTCGTATTCGACCTCCACCAGCTCGAGCGCATCCTCGGCCCGGTAGCGGTCCTCGGCCAGCACGACCGCAACGGGCTCGCCGACATAGCGGACCTTGTCGGTCGCGACCGGGAAGTGGCGCATGGGCGTGCGCAGCGCCGCGATGAACGGCTTGAGCCCGGCCGCGATCTCCTGGCCCGAAAAGAGCCGCACGCCCTCCGGCGCGGCAATCCGGCCGAGCCGCGCATGGGCGTGCGGCGAGCGCAGGATGGCGGCATGGAGCGTGCGCGGCGGCACGGGCAGGTCGTCGATGAACCGCCCCCTGCCGCGCAACAACGCCCGGTCCTCGACCCGCTCGCCGCCGAAGGCGCCGGACCCGTCAGGAAACGTCATGATGTGTCATGAGATGTCACGATCCGCCCCTGCGGCGGGCGTCCGGCCCAAACGCCGCCTACCGAAAACAGCTTACCACGCCCGCCCCGGTGTCAAGCCGGCGCGCGGCCGCCGTGCGGTTATGTGGGCGACACTCGACCGGGAACGGGTTTATGACGTCATATGCAGTTCGGGATCGACCTGTTGAGTCCTGCGGATGCCTTGAGGAGGCTGGAGACGTGAGCAAGCAGACCGCGACCTTTCCGCTGCGCCTGCCGGCGTCGCTGAAAAATGCCGTTGCCGAGGCGAGCCGGGAGGACGGCACAAGTATCAACCAGTTCGTGACTGTGGCCGTTGCCGAGAAGCTCTCTGCGATGAAGACGGCTCGTTTCTTTGCCGAGCGGCGCGCCGGCGCCGATGTCCGGGCGGCCCGCCGCATTCTGTTCAGAACAGGCGGCCAGCCCCCGGCGCCGGAAGACCTCCTGCCCCAAATGGACGAAAAAGACAGTGAGGGCGCATAAGCAGGGCCATCCTGTGCGGGCCTGACGGAGGACCGCGACGACAATATCGGGCGGTCGGGGCGGCAATCGGGCTGAGGCGCCTGCCCGCCTATCCAGCGCCGGCGTCCTCCTCCCGGAGAATGCGCTCGGCGAGACGGCGGGCGTCTTCGCGGGTTTCGACGATCCGGTCTTCGGGGACGCTTCTCAGGCCGAGCAGCGAATTCCGGGTCTCGGCGGCAGCCCCCATGCCCGAGGCGATGCCGAACCTGAGCGCCACGGGCAGCGCCACCACGGTCGAGGCGATGCCGCAGAACGGGTCTCCGCGGAACGTGTCGAGGCCGTAATTCACGAGGGAAAGGTTACCTGCTGTCGCGACGCCCGCAATCCGCTATTGTTCGGGGCGAAGTCCAATGGAGGAGACCGACCCGATGCCAGACAGCAATGCCCAACTCCGCAAACTCGCCCACGCCACAGCAGAGTCGGCGCCGCTGGTCGCCGGACGGCGCGATTTCTTAAAATACCGCGATCTCGGCGTCACCGAGGCGAGCCTCGGCAGCATGCGGGCCCAGACCATGACCGCGATCCGCGGCATGACCGAGCCGACCGGCTGGCACTACCACGAGTGCGAGGGCCAGTTCGTCTATGCGCTCAAGGGCTGGGTGGACCTGGAATTCGAGACCGGCGAGACGCTGCGCATCAAGGCGGGCGAGTCGCTCTTCATCCCGGGCGGCCTGAAGCACAACGAGACCGCGACCTCGGACGATCTCGAAATCCTGGAGCTGTCCATCCCGGCGGAGATGGGCACCGTCTCCTGCGACGCCCCGGCCTGACCTAAAAACAAAGCCCGTTCGGATCGGACCGCATTTCGGGCCAAACCCCCATTTGTCGCCCCGGCCTGCGAGCCGGGGCCCAGCCCTGCCGTCCGGGCCCGGCGGGAAGGCCGGAAGATGGACCCCGGATCTTCGCTTCGCTCCGTCCGGGGTGACGATGGAGGGCTTGCCGAGGGCTGCGGCTCAATACGAAAGGCTCGGGCTCTAACGCGCGGGGATCGGGCGCTCGCGGCGGAGCGCCTTGCCCGGCCGGGCGCCGGTCGGGCCGCCGTCCGCCCAGACGGCCTCGCCCGCCACCAGCACCGTGTGGATGCCGTCCGCAGGTGCCAGCGGGTTCTCGAAGTCTGCCTTGTCGATCACGGTTTCCGGGTCGAACAGGCAGAGGTCTGCGATGGCCCCTGCCTCGACAATGCCTCGCCCGTCGAGCCCGAAGCGGTTCGCCGGCAGGCCCGTCATGCGGTGGACCGCCTCCTCCAGCGGCATCAGGCCGAGTTCGCGGCTGTAATGCCCCAGCACGCGCGGGAAGGTGCCCCAGAGGCGGGGATGCGGGCGCGGGTCGTGCGGGATGCCGTCGGAGCCGATCATGGCGCGCGGGAAACGCAGCACGCGCTGCACATCCTCCTCGGCCATGGCAAAATAGATCGCGCCGGCCGGCAATAGCCGCAAAGCCATCTCCTCTTCCGCAACGCCGTGCTCTGCGGCGATGTCGGAGAGGTCGCGGCCGGCGGCCTCCGGATAGGGTTCCGACCAGGTAATCAGGACGCGCTTGGAATCGGCCAGCCGGTCGGGCAGCAGGACGGTCGAACTCATGGCATAGGGATAGACGTCGAGCGACACCTGCTGATTTGCGGCAGCGGCCTCGATCAACGGCAGGGAGCGGGCGGTCTTGCCGTGATGGGCGGCGCCGGACGCCTTGTGGTGAGACAGCACGACCGCGACGCCGGCGCGACGGCCTATCTCCAGCGACTCCTCGACCGACTCTTCCAGAAAGGCGCCTTCGTCGCGCATATGGGTGGCGTATAGGCCGCCCCAGGGCGCGGCCGCCTCTGTCAGCGCGACCACCTCGTCGGTCGTCGAAGCCCGCGAGGGCGGGTAGAAGAGCCCGGTCGAGAACCCGACCGCGCCGGCCTGCATCGCCTGTTCGACGCCGGCGCGCATCCGGGCGATCTCGGCCGCGTTCGCCGGACGGTCGAGGTCGTCCACATGCTGCACGCGCAGCGTCTGGTGGCCGACCAGGAAGAGGCCGTTGACCGTAGGCGGCCGGGCGTCCAGCGCCTCCAGATAGGAGCCGAAGGTCGGGAAACGGTATTCGCTTGCGCCGCCCAGAAGGTTCATTGGCGCGGGCGGGTTTCCGCTTGGCGTGAAGGGTGCGAGCGAGATGCCGCAATTGCCGGCGACCACGGTCGTCACCCCCTGGCTCGCCTTGGCGGCCATGTCGCCGTCGAGGAGCGCGCGGTCGTCATGGGTGTGGACGTCGATGAAGCCCGGCGCGACGACGAGGCCGCGCGCGTCGATCTCCCGCTCCCCGGTTGCGTCGCCAAGCGCGCCGACCTCCGCGATGCGCCCGCTGTCCACCGCCACATCGTCCTTGCGCGCCGGCGTGCCTGTGCCGTCGATAATGCTGCCGCCCCGGATAACCAGATCGTGACGCATCGCGTTCCTCCTGCCCTCTTCTGGCGCCCTCTCTACCATGCGGGTAAGGTCCGCGGAAAATCGGGAGACGCCCAAGCCATGGCCGTATGCGCGGTCGGCGATATCGCCGTTCACCGGGTCGAGGAAAACGCCGGTCCTTCCTTCCTTCCGGGCCAGATCTACCCGGACTGGACGCCGGAATACCTGGAGAAGCACCGGGAATGGATGGTGCCGCGCGCCTTCCACGAGCGCAGCGGCAGGCTGATGATGAGCCTGCACAGCTGGCTTCTGCGCACGCCCCGCCACACGATCCTGGTCGATACCTGCGTCGGCAACCGCAAGACCCGGTCGCGCAAGATGTGGCACGACCTCGACACCCCCTGGCTCGACCGGCTGAAGGCGGCCGGCACCGCGCCGGAGGAAGTCGATTTCGTGCTCTGCACCCATCTGCATACCGACCATGTGGGCTGGAACACCCGGCTCGAGGACGGGCGCTGGGTGCCCACCTTCCCGAATGCGAAATACCTGATCGGCAAGATCGACTACCAGTACCGGACGCAGCGCCTCGAACTCTGTCCCGACGAGGCCCCGATGGACGGCGCCTTTGCCGACAGCGTGCTGCCCGTGGTGGAGGCGGGGCAGGCGGTCATGGTCGAGGACGGCTACCGGATCGACGAGGCCATGCTCATCGAGGCTGCCCCCGGCCACACCCCCGGCCATGTCACCATGGCCCTCGATTCCGGCGGCGAGGAGGCGCTGTTCGTCGGCGACATCATGCACCATCCGATCCAGATCTACGAACCGCACTGGAACTCGGCGTTCTGCGAATGGCCGGACCATGCCGCCGTCACGCGGCGCCGCGTGCTGGAACGGGTTGCGGACCGGCCGGTGCTGCTGATGCCGGCCCATTTCCCGAACCCGTCCTGCGGCCATGTGCTGAGCGCGGGCGACAGTTTCCGGTTCCGCTTCGCCGACTGAACGCCGGCGCGGCCAGCTTCCCCTCCCATGCCCGAGTCGCCGAATGCCGGCCGTTATCCCTGGGTAGTCTGCTTCACGTCGCTGTTGCTGGTCTTCTTCGGCCAGGGCGCGATGTTCGTGCTGAATGTGGAGCTGAAGCCGATAGCCGAGAGCATGGGCTGGCCGCGCGAGCTGCCCTCGCTCGGCTACACGGCCGCCTTTCTGGGCGCCGGAATAGGCGCCCTCTATTTCGGCCCGCTGTCGGAACGCTTCGGCATGGGCAATGTCGCGCTGATCGGCGCGCTCTCGGTCGGTTCCGGCACCTTCCTCGCAGGCTATGTCGAGACGCCGGGGCAGTTGATGCTCATCTTCGGGCTCCTGATCGGCCTGCTCGGCAATGCCTGCATGTTCGCGCCGCTGGTCGCCCATGTGATGCGCTGGTTCGACCGCAACCGGGGCCTGGCGCTCGGCATTGCGACGGCCGGGCAGAGCGTCGGCGGCGCGATCTGGCCCTTTGTCATCACCTGGCTCGACGGGGCGGTCGGCTGGCGCGACACCTTCCACATCTATGGCCTGTTGTGCTTCACGATCATGGTGCCGCTGACGCTGCTGCTGCGCCGCCCGGCGCCGCCGATTGCCTCCGGCAGTTCGCGCAACGCCACTCCCGACGGCCGCGCCTTCGGACTGCCGGGCGGGGTGGCGACGGCGGTGCTGTGCGCGGCGATCGTCGGTTGCTGCATCCCGATGTCGATCCCGCTGGTGCATCTCAAGGCCTACGGCACCGACCTCGGCTTCGCTCCTCAAGCGGCTGCCGCCGCGCTCTCGCTGGCGCTGTTCGCCAGCCTCACCTCGCGCATCCTGGGCGGCATGCTGGCGGACCGCATCGGCGGGCTGAAGACGCTGCTGATCGGCTCGACGGTCCAGTGCGCGATGCTCGCTGCGATCTCGCAGGCGCGCGAGATGTGGACGCTATACGCCGTCTGCATCGCCTTCGGCCTCGGCTATGGCGGCATTATCGGCATGTATGCCTATATCGTGAGGGAGTATTTCCCGCCGGCCGGCGCAACGCAGCGGATTGCCTGGATCTTTCTTTTCGGCACCATCGGCATGGCTGCGGGCGGCTGGCTCGGCGGCCGGCTGTTCGACGCCACGGGGAGCTACGAGGCGGCCTTCCTCATCGGCTCCGGGGTCAACGCCGTGCAGCTTGTCATTGTCGCCGTTCTGCTTGTCCGGGCCCGGCCCGCGCTGCGTCTTGCGCCGGCATGACGAGCCCGTGCTTCCGGGCTGGCCCTTTGAGCCGATTGGGGACTACCATGGCCGGTGCGGTCCGGGCGGCGTTCGAAGAAGAGCCGATGCACGTTCGGAACGGCAATCGGGGCGCCGGCGTTCGCCGGCCCCGGCGCGGCTGATAGTGAGGAGGACACGGAATGGCGAGCGTCACCATCAACGGTGAAGCCCGGACCCTGGACGGCCCGGACGACACCGTGCTGTTGTGGGCCCTGCGCGACATGGCGGGCCTGACGGGGACCAAATACGGCTGCGGGGCCGGCCTGTGCGGCGCATGCACGGTGCATGTGGACGGCAAGGCGGAGAAGTCCTGCATGATGACCGTCGGCGATGTCGCCGGCAAATCGGTCACCACCATCGAGGGCCTGTCCGCCGATGGCAGCCACCCGGTCCAGGTCGCCTGGCGCGAGATGCATGTGCCGCAATGCGGCTTCTGCCAGACCGGGCAGATCATGCAGGCCGCCAGCCTGCTGGCCGAGAACCCGAAGCCGACCGACCGGCAAATCCTGGACGGGATGGCCGACAATATCTGCCGCTGCGGCTGCTACGAGCGCATCGTCTCGGCGGTGCGTCTCGCTTCCACGGGAGTCTAGGCCATGCTGCACATGATGGAACAAGCATTCAGTGGAACCCCTGTCGGCAAGGCGGCGAGGCTCGCCTTCGCCAATGTCTCCCGGCGGCGTTTCCTGCAGGGCTCGGCGGCCGGTTTCGCCGTCGCTGCCTTCGCGACCACGGCGGAGGGTTTCGCGCGCTACAAGACCGGCGGCGACGCAATGCCGAACGGCCTGCGCTACGACCCGCACATCTTCGTGTCCATCGACGCGGACGGGACGGTGACCATCGTCGCCCACCGCTCGGAGATGGGAACGGGCTCGCGCACCTCGCTGCCGATGGTGCTCGCCGACGAGATGGGCGCCGACTGGGGGATGGTGAAGATCGTCCAGGCGGAAGGCGACGAGGAGAAATACGGCAACCAGGACACGGACGGGTCGCGCTCGCTGCGCCACCACATCCAGTCCATGCGCCAGATGGGCGCCTCTGTCCGCCATATGCTGGCCAATGCCGCCGCCGAAATGTGGGGCGTGGACGCCTCGGCGGTCACGGTCGGCGTGCATGAAGTGATGGGCGGGGGCAAGAAGGCCGGCTTCGGCGAGCTTGCCGAGGCCGCGATGAAGCAGCCTGTGCCCGAATTCGAGGCGCTCTCCTTCAAGGACGAGTCCGAGTTCCGCTATATCGGCAAGGGCAATGTCGGCATCGTCGACTTGCACGACATCACGACCGGCAAGGCCGTTTTCGGCGCCGACGTGATGCTGCCGGGCATGAAGGTGGCGGCCATTGCGCGCCCGCCGGTGGTTGGCGCCGCGCCGACGCGCTACGACGCGTCCGCGGCCATGGCGGTTCCCGGCGTGGAGCATGTCACGGAACTGGCGGGCTCGATCATGCCGGCCAAATTCGCCCCGCTCGGCGGCATCGCCGTCGTCGCCTCCAACACCGATGCGGCGATCAAGGGCCGCGACGCGCTGGAGATCGAATGGGGCGAGAGCCCGCATGGCGGCTATACCTCCGAATCCTACATGGAGGAGATGCGGGCGACGGCGAAGCAGCCGGGCCAGGTGTTTCGGGCCGAGGGCGATGCTGCGGCGGCGTTCGCGGGCGCGGCCAAAACCTTCGGGCAGGAATATACCCAGGCCCATATGGCGCACGCGATGATGGAGCCGCCGGTGGCGGTCGCCAATGTCGCGGACGGCAAGTGCGAGATCTGGGCGCCGGTTCAGTCGCCTTTCGGCGCGCGCGGCGATGTCGCTGCGGCGCTGAAGATGGAAGTCGCCGACGTCAAGGTGAATGTGACCCTGCTCGGCGGCGGTTTCGGCCGCAAGTCCAAATGCGACTTCGTGCTCGAGGCCGCGCTGCTCAGCCAGAAGCTGGGCGTGCCGGTCAAGGTGCAGTGGACGCGCGAGGACGACATCCGGCACAGCTTCTACCACACCGCCTCGGTGGAGCGGATCGAGGTTGCGCTGGACGCCGACAACAAGGTGACCGGCTGGCGGCACAACTCGGTGGCGCCGTCGATCCTGTCCACCTTCGCGCCGGACAGCGGGCACCAGTTCTTCATCGAGAGCGGGATGGGGCATGTCGATATCCCCTTCGAAATCCCGAATCTTTCGGTCGAGAACGGCAAGGCGATGGCGCATACGCGCATCGGCTGGTTCCGCTCCGTCTCGAACATTCCGCGCGCCTGGGCGGTGCAGTCCTTCGCGTCGGAACTCGCGGCCGACCTCGGCCGGGACGACCTTGAGGTGATGCTGGAGCTGATCGGCTCCGACCGCAGGCTCGAGCCGCCGAAGCAGGGCTTCCCGGAGAACTTCTGGGACTATGGTGAGGTCTATGACGAGTACCCGATCGACACCATGCGCCTGAAGAACGTCCTCAAGCTGGCCGCCGAGAAGGGCGGCTGGGGCCGGGACATGCCGGCCGGCGAAGGCCTCGGGCTGGCGGTGCACCGCTCGTTCGTCACCTATGTGGCGTCCTGCGTCCGGGTGAAGATCGTGGACGGCAACATCGCCGTGCCGGAAGTGCATATGGCCATCGACTGCGGTTTCGCCGCCAATCCGGAGCGCATCCGCAGCCAGATGGAGGGTGCGGCCGTCCAGGGCATGACCATCGCCCTCTACAGCGGCGTCACCTTCGAGAACGGCGCGGCCATGCAGTCGAACTACCATGACTACCAGATGGTGCGTTCGAGCAACTTCCCGCAGAAGGTGCACACGCATGTCGTGCCGCATCCCTTCTCGGTGCATGCCTCGGGCGTTGGCGAGCCGGGCGTGCCGCCCATCGCGCCGGCGATCGGCAATGCGATCTTCCATGCGACGGGCAAGCGCATCCGCGACCTGCCCATGGGGGACACCGTCTGATCCGCCCTGCGCGGACAAGCAAGGGAAAGGGCCGGCCCCGCGCCGGCCCTTTTTCTTTGCGGGCGGCGGTTTCGGTTCGTTCGGCGCAGGCGGCGGCTGGTGCGGAATCCGATCCGGTTGGATGGTAAGGAGACTTGCCTACCCTGTCGCCCCGGCCCTGAGCCGGGGCCCAGTCGGGCCGCCTGCCGGGGCTTCGATGACTGGACCCCGGCTCTGCGCTTCGCTCCGGCCGGGGTGACAGCGGAGGAGGCGGGGGAAAGAGGCTGCATTGCCAAGACCGCAACTTCCTCTCGGTCCGACCTGAACAGACTATGCTCTAAACACGGTTCGCGTTGCCTGTCGGGCCTGTGACGGGGAAGCGCGTTGGCTTACACTGTCCGCACGGCGTGTCCGGGAAAGGGAACCTTCCGAGCCATGGCCCTCGACGCAATTCCGGTTATCGATCTCGGCCCCTATCGGTCCGGCACCGCCGGCGACAGGCGGGATGTGGCCGAGCGGATCGGCTGGGCCTGCGAGAATATCGGCTTCCTGATCGTCACCGGGCATGGAATTCCCCAGGAGACGATCGACCGCGCCTTCTCGGTCTCGCAGGAGTTCTTCGACCTTCCGGCTGAGGAAAAGGCGCGGTTCATGCCGGTCGACGGCGTGGCCCCGCGCGGCTACCACGCCGTCGCGACGCGGAACCTGGCGCGCACGCTGGGGCAGGAGACGCCGCCCGACCTGAGGGAGCAGTTCTTTATCGGCCCCCTGGTCTCGCACGCCGACCGGTTCGCGCACATTCCAGGCGCTCCCCTGTTTTACTCGGACAATATCTGGCCGGCGCAACCGGCTGCCTACCGGGAGGCGTTCGCGGAATTGTACGGTGCGTTCGAGAGCCTTGCATCGCGGCTGATGGGTATTTTCGCAGCCGCGCTCGCGCTCCCCGAGGCCTTCTTCGACGACAAGATCGACGGACATTTCAGCACCTGTCCGTCGAACCACTATCCCGTTATCGAGGACGATCCGCAGCCGGGCCAGCTCCGCTGCGGGGCGCATACCGATTTCGGCAGCCTGACGATCCTTGCCTTCAACGATGCGCCCGGCGGCCTGCAGGCGCTGATGCCGGACGGCTCCTGGATGGATGTGCGGCCCGGACCGGGGCAACTGGCGGTCAATCTGGGCGACATGATGGAGCGCTGGACCAACGACCGCTGGAAATCCACCGTCCACCGCGTCGTGAACCCGCCGGCGGCCCGGCGCGGGGAAAGCCGGCGCCAGACCATCGGCTACTTCCTCCACCCGAACTACGATGCCGAGATCGCCTGCCTCGATTCCTGCTGCGATGCCGGCAACCCGGCGAAATACCGGCCGATCATGGCCGGCGACCATATGCGCGAGAAAATGGAACGCCGGATCGACGGATAGGCGGGGGTAAGGCGGACATAGCGGACATTTCGACCCTGGGATTCATCGGGCTCGGCGCCATGGGCGGGCCCATGTGCCGAAACCTCGTCCGGCGCGCCGGCCTGCCGGCTATCGTCCACGATACCGACCCCGAGGCGCGCGCCGCGTGCGCCATGCAAGGGAGCGTTGCGACCGCGGACCCGGGGCGTGCGGCGCGCGATTGCGATGTCATCTTCCTGTCGCTGCCGGGGGCGGCGGAGGTTCGCCACGTCTGTCTGGGCGAGGACGGGCTGCTGGCCCACGCGCGCGCCGGCGAAATCGTCGTCGATTGCAGCACGGTGCCGCTGGACCTCACCCGCGAACTCGCCGCCGCCTTCGCTGAAAAGGGCGCGCGCTATGTCGATGCCCCGGTCGCCGGGACGGTCCAGTCGGTTGCCGACCGCAGTATCAGCCTCATGGTCGGGGCCGACGAGGGGACATTCGCCCGGTTGGCGCCGCTGCTGGATTGCATGGCCCGGACAGTCCAGCATTGCGGCGAAAGCGGGACCGGCACGGTAACCAAGCTGCTGCTGAACATGGCGATCGCCCAGTCCGTCACCGCGCTTGCCGAGGCCTTGCTGCTCGGCCGCCGCGCCGGCGTGGACGGCGAGCGCCTGTTCGAGGCCTTCCGGAACGGATGCGACAGCTTCGCGCTGCGCCAGCACGGCATGACGGCCCTGTTGCCCGGCTGCTTTCCCGAAGGCAGGTTTCCGACGCGCTACATGCTGAAGGACCTCGATTACGTCATGGAACTGAAAGAGGCATTGGGGATGACGCTCGGGGGCATGGATGCGACCCACGGCCTGCTGCAACGGACGGTTGCTGCCGGGTTCGGCGATGCCTACTGGCCTTCGCTGATCCAGGTAATCGACGAGGAGGGGGAATGCGGCTAGCGGACAGCATGCCTGTGGACGGCCATTGCGACCGGCGTTTCGCTGCGGTCGCCGATGCGTTCGCGGAGAATTTCCGCGCCCGCGGCGAGGTCGGCGCCGCCGTCGCCGTGACCCTGAACGGCGAGCCGGTCATCGACCTCTGGGGCGGCTTCGCCGACAGCGCCCGCACGCGCCCCTGGGCCGGGGACACGCTGGTCTGCATGATGTCGGTCGCCAAGGCGGCGACGGCCCTGTGCGCCGCCATTGCGGTCGATCGCGGGCTGATCGCCTGGGATGAGCCGGTGGCGGGCTACTGGCCCGAATTCGCGGCTGGCGGCAAAGGCGATATCCCGGTTCGATGGATCCTAGATCATCGCGCCGGCCTGCCGGCAATCGCACGCGCCATGCCCGAGGGCGCGGCATACGACTGGGAGCTGATGACCGGGGCGCTGGCGGCGCAGGCGCCGCTGTGGCCGCCGGGCGAGGCGCGCGCCTATCATTCTGTGACACTGGGTTACCTGGTCGGCGAGTTGATAAGGCGGACGACCGGGAGGAGCCTGGGGCGTTTCCTCGCCGACGAGGTCTGCGAACCGCACGGCATCGACTACTGGATCGGCCTGCCGCCGGCCCTCCATGGGAGGTGCGCGGAATTCTTCGGCGAGACCGCCGGCACTCTGTTCGACCGGTCCGAGCCGGACTCCCTGAAGTACCGGGCGATGGCGCTGGTGCCGCCGGAGGATTTCAACACCGAACGGTTTCGCGCCGCGGAAATCCCTTCGATCAACGGCATCGGCACGGCGCGCGGCGTTGCGAAACTGTTCGACGGCCTCGCTGCCGGCGGCGTCCTCGACGGCAGGCGCCTGTTGAGTGCCGATGTGCTGGCGGAGGCGACTACCGAACAGTGGTACGGCAAGGAGGACCTGCTCGGACACACCCGCCGCATGGCGCTGGGCTTCGTGCTCGGCCTGCCGGGGCATCTGGCTATGGGACCCAGCCCGCGGGCCTTCGGGCATACCGGCGCGGGCGGCGCCATCGGGTTTGCGGACCCGGATGCCGGCCTCGGTTTCGCCTATGCGCCCAACCGCATGTATTCCGGCCCCGGCATCAGCCCCCGCCTCAGCGCGCTCGTGGATGCTCTCTACGCAGCGCTTGGATGATTTACGGGGACCGGGTGGCTCCGCTGGCATCCTCCAGAGGGTTGGAAGCCGAAGTAGGGACGCGGCGAGATAGGGGAGCATAGATGGCGCGAATAATGGACATATGAGATTGACACACTCCTCAGGGATGCGGAGGATGCTCATCGTCAGAGAGGGTTCAATGATTATATTTCAAGGCAGTTGTCCGCACTGCGGAACAAAGAGTGTTGCATTTGAAATCATCTACGAACACAAAGTATCAAGATCGACGTCTGTTCATTGGGACACGTTGGCGAGTTGTGGCCAGTGTAACCGAGGAGTCCTCGCTACTTTCTTGTCTGGCAATGGTCATAAACCAAGCGAATGTTTGCAAAACGGTTGGACCGATCTCTTATCCTCTCCTTATTTGTCTCCGGCACCCCCAGACACTGGAGCGCCGAAACACACTCCTCCCAATGTGGCTCACTTCTATCGGCAAGGAATGGAGAATTTAGGCGGAAACTGGGACGCTGCCGGAATGACCTTTCGTAAGGCGTTAGACGTGGGCCTTAAGTTCAAATTTCCCGAAGATAGCAATGTATCATTATTTGAGCGGATTAAGCGCGCTTCTAAACGGCACGATTTGACACCCGAGCTGGCGGAATGGGCACATCAGATTCGCTTAGACGGCAACGATGCGGCTCATGAAGAGGAGCCGTTTTCCGAAGAGGATGCGGCGCGTTTGCAGATCTTCACAAGCTTGGTGTTTCAATACTTGTTCACCTTGCCGGGCATGATGCAAGAAGCACGAGGGGCCGAGATCAGCACAGGTGGGCAGCCAGCCGATGGGACCTAGTACCACGCTAAGGCTGGGAGCAGAAATCGGACTTGTTTTCGTATCTCATCTCATCTAACCCATTGGAAAATAAGGAAAGATGGCTCCGCGGGTAGGATTCGAACCTACGACCAATCGGTTAACAGCCGACCGCTCTGCCACTGAGCTACCGCGGAACAGACCCGAACGGGCGCCCTTATAGCGGCCCTTTCCGGGCTTGACGAGGGCCTTGGAGGCGCGGACCGGATTCGAACCGGTGTAAGCGGATTTGCAGTCCGACCTTTGCGGACTGCCGCGCGTTGCGATTTTTTGCCATTTATTGCCACAACACACTGATATTGTGCCTGTTTGTGTGCCATAGCTATTGCGCTTGCGTGCGCCACTTTGCGCCTGTATTCTGGTGACATGGCGACATAGTGGTGACACGGGGGCGACATGGGACTGACCGAAAAACGCATCCGGGACGCGAAGCCCGAGACGAAATCTCGCATAATTTGGGACGGGCAGGTGAAAGGCCTGGGCGTTCGCGTGACGCCTGCCGGCGCAAAGGCGTTCGTCCTCTCCTATCGAATCGCGGGCCGGAAGCGGCTGGCGACGCTGGCGCGTTGTTCCGAACTCTCGCTCAGGGACGCCCGCGAGCGGGCCGGCGGCGAGCTGACGGCAATCCGGGCCGGCGAGACGGACCCGCTACAGCGCCGGCAGGACGCCATCCGCGCCCCTACCGTAGCGGACGGGCTGGATCGGTTCTTCGATCAATACGCGCCGCGCCGCATCGCGGACGGGCTGCTTACCGAGCGCACCGTCAAGGACTACCGGTTTCAAGCCAAGCGCACCGTGCGGCCGAAACTGGGTAAGCTCAAAATCGCCGATGTGACGCGCCATGATGTCGAGCGCGCCGTCGCCGACCGCGCGCCAGTCCAGCGCAACAGGACCGTCGCCTTCATATCGCGCCTGTTCTCGGCTTTCGAGGAATGGGAATGGCGCGCCCCGAATAGCAACCCGTCGAGGCGGATCGAGCGGACCCGCGAGCAGCCCCGCGAGCGCGTTCTGGCGCCTTCCGAGCTACGGGCGCTCGGGCGCGCGCTCGATACCCTCGACAACCCGTTCGTCGTCGGAGCGATCCGGTTCCTGCTTATGACCGGCTGGCGGACCGGCGAGGCGCTGGCGCTTGAGTGGGACCGCGTGAATTTCGAGACCAGCGAAATCCTGCTCCCGGAGACGAAGGCGGGCCGCGAGACGCGCCTTGTCGGGGCCGTGGCGCTCGAAACGCTGGCGGACCTCCCGCGCATGGCGCGCGACAACCGAGTATTCGCGGGCCTCACCTATGCGACGCTCCGGCGGCATTTCGGCGTTGCTTGCCAGCGAGCCGGCATTCCCGATGCCCGGTTGCATGATATTCGGCGAACCGTCGCGACCGCCGCCGCCGCGCATGGCGTCTCCGTGTTCCTGCTGCGCGACCTGCTCAATCACAAGACCGTTGAGATGGCGAACAGATATGCGCGCCGCGCCGGGACCGCCGTGCAACAGGCGCAGGATGCAGTCGCCTCGCACACCGCCGCGCTGTTGGCGGGCCGGGACGGCGAGGTTGTGGAACTGCGAGGCCGGCATGCGTGAAGTGGACAACCATCCGCCCATGGGGCCGGAGGCCACCATTGCATGGCTGGACGCGGTGCTGGCCGGGAAAATGCCAGCGAACCGCGTCCTGTTACTCCGCCTCCGCCGCCTTGCCGTCATGGGGGCAGAGTCGCAAGCCGGGAAGACGGCAAGCAAGCGCGCGAGGGACGACTACCGGATGCAGGTCGTAGGGGACTGCCTCCACCTCCCCGATGTGAAAGGCGAGCGCGATGCATGCCTACTGGCCAGCGACACTCTCCGGGCGCGCCCCAACACGTTGCGCGATCAATACCGAACTTGGATGAAAAACCGCGAAACTTCATCCAGCTAATTTGAGGATTGCCACCGCAACCTAGCGCACAGTCTCGCAGCCGACTGGAAACGGAAGCGAGACCATGTTCGACGACGCAAAGCTCTATTTCACCGACGACCCGCAACTGCTGGCGCTCGCGCCCTACTCGACGATGGCGCACTGGCGATCCGAAGGGCGCGGACCGAGTTTCATCAAGGTAGGCGCCCGCGTCGCCTATTCCGGCAAGGCGCTCAACGAATGGCTTGCGGCACGGACCGTTGAGCCGGCTGCTGCCTGAAGAGGGGAACGGCGGGCGCGGTGGCCGAGTGGTCAGGTGCCTGGGGTGCCAATCCGGGAGACACCGGTTCGAATCCGGTCCGCGCCTCACCCTTCTTCGCGTGCATTCGGGAGCGACCGAGATGCATGAGCAAGATAGCCGATTTGAGCGCCCCGCCGCAACCGATATCCTGGCCCGGCTCGAAGCCTGGGGCCTCGATAGGCACGGGCGGGCGCGCTGCCCCGGTCATAACGGGCAGGACCGCAACCTTTCCGTGAAGCGCGCGGGCGACAAGGTGTTGCTCAAGTGCTTCTCCCACGGGTGCAGCTTCAAGCAGATCATGGCCGGGCTCGACATGGACCCGCCGCCGGCGCCGGACTTCGAGCCGAAGCGCGAGGCCGTCCCGGAACGCCTTGACCCGGAGCATTCCGCCTTCCCCTACCACGACGCGGACGGGCGCGTTGTCGTGACCCTCCGGCGGATCGACTGTTGGGAACGCCGCGCATGGGGCGACCCGAAACTGCCAAAGCGGGCGAAGGACTGCCGGCGCGACCCTCCGGGCGTGAAGAAACCGGACACCGGCTGGCCGCTCTACCGGCTTCCCTCGTTGCTGGCCCATCCGACCGCTCCATTGCTGATTGTCGAGGGCGAGCGCGCGGCGGAGGCGGCGCAAGAGCGCGTCCCGGACGGCTGGCAGGCGACATGCGCGCTGGGCGGCGCGAACGAGGCGCACAACGCGGACTATCGACCCGTGGAAGGCCGCAAGGTGGTCGTATGGCCCGACAACGACTCAGCCGGGTTGAAGCACGCGCAGAACGTCATTCGCCATTGCTGGGAGGCCGGCGGGGCGAGCGTCGCCATTGTCCCGACCGATGACTTGCCGCCGGGCTGGGACGTGGCCGATGGCTGAGGACATGGTGGTCGAGCGGATCGACGGGGCGGTGCCGGCCCGGATTCCATTCTATTCCGACACCCTTAAAGGGAATGGGAATAGAATGGGGCCGCCGGGGACGCTGCGGACCGCGGCGGAGCTGATCGACTACGAGCCGCCGCCGGTCAACTGGACCGTGGAGGGGCTCATTCCAGCGGGCGGGACCGCCCTGTTGGTCGGATCCCCGAAAGCCGGCAAGAGCACGTTCGCCCGAAACCTCTGCATTGCCGTGGCGCGGGGCATGAACTTCGTCGGGCGGGACTGCCACAAGGGGCCAGCGTTCTACGCTTCCTTCGAGGGCCGCTTTGCGGGAATCCGGGAACACCTGATGACCATGGGCGTGAAGCGCGATGACGCCTTCATGCACTACCACGGCTTGCAGCCGATTGAGAAGCCGACCGAATGGCTGGACGGCGTGATGACGAAGCACAGGCCGGCCTTGGTCGTGCTCGACACCTTGCAACGCTTCCTCCGGATTGAGGACCTGAACTCCTATAGCGCCGTTTCCAATGCCATGCAGGACGTGATCGGGCTGGCCGAGCATCACGAATGCGCTATCGCTTCAATCCATCATCGGCGCAAGAGCGGAGGCGAACGCGGCGAGGAAGCATCGGGCTCCGCCGTCTTATTGGGCAGCGTCGATACCGGGCTCTATTTCCGGGAGGACGGCGAGCAACGCTCCATCTACAGCCGGCAGCGTGAAGGGCATGACTTGCCAGAAACGGCGCTCAATCTCCATGGCGACGGCTGGACGGCGCTAGGGCCGACCGTGGGCGCAATCAAGCGCGAGGACCTGGAGCGGAACATCAACGCTGCGCTGGTGCGTGTAGGCGAGCCGCTGACCAAGGAAGAAATCGCCAAGCTGGTGGAGGGCCGGGCCGGTCAAGTCCTGAGCGCGCTGACCAGCATGGTGGCGAAAGGGACGGCCACACAAACCGGGAAGGGCGCGAAGGGCGACCCCAAGCGGTACGCCGCCCCATAGATTCTATTCCGAATACTTAGGGCGTCGGAATGGAATGGAATGAGGAACAGACACTCGACACCGGGACGGACGTACGCATGCCATCATGGCCGAATCGCCATATGACACAGCACCAACCGAAAGGAGACGACGATGACTGACAACAAACCAAGCTCGCATGCCCAGGTCGCCTTGGCGCTCGCGGCGCTTGTTCGCAATGACGCGCTCGAGGCTGGCACACACCGCGAGGATGTAAACTATGCAGGCGGCGATCACGATCAGTGGCTCGAGTGGTACGAGTGCGGCCTTGGCTGGGCTGCGCTCGAATGGGAACCTCGCGAAAGCCTGGAGGGTCGCCTCACGATGATCGTCAAGAACATGATGGGCCGCCGCTGGGCTCGTCCGCCGCGCGGGTCCTGTTAGGGCGCCTGAGCGTCGAGGTTTGGGGGGCGGTTCGCAACTTCCTGCGATTTTTGGAGGGATTCCAAACTAATGCCTTGACAGGCAATCTATAAGAAATACTTATGGGACGGCCATGTTTGGGTTGTTCCGCAAGAGCGCGCCAGTAGAGGTCCGGCAGGAAATTGATGTCGGGACCCTCTATTCGCAGTTCTACGAATTCGGGCAAATCAGCTTCGCGTGGATGGTCTCGCCGGCGGTCATCGTCGCGAGCCTGAGCGTTGGTGACGGCTCCGAAAATCTGGTTATCGAGGGGCGCCGCCTGGCGCGGACGAGCCCGCTGTTGACCGCCTATCTGCGCTGCATGGAGCAAGGCGTCTTGTGCGGCGAGCCGGAGCCGCCCGTCTTCGCCGATTCCGTGCCGGAGGCGACGGCGGAGGCGGCGGCGGCCTTGTGGATGAGGGCGCATGATATCGAGCGCGAGCGGGCGCTGTTGATGCAGGTCGCGGTGGACGGCGAACTGTTGGTCCTCGACGATGGGCAGGTCATCCCGGCGGACGCCATGGACCCGGTTTTGACCGGCCCGGACTGGCGCCCGGTGGTGACGGGCTATCGCATTGGACGTGCGCCGACCGTGCGGCGGTCCGGCTACCTCTACCTCGGCGACCGGCTCGACGGGCAGGTCCGGGCGATGGGCTGGATTGCGGCGGCGCTGCCATATGCGGCGGCGCTCCAGAATACGCGCATCGCCGCCGGTCACGGTCTGGGCGCGCTCGCCAAGCTGGCGGCGGTGATCGAAAACGCGAGCCCGGACCGCATCGTGGCAGGGACCGGCTATCGGCCGGGCGTGGTGCAGGACCAACCGAACAACGCCGCCGGTCACGTCGAGGCCATCACGCGGACGGGCGTCGGGTCCGTTCCCTACATGCGGCCCGGCGAGGCGGTGAAGCGCATCATGGCCGGCCCGGACGCGGTGGCACAAGCCTATGAGTCGATCCTGGAGCGCGACGCGGCTGCGGCGTTGAACCTGCCCTTGAGCGAATTGCGGTCCGACTACTCCAGCGGGAGCTTCTCGAATCTCCGCATGGCGTGGCAGGACGCGGAACGGGAATACGCCCGGCGCCGCCGTTGGTGGCATCGCCATTACCGCCTGCCCTTGTGGCAGGCCGTCCTCTCCGGAGCCTTCGCAGACCGGCGCCTGCCCCGCATGGCCGCGGCGACCCTCGACGCGCTCCGCAACCCGACATGGCCCGGCCCGAAGCGCGAACCGCCGCAGCCCGAGAAGGAAGCCGCCTCCCTTGCGGTCCTTGTGAAAGAGGGAATTCTCGACCCTGCCCAAGCGCGGGAAAAACTGGAGCAATGAGCATGAAAAAGAGCGTAAAGCTGGCGCTGCGGGCATCCGAGATTCGCAGCGAAACGAACAAGCTGGCGCCGGGCGAGGAATCCCTTGCCAAGCGTAAGGAACTGCTGGACGAGCTGGAGGGCGTCGAGACCGAATATCGGGCGGCGCTCACGGCGGAGGCGGCGGCCGAGACCGAGACCCGCGACACATCCGGGCTCACGGCGGAGGAACGCGAGGCCCGCGACCTGACCGCCAAGGCGGAGGTGCGCCACTGGCTTGCCGCCGCTGCGCAAGGGCGCGCACCGGAGGGCCGGGCAGCGGAGGTGAACGCCGCGCACAATGCCCCGGTCATCGGGCCGTCCGGCGGCGCGGTCATCCCGTGGGCAGTCCTGCGCCATGCCATGGAGCCCGTCGAGGATCGGGCGTTCTCTGTGACGGGCGGCTATGACGGTCCGATCAGGCAGCGGCCGATCTTGCAGGAACTGTTCGGGCCGGGCATCGCCGACACTCTGGGTCTGCGTTTTGACGATGCAGGCGTGGGGGCGGCGGAATATCCGTTGCTCTCCGGCAATGTCGCGCCGGCCCAGACCAAGGAAGCGACGGCGGCGGCGGCGGCGGTGGCCACCTCGTTCACCGTGGCGAGCCTGAAGCCCAAGCGGCTTACCGCCATCCTCGAATTCACGCACGAACAGGCGGCATCCGTGATCGGCGTGGAAATGGCCTACCGGCGCAACCTGACCGACGCGCTGCGCTCGAAAATGCAGGACCTGCTTTTGAACGGCGTGGCGCCGACGAACAGCAATCCGCAGAATGTCGAGGGCTTCCTGACCAAGCTGACCGGGACGGACCTTTCGACCGCTGAGGCGGTGTATGCCGACTATGGCAAGCTGCACGCGGCAGCGGTGGACGGCATTCACGCCTCCATGGAGACCGAGGTCTCCAGCATCATCGGCGATGAGACCTATCGCCATGCGGCGGGCGTCTATCAGGCGGGCTCGGGCGAGTCCGGGAGCGAAGCCCTGCGGCGCCGGTCGAGGGCCTGCTACGCCTCGACCTACATTCCCGCGATTGCGAGCATGAAGCAGTCTGCCGTCCTGCACGCCGCCGGCCCGAACGGCGGCGCGATGCGTGGCGATAGCGTCGGGGCAATGTGGGGCGGGGGTGTTGAGGTCATCCGGGACCCCTATAGCAAGGCGTCGCAAGGCATCGTCCTGACCGCCGTGCTGTTGTGGGACGCCCATACCGTGCTGCGGACGGCGGCCTACAAGCAGATCGACATTCAGGTCGCCTAGCATGACGGGCCCTGAATTCCGGTTCGCCGCTCTGGAGTTTCGCGACTCCGGGGCGGTGATCGAGGGCGCCGCCATGGTGTACGGGGCGACGGCGCGAATCCTCGATATGTTCGACGAACAGGTCGAGCCCGGCGCGTTCACCTTCGACGATGTAGTCCTGAACAAGATGCACCAACGGGCCGAGCCGCTGGCGCGGACCGGCGGCGGCGTGTTGATCGGCGTGGAATATTGACCCCCGATTGGGGGTAATCGGCGTCCAAAATTGACCCCCCCATGGTTTGTTCCCATGAACGCACCTTGTCATTGGACGGACGAGGTGAGGGGGAGATGCTGGTAGTGGAAACGATCGCACGGATCCGTCGGGATCATCTGGTGAGGGGCGTTCCGATCAAGACGATCGCCCGGGATTTGAGGGTTTCGAAGAACACGGTGCGCAAGGTGGTGCGGGGCGATGAGACCTCGTACAGCTACGAGCGCAAGATCCAGCCGATGCCGAAGCTTGGACCGTGGGTGGATGAGCTCGAGCGCCAGCTGAAGGCCAACGAGAAGAAGGCGCGCCGGGATCGGCTGTCTCTGCTGCGGATTCATGAAGACCTTGCGTCTCTGGGCTATGAGGGCGGCTACGACGCGGTGCGCCGCTATGCCAGGGTCTGGCGGCGCCGGCACCGGCTGTTGTCGTCGTCCGAGGCCTATGTGCCGCTGATCTTCGATCCGGGCGAGGCCTACCAGTTCGACTGGAGCCACGAATACGCGGTGTTGTCGGGCACGACGACCAGGGTGAAGGCGGCGCACATGCGGCTGTGTCACAGCCGCATGCAGCTGGTCCAGATCTTCCCGCGCGAGAGCCAGGAGATGGTGTTCGAGGCGCACGAGCGCGCGTTCCGCTTCTTCGGCGGGGTCTGCCGGCGCGGCATCTACGACAACATGAAGACGGCGGTGAGCACGGTGTTCGTGGGCAAGAAGCGGGACTACAACCGCCGCTTCCAGGAGATGTGTACCCACCATCTGGTGGAGCCTGTGGCGTGCACGCCCGGGGCTGGCTGGGAGAAGGGGCAGGTCGAGAGACAGGTGGGTGACGTTCGCGGCCGCCTGTTCGTGCCCAGCCCGCGGGGCCGCTCCTACGCCGAGATCAACGAGTGGCTCATGGATCGGTGCATCGAGGACGCCAGGAAGCGTCCGCATCCGACGATCCCGGGCAAGACGGTGTGGCAGGTGTTCGAGGAGGAGCGGCCCTTCCTGACAGCGTATCGCGGCCCCTTCGACGGCTTCCACGCCACTGAGGTAGCGGTCTCCAAGACTTGTCTGGTGCGCTTCGACAACAACCAGTACAGCGTGGCGGCCCGCGCGGTCGGGCGACCGGTGGACGTGCGGGCCTATGCCGATCGGATCGTCATCCGCCAGGACGGCGAGATCGTCGCCGAGCATCCCCGCAGCTTCGGGCGCGGCCGGATCGTCTACGATCCGTGGCACTACGTGCCGATTCTGACGAAGAAGCCCGGCGCGCTGCGCAATGGCGCGCCCTTCAAGGGCTGGCAGTTGCCTAACGCGCTCGGGCGCCTGCGGACCCGGCTTTCCGCCCGCGACGACGGCGACCGGCAGTTCGTCAAGGTTCTCGCGGCGGTGCTGGAGGACGGGCTGGAGGCGGTCGAGGCGGCCTGTGCCGAGGCGCTCGACAGCGGCGCCTGCAGCGCCGACGTCGTGCTCAACATCCTGGCCCGGCGGTGCCAGCCGGCGCCGCCGGCGACCATCCCGACGCCCGAGGGCCTGCGGCTTCGCCACCAGCCGGTGGCCGACTGTCGGCGCTACGACCGCCTGAGGGGGGCCGGCCATGGAGCGTCATGAGGTGCTGGCGATGATGACAACGCTGAAGCTCGCGGGGATGCGCGCCGCCTATGACGACATCCTCGCCGACGGGCTCAAGCGCCGTCATCCGGTGCAACAGATCTTCGGCGCTCTGCTGAGGGCCGAGATCGCCGACAAGACGGCACGCTCGATCAAGTACCAGATGGCGTCCGCCAGGCTGCCGGCGGCCAAGGAGCTGGCCGAGTTCGACTTCGCCGCCTCGCCGGTCAACGAGCCCCTGATCCGCGACCTCGCAATGGGCGGCTTCCTGGAAGCCAAGCGCAACATCGTGCTGGTCGGCGGCACCGGCACCGGCAAGACCCATCTCGCCGTCGCCATCGCGCGGTCCTGCATCCGCAAGGGCGCGCGCGGCCGCTTCTACAACGTCGTCGACCTGGTCAATCTCCTCGAGGCCGAGATCCGCTCCGGACGCCAGGGCCGCACCGCGGACCAGCTCACCCGGCGCGACTTCGTCATCCTCGACGAACTCGGCTACCTGCCCTTCGCCCAGGCCGGCGGGCAGCTGCTCTTCCACCTCATGAGCCGGCTCTACGAGCGCACCTCGATCGTCATCACCACCAACCTCGCCTTCGGCGAATGGCCGTCCGTCTTCGGCGACCCCAAGATGACCACAGCCCTGCTCGACCGCCTGACCCATCATTGCGAGATCATCGAGACCGGAAACGAGAGCTGGCGCTTCAAGAACCGCTCCTGACCCGGCGCCGACCGTCCCCGCGGCCCGGTTGCCCCGGTGGGCCAACAGGCACCCCCCACGCGGCTTCGCTCCGCGTAGCGCAGGGCGCTACACGAAGCCGCGCGGGTCCCCCCTGTTGACTACCGGGACAACCTCCGCCGTGCCACTCAGGGGGGTCAATATTGCACGCCGATCGGGGGTCAAACTTCAAAGCCGATTGACAGCGGCGGGCTCACCCTCACCGACAGCGCCGAACGCCTCACGCTCCGAGCGGAAATCCCGGACTACATGACTGCGGTCCGGGACATGGTGGCGCGGCGCATCCTGCGGGGCTTCAGCGTCGAGATGGTGGTGTCGGCGGAGGATTGGCCGGCGCCCGACAAGCGCGTGATCCGCGCCGCGACCCTGACCGGCATCGGGCTTGTGGATCGACCGGCATATGGCGAGGCGACCGCCGCAATCGCAAAGAGGGCGGAGCAATGCCTGACGGGCAAGTCCTACCACTTCCTGCCGTTGGTCCTGTAAGTCCGCTTCGACGCTGGGCCG
Organism: Alphaproteobacteria bacterium; assembly: GCA_965261985.1. Classification (GTDB taxonomy): domain Bacteria; phylum Pseudomonadota; class Alphaproteobacteria; order Bin95; family Bin95; genus Bin95. The sequence goes on from OZ253490.1 coordinate 1,719,765, forward strand.
AGAAACATCTGGTCGTTGCGGACGGTCCGCGCGCCGGCATCGGTTGGAAGCCGGGCGGCGAGCCGTGGCGCGAGCCGCTGGACGCCATGGACGATCCGAGCCTGGAGCAGGTCACGCTCCGGGGCAGCGTCCAGTCCGGGAAGACCGCGACCCTGATTGCGGCGGCGCTGGGTCATATGGCCGCCGGGCGGTCCGTCCTGTTCTACGAACCCGATGACAAATTGAAGCGGACCATGGCCGCGCGCCTGATCGGCTGGGGCCGCGCCTGCACCGATGAGGCGGTCAAAGAGGCATACGACCCCAAGAGGCCGCCCTTTGTGCGCTCGACCGACGCCGGAGGCCGGTTGGAGGTCATAAGCGCGCGGGAAGGCGGCGCCGGAGTCATGCGGACGGCAAGCGTGGTGATCGTCGATGAGCTGCGGCTGTTCCATCAAGACCTGCTGGGCGACCTGGTGGACCGCATGGCCAGCTACGGCGGGGCGGGGCGGCTGATAACCGCCTCGTCCGCCGGCTTCGAGAACGAGTGCAAGACGACCGTCGAGCTCGAGAAGAGCGACGCGCGGCGCTGGTTCCTCCGGTGCCCGTCCTGCGACCGGGAGAACATCGCGGACTGGCGCAACGTGATCTACAAGGACCGGCGCTATCCGGTCTATGTGACGCCGTGCTGCGGTGCTGTGCTGGAGGGCATACCCTTTCGTCATGCTATAGCGGCCGGGCGGTGGAAGCCGACCAAGGATGAGGCCGTGCCGAACACGCGCGGCTATCACCTCGATTGCTTCGCCTCGCCTTTCGAGTCCCTGCGAACGATCGTGCGCCAGTGGAAGCGCGCGGACGCGCACCGGAAGCAGACCGGCTCCATGGCGGAGGTGATCAGCTTCCAGACCGGACGGCTGGCCCTGCCTTATAAGCCGGAAGCGGCGCAGGGCGTCACGCCGGAGGGTCTGCGGTCATCGTGCAGGGAAGACTATGACCCGGCCCTGGTGCCGGCGGAGGCGGCGGTGGTGATCGGCGCCGTTGACGTGCAGGACAACAGGCTGGAGGCGGAGGTCTCCGCATGGGGCGTGGTGGAGGTTGGCGAGGCCGACGCCTCCCGCGTCAAGGGCTGGGGCAGCCCGGAGTTCAAGGGCCTGATGCACGGCGGCCGCTGGTATCGCCTCCGCCGTTGGGCTCTCGACTACCGGAGGTTCTACGGCGACCCCGGCAACCCTGACTTGTGGGGCGAGCTGGCCGCATTCGTGGAGACGCCGCGACCGCATGGCGCCGGGCCTATGGTGCGCCCTGCCCTGACCGTGATCGACAGCGGCGGACACTACACCGAGCAGGCGGCCGAGTTCGTCCGCACCCAGGGCGGAGGCTACATGTGCCTGAAGGGTCTCCCCCCGCAAAGGTTCGGGGCGGTACTGGCCCGCCGGAGCGTGACCGCCGACAGTCTCGACACCTACGGGCCTGCCGGGCTCATGCTGGTATGCGGCAACAGCGCCAAGGCGACCGCCTTCTCCCTCATGCGCCAGTCCATCGCGGGCGTCGAGCCCAAGCCGATGACATGGCCGATGGACGAAAGCCGATACGGGCCGGAGGAATTCGAGGGCATCGTTTCCGAAACCCTCATGAGGACCTTGGACAAGAAGACAGGCGCGACCCGCTTGATGTGGAGGAAGATCATGCCCCGCAACGAGCCGCTGGACCTGCTCTGCTACTCCCTCGCCGCCGTCTCTCACCTTGGCGTCGGCATCCTGCTTGCCGAGGCCGACACCATACGGAGGGCCGCATGATGCGAACCCCATTGACCCGCATCCTGATCGACTACGGCGAGGACGCCACCTATGAGCCGCCGGCTGGCGCGGACCGTTTCACGGCATGGCGGCGGACCGAGATCATGCCGCCGTTCGGGCATGGCGAGCCCGAAACCTCTTATGGCGGTCTGCCTCCTCAGTGGGCGATGTTCGGCGGCTACGACATTGCGGCCGACGAGATCATCGAGGAGGACACCAAGGCCGGCGCGCTGCGCTCTGGCGTCACCGGCTTCGAGCCCGTCGCGACCGGCTTCACCGCCAAGTGGAATACGTTGATCGACTTCACGTCCGGGCTGGGCAGCGAGTGCTTGATGGTGGTGGCGTACGTGGCCGGGAAGGCGACGGAGAAGGTGATCTACGCCATCCCGGCACCGTCCGCGACCGACGCGGCGGTCATCGCCGCACAGGAACGACGACTTCTCCAAAGCCTTCTGCTCGCCCGTGAGCGCGTGGCTGGGCAGGGTGGCGTCAAGAGCCACTTCGAGGGCGTCGAGTACGAGAACCCGGCCGTGCTCGACCGGCGCATTGCCGAGGTCCGGGCGCGCATAGCGTGGTTCGAGGCGGCGGAGAACGGCAATACCCTGCCCCGGATGGAGATGTGGTGACATAGTGGTGACATGACTTTGGCCTGAAGCCGCTAAGTCGTGGAGGCGCGGACCGGATTCGAACCGGTGTAAGCGGATTTGCAGTCCGATGGATAACCACTCTCCCACCGCGCCGCCGGGGTCTCGACATAGGACGGAAGCCCGGCGCGGTCAATCCGCGCGCGGCGTCGGCGCTGCAATCCGCGCTCGGCGTTGACGGCGGAAGGCGGGCCGGCCCACATTGGCGGCAGAGGGAGACCGGGGAGGTCCGTGTCCATGAGCTACGAGAAGCCCTATGCGGGGCTGCGCGTCGTCGATCTCAGCCAGGGGATTGCCGGGCCCTATTGCGCGATGCTGCTGGCGCAATACGGCGCCGATGTCGTCAAGGTCGAGCCGCCCGAAGGGGACTGGTCGCGTGTGCTGGGGCCGCGTTACGGCAGCCATACGGCCTTCTCCGTCATCGGCAATCTCGGCAAGCGCAGCGTCGTGCTGGACCTCAAGCAGGCGGAAGACAAGGAGAAGCTGCGCCGTCTGGTCCGCACGGCGGATGTCTTCATGGAGGGCTTCCGTCCGGGCGTGGCCGCGCGGCTCGGCTTCGACTTCGAGACGGTGAAGACGCTGGCGCCGGGCATTATCTACGTCGCGGTTTCGGGCTTCGGGCAGACCGGTCCGCTCAGCGCCAAGCCGGCGATGGACCCGGTGCTGCAGGCGTTCACCGGCTTCACGCTGGAGAACAAGGGCCATGACGGCATCCCGCACCGCGCCAACCCGGTCATCGTGGACATGTCCACCGCGCTCTATACCCACCAGGCCGTGGCGGCCGCCATCTATGCGTGCCGCGACGATGCGCGCGCGCGTTTCATCGATTCGAGCCTGATGGCGGCCGCCGCCAACCTGCAGGCGGTACGGATGTGCGCGACCGTGATGGAGGGCGGGCCGATGCGTATGCCGACCTCGCCTTCCGGCGTGTTCCGGACGGCGGACGGCTGGCTCCACCTCGTCGTCCTGAAGGACAGCGACTTCCAGGCGCTTTGCGGGCTGATCGACCGCGCCGACCTCGCAGCGGACCCGCGCTTCGCCGGGCCGGCGGGCCGGGCGGCCTGCGCGGAAGAGCTCAATGCTGCGGTCGGGGAGCATATCGCGGCGCAACCGACCGCACACTGGCAGGCCTGCCTTACGGAAGCCGGCCTGCAGAACGAGGCCGTCCAGGACTATGCGCAGTTCGCCGCGCATCCGCACACGGAAGCGACCGGCCTGATTTCCCGGTTGGCGCAGCCCGGCGGAGACCGCCTCTGGCCTGTCCCGAACCCCGCCGGCGCGCCGCCGCTGGTCTCGGGTTCGCCGGAAGCCACCGCACCCGCGCTCGGCCAGCATACCGAGGAAGTGCTGCTGGAATTGGAGGAAACGGAGGACTCGGCCGCCGCCGAAGAGTGAGGCTCCCCGGTAAGCGTTGTCGCTGCCGGGCGCATCTGCTAAAGGCTGCCGCGCAGGCGGTGCCGGGGCCGCATCGTTGGGGGCACAGCATTGAACCAGCCGGTTCTCGAAGTCCGCGATGTCGCGGTGCATTTCGGCGGCATCGTGGCGCTGGACGGCGTGTCCTTCGACATCCCGAAGGACCTGATCGTTGGCCTGATCGGCCCCAACGGCGCCGGCAAGACCACGCTCTTCAACTGCCTCTCCCGGCTCTACACGCCCAACACCGGCGAAATCCTGTTCAAGGGCCGGTCCCTTCTGGGCCTGGCGCCGAACCGCATCGCCTCGCTCGGCATCGGCCGCACCTTCCAGAACCTGGCGCTCTTCCCGACGCTTTCGGTGCTCGACAACGTCATGATCGGCGGCCATTCGCGCACCGGAAGCGACTTCGTCTCCAACGCCTTCCGGCTGCCCTGGGTCCGCCGGGAGGAATCCGTGCTGATGGCCCGCGCGATGGAGTCGATCGCGTTCATGGAGCTGACCGAGGTGACGCACACGCCGGTCGGCGGGCTGCCCTTCGGCTACCAGAAACGGGTGGAACTGGCCCGTGCGCTCGCCGGCGAGCCCGAATTGCTGCTGCTCGACGAGCCGGCGGGCGGCCTCAACCATGAAGAGCTCGATCACCTGATGCAGCAGATCCGCCAGATACGGGACGACCGCGGCGTCACCATCCTCCTGGTCGAACACCATATGAGCCTGGTCATGCAGGTGTCGGACAAGGTCGTGGCCATCGACTTCGGCCGCAAGATCGCCGACGGCACTCCCGAAGAGGTGCAGCGCGACCCCAAGGTCATCGAAGCCTATCTCGGAACGGCGCACTGATGGCGTTTCTCGAAGTCCGGGGGCTGCAAGCCTATTACCGCCAGACCCAGGCGCTGTTCGGGGTCGATTTCGTGCTCGACGAGGGGTCGATCACGGCGGTCCTGGGCGCCAACGGCGCCGGCAAGACGACCACGCTCCGGGCGATCTGCCGCATGGTGAGGACCGAGGGCGAGGTCGCGTTCGACGGGCAGGACCTTTCGGGCCTCTCCACCGAGCGCGTGGTCGGCCTCGGCATTGCGCATGTGCCGGAAGGCCGGGGCACCTTCGTGCGCCAGTCCGTCGAGGAAAACCTGGCGCTCGGCGCCTATACGCGCAAGAACAAGGCCGACATCGCCGCCGACATGGAGAGCGTTTACAGCTATTTCCCGAGGCTCGGCGAACGGCGCCGCCAGCAGGCCGGCACGCTTTCCGGCGGCGAACAGCAGATGCTCGCCATCGGCCGCGCGCTGATGCTGCGTCCGAAGCTCATGCTGCTCGACGAGCCGTCCTTCGGCCTCGCGCCGCTGATCGTGCAGGAGATCTACCAGATCATGGCGCGCATCCGCGAGCGGGAGGGCACGTCCATGCTGCTGGTCGAGCAAAATGCAAGCATTGCGCTCGAACTTGCCGACCACGCCTATCTGCTGGAAACGGGCAGGGTGGTGATGGGCGGCGAGTCCAGCCTGCTGCGCGACGACGAAAACATCCGCCGCATCTATCTCGGCTACTGAAGGCTGACGCCCGAAGATGGACCTCTTCCTGCAACTGACGCTCGCCGGCCTCGCCATCGGCTCGATCTATTCCTGCGTCGCGCTGGCCGTGGTGATGATCTACCAGGCCACCGACCACTTCAATTTCGCCCAGGGCGAGATGGCGATGTTCTCGACCTATGTCGCCTGGACGCTGATCGGCCTTGGCGCACCCGTCTGGCTGGCTTTCCTGCTCGCGGTCGGCATTTCCTTCCTGGCGGGCGTGGTCATCGAGCGGGTGATCGTGAAGCCCGTCGAGAACGCACCGGTGCTCAACCAGATCATCGTGTTCATCGGCCTCCTGGTGATCTTCAACTCCGTGGCAGGCTGGATATGGGAGTTCACCATAAAGCCCTTCCCGAGCCTCTTCCCGGAGGACCTGGGCTTCAAATCGACCCTGATCGGGCCGCACCATCTGGGCGTCATCGCGCTCACCCTCGGCGTGCTGGCGCTGGTCTTCGCCTTCTTCCGCTTCACGCGCGTGGGGCTCGCCATGCGCGCCGCCGCCGCCAACCCGGACTCCGCCAGGCTGGTCGGCGTTTCGGTCGGCTGGATGCTGGCGCTCGGCTGGGGTCTGGCGGCGTCCATCGGCGCTGTCGGCGGCATTCTGGTCGCGCCCATCGTATTTCTGGAGCCGAACATGATGGCCGGCGTGCTGCTCTACGGCTTCGCCGGCGCGCTGCTGGGCGGCGTGTCCAGCCCGGGCGGTGCGGTGCTGGGCGGCCTCGTGGTCGGCGTGCTGGAGAACTGGGTCGGGCAATATGTGCCGGGCGGTTCCGAGCTGAAACTCACCTTCGCGCTGATCCTGATCGTGGGCGTGCTCGTCTTCAAGCCGGCCGGGCTGTTCGGCCGCGTCGTGGTGCGGAGGGTCTGACCGCCATGACCCGCCCGAACCCCGTTAACCCCCGGCTGCTGATCGGCTTCGGAGCCGCCATCCTCTTCGCGGCCATCGTGCCGCATTTCGTGTCGGACTTCACCAGCTTCCAGTTCACCCAGGCGATCGCCTATGGCATCGCGCTGCTCGGGCTGAATATCCTGACCGGCTATAACGGCCAGTTCTCGATCGGCCACAGCGCGTTCTACGCCGTCGGGGCCTATACCACGGCGATCCTGCTCTACCATTTCGAATGGAACCACTACGCAACCCTGCCGGTTGCGGCGCTGGTGGCGTTCGTCGCCGGCTTCCTGTTCGGCCTGCCGGCGCTCCGGCTGGAGGGGCTGTATCTCGCGCTCGCTACCTTCGCCTTGGCCGTGGCGACGCCGCAATTGCTCAAATTCGACGCCTTCGAGCACTGGACGGGCGGCGTGCAGGGACTGTTCGTGCCGAAGCCTGAGCCGCTGATCGACGGGCTGAGCGCCGACCAGTCGCTCTATTATGTTGCGCTGGCCGTGATGGTGTTGCTGATGGCCGTCGCCTGGTGCCTGCTGCACAGCCGGTCGGGGCGGGCGATCATGGCGATCCGCGACAACCCGATCGCGGCCAGCACCATGGGCATCAACACCGCCCTCTACAAGACGACGGTCTTCGGCATCAGCGCCATGTACACGGGCGTCGCCGGCGCGCTCAGTGTCTTCGTCACCGAGTTCGTCGCGCCGGATGCCTTCAACTTCTTCCTCGCGGTCAATCTTCTGGTCGGGTCCGTGGTCGGTGGAATCGTGTCGATTCCGGGCGTGATCTTCGGCGGGCTGTTCCTGGTCTTCGTGCCCAACTTCGCCCAGGACATCAGCCGCGCCTATCCATTCGTGCCGCCGCCCTGGGCAATCTTCGGCGTCTTCCTGATCCTTGCGATATACTTCGTGCCGTTCGGGGTCTGGGGCGCGGTGGAACGGGCGTTCGCCTGGTGGAAACGGAAATCGGCCGCCGGCCGGTAAAGCCTATGCTCAACAAAGGGAGGTATCGACCCATGCGCGTCAAGAACCTGCTCGCTGCCGCAGCCGCGGCCGCGCTGCTTGCCGGGACGGCCCACGGCGCCGACATGACCGGCATCACCGACACCACGATCAAGATCGGCAACACCAACCCCTATTCGGGGCCGGCCTCGGTCTACAGCGTGATCGGCAAGACCATCTCCGCCTATTTCAACAAGGTAAACGCGGAGGGTGGCATTCAGGGCCGCCAGATCGACCTCATCTCGCTGGACGACGGCTACAGCCCGCCGCGCACGGTCGAGCAGGTCCGCAAGCTGGTCGAGCAGGAGGAGGTCGCATTCCTCTTCCAGACGCTCGGCACGCCGACCAACTCCGCCATCCACCGCTATGTGAACGCGAAGAAGGTGCCGCATCTCTTCGTGGCGACGGGCGCCAGCAAGTGGGGCCAGCCGGACAAGTTTCCATGGACCATGGGCTTCCAGCCGACCTATGACGTCGAGGGCGAGATCTACGCGAAATATGTGCTCGAGAATGTCGAGAACCCGAAAATCGCGATCCTGTTCCAGAACGACGACTACGGGAAGGACTATCGCGACGGCTTCCTGCGCGGGCTCGGAGACAAGGCGGACGAGCTCGTGGTCTCCACGCTGCCCTACGAGGTCACCGACCCGACGGTGGACGGCCAGATCGTGGCGATGAAGGACAGCGGCGCCAATGTCTTCTTCAACATCACGATCCCGAAATTCGCCGCCCAGGCGATCCGCAAGTCCTGCGAAATCGGTTGGAAGCCGGTGCATCTGCTGAACAATGTGTCCTCCTCGGTGGGCGCGACGCTGACGCCGGCCGGCCTCGACTGCTCCAAGGGCCTGGTTACGGCCAACTATGTGAAGGACCCGGTGGACCCGCGGTGGAAAGACGATGCGGGCTACAAGGAATGGGTCGGCTTCATGGAGGAGCACATGCCCGGCACCGACTTGACGGACGTCTTCTATGCCTATGGCTACAACGTCTCCAGGCTGATGCACATCACGCTCGACGGCTGCAAGGACCTGTCGCGCGAGGGCATCATGGCCTGCGCCGCCAACCTCAAGGACGTCGAACTGCCGATGGTCCTGCCGGGCATTCTGGTCAACACGGCGCCGGACGACTTCTACCCGATCCAGGCCGAGCAGCTCCACAGCTTCGATGGGGAGCGCTGGGTTCCGTTCGGAGACATCATCGACGCCAGCAAGTAACCGCGTCGGGGATAAACGAAATCGCCGCCTCCCCTGCCGGGGAGGCGGCTTTTTCTTGTGTGGGTCCTGCGCGTACCGTCCGGGTGGCGCGGTTGCAGCCCTCTACTCCCGAGCAGGGATGGGTTACGCTTGCCCGATGTCGCAATGTAGCATCTTACGGCGGTCGGTCGTAGCTGGGCTGGCGGGCGCGGCAGTTATGCCGTTGCTGGCCTGTGCGCGTTCGACGCCTTTGGGCTATGCCTTTCCGGAAGCGCCGGGCGACCTCGGCCTCGCGCTCGCGCCGCCGCCAGTTTGCACGCCGGGCACGCTGGCGCAGACCGAAGGGCCGTTCTACACACCATCGACGCCCCGCCGCGCCGACCTGCGCGAACCCGGTGCGGTGGGCGAGCCGCTGGTATTCCAGGGCCTGGTGCTCACGCCCGACTGCCGGCCCCTGCCCGGCGCCGTCGTGGATATCTGGCACAGCGACGGGCACGGACGCTACGACAACCGGGGCTTCCGCTATCGCGGGCACCGGTTCACCGACTCTACCGGCGCATTCCGGTTCGAGACGATCCGGCCCGGACGCTACACAGGCCGGACGCCGCATATCCATGTGAAGGTGCAGGGCAGGACGACGCGGCTGCTCACCACACAGGTCTATTTCCCGGACCTCAAGGACGCCAACGCCCGCGACTTCATCTACAGGGACGGGTTGCTGCTGCGCCTGGACCGGACCGCCGCCGGCATGTGGCGCGGGCGGTTCGATTTCGTGCTTCCGCCGGCCTGAGCATCCGGCCCGGCGGGGGGCAGGCCTTCGCAGGCGATGGAACCGGGCCGGCAGGGAAGGTCCCGCGCCGGCCCGGCTCGCATCCGCTGCTACAGGCTCAGTTCTGCGACACCCAGCGGTTCCAGCGCTCGGTCAGCTCTTCCTGGAAGTCCACCCAGAAATCCAGCGCTTCCTGGCTGCCGCCGAACAGTCCGGTCGCCAGATTGTCGCCCGCCGGCAGGCTCATCGCCCGTTCCGGATCGACCATCGCAACGCCTTCCTTGTGCGTAGGCCCGTACGCGTAGGCCTTCGTGAAGGCGGCCTGGCGGCCGGGATCGGTTGTCGATTTGATGAATGCGTAAGCTGCGTCCTGATTGGGAGCGCCCTCGACAATGGCCCAGGAATCGATGGCGAAGATCGTCCGGTCCCACAGCATCTGCAGGTTCTTGCCTTCCTTCTGCGCGTTGGTGATCCGCCCGTTATAGGCCACGCTCAGTTCGACATCGCCGGCTGCGAGCCATTCCGGCGCCTGCGCGCCTGCTTCCCACCACTGCACCAGCGGCTTGACCTCGTCGAGCTTGGCGAATGCCCGGTCCACGCCCTCCGGCGTGTTGAGCACCTTGTAAACGTCCGCCGACGCAACGCCGTCGGCCAGTAGCGCATATTCGAGGTTGAGCTTCGGCCCCTTGCGCATGCCGCGCTTGCCGGGCCAGGTCTTCGTGTCCCAGAAATCGGTGAGTGCGGCGGGCGCCTTGGAGATGGTGTCGGCGTTGTAGGCAATAACCACCGACCAGACCAGGTTGCCGACCCCGCATTCGGTGACCGCGTCGGGCAGCATGTCTTCCTTGGGCAGGAGCTTCGACCAGTCGAGCTGGACGAACACGCCTTCCTCGCAGCCCCGCACCAGCTCGGACGTCTCGACCTGCACGACATCCCAGGGGATTTGCCCGGTGTCCTGCATGGCCTGGAACTGGGCCCAGCCGCCGAGATAGACGTCTTCCAGGAAGGCGATGCCCGATTCCTGGCTGAACGGCTTGAAATAGACCTCGCGCTGGGCTTCCTGATAGGAGCCGCCCCAACTGGAGATCGTGAAGTCCCGGGCCTCGGCGGCTCCCGAAAGCAGTCCGACAGCCGCGGCAACCGCGAAAAGGGATCTGAAGTTCCTCCCGATGGTTTCCATGACTGATTCTCCCTTCCGCCGTAAACGGCACTTGCTCGTTGTCCCAAACTGCCAGTTTCCTAGCCCGGAGAGCGATACGCAACCGGTTTCCTTCCCGAGCCGCCGCGCCACCCTCAATCCGCCTCCCCGGACCGCTGCCGGGCGGTTCGCCAATGCAGCAATTCAACAACGACAAGCAGGGCAATGGAGAAGGCGATCAATAAGGTTGCTATCGCCACGATCGACGGATCGAGTTGGTCCCGCAGGCCCGTGAAGAGTTGGCGCGGCAAGGTCATCTGCGCGGGACCGCTGAGGAAAATCGCCACGATAACCTCGTCGAGGGATGTGACGAACGCGAAGACCGCGCCTGCCAGCACGCCCGGCAGGATCAGCGGCAGGGTGACCTGGAAAAAGGCGGCGAGCGGCCGCGCGCCCAGGCTCTCGGCGGCACGCACGAGGTTCCAGTCGAACCCTTTCAGCGTCGCGGACACCGTGATGACGACGAAAGGCACCGCCAGCACGACATGGGCGAGGATCAGGCCGATATGCGTCTGCACGAGGCCGATCCGCGCGAAGAAGAAGTAGAGGCCGAGCGCGGTAATGACGAGCGGCACGGCGAGCGGGGATATCAGCAGCCCGAAGACGATTGCCTTGCCGGGAAAGTCGGCGCGGGTGAGGCCGTAGGCCGCCAGCGTGCCAAGCGAGGTGGCGACGATCGTTGTCGTGACGGCGACGATCAGGCTGTTTTCCAGCGCGAACATCCAGGGGAAGGGCTCGACGACGGTGTCGTACCAGCGCATCGAGAAGCCGGGCAGGGGATAGCTGAGGAAGCTGCCCGAGCTGAAGGAGATCGGCACGATGACCACGATCGGCCCGATCAGGAAAACGAAACCGAGACCGCAGATCAGGCGCAGGCACCAGTACCAGACATGCTGGCCGCGCGTGGCGTTGACGGGCATCGCCATCGGCCGGCCTAGCCTAGCCGGAGGCTGCCGCCACGCACCAGCCCCCGATAGATCGGGTAGAGGGCGGCCACGCTCAGCAGCAGCAGGATCGCGATGGCGCTGGCCATGCCCCAATTGCCGGTCCGCGTCGCGAATTCGGCAATCAGGTAGCTCAGCATCTGGTCGGACGCACCGCCGATGAGGGCGGGCGTGATGTAGAAGCCCAGCGACAGGATGAACACCAGGATGCACCCGGCGCCGAGGCCGGGCAGGGTCTGCGGCAGATACACCGACAGGAAAGCGGCCAGCGGCTTTGCGCCGAGCGAGGCGGCGGCGCGCATCTGGCTGCCCGGAATGTTCTTCATGACGGCGTAGAGCGGCAGCACCAGGAAGGGAAGCAGGATGTGGACCATGGCGATATAGACGCCCGTCCGGTTGAATATCAGCGACAGGGGTTCGTCGATGAAACCCCCGTAGAGCAGGAAGTCGTTGACGATGCCCTTGTTCTGGAGCAGCACCACCCAGGCGGCCGTGCGCACCAGGAGCGAAGTCCAGAAGGGCAGCAGCACCAGCACCAGAAGGAAGCGCGACCAGCGTTTTTCGGACGTGGCGATGAGGAAGGCCATCGGATAGCCGATGGCGATGCAGCAGACGAGCACCCAGAAGCTGATCCAGAAGGTACGCTGCAGGTAGTCGATATAGATGGTGCGCTCCGGCGGAGCGGCGCGGACGCTGCCGTCCCATTGCCTTTGGAGGTCGACGGCCGCCAGCAGGTAGCGCGTGGTGTACGGCCCGGCCGAGGCCTTGATCGCCCGCCAGTAGGTAATGTCGCCCCAGCGTTCGTCGAGCCCGATCAGGGCCTCCTTGTAGGGCGGCCCCTCAATGCGGCGGATTTTCCGGCCGGTGCGCATCACCATGCTGCGAAAGCCGCTGATCTCATAGTTGAGCCGCATGGCGGCCGCCGCAACCGTCCGGTTCGCATAGCCGGTGCGGATTTCCTCGACCACGGCGGCGAAGGCCTCTTCGCCCGGCACCTCGGCGCCGTCCCAGTCGGCCACGGCTTGCGCGGTCCGCGGCATGACCTCGGCGAGCTTCGGGTCGTCCACGCTGAAATAGAGCAGCGAGAGGATCGGGCCCGCGAACACCACGACGATGAACAGAAGCAGGGGCGCGACGAGCAGGAAGGCGTTGAGCGAGCGGCGGCGCTCGGCGCGTCTGAGTTTTGCCTCCAGGCTGCGGTCTGCGAGACCGGCCATTCTTTCGTCCGCTATCCCGGCGGGCCCGTTCATTCCGGAGCCAGCACCCGGCAGTGCTCCGGCGACCAGCCGATCTCGACCGTCTCCCCTGGCGCGAGGGCGTCGCTGCGGGCGCTGGCGGGGGCGAGCGCAATGATGTCGTCGCGCCCCGCCATCGCCAGCCTCACGCGGTTATGCGCGCCGAAATAGATCACCTCGACAACGGTGGCGCTGAATCGGTTCGCAATGTCGTCGGTGTCCGGATCGACGACCAGGCGCTCCGGACGCAGGGACAGCACCGCTGTCTCTCCGTTCGCGCGCGGCGTCGCGGACCGGGCCCGAACGATATCGCCGGATGACACCCGGACGGCGTATTCCGAACCGTTCGTGCTCTCGATCCGGCCTTCGAAGCTGTTGTTTTCGCCGACGAAATTGGCGACGAATGCGTTGGCGGGCTCCTCATAGACCTCGTGCGGCGAGCCGACCTGCTGGATCAGGCCGTCATTCATGATCGCCACACGGTCCGACATGGTTAGCGCCTCGCCCTGGTCGTGGGTAACATAGGCGACGGTCATGCCGAGCTGCTCGTGGAGATGCTTGATCTCGATCTGCATCTGCTCGCGAAGCTTCTTGTCGAGGGCCCCCAGCGGCTCGTCCATCAGCACGATCTCCGGCTCGAAGACGAGCGCCCTTGCGAGCGCCACACGCTGCTGCTGTCCGCCGGAGAGCTGGTTGGGGCGCCGGTCGCCGAGGCCGGAAAGGTCCACCATGCGCAGCGCCGCCTCCACCTTCTCGCGGATCGCCGGCTTCGAATTACTGCGCTGGACGAGCGGGAAGGCGACATTCTGGAAGACCGACTTGTGTGGAAAGAGGGCGTAGTTCTGGAACACGATGCCCATATTGCGCCGGAAGGGCGGCACATTGCGCAGCGAGCGGTCATTGAGGGCGATGTCGCCGGCCGTCACCGCCTCGAAGCCGGCCAGCATCAGAAGAATGGTTGTCTTGCCGGAACCCGACGGCCCCAGCAGCGTCAGGAACTCGCCCCTGCAAATGTCGAGATTGAGTTGGTCCACGACATTGACGCGGCCGTCATAGGTCTTCTCGACGTCCCGGAACCGGACGAGGACTTCGGGTCCGGGCGCCACGACTAGCGGCTCTCCCGGCCCGATCCACCAGCCGGACTTCCGGTGTGAAAACGCACAAGGCGAACCGCGCGGCCGGAGAAGCCGCCCCGCCGTCGGCAGGAGAGCGGCAGCCCGGCTGGCGACCGTGGCGACAAGGCGCTGCAGCCTTGCCGGTTTATGCGACTGCCTTGCCTTGCCTCGTCAGCAGGTCGAGGCCCTCGTCGAGCGCTTTGGCGTAGCGGTCGAACATCTCGTCGATTTCGCTCTTCCGGATAATCAGGGGCGGAGAGAAGCACATCGCATCCCCGACCGGCCGCGTGATCAGCCCGTGCTCCGCGCAGAGGTTGTTGACCAGTGCGCCGACGCCGTCCGACGCTGCGAACGCCTCCCTGGTCTCCTTGTCCTTCACCAGTTCGGTCGCCCCGACCAGTCCGACGCCGCGAACTTCGCCGACCAGGGGATGGTCGGCGAAACCGCGCAGGCGCTCCTGGAAGTGCCCGGCGACACTGCGGACATGCCCGAGCATGTCGTCTTCCTCGTAGATCTTGAGCGTTTCGAGCGCGACGGCCGCGGCAACCGGATGCCCGGAATAGGTATAGCCGTGCCCGAACACGCCCATCTTGGCGCTCGCGTCCGCGATAGCCTGATAGATCTGATCGCTGATCATCGTGGCCGAGATAGGCACATAGCTCGACGACAGCGCCTTGGCGCAGACCAGAATGTCGGGCTCGATGCCGAAGGTCTCGGATCCCCAGAAATTGCCGGTCCGGCAGAAGCCGCAGATCACCTCGTCGGCGACGAACAGCACGTCGTGCTTGCGCAGCACGGCCTGCATCTTCTCGAAATAGGTGGCCGGCGGCACGATGACCCCGCCGGCGCCCATGACCGGCTCGGCGAAGAATGCCGCCACTGTCTCCGGCCCTTCGGCCTCGATCAGCGCATCGAGCTCCTCCGCCATGCGTGTCGCGAATTCCTCTTCGCTCTCGCCTTCCTCGCCGAAACGGTAGTAATGCGGATTGCCGGTGTGGATGAAGCGGTCGAGCGGCGCATCGAAGCCGGAATGGTTCAGCGAGCGGCCGGTCAGGCTGGCTGCCGCCAACGTGATGCCGTGATAGCCGTTGACGCGCCCGACGATCTTCTTCTTCTGGTGACGGCCGCGGGCGTTGTTGTAGTACCAGATGATCTTGATCGCGGTGTCGTTCGCCTCCGACCCGGAGTTGTTGAAGAACACCTTGGAGACCGAGGTCGGCGCGAGGCCCATCAGCTTCTCGGCGAGGTCGATGCCGGGAAGGTGCGATTTCTGCCCGAACTGGTGGTAGTAGGGCAGCGTTTCCATCTGCTTTACGGCGGCGGCGATAAGGCGCTTGTGATGGAAGCCGAGCGAGGTGGACCAGAGGCCGGCCATGGCCTCTATGTATTTCTTGCCGCCCGTGTCCCAGACATAGACGCCCTCGCCGCGCTCAATGACCATCGGCCCCTGTTCTTCGTGCTGGCGGAAGTTCGTGTAGGGGTGAAGCAAATACGCGACATCGCGCGCTTCCGGCGAGTTCGGCTGCAACGGCATGGGACGGCCTCCGGGGACGCAGGTGGCAGGGGGACCGCGAGTGTAGCACCCCGGAGAGGGTTGGCTCAAATGCGTTTATGTGCGGCACGGTATTCGGGGAAAGGCCGGTCCGCTTTCCCCGAAGGCGCAGGGACTGTCGCGGCGTGTCATGAAATGCCATGATCCGCAGAGCGCCCCGCTTGCCGGGGCGTGCGGCGTTCCCGTCCGTTGCCGAAGTTGTTGCAAACGGACGGCGTGAACCGGCCGCTATCCGGAACGACTGAGATCGCCGCATCGCGCATCACGACCGAATTGGGGGGGAACATGAAAGTCTTCATCGCCTGCCTAGGGACCGAGACCAACACTTTCTCGTCCATGCCGACCGGCATGCAGACCTTCGAGGACACCATGCTCTTCCGCGGCGACGCGACCCGGCATCCCGCCTCGGCGTTCAGCATGCCCCTGCATGTCTGGCGCACCGCCACCGAAGAACGCCAGGGCCAGGTCGTCGAGAGCCTCGCCGCCTTCGCTCAACCGGCCGGGCTGACCGTGCGCAAGGTCTATGAAGGCTTTCGCGACGAGATTCTGGAAGACCTCCGCGCGGCGATGCCGGTCGATATCGTGCTGCTGTCGATGCACGGCGCCATGACCGCCGAGGGTTACGAGGATTGCGAGGGCGACCTCCTGGCCGGCGTGCGCCAGATTGTCGGGCCGGACGTCGTCGTTGGCGGCGAACTGGACCTGCACTGCTCGATCACGCCGGAGATGGTCGAGAACGCCGACGCGCTCGTCGTCTTCAAGGAATATCCGCATATCGATGTCGGCGAGCGCGCGGCCGAGCTGTTCGACATCTGCCTCGCCGCGCATCGGGGCGGCGCAAAGCCTGTCATGGCCGTCCACGATTGCCGGATGGTGGGCATGTGGCGCACCCCCGTCGAGCCGGTGCGGAGCCTCGTCGAGGAAATGCAGGCGGCCGAGGGCAGGGACGGCATCCTGTCGGTTTCCTTCGCACACGGTTTCCCGTGGCAGGACGTGCCGGAAACCTCGGCCAAGATGCTCGTCATCGCGGATGGCGATGCCGGTCTCGCAGCCGAGACCGCGCGGGCCTTCGGAAAGAAAATCTGGGAGCAGCGCGAGGAGACGCAGCAGGAAAGCGTGACCATCGACGAGGCGCTCGACCTGATCGAAGCGGGCCCCGGCCCGGTGGTCGTGGCCGATGTCGCCGACAATGCCGGCGGTGGCGCGCCATCGGATTCGACCTTCCTGCTTGTCCGGGCGCTCGAACGCGGAGCCGAGGGGCTTCTCTCGGGCTATTACTGGGACCCGGTCGCCGTGCGCTTCTGCGAGGAAGCCGGAGAGGGCGCTACGATGCGGCTCCGGATCGGGGGCAAATGCGGCCCGGACTCGGGCAATCCCGTGGACCTGACCGTCACGGTGAACCGCATTCTCGAGGGCGCCAGCCAAAGCTTCGGGGACGCCACCATGCCCATGGGCACGGCCGCCTGGCTTTCGACCGAGGCGGGCATCGACCTCATCCTCACCTCGACCCGGACCCAGGTCTTCCACCCGAACGGCATGACCCAGCTCGGCATCGACCTCGCCGGCTACAAGGGCATCGCCGTCAAATCGACACAGCATTTCTATGCCGGGTTCGCCCCGCTCGCATCGCGGATCGCATATATATCCTGCGAGGGCGCGATCCCGCCGGACTTCGCGACGATCCCCTTCCAGCGCTTCGCCGCTCCCTACTGGCCGCGCGTCGAGAACCCCTACGAGGACTAACCTGGATTTCTCACCAATGGCAGGGAGGGAACGATGAGCGGGACAGGGGCGGCGTATCGGCTGGGCTGCGATGTCGGGGGCACGTTCACCGATTTCGTCCTGTACGACGAGCGTTCCGGCGCCATCCATGTGGAGAAGTGCCTGACGACCCCCGCAGACCCCTCGGTCGGAGTCCTGGAAGGCTTGCGGCCGTTCGGCTCCATCGATCCCGAGCATGTCGCGCGCACGCGTCGCATCGCGCATGCCACCACCCTGGTCGCAAACGCGGTCATCGAGCGAAAGGGCGCCTGCACGGCGCTGCTCACTACCCGGGGTTTCCGCGACGTGCTGGAGCTTCGCCGCCACGTCCGGGTGACGACCTACGAGCTCTGGGCCGACCCCCCGCCGCCGCTGGTGCCGCGGCATTTGAGGATCCCCATCGACGAGCGCACCTACAGCGACGGCAACGTCCTTCGCCCGGTCCCGCCGGAGGAAATCGAGGCCGCCGTCGCGCTGATGCGGGCGCAGGGGGTAGGCTCGGTCGCCATCGCCTTCCTGCACTCATACGTCAACCCCCGGAACGAGCAGGAGGCGGCGCGGCTCCTGCGCGAACTCGCCCCCGAGCTCACGGTAACCACCTCCGCCGAGGTGCTGCCGCAGATCAAGGAGTACGAACGCACCAGCACCACGGTGGTCAATGCGTATGTGAAGCCGCTCGTCCAGCGTTACCTCGGCAATCTCGACGGCGGGCTCGCTCGCACCGGTTACGCTGCGCCGCTCAGGGTGATGCTCTCCAACGGCGGCCTCGGCTCCACCGAGACCGCGGCCGACTTCCCACTGCGGCTGATCGAGTCGGGGCCGGTGGCGGGGGCCATCGTCGGGCGCCGGATCGCCGAGGCGCTCGGCCTGCCGGAGGTGCTCTCGTTCGATATGGGGGGAACGACGGCTAAGGCGTGCCTCATCCGTAACGGGGCAATGCCGATCACCGACGAGCTCGAGGTGGCGCGGTCCCGGCGATTCACGCGCTCGAGCGGCTTTCCGGTGGCGGTACCGGCGGTCAACATGATCGAGGTCGGCGCCGGCGGCGGCAGCATCGCTCGCATCAACGCCATGGGTCTCGTCCAGGTCGGGCCGGAGAGCGCCGGCGCCGACCCCGGGCCGATCTGCTACGGCCAGGGCGGCGCCCGGCCGACGGTGACCGATGCCGACCTGCTGCTGGGCTACCTCGATCCCGACAGTTTTGCCGGCGGCTCGATGCGCCTCGATGAGGATGCGGCGCGGGACGGCATCGAGGAGCACCTTGCGCGCCCGCGCGGACAGTCGGCGCTCGAGGCGGCGTGGACCGTGCATGACGTGGTCAACGAGACGATGGCAGCGGCGGTGCGCATGCATGTGACGGAGCGGGGCGGCGATCCCCGGCAGGCGACCCTGGTTGCGTTCGGGGGCGCGGGGCCGCTGCATGCCTGCCACCTCGCGGCGAAGCTCCGGGTCGGGCGAGTCATGGTTCCGCTCCGGGCCGGCGTGCTGTCCGCAATCGGGCTGCTGGTCGCGCCGCCCGCCTACGACATCGTGCGCACCCACAAGGTGCCGCTCGGGGAGCTCGATGCGGCGTCCACCGGAGCGCTCATGGAGGAGATGGCGGAATCGATCGCGTCGCTCCTGGGACGGCTCGACTCCGAGGGGGAGTTGCGCTTCCGGCGCGGGGTCGATGTCGGCTATATCGGCCAGAGCTACCAAGTGACGGTGCCGGTCGACGGGGCGGTCGACCGCGAGGCGATCTGGCAGCGGTTCGCTACCCTCTACCGCGAGAAATACGGCTATTTCTACGACGACGTGCCGGCCGAGATCGTGAACCTCCGGGTGCTGGGCGAGCTGGTAGGCGGGGAGCTCGGGCTAGAACCGCTTCCCTCGGAGCAGGGGGCGGTCGCGCCCGGCACGCGGCCTGCCTGGTCGGCCCGCGAGCGCCGCATGCGTCCGTTCAGCGTCTTCGACCGGGACCGGTTGCGTCCGGGCGCGACATTCGAAGGGCCGGCCATCGTCGAGGAGGCGACCGCGACCACAATCGTCGACGGCGGCGCAACGGTCGAGGTCGATGCCTATGGATCGCTGGTCATTACGGTCGACTTGGAGGAAGCGCCATGAGTGCAAACCGGCCGCCCGAAGCCCTGGACATCGTCTGGCCGCGGTTGATCGCCATCGCCGACGAGATGGCGACGACGATGTTTCGCACCGCGTTCTCCCACGACGTGGTCGAGGTGCACGACATGTCCACCGGGCTCTACGACGACCGGGGCTGTCTTATCGGACAGACTTGGCTCGGTGCGACGGGCCATACCGGGGTCATGCCCGTGTACGGGCGGAATCTCCTGGAGTATTTCCCGCCTGAGACGGTCCGGCCCGGTGACGTGTACATCTGCAACGACCCCTGGATCTGCAACGGCCAGACCGCCGACGTCTTCATCACCACGCCTGCGTTCCACGGCGAGCGGCTCATCGGCTTCTCCATCAACAGCGTCCACCACGTGGACATCGGCGGGCGCAAAGGCTCGGGTCTCAGCGAGGAGGTCTATGAAGAGGGCCTCATCATTCCCCCGCTCAAGCTCTATGACGACGGCGAGCCGAACGAGCAGCTCTTCGCGATTCTGCGGCGCAATGTGCGTTTTGCGGAGAAGATGATCGGCGATCTGCGCGCCCAGGTGGCGGCGGGCTGGGCCGGCAGCCGCGAGCTCGAGCGGCTTGCGGCGGAGTTCGGCCTCGACTCGCTGCGCGGGCATGCCGACGAGATTATGCGCCGCACGGAGGCCGGGATGCGGGCCGGGATCGCCGCGCTCCCCGACGGCGAATACCACGAAGAGATGGAGATGGAGATCGACGGCATCGCGGAGCCGCAGACGCTCGCGGTCACGGTGCGGATCGAGGGGAGCGACGTGTATGCCGATTTCGCCGGCACCGCGCCGCAGGTGCGCCGGCCGGTCAACTGCCCCATCAATTACACGCGCGCCTATGTGGCGTTGCCGCTCAAGCTCGTGTGCGATCCGATTCTGCCGAACAACCAGGGGACGTATGAGCCGCTGCACCTGTCGGTGCCCGAGGGCACGCTGCTCAATCCGACCTTTCCCGCAGCGTGCTTCTGGCGTCTTTCGGCCGGAATGCTGGTCTCGGAGCTGATGTTCCGGGTGCTGGCGCGGATTGCTCCGGACCGGGTGCCGGCCGATTCGGGCTCGATGCCGACATGGCAGTTCTACGTCAACGGCGTGCGCGGGAACGGTGAGTCGTTCGCGCTGCACCAACACGCCTTCGGGGGCATGGGAGGCCGGCCGGGCGATGACGGGCTCGCCTCGGTGAGCTTTCCCTACAATGTGCGCGACGTCTCCATCGAGTGGTCGGAGATGGAAACGCCGGTGCTGTACGAGGCGCGCGAGCTCATTCCCGACTCGGGCGGGGCCGGAGAGTTCCGGGGCGGTCTCGGTCAGGAGCTCATCCTGCGGGCATATGACGGGCGGGTCGGGAAGGGCGAGCCGCTGGTGCTGTCGGGCTCGGCAGGGCGCATGCGCTTCCCCCCGCGGGGGCTGCTCGGCGGGGCGGACGGTTCCTACGGGGCGATCGAGGTGAACGGGAAGGCGATTGCGCCGTCGAGTTCGCCGAACGTGACCTTCCACGAGGGCGACATCGTGCGACTTCGACTGCCGGGCGGCGGCGGACACGGCGACCCCGCACGGCGCCGTCCGGAGCGCATCGAAGCGGATCTCAGGGATGGGTACGTAACGCCGGAGGGCGCGCGGCGGGACTACGGTTACGAATAGGCCTCTGCCGTCGCAGCGTGGCGCGCCTCCACCGGATTGGGCGTCAGGGCGTTCGGGAACCGTCACACGCGGCGACCCGGACTTCGTCGCATCGCTGGGCATTTTTGGTGACACATCGGTGACACGACCCTTCTTCCCGTGCCACCGTATATCATCTAAGCCATTGATTTTGTTGGTGCCGCGCGAGGGTCTCGAACCCCCGACCTGCCGATTACAAATCGGCTGCTCTACCGACTGAGCTAGCGCGGCATCCTGCTCATTCTACGCGCTTGGCGCTGTCTGCGAAACGGCCGGCCGCTGCTGCGGCCGCCGGCTTCCGGGTTGTGCGAAACTGCGGCGGTAGCGGCTGGGCGTGGTGCCGACAAGGCGCCGGAAATGATGGCGGAGGGTCTCGACCGAGCCGAACCCCGACTGCGCAGCGATCTGTTCCACGGTGAGGTCGGTCGTCTCGGCGAGCTGCCGGGCATGGGCGACACGCTGGCGGGCGAGCCACTCGCCGGGCGTCGTCCCGAGCGTCTCCCGGAAGCGGCGCTGGAAGGCCCGGAGGCTCATGCCGGCCCGGCGCGCGAGGTCGCCGACGTTCAACTCCTCGTCGAGATGGCCGGGGAGCCAGTCGAGCAGTGCCGCCAGCCTGCCGTTCCCGGCCGCGCGCGCGATGGGCGCTGCGACGAACTGCTGTTGGCCGCCGTCCCGGTGCGGCGCGAGCACCAGCCGCCGGGCGACATTGTTCGCGATGGCCGCGCCGTGGTCCTGGCGGACGATGTGCAGGCAGAGATCGAGGCCGGCGGCGCTGCCGGCCGAGGTGAGCACCGAGCCTTCGTCCACATAGAGGACATCGGGGTCCACACGGATATCGGGATAGCGCCGGGCCAGGGATTCGGTGTAGCGCCAATGAGTCGTCGCGCGCTTCCCGTCGAGCACGCCGGCGGCGGCGAGCACGAACACGCCCGAGCAGATCGACACCAGCCGGCCGCCGCGTTCCGGAACGCGCTTCAGCGCATCCAGCAAGGGCTGTGGCGGAGGCTCGGTTGCGCCCCGCCAGCCGGGCACGATCACCGTGTCGGCCCGCTCGACCAGACCCAGGTTGTAAGGCGCCTCGACGGCAAGCCCGCCGGCTGCACGCAGCGGCCCCGGCTCGGCCGCGCAGATGTCGAAACGGTACCAGGGGCAGTCCAGCTCCGGCCGGGGAAGGCCGAAGATTTCGTATGCGCAGCCGAATTCGAAGGTGCAAAGGCCGTCATAGGCCAGTGCGACGACGCGCGAATGAGGCGGATGGCTGGGTATAGTGGCGCGATCTTACCGAAAATGGGCAAAAACGCCACAGGACCGCCCGGCGCGCGTTCGGGATATTGGGCGACAACCGGACTCTGGAAGGAACCGCTTATGCTCCGCCTCTACGACAACCATACCTCCGGCAATGGCTACAAGCCCCGCCTGCTGCTCGCCCATCTCGGCATCGCCTACGACCGTGTCGAGATCGATATCCTGAACGGGGAGTCCCGAACGCCGGCTTTCCTGAAGAAGAACCCCAATGGCCGCATCCCGGTGCTGGAGCTGGAGGATGGCGTGTGCCTCGCCGAGTCCAATGCGATCCTGTTCTATCTGGCGGAAGGCTCGCGCTTCCTGCCCTCGGAGCGGCTCGCTCGCGCGCTCACCCTGCAATGGATGTTCTTCGAGCAATACAGCCACGAGCCCTTCATCGCGGTTGCCCGGCACTGGATCCAGCATACCGGGATGACTGACGAACAGCGCGCCCAGCTTCCTGCCAAGCAGGAGGGCGGCCGCGCCGCGCTCGCGGTCATGGAAGGCCATCTGGGCCGGGCGGACTGGTTCGGCGGCGAAGGGATGACCGTCGCCGACATTGCGCTCTATGCCTACACCCATGCGGCCGAAGAGGGAGGCTTCGACCTCAATGCCTTTCCGGCCGTGCGCGCCTGGCTCGACCGGGTTGCGGCGGAGCCGGGGCATGTTCCGATGGACCGGGACGGGATATCCTGAGGCGGAACCGATCCGAACGCGGCCGCCGCAGCGCGGCGAGGGATTGAAGGATGACGAACGACAAGGCGCCGCCGGCCGTTGCCGCCGCTTATGTTCCGCCCCGGACCAAGCCGTCCAACTACCCTGAGCCCTTCTTCAGCCGCATGGCAGGCAGGGAAAAAAGGGCGCTCGGCGAGTTCTTCGGCCTGAAGAATTTCGGCGTGAACCTCACCCGGATCGCGCCGGGCGGCGAGTCGGCGCTGATGCACACGCACAGCAGGCAGGACGAACTGGTCTATGTGCTGGAGGGCGAGCCGACGCTGGCAACCCCTTCCGGCGAGACCCGGATGGCTCCCGGCATGTGCGCCGGATTCCCCTCGCGGGGCGAGGCGCACCATATCCTCAACCGCACCGACCGGGATGTGGTGATCCTCGAAATCGGCGACCGTCCCGAAGGCGACGAGAGCAGCTATCCGAAGGACGATATCCAGGCTGTCATGGGCGCGCACGGCAAGTGGCGCTTCACCCGCAAGGACGGCACGCCTTACTGAAGCTGGGCCGGGCGGCCGGGCCGTCAGCCGGAGCGGACGGCGATGGCTTCGATCTCGACCTTGAGTTCCGGCATGGCGAGCGCGCTCACCTCGACCAGGGTCGAGACCGGAAAATCGCCCGCGAAGAACTCGCGCCGCGCCCGCCAGACCTCCTCGCGCCGCGAGATGTCGGTGACATAGATCACGACCTTGACGACATCGGCCATCGACGCCTCGGCCGCCTCCAGCAGTTTGGCGATTTTCTCGAATATCGCGCGTGCCTGCCCGTATTCGTCATCGGCGAGGATTTCTGCGCCGTTGCGCGCCGTCATGCCGGCCACGAAGATATGGTTCCCCGCGACTAGGCAGTTCGACCACGTCTCCGGCGGCGGTTCCGCCACATCGGGATGGGTGACGCGCATGGCCGCCATGGCACTCTCCTCCGTCAGGCTTTGACGATCCGCGCCGGGCGCGGCCTGTCATCGTAAACATTGCGGGTATCCACGACCAGCGGGACCGCCGCCGCCAGAGCCTCCCAGTCCACCGCATCGTGATCCGTCACCGCAAGCGCGGCGTCGAAACCGGCGAGCGCCTCCCGCGACCAGTCGAGACAAGGCGTGCCGGCAAGTTCGGGATGGGCGCGGGTGGCCGGAATCGCCCGCACATGCGGGTCGTAATAGGCGACTTCGGCCCCGCGCGCCGCCAGCAGATCCCAGAGACGCAGCGCCGGGCTTTCGCGCGTGTCGTCGATATTCTTCTTGTAAGCGACGCCGACCAGCAGGATGCGGCGGCCTGCAAGCGCCGCCGGCGCTAGCGCCTCGGCCAGCCTTGCGACCACGCGCTCCGGCATTTCGGCATTGATCTCGCCCGCGAGTTCGATGAAACGGCTCGGCAGGCCGACGCCGCGCGCCTTCCAGGCGAGATAGAACGGGTCGATCGGGATGCAGTGCCCGCCCCAGCCGGGGCCGGGATAGAAAGGCATGTAGCCGAAGGGCTTGGTGCTGGCGGCCTCGACGACCTCCCAGATGTCCACGTCCATCCCGGCGTAAATGCCTTTGAGTTCGTTGACGAGCGCGATGTTGACGGCGCGGAAGACATTTTCAGTGAGTTTCGCCGCCTCCGCTGCCGCCGGCGACGACACGGCATGCACCGCCGGCGAAACGGCCTCGTAGAGCGTGCGGGCAAGCGCCAGCGCCTCCGGTCCGTCGGCGCCGACGACGCGCGGGATGCGCCGCTCGCCGCTGCCCGGAGACTCGCGCTCCGGCGCGTAGGCGAGGAAGAAGTCGCGGCCGCTGCGGAGCCCGCCTTGCTCCAGAATGGGCTTGACGACCTCTTCGGTTGTGCCGGGCCAGGTGGTCGATTCGAGCACGACGAGTTGCCCCGGCCGCAGCGTGGCGGCAACGGCGCGGGCACTTGCCTCGACGAAACGCAAATCCGGCTCACGGCCCGCTCCGAGCGGCGTCGGCACGCAGATCGCAATGGCGTCGGCCTCCCCCAGGCGGGCGAAGTCGCCGGTGGCATCGAACCGGCCGCTGCGGGTCATGGACGAGACCTCGCTATCGGCGACATCCATGATGTAGGACCGACCGGCGGCGAGCAGCGCCGGCTTTTCAGGGTCGGTGTCGAAGCCTGTCACGGCAAATCCCGCCTCGTGGAAGGCGCGCGCCAACGGCAGGCCGACATAGCCGAGCCCGATGACGCCGATGTGCGCGCCCCGGTCCTGCAGCTTCCGGAGCAGCGCGTCAGGCATTGCGGCGCTCGCCTTCGACATTCCTTCGTCCTTGAAAAATCGCTTCTTCCCTCGTGTCGAACCGAATCTCGCCACGATGGGATTATCGCACGATCGTGCCGAATTGAATCGAAGTCCCGGGCGGGCGGAGGCCGGAGGTGCCCGGCCTGGACGGTTCCGGCAGTTTGTTCACGAAATCGGGGAAAATTCTGTGGAGGGATTTGATCTCTGAATATCCGTCGCACGAGGCGTCAGGAGGAAGCGGTATCCGGAGTCTGCTTCATTTCGGGCCGGTGCAAGAAATCCACGACGAAACCGCCGCGGCCCCTCACAACCGACCCGCCCGCCGTTTCTCCAGTGCGAAGACGAACGCCTGGGCGAACATCATGCGGGCGGCCCAGGGCTGGAAGCGGCGTGCGGGGGAGGCCGGCATCGCGATGAAGAGGTTTGAGACACCGGCCAGGGGGTGCTCGGTCGAATGCGCGAAGGCGAGTACCGGAACCTCGCGCGCCCTTGCCGCCGCCGCGACCCTGACGGCCGAATCGTCATCGTCGGAAAAGCAGACGGCCAGCAGCAGGTCGCCAGCGCCGAGGACCGAGACATTCCGCTGCGCCGCGCCATCGGGCGAATCGAGTCGGTAGCAGCGGCAACCGAGCCGTGTCAGGTCGTAGAACAGGTAGGCGGCGATCCAGGATGCCTGTCTGTAGCCGGCGACATGGATGGTGTTGGCGCTGTCCAGCATCTCGGCCGCTCGCCGCAGAACGGCCGCATCGACGTTCTCCTTCAGGTCTTCGATGGCAATGATGGTTGCGTCAGCGACCTCGTTCAGCATCGAACGGCGCTCCCGCGCGGCTTCAAGATCGGCCGGTCCGCACGCGATGGCCGGACGGCAGACGGTTCCGGCGACCATCCGGGTTCGTCGTGACGAGGGAGGAAATTCGGTTGCAGGTCGGAAAATGACGGCCTGTCGCGGGAACTGCGCCCCGAACTATGCCGGAAAGGAAATGCACCTCCGGCAGATGCGCCGGGCAACAAGGAAGGCGAGTACATGCTCGCAACGATTCGAAATGTCGAGGCTATAGCGAACGGGATTGGCGTTCCGGTTCCAATCCGGCGGTCGCAGTCCAGATAAGCGGATGGGCGCAGGACCGCGCGTGCCCGCTCCGCCACGGTCCGGGAAAGCCGGTAGGAGGTTGACATAACTGGAGTTTCCGTCCGGTCTGCTGGGTTTTGTCTTGCGAGGCACCGCGTCTTCCTTCCGAAGTCATCGGAAACTATAAAAGAAAATATATTCTATTATCAATGATAAAACAGGAGCTATATTCACTTCTCTTGGCACAGGCCGTAGAAAATTGCTTCAACTTGTGCCATCAAGCTGCTGCCGGGCCTCGGGCGATGCTGCGGTGGAGAAAGATATGGCGAGCACAGAGCTGCCTTGGGACTATCCCGGGCTGCACAGAGCCTTTCTGGATCGGTTCGAGGCACTCAGCCCACACCTGAAGCGCATCGCCCGCCATGCCTTGGCGGACCCCAGCCGATTCGCGCTGCAAACCGTGGCGGAAATCGCGAAGGAATGCAGTGTCCAACCCTCCACCGTCGTCCGGTTTGCCAAGACATTCGGCTGTTCGGGCTTCACCGAACTGCAGGACGTCTTTCGACTGCGGCTGATCGAAGGCTCCGAATCCTACCGGGAGCGCGTTCACGAGAGTCGAGGCCGGCTTGAGACCGCGGCGGGCGACGACCCTGCGGCGATCCTCGACGAGTTCGCCGGAGCCTCCGCTCTTGCCGTCGAACGCCTGAAGGACACCTTCGATACGGCCGTGCTCCGCAAGGCGGCCGCAATGATGAACGAGGCAGGCGCCATCTACCTCATCGGGCAGCAACGGGCGCACTCGGTGGCCGCCTGCCTGGCATACTGGCTGATCGAACTCGGATGCCGGTGTCACATGCTGGACCCTGTCGGCGGTTCGTTGCCCCGCCAGATCGCAACCGTCGGCTCCGATGAGCTGTTGATCGTGATCGGTCTCGACGAGCTGCCCGAGGCGGTTCTGGACGCCGTCTCCGATGGGCATGACCGCGGGGTTCCCGTGTTGGCGATAACCGATTCCGAGGTGAACCGGCTCGCCCGCGACTCCAGGCTCTGCCTGGTGCTGCGCGATGCCGACGTGCACCGGATTGCCCCGTTGGCACCGCATATCGTTCTGGTCCAGTCGCTGGTCATCGCGCTCGACGCTCTTCGCTGCGGGCAGCGGTCCGGCGATATGCGGCGCAGGGCTATCGGATAGTTTCATAAGGCTTCAGGCATCTTTGCTTTACCGGCCGGTGCTGTTGCCTAAACATCCTTTCTCGCAGTTCGGCCCGGCGGTGCGAACGGCGCGGTATGCCCGCATATTCGAGCAAGTCCGCGTACCGGTTTGCATTGGAATTACAAAATGCATTTTTTGGAAAACTAAATGCTTAAATTGCATATCAGCCTCTTGGCCCGGCGTTTCCCGCCTCTTCCGGTTTCTGGCTAGGCGCCTTCGCCGTAATAGCCCCGGTACCAGGAGGCGAAGCGGGGCAACCCCTCGTCGATTGCGGTCCGGGGGGCGTAGTCGAAGTGCCGCGCCGCTTCGCCGATATCGGCGCATGTTGCGAGCACGTCGCCCGGCTGCATCGGCTGGAAGTCGATGCGCGCCCGCGTACCAAGGGCCGCTTCGAGCGTATGTATGAACCGCATCAGGGGCTCGGCGCGGCCGTTGCCGATGTTATAGACCCGATGGCCGTTCCCGGTCCGGTCGAGCGCTCCGAGCGTGCCCGCGACCGCATCCTCGACGAACGTGAAATCGCGGGCGAGCTTGCCTTCGTTGAAGACGGGGATCGGCTCGCCCGCCAGCATTGCTCGGGCGAACAGCGTCGGCGCCATGTCGGGCCGGCCCCAAGGACCGTAAACCGTGAAATAGCGCAGCCCCGTCGCGCGGAAGCCGTAAAGATGCGCATAGCACTGTGTCATCAGCTCGTCGGCGCGCTTGGTGGCGGCGTAGAGTGACAAGGGCCGGTCGGCCGGCGCATCGATGGCGAGCGGGCCGGAGCCGGCATCTCCATAGACCGAGGAGGAGCTTGCATAGACGAAATGCGACACGCCCCGTCGCCGGGCGAGCTCCAGCAGGTTCAGGTGGCCGGCAATGTTGGCGCGGACATAGGCGCGCGGGTTCTCGAGCGAATAGCGCACGCCGGCTTGCGCGGCGAGATGCAGGATTCGGTCCACCCCGTCGAGCGGCAAACGGTCCATCGCCGCATCGTCGGCGATGTCGGCGCGCAGGAACGTGAAGCCGGGCAGGCCGTTGAGGCGGGCCAGCCGCGCGCGCTTCAACACCGGGTCGTAGTAGCCGTCGAGATTGTCGATGCCGGTCACGACCTCTCCGCGGGCGAGCAGGGCGGCGGCGGCGTGCATGCCGATAAAGCCGGCGACGCCGGTGACGAGAATGCTCATGGGCAGTCGGTTCGCGTTGCGGGCGGAGCGCCACCATAACCGAGGAGGGCCGACGTTCAATCTCCGATAGACGATCGCCGTCCGTCTCGACCCGGCTCCGTTGGGGCGCTATACCCCGGCGCTTGCCCGTCCGGCCCGGGGGGCCGCCATGAACGACAACCGCCTCTACCTTTTCGACACGACGCTCCGCGATGGTGCGCAGACGCAGGGCGTCGATTTCAATGTGGCGGACAAGACCGCCATTGCCCGCGACCTCGATGCGCTCGGCGTCGACTATGTGGAGGGCGGCTGGCCGGGGGCGAACCCGACGGATGACGGTTTCTTCGAGGAACCGCCGGCGCTGTCCCGTGCGCGCCTCACCGCATTCGGCATGACGCGCCGGGCGGGGCGTTCTGCCGCCAACGATCCGGGTCTCGCGGTCACGCTGCGATCCCGCGTCGATACGATCTGCCTGGTCGGCAAGGCCCATGCGCGCCATGCCGAGGCGGCGCTCGGTGTCCCGCTCGACGAGAACCTGGCGATGATCCGCGATTCCATCGCCGAGATCGTCCGGCGCGGCAAGGAGGCCCTGTTCGACGCGGAGCATTTCTTCGACGGCTACAAGGCGAACCCGGACTATGCGCTCAAGGCGCTGGAAGCGGCGCTGGAGGCAGGCGCGCGCTGGGTCGTGCTCTGCGACACCAATGGCGGCACGCTCCCCCACGAAGTCGAGGCGACCGTCGCGCGGGCAGTGCAAGCTGTGCCGGGAGACCGACTCGGCATCCACACCCATAACGACACCGGCAACGCCGTTGCCAACACGCTGGCGGCGGTGCGCGCGGGCGTGCGCCAGGTGCAGGGCACGCTGAACGGCCTCGGCGAGCACTGCGGCAATGCCGATCTCGTGACGCTGCTGCCGACGCTCACACTCAAGATGGGCTTCGAGACCGGGGTTCCGGCGGACGGGCTTGCGCGCCTCACACAAGTCTCAAGGGCGCTGGACGAGCGGCTCAACCGGCCGTCCGACCGCCACGCGCCCTATGTCGGCGCCTCGGCCTTCGCGCACAAGGCAGGCCTGCACGTCTCGGCGGTCGAGAAGGACCCAAGCTTCTACGAGCATGTCGAGCCGGAGGCGGTCGGCAACAAACGCCAGATCCTGGTCTCGGACCAGTCGGGCCGCGCGAACATTCTCGCACGCTTCCGGGAGATCGGGCTCGACGTGGACCGGGACGACCCGCGTGTCGCGCGCCTGGTCGATCTGGTGAAGGAGCGCGAGTTCCAGGGCTATGCCTATGACGGCGCGGTAGCGAGCTTCGAACTGCTCGCCCGACGGATGCTGGAGACCGTGCCCGACTACTGGTCGCTCGACAGCTTCCGCGTCACCGACGAGCGGCGCCTCAACGCCCGGCGCGAGCTCGTGACGATGTCGGAGGCGGTGGTGAAACTCACCGTCGACGGGCGTCGGTCCATGCAGGTCGCAGAGGGCAACGGGCCGGTGAACGCGCTCGACGCCGCGCTGCGGCTGGCGCTGCTGCCGGACTATGCGCGCCTCGCCGGCGTGCGGCTCACCGACTACCGGGTTCGCATCCTGACGCCGGGCGACGGCACGGCGGCTGTCACCCGCGTGCTGATCGAAAGCGTGGACGAAACCGGCGCCCGCTGGACCACGGTCGGCGTCTCCGGGAACATCATCAATGCGTCCTACGAGGCGTTGAACGACAGCCTGACCTACAAGCTGCTCAACGCCGAACGGTGAGCCGCCCGCCCGCTATCGTCCTGGTGCGCCCGCAACTCGGCGAGAATATCGGCATGGCGGCCCGCGCAATGCTGAATTGCGGGCTGGACGAACTGCGCCTCGTTGCCCCGCGCGACGGCTGGCCGAATCCGGCCGCGCGGGCGGCCGCAGCCGGCGCGGACGCCGTGATCGACGGCGCGCGCGTCTTCGACACGGCGGCGGAGGCCGTTGCCGACCTGCAACTCGTCCTGGCGGCGACGGCGCGGCGGCGCGATGTCGAAAAGCCGGTTCACCGACCCCGCGAAGCGGCCCGGCTCCTCCGGGACACGGGAGCGCGGGCGGGCGTGCTGTTCGGGCCGGAACGCAGCGGCCTCGACAATGACGAGGTGGGCCTTGCCGCCGCCATCGTCGAGGCGCCGCTCAACCCGGATTTCCCCTCGCTCAATCTCGCCCAGGCGGTCTTCCTGATGGCCTGGGAGTGGCGCATGGCCGGCCCGCCGCCCGGGCCGCCGCTACCCAGCGAACGCGCCGCGGCCGAGGTCTTCGAGGGTTTCTGGCGCCATCTCGACGGCGCGCTGGAGGCCGCCGGCTATTACCGCGAACCGGCGCTGCGCCCGACGGTCCAGCGCAATCTGCGCGCCGTCTTCGCCCGCGCCGGACTCACCGACCAGGAAGTCCGCACACTCCGCGGCGTCATCGCCCGGCTCGCTGTCCGACGCGGACGGCCGACAAGTTGAAGGATGAGTTCATTTCAGGATGAAATTCTGGCGATCCGGTCCCTTATTGCCAGCCGTGCAAGGTCATCCCGATAGTGCGCCTCGCGCCTCAGCCAGAATTCTTCATTGGATCCCAATACGCAGGACAGCCGCAGTGCTGCATCCTTGGTCAGCGGCGCGTCGCCGCTGATTAGCCGATTGGCATGCTCGAGGCTGTAGCAGATTCGGCGAGCGAACTCCTCCCGCGTCCAACCCAATTCCTCCAGCAGATCGAGTATCGTGTCACCAGGCGGCGAAGCCCAGTCCGGCTCGAACGGCACGACTGAGTCAGTCATGATAGTCTCCAATGTAAGAGACATTTATCGATGTTACCCGGAACCAGTCAATGCCACCGTCTCGATGACGCGGCGGCGGTTCCGGAACGGGCGAGAACACCAGTCGATGTCCTCGCGAGAGGTCGAGGGCGAATTGGCCATCCCGGTGACCCGTTAGGGGATGGGGACGTCCTGCCTTCAACAAGGCAACGCAGGGGGCCGCCCTCAGTTCGCTCAGGCGAGTCCGCAGCTTCCTCGCGCTTTCCGGTCCGAGTTGTCGGACGGCGAATTGATGTTGTTCGCACAACCGCCGGATATTGGCGGTCCGGAATCTAAGTTCCATCGCCTATCGGTCTTGCTTGGGAATTCATGAATCGCCCCGGTTGTCGCTTTTCTGCTGTAGTCACTTGTGGCGTTAGGGAGACGGTGACAGTCGGAAAGGTGCGACCGGGCATATCCAGAACCTCGAACGCGCATTCCAGATAGCATTGCCACCCGCCCTTCACTCCAGACCCATCAGGCTGCGGGCGAAGTCTCGGGGGTCGAAGGGGTGGAGGTCGTCTTCGCTTTCGCCGACGCCGACGGCGTGGACGGGCAGGCCGACAGTCTCCGCCAGCGCCACCACCACGCCGCCTCTGGCCGAGCCGTCGAGCTTGGTCACCACCAGCCCGGTCACATCCGCCATGTCGCGGAAGGCGCGAACCTGTTGCAGCGCGTTCTGCCCGGTGGTGGCGTCGAGGGTGAGCACGGTGTCGTGCGGCGCACCCGCATCCTGCTTGGCGATCACGCGGGCGATCTTGCGCAACTCGTCCATCAGGTTGGCCTTGTTGTGCAGCCGCCCGGCCGTGTCGACCAGCAGGATGTCCGTGCCTTCGCGGATTGCCTGCCCGTGGGCGTCGAAGACCAGGCCGGCGGCGTCCGCCCCCGTCGGCCGCGCCACCACCGGCACGCCGACCCGTTCCCCCCAAAGCTGCAATTGCTCCACCGCCGCGGCGCGGAAGGTGTCGCCGGCCGCCAGCAGCACGGACCGCCCCTCGGCGCGGAAGGCGTGCGCGAGCTTGCCGATCGTCGTCGTCTTGCCGGTGCCGTTCACGCCGACGACCAGGATGACATGCGGCTTGCGCGCGGGGTCGGCGAGCAGCGGCCGCGCCACCGGCTCCAGCATGCCGGCGATCTCGTCCGCCAGGACGCCGCGCACTTCGTCGCTCGACACTTCCTTGCCGAAGCGCGTGCTTGCGAGGCCGGATGCCAGGCGCGCGGCAGTCGCCGGCCCGAGATCGGCCATGATGAGCAGGTCTTCCAGCTCCTCCAGCGCCTCGTCGTCCAGCGTCCGCCGGTTGAAGATGCCCGCAATCCCCTCCGCGAGGCGGTCGGAGGATCGCGACAGCCCCTGCCTCAGCCGCCGAAGCCAGCTCACGCCGCCAGCACCTCCGCGACCAGCCTCCCGGCCTCGACCCGCCGGACCCGCGCGTCCCGGACCGAGCCGGAGGGCGCCGGGCCCTCAAGCGCCGCGAGTGCGAAATGCTCCGTCCGCCCGACGCCTTCGCGCTCCACGACGACGCGCTCCGTGCACCCGATCCGGCTTTCGAGAAAGCGCCCGGCTGCCGCTTCGCCTGCGGCCCTGAGACGCCGGGCGCGCTCCTTGCGCAGGGGAGGCGCCACTTGCGGCATCCGCGCGGCCGGCGTGCCCCGGCGCGGCGAATAAGGGAACACATGCAGCCAGGTGAGCGGGCAGGCCTCCACCAGTTCGAGGCTGCCGGCGAACATCGCCCCGGTCTCGGTCGGGAAGCCGGCGATCAGGTCGGCGCCAAAGGCGATTTCGGGACGCAGCGCCCGAAGCCGCCGGCAGAGCGACATGACATCGCCGGCGCTGTGCCGGCGCTTCATGCGCTTCAGCACCATGTCGTCGCCGGCCTGCACCGAGAGGTGCAGATGCGGCATCAGCCGGGGCTCCTCGGCCAGCAGCCGGAAGAGCTCACCGTCGATGGCCGCGGGATCGACGGAGGAGAGCCTGAGCCGGCCGAGCTCCGGCACCTGCGCCAGCAGGCGGCGGACCATCTGCCCGAGCCGGGGCGCCCCCGGCAGGTCGGCGCCCCAGGACGCGATATCCACGCCGGTCAGCACGATCTCGGCGGCGCCCGCCTCCAGCAGGCGGCGGGCCTGCGCGGCGATCTCGCCCAGCGGCACGCTGCGGTTGGGGCCGCGCCCATAGGGGATGATGCAGAAGGTGCAGCGATGGTCGCAGCCCTGCTGCACCTGCACGAAGGCGCGCGCCCGGCCCTGGAACCCGTCGAGCAGGTGCGCCGCCGTCTCGCGCACGCTCATGATGTCGTTCACCAGCGCGGGCGGACTATCCGGCTGCCAGGCGTAGGTCGTCAGCTTCTCGGCATTGCCGACGACCCGGTCCACCTCCTCCATCGCCAGCCAGCGTTCGGGCGCGATCTGCGCCGCGCAGCCGGTGACCACGATTTCCGCATCGGGCCGTTCCCGCCGGGCCTTTCGGATCGCCTGGCGCGCCTGCCGTTCGGCCTCGGCCGTGACCGCGCAGGTGTTGAAGACCACGGCCCCTTCAAGCCCGGCTTCGGCCGTCAGCCGGCGCATGGCCTCGGATTCCCAGGCGTTGAGGCGGCAGCCGAAGGTGACGATCTCGGCGGTCACGGCCCCGCCTCCGGCACATGCGCCTCGAGCTCGCCCCGGAAGCTCAGCGCGGACGGCCCGGTCATCAGCAGATGGCCGTCGCTCTCGCGCCACTCGATGTTGAGCGCGCCGCCGTCCAGGCGCACTTCCATCTGCCGCTCGCCCAGGCCCCGGCGCACGGCGGCGACCACGGCCGCGCAGGCCCCCGTGCCGCAGGCGCGGGTAATGCCGACGCCGCGCTCCCAGACCCGGAGCCGCATCGCCTCCCGGCCCTGCATCTGGGCCACGCCCACATTGACACGCTCCGGAAACAGCGCGTCATGCTCGACTTTCGGCCCCATGGCGCGGAGGTCCAGCGACTCAGCGCCCTTCACGAAGAAGGTGGCGTGCGGATTGCCGATATTGGTGGCCGTCGGCGCCGCAAACGGGCCCCAGGCGAGGTCCAGGCGGAGCGTATCGGCGGCGTGGGCGAGCGGAATCTCGTCCCAGGCGAGCCGCGCCGGCCCCATGTCCACCCGCACCGACCCGCCGGGCGCGCGCGCCGCCCGGAGCGTGCCGGCCACGGTCTCGATCGCCGCCTCGCCGCGACCGCGCTCGTCGAACATGAGCGCCGCCACGCAGCGCGTGCCGTTGCCGCAGGCCTCGACCTCGTCGCCGTTGGCATTGCGGATTTCCATGAAGACATCGCCGTCGCCAGCGGGTGGGCGCAGCACCATGAACTGGTCGCAGCCGATGCCCGTGCGCCGGTCCGCCGCGCGGCGATAGCCGGCCTCCGACCAGTCGAGCGGCCGGGCGCGGGCGTCCAGCACGACGAAGTCGTTGCCGAGTCCGTGCATCTTGACGAACGGAATGCCCATGGCCTGCCCGCGACCTCCGAATGCCGCTGCCGGCAGCGGCGGGACCCTATCTAGGAGCGAAGCCCGCCTTTCGCAATGGCGGCGGCCGGCTTGACGCTGCCGTGACAGCCTCATACGACTCGTCGAGACGGATGCGCGGCCGACCGGACAGAGTGTCCGGGTCGTTCGCAGCGCGCGGCACAGGGAGTGCGACCGATGGCAGACCCCGACGCCCGGCCCTATGTCATCGAGCGCCGCGAGACGGTGGCCCGGACCGACGCGCTGCGCGTCGGCATCCTGACGCTCGCGGAGGGGCAGGAGGTGCCCTGGCACTACCACAGCGAGGTCACCGACACCTTCTATTGCCTGGAAGGCGTGCTCTCGGTGGAAACCCGCGCTCCGAAGGCGCTTTACCTGCTGAAAGCCGGCGAGAGCTGCGCCGTGCCCGAGATGACTGCGCACCGGGTCACGGGGCAGGACGGCGGTCGCGCCCGCTTCCTGATCGTGCAGGGCATAGGCACTTACGACTTCTGCCCGGTCGGCTGAGCGCCGCCTCTTTCTGCCGCTCCTCCAACCCGGCGAGGTCTCGACTGCCCGGACCCCGGCTCGGGGGCCGGGGCGACGGATGGGGCCTCGAATGCGATAGCGCCCGGCGCGGGGCATCGGGGATGTCCCGAAATGTCATGTTTTGTCATGAGGCGTCGTGGCCCGGTGCGAATTCGCCGTCGTCCGGCCCGTCCGGTTCGTCCGGATGGAAGGGGCGGTTGCCGCAGCGCGCGTCTTCTCATGCGAGGCTGTTCCGCCTTCGGAGCTCGACGGTCTCCGGCGTCCAGGGGTCGTAGAGTTCGGCGAAACCGTTGCGGCGCTGGTAGAGCCAGTCGTTTTCGGCGCCATCGACCCTGTCTTCGTCGCTGGGCCGCTCGTCGCCGACCCACCCGTCTTCTTCGTAAGTCTCCTCGGGCGGGTCGTCGGCTTGCGGCCGGCCCTCCGCCGGGGGCGGGGCGGGCGGCTCGAAGCTGACGGGCAGGCGCTCCCGCTCCTCGACGGCTTCCGTGAGCCTTTCGGCGGTCTGGGCATGCGCGATTTCGTCGAAGTCTTCCTGCCGCTCGAGCGCCTCCCGGTTGGCGCAGTGGCGGGCGAGCACGCGCTCGGCCCGGTCCCGGCCCCTGCGCACGGCCTCGGCGAGCGGGCCGGGCGCGGTTCCGGCTTCGGGAGCGTTGCCGGCCGCCATCTCGCCGAACTCGTCCTCGCCGGCAACCGGCCACAGCACAGCGCGGCGCATGCCGGCCGGCCTCACAAGCCCGGCGATCTCGGCCTGGAGGCGGACAACCTGGAGCATGAGATAGGCCGAGCCGCTGGCGGCGGCGGCATCCCAGGCCTGCTCCAGCCGGGTGAGGACGATTCGCGCCTCGTCCCTGGCGGTGCGCTGCCATGACATGCGGATGCGGCGCACCCGTTCCACAATGTAGGGCCGCTCCAGCAGGGCGTGGCCGGTCTGCCGCGCCGAGCCCTCGGCATAGCCGGCGCGCCTGGCGGCGTCTGCGGCATTGCCGGAGGCGGTGAAATGGCGGCAGAAAGCCTCCTGCCGGGTGGAAAGCACGGCGGTCGCGTCAAGCATGGGCGGCGGCTCCTTCGTTCCGCTTGCGTTCGGTCCGGCCATCCGCTGCGGTATCGAGCCGCATCGGGCCGGCGAGGAAGAGGTGGTGGAAACTGTCGTCCCGGCCCCCGAGCCGGGACCCAGAACGGCCTCACACCCCGGAAAGGTCCGGGAAGACTGGACCCCGGATCTTCGCTGCGCTCCGTCCGGGGTGACAAAGAGGGCCGGTGCGGGAACGACCCTTTTTCGCGCGTATCGCGTGCGCGGGCGTGGGCGGGGGTGCGTGCGCGTTTCGCGCCGGCGCGCATATCGCGCACCTGATTGCGCGCGCGAGCCGAACACAGGACGCACTTCGCCTGTCTGCTGAATCGGGGTCGTTCCGGCACCGGGCCGGGGCGAAGGAAGGCGGCCCGCGGATGCCGCTTCCTTCAAGCCCATTCTAGCACGGATTTTCTGAGGTCAAGCCCTGTTAAGGAATTATTTCCGGTTCGGAACGCCTGCCCGAAGCACTACTCGCATCCGAAGGGGATTATATACGAAAGTGCCCATTTTCTGTTGACACCCGTTCCGCGTTATGGCACTCTGCTTCCATAAAGAACGGAGGCAGACATGGCACAGAACGCACCGGGCAAGCACTTTCGCAAGGGCATGTCTCTGGTCGAGGTCATGCGCATGTTCCCCGATGACGCGACGGCCGAGGCATGGTTCGTCAAGGCCCGCTGGCCGAACGGCATCCATTGCCCCTGCTGCGGGTCTGTCAGCGTGCAGGACGGCGCGGCGCACAAGACTATGCCCTATCGCTGCCGCGACTGCCGCAAGCGCTTCTCGGTCAAGACCGGCACCGTCATGCAGTCGTCCAAGCTGGGCCTTCAGGTTTGGGCGCTCGCCGGCTACCTCATGACGACGGGCCTCAAGGGGCAGGCCAGCATGAAGCTGCACCGCGACCTTGGCATCACGCAAAAGACCGCTTGGCGCCTTGCCCATCGCATCCGCGAGACATGGGCGCGGGAGAGCGGCCCCTTCACCGGCCCGGTAGAGGTCGACGAAACCTATATCGGCGGCAAGCGCAAGAACATGCCCAAGGCCAAACGGCAGGGGAATCGCTTTTGAGAATTAGGGATGATGTGTTGGCGTTGTCGATTCACACTGCCGATTCCGGTTCAGGTTTTGGGAGTGCGAGATGGGGGAGTTTTCGACGGTATTCGAAGGGGTTGGCGATCCGCGGCGCAGCAATGCGACACGGCATTCACTGCATGAGATGCTGATGATCGCGTTGCTCTCGACGCTGTGCGGCGGGGAGGGCTGCGCGGACATGGAGCGGTATGGGCGGGCCAAGGAGGGGTTTTTGCGCCGTTTCATGGGGTTGAAGCACGGCATTCCGAGCCACGATGCCTTTTCGGACCTGTTCAACGCCCTCGATCCCGGCGGCCTGCAGGGAGTGCTGTTGCGGCTTCTGGAGGACTGGGCGGCGGTGCTGGACGGCGATGTCATCGCCATTGACGGCAAGTCGCTGCGCCGTTCCTTCGCCGATGCCGCCGCGCGTTCGCCGGTGCATCTGGTGCAGGCCTTCGCAGCCGAGGCCCGTCTGGTGCTCGGCCAGGTGAAGGTCGATGACAAGTCCAACGAGATCGCGGCCATGCCGAGGCTGCTTGAGATGCTGGCGCTCGAGAGCCGGATCGTGACGGCGGACGCGATGCATACCCAGAGGGCGACAGCCGAGGCCGTCACCGCCAAGGGCGGGGACTATGTTCTGGCGCTCAAGGCCAATCAGGACAGCCTGTATGAGGATGTGCGGCTTTATCTGGCCGATCCCGCCCAGGCGGACAAACTGCAATCATGTCAGCATGTTGACGGCGATCACGGGCGCATCGAGACGCGCCGCGCCACTGTCTGCCACGAGAGTGCATGGCTGCGGGAGCATCATGACTGGCCGGGCCTGGCCGCGATCGGCAAGATCGAGGCGAGGCGCGAAACCGCCAGGCAGACGACAACCGAAACCCGCTACTACATCATGAGCGCGCCGCTCTCGCCCGAACGCTTCCAGCACGCCGTGCGCGCCCATTGGGCCATTGAAAACTGCCTGCACTGGGTGCTCGACGTGACCATGAACGAGGACCGCCAGCGCAACCGCAAGGACCACGGCCCCGAAAACCTCGCTCTGCTGCGACGCCTCGCCCTGAACATCGCACGGCGCGAACCGACCAGGGACGCCATGCGCGGAAAACTCAAGCGCGCAGCATGGAACGATGACTTCCTGCTCAAAATGATACGCGCCGCACTATGACAGACCCAAAAGCGATTGCCCTGAGCCAAACGGGAAGAGTTGACGGGACGCGGTGCGGTCGGCAAGACGGCCGTCGCTGGCGCCAAGGACCGGGAAACCAACCGTGTTAGCGCGCGAGCCGTTCCCGGCACGGATACCAAGACGCTACAGGGCTTCGTGCGGGAGAAGGCCAAGGCCGGGCCGCGCGACACCGTTGATCAGCTTGCCGCAATGGCACAGGGTATGATTGGGAAACGCTTGACCTATAGGGACCTTGCACATGGCTAGAAGTTCAAAGAAAAAGGAATCCCACCCGGCACCCCCTAAGACCAATAATATCAACGAGTTAGTGGCACTTTCTGTCGATCACCCGGCACCCCCCAAGCAGTACCAGCTCAACATAGGTATTGAGGTTGAAAAGAGTGTGGGCGGGGTCGAGATGGGTGTCCTAGCAAACGGCATGCCCTACCTGACTCAAAGAGGCCTCGCGAAAATGGCCGGTGTGGCACGAAGTGTCATTTTCGACATTACCAGAGAATGGGCTGAAAAGATTGGCGACCCTGTCATTGGCAGAGGAAGAAATGATTTTCTAAAGGAATATTTGTTCAGAAACGGTTACGAGGACCCGAATCTTTACATGAGCATAACAAAAGATGGTTCAGTTCATTTCGCCTATCCAGACATAGTGTGCATGGCAATATTAGAGTATTACGCCTTTGAAACACAAAGCCCCAGCGCAACCGCAATTGCGAGCTATCGGGACCTCGCAAGATACGGACTCCAGAACTTCATCTATAAAGCCCTTCAGTATGTGCCACCAGACAAGTGGCGGTATTTTAATGATCGGGTATCCATCCTGAAGGATAGCGCTCCTTCAGGACACTTCATTATCTTCAATGAAACCACCGGCCTTGCAGTCGATCTCATCAATGCCGACCCTAGTGTAAATGATAAGACGTT
Source organism: Alphaproteobacteria bacterium (assembly GCA_965261985.1). Taxonomy (GTDB): domain Bacteria; phylum Pseudomonadota; class Alphaproteobacteria; order Bin95; family Bin95; genus Bin95. The sequence goes on from OZ253490.1 coordinate 1,759,331, forward strand.
GCCAGATATTAGTGTCGGACTCGCGTGGGGAAACTATTGGACCGCCAACGATCTAGAGAAAAAATACGGTCCTCGCATTAGATATGAACACAATTATCCAAGCTATTACCCACAGGCAGAAAGCAACCCCCAAAGACCTTGGGCCTATCCGGACACCGCATTACCACTATTTCGTCGATGGTTCAGGAATGAGTATTTGCTTACGAAATTCCCTCCGTATATTTTACGTAAGGCCAATTTGTTGCCCGGAGGAAATCTGGAAGCGGAACAAATCGCAGCGCTGTTTGATCAAAAAGTAATTGGCAGTTAGAGATATAGGACAAGGGAAGAAGATAATGCCGACGAGAGCCAATCATACGGTTAAACCCGTACAGCAAGGAAAGGTCGGGCGGCCCGTCGAGAAGCCGGAACCCGACTCCATCCCCGACAGTCCGGAGAATGTGCTACGGGCGCTGGTGACGGCACCGCCGCGCGCCGAAGACGAATGGGACTATCTCAAGCGGGAACCCCGGCCGACAGGCGACTAACATGGCGTGGATCGGTGGAGTCTTGGTGCTCATAGTCTTGGTCGGCGCGCTTCAATACACGCTGGCCAATTTCGTCAAGCTCTTTCTGGTTCCGTTGCAGCGCGGCGAGATTGGGTTGCTGACATTCACGGCTCTCTGGGTATTGGCCGTGATCGGTGGCCTTGGATATGCGGCTCTGGCACTGTTCGGACTTGTCTAGTCACGCGAACGCATGGGCACTTTCATATATAATCCCCCATCCGAAGGGGCCCGGCACCGCGCTCCGATCCCCGGACCGGCATGAGAGGCGGTCGGCGTTCATTCCTCCAGCGGCCCCAGTTCGGCCAGAAACTCCTGCACGGTCCGGTGCAATTGCGGCAGGTCGCGCTGGGCATATGCCCATACGCGATCCGGCTCTACCCGGTCGTAACTGAGACTCAGGAAGTTGCGAAAATCCACGATCCGGCACAGCCGGGGGATCCGTTCGGCGACTTCCGGGTGGTCGCGATGCAGCCGGTTCAACGCCTCGCCAATGATCTCGAATTTGCGCTCCACCGCAGCCTGAACCAGTGCGTCGCCGAAATAGGCGCTGCCGTCCATGCCTTCGATAAAGCGCGCGATATCCACCGCCGCCCGGTCCGCATCCGCGAGCGGAGCGCGAGGGTCACGCCGCATAGAAAGCTCGCGCGCCCTAGCTTGGCCGGTCGCCCTCGATCTGGATGCGGCGCATTTCTCGGCGGTGGCCGGGATAGTCGTTGATGGCGGCGTGCTTGAGGCAGCGATTGTCCCAGAGAGTCAGCGAGCCCGGCTCCCAGGAGACGCGGCAGGTCAGTTCCACGCGCTCGCCCACGGCGTAGAGATAGTCGAGCAGCGGCGTGCTCTCGGCCTCCGTCATGCCCTCGAAGCGGATCGTGTAGGCGCGGTTGACGAACAGGCCCTTGCGGCCGGTCTCGGGATGGGTGCGCACCACCGGATGCACGCACTCGGTCGGCGTCCAGGCGTCGTCCTCGCGGTTCCTGGTCGAGCGAAGCGCGTTGAAGTTCGTTGCCGGCCCGGCGACGCGGGTGTCGTTATGCACGGCGCGCATGCCGGAAAGTGTGGCCTTCATGCCGTCCGACAGCATGTCCCATGCGCCCTGCTGGTCCGCGAACAGCGTGTCGCCGCCCGCCGGCGGCACCTCGAGGGCGTAGAGCGCCGAGCCCAACGGCGGCTTCACCAGGCAGGTGGTGTCGGTGTGCCAGTTCTCGCCGACCGCCGCCTTGTCCCCGGGCTCCTTGCGGATCGCGATGACCTCGGGATGCTTGCCCTCGGCCATCAGGTTCGGATGCACGATCAGCGGGCCGAAGCGCAGCCCGAACGCCATCAGGGTTTCCTCGTCCAGCTTCTGGTCGCGGAAGCAAAGCACCTTGTGGCTAAGGAAGGTTTCGCGCACCGCGGCGAAGCCTTCGTCGTCGAGCGAGGTGAGGTCGATCCCGCGCACCTCGGCCCCGCAGGAGCCGGAGAGCGCCTTCACCTGCATGTCAGCGAGTCCCCGAGTTCCATCCGGCATGTCACGCATCCTCCGTGTCGCGGCGAAGATACCATGGCGTCTTGCCCGGCTCGCGCCGGCTGCGGCGGACCGGCTTCGGAGCCGGCGCCGGCTTGGGCGGAGCCTTCGCTTCCGGCTTCGGTTCGGCCTTTGCCGCCGCCTTCGGTTCGGGCTTGTCTCCGGCCTTCGGCGCGGCGCGCGCCCCGGGTTTCGCCTTCGCCTCCGTCTTCGGCGCGGGCGCCTCGTCCTTCTTCGCCGCCGCGCGGCGGGCGGGCCGTTTCGGTGCGGGTTTCTCCGCTCCGTCGCCGGCAGCGGCGAGGCGGTGGCTCTCCAGCCCGTCGAGGTCGAAGGAGAAGCCGAGGCCCGGCCGGTCGGGGATTTCCGCGCTGCCGTTCCTGAATACGATCTTCTCGCTGAACAGCGGGGCCGACCAGGGCATGTATTCCAGCAGGGCGCAGTTCTGCAGTGCGCCGCAAAGCTGCAAGGAAGGCTCGGAATAGAGGTGCGGCGAGACCGGCAGGTCCCAGGCCTGCGCCATATGCCCGACGCGCATGAACTCGGTGACGCCGCCGACGCGCCCGAGGTCCGGCATCAGCACGTCCGCCGCCTTCGCCTCGATCAGCGGGCGGAAGCCGTATCGGGTGTATTCCGTCTCGCCGGTGGCGATGGGCGTGTCGAGCGCGGCTGCGAGTGCGGCATGGCCGGCCACATCGTAAGCCGGCACCGGCTCCTCGAACCAGTCGAGGTTGACCGGTTCCAGGGCGCGGCCGAGCCGGAGCGCATGGGTGACATCGAAGCCCTGGTTCGCGTCCGCCATCAGCCGGATATCGGGGCCGATGGCGTCGCGGATCGCCTCGGCGCGCTCCACATCCTCCTGCCAGCGCGGCTTGCCGAGCCGCATCTTCATGGCCCGGAAGCCCTGCTTCAGGAAGCTCTTTGCCTCGGCGACCAGCTCGTCCTGCGAGCGGGACAGCCAGAGCCCGCCGCTGTGATAGGCCGGCACGGAGTCGCGGCAGGAACCGAGCAGGCGGTGGACCGGCTGGCCGAGCGCCTTGCCGCGCGCATCCCAGAGCGCCATGTCGAGCGCCGAGAGCGCGAACAGCGAAACACCCTTGTGGCCGACGAAGTTCACCTCCGTCCAGAGCTTGTGCCAGATGCCTTCGACCCGGTGCGCGTCCTCGCCGACCAGCGACCGGCCGAGCACGGCGATCATCGCCTCCAGCGGCGCCAGATGCCTGGCCGGGAGCGAGAAGAGGTGGCCCTCTCCGGTCGCCCCCGCGTCGGTATCGACGAAGACCAGCACATAGCCGATCGAGCGGACATCGTGAATCGCGGTGATGACGGGCTCCGCCAGCGGCACGTCCGCCGTCATCGTGCGAATACCGGTAATCTTCATCCCTGTCCCCGTCGCTGCATCATCGGGCTGCCGACCCGTCCCCAGGCACCCAGCCTAGCTTGACAGGGCAGGGGAGGGGAAGCGGCTTGGCCCACACTTATTTTTCTTGCTTATCGTTTATCGATATACGATATTCAAAGCGCCATGATCCGGAGCTTCCGCTGCAAGGATACAGAACGGCTTGCCAATGGTTACAGGGTACGGCGTTTTATCGGTTTCGAGCGGGTTGCCCGGCGCAAGCTCGCTCAATTGGACGCCGCTGCGACGCTCGACTTCCTGCGCGTGCCACCGGGGAACCGGCTCGAAGCGCTCCGAGGAGACCGCGCGGGCTTCTACAGCATTCGGATCAATGACCAGTGGCGGCTTTGTTTCCGCTTTCCGGGCGGAGATGCCTTCGATGCGGAAATCGTCGATTACCACTGAGAGCGTTTGAAGGAGGGCCTGCCTTATGAAGCGACTGGACCCCATCCATCCCGGCGAGGTTCTGAAGCACGACTTCATGGAGCCTTTCGCGCTGTCCTCGGCGGCTCTGGCCAGGGCTATCGGCGTCACGCCTGCGCGGATCGCCGAGATCCTGCGCGGCCGCCGGGGCCTGACAGCGGACACGGCGCTGCGCCTCGCCCGCTATTTCGGCACCGATGCCCAGAGTTGGATGAACCTCCAGGACCGTTACGATCTCTCGCTGGCTTCGCGGAAGGCGGCGGAGGCGCTGCGGGCGATCCGGCCGCGGGAAATGGCGTAAGGCTTGAACCTCAGGCGCCCCGTCCAGGCGTTGCCGGGGTTACCCGTCGGGCCTTCGGGAGACGGATGCGCCGGGTGTCCCGGTCACGGAGCATCCAGATCGAAAACGGGAATATCCATCGCGCGGGCGGTGACGGTCATTCGGCGGTCGTAGCTCGCGAGCGCGACCGCTTGACCGCTATTGCGGAGATAGGCGCAGGACGCCAGATGCAGGGCGTCGAGCGAGCGCGGGGGAAAAGGGCCGGGGAAGGGCTCCAGCGCCCGTGCAATTACCGGTTGGACGAGTTCCAGCATGGCGACCCCTGCGATCAGCGTGCGGGCGTATTCGCCGCGCGAGTCGGCAAGCCCGCGCGCATGCAACCGGGTCCAGGTCTCGACTTCCATCAATCGGCTGGAAACCAGCGTCTCGCGCCAAAGCGATTCCGGTGGACTGCGGTCCTCCGCCAGGAGATGCGCGAGTATGACGGAGGTGTCGAGATAGATCACCGCTCGCTTCTGTCGGCATCCAGCTCGTCGAGAATTTCAGCCAGCGTTGCGACGGGAGCCGGTCGCGGCGGCACCCCCGCATTGACAACGAGCGGCGGCGTCAACCAGCCCTTGCGCACCGCATCGGCCAGGAATGCGTCGGCGAGAATCGGGCTCCGGGTCTCTCTCGGCGGGCCGATTTCCGCGACCACCCGGTCGCGGTCGGTCACCAGAATTGTCTCGCCGGAAGCTGCCAGTCGCACATATTCGCTCAGCCGGCTGTTCAGCGCCTTGATTCCAACCGATCTCATAATCGCCATGGTGGCAACCGGTAGCGACCTTGTCAATCGCCCCGATTCCGGCAGTTCGGGCATTCACGGGCCGACAGGTTCCACCGCGATATTGTCGATCGGGCGGGCGGGGCCGAGATGGGCGGCGGCCAGCAGTCTTGCGGGGCGGTCGAGGCGGTTCATCGGCGCCAGGTCTTCCGCATCCCGCAACTCGACATTATCGACGGCGGAGAAGCCGGCCGCGGCGATTGCCGCCGCCGCGTCGGCCAGGCAGCCGGTATCCCCGCCGCGCCGCAGCCGGTCGGCGCGCTCCCGGCTCGCGGCGCCGGAACATTCCCCAAAGCGTCTGGCCCGGCAAGCGGGGATGTGGGAGTCTCGCCGCCGTCATGGAACCGCGACCCGTCGTCCGGCTCCTGCCCGGCCGGCAGAAGCGCCTCCGTGCAGGGCATCCTTGGGCCTATGCCAACGAGATCGCCATGTCGGCGGCGCTGCGGGCGCTTGAGCCGGGGACGCTCGTGCGGCTGGAGAGCGCCGACGGCCAGGCGCTCGGCGCGGCGATGTTCAATCCGCGCGCCCTTGCGGCCGTGCGCCGGCTCGACGAGGACCCGGAACGGAACATCGACGCGGGCTGGCTGGCGGCGCGGCTGAGCGCGGCGCTCGACCTCAGAAAGCGGCTGGGAGTGGCGCCCTGGTGCCGGGTTGCCCACGCGGAAGCCGACGGCCTGCCGGGCCTCATCGTCGATCTCTTCGGCGGGGTGGCGGTGGCGCAACTCAATGCGGCCGGCATGGCGCGGCTGGAAACGCCGGTGATCGAAGCCTTGCGCGAGGTGCTGCAGCCGGACGCGCTGGTGTTTCGCAATGACAGCGCCCAGCGCGGCCTGGAGGGGCTGGAGGCTGAGAACCGTGTTGTCTTCGGCGAGGTCTCCGGGCCGGTCGATCTGGTCGAGGACGGTTGCCGCTTCCTCTGCGACCCGCTCGGCGGGCAGAAGACCGGCTGGTTCTACGACCAGCGCGACAACCGGGCCTTTGCGTCCGGCCTGGCGGACGGCGCGCGGGTGCTGGACCTCTACGCCTATCTCGGCGGCTTCGGCATCCGGGCGGCGCTTGCCGGCGCCCGCGAAGCCGTGCTGGTGGACCGCTCCCGGCCCGCGCTCGAACTGGCGGAGCGCGCCGCCGGGCTGAACGGCGTCGGCGAGCGGGTCCGGACCGAGCGCGCCGATGTCTTCGACTTTCTGGAGGCGGCGGGCTCGGAGCGCTTCGACCTCGTCATCGCCGACCCGCCGGCCTTCGTCCGCTCGCGCAAGGACCTCGGGGCGGGCCTGCGCGGCTACCGCAAGCTCGCGCGCCTCGCCGCCGGACTTGTCGCGCCGGGCGGTTTCCTGCTGGCGGCCTCCTGCTCGCACAATGTGACGGCCGAGGCCTTCGCCCTGGAGGCGGCCCGCGGCCTCGGCCAGGCCGGGCGCACGGGCCGCGTGCTGCGCACGGCCGGCGCGGCACCCGACCATCCGGTCCACCCGATGCTGCCCGAGTCCGCCTATCTCAAGGCGATGGTGTTGCAGTTGGATTGAGGCCGGTCAGTCCAGAATCTCGAAATGCGCTTCCGTGGGTTCGCGGCCCTCGCCATTGATCGGCAGGATGTCCTGCGGGCAGGCGGAGAAGGCGACGACGACATCGAGATTGGCCTCGAACAGCACAAAGTCGCCCGGTTTCGTGACGGGCGCGGCGAAAGCGAGGCCGCCGCCTTCCTCCCACGGGATGTTCATGAACAGGTTGAGCGGCGAGGGCGTCTCCGGCGGCGCCAGGCCGAGCTCATAGAGCGCAGCCGCCAGGTTGTCGGTGCAGTTGTCGTGGTATTCGGTGCAGCCGAGCAGGCCGTAGCGGTAGTCGTCGCAGGCCGCCAACAGCGTGTCGTGGATGCCGGGCGATGTATCCTCGATGAGTGTCAGGATCGCCCGGCGGCGGTTGCTGTAGAGCGCGTCGCCGACTTCGGGGATCATCTTCGTGAGCGTGGCGCGCGTGTGCTCCATCGACATGAACTCGCGCAGGTCGTGGCGCGCGAAGGCCCAGCAGTCCACCACCTGCTGCCCGTGCGTGTTGACGACCTGGACCTTCTGCCCCTTGCGCGCGAACGCCGCCTTGCCGCTGCGCGCGGGGATCGTCCGAAGCCCGGACATGACGCGCCTCCCATGCTCGCCGGAACCGGCAGGATGAAACGCGCGGCCGTGTGCGGTCAAGACGTCTCTCCGGCGGGGTGCGCGCTCTCGCAGCGTTGACCGGAAGCGCCCGCCGTGGCGTATTGCGCCCGTTGCTGCACGGGGAGGCGCCCATGCCCAGGGACCGCGAAACCGAACTGCCGCGCTATGCCGCGCCGGCGCGTCCGCTCGGGGCCTATCCGCGCCTGCGGGCGCGGCGCAACCGCCGCGCCGGATGGACGCGCGCGCTGGTCGCCGAGAGCCGCCTCGGGCCGCAGGATTTCATCTGGCCGCTGTTCGTCGTGGACGGCGAGGGCGTGGCCGATCCGGTGCCCTCTATGCCGGGGGTCCGCCGCTGGTCGGTCGAGCTGCTGGTCGAGCGGGTGCTGGAAGCGCGGGACGCCGGCATTCCGGCCGTGGCGCTGTTCCCCTATGTCGATCCCGCGCTCAAGACCTATGACGGCGAACATGCGCTCGATCCGGGAAATATCGTCTGCCGGGCGATCCGGGCGGTGAAGGCCGCCGCACCCGAAATGGGCGTGGTCTGCGATGTGGCGCTCGACCCGTTCACCACCCACGGCCAGGACGGCATCGTGCGCGACGGGCGCATCCTGAACGACGAGACGGTGCATGTGCTCTGCGAGCAGGCGCGGGTGCAGGTCGAGGCCGGCTGCGACACGATCGCGCCCTCCGACATGATGGACGGGCGGGTCGGCGCCATCCGCGACACGCTCGACGCGGCGGGCCATGAGGACGCCTCGATCCTCGCCTATTCGGCGAAATACGCCTCGGCCTTCTACGGCCCGTTCCGCGATGCGGTCGGTTCCGCCGGCGCGCTCGGGGCCGCCGACAAGAAGACCTACCAGATGGACCCGGCGAACACCGAGGAGGCGCTGCGCGAAATCGCGGCCGACCTCGCCGAGGGCGCCGACATGGTGATGGTCAAGCCGGGCCTGCCCTATCTCGACGTGATACGCCGGGTGAAGGAGCGTTTCGGCGTGCCGACGGTCGCCTACAACGTCTCCGGCGAATATTCGATGCTGAAGGCGGCGGGCGAGCGCGGCTGGCTCGACTACGACCTCGTGCTGCTGGAGAGCCTCATGGCGTTCAAGCGCGCCGGCGCCGACGCCATCCTCACCTACGCCGCGATGGAGGCGTGCAGCTTGCTGGGGGAGAAGTGAGCAGCACTACCGTCAGCTCTTCCAGGGAAATCGCCGACCGGGCGCGCGCGGCGTCCGGTTTGAGTGCGGATGAGGCGATGAAACTGGCTGTCGAGGAAACGAGGCGTTTCCGCGAAGAGCGGTCAGCGTTCGCAAACAGCGCCGATGCCGAAGCCCTGTATCGCTGATACAGAGTCTGTCGTGTCGGGTCCTCCGATCGGCATGGGCGGTCTGCCGGCCCGTCAGCGAATACCCCGGCCCTCCACACCGTCACCCCGGCCGGAGCGCAGCGAAAAACCGGGGGCCATCTCCCGTTCTTCCTGCCGGGCGTCAACGGCAGGGCTGGGCCCCGGCTCGCAGGCCGGGGCGACAGTGTTCGTGATCGCCCGTCCTCAGGGGTGAGGCCATCGGCCCGGCAGGCCCTCAAATGTCACCCCGGACGGAGCGCAGCGGAGATCCGGGGTCCAGAATGCCGGGGCCATGCCGGGTCTGGAGACCGTTCTGGGCCCCGGATCGCAGTCCGGGGCGACGGTGTCGGCGAGCGCCCACCCTCAGGGATGCGGGCCCCAGGGGGCGGCGAGGAGGAGCTGGTTCTGCTGCGACATGATGAGCGGCCGGATCTTGCCCCCGAAGGTCTTGAACGCCTCGTCGGCGTAGAGCGTCGCCCAGTGCCGGCGGCGGTCGGCGTCGTCGTCGAATTTCCAGAGATGCACAAGCTGGTTCAGCGCGCCGGCGTCCGATTGGAAATAGCCGACAAGCTTGTCCTTGTGCGGCTCCAGCGCCGGCCAGCCGTAATTGGTATAGGCCTCGACCGCCTCGGCCATCTTGCCGACGTAAAGCGTATAGGTGCGCAGTTCGTAAAGAGCCATTGTCGTTTTCCTCTCGTTCCCTCGTCCCGGGTCAGCCGCCGACGACCTTGACGTCGGCATTGCGCTCGACGGTGTGGATCAGCGCATTCACGTCCTCGCTGCCGCCATGCTGGTTCACGGCCTGCTGGAACAGGTTGCGGACCACATTGGCGACGAACATCGGCGCACCGCTGTCGGCGCCGAGCTGCGTGGCCAGACGTATATCCTTGAGCATCAGCTCCAGCGCGAAATTGGATTTGCCCGATCCGTCCGCGAGCCGGGGCAGGGTGAATTCGGTCGTGTAGCTGCGGGCAGAGCCCTTGTGCAGCACCTCGGCGCAGGCGGCGAGGCTGAGGCCGTTCTTCACGCCCATCGCGACCGCCTCGAAGGTCGCCGCGCGCACGCTGGCCGCGATGACATTGTTCACCAGCTTCATCGCATGGCCCGCGCCGACATCGCCGCAATGGAAGACATTGGGGCCGATCGCCTCGAAGGTGGCGCGCACGCGGGCGAACTGCGCCTCCGTGCCGCCGGCCATGATCGCGATGGTGCCGGCATGGGCGCCGTGCGGGCCGCCGGAGACCGGCGCGTCGATCAACTCCAGCCCGCGCTCCGCCAGTTCCGCTGCCATGGCGCGCGTCGCATTCGGGTCGCCGGTCGTCTGATCGACGATGATGCCGCCCGGCGCCATGCCCGCTGCAAGGCCGCCCTCGCCGAAAATGGCGTCGCGCACTTCGTTCGAGGTCGGCAGGCAGAGCAGCACCGCATCGCAGGCCTGCCCGAGCGCCTCCAGGCTCTGCGCCGGCTGCGCGCCGGCTTCCGCCATGTCCTGCACCGCCTCCGGGCGCAGGTCGAAGGCCCTTAGCTTACGGCTGAGCAGCAAGCGCCGCGCGAGCGCGCCGCCCATATTGCCGAGGCCGACATATCCGAGTTCCATGGAACGCGCTCCCTCTCTTTCGCGATACCCCTCGGGGCAGGATAGAGCACGATTCGAGCCGGCTGAACGACTACCGTTCGTTGGACGGCCGCTGGTGTCGCATCCGGGGCGACAGTGTTTGCGAGTCTTTCCTCCCGATCCAGCACGGTCGGATACCGTGCCTGGAGCTCGCTAACACTTCTTCGGCAAATCGAGGCGGACGGCGAGTTCCTTGAGCCGGGCGGGCTCGACGGGTGCGGGGGCGCCCATCATCAGGTCCTGGCCCTGCTGGTTCATCGGGAAGGCGATTACCTCGCGGATATTCGGCTCGTCGGCGAGCAGCATGACGATGCGGTCGATGCCGGGGGCCGACCCGCCATGCGGGGGCGCGCCGAATTTGAGCGCGGACAGCATGCCGCCGAACCGCGCCTCGACCACCTCCGGCCCGTAGCCGGCGATCTCGAACGCCTTGTACATGATGGCCGGGTCGTGGTTGCGGATGGCCCCGGAAGACAGCTCGACGCCGTTGCACACGATGTCGTACTGGAACGCCTTGACCTCCAGCGGGTCCATGCTTTCCAGCGCCTGCAGCCCGCCTTGCGGCATGGAGAACGGGTTGTGGCTGAAGCCGACCCGGCCGGTCGCCGCGTCGCGCTCGTACATCGGGAAATCGACGATCCAGCAGAAGCGGAATGCGCCTTTCTCAAGCAGGTCGAGGTCCTGGCCGAGCTTTGTGCGCGCGGCGCCGGCAAGCTCGGTCGCCTTGTCGGGCTTGTCCGCGGCGAAGAACACGGCATCGCCCGGACCCGCGCCGGTCGCCTCGCGCAACGCCGCGACGCGCCCCTCGTCCAGAAAGCGTGCGATCGGGCCGCGCGCGCCGTTCTCGTCGAGCGTGACATAGGCGAGGCCGCCCGCGCCCTGCGCCTTTGCCCAGTCCTGCATGCGGTCGAAATAGCTGCGCGGCTGCGCGGCCCCGCCGGGCGCGGGAATGGCGCGCACGACGCCGCCCCGCTCGATGCCGCGTTCGAAGATCGAGAAGCCCGAGCCCCGGAATATCTGCGTCGCCTCGGCAATCTCGATGGGGTTGCGCAGGTCGGGCTTGTCGCTGCCGTATTTCAGCATGGCGTCGTCGAAGCCGATGCGCGGGAATGGCGGCGGCGTGACGCTGCGGCCGTCCGCGAATTCCTCGAACACCCCGGCCAGCACCGGCTCGATGGCGGCGAACACGTCCTCCTGCGTCACGAAGGCCATCTCGAAATCGAGCTGGTAGAACTCGCCCGGCGAGCGGTCGGCGCGCGCGTCCTCGTCGCGGAAGCAGGGCGCGATCTGGAAATAGCGGTCGAAGCCCGCGATCATCAGCAATTGCTTGAACTGCTGCGGCGCCTGCGGCAGGGCGTAGAAATTGCCGGGATGCAGCCGCGACGGCACCAGGAAGTCGCGCGCGCCTTCCGGGCTCTCGGCTGTCAGGATCGGCGTCTGGAACTCGCGAAAGTCCTGCTCGATCATGCGCCGGCGGATGGAGGAAATGACGTCGGAGCGCAGCGCGATGTTGCGCTGCATCTTGTCGCGGCGGAGGTCGAGGAAGCGGTAGCGCAGCCGCACCTCCTCGCCATAGTCCTCGTCGCTGTTGACCTGGAGAGGCAACGGGTCGGCCGTGCCTAGCACGGCGATCTCGCGGATCGACACCTCGACCTCGCCGGTCGGGAGCGACGGGTTCACCGTCTCGGCGTCGCGCTCGACGCATTCGCCGGTGATCGTCAGCACCGTTTCGTTGCGCGCCGCGTCCAGCACCGCGAAGGTCCCGGCCCGGCTCGAATCGATCACGCATTGCGTCAGCCCGTAGCGGTCGCGCAGGTCCACGAACAGCAGGCTGCCGTGGTCGCGCTTGCGGTGGACCCAGCCCGAGAGGCGGACGGTGCGGCCGACATCGGCGCGGCTGAGCGCGCCGCAATCATGTGTGCGGTAGGGGTGCATGGATTTCGGGCTCGTCTGGCGAAGGTCGCGCGGGAATGGAATGAGCGGGCTTCGCTTGTCAAGCTGCGAGGCCGGGCTTATGAGGCCGGACCATGCCCCAGCCGACAATTCCGACCCCCGACCCGCGCCTCATCGAGGCCCAGGCGGACCTCGACGTATTCTGCGCCCGTTTGCAGGAAGCGGACTATGTGACGGTCGATACCGAGTTCATGCGGGATTCGACCTATTGGCCCCAACTCTGCCTGCTCCAGCTTGCGGACGCGGAGCAGGCGCGGGCGGTCGATACGCTGGCGCCCGGCCTCGATATGGCGCCCGTCTGGCGGTTGCTGGCCGCGCCGGTGCCCAAGGTGATGCACGCCGCGCGGCAGGACATCGAGATCTTCTTCCATATGGGCGGCGTCATCCCCGAACCGCTGCTCGACACCCAGGTCGGCGCCATGGTCTGCGGTTTCGGCGACCAGGCGGCCTATGACACGCTGGTGAAGCATTTTGCCGGCCGGCGGATCGATAAGCGCGCCCGCTTCGCCGACTGGGCGCGCCGTCCCCTTCCCGACCGGCAGATCGACTATGCGCTCGCCGATGTGACCTGGCTGCGCGCCGTGTATGAGGGCCTGATGGCGGAACTCCGCCGCAACGACCGCGCCGACTGGGTGGTGGAGGAAGAGGCCGTGCTGCTGGACCCGGAAACCTACCGGCTCGATCCCGACCGGGCGTGGAAGCGGCTGAAGACCCGCAGCACCGATCCGGCCTACCTTGCGGTCGTGCACGCTGTTGCGGCATGGCGGGAGCGGGAGGCGCAGCGCCTCGACCTGCCGCGCAACCGTGTCCTGCGCGACGACGCCCTGCTCGATGTTGCGGCCCAGGCGCCGGGCGATATCGAGGCGCTGGCCCATTGCCGGAGTGTCACGCGCGGCATGGCGACCGGGCGGCTCGGCCCCGGCCTGCTGGCGGCCATCGCCGAGGGCAAGGCCGTCGCGCCCGAAGACCGCCCGAAGCCGGCGCCGCAGAGGGACCGGCCGAAGGGCGTCGGCCCGGCGATGGAATTGCTGCGCGTGCTGCTGAAGGCGCGCGTGGAGCATGAAGGCGTGGCGCAGAAGCTGGTCGCCAGCAGCGAAGACCTTGAGGACCTGGCGAGCGGGGCGGAGGACGGGCCGCTGCTGCAGGGCTGGCGCAAGGAGCTTTTCGGCGCCGACGCGCAGCGCCTGCTGCGCGGCGAACTGGCGCTAACGCTGGAGCGCGGCCGGGTCGTCGTGTCCGAGCTCCCGTAAGTCCGGCGCGAGGTCGAAAGCCGCGGCAAGCGCCGCAAGCCGGCGTTCGACCTCCGGGCTCATGAAGTCGCGGAGGACGAAGAGCGCCAGGGAGTCCGCCTTGCGCTGCAGCCTGGCGGCTGCGATGCCGGGAGCGAGCGTCATGGCCAGCCGCAAGGCGAGGCCGATCGACAAGGCCCGGCTGCGGGTTTCTTCCCCGGTCAGCGCCTGTGCCGGTTTCGTCCAGCTCTGGTCGATGCGCCCCGCGTAGCGCGCCGCCAGTATGAGGGCGAGGAAGGCGCGCTCCGAGTGCTCGATGGCGACGGCGGGAAGCCGGAAGGCGCGCATGAAGGCATGCTCGGCCCGGTAGGACGGATGCTCCATGCCGGCAATATCGACGAGGCGACAGGCCGCGTCGGCGATGCGCTCGTCGGCGGGCGAGAGGCCGAGGTCGAGGGCCGAGACCCAGGCCATGAGGGAACCCGGAGTCATGCGCTGGCGGGCGCCGTTGCGGCCGATCCGGGAGCAAACGGCAAGCAGCGGGTCGCGCTTGCGGAGCTTCTTGCGCCGGCGGTCCAGCATCAGCCCTTCGCGCAATCCGGCGCTGGAAAAGACGACCCGTTCCGGGGCGACCCGGTCGATGAGCTGCAGCATGATCTCGGCAGCGGCCGGAAGATGCGCCCGGCGCCGGCTCGACACCTGCGTGAGTTCGGCCAGGCTGTTGGCGCTCATCCGGGTCAACATGCCGCAAAACTCGCGCGCCTCGCGGGCCGGCACCGCATATTGGTGGACGATCTCCAGCGGGTGGCGGCTGTGGCTGAGGTGGAGCCGCGCCCAGGCCCGCCAGGACCCGCCGATGCAATAGAGGCTGCCCGACGGGTCCGACGGTTGCAGCCAGCCGGCGCGGTCGAGGCTGGCGGCGACATGCCGGGCGAGGTCCTCGCGGTTTTCGATATCCGCAAGACGCAGCACGCCCAGCGGAAAGCTGTCGCTCTCGGCGGCGCGCAAGCCGGCGACCCGCACCAGTTCGAGGCTGCCGCCGCCGAGATCGGCGACAACGCCGGCCGCGTCGGGGATTGCGCCCAGAACGCCCCGCGCGCCGGCAAGGGCTTCCTCGGCGCCGCTCAGGATGTCGATCTTCCGCCCGCTGACCCGTTCGAGATGGCCGGCGAATTCGGCGCCGTCGCTGGCGTCCCGGATCGCCGCCGTCGCATAGGCCTCGAACCGGTCCACCTCAAGCAGGGCCGCGATGTTGATGAACCGCTGGAACGCCTGCTCCGCGAGCCTGCATCCCTCCGGGTTCAGCTTGCCGGTCCGGTTGAGGTCGGCGCCGAGCTGGCAGGCGGTCTTGTCGTTGAAGAGCGGACGGAAGCTGTCCGGCCGGTTGCCATAGACCACCAGCCGCACCGAATTGGAGCCGATATCGACAATGCCGACCCGTCTGGCGGCCCGCGTCTGCTGCAACATGCGGTGCGCTTGCCGGGCTAGACGGGGGCGGGCAGGGGTTCGGGCTTCTTTGCCGAACGCTCAAGGGCGCTGCCGCGCCCGGAGAGGCTCGGATTCGTCATGAAATACTGGTGCGCGGAGAAGGGCGCCGGGCCGGCCTCGGCGCGGGCGTAGCTGCCGTCCGGGCCGAGCAGCCAGCTCTGCTCCGTGTCGTTGAGGTTGGCGACCATGATCTGGTCCAGTATCTGGCGGTGGACGGTCGGATTCTCGAGCGGAACGAACGCCTCGACGCGGCGGTGGAGGTTGCGCGGCATCCAGTCGGCCGAACCGATGAACACCCTGGCGCGCGGAGAAGGCAGGCCGTGGCCCGCCCCGAAGCACGCGATGCGCGCATGTTCGAGGAACCGCCCCACGATGGACTTCACCCGGATATTGTCCGAGAGGCCGGGAACGCCCGGCCGGAGGCAGCAAATCCCGCGCACGACCAGGTCGATTTCGACGCCGGCGGCCGACGCGCGGTAGAGCGCGTCCACGACTTCGGGATCGACGAGTGAGTTCATCTTGGCCCAGATTTGCGCCGGGCGGCCCGCCTCGGCATGGGCGATTTCCTCTTCGATAAGCTCAAGCAGCCTGGGCGCCAGCGTCAACGGCGAGACCGCGATCTTGTCGAAGCGCTCCGGCTGCGCGTAGCCCGTGGTGTAGTTGAACAGCCGCGTGGCGTCGCTGCACAGGTCCCGGTCGGTGGTGAAGAAGGACAGGTCCGTATAGATGCGCGCATTGACCGGGTGGTAGTTGCCGGTGCCGTAATGGGCGTAGCTGCGAAGCCCCTCGGCCTCGCGGCGGACGACCAGCGAGAGCTTGCAATGCGTCTTGAGGTCGATGAAGCCATAGACCACGAGCGCGCCGGCGCGTTCCAGGTTCCGGGCCCAGCGGATATTGGCCTCCTCGTCGAAGCGGGCCTTGAGCTCGACCAGCGCGGTGACGGACTTGCCGGCCTCCGCCGCCTCGATCAGCGCGGCGACGATGGGCGAGTCCTCGGAGGTCCGGTAGAGCGTCTGCTTGATCGCCACCACATCCGGGTCGCGGGCCGCCTGGCGCAGGAAGCGCACCACGACGTCGAAGCTCTCATAGGGATGGTGGACGACGATGTCCTTGGCCCGGATGGCGGCGAAACAGTCGCCGCCGAAATCGCGGATACGCTCCGGGAAGCGCGGCTCGAAGGGCTTGAACAGCAGGTCGGGCCGCCGCCCGTCGATGAGCTGGTCCATGTCCCCGAGGCCGACCGGGCCTTCGAGGGTGAACACATCGGCGATCTCGGCGCCGAGCCGCCTTGTCAGCGCCAGCGCCAGGCCCCGGGGCATCTTCGCGTCTATCGACAACTGCACGACATTGCCGCGCCGGCGGCGGCGCAGCGCCGATTCGAACAGCCGGACCAGGTCCTCGGCTTCCTCCTCGATCTCCATCTCGCTGTCGCGGATCACGCGGTAGCTTCCGGCCCCGCGCAGTTCGAAGCCGGGGAAGAGGTGGCCCAGGAACAGCGCCACCATGTCCTCGATGGCCAGATAGCGGCGGGCGGGGCCGGGCAGGGCGACGAACCGGTCGAGCATGCCGGGAATCGGCACCAGCGCCTCGAAGTCGCGCCCGTCCTCGCGGTAGTGCAGGTCCACCGCCAGGCCGAAGCCGGAATTGGGAATGAACGGGAAGGGGTGCGCCGGATCGACCGTGAGCGGGGTCAGCACCGGGAACACGTCGCTCATGAAATAGGCTTCGAGCCAGTCCCGGTCTTCCCCGGAGAGAGTGCGGCCGTCGACAAGGTCGATGCCGGCCCTGCGCAGCTCGAGCATGAGGCGCCGCCAGCACGCCTGCTGGCCGTCCACCAGGCGCCGCGCGCGGCTGTCGATGGCCTCAAGCTGCTGCGCCGGCGTCAGGCCGTCGGCGCTCGGCGTGCGCACGCCGGCGGCCTCCTGGCCCTTCAGCCCGGCGACGCGCACCATGTAGAATTCGTCCAGGTTCTGCGCGGAGATCGAGAGGAACCGCAGGCGCTCCAGAAGCGGGTGGGCCGGGTTCGACGCCTCTTTCAGCACCCGCTCGTTGAACGCCAGCCAGGACACCTCGCGGTTGATGAACCGCGCCGGCGAATCCAGGCCGGACCAGTCGAATGCGCCTCCGTCTATCGGCATCGCGGTATGCGGCTCCTTTCGGCCCCGGGCGGGGGGCCCCACATCTCCGGCAGCGCGGGACTCCGGCGGGGTTATACACCAACTCCTGCGCGGTTTCGCCCGGTAAGCCCCCGCTCCTTGCGGATCGAACGCCTGGACGCGACGCAGGCCGTGACATTGGTGAGAAATCCGGGCTAGCTTGTCCGCTCCGATCCGATTGGAAGATGACGATGGCGGGTGTTTCCCGGGCCAACGGCCACCGCTTCAAGGGCCTGCAGACGACCGAAAGCGGCGTGCCGGAGAAGCTGCGGCCGGACCCGGACAAATGGTCCTTCGACCTCGACGAGGCGCTGGGGGCGGTGTTCGGCTACCACGCCGATATCCCGGAGGACGCCTTCACGGCCTCGACGCTTGGGGATGAGCGCGAAGGCAATGCCATCCTGATCGACGACAAGGGGCATTTGCTCACCATCGGCTATCTGGCGACCGAAGCCGACGAGGTGACGTTGAGCGATGTCGAGGGAACGGAGTTTCCCGCGCGCGTGGTCGGCTACGACCAGGTGACCGGCCTCGGCCTGCTGCGCGCCGACCGGCCTTTGGACCGCCGGCCGATGACGCTCGGCAGTGTGGACGAGTTGCATGTGGGCGACGAGGTCGTCGCGGCTGCCGGCGGCGGCCAAGACTTCGCCATGGTGGTGTCGGTGGTCTCCAAGCGGGAGTTCGCCGGATATTGGGAATACCTGCTGGACGAGGCGGTGTTCACCTCGCCGCCGCATCCCCGCTGGAGCGGTGCGGCGCTGATCTCCCGGCAGGGCGTGCTGGTGGCGGTCGGTTCGCTCTATGTGCAGGACAGCCTGCCGGGAGAGCAGACCCGGCCCGGAAACATGTTCGTGCCCGTGGAACTGCTGCAACCGATTTTCGAGGACCTGGCGGCCACCGGCCGGGCCGCGCGCCCGGCGCGTCCCTGGCTCGGGATGTTCGGCGCCGAGGTCGAGGACCGGGTCGTCATCGCGGGCCTGACCGATGACGGGCCGGCAGAAGATGCCGGGCTCATGGTGGGCGATCTCGTGCTGGGCGTCGCCAGCGAGCCGGTCGGGGGGCTGTCCGATTTCTACCGCGCCGTCTGGGCGCTCGGGCCGGCCGGCGTGGAAGTGCCGCTGGACGTCTATCGCGACGGGGAGCTGGTGCATGTCGCGGTGCATTCGGCAGACCGCCGCTCCTTCCTGAAAATGCCCAACCGGCACTGAACGGGTTTCGGGGATGAATGAATTGGAACGCACATACCTGCTGGAACGCCTCGAACGCCTGGGCGCCGAGGACGAAGCCGAGGCATTGCAGGCGGCGCGGGAACTCGCGGCGCGCGTCTCGGAAGGCGAACTCGACTGGGACGACCTGATCGCCCCGGAGGACCCGCCGGACGGTGATTTCGCCGCTGCCGACTTCGACCCCGAAGAGGACGAAGGGGACGGCGCGGAAGAGGAGCCGCCGCTGGCGGGCGACGGCTCGTCCGAGATGCAGCTTCTCGCGCGTCTGCTGGAGCGCAGGGGCAACTCGCGGGCCCTGAAGGAGGAACTTCAGGAGATTCGCCGCGACGCGGCCAGCGAAGGGTTGTCGGATATCGACCGCCGTTACCTCCAGGCGCTCGCGAAGAGGCTATCCGTCAGGTGATGCCGGCACGGGCGTAGCGGGCGCGGCGTCGCCGGCGGCGGGGCCGAGGCGCTGCACCAGCCCGTCGATGCGGTTCCGCACCGTGCCGAGCCAGGGCGCATCGGCACCGGAGGCGGCCTCCAGGCCGCGCCAGAGCGCCAGTGCGCCCACCTCGTCGCCGGATTGCAGGCGCTCGATCGCCATGTAATGCCAGGCCTTGGGGTGCCCGGCCTCCTGCCGGAGCGCAGCCCGGAAGGCCGCGAGCGACTCCGGCGTGACGATGCCGGCCGACGCCGCGGCCCGCGCTTCGCCGTAATCCGCCAGAAGGTCCGCCGGCGCGGCGTCGAGACCGCCTTCCGCCTCCACGGCGCGGGCAAGGGCGTCGGCGGTTTCGTCCGTCCGCCCGAGACCGCGCCAGGCTCCGGCGAGCACCCGCCAGCCGCGCGCATCCCCCGGCGCTTTTTCGAGATTCGCCTGCAGGCGTGCGGCGACATGCAGCAGTTCCGCGTGCTGTGCGGCTTCGGCACCGCGCTCGCCCAGCGGCATGTCCGGCAGGCCGGGCCGGCCGATCCAGAGATAGAGCGCGAACGCCAGCGCGGCGGGCGCTGCGGCAAGCGCCGCGGCCGGCACGGCGCCCATGCCCGCCCTCGCCAGCGGCCGCAGCACGAGCAGGGCCGCCGCGGCTGCCAGCACGCCGACCGCGAGCCACAGCCAGATTTCGCCGCTCACTCCCGCCGCCGGAAGTAGCGCACGGCCAGCAGCAGGGCGACGGCGGCGAAACCCGCCGGCGCGAACCAGAGCACCCAGGTCGCCGGTTTCAGCGGCGGGTCGAGCAGCACATAGTCGCCGTAACGGTGCGTCAGATAGGCAAGGGCTTCCTCGTCGCTGTCGCCGGCCAGCAGCCTTGCGCGCAGCGACCGGCGCAGGTCCCTGGCGAGGTCCGCGCCCGAATCGTCGATCGACTGGTTCTGGCAGACCACGCAGCGCAGCTCCCTGGCGAGCGTGCGGGCGCGGGCCTCAAGGGCCGGGTCCGCGAGCATTTCGCTCGCGTCGAGGGCCGCCATGGCCGGGGCCGGTACCAGCGCCAGCAGAAGCGTCAGGACTACCGGCAGCCGTGTCATCGCCCGAGCGCCGGCAGCAGGTCGCGGCGCACGGTCTCGGCCGTCAGCGGGCCGGTATGCTTGAAGGCGACGGCGCCATCGGCGTCGAGCACGAAGGTTTCCGGCACGCCGGTCACGCCCCACTCGACGCCGGCCCGGCCGTCCTCGTCGAAACCGACCTTGCGATAGGGATTGCCGAGTTCGACGAGGAAGGCGTTGGCGGCCTCGGGCTTGTCCTTGTAGGCGATGCCGTAGATCACGACGCCTTCCTCCTCCGCCAGATGCGCGAGCAGGGGATGCTCCGCGCGGCAGGGCACGCACCAGGACGCGAAGATATTGACCAGCGCCGGGCCTTCGAGGTCGGCGGTGGCGAGGCCATCGACGGCGAAAGCCGGCGCGGGCCGTCCGACCAGCGGGGAGGGAATCCGGGCCGGATCGCCGCCGAGGCCGATATACAGCCAGGCGGCGAGCGCGGCGAAGATCGCCAGCGGCAGGAGGAACAACAGGCGGCGCATCAGGCCGCCGCCGGTTGTTGCCGCCGGCGCGCCGGCGCCGCCAGCCGCCGCCGGCGGTCGCTCAGCGAAACCAGGGCGCCGAGGGCCATGACGATCGCGCCGATCCAGATCCACGGCACCAGCGGGTTGTGGTAGAGGCGCACCGTGCGGCCCGCCTGCGCGTCGTCCTCGCCGATGACCGCATAGAGGTCGGCGAGGAAGGTGGTGCGGATCGCCGCTTCCGTCGTGTGCTGGCGCTCGACGGGATAGAAGCGCCGCTCGGGGGCCAGCACGGCCGCGGGCGCGCCATCCCGGAGGATCGAGAGCGCAGCGCGCTCGGCCCGGTAGTTCGGCCCCTCGACAAGGGAGATGCCGTCGAAGCGGAGCGTGTAGCCGGCGATCCGGGCGCTGTCGCCCGGCTTCATCGCGAGGATGAGTTCGGACTGGAAGCATTGCGACGCGGTGATGCCGGCGACGACGACGGCGACGCCCAGATGTGCGAGGCCGCCGCCCCAGGTGGCGCGGGGCATGGAGCGGGCGCGCCGCCAGACCTCCCCGGCAGGCGCGCGGCCGAGGCGCAGGCGCTCCGCCCACTCGATCAGCGCGCCCAGCCCGATCCAGGCGGCAGCGCCGAGCCCGAGCGCGGCCAGGGTCTCTCCGTAGGCGAGCGCCGCGCCGGCGGCGAGCGCTGCGCCCAGGGCCGCCAGCCAGAGCCGGGCGAGCGCGCCGGCAAGGTCGCCGCGCTTCCAGGCGAGCATCGGCCCGACCGCCATGGCGACCAGCGCCGGGGCCACCAGCGGCACGAAAGTTGAGGCGAAATAAGGCGGCCCGACCGAGACCTTGCCGGCGTCGAGGGCGTCGAGGAACAGGGGATAGAGCGTGCCGAGCAGCACCGTGGCGCAGGCCGTGACCAGCACGAGATTGTTCAGCAGCAGCGCGCCCTCGCGCGAAACAGGGCGGAAAGGCGCACCTGTGCCGAGCGCCGGCGCCCGCCAGGCATAGAGGGCAAGCGCGCCGCCGGTGGCGATGCCGAGCAGCAGGAGGATGAAGACGCCGCGCTCCGGGTCGGTCGCGAAGGCATGAACCGATGTCAGCACGCCCGAGCGGACCAGGAAGGTGCCGAGCAGGCTGAGCGAGAAGGCGACGATCGCGAGCAGCACCGTCCACGACCGGAGCGCCTCGCGCCGCTCGGCCGCGATGGCCGAATGGAGCAGGGCAGTGGCCGCGAGCCAGGGCATGAAGGAGGCGTTTTCCACCGGGTCCCAGAACCAGAAGCCGCCCCAGCCGAGCTCGTAATAGGCCCACCAGCTTCCGAGCGCGATGCCGGCGGTCAGGCCCGCCCAGGCTGCGAGAGTCCACGGGCGCACCCAGCGCGCCCAGGCCCGGTCCACCCGGCCTTCCAGCAGAGCCGCGACGGCGAAGGAGAACGACACCGAGAGGCCGACATAGCCGAAATAGAGCAGCGGCGGATGGAAGGCGAGGCCGGGGTCCTGCAGCAGCGGGTTCAGGCCCGCGCCGTCGAGCGGCGGCGGCCAGACGCGCGCAAACGGGTTGGAGGTGAGCAGCGTGAAGGCGAGGAAGCCCGAGCCGAGCATCGCCTGGACGGCAAGCACGCGCGCCTGGAGCGTCTTCCGCAGGCTGCCGCCGAACACCGCAACCATCGCGCCGAACAGCGTCAGGATCAGCATCCAGAGCAGCAGCGATCCTTCGTGGTTTCCCCACACCCCGGTAAGGCGGTAGAGCAGCGGCTTGAGCGAATGGGAGTTCTGCGCCACCGCCGCGACCGAGAAGTCGGACGAGACATAGGCCCTGGCGAGCGCGCCGAACGCGATCGCGGTGAGGAGGAATTGGCCGAGCGCCGTATGACGGGCGAGTTCCATCAGCGCCGGCTTGCCCCTGGCGGCTCCGTAGAGCGGCAATGTCGCCTGCAACAGGGCGAGGCCCAGTGCCAGCGCGAGCGCGAAATGTCCGAGTTCCGCCGTCACGACCCGTCTGCCTTCTGCGCGCGGCGCAGCGCCTCCGCGGCCTCCGGCGGCATATAGGTCTCATCGTGCTTGGCGAGGATCTGCGTGGCCCGGAAGGTCCGCCCGCCGTCGAGCGCGCCCATTGCCACCACGCCCTGTCCCTCCCGGAACAGGTCCGGCAGCAGCCCGGTATAGCGGACGGTGACACTGTGTGCGCCGTCCACGACACGGAAGCTGACGGAGGTGCCGGTCCGCTTTAGCGACCCCGCCTCGACCAGCCCGCCAAGGCGGAACTCCCGGCCCGGCGCGACGGACCCGGCCGCGACTTCGCTCGGCGAGTGGAAGAAGCGCATCGTGTCGTCGAGCGCCGTCAGGGCGAGCGCCGCCGCCCCTCCCAGAAGTGCCAGCGCCGAGACCAGAAGGGCGAGGCGGCGGCGCTTAGGCCGCATCGTCCGGGCTGTCATCGGAGGCTTCCAGCGACGCCAGCCGCCGCTCCGCGCGGCGCAGCCTCGACAGGCTCTCGGCAAGCAGGCCGGCCAGTACTGCCGCAGCCGCGCCATAGGCCGTCCAGACATAGGCGGCATAGCCTCCCATATCGAAAAAATTGCCGAGCCCGCTCATCGCCGTCGCTGGATAGCACGCCCGGCCCGGCGGTCAAGGTGCGCCGGCGGGGTGCGACATGCCTCCTGGCCCACGGATCGAACGCCGCGCCGGCCCCGAACCGGCACCGAATTCGCCTTCCGCCGCCCACCTCCGAAGAATCCGGCGCGGACTGCGGAAGGCAGGCGCGCGGCGTCTGGCGGAGGCCGGCGCGACCGAGTTCGAGGTCATGTCGTTCCTCGCTCACTGTAGCGCCAAGGAAGCGAGTCGCTACACGGCCGCCGCCAATCGAACGAAGCTCACAACCTCCGGAATGGCCAAGCTGACGCCGAACAGTGTGTCCAACCGACTCCGAAGGTTGGACAAAAGAGAGGCATAACACTTTGAAACACAGGGAATTTTTCAGTGGTATGGTGACCCCTACGGGACTCGAACCCGTGTTTCCGGCGTGAGAGGCCGGCGTCCTGGACCGCTAGACGAAGGGGCCGCGCGGAAGCAACCCATAATGGACGAGGGCGCGCGGAAATCAAGCGCGTCGAAAGCGCCGGCCGGTTATGGCAGAGTGCGCCCCGCATCCGGACGCGAAGGGGCATGCGCATGGACGTGGCAGGTGTGGCGGCGCTGGTGACCGGCGGGGCGTCGGGGCTCGGGCGCGCGACGGCGGCGGCGCTGGCGGAAGCGGGCGCACGGGTGGCGCTGCTCGACCGCAATGCGGAGTTGGCCGGGGAAACCGCGCGCGAGATCGGCGCGCTGCCGGTGGCCTGCGATGTGACGAGCGAGGAAGAGGTCGGGGCCGCCATCGCGACCGCGCGCGAGGCGCATGGCATCGCCCGCATCTGCATCAATTGCGCGGGCGTCGGCGACTCCCAGCGCATCGTGGACCGCAAGGGCCGGCGCATCCCGCTCGCCGCCTACAAGCGCGTCGTCGATATCTGCCTCTTCGGCTCCTTCAATGTGCTCTCGCAGGCGGCCGAGGACATGGCGAAGCTGGAGCCGGCGGACGGCGAGGGCCTGCGCGGCGTGGTCGTCAACACGGCCTCCGTCGCCGGCTATGAGGGCCAGATCGGCCAGATCGCCTATGCCTCCGCCAAGGCCGGCATTGTCGGCATGACGCTCCCGGCGGCGCGCGACCTCGCGGCCTGGGGCGTGCGTGTGTGCACCATCGCGCCCGGCATCATGGACACGCCGCTGCTCGCCGGCCTGCCGGACGCCACGCTGGACCTGCTCGGCAAGCAGGTGCCCTTCCCCAGGCGCACCGGCCGAGACCGCGAATTCGCCTCCCTTGTCATGGAGATCGTGCGCAACGACTACTTGAACGGCGAAACCATCCGCCTCGACGGCGCGATAAGGCTAGCGCCGAGATAGCGGGCGGGCGCGACGAACGCTCAGGGCCAGAGGGCGTCGAGCGGGAAGTCTATGTCGTCGAAGGGCGGGAGCGACACGGTGTCGGCGCCGTGCGCCGCGCCGATAGAAACCCAACCTCCCTCCTTTAGTCCGAACGCTTGCAGACTGCGGCCGACCGGTTCGACGAACCAGAGATGCTTCACCCCTTCCCGAGCATAAATCTCCCGCTTCCCCCCGAGGTCCAGACTTCGCGTCGAGGGCGACAGCACCTCGCAAACCCGGCGCAACCGTGAAAAAGGGCGCATCGGGATAGTCCGGCATCGTCGTCCTCCGCCAGCCGGCCAAGTCGGGAACGAGGATGTCCTTGCCGAGATGGAGTTCGGGTCCGTGGACGATCCACCATCCGCCGGGACCGCCCCGGCCGAAACTGAAAGGCCTGTCGAGAAGTCCTCCCAAACGAGAACGCACGAGCGCATGGAGGGACACCGGGCGCGGCTGAAGATGTAGTTCGCCGGCGATAATCTCGGCGATCTTGTGCGGCGGCGCATCGAGCACGTCCCGATAGGTCGCCGAGCAGCGTCGATACGAACGAGCAGAAGCGCTTCCGGGCATCTCCGAGGTCCTTCCGGCATGGGACTGCAAGCGCATTCTGACCGGGATCGGCCCGCGACAAAATCACAACGGACAGCTGTGTCCTATTTCGACAGCGCGTCGGCGACCTCCTTGAGCTGCGTTCTCGCGCGGAGGAGGTAGAAGCCGAGCGCGGTGAGGTGCGAGGGCATGAAGAGGCCGTCCTCGTAGCCGTTGGAGACGATGGGCGGGTACAGCTCCGCGCCCTGGCGCAGGCTTGCCAGCATTTGTTGCCAGATCTTGCTGGCCTGCTTCTCGGCGATGGCCCTGTCGAAATCCGTGCCGATGTCGCGCAGCAGCAGATAGTAGGCGTAGAGGCGGCCCTTGACGTTGAACAGCAGGTCGTCGGCGATGGTGTCGAACCAGCCGGCATTGGTCTCCAGAGCGCGCTTGTCGAGCGCGGCGCTGGAGGAGCCGAGGTCGGCGCCCACCCGGTCGAGCAGGGCGATCAGGTTGTCGGCGCGCCGGTCGTAGGTCGCCTCGCCGTTCGCGAGGCGCTCATTGTAGCGGGCGAGCGCCTGGACGGCACTCAGATACTGGCGCTGCGCCGGCGCCACGGGCAGCAGGCCGCCGGAACCCCAATACCAGATGCGCCCATCGTATTTCAGCAGGCCCGCGGCCCGGTCGAGATCGGCGTCGATGGCGCTCGATCCGCGCGTGCGCCCCAACTGGTCGCCCATCTCGATGGCGAAGCGGGATACGGCATACATGAGGCCCAACTGGTAGTTCGGCATGTTGTCGAGCGCCGCCGCCGGATGCCAGAAGGGCTTGTTGGGCGCCCAGCGCTCGATCTCGCGCTCCACCAGCGCCGCCGCCGTCGCCACCGCCTTGGAGCCGCCGGCATCGTAGGCGGTCGGCCGCGGCTCGAAACTCGTATCGTCGTCGATATGCGTATAGACGGCCATGCCGACCGGATACCAGAGCAGCAGGAACAGCACGGTGCCGAGCGCAGCCCAACGGAGCCAGCGCCACCGGCCGCTGGCGCCCGGCATCTGCAGCCGGTGGCGCGCAGCCGTCAACCAGCCCGCGCCCCGTTCGATCAACGCGCGCATACGTCCTCCCGCCTCGTCCGCCGCCACTCCCATTCAGATTGGGATGCGGCCCGGCTTTGGCAACGACCGGCCGGCTGGGCGTCAGGCAAGGCCGCTCTCGATGCGCCCGCCGCCGGCCCGGATATCGTCCAGCATCCGGGCGAGCGAGCCCTCCATGTCGATCCCCCGGCAGAGGTCTTCCAGCACGACGGTCTCAAAGCCGGACGCGAGCGCGTCGAGCGCCGAGAAGCCGACGCAGAAATCGGTTGCGAGCCCCGTCAGCAGGACCCGGTCCACACCGCGCTCGCGCAGATAGCCGGCGAGCCCCGTCGGGGTCGTGCGGTCGTTCTCGAAGAAGGCCGAATAGCTGTCGATACCGGGGCGGAAGCCCTTGCGCAGCACGAGGTCGGCGCCGTCGGTGCGCAGTTCCGGGTGGAAGGCGGCGCCGGGAGTGCCCTGCACGCAATGGTCCGGCCAGAGCACCTGTTCGCCATAGTGGAGCATGCCGGTGTCGAAGGGCTGCTTGCCCTCATGGCCGCTCGCGAAGGAGGCATGGCCCGGCGGGTGCCAGTCCTGGGTCAGCACTTTGCAGGCATGGCCCTCCCAGAGCCGGTTGATGCCCGGCACGACCGCCTCGCCGCCCGGCACGGCCAGGGCTCCGCCCGTGCAGAAATCGTTCTGCACATCCACCACCAGCAGCGCCTCCATGGGTCCGTCCCTCCTTTTGCGGGCGCCGCCCTCCCGGTCAGAGGTCCGGATGGCGGTCCGGCCAGCCGGTCACGCGCTCATAGGCGCGGGCGACGCGGTAGATCGTGGCCTCGTCGAAGTTCCTGCCGGCGATCTGGAACGAAAGCGGCATGCCGGCGGAGGAAAACCCGGCCGGCACCGCAAGCGCCGGATGGCCGGTGACATTGAAGGGCTGGCGCGCCTGGCGGGAATAGGTGCGCAGCACCTCCGGTTCGTCCCCGATCGCGCAGGCGGGCTCCATGCTCGACGCGCAGATGAGCGCATCCACGCCGGACAGCGTCTCCGACATCCCCCGGGTGCAGCGGCTCCTTTCGCGAAGCGCGCGCAGATAGTCCGCCGCCGAGAGATAGGCCCCGGCAATCAGGCGTTCGCGGCCGAGCCGGCCATAGGCTTCCGGCTTCTCCTTGAGCCAGCGCTCGTGGACAGAGAAGGCCTCCGCCCAGAGGATGATGCGGTTGACGCTCGAATAATCCTGCAGCGCGCCCGGATCGACCTCGACGATCTCCGCACCCTCGCCTTCCAGCACGCGGGCGGCTTCGTCGATGGCGGCGCACATTTCCGGCGCGGCGGGCATGTCCCGCTCGTGCCAGCGGCGCACAATGCCGATCTTCATGCCCCTGACGCCGCGCTCCAGCCCGGCGGTGTACGAGGGCACCGGCTCATCCGCGCTCGCCGGGTCGTCGGGGTCATGGCCGGCCAGCACTTCCAGCGCCAGCGCATTGTCCTCGACCGTGCGCGTCATCGGGCCGATATGGTCCATCGACCAGGAGAGCGGCACCACGCCCGCCCGGCTCACCCGCCCGTAGGTCGCCTTCATGCCGACGATGCCGCAGCAGGAGGCCGGGTTGCGCACCGAGCCGCCCGTGTCCGAGCCGAGCGCCAGCGGAAAGAGCCCCGCCGCCACGCCCGCCCCCGAACCGGATGACGAGCCGCCCGGATGGCAGTCCGTGTTCCAGGGATTGCGCGCCGGCGACCAGGGGAGGTCGAAGCTCGGCCCGCCGAGGGCGAACTCATGCGTCGAGAGCTTGCCGAGCAGCACGCCGGCGGCGCCTTCCAGACGGCGTGTCACGGCGGCGTCCCTGGCCGCGATATTGTCCTTCAGCACCGCCGAATGGGCCGTGGTCGGAACGCCCGCCACGTCGATGATATCCTTGAGGCCGAAGGGCACGCCGTGCAGGACGCCCCGCACAGGGCCGTTGTCGAGCGCGGCGGCACGCTCGCGGGCGCGTTCGGCCAGCAGCGCGATGAAGGCGTCGAGCTTCGGGTTGACCGCCTCGATCCGCGCCAGCAGCGCCTCGGTATAGTCGCGGGCCGAAAGCTCCCGCCGGCGGAGCGCCCGCGCCGCCTCGGCGAGCGTCAGCCAGTGCAGCGCCGTCACCGGCCGGGCTCCGGGCGCCAGGTGAGCGCCGGCTCCTCATACATGTGGTGGTCGCGGGGCAACACGGCGGCAAGCTCGTCGGCCAGCTTCGTGCCGGCGTCGAGGGCGGCCCGGTCGTCGCCGGCCAGATGGTCGAGGCCGGCGGCCTTCGCCCGTGGGTTTTCGGTCAATATGCGAACTCCTCGAATACGGGATCGACCTTGCCGCCCCAGCGGCCCTCGAACAGCGCGCGCTTGCGCTCGGCCGCCGTGACGCCGCTCTCCGCGATCTCTGCGAGATCGGTGAGGAAGCCGGTTTCGTCATTGCCGGCACCGTCGAGGCGGGCGCGCGCCTTCAAGCCCTGCCGGGCAATGGCGACCATGTCCTTTGCGATGTCGCGCAGCGCCCGGCCGCCGACTTCCGCTGCAAAACCGAGGCGCGGCGCTTCGACGCGCAGCCTTTCGCGTTCCTCATCCGTCCAGTGCTTGCAGAGGTCCCAGCCGGCAGCGCGGGCCGCGCCGTCGTAAAGGAGCCCGATCCAGAGCGCCGGCAGACCGCAGAGGCGGCCCCACGGCCCCCCGTCCGCGCCGCGCAGCTCCAGATAGCGCTTCATCCGCACTTCCGGGAAGGCCGTCGTCACATGGTCGGACCAGTCGTCGATATGCGGCCGTTCGCCCGGCAGTTCCGGCAGCCGCCCTTCCATGAAATCGCGGAACGACCGGCCCGCCACGTCGATGTAGCGCCCGTCCCGATAGACGAAATACATCGGCACATCGAGGCAGTAGTCGGCATAGCGCTCGAACCCGAAGCCGCCCTCGAAGACGAAGCCCAGCATGCCGCAGCGGTCCGGGTCGGTGTCGGTCCAGATATGCGAGCGGAGGCTCAGATAGTCGGTCAGTCCGCCCTCCTTGAAAGGCGAGTCGGCGAACAGCACCGTCGTCAGCGGCTGCAAGGCCAGCGACAGGCGGAACTTGTCCACCATGTCGGCCTCGTCGCCATAGTCGAGGTTCACCTGCACGGTGCAGGTCCGGAGCATCATGTCGAGGCCGAGCGAGCCGACCGTGGGCATGTAGCGGCGCATCACGGCGTAGCGGCCCTTCGGCATCCAGGGAATGTCCTCCCGGCGCCATTTGGGGTCGAAGCCGAGGCCGACGAACCCCAGGCCCAACGCGTCGCCCACCTGCCGGCACTGGTCGAGATGATCGTGCACCTCGTCGCAGGTCTGGTGAACGGTCTCGAGCGGCGCGCCGGACAGTTCGAACTGCCCGCCCGGCTCCAGCGTGATGCTCGCCCCGTCCATGACGAGCGCGATGGTCTTCCCGGCCTCGCGCTTGGGTTTCCAGCCGAACGCCTCCAGCCGGCGCAGCAGTTCGCCGATGCCGTCGGGGTCGTCATAGCCGGGGCGCGAGAGGTCGGACCGCCTGAAGACGAATTTCTCGTGCTCGGTGCCGCAGCGCCAGTCTTCCGGCGGCTTGCAGCCCTGCTCGAACCATTCCACGAGCTCGCGACGGTCCCCTATCGGGGTCGCCAGCTCTGCCACGGCTGCCGTCATCGGCCGTTCCTTCGTTTCACGCCCCGTTCCCCCAAATCGCCTGCCGTATGGAGAGCGCGGCCACCACCGCCGTCTCCGCCCGCAGGATGCGCGGCCCGAGGCTTACCAGGCGAACGAAACCGGTTTCGGCGAAAGCGTCAAGTTCCCCCGCTGCAAAGCCGCCTTCCGGCCCGAGCAAAAGACCGCCCGGCGCGGGACCGGCCTGCATCGCCCCGCCTCCCGGATGGCAGGCGACGAGCGGCCGCGAGGACGGCCATTCCGCGAGCAGGTCCCGCAAGGGCGCGAGCGGCGCGATCTCCGGCACATCCAGCCGCCCGCATTGTTCGGCCGCCTCGATCGCGATGCGTCCGAGACGGGCCGGATTCAGCCGGTCCACGACACTGCGCTCGGCAATGACGGGCAGGATGCGCGCCGCACCGAGCTCGGTCGCCTGGCGGACGGCGAGGTCCGCCGTGCCGCGCTTGGCCGGCGCGAAGGCAAACCAGATATCCGCAGACGCCGTCTGCGGGTGCAGGCAATGCAACGCCGCCGCCCGGCCCGAGCCGCGTTCCAGAGCCGCGATTTCCGCCTCCCATTCGCCGTCCCGGCCGTTGAACAGCGCGAGCCGGTCGCCGACGCTTCGGCGCATGACCCGGCCGAGCCAGGCCGTCTGCCCGCCGTCCAGCGGAACGGGCGCTCCTTCATGGAGCGCGCTATCGACAAACAGGCGTAACACTCCGACCCTGCCCCTTCGGCCCTCGACGGAACATGCTGTTCTTCATGACTCGTTATCCGAGAAAGCGCGGGCAACATCCATGCTCGGGTGAAGCACACGGAGCACCGTAATCCCGCTTTCGCTCCTGACATAGAAGGCGACATGCCGAGCGACGGGAAACGAATGCACAGAGGGTGCTATGTCGTCCCGCACGCGACCCGCTTCCGGTGACAAGGCAAACTTTTGGAAACGAAGCTCCAACTCCTCAAGATAGTATAGCGCCTGCTTCCGGCCCCATGTTTCCCCGGTGTAGCGGGCGATATTCCGGAGATCGGCCAGCGCCCGTCGCGTAAAGTCGCAGCGAGGCATCAATCCCCGAGTTCTCTGACCGCGGCCTCGAATGCTTCAGCGCCGCCGACAACCTCGCCGGCTTCCAGATCCGCAAGCCCGGCCCGTACCTCGCGACGGAGTTGTTCGAGCTTCAGAATCCGATGAGCCTCGAACTCATCCATCGACATCAACACCGCCACCGGGCGGCCTTTCTTCGAGATCGCGACCGGCTCGCGCTGTGCCTTCTCCAGAAGCGCGCCGAAATTCGTCTTGGCCTTTGCGGCAGGCACGCACTTCTCCATCGTCGGTATCCTTCGCTATTTTCCATATGTGGTCATTTTGAACTAAATGCCCTAATTGGTCAAAATGGGCGCCGCAGTACCGCCGCCTGCCCGATGTCTCGTGCTTCGAGAATCCGTGAACCGGCGGCCGGGTACACTGCAATGTGTATTGGATGCCCTTCGTAATTGGCCGCATAATTAGCCGCGCATACGATGTCATCCGCCCCGCTGGCGCGGCATCGCGCCGGGGACGCCGCAGACAACCGGTTCCACACCTCGGAAAGACAGGGAAAGGACCGCCCGCCATGCCCGGACGCTTCCGCCCGCTTGCATTTGCCGCCGCCTTGCTGGCCGCCCTCGCGGCAATGGGGCTGCCCGCAGCCGCCGAACCGCTGTCCCTCACGCTCGTCCATGTGAACGACTGGGACCGTATGGAGAGCGTGGACGGCCGGGGCGGGGCGGCGAAGATCGCGGCGGTCGTCAACGAAGAGCGCGCCCGCGCCGAGGCGGAAGGCGGGCTCGTCATCGTGACCTTCGGCGGGGACATGATTTCGCCGTCCCTGCTCTCCGGGCTCGACGAGGGCGAGCATATGATCGAGCTCGCGAATGCCATCGGGTTCGACGTCGCGGTGCTGGGCAATCACGAATTCGACTTCGGCCCCGATGTCCTCAAGGAGCGGCTGGCCCAGTCCCATGCGGTGTGGCTCGCCGGCAATGTCCGCTACCGGGGCGAGGCCGGCTTTCCCGGAACCGGGGTCACCACGATTGTCGAGCATGGCGGCTACCGGATCGGTTTTCTCGGCCTGGTCACGCCCGTTACCGCCCGGATTTCGTCTCCGGGCAAGGATGTCTCCTTCGCCCCCTTCGTCGAAACGGGCACCGTGCTTGCGGCGGAACTGAGGGAAGCGGGCGCCGACTTCGTGATTGCGCTCACGCATAACGATCTT
Organism: Alphaproteobacteria bacterium; assembly: GCA_965261985.1. Taxonomy (GTDB): domain Bacteria; phylum Pseudomonadota; class Alphaproteobacteria; order Bin95; family Bin95; genus Bin95. The sequence continues at coordinate 1,790,917 of OZ253490.1, forward strand.
GCACGGGACCTGGAGCTTCTGCGCTCATCGGGGAAGATCGACGCCGTGCTGGGCGGACACGACCATCTGGCCGTCGCCTGGTACGACGGGCGGCAGACGGTCCTGAAAGCGGGTTCGCAAGGGGTCCATGTCGGCGTGCTGAGGCTGGAGCTCGACCGCGTCGAGGACCGGCAGGGCGGCACCCGCATCGTCTGGACGCCGGACTACGAACTCCGTTCCACAGCGGATGTCGAAGGCGTCCGCGCAATTGCTGCAAAGGTCGAAAAACGCCGCAAGAGCCTCGACCGCAACCTGGATATTGCCGTCGGCAGGACGACGACGGAGCTGGACACGCGCCGCGCCTCGGTGCGCTCGGGCGAAAACGCATTCGGCAATCTGGTGGCCGACGCCATGCGCTTTGCAGTCGGCAGCGACATCGCGCTGATCAATGGCGGAGGAATCCGCGGGGATACAATCTATCCGGCCGGCTCCGAAATTACGGGCAAGCTGGTGCTGACGGAGCTGCCGTTCGGGAAAAAGACCGTGAAGCTCGCCCTCTCCGGCGCACGGATCAGGGAAGCCCTGGAGCACGGTGTCGGCGGGGTCGAGAGCGGGAGCGGCGCGTTCCCCCATGTGTCGGGCCTGTCCTTCTCCTTCGACGCGAGCAAGCCGAAGGGCGAGCGGGTCGGCGAAATCGCCGTTGGCGGCGCGCCGCTCGAGGACGAAAAGACCTATACGCTTGCGACCGATGACTTCCTTGCCAAAGGCGGGGACCGGTACGCCATGTTCGAGAAGGCCGAGAGGCGCATTCGCGAGAGGGACGGTTCCTTCATGGCCGCCCAGGTGATGGAGTTTGTCGAGGCCGTCGGTACGGTCTCCCCGGCGGTCGAGGGGCGGATCCTTCGCCTGGATTGAAAGCTGTCCCGAAGCAGCGCCGCGCCCGAAGAATCGGCATCTGAAGCGCGGACGCGATTTTCGTCTTCCGCCGCACCCCGGAACGGAGGATGATGCGTCCGGCTGGACAAGCAGTCGCAGCGGGCGGGCGGATTCCGGGGCGGCTCTTGCGTAAACCGTTCACGGTGCGCGGCGCGAGGGCGTCGTGCGCGGGTCCACAATACGGGAGAACGAGACCCATGATGTCACACTTCATTCGCTTTCCTCGACTGCGCCGGCAGGCCGCCGCACTCTTCACGGCGGCCGCGCTCGCGCTTTCCGCCCATGCCGCAGCCGCGGAAACCGCCGTCAGGTTCGCGCTCGACTGGAAATTCGAAGGCCCGTCGGCACCCTATTTCGTCGCCATCGACAATGGCTACTACGCGGCCGAGGGCCTCGACGTCACCATCGACTCCGGCCCGGGATCGGTGAAGGGCATCACGCGCATCGCCGCCGGCACCTACCCGATCGGCTTCATGGACATCAACTCGCTGGCGAAGTTCCTCGACCAGAACCCGGGCGCGCCGGTGACAGCCATATTGGTGGTTTACAACAGGCCGCCTTTCGCCATCGTCTCGACGGCGGAACGCGGCGTCCTGAAGCCCAAGGACCTCGAAGGCCGCATCCTGGGCGCGCCGGCGCCGGACGGGGCCTACGCGCAGTGGAAAGCCTTCGTGAAGGAAAACGGCATCGACGCCTCGAAGGTGCAGATCGAGAATGTCGGCTTCCCGGTGCGCGAGCCGATGCTGGCCCGCGGCGAGGTCGATGCGATCACGGGATATTCCTTTTCGTCCTACTTCAACCTGATCCGGAACGGCATCGCGCCGGAGGACGTGAAGGTCATGATGATGGCCGACTACGGGCTGCAGCTTTACGGCAACGCCATCATGGTCAACACCGACTATGCGAAGGCCAATCCGGAGGTCGTCAGGGGCTTCGTTGCCGCAACCATCAAGGGCGTCCAGGCGGCGGCCGCCGACCCCGAAACCGCGATCAAATCCGTGATGAAGCGCAACGAGATCGGGGATGAGGCGCTTGAGCTAGCGCGGCTGAAGATGGCGCTGCGCGACAATATCGTGACGGACGAGGTGAAGAAGAACGGGTTCGGCGGTGTGGACGCGGACAGGCTGGCGAGTTCGCTCGACCAGATCGGCGTTACCTACGAGTTCACCAACCGGCCGGATCCCTCCGCGGTCTTCGATTCGTCCTATCTGCCGCCGGCGGCGGACCGCCAGCTCTAGCGGCCGCCTGCGCGCCCGCTAGTGCGGCATCCGGTTGTTTTGGACCGGGACGATAGGGTTGCAAACACTGTCGCCCCGGCCCCCGAGCCGGGGCCCAGCCCTGCCGCTGCAACCTGGCGGGAAGGTCGGGAGATGGACCCCGGCTCGGGGGCCGGGGTGACGATTGTGGGCTTGGCCGGAAACACGGCCCAATCCGACAGGATTTTGCTCTAAGGGGGAGGACCACGCCATCGTCATCCTCGAGGACGTGACCCTCACTTATGCGGGCGCTTCCGCGGGCGACGGAGTGACCGCTGTCCAGGGCCTGGACCTGACGGTCGAGCGCGGCGCGTTCGCCGCCGTGGTCGGCCCGTCGGGCTGCGGGAAATCCACGCTGATGAAGCTGGCCACCGGCCTCGTCAGGCCGAGCCTCGGCCGCATCTCGGTGGACAGCGCCCTTGTCGAAGGGCCGGTCAAGATCGCCGGCATGGCCTTCCAGAATGCGAATCTGCTGCCGTGGCGGACCGTCCGGAACAATGTCCTGCTGCCGCTGGAGATCGTCGAGCCGCATCGCCGGCGCTTCCGCAAGAACAAGGCGGAATATGCCGCCCGTGCGGACGGGCTGCTGTCCCTGGTCGGCCTCGACGGTTTCGCCGAGCGCTTTCCCTGGGAGCTTTCCGGCGGCATGCAGCAGCGGACCTCGCTCTGCCGCGCGCTCATCCACGAACCGGCCCTGTTGATGCTGGACGAGCCGTTCGCGGCCCTCGACGCCTTCACGCGCGAGGAGCTGTGGTGCGTGCTGCGCGACCTCTGGGCGCGGATCGGCTTCACCGTGGTTCTCGTCACCCACGATTTGCGGGAAGCCGCGTTCCTCGCCGACACGGTCCATGTGATGAGCGCGCGGCCGGGCCGGATCGTAGCCTCGCGCGTCATCGACCTGCCGCGGCCGCGCGAGCTCGACGTCTGCTTCGAGCCGCAATTCGTCGATATCGTCCATGAATTGCGCAGCCGTATCTCGGAGTTCCGGCAATAATGCCGGTGTCGTTCCTCGAACGGACGGCCCCGTTCGTGTTCACGCTGGGCCTGCTGGTCGTCTGGGAGGCGGTCTGTCAGGTCTTTGGCGTCAACCCGATCATCCTGCCCGCGCCTTCCGCCATAGCCGAGGCCACGGCGACGCACTGGAAACCGCTGCTCCGGCATTCGGCAGCGACCATGTGGACCACGCTCGCCGGGTTTGCGATTGCGGTCGTCTTCGGCGTCGTGCTCGGCATGGTCGTCGGCTGGTCGCGGGCGATCTACCGGGGGCTCTATCCGGTAATGGTCGGCTTCAATTCCATTCCCAAGGTCGCCGTCGTGCCGATCCTCGTCATCTGGTTCGGCATCGGTGAGATTCCGGCGATCCTGACCGCCTTCCTGATCTCCTTCTTCCCCATCGTGGTGAATGTGGCGACCGGGCTCGCCACCACGGAACCCGAACTGGAAGACGTGCTGAGGGCGCTGGGAGCGCGCAAGCTCGACATCATCCTCAAGGTCGGCATACCGCGCGCGCAGCCCTATTTCTACGGTTCGCTGAAAATTGCGATCACGCTCGCCTTCGTGGGATCGGTCGTTTCCGAGACGATCGCCTCGAATTCCGGCATCGGCTACCTGATGAGCCTCGCGGGCACGAACTTCCAGATGCCGCTCGTGTTCGCCGGCCTGATCGCGCTCGCCATCGAAGGCATCGCCATGTATGCGCTGTTCGCCTTCATCGAGATGCGCACCACCCGCTGGGCGTTCCGCTCCTCCTTCGCCACCGGAGCCTGAGCGAAGGCGGGCGCCCGGCGCGTAGTGCCGGTCCCCGGCGATCCAGCCGACCGTCAGCGGAAGCAATGCCGCCGTAAAATTATCTATGTCGCTGTCGCTATACCTGAGCGCAATCGCGTCCGCCTTTCCAGCCGGAACCGGCGTCGAAGTTACCGCCGCCGGCCAGCATTCCGGCCCGGGACAGGCTCCGGACACGGCGGTTGTTCGCGGGAATTCCTCCGTCCTTTTCCGCTGCCCGCGCCGGGGGCGCGTCGGGCAATTTCCTCTCGACAAGGGCGGCGCCCATGCCCACATTGCGGGCATGTACACGCAGGGCCTCAATCAGGCTGTCGAAGACAGCGGTCCCGAAGATGCGGAGCTGCTTGCCCGCTTCCAGGCGAAGATCGACCGCGAGGAGAAGATCGAGCCGAACGACTGGATGCCTGAGGCCTACCGGCAGACGCTAATCCGGCAGATCAGCCAGCACGCCCATTCCGAGATCGTCGGCATGTTGCCGGAGGGCAACTGGCTGAGCCGCGCGCCGAGCCTGCGCCGCAAGGCGATCCTGCTCGCCAAGGTCCAGGACGAGGGCGGGCACGGGCTCTACCTCTACGCCGCGGCCGAGACGCTCGGCATATCGCGGGCGGAGATGGTGGACCGCCTGCTGGAGGGCCGCGCCCGCTATTCCTCGATCTTCAACTACCCGACGATCACCTGGGCGGATATCGGCGCGGTCGGCTGGCTGGTGGACGGCGCGGCGATCATGAACCAGATCCCGCTCTGCCGCTGTTCCTACGGTCCCTATGCGCGCGCCATGATCCGCATCTGCAAGGAAGAGAGCTTCCACCAACGCCAGGGCTATGAGGCCATGGCCTGCCTTGCCCGGGGGACGGCGGCGCAGAAGCGCCTGGCGCAGGACGCGCTCGACCGCTGGTGGTGGCCGTCGCTGATGATGTTCGGCCCGTCCGACACCGACTCTCCGCATACCGGGCGTTCCATGCGCTGGAAGATCAAGCGGTTCACCAATGACGAGCTCAGGCAGAAATTCGTGGATGCCGCCGTGCCGCAGGCGCACCTGATCGGCCTGGAGCCGCCCGACCCGGAACTTCGCTGCGACGAAGAGAGCGGCCACTGGCGCTTCGGCGAGATCGACTGGAGCGAGTTCAACGAAGTGCTGGCCGGCAACGGGCCGTGCAACCGCGAGCGGATGGCCGCGCGCCGCAAGGCCCATACGAAAGGCGCCTGGGTGCGCGACGCCGCGCTGGCCCATGCGCGCAAGAAGCGCGGGCGCAGCGCCATGGCGGCAGCGGCCGAATAGCGTCCGGCGGGCGGAACGCATGTCCGAACAAGACAAGACAACGGCAAACGAGCGGGACTGGCCGCTGTTCGAAGTGTTCATTCGGGCCCGCACCGGGCTGCACCACCGCCATTGCGGCTCGCTGCACGCCGCCGACCCCGAAATGGCGCTGGCCCGGGCCCGCGATGTCTATACCCGGCGCGGCGAAGGCACGAGCATCTGGGTCGTGGCCTCGGACCGCATTTTCGCTTCCGACCCCGCCGACAAGGACATGCTGTTCGAGCCGGCGATGTCGAAGATCTACCGCCATCCGAGCTTTTACGAACTCCCCGAAGACGTCGAGAACATGTAGATGGCGGACGCGCTGACTGCCGCCTATGCGCTGCGCCTCGGCGACGACGCGCTCATCCTCAGCCAACGCCTCTCGGAATGGATCGGTCACGGGCCGGAACTGGAAGAGGATATCGCGCTCGCCAATACCGCGCTCGACCTGCTCGGGCAGGCGCGCCTGCTGCTGTCCCATGCCGGGGACCGGGAAGGCCGGGGCCGGGACGAGAACGCGCTCGCCTACGGCCGCGACGTGCTGGATTTCTCCAACCTGCTGCTGGTCGAGCAGCCGAACGGCGATTTCGCGCAGACCATGGTGCGCCAGTTCCTGTTCGACGCCTATGCGGCCGAGCTCTGGCCCAGGCTTTCCGCTTCCCGCGACGAGGTGCTGGCGGGTATCGCCGGCAAGGCCGCCAAGGAGGTCGCCTACCATGTCGAGCAGAGCGCCGCCTGGGTGGTCCGCATGGGCGACGGCACGGAGGAGAGCCGCGCGCGCGCGCAGGCCGGCCTCGATACGCTCTGGCCCTATGCCGGCGAGATGTTCGAGGCCGACGAGCTGGAGGCGGCCCTGGCGGAGAAGGGTGTTGCGGTTGCGTCGTCCGAACTGCGCGCACCCTGGCAGGCCCGCGTCGAGGCGGTGCTGGAGGAAGCGGGGCTGACACCGCCGGAAGGCGCCGGCATCCGCGCGGGCGGGCGTAAGGGCCGGCACAGCGAGCATCTGGGGCATTTGCTGGCGGAGCTCCAGTTCATGCAACGCGCCTATCCGGGAGCGGAATGGTGAGCCGCGCGGAGGAAGCGCGCCGGCTGGCGGAAGCGGTGCCGGACCCCGAAATCCCCGTGCTGACGGCCGGCGATCTCGGGCTGGTGCGCGACGCCGTGGAGGAAGGCGGCAGGCTGGTCGTGCGGTTGACGCCCACCTATAGCGGCTGCCCGGCGAGCGAGGCGATCCGCCGCGATGTGGAGGCGGCACTGGCTTCGGGCGGATTTACGGACGCCGTTGTCGAGACCTGCCTCGCGCCGGCCTGGACGACGGACTGGATGTCGGAGGCCGGCAAGGCCAAGCTCGCCGCTTACGGTATCGCCCCGCCGACCCGCGGACCCGTCGCCTGCCCGCAATGCGGCGGCGCGGCGGTGGAGGAACTCAGCCGGTTCGGCTCCACGCCCTGCAAGGCGCTTTGGCGCTGCCTCGGCTGCCGCGAGCCGTTCGAGCGGTTCAAGTGCCTGTAAGGCCGCGTTTCCACGATCTCATCGTCGCGCAAGTCCGCCGGGAAACCGCCGGTTGCGTTTCGGTCGCGTTCGAGGTGCCGGATTCGATGGCCGATGCTTACCGCTTCGTGCAGGGCCAGTATCTGACCCTTCGCCGCGACTTCGACGGCGAAGAGCTCCGGCGCTCCTATTCGATCTGCTCGGGACGGGACGAGGGCGAGCTGCGCATCGCCGTGAAGGCCGTGCCCGACGGGCGCTTTTCCGGCTGGATCAATGACAGCCTCAAGCCCGGCGACAAGCTTTCCGTAATGACGCCGAATGGCCGCTTCCACCGCCCGCTCCGGCCCGGCGGCGCCGGCCGCTACGCGCTGTTCGCCGCCGGCAGCGGCATCACGCCGGTGATTTCCGTTGCGCGCACCGTGCTCGCCTCGGAGCCGGAGAGCGAGGTGCTGCTCTTCTACGGCAACCGGACGGCCGAGGAGGTGATCTTCCGCGAGGCGCTCGACGACCTGAAGAGCCGCCATCTCGGCCGCTTCTCGGTGCTCCACGTCCTGTCCGGCGAGGACCAGGACGTGCCGCTCTGCCAGGGCCGCATCGACGCCGCCAAAACACGGGCGCTCGCCCAGGCGTTCGGCCCGGCCGAGGCGTTCGACGAGGCGCTGGTTTGCGGGCCGGACAACATGGCGGACACCGTGCTGAACGCGCTTGCCGCGGCGGGACTGGCGAAGACGCGCATCCGCGTCGAGCGCTTCACCGGCAATCCGGGCCAGGTTCTCGCCGCGCCCCAGGCGGTGCCCGCCGAAGAACGGGCTGCGGGCGCGGCCGAGATTACGGTCGTGCTGGACGGCGCCCGGCGCAGCTTCGCCATGGGCTTCGACGGCGAGCGCATCGTGGACGCCGGCCGCCGCCACGGTCTCGACCTGCCCTTTTCCTGCAAGGGCGGCATGTGCTGCACCTGCCGGGCCAGGCTTGTTTCCGGCCGGGTCGATATGCTGCGCAACTATTCGCTGGAGCCCTGGGAGCTGGAAGCCGGCTTCGTCCTCACCTGCCAGTCCCGCCCCCTCACCCGCAAGGTCCTGCTCGACTACGACGCGCTTTGAGCCGTCGGGGAGGCCGGCGGCCTCTTGCGCCCGCGCCTGCAGCGTCCCGCGCTGCAGCGACTGTCACGAGAGCGTCGTTGACATATTAGTGCCGCTCGCCCCATGCTTTATCGAATTCGATCCGACAGGAGTGCGAGGAGTGCTGAAACGAATCGGAGGCAAAAACCGTCGCAGCGGATTTGGGTTTTCGTTTGTCCTGACCGCCGCTGTCCTTGTCGCCGGCTGCCAGACGACCGGGGTCGAGAATGCGGCCGGCACGCCGACGGCCTATCAGGACACGCGCACGGCGGGCCTGGTCCGCGGAACCGGAATCGAGTCCCAGGATATCGCAAGCATGGTGGACAAGATGGTCCGGCACATGCTGGCCAATCCGACGCTCGCAAATGCGGCCACGCCGCCTCGGGTAATCGTGGACGCGGCCTATTTCGAGAACCAGAGTTCCCAGAGGCTCAACAAGAACATCCTGATCGACCAACTCGCAACGCAGCTTCAGATCGCCGTGAACGGCCGCATCCTGTTCGTGAACCGCGAATTCGCCGACATGGTCGAGAAGGAACGCACTCTCAAGCGGGCGGGCAAGACCGATGCCGGCACGATCGGCCTGACGCAGGCGGTCGCGGGTGCCGACTATCGGCTCAACGGCCGTATCACCTCGCTCGATGCTCGCACCGCGAGCGGAGCACAAGAACGCCTGATGAACATCGTGTTCCGTATGACGGATCTCGAAAACGGCATCACTGTGTGGGCAAACCAATACAGTTTCAAGAAGGCAGGACAGGACGATGTCGTCTACAGGTAGTTCCTGCCCAAAAACCTGATCGAAATTCCTCTTTGGGCGGGAGAAAGCCGTGATTAGAAGCGTAACCTCAGCGACTGTAGCAATTCTGGCTCTCGGCGGCTGTATGGCGACCGCGCCGGAAGTGGATAAAGCAGCGGTGCAAGCATATCTGACCGACAAGCCGGCCGAGACCCACAAGCTGTATTCGAAGGTTATGGTGGAAGGTGAACGGAACCGTGTGCTGAATCTGCTGCGCGCTGGATTGGCCTCGATGGAGTTGGGGCGCAACGAACTGGCGACAAGGTCGTTCGACGAGGCGTTGCTGACCATCGAGACGATTTACGCCGGCGACGAGAAGGCGGAGCAAGCGCGTAGCACCTTCACCGCCGAAGACCGCAAGACCTTCCGCGGCGAGCCTTACGAGCGCGCCATGGCGTTCTACTATCGCGGCATTCTCTATCTCATGGAGGGGGATTACGAGAATGCCCGCGCCAGCTTCAAGTCGGGCATATTGCAGGACACGCTGGCGGAGCAGGAAAAATACCAACAGGACTTTGCGCTTCTCGAGTTCCTGGAAGGTTGGGCCTCGCAGTGCAACGGCAATGGGGATCTGGCTGCGGAAGCCTACGCCTATGCGAAAGAGCACAATCCGAAGGCCGTGCTTCCTGAGGCAGGCCAAAACTTGCTGGTGCTCTCCGACCAGGGCTATGCACCGGTCAAGTATGGCGATGGCGAACACAAGGAACTGTTGAAGGTCAAGGGGAACGACAACAGCTACACGCCGAACCAGGCGTTCCGGCTCGGTGGCTCGGCGCAATCGCTCGCAAACCAAGAGGATGTCCTTCGGCAGGCCGCAACCCGCGGGGGACGCGAGTTCGACTTCGTTCTGGAAGGCAAGGCGAAGTTCAAGGAGGGTGCTGAAGACGTGGCGCAAGCGGGAGCCGCCGCTGCCCAAGCGGGCATGGCTGTTGGTATGGCGGGTCTCGCCAGCGGCAATGAAGACCTGGCTCAGGTGGGCGGCGGCATGGCTCTCGCCGGTAGCCTAATCTCCATATTCGCATCTGCGGCGGCCGAAGCGACGAAACCCGAGGCCGATACGCGGCAATGGGACAATCTGCCGGAATCGGTCTTCTACGGCACATACCGGGTCGATGCGGGCGCCGATGCACCGAGCATCGAGGGCTTGCCGGGCAGCCGGGTCCACCGGGGCGGAGACGAGCGCTGCGAGGTGGTCTGGACACGCGATCCGGCAACATCTCTTTGAAGTCGAACGGACTCGGTGGGACAGGAAACATGGTACACAAGAGAATTGTCATCACCATAGCCGCCGCAGTCCTGTCGATGGCAGCGGCCGGTTGCCAGCAGACGGCGCGGGTGGCGCCGGCGCCGCAATGCGACTTCCGGGCGATCAACGCCCAGGGGCCGGCCCAGGGACCGGTGCTGGTGCCGCTGGTGCCGGGATCCGCGGAGGTCATGCCGCTCAATGCCGTCAACATCACGGATGCTGCGATCACTAACAAGATCGTAGTGCAATCGACCAATGCGCGCCGGGAGGCGAACGGCGATGTGACGGCGTTTGCGCGCCTGCTGAACTGCACCGACTTTCCGTTGCAGCTCGAAGCGCAGACGCACTTCCTCGATGGCGCGCAGATCGATGCCGAACCGGTGACGGCATGGACCCGGCTGCACGCGACGGCGCATGGCTTCGTGGCCTACACGACCCGTTCGACCGCCGGTTCGGTGGTGGAAAGTTACCTGATAGAGGTGCGTGAAGGACGATGATGACCCGACGAGTGATCGCAACCTCGGCCGTTATTGCCCTGGCGGCATTTGCGGCCGAAGCGGCGGCGTCCGACGGAACGCGCCCGCTCTACCGGGGACAGCCGCAAACGCTCTACCGGCAGGGCCAGCCGCCCGTGCTGACCCCTGCGCCGGCTCCTGCGCCACAGGTCGCCGTGCGGATCGAAGTTCCGTCCCCCCAGATAAGCGATGCTTTCCGGACCGCTTACAGGCGCGCCGGGTCGCCCCGTCTGGCGGTATTCTGGAACCGGGTCTTCAGCGACGGGCTGCGCGACATGGAGGCCGGCAACCGGATCGTTATCGAAACCTCGAGCGCAAGAGCTTCGGGCGGCGCGGACAAGACGTTTTCGGAGCGGCAGGCGGACCGCGTTGTGGTAAAGGCCGAGAGCCGGGCCGATGACGGCGCCCGCGTTTCGCCCGTTACCGAGATCGGGGAGTTCCGCTTCCAGGCCGGCTATCTGCAGCCGCTCATCCGCGAAGGCGCCAGCGTCATAGACCGCGCCGCCATCATGCGGATTACCGATGCGGAGCGCCGGTTGAGGGATTCCGCCGTGCCCGTCGACGACCGGCAGCTGATCGAAACCGCCGCGCTGAAGGACCATGCGGACCTCCTGATCCAGATCGCACTGTCCCCTTCGGCCGAATCGAAAACCGGCGCCTTCTTCCATGTTAACGTTCTGGAAGTGGAAACCGGGCGCATCCGGGCAAGTTTCTTCCACGACGGGACTTTCCCGGCACCGCCCAAACCGCCGGCCGAAAAGGTCTGGAAAGCGGTTCGCGGCGGGTATATCCAGGTTACGGAAGAGCAGGAAACCGCGGAACCGGACATCGATCTCGAACGGATGGGACGCATCCTGTCCGAGGAAACGATGATCGCTCTGGCGAGGCTCTAGAAACGAAGGAGGCGTGCCCATGCCGAGATATCCTGTTGCCGTCGCTTTGGCCGCGGTGCTTCTCGGCGGCTGCATGTCGGACAATGTCGGCCCGCGCCAGGGTATCGGGGCGCTGACCGGGGCGGTTGGCGGCGCCTTTCTCGGCGAGAAGGTCGGCAAGGGACGCGGACGCGTCCTGGCAACCGCGGCCGGGACGATTGTCGGCGCGGCTGTCGGCTCCGACATCGGCCGAAGCCTGGACCGCGCGAACGCCTCCTACGCCGCGCGCAGGCCGGTTGCGCATAGCCAGCAGACGCCGGTTCCGGGGTTCGCACCCCCGCCGCAAGCGGGCAGTGCGCGATATTACGGTCCGACAGAACAGGACGGAACGGCTTCCGCCGGGTCCACAGTCCGCGACGCGCAGGACTGCCGCGCGCTGGACGGAGGCGGTCTCAGGCCCAGCTATGCCTGCCGCAACAGCCTGGGGCAGTGGTTCATCCTGCAATAAGCAGGCACCGTCCCAACGCCCGGATGCGCCGTCCCGCGCGGCGGATGACTGCGGGGTATCCGTCACGGAAGCAGGCGCCTGACAGCTTCTGTCACGCGAAGGCGGCCATCACCTCCTCGAAGGCGTGCATCTGGTTGCCGGCGGCGGAGGACGGGACCAGGACCGGCGTGCGCACGCCTGCGGCGCGCAACTCCTCGACGCCCTCGCGAATCCTGGCCGGCGGGCCGAACAGCGTGACGTCGGCGAGCCAGCGGTCCGAAAGGCAGGCGGCGACGGCCGCATCGCCCTCGGGCATGGCGCGCTCGACAGCCTCCATCTCCTCCCGGTAGCCCGCGTCCTTCCAGTAGTTCCGGTAGTAGGGGAGCTGCACATAGCGCGTCAGCGTGCGGCGGTTGACCGCTTTCGCCGCTTCCAGATCGTCGGAAACGCAGGTGGGCGTCATGCAGGCGACCTCGAAGGCGGCATCGCCGCGCTTCTGTGCCGGCAGCGCTTCCAGCGAGGCCGGAATATGGCTGCGCGCGGCATTGGCGAAGACGATGCCCTCCGCGATTTCGCCGGCGAGCGCGATCATCCGGGGCCGCATCGCCGCCAGCACCACCGGCGGCAGCCCGCCCGTGCGCGGCACACTGCGGATCTCCTCGACGAAGGCGCGGATATCGCCGAGCGGCTTGCCGGGCCGGAGCCCCATGCGCTCATGCACCGTCTGGTGCGAAACGCCGATGCCGAAGCGAAAACGCCCGCCCGAGACCTCGTGAATGAAGGCCGCCGCCTGCGCGAATTCCTCAGCCTGCTGGAAATAGATCGGCGCGATCGAGGTGGCGAAAGTCACCCGCTCGGTCGCATGGGCGAGCGCGTGGCAGAGCCCGAGGCCGCTGAACGGGCTCGGCACCCACATGCCGGCGAAACCCCGCCGTTCGATCTCGCGGGCCAGTTCGAGCGTTGCGAGGCGCCGGCCCGGAACGGCGGTGAGGCTGAGAGCAGGCAAGTCCATGGGGTCCGACCTTTCCAATACGAAGGCGGCCAGATTGGCACGGTTCGGCTTTCGGCGGGAAGCGTTCGCGCATAGAGTCGTGCGGCCATGCCTGACCTTCCCTCCCACGCATCCATCGTCATCGTCGGCGGCGGCATTATCGGCCTCAGCCTCGCCTACCACCTGGCGCGCCGCGGGCGCGAGGGCGTGCTTCTGCTCGAACGCAAGCAGTTCACCTGCGGCACCACATGGCATGCCGCGGGCCTGGTGCGCTCGGCCGCCCCGCATCCGACGCTTGCCGCAATCCTCGCCGATTCGGCCCGCCTCTATGCCGAGCTGGAGGCCGAGACCGGCCAGACCACCGGCTTCCGGCAGACCGGCTCGATCTACACGGCCGGCAATGCCGAACGCTGGGCGGAGCTGAAGCGCGCGGCCGCGAGCGCGCGCGCTTACGGCGCCGAGATCGAGTTCTGCACACCCGACGACCTCAAGCGCCTCTGGCCGCTCATGCATGTCGATGACCTGATCGGCGGCAGCTTCTATGCCGGCGACGGGCAGACCAACCCGGCCGACACCGCCGCCGCGCTCGCCAGGGGTGCGCGGCAGTCCGGTGCCGTGCTGCTCGAGAATGTGAAGGTGACCGGCATCCGTGCGGCCGGCGGGCGCATTACCGGCATCGAGACCGAGGCCGGGCCGGTCGCCACGGACTGCGTTGCGAATTGCGCCGGCATGTGGGCGCGCGAGGTCGGCCTCATGGCCGGGACCCCCGTGCCGCTGCATGCGGCGGAGCATTTCTACATCGTGACGGAGCCGATGGAAGGCGTGGAAGCCGGCCTGCCCGTGATGCGCGACCAGGACGGCTCGGCCTATTACAAGGAGGATGCCGGCAAGCTGCTCATCGGCGCCTTCGAGCCGGCGGCGAAACCCTGGGGCATGGACGGCATCCCGGAGGATTTCTGCTTCGACCAGCTTCCGGACGACTGGGAGCATTTCGAGCCGATCCTGGAGGGCGCGCTGCACCGCGTGCCGGCGTTGCGCGAGACCGGCATAAGGCTGTTCTTCAACGGGCCCGAGAGCTTCACTCCGGACCAGGCGTTCCATCTCGGACCCGCCGGCAATGTCGAGGGCTTCTGGATTGCGGCCGGGTTCAACTCGATCGGCATCCAGGCGGCCGGCGGCATCGGCCAGCGGCTGGCGGCCTGGATCGAGGAGGGCGTGCCGCCCTGCGACCTCTCTGCCTTCGACCCGCGCCGGATGCAGCCCTTCCAGAACGGCAAGACCTATCTGAAGGCGCGCGTGAGCGAGGCGCTCGGCCTGCTCTACGCGATGCACTGGCCCTACCGCCAGTTCGAGACCGCGCGCGGGCAGCGGTGCTCGCCGGTGCACGATGCGCTGGCGGAAGCCGGAGCGTGCTTCGGCGAAGTGGCCGGATGGGAACGCGCCAACTGGTTTGCGCCGCCCGGCGAGAAGCCCGTCTATGCCTATAGCTACGGGCGGCAGAACTGGTTCGAGGCAAGCGCAGCGGAACACCGCCGCATACGCGAGCAAGTCGGCGTCTTCGACCTCACCTCGTTCGGCAAATTCCTCGTGGAAGGGCCGGATGCCGAGGCGCTGCTGCAGTGGGTCTCGGCCAACGATATGGGCCGCCCGCCCGGAAGCGTCATCTACACCCAATGGCTGAACGCCGCGGCCGGCATAGAAGCGGACCTGACGGTTACCCGCCTCGACGAGACGCGATACATGGTGGTGACGGCTGCAGCCGCGGCGGCGCGCGATCTCGCCCGGCTGCGGATGGAGGCGCGCGACCGGCGCGTGGAGGTCCGCGACGCCACCGACGAGTGGGCCGTGTTCGCCGTTATGGGACCGGAAGCGCGCAGCGTGCTCCAGCCGCTGACATCGGCAGACCTTTCCGACACGGCCTTCCCTTTCGGCGCCTCGCAGCAAATCGAGGCGGCCGGCGCGCCGGTCCGGGCATCGCGCATCAGCTATGTCGGCGAGCTCGGCTGGGAACTTTATGTGCCCTGGGGCGAGGCTGCGCGCGTGTTCGCCGCACTTCGGGAGGCCGGTGCGGCGCCCGTCGGGATGCATGCGCTCGACAGCCTGCGCATCGAGAAGGCCTACCGGCACTGGGGCCACGACATCGCCCCTTCCGACAACCCGGTCGAAGCCGGCCTCGCTTTCGCGGTGAAGCCCGACGCCAAGGATTTCCTCGGCCGCGACGCCTATCTCCGCGCCCGCGACGCCGGCCCCTCGCGCCGGCTGATGCAGTTCCGGCTGCAGGACCCGGAGCCGCTGCTGTTCGGCCATGAGCCGATCCTCGCCGACGGCCGGACGGTGGACACGCTCACCTCCGCCAGTTACGGCCACGCGCTCGGCGCTGCCGTGGGTCTCGGCTACGTCCCCGCAGAAGCCCTCGACGCCGCGCGCTTCGAGGTAAACGTCGCCGGCAGGATCGTCCCGGCGGAGGCATCGCTCAGGCCCCTTTACGACCCGAAGAACCGCAGGATGCGCGGCATCTGAGGCGTCGCGGGCCCGCAGCCCCGTTTACGCCCCTCGAACGCCCGGTTCCCGCCGAAACGGCGCGTCGCAACTGTTTCGTTTCTTGCGCCTGTTTGCTCGCGGAGAAACCGGGCGAATTCCGGAAAAGAGGGTTAAATGTCCGGCGTAAATGCCTAAATGGAATAGTGAAGAACGCACACGGCCAGTTCTCCGAGACAGGAGCACAGGCATGTTCGAGAAGCGTAACGACCTGATCCGGTTTCTCGCGGCGGTCGATACCGGAAAAGTTCTTGGGGCGGCCAACGACCTCGCCATCACGCAACCAGCCCTGACGCGCGTGATTGCCAGGCTGGAAAAGCAATTCGGCGGCCGGTTGTTCGAGCGCCTGCCCCAGGGCATGCGCCCGACGCAATTGGGAAATATCGCCGCCGGTCTGTCGCGCCATATCCTCGGCGAAATCGAGGTCGCGGAACAGAAGGTCAATTGGACGGTTTCGGGCCGTAGCGGCGCCCTTCGGCTGACGGCCGGCCCGATGTGGATGCAGGCAGTACTGCCCACGGCCATGTCGAGGTTTCGGGAAGCATTCCCCGGAATCGAACTGAAACTGCGCACGACATCCTTCGCCGAAGGCATAAGGAGGCTGGCGGCAGGCGAAAGCGACCTGCATTGCGGCGGCCTCGATACGAACGAGCCGCTGCCGCCCTTTATTGCGCGCGCCCGGTTCATCGACGTGACGGCGGGCGTCGTAGCTCACAAGGACCACCCGCTGCATACCGGAACGCCCACCACCGACGATCTCGCAGACTATCCCTGGATCGACTACGGCCCGCCGCCGCAAGCAAGAACCCCGAACGACGGGTCTTCCCCGGGTCGGGTGCTGGACGGGCTGTACGAACATACCGGCAAGCGGGTCGCGACCCTCATTCGCACCGGCTCGACGGGCTTGTTCCCGATGGCGACAGGACCTTATCTCGCCTGGCTCCCGCTGACCTTTCTGGAGCGGCTTCCCGACCTGTTCCTCAAGGCGCTGCCGGTGGAGTTTGCGCGGGTCCGTTATCGGGCGGGAGTTGCATTCCGGCGTTCGGCAAACGACCTGGCGCCGGTTCGGCGCTTCCGGGAAATCGTCAAGGAGACGGCCCTGGAACGCTATGCCTGACCGCCCGGTCCGTACCCGGCTCGCAAGCCCCGGGGCGACAATGCGTGCCGGGAACGGTCTGGGCAAGCCTCCGACTGCGGTCCGATACGGCGCGGGTCCGCGCGTATCGCCCGCCGCCGGTCATTGGCCGATACACAATTCCCGAACGCGATTGCCTCCTCCCGAAACTGCGGATGTTTTGGAATCCGGCCTGCTCTGCGGACGTTCAACGATAGCCCCCGAGCTTGCGGCCTTCGCAAGGTATCTTTCGATATGCAATTTAGGCATGGAAATTTTTAGATTAGGCATTTACCTTTTCGAGCGAACGCCGCTAATGGACTTTATTTACGATGAAAAGAACAATTACCGGTCCGACGGTATCGCACCAGCCGATATCGCCGGGTTCCGGTTCGCAAATCGATGCGATTGTACCGGGTTCGGATGCATGAAGAAATCTGATGTCATCGATCGGGTTGCCGACAGGACGGGCTTGAGCGAAGACGCGGCGGAAAACGCGGTCAATGCCATCTTGTCGGCCATCGCAGACACGCTGTCCCGGGGCGAAGTCGTGCTCATATCCGGCTTCGGCAGGTTTTCCGTGAAGGTCCGGCCGGCCCATACCGGGCGCAATCCGGGCACAGGCGAAAGCATCCCGGTGCGCTCGAGTAACACACCGCTTTTCAAGGCGGGTAAACACCTCAAGAACGCCGTGAACTAGAGCGAAATCCGTTCGGATCGGACCGCATTTCGGGCCGAACCCCCATTCGTCGCCCCGGCCTGCGAGCCGGGCTCATCCCCAGCCTGCCCGGCTTGGCGGGAAGGCCGGAAGATGGCCCCCGGATCTTCGCTTCGCTCCGTCCGGGGTGACAATGGAGGGCTGGCCGAGGGCTGAGATTCGGTACGAAAGCATCGTGTTCCGAAGGGCTTTCCGGCTCGCCGCCGCCAGACTCATGAAGGTCGCGGCCGCAAGCCGGTTACCCCCAGCTACCACCGGAAGCCTGAGCTCCTACGCCACAGCCCGGGACATAACCGAAATACTCGGTCGGTCCGGTTGGACAAAACCAAATTTCTTGAGTCTTTTCAATGACTCGGTTTGAGGCAGTCGGACATTCTATGCTATTGATTCTACAAGAAGAAATGAGTCCCTAGGGGTCACCGCCGCGCAGAGGTCGCTCGGACTTCCAACGAATTACCCGCCGTCAAGGACCGGCGACCGGATGGAAGGCAGGGGGCGGACCGATGCCCGCCCCCCGAAGTCGGCGCTATTTCAGGGCCGCATCGGTGATCGCGTGCGTCCAGGCGCCTTCCGGGGCCTGCGTAATCACCGGGTCCGAGCCGCCTTTCAGAAGCGTCTGGACGGTGCGGTCGTAATCGGCCGGATCCAGCGCGCCGTTGCTGCCGGCGGTCAGCTTGGCGATCTCGCCCATCATGCGCTTCTGGTGCTTTTCGGTCTGGGCGCCGGTCGCGTCGTTCTCCAGCACGATATCGGCAGCGGCGTCCGGGTTCTCCTCGGCCCATTTCCAGCCCTTCATCGACGCACGCACGAAGCGGACCATCCTGTCCTGGAAGGCAGGGTCCTCAAGCGCGGACTCAAGCACGTACATGCCGTCTTCCAAGGTGGCGACGCCTTGATCCTCGTATTTGAAGACCACGAGGTCTTCGGGCGAGAGTCCGGCATCGATGACCTGCCAATACTCGTTATAGGTCATGGTCGAAATGCAAGCGGCCTGGCCCTGCAGGATCGGATCGACGTTGAAGCCCTGTTTCAGGACCGTCACGCCCTCCGCACTGCCATCGGTCGGGATGCCGAGCTGGCTCATCCACGACAGGAACGGGTATTCGTTGCCGTAGAACCAGACGCCGATCGTCTTGCCCCGGAAGTCCTCCGGCGTCTCGATGCCGGTGTCCTTGCGGCAGGTGAGCATCATGCCGGAGCTTTTGAAGGGCTGGGCGATGTTGACCAGCGGCAGGCCTTTCTCGCGGGTGGCGAGCGCCGAAGGCATCCAGTCGAGGATCACGTCCGCGCCGCCGCCGGCCAGCACCTGCGGGGGCGCGATGTCGGGGCCGCCGGCCTTGATCTCGACCTCCAGCCCTTCCTCGCCATAGAAGCCCTTTTCTGCGGCCACATAGTAGCCCGCGAACTGCGCCTGCGTGACCCATTTGAGCTGGAGCGTGACCTTGTCGGCGGCCTCGGCGGACCCGGCCGATAAGGCCAACATCGTCGCCATTGCGAAGATTGCTGTCGTTCTCATGTTGCCCTCCCTGGCAAAGAAGAGTGGTAATTACCGCTATCGCCGGATCGACGGGTGCCAATGGGTGACCGTCCTCTCGACGAGCGTTACGAGCCCATAGAAGGCCGATCCGGCCAAAGCCGCAACCGCAATTTCGGCCCAGACCGTGTCCAGCGCCATGCGACCGATCTCGGTGGAGATGCGGAACCCCATTCCCACGGTCGGCGTACCGAAAAACTCTGCAACGATCGCGCCGATGAGCGCAAGGGTGGTGCAGATCTTCAGCCCGTTGAAGACGAACGGGCCGGCCGCCGGCAGGCGCAGTTTCAGGAGTGTCTGCCAATAGCCGGCCGCATAGGTGCGCATCAGGTCCCGCTGCATGGCCTCGGACATCCGCAGCCCCTCGATGGTGTTCACCAGCATCGGGAAGAAACACATCACGACGACCACGGCGGCCTTCGATTGCCAGTCGAAGCCGAACCACATCACCATGATGGGCGCGATCCCGACGATCGGCAGGGCGGCGGCGAGGTTGCCCATGGGCAACAGGCCCCTTTGCAGGAAGGGGGAACGGTCGATGGCGATGGCCGTCAGGAACGCCGCCCCGCAGCCCATGGCATAGCCCGGCAAGACCGACCGGATCACCGTCTGCACGAAATCGACCCAGAGGATCGGCAGGCTGGAAGCGAATGCGCCGGAGATCTCCGAGGGCGCGGGCAGGATGACCGACGGCACGTCCAATCCGCGGACCAGGCCCTCCCACATCGCCAGCAGCGAAACCCCGAAGATCGCAGGCACCAGCAGGCGCGCCGGCCGGCCTGTCTGCCGCGCCAGCCGAATATTGGCGGCCCATCCCCCCAGCCAGGCGGCAATTGCAATCGCGATCCAGCTCATCGCACCAACCCCATCCGGCCCAGCACCGCACGCTGCACCAGCCCGACCGCGCCTACCATCAGCCCCGCGCATATGGCGGCGCCGAACAAGGCCGACCAGATGATCAGCACCTGGCCGTAATAGCTGCCGTTCAGCATCCGCGCGCCGAAGCCGCCCTGGCTGCCGGTTGGCAGTTCGCCGATGATCGCGCCCACCAGGGCGATGGCGATGGCGACCTTCAGGGATGCGAACAGGTAAGGCAGCGAGGACGGCCAGCGCAGTTTCCAGAACACCTGCCAGGCGGACGCATTGTAGGTGCGCATCAGGTCCAGTTGCATGTCATCGGGGGAGCGCAGCCCCTTCACCATGCCGACGACCACCGGGAAGAAACTGAGATAGGCCGAGATCGAAGCCTTCGCGATCAGCCCCGAGATCCCAATATTGTAGAGCACCACTATGATCATCGGCGCGATCGCCAGAATGGGCACGGTCTGGCTGGAGATGACCCAGGGCATGACGGAGAGGTCCATCGCCCGGTTGTGGACAATCCCGACCGCCAGCAGGATCCCGAGGCCCACCCCCATGGCGAAGCCCAGCAGCGTTGCCGACAGTGTGATCCAGCCGTGATAGACAAGGCTGCGTTTGGACGTGATGCGCTTTTCGACCGTGGTCTCCCAGATCTCGACGGCGACCTGGTGAGGGGCGGGCAGGACGGGGCGCTCCTGGGACATGGTGGCGGGAACGATCTCGGCCCAGCCGATCTCGACGCCCGCGCGGGCGGCCTGGTCGCGCTCCCACTTGGCGTTCAAGCCCACGGCGCCGACATACCAGACCGCCACGATGGCAAGGCAGATCGTCGCGATCGACAGGATATTTCGCATTAGCCCTGCCGCCCGGCGTTTCCCTGGCCGGGCCAACCGAATTCTTCGTCGAGCATGAGGCTGACAAGCGTTGGGCAGCAGATAGCTTGGCGAGGCGCAAGCACGATCGACATGCTCCCATCGCGTAGAACGGTCCAAACGGCAATGTGCAGTATGCGCTGCCGGCGCGCCAGCCGGATTCCCGCCTGATGAAGTGTCGGCCCGGAATTCCAGGAGCTCTTGCGACTATTGGAGGTTCCCCCGGTAGCCCCCGGGAGAGGACGGCGGCTCAAGCGGCATGGCCGATATGGCGTTCAGCCTTCCAGTGCGGTAGGGTCCGGACATGAGCCCTGAACTGATTGCAATCGTCGCCGTTGGCGTTGCGCTGGCAGGCCTGATGCTGAGAGGCCAGCACAGTTTGGACAGGCGTGTGGACGAGCTGCGCAAAGACATCGCAGGCCTCGATACACGGCTACGGACAGTCGAGACCGGCCTGGCCGAGATCAAGGGACAGCTCACAATCGTTCGGGATTACATCGCGGGCCGTAATTTGCCGGGCCCGGAGACCGCGGAGCTTGGCGCGGACGAGTGATCGGCTGGACGGTGCGATGCCGAGCGGAAGACCGACCCTTGTCCGCAACATGACGCCTGCGGGCGGCGCATGCTGCGCCCTATCCGGTGCAATTCTCGAACGCCGGCTCACTCATCGTAGCTGTGCCCCGCGCGCAGCCCTTTGCGCACCCGCGCGGCTAATTCCAGGAACGCCGCACTTTCGCGTATGTTGAGCGGACGCTCCGCCGGCAACGGGCTCTCGATCACGTCGATAATCCGTCCCGGCCGCGGGCTCATCACCACGATCTTGGTCGAGAGGTAAACGGCCTCCGGGATCGAATGGGTGACGAAACAGACCGTCTTCCCGGTGCGCGCATGGAGCGCCAGCAGCTGCTCGTTCAGGTGGTCCCGCACGATCTCGTCGAGCGCGCCGAAGGGCTCGTCCATCAGCAGCAGGTCCGCGTCGAAGGCGAGCGCGCGCGCAATCGAGGCCCGTTGCTGCATGCCTCCCGAAAGCTGCCAGGGGAACATGCGGCCGAAGTCGCCGAGGCCGACGAGGTCGAGAACGCGCGCGACCCGCTCGGCCCGCTCCTGCGCGGAGTAACCCATGACCTCGAGGGGCAGGCGCACGTTCTTTTCGATCGTGCGCCAGGGGTAAAGCCCGGCCGCCTGGAAAACATAGCCATAGGCGCGGTTCAGCCGCGCTTCTCCGGGTGTCATCCCGTTTACGGCGATCGTGCCGCCCGTCGGCTGCTCCAGATCCGCGATCACGCGCAGCAGCGTTGTCTTCCCGCACCCCGAAGGCCCGATGAAGCTGACGAATTCGCCCGGCGCCACCTCCAGATCGATATCCGACAGCGCATGGACAGGACCGTCCCTGGTCTGGAAGACCAGGTCGAGCGAGGAGGCGGTTATCGCACCTGTGTTATGCATCGAAGAGCGCTGCCCCGGTTCGGGCGAAGCATTCGGGCCGGGCGGTCTCGCTCCTGCCGTGCTCAAACCCCACTCGGGATGTTCAGCGGGTTGCGCTGGACCTTCCGCGGCGCGGTCAGCTCCTTCCAGCGGGCCAACGCCTCATGCACCGCAGGAAAGGCCCGGCGCCGCACGAACCGCCCGCGGCCGGGGCGGGGCTGCGAGTTCCTGCCGTGCTCCCATATCACCTCGCCGCGGCTCAGCGTGTAGCGCGACTGGGCCGAGACCTCGACCCCCTCGAAGACGTTGTAGTCGATGATCGACTTCTGGGTGGTGGCGGAGATCGTCTTCTTGATCTTCGGGTCCCAGACCACGACATCGGCGTCCGCCCCTTCGACGATGGCGCCCTTCTTCGGATAGACGTTGAGTATCTTGGCGATGTTGGTCGATGTGCATGCCACGAACTCGTTGGGCGTCAGCCGGCCCGTATCGACGCCTTTCGTCCAGAGCACCGGCATCCGGTCCTCCAGCCCCCCGGTCCCGTTCGGGATCATCGGGAAGCCGGCCAGCCCCATGCGCTTCTGGCCCGTCGTGAAGGCGGCATGGTCGGTCGCCACCACCTGCAGGGACCCCGCCGCCAGCCCGGCCCAGAGCCCGTCCTGGTGCACCTTGCCGCGGAAGGGCGGCGACATGACCCGCTGCGCGGCATAGTCCCAGTCCCGGTCGAAATACTCCGAGTCATCGAGCGTGAGATGCTGGATCAGCGGTTCGCCATAGACCCGCATACCCTTCTGGCGCGCGCGCCGGATGGCTTCATGCGCCTGCTCGCAGGAGACATGCACGATGTAGAGCGGCACGCCCGCCGCATCGGCGATCATGATCGCGCGGTTCGCGGCCTCGCCCTCGACCTCCGGCGGGCGCGAATAGGCGTGCCCCTCGGGCCCGGTAAGGCCTTCCTCCATGTATTTTTCCTGTAGCGCCGCCACCACGTCGCCGTTCTCGGCATGGACGAGCGGCATCGCGCCGAGCGCGGCGCAACGGCGGAACGACGCGAACATCTCGTCGTCGTCGATCATCAGTGCGCCCTTGTAGGCCATGAAGTGCTTGAAGGTGTTGATGCCGCGCCTGACGACCTCGGCCATCTCGTTGTGGATTTGTTCGTTCCAGTCGACGATCGCGCAGTGATAGCCGATATCGACGCAGATCTGGTCCTTCGACTTGGCGTCCCAGGCATCGACGGCGCTCAGGAGCGAGCCGTCCTCGCCCGGCAGCACGAAATCGACCAGCATGGTCGTCCCGCCGGTCGCCGCCGCCCAGGTGCCGGACTCGAAGGTCTCGGCGGCGGTCGTGCCCATGAACGGCATTTCCAGGTGCGTGTGCGGGTCTATACCGCCGGGAATCACATAGGCCTCCGAGGCGTCGACGACCTCGTCGCCGGCGAGGTTCTCGCCGATGGCCGCGATCTTCTCGCCCTCGACCAGGACATCGGCCTTCCAGGTCCGGTCCGCAGTGAGGACCGTGCCGCCCTTGATGACTTTGCTCATTCGAGGCCTCCGCTACATCTCTTGCTCCGGAACAAGCCAGTCCGGCTCGCCCACGACCGACAGGGCCTGCCTCACTCCAGGAGTTCTGCGGTCTCGACCACCGCATGGAAGAGCACATCGCAGCCCCTGGCGGCCCACTCCGGCGTGATCTCCTCGGCTTCGTTGTGGCTCAGCCCGTCCACGCAGGGGCACATCACCATTGCCGCCGGTGCGACGTTGTTGATCCAGCAGGCGTCGTGGCCGGCGCCCGAGATGATGTCCATGTGGGAATAGCCCAGCCGCTCGGCCGCATCGCGCACGGCCCCGACGCAGCCATGGTGGAACTCGGGCGGGTCGAAGCTGCCGACCGCCTCGGTCTCGATCTCGCAGCCCAGCGCCTCGCAGAGTTTGGGCGCCTTCTCCATGACCTCGGCCACCATGGCCTCGAGCGTCTCGAGGACGTGGCTGCGAAAGTCGATCGTGCAGACGACCCGGCCCGGGATGATGTTGCGCGAGTTCGGGTACACGTCGATATGCCCGATGGCGCCGACCGCATTGGGCTGGTGCTTCATCGCGACCTCATGCACCAGCTCGGTTATCTGCGCCAGCCCGCGTCCGGCGTTGCGGCGCATCCGCATGGGCGTGGAGCCGGTATGGCTTTCCTTGCCCGTCACCCGGCATTCGATCCAGCGGAGCCCCTGGCCATGCGTGACGACGCCGATATCGCACTCCTCGGCCTCCAGGATCGGCCCCTGCTCGATATGCAGCTCGAAATAGGCGTGGATATTGCGGGCTCCGACTTCTTCCTCGCCGCGCCAGCCGATGCGCTGAAGCTCGTCCCCGAAGCTCTTGCCCTCCGCGTCGGTAAGGCCGTAGGCCCAGTCCTCGGTGTGGACGCCGGCGAACACGCCCGAAGCCAGCATGGGCGGGGCGTAACGGGTCCCCTCCTCATTGGTCCAGTTGGTGACCACGATCGGGTGCTTCGTCCGGATTCCCAGTTCGTTGAGCGTGCGGACGATTTCGAGCCCGCCCAGCACGCCCAGCACGCCGTCGTATTTGCCGCCGGTCGGCTGCGTATCCAGGTGGCTGCCCACATAGACCGGCAGCGCGTCCGGGTCCGTCCCGGCCCGCGTCGCAAACATGTTACCCATGCGGTCGAGGCCCATCTCGCAACCGGCCGCCTCGCACCATTCCTGGAACAGTGTGCGGCCCTCTGCGTCGGCATCGGTCAGCGTCTGGCGGTTGTTGCCGCCGGCCACGCCGGGACCGATCCTGGCCATCTCCATCAGGCTGCCCCAGAGCCGCTCGCCGTTGATCTTCAGGTTCTCCCCAGGGGCGGGCATGGGCACCTCACTCTCTCGATCGGTTGGCAAACTCGACGCTATCAAGCTCCTTGGGCGGGTCAAGCGGAAAGTCGGACGGGGCCGCTACCGGAGGCGGGGAACGATCGACTTGCCGTATTCGGCGATGATTCGCTCCTCGTCCCCGTTGTCGAGATAGATGTTGAATTGGGTGATGCCCGCCGCCTGAAGCTCCTCCAGCTTGGCGACATGCTCTTCGGGAGCGCCGAGCACGCTGAACCCGTCGATGATGTCGTCGGTTATGAAGTCGAGATAGGAGTTGTCGCTCTGTCCATGCTTCAAATAATCATAGCCTCTGCGGCCCTCGATATAGGCCGTCAGCGATGGCGGAATGTCCTCGCGCTCGGTGCCGTATTTTTCGACAATGTCCGCCACATGGTTGCCGACCATGGCCGGGAACCAGCGGGTCGCTTCCCGGCATGTCTCCCGGTCGCCGAAATAGGCCGGTGCGGCGGACATTACGCGGTAGTTGGACATGTCCCGCCCTGCTTCCTTGCCGGCGGCAATTGCCTGGTCTGCGAGCCATTTGCAGATCGTGGGCTCGGCGATTTGAAGGACCAGGCCGTCGCCGACCCGGCCGGCCGAGTTCAGCGCCTTGGGGCCGTAGGCGGCAACCCAGACCGGGAGTTCGTAGCCCGTCGCCCAGGGAAATTGCATCGGATTGGGGACATTGCCGTATTGAACTTCGTCGCCGCGCACGAGAGCGCGGACCGTATCGATGAATTCTTCCATCCGGGCCAGCGAAGCAGGCCTGTTGCCCATAACCCGCACAGCGCTGTCGCCGCGGCCCACGCCGATGTCGAAGCGCCCGTTCGACTGCAGCGCCAGCGATCCGAAGAGCGAAGCCGCCGCAGACCAGTCCCGCGTGTTGGGGTTGGTTACGCAAGGGCCGAAGCGGAGCGTCTTCGTGTGCTCCATGCACATGGCCATCGCCGGATAGCTTTCGCGCCAGAGGATGTGGCTGTCGTAGAACCAGCAATAGCCGAATCCCGCGTCCTCGGCCTGTTTCACCAATGCGCGCGCGCGGTCAGGCTCCACGAACCCCTTGAAGGTAATGCCGAATTCCATGATTTCCTCCCGAGCGAGTTAGTGTTCCGGCGCCTGTGACCGGCCCCGCCGACCGGCCCGGTTGGAATGTTAGTGCATCGACGGTTTCTCCGCCAAGCATCCGGCCATGCCTCGGGCAGGCGCAAGAGGTTGCACAAGGGGGGATTTTCCCCTCTATTTTCAATACCCCCGTTTGCAGGGGTTGGACGACCTGAACCGTTTGAAACGGCGGGAAACCCCTGGTCTCGCAGGGGTCGCCAGCCAGGCGCGCCGGACGCCTCGCGCATGGACAAAGCCCTCAAGACAGACCCCTTCTGGTGGGAAGCCGCGCCGCGCCCCGATCCGGAACCGGAAGAACTGCCGGCGCGCGCCGACGCGGTGATTGTCGGGGCCGGCTTCACGGGCCTCAGCGCCGCGCTCACGCTCGCGCGGGCCGGGCGCAGTGTCGTCGTGCTGGAGAAGGACAGGCCGGGCGAGGGCGCGTCGAGCCGCAATGGCGGCATCGCCAGCGGCAATCTCCGGCGCAGTTTCGGGGGCATGATCCGCGCCTGGGGGCTGGAGCGCGCCAGGTCCGTGGAGGCCGAAGGGCAGGCCGCGCGCGCCGACCTCGCGCGTTTCATCGAGGACGAGGGCATCGACTGCGACTGGAAGCAGACCGGGCGCTTTACCGGCGCGATGCGCCCGAAGCACTACGAGTCCATGGCCGCGGAATGCGAGCTGCTGAACCGCCACCTGGACTACGGGGCCTGGATGGTGCCGAAGGCGGAGCAGCATGAGGAGATCGGCTCGGACCTCTATCGCGGCGGCATGGTGCGCGAGGATATCGGCGGGCTGCATCCGGGCAAGTTCCACCAGGGCCTGCTCGACCGGGCGCTCGAAGCGGGCGTCGCCGTTCATGCGCGCACGGCCGTCGAGACCGTAGAGGACGACAGCAGCCTGAAGCGCGTCCGCACCGCGCGCGGCAGCATCGCCGCCCCGCATGTCGTGGTCGCCACCAACGGCTATACCGGCCGCGCGATGCCCTGGCTGCGCCGGCGCATCGTGCCGATCCCGAGCCAGATCGTCGCGACCGATCCGCTCCCGAAAGAGGTGCTGGACCGCCTGATGCCGAAGCGCCGGATGCTGGGCGAGACGCGCAACCTCTACCACTATTTCCGTCCTGCACCGGACGACAGCCGCATCGTGTTCGGCGGCAGGGCGGGCGCGCTGACGGACGACGAGTCGCGCAAGGCGGAACGGCTCGGCGCCGGCCTCGCCGGCATCTTCCCGGAGCTCGCCGGCATCGGCGTCACCCATTGCTGGTTCGGCTATACCGGCTTCACCTTCGACTTCATGCCGAAACTGGTGGTGCATAACGGCGTGCATTACGCCGCCGGCTTCTGCGGCTCGGGCGTGGTCTGGGCGCGCTGGCTCGGCACGAAGGCGGCGCAGAGCATTGTCGGCAACCGCCCGCCGGAGACCGTCTTCGCCGCCGGCGATTTCGCGACCCGCCCGCTCTATTACGGCCGCCCCTGGTTCCTGCCGCTGATGGTCGGCTGGTACGAGTTCAAGGACCGGGTGGGGCTTTAGCAGGCCGCCGGCCGGCCTCGACGGGCCTAGACTTCCTGCGCCTTGAGGCCGCGTTGCACGGCGGGGCGGGCGGTCACGATGTCGTACCAGCGCTTCACATTGGGGAAGCGGTCGAAGTCGAGGTCGATCCACTCATAGCGGCAGGCCCAGGGATAGACGGCGACATCCGCGATGGAATAGTCGTCGCAGAGGAAGTCGCGCCCCTCCAGCCGCCGGTCCATGACGCCGTAGAGCCGGTAGGTCTCCTCGGTATAGCGCTCGATGCCGTAGGGCACCTCGACCTTGGCGGCGCGGCGGAAATGGTGCGCCTGGCCCTGCATCGGCCCGACGCCGCCCATCTGCCACATCAGCCATTGCAGCACCTCGTAGCGCTTGCGCGGCTCCGTCGGCCAGAGCGGGCTGCCGGTCTTCTCGGCGAGGTAGATCAGGATGGCGCCGCTCTCGAACAGCGAGATCGGCCCGCCGCCGGGGCCGTCGGGGTCGATAATCGCCGGGATGCGGTTGTTCGGGCCGATCTTCAGGAACTCGGGCGCGAACTGCTCGTCCTTGCCGATATTGACCGGGTGCCACTCATATTCCAGCCCCAGCTCCTCCAGCATGATCGGGATCTTGCGCCCGTTGGACGTGTTCCAGCTATGGAGATGGATCATTAGGGCCGTTTTCCTTCGGCATTGCGTGAATTGCGGCGGGGGCGGCGCGGAGCGCCGGCCCGGACTCCCTTGAGGCGCACTGCGGGCAGGCGCTTCAGCCTTTGATTGCGCGGATCGACCTCGATCCCGACCGATTCCAGGGCGGTAAGGCCCAGCAGGGGCTCTGCGTCCGGCGCTCCATAGAGCACGGTTCCGCCGACCGTCTCGCCCATGAATTCGATTTCCGCAACCGTGACGTCCATCGCGATTTCGCTGCCGTCCGCCAACTCGTAAACCCGCCGACCTCTCGGGGTCAGCCCGATCGCTTCCAGATGCGGCCGGGGCACGAGCGAATCCGTCGCGCCCGTATCCACCAGGAACAGGGCTTCCCAAAAGCGTTCCGGGTCCGCCGGGTTGCGAATGGCTACGGTCACATGCGTCGCGCCCATGGCTTCTCCGGCCTCCCTTGCCTGCGGTTCCGTCGGCGGAACTTAGCCGCCCGCCGAGCCGTTGGCGAGCAGCGCGTCGATGCGTTCGGGCGCCATGCCGGTGGCGCGGACGGCGGCGAGGATGGCGTTCCAGGCGTCGTCGGCGAGCGGCAGGCCGTTGGCGCGGCGTTCGGCAGCCGTAATCCGCTCCGGGTCGCCGGGCACGCGCACGATGCCGTGGCTGTCATGGCCGGCGAGGTTGGCCGACACCAGCGAGGCGGCGATGCGCGCCCCTTCGGCAGTGGAACAACCCGCCGCAGCGAAGGCTTCGCCGATCGGGGATTCGGCGGTTTCGGCCGGTATGCGAGGCACCGGGTCCTCCTCAGAGTGTCGGGAACAGCAGTCCGAAGACGATACCGGAGAGGACCGCGCCCGCAAATCCGAGCCCGACATAGGCCGCGAAGACCGTTCGCCGCACCAGCGCATAGACGGCCGTCATGGCGGGGATGCAGCTCACCGCGCCCGCGACCATGAAGGCCATGCCGGCGCCGTTGCCCATGCCCTGCTCGACCAGCCCGGCGACCAGCGCCGGCGCCGCATAGCCGTTGAGATAGGCGGGCGCGCCCACCAGCGCCGCGACGACGATCGACAACAGCCCCTCGCCGCCGACCGCGCCGGCGATGGCTTCCGCCGGCAGCCAGGCCAGCATCAGGCTTTCCAGCAGGTAGGCGAGCGTCAGCCATTTCAGCAGGAAGAGCGCATTGCCGCGCGCCTCGACCGCGAACATCTGCCGTCGGTCGGCCTCGCGCCAGAAGTGCCATTGCGGCGCGCCCTGGAAAGCGCTCGGCACACCGCAACAGCCGCCGGATTCGCGCGGCTTCAGCGGATTGGCGAACAGCCCGGCGCCCATCGCCGCTTGCACCGCAAAGCCGCCCATGAGGCCCACGCCGACGGCGGCAACGGTCTTGCCGACCGCGAACGGCCAACCCAGCGCGCCGGCGGTGATGAGGAAGGCGGCGGGGTCCATCAGCGGCGAGGACAGCCAGAACGCCATCACCGCCGAGACAGGCGTGCCGAGCGCCAGCAGCGCGGCCACGAAGGGGATCACCTCGCAGGAGCAGAAGGGGGCGAGCCCGCCGACCAGCGCCGCCAGCACGATCATCCGGGTCTCGCGCCCGACAAAGGCCCGAGCCACCAGCGCATCCGCCCCCGTCGCCTTCAACACCGCCACGGCCAGCACGGCAAAAGCGAGGAACGGCAGGGTTTGTGCGAGCGCCCCCAGCGTGAACGAGACGGACGGGCGGAACTGGTCCGGGTCGGCGAGCGCGAGCGCGGCCAGGATGGCGAGCACGACCGGCCAGACACGGCCGACCTTCGGCAGTTCCAGACGTCTCAGGGTCGCGGCGAGGGCGGTCATCGGGGACGCTCGCTATTTCCATATTTCCAACTATGTCGAAATATGTGGGTGGCCGGAAGGTCTGTCAACCTCGTCGGCGCCGCATTCCTCCAGCAGGAAACCGAGCGGCTTGGTCATCGCGTCGGCATTGGCGCGGCAGATGAGCGTGGTGCCGCGCCGCTCCCGCTGCATCGGGCCACAGTCTGCCAGCCGGCGCAGATGGTGCGAGAGCGCCGAACGCCGGTGCGCTCATGGATGTCGTCGATGGCAAGCCCCGCTCTCCCGCCCGCACCATAGTTCGGAAACCGACCGTATTGCGTTGCGAGCCGGGGCCCAACTGTTCCCTCGGACCCGGAGCCAAGAGTCATCCTTCGGCCAAGTCGGCCGAATCCACTTATTAATTCCGTTTCTTGGACTCATCTGACGTTTCAGTTTTCGAGGTCGATTCACCCTCTATGGGAGCCAAAGAAATAGACAGGGTTTTCGGGTATTTGTTGAGAGCACCCGTCGAATAATCTGTGATACAAAGATCGACAAGAAAACAGCTTACAATTCCCCAACCAGACGCAGAAGACTCTATCTTGACAAATTGTTCTTTGTGACCCGGTGCATTGCAAATGAAGATCACATCCTCTTTGCTCTTGGAGATATTCATGGAGGGGTTAGAACCTGTGACACGCGCAATTGAAGCCCCCTCTCTTTGAACATCGCAAGTCGTCTCTTTGGGCGACAACTCCACGAAAAGCGTCTGACTGGTACCCTCGATGATCGATGCACAGCCATACAGCGACGATGCAAACACCACGGCAACGGCAATTGGTGATTTTTTCATTACTCTCTTCCAGTTCGGCTACCGTCTTCCGCCGAGCGCAGACGTAGGAACGGACATCGCCGCAGACACCTTCGTGCGGCATACCAAGTACGGTCGCTGCCGTCAGTGTCGTTCGCGAGAACGTTCTTCAACACTCCGCTAGATTATTGGAATATGCTTAACTGTAATGGCGGCTATTCGCCGCAGACAAGTCAAATGGGTGCGCCGCGATACCGATTTCTGGGAAGTGGGCTCATGGCGGCCGGGGGACGTTCCGTTGTGCCGGTGCGGCTCGTATTGCTCGTTCCATGCAGTCCACGGCCGATGGGGGAGGTTGGCAGAAACTTCAGAAAACTTCGGGTATTTTCCTGTTTTGTTTCTCATATGGCTTGACATAGGAAAAAGAGTGGTAAGCTGTCATTGAGGGAAGAGGCATCCGGGGCCGCTTCCCCGGCGCCGTGCGGCGCCAGTTCCGAAAATTCCACGCCGAACCGACGGGAGAGGTGCGCCCGCCGTCTCGCGTGCGCAATCAGGCGCGCGAAACGTGCGCCGACGCGAAACGCGCATGCTCGCCCGCCCGCGATACGCGCGGAAAAGGGGGGCGCGGCGCTGGCCGTGCTCCCAGCCTGAAAGGAGAACCGATGACGGTGAACGACCCCCGCCCCGAACTGGCGGCGAAGCTGGCTGCGCGGCTGGCGCCCGCTGCCGAAGCCCTTGCCGCGGCCTATGAGGAAGACATGAGCGCCGGGCCGCCGCCGCAGGACGACCGCGCCTGGGGCGAATACCACCGGGCCGGGCGCGCCGCGCTGGCCCATCTGCGCCAGCTTCTGGCCGTGCTGGACTGGGCCGCCGCACACCTGCCCGAGCCGGACCCGGCGCCCTCCGAGGAGCCGTCGGAGGGTTTCGAGGATGCGGTTGCGGGGGCGCGCCCCGCGGAGTCCGGCTATGACGGCAGCGAGGATGAGTACCGCTATCGCGGCCAAACCTGGGTCGGCAGCCAGGACACGCCCGAATTCCGGGCTTGGCTCGAAGAACAGAAGCGCCATTTCGGACCGCTCGCGGCCGACGAGAACGACTACGACGGAAGCGAGGACGAGTACAACTTCGGCGCCCGGAAATATGTCGGGAAGCTGACGACGCCCGAATTCGAGGCATGGCTCGAACGGCAGAGGCGCCGCGAAACCGAAGGCCGCGCTGCACGCCTCTGCGGCGGAGGCGCGGGTTTCGACGGACGGTAATGCCAAGCAGGCCGAATGTGTCAGCGAAACGTCTTCGCTCAGACCTGCGACGAGGTCCAATCCGACCGCTCTGCGTTGCAAGCCGAGGCGCAACCGTCACCCCGGCCTCCGAGCCGAAATCCATCCTCCGGCCTTTCTACCAGGCCGAAACGGCTGGGGGTGGGCCCCGGATCGGGGTCCGGGGCGACGAACCGGACGCGACCGTCGGCGACTGTCTCCCGAACGGCCGGTGATTCATCCGGGTCGACTCGAGCGCTAGCGGGCTCGTGGGTCCCGTATGTCCCGTATGTTCTCAGGTGTGAGGTCTTCGACCGGCGTCAGGCACATCTCGTCGAAGCTTCGCATCGTCTGCTTCGCTATAACACCCGCGTCTGCCAGGCCGAACGCGGTTTCATGCACCGCCGCCAGTGCGTCGCTCCTGTATCGCTTAGCCATCGCAGATCACCTCGAAATTCGCGCTATCGGACGTGCGCCGTTGAGACAGGCCTCACACGATCTCCAGCTCCACCGTGCCCAGCGCCTCATGGGTATAGACGGCGCGGTTGCCGGTCTTCAGGAACTGCGTAGGGATGATCGAGCCGGTCATCACGAGCTCGCCGGCGCGGAGCGGCCGGCCGCGGGCGATGGCGTTGTTGGCGATCCAGGCGAGCGGTTCGAAGGGGTGGCCCATGGCGTCGCCGCCCCGGCCCTCGCCCACGGGCTTGCCGTCGATCTCCAGGGTTCCGCGCGCGTCCACCAGGTCGAGCGCCTGCCAGTCCGCGATTTCCTCCCCGACCGCCACGCCGCCGTTCCAGGCATTGTCGGCAATGAGCTCGAAGGCGTTCATGTTGTTGTAGTCGGCCTCGCGGTCGTCGATGAGCTCGAAGGCGGCCGCCAGCGCGCCGACATGGCCGGCGACGCTCTCCCGCGTCCAGGGGCGGCCCGTGTCCGGCAGGTCGTCCGCGAGGCGCACCATCGCCTCGCATTCGAGCCCGATGCGCATCAGCGCCGAACGCGGCAGCTTCGTCGGCGAGCGGTGGACGCGCTCGGCGAAGATTGCGCCGGCGCAGGGCTGGTCGATGCCCGGCACCACCCGGCGCATGGCGGCGGAGGTGAGCGCCACCTTCCAGCCGGCGAGCGGCAGGGCGAGGGCGTCGACAAACGCTTCCTGCACCCGGTAGGCGTCTTCCTCGGACTGCGGCGCGATACCGGCGGGCAGGCGCTCGAAGCGCCGGCCCTCCCGGTGCGCGGCAAGCAGGAAGTCCGCCGCTGCTTCGATAGTCACACGCCCATCTCCTCGAACACCTTCGAGGCCTCGCGGAACGCCTCGACTGCGGCCGGCACGCCGGCATAGATGCCGACCTGGAGGAACACCTCGGCGATCTCCTCCTTGGTGACGCCGTTATTGAGCGCGCCGCGCGTGTGCAGGCGAAGCTCGTGCGTGCGCCCGAGCGCCGCCAGCATGGTCAGGTTCATGATGCTGCGGGTCTTGTCCGGCAGGCCGTCGCGGCACCACACCGTGCCCCAGCAATATTCGGTGACGAATTGCTGGAGCTGGTGGGCGAAGCCGTCTTCCGCGCCCCTGGCGATGGAGGGGCCGACATACTCTTCGCCAAGCACCCGGCTGCGGGCTGCCAGCCCCCGGTCGAAGCCCGGTGTGCGGTCGTAGCTGCTGAGGTCCATGATCTTGTTCGCTCCGTTTCGGTCCCCCGCAGCAAAGCCCATTCGCGCCCCGCGCTCAAGCGGGCTCCGCAAGGTCGATGGCGACCCGGCAATGGTCGCTCGGCCCCCAGTCCTCCGGTTCGTTGAGGGCGCGCACGGAAAGCGAATCCACAAGGTCCGTCGAGGCGAATACGTAGTCGAGTTGACGCATGGCCGTTTCGGGGCGTTGCCGGACGGTATGAAAGGTAGGGACATTCCGGCTGTCGCGGGGCAGTTCGTCCGGCCATGGGTCAGCTTGCCTACCGTTCGGAAACTCCGGCCCGATGCAGGGAATGCCCATGGCTTCCATCCGAGCGAATACGGTGGCGTAACGGGCGGCCCAGTATTCGTTGCCGTTTTCACCATGTCCACGGCAGATATTGAGGTCGCCGGCCGCGAGGATTCGATGTCCGCGCTGCCGCCCGACGAAAACCGCCAGATCGGAGACAAGCCGATGGGCGGAGGCGTCCGCGTAGATGAGCTTGCCGTCCATAGGCGAGAAGAGGTTCTCCCATTCTCCGTATATGGATGCCGCTATGAATGGCTGACCGGAGGGCGGTGTGACACGACCTACCGTGAGTGTGCCAGGAGAACTCACCCTCATCGCGATGTCTCCGAGAACCGAAAGGCCGACCGGCTGCGCCTCCAGCCACTCGACCCGGATACGGTCGGAAACCTTCGCAATGGCTGTTGGCCAAGAAACTCGACCGCCGTGTCCCGCAAGGCGGACCGGATCGATCTCGATCCGGTCCGCCACATCTGCGGGCGGGAGGCAAGTCTCTTGAAGCAACGCCAAGTCGATATCCATATCGAGGAGGCGCCTCCAGGACTCTTGCTTGTGCTGCATGTTCCAGGAAACGATTTTCATGGCCTAGCTCCGTGCGTGTCGGGTCCCGTGCGGCGGACCATGACAAAACATGACATTTCATGACATGCCGCAGGGGTCCCTGGTCCGGTCGGGCCGCCGCGGGCGGTCAGGACAGGACGGAGATCGTCTTTGCGCGGATGAGGTCGAAGTCGATGGCGGCGCCGAGGCCGGGTCCCTCGGGGGCGTGGACGCGGCCGTCGCCGTCCACCCGGATTTCCTCGGCCAGCCCGTAGCGGTGGGCGCCGTCGGGCATCAGCACCTCGAACATTTCGGTGTTCGGGATCGAGCAGATCAGGTGCAGGTTGGCGACATTGTTGAGCGAGTTGCCGCCGTGGTGGACTTCGTAGGACATGTGGAACGCCTCGGCGAGATGCGCTGTCTTGAGGCAGGCGGTGAGCCCGCCCTTCACCGCCACGTCGCCGCGCAGGAAGTCGGTCGCCTGGAGGAGCAGCCAGGGCGCATAGGCCTGGAAGCCGCCGGGGCTGTATTCGGTCGCCAGGATGGGGATGTCCAGCTTCTGGCGCAGCTTGATGTAGTTGGTGATGTCGTCGTCGGCGAGCGGGTCCTCGTACCAGTAGAAGCCGAGCCGCTCCGCCGCCCGGCCGACGCGCAGCGCCGCCGGGTAGTCGTAGGACCAGGTGCTGTCGAGCATGATGCGGTAGTCGTCGCCGACCGCCTTGCGCACCGCCTCGCAGACGCGGATGTCCTCGTCCGGGTCGGTCGGCGGATGGATCTTGTAGGCCTTCCAGTTCGTGTCGCGGAAGGAAACCGCCTCCTCGGCATAGGCCTCCGGCGAGGCGAGCAGGGCGGAGCTGGCATAGGCGGGCGCGCTGGTCCGCATCGTGCCCATCAGGCGGTGGATCGGCAGGCCCGCCGCCTTGCCGGCGATGTCCCAGAGCGCGATATCGACGGCGCCGATGGCCCGCCAGGTGGTGTTGCGGTTGCGCGCCGTCAGCCGGAGATAGAGCTTCTCGCGGTCGAGCGGGTTTTCGCCCATCACCTGCGGCTTGAGGAAGCGGATGAGCGACTCCGCATCGCTCGCCGCGCCCCGGCTGGCCGAGCCGAGGAAGGCATGGCCCTCGATGCCGTCATCGGTGCGGAGCGTCAGCAGGCCGAGCTCGCTGCGGCCCTCGAAGCGCCCCGTATGCTTGTCGTAGGAGGTCGCCGGGATGTTGTCCCAGGCGAACAGGGTGAGCGTCACGTCGTCGATCTTCATTGGCCGTGTGCCTCTTTGCCGTCTTGAACCGGGGCGCGAAGCGTCTCATATGCCGGGCCGGGACGAAACAGGCAGAAGGACAAGCGGGATGAGCGAAGAGCGCCGGGCGTTTCAGGCGGAGGTCGGACGCATCCTCGACCTCATGGTGCACTCGGTCTATTCGGACAAGGAAATCTTCCTGCGCGAGCTGATCTCGAACGCGGCGGACGCCTGCGACCGGCTGCGCTACCGCGCCATCGCCGAACCGGAGCTGCTGGACGGCGACGGCGAGTTCCGCATCCGCATCGAGGTGGACAAGGCGGCCCGGACCATCGCCGTGACCGACAATGGCGAGGGCATGGCGCGCGAGGAGCTGGTCGAGAATCTCGGCACGATCGCGCGTTCCGGCACCGCCGCGTTTGCCGACAGGCTGACCGGCGATGCGAAGAACGATGTCGCGCTGATCGGGCAGTTCGGCGTCGGCTTCTATTCCGCCTTCATGGTGGCGGAGCGGGTGCGCGTGGTCTCGCGCGCAGCGGGGGCGGAAGAGGCGTTCGCCTGGGAATCGGATGGGCGCGGCGAGTTCACCGTCTCGGAGGCGGAGCGGGAGGCGCGCGGCACCGAAATCCGGCTGCATCTGAGGGAAGGCGAGGACGAGTTCCTGGAGCCGGCCCGGCTGCGGACGGTGGTCAAGACCTATTCCGACCATATTGCGGTTCCGGTCGAGATGGACGGCGAGACGGTCAATGAGGCTTCCGCGCTCTGGACCCGGCCCAGGAACGAGATCGAGCCCGGGCAATATGCCGAGTTCTACCGGCAGGTGGGCCACGCCTTCGACGAACCCTGGCTCACCCTGCATTTCCGGGCAGAGGGGGTGATCGAATATTCGGGCCTCCTGTTCGTCCCGACCGCGCGCCCGTTCGACCTCTTCAATGCGGACCGCAAGTCGGCGCTCAAGCTCTATGTGAAGCGCGTGTTCATCACCGACGATGCGCCGGAACTGGTCCCGGCCTGGCTGCGCTTCCTGCGCGGCGTGGTGGATAGCGAGGACCTGCCGCTCAACCTCTCGCGCGAGATGTTGCAGCGGAACCCCGTGCTCCGGCGCATCCGCGACGGGCTGGTGCGCCGGGTGCTGGGCGAGCTCAAGACGAAGGCCGAGGCGGATGCGGAAGGCTATGAGACCTTCTGGGAGGCTTTCGGGCCGGTGTTGAAGGAGGGGCTCTACGAGGACCCCGGCCAGCGGGAGGCGCTGCTGGAACTGGCGCGCTTCCGTTCGACCGCCTCCGACGGCTGGACGACGCTCGCGGCCTATGTCGAGCGCATGCGCGAAGGCCA
Organism: Alphaproteobacteria bacterium; assembly: GCA_965261985.1. Taxonomy (GTDB): domain Bacteria; phylum Pseudomonadota; class Alphaproteobacteria; order Bin95; family Bin95; genus Bin95. The sequence continues at coordinate 1,827,834 of OZ253490.1, forward strand.
GAAGGCGATCTACTACATCGCCGGCGAGGAGGGCGCCGCACTCGCCGGCAGCCCGCATCTGGAAGGCTTCCGGGCCCGCAAGGTCGAGGTGCTGCTGCTTCAGGACCCGGTGGACGAGTTCTGGGTGCCTGCCGTCGGCGAATATGAGGGCAAGCGCTTCGTCTCGGTCTCGCGCGGCGGCATCGACCTGAGCGCGATTCCGCTATCCGAGGAAGAGTCCCCGGAGGAAGACGACGCGCCGGAAGCCGATATCGCCTCGCTGGTCGCGCTTCTGAAGCTGACGCTGGGAGAGGCGGTCAAGGATGTGCGGGGCTCGGAGACGCTGACCGAAAGCGCCGTGCGCCTGGTGGCGGACGAAGGCGACATGGACCTGCATCTGGAGCGCATGCTGCGCCGCCACGGCCAGATCGACAGCGCCATGTCGCGCCGGGTGCTGGAGCTCAACCCGCGCCACCGGCTGGTGCAGGGCCTCGCGCGGTCGATGGCGGCGGGCGAAGACCGGGCCGCCCGGCTTGCGCCGCTGCTGCTGGACCAGGCGCGCATCGCCGAGGGCGAGGCGCCCGACGATCCCGCCGCCTTCGCGCGCCGCCTCGCCGACGCCCTGGCGGACAGCCTGCCTGCCGCGTGACGGGGCTCGGCCGCCTCAATACCGGACGCGCGTCAGGCAGAGGCCGTGCGGCGGGGCGGTCGGGCCGGCGGCGGGGCGCGAGGCGGCTTCGAGGGCCGCTGTCACATCGTCGGGCGTGCGTTTCCCGGTGCCCGCTTCGCGCAGTGTGCCGGCGATGATGCGCATCTGGTGGTGGAGGAAGGAGCGCGCCTCCGCATAGAGCACGATCTCGTCGCCCTCGCGGCGGACATCGAGGCGGTCGAGCGTGCGGACGGGCGAATTCGCCTGGCATTCCGAGGAGCGGAAGCTGCTGAAATCGTGGCGCCCGAGCAGGCGTTTGGCGGCCAGGTTCATTGCCTCGGCGTCGAGCGGTGTGCCGACATGCCAGACCCGGCCGCGGTCCAGCGCCGGGGGCGCGCGGCGGTTCAGGATGCGGAAGCGGTAGGCGCGGCCGATGGCCGAGAAACGCGCGTGGAAGTCCGGTTCGGCTTCTTCGGCCGCCAGCACCGAGACCGGTTGGCTGCCCAGATGGTGGTTGACCGCATCGCGCAGCACCGACGGCTGTCGCTCGCCGGCGAGATCGAGATGCGCCACCTGGCCCTCGGCATGTACGCCGGAATCCGTGCGCCCCGCGCCCTGCACGCGCACATGCTCGCCGCAGAAGCGGAACACGGCCTCTTCCAGCGCCGACTGCACGGAGGGGCCGTTCGCCTGGGCTTGCCAGCCGACGAACGGCCCGCCATCATACTCGACCAGGATTCGGTAGCGCGGCATCGGTCAGATCCGTTCCTGCCGGCAGGGCGAAGCCGCGCAGGAAGGCGGTTGCGTCCATGGCCGAGCGCCCCGGCCGCTGCAGGCGAAGCAGGCGTAGCACGCCTTCGCCGCAGGCTATCGCAGCGCGCCCGTCCAGCGCTCGGCCAGGCGGGCCGCTGCCGGCTTCGACCGCGGCAGCCCCGACCTTGATGCTTTCGCCCCGGAAGAGGAAGCGGGCGCCCGGGCGCGGGGCGAACGCGCGCACCCGCCGTTCCAGTTCGTGCGCCGGGCGGGTCCAGTCGAGAAGGCTGTCCTCCCGCGTGAGTTTCGGCGCCCAGGTAACGCCGGCCTCCGCCTGCGCGACCGGCTTCAGGCGGCCCTCGTCCAGCCCGTCCAGCGCGGCTGTCACCGCTTCGCCGCCGAGTTCCGCCAGGCGGTCGTGCAACGCGCCGCCCGTGGTCTCCGGGCCGATGGGTGTGCGCTGCACCAGAAGCACGGGGCCGGTGTCCAGGCCTTCGTCCATCGCCATGACGGAGATGCCGGTCTTGCGGTCGCCGGCCAGGATTGCGTGCTGGATCGGGGCCGCTCCCCGCCAACGGGGCAGCAGCGAGGCGTGGACATTCAGGCAGCCGAGTCGAGGCGCGGCCAGAATCGCCGGCGGCAGCAGCAGCCCGTAGGCAGCGGTGACGGCGGCGTCGAGGCGGAGCGCGGCGAAGTCGCTCTGGAGCGCAGGCTCGCGGAGGCTCGCGGGCGTTGCCACCGGAATACCGCGCGACTCGGCGAAGGCCTGCACCGGGGAAGGGCGGAGCCGGTGCCGGCGGCCGGCCGGGCGCGGCGGCTGCGCATAGACGCGCACCACCTCGTGGCCTGCATCCAGCAGCGCTTGGAGGGCCGGCAGGGCGAAATCCGGCGTGCCCAGAAAGGCGAGGCGCACCTGCGGTCAGTCCGTCTTGCGGCGCTTCGACTTGTCCAGCCGCCGCAGGATCACGCCGCGCTTGACCGCGGACAGGTAGTCCACATGCAGCACGCCGTTCAGATGGTCGATCTCATGCTGGAGGCAGCGCGCGCGCAGGCCTTCGGCCTCGATCTCCCGCGCCGTGCCGTTTTCGTCGAGATAGGCGATACGCACCGCCTCCGGCCGTTCGACATCCACATAGATTTCCGGCAGCGACAGGCAGCCTTCATTGCCGATGACAAGTTCGTCCGAGCGCCACACGATTTCCGGATCGACCAGCTTCAGCGGGTCCGGTTCTTCCTCGTCGCGCGCGCAGTCGATGACCACCAGGCGCTTCGGCACGCCGATCTGCGGGGCCGCAAGACCGATGCCGGGCGCGGCATACATGGTCTCAAGCATGTCGTCGAGCAGGCGCCGGGCCGCGTCGTCCACTTCGCCCAGGGGAGCGCATCTGGTCCGCAGCCGCCGGTCGGGGGCGATCAGGATATCGAGTCTTGCCATGTCCGCAGGTCGTGATTTTGGGCCGCCTTATGCCACGGCAGAGCCGCTCCCGAAAGCCCGGCACCCGTTCCCGACGGGACTCCGTTACACCGCCGCCCAGCCTGCCGGCGGTTCGCGACCCGGGTGGAGCGCGCCGCATTCGCGGCAGGTTCGGGCTGCCTCGTCCACGTAGAACGCCTCGAACAGCGGCGGCAGGTCCGTGACGATGTTGGTGACCGGCAGCTCCACCCGATGCACCAGGCCGCCGCATCCGAAGCAGAACCACTCGAAACCGTCCAGCATGCCGGCGACACGGGGCGCCTCGACCACCAGCCCCACCGAGCCGGGCACTGGGCGCTGCGGCGAGTGCCGCATATGGGGCGGCAGCATGAACACCTCGCCTGCGCGGATCGGCACATCGTAGATCCGCCCATCCTCCGCCACCTTGAGGATCATGTCGCCTTCGAGCTGGTAGAAGAACTCCTCGACCGGGTCGTCGTGGAAATCGACCCTCTGGTTCGGGCCGCCCACCACCATCACCGTCATGCCGGCCTCCTCGAAGACCAGCTTGTTGCCGACCGGCGGCTTCAGCAGCTCGCGATGCTCGTCGATCCAGCGCCTGAAGTCGAAGGGCCGAAGGCGCGGGTGCTCTGCGTAACCGCTCATTGGCTGTCCCTCGTCACTCGGCGGCGCTGCGCATGAGTTCCAGTCCGCAGTTGTCGAAGGCCTTTCGGGTGGCCTGCTTCTCGGCGTCCGTCAATTCCAGCATAGGCGGCCGCACCGGCCCGCCAACCTGGCCGAGCATTTCTTGCCAGTATTTCTGGTGCGCATGCGGTTTGGCTCCGGGTCGGGTCCGCTTCATCGCCTGGCGCACCGGCTCCAGACTGTCGCGGACGCGCTTGGCCTGCTCCGCCTCTCCCGCGAAAGCGAGATCGGTGTAGAGGCGCATCCGGCAGTCGGCGGCCGTCTGTAGCAGGTAGGGCGGCGAGGAGCACAGGTAGAGCTGCCATCCGAGTTCCAGAATGTTGTCGAGCCATTCCTCCTCCGACGCCGTGCTGATCAGGATCCGGTCCCCGGCGAGGCGGGTAAGCTCGGCATACATCTCCCTGGGCACGCTGTATTTGATGGCCACGACATTGGGGAGTTCGGCGATCCGGGCGCAGAGCTCCGGGCTCATCAGATAGCCGCTGTCGGGATGGCTCCACAGCGCAATCCCGATCTCCACCGCCTCGCCGATCGTGCGGTAATACTCATACAGGAGGTCATCGCGATCGGTCACGAAACTGAGGACCGGCGCATGTACGACAATGTAGTCGGCCCCTACTGCCTGGGCATGGCGAGCAAGTTCGATCGCCGTGCCCATGTTCTGGTCGGAACAGGACATGATCGTGCCGGCCCCGGTGCCCTGCACTGCATCGACCGCAATCTCGAAGACGCGCTTGCGCTCCTCGACCGACATCGAGAAATACTCGCCCTGCTTTCCGGCGATGAACAGCCCGTCGATGCCGAGGTCCTCCACCCAATGCCGGATGTTGGAGCGCATCCCCGCCTCGTCGATCGACAGGTCCTCCTCGAAGGGCTGGAGCGCGGCGGCCCAGATTCCCGTCATGTTGGCGCGTGCAAAGGCCTTGGCCTCGTCCCGGCGGTATTTCATGGATCCCGTCCTCCGATGCGCCTGCGGACCCCTGCCTCAGGAATCTCCGCCAGTATGGAGGCCATCGGGATATTTCAACAACGAATTGCTCGTATATCGCAGACAACAACGCGCGAGTGCCCGGTTCAGGAAGGACGGGGCCAGCGCGCTGCGGGAAGGCGGCAACGGCGCGGAATACGCCGCAACGCCGCCTGTCCCGGCCGGTCAGAAGGCTGCGTCGCGGCCCTTGGCCCTCGCGATCTCGCGGGCGTTGGGGTTGGTGGAAGGCCGGAAGGGCATTTCGCACACTTCCGCCGCGACCGGCCGTCCCGGCTCCTCGGCATAGCGGTCCGGCAGCCAGACGGCATATTCGGTGCCGATGCCCGACTTCTCCACCGGCACATAGCCCATGGAAATGTTGCAGCCGAGCTCCGGCGAGTACCAGGGCGAGGTGAGATAGCCGACCGGCCCGCCGCCGTCCGGTTCCGACACCAGCCAGAAGTCCGGCGCATAGTCGTCGATAGGCTTGCCTCCCATGCACAGGCCCACAAGCTGCTGGCGCCAGCGCGGGTTGCCCGCCTCGAGTTCGGCGCGCATCTCCTCCAGCGCCGGCTTGCCGATATAGTCGGCGGTCTTCTTGCGCGGCACCTGGTAGCCGAGATTGCACTGGAAGGGGTTGGTCTCGTGGTCGAGGTCCTGGCCCCAGGAGAGGATGCCGGCGGCAATGCGGCGCTGATGGCCGGGCGCAATCACCATCAGATTGTGGGCCTTGCCGGCTTCCAGCACCGCCTCCCACATGGCGTTGGCATGTAGCGTGGCGTCGCGCAAATAGATCTCGTAGCCCTTCTCGCCGGAGAAGCCCGACTGCGAGATGACGACGGCGCAGCCGCCGACCTCCGCTTCCATGATGCCGTAGAACGGAATGTCGTGGATCGCGGGGCCCACCAGGTCGGCCATCAGCGCTTCCGATTTCGGCCCCTGGATCTGGACCGGGCAGACATCGATTTCGTCGATCTCGACATCCATGCGCACGCCGACATTCACGCCCTGCAGCCAGAACATGATGTCGCTGTCGGAGAGCGAGAACCAGAACTCGTCCTCAGCGAGCCGCAGCAGCACGGGATCGTTGAGGATGCCGCCCTTCTCGTTGCAGAGGATGACATATTTGCCGTGCATGGGCCGGATGCGGGCGGCGTCGCGGGTGATGACATAGTCCACGAACCGCTCGGCGTCCGGGCCCTTGACGCGGATCTGCCGCTCGACCGCCACGTTCCACATGGTCACATGTTTGGTCAGCGCTTCGTATTCGACCGACGCGCCGCCGTCTTCCGGGCGGACATAGCCGCGCGGATGATAGACGCGGTTATAGACGGTTGCCCGCCAGCAGCCCGCTTCGTGGCTGAGGTGCCAGTAAGGCGATTTGCGGACCCGGGTGGAGATCAGCAATTCGGTCGGCGTCGGCCCGCTCTGCCGCAGGTTGAAGGGTACGATGCGGTCGGACTGGTCCACACTCACCGCCTGGTCCCTGCGGTAACGGGAATCGACGCTCAGGGTATGATCGAGGGGCATGGGCTTCGCGCCTCCGCAACAGGAATCGGAATGCCAGATTCGGCGCGTAGTCGAAGCGGGATGCGCCCGTTCGCGACGATTTTCGCGGGTGTTACGACAGAAATTCGTTTCCGCCGCGCACGGAACCGATTGACAAGCCGCCAACGCAGCGGCATTTGGATCTCAGAAACATCTTGGCGGAGTCGGCCAATGGCTGGCGAGCAGGTCTTCCGCGGAAGCGACGGCGCACCTATCGAGGTGACGCTCCTTCCCATTCCGAACTTTTCCCTCTCGAGTTTCGCGGCGCTGGTCGAGCCTTTGCGTCTCGCGAACTATGTTGCGGAGCGCCCGCACTACAGCTGGCGCGTCGTGACGCCCGAGGGCGCGCCGGTTCGCTCCAGTTGCGGTGTCGCGATTGCGGCGGACGAGCCGGCGGAGCGCATCCAGAGACCGGTGAACGTCGTCGTGTGCGGCGGCGTGGACGGCTGGGCGTATGAGGACCCGGCGGCGCTCGCGCTGCTGCGCCGCTGGGCGCGGGACGGCGCGCATGTGGGCGCAGCATGCACGGGAGCCTATGTGCTGGCGCGGGCCGGCCTGTTGCGCGACCGGCGCTGCACTATCCATTGGGAAAGCCTTGACGGTTTCGCGGAACGTTTCCCGAATATCGACCTGCGCGCGGCGCTGTTCGAAATCGACCGGGACCGGTTCACCTGCACCGGCGGTGCGGCGGCCAGCGACATGGTCCTTCAGGACATCGCATGGCGTTTCGGCGGGGAACTCACCGCGGCGGTCGCGGGCCAGCTCCTCCACGACCGCATCCGCAGCGGCCGCGACGAGCGCTACCTGCCGCACCAGGCCTGGCTCCGCACCAGCCATCCTGTGCTGGTGAAGGCGCTGACCGCCATGGCCGCGAATCGCGAGGAGCGCCTTTCGCTGGTCGAGATCGCCCGCGAGGCCAATGTGTCGCCGCGCCAATTGGAGCGGTTGTTCCGGCGCTACCTCGATTCGACCCCGGCGCGCTGGTATCTGCGGATGCGGCTCTCGCGGGCGCGCCAATTGCTGATCGAGACGCAAATGCCCGTGACCTGGATCGCGGTCGCCTGCGGCTTTGGCTCGACCTCGCATTTCTCGAAGAATTACCGGCAGTTCTTCGGCGTCTGTCCGCGCGAGGAACGCCGCGAGCGCCGCGCCGCGCGCGAGGCGGGCAGTCCGCCGCCGTTGAGGCGCGCCGCGTAGCCGCCTTCGGGTCCGCGCCAAAGGTTCGACTCATCGACAAGGGACGGTCGGGAATGTAGGCTCCGCCGTCCGAATCCGCCTGTGGAGGCTTACCCGCCCATGCCGTTCCGCATCGTTCTCGCTGGCCTGCCGTTCCTGCTGGCCGCTGCGCCCGCTTCTGCCCACCATGTCATGGACGGCGCCCTGCCGGCGACCTTCATGCAGGGGCTGCTTTCCGGCATCGGCCATCCGGTGATCGGGCTCGACCATTTCGCCTTCGTCGTGGCGCTGGGCGTGGCGGCGGCCTTTATGCGCACCGTTTGGGCGCCGCCGCTGGCTGCGGTCGCGGGCATGGCGGCCGGCTGCCTGCTGGCGGTGGGCTCCGTGACGCTGCCGATGGTGGAACCGATTGTGGCGCTGTCCGTGCTGCTGCTGGGCGGGATGGTGCTGTTCGGGCGGAGGCTTCCGGCTTCAGCCGGCGCGGCCTTGTTTGCCTTTGCGGGCCTCTTCCACGGCGCGGCCTACGGCGCCGCCGTCATCGGCGCGGAAACAACGCCCATCGCCGCCTATCTCATCGGTTTTTCGGCGGTGCAGATGGCAATCGCGCTCGCCGCCGCCTTGCTGGTGCGGAGCGTGTGGAAGGCAGGCTCTGCCGCGGCCGTGCAGCCACGCCTCGCCGGGGCGGTCTGCGCCGGCATCGGCCTGGTGTTCACGGTCGAAGCGCTGGAGGGCGTCCTGCTCGGTTGAGCCGACCGAGCCGCCGCTTTACTTGCGCTTCGGCATAGGCGCGGGAAGCGGCGCGACGCGCATTTTGACGGTGATACGCCCGGCCTTCTCGAAGACAAGCGTGAGCGGGAAGATGTCGCCGGCCTTCAGGCCGGGCTTCAGTCCGAAGAGCATCAGGTGATTGCCGCCGGGCTCAAGGGCCGCCTCGCCCCCCGCCGGCACCTCGATGGCGTCCACCTCGCGCATCATCGTCACGTCGCCTTCATGGATATGCGTGTGCAGTTCGATACGCTCGGCTGCCGGGCTCTCGACGCCGGTCAGACGGTCCGCCTCGCCGGAATTGCGGATTGTGAGCCAGCCCCCTCCCGGCCGGTTCGCCAGCAGGATGCGCGCGCGGGCGTCCTCGACGGTCAGCGCGCCTCCCGCCGCAATCGGCCCGGCGGCCAGAAGGGCGGCAGCCAGGGCAAGCGCAGCGACGCCGAAGCGCCGCCTCATGCGGCGGTGAGCACCCGCAGGCCCCGGTCGAGGCCGTCGATGGAGAGCGGGAACATCCGGTTCGCCATGACCTCCTTGACGATCATGGTCGAGGGGGTGTGCTCCCAGCGGGTATCCGGGCGCGGATTCAGCCAGATGGCGTTTGGCCACTGGTCGAGCATGCGCTGCGCCCAAAGCAGACCGGACTCCTCGTTCCAGTGCTCCACGGAACCGCCCTTGTAGGTGATCTCGTAAGGGCTCATGAAGGCGTCGCCAACGAAGATCACCTTGTAGTCCTTGGGATAGGTGTTGATGACATCCCAGGTCGGCGTGCGCTGTTCGTGGCGCCGGCGGTTGTCCCGCCACATGTATTCATAGGTGAAGTTGTGGAAGTAGTAGTATTCGAGATGCTTGAACTCGGTTCGCGCGGCTGAAAACAGCTCCTCGCAAACGCGGATATGGTCGTCCATCGAGCCGCCGACATCGAAGAACATCAGCACCTTGACGCGGTTGCGACGCTCCGGGCGCATGACGATATCGAGCAGCCCGCCATTGTGCGCCGTGCTGCGGATCGTCTCGTCGAGATCGAGTTCGTCGTCCACGCCGACCCGCGCAAACTCCCGCAATCGCCGCAATGCGAGCTGGATATTGCGGATGCCGATCTGCACGGCGTCGTCGTAGTTCTTGTAGTCGCGCCGGTCCCACACCTTGAGCGCGCGGCCCTGCCGGCGGCGGCGCTGGCCGATGGCCACACCCTCCGGATTGTAGCCGCCGGTGCCGAACGGCGAGGTGCCGGCGGTGCCGATCCAGCGGTTGCCGCCCTGGTGGCGTTCCTTCTGTTCCTCCAGCCGCTTGCGCAGCTCCTCCATGAGCTTTTCCCAGCCGCCCATGGCTTCGATGGCCGCCTTGTCCTCCTCGCTGAACAGCTTCTCCGCCTGGAGCAACAGCCATTCCTCGGGGATGTCGTCGCCGAACATCGTCGCCGTTATATCCTCGACGCCCTTGAAGAACGTCCCGAATACGCGGTCGTAGCGGTCGAAATATTTTTCGTCCTTCACCAGGGCAGAGCGGGACAGGTAGTAGAAATCGTCGATGTTGTACATCACGAGACGCTTGTCCATCGCCTCGATCAGCATCAGGAACTCGCGGATCGTCGCCGGTATCTTCGCTTTCTTTACGTCGAAAAAGAAGTTGATGAGCATTAGCGGCCCTCGCGTCTCGCCATGAAGATCAGGCGCTCGAAGAGATGCACATCCTGTTCGTTTTTCAGCAGCGCGCCGTAAAGCGGCGGGATGGACTTGTTACCGTCCTTGCCGCGCAGGACCTCTGGCGGGATATCCTCAGCCATCAGAAGCTTCAGCCAGTCCAGAAGCTCGGAGGTCGAGGGCTTTTTCTTCAGGCCCGGCACCTCCCGCATCTGGAAGAATGCTTCCATCGATTCCTTCACCAGCTCCTTCTTGATGTTCGGGAAGTGGACATCGACGATCTCCTGCATCGTCTCCGGATCCGGGAAGCGGATATAGTGGAAGAAGCAGCGGCGCAGAAAGGCGTCGGGCAGTTCTTTTTCGTTGTTGGAGGTGATGATGACGATCGGCCGGACCTGCGCCTTGACCGTCTCGCCCGTCTCGTAAACGAAGAACTCCATGCGGTCGAGTTCCTGCAGGAGGTCGTTGGGGAACTCGATATCGGCCTTGTCGATCTCGTCGATCAGCAGGACGATCTTCTTGTCCGACGTGAAGGCATCCCAGAGCTTGCCGCGGTCGATATAGTTGCGGATGTCCTTCACCCGTTCGTCGCCGAGCTGGCTGTCGCGCAGGCGCGAGACGGCATCGTATTCGTAGAGGCCGTGCTGGGCCTTGGTCGTGGACTTGATGTGCCAGGTGATCAGCCGCTTTCCGAGCGCCGAGGCGACTTCCTCCGCGAGCATGGTCTTGCCGGTGCCCGGCTCTCCCTTGACCAGCAGCGGCCGCTCCAGGGTGATGGAGGCGTTGACCGCCAGCATCAGGTCTTCGGTGGCCACATAGCTTTCGGTGCCGGTGAAACGCATCTCGCTCATGGGGCGCCTGTTTCCTTCGTCGCTTCGCTCGCGCGGGTCGAGCGGACCCTAAAGGCCGGAAAAGCCGCAATCAAGGCGCGGCGCGGTGACGCGGCATGCCGGCGCATCGGGCCCGGTGGCGTTGAACGGCCTGCGGCAGTTCGTTAGCCCGGATTTCTCACCAATGTCATGGTCTGCGCGGTGCTGTCAGGCCGGCAGGGAAGGAAAGATGCGCAGCGCGATGCGGGGCATCGGGCAAGCGGATTGACGCATCCTGCCGGCCTGACAGCGCCGCCCTCCGGGTCGCGTCCAGGAGCCCGCCCGCGGCGTCGCGGGCCTCAACCGTAGCCGTGCTACGCTTTTCGGCCTGCTCCTTGCGGATCGAACGCCTGGACGCGACGCAGGCCGTGACATTGGTGAGAATTCCGGGCTAGAACCGCGCCGGACGACAAGGGGAGGCTCGGACCGTGTGGGACAACGGGGTCGGCAAATATCTGTATGGGATGACGATGATCCTCTGCGCGGCGGGCTTCCTGTTCGTTGCGAGCAGGATGCACGGGGTCGTCGAGTGGCTTGCCTGGGCCGGTTTCCTCGGATGCACGGCCTTCATCTTCTGGCTGATTGCGCATCACACCCGCAGCCCGAGCGCCGGACACTGAGGCGGCGCATTCGATTGGCCTGACGCCAGCCTACCGCGAGGGTCGGTCGTCGGCGGGGCCGCTGCCCAGACTGTCGATGATCGGACAGTCGGGCCGGTCGTCGCCCTTGCAGGCATCGACAAGGTGGGCAAGCTCGTCGTGCAGCGACTGCAATTCGCGCTGCTTGTTCGCGATTTCCTGCAAGCGTCCTGCCGCGATCCGCTTTACATCCGCGCTTGAGCGTTGGCGGTCCTCATAGAGGCCGAGCAGCTCCCGGCACTCGCCTATCGAGAACCCGAACTCCCTCGCCCGGCGGATGAATACGAGCTTGCGTACCGAGGCGTCGTCGTAGCTCCTGTATCCGGCGTCCGAGCGCGCAGGCGCGGGAACCAGCCCGATATCCGCATAGTACCGGACCGTTTTCACCGGCAATCCGGCGGCCTTCGACGCGGCTGAAATATTCACGGCGGAATGCCCTTGACCTTCCAGTTGCTGGAAAGACTAGTCTAGCGGCGACAGAGAATCAACGGAGGCGGACATGGTCGCAATAGCCCAGAGCCTTTCGATCGACTGGCATTGCCGCCACACTTGGCGCAGCGCGTCGAAGAACACGGTCTGGTGCCTGGTCGGCTGCGCCATCGGCGATTTCGGGACCATCGCCTTCTTCCAGGCCACAGGTATTCCCTGGCCGGTGATGGCGATCATGACGCTGGCGGTCATCAACGGCCTGCTGACCTCCATTGCGCTCGAGACCTTCATCCTGATGCGCCAGATGGCCGTCGGGGCTGCGTTCCGCACGGCCATCGGCATGTCCTTGATCTCGATGATCTCGATGGAAGTCGCGATGAACGCGGTGGACGTGGCGCTGACAGGAGGTGCCATCCTCACCTGGTGGGTGCTGCCGGTCATGCTGCTTGCCGGCTTCGTTACCCCGCTTCCCTACAACTATTGGCGGCTGAAGGCGCTGGGAAAGGCTTGTCACTGAGGTAATCCGAGCCGCACCGCCATGCCCTCGGGCAAGACATGGGCAGACGTCTTGCGAGGCGCGCTTGCCTTCCTGCTGCTGTTCTCGCCTGCAGCCGGTTTCGCGGGCCACGAACTGGAGGGCCGCAATGTCCGGAACGGGCAGTCGCTCTACGCGGAGCATTGCGCCTCCTGCCACGGGACCGAACTCGAAGGTCAGCCGAACTGGCGAAGCCCCGGAAGAGACGGCCTCTATCCCGCGCCGCCTCACGATGGGACGGGGCATACCTGGCATCACGACAACCGGCTGCTCTTCGACTACACCAAACTCGGCGGAGACGCCCTGTTTGCGGCGCGCGGGATCGCCGGAGCCAGGAGCGGGATGTCGGGCTTCGCTGATGTCCTGACCGATGAGGGCATCTGGGACATTCTGGCGTATATCCGGTCCACATGGCCCGACCGGATCAAAAAAGTGCAGGCTGCAAGGAATCCGGCGCACCGGCAATGATCGACCGGTATGGCTTTGCGCTCCGCAAGCATCGCTTGATGGGAAATTCCTGTCGCGGTATCCACGAAAACGGCGAAACGACAACACGCCCAAATGGGCCTGACGAAGGCCCGGGTCACTTAGAGCGAGGACATCTTCCATGACCGGCACGCCGGGTTATTTCCAGGGCAAGACCATCGTCATCACCGGAGCGGCGAGCGGTATCGGCCGGGCGACGGCGCAGATCTTCACCCGCGAGGGCGCCAATGTCGTCGCGTGCGACATAGACGAGGAGGGCAACGAGAACACGGTCGAGATCATCCGCCAGACCGGGGGCAGGGCGCTTGCCGTTGCGACCGATGTGACCCGCAGGGAGGATGTGAATGCGGCGGTCGCGGAAGCCATCCGGGAGTTCGGCCGCATCGACTTCATGTTCAACTGCGCCGGGGCGGCCGTGCGCCGTTCCGCCTTTCTCGACATTGACGACGACCTCTGGCGCCGGACATGGGCCATCAATGTGAACGGCGTGCTCTACGGCATGCAGGCGGTGCTGCCGCACATGCTGGAGAACGGCAAGGGCGTGATCGTGAATGTCGCCTCCATGTCCCACAAGCGCGGCGGGCCCGGCACGTCGGTGCACTATTCCTCCGCCAAGGGCGCGGTGCTCACCATGACGCTCGGTGTGGCGCGTGAGTTCGCGAAGCGGGGCATACGCTGCCTCTCCATCTCACCGGGCCCCATCGAGACGCCGTTCCAGGCCGCGGCGGCGACGACGCCCGACACCATGGCGACCTTCCTCTCGGACGTGCCCATGGGCCGGTTCGGTAAGCCGGAAGAAATCGGCGAGCTGGTGCTGTTCATGTGCTCCGACGCCTGTGAGTTCATGACCGCCGACACCGTCTATGTGAATGGCGGCGGCGGCTGGCGGTAGGCCGCTTTCCCGCAGCGTTGCCGAGCGCGGCGGATGCTCACTGCCTGAAGCGGTTTTCCGGGTCGGCGGCGAATTCCTCTTCCTCGGGTGTCGAGGGGCGCCCGAGCGCGGCGTTGCGATGCGGGAAGCGCCCGAAGCGGCGGATGATCTCGCGGTGCCGGCGCCCCGCGTTCCGGTTGCTGGCGGTTCCGTAGGCATCGAACAACCTCACGACAAGCTCCTGGTCGGCGAGCGCCTCGCTGTGCTCCAGCGGTAGGTAGAAGAAGGTCCTGAGAACGGACGGCGCGGCCCTGTCGAAGCCGCGCGCAAGGGCGAAACGGGCGACCTCGCGGGCGCGGGCATCGCCGGCGAAGGCGCGCGCCGTCCTCCGGTAGATGTTCCGAGGGAACTGGTCGAGCAGCAGGATGAGCGCAAGGCAATGCCGCGGCCGCCAGCGCCAGTCGTCGAAGCCGCCGGTGATCGCCTCCTCGACGGCCGGTTCGAACCGGCGGCAAAGCTCGTCGAATTCCGGCCCGCCCCGGAACCAGGTTTCGCGCGGCCAGCCGAATTCGCGGCTGTCGGGCGCGCCGAACCAGAAGTCGAGCACGGTCTCCGGATCCGTCACGATATCAGTCCCTTCTCCAGCAGCAGGCGGTCGAGGCCGCCGGGATCGCGCCATTCGATCGTGACGGCCACGGTCTCTATCGCGGCCCGGATGTCTGCCGGCAGGCGCACGGCGTCTTTCTCGGTGGTGACGCAACGCGCGCCGAGAGCTGCGGCCTGTTCCAGCAGTGCCATGATTTCTTCCGGCCGGTAGGAGTGGTGGTCGGGGAAGGCGCGGAAGCCGACCAGCCGCGCGCCGAGTTCCCGAAGCGTCTCGGCGAAGTTGGCCGGCCGGCCGATGCCCGCAAAGCCGAATACGGCCTCGCCCGCGAGCCGCTCGCTGCCAGGCGCGGGCGTCAGGCGCGCTTCGAGGCGGGGCAGGCCGTTCGGCAAGGCGCATCCGGGGCTGCCGACGACGACGAGCGCGTCGGCGCGCGCATGGGCGGCGGCTGCCGGCTCGCGCAGCGGGCCGGCCGGAAAGACCCGCCCGTTTCCGTATCCGACCGCGCCGTCGGCCACCAGGATCGCGGCGTCCTTCGCGAGGCTCCCGTTCTGGAAGCCGTCGTCCATTACGACGATGCTGGCGCCGGCCTCGGCCGCGGCAGCCGCTCCTGCGGGGCGGTTGCGGGCAACCCAGGCGGGCGCGGCGCGGGAGAGCAGTAGCGGCTCGTCGCCGACATCGCCTGCGCCATGCACCGCCGGATCGACCCGCACCGGGCCGCGCAACCGGCCGCCATAGCCGCGCGAGAGGAAATGCGGGCGGTGTCCGGAAGCGGCGAGACGTTGCGCGACGGCAAGCGCGACGGGAGTTTTACCGGCCCCGCCCAGCACCGCATTGCCGATGCACACGACCGGCACGGGCGCCCGTCGCGCCCTGCCGTGCCCGGGCCGCGCGAGCCACGCATAGAGCCACCCGGCCGGGGCGAGAAGCCGGCCCTCAGGCGCGCCCGCGTCGTTCCAGAAGGCGGGCGGCCGCATGATCAGATGCGGGCGAGGAGCGGCGAGAGCGCCCCGACCACCTCGTCGAGCACCCCGCCGCGGGCATTGGCCACTGCAGCCGCACGGGCCGCCTGCGTCCGGCGCGCGTTGTTGTCGGAGAGCAACAGACCGATGGCGGCCGCAAGCTCGTCCCGGTCCGCGATCCGGCGCGCGCCGCCCGCCGCCGCCAGTTCGGCCACGATTTCGGTGAAGTTGAACATGGCCGGCCCATGCACCAGAGCCGCGCCCAGCCGCGCCGGTTCGAGCGGGTTCTGGCCTCCGTGCGGCACCAGTGAGCCCCCGATGAACACCGCCTCCGCCACGCGGTAGAAGAGCCCGAGTTCGTCCAGCGTATCGACCAGATAAACCTCGGTCGCCGCCCCGGGCAGCTCTCCGCGCGACCGTCGGGCGACGGCGAGGCCGTTCCTTGCGGAGAGCAGCGTCTCGATCTCGTCGCCGCGGTCGGGATGGCGGGGCGCGAGCAGGGTCAGCACGCCGGCATGGCCGTGGCGCAGCGCCTCATGCACGTAGGCGACTGCCGCCTCTTCGCCGGGATGTGTGGACGCGGCGAGCCAGACCGGGCGGTCGGCCACGGCGTCCAGCACGGCTTCGAGCGCCGTTTCGTCGGCGCCGAGCGGCGGGGCGGCAAATTTCAGGTTGCCGGGAATGCGGACAGGATCGGCCCCCAGCATGCGGAACCGCGCCGCATGTTCCGCGTCCTGCGCCAGCGTGACCTCGAAGGAGCCGAGCAGCCGGCGCGCGAAGCGCGGGAACCGGCGCCAGCGCCGGAACGAGGTCGGGGACATGCGCGCATTCAACAGCGCTGCGGGCACGCTCTGCGTCCGGAGCTCGCAAAGCATGTTGGGCCAGAGTTCCGACTCGATCCAGAGCGCGAGGTCGGGCCGCCAGTGGTTCAGGAAGCGGCGCACCCAGGCCGTCCTGTCCATGGGATAGTACTGGTGGATCGCGCCATGCGGCAGCCTCCGCGCCAGCAGGGTGGCGGCGGTTCGGGTGACGGAGGTTGCGAGCACCGCCGCATCCGGGCGCAGGGCGGCGAGCCGGTCGATCAACGGCAGCACAGAGGCGGTCTCGCCGATGCTCGCTCCGTGGAACCATACCAGGGGCCCGTCGGGACGCGCCGCGCCGGCGATGCCCCGCCGTTCGCCGAGACGTGCGGGGTCTTCCCGGCCGCGCCGCCGGCGGTGGGCGACATAGACCGGCAGGACCGGCGCCAGAAGGCCGGTCGCCGCCCGGTAGGCGAGATGCATCATGAGGCCGCCGTGGATGGCAGGGGTTCGTGCCCGCAAAGCCGGTCGGCGCGGTCGGTGAGGCCGTCCAGCGCCTCCTTGAGGCGGCGCAGGGCGTCGTCGTCGGAAACCGGCAGCGCTTCGCCGAACAGATAGACGCCGCGATTGACGGGAAGCGGCAGCAGCAGGCGGTCCCAGCTTCCGAGCAGGACACGCCGGCGGACCGACCAGGACACCGGCAGGATGCGCACCCGGGTGAGCCGCGCGAGCGCTGTCGCCCCCGGATGCGGCACGCCGCGCGGCCCACGCGGCCCGTCTGGGGTGATCGCCACGATGTCGCCTGCACGCACCAGCCGGACCAGCCGGCGCAGCGCCAGCGCCCCGCCGCGCTCGGTCGAGCCGGAAACGGTGTGCAGGCCGAACCCTTCTGCGATAGAGGCGCCGAGCTGGCCGTCGCGATGCGCCGAAATCAGCACATGGGTGCGTTCGGGCCACGGCCAGTCCACCGGGAACAGCATCAGCCGGCCGTGCCAGAAGCAGATCACGGCGCTGCCGTCTTCCCGGAGCGCTGCTTCCAGGTGCTCTCGCCCTTCGACATGCCAGCGCGTTGTGGCTGCAACCAGCCGGACATAACCGACCAGCAACTGCCGAGCGAATTGCTGCACCGCCGGGTGGCGCAACAGCCGCCTGCCGAGGCGTCTAGCCCGCATTTCTCACCATTGTCGTGGTCTGCGCGGCGCTGTCGGGCCGGCAGGGTAGGAGAGCCGCGCAGGTCGATGCAGGGACATCGGGCAAGCGGGTCGACGCCCCATGCCGGCCGGACAGCGCCGCCCTTCGGGTCGCGCCCAGGCGCCCGCCCGCGGCGTCGCGGGCCTCAACCGTAGGCTGTGCTACGCTTTTCGGCCCGCTCCTTGTGGAGCGAACGCCTGGGCGCGACGCAGGCCGCGACACTGGTGAGAAATGCGGGCTACGCAATGCGGCGGCCCGCCCCGACGAACTGGAGCGCGTGCAGTCGGGCATAGACGCCGCTTTGCGCCAGAAGCGCCCCATGCGCGCCCGATTCGATGACCCGCCCCTTGTCGATGACATGGATGACATCGGCATTGGCGACGGTGGAGAGGCGGTGCGCGATAACGACGGTGGTGCGGCCCTGCTTCAGGCGCTCCAGCGCGGCCTGCACCAGCCGCTCGGTCTCGGTGTCGAGGGCGGAGGTCGCCTCGTCGAGCAGCAGGATGGGCGCGTCCTTCAGCATGGCGCGCGCGATGGCAATACGCTGGCGCTGCCCGCCGGACAGCCGGACGCCGAACTCGCCGACCCGCGTGAGGTAGCCGTCCGGCATGGCTTCGATGAACTCGTGCGCGCCCGCATCGCGTGCGGCCGCCTTGACCTCGTCCTCTCCCGCGCCGGCCCGGCCGCAGGCGATATTGGCGTAAACGGTGTCGTCGAACAGCGAGACCTCCTGGCTCACCAGCGCGATATTGGCGCGCAGGGATGCGAGAGTGAGGCCCCGCAGGTCCTGCCGGTCTATCGAGACCCGGCCGGAGGTGACATCGTAGAAGCGCGGGATGAGGTTGAGGATCGTGGTCTTGCCGGCGCCCGAAGCCCCTACCAACGCCGAGGTGCGGCCCGCCGGTAAGACGAGCGAGAGGCCGGAAAGCGCCGCCGGTCCGCCCGAATAGGAAAAGCGCACATCATCAAAGAGAATTTCGCCCCGGCCGACCCGAAGCGGCGCAGCGTCCGGCGCGTCCACGATCTCGGGTTCGCGGTCGAGCAGTTCGAAACAGCGCTGCGCGCCGACCAGTCCCTGCTGGATAGCGGCGTTGACGCTGACGAGGTTCTTCACCGGCCGGTAGGCGACCATGAAAGCGACCAGGAACGCGACGATGGTGCCCGGTGTAATCGCGCCCGCGGCGACCTGCGTTCCGCCGTAATAGATCACGGCCGAGATGGCGGCGGCGCCGAGGAACTCCATGATCGGGCGCGAGAGCGCCTGCACCCTCACCGCCTTGACTGCGAGGCGGCGGATACGCTCGATGGCTGCGTCGGCCTGCCGCCGCTCGCGGTCCTCCAGCCCGTAGGCCTTGATGTGCCGAATGCCAACGAGAGTCTGTTCAAGCGTCGTCGTAAACTCGCCCCAACTCGTCTGCGCGGACCGGGTGATCCGGCGGATACGCCGGCCGATGCGTAGCACCAGAACCAGTGCTGTCGGAAACACGAACAGCACGATCAGGGTGAGCAGCCAGTTCATGTGGAACAGCACGCCGAGCAGGAAGGCGATGGTGAGGCTGTCCCTTCCGAGCGTGAGCAGCGTCGTGGACAAGCCTTGGCGCATGAGATTCACATCGTTGGTGAACCGCGAGATGAGCGCACCGGTGCGACTGTTATCGAAAAACGTCAAATCGGCATGGACCAGATGGCCGAACATGGCGGACTGGAAGGAGGCGATCACGCCCTGGCCGACCTTGGCGAGAATGATGGCCGAAAAGTAGGCCGAGAAGCCCTGCACCAGGCCCAGCGCGACGATCGCCAGCGAAACGCCGACGATCAGCGCTTCGTCGCCCGCTACCAGCACCTCGTCCACCAGATGTCGCACCACCTGGACATAGCCGGCGCTTGCGGCAGCGCCCAGCGCCATCGCAAGCGCGGCCAGGCGGAGCGCCGGCAGGTTCGCACGGATATGGCTCCGCCAGAGGCGGCCGACCAATGCGCGGGTAGAGAGAACCTGAGGGGAAGCCATAAGGCCCGTTTCTTAGCACGGCCGGGCTCCGGACGGGAGCGGCGATGCGCCCGCCGCCGGCGCCTCGCGGTCCGAACTTGCCGAGGCGAGGGCAGTCGCTTGTCGCGTTCCTGTGCCCGGCGTAGAGTCGCCGCGGCTCAAGCCGAACCGGGGCTGTCGGGCCTTGTATCAGGGAGGACGCAAAACCATGAGACGTTCACATCTTGTTTCGGCAGCGGCAGTAGTCCTGCTCGCGGGCGCCGCGCAAGCCGACGAGATCAGGATCGGGGTGCTTTATCCGATCGCCGGGACCGGCGCGGTTTACGGCGAGCCGGCCATGCACGGCCACAATATGGCTGTGGACGAACTCAACGCCGCAGGCGGAATCCTCGGCAAGAAGATCGTGACCTTTGCGCGCGACACCAAGCTGAAGCCGGCCGCCGCCTCTGCCGCCGCCAAGGAGCTGATCACCAAGGACGGCGTCAATGTGCTGGTCGGCGGGCTCTCCTCGGCCGTCGGCCTCGCGATCTCCGAGGTCGCGCGCCAAGAGAAGGTCGTCTATGTCGCGACGATCCCGAAGACCATCAAGCTCACCACCGAGAAGCGCCACGACCATGTCTTCCGCACCGCCTCGCACACGGACTTCGAGGGCGATGCGATGGGCCAGATCGTGGCCAAGCTGGGCCTGAAGAAGATTTGCGACATCCAGCTCGATTACGCCTACGGCCACGACCTCGCCGCGGGCATCGAGAAGGGGCTGAAGCGCCATGCGCCGGATGCCGAGAAGGTACTCGACCTGCGCGCCAAGCTCGGCGCGACGGATTACAGCACCTTTATTTCCCAGATCATGGGCGCCGGTTGCGACGGCGTGACGAGCGGGCTTTGGGGCTCGCATTTCGTCAACTTCGCCCAGCAGGCCAGCCCGTTCGGCCTCTTCCAGCAGATCAAGTACATCTCGGGCGGCGAAATCGCGAGCCATGAGATTGCCGGCAAGATGAAGGGCGACTATCCGGACAATGTGTGGTCGAACACCTATGAGCTCTGGTACCACCACCACGATCCGAGCCATGTCGCCTTCCAGGAGGCCCTGGCCGAGCGCTCCGGCACCAAGGAAACGGCGATGTGGCCGGTGCTGGCCTATATCGGCGTGAAGTTCATCGCGGCTGCCGCCGAGAAGGCCGGCTCGATTGAGGCGGACAAGCTGGCTGCCGCGCTGAAGGGCTTGACCATCGAGACGCCGGTCGGCCCGCGCACCATCGATCCGGAGACCCACCAGGCCGATACCGGCCAGTTCTGGGGCCCGATGGTGGCCAAGGAAGGCGCGGAATACCGCGTGATGGACCCGGTGACCCTCATCCCGGCGGTCATCGCGGAGTAGCGGCACCGAAGAAGTGCGGCCGGCTGCTCGGCCGGCCGCGTTTTCCTTTTTCGACACAGGAACGGAGCCCGTCCTTGGACTCCATCATCCAGTTCGTGCAGCAGGATCTGGGCAATCCGGGGCTGGCGGCGCTGCTGTCCAACCCCTCCTTCGCCTTCATCCAGCTCATGAACTCCTTCTCGCAGGCGATGAACCTGTTCATCATCGCCGCGGGCCTCTCGCTGATCTTCGGCGTGTTGCGCGTCATCAACTTCGCGCATGGCGCCTTCTACATGTTCGGCGCCTACATCGTTTATTCCGTCGCACAGGAGTGGACCGGCAATTTCTGGCTGGGCGTTGCGGCCGCCGGGCTGGGCCTCGCGTTCATGGCGGTCGTCATCGAACGCGGCCTGTTCCAGTACATCTACGACAAGGAGCACCTGATGCAGTTGCTCCTGACCTTCGCCGTCGTGCTGATCCTCTCGGATGTCGCCAAGATCCTCTGGGGGACCGACCAGTACAGCGTCTCCTATCCGGACAGCATGAGGGGCGCGGTCGATCTCGGCGTCACCGTCTATCCGACCTACCGGTTGTTCCTGATCGCGGTCGGACCCGCGATAGCGATTGGGCTCTGGCTGTTCATCGAGCGCACACGCTTCGGGCGGCTCACGCGCGCGGCGACCCAGGACCGCGAAATGCTCTCCGCGCTCGGCGTCAATGTGCCGATGATCTACACCGGCGTCTTCATTCTGGGGTCCGTGCTGGCGGGCATCGGCGGCGGCCTCGCCTCCCCCTTCAACTCCCCGACGCCGGGCATGGACGCGACCATCATCGTGGACTGCTTCGTCATCGTCATCGTCGGCGGCCTCGGCTCGATCTGGGGCAGCTTCATCGGCGCAATCATCTACGGGCTCGTGTTCAACTACGGCTCGGTGATCGTGCCCAACTGGCAGGATGTGTTCCCGTTCCTGATCCTGCTCGCGGTGCTGCTGGTCCGGCCGTGGGGCCTGTTCGGCAAGCCCGAGGGGGGAAACGCCTGAGATGACCGGAGCCATGACGCGCCCGGTGCTGGCCGCCTGCGCGGTCGTGTTCATCCTGCTCGCGCTGGTGCCCTTGCTGGAATCGAACTACCTGATCGACCTCTTCAACGAGATCATGATCTATGCGCTGTTCGCGCTCAGCCTGAATGTCATCATCGGCTATTCCGGCAATGTCTCCTTCGGGCACGCCGCCTATTTCGCCATCGGCGGCTACACGATGGCCATTCTGCTCACGAGCTATCACTGGTCGTTGCTGCCGGCCTTCGCCGCCGCAGTCGTGTTCTCGTTCGTTGCCTCCGGCGTGGTCGCCTATTTCTGCACGCGGCTGACCGACATCTATTTCGCCATGCTGACGCTCGCCTTCTCGATGTTGGTCTGGGGTGTCGCCTTCAAATGGCGGTCGATGACCGGCGGCGACGACGGCTTCGTCGGCGTGGACGTGCCGGCGTTCATCGCCGAGCGGGTGCCGTTCTACTATTTCTCGCTGGTCGTGATCGCCGTAGCGGTGGCGGTGCTCTGGGTCATCTGCCATTCCGCTTTCGGGCGCGCCCTGCTGGCAGTGCGCGAGAACCGGATCCGCGCGGGGTTCGTCGGCATCAATACGCGCCTGATGCGTTGGTGGGCATTCGTCGTGGCGGGCACTTTCGCCGGAATAGCGGGCGCGCTGTTCGCCATGGTGCATCGCGGCATGTACACGGAATCGGCGTTCTGGACCGAGAGCGCAAACGTGCTCATCATGACGCTGCTGGGCGGCATGTATTCCTTCTTCGGCCCGGCGATCGGGGCTGCGAGCCTGTTCCTGCTGGAGCGGCTGACCAACGAATACACCGAATACTGGCCGCTGGTGCTGGGCACGATCCTGCTGGCGATCCTGATGTTCCTGCCGGAAGGGCTGGCGGGGCTGGCGCAGGCGGTCCGCCGCTACGTCCTGCGGGTGCGTTGAGGCCATGCTGAAGATCGACGGCCTGTTCAAGCAGTTCGGCGGGTTCGTGGCCATCGACGATGTCTCCTTCGAGCTCATCGAGGGCGAGAAACACGCCATCATCGGGCCGAACGGCGCCGGCAAGACGACCTTCTTCAACCTGGTGACCGGGCATTTGCTGCCGGACCGGGGCAGTGTCGCCTTCCAGGGCGAGGACATTACCGGCCGGCCGCCGCACCGCATCGTCAAGCTCGGCCTCGCGCGCTCCTTCCAGCGAATCAACATCTATCCGCGCATGTCGGTGTTCGAGAATGTCCAGGTCGCCCTGATCGCCCGCGAACGGCGCGAGTTCCGCTTCTTCACCCTTGCTGCCGGCCTCTGCGGTCCAGAGACGCAGGAATTGCTGGAGCTTGTCGGCCTTGCCGAGGAGGCGGAAGAGCCGGCGGGCGAACTCGCCTATGGCAAGCAGAAGCAGCTCGAGCTCGCCATTGCGCTCGCCGAAAACCCGCGCGTCCTGCTGCTCGACGAGCCGACCGCCGGCATGTCGCCGAGCGAGACCGAGGAGGCGATCCGGTTGATCCGCGAGATCGCCGATGCGCGCGGCCTGACGCTGCTGTTCACCGAGCACGACATGACGGTCGTGTTCGGCATCGCCGACCGGATCACGGTGCTGCACCACGGCGAGATCATCGCATCGGGAACGCCGGAGGCCGTGCGCAACGACCCGGTGGTGCGCCAGGTCTATCTCGGCGAGGAGGAGGAGGCCGGTGGCGCAGCTTGAAGCCAGGGACCTGCACACCTCCTACGGCCTGTCGCGGGTGCTGTTCGGCGTCTCCTTCGAGGTCGAGCAGGGGTCCTGCATCGCGCTGATCGGGCGCAACGGCGTCGGCAAGACCACGACGATGCGCTCGCTGATGGGCCTGACGCCGCCCTCTGAGGGCGAGGTGGTGTGGGAAGGACGGCAGATCGCCGGCTTTGCCCCGCATGCCGTCGCCAAGCTCGGTATCGGCTTCGTGCCTGAGGACCGCCGCATCTTCCCGGAGCTTACCGTGTGGGAGAATTTGGACATTGCGCGCCGGCCTGCGGAACCGGGGCGGCAGGCCTGGGGCGAGGACGAAGTCTTCGACCTGTTCCCGGACCTCAGGGATATCCAGTCGCGGGCGGGCGGCGTGCTCTCCGGCGGCCAGCAGCAAATGCTCACCATCGCCCGCTCGCTGATGGGCAATCCGAGGCTGCTGCTGCTCGACGAGCCGTCGGAGGGCCTGGCTCCGCGCGTCGTCGAAACGCTCCGCGAGCGTGTGCGGACGCTCAAGGCAAGCGGCCTTTCGATCATTCTGGCGGAACAGAATCTCGGTTTCGTGCTGGCGCTTTCGGACATGTGCCATATCATGGAGAAAGGCGAGATCGTCTATTCCGGCACGCCGGACTATCTGCGGGAGAACCGCAATGTGCTCGACCAGTACCTGACGCTGTGAAGGAAGCCGAAACCTTTCGCGACGAAGGCGTTGCCGTGCTGCGCGGCGTGCTCGACGCCGGCTGGCTCGACCGGCTGGCCGAGGCGGTCGCCGCCAATATGGCCGCGCCGGGGCCTTACGGGCGCGACCATGCCGAGCCGGGGCAGGGCAGCTATTTCGGCGACTATGTGAACTGGCAGCGCTTCCCGGCCTATCTCGATGTCGGGCGCGAGGGGCCGCTCGGGCGCCTTGCCGGGGCGCTTACCGGGGCGAAGCGCGTGCAGTTCTTCCACGAGCATGTGCTGGTGAAGGAGCCGGGGACGTCGCAGCCGACGCCCTGGCACCAGGACATGCCCTATTACTGCATGTCCGGCGCGATGACGGTGAGCTTCTGGGTGCCTCTGGACCCGGTTCGCGCCGAGGTCTGCCCGCACTTTCTCGCCGGAAGCCACCGCTCGCGCACTGCCTGGCTGCCGCGCCGTTTCAAGACAATGGCGGCGCTGGAGGGCGACACCAGCGAATACGAGCCTTTCCCGGACATCGACGAGGCGGCGCAGGCAGCCGATATCCGCAGCTTCGACCTGGAGCCGGGCGACGCGGTGGCGTTCGATTTCCACACGCTGCACAACGCGCCGCCCAACCGTGCGGCGACGCGCCGCCGCGCGGTCAGCCTGCGCTATGTCGGCGAGGACGCCCGCTATCTCGAACGTCCCCACGCCGTCTCACCGCCTTTCCCCGATCTCGGCCTCAGCGCCGAACCGGGCGTCATGCTGCCGGAAGACTGGTTCCCGGTGGTCTGGGAGCAGGGCTGAAGCGAGGTCCGAATCCGGGTGGACGGCCTGTGTCGGTGCGGGTAGGCCGGCTTTCATGAACGAAGCCATCGACAAGCTGGACTGGCCGGCGCTTGGGGCGGACCTGCTGGAACGGGGCCATGCGCGGGCGGAAGGGGTGCTTTGCCCGGAGGCATGCGCCGAGTTTCGGGCCTGCTGGGGGCGGGACGCGCTGTTCCGCCGGCGGATCGTGATGGAACGGCACGGCTACGGGGAAGGCGCCTATGCCTATTTCGCCGACCCGTTGCCTGTGCCGGTACAGGTTCTGCGTGAGGGCCTTTACCGGCATCTTGCGCCGATTGCCAACGAGGCTATGGCGCGGCTCGGCAGGCCGGTGCGCTATCCGGCGGACCATGCCGACTACCGGGCCGAGTGCCATGCGGCGGGGCAGACGAGGCCGACGCCCTTGCTGCTGCGCTACGGGGAAGGCGGCTACAACCGCCTGCACCGCGACCTTTACGGTGAACTTTCCTTCCCGTTCCAGGCCGTGTTCCTGCTTTCGGAAGCCGGCGCCGACTACACCGGAGGCGAGTTCCTGCTGGTCGAGAACCGGATGCGGATGCAGGCCATGGGCGAGGCCGTGCCGTTGGGGCAGGGCGATATGGTCGTCTTCCCGGTCCGCGACCGGCCTGTGGCGGGCAAACGCGGCTATGTCCGCGCCGAGATGCGCCACGGCGTCTCGAGGGTCCGCTCCGGCGAGCGGTTCGCCCTCGGCATCATCTTTCACGACGCAGCATAGCCATCCCGGGCCCTGCCGGTGCGGGACCGCCGCGTTTCGTCTTTGCCGGCTGTGCCTCGACCGGCGATGAATCGGGCCGGGGCGGACTGGACACTGGAGGGGGCGTGGTAAGCTGTTTCCGGGAGACGGCGCCCCGGGACGGGCCGGCCGCCGCGCGTCGGATCATGACACTTCATGACAGAACATGACATTTCATGACACCTCGCGATGCGGGCTCCGGTTCCATGGTTTCCATCCCACGCCTGCGTTTCCTCGCGCAACTACCGGTGTCGAAGGCGCGGGGCGTTTTCCTTGCGGTCCGCGGCGTCCCTCCGGGGCGGCAAAAGCCGTGTGGACGGGCATGACCGGGCCTTGCGCGGCTGCCAAATAAGTCTTTGTCGTGCCGGCTTTATCTGGCAGGCTCGCGACTGTGGTCCGGTGCCGCCCTGAACGGGAGGCGTTTCCCTCAAGTACCGAAGGAGGTCGTAGATGACTCGCCAGAATACAAGAACCCGGCGCGATTTCATGAAGACTGCTGCAGCCGGCGCCGGCGCCGCCGCGTTCTCGACCGTGTTCCCCGCCATCTCGGCCGATGCCGGCGACGAGATCCTGGTCGGCGGCCTGCACGACCTCTCCGGCTTCATCGATTTCGCCGGCATCCCGATGAACCAGATCATGTTGATGGCGATCGAGGAGATCAACGCGCAGGGCGGCCTTCTCGGCCGGCAGGTCAAGGGCGTCGTTTACGATCCCCAGTCCAACATGTCGCTCTATTCGCAATACGCAACGCAGCTGGCGTTGAAGGACAAGGTGGCGGTCGCCATGGGCGGCATCACCAGTGCGAGCCGCGAGACCATCCGGCCCATCTTCCACCGCTTCAAGACGCTGTATTTCTACAACACGCTCTATGAGGGCGGTGTGTGCGACCGCAACGAAATCACGCTCGGGACCACGCCGGCACAGACGGTTGAGCAGCTCGTGCCGCATACCATGAATCTCTGGGGCAAGAAGGTTTACACAATCGCTGCGGACTACAATTACGGCCAGATCACCGCAGCCTGGGTCAAACGCTATGTCGAGCAGAACGGCGGCACCGTGCTCTCGACCGACTTCTTCCCGCTCGACGTCACCAATTTCGGGCCGACGATCTCGAAGATCCAGGAAGCCAAACCGGACATGGTCATGTCCGTCCTGGTCGGAACCGGCCATCTCGGCTTCTACAACCAGTGGGCCGCGGGCGGCATGAAGGATGAAATCCCGATCGCCTCGACGACCTTCGGTGCGGCGGGCGCGGAGATCGAGATCATCAAGCCGGAAGTCGCCAACGGGATCATCACCAGCTACGGCTACTATCCGCAGATCGACACGCCGGCCAACAAGGCCTGGGTGGACTCCGTCAATAAGCGCTATCCGGACGACACGCCCTTCCTGACGGAGCTCTCGGCCTTCACCTGGGAAGGCATGATGATCTGGGCCGATGCGGTGCGGACCGTCGGCAGCCTGGACCGCATGGCGCTCATCGAGGTCATGGAGTCGGGCAAGGAGTACGAGTTCCCCTCCGGCAAGGTCACCATCGACCGCAAGACGCACCATGCGATCCGCGACGTCTATGTGGCGGACCTCCAGGACAAGCAGTACGTCATCAAGGAGAAGTTCTCCCAGGTTCAGCCCGCCGATACCCAACTGGTCTGCGACCTCGAGAAGGACCCGAACGCCAACAAGCACTACGAAATCAGGCTCGAATAGAAGGCGTCACGGATCGCCCGCGGCCCCGTCCGGTCGGGCGGGGTCGCGGTGCCAGGGTCTTTCATGGATTACGCCCTTATCGTCCTCATAGAGCTGCTGCGCGCGGTTGCGGGGCTCGTGCTCATCGCGGCCGGGCTCGCGATCATCTTCGGCATGATGCGGGTCATCAATATCGCCCATGGCGAGTTCCTGATGCTCGGCGGCTACACCGTGGTGCTGACCACCAAGCTCGGGGTCAATCTGTGGGTTGCGATCCTGGTGCTGGCGCCCTTGGTCGTGGGCGTTTTCGGGGTCATCGTCGAGCGCTGCATCATCCAGTTCCTCTACAACCGCCTCCTGGATTCCATCCTTGCGACCTGGGGGTTGAGCCTGCTCATCATCGGGCTTGTAACCGTGGTGTTCGGCAACACAGTGGAAGGCGTGGCGACGCCGCTCGGCGGCTTCGCCATCGGCGATTACAAGATGGCGCGCTATACGCTGGTGTTGATCTTCGCGGCCGCGCTGATCCTGGCCGCGATCTATGCGGGGCTCAGATACACCCGCTTCGGGCTGATCGCGCGCTCGACCATGCAGAACCCGAACATGGCCGAGGCGCTCGGGGTCAACTCGAAGCTGGTCTATATGGCGACCTTCGGGATCGGCGCGGCGCTGACCGGCCTCGCAGGGGGCCTGCTCGCGCCGATTTCCGGGGTCGTGCCCAGCATGGGCGTCTATTTCATCGGACAGGCCTTCATTACCGTGGTGACCGGCGGCACGGCCATCGTCGCGGGCACGCTCAGCGCCTCGACCATGCTGGGCACGCTCAGCCAGAGCATCACCTTCCTGTCCGGGCCGGTGTTCGGCGATGCCGCACTGCTTCTCGTTGCGCTCATCCTCCTTCGGTTGCTCCCGCAGGGCATCACCGGGCGCATCTTCTCGCGCAGCCTCTGAGACGGGCGGACCATGGCAACATCCCGATACTGGCGTGGCGTCGCCCTGGTCGCAGCCATTTTCCTGGCGATTCTGCTGTTCGTTCCGGTCTATTTCGACCTCTTCGAGGTCCTGCAGATGACGCAATATGTCGTTCTGGCGATCTATGCGCTCAGCCTGGCCTACATCTGGGGCTTCGGCGGCATCATCAGCTTCGGCCAGGCCGGTTTCTTCGGTCTCGGCGGTTATTCCTTCGCCGTGTTCGCGATCAATATGGAGCAGACCACCGTACCCTTCCTCATGACCATCGGCCTTTGCTTCCTGTTCGCGGCCGTG
Source organism: Alphaproteobacteria bacterium (assembly GCA_965261985.1). GTDB lineage: Bacteria > Pseudomonadota > Alphaproteobacteria > Bin95 > Bin95 > Bin95. Next base: position 1,856,114 of record OZ253490.1, read on the forward strand.
CTCGGATATTTCATGTTCTACGGGCGGCTGAGCGATGTTTATCTCGGGGTCGTGACCCTGGTCGTGACCCTGATCATGTGGAAGCTGATCAGCCACACGGCCGGCCCCGAATACGCCATCGGCAAGGCGCGGCTGGGCGGCTTCAACGGCATTCCCAGCATCCCGATCATGCGGGTGCCGTTCACCGAGCGGGAAATGGAACCTGGAGAGATGTTCCAGTACTTCATGGGGCTGCTCATCTTCGTTTACCTGCTGCTCCATGTCCTGATCCGCTCGAAATTCGGCCGGATCGCCATCAGCATCCGCGAGAACGAGGTCCGGACCGGCCTGCTGGGTTACGACATTCGCCGCTACAAGCTGCTGGTATTCAGCATCGGCGGCGCGCTGGGCGGCGCGTCCGGCGCAATGTGGGCGACCTACCAGACCTTCATCGACCCGAATGCCTTCAGCCTCGAAATGTCGGCCAAGTGCCTGATCTGGGTCATGGCCGGCGGCGTCGGCACCCTCATCGGGCCGATCGTGGGTGTCGTGGCCCTGCAATATCTCTCGCTGAAGCTCGGAGAGACGGCTTTCATCAACAATCTGGTGATCCTCGGCATCGTGCTGGTTCTACTGGTTCTGCTCATGCCCCGCGGCATCGTTCCGACGCTGCACGACTGGCTGCGCAAACCCCTGGCCCTTGTCCGCCGGCGCTCGCGGGGGCCCGCACAATGAGCCCCGCCTCCGAGTTCATCCTGACCACATCGAGCCTCACCATGCGGTTCGGCGGCGTCGTGGCGGTCGACAATGTGGATTTCAGCCTGGCGCAGGGCGAGCTCCGTTGCCTCATCGGGCCGAACGGAGCGGGCAAGAGCACTTTCTTCAAGTGTCTCACCGGACAATTGCGGCCGAGCAGCGGTTCGATCCTGTTCGACGGCGAGGAAATAGGCGGCCGCCAGACCCATCAAATCGTCACGCGCGGCATCGGCATCAAGACGCAGGTGCCGAACCTGTTCGAAGGCCTGTCGGCCTGTGAAAACATCAACCTGGCGGCGAGCCGCACGAACCCGGCCGACGGAGCGGCGCGGATCGCCGGCGAAATGCTCGAACTCATGCAGATACCGGAGATTGCCGGGAACACCGTCGGTACGCTCGCCCACGGCCAGCGCCAACTAGTCGAGCTTGCGATGGTGCTCGCCGGACAGCCGCGCCTGGTGTTGCTCGACGAGCCGGCCGCGGGCATGGCGGGCGAGGAGCGTGCGCGCCTCGCCAGCGTCGTGCGAAACCTGGCGGGCAAGACGACGCTGGTCGTCGTCGAGCACGACATGGACTTCATCAAGGACATCGCAAGCACGGTCACCGTGTTTCATCGCGGCCGTATCTTCATCGAAGGCCATGTCGAGGAAATCATGGCGCATTCCGAGGTTCAGGAGATCTATCTGGGAAAGGAAACGAATGCCGCTGCTTGAGATACGCGGCTTGCAGGCGACCTACGGGCCGGTCCCGGTGCTGCACGGAATCGAACTCGATGTCGAGGAGGGCGAGTTCGTCGGCGTCCTCGGCCATAACGGCATGGGCAAGACGACCCTGTTGCGCGCGATTATGGGGTTCGTGAATGTGAGCGGCGGCAGCATTCGTTTCGACGGACGGGAAATCCAGCGGTTGCCGACCTGGCGGCGCGCCAGGCTCGGCATTGCGCTCGTCCCCCAGGGCCGCGAGATCTTTCCCAATCTGACTGTGCTCCAGAACATGCTTGTCGGGGTCCCGCGAGGCGAGGAGCCCGACGCGCGTATCGAGGAAATCCTCGGCTATTTCCCGCGTCTGCGCGAACTTCTGGACCGTCGCGGGGGAGCGCTCAGCGGCGGAGAGCAGCAATTGCTCGCGCTCGCGCGCTGTCTTTGCGCCCGGCCGTCCTTGATCCTGCTGGACGAGCCGACCGAGGGCATACAGCCCTCCATCATCCAGGAAATTACCGCTGTCATGGGTGAGTTGCGGGCGCAGCAGAAGCTGACGATCGTGCTCGTCGAACAGAATCTGGACTTTATCGCCGCGCTGGCCGAGCGCGTGCTAATCCTGCAAAAGGGTGAAATCACCCGCCAGGTCGACAGCCGCGACCTGGGCAATGCCGAGATGATGAGCGCCTATACGGGCTTCAGCACACCGGCGGCGTGACGCCGAGGGAGAAGAAAATGCCAGTACAGATGCCGACTGCCGAGCAATTGCGCGATGTCGCGGACGAGATCGGTCTGTCCCTGAGCGAGGATGATTTGCAGTCTTTCCTCGGCCTCATCGCCGGCAGCATCGACGCATACAATGTCGTTGACGGTCTTCCCGACAACCTGCCGAGGGTTCGGTATCCGCGCGTTCCCGGATACCGACCGGAGGGCGAGGAGAACAAGTACAACGCCTGGTACTACAAGACCCGCATCCAGGGCGCGGCAGGAGGCAAGCTCGAGGGCAAGACGGTTGCGCTGAAAGACAATGTGATGCTTGCCGGCGTCCCGATGATGAACGGGGCGGCCACTCTCGAGGGGTATGTGCCGGACATCGATGCGACGATCGTCCAGCGGCTCCTCGATGCCGGCGCGACGATCGAAGGCAAGGCGCACTGCGAGAATTTCTGCCTCTCCGGCGGCAGCCACACCAATGCAACCGGAGCGGTGCATAACCCGCACCGGATGGGTTACTCCGCGGGCGGGTCGTCGTCGGGCTCCGCGGCCCTCGTCGCCGCCGGGGAAGTGGACATGGCCGTCGGCGGCGACCAGGGCGGGTCGATCCGCATGCCCGCCGCCTATTGCGGCATCTACGGCATGAAGGCGACGCACGGCCTCGTCCCCTATACCGGGATCATGCCCATCGAGATCTATGTCGATCACACCGGCCCCATGACGGCCAATGTGAGCGACAATGCGCTGATGCTGGAGGTCATGGCCGGCTCCGACGGGATCGATCCACGACAATACGATGTCGAGACCCATGCCTATTCCGAACTCCTGGAGGGCGGCGTTCGGGGCATGAAGATCGGGGTGCTGAAGGAAGGCTTCGGGCACGTGAATTCGGAAGCCGACGTCGATGCGGCCAATCGCGCGGCTGCCGACATTTTCGCGAAGATGGGCGCCGAGGTTCGGGACGTCTCGGTTCCGATGCATTCCATCGGCGCCGCGATCTGGACCCCGATCGGCGTCGAGGGCCTGACCGGGACCATGATGTGGGGCGACGGTTACGGCCACAGCCGGCAGGACCTCTATGTGACGAGCCTGATGGATTTCCACCATCGCTGGCGCGAACGCGCAGACCAGATGTCCGAGACCACCAAGCTCTTCACCATGATCGGCACCTATATGCGCAACCATTACGGCCTCAGGTATTACGGAAAGGGCGTCAATCTCTCGCGGCGCCTGGCGGCCGACTACGACAAGGTGCTGGACGAGTGCGATCTCCTGCTTCTGCCGACCGTGCCCCTCAAGGCCACGCCGCTTCCGGGTCCGGATGCCAGCCGGGAGGAATATGTGCAGCGCGCCCTTGAGATGATCGGCAACACCGCGCCTTTCGACATCACGCACCATCCCGCGATGTCGATCCCGTGCGGCATGGGCGACGGGCTTCCCATCGGCACGATGCTGGTGGGCAAGCGTTACTGCGAATCCACCATCTATCGCGCCGCCTACGCCTTCGAGCAGGCCGGGGACTGGACCAGTCTCTGAACGGAAACGCGAACACAGGGGAACAGGCCGATGACACTTCAGGGTCCCAAAGCATCCGAATTGCAGGAACTTGCCCGCTCCCTGGGCTTCGGCCTGACAGACGAGGAAGCCGGGGAATACAGCGAACTGCTCGCGCCGCTGGCGGCCATGGCCGACGCGCAGCAGAAAATGCCGGACTATCTGCCGGCGGTGAAATATCCGCGAACCCCCGGCTACCGGCCCGAGGGCGAGGAAAACAAATACAACGCCTGGTACTACAAGAGCCGGATCGAGGGGGCGCCGGAGGGCAAGCTGAAAGGCAAGACGGTCGCGCTCAAGGACAACATCATGCTGGCCGGCGTGCCGATGATGAACGGAACCTCGATCCTGGAGGGCTATGTTCCCGAGGTCGATGCCACGGTCGCGGCACGCCTCCTGGATGCCGGCGCGACGATTCTGGGCAAGGCGCATTGCGAGAACTACTGCCTCTCCGGCAGCAGCCATTCCAATGCGACCGGTCCTTGCCACAATCCGCACCGGATGGGCTACAGCGCCGGCGGTTCGTCTTCCGGCAGCGCCGCGCTGGTGGCAGCGGGCGAGGTCGATATGGCGGTCGGCGGCGACCAGGGCGGCTCCATAAGGATGCCGGCCTCGTTCTGCGGCATTTACGGCATGAAACCCACGCACGGCCTCGTGCCCTATACAGGGGTTCTGGGGATCGAAGCCGGGATCGATCATGTCGGCCCGATGACGGCGAACGTCGCCGACAACGCCCTGATGCTAGAGGCGATTGCGGGTCCCGACGGCATCGACGGACGGCAACGCGATGTCGTCACCCATCCCTATTCGGAAATGCTGGAAGGCGGGGTTTCGGGCCTCAGGATCGCCGTGATCGAGGAGGGGTTCGACCATCCCGGTTCCGAGGCGGAGTCCGATGCCGCGGTCCGCGCCGCCTGCGGCAGGTTCAGCGAACTCGGCGCCGAGGTCGAGACCGTCTCCTTCCCGCTGCATCGCGAGGCCGCGGTCATGTATATGCCGGCGCTGGCGGAGGGGCTCGCCCGGGAGATGATGCTCCAGGGCGGCGTGTTCTACGGCCTGCCCGGACTGTATGTCGGCGGGGCCCTGGAACGCGGCAACAGCTGGATGAACCGCGCGCACGAGTTGCCGCCGACCGCCCGCGCCTTCACGCTGCTCGGGGCCTATTACATGGAAGCGCTGGGCGGGCGCGTCTATGCCAAGGGCATGAACCTGCAGCGCAAGGCGAAGGACGGATTCGCGCGCCTGATGGAGAACTACGACCTTCTCCTGATGCCGACGGTGCCGCTGGTCGCGCAACCGTTCCCGGGCCCGGATGCCTCGATTACCGAATATTGCCATCACGCCTGGAACATGCTGGCCAACTGCCCGACCTCCAACTACACCGGCCAGCCTTCGATGTCGGTGCCCTGCGGCATGATCGATGGCCTGCCGGTCGGCCTGATGATCACCGGCCGTTGGTGGGAAGAGCCGACCGTCTACCGGGCTGCGGCGGCGTTCGAGGCGAATTTCGACTGGCGCTCTCTCTGATCTCCGGCCTGTCAGGGCTTCGACTTGCGTGACCCGCCCCCGCTGACCGGCCCGATTCGAATGTTATACCGCCGTTCTCGATAAGAGACTCATGTCGGGGAATTCCCGCAGGCATGGGATTGACATGGGGGAAAGCGTGGTAAGCTCGAATTGAGAGAGCGTCGGCGGGCGGGGCGGCGGCGGAACATGACAGAACATGACATGTCCCGGGGTCTCCTCCCCGAGGCAGCAATTCGTTCATAAAATATGAAATAATTCCCGGTAAGGGCTTGACCCCTGTAAAACCGTGGTAGGATGGGACAGGAGGAAGCGGCATCCGTGGGCTGCTTCGTCTCCCGCCTCGCGCCGGCGCGAAAACACCCCAACGGAATGGACGGGAGACGTGCGCCCTGCGCTGGGCTCGCGCGCGCAATCAGGCGCGCATTACGCACGCCGGCGCGAAACGCGGGCGCGCGCACATGCGATACGCGCGAAAAAGGGTCGCGCCGCAGGCAATCCGGCGGCGGTGTAAACGGAACGAAACGCGATGGAGGAAATGGGATGGACGCCTCCCACCCCCTGATGTTCGTGGGCCGGCGGGTTGAGTTGGACCCTCACGGGCCGACGGCATCGAAATGCCAAGTGGGAAGAGCAAGCTCTTCGCAGGCAAACCGGAGGGTCCGATATGGAGACTAACAGAACCGTCTTTGGCGTGGATACGGCGAAGCGAGTGTTCCAACTGCACGGGGTGGATACGGAGACGGGCGAGATCGTGGATTTGAAGCTGACGCGCGGGAAGTTCCTGGATCGCTTCGCCAACCGCGCCCCGTGTCCGATCGCGATGGAAGCGTGCGGCGGCTCGCAGCACTGGGCACGCCAGCTTCGGGGTCTCGGCCACGAGGTCAGGCTGTTAGCGGCGAAAGCGGCGCGGCCCTTCGTGGCCGGCAACAAGAACGACGCGCGTGACGCACAGGCGATCTGGACCGCGGGGCAGCAACCGGGCGTGAAGACGGTCGCGATCGAGAGCGAGGAGCAGCAGGCGGTCATGGCGCAGGGCCGCGCCGGCATAAGCCGAACGATCGGCCCGGCCCTGAAGCGGGTCGCGGAGCGGTTGCCGGCGATGATCGTGGAGACCCTGCGCGAGCAGTGGGCGCGGGTCGGCCAGCTCGACCGGGAGATCGGCGAGATCGAACGGCGGATCGGGCTTTGGCACCGCAGCAACGCCGACAGCCAGCGGGTCGCGGAGATCCCCGGCGTCGGAGTGCTGACTGCGACGGCCGTCGTGGCCGCGATGGGCGATCCCACGGCGTTCCGGTCCGGGCGCGAGTTCGCCGCCTGGCTCGGCCCGGTGCCACGGCACACGGGCACCGGAGGTCGCGTTCGCATGCCCGGCATCTCCAAGCGCGGGGACAAATACCTTCGAACCCTGTTGATCCACGGCGCCCGTGCCGTGCTCACCAGCAGCAAGGCGCCGCCCGCATGGGCGTTGCGCCTGGCCGAGCGGCGAGCGCCTAACGTGGTCACGGTCGCGCTGGCCAACAAGACCGCACGCACGATCTGGGCATTGCTGGCCCATGACCGGACATACGAGACGAACTTTGTCAGCCAGCCGGCATAGCCGCGGCTGACGACGGAACTGCGAACCGATACAGGAGGCGGTCGCTGAAAGCTTGCGCAAGGCAAGACAAGGTGTGATGGCAAACAGGTCAGACCGCGATCCGCCAAGCCTGCATGTCGTGTAGGGCGAAAAGCTCACCGGAGGAAATGAGGCGCGGATCGGCAAATTCCATCGGGGCCAGCGGGCACAAAGCCCCGCATCGATAGGCCGGATACAAAACTGCAATCTGCCTGACCGTCACACAAAAATCGATCCTTGCGTTCCGGGAGGCGTCCATACAAACGACATGCAGGATACAGACGGACGGAGCTTCACCTGGGCCTGCGGAGAGGAGCGCTGCGCGGCGGAACATGACATCGCATGACATTTCATGACATTTCGTAACTGCCCAGGATGTTGGTCGTAGGGGCGTTGGCGCCTGGGGTAGTTTCAGGCGTATCGGATTTCGTCGATGAAGCTGCGAGGCGACCCCATCAGGGTGTTGAGGACGTCCCGGCCCTGCTTTTGAGCGGTGGCGATGATTGTGCGCAGTATGGCGAAGTCGTCTGCGCCGCTTCGGGATCGGAAGCCTCCGGAGATTTTCTGGCGCAGTTTCATCATGCGCAGGTCGCGCTCGGCCTCATTGTTGGTGAAGGGGACCTGTGGGTCGGTCAGGAAGCGCAGGGTCTCGTCCCGGCGCTCATGCAGGCGCAAGGCGAGGTTATGGCCCTTGCGCCGCCTCGGTGTCCCGTGCCGGCCGGGCGACGGGAGCGGCGGTTGGCTCTCATGGAACGCCAGCGCCTCGACAAGCAGCCGGTCGTAGCCGCGCACCAGACGCGCCAACAGACGCCCCGGAACGGCCATGTCCCGCTCCCGCGCTAGCCGCGCCACACGCCAGGCCCGAAGCAGATGGCGCTGCATGCGCCGGGCCCAGCCTTCCTTGTCGAACTCCACAAGCGCCTGCAACTCCCGCAAGCGATGCGCGTTGCAAAGCGCATGCTCCACACCCGCCATCGGCCAATAGCATTGCCAGTGGTCGTGCACTGCGACCCCGGACACCCCCGCAGGCACGGCGCCGCGCCGCTCGCTCACCCGATACGCCGCCAGCAAGAGCCTGCCCCGGACCCGATCCGGGGATGTGCAGATCACATGGAGCCACCGCGTGCGTGCGCCAATGCGAAGTCCGGTCTCGTCCAGATGCTTCACACGCGCCCCGACCGCCGCAAGCTCCTCTATATGCCCGCCCGCAGCCTGAAAACGCTCCGCCGCACGACGGCTCATCGACGCCAGCGTCGCAGGCGACACGCGCGCTCCGAACAAAACCCCCAGAACCTCCGACAGCCGGCGCTCCGGAAGGAACTGCGCATGACGCAGCCATACCGCAACGCCCGAAAGACGAGGGCCATACTGAACCGGACCCGATACGCCATCGGGAAACGCCGCCCGCGTCACAGCCCCGCAACGCCCGCAGCGACACGCATGGCCGCGATGCTCCGTCACTTCCAAAGGACGCGGCTCAGGAAGGTCGAATACCTGACGCGCTACCGGCGCGCCCACAAAAGACGCTCCCAAAAGAGACGCCCCGCAGCCCCCGCACGCCGCTGGAACATGGTCCTTCACACGGTCCGGGCTCGCCGTCCGGCACAGCGTCCGGCCCTTGTGGCCCGGCTGACCGCCCGGCTTGCGATCCGTCTTGCCACGAAGGCTCTGTGTGCGGCGCTCAGACGACGGCTTCTTCAAACCGTCGCTCGAAGGAGGCTTGCCGCTATTGCCGCTGTTCAGACCGAGACGGCGCTCCAGCTCACCTATCCGCTCCCGAAACCGCGCGGTCTCCTCCCGAAGCGAGGCGTTCTCCTCCCGAAGCCAAGCGGTCTCCAACTCAAGACGCGCGATCTTCTGTCCGGAAGTCTCGGACCCGGCCACCCTCAATGGGTCAAACGGCTCGGAACGACTCATCCAAAGGTTGACTCATTTTTCGTTCCCACCGTCAACCCCATAACCAAATCTGACATCCTGGGCAGTTACGACATTTCATGACGTGTCCCGGCGCGTTCGGACGGGGGCGCTGCGGCGTGCATCCGTTTCGCCATGGACTCGCGACATCGGCGGCGCCGGGTTGGCAGAAGGGAACGCAACCGACGTAATCCGCTCCGCGTCCATCGAACCGGGAGGGAAAAGCATGGGCTATCGATTACGCACTGCCGCGCTCGGCGTCAGCGTGGCAATGCTGGCGGGTGTTGCCGGCACGGCCTTCGCGCAAAAGGACGGGGGTATCCTGAAATTCTACCACCGGGGCACCCCGCCCAGCGGCTCGATCCATGAGGAGGCGACCAACTCGACGGTGTCGCCCTATATGGGCGTTTACAACAACCTCGTCATGTACAAGCAGGATGTGGCGCGGAACAGCCTCGAGTCCATCGTGCCGGATTTGGCCGAGAGCTGGAGCTGGAATGACGACGACACCGAGCTGGCCTTCAAGCTGCGCCAGGGCGTGCAGTGGCATGGCGGCAAGCCGTTCACCTCCGCCGACGTCAAGTGCACCTGGGACCTAGTGCTCGGCAAGGGCAAGGCCAAGCTGCGGCAAGAACCCGCGCAAGGCCTGGTACAAGAACCTTGAGGAAGTGACGACGAACGGCGATTTCGAGGCGATCTTCCACCTGAAGCGGCGCCAGCCGGCCTTCATCGCGTTGCTCGCATCGGGCTATTCGCCGGTATATGCGTGCCATGTGCCGCCGAAGAAGATGCGCACGGCGCCGATCGGCACCGGGCCGTTCAAGTTCGTCAGCCTGAAGCAGAACGAGCATGTGAAGTTCACGAAGAACGAGAACTACTGGAAAGCCGGCAAACCGCATCTCGACGGGCATGAGTGGACCATCATCAAGAGCCGCTCGACCCGCGTGCTGGCCTTCATCGCCGGCGAGTTCGACATGACCTTCAATGTCGATATCACCGTTCCGCTGCTGAAGGACGTCAGGTCCCAGGCGCCGGATGCGGTCTGCGAGATGGTGACCACCAATGTCAGCACCAACCTGATCGTGAACCAGGACAATCCGCCCTTCGACAATGCGGATGTCCGCAAGGCCATGGTGCTCACCATCGACCGGCAGGCCTTCATCGACATCCTGGGCCACGGCGAGACGCTGCAGGGCGGGGCGATGATGCCGCCGCCGTCGGGTGTCTGGGGCATGCCTCCGGAATTCCTGAAGACGGTCGCGGGCTACAACCCGGACGTCGAGGCCAACCGGGCCGAGGCGCGCAATATCATTGAAGGCCTCGGCTACGGGTCGGACAACCGGCTCAAGGTCAAGGTCTCGACCCGGAACATCGCTGTCTATCGCGACCCGGCCGTGATCCTGATCGACCACCTCAAGCACATCTATATCGATGCCGAGCTCGATACGGTCGAGACCAGCAACTGGCACGCCAAGGTGGCCCGCAAGGACTACATGGTCGGCCTGAACCTGACCGGCTCGGGCGCGGACGACCCGGACGCCAACTTCTACGAGAACTACTCCTGCGGCTTGCAGCGCAACTACACCGGCTACTGCAAGCCCGAGATGGAGGCGCTGTTCGAGAAGCAGTCGATGATGACCGACCAGGAAGAGCGCAAGAAGCTGGTCTGGGAGATCGACAAGAAGCTCCAGGAGGACGCGGCCAAGCCAATGATTTACCACATCAAGGGGGCCCAGTGCTGGCAGCCCTATGTCAAGGGCTTCGTCACCCATGTGAACAGCCTCTACAACAATTGGCGCCTGGAAGACGTCTGGCTCGACAAGTAGCCTCGATCTTCCGCCACGCAACGGACCGGGGCGGCTCCTGAGGCGCCCCGGTTTCCTTGCACTCGGACTGCCGCAGCCGGCACGGGAAAAAGGGGGGCGGCCTTGAGCGCCTATATTGTCAAGCCCGAGTTGAACAGTGCGCGATGATTTTTGACGATTTCGGTTTCGGCAAGCTATTGCAATCATTGGACAGTCGGGTTGAGGTTTGGGAGGGTTGGAGAAAATGTAGTGAAACATTTTCACGGTTTTGACTTTGTTTGCTGGATATCGATGATGTTCCCGCATACAACGGTGTCATGTTCGTGCGCGAAACGACCGCCCGGGGGCACCGTTATCTCTACCTCGTCGAGAGCGTGCGCGAGGGCAAGCGGGTGCGCCAGCGCACGATCCGCGCGCTCGGTCGCAAGGACGCCCTGCAGGCGAGCGGGGAACTGGACCGCCCGATCGCCTCGCTGGCGCGCCACTCGGATCGGTCCCCGGTGCTGAACGACATGGTGGACGGCGCTCTTGCCTGCGTTCGGATCGGCGGTCCGCTGCTGTTCGGGCGTCTGTGGGACCGGCTGGGCCTCGGCGATGCGGTGAAGGAGCTTGTGGACGGCCGCGGGTTCGGCTTTGCGGTCGAGCGGGCGGTGTTCGTGAGCGTGCTGCACCGGCTGTTCGTGTCGGGCTCGGACCGGTCGTGCGAGAAATGGATGGACGACTACGCCATCCCCGGGATCGAGGGCCTGCGGCTGCACCATCTCTATCGGGCGATGGCGTGGCTGGGCGAGGAACTGGAGCCGACCGGCGAGGGCGGTCTGGCGCCGCGCTGTGTGAAGGACGACATCGAGGAGCGTCTGTTCGCTCGCCGCCGCGACCTGTTCAGCGACCTGTCGCTGGTGTTCATGGATACCACGACGCTGTCGTTCCATGGCGCGGGCGGAGAGACGCTTGGCGCGCACGGGCACTCGAAGGACCACCGCCCGGACCTTCGCCAGATGGTGCTGGCGGTGGTTCTGGACGGCGAGGGCCGGCCGGTCTGCACGGAGATGCTGCCCGGCAACACGGCTGACAGCACGGTTCTGCTGCCGATCGTGGACCGTCTGCGGTCGCGCTTCGGGATCGGTCGCGTCTGCGTGGTGGCGGACCGGGGGATGATCTCGGCGGCGACGATCGCGGCGCTTGAGGAGCGAGGTCTGGACTACATCCTGGGTGCGCGCGAGCGGCGCACGACGGTGGTCCGGGAGGTGGTGCTCAGGGACGGGAAGCCGTTTGTGCCGCTTTCGATCGAACGCGCGCGCGGCGAGACGCAGCTGTTCGTGAAGGAGGTCACGGTGGCCGGCGCGCGCTACATCGTGTGCCGCAACGAGGCGGAAGCGGAAAAGGACCGCGCCGACCGGCAGGCGGTGGTCGAGGGCTTGCAGAAGCGGCTCAAGGGCAGCGAGAAGGCGCTGATCGGCAACAGCGCCTACCGGCGCTATCTGCGCAGGACGGGCGCGGGCAAGGCGTTCGAAATCGACGCCGGCAAGCTCGCCGACGAGGCCCGCTTCGACGCCATCTTCGTGCTGCGCACGAACGCCGCAATGACGCCGCTCAATGCCGTGCTGCGGTACAGGGAACTGCTCCGGGTCGAGGACCTGTTCCGCCGCGCGAAGGCCCAGCTGCGCACCCGCCCGATCTACCACTTTTGCGACGCCGCCATCCGCGGGCATGTCTTCTGCTCCTTCCTCGCCCTCGTCCTCCAGAAGGAGTTGGCCGACCGCTGCCGCGCCGCCGGCGTCGATGTCGAATGGGACGACCTGATCCGCGACCTCGACCGCCTGCAAGAGGCCTCCATCGAGAACGACGGCAAGCGCGTCACTACCCGAACCCATGTTCAGGGCCAGGTCGGGAAGGTCTTCCAGGCCGCTGGCGTCGCCTTGCCGCCGAACTGGCGCGAACACACCGCCTGACCGTCTCCAGAATCGCGAAAATGTAGTGGGTACAACCGGAACCGCCGGTGTAACCCCCTGTTCCGTCGAATACTTTTAATCTGTGCTGTTGAAGTTGGGTCAAGCGCTTCCTGTTGATGATCCTGACGCTCGTCGGGATGTCGATCATCATCTTCGTGCTGCTGCGGCTGATGCCCGGCAATATCGTCGATATCATGTTCGACTCCGCCGGCTTCGTCGATCCGGCGGAGAAAGCCGATATCGAGCGCGAACTCGGCCTCGACCAGCCGATTCCGGTCCAGTATTTCGAGTGGATCCGGGGACTGATCGTCTGGGACCTCGGCTTCTCCTATGTGTCCGAGATGCCGGTGGTGGACGAGCTCCAGCCCCGGATACCGATCACTGCCAAGCTCGCTGCGCTCTCGCTATTCTTTTCGGTCCTGTTCGGGCTGCCTTTGGGAGTCATCAGCGCCGTGCGCCAGAACTCGGCGATGGACTATATCCTGCGCTGCATATCGCTCAGCGGCCTATCCCTGCCGTCGTTCTGGCTGGCCCTGCTGATCCTGATGGCCTTCGTCCAGTATGCCGGCTCGATCCCGATTTATATGGAACCGCCGGAAAACCTTTGGGACGAGCTGTTGCTTTACAGCATACCGGCTGCCGCCGTCGGCTTCCGTTCGTCCGCGCTCATCATGCGGCTCACGCGGTCTTCCATGCTGGAAGTCATGCGCCAGGATTATATCCGCACGGCGCGCTCCAAAGGGGCGACCGACAACTCCGTCAACTACCACCACGCGCTCAAGAACGCGGTGCTGCCGGTCACGACGATCATCGGCATCGAGGCCGCGTTCCTCATCGGCGGGCTTATCATCACCGAGACCGTGTTCAACATTCCGGGCGTGGCGCACTTCCTCGTCGAGGCGATCCTGATGCGCGACTACCCGATCGTGCAGAACCTGGTGATGCTGATTGCGCTTGTGACCGTGCTCGTCAACTTCCTGGTGGACATGCTCTACGCGGTGCTCGACCCGAGGATCAAATATGCGGACTGACCGATATACCGACGACTCGGGTCGCAGGGAGCGCAGCGATGGCTGAGATCGACCATCAAGCGGAATTGGGCCGCGCTGGCGCGCATGTTACCGGACACTGGAGCCGGCTCCTGTTCTACATGCGCCAGCATCCGCTCCGCGCGATCGGCGCCGCGATCGTGATCGTCTTCGTGCTGTCTGCACTGTTCGCCGACGCCCTTGCGCCGCGCGATCCGTTGCATATTTCCGCTCCGAACTCGCTGCAGGAACCGGGCGCCGCATTCCTCATGGGCGCGGACATGATGGACCGGGACGTGCTCAACCGCATAATCCACGGCGCCCGCATCTCGCTTGCCGTGGGCGTTGCCTCCATCCTCCTCGGCGGCGCAATCGGGATCGTCATCGGGCTGATGTCCGGCTATCTGCTCGGCTGGTTCGATCTGCTCATGCAGCGGCTGATCGACATCATGCAGGCCCTGCCCTTGCTGGTGCTGGCGCTGGTCATGGCGGCGTCGCTGGGGCCGTCGCTGGAAAACACCATCATCGCAATTTCGATACCGCTTGGGCCCAATGTCGCGCGGGTGGTGCGGTCGAGCACGCTTTCGCTGAGGGAGATGTCATTCGTGGAGGCGGCGCGCGCGGCGGGCATGAGCGAACTCAGGGTCGCCATGCGCCATGTGCTGCCGAACACGCTGGCGCCGCTGATCGTGCTGTTCACGGCGCAACTCGGGGCGGCGATCCTGGTCGAGGCGTCGCTGTCGTTCCTCGGCCTCGGCGTGCCGGAGCCGCATCCGTCCTGGGGCCGCATGCTGTCCGAGTCCGCGGCTGAATATGTCCGGGTCGCGCCCTGGCTGGTGATCTTCCCGGGCCTTGCGATCAGCCTCGCCGTATTCGGCACCAATCTCTTCGGGGACGCGGTCCGCGACATCCTCGATCCGCGGCAGCGGAGTTGAGCGGCAATGGGGTTCGAAACATGACCTCCGACATGACGCCCGCCCTCGAAGACGAGGCTCCCGTCGCCGCCGAGCGGGCTTCATCGGGGGAAATCGCCCTCGACGTGCAGGACCTGCAAACCTGGTTCTACACCCGCCAGGGAATCGTGAAGGCGGTGGACGGTGTCTCCTTCGACCTGCGCAAGGGCGAGACGCTCGGGATCGTCGGCGAGTCCGGCTGCGGCAAGAGCATCACTGCACTCTCCGTCATGCGGCTCGTACCGGACCCGCCGGGCCGCATCATCGGCGGAAGGGTGACGCTCGACGGGCGAAGCCTGCTCGACCTCAACGAGGCCGAGATGCGCCTCGTGCGCGGCAACGATATCTCGATGATCTTCCAGGAGCCGATGACCTCGCTCAATTCGGTGCTGACCATCGGCTACCAGATTGCCGAGGCGTTGATCCTGCACAGGGACATGAGCCGTTCGGAGGCGCTTGCGCGGGCGGTCGAGATGCTGGACATGATGCGTATTCCCGAGCCGGCGTAGCGCGCCCGGGAATATCCGCACCAGCTTTCCGGCGGTATGCGGCAGCGGGCGATGATCGCCATGGCGCTCGCCTGCAACCCCAAGGTGCTGATCGCGGACGAGCCGACCACGGCGCTCGACGTGACCATCCAGGCGCAGATCCTGGACCAGATCGTGCGTTTGCAGCAGGAGCTCGGCGCAGCAGGAGCTCGGCACGGCCGTCATCCTGATAACCCACGACCTCGGCGTTGTCGCGGAAACGACGCAGCGCATCGTCGTCATGTATGCCGGCCGCAAGGTGGAGAAGGCGGATGTCGTGCCGCTGTTCTCCAACCCCATGCACCCCTACACGCACGGACTGATGGCCTCCGTGCCGCGCCTTGCCATCATGAGCGGCGCGGACGCCGATGCCGCCGAGCGCCTTGAGGAGATTCCGGGCATCGTGCCGCCGCTGAACAACCTGCCGCCCGGCTGCGCCTTTGCGCCCCGCTGCCGCTTCGCGGACGACCGCTGCCGGGCCGAATATCCGCCATACCAGGAGAAGCTGCCCGGCCACTGGGCCGCCTGCTGGCATTCCGAGCGCCTGTTCGGAGCGGGCTCGTGACCGCCGCCGCGCCTAACGCGGCGCACCGTATGGATGGCGGCGTCGGCGCCGCCGCTGAGATGGATGGCGGCGTTGGCGCCGCCGCTGAGATGGATGGCGGCGTTGGCGCCGCCGCTGAGATGGATGGCGGCGTTGGCGCCGCCGCTGAGAACGCCGCCCAGCCGCCGGTGCTGGAGGTCGAGGGCCTGAAGAAGCACTTCCCGGTCAAGAAGGGGCTGCTGTCCCGCAATGCCGGTAAGGTCTATGCGGTCGATGGCGTCAGCTTCGACATCGGGCACGGGGAAACGCTCGGCCTGGTCGGCGAGTCCGGCTGCGGCAAGTCCACCGTCGGGCGCACCGTGCTGCGCCTGATCGACCCGACCGAGGGCACGATCCGGCTCGACGGGCGCGATGTCACGCATCTCGGCAAGTCGGAGATGCGCCCGGTGCGCCGCGAGATGCAGGTCATCTTCCAGGACCCGTATTCCTCGCTCAATCCGCGCATGTCGGCGGGCGATATCGTGGGGGAACTGCGGCGCGTCCACGGCCTCGGGACTGCTGCGGAACGTCAGGACTGGGTGGCGGCACTGTTCGAGCGCGTGGGCTTGAGCCGCGCCCAGATGAACAGCTTCCCGCATGAGTTCTCCGGCGGCCAGCGTCAGCGAATCGGCATTGCGCGCGCGCTTGCGCTCAACCCGAAGCCGATCGTTGGCGACGAGCCGGTCTCGGCGCTCGATGTCTCCATCCAGGCGCAGGTCATCAACCTGCTGATGGACCTGCAGCAGGAGTTCCGGCTTTCCTACCTGTTCGTCGCGCATGACCTCGCGGTGGTCGAACATATCAGCCACCGGATTGCAGTCATGTATCTCGGCCGCATCGTCGAATACACCGACAAGCGGACGTTGTTCACCGACCCGCAGCATCCCTATACGGAAGCGCTCCTGTCGGCTGTGCCGGTCCCCGATCCCCGCCTTAGGCGGAAGAAGACGGTGCTCCAGGGCGATGTGCCGAGCCCGATCAACCCGCCTTCCGGCTGCCACTTCCACACCCGCTGCCCCTATGCCGAGGAGCGCGGCCGGATCGAGTCCCCGGCCCTGCGCGAGATCGCTCCGGGCCACACGGTCGCCTGCCATCTGCGCTGAGGCGGGGGAGCGGGGCGCGCCGCCTTGACAGTGCCGCTGCCATGCAAGCAGTCTCCCCGGTGCAAGAGGGGAGAGCATCCGATCCCGATACGCCGCCGCCGGGGGCAAAATGTATAGCTATATCGTGCGACGGTTCGCGTTCGGCGGCATCACGGTGTTCGGGGTGTCCATCATCGTGTTCCTCATCATGCGGGTCATGCCGGGCGACCCGCTGACCGCCATTTTCGGTCCCGAAGGCATGACCAAGCTGACCGTGGCGCAGCGCCAGAGCTACATGGAAGAGCTCGGCCTCGCCGATCCGCTGATCGTCCAATACGCCAATTGGCTGCTGGACATCGCCAAGGGTGAACTCGGACGCTCGTTCTTCCGGGCGGAGAGCGTCGGCGAGATGGTGCTGCGCCGAGGCCCCCTGACCGCGCAGATCGCCATCCTGTCGGTCATCCTGTCCTGGATCCTCGGCATCCCGGTGGCCATTGTGAGCGCACTGCGCCCCAATTCGGCTGCCGACAACGCCGCGCGGGTCGTCTCGATCACCTGCCTTGCCGTGCCGGGGTTCTGGCTCGGCATGCTTATCGTGTTGGGGCTGCTGTTCGGCTTCGGCTACCGCGCGCCGCAAACCGCCGCCGGCGCAACGCTGTTCGAGGACCCCGGGACGGTTCTCCAGATGATTGTCGGCCCTGCCTTCGTGCTGGCGCTCGGGCAGGCCGCTTATATCGCGCGCATGGCCCGCTCGAGCCTGCTGGAGGTGATCCGCGAGGACTATGTGCGCACCGCCAGGGCGAAGGGGTTGAACGGCCGCCTGGTGGTGAGCCTGCATGCGCTGCCGAACGCCCTGCTGCCGGTCATCACCCTTTCGGGCATCCTGCTCGGTTTCGTGCTTGCCGGGTCGATCCCCGTGGAGCGCGCCTTCGGCACGCCCGGCCTCGGCTACGCCATGTTCAGCGCGGTCAATGAGCGCGACATCTTCGTGATGCAGAACCTCGTCTTCCTCTACGCCGTGGTGTTCGTGATGCTGAACATCGCCGTGGACATCATCATCGCCTGGATCGACCCGAGGATCAGATACCGATGAACACGCCGTCCGAGACCGCATCTGCGGTCGAACCCGGCTCGGCCGCGCGGCCGCTGTTCTTCCGCATGCTGGGCGGATTGCGGAACTTTGCGCGGCGTTCGCCGCTCTCGGCCTTCTGGGGCTGCATTGCGCTCGCGATCGTGTCCATGGCGATCCTGGCGCCGGTAGTCGCGCCCTACGACCCGCTGAAGTCGGATTTCCGGCGCATGCAGAAATCGCCCGACGAGGTCAACTGGTTCGGCTCCGACCAGATCGGGCGCGACACGCTCAGCCGCGTCATCCACGGCAGCCGCACCTCGTTGATCGTTGCCGCGGCGGCGGTATTGCTGGGCACGACCTTCGGTTGCTTCTGGGGGCTGGCGAGCGGATTTCTCGGGGGCCGGTTCGACATTGTCAGCCAGCGCATCATCGAGTTCCTGCAGGCATTTCCCGACCTGATACTCGCGATGGCCATTGCGATGGCGCTGGGGTCCGGCACGGTCACGGTCATTATTGCCATTGCGATCACGCGAATACCCTTCGGCGGGCGGGTGATCCGTTCCGTCGTGCTATCGCTCAAGGAAATGTCGTTCGTCGAGGCGGCGCGCAGCCTCGGCGCATCCAACATGCGCCTCATGCTGCGCCATATCCTGCCGCAATGCGTGGCGCCCTACCTGATCCTCGCCACGACCCATCTGGGTGTCGCGATCATCATCGAGGCGTCGCTCGGCTTCCTCGGCGTGGGCATTCCCCCGCCTGCGCCGACCTGGGGCAACATGCTGGCCGATGCGCTCAATGCCGGCATCGTGCCGCCCTGGTGGCTGGTGCTGTTCCCCGGTCTGGCGATCACCGTCACCGTGCTGGCGTTCAACCTGCTCGGCGACGGCATCCGCGACATGCTCGACCCGCGCCTGCGCGGATCGATCTGAACCGGGTTAGGCCGTCGCTGCGCCGAGAGTTTTCTCCGGCAAGGCGGCGGCCTCGGTTCCGTCATGCAGGTGGCAGGCGGCCCAATGGCTCGTCTGGACCTCCCGGAGGATCGGCGCCTCGCTGCGGCAGCGCGCCATGGCGTAAGGGCAGCGCGAATGGAAGTGGCAGCCTGAGGGCGGATTGATCGGGCTCGGCACATCGCCGGTCAGGATGACCCGTTTCCGGCCGCGTGTGCGCGCCCTGGGAACCGGCACCGCCGAGAGCAGCGCCTCCGTATAGGGGTGCAGCGGCGTCTCGAACAGGCTCGTCTTGTCGGTTACCTCCACGATGCGGCCGAGATACATCACCGCTACCCGGTGGCTGATATGCTCGACCACCGCCAGGTCGTGCGCGACGAACAGGTATGAGAGTCCCAGTTCGTCCTGGAGGTCCATCAGCAGGTTGATGATCTGCGCCTGGATCGAAACGTCCAGCGCCGAGACGGGCTCATCGCCTACGATCAGATCCGGGTTGAGTGCAAGCGCGCGGGCAATGCCGATGCGCTGGCGCTGGCCGCCGGAAAACTCGTGCGGGTAGGAGTGTATATGCTGGCGGCCGAGCCCGACGCGCTCGAACAGCGCCTCGACCCGTTCCTCGCGTTCCTTGCCGTCCGCAACGCTGTGGATCTGAATCGGCTCGCCGACAATGGTCCCGGCCGACATGCGCGGATTGAGCGACGCGTAGGGGTCCTGGAAGATCATCTGCATCCGCTGGCGGTAGGGCATCATCGCGGCGCCGTCGAGGTCGGTGATGTCTTCGCCGTCCAGGCGGATGCTGCCTTCCGTGGGCTCCAGCAGCTTCAGCACAGTGCGTCCGACCGTGGACTTGCCGCAGCCCGATTCGCCGACCAGACCCAGCGTTTCGCCGCGTCCGATATGGAACGACACGCCGTCCACGGCATGGACATGCCCGCCGATCCGCGAGAAGACGCCCTTGTAGATCGGGAAATGCTTTTTCAGTCCGCGCACGTCGAGCAGGGGTGCGGGGGCCTGCGAGGCGTCGGCGGCGCTCATGCGTTCCCTCCCAGCAGGCGGTCGGCGTGCCAGCACGCGACCCAATGGCCCGGGCGGTGGTGTTCGAGCGGCGGATAGGCCTGGCGGCACTGCTCGCTCGCAAAGCGGCAGCGCGGCGCAAAGGCGCATC
This sequence comes from Alphaproteobacteria bacterium, assembly GCA_965261985.1. GTDB lineage: Bacteria > Pseudomonadota > Alphaproteobacteria > Bin95 > Bin95 > Bin95. The sequence continues at coordinate 1,875,985 of OZ253490.1, forward strand.
CCGGCGGCAGGTTTGCGAGCGAAGGTACCATGCCCTCGATCTCGTTGAGCCGCCCCCTGCCGGCTTCGTTCAGCGCCGCCGTTTCCAGGCTAGGAATGGCCCCGAGCAAGCCTTCGGTATAGGGGTGGCCGGGATGGTCGAAGAGTTCGTCCACCTCGGCTTCCTCGACCTTGCGGCCGGCATACATCACCACCACCCGGTCGGCGTTCTCGGCGACGACGCCCATGTCGTGGGTAATCAGGATGACGGCCTGGCCCTGGGTGCGCTGGGTCTCCCGCATGAGGTCCAGGATCTGGGCCTGGATCGTGACGTCCAGCGCCGTGGTCGGCTCGTCGGCGATCAGCACTTTCGGGTTGCAGGACAGCGCCATGGCGATCATCACTCGCTGGCGCATGCCGCCGGAAAGCTGGTGCGGATATTCATGCGCGCGGCGCTCGGGCTCGGAAATATGGACCTGGCGCAGCATGTCCACGGCGCGGTCCAAGGCGTCGCGTTTCGAGAGGCCCTGATGCAGCGCAATCGCCTCGCCGATCTGCTTGCCGACCGTGAACAGGGGATTGAGCGAGGTCATCGGCTCCTGGAAGATCATCGAGATTTCGTTGCCCCGAACGTCTTCCATCTCGGTCTCGGTCGCTTCCAGCAGGTTCCGCCCCTCCAGCCGGATCGCGCCGCCGACAATGCGGCCAGGCGGGTTGGCCACGAGACGCAGGATCGAGAGGGCGGTCACGCTCTTGCCGCAGCCGGATTCCCCGACCACCCCGAGCGTCTCGCCCCGGCGCACATCGTAGGAGACGCCGTCCACCGCGCGCACCACACCGTCGGCGGTGAAAAAATGGGTCTGAAGGTTCTCGACTTCGAGAACGCTCTCACGCGCCGCCGGGCTGTCTTGCCCGGCCCCTTGTTCGAGCGGCTCGGTTCGGTTCATAATCGACGCTCCTCAACACGCGGTCGGCTTCCGCAACGCCGGTGCAGCAAGGTGCCGACACCGGAGCATACCGCATTCGGGGCCGGAACGGCCCGCGTTTCACCCAGGGAGGGGCACTATGGCTCAAAACGGTTTTATGAACCCACACTGGACGCGACGGCATTTCTTGCAGGGAAGTGCGGCGCTGGCGGCTGCGGGCGCGTACGGCCTGCATTCGCGCAGAGCCAGTGCCGCCGTCCCGATGGAATATGACGGCTCGAAGTTCCAGTTGGCGGCGCCCGAGGCGAACCCGAAATCGGGTGGCGTGCTGCGCTACGGCATCACCATGCGTCCGCCGCATCTCGATTTCCACCAGTCCGGCACGATCAACAATCTCGGCAGTCAGGCCTGCATGTATGACAACCTGATTCGCCGCGACCCCCGCGACAGCGGCCAGTCGATCATTCCCGACCTGGCCCATAGCTGGGAAATCGCCCCGGACGGCAAGACTTACACCTTCTTCCTGCGCAAGGGCGTGCATTTCTCGGACGGCGCAGAACTCACTTCCGCGGATGTGAAGGCCACCTTCGACCGCATCACCAAGCCGCCCGAGGGCATCAATATCCCGCGTAGCGCGCTGTTCCCCTCGGTCGACGAGGTCGTTGCGCCCGATAAATACACGGTCCAGTTCAAGCTTTCCGTGCCCCGCCCGCCGGCCTTCATCATGGGCGCGATCGCCAGCGGCTGGAACGGCATCGTCCGCAGGAAGACGCTTGAGGACAACAACTACAACCTGCGCAAGACCCTCGATGTCCCAGGCACCGGGCCGTTCCGCAGCGTCCGGCGGGTCGAGCAGGAAATCTGGGTGATGCAGAAGAACCCGGACTACTGGATGGAGGGGCTGCCCTATCTTGACGGCATCGAGTTCTATCACGGCCTGCCGTTCTCGCCGGAACTCGGCTCCGCATTCCTCGCGGGCCGGACCGACTACGCCCGGCTGATCGACCCGGTGACGCGGAAGGAAGCCGACAGCCGCGACGACATGACGGCGACCGACTACTACCAGAGCGTCATCCAGGCGGTCTGGCTCAATGCCGACCGCGAGCCCTTCAACGATCCGAGGGTGCGCCGGGCCATGCATCTGGTCTTCGACCGGCCGGTGCTGGTGGATGTTGTCAGGGATGTCGCGCCGATGATGGTCGGCGGCTTCATCTATCCGTTCTCCGATGTTGCGACGCCGAAGGAGGAACTCTCCAAGCGTGTCGGCTACCAGCCGGATACGACGGCCTCGATCAAGGAAGCCAAGGCACTGCTGGAGGCCGCCGGCCACGGCAACGGCATCAACGGGCTCGACTTCGTGGTGCGCGACGTGGCGACCTTCAAGCTCTGGGCGCAGGCGATCCAGGCGATGCTGCAAGAGGGGCTCAATATCGAGTGCGAGCTGCGCACCGTGGTCGAGTCGGTCTGGTTCGACGACACCAATAACGGCAAGTTCGACCTCTCTGTCGGCGCCATTGTATCGACCCTGATCGACCCGTCGGACTACTTCAACACCTGGTACGGCCCGAACGGCCCGCAGAACTACTCGCAGTGGGAAGACCCGCGCTTCACCGAGCTGTTGAAGGCCATCGACAACGAGGTCGATCCGGTCAAGCGCCAGGAGGCGATCACCGCGGCCGAAATGGTGATGGAGGAGAACCCGCCGGTGCTGCCGATCTCCTGGGAGAAGATCAACGACGGCTGGTACAACTACGTCAAGGGCCACAACCCCTACAACTATTTTGGCCTCTACGATGTCGGACGGTTCGACACGTTCTGGCTCGACAAGTAGTCGATACCGGACGGTCCAAAGTGGCCGTGCCGGAACGATGCAAGCCCGCGCCTTCCCGGCGCGGGCTTCTTTCTTGAGGGCACGGCTGCTGCAGAAATGCCGCATCTCCTGATCTTCCTCGGGCTCTGCCTGCTCGGCCTCCTCGTGAGTTGCGTTCTTGTCTAGGGCGCTGTGTCTTCTGGCCGTGGTGCTGTTTGTAGCGGCCTGTCAGCCCGTGCCTCAGGTCATGGAGCGCGACAAGGCGAGCGCGCTGCTGGCGCTTCCCGACACGGTCGGCGTGAAGATCGGCCGAATTGGAGGGGCCCCACCGCAACTCGAGGACCGGCTGCGACGAGGCCTGGAGGGCGCGCTTCAACGGCACGGGCTGCCGGCGAGCCGGCAGCGCGGCAACCTGCTGAGCTACCGGCTGGCAGGACGCACTGTCCTCGATGCAACGCCCGACGGAATTGCCCCGGTCTCCTTCGACTGGGAACTCAGGGCCTGGGACGACACAATCGCGGCGCGGTTCACGCAGGAGGTCGAAGATGGCCGGGCGGATGCGGTGCCGCTGCTGCTGGAAGAACTGGCCGAAGGGGTGGCCCGGCGCATCCGGGCGGAGCGACGGGACGACAGCGCGTCCGCACGGCTGAAAGTTTCCGTCGCGCCCGATGCCGAAGCGGACCTGCCCGCCCCCTTGCTGCGGGCGCTGGAAACGGTGCTTGCGAGCCAGGGCCTCAATGTCGTGCCGCCGGCTGCGCCGAGCCATCTGCACGTCTTCGGCAGTGCAGAGGTCGGGAAGGTCCATGCGGGCCTGCGGGAGGTGCGGCTGGCCTGGGTCGTGAAATGGTCGGATGGGCGCGAGGTCGGCCGGGTCGATCAGGCCAATGTCGTGCCGGCCGAATGGCTTGCCGGAGAGTGGACGCCGCTTGCCGCCGCTGCTGCCGAGGGCGCCGCATCGGGGATTTCGGAACTCGTGTTCAAGGCGCAAACGGAGCTTGGGCTGTCGGATGCAGCATCGGGCGATAGCCGGCGCTGAGCACTCGGAGCGTAGCCGGCGGCGTCAGCACCTCGACCGCGCCGGCAGGCCGTGCGGCCGCTGTGTCGTAGCCGGCAGGCGTGTAGCGCAGCAGCCTCGACCCCTTGACCAGCCAGGCTGCGCCGTGCCTGGCAATGAACGCACCGTCGGGAAGTCCGGCGAGGTCGCAGAAATGGGTCCGCTGTTGTTTTCCCGATAGCCGTTCGGCATGCAATACCCGGTCCATCTCCGCCGCTCGCAGGTTTCCGCCCCAGCAGGCTGCATAGGCCTTCGCGGCTTCGCGCCGGCATTCGAAGCAGGGGCGATGCCCGGCAGCGAGTGCGACCGCCTCGTCGAGAAAGAACAGTTCCGTATAGCGTCCCGGCGTCATGACCTGCCGGCGCCTGCCCCGGTATTCGGTGACGCAGCAGATCCAGGTCTTGTGCGCCCAGCGCCGCCGGCCGAGCGTCCGGCTTGCATCGTGCAGGATGCCGCGATTGCCCATCATCGTCCCGCGCTCCGGCGTGGCGACGATCTTTCCGAAAGGCGTCACGCGGTTCTGGAGCGTCATGGAACCGTTTCTCCGACTCCATCGCGATCGCTCCAGCGGCCGGCCGTCTGCGCCCGGAGGTCCGGGCAGGGCCGCGAGATGTCATGTTTTGTCATGAGGTCTCGTGACCTGCCGCAAATTCCGTCCCGGCTCTTGCCATTGCGCCCTGCGTGCGGCGACCCGTGCCGGGATGCGCCCGTTTTTCCCCGCGTATCGCGCGCCTGACTGCGCGAGAGCATGGCTGCCCGTCCGCCCTTCCGTCCGGTCCCGACATGGTCTTGTACTCCCTTCGCTCTCCGGAATCGAAAAGGCGGCCCCGGAAGCCGTCTCTCTGTCTTAATCCTATCACGCCTTTCCCAGCGTCAAGCCCCAGGCGAGCGGTTCGGTGAAATTGCCTTCGCGAACGGCCCGCCATCGCCGTGCCAGGCAGGCGCTCGAAGGCGGACGTACAGTCCCAGGGTGTTACGAAATGTCATGTTTCGTCATGAAGTGTCATGTTCGCCCAACGGTCCGCCGGTCGGATGCGTGCCTCCCGTTCGTTTCCGAAAGTCCCAGCGAAGCGGCCTCTAGGGCGGTATCCGACTCCACTGGACCGGGCCGGAAGGGTTGCAGATACTGCCGCCCCGGCCTGCGAGCCGGGGCAGGAAGCGGCGGCCCCGCTCTGCCCCGAAGGCGCGGAGACACCCCGGGGATGTCATGAAATGTCATGCGATGTCATGTTCCGCCGCGCCACGCCCGTCTCCGCCCGCCTGCATCCTGCATATCGTTCCTCCTTCCGCTTCCGTTCCGTTCGCGCTGCCGCCGGCTTGCCTGCGGCGCGACCCTGTTTCGCGCGTATCGCATGTGCGCACGCGCCCGCGTTCGCGCCGGCGCGGTTCGCGCGCCTGATTGCGCGCGCGAGCCAGGCGCAGGGCGCACGTCTCCCGTCCGTTCCGTTGGGGCTTTTTCGCACCGGCGCGAGGTGAGAGACGAAGCGGCCTCCGGATGCCGCTTCGTCCTGTCTCATCCTACCACGGTTTTACAGAGGTCAAGCCCTTACCGGGAATTATTTCATGATTCATGAACGAATTGCAGTCATCGGCCATGGACCCGATGCTCCCGTCAGACCGGAAACCGACCGTGTTGCGTTGCGAACCGGATGCGAGGCCGGCGGCTGTCCACCGAACGGCAGTCGATTCAGCCGGATCGAATCGTGCTCTAAGCCGCCTCCTGCTATCGGCTTACCACGCTATTTTCGATGTCAAGCCCGCGCGTCCGCGGCGACAATGGAGGCCGTTTCGCAAGCGTCGGTTCAAAACGACCGTACCTTGCTCTATTCGTCTGCCCGTCCGTAACCTCCGGCGCCGCTTGTCCGGATGCTCAGCACATCGCCGCGCTTGAGCGTGCGGATTTCCTTCGAGCCGAGGCGCTCCCCGTTGCCGTCCGGATTGAGCACCGTCTCCCCCAATGCGCCGGGTTCGCCCCCGAAGACGCCGTAGGGCCGGCTCTCATGGCGGTCGCCGAGCAGGGTGAGCACGCCTTCGCCGGCCAGCAGTTCGATATCCTTGCGCAGGCCGCTTCCGCCCTTGTGCCTGCCCGCGCCGCCGGTGCCGTCCAGCAGTTCCAGCCGCCGGACCAGCACCGGCGTATTGGTCTCATGCACCTCCACCGGAATGTTGGAGCAGTTCATCACGGGGCTGAGCCCCTCCGGCCCGTCGCTGTCGGCCCGGCCGCCATAGCCCGCCAGGATCAGGTCGTAGAACACGTAGGGCTTGCCGGTGCGGTCGTCGATGCCTCCGATATTCGGGTTCGACCAGTGGCTGAACGCGCCCATCGCCCGCTCCGGCATCGCCTGCGCCATCGCCCCGTTGATCGTGTCGAAAATGCGGACCTGGAGCACGGCCCGGCCACCGGAAGGAGCAGGAAACCTCGGATTGAAGAAGCTGCCCTCGCGCGCGACCAGCCTTATCGGCCGCATTGCGCCCGCATTTTGCGGGCTGAACGGGTCGCAGAACACCTTGACCGCGAAGTATGTGTAGGCGCGGGTGTAGTTGATATAGCTGTTGATCGCCGCCGGCACCTGGTCCGAGGAGCGCGAGAAATCGACGGTCACCTCCGCGCCGTCCGGCCCCTCGTCGAAGGCGATATCGACACCGAAGTGGATCGGCCCGGTGCCGGGGCCGTAGTCGTCCATCCGGTCGTCGAAGCTGTAGGTGCCGGGCGGCACGCGCGCCAGAGCGGCGCGCATGCGCTCCTCGCTGCGGTCGAGAATGCGGTCGAAGGCTTCCTCGACCACCGCCCTGCTGTGGTCCCGGAATAGTTGGCGGAAGCGCTCGGCGGCAGTGAGATTGGCGGTGTGCTGCGCCATCACATCGCCGCGAACCTTCTCCGGCACGCGAGTGTTGGCGAGGACCATCGACAGGATATCGCGGTCGATCTCCCCCTCCCGGCAGAAGCGCACCGGCAGGATGCGGAAGCCCTCCTGGAACGCTTCCGTCACGCCGTGGACCTTCTGCGAACCCGGCGCCGCGCCGCCTACGTCCATCTGGTGGGCCGAGGCGGCGACATAGCCGAGCAACTCAGTCCCCTCGAACACCGGCATGACCTGGAAGAAATCGGGGAAATGGCCGGACCCCATCCAGCTGTCGTTCATCAGGATGCTGTCGCCGGGCCGCAGCGTCTCGGGCGGATACGCCTCGGTCACATGGCGGATGACGAAGGGCATGGAGCCCAGATGGCCCGGCGAGAAACTGCCTTGGGCGATCATCCGTCCCTTCGCGTCGAACACGGCGGTAGAGAAGTCGTCGCCCTCGCGCACCGCTTCGCTGAAGGCCGTGTGGCGCATCGTCGTGCCGAGTTCCTCGGCGACGGAAACGACCGAGTTCCAGATCACGGTAAAGGTAATGGGATCGACGGTCTCGCCGGGCGGCTTCGCTTCTCCCGCCTTCGGCGCGGGCGCGGTGCGGGAGCCGCTGCATGGGGCTCCCCCGGCACGTGGCGTCTCGTCTTCGGCTTGTCGGGCGGCAGACGCTTCGGCGTGCTCGATCTCGATCAGCAGATGCCCGCCAGGGCCGAGCCGGGCGCGGTCGCCGGGCGGAATGAGGGTCGTCGCCTCGGCATCCTCGACGATCGCCGGGCCGTCGATGACGGTATCCGCGCCGATGGCCTCGCGCCGCCAGACGGCGGCGGCCGTCATGCCGCCCGCCTCGGGGAACCATGCCCGCCGCGGGTCCGGCGGTTCCCCGCAAGCGGAGGCGGGTTCGTCCCGGGCAGCCGCGTTGCGCGGGTTCGAGACGACTGCCGCCAGCGCCCAATCGACGCCCTCGACCGCGCTTGCCGGATCCTCGGTGCGATAGCGGGCCTTGTAGGCCGCGCGAAACGCTGCCTCGCAGTCCGCCGGGAAGCCCGCGCCAATTTCGCCGTCCGGAAGGTCCACATGGATTTCGAAGCCCTGTCCGGTATGGCGCATATAGGCGAAACGCCGGAAGGCAGGAGCCTGCGTTCCGGGCAGATGGGCAAGGTCCTCCGCCAGCCGTGCCTCCAGCCCGGCATAGATTGCCGCAATGTCTTCGGGCGCCGCCTCGTCGAGACGCAGCAACCTCGTCACGGAGGCGTCCAGCCGGCTCTCCGCCGCGAGCATGCCGACGGCGGAGCCGACGCCCGCAGCCTTCGGCACCACGACCCGGTCCACGCCCAGACTCCGCGCAATCCTGGCCGCGTGCAGCGGTCCCGCGCCGCCGAAGGCCACGAGCGCATATCTGCGCGGGTCGCGGCCGCGCTCGACGGAAACGACGCGCAGTGCGTGCTCCATGTTCCCCGTGGCAACCAGATGGACGCCCCAGGCGGCCTCCTCGATGGACAGCCCCAGCGGGTCGGCGACATGCTCGCGAAGCGCTGCCTCCGCTGCCTCCCGGTCGAGAGCCATCGCACCGCCGTTGAAGTAGGCCGGGTTGAGGTAGCCGAGCGCGAGGTTTGCGTCGGTCACCGTCGGCCGCTCGCCTCCGATGCCGTAGCAGACGGGACCGGGTTCGGCGCCCGCGCTCTCAGGCCCGACACGGATCGCCCCGTCCACGGCCAAAGCGATAGACCCACCGCCTGCACCGATCTCGACCAATTCGACCGAAGGCACGTTGATTGGCAGGCCGGAACCCTTCTTGTACTTGACCGGATCGACCTCGAAGGTCGGCGCGATTACCGGTTCGCCGCTGTCGATGGCCCCGAGCTTCGCCGTGGTGCCGCCCATGTCGAAGCTGAGTACGCGTTCCGCGCCGAGTTCCCTGCCGATCTGGCCTGCGAGCAGCACGCCTGCGGCGGGGCCGCTCTCGACGATCCGGACCGGGTATTCGCCCGCCAGCGCCGGCGAGACAAGCCCGCCGTTCGACTGCATGATCGAGAGGTCGGCCTTCGCGCCCATGCCGGCGAAGTCCTCCGCCAGCCGCTGGACATACGCGCCGACCAGAGGCTTCAAGAAGCTGTTCGCGACCGTGGTGTTGGTACGCTCGTATTCGCGCAATTTCGGCGAGACATCGACCGAAAGACTGAGTGCCGCGCCCGGCAGCCGCCGGACCAGCGCTGCCCCGACAGCGCGCTCATGTGCGGGATTGGCGTAGGCGTGGAGAAGCGCGACGGCGACCGCTTCGTACCCCCCCTCGGCGATGCGCTCGACGACCGCTTCCAGTTCTTCCGAGTCGATCGGTTCCAGCACCTCGCCCTCGAAGCTCACCCGCTCCCGCACCTCGAAAATCTGCTCGCGCGGGATCAGCGGGTCGGGCTTCTGCATATGCAGGTCGTAGGTCTCGTAGCGCTTCTGCCGGCCGAGGATCAGCACGTCGCGGAAGCCGCGGGTGGTAATCAGCGCTGTCTTCGCGCCGCGCCGCTGGATGATGGCGTTGGTCGCAACGGTGGTTGCGTGCAGCAGGTGCCCGATATCGCCCGTGCCGGCGCCCGCCTTCGCAAGCAACACCGGCAGGCCGTTCCTGACGGCCTCGGAGGGGTCCGCCGGCGTGGACGGCGCCTTGTGGACCGCCACCCGGCCCGTCGCCTCGTCGCGGAGTACGAAATCGGTGAACGTACCGCCTACGTCCACGCCGATCCGGTATGCGGTGCTTGAGCCTGTCATGAACCTCTATCTTGCGGCAGGGGCGTCGGTCAGCCGATGCGGGCGGACATGCCGCCATCGACTGGAAGGTTGACGCCGGTGATGAAGCGCGCCTCGTCGGAAGCGAGGAATACCGCGGCATGGGCCGTGTCCCACCCGGTGCCCATTTTCCGGTTCAGGGGAACCTGGGCGTCGCGGGCCGCCCGGACCTCCTCGGGGGACACGCCGCCCCTGAGGGCCCGGTAGCCTATGGCTATCGGGGTGTCCATCAGGCCCGGCATGATGACATTGCAGCGAATGCCATAGTCCCAATTGGTGCTGGCGAGCATGTGGCAAAAGGCGTTCATGCCCGCCTTCGATGCCTTGTAGATCACGCGGTCCACCGAACAGATCGAAAAAATCGAGGAAACCCCGACAATCGCCCCGGACCGCTGCTCGCGCATGATCGGCACAACCAGCCGGGAAGTGCGGTAGAGGCCCTTCAGGTTGACGTCCATGACACGGTCCCAGACCTCTTCCGGGAGCGTCATCGGGTCGCTGTCGAGCCCGTCGCCGGTGATGCCGACATTGTAGTGGAGGATATCTATGCGCCCGTGCCTGTCCATGCAGGCCCGGACGAAACCGGCGCAGTCCTCGTTGCTCGTGACGTCGCCCCGCACTGCAACGCAGTCGCCGCCCTCCGCACGGACCATGGTCGCGGTCTCCTCGGCCGAAGCAAGATCGTTGTCGACGGCCACCACCTTCGCGCCTTCGCGTGCAAACAGGATCGCTGCCGCGCGCCCGTTGCCGACGGTGTCGCCAGCCTGCTGCCCCGCCCCGACCACAAGCGCCACCTTGTCCTTCAGCCTCATCGCCCTCGTCCCCCGACCGCCCCGGATACGGCCTTCATACTGCGCCCGCCGCCGGCCATCCTCAACCGCGCTCCGAGGCAGCCGCCGATGAGCATTCCCTTGCCGGTCATGTTATTCGTAAGTGCCATGGCGCAAGAACCGCTCGAAGACGATCCGGAGACGTCGCCACGCTACCTCACGACGAAGGAGGTGGCGGCGCTTCTGCGCGTGAGGGAACGCAAGGTGTACGACCTCGCCGCCGCTGGCGGGATTCCGCACCGGCGGATCACGGGGAAGCTGTTGTTCCCGCGCGCCGAAATCCTGGCCTGGATCGAGGGCGGCGGCGAGGCCGGGACCCGGGAAAGGCCGGAGGTACTCACCGGCTCGCACGACCCGCTGCTCGACTGGGCGGTGCGCGAGTCCGGATCGGGGCTTGCGACGCTCTGGAACGGGAGCCTCGACGGCCTCGACTCCTTTGCGGACGGGCGCGCCGCGCTTGCCGGCCTGCATATCCCCGAGGAGGCGGACTGGAACGTCCGCACCGTGGCCGCGCGGGGCGTGCGCGGCTCCGTCCTGATCGGTTGGGTCGTGCGGGCACGGGGGCTGGTCCTGTCGGAGCCCATGCGCGGGGAGGTGAGCTGCTTCTCCGATCTCAGGGGCAAGCGGGTCGTGATGCGCCAGCAGGGAGCCGGAGCCGCGGCGCTTTTCGAGGACCTTCTGTCGAAGGAAGGGCTGAGGACGACAGACCTGATCCCGTCCATGGAGCTGGCGCGGACCGAGAGCGATGCGGCGGCGGCGGTTGCTGCGGGCGACGCGGACGCGGCGCTGGGGATCGAAGCGATGGCCCGGCAATTCCATTTGCCGTTCCTGCCGCTTGTGCAGGAGCGGTTCGATCTGCTGATCGACCGGCGCGCCTATTTCACCGAACGGGTGCAGACGCTCATGGCCTTCGCGCGCAACGATGCCTTTAGCCGCAAGGCTGCTGCGATGGGCGGCTACGACCTGTCCGAAACCGGTCATGTGCGCTGGCTGTCGCCCTGACGCGCCAGCGACGGCACGCTCACGGTCCTTCCATCGGGCCTCCTTCCGGTCGTCGGTTTCCTCCGTCAGGCCTGAGAGCCCGACTCATAAAGAAAGGCTTGTATTTCAGTGTGTTGCGAGCGGTCGGGTGACGAGTCGAACGGAGGCGACGAAGTACCGAACGTGCGCGGAGGGGATTGGTACCCTTGGAGTCTTTCGCCACTCGTCGCTTGCACCTCGCCCGTAGCCCGGGAAAAATCAGGAGCATAATCCGTTGAAATTATGTGATTCGTTTCGGGTCAGGCTCTGAGAGCGTCCTTTGCCGCGAATCCGTCAGCTTCCGGCGTTCGGGAAGAAGAGCTGCTGGCCGTCCACCTTGAAGGACGCGATGGCCGCCTGCCCCTCCTCTGAGAGCATCCAATCGACGAATTGCCGTCCGAGATCGGCCTTCACATTCGGGTGCCGCTCGGGGTTCACCGGGACGATCCCGTACTGATTGAACAGCCTGGGGTCGCCTTCGACGAGGATCCGATGGCCGTTCTTGTTGCCGAAGCTTGTCCAGGTGGCGCGGTCGGTCAGGACATAGGCGCCCATGCCGGCGCCCGTGTTGAGCGTGGCGCCCATGCCCGAGCCCGTTTCGCGGTACCAGCCGCCGGAGGCGGCCGCTGCATCCACCCCGGCCTCGGCCCAGAGCGCGAGTTCCGCCTTGTGGGTGCCGCTGTCGTCGCCGCGCGAGGCGAAGGGGGCCTCGGCTTTTGCGATCCCGGTCAGCGCCGCCACGACATCGTCCGACCCCGCAACGCCGGCAGGATCGGCAGCCGGGCCGACGACGACCAAATCGTTGTACATGACGTCGAAGCGCGCGATGCCATTGCCCTCCGCCACGAACTCTTCTTCGGCGGGTTGCGAGTGGACGAGCAGCACATCGCCGTCGCCATTGGCCGCATTCCTGATCGCCTGCCCCGTGCCCACCGCGACGACCCGCACCTCGATACCGGTCTTTTTCCGGAACAGCGGCAGGATGCGGTCGTAGAGGCCCGAGTTCTGCGTCGATGTCGTGGACTGGACGACGATGAACTTGTCCACGGCTGCCGCCGGCCCGGACGCCATGAACCCCGCTGCCGCGAGCGCAAGAGCGATGTGCCGGAACACGCTGTCTGCGCCCGTGCGTTTCAGGCGTTGGGCCGGGACGGGGAGTCGGAGTCGAGATAGAGGCGGCCCTGCAGCCAGGCGCGGGCCGCTTCGGAGCGGGGCGCATCGAGCACATCCGGCGCGCGGCCGGTTTCCACGACCAGCCCGCCATGCAGGAAGACCAGCTCGTCGCCGAGGCGCCGCGCCTGCCCGATGTCATGCGTGACGAGCACGATGGCGACGCCGCTCTCATGCGCTTCCGCGACCAGCCGTTCGATGGCGTGGGTCGAACCCGGATCGAGGCTGGCCGTCGGTTCGTCGAGGAACAGCACGCGCGGCGCGCAGGCGAGCGCGCGCGCAACCGCGAGGCGCTGCTGCTCGCCGCCGGAAAGGACGCGCGCCGGCCGGTTCGCCAGATCGGTGAGGCGGGACCGTTCCATCGCTTCGGCTTCCCGTGCCGCCCGTTCCGGCCCTGCCAGCCCGCGCACCGCGAGCGCGAAGCGCAGATTTCCGAGCACGGAGCGGCGCAGCAGCACCGGGCGCTGGAACACCATCGCCTGATTGCGGCGGCCTTCCCGGTCGAGGGGGCGGCCCTCCCAGAGCACCTCGCCGGCGGTCGGCCGGATGAGGCCGTGAAGCAGGCGCAGCAGCAGGCTTTTGCCGGCTCCGTTGGCGCCCACGATCACGGTTCGGGTCCCGGGCCGGATGTCGATGTCGATCCCGTCGATGAGCCGCTTGCCGCCGGCGTCGAAGCGCAGGCCGCTCGCCCGGAGCAACGCGCTGCGCGGGCTTTCGCCCAGCAGCGGGGGCGTCGGCGCGGTCGTATCGGGCGCTGCGTCAAACATAGGCCATCCTCACGGCCGACGCCCTGAGCGTCATCGCGGCCCCGTTCACGGCCACGGCGATGGCGAGGAGCACGACGCCGAGCGCCAGCGCGAGTTCGAGATTGCCCTTGGAGGTCTCCAGCGCGATCGTCGTGGTCATCACGCGGGTGACATGGTTGATGTTGCCGCCGACGACGATGACCGCGCCCACCTCCGCCACCGCCCGGCCGAAACCGGCCAGCGCGACGGTAAGCAGGCTGTAGCGCGCATCCCACAACAGCGCGGCGACCCGGTCCAGCGGGCCCACGCCGAGCGAGTCGAACTGCTCGGCATATTCGCGGTAGTAGTCCTCCACGACCTGCCGGCTGAGCGCGGCGACGAGCGGGGTGACGAGGATCGCCTGCGCGATAATCATGGCCGCCGGCGTGTAGAGCAAGCCGAGCGGACCGAGCGGGCCGGCTGCCGACAGCATCAGGTAGGCGACCAATCCCACCACCACAGGCGGCAGGCCCATCAGCGCGTTCAGGATGACGATTGCGGCCATCCGGCCCGGAAACCGGAACGCGCCTACCGCCGCGCCGAGCGGCAAGCCGATGGCGCAGGAGATCGCAACGGCCGTCAGCGTTACCCTGAGCGACAGGCCGATGATCTCCATCAGGTCGGAGTCCCGGGCGAGGATCAGGCCGAACGCCTCGCCGAGAATCTCCCAAAAACTCTCCACTCCGCGTTTCCTCCCACCAAGCGAAAGGAAAGCACAAAAAAGCTGCTAAATCCATAAATTCAACAGCGGTTCCAGCCGTCATTGGCCGGGTGGAAAAGTCGATTTCCCCGAGCCGGGCGGGACTTTCCCGCACCGGCCCGACGCTGTACGCTTTCGGGCAGGACAGGCGCAAAAACAACAAGTTGCCGAAGATGCCCGGGTTCGACGGACAGCGCGGCGGATTCCTGGAACGCCTGCGTTCGGCAGGCGGGGAATTCTCGGGCGCATTCGGCGATCTCGGCACGCTCCTTCCATATGCGGTTGCGGCGATCGGTGCCGGCATTCTCGCGCCGACGCCGGTCTTTGCGGGTTTTGCGGTTGGCTATCTGCTGGTAGCCGGGATCTACCGGCTGCCCATTTCCGTCCAGCCGATGAAGGCGCTCGGCGCAGTCATAATTGCCGGCGGACTCACGGCCGTAGAAACCGCCTGGGCGGGCGGCATTGTCGGTGCGGTTCTCCTCCTGCTGGCGGCCGTTCCGTCCTTCGAGAAGGCGGCGCGCGCAATTCCCCAATCGGTCGTCACCGGGCTTCAGGCGGGCCTCGGCCTCATGCTCGGAACGGTCGCCTTCGGCCTGATGGCGCAGGACTGGACTGTGGCGTTCGCAGCGCTCGCCGTGCTCGGTCTCTCCTTCGTCCTGCCGCGCGGGCCCTGGGCGCTGGCGGTTGTTGTGGGCGCCGTGCTGCTCGTGCCCTATGCAGGCCCGCTGCCCGCCCCGGCCATGCCGGCCGGAGGCGCCGCTTCCGTTCATGCCGTTGTGTCCGGCGTGCTCGCGCAACTGCCGCTCACGCTGCTCAACGCGGTGGTCGTGGCCGCTGCGGTGGCGCGTTCGCTTTATCCCGACCGCGCCTCGCATGTGGGCGAGCGGAAACTCGCGGCCACGAACGGGCTGCTGAACCTCGTTCTGGCGCCCCTGGGCGCCATGCCGATGTGCCACGGCGCAGGCGGCATCGCCGCGCATCACCGCTTCGGCGCGCGCGGCATCGGCGCGCCGCTGGCGATCGCGGCTTGCTGCGGCGCGGCTGCGCTGATGGGGCAGGAGGTCGTCGGTATTCTGATGGCGATTCCGCCGGCGGCCGTGGGAGCCCTGCTGGTCTATGCGGCGGTCGATCTCGTGATGAGCCCGAGACTGCTCGACGCCCGCCCGGATTGCCGCCCGGTGATCGCCGCTGCCGCGCTTGCGACGGTTATCTGGGGCGCGCTGGCGGGCCTGCTGGCGGGTCTGGCCGCCGAAACCTTGCGCGTCTATGTCCGGCGGAGGCTGCGGCCCGGCTCGACGGAACCGGGCGGGTAGTCCGGGCGCCAGCCCGTTCATATGTCGCCATAGGCGCCGCCGACCCCTTCCGGCGCGATGGCGACGGTCTTGATGACGGCATGGCAGCGCACGCCTTCCGCCAGCCCCAGCGCCTCGGTCGAACGGCGCGTGGCGCGGGAGAGGATCGTGCCGGCCTCGGTGCGCACGGAGACGATGGCCCCCGGCCCTTCGCCCGTCCGGACCGATTCGACCGTGCCGGGCAGGATGTTGAGCGCCGACAGTCCTTCCGGCTCCTTGCGCGACAACAGCACTTCATGCGCCGCGATCCGGACCCTGATCCGGCTGCCGGGCGCATGCGGCACCCTCGGCAGGAACAGCCTGACGCCGCCCGCGTCGATTTCTGACAGCCCGTCCGTATGATGGCGGACGACCGCCGCTTCCAGCACCGCGCCGGCGCCGCGCGCGCCCACCGGCGTGACCGTCGGGTCGCCCAGCACCTCGACTGCCGGCCCCTGGCGCACCGCGCGCCCGTCCTGAAGGGCGATCACGGTGGTCGCAAGCCGGGCCACCTCCGCTGCGGAGTGGCTCACATAAAGGACCGGTACCGACACCTCGTCCCGCAGGCGCTCGAAATAGGGCAGGATTTCCGCCTTCCGCGCCTCGTCCAGCGAGGCCAGCGGCTCGTCGGCGAGGATGAGCCGGGGGCTCGCCAGCAGCGCGCGCCCGATCGCGACCCGCTGCTTCTCGCCGCTCGACAGCATTCCGGGGCGGCGGCCCAGCAGGTGCCCGATGCCGAGCATTTCGACGATCCGCCCCATATCCTCGCGCGGCCCGTTCTTCGGTGCGAACCAGCGGCCGTAAAGCAGGTTCTGGCGCACGGTGAGATGCGGAAACAGCCGACCCTCCTGGAAGATGTAGCCGAGCCGGCGCCGGTGGGGCGGCAGCCACGCGCCGCGCGCGGTATCGAACAGCACCCATCCGTCTGCGACCGCGCGCCCGGCATTCGGCTTCAGCAGCCCGGCGACGGCGTTGACGGTCGTCGTCTTGCCCGAGCCGGAGCGGCCGAAGAGCACGGTCACGCCGGGCGGGGCCTCGAACGAAACATCGAGTTCGAAGCCGGGGAAGGCATGGCGGAGGGTCACCGAAAGCGTCATGCGCCGGCCACCCTTTTCGCCACCCGCCGCGCAACTACCTCGGAGAGCAGCAGCGCCGCCATGGACACGGCGACCGCGATTGCGACCAGGCGGAGCGCGGACGCCTCGCCGCCGGGCACCTGGAGGAAGGCGTAGATCGCCGTCGGCAGGGTCTGCGTCTGGCCGGGGATGTTGGAGACGAAGGTGATCGTGGCGCCGAACTCGCCCATTGCCTTCGCGAAGGCGAGGATCGCGCCCGCGAGGATGCCGGGCAGGACGAGCGGCAGCGTCACGGTCGCAAAGACCCAGGGGCCGGAGGCGCCGAGCGTCGCGCTCGCCTGTTCGAGCCTCGGGTCCACCGCCTCGATGGAAAGGCGGATGGCGCGGACCATGAGCGGAAAAGCCATGACCGCCGCCGCCAGCGCCGCGCCCGTCCAGCGGAAGGCGAAGACGATGCCGACCTCCTGCAGCAGGCTGCCGAGGGGCCCGCGCGTGCCGAATGCCAGCAGCAGCAGGTAGCCCGTCGCCACCGGCGGCAGGATGAGCGGCAGATGCACCAGTCCGTTCAGGAGCTGCCGACCGGGAAAGCGCCAGCGCGCGAGCGCATAGGCGGTCAGCACGCCGAGCGGCAGGCTCGCGAGCACTGCCCAGAACGCAACGCGGAGCGAAAGCGCAACCGCCTGCCACTCCTCGGGGCTCAACCAGTCCATGTGCCGATTCTAGAGCAGTATCCGACTATATTGGACCGGGACGAATGGTTTACCGACGCTGTCGCCCCGGCCCCCGAGCCGGGGCCCAGTCGAGCCACACACCCGGACTTCGAGAAACTGGACCCCGGATCGCCGCTGGCGCGGCGTCCGGGGTGACAATGGCGGGCGTCTCGCAGGCTTCGGTTCAAAACAATCGAATCCTGCTCTACTCGAAGGCGGTGACAAAGCCTTGCCGCTCGAATGCCGTCCGTGCGGCCGGCCCGCGCAGCCAGGCGAGGAAGCGCGGATTGAGCGGGTTGCGGCTCGCGGCCATGGCGGCGGCGGGATAGACGATGGGCGGGTGGCTGTCCGCCGGGAAGGCGCCCAGGACGGTCACATTGTCATCGGCCGCGGCGTCGGTGGCATAGACGATCCCGAGCGGCGCTTCGCCGGAAGAAACCAGCGCCAGCGCGGCGCGGACATTGTCCGCCTGCGCGACCTTCGGCGCGACGGCCTCCCACACGCCCAGCGACCGGAGCGCCGCCTTGCCGTAAATCCCGGCGGGCACGGCATCCACGAGCGTCATGGCGAGCCGGCCTTCGCCCAGCATGCCGGCGAGGTCCAGGCCCGGCCCGATCTCGAACGGTGCCGCGTCCCGGCCGTGGGCGATCAGCACGAGGGCGTTGCCCAGCAGGTCGAAGCGGGTCGCCGGGTCGACAAGGCCGTCCCGCTCCAGTGCATCCATCCAGCCCGGATTGGCGGAGATGAAGATGTCCGCCGGCGCACCGTGCTGGATCTGGCGGGCGAGGGCGGAGGAGCCGGCGAACGAGACGGCGGCAGCATGGCCGGTCTCCCGCTCGAAGCGCGCGGACACCTCGTCCATCGCGTTCTTCAGGCTGGCCGCGGCGAAGACCGTAATTCCCTCCGAGGCGAAGCCGGGCGCGACGGGGCCGAGGCCGAACGCAAGGCCGGCAGCGAGCCCGAACAGGCGGCGGCGGGCGGGTGAAAACGGCAAATGCAGCACTCCCCGGCGGTCGATGCGTTCGGGCGGCCCGGCCAATTGCCCTTTTTCCGCCGGCCCGGCAAGGTCCGGCCGGGAAGGGGGCGGCTTGAAGACGAACCGACCCTGTCTGCGGCTCCTGTCGTCCCGGCCCCCGAGCCGGGACCCAGAACGGCCGCTGCAACCCGGCGAGGTCTCGACAGCCTTGACCCCGGGCTCTCCCCCGGATCGGGTCCGGGGCAGGCTGCTGCACTCCGGCCGGAGTGACAAGGGGGGGCTTCTGCCGGGGCGACGGATGGGGCCCGGCACGGGGGCCGGAGCCTGTCTCGAAATGTCATGTTTTGTCATGAGGCGTCGTGGCCCGGTGCGAATTCCCCGTCGTCCGACCCCTCCGGCCCCTCCGGTTCGTCCGGGGCGAACGGGTCGTTGTCATGGACCCGCTCCTGCCATGCCAGCCGGTCCCGCACCCGCAGCGCGACATTCTCCGGCAGCCACGGATCGTAGGGTTCGAGGCCCTCGCGGCGCTGGTACAGCCAGTCGTTTTCGGCGCCATCGACCCTGTCGTCGTCGCTGGGTCGCTCGTCGCCGACCCACCCGTCTTCTTCGTAAGTCTCCTCGGGCGGGTCGTCGGCTTGCGGGCGGTCTTCCGCCGGGGGCGGGGCGGGGGGCTCGAAGCTGACGGGCAGGCGCTCGCGTTCCTCGATAGCGTCGGCGAGCCTTTCGGCGGTTTGGGCATATCCGCTCTCGTCGAAGTCCTCCTGCCGTTCCAGCGCCTCCCGGCTGGCGCAGTGGCGGGCGAACACGCGCTCGGCCCGGTCCCGGCCCCTGCGCACGGCGTCGGCCAGCGGGCCCGGTTCGGTTCCGGCTTCGGGGGCACCTCCGGCCGCCATCTCGCCGAACTCGTCCTCGCTGGCAACCGGCCACAGCACGGCGCGGCGCATGCCGGCCGGCCTTGCGAGCCCGGCGATCTCGGCCTGGAGGCGGACGATCTGGAGCATGAGATAGGCCGACCCGCTGGCAACCGCGGCATCCCATGCCTGTTCCAGCCGGGCGAGCGCGATCCGCGCCTCGTCCCGGGCGGTGCGCTGCCATGACATGCGGATGCGGCGCACCCGCTCGACGATATAGGGCCGTTCCAGCAGCGCGTGGCCGGTCTGCCGCGCGGAGCGCTCGGCATAGCCGGCCCGCCTGGCGGCGTCGGCCGCATTGCCGGAGGCGGTGAAATGGCGGCAGAAGGCCTCCTGTCGGGTCGAGAGAACGGGATCGTGTGCAATCGGCTCGCATTCGGGGGTGGCAGTCGCGTCAAGCATGGGCGGCGGCTCCTTCGTTCCGCTGGTGTTCGATCTGCAGGTGCGGTGCGGTATCGGGCCAAGAGGACAGGTTTACCGACACTGTCGCCCCGGCCCCCGAGCCGGGGCCCAGTCGAGCCTCAAGCCCGGACTTCGAGAGACTTGACCCCGGATCGCCGCGGGCGCGGCGTCCGGGGTGACAATGGGGGACGTCTCGCAGGCGCCGGCCCTGGGGCGACCCTTTTTCGCGCGTGTCGCGCGCAGGCGGGCATGCGCGTTTCGCGTCGGCGCGCATATCGCGCGCCTGATTGCGCGCGAGTGCATGCCGAACGCAGGGCGCACCTGTCCGGTTTGGCGAATCGGAGTTCCTATGCGTCGGCGCCGACGCGGAGCGAAGCGGCCCGCGGATGCCTCTTCCCTCCAACCCATCCTATCACGGATATTCTGAGGTCAAGCCCTGTTGAGGAATTATTTCCGATATTGCGAGCGAAACCTCTTTGCTTCGACGGGCAAGGGTCTCGACCGCCGGCCGGAATAAAGTTGTCGGTGACAGGCGCGTAACCGGCAACAGGGGCAGGGCGGCCGCCCAGGCGGCTTTCCTGAAAGGCGTTCGGAGTGTTGAAGCGCACCGCCCCGCTCCATATCGTCATGTTTCGCTCAGGGCTCCTTTTCTTGACGCCTGCGAGCTGTTGGCGCGATAGTGGTTTCGCGGTTGGACGGCCGCCGACGGCAACGGCCGCCCGGTCCGGAAACGGAAGAAAAGAGTTTTCATGGTCCGCTTGGGGCGTCTCTTCGGCACACGGGAACCGGACCTGAAGGCCCTTAACGACTTCGCCGCACGAGGGGACCGCGACGACACGCCGTTCTTTGCCGGACGCGACGAAGAGATTGCCGCGATCAATGGCCTTTGCGCCCGCGCCCTGGTCCGGGCCAAAGCGGGAACCGCGATAAGGGGCGCAACGCAACTCTTTCAGGGCGCACCGGGCGCCGGGAAAACCGCGCTGTTGTCGGAGCTGTCCCGGCGCTGGTCGGACCGCGAGACCGGGCGCGGCGATGCGGCGCCCGTCGCCGTCCATGTGTACTTCCATGAACTTGCAGACGAGGCGGTCGTGGCGGCCAGGATCGCCGAAGCGCTCGACCCGACGACGGAGCACGCCTACCGGAGGACGGAAACCCGCGACATTGGCGTTCGGGCCGGAGCACCGGGCGTCGCAGGCGGGCAGGCCTCCCGGCGGACCGGCATGGCGCCGCCTGTCCCGTCGTTCGACGACCTTTGCCGTCGGTTCCCGCCGTCTTCATGGACCCGGCCCGTTTGCCTGATGGTGGACGAAATCCAGAACGTAACGCCCGCCGCAAAGGAAGTGCTCAATACGCTGCACGAAGGAAAACCGGGTCTGCCGATCGTTCCGGTGCTGGCCGGTCTCGGCAACTCTTACGACATCGTGTCCGCGCCCGAAGTCGGCCTGTCGCGCCTGGAGATAGATGCGGTCCGCAGTCTGGGGGGCCTGTCGCCGGGCGAAGCGTGCGAAGCGGTAGAGGCGATGCTCGCGACTTACCGGGTGGACCGGACCGGAACCGTTGAAAATTGGCCGGCCCTGCTTGCCGAACGCAGCGATGGCTGGCCGCAGCATCTGCACAACGGGATGCGGGCGCTCGCTACCGAATTGGCGCGCGTGGAAGGGAAACTGGCCCTTGTTGACTCCGCAAATATCCTCGAACGCGAGCGGGACTACCGGGAGCGAGCCTATCTCCCCGGATCGGCCCGATAATGGACGGCTCACGCCAACTGGTAGCTGCGCTGTTCGCTGCGCTGCCGGAAGACGGCTTCACCAACGGACAGGTCCGCCGGGAGATCGAGCGTTGCCGGCAGCCTGAAAGGAAGGATCCGGAATGGGACCTGCCCGAGGACATGACCGTCGGGCAGTTCTTCGACCACCTGTTTCACCGAGGAGCCCTGCAACGCAAGGGAGCCGCTTATGAGTGCCCGATTCCGTCCTTCCGCCGCTTCCTGATCGCCTACGGGACCGGGGAATACGGCGCCGGTGCCGCCGCCGGGAAGGATGATGGCGCCGCGCCCGAGCCGTAAGCGCAGCGTAGATCGTGACACTTGTGAGAAGTCCCGGCCGGGCCCTCAACCGCGGATCAGGATGAGGATGCCGGCGGTGACGAGCAGGATGCCGGTGACCTCCAGGCGGGAACTTCGCTCCTTGAAGATGAGGATGCCGGCAGCAAAGGTGAACAGGAGCTCGATCTGGCCGAGCGCGCGGACATAGGCGGCGTTCTGGATCGTCATGGCGGTGAACCAGCCGATCGACGATACCGCACCAGCCAGCCCCGCAAGGCTCGCCCAGCGCCACGACCTGAGCACGGCGCGGAGCTGGCCGGGCTCGCGCCAGCTCATCCAGGCCGCCATGCCGATTGTCTGGGCCAGGATGACGCCGGCGAGTGTGAAGCCGGCCCGCATCAGGAAGCCCGGCTCGTCCCCTAACGCCGGGCCTTCGAGCGAGAGCGACGCCGCCCTGAACGCGACCGCCGAGACCCCGAACAGCGTGCCGGAAAACACGCCGATCAGCGCCGTCCGCTCGGTCCAGCCGAGCAACAGCCTGTGCCATTCGAGCTCGGTCTTCGCGGTCGAAAGCAGCATCACCCCGATCAGGCTGACGAAGATCGCGATGCTGCCGGCAAGGCCGACGCCGTCGCCCAGGATAACCAGCCCGAACAGCGCCGCCTGCACCGTCTCCGTCTTGGAATAGGTCGTGCCGACCGCGAAGTCGCGGAACGAGAACAGCCAGACCAGGAGGAAGGTCGCGCCGATCTGCGTGGCGCCGCCGATGAGGCCGTAGATGACGAATTCGGGATTGGGTTCCGGCCAGGCCATGCCGGCGCCGTAGCGCAGCGCCAGCACATAGGCGAACACGACGGGCAAGCCGTAGCCGAACCGGGAGAACGTCGCGCCCGCGTTCGAAAGCTCACCCTTGAGGTGCTTCTGGACGGCGCTGCGGAGGTTCTGGCAAAAGGCGGCGAAAATCGTGATCGGAATCCAAAGTTCGATCAACTGGACGCGGCCTCCGTAATCCGGTCGCGCAACATGTCGAGGCGGTCCCCGCCCCAGAACAACTCGTCCTTGAAAAGGTAGCTCGGCACGCCGAACACACCCAGTTCCTCCGCCTCCCGAAGCACCTCGTCATGGCGCCGGCGGCCCTCGTCTTCCGCCCATTCCGGGAAATCGGCGCCCGGTGCGCCCGCTTCCTCCAGCACCGAAGCGATGACAACCGGGTCCTCGATCTCGAGCTCGCGTTTCCAGAAGCGTTCGAACACGCGGTCGATATAGGGCTCGAAACGGCCGTGGTCCTGGGCGCGCAACATGCCGATATGGGCGACGGAGCTGTCGAAAATCTTCTGCGGGCCGCGCACGGTCAGCCCCACCAGGTTCGCGAGCCGCCGGGCGTCCATGTAGCTGTAGCGCACGCGGCGCCACTGGTGCTCGTTGCGGGTCGCCACCGCGCCCAGGAAATCCGGGATTTCCAGCGTGTAGAATTTCCAGACCGGGGCGATGCCGAATTCCGCCGCGAGCTTCCGCGTCGGACCGATGGAGAGATAGGCATAGGGGCTCTTGACGTCGATATAGACAGTGAGCTCGGGGGCGGCGGTCATGGCTCGTACGGTCCGTCGTCCTTGAACGCGGCGCGGTTTGCGAACAGACTGCCGCCGCTTGCGGGAGGGACGGAAAATGGCACGCACCGCGCCGATTGTCGAACCGGCGGACGCGGAATGAGCGGCGCGCGCGAACGGGCGCCGATGGACCCCGAGATGCGGGCCTTCCTCGACGCGACGACGGATACCGCAACGCAGGAACGCGACCCGCTGGAGACGCCGCTGCCGGAGATGCGGCGCGCAATGGAGGCCGGGCGCATCGGCTATGCCGCCGGCGGGCCGCCCATGCGCGAGGCCGTGGATCGCGCGCTGGAAGGGCCGGGGCGCCTGATCCTCGCGCGCTTCAACATGCCCGACGCCGAGGGTCCGTTGCCGGCCTTCGTGCTGCTGCATGGCGGCGGCTGGACCTGGAACACGATCTACACCGGCGACCGCACGGCGCGCGAATATGCCGCCCGCACGGGCGCGGCGGTCATCGCGCCGGACTACTCGCTCTCGCCGGAGTACAAGTTTCCTCAGGCGCTGCATGAGTGCGTGGCGGCGCTCCGGGCGGTGCGCGCCCGGGCCCAGGAGTGGGGCATCGACCCGGACCGGATCGCGGTCGGCGGGGATTCCGCCGGCGGCAACCTGGCGCTCGCCGCCGCGCTGGTGCTGCGGGACGAGGGCGAGGACTGGCTCTGCGGCGCGCTGCTGAACTACGGCGTGTTCGACAGCGATTTCAGCCGCGAGAGCTACCGGCTCTACGGAGGCGGCGACCTCTATCTCTCGAGCCGGCTGATGCGCTTCTTCTGGAACAACTATGTGAGCACGCCGGACCAGATGGCCCATCCGCTGGCCGCGCCGCTCAGGGCCGACCTTGCCGGGCTGCCGCCGCTGCGCATCGCGGCTGCGGAACTGGATGTGCTGGCGGACGAGAGCCTGGCGCTGGCCGAGAAGGCCAAACTCGCCGGGGTGGATACCGAATATGCGCTCTATACGGGCATCGCCCACGGCTTCCTGCGCGCCGCCGCCTCGGTCGCCAAGGCCGAACGCGGCCTCGCCGACGGCGCCGCCTGGCTGAAACGAATCCTCGCCCGATAACGGAGTACCGATCCCATGCCGGAAGAACGCCTTTCCTACTACTGCACCATGGCCTCGCCCTGGACCTATCTCGGCCATGACGAGGCGCTTGCGCTCTGCGCCAAGAACGGCGTGGGCGTGGATATCCTGCCCGTGGACCTGACCGACGTGTTCTCGGTCTCCGGCGGGCTTCCCTTGCCGCAGCGCGCCCCGCAACGCCGGGCCTACCGCCTGGTCGAGCTGCAGCGCTGGCGGGCACGGCGCGGCGCCGACCTCAACCTGCATCCGAAATATTTCCCGGCCCCGGCCGACAGGGCGAACTGCATGGCGGTGGCGGCCGTCATGGGCGGCCTGGATGCGGTGGCGCTGGCCGGCGCGCTGATGCGCGGCGTGTGGGCCGAGGATCGCAATATCGGCGATGACGGGGACCTCGCGGCCATCGCGGACGCGGCCGGCTTCGACGGCGCGGGCCTGCTGGCGGAAGCCGGCGGCGGCGCCGTGCAGGACCGCTACCGCGAGCAGACCGAGCGGGCCAAGGCCGCCGGCGTGTTCGGCGCGCCGACCTATGTGTGGCGCGGCGAGCCGTTCTGGGGCCAGGACCGCCTGGACTTCCTCGCCCGGGCGCTGGCGGGCGAGACCGAGCCTGTCGCTCTGCCCGAGGAGGCGTGAAGGCCCATGGCGGAGAAGACCATCGACTATTTCTTCTGCATGAACTCGCCCTGGGTCTATCTCAGCCAGCGCCGGCTTGAGGAGATCGCCGAGAGGCAGGATGCGCGCATCGTCTATCACCCGGTCGACCTCCGGGAGATGATGCTGCGGCTGATCGGCATGGACGACCCGCCCGAGCGCTCGGAATTGCACCGGGCCTACGGCAAGCGCGACATGGACCGCTGGGCCGCCTTCTACGGTCTGCCGCTCTCGGACGACCCCCGCTACTACCCCGTCTCGCAGCATCTGGCGGCGCGCGTGGTGGTGGCCGCCGACCGCTTCGGCGCCGATGTCGCCCCGCTCGTGTTCGCACTGCCGCGCGCCGTCTGGGCGGAGGACCGGGACATCGCCGACAAGGCGGTGCTGACCGCCATTTGCGAGGAATGCGGCCTGCCGGGCGACATCGTGCTCCGCGCCGCCGACGATACCGAGACGCTGGAGCGCTTCGGCGCCAATACGGACGAGGCGCTCGCGCGCGGCGTGTTCGGCATTCCGAGTTATGCGGTCGGGGGCGAGATCTTCTGGGGCCAGGACCGGCTGGACTTCGTCGAACGCGCGCTCGCCGCCGCGTGAGACTGCAGCACGGGGGCGATCTTGGGCATGCCCGCGCTGCCTTTGGCGAGCCGGAGGGCGGGTGGATCGACCTCTCGACCGGCATCAATCCCTGGCCCTGGCCCGCACCGCCCTTGTCGCCGGAAGCCCTGACGCGGCTGCCTTCCGAAGAGAAAGTCGCCGATCTTGCCGCAGCCGCGGCACGAGCCTTCGGGGCAGGGCGGGCGCTGCCGGTGCCGGGAGCGCAGGCGGCAATCCTCCATCTGCCTTACTGCGTGCCGCCCGGCGATGTCGCGGTCGTTTCGCCCACTTACGGCGAACATGTGCCTGCCTGGGAGGCGGCCGGCCATCTTGTGCGCCGGGTGGCGGAGCCGGAGACAGCGGGGGTGCTGGTCGCGGCGAACCCGAACAATCCCGACGGCCGCTCCTGGCGGCCCGACGAGCTTCTGGCCCTCGATTGCGGCCTGCTGGTCGTGGACGAGTCCTTCGTCGATTCCGTGCCCGAGCTGTCGCTGGCGGGGCACGGGCATGTCGTCGTGCTGCGCTCCTTCGGCAAGTTCTACGGCCTGCCGGGGCTCCGGCTCGGCTTCGCGCTCGGCCCCGGCGGCCTGCTCGACAGGCTGAAGGACCGCCTCGGCCCCTGGCCCGTCTCCGGCCCGGCACTCGAAATCGGGGCGCGCGCCTATCGGGACGGCGCCTGGGCCGCAAAGACGCGGCCCCGCCTGAAGCGGGCGGCGGCCCGGCTCGACGAGGTATTGGCCGCGCGCGGCTTCGAGGTGCTGGGCGGCACGCCGCTGTTCCGCTTCATCGCCGGCGAGGGCGGGGCTGTGCGCTTCGCCCGCCACGGCCTCTGGGTCCGCACCTTCCCGGACATGCCGGGCCGCTTCCGCTTGGGTCTGCCCCCGGACGAGGCCGCCTGGGCGCAGCTTGCGCTTGTATAGGCGGAAGCGAAAGCCCCGCCGGGGCGGGGCTTTCCTCAGGCGGGTTACGGCGAGAAGGACACCGTGTCCGGGATTTCCTTGACGCCGCTGTATTTCAGCATCGCTTCCTTCATGCGCCGTTCGTTGTGGCCCAGAAGGTTGTTCCACTCCGCCCACCAGTTCAGGAACTTCTTGAAGGTGGGGTCCATCTCGCTGCGGATGCCGAAATAGCCGGGCAGCGCGGCGCGCGGCTTCGGATTGTTGAAGGTGCCGAGCCCGGGGTTCTTCTCCTTGGCGATCATGCTGGACAGCACTGTCGTGGTGAAGGCGTCGGCCCGCCCGGAACTGACGGCAAGGATGATCTGCGAGAACTCCTTGAACTGGATCTGGGTCGCTTTCGGGGCCCATTTCTCGAGCAGGAGCTGGTCCGACGTTCCGGTCATGACGGCGACCTTCACGTCCGGATTGTTGTAGTCCGCCCAGTTCTTTCCCTTGAAGTTCTTGTTGTTTACGGTCACCCATTCGATCCAGTAGATCGGGCCGGCGAAGTCGATCGCCGTGGCGCGTACGGGCGTTGCCTGCATGCCGGCCGCGAAATCGACCTTGCCGGCGGAGATCGAGAGCACCAGCTCGCTCCAGCCGCCGACCTCGACCATGTTGAGATCGACCTTGAGCTCCTTGGCGACATCCTTCGCCATCTCGATCAGCGCGCCGCCCCACTCGTCGGTGTCCTTGTCCTTCACGAAATAGGGCGGATAGTTGAACACCGCGAACTTGACCTCGCCGCTGCTCTTGATCCGCTCCCAGGTGGACTCCGCCTGGCCCGCGGTCGTGCCTCCTACCAGAAGCGCTGCGGCCACGAAGGCCGATGCCAACGTGGCGATGACTTTCTTCATGAACTCGTTACCTCCCTGTGAGAGGCGGCAACCGCCCGCCGTTCCTGTCCGGCCTGCGGTTCCGCCGCCGGGATAATCGGCCGCTGCCGGCCGCCGGGCAAGGGGTCATTCCGCCGCCTCGATGTCGGGCGCCGCCGCCAGCGCGGGTTCGCCCAGCAGGTCCGCGAGCGGCGCCACCGTTGCCGCATCCCGGATCCCCGCCGCGGCCGCGCTCAGCGCCCTGCAACGCTCCGGCGACGCAACGGCGCCGACGAGCGCGTCGAATTTGGCCTCGATCTCCGCCATCGGAAGCGGCGCTTCGGGGTAGCCGCGCGCGATGTCGGAGCGCTTCGAAACCGTGGACCCGTCCCTGAGCGCCAGCGTGACCTCGCCCGCATAGAAGTCCGGGAACAGGTCCTCGAACTCCCCGGTGTCGCGTATCACGCCCGTTGCCGAGGCCAGGCGCGCAACCTCGGCGTCGCTCTGCCGGAGGTCCCGGAAGAGGTCGGTGAAATGCAGGGCACCGCGCGCCAACCGGACCGGCAGCACATATTGGGCAGAGTGGCTCTTGAGCGGGTTGTCATCGACGCAATGGCAGCCGGACTCCGCGAACCGGAGCCGGACGGACTCGACGTCGCCGGCCGCCAGCCGGTGCTCTGCGAGGAGGCCGGCGAGTGCATCCAGCGCCGGATGCAGGAAGGCGACGCAGGGATAGGGCTTGACCGCCAGTTCGGTTACGCCGAGCCAGCTCGTTCCGAGGCCCTCCGCCAGCGGTTCGGCGGACGCAACGCGGCTGAAGGCGTGCAACGCATTGTGGCCGCCGTCGAAGATGCGGTCCGGGCCGCCGAACCCGTTTTCTGCAAGCAGGGCCGCTGTCACGCCGTTGCGGGCCGCCATGCCCATCTGGAAGGGGCGGGCGTCCTCGCGCGGGTCGTCTTCCCAGGCCATCAGCCCGGACGCCTGGAGGCCGGCGAGGCCGAGCGCACGGACCGTCCGCGCCGGGTCGAGGTTGAGCAGGACGGCCGCAGCGGCGGCGGCCCCGAAGGTTCCGCAAACCGCGGAGGGATGGAAGCCGAGCGCGTAAAGCTCCTTCGGGCTCATCGCCATCGAAACGCGGCAGGCCACCTCGCAGCCCACGGCGACGGCCGTCAGCAACTCCCGCCCGCTGCGCCCGTGCGCCTCTGAGAGCGCCAGCGCCGTCGGCAGCATGACCGCAATCGGGTGCAGGATCGCTTCGGGGTGGTGCGGCTCCATATCGACCGCATAGCCGCGCGTGCCGTTGGCGAGCGCGGCCGTGACGACATCGGTCTTCATCGCCTGGCCGATCAGCGTCGCCGGCCCCCGGCCGCCATGCGCGGCCGCAAAGGCCCCGACGCCGGCGCTGGAGGTGACGAGCGGGTGGGTCGCCGCGGCGAGCGTGCCCACCCCGTCGAAGACGAGCAGGCCGGTATAGTCCGCGACCTCCGCCGGCAGGGCATCGAAGGTCTGCGAGGCGATGAACTCCGCAACCGCTTCCGTGACGGGGGCTCTCGGCATCGGCAGGCTCCCTCTTGCGGGGCCCCGGACCGGGCCGGAGGGGCCGGCGGCCGCTATTGACCCGACATTCCGGCCCCTATACGGAACGGGCGGCGGCGCTGTCAAACGCAGGCGCCGCAAGCTTTTAGAGCGGAAACCGACCATGTTGCGTTGCGAACCGAGGCACAACCGTCACCCCGGCCTTGAGCCGGGGACCATCTTCCGGCCTTCCCGCCAAGCCGAAACGGCTGGGGATGGGCCCCGGATCGGGTCCGGGGCGACGAACCGGATGCGCAGCCGGTGGCTGGCGGTGGATTGCGGAACATGACAGGGGAGGCCCCCGGAAACGTCCTGAACGGCGCCGAAGCGATGGTCCGGATGCTGGAGGCGCACGGCGTCCGGCACATATTCGGCCTTTGCGGGGACACCACGCTGCCCTTCTACGACGCGCTCTACCGGCTCGACCACAAGATCGACCATATCCTGACGCGCGACGAACGCTCCGCTGCCTATATGGCGGACGGCTATGCGCGCGTGACGCACCGGCCGGGCATATGCGAAGGCCCGTCGGGCGGCGGCGCGACCTATATCCTGCCGGGGCTGGTCGAGGCGAACGAGTCCTCCGTGCCCGTCCTTTCGATCACCTCGGATGTCTCGGTCGCGTCGCGCGGCCACTACCCGCTGACCGAGCTCGACCAGGAAGGTCTGATGCGCCCGCTGACCAAGTGGAACGCCGTGCTCAACCGGTCCGACATGCTGCCCGACATGGTGCGCGCCGCCTTCCGGGCCATGACCACGGGCCGGCCCGGGGCCGCCCATCTCGGCTTCCCCATCGACGTCCAGCGCGACCCCGTCGATCCGGACGCGATCTGGGCGGAGCCGCGCCATACCGCCTATCCGGCCTTCCCCGCCGCACCGCCCGAGGAGGATGCGGCGGCGCTGCTGGAGGCGCTGCTGTCCGCCCGGTCCCCGGCACTCGTCTGCGGCGGCGGCATCGTGCTTTCGAGCGGCGAGGCCGAGTTCCGGCGCTTCGTCGAAAGGCTGGACATCGCGGTGGCGACGACCGTTTCCGGCCAGGGCAGCCTGCCGGAGACGCATGCGAACAATGTGGGCGTCGTCGGCTCGAACGGCGGTGTGCCCGCTACGAGAGAGTTTCTGGACACGGCCGACCTGGTGTTCTTCATCGGCTGCCGGGCGGGCTCCGTCACCACCGAGCGCTGGCGGACGCCGTCCAGGGCCACGCGCATCGTCCATCTCGACTGCGACCCCCAGGTCATCGCCGCGTCCTACCGCACCGAGGCGGGCATGGTCTGCGACGCAAGGCTCGGGCTGGCGGCGTTGAACCGCTTGCTCGACGCGCGCAAGTCCGCGCCGGCCGGGTTCGGCGGGGCAGCGGCCGTCGCCCCGGCGAAGGCGAAGAAATGGGCGGCGTTCCGGCCGCTTGCGGAGAGTGGGGACCGGCCGATCAAGCCCGAACGGACCGTCGCCGCGCTTCGTGCGGTGCTCGACGACGACGCCATCGTGGTCGCCGATCCGGGCACGCCCTGCCCCTATGTGTCGGCCTACTACGAATTGCGCACCTCGGGCCGCACGCTGTTCTCCAACCGGGCGCATGGCGCGCTCGGCTATTCCATGTCCGCCGCCATGGGGGCCTGGGTCGGCCGGCCGGACAGGAAGGTCGTCTCCCTCATGGGGGACGGCAGTTTCGGCTTCACCTGCGGGGAGTTCGAGACGGTCGTGCGCCGCAAGATGCCGATCACCTTCATCGTGTTTTCCAACGCCGTCTTCGGCTGGATCAAGGCGGGCCAGCGGGCGGGCTTCGGCGAACGCTACTTCTCCGTCGATTTCGAACGCTCGGACCATGCCGCCATCGCGTCGGCCTTCGGGGTCAAGTCGTGGCGGGTCGAGGACCCGGACACACTCGAAGCCACGCTCAGGAAGGCGGTCGAGCATGACGGCCCCTCGCTCGTCGATGTCATCAGCCAGCCGCTGAACGAGGCGGCCGCACCCGTCAGCGAGTGGATCGCATGACCGAGGCGCCCGGCCGCCAGAAGATCGAAGGGCTGCGGGTCCATACCGTCGGCATTCCGGTGCAGGCGGTCCATTCCCACGGCAGCGGCGATGTCGCGGGCGTCAACAGCGTCATTCTGGAGGTCTGGACGGATGGCGGCATCACCGGATGGGGCGAGGCTTCGCCCTGGCCCGTCTTCACCGGCACCGCCGAGGCGAATGCCGCAGCCCTCCATGTCCATCTGCGCCCCCATCTGATCGGCCGGGACCCCGTCCAGGTCGAGATGCACCTGTCGATGGCAGACCGGGTCGTCGTCGGCTGCCCGGAGGCGAAGGCG
This sequence comes from Alphaproteobacteria bacterium, assembly GCA_965261985.1. Classification (GTDB taxonomy): domain Bacteria; phylum Pseudomonadota; class Alphaproteobacteria; order Bin95; family Bin95; genus Bin95. Next base: position 1,906,901 of record OZ253490.1, read on the forward strand.
GCGCTGGAAACCGCCCTGCTCGACATTGCGGGGCAGATGAGCGGCCTGTCGATATCGGAACTGGTCGGCGGCCGCCACCGCGATTCGGTGCCGCTCAGCTTTTCCGTCGCCAACCCCGATTTCGACGCCGATCTCGACGACATCGCCCGCATTACCGGCGACGGCGTGCGCATCCTGAAGCTCAAGACCGGTTTCAAGGACCACGCCTTCGACCGGATGCGGCTGGAGAAGCTGCGCGCCCTCTACGGAGACACCCTCAGCCTCCGCATCGACTACAACCAGGGCCTGCGGGCCACCGACGCCGTGCGCACCCTGAAGGACCTGGAGCCGTTCGCGCTCACCTTCATCGAGCAGCCCGTGAAGCGGCACGAACGCGCGGCCCTGGCGGCGATAACCCGCGCCATCGACACGCCGGTCATGGCGGACGAGTCGGTGTTCGATCCGCGCGAGGCGATGGAAGGCGTGTCCATGCGCCTCGCCGACATCTTCGCTCTCAAGATCATGAAATCCGGCGGCATCCGGCGTGCTCTGGAGGTGGCGGCGATTGCGCGCCTCGGCGGCATCGACGTCTATGGCGGCTGCATGTTCGAGACCGGGATCGCCCATGCGGCGGGCGCACATCTGATGGCGGCGCTGCCCGACCTGCATCTCGGCTGCGAGTTCTACATGTCCACCTACTATCTCCGGGCGGACATCCTGGCGGAGCCGTTCCCGGTTCGGGATGGCATGGTGCATGTCCCGGACGGGCCGGGCCTCGGCGTTGCGGTCGATCCGGACCGGCTCGCCGGATACCGGACCCTGCTGCTCGAATGACCGGCGCGGCCTCCCATCCTCCGTTGAAAATCGCGCTTGGCGGCTTCGGCAATGTCGCCGGGCAATTGGCGAGGGCAATCCGGGCGAAGCCGGAGTTCGGTCTGGAAATCGCGGCGGTTTCCGCCCGCGACCTGGAAGCCGCCGGCCGGCGGGCGGCGGGCCTCGGGCTGGAAGTGCCGGTAGTGCCGGCGGACCGGCTGCCGGACCATGCGGGCGTCGTCGTCGAATGCGCGACCTATGACGGTTTCCGGCCGGTTGTGGAGCCGGCGCTCCGTGCCGGGGGGCATGTCGTCTGCGTCAGCATCGGGGCGCTCGCCGTCAATCTCGACCTCATCGACCTCGCGGGCGAACATGGCGGCACGATCCACATCGCGAGCGGCGCCATGCCGGGCCTCGACATCCTGCGGGCGGCGCGCGAAGCGGGCATCCGCTCCGTGCGGCTGACCTCGCATATCCACCCGGAATCGCTGGCGCATGAGAGCTATGTGGCCGAACGGGGCATCGACCTCTCCCCTGCCGGAACCGCGCCGGTCGCCATTTTCTCCGGAAGCGCGCGCGAGGCCGCCCGGTGTTTCCCGCGGCACTTCAATGTCGCGGTGGCGCTCAGCCTCGCCGGCATCGGGCTCGACGCCACGGAAATCGAGATTTTCGCCGACGGGCGCCTTCCCGGCGCGCGCCATACGGTGCGGGTGGTATCGGAGGCGATTGAGCTGGAAATGACCTCGCAGAACCTCCCCTCGCCGGAAAACAACCGCACGAGCCGCATCGTGGCGCCCAGCATTCTTGCCGCGCTCAGGGAGCTACGGGCGCCGCTCAGGGTCGGGAGCTGAGCCATGCGCCTCTCGGACCGCGACAGGGCGATGCTGGACGGCTCGGATGGCCCCGTTGCGCGCGAGTCCATGGAAGCATTGGTGCAACTCGGCGAGGCGTTCGACGCCGAGGACATGGTCGATATCGGCTATGCCCATGTCCATGCCGGCATGGCGATGTATCTGGGCGATGTGGAACTGATGGAAGGGCTGGCGGCGCGCGGCGCGCGCATGGCCGTGCCCTCGTCCAGCAATATCGCCAATGCGGACATGGCTGGGTGGCAGGCGACCGGCGCCCCGGAAAAGCTTGTGCGCCTGCAGCAGCGGGCCGAGACGGCGCACCGCGCCATGGGCAGCAGCCCCTGCTTCACCTGCACGCCTTATTGGGCCGGGCACTGGCCCACCTGGAACACGCATATGGTGTCCATCGAATCGGGCGTGACCGTGTTCTGCAACTCGGTGCTGGGCGCCCGCTCGAACCGCGACGGCTTCTTCGCCGTCTATGCCGGCATCGCGGGCCGCTACCCCAATTTCGGCCTGCACCTGGACGCCAACCGGCAGCCGACGCACCGGATCGAAGTGGAGGGCGAACCCGACGGGACTTCGGATTTCACGGCGCTCGGCTATGCCATCGGCGGCCATGTCGTCAACGCGGTTCCCCTGGTCTCCGGCCTGTCCCGCCGGCCCACGCTCGACGAACTGGACGCGCTCGGCGTCGGCATGGCTACCTCCGGGGGCGTGGCGATGTTCGTCCTGCCGGGCGTCACCCCGCCCTTTGCGGAAGATGACGCGGCCCGCCTCGCCGCCGGCCTGCCGGACATCCGGGTGGACGGCGCGGCATTGCGGGCCGTCTATGACGACTTCTGCGACGAGGGAACCGTCGCGTTCGACATCGTGCATCTCGGCTGCCCGCATGCGTCCTTCGAGGAAATGAAGCACTACGCAGCCCTGCTCGACGGCAGGACCGTCCACGGCAATGCCGAACTCTGGATCACGACCAACCGCAATGTCCGCGAGATGGCCCGCGATGCCGGCCTCCTGCGCACGATAGAGGGGGCAGGCGCGAAGGTCATATCCGACACCTGCCCGATCTCCTGCCATTTCGCGAGGACCTGCTCGCCCGACCCGTCGCTCGGCGTGGAGCCGCCGGACCTGAGGGCGATCGTCGTCGATTCGGCCAAGCAGGCCCGCTACATCCGCGACATGGTCCACTGCCCGACGCTCTTCACCTCGACCGCGAGGGCGGTGGAAACCGCCGTCTCCGGCCGGTTCGTGCCGCGCTGGTAGCGGGCGATGGCGACGCGATTTACCGGGCGGGGAATCGTCAAGGGCAGCGCCAGCGGCGCGGCGCTCGTGTCGGGCACGCCGATTTCCTTCCTCGGCGACCTCGACATCCGGTCCGGCCAGGTCATCGGCTCGCTGAGCGACCTTTGCGGACGGAGCATTGCCGGGCGCATCCTGATCGTCCCCTCGACGCGGGGCTCGGCCGGCGCCTGGCGCTTCATCTACCAGTTGAAGCAGCACGGCACCCATCCGCTCGCCATCGTGACCGACGAGCTTCCCGACCCGTCGGTGGTCCAGGGCGCGATCCTCTCCGGAATTCCGGTCGTGGCCGGCGTGGCATCGGCGCTCAGCGACGCGGTGGGCGACAACAGCATCCTCTGCGTGGACGGCGAGGCCGGCACGGTCGAGATCGTCGATCCCGACGACTGAGGTTCCCGCCGGTTCCAGAACGAAATCCGTTCGGATCGGATCGCATTTCGGGCCATCCCCCATTTGTCGCCCCGGCCTGCGAGCCGGGGCCCAGCCCTGCCGTCCGAGCCCGGCGGGAAGGCAGGAAGATGGACCCCGGATCTTCGCTTCGCTCCGTCCGGGGTGACGATGAGGGGAAGCACTCCGTCCGGGGTGACGATGAGGGGAAGCGCTCCGTCCGGGGTGACGGTTGCGCCTCGGTTCAAGGCGCAACACCGTCGGCTTCCGCTCTACGCCTCCTGCCGGCGGAACCGCGCGAGGAAGGTGCGGGTGCGGGGGTTCTGCGGGTTCGCCAGCACGTCGGCGGCGCGCTTGCCTAGCGCGACCGCGCGGACCCGCGTTTGGTTCTCGGCGCGTGGTGGGTGCCGGCGCCCGCCCGCGGGCCAGCGATCGAGCCGCTACCCGGGTCGAACTGCCCGGGGCGGATGCCGGGGTCGGGCCGGCCGGCGCTCTCTTGCCGCTTCTTCGCCTTCTGCCCCGCCTTCGCCTTCGCCCGCTGGCGGGCCCTGGCCTTGGTCATGTTTCCACTATCCTTCAAAGCTCGCACGTCCCGGACCGTCTCCGGGTTCGCCGAAACATATCGCCACGCCCACGCCGACGGAACGGAAATCTCGCTTTCCCGGGCCGGCCGGGCGTGAGAAGCTGAGACATGCTGAAAGATCGGGTCTTCAGAATCGCCGACATCTACATTCCGGTGAAGCGGCGCCGCACCCTCGATCCTGCAGCCGTCGAGGCGATCGCCGAGAGCATGCTGGAAGAGGGCCAGCGCACGCCGATCTGGGTGCGCCAGGACGGCGAGCGCCTGGTGCTGGTCGAAGGCCTTCAGCGCCTGGAGGCCTGCCGGTCCCTGGGCGAGGAAACCATCGTCGGCATCCTCGTCCAGACGCGGGGGAAGTAGCCGCGCGGCGCGAGGCCGAGTAGGCGGGGTGACAGCAGGGGAGGCAGGGGGACTCGGCAGGACTACGGTGCCAATCGGTTCAACCGGAAAGGACTGTGCCTTACGCCTCCTGCCGGCGGAACCGCGTGAGGAAGGTGCGGGTGCGGGGGTTCTGCGGGTTCGCCAGCAGGTCGGCGGCGGCGCCTTCCTCGATCACCTCGCCCCGGTCCATGAAGATCACCCGGTCCGCGACGTCCCGGGCGAAACCCATTTCATGGGTCACGACGACCATGGTGGCTCCGTCGCGGGCCAGCCCCTGCATCACGGCCAGCACTTCGCCGACCAGTTCCGGATCGAGCGCGGACGTGACTTCGTCGAACAGCAGCACCTCGGGCTTCATGGCGAGCGCGCGGGCTATGGCCACGCGCTGCTGCTGGCCGCCGGAGAGCTCGCGCGGCAGACGGTCCTCCATTCCCGCCAGGCCGACGCGGGCCAGGTGTTGCATTGCGAGACTGCGGGCTTCCGCCGCCGGAATCCTCTGGACCACCGTCAGGCCGACCATGACGTTCTTGAGCGCCGTCTTGTGGGCGAACAGGTCGAATTGCTGGAACACCATGCCGAACCGGGCGCGGAATCGCGCCAGGTTGCGGCCGGTGGGCAGGCTGCGCCTGTTGGCGAAGTCCAGTTCCCGGTCGCCGACGCGCAGCGTGCCGCCGGTCGGCTGTTCCAGCAGGTTGAGGCACCGCAATGTCGTGGACTTGCCGCAGCCGGACGGGCCGATGATGACGACCACCTCGCCCGCATGGACATCGAGGGACACACCCCGCACGGCCTCGACCGAACCGTAGTTCTTGCGGAGGTTGCGCAGGGAGACCGTCGGGCGGCTGCCCCCGCCGTTGCCGGGGTCCGTTGCGGAGCTACCGGTCACTGCGCGCCTCCAGGCGTTTGCCCCACTGCGTGATCGGGTAGAGCAGCACGAAATAGGCGACCGCGACGCCCGTATAGACCTCCAGCGGCCGGTAGGTGTCGGCCACCACCAGATAGCCCGTGTACATCATGTCCGGGACCGCGACGACATAGAGGAGGGCTGTGTTCTTGAACTGGATGACCGACTGGTTGACCAAGGGCGGCACCATCCGGCGGACGGCCTGGGGCAGGATGACGTGCTGCATCATCTCCCGGTAGGTCATGCCGATGGCGCGGGCCGCCTGCCACTGGCCCTTGTCGATGGAGATGATTCCGCCCCGGAATATTTCGGTCGCGAAACAGCCCATATAGAGCGTGAGCCCGATCCCGGCGGCGAGCCAGCCCGGCAGATCGACCTGGATGACGATCGGCAGGGCGAAGAAGAACCAGATGATCTGGACCAGCACCGGCGTGCAGCGGAACAGTTCGACATAGACATGGATCGGCGCGGTCAGCCACCAGCGGTTCGCCAGCAGGCCCATGCCGCAGACGACGCCGATGATGAGCCCGCCGATGACCGTTCCGGTAGCATAGGCGATGGTGACGAGCAGGCCTTTCAGCCACCACCCTTCGTAGCCGACGAAGACGGTGTAGAAATCCCAGTTGTGTTCCATGGCTTCCTGTCTCCGTCTGCGTCGGCCGTCGGGCGGTGTCCGCGTTTCTAGAACCGGTCGGGCCGGAAGGGCGCCAGGTCCACGCTCGCCGGGCGGCCGGCGGCGAGCTCGGAGATGAGCCTGCCGGTGATGCCGCCCATGGTGAGGCCGAGATGGTCGTGGCCGAAGGCGAACCAGGCGTTGGGGAAACGCGGCGAGCGCCCGATGACCGGCTTCGAGTCCGGATGCGACGGGCGCGGGCCCATCCATTCGGTGATGCGCGCACCCTTCAAGCCGGGGAAGAGCGCCTCCCCGTGGCGGCGCACCCGCCCGGCGATCCGGTAGTCCGGCGGGGCCTCCGGCGCGGCGAACTCGGCGACGCCGCCGACCCGCACGCCTTCCGCCATCGGCGTCACCGCGACATGCCGGTCCACCGAGATGATGCCTCCGTTCATGGCGACGTCCGTGTCGCGGAACATCGCGTGGTAGCCGCGCTCGGCCTCCAGCGGGACCTTCGTGCCCAGCATGGCCGCGAGCCGCCGCGACCAAACGCCGGCCGCCACCACGACATTCTCGACCGGCATGTCGCCGCCGTCCGTCCTGAGCGCCCGGACGCCTTCGGGGCCGATATCGAAGCCGCGCACTGCGGTCCTTGCCAGCCGGCCGCCGCGGCGCTCGAACAGGGACGCCAGCGCCTGCACCAGCGCGAGCGGGTTCACCGTGTGCGAGAAGTCGGCGACCCGCCAGGCGCGGACGACCGCAGGGCTCAAGGTGGGCTGCACCTGGCGCGCCTCGTCGCCGTCGAGCAGGTCCATCTGCACGCCGTTGCGCCGGCGCAGGTCGAAGGCGTAGGACGCGGAGCGGAACGACTCTTCGCTCTCGAAGGTGAACATCAGCCCGGTCCGGCTCATCAGGTGCGCCGCACCCGCTTCGGCGACCAGCGGGTCGAACGCCTCATGCACCTTGTCTAGAAGGCTCTGCCGGGCGGCGGCGTTGGCCTCCACCCGGTCCCTGCGGGCATTGGCGATGAAGCGCAGGAACCAGGGCAACGCCCTCGCCGTGTGGCCCCAGCGCAGTTTCAGCGGCGCGTCCGCGTCCAGCAGCATGCCCGGCACCTTGCGCACGATGCCCGGCATGGCGGCAGGCGGGCAGGACGCCACGCCGAAGCCGCCGAGATTGCCGAACGAGGCCTCCTCGCCCGGCCCGCCGCGGTCCACCAGGGTGACGTCGAACCCCTCGTTCTGGAGGTAGAGGGCGCAGCAGGTGCCGACCATGCCGGCCCCGACCACTGTGAAGGACGGTTTGCTGTCCATGCTTCCGGTTCCGGCCTTGAGGATTGCGGAAGCGTCGCATATCCCGCCGCGAGAACCAACGCGGCCCGCCCGGACGGGCGCCGGCCTCAGGCCGCGAGCGGGCGTTCCCCCCGGATCAGGGTCCGGTGCAGCACGCGCGGCTGGGTCGGATCGACCTCCGTGCGGCTGTGCATGGTGCAGCGGTTGTCCCAGATCAGCATGTCGCCCGGACGCCAGACATGCGTCCAGACGACCGCCGGGTCGGTTGCGGCGGCCCAGAGTTCGTCCAGCAGCGCCTCGCTCTCCGCTTCGTCGAGCTCGACGACATGGCTCGACGGCGCCTTGTAGCGGCGCCCGAGATAGAGCGCCGCGCGGCCGGTCACCGGGTGCCGGCGCAAGAGGGGGTGGACCGGTCCCGGAACCTCGTCGCGCACGGCCGGCGCGGTCACGGTCGGGCGGAGGCCGCCGGCCGTGTTGCGCGAGGAATCGTGCCGGACGGTGAGCCCCGGAAGCCGGCGGCGGGTCGCCTCGGGCAGGCGCTCATAGGCGGCATACTGGTTGGCGAAGGAGGTGTCGCCGCCGCCGTTCACGGGCACCTTGTGGGCATAGAGGATCGAGCCTTTCGGCGGCCGCTCGACATAGGAATTGTCGGTATGCCAGGTGAGTTCCTGGCTGCCCGTGCCGGCATGGCGGCGCGCCGGCTTGCCGGTCTCGTCGAGGTTCGAGACGATCGAGATGCCCGGCAGGCGGCTGACGCGCCCGGTCTCCACCCCGTAGCCGCCCTTCAGGTAGTAGGCGCGCGCGCCCGCCTCCTGCGCCCCGCCGAGCGCCTCCGCCAGCGCCAGCAGGTCCTCGTCGGCGAGCGTCTGGTCCCGGAACAGCAGCACCAGATGGTCGGACCAGGCCCGCTCCAGGGCTTCCGCATCCAGCGGCGTCGAAAGGTCCACGCCCCGGACTTCGGCGCCGAGCGCATCGCCGCTCGGCATGATTTCGAACGCCATCGGTCTCCCTCCCGGCCCTGCGCCCCGCCAAGGCTATAGATGTTTTGGCCAGCGTAAAGCTGGAGTGTATTGACGCTCCCTTGCCGGTCATCTATCTCTCAAATGAGATACGGGAGACCGGCGTGGCCGAACGAAGTTCCATGCTTCATGTCCGGATGGACAACGACCTGAAGCAGAAAGCAACCGAGGCGCTCGCCGCCATGGGGTTGTCGGCCTCGGAGGCCGTGCGCCTGCTGTTCCATCGCATCGCGGTCGATCAGGCGTTTCCGCTGGAACTCAAGGTGCCGAACGCCGGGACACAGGCGGCGATTGCCGAGGCGGAAGAAATCCTGAAGAGCGGCAATCCGCGCTTCGCTGCAGCCGATGAGATGTTTGCGGAACTTGAGAAAACCGGCCGCGAGTAAACGAACCAAGCTGCCGCGCCGGCTCGATTTCACCGGGTCCTTCGTCAAGGATTGGGGACGGCTGTCGCGATCCGGGCGCTATGATATGAAGCGCCTGAAGCGCGTCATGCTCCTCCTGGCAGAAAATGAGGCGCCCCTCGGGCCCGAATGGAGAGACCATGCCCTGAAGGGCGAATGGTCGAACCATCGCGAATGTCATGTCGGCGGAGACTTCCTGTTGATCTACCGGCTCGACGAAAAGGTCGGCCCCGGCGGGACCGTCGTTTTCGTCGAGCCGGCACCCATAGCGAACTCTTCCAATGAGCCGGGAGGCCGGAATTCCGGCTCCAAACCGCAGGCTTTCTCCCGGTCTACCTGGCCGGCCAAAGACTTGACGCTAGAAGCGGAGTGTCCGATGCTTGCGTGCTTATGAGTTTATGTACATAAACACCTCTCCGGGAGGCCGCGCATGACCCGATGGCATCTTTCGATTCCCGACAAGACGGACCGCGCCCTCCGTACCTTCCTTGCGCGCACAGGCGGCAGGAAGGGAGACCTGTCCCGATTCGTCGATGACGCCGTTCGCCGGCGCCTGCTCGACCTCGCGCTCAGTGACATCAAGACGCGCAATGCCGGATACGACCGGCAGGAGATTCTCGATCTGGTCGATGACGAGGTAAATGCGGTGCGTGCGGGTCACTCTTGATGCCGACATCCTTGTCGGGGCACTCATCACCAGCGGGATGCCAAGCGCACGATCCGTTCGCGTTGAAGCGAAAACGAGCGGACGACCTCAGCGGTCGCCCAAGGCGGAGCGAAGCCCCCTAATTGCCACCCCGGACGGAGCGAAGCGAAGATCCGGGTCCACCTCCCGACCTTCCTGCAAGATAGCGGCGGCGGAGCTGACCTCGGCTTCCCCGCTCGGGAGCGGGGTCAGGCGGAGGCCGGGGCGACTATTCTCGACCTCGCCTGAAATGCGATTCGATCCGAACGGACACCGCTCTAGTCGAGCGGCGATACAAGTTCGCTTACTCAGCCTGTACGTCAACGCTCCATGTGTCCAGTGGGCCGCGCGTCTGCTTCTTTGTTCGACACTTAACCATCGTAAACTTGGTCGAATTTATGATACAATACCGCATTGAATTTATCCACCCACTGAAGCACACGGAAGAGATTTGGGGCCTCGGCATCAATTCTCGACAACCACATTCTATAGGGAGGCGTAGTGAAGCGAATAAGTGGGGTAACGTACCTTATATCTGGTGGATGAAAAAAGGGATGGGGACCAAAAGTTCCGTCATCGTTACGGATCAAACACCAGTCCATCGATTCATTCCACGATCCATGAATTGATTCTGACATCATACCATAAGTACTTGCGTATAGTTCCTCGCCCACTACCTCGTCAAATATGTTGTAAAAGTTCTTCCCTTGCAGTCGCCATTTGTTCTTCTTTTGCGTGACAAAACTGCCCTCACCGAATCCTTCGATTTCAAGTTTTTCTCTAACCGAAGCAACCAATCGGCGACCCGGCTTTGTCTCGAGAAACGCCGATCCATTTTTGAGATCACGGAGAATTCTGAGTCTATCCTTGTATGAGCAACGCCTGTAGTCTTCGATCACATCGTCATCGCTGCTCAGCAAATATGTCGCTACCACAGATGCTTCAATGATGGGCCGTTCCAGTATCGCGGTGAATTCTGCGTTGTCCTCTTCATAGTATCGAAGAGCCTGCTTGAGTAGCTTCCAGATCCGAACAAGGAGGCCCAAAACAGGTGCATCGTCGAGAGAAAACCCGGTTGGATTCCTTTCGATATTCTTGATTCGTGTAATGGCATCATATATGTCTGCGACATCCTTGTAGAATGTCAATGCGTAGCTGCTTACTGCGTCCGGCGTATCGAGAAACTCATGAACGTATTCTTTGCTGTACCGTGCCATGATGTCGCTTATTTCGTCCATACGTATCACTCGCCGTGTTGCTTGAGCCGCCTTCTGCAGGGGCGACTGTATTTTGGCTGCAAATTTATTTGGACACCAACATCCTTGTCGGAGCGCTTGCCACAGGCGGGATGCCTTTCGCCCGCGTCAACTCCGCCAGAAGCGGGGTGTGAAGAGGAGGAGCACGCTCAGCACTTCGAGGCGGCCGAGCAGCATGCCGCAGATCAGCACCCATTTGGCGGCGTCGTTGAGCGACGAGAAATTGCCGTTCGGGCCGATGGTGCCGCCGAGTCCGGGCCCGACATTGGAAATCGCCGTAGCGGCGCCGGACACGGCCGTTTCCAGGTCCAGCCCGGCAATGCCGAGCGCCACGGTGATCACCGCAAATGCGGTAATGAACAGGAACACGAAGCTCGTCACCGAGGCCGCGACCGTATTGGGGATCGGCTTTCCGGCGTAGTGCGGCACATAGACGCCGTGGGGATGGAGCAGCCGCCCGAACTGCGCGCGCGCCTCCGCGAACAGAACCTGGAGGCGGAACACCTTGATCCCGCAAGTGGTCGATCCGGCGCAGCCGCCGATGAACATGAGGCAGAAGAGGGTGGCGGGCGCGAAACCGCCCCAGGCGGCGAAGTCCGCGGTCACATAGCCGGTGCCGGTCATGTAGGAGGTGGCGTTGAAGGCCGCCTGCCGCAGCGCCACGAGCGGGTCCACGGCATTGACCGCCGCATGGGCTGCGGTGAGCACGGCAATCGCCACGACCAGGATGCCGAGGAAGGCCCGGACCTGGCTGTCGGCCAGCAGCCGCACCCCCCGCCCGCGCATCAACTGGATATAGAGGACAAAGGGCAGCGAGCCCGCGATCATGCCGGCGATGACGATCCATTCCACAGTCGGATTGCGGAACTGGCCGACCGAGCCGTCCATGGTCGAGAACCCGCCGGTTGCAATGGTCGTCATGGCATGGATGACCGCGTCGAATATGCCGAGCCCGGCGGCAAAGAGCACGCCGGTCAGGACGGTCGTCATGACGATATAGATGATGCCGATATGGCCTGCGATCTGCGCGGCTCTCGGCAGCACCTTTTCGGACCGGTCGCTCGACTCGATGCGGAAAATCTGCATTCCGCCGACCCGGAGCAGCGGCGAGACCGCGATGGCGGTGACGATGATGCCCATGCCTCCGAGCCATTGCAGCAGGGCGCGCCAGAGCAGGATGCCGGGCGCCGTGGTGTCGAGGCCGGTGAGCACGGTCGAGCCGGTGGTCGTAATGCCCGAGACCGCCTCGAACATGGCATCGGTCACATCCAGGTCGATACCTGAAAACATCAGCGGCAGCGCGGCGAAACCTGCGAGCACCACCCAGCTCAACACGGCCATCAGGAAGGATTGCCGCAGGTTGAGATAGCGGTTCAGTTGCGAATTCGGCCGCGCGGAACGGCAGACGGCGACCAGAAGACCGCCGACGAACAGCGTAATCGCCGCGCCGACCAGGAACACGGTCGTTTCCGACTCCGGCCGGCCCGCCTCGACAGCGGCGGGCAGCAGCATGGCCCCGGCAAGCATGACCAACAGCCAGCCGATGATGAAGAAGACCGGTCGGACGTCGATCATGGCGCGGAGAGGCCGCTCAGTGGATCGACTCCGACGACCAGGGGCTGTCGAGCGAGAAGGCCGGGATGTCTATCTCGAACCGTTCGCCGTTCTCGCGCACCATCAGGTATTGCCCGACCATGAAGCCGGACGCGGTCGGCAGCGGCGCGCCGCTGGAATACTCGAAGCTCTCGCCGGGCTTCAGCACGGGCTGCTTGCCGACGACGCCGGGGCCGCGCACCTCCTCCGCGCGCCCGCGCGCATCGGTGATCCGCCAGTAACGCGACAGCAATTGCACGGTGGCGTCGCCCTCATTGGCGATCTCGATGTGGTAGGCCCAGAAGTAGCGCCCCTCCGCCGGTTCGGAATGGTCTTCCAGATATTCCGGCCGGACGCGCACGCGCATGTTCGCGGTCGTCTTCTCGTACATGATGAGATGCTCCCGAGACGCCATTGTCCGGCATCGGCTATGCCTAAAGCAAGTCCCGCGAGGCGCCGCGCGAACCGCCGCTGCGCCCGGTTCGAGGGGACAAGCCGGCCTTTCGCGCAAGACCGCGCTCGGCTATAGAGAGCGCTTCCGCCACCCGTCGCAGCCTCATGTCCTCCGGTTCCGCGCCCCTGTTCCATCCTGCTGCTGGCCGAGGCTAGATGCGGTATCCGACCGCAATGAAACGGGACGAAAGGCTTGCAGGCACCGTCACCCCGGCCCCCGGGCCCTACGGGATGCACACATCTCGTTTCGAAGTGTGCCCGGTGCGCCCGTTGGCCCGGCCATGCCGCGCTCCGCCCCGATTCGTCACCCCCGCGAAGGCGGGGGTCCATCCATGGCTCCGGATGCTGCCGCAACCGGTGGAGAGCAGGGCGAACCGCTTGCGGCTGCCGCAAAAACCAAGGCTGGGCCCCGGCTCAGGGGCCGGGGCGACGGACGGGGGCATGCAATACAAAGCCAACGGAAACAGGTGTGTGAATCCCGTAGGCTCGGGGGCCGGGGCGACGAATGCGGACCTGGCCCGAAATGCGGTCCAATCCGAAAGGCTTCCGAACTAGATGCGGGTTTTCCGACATTTCGCCGGACTGCCCGAGGACGCCCGCGGTGCCGTGGCGGCGCTCGGCAATTTCGACGGCGTGCATGGCGGCCACCGTGCGGTGCTGGCCGCCTGCCGGGAGCTTGCCGGCGGCGCCCCGCTCGCGGCGCTTACCTTCGAGCCGCACCCGCGCAGCTATTTCCGCCCGGACGATCCGCCGTTTCGGCTGACCTCGCTCCAGGGCAAGATCTACCAATTGGAGCCGCTCGGCCTCGACCTGCTCTACGTGCTGGATTTCGACGAGGCGATGGCGGCGCGCTCGCCCGGGGCCTTCGCCCGCGAGGTGCTGGCGGAGGGGCTCGGCGTCTCGCGCGCCGTTGTCGGCGACGATTTCCGTTTCGGCCGCGGCCGGGCCGGCCGGCCGGAGGACCTTGCTGCTTCCGGCGGGGAATACGGGTTCGCCGTCACCGTGATGCCGGACGTGATCGCGCCGGACGGCATCGGGTTTTCCTCGACGCGGGTCCGCGAGCACCTGGCCGCCGGCCGTCCCGTGGAAGCCGCGCACCTGCTGGGCCATCCCTGGGAGATCGAGGGACGGGTCGAGACCGGGGCGCGACTCGGTCGGACCATCGGCTTTCCGACGGCCAATCTCGGCCTGGGCGACCTGCTGGTGCCGGCCCATGGCGTCTATGCCGTCAGCGCAGGCCTGGAAGAAGCGTCCGGCTGGGTCTGGCGCGATGCGGTCGCCAATCTCGGCGTGCGGCCTACCGTGGACGGCGAGAAACTGACCTTCGAGGTTCATATCTTCGACTTCTCGGAAGATATTTACGGCCGGGCGCTTCGCGTCAGGATGCTCGACTTCATCCGTCCGGAACGCCGCTTCGACGGCCTCGACGCCCTGAAGGCGCAGATTGCCGCGGACTGCAACACCGCCCGCGTCATGCTCGCAGGCAGTCCGGCGGCAACTGTCAGAGCAGGTCCCGTAACATAGCCACCAACGGCCGGTCCGCCGGCGGCATGGGCCAGTCACGCATCTCGTTCGGCCGCACCCAGGCAAGGCGCTGGCCTTCCCTCGGCCGGGGAACGCCCTGCCAGACGCGGCATACATAGAGCGGCATCAGCAGGTGGAAATCGGGATAGGCATAGCTTGCGAAAGTCAGCGGCGCGAGGCAGGAGGCTTCCGTGTCGATGCCGAGCTCTTCCTTGAGCTCGCGCAGCAAGGCCGCCTCGGGCGTCTCGCCCGGCGCCGGTTTGCCGCCGGGGAACTCCCACAGCCCGGCCATCGCCTTGCCCTCGGGCCGCTGCGCCAGCAGGACGCGCCCGTCAGGGTCCACCAGCGCGGCAGCGACGACCAGCAGCACGCCGCTCAAGAACGATAGGACCCGTTGATGTCGATATAGCCGTGGGTGAGGTCGCAGGTCCAGACGACCGCCTTGCCGCGGCCGATGCCGACATCCACGGCGATCCCGATTTCCCGGCCCTGCATGTGCCGGGCGACCGGGGCCTCATCGTAATCCGGCACCACCTGCCCGCCGCGGGTGATCTCGACGCCGCCGATGGAGATGCGGAGCGCGTCCCGGTCGGCCTTCTCGCCGGCCTTGCCTACCGCCATGACGATGCGGCCCCAATTGGCGTCCTCGCCGGCAATGGCGGTCTTGACCAGCGGCGAATTGGCGATGGCAAGGCCGATGCGGTGCGCGGCGCGGGCGGAAGCGGCCCCGGACACGGCGATTTCAACGAATTTGGTCGCTCCCTCGCCGTCGCGGACGATCTGGTGCGCGAGCTCGCGGCAGACCGCCTCCAGCGCGCGCGCGAAGCCGCGCAGCATGGCGGCGTCGGGCGCGGGATTGCCGGCCGCGCCGGTTGCGGCGACCAGCACCGTGTCGCTGGTCGAGGTGTCGCTGTCCACCGTGATAGCGTTGAAGCTGCGTTCGACAGCCCGGCCGGTGAGCCTCTGCAGCAGGTCCGCCGGCACCGCGGCATCGGTGAACACATAGCCCAGCATTGTGGCCATGTCCGGCGCGATCATGCCGGAGCCCTTGGCGATCCCCGCGATCCGCACCGTCCTGCCGCCGATGCTCGCGGTCGCCGAGGCGCCCTTGGGGAAGGTGTCGGTGGTCATGATGGCGCGCGCGGCCGCGTCCCATGCGCCGGGCGCGAGTGCCTGCACGAGCCCCGGCAGCTTCCGGACGATGGTGCTCTCGGCCGGCAGAGGCTCGCCGATCACGCCCGTGGAAGAGACGAACACCTCGCGCTCGGCGCATCCGAGCGCGGCGGCCGCGGCCCTGACCGTGTGTTCCACGGCAGTCTTGCCGAGCCGGCCGGTAAAGGCGTTGGCATTGCCGGAATTGACCACAATTGCCCGTGCTTTCCCGCCGGCAAGGGTCTCCCGGCACCAGTCCACCGGCGCCGAGGCGGTCAGCGAGCGGGTGAGCGTGCCGGCGATCGTCGTGCCCGGGGCGAGTTCGGCCAGCAACAGGTCGTCGCGGCCCTTGTAGCGGATGCCGGCATTGGCCGTGGCGACGCGGACCCCGCCGATCTCCGGCAGATCGGGAAAGCGCTCGGGCGCAAGGGGAGAAATTGTGCTCATTGCGATTCCGCCGTTCCGTCGGGATTCAGGAGTACGACTTCCGTGCCGGCGCGGAGCGTGTCCAGATGCTCCTGAAGGATGCGTTCGCTCAGGCCGCGCGCGAGCGGTCCCCGCACCTGAACGAATTGCGGCGCCGGCGGCCGGCCGGTCCCGTGCAGCAGGATGATATGCCAGCCGAAGCGGGTCTTGACCGGCTCGGCCGTGTAGGAGCCCGGCTCCAACGCGAGCAGGGGTTTCTCGAAGTCCGGGATCATGGCGCCCTTGCCGAAGGCGCCGAGATCGCCGCCGCGCGACTTGCTGGGGCCCATGGAGTGCTGTTCGGCGAGCGCGGCGAAGTCTCCGCCCTTGTCGAGCTCGGCGATCACGGCGCGCGCCGCGGCCTCGTCCGCAACCAGGATATGGCTGGCCCGGATCTCCAGCTTGCCCTTGCCGTCTGGATAGGTCTCGTCATAGAGCGCCTTGAGCTTGGCCTCGTCGATCCGGGTCTCCAGGTAGTCGATCATGTAGTACTGGGTCAGGAGTGTGCGGCGCTGCCGGGCAAGCTCCCGCTGGAACTCCTGCCGCTGATCGAATTTGTCGGCCTCGGCGGCGGCGTATATCAGGACGCTGTCGATGACGCGCTCGCGCGCCGTCCGGAAGACGGCCGACGGCGGCGCACCCTGCATGTTTTGGGCAATCTCGGCCGCCTGCCGGTCCACATCCGACTTGTAAACGAGGGTGCCGCCGACCTTGGCAACAACCGGATCGGTGGCCTGGGCCATGGCCAGGGCGGGGGCCAGAACGGCCGCGAGCACGGGGAGGAGCAAACGCATGGGGCGAGCGGCCTTGTTCTTGGGGGGATACGGGATTGCCGCCAGCATGGACACCCGCTGCACCGAGGTCAATCTTCCGTCCGGGGCGGACGCTTGCCTGGGAGCGGCGAGACACTGGTTTCGGTAGTCGCGTCTATATATAAACGGACGGAAGGAGCATTCCCGGAATGACCGAATACGAGCTCGTCTCGCTGGCCCTGCAGGAACTCTCGGTCTGGGCGACCGTCGGCGTGGGGCTCTTGCATGCTGCGCTGATCGGCTGCGGATTATGGATGATGCTCCGCGCCTCGTCGGACCGGAATCGTGCAATGGACGAGGACCGGCGGGTCGCCGAC
Source organism: Alphaproteobacteria bacterium (assembly GCA_965261985.1). GTDB lineage: Bacteria > Pseudomonadota > Alphaproteobacteria > Bin95 > Bin95 > Bin95. The sequence goes on from OZ253490.1 coordinate 1,923,683, forward strand.
CAACGCCATGAAGAAGCGCAACAACGCCATGAGGAAGCGCAACAACGCCACGAAGAGGCAATAACAGCTCTCAAGGCGCTTATCGAAAGGAACGCGCCTTCGCGTCCGGCGCCAGCGGAGTAGGGTCGCTCCTTTCCCGAAGCGGAAATGCGCCGCGTTCGCCGGCTCGCCGAGCGTCGCCCCAATTGCGGGATAGGCAGCGGCCCCTCGGCGGGTTAGGTTTGCGCTGCTCCGGTCTGGGCCGGAGCGCGGGCCGCGAGGGAAGAGGAGACGGGGGCCATGCCGCTGACGCAACGACAGGTCGAGCATTTCAACGAAAGCGGCTATCTCGTCCTGCCGGGCGCCCTGCCGGCGGACCTGCTGGAGGAGTTGCGCCGCGAGGCCGACCTTGCCGTCGATGGTGCGCGCGGGCTGGAAGCGTCCGATGCGCGCTATGACCTCGAGGACACCCACCGGCCCGACGCGCCGCGCGTGCGCCGGCTGAAGACGCCCTTCGACTTCTGGCCGTTCTTCGACCGGCTGATGCGCTCGGCAGCCGTGCTGGATGTCGTGGAGCCGCTGCTGGGCCCCGATATCCGCATTCACAACAGCAAGCTCAACATGAAGTCGGCGCATTTCGGCGCGCCGGTGGAATGGCACCAGGACTGGGCCTTCTATCCCCACACCAACGACACGGGCCTCGCGGTCGGCATCTACCTGGACGATGTGGACGAGGACAACGGCCCGATGATGGCGGTGCCGGGCTCGCATCGGGGCCCCGTGTTCGACCATCACAGCCTGGGCGCATTCTGCGGCGGCATCGACCCCGGACAGCACGATGTCGGCCATGAGCGCGCCGTGCAGATGATGGGGCCGGCCGGCACGATCACCATGCACCATGTCCGGGCCGTTCACGGCTCGGCGCTCAACCGCTCGGCGCGGCCGCGCCGGCTGCTGCTCTACAGCTATTTCGCCGCCGACGCCTGGCCGCTGATGGGCCTGGAGGGCGCGACGCTGGAGCGGTTCGACGCGAGGATCTGCCGGGGCAGACCGACGCTGGAGCCGCGCCTGGAAGCCGCCCCGGTTCGCATGCCGCTGCCCGTCGCGCCGAAGCCGGGTTCCATCTACGAGAACCAGAAGACCCTTTCGGGCCGGTTCTTCGACCGGTTCGAGGACGTCGCCTGAGGCGAGACGGAGGCGCGCGCCCTTGACCGAACGGTTCTGCAACCTCGACCGGCTGCTCCACCTGATGGACCGCCGGGGGGTCGATGCCGTCATCGCGGCGTCGCCCAACAATGTCTATTGGCTCTCCGGGTTCAATCCGCCCGCGCACAAATCCGACGAACCGCGCCCTCTGGCGGTTGTGCTGGCCCGCGAGGCCCCGGAAGCCCCGGCGCTGGTGGCGGCCGACTACTATCTGAGCGGGATCGCGGCCTCGCAGGGCTGGATCGAGGATATCCGGCCCTACCGCGCCATATTGCTGCCTTTCGACATGCCCTCGCGCGGGGCCGCCGACCTCGACAGGTTCATGGCTGCCGAGGACCGGCCGGGCTGGTTCGCAGCCGCCGCCGAGCGCTATGCGCCGGACATGCTGGCCGGGCTGGAACGGGCCTGCGCCGATATGGGCCTCTCGGGCAAGCGCGTCGCGGTTGACGACCTCCGGCTCGGCGCGCGCCTTTCGTGCGTCGCCGCCGAGGACGGCTACGGCCTGCTCATGTCGGCGCGCAGCATCAAGACAGAGGCGGAGACCGGCCCGATACGCGCGGCGACGGCGGTCAACCGCGCCGCCATCGAGGAAAGCATCGCCGCATGGACGCCCGGCATGACCTGGCGCGACCTGTTGCGCGCCTATCACGGCGCGGCGCTGGCGCGCGGCGGCTTCGTCCACGATCCGGGGGCGATGGTGCTGACCAATGCCTCCGACAGCCCCGTCCCGGTGATCGCGTCCGAGACCGACGATTTCGAGCTCGAACCCGGCATGCGGATCATGTTCGACTGCCACGGCACCAAGGACGTCTATTGCTGGGACGGCGGCAAGACCTGGATCGTCGGGTCCGAGGGTGCTGAGGCCGCCCGGCCGCTGGCCCGCGCGACCGCGGATGCGATGGTGGAGATCGAGGCTGCGATGACGCCCGGCGCGCGCATATCGGCGCTGCAGGCCGCCGGCCGGGCGGTGTTCCGCAAGCACGGGTTTTCCAGGGCGGACGATGCGCTGATCTTCTTCCACGGGCTCGGCCTCAGCCATCTCGACCAGGAGACGGATGCCGAAGGCAGCGCCACCGGCGATTTCGCAGTCGAGGCCGGCATGGCCATCGCCACGCATATCTACTATCCGGGCGGGCGGCGCGAACGGATGTGGCTGGAGGATATCGCGTTCGTCGGTGAATCCGGCCCGGCGGAGTCGATCTTCGGCTGGGACTTCCTCCCGCACGGCCTGGACGGGTGATCGACCGCTACCCGACAGTGCGCTTCGTGGTGCGGCGCGGGCGTCTGCTTGCGCAGGCGGCCGCGGCGTTACCCGTGCTGATAGCCTTCCTCGGCATCGGGATCGAGGGCTGGCACTGGCTCTGGCTCGCCGCCGGGGCGATTGCCGGCGGTTGCCTCGCCTTCGTCACCCGCCTGCTGGTCGAACTGACGGTCATCATCGCCGACATGCTGCTGCCGGAGTGAACGGTCCGGACCTCATCGTTGTCGGCGGCGGCCTTGCGGGGCTTTCCGCCGCAAACCGGGCGGCCGAAGGCGGGCTGTCCGTGCTGGTGCTGGAGCGCGGCGGGGAGCCTGACTACTTCTGCAATTCCCGCATTGCCGGCGGCCTGCTGCATGTCGCCTTCAAGGATATGGCCGGTCCGGCGGAAGACATCCGGGCGGCGGTGTCGGAAGCCGTCGGCGCCGAGGCCGATCCGGGGACGGCGCTGGCGCCGCTTCTGGCGGAGGACGCCGGCAAGGCGCTGGCATGGCTGCGCGCGGAAGGCGCGGCCTTCGTGCGCGGCGGCGCGCTCGAGTTCATGCGCTGGGTGATGGCGCCGCCCCGGCGCCGGCGCGGAGGGCTCGACTGGAAGGGGCGGGGGCCGGATGCGCTGCTGCGCCGGCTCACCCGGAACCTTGCGGCGCGCGGCGGCGAACTGCGCCTCGGCTGCGCTGCCGAGGCGCTGGCGATGGAGGAGGGCAGGGCGGTCGGCGTGAACACCGCTGCCGGCGTGGAGCGGGCGCGCTTCGTGCTCATCGCCGATGGCGGCTTCCAGGACAATCCGGAGCTGGTCCGCCGCCACCTCTCGCCTCGACCGGAGCGGCTGTTCCGGCGCGGCGCCGGCGGGGGGCGGGGCGACGGCATCGCCATGGCGGAGGCAGTGGGCGCGGCGACGGTCGGCATGGGCCGCTTCTATGGCCATCTGCTCGGGCTGGATGCGTTCGAGAACGACAGGCTCTGGCCCTATCCGACGCTGGATGCGCTGGCCGCCGTATCGCTGCTCGCGGACGGCGCCGGGCGGCGCTTCTGCGACGAGGGGCTGGGCGGCGTGTTCATGGCGAACGAACTCGCGCGGCTGGACGACCCGGAGGGCGCGGCGGTCGTCTTCGATGACCGGCACTGGCGCGAGGACGCCGCCGACAACCGCTATCCCCCGGCCCTGAACCCGAGCTTCCCGGCGGCGGGCGGCCGGGTGTTCGAGGCCCCGACGATTGCGGCGCTCGCCGAAGAACTGCCCATGCCGGCGCTCGCCGCCACTGTCGAGGCGCACAATGCCGGGCAACATGCGCCCGCCCGGACGGTGAACCGCTTCCCGGCCAAGCCGATTGCCGAGCCGCCCTTCCGCGCGATCCGCGCTGCCGCCGGCATCACCTACAGCATGGGCGGGCTTGCCATCGACGGCGAGGCGCGGGTGCTCGACGCGGAACGCCAGCCGATCCCCGGCCTGTTCGCCGCCGGCTCGGCGACGGGCGGCATGGAAGGAGGCCCCCGCGCCGCCTATCTGGGCGGCCTCGCCAAGGCCGTAACCACGGGCCTGCGCGCCGCCGAAGCCATGCTGGCGGAGGGTGGCGGCTAGAGCGGAGGGCCGCTTGCGGCGCGGGCGGTCACGGGATTTCGCGCTCCAGGCGGTACCATTCGCCCGGATCGGTCCCGAACGTAATCCTACCACCACAGCTTTCCCGGCAGGAACGTGAGAGGGAAGCTGTTGGATTCGTCGAGTGTTGTCAACAGGGAGTCACCGGGAAGTCGTGGCTCGGTTAGGCCTTGGTGCGCTTTGGTGGGTCTGTTTGCGGTCTCGTCGATTGTGGCGGGCTGCGGCTGGGCGGATCCTGAGGGGACCTCGGAAGACCGGGCGGCTATTGAGCAGCAGATAAGGGAGCTCCGGCCGGTCGGGCCGGACCGGGCCGGTTTCCGGTCGCTTCGGGAGTCTGCTGCGCCATATCTCGGGCTGTCGGCTGTGCAAGCCGTAGCGGCGCCATTGCCCGAGGACCTGGTTAGCGAAGTCGGTGTGACGGTGCCGGTGGGGGACTTCCCGTCTCCGGACATGCTGCGGCGCCGGATTTCCGAGGCCTCGGGGCTGGCTGTCCGGTGGGTCGGCGAGGAGCACGCCCCCGTTTCTGGCGGGACCGGCTCGTGCAAGGAATCGGGGAAGTCTGGCGCGGGCGTTCCCGCGCCGGTTGTGACTGCTGCTGCGGGGCCGGCGCCGGGGGCCGGGTCCGAGTGGATGCAGTCCCTGGCCGACGAGCTTGTCCCGGGTGGCGGCGTCTGGACGGGACCATTGGATCGTCTGCTGGGTGTCTGGACCGAGGAGCGGGGCTGGTCCTGGCGGTATGACGACGATGAGGCCGCTATCGACATCGTGCGCTCCGAGAGCCGGACCTTCGGCATCAATGCCCTGGTGGGGGAGCAGAAATACAGCGTCTCGGTGTCGACGGAGGCAGAGGCCGGAGAGGAGACCTCGGGCGGGACGAAGCAGTCGCTGGACGCTTCCATGGAATACAAGCCGTGGGAGGAGATCGCGGAACAGGTCTGCGAGGTGGCCAGGGGCGGTGCGGATGTCCTGGTATCGGAGGCGGCAGGGACGGTAAGCGTGCGGGGGGCGCCGAGAGCGGTGGCCCGGGTCCGGGAATATCTGCAGCATCTGGACAGGCACACGCTGCGCCCGGTGTCGCTCTCCGTCTACCTCTACTCGGTTCAGTTCGACAGCGGTCGGGATTTCGAGGTCGGTTTGACCGGCGTGCTACCGGAGATCCTGGGGTCGTCCGTCGACCTGGTGTTGTCCGGCGCCGGCGTGACGGTGGTGAAGCCGTCGTTCGCTAATGCGAACAGCCTGCGCGCAACGGTCGATGCGATGAGCAAGGTCGGCAAGGTCTGGCGGGTCAAGTCCTTCGACCTTGCGAGCCTCGCGGGCAGGCCGGCGCAGTTCTACGACCTCTTGGATCGGGCGTATCTCAAGGAGATCCGCACGACGCTCGGCGAGGGCCGGGAGTCGGTGGCGCTGACGCCGGGCATGGTTTCTTCGGGCTTCGGGGTGAGCTATGTCGCCCGGATCGTCGGACCGGATACGGTCCTGGCGCGGATCACGGCGACGATCCAGGACCCGCATGAGTTCTCGCAGTTCGGCTCTGGCGGGAATGCGATCCAGCTCCCGACCGGCGGGCGGCGGGCAAGCGTCTCGACGCTGCGGATCGCAGAGGGCGAGACGCTTCTGGTGACGGGATTTTCGGACCGGTCGACCACGGAGAGCGAGTCCGGGACGTTCCTCTCGTTCCTGCCGCTGCCGGAGGGCAGCCGCTCGTCCGGGGTGGACCGGACCGAGCTGGTCATGCTGGTCACGGCGGATATCGGCGAGCCTCTCGGGATTTCGGAGTGGGGCAGCGGCATCGCAGGGACCGCGCGGGAGAGCGACGATCGGCGTTCCGAAGCGACGACGGGCCGGGACGCGGGCATGCGGCAGGGTCGGCAGGTCAGGCGGCGGCAAGGCCGCGAGCGCCTGCGGGGTATTGCGGCGTGAGCGTCCTCTGGATTGGCGGGTTCCGCTTCGCGGCCGGTCTCGAATGGGACCGCGGGCTGGTGAGCGGGGGCGCTGCCCGGCGGACCGCGCGCCAGCGGAAACGCCCGCTTTCGGTGGACGTGTCCGGACAGACCGGGTTCGGCGAGGAGGTCGGAGGCGCTGAGGCGACGAAGCCGCTCGCGGGCGCGCTGGCAATGCTGCTCCGGGGTCGCGATGACGCGAAGAACTGGATTGCGTTCGTCGAGGAGGACAGCGAGGCGGGGCCTGAGCGGCGGCTGGCGGTAGTCCGGTGTTACGGGGGCCTGCTGCTTTCGGACGCGGTGTTCGCGGATCTGCGGGAGGCTCTGGAGGCGCTCGGCGATGCGGTGGTCGAGGACGAAGTGCTGGTCGTTGCGACGAGCGAGCTGGCCGCGCGCTTCAAGGACGAGCTGAGGGCCAAGGTCGACGGCATTGTCGAGGATGCCGGGATCGTCAAGGCTGCCGACGGGGTGGACGCGCTGAAGGCCGTGCCTGTGAGCGGGTGGACGAGGAAGCGCCTGGCCCGGGTAGCCGCGCTGGTTGCGATCCTGGGGGGCGGCTGGTGGGGCTGGACGAACCAGGACCGGCTGCTTCTCTGGGCAGGGCTGGCGGAGGAGAAGAAGGAACGCCCGAAGGTGCGGGTGGCGGTCGATACGCCCCGCTTCCTGACCTATTGCCGGGACGAGCTCGCGCGCCGCGAACTGTGGCTCGCGGGCTTCGACCGTGTGGTGGTCTCCTGCCATTCCTCATTCGACCGGACCAAGGAGACGGGAGCTCCGAAAAAGCTGAGGAACCGCCCGGTGCTCGAAGTGCGCTGGGTGCTTCGCGATGAGCTGCCCGCCCGGGTTTTCGGGCCGCTGGCCGAGCAGCTCATGGAGAGCTGGTACTGGGCCGGGGTGAAGAACGACGGGAAGGTGGTTGCGGTGAGCCCGCTGCCGCAGGTCCTCGCGCTTGCCGGGAATAAGAAGCGGCCGCAGGCGAAGAAGTTCCGGGCCCGGATGGACGGGGTGTTTTCGTTGCGGGGATTCAGCCTCGAATACCGCTGGAAGAAGAAGCCCGAGGTGATCGTCAAGACGAGGCGGACGCTCGCGGATGCGGTGTCGATGCTCGTGACGATAGACGCGCTCGAGGTGGTTTCGGTTGCGCGGGAGAAGGGCGAGTGGGTGTTCGAGGGGCGCCGGTTGCGGCCCCGCAACATGTTCGCGGACGAGTTCGAAAAATTGACGGTTCCGGTCGCAATGCGGGCGGGCGAAGAGGAGAAGGCAGGATGAAGCGTCGGGTCGTTTTCGCGGTCGTGGCCGCGCTGTCGGGGTTCGCAGAATCCGAGGGATGGGCGCAGAGCGGCGATCCGGACCGGATCGAGCGCCAGGAAGCCCTCGGGCATGCGTCGGCGATCGAGAATGCCTGGCGAAGCGTCGAGGCGCGGATCGGCGTGACCGATGCCGGCGATCTCTGGGAGGACGAGTGGACCGGCCTCTCCGAGCCTCCTGCGGGGGACTGGTGGTTGCAGAACTGGACGGATCGGGGCTTCACGGCGCGCTATTGCGACGAGGTGCTGGCGGTCTACGCCGCGGATGACGAGCTGAAGGGCGTCGGGCGCGATCATCGGGCGGTGCAGGTCGCGCCATACACTTATGGCGGCGGCCGGACCGGCCTTCAACTCGTTCTGCGAGGCGGCCGGCTGTATGAGGGATCGAGGGGCCGCGAGGGCGGGAGCCTTCCGGGTTGCATGCCTATTCCGTCAACAACGGGCGACCGGGTGTCGCTTGTCGTCGGCGTGGACGATCCGAAGCTGACGGCGGTCGGCGTTCGGTGGGAGGACGAGGACCAGACGGTGGCCTGTCCGCGGAACCCTGCCGTGCCGCTTATAGACACGGGCACGTTCACGGAGCGCAGACGGATTCCGATCCAGACAACCCCGGTGACGGACTGCCCGGGTTCCGATCCCAACTGTAATGACCTGATCGAGTTTGCGGGCTCCCCTCCGGCCTGGCCGGCGGATTGCGGGGCGCGCGAGACGATGCTGTCGGCGACGCCACCGGAGCTGGTGCCGGGAGCGGCATGCACGGACTGGGTCCGTTGGGACAGCAACTGCCAGATCGTATATGCGCAGGCCCAGCCGCCAGCACAGATCGATCCACCCTCGATCACATGGGAAGACGGGCCGGTGCACAGCTGGACGACGCCGTGCTCGTGTTCCTGTCAGCTGGACCAGATCGTGAGCGGGAGCTGCACCCGGCATTGGGCGCAGAACACGGAATGGCGGGTGTTTGTGTTGCGCCCGGGCGAGCTGCCAATCCGCACGAGGTATCCGGCAGCGGGTAGGACGGCGTCGAATCTTGACGGCCAGCCGCGGCTGGTAAACACGGTTTCGAGCTGCAGCTGCACGACGCCTCCGCCGCAGACCTGCCCACCGGGTCAGGTGGGAACGCCTCCCAATTGCACGACGCCTCCGCCGTCGACCTGTCCGCCGGGCCAGGTAGGGACGCCTCCCAACTGCACACCTGCCCCGCCGACCTGCCCGCCGGGCCAGGTGGGGACGCCTCCCAACTGCACGCCTGTCGATCCGCAGGTGACGTCAGGAACGAGCGCCTGCCCGGCGCCCTGGAGCGGCACGGCGACTTGGACGCAGCAGCCGGGGCAGTCGCAGGTCTACGACTACACCTCCTGCTCGCAGTCGGGCACGGGCGCGTGTCCGGACGGGGAGACGGGGACGGCGACCTGGACGCAGTCATACGGTCAGCAGCAGAGCTGGGACTACAGCACTTGCGTGCCGGATGTTCCGGTGCAGGAGACGACGACCGGATCGCAGGCATGTCCGTCGCCCTGGACAGGCACGGCTACATGGACGCAGGAGCCGGGCGAAGGGCGCGTGGTCGATTTCAGCGGCTGCTCGCAGTCGGGGACGGCCAGCTGTCCTTCCGGACAGACGGGCACGGCGAGCTGGACGCAGGCCTTCGGGCAAGGCCGGGTTTACGACTACAGTGTCTGCACGACCCCGCCGCCGCAGGAAGTGACGGTGCCGTGTCCTTCCGGGTGGAGCGGGACGGCAACCGGTACGCTGACTGAGAATGGCTGGGTCACGGATCTGACGAGTTGCTGGAAGACGCAAGAAGGTCCGTGTCAGGCCGGCTACACCGGCAACATCGTCTACACCGACTACTGGCCGCCGGGCGGTATGATTTCGGACACGAGCGCCTGCGTGCCGGTGGCTTCGGGCACGGGCCCGTGCCCTGCGGGCTGGAGCGGGACGGCGACGTTTACCAATGTGGGCAACGGGCCGGTGTACGACAATTCGGCCTGCTGGCAGGAAGTGACCAGTGGATGCAACGCGCCCTATGAGGGCACGTCGCTGTGGCGGCGGTCATGGGGGGATTCCTGGGATGATTTCACGTTGGTTTCGCACACCTGCGAACGGCCTTGCTATTGCTCTCAGGAGGGCGAGGACGGCTGCGTAGTGTGGTCAGGTGCGAACTGCGGATCGCGCCCTGGTACCAACAATCAGAACGTCGACCCTGGCGGTCCCGACGGGAATGACGGGAACACCAACACGCAGACGGAAACAGGCGTTCCGGAACAGGATACGGTTAGTGACCCGAACTTCTCGGGGCAGGACCAGGACGGCCACGGTGGTGACGATGGTGACGACGGAGGAAATAGTGGTAGCGAGAGCGGCAACGGGGGTTCGCCGCCCTGAGTAGTACGATCAACCGAGGTTTCGAGAGGAGAAAGAGAATGAAAAGAACGGTGCGGATAGCGGCTTTGGTGTTGCTTGGATCCTGCTTGTTGCATGGACAGGGCAATGCGGAAGTGAAGCCTTACAAGGTATCCAACTACCCGTCTCATAAGTCCAGCTTTTTCGGGTCATTGATGTCCGGAAGGGTATGGGTGTTCGAAAATCCGGAACCGGAGGAATTTGCCGATATTCCGCATGCCTTGATTTTCGACAGAAGCGGGAAACGTATTCGGTGCCTTGGGCGCAGGACGGGATCGGGAAAGCCGCGTTGGGTGGAAAGTGGCCCCGGCCGTTGGGAAGTGGGGAGTACGGGCTACGCTTCCATCCGTTGGCTGGACAGAGACAAGAAGAAGAAGTTTGTATTCTTCTTTTATGACCCGGAAGACGGAACGATATCCCATGAAAGGCAGACTAAGGACGCGGAAGGCAAGGTAACCTGGATACTCCATAATGTCGGCTGGGTACAGGACAGTTGGCCACGCGTGTTGGCGGACGCATGTCCGGGCATCGAATTGCCGCCCGGGATGGAAATAAACGAGAAGCAGACCTCGTCGAGCCCCCGGGAGCTGCGCCGGCAGGATCCGGATGCGGTGATCCGCAGGTTTCCGGGTTCGGAGATGACCGGCCCAGGACGCGTCGGCATTGCAGTGCACGGCGTTCCGACCACGACAAGGGCAAAAGTCTGGGCATTCCTGAACGCCCAGGAAGGCAATGTCATGCTCGGTCCGAAGGGACACGGGCGGGTGTTTGTGCGGGGCGCCGAAGACGCAGCGCAGCACGAGATATGGGGCCTGAAGGACGAAGGCGGTCTCGCCTGGACAGCGGACATGGTGGAGGTGACGGACGATGCCGGCGAATGGCTGTACTGGAAGTTCGACGGGAAGGTCGTGGCGCGCTACCGGATGGGCGATCCATTGCCCTATGTGTCTACCGGTTACCGCCACGGGGCCTGGCAGCTGACGGACCGGCTGGTCGGCGGTGCCGAAGCAACGGCTCTGCCGTTCATGGGCGATGCCTATGCGGACCGGCGATTCGTGTTCATCGGCGACGGCAATCTCTCGGTCGTGGATATCGACGGAAACCTCGCCCCGGACGAGGGTTTCGAGGGAACCTGGCGCTGGACGAAGGGCCGTCTGGAAGTCCGCGTCGCCGGCGACAGCAGGCTGCACAGCATCGCCTGGCAGGACCTTGCGAGGGAGCTCGGTGAGAAGCCGGCTCTGGTGACCCGGGCCATGCTGAATGCGTGGTGAGGCGTCGATAATGCCGCGGCGAACGTCCCTCCTTCCGGGCGCTTGCGCGTTGCTGGTCTGCGGGCTGGCGCTGGCTCCGCATTTGGTGACGGCCCAGGGGACGGAGAGCGGCAATGAGCCGGGCGGACTGCCCAGGGTCGAAGGAACGGCGGGTCCCCCGCCCGCCGCCGGCCCGCCGGCCTCGCCGACCCTCTCGGGCGATCGGCCTGCGGGCCGGACCGAACCGGGTCGAGTGGAGCAATCGCCGGTTACTCCGGTGGTGACGGGACCTCCGCCGTCTCTCGGCGATCCACGCGAAGTGAGCGAAACCGCAGGAACACCGGCAGCGGTTGAACGGGCCGCGCCGTCCGCTGCCGGCGAGCCGGGGCGGCAGGCGGATGGGACGGTCCAGACCGCTGCGGGTCTGCCGGGGCGGCAGGACCCTCCTCCCACTGCCGCCCCGGCTTCTTCTTCCGGTCAGAGGCAACTCAGTGAGCGTGAGCGCGAGGTTGCGGAGGTGTTCGGCTGTCCGCGCGACAAGGTGGCGGTGATGCTGGCGGCGGCGGTCGGCGAGGCGGAGTTTTCGGCGTCTCTGGGGTTGGAGCGGGAGATCATTCGGTACTGCCGCGACCGGTGGGCGGAGGTCAGCGAGATCCTGAAGTCGGAGTTCGACCTCGCGGCGGTGCTGCGCAAGGACAATGTGGCGCGGGAGCGGGCCGCGATCGCGCTTGAGGAGCGCCGGCGGGTGGCGCGGGCGCGGATCGAGGGTGCGCGCCTGGGTGCGGCGGAGGCTGCGAAGGCCGTCGAGGAGCGGAAGCTGCTGGCGATTGCGGCGCCGGCGCCGGCGGAGGAACCGGAGACGGTGGAACCTCAGCCGGAACCGGAGCCCGAACCTGTCGTGGTCATGGAGACGCCGGAACCGGAGACGCAAGAGGTCTACGGCTGGTTCAGCATCATCGGCAGGGCGGGGAACCTGCGGGCCGGCGTGACGGACGGCGAAGGCAAGTGGTGGGTCCGGGAGGGCGAGGAACTCCCGGACGGTGCACTGATTACGGAGATTTCGGCGCGGCCTTTGAGGGTCGTGTTCGAGGACGGGCCGACGGCGGGTCTTCCCTACCGGAGGCTGCGCTGATGGACGGCCTCACGAAGCTGCTGGTGCTGCTCGGGCTGAAGGAGAGGCCTCCCTGGGTGGATGAGCGGGGGGTGGTCCAGTGGGGCCGCATGGACGCGGATTTCCGGTCGAAATGCGTCGTGTGGGCCGATGGCCGGACGATCATCGCGGAGGGTTATACGAGCGATGCGCATGTGCGCGAGGTCCTGCGGGATTTGCGCGATACGGGGGCGGTGCCGGGGGGGCTGCGCGAGAAGCGCGGCAGCGTCGAGGACGTGGCTGCGGCCTGGCGCGGCGGCGAGGCGTCGCGTGGCTCCCGGATGGCCGATCAGCGGCTTGTCGAGAAGCTCTTTGCGATTCTGGAGGAGGCCGTCGAGGCGGAGGCCGACGACGTGTTCTTCGAGAGTGGGGAGTCGAACTGCCGGGTTTTGGTGTCGGTGAACAATTCGAAGCTTCCGCTTGGAACGCCTCTGACGAAGACGGAAGGCGACTGGATGATCCACCACCTGTTCTATTGCAAGACCGAGGGCAGCAAGCTGGTTTCGTTCATCAAGAGCGAGCAACAGGGCTGGGGCCTGGGCAGGGACGAGATGCGCCTGCCGGAGAAGATCGCGGCGCTTCGCTACGAGAGCGGCCCGAACGTGGTGAGCGACCACCTTGTGGTGCGGATATTCCCGAAGAACCGGATCACGGAGGACATGACGCTCGAGAAGCTCGGCCACAGGGGCGAGATCGTCGAGATCCTGCGCGAGATAAGGATGTCGAAATACGGCGCCGTCATCATCGCGGGGCCGACGGGCGAGGGAAAGAGCACGACGAATACCGTCAACATGATGACGCAGATGAAGGAGCACGATTACCGGCTCAACATGGTGACGGTGGACGATCCGGTGGAGAACCGGATTCGGGGGGCGATACAGATACAGGTGCCGAGCGGCGGCGTCGGGGATGACCGGCTGGCCGTCTTCGAGAAGGTGCTGATGCATTTCGTTCGCATCCACCCGCAGGTGGGCGGGATCGGCGAGATCAGGGACCTGGAGACGGCGAAACAGGTTCTGCAGTTCGTGGACAGCGGGCATCAGATCTATACGACCCTGCATTCGCACAATGCGAACGGGATACCGTTCCGGCTGCTCGACATGGGCGTGGAGACGGCGCAGCTGGTGAAGCCGGGAAACATCCGGCTGTTCATGAATCAGCGGCTGATGTCGATCGTCTGCCCGGACTGTTGCAAGGGGGAGCCTGCAGGCGACCGGCGGCTGCCTGCCGAGCTGGAAGCGATGCTCGGTGGCGAGGTCCGTTATCGCAATCCGAAGGGATGCGAGACGTGCCTCAAGAAGCGTCGTACGGAGCTCGCCAGGACTGCCTGGGCCGGCTACCTGAACCGTCTGGCCTTTGCGGAATGGATCCGCCCTGACGACGGGTATCTGAAATTCGTGAGCGCGAGGGACGCTCTCGGAGCCTGGGACTACTGGCTCCGGGAGATGGGCGGGGTGACGCTGGGCGCGAAGATCTGGCGGGCAGTCGACGATGGCCTGGTGGATCCGTTCGATGCGCTGGCGAAGGGCGCCCAGATTGCCGAGGCGCAAGACGTGTTCCGGCCGGGTCCCCCGAAGCTGTCGGTGGTCGAGGACGGGCCGGAGTTGGTGTCGTGAGCCTGGTGGACGCGATCGAGCGCCCGGGAACGGCGCGAACCAGGGGCGAACGGTTCCTGGAGGGTGCCGTGGTGGGGATCGTGCGGTTGCGCGCTGCGGGCACGCGGCGGCGGGTCGTCGTTTGGAACGTCATGCGGCGGACGCTGGAGTCGGACTTCAGCATTCGCGAGGCCATCGAGACCGCGATCGAGGGGGCGCCGAAGGACAAGGCGCGCCTGTTCATGCTGCGGCGGTGGCAGTTCGCCTACGCGGACGGCAACCAGGCCTTTGCATCGGAAGTGGCGCGCTGGGTGCCGGCGTCGGAAGGGATGATCCTGGGCGCGCTCGCGGAAGGCAACGCGCAGAGCGTGGTAGCGGCTGCGGCCAAGGTGGCGGAGGTCACGCGCACCATGACGCGTGCGGTCCGCAACGCATTGCTCATGCCGTGCGGAACGCTGTTGCTGGCATTGGCGGCGCTCTGGTGGGCCGGGGGCGATCTGCTGCCGAAGTTCCGCGAGATGAGCGATCCGGAGAAGTGGTCGAACGGCGCCCAGCTGGGCTACTGGCTGGCGACGACTGTCCGCGAATACGATCTGGCGATCGCGGCGGGCGTTCTGGCGCTGGTTGTCGGGGGGTGGGTTGCTGTCCTGCGCTGGACGGGGATCGGGCGCCGGGCGATGGACGACTACATTCCCTTCTCCCTCTACCGCGTGGTCAGCGGCACGGCCTTCCTGATGATGGTGGTCGAGCTGATGAAGCTCGGCGTCGACCTCAATGAAGCGACCTGGGGGCGGCTGTCCGAGCGGGCGTCGCCTTACGTGCGCTCGCGGATGGACGCGATCCAGGAGCGGATGGTGCGGGGCGGCATGGGTGTCGGCCGCGCGATGCGCGAGGCCGGCACCGGGTTTCCGGATCACGAGCTGGTGGCGGTAGCCGCCGCCTTCGACGGCCGGGAAGGGTGGCATGAGGAGATGTCGCTGTTCCTGGAGCGTTGGGTCGGGGATTCCGAGGAGGCGGTGAAGCTCGCGGCGGCGGGGGTCACGGTGTTCCTAATAACGATGACGGTGTTTCTGGCGGCGCTGATGATGTCGCCGATGTTCCAGTCAACCATCCATCTGAAGAACCTGGGGAGTTAGAGAACGATGGGTTCGATTATCGGTTTTGTGCTCGCGGCGGCCGCAGGCCTGCTGGTCATTGCAGACCTGATGGGCGCCTTCGAGGAGGGCGTTGCCGACACGAAGGAGGGCCAGACCCAGGCGTTGATCGTCCGTCTTCGGGCGAATGTTCAGGTCGTCTTCGCCGGGCAGGCGGATCTGGGCGATGACACCAATCTCGTTCCACAGCTCATCAAGCACGAGAAGGTGCCGCGCAGCGCGATGGACTCGGCGGGCACCGGCATCCTGCATCCCTATGGCGGCGCGGTGACGATCCTCGGCAATGACGAACGCGTGGCCATCACGCTGGCGGACATGGATGACGACCAGTGCGCGCGGACGGCGGTGAAGTGGGTCGCGGGCCGCGGTGTGGTGAACATCGAGGTGGCGGACGAGGCGCCGGACGAGGTCAACGACGATGAGAATGCGGATCTGACCGTTACGGGGGTCTCGACAGCCTGCGCTGAGGGCGATGGCGCCAACTTCCTGACGGTTACGTTCAGGTAGCCGATCGATGCGCGGGTTGAGCGGTTTGTCGGCCGGTTCCGGGAGGCGGGTATGGGTCCTGTCCTGACGACGATCCTGCTCGGTGTGCTGGCCGCGCTGGTCATGGGGGTCTGGGGTGAGAACCACCAGGCGCTGGTTGCGGCCGAGCTCAACCGGGAGCGGGGACGCGTGTGGGGCATGACCTGCGCGGCGACCCACCGGGCGGTCCAGGAAGGCGCGGTGACGGGCGCCCGGCAGGTGACTGTCGCGGAGCTCAAGAGCGAGGGCCTCCTGCCTGCCGGCCTGCGCGAGGCCGACCAGCTGGGATTGGTGGCGGCGCGCTACGGGGCGGTGGTGGCGGGCGGGGTTCCGCTTGCCGCCTGCAGCCTGTCGGGGACGGGTGTCGATGTCCGCTCTCCGGACTTCCGCGAAGGCGCGGTGATGGGCGGGCTCGACAAGGTGGGTTTCGTAGGCGGCGACGAGACGCCGATGCATGTCCGGCTGCCGGATGTGGTGGCGGTGCTGGGCGCCTTGCCGCCCGGGTCGATGTTCGCGACCGCTGATTTCGGCATCGGGCATGCGGCGGAGCGGGTGTACCGGCGCCCGGTGGGAGGGCGGCCGGAACTCTCGGCAATGGAGCAGCGCCTCCGGTTCGAGGCGGGCAGGAACATCCTCGGGGCCGCGACTGTCGCGGGCGAGAGTGCGGCTGCGGACCGCGGGCGCCTTCGTGGCGCCGGTCGCGTGGATGCGGCGGGCGACGTGCTCGTCAGGCCCAGCGGAAGCCTTAAGATCTTTTCGGGGACGCATGTGGAGGCGGACCGGAACTTCGCGTTCGGTGGCGGGGGCCAGGGGTCGTGGACGATCCCGGGAGAGCTTGCCGTGGGCACGTCATTCAGGTCGCGCGGCGGGGTCGCTGCGGGGAGGGTGGCGCTCACAGGCGACATGGTCGTCGAGGGCGGGGTGTCGGCAACTGGCACGGTGCGGTCGAACCGGACGGTGGATGCTGCCGGTGAGGCTGTCGCCGGGTCGGCGACCATCGGGTCTCTCAGGGTGGGCAGTTGCGCCGGTTGCCGCCCGCCGATCCTGGGGCCCTGAGCCATGTGGTGGGTTGTGGGTTTCGTGATCTCCATACCGATGCTGATGCTGGTGCAGTCGGAGGTCCTGGTATGGGTGGACTCCCGGCTCGAGGCGTCGATCGAGGTGAGCTCCGCGCGGAAGCTCGTCGTGCTCGCGGGCCAGGTCGAGAAATACGTCCATGCGAACTACGGGGACCTGACCGATACGAGCAATCCCGCGTCGAGGGAGATTTCGCTGACGACGCTGGAATCGCAGGACCTCCTGCCGGACGGCTTCGGCGAGGGCGATGCGATGAAGCGCGGGCACAAGGTCTGGGTGCAGCAGGACGCGGATGGGGACGGGGACGGGCACGCGGACGGGCTGAGTGTGGTGAGCATGCAGGTCGTTCAGGATTTCGACGACTGGTGGCCGGGGTCGGGCGTGTTCGAGGCGCGCGGCAGGCAGGCGTTGGGGGTCGTGGACGAGAACGGGATGCTGAGAGGTCCCTCGATCGCCGGTGAGGACCTGACGGCGTTCCAGGCGGCGGCCGGCGGCGATCCGAAGGAGAACGCGTTGGCGGTCTACCAGATGTTCGATGCGTCGAGCGTCTGCGGGGACTGGCTGTTCAGGCGGGAGCGGGGCGGCTGCCCGGATGCGGCCAGGATGGAGACCGACCTCGACCTGAACGGCAACGATATCGAGGGGGTCGGCAGGCTGGAGGCCGAAAACCTGGAACTGTCTGCCGAGGCGGTCATCGGCGGGGATTTCGTGATCGACGGCGAGCTTGCCGTCGGGAGCGCTGTGCGGATCGAGGGCGCCTTCGTGGCGCCGGGCAACGTGACCTTTACGGGCGATGCCGAGTTCTCGGGTGAGGTGGTCGCGAACGAGGTTGACGTGACCAACCGGATTGAGGCGGAGAGCGCCAATGTCCGCCAGGACGTGACGGCAACGAATGTCACGGCGGACGGGAACGTGAATGCGAATGCGGTCTCGGCGAGCACGCTGAATTCGTCCACGGGTTTCATTGGATTGCTGACGGTGGGGAACTGCTCGGGATGCTGACGCGCGTGAAAACGGCTTTGGTTGCAGTTGCGCTGGTGGTGGCCGGTGTCGGGCCGGTCACGGGCGCAGACGAGACGCCGGCGCCGGCGGCGTCGGAGTGGGCGGGGGCCTATGCGCAGGCGCGGCAGGTCCTTGAGGAGCTGAGGGCGGACGTGGAATCGCTCCAGCGTCTGCGGGCGGCGCAGAAGGAACTGGTCGAGTGGAATACCGAGCGCGCGCGTCTCGGCCTCTCGGCCGTGACGCTGCGTCGGGAGCTCTGCCTGGAGAATGAAAACCGGCGCTGGTGCCGGCTGTTCCCGGCCACGTTCGGTGTCGGGGAAGGCCGCGAGCGATGAGTTCCGGCATCCGGCGCGAAGAGGGCCGCGCGTCGGGTCTCGGCCTTGAGGCCTGGGAGATCCGTGAGTCAGGGCGGACGATCATGGCCACCGTGGTCGTGACGGGGTTTGCGGGCGCGTTTGCCGGGATCGCCGTCGGGGCACACTGGGTCCTTCTGGCTTACGTGGCGGGGGCGGCCGTGGCGTTGGGTGCCCTCAGGATGGACCGCGGGGCGGACACTGGAGGCCGTTTGCGACGGGTGCTGGCCCGGACATGCGAATGGGAGCTCAGGATCTTCCTGTTTGCTGCGATGACCGTGGCGGCTGTGAAGGTGTTTTCCGCAATCTTCATTGGACCGGTGCTGGTGCCCTTGATGGGGCTTTGGGATCCGGAGGTAACGAAGACGGAGATGGCTGCGGCGGTCGAGGCTGCGGCCCGCGGGGCCGTGGCGAGGGCGGAGCCGTGGACCCTGGCGATCGGGATTTCCGGCGTTGCGGTAGGACTGCTGTCGGGACTTGCGGACTGGCTCTGGCTGGGCGCCGTGGGCGAGCGCCTGGGCGTGCGTCCATGGCGGGTGCTGTTCGGGCGGGGCGCCCGGCAGGACATGCGCGAGGCGAGGCGCCGGGAGCGGGGGCGCCTGCGGCGTCTGTTGAGAGGTGAATCGTGATTTCGGGTCCCGGCTCAGGGAAGGCAGTCGAAGACACTGGTTTGCGAGTCGCGGAAGGAGGAACGGGCAAGGGCCGCGACGCCGGCGGCGAGACAGGCGGTGATGAGGGCGACAGGGGAGCGGCTTATCGCGAGGGAAGCGAGAACGACAAGAGAGGCAAGGACGAAAACAGCGAGAAGGAGGGGCGAAATATGGGTAATGACGACGGAGGCGGTTTCGAGACATTCGTCGATTACATGCCACTTGTTCATATCGGTCAGTCCTCCAGGCTGGCGGTCGCTCTCGCATTGATCCTTGGGATAGTGGGTACGATCTGCGCTGTCTCATGGGGGGTCGTGGCTGCAGGAGTCCTGTTCTACCCGGCTTCCGCCGTCCTGTTCTATGTACTGTTTCGACGGTCGAGGGTTCGATCGGGGCCGCCTGCCGACATGGCGCCGGTGTGTCTGGCGCTGCTCGGTGTGAGCCTGGCGCTACTCCTTTCGGACAATACGGTTTTGAGCGGTCTGCTGCTAATCGCGTTTGCGATTTTCTTCTGCGGAATGTCGACGGGTCAGTGGCTTGTTGTCGTGGCAGAGACGCGGAAGACAGGCTTCTGGGGTGCCGTCAGCGCGGCTCGCAAGCTGGAGGGGCGGGCAAGAGAGCGCGCCTGGGCCGATCTGGTGGAGGGGCGGTCGTGAGACGGAAACAGCTGTCTGCTATGGCGCAATTGGCAGAGGCAGGGACGGACTTCTCGGCGTCACGAAAAGCACTTGGGGAGGAGATTGAGTGTGCCGTACAGAGCCGCGACGGCGTAGCAAAAAACGCCGATGGGAAGCAGAGAAAAAACAGATACGGCGACAGACCGGGATTGGCAGGCCACAAAAACGCAACCGGTGGCGATGGCCCCGGACATCGGGAGTGCGACCAGGACCTGCGGCATCGCGACGGCAAAGGTCGCGTGGGTGGCGTGGATGCAAGCGTCGACGGCGTGGAACGTCGTCATAGTGGGGGATCCTCCCGGGCGGCAGGGGCGTTTGAGGTTGCGGCAAGGATAGCAGGCACGCGCGGGCTGGGGAGCTGCCGGATGACGAGCCGGGGTCGCGTCCTGACAGCGCTAGTCGGGACCGCTGTGTTGGCGGCCTGCGGCGGCGGTGGCGACAACGGCCCGCCGGCGTCGCTTGTCCCTCCTCCCGGGTCCGAAGCGCCGATGGAGACCGGCGGGGAGCAGAGCGCCCGGATCGCGGAGATCCTGTCGCGGACGGACTCTGTGTTCGCGACGCATCTCTATGGAGAGCAGCGCGAGCTGCCGCCCGATCCGGGCCCGGGCATCCCTCCCCTCCCGGACCCGCTTGATCCTGGCTCGCAGGAGGAGCTGGAGTTCACTCGTTTCGTGGCGGAGGTCGAGTGCGAGGGCGTGGTTTGCCGGCCCGAGAGCGGTGCGCCCGGATCCGCCGGCATCCCGGAAAGTGTCGGGCTGTCCATCCTGGGCTGGGTGACGCGGCAGACGGAGGCGCGTCTCAGCCGTCACGGCATCACGCTGCTGGAAGGCCGGGCGGAGGTAAGCGAACCGACGCCTGACACGCCCGCCTACCGGAACTACGGCGCCTGGATGGAGCACAGCGGGTTCGTGTTCCGGCGCGGACGCTCGCTGGATGAGGACTACGAGACGACCTGGCGCTACGGCGTCGCCGGTGGCGATCTCACGGGGACGCGGCCTGTAGCGGTGGCGGGCATGGAGCTCGTCTGGAAGGGCGTCATGGTCGGCAGCGTCGGGCGGGACCCGGTTCCCCTGCAGGGCGACACGACGCTCACTTACAGCGGAGCCGACGGGACGCTTCGGGCGGAGTTCTCGGACATTTACGAGCTGGAGGAGGGCGAGCTTCACGCCATTCCCTATCTGCGGTTCGACGACGTGCCGGTGAGCGTGGACGGGACCTTCGGGGCGGGTGTTGGAAACAACCGCATCACGGGCGGTTTCTACGGCCCGGATCATGGGGAGAGCGTGGGCACGTTCGAGCAGCTCGGGGTCTTCGGCGCGTTCGGAGCGAGGCGGCAGGAAGATGGCTAGGAGCGCGTCGGGGATGACGAGGGCGCAGTTGTTCGCATTGCTCTGCGGCGGCGTGGTGCTGCTGTCCGGATGCGGCGGCGGGGACGGCGGCCCGTCCGGGCCGAACTTCATGATTTCGCCGGCGGAACCGGACGGTGGATCGGACATGGAAAGCGGCACGGTTGGGGGAGGTTCTTCCCGGGCGCCGGCGATCGTGGCGAGCATAGATGCGATGTTCGCGACGACGGTCCATGAAGAGACGGGCGCGGGCGAGCGCGAGGCGCACGAGACGAGCTGCTCCGGCGCGAGCTGCCGGACGTCCGGCGGCGGGGGTTTCGGCATCGATGTCGAGAACCTGGGCTGGCTGGGGCGCGCGCCGGTCGTGACGCAGTCGGGGTCGTTCGAAGTCGTTGCCGGGTCGGAAGACGGCGCGGAGAGCTTCGGGGCCTGGATGCAGCACGGCGCTGCCGGAATCCTCCTGGAGCGGGTCGGGGATCCCGGAGCGCTTTCGGAGTTTCGATATGCGTTCGCAGGCGGGGAGTTGTCGCGCATCCGGGAAGGCCAGGATGTTTCCGGCACCTGGCGCGGCCGGATGGTGGGGGTGTCGCAGGTGGGAGGGTTCGTCGAGGGCCGGCTGTCGGGCGATGCGGAGCTGACGTACCGGTCGACCGATCCGCTGGGCGGGATGTCGGAAGACGGCGACGTCGTGGGGCGCATCGATGCGGCGTTCACGGGCATGGCGGAGCTGGACGGGGGGCGGACCTGGCCGGATGTGAGGTTCGACGGCGTGCCGGTCCGGGCCGGCAATGTCGAGGAAGTCGAGGTCCAGGGCGTTGACGCGATCGTTGTGATGCCGGGTGCGGAACCGGGGGACGTGCCGACCGAGGCCGAGGCGGAACTGGTCTTCGATGCGGGCGTGAGCGGCAACCGGATCAGGGGCGGGTTCTTCGGCCCGGCCCGGGCGGAGGTTGCCGGCGCTTTCGAACAGAACGGAATCCTGGGGGCCTTCGGTGCGGCGCGGGAATAAGGGCGCCCGGCGGGGTCCGGTCTGGCCGCACCGCACGGTGCTGCGGCCGGGGGCCTTGATGATCGGATCGCCGAGGCCGGACGCGCGCCGGCGGCGGGCGTTCCGCATGTCGCTGGAGCTGTTGTTGTTGCTTGCGGTGCTGCTGGGCGGTGTTGCAGTGGCGCTATCCCAGGGCGGTGGTTGAGGAGAGCGAGATGGCGCGGCGAAAAAGAATTGGCGGTAGCGGCGTATTTGCACAAATCAATGTGACGCCGTTAGTGGACGTCATGCTGGTGTTGCTGGTTGTGTTCATGATTACGGCGCCGTTGATGTCGACGACTTCGGTGCTGGATATCCCCTTACCTGATGAGGGGGTAGAGGTAATCGAGGGTGCGCCGGAGTTGTTTGTAGTTGGTAAAGGCGAATGGTTACAAAAAAATAGAAAAGGGAGACCGGTAGAGGCGAGAGAATTCGTTGGATGGTTGTAGGCGAGGCTGGATGTTGCAGAAAGTCGTGGAGAACCGCGCGTGGTGTTTATCCGTGGGGATAGCGGAGTAAGTCACGGGGCGATACTGCATCTAATCAAAAGGATACAGGAGATAAAGAGCAAGGAACGCGTGGATATAGAAGGAATATCGCTTGTTATAAACGAAACTGAATTCCCGGTGGATGCAGAGCAATGAGAGCGGCGGCCAGAATGGAAGAGACGGAATGGTGGGAGGCTTTGGTGCAACGCAGGAATAGGGATAGCGGACAAGTGCCGAACCCGCGGGATTGTTTCCGTCAACATTACCGGGTTGCGGGCAGCGGTGGAGTTGGACTGCTTTTCCTGTTGCTGGTTGTGGTCCTGGTGTTGTTGGCAGGTTGCCTCGATGCACTGGCGCAGTCGGGGTCGGGCAGAAATTGGGCCGCGGCTCCGATCGCTGCGACAGTGACGGTCGCCGCGCCGTCGAAGGACCTGCCTGCGGAGATCGCTGAGCTTGAGATCGAGGTGAAGCAGTTGGCGCCGCTGCCGCTGCGGGAGCTGGTCGGGCTGGTTGCGGACCTGGCAGGCGTGGAGGCTTCGATCCAGGAGCGGCCGGGGCGTGTCCTGGACGGTGATTTGCGTCTGGAGCCACCTGTACCTTTCGGGTTGTCGATGAGGGGAACGGTTCCGTCCGTGCTCGACGAACTCGCGCGTCTGTCCGGCTACGACTGGGGTTGGGAGGACGGACGCCTTCTCTTCTACCGCTATGGCGATATCGAGCAGCGGCGCCCGGAGCGGGTGCCGGGCGGGATTTCCGTCGACGTGCTGGCCGCTGTCGCTGGACGAGAGTTGCCGGAAACGAAGGAGGGTGACGATGCCGAGGGAAGGTCCGAGACGGGGGGTCTGGCGTCTGAGGTTCCAGGGGAACTGGAGCCGGGAGGAAGGCCAGTGGATCCCGATGCTGTTGAGGCGGTGGAAGGACAAGAGGAAACGTCGCCGGAAGGCGAGGTGCCGGCGGAACCGCTCGGATGGCAAGTGATCCCGGAGGTTCATGGCACGGTCGAGGCCGTGTTGCGTGCCTGGGCGGACCGTGCCGGTTGGCAGGTCGCCTGGAAGAGCGAGCGGCAGTTCAAGGTGGGCGCTGCGGCCGAGTTCCCTGCCGGCGAGACGCTGGAGGCCGGATTCCTGGCGGCTGCCGATGCGCTGCTGGCGATCGGGCCGATGCGCCGCGCGCTTTCGGCGACGGCCTATCCCAACAAGTGGCTGGTGATCCAGGACGTCGGGAGTTTCGTGCAATGAGCGCGAGTGCGGCAGCGGCAGGAATGATGATCGCGGGGATGGTGGCGCTTGCCGGCTGCCAGACGCTGGATTTCGGGTCGGAGCGGGAGGGCCCGAACGAGCCGGGAGGCTCCGTGGTCGATCCTGCGGAGGCGCGTCTGGCGGAGGCGGCAGTCCGGGCTGAGCGCGCTCTGTCGCGTCTTGCCGAGACCCGCTCGGCGGAGGCGGACCTCAGGGTTCCGGAGATACCGAAATACACGCCGCCTGAGCTGTTGCAGAAGGTGACGCTGGACTTCATCGGTCCGCTCGAGGAGCTGGCGCGGCAGCTTGCTGCGGGTGCGGGCTATGCATTGGTGACGGCGGGCCGGCCGCCGCCGGCGCCGGTGCTTGTCGAGATCGACGCCAGGAACGAACCGCTGATCCATATCTTTCAGGACGCCGGGAACCAGGCGGCCCACAGGGCGCTTCTGACGGTGGACGCGGGACGCATGACGGTGCGGCTCGACTGGTTCGACGAGCCTCGTTCTACGGGATCCGGCGGATGACGGGAATGCGGGCCTGGTCGTTCGGGTTGGGACTGGCGACTGCTGAATGGCTGGCCGCGCTCGGCCTTGCGCGCCTCATGTGGGAGATGATCGGAGCGGGGATTGGATTCCCGCTTGGCGCAGCGATATGCGCGGCCCTGTTGGTGCTCTGGTCGGCAATCGGCGGAGCGGTTCTGTTGTGGGCTGTCAGATTTCGATGACCGGAAGCACGCAATATCGCCTTTCAGCGATTGAATATGCGTGTCCGATGGCGCGGATGAGCAGTGTGACCGCCTCGTGTCCCCAGAGCGGATACCAGACGAAGGCCAGGAGAAAAAGTATCGCGGCAACGCCGATTTGTCGGACGCGGATTGTTACTGCGGAGAAGGAGAGGATCGTCAGGAGGAGGCCGGCGATGAAGAACGGACCGATAAGCGATCCTGAAACCGCGATGGCGATCGGTGTCCAGAAACCGTTGGCTCCCAGGGTGGATGACACCATGAAACCGGTGAATGCGGCGAACCAGCAGAGCATCGAAATAACGCCGAGGTGGCGAAGTTCTTACGCACGCCGGTCCGCTTTTGTGTCGGGCGCGGTCGTTTCGGGTGTTGTCATGGGCGTTCTCGCGCTTCTGTTCTGGGTCGGTCTGGGAATGCTGCGGCTCGGCGGCTGGGTTCTGGCGTTCAGCTGGCTGGGCGGCAGCATTGCTATAGCGGTCATGAACGCCCGGTTCCATGTGAAGCGGATCGCCGCCGTCAGACGGGAGGCGGGTCGGTGAGACATCCAGCCTTCCTCCTTCCGGCCGGCAGAGGGGCCAAAGCGATCTTCTGGGTGGCTTGGGCTCTCCTGGCTGCGTTGTGTGTGGTCTCGGCCTGGGCAGAAGAGAGGTCCGGGCCTCCGGATCTTTCCGCGCTTCTGGAGTCGAAGCCTGGAGTGGATCTCGGGGTCGAGTTCGGAGAGGAGAAGCGCCGGGAGGCGATGCGCGCGGCGGCATTGGCTTATGGAGCGCAGGGCGGCCTGGCACATCGGTCCTGGGTGATCGAGCGGAACGTGGTGGCGAAGCACGCGGCCAAGCTGGACCGGCTTTACGGTTTCCGGCTGCTGACGGAGACCCGGCACGGGTTCACGCTGGTGCCTCCTGTGGTGGGTGAGACGCGGCAGGCAATAAGGCTCGGCAGGGACGGTCGGCGCGCGGCCTCGGCGGCGCGGGTGGTGCGGATCGTGGAACCCGAGCGGCTCGCGACGTCGCCTCCGCACTGGCGGGACTACCTGGTGCGGCGGTGGCGGGTCCCGGAGCCGCCGGTATCGCTGCTGTTCCCTCGCGATGACAGGGAAGAAGCCGACTGGGCGCGCTGGATTGCCGAGGGCTGGAGTGAAGGCGTGAAGCAGGCGGACGCGATCTTCGCGGCCGATCTCGACCGCCTGAACGCCATGCTGGAAGGGATCGCGCGGTGGGGCACCCTCCACGATGCGCGAATGGTGGGCGCTCCGAGGATCGAAGTGAGCCGGTCCGCGACGTCCGGAGACGGACAGGTGATGCGGGTTGGCGAGACGCTGGTGCGTCTTGGGCGCCCGGCGGAGCTCCAGGTTCAGGCGAGGAAATGGCGGGGCTTTGTGTTCCGCAATGATGACGGCGCGGCGGGGGCCGGGATTCCGGTGTGGGCGGAGACGGGGCCGTGACGGATTTGTGGCAGCCCGGCGAGCACGCGTTTCCGGTGGAGAAGCTCGACGATTTCTTGCGGTGGGCGTGGGTGGAGCGGGCGTCGGACATTTCGTTCCAGACGCAGGCGCCGGCGCTGATCGAGGTGGACGGGCGGGTGCGGCGGGCGACGGGGGCGTTGCTGGACGGCACGACTGTAGAGAGGGTTGCGCGGGCGATCGCGAGAGAGACGGCGGACGGGGTTCTTCGGTCGGGCCGGGCGGTCGATTGCGGGCATGCAGCGAGCATCAAGCGCGGGCAGGCTATCCGGTTCCGCTGCAATCTTTCGCCTGTGCAGGTCAGGCACGGGTTCGGGATCAACATCACGATGCGGCTGCTGCCCGGCGATCCTCCGAGCCTGGATGAGCTGCATATAGAAGAAGAGATCGTTGCGGCGCTGGAGGCCTGCACGGGGCTCACGCTGGTGACGGGTGTGCCGGGCAGCGGCAAGAGCACGCTTCTGGCGGCGGGGACCAGGCGTCTTCTGGAAGTGGGGGCGGGTCGCATCCAGAGCTACGAGGCGCCG
This sequence comes from Alphaproteobacteria bacterium, assembly GCA_965261985.1. Lineage (GTDB taxonomy): Bacteria > Pseudomonadota > Alphaproteobacteria > Bin95 > Bin95 > Bin95. The sequence goes on from OZ253490.1 coordinate 1,949,636, forward strand.
ATCGAGTTCGTGTTCGACGGTGTGGAGACGGGGGGAACGAGCCTGATGTCGAGCTCGGAGATCCCGCGTCATTTCGAGAGCTTTGCGGACGGCTTGCGGGCGAGCCTGCGCCGGCGGCCGGCGGCGGTGGTCGTGGGCGAGGCGCGCGACCGGGAGACGGTGGAGGCGGCGATCAACGCGGCCGACTTCGGCATCGCGGTTTACAGCACGACGCACACCATCGGGGTCGCGAACACCATTCGCCGGATGCTGAGCGAGTTCCGCGAGGAGGAGCGGGACGAGCGCGGTGCGGCGCTGGTGGACATGCTCAACCTGGTCGTGACGCAGGTGCTGCTGCCGAACCCCAAGGGGGGACGGACGGCCATTCGGGAATGGCTGGTGTTCGATGCGGAGCTGAAGGCGGAGCTGCTCGACATGGAGCGCCGGCTCTGGCCGCGGCGGATATCGGAGGCGCTGCGGGAGAGGGGCCAGGGTCTTGTGGCGCAGTCCGAGGCGGTGGCGGCGGAGGGCCGGATCGGCCCGATGGACCTGGCGCGCATCAGGGCTTCGCACGGCATTGCGGGAGAGCGGCGGTGAGGCTGCGGGGAGGCAGGCATGGAGGGCGTGGTCTGGCGCGACAGCGCGCGGGCGGTGCGGATCTGGGGCTTCGATGCGCGCCTGGCGTTGATGGCGTTCGCCTGGCTGTTCTGGCCGAACCTCTGGACGACGGCGCTTCTGGTGTTTGCGTTCCTTGCGTTCCGGATCGCGGAGGCGCGGGGATACCGGCTGGGAGCGGCGCTGAGGCGGGTTCGGGCGGCAAGCTGCCGGGGCCGGCGGGCGCTTTATCTCGACCGTTATCGGCGCTTTGCGGACTTGCATTGGCTGTAGGGCTGGCGACGGCGTCGGCGGCGTGGGCGGGGTTCCGGTGGGAGCCGGGGAGCCGCGAGACGGTATGGCTGCATGCGCCGGACGAGACCTCGCTTGCGGAGACGGCGGCGCGTCTCGGCCCTGCCGGTGTGAAGCTGCGCTGGGACCGGCGCGTGGAAGCCGGGTGGCCGGTCGAGCAGGCGTATGGCGACTGGCGTTCGCTGCTGTTCGACCGGGGTCTGGCGTGGCGCCGGTTCGGGGATGAGCTTCACATCCGGCCTGCAGGAATTCGTGAAGGCGGGATCGAGCTGGCGATGGCGCGCGCGGGCGCGTCGGACTGGCGTGTGTGGTCGGAGGAGACGCTGCGCTCGGTGATGTCGCGCTGGGGTGCGCGCGCCGGCGTCGAGGTCGTGTGGCGCACGGACCGGCACTACCGGGTTTACGACGGGCGGGTGTTTCGGGGGTTCACGTTCGAGGAGGCGTCGGGGCTGCTGTTCGCGGCGCTCGGGGACGTTCCGGATGCGCCGGCGGGAAGGCTGTCGGAGGAGGGTTCCTCGATGGCGATGAAGCATGTCTGGCGAGGAAGGGAGGGAGAGTGATGGGGGAGGCGTTGTGGAGGTACGTGCAGGAAGTTCTGCGGAAACTCGACAGGATTGCGCATGTCGTGGAGATGGCCCGCCTGGAGGCAGCGACGAACAAGTCAGAGGTCGATAGAGCCGATGACGTAGGTAAGCGTTTCCTTGAGGGGATGCACAAGGATATCCGGCGTTTGCTGGAGAGGGGAGAGCAGTCCGACAGGTCGGTTGGGACGGTGGATGACACGGGGAAGCTGCGTCTCGAGTGGATGCACGACGACATCCGGCGCTTGCTGGAGAGGCGGGAGAGGACCGGGGGATCGGGAAAGTTGGCGGTCGCTTCTGCGATTTCCGGGGGCTTCGGGGGTTTTCTGCTGTGCGGGGCGATGGCGATGGCTCTTGGCTTGGTGGACGGCGGTGAGCTGCGGGGAGTCTGGCAGGCGGAACCGGCATCTGTGAGACGAGGCGCAGGGTGGACGGATGAACCGGCAAACCCACCGCCTATCGCTGGTCCTGTGTTGGTTCCGGGGGAGAGGGGCGTCAGGACGCCCCCCATTGCAGTGCCTCAGGGGTACTTGCGAGAGGCCGAGCGCATCGCAGAGCGAGGGGAGCGACACGAGGCATTCGATGTGGAGCCTGTGTTCGAGGGACCTGGAGTGGAGCGGACGCCTCCCATCGGGAAAGCGGTGGAAGCGGTCCGGGCGCATCGCGGTCCGGAAGAATTTCTGGGCAGGCGGGAGGACAGGATCGGATTGCATATCGATGTCCTGATGGACGCGGCGCCGTAGTGAGGGAGTCAGAGCGAATGAAGGCAATGACGGTGAGGGCGATCCAGCTGGTCGCGGCCTCGCGCCTGGTGGGTTTCGCGATCGTGACTGGCACGGTGCTGTTCCTCGGAGTCCTGGCATGGGTTTGAAGGCGCGGGAGTGCCTCGGTCTCGAGGATCACGAGATGCGCAGCGTGGCGGCGTCTCTCTGGTGGAGCTTCACCTTGTTGAGCGCAGGAATGGTGGCGGTATGGCCGGTCAGCAGCGCGACCGTTGACGGAGATGGGCGATGACGAGGCGGGCTTCGGTGATGGCGGTCGTTCTTGGAGCGTCGGTGCTGCTTGGGGATGGTGCGATGGGCGTCGAAAGGCGTGAGGAACTGGTTGCCGGGCTCCGCGCGGGCGGGGCGGAGGTGAAGTTCCTGGGCAGGCGCGGCGCGCTGGACGGTTGGCTGGTCTCCCCCCGGGGACGGTCTCCCTACACGCTTTACGTGGACGAGACCGGCCATGGAGTGATGGGGCTGCTGTTCGCGCCGGAGGGCCGGGAGTTGACGGGCAGGCAGGTGGCGGCGGCCCGGGAGGACGTGGCGCGTGTGCGTGGCGATGTCCGGACGCCGGCCAGACCTCCGGTACCGAAGGTGGAGCCGCCTGAGGCCAGCGCGTCCCGGGCCGTGGTGCCGCCTCGCGGAGGATCGGCGCCGGCGCCGCCGGCGGGGCTTCTCGAGGGCGCGCTGGCGGTGGAGGGGTTCGACCTGGGTCAGACGGGTCCGCAGGTGGCGATCTTCGCGGACCCGACCTGTCCTCCTTCCCGGGCGGGGGTCGCGGAGCTCGCGAGGCGGGCGCTGGATGGCGAGATCAGGCTGCGGGTGGTTCCGGTAGGGGCTCGCGGGGCCGAGGCTGAGGCCATGGCGGAGCTGGTGCTGGGTTCGGAGAACCGGGCGATGACCTGGTTCACGTTGGACCGCGATGATGAGTGGCCGGCGCTGGGAGCGCATGCAGCAGCCGGAGTGGCGCTGAATCGGAGGCTGTTCGAGCGGACGGGCTCGGAGTTCGTTCCCTATGCGTTGATGAAGAGGCCGGACGGTGAGGTCTCCTCAGTTGTCGGGGCGGATTTCACCGCCTGGTTCGGCGAAGGGACGTCCAGATGACGGGGCGGGTCGGTAGATCTGTTGTGGTGGTTGCGATCCCGTGGATTGCGATTGCATGGCCCTGTATGGCGGCGAGATACGGGGACATGACGCAGGACCTGCTGCTGCGCTCGGGGCCGTCGCCGTTTTGGGTTCTCTTCTGGATATGCCTTGCGCTGGCCCTGGGGCTGACCTTGCACCTGTTGGTGAGGCTGAAAGGGCGCTTCGACGCCGGCAGGCCCGTCCGGGTCGGGGGCGTTGCGGCGCTAGGGACGGTGGCCGCGGTTTTCTGGTTGCTGGTCTGGGTGCTGGGGAGAGCGCCCGCCTTTGCGCCATTGGCCGTTTCAATGCGGTTGGTGGACTGAGCGATGCGCGTTCGGCTGAAACGTGCGGCGGATGCGGGTCTCGGGGCCGCGATGGCGGGGGCCGTGCCTGCGGTTCTGTGCGTCGGAGTCGCGTTGCCGGGACTGGCCGATCCATACGGGAGTAAGGCCCAGGACCTGCTGTTGCGGTGGACGCCGGGGGAGCAAGCCTTTGGCTGGATCTTGAGAGTGGCGTTCGCATTTGCGTCGGTGTGTTCGGGCTTCCTTGCCTTGCGGGGCTGGCGGCGCGGCGACGTGGTCGGGTTGGTCGTATGGGCGGCGTGTTTCGTCGTTCTTGTATCTGGCTGGGTATTCGGTCTGGGGTTTCTGGAGGCGTGGCTCTTGATTGATCGGGCGCCGGGATGGGCCCGATGAGCGACCTCCGCCAGGCTGTTGCGGCGGCAGCGCGCAGCTTTTCCTTCGAGCGCTCGGCGCATCACGGCTGGCGCCGGATCGCGTTCGTGCTGCTTGCGATGAACGTGCTGCTGACGGTGGCGCTCTGGAGCTACATCGATCTGCATGACACGGTCTATGTGACGATCGCGGCGACGCCGGACGGGAAGGTCATCGAGGCCCAGGGCCTGGACGAGCCCGTGCGCACGGATGCCTCGCTGAAGAACTGGACGGTGACGGCCGTGACGGAGGCGTTCACGTTCGGTCATCACGACTGGCAGGCGAGGCTGGCGACGGTCCGTGAGTATTTCACGGACGACGGCTACGACTCGTTCATCGGCGGGCTGGAGGAGAGCCTCTATCTCGACCGGATCAGGGACAATTTCCAGGTTGCGAGCGCGGTGGCCCAAGGGGCGCCGGTGGTGACGGACGCGCGCATTTTCGCGGACGGGCGCGCGGGCTGGCAGCTCGAGTTTCCGATGGTGGTGACGTTTCACGCGGGGCGGAAGACCTCGTCCACGAAGATGGTGACGAAGGTGCTTGTGATGCGGATTCCGTTTGACGAGCGCTCGGCGGGGATCGGGATCGAGCAGGTGATCGCGACGAAGGCGAGGCGGATATGAGGGAAGCGTCTATTGCGGCAGTCGTTGTGGCGCTGGGTGTTGCCGGGGTCGTCGGCGTTTCGGAAGGGCAGGCTCCGAGGCCGGGGGATGTCTGGCCGGGATATGCGGTTCCGGAGGAAGAAGCGGCGACGGCGGGGCGGCGGGTGATGCCGCTTACCCAGCGGGATATCCGGATTCTGGGCGAGCTCGTGCGCCAGACGCAGCGGGCGGCGTCCCAGGGGCGCGGGCTCCAGCCGAGCGGGCGGATCAGGCGTGTTGCCGTCGATCCGGGCGCCGGCGCCGAGGTGCCGGCGGTCGAGGTCCGGCAGGGGTTTACGACGGTGTTGTCCTGGACGGATACGACGGGGTCGCCCTGGCCGATAGAGGAGGTCCTGGTGGACTCGCAGTTCCTGCCTGGCGACGGCGGCGAAGAGAGCGGCGGCGGTCACCTGGTTTATCTCGCGCCGAAACGGCGGTTCCTCGCCGGCAACCTGGTGGTGAAGCTGCGTGACCTGGCCGAACCGCTGGTGGTTCTGTTGCAGGACTCCGGCGGGGCGGAGAGCGATTTCCGTGTGGAGATGCGTCTCGGGCGTCCGGGGCCGGGCGTGGATGCGGCTGCGCTCATGCGGCCCGCGAGCTTCCATGCGGGCGACGAGCAGTTGGCGGCGCTGCTGTCGGGCGTGGCGCCGACCGGTGCTGTCAGGGTGGAGATCGACGGGGGCGAGACGGGGGACCGTGCCTGGCGGCAGGGCGAGGACCTGCTGCTGGTAAGCCGGCATGTCGTGCTGTCGCCGGGTCCCTGGGCGGCGGAGAGGGGCTCGGGCGGGCGGTGGGCTTACAGGCTCCCCTGGGCGCCGCTGGTCTGGGTGTCGCTGGACGGACGGGAGCGGCGGCTGTCGATCCGGGACGCGAGTGCGCCGCTGTGGAGCACGGCCGTCGAGGGCGATGGCTGATGTTCGCTCGGTTTGTCCTGGGTGCGGTTCTCGGAATGGCGGTCGGCTCGGCCGCTTGGGCCCTCGAGGGGATCACGCCGGATCAGAAGTTCAATACCGCCGAGGGTGTCGGCACGCGGATGTTCGGGGAGACCATTGAGAAGCGGGACGCTCAGCGCCTTGGGGAATCCGGGGACAAGGGGGGGTCGCATGTCGATGTCCTGTCGGGTGCGGCGGACGGTACGGCTCGGGAGGCGATGGAGCCGCCCGACGTGGTGCCGGTTCGGAAAAAGACCGATGTGCCGGCATCGGCCGGTAAGCCGGATGTCGTGTCTGTGGAGCGGGTGGAACAGCGTCCGGAGTGGGTACCGGAAGATTCGGTGGCTCCGGTCGGGACGGGAGATGACGAGGGGAACCTCGGGGCGATCGTTGCGGCGCTGATCGAGGCGATCAACCGGGAGCCGGATATCAGGCGTATCGGTTACGGATCGGGTGAGGCGGAACGCAGGGGCGGGGAGCGTCGTGAGCGGGTAGAGCCCGTGAAGCGTCCGCTGCCCCGCGTTGGCGCGGGCGATGCCTTCTATGCGCGGGTGATGCATGCGGTGAACTCGGATTATCCGGGGCCGGTGCTGATCGAGCTGCTGCAGCCGCCCCTGGCGGGGACGGTGGCGCGCGGCGAGTTCCAGCTGGTCAAAGAGCGGATGGTGATCCGGCTGTCGTCACTCGACGTTGGCGGCGAGACGGTTCCGGTGGACGCGGTGGCCGTGGGGCTGGACTGCGCCTGCTTCGGGGTGGCGGGCGAGGTTTCCTATCACTGGTGGGAGCGCGTGCTGCTGCCGGCGGCGACCGGGTTCGTTGAGCAATATCTGATCGCAAGGGCGCAGCCGGAGCGTCGGGTTGTCACCGCGGACGGCGGGGCGGTGGTGACCGACGAGAGCGCCCGGAGTGCGCGCCAGGCGCAGGATGCGGGACTGGCGGCGGCGGCTGGCCGGGTCGGCGAGGTGCTGCTGGAGCAGGCGCCGTCCAGGCAGACTGTCGAGATTCCGCGCAATGCCGAAGTGGCGGTGATGTTTGCCGCCAGGCTTGAGCGTGCGTCGCGGGCGCCGGCGGATGAGGCGGCGGCGCGCGAGCCGGAGCCGCCGCGTGTGGAACGCGTGCGCAGGTCGGGCGGCGTTGGCGAGGAGCAACGCTGATGGATGCGAAGGGCATCGGTGAGGCGCTGGTTGCACTGGTGGCGACGCTGTTGGTGCCGGGCAGCGCGCTGGTGGAGATCGCCTGCTATGTGATCGGCGGGGCCGTGTTCCTGCAGGCGCTGTTACGGTTGATGCGTTCGGGTGAGGAGGGCCTTCGCGGGCCATCGGGGATGGGCACGGTGCTGACATTCCTGGTGGCGATCGTCTTCCTGACCTTCCCGCAATGGCTGAATGCCTGGGGCCACACCCTGTTCGGGGGAACCGAACAGGGCGCGGCGGCGAGTCTGGGCTATGCGCAGGGAGAGCGGTCGGGTCGTTACGACTTGATGCTCTGGGCTGTGTTCAAGGTGGTGCAGTTCGTCGGGCTGTTCTCGTTCCTGCGCGGCATGTTCGTGCTTCGCGATTCAGCGGAAGGACGAAACGGCGCGACGGCGGGGAAGGCGGCCGCGCACATCATCGGCGGCGTGTGCGGCTGGCACATCCTGTTTGTGATCGACCGGGTGCAGAACACGCTCGGGATCGCGCCGCTGAAGATTACTCAGGGAACCGGAATCTGAAAGGAGAAGAACAATGGGTTCGATAACGACGAGTGGGCGAATGGCCTGGTTCGTATTCCTGTTGCTGGCGTTCGCTGCGGCGGAGCCGGCACTGGCCAAGGATCTCGGCGACATGGCGAAGAAATCGTCGTCGGCATTGTCGTTTTTTCCGTTGGTCGTGGAGATTCTGTTCTACGTGGTCGGCGGGTTCCTGGTGCTGATGGGCTTCTACAAATTCAAGCGCATGCAGGACAATCCGCAGCAGCAGAGCTTCATGGGCGCGGCCGTGACCGCGCTGGTCGGCGTCGCGATGATCTTCTTCCCGTCGGGGGTCGAGATGCTCGGCGGGACGCTCGATCTGCAGGGGGGCGGCACGTTGACCCGGCCGAAGATGCAATAGCCGGTCAGGAGCCATGTTCCGGCAGCTGAACGACGCGGTCCGCTATTGGTGGACGGTCCGGCGCAAGCCGCTCGAGGCGTTCATGGAACCGGTGGCGCTCGCCGGCGACGCACTCCTTTGCCGTGACGGGTCGCTGGTATCGCTGGTGCGCATCGAGGGCGCGCGGTCGATCACCGGGAAGAAGGAGCTGGGAGAATTTGTCGAGCTCGCGAAGCGTCGTCTCAACGGTGTGTTCCTGGACCGCGGGCACGGGCTTCATATCGTGCTGGAACGCGCGCCGGATGCGGCGCGGGCGGCGATCGACGCGGCGGCGGAGCGTCAGCGGCGCCAGTGCGAGCGTCTGGGGCTCGCTCTGGGCGACGTGATCGCGGAGCGCTCGGAGCGTTTGGCGGGCCTGCTTACGGGCGAAACTTGCGCGCTGGCCTGCTGGACCAGGCCGGACGTGGTTCCGGGGCCGCAAGTGCGCCGCGAGAAGCGTGAGCTGAAGGCCCGGCTGAAGGGGTGGCTGCCGGGGATCCGGGAGTCGCAATGTCCGTTGCAGGTCGTGGACAGCCTGCCGCCCCGGCATGAAGCTTTTGTGTCAACGGTGACCTCGCTGCTGAAGGAAGCGGGGTTGATGGCGGAAGAGCTCGGCTCACATGAAGCGGTCCGCGTCATGCGGGTGCTGTTGAACGGGCCGGACGCTGCAGGTCCGGACTGGCGGCCGGTCGGTCCGGAGGACGAGGTCTGGCCGCGGTTCACGGAACCGCCCGAGCTCGGTTCGTTTCCACCGCCGCTGGCGCCGCAGCTGCTGGTGCGGGAGCCCCAGGTGGAGGCAAGCAGGCTGCGGATCGGCGGGAGGCTCTACGGCGCGGTGGACATGGTGCTCGGACCGCGCGTTGAACGACCGTTCTCGGAGCTGATGAGCCGGCTTGCGGACGGGGGGATTCCGTTCCGGTTCTCGCTGTCTTTCGAAGGCGGCGGGCTTTCCGGTTCGGGACCGTCGATCGCGCTGGCCGCGGCCTCGGTGCTGGCGGTGACTTCGGAGGACAGCCGGCATGTCCGCGATGCGCTTGCGGGGCTGCGAGCGCTACGGGGTGACGAGCAGGCGATCGTGCGGCTCCGGATAGGGCTGCTGTCCTGGGTCGACGGGGAAGAAGGCGAGCCGGAGCTGGCGCGGAGGCTGGGGCGGATGCAGCAGATCTGCGAGGGCTGGGGCGAGTGCGAGTTCTCTCCGCTGGTGGGCGACGTGCTCGAGGCCTTTGCGGCGTCGGTGCCCGGGTTCGCGACGGGGGGCACGGCCGAGCCGGCGCTGGCGCCGCTCGCGAGTGTGCTCGGCATGCTGCCGCTCTTTCGGCCGGCGTCTGCGGTGCGGCCGGACCGAGCGGATTATCTCTTCAGGAGCGAGGACGGCAAGCCGCTCGGCTACAGCCTGGAGGAGAGCGGCGACTTCGGGTTCGACCTGGTCTACGGCATTCCGGGCCGGGGCAAGAGCGTGCTGCTGGGCTCGCTGTCGCTGGCCTTCTGCCTGCAGGGTGGACGCCGGCGCCTGCCTTTGCTGGCGGTGGTCGATATCGGGCCGTCCTCGTCGGGGCTGATCTCGATGATCCGCGAGGGGCTGCCGGAGGACCGGCGCTTCGAGGTTGGCTGGTTCGCGCCGCAGATGACGCGCGAGCATGCGATCAACCCCTGCGATACGCAGTTGGGTTGCCGGTTCCCGCTGCCGCCGGAGCGGGCGTTCCTGACGAACCTGTTGTCGCTCATCCTGACGCCGGCGGGTGCGGACGGGGTGCCGGATGGCGTGGCCGAGACGATCTCGCCGATGATCGACGTGATCTACAGGATGAGGGAGGACGGCAGGCCGGGGGGCGAGCCGCATCCCTACACGCGCGGCCGGGACGGGGAAGTCGACGCGGCTCTCGATCGTCAGGGGGTGCACTTGCCTGCGGGACCGCTCTGGTGGGACGCGGTGGATGTGCTCTTCGAGGCTGGCGAGATCGATGCAGCCGGCCGTGCGCAGCGTTACGCGGTTCCGACGCTGCTGGATTGCCTGACGGCGGTGCGCCAGGCGGAAGTGCAGGACCTGGTCGGCAAGGCAACCTACGGGTCGGGCGGGGAGCCGGTGACGGCGGCGGTGGTGCGCATCATGACGGCGCTGTCCGGGCAGTGGCCGCTGATGTTCGAGCCGACCGTATTCGATATGGGGAATGTGCGGGTCGCGGCGATGGATCTGGGGGCGGTTGCGCCGCAAGGCACGCCCGAGGCGGACCGGCAGACGGCGGCCATGTACATGCTGGCCCGGCATGTGCTGACGCGGCACTGGTGGATCGGCGAGGAAGTGCTGATGGCTGTGCCCGAGCGTTATCGGGAGTGGCACCGGCAGCGGGTCCGGGAGGTGCGCGAGACGCCGAAGCGCCTCGTGTTCGACGAGTATCATCGCACATCCGCGGCGCCCGGCGTCCGGGCCCAGGTGGATCGGGACGTGCGAGAGGCGCGCAAGCAGCGGGTGCGGCTCATGCTGGCCTCGCAGCGCGAGGGAGATTTCGGCGACCTGGCCGAGCTTGCGACCGGGTTCTGGATTCTGGGCTCAGGCGGGACCACGGAGGACGAGGCGCGCCACCTCGCGAAGATGTTCGCGCTCGGGGAGGCGGCTGTGGATGCGATCCGGTTCCGCCTGACGGGGCCTTCGAGGACGGGTGCGCCGGCGCTGCATGTCGCGATGGATGCCGGGGGGCGGCTCGAACAGATGCTGGTGAACTCCGTGGGTCCGGTCGAGCTCTGGGCGCTGAACACGGCGCCTCGCGATGTGGCGCTGCGCAACCGGGTCCAGAGGCGGATCGGCGCCGCGGCCGGTCGGGGCGTGCTGGCGGCCATGTTTCCCTCCGGATCGGCGCGGGACCGCATCGATGCGGAGTCCCGCGCGCTGGAGGGCCGAGGCATGGAGGCGTCGGTAGAGGAATCGGAAATCCTGGATGAGCTTGCCGACGAGGCGGTGCGCAGCGCGACGGTCGCGGAACTTGGGAGGGCGGTTTCATGAGGCCGGGATTGTCGATGGTGACGGCGCTGGCGGTCTTTCTGGTGTCGTGGATGGCGGCGGCCGGGAAGGCGGATCATGCGGTGATCCGGTTTGTGCGGATCGAGCCTTACGGATGGTTGTTCTGTGCGGTGGGCGCGGTGTTCCTCGCGGGAGGCGGTTTGCTGTTGTGGCGTGCGCTGATGACCGAGAGCAAGGGACGGATCGTTGCGGGCGCGTTGCTCGTGCTGTTGTCGATGGTCGGGTTCGCGACCGCCTCGCTGTTCGGTGATGTTGGCGCGTTCGAGTCGCCGTCGACGGACATGTTGAACAGGCGATGAAGGAGGCCTTGGGAATGGGGAAATGCGGCTGGGTATTTATGGCGTTGGCGTTGGCGTTGATGGCGTTGCCGGCGGTGGCCCAGTCGGCCGGTTCGGCTGACTGCGATCCGGCGGTCGCCAGGGCGCTCGAGGATTCCGCGGTGAGGGGCGTGGAGCGCGATCAGGTAGTGATCCGGCACCCGGAAGAGGGGATCGGCGATCCGGACTCGATCTTCGACCTTTCCTGCGACTTGCTGAACTTTCCGACGTGGGACGCGCTGGTTCGGCTCCCGACATTGCCGGACCTGTTCGGCGAGCTCTGCGATGCGGCCAAGAAGGTGTGGCGGGAGAAGGTCACGCGGCCGTTCGACCGCGCGATCTACGGGCTCGACCGCGAACTGGACGTGCTGCCCGGTCTCAATATTCGGCCAAAGACCCGCAGGCTTCCGGGGGTGGACCCCGATCCCGGGAAGGTGTTTCGCGGGATCGTGGGGGAGGAGAAGACATGATGCGGATAGCGGGAACTGTCGTCGTTGCGGCCGTGCTGTTGACGGTCGCGGCGCCGGCGGCGAATGCGGGGTGTTGCGGTTGCGCCTGGAGCGCCTCCAGGGCGGCTGGGGATACGGTTATCAGGAAGGTGAACGCGCGGATCGACGGGATGGAGCGCAGTATCGTTACGACGCTTGAGCTCCAGACGGCGCAGCTCTCCGGCTATATCGCTGAGGGTGCCAAATCGGTGGTGGATGCCGTCGATGCGCAGACCAAGCTGCAGGCGGAGATAGCCCGCGACGAAGCCGAGACTCAGTCGAAGCTTCAGCACCGGCCGACCTCGTCGGGCTGCCGGACGGTAACGGGCATGGCGGGTCTTGCCGAAGGCCGCGTGGCGGGGGCGCAGGCCGGCGAGCGCGCCGGGGTCAGGGAGACCGGGCGGATCGGCGGGGACAGCGCCGTGGTCGGCGGTGGGGCCGGCATGGCGGCTGATACGAAGCGGCGCTTCGGCGTCTGGACGCAGGAGCATTGCGACCCGGCCCGGCTCAAGGCGGGGGCGGATGTGTGCGAGGGCGATCCGCGGTGGCACGACGCGGATCTGAAGGCGGGATCGCTTTTCGACGTCGATACCTTCGAGGATGCCGACGATCGATTGGCTGCGGATGCGCTTGGGAAGAACCTGGCGGCGCCGCTGGTATGGGACCGGTATCCGCTTCGTGCGGTCGATACGGACCAGGATCGTGAGCTTGCCATGTTGGCGCGTTCCGCTGACGCGCGCTCGGCCCTGGCGTCCGACTGGTTCGCGAGGTCCAGGGGCGCGCGCGAGCCGGCGGTCGGCCTTGCAGGCTGGGCTTCGGCGCTGGCGCCCGGAGCGGCGGGGAGCGGGGGCCGGGTAAGCCGGCACGAGCTGCTGGAGGTTCTCACGTCGCGCCGGTTCGAGAACCCGGCCTGGGCGGTCGGGCTTCAGTCGATGAACAGCGACAATCTCTTGCGCGAGCTCGCGCTCCTGCAGGCGGCATCGCTGATGCTGGACTGGGAGCGGTATCAGATGGATGAGCGCCGTGGGGCGATGGAGGCCGCGCGGCTCGGGGCGGCGGCTGAGGAAATGCGCCGGCTGCCCGGCCTTGCGGACTGGCTGCAGGTCCAGCGCTGATGGGGCTGCTGCGGCTTCTCTTCCTTCCGGAATTCGGGCGGTCGCTCGGTCAGGTGAGGGCCTCGGCGGGACGGATCGGGCAATCGGTCGGCGAACTGTGGCGGGTTCCGGAGGGCAGTCGTCTCGAGGCGGGGCGGTTCCGGTCGCGACGGGGTGCGGCCCGGCTTGTTGCAGGGCTGTTGCTTGTGGGTTTGGGGCTTGCGCTCGGCGCCGGCGTCGCCTGGGGCCAGGGGTTCGAGTCCGACCTGTTCGAGATCGTGGACGAGGCGGGCCGGGACCTCTTCGACTTGCTGCGCGGCGGCGACGGTGGCGGGAATGGCGCCTATGCGGCGCTTGGAGAGATGGTCGGCTATTTCAACGCTGGCGTTCTGATCTTCGTGGGCGTGCTGCTGATCTACCACACGGCTGCCGCCGTCATGGATACGGGCCGGACCGGCCGCCTCGGTTTCGGCGGCTGGGAGATCGTGCGCATCGTGGCGTCGGTCGCGCTTCTTGTTCCCCTTCCGGGCGGTCCTTCGGGCGGGCAGCACATCGTTCTCGATCTTGCGGGGGTCGGGGGGGATTTCGCGCAGTCGGTCTGGAAGCCGTTCGCAGGGTCGTTGTTGGGCAGCTCGAAGGTGTCTGCGCCGAAGCCGTCGAGCGAGGGCCGTAAGATGATGATGGTGGATTTCCTCGTCGTTGAGGTCTGCCGGGAACTTGCCGGGAAGAGGCTGGCGACGGGGCCGACGAAAAGTTCTTCGAGGGGGATGTTGGTCTGGCGCTACGCCGTGGCGCAGGGGAGGCAGGGGTACGATATCCGGAGCCATTGCGGGGAAGTGAGGTTCGTTGGCCTGGACCTCGAAGGGCCGCGAGGGGAGGTCGCGAAGGCGCATCTGAAGGGTATGGAGGAGGCGCGGAAGGTCGTGGCTCCTGTGGCGAGGAAGATCGCGGAACCTTACGAGGACGGAGAGCGCTTTGGTGATCCGATGGACTGGTCGGCGGCGAGCGCGGCGGTTGTGGATGGCGTCAGGGTTTATTCGGGGATTGTCGATTCGGCGGTAGAGGCAGAGAGCGTGCAGCAGAATGAGGCTGTGGTCGAGGAGCTGGCGGGGGAGCAGGCGGAGGACGGGAGCTGGACGACGGCGGGGAGTGTTTTCAACCGGATTGCCCAGAGGATCGGTGAGTTCAACTGGACGGTGGTGAGCGGGCCGGAGGTGACGCCGCCCATGCTCGCCATGAAGGACCAGGACAAGAAGACGTTCAAGGCGCTGTTCCAGATAAGCGAGGATATAGCGACGGCGGCGGGGACGCCGGTGAGCGCGATAGGTAGTAGGGCGCCGGGGACGGGGTCGGCGGGCGGGGGTGTCGGTAGCGTTCTCAGCCAGTTCTTCTACTCGGCATTCTTCGCGTTTGAGAGCGTGTTGGATGTAGATGGGGACAATCCGATCGCGGAGATGGCAGCGATCGGGCACAACTTGATAACGGCAGTCCTGATCGCGTCCGGGACGTTAATGAAAGTTGCGGCGGTCTCCAACCTGGGCGATGCCCAGGCCTTGGGCTTTTCGCTCAAGGCCGATCTGTTCGAGGCTACCTGGCCGGTGATCGACGGCATCGTGACGATGGTGCTGATGGCGTTGCTGATCGGGGGCGCGATATTGGCCTATCTGGTGCCGGCTCTGCCGTTCATCCGGTTCCTGTTCGGGCTGCTGGTCTGGATTTTGGCGGTGGTCGAGGCGTTTATTGCCATGACCGTGTGGTTGGCAGCGCAGACGGCGCGGACTGAGGGAAGCGGCCTTACGACAAACTCGACGGTGGGCGGGCTGGTGACGCTTGCGGGGGTGGTATTGCGGCCGCCATTGATGATTCTGGGCCTGGTCATCGGCTACCTGGTGTTCACGGTCGTGATCGAACTGTTCAACTCGATCTGGTTGACGCAGATGAAGGACAGTTCGCAAGAGCTCGGGCCAGGCTTGATCCAGTATGCGGTGTTCGTGGCGCTTTACGTGATGATCGCCTACGGACTGCTGAACGCTTCCTTGAAATTGATCGAGATGTTGCCGGACGCTGTGATGAGTTGGATCGGCGGTCGGGCGTCGGGTGTGAGCGAAGCGGACCGGATGATCGGCGTAGCGTCGGGAAGCACGGGCCGGCTCGGTGGAGTAACGCCCAGCCGGCTCGGTGCCGGCGTTCGAAACAGGGCTGGAAGCGGTGCGTCGGGCGGCGGTGGGAATTGAAGGAAAGGAGATGAGTTATGTCTGAAAGGTGGAAAGGGTTTGGGCTGGCGGCGGTATTCGCGCTGCTGGGAGCGGGCGCGGCGGTCTGGTTGATCGGTTGGCGGCCGGGGCCGGAAATGGGAGCTCGAGTGCTCCTGATCGCGATCTGCGGGGGCTTCGGGGCCTGGTGCTTCTGCGGGAAGTCGAAACCGGGCGAGGTCCGGGGGTTCGGTATAGGGCTGGGGATACTGTTCGCCATGTCCGGTGGGGTCTGGGTGTACAACATCGATTCATGGGTCTTTGAAGGCCTCGTGCAGCTGCGCGGTGCGGCGTGGGCACGGTTTGGAGAGAGCTGGGAGACGCTGTGCATCTATCTGCTGCCGACAGTCGGAGTGCTTGTAGCCGTCGGCATATTGACTGAGACGGCCAAGACGACCGTGAGGCGGATAAAGGGTGAGCAGGGACGGAAGGCGGCGGAATCGGAGCTGTATGGGAAGTCGCGGTTTCTGAAGCGCCGATACATGAAGAAGCTGGCGCGAAGCAGGGGGCTGCTGCTCGGCCGGGACCGCGATGGCGTGATCGCATATCCACTGGAGGGAAGCGCGATTTCGTTTGCGCCTCCGCGGGTCGGCAAGGGAGCGACGATCGCCCTGAACCTGCTGTCTCCGGACGAGCGCGGCTGGCCGGGGTCGGTCGTGGTGGTGGATCCGCGAGGCGAGCTGTTCCCGGTGGTCGCGCGCCGGCGGCGAAGCCTTGGACGCCGGCCGATCCTGCTCGATCCCTTCGGCGTGGTTGCTGCGCATCGGTCCCTGGAGGGCGGTTCGGCGGATTTCGGGGAAGGCGCGGTGCTGCATCTGCCGGTTTGGCAGAGCGACACCTACAACCCGCTGGATTTCATCAGGGAGGGGGACGAGACCGTGCGCGACATCGGGGTTCTGGTCGATGCGTTGATGGAGCGCCCGACGGGCGGCGCGGGGAATTCGATGCACTTCTATGAATCCGCGCGGTCGCTTATCAGCGGGTACATCTCCTGGGTGAGGTTCAAGGTTCCGCCGGCGGAACGAAACTTGCAGACGCTTTACCGGATGTTGTCGATGGGCAACGAGGAGCGCGACAAGTTCTTCGCCGAGGTCAAGGCAACGGACCGTTTCTGCGGGGGCTTGATGCATATGGCGATGGAACGCTCGCAGAGGGTCGGAAAGGAAGAGGGGGGATCCAACTTCACGACGGTCTCGAATCAGCTCTCGTTCCTGAACTATCCGGAGATCGTGGCGCAGACGAAGACGTCGAGCTTCGATCCTCTCGACCTGGCCAATGGCGACATGGATCTGTTCGTGGTCGTTCCGGACGACATGATCGATCTGGTCAAGGGTTGGCTGAGGCTCTGGATCTCGATCCCCTACGCGGCGGCGTCGAGGCGGGCGATGCAGCGGGACATGCTGATCGTCGTCGATGAGATGCCTCGCATCGGTTATCTGAAGCCATTGATGGATGCGTACAACCTTGCAGCCGGCAAGGGCGTTCACATCTGGTCGTTCGCGCAGACATTCTCCGCGCTGGAAGAGACCTGGGGCAAGGAAGCGGCCGGTACGCTGATCGACCTGGCCGAGCTCGTGCAGATCCTCGGGTTTCCCAGGATGGATGTGAGCGGGGCCGATCGGCTCTCCACGGCGATCGGCGCGGCGACATTCGAAAACCCCAGTGAGAGCCGGTCGGGAAAGGCGCCGGGCGACAATCCACTGAAGACCGAAGGGGGTACGCTCCAGGAGTCGATGTCGGTGGTGAAGGAACGGCTCGTGACGGCGGACGATCTCATGACGATGGGGCCGGACGAGCAATTCGTGATCGCCTCGCCGAAGGACATTCCGAGGGACGCGCTGAAGTTACGGCATGCACGCTTCTGGGAGATGCCGGAGGTTGCAGAACTTGCGGATCCGAACCCGTACGTGGTTCGCAAGGAGCGGGCAGCGGCGGCGGTAGCGGCGTAGGACAGCGGGCTGGCGGAGCGTTCGGGTCTAATGGCAAGGAGGAAGGGCCGCCAGGCCCCCCTTATGGCCGGCATACCCTGGTGGCTCGGCGTAGTGGCGGCTGCCGGGTCCTGGGCGGCGATCGTGCTTTTCCTGCCGGAGGCCGTGGCGAGTCTCCCTGTCGTGGGGCGTCGGCTTGGCGCGGTAGTGGCGCGTGTCGCCTGGGTGCCGGCTACGTTGGTGGCGGCGATCTTGCTGATTGGCGCCGGTTTGTCCTGGAGAGAGGCGCTGCGAAAGCGAAGGCTGGTGGACAGTCGGGGCGGGATCGCGTCGATCCGGAGCCTGTCCTGGCGGGAGTTCGAGGAGCTGGTTGCCGAGGCGTTTCGCCGGGAGGGTTACAGGGTCGTTGAGAACGTGAAGGCCGGTGCGGATAGCGGCGTGGATATCCGGCTTCGGAAGGACGGCGAGTTGTTCCTCGTGCAATGCAAGAGTTGGAACAGGAACAAGGTCGGTGTTGGCGTCCTGCGGGAGATGTATGGGGTGATGATCGATGCCGGCGCCGTCGGCGTCATCATCGTCTGCTCGGGGCATTTCACGCATGACGCAAGGGCATTTGCGCGGGACAAGCCCGTGCGGCTCGTCAATGGCCGTGAGCTTGTGGCGCTGGTCGCGCGGGTGAGAAGATAGTGGTTGCGACGGTTCGTAGCCTGACGTCTGCGTCTTCGAGCCTGGACTACATCGTGCGGGATGGTTGCTACCTGGCGGCGGTTCGAGACGG
Organism: Alphaproteobacteria bacterium; assembly: GCA_965261985.1. Lineage (GTDB taxonomy): Bacteria > Pseudomonadota > Alphaproteobacteria > Bin95 > Bin95 > Bin95. Next base: position 1,967,258 of record OZ253490.1, read on the forward strand.
GGACAAAGAGGCCGCGTGGGCGAAGGCGGCGGAACACCGGCAGGCGAGCGCCTGGTATGGGCGGGGCGTAGTGGCGCTCGGGCTGAAGGAGGGACAGAAGGTCTCGGCCGGCAGTTTCGAGGCGCTTCTTCAGGGATATGTGCGCGGGACGGAGATCCGTCTGGGGCGCAAACGCGACGGCAGGCACCAGCACCGTCCCGGCTTCGACATCACCTTCTCCGCGCCGAAATCCGTATCGCTTGCGGCTCTTCTGCGGACGCGGAAGCATCCGCGCGGCGACCGCGGCGTGCGACGCTGCCATGACGAGGCTGTGGAGGCGACGCTCGACTGGATGGAGGAGACGATGCTGGAGACACGGGGCTGGGACCCGGGGACCGGCAGGCGGCTTCGCATCGAGGGGTGCGGGATGGCGGCGGCGCTGTTCCAGCATATCGCGAGCCGCAATCTCGACCCGCAGCTGCACACCCATGCGGTGATCGCCAACATGACGCGCGACGGCAAGGGCCGGTGGAAGAACGTCGAGCCGCTACCCCTGCACCGCAATGCAAGACTGATCGGGGGGTATTACTGCAACGAGCTGTCGAGGCGTCTGATCGAGAGGGGTTATTCGATCGTGCCGGCGATGGCGGGGCGCCTGCCAAGCTTCGAGATTGCCGGCTACGACCGGCGGGTCCGGAACGCCTTCTCGGCGCGCAGGCAACAGATCGCAGCCTATATGGACGAGAAGGGCTGGGACCACAGCCAGGCGGCGGCGCAGATGGCGGCGTTTGCGCGGCGGGCGCACAAGGCGGAGCCGCTGCATGCGATGTTGCGGACGATCTGGGCTGCCCGGGCCGAGGAGCTCGGGGAGGTTCCGATCGTCCACCGCTCTCGGCGCCGCGTTTCGCTGCCAGCGGCTCCCTCGGCGTTGAAGATCGCCTGGCAGGCGATGCGGCGCCTTGAGGAGCGGCGGTCGGTCTTCGCCGAGCGGGAGCTGGAGGCGCTGGCGCTGGGTCACTGTCTGGGGCGGCATTCGATCCAGGCGGTGCGGGACGCGATCGCATGGTTGGTTCGGGATGCCCACCTGGTTGAGGAAACTCTCAGGGGAGCGGACCGGGTGTTCGTTACCGACTGGGCGTGGAAGGCGGAGCGCGCGGTGATTTCGACGATGAAGGCCGGCATCGGGAAGGGCTGGCCCCTGGTCCGGGAGGAGGAGGTCGCGGCGCGTCTCGCGGGCGCCGGCCTCACGGAGGGACAGGGGGAAGCGATCCGCACGATCCTGCTGACGCCGGACCGGATCGTCGGGGTGCAGGACCGTGCCGGAGCCGGCAAGACCGCGATGCTGCGCCATGTTCGTGAGCTTGCGGGCAAGCGGCTCATCGTCGGGCTTGCACCGTCGACGGCGGCGGAGCGGGCGTTGGAGCGCGAGACGGACATGGTGACCCGGACGTTGGAATGGTTTCTCGCGCGCTGCCGGGCGGTGGACGATAGCGGGCCGGTGATCGAGCGTCTGAAGGAACGGTTCCGGGGTGCGGTGCTGGTGCTCGACGAAGCCTCCATGGTGTCGACCGACCAGATGAAGCGTCTGATGCGGGTGGCGGAGGAGCTTGAAGTTGCGCGCCTTGTGCTGGTGGGCGAGCGGAGCCAGCTGCGCGCCGTGGAGGCGGGCCAGCCGTTCCGGCTGCTTCGGAAGGCGGGCATGACGACGGCGGTGATGAACGAGGTCCTGCGCCGGCAGGCTCCGGCGCTGCGAGGGGCCGTCACGGCGGTGCTGGAAGGCGAGCCGGGCGAGGCCGTGGAGCTGCTCGGCAGCAGCGTGCACGAGGTTCCCTGGGACGAGCTGGGGACGAAGGCGGCGGAGGCGTGGCTCTCGCTCGACGCCGACACGCGTGCGCGAACCCTGCTGGTGGCGCCGACGCATGAGCTTCGCGCGGAGATCAACGCGTCCGTGCGGGAGGCGCTGGCGGAGGAGCGCTTACTCCGGGGCCGGACGCTCCGGATCGAGCGCCTGGTCGGCTTTGGCATGACGCGTGTTGAGATGGCGGACGTTCGCAACTACCGCGAAGGCGATACGGTGCTGTTCAACCAGGACCTGGTGAATTACCGGGTGAAGAAGGACGAGGAGCTGACGGTCACCGGCATCGAGGACGACCGGCTGCTGCTGCTGCATCCCGACGGCAGGCCGCGCCATGTCGCGCCGGAGCGGGGCCGCACCCGCTATCGCCTGGAGGTCTACGAGACGCAGCCTGTCGAGATCCGCGCGGGCGACCGCATCCGCTGGACCCGCAAGGACAGGAAGCGTGACCTCGTCAACGGCGAGCAGGCGGAGGTGGCGGCGATAACGAAGGACCGTGTGCGGTTCCTGCTGGCCGATGGGCGTAAGCTCTCGCTCAGGCATGACGACCCCCAGCTCCGGCATATCGACCATGCCTGGAGTTCGACGGTGCATGGCGCGCAGGGCAGCACGGCGGACGGCGTGATTGCGGTGCTGGACTCGGGCCACGGGGCGCTGACCGACCAGTCGACCTTCTATGTGGAGATCAGCCGGGCACGGGACAGCGCGGTGGTGCTCACCGACAACTGCGAGCAGCTGGTCGAGGTCCTGGAGGCGCATACCGGCGAGCGCGCGAGCGCACTGGAGGCGACAGGCGAAGCGATCGGGCCGGAGCCGGAGCCGGTGCGGATCCCCGACAAGCTGCCGGCCTGGTCGCCGCGTGAGGAAAGGGCGGAGCTGGAGGAGAAGGCGCGCCAGGAGGGCACGATCCTGTTCCGTGTCGAGGGTTACGAAGGACTCATCGGCCGGGCGCGAAAGCTGGTTGCCCTGTACCCTGACCTGCCGGCGCCGATCCAGGAGGTCGTGGACGGGCTGCTGGCCTATGACCGCCGCTGCCGCGAGGGCGATGGAGGGCCGGCGGGGTAGCTGGAGGTTTGGCTTCGGTGCAGGGCCCGCAATCTTGGGAGAGAAGAGATCAAGAGAACAATTATGGTTGCCGGAATGTGCGCGGCTGCAATGCTTGCGGTCGTGTTGCCGGCGGGCGCCGAGGCGCAGCGAGCGAAGACGCCAGAGGCGAAGAGCTTCCAGGTCTGGGTGGACGATGCGGAGCATCTCATTGTCGGGATCGTGGAAACGGTGCCCGGGACCGACGAGGGCGTCGGGTTCGCGATCCGCTGCGCCCGCGCCACCGGAGCGCTGGAAGGCTCGATGGCGTTCGGGTTCTTTCCTCCGGGGAAACAGGTCCAGGCGGCCGTCCGCGCTCCTTCCGGCCGGGTTGAGAGATTCGGTCCTGTAGTCGTCGGTGGGCACGGTTCGGGGTTTCATGTGCCGGAGGTGGCAGGCCGGTCGGAGGTATTGCGGCTGATGAATGCTGCCATGGTTGAGGGCGCCCTGATTTCGAACGGGCATAATTCGGTTTGGAACCGTATCGGTGAGGTGAAGAATCGGGAAGCTAGGGAGACGCTGTGGTCGTGCTCGGGAGGCAGGTGATGGGAGGGGGCCGAGCGGAGAAGATCGGTGAGCTGCTTGTTCGGGTGGGTAGGCAGGGTGAGAGCCAGAACGGCCAGCATCGTCTGCGCATCGCTCCAGCCCTGCGACGGGCTGCTTGCCGCCTCCGGCAGACCAGCCAGGATGCGCTGGGCAGCCAGCAGCTCCAACAGCACCAACAGCCCGCCCAGTGCGGTCGCAGGCGTGCCGCCCCGCTGCACTTCAAGCTTGACCGGAGAGCGATAAGGCGTGACCATTTTCTTCACCCGGCCGGTGACGCCCCCCAAGGGCGGGTTGCTGACGCAACCCATTCCAAAAGTTCGCCCAACCGGAGCCTTAAACTCTTTCTCATCGCCGATCGGGGAAACCCGGTACCCCTTGCCAAGCAACGGTTTGCGCTGTCTCTCGACGGAGACCTATGGTGGACTACAGGGCGACCGCCTTTGTGCGCCCTGGGGGCGCAGCCGGCGGTCACCCGAAAGCCGTGCGTGACAGGGAGAAACGACACTCGCAAGCCGGCAGGATTCCGATCCTGGACCGCGCCGGAATGGCGGACGGACGCGGCCCACCGTTCGTAAGGAAGGTGCGGGCAACACTCTGGACAACCCCGCACGCCTTCGGCTCTCATCCGGCGTTCCGGCATCGGGGGACATGCGATGAACGACACGGAGAATGCTCCAGCGAAGCCGAAAGCGAAGCGGAAGACCATCGGTGCGGTAGCCGGGGCCGCCATCCGCGAGGGCCTGACCAACGAACAGGCGCTCAAACGGGTGCTCGCGGAATTCCCCTACGCCCGGACGACGAAGGCGACAATCGGCAAGTATCGCCGCATGCTGAGGAACGCGGGCGAGGACGTCCCGACAGCGGCCCGGGCGAGGACCGAAGCGAAGCAGGGGCAGCCCTCCGCGCCGCCGCCGAAGCGCGGGTCCGTGAGCGCGGTCGCGATGGCCGCCATTCGCGAGGGCAGGACCACCGGACAGGTCATCGAGATCGTCAAGGCGCAGTTCCCGGACGCCCGAATTTCGAAGTCTGCAGTTAGTTCCTATCGCGTCCGGATGCGCCGCAGGGGCGGGGTGGTCCCGACGGCACGGGAGGCGAACGCCGCCGCCGCCGGGTTCGGTCTGACGGTTGCAGACCTGGAAGAAGCTAGGGCCGCCCGCGCCGCGATGGCGACGAAAGCCGACCTTGCCGTCCTGGAAACCCGCCTCGTCCGGCGCATTGCCGGGATGGCGGTCGCGGCGGTTATCGCGGTCGCCGCCGCCGTGACGCTGCTTTCCTGAGCGAAAGGGGAGCCGCCGGGGCAGGGAGCCGGGCGAGCCGGGACAGGGACGGAAACGCGGAAGGTGGGTTTCGGCGACGCGGCGCGCTACCTATAATCGGGCCATGGTCGATGTGCATATCAGAGTCCTGCGGTCATTCCTTGCGCTGGTCGAGGAACGGAGCACGACAAGAGCCGGCCGCCGCTTGGGCATGCCCCAGAGCCGGGTCCGGGAGCATGTCATCGCGCTGGAAAAGGCCGTCGGTAAGCGGTTGCTCGAAAGGCGGTTCCCGCCCGGTCAGGCGGAGACCGGCCGGACGAAATTGACGGAGGACGGCCGCGCGTTCCTGCCGAAAGCGATTGAGGTCATGCAGGCATACGACCGCATGTTCGACGACCAGCCCGTCGGAATAGACCCGCGGGAGCGCGACCGGGCCGTCGCACTCGGGCTCACGGAGTTGGTGCTTGCCGCCCTGAAGCATGACCTGTCGGATGACGACCAGGAGCGGATCGACGGCCTGCTGAGCTGAGCCCCCGGCCGGGGATCGCATATGGCCTGCGACTGCTTCGCCCGGAAATCGGAAAAGGCAAATTCGTGGACATATCCGGGAAAAATCTTTGACGTAGGCTGCAGTGTAGCAAATTAGCCACACTGTCAGCCAAAACTTTAAACGGGTCCGGTTTGCGCTTCCTGCCCCGGATCGAATCGGTCATGTTTGCCGAGCGCTCAACTTGGGCGCGAGTGCACTGAACCAGGGAATCAGGTGGCATTCCAATCTAGTGTCCCGATTCTGAAGTTCTGATGATTGCGGTCTGTTGCTGTGCAGTTTCGAGCGTGCGCAGGCAGAAGCGTTTGATAGTGGCGAGGATGTCGTCGGCGGACTTGGTCCATCGGAAGGGCCGAGGGTTGGCGTTGACAGCGTCGATGTAGGTGCGGATCGCCTGCTCGAGTTCCTGCGTCGAACGATGGACCCCGCGTCGAAGCTGTTTTTCGGTCAAGAGCGCGAAGAAGCGTTCGACCTGGTTAAGCCAGGAGGCGCCGGTCGGCGTGAAGTGAACATGCCAACGCGGATGGCCGGCCAGCCAGTGCCGGACGGCAGGCGTCTTGTGGGTTGCGTAGTTGTCCATGACCAGATGGACGTTGAGGTCATCGGGGACCCGGGTTTCGAGCATGCGCAGGAACTTGAGGAACTCCCGGCTGCGGTGGCGGGGCAAGCACCGGGCGATGACCTGGCCGGTGGCGATGTCGAGGGCCGCAAACAGAGTGGTGGTTCCGTGGCGCCTGTAGTCGTGGGTACGCCGCTCGACTTGTCCGGGCCGCATGGGCAGCATCGGCTGCGTGCGGTCGAGCGCCTGGATCTGGCTCTTCTCATCCACGCAGAGCACGAGCGCGCGCTCGGGCGGATCGAGATAGAGGCCGACAATGTCCCGCACCTTCTCCACAAACAGCGGGTCCGATGACAGCTTGAACGTCTCTGAGCGGTGCGGCTGCAGGCCGAAGGACATGCCGCGGGATGCGCTGCGCCTTAAGCACGCGCGCTATTGGGAGCTGGTTGGAATTCGGGACCTCGCGGATCCGAACCCGTACGTGCTTCGGAAGGTGCGGGCGGCTGTGCCGGCGGCGGCGTGAAAAGTCAGGACGGAGGGGTTGAACGTGAAGAGTTGGGCGGTGGCTGCGGTGGTGATGTCGCTGTACTGCGTAGCGATGGTTGCGCATGGGCAGCGTGCAATAACGCCGGAAGCGCGGGAATTCGGCGTCTGGGTTGACGATGCGGAGCATTTGATCGTCGGGATTGTCGAGAATGTGCCGGGGACGGACGAAGGCGTGGGATTCGCGGTCAGGTGTATTCGGAGGGGCGGCGTTCTTGAGGGGACGCTGGCGTTTGGGTTCTTTCCGCGCGGCAAGCGCGTCCAGGCGGCCGTGAGGCCGCGGAAGGGGAAGGTCGAGAGGTTCGGTCCTGTGGTGACAGGCGGGGATCGGGCAGGATTTCATGTGCCGATCTTGGAACGACGGCAGGACGTGGTTCGATTGATTCGCGCGGGATTGCAGGATGGGGCGCTAGTCTCGAACGGTCACAACTCGGTGTGGAACAGGGTCGGCAGGGAGAAGAACAAGGAAGCGCGGAGGGCGCTGGAGGCTTGTTCTGGAGGCCGGATGTGATGTGGGGCGGATTGGATGACTGAGGATGGAGACTGGTTTCCGACGCTGTTCGAGTGGCCGACAAACCGAGATCGTCGTCAATAACCTCGACCCGAGCGAAACCATGGCGGCGCGCGACCTCGACGAGATCGTACTGACGGCGGTGGCTCTGCTCCCACTCCTTCGATCCTCTCAGCGCCTTGCCGAGGAAGCGCTTCGCCGCCTTGGCGTTGCGGGCCGCCGAGAGATAGAAATCGATCATGTTCCCGAGCTTGTCGAGCGCGCGGTCGCGGTACAGAGTACGCTCACTTGCCACGGACCTTGATATAGGTCTCGTCGATGCGCTAACGTCGCGACTGCGCCCGGCGCCACTGCCAGCGCATCCGTTTCTCGATCTCGGGCGCGTATCGCCGAACCCGGCGATAGATCGTGGAGTGGTCGACCGCGACGCCGCTGCTCGGTCATCATCGCTTCGAGGTCGCGGTAGCTGACCGCATACCGGCAGTACCAGCGCACGGCCCAGAGCACGATCTCCTCCCCGGAAGTGACGACCCTTGAAATCGTTCATGCCTCAACCCCTCGCTGCAGATCGCGCAGAAACGCCACAAACCAGCCGGGCTTTGCAACAGAGCCAAACCGTTCCTCGGGCGGCTCAGGTGTGGCATTTCTGCAACATCGCTGGAGAATCGGCCGCAGAGTCGGCCCTGTCTCTTCCGCCTCCGATGCGAATCGGGCACAATCGTCAAGCGATACGGTCAGGAAGAGGTAATGGCCGACACGCTAACCAACGGGAGCACACGGGTATGAGAAAAATTTTGTTGGCCACCACAGCGCTTGGTGTTGCGGGTGCGATGGCTGCCGGGCCGGCTTCGGCGGCAGACATGCTGAGCATGGGCGTCGGTGGCTATATGCAGCAGTGGATTGGGGTCGTGGATCGTGGTGACAACAACTCCGAAGGCGGCATCGACACACAGTCGGACAGCGAGGTCCACTTCAAAGGCTCGCTTGAATCCGATACGGGCCTGAAGTTCACCGTGCATGTCGAACTTGAGGGTAACCAGGACGCTCAAATCGACGAGTCCTTCGTCCGCGTGAGCGGCGCGTTCGGCACGATGGAGATGGGGGCGCGCGACTCGATCCAGGCGCGGATGCATTACCCGATCAGCGATGTTGGCGTCGGGCTGAACGCCGGCGACACCCAGAAGTGGATTGAGGGCGCCTATCTCGACACCACCGGCTGGCTCGGCGACAACCTGAATGTGATCTACATCTCGCCGCGTGTGAGCGGCTTGCAGGTCGGCTTTTCCTACGGGCCGGACTCCGGGAACGAGAGTGCGGCAGGTGGCGGCGCGCCGGACGGCAATGACAACGCCGTTTGGGCCGGAGCCGTCAACTACACCCAGGCTGTCGAGGACGCCAGCGTCAAGGTCTCGCTCGGACACCGCACCGCCTCCTCGGCAAGCAATCCGGACGACCACACGTTCACCAGTGCGGGCGTCGGGGTCGGTTTCGGCATGTTCGGCGTGAATTTCGCCTATGGGGAGCGTGACAAGGGCACCGGCAATGAGGCGGACCAGTGGTCGGTCTGGGGCGCCAGCGTCAGCTACTCGGATGGCCCGATGTCTCTGAGTCTCGGCCATATGTCGCACCAGACCGACGCCGGTACAGAACGTGTAGGGACGATGCTCTCTGCCAGCTACGGTTTGGCGCCGGGCGTCGCCTGGAAGAGTTCGATCTTCGCGGTCGAGGACGATACCGGTGATGCGGAAGCCGAAGGCACGGCGTTCGTTACCGGTCTCGCCCTCTCCTTCTGATCGGCTTGGAAGAAACGGCGAACTGAAATCCATGGCTGACCGGCAATCGAAGCAACCCCTGGCGGTAGCGTCGTTCGTCGAAAGCCTCGATGGACCTCTTCCTGGGGCCCGTTCACAGAATCACAGGGGAGCCCTGTAAAGATGACATTGAACAAGAAAAGATGGGTGTTGCCGGCAGCGGCGTTTGCTGCGGCACTCATGCTTGCCAGCTGCGGTGGCGGCGGCAGCGGCAGTGGGCCGAGTGCCAGCGGGCCCGTTGCCCCCGACCCGGCATTGGGAGCGGCGAAGATGGCCGCTATGACTGCGGCTGAGGCAGCGGCGGCGGCGGTCGACACTGTCATGGACAACCAGGCTGCCGACGCACCTTCGTATGCGTTGGCGAACAATGCGGCCGACCGGGCGCAGGCAGCTTCCGACTTGGCGGCTGCGGCGACCGATACAGCGGTAGCCCAGAGCCATCAGGCGACTGCCGAGGCCGAGCAGGCCAATGCCGAAATGTATGCCGGCATGGTCCAGACGGCTCAGAACGCTCTCGATGCCGAGGCCCAGCGCGTGATCGACGTGGCCGATGCAATGTCGCGGGCGGAGACGTCCTACATGGAAGCCGACGGCGACGCCACCAAGGCCGAAACACAGGCCTCCGAGGCCGAGGAAACCGCTCCCGGTTCTCCGGGTGCCATGGCGGCCGCGACGGCCGCGACGGCGGCGCGGGATGCGGCGGACGCTGCGAAGGCGGCTCACGACGCCATCACGGACGGCATGACCAAGGCAGAAGCCGACGCGCAGGCGAAGATGGCGGCGGATCAGGCGATGTACGCCAACTCCGGCTACATGACGGCCAAGACCGAGAACAACATCATCCAGACGGCGGCGATAGTCAGCGAGGAGAAGCTGGAGGCGAGAGACCTCGCCCAGGCGAAGGCCGACGCCGAGGAGCTCTACAACGATGCCGACGACGGCGTGACGTTCCACTACGACGCTGTAGTCGGTAAGGCGAGCGATGCCGCGGCGCAGGCGAGGGCCGCACGGATGGCCGCCACCCGGGCCATGCGTGCACGGACGGATGCCACCGCGGCGAACAAGTATGCCACGGCAGCCGGGACGGCGTCGGCCAACGCGCAAGCCGCGCTGGCGCGTGCGGAGACGGCCAACACCGACGCGCGAACGGCTCGTCAGGCTGTGATGGACGCGACCATGTCCGCCGACGCCAAGGCGGCCCTGGCAGACCTGGAGACGGCCAACGAGGCCCTGACCGCCGAGCATACCGGCGCGATGGGGGCGGGCATGGCCTATATGGCCGCCAGAGACGCGGCGGAGAAGGCCGCCAAAGCGCAGGGCGTGCACGTCATCTCCCTGCTCATCCACGCCAACGCGCAGGACCTCGACCTGGGCGATCCGTCGGACGTCGACCTTGCCGCGGCTCTCGCCAAGGCCAAGGAAGCTCGTCACGAGGCGGTGGCCGGCGCGATCAATGACGCGGTGGGCGACCACGCGGCTGAGGCCACTGGCGCCGGTGACCGGGACCAGGACAGTTCCACAACCGGTGGCACCGGCAGCATGTCCACGGCGACGGCCTCCTGGTTGGGAAGAAATCTGGATAACCCGGCGACTACGGGCGACGACGAAGACGAGTCCACGACGCCGACGCTGTCGATTACCGTCAACGACGGCACCAACGACCTGATGTTCAGGACGGAAGCCGTAGAAGCCGACGACGGTGTGGACGCGGCTCCGAAGACGGCTACCGCGCTCGATCGCGGTCTGGGCAGCATCTTCACCAGCGGCTACCAGATCGAGGACGGCGGAACCCATGCCATCGTCTTCACCGACAAGAAGCAGGGTGCGGATCAGGTCTTTGAGGTGGATGCTGTCACGGCCAGGTACGTCGAGGACGAGGAGATAACGGCGGCGCAGATCACTCTCGGGACTGACAAGTCGGGGTCGACAATCACCGGCGTTACATGGGCACCGGGGGGGACCGAGGCTCCGCTTACCGGCACCCTGATCTGCGTAGACGAAGGCTGCGACATCCAGGTGAACGCAGACGGCACCGTTTCGATGATCGATGGCTACGAGTTCACCGGCTCTCGCGATGCCGTGGCCGGAGTCGAGGCAGCGGCGGCGATGCAGGACGACGACTACCTGGTGTTCGGTGTGTGGCTCCAGGAAGATACCAACGGCCAGACGGAAGGCACTCCGAAGGCCTTCGCCGCCTTCGCCAATGGCGGCGAGCCGATCACCGACTTCGGTATCTATTTGACCCTCACCGGCACGGCCACCTACAGGGGCAATGCCACGGGCGTCTACACCGAGGGTAGCGGCGTCGATTACTTCGAGGGCGCTGCCACGCTGATTGCCAACTTCGGTGCACCGGGCACGGCCGACGACGATGAAGCCGCCGACGACGAAATCGGCACCATCAAAGGCTCGATCCACGGCATCTATGTCGGTGGGGTGAGCACGTCCGACACGATCGACCTGCGTGAAGCGAACATCGAGGATACGAACACGGCGTTCGCCGGCAATGTTCGCATGGGTCCCGGCGTCATCCAGGACGACGACACGGTGAAGTACGACTATAACGGCACCTGGAGCGGGAACTTCTACGGCGCGAACGAGGCGGTCGTAGACAACGAGGAGACGGCCAATGTCGATGAGGAGATGGCCGCGTCGGCACCGGATGCGGTGGCCGGCACCTTCGGCGTCTCCGGCACGAAGGGCATGGGCGACGACGCAGTGACCCGCAGCTATGTGGGCGCCTTCGGTGCGCGTCGGTAGTCTTCATACAGCGTAACGATCAGGGCGGCCTTCGGGCCGCCCTCTTTTTTTCGGTGCGATCCATGACATCCAGGCTTCCTCTCGCTCTTGCGACAGCCTCCGTTTCGCATGCCCCGGCTTTCCACACAGGAAAGACCGCTCTTCCAAACCCTCCTCCATAGGGTCGTCTGACCGCTCCGAATATGGTCTTGCCGGCATGGCTCGACTAAAATATTCAAACGCGCCGCCCAACGGGACGGTTTCCAACAAGCAGGGACACGCGGATGCCCTTCACACCGTTCTGCCGTGCGCTCGCATTTGCCGCCGGTCTGTTGCTTACCTTGCCTGCTTCGGTGGCTGCGCAGGAGACGCCGCTGCCCTCCCGTCCGAGCGCTGCCGAGGCGGGGAAGGTGGCCGAGGCGCGAGCGCTGATGGACAGCGGCCGCTTCATGGAGGCGATCGCCATTCTGGGTCCGCTGGTCGGGGGAAAGATCATCCATGCCGATACACTCTTCCTCTACGGCGTGGCCACATTGGGAGCCTCGCAGCAGGCGGGCGTGCCCGAGGACAGGCGGGAGGCGTTGCTGAAACAGGCCATCGCTTCCTTCCATGCTATGCTTGTTACGGCACCGGGTCTGGTGCGGGTGCGGCTGGAACTGGCTCGGGCCTTCTTCCTGAAGGGGGAGTATGAGCTCTCGCGGCGTCATTTCGAGCGTGTGCTGGCGGGCGATCCGCCGCAAGCGGTGGCCGCCAATGTCCGCCGCTTCCTGGACCGGATCCGGTCTCGCGGGCGCTGGAGTTACAAGGCGGGCTTTGCGCTGGCGCCCGACAGCAATATCGGCGGCTCGTCGGACGAGCGGACGATCTACATTTCCAACCTGCCCTTCGAGCGGGACGTCGAGGAGCTGACGACTTCGGGGGTCGGCGTGTCGCTCTGGGGCGGGGCCGAATACCAGCTTCCGCTCGGCGAGAAGTTGCGTCTGCGGACCGGAGCGGAGACGGCGCGGCGGGACTACAAGGGCTCTGACTTCGACCAGCTGTTCCTGGCGGGTCATGTGGGCCCGCGCTGGTTCCTTGACCGCAACACGCAGGCGAGCCTGCTCGCGAGCGTGCAGCAACGCTGGCTCGGCACCGCACCGGACCACCGGGCGCTCGGCGCGCGTCTCGAGGCGGGGCATCGCGTGAGCCGGTCCGTGAGCCTGTCGGGCCGCGCCAGCTGGCATGAGAAGCGTTACCGGACGCGGGACTATCTGGACGGGCCGGTCTGGAATGCGTCGCTGAAAGGCAGCTGGGTGGCCTTGCCGACCGTGCGGGCGGAACTCTCCGCCGGCTATGGACGCGACCGCCCGGAATCCGAGCGCCGGCGCCACAAGAACCGTTGGCTCGGAGCAGGCGTCTCGGTGATCCTGCCGCTGGGCTTCAATGTCAGCATCGGCGGCGCATACCGCTGGTCCGATTATGAGGGCAACTGGTTCCCGAATGTGCGGGACGGCTCGCCCAGGGAGGACAAGACGCGCAGCCTGCGTGCGTCGGTGCACAACCGGGCGCTCGCGTTCTGGGGATTCAGCCCGCAGCTTGTCGCGGTGAACGAGCGGCGCACGACCAACGCCCAGCTCTACGACTACAAGCGCACGCGCGGGGAACTGCGCTTCGTCCGGCAGTTCTGAAGAAGCCTGCCGCGACTTTCCGAAATCACCGGCCCGAACTTTCCGAAACGCGCATTCCGACCATGACACAGTTCCTTACCGTCATCTTCGTCCTGGGCCTGCTGATCCTGCTTGTCGCAATGATCGGATGGGGTGCTGCGGCCGCCTTCGGCCCCGTCGCCGGCTGACCTCGGGACCCGGGCGAAGGCAGCCGGCCTGTGCCCGCAGAAACCCTTCGACTTCAGGCGGGGCGGCTCGCCTCCGCGCTCGCCGGCAGCCGTGCCGGATCGCCAATTCCACACGAATCCTGATATCATTCCAGTTCCCCACGGGGGCACCTTTCGCAGGGCCTCCTTACGACCGAACAAGAGGGAGGCGCTGCAGAACATGACACCGAGGACGACATTCCGGACGCTTCCCGCCTGCGCCCTCGCCCTGTCGCTTGCCGGTTGCGGTGGCGGCAGCGGCGGCGGCAGCGGTCCGGGAACCCTGACGCAACTGGAACGGGCGGCGAGGACCGCGGCGGCCCTCACCAAACAGGCGATCATCGCGGCGGAGGGCGGTCAGGCGATCGACGCCGGTCTCGGCGGCAGCGCCGGCGACGGTTCCGCTGTCGCCACCTACAGCCTGACCATCTCGCGCGGCTCCGGCGACATGACGGTGGCGATCGCCGACAGCGCGATGGCGGGAGACGGCGACCCCGCGTTCGCGCTTGCCGCGAACCTGGGCCGGGACGGCCGGATGCTCGTTCGCGACAACGGCATGGGCGTTCAGGAGATCGTGGGCGTCCATAGCGACATCGAAGCGCTGGAGGCCATACCGTTCGCGGACGTTCACGAGCTGGACTTCAGCACCGACGGAACCAACGACGCCCCGGACGTCACCTATGAGGCCCTCAGCATCGCCGGGGACGACACGAAGGTTCTCGAGCGGGTGATGTCGGCCGCGTTCGCCGCCGGCACCGAAGCGACGTTGACGGTCGCCCATGACGATCCGGGCACGCATGGCACGGACGAAGCCAGGGAACTTGCCGGCGCCTATGACGGCGCGGCGGGCACGTACAGGTGCAACGGCGCCGCCGAGTGCAGGGTCGAGATCGGTGCGAGCGGCGGGATCACCGGAATGAGCACGGGCTGGGTCTTCACGCCCGACCCGGGCGCCACCGTCGATGTGCGGGACGACGACTACCTGCATTACGGCTTCTGGCTGAAGAAGAAGACGGACGATGAAGGCGCGGTCACCTACAACGAGGCCGAGACCTTCGCCGGTTCCTCGGTGCCGGTCTCCGGCGACCTTGCTGCGGTCAAGGGCAGGGCCACCTATGAAGGCGGCGCTGCGGGCGTTTACGTGATCAAGACCCGGTACGACCCGAACACCGGCGAGCTCGTCAACGCCAATTCCGGGCATTTCATGGCAAACGCCCGCCTGACAGCAACCTTCGGTCAAACGGCCGAGCAGGACATCGCTCCGAACCAGCTCTACATGCTCACCGGCACGATCGACAATTTCATGCTGTCCGGCGAAGAGGACAACGACTGGTCGGTGACGCTGGCAGGCGCCATCGACATGGCCGCAGGGACTGCATCGGGTACGGCCGAGGGCGGCGTAACGGGACAAGATGGTTCGTTCAACGCCGTCTTCCACGGCTCCGTGGAGCCTGTCGATCACGACGATGACGCGAACACGTCCGCCGTTACTCCCCATCCCCACACGGCGGTCGGCGAGTTCAACGCCAGCTTCGGAAGCGGGTCGGTGACGGGCGCCTTCGGGGCGCGCAGGTAGCGGCCTCAGGGCACATGTGCAATAGCCGCTTGCAGGGGCGGGCCCGCGCGCCTCGTTCGTCAACGGGACGCGCGACACCAACGCCCAAGCCCTCGACTATGACCGCAACCGCGCCAGACTCTCTTTCGTCTGGCAATTCTGATGCGGAATGCATCGTTACCATTCGCAGCGTGGCACGTCTCGCAGAATGGCCGGCCCGGACAGAGCAGGCACTCCCCGTGCCTCCTTCCAGTCCGGTTCGGCCGCCGGAGGGGCGGGTTGCAACGCCCCTCCGGCACTTACGGAGACAGGCATGCCACCACCGACACCGAATCCCCGGGCTGGTAGCTCTCCGCAACGATCCGGCACTTCCGCGCCTCGCTCCAGCGACAGCGCCGGACCCGACTGTCGCTTCTGGCGCCCGACTGCTCCGCTTCGTCCGGCATCCGCGCAAGTGTCCGCTTATCCTTGATGGACACTTGCGGCGCGCCGACCCCAGAGCGCGGAATCTCCCCAATCCCCGGAAGAAAGGACAGACGGCATACGCCAGAGGCTTACCGCTCACTCACCGTCTTCCCGACGAACCTTAATCCGGCGCGACGGCTCCGAAACTCCCGATCACGTGATTGGCGTTCTTTTGAAACATGCCGGCGACTTCCTCGTGCGCCGGGCCGAAGAACCCGCCTTCCACGTTACCCTCGTCGAATCCGTCGAAGGTGCCGTCGGCGCCGAGCGCGATATCTTCGAAACCGAAATCCGCCAGCTGGCGCTTGAAGTCCATACTGTTCACGCCTGAAAAGCCGATATCGACGCGATCGCTGCCGAACGACACGCGCACCCTGGCGTGGCCTTGCACGAACGGGTCCTCGCCAGCCTCGAGGTTACTCTGATAGCCGACCACTTGCCCGTCCCAGACCGCCCCGCCGGCCGGCCGGTTTCCCGAGAGGTCTCCCTGAAACCCGGTTCCCCGGATGTAGAAGTTCGACGCCTCGCCGTCCTGTCCTTCCCAGTCGTAAAAGCGATAGAACCCGGTGCCGAACGCGGCGTGTTCCATGACTCCGAAATACCCGTCCTGCTGGTATCGGCCTGTGCCTCCATCGGTGCTGTGAGCGGAACGTCGGGCGACACGGATCCCGCCTTGATCGGAGAACATGTCTTCGGACAGCCAGTCGCCCCAGCCCGCCGTCCAGTTGAGCACGCGCTCTCGGGGAGTCCGCTCTTCGGAGGCGGTCACGTCGTACCAGCTGCTTTCCGGTTTCCACCATTCGAACTTCGCTTCGCAGGCAGATCCGGCTCCGCATTTGAACCGGTACCAACCGTCAGCGGACTCGCTGAAACGGCCTTGGCGCATCATGCCTCTCACGTGATCTGCCTCGGCGATCACGTCGGAGCGGGAGGGTCTATTGTCCTGTTTCGCGCCGAAGCTCGCAACCAGCCCTGCCCGGGAATCGTCGAGCGTGCCGGCGACCTCCTCGTGCCGCGGTCCGTAAAAGTCCGCCATGAGCGACACACCGGCGGACTCGTCAACGATCCCGTCATCGCTGACGACGATCGGATAGTGCAGGCTTCCTCCTTCGAACGGGTAGCGCTCTCCGTCATAGAACGTTCCGAGCGAGGTAAAACTCGCCTTGCCGGTGAGGGTGTCGAGGAGAACCGAGAGATGCGCGTCGCCGAGGACCGGCGGGAAACCTGGAAGTTCGACCGCGGTGCCGATCAACCCTCCCGAGTAGCGCACCGTTCCTGCCAACGGAAAGGAACGCGCCAGGGCGCCGCTGCTGGGATCGCCGAACGCATCGGCTTCAGCCCATAGCAGATCCACCGTATCCAGGCTGTGAAATCTGTGGCCCCAGAGCGAATAGCGCGGCTGCGGGTCTGCGAGCGACACCTCGAGTTCGCGCGACACCGACAGGCTGAAAGCCGAATGATCCATCCAGCCTGCGAGCCCATAGGTTTCCGGCCGGTCGGTCGCCCCCCTTATCTGCAGCCCGAGATCGGCGAGGAAAGCAAAATCGATCTCCGCGGGCAGGAACGCCGATATGCCACCGGATTGTCTACAATAGGACATGACCGACGCGCAGACCCCGCTATGCGCGTAATCGATATTGCTCGCATAGGGATCACGTTCCCCGTCATGCCAGGCGCGCGCATCATCGGCGTCCTGAAACGGCGCCGGTCCGCCGTGGATGGAAACAACGTTGGGGCCGGTCCAGGTCCCCGCCTCGCGGTCGATATACAGGGCAAGCCGATCCTCGACCGCCTCGCTCAACCAGGACCCGATAACGTGACCGATCTCGTGAACGGTCGTGGCGAAGAGCGAGTTCTCAGTCGCCTCTTCCAGATAGCCCCTGTCAAAGGCCAACGCGCCGGTATGCGGTTCCCAGGCATCGCCCGGCGCCACACTTTTGGGTCCCCCCTTTCCGGCGACATTCTCACCCAGGTCCGCTCCGGTCACGTAGATGACGAGGCCGGTGCTGGTCTCTCCTTCCGGCGCGACGCGAATTTCCCTCCCCTTGGCGCCGCGGTTTCCGATCAGCGTCCCCTTGGACTCGTACGATCTGCGCTCCCACGCCTGCCATGTGTCGTCGATCCGCTTACTCCAGGCCTTCCCAGCCCGTTCGAGCACCGCCCCGACAGACGGGTCGTCGCGCACCTTGCCGGTCGCATACTCGAGGTCGAAATCAATCGAAAGGGTATCGGCGGAACCGCCCGTCCAACGACCGTAGGCGACGCCTCGATGCTGGCCGAGCAACGTGACAGTATCGCCGTCCTTCAACTCGGGGACCGCGCCCTCCGCGTCCTTCCTCCTGGCGTCATCGAGCAGCTCTTCGAAGTCCGCGGCGTCCTCGGACGCCGTCGCCTTCGACCAATTCGCCGACAGAAGGTCGCTCCGGCGATGCCCCCAGTGATCGAGAAGGTCGTCGGCATCGACGTTATTCCTTGGGCGTAACGAAACACGCCGCCCGCCGGGGGCCGATCCGTCCGTCGACAATCGGGCGGCCAGAGAGGCTGGAGCGGGCGCGGTCGGCACCACAACCGCGCCAGTGACCAAGAGCTGACCGGGAACCGACACGGTCTCATAGGGTGCTTCGACTTGCGCGACGGTTTGCTTGTTCTGCAACTCGTCGACGCTTGCCGAGGCCAGTATAGGGCCAGGCAAATCGGCCGTTTGCCCGGAACCCATGCAAGACGCGAGCAGAAGGGTAGAGGCCAGTGTTGTGGCAAGGACGGTCCAGCTACCGAATACTCCCCCAGGCCCAACGTCCCGCCAATGGCGGGCGCCGGGGCCAATCCAACCGGAGATGTCCGGGCGCGTCCCCGATATAGCGGGTAGTATCCCGGCTTCCGTGATCGAACTGCCGCCGAGTTTCATGACGCTGTGTCCCTGTCGCAGTGTAGCGTCCTGTCTCCATCGAACGATCCGGATAAACCTATCGCCCCCCAAGGGTTCACACAAGAATCTTAAGGATTGAGTAGGCTCTTCCAAGCCAACGCAATCCTTAAGATTCAAGCTTCCGGACTGAGGGGAGCTTGGTCTCGCATCGACCTGAAGGCCGGGCGCTCCATCCCCCTGTCGACTGCGATCAAACACTGTCCGGTAGAGTCCGGTGCAGGCGAATCCGACCGGTGGCTTATGAACAGCGCATCGGTCGAAGCCGCCGTCACAGTCCGCGATATATGTCCGCGATTTGGCGCCCGACGGCATTTGCAGCTTCGTCGTGAAGGCCCGGCCGCTCCAGAAGCTGAACGGAGGCACGGCCCAGCCGCGGCAGGAGCGATGGCCTGTTCAGCACCTTAAGGCCCTCGGGCACAAGGTTTTCCGGCATGGCGGCAATCGCCGAACCCGACCGCAGGACGCGGTCGAGAACCGATTCGCTCCAACTCGTCAGTACCACACGGTACGCGATGCCCCGGTCTTCCAGCGCGGTCAGTACGACAGCACGGATCGGGCAACCCTCTGGATAACCGGCAACAGGGACGGGGTCGTCCTCGCTGAACGCGAAGTCCGCCACGCCCACCCATTGCAGGCGGGGCCGGTCCAGCGTCGTCTCCGATGGAGCCTCGTCCTCAAGGACGAGAAGAGCGAGATCGAGGCTGCCTGCCTCGACCGCCTGCCGCAACCCGGCCTCGAAATTGCAGGCGACTTCCAATTCGATGGCCGGATAGCGTTCGCGAACGTGCTCCAGAAGCGGGGCCAACAGCGCCGCGCCGAAGCCTTCGACCGCACCGATCCGCACAGGACCGGAAACGGTCCGGGCGCGCGCATCCCGAAAGAGGTTGCCGTACTGAACGAGTAGCTCTCGCACGCCCGGAAGCAGATCCCGGCCGGCAGATGTCAACCGCACGTTCAGCCGGGCCCGATGGAACAAGCGCACTCCCAAATGATCCTCAAGCGCCCGGACACGCGTCGATATGGCTCCCTGCGAACACCCGATGAGCTGGGCGGCGCCCGTGAAACTCTGCTCGGAGGCAACGCCCAAGAAAGCGCGCAGGAGCTTGATTTCAACGTCCCGCCCGGCCTCTCGCGTATTCGACTTCATCACGTCCCCGGATACGGTTTATGTTTGAGTGCTGACTCAGGCTCTCCAAGCTCTCACGGGGCCGTTGAGCCGCCATGCGGACCGTCGCAGTAGTCTCACGCTGAACCATACAGGCCAGGCTCTCCGGCTGTCGAGCTATCGAGAATCGCGAGCGATGCCGCGGCGGGTTTTGACGGACAGGCAGTGGGCTTTGACGGAGCCGCACGGCCGATGTTGGCTTCGTTCTGAATGCCCTGGAACAGGCGATCCACGCCAGGATGGAACTGGGCGTCGCTGAGGAGCGCATCTATACCGATCACGGCCTCACCGGTACGGCCCGTGCTCGCCCCGGCCTCGACCAGGCCCTCGCCGCCGTGCGTGAAGGCGACACGCTGGTCGTGCCGAAGCTCGACCGGCTGGCAAGGTCCGTCCCGGATGCGCGCGCCATCGCCGACCGGCTTCGGGAAAGAGGCGTGAAGCTGGCCCTCGGCCGGGCGCTCTACGACCCGGGTGATCCGATGGAAAAGATGTTCTTCAATATCCTCGCCACCTTCGCCGAGTTCGAGGCCGACCTCATCCGCATGCGCACCCGCGAGGGCATGGCCATCGCCCGCGCCAGGGGGAAACTGCGCGGAAAGCAGCCCAAACTGTCGGACAAACAGCAGCGGGAACTCTGCCGCATGCATGCCACGGGCGACTATTCCATCAGCGATCTCGCCGAACTCTTCTCGGTGTCGCGGCCGACCGTTTATCGTACTCTTCAACGACGCGGAGCCCATGAACGCCAGATCGGAACGCGAGAACGACAAAGTCAGCAAGTTCATATGAAAACTGCCGCGCCCGCCGAGCACGCGGCCCTGGAAATTCGATGCGACAGTCTTGTGTTTGAAGGGACGTAGTGGAGAGGACCATGAGACTCTTTCCTGTCGACGGACCGTCATCGAGAACGGATCGCGACGAGGTCAATCGTTTCCGAGAAAGAAATGGCGTGGGAGATCCGGTCCGATCTTCAGTCGCAACCCGACTTGGCGTGAGTCGTGTGGCGTCCATGCTGTGGACGATCCTGACGATGTTGGCGATAGCGACGTCTGTTGCTGCTGAAACCCGACGCGTCAAGGAGGGAGCCGATCGTCTCAACGTATACCAGGGCCCATCAACGAGACACGATCTCGCTGCCATATTGCATTCGGGCGCCCTGGTTGACGAGATCAGGCGCGTCGACGGGTGGAGCCAGATACTGACGTCCGACGGTCGCGTCGGCTTCGTCAACACCGGCGACCTCGTCGCTGACGACACTGTCCGCAAACCGCCGGAGCAGGCTCAGGCGGATGGGCCGGGATTGAGCATCGTTCCGCAATTGGGGCATCCGGGTCAGGTCACCGATATCGCTTTCAGCCCCGATGGACGCTTCCTGGCAACCGCGTCCAACGACCGGACCGCACGGCTCTGGGACGTCGGGACGGGCGTGGAGCTGAAGGTGCTGAGGGGGCATTGGTCAACCGTCAGCAGCATCGCATTCAGTCCTGACGGAAGCTTCGTGGCAACCGCGTCACACGATGGCACGACCCGCATCTGGGATCCCGTTTCCGGTCGCCAACGCATGATCCTGGTCGAGGAGTGGGCGCCCAATACAGCTGTGCTGGCCGTCTTTTTCAGCCCCGACGGACGCAGCATTGTGACTTCCACCGGGCTGACCGCAACGCTCTGGGACGTCGAGACCGGCCGAGTCCTGAGGAAGCTGGACGTCATCGGGGAATATGGCGTCACCAGCTTCGCGATCAGCCCCGACGGGCGCATGATTGCTACCGGGAGCGACCACAAAGGCACTGTGCGGATCTGGGAGACGGCGACCGAACGGGAACTGAAGGTCCTGGAGGGGCCGGGGTCACGGGTTTTCAGGACAGCTTTCAGCCCAGATGCCCGCTTTCTGGCGACTGCGTCCGCAGACGGGATCGCGCGGCTCTGGGATGTCGAGACCGGTCGGCTACTGAAGAAGCTGGAAGTGGCGAGGGATCATCCGGACGAGGTCACCGATATCGCTTTCAGCCCCGACGGACGCTTTCTGGCAACGACCTCCCTGGAAGGCACGTCGCGGATTTGGGACGTCGAGACTGGCTGGCACCTGAAGGTGATGAAGGGGCGGGACCTGTTTGACACCACCAGTGTCGCGTTCAGTCCGGACGGACGCATGATTGCGACCGGTCACGGTAACGCGATCGAGACCCGCGCAAGCTTCCGGTTCAGCGGCAGCGCACGAATCTGGGACGTGGCCGCGGGGCGGCTGCAGAAGGTGCTGGGGAAGCGTTCGAGGGATGTCCGTGCTGTTGCCATCAGTCCCGATGGGCGAATGATCGCAACCGGCTACGGGCGCACGATCCCGGCGGCAACGGGGTTCCTTTCGTCCGGCAGTGTACGGATCTGGGACATTGATGCGGGAGGGCGGGAGCTCGCATTGGGAGGACGCTGGGACAGCGTCACCAGCGTCGCTTTCAGCTCGGATGGGCGCATGTTGGCGGCCGGGTTGAACAACAGCACTGCGCGAATCTGGGACCTCGCGGGCGGCCGGGAGCCGAAGGTGATCGGTGACCATTCGGAAGGCGTTACTGCTGTCGCGTTCAGCCCCAACGGACGCTTGCTGGCAACCGCGTCCGGAGCCTGGGACAGCACCGCACGAATCTGGGATATCTCGTCGGGTCAGGAACTGGAGGTTATCGAGGGCCATTCGAAAGGCATAGACAGCATCGCCTTCAGCCCCGATGGGCGCCTGCTGGCAACGGCGTCCCGGGACGGAACCGCGCGGCTCTGGGACCCCGCAACCGGTCGGGAGTTAGAGGTGCTCGAGGAGCACACGACCGCCGTCATCGGCGTCTCCTTCAGCCCCGATGGGCGCCTGCTGGCGACGACTTCCTGGGACAACACGGCGCGCCTCTGGGACGTCGCAACCGGCCGGCAGCTACAGGTGCTGGAAGGGCATCTGGCAAATGTCTACGGCGCAGCGTTCAGCCCCGACGGACGGACTGTCGCGACAGCGTCTGACACGGCGCGCCTCTGGGACGTCACAACCGGCCGGGAACTGAAGGTGCTTGAAGGGCATTCGGCTATCGTCGACAGCATCGCCTTCAGTCCGGACGGGCGCACCGTCGCGACAGCGGCGAGAGACAATACCGCGCGAATCTGGGACGCCGCCACGGGACGGGAACTGGCGACGCTCATCAGACTGGCCGACGGTTCCTGGCTCCAGCTGACGCCGGCGGGATTCTTCGATGCGTCCGAAGGCGGGGCCCGGAACCTGGCGCTGGTCCGAGGTCTCGACCCGATCCCGTTCGATCGAGTCTCTCATGCACTCCACCGGCCCGATCTGGTGGCCAAAGCGCTGGCGGGAGACCCGGACGGCCAGTTGGCGGCGGCCGCAGCCGGAATCGACCTTGAGGAAATCGTTGCATCACACCCAATGCCGCAATAGGCGAAGGACCTTAGCGATCGCGGTAGGAATGCCGGTTGCCCGGCACCCCCCGCGCAGATCCCCGCAGGCGCGTTAGCGCACGAGGCTCCTGCCTTGGGTCGTGACGGCAAATCGCTGGTCTGGCCACGGGTGCCGGATGGTGGGTCTTGGCCAGTGTAGGCCGACGAGACGGTCTATGGCTGGCCAATCCGTGCGGTCTTTCTGCGAGCGCCTGCGCAAGGTGCGCAGGAGCAGGCGTTTGACCGCCTCAACGAACGCTTTCAGGGCTGCTGAGGTTCCCGGAACGGCAAAGTAATTCAGCCATCCGTCGATGACCCTTGCGAGCCAGCGGGCCACCTCGTGCTTGCCCAAGTGCATGCGTTTGCGCAGTTCTTCCTTGATCCGTCTGAGGGTCCGTCTTACGCGCTTCCGCGACGGTTTGCGCCCCAGCCGGAATTTCCCGTTTCCGGTCTTGCCGCAGAAGTGCGTCATTCCCAGAAAATCGAAGGTTTCCGGTTTGCCCTGACCACGGCCCTTCCGGTCCTCGTTCGCGAACCGTCCGAACTCGATGAGCCGGGTTTTATCGGGGTGCAGGGCCAGCCCGAACCGGGCCAGCCTCTCCCTCAGGTCGTTCAGGTAGCGCTGCGCTTCCCACCGATGTTGAAAGCCGGTCACGAAATCGTCCGCGTAACGGACGATGATCATGTCGCCTTCCACCTTCCGCTTGCGCCATGATTTGTGCACCCAGAGGTCGAGCACATAATGCAGGTAGACGTTCGCCAGGACGGGCGAAGCAATTGCCCCCTGTGGCGTGCCCCTGCCTGTGTCCGTCCAGTCGGTGCCTTCCATGACGCCGGCATTCAGCCATTTGGTGATGAGGCGGATGACGCGCTTGTCTCCGATGCGGTGTTCCAGAAACCGGACGAGCCAGCTTCGGTCCACGTTATCGAAGAAGCCGCGAATGTCCGCATCGACAATCCAGTTGACCTTGCGCCGTGTTATTCCGACCGCGAGCGCATCGAGCGCGTTGTGCGCTCCGCGTCCCGGTCGGAACCCGTAGCTGAACCCGAGGAACTCCGTCTCGTAGATCGGCACCAGAATCGTGTCCGTCACCGCCTTCTGGACGATCTTGTCTTCCAGTGAGGCGATGCCGAGCGGTCGTTTCCCGCCGTCCAGCTTGGGTATTTCCACCCTCCGGACCGGCGGCGCACGATACGCTCCCCTGTGTATGCGGGCGTGAAGGTCGACCAGCCGGTCTCCCAGCCCCTCCGCGTACATGTCCCACGTCACGCCGTCCACACCGGCAGCAACGTCCCGCTTCAGCGAGTGGAACGCCTCTTCCAGTACAGGCACCGTGATGTGGTGCAGGAGCGCCACAAGACGCTCATCCGGGTTCCCCTTGGCAGCTTGCCGTATCCGGTCGGCCGCCTGTGTCACGCTTGCCCGCTTCTGCGCGCGGCGCGTGCTTTGGCTTCCCGGATTTCCCTCGGCCCCGGCCCTTGGCTCCACCGGCTCCGCCGGGCGTTGCCGCCCCTTGTTCGCCGGTTTCACAGCTACTACTGCCGGGTCTGACTTCTTCAGGTCGTTCATCTCGGATTACGGATTACCTCCTTTTCGTTGCGGCCCCGTTCGACTGCGGGGCGACCTGAAGATCTCCCAGGTCCCGGTGGAGTGCTTCTGTGCGTGCCATGGTTCTTCGACTCCGGGATGCCCCACTTCGCCTCACCATATCGGCTGATGGGTGTTGCCTTCGACCATCGTAAAGGCCTCGGCGCATCCGGCGCAGGCAGTTTCGAGGCTCAATAGCCCGGCCCGCACATGCCGCTACCGACGCTTCGCCTGACACCTCGCGATGTCCGGCGCACGGCTCGCGGTGAAAGTGGTGGTTAGCCTTTCCTTTCCGCGGGACTTGCACCCGCTGCACTCGCACCAGTTAGCCTGGCGCACTACGATTCTGCCCCCTACCGGAATCGACCCCTACTGGCAGGCCCGCGAGATCTCGCGCATCGCTGCCGCGCCCGACTTCCCGTTCGACCCCACCAAACTCAGAAGCCGGAGCCCTTAGCGTGCATTCCTGCACGAATCTGGTTGGTACCCTGATTTCCGGGAGGCTGAATCGGCAGGCCGGCCGGGACCCGGCGCACGCGGTCGCCGTCACTCGTGATGGAGGCGACGTCCCAGTCGCTCAGGGGCGAAGCTGTCGATTCCCATGGCTCTCTCAGACCTCGACGGTGAGATCCGGCAGGAAATCCTGTGCTTCCGTCTCGGTGTAGCCGTGGCGTTCACCCGGACTTCTGGGACTGGGGGCAGGGCGCATGTCGTCGGTGAGAATCAGGACAGGATCGTCGGCCGCCAGCCACGCATCGAGACCGTCATCGGAGGACAGGAAGTCCGCTAAGGCCAGTTCGCCGGCGTTCATTTTCCAGACACAATCGCTCGCCAATCGAAATGCTGTCGGCCAGTTCAAGGTTGAGGCTCCCTACACCGGCCGGCCACGAATCCAAACAAGCGCCCTTGTAAAATGGCCACCGTCGCAGTATATGGCGCCGCGTCGGACATGTCCGGCTATGGCGATAAACGCTCTGCAGAATAAGCGTTGCGGACCCGGGGGCAGTACCCGGCGCCTCCACCACTTGCGGGGGCGAACTAGGATCGACGTGCGTGGTAAAGGCATGGTTTTCGCTCGGCATGGCACCACCGTTATCGGGCCGCAACTCAAGTGCGAACGACAACAAGGTCGCGCTCGCTGCCTAGACATAGGTAAGCGCGGTTCGGAGGGCACCGGGCAACAGAAGCCCTCCATCGTTCCCAGAAGAGTTGATATGTTGCGCCCCAAAAAATGGGGCTTATATCGATAGCTTGACGAGCGGGAGGCCGACAGGCGTTCCGGGAAGCGCCGGGGCGTATCCGGCTCGAATCGGACCGTTCCTCCCACGTCATGGTCGGCCTTCGCCGATGGAGTGGAGAGGAGGGACGGATCCCGCGCCCGCCTCGACGGGGCGGCCTTCCCGTTACCGATCCGCGCCAGCCGACCGCCTGTCAAGCCATGTATATAAGCCCCCAACCGAAACCGGCAAACAAGCCGGAACCCCGGTGCATCGCGTCTCTCGGGCAGGACATATCCCGCGACAACCGGTGATCGAGAAGACGGCGACCGTGCTTACCGTAGGATTTCGCCCCCTACCGGAACGGACCCCCAGCAGGGCGCTCTTGGCGGCTCTAGTCTCCGGATGGTCCGGGCGCGCTCGCGCACTAGGGTCTCACTGTGCTCGGGCTCGAATTGGGCGCGGATGCTCGGTAAGCTACGGGTTTGAGAGCGAACATGGACCCCCGACCGGGAGGATGACCGCGCGATGGTAGCCGGACCGGCAGGCAGGAGCGCCCGAATGACCCGATCGGAACCGATCCGGCAGGTGGCCGGTGGGACGGGGTTGGGTTTGGCGGCGGCGGATGCGGCACGCCTTGCTGAGGTAGGGCTGCAAATCAGCCGACCGATCATATTCTGGAACGGCACCGACATGGTTCTTTCGTGACGCCAATCCCGAGGCCCGATTGATGGCCCAGCAGACCAGAAAATCGAATCCCGGCGACGCCGCAAACGCATTTGTGCGCGTCATCCTCTCGGATGCAGGAACCATGCTGGGTGGGCTGACGGAAACGGAATGGAATCACACCCTCGAGTGGTTTAACGGACGGTGCGCCTATACGGACGAGGCGCTGATCGATGGTCGGACGGAGCGTGATCATGCTCTCCCGATGAACCGCACCCATTGCGGTCTTCACCTCTACGGCAATCTCCTGCCTGCAACCAGGGGGGCAAACCGGCAGAAAGCTGGCAAGCACTACCGGGACTACGTGGAGGACCCTTCCCGGCTCGAGCGCATCGAGGCCTTCGTTAGGGAATCGGGATATTGGGACCGGGTGTCGGTCTTCGGGGACCTCCAGCGCTATTGCGAGGCGCAATACCGCACGATCAATGCGCTCTGCCGCGTGAACCGGAAATACCTCGCCAGCCTATGGCCCGAAGGCCAGGAAAACGGTTCAGAAATCGATCCGGAGCCTCCGACACCGTCCCCGGTACTCCGGCGGGAAGGAGAGGTGTTGCCGATTACTCTCGAGCCGGCATCACCAGAAGCTTTCAGGCGCGCGCTGCTACGCGAGCGAAGGGCATGGATCGTCGAGATTTACCGGGATGGGCGAAGGAAAGTTCAACCCTGGAATGCAAGCAACATGTCCGAGACGTCGAACGTCATCGGGAACCTGCGAAGCCGACCGCGATATCGAAGTGGCGCCTGGCAGCACTTGGGCATCCAATACCTGGAGGTTTCTGTCAAACATCCGTGATGGAGACAGACCCCTTTAGGCTCACAGGCGAATATCGCTGGCCCAGAACAGCACCCGGAAATCCTTAGAGTGTCATTTTGCACTCATCCGCAATCGACCCGATAGCGGCGCCAGGCTAACTGGTGCGAGTGCATCGGGTGCTTCTTCCCCGATGCTCCGCCCGCGTATCGCACGGGCGGAGAAAGGCTGAAACGGGAAGAAGCGGCCGGCGTCGATTTCGTCCCGTGCTGTCAAGCCCGTGGTACATTTTTGCGCCGCCGCGCCGGTACATTTTTACGCCGCCGTTGACACCCCAGATCGCTCAGAACATGACCTCGCTGCTTGACCCCACGGATTTTGGTACTTCCCATGCTGCGCGGACTCTACCAGTTCAGAGCCATACAACGCGGCTGGAACATCGCCAAAAATGTGTGAATCCAGTAGCCCCTCAGAGCCGGAGGCGAGGATCCCCATGCGGCGGAACTCACGTTGCTGTTTGTCCGACAGTTTGGGCTGCTTGCCACGCGGTCTCCCCTTCGCGCCGGTGTTGTTCCCACTCCCGGGCTATTCGGGCTTCCTGAAACGGGAGGCATTCGGGAATGCGCGGGGGTATGCTTGGAGGACATGCAGAGCACACCGGCCGGCATACTGCCGGCATGGTTGAAAGGAACAGCAGGGATTGGAGGGCATTATGCGCATCCTGTCGGGCGTTTTCGTTGTCGTGGCGGTCATCGGTTTTCATGGGTCTGCCTTGGCCCAGCAGGCGCCGGAGCCGGCCGATCTCGCGGCGGCCCTGGGTTTGGGCATGCCGGCTTATTGGCAGGTGGCCAAGGTCGAGATTCAGGCGTCGGTAAATGACGGCGACGAGATCTCGCCGCAATACCGGCAGCGGTTCACGGCGGACGTTACGCCGCGCGAAGATCTTTTCCGGCTCGTCGATGAGGTCGAGCCGTTCAAGGTTGTTGCCGCGGTTACGCCGGCCGGCAAGTCGTACAAGCTCTACGGCATCGGCTTTTCCACGCTTCAGAAGGGCCAGTGGTCCACGAAGCTCGAGATGGAGAATTCGCTGGGGAAGCTGGGGAAGCCGCAATCGATGTTCGACGGCCCTGTCGTGGTTGCGGGGGATGCAACCTCGCAGCAGGCGATCGAGGCGTTCATGCAGGGTCGCGAGACTGCGAAGGCGCTTGGTGAGCGGGCTGCGCGGACGGCGGCCAATGCCGACGTCCTGGCGAGGCTTGCCACTGAAGCGGACGCTCAGGAGCGGGCGCTGCTGGAGGACACCTATCGCCGGCGTCTGGAGGCGTTGAAGGGCCGGATCGACGCCGATCTGGCCGGATTTGATGCGGCGATCGATACGATGATTGCGGACAATCGCAAGACTCTGGCGCAGCTCGAGGCGCTGCATGGACAGAAGGTTGCGGCTGCGACGGCCAGGGCAGAGACGGTGTTCGCGATCGCCGAGGCGACGGAGGAGGGTGCGGCCCAGGACGAATTGGCAGCCGCTCTCGCGACTCTGGCCGTGAAGCGCCAGAGTTCCGTCGATCTGGAAGCGCAGGCCGTGGAGGCCCGAGTTGCGGCAGGCAAGAAGCGCTATGACCAGCTGCGCACCAAGCTCGCGTCGAGCGACGCATCGGAACAGATGGCTGCGTTCGATGCGGTAATGTCATCGGAGGACGAGAGTCTGCGGCGTGTAGCGCTCACTGCGGCGTTCCGGTCCAGCAACGACGATCTGCAGGGCGCGGCCCTGGCGGCTTATGTCTCGGGCATGCCGCAGATGAGCATTTCCGTCGCCTACAAGAAGAAGGATGGCAAAGCGGGCGGGACATATGTTCAGACCTTGCGTATCACGGAAGTCACCGGGGCTTCCTTCGCCGGGGAGGTTTCAACACCGGGCAAAAGGAAAATCGGCAGGGGTTCCGGGACAATTCAGGGCGATACCCTCTCCCTCAACGCGCAATGGGAACACGCCGGGGCTCTGTTGCAAACTTGGCGAAGGGACGATGTGTGATGAGGGGGGCTTCCTGTTCACCTCATGATTCTGCGTTGGCCAGACGGTCCTGTAGCAACGCCATGGCCTCGGTCAGGGCGCACGGTCCGAGACCGAAGGCGCGCTCGACGATCCGGGCCTCGCCGACAATGCCGCCCTGGAAGTTGAAAATCCCGGCCTGGCCCTTGCGCAGCGCGCGCATCACCTCGAAGCCCTTGATCGTGGCGTAGGCCGTCTTCAAGGTCTTGAACCCGCGCACGGGCCGGATCAGCAGCTTGAGCTTGCCGTGGTCGGCCTCGATGACGTTGTTGAGGTATTTCACCTGCCTGTGCCTCGTGTCCTTTGGGCATTTCCCCTCGGCCTTCAGCTCCGCGATGGCAGCGGCATAGGTCGGCGCCTTGTCGGTGTTGAGCACCTCGGGCTGTTCCCACTCCTTCAATCCTCTCAGCGCCTTGCCGAGAAATCTCTTCGCTGCCTTGGTGTTGCGGGTCGCCGAGAGATAGAAATCGATCGTGTTCCCGAGCTTGTCCACCGCCCGGTACAAATACGCCCACTTGCCGCGGACCTTGATGTAGGTCTCGTCGATGCGCCAACTCCGCGACTGCGGTCGGCGCCACTGCCAGCGCAGACGTTTCTCCATCTCCGGTGCGAAACGCTGTACCCAGCGATAGATCGTGGAGTGGTCGACCGCGACGCCGCGCTCGGTCATCATCGCTTCGAGGTCGCGGTAGCTGACCGCATACCGGCAGTACCAGCGAACCGCCCAGAGCACGATCTCCCCCCGGAAGTGACGTCCCTTGAAGTCGCTCATGCCTCAACCCCCCTCCACATCCCGCGGACAGTTCAGCAGCCAGGCGAACTTTGCAACAGAGCCCCTGGTGAGCACTGTGGACGAGCTGCGCGCCCGCGATGTGGGACTTCGGGTGCTCGCCGGCGCCGGCGCCGAGATCGATACCACCACCGCGAACGGGCGTCTGGTCTTCGGGATCTTCGCGGCGCTGGCGGAGTTCGAGCGCGAGCTCATCGCCGAACGCACCCGCGCCGGCCTTGCCGCGGCCCGGGCGAGAGGCCGCCTGGGCGGTCGCCCGCGCAAGATGGACCGCACCATGCTTCAGATGGCGATGAGCGCCATGGCGGCGCGCGAGACCAATGCCCAGGAGCTGGCGCGCCGGCTCGGGATCACGACGACGACGCTCTACATGTATGTCAATGGCGACGGCACGATGAAGGCGCCGGGCCAGAAGCTGCTCGAGACGGCCGACGCGCTGGAGGCGACCGCGGGCTGACCCCCCGACGGAGTTGACCATGGCAGCGTCCTGATGGCCTGATCGGTAACCGGAATTGGGTACACGGGCCCAAGGTAGAGTCTATAACCAACCGGGCTTGGATTGCTGGGGGAAGGGAATGCCGACGGTCGCAGGGAGTCTTCGGGCGGGGATGCTGGTACTGGGTTTGGCGTTTGCTGTGGCCACGCCGGCGGGCGCGGAGTTCGAGGCCGGGCAGCGCGCTTGGGATGCGGGGCGTCGGGTCGAGGCGCTGGCCGCGTGGCAATCGGCGGCCGAGGCGGGAGACGGTCGGTCGATGCTGGCGCTCGGTCGCGCCTATGTGAAGGGGCTGGGCGCACCACAGGACTTTGTGGAGGCGCATAAATGGCTGAACCTCGCGGCCGGCCTCGGGAGCGCCGAGGCGACTGCGGAGCGCGACGCATTGGCGAAGGAGATGACGGTTGAAGAGCGGGCCGAGGCGAGAAAGCTTGCGCGAGCCTGGCGGAGCCGCAAGCAAGCGACGCCTGCAGCTTCGAGCTCCGCCGAACCACCGGAAACGCCCGCTGCGGAGGCTCCCACCGGCCCGCCGCCGAAACGGGCCCTGCGCGAGGCACAAGGACTGCTGGCTACGCTCGGCTACAAAACGGGGCCAGCGGACGGCATCTGGGGACCGACGTCGGTAAAGGCATACCGAGCGTTCCTGCGCGACGCAGGCCTGCCTCAGGCAGAGCTGCTTACACCGGAGACGCTGCGCACGATGCGCAGGATTGCGGCCAGCCGGAGCACGGCAACGAACCCCGCCACGGCCGATGGCAGCCCTTCGACATCCACTGCCACCGCATCCGCCAAGACCGAGCCTGCCCGGCAGTCGCTTCCGTCGAATATCCTGCTTCGGCTGGTACAGGCGGGCGACGTCGACGGCGTGACGGCCGCTCTGGATGCCGGTGCAGGCGTTCATATCAATACGCGCGACGGTCAGGGATGGACGGCGCTGATGCACGCTGTGAGCAAGGGTTACGCATTGTTGCTTCCCTCCTTGCTCGATGCTCGACCGGATCTCGATACCCAAGGGCCGGACGGTGCGACCGCATTGTTCATGGCCGTACTGCTGGGACACGAGAAAATCGCGAAAATGCTGGTGCGCGCCGGAGCCGACATCACGATCGCGGGACCGCGAGGCAAGACGCCGCTGGACGTGGCGCAGCTTAAGGGACTGCAAGACATCGTCACTCTTCTGCAAAGGGTTAGTAAAGACCGCAGGTCCTTTCTGGCTGCCGAGAAATCTGACACGGCCGCTGGCTACGAGGGCTATATCAGGTCCTTCCCGACTGGCTTGTTCGTGAAGGTGGCGACGGAGCGCCGAGATGTTGCGCTGGACCGTGAAGCGTTCCAGAGAGCGCAGGCCGCGAACTCCGCCAAGGCCCACAGAGACTACCTGAAGGCCTTCCCGGCTGGCGCATATCGCGAAACTGCGGAACGGCTGGTTATCGAACTCGACAAAGCAGAATTCGACCGGGCCATGAGGTCGAACTCCTCAGCCGGTTATACAACCTACATTGCCTCCAACCCAAACGGTTTGTTTATTGTAGAAGCGCAGGAAAAAAGACGACAGGCGCTTGACCGCGAGAGGTTCCAGCAAGCGAAAGCGCGCAACACCATAGAAGCGGTGGAGGCTTACCTTGCGGCTGAGCCGGAAGGCGCGCATCGTACGCAAGCCCAGACCATGCTGGGTGGACTGAAAGATCCGATCGTTTTTTCTCGAGCCCATGAGAATCATACAGTTGAATCTTACAACAACTATCTTGACTTGTATCCAGACGGTCAATTTGCGGATGAAGCCAGATTAGCAATTGCTAAACTCAAGGTGATAGGACAGGAGTTTCGTGATTGCGGAAATTGCCCCGCAATGGTGGTCTTACCACCTGGATCATTTCTTATGGGTTCCGATAAAGGCAAGCCTAGCGAACAACCAAGACATCGGGTGACGATTGCTCAACCTTTTGCCGTTGGAAAGTATGAAGTGACCGTAG
Organism: Alphaproteobacteria bacterium; assembly: GCA_965261985.1. Lineage (GTDB taxonomy): Bacteria > Pseudomonadota > Alphaproteobacteria > Bin95 > Bin95 > Bin95. Next base: position 1,999,658 of record OZ253490.1, read on the forward strand.
AGCAATTCGAAGCGTTTGTTCGTGATACCGGACATGACATGGGAGAAAAAAAAGGTTTTCTGGGATTACCTGCTGCCAAAGCCTGCCATTCTCGCAGTATTTCTCAGATATTTGAGAGAATCAACTGGCGCAAACCAGGGTATAGCCAGGGTAAAAATTTCCCTGTCGTATGCATCAACTGGAATGATGCTGTGGCTTATGCAAAGTGGCTGTCGAAAAAGACGGGAAAGGCGCATAGGCTGTTGTCGGAAGCGGAATGGGAATATGCGGCCAGATCAACCACGAGCAAAGCATTTTATTTTGGCCACATAATTTCAACGAAGCAAGCAAATTACAATGGCTCTCATAGTGAAGAACTGACTGCTGATCGAGGTTATCGAGGTGAAGCGATAAGTGTAGGGTCATTTCGACCGAACCGGTTCGGTTTATACGATATGCATGGGAATGTTTTGGAGTGGGTAGAGGATTGCTGGCACGAAAATTACGAGGAAGCGCCAAGAGACGGAGCGGAGTGGATAACGGGGGGCGACTGCTCATTGCATGTCATGAGAGGCGGCTCCTGGGTCAACCTTGCCTCTTTACTACGCTCCGCAGCTCGCAGTGGTGTAGAAATAGAGCAACGCTACAGTCATTACGGTTTTCGCGTAGCTCGGATGATCGATCCCGAAGTTTTGCTTTCGAAGATGGAACCCTCTCCCCCGGAGTAGACAGGCCGTCCACGAAAAGGAAATTTACATAGAAATACCGGAAGGACGGCAAGTTGAGCGCAGGTTCCAATTGGGGAGAGACGATCTGCAGCACAAGATGAGGGCGCGGGGCTGATGCGATTTCTGACGGACGCAGCGGACAGGGACCCGTGGCGAATGGCTATAGGAACGCCAGTAGGAGTTTAGGCTTCACAGAGGGAGGTAATCTCGCATTTGGCTCCCTCCGCGGATAGACAAGAGGTCGAGCCGGTTGCTTTATAGCCAGAAACGACAGGTGCATTCGGGGCAAATGGACCGGACGCTGCATTGGAAACAACCTTGGAACGGTGTGGGCAGGGTTTGGCGAGAGGGATAGCTGCCGTTCGAAGTAAGCGAGGATCGGCGGATTCGCCTGTAGCGGCCCGGATCGACTTTCGGTTGGTCAGCAGGTTGTTTGCGCTCGTCCTGATGGCCCTTCATGCGGTCCCTTCGGAGGCGCAGGACCCAGACGCCCGTCTGTTCACAGCCCATGCCTTGGCCTTCCGGGCTGCCGGCGTTTTGGACAAATCCGGGGCAGCCGAGGTCCTCGCCAATATTCCCGGCGCGGCGCCCTTTCTGTGGCGCCTGTTCTTCGAGAACGCGCTGGTGAAGCTCGGGCGGGTGCGCGCGCTGGCGCCGGTCGCGCTCTATTGTCTGACGTCAGCGCCTATGGGACAGGCAGGCGCGAAGGTCGATCTGCGCGCGCCGGACGGGGCGACGGCGCTGTTCATCGCGGCCGTGCACGGCCATAGCGAGGTCATCAGCTTGCTGATGAAGGGGGCGCGGATGTGTCGATCAAGGGGCCTAGGGGCAAGACGGCCGTGGACCTGGCCCGGGCGGCATATGGCGCTCCGGAGGATCTGGATGGGAAGAACCTCGACCCCGCTATTGACGCGCTCGTGCGCGGCAGAAGCGGGGCGGAAGTGATAGCGGCGATGAAGGCTGAGGAGGAACTGAGGCGTATTCCCGGCAAAACGTTTCGCGACTGCGAAACCTGCCCGGAGATGGTGGTGGTGCCGGCGGGCTCGTTCACCATGGGCTCACCGTCGTCGGAAGAGCACCGTGACGATGACGAAGCGCAGCACCGGGTGACGATTTCTCAACCCTTTGCCGTGGGCGAATACGAGGTGACGCGCGAAGAGTTCGCGCGTTTCGTGGAAGCGACGGGGCGGTCCACGGGCGATTCGTGTTGGATTAGAGAGAATGACGAGTGGAAAGAACGTTCCGGAGGTGGGTGGCGGAATCCGGGTTTCCGGCACACGAATCCGGACGAGCGCACGCGCCTGTCTTTGGAGGAGTTCGTTTGACCCGTGACAGTGAATCCGGATGCAGCGGGCGAAAGGTCAGCAGAGCCCCGGGCCGAGGACGGCTAGCGCGCTCAACCATTGTGCGATCATAACGCCCCACCTATTCTGGCCACCGACATGCGACAATGGCGGCCACGACGAGCGAGGATCCGACCACGCGCCGCAGGCACGCGGACGGGTCTTCCTGTTGCATCCATCCTGATTGCGGCGGTGCTCCTTGCCCCATTTTCTTTCCGGGCGGCGGCGGGCGAATCGAACGCGCGTCAGTTCGCGGCGCATGCCTTAGCCTTGCGCGCGGCGGGCACGGCGGGAGAGGCGCAAGCAGCGAGCGTCCTCGCCGCCCTTCCGGGCGCGGCTGCCCACGGGGCGGAGACGCTGGCGGCCCTGTGGCGCCCGTTCTTCGAGAACGCCATCGTCAAGCTCGGGCGGCTCAACGCATCCGCACCGGTCGCGCTCTACTACAACCCGCTGCTGGATGTCGCGATTCTCGCTTTCTGGGCGGAGCGCGAGGGCGCCCATGTCGTGACGGCGGTGCGCGCGCTGCCCGGTGAGCGGCTGAGCGTTCCGGACGCCGCCGTGGCGGAGCAGCCGGCGTGGATGACAGCTGAGGACCCGGTCGAGGCCCTCGGTCGGATGACCGCCGCGCGCCTCGACGCCTTTCGCCACGCGCATCCCGCCAATGCCCGCTCGGGCGCACGCGATGCGACGACCTTCGCGGCCGCTGCGCGGGATATGCGTGCCGCCTTGCCACGCCTGGTCTGGCTGCTGGCCGCCCGCGCGCAGTGGATGACGGATGGTGACGGCTGGCTGCGGCAGACCCTGGTTGACATCGACACCGTGCTGCGGAAGCGCGATGCGACCAGCCTCACGGAAGCGGCCACGGAGACCGACGCGTTAACCGTGGACGCGCTTGCGCGCCTCCCTGACGGGTTCGCGGCGCGGCTCGCCCTGGACGCGGTGTTGCCGCTGTCGGAACAGGACCAACTCGTGATCGCATCCTTGCCGGACGACGGCGACGTCTACGTCCTCGCAACCTGCCGGCAGCAAGACGGCAACTGCGGACTGCGGCGCTTCATGCTGGTATCGCTGTTGGCACGATGAAGGGCACCGGGCGAGGAACGGAGCGATGACGATCTGCCCCACCGGCAGCGCGCGCCGCTGCGCGTACGCCTGCGGCGTCTGTTTGTTCGCGGTTGCCCTTTTCGTCCTTGCGACTCCCGCGCGAGCCGGTGTCCTGGACTCGTGGGAGGGTCGCCGCGAGAACGCGAACCTTATTGCGAAGCTCCTGCGGGAGCGGATCGTGGAACCCGGTCTGGATATCCTCCGGCGCTCCACGGACAACGATGCAAAAGCCCTGCTCCGCGAGACGGACAATTTCTTTGCTGCCGCGAAACGAAAGACCGACGAGACCGCCCAGCGGGTCATCGCTAACCATCTCAAGGCGGCCGCCGACCGGATGGGATTGAGAAAGGTCGCCCGCCTCGGCTCAAGCATCAGGGAGAAGGTCATCGACAAGGCCGTCGAAAAGGTCGCCGAGTTCGTCACCGACAAGGCTTGGAACGCCGCCGAATCCGCTGCCGACAGGCTTGCCTCTCGCCAGTGGCGGGAGAGGGCTGTTGGTGCTGGCGAAGCGCGGAACGGAAGCGGTGGGAAATCGAGCGAGGCAGGTACGCCGGCGGAAGCCGGGACGGGGGGTCAGGACGAATCGAATGCGGATGCGAGGAAGACGGCAGGGGCCGTCGACCCCCTCATCGCCCTCGATATCCATGACGAGGAGCAGGAGTGGTACCGCACTGAGACCGACGTAATGGACGACACGCCGCTGCCGGAGGTGGGAGTGCTGGCTACAGCGAATCCGGAAGATGCCGGCGGATACTTGGACGGCGTAACCAGAGTCCAAGAGGGCGAAGCGGAGCAAGATTGCGAAGATGTCTGGGCAGGGTGCCCGGGTGAGGAATATTGGAACAAGGAGCTTCAGGACAAGGCGCGCCGGATCAACCCGTGGACCGAAGCGAATCCGGAAGATGCCGGCGGATACTTGGACGGCGTAACCAGAGTCCAAGAGGGCGAAGCGGAGCAAGATTGCGAAGATGTCTGGGCAGGGTGCCCGGGTGAGGAATATTGGAACAAGGAGCTTCAGGACAAGGCACGCCGGATCGACCTGTGGACCGAATACCGCCGGTCGGCGGGAAGGACGGCGCCCGGCGAGGAGGACCGAAAGGCGGCGGCTGACTACACTAGGAGCGGCAGCGCACGGGAATGCGAAGACGATTGGGCGGGTTGCCCCGAGACTGGCTTTGCTGGCGGCGGCGAAGACCGGAACGAATTCGGTGGAAGCTACCGGCCGGACGTTTCCGGCAACCCAGACGCTTCTCCGGGCGGTGGCTATGCGGCAGCGCTTGCCAAGTTGACGAATGAAGCTGCGGCACCGTCCGGCTACGGATCGACGGCATCCGCAGGCGGCTATCGGGCGGCCCTGGACAGGCTGGAGCAGGAGGAAACCGATCGGCAAAGACGCCGACAGGAGGCCCAACTAAGGAGGGAACGCGAAGAGGCGGAGAGTGCAAGCGAACGGGCATCGGTTTCGTCCGGCTACGGATCGACGGCATCCGCAGGCGGCTATCGGGCGGCCCTGGACAGGCTGGAGCAGGAGGAAACCGATCGGCAAAGACGCCGACAGGAGGCCCAACTAAGGAGGGAACGCGAAGAGGCGGAGAGTGCAAGCGAACGGGCATCGGTTTCGTCCGGAAGCGGGATGCGGTCCGTGCCCTCTGACTCGAGCGAGAAGGACGGTTCGGACCACGCTACCCTTTCGAGCAACTGCGAAGCGGACAAGGCGCCCGTCTGCGAGCAGGCCATCCGGACGGCGCAAATGCAGAACGCCCAGCTGCAGGCGACGATGCAAAGCGTATCGTCCATCTCCCGAGGGAGAGCGCTCGTGGCTCAGGCGGCGCTGAACGGGATCAACGCCGTGAGAACCTGTTACTCTGTCGAGAAGCGGCCGCACTGCAAGGACATGTACCAACACGGCATTCGTGAGCTCGAGAAAACCCTCCGTTCCGCACAGTAGCGGAGGCGCTCTTCCGTCAGACCGTGACGGAGCGCTCTCGAAAAGGACGGTTTTAGGGATAGGGCCGACGGCGGCGTCAAAACGGCCCGAATTGCTCTCAAACCTGTGCCGAAACTGTGTGATCGTGCGCGAGCGCCGGGCGATCACGGCGGACACGGCCCTGCGCCTGGGCCGCGCACTCGGCACGACAGCCCAATTCGGGGTCCGTTCCGGTAGGGGGCGAAATCCTACGGTAAGCACGGTCGCCGTGGCTCTGTTGCAAAGTTCGCCTTGCTGCTGAACTGTCCGCGGGACGTGAGGCGGGGCTGAGGCATGAGCGACTTCAAGGGACGTCACTTCCGGGGGGCTCAAGCGAGGAAGGGGTCTGTGTGTGCCGCGCACCATACGTGTCCGGCGGAAAGCATCAGGTCACTGATCTGTGGATGCTGCTGCCGTCGTCTTAGTTCGCACTGAATGACATGGACATCGAAAACACCCCTGAAGATGACCCTTTCACCGCTGTTAGCGGGTTGATAGTCTCAACATAACCAACGACCTCCGTCGCATCCGCGACAAAATTCCCCCTGATATTAACCTCAGGGAGGTTGGGAAGGGTCGGTGTCAAGCCGAGAGCCTGATTACGTTTCACTTGCCACCCTTCCAACAACGTAAAGTCCGCATCCAATTGCCCCGAACCCGCGAGCCCGTTACCGTATTCAAACACGAGATTACCGAACTCCTCTCTATCTGTGATTTGTCCTGATAAGGTAATGTTTGCCCCCGAGAGATTTTGCCAGCCGGTTCCGGTTGCTTTACCAGGCAAGATAGAGAATTCGTCGAGTGTCCCCGTCAACTCTCCGTCTGTGAAATTGACGGTCAATTCTACATCGCTCTTTATAGCACCTACGCTCGTGTAGGCAGGCCCCGCCAAAGCATACGCGCCCAACGAGGGGCCCTGATACGTCGCTGTGCCAAGCTTGTCCGATACGTCGGTGGGAACTTCAGAATGAATTATTTGGTCCACGCCTGTATCTACAACAGGACCATGATTTACCGACTCACTCTCGTCACTAGGTACATTAGCGTCCGCCCAATAACCTCACTGTGCGTATGAAACGTCGGCACCTGACCATCGGAAAAAGGACTGTAAATAGGTCAAGGACTGTGAATAGGTCAAGGACTCTAATCCATCTGATGTGGTAAGATCAAATTCGGACTTTATCTCACCAAATACCAAACCACACGCTCCACTAGCCGCCGTACTATTTTCCTCAAGGATACAAGAGGCACCCGCTGCTCCAGGAAATGCCAAGGCGACAGCCGTCATTAAGATAGTTGTCGTAAGCTGCTTCATGTGAATTTTCTCCCTATTGCACCAGGTGGCCGTTATTCGTCGGACAATCTGGCGGCAGATCCAATGTGAAGTGCGGTTGTCGTTCAGGACACCAGGGTCCCCTTGAGCCGATCTTCCTTTTGCACCTTAATCATCATATACACGGCGTCTCGCTTCACAAGGCCTTACGCGATTGGGAGCAGCCCGAGGTGCTCAACACCGACAAGGCACCGACCTATGCTGCTGCCATCGCGGAGCTGAAGGCCGAGGGGAAATGCCCGACGGAGACGAGGCACAGGCAGGTGAAGTGCCTCAACAACGTCATCGAGGCCGACCACGGCAAGCTCAAGCTGCCGATCCGGCCCGTGCGCGGGTTCAAGACGCTGAAGACGGCCTATGCGACGATCAGGGGCTTCGAGGTGATGCGCGCGCTGCGCAAAGACCAAGCCGGGATTTTCGCCCTCCAGGGCGGCATTGTCGGCCAGGCCCGGATCGTCGAGCGCGCCTTCGGTCTCGGACCGTGCGCCCTGACCGAGGCCGTGGCGTTGCTACAGGACCGTCTGGCCAGCGCAGAATCATGAGGTGAACAGGACCCCCCCTGGTCACACATCGTCCCTTCGCCAAGTTTGCAACAGAGCCAGGACATCGACGTCGTCGAGCCGCTCGTCACGCGTCCGGCCAGCGCCGGGCGGGCGATGATGCAGGCGCTTTAGGACGACATGGCAGCCCGGCCGGGCTGCCTATCGGCGCCTGGCGGCCTCCTGACGGCCTGATCGGCAACCGGAATACACTTTAGGTCAGCCGCTCGGCTGTTCGAAAAGGCGAGGCCACCTCACAGGACCTAGTCTTAGAGCCTGACTCATAAAGAAAGGTTGTCTTTCAATATCTTGCGAGCCGTCGGGTGACGAGTTGAACGGGACCGACGCGGTGCCGAGCGTGGGCGGAGGGGATTGCCACCATCGAAGTCTTTCGCCAGTCATCGCATACACCTTGCCAGTAGCCTGGACAAATCAAGGAGCATAATCCGTTGAAATTACGTGATTCATTTTGGGTCAGGCTCTTAGCACCGTGTGCGGTTTACCGCGGTTTTCAGCGTTTGCCCGCGAATGCGGCGGTGAGATCATCTCGGTGAACGACGCCACCCATGCCTTCGTGGCTAGTGCCGAGGAAGACACCGGTAACTCTGCCATCGTCTCCGCCATCACTGACAAAGGTGTTGCCTCGTACGGAAACAAGATAGTCCAAGGTGCCGCTTCCCCATGTTGAGCCGGTTCCGGGTGCACCCGGCGCGGCGCCGGCTTCCCATGCTTCCAAATTTGCGAAGCTGAGGTCACCATCCAGGGTTGCGAGGCCAAGACTCAGCTCGGCGCTGCCAGCGACCGCTTCTGCAGCGGGCGTTAATCCAAGCAGTTGACCTGACCATGTCGCACTACCGGAAAGCTGACGGTTATCTTCCACGTTTGTCAGCGGCGCGGGTCCAGTTACCCAAGGTTGACCTAGGTCGTTCCTAAAGCCAACACCGAAGCTGACTGAACCGCCCACAGTGACAAGGTCGCCTCGAACATGGATCGAAGTATTTCCCCATGAACCGAGGTCATCTACCAGAGAGGTCGGCGTAGCACCGGGTTCAATCGTTCCGTAAACCGCCAGGAGAGCCTCACGGTCGAGCGGGTGAAGCACATGCCCCTCAGGCCCTGCGGCCGGCGTGTTCGTGATCGTATCTGGGAAACGCCGGGGATCTGGATGGCGCCGTCCGAGAGTATGGATGAGTTCATGAACGAGAGTTTCGAATCTATCGTCGCCGGTTGAACGAATATGGTCAACCCACACTCGACCTGCGACGGTAGGTAAAGACCGGTGGTTGTCCTTGATTTCCTGTGCGGCCGCCAGCCGTCCACCGTCTTGCATATCCAACGTAATTGCCGGAGATAAAGGCAGGCCAATTACTCCGTGGGGTAAATTCCACTAATATTTCCCCCTCGGCCGGTCGTTCCGTAGATGCCGGGAGAGGAATTTCGCTGAAACGTAATTGCCAGTTCTGTGGAAGAGCGGCATTGATCAGTTGAACGGCCCGCACCGTCTGGTCCAGTAGCTCCGGCGTAGTGCCTGCTGCCACTCGAACAATCGGCGGTTCATCACCGAACTGGTAGAGGTAGCCGTCGGGATAAAGCTGGAGGACATTGTTTTCGGCGTCCGCGCTGAGATAGGCTGTCAGTTCCGCCGCACCTATTCCGTCCGCAACTCGCCCGTATGACACTCTGACATCGCGATGGTGGCCCACAGATCCGAGGGCGTTTGCGGATGGAGCAACGTCGGCCCCAATGTGGAGCGCCGCGCCTAGACCCAGGATTGGAGCGCTATGCGCCGTGGCTGCTGTTTGCAACGCCAGGGCAGGCAGGTTCGGCCGAACTGCGCCGGGCGCACTCGGTCCAACACTGCTTCCGCCACCCCCGCCGCCACAAGCGCTCATCGAGAGAACAGCCGCTATCGTAGCGAGTGGAAAGAGCTGGAAACGATATACCGGCTTGCGTGCCCAAGCCACGGACTTCGGCCCCATGACAAAATCCTCTTGAGTCCATCCGATCACCTAGTGTCCTGTCATACATGATATGTCGTATATTTTATGGTAGCTTTCTCGTCGTCCAACGACGGCGAGGAGGTCGGGATGAAGCGTTACGTGGTGACCTTGGAGAAGGAGGAGCGGGACGAGCTCGCGGGGGTCACGCGCAAGGGCTCGCATCAATCGCAGAAAGTGATCAACGCGCTGATCCTGCTCAACTGCGACGAGGGCGAGTTCAACGAGCACCGGGCGCGCGGGGAGGCCATTGCCGAGATCCTGCGCATCAGTGCGCGCAAGGTGGATCGGGTCAAGAAGCGTTTCGTCGAGGCGGGCATGGAGGCGGCGCTCGGCGGCCGACAAGGTCGCCGTCCCAGCTACGTGCGCAAGGCCGACGGCGAGTTCGAGGCGCGCCTGGTGGCACTGAGCTGCGCCGAGCCGCCGGAGGGCTACTCGCAGTGGTCGCTACGGTTGCTGGCGGACCGTGTCGTGGAGCTCGGCCACATCGACAGTGTGTCGCACGAGACGGTGCGCCGGGTCCTAAAAAAAACGCAATCAAGCCGTGGCGACGCGTCGGCTGGGTGATTCCCCCACAGGGCAACGCGGACTTCGCCGCGGCGATGGAGAAGGTACTCGACATCTACCGGCGTCCCTACGATGCGACCTCTCCGGTGGTGTGCATGGACGAGACGCCCCGGCAACTGGTCAGCGAGACACGCGAACCGGTTCGCGCGGCGCCGGGTCGCCCGGCGCGCGAGGACTACGAGTACCGACGCTGCGGAAGCTGCAACGTGTTCATGGCGACCGAACCCCTGGCCGGGCGGCGCATGACCAAGGTGACGGCGCGCAGAACCAAAACCGACTGGGCGCACTTCCTCAACGACATCGCCGAGCGCTACCCCGGTGCCAAGAGGATCACGCTGTTGATGGACAACCTGAACACCCACCGCCCCGGCGCCCTCTACGAGGCCTTTCCGCCGGCCGAGGCCAAGGCCCTGTGGAACCGCTTCGAGTTCGTCTATACGCCCAAGCACGGCAGTTGGCTCAACGTCGCCGAGGTCGAACTCAACGTCATGACCCGTCAGTGCCTCAACCGCCGCATCGCCTCCCTTGAGGTCCTGCGCGACGAGGTCGCGGCTTGGCAGGCGGACCGAGACCGCATCCAGAGCAAGGTCAACTGGCAGTTCACCACCGACGACGCCCGCGTGAAGTTGAAACGTCTTTATCCGACACTTGATGAATGACAGGACACTAGTCGACTTATGCCGACTGTAGCTCCGACAATCAAGCCTGTCGAAATTCCCACCGTCCCCTAGACCGGTCGTCTGACTCGTTGAGAATCTACATAGTGTCTCATCGGCGGGTGGACGATGGCCCGCCGCGAGGCCGGAACGGCGCTTCCGGGCGCTCAGCCGTTACGGGTTTGATCCGACATGAGACCGGGCGCACAATCATTGCACGGACGGCCTCGAGGAACGGAGGGGTGAGATGCCGGCAAGGGTACGCATCAGGATCGTATTGGCCTGCCTTTTTGCGATCCCGATTGCCGGCGGGTCGGCCCGGGCCGGCTGCATCTCGCAGTCGCTCGGCGCCATCACCGTTCACAACTGCAACGGCAAGATCACCACCTCGCAGACCGTGGGCGCCACCACGGTCCATAATTTCGACGGCAGGATCGGCCTGTCGCAGAGGATCGGCGAGACTACCGTGCACAGCGGCCCGCTGTTTGACGACCGCTGACCGTGGTTTCGCCGAACCGGCTTGAGGGCCGCCGCCGAGCTGGTCCAGGCTCTGTTGCAAACCTGACGAAGGGGTGAGATGGTCGGGGAGGAGACGTGGTCGCCTTATGCTTCTGCGCTGGCCAAGCGGTCCTGTAGCAACACCATGACCTCGGTCAGAGCGCACGGTCCGAGGCCAAAGGCGCGCGCAACGAGCCTGGCCTCGCCGACGATGCCATCCTGACTACGCAGACAGTTCACCACCCGTGCGCCGAACTTTGCAATAGAGCCGCAGCCGAGCTGCCCCATCAGGCAAAATCGCCCCACCCAACAGGCCTCATCAAACCCCGGCCCCAGTACGGTTTTCGGAAGCCTGCTAGTTGACACACGATGACATTTGCAGAAATACTACCTGTGTACACCAGTATTCAGGAATTGGAGCAGAATGATGACCGGACGTTCCTTGCTAGTTCTACTGGTATTTTGTGTGAGTGCATCGTCGGTGGCGGCCGAGCAACTGACGGGAATGCCACCCGGCACGGAAGTATCCAATATGGTGGTTATGGGCAATACTCAAATTCCCTTGCCTAAGGGAGAATGGGAACTCAAGGTAGTCCACAAGAAGCGCGATGGCACTTATGGAGCAATTGGCTCCGTTCTTTTGGAACAAAAAACAAAGGAATCCGGTTTTAACGCCATCGCGCTGGAATCCAACATCGAAAGTTGTGCATTTTCGACCCGAACCAAGAGCATATGTGACAGAGACGATGTTAATTATAACGAATCCGACAAGAATTATAACAACCGAGACGCACAGTGTTGGACCCTCAACCACCATGCTATCAACCCGAACAGAAAGGTAAAGAGTGCTTTCTGGACAAAGGTGTATAGCCATATGAAGGAACAAGGTTTACCGAGAAATACTTATATCGGGAATTCGTATCTTCGGTCAAGTCGATGCCAATTCGTTCGCGCTTGGTATCTTTCAAACCCTGAAAACTTCGGATTTCAACGAGAAGCCACGAGCTGGCGTGACAGCGCATGGCATCGCGATGTCGTCGACGAAGACCCGAGGAAGAAAAAATTTATTTTTGCGGCGAAAGTGGCTGGAAAGAAACTAAACAATGCGATCGATCAAGGTTTTAGCAGGGAATTAGAGGGTAGTATCTCGAATATCGTCCTAAAATTCGAGTAGAAGCCGCAGAAGCGATCATCGGCTGAGAGCCGAGGCTTTAGGCGGTAGAGAGGCACGCCCGCATCGAATATGGTCAGGCGGTAACCAATGGGTGCAAGTCCGGCATGGTGTGGTTAAGTTGTTGATTTATTGAGATTATGGGGTCGCAGGAGGGGGTGGAATTGGGCCTTTGGTGACAACCGCCCGTTCGGTGCGGGGATATTGTCATTCAGGCATGGTGAGGCAGAGGAAGGTGGGAACGCTCGCTACCGCCGGAGGCGGTAGGATGCCGTGCGTCAAACCCCGACATCAGGAGCATTCCCATGTCAGTGTCGCCGCGTCCGGCTCCTTCGTCCATCGATGTTTCGGGCTTGCCGGTCCGGGTTGCGGAGGCGGTTGCGCGTATGGCTTGGGTCTGTCGTCGGCAGCTTGGCGCAGACCGGTCTGCCGAGGAGTTCGAGGAGGCCGAGCGGCGGGTGCGGGAGAGCGTGAACGCGCTGGGTTGCGAGGTGCTGGGCGCCTTTGTCGAGCATCGCGATGACGGGGCGTCGCGGATCGAGCGGGAGGGGCGAGGCTGGTTCCGCGTGGCGGCCCCCGCCTTCGCGAGGGCAGGCTTTGCCGAAGACGATCATGACCACGCTCGGCCCGGTGACCTACAGGCGGGCGCGCTACCGCAACGGCGCGAGCCGCCTGTCGCTGACGCCGGTCGATGAGAGCCTGGGTCTTATCGACGATTACCTGACGCGCCCGGCGGCCTGTCTCGGCCTGCTGATGATGGGACACTGCACAGCGCGGGAGGCGGAGGCGTTCTTCTCGAAGACGGGCGGCATGAAACCGTCAGCGAGCCCCTTGCTGCGCCTCGCCCGGAGCATGCATGAGCGCTGGGAGGACCTCGGCCCGGAGACGACGGCCTCCATCCGGGACGCCGGCGACATCCCGCAGGACGCGGTGAGCGCCTCCGTCTCGCTCGACGGCGTCATGGTGGCGCTGCGGGCCGGCGAGGCCGGGCGCGCCGAAGCCTGCTGGCGCGAGGCCGCCTGCGGCACGGTCTCCTTCCACGACGGCGAGGGCAAGCGGCTGAAGACCCTCTATCTCGGCCGCATGCCCGAAAGCGGCAAGCTCACGCTGAAGGCGCAACTCGCAGGCGAGGTCGCGCAGATCCGCAGACTGCGCCCCGGGTGCGCCATCGCCGCCATCGCTGACGGCGCTGCAGACAACTGGACCTTCCTTCAAACCCTCGCGCCAGAGGCCGAGGTCGTCGACTTCCGGCACGCCTGCGAGCATCTCCGGACAGCCTCCGACCATGCGGTAGACCCCCGCTGGTTCGAGACATACCGCCATGTCCTGCGTCACGATCCCCAAGGCGTCGCCAAGGTGATCCGGGCGCTGCGCTACCTCCGCGACAGGGCAAAAAGGAACCGCGCCGAAATCGAGCGCGAACTCGCCTTCTTCCGAAAACACCGCAAGCGCATGCGATACCAAGACATGAAGGAACAGGGCCTCACCATCGGCTCCGAGCCTGCCCTCGCGAAAGCGGGGGTCGAAGCCGCCTGCAAGACCCTCGTCACACAGAGACTGAAGCGCTCCGGCATGCGATGGCGCATCCCCGGTGGACAGGCCGTACTCACCTTCCGCGCCCTCATCAAGTCCGGGCGCTTCGACCGCGCATGGGCAGACCTCATGCGTCCGTCCGGCGCCCCGCACAACGACAACAGCAGACCCGCCATCGCCCTGGCGCCCGCCGCTTGAACGAAAATGGCTGACCCCTAAATCATCGCCATACGAGACTCACACCCTAACCAATCCGCGGATGAGAGCATGATAACCATCGGCTCGGACTGCCGTCTCCAGCCCCATGCACAGGCTTCATATTTTGACCGTCCCGCGCCAGCGCGATAGTCTTGTCGTGCCCGGAAAACCAAAATCGCTCATGAGAGGGTACCAACCAGATTCGTGCAGGAATGCACGCTAAGGGCTCTGGATTCTGAGTTTGGCGGAGTCGGCCTAACTGGACCGAATCTGCGTATTTGGCCACGAAACTGAATGAAGCAAGAACATAATTTGCGCAGCTCTTCGATCCCGAGTTCCTGCCACATCCATTTGAAATCGTAAGCGGGGGTATTCTTGCCGGCTCGGGTCCGGGCTTCACCCTGTTCGAGTAATTTCAGCCAAGCGGCGACCCGTTCGCGGCCCGATGCGGTCCTGACGGCCTCGCGCGGGGTCTTTTCGCCCAGCATGGGGATCGGCCGGTCGAGCGTATCGCGGTAGTGCCGATCGAAGAGCTCGGCCAGAAGGCGCGCCTCTTCTTCGGGCGGGATATCGGGCGGGTCCGGCACCCGGTCTTTCTCGCGATGCTCGGCCATGGCCTGCGCCAGGGTCTGGCGGACCATGAGCGGCGGTTGAACCAGGGCCCCGACGAGCTCGGCGAGACGTGTCTTCAATGCTTCCGCGCGCCGGGCGGAATTGGTGTCGGCTTCCAGCATGCGGCCCTTCAGGGCGATCGTGCCGAGCACCAACGATCCGTCGTCCAGTTCGGATTTCAGCATCATGCCGCCTTCGGGAAGGCCCGGCTGCAGCGGATGGCGGCTGCGGTCGACCCAGTTCCAGACCTTGTCCGAAGCCGGCGCCATGTCGGGCTGAGCATCGAGGACTGCGCGGATCTTCGCCTGAGTAGCGCCCCTGGCGAAGCGGCAAGTGAGCTTGATGAGCTCGATCTCGTCACCATCGGAGTTGAAGAGTTGCGGGAGGGCTGTCTCGGCGGGATCGAGCACGGTTCCCATGAGCCAGGTCTCGGCGATCAGCGGGCTGGCCATCTTGAGTGCTATCGCCATGGCAAGCGTTTCGATCGCCTCGGGCGGAGGTTCCTCTCCGCCCGCCATCGACATCTCCTCGACACCGGCCTCGGTCCGCTCGGCCAGTTCGTGGATCTCTTCTATCGTTTCGACCGAAAGGTCGGGTTTGAAAGGGAGCAGGCCGCCGGCCAGAATGCGGCTGCCGCGCACCTCGACAATGCGCATCGCGAACTGTTCCCAGGGCGCCATGGATTTCGTCGCCGTGCGCTCGCGGACGGGTTCGCCTCCGAGGATCAGGTCGCGCGCAAGGAAGGAGTCGCCCGGGCGGATGTCGCTGACTTCATAGAGGCTGACGACCGAGTCCCGGATGCCTTCCATATACGCTCTGGCGATCCCGGTCTCACGCCATCCGCGGCGCTTGAGATAGAGATCGACCGCATTGCCGTCTTCGGTCTCGCACCCGAGGAAATCGTTCAGCGCCATGTCATTCAGGGTCGTGACCCAGTGCCCGCCGATCTTGTCCGCCAGCTCTTCGAAGCTGTCGATGTCATGGAGCTGACACCAGGCGCCCATATGGTCGTCGATCGCGTCCTGGAAATGCTCGAGCCAGGGGCCGCGGGTCATCCATTTCGCAAGGCCTTCGAAGACATTCGACGGAATCCTGACCGTCATGGCGTCCGCCCTGACCAGAGACCCTCGAACCGTCCGGCGGCGATGCGGGTGTAATACCAGCGGCGCTGATTTACGACTCATGAAGGGGGATTCCCAGAGTCAGCGGTTTCTGACTCAATGGCCGAACCTGTTATTGGAGGTTCGGCATGGTGGCAGCGATCCCGTTGAGGGAGGATTTCGATGCGGCGGAGCTACGTCGTCTGGCGCAGCGGAGCCGGGACGGTGCGCAGACCCGTCGTCTTCTTGCGCTGGCGGTGATCTACGACGGTCATCGTCGTTCGGATGCGGCGCGTTTTGCGGGGGTCGGGTTGCAGATCATTCGGGACTGGGTGTTGCGCTTCAACTCGGAAGGGCCGGAGGGCTTGAAGGACCGCAAGGCTCCGGGTCCGCCTTACAAACTGAGCGAGGAGCAACGCGGGGCGCTGGCGGCGGTAGTGGAGAGCGGTCCGGACCCGGCGATCCACGGCGTGGTGCGCTGGCGTCGCTGCGACCTGGCGGCATGGCTTCGGGACCGGTTCGGCGTGTCGTTGGCAGTGACGACGGTCGGACAGGAGTTGCGTCGCATGGGCTACGCCAAGCTGTCTGCGCGCCCGCGCCACTATGCCCAGGACCGGGACGCCATGGAGGCGTTCAAAAAAAGTTCCCCGAACGCCTGAAGGAGATCCGCGCCGGGCTCGGTGACGGTGTCGAGGTCGAAGTCTGGTGGCAGGACGAGGCCCGCGTCGGGCAGAAGAACAAGATCACCCGGCGATGGGCCAGACGCGGCTCGCGACCGTCAGCGCCCAAGGACCAGAGAACGACCTCGGCCTATATCTTCGGCGCCATCTGCCCGACGAAAGGCAAGGCCGCCGGCCTTGTCATGCCCCGGGCTGACACCCACGCGCTGAACGCCCATCTCGCTGAGATCGCCCGGATCGTCGAACCCGGAGCCCATGCCCTCGTCATGCTCGATCAGGCGGGATGGCATACCTCCTCGATGCTCGAAGTCCCCCACAATATCACCCTGATGGCGCTCCCGCCCCGTTCGCCCGAGCTCAACCCGGTCGAGAACCTCTGGCAGTTCATGCGCGACAACTGGCTCTCAAACCGCGTCTTCCAAAGCTATGACGACATCCTCGACCACTGCTGCGAAGCTTGGAACAAAATCGTCTCGCAGCCAGACCGCATCACCTCTATCGGCAACAGAAAATGGGCCCATGGGTTCTAAGTTGCCGCCCTTGGTATAATGTGCGGTGTGACGCGGGTC
Source organism: Alphaproteobacteria bacterium (assembly GCA_965261985.1). Lineage (GTDB taxonomy): Bacteria > Pseudomonadota > Alphaproteobacteria > Bin95 > Bin95 > Bin95. The sequence goes on from OZ253490.1 coordinate 2,016,231, forward strand.
CCGGTGGCCGAGATAATCCTGGATCGGGCGCAGGCCGATGGCTTCCGAGACCTTCAGCCCGTGGCGGAACATCAGGAGGATCAGCAGACGGTCGCGGGGTCCATGCCGACCGCGCTCATGGGCGTCCGAGACCGCCTTGCGGGTCTCCTCGTTCGATGTCGCCACAGCGCTGCGCGTTTGCGCATTGGACGGCCCGATCTTCGCGACTTCGGCCGAGACCCTGTTCAGGCTGTCGAGCATCAGCTGCAGGGGATCGTCGCTCACAGGCTCATGCTCCAGCTGCGGCCCTGCGATTTCTCCTGTTCGGGCCGTTTGGGCCCATTCAGAACGAAACCGAGGCGTCGCCGCCCGGATTGTACCCGTCTCTCTTGCCGTCATTACGGGCGCATTGCATCTGACCGCTCAGGACGCCCTGTTCGTTGATCCTGGCGCTCCATGAGCACATGCCGGCGTGGGCTCTGTTGCAAAGTTCGCCTGGCTGCTGAACTGTCCGCGGGATGTGGAGGGGGGTTGAGGCATGAGCGACTTCAAGGGACGTCACTTCCGGGGGGAGATCGTGCTCTGGGCGGTTCGCTGGTACTGCCGGTATGCGGTCAGCTACCGCGACCTCGAAGCGATGATGACCGAGCGCGGCGTCGCGGTCGACCACTCCACGATCTATCGCTGGGTACAGCGTTTCGCACCGGAGATGGAGAAACGTCTGCGCTGGCAGTGGCGCCGACCGCAGTCGCGGAGTTGGCGCATCGACGAGACCTACATCAAGGTCCGCGGCAAGTGGGCGTATTTGTACCGGGCGGTGGACAAGCTCGGGAACACGATCGATTTCTATCTCTCGGCGACCCGCAACACCAAGGCAGCGAAGAGATTTCTCGGCAAGGCGCTGAGAGGATTGAAGGAGTGGGAACAGCCCGAGGTGCTCAACACCGACAAGGCGCCGACCTATGCCGCTGCCATCGCGGAGCTGAAGGCCGAGGGGAAATGCCCAAAGGACACGAGGCACAGGCAGGTGAAATACCTCAACAACGTCATCGAGGCCGACCACGGCAAGCTCAAGCTGCTGATCCGGCCCGTGCGCGGGTTCAAGACCTTGAAGACGGCCTACGCCACGATCAAGGGCTTCGAGGTGATGCGCGCGCTGCGCAAGGGCCAGGCCGGGATTTTCAACTTCCAGGGCGGCATTGTCGGCGAGGCCCGGATCGTCGAGCGCGCCTTCGGTCTCGGACCGTGCGCCCTGACCGAGGCCATGGCGTTGCTACAGGACCGTCTGGCCAACGCAGAATCATGAGGTGAACAGGAAGCCCCCCTCATCACACATCGTCCCTTCGCCAAGTTTGCAACAGAGCCCCTGAGAGAGGTGCTGCCGCTGCGTTGGGAGCGGGTGGATATGACGGCGCTGGTCTTCCGGGTCGAGCAGACCAAGACGGGCGCACCGCTGGAGCTGCCCATCACCCGGCAACTCGCGACGATCCTCGAACGCCGCTTCGCGGAGAGCGGCGCGTCATCCGACGATGCCGAGGACTGGGTGTTTCCGTCCATCCTGCCCGGCGCCCTGGGCCATATCGCGGACCTGTCCCACCACTACAAGCGCATCGGCGAGGCGGGCGGCACGCGCTTCTGGTATCACGGCCTGCGCAACTGCTTCATCACCGTCGCAGAACGCGACCTGCTTCTGCCCCATGCACTGACCAAGCGTCTGGTGAACCACGCACCCGCCAGCGACATCACCGAGGGCTACGCCGCCGACTGGACGATCGAGCAGCTCCGCCAGCCCGCGCTGCGCATCGCCGACCGAATAGAGTTTCTGATGCAGAAATAGCAATTCTCATCACAAGCGATAGTTGGCGCGCCGACGTATTGCTAAAAGCACCGCAGCGCCGCTCAGTCGTTCGATTCGCCATCCTCGCCGCGATACGAGTCCAGATCGACCGCTCCCGGCTTGTGTATTTGGCCCCAGCGCCGGTCGTTTTCACGAAACTGCGCCGCGTACTGCGGAAAGCATCCGTTGAGGATCGTTCGCATGTCGTCGCAGTCGCGATCCGCCCGGCGCTCCTCCGGAAAGCGGGGAATCTTCTGCACGGCGTAGTGGAACGCCGTTGCAATCAAGTATCTGCCCCGTGAGCTTTCCAGCTTCTCCTTCGGGCTCAACTCATCCCAATTCGTCGTGTCGTCCATCATCACCGCCTCACAGACTTCTGCCGCTCATTGTACGCATCTCCCCTCCCATTGTCGTTTCCCCAACGCATTCCCGGACGGTTAGGCCCACGCACGACAGCTTTCCGCTTCCGCGCCTCTTTATCAATCTCGTTCCGACGGTGCCACGCGTCGACGCTCCGAACCGGCTTGCAGCCCTTGAACCCACTCCGGTTTGCAGGGATTCTGCGGCTTGATCGTCCCGTCGCCGTCCCCTGGTTTCCCGGCCCGGACGTGCCCGCGCACCGGCGCCCCTTTGCGAGGAGAAATGACTTATCCCTGCACGACGCAAGCTCAATGGCCCGAAGCCGTCCGCCGGACAGAACCTCCGCCTTGCAGTGCTTCCGGACTTCGTGACGCCGGAGTGGCTGCGCGAGAAACACCACCTGATGAAGGCGGATCTTCGCAAGCTGGCGGCCGCAATCGCCGAGGACTACGCGGACTGGCCGGCGGCAGCCGACGGAAGCGATGAAGCTGCATTCTGGCGTGCGGTGCACGAGCTTTCGCAGCGCTGGACCTGGTTCCTGCGGCTGTTCGAGGATCGGATTCTGACGCTGTTCGGCAACGTCAAGGGAACGAAGAAGCAGCTCGCCCCTCGCATCCTCAAGGACGCCGCCAAGCGGGCGCAGCCGCTGAGCTCCGCCGCTGGAGAAGAACCTGAGCTGACGATCCTCGACGACCTCGATGCCCTGTGGAAGGCCGGAGAGCACGGGCTGGTCGCACAATCGATCTGGGTTCTCGCCTGCCTGGAAGGGGCGGGTAGCCGGTCCATGGTTTCGTCCTGGCTGACGGAGCCAGAGATCGACCGGATGATCGGCTCCGCAGTCCGCCGCGCCTTTCTCTGCTCGAGCCCCACGCGCGCCGATCTGGTCGAGAGGCTGACCCACCAGAGCGGCGGAGCGCATCTTGAAACGCTGATCGCGCGCGCGGACAACGAATGCGAGGCCCTGCGCAAGGACATGGCCGAGACCTACGGCAGGCTGAGAGAGTTCGTCGCCGAGCACGACGACTACCGCCCTGCTTCGGACGTGCTGTCGTTTCTGCTCTTCGACCTCGGGATGTTCGACGACGAACTCGACCAGATCGAGGACGCGCGCGACCGTGCACAGACCCGTTCGCGCCATGCCGCGCTCCGCTCGCTGCTCGAAGGAACCGTCGACGCGATGGGCCAGACCCGCTTCGCCGAGGAACAGGACGCGCTGAGAGAACGGGTGGCAACGCTTCTGCGCGACGGCGCCCTGCCGCTCCACTTCCCCGACTCCGAGTGGCAAACCTGCCGCGAGCTGGCTGAAGGCTTCCGCAGCAGCATCCTCGAACCGGCGCCGCGCGAGCTGGCGCTGCGCGAAGCCTCCCGGCGCTACGCCGCGAACCCGAGCGCCGCGAACCGCGACGCCCTGCACGAGGCCGCCTCGGCCGACCGCGCCGATGACGGTTCGGCCGAGCCTGCGGCACCCGACGCCGGCCGGAGTTCGGAGACTGGTTCGCATTGGTCTGACACCGCCTTTAAGACACCTCTGGTAGCAGGCGACCGAATGATTCGCATTTCGCTTCAGCTGCTGGTAGACTGCACCGATATGAAACCAGGCTGAGGCAAATCCTTTGTGGCTGGCTAGTGAACGACGAAAATAGTGCAATGCCCGGTCGAAATCCTCATGGTGCTGTGCATGGACTCCCAACTGGAACAGCGCTATCCGTCCTATCCGCCCGTGACTTCGACATCGCCCATACCGCATCTCGCATAGTCCGAGGAGAACTCAGTTGCCTGGAATTGGTTGAAACTTGCCTAAAGCGCATCGACGAGGGAGACGGCCATATTCGCGCATGGGCAGCGGTTGATTATGAAGGCGCGCGTCTCCAAGCCCGAGCGCTGGACGCGGAGCGACAGGAAGGAGGATACCGCGGCCCTCTCCACGGGATCCCAATAGGCATAAAGGACATCTTCCACACTGTCGGCATGGCAACAGAGGCCGGTTCTCGGGTCCTAAAGGGATTCGAACCTACCTACGATGCGACCGCCGTCCGCAAACTACGCGAAGCCGGCGCCATCATCATCGGCAAGACACATACCTCTGAGTTTGCCACCCAGGAACCCGCGCCAACCCGGAACCCCTGGAATCTCGCTCACACCCCTGGCGGGTCTAGTGCAGGATCAGCGGCCGCGGTTGCAGCTGGGATGTGCTTGGCCGCACTCGGCTCACAGACTGCCGGTTCGACGCTGCGTCCGGCCGTTTACAACGGACTAGTCGGTCTAAAACCTCAATATGGACGGATTAGCCTTCACGGAGTCATCCCAGTTAGCTATCAACTCGATCACGTTGGCATCCTCACACGTTCCGTGCAGGACGCCGCGACCATTTTGGACGCCTTGGCTGGTTACGATGCCGCCGATCCAAGGACGATTAGGGAGACGCCGCCGAGATACGACATCGCCACACTCAAACCTGGCCTCCCTAGGCTGGCCAAGCCCAGAGATTCATTCTTCACTCAGGTCGATGATGAAATGGGCGATCAAGTCGAAATGGTTGCCACCGCGGCCAGGAGCGCCGGTGCCGTGGTAGAAGAGATCACATTCCCGACTCCACTCGACGCCATACCCCCCAACCTTTCCACAATCCTCATGTCCGATCTAGCGGAGTATCACGAGGAATTGTACGCGGCGAAGCGTGCCGAATACGGACCGACCGTTGCGCGGTTCGTCGAGCAAGGACTCGAGACTTCGGGCGTGCAATACTCGGCTGCCCTCCGGCATCGTTCGCGGACGATCGCTGAATTTCGTGGTATCGCAAGCCGATTTGACGCGATTATCACGCCGGGCACGCCGTCCGCAGCGCCGGAAGGCCTCACCACGACGGGGGATCCCGTTATGCAGGGTCCCTGGACTTACGCAGGCTTTCCATCGCTCTCGCTACCCACAGCATTAAATGGCAATGGACTTCCATTGGGGATCCAACTGCTCGGCAGTGCCTTCGACGAGGCTGGGCTGATCGCAGCCGCCAGGTGGATCGAAGGCGTCCTCAACATTCAAGTTCCGTGGCCGGCGGTGGCGAGATGACTGATCGTTCGCCGCCGAGAGTGCCTGCCACGGACACAACTACTGGAACCGCCAGGACCGACGGCGCCGAACTGCGCTACTGGACAGCTGGGCGGGGACTCCCGCTTGTCTTCTGCCACGAGTTCGTCGGCAACTCCGACAGCTGGGCGCCGCAGGTCGAGTTCTTCTCGAGTCAATACAAAGTTATCACGTACAACGCCAGGGGCTATCCGCCTTCGTCGGCGCCAAACGACGACGAAGCGTACTCCCTGACGTCAGCGGTCGAAGATCTACGATCGCTGTTGAACGATCTCGGCATTAACGACGCATTTGTCTGCGGTCTCGCGATGGGCGCCAGTACAGCCCTGCACTTCGCCCTCTCCGAGCCGGGAAGGGTGCGGGGAATGGTCTTGGCGGGCATTGGCAGTGGGTCGGACAATGTTGAGGACTACCGGCGCAATGCCCTCGCGTTTGCTCAGCGCCTAGAAGACGACGCTATTGCATGTTTGACAGAGTACAGCAAGGGACCGGCTCGGATCCAGCTCGCCCAAAAAGATCCTGCTAGCCACCGTCAGTTTGTTGAACGCTTCGCCAGCTTCTCAGGCCAGAGCTTGGGCGCTATACAGCGGAACATTCAGGCGCAGCGCCCGCCCATTTACGACCTAGAGCCCAACCTGCGAGATTGCCGAGCCCCAACACTGTTGATGGTTGGGGACGAGGAAAGCGCCTGTGTCCCTGCCGCACTCTTCATGAAGAGAGTAATGAGAGCCGCAGGGTTGGCGATGCTGCCCAAGACCGGACACACAGCAAACCTCGAAGAGCCGATTCTCTTCAATCGATTGATAGCCGCATTTCTGTCAGCCGTACAAGACGGATCCTGGGCCAGCAAGGAATAGCCCTCGTCTGGTGCGCTCTCACGGGAGGAGCCACTGCGCCTTATGAGACAACCGATACGAGGAGTGGGTGTAGTCAACGCGACGCCCTACACGCGATCGGGCCAAATCAACGAATCCGAATATAGACGACACATCAATTGGCTCGCCGAAAACGGGATAAGGCTAATCCACCCTGGCGCCGCGACCGGCCAAGTCCTCTCGCTGAAGAGGCAGGAATACGAGAACCTTCTGCGTTGGACGGTGGAAGAACTCGGAGGCGACGTCCATGTTGCCGCTTACGCAGGTCGCGCGAGCACCGACGAATCGGTTGAACTGGTGAAGACCGCCCGCGACGTAGGGTGCGACTCTGCTTTCATAATGCAGCCGTATTTTGTGCGCCCGTCTGAGGAGGGCATCTATTCGCACTACGCGGCGATCGCTGAGGCAGTACCGAACTTCCCACTTGTCTTCTACTGCAATCCCTACCGGGCCGGCAGTCATACCCTCGGCTCGCCGGTTGTCCTCCCCATATCGGTCATGCAACGGCTCGTCGGCCACTACGAGAACTTCATTGGTCTGAAGGAGGGCGAGATCGACCAGCTAGCGGCCGCCTATCGCCTGCTTGAGGGACGGCTTGTGGTCATGCCTGCGGAAGAAAAGCACCTTTTGTATGGCCTATCCCTAGGATGCTCGACCATCCTCAGCCACGTCGCTAACGTAATCCCGCGTCAAGTTGTGGAAATCGTCGAGTGCTGGGAACGCGCCGATCATGAGGAAGCTCGTAGGCTATTTCTATCATGGCTGCCCCTGATGGACGCTATCCACATCGAGCCAAATCCTGGGCCCGTTGTCTATATGCTGAACCAACTGGGGTGGTCCTTTGGGACGCCACGTCTCCCCATTCTGCCGGTGAGTGGTGACAGCGCTTCCCTGATCAGTCAGGTACTCAAGACCCATGGGCTTGAGAGCAGAGCAATGGGGAGCGATTGAAGCGTGGCTAGCGAGCAGTCCGCGGAAAAGACAATCGTCGGCCTCATCGGCACGGGTGCGTTTGGACGATCATTCCTGTCGCAGGCGCAGCGAACTAAGCACCTCGATGTGAGAGTGGTGTGTGACCGCGATCTCGCCGCCGCAGAACGAGCGTGCCAAGACGCGGGACTGAAGGATCAATCGGTCGTATGCGATACGCCTGACGAAGCGCAGGACGCCCTGAGGAGTAACAAGATCGCGATTGTCGGTGACGGTCAGATCGTGGCTGAGTTACCCGTCAGCGTGGCTGTCGAGTGTACCGGGAATCCGGAGGCGGGCGCCACAAACGCCCGGGCGCTGATAGACGCGGAGAAGCACGTCGTGATGGCCTCGAAGGAGACTGATGTCGTTGTTGGGCCGATATTGGGCATGCTCGCCGCCGAACGAGGCGTCACGTATGCCCTTGCGCAAGGAGATCAGCCTGCCCTTCTGGTCGACCTCATTTCATGGGCGGAGGCGCTCGGGCTTCCAATCTCGTGTGCGGGGAAGGCATCCGAAAAAGAGTTCATCCATCCTGCACGCAATGGCAACCGGCCTCCCTCCCTCCCGCGGGCGGGGTATTTGTAGTGGCGCGGACCGGTGACCAAGAGACCTGGCAAATGCTGCAGTCGAAGGGACATATTCTTAACAGCACGGGCTCGCATGCGGTCTTGTTCCGCCCGTACCATTTGCTCGGCATCGAGACCGCCCACAGCGTGCTTGCTGCTTCGCAAGCAGTGCCGTCCAGCCGTTCGGTGCGTTCACGACCGCGTGTCGATTTATGTGGGCGAACTACTACTGAATATCAGCGAGGCCAGCGAATCGCCATGAATCGAGACCATACCGTGCCCGGGATCGCGCCGGAGATCCATTCAGCGAACCCGTCCGGCGGCACCAATCCGATCCCACTCTACATGGCCGTGGGACGCACCACTACGCGAGACATTCCTCCAGGGATCATTCTTACCTTTGACATGGTAGACCCGTTGACACTCGTTCGCCTCTGTGGGATCTTCGAGGGTTGCAGGATGAGAGATTCTTCGGGGCCGGGGCCCTTCAGTAGTGGATGCTCTGCGCTGTGAGGTAGGCCGATGACGAGGAAGCGAACCAGAACGAGGCGCGACCTGCGCACACGTGGGATCGATATTCGAACGGAGCTTGGGGGTGGCAAGGCCTTCCAGAGTTCCGTGCCGGCGCTGGAACGATTAGCGCCAGCCTTGCAGGAAATCATAACCGAGGCCGTCTTCGGCGGCGTTTGGGGTCGAGGCGGGCTGACGACGAGGCAGCACTCCATGGTCAGCATGTCGGTTCTGACCGTGTTAGGGCGCATGCCCCAACTCCGAGGCCACATCGGAAATGCGCTCAATATCGGTGTGGACCCGGATGAAATCATAGAGCTTCTAATGCATCTTGCCTTCTATTCTGGGGTGCCAGCCGCGAACGCCGGCATTGGCGTGGCAGGGGAGGTATTCGCTGAGCGGAATATCGATTACATGCCAGCTGACGCAGGGAGTGATGCCGAATTGTCGGAACGTCTTAAAGCAGGGCGGCAGATCCAGCACTTGATGTGGCCAGGCGGCGAAGAACCGCTGCGTCTGCTGAAGCAGCTAGAACCCGAGATGGAGCAACTCGTCAGCGAGTACCTATTCGGCACCATCTATCAACGAAGCGGCCTGAGCAGGGAAGACAGGTCACTTTGTACGATTGCCGCCCTGACCGCAGATGGGCAGACGGATCATCTGCGGTATTACGTGCGGTCAGGCCTTAATGCCGGACTGACAGAGCATCAGATCATCGAGATTCTGTTTCACACCGCATTCTACTCGGGGCTCCCGAGGTCTCTAGAAGCGGTCGAGGTCGCGGCGGACGTGTTCGCGGATGAGGCCCGAACCGAGAGTTCATAGAGCCGCCTGCCGCTCGTTTACAACTGCGTACATGCTCGAGACCTCCACGTTCACCAGTTCGCTCCACCGCCCTGCCTCGACCCACTGGGGCCTGAATCGGGTCCTTACCTCTGCTGGAATCGTGGAAATCTCTCCTCGGTCAGTCTCGTAGAGCGCTAAAAAGAGAGTGCTCTCGTCACCCTTAAGGACGTATCTGTAGGCGGCGAAGAAAAAACCGGTCGCTAAGACATCAGGGATGTGCATCGTGTCGTACCACGCATTGAATTCACTTGTCTGTGACGGATCCACGCACGTCGTGACGACCAGCTGAATACCTGTGACGTCCTGATTGCCCTCGGTCGCGAATTCAGGGCCAATCCGGTCGAACAAACGACCGCTTACCATATCCAGGAAGCTGTCGGATGATTGAAACGCTGAGGTCTCTTCGCCGATCGCGGAAATGGCGTCTTCCGTGTTCTGGACCTCGAGGACTGATACGTATCGAGCCTCTTTTTCAACTAGCTCAGTTCGCGCATTCGCGTAGCTTGTGATTATCCCCGGGAATCGCTCTAGAACAGGGGGGTGCTCGTCCGAGAAGGCGAGGATGACTGACGAAGGATACCTTCCGTGCATGATGACGTTCTCCTAACAATGAGGCATGGTGATTTGTCCTAAGGACTCTGGTCAAACTTGGGTACCGCTTCGTCTGAGGCCTGGAAATCGGTACTGTACAAGTGGCACGACACCTGGTGATTCTCATCGGTCGCCGACAGCTGGGGCGTGACGTCGCGGCACATATCGCCGATGTACATCGAACAGCGGGGATGAAACGCGCACCCTGTTGGCACATCAATTGGTGACGGCACCTCGCCAGTCAACACGATCTCTTCCCTGGCAGAATCAGGATGCGCAGGCAAGACTGCAGAGAACAGCGCCTTGGTGTACGGATGTTGTGGGGCGCGGAAGAGGGCCTCCGTCTCCGCCATTTCGACAATCTTGCCCAGGTACATGACGGCGACCACGTCAGCCATGTGCCGAGTAGTAGCCAAGTCATGCGTGATCAGAAGGTAACTGAGGTCATGGCGACGTTGAAGGTCGACAAATAGGTTCATCACTTGCGATCGGATCGAGGCATCGAGCGATGAGACTGGCTCATCCAGTACGATCAGCTTCGGCTCGGAGACGAGGGCACTTGCGATCGCGATCCGCTGCCGCTGACCTCCACTGAACTCGTGCGGAAAGTGCCTGGCATGCTCGCGCCGCAACCCGACCTCTTCAAGGGCGCCTTCGGCACGTAGTGATGCGGCACGCTTCCCCAGTCGGCCTTGCACTATCAGCGGCTCCGCGATGGTCTTTCCCACCCGGAGTCTCGGATTCAACGATGACCAGGGATCCTGGAAGACGGCCTGCACCATCGAACGATATCTCTTCAGTTCGCGCCCGGCGAGTGTTTGAATTTCTTGTCCGTCTAGGAGCATTTCTCCCGCAGTCGGTTCAAGAAGTTTCAGGATCAGTCTGGCTGTGGTCGTCTTGCCACATCCCGATTCGCCTACTAAAGCTAGTGTCTTTCCGGCAGGAATCACGAAGCTGATCCCGTCCACAGCAGTAACCGTACCGACGGTGCGCGAGAATAGGGTCCCTCTCGTGACGGGGAACTCCTTCCGCAGGTTCTCGACACGGAGCAGTTCGGCTGATTCGCTCATCGTAGATCAGTCATTCGGCTCATCGAGCCTCCAACAAGCGGCTACATGCCCGTCGCCGCTCGTGTCGCTCAAACCACGGAATGTGGGCGGATATGAGCTACAGCGATCGAACGCGTACCGACAGCGTGGTTCAAACCGGCAGCCCGTGGGTAGGTCCCACAGGGCCGGGGGACGTCCGGGTATGGCTTCAAGCCGATCAACCCGCCTTTCGAGAGTTAGGATTGAACCGAGAAGAGCCTCCGTGTAGGGATGGCTCGGTTCGTTGAAGATGGCACGTACAGGCCCCTGCTCAACGATGCGACCTGCATACATTACGAGCACTCGATCACACAGCGTCGCGACGATCCCAAAGTCGTGAGTGACGAAAATGATGGCTGCGCCTGTGCGTTGCTGGATCTCTTTCAACATTCGCAGATACTGAGCTTGAATGGTCACGTCGAGTGAAGTCGTGGGTTCGTCCGCAATGATCAACTGCGGTTCAGACCCGACTGCCATCGCCCCAACGACGCGCTGTTTCATACCGCCGCTCATCTCGTGTGGATAGTTTCGAAGCCGCTCCTTTGGGGCAGCCACTCCAACCATACGGAGCAGGTCTGCTGCTCGACTGCGCAGCTTCTTAGGGCTGACGGCCTGGTGAGCAGAGAGCGCTTCCGTGAGCTGGTTTCCAATCGAGAAAAGGGGGTTGAGTGAGGTTTGAGGGTCTTGAAGGATCATCGATATGTGACGCCCGCGAAGTAGGCGCATGTCCTTCTCACTCTTCTCGAGAAGGTCCTCCCCTTGCCAAAGTACCTCACCTTGCACGATCTTGCCGGCTGGCTTTGGGACCAGTCTGACGAGCGAGAGTCCGAGCATTGACTTTCCCGATCCAGACTCACCCACGATTCCAACGGTCTCACCAGGACGCACTTCAAACGTGACTCCGTCGACCGCCTTTACCACTCCGCTTGCCGTGAAGAGATATGTGTGCAAGTCGTTTACGGAGAGGAGGGGTGGGTCGGATGAGGGTTGCGCGCTCATAGGTTCACAAGACGAGGATCCAGGCGATCGCGTAGCCAGTCACCGAGGAGATTCAGCGACAGTACGCTCAACAAGATCGCCATACCGGGGAAGAAGGATATCCACCATGCAGTGACCACATACTGTCGGCCTTCAGCCACCATTACTCCCCAAGCCGCCGTCGGTCGAGGTATTCCGACCCCGAGGAAACTCAGGGACGCTTCTAGCAATATGACAAAACCTACCTGCAGGGTGGCAAGAACAAGCAGCGTATCAACCACGTTTGGGAAGACGTGCCGCACAATGATTCTCAGATGAGATGCCCCGGCAACCCGCGCGCGCGCCACGAAATCCTGGTTGATGATTTTGAGTGTCTCGGCTCTTATCTGCCTGGAGTAGTACGCCCAGAGGATGGTGCTAATGACGATGATCACGGCGTGGAAGCCGGGCCCTACCGCGGCCACAAGAATCAGCGCCAGCAAGATGCTCGGAAATGCCAATGACATGTCGGTCAGGCGCATGACAATCGCACCTATCCAGCCGCCAAAGTAGCCCGCCGCGAGTCCAGAGACGGTGCCGACCAAGCCGCCAATTCCGATGCCTAAGAGTGCTACAAAGAGCGAAACCCGGGCGCCGTGGAGGATCCGGCTAAGCACATCTCTTCCAGCCCTGTCGGTTCCCAGGAAATGGTCCCCGCTGCCGCCGGCCCATGAAGGAGGCTGGAGGCGGTTGGTTAGTCCTCCAGGCGAGGCAGTGGGATCGTAGGGCGACAGCAGATCGGCAAATAGAGCCGGAATGACCATGACGGACAGCAGTATTGCGATTGCGACAATTGGGTAATGCCGCCAACGTGCGCGGTTCGCAGGCGCGGCGAGCGTGCGGGTTCCAGAGACGCCGAGTCTCTCCTCCGGTGCCGTCATGACTCGGACGGCAGCTTCATGCGATAGGGCTCAGACGGCGCGGATGCGAGGATCAATGTAAGCATATAGCACATCCACCAAGAGGTTAATAACTAGGAACATACCCGCGAAAACCATAATGATCGTCTGGATGACCTGGTAGTCGTTGCCGCGAATCGCGTCCACTGCGAGTAACCCAACTCCAGGCCACGAAAACACGGTTTCGGTTACGACGGAACCAGTCATGAGAACTCCCACGACGATGCCAAAATAGGTCAGGGGTACGATTGCGGCGTTCTTGAGTGCATGCTTCCAGACAACTTTCCACTCGGTCAGCCCCTTTAATCTCGCGAGCTTCACATACTCGCTGTCGAGAGCATCAAGCATTGCTGACCGAAGCAGGCGCATGATCGCCGCCGCGTGATACCAGCCCATGGCTATAGCGGGTAGGACCATGTGAGCCAAAGTGCCTCGCCCGGAGGATGGCAACCAATTCAAATAGACAGCAAAGATCCAGATCAGCACGATCCCGAGCCAGAACGATGGGACCGACTGTCCGAGCAAGGCAAAGATCTTGCCGCCCTTATCAAACAGAGAGTCACGCTTCACCGCCGCGGCAACGCCGATCGGTACCGCAATTATTATGCTTACCAGTAAGGCGAACGACGCTAGTTGCACAGTGGCTGGTAGTCGCTGTAGGACAATCCCCAGCGCGGTCTGATCAGGCCATCTCCATGATTGGCCGAAATCTCCGCTTAGCGCGTTACGGATGAATACAAAGTACTGTTCGTTCAGCGGCTCGTTAAACCCCCACAGTTCCGCAACTCGCTCGTAATCCGCGGCCGTTGCCGTATCCGGAAGGTAGACATTTAGTGGGTTGCCGGTAACGCGCCCCATCAGGAAGACAATCAAACTAATCGCAGCCAGGACAATGACGCTCTGCAGAAGTCGTAAGGCGAGGTATCGTTGCATCGTGTGCGCGGACTAGTGCTGCGCCCCTAAAGTTATGGTACAGGTAGAATGCATTCAATAAGGCGCGACCAGATGCTGCATGACGCTGCGAATGGTGGCGACCATTTCGTCGAGGGTTCCGACGAAAGGAGTCTTCTCCCAACGCCCGGTGTGGCGTTTGACGCTGACACCATATGTGCGCGTGCTCAAACGGGTGAGTCGCACCCGATCGTCGTCCTGGGGTTTTCGGCTCGGCGCTTCGGGATCGGGCCGCCCGAGGATCAGATGCTCGCCATGAACCCAAACCGACATACCGACGGTGGCGGTGTGGTGTTCGACGAGCTTGGCCAGTTGCCGATGGGCACGTTGCATCGCTGAGTTCATTGGTTCATCTTACCAAAGGCAAGCCTTCATGTCAATCGGCATTCAGTATTGACCCCCGATCGGCGTGCAAAATTGGGTCTGACTCACTTTCGATGCAGGTCGGTCAGGCGGCCGGGACGAGGCGTGCTCTGAGCAGGTCGAGGCCGGCGCGCCCGTACATCTGGCGCTTGAGGGTCTTCAATTTGTTGATTTGTCCCTCAGTCTGGCCGTTGGACCACGGTTCGCTGAGGGCGGCCATGACAGCAGATCTGTCGGCGCACAGGCCTCTGGCGAATGCCGCGAGGAGGCTGTCTTCCGCCTCGGTCAGCCACTCGTCGAAATAGCCGTATTCCCCGTTTCTGACCATGTTGGTGAAGCGCCTTGTCAGGGCGCAGGCTGCGGCCACAGCCGGCACGGCACTTTCGATCCGGGCCACGAAAACGGCGTCGGGTCTGGAAAGATGATTGCGCCCCATCGTCATCATCCCGGCGATCTTGCGGGCCGCCGGGCGTCTCCCCGCAGTTGGCCAGGCGGATGTTTCAACCCGCCGTTGCCGCGTTGCCCATTCGGTCACAACGCGCAGGCTTCCTTTGAACCCGTCTGCGCGTATACGGCGCCACAGCTCGGCGCCGTTCCGGCAGCCGCTGCCCCACTCGCTCGTGAGCCGGGGCAACCAGGGCTCGAGGCTGCTCTGGCGCTCCCGGAAGATGTCTTCGCGCTCACCGCGAAGTATCTGGCGAACCAGATTGCGGCTCAGTCCGGTCCTGCGAACGATCCGCTTGATCGGAACACCGTCATCGGCCATCCGCCGAACCTCCCGGTTCGTCTGACATCGGCGCATGAAGCCCTCGTACTGAAGCTGCTCCGCCTTGGTCAGCACGCCCGGATCGACCCTCCCTGAGCCGAGCGCCGTTCGGATTTCGGGCATCGAGCGGCGCACTGCGGCAAGAAAGGCTGTCCCGGCATTATCCAGCAAGTGCCACCGGTCTGCGACCTGGACAGCATGCGGCAGCGCGCGGGAAATCGCGCGGCCATAGCCGCCATCGCGATCGCGGGCCACGATCTCGATCCCGGGATGCTGCTCCAGCCAAGCCTCAACCGTGGCGGGTTCACGGTCCGGCAGGAGATCGACGATCCGACGCCGTTCCAGATCGCAGATCACCGTTCCGTAACGCCGGCCGCGCCGCCAGGCCCAATCATCGATCCCGACTACTCGCAAGCGATCCGGCGTGCGTCGGGGTCCGTCCTGGACACTTCGAAGGAACGTATCCTTGCTGACCGGCAACAGAAGGCGCTTCGCCAATGCCTGGGCGGGCCGACCGCCCAGGAGAAGACCGAGATGCCGCACCAGGCCTTGCAGCCGCGTTGTCCGTCGCGCCCGCGGCAGCGTCACCCCCGGCGGAAACCGTTCGGCGAAAATCTCCGTCCGGCAGTGCTTCGTCCGGCATCGAAATCGCCGGACGGTGAGCGAAATCCTTACCTCCCGACCATGGGCCGGAAGGTCGGCAAGCCGGCGCCGGTAGCGGCTGTGAACCTGTCGTGAAGAGCAACCGCATTGTGGACATGCCGCGGTGACGCTCCTGGCTCGGGCCACGACAAGAACACTCGCCGCAGATATCTCCACTTGTTCCGTCTTCAGAGTCTGGCCCAAAAAGAATGTTTGTTTTTCAGTATCTTACGATTCTTCTGGTGAGGAGTTGAACGGAGGCGATGAAGAGCCAGGCTTGCGCTGTAGCGATCATTGCCTCGAAGTCTTTCGCCAGTCGCCGGTTTCGGTTTAGCCACGCCAGCGTGCGTTCGACGACCCATCGGCGGGGGAGGACTTCGAAGCCTTGGGCGCCGTTCGGGCGTTTGACGATCTCGAGGGTCCATCGCCCGACCCGCTTCAGGGCGGCTTCGAGTTTGGGGCCGGCATAAGCGCCGTCGGCGAAGACATGGCGCAGCCACGGGAAGCTGTACCGGATGGAGGCGAGCAGGGCGGGCGCGCCGTCGCGATCCTGGATGTTGGCGGCGTGGACCCGGGCGGCTACCAGCAGGCCGCCGGTGTCGGTGAGGATATGACGCTTGCGACCCTTGACCTTCTTGCCTGCATCGAAGCCCCGTGGGCCGCCGCTTTCGGTGGTTTTCACGCTCTGGCTGTCGATGACGCCGGCCGAAGGGCTGGCTTCGCGCCCCGCCGCCTCGCGGACCGCCATCAGGAGATGGCGATTGATCCGCATCCACAGACCGCCGTCCCGCCACGCGGCGAAATAGCGCTGTATCGTCGAACGGGGCGGAAACTCCTTCGGCAACATCCGCCAGGGGCAGCCCGAACGCAAAACATACAGGATGGCGTTCACCACCTCCCGCAAATCCGTCGTCCGCGGCCGGCCCAAAGCCTTCTCCGGCGGCATATGAGGGGCGATCACCCGCCACTCCGCATCGCTCAGATCGCTTGCGTAACGAAGGCCCGTGCGGGCATATTTCGGGCGAGTGATTTCAGTCCACATCTTGTGCCTCGCTGATTGCTTCAACACATCCAGTGAATCACAACACGCTGAAATCACTCAATTCATTTCGGGCCGGACACTCAGGCCTTTCGGCAACAATCCGCCGAAGACCGCGGGGGTACGTAGCTCGAGATTGAGCGGCAAGTGCGGGCGGGGCAGGCTGGTTCGGGGCGGGAGCGCCGGCCTATGCGGCCTGATCGAGCTTCTGCGCCGGAACCCAGTTCCAGGGCAGGAGTTTGTCGAGCCGGCTCTGCGGGGTCCCAGCGATTCGGTCGAGCACATCGGCGAGCCAGGCCTGGGGATCGACATTGTTGAGCTTGGCGGTGCCGATCAGGGTGTACATGGCCGCGGCCCGCATGCCGCCACGGTCGGAGCCGCAGAACAGCCATGACTTTCTGCCCAAAGCGATACCACGAAGGCAGCGTTCCGCGGCATTATTCGAGAGGCAGATGCGACCGTCGGCGGTGAAGCGGGCGAAGCCGTCCCAGCGCTTCAACATATAGTCCATGGCCTTCGCCACGGGGGAATGGCGCGACAGCCCGGCGCGCTCGGTGTGCATCCAGTCCTCGAGGTCGGCGAGGATCGGCGCGCTTTGCTCGCGGCGCACCGCGAGGCGGCGCTCGGCGGTCTCGCCGTTGATACCACGCTCGATGTCGAACAGCGCATCGATCCGCTTCACCGCCTCCATCGCCAGCGGCGAGATCGGCGGTGCGCGCTTGCCGCGCCTCTTGCCGGCCGCGATGTCGGCGAGTTCGTAGAACTTGCGCCTGGCATGCGCGAAGAGATGTTGCATGCAACATCTCTTCGCATATGTTGCGGCCCGGCCTATGTTGCGGATGGTCGGCATCGTCCTGCTGAACAAGGCAACCGCCCGGTTCTCCGCAACATAATTTTCTGATTTGCACTCGTTTGCGATTGTCGCGTCTCCGGCCATAAGGAGACACGACCATGTTCGACGATCTCTTCGTCTATCCCGGCATCAAAGGGCGGTATCACGCCGCGCCGCTGTTCGGTGAACGGCTGAGTTACCTCGCGTACTGCGCGCAAGGAGGCGCCCGGCGCAGTACGTTACGCGCGATCGCGGCGCATCAGGTCAACCTCGTCCACCTTCTGGACTTGCAGGAGCGCGAACGCGTCAGCCTCACGCGGATAGAAGCCGCGGCGGTTCAATGGTCGTTGCCCGGCGGGCGCCGATGCCGCCGCCCCGCAGAGCTGGAGCAATGTCGGAGGTTCTTCGGTCACGCCGTACGATGGCTGCGCTTCGTGGACATGCTGGAGGAACCGGAAGGGACGCAACACTCCCATGCTGGCGAGGTAGCGGCTTTTACGGCGTGGATGCGTAAAGAGCGCGGATGGTCGGAAGACACGGTTCATGGTTGCCGTGGAACGATCGACCGCTTCTTCGTCTGGCTCGACGAATGGGGCGTTGCTCTGGCTTCGGTCGGAATCGCCGACATCGATCGGGCTATCGCACGCTGGCATGTCCGCGACCTCAGCCGGGTCACGATCCACGACTACGCGCTACGTCTGCGCACTTTCTTCCGGTTCGCCGAACGCCAGGGTTGGTGCGCAACCGGACTGGCCGACGGGATCAAGCCTTCCCGGTTCCATCCGGGTGAGACAGTCCCCAAGGGGCTGATCCGGGACGAGGTGTTGCGCCTGCTCGCAACCACCGAGACCGGTCGGCCGATCGACCTGCGCGACCGCGCGGTCCTGATGCTGTTGATCGCCTATGGCTTGCGTTCAGGCGAAGTCGCCGGCCTGCGGCTCGACGATCTGGACTGGGAGGAAGAGACGTTGCGAGTACGCCGCCCGAAGCCAGGACGCACACATCACTATCCGCTATCCCGGGGCGTCGGACAGGCGATCCTGCGTTACATCAGCGACGTTCGTCCCGCGCGTCCGGACAGGGTGTTGTTCCTGACGTGGGCGGCCCCAATCCGGCCGATGACGCGGCGCGCGATCGGGCATGTTGTCAGCAGCCGTCTCGACCGCCTTGGCATCACCGACAAGCGCCGCGGTCCTCATGCGCTGCGCCACGCCGCCGCCCAGCATCTCCTCGACAGCGGCTTGTCGATGAAGGAGGTCGGCGATTATCTCGGTCATCGCAGCATCTCGGCCACCTCGGCCTACGCCAAGGTTCAACTCAGCGCCCTCCGCGAGGTCGCCGATATCGACCTGGAGGGCCTGACATGAGTCTCCGGGTTGCGGTCGACCGCTACATCGAATGGCGAAGGACCCACGGTGCGAGGTTCGTCACCAGCGGGGATACCCTGCTTCTCTTCTGCAAGCACATGGGCGATGACATCCGCTGCGACGCCGTTCGCGATGCGGACGTTCTCGACTTCCTTGCCGGCAAGGGTCCTCTCACCCGGTATCGGGCCAACAAATACAGCGCCCTGGCCGGGTTCTGGCGCTATGCGATCAGCCGTGGCTACACAGCCCGCTCGCCGCTCCCGGCGCCTGACGATGAGCCAAGAAAGCCGCCCTCGGCACCGCCTTACGTCTACTCCCGTGAGGAGCTGCGACGGCTGTTCGGCGCCATCGATATCAGCCGGCGGGGTTCGGTCCAACTCGACGGCGACACCCTGCGGGCGCTGCTCCTTCTTCTCTACGGCGCGGGTCTGCGGCGGTGCGAGGCATTGCGCCTGACGCTCGACGATGTCGACCTGCCCGACGCGCTGTTGACCATCCGCAACACCAAGTTCTTCAAGACCCGCCTCGTTCCCGTCGGCCCGCAACTCACCGACGCGTTACGAGCGTATGCCGTCAAGCGTGTGGAGCGCGTCTTGCCGAAGGGCACGGCCTCGACCTTCCTGGCCAATCGGGATGGTATGCCCTTGGCTCCAGGCACTGTCCGGAACGCGTTCGTCAAGCTCCTCCGGGAGGCTGGAATCGAGGGCGGCAACGACGGGCGGCGAGCCCCGTGTCTCCACTCGTTGCGCCATGCCGCAGCCGTACACCGGCTGACCTCCTGGTACCGACAAGGTGCGAATGTTCAGCGGTTGCTGCCGGCGCTCTCCACATGGCTCGGCCACGCCCATCTCGATGGAACTCAAGTCTATCTGTCGATGACGCCCGAACTGCTGCATCAGGCTTCCATCCGCTTCGACAGCTATGTCAACGGAGAAGACCATGAGTGATCCTCGCACGCTCGGCCCTTGGCTCCGGCGCTTCCTGACCGAATATATCGTCACCGAGCGCAACCTCGCCCACAACACGCAGAAGAGCTACCGCGATACCTTCGCGCTCCTGCTGCCGTTCGTCGGCGCCAGGGTCCGCAAGCCGGTGGACCGTCTCGCGCTGCAGGACCTCGATGCTCGGCGCGTCTTGCAGTTCCTCGCCCATATCGAGGACGACCGCGGCTGCTCCGTGCAGACCCGCAATCAGCGTCTGACGGCGATCCGCGCCTTCGCCCGCTTCGTTGCCAGCCGCGATCCCGGCCATCTCGAGTGGAGTTCCAATATCCGCGCGATTGCCCTGAAAAAGGCAACCCCGCAGCCGATCGGCTGGCTCAGCAAGACCGAAATGAAGGCGCTGCTGGAGGTGCCCGACCGCCGCACGCCGAGGGGCCGGATCGAGCATGCCCTGCTCCTGTTCTTGTACAACACTGGCGCGCGTGTCTCCGAAGCGACGGAGTTGGTGGCCGGGGACCTGCAGATCGGGCGGCGCGACGGCGGACATGCGCTCGTGACCATCCACGGAAAGGGCGGAAAGCGCCGCCAATGCCCGCTCTGGCCGCGCACCGAACGTGTTCTCTCGGAACTGGTGCAGGGCCGGGCAGCCGGCGACGCCGTCTTCCTCAGCCGGCAGCGACGACCATACACGCGGTTCGGAGTCTATCGGCTCGTGGAGCGCTGCGCTGCCCGAGTGCCGTCGCTCACAGGCCGGACGATCACCCCCCACATGGTCAGACATACGAGCGCCTGCCACCTGCTCCAGGCCGGGGTGGACCTCAATACGATCCGCGCCTGGCTGGGTCATGCCAACCTCGACACCACCAACATCTATGCCGAGATCGATCTTGAGATGAAGGCCAAGGCGATGGCGCTCTGCGACGCCGCGGAACCGGGACCGGATCGCCCATGGAGGGAGAACAAGGGGCTCATGGCCTTCCTCGGCGCGCTCTGATCGAAGGAGGTTATGTTGCGGAGAACCGGGCGGTAGCCTTGTCCAGCAGGACGATGGCGACCATCCGCAACATAGGCCGGGCCGCAACATATGCGAAGCAGGCAGCTTCGGTCACGGGCCCCGGCGATCGGCCGGGCTCATAGAGCCGATTGTATCCGGCAAAGGCGTCGGCCTGCAGGATGCCGGCGAAGCCGCGCAGATGCTCGACCGGATGATCGCCAGAGCGGTTCCGCGAGTAGCGGAACAGGGCCGCCGGCGGGTCCGGACCGCCGAACGGCCTGTCGTCGCGGACATAGACCCAGGCCCGCCCGGTCGCGGTCTTGCCCTTGGCCAGTACCGGCACGGTGGTGTCGTCGCCGTGCAGGCGTTCGGCTGCCAGCACATGGGCCGCAATCAGGTCGTGCAAGGGCTTCAGCGCTACGGTGCAGGCGCCCACCTGGTCGGCCAGGGTCGACAGGCTGAGATCGACGCCTTCGCGCGCGTAGCGGTCGCGCTGCCGGTTCAGCGGTTGGTGCTGCCCGTACTTCTCGAACAGGATCATCGCCAGCAGGTTGGGACCCGCCCAGCCGCGGGGTGTCGGGTGGAACGGCGCAGGCGGCTGGGAGATCTTCTCGCAATGGCGGCAAGTGAACTTCTCGCGCACCGTCTGGATCACCTTCCACTGGCGCGGAATGACCTCCAGCGTCTCGGTGATGTCCTCGCCGATCTTCGAGAGCTTCTCCGAGCCGCAGCACCCACAGGCACTCGGCGCGGGCACCACCACACGCTCCCGCGGCAGATGTTCGGGGAACGGCTTGCGCCCGGACCGGCGGCGGCGGGTGAACCCCTTCACCTGCGTCGTCCCGGCTGCCGCCTGTTCGGCCGCCAGCTCGTCCTCGGTCGCGCTTGCCTCAAGCTCGTCGAGCTGGAGTTCCAGTTGGTCGAGAAGCCGCTGCTTGCGCTCCGAACGTTGGCCGTAAAGCGCGCGACGGAGCTTCTCGATCATCAGCTTCAAGGCGGCGATCTGCGCTTCGGCCTCGGTGGCCTTCGCCCTGGCATCGATCACCGCGGCTTCCGCCGCAGCCAGCGCCGTCCTCAGAGCGTCGATGTCCGATCCGTCCGGCATGCCCGGAAGCGAATCACAACAACCGCTCCACCGCTACGCCAATCCTGTCGGATGAGTCATTTTGCCGCCGGTCAGCCGGCCCGCGACGGCCGCCACGTCCGGACCGGGTTGCGCCAGTCGATCCCTTCCAGCAAGTAGCCAAGCTGCGCTGCGCTGATCGACACCGCTTCGCCCGACGCCGACGGCCAGGGGAAGCGACCGCGCTCCAGGCGCTTGGCGTAGAGCGACGTGCCGAGCCCGTCATGCCAAAGAATCTTGACGAGGTCGCCTTTGCGTCCGCGGAATATGAAGAGATCGCCCGCATGGGGATCGCGACCGAGACCCTGCTGGACCTGCAGCGCCAGGGTGTTCATCCCGCGCCGCATGTCCGTCACGCCGGTCGCGAGCCAGACCCGCGCCCCGCTCGGCACCGGGATCATCGCCGCTCCAGAACCCCGAGCACCCGCGACAGCGCCGCCGCATCCACATCCCGGTCGACCGTCACGCGCGAGCCGTCCGCCAGGGCAATCTCGATACGGCCAGAACGCGATGGCTCGATATCCGTCGGCGTCGGCAGAAGCTTCGCCGGCTCCGCCCCTTCCGTCGACGAGACAACCACCGGGACGAAGCCGCCCACCACACGCGCCAGCTCCCGATACTGGCGCCGCCAACCGAAGACCTGGTTCGCGTTCACGTCATGCCGGCGCGCCACAACCGAAACTGAAACCCCGGGCTGGTAGCTCTCCGCCACGATCCGGCGCTTCCGCGCCTCGCTCCAGCGACGGCGACGACGGCGAACCATAACCTCGCCCCTGGCGCCCGACTGTTCCGCTTCGTCCGACATCCGCACAAGTGTCCACTTATCCTTAATGGACACTTACGGCGTGCCCACCTCCGAGCGCGCACCATCCCAGATCCCGGACAAAAGCCACAGGCGGCCTACCTCGGAGGCTTACGGCCTTTCGGCAACAATCCCCTTCGTTCCACGTCCGACATCATCGGCAACCTCCCCCTCAGGTGGCCCATATCTTGCGTCCGAGAGTCCCCTACTGCACCAAATATGCGCCAGACCCAATTTTGGACGCCGATCACCCCCAATACGGGGTCACTTTTCCACGCTTAACAACAAGCCTTCATAGGTCCAGCGGAACGGATGGGCCTCAAGGCGATTCCAATGTATGCGGTGCGAGCGGCCCACCTTCATGCGGGCCTTGTGATGTGGGAGTTAGGGTTTGGAATGAGACGAAGGGAATTTCTCATTGGAGCCCTCAGCAGAGATTCTCACCAACGCCAGTGTTGAAGTGTTGCCGGCGCGTGGCGGCTATCGTCGCCGCTGGCCGGCTTCGGTGAAGGCGCGGATTGTTGCCGAGACATTGGAGGAAGGCGCGACGGTCGCCGGGGTGGCGCGTCGCTACGAGATCAACTCGAACCAGCTCTCGGAATGGCGCCGCCAGGCACGGAAGGGCCTTCTGGTGTTGCCGGCGCTGGAGGACGAGATGGGTTTTGCTCCGGTGGTCTTGCGTCAGGACGAGGGTCGGGTTCCGGCGTCGGGCGGCGAGCGCCTGGAAGTGATCCGGGACCGGGTGACGCTTCGTCTGGACGCTGCGACGCCGGCGGGCCGGATCGCCGAGATCGTCTCTGCGCTGAACGTCTCGGCATGATCTTCCCCTCGAACCGGGTCCGGATCGTGATTGCGACGAAGCCCGTGGACTTCAGGAAGCAGCACGACGGCCTTGTCGCGCATGTGAAGAGCGTGTTGCGCAAGGACCCGTTCACGGGAACGGTCTTTGCGTTCCGTGCGAAACGAGCTGACAGGCTGAAGCTGATCTACTGGGACGGGACCGGGTTGGTGATGGTCTACAAGCGCCTGGAGGACCAGGGCTTCGTGTGGCCGGCGATCCGCGACGGTGTGATGTCGCTGAACCATGCGCAGTTCGAGGCATTGTTCTCCGGCCTGGACTGGCGGCGTGTGCGGGCGCTGTCGGCGCGGCGCCCGGCTGAGGCCGAATGACTCACCGGGTGGATCGGGGCTTCCGGCTCCCCGACACTGTGCTACCAGATTGGCCATGGCTGCGCTTGCGGAGATGGACCTCAACACGCTGACGCCCGAACAGGCGGCGGCTGCGAGGCAGGCGCTTGCGGCGCTGGAGACACTTCGCGTCGAGAACGAGACGCTGGCGGAAGACAAGGCCTGCCTTGCGGGCGAGAATGAGGTTCTGACGGACCGCAACGGGGTGCAGGCGGAGCGTATCCGCCGTCTCGAACATCTGAACCTGGAGCTGATCCGCCTGCTGTATGGCAAGAGGTCGGAGAAGCTGTTGGCGGACGAGCGCCAACTGGCGTTCGAGGACCTGGAGGGCGCGTCCGCGGAGGTGGAAGCGGAGGCCGCGGCTGGTGATCCGTCGCCGCCGCGCGCGCCGAAGCGGCCTCGGGCCAAGCGCAATATTGGCCATCTTCCGGAGCATCTGGAGCGGATCGAGCAGGTGATCGAGCCGGAGAGCACGCTCTGCCCCTGCGGCTGCGGGGAGATGGTGAAGATCGGCGAGGATCGCACGGAGCGCCTGGACATCGTGCCGGCGCAGCTTCGGGTGATCGTCACGGTGCGCCCGAAATACGCCTGCCGGTCCTGCGAGCAGGGCGTCACCCAGGCGCTGGCGCCGGCCCGGCTGATCGAGGGCGGCCTGCCGACCGAGGGCGCGATCGCCCATGTGCTCGTCTCCAAATACGCCGAGCACACACCCCTCTATCGCCAAGTACAGATCTACGCGCGTTCCGGTCTCGACCTGGACCGCTCGACCTTGGCCGGCTGGGTCGGCAGGGCATCGTTCCACCTGAGACCGGTGGCCGACCGGCTGGCAGCGCACCTCAAGCGCTCTTCGAAGCTCTTCATGGACGAGACGCGCGCGCCGGTGCTCGATCCGGGCCGCGGCAGGACGAAGACCGGCTGGCTGTGGGCGCTGGCCCGCGACGACCGCGCCTGGGGCGGGCCCGATCCGCCGGGCGTCGTGTACTTCTACGCACCGGGGCGCGGCGGCGAATATGCTGAAAGGTTCCTCAAGGGCTTCGACGGCATCCTGCAGGTGGACGGCTATGCCGGCTACAACCGGCTGACCCTGCCGAGCCGCAAGGGCGGCGCGCCGATGCGGCTTGCATACTGTTGGGCGCATTGTCGGCGCCGGCTCCGCGAAATCTACGACAGCAGCGGCTCGGAGATCGCGGCCGAGGGCCTGCGCCGGATCGCCGAACTCTACGCCATCGAGGCCGAGATCCGCGGCAGCACGCCCGAGCGGCGTCTTGCCGAACGGCAGGCGCGGTCCGCGCCCCTGGTCCAGGCCTTCGGCGAATGGCTGAGGCAGCAGCGCGCCCGCGTCTCGCCCAAGTCCCGCCTCGGCGAAAAGCTCGCCTATATCGCTCGCCACTGGGACGGTCTCCAGGTCTTCCTCGCCGACGGCCGCGTCGAGATGGACAGCAACAGTGTCGAGAATCTCGCCCGGCCGATCGCCCTGAATCGCAAAAACGCACTGTTCGCCGGCCACGACGAAGGCGCCGCCGCATGGGCGCGCATCGCTTCGCTCATCGAGACCGCGAAGCTGAACCGTGTCGAGCCCTATGCTTGGCTCAAGGCCACACTCGAAGCCATCGCCGCAGGCCATCCGAACAGCCGTATCGACGAGCTGCTTCCCTTCAGGCCCTCGTCAAGCTGAAAGCCGGGTGCCCCGTCGGCACCGCTTACCACCCCTCTATCGCCAAGTACAGATCTACGCGCGTTCCGGTCTCGACCTGGACCGCTCGACCTTGGCCGGCTGGGTCGGCAGGGCATCGTTCCACCTGAGACCGGTGGCCGACCGGCTGGCAGCGCACCTCAAGCGCTCTTCGAAGCTCTTCATGGACGAGACGCGCGCGCCGGTGCTCGATCCGGGCCGCGGCAGGACGAAGACCGGCTGGCTGTGGGCGCTGGCCCGCGACGACCGCGCCTGGGGCGGGCCCGATCCGCCGGGCGTCGTGTACTTCTACGCACCGGGGCGCGGCGGCGAATATGCTGAAAGGTTCCTCAAGGGCTTCGACGGCATCCTGCAGGTGGACGGCTATGCCGGCTACAACCGGCTGACCCTGCCGAGCCGCAAGGGCGGCGCGCCGATGCGGCTTGCATACTGTTGGGCGCATTGTCGGCGCCGGCTCCGCGAAATCTACGACAGCAGCGGCTCGGAGATCGCGGCCGAGGGCCTGCGCCGGATCGCCGAACTCTACGCCATCGAGGCCGAGATCCGCGGCAGCACGCCCGAGCGGCGTCTTGCCGAACGGCAGGCGCGGTCCGCGCCCCTGGTCCAGGCCTTCGGCGAATGGCTGAGGCAGCAGCGCGCCCGCGTCTCGCCCAAGTCCCGCCTCGGCGAAAAGCTCGCCTATATCGCTCGCCACTGGGACGGTCTCCAGGACTTCCTCGCCGACGGCCGCGTCGAGATGGACAGCAACAGTGTCGAGAATCTCGCCCGGCCGATCGCCCTGAATCGCAAAAACGCACTGTTCGCCGGCCACGACGAAGGCGCCGCCGCATGGGCGCGCATCGCTTCGCTCATCGAGACCGCGAAGCTGAACCGTGTCGAGCCCTATGCTTGGCTCAAGGCCACACTCGAAGCCATCGCCGCAGGCCATCCGAACAGCCGTATCGACGAGCTGCTTCCCTTCAGGCCCTCGTCAAGCTGAAAGCCGGGTGCCCCGTCGGCACCGCTTACATTCCAATGGCGTACGAAAGTCTCAATGGCATTGACGAGTTCGGTCGGACTGTGGAAGTTGGCGTAGCGCAGGACGCGACGGCTGACGATCGCGAACCACAGCTCCACCTGATTGAGCCAGGAGCCATGCGTCGGCGTGTAGTGGTAGACGAACCGCTTGCCATGGCGGCGATTCCAATCGTCGATGAAGTGTATGCGGTGCGAGCGGCCCACCTTCATGCGGGCCTTGTGATGTGGGAGTTAGGGTTTGGAATGAGACGAAGGGAATTTCTCATTGGAGCCCTCAGCAGAGATTCTCACCAACGCCAGTGTTGAAGTGTTGCCGGCGCGTGGCGGCTATCGTCGCCGCTGGCCGGCTTCGGTGAAGGCGCGGATTGTTGCCGAGACATTGGAGGAAGGCGCGACGGTCGCCGGGGTGGCGCGTCGCTACGAGATCAACTCGAACCAGCTCTCGGAATGGCGCCGCCAGGCACGGAAGGGCCTTCTGGTGTTGCCGGCGCTGGAGGACGAGATGGGTTTTGCTCCGGTGGTCTTGCGTCAGGACGAGGGTCGGGTTCCGGCGTCGGGCGGCGAGCGCCTGGAAGTGATCCGGGACCGGGTGACGCTTCGTCTGGACGCTGCGACGCCGGCGGGCCGGATCGCCGAGATCGTCTCTGCGCTGAACGTCTCGGCATGATCTTCCCCTCGAACCGGGTCCGGATCGTGATTGCGACGAAGCCCGTGGACTTCAGGAAGCAGCACGACGGCCTTGTCGCGCATGTGAAGAGCGTGTTGCGCAAGGACCCGTTCACGGGAACGGTCTTTGCGTTCCGTGCGAAACGAGCTGACAGGCTGAAGCTGATCTACTGGGACGGGACCGGGTTGGTGATGGTCTACAAGCGCCTGGAGGACCAGGGCTTCGTGTGGCCGGCGATCCGCGACGGTGTGATGTCGCTGAACCATGCGCAGTTCGAGGCATTGTTCTCCGGCCTGGACTGGCGGCGTGTGCGGGCGCTGTCGGCGCGGCGCCCGGCTGAGGCCGAATGACTCACCGGGTGGATCGGGGCTTCCGGCTCCCCGACACTGTGCTACCAGATTGGCCATGGCTGCGCTTGCGGAGATGGACCTCAACACGCTGACGCCCGAACAGGCGGCGGCTGCGAGGCAGGCGCTTGCGGCGCTGGAGACACTTCGCGTCGAGAACGAGACGCTGGCGGAAGACAAGGCCTGCCTTGCGGGCGAGAATGAGGTTCTGACGGACCGCAACGGGGTGCAGGCGGAGCGTATCCGCCGTCTCGAACATCTGAACCTGGAGCTGATCCGCCTGCTGTATGGCAAGAGGTCGGAGAAGCTGTTGGCGGACGAGCGCCAACTGGCGTTCGAGGACCTGGAGGGCGCGTCCGCGGAGGTGGAAGCGGAGGCCGCGGCTGGTGATCCGTCGCCGCCGCGCGCGCCGAAGCGGCCTCGGGCCAAGCGCAATATTGGCCATCTTCCGGAGCATCTGGAGCGGATCGAGCAGGTGATCGAGCCGGAGAGCACGCTCTGCCCCTGCGGCTGCGGGGAGATGGTGAAGATCGGCGAGGATCGCACGGAGCGCCTGGACATCGTGCCGGCGCAGCTTCGGGTGATCGTCACGGTGCGCCCGAAATACGCCTGCCGGTCCTGCGAGCAGGGCGTCACCCAGGCGCTGGCGCCGGCCCGGCTGATCGAGGGCGGCCTGCCGACCGAGGGCGCGATCGCCCATGTGCTCGTCTCCAAATACGCCGAGCACACACCCCTCTATCGCCAAGTACAGATCTACGCGCGTTCCGGTCTCGACCTGGACCGCTCGACCTTGGCCGGCTGGGTCGGCAGGGCATCGTTCCACCTGAGACCGGTGGCCGACCGGCTGGCAGCGCACCTCAAGCGCTCTTCGAAGCTCTTCATGGACGAGACGCGCGCGCCGGTGCTCGATCCGGGCCGCGGCAGGACGAAGACCGGCTGGCTGTGGGCGCTGGCCCGCGACGACCGCGCCTGGGGCGGGCCCGATCCGCCGGGCGTCGTGTACTTCTACGCACCGGGGCGCGGCGGCGAATATGCTGAAAGGTTCCTCAAGGGCTTCGACGGCATCCTGCAGGTGGACGGCTATGCCGGCTACAACCGGCTGACCCTGCCGAGCCGCAAGGGCGGCGCGCCGATGCGGCTTGCATACTGTTGGGCGCATTGTCGGCGCCGGCTCCGCGAAATCTACGACAGCAGCGGCTCGGAGATCGCGGCCGAGGGCCTGCGCCGGATCGCCGAACTCTACGCCATCGAGGCCGAGATCCGCGGCAGCACGCCCGAGCGGCGTCTTGCCGAACGGCAGGCGCGGTCCGCGCCCCTGGTCCAGGCCTTCGGCGAATGGCTGAGGCAGCAGCGCGCCCGCGTCTCGCCCAAGTCCCGCCTCGGCGAAAAGCTCGCCTATATCGCTCGCCACTGGGACGGTCTCCAGGTCTTCCTCGCCGACGGCCGCGTCGAGATGGACAGCAACAGTGTCGAGAATCTCGCCCGGCCGATCGCCCTGAATCGCAAAAACGCACTGTTCGCCGGCCACGACGAAGGCGCCGCCGCATGGGCGCGCATCGCTTCGCTCATCGAGACCGCGAAGCTGAACCGTGTCGAGCCCTATGCTTGGCTCAAGGCCACACTCGAAGCCATCGCCGCAGGCCATCCGAACAGCCGTATCGACGAGCTGCTTCCCTTCAGGCCCTCGTCAAGCTGAAAGCCGGGTGCCCCGTCGGCACCGCTTACCACCCCTCTATCGCCAAGTACAGATCTACGCGCGTTCCGGTCTCGACCTGGACCGCTCGACCTTGGCCGGCTGGGTCGGCAGGGCATCGTTCCACCTGAGACCGGTGGCCGACCGGCTGGCAGCGCACCTCAAGCGCTCTTCGAAGCTCTTCATGGACGAGACGCGCGCGCCGGTGCTCGATCCGGGCCGCGGCAGGACGAAGACCGGCTGGCTGTGGGCGCTGGCCCGCGACGACCGCGCCTGGGGCGGGCCCGATCCGCCGGGCGTCGTGTACTTCTACGCACCGGGGCGCGGCGGCGAATATGCTGAAAGGTTCCTCAAGGGCTTCGACGGCATCCTGCAGGTGGACGGCTATGCCGGCTACAACCGGCTGACCCTGCCGAGCCGCAAGGGCGGCGCGCCGATGCGGCTTGCATACTGTTGGGCGCATTGTCGGCGCCGGCTCCGCGAAATCTACGACAGCAGCGGCTCGGAGATCGCGGCCGAGGGCCTGCGCCGGATCGCCGAACTCTACGCCATCGAGGCCGAGATCCGCGGCAGCACGCCCGAGCGGCGTCTTGCCGAACGGCAGGCGCGGTCCGCGCCCCTGGTCCAGGCCTTCGGCGAATGGCTGAGGCAGCAGCGCGCCCGCGTCTCGCCCAAGTCCCGCCTCGGCGAAAAGCTCGCCTATATCGCTCGCCACTGGGACGGTCTCCAGGACTTCCTCGCCGACGGCCGCGTCGAGATGGACAGCAACAGTGTCGAGAATCTCGCCCGGCCGATCGCCCTGAATCGCAAAAACGCACTGTTCGCCGGCCACGACGAAGGCGCCGCCGCATGGGCGCGCATCGCTTCGCTCATCGAGACCGCGAAGCTGAACCGTGTCGAGCCCTATGCTTGGCTCAAGGCCACACTCGAAGCCATCGCCGCAGGCCATCCGAACAGCCGTATCGACGAGCTGCTTCCCTTCAGGCCCTCGTCAAGCTGAAAGCCGGGTGCCCCGTCGGCACCGCTTACGATGAAGTTCCCTCTGGTAGTATTGGTTATGGGTGTTCAGGTTGTCCAACACGACGTGGACCCGGGGTTGGCGATAGACCGAGGCCACCTCATCGATGAACGAGAAGAAATCCGCTCGGGTGCGCGTTTCGGTGCACCGAGCCAGTACTTTCCCGGTGCCTGTGTTGAAGCAGGCAAACAGGCAGCGGGTGCCGTTGCGCCGGTACTCGAAGTCCATGCGCCCCGCCCGGTGCGGTTGTGGAGTCTGGAGTTGACGGCTGCGCGAAAGAGCCTGCATGCCCGTCTTCTCGTCGATACACAACACCGGCTCGCCTCGGGGGCGCTTAACGTAGAGTCGGACGATCGCGCGCATCTTCTGCTGAAACTGCGGGTCCTCGCTGTGACCCAGCTACGCACTCGGTGGGGCTTGATCTCGGCCTCGTCGAGAATCCGCCCGATCTCGCTTGTGCTGATCTCGCGCACCAGCGCGGCCGCGATCAATGCCTCACGCAGCGACGTAGGAGTCCACACCGCCTGGGCAAACCCAAAGTCCATCGGCGAGCGGCAAGCCGCTGCAATCACTTGGTGACGTTCCAACGCGGTGATCTGGGCAGGCCGACCACTACGTTCGCGATCGTCCAGTCCCTCGAGACCTTGTTCTCGGACCCGACGCAGCCACTGACCCACTCGCAGACGGTTTGTCCCGAGCTTGCGCGCTATAGAGGAGATCGATTCTCCGTCCGCCGCGAGCAGTACCATCCGCGCGCGTCGATAACTACGCGCTTCGGTTGTTTGTTGGCGAACGACTTCTTCAAGGTCCACTCGCATCTTTCGCGACAGACGAAAACTCACATAAACAAGTGTACCAGAACTTTAGGGGCGTTGCACTAGCGTCCGCGAGATTAATGCCCCCCGTCAGTTTCAGTTGAGGGCATGAACGATCCGCCTAAGCACATCCCCGCCGTTCGCGAAGTCTGTCCCATCTGTCCCCTCGTCGTAGTTGCCGGGAACCTGTGCAACGACCAGATCGAGACTGCGGCAGACCCAGACATGGTGCGGCCCGCCGCCGGCGGCTGCAAACGAGTCCTTGGGCAGATCCGACCACATCTCGCCTCGATCGTTTGTCCAGAACCCGAGCCCGTACTTCCAGCTGCTGCGATTCTCGTTGGCGACGATCATCTCGGAGGTGCGCGTCGCCTCACGTAGCCATTCAGCAGGCACGATCGGTTTCCCTTCCCACTCTCCGTCTCGAAGCCACAGCAAACCACCCCGAGCCATGTCGCGACCGCTTGACAGCAGGTGGAGGTTGAATCCGAAGACGCCGACATTGGCGTCCGCCTGGAGTCGGTACTGATTTGGGTATTCCCATCCCCAACCGGCGCCGATCGGATCTCGGATGCGCTCGTCCAGCAGGACGCCAACTCCCGGCAGCCTGCGAGGTTCGAGCGAATCGTACAGTCCGTAGGCAGTCGCAATGGCATGCTGCAAGATATTCATCCCAAACGATTGGTAGTGAAATCGCTTGCCGGGGAACTCACCGGGTTTGAGGTAGCCGGAGGTATTGCCGATCAACTGGCGAAACGTGATATCTCGATCTTTGGGTAACGCATACCTGCCGGATTTGGGCCCACGGTTAGAGGGGACATCCATCATCTGGGGGTAGTAATTCACGATGCAGTCGTCCACCGAACCAATCACGCCCTCCTCAACGGCGATTCCGAGGAGGCACGAAAGAAAGGACTTGCGTACCGAACGCGTCGTGACCTTCTCGTCGGGATCGAAACCGCGCTGCCACTCGAGAGCGATGTGTCCGTTGCGGACCACCACAATGCGGTAAGGTTGGCTGGAGTATTCCGCCTGCCACTGTTCTGCTTCCCGGATTCTGAGCGAGTTGAAGCCGAGGTCTTCGGCTGCTCGTCGATCCCAGGCGAATCGCATGCTCGCACCCGCTACCAATTTAGCCCAAAGTTATTCTCGGCAGACCCACCCTCGTCTTCGCGATTGAGGCGGACCCTACAAAGCGAGTGCCGCCTTCCAGGGTCCACCCTTCAGTCCTAAGGCGCTGTAATGGTTTCGAAGTGGGTAGGTACCGCCCCCATCCCAGGAATCGTCCACTCGCCAATGAAGTTTGGAGCAATCACGAGTTCGTAACGGAGTTCGAAAAGTGGGATGTCTGCGTAGTTTTCGAACAAGTGGTCGCCGATCTCAATCAGCAGCCGGTCGCGCTCCTCGACGTCGATAGACCCCGTCACTTGCGGCACTCTCTCATCGACATAAGGAGAGTTGTACGCCTGATGCACCCCTTCAGAGAAGTAGTAACGCAGGGCGGACTGAGTGGGGCGGATCGGCGCGTTCCGGTTTGGATACATGGCGAAACCGAGGTTCTTTTTACGTCCAAGGCCAAATGGGGCGCCGAATTCAGTATCTTGGATCTGGAGGTCTACGCCGATTTCGGAGAAATACAATTGCAGTGCCTCAACGAGGACGGGGAACTCGGGATTCCCGGAAAGCGGGAAGGAATGGATCACAGGCTGGATCTCTCCTGGTTCATACCCCGCCTCTGCAATCAATTCGCGAGCTCTCTCCGGATCGTAGCCATACATTTCGTCGAACTGGTTCTGCCACTCAGGATTCCACCCCTCATTCCCTGGGTTCCATCCCGTACGATAAACGGGCGTTGCGTTTCCCCTATACAGCACGGAAATGAGCTCGTCACGATTAATTGCCATGTTGAGGGCCTGTCGAACACGGACGTCAGTCCAAGGAATGTCGGGGTCGAACGTCGGTGCGCCGGGGATGTAATGCTGCCCCCCGAGGAAGATGAAGGTCTGCATGTTGGACGTCTGGGAAGCGAGGATCTCGAATCCCATTTCCGTCGCTGCCTCGTGGAGATCACGAGGGATATCAGCGGCATGTACCTCGCCTGTCAGTAGCAACGCGAATCTAGTGGTGGCTTCGGGGACCCACCGGAGTTCGAATTCCTTGTACTCCGGAACTATCCCCGACCAGTGCTCGTCGGCGCGCCTCACATGAAAGACGGCTTCGCCGGGGCGTCGGCCACCGTATTCATACGGACCGGTTCCAGCAGGCTCCCGGTCGAGCCCATCCGCGCCCTCAGCTTCCCACTGAGCGTTGCTCAGAATGACAAAGTCGCCGTCTCGCTTCGAGAAGAAACTCTCTGCGACTGCCGGTATTTTCGGATTCTCGAAATGGAAAATAACAGTGTAGTCGTCGACTACTTCAATCTCAGCCTCAACCCAGTCCTCGCGATGTGACGCGATCGAATCTTCCCGGGTGAGCAACGTGTGAGTCAAGACGACGTCTTGAGCTGTGAACTCGCCCCAATCGTCGTGAAACTGGACGCCCTGGCGGAGGTGGAATGTCCATGACCGGAAGTCGTCGCTTACATCCCAACTCTCAGCCAAACCTGGAGTTGCCAGACCCGTCTGCTTATCATTGCCTATCAGAGTCTCGACAACCCCGTCGAGCGCCGTGAGCATGATTGAGGATCCAGTCCAGATACGGTTGCTCTCTGGCACGATAGGTGGCAAGGCAATTATTAGCCTGTCCACTGGGGTATCCGGTCCGGCCGGCTCTGTTTGGCCTGGCGACTCGTCCGTCGGCGTCAGAACCAAGAGCAGGACGATAGCGATAGCAGATATCCGCGTAGTCGGACGAATGGCCATGGGAGAACACTCCTAGCTGGGTATTTTGGTATTTGACCATATTACCAAACGGCAGATATTTGCACCGGCTGGAGATATTTGCAAATATTTTGCGTGGGGTTCATGGTCAGGCAGCGACGTCCTCGGGGTTGGTCTGGTCGGTTGGGCTCCTTTCTTGTAATTGGCCGTCGATGAATTTGGCTCCGGCTCGGACCAGGGCCACTAGTTGCACGTAGGCGGGCAGCGGGCGGCCCTGCGCCTCGCGTAAACCCGCAAACGTTGGATAGTGCTCCTCAACGAGTTGATAGAGCAGCGTCTCTTCGGGGCGGTGGCGTGCGTAGTCGACCACCCCGGCGGCGTCCCTGCCTGCCAATGGCGAACCCCTTCATCGCGTCCCTGCTGATGGTGTCGGTTTGCCAGTCTAATCTATCGAATGCGAAGGTGTCAACGGCGGCGTGATTATGCGCCAGAGCGGCGGCGTAAAAATGTACCAGAGGCACGGCGGTAGCTTGTCTCCGTAGTCCACAGGAGGGCCCCGCGCGCGGGGCGACGCGCCCTCCGCGCGGCTGGCGGAGACCCGCGCGTGGGAGGGACCTGTGGGCCCACGGGGACAAGCGGGGTTACTTGGACGGGCGCGGGCGGCGTGACCGGCTCTGCTTGAGCCGGTAGCTCTCGGCGTTCATCTCTATCGAGGGAACGTAAAACTGCTGTTTGAAACCCGCTTGACCTCGGACGCGAGTTCAGCGGGTCTCTACGTCCGGCCCAAGCACCGGAGACGCCGTTCGACTCTCCCGATTTTGTCTAACAAAGAATGACGCAATGCCCAGAGATGTATGTCGCTGTCCCGCGTCTTCTGGCGAACATGCATGCCACAACGGGGGTATCATTGGAGTATGGCTCCATGTTTCAAGGAAATTGGATCGTATGCGGCATAATAAGATAGACATATCGGTTGATGGAGGGTACGCTGCATTGCAGTCGAGGAACCCTCATGAACACATCGTCACGCCTTCGCACGCTCGAAGCCGCCGGACTGCTTCATCCCCACGCGGACGCCGTGACCGCCGTCCTGTTCGGTGGCCACGAGCCCTTTTTCCTGCCGGAAGACAAGGTCCAGGTGAAATACGAGATGTTGCGCGCCCACATCGTCGACGGGCTCAGTGCAACCGCAGCGGCCGAACGGCACGGCTACTCGCGCGCTGCGTTCTATTTGATCGTGGGCGCGTTCGAGTCCCAAGGCATGCAAGGGCTGGTCGATGGACGCCGCGGTCGCCGCGGCCCGCTCAAGCTCACTCCCGAGATCGTCGATTTTATTGCCGGCGCCGGTCCGGAGGTCTCCGGTGCACATCTCGCCGAACAGATCGAACAGCAGTTCGCGGTGCGCTTGCATCGGCGTACCGTCGAGCGGGTACGGCGTTGACCCCTCGGTTCTGGCCGGTCGGCGAAAGCGCTCAGGCGGACTACGAGACACTGCGGGAAGCGGTGTTGCAGGAAGAACCCTTACAGACACTGGCCGCTGCCCGCTTTGTACGGCGCGGCCTCGCCGGACTGATCGCCTGGCCCGGCACAGAGCCGGTGTATGTCGCCACCGTCCAGGGAGCAAGACGAGCCCCGTGGACCCCCCATGCCGACCCAAGGCTCGATGCCCTGGCTGCGGGTTACGAGTTGATCTTGAGCCTCCGCGCCGAGCGCTCGGAATCGAGGAGAAGGCAACGATGAGAGTTGCGATCTACGCAAGGGTCTCGACCGACGCACAGGAAGCGCGCGGCACCATCGGTTCCCAGCTCGCGCTGCTGCGCGAGCGAGTGGCCAGGGAAGGACATGAACCGGTGGCCGAATACACAGACGACGGCTTCTCCGGCGCGCGCCTGGACCGACCCGGTCTCGACGCCTTGCGCGATGCCGCCGAGGCCGGACATATCGAGTGCGTGTGGTGTCTGTCGGCAGATCGCCTGGCCCGCATGTACGCCTATCAGGTCATCGTTCTCGACGAGCTGTCGCGCCACGGCGTGACCGTTCGGTTCCATGACACGCCACCGATCGAAGACGATCCCCAGGCACGACTGCTGACCCAGGTGCAGGGCGTGATCGCCGAATACGAACGCGCCAAGATTGCCGAGCGCTACCGACGCGGCAAGCTATGGCGCGCTCGTGCCGGCGAAGTGATCTCCTGGAAGGTGCCGTACGGCTACCATCGTATCCGTCGTGTCGGCGAGCGACCCGCACATCTGAAGATCTTCGAGCACGAGGCCGCCGTCGTGTGCCGCATCTTCGACGACTATGTTCGCAGAGACATCTCGATGCGCCAGATCGCCAAGGGGCTGAACCGGGACGGTATCCGCTCCCCAACCGGGCGAGCCGTATGGGGCATATCGACCATCGGACGCATCTTGCGCAATGAAGCCTATATCGGCCGGGTTTACTACAATCGAACCGAAACCGTGCCGCAGCGCCGACACGCGGGCAAAACCCGGCAGGTGCAACGCCCGCGCGATCAATGGATCGCCATCGCAGTTCCGGCGATCCTCGACGAGGCGCTGTTCGAGGCGGCACAGCGTATCAGCCGCGACAACGCGCGGTGGAACCCCCGGCGTGCCGAACCCGGACACTGGCTGCTGCGTGGGCTGGTCAAGTGCGGACACTGCGGCGTGGGTGTGTCGTGCCACAAGATGCGCGGCCGCAATGGCGCCTTCCATCGGTACTACTACTGCCAGAACCACGATCCGCTCAGGGCCGGAGGGGAACACCGCCGTTGCCCGGAGCGCAATATCCGCGCCGACGAACTCGACATCTTCGTCTTCGAGCAGGTTCGCGATACCCTGTTGCGTCCAGAGGCACTCCTGGCTGGCGAGCACGCCGTGTCGGCGCGTCGCGAGCCCGGCGCCGACGAACTACTGCAGGCGCAACTGACAAAACTCAAACGCAGGATCGATGCCGCCGCGGCCGAACGCCGCCGCCTCGCAGATCTCTATCAGGCCGCTCTTGTCGACCACGACGAATTGTTGCGCCGAAGCAAGGAACTTCAGGATCGCAAACAGAGAGTGGAACAACAGTGCGACGCCCTGATTGCCCAACGCAGGGAACTTGCGCAACACAACGCTTTGCGTGAAAGGATCGCCGGCTTCTCGGCAACAGTCGGCGCCACCATCGACCACCTCGAGTTCGAACAACGACAAAAGCTACTACGCCTGGTCGTCGAACTAGTTCTCGTGCGGGGCTGGCAGGTCGATATCAAGCTGCGCATTCCCCTCGACGAACCTCCAAATCCGCCAGGGCGCAGCTTGTCCAGCAAAGACCGTTTGCGTTCCCTCGATATCCAGGATGTGGACATGGTGGGTGATGCGGTCGAGCAGGGCGCCGGTGAGGCGCTCGCTGGCGAAGACGGAAGTCCATTCCTGGAATGGCAGGTTCGAGGTGACGATGGTGGCGCCGTTCTCGTAGCGCCGGCTGAAGACGTCGAACAGGAGCTCGCTGCCGGTCTGCGAGAGGGGCACGTATCCGAGCTCGTCGACGATCAGCAGGCTGACCTTGGCGAGCTGGTCCTGGAGGCGGAGCAGCCTCTTCTCGTCGCGCGCCTCGATCAGTTCATGGACCAGATGGGAGGCCGTGGTGAAGCGCACGCCAAGGCCCTTCTGGCAGGCGGCGAGGCCGAGGGCCAGGGCGATGTGCGTCTTGCCGACGCCCGACGGAACAGCCACATACTGCCCGCTATCAGGGCGATCCAGTCAAGATCCACTACCCCTTCCACCCGCGTACGGGCCAGCGCGTGGAAGTGGTTCGGCGCCATCGGTTCAAAGGCGTCATGATGTACGTCGTCCGCCAGCCGGACGGCACATTGGCGCAATTACCAACCTGGATGTGCTCTCCGGACGCGGCGGCGATGACAGTGAGGGATCAGCCGCGGATCGCACTGGACGCCCTGCGCGACCTCCGTTCGGTCATCGACGCTGTTCTACCATCGCCCACCCGCAAGGATTTGGGAGAGCGACATGGGAACACAGAGAGAGTTGCTGGAACTGCTGGAGCCGGGTCCGGCACTCACGCCGGCGATGCGACGGGCGGTAATCCCGATACTGGCGGCGCTGCTGCTCGAAGCGGTAGCGAAGTCGACGGAGGACATGGCGGACGGGACGGCCACGGAGAAGGGGGCGGGCGATGAACAAGATCGCGCCTGACCACCTGGCGCGCGACGCGGTCGTCTACATCCGGCAGTCGACGCCGGATCAGCTGCGGAACAATCACGAGAGCCGCCGCCGTCAGTATGGACTTGCGGATCGGGCCCGCGGTCTGGGTTGGGACGAGCCCGTGGTGATCGACGAGGATCTCGGCCGCTCCGGCGGCGGGACGTCGCGGCCGGGCTTCGAACGGCTGCTGGTGTCGATCTGCGAAGGGCGTGTCGGCATCGTGCTGTCGCTGGAGGCTTCGAGGCTCGCTCGAAACGGCCGTGACTGGCACACGTTGCTGGAGTTCTGCGCGCTTGTGGGCTGTCTGCTGGGCGACGATGACGGCTTGTACGATCCTCGCCTGCCGAACGACCGGCTGTTGCTCGGTATGAAGGGGACGCTGTCGGAGATGGAGCTCTCGACGCTGCGCCAGCGCTCGCTCGAAGCGCTTCGCCTGAAGGCGTCCCGCGGCGAGCTGTTCCTCACCGTCGCGGTGGGCTACGTGAAGGTCCGGCGCGACCGGATCGCCAAGGATCCCGATCGGCGCGTGCGAGAGGCGATCGATCTCGTGTTCCGCTTCGCGGAGTTCCGGAGCATCCGCCAGGTTCACCTGTGGCTGCGGCAGGAGGACGTGCCGCTGCCGGCCGTCAGTATCGTTGGCGAGGAGCGCCGCATTGTCTGGAAGCCGCCGGTCTACGGCACCGTCCACAAGCTGTTGACCAACCCGGTATACGGCGGCGCGTACGCGTTCGGCCGGACGGAAAGCCGGGTGACCGTCGAGAACGGGCGCAAGCGCGTGACCCGCGGCTTCCGCCGCGACCGCGCGGATTGGGACGTGTTGATCCGGGATCACCACGACGGCTACGTTTCCTGGGACGAGTTCGAGAGGAACCAGCGGCTGATCGCCGACAACGCCAACTGCCGGGGCCTGATGGCAAGGGGCGCCGTCCGCCGAGGCGATGCGCTGCTTGCGGGCCTGCTGCGCTGCGGACATTGCGGCCGACGCGTGCATGTCCACTACAGCGGGACCAAGGGGTACTGCGTCCGCTACGGCTGCCACGGTGCACACGTCAACCACGGAACCGGGCGCTGCATCGGCTTCGGCGGCCTGCGGGTGGATGCCGCCGTCGGTGACGCCGTGCTGC
Source organism: Alphaproteobacteria bacterium (assembly GCA_965261985.1). Classification (GTDB taxonomy): domain Bacteria; phylum Pseudomonadota; class Alphaproteobacteria; order Bin95; family Bin95; genus Bin95. The sequence goes on from OZ253490.1 coordinate 2,055,261, forward strand.
GACTGCTGTGCCCGCTCGGGGTCGAGGCGGCGCTGGCCGCTATCGAGATGCGAGAGAGCGACAACACCGAGACCCGGCGGCAGGCGGAGCTGGCGCTGACACAGGCGCACTACGAGGCCGAACTCGCACAGCGCCAATACGATACCGTCGATCCCGCCAACCGCCTGGTGGCGGCCGAGCTGGAGCGACGGTGGAACGACCGGCTGGCGGAGGTGCGCCGGCAGGAGGAGCGGCTCGCCACCAACGCGGCCGCCCGTCCCGAGGTCCCGTCGTGCGCGGAGAAGGGGCGGCTGATGGCGCTGGGTAACGATCTTGCGACGGCGTGGACGCACCCCGATGCAACCGCCGAGACGCGCAAGGGCATCCTCCGGTCGGTGCTCGCGGAGATCGTCGTCACGCTGGCCGATGGCCGTATCGACCTTCTTCTCCACTGGCGTGGCGGCGACCACACGCGCCTGAGCGTGACACGCAACCGTACGGGACAGCATCGCTGGGCGGCGAGCGCCGAGGTGGTCGACCTGGTCCGTGGGATGGCGAGGCAACTGACCGACGGCGGGATCGCGGCCACGCTCAACCGCCTCGGCAAGAAGACCGGGCGAGGCAACTCCTGGACGGAAGCTCGGGTGCGCAGCTTCCGCAACGGCCATCGCATTGCCGTCTACCGATCCGGCGAGATGGCGGAGCGGGGCGAACTGACGCTGACCGTTGCCGCCGCTCGGCTCGGCATCAGCAGGATGACGGTGCTTCGGCTGATCGCGGATGGCACAATCGACGCCACGCAGGTGTGCAAGGGAGCGCCATGGGCCATCCCAGCGGCCCGAATCGACGCCCTGTACGGCACGGACCCGCGTCAGCGCCGTCCGCGAACAGCGGATCCGCGCCAAGAAACTCTTGCATTATAAGGACGTAGTGAGGTGGGCATTATGAAACAGGATCGGAGGGCCCGAGCAGGATCGCGTTCTCGCGGCGTTCGATGTAGTCGCCGCGTGCGAGGTCCAGCACCAGCATCTTGTTGAGGCTGGGGATGGCCTTGAAGTCGAAGCTCTCGAGCTGTTTGACGACGGGGAACCTGGCCTGCCTGATGCGCCGCTCGACCAGGCGTCTCTCGCGGTCGATCGTCTCCATCTCCACCAGCCGGGCCAGGAACTGGACATGATCCAGGCCCTCTGCCGCGCACTGTTGCGCGATCTTCTCGTATTCCCGCAGGAAGGTGGGCAGCTTCAGCTTCTTCAGATGATGCTCGAGCAGGATGCGGGGCGGCTCAGCCATGGCCGGCGGCCAGCAGGGTGGCGTAGTCGGCGCTGCGGGTGGCGGCGACGAAGGGCTGGGGCAGGTGCGGATAGCGTGAGAGGTCGAGATGCGCGGGCCGCCTCTCGATACGCGCCAGCAGCAGGTGCTTGACGGCATCGAAGCCGATCAGGCGGCGCTTCACCGCCTCCTGCACCGCGGCCGTCACCTGGCGCTCGGGAAAGTCTTCCAGCAGGCGCAGGGTCTGGATGTATTCCCGCTTGCCGCGCGGCCCGAAGCGCGCCTCCAGCAGGCGGCGCAGCGCGTCGAAGGCAGGATCGAGCTTCCATCCGCGCAGCGGGGCCGCCTGGTCCAGCGCGCCCGGCTTCTTCTCCAGCAGCGACAGATAGTGCAACGGGTCGTAGACCACGTCACCGCGGACGTAGGAGCGCCGGTGGCGGGCGACGATGTCGGCGCCGAGCGCGATCTCGACGCGGTCGACATAGCCCTTCACCGTCACCTTCTTGTGGGCGTGGACCGCTGGTGCGGAGTAGTCCACCAGCCGGTAGCGCACCAGCGCCGTGGACGAGACCTGGCCCGGCACGTGCTCGCAGGCCTCGAAGGGCGCGGCCGGAAGGTCGCGCAGGGCCTCAAGGTCAGCCAACAGCGCTGCCGCCCGCTCGCCCTCCTGCAGCGCGTCGAGCCGCTCCAGGCAGCGCGCCATCAACCGCTCGTTCAGAGTGTCCAGCTCGGGCACCTTCGGGATCGGCACCATGAACTTGCGCCGCGCCGTCTTCACCAGGGCCTCGACCTTGCCCTTGTCGTTGCCCTTGCCGGGACGGCCGAAGCGGTCGCGGAAGAGATAGTGCGACTGAAGATGCGTGAACGCCCGGGTGCGCTGACGGGTGCCGTCGCCCAGGATCCGCGCCACCGCCAGCGTCGTGTTGTCATAGAGGATCGATCGCGGAACCCCGCCCAGGAAGGCGAAGGCGCTGACATGGCCGTCGAGGAACGCCTCGGTCGTCTCCCTCGGATAGGCCTTCACGAACCAGACGTCGGAGTGCGGCAGGATCAGGCAGAAGAAGGCGACCTTCTCGCGAATGCCCCCGATCTCGACCACCGCCTCGCCGAAGTCGACCTGGGCATGGCCCGGCGGGTGATGCAGGGGAACGAAAGCCTCGCGCACGGACTGCCGACGGGCCCGGACATAGTTCTTCACGATCGTGTAGCCGCCCGTGAACCCGTGCTCGTCCCGCAGCCGCTCGAAGATCCGATACGCCGTGTGCCGCTGCTTGCGCGGCACCTCCGGATCCGCGTCCGCCTCAAGGATCGCGTCGATGATGCCGGTGAACCCGTCCAGCTTCGGGACCGACGCCGATGACGGCAACGCCCCCGCTGACACATCCGACGACGGCGATCCTCAAGCCGAGGACGGTCCAGGCGAAAACGGCCAATCCGATGCCCCCGCGAGCTGCGATCCCTCCGGCACCGGCGAGGTAATGGACTCACCGGGGTGCACCGACGACGACGCCGGCCCCGGCCAGGCGCCTCCCGATGTTTCCGCCGAGGAGCAGGCCTGGGACGAGGCCATGCACCAGGCCCTGAATCTTGCCAAGGCGCAGGGGAAGGCGCCCGGCGCTGTGGAGGAGACCGTCCGCGACGCCCACCGCAGCATCCTCGACTGGCGCACGCTGCTGCGCCGCTACATGACCGACGCCGCGGCCCGCGACTATTCCTGGAGCGTGCCCAACCGGCGCTTCATCGACTCCGGCCTCTATCTCCCCTCGATCCGCTCGGAGGGAATGGGCACGCTCGCGGTCATCATCGACACCTCCGGCTCGGTCGACAGCGATGCCCTCGCGGCGTTCTGGTCCGAAATCCGCGAGATCGCGGCCGAGGTCGAGCCCGAGCGCATCGTCGTGCTCCAGGTCGACGCCGCGGTGCAGGACGAAGAGCACTACGCACCGCGCGAGCTGCCCGAGCGGATCGTCGTCAAGGGACGCTGGGGCACCGATTTCCGGCCGGGCTTCGCCCGCCTCGCGGAGCAGGGCATCCGGCCGGCCGTGTGCCTTTATTTCACGGACATGGACTGCGACCGCTACCCCGAGACAGAGCCTGATTTCGACGTCCTCTGGTGCGACTACGGCACCGCCGCCGGGCTGTCTCCGGAACCTCCGCCCTGGGGCGAGCACATCAGGATCGACGCCTGACGCCGGGCCGGGGGCGCCGCCGCCCCTGCGCCGAGCGCCAGACCATCAGCCAAGGAGCACACCATGATGCCCACGGCCACCTGCCAGTACTGCGGTTGGAACGGTCCCGCCGACCACTGCGGCCCGCTCAAGAACGCCTGGGAGCGAGTCGAACCGGGCGATGTCGTGCCTGCGGGCGAGTGCCCGAAGTGCAACGCCTCTGCCTTGCTCGACGAAACCAGACACGAGCCCGGGATCAAGGTCGTCACCACACTGGTGCCCGAGCGCGCCACGAAGTTCGGCGTCCGCTCCACCGCCCAGAGCCTCGCCAACGTGATGTGGGATTACTCCCGCCCCTGGAGCTACCGCGTCCAGAACCTCGACCGCTCCGGCTTCCGCATCGCCGTCCACCGCGACACGCCGGGCGCCGGCCCGGACCCGCACGGCTATCTGCGGCTCGAGCGGGCGTGAGTCCGGGGCCCGAAAGCAACGGGACGTCATTGAGGCCCGGCGGACGAACCCGCCCTCTACGCCTTCGCCGGCTCCACCATGATGCGGCCCCGCCCGCGCCTGATCAGATATCCGCCGCGCGGGATCGAGGGCGCGCCCTGCTCGACCATCGGCCAGAGCGTATCGACGATCGTTGCCGCGTTACCGTCCGGCTTCCCTTTCGCCGTCGCTTGCAACGCCAGCCACTCGGCGAACGCTCTATCGCCGATCTCATCCCCCACCGATCTCCTGAGCGCGCCCAGTTTGCGGAGCTGCCCCTTCGTCAACGCGGACTCATCGATCTGTGTCATCGCCGTTCCTCTTCCGGTTTCTTGTGCTGAACCAATCGATGCCCGTGCCGCCGGCACCAATAGCAGCGCGGCTTCCGCCGCCCTATGTCTCGTTACCGGTATCGGCCCGGCCCTCAGCGATCCGCATCTTCAGAACCTGAGACGGCCGGAACGTCACGACGCGGCGCGCCGGGATCGGCGCCGGCTCCCCCGTCCTGGGGTTGCGACCCTCCCGTGCCCGTTTGTCGCGAACCCTGAAACTGCCGAACCCCGAGATCATTACGGTCTCGCCTGCCGAGAGCCGTTCCGCGATCGCCTCGATCGCCATGTCCACGAGCTCCGCCGCATCGCGGCGCGGCAGGCCGGTCTCGCGGTGAACGGCGTCCGTCAGATCGGTCCGCGTCACTGTCGCCATTGCGAAACAGCACTCCATTTTTTCGTCAGCGTAGCCCGGCCACACCATCGGTCAAACCTCGAGACCGCCGCTCATCGGCAGGCCGAGATCGAGACACGCGACCGCGGCCGCTCCGCCGTGCCCCCTCTTCCCCGATGGCGCGACCCACCCTTGTCGACGGCAGCACGGTTTCCTTTCCTCGGCGGCGCGAGTGGCGGAGCCGGCGCCCCGGGGCGACGGGCCGGGGGCATGGAGAGAGGCCATCGCCCCTCATCCCTTCTCCCATGGCTCACATATCCGGACGTCATACCGGCGCCCGCCGCACGGACTCACCCCGCTCCATCCGCGCGGCGCGCGTCGATCCCGATCCCGCCGAAACGAGGATTCGAAATGGACCCACGCACCGACATCGTCGAAGTCGCGGCGCTGCTGGTCGCCGCGCGCACCGTCGTGGCCGATCCCGCGCGCTGGTGCGCGTATCCCCATGCGCTGGATGCCAACGGGCACAGGTGCGAGGGGCGGGCGAACGCCGCCGTCTGCTGGGGTGCCCTCGGCGCCCTCGACAGCGCGGCCGCCGACGCCGATGCCTCGCACGGCATCTTCCTCGAAGCCCGCCGGCAGGTGAACCAGGCCTCGGTCCATGTCGCCAACAGCTGGACCGGGACGGCCTGGGTGCTGGACTACGACGCCGCACACTCCATGACCGTCGCCATCTTCGACGAGGCGGTCCGCGCCATGCCCAGGCCGGAGGCGCCCGGCGCGGTCGATATCCTCGCGATCGCCCGCACGCTGATCGTCCGTCCCGAGCGCTGGGCGCAGGGCGCCATCGCCCTCGACAGGAAGGGGCGGGCGCTCACCACCTTCGACGGCGGCTGCCGCTTCTGCGCCGCGGGCGCGGTTGCTCTCGCGGCCCATGTGCTGGGCGCGGACGACGCAGCCCGCCGCCGCATCGGCCCAGCCGTCGATCGCGCGGGCCGCCTGCTCGACTGCGCCGCCTTCAAGCTCGGCGAGTTCGAGAGCTACATCGGCCTCAACGAGCACGACACCCACGCGCAAGTCGTCGCCATGTTCGACCGCGCCCTCGACATGGCGCGCGCGGACTCCGCTCCACGCCCGGAGGCAAGCCGGCCATGACCGCCACCGCTCCCACCCCCCGCGATCTCCTCGTCGAGGCCCGCACGCTCATCGCCAGGCCCGAGGCCTGGACCCAGGGCGCCGCCGCGCGCGACGACGAGGGCGAGCCCGTCGGCGTCGAGCACGAAGACGCCGTCTCGTGGTGCGCCACCGGCGCGCTCAACTGCGCCATGTACCGCCATGCGGATTCCCTGGACGTCGCGACGCCGCTGCAGCGGGCCCGCGAGCGCGCCGGGAAGATCCTCACCGACACCGTGCGGGCGCTCACCCTCGGCCACTACACGGAGGCCACGACCTACAACGACCAGACCAATCACAGCTGCATCGTCCATGCCTTCGACATCGCGATTGCCGACGCCGAAAGGTCTTGCAGCAAGCGCCCGGATGGTCGCGCCGGGGGCACGGAGTACGGACGATGACAGTCGCGGCCCGCCTCCCCCGCACGATGCGCAATCCCTTCCGCGTACCTCGTCCGGCGGTGATCAGCTTCTCGGGCGGCCGCACCTCGTCCTACATGCTGAAGCACATCGTCGACGCCTATGGCGGTCGGCTACCCGCTTCCGTTTTCGTGATCTTCGCCAACACGGGCCTCGAACGGCCCGAGACACTCGAATTCGTGGACGTGTGCGGGCGCGAGTGGGGGATCGATATCGTCTGGGTGGAGTATCTGTGGGACGCGCCGCATCGGACCCGCGTCGTCGACTTCGCCAACGCGTCCAGAAACGGCGAGCCCTACGCGGCATTGATCGATCGCAAGGGATTCGTCCCGAACGTATCGCTTCGCGCATGTAGCGGAACGCTCAAGAGAGACCGCATCGAGTCCTACGCCCGGCACCGGCTGGGCCTCAAGCGCTGGCACTCCGTGATCGGGCTGCGCGCCGACGAGCAGCGCCGCGTCCTTCGTATGCGCGCGATGAACTGCGGCTCGCGCACAGGCGCCCACGCCGTGCTGCCGCTCGCCGATGCCGGCGTGCGCGAGGCCGACGTCCTGGCTCTGTTGCAAAGTTCGCCTGGCTGCTGAACTGTCCGCGGGATGTGGAGGGGGGTTGAGGCATGAGCGACTTCAAGGGACGTCACTTCCGGGGGGAGATCGTGCTCTGGGCGGTTCGCTGGTACTGCCGGTATGCGGTCAGCTACCGCGACCTCGAAGCGATGATGACCGAGCGCGGCGTCGCGGTCGACCACTCCACGATCTATCGCTGGGTACAGCGTTTCGCACCGGAGATGGAGAAACGTCTGCGCTGGCAGTGGCGCCGACCGCAGTCGCGGAGTTGGCGCATCGACGAGACCTACATCAAGGTCCGCGGCAAGTGGGCGTATTTGTACCGGGCGGTGGACAAGCTCGGGAACACGATCGATTTCTATCTCTCGGCGACCCGCAACACCAAGGCAGCGAAGAGATTTCTCGGCAAGGCGCTGAGAGGATTGAAGGAGTGGGAACAGCCCGAGGTGCTCAACACCGACAAGGCGCCGACCTATGCCGCTGCCATCGCGGAGCTGAAGGCCGAGGGGAAATGCCCAAAGGACACGAGGCACAGGCAGGTGAAATACCTCAACAACGTCATCGAGGCCGACCACGGCAAGCTCAAGCTGCCGATCCGGCCCGTGCGCGGGTTCAAGACCTTGAAGACGGCCTACGCCACGATCAAGGGCTTCGAGGTGATGCGCGCGCTGCGCAAGGGCCAGGCCGGGATTTTCAACTTCCAGGGCGGCATTGTCGGCGAGGCCCGGATCGTCGAGCGCGCCTTCGGTCTCGGACCGTGCGCCCTGACCGAGGCCATGGCGTTGCTACAGGACCGTCTGGCCAACGCAGAATCATGAGGTGAACAGGAAGCCCCCCTCATCACACATCGTCCCTTCGCCAAGTTTGCAACAGAGCCGTCAGAAACAGGCGTCGGGTTCGGCGCCGCCGCGACGCGGCCCATGCCAGCGTGTCGAACCCAGCGCGGCGGCCCGAAGACCGCAGGCGTCGCCGACCGCCGTGACGAGATTGTCCGCCCCGCGGCTGTAGATCTCGTGCGCCCGGGACGGCGACATGAGGGCGATGAGGCCGGTGACGGGATTCAGGAACACCCGCCGCGCCATGCCGGTCCAGTCGACATCCGCGAGGAACGGGATCGTTTCCGGCGAGACATGGAAGCTCCGGCATTCGGAGCCCATGCTGCCGGTGCCGCGGATCATTTCGGTCTGTGAGGGTTCCATGGCGTTTTTCGGCTTGCCGCATGCGACTGTCCCCAGCATACCATGGGCTCCTGGCGGGGTTTTCCCGAATCGGGCTCCGGGGCAAGCTGTTGCGCCGGCCGGGTATTCCGGGCGTTCGGACCATCGGGAAGATCTGCGGGAAGGGGGCCTGCGGCCAGGGAGATCGGGATGAGGAAGAAGGACATTACCGCGCATGTGGCGTCCGAGGCGGGATTGACCCGGCGGGCTGCCCGGGAAGCGGTGGATGCGGTGTTCGGCTGCATTTCCGCGGGGCTCCTGCGGGGCGAGGAGGTCCGGGTGGCGCATTTCGGGGCGTTCGCGGTCTCGACCCGGGCGGCCGGCGCCGGGAGGGATTTCAGGCCGGGGGCGCGCGTGCCGATCCCGCCGACGAGGCGGGCCGTGTTCCGGGCGCGCGTGGCGCTCAGGGATGGTCTGAACGCGGGCGCCGGGGCGAAATCCGTGATCGCTCGAGCGAAGGCCAGCACTACCGCATGGCCGGCGGGTGCTGGAGTTCCTCTTTCGAAGCAATCGAATTTCGTGTCAGCGAGGACGACTGAGAGCACCGATGCCGACGCATGACGTTCCCGGGCACGACTCGCGACTCCTCTATCAGGCCGACGAAAGGCCCCCCACTGGGCTTACTCTCGGCTTGGGCCTGCAATTTGCGTTGCTGTCCCTCGGCGGCATCGTGCTTTCGCCCATGATCGTTTACCGCGCTGCGGGATCGCCGGATGCGATGCTCACCTGGGCCGTTTTCGTCTCGCTTCTCGTTGCCGGAGCCGTCACGGCGCTGCAGGCGTTTCCGATTTGGCGTTTCGGCGCGGGTTACCTTCTCGTCACAGGCCCGACGTCGGCGGCCATTGCCGTCAGTGTTGACGCCCTTGCTGCCGGCGGGCCGGCGCTGCTCGTCAGCCTGATGTTGGCATCGGCCTTGTTCCAGTTTCTGTTTTCCTTTCGAATCTCGCTATTCAGGCGGATCCTGACCCCAGCCGTTTCGGGGACAGTCCTTATGCTGATACCACTGACGATCGCACCGATCATCTTCGCAAGGATGACGGAAGTCCCTGACGGATACCCGCAATCGAGTGGACTCGCATGCGCTCTGGCTACCTTGGCACCGATCGTTCTCGTCGCCTTCAAGGGGGGACGCCGGCTGCGTCCATGGGCCCTGATTATCGGGATCGTTAGCGGAGCGGCGGTTGCCGAAGCGTACGGGCTTTACGATATCGACCGCATCGTCCAAGCGCCTTGGACCGGACTCCCTTTGGGCGCATGGCCTGCGTTAGCAATTGATTTCGGGCCTTCCTTCTGGGGCCTCCTTCCGGCGATCCTGCTTGTGACCTTGACTTGCTCGGTTCGCACGATGAGTGCGTCTCTGGCCATTCAAAATGAGTCCTGGCGGACGCCGCGGGCAGCAAATTTGCGCGCCGTGCAGGGAGCCGTAGCCGCGGAAGCGGCCGCAAACCTGCTTGCAGCCTTGGGCGGTACGATCCCGCAGGCCACGCGTTCGTCTACCGTTTCGTTCGCTCAGATCACAAGGGTCGGGGCACGCCGGGTAGGGCTTGCCGTTGGGGCCGCTCTCGTCATTCTTGCATTTCTTCCCAAGTTCATCGCTCTGGTGCTGGCCCTGCCCGGCGCCGTGCTTTCGGCATATGCCTCGGTCATGGTCGCCGGGCTGTTCGTTGCCGGAATGAAGATGGTCGTTTCCGGCGGTCTGGACCATCGCCGGACGCTGGTCGTCGGTCTTTCGATGTGGATTGGTATAGGCTGCCAGTACGGGCTCCTGCTTCCCGACGTCCTGTCCCAGTTTGCGGGAGGTCTTCTGAAGAGCGGTCTCGCTGCAGGCGGTCTGACGGCTATCCTGTTGACAGTTTTACTCGAATTGGCGGGGGGGCGGCGACGCAGGCTCGAAACCGATCTCGATGTGTCGTCGTTGCCTGGCGTCTGCAAGTTTCTCACGCGTTTTGCGAGGGAAAACGGCTGGGCGTCGCCGATGACCGATCGACTCGAAGCAGTGGCAGAGGAGACCTTGCTGACACTGATCCAGGATGAGGGGGTGGCGGGCGTGCAACGCCGCCGATTGCGGATAACGGCCCATAGAGACGGCGGCGCAGCGGTGATGGAGTTCGTTGCCAAGCTGAAGGACAGCAATATCGAGGACCGCGTCGCGTTTTTGGACGAGGAGCAACCCGTCGAACGAGACATTTCCCTTCGCCTCTTGCGCCACCTGGCTTCCGAGGTCCGTCATCGTCAATATCACGACATCGATTTAGTTACCGTGCGCGTGGCAAACCCCGGCAGCGCTTCGATGGAATGAACAAAGAACCGGGAACCGGCATCCGACAGCGCTGGAGAGCATCCCTCCGGCCCCCGGTGAGGGGCTACGCCGTTTGCAATTCGTTCATTTCGATCTTGTAGCCGTCCGGATCTTCGCAAAACGCGATTACACCGGTGCCGTTTTTCATCGGCCCGGGAGGCAGGGTGATATTGACATCCTTAGCGGCCAAGTACTCGCAGGCCCTATAGAGATCCGGTGTTTCGATGCAGATATGGCCCCAGCCATTGCCCTTGTCATAATCACCTTCCTGACCCCAGGTTTCGATCAGTTCCAAAGCTGGAAACTCTGCTTCCGGGCCGTAGCCGATGAAGGTGATGGTTAATTTTCCCTCAGGATAATCTGTCCGGCGCAGCACCTGCATTCCCAGAATGCCGCAATAGAACTCAAGCGATCGGTCAGTGCTTTTGACGCGCATCATCGTATGGGCCAATCGAAAGCCTGCTGATTGTTTTTCTTCACTCATATCGTTTTCCTCGAGTCTTGGGTTGCGATCGCGAAATCACGGGCGATCATTTCCTGGAAGGCGCACACACTGTCTTCCCAGACAGGCGACAGCGAAACTTCACTTGGTGATGAGCGTGCGGGGAGGCGGTGCGCGCTGTCATGGGCCAGTCTCGTAACGGGTATCGGCAATCAGATGCAACCCGCAGTCGACACCCCGTGCAGGTACAGCCACGGATGAGGCTCACCATTGCGAGGACCGCGTAATGGGTTCCGATGCCGGCGGCGAGTGTGGTTGGTGGCTTCTCGTCTGCCTGGTAGAGCAGCTTTCTTTCATGTTTCTCTTCTTGTCTGGGACAGTGTCTCGAAGACCTCCGTATCAGCAAGGGTCCGGAAGGGCCTCTCCTTCTCTCCGGGCTGGCTTGGAACTGCGTGCGCGCCGTGTTTTTCGGCAAGGCGCTGGCTGCGATGGCGTTTTCGTTGCAGGCCGAGGTTGTTCTCCTCATCGAAGGTCGCTTCCTTCACTTCGAGCAGGCCGCTTTTTCGGGCGGTGTCGAGCAGTCTCGTTCCCGCGTCCGTGCGCGGGGCCACGAGGGAACATGGTTCGCTTTGTTGGTCGTTGCGGCTCGTCTTGAAGATGTTCGGGTCTCCGTCGCAGATGGAGATGTCGGCGATGCCGGACCACCAGTCCGGGCACGAACGGCAGCGGAATGTCTTGAATTTGCTGAACTCGGTGACGCTCTTCCAGAACGCGAGGGACCGTGTTGTGCCGTTTTCGAGGGTGACAGCAAAGGACCCCGGGTCGCCTCCATCGCGGTACTTGAGCCGTTTGACCTCGTCCAGCCTGGCCCCGAGCATTTCGGTCACGATGTGCTCCGTTCCCTGTATTCTGGTCGACGACGAGCAGGCGATCTCGATTGTCACTGCCACCTTGCGTGCTGCTTCCGGGACGTTCGCGAGGTTGCGCATCTTGTTCAGGGCCTGGATCTCGCACGGAAGCCCCACGACGGCCACCCGCTGGAAGCGGGTGGCCTCCAACAGCTGCAGGTTCGGCGCGATGCAGTACGTGGATTGTCCACACGAGATGATTTCGTTCTCGTCGGACGTGATCTTCGCCTGCGGCCTCCACGGTCGTTCCTCTTCCCTTCCGATGACGATTGCCGCATCGGCGATCCCCGCCCGCAGTGCCGTGAGTAGCAGGGCAGTGCCCGCGGCGCCCGCCGAGCTGTGTCGCCGGATCTGGGGATCGGGGCAGATGACGGAGTGGAAGCCCCTTGCGATGCCGGTCCACCTTTCTTTGCTTTCGCGCACCCGTCCAAAGAGGCGTTTCTCGCTTGTACCGGTCCCGGTCTCCTTCCCGGGGCAGATATCGTGGCACAGGTTGCAGCTTCCGCATGCTACCTGCGGGTCCGTGATTCCGGTCACGGGCAGCGAATTGTCGTCCAGCTTGAGGAATTTTTCCGGGCACACTGCGACGCAGCCCCCGCACCGTGCGCATAGCTCCTGATCGAGGATGTCTTCCTTCAGTTGCAGATAGCTCATGGCTGTCCCCTTCCCGCGTCGTCGCATACCGTCATCCGGTATCCGTGCCGGGTTGCCGGGTAGTAGTCCCACTCCGATGGGGTCCGTTCCGGTAGGGGGCGAAATCCTACGGCAAGGAACTTCGCGATGTCTGATATCCACGTGGCGGGAGTTCCAGGCCGGAATTCGGGCCTTGTCCCTGTCAAACGCAGCCATAACCGGCCCCGATTGGCCATAGGCGCCCGTTTCGACTCTGCCTGGTCCCATTCAGCCCGTCTCGGGGCGGCCGCCCTGAACACGGTTTGCTCGGCAACCGAAACCGGCAAACAAGCCGGAACCCCGGCGCATCGCGTCTCTCGGGCAGGATATATCCCGCGACAACCGGTGATCGAGAAGACGGCGACCGTGCTTACCGTAGGATTTCGCCCCCTACCGGAACGGACCCCTTGCGTCCCGGCGCGTGAGAACTCAGCCGGCCGGCGCCCCGCCGGCCATCGCATCCAGTGGCCTTTCAGCGCTTCACTTCCCGCCTTCGTCCAGGTTCCGGCCTGCGACTTACGGTTCATTTTCAGGGATTCCTCTCGCATCGTCTGGTTCTCGTGGTTCCGCCCTTCCTGCTCCTGGTCGACTTGGCGCCCGGGTCCGTTCCGTCGAGACGCCCGCACCGCCCCGGAACCTGCCCGTCCCGCCATCGTCGCAGGGCTGAATTCGGCTCGCCCCGGTCCCCCGACCGCACCCGCACAACGCATGACCAACCCCCGATGTTGCGCTCGACAACTATTGTTGTCGCGAGCGAGGTCGCAGCAAGCCCAGCTTCGAGCTGCTGATGGTCCATGCTTTAAAGCAGGGATGAAGACGCCGTGGCAATGCGATTGTAAAAGTAAAATGTGTAGTCTTATAAGAGGTTTATACTACAAATCAATACTACAAGGTATGACTACAAAAGCGGGCCGTATTTGGCGTTATCGGAAGGTTTGTTCGCTAGATTACCCTAAGAAGGAACGAATATAGCACATTTGGATTTATCGGATTGCCTTGGCAATCCTGTAAGCCGTTGCCCTGCCAATATTAACTGGCGAGTGGTGGTCGGCCGGGCTTTCTGCCGCGTTTTCGGGCCGCTGCGATACCATCGCGGGTACGCTCCGAAATCAACCGTCTCTCGAAGTGCGCAATCGCGCCAAAGACGGGTTTGATCGTAAGCATCCGCCGAGGACCGCAGGGTATCCTGGGGTGAATTTGTCGGCGGGGTCTTGCTGATTGGGGAGTGTCGGCTGGCTTGTCTGGCTATGCAGCGTGATGGTGCTGCCGGCTGTCCTGCCAGTTCCAGGGAAGGAGTTCATCGAGCCGTTTCTGTGGCGTTCCGGCGATGCGTCCGAGGACATCGGCGAGCCAGGCTTGGGGGTCGACGTCGTTCAACTTGGCAGTGCCGATGAGGGTGTACATGGCCGCGGCGCGCCTGCCGCCGCGGTCCGAGCCGGCGAACAGCCATGACTTTCTGCCGAGGGCAATACCCCTGAGCGCGCGCTCGGCGGCATTGTTTGTAAGGCAGATGCGTCCGTCGTCGAGGAAGCGGGCGAAGCGGTCCCAGCGCCTGAGCATGTAGTCCATGGCCTTGGCCACGGGGGCATGGCGGGAGAGCCTGGCGCGTTCGGCCTTCATCCAGGCCTCGAGATCGGCCAGCGCCGGCGCGCTCAGTTCCTGTCGGACGGTATGGCGCTGCTCGGCGGTCTTGCCCTTGATGCCGCGCTCGATGTCGAACAGCAGGTCGATCCGCTTCACCGCCTCCAGCGCCAGCGGCGAGATCGGCGGCGCATTTTTGCCTCGCCCCTTGCTCGCCGCAATGTCGGCGAGCTCGAAGAACTTCCTCCGGCTATGCGCCCAACACGCTGCCTCGGTGACAGGCCCCGGCGATCTTCCTGCCGCATAGAGGCGGTTGTAGCCGGCGTAGATGTCCGCCTGGAAGATGCCGGTGAAAGTCCGCAGATGCTCTTGCGGGTGTTTGCCGGACCGGTCCCGCGAGTAATGGAACAGGGCCGCCGGCGGGTCCGGACCGCCGAACGGCGCGTCGTCGCGGACATAGACCCAGGCCCGCGCGGTGTCCGTCTTGCCCTTCGCCAGCACCGGCACGGGGGTGTCGTCACCGTGCAGACGCTCCGCCGCCAGCACATGGTCTGCGATCAGGTCGTGCAGCGGCTTCAGCGCCACGGTGCAGGCGCCCACCTGGTCGGCCAGGGTCGACAGGCTGAGGTCGACGCCTTCGCGGGCATAGCGGTCCCGCTGCCGGTTCAGCGGCTGATGCGTCCCATACTTCTCGAAGACAAGCATTGCGAGCAGGTTGGGGCCGGCCCAGCCACGGGGAACGACATGGAACGGCGCCGGCGGCTGGGAGATCTTCTCGCAATGGCGGCAAGTGAACTTCTCGCGCACCGTCTGGACCACCTTCCACTGGCGCGGAATGACCTCCAGCGTCTCGGTGATGTCCTCGCCGATCTTCGAGAGCTTCTCCGAGCCGCAGCACCCACAGGCACTCGGCGCGGGCACCACCACACGCTCCCGCGGCAGATGTTCGGGGAACGGCTTGCGCCCGGACCGGCGGCGGCGGGTGAACCCCTTCACCTGCGTCGTCCCGGCTGCCGCCTGTTCGGCCGCCAGCTCGTCCTCGGTGGCACTCGCCTCAAGCTCGTCGAGCTGGAGTTCCAGTTGGTCGAGAAGCCGCTGCTTGCGCTCCGAACGCTGGCCGTAAAGCGCGCGACGGAGCTTCTCGATCATCAGCTTCAAGGCGGCGATCTGCGCTTCGGCCTCGGTGGCCTTCGCCCTGGCATCGATCACCTCGGCTTCCGCCGCAGCCAGCGCCGTCCTCAGAGCGTCGATGTCCGATCCGTCCGGCATGCCCGGAAGCGAATCACAACAACCGCTCCGCCGCTATGCCAATCCTGTCGGGTGAGTCCATTTGCCGCCCGTCAGCCGGCCCGCGACGGTCGCCAGGTCCGAACCGGGTTGCGCCAATCGATCCCCTCCAGCAGGTAGCCAAGCTGCGCCGCGCCGATCGATACCGCTTCGCCCGACGCCGAAGGCCAGGGGAACCGACCGCGCTCCAGGCGCTTGGCGTAGAGCGACGTGCCGAGCCCGTCATGCCAGAGAATCTTGACGAGGTCACCTCTGCGTCCACGGAAGATGAAGAGGTCGCCTGCATGGGGATCGCGGCCCAGGCCCTGCTGAACCTGAAGCGCCAGCGTGTTCATCCCGCGCCGCATGTCCGTCACGCCGGTCGCGAGCCAGACCCGCGCCCCGCTCGGCACCGGGATCATCGCCGCTCCAGAACCCCGAGCACCCGCGACAGCGCCGTCGCGTCCACATCCCGGTCGACCGTCACACGCGAGCCGTCCGCCAGGGCAATCTCGATCCAGCCAGAGCGCGAGGGTTCGACATCCGTCGACCCCGGCAACAGCTTCGCCGGCTCCGCCCCTTCCGTCGACGAGACAACCACCGGGACGAGCCGCCCACCACACGCGCCAGCTCCCGATACTGGCGCCGCCAACCGAAGACCTGGTTCGCGTTCACGTCATGCCGGCGCGCCACAACCGAAACTGAAACCCCGGGCTGGTAGCTCTCCGCCACGATCCGGCGCTTCCGCGCCTCGCTCCAGCGACGGCGACGACGGCGAACCATAACCTCGCCCCTGGCGCCCGACTGTTCCGCTTCGTCCGACATCCGCACAAGTGTCCACTTATCCTTAATGGACACTTACGGCGTGCCCACCTCCGAGCGCGCACCATCCCAGATCCCGGACAAAAGCCACAGGCGGCCTACCTCGGAGGCTTACGTTTGATCCGACATGAGACCGGGCGCACAATCGGAAGTACCAAAATCCGTGGGGTCAAGGCAGGGCGCGCACCTGATGCTTCAGACCCGAACGCAAGTGCTGGACGGCACGCTCAAGGCGAAGTTCCAGGCTGGTATCCCGGTCTCTTCCGCGTGCAGACCCCAGATCGCTCAGAACATGACCTCGCTGCTTGACTCCACGGATTTTGGTACTTCCCGAGGTGCTGGAGGCGCGTGCCGGCTGATCCCCCGAAGGAGATGAGCCATACCCAGGACCTCACTTGCCGCGCCTATGGGTCGTCAGGGCCCCGGGCGGAACGCCGTTGGCTCGCCACCCCTTTCGTCGAGATCCATCGGGTCCGGCAGGGCGCCGTGGCGGTGGAATGCCGGTGGAGCGAAACCCGCCCTCTCGGCAACAATCGGACAAACAATCCATACCGGATCGACAAAGCGGCCCGGCTCATCGCACCATCGCGGGACGGGCAGAGCATGAATCCCGGCCAGATGCTCCGCCACACCTGCGAGCAACGCATCCCAGCGCGTCCCTGTCAGGCTTGGCGCCGCCGACAGAATGCCGGCCCGTCGGGCCGGGCGGACCGCCATCAGGAAGCGCGGGATCTCATGCATGATCTTGCGGTAGAGTCCGTCCCGGTCCGACGGATTTGCGCGGATGAACTCCGAATAAGCCTCAAGGCTGAAGCAGAATTCCGGCATCCCTGGTATTCCCCTGTTTCCAGTCCCTGTCCGGGACATTTAGGGCCATCGCGCCTGCCGTCCATAACCAGGTCTTCACGGATGGCGCCCCGTCCGTCCCGGCTGCTTGCGCAGCGCCTCGTAGACGGCCGCCTTGGCGGCCAGAACCGCGCCGGGAACGACCGCAGGCCTCCCCCTGGCCGGGCTCGGCGCCGGAATATCCTCGCGCCGCGCAATGCGGCCCGCGAGAGCCTCCTCCAGGCAATCCGCCGCTTCTGCAATTGCCCCGGCGAACGTATCGCCATCCGTAAAGGCCTCGTCAAAATCCGGGAAGGTGACCGAAAAGCCGCCTTCGCGTTCCTTGTGGAGGTCGATGGGATAGCTGTATCGAGTGGCCATGAACGGAGTCCCCTGAAGGTCGTTCGGGTCGATGCCGAGTTATGCAGCCATAACCTCTACCGTTATGTCGATTCGCAGGGAAACCTGCGAGACCACGGAAAGCGCGTCATCGGCGCTTAGAGTGTCGTTTAGCACTCATCCGTAATCGACCCGAGTACCAGCGCACGGCCCAGAGCACGATCTCCCCCCGGAAGTGACGTCCCTTGAAGTCGCTCATAACTCAACCCCGCTCAACGTCCCGCGGACAGTTCAGCAGCCCGGCAAGCTTTGCAACAGAGCCTAGCTGTCGCGGTCGGGTGAGAGGCAGATGCCGATGCCGTTCACGGCTTCCAGGGCCTCGATCCTTTTGACCAAGCGGCTCTGCGCGAGTTTGGCATGCTCGAAATCTTTTGGGGTCATGGAACTGGTCCTCAGATTGCAATTTAGAGGTCGAGAGCATTCAGCACGATGTCTAGGGGGGTTGCAAAGGGGCTTATATACGATAGTGCCGTACACGCAGGCGTCAGTAGGCGCCGGGCGGGTAGAAATAGTTCCCTATCCACGCAAGGACGCGGATAACCGACAAAACGCCGACGATGCCGACGAAGAAGCCCCCTATCAACACGAGAACGAATTTCCATGCAGGCGGGCGCGTCTTCGTAGCTCGAACGGTTCGCGGCGCCGCCTTCGGGCCGTCTTGGACTTGCTGGCGGTAGAGGGCCGCGAGGTGCTGCTTCTCCCTCTCCAACTGGGCCAGGCGCGCACGGCGGGCCGGCGTCGGCGGCTGCTTGGCCAACCGTGCCCATTCTTCCACGGTCCTGACGAGTCGGGCGTGATCTTCCGACTCCGTCGTCACGGGCGAAAACCTACTCCGAATGTGGTTTGTGGCATCGCCTCCGTCCAAAGGACCGGGATACAAAATCGGGGCATTGCGAGCGTTGTCGAGATTCACGGTGGCGGTCCTGGTGGCGATGCGGAAGGGTCAGCCTAGCGGGAGTTCGAGCTGGGTCGCAGCGAGGTCCTTGAGTTTGGCCTTGCCCCTGTCGGGAGACGACTGCGTCTTGAGGCGCATTTCCTGGACGGTCAGCAGGCCGGCATTGATGGAAGCGGCGACGATGGTAGATCGGTGGACGCCCCAGTACCTGGCCATACGATCCAGTTGTGCAACCAAGGCGGGGACGAGCGTGACGTTCACGCGTTTCTTGTCGAGGGGGATCATGAACTGCATTCTTGCGAAATAGAGAAGTAGCTCACTTAGAAATAACAGCTGGGGCAGGCACGGGAAAGCCGGGGCATGGGTCGCAGGTCCAGGCGCTGATTTGGTTATGCGAGGACTCCCCGTTCATGCAAGCGGCCGTTCTCGTACCAGGCCTCGAGGCGCTTACTACGGAAGAAGGCCTGGTGCTCATAGATGAAGAAGCGGTAGCGGATCGGCCGGTCGGGGCCGTGTTCGGCGTACTCGGCCTCGGTCTGGGCAATCCAGCGGCGGAGACCGGCAACAGAGGCTTCGGAGCTCATGTAGCGGCGCTGGCGCTCAGGTGAGGACGCGAAGGGCGGCCTCGGGAGCTTTGTCGAGAACCTTCAGGAGCGCTCGGGCCGCGCCGGTGGGGCAGCGCTTTCCCTGTTCCCAGTTCCTGATTGTTTCGTGGGGCACATGGATACGGCGTGCGAGTTCGACCTGGGTGAGCCCTAGCCGGCGCCGAATTCGGCGGGCGTAACGCGCTACGTCCTGCATAGCTTCTGCATCGTCTTCTTGCTTTTGCAATGCGATGTCCGCTTCGGTGGTGCTATCCACGAGCCTGGGGTTGATCCGCCCTTTGGGAAAGGTTGCTGGATTGTCGGGGTCAATTGTGATGCGCGTTGTGCTCATAGTTTGCGGCCTCCTTTCTGTTGGCTTTTCGGGCCGATATGATGCGGAATCTGGAACCCCTCATTGTGTAGACAACGACGTATGCTCGTCCGTCGACGAGACCGAGCATCTGGTAGCGTTCCTCGCCGTAGTCTCTCCGGCGATCCTGGAAGACAATCCGGTGCGGATCGAGGAAGACACGCACGGCATAGGCGAAGTCGAAGCCGCGACGTGCCAAGCAGGAAGTGCTTTTGGCATCGTCCCATTCGAACTTCATCCTGGTAGAGTAGGCCAGAGGCCGAGTCATGTCAAGCATGTCTCCGATGATGAAAGGCGCAACCAAGCGCATTCCGTGAATGCACTTTCTGCGTTGAATGCCGCAAGGTGGAGGACGCGCCGGCGGTTGCGGCGCCGTCAGCCGAAGCGCTTGCCGTCGGCGGTGAAGGTCCATTCGTTGATAGTGAGAGCCTCGTCGACGGCGTTGTCGGAGGTTTCGGCCTCGTAGGCGTCCTGGAGTTGGCGGTAGAGCCAGTGCGCGAGGTCGCGGAGCGCTTCGATGACGATGTCCTCGGTGTCGTCTGCGATCGGCTGCCAGGTCGGGCTGTCTCGCTCGACGTCGATTTCCATGTTGTTGGCGTGGGAGTAGCGGCCGATGCGGCGGAGGGTTGCGTGGAGCTGCCAGAAGTTTCGGCGCTGGGCGTGCTGCAGGGTGTCGACGATGCGGTGGAGTTCCGTGTCTTTCGGGGCGTGGGCGAGGAGGGTCCTGGCGGCGCCGCTGGCGTGGCTGTATCGGCCCTCGTAGCAAGCGCCGTCGCCCTGGGACCAGAAACCGCGAAACCAGATATGGGGTTGGTCCCGGGTTCCGCCGCCGTAGAGACGCACGGGGCTGGTCTGCAGGGTGATGCCGATGATCCGGCAGATGGTCTCGAAGTCATCGAAGGTGTAGTCGTGCCAGTCGTCATGGATGCCCTGGTCGCGGTACCAGATGCGGGCGTTCTCCCTGGCGGCGTCGGAGAGTTCGTCGATGGTGAAGACGGTGGTCGTGACGATCTGGGGCATGGTGGTCGATCCGTGACAGCGTGATCGGGAAGGCCGTGGCGTTCCGGCGATGGGTTTGGAGGGAGGCGGCTTCAGTGCGAGGGCACGAAGCGGACGGCTTCCTCGAGGCGGCGGCGGGCGACGCGGTCGTGATCTGGATTGGCGCGAAACCAGCGTTCGGGCTTCCGGGAGAACCAGGCGAAATCGGAACATTCCCATTTCGCCTGTAATGGGAACCAGAGGATTATGGGAACCTTGATTCCCAACTGCCTGTGATGACAGGCCCATTCCGCTGATCAGGTTCACATAAAAATCTGCTCCACTCCTGTCGGTTTTGACACTGACAGGAGAAAACCCATGACTACAAAAACACTCAGCCCGTCGCTCACCGATGTGGTTCCGGAGCGCGATGCCCGTGCTATCCGGGGTTACGCAAATCGTCTGGAAAGCCTTGGCCATTCGGACAGGACGATTGGCTCGATGATCAGCACGGCCAGGCATGTAGCGGTCTGGCTGGCGGCCAGCGGGCTGGGCCTCGAAACGTTCGACATCCGCCTCGTTGATCGCTTCATGCGCCATGTATGCCATTGCCCGGGCCGGCATCGGATCGGCAAGAGGCCCGGACAGGATCAAAGGTATTTTGCGATCAGCTTCCTCCGGCATCTGCTCGAGACCGTGCACGCGAAGGCGGCGCCGGAGATCGAGGCCGGAGGACATCTCGCCGTGCAGTTCCGGGAGTCCCTGGAAATGCAGGGATACGCGCGTTCGGTGATTATTCAGAGCGGGAACCTGTGCCGTCACTTCTTCGTCTGGCTCCACCTGTCGGACATTCCCCTGGCGGCAGCCGACGAGCGCGTTCGGCGCCGCTTTCTCGCCCACGACTGCGCCTGCGTTCATCCCGGGTTCCTCGACAGGCCTGTCGGGTTCGCCGGTTCAGACAAATCCGCATCGTTGCTTCGGCTTCTTGCCGCGTTCCTGGCGGACAGGAATGTCATCCCGGCGCCGAAGGTCCCGAAACGCCACGCGGAGCGTTGGGAGCATCTGGATGCGTTCCTGCACTGGCTTCGACAGCACCGCGGCCTCAGGGACTCGTCCATCGAACAGTACGAACGGCGCGCTCGCACGCTTCTCCCAGCCCTCGGCGACGAGCCGGGAACGTATGACGTCGCCCTGGTCCGGAACACGGTCCTGGGTCGCCTCGAAACCGCCTCTCGCGGACAGGTCGGACGCGAGGCGATTGCGCTCCGGATGTACCTGCGTTTCCTCGGGACCAACGGCCTCTGCCGGCCGGAACTCGTCCACGCGGTCCCGACGGTGCCGAGGCTCCAGGGCGGGACCCTGCCCCGGCACGTCGGTCAGGACGACATCGAGCGCATGATCGCGACCTGCGACGTGACGACGCCGATCGGGCTGCGCGACAGGGCGGCCCTGCTGCTGCTCGCCCGGCTGGCGCTCCGGGCTGGCGACGTCTCCGGGCTAGCTCTCGACGACATCGACTGGGACCGGGCCGTCATCCGGGTCGGCGGCAAGTCGCGGCGGGAGGCGGAGCTGCCGCTGCCGCAGGATGTGGGAGATGCGCTGCGGGACTACATCCTGAAGGCCCGGCCACACAGCGACGAGAGGAAGGTGTTTCTGCGCTGCAGAGCGCCGTGCCGTCCCCTGGCGTGCAGCAGCATCGGCACCACGATCGTCGCTCGCGCGATCAGGCGGGCCGGCGTCCGGGGCGTCGGCCCGGCATCGTCGCACCTGTTCAGGCACTCGGCGGCGACGAATCTCCTGCGCGACGGCACCCCGCTTGAAGCCGTTGGCGCCCTTCTCAGGCACAGCTCTCCCGATGTCTCCGCGATCTATGCCCGCGTCGATGTCCGGATGCTTCGCGAACTGGCTCAGCCCTGGCCGTGCGAGGGAGAGGCCCCATGACCATGACGGATCACGCGAAGGGCTACGTCGCCGGCAGGAAGGCGCTGGGCCTGTCCTTCAGGGAGGAGGAACGGATCCTGATGCGTTACGCCGAATTTGCCGACGCCAGGGGCGACAGGTTCGTGCGTGCAGACAGCGTCCTGGACTGGGCCCGCACGGCAACATCGGTCGGCCAAGCCCGAAGGCGACTGCACATCGTCCGCGGCATGGCCGTCTTCCTCCATGTCGGGGACGACCGTCACGAGGTGCCCCACCGGGAGGCTCTCGGCAGGCCGCGACGGCACCGGCCGCCGCCGCGCATTCCGTCGCCAGAGGAGATCCGGAAGATCATGAAGGAGGCGCTGTCACTGGCGCCAGCGGGGTCGCTCACCCCGCTGACCTTCCATCATGTCATCGGCCTCATGGCATGCACCGGCCTGAGGCGCTCGGAAGCGACCGGGCTGCTGCTGGAGGACCTGGGACCGGACGGGCTTCTGGTCAGGAATTCCAAGAACGGCAGGGACCGCCTCGTGCCCCTGCACGAGACCGCCCGCCGCGCCCTCGAACACTATCTCGTGGCGCGCAAGCGGCAGGGCGGACCCTGCGAACACCTGTTCGTTCTCGCATCCGGCCGGCCGTTGCGACCGCCATATCTGACCCAAATCTTCATCCTGCTCGCGCGCAAGGCGGGAGTTCGCGGCGCGCCCGGCGAGCCCGGCCCCAGGCTGCACGACCTTCGCCACGGATTCGCCGTCGCCGCACTGGAAGGCAGCCTCTCCCCCAGCCGGAGGGACGTCGGCCGGCACATGCTCGCGCTGTCGACCACTCTCGGACACACCGGCGTCAAGAACACCTACTGGTACCTTGAGGCAACACCCGTCCTCATGCGCCAAGTGTCGGAGGCGGCCGAGAAACTTCACATGACAACAGGAAAGGAGACAACATGACCCGACTCGCATCTCCATTGGCCGCGTTCCTGAGGGAGCATCTCCCCCGTGACCGGGGGGCCAGCCGGCACACCGTCGAGAGCTACGCCACGAGCTTCAAGCTTCTCTCGATCTTTGCCGCAGACAGGCACGGCATCCGCCCCTGCATGCTCGAAGTCGGGCATCTCGATGTCGACACCATCCTCGCCTTCCTCGACCATCTCGAGGCGAAACGGGGCAACGGCGTCGGCACCCGCAACATCCGACTGGCCGCGGTCAAGAGCTTCTTCAAGTTCATCGAGTTCCGGCACCCGGACTGCCTCGACATGGCTGCACGCGTGCACGCGATCCCGCAGAAGAAGGGCGACGTTCCCGCGCTCAGGCATCTCGACCGGGACGAGGTGAAGGCGCTGCTGAAGGCTCCGGATGCCGCCACCAGGTCCGGAACCCGGGACCGGGCGATGCTGTGTCTCGCCTACAATGCCGGGCTCCGAGTCTCCGAACTGGTCGGCCTCGCCCTCGACGACGTCAGGATGCCGCAGCTGGACGAGGTGCGGATCACGGGCAAGGGAAGGCGGACCCGCGTCCTGCCGCTCTGGAGGGAAACGGCTGCCGCGCTCGGGGCATGGCTCGCCATACGCCCCGAGGTTCCCGACCGGCACATGTTCCTGAACGCGATGGGACAGGGAATGACCCGGCGCGGCTTCGCCAAGCGGCTCGTGCTGCATGTCGCGACGGCAGCTCGGACCGAACCGTCGATCACGCGCCGGAAAGTGACCCCTCATGTGCTGAGGCACGCTTGTGCCTTGACGATTCTCGATGCGACCGGCGACATCCGCAAGGTCTCGCTGTGGCTGGGGCACCAGAGCCTCCAGACCACGGAGATATACCTTCGCACGGATCCCGCCGAGAAGCTGGGCACTATCGCGGAGTGGCGTTCGCCGGGTCTCGGCAAGGGACGCTTCGCGGGCGTGAAGGACGAGCTGATGGCGATGCTCGCGAACGTCTGAGCTCGAATACTTATGTGAACCTGATCAGCGGAATGGGCCTGTCATCACAGGCAGTTGGGAATCAAGGTTCCCATAATCCTCTGGTTCCCATTACAGGCGCCGGAATCGGCGACGAAGCCGTCGCTGTAGGCGATGAAATGGTTGCTGGTGGCGATGGCCCAGGTGCCGGAGGGCCAGACGTCGAGAACGCGTCCGATGGTGACGGAGCGGATTTCGGCGGGCACGTCGGCGAAGATGCGGTCGTAGGTGGCCTGCCGGCGTGCGTGGCGGCGTTTGCGGAGGTTCCGGTGGCGGAGCGCGTATTCCGGTTTCCAGCCGAGTTCGATCAGGGCGGCGGCGAGTTCGTCCATGTAGACGCCATTGAGGGTCTGTCGATCGAAGAGCTGTCGGATGATGCCGGCGGCTTCATGGGTGTGGATGCCGGCAATGGCGCTGATCGTGGAGGGGCCGCACTTGCTGGCCCGGCCCTTGATTCGATGAAGCATGGCGTTTCCTCCTTGTGCCCGGGGCAAGGGAATTCGCCAAACGGCCTCTTTTCTCTGACTTGAAGTTCCGGTTTCGGGGCATGAACGGAGGCCGGTAAACGACCGAAAGTTCTTCTGGATAGGGACTGATGGAGCGGAAAGGAAAGCGGGCCGGGGAAGACCGAAATGAGGATAATTACACGTTCGATTGGAGTGGCTGGTAATTCGGAAGAACGGCGACTTGATATGGCGGGTGTGGGGGATTGCAAGTAAGGTTGAAGGGAGCTGACAGCACTGGAATTCGGAGATTGGCGGAATGGCTGAAGAGATAGGGGGAACGGGTGAGGGCGGTCTTGTTGTGCCGGGCGATCTGGGCGATCTGGACGATCGGATGGAGGAGGAAGCGGCAGCTCTCGGGAATGGGGAGGATGCTCAGCCCGAAATTCCGGTCGCGCCGGCTGACGAGGTGAATGGCGAGGAACGCGCCTTGAGCGCGATCGACCGCCATTCCGAGCAGGTTCTGGAGGTTTTGCGCAATGTGCTGGCGAACACGGACCGGAAGGCTGAAGAGTCCCTCGGCAAGCTGCTGAAGAGGACAGAGGAGA
The DNA here is from genome assembly GCA_965261985.1 of Alphaproteobacteria bacterium. Taxonomy (GTDB): domain Bacteria; phylum Pseudomonadota; class Alphaproteobacteria; order Bin95; family Bin95; genus Bin95. The sequence continues at coordinate 2,080,170 of OZ253490.1, forward strand.
ACTTGGGGGCGAAGTTCCGCGGCATGAACCTTCATGTGACGACCACGGTGGGCGCGATGGGGCGGGAAAAGGTTGCGGCTGCGTGGCGGGGCCCTGCCGAAGCGTTGCTATTGCTGGGAGGACTGCTGGCCGGGATTTCCGAGAGGGCCGGGCAGGATTCGATCGATAGCAACGAGCTTTCAACTGTATTGCCGTCTTTGAAGATGGCGGAAGAGCTGCTTCAGAGGGCCTCGAAGCACGAGGAGGGCAAGCTGCCGGTGATCGATGAGGCGCTGGGCACGACGGGAACGCACGGGGCGCGGATTGCGGTGGTTTGCGGGACCGTGGGCGAGGCAGTGGCGTTGGCGGAGAAGATGTTGAGGGGCACGGAGACGCCGAGCAGAAAAGCGGTCGCGGTCATCATTGCCGGCTGCATTGTGGAGCTGGCAGGCGTATTCGGCGCCGAGGGCGAGAATTCGGACTTTGTGCAGAGGGTGGAGCGGTTGCGCCAGGAACGGGCCGGGCCGGTAGAAGCGGCAGAGTCGAACGAGGTGAGAGCGTTCCGGGCCGATTTCGGCAAGGAGGTTGTACGTTTTCGGAATGCGATGAGATGGCGCGAGCGCGGGATATGGGCGGCCGGGTTGGCGGCCTGTCTGCTGTTCGGGTGGGCGATCGGGATTTCCGGCGTGAATTTTTCGTTCGTAGGGCGCCTGCTATAGGATCGACATGCCGGTGTCTTCGTCCCGGGAGGCGCTGCGATCTTCTTCATTCCTGGTTTCTGTCTGCCGTCGCTCCGGCGCGGGCTGACGAGTGAGCTCGGCGGCCTGTTTCCGGAGAGCGGCGTTTTCCTGTCGATACTGGTCAATGGTGTCAGCCAGGCGCTCCGAATGCGATTTGGCGGTTTCCCCAAAGAAGGTGCGGTTGGTGAGGCGAAGGTGCGCATGGAACCTGTTGAGTTCGGTCCGGAGCGATGAGACGGAGAGATCGTCTTCAAGGCCCCGCAGGGCGGCATCGACGCGATGGACGGGAGGCAGCGTGGACAGTGTGTTGTCGAGCGCAGCAAGGGCGTGTTCGAAGTCGACGATCAGGCGGGCGCCGCGAAGGTCCTCGTCCGGGAAGGGGGTGTTGCAGAGGCGTTGGGCTTCGTCGCGAAGGCGAACGAGATCTCTTGCGGTGCCGGCGACGTGTTCGTCCAGGCGTCGGTCGATGGTGGAGATCGTGGCGAGGGTATCGGCCGCGAGCCTGTCTATGGCAGCGAAATTCGTTCCATGCCGATCGAGTGCGGAATCGAAGGCGTCCGATCCGGAGCTGACCGCCTGGCGGAGTTTCGGGGCGAGCTCGCGGAGTTCGTCGAGCTCGGCGTTGTCGTGGAGGACCGCGAGCCCGCCTTCCCGCATGGTCTGGCGCAGATTGCCGCGCAGTTCGACCGTTTCGGTGGTGAGCTGGTAGAGCTGCGCGGCCGGGACCTCGATCTGGTGCCGGAGCGCTGCCTGAAGATTGCGGTTGAGGCGGATCATCATGGTGTCGCCGAGCGCGCTGTTCGCTCGGGCGTTGTAATGGGCCAGGTAGGGGTCGAACTCGTCTGGAGGCGGGAGGTGGTCGACAAGCTTCTGGAAGGCGTCCTTGCGTTCGCGGATGCCTGCCCAGTCGATGGCGGGGTCGTGGGGTTCCCGTGTGGCAGCGAAGAGAGCCTTGGCGTCCCCGTGGGTTTCGCCGATGAGCCGGATGAGGTTCCGGGCCTGGCGGTCGTATCTGTATGCAGTGCGCTGGTCTTGGAGGATCGAGTTGAAAGTGCGCTGGGAGGTTTCGGGGATGGCGCGTTTCTGGATTGCGGTGGAGATGCGGTCGACCGCGATGCGCCAGCCCGGGACATGCACCGGAAGGATGTTTTGGCGCTGCGCAGCGTCGGCGATGGAGTGCCACTGGGCTTCGAGGTCTCTGAGGCGTTCGGTTTTGGATGGGTGCGGGGTTGCGGCCGCCGCGTTGAATTCCCTCTGCCGCTCGGCGTAATCGTGGATCCAGTCGACGAGGCCTTCGCGGGTGATGCCGGCGCGGTCCGCTGCCCTGAAATGCTCGGGGAGCTTGATGATGCGCCGCAGCGCCTGGCGGGCACGGTCGAGGAGAGAGCGGTGGGTTCGGAGCGTTTCGAGATATGTCGGGCTGCGGAGAGCGTCGGTCGTTTCGGTGAGGCGTTCTCGTTCGGTGACGGCGCGGTAGCTTTCCCTGATGGCTTCGATGGTTTCGGAGAGCTGCTCGTAGGAGTCCGAGTGGTTGCGGTCGACGGTGTCCTGGCTGGCGGTGCGGATGAGTTCCTCGAGGAAGGGAGTTGCGCGGTCCTGGGAGCGATTGAGGCGAAGCCAGTTGACGGCTGACAAGCTGCCGGGAGGACGGGGTCGGACCAGGCGCTTGTAGTAGCCTGCCGGCTCGTGCGGCGTGGTGTCTTCGGGATCGGGCGCCGGAAGCGGTTCGAGCGCCATGGCGCGTTCTTCGGGAGGGAGGATATAGTCGCGCGCGGCCTGTTTGGGGTCGGAGCGCGACCAGACCCTGGCGAGGTGGTCCAGGACGTCCTCGTCGGTGACCTCGCGTTGGTGGTCGTATTCGGGCCGCTCCTCCGCCACGGTCAGCCGGATCGGCTCGGCGTTCGCATAGACGTCGAGGCGGTCGCGGTGCCTGGTGAGGCTCGGATAGATCGTCTCCAGCGCCGGCCGGTCGTCGGCGAGGACATAGGCGTGGTCGACGGTGGCGCCCTGGGCGGATGAGAAGGTGAGCGCGTATCCGTAGTCGAGCCTCGGCAGTCCGTGAAGGCCCCGGTCCGGGCTCCAGTCGCGGATCTCGTCGGGGTCGAAGGTGAATGTCTTTCCGTCGTCCCTGCGGGCCGTGATGATATGCCTGGCTTCGCCGCGCTTGTTCTTGAAGGGGTGACCGTCTCTGTCCGTGGGCGTGTCTATCTTCTCGACGGTGAGCAGGTTGCCGGTGTCGAGACCGAGGTCGCGGCAGGGAGTTCGGATGACGAGGCGGTCGCCCGGGGCGACGAGGATCTTGCGGGGATTATTGTGGCGTGTGTCGGAGTTGTCGCCGGCGACGGTGATCGTAACTTCGCCGGCGCGCTGTTCTTCCGTGAGGACGAGCTTGCGGAGGGACGGGGTGAGCGCGCCGATTTCGTCGTGGGTGCGCGCGATGACGAGAGTGGATCGGTCGGGCGCCTCCTGGCGGTGCCTGTGCCATTCCTCGACGAGCTGCTGCAGCGTGTCTTCGAGATCCCGGCCGAGATGGAACCGGTCCCGTTCGCGATAGGCCGCGATGGTCTTGGCGACGCTCTCGATGGCGGCTTCCCGGTTATCGGCGAAGCCGTCGCGAAGGTTTGACGAGGCCGTGATCTGCCAGGGCACGAAGCGGGGGGCATCGTTGTCGGTCCGATATTGCAGGACGAGTGCCTGTTGTTCGGCGTGGGTCATGGTCGCCAGGCGCTCGCGCGCTTCGGCGGGTGTGAGGCCTTCGGTGTGAACCAGGACGTCCTCGGCGTCCGCGCGTTGGCGGCGGATCTGCGTTACGAGTACGCTTCCGATCTCGTTTCGCAGCAGTCGCAGTCCGGGTCCGGCGCCGATGGGCTGCTGCTGCCTGGTGTCGCCGGACCAGATGATGCTGGCGCCGGTCTTGTCGGCGATCTCGAGGAGCTCGGCCGCATGCGAGACGCGCAGCTGGCCGGCCTCATCGACGATGATGAGAGACTTCTCGTCGAACTCGAGCTGGCCCTTTCGGTGTTTGTTGAGGAGGGTCATCAGGCACCACGCCGGTATTTGTGCCGCGGCTCCGAGTTCGTTCGCATTCCGCCAGGCCTGGGCCGTTCCGTAAACCGTCCAGCCCGCCTCCCGGGCAATATCGGCGATGGGGGTGAGGGTGGTGGTCTTTCCGGAACCGGCGGCGCCTTCGATGACGACGTTGCGTTTGCCAGCGGTCGCCGCCCGGACCGCATTTGCCTGTTCGGCACTGAGAGGCATCCCCTTTTCGGCCAGCATGTCGAGGTGCTTCTTGACGATTTCGGAGGGGATGTCTTCGGCGGGCTGAACGGCGAGTGACTGGGCGAGGCGTCCAATGTCGCGCTCGCGGTCGAGCTGCTTTTTCGTGGTGAAGACGCGTGTGTTGGGGAGGTTGGCCTTTGCGTCGGGCCCCTCGCCCCAGCGGTCGAGCTCGAGGACGTCGGCGCGTTCCAGGATCTGCGAGGCGATGGTCTCGATCTGGTCGGGAGGCATCAACCCGGGCAGGACGTTGGCGATGCGTTGGAAGAGATGGTTGATCCGGAAGATGGCCTCGGTCTTGGTGAGGTCGTCGGGAATCCTGCGCACCAGGTCGTGCAGTTCCTCCATGTCTTCTTCGCGAACTTGATGGTGCGGGATCGCTTTGAGGGCTGCCTGGATATCCTGGACGAAGCGGCGGGCCTCGAACTCCCAGCGGACCGCGCGCTCGGATCGAAGTTCGCCGTGTTGCTTCGGCAGGCGCGTATTCTTGTTGAGTTGTTCGGCGCGCGCTGCGCTGTCGCCGGTCGCGATTCCCATTCCCTTTGCGGCCGCGACAATGGCCTTGCGGCGCTTCGACCAGAAGTCCTGGAGGTCCTGGGGGACATTGACGATGCGGGACATTTCGCCGTTGCGGCCGTAGCGTTCGACGGCGAGACCGAGGCGCTGGGTGATGTTCCAGGCGAGCGCGTTTCGATAGACGGCGCCGGCCGTCTTCTGCCAGTCGTAGAGTGGTTTTCCGTGCAGCGAGCGCCACTTCCCGTCGTCGGCCAGCGCCAGGTTGAAGATGACGCTGTGGGTGTGAAGCTGGGGGTCGTTCTCGCGTGATGACTGGTGCTGGAAGGTCGCGGCCATGATCCTGGCGTCGATCGTGCGGAGCGGCTCGCCGGTCGGTCTGTCCCTCGTCTTCGCACAGTATTTGCCCACGACGAGGTCGAGCGCGGTGCGCACGGCGTCGTCATGCGCGCGTGCGAGCTCGTCGTGGACATGCCCGTCGGTCATGGCCCAGAGCGTGGAGACGGACTTGTCGGCGCTGAAGGTGAGGTCGAAGGCGGCGGTGCGCTTTTCGGTGCCGGCGTTCCTGGTGAGCCTGGTCTTTTCGCCCAGGTCGTTCGGGTCGTACGGGTTGAAGGGCGCGAAGCCCTGGTGGAGCTGGTAGAAGGCGTTGGCATCGACCCGCGCCCCATCCTCCAGGCCGAACAGGCCGTGCGGATTCCACCAGACGCCGTCGGGTTCCTCGCCGCAGAGATAGTAGTTGTCGGGCGGCCGGTGGGATGCCTGGGACTGGATGTAATAGTCCGCCGCGTCCTTGGAGCTTGAGACTCTTGCGAGGGTTCCGACCATGTCCGGGGCTTCAGGGATCGACCTTGCGGCCGTGGTGAGCGATGCAGAAGGCGCGGATGGCCAGCTGGATCGCGTAGCTTCTGGAGATGCCGAGCTCGACTGCCGTCAGCTTGATGGCGCGCAGGTCTTCATTGTCGAGGTACACGACGCAGCGATTGTCGGACGGGCCGGAACCGATATGCGATTTGCGCTTCTGATATTTGCTGCGGGCGGCCACGAGTGCGGTTTACCTGACTGGTCCGGACAAAAGTGTGCACACAATTTCTTGCAATCCGTAGGGAAAGAATTCGTTTGAGTGTAAGACGTTATCGAGGGGAGAGCGTTTCGAATCACATCCATGTGCAGGGGTGTGCCAGTCAGTATGCTTGTTCTGGAGGGGGTTCATGAGAAGGTTCACGATTGGATGAGGTCAGGGACGGAATGATGCAGGACGATGGAGAGGGGAGCAAGGGGTTGCGAAATGGAATTCTGGGGGAGATATAGGAGGTCGATCAAGCAGGAAACAGATGAGAGGAAATGAGGGAGAAATCAAATGGTGGATAATACCAAGAAAGGTCGGCGTAATCGCAGGAGACAGGTCAGGGAGGCAGACATAGACTTCGAAGGGATTGTGGAAGAACTCGGGAGGGTGAAGCCAAAGACGATCATGGTGAGCGAAGCGTTGGAGCGGTTGATCGAGGGACTTTCCAAGGGGAGGGAGCGGGGCGTGATGGTGGAGCAGATCGTCGAAGTCTGCCAGCGCCGGGGGCTCGACGTGGACGAAGAGGAAGTCATGGAAGTGCTGGAGAAGGCCTCGGAACAGCCGGGGGGAGGAAGCGGATAGGAGAAGGAAAGACCGGGAGGGCAGCGGTCGAAAGCGGGGCGTCATGAAATGGTGATCGCCCCGTTTTTGAATTTGGAGGGCTGGCGATGGGAAGACCCGGTGGCGGAGCAAAAAAAGGGCCGGCGCTGAGAAACGCCGGCCCGGGCATCACGCAAAATGCGGATGTGATTTTACGCGTTCGACGATGCGAGGGAGGAGTTCGGAGGGGTAGGACACACGGAAATGCGGGTCCGGGTGGAAGGGGATGCAGACGGAGTACAGCGGGCCGTCCGGGGCGCCGTCGTCGGCGAAGGTCGCGATCTCGCCGATGCGGGATCCGCCGCGGTAGATGTCGGACTGTGCCGGCGTGATGCGGTGAAAGCAGATGCCGGTCTCGGAGGAACAGCCCGGGCAAGGAAAGCGGTGATGGCCGCGCGGCGGGAGCGCGAGGGGGCCGGATTCCTCGACGGAGCCGTCGGCATGTCGGTGGATGGTAAGGAGTGGTTCGCCGTCCGCGCGGCCGGCCGGGGATTCCCGGTAGATGCTGTACACGGCGCCGTCTTCGCCGTCCTCGGCGAGGTTGAAGACGATGTCCTCATACGTGAAGAAGAGGGTGTCGCCCCGGTATGAGCCGGACCGGCCGCGCCGGGTTTCGGTCGCGGGAACGGAAAACTCGACGATGTACGAACGGGTCATGGGAACCTCCCAGGGTTGCGTTACCAAAACGGAGCTTTGCTGCACTTTTTGTGGGATGGGTCACCGGCGCGGCGTGGAAAGAAGGGCGCCGAAGGCGCCGAAGACGGTAGGGCTGGCAATCGCGACGAGCGCGAGCGCGATGTGAAGGCGGTCGGCGAGAACGAGCGGTTCGAGCAGAAACGTGGCCGCGATCGCGTAAGGAATGCCGAGGACGGCGAGGGTGAGAAAGAGGAGATTTGAGTGAGCGGTCATTTTGGTGTTCCCCCGAAGGTTGGTTCGCGATGGAGGGGCTTTCCTGAGACTTTGCTGGGGCTGGAAGGACCGCGAGGGGTGACAAAAAAAGGGCCGCCGCTGTGAAGCGACGGCCCGAGTTGGGAGGGAGGAACGATGGGGAAGACGACGATCAGAAGGGGACGTCGCCGCCGTCGTTGAGCCCGGAGGGCTCGGCGGACGCAGGGGCGGTCTTGGCGTCGTCGGGCTTGTCGAGGAACGAGACCTGGCTGCCCGGGACGATCATGATCTCGGTGCTGAAGCGGTCCGTTTCCTCACCGTCCTTGCGCCAGCGGCGGGTCTGGAGCTTGCCCTCGACGAAGACGAGGCGGCTCTTGCGCCCGTGCTTCTCGAACATGTTGACCAGGCCCTCCTGGAAGGTCACGACCTGGTGCCATTCGGTGTTGTCGACGCGCTGGCCGGTCTGCTTCGAGATGTAGCTCTCATCGGTGGCGATGCGCAGCTTGGCGATCCTGGTGCCGTTGGAAAGGGTGACGACTTCTGCGTCGGCGGCGAGGCGGCCGATGATTTCGACCCTGTTCAGTCCGAATGCCATGATGGCCTCCGTGGTTTGACGATGGCTGAAAGAGAACCGACCGACCGAGCCTTCCGACCCGGTCCGCGTTCGGTTCATGAAAGCGCAAGCTTCACTTAAACTCGGAAACTGCCGTTGGTACAGGCGCGGCGATCGAGGCAGATTGTGAGTCGCCGCAAGCAGCGGAGGGAAGAAGCGGCAGCGGCGCGGAGCGTGTCATCGTCGCGACGACGATGCCGAGGTGAACGGCGATCAAGATGGAGACGACCGGGACGGAAAGAACGACGTAACAGCGCCATGCGCGGCGCAGTGTGTCGGCGAGTCGATAGCGCATGCCGGTCAGGAAATTGGAGATGCGCGCGAAACGCCGGCGGGGGAAGCAGGCGGTGGCCGATGCGTTGCGGTGCGACGGTCCGATGTATGGAGCGGTGGCCTCCGGCGATGCGACGGCGCGGGAAAGCTGGGCGTCGAAGTCGCACGGCGGAATGGCGGGAACGGGAGGGGGAAGGAGGTGAAGGGGAATGGGTGCGTGCACGGGAGCCTCCTGGATTCGGTTCGGAATCGGGAGGCTTTTCTGGTCTCGGCGCGGGCCTTGAGGGGGAGGCAAAAAAAGGGCCGCCGCTGTGAAGCGACGGCCCGAGTTGGGAGGGAGGAACGATAGGGAAGACGACGATCAGAAGGGGACGTCGCCGCCGTCATTGAGGCCGGAAGGCTCAGGGGATGCGGGCGCCTTCTTGGCGTCGTCGGGCTTGTCGAGGAAGGAGACCTGGCTGCCCGGGACGATCATGATCTCGGTGCTGAAGCGGTCCGTTTCCTCGCCGTCCTTGCGCCAGCGGCGGGTCTGGAGCTTGCCCTCGACGAAGACGAGGCGGCTCTTGCGCCCGTGCTTCTCGAACATGTTGACCAGGCCCTCCTGGAAGGTCACGACCTGGTGCCATTCGGTGTTGTCGACGCGCTGGCCGGTCTGCTTCGAGATGTAGCTCTCGTCGGTGGCGATGCGCAGCTTGGCGATCCTGGTGCTGTTGGAAAGGGTGACGACTTCTGCGTCGGCGGCGAGGCGGCCGATGATTTCGACCCTGTTCAGTCCGAATGCCATGATGGCCTCCGTGGTTTGACGATGGCTGAAAGAGAACCGACCGACCGAGCCTTCCGACCCGGTCCGCGTTCGGTTCATGAAAGCGCAAGCTTCACTTAAACTCGGAAACTGCCGTTGGTACAGGCGCGGCGATCGAGGGAGATTGTGAGTTGCCGCAATCAGCGGAGGGAAGAAGCGGCAGGGAAACGGGCCTTGAGGGGGAGGCAAAAAAAGGGCCGCCGCTGTGAAGCGACGGCCCGAGTGGGGAGGAAGGGAGGAGTGGGATGACGGTCAGGCCGCCATCGCGGGTTCGTCGCCGAGGGTCGGCAGATCGTCGTCGGGCATGCCCGAGCCGGGGGCGGTCTGGGCGGTCGATGTGGCCTTCTTGGCGTCGTCGGGCTTGTCGAGGAACGAGACCTGGCTGCCCGGGACGATCATGATCTCGGTGCTGAAGCGGTCGGTTTCCTCACCGTCCTTGCGCCAGCGGCGGGTCTGGAGCTTGCCCTCGACGAAGACGAGGCGGCTCTTGCGGGCGTGCTTCTCGAACATGTTGACCAGGCCTTCCTGGAAGGTCACGACCTGGTGCCATTCGGTGTTGTCGACGCGCTGGCCGGTCTGCTTCGAGACGTAGCTCTCGTCGGTGGCGATGCGCAGTTTGGCGATCCTGGTGCCGTTGGAAAGGGTGACGACTTCTGCGTCGGCGGCGAGGCGGCCGATGATTTCGACCCTGTTCAGTCCGAATGCCATGATGGCCTCCGTGGTTTGACGATGGCTGAAAAAGAACCGGGGGACCGAGCCTGTCGACCCGGTCCGCGTTCGGTTCGTGAAAGCGAAAGCTTCCCTTAATCTCCCGGGAGGATGTTGTCGGCGGGTCCCATCCAGAGCGGAGGAAGGACGTCCCGGATCTCGCGGGTGGAGAGGCCGATTTCGGCGAGGAGGTCCGGAGGGGTGAGAGCTTCGTGATCCGCGGACGAGGGAGTGCGGTCGAGTTCGAGTGTGTCGATATACATGGCAGCCCTTTCTTCGGGAGCGCCCGGTCATCGGGACGTTCGTCGGAAAGGCGCTTTACTGAAGCTTGTATGTCGGGGGGTGCGGGCTTGGATGCGACGGGGTAGAGGGCACGGTATTGGGAGGCGGTGGGAAGCGTGTGGAGGGGCAATACAGGGCGATGCGGCAGGGCAGCGCAGCAACACCGGCAGGTGCAGGGGCCGTTACGAGCCGGCGGGTCCGTAGATGACGATGTCGGTGCGGTCGAGCGATGAAAGGTGTCGGAGGATCAGTGGGCGCACGTCGGTCCATGGGAGGCCTCCGAGACCGCAGCCGAGAGGCGGGATTGCGATGGAATGTATGGGGGTGGTGTAGATTTCGATGTGGAGGCTGTGCAGGCCGGCTGCGATATCGTTCAGGCGGCTGGGGTCTCGCCAGTGGCGTTTGGTGGGGAAGTTCACGATGAATCGCGGCTGGTCGGCGCCGGTGTCGACGAGATACACGAGGCCGGGCATGACTTCGCCGGCGCGGCAGGCCTCGGCGTAGGACGCGAAGTTGGCGGGAAAGCGTCGCTTGAACTGAAGGGCAAGGCCCTTCCCCATGACGCCTACGCAGTTGACGGGATTTACGAGGGCCTGGCAGCCGGAGGCGAAGATATCGCCCTGGGTGAAGCGGATCATTGGGGGCTCCTGTAGCGGGATGATCGAGGGGAACGGAGCTTTGCTTGGCTAGGTGATGACCGGCGCTGTTCTGCACGGATAATTGGCGGGATAGAGGCTGTGCATCCGGTCCTGGGCGCGGGTAGGTAGCAAGAAAAAAGCCCCCGGAGGTTCGGGGGCTTTTTGGAGGGGGGCCGGTTATTCGGCTGCTGCTGGCGGCGGTTCGTCCGAGAGCTCGTTGCGGCGCATGATATAGCGTTCGAGGATGTCGAGCTTGCCGTAAGCAGTGCCGAGGGTGACTTCGACGGTGCGGAGGCGGTCATCGAGTCCTTGCATGCTCTGTTCCATGCGGCTCATGCGGGAATTCACCTCATCGATGCGCTTGCCGAGGTTCTCATTCACCAGGTCGATGCGCTTGCCGAGGTTTTCATTCACCAGGTCGATGCGCGAACCGAGGCTCGTGTCGACGCGGTTAATGAGCCTTCCGAGGTCGAGGCGGAGCCAGGCGAAGAGGGCAAGGATTACAGCGGGGGTAATCCATGCGGTGATGTCAGCTGCCGTCATGGCGCAGCCTCCTTTAGAGGGTTGATTGTAGCACGGTCGGGAGAGGAGCGGTGGTGGCGGACACGGTTCCCGGACGGCGCGTCGGGTCGGGGCTTTTCTCGCCTTGCGAACGGGAGGGTGGAAAAGAAAGGCCGGCGCCCCGGAGGACGCCGGCCGTTAGTGGAGGCGTGGCTGTTCAGCCCTGGAGGCCCTCGTCGTTGATGACCTCATCCGCGGGAGGGTTGGCCGGAGGGGGCGCCGCGGCCGGATCGGCGCCCTGGGGGGCGGTTTGGTCGGGTCGGTCCAGGAAGAGCAACTGGCCGCTTGGGGGGATCACGATTTCGGTGGCGTAGTGGTCGGCGCCGTCGTTGCCGGTCCATTTCCGGGTCTGGAGACGACCGGATATGAAGACGCGGCGACCCTTCTTGCCGTGTTTGGTCAGGAGGTCGACGAAGAACGGGTGGTAGCTCACGATGCGATGCCACTCGGTTCGCTCGTCGTAGTCGCCGGTCGAGCGGTTCTTGTAGCGCTCTGCGGTGGCGACGGAGATTGTTGCGACCCGGCCGCCGTCCTGGAAGGTACGGACATCGGGATCGCGTCCGAGGTTACCGATGACCTCGGCGCGATTGAGGGATTGTGCCATGGATGTGTGAACTCCCTGGTGCACTGGTTGTCGGGCCGCAGGGGGATTCTGGCCTGTGGGGAGTCGGCAATCAATGGGGAAAGGAGAATGCGAAGCCCGGCGAGCCGGCGGCGAGCTCACCTATCGGTGCAGGGTGGGGGACGGTTAGTGGAGATGATTGGGGTCGAGGTCCTGCAGGGCGTCGGCGGCGCGGGATTGGTCGGCGATACGCTGGGCGTCGGCGCGGCTTTTTCCCAGAGGTGCGTTGAACCGGTCGCAGAGTTCCAGGGCCTCGTCCATGTTGGTGGCATGGAGTTCGGTCGGGATGTAGCCGGGCACGCCGTCGATCGTAATGATGACCTGGATGAGATTGGGGGTGTCGGTGGGTTCGGGGACGAAGGCGTATGTGATTTCGGGTGGAAGGCCGTGGAAGGTCATGGCTGGCTCCCTGCGATAGCGGCGGAATTATAACCCCGGGAGCTTGTGGCAGGAATCCCCGGGTTACCAAGGGGCGGGTGCAAGGCCGGTCAGTGGGTGCGAAGGACGTGGTGGGCGGCATCGAGGAGTTCGGGAAAGGTCATCTGTTCGACGGTGTCTCCCGATCGGCGTTGAATTGTGATGAGGGCCGGAGGGTTGTCGTCGCGGTGGTCCTGGGATGCCATTTCGTGTTCTTCGAGCGCGGCAGCTGGGTCGGGGCTGCGGTGATAGATCGTGGAGCCGTTGACGATGATTTCGTAGTCGAACGGGCCGTCTGGCAAGGCGGGCGTGGAGACGGGTTGTTCGACGAGGGTGGTTTCGCCGTCGCAGTTCTCGCAGAAAGCGAGTTCCATGGTGGCGGCGAGTTCCCAGGATTGGGTCTCGATCGACCAGGCGGCCCAGGCGTCGAGCTTGATCTGGTCGGACCGGCAGGTGGCGCAGATGTAGGTCTTGGCGGCGGGGCTGGGCATGTCAGGGTTTCCTGTTCATGGCGATCTTCGCGAACGAGTTTCCGGAATAGGCGATCATGACGTGGATATAGGGGTCGAGCTTGTCGGCGGGGTAGATGTGCAGGACCTCGTCGCGAAAGCGGCGCAGGGGAAACGCGGCTTCGCAGTCTTCTTCGTACCATCCGTCGCTGGAGCATTCGCCGGGAGGCATCTGCGCCAGGCGGGATTCGGAGAGCCATATTCCGCCGTGAGAGGGGGTGTGAACGAACACGATGCCGTCGGCCAGGAGCTCGATGTTGTAGATGGCGCCCCAGGGCGAGTACTGGCCTTCCTGGGGCTGATTGATGGTATCGGTCATGTCGGGGGATGCTCCGTCGTCAGGAATGGCGTTCGGCGAGGATGGGAGGCTTCTCGCCTTCGAGGAGACCGGAGACGAGTCGATAGGGACTGGAGCGGTCAGCCCGCCCGCATGTCGATGCGGTCGCCCCAGGGCTCGACGTAGCAGGGTGCCGGCACGGGGCCGTAATTGCAGAAGACGACGGGGAAAAGAGGTTCCGCGTCGGGGTAGTCCTCGCATTCCATGTCGGTGAGGTAGAGGCAGACGGTGGGTGTGCGGCCTTCGCGTTCCAGCCAGTCGAAGCCCGGCCGGAAGTCGGTTCCGCCCCGGCCCTTCACGGTGATGGTGTCTGGAATGTCCGAAGCCGGGTATTCGCAGACGTCCTGAAGGGCGGCGTCGACCTGGAGGAGGATGAGGTTCTCCGGACGGATATCGGTCGCGATTTCGCGGATCTCCGCCCAGAATTCGTCGAGGACGCGTGTCGGCAGGGAGATGGACGTGTCGATGATGATGGCGATCTCGTTGATGCCCTCGGAGCGGATTGAGGGGAGATAGAGGCCGCTGTCGATATAGCGGCGGTTGGGGGCGCTCCAGGAGTAGTCGCAGTTGGTGGCGTCGGTGAGGTAACGCCGCAACAGGGAACGCCAGTCGAGGGTGCTCTGGTGGGCGTTGTCGATGGTTTGCTGCACGGCGCCGGGAAGGTTGCCCTGGACGCGGGCGAATTGGGCGGCCTGGTGCATGGCTTCGTCCCAGGTCTGCTCTTCGATGACCGGATCGACGGGCTGTTCAGAGGCGCCGGCGCGCGTGTCGGCGTCGAGGACCTCGCCGGTGCCGGAGGGATCGAAGCTGGCGTCTGCAGGGGAAGAGGCGTGGTCGTCGGTGTCCGGGTTGGCTTGGGGGCCTTGAGAGCCGGGATCGGGCGAACCATCGTCGCCGGTACTGGAATCCGGATCGGCCGGCGAAGGCGCGGCGCCGGCGGCGTCGACCCGTTGCTGCGATGGGTCGGGATTGGCGGTGGGGTCCGGGTTTCCGGGGTCGTTGTCGATCAGCTTGTCGTAGGCCTGCTCGACGCTGCAGTCGGGCCAGGCTTCAGCGCCTCCGGGGAGGGTGAAGCCGGCGTCCTTGAGGAGGGAGTGGGTGACGAGCTGCGAGGCGAGCTGCCAGACTTCCGGGTCGCGGTTGCGCCGGCGCGTGTGATGCTTGAGCGCGCAGGCGGTTACGATGCGAGCGAGGGCGGTCTTGACGAGGTCGGCTTCGGTGTCGACGACCCATGCGGGCGAGAAACGGATCTCCTGGCCGTCGCTTGCGATGGTGCGGCGGGTAAGGTCGGGCCGGAGCGGCAGTCGGAGTGTGAGGTTCCCGAAGAATGGCTGGTCGTGCAGGAGGGCCGTGACGCACTTGCTGAGGCGCGTCGCGGCTTCCTTGAGGGTGCGGGAGGTCATCAGGCGGCTTCCTTGAGGGGGGCGCCGGGCGGGACGAAGTAGCCGGCGAACTTGGCGGCGAGGTCCTCGGCGTCGCGCCGGACGCGCTCGCGCGTGGCCGGGTTGAAGGAACTGGACGGGCGGAGCTCGTCGGGGTCGACGTTGGCGATGCGGTCCTTCACCTGCTGGCAGAGCTGGGCGAGGCGTTCGTCGCCGAAGATGTTGAGCCGCGGCACGATATCGACCAGGTCGCGGATATTGCCGATCATGCTGTTCCGGAAGATCAGCGGCTTGCCCTCGGCATCGGCGTCGAGGCGCTTGACGATGTGATCGACCGCTTCGCCGAGGCGTTTGTAGAGGTCGGTGATGGCGTCTTCGAGCCGTTCCTGGACGAGAGCTTCGATGTCGCGCTTGACGCGGTCCGCGTCGCCGGTGGCGAGGTCCGCGAGGAAGTGGTCCGCGTTGGGGACGGGGACGATGCGGTAGCTGATGGCGAAGCGGTGCCTGAGCGAGTTGCGGCCCGGATAGTCGTCGAGGCGGAAGAGGCCGCCCAGGTCGGTGCGGGCCTGGTCGACATAGGCCTCGTAGTCGGCGATGAAGGCATTGCGTTCGCGGACGAGCTGCTCGGTGAGCTCGTCGACGGTGGCGGTGTAGTGGTCGTAGTTGGCGACCGTGAGGAGCCGCGCGCCGGTGTCGTCCCAGGGCAGCGTATTGTCGTAGTGGAGCGAGCGGGCCTTGCTCATGGTCTTGGTCATGTCGGCGAAGGCCGGCTTCGGCAGCAGGCGCTTGTTGTAGCGTCCGGAGCTGGGGTCGGCGTCGTTGCGCATGGCCACGTCGTGGCTGGCTTCGCGGTCGTAGCGGCGTCCGGACCAGTTGTTGATCCGGAGGCTGACGAGCATGGCGTCGCGGGTGAGGTCCATTGGGGGGTCTCCCGGGATGTTGGAAGTCGGAACGGGGTCTGGATTGGTGCGGCCGCTCGGGCGGAGTCTGGACGCGGTTTCCTGGGCCGGCGTGGGGGGAGGAGGCGGTTGTCGATCAGCCGAACATCGAGCGGATCGTGTCCTCCAACGGCAGAACGGTGTGCGCCGCAGGCGCTTGCGCTCATTGCGTGCGGGTGGCAGCCCAGCGGATGAAGCCTGCGGTGTTCTGCAGGCTGGGATCGCGCTGGAGAGCCATGGTGATGAGGAACTCGCCGATCTCGCGGCGGAGGCGCCTGGCGTAGGTGACGATCGCGTCGAAATTCGTGTCGTCGGCGAGGCGGTAGAGGGCGCCGCAGAGGGAGACGAGCACGTCGGACTCGGTCGGGACGTTGGCATTCTCCGGGTCTGCCAGGACGGCTGTCGGGTGCGGTATCTGGCGCCAGACTTTCAGGAAGGCCGAGAAGACGACGGCGGGGCCTTCGCCGACGGCGCCGCGGAACAGGGCGCGCTCGATATTGGGGTCGAGGTCGGCGCGCTGGTTCACGATGTTGGAGACCTTGTGCCAGGTCCGGGGGCAGGGGAAGGCTTTCTCGCGGGATTGCGGATCGAATTTGTTGAGCAGGTCGGGTCGCATGGAGATGAAGAAGATGGCCTCGGGAGCGATGCCGGCGCCGGCGGCCCATGCGCACCAGTCCTGGTGATCGGACTTGAGCTCGAGGTGGATGAAGCGGGATGCGAGGGGGGCGACCATGCGGTGCACGACGCCGCGATCGTTCTCGCGGTTGCCGCAGGCGATCAGCGAAGCGCCCGGGGGCAGTTCGTATTCGCCGATGCGGCGGTTCAGGACCAGCTGGTATAGGGCCGCCTGGACCATCGGGACGGCGGAGGGAAGCTCTTCCAGGTTGATGAGGTAGCGGCCGGGGTCGTTGGAGGGGGGCAGGAACTCCGGGGAGGCCCAGCGCGTGCGGTCATCCCGGTCGCGCCAGGGGATGCCGCGCAGGTCGACGGGGTCGAGGAGGAGCGCCCGGACGTCGATATATTGGCGGCCGGTGGCCTTCGCGACGGCGTCGGCGATATCGCTCTTGCCGATTCCGGGCTGGCCCCAGACCATGCAGGGCTCGCGGGCCTCGACGAGGAGCGAGAGGGTATCGGCAAGCTCGGTCGGGCGCAGCGAATAGTCGGCGGAGACGTTGATGGCGTCGGGCATGCTGGGCCTCGCGGTAAAGAGGATGGAGTTGGTTTGGATGGAACCCGGGAGTGGCCGGTCACCTGGACCGGGCTTTGCTTCTCTGGATGCAGCGCACGCCGGGTGGCGCCCTGTCAGCGTGAGTAGGGCGAGCCGAGGTGGCGGCGGACTGAGCGCGCGCCATATCCGACCAGGTCGTCGTTGAAGTCGTTGCCGCGCGGGATCAGCATGGTCTGGGGTACGTGGATTTTCATGATCGTGTCCTCTCTGTGTGCTCTTGGGGTTTCCGTGACAGGCGATTGGGGGGACCGGAGCCTCCCTCGCCGCCAGGGCCGTCAGGCGGCGCTGAGCCCGCGACGGATGCCATCCGGGCCGAAGGCGACCAGGTCGTCGTTGAAGTCCTCCAGACAGGGTGGCAAAATCCGGAATCGGACGCTGGCCTGCATGCAACGCTCGGCAAGGCGCATGGCGGCGGCGTTACCGTCGTTGCCCCTGTCGCGCCCGATGGCAATGCGCCGATCGGAGGGAGGAGAGAACGCGCCGAGGCCGGCGGCTGAGAGTGTGGCGGCGCCGGCAGCAGCAGGGAAAGCGGTGAGAAGGGAGAGCACGGTTTCGATGCCTTCGCCGACGATGAGGCAGCTGTCCGGACTTGCAGAAGCGAAGCGGACCGTCGAGCCGATGACGTCGCCGAGGGCTTTCTTCGAAGTGGCGACCTTCGCCTTGGCGGGGCGTGAGGGATCGAGGTAGGTGCGATGGACGCCGGTGATGCGGCCGGCCGGGTCCGTGACGGCGGCGACGAGCGCCGGGAACTGGCGGGTGATGTTCCGCTCGCGATAGTAGAGGGAGGGATGGAACCGCAGGGACGGGTGGCGGCAGTTCTCGATGCCGCGAGCCTTCAGGTAGGCCTCGGCATGGGTTCCGTCGATCGGGTGGCAGATGTGCCAGAGGCGGCGCGCGGCGCGGCGCAGCGGCTCGTTGGTCTGGGGTGCGGGAGTGGGCGCGGGGCGGGACGTGGGCAGCGCCAGGAACGCACGGGCTTCCGCAAGGGCTGCGCTCAGGGAGGTGGTTCCGGAGTGGCGCCGGACGATGTCGAGGAGATCCCCGTGTTCGCCGGTGGCGGCATCGTTCCACTTGCCCGGCTGCCCGGGCGCGCGCAGGCGGACGAAGAGGGAGCTGCCGCGGGAGCCGTGGACGTCGCCCACGATCCAGTAGCGGCCCTCGCGCTTTCCGGCCGGAAGGTAATGCCGGCAGACGGCCTCGGCCTGGGCGGCGAGCGCTGCGGCGATTTCGGTTGCGGGGGAGGATTGCGTTTGCATGGCGCGATCTCCAGCGGAGCGAACGCGAAAACGGGCCGCTGCTGGTGCAGGGCCCGTGTTCGGTGTGTGATGCGGTGTGTGAGGGCGCCGCGGCGCCGGTGGATTATCTGGTCGGGACTGGCCGGCTTCGGCGCGCGGTATTCCGGATAAGGACTTTGAGCGCGGTCATAGCTTCCTTATGGCGGTTCGCCTCGGCTTCCATGATCTGGCTATGCTGGGTTGCGCGGTCCTTGTTGCCGTCGCTCATCTTCCTGATGCCGTAGAAGACGATGGCGATCTGTCCGAAGCCGATTAGGAGGCCGACCGCGACCAGGGCCATCGTGGCCAGAGTAGTGCCGGCATCGGGGTTGGCTATTGTCCAGGCAATGAGGCCTTGCGATTCCATGACAGGCATCGATCTATTCCTCTTCGGGGCAGGTTTCAAGGACGCGCGGCCGGTGGCCCGGACCACGCACCGTCACCCGATCGGGGCTTTCCTGACTCTTCCCGGTCCGTTGTCGTGGAGAATGGGAATGGCGTTGTCTTGAAGGAGCCTGCGGTGTTATCGGCGGGGGGTGTGTCAGACGATCTTGCCGTTTGTGCGAAGCCAGCCCCGGGCCCGGGTGCGGGACTTGAGCCCCGTGGCGGCCTCGATCTTCCAGCGCCGCGCGCCTTTCGGTCCGCTGTGGTCGGCGTAGATTATGGGGGCGGGGAGGGAGCGCGCGACGGTTTCCGCCTCCGGGCGTTTGTCGAAGGAACGGACGGGCGCCGGCTTGACTTGTCGCCGCTTGGTTCGCCGGCGGCGTGGTTTGGTGGGGGGCATGCGCCTGGTTCCCTTTGCAGGAGGGTGAGGCGCGCAGAGCGGATGTCACTTCCGCGCGGGTTCACACAAGCGCAGCTTTCCTACCCTTTCGGCTTTCAGGCCGGGTGCCAGAGGGGAGGAGGGGTCAGTCCTGGAGAGAGGGCACGATTCCGGTGAGCTTCCGGTCCCATTGCGGCCCGGAAGGGGTGTCGATCTTTCGGGCCAGTATGTGTGGATAGACAGGGATGAGTTTCCGGGCGCGGAGCTCGCGCTCGAGGGGAGGGATAA
Source organism: Alphaproteobacteria bacterium (assembly GCA_965261985.1). Classification (GTDB taxonomy): domain Bacteria; phylum Pseudomonadota; class Alphaproteobacteria; order Bin95; family Bin95; genus Bin95. The sequence continues at coordinate 2,098,870 of OZ253490.1, forward strand.
GCCAGGCGTCGGCGAGGACGAGGACCTTGCGTATGCCGGCGCGGCGCGCGGCGATGGTCGCAATGTCGGCCCATGCGCGGGCGCAGGTCCGGACCTGCTGTTCGTTGGGCGGCTTCTCGAAGTGGATGGTCTTTGCCAGCTCCTTGCGGTCGATGTCGTCGAGGGCGACCAGGCCGAACTCGGCGGCGTCTGAGGAAATGGCGGCCCGGGACAGGGTGAGCACGGGCTCGGGCGCGGCGGGCTCGCCGGGGGATGGCGCCGGGGTTGCGGGGATGTGTTCGGGCAGCTGCAGGGCCGGGGCGGAGAGCTGGACCTGGATGTGTTCGCGTAGGCCCCGGGGGCCGAGGGCCTTGAGGTCGTCGTTGAAGTCGTTGCGTTGCGGCAGGATGAGCCGGACGGACCGCCCCTCCTCGCGGAGGCGGGTTTCGAGCTTCATGGCGGCCGGGTATCCGGACTTGTCGCGGTCCACTGCAATGAGGACCCGGCCGAGGGAGTCGGGTATCGCGATACCGGCCATGACCGACGAGGCGAGAGTCGCGATGCCGGCGCAACCCGGGAGCGCGGTGGTAACGGAGAGGACGGTCTCGATGCCCTCGCCGATGACGATATCGTTGCGATCCGCTCGTTCGGGGTGGAACAGGACGCCGTGGCCCTTGGGGGGGCCGAGCATCTTGCGCGGCTCGGGCAGCTGGGCCTTGCCGGTGCCGCTCGGGTCCAGCCAGGTGCGGTGAACGGCGGTGATCGAGCCGTCCGGAGCCTTGATCGCGGCGACCATGGCTGGCGCCTTCGTAACGAAGCTTTCTTCGCGGTAGAGCACTTCGGGGTGAAAGCGCAGGGATTCGTGGACGATGTCCGAGATGCCGCGGGAGTGGAGGTACATTGCGGCATCGGTATCGGGCAGCGGCTTGCATCGCTCCCAGAGCCGTCTCGCATTGGCGGTGTTGGACGAGACGTCGTCGTCGTCGTTCGCGACGGGCGGGGGCGTCGGCACGGGTCCAGGCGGGGTGGCAGGGGCTTTGGGGCCGGTGTTTCGGGGCGGGTTCGTGATTCCGAGGATTTGCCTGGCTTCAGCCATGGCGTGGCCGAGCTTGGCGTGACCCTGGGTATGCATGATGAGGTCCAGAAGGTCGCCGCGGTCGCCAGTGGCGGTGTCTTCCCAGCGGCCGACCTTGCTGCTCTTGAGGTGGACGAAGAGCGACTTCCCCGGAGTGTTGTGGACGTCGCCGACCTGCCAGTAATTGCCGGTTTTCCTGCCGGCGGGCAGGTAGCGCCTGCATACCGCTTCGGCAAGGGGTTTGAGCAGGTCCGAGAGTTCTCTTGCGGAGAGGCGGTTGTCGGTCAGGGTGTTCCTCCAGGGCGGATCAGGCGCTCATGGAATAGTGTTCTTCGGCCTGTTCCGAGCGCTGCCGGCTGGCGGCCAGCGAGGCCTCCGAGGCGACCGGTTCGCGGAAGCGGGAGTCGCGGAGCATCGGAACTGCGGTATCGGTCAGCACTCCGAGACTGTCGGCGCGCGCCAGGTGCACGACAAGGGTCGGATCCTTCTCGGCGGCCTCGTAATGGTGCAACGCCCGGTCGGCCTCGGTGCGACAGGTCTTGAAGTCGGGGGCCTCGTGGATGGGTCTGCCTGCGCGGTCCGCCCAGGCCTTCAGGCCGCATAGGGTGTGACTGGCGTTCGCCACGTCTTCGGTCGCGGCCTGGGCGCGGGTCATGCGCTCGTGGTTTTCGTCCAGCGTCGTGCGCAGCTTGGTGAGCATGGTCACGAGATCGGGAGTGTGGCTGCATTTGTCGAGGGCATCGGATACGGCGATCTTCAACTCGTCGAACTGCGGGGCGTATGGGAGAAGGTTCGGATCGCGGTCGACGAATGCCAGGGCACGGCCATAGACCTGGGAGAGCGGCTGCAGGGAGGGAGTGTAGACGTCGTGTCCGGAAGAAGGGGCGGGGTAGTCGAAGCCTGGCTGGTGGATGCTGGTCAGCGTCTCATTCGAGAACTCGGCGATCCGCGGCGCCAACATGTCGGGCGCCACGATCTGCATGTGCTCCTTGTGCGCCGGGTCCTCGGCAAGCCCGTGCCAGTGCGCTACGGCGGCATCGCGCTCGCGGAGCCAGGCGGTATAGCCGGGGACGGTCTCGATGGTGTGTCCGTGTTCCGCGTCGATCTTTGCGTTCAGGTCCTCAAGGCGTGCGCAGGCGTTGTCAAGCCGGCTTTGGGCGTCGAGTACGGTGTTGTGACGCTGGTGCTGGGTTTCCAGTGTGTTGTGCAGGGCCTTGAGACGGGTCTGGTGTTCTGAAGGACAGCTTCCGTTCTCGACGGCGCCGGCGACGAGGTCGCGGAGTTCGGCGAAACCTTCCTGATAGGGGATGTGGTCGAGTCGATCTCCGGATGCCCTGTAGACTGAGCTGTAATCCATCTTGATGCGTTGCCAGGTGTCGGCGGATGCCGTGTTGACAGTATTGGCTCGGGCGACTGCTTTTGGCGATACCGGATCGTCCCAGGCGGAGGCCAGGGCGCGGGGATCGCCGTCGCGGATGTGCTGGCGGAGTTCCATCCAGAGGCGGCCGAGAATGTTCTGGCCGACGAGTTTCCCGCCTTCCGGCCGTGTGCCCCAGAAGGTGCCGGCGGGCGCTTGCTCGACGATGGGGAGGTCGCCGGTCTTGTCGAGGGCAGCGTCGACGAGCGCGGGGTTCGACTCGCGCTTCATGCGGATCGTCCAGCGCATGGCGTCGATGCGCCGGGCATCCCAGTCGACGTCGGGTTTGTTGTCCGATTGGCGGCCGATATTGGCGGCGTCGCGGGCCGAGGCGGCCCGGGCTATTCGGGTCTGGACCTCGGGGGACTCGCGGAACTTGGCTGCGTGGTAAAGGTGTTCGGATGTGGAGAAGGAATTCTCCGAGGCGGAGATCGCCTTCGGCAGGGCGGCGAAGTTGCTGAATATGCCCCACTCGTCGCGGGTGAAGCGGAAGACGCAGGAAGTTGCCGGGTCGTAGGTTCTGGCTGTGGGCTTGGCAGCTTCGGTCGATGCGTTGCGTTCGACAGTATTGGTCTGCTGACCGGCTGCCGTCAGGGAGTGACTGAGTTCCTGAAGGCCCTTCCAGGCTTCCTGCATGGTCATGGAGCCGAGATTGAAGACAGGGATGTCGTGCTCGGCCGCGATCCGGAGGCCCATGCCGGTGCCACCCGTGACGGCGCCGCCTTCGGTCCAGCACGCCACGGCATCGACCGGACGGTTCAGGTTCGGCCCGAGCAGGATCGCGACGTTCCGGGCGTGGAGCTGCCGGACGCCATCGCTGCAGCTGTCCCATGCGGGGTGCAGGCGCTCTGCGATCGCGAGGCATTCCTGGAGGCGGTCTGGCGTCGGCGTCAGGCAGTCGGGTCCGGAGAGGCCGTTGTAGTGCGGCCAGGGAAGCCAGACGGTCCGCTGGTCAGCGGGCGTACCGGCCGCGAAGGCGGTATCGGCGCCGTCTGCGCCTCCGGAAGCGAGATGCCAGCCGGCGTCTGCCATTCTGCCGGCGAGCTCGGTCATGTCGGAGAGGACGGCCGGAGGGGTCTGCCTGGAGCCGATGCCGGCCCAGATCAGTTGGGGAGTGTCGGGACCTGACCCGGCCGTAGCGGCGTCGGGCTTCGGTTGTGCGGCGGTGTTGACGGAGGGAGCTGCGGTAGCGGTTTCGCCCTGGTCCGGCGAGGGGGAGGGTGCAGCGGCGCTGGCGGCCTCGGCAAGCGTTGCCGGCGTTGCGGCATTAGCCAGCTCGCGGAGGTTGGTGAGGACGCGATCCAGGTGAGGGGTCATGTCCGGGTCGGCATGGAGGCGTTCGATTTCGGCCAGTGTACGCTCGCGGGCGTCGCGCCAGCTGTCGTAGTACGGGTCGTCAGCGGTCCGGAGGCCCTCGCTATAGCCGGCGCGGAGTGCTTCGATCTCCTCCAGGCTCTGGCGGATCTCGATGTAAAGGTCGCTGACCTGTACGCGGCGCGCGTCGATGGCGCGCAGGGCGGTGCGGAAGTCGGTGAGCTGGCTTGTGTATTCGGGATATTCGTTTTCGTCGCGGAGCAAGTCCTGGATTTCGTCGAGGAGGAACTCGAATTCGTCCGTATAGGCGATCAGTTCGTGCTGAGCGCCGGCCTGGTCGCATGCGCGCTGGTAGGCTTCGGAAAGTTCGGCGTGCATGAGGTGTCCGGACGCGGACGGGTCGAGGAAGAAGGCATGCAGTTCGGGGTTCATGGCTGGATGCTCTCCGGGGTGTTCGCCGGCGTCCCGGCCGTGGTCCGGCGCGCGGCGAGTCTTTCGATGGTACGGACCAGGGCAGTGAGTCTGCCTTCCTGCCGGTCGGGGTAGTGCGCGGTTCCGAGCGTGAGGCGGACCAGGTCGTGGAAAGCCTTGAAGCCGTCCTGATGAGGAACGCGGTTGAGGTCCGCGCCGGCTGCTTCGTACAGACTGCGGTAGTCGGCCTTGATTTTTTCCCAGGTCCGCTCGGGCGTGTTGTCCGTGTTCCTGAGATAGCGTTCGACGGCGCGTCGGAAGATGCGGTCGAAATTGATGAGTTGGACCTTGTCCGGTGCAAGGCAGGCGCGCTCGCAGTTACCGGCGAAGGTTTCGAGTATCGCGATGGCGACTGGCGGGGGGACCCGGTCGCGATTCTCGATGAGCTTCATGAGCTGCGAGGCATGCGAAGGCGGCTTCAGGTCGCGTATCCATTGCACGCCGGCCTTTGCGCCCGGTCCGGGTTCCGGCTCGGCGCCGTTGGCGTGTTGCCGGTCCGGTCGGGACGGGGATGGACCGGCGTCATCATCCAGTGGCCTGGGGCTTTCGGCCCAGGGGCCGAAGGCGGCTTCGGACGCCGTGTCGAGCTGGACGGCGAGCCGGAGTTCCATGTTCTCGTAAACTTCGAAGATGTAGGTGGAGCGGTGGTCGAAGGGGTCGTTTTCGTCGTCGTAGAGGGGCTCGCCTTCGTCATCGAGGAGTTCGTCTTCGTGGTCGAGGAAGGCGGTATTCCGCCAGCGCCGGAGATCGGAGAGGCAGGCCTCGCGCGTGGCGTAGGTGCGGATCTCTTCCGACGGGTCGATGTATTCCGGCATATCGGGGTCGATTCGCGTGCAGACGATGGTGAACGGACGTTCGGGATCGGGATCGATGGTGACGGGGAATGGCATCTCGTGATTTCCGGGGAAAGGATTTCGCGGTCGGTTACATGCTCATCGAGGCCGATTCCCGGTGGGTTTCGGCGCGGGCCTGGCGCTGTGCGGCTATTTGCTCGGGTGAGGGGGGCTTCTGGAAGCGGCTGTCGCGAAGGAGATCGAATGCCGTTGCAACGGAGTCCTCGGAGGCGCCGCTTCGTTTGAAATGGGATGGGTAGTGGCTGCGCATGAGTTCGCAGCGCTTGAGGATGTTGTCGGCGTCGGTGCGCCAGGCGTCGAAGTCCGGGGCCTGGTGAATGGGTCGGTCGTTGGATGTGGACCATGCCCGCAGCTCAATGATCCGTGTGGAGACGTCCGTAAGCTCGTCCAGAGCGGCTCGAACGGCCTCCCTGCGCTCGAAAGAGATGGAGAGCTGGGCCTGGAGGGTGCACAGGGCGCCGAGGTGTTTGGGATTGTCGGTGGATGCGCTGATTGCGTCTTTGATCGATGCCTGGAGATCGTCGAAATAGGCGCAATAGGGAATCAGGTCGGCCTGGCCCTCATTGCGTAGCGAGCGCGTGTAGTTGAACGCGACGTCTTCCATGGCGGAGCTGAATTCGTAGGTGCGTCTGGCGGCTTTCAGGTCCGGGTCGAAGAGGGTCGGGACCGAGGGGTCGGCCAAGCGATGGAGGTGGGCCTTCATGGCGTTGTAGTCGAAGCGTGGCAGATGTTGGCTTAGGTCGGGATCGACCAGTGCCTGGGTCCATTCCGCGATTACCGTGTCGCGGTACTTGAGCCATTCGAAGAACCGGGGGACGTGTTCGATTCGGGTTTCGCGAGAGTTGCTCATTTTTTCGAGAAGTCCGTCGAGGGCTTCGGAGGCCAGAAAAAGGTTTGCGTGGAGGTCGTTGATAGCGATCTTGTGCTGTGCGCAGGTGTCGAGCGTATGGACCAGCGCCTTGAGCTTGCCTTCTTGCCGGTCGGGGTAGTGCGCCGCGTCGAACGCCTTCCGGGCGAACGCGTGGAGGTCCTCGAATCCTTCCTGGTAGGGGAGACCGGCGAGATTGCTGCCGGCGGTTTCGAAGAGAGTTGCGTAATCGGCCTTGATTGTTTCCCACGTATTTTCCGGCGTGTCCGTTATGGTCCGGAAATGCTGTTCGGCCGCCCAGGCGCCGGTTTCGTGCCGGCCTTTTCTGTCGATATTGAGTTGGAGTCGGAGTTCGGCGATGTCGTACACCTCGAAGGTGTAGGTGCTGTCGTCGCCCCGGTATCCGATGCCGAGGTGGTAATAGGGATCTTGCCTGACGAGGCTGACTTCCTGCCAACGATGGAGATCGGCAAGGCACTCTTCGCGGGTCGCATATCTGCGGATTTCGTCGGGATCGTGGTGGGAGGTGGCTGTGCGAACCGTGATGAACGGCCTGTCCGGCTCGGGTCTTACGCCTTCGGGGAGCGGCATGGCGGTATCTCCAGGGAGGTTGGCGGGGGCCGGTCAGGCGCTTATCGAAGCGGACATTGCTTCTTCGCGTGTTTCGCGGCGGGCCTGCTGGGCGACGGGCAGCTCGGGGATGACCGGGCGTTGGAAGCGCTGGTCGCGGAGGAGGGCGACGGCGACGTCGGTTGACTTGGCCGAGGCGCCGGCGCGTTCGAGGTGAACGGCGAGCTTGGGATCGCTGCGCATGGTTTCGCAGCGCTTGAGGATATCGTCGGCGGTGTCGCGCCATTCCTTGTATTGCGGCGCCTCGTGAACCGGACGGCCGGTGGTTGCAGCCCAGTGCTGGAAGCCGAGGACCTGGGTGCAGACCTCGGAGAGGTCTCTTGCCGCGGTGCCGGCTTCCGCCTGGCGCTCGCTGGAGGCCTGGAGCTGGCCGTCGAGCTTCTTGAGGTGCTGCACCTGGTCCGGTTGAGAGACGACTTCGCCGGCGACCTGCCGGACCGTCTGGCGGAGCTCGTCGAAATGCGGCGAGTAGGCGACCAGGTTCGGATCCCGGTCGACGAATGTGAGAGCGTGCTCGTAGAGATTGTTGACGCGTTCCAGGTGCCGGTCGCCGGTTTCGAGCCCGGGGTGAAAGAGCGCCGGCAGGGCGGGGTTTGAGAGGCGTTCGATCTCCGCCTTCATGGTATCGTCGCCGAGCCGGGGCAGGTGGTCCCTGAGTTCCGGATTCCTGATCGCGTTCTTCCATTCGGCAACGGTCGCGTCGCGGTCCCGGAGCCAGCGGGTGAAGCCGGGTGCCAGCTCGATCGGGCGGCCGGGTTCGGCCTCCACCCACTCCTTCAGGCCGTCGAGACGATCTGTGGCGATGTCGATGCGGTATTGCAGCTTCTGGATGGCGTCGCGGCGCTCGGCCTGGGTATCGAGGGTCTGCTTGAGGGAGTTCAGGTTGCCGGCGTGTTCCTTCGGGTGGTTTTCGGTTGCGATCGCGGTAGTGACGAGACCGCGAAAGTCGTCGAAGCCTTCCTGGTAGGGGAGAAGGTGCGCCTTGTTCCCGGCGGCCTGGAAGATGGTCGTGTGGTCCGCCTTGATCTGCTCCCAGGTGCGATCGTGGTCCTGCGGCAGGACCGGGGCGGGGATGTTGGCGATCGCGGCGGCGGGGTCGACGCGCCAGACGGCGTTTCCGGCGCGGCGGATCATGTCCTCGACGAGTGCGCCCCTGCTGCCGAAGGCGACGAGCCCCTGGATCGTCAGTTCCTCGAAGATCTTCTCGTTTCGCAGCGTGGGCGCCTTTTCACTGCCGTGCGGACCCCATTTCGGCTGCTCTGCGATCTGGGGGACATTGTTGCGCTCAGCCCATTCGGCGAAGAGCTTGTCGTAGCCTTTGTCGTTTCCGCAGTGGACCAGGACCATGTCGGGGTACGTGGCGAGGACCTTGTCGAGATAGCGGTCGACGACGGGGCGGTGAGCCGTTTCGTTTTCGGGCGCGAGGGCGCTGCCGGCGGCAACGACATACTGCCCGTTGCGGTAGATCGCCTCGTGCCGGTGCTGCTCGACCTGCTTCAGGAAGCTCTCGGCCTCGAGGGTTGCGAGGGTGTGGGTGTGGTCGAGCCTGGTGTAGCCGTCCGGGTTCCAGGGCTGCAGTGCTTCCCGGAAGTAGATCTTGCCGGCTTCGAGGAAGAGCTCCTTGAAGACATCGCGCCGCATATCGTAATTCCGGGCGAGTGCATCCCTGGTCTCGGGCGTGAGGTCGGTATCGCGGACAACATCCCGGGCTTCGGTGTTGAGGCGTCCCAGCTGCTTCTTGAAGACGTTGCCGATGCCCCAGAGCAGTTTCTCGCGCTCGTCGTTCAGCTGGTATCCGTCGGCGGTGACCCTCTCGGCCAGGAGGTTGACGGCGAAGGCCAGGGTTTCCCTGGGGGTCGTGATCGTGTCGGGGCGTTCGGGGTCGGCCGCGCCGGCGGCGGTGGCGGCGCGGGTCGTGCGGCGCTCGCTGCGCGCGGGATCCGTGTCGCCGGCGTCCAGCTCGGCGCGGAGCTCGTTGTGATCGAGCGTGTAGCCCGGCATGAGGCGGCCGCGAGTGGCATGGAGCTGGGCGGCGGTCTCGATCTCGGCGATGGGGACGCGGGCTTCGCGGGCCTTGGCTACCAGATCGCCCGGCACGCCGGTCCTGGCGCCGGGGAATACGACGAGGCCGTTGATCGCAGCCCCTTCCTCCTTACGGCCGTCTTTGCCCATGCGGTTGACGATGCGCGTGTTGCGGGCCTTGAGCTCGGCGTTGAAGTCCGGGGCGTTGAAATCGGGTTTCACGATGTCGAGCGGAACGTCGTACTGGGTTGCCCATTCCGCTGCGTCGCGGTCGGCGCCGTTCTTGTTTCCGCCCGTGACGACGACAAGGTCTGGGTGGTCGGCATGCAGTCGGGAGAGGGTTCCCCAGACGAGTTCGCGTCCGGGTCGCTGTCCGGAGACGACGGCGATGCGGGTTCCCTTGGCGCGATCGAGCCATTTCCGGGCCTTCATGTGGTCGGTGAGGGAGACCTTTGGGGCTCGGGATGGATCGGTGAGGGAGAAGGTCGATTTATGGGGTTCGCGCGCGCGCCAGGCGTTGCCGGTGAAGTTCTCGTAGGCGATGGCGGCGGTATTGGTGAGGCGGTCGAAGGCAAGGGCGCGGTCGTGGAGGTTGCGGGCTTCATCCGTTTTCTGGGTGAGTTCGGTGTCGCGGACTTCCGACCCGTCCTGGGCGTGGACGAGCTCGCGGAGGTCGCGCGCCATGCTCTCGACGCGCTTGTGCAGGCGTTCCGACTGGGCATTGAGGACATAGGTGAAGCCCCATAGGAGCTGGTCGCGATCGTCGGCGAGCGGCGATCCGTCGGGCGCGAGCCTGGTCGCGATGATGTTCAAGACCTCTTCGACGGCGGTGTGGGCGTCGTCCTGGTCGTAGATGGCGCGGGTATCGGGCTCGCCGCGGCCGGGGCTGAGGCCGAAGATGCGGGCCTGGTTCATCCAGTCGCCGACGTCGGAGCTAATGGCGCGGTCCGTCGGGTCCGTCAGGTCGAGATCGTCCCGGTCGTGGGGATCGGGTTCATCGACGCCCGGATCGGTCCCTCTCGGTCCGAATCCCTCGAATTCTTCGGTGTCTTCGTGTGCGTGGGGATCGTTATCGATGTGTTGATTATCCATAGTTCGATCTCCGCGGGTTTGTTCGTATCAATTAAGTGAATCGAATAAAGGTGGCCTGTCAAGAATTGAGGGAATTGTGTTGACGGAATAATTAGTTTTGGGGCTTATTGATTGTACCGACTTTGATACGGGGAGAACTGGAATGGTTGGCGAGAGCGGAAACGGGAAAGATACCAACATTGATCCTGGGAAGGTTCAAAGTGTCGATGACGTTAAAGAAGCCGTGGATTCGATGATCGATGCAACTCTTGGGGTAATGGCGGAAACGGGCGGCGATGCGGCGAAAGAGGACAAGGGTCCGGTATTGCTGGATCTGGTGAATATGTTCGATGACAGAGTGCGGGTCCTTGAGGATGCGCGGGGCGGAGACGACGAGGGGTTGGATCGTGTGGCGCTCGCTGCGAGTTTGGGAAGGTGGATAGCGGCGCGGGATCGGGCGGTTGAGCGGTATGTCGGAGAGACGGGTCAAAGCTGGGAACGTGCTGCCGTGTGAGTAGACGATCGGGTGGCGTTTGGACCCGATCGGGCTGCAAGAAAAAGCCCCGCTGGCCGGTAGGCCGAGCGGGGCTTTGTTTGTCTGGGGTGTGGGGAGCGGAGGGGCTTATTGGAGGCTTTCCTTCACCTCGCGCATGATGCGCTGGATTTCTTCAATGCCGCCCTCGACTTCGATGCCCTCCTTTTCGGCAACATTCATCATCTGGAAATCTTTCTGCCCGGTCCAATAATCTCCCATGAACACATCGGCGGCCATTTTGCGCGGGCTGCTCACGACCGCCTCTACACCCTTCGGCATGGGTCTCTCTCCATCTTTGGCTGGCAATGTGTGTGTGCTCCTATTGAAAGAGGTTCGGGCATCCGTGCATGGACGCGGTCATGAGTGCGGTCCAGATATCGCGGGAGATACCCAGCCTGGCGTTGAGCTTGTCGCAGAGCGTTTCGGCGTCTTCGAGGTTGGAGGTGGAGAGGCTGGTGGAGATGTAGCCGGGGTGTCCGAGGAAGACGATCCGGATTTCCTGCGGTTCATCGGGAAAATCGTAGGCGGGGCAGAAGGCATAGGTGGGGTTGGCCTCGATCTGTTGCAGACTCATGGCGCGGGTGCTTTTCGGTCCGGTGTCGGGGAAGTGGAGTGGCGTCCTTTCGTCCCGTCGGGGTTTCCGGGTTACTAGCCGGCGAGCGGCCAGCGGGTGAAGAGCCGGTCGAGAACGTGCGGAGCGGGTGCGAACATGCGCGCTCGCCAGTTGATGATCTCGATCGTGAAGCCGAGCTTTCGCAGCGTGTCGGTATGGGTGTCGTCGGGCCCTTCGAGCTCGACGCGTTCGGTCTGGGCGACGAGGCGGCGGGAGAGGCGCCAGCCGTTGGCGAGGGGGAGCGAGGTTCCCCGGTCGAGGACGGCATCGTAGGCCTCGGCGCCGGTGAGGGTGGTGTCGCTGTCGAGGTTGAAGGTGGCGCGGACGGTGCGGACCTGGTCGGCGTCGAGGACGCGCCCGATGAGCTGTTCGCCGTCGTCTGTTGCGAGTCTCCGGACGCGCATGTTGTCGGTGGGCAGGCGGTCCCAGATGGGCAGGAGCAGACCGGAGGTGATCCAGAAGCGGGAGTCGGTGTGCGACGGCAGGGAAGCGATCTCTGCATCCCAGAGAGGTCGCCAGGCGTGTTCGTTTGCGAGCGTCCAGTTGGAGGCGTGGAGATCGGCGTATGCCATGGTTTCGTGACTTGCCGGTCTTACGAGGCGTACGCGAGTCTGCACGCCTCCATCGTCGAAGAGACGAGAGGGTGCGGGCAGGAGGAACGCGGCGCGGCGCGAGCGGGTGTTGATGACGAGGCGGGGCGTATCGTTCGTGTCGCCGTAGCGGATGGCGATGTCGATCGCCTCGTCGGCGGGGAGTGGCACGAGACGGTCCCGGCGCGCGATCTCGACGAGCTGGGTCGTTGTGGACGTGTGGGGGTGCTCGTAGATGGTCTCGCGGGCGGTGATGGAAAGCGATTCCGCGCGGATGGTCTCTACGCCGACCTCGTAGGTGCCGGCTTCCTTGGCGCGGTCGATATTCTCGGCGATGCGGGCTTCCAGTTCCGAGAAGAGTTCGTTCTGCTCGTCGATCGGGAGGGCCAGCAGGCGGTTGAGGAACTGCGGCATGGGGGGCAGTTCTTCCTTGAGACAGCCTTCATGCACGATCTTGAGGCCGGTAGCCTTCTGGAAGCGCTCGACGGACCAGGGCTTGATGGTCCCGTTGTGCAGGGCTGCATAGAGTCGGCGCAGCGCGGCCTTGGCGTAGGGGCTTTCGAGATTGTCGCTGTCGTGGAAGAGCGTCTGGTTGGCATTGCCGAGGGCGGTCTGGGAGTTGCGCTGGCCGCGTGTGATGGCGCCCAGGCTGTCCAGCCTTCTGGCGATGGTGGCGATGAAGCGGCGTTCGCCCTTTACGTTGGTGGTGACGGGGCGGAACAGCGGGGCGGATGCCTGGTGGGTGCGGTGGGTGCGTCCGAGGCCCTGGATGGCCTGGTCTGCGCGCCAGCCGGGTTCGAGGAGATAGTGGATGCGGCGCTGGGTGTTGGGTGAGCCAAGATCGGCGTGGTAGCTGCGCCCGGTTCCACCGGCCATCGAGAAGACGAGGATGCGCTTGTCGCCCTGCATAAAGGCGGCGGTTTCCGCGAGGTTGGCGGAGGGCGGGCGGTTGCGCAGCGCCAGGCGGTCGCCGTTGGCGTCGGAGATGCGCAGGACGCGGCGCGATCGTCCGGTGATCTCCGCGACGGCATCGTGCCCGAAATACTGGACGATCTGGTCCAGTGCCGATGCGACGGGCGGGAGTGCAGCGAGTTTCTGGATGAGGGCGTCGCGGCGCGCGATGGCTTCCTGGGAGAGGACGGCATGGCCGTCGGCGTCGAAGACCGGGCGGGAGAAGAGGTTGCCGTTGTCGTCGGTGAACTCCTGCTGGAGCTGGACCGGGAAGGAGTGGGCGAGGAACTCGATGACGGTCTCGCGGGGGGTGAGGTCGATCGAGAGGTCGTCCCATTCGGAAGGAGGGATTTCGGCGATGCGGCGGTCCATGAGCGCCTCGCCCGTCGAGACGAGCTGGACGACGGCGGAGTGTCCGGCGTCGAGGTCCTCCTGGATCGACCGGATCAGGGTGGGGCATTTCATGGCTGTAAGGAGATGGCCGAAGAAGCGCTGCTTGGCGCTCTCGAACGCGGACAGCGCGGCGGCCTTGGCGCGGCGGTTGAGGGTGTCGTCGTCCTTCATGATGCCGGTGGCCTTGAGTGCTGCGTCGATATTGGCGTGGATGACCTTGAAGGCCTCGGCGTAGCTGTCGTAGATGCGCCGTTGCGACGGGGTGAGGGGATGTTCGAGGATGTCGACCTCGACGCCGTCATAGGAGAGCGCGCGGGCCTGGTAGAGGCCGAGGGCCTTGAGGTCGCGGGCGACGACTTCCATGGCTGCGACGCCGCCCGCTTCCATGGCGAACACGAAGTCGGTGCGCTGGCTGAACGGCGTGTCGTCGGTGGACCAGAGGCCAAGGCGGGTGGCGTAAGCGAGGCCGGGGATGGTGCTGGCGCCCGTGGCGGAGTCGTAGAGGATGCGGGCGTCGGGCAGTGCGTTCTGGAGGCGGAGGCCCGCGCGGCCCTGCTGGGAGGGCTTGGTGTCGCCGTGGACGGACTTGGAGCCGGCGGCGTTGGCCATCTCGTGGGCTTCGTCGAAGACGATGACGCCGTCATAGTCGTGGCGGTGGTGTTCCTGCAGGGAACCGGCGAGCCATTTCACGATCTGCTCGAGACGGGAGGTCTTGCCCTGGCGGGCAGGGGAGCGGAGCGTGGCGTAGGTGGCGAAGAGGATGCCTTCGGGAAGCGCGATATCGGCGCCCTGGCGGAATTTGGAAACAGGGACGATCTGGTGGACGGAGCCTCCGATGGCGGTCCAGTCGCGCTGGGCGTCCTCGAGGAGCTTGTCGGACTTGGAGAGCCAGAGGGCCCTGCGGCGTCCCTGAAGCCAGTTGTCGAGGATGACGGTGGCGACTTCGCGTCCCTTGCCGACGCCCGTGCCGTCGCCGAGCATCCAGCCCCGGCGGAAGTGGACCGGGAGGGAGAGTTCTTCGCCGTTGCTGGTGGTGAGGATGCCGCTGTCGTCGTTGTCCTCGTAGTCGCTTGCGCGCTGGACCGTCTCCCAGCCTTCGCCGATGCGGTAGCGGGCGGGGAGATGACGGGAGTGTGCGGCGCCGGCGAGGACGATGGATTCGAGCTGGGCCTCGGAGAGCTGGCCTTCGCTGAGGATCCGGGTGGGGAGTTTGGGCCGGTAGGCGGGGAAGGGATGGCTGACGGCGGCCATGGCGGCGGATTGCACGAGCGGGGTGGGGTGCTCGCGGGCGCCGGCGATGCGGAAGGAGGTGGGTTGCCAGGGGTGGTAGGCGGCGCCGGCGGACGGGGCGGGGTCGGAGTCGTTGGCGGGAGACGGCTCGACCGGGAGGGGAGCGACGGGACCCCAGTCGTTGGCGGCGAATGCGTGGGCCTGGCGGCGGAACGGTGACGGGGCGGCTTCGATGGGATTGCCGAAGAGGTCGGTGGACGGACCGGCCGTGGCTGTGCCGGCTGAGCGGGGTGGCAGGGCGCGTGTGAGGGACGCGAGGAGCTCGGCGCTCGAGGAGGCGCGGGTTTCGGGGTCGATGTGGGCGGAGGGCTCGGAGGAGCGTTCGATGACGGTGAGGCGGGTGTCGGTGGTTGTGCCGCGACGGGAGTAGAGGCGCCCGTCGATGGCCGAGGTGAAGAGGATGCGGGGAGCGGGCGACTGGCCGGCGAAGGCGGCGTTCCAGCGGTCGGAGCCGGGGATGCAGCCGGGAGAGGTGATGGCGGCGAGGCGGCCTTCGGGCGCGAGCATCGCATAGGCGGCCTTGATGTGGCGCAGGTCGGCGTGGCGGCTGGTTCTGCCGACGCCGACGGTGGCGGAGAACGGCGGGTTCATGGCGATGACGGAGGGGCGCAGGCCGGGAAGACGATCGGAAAGGGATTCGGCGTCGTGTGCGGTGACGGAAGCCGAAGGAAAGAGATTGCGGAGAAGGGTGTGCCGGTTCTCCGCGATCTCGTTGAGGTGGAGGATGGGTCTGGCGGAAGGGTCGGCGGCAATGGCGGCCATGCTGGCGAGGATGCCGGTGCCGGCGGAGGGCTCCAGGAGGGTGTCGCCATGACGGATCGAAAGTGCGGCAAGGGCGATATAGGCCAGCGGCAACGGGGTCGAGAACTGCTGCAGGCGGACCTGGTGCTCGGACCGGCGGGTGTGGGAGGGTTCGAGCCGGGAGATCTGCTCGATCATGGCGAGGACGCGCGCAGGGCCTTCGTCGCCGGCGTGGGTCCGCAGCGCGGGGCCGAAGTGCTGCAGGAAGAGCACGGTGGAGGCCTCGGCCGCTTCGTAGGCTTCCTTCCAGAGCCAGCTTGCAGGGTCGGAGCCGAAGACCTGCTTCATGGCGTTGCGGAGCATGGGTGCGTGGAGGGGCCTGCCGGCGGAGATCTCGGGAAGCATGATCTGGGCGGCGGCGAAGAGTGCGGCAGCGCGGTTTCGGGTGTGCTGCGCGTCGGTTCGGGAGAGGGGGAGAGCCGGGCCGGAGAAGGGCGCGGCGTTGTCGAGTGCGAGCATGCGTCTGGTCCCGATCGGTCAATAGGGAGCCGGGCAGACTGGCCGCCCGGCATCGGTCGATTCGGATGGACCCCGCTTTACTTGACTTAGGCCCGGGGGATCAGGCGGCGAGAGAGAGGAAGTGCGGCCGGACGTTGGCGGCGACGAGGGCTTGAGCGACGTCGGGACAGACCGAGTTGCCGCACATGCGGATCTGCGCCTCCTTGGTGAGGGGCTTGCCGTTGAATTCGAAGGCTATGCGGTATGTGTCCGGGAACCCCTGGGCCCTGTAGAGCTCGCGGGCGGCGAGCATGCGCATGCCGATATCGGTGAGCTGGTAGTCGACGGCATCGATGGTGACGAGGCCGAAGCGCGCCCGGGTTGTTGCGGTGGGACAGGGATCGTGAAGGTCGGAGCCCGTGTTGGTGCCGTAGTATTTGGCGAGGAAGGCGGTGACGAGGGCCTTGTGCTGGCCCTGGGCCAGGATGGTGTTGACCGGCCGGCGAAGGTCGCCGGAGCCGCCATTGGTATTGCTGTGGTGGAGATGGGTGAGGCAGGCCGAGACGAGTGAGGTCTTGCCGCCACCGCGAGGCATGACGGTGGGCATGGGCGCGTCGACTGCCTGGCCGGTGCTGGCCCCGAACTCGCGGGTGAGCAGGGACGTGACAAGGGCCTGGTTCGATCCTCGGGATACGATCGTGCTGACCGGCTCGGCGCATGAATGGCCGGTCATTCCTGTGTTGTGCTGGGCCATGTGGGCGGCGACGACGGCGAGCTCGCCGCGGTTGGCGGTGGTGATGGTTCGCAGGGGCTCGGTAATGGAGTGAGTGCGGCGGTCGCCCGCGTGGGTGACGGGGATGATGAAGGGCTGGGCGGCGTCGAGGACGTAGCGGCGGATTCCTCTGGCGATGCGCGCGAGGGTCTTGGCCGCAAGGGGGCGGCGCACGCCGGCTTTCCGCGCCTGGCCGCGGGAAAGGAAGATGGAATGGACCGGGATCGTCCAGTCCATGCAGTCTGCGGCGACGCGGTGGGGGCGCAGGCCGGGGCCGTGGGTCGGTTCGGGCCAGGCGATCGGAAGTCCATCGCGGCGCGCGATGAGGAAGAAGCGGGTGCGCAAGGTGGGGGAGCCGTAGTCGCAGCCGCGCAGCTTGCGCCACTCGAAGCTGTAGCCTTCGGCAGCCAGGGCTGCGAGCCAGGAGCGGAAGGTTTCGCCTTCGCGGGATTTGTCCGGTTTGCCGTTGGGCAGCAGGGGCCCCCAGCCCATGAATTCCTGGACGTTCTCCAGCATGATGACGGCGGGACGGGCTTTGCGCGCCCACAGGATGATGACCCAGGCGAGATCCCTGCTGCGGCGTTGTTCGGGCCTTACGGGGGCGGCGCCCTTGGCGACGCTGAAATGTGTGCAGTCGGGGCTGAACCAGGCGAGTGAGATGGGGCCGCGGCGGGCTATGTCGGCCGGATCGACCGACCATACGTCCTGGAGATGGTGGATGGTGGCGGGGTGGTTGAGGCGGTGCATGGCGACCGCTTCGGGATCGTGGTTGACGGCGATGTCGACCGGGCGGCCGAGCGCCTTCTCGATTCCGAGCGATGCACCTCCCCCGCCGGCGAAGTTGTCGACGACGAGCATCGGAAGTCCTCCGGGGAATCAGATCAGACCGGTTGTGGCGAGGCTGCAATGGTCGTGCGGGGTGATTACAACGTGGTCGATGACCTTGATGTCGAGACACGCGGCGGCGGCTTTGAGCTGATTCGTGATCCGGATGTCGGCAGTGGAAGGATGCGGGTCGCCGCTCGGATGGTTGTGCGTGAGGACGAGTGCGGACGCGTCGAGCTGCAGGGCGCGGGCGATGATGTCGCGCAGGTCGGCAGCGACATTGTCGATGGTGCCGGTCCGGTGGAGCTCGCAGGCGATCAGCCGGGTTTTCAGGTCCAGATAGAGGACGTGCAGTTCCTCGTGAGGCTTGTGTGCGATGAGGGACCGGCAATGGGCGACGATGGTGGCGTAGTCGTTCAGCATCGGGTTGACCTTGGGGGCCAGGCGGGCTGCGGAATGGCGGATGGCAAGTGCTTCCGCGGTCTTGATCGCGACGATGGCGTCGTTGTCGACGCCGGGGACGGTGCGCAGGCGCCCCGGGGTTGCGGCGAGTATGCGCGCGGGATCGTGGAAGGCGGAAAGAAGCCTGGCGGCGAGGGTTTTGGCCTTGTCGAGTGGACGATGGCCCGAAAGGAGAAGGGTGACGAGTTCGAACTCGTCGAGGATTTCGGGGCGGTCCTGGATGAGGCGCCGGGCGGCGGAGGAGGGCCGGCTTTCGGGGTGTTGAAGAGTGGCAGGCATGGCGGTCATGGGGAAAAGCGTGCGGCCGCTTTCGGGGGAGGCGCACTGGTCGAGCGGTGGCATGGGTGAGAGCTCCGCGTGGCTGGGGGAGGAGAGGTCGGTCCGGAGGGAACGAGCCGGTCTGGGGCCGCTTTTCTGGACTCGGGGAGCCGCTAGTACGGAAGGCGCATGGGAAAGCAGACCCGGCGGCGCTGGATGCGGTGCAGATCGGTGCTTTGTAGGAAATATCGGGAGTTTGGGACGAGGGCCGGTGAGAAGTGTTTGTGGCGCGATCTCCCGGGTCGGGGTGCGCAATGAGAAGGCCCCGCGCGGTCTGTGCCGGCGGGGCCTTGTAGTGTTGAGTCGGGTGGAACGGGGTAGGGGGGACCCGGTGAGGGTGTCGCTCTTGGAGTGGGGCGGATCAGGTCCTGAATGCTATTGCAAGGACGGCGGCAAGCGTCGCCAGACTGATCGCCAGATTGACGCCGATTATCCATCGGATTCCGGTAATGTCGCTGCGTATGGCAGTAATGTCTGCCTTGGTTGCAAGTTCGCCCTGACCGGAGTGGATGGACGCGGCCACGGCTTCGGCATGCTTGCGGTCCATGCCGGCATCTTCCATGTGCTGCGCAGCTGAAAGGGTGTCGAAGGAAGCGGCCATCGCGTTGTGTCCCTGTGTGGTGCCGGGATCGGGTTGACGGGTAAGTCAGGATGAGGGTGCGGTCAAGGGCCGAGCATCGGACGGGATGTCGAGCTGCATCTGGCCGCGCTCGGTCAGGATGTGGGGAACCTCGATCCGCTCCGTCGATGCGCCGGGATCGGAGCTGGCGCCGTTGCAGGCGGCGACGATGAAGATCGGACCGGCATAGTCGAGGTTCTTCCAGCCGTCGTCGAAATTGGATTCTTCGATGGCCCTGTTGAGGGCGGTGTCGAGGTCCTCGTCGTCCTGGACCTCGATCCGGACTGTGTTCGACATGTAGGTGGCGAAGCAGCACTGGATGGAGATGGTGCGCGGCATCAGGCGGTCTCCTTGGGTTCTGGTTCGGCGAGGGAAACGGAGATGCCGCTGCGGTCGATCGTGATCGTGACCGGGCGGTCGCGCGGCGCGATCCAGCGGACGTGGCGGCACACCATGTCCTTGATGGCATCGATGGTGGCTTCGTCTTCGGAGCAGAGCAGCCTGGTTGCGATCCGGTTCGCGTCCAGCTGGAAGTCGTCGCGTTGTGTTTCCCAGGAGTTGGCTTCGGCATCGTCGGAGTGGCAGAAGAAGGCGCTGTAGATGAGGCCCGCCAGCTCGAAGGGTTGCAGGTTACTGGTTGCGGTGACGAGTGGGGAGATGTCCTCGATGTAGCAGTCCGCGTCGCCGGCAAATGCCATGTCGGCGTCGATGACGAGTGCCTTGGTGGAGCCGCCCGGGTGCTGGATCTCCAGATGCATGGTCATGGCGTCGGGACGGCTGCCGGGTGAGCTGTCGTCGGTCGGATAGTCTTCGAGGGACCAGGCGCGATCGGCTGCGATGATCTCGATGCGGATGGCGGTGATTCGCGGCAGGGAATCGTACCAGTCGTAGCCGGCGAGATCGCTGTCGGGGCGGTAGAGGCGGCTGTCGATTCCGGTGCGTTGCGCAGCGCGCCAGAAGGCCTGGGAGAGCGGCGGTTCTTCCTCGAAGTCAACGATGAGGGGATCGACCGGGAGGACTTCGGGGGCGGGGTCCTCGGCGTTGCTGCACCAGTCGGCATCGCGGGGGCACCAGGGCTGGAGGTGTGGGGGTGCCGGGCGGATGCGGATGCCGGCGTCGCGCGCGGCCTTCCAGGTCTTGTAGGTGGGCCGCGGATCGGGGTGTGCAGCCATGGCGCGGTAGATGGCGTGGGTGGAGGCGCCGTGCATCCGGGGAACGAAGGGTATGAGCCAGAATCGTTC
Organism: Alphaproteobacteria bacterium; assembly: GCA_965261985.1. Lineage (GTDB taxonomy): Bacteria > Pseudomonadota > Alphaproteobacteria > Bin95 > Bin95 > Bin95. The sequence goes on from OZ253490.1 coordinate 2,118,419, forward strand.
AGAAATGCACGCTAACGCCGGGAGAGCCGTAGTTTGCCGGGATCGATCTTGATCTCGCCGTAGAGGTTAACATTCTTCCACTCGATGGGGCTGATGCGGGCGATGAGTTCGGGGTCGAACGGAAAGTCGGGCGCGGCGGCGACGCGCGAGATTTCGCGCGCCTGCCAGTAAACGATGCAGGCGAGGATCAGCGTCAGGCAGGAGCAGGCATTCATCTGGTCGTAGACGTCGCGGGCCCCAATGCGTCCGCGCTGACCGCAGAGAGGCGCTGGCCACGCGGCGGCGGCGCCGAGGCGACCGATCAGGAGGACCTTGTTCATTCCGAAAGCCATGGGATGGCTCCTTCGTTGTCTGGATGTTGACTTGGATTGGGAACCGGACGACCGGACCGGGTGGCCTGATCGTCATTCGGTTCATCCGTGACCGGCTCTACTCAAACTCTTCGATCTCGAAGCGTGCGCCGGCGGGAGGGTTGTCGGGCAGGATCTCGCGGATCGCGCGGCCGCTGAGCCCGAGTTCGGAGAGCAGTTCTCCGGTGGTGCCGGGCGCTGCTTGGTCGCGCGGCGTGGAGTACTCTGGGGCGTCGAAGTCGTGGAACATGGAAGCGCCTTCCGTTGCAGTGGGGCCCGGTGTGCCGGGCGTCTGCGCGGAAGTGGCTTTCCTCAAGCTCATGGCACCGTCTTTAGGTGCCAGGGCGCTTGCATGGGCGTTTGGCGAGGTGCCGACGGGGTACAAGCGGAAGGGCCGGCGCTTGGGGGAGCACCGGCTCCGGGGAAGCGGTCAGCTGGGCTGACGGATCAGGGGATGAGCTTTACCGCGGCGACGCTGACCCCGGCGATGAGGATCATGCGCCAGGTCATGTCGGCCTTCAGCTCGACGAGATCCTGCTTGGTGGCCATGTCGTCAGTGAGTGCAGGGGCAGGTCAATGCGGGATATCGTCGTTGATGTGGGCGGACGCCAGGGGAGGCGGGGTAATGTCGGCGGATACGGGTTTGGTGGCGCCGCGGGCGCGCTGACGATCTGTTTCCTCGGCGATCAGTTTTGCCGCCTGTTCCTGAATTCTGCGTTGCCGGGCCGGTTCGAAGGTGGCAAGGATTTTTCGTGCGGGTACGGACATTGTCATGATCCTCGTCTGGAAAGCTGGTCGAGGTGTCGGTCGAAACGGTCGTCGGCCTTTCGGATGCTGTCTCGATAGAAGAGAGCCATTTGGACTTTTGCGGCAGTATACTTTTGCTCCATCGTTGACAGTATCCGGCCGGCCGAGACAATGAAGGCCGGTAGCTATCTGGCTACCCACGCCAGTCCGCCCTGCCGGCGCGAGGACAGTCACGACCGTCAAACTCGCCGAGATGCTTGAGGCGGTTCGACCCCCGATGGAGATAGGTCATGCAGTTGAAATTCGCGATTCGGGCCCGAAAGGACCGGCGTTATCGTTTCCCCTCCGCTTCGCTTGTCGCGCTGGCGGCTGTTCTTTCGATCGGCGCCTGTGGCGGTGGAGGCGGGACAACCGGAGCCGGGCCAAGCGCACCCCGCCCGGTTCCACCGGACCTGCCGGCCTTGCCAACGCAAGGTCCAGCGATGGCCGGCAACGCTCCTGTCCTCTCCTTGGGCGCGTCACTCCATATAGGGGCCGATGTTGCTCCTTCCCCGCGGAGCCTTTCGCCTGCTGGCGGACATGGCGGTGTCAGGGTTTCTCACGGGCGCGTTGCGGACGGAGTAGGCGCGACAGAACTGACTGCCTATCTCGCCGCAGACGCGAGGAACAACATTCACGACCTCTATCCCGACGGCTATCTTAATCGTTTCGGCAGCGAGCCGCCGACCGTGCGGGTAGCAGAAGGAACCACGGCCGAGCTTCTGGACCAGACGGTGCGGGCCGTTCAGCTCATCAATGCCGCCCTTCCGCGGACATGGCAGTTGAACGTCAGCGAGACTCCCTTGCCGGCCTCGGTATTTCGTCCTTCGAATGGGGAAATCCTGGTGGAGTTCGTCCCCCGCGCAGACTGGTCCATTTCCCTTTCCGAAAATTACGCCGGCTATGCCCGCCGGTGGACGGAAGGCGTCAGCACGGGCGACCCGCAGCAGCCATGGGTCTTTCGCACCATGGCGGGTCGCGTGTGGCTCGACCACATTCGAGTGACCGGACAAGATAGAATGGAGGTTCTGGTTCACGAACTCCTTCATACCCTGGGGCGGCGTCATCCCGACCGCCGCCGCTTTCCGGACACGATCATGAACACACCGTCATCGGGACCGGAAGGGCATGTGCTTCATCCGCTCGACCGAGAAGCGCTCCTGGCGGTTTACGGGAGGCTTGAACCGGGAGCGACGCCGGCGTCGCTGGCAGACGACCTGGGCCCGTGGGAGACCGATTCCATCCATATTCGGGGCGACCTTGTCACCGGCGGCGGCGCAGTCTCCTTCGGCGTCGGTCTTCGAAACGGCCTGGGTCAACCCTGGGCAACCGGTCCTGCGCCACTGACGAATGTGCAGGACAGCCGGCAGCTTTTCGGCGGCGCAACCTGGTCGGGCCGACTGCTTGGGTTGACGCCTGCTGCGGAGGCCGTGGCGGGCAGCGCCGAACTGACCGTTCGTCTTGCGACTCTCGAAGGCGATCTCAGCTTCGCCAATCTGGAATCTTGGGAAAGCGGCGCCGGGCCCGGTGCGCCCGCCACCGGCTCGACCTGGGGAACCGGCGCTCTGGACTATTCCGTTGCTGTGCGAGGCAACACGTTCGTCAGCACTGGCGGCGACGATGGCGATGTCACCGGCGCCTTCTTCGGAGCGGGTCACCAGGGCATGGGGGGAGTCATGCACCGGGTCGATCTCGCCGCCGCATTCGGAGGCGAACGGTGAGGCCCTCTGCAAGTGCCGCGCCTCGGCCCCTCGACAGGTGAAGCGGAATTGCAGGTCCTGGACTGTCGCCGGCCTTCGGAGGGTATGAGCCAGAATCGTTCAGAAATGCACGCTAACGCCGGGAGAGCCGTAGTTTGCCGGGATCGATCTTGATCTCGCCGTAGAGGTTAACATTCTTCCACTCGATGGGGCTGATGCGGGCGATGAGTTCGGGGTCGAACGGAAAGTCGGGCGCGGCGGCGACGCGCGAGATTTCGCGCGCCTGCCAGTAAACGATGCAGGCGAGGATCAGCGTCAGGCAGGAGCAGGCATTCATCTGGTCGTAGACGTCGCGGGCCCCAATGCGTCCGCGCTGACCGTAATAGACGGCGCGGGCCAAGGCGTGGAGCTGCTCGACCTTGAGCAGGCCCCGGCGCACCCTGGCGCGCAGTTGCGGCTCGGACATGTATTGCAGGAGGAACTCGGTCTTCAGAACACGGCCGAGCTCACGGTTGGCGGCGTAGAAGCGGTTCGAGGCCTGGAAGCGGTTGAGCCGCTGCAGTGCGGCGGACGCGGTGGTGTGGCCAGCCGGGAAAGCTGCATAGAACTGCCCGATGCGCTCCCACTGCTCGGCGATGAGGCGGAAGTTTACTGCACGGCGCCCGCGCTGGAGCACCGGTTCGAGCACGCCGTGGTCGCGAGCCGGGTCGGCGCAGTAGATACGTTGGCGATGCAGGCCGCGGATGCGCGGGCAGAAGCGCATGCCGATCATCGCGAAGGCGGCGAAGTTGATCTCGGTGTAGCCGTGGGTATCGGTGTAGTGCTCCTCCAGATCGAGGTCGCTTTCGTGATAGAGCATGCCGTCGAGCACGAAGGGGGCATCGCGGTCGGTGCATTCGACGGGGCGGCTGAAGAACGGCGCGTAGTTGTCGGCAACGAAGGTGTAGAATTCGAGCGCGAAATCGCTGAAGCGCGTGCTGTAGGTACGCTGCAGAACGCGGTTCGGCATGGCGAAGCGCTGCCCGTCGCTGGCGGAGGTCCTTCCATCTCCCCAGCGTTCTGCGGCGTCGAGGCGTGAGATGCCGTGCACGAGGCCGGCGAGCGCGGCGCGCTGATTGTCCTCGATGAGGCGCCAGTCGCTGATATGCTTGAGCCTCCGGTAAGGGATGCCGGGGGCGATCTTTTCCATTGTGTGCAGGCCGAGATTACAGCCGTGGGCGAGGATGGCGGCGATCAGCGCACATATCTCGCCGGTATCGGACTGCTTCTCCCCCGGGCGCAGGAAGTGCGCGCTGAACTGTAGGTCATTCTCCACTTCGATGAGGAGGTCGGCCAGGTGGATGGAACGACGACGCGCATCCAGCCAGCGGCGCAGTTCCGCGAGGCTCGCGGAGCGTGTCGCGTCCGGCGGCTCGGTTCGGTCGGTCTTGAGCCTCCAGCCGTCGTCATCGAAGGTGACCTGACGGTTGCGGGGCACGCTGTCGAGGAAGCGGTCGAAGGCATCGGACAGGCGCGCCTTCAATTGGCCGACCGCGCGATCGGGCTCGACGGCGAATTCGGTACGGGCCCAGAAATCGTGGCGGATGCGCCGCCACTGCGCGTCGGGAAGGAAGAATGTCTCGAACCGACCGAAGTTCTTCGCGCCATCGATGGCAAGATTGCCGGCGCGGATCTCGTCGTTCACCTTGAGAAACAGCGCGCTCTCCCAGCATCGACGATCGATGGCGCCGTTGCGGCGCATAAGCGGCTCGAGCGCCTTGGGCACGAAATCGAGCGGCGCCGCCACAGGTAGCGTCCGTCGTCCGGTATCGCGAAGCTCCCGGTACACACGCAACGCCTTGAGCGTCGGCGACATTCCTGCTCCGCTCTCGTCGAGGAAGTCCATCCGGGCCAGAAACGGTGCAGCGAACCGGCTCAAGGAGCCGTAGCGCGCGGCGATCTCTTCGAAGCGCGCCTTGCGGTCGCCGCGCGTCCAATGCGCCAGATCCGCGTGATCCTCACGCAATTCGGTCTCCGACACGACCGCGAACAACCGGCCTCGCAGTTCGGCGTCGTCGATATCGGGATCGAGCAGTATCTCCCCTAGATTGCGGTAGCGTGGCACCATCCGGTCGACGGCGTGACGCTGCGCTTTCAACTGCTCGTCCAAGCGGTTCTCGACCGCCTTGCGGCTGCGGTCGAGGAGCTTTGCATACATGTCCACCGCCTGGTCGAGCGTATCGCGCCATGCCTGATGAAGAAAGCACACGAGGGCCAGGCGCCGCCGCGGTACCGCCATCTCGCGCAGACGATCTGCGGAAGTCGCGCGCACGCTGTGGAACAGAACGCGCTGGTAGTTGCCGTTGACCCACGCGATGTCGACCTCCAGCACGCCGGTCACCTCGATGAGCCCCAGCCTTGCGAGAAGTCGGCGCATGCCGGCGACCGAAGGGCTCGGCGCGCTTTCCTTTATGCGGTTCAGAGGCGAGAACCGATCATCGTCAGTGGTATCGAGAAGCGCATCGAGGCCTTCGCGCAGTGAAGGCGAAAGACATTCCTCCATCCGTTCCGTCATGGCGGTTCGTGCCGCTTGTCGGGCCGACCCGACAGCGCGCCGTAGCACGGAGTCCCCCGGCGCCAGGACGTGTCTGTCGCGTAACCGCTCGCGTGCCAATGCCAGCAGAGAACCGGTCCGGTCAAGCCTCAGCGCCTGGCCCTCAAGGAACCGCGCCAGGTCCTCGGCCATACGCTCGTCGAACGGTTGAAGTTTCAGATATTCACGGATTTGCTGCTGGTGCTCCGAGACCGTTTGCCGCCGTTCGGCGTAGTCCCGGATCGCCTCCGGATCGACGCCCAGCTGAAGAGCGGCAAACCTCAGGACCTCGCCGTCGATCTCCAGCGGTTCCTGATGCGGAAAGCGTCCGAGCACACGAACAAAAGCAATCTGGTAGGCGAAGCCGAGCCGGTTATGGACCCGCCGGCGCTGCGCAATCTCGCGCCAGTCGTTTTCAAGGAAGGTCCCGTCGCGGATGAGGCGAGGTCGGGAGATATCCGGATCTGAGTCGAGCACTGTGTCAGGTAAAAACGTCCGTTACGGTCGGTCAGTTCATCGCCCCGGAAAGCGATGACTACCATGTTCGATAACCGTCAAATAAAATACCGGAAACAGGATTTCCTCGACAAGCCGTGAAAACCGTCGCCTACCTTCGGGTCTCGACCGCGCAGCAGGACACCGCCAGCCAGCGCCTGGCCATCCTCGAATACGCCCGCAAGCACGACCTCCGTATCGACGACTTCATCGCAGCGACCGCGCCGGGACAGGCCTCGGACACACGCCGACGGATCGATGAGCTGATGACCGTCCTGCAGTCGGGCGACCGGCTTGTCGTCAGCGAACTGTCCCGGCTCGGCCGGTCCCTGGGCCAGATCGTCGCCATCCTCGATGCGCTTGCGAAACAGGGCGTTCGCTTCGTCGCCATCAAGGAGAACATCCGCATCGAGGGCAAGCAGGACATCCAGACCAAGGTCATGACCACGCTGTTCGCCCTGTTCGCCGAGGTCGAGCGCGACCTCATCTCCGAACGCACGCGCGAAGGTCTCGCCAGGGCCAGGGCCTCAGGCAAGAAGCTCGGACGGCCGAAGGGAGCGCTGGGCGTCTCGCGCCTCGACGGCAAGGAAGACGAAATCCGCCGGTTCCTCAGCATCGGGGTCTCGAAAAGCGCCATCGCCAAGATCACCGGTGTGTCCAGGCAGACGCTCTATCACTTCATCGCAACGAGAGGACTCAGCTCGCACGCTTAGCGTGCATTTCTGAACGATTCTGGCTCATACCCTAACGAAGGGGGTGGCGACGAGCTGCTTGCGTGCCGGGAGGACTAGTTCCAGCTCGGGGCAGTCGTGGATGTCGGCGCGGACGGACCAGGTCGGGCCGCCTATGGAGGAGATCTCGGTGAAGCCGGTCTCGATGGTGTGACCATGGAAGTTGATCGTCGGCTCGTGGAAACGTCTGTGGCTGTTGACCAGGACGCCGATATCGATGCCGTTCCAGATCTCGCGGTGGATCGCGTCCTGGAGGAAGTCCCGGCGAGCGAGGGTTTCGCCGTCGGGAGGGGAGTCGGGGAGACCGTAGAGGGTTACCGGGAGCGGGTAGTGGAGGGAGGCGGCTTCGGCAGCCCTGCGAATGTCGAGGATATGGGAGACGATGAGGAAGGAGATGGATGTTCCGTGGGGCCAGGGGGCCTGCTCGCAGTGCGAGACAGAGGCCGGCAGCTTGCCCGTGAAGTGGTCGGGGTTGAGTTCGACGCGCCAGCCGTCATATGAGCGGCCGTTGAGGGACCGGGGGCGGGAGGTGACGGTGCAGCCGATGCGCGCCAGCGAAAGGAAGCCCATGCCGGCGGCGTCCTCGCGCTTGACGAGCTCGCGGTTCCAGCCGTTCCGGCCGTAAGTGAGGAGGACGGACGGGTCGGTGATGCCGGAGCCGTCGTCGGTGATGGTGATGAGTTGGGAGTTGGGGGTCGAGGGGAGCCGGGGCCGGATATGGATATCGACCCTGGTGGCGCCGGCGCGGCGGCTGTTCTGCAGGGTCTCCGAGAGGATGTCCTCGATATTGGCCGCGAACATGCGGGGCACGCGCTCGAGGGTGGATTCGTCGATGCGTGCCCGGATCGTGCGGGGAAGGGCGGAAGGCGAAGCGGACATGAGCGGTCCTTGGGAAAAGGCTGAAAGAAGAAGCGCCCCGCCAGTGGGAGGAGCTGGCGGGGCGCTGGTGCAAGCGTCTCCCTTGGGGATCAGGAGACGTTGCGGAGGAACTCCGGGACTTCCGGTTCCGGCGCGGCGCCGTCGTTGGCTTCCTGGACCGCGTCGTCATTGGCGGGTTCCGGAGCGGCGCCGGCGGTGTCGTCGTCGGCGTCGTTCTCGGGTGCTTCGGCGGAAGGATCGGTCGAGCCGTCGAAGGGGGCGAACCCGGGCGGCGCCCAGGCGAGAGCGGCGGCATGGCCTTCGGCATTAATGCCCAGGGGAACCTCGCCGGAGGCGAAGGCGTTCTCCATGGCGGTGGTGAGGTCCGTCTTCTTGTGCTTCGAGTGGGAGTTCACCCAGTCGGCGCCGAGGGTATTGCCGGCGATGTCGAGGATCTGGCTCTTGTTGATGCGGGACCAGAACATGTCCGCAGTCGGTCGGACCTGGCTCGCGAAGTCGATATCGAGCCGGGCGACGGTTGCCTCGAATTCCGGCAGCGCGTCGTATTCGAAGGCGAGCTGGCCCTTCAGCGTGCGGGCGACGGATGCCGCGAACAGGTCCTTCTTCTCGTCGATTGGCAGGGCGCGGAAGGCCTCGAAGCACGCCGGGTCGTCCGGATGTGCCATCCAGTCGAAGGAGAGGTGCGAGGCATCCTCCATCTCGTCCATGGAGGGGTTCCACGAGGAGAAGTTCGGGTCGTTGACGCGCATGGCCGGCCGGTCCGGGGTGACGCTGGTGGAGACGTCGAGCGCTTTCGCCCTGTAGTGGTGGGGGTCCGTGAAGACGGACCGTGCCATCTGGAAGACGAGCAGGTCGAAGGCGGCATCGAAGTCGTGCTGCAGGTGCATCTTCACGATGGTCGTGCGGATGGCTCGCATGTCGTCGGCGAGGCCGATGCCGATGCCCGCTTCCTTGCGCGCTGCGGCCCTGGGGTCCGGATCGTGGATGGCCGGCGGGGCGACGCGCTCGCTGTCGTTGGCCGGAGGCGCGGTGGCGGTGGACGTCGTGTCCTGTTCCGGTGCCGGCATGTCCTCGGGGCGAACGAGGCCCGGGACGATCCGGAGGGAGCCGTCGCGGTCGATCGTGACGATACAGCCGGCGATCGCGCGATCCTCGTCGCGGTAGGAAGTGCGCTGCGAGATCTCGCCCTCGATGCGGGCGATTTCGCTGTGTGCGGTCCCGTATTCCGCGGCCAGCTCTTCGGTCCAGTCTTCCTTGGCTGTGTTTTCGAGCTGGTTCATGCGCTCGCGGTGGCGATCGATGGCCGCTTGTTCGTCGTCGGTGGGTTCGCCCGGAACCGGATAGACGCGGCCCAGCTCGGCGGTGATCTGCCAATGGACTTCGGTCATCGGGACGGCCCAGTTCCAGTCGCCCGAGATCTGGTCGGCCTCTTTGGTGAGCTTGGCCATGGCGAGCTCGTTGAGGAGGTCCGGGTTGTCGAGCCAGGTGTTCGAGTCGGTGGAGAAGAGGTCGCGGAGGAAGTTGCCGCCCGCGGCCTTGTAGGCATTGACGCCGACGAACTTTGCGATGGCAGAGTGGGACGGCACGCGCTCCGAGGTGAGCATGCGTTCCACCTGGTAGGCATTCGCCTGGTAGGCCAGGCCGGAGAGCTGCTCCCAGACTGCTATCTGCCGGGGGTGGTCGGTGGTGAGGCTGAAGGCCTGGAGGGCTTCCATGTCGATCCGCTCGTCGCGGTAGGCCTGGATGATCTCCGGAGCGACATTGCCGAGGCGCATCCGCTGTTTCACCAGGCGCTGGGAGACGCCGAAGCGGGTGGCCACCTGGGAGACGCTGGCTCCGGCGTCCAGGAGGCGCGAGAACGCCGTGACCTGGTCGGCAGGGTGCATCGCAAGCCGGACCGTGTTCTCGGCCAGCGAGATCTCCTCGGCCGGGGTATCGGACGAGGCGATGATGCAGGGGATGGGGTGGTCTGCCGGGATCTCGTCTTCGGATGCCAGGTCCTGGAGGACGCTGAGGCGCCGGCCTCCGGCGAGTACGGCGAAGCGGGGATCGCCGGTCTTGTCGGGATCGGCTGCGCGTACGACCAGGTTCTCGAGGAGGCCGTGGTTGCGGACCGACGCCTTGAGCTCGGCCTGGGCGTTCTTCGCCGGCGGCGTCGTGCGCACGTTCTCGGGTGCGAGGAAGAGACGGGAAAGGGGAACGGTCTGGATGACCGCGACGGAAGCGGGTGTAGCCATTGGGCACTGCCTTGTCGTGTTTGAAGGAAAGCAAGCGGACCGTTCGGAGTCCCGACCGGTCAAAACGCTTGTTTCAAAGGGGCTTTCCTCGAAACTGGAAGACAGGTGGGTGTCGCAGTTCCGGCCTTGGTCGCCTGTTGCGACTTTGGAGTTTCGGTACTGAATCGGAGCTGTGGGTGTTGGACAGGTAAGCCGGGTCGTTGCAGACCTGTGAGCCCGGCAAGGGCCGGCCCCGTTTTCCAAGGCTTTTCTTGCTCTTTCTGGGTAGGCGGTCTGGTTCGGGATGGGCTGGGAAGGCTAATGGCGGTCGGGTAAGGTGCGGAGTTTGAATTGCGATTTCTTGGGGGGAGAGGAGACATGGCGTTCGACCCGGAGGTCACGCAAGATGACGACAACTATTACATTCACATAGCGGCGCCGGATCGTGTTCGCGCGAAGCGGATTCCAGGCAGGCGGTGGGAGCCTCAGCAGGTGCAATGGGTGTGCCCGCGGACGCCGGCCGCCTATGACGCGATCCGGAAGGAATTCGTGCATCCCAGGGACAAGGTGGAGATAACGGCGCCGGGTGGAGGGGCGGCGGTCGCCGAGCGGGCCATAGAGGAACCGGTCGCGTCGGGTGATCGCGATGAGCCGGTGGAGGTTCCGAATCCCTTTGCTGAGGAGCTGGAAGGGTTGAAGGAGCAGTTGGGAGAAAGCGCGGGGCTGCTGACAGGGCTTATCGATGGTCAGAGGGCCATACTGGGTAAACTGACGGCTCAGGAAGAAGGGCGGTCGGAAGAGGAAGAGATTGCAGCGTTTTCTCGTTATCTGATGCGGGTTGCGGCGGCCGGGACGAAGGATGATGCATCGTTTGCAGAGCTTACGCGGTCGTTCGACATCGGGGTGGCGCCAGGGGATTGTGTGATTTTGGCGCACGAGCACGTAGCAGAATCGTTGCGTGAATTTACCGGGCGCAGGGGGGGGGAGTGTCGCAGAATTGATCGGAATCGCCCAGGAACAGGGGCACTGGTCGGAGAGGGAGGAGACATGGATTCCGGGAGTGTTAAGGGCGATAAACAGGCATCGCAATGATTTCGGTCATTCCAAGATGCGAAGATGCGAGGATCGGGTCGGTCTCGCGGCGCTCTACTTCTTGGAGCTCGCTCGGGTCTGGTCGTATTTTGCATCGGACCAGGTGGCGGACTGAGTGGTCGGATGGGCGGCGGGCGCGTCTGCGAAAGGCGGCGGGTCAGGTAAAGGCATAGTTCGCCAAGGGATAGGGATCGCATTTGGGGTGGAGGGCAGGACGCTGAGGTTTCGCAAGGGCGAGCAGGCAAAGCAGTTGATGTCGGGCGGGAATTGTCGGGAAGGGAAGCTGCTTCCAGTCCTGGACCTCGACGCGGCCGGCTTCGATGATGTGAGACTGGACGGCGTGACAGTGATGGCACTGGTATATCTGGATGCTGGTTTGGCGAACTGGAGAACTCTCGAAGATGAGGGTGGCGCAAGGATGTTGGCAACGGGCCATGTATCGGCTCCCGAAGGCTTGTTGGAAGGAGGGTTATTATATCGGAAAAGGCGGAATCGGTCGAGATTTTAGAGGCCCGATTGCGTTGATGGTGAGGGAAAAGTTCATAGTTTGGTCGGGCTGCGCATGGGAGTACGTAAGGGATACGGGCTGTTCTTCTGGACTCGGAGAAGGGGCAGGGGGTATTGTCGGTTACGGGAATTCTGGCGGGAGCGGATGATGACGGCGGGAAAGATGGAAATTGCCGCGAGGGTTGCGACAGCGCTGGGTGTAAATCGTAAGACCGCGACGGAGTGGGTCTCGGCGGTGGTGGATGCCCAGGCGCGGACGCTTGCGGAACACGGGGAGATGACGTTGCGGGGGTTCGGGACCTTCCGGGTAAAGGAAGTGGCGGCGAGCCGCGCGAGGAATCCAGCGACCGGCGAGGTTGTTGCTGTTTCCCCGCACAAGCGGGTACGGTTCAGGGCCGGGATGGTCTTGCGCGATATCGTGGCGGGGCGGCGCTGACGAGCTGAGGCCGGGTTGGCGGCTCAGCTTTGGTTGGAGATCTGGGCAGCGCTGCGTATGAGCGAGATCACGTTCGGTTGAATTCTGAGGTGGGCCTTGCCGGGGCTTTGTCCGGGAGACATGTCGACGTGGTCCAGGAGTTTGGCAAGTTCGATTGTTGCAGGTATGCGGATCTCGGGCGTTCCGGTCTCTATGGCCGATTGAATTTCACTGGCGCGGTCGAGAAGGACGGAACGGACGTTGGGGTTGTCGAGCTGTAGTTTCGAGCCGACGGTGTAGCGGGCCAGTTCGGCCTTAAGGTCGGTGAGTTCGTGGGTGAGTTCCTTGATGCGTTCATTCATTGCCGGGGTATCGGTGCCGAGTTCCACGGCGGTTATGAGGCGACTCTGGCGAAGGGTGCAGTCGGTTATTTCAGCATTGAGTTGTGCGCGGGTTGCTACGAGTCGGTTTTGCGCTTCCTGGAGGATGCCGTTCCATCCTTTTCGGTGACGTATCCAGGATGTGAGCTGACGGGCGCACAGGCGGTCGACGTCTCGCAGGACGAACGTGGGGGCGCTGCAATTGTGGCTGGACCTGCTCGTCTTGCAGGCCCAGCGATGCCGGGCGATCGTGCGGACCGGTCCCTTGCAGCGGGAGCATCTGAGAAGTGGGGTGAGTGGCATGGCGCCTCCGGCGAGTGCAGGGACGCCGGTTGGATGCGTGCGGGGTTTGGTCCGGGAGAGGAGCCGTTCCTGGACGGCTTCCCAGGTGTCGTCATCGATGATTCGCAGATGGGGAGCCGCGACAACCGTCCAGCGCTCGCGGGGAGTGGTACGGGTAACTCGTCGGGCAGTATTCGGGTTGATGGCGGACTCGGTGAGGCCGAAAATTACCTGTCCTTTGTAAACGGGGTTCGAAAGGATTCCGGTGTTGTGATAAGTGCCCGTCAGTCTGGAATGGTTCCATTGACCGGCGCGGCGAGGGGGTGGGATGTTTTCGTCATTCAGAAGTCTGGCGATGGCCCGTGTTGAGGCTCCCTCGATATAGAGATGGTAAATTCTCCGGATGATCGGAGATGTGACGGGATCGATCTCTCGTAGGCCGCGAATCACGTCCGGGCCTTCGATACGGTTCACGAGCCGGTAGCCGTATGCGGGCGGTCCCACCTGGCGTCCGGATTCTATGACCGCTACCAATCCGCGCCGGGTCTTGGCTGCGAGGTCCTTCAGGAATACCGCGTTCATGGTGCCCTTGAAGCCGACAAGGAACGGATCGAGGATGCGTTCCTGGATGGTGAGAATCGGAATCTGGAGATATTCGAGCTGCTCGTAGATGTAAGTAATGTCGTGCTGGCCCCTGCTGAGGCGGTCCATTGACTCGGTGCAGATCGCGGTAATGGCGTAGCGTGGGCAATCGGTAAGCATCGACTGCAGACCCGGCCGGAATTTGGCGGTGGCTCCGGTGATTTTCGCGTCGGAATATTCGGCAATGACAGTGCCTCCGAGACCGGCAACCAACCGTCGACATTCGCGCAGCTGGTCGTCGATTGATTTTGGATTCTGTCGATTGGAGGAATAGCGCGCATAGAGAGCTACTCGCGACAGGTCGGGGGCAGCATCGAACATGGATCGGTCCACAGCATCGGATCCGGCTCAGCCAATTCGACGACCGGTCCGCGTCGAGGACATTACCGGATTGCTGACTGGTGATGGAAGGGTTGGGATGGCGATCGAATGCGGCCGGGTAATCGGTGAGGGGTCATTCGCTGTTGCTGTTGGGCAGGAGGCGGGCGCTGAAGCCGGCGCCGTTCTGCAGGTCGATGATGTGTTCGGCGACTTCCTGGGCGCTCAGTTTCGAGAAGTGCGCTTCGTATTCCTCGTTGAACTCATAGCCGCCCCAGTCGTCGAGGTCGCCGGCGTCGGGATCGGCGTTCGCGAGGCAGGTGGTGGTGACTTCGGTCCCGTCCCACTCCTGGATCCATGTGGGCTCGTTTGTCACCAGATGGGAGATTTCGATACGGAGGGGAAGCCGGGTGCTGGACATGTGTGGTTTTCCTCTGGCCGGTCAGGAGCAGCGAAGGGTTATCGCCCAGCTGGTCGCCATCCCGCTGCCCGGGCTTCGGCTTCGTTGCAGAACCATCGCTCCCCGCGAGCCTCGTTGATGCGGGTGATGTCGTAGTGGCGGGCGCCGGGGACATGGTAGATGCGGCCACTTTTGCTGATGTTGCCCTTGATCCGGCACTTGCCCGCGCCTTGGGATGGTGCGGTTCGGGATTGGCGGTGCTGGGTCGAGTTGCTGCGACTGCGCTGTTGCCGGCGCCAGCGCCAGGGTTCGACAAAGGAGCCGGACCACAAGCCGCGTTCTGCTTCACGTGCCTCGTCTTCGTCCGGGACATAAAGGGTCGAGTATTTCCGGTATGCGAGAGCGAGGCCTTGGCGGACGAGCTCCTGCTGCAGATCGCGGCCGTTGACGAAACAGGTGCCGATCGCGCGTCCATAGCGGTCCCGGCCGCTGATCTCGCAGCGAACCGGGTTCTGGCCGACCAGGGTGCGCATGGCCTGGGTGGAGGCCTTGCCGCAAGCCCACTGGCGACCGTCGCGGGCGCAGGTCTGCCGCGTCTCGGGAGCGTCGATCCCGTTGAGGCGCACGCGCTGCCCGGAAACGGCAAGGGTGTCGCCGTCGACGACCCGGGCGTGGCCGGATAGGGTTTCCGCGTGGATGGGGGACGCGAACAGGGCAATAAGCGCTGCGATGGCAAGTGGAGCGCCGGCGGTCAACAGCGGGCGGCGACTACTGGTGCTGGTCATGTCTGTTCTCCGTTATTGCCGGATAGCGGCGGGTGCCGACGGACGCGGCGGCGGTATCATGGCGGTTGGGCGGGGATGTCCTTCTTGTCTCAACCGCACTTCGAATGCCCGCAGGACGGGCAGATGTCGCAGCCTTCCTGGTGGATCATCCCGGGCTGGCTGCACTTCGGGCAGACAGGGCCGGTAGGCCGTTGATTCTCGGCTACCGGACCGGCTTTGATTGGGGGCAGGGGCTCATCGGGGTCGATATGGCCGAGCTCGACCATCCAGTCGCGGATCTCCATACCGATGAGCGCGATGAGGGAGGAGACCCAGCCGCGGCCCTTGACCCATTGGCCGTCGTTTGGATCGGCGATCGCCATCAGCTCCTCGGCCACGAAGCCGACGTCGCCCTGGCGGCGCCAGACTGCGGAGATCATCCGCGTGACTGCCGTGATCCATGCATGGTGGCGGGCATCCTTCGTGTTGATGAAGATCTCGAAGGGACGCTTCGTGCCGTCTGTATCTACGGAGTGGTTCAGGACGAGGTAGAAGGCATGTTCGCTGCCAGGCCAGGCTACCTTGCGGGTCTGCCCATGGAGGACGGGCGGCCGGTCCATGATCGTGGAGGTGTGCTCGTTGTCCCGGTCGCCGTCGGCCACGAGAATGGCGCCGGTGATGTCGTTCGGCCGGTAGGTGGTGCATCCCTTGCATCCGGACTCGTAGGCCTGAAGGTAGATGTCCTTGAACGCGTGGAAGGAGATGTCCTTCGGAACGTTCACGGTCTTGGATACGGCGCTGTCGATGTGGGCCTGGGCGGCGGCCTGCATCCGGACATGGTCTTCGGGTGTGATGGTGCCGGCATCGACGAAATAGTTGGGCGGAGGCTCGTCACCGCGTAGCCGGCGCCAGAGCGCCATGGAGGCGGACTCGACCCTCTCTTCCGTGTGGCTGTTGTCCGGCTGCAGGACCCGGCGCGTGTAGCTGTGCGCGAAGACGGGCTCGATGCCGCCCGAGACGTTGCCGGCAACCAGGGAAATCGTGCCGGTCGGCGCGATCGAGGTGAGGTGGGAGTTGCGGAGCCCGTTATTGGTGATGAAGTCCAGCGTTTGCCGGTCGAATTGCTTCGCGGTCTCGGTTTCGAGGAAGCGCTCGGCGTCCCACAGCGGATACGGCTCGGTTTCCGCGGCGAGGACCGCGCTCGCGCGGTAGGCAGCCGTCTGCACCATGGAGAGGAGGTCGCGGGTGCGGTCGGCTGCGCGCGGGGAGCCGTAGCGGACGCGCATGAACGCCAGTGCGTCGGCCAGGCCCGTGATGCCGAGGCCGAGGCGGCGCTTCGACAGGGCTTCCTCGCGCTGCTGCTCAAGCGGATAGAAGGAGGCGTCTACGACGCGGTCCATCATCCGCACGGCCGTGCCGACCGTCCAGGCGAGGTCGCCTTCGTTGATATGGGCATCGTCCTCGAAGGGCGACTGGACGAAGGCGGCCAGGTTAATGGAGCCCAGCAGGCAGGAGCCCCAGGGTGGGAGAGGTTGCTCGCCGCAGGGGTTCGTGGCGTAGATCGTCTCGCAGTGCCGGAGATTGTTGGCGCCGTTGATCCTGTCGATGAAGATGACGCCGGGCTCGGCGCAGTCATAGGTGGAGCGCATGATGCGGTCCCAGAGGTCCCGGGCTGCAACCGTGCGGTAGACCATGCCGTCGAACACTAGCCCAAGTTTAACAGGGTATTTTGAAGATCGTTCATTATCAGTGCCTTACGCGGCATAAATTTCGCGTAAGGCACTACATCCCGGTTTTTTTCGACGCGTCCGGGGTCAGACGATCATTTTCCTGATGCCTCCGGGGGCGGGGTCGAGGGCGAGCGCGCGATAGATTTCCTGCTGCCGGGGCTCGGCGCGGGTGGCCTTGCGGACATGAAAGGTGCGTCCGTCCTTGCGCTGGAAGGTCGCGGTGACGCGGTGCTGGCCTTCGAGGATGCGTCGCAGGCTGGTCCAGCTCTCGCTCTCACCCTGCTCGCCGAGGCGTCGGCGGATGGTCTGCACCATCTGGTAGGCGATCACGGTGATGAACAGGTGGCCGTCGGAGCGGCTCTGGGTCTGGTGGAAGATGGGGCGCAGGCCGAGTTCCGACTTGAGCGATCGGAACACGGCCTCCACATCGGTCAAGGAGGTATAGGTCCGCCACAGCGCCTCCTCGTCCCAGTCCTCGACATTGGTGCGCAGGCAATAGACGCCGGGATGGGTGAGCATGGAGCCGGCGAGCGGGCGGCGCTTCCAGGTGACGGCGCGCGCCTTCTCGCCACTGTCGTCGGCGATGACGTCGATGTCGTAGTGCGCGCCGGCGCCGCGGCTCTTCTCCTCGATGCGGCCGATGCGCTGCCAGACCCGGTCGAGCCTCTTGCGGGTGCGCGGCCGCCCGAGGCCGTCGTGGAGCTTCTTCAACTCGCCCTCGAAGCGCGCGGCGAAGCGGTTTGCGATGCCCCGCTCCTTTTTCGCCCGCGCCTCGGAGTAGCAGTAGAGCCGCGCCTCTCCACCTTCGGCGTCGACCACCTTGTGCACATGGACCGTCTGGCGCGACCGGGTCTCGATGGCCAGCGCCAGCTCGGGATCGAAGCGGCGGGTGCGTTCCCGGCTGACCGCCAGAAAGCGGTAGCCGTTCTCGCGCAGCCAGGCGATGTTGGCCTCGGTGGCGATCCCCGCATCCATCACCACCAGCGCGTCCGACGGCGCGCCCAGGGCCTCGATCATCGACGCCAGGGTCCTGTCCTCGTTGACCGCGCCCGAGAACACTTCGGAGCGGCGCACGAAGCCCGAGCCGTCGAGCACCAGCCCCAGGGTCAGGAGCGGGCAATCCGAGCGCTTCTCCTTGGAGTGGCCGCGTCGGGCCTTGCTCTGGGCCGCCGCCTCGCCCTCGAAGAAGGTGTTGGTCAGGTCGTAGAGCGTCACCGTGCGGCGCAGGCCGAACAGATCCGTCGCCCGATCGAACAGATGCGCCTCGATCGCCGCGCGCTGCGCCATCAGGGCATCGGAGACGCGGTAGAGGCGCATCATGCTCATGCGCTCGAAGTCCACGCCCAGAAGCTCGCCGAGCGACGAACGCTCGCACAGCCAGCGCCAGCTGGCGCGCTCCGAGCCCGGCGCCGCCATGCGGGCGATGACGCTGGCCATGGCGAGCGCGCGCTGCGTGCCGTTGAAGCCCAGCCGCTCCAGCAGCGCCTCCAGACCGAGCCGCTCCATGGCCCACAGCCCGACATGCTCGACGCCGACCGAGCGCGGGCGGATCAGCTCCAGGGAGCCGACATCCACCGTCTGCAGGTCGGGACGCCCGACCCCGCCGGACGGGGCGCTGTTGAGCAGCTGCGCGACGATGCGCTGGGCATGGCGCTCGACCTCTTCCGGACAGCTCAGCGGAACCAGCTCGGCCTGGCGGTCGAGAAGCTGCCGCATCCGGCTGCACAGCACCGCCCAGTGCCGCCGCTCGACCGGGAAGTCGCTGCCGAGGTTGAGCAGGGTGCGCTGGCGGACCTTCTCGCCGTTGCGCTCCGAGCGCACCAGACGATGCGAATAATAGACCTCGCCGCGCTCGCCGGTGCGGGTTCTGGTGCGCCGGATGAACATGGGGCACAGCATAGGAGCGGGCGCAAGAGGTTGTAACCCCTACGCAAACATATTATGGCACTACATTGCGTCCCCGAAAACCTCAATCCAACAATATCAATGCCTTGGAAGCCGAGAGCCGCTCAATCCCGTCCGAATCCTGTGCCACAACGTTAAACTTGGGCTAGGTCGTGGCTCCGGTCGAGCTTGACTGCGTCCATGAAGTCGTCGGTGACAAGCACCGAGAGGTTGAACATGCGCAGGCGCTCGGCGTTGCGCTTGGCCTCGATGAACTCCTCGATGTCGGGATGGTCGACTCGCATCGTGCCCATCATGGCGCCCCGGCGGCTGCCCGCGCTCATGATCGTCTTGCACATGCTGTCCCACATGTTCATGAACGAGAGCGGGCCCGAGGCGTCGGCGCCGACGCGGTGAACGGGGGCTCCCTTCGGGCGAAGGGTGGAGAAGTCGTGGCCGATGCCGCCACCGGCCTGCATGGTCGTGGCGGCGTCCTTCAGCGCATTCATGATGCCGTCGAGACTGTCGTCGATCCGGCCGAGCACGAAGCAGTTGATGTTGGTGACGCGCCGGTCCGTCCCGGCGCCGGCGAGGATCCGGCCGGCCGGCAGGAACTTCCAGCCGTGCATGGCATCAATGAACATCTTCTTTTCGGTGTCGTTCTCGGCCAGGAACCTGGCGACGCGCTCGCGCGTGTCTTCCATGGTCCGGTCGACCGGCGTGCCGTCCCGCTCCTTGAAGCGGTATTTCATGTCCCAGATGGTGTGGGCCACGGGCGGCAGCAGCTCGTCGGTATCCGGCAGTGTCGCGGCGTCCATGATAAATCTCCGTCTGTTCGGTCCACCTCGAAGAGGCTTTCCTCAAACTCCCGATTCCGGGCGGTGTCCGACCACGGTTGAGATCAGCGTTCCCAGGGCATTGGATGCAGGCGTGGCGTCATGATCCAGGGTTCGGTGTAGCGGCTGCGGGGACCCCAATATGTGTGAGGGGGATTGTGGCTGGGATGCAGCATGCGGAAGGGGCGGTCGCCGCCCTGGAGGGGGATCCGCCACCTACCTTTGTTCGCCCTTTCCGGAATGCTGTCGTGCAGGACGCCGTCGAGCACGCGGCCGGCGCTCTTCGGGCGGGGACCGCCCCATTGCTTGAAGAAGAAGGCGGTTTCCTTGTCGCGGCAATGGTCGCGGATCGTCCGGACCCAGTCCGGGTCCATGCGACGGGCGCGGGGTCCGCTCTCGCCTCCCGCGATCGCCCAGTCCAGGTGGCGAAGGTCCAGCGGAGAGATATCCTCCAGCAGGGGCTCGAAGGAGACGAAACGCAGCGCGGCCGGGGTCGCCTTGAGATCGTAGATGCGCTCGACCCGCTCGCTGTCCTCGACGGAAACCCCGAGCCAGACATTGTCCAGCGGCATGAAGGTGAGAAGGGGCAGCCACTCCGGACCGGAATAATGGCGGCCGTATCTGTTCATCACGTCGTGCGCCATGTCATGCACGTCCTGCCACATGTCCGAATCGTTGTAGTACCGCATCATTCGTTCGGAGCGCTTCGTCAGCACCTGGAAGATGTGGTGCGGGGCAAGCCCCATGACGGCGTGGACGCGGTCGATCCATTCCAGCGGGACGGATTCGTGGAACAGGTCGCCGTGCGCACAGACGAAGATGCGTTTGGGCTCCTTCCATTTCAGGGGAGCCGGCAGCCATTGCTCGTTCCACCGGACCTTGCCGTTCCAGACGGGACCGGCAGCCGTCGGCCGGGTAAGGTCCCGGCGCGACGGATGGTTCTTTAGCCGGCCTCCCGCGAGGCGCATCGCGTAGCAGTGCCTGCATCCGGGGCTGACGACGCTGCACCCGGTAATGGGATTCCAGGTCGCGTCGGTCCACTCGATTTCGGTCTTGTCAGCCATGGCGGCCCGTCAGGCCGCTGCCTGTCAGGGCGGTCTGAAAGAGAAGATTATCGAGGGTTGCAGGCCGGGGACCTGCCTCCAGGCATTCGAGCAGCTGCCGATGGCGGTCCGGAGGCATGCCGGCAATACGGATGAGGTCTTTCTTGCGCTCTGCGATGCGTGTGTCGGCCAGCGCGGCCTGAAGGGCCGGCGGGATGCGTTCGGCGATGCGTACGGTTACCTGGATGGATCGGGCCGTGCAGCCGAGAAGCCTCGCGGCGAAATTGGTGAAGCCGTATCGCTTCGGGTCGGGAATATCCTGCTGATGGTTCTCGCATTCGCTTCCGGTGCGGAAGGCGGCTGACCGGCGGTCTTCGCCATGGTTCGCTATCGGGTGATCCCGTTCGTGACGGCGCTTCCCGCGAGCCAGAGCCTGCGCTTGCTCCAGAGCGGTGAGGCGGCGGAAGCGTTCCGGGAAGTCGGGAGCGCCGGGGACGGGGAGTGCCTTGGTCATGTTCTTCTCCTTCAGGACGTCCTGCCTGGCAGCGAAGCGGGGCGCGTGCGACGGACAGGCAGGAGAGAATAAAGGAAGAACAGATGTGCCAGCGCAGCCGCAAACGCGGCGCGGATCGCGTCGAAAAAATCAAAGTGAGGGTTGTACCAACTTTGATCGGGGCGGGACCGAAAAATCAAAGTAAGGGTCGTACCAACTTTGATTTTCCTGGCGCCCGGGGCAGGCCTGAAAGACGTGGAGGCCACCTCGACCGGAAGCGAACCGTAGCGCGTGGGGGCGGTGTTTGCAATGGGTGAAATCATCTGGGTGAAATCATCTGTCTGCCGGGCCTCGATGTGCTTGTCAGGAACTTGCGGGTTGTCCGGTGCCGGTCTGCCCGGCCATGAGTTCGACCCAGGCAATGAACTCTTCCTGCTCGTCTTTGGAGGCGGCGATCCACAATTTCTGAAGGCGCTCCAGGGTGGTCTTTTCCGGAGACGGGTCAGCGCCGGGAGGCGGGTCTGGAGTTTCGTCCGGCGCTTGGCCCTGTTCCCGCCGGGGATAGACGTCGGACAGCGCCTCGACCTCGTAGTTGGCGTTCTGGAGGTCCTGCAGAAGCGCGTTCTGCTCTTCGTCGTCCATGCCGGAAATGGTGAAGAGGTCGCCTTCGCGGTGCGCGATGGGGGTCATGGCGAGCTCTTCGCGCAGCTCGTCGGTGATCTTGTCTCCGATGCGGAGTGCCCGGCGAATCGTCCAGGGAGAGAACGGCGTGAAGGAGGCGGTCGCGGCGACGAAGCCCGGGTGCGAGTCGTCGGTGTTCTCGCCCTGGTAGGCGGAGCTTCTCCGGTCGCCTCCGCGCCTGGTCTCCGGATACAGGCGTTCGTAGATTTCTTTGCGCCGAGAGAGGAACAGGCCCCGGTCAAGCGGATTGAGCTCCGCGCGCATCAGGTTTTCGTCGATCTCGAGAAGGGCCAGCGTATCCTCGTCGAGGAGATCGAGGATGAAGGCCTCGATGTGCGGCCAGGCAAGGGTGCGTGCGGCCTGGACGCGATGGGCGCCGGAAACGAGCCGGAAACGGTCGCCGTCCATGCGGACCTGGATCGGATACTGGAGGCCGTTCAGCTTCATGCTCTCGGCAAGGTATTGGACGGTTCCGCCACTGACGGTTCTGAGACGCTTGCCTAGATCGATGCGGTCCAGCTCCAGAAGGACCGTCTGGCGCGGCTCTTCCCGCATGATGACGGGAGCGGCGGCCGGAGCGTCCATCATTCTTCTCCTTCAGGCCCTGCGTGGGGCGGGGGCATCGAGGCAGGCTCGTTGCGGGCGTCCGGCCGGGAGTTCTGGAGCTGCGCGAAGGCTTGCTTTCGTGCCGCTAGAAGGCGGGCGCGATCGAGCGGAACAAGGCCCGGTCGGCGTAGAGCACCGTCGATGTCAGCCAGGGCGGTCATGGCTGGGCATCCGGGTCGGCCAGCCATTCGCGGAACCCCTCGCGCTCGGAGTCGGAGGCCTCTGCCCAGAGTTGTTGGATGAAGTGGCGGCGTTGGTTGGCTGAAGATTTCGACCAAAGCGCCTTCAGCCCGTCGAGATTCGACTTCCGAGGAGAGGATGGCTTGTTAGGGTCCGTTATGAGAGCCGCGAGGGAGGGAGGCGGCTGTTCCGCATCTTGCAAACGCTTCATCAGCGCCCGCTGCCCGTCGGACGTCATGCTGGCGATCCGGTAGAGGTCTTCCTGGCGGTTCGCCAGCGGGGTCGGTGCGAGGGTGTCCTGCAGCTCGGGGAGGATGCTCTCGCCAATGCGCAGCAAGCGTTGAATCGTTCTCGGAGCAAAGGGAGTGATTGCAGCTGTTGCCGCGACAAAGGATTGAGGTCTTGACGCGATGGACCGGGCCCGCGCTGTTACGGACCGGCGGTCGCCGCCCCAGAGGGATACCTTGTGGAGGCGTTCGTAGACTTTCCGGCGCTTGGCGATCAGACGGGCACGGTCGAGTTGCGAAAGTCTCGCACGGACGACCAGAGCGTCGAACGCATCCTCGGACAGGTGAATGGTTCCGTTGAGGGTCATCGCCGGTCAGCCTCCGGCTGTTCGGCGTGCTCGGCGCCGAGCCATTCGAGAAGGTTCTTGCGCTCGGCTTCGGTGGCCTCGGCGCAACGGCGCTCAAGGAATTCCTGGCGGTGTTTTGCGGACGTCTTGGCCCAGAGGAGGTCCAGCCTGTCCAGATTCGATTTCGGAGGGGAGGACGGCCTGTAGGGGTCCATCATGAGCGCGGAGAGGGAGGCCGGCGGCCGCTCCGCATCCTGCAGGCGCTTCAGCAGACCTTGCTGCTTGTCGGCATCCATGTCGGCGATGCGCTCCAGGTCCACCCGCCGCCGGCCGATCGGTGTGCCGGAAAGAGCCTCGCGAAGGGCGGGGTCGAGCTGCTCCCCAATGCGGGTGTAGAGGTGAATAGTGCGGGAGGACCACCGGGTTGAAGCCGCGGTATCGTCGACGAATGAAGGCGGGCGGGCTTGGGGGGTGTCATGGTCCTGTTGATCAGAGTGCCGTTTCGGCAATCTGATATTATTTCGGAATTCCGAGCTCTTACGGTCTCCACCGCTCCGGGTTTCGGGATACAGGCGCTGGTAGATCTCCTTGCGAGTGGCGAAGAAATGGGCCCTGTCGACCGGATCGAGCTCGGCCCGGCACAGGTTCTCGTCGATCTCCAGCAGGGTCGCCTCTTCTTCGTCGAGGTCATCGACCAGGAATGCTTCGATATGCGTCCAGCCGAGCTTGCGAGCCGCGGCAATGCGGTGGGCGCCGGTGAGCAAACGGAACCGGCCAGGCTCGATCGTCTTGATCTGTACGGGGTAGATCTGGCCCCGCGCCTCCATGGATTCCGCGATGTGCTCGACGGCTGCCTCGTCGACTGACCGAAGCCGATCTTCGACTTCGATCATGTCGATCTGTGCCGGGATGGAACGGCGGTGGGGAACCGCATTCGGGATTTCGGCTTCTTCCAGACCTCTGGGACCGTTGGACAAGGCCTGGCCCAGCTTTGCATGCATCTTTGTGGCGCTGGTCATGGTGCGACCTCCGTAGGGTCAGGATGAGGTCGTGACGACGGTGAGTGCGGGCTCAGGCCAGGCAAAGACGGCGTTGGCGAGTGCCTGCGCTTCGGCTGAAGCCGGACTGTGCGGCGCGAACTCGCTCACTCCCAGGCCGTAGGACGAGGCGTGGGCGAACGCTGTGCGTTGACGAAGCATGGTCGGGAGGATCGAAACGTCGTGATCGCCCAGGAGTGTTCTGGCGCTGCCGACCAGCCGGTGACCGCGGGTTGGAGCTGCCGAGAAGGCAATGACTGCGGGTGTCTGCGCCATTCGGCAGACGTCGAGGCTCATGCGGATCGAGGCGAGATCGAACGCCTGGGGCCGGCAGGGAATGATGACCAGACGGGCCAGCTGCGCTGCCGTGAGCATGGACATGTCGGTATGCCCGGGCGTGTCGAAGACGATGACCTCGAAGTCCCTCTGTGCGGCCTGGCCGATCTCCCGGGCCAGCCGGATCGGCTGGGTCGTGAGCACCTCGGGAAGAGGCCGGTCGCGGAGATCGCTCCAGGTCCCGGAGGACCCCTGCGGGTCGGTATCCACGATCATCGTCCTCTTGCCGGCTAGGCAGGCCTCTACGGCGAGGTTCGTGGAAATCGTCGTCTTGCCGGAGCCGCCCTTCTGGGAGATGACGGCGTAGATGTCGGGTTCGGTCATATTTCAGGTCCTTGCTCTTGCCGCGGGTTTGCGGGGTCGTGCTTTGCCCGGGCCGTGGTGACGAGTGGCCAAAAATCCCCTCCGAGTTGGAAAAACCCCAACAGATCGAGGGCAGTTTCTATTTCGCGGCTGAGATGGCCGGGTTTGGTGATTTCCCCGCAGACTAGGGAGGTGAGGTACGTATCGAGGGTTTCCTCGGGAGGCCCGGCTTGGCGTTCGGGCCGATCGGGGATCAGAGTTGCCAGGAGAACGCCGGTAACTGCCCCGCCGTGAGGGCCGAGTATGTGGACCGCCCGGCGCCAGGAATTGTCGGATATGGGGTGGCCATGCTTGCGGATCAGGCTGGCGATGGCCTCAAGCAGTTCGGGCAGGGCGGGTCTGGGAGGATACAGTCCGAGCTCGTGGAGGTGGTTGAACAGAAGAACAGGAAGCAGCTTGAAGGCCTGATCGAGTGTGGGGATTGCGTCGGGGTTGATGGTGGAACCGGGTGCGGCGAAGGTGGCCACGCGCATGAGTTCGCTGTCGATGAGATCGGTTACCAGGCGGATGTCCGTGCGCATGGTCCGGGCCGGAATGCGCTGCGAACGGCCGATGGCAAGTTCGAGATAGAGCGATGGTTTTTCGACGGTCGAGAACGACGGTCCGGGTGAGGCGAAGAGCAGGGCTGCAGCGAGGTCTTGTTCGGTCAGTTCGTCGCCGACGGCGCTCAGGGTTTCGGTGGTGATTGAAAGGGTTGCGGCGAGCCGGGGGATTTCCTGGACGATGGCGGTCCAACCCCAGGATTGAGGCACATCCCCGGCAGGTGGGAACCACACATGGTTTGGGAGCAGGGTCTTCAGGTCCTTCAGTCGGGGGCCGGGCTCGAATCGAGAGGAGTAGGAGCCGGCCGGCGATTGGAGGAGCCGGAGTTCGTCTTCGATGGCTTCGGAAAGGTTCAGGGGGCCGGAAGAAGCGACCCGGAGCGTTCGATTCAGGAAACTGCTGCGGGCATCGTTCGCATTGCCGGGATGGCGGCATTGGGCGAGGAGCGCGAGTACGGTCGCTGCATGAGGCCCGACGGCCCGGAGGGTGTGTCGGTAGTCGTCTGCGGCATTGGGATGCTGGGCGGAGTACTGGCGGCGTGTCCAGTCGATGAGCAGAAGCCAGTTCCACTCGTTTGGGTCAGGGCCACGGTGGCGCAGCTCGGGCTGCATAGGAGCGGTTGTGCTTCCTGGCTGCGGGTTGAAGGTCCTGCTGGCGTAGAGGTACAAGGCGCGTACCTGTTTGATTGACGGCAGGCGGGGGATTGTCGGATTGTCAGGGGGTGTCTGGGCTATCTGGACCTCCGGCATCAGGCGGTTCAGGGCGAGATCGAATTCGAGAACGCGGCCGGCGTGACGGCCGCTGAGCGATCGCACGCTCCGGTCCGGATTTGAGGTCGTGCCAAGGCAATACCGCGCTGCCGCCATAACGACCGCCACAGCCGCAGCGTGAAAACCGAGGCTGGCGGCGGCCGCATCCCAGGTGTCGTCCGAGATCCATCTCTCGACGCAGACAACGCGGCGCGCTTCGAGGATGGCGCCTGGCCAGCCGGCGCGTGCATAGACCGGCGACCAATAGGCATCGACCTGACCCAGGAGGTCGTGGAGAAGCGCTAGAGAGGGAAGCGTAATTTTGGAGTCGGTGTTGAGTTCGGGGTCGCGGCGGTGGGCGACGGAATCGCGGACAAAGGCAACTTCTTCAGTCAGGGTGAAGTCACCGTTGGCGACGGCCCGTATCGTGAACTGAAAACGTTCGGACTCTGTCGCAAGCGATGGATTCAGAACATCGTCCACGGCTTGGAGAATGACGGCGACTGAGGCGGCGCTCTGTCCGAGAAGCTGGCACGCTTCTTGCCAAACTTCTGTCGCGGTAGGCGCTTGTTGCCGGCGGCGCCTTTCGGTGGCGCTTATGATCTCTTCGGCGGCCTGCACGACCCCCGGCCAGTCGACGGGAAGGGGGTATGGCGTGGGACCGAGCGCCAGTTCGGTCATGGACAGCAGTTCCGCTACTGTCCTGATGTCCGGCAGAATTGGGTTAGTTGGCATGGCAGCCTCCAGGTTGGTGTGCGGATACGAATGCACTGGAGACTTGCCTACCAGACCGGCGGGAGGGAAGCCGGTTCGATCGGGCGAAGCATGTCTTCGAACAAGCGGGGAAAGCGGTCTGCGGAGGCGCGTCATGTTTCCTCTCCCGGGCGTCTGAGAGGCATGGAAGAGAGCGGCGGTGAGGTTTCGGCGACATGAATGGCGGCATACTGGGCTTGCACCTCGTCGAGGTAGGGCCAGCGGCTGCGGCTGCGCACGAGGTCAAGCCAGGCCCGCATCATTTCGCCTCTGTCGGGATCGGGCATTCCGGAGAAGACGCGCCTCATCACCACCCTGCCGGCAACGATGCGGGAGGGTGGTGTCGGAGGCTGGTCCGGAAAGAGCGTTGGCAGTGGGGAAAGGGTTGTCGTGGCGGCGAGCGCGAACGAATGCGGGGCCTGTCCCGACTGTGCAGCGGCGGCTTTGGGTGAGGCGACCGGTGTCGGCCGGGGTGCAGCCATGTTCGGGTCGGGTCCCGGTTCGTCGGCGGCCGTTCGGACCATGCCCCAGAGCGAGGCGCCCAGCTTGAGCTCGCCTTTGAGAGCTTTCTTGAGCACGCCGTGGAAGTACGCACCCGGCGTTTCCTCGATCTTTCCGGCGTCCCATTTGGCCGCCACATGGGCAAGTGCAAGAGCGGCGCCTCCCGGTGACATCCTGCGGCAGGCCTCGCCCCAGAGTGGGGGACTGATCTTCAGGTCGCGGCGGGCGCGGCTCGCGGCTTCGATAAAGTCCGCCATCGAGGGCTCGCCGGCAGCTGGCAGGTATCGCGCGATACGCGGGCTGAGAGCCTCCAGGACCCGATCGCCGGCGGGACCCTTGATGTCCTCGAGGTGACAGGAGGTCTCGCCGCTACTACCGTCCCCCCTTTCCGGTCCAAGGGGGGCGGCGGACGTTTCCAGCGTTTCGGAGGATGGGTCGGTTTGGGGGTCCGCCGCTACAACGTTAAGTACTGAATTTTTCTTTGTATGTAATTGTGGCACCGGCTGGACCCGTGCCATGGCAGGAGTATTCCCTGACGAAAAGTCCATGGATGCGGCGCGTATCCTGGCTGCGAGCTCGTCGTGAAAGCGCTCGGCGGTCTCGCAGATCGCGGACAGTTCCTCGAGCGAAAGACGGTCCTGCCGCTGGCAGCTGTCGATGTCGCGGAACGCGGACCGGAGCGATTGCAGTTCGGTCGGTGCGAAGAGGCGATGGCAGTCTGCTTCGTCCAGAGCGGTCCGCGCATGGCAGCGCGCTCGGGAGAGCCGGTGGCGCAGGGTCTTGTGTTTGCGTTTGGCAGCCTGGTGAGCGGCGGCGGCCTGTTGGAGGTTCGGAAGCAGCAATGCGAGCGGCGCGAGGTCGATTCCGCAGGCCTCGACGATGGGGCCTGTAGGTCTGCCGGAGTTGTCGAGCTTCCGTTTACCGAAGCGCTTGTAGTTGGCGCTGTCCTGAAATGCGACGGCGCCGAGCAGCATCAGCTTGCGGTCGTTTGTTCGCACAGTGTCCTCGGTGACGCCCAGCTCCTCCGCTGTATCCTCAACCCGGGGCCAGACGATGCGGAGATTGCCGGGAAGCCAGTCGAGAGGTCTGGTCTTCCCGATGTAGAAGTCGAGCTGGGCGACAAGGGCAGGGTGCCAGCCCTGCACCCTGGCGAAGCTTCGATTGGCAAGCAGCCGGATGGCAGTGAAACGGTTGGTGCCCTTGGGCAGGTCGGGTATCCCCTCGGCGCGATCGAGCGCCTCGTAGAAGATGGCATCGCGTTTGCGTCCGCCTGTGGGATTGGGGCCGCGCGGGGTGTTGCCGCCTCCAGGGCGGTCTCTAGTGTCCTGATTTGACATGATTTTCGACGCTCGGCGTCGTCCATGTCTTCATCCCCAAATTTTTTCCGTTTCCGGCTTGACGAGGCAAACCGGGAGGGTTACCTTCCGTGCCTGACTGAAGCACGCAGAAGGTCCTTTGTGGTTTGGGGACTGAAGCAACAGTCCGATTTTCGGGCTAAGATCGGGGAGTGGATGCCCGTCCGCTCCCCGCTTTCTTTAAACCCTTGACTGTGAAGAGTTAGCCGAGCACAATTCTCCGGTTCCTAAGGCTGATTGCCTGCCGGGTGTGGTGGCTAGGACAGGAACGGGAACATCGCATGCCGGGCGAAGGCCGGGTGCTCCGACAACCGCGCGTACCATGACGCGATCTGCGGGAAGGGCGGCCGTTCGATCTCGAGGTTCAGATACCGTTGGACCAGCGCCCCGAACGGGATATCCGCCATCGTGAAACGATTGCCGACAACATGGCCGGTCCGGGCCAGGCGGTTGTCCAGAATGGCCAGTCGGGCTTCGGTCTCGGATTGCAGGTCCTCGATCTTCCGGCGGTCCCGAATCGCCGGCTCGGTTCTGACAAGGGCCCATGTGAGGTCGATATAAGGCGGGTAGAGCGTCGTCTTGTGCCAGTCCATCCACTGGTCGGCGAGCGCATATTCCTCTTCGGACCGGGGCAGCAAGACGCCGTGCTCGTCATAGCGCCTGCACAGATACCGGACGATGGCGTTCGATTCCCACAGGACGAAATCCCCGTCCCTGATAGTGGGGATCCTCCCGTTCGGGTTCATCGCCAGATATTCGGGGGTCCCGGTGCCGCCGAAGGAACCGCCCGTATCGTGGCGAGTGTACGGGATTTCGAGTTCCCCGACGGTCCACATGACCGGCAGGACATTGCTTGCGTTGCGCCGACCGAACACCTCGATCCTGTTTCCGGGAGCCATCCTGTCGAACGACCCGGCTCGGTCAGGCGAACTGGCAGGCGTCGTCGAAATCGAACCTCGGATGGCGCGGGAACAGCACCGATTCGTCGCCGTGGCCGATATTGCAGAGGAAATTGGCTTTCACGCTCGTCCCGGCGAAGAAGGCGGCGGTGACGATGCCCTTGTCGAAACCGGACATGGCGCCGATGTCGAAGCCGAGCGACCGGGCGGCGATCAAGAAATAGGCGCCCTGCAGCGTGCCGTTGCGGAACCCGGCTTCCTCGGCCGCCTCCGGGTCGTCCCGGTAGAGGTTGGCCATGAAGTCGTCATGCGGGAAGAGGTAGTCCATGCGCTCGAAGAAGCGCACGTCGTAGCCGATCGCCGCCGTTGCCGGCGCGGCCATCGTCTTGTCCAGATTGCCCGAGGAGAGCGCCGGCGCGAGCTTCGCCTTGGCCTCCGGCGAGCGCACGAAGATGAAGCGGGCGGGGCTCATATTGGCGCTGGTCGGCCCCCATTTCATGACCTCGTAAATGCGGCGCAGGTCGTCGTCGGTCACCGGGCGGTCGCGCCAGGCATTGTGCGTGCGCGCCTTGCGGAAGATCACGTCGAGGGCGGCATCGTCGAGCATCGGCTCTCGCTCCGTTTGCAGAAGGCGCTAAACTCCGGGCTCCCGTCCCCGTCGTCAAGGAAAGCCGTAACACATGCGCGCCGCTGTCTGCTCCGCCTGGGGCGAGGTCGAAAGCCTCGAAGTCCGCGAAATGCCCGTGCCGGAGCCCGGAGAGGGCGAGGTCGCGATCCGGGTCGCCGCCGCCGGCGTCAACTATGCCGATGCGATCATGATCGCCGGCAACTACCAGACGCGGCCGGCCCATCCCTTCGTGCCGGGGCTGGAGGCGGCGGGCGAGGTGACGGCGCTCGGGCCCGGCTGCGAGCGGCTGGCCGTAGGCGACCGCGTCATGGCGATCCTCTGGTGGGGCGGCTACGGCGAGGTCGCGGTCGCGCGGGAGACGGAGACATTTGCGGTCCCGGAGGGCATGACGGACATCGAGGCCGCCGCCTTCCCGACCGCCTGGGTCTCCTCCCATGTCGCGATCCGCTGGCAGGCGGACCTCAAGGCCGGCGAGACCATGCTGGTGCTGGGCGCGGCCGGCGGCGTCGGGCTGGCGGCCGTCGAATGCGGCAAGGCGCTCGGCGCGCGGGTGATCGCGGCGGCCAGCAGCCCCGAACGCCTGGCGCTCGCCGCGCAGCACGGCGCGGACGAAGGCATCGACTACAGTGCGGAGAGCCTGAAGCAGCGTGTCGCGGAGCTGACGGACGGGCGCGGCGTGGACGTGGTTTACGACCCGGTCGGCGGCCCGCTGTTCGACGAGGCGCTGTCCTCGCTCGCCTGGGGTGGGCGTATCCTGCTGATCGGCTTCGTCGCGGGCGTGCCGCGCATCCCGGCCAACCGCCTGCTGGTCAAGCACCGCTCGGCGATGGGCTCCTCCATGCGCTATTTCCGCCGCGAGCGCCCCGACCTGCTGCTGCGGAGCATGGAGGAACTGGCCGCCTGGTACCGCGAAGGAAAGGTAACGCCGCGCGTGACCGAAACCTGGAGCCTGGAGGACGTCCCCAAAGCCATCCGCCGCCTGACCGACCGGCAGGCCACCGGCAAGGTGGTTGTCACGCTCTGAGGGGCTGCGGCCCAATGACGGGTACACATAACCGCAGGTGCTAGCGACGCGGGCGGTAGTCCCTTGGATCGAGGCAGGCGTCGTAGAAGGCTCGATCCATTTGGAACCAGTCCGTACGGTCGATGCCCCGCCTCGACGTAGCATTCTGGCCCGCCGGAAATGCCGAGGCGATTTTCAGCCAACGACCCTGAGAGCGTGCAATGTCTCGAACTTCCCCCGCTACTTCCGCCAAATCCTGATCCTGACTGAATATCAGGGCGACATCCAATTCGTCGTTTCTTGCCATGCGGACCACGTCGAGACCGAGACGCAGATCGATACCTTTCTCACGTCCGGCGGCATTCTCGTATACCGAACCGTCTGCCCGAAGGACCCTTTCGCTCCGATAGTGCAAGGGACGGGTGGTTACGGCGACCCCGGCGCGCCGCATCGCGACCAAACGTCGTGTCCAGTAACCGTGCCACATCGCGGACTGTTTGGCGTCCGGCACGCCTGTATAGAACCGGACGCCGCTGTTGATCCATCCCTTTGCGGCGCAAACTGCCTCCGCAAGTTTGCGCGGATCGTAGTTCGGGTGGTGGTGACCGAATGCATCCTTTGCGTGCCGGAACAGGTTCTGACCGTCGATGAAGGAAACGGCGCGTTTGACCTCGGGCTCGTTCCGCACGGCAATCCTCTAAAAATAACCCCGCCGGGGCCTTGCGGCGAGTCCGGCGGGGAGCAAGTGGCCGTCATCATATGTGCCGGGGCCAATAGTCGTCAACACCGGTGCGAGAGCCCTGATTTGGGGATATCGCCGCTTCACTGCGCCACTTGCCCTGTTCGGACATCGCGTTTCAGTCGATAGCGGCGATCCGCACCGCGGCCGGGGCGGCTGCGGAGTCCGCAGAAGCCTTCAGGCGGTAGCGATAAACGGCGGTGCTTTCGAGGACGCGCTGGATGTAGTTGCGGGTTTCGGCAAAGGGCACGAGTTCGATCCAGTCGATGGCATCGACCTTGCCACTGCGCGGGTCTCCATAGATGCGCAGCCATTCCTCGACGCGGTTCGGCCCGGCATTGTAGGCCGCGAGCGCCAGCGCGCGGTCGCCCCGGAAGGTCTCGAGCAGTTCCGCCAGATAGGCGCTGCCGAGCGCGATGTTGTAGCCCCGGTCCTCCCTGAGCCGGGACCGGCTGTAGGCCAGGCCCAGCCTGCCGGAAACCTCCCTTGCGGTGGCCGGCATCAGCTGCAGCAGGCCCATCGCCCCGGACCGGCTGACCGCATACGGGTCCATCTCGCTCTCCTGCCGCGCCAGGCCCAGCAGCAATGCGAGTTCCGGCGGATCGGACACGCGGCCGATATCGTCCGCACCGAAGGCCAGCGGATAAGCCTCGGCGATAAGCGGAACGCCGTTTCGCCAGGCCCGCTTGGCCGCCCCTACCGAAATATGCGTTGCCCCGTATGCCCGCCCCAGCCGGCTGACAAGCAGATGCCCGCCGGGCGTGTGTGCCCTCCGGCTCAGATGGGAGACGAAGGTCCGCATGGTCTCGAAATCCCCGGCCTCGCCCAGGATGCGCGCCGCCTGCACCGGCGGGCGGGCCTCGAAGCGTTCGCGCTCTTCGGGAGCGATGGCCGGTTCCTCGACCGGGAAACGGCTGTCGAGCGAAAGGGCCTTGCCGGCCATCTGCCCGTAAAACGCGGTCGGATGGCGGGCCGCGCGCCGATACCATTCCGTCGCTCGCTCCCCGTCGCCGGACGCCTTTGCGGCCCGCCCCCTCCAGTAGGCGGCGCGGGCGCGGCTGATCGGGTAGCGCACCCGGTCGTACATGGCCTGGAAGTGCCTTGCGGCGGCCTCCGGCCGGTTCAGGAACCGCAGGGCCAGCCAGCCGGCCAGCCATTCGGCCTCCGAGAACGGGCCGTTGGCGGTCTGCCCGTGCTTCGAAGCGATGGCGTAGGCCTCCGCGAACCGGCTGCGCTTTATCGCCTCGCGGACCTGGTAGCTTTGCTCGAACCACCATTTGCCGGGGCGGCCGAGTTCCGCCGGCGCGTCGAGGAGCAGTTCCCGAGCGCCGGAATCGTTGCCCGCGAGGCGGCGCCAGCGGATTCGCTCGAACGCGAGGCCCGAATGGCTCCGCAGGGCTTGCGGCACCTGCCGGATCGCCCGGTCCACGCCCCGCCTGCGCTCCATCAGCCGGAGCCGCGCCTCTCCGAGCCGTCCCTGGGCCTTGCCGGCATATCGGAGCTGGCGCCGGGCGGCATCGGACTGCTCGTCCCAGAGCAGCCGGTCCAGGCGGCGGTTATGGTCTTCGCCGTTGAGCGCTCTCCGGTGCCTTTTCAGGAAACGCCGCTCAAGGTCCTCGGGAAAATCGCCGTGGGTCCAGGCTTCGCGCAGCAGCCGGCGCCCGGCGTCGGTCTCTCCGTCCGCGATCAGGGCCTCTGCGAGCCGTTGCTTGCCGGGGCCGCTCAGCGGCCGGAAGCGGGCGAACCAGGCGCGCACGGCCCGGTCCGGGTAAGTCTCCGGCATCAGCTCTTCGGCGCGCCGGACAAGCGTTGCGCGGTCGGGCCAGTCGGGATGAGCGGTCAGGAAGGATTCGATTTCGGCAAACGACATGTCGGCATCGAGGCTCCGGAGGCGCTGCCACTCGACCACAGCGGAGGCAAGGGGATGCCCGGCCCGTTCCGCGCTCCGGGCCGCCTGTTCCCACTTGCCGCGCGAGGCGGCATTGAGCGCGGCTCGAAACTCCCGCCATTCCGCCTCGCCCAGGATGCCGTTGGCGACCTTCCGCACGGCATGGGCTTCGCTCGGCACGGGCGGCGGCGCAACCGGGGCAGCCGACGTGCATGCGGCGATCGACGCGAAAACGCAGCCGGCCAGCGCCGCGCCGACTCCCCTCCGGGCAAGGCCCCCTCGCATCCCCCGTCCATTCTGCCCGGCCGCGCCGGCGCGCATCGACTAGTGCCTGTCGGATACGACATATCGTGGACCGGGAAAAGGCCCGCGCCGAACGATGCTGTCCGCGCGCGGCGCCGGTCGAAGCGTCGTGCCGTTACGAGTCGCCGGGGCGGTTGTCGATATGCACCTCTCCCCGATAGCCGTATTCCTGCATGAGCACAGTGACGGACAGCCCATCGGCGACGATGACCGCATAGGCCTCCGGCAGGCCGGATACGAAGATCGTCTCCGTTTCGTGGAAATTCGCGATACCCGCATGGTTCGTGCCGCGCGGCGCACTGACGGGCACGCCGTGAAACGATCCCGAGAGCGGCAGGTGGCAATGCCCGAAGAAAATATGCCCGAGCCTGTCCCGATGCCGGTCGACCGCGGCGCCGAAGGCCTCTGTGTCCTGCAGCATGATCCGGTCGCGCGGGGCGAGATGGGTCGGGACGGGATTGTGGTGCATGAAAAGGTAGGCCGGGCCCTCGATACCGGCCAACGCCCTGTCCAGCCAGGCGCACCGCACACTGCAATAGTGGCCGGCAGGCGAATCCGGCCCCCAGGTATCGAGGACGATTCCGGTTCCTCGGCTGAGGGCGAAAACCTTCTGCACATGACCGTCGGTGTCTGCGAGTTCCGGGAAGACCTCAAGAAATGCCGCCCTGTCGTCGTGATTGCCGATGGCGAGGTGAACCGGCAGCGGCAGCCTTTCGATACGGTACTTCAGCCGTTCGTAGTCGGAGCGCGCGCCCCGGTCGGAGAGGTCGCCGGTGATGACGAGTGCTTCCGCGTCCGGGTGCTGGTCCAGCGCGTGTGTGAGGGCGCGCTCGAAATTGGCGTTCGGGTCCCGCCCGCCTATGGTCCGTCCGGGCGCGGTGAGGTGGGTGTCGGTCATCTGGATGAGCTTCATGCCGGGCTCCGGGAGGGGAAGTTGCGTGCGCTCTGCTTCCGGCGGCGAAGGACGGTTACGGCCGGGCTGCGGAAGCCGCGTTACCGGATTTCACAGCGGCCTGCGGGCGCGGAGCGCGGTGGTGAGCGTGCCGTCGTCCAGATAGTCGAGCGCGCCCCCGACCGGCACGCCGTGCGCGAGTCGCGTCACGGACACGCCGCAGTCGCGCAGGCGCTCCGCCAGGTAATGCGCGGTGGTCTGTCCCTCGACGGTGGCGCCGGTCGCCAGCACCACCTCCGCAATGCCCGGTTCTCCGGCACGGGCAACGA
Organism: Alphaproteobacteria bacterium; assembly: GCA_965261985.1. Lineage (GTDB taxonomy): Bacteria > Pseudomonadota > Alphaproteobacteria > Bin95 > Bin95 > Bin95. The sequence goes on from OZ253490.1 coordinate 2,153,293, forward strand.
GGGAGGCGACGCCGAGTTCTTCCGGCCCGACGCCGTCGAGCGCGGAGAGCACGCCGCCCAGCACATGGTAGCGGCCCCGGAAGGCGCCAGTCCGCTCCAGCGCCCAGAGGTCGGACACATCCTCGACGATGCACAGCGCCGACCGGTCGCGCGAGGGGTCGGCGCAGATGCCGCAAGGGTCGGTCGTGTCGAGATTGCGGCATTCGGAGCAGGCCGCGATGGAAACCGACGCCGCCTCCAGCACGCGGGCGAGCGGCATCATCAGGCCCTCGCGACGCTTGATGAGGTGCAGTGCAACCCGCCGCGCCGAGCGTGGCCCCAGCCCCGGAAGGCGGGCAAGCAGGCGGATCAGCGTCTCCAGGTCGCCGGGAGGCATGTCAGAAGGGCAGCTTGAAGCCGGGCGGAAGCTCCAGCCCCCCCGAGACCCGGCGCATCTCCTCGCGTGCATGGGCCTCGGCCTTGACCCGTGCGTCGTTGAAGCCTGCCGTAATCAGGTCTTCCATGACCTCGGCCTCGGCCGGGTCGATCAGGCTGGGGTCGATGCGGAGGCCCAGCAATTCGCCCTTGGCGTTCATGCGCACCTCGACCATGCCTGCTGCCGCCTTGCCGACGACCTCATGCGCGGCCAGCGCCTCCTGCATCTCGGTCATCTTCTGCTGCATTTCCTGGGCCTGCTTCATCATGTCGGCGAGGTTCTTCATCGGTCGTCGTCCTGTTCCTCGGGTGCGTCGGGCAGCGCCTCGCCCGGCTGGATCGGGCGTATATCGGCGATCGCCGCGTCGGGGAAGATTTCCAGCGTCTGCTGTGCAAGCGGATGTTGGCTGGCGCGCTTGAACAGGTCGCGCCGGGCATCCTCATGCTGTTCCGCGAGCGTGGCTTCCCCGCCTTCCTCGACTGCCGACACCGTCCAGGGCCGGCCGGTCCAGCGGGTCAGGCGCGAGCCGACCTCGGCGGCGAAGTTGCCCGGCGCCCTCTCGCCGAGCCTGAGCGCGATATGCCCCGGCTCGAAAGAGACAAGATGCGCGTCCCGGACCAGATGCGAATAGAGGCGCGGTTCGCGCCGTTCCTCGAACAGCGCCGCAACGGCGTCGAAGTCCGGAAGCTCGACAAGCTGCGGCGGCGCCGGAGGCGGCATTTCCGCGGCCGGTCGGGCAGGTTCCCCGGCCATTGCAGCCGCCAGGTCGTCTTCGGTCGGCGGAGGCGGATCGGGCGGAGGGGCAGGAGCCGGTTCCGGTTCGCTTCTCTCTCGCGCAGGGGCAGGCGCGGGAGGCGGCTCGCTTATGCGTTGCGGCGGCGGAGCCGGCGCGGCCGGCGCGCCGGCGCGCAGTTGCTCAATCGCCTCGGCCGGCGTCGGCAAACCTGCGGCATAGGCGATGCGCAGCAGCACCATCTCGAATGCCGGTTTGGCGGACGGCGCCGTATTCACTTCCTGGATGCCTTTCAGCACGAGCTGCCAGACGCGCGTCAGCGCCGGCAAGGACAGCGCTTCGGCGAGCTTGCGGCCGCGCACCCGCTCCGCTTCCGGCAGCGCGGCGTCCTCCGCCTGCGCCGGGACGACCCTGGCGCGGGTCAGCCGATGCACCAGTTCCGCCATGTCCTGGAGCACAAGGCCCGGATCGGCTCCTGCCCTGTACATTTCGTCGAATTGGGCAAGTGCCACAGCCGGCTCGCCGCGCATCAGCGCCTCGAACAGGTCGTAGATATCCAGCCGGTCGGCGAGCCCCAGCATCTCGTTCACGGCGTCCGCGGCGATCCTGCCGCCGTCGGCCTCGGCGATTGCCTGGTCCAGAATGGAGAGGCCGTCCCGCACCGAGCCGTCGGCGGCGCGCGCGATCCGCGCCAGCGCTTCCGGCTCGATTTCGGCACCTTCCTTCGCGACCACGGCGGCGAAATGCGCTTCCAGCATCCCGGCCGGGACCCGGCGAAGGTCGAAGCGCTGGCAGCGGGAGAGCACCGTTACCGGCACGGCACGTATCTGGGTCGTCGCGAGAATGAATTTCACATGCTCCGGCGGCTCCTCCAGCGTCTTCAGCAGGGCATTGAACGCATTGCGCGAGAGCATGTGCACTTCATCGACGATATAGACCTTGAAGCGCGCCGAAACCGGGCGGTAGCGTACTGCCTCAATGATCTCGCGGATATTGTCCACGCCGGTATGGGAGGCCGCGTCCATCTCGATGACATCGACATGGCGGTCGGCGGCGATGGCCGTGCAGGCCCCGCAGACCCCGCAGGGCTCCTCCGCCGGCGCCTCCCGCTTGCCGTCCGGGCCGAGGCAGTTGACCGCGCAGGCGAGGATCCGCGCCGTCGTCGTCTTGCCGACGCCGCGTACGCCGGTGAGCATGAAGGCGTGGGCAATCCGGCCGGTCCGGATCGCGTTGGTGAGAATGCGCACCAGCGCTTCCTGGCCGATAAGGTCGCCGAAGGCGGCGGGCCGGTATTTGCGGGCCAGCACCCGGTAGGCGGCAGGAGTCTCGCTCATCGCGGGCAGTTTAGCCTATCGGCCGGCGCTCATGGGAACGCGCGAACTTTCGCAGGGGATAGCAGAGGCCGGCAGGCGACCCGGACCGGAAACTCGTTACGGCTGCTTCCTTCCGGACCTGACCGGGTTGGCGAGGGGTCCGCCCGCCGCCGGCCTCCGCCGCTTCTATAACAGCGAGGGGCCGCTCAGGCCAGTGAGAAGAACGCCTCCAGCCGCTGCGCGGTTTCCTCCGGCATCTCCTCCGGCAGGAAGTGGCCGCAAGGCAAACCCTCGCCCTCCACCCGGTCCGCCCAGAGGCGCCAGATCTCGAGCACCGAATCGCGCTTGTGCGGCCGGCCGGCCGCGCCCCAGAGTGCGAGCAGCGGCGCGGTAATGCGCCGTCCCGCCTCGCGGTCGGCGGCGTCGAACTCGCAGTCGATGGTGGCGCCCGCGCGGTAGTCGTCGCAGGTCGCGCGGATCGTCTCGGGGTCGCGGAAGGCGGCCAGATAGTCCGCCATGGCCGCCTCGGCAAAGCACTCCGTCGCCGACCAGCGCCCCAGCAGGTTCTGCAGGAACCAGTCCGGGTCGCGCCCGATCATCGTCTCCGGCCAGGGCGCGGGCTGGGCCAGGAAAAACCAGTGGAAGGCGTCCAGCCCGCCGGTCCGCCCGAGGCGCTCGAACTGTTCCAGGGTCGGCACGATGTCGAGCACGGCAAGGCGGACCACCGCATCCGGATGGTCGAGCGCCAGGCGGTAGGCGACGCGCCCGCCCCGGTCGTGCCCGGCGAGGTGGAAGCGCGGATGGCCGAGGCGCTCCATGACGCGCACCATGTCGGCGGCCATGGCGCGCTTGGAATAGGCGCGGTTCTCCGGGTCGTTCGCGGGCTTTCCGCTCCGGCCGTAGCCGCGCATGTCGGGGCAGACGACCGTAAAACGCTCCGCGAGGCGCGGGCCTACGACGTGCCAGATGGCGTGGGTCTGCGGATAACCGTGCAGCAGCAGCACGGGCGGGCCGTTGCCGCCGATGCGCAGATGGAGCGGGACGCCCTCGCCCTCGACCTGCCGCTCCTCGAAGCCCTCGAACATCGGCCCCGCAACTTCATTTCAAAGGGAATGGTGGGTCCGACAAGACTTGAACTTGTGACCTCCGCCATGTCAAGACGGCGCTCTAACCGACTGAGCTACGGACCCCCAGGAAGGCGCGCACCCTAACGACCCGCACGCGGGCGTGCAAGCGGGCGGGCGCGCCTACAATTTCGACTTTACGAACGAAGCTGCGCACACCCACCTCCTCGAAGTCGAGGCGGTTGAGAGGGGAGGACGCAAGCAGGTCATGCAAGCCAGACCGTGCAGATGGTGCCGGGGCTGCGCTTGCGGGTTTCGTGTCCTTGGGCACCGGTTTCCCGGAGTTGCTCACATGGTTCTCCTCGCCGACAATCGGGTGGAAAGACTATGCGGTGGCGCCACGCCCGGCGATATCGGGAGCGTCATCGAGATCAAGGCGCTTACGGTTCACCAATTGGGTCCGGATCGTCATCGGCGACACTTCGAAGTGCTCTGCGACCTCGCTTTGCCGCTCCTCGGAATAGTCGCCGGACAGCATTTCATCCACTGCATGGAAAGGACTCAACAACTCTGCGGCAAAAGCTCGTTGCGCCCTCTGTCGGTAGCTATAGCTGCGTGTTGCCGGAAACAGAGCCTCGTTTTCAGGTACGATATTGCTCGCCAGCAAACGGTCGCCGATCAGGCGCGCCAGTTCGAAGCGCCGGCCGGTCTCCCATTTTGAGCGCAGGACAATACGAGTGGTGTTTCCTTCGCCGTCGAGGGCGAAAGGCAGGTCGTTTCCGCGCCTGTCCGTTCTCGACACCGTATCGGCCGGTGAGCCGGCGAACGCGGCGAGACGTCTATCGGGCAGAGCTTGGCCGTCAAGTCCTTCTCGATGGCGCAGAGCCCGTGCAGCAGCTTCTCCGAGTTCCCAGGCAACTGCTAGCGGTGGCGATTTAGATGCAGCGTCCAGATCGACCGCATCGCACGTATCGGCCTCGAAACCGCTTATACGCGCTATGCCCCGGAAGTCTTCGGCAGACGCGATTCGATCGGCGGTTTCACCTCGAAACGCAATGTCAGCCGCTATTTCTCCCCATGCGCGGTCGCCGAGCACGACTGCGTCGTCCAGACAACGTCGAACAATTCGTTCGTCAGCTTCGTCGGGGTCGCAGCCAAGTTGCGCCTCCATCCGTCGAAAGCGTGAAAGCTCCGGGTCGTTGCGCTCTTCCGTTAGTTCGTTCCAAAGACGGCGGAGGTTGGTGTTGCACAATTGCCGACGCCGAAGCCGGTTCATGACAATCGATACGAAATCGTCGATCGCGTCTTCAAGATCGCCGGCCGGGATCGCCTCCCGGCGCGCCGGTCCGAGATAACGGAACATGTCCTTTTCCGAAGCCGCACACGGTCTGGAAACGAGAACGGCTTGCGGACCGTCGTAGCAGACGGTGATGTCCGGCCATACGTAGCCGTCCCCGACAGTGGTCATTCTATGGGCGAAATCCCAATGGTTTCGTGCATCCTCTGCGGAGGGCCGGGCGGATTCCCAACGCAGTCGCCACCAGTTCCAAACCAGCCATTCGGCGAGGGGATAGCCCGACACGTAGGGACCATCGCGTAGGACCGGTCGACCGCCAATCCGGGCTCCCTCGGTGAGCAGCCGACCGTTTGCCGCAATCGACAGCAGGCCGAACGTGGCCCGTTCTTCCGCCGTACCGGAACTTAGAGACTTGGAAGCCAGAGAAATATTCAGACTGCCGGGCATCGCGCCTGCCATTCCTTCAGAACCAACCGCCGCATGTGCGCTTCGTTCTCCTCCAGTTCGTAGCCATGTTACTCGCGATTGTCGGCTCCGCCAATTTTCGCCTCATATGCCCGTCCGACGGAATCCACGGCCCAGACGTATTTGGGCAGGTCGCCCAGAAAATGGCTGCTGACCATCCCGCGGGTCACCCCTTCACGAAACAATGCCACCGCTTCGTTCTTGCGAACGGCTCGACTATTGTCGCACAGCGACTTGTCCGGCCGCGGGTTGGCAGGCGGGTGGAAACCATAGTCGCCGGGCCGTCTTTTGTGGTGGGCGCTCCCGACATAGCGTGCTCCTCCGATTATGCGGTCCAGCATGTCCGGAGAGGTTTCATTTCTTGGAAGTATTCGGCGCTTGGGATTGTTTCCCTAGCGTTTTCGCATGTAGGTACACTGCCCTGCGGCTGGAACTGGGGAAACCTCCGACAGACTCATTGCATAGTCCGGCTGCGTCCCAAGATGCTTCAGCGTGTCGCACTGTAGCCCCTTCATCGTCGTACGAAGGTTTCTGACGTCTTTCCTGAATATGTAAAACCCCTTTCGCGCTATATGCTGTCCCCATGCGGTTGGATCGTCTCACCTGGCCCGAAGTCGGGGCCTATCTCGACCGGGCGAACGGTATCCTGCTGCCGGTCGGCTCGACGGAACAGCACGGGCCGAACGGGCCGCTCGGCACGGATGCGCTCTGTCCCGAAGCCGTGGCGGCGGTGGCGGCGGAGCGTCTCGGCATCCTCGTTGCGCCCACGCTCGCGCTCGGCGTCGCGCCCTACCACATGGCCTTTCCGGGCACGATCACGCTCACGCCCGAGACCTTCCAGGCGGTGCTGCGGGAGACGGTGGGCTCGCTGGCCCGGCATGGGTTCGCCCATGTCTATGTGCTGAACGGGCACGGCGGCAACATCCCCTTCATCCGCGGCGTGCTGGAGGGGACGGAGGCGCCGCGCTGCAAGCTGCACAACTGGTTTGCCGGCCCGCGCGTGCGCGCACTTGCCAAGGAACTCTACGGCAAGGCGGAGGGGACGCATGCCACGCCGTCCGAGATCGCGCTTGCCTGGCATGTCGCACCCGAGACCCGGCGCGAGGGCGTGGCCATGACGCCGAAATGCGCGCCGGCCGGCTTCGAGAAGGAACCGGACGCCTACCGGGCGCGGTTCCCGGACGGCCGCATCGGCTCCGACGCCTCGCTCGCCCGCGCCGAGGATGGCGCAAGGCTGCTGGAGGCGGCCGTCGGGGATGTCGTCGAGGACTACCGCGCCTTTACCGGCTGACCGTCCCGGCCGCCGCCAGCGCTTCGATCTCCTCCTCGCGAAAACCGGCTTCGGACAGAATTTCCGCCGTGTGCTCGCCGACGCCCGGCGGCTGGCGGCGCAGGGCGAAATCGTGGTTGCCGATCTCGACCGGCAGGCGCGGCAGGCGGGTGGCGGGCCCGCCGGGAAGCTGCACGTCCATCAGCCGCCCTTCATGGTTCAGCTGCGGGTCGTCGAACAGGTCCACCGGCTTGGCGACGGGCGAGAAGGGCACCGCGATCTTCTCCAGGACCGCCGTCATCTCGGCGAGCGTGCGCGCCTCGACGATGGCGGCGATGCGGGCGGCGAGCCGGTCCCCCTCGACCACGCGGCTTTCATTGGTGGCGTTGCGGGGGTCGGCCAGCTCGTCCGCCCAGCCGAAATGCTCGCACCAGGAGCGCCAGTGGTTGTCGCTGGTAATGCCGATGAAGACCTGCTTTCCGTCGCAGGTCTCGAAGGTCTCGTAAATTGCCCAGGCGCGGGCGCGGGCCGGCATGGGTTGCGGCTCGCGCCCCGTCGCGCTGATGCCGGCCATGTGCTGCGACATGAGGAAGGCGGTCGATTCGAACAGGGCCGACTTGACGAACTGCCCCTTGCCGGTCGTCTCGCGCTCCTTCAGCGCGCAGAGGATGCCGATGACCGCATAGCTGCCGCCCATGATGTCGATGATCGAGGTGCCGGCGCGCAGCGGCTGGCCGGGCGGGCCGGTCATATAGGCGAGGCCCGCCATGAACTGCACCACCTCGTCGAGCGCCGGCCGGTTCTCGTAAGGGCCGGAGAGGAAGCCCTTGAGCGAGGCGAAAATAAGCCTTGGGTTGATGTCCCGAAGCGTCTCCCGGCCGCAGCCCAGCCGTTCCATGGTGCCGGGCGCGTAGTTCTCGATAACCACGTCGGCGCTGCCGGAGAGGCGGTGGATGACCTCCCGGCCCCGGTCCGATTTGAGATCGACGGCGAGCGAGCGCTTGTTGCGGTTGAAGCCGCCGAAGAAACCCGCGGCGAAGCCCGGCAGGCGGCGGGTCTTGTCGCCGTCCGGCGCGGGCTCGACCTTGATGACGTCGGCGCCGAGATCGGCGAGCACAAGGCCGCAGCTCGGCCCCATGATCGTCTGGCAGAACTCCAGCACCCGGATGCCGGCGAGCGGGAGCGGGGCGTTTTCGGTCATCGGTCGCGCAACCTGTGCCTCAAGGGAATCGGAACGCAAACTATGGGGCATTCAACGGCCTGCTGCGACGGGGCCATTTGTCCGTCGGAGAAGGGTGTGAAGCAGCATTGCATGAATGATATCCATTCACGGCGTGAATGGATTTCATTCATTTGGGCCTTTAAACGCGGGTGTGTTCGGGTGTCGTCAGCGCCGGGCACTGCTGCTGCACTCTTGTCAGGGCGTGCCGGCGGGGCAATGCTGTGGCATCCGTTCCGGAAGAGCCGGCCCTTCCCGATGTTCGCATCCATCTTCGACAGCCCATGCGTGTAGTCGTTTGCCGCGAGCTCGGCACCCCCGATGTGCTTGCGGTCGAGGAGCGGCCCGACCCGGTGCCTGCAATGGGCGAGGTGCTCGTCCGGCAGGAGGCCTGGGGCGTCAACTATGTCGATGCGCTGATGGTGGCCGGCGGCTACCAGCTCAAGCCCGACCTGCCTTTCGTGCCCGGGCTGGAAGCTGCCGGCACGGTTGTCGCCACCGGCTTCGGCAGCAATGTTTACGAACCGGGCGACCGGGTGGTCGTGAGCCACCGGCCCGGCGGCTTCGCCGAACTGGCGGCGGTGACCTACGACCGCGTGCGCCGGGTGCCGCCGGAGCTCGACATGGCGGAAGCCGCCGCGTTCCGTTCCGCCTACCACACGGCTCTTCATGCGCTGTTGCAACGCGGCCGGCTGGCGCCCGGCGAGACCGTGCTGGTGCTGGGCGCGGCCGGCGGCGTCGGCATGGCGGCAATACATTGCGCCAAGCGGCTGGGCGCACGGGTGATCGCCGCTGCGGCGGGAGAAGAAAAACTGGCCGTCCTCCGCGAACATGGGGCGGATGTCGCCATCGACTATCGCAGCGGCTTCCGGGGGGCGGTCATGGCGGCGACCGGAGGCCGCGGCGCCGACCTGGTCTACGATCCCGTGGGCGGCGACGCCTTCGACGAGGCCATGCGCTCGACGGCCTGGGGCGGGCGGATACTCGCAATCGGCTTCACGAGCGGGCGCCATCCTGTCGCGAAGGTCAACCATATCCTCATCAAGGGCATCGAGGTGATCGGCGTGCGCGCAGGCGAGTCGGGCCGGCGCGACCCGAACCTGCCGGAAGAAACATGGCGTTACCTGACCCGTTGGGTGGCCGAGGACGGCCTGCGCCCGCATATCAGCCACCGCATCCCGTTTTCCCGCGCGGCCGAGGCGCTGCAACTGGTGCTCGACCGCAAGGTTATCGGGAAGGCGGTGCTGGTCCCAGACGACTGAGCCCGCTTGCGGCAGCCGGCGAAACGCTGGAATTGTGCCGAACCACGCGCAGCGATAAAGAAAGGCGCGCTCCCCGATGACGCTACCGCTCGACGGCATTACCGTCCTCGACTTCACCTCCGGCCCCGCCGGCGCCTTTGCCGGCATGCTGCTGGGCGATTCGGGCGCGCGCGTGCTCCGCGCCGTCCACGCCGCGGCCCCGTTGCACCGCAGCGGCGGCTTCGCTGTCTGGGACCGGGGCAAGGAGGCCTTCGACTGGGACCCGGAAGCCGCCGGCGCGGAAGACGCGCTCGCGCGCCTGCTACCGGGTGCGGACGTGCTGTTGCAGGACTTCGCGCCCTCCGCGCCGCAGCAGGCGATGGTTGCGCCGGCGAAGCTCCGGGCATCGAACCCGCGCCTCGTCGCCTGCTCGATCACGGCCTACGGCATGAAGGGCCGATGGCGGGACGATCCGCCGGTGGACGACCTGGCGATGGCGCGCGCGGGCATTCTCTCGGGCATGCCGGGCTTCAGGCCCGCCCCGGTGCATGTGCCGCATCCGCTGCCGAGCACCGGGGCGGCGCTGTTCGCCTGCATCGGCGCGGCCGCCGGCCTGCTTGCGCGCGAGACCACCGGCCGCGGCCGCATCGTCGAGACCTCGCTGCTCGCCGGCGCGCTTCTCTTCCATCCGAAGGTGGTCGCCGAGAACATCCCGCCGCTCGTCTTCCAGACCCATCCCTCCGGCAGCGCGCCCTTCTACAGCCTCTATGCCTGCGCGGACGGCGAATACATCCAGCTCGGCTGCGTGCATGAGCGCTTCATCTCCCGCGCTTCCGAGATCATGGGCATTGGCGATCTCGTGGCCGAGCCGCGCTTCCAGGAGGTGCGCAGAGGCGACGGGATGGTGGAGGAAGAGGAGCTTCGCGACGCAATCGCGGGGGCGATGAAGACGCGCAATGCGGCCGACTGGGCCGCCGATTTCGAGGCCGCCGACGTCCCGTTCGCGCCGATCCGGCAGGGTGCGATCGTCCTCGACGATCCGCAGATACATCACAACGCCATGGTGCTCGCGCTTGAGGACCCCGCTGTCGGCGCGGCGGTGCAGATGGGCGCGCCGATCCGGTTCGCCGAGACGCCGGCGGACCCGAAGCCGCGCGCCGCCGCTGCCGGGCCCGCGCCCGACCTCCCGCCGCTGGCAGCCGTGCCCGCATCGGCGGCGGACGGGGTGGAAGACCCCCCGCCGCTCGCCGGCGTGCGGGTGCTGGAGATCACCAATCTCATCGCCGGGCCGACGGGCGGTCGCCTGCTGGCCGATCTCGGCGCCGATGTCATCAAGCTGGAACCGCCGGGCGGAGACATCTCGCGGCCCATCGGGCGCAACTATTTCTACAACCTGAACTTCAACAAGCGCTCGCTCTGCATCGACGCGCGCAAGCCGGGAGGCAAGGAAGCGATCCAGCGCGTGGCGGCCGGCTGCGACATCATGCTCGCCAATCTCCGCCCCGGCGCGACGCACCGCATGGGCATCGGCGCGCATGTCGATCCGAAGCTCATCGAGGCCCATGTCACCGGCTACGGCCTGACCGGCCCCTATTCGAAGCGGCCGGGCATCGACCCGCTGGCGCAGGCGCTGATGGGCCTGTCGCGCGCGCAGGGCGGCAGCGGCAACCCGCCCTCCTTCGCGGCCCAGCTCGCGCCGACCGATTTCACCGCCGGCGCCATGGCGACGCTCGGCTCGATCCTGGCGCTCTATTCGCGTCGGCAGGGCGGGGCCGCGCGGCGGGTGGACAGCAACCTGCTCAACGCCGCCGTGGTGTTGAGTTCGCCTTGGTTCGGAAAGTGGCGCGGCAAGGCGGAACGGCCGCTGGCCGACACCGGCCAGCACGGTATCGACGCCTTCCACCGGCTTTACCGGGTCGCCGACGGGTGGATCTATGTCGCCGCGGATACGCAGGAGGCGCGGGCGGCGTTGACAGGCTCACTCGGGCTCGGCGCGCTGGACCCGGCGGGCGAAGGGCATCCGGCCGAGTCGCCGCTGGCCCGCGCGATGGCGGAGGCCTTTGCCGGCCGGCGGCTGGAAGAGGCCCTGGCGGCGTTGCAGGAGGCGGGCGTTCCCGCCGCAGAGGCGCGGGGCGCGGCGAGCGAACTCTTCCTCGACGACGACGCCTCCCACGCAAACGCCCTGGTCACGAAGGCCCGCCACCCGACGGCCGGCCGGATGCAGATCGCCTGGAACTATGTCCGCTTCCGGGACACCGCAACCTCGGCCGGCCGTCCGACGCCGCTGCTCGGCGAGCACAGCGCGGACGTGCTTGCCGAAGCCGGCGTCGATGCGGGCGAGATCGAGGCGCTGTTCGCCTCGGGCGCGGTTCTGGCGGAGCGTGGCTAGAGTACGATCCCTTCGTATTGAACCGCAGCCTTCGGCAGGCCCTCCATTGTCACCCCGGACGGAGCGAAGCGGAGATCCGGGGTCCATCTTCCGGCCTTCCCGCCTGGCTCGGACGGCAGGGCTGGGCCCCGGCTCGCAGGCCGGGGCGACAAATGGGGGGGTGGCCCGAAATGCGATCCGACCCGAACGGATTTTGCTCTAGTGTCCTGATTCTGAAGTTTTAATGATGGTGCTTTGGCGCTCGGCAGTTTCGAGAGTGCGCAGGCAGAACCGTTTGATGGTGGCGAGGATGTCGTCGGCGGCCTTGGTCCATCGGAAGGGTCGCGGGTTTGCGTTGACGGTGTCGATGTAGTGGCAAATGGCGTGTTCGAGTTCCCCTGTCGAACGATGGACCCCGCGCCGCAGTTGTTTTTCGGTCAGGAGGGCGAAGAAGCGCTCGACCTGGTTCAGCCAGGAGGCGCCGGTCGGCGTGAAGTGGACATGCCAGCGGGGATGCCGGGCCAGCCAGCGTTGGACGGCAGGGGTCTTGTGGGTGGCGTAGTTGTCCATCACCAGATGGACGTCGAGGTTGTCGGGGACCCGGGTTTCGAGGGTGCGCAGGAAGGCCAGGAACTCCCGTGCACGGTGGCGCGGAAAGCACTGCCCGATAACCTTTCCGGTGGCGGTGTCCAAGGCTGCGAAGAGCGTGGTGGTGCCGTGGCGCACATAGTCGTGGGTGCGTCGCTCGACCTGCCCGGGCCGCATGGGGAGAAGCGGACGGGAGCGGTCCAGCGCCTGGATCTGGCTCTTCTCGTCCACACACAGCACGAGCGCCCGTTCCGGAGGGCTCAGATACAGCCCGACAATGTCGCGCACCTTCTCCACAAACAGCGGGTCCGATGACCGCTTGAACGTCTCTGAGCGATGCGGCTGCAGGCCGAAGGCTTGCCAAATCCGGTGAATGGTCGAAGGCGCATAGCCCACAGCGCGGGCCATTGAGCGCAGGCTCCAATGCGTGCCGTCCGGTGGCGTCTCTTCCAGAGTGCGCCCGATGACCTCCGCGATTTGCTCGTCGCCGATCTTGCGCGGAGCCCCGGAGCGCGGGTCATCGTAGAGACCGTCCAGCCTGCGCTCAGAAAAGCGACGACGCCACTTGCCCACCGTGTTCGCGTCGGCGCCCAGCCGAGCCACGATCATCTTGTTGTCCAGCCCCTCGGCCGCCGCCAGCACAATCCGGGCCCGCCGCGCCAGTCCTTGGGCCGTCTTCCGGCGGCGGGCCAGGCCTGCCAACTCACCCCGCTCCGCTTCCGACAAGATGATCGACACTGCTGGCCTGCCCATGAGCCCTACCTCCACCAAATGTGGCGGATATTATCAAATAAACTTCTCGATCAGGACACTAGCTCCGGGCTTCGCCTCAGGCCGCCCTGGCCGTCTGCCGCTGCCGGAAGGGCGTCATCACCTCGTTGGCGAAGAGTTCCAGCTGCTCGATCATCACCTTGAGCGGCGTGCCCATGCTCGACTGGACATTGATATCCTCGAGGCCGGGATATTTGGCCTGCAGCGCCTCCAGGTAGTCGATGAAGCCTTCCGGCGGGCCGCAATACCAGGAGCCGGCCTCCGCCGCGCGCTCCAGCGTCGGAATGTTGAGTTCGGCCCAGTCGCCGCGCTCGCTCACCCGCTGCAGCTGCTCCGGCTTCATCGGCACCATGCCGAGCGGCGCGAACATCTTGACATGCTCTTCGAAGAACGGCGTCGCCTCGCGGATCGCCTGTTCCTTCGTCTCGGCGATGTGGAAGTTCAGCCCGATACAGAGGTTCTGGCCGATCTGCACATTGTGGCCGGCCCGCTCCCAGGCTTCCTTGAAGGCGGTGATGGGCCTCTCGGCCAGCAGCGCCGAACCGCCTCCGACAACGCCCTTGATGCCTTGCTGCGCCATGAAGTCGAGGCCGCGCGGCTGCGCGCTCACGATCGGCTGCCAGCACTCCACCGGCTGGTTGACCGGGCGCGGCACAAGCGTGATCTCCTCCAGGTCGTAGCCCCGGTAAGGCACGCGCGGCGGCAGGGTGTAGTTCTTGCCGCTGTGCGAGAAGTGTTCTTCCCGGAAGGACTTGAGGACGATCTCGACCTGTTCCTCGAACAGGTCCCGGTTGGCGTCGGCGTCCATCAGCACGCCGCCCAGCGTCTCGACCTCGCGGGTGTGGTAGCCGCGCCCGACGCCGAAGATCACCCGGCCGCCGGTCAGGATGTCGGCGGTCGCAAAGTCCTCCGCGAGGCGCAGCGGATGCCACATGGTGGTGACGTTGAAGCCGCAGCCGAAGCGCAGCCGCTTGGTGAGGTGCGCCAGATGCACGAAGAACAGCGGCAGGTTCGGGATGCACTCATAGCCCTCGTGCTGGAAATGGTGCTCGGCCAGCCAGAAATTGTCGTAGCCGAGCTCGTCCATGCGCACGGCCATCGCCTCGGTCTTTTTGAATACCGAGGCCAGTTCATCGTTGTCGTAGCGCCGGTCGTTCGCCGGCGTGGCGTCCTGGCCCATGTCGTCCAGGTCGATATGGCCGGCAAACAGGCTTCCGAAACGCTTGATCACAGTGTCGTTCCTCCGTCGCGTCGCGCGCCCGGCCGTCCCGGGCCGCGCCTCCTGCAGAATGGATGCTCGCCGGCGATGATACAGATGCAGATGCGCTCGCAGAAGGAGGGTGCGCGCCCGCTCCCTATTCCATAACAATTCGCGGCGGGGCGGGGCTGGCGGTGCGGCGGGCTTCGACCTCGCGCCAGAGGCGGGCGGCGATCTCGCGGAAGGCCTGGCCGGAGGGCGAGGCGTCGTCGGCGGCTGCGGGCGTGCCGGCGTCGCAGCGCTCGCGCAGTTCCAGCGCCAGCGGGGCTTCGCCGAGGAAGGGCGCGCCGAGCTTTTCCGCCTCCGCCCTGGCTCCGCCCGAGCCGAAGATATGCGTGCCCTCGCCGCAATGCGGGCAGACGAACACAGACATGTTCTCGACGATGCCCAGAACCGGCACCTCGACCTTGCGGAACATGGAGATGCCGCGCCGGGCGTCGAGCAGCGCGATATCCTGCGGCGTCGAGACGATCACCGCGCCGGTGAGCGGCACGCGCTGCGAGAGGGTGAGTTGCGCGTCTCCCGTCCCCGGCGGCATGTCGATCAGCAGCACGTCGAGCTCGCCCCACGCGACATCGCCGATGAGCTGCTGGACGGCGCTCATCACCATCGGCCCGCGCCAGATCATCGCCGTCTCTTCCGCGATCAGGAAGCCGATCGACATGCAGGCCACGCCCCATTTGCGCATCGGGATGAGCGTCTTCCCGTCCGCGAGCGCGGGCTTGCCGGAAATGCCCATCATGCGCGGCAGCGAGGGGCCGAAAATGTCGCTGTCCATGAGCCCCACCGCCAAGCCCTGGCGCGCGAGCGCGACGGCGAGATTGACGGCCACGGTCGATTTGCCGACGCCCCCCTTGCCCGATGCGACGGCCACGATGGCCTTCACGCCCGGCAGGTCGATATGCCCGGTTGCGCGCCCGGATGCCCCGCCGGCCGGCGGGCGTGTCGGGGGCGGCGCGGCGGCGCGTTCGGCGGTCAGCACGACGGTGGCGCTGGTGACGCCGGGCAGGCGGGCGAGTTCGGCTTCGATGGCGCGGCGCTCGTTCCCGGCTTCCTCGGCCCGGCCGGGGTCCACTTCCAGCGAGACCTGCACCGCGCCGTCCTTGAAGGCGACGCCGCCAACGCGCCCGATGCGCGCCACGGCCTCTGCGGCGGCGCGAATGCCTGCTTCCATGGGTCCGGCCATCGACGCCGTGCGCCTCCGTTGGCATGAGCGATGTGCGCGCCCCATTCCAACGCCGGGCGCCTTGTTCTATAAGGCGCCATGCGCGAATTCGGCGGACGCACGCGGAACGGCAACGAGAGGTAGGCCCATGCCCTGGCATAATCAAGGCGGCGGAGGCAGCGGCGGCCCTTGGGGCGGCGGAGGCGGCAGCGGCGGAGGCGGCGGCAGCGGCGGCCCCTGGGGCGGCGGCGGCGGCAACCAGGGCGGCGGCGGCTGGGGCGGCGGGCGCGGGCCCGGCGGCGTGCAACCTCCGAATATCGAGGAAGCGATCCGGCGCCTGCAGGACTGGCTGCGCCGGCGTGTGCCGGGCGGAGGCGGCGGCCGCGGCGGGCGCATCGGCATTCTGCTGATCGTCGTCGTGCTGCTCGCCATCTGGGTGCTGAGCGGCTTCTACCGCGTGCAGACGGACGAGCAGGGCGTGGTGCTTCGTTTCGGCGAGCGCATCGGCACCACCACGCCGGGCCTCAACTACCATCTGCCCTATCCCATAGAGGACGTGGAAACGCCGAAGGTCACGCGCGTCAACCGCGTCGAGGTCGGCATCCGCAGCACCGAGGAGGCGCTGATGCTGACCGGCGACGAGAACATCGTCGATATCAACTTCGTCGTCTTCTGGATCATCAAGGACGCAGGCGACTACCTGTTCAATGTGCGCGAGCCGGAGCGTTCGGTGAAGGCGGCTTCCGAGAGCGTGATGCGCGAGATTGTCGGGCAGACGCAGATCGCCGCCGCGCTCGCCGAGGGCCGCGGCGAGGTCGAGGACAAGGTCAAGGCCGGCCTGCAGATCATCCTCGACGACTACGGGACCGGCATCGAGATCACGGTTGTACAATTGCTGAAGGTCGATCCGCCCAACCAGGTGGTGGACGCCTTCCGCGACGTGCAGCGCGCCCGCGCCGATCAGGAACGGCTGCGCAACGAGGCGGAGTCCTACGCCAACGACATCATCCCCCGCGCACGCGGCGAGGCGGAACGGCTGGTGCAGGAGGCGGAAGCCTACAAGCAGGAAGTCGTGGCGCGCTCCGAAGGCGACGCCCAGCGTTTCACCCAGGTCTATACGGCGTTCAGTGCTGCCAAGGACGTGACCACCAAGCGCATCTATCTGGAGACGATGGAAGAAATCTTGTCCAAAGCGGATAAATACGTCATCGACCAGAGCGGCGGCGCGTCGGGTGTCGTGCCCTATCTGCCGTTGCCCGAAGTGCAGAAGCGGATAAAGGCCGGCGACGGCGGGACGCAATCCAGCACGGGAGGCCTGCAATGAGGAATATTGGGCTATTCGCCGGCGCGATCGTGTTGATCG
Source organism: Alphaproteobacteria bacterium (assembly GCA_965261985.1). GTDB lineage: Bacteria > Pseudomonadota > Alphaproteobacteria > Bin95 > Bin95 > Bin95. The sequence continues at coordinate 2,169,823 of OZ253490.1, forward strand.
TGCTCGCCATCGTCGCCGCCAGCATGCTGTTCACGGTGCACCAGACGCAGCAGGCCATCGTCATGCAGTTCGGCAACCCGAAGCGGGTGGTCAAGGAGCCGGGGCTGCATATGAAGGCGCCGTTCTGGCAGAACGTGGTTTATTTCGACTCCCGCGTTCTGGACTTCGCGCCGCTGGGCGAGGAGATCATCACCTCGGACCGGAAACGCCTCGTCGTGGACAGTTTCGTGCGCTACCGCATCGACGACCCGCTGCAATTCTACCAGTCGGTGGGCACAGAGACCCGCGTCCAGAGCCGTCTTGCCGGCGTGATCGTCTCCAGCCTCCGGCGCGTCGTCGGCAATAACAGCTTCAGCTCGATCCTCTCCGAGGAACGCGGCGACATCATGGCCAGCATCCAGCAGGCGGTGAACTCGGAGGCCAAGGAATTCGGCATTGAGATCGTCGATTTCCGCATTCGCCGCACCGACCTGCCGGACGCCAATGCGCAGTCGATCTACCAGCGCATGCGTACCGAACGCGAGCGCGAGGCCAAGGAGTTCCGCGCCCAGGGGGCCGAGCTCGCCCAGCGCATCCGCGCCCGCGCCGAACGCGAGCGCACGGTGCTGATCGCCGAGTCGAAGAAGACGGCGCAGATCCGGCGAGGCGAGGGCGATGCCGACGCGATCCGCATCTATGCCGAGAGCTTCGGGCAGGACCCGGAATTCTTCGCCTTCTACCGTTCCATGGAGGCCTACCGGAACGCGCTCGGCCAGGAGAACACCACGCTGGTGCTGAGCCCGGACAGCGACTTCTTCAACTTCTTCGGCCACATTTCGGGCAGGGACTCGAAGACCGAATAGCCCGCCGCCGCCCGTCGCCCGGATGGAAGACTTCCCCCTCGGCGACTTCCTCGCAGCGCTGGGCCTCGCGCTGGTGCTGGAAGGCGCCGTCTGGCTGGCCGCGCCCGAATCCATGCGCCGCTTCATGCTCCGCCTGGCGCAAGCCTCCCCCATGGGCCTGCGCTTCTCCGGCCTGACGGCCGCGATGCTGGGGCTGGCGGTGGTCTGGGCGGCGCGGCGGTGGGTGTAGAGGCGGGAGCCATGTTTACGGAGGCTCCGGCGTTCTACCAGACTGCCCGAAGCGGGACGCCGCCGGAGAAACCACGCCCATGACACCGGAGACGACAACGCTCATCGCGGCTGCAGGCACGGTCGTCGCCCTCGGCGGAATGATCGTCGGCCTCTTCGCTTGGCTGCGTTCGGACATGAAGAGCCTGCGCGGTGAGATGCTTGGAGTGCGCGACGAGTTGAAGGGCGATATCATGGCGGTTGGCAGAAAAGTGGACATTCTCGGCGAGCGCGTATCGGTCTTGGGCGAGCGCATGGCGCGGGTCGAAGGCAAGCTCGACTTCCTGGAAGGCTTCATCACCCGGCGAAACGAACCGCCAGCCGCCCCGGCGGAATAGTGCCGACGCGGCCATTGACCAGCCGACTTACTCGTGGCCCTTGGCTTCGCGCTGGTGCTGGAAGGCGCCGTCTGGCTCGCCGCCCCCAATCCGTGCGCCGCTTCATGTACCGCCTGGCGCAAACCTCCCCAGTAGCGCTGCGTTTCTGCAGCCTGAACGGGCGTTGCTCGGGCCTGCAGTTGTGTGGACGGCTAGGCCATGGGTGTAAAAACGGTCATCACAAAATCAATTGGTCTAAGCTCATAAGATCGGAGGTAATCCCGTGCCAATCGACCTAACAGTCCTTGGTCGCCATACAGAACCAGAAAGGACGATATTGCTGTTCGGCGCCGGCTCCTCGATGCCGTCGGGAGGACCATCAGGAACCCAACTCGCGACACTATTATCCGAGAAACTACGGATCGCTGAGACAAATTCCATGGAGCTTGCAGATCTCGCGACCGTTGCAGAGATTAAACATGGAAGAAGAACACTCATTGATGCAATTAATGACATATTAACCCCCTTACAACCGGCTCGCGGATTACTAAATTTACCCGACTTCGATTGGGCTGGTCTTTATACCACGAACTATGATACCCTTATCGAAAAATCATATATTCGCCGTCAGAAACAATTACAAATAATCTGTTCCAATTTTGACTTTGATAGAGCGAACGATGGGCATACACAACGCCTATATAAGATCCATGGAACCGTAGGAAAGGACATCAGCTTAGGCGATCAGCGGCGCATGGTCATTTCCACATCTGATTACGATTTGGTTGACGATTATCGTGAAATTCGTTATGTCAAATTTACCGAGCAACTTTACACCAATAGTGCTATAATTGTTGGAAATTCACTTGCGGATCCAGACTTGAAGACAATAATAGACAAAGCAATTCGCATCAAAAGAAAAAAGGGAGCCCTTGGCAATATAACCTTCCTGATTTTTGAACGAAACGACAATCAGGCGCTGATTTATGAAAGTAGGGGTTTGCAAGTGTGCTTCGGAGGCATCGACGAATTTGTTGCCGAAATGACTAAGACACTGACGCCAATGGAATTGTTACCGGGTTTTTCCGACAATCCTCTGGAACGAGCCCGAGATGTTTATCCGAGTACCATTTCAGTTTCAACGGCTAGGCAAAGTGAAAATGGAGATTTACCAAAAATGTTCAATGGTGGGGCGGCTGGCTATGGTGATATCAATAAGGGATGGACCTTTCAGAGGGAATTTTTGGATAATTTGGAAACGCAACTTGCGAGTAGTGACGGGAAAAGGATAGCCTATATCCTAGGTCCAGCCGCAACTGGAAAAACAACTGGTGTTCGAAAGACACTAGCACGACTTAGCGAGAGGGGCATTGACTGCTGGGAACATGATAGAGATTTTCCTCTTCCCGCAATGTCTTGGTCATTAATTGACGACGAGTTAAGGAGAAGAAAAAGAGTGGGTGTGCTCTTTATCGATGACGCACATGATAATCTTCATGAGGTCAATGCGCTCTTAGAGGAATTATGTAAAACCGATCTAATAGCTCTTAGGGTGGTATTGGTTTCCAGTAAACCACACTGGAATCCTAGGCTAAAAACGCCGGCAATTTTGTCGCAAGGACAGCCGTATGAATTGAGCGGATTAACCGTATTAGAGATTGATTCACTCCTGAACATGCTTGAAGCGAAGTCCGATATTGCATTGCTGGTGGAGCAGACGTTTTTGGGATTCAGTAGAGTAGAGCGCCAGCGTCGCCTCCAGGATCGCTGTAATTCGGACATGTTTGTTTGTATGAAAAACATATTCGCATCGGAGTCTTTCGATGAGATCATTCTTAGAGAGTATGCAGAGCTGACACAGGATTATCAAGAATTATACAAGAAAATAGCGGGTATGGAGTCTGTGGGCGTAAGAGTACATCGGCAGCTGGTATTAAGGTCCCTTGGAGTACAGGGCGGTCAAGTGACCAGAGTTTTAGAAGATTTGGATGGCATAATTGAAGAACGAACTGTCAATGCCAAGGAGGGGATTTACACTTGGCGTATCCGGCATGAGGTGATAGCGGATATTGTTGCAAAGTACAAATATGCGACCCAAGAGGAGTATTTTCAACTGTTAGATGGCGTTGTTGATAATTTGAGTCCATCATATAGTATTGAAATATTGTCCATAAATGACATTTGTGATCTACGGCGTGGGTTGGGAAGGATTCCGGATAAGAAGAGGCAGAATGTCCTTCTACGGAGAATGATATCCCTGGCCCCGAGGCAGAGGGTCCCGAGACATAGATTGATAACTAATCTCATCAAAATGGGAGAGTATGAAAGCGCGGGAACGGAGATAAGGCTTTTTGAGAAAGAATTGAGGCCCGACGGGCCAGTTCAAAGATATAAGGTCGAGCTGCTTATCGAGCGTGCTTCGCGCGCGGAAGGAATTCAAGACGAAGACCGCGCGGCGATGATCTTGGAGGCGGTTCGGTTGGCTGAGGCGGGGATCGCTCAGTTTCGGGACGACAAAAATATGTATAGAGTGTTTATTGAGGCAGGAGTCGCGTACCTGAGATATACGCCGGATCGTTCGATATTTGATCTGGCCATGGAGAAGGCGGAGAGGGCGTACGAAAGAATTTTGGACCCAGAGTTAAACAAGATTATCAGGCGATTTCGGCGTCTCGAACAAAGGATGACCTTGTAGAGAGGGGGTATGCGTCGCTGGTGTTGTAAAGCTTTGTGCGTCCCATGATGCGGAAGTGCTCGTCGAGCAAGGTGCGGTTGAGTCGCTGGACGAAGGCGTTGGATTGGGGCCTTCGGACCCTGGCGGTGCGATGCCCGATCTCTGCCGGCTTGAGGAAGAGATCGTAGGGGTGGCGGTCGGGCCGGCCGCTCTTTGGCGTTGTGTCTGGAGGCCCGCGCCCGAAACCATGCGGCCGGGGCGACCGACCGGAGGCAAGGCCGGCGGTTGCCGGGGGAATAGCAGGATCGAGACCGTGACCGAGAATTGCCGTTTGTTCGAGAAATCAGAGATAATTCCTATTTCTGGGTTGACCCTGGGAAAACTGTGGTAGGATAGGACAGGAGGAAGCGGCGTCCGCGGGTTGCTTCGTCTCCTGTTTCGCGCCGGTGCGAAAAACCCCCTGAGAAACGGACGGGAGACGTGCGCCCTGCGCCTGCTCGCGCGTGCGCAATCAGGCGCGCGAAACGCCCGCCGGTGCGAAAGGCGCGCACGCGGGCACATGCGATACGGTGTGCCGTGGAAAGGCGCCATCCCCTAGCGGGTGTGCAGCGCGTCGATCAAGGTGAGATTCCGCGTCGATCTGGATGAGACGGGGACGGCGGGCCGAGACGGAGGGAGGGCGTAGCCCGACTGGAGTCTCGGCCCGCCGTCGCGCGAAGATTTCGCGCCGTGCCTCATGGCGTTGGCGGTCGGTCGGGGACCATGCTCGTGTTTTTTCTCAGTTGGGGAGCACGGGGTGCCCGGTCGCCACATCACCGATCGCCGGATGAGGCTATTCATGACCCTGAAGAAGACCCACACGATAGAGATCGCGGCCGCGAAGTCGGGCTTCAGCCGCGCCACGGGCTACAGGCATGCCCGCGATCCATCCCTTGGCGAGTGTCAGACGGCGCCGCGTGGCCGGCGTCGTCCGGACCCGCTTGGCGAGGTGTTCGAGGCCGAGGTCGTGCCGATCCTGAAGCGCAGTCCGGGGATCCGCCCGATCGGCGTGTTCCGGGAGCTGATGCGGCAACACCCGGATCTGGACCCCGGCGTCCGGCGCACGCTGGAACGGCGGATCCGCATCTGGCGCGCCGAGCACGGTCCCGAGCAGGAAGTGATCTTCCGCCAGAAGCACGAGCCGGGCCGGCAGGGCCTGTCGGACTTCACGCACATGTCGTCTCTGGGGGTGACCGTCGCCGGCCAACCTCTCGACCACATGCTCTATCACTTCCGGCTTGCCTGGTCGGGCTTCGCCCATGCACGGGTGGTGCTTGGCGGCGAGAGCTTTACCGCGCTCGCGGAGGGGCTCCAGGGCGCGCTCTGGCACCTTGGCGGCGCGCCGCGCGAACACCGCACCGACAGCCTGTCGGCAGCGTTCCGGAACCTGCGCAAGGAGGATGTCGACGACATGACGGAGCGCTATCGGTCGCTGTGCGCGCATTACACCATGACGGTCTCGCGCAACAACCGCGGCGTAGCGCACGAGAACGGGTCGATCGAGGGCCCACACAGCCACCTCAAGCGCGACATCGCCGACGCGCTGGCGCTGCGCGGCTCGACCGACTTCGACGATCTCGACGGCTATCGTGTCTTCATCGCCCGGGTTGTCGGGCGCGCCAATGCCCACCGCGCCAAGCGCATCGAGGCCGAGCGGGCCGTGCTCTGCGACCTGCCGGCCATGCGCGCCGCCGATTACGAGGAGACCGGTGTGCAGGTCACTTCCTCCTCGGGGTTCATCCTGCGACGCGTGTTCTACACCGTCCCCTCGCGCCTGATCGGCCATCGGCTCGGCGTGCGCATTTACGACGACCGTCTCGAACTCTTCCTCAGCGGCACCCACCATCTGACCCTGCCGCGCGGACGGGCGCGCTATCCGGGGCCCAACGGCCATGTCGTCAACTACCGCCACGTCATCCACTCGCTGAAAAAGAAGCCGATGGCACTGCTGAACCTGGTCTACCGCGACGCCCTGTTCCCGCGCGAGGCCTACCGGCAATGCTTCGAGCGGGCCCTGGAACGGCTGACGGAGCGCGAGGCCTGCCGGCTGACGGTAACCCTGCTCGCGCTCGCCCACGAAGAGAACTGCGAGGCCGAACTGGCCGCCGCCATCGACCAGGCCCTGAAGGCCGGCGGACTGCCCGTCCCCGGCGACCTCAAGGCGTGCTTCGCGCCACACCCGGCCGGATGCCCGGCGTCGACGTGGCCAGGGCGCCGCTCGCCGGTTATGGGGCATTGCTGAGCACGGGAGGCCCGGCATGACAACAGACAACGACAGGACCGCGACCGACCCCAACAAGGTCGACGCCATCAAGCTCTCCCTCATGCTCACCGAGCTCCGCCGGCCTTCGATCAAGCAGCTCTGGCAGACCTTCGCCGAACGCGCCGACAAGGAGGGTTGGCCGGCGGGCCGCTTCCTCGCCGCCCTCGCCGAGCACGAACTCGCCGAGCGCGACCGAAGGCGCATCCAGCGCCATCTCCAGGAAGCCCGGTTGCTCCCCGGCAAGACCCTGGCAAGCTTCGACTTCAACGCCGTGCCGATGCTCTCCAAGGCACAGGTCATGGCGCTCGCCGCCGGTGACGCATGGCTCACCCAAGGCGCCAACTGTCTGATTTTTGGGCCGCCAGGCGCCGGCAAAAGCCACATCGGTTCCGCGATCGGCCTCGCCCCGGTCGAAAACGGCTACCGCGTCCTCTTCACCCGAACCACCGATCTCGTCCAGCGTCTTCAGGTCGCGCGGCGCGAGCTCGCGCTCGAAAGCCTTCTCACAAGGCTCGACCGCTACCACCTCCCGATCCTCGACGACATCGCCTATGTCCAGAAGGACCAGGCCGAGACCAGCGTCCTCTTCGAGCTTATCTCGGCCCGCTACGAACGACGCTCGCTGATGATCACCGCAAACCAGCCCTTCGGCGAATGGCACAAGGTGTTCCCGGACGAAACAACCGCCGTGGCCGCCGTCGACCGCCTCGTCCATCATGCGACCATCCTCGAGATGAACGTCGAAAGCTACAGACGACGCGCCGCCCTCGAAAACACAAAGCGAAAACGCGGGCGGCCCGCAAACTTCGCCACGGATAAAAACACCGCTCAAGAATGAGCCATGCAACGGCGCCGACAGAGCGGCGCCGCCAACAACCGTTCCCGGCCCGCAGGAATACCCTTCCTTGCGGGCCGTCTTCTGCCTCCACACCTCCCCGGCGCGACACTGACCGATGGCGGCGAAATGCCTGTTTGTCGCTCCGCGACAATCAAAATAACCAAGCCCCTTGAAATCTCCGTCACCACCCGCAATCATCCTCACGCCGCTGACGCCGTGAATCTCATCCTGATTGTCGCGCGCGGTATCACCCTGATTGTCGCGCTATACGGGTGCGAATCCCGCCCGGCAACTGTCGCTCCAGCCGGTAGCAATCGGAGCGGGCGATGGAGGCAACGACATGGCCTGAAGCACTCCGATGGAACAGGCTGCCTTGGGCGGCCTGGCGACCATGCGGGCCGCAACGCGAGTGAACGCCGAGCAGGCCTCGAAACGTGCAATGCGGAAGCCGACCCGACCGTATCGCGGGGAAGGCTGCCACTGGCTGGGAAGCGAGCGACACGAGCACTGGCCGGTTCCGCCGGGGTAGTGGCGGCGGCACGCATGGAAGAGGGGGAGGGTAGCAACACGGGAAGCCCTGTCGGTGGTGAGCACACACCAACCGGACCCCCGCGAGGGGCAGGCTGGGCCGGCAGGGTGGCGGATGGGCTCGTAGTACCGGTGAGGCCGGGTAACGCCGGCGGAGGGAAGGAGCCCTGGTTCGAGAGCGATACGGGAAGGAGGAAAGGCATGACCACTGGCGAGAGCCTACCAGGGTCGGAACATGTCCGGCGACTCCGGACCGTGTTACATGCGAAAGCTAAGGAAGAACCCGACCGGCGTTTCCACGCGCCGATCGACAAGGTGTGGCGCGAGGACTTTCTCGCCGAAGCCTGGAGGCGGGTCCGTCGCAGCGACGGCACTGCCGGGGCGGACGGAGAGAGCTTTGCGGACATTGAGGCGTATGGCGTGGGGCGCTGGCTTGGGGAACTGGCGCGGGAGCTGATAGGCGGCTACGCCAGTGGCTCTGTCGAAAGCACAAGGTGAAGGTCGGGAAGACTGTGCACTTCCCGGACGAGAGGCAGCATGGCGAATACAGCCTCGTGCGCCTGACGCGAACGACCATGGGCCTTCCGAGTGCGAAGGCATGATCTCGTCCGAAAGCCGGATGCGGGAAATCCGCACGTCCGGTTTGATGAGCGGGGACTGGAAACGCAGTCATGGGAGCCGGACTGAGGCCCGACGCGAAAGCGCCGGAACAGCCACCGGACCCTAAAGCTGGCGCGCCAGTCCTCGACTCTACCGCGAAAAGGGTCGCGCTGCCGGGAAACCGACGGCGGCGGTGTAAACGGAACGAAACGCGATGGAGGAAATGGGATGGACGCCTCCCACCCCCTGATGTTCGTGGGCCGGCGGGTTGAGTTGGACCCTCGCGGGCCGACGGCATCGAAATGCCAAGTGGGAAGAGCAAGCTCTTCGCAGGCAAACCGGAGGGTCCGATATGGAGACTAACAGAACCGTCTTTGGCGTGGATACGGCGAAGCGAGTGTTCCAACTGCACTGGGTGGATACGGAGACGGGCGAGATCGTGAGTTTGAAGCTGACGCGCGGGAAGTTCCTGGATCGCTTCGCCAACCGCGCCCCGTGTCCGATCGCGATGGAAGCGTGCGGCGGCTCGCAGCACTGGGCACGCCAGCTTCGGGGTCTCGGCCACGAGGTCAGGCTGTTACCGGCGAAAGCGGTGCGGCCCTTCGTGGCCGGCAACAAGAACGACGCGCGTGACGCACAGGCGATCTGGACCGCGGGGCAGCAACCGGGCGTGAAGACGGTCGCGATCGAGAGCGAGGAGCAGCAGGCGGTCCTGGCGATGCACCGCATGCGCCAGCAACCGGTGAAGTTCCGCACCGCCCAGATCAACGCCCTGCGTGGCCTGCTGACCGAATACGGCGAGGTCATGGCGCAGGGCCGCGCCAGCATAAGCCGAACGATCGGCCTGGCCCTGACGCGGGTCGCGGAGCGGTTGCCGGCGATGATCGTGGAGACCCTGCGCGAGCAGTGGGCGCGGGTCGGCCAGCTCGACCGGGAGATCGGCGAGATCGAACGGCGGATCGGGCTTTGGCACCGCAGCAACGCCGACAGCCAGCGGGTCGCGGAGATCCCCGGCGTCGGAGTGCTGACTGCGACGGCCGTCGCGGCCGCGATGGGCGATCCCACGGCGTTCCGGTCCGGGCGCGAGTTCGCCGCCTGGCTCGGCCCGGTGCCACGGCACACGGGCACCGGAGGTCGCGTTCGCATGCTCGGCATCTCCAAGCGCGGGGACAAATACCTTCGAACCCTGTTGATCCACGGCGCCCGTGCCGTGCTCACCAGCAGCAAGGCGCCGCCCGCATGGGCGTTGCGCCTAGCCGAGCGGCGAGCGCCTAACGTGGTCACGGTCGCGCTGGCCAACAAGACCGCACGCACGATCTGGGCATTGCTGGCCCATGACCGGACATACGAGACGAACTTTGTCAGCCAGCCGGCATAGCCGCGGCTGACGACGGAACTGCGAACCGATACAGGAGGCGGTCGCTGAAAGCTTGCGCAAGGCAAGACAAGGTGCGATGGCAAACAGGTCAGACCGCGATCCGCCAAGCCTGCATGTCGTGTAGGGCGAAAAGCTCACCGGAGGAAATGAGGCGCGGATCGGCAAATTCCATCGGGGCCAGCGGGCACAAAGCCCCGCATCGATAGGCCGGATACAAAACTGCAATCTGCCTGACCGTCACACAAAAATCGATCCTTGCGTTCCGGGAGGCGTCCATACAAACGACATGCAGGATACAGACGGGCGGAGCTTCACCGGGGCTGGCGGAGAGGGGCGCGGCGCGGCGGAACATGACATCGCATGACATTTCGTAACTGCCCAGGATGTCTGAGTTGGTGGGGGTTGACGCGGGGGTTTGAAAATGAGCCAACCTCGCCATGAGCCATTCCGAACCGTTTGACCCGTTGAGGGTGCCCGTGTCCGAGACATCGGGTCAGCAGATCGCGCGTCTGGAGTTGGAGACCGCTTGGCTTCGGGAGCAGGTTGCGCGTCTTGTTGAGCGGATAGCGGCGTTGGAGCGTCGTCTTGGTCTGAACAGCCGCAACAGCGGCTAGCCGCCGTCGAGCGACGGTCTGAAGAAGCCAGCGGCGGAGCGCCGAACCCGTAGCCTGAGGGGCAAGACGGGCCGTAAGCCGGGCGGACAGGCGGGGCACAAGGGCAAGACGCAGTGCCGTACGGCCAGCCCGGACCGGTTTGAGGAGCATGTTCCGGCGTCCTGCCGGGGCTGCGGGGCGTCGCTGTCGTCGGCGTCGCCGGTCGGTCATCCGGTAGCGCGTCAAGTATTCGACCTGCCGGAGCCGCGCCCGCTGGAGGTCACGGAGCATCGGGGTCATGCGCGTCGCTGCGGGTGTTGCGGTGAGGTGACGCGGGCGGCGTTCCCGGCCGACGTGTCGGCCCCGGCGCAGTATGGTCCGCGGCTTGCCGATGCGGCGGTCTGGCTGCGTCATGCGCAGTTCCTGCCGGAGCGGCGGCTGTCTGAGGTGATGGCGGTGTTGTTCGGCGCGCGGGTGTCGCCGGCGACATTGGCGGCGATGAGCAGGCGGGCTGCGGGGCGTCTGCGGGATGCGGCCGCGCACATACAGGAGCTGGCGGCAAGCAAGGCGCGGGTGAAGCATCTGGACGAGACCGGTCTGCGCGTGGGCGGACGCACGCGGTGGCTTCATGTGGCCTGCACATCCCCGGATCGGGTCCGGGGCAGGCTCTTGCTGGCGGCGTATCGGGTAAGCGAGCGGCGCGGCGCCGTGCTTCCGGGCGTGGCCGGCGTGGCGGTGCACGACCACTGGCAATGCTATTGGCCGATGGAGGGTGTGGAGCATGCGCTTTGCAATGCGCATCGCTTGCGGGAGTTGCAGGCGCTTGTGGAGTTCGACAAGGAAGACTGGGCCGGGCGCATGCAGCGGCTTCTGCGCCGGGCCTGGCGCGTGGCGCGGCTGACGCGGGAGAGGGATATCGTCGTTCCGGCGCGTCTGTTGGCGCGGCTGGCGCGCGGTTACGACAGGCTCCTTGTCGAGGCGATGGTGTTCCATGAGAGCCAGCCGCCGCTCTCGCCTCCCAGGCCCGGAAGACGCGGGGCCCCGAAGCGGCGCAAGGGCCATAACCTCGCCTTGCGCCTGCATGAGCGCAGGGACGCAACCCTGCGCTTCCTGACCGACCCACAGGTGCCCTTCACCAACAATGAGGCCGAGCGCGACCTGCGCATGATGAAACTGCGCCAGAAAATCTCCGGCGGCTTCCGGTCCCGAAGCGGCGCCGACGACTTCGCCGTCCTGCGCACAATCATCTCAACCGCACAAAAGCAGGGCCGGGATGTCCTCGATGCCCTGACGGGCTCGCCCGACAACTTCATCGACGACATCCAATACGCCTGAACGAATGCCCAGCCGCACCCGCCGCTACGGCCAACATCCTGGGCAGTTACGACAAAACATGACATTTCATGACGTCTCCGCAGGGTCCCGGCGCCTTTGGAGAGGAGCGGTGCCGCCCGCCTCTCCTCCGCCAAGGGCGCAGGACGAGGGAAAGAGCGGACCCCGAGCGAATGAATCCCCTCCCGGTTTCGGGCGATTGCCCTGGCGGGGCTTGGGCGGCGTTTGAAATCCGGGGCGTTTCGGCGTATAGCCGCGCCTTCCCCGCGAGGCGCAAGACGAAGGAGTAGGCTCATGGGCGAGAATTGGACGCCCCGGACCTGGCGCGGCAAGCCGGCCCGGCAGATGCCGGAATATGCCGACAAGGCCGCGCTCGACGCTGCCGAGAAGAGCCTTGCCACCTGGCCGCCGCTCGTGTTCGCCGGCGAGGCGCGCAACCTCAAGGCCGATCTCGCCCGCGTGGCGCGCGGCGAAGCCTTCCTGCTCCAGGGCGGCGACTGCGCGGAGAGCTTCGCGGAGTTCCACGCCAACAATATCCGCGACACCTTCAAGGTGCTGCTGCAGATGGCGGTGGTGCTGACCTACGGGGCGGCCTGCCCGGTGGTGAAGGTCGGGCGCATGGCCGGCCAGTTCGCCAAGCCGCGCTCGGCCCCGACCGAGGCCGTGGACGGGGTGGAACTGCCGAGCTACCGGGGCGACATCGTCAACGCCATGGCGTTCGACGCGCCCTCGCGCGAGCCGGACCCCCAGCGGATGCTCCAGGCCTACACCCAGGCCTCGGCGACGCTGAACCTGCTGCGCGCCTTCGCCATGGGCGGCTTCGCCGACCTGCACCAGGTGCATCGCTGGAACCACGACTTCGTGCGCGAGGAACTGGGCGACCGCTACCGCGACCTGGCGGACCGGCTCTCCGAAGCGCTGGAGTTCATCGCGGCCTGCGGCCTTACCTCCGAGACGACGCCGCAGCTTCGCGAGACCTCCTTCTACACCTCGCATGAGGCACTGCTGCTGCCCTGGGAGGAGGCGCTGACCCGCGTGGACAGCCTGACGGGCGACTGGTACGACTGCTCGGCGCATATGCTCTGGATCGGCGACCGCACGCGCGACCCGGACGAGGCGCATGTCGAGTTCATGCGCGGCGTCGGCAACCCGCTCGGCCTGAAATGCGGCCCGTCGCTGACGACCGACCACCTGAAGCGCCTGCTCTGGCTGCTCAATCCGGAGAACGAGCCGGGCCGCCTCACGCTCATCTGCCGTGTGGGCGCGGGCAATGTCGCGGAACACCTGCCGCGCCTGATCGAGACCGTGCAGGCCGAGGGCGCCGAGGTGGTGTGGTCCTGCGACCCGATGCACGGCAATACGGTCAAGGCCTCCGGCGGCCTCAAGACGCGGCCCTTCGGTTCCATCGTCTCGGAAGTCGGCGAGTTCTTCGCGGTCCACCGTGAGCACGGCACCTGGCCGGGCGGCGTGCATTTCGAGATGACCGGGCAGGATGTGACCGAATGCACCGGCGGCGTGAGCGCGGTGACCGAGGCGGCCCTGCAGGACCGCTACCACACCCATTGCGACCCGAGGCTGAATGCGAGCCAGTCGCTGGAGCTCGCCTTCCTGATCGCCGAGCAGCTGAAGGAAGAGCGCACCGGCCGTGCCGTCCCCGCGATCACCGCGGAATAGGCGATGGACGGCGCCCTGCCGCACCCGGACGCCGCCGACGTCCCGCACTACACGGACGCCTATTTCTCCAAGAGCAAGGCGGTCGTTGAGCGGTTCGGCGATGTGCGCGTCACCTATGCGGTGTTCATGCGCCGCCCCGTCGTCTCTGCCGCCCGGCTGACGGTCGAGTGGCTGAAAGCCGTTGCGTCCGCGCGCGGCACGGCCTTCGACATCGAGGAGCGCTATGACGAGGGCGTGTCGGTCGGCGCCGGCGATCCGCTGCTCTATATCTCCGGGCCGCTGCACCACCTGATCGACCTGGAGACGCTCTACCTCCAGAAGCTGGGTTCCGCTTGCGTCGCCGCCTACAACGCGCGGGCGATGTGCATGGCGCTGCCGGGGGTCGGCTTCCTCGCCATGGATGCGCGCCACTGCGCCGGCACCGACATGGCCGAGATCATGGCCTATGCCGCAAGCGTCGGCTCCGCCGCCGCCAAGCGGGAGGCGGGGGCGGTCGGTTTCATCGGCAATGCGACCGATGCGACGGCGCATTTCTTCGGCGCGGACCGGGGACTCGGCACCATGCCGCACGGGCTGATCGGCTATGCCGGCTCCACCCTGCGCGCAGCGGAGATGTTCGTCGAGACCTTCCCCGACGAGCCGCTCACCGTTGTCACGGACTATTACGGGGCCGAGTTGTCGGATGCGGTCGCGGTCTGCCGGCGCTTCCCGGAGCGGGCGGCCGAAGGACGGGTCGCCATCCGCCTCGACACTCATGGCGGGCGCTATGCCGAGGGGCTGGACCTGCAGAAATCCTACGAGGTGCTGGACCGCAATGCGCCGCAGGCGATACGCGACTACCGGACGGAAGGCGAACTGCGCCATCTGGTCGGCACGGGCGTGACCGCCGCCGCCATCTGGCATCTGCGCGAGACGCTCAACGCCGCCGGCTTCGCGGAGGCGAAGATCACCGCGTCGTCCGGCTTCACCGCCGGCAAGTGCCGCGTCATGGCGCTGGCCCAGGCGCCGGTCGATACCATCGGCACGGGCTCCTATCTTCCCGACCAGTGGTCGGAGACCTACGCCACGGCCGATATCGTCGAATACGACGGCAAGCCGAGCGTCAAGGTCGGCCGTGAATTCCTGCTGAGGCGCCGATGACCGACCGGCTTGCGATTGCCATCGCCCAGATCGATCCGACCGTGGGCGATGTCGCCGGAAATGCGGACCGCATCCGGCGCGCGCGCGCCGAGGCCGACGGCGCCGATCTCGTCGTCTTTCCGGAGCTGGTGCTGTCCGGCTACCCGCCGGAGGACCTCGTGCTGAAGCCCGCCTTCCAGGACGGCTGCCGGGAGGCCTGCGAGGCGCTGGCGGCCGAAACCGCCGACGGCGGGCCGGCGCTGCTGGTCGGCCTGCCCTGGCGGGAGGACGGGCGGCTCTACAACGCGGTCGCGCTGCTCGACGGCGGCGAGATTGCGGCCCTGCGCTATAAGGCGCTGCTGCCGAATTACGGCGTATTCGACGAGAAGCGCGTGTTCGATGCGGGCGAGATGCCGGGGCCGATCTTCTTCCGCGATGTGCGCATCGGCGTGCCGATCTGCGAGGACATCTGGCAGCCCTCCGTGGTCGAGTGTCTGGAGGAGAGCGGCGCCGAAATGCTGCTGGTGCCGAACGGCTCGCCCTTCGAGACAACCAAGGACGATGTCCGGCTGAATATCGCTGTCGAGCGCGTGGTGGAGAGCGGCCTGCCGCTCGCCTATGTCAACCAGGTGGGCGGGCAGGACGAGCTGGTGTTCGACGGCGCCTCCTTCGTGCTCGGGCGCGACCGGGCGCTCCGGGCGCAACTGCCTTCATGGGTAGAGAGCGTGGCGCTCACCCGCTGGGAGCGGACCGCCGAGGGCATGGAATGCGTCGGCGGCCCGATGGCGGAGGGCGGGGACGACCTCGCCGACATCTACGCCGCGATGATGCTGGGGCTGCGCGACTATGTGAACAAGAACCGCTTTCCGGGCGTGGTGCTGGGCCTCTCCGGCGGCATCGACTCGGCGCTGACGGCGGCGGTGGCGGTGGATGCGCTCGGCGCGGACCGTGTGCGTTGCGTGATGATGCCCTCGCCCTATACCTCGCAGGCCTCGCTGGACGATGCGCTGGAGGCGGTGACGGCGCTGGGGGCCTCCTACGAGACGATCTCCATCGAACCCGCGATGGGGGCGTTCGGCAGCATGCTGGCCGGCGCGTTCGGCAACCGCGGCGAGGACACGACCGAAGAGAACATCCAGGCCCGCGCGCGCGGCCTCACCCTGATGGCGCTCTCCAACAAGTTCGGCCACATGGTGCTCTCGACCGGCAACAAGTCGGAAATGTCGGTCGGTTACGCGACCCTCTACGGGGATATGTGCGGCGGCTACAACGTGTTGAAGGACGTTTACAAGACGACCGTCTTCGCGCTTTCGGACTGGCGCAACCGCAACCGCCCCGAGGGTGCGCTCGGGCCTTCGGGCCGGGTCGTGCCGCAGAACATCATCGACAAGCCGCCCTCCGCCGAGCTTCGCCCGGACCAGACCGACCAGGACAGCCTGCCGCCCTACGATGCGCTCGACGACATTCTGGAATGCCTGATCGAGGACGAGCTTTCGGTGGCCGAGATCGCAGCGCGCGGCCATTCGCAGGAGACCGTGGAGCGCGTCTGGCGGATGCTCGACATCGCCGAATACAAGCGCCGCCAGGCCCCGCCCGGCGTCAAGCTCACCCGCCGCGCCTTCGGCCGCGACCGCCGCTACCCCATCGTCAACGGCTATCGCGGCAAGGTATAGGCGCGGCGCCGAAGGCGGGAACCGGGCGTCATTGCCACTCGTGCCTCGCGCTCACGCCGCCCCGGCGCCGATCCGGTCGGCGATGGCGACGATCCGGTGCATCTCGCGCAGAACCGGCTTCTCGATGAGCTTGCCGTCGATCACCACTAGCCCCGTATCGGCGGCCTCGAACTCGGCGATGATGCGCCGCGCCTGGGCGATCCGCTCGGCCGAGGGTGTGAACACCGCGTTGAGCGCCGCGATCTGCCGGGGATGCACCGCCCCCTTCCCGGAAAAGCCCAGATCCCGCGCCTGGATTGCGGCGCGCTCCATGCCGTCCGGGTCCTCGAGATCGAGATAGGGCACGTCGATCGCATCCAGCCCGGCGCTGGCGGCGGCATGGACCACGCGCGAGCGGGCATAGAGCAGCGGCTCCCATGCGTTCTCGCAGCGCAACTCGGCGGCCATATCGACGCCGCCGAAGAACAAGGCGTCGATGCGCGGGCTGCAATGGGCGATGTCATAGGCCGCCTCAAGCCCGGCGTTGGTCTCGATAATCACATGCAGGCGGGTTTCGTGGCCGCGTTCGGTCAGCAGGTCGTCGAGAAGCGCCACTTCGTCCGGCGTGCGCACCTTGGGCATCATCAGCGCGGGCGGGGGCGTGTCCGCGGCCAGGACCGCCTGCACGTCCGCCATGCCGAAGGCTTCGCGCACCGAGTTGATGCGAACGATCCGCTCGACCCCGTCATCGGCCTGCGGGCTCTCGAAGAGCTTCATCGCATTGGCCCGCGCAGCCGGCTTGTCCTTCGGCGCGATCCCGTCCTCGAGCTCGACACAGACGATATCCGCCCCGGTCGCCAGGGCCTTCGGATACATCTCGGGCCGCAAGCCGGGCGTGAAGATGAACGACCGGCGGGGGCGAATGCGCGGTTCGGGCATGCGGGGCATCTTCCCTGTCGTGCTGTCCGGTGAAGCAGTCGCCCCGCCGGCCCGGGTTGTCAATCGGTCGCTTCGGCACAGGGCCGCGGTCGACACGCGCGCGGGATTCACTCGGACCTGTCCCGGAAGGCTCTCCGGTAGTCTCCGGGTTCGAGGACACTTGCGCCGGCGAGCCGCAGCGCTTTGCGGGTGCGTTCCAGCGAGGGGTCCGCCAGGGCGGCGAAGAGCCCTTCGCGCAGCCTGCGGATTTCGCCGTCGGATGTCGCAGCGCCGGTCATATAGGGCAGACCCGGCGCTGTCGGGGAGGTCGCCAGGATACGGGTGCCGCGCAGCTCGCCGCCGAGCCTGTCGGACAGCAGGGCGTGGGTGACGCAATCGACCGCGCACGCATCGGCCTCTCCTGCCGCCACGCTCCGGATGCTGGCGCGGTGGGAGCCGGTTGCGACGATCTCCCCGAAGAAGGTCTGCACGCCCTCGCCCGCAGGCAGCAGGTGCCGCCAGACATGGCAACCCGAGTAGGAATCCTCACCGTTCACGGCCAGCCGGGCGCCGCGTAAATCGCCAACGCCGCGCGCCGGATCGGCTTCGCGGACGACGACATGCGACGCATATCGGGGACCGTCGCAGCCGGGCGCGCTGAAGTGGGGCGTGGCGACGAGCTTCACGTCTGCCGCCAGGCGGTTCACCAGCGGATAGCCGCAGGTCTGGCTGAACAGGAGGCCGGGCGCGCGCCATTGCCCGTAGCGGTCCTCCGGCCAGGTCAACCGGTCGGGGACGCCCGAAACGCCCTGCGCCTTCAGATGCCCGGCGAGACCCGACCACCAGCGCTGCACGGCCGGACGGAACTCGACCTCCCCATACATCGGCAGGCCGGCCTGACGCATGGCGGCCGTCATCGGCCGCCGCCCGAACCGTCCCGCAACTGCGCCAGGAACGGCGCGAGCTCGACCGGCTGGACGACGGCGGCGCGAATGAGGTCGTCGAAATGCCGGTTCAGCACCGCGATATGCTCCGTGGTGTTGAACACCAGGTAGAACTGACCGACATAGAGCGCGGCCCGCTGGCGCCCGAAGATCGTGTAGGGCGCCGAATAATGCGTCAGGCCGTCGAAGAGATACATGCGAAGGCCGGGATAGAGCTCATCCACAACCTCGGCGAGCCGGTCCAGCTGCCGCTGCCGCGCGGGGGCCTCCAATGTGCGCCATATCCCGCCTCCGCTCGCAAGGGTCTCCAGCGCCTGCCGGGATATGCAGATTTCCATGTCCGTCTCCGGCAGCCGGAAGTGCTCCAGCTTGTCGCGGGAGGCGCTGATGGCGCGGTCCGGGCCCCTGGTTCGGAAATAGCGGTATTCGTGGCGGAGCACCTCTTCGGTCTTGGCGATATCGGGGATCGTGGTCGGCACGTAGCGCATCTTGTATCCGGCAGCCTCCTCGAACCAGCGCACCAGCATCTCGTCCACGGGCGTCTGCGAGCTCTCGGCGATCTGCAGGGACTCGTGCAGGATGTCGGCGCCCAGCCTTTCCACATGGCTGAGCCCGAGCAGCCAGTCGAGACTGACCCGAAGCTCCGTCGCGATGGCCGCAACCGTGTCGGCGCGCGGCAGCCGGTCCATATCGTCGGAAAGAAGCTGGGACAGGGTGGAGCGGTCGATGCCGGCCCGGCGTGCGAGCGCCGAACGGGACAGTCCCGACTGCGACAGCATTTCGGCCAGACGCAGGCGGAACAGGCGCGAGACTTCCCTTCTATCCATAGACCATGACCGCCAATCCTGTGGGTTTTATGAAGCCTCTGCCGGGAATTATCAACAAGTTTTTGAATTTGCCGCGGTATGTGACGCTACGTTGCAACTCCCTCGTTGTCGATCTGCATTCCGGCTGCTTGCTATGGGCACGCAAGGATTTGACGGCAAGGAGATCTGGTTTCGATGGCTTGCAGCGGGCGCCGACATCGAGACCGGGCTGGGCTGCTGCGGCGCGGCGGGGAATGGCCGACCTGGCTCGTCGCCGGCGCGATCTACAGCGGATGGCTCCTGGTCACCTTCCACGCGGCGGCATTGCCCTGGTGGCTGCTGTTGCCGGCCGGGGCCTGCATCGTCTGCTGGCACGGTTCGCTCCAGCACGAAACGGTGCATGGGCATCCGACCCGGTCGGAGCGTGTCAACAGGGCGGTCGCCTGGCTGCCGCTCGGCTTGTGGATGTCTTACGAGATCTACCGCGACACCCACCTCCTGCACCATGCCTGCCCGGCGCTGACCGACCCCCTTGACGACACCGAGACGCATTTTGTCCGGCAGGGCGACTGGGAGCGCATGAGCGGACCTGGGCGCCTGCTGCTCCGGTTCAACCAGACGCTGTTCGGTCGTTTGGCCCTGGGTCCGGCTCTCGCTGTCCTTGCACTGTGGCGGTCGGAACTGGGGCGGGTCCGTTCCGGCGACCTTTCGAACCTCGGCATCTGGCTGCGCCACGCCTTGGGGGCGGGCCTCGTTCTCGGCTGGGTCGTGCTCGCCTGCGACCTGTCCGTCGGAGCCTATATCGCCCTGTTCGCATATCCGGGCCTGTCGCTGACCCTGCTGCGTTCCTTTGCGGAACACCATCCCGCACCGCACAGGGGCCGGCGGACCGCGATCGTGCTGGGCGGTCCCCTGAGCGGGCTCCTCTATCTCAACAACAATCTGCATGTCGTGCACCACAGCCGTCCCGAACTGCCCTGGTATGCGATCCCGGCGGCGTTCTCCGCACGGCGGGAGGACTACTCGGCAGAGGCCGGCGGACATGTCTATGCCGGCTACATGACCCTGCTGCGCCGCTTCCTGTTTCGCGCCCGGCGCCACCCGGTGCATCCCGACCACCGTTTCGCGGACATTTGAGGGAGTGGGCCGCGTGCCCGCGGGCCGTTCTGGCGTAGGCGGCCGGACCGTCACTTGCCGGAGGGTCGGAACTGCCGGCTTCCGGGGCTTCCGGGCCAGGCGACCAGCTTGCCGCTGGAGACGCGCTCGCGCCCGTAAACCAGCCAGGGATCGTCCACCGTACCGATCACGGCATCGACGCGGAACGTTCCGGGGTGCTCCTCGGCGAGTTCGAGCGTCGTGAGACCGCTGTCCCAGGCACCGTCGAGCAGGCCCTCGGCGACGCGCACGATCGAGCTTGCGGGCACATGTTCCGGTCATGCGGAGATGTCGGCATAACCGCTCGTGGCCGGTTGCAGTGCCAGGGTCCTGGGCTCGGCCACTTCTGCGCGCGTGAGAATGCCGAGCGCCCGGCCAGGCGATATGAAGCTATCGACGATGTGGATGCCGTGGTCGAAATGCGCCCTCGATACGACCTCGGCGCAGTCGGGGTGGGCCGCGACCTGGACCATGAAATCGGCCCGGCCGCCGGCCATCATCGCGAGGCCCTCGAAGAAGTCGTCGATAAGGATGACCGCCGCATCGTCGAGGCCGTGGAACGCCAGATAGTTCCGGGTGACGAGGTCATGGTTGGTCCCGGCCGGCCCGAGGGTGACGAAACGCAGTTTGTTTCGATGGGTCATATCTCCTTGTTCTCCGATTTGGGAACCGCCTTCTCGTAATTTGTCGTTCGGCCGGACCTAGCCCGTCGCATTTGGCCAGGCGGCTTGTTAGGACTTCGTTCCGAAGGCCGAAGCGACAGATTTAGCCAGCCTCTCTCCTCAGTCCAATTTGATCGTGTGCTGCCGAAAGAAATCGTATTTACTCAAAGTCAATTTGCCCCGACTTTATATTGCTGGAAACGTCCTTCAGTTCTGTATTCACAGCGTTGCCAGAAGACAAAAAGACATCTGTCGCAATATTGCCAATTGCGTTGGTAGCAACAGCTTCAATGGTTGCCCCGACAAGACCTCCAACTAATGGTATTCCCTTTACAAGATTAATGGCCCCTTTCTCGCCAAATTTTTCAAAGAGTCGGAATCCTACTCTCTTGTTTATATTGGATAAGGTCTTCCCAGAAATGCTTTTTATCGCTTTGAACGCGAATTTCTTTGAAATTTCAATTCCTGCATCGCGTAATATGTCCTTGGCAACATTTCCAGCCAAGCAAGCGTAAATGAGAGACTTGACACGATCTTCCCTAACATCGTGACCGCCCATGATGGCGATTGCGGCAATCATGCGCAGTTGTACAAAAAGCACTATGGAGAGACTTGCAGGGATTGTTATTGGCAGTGTAATACCCCCACCAACGCCAGTCAGAAATCCGGTAGTGGCCGCCTTCGTGTTCTGCCATCGGATCAAAGAGTTGGCTTTGTCAGTAAGGGTTCCATCCCCGTTCATGTATTCTTGGGCCAGTTCGTTCGCCGAGTCGATTCCGGGCAGCCCGCCAACCGCCTTGCCGTAGGCCCAATCCATCGTCCGCCGAATCAGATCGGGCGTTGCTTTTTCAATCTCGGTATTCATCGAAAGCCAACTTCCACATCTGGATTGCGGATATAAACTGTGCAGAAGAGATGCCTTGGCAAGGCTATTGCTCTCATTCCTTCTTACTTTGCGCCGAGGCTTGCCGCGCCTGCGGCGAACGAATGGCGGCGCCGGCCGAAGAGGGCGGCGGCGGTAACCGCGAGGCCGGAGACGGCGGCGATGCAGCCGGCGGCGTTGAGCGACCAGGACGCGCCGAACAACGCCGGAGCGAAACCGGCCAGGCCGTATCCGGCGAAGGCCGAGCCGGTGCCGAGCGCCACACTCAGCAGGATCTGGGTGCGGTAGTCGTCTGTCATCAGGCGTGCGGCGGCGGGCGGGCAGATCAGCATGGCGATTACCAGGATCGAGCCGACGGCCTCGAAGGACGCGATCGCCGCTGCGGCCACGAACAGCACCAGGCCATAGTGGAGCAGGCCGGGGCGCAGGCCGAGCGCGGCCGCGAAACCGGGATCGAAGACCGCGAGCTTGATCTCCTTCGCCAGCAGAAGGACCGTCGCGGCCGTGGCCGCAAACGCCCCGGCGAGTGTCCAGACCTCGCGCGGCAGCGCCCATATGTCCGGTGCGTCGAGCCAGAGGATGTCTTCCAGCTGGCCATAGAGCACGCAGTCGGCGTCGATATGCAGGTTCCGTCCCGCCGCCTGCTCCAGCATGAACACGCCGGCCGCGAACATGACGGTGAAGACCGCGCCCATCGCCGCGCCCGGTTCGATACGCCCGAGACGGCGCACAAGCTGGATAGCCCCGGCCGCGATGAGGGCCGCGGCCAGCGCGCCGGCCAGCATGGCGGGTGCAGCCAGTGCGCCGGCCAGCATGAAGCCGCCGACGATGCCCGGCAGCACGGCATGCGCAATCGCGTCGCCCAGCAGGCTTTCCCGCCTGAGCACGAGGAAATTGCCAAGCAGTGCGCAGAGGCCGGAGGCGAGGCCGGCCGCCAGCAAGGCCGGGAAATCCACCTGCCAGAAGAGACTCACCGGTCCAGCTCGCCGAGCAGGGCCAGCGCTTCGGCCGGCAGCGGGTCGATACCCCAGGCGAGGCCCACGGGCAGCGCTTCCGGCGCTTCCACGAGGCAGCGGTCCCAGAGTTCGAGCCGGGCAACGGCCGCCCCGCCCCGCGCCGTGAGCCGGCCGCCCCGCCGCCATCCGACGAGGCCGGCGCCCGGATAGCCGCGCCCGCCCTGGAGCGCCCGGGCCGCCCGCAGCCTCCAGCCGGTGTTGCAACGCCGGAAGGACTCCGCCAAAACGCCGCGCCGGGGCGCCGCCAACAGGCTTGTTGCAAAGACGATGCCGAGTGCCAGGACGATGGAGGCGCCCGTCGGCGCCCGAGGCCAGACCGCCGAGGCGGCCGCGCCCAGAAAGGCGCCTCCCGCCCCGAAGGCGACCGAGAGCCAGAAAATGCCCTTCAACCGCTCCGACCAGAAGCGCGCGGCGACCGCCGGCAGGATCAGCAGCGCCACCACCAGTACCAGACCGACCGTCTGGAGCCCGAGCACGGTGACCAGCACGCCGAGGCCGAGCAGTGCGGCGTCCAGCCGTGCGGCCGGCCAGCCGCCGGCGCGCGCATGGTGCTCGTCGAAACAGAGGAGGCCGAGCGGTCGGAAGAGCGCCAGCAGCAGGCCGAGCGCCAGGAGCGCGGCAACGGCTAGTCCGGCGGCTTCCGCTGCGGACAGCGCCGCAGCCTGGCCCAGGATGAAGCTTTCGAGGCCGCCCTGGCTGCCTGCCTGCAGGCTCTGGACCCAGGACAGCAGCACGATGCCGACGGCGTAGAAGACGCTGAGCGCGATGGCGATGGCGGCGTCCGGGGCGAGGCGAGTGCTGCGCGTAAGTGCCTCGACCGCCGCCATGCCGAGAACGCCGGTCAGGGCCGCGCCGGCGAGCAGCACGGGCAGGGAGCGACCTTCGCCGCCGACCGCGCCCGCGACGAGGAAGGCGAGCACAATGCCCGGCAGCGTCGCATGGCCGACCGCATCGGCCGCCATCGACCGCGCGCGCAGGAAGAGGAATGCGCCGACGCCGCCCGCCGCCGCCCCCAGCGCCGCCGCGCCCGCCATGACCACCCCGGTATTGTAGCCGGCCCGGAAGGTCAGGACCTCGATCAGGCCGTCCCCGGCGCTGGTCATTACGCCGCCAGGACGCGCGGCTTCAGTCCAGACGCATCGTAGGCGCGCCGGAGGGTCTCCTCGCCGAGGGCTTCGGCCGGGGGGCCGCTCGCGACCACGACCGCGTTCAGCACCGTTGCATGGTCGAAATAGGCGGCGACGGTGCTGAGGTCATGATGGATACAGACAATATGCCGCCCCTCGCGCTCCAGCTCCGCCAGCACGTCCAGAATGGCGGCCTCCGAGGCGGCGTCGATGCCGGAGAACGGCTCGTCCAGCAGCAGCAGGTCGGCCTCCTGGGCGAGCGCGCGGGCGAGGAAGACGCGCTGCTGCTGGCCGCCCGAAAGCCGCCCGATCTGGCGTGTACGGTAGTCGGCGAGCCCCACCCGGTCGAGCGCCGCGTCTGCCGCTTCCAGGTCGCGCCGACGGAGGCGGCGGAACCATCCGACCCGGCCGTAGAGCCCCATGGCCGCCACATCGCGGGCGCAGACCGGAAAGTCCCAATCGACGCTGTTGCGCTGCGGCATGTAGGCGATGCGGCGTCGAACCCGCGCGACCGGCTCGCCCAGGAGGCGCACCTGGCCGGTGAGTGCCGGGGCCAGGCCGAGCGCCGCCTTGAAGAGGGTGGACTTGCCGGCGCCGTTCGGCCCGACGACGGCCGACATGCCCCGCGCCGGCAACCGGAGATCGATATTCCAGAGCACGGGCCGGCCGCCCCAGGCGACCGTGAGCCCGCTCGCTTCGAACGGCGAGACGGCCGGCGTGTCAGCGGTCATGGGCAGCGAGCTTTCCCTGCATCCCGCGCTCCGGCGCTCGGCCGCCGAGCGCGCGCGTGATGGTGGTGACATTGTGGTCGATCATGCCGATATAAGTCCCCTCATAGCTGCCTTCGGGGCCCATAGCATCCGAGAACAGCCGCCCGCCGATATTCACCCGATGCCCACGCGCGGCCGCGCCCTCGACGATAGCGCGCACATTTCGGTCGGAGACGGTCGACTCGACGAAGACGGCCGGAAGCCCGTGCGACACGACGGTCTCGACCGCCGCCTCAATGGCCCGGAGCCCCGCTTCCGACGCGGTATTGACGCCCTGTATGCCGACGACCTCCAGGCCGTAGCGGCGGCCGAAATAGGCGAAGGCATCGTGCGCTGTGACCAGCACGCGCGCTTCCGGCGGGATGCTCCCGATAGAAGCGCGGGCATAGGCGTCGAGCTGCGCGAAGCCGTCGGGCGCCGGCATGTCGAGCCGCCGGGCGGCGGCCTTCAGCGCTTCGGCCCAGAGCGCCGGGTCCATCCAGAGATGCGGATCGGCCGCGCCCGCATAGCCGGCAGCGACCGGCAGGCGTTCGGCTTCGGGCACCGCCTCGCAGACGGCCGTTACCGGCTTGCCGGCCGCGGCGAGGCGCTCGAAGGCGTCCAGCATCTTCCCTTCGAGGCCGAGGCCGCAATAGAGCAAATGCGGAGCGCCGATCAGCCTGGCGATGTCGGCGCGCGTCAGCTTGTAGAGATGCGGGTCCACGCCGGTGCCCATCAGGCTCTCGATACCGAGCGGCTCGGCGATCATGGCGATTGTCGCGACGGGCTCCCGGTCTATAGCCGCGGAAGCGGGCGGGACGGCCAGGGCCGGCAGGGCGAGGAGGAGTGCCATAAGCCTACGCATAGCCGCGCTAATTGGCATGGATAAGCCCCGGCGGCAATCTCCCGCCCCGACATAAAGGTGAATGCAGGGCAGAAAAATAAAGCCAAGGCTTCATTCTTGCGTTCGTCGCCGGCCGGGGGCATGGTGCGC
The DNA here is from genome assembly GCA_965261985.1 of Alphaproteobacteria bacterium. GTDB lineage: Bacteria > Pseudomonadota > Alphaproteobacteria > Bin95 > Bin95 > Bin95. The sequence goes on from OZ253490.1 coordinate 2,195,193, forward strand.
CGCCCGAGAGGAAAATGCCCGATGACCGAGAACCGCCAGATCGTCCTGAAGAGCTGGCCCGTCGGGCTGCCGACGCCCGAGAACTTCGCCCTGGAGAGCGCGCCTATGCCGGTCGCCGGGGATGGCGAGATGCTGGTCCGCACGCTCTGGATGTCCGTCGATCCTTATATCCGCGGGCGCATTAGCGACCGGAAGAGCTATGCGCCCCCCTTCCAGATCGGCGAGCCGCTGGACGGCTATTTCGTCGGGCGCGTGGAGGAGTCGAAGGGCGGGCGCTTCCCGGTGGGCGCCCATGTCCTCGGCACGGGCGGCGGCTGGCGCGATTACCACGCCGCCGATGGCAAGGCGCTCCGGGCCATCGATCCCGATCTTGCGCCGCTCCAGGCCAATATCGGCGTGCTCGGCATGCCGGGCCAGACCGCCTATGTCGGCCTGCTGGACATCGGCCAGCCGAAGTCGGGGGAAACCGTATTTGTCTCTGCGGCCTCGGGCGCGGTCGGCGCGGTCGTCTGCCAGATCGCGAAGCTGAAGGGCTGCCGCGTCGTCGGCTCGGCCGGCTCGGACGAGAAATGCGCCTGGCTGCGCGAGGAAGCCGGGGTGGACGCTGCGATCAACTACAAGACCTGCGGCGACCTGGAAGCCGCGCTCGCCGCCGCCTGCCCGGACGGCATCGACGTCTATTTCGAGAATGTGGGCGGCGAGCATCTGCAGGCTGCGCTCTCGCAGATGAACTTCTTCGGCCGCATCGTCGCCTGCGGCATGATCGCGGGCTACAACGACAGCGCCCCGAGACCGGGCCCGAACAACCTGTTCCTCGTCGTCGGCCGGCGCATCCGGATGCAGGGTTTCATCGTCTCCGACCACCGCGAGCGCACCGAGGCCTTCATTGAGGATGTCGGCGGCTGGATCCGCGACGGCAAGCTCCGCTGGCGCGAGACCGTGGTGGATGGCCTGGAAGCCGCCCCCGGCGCCTTCATCGGCCTGTTCCACGGCGATAATTTCGGCAAGATGTGCGTCCGCGTGGCGGCGTAGGGCGGCTGGCGGCGACGCGGTCGCCCGCGCCGCAGGCGGACAGTCTCTTCCGCCGCCTTCTCACCAACCCATGGCCCGGCCCGAACGGCGCGGGTCGGCGCCGCCGCAGATCAAGCCGGTCTCGAGATTCGCGCTGATTGCGCAGACGCCGGCGACCGCATCGGAGCGCGGCCCGTGCCATTCCACATCATGGCCCCGCGCGGCGAGTTCGGCGCCGACCTCCGGCGCGATTCCCTCCTCGACGACCAGGCGCCCCGGCTTCGCCTCGTGGGGCTCGAAGGAGTTGGGTTGGCTGTGGGTCGTGAACCGCGGCGCCTCGATCGCCGGCTGAATGTCCATGTCGAAGACCAGATGGTTCAGCAGGACCTGCAGCATGCCTTGCGGCTGCGCATCGCCGCCCGGCGCGCCGAACGGCATTGCCAGCCGGCCGCGCGCCAGCGCCAGGGCCGGGTTCGGCGTCAGCCGGGGCCGCTTGCCCGGCGCCACGGCGGAAGCATGCCCGGCGAGCGCGAAGGACTGCGAACCGCGCGAGGAAGGACAGATGCCGAGACCGGGAATGGCCGGCCCGTCGAAGGAGACGTCGCTCGGCGTGACCGAGCAGACATTGCCGGCGCTGTCCATGGCGCAGGCATAGGACGTGTCGGCTGCCGCAATCGAGGCCGAACGATCGACGGGAGGAATGAAGGAGACGCCTCCATATCCGGCGATATCGCCGGGCGATGGCATTCCGGGCCAGGCGCGGGCCGGGTCGATTTCCCTTCGGCGCCCGGCGGCATAGTCCGCTGAAAGCAGGCGGTCGATGGGCACATCGATCGCATCCGGATCGCCGAAATACTTCTCGCGGTCGGCGAAGACCAGCTTGATCGCCTCCGCCAGCGTGTGGACATAGTCGGCCGAGTTGTGCCCGAGGCCGGCAAGGTCGCAGCCTTCCAGGATCCGCAGCATCTGCAGCAGGGTCGGTCCCTGGCACCAGGGCCGGCAGCTATAGACCCGCACGCCCTCGAACTCGATGCTGACCGGCGCCTCCACGGGTGTGCGGTAGCCGGCAAGGTCGCCGGCCCTCAACAGGCCGCCGTTCTCTTCGTGATACGCGACGATCTTCTTCGCGATGTCCCCGACATAGAAGGCGTCGCGGGCCGCCCGGAGCGCGGCAAGGCGACCGCCGGAGGCTGCGGTTTCCTCGTCCGCCATGTATTGCAGGGTGGCGGCGAGATCGCTCTGCACCAGCAGGTCGCCCACTGCCGGCGGCACGCCGTCCTTCAGCCAGATCGCCGCATTGCTCGGCCACATCCGGTAGCGTTCCCGGTTGCGCTCGATGAACTTCGCCATCACCGGATGCACGGTGAACCCGTCGCGGGCGTACCGAATGGCGGGCGCGGCGACCTCGGCGAAGGACATCGTGCCGAACCTTGCCAGCGCGGTGATCCAGGCGTCGGGGCCGGCCGGCACGACGGTGCGAAGCAGCCCGACGGGGATCGTGCCGCCATGCCGGTCGCGAAACAGCTCCAGGCTGGCCGCCTTCGGCCAGTATCCGAGGCCGGCAACGCTGACCACCTCGTCGCGCTCGGCAAGATAGACGAGCATCGGGGCCACGCCGGAGAACTGGACCTGGTCGCTGTGGACCACGCCGAGCGCGATCCCGGCAGCGACGCCGGCGTCGACCGCATTGCCGCCTGCCGCCAGCATTGCCATGCCGGCCTCGGTCGCCAGATAGTGGCCGGCGACGCACATGTGGCGGCGCGCCGTGACCATGGGCTGTTGCGGCAGATCCGCCATGGCAGACATCCTCCTGCTGGTTCATGCGCGCCGGCCGGCCCCGCACCGCTTGCCGTCCAGTCTGGCGGAAAACCGGCGATGCACCAACATGCGACCGGCCCGGCCGCCGGCGGCAGGCAGCCCGCCTTTCCGGGCAGCCGGTGGCGCATGGCGGCATTGTACAGGTAGGATGCGGGCATGTTCCGAGAGTCCCGGCCGGACGCGCGCTGAGCGATGGAGTTCCCGTCACCGGAGCTTTTCATTGCGCTCGGCGTAGCGGCCGCGGCCGGGTTGATGCGGGGTTTCGCGGGCGTCGGTTCGGGCATGCTGATGGCGCCGGTCTTCGCGATCCTGTTCGGGCCGGTCCAGACCGTTGCCGTCATCGTCCTCATGGAAATCGTCGTCACCGGCCAGCTTCTTCCCGGTGTTCGCCGCGAGATCGACTGGAAGGTGATCGCGCCGATGGGGGTCGCGGCTGCCATCCTCATGCCGGCGGGAAGCTGGCTCCTCGTCTCGCTCGATCCCGACCTCATCGCGCGGGCGATCGCGCTGGTCGTGGTGGCGTTCTCGGTCGTCCTGATGGTCGGGTGGCGCTATGACGGCGAGAAGAAGCTCTGGGCAAGCCTCGGCGTCGGGGCGCTGTCGGGTGTGCTGATGGCATCGACGAGCCTCGGCAATCCGCCGGTCATGGCGTATCTCCTTTCCAGCCGGGACGCGGCGGCGACCAATCGCGCGAATTTCACCGGCTATTTCGCGGTCACGCTCGTGGCGCTGATCGCCATGATGGCGGCGGCCGGCCTGATCGACCGCCATGCGCTCCTGACGGCGGCCGTATTGCTGCCCGTGTTCATGGGAGGAGCCTGGGTCGGTTCCCGGCTCTTCCGGCGGTCGAGCGAGGCGCTCTACCGGCGGGTCGCCCTCGGCCTCCTGTTCTGCGTCGGCATGTACGGGCTGCTTCGATAGCCCGAAAATACTGCTACGCTCTCAGGAAGGGAGAGTGTCTTGTGAAAACCGTTTATTCGCCGGTGCATGAGCGCCATCGGCCGCCGACCATTCTGAGCCGGGGCGTTCCGGTGCCGCATTGGGAGGTGACGCAGCGCGCGGACGAGTTGCTCGCCGCGGTGCGGGCGGACGGGCATGAGGTCGTCGAGCCGGCGGACTACGGCGCGGGGCCCAGGGCGGCGGTGCACGATCCCGGTTATCTCTCCTTCCTGGAGACCGCCTGGGCGCGCTGGCAGGCGCTGCCCGACCCGCCCCCGGCAGTCCAGCCCTACGCCCATCCGGGCCGGCATATGCACGGCCGCCCGACCGGCATCGAGGGCCAGGCGGGCTATTACATGGCGACCGGCAGCGCCCCCATCGTCGAAGGCACCTGGGAGGCCGCGACGGCCGCCGCCGATACGGCAACCCACGCCGCGCGCCTGGTGCTGGACGGCGAGGACGCCGCCTATGCGCTCTGCCGCCCGCCCGGCCACCACGCCTTCTCGGACCTGGGCGGCGGCTTCTGCTACCTGAACAATATCGCCATCGCGGCGGACTATATGCGCCGCGAGCGGGGCCGCGTCGCGATCCTCGATTTCGATGTCCACCACGGCAACGGCACGCAGGGCATCTTCTGGCGCCGCCGCGATGTGCTGTTCGTCTCGCTGCATGGCGACCCGGCCGACTATTTCCCCTTTTTCGCCGGCTATGCGAACGAGATCGGCGAGGCGGACGGGCGCGGCTACACGCTGAACCTGCCGCAGCCGCCGGGCACCGGCGATGCGGCCTTCCTGGGTGCGCTCGGAACGGCGCTGGAGGCGGTCCGGCATTTCGCGCCGGAGGCCCTGCTGGTCTCCGCCGGTTTCGATGCCTTCGAGGCCGACCCGATCGGCGTGCTGCTGGTCACGACGCCCGGCTTCGGCGAGATCGGCCGGCGGATCGGTGCGCTCCGCCTGCCGACCGTGCTGGTGCAGGAAGGCGGCTACAATATCGAGGCGCTGGGCGCCAACCTCTCCGCATTCCTCGGCGGGTTCACGGAGGCGCGCAGGTGAAAGGCGCGGCCCGCCGCCTGCCTTGACCGAAGAGAGCGTCGAGGCCCTCTACGCCCGGTTCGGGCCCGCTTACCGCTGGCTGGTGACGTTCACCGGCATGACGGCCTCCTTCACCATGGTGCTGACCGGCACGGTGGTGGCGGTCGCCGTGCCCGATGTCATGGGCGCTTACGGCGTCGGGCAGGACCGGGCGCAATTGCTGACCACGGGCTTCATCGTCGCCATGACGGCGAGCCAGCTGCTGAACGCCTGGTTCGTCGCGCGCTTCGGCCAGCGGCATACCTTCCTGATCGTCATCGCGCTGTTCTTCGCCGGCGGGCTCATGGCCGCGCTCGGGCCGACGCTCGACTTCATCATCGTCGGACGGGTCATCCAGGGCTTCGCCTCGGGCGTGGTCCAGCCGCTGGTGATGGTCACCGTCTTCCAGGTTTTCCCGCGCGAGCGGCGCGGCACCGCCATGGGCATCTACACGATGGCGCTGGCGCTGGCGCTCGGCATCGGGCCGGCGGTCGGCGGCATCACCATCGACCTGCTTTCCTGGCGCCATATCTTCGTCGTCACGCTGCCCTTCGTCGCCGTCTCCTTCTTCCTCGGCATGGTGTTCATGCCGCAGGTCCGTCCGCGCGGGCCGCCCCCTCGTTTCGACTGGTCGGGCTATGCGCTGCTCTGCGTGGCGCTGTTCTGCCTGATGTCGGTGCTCTCCACCGGGCTCCGGCTCGGCTGGACCTCGGACACGATCCTCTTCCAGTCCGCGCTCGGCGCGGTCTGCGGGGTGCTGTTCCTGGTCTCGCAGATGCGCGCCGACGCCTCGCTGCTGGACCTTTCGCTGCTGCGCAACAAGGCGTTCGCCTCGGCCGTCGCCATCGCCGTCGTGTTCGGCGCCGGCAATTTCGCCACCAGCTATGCGATCCCCGTGTTCGGCCAGCTGGTGCAGAACCAGACGGCGACCGAAGCGGGCCTGCTGCTGCTGCCGGCCAGCCTGCTGGTCGTGGCGATGCTGCCGCTCACCGGGCGCGCCTCGGACATCGTGCCGACCTACATCCCGGTCATGGGCGGGCTGCTCTGCTTCGCCGTCGGCGCGCTGCTGCTCTCCGGCGCGGACCCGAACACGCCCTACTGGGCGCTTGTCTTCTTCGCCGGCGTCAGCCGTTTCGGCATGGCCTGGATCAACCCGGCGCTGATGACGGCCGCGCTCTCCGCCCTGCCGCAGGACCGGCTCAACCAGGCGGGCGGCGCGATCAATTTCTTCCGCCAGCTCGGCGGCGGCACCGGCACCGGGCTGATCGTGCTGCTGCTGGAATCGCGCATGCTGGTCTATGCGCAAGCGCTGGCCGTGACCCAGACGCCCGACAACGCCGCCTCGCGCGACTTGCTCATGGGCCTCGGCATGCTGCTGAACCGGGCCGGGCTGCCGGAGGCGGAGACCAGGCAGGCGGCGCTCGGCTGGCTCGGCCAGGCGGTGCAGGCGCAGGCCACCGCCTTCAGCTTCCAGGACGGCTTCCTCGCGCTCGCCGCGGTGTTCGTGCTGGCCCTCATCCCGGCCTGGGCGCTGGCCCGCGCCACCGGGGCCCGGTAAGGGCGCGGGCACCACGGGGCGTAAATGTCATGTTCCGCCGCTCCGGTTCTCCCCTCCCGCAAGCGGGGAGAGGGGCCCGCGGCGGCAAACCCTCTTCGCCGAAGCACCGCCCGCCCGTCCGCATCCTGCATATCGTTCCTCCATCGCAGTTCGTTCCGTGCCGGTGCGGAGACCCCGCACGATGTGTCATGAAGTGTCATGAGATGTCATGAGCCGCTCCGCCGGGCCGCATCCGGTTCGTCGCCCCGGACTGCGATCCGGGGTGACGGTTGTGGCCCGGCTTGCAGCCCGACACCCCCGCCCGTCCGTTCCCCGCTCGAGGGCTGGGGGAGACCCCGTGCGATGTGTCATGAAATGTCATGAGATGTCATGTTCCGGTGCGCATCCCGCCCGGCCTTCCTGTCTTTGCCTCGCCGCCATCGGTCTTCCCTCCCGCTCCCGTTTCGTTCCGTTTGCGCCCCCGCCCGTCTCCGCGCGCCGGGGGGACCCGAGGTGTCATGAAGTGTCACGATCTGTCATGCGATGTCATGTTCCGGGGCGCCCGCCGCCCGTTCTTCCGTGTCTTGCCTCCCCTGCATCGTTCCTCCTTCCCGCTCCCGGCCTCCGGGCGGCGCGGCCCTTTTTCGCGCGTATCGCATGTGCGCGCGGGCGCGCCTTTCGCGCCGGCGCGGTCCGCGCGCCTGATTGCGCGCGCGAGCCAGGCGCAAGGCACACCTATCCTGTCCGTTCCGTTGGGGCTTTTTTTCGCGCCGGCGCGAAACCGGAGACGAAGCGGCCTCCGGATGCCGCTTCGTCCTGTCTCATTCTACCATGGTTTTTTCAGGGTCAAGCCCTATTCAGGAATTATTTCTCCAACGCTCGAACTCGTCCGACAAGTCGGCAGATCATGTCCCGACCGGCCGCCGGTAGAGCCGGTACCGCCCCGAGGCGACGCCTTCGGGCAGCGGCTCCTCGGTCCAGCCAGGGAGGGGCATCGGCTGGCGCGAGACCTGGCCGTCGGGAGAGCCGGCTGCGGCGAGCGCGGCGCTCGGCGGCGAAAGTGTGCGGGTCCGCGACCGCTTCACGATCCTCGCCGCCGAGATCGGCCGACGGGTCTATGACGGGAGGATTTGAGGCCGCTCCCGTCCCTTGCGAACCGCCTGCATGCGGAAACGGGAACGACAGGGAGGCCCGGACATTGCTGCCGCTGTCCACCTCATGTTATTAATATTTTGGCGCAAAACGTTAATTGCGGGCGCCGTAATTAAGGAAACTGCAACAGGACAGCAGCGATATGCGGCGCGGAGAGATCGGCCGATACGAGAGCACAAGCGCGGGCGGCGAGCCGGTTCGCGCCTTCGTGCCTGCGCCGCTGCCGCCGGACCCCGCCCTGGTTCTGGACGGCCCCCTGCAGCAGGCGCTGGAGGCTGCGACTCTCGCCCTCGGGCGGCTTGACGCCGTCTCGATGCTGCTGCCGGACGACAGGTTACTCCTCCTATATCATTCTGACGCTATACCGTCCTAGCGCGCCACCCTCACGCCACCCCTTCTCCCCAAGCCATAGCCCACTCTGAACACATCTGGAATGTTCACCCGATCATCACGCATCCGAAGAAACACCCCCAAAGACTCGAGATCTAAGCGAACACCCTGTGCGTGGTCGCCTATATGTCGAGGCGGCAATTTCACCGCATCCTGTTCCACATCTACGGTGAGCTTGTCTAAAACCCCATGCTCCCTCCATCGATCAGCAATCTCGTCAAACTTGCAGGGAACGGTCATACCATCAAGGCAAGCCAAAACGCGATCTACCCATGGATAATCTTCTTTAAGTTCCGTAACCCGTGTTTTCGATGCTGCCTGCACACCACGCTTAATACTCTCGTAGTGTAGTGTGAATTTGTGTTCTGGATAACGTTCGGTTGTGTCTTCCGCCGCGGTTCGAAGTGCCCGAAGAAAAGAACGAGGGCTTACTCTCCCCGCCGTATCTCCCAGATGGTTCGGAATCCAAGTATAGGGGAACCCTCTTCGACGATCTCTTCCCATGAAGGGTCCGGGAATTTGGTGAAATTTTTGTCGTTGAATTTCACTCTTCGAAATCAAGCGTCTAGATACAGAGAACAGTTCCCTTTGTCCGATTTGAATCATGCTCCAATTGTCATCTGCAACAAAAACCCGAAACTCCTCTCCTAGTGTTCCGTTGACGAGGCTATGCCAAAGCAGGCCATAAAGCTCGGACGGAGGCCAACTTAACTCTACCGCCGAGGACAGAATCTTGGAAGCATCGGGAAAATCTGCTATAAGGGTTTCATCGACCTGATCTGATCGCAAAAACATCTTGACGCGAAGACGTCGATAGGACCGCATGTCAAGCGCCGACTGCATTAGACCGCGAATAAGTCGATACATATCCTTCCAATCATCTGAGCAGCGATCTAACGCATCGAAGAGTAGCAGAAGATAAATTCCTGCGTTGTCAAATTCCGTATCGCGCTCTAAAAATAAGCGCGCGATTGTCTCGGGCTCTTGGTCGACATAGAGCAGGCGTGCTTTCCATGTCGCCTCTTTTCGAATCGGGTGGTCTGTGCTTGCGAGTTGCCAAGCTTGAACTGCACGCCAAATGGCCCTCGGCTCGGCTCCAGTCCGCAAGAGTTGATTTAGTACATCCTTGTCTGGGTACTCGTCGGGTGCAGGTCTGATACCGAAACCGGTCCGCACCTCAGTTTTTTCGCTCAAAGTCGATCCGTGGTTCGTACGATCAATTAGTTGACGAATTTCGGATTGCTGAAGTGCGCCCCACCAAAAGGTTTTGCCAGCGCCTCGCATGCCGGTCACCAGCATATTGTCGGGGTTCATTGCCTTCAAATGAGACGGTGGCAGGTACACCTGCGCGAGGTTAGGAGTCTCAGCATGGCTAGTGTCTTCAGGCAATTGCGCGAGTGCAGTTCGCGCTCGCGAGACGTTGACGACACCGGTCACGATACATCTCCCCTGTCGCCAATTTGAATACGTTCATCGAAAGCACCAAGAAACCTACCGTAAGCAGACGAGATCGTTTGCTCGTCTAGGTCCTGTAGGGAGGTGCCCCCGGCGAGGCCAAGGGCCCAAGCTATTTCCATGGGGTTATGGGGCGCATTTTCTTCGTCTAAATCAAATGAAAAATCATCTTCTGAGGCATTTGATGCGTCTATTTCGTCGTATAAGTGATCCCGGAATAAATCCCATGCCCGAGCACGAAATTCGTCTACATACTTCTCTCGATTGGAAATCGGAGTTAGTGCAGACACCAAGTAAACACGCTCCCTAATACGTTTTGCTAAATGTTTTTCACTCCAGTGGCGAAATAGAATGTCATAATCGGTCCAAGTACTTTCTGAGTCGGCGGCGAATAACAATACCTCTGCATTTAAATCAGTCACAGAGGCGGCGGCAATATCGTGAAACCCAGTGCGGCTTTCCAAGAGCACCACTGTTGGGCTGAAAGCAGATTCGACCTCAACCAACAGGCGCTCAAGCCGCCTCGTCCATGGTTCGCCGGGTAAGTCCATATACACGCGTCCTAGCTTGGCGAGGTACTCTCCGGGATCGCGACCATGCGCCGGCGCGACGCGGACGTCCCCCTCAAAGGGTTGCGTCCAGGCCGGAGCAGCGAGCATATCTTTCACGATATGGGCTCCCTGTCCAACCAAATCCTCCACGAACCAGTCGGTTATGCCAAATTTCGGCCGCCGTTCGGCTTCAAGCATAGCCGAAGACAAGCCAGGCGATTCTAGATCCATATCGACGGCTAGCACTCGTTCCCCTTTGCGGGCGAGATGCCATGCAAGCACCGCAGCAGTCGTACTGCGGCCTACACCGCCTTTGACCGAGTACAGGGTGATGCGTGTGGACTTGGCTTCTCTGTCCGGGTCGCCAACCGTCCACCAGCCGCGCCCTGTTACCAATCGGTCGGACAGAAACACGCGCGGATGAACCTCTTGAGCAGTATCATCAAGGGATTCCAGCAACGCGTCGCCAACAAACAACACGCCCTCGTCCACAGAATAGCTGCGTGGTCCCAGAACCTCACTCAAGGAGCTTGCAAGTCGCTCTACGGCGCTACGGATTGCTGAATCGTCTTCGTATGTATCCGACAATGAAATACGCAATTTGCCCAGCAAGTCCCGTACTAGGTAGATACGAGAAATTCCGTCCAGCACGCCCCCGGCTTCTAATCCTCCGATCGCATCGTCGATGCGCTGTCGCATTGCATCGAATGGGATGAAGTGATCTGTCATGGTTGGCCACCCTGAAGCGCAGACTGAAAAATAGTACGAACGGCGCGGGCCGCATTGCGATGCGGCAACACATCTGCCTCCCGGAAATGGCTCTGGTGTGCATAACGCTGGCCGACATTCCAGTTCTTGAATGGCGTTCCAGACGGAAGCATCGACAGATAAGCGGCTCCCGCCCTCCCTTGGGCGAAGCTCACGAACGCAGGCCAAAGCTTGTCGACATGAAGCTTGTATGTGGGGTGGATGGGGCGCCCCTCGGCGACGATCACTGCCTTTAGGCCGCATTCGGCACTAAGCCCGTAGAGATGGTCGGCGTTCGCCCACGCCGGGCATGTAAAAAGATGCTCCGCGTCCCTCCAGTGGCGGTTGTGCGCATCTGCGTAGTCGTCGGCGTGTTTCATCAGTAGCCAGCCTCAATCATGGGAGGTGTGACGTTGAAGTGAGAGACATGGCGTAAGTCCTTCAAATCGGATAGGAAGTCGCTGTCGAAGGCCCTTTTTGTTGAAGCAACGAAAGCTCCATACCCCGCAAGCCCCAAGATAGCGGGCTATCGTTCGAACTGCCAGCGGTCGAATGCAAAATGTAGCCGCAGATTCACACGGCAGTCAGACTTCATCGGAAGAAGGCGGCTGACCCGCCCCGGCTTTCCCGGAGGCTCCATCTTGTGAGAAGGATGAGCTGTTGTGGGAAGACATTCGACACGTTATCCGGCGGAGGTTCGCGAACGGGCGGCCTCGGGGCGAGGTCTGCCCGGACAATCCCCCCGCGTCCGAAAGCGCCGGACCCAGCGCAGCACGCTGGCTCGGCTCACCTCGAATTGCCGGGCCGCCGCGCCCATGCTCACCCCCCGCTACACCACCATCGCCCTCGCCCGCCAATCAGATCCCCGCCGGCCGCCGATACAGCCGATACCGCCCCGGCGCGACGCCTTCGGGCAGGGGCTCTTCCGTCCAGCCGGGCAGCGGCATGGGCTGGTCGGCGGCGATGACGGCGCCCGGTGCGGTGAGCGGGAGCAGGAGGGGGGCGAGTGCGGCGGCGAGCGCCAGCGACGCCTGCTTGTCGCCCGTGCCGATGTCGGAATGGACCAGCGCCGCCGGGGCCGGCAGCCGAACTTCGGCGAGCGTGTCCAGGATGTCGCCCACGATGAGCCGGTCGGCGGGCGGCATGCTGTCGGGATGGGCGGCGGGCGCGCGCTCGAACACGAAGATGTCCCGGTCGGCCAAGCGCGCGCGCAGATGGTCGTAGGTGCGCCCGTTGCCGAGGCCGAGTTCGAGCACCGGGCCGGGCGTGCCCCGCACCAGCTCCGCCGCCCGGTCGAGGCAGGCGCGCTGGGCCTGGAGGCGGCGGATCGCGCTGTCGAGCCGCGTCATCCGGCGATCATCCGGTGGCCAGCTTCGCGCGCGCCTCGCGCAGATCGGTGGTGGTCTTGTCGAGGCGCTGGGCCAGCTCGCGCATGATCTCGACCGCCATTTGCGGGAACTCCGCCACCAGGCGGAAGAACAGCTCCTTGGAGATGCGCAGCGCCGTCATCGCCTCCGTGGTGCGCACCGTCGCCGTGCGCGGCACGTCGATCAGGATCGCGATCTCGCCGATGATGTCGTTCCTTCCGAGTTCGGCCACCTTGAGCGGGCCCTGGGGCGTCTCGACCAGCACCTCGGCGGTGCCTTCCAGCACGATATAGGCCGCATCGCCGATAGCGCCCTGCTCCACCACGAGGTCGCCCGGCCGGAAGTTCACCCGCTCGCTGGTGAAGGCGAGCAGCCGGAGCTTCGACGCCTCGATGCGCTGGAACAGCGGGATTGCCCTCAGGGCGTCGACTTCTTCGTTCAGCGCCATGATGCGGTCCTCCTCACGATTGCATGAGCCGGGCGAACGGGCCGCCGGCGGCGCTGAGCGCCTCGAACGCGCCGTCCTCGACCACGCGCCCGTCCTCCACGACAAGGGTGCGCGGGAAGGTCTCCGCAAGCTCCGGCGATTCCAGCACCCAGAGAATGCTCCGGCCCTCCATTGCCGCAAAGGCCGCGATGAACAGCACCTCGCGCGCCGCGCGCTCGATGCCCGCGGTCGCCATGTTGGCGACCAGCAGCGCCGGGCGTTTCAGCAAGGCCCGGGCGAAGACGACGCGCTGGCGCTGGGTCGAGGTGAGCCGGCTGCCGCCGATGCCGACCTCGAAGTCGAGCCCCGCCTCCATCACCGCCGGGCGGATGCCCACCTCGTCGATGACGTCCGCCAGCAGCGCGCCCGCCTTCGCCGCGCCATGCGCCTGGCCGTAGCGAACGCGCCCGAACAGGATGTTGTCCTGGAGGCTTGCGCGCGCGGTGTAGCGGTCGGCGTCGAAAAACTCGACCGAGCCGCGGTCTTCCTCCGGCAGGCGTTCGCGAAAGAGGCGGCGCGCCGTCAGCAGGTCGCGGCGGATGTCGTCGTCGATCAGCCCGAGGCGGTGCCGCTCCGGGATCAGCCGGAAAGGCAGGCCGAGCAGCCGGCGGCGCTCCTCGGCATCCAGACCCTCCAGCCCGAGCCGGTCCGCGCGCGCGGCGATCGTCCGGAATTCCGGCAGGTCGTCGGCGTCGATGAAGCTGAATTGCTGGAACAGCTCGTGGCCGGGGTCGATATCGGCGAACAGCTCCACCATGATTTTCGCCACCTGGAGGCCGATGGCCTCCAGCCGGTCCAGAAGCCCGGCTTCCTCCAGCACGGAGCGCACGAAGGCGTGGCCCGCGAGGTTGTCGGTGGCGAAGGCCGGCCCGATCGGCGCGCCGAACAGCAGGTTTTCCGCAAGCGTGGCGTTGACGTTGTAGGCGTCGGCGTCGAAGGGCTCGACCAGGGCGGCGACGTCCGGGTCGGCAAGCCGCGCGCGAAGCGCGGTCCGGGCCTCCAGCACCTGGGCGGCGAGGCCGGCCCGGGCCTCCGGGTCCGCGACGCCGCGCAGGCCGAGCAAATAGAGGTCCTCGTCCAGCCCGACCGCCGCCAGCACGGACACCATCCGGCGCGACATCTCCTCGCCCGGCGCCGCGCCGGCGGCGTCGTAATCCACCCAGTCGGCGCCGATATCCTCGCCGCTGTTGCCGGCCCGGCGCGCCTCCGCCAGCCGGGCGTCCCGGCGGGCCGCCTCTTCCGGTCCGAGGTTCGCGGGCCGCAGCGGCCGGTGCCGCAGCCCGAACAGCAGGTTCTCGCGCACGCTGCCGTTGAACAGCACGGCGTTCGGCCCGACATAGGCCGCCTGCCGGCCGAACACGGCCTGCGGCAGGTCGGCGAGCGCCGCGCCGTCGAGATGCGCCCGCCCGCCGGTGACGACCGCGAGCCGCGCCGTGAGCAGGCCGAGCTCCTCCTTGCCGCCGCCGCTCGGCCCGACCACGGCGACATGCTCGTCGAGGCCGAAGGAAAAGGTCGCGCCGCGCACGGGCTGGGAGATATCGTCCTCCGCATAGGCGGCGTTCTCGAAGGCGAGCCGGCTTCCGGGCCCGAGCGCCGGCAGGGCCTCCGCTTCCTCGACCTGGAGGCGCTCCTCGATCAGGCCCGGCGGATCGAACTGCTGCGCCACCTGGTCGTATTTGATCCGCGCGTCGGCCTGCTGCTGGTAATAGGCCAGCAACTCCTTCCAGGGCGCGGACATGTCCTTGTAGGCGGCGAGCACCGCGACCATGGCGCCGAAGCTCAGGTCGCCCTCGATGATCATGTAGCCGCCGAGCGCGTAGAAGAAGAAGGGCGTGAGCTGCGCCAGGAAATTATTGAGGAACTTGATGAAGAACTTTCGCCGGAAGATCTCGTAGCGGATGTCGTAGATGGAGCCCAGGCGGTAGGCGACATCGGCGCGGAGGCGATTGGCGCCGTCATCGGCATGGACGGCCTCGATGGTGGAAATCGACTCGCCGATCCGGTCGGACAGCCGGCGGACATGCTGCACCCGCTGCTTGCCGAGCGCGGTCACCTTGCGCTGCAGTTTCGGGATCGCATACATCTGGAACGGGTAGAGCGCGAGCGCGGCGAGGCCCAGAACGGGCTCCTGGATCAGCATGAACGCGCCGATAGTGGCCAGGATGCCGAGCTGGTAGGCCGGCTGGGCGATCGCGTCGCCCATGAATCCGCCGAGCGGCTCGACCTCCTGCGTCACCATCGGGATGATCTCGCCCTGGCCCATCCGCTTGAATACCGGCAGCGGAAAGCGCAGCAGGCGCGAATAAAGATCGTAGCGCAGGCGGCGCAGCAACCGCTCGCCGAGACGGCCCTTGGCGGTGTTGATGGCGAATTTGAACGCGCCGTTCAGAAGCACGAGGCAGAGAAAGGCCACGCTCAGCACCATCAGATACTCGACCTGCTGCAATTCCAGCCCGAGCAGCACCCGGGGGAAGCCTGTGCCGCCGATAGCGTCGTTTATGATCTGCTTGGGCAGTTCGAGCGAGGCGTAGAGCACCGGGAAAGACGCCGCCGTAAGCGCAAGCAGAATGAACTGCTGCGGCAGGCTGTGGCGGAACACGAAGCCGTAGATCGTCTTTTCCATGCCGACCGGCTCCCGCGCCTCGACCCAGTACCCGCATCATGGCCGTATCGGGCGCAATTGAAAGTGCCGCCTCGGGACACGACATATCGGTAAAGCGCCGCCGGAAGCCGCATCCCGCGCTTCCGCGCCGCGCCGGAGATATGCGATAGTCGGGGCCATGCGGGGCAAACGAATCCTCATATACAGCCATGACAGCTTCGGGCTCGGCCATCTGCGCCGCTGCCGGACGATCGCGCATGCGCTGGTCGGCCGGCGCCGGGACCTGTCGGTGCTGATCCTTTCGGGCTCGCCGATCATCGGCAGCTTCGATTTCCGCACCCGCGTCGATTTCGTGCGCGTGCCGGGTATGATCAAGCTGCGCAACGGCGACTACACGCCGCTCCACCTGAACATGGCGCCGGAAGAGACGCTGGCGATGCGCGCCTCGATCATCCGCCACACGGCCGAGATCTTCGACCCGGACCTGTTCCTGGTGGACAAGGAGCCGCTCGGCCTGCGCGGCGAGGTGGCGGAAACGCTGGAAATCCTGCGCCAGCGGGGCACGCGCCTCGTGCTCGGCCTGCGCGACGTGATGGACGAGCCGGAAATGCTGGCGCCCGAGTGGGAGCGCAAGAACGTCGCCCCGGCGCTCGCGCGGCTCTACGACCAGATCTGGATTTACGGCCTGCCGCAGATCTGCGACCCGCTGGAAGGCCTCGGCCTGCCGGAGGCGGTGCAGCGCAAGGCGGTCTATACCGGCTACCTGCCGCGCAGCGTGCCCGATGCGCCGCTCTCGCCGGAAGCCGAGCGCGCCGCGGAGGAGCCCTTCGTGCTGGTGACGGCCGGCGGCGGCGGCGACGGCGACGAGTTGATCGACTGGGTGCTGCGCGCCTATGAGCAGGCAGGCCCGATGCCGTGGCGGGCCGTGCTGGTGTTCGGGCCCTTCATGCCGTCGGAGCGGCAGGCCGAGTTCCGCCAGCGTGCGGCGGTGCTGCCGCAAGTCTCCTCGCTGGTGTTCGACGCGCATCTGGAAGCCCTGATGGAGCGCGCCGCCGGCGTGGTCGCCATGGGCGGCTACAACACGTTTTGCGAGATCCTGTCGCTCGACAAGCCGGCCGTGATCGTGCCGCGCACCCGGCCGCGCCTCGAACAGCGCATCCGCGCCGAGCGCGCGCAGGAGCTGGGCCTCGTGCGGATGCTGGACCCGGACTTCCTGGCCGACACGCGCGCCATGGCGACGGCGATCCGGGGGCTCGCGCAGCAGAACCGGCCGTCTGAAGTGGTCGTTCCGGGGTTGCTCGACGGCGTGGAGAGCATCGCGCGGCTCACCGACCGGGCGCTGGAGCGGCCGGCGGGCGGGTCGCTCAGGCTCGTGCAGCCTTGACCGTCGCGGTTGTCGTCAAGGGCTATCCGCGCCTTTCCGAGACCTTCATCGCGCAGGAAATCCTGGGGCTCGAAGAGCGCGGTATCGCCCAGCGCATCGTCTCGCTGCGCCGCCCGACCGATCCGGCCCGCCACCCGATGCATGAGCGGATCGCGGCCCCGGTCCACTACCTGCCGGAATATGTGCATGAGGAGCCGCTGAGGGTCTGGCGCGGCTGGCGCCGGGCGCGCCGCCTGCCGGGCTACGGCGCAGCGCGCGCCGCATGGCTGCGCGACTGGCGCCGCGACCCGGTGCCTAACCGGGGCCGGCGTTTCGCCCAGGCGATGGTGCTGGCGGCGGAATTGCCGGAGGACGTCGAGCGCTTCCATGTGCATTTCCTGCACACCCCGGCCTCGGTCGCCCGCTATGCGAGCCTGATGACCGACCTGCCCTGGTCCTGCTCGGCCCATGCCAAGGACATCTGGACGACGCCCGAGTGGGAGAAGCGCGAGAAGCTGGCGGCGTGCGAGTGGCTGGCGACCTGCACGGCGACAGGCGCGGAGCATCTGGCATCGCTCGCGCCCGCGCCGGAGCGGGTGATGCTGGTCTATCACGGCCTCGACCTCGCCCGCTTCCCCCCGCCGCCGGACCGCGAGGTGGCCGATGGCGGCGACCGGGCGCGGCCCGTCACCATCCTCTCGGTCGGGCGTGCGGTGGAGAAGAAGGGCTACGACACCCTGCTCGCGGCGCTGCGCCTGCTGCCGGCGGAGCTGCACTGGCGCTTCGTGCATATCGGCGGGGGTAAGCTTGCCGGGCCGTTGGCGCGCGAGGCGGCGGACCTGCCGGCCGAATTCCTGGGCGCGCAGTCGCAGGACCGGGTGGTGGAGGAGCTCCGCAAGGCGGACCTGTTCGCGCTTGCCTGCCGGATCGCCCCCGACGGCGACCGCGACGGCCTGCCCAATGTGCTGATGGAGGCGGCGTCGCAGGGGCTGCCGGCCGTCTCGACGCGGGTGTCGGCCGTGCCGGAGTTCGTGCGCGCCGGCGAGACCGGCCTGCTGGTCGAGCCGGAGGATCCCCACGCCTTGGCGGCGGCGCTGGCGGCGCTCATCCGCAACCCGGCGCGGAGGATCGCGATGGGGCAGGCGGCCCATGCGCGTGTCCGCACGGCTTTCTCCTTCGAGGCCGGGCTGGACCGCCTTGCCGAGCGCTTCGGAGCGGCGCCATGCGAATTGCGTTCTATGCACCGCTGAAGCCGCCCGACCATCCCGTGCCTTCGGGCGAGCGGCAGATTGCGCGCCTCATGCTGCGGGCGCTGGAGGCGGCGGGCCACGAGGCGTTCCTCGCCTCGCGCTTCCGCCCGCTGGACAAGCGGGGCGACCCCCGCCGCCAGCAGCGCCTCCAGGCGCTGGGCGGCCGGCTCGCCGAGCGTCTGGAAGCCCGCCTGCCGGCCTTCGACGTCTGGTTCACCTACCACCTCTACTACAAGGCGCCGGACTGGCTGGGGCCGCGCATCGCAGCGGCGCGCGGCGCGGCCTACTGGGTCGCGGAAGCCTCCCACGCTCCGAAGCGCGCCGGTGGCCCCTGGGACCTCGGGCACCGCGCGGCCGCCGATGCGATCGGCCGCGCCGACCGGCTGTTCTGCCTGAACCCGAACGACCGCGCCTGCCTCGCGCAACTTGCGCGCCCGGAGCGCATGACCGACCTGCCGCCTTTTCTGGATGCGGCAGTGTGGCGGCATGCTTCGGGCCGGGGCGACCCGCCCCTGCTCGTCACCGTGGCGATGATGCGCGAGGGCGCGAAGCTCGCCTCCTACCGCCGGCTGGGCGCGGCGCTGGCGGAACTGGACGACCTGCCGTGGCGGCTGCTCGTGGTCGGCGACGGGCCGGCGCGGGATGAAGTGCGGGCGGCGCTGCCGGCCGGGCGCACCTGCTGGCTCGGAAGGCGCGGCGAAGCGGAACTGCCGGCGATCCTGGCGAATGCGGACCTCTTCGTCTGGCCGGCGGAGCGCGAAGCCATCGGCCTGGCGCTTCTGGAAGCCGCCGCTGCCGGCCTGCCCGTCGTGGCGGCCAGGACCGGCGGCGTGCCGGCGGTGGTGGCGCATGGCGAGACCGGATTGCTGGCGCCGCCGGGCGATGCGGGCGCCTTCGCCCGCTGCCTGCGCGCATTGCTGACGGACCCGGCTCGGCGGCGGGCGATGGGCGCGGCTGCGCGGAAGCGCGTGCTCGCCCGCCACGACATCGCCCACGCGGCGGCGGTGCTGGGATGATCCTGCTCGCTGTCATCCGGCACGGGCCCACCGCCTGGAACCGGGAACGCCGCTTGCAGGGGCGATGCGACATTCCGCTGGATGCCGAAGGCGTGGCGGAGGTTGCGCGGTGGAAGCTGCCGCCGGCCTTCTCCTCCTTCGACTGGACGGCGAGCCCGCTTGCCCGCGCGCGGCGCACGGCAGCGATCCTCGCAGGCGGCGCGGTCTCCTGCACGCCGGCGCTCATCGAGATGGACTGGGGCGAATGGGAAGGCCGGCGGCTGGCCGAACTCCGCGCCGAACTCGGCCCCGCCATGACGGAGAACGAGGCGCGCGGCCTCGATTTCCTGCCGCCCGGCGGCGAGAGTCCGCGCATGGTGCAGCGCCGCCTGGCGCCCTGGCTGGCGGAAGTCGCGCGCCGGGGCCGGCCGACGGTCGCGGTCGCGCATCGCGGCGTGCTGCGCGCGCTTTACGCCGAGGCCGCCGGATGGGACATGCTGGGACGGCCGCCGCCCGCGCTTTCTTCGCCGGCCGCCCATCTCTTCGATATCGCAGCCGATGGACGGCCCCGGCTGCGCGGCCTCAACATACAGGCGTTCCGATGAAGGTCTTTTTCTGGGTCCAGCACCTGCTCGGCATCGGCCATCTGCGCCGCACCCTGTCTCTGGCGAGGGCGACGGCCGCGGCCGGGATCGATACCGTCGTCGCCTCGGGCGGCATGCCGGTGCCCGGCGCCGACCCCGGCGGGGCGAAGCTGGTGCAACTTCCGCCGGTGCGCGCTGTGGACCGCTATTTCAAGGAGCTCGTGGACGAGCGCGACCGGCCTATAGACGACGCCTGGCGCGACAGGCGGCGGGAGGCGCTGCTCGAAGCCTATGAGGCGGCCCGGCCGGATGCGGTGGTGACGGAGCTTTTCCCCTTCGGCCGCCGGCAATTGCGGTTCGAGCTGGAGCCGCTGCTGGCGCGCGCGCAGGCCGACGGATGCACCGTTATTTCCTCCGTCCGCGACATACTCGTGGAACCCGACAAGCCCGAGCGCGTCGGCGAGATGATCGAGCGGGTCGAGCAGTGGTACGACCTGGTGCTGGTCCATGGCGACCCGGATTTCGTGCCCTTCGACACGACCTTTCCCGGCCTCGGCGAGATCGCGCCGCTCGTGCGTTATACCGGCTATGCGGTGGACCGGGTCGCGGCCCCGCCCTCCGGCGACGGGGCGGGCGAGGTGCTGGTCTCGGCCGGCGGCGGGGCGGTGGGCGAGCCGCTGTTGCGCGCCGCGCTCGCCGCGCGCCCGCTCTCGACGGCGCGGGAGAGGCGCTGGCGCTTCCTCGTCGGCGAGGGGCTGCCGGAAGCCGTGTTTGCCGATCTCGTCCGCGCCGCGCCGCCCGGCGTCGTCGTCGAGCGTGCGCGGCCGGACTTCCAGGCGATGCTCGGCCGCGCCCATCTCTCGATCTCGCAGGGCGGCTACAACACGGTCATGGAGGTTCTGGCCGCGGGGCTCCGCGCCGTCGTCGCGCCTTATGCGGGCGGGCATGAGAGCGAACAGACCTTGCGCGCGGGCGCCCTTGCCGAACGCGGCGCCTTGCAGGTCGTGGGCGAGGACGAGCTTTCTCCGGACCGGCTGGCCGCCGCCATCGACCGGGCGCTTGCTGGCCCGCCGGTGAGCGCCGCCGGCATCGACCTCGGCGGCATTCCGGCGACTGTGGCGCTGTTGCGGGACCTCGATGGCCGCTAACCCGCATTTCTCACCAGGGTCACGGCCTGCGTCGCGTCCAGGCGTTCGATCCGCAAGGAGCCGGGCCGAAATGCGTAGCGGTGCCTACGGTCGAGGCCCGCGACGCCGCGCGCAACGCGGCAGCTTGTATGGATGGCGGCGTTGCCGCCGCCGCGGGCGGGCGCCTGGGCGCGACCCGGAGGGCGGCGCTGTCGGGCCGGCAGGGTGCGTCAAGCCGATTGCCCGATGCCCCGCAACGTGCGCCCACGCGCGTCAACGCGCGATGCGCTTCGCGTCTTTCCTTCCCTGCCGGCCCGACAGCACCGCGCAGACCATGACCCTGGTGAGAAATGCGGGCTAACCCCTGGCAGGCGCTGGCGGAGGAGCTCGACCTCTGGCCGGAACCGGCGGATTTCTGGTGGCGCGACGACGATGCCCAGGCCTGGACGCCCGCGCTGGAGCGGCTGGTCGAGTCTCTGGAGGGCGCGCCCTTCGCGCTTGCGGTCGTTCCGGCCGAGGCCGCCGCCGACCTGCCGGGCACGATCCTCCAGCATGGCTGGCGCCACCGGAACCATGCCGGACCGGAGGAGAAGAAGGCGGAATACGGCCGCCACCGTCCAGTAGAGGCCATGCTTGCCGAGCTGGAAGCCGGGCGTGAGCGGCTGCGGGCGCTTTACGGCCGGCGCTTCCTGCCTGTGCTGGTGCCGCCCTGGAACCGGATCGACCCGGCGCTTGCGGCGCGGCTGCCGGCGGCGGGCTGGCGGGGCCTCTCCGTCTTCCGCCCGCGCCGGAGCCCGTTCGAGACCAACGCCCATGTCGATCCCGTCGCTTGGCGCACTCATCGGGGCTTTCGCGGCGAGGCCGGGCTGCTGGCCGACATCGCCGCCCATCTCCGTGCCCGGCGCACGGGGACGGCGGATCGGAGCGAGCCGACCGGCATCCTCTCCCACCACCCGGTTGCCGACAGGGCAAGCCTCGCCTTCTTCCGCGAGTTCGCCCGCTTCGTCGCCGCCCACCCCCGCGCCCGCTGGCGAGACCCGGCAACGCTGTGGCCGGAGTGAACGAATCCCGGCCTCCGGATGTCCTCGACAAGTTGCAGTTGCATGTCGAACCGCTATATCTCTCGCCTTGCGCGTCGCTCTGCGGATAAATTATCGTTTATCGGACGGAACCGACGCCAAACCCGGTGAGGCGATCCCTATGCAGTTGACGCGATACAGCGACTATTCCCTGAGGGCTCTCATCTATCTCGGCCTCAACCGCCACCGGCGCTGCACCATCCGGGAAATCGCCACCGCCTACGGCATTTCGGAAAACCACCTGATGAAACTGGTCCACGATTTGGGCCGGAGAGGTTTCATTGCGACCATTCGAGGGAAAAACGGCGGCCTTGAGCTCGCAAGGCCGGCGAGCGAAATCAATCTGGGCGAGGTCTTGCGGGCGACCGAAGGGAATTTCCACCTGGTCGAGTGCTTTGCGGACACGAATTCCTGTCCGATAGCGGGACCCTGTGTGCTCAGCCGGGTTCTGGACGAGGCCTTGCAGGCCTTTATGGAGGTCCTCGACCGGCACACCCTTGAGGACCTTCTGACGCCGACGGCCGCCTTGAACCGCATATTCGCGATCGGGCAAACGGAGGCGATGCGAGTGTGAGGGACCGCCCGGGCACTACAGTTCCCGGACGACCCGAAAACCGAAATTGCCAGGCATGGGCCTGATCGAGCACCCGCCGCTTCCGATGTCGCGAACGAAGGTCGGCATATAGCTCTTGTGCTCGCCCTGCAGGACCCGGATGCCGCAATTCCGCCGGGAAACCGGCTCCGCCCCCGTCTCATAGGTCCGCTGCCAGCAACTGTCGGTCCACTCCCACACATTGCCTTCCGTGCCGAACACGCCGAACGCATTGCCTTCGCCGGAATCGACCGGCTTCGTCTTTTTCGTCTTCCTCGCCTCCAGCACATAGGCCGCCGCCCAGGCCAGCCTCGGGTCCGTGAAGAGGGGCGGCGGCCCGACCCGTTCGCCGGCGCCCGCGCGCGCCGCATATTCCCATTCGTCCTCGCTCGGCAGGCGGTAGCGGCGGCCCGTCGCGTCCGAGAGCCAGTCGAGATATTGGACGGTATACTCCCAACTCACATCGACGACCGGCCGGTTCGCACGGCCCCACCCCCTGTCGCTACGGGATTCACACATCTGTTTCCGTTGGCTTTGTATTGCATGCCCCCGTCCGTCGCCCCGGCCCCTGAGCCGGGGCCCAGCCTTGGTTTTCGCGGCAGCCGCAAGCGGTTCGCCCTGCTCTCCACCGGTTGCGGCAGCATCCGGAGCCATGGATGGACCCCCGCCTTCGCGGGGGTGACGAATGGGGGCGGAGCGCGGCATGGCCGGGCCAACGGGCGCACCGGGCACACTTCGAAACGAGATGTGTGCATCCCGTAGCCCCCTGTCGTTGGGGCGGTGTGTGCATCCCCGGGTCCGGTGGCAGCGGTCCCACTGCTCGAATGTGACCTCGAACCTGCCGATCAGGAAGGGATGCTCGAAGACGACATGGCGCGGCTTTCCGGTCCCGCCGCCCTCCGGGTCGCGCCCAGGCGCCCGCCCGCGGCGGCGCCAACGCCGCCATCCATACAACCCGCCGCGTTGCGCGCAGCGTCGCGGGCCTCAACCGTAGGCTCCGCTACGCTTTTCGGCCCGCTCCTTGCGGATCGAACGCCTGGACGCGACGCAGGCTGCGACAATGGTGAGAAATGCGGGCTAAACATCGGGCACTCCTGACTGCTGCATCGCCCTGCCCGGTCCGGCTGGAACGGGCAGGACGGCGGGCCGCTTCCGCAGGGACGGGAGCGGCCCGGAGCCCGTCGGGCCTATGCCGGAATCGGGCCCGGAGCCTGGACCTGCGCCATCAGGTCGTTGTCCCACTCCCCGTCCACCACGACATGGGCGAGCGCTCCCAGCTGCACCGCCTCGATCAGGTTGTGGGAGAGGTACACATACACGCCCGACTGCCGGAAGGTGTAGAGCGCAGCACCCGCGGAGCCGCCCCGGATGAACCAGGTCTCGAGGCCCTCCGCCGGCGGGTCGGCGAAGGAGCCCTGCTCCCAGACATAGTCGCCATGGCCGCCGATGAGGTGCGGCCTCGAATCCCGGTTGGCCTGGGAGTGGATGAACAGCACGGTCTCGCCGACCTTGGAGGTCAGTGCGTTGTCGCCGGTGAGCGCGCCGACCTTGCCGTTAAACACGACATGCGTGGGCGTGAGCGACCGCATCAGATCGAGCGTATCGGCCATCGCATCGGTGTGCGACTCGTACTGCATGTAGTCGCCGTCGGCATTGCGCGGCACGTAGAAGTCCTGCTCGCCGACATAATAGACCTTGTCGTAGCTGAGCCGGTTGCCGTGGCGGTCCTTCAGCCCGTCCCTCGGCAGCACCATGACCGCGCCGTTCAGGCCGCAAACGACATGGTAGGGAATCATGATTCCCCCCGGTGCGCAGTGGTAGATGAAGGTGCCCGGCTTGATCGCCTTCCAGCGGAGCACGACCTGTTCGCCCGGCTGGACGAGCGTGAGGCTGCCGCCGCCGAGCGCGCCCGTGGACGCATGGAAGTCGATATTGTGGTCCATGACGTTGGTTTCGGGGTTCTTGAGCGTGAGCTCGATATAGTCGCCCTCGTGGCAGACCATCAGCGGGCCGGGGATCGAACCGTTGAACGCCAGCGCGTTGATGACGGTCCCGTCGTCGTCTATCTCGCGCTTCTCCTCGTGGACGGTCAGTTCCACCTCGACGATCTTCGGGCCGCCGGTTGCGACCTGCTCGTGTTCCGGCACGAAAGGCGGGGCCACGAGCTCCTGTTTGACCCGGGGCAGGTTGGCGAGGTCGGCCTTGACGGCGGCATTGCCCGTCGAGGCCTTCACGATGGGGCTCATGGCCGACATGGCGCCCAACGTGCCGCCGGCCCTCAGAAGCTGACGTCTGTTCAACTGAAGCATGGCTCGTGTCTCCTGTCTGCTTTTGCCTCACGGCCTGGATCGGTGGGCCCCGACGCGGACCGACGGTGCAACCGACGCATTCGGCGATCCGCAGACAGGGAACCTAAAGATGTATCCTGAATGAATGTTATGGGCTGTCAAGCGGGAACCGCCGCCGGGCAGGCGGTTCGGGGCGTCGCTCCGCCGGCGGGGACTCCGGCTCGCCGATACGCCCGGTCGGCCGCTCTCCGGGGTCGCTCCCGCTTGAGAATTCGGTGTGGCAGCGACGGGCGGAATCGCGCACACTCGGAACGGTCCGGGTCAGAAGGGGGCGGTGCGATTTTGACGACGGCGGAAGCGGCCGCGCCCGGCGTGGGTGTGGCGCTGGGTTATCCGGCCAAGGTGCTGACGCCGGATTATGTGCGCGCGGGTATCGGGCTGGCCATCGCGCTCCTGCCGATGCCGTGGGTGCCGCCCGGCAGTTTCGGCAATTGGCTGCTTGCCTTGCTTGCCCTGCTGTTCGGCGGGTTCGCCGCGATGACCTGGGTGAAACAGCGCTCTACGGTACGGATGAACCCGGACGGCATCCGCATCCATGGGCCGGTCGGCAAAACCATTGCCTGGAATGCGCTCGACCGGCTGGCGCTGCGGTTCTATTCCACGCGCAGGGAACGCGGCCATGGCTGGATGCAAATGAAACTTGCCGGCGGCGGCACGACGATCGCCATCGATTCCAACCTCGACCGGTTCAACCTCGTCGCGGCGCGGGCGGCGCAGGCGGCGGCCGAAAACGCGCTGGCGCTCGACCCGACTACGCTCGCCAATCTGGAATCGCTCGGCGTGTGGCCTGTCGATACCGAGGCCGGGCAATGAGCGCGCGTGTAATGAGGACCGCGCGTTGAGCGCGCGCGTTAAGGGAGCCGCGCGTTGAGCGCGCTGTTGGAAATCGACAATCTCGCGGTCGATTTCAACACGCCGGGCGGCGCGATCAAGGCCGTGGACGGGGTGTCCTTCTCGATCCCGCACGGCCGGACGGTCGCGCTGGTCGGGGAATCGGGCTCCGGCAAGTCCGTGACTGCGCAAGCCATCATGGGCATCCTGCCGCGCGCCGCCACCATTCGTTCGGGGGCCATCCGGCTGCGGCAGGAGGGCCGGCCCGAGGTGGACATCGCCGCTCTCGACCCGGATAGCCGGGAGATGCGCCGGCTGCGCGGCGGCACCGTCTCGATCATCTTCCAGGAGCCGATGACCTCGCTCTCGCCCCTGCATACCATCGGCGACCAGGTCTCGGAAGCGCTGCGGCTGCACAGCGGCGCGAGGGCGGGCCGCTTGCGCGCGGAAACCGCCGAAATGCTGCGCCTGGTCGGCTTCCCGGACCCGGAGCGCGCGCTCGACACCTATCCCTTCGAACTGTCGGGCGGTCTCAGGCAGCGGGCGATGATCGCCATGGCGCTGATCTGCCGTCCGGCGCTGCTGATCGCCGACGAGCCGACCACGGCGCTCGATGTGACCGTGCAGGCGCAGATCCTGAAGCTCGTCAAGGACCTCCAGCAGGAACTCGGCATGGCGGTGCTGATGATTACCCACGACCTCGGTGTCGTCGCCAACATGGCCGACGACCTGGTGGTGATGTATCACGGGCGCATCGTCGAGGCGGGCAGCGCCGAGGAGGTGTTCCGGCGCGCGCAGCATCCCTATCTGAAGGCGCTGCTCCGCGCCGTGCCGCGCTTCCACATGGCCGAAGGCGAGCGGCTGACGCCCATTCGCGAGGTGCGCCCGGAAACCGGCCGGCTGCTCTCGGGGGAGAACCGGGCAACGCCTGCCGCGCCCGCCGTCCGACCCTTGCTGGAAGTCCGCGGCCTCACCAAGCGCTATGGCAGCCGCAAGGCCGGACTCCTCGGCGGCGGGGCCGATGAGGGCGTGCTCGCGGTGGACGATGTGAGCTTCAGCATCGAACGCGGCGAATGCCTGGGCCTGGTCGGGGAGAGCGGCTGCGGCAAGAGCACGACAGCCAAGATCGTCATGCGCGCGCTGACGCCGGACCGGGGCGAGGTGCTGTTCGACGACAACGGCGCGCCGGTGGACCTGCTGCGGCTGCCGCAAAGGAGCCTGCTCGCCTACCGCCGGCGCATCCAGTACATGTTCCAGGACCCGTTCAGCGCGCTCAACCCGCGCATGACCGCGTTCGACATCGTGTCGGAGCCGCTGGTGGTGCATCGGATGGCCGGGGCCGAGGAACGGCGCGAAATCGTGCGCGAACTGATGCATCTGGTTGGCCTCGACGATCGCCATCTGAACCGCTATCCGCACAGCTTCTCGGGCGGCCAGCGCCAGCGGCTCGGCATTGCGCGCGCGCTGGCGCTCAAGCCGGAACTGCTGCTCTGCGACGAGCCCGTCTCGGCGCTCGATGTCTCGGTCCAGGCGCAGGTCCTGAACCTGTTGAAGGACCTCCAGAAGGCGCTCGGCCTCACCTACCTGTTCGTGTCGCACAATCTAGCGGTGGTCGATTACATGGCCGACCGCATCGCCGTGATGTGCGCCGGGAGGCTGGTGGAGGTGGCGCCGCGCGAGACCCTGTTCCGCGATCCGCGCCATCCCTATACGAAAGCCCTGCTCGCGGCGGTGCCGGAACCCGATCTCGACTATCCGCTGGACTTTCGCGCGCTCGCCGACGAGCGGGCCTCGAAGCCGGAACTCTGGCCGGGGCCCTACCGGCTCGGCGACGGCGCGAAAGGGCAACTCGCGGAAATCGAGGAAGACCATTTCGTCCGCGTCCGGGAAGGCGTGGATCCGGGCGAGCTCGCGGCGTGAGGCTGCCGGCGATCCTGCTCGCGTTGCTTGTTCTGTTCGCTGGAGCGTCCCTGGCGGCGCCGCTCGAAACGCCTTCACTGCTGGACCGGGTCCGCGCCGGGGCGCTGCCGCCGGTCGAACGGCGCCTGCCGGCCGTCCCCTATGTCGATCCGGATGCCGGCCCCGGCCGGCATGGCGGCGACCTGCGCTTGCTGATGGCCAAGGCCAAGGACACGCGCCAGATGGTCGTGTACGGCTATGCGCGGCTGATGTGCTACACGCCGGAGCTCGTGCTGGAGCCGGACATTCTGGAGCGCGTGGAGGCCGAGGAAGGCCGCATCTTCACCCTGCATCTGAGGCCGGGGCACAAATGGTCGGACGGGCATCCCTTCACCGCAGATGACTTCCGCTACTGGTGGGAGGATGTCGCCAACAATGCCGAACTCTCGCCGACCGGGCCGCCGGCGGCGATGCTCGTGGACGGCAAGCCGCCGGTCTTCGAGGTGCTGGGCGAAAGGACCGTCCGCTATAGCTGGGAGGCTCCGAATGCCGGCTTCCTGCCTGCGCTCGCCGGCGCGCGGCCGCTCTATATCTACCGCCCGGCGCACTATCTAAGGCGCTTCCATGTCGCGCACGCCGCACCCGAGGCCCTGGCCGAAGCCGTGGAGAAGGCGCGCCGGCGCTCCTGGGCGGCGCTGCACAACAAGCTGGACAGCCAGTACAGGAACGACAATCCGGACCTGCCGACCCTGCAGCCCTGGGTGCCGACCGTCCGGCCGCCCTCGGACCGCTTCGTCTTCACCCGCAATCCCTATTACCACCGCGTCGATGCCAGGGGCCGCCAGCTTCCCTATATCGACCGCGTGGTGATGAACATCGCCTCCAGCGGCCTCATCCCGGCGAAGACCGCCTCCGGCGCGAGCGACCTCCAGGCCCGCTACCTGCGGTTCGACAATGTGACCTTTCTGAAGCGCGGCGAGGAACCGGGCGGCTACAAGGTCCGCCTCTGGCGCACCGGCAAGGGCGCGCATGTGGCGCTCTACCCCAACCTCAATGCGAGCGATCCCGTCTGGCGGGCGCTGTTCCGGGACCGCCGGGTGCGCCGGGCGCTCTCGCTCGGCCTCTACCGCGAGGAGGTCAACGAGGTCATCTATTTCGGCCTCGCGCTCACCGGAAACAACAGCCTGCTGCCGGCAAGCCCGCTCTATGACGAGGCGCTGAGGCAGCGCTGGGCCGGCTTCGACCCCGATGCCGCCAATGCCCTGCTCGACGAGGCCGGGCTTGCATGGGGCGAAGACGGGCTCCGCCTGCTGCCCGACGGGCGCCCGGCGGAACTCATAGTCGAGACCGCCGGCGAGAGCACCGAAGAGACCGACATCCTGCATCTGGTCCATGACAGCTGGCTGAAGCTCGGGATCAAGCTCCACGCCAAGCCGCTCCAGCGGGAATTGCTGCGCAACCGCATCTTCTCCGGACAGGCGTTGATGTCCGTCTGGTCCGGCTGGGAAAACGGCCTCGCCTCGCCGGCGATGTCCCCGGCCGAACTCGCCCCCACCAGCCAGCAACAATTGCAATGGCCTAAATGGGGCCAGTACCACGAGACCGGAGGCATGGCGGGCGAGCCGGCGGACATGGACGGGGCGCGCCGGCTTTACGCGCTGAACGAAGCCTGGCGCCATGCGGGCAGCCCGGAGGAGCGCCGGCGCATCTGGCGCGAGATGCTGGAAATCCATGCCGAGGAAGTGTTCGTGCTCGGCATCGTCGGCGGCATCCGCCAGCCCGTGGTCGTGTCCGACCGCCTGAAGGGCGTGCCGGAAGAGGGCTACTACAACTGGGAGCCGGGGGCGCATTTCGGCATATTCCGCCCCGACCGGTTCTGGCTGGCGGAATAGCGGCGGGAAGGAAGCGAGCCATGCTTACCTATATCGTCCGGCGCCTGTTTATCGCGGTCCCGACTCTGGCGGTCGTGAGCGCCATCATCTTCGTCATCATCCAGCTTCCGCCGGGCGACTACCTCACGACCTATATCGCCGAGCTGCAGTCCCAGGGAGAGGCGGCGGACAGCGGCAAGATCGAGTTCCTGCGCCGGCAATACGGCCTCGACCAGCCGCTCTGGAAGCAATATGTCTTCTGGGTCGTCGGCATGCTGCAGGGCGATTTCGGCTATTCCTTCGAATACGACCTGCCGGTGTCCGATGTCGTCGGCGACCGGATCTGGCTTTCGCTGCTGCTCAATTTCTCGACCGTCATCTTCATCTGGGTCGTGGCCTTCCCGATCGGCTTCTACTCCGCCACGCACCAGTATTCCTGGGGCGACCACGGGCTCACTTTCCTGGGCTTTCTCGGCCTCGCCACGCCCAACTTCCTGCTGGCCCTGGTGCTGATGTATTTCCTGCGGATCGAGTTCGGCGTTTCCATCGGCGGGCTCATGGACCCGCATTATGTCGAGCAGTCCATGTCCTGGTCGAAAGCGGTTTCGATCGCGGAGCACCTGATCGTGCCGGTCGTGGTGATCGGCACCGCCGGCACTGCCGGCATGATCCGCCGGCTGCGCGCCAATCTCCTGGACGAGTTGCAGAAGCAGTATGTGGTGACCGGCCGCGCCAAGGGGCTGCCCAATCTGCGCCTGCTGCTGAAATACCCGGTGCGGATGTCGCTCAACCCCTTCGTCGCGGATATCGGCAATATGCTGCCGCAGATCGTTTCCGGCTCCGCTGTCGTGTCCATGGTGATGAGCCTGCCGACCACGGGGCCGATGCTGATCGAGGCGCTGCGCAGCCAGGACATGTATCTCGCCGGCTCCTTCCTGATGTTCCTTTCCGTTCTCACCATCGTCGGCATGCTGCTCTCCGACCTGGCGCTTGCCCTGCTCGACCCGCGCATCCGGCTGGGGGGCCGCGCCCAGCGATGAACGACCGGCCCGAACATTTCGTCGATACCGCGCCCTGGGACCCGCATGCCGTCGAGGCGCTGACGCCCGAGCAGGAGCGCTACTACCTCGCGACGCAATGGCAGCTGATGTGGTGGAAGCTCAAGCGCCACAAGCTCGCCGTCGCCTCCGGCATCGTGCTTCTCCTGCTCTACGCCTCGGTCCTGGTCTCCGAAATCCTGGCGCCCTACAACCTGCACAGCCGCGATATCCGTCATATCCATGCGCCGCCGCAGACGGTGCATCTCTTCCATGACGGCGAGTTCATAGGGCCGTTCGTCTATGGCTATTCCCGCTCGCTCGACCTCGCGCAACTGAAGCGCGTCTATGTCGAGGACCCGGAAAAGGTCTATCCGCTGCGCTTCCTCTGCACCGGCGACGACTATCGCTTCTGGGGCCTGTTCGAGGCGGACCTGCATCTCGTCTGCCCGCCCGACCGGGAGGGCGCAACGCTCTTCCTGCTCGGCACGGACCGGCTGGGACGCGATGTGCTCTCGCGCATTATCTACGGCGGGCGCATCTCGCTGACCGTCGGCCTGTTCGGCATCCTCATCTCCTTCACGCTCGGCATCGTCATCGGCGGCCTCGCCGGCTATTACGGCGGCTGGGTGGACAGCCTCTCGCAACGGATCATCGAGATCGTGCGCTCCTTCCCGGAACTGCCGCTCTGGATGGCGCTCTCGGCCGCCCTGCCGATCACTTGGTCGCCGGTGCTGATCTTTTTCGGCATCACCGTCATTCTGGGCCTGCTCGACTGGACGGGTCTCGCGCGCGCCGTGCGCTCAAAGCTGCTGGCGCTCAGGGAGGAGGATTTCTGCACCGCCGCGCAGCTCATGGGCGCGAGTTCGGGGCGCATTATCGGGCGCCACCTGCTGCCGGGCTTCGCGAGCCACCTGATCGCCTCGGCCACGCTCTCGATCCCGAGCATGATCCTCGGCGAGACGGCGCTCAGCTATCTGGGGCTCGGCCTCCGCCCGCCGGTCACAAGCTGGGGCGTGCTGCTTGCGGAAGCGCAAAACATGAATGTCGTGGTGCTCTATCCCTGGTTGATGCTGCCGGTCGTTCCGGTCGTGGTGACGGTGCTGGCCTTCAATTTCCTGGGCGACGGGTTGCGCGACGCCGCCGATCCGTACAAGTAGCGCGGCAGAAGAACGGGACGGAACGAGAGAGGGATTCCAGTGGCGGAGATGGATGGAAAGGTCGTGCTGGTCGCGGGCGCCGGCGCGACGGACCCGGACGGCATCGGCAACGGGCGCGCGGCGGCGATCCTGATGGCGGAGGCCGGCGCGCGCGTCATGTGCGTGGACCGGGACCTCGCGCTCGCCGAGCGCACGGTCGAGATGATCGCCGAGCGCGGCGGCGAGGCTGAGGCCTGCGCCGCCGACATCACGCGCAACGAAGATTGCGCCGCCATGGTGGCCGCGACGCTGGAACGGTTCGGGCGCCTCGACGGGCTCGACAACAATGTCGGCATTTCCTCGCGCGGCTCCGTGGTCGAGGAGACCGAGGAGGCGTGGGAGCGGGTCATGGAGGTGAATGTGAAGGGCATGTTCCTCGCGGCCAAGCATGCCGTGCCCGCGATGGTGGCGACGGCCGGCGGCGGCGCGGTGGTGAATGTGTCCTCGATCGCGGCGCTGCGCCCGCGCGGCCTCACCGTCTATTCGGCGTCGAAGGGGGCCGTCATCTCGCTCACCCGCGCGATGGCGGTGGATCATGGCGGGCAGGGGGTGCGGGTCAACTGCGTGGCGCCCGGCCCGGTCTATACGCCGATGGCCTATGGGGGCGGGCCGGGCATGAGCGAGACCGTGCGCCGCACGCGCGCCGACGCCTCGCTGCTCAAGACCGAAGGCACCGGCTGGGATATCGGCGAGGCGGTGCGCTTCCTGCTCTCGGACCGCTCCCGGTGGATCACCGGGCATACGCTCATAGTGGATGGCGGCGCCACCGTGCGCGGTCCGGAAAGGGATACCGTCTGATGGCCCGCATTCCCCTGCTCGAAGAGGCCGACCTGGCGCCGGAAGACCGGGACCTGCTCGCGCGGCCGATCAACCTCAACAAGGCGCTCGCCCACAGCCCGGAAGGGGCGCGGGCGTTTTCCGGGCTCGGAAGCTGGATCCGCTGGCAGTGCAAGCTCGATCCGCGCCTGCGCGAGTTCGCCATCCTGCAGGTCGGATGCCTGGCCAGGTCCGCGTACGAATACAGCCACCACATCAAGATCGGCAAGGATTTCGGCCTCAGCGACGACGATATCCGCGCCGTCCAGGCCGAGACCCGGGGCGAGCCGGGCGGCCTTGGGCCGGTCGAGACCGCGGTGCTGAAGGGCGCGCGGGATATGACCGAGGGCGCCGCCATGTCCGGGGAGACCTTCGCCTTTCTGGAGAAGGAACTCGGCACGCCCCGCACTGTCGATCTGGTCCTCGTGGTCGCGTTCTATTGCGGCGTGGTGCGGCTGTTGGAGACGCTGGAGGTGGATGTCGAGCCGGACTACCAGCCCTGGCTCGACGCCTTCCCGCTCGACTGAACGGGCCGCAGCCGGTCCCGGTCAGCGGATTTCAATCAGCGTCTCGCCCGCCGCAAGGGCGGCCGCAAGGGTTTCGAGATGCGGGGCCAGCCGCTCCCGCAGCGCGGCGTTGGTGGTGTTGCCGAGCCGCAGCCAGACGACCTGGAGCCCCGGCCTGCGCTGCGCGCGCTCGGCGAAATCCACATCTTTCGACCAGATGACGGGCCCCAGGCGGCGCGCCTCGGCCTCGATCCGGGCGTCCGTCGCCGGACCGATGCCGAGGTCGTTCACATGGTCCGACGGATAGCCCTCGGCGGCGAGCCAGCGGGCGAGGCCCGGCGGCAGTTGCGCATCGACGAGGAAGCGCAAGGGTCAGGCGGCGTGGACGATGCGGTGTTCGCTCGCGGCCGCCCCCCAGGCGAGCGCCGCCCTGAGATCGGCTTCCTCGAGATAGGGATAATCGGCGAGGATTTCCGAAGGCGCGACGCCCGCTGCCATGAGTTGCAGGATATCGGACACGCGCACCCTGGTCCCCAGGACATGCGGCCGCCCCCCGCAGATCTCCGGGTCCACACGGATGCGCCCGGCCGTCTCCGGCACCCCGTCCAGTTCTTCGAGGACTTCTCTCAGAACGCAGATTCGAGCGTGCTGTTTCGGACCCGAATGCCCGTTCGCCTCAAGAAACCGTTGCAGGGCAGCAACCAGCTCGCTGCCGCGGCGGCTATCGGCCGATACGACATGGAACCAGTCTGCAAGGACGTGCTCGGTCTTCCGGCCGTCCCGGTCGCCTGCTTCCGACAGGTAGGCAGCGGCCGTGTTTTCCGAATAGCCGACATATTTGGACGGCGCGAAAAGCCACGATCCATCATCGGACCTGATTGCGTACCAGGCATTCACGCGCTTCATCCGCTTCTTCAGTTCCATCCCGTATCGCGCGTTCTCGATTTCGGTCTGGTAGCGGGCGATGTTTTCAGCGGCCTGCTCCGGGCTGTTGACCAGCCGGGTTCGGGACGTTTCGTTCCCGGTCCGGTAATACGATATGCTTTCTTCCAGGCTAGGTGGGCTGCCGGGCGTATCCGTTGCCATCGGCATTCTCCTCATTAGGACTTATCCTAATTTACCCAAATTCAAAACGGGTGTCAATCGAGTGCGTTGCGTTGTCTTGTCCCGCCTCGCAAGGGGAGTCGGACGGCAGACCGACACGCTCACACCACGACCTTGCCGGGATTCATCAGGCCGTCGGGGTCGAGGGCGCGCTTGACGGCGCGCATCATCTCGATCTCCGGTCCGGGCTTGTAGTGGGTGATCTCCTCCACCTTGAGCCGCCCGACGCCGTGCTCGGCGGAGACCGAGCCTTCGAGCGCGTGGACGATGTCGTGGACGGCGGCGTTCAGTTCTTCCCAGCGCGCGAGATAGGCCTGTTTGTCGGCGCCGAGGGGCTGCGAGACGTTGTAGTGGATATTGCCGTCGCCGACATGGCCGAACGGGCAGGGCCGCGCGCCCGGAATCGTGCGGGCAACGGCCTTGTCCGCCGCCTCGATGAAATCCGCGACCCGGCTCACCGGCACCGAGACATCGTGCTTGATCGAGCCGCCTTCGGGCATCTGCGCCTCGACCACGGCCTCGCGGATGCGCCAGAGGGCGTTCGCCTGCGCCCCGCTGTCGGCGATCGTCGCATCCAGCACCATGCCGTCCTCGAAGGCCCCGCCGAGCGCCTCTTCGACGATCTCGCGCAGCCCCGAGCCCTCGCGGCCGGCATCGGCGCGGAGCAGCGCATAGTGGGTGTAGGCGCGGTCGAACGGGTCGCGCACGCCGGGCACATGCTTGAGCGCAAGGTCGATGCCGAAGCGCCCGATATATTCGAAGGCGGAAACCTGGTCGCCGGTGGCGGCGCGCAGGCGCGAGAGCAGTTCGATCACATGCCGGATCGAGGGCAGCGCGGCGAAGGCCGTGACCTCCTCGCGCGGGCGGGGAAACAGCTTGACGCAGGCCGCCGTCACGATGCCGAGCGTGCCCTCGCCGCCGATGAAAAGTTGCTTCAGGTCGTAACCGGTATTGTCCTTGCGCAGGCGTCGCAGTCCGTTCCAGACGCGCCCGTCCGGCAGCACGGCTTCCAGCCCCAGCACCAGCTCCCGCGTGTTGCCGTAGCGCAGCGTGTTGATGCCGCCCGCATTGGTCGAGATATTGCCGCCGACGGTGCAGCTTCCCTCGGCGCCGAGGCTGAGGGGGAACAGGCGGTCGGCCTCCGCCGCCGCCGCCTGGACATGCCGGAGGATGCAGCCGGCCTCGACCGTCATGGTGTAGTTGAGGGCGTCGAGTTCGCGGATACGGTTCATGCGGCCGAGGCCCACCAGAAGCTGGCTGCCGTCCTCGGCCGGCATCGCGCCGCCGCAAAGCCCGGTATTGCCTCCTTGCGGCACTACGGCAACGCCGGCTTCGCGGCAGAGGCGGACGACCGCCGCCGCCTGCTCGGTCGTCGCCGGGCGGGCGACGAAGGGCGTGCTGCCGCGATAGAGGCCGCGCGGCTCGACCAGCAGGGGCGCGAGCTCGTCTGGATCGGCGCAGAGCCCGCGCTCGCCCAGAAGCTCCCTCAGCGGCCCCGCCAGTGCCTCGGCCCTCGCCATCTCCCGGTTCCCCCTCGCGCGAATCGGACGCGCTCACATAAGCACCGCCTGCGGCGGCGGCAAGGGCGGACCGTTGACCGGTTCCAGCGTAACCGCCTAAAATGGGTTCAACAACGCGCCGAGCGCAATATGACAAACACATTTACTGCTGTCGTCGAGCGTTGCACGGAAACCGGGCTCTACGTCGGTTACGTTCCCGGCTTCCCTGGCGCGTACAGTCAGGGTGAAACTCTCGAAGAACTTAATGAAAACCTGAAAGAAGTCATCGCCATGCTTCTGGCAGACGGAACGCCGGAAATGGAGGGGGATTATATCGGAACGCAAACGGTGGTCGTCGCCTGAAGTTGAAAATGTGCCGTTCTGTACTTTACGAAGGTACGATCTGAGCAGGGCGTGATGATGTTCGTTCCCCGATGATGTGTGAAACCGGAAGCGCTGTCCTATTGATTTGAGGAAAAGGGCTCTATGAGCGTTCCGGTTCTCAAACCACGTGAAGTTATTGCAATTCTTGTTGCCCTCGGCTTTCGAGAAATGCGCCAGACGGGCTCCCACAAGCAATTCCGTCACGAAGACGGGCGAACCGTTACGGTCCCGTTTCATGGCGGCCGCGATATTTCGCCGGTATTGCTTCGCCTAATTGCGCGGGGCGCGGGCATGACCGTCCGGGAGTTCGTCGGGCAGCGCCGATAGCGAATATCGCCGCCTATCCCGAGGCCTCGGCCAGCTCCCAGGCGCGTTCGGCCATCAGCAGGCCGAGGCGGCCGACCTCCTCGGCGTTGTCGGAGGCGGCGTTGCCGGCGAGGCCGCGGGCGCGCACGCCGTCCAGGATCGAGGCGAAGCGGAACATGGCGTGGACCGAGTGGACCGGCGTGAGCCCGTCCGCGCGTCCGACGGCCCGGCGGTAGGTCTCCACGAACTCGTCCTGCTCCGGGATGCCGAGCGCGCGGCGGTCGAGGTCGCGCACGCCCCAATATTCGCCCGAGGTGGTGTTGAACAGGATGCAGAGATAGGCGAGGTCGGAGAGCGGGTGGCCGAGCGTTGCGAGCTCCCAGTCGAACACGGCGACGATGCGCGGCTCGGAGGCATGGAACATGACATTGCCGATCCGGAAATCGCCGTGCGCCACCCGCGTCTCGTCGCCGTCGGGCATGCGCGGCGGCAGCCAGTCCATGAGCCGGTACATGGCCGGGATCTCGCGCGTGGCCGTCTCGCGGTAATTGCGCGCCCAGCGGTTGTACTGGCGCTCGAAATAGTTGCCCGGCCGCCCGAAACCGCCGAGGCCGACCGCTTCCGGATCGACCGAATGCAGCGCCGCCAACACCTCCGCGAGCGCGCGGTACATAAGGCTGCGTTCCTCCGGCTCGACGCCGGGCAGGGCGCTGTCGGTATAGACGCGGCCCTCCATCCGCTCCATGACATAGAACGGCGTGCCGATGACGCTCTCGTCGTCGCAATAGAGATATTGCTTCGCCACCGGCACCGGCGTGTCGGCCAGCGCCTTCTGCACCCGGTATTCGCGGTCCACGGCATGGGCCGAGGGCAGCAGCTCGCCCGGCGGCTTCTTGCGCAGCACATAGTCGGCATTGGGCCAGGCGATCGCGAAGGTCGGGTTCGACTGGCCGTAGCCGAACTGGCGCACCCGGAGCCGCCCCTCGGTGTCGGGCAGCCGGTCCTTCAGCCAAGCGTCGAGCGCCGCCTCGTCGAAGCGGTGCGCCTCGCGCACATCGGCGAGCCGCGTGCCTTCCCCCGGATCGATTGCCATGGCCGCCCGCTCCATTCTGGCCGTGCCCTTGCGAGGCACGATAAGCGGGGCCGCCTCGGCCCGCAACGCCGCCGGCCCCGGTCGCGCGGGACGCGCCGATGGGGCATGATGGCGGCTTGGGCAGGGAGGCAGGGTCATGAAGATTGCAGCGGCGCGGGACTTCCACGACCGGGTGACCGAGGCGGCGGCGGCCGTGTGCCCCGACATCGAATGGGCGCTGACGGACGAGAGCGGCGCATGGACCGCGCCGCCCGAAGGCTCGGAGGCGATCGTTTACGCGGGCGTTGCCTATACCGAGACCTTCGTGGACGACATGCTCTCGATAACGCCGCCGAAATGGGCGCATACCGAAGATGCCGGCATAGACGGGCGCTTCTACGACGAAATGCGCGCGAAGGGCGTGCCCGTCACCCACAGCCCCGGCGCCAACGCGCCCGAAGTGGCCGAGCTTGCCTTCGCCGGGCTGATGTGGGCGGCGAAGCGCCTCAACGAATTCCGCGAGGGGCAACGCGCCCACCGGTGGGACAAGCTCATGCTGCCCGGCCTGAGCGCGACGACCGTGCTGATCGTCGGGCTCGGCGCCATCGGCAGCCGGGTCGCGCACTACGCCAGGGCGTTCGGCATGACGGTCCACGGCATCAGGCGGTCCCCGGAACCGGTGCCGGGCGTGGACCGGCAGGGGGTGCTGGCCGACTTCGCGGCCTTCCTGCCGGACGCGGATTTCGTGGTCCTCGCCGTGCCGATCGCGGACGACACCGCCGGCATGGTGGACCGGGCGGCGCTGGCGCGCATGAAGGACACAGCGGTGCTCGTCAATGTCGGGCGCGGCGCGCTGGTCGATGTCGATGCGCTCCGCGACGCGCTTGCCTCGGGAGGCATCGCAGCGGCGTTCCTGGATGTGATGCCGGTCGAGCCCTGGCCCGCCGAGAGCGACCTCTGGGACATTCCGAACCTGTTCATCACCCCGCATAACGGCTCGCTCAGCCCGCTCTACGCCGAGCGCGTCGCGGAACTCTGGCTGGAGAACCTGAAGCGGTATCGGGCCGGAGAACCCCTGCTGCACCGGGCCTTCTGAGGCTGGCGGCCCCTCGACCCGCGCCTACCAGAAGGCCGTTTCGCTGACCGTGGACACATGCGCGGCCACGACCTTCCAGCCGAGGTCGGGGAAGCGGGCCCAGGTCTGGCTCTGCCGCCCGATAAGGTCGCGGCCGCGGACCTTGAACTCCAGATTGACCACCGCGTAGTCGCGCCCGAGCGTCAGGATTTCCAGCCGGCGGCGTTCTTCCTTGATGCCCGGCCCCGGCGGCCGCGCGACGCGGTGCGCGTGGATCTCGGCGAAGCCGTAGCCGTTTTCGTGGAGCGCGTAGCGGATGGTGTGCGGGCTCTCCCAGAAGGTCGCGTCGAGGACATCGACATCCTTCGTCTCCAGCGCCGCCTCATAGGCTTCGAAGCGGGCGCGGACCTCCGCCACCGCTTCCGGGATATTCGCCGTCATGTCGGTCATGGCGTTCGCTCCATTGCCAGCGCCAGCGCGACGAGGCTGGCATCGGTTCCGTGGCCGCCGAGGATGGAAAGCCCGACCGGCAGGCCGTCCACCGCCGCGCCCGGCAGGTTGACCTGCGGCACGCCGGTGAGGCCGCCATGGCTCGCGAGCACGGAGATGCGGGTCCTCAGCACCTCCTGCTCCGAAATCGAAAGGCCCTTCGGCGGCGCGGGGAAGGGCGTGGTCGGCAGGCAGAGCACTGTGCCCGGCGGCAGCATGTGGGTGAGCCGGGCCCGCGCCTCTGCGCGCAGCATCGACGCCCAGAGCCGGTCCGCCTCGGCGATGTCTGCGCCCCGGACGAGATTGCGCGCGACCGAATACGCCATGCGCGGATTGCGCCGGTCGAGCCAGTCGCGGAAGGTGAGCCAGGCCTCCCAGGGCTGGAGTGTGCGCTGGGCCCTCGCCCAGGCGGAGAGGCCGGGCGGCGCCATCGTCACCTCCTCCGAGGCGCCGACGATCCCGCCGAGCCGTTCGACCGTCGGCCCGAGCGCCTCCGCAACTTCACCGTCCGCAAAGCCGAAGGCATCGACCGCGACCAGAAGCCGGCTCGGCAGCGCCTCCGGAATCGCCTCCTGCAACAGCACGGCGGAGACGCGCGCGAAGGTTTCGGCGTCGCGGGCGAACCAGCCCGTCGTGTCTGAGCTCGGCGCCTGGGGCATCATGCCCCGGAGGTCGAGCCGGCCCCAGGTCGGG
This sequence comes from Alphaproteobacteria bacterium, assembly GCA_965261985.1. Taxonomy (GTDB): domain Bacteria; phylum Pseudomonadota; class Alphaproteobacteria; order Bin95; family Bin95; genus Bin95. The sequence goes on from OZ253490.1 coordinate 2,234,438, forward strand.
CGGATGCCGTAGAGGCCGCAGAAGCTGGACGGCACGCGCACGGAGCCGCCCGTGTCGGAGCCGAGCGCCGTGTCGCAGAGGCCGGAGGCGACGGCGGACGCCGAGCCCGAGGACGAGCCGCCCGGCACCCGGTCCGGCGCGGCCGGGTTGACGGGCGTGCCGTAGAAGGCGCTCTCGCCGAAAATGCCGAGCGACACCTCGTCGGTGACCGTCTTGCCGATCAGCGCCGCGCCCGCTTCCAGCAGTGTCTCGACGGCCCAGGCGTGGCGGTCGGCGGGGGCGTCCGCGCCCGGCCAGTCCGGGTTGCCGCCGCCGGTCGGCAGGCCGGCCACATCGAACAGGTCCTTGGCCGCGAAGGTCAGCCCGTCGAGCGGCCCGCCGGCGCGGCCCTCGATCCGGACCTCGCCGCCCGGAACGAAGGCGCCGTCTGTGTCTGCCATCTATTTCCGCTCGATGAGCTGGTAGAGCACGCCGTGGCCGTCTTTGGGGTGGACGAACACCATGCCGCCCGACTCGATGAGCCGCGCGCCGTTCGACGCCATCTCGTCCCGCGCGGCCTCAAGGTCCTCGACGGCGAGCGCCACCAGGTGGAGCCCCTCGCCGTTCTTTTCGAGGCTTCGCGCGATGGCGCCGTCGCCCAGCGGCTCCGCAAGCTCGATGAACCGCCCGGAATCGCCGAGCGGCAGGATCGCGCGCCTGAGCCCCAGATGCGGCTCGTCCTCCGGCGGCGCCTCCGCCTTCAGCCCGAGCTTGCTCTCATAGTCCTCAAGGCTCCGGTCCAGGTCCGCAACCCGAACGACGATATGGTCGATCCACTTGTGCATGGCTTCCGCCTTCCTTGGCTTTCCGTTCCCTGCGCCGAACCGGCGAAGGTGGGAGGGTGTCCCGATGTGTCATGAAATGTCATGTTTTGTCATGATCCGGGCTTCTACGGCCCGGACGCCGCCCCTCGGGAGCAGCTTACCATGCTTGTCCCGGCGACAAGTCGGGGCCGGTAACCTCGCGGTCGTACAGAGCAGCTTCGGATGGCGGTTCCGCCCGCCCGCCCGATCGCTTCGACCTCGGCGTCGGACAAGTCCTCGACAGCAAGAGCCTGGCGGTTCCGGCGCGGGGAATGTCCCGATGCGTCATGAAATGTCATGAGATGTCATGTTCCGCCGCGCCGCGCCCCTCTGCGCCCGCCTCGGCGAAGCTCCGTGCGCCTGCATCCTGCATGTCGTTCCTTCATCGTATCCCGTTCCGTTCATGCCGCCGCCGGTTTCCCGGCAGCGCGACCCTTTTTCGCGCGTATCGCATGTGCGCGCGTGCGCGCCTTTCGCGCCGGCGTGCGTATCGCGCGCCTGATTGCGCGCGCGAGCCGAACGCCGGACGCACCCCTCCCGTCGGTTCCCAACACCGTAATGCACTCCCTTCGCTGCCCGGAATCGAAAAGGCGGCCCCGGAAGCCGCCTCTTCTCGCCTGCTCGTATCTTACCACACTTTTCTCAGTGTCAAGCACCCGGGCCGACCAAGGTCGTGAAACCGCTACCCGACTATTGGTGGCGCCGTCTATACGCCAAGTCGTAGCGACGATATACTTGCATCCTCCTCGTCAAGGTGCCCATGATTTTGAATGCTGCACCGTTCCACCCGCCGGATTAGACTACGACACTTATTGCCGCATTATGGCATGGTTGTGGCAACATATGACCTCATCATAGGAGCAATAGGAATCAATGCCCGAACCAAAGACGGTAAAGGTGGAGCCCACAAAGGAACTCTTTGTATACATACTTACCAGAGATATAGCTCACCAGGCTGCAATCATTGAATTACTTGACAACTCCGTCGACGGTGCCCGTCGTGTTGCAAGGAACCCGGATTGTCTTTCAGAATTCGAAGTCGACATTGATTTTGACGAGAACAAATTCCGCATTCGCGACAATTGCGGAGGAATTCCGCTTGATGTAGCGATAAATTACGCATTTAGGTTTGGCCGTGCCGAGGGAATGCAAACTGTACGTAGATCAATAGGACAATTTGGCGTCGGCATGAAGCGAGCGCTTTTCAGCTTCGGTCGAAGCTATGTTGTCGAATCTGTGACCGATAAAGATTGGTTTCGTCTTAAAATTGATCTTGAAGATTGGCTAAAGAAGACGACTTGGGATTTCGAATTATTGGAATATGGTGACAATGACCACTCGAAACCTATCGGAACTACAATTGAGATAAACGATCTCAACGAGCCGGCAGCAGCGTTGTTCGGGTTGGAGCATTTTCGTATTCGTGTAGAGAACGAAATTCGACAAAAGCATGGATTGTTTATCACACACGGATTGGCGGTTAGGCTAAACGGTACTTCTATTCCTCGTCATGACTGGCAAGTCATTATAGGAGGTGAATTTTCTCCGGAGTATTTGGAAAAAATGTACAACGGCGGCGCAACCCCAGTAACGGCTCGAATTTATGCAGGCTTGGGTCGGTCCAGCCCTGTCGAGGCTGGCTGGTACGTCATATGCAATGGTCGATTGGTGTTGAGTGCAGACAAGTCGGACAAGACGGGATGGGGTTGGCCGTCAACGGAGATGGATGCGGCTACTGGCACTCCCAGATACCATAACCAGTTTGCTCGCTTCCGCGGATACGCGCTCTTCGACAGTGATGACGCGGGGCGACTGCCTTGGAATACGACGAAGACCGATGTCGATGCGGATGATCCTATCTGGCGGGACGCGCGCGAGAGAATGTCGGCAGTGATGCGCCCGGTGATCGACTTCTTAAATTTGGTCGATAGCGAAAGTGATCTTCCAGAAACCGAGCGACTACTCACGGCAGCATTGACCACGGCGAGTGTCGGCAGCATAGCGAATGTGAGGTCAGCGCGAAGTTTTGGTTATCCAACACATCCGAAGCCGGTTAGGCCGAAGACCGTTAGCATTCAATATCGAAAGGACAAAGAACGGGTTGATGCGTTGAGCGAAGCGATGGGTACCAGTTCGGCTCGTAGTACGGGTGAGGCGGCGTTTGAGGACGCTTACAAGAGATACGTAGACGAGTGATAGCAGAAGGATGGCACCTAGCTATAGAGTGATTGATTATCGGTTGCGGCCGTCTAAACACGCCGAGCGCATGATGTTATGCGAGGCGTTGCGGCATTTGCGATTTCATGATCTAGAAGATTACCAATATGTTGGATTGGGATCAATCTTTTTTACGGATTTTCGCCTAATGCATCGGAGGTTAGGTATTTCCCAGATGGTTAGTATTGAGAAGCAGGAAGTTGAAAGAGAGCGCTTTGAATGGAATAAACCGTACGCAGGAATCACAATGCTGTTTGGCGGCACTGAGAAACGGCTGTCGGAAGTTGATTTTTCTCGGCCGACAATAATTTGGCTGGATTATGATGGACCACTATTGGGAAGCGTCATCGAGGACATCAGGACGGTAGCGCATAATGCTTGTCATGGCTCGGTGGTGGTGGTTACGGTTAATGCGCATCCACGGCAGGCGGTGGCGGATGGAAGCGATATGGTGGATCAGGTGCGTATGGAGTTGGGAGGGGACCGGGTTCCCACGAATTTGCACCTCGCCGCATTGCGCGGTTGGGGTTTGGCTGAGTTCTATAGAGGAGTCGGGGACGGCGAGATTCGAGAGGCGTTGTCGGTGGCAAACGGTGTCCGCGAAACGCCCGAGCGGGTAAGTTATGAGCAGTTGTTCAATTTCCAATATCAGGATGGTGCTCGAATGGCAACCTTCGGGGGCGTGTTTTTTCGTCAACAGGCGCGACATGAATTGGAGGCATGTTCATTTGATAGATTGATGTTTATTCGCCATGGGGCGGAGGTATTGCGGATCCACGCGCCGAACTTAACGCTGCGGGAAGTCGCTCATCTTGAGCAGCAGTTGCCGCTATTAGGCAGCTCGGGACTCGATATTGGCCCGATACCGGAACGGGACGCGGAGAGTTATGTGGCGCTTTACAGGTACTTGCCCACATTTCTTCCTGTCGAGATGATGTGATGCGCCGAGGGTGGCGAACGGCAGGTAGATGGTAGCCGAAGGAAGGGCACGGAGCTAGCCGGCGGCGGCAAGTTCGTTGGTGGGCGTAGTGCCGTTGTCGACGTACAAGCGTTTCTTGACACCGCTCTTCCGGTCGCGACGGTTGGGTCTGGCGTCCACCCCGAAATGCCGGGCGGCGGCGGAGGCATCGAGCGTGAGCAGAGCGGGGTCGCCGAGCGGTACAGGGTCCTCGGGCCGTGCCGGGTTCGCACCGAGGGCTTCGGCGACCTCGGTGGCGATCGCCCTGGCGAGCGGCGGCGGCACGGCATTGCCGATTTGGCGCGCGCCGTGCCATTTCGTGACATGGAAGCGGAACCAGTCCGGGAAGCCGTGCAGCCGGGCCATCTCGCGGACGGTCACGCAGCGGTCGTAACGATAGTGGATCGGCCGCGGGCTGGTGAAGGCGCCCCGCGCCCCGTCCGTGCCAGCGCGGAGCGTGTTGGAGACGCCGGTTTCCGCCAGCTTGAAGAACCGACTGATCGGCTCGACCGTGCCCGACTCCGTTTCGCGGAAGCGGCGGCGCAAAATCGGTGTGTGCCGGGTGCGCAAACTGCCGGTCAACAAGGCGGGGTCCCACTCGCGGACATAGCCGTAATGCCAGGCGTCGTTCGCGAGGCAGCGCAGCACGCCCGCATAGGCCGAAGGGGCTCCGAACTCCACTGTTTCCAGGGAATCGGAGTCGAACAGCGCATCGAAGCCGTCGGCGTCGGGCAGGTCACGCAAGGCGTCGGCGCAGGTCGGCCCGTCGGGCAGGGCGTCGATGCCTTTTCGCCTGCCGGCGATGCCGGTCAGCGGCGCGGGATAGTCCGGCAGACGCTCCCCCTTCCGCGCGCCGAGCAGGATCAGGCGCTCGCGATTCTGCGGCACGCCGAACCGGCCCGCGTTCAGGACCCGCCAGGGGACGCGCACCTCGTAGCCGGCTTCCGAAAACGCCTCGACGAGTTCGTCGAGCATTGCGCGATGCCTGCCGACGGTCAGCCCCTTCACGTTCTCGAAGACGAAGGTGCGGGCGTCCAGCTCCGCGACGAGGCGCACGAACTCGCGGACCAGCCTGTTGCGCGGGTCGTCGAGAATGCGGTGGCCGATGAGGGAGAAGCCCTGGCAGGGGGCGCCGCCGAACACACAATCGACTTCGCGCCCGCCGATATCGGCCGCTTCCGCAATCTGCGCACCGGACAGGCTCTCGACCGCTCGGGGAAGGATCGCGGTCAGCGGAAAGTTGAACTTGTGGACCGCGCAATGCACCGGGTCGATCTCGACTGCCGCGGCGATGTTGAAGCCGGCTTGCTCGAAGCCGAGGCTGAGGCCGCCGGCGCCGGCGAACAGGTCGATCCCGATGGGCCTCACGATGCAGCGATTCCGCCTGCCGGTGTCATTATGTCCGATATTAGCGTGCCGCCCGCTAGATGTCGATCGCATTTTCCACATTGTCCACAAAATCTTGTAGTCGTGTCGCCAGAACATCCGGGTCGCGGGTCTCGCATTGCCAGACTGTCAGCACGCTCCAGCCCAGCGACTCCAATTGTTCCTGTTTAGTTCTATCTCTTTTCCTGTTTTCGTCAAGCTTCGGTTGCCAGTATTCGAGGCGGGATTTCGGCAGGCGGCCTTTCGGGCAATCGTGGCCATGCCAGAAGCAACCGTGCACGAAAACCGCCTTGCGCCGGGAGATGAGGGCGATATCCGGCCTGCCGGGCAGGTCCCTGCGGTGCAGGCGGAATCTGTAGCCCATGGCGTGCAGCAGGCGACGCACGACCAGTTCGGGTCCCGTGTGCCTGCTCCTGACCGCCTGCATGATGCGGCGGCGCTGCTCCGGGGTGCGGGTGTCCATCGCCGGCGGCCCGACTCCATCCTGCCGTGCCTCGATTGAGGGACGATAGGGTCCGATGCGCCCGCCCGCAATGACGCCCGCCCCGCTTGCCGCCGGGCAATCGCCACCTAATTTCCCCTCCTCCCGCAGCCCCTCCCGGACAGTCTTGGCCGCTTTCTTCCTGCCCGTGCTTGCCATGCTGGCGGCGTTCGGGCCGCTTTCCATCGACATGTACCTGCCGAGCCTGCCGGCCATTGTCCCTTGCATATAGTAACGCACGGCGTTATTATTCGTTCGATGGCACAATTCAAGGACAGGAGTACAGAGAGGGTCCTTGCTGGCGAGACTGTGCGAAACCTGCCTCCGGCGATTCTACGCCGGGCGCGCATGCGTCTGCAGCGGGTCGTGGCGGCGCGCGAGTTGTCGGACCTCCGAATCCCGCCGTCCCATCGTCTCGAGGCCTTGAGCGGAAAGCATAAGGGTCTTCACAGCATACGCATCAACGACCAATGGCGGGTTTGCTTCCGCTGGACAGAGCAGGGAGCCGTCGAGATCGAAATTGTCGACTACCACTGAAGAGGCACCCGGCCGCAGCCCGACATCGTCATCGGGTCGTCCCTTCCGCAAACAGTCATCGGAGTTAGCCATGGCCGACGCAATTCATCCGGGAGAGCATCTGGCGGAGATTCTCGGCGAACTCGGAATCAGCCAGTATCGCCTTGCAAAGGCTATCGGTGTCCCGCCGAGGCGCATCAACGAGATCGTGCATGCGCGCAGGTCGGTGACAGCGGATACGGCCTTGCGCATGGGCAAGGCTCTCGGAATGACGCCCGACTTCTGGCTCAACCTGCAAGGCATGTACGATCTGGACCGCGCCAGAAGCGCGATCAGCATGGACACTATCGAGACCCTGGTCGCAGCGTGAGCCGGGAAAGCAGGGAGTTGCCGCCCGCTTGCCCCCGCGCGATCGCCGCCTAATTTCCCCTCTTCCCGCAGCCCGTCCCGGACAGTCTTGGCCGCTTTCTTCCTGCCCGTGCTTGCCATGCTGGCGGCGTTCGGGCCGCTTTCCATCGACATGTACCTGCCGAGCCTGCCGGCCATCGGGCGGGAATTCGGGGCCTCGGCCGGCGATGTGCAGCTCACGCTGTCGGCCTTCTTCGTCGGCTTCGGCATCGGGCAGCTCCTCTACGGCCCGCTTTCGGACCGCTACGGCCGCCGGCCGATGCTGCTCTTCGGCGTCTCGGTCTATCTGGCGGCGAGCGCCGGGGCGGCCTTTGCGCCGGATATCGGGGCGCTGACCGCGGCGCGCTTCTTCCAGGCGCTCGGCGGCGGGGCGGCGACGGTGATCGCGAGGGCCTCGGTGCGCGACCGCCACAGCGGGGCGGAGGCGGCGCGGATGCTCTCCACGCTCATGCTCATCATGGGTGCGGCGCCGCTGCTGGCGCCCTCGCTCGGCGCGCAGGTGCTCCAGTTCGCGGACTGGCGCGCAATCTTCCTCCTGCTGGCGGGCTGGGGCGCGCTCGCGCTGCTGGCGGTCGCCTTCCTGCTGCCGGAAACCCGCCCGGCCGAAATGCGGGTCCGCTCGGGCCTCGGCTCGATCTTCCTCAACTACGCCCGCCTCGTCTCGGAGCGCCAAACGCTCGGCTGCGCGCTGGCGAGCGGCGGCGCCTTCGCCGGCATGTTCGCCTATATCTCCGGCACGCCCTTCGTGTTCATGGAGGTGTTCGGCCTCTCGCCCAGGACCTACGGGCTGCTGTTCGCCGTCCATATCGTGGCGATCATGGGCGGCGCCTTTACCAACCGCCGGCTGGTCGGCCGCTTCGGCCCCGCCGGCATGATGGCACGGGGCACCCGCCTGCTGCTGGCGGCCGGCCTCGCGCTGGTCCTTGTCGTGCTGCTGCTGCCCGGGAGCCTCGCCGCCATCGTCGCGGCGCTCTTCTGCTTCATGTTCGCGTTGAACCTGATCTCCGCCAACACCATCGTCATCGCGACGGCCGACAAGCCGGAGCTCGCCGGCACTGTGATCGCGCTGATCGGCGCCGGCCATTTCGCGCTCGGCACGCTGTCGGGTCTTGCGGTCGGCCAATTCCACGACGGCACCGCCCTGCCGCTGGCGCTGACCGTGGCGGCTTGCGGGCTGGTTTCCTTCTCCGCCCATCGCTGGCTGGTGCGGGTTTCGCCGGGCGATTGACACCGCGCGCCGCGGCCCGGAAGATTCGGGGGCTTGGCTCACCGCCGGCGCAGCGACGAGAGAGGATACGCCCCGATGGAGATCGGCTTTTTCAGCATGCCTTCGCATCCCCCCGAGCGCGACCTGCGCGAGGGCCACGAATGGGACCTCCAGCATATCCGCTGGGCGGACGAGCTCGGCTTTACCGAAGGCTGGATCGGCGAGCACCACACCGCGCCCTGGGAGCCGCATCCCGCGCCCGACCTGCTGGTGATCGAGGGCCTCAGGCAGACGGAGAACATCCGGCTCGGCCCCGGCGGCTTCCTGCTGCCCTACCACCACCCGGCCGAGCTCGCGAACCGCGTGGCGATGATGGACCATCTGAGCCAGGGGCGGCTCAATTTCGGCGTCGCCGCGAGCGGGCTGCCGAGCGACTGGCAGATGTTCAATGTGGACGGCATGTCCGGCCAGAACCGCGACATGACGCGCGAAGCGCTCGACATGATCCTGCGCCTCTGGTCGGACGAGGCGGAGTTCGACTATGAGGGCCAGTACTGGCACATCACCAAGGGCGCGGAGATGTTCGGCTTCCTGCGCCCGCATCTGGCCCCGCTGCAGAAGCCGCACCCGCCCATCGGCGTGGCCGGCCTCTCGAAGAACTCCGACACGCTCAAGCTGGCCGGCGAGCGCGGTTTCCTGCCGATGAGCCTGAACCTGAACCCGGCCTATGTCGGCAGCCACTGGGACGCGGTCGAGGAAGGCGCGCGCAGGACCGGGCGCACCCCCGGCCGCAGAGAATGGCGCATGGTGCGCGAGGTGTTCGTCGCCGAGACGGACGAGGAGGCCTGGCGGCTCTCGGTGGACAACATGATGGGCCGCATGATGGGGGACTATTTCCTGCCGCTGCTCGGCAATTTCGGCTTCCTAGAGTTCCTGAAGCACGACCAGGATGTGGCGGACAGCGATGTGACGCCGGCATATTGCGCGAAGCACAACTGGCTGGTGGGCTCGCCGGCGACCGTCGCCGAGAAGCTGGAGACGGTCTACAACGATGTCGGCGGCTTCGGGCAGCTTCTCCTGTTCTGCTTCGACTATGCCCACAACCCGGAAGCCTGGCACACCTCGATGGGGCTGCTGATGAACGAGGTGCTGCCGAGGGTGAGCCACCTGACGCCCGAGGCCGCTACGGCAGCGTAAGGCGCCGCCCCGCCGCCCCGGACAGGGACTCCGGGGTACGGCCGCGATTACAGTCCAGCCTCCTGGAACGGAACCCGGCGCCCGCTTGCGGCGGGTCGGCCGGTTAGCCAGGTTGCCCGTTCTGCCGCGTCAATTTGTCTCGATAATGAGAAGCATTCTCATCTTGCGCGCCGCTGTGTTAGCCTCATAGTTGCGAATGACTATCAGTCGCGTAACAACGGAAAGTGGAACCCATGCGTAACCGGACCCTCGGAATCGTGGCGGCCGCCGGACTTGCGGTGCTCGCATCCGCGTCGGCGCAGGCAGCGGAAGTGAATGTCTATTCCTACCGCCAGCCCTTCCTGGTCGAACCGCTCTTCAAGGCGTTCACGGCCAAGACCGGTATTGCGGTCAATGTCATCTTCGCCAAGAAGGGCCTGATCGAAAGGCTGAAGAGCGAGGGGGCGGCAAGCCCCGCCGACCTGGTCTTCACCGTCGACATCGGTCGGCTGCACGATGCGATGAAGGCCGGCGTCGTCGAGCCGGTCGAGACCGACACGCTCGCCGCCAACATCCCCGCCTCCCTGCGCGACCCGGACGGCAACTGGTACGGGCTGACGACCCGCGCGCGCCTGTTCTTCGTCTCGCGCGACCGCGTTCCGGAGGGCGGCATCGAAAGCTATGAGCAGCTCACCGAGCCGGAGTGGAAGGGGCGCATCTGCACCCGCAGCGGCAAGCATGTTTACATGATTGCGCTGACTGCCTCGATGATCGCGCATCACGGCAAGGAAAAGGCCGAGGCCTGGCTGACCGGCCTGAAGGCGAACCTCGCCCGTCGGCCGCAGGGCAATGACCGCGCCCAGGTCAAGGCGATCCATGCCGGCCAATGCGATTTGTCCGTCGGCAACCACTACTATTTCCAGAAAATGCTCGACGACCCGAAGCAGAAGCCCTGGGCCGATTCCGTGCGCGTCGTCTTCCCGAACCAGGACGGGCGCGGCACGCATGTCAACATTTCCGGCGCCTCGCTGGTGAAGGGCGCGCCCAATCGGGCCAATGCAATAGCGTTGCTTGAGTTTCTTTCGAGCAAGGAAGGCCAGGGCATCTATGCCCGCGTGAACGGCGAATATCCGGTGAGCGCCAATGTTGCGGGGCCTGAGAAGCTCGCCGCCTTCAAGGCCGACACCCTGTCGCTTTCGCGCGTGGCGGAGCTGCGCGAGGAAGCCGGCCGGATGGCGGACCGGGTCGATTACGACGGCTGAAGCCTGACGGCCCGGGAGGGTCGTATCGCGGAACGGCAGGAAGGGCCTCCTCCGTCATTTCCTGCCGCTGCATGGGCGGCGCAACCGCGCAGCGCCGCCCATGCACTCTTTTTCGCTCTGGCGGGCCGGAATCGACCTGGTGTAGCATTCGCGGCTGTATCGTAGCCCGCCGGGGGCGTCGGTCGGGGCTCCGGGGGGCCTTGCAGGCGGGCTCCGGGTACAGTCCCGCCAATGGAAATGTTCGAGACCGAGGCGCAGGTCGTGCCGGACCGCCGGGGGTCAGGCGTCGAGCCGGTAGAAGCGGGCGGCGGTATCGTGGAAGAGGGCCAGGCGGTCCGGGGCAGGGAGGTCCCGGACCATGCGCTTGTAGGCGCTCATCATGTCGCCGTAGCCGATCCTGAGCCCGTCCACCGGGAAGTTGCTCGCGAACATGCAGCGGTCTGCGCCGAACAGCCGGACGGTGTCGCGCACCAGCGGGCCGTTGTCCTCCTCGCGCCAGGGGCCGTCCGGCAGGCAGAGGCAGGAGAGCTTGACGGAGACATTCGGGCACCCGGCCAGCGCCGCCATGCCGCGCCGCCAGAGTTCGAGCCCTTCCGGCGAGCGGTCCCAGGGGAAGCCGGTATGGTTCAGCACGATGGCGACCCTGGGGAAGGCGCGGGCGACGTCGGCCGCCTCTTCCAGATGCCAGGCCGGCACGCGCAGGTCCCAGGAAAGGCCGTAGCGCTCCAGCAGGGCGAAGCCCGCGAGCCAGTTCTCGTCCTGCATCGAGCCCGGTCGGCCGCGCACCGAAAGGCCGGGCCTTGCCGCCGTCACCGGCTTCGAGCGCACGCCCCGGAAGCGCCGGGAGGCCGCGATATGGCGTTCCAGGACCTCCGCGCAGTCTTCCCTGTGGAACCAGGCATGGCCGGCGATGGCGGCCGGCATGCCGTGCTCTTCGGCCATGCGGTCCACCCAAAGGGTCTCCTCGACCTGGAGGCTCCGGTCGCACTCCGCCTCGACATGGACGGTCGCGACGACATTGTGGCCGGCGGCGTCGCGGCGATAGTCCTCCGGCAGGTAGTTCCGCCTGAGCGGCGCAAGGTCGCCGAGGAAGAATTCGTGCGGCTCCAGGTCGGAGAGCCAGGGATAGCGAAGCGCCTCCAGGTCCCAGAGGTGGTGGTGGGCATCGACAATCGGCAGGTCGGCATCGTCGGCGGACATCGGGGTCTCCCGGCTGCGGGCGGTGGCGCCCATCCTGCCCCGGCCGGACGCGGTGCGGAAGGCGGGCGCCGCCCGTGAGGCTCGCCCCCGGAGACCCGCCGCCCTTCCATATGCGACCCGGCCGGGCGGACTCGCCCGTCGTCTTCGTCTGCGACCATGCGAGCCATGCCCTGCCGGCGTGCCTCGGCGACCTCGGGATTCCGGAGGCCGAGCTCCGCGACCATATCGGCTGGGACCCGGGCGCGGCCAAGGTCTTCGACCTGCTGGCGGCGCGCTTCGACGCTCCGGCGGTCCGCTCGGGCTATTCTCGTCTGGTCATCGACTGCAACCGCGACCCCGGGGACCCGACCTCGATCCTGGAAGAGAGCGACGGCGTGGCCGTGCCCGGCAACCGGGACCTCGGTGCGGCTGCGCGCGCCTGGCGGCGGGACGCCCTGTTCGAGCCCTACCACGCCCGGATAGAGGACATGCTGGACGGCTGCCCGGCGCTCCGGGCCTTCGTGTCGGTCCACAGCTTCACGCCGCAATTGTCGGGCGGCGAGCCCAGGCCCTGGCATGTGGGCACCTTCTGGAACGAGAGCGAAGCGCTCGCCCGGCCGTTCATGGCGGCGCTGGCGGCGGAGGCCGGCGTCGTCGTCGGCGACAACCTTCCCTATTCCGGCCGCTCCCGGCGCGGCTACACCACCCGGCGCCATGCCGAGCCGCGCGGCATCCCGCATATCGGCCTGGAAATCCGCAACGACCTCATCCGCGACGACGCCGGCGCGGCGCTCTGGGCCCGGCGCATCGGCGACGGGCTGGAGCGGGCTCTCGGACCCTGATTCCCGGCGCGCCTATGCCGCCATGCCAAGCGCGATGGCGGCGAGCACTAGCAGGCCGGCGAAGCGGTTGGACTTGAAGAGCGCGAGGCAGCGGTCGGGGTCGTCGATGTCGAGGCTGCGGACCTGCCAGGCGAATTGCGCCGCCACGACGGCGAGGCCGGCGAAGAACGGCCAGGCCAGCCCCGCCAGCCAGCCGGCAAGCGCCAGCAGGACGAGCGCCGCCGCGTAGAACCCGGAGACCCAGAGCGGGCTCCCGGCGCCGAACAGCAGCGCCGTCGATTTCACGCCGACCAGCGCATCGTCTTCCTTGTCCTGGTGCGCATAGACGGTGTCGTAGCCGAGGGTCCAGGCGATGCCGGCCGCGTAGAGCGCATAGGCCGGCCCCGAGACCTCGCCCTGAACCGCCGCCCAGCCGACCAGCGCGCCCCAGTTGAAGGTGAGGCCGAGCCAGGCCTGCGGCCAGTGGTTGAGGCGCTTCATGAACGGATAGGCAAGGACCAGCGGGATCGAACCGAGCCCGACCAGGATGGCGCCCGGCTCCAGCGCCAGCAGCACGGCAAGCCCGACCGCGCATTGCAGCACGATGAACGCCCAGGCGGCGGCGACGCTCGCATGGCCGGCGGGCAGGGGACGGATCGCGGTGCGCGAGACGCGGGCGTCGAAATCGCGGTCCACGATGTCGTTATAGGTGCAGCCCGCGCCGCGCATGGCGAAGGCGCCGGCGGCGAACAGCGCGAACAGCAACAGGACGTCCAGCGCGGAGATGGCAGGCTCGGTTGCCGCCGCCAGCGCCGCCCCCCACCAGCAGGGCAGCAGCAGCAGCCAGGCGCCGATCGGCCGGTCCCAACGGGCCAGCCGGGAATAGGGCACGAGCCGAAGCGGGATTGCCCGCTCCCAGGCGCCCCGGATGCGGATATCGGTTGCGGCAAGGGGGTCGCGCACGGTCATGCCCGCCACTTTCGCCGCCGCCGGCGGGGGAGGCAAGGGCGGTCGTGCGGCCGGGCCTCCGTCCGGGCTATGATCGGGGCCCATGAGCGGTTCTTTCGATGTTGCGGTCGTCGGGTCGGGCATTGCCGGCCTCTCGGCGGCCGTTTCCGCGCTGGAGGCCGGCGCGCGGGTGGCGGTGCTGGAGCGCGCGGCGCGCGAGGAGCGGGGCGGCAATACCCGCTACACGGAGAGCTTCTGGCGGATGCGGGACCGCGACACGGTCTCGGAGGACTTCGACGAGAGGCTGGCGAGCAATGCCGGCGGGCATTTCGACCCGGAATTCCTCAAGGACGCCGGGCGCCCTTACGAGGACTGGCCCCGCCCGCTCCGCGCCTTCGGCTTCACCGACCCGGAGCTGATCCGCGTCTGGGGCGAGGATGCCGGCCCGGCGCTCCGCTGGCTCGAGGGCTTCGGCGTCCGGTGGGACTTCCTGCCCACATATTTCCCCTACCAGTCCACCACCCGGATTGCGCCGGTCGGCGGCGGCCTGGCGCTGGTGGAGGCGCTGGCGGCGGAGGCCGAGCGGCGCGGCGCCTCGATCTTCTACGAGACCGCCGCGCGCGGCCTCGTCCGCAGCGAAGACGGGGAGATCGTCGGCGTGGAGGCCGTGCAGCGCGGCCGGCCCCGCCGCTTCCTGGGCCGGGTCGTGCTGGCCTCGGGCGGCTTCGAGGGCAATCCCGAAATGCTCGCGCGCTATCTGGGCCCCAAGGCGCAATGGACACGGCCCGTTGCGCGCGGCGGCTACTACAATCGCGGCGAGGGCGTGGCGATGGGGCTGGATGCGGGCGCGGCGCCGGCAGGCGAGTTCGGCGCCTTCCACGCGCAGCCGGTCGATCCGCGCTCGGGCGCCATCGAACCGGTGGTGCTGCATTACGGCTATGGCGTGCTGGTGAACCGCGCCGGGGAGCGCTTCACGGACGAGGCGGCCCGGCCGGTCGATGCCGGCTATGAGCGGGTGGCGCGCGCGGTGCTGGAGCAGCCGGAGGGCCTCGCCTGGGCCGTGTTCGACGCCGGCCTCGACGATGCGCCGCACTGGCGCGTCACGGTGCGCAGCGACCGCGAACCGCTCGAAGCGCAGACGGTGGAGGCGCTTGCAGAGGCCGCCGGTCTCGACCCGGCGGCGCTCGCCGCAACACTCGCCGCCTACAACGCCGCCTGCCCGGAGGATGCGTCCGCCTTCCGACCCGACGGGCTGGACGGCCTCGCCACGCAGGGACTCCGGCCGCCGAAGAGCAATTGGGCGCGGCCGCTGGTCCGGCCGCCGTTCCGCGCCTGGCCGGTGATCTGCGCCAATTGCTTCACCTTCGGCGGCCTGCGCATCGACATCCACGGGCGCGTCATAGACCTCGACGGCGACCCGATTCCGGGCCTCTACGCCGCCGGCGAAACCGCGGGCCTCTTTTACGGCGACTATACGGGCGCAACCTCGGTCATGCGCGGCGCGGTGTTCGGCCGCCGCGCCGGCCGCCATGCGGCGGGGGCGCAGTAACCCCGCTCTCCACCCGGCAAGGCTGCGCCGGGACACAGGACCGCCGCGCGATGTGTCATGAAGTGTCATGTTTTGTCATGATCTGCATGCGTCGGGCACATAGGCAATGCGCCGTTCGGGCATAAGGCTGCCGTATCCAAGGGGCGCCCGGGCCTGTCCCCTTGCCGTCTGCTGCCTGTCTTCGGCATGGCCGTTCCTCCTTCGCATGTCGTTCCGTTCCGTTCGCGCCGGCACTGCCGGCCGGCCTCAGCGGCGGGTCCCTGTTTCGCGCGTATCGCGTGTGCGCGGGCGCGCCTGGTTGCGCCCGCGCGCGCGGGCCACGCGCAAGGCGCACCTGTCCCGTCTGTTTCAAGGGCGTTCTTTCGCGCCGGCGCGAAATGAGAGGCGAAGCGGCCCCGCACATGACGCCTGCTCTCCATCTCATCCTACCACAGATATTCCAGGGTCAATCCCATTTCGGGAATTATTTCCGATTTTGTGAACAAACCTGCCGAACGGCGCCTTACCGGGGGATGAAATAGCGATTTTCGTCGTCCACCCCGTCCGCCGCCTTTTGCGTTGCGCCGACATCGCCCGCTTCTTCCACGAATACGGACGCCGAATGCCGGGCGGCGCGAACCGCAGTCATGACATACTGAGCAACATATTCGACTGCGCCATCGCGTGAGGACATCGGCCCGAAGCCGCCAGGAAGCCGTGCATCGGCATCGTCCACTACCGGCGACCGCCGCGCGGGCGGCTGCTCGGTGCGGACGACCTGGCCAAGCTAGGCGCGGAGCTCCGCCGCCTCGAAACGGAAAGCCCGGCCTGCGTCGCGGCGGTGTGGCTGATCCTGCTGACCGGGTGCAGGCCGGGCGAGATACGCTGCCTGCGCTGGTGCGAGGTTAAGCACGACCGGTTGACCCTGATTGACGCCAAGACCGGACCGAGGCACGTTCTGCTCGGCGAGCCTGTGCGGGAGCTGCTGGACCGTCTTGCCGAATCGGCCTCCGGGGAATGGGTGTTCCCCGGCGAAAACGGGGACGAACCGCTGACCGAACAAGCCCTCTACTCGTTCTGGATCAAGACGCGCGACACGGCTGGGATCGTGGCGGACTGCATGACCTACGACATGCGCACGCTTCCCACGCGGTCATGAACGGCGAGAGCCCGCATGTCGCTGGACGCCTGCTCGGACACCGGCGGGCGTCTACGACGAACCGCTACGTCCATCTCGGCGACGCGGCCTCGAGCAAGGCGGCCGAGCGGGTGACGGTGGCAGTTCAGCAGAAGCTCTTGGGGACAACGACCTTGTTTCGGGAGAGCGGCCGTGAATGAGGGGCTGGAATCGATCCTGACGCCTGAACTGAGAGCGTTGCGCCCGGATCTCCATCAACGCTCGAGTCCTGCCCTCGCTAAAGACCCGGCTTCTGTCGCCCGGATTCGCGACCTGCTTGCCTGTGTGGAGACAACTCACGAGGTGGTATTGGGCGACGCTAGGGAAGTACGGTTGCCGTCATCGTCCGTCCATCTTGTTGTAACGTCCCCGCCGTACTGGACACTGAAGAAATATCCCGATAGCGACGGGCAGATAGGGCGGCTCGGAGACTACGAAAAATTTCTGGACAGCCTCAAACGTGTCTGGGAAGGATGCTTCGACGCTCTAGTGCCCGGCGGACGGCTTGTTTGCGTGGTAGGCGATGTTTGCCTTTCCCGCCGGCAAAACGGCGGGCGGCACATGGTGATCCCGCTTCACGCATCCATTCAGTTGCAGTGCAGCGATATTGGCTTTGACAATCTCGCGCCGATTATCTGGCACAAGATCAGCAACATGAAGACCGAGGCGAACGGCAGCGGCTCCTATCTGGGGAAGCCCTTCGAGCCAAACGGAGTGATCAAGAACGATATCGAATTTCTCCTCATGCTGCGCAAACCGGGCGGCTATCGCAGCCCAAGCGCTGCTGCGCGCCTCCTTAGCGTGATATCTGCGGACGATCACGATCGCTGGTTCCGGCAGATTTGGAATGATGTTCGCGGTGCTTCGACGAAGGACCATCCGGCACCCTTCCCGGTAGAGTTGGCAGAACGCCTGGTCCGAATGTTCAGCTTCGTCGGCGATACGGTCTTCGACCCGTTCACTGGAACGGCGTCGACCCAAGTGGCCGCTCGCCAATGCGGTCGAAGTAGCATCGGCGTCGAGGTCGAACCGACGTATCATGCAATGGCGAAGGCGCGACTGGCGTCATGATCTCACTGCAAGATGCCGTTGACGACTTGTACAGAATCGCGGTCGTCGAGCAGAAACGCAGTCGCCCAATCGGCTTGCGATGTTGGCTGAGATGTGTGTCGAGCAGCTAAATGAACGCGGCATTATCGGTGCCGCAAAGGAACTCCCAGTACCAGGCATAGGGCGCTCCAAGACGTGGGATGTAGGATGGCCTCCCGATGGGAAGGTTCAACTTGGCATTAGTTTGAAGTCGCTTCTGCGCAATGTCGCCGGAACGGTTCCGAATCGCGTGGACGATCTGACGGGCGAAATGGCAAATGTCCAATTGCTGTCGCCGGAGATTGTGACAGGCTACGTCATGGTCTTCGATACGACCGGGAGCGGCCTTCGCCAGGATGGGACCCGATGGGTGGATTTCTTCCGCGATGCCGTAAACCGTCTGTCCGGTCGAGATGCCCCCGCGTGGGCGGCTGGAATGGTGGAAGCATCCGCTATCGTGGAAGTCGATTTCGCCGAAGGGCCGCGCATTGTCGCCGTACCCGATATGTCAGCTTTCTTCGATCGTCTTGCCTCATGCGTGCGAGAGAGAAATCCGGATCGCTTTCGTGGAGGTACGCCATGACGGCCAAATCCAAGGCGCTAGAGCTTGTACGCCCCTCTTACCAACCCTCGAAGGCGGAGCCCGATTGAGGTTCCGAAGGACACTACGCCAAATCAACTGGAGATGAGAAAATGACTTTGATGTCCTGCAAGTACGTTCTCATTGCTTGTCTGTTCGGCCTGGTCCCCTTCGCGGATCGAGCCCATGCCGATCCTGTCAATGTGCCGGGCATGGAACGAGTGCTATCCGGGGGGAAGGCAGGCGGCGTAAACGACCGATTCAGCTGCCCCGGCTTGGCAACAGACATATGGAATGTCCTGATCAGCCGTGAAGATATGAGGCAGATGGGCAAAGAACTCGACGAACATTTCGGCTTTGGTGAGCCAGTTTTGGGGCCAGTCGTCGTCTCTGGGAAGGAATGGTTTGTCCGTCCATGGCACTTTGAGAATTATCCGGATTTGGCGGTGGTGGAATTACACCAGGCGGTGTCCAAGATTGACAGCAGCCGGCATCCCGATAGCGTATTGCGGTTGCATGTCGTCCAGCACTTGGCGGAAGAATGTGTGCTTACCAACGGCGAAGCATCCCAACACCGCGACGAGAAAGGGAGGCTGGTCTTTTACGACGGTTATGGGGACTACCCGCTGAAAGCGGCTCGATGCGATGACTTCAACACGACCCGCGCCGCAATACTGGATTGCGCCGAGAAGGCAATAGACGCCATCAATGCACGCCACGATTGGAACGTGACGTTCCAACGGAACGAGTGACAGTCTCCGTTTCCGGCGCGGCTAGGCGACACGGGCCGGGAGCGCGGCCCGCCGCGCGATGTGTCATGAAATGTCATGCGATGTCATGATCTGCATGCGCCGGCCACATAGGCGATGCGCCGTTCGGGCATAAGGCTGCCCTATCCAAGGGGCGCCCGGGCCTGTCCCCTTGCCGTCTGCTGCCTGTCTTCGGCATGGCCGTTCCTCCTTCGAGTGTCGTTTCGTTCCGTTCGCGCCGGCGCTACCGGCCGGCCTCAGCGGCGGGTCCCTGTTTCGCGCGTATCGCGTGTGCGCGGGCGCGCCCGCCTGCGCGCCTTTCGCGGCGGCGCGCGTTTTGCGCGCCTGATTGCGCCTGCGTGCGCGAGCCCAGGCGCAGGGCGCACCTGTCCCGTCTGTTTCAAGGATGTTCTTTCGCGCCGGCGCGAAAGGAGAGGCGAAGTGGCCCCGCACATGCCGCCTGCTCCTCATCTCATTCTACCACAGATTTTCCAGGGTCAATCCCGTTTCAGGAATTATTTCTGATTTCATGAACAAACCTGCCGAACGGCGCCTTGCCGGTGGACGAAATAGCAGCTTTCGCCGTCCGGCCCGTCCGCCGCCTTTTGCGCTGCGCCAGCGGCGGCGAGGGTTTCGAGCAACTCCTCCTCCGCCTCCTCCAGCTCTGGCGTCTTGCGCGGCGTTGGCGCGGAAGCGGCCCCCCACCCGGAGTCGACCCGAGGTTGCCCGACGCCGGATTAAGGGGGCTAGCCATTTCAGCCCGACCTTCCGGTCTGCACGCCGAAGAGAACTTCATCCGTCAAGGCATTTGACAGCCGGCCGAACGAAACGGTTATACTACTGGTATGAAAACAGCAGTATCGATTCCCGACGACATCTTCGAACGCGCGGAACGCCTGGCTTCGCAAGAGCAGAGATCCCGAAGCGAAGTGTACGCGACGGCGCTCGACGAATATCTTGCGCGCCATGTGCGTGAGGAGGTCACCGACACGATGAACCGCGTATGCGACAAGGTTGGCGAGAACGATGACGCCTTCCTCGCCGCCGCGGGCCGGCGGGTGCTTGATCGCGTCGAATGGTGATCTCCCAGGGTGACGTGTGCTGGGCCGAATTGCCCGAGCCCACAGGTTCAGGACCGGGATTCCGGCGGCCGGTCGTCGTTGTCCAGGGGGATGCCTTGAATCGAAGCCGGCTGGCCACGGCGGTCTGCGTGCCGCTCACAAGCAATCTGCGGTGGGCCGATGCACCGGGGAACGTGCTGTTGACCGTGGGAATGACGGGTTTGCCGAAGGACTCTGTCGCGAACGTATCGCAGGTCGTCGCTCTCGACCGGACGCTTCTCGAAGAGCGCGTGGGCCGGATCTCGCCAGCGAAGATCGGTTTACTGCTTGCCGGCCTCGACATCGTCTTCGGTCGATAGCCCGATCCGCCTGCAATCTTCCGGAACTATACCTCCGGCCGCTGGAGCGGAAGCGGCCCCCCCCCAGCCTCCCGCAAGCGGGGGAGGAGTTTTCCGGCGGCTATCGGCAAAGGTTCCAACCCATGATCGCTGGTATCAGGGGCAGCCGATTGCCTGCCGGAGCGCGGCCATGTCCGTGCGGCCTTCGAGGCCGATGCAGACGAGTCCGGCGGGGGCGTTGGCGGGCGCGTCCGAAACCGTCCACCGGCTGCCGACGACCTGGATCGCGGCCATTCCGCCGTCGGGCCGCCGTGCGAAGCCCTTTGCCCGCAACAGGCCGTGCGCGGGGTCGGCGAGGATGCGGGCCAGCGATTCCGGCTCGGACCCGGCGGGCGGGTCGAGCGTGGCGGCGACATAGCCGCCGGTGTGATCGAACGGCCCGCCGCCTGCCGCGCCGGGGCTGCGGCCGGCCAAGGTGCCCAGCACGATGTCGATGGGCGCCTCGGCCTGCATCGTGCGCAGCACCCGCGCTTCCGGGGCCGCTTCGCCCAGCCAGGCTTCCACGGCACCCGCATCGCCCGCCAGGTCGCATTTGTTGAGCAGGATGAGGTCGGCTTGTGCCAACTGCCGCCGGACGGTGCTGCCGATATAGCGGTCGGCGGCCCGGCCGCGCACGGTCTCGGCGTCGGCCAGCACGACCGCGCCGTCCAGATCGAAGCCGGCGAGCAGGCCGACCGTGCCGGCAATGGCGCCGGGGAAGGCGACGCCGCTTGCCTCCAGCAGCACATGCTCCGGCCTCGGCTCCAGCGCGGCGAGCATGGCGAGCGAAGACACCAGGTCCTCGCCATAGCTGCAGCACACACAGCCGCCCGTAAGGCTGACGATCCTCTCGTCCGCCGCCTCGACCAGGCTCGCGTCGATGGGCAGTGCGCCGAATTCGTTGACCATGACGGCGAGCCGCCTGCCGTTCGCCTGCCTGAGCAGGCTGTTGACCAGCGTGGTCTTGCCGGCGCCCAGATAGCCGCCGACGACGGTGACGGGCAGGGGGCCGGTGGCCATGGCTAAAGATCGGCCGCCGGGAAGATGCGGCCGCCCTGCACGGTGCCCCAGACGGGCACATCCTTCAGCCGCTCGCCTCCGACGGTCTCCGGGTCGTCCTCCAGCACGGCGAAATCGGCGCGCTTGCCGGTCTCGATGGAGCCGGTCTCGCCGTCGAGCCCGAGCGTGTAGGCGGCGCCGAGCGTGATCGTCCTCAGCGCGTCCGCAACCCCGATCCGCTCATGCTCGCCGAGGATGCGCCCGGAGGCGGTCCGGCGGTTGACGGCGCACCAGGCGGTGAACAGGGGGCCGAGCGGGGTTACCGGCGCATCGGAATGGATGGCGAGCGGCACGCCCGTCCTGAGCGCGGTCGCGCAGGCGTTCATCCGTTCGGCGCGCTCCGGCCCCACCGTCACGGCGTAGTGCTGGTCGCCCCAGTAATGGTGGTGGTTGGGGAAGAGGTTGACGCACATGCCGAGCCTGGCCATGCGCCGGAACTGCGCGGCATCGGCAAGCTGGCAGTGCTGAAGCGTGAAGCGGTGGTCGGGGGCCGGATGCTTGCGGAGCGCCGCTTCCATGCAGTCCAGCGCCAGGTCCGTCGCCTCGTCGCCATTGGTGTGGGTGTGGACTTGGAGGCCGGCGGCGAGCGCGCGCTCGTAGATCTCGAGCAGGTGCTCCGGCGGGATGTACCACAGCCCCTCCGGCGCGCCGTTGTAGTAGCCGGGCCAGCGCAGCCGGGCCGAGAAGCCCTGGATCGAGCCGTCCGCGACGACCTTGATGATGCCGAGGCGGAGATTGTCCCGGCTCAGCCCACTGAGTTCGAGCGCCCGATCGATCAGTTCTTCCGGGGTGAGGCCGTAGAAGCGGCGCAGCGAGACGATGCGCGCCGGGTAGTCCGGCTCCCCCGTCACCCGCAGCATCATCTCCACCGCGTCTTCCGGCAGCAGGTTGGCGAGGTCGGCGGCCGTGGTGACGCCGGTGCGCACGCACAGCTTGGCGAAGCGGCGCAGGCCCGGCTCGTCGCAGGCCAGCAGGTCGCGGTCGAAGCCGGTATGGACGCCGAGCGGGGCCATCGCGTCCGGGCCCTTCATCTCGCCGGTCGGCAGGCCGTCCGCGCCCAGCGGGATGCCGGGATGGTCGATGCCCGTCCGGAGCATTTCGGCGAGCTCCAGCGCCCTGGTATTCACATTGAGGATGTGGCCGGAGGCGTTGAGCACGCCGACCGCGCGCTCGGTCGAGACCTTGTCGAGGTCGTGCCGGTTCACCCGCCGGCCGCCATAGTAGATCGCGTCCAGCGACCAGCCGGCGAGCGGCGCCACCGGGTCTTCCAGCCGGTCGGCGGCCTCGCGCAGCCGCTCGACCGCGGCGTCGATGGACTTGAGGCCGGGCCAGACCGCGCCTTCGGGGTCCATGCGGTCGAAGAAGCCGCAATAGACATAGGCCCAGAGCGAGCCTTCCATGACATGGCTGTGGCCTTCGACCAGGCCCGGCATCAGCACCTTGCCGGCGAAGCGCTCGTCCAGCCGGTAGTCGCCCCAGCCGGCCAGTTCTTCGAGCGTGCCGGCGCCGAGAATACGGCCGTCCCGCACTGCCACATGGGTGGCGTGCGGCCGGGCCGGGTTCATGGTGACGATCTTGCGGGCGGGATAGACGGTGGCGGTCACGCCTCGGGCTCCCCTGGGGCGGCAAATGCCGGGCCGGCGCTGCGGCGCCTCCCGGCGGGGCCGGTCACCCGGCTGCGGTCAGGATCGGCAGGGCCTGCTCATAGGCGGCCGCTGCCAGCGCCTCGATCTCGTCCGGCCGGCGGCTGCCGATCGGGTGTTCGACCATCACGAAGGGATAGTCCGGAATGCCCATCGTCCGGGCGATGTTGCGCGCCGTCACCTCGAAGGGTTCGGTGCAGATGACGATTGCGCGTTTCCCGAGCTGCTCGAAGCTGATGCCGTCATGCAAACTGCACGTCGAACAGGAGCCTCAGTCGCCGAGCCCGGTTATCAGGAAATCGACCTTCTGCGCCGCCGCCTTCAGCGTCTCTTCCGGCGCGGGCGCGCTGGCGTTGGACTTCGAGTAGATCGGCACCACCTTGCAGCCGTGCCGGGCCTCGAAGACGGCGGCGGTCTCGCGCAGCATGGAGACGGCGTTGAGCTTGCCGTTCTCCAGCAGGCCGATGGTCCGGCCCTCCAGCCCGGCAAGCGCCGCCGCCCGGCTGTTGTTCCGTTCCGGCCCCGGAACCGTGGGGTCGTATAGCTGCATGCCTGCGTTCTCCTCTCCGTTTTCGTTCGGCAGTCTAGCAGCAGTCGATACACATACACTCGCCGATCGGCTTCGACTGCCTACCCGCTTGTCAACCTCGGGCCGTCGCATACTCGGCGAGCGTCATGACGGCCCCGCCATGTTCGGTCGGTGCCACCGCATTCGCAAAGCGCAGGTCCGCCGTCACAACGACCGCGCCGATACGGTGGGCCAGCGCGAGATACATGCAGTCGTAAACCGGTCGGTCCAGCGCCAATGCGAAGCGAATTGCATCTGCGCAAACCGTCTCGTCGGCATTCCACTGCACCGGCATCCGGGGAACCGACGCTATCAGGGCGCTTGCCTTGCCATGTTCGATCTGGCCCCGGCGCGCCTTGCTCCAGAGCGCGTTGGCGACCTCGGACGCCATCAGGCGCGGCGCATGCAAGTCGTTTTTTCCTGTCGTCAATTCGAGCGCTATGTCGGCATCTTCCTCGGGCACCAGCCACTTGACCGATACGCTGGCGTCAACGACCAGCCGCATCAGAATTCGCGATGGCCGCGGTCGCGGTCTTCGCGAATCAATTCTTCGGCAGGCGTATGTTCGCGCCCTTCGAGCGAACGCCGCAGTCGGTCGGTCATGGCGAGGAAAGAGGCGCGTTTGGCCTCCATGTCGTCCTCCACCGCGCATTCCAGAATATGGCGCACCTCGCCTTCCAGGGACCGGTTATTGTCCGAAGCGCGATGCTTGAGGCGCTGGACCACATCGTCATCGAGTTGCCGCACGTTAATCGTCGCCATCTTTCGATCCTCGACCGATTGCTATCGAATTGATAGCACAACAGGGCGGAACGAGACAATCTCCGGCGTTTAACCCGGAATTCTCACCAGTGTCACGGCCTGCGTCGCGTCCAGGCGCTCGATCCGCAAGGAGCGGGCCGAAAAGCGTAGCAGAGCCTACGGTTGAGGCCCGCGACGTAGCGGTCGGGCGCCTGGGCGCGACCCGGAGGGCGGCGCTGTCGGGCTGGCAGGGTGCGTCAAGCCGCTTGCCCGATGCCCCGCATCGCTCTGCGCGTCTTTCCTTCCCTGCCTGCCCGACAGCGCCGCGCAGACCATGACATTGGTGAGAAATCCGGGTTGGAACGGCAGCCGGCTCGTGCTCCCCGCCTGTTCGCGGTCGATGCGGAGCGGCAACGATTTCGGGGGAATCTTGACCGGGCCGCGCCGGTGTCCCAAAACTCCGTCCCGGGAAACAGGCCGGTGGCGGCGACCGCATGGGCGCGAGGCCCGGTCGACCGTCGCGCCGAGAGTGCATGGACAAGCCCGGACGAGGTGCGGCGGACCCCGACCGAGCGGGGCCCGGCCGGCGGATCGGCGCCATCGCTTTCGAGGCGGCAGGATCGGCCTGGCGAACACGACCGTCGGAAACCGGGAGCAGGCATGCGCGTCGGGATCGAAGTAGGGGGAACGTTCACCGACCTGGTGGCGGTTGACGGAGAGTCCGTGCGCACGGCGAAAGTGCCGAGCACGCCGGCAAGTCCCGACCTCGGGGCGATGCATGCCATCGAGGCCGCCGACATCGACCCGGCGGGGATCGACGAGCTGGTCCACGGCTCGACCGTCGCGACCAATGCCGTGCTCGAACGCAAGGGCGCAGCGGTCTGTTTTTTCGTCACCAGGGGCACCCGCGACCTGTTGCTGCTGCAGCGGCACGACAAGGCGGCGATCTACGATCTCCGCTACCGCAAGCCCGAACCGGTCGTGCGCCGCCGCGACGTCATCGAGATCGACGAGCGCATCGCGGCCGACGGCACGGTAATCGAGACGCCGGATCGCGCTGCCGTCGCCGGCCTTGTCCGGCGCGTGCTGGCGGAAGGACATTACGAGGCCGCGGCTCTCTGTTTCCTGCATGCCTACGCCAATCCGGACCACGAAAGGACGGTCGCGGCGATCGTCCGCGAACTGGCGCCGTCGCTCCCGGTGACCTGTTCGAGCGATGTGACGCGGGAATTCCGGGAATATGAGCGCGCCTCGACCACGGCGCTCGCGGCCTATGTGCAACCGGTCATGGCCGGATATGTCAGCCGGTTTTCCGCTGCCCTTGCCGACCGGGGTTTCACCGGGCGGTTCTCCATCATGCAGTCCAATGGCGGGCGGATGCCGGCCGAAGCGATGGCGCGCAACGCCATCTCGGCGCTGTTTTCGGGCCCCGCGGCAGGCGTGGTCGGCGCGGTGTGGAGCGTTGCGGGCGCGGGATACCGCGACCTGATTACGCTGGATATGGGCGGCACCAGCACCGATGTCTCGCTCATTGCCGACGGCCGGCCCGAACTGGCGTCGATGACGCGCATCGACGGCTTGCCGGTGAAGACGCCGGTCATCGACATCGTCACGGTCGGCGCCGGCGGCGGCTCTATCGCCTGGGTCGATGACGGCGGCCTGCTCAGGGCCGGCCCGGGCTCGGCCGGCGCGGTGCCGGGACCGGCCTGTTACCGGCGCGGCGGCGACCTGCCGACGGTAACGGATGCGCATCTGGTCCGCGGAACGCTCAGGCCGGATGCGTTTCTGGGCGGCAGCATGGAAGTTGACCGCGATGCGGCCCGCCGGGTCTATCGGTCCCTGGCTCGCCGGTTCGGCCTGTCGGTCGAAGAAATCGCCGACAGCGTGGTCCGCCTCGCCGAAGTCAGCATCGTGCGCGCCATCCAGCAGGTCTCCACCGAACGCGGCCGCGATCCGCGCGACTATGTGCTGGTGCCCTTCGGCGGCGCCGGCCCGCTGCATGCGGCCAGAGTGGCCGAAGACCTGGCGATCTCGACTGTTGTCGTGCCGCCGAATGCCGGCGTGCTGTCCGCTTCCGGCCTCCTGCTGTCCGACCATGTCCATTACCGGACCCGGACGCGGCGGCTGGCGGTCACGCAAGCCAATATGGCGGACATCCGCGATACCGTCGAAATGCTGCAGGCGGAAGCGCGCGACTACCTTGCCGGGCTCGGGATCGAGGCGGGGGCGGATTTCGACAGAGTGCTGGAGATGCGGTATCTCGGCCAGGCCTTCGAGGTCCCGGTTTCGCTCTCCGGCCCGGACCTCGAACAGATGCGGGCGGAGGACCTCGCCGCACTGTTCGGCGAGGCGCATCGCCGGATATTCGAGTTCGCAAAACCGCATGGCGACCCGGTCGAGGTCGTGTCGTTCCGGGTGGGGGTCAAGGTGCCGCCGCCGTCGATGCCGGCCATGCGCCGCCCGCATGCAAACGGCGCGGCCGAGCGCCGCCGCGCCGTCCTGACCGAACGCGGCGAAACCCTCGATGCAGGCCTGCTGGCCCGCGCGGACCTCGGCCCGGCCGCCGTGGACGGGCCGCTCCTGATCGACGATGGCAGCGCGACGGTGTACGTGCCGCCGGGCTGGACTGCCGCACGCGACGAGAACGACAATGCGGTGCTGCGGAAGGAGGCACGACCATGAATGTTTCGCCCGTGGACCGGGCGGTGAAGGTTTCGCCCGTGGACCAGGCGGTTATCACCCAGGCGCTGATCGCGGCCGCCGACGAGATGGGGATCAAGCTGATCCGCTCGGCCCATTCCCCGGTTGTCCGCGAAGCCCAGGATTGCTCGGCCGCCATCCTCGACCGCAAGGGACGGGTCGTCAGCCAGGCGGACCTCATCCCGATCCAGCTGGGCTCGATGACGCACACCTTCCGCGCCTGTCTGGAGCATCATCCGCTGGAGACCCTCAGAGACGGGGATTTCCTCATCAACAACGACCCGTATTCCGGCGGGCAGCACCTGCCCGACATTTTCCTGTTTTCGCCGATATTCCTGGACGGCGTCCTGGTCGGGGTCACCGCGACGGTCGTTCACCACATCGATCTCGGCGGCGGCGCGCCCGGCCTCAATCCGGACGCCGGCGACGTGCATGAGGAAGGCATCACCTTTCCGCCGAGCCGCTATTCGGTCGAGCGGGACTGGAAGGGCGGCCCGTTCGAACGGCTGGTGCGCGCCAATGTGCGCATGCCGGAGGCCACCATCGGCGACATC
Source organism: Alphaproteobacteria bacterium (assembly GCA_965261985.1). GTDB lineage: Bacteria > Pseudomonadota > Alphaproteobacteria > Bin95 > Bin95 > Bin95. The sequence continues at coordinate 2,261,665 of OZ253490.1, forward strand.
AATGCGCAATTCGCCGCCAATGCCGTCGGCGGCGAGCGGCTCAAGGGCCTGTGCCGCAAATTCGGGACCGAAACGGTCTTCGCGGCCATGGACGAAATGCTCGACTACTCGGAACGCCGCATCCGGGCCGCCATCGCGGCGGCACCCGACGGCACCTATCGCGGCGAGGCATGGCTCGACGACGATGGCGAGGGCGAAGACCCGGTGCCGATACGGGCCGCGCTCACCATCGACGGCGATTCGATTGCGGTGGATTTCGCCGGCACCGCCGCGCAGGTCGCCACCAACATGAACAGCCCCTTCGCTTCCACCACCTCGTCGGCCATAGCCTGCATAAAGGCGGTGCTGACCGATCCCGACATTCCGTTCAACGAGGGCGCGGAGCGCGCGATTACGGTGACGGCGCCATACGGTTGCCTCATCAATCCGCGACCGCCGGCGCCGGTCCGGGCCCGTCTGCTGCCGAGCTACCGGGTGGTGAATGCGGTCATGAACGCGCTGGCCGGCGCCGTGCCGGACAGGGTCATCGCGCCGGGCTTCGACACCACCACCGTCAGCTGCCTCAGCCACAGGAACGACAGCGGCTACAACATCTATCTCGAAATCTTCGGCGGCGGCTACGGGGCCGGTCCGGACAATGACGGCTGCGATGCGGTCGACTCGATGCTCTCGAACTGCTCGAACATTCCCATCGAGGCGATGGAGAGCGACTATCCGTTCTTCCGGGTCGAGGATTACAGCCTGCGGTCCGCCTCCGGCGGCAGCGGACGCCAGCGCGGCGGCATGGGGTTCCAGCGGGCCTACCGGATTCTCGACGACGGCGTGACTTTCGCCACCTATGGGGATCGCTTCCGCATCGCCGCCGAAGGCATGTTCGGCGGCGGCCCCGGCGCGAAGGCAGAAACCTTCGTCGAGCGCGGCGGCCGGAAGATCCCGCTCAGGTCGAAGCAGCAGTTCGCGTTGAGCCGCGGCGACCGCCTGGTCGTGCGCACCGGCGGCGGAGGCGGCTACGGCCCGGCCGGCGAGCGCGACGCCGGGCTGGCCGAACGCGACCGGATCGACGGGGTCCGAAGCAATCCGGGCTAGGAGGATGAAAAGATGAAGGTAGGCGCCATAGGGCTTGGCGGCATGGGCAAGCACCTTGCCATCAACATCGTGGAAGCGGGCTTCGAGACCACGGTCAACGATCTTCGCGAGCAACCGGTCCAGGAGCTGGTGCAATACGGCGCCCGGGCGGCAGCGAGCGCGCGGGAAGTCGCTGCCGCTTCCGATGTCGTGGTCGTGTCGCTTGCCTCCAACGAGGCGAGCGAGGAGGTCGCCCTCGGCCCCGACGGCGCGCTCGCCGGCGCCAAGGAGGGCGACATCTACATCGACACGAGCACCATCAGCCCAAAGGTCATACGCGAGATTGCGGCACGGGCGGCGGAGCAGGGCGTCGCAGTGCTTGATGCTCCGGTGAGCGGCGGCATCGCCCAGCGCGAGGAAGGCTCGCTCTCGATCATGGTCGGCGGGGACGCGGAAACGCTGGCAAGGGCGAGGCCGGTGCTGGAAGCCTTCGGGAGCCGCATCTTCCACACGGGCCCGATCGGGGCGGGGGCCACGGTGAAACTCATCAACAATCTGACCCAGACCTCGAACCAGCTCGCGGCGATGGAAGCCCTGTTGCTCGGGGTCAAGGCGGGCCTCAGCGTGGATGTCCTGCGAGAGGTGATCCCGGCCAGCAGCGGCGCGAGCCGCGCGTTCGACTCGCTGGTGGAAGACGTCATGACGACGAGTTCGGTGCCGCCGGCCGGCAACAGGCCGCAGCGGGGGCTGCATACCCTGGTGAAGGATACGGCCCTCGCCTCGGAACTGGCGCGCGACCTCTCGGTGCCGTTGCTCGCCGGCTCGCTGGCGACCCAGGCCTATCTTGCCTGCGATGCGCGCGGCTGGGCCAACCGGGAGTACTGGGCAGTCATGGAGATCTTCGAGGAGCTGGCCGGCGTGCGGATCCGGCCGGAGGGCCTGTAGTCCCGGACTGCAAAGAGCGGAGGCGGCGATGATCGAGTTGGAACGGATCGACCATTTCGTGATGCGGGTGAAGGATGTCGAGGCCACCTGCGCGTTCTATACGAAGGTGCTGGGCATGGAGGTCGTCACCTTCGGGCGCGAGGGCATCGGGCAGGACGGCATCGTCAGGAAGGCGCTCCGGTTCGGCCGGCACAAGATCAACCTCCATCCGGACGACACCGACTGGTACCGCGCGCGCGACCCGCGCTGCGGCGGCGAGGACTTCTGCCTCATCGCCGAGACCCCTCTGGACGAAGTCGTCGCCCATCTCGAAGCCTGCGGCGTCGAGATCGAGGAACCGCCGTCGGAGCGCAGCGGCGCACTCGGCCCCATCCGCTCGGTCTATTTCCGGGACCCGGACGGCAATCTCGTCGAAATATCGAACTATCTCTAGCCGGGCTTCGGCGCCGCCCTTCGGGTCGCGCCCAGGCGCCCGTCCGCGGCGTCGCGGGCCTCAACCGTAGGCACCGCTACGCTTTTCGGCCCACTCCTTGCGGATCGAACGCCTGGACGCGACGCAGGCCGTGACATTGGTGAGAAATCCGGGTCAGCGCTCGGCGCGGGCGAGGACGGCGTCGAACAGCACATTGACCGCCTCTATCGTCGGCTCGAAGAGGATGTCTTCCGCCTCGTTGTGGGTGATACCGCCGACGCAGGGGCTGAACACCAGCGCCGTGGGCGCGATGCGCGAAATGTAATAGGCGTCGTGGCCGGCAATGCTGCGGATGTCCATGCAGGAGACGCCACGCGCCTCTGCCGCGTGGCGCACCAGATCGCTGCATTCGGGGTCGAACACCTCGTCGCCGAAGGTCCACTCGGCGGTAATCTCGGCTTCGACCTGCGCCTTTTCGGCCGCCCGGCCCAAAGCCGCGCGGGTCTTCTCGACCATCTCGTCGGTAACGGCGCGGTCCGTGTGGCGCATATCGACGGTCACCTCGGCGAGTTCCGGCAGGATGCCGAACCTGTTCGGCCAGATCTGCATGCGCGAGGCCGAGGCACGGCCGACCGGCTCGTATTCCCAGCCGATGTCGTTGACGGCGGCGAGGAAGTAGGCGGCGCCGATCATCGCATTCCGGCGCTTCTTCATCTCGGTCGGTCCGGTGTGTGCGCATTCGCCATGAAAGACGCAGGTCAGCGCGTGGCTGTAGTAGCCGCCGGTCACCACGCCGACCGATACGCCCCGCTCCTCCATCAGCGAGTCCTGCTCGATATGCAGCTCGAAATAGGAATCGAGCGGGCGTCCGCCGACCGGCGCCTCGCCCAGATAGCCGATCCGCCTGAGTTCGTCGCCATAGCGGATGCCGTCATCGTCCTTCAGGCCGTGCAGCCACTCGACGGTCTGCAGCCCGGCGAAGACGCGAGAGGCCGCCATCGGAGGGGCGAAACGCGCGCCTTCCTCATTGGTCCAGTCCACCACCTCGATCGGCCGCTTGGTGGCAATGCCGTTGTCGTCGAGCGTGCGCAGGATCTCCAGCCCCGCCAGCACTCCCAGAATTCCGTCGAAGCGCCCGCCCGCCGCCTGGGTGTCGAGATGGCTGCCGATAACGACGGGCGACAGGCTGTCGTCCCGCCCCGCGCGCCGGGCGAAGATGCTGCCCGCTTCATCGACGGTAACCCGGCAGCCGATGGCCTCGCACCAGGCGGAGAACCGGTCGCGCATCTCCTTGTCGCTGTCCGAAAGGGCCAGCCGCCGCAACCCGCCTTTGGGTCCGGCCCCGATCTCGGACGAACGGTCCAGGGTGGACCAGAGGCGTTCGGCATCGACGGAAAGGTTGGGAAGCGTCGTCGGCATGTTGCGATCCTGCTGTCGGAATAGACGGGCGTTAAGGTTAGCGCCAAACCTGTCGAGATCGTGCTGAAATCGAGGTACTCTGCACGGCATGGCGTCCGATGCAGGAAAACATATGCCGTCACAGGCCCTCGCGGTGACCGTGCTGTCGCCCGTCGGCGCGGCGGAAATCGGCGGCATCGACCTGTCGCAGCCCCTCACGCCGGCGCAGGTCGCGGCGATCGGGGCGGCCATCGCGGAACACCCCGTGCTGGTATTTCGCGATCAATCGCTGTCGAAGGACCGGCAGGCGCGGTTCAGCCGCAATTTCGGCGAGCTGGAGGGCCATATCGGCAAACTGTCGGACGGCACGATCTTCCCGACCGTTCACACGCTGACGAATCTCGATGCGGAGGGGAACCTGGTCAACATGGACGTGGCCAGGCTCAACTGGTTCTGGCACACGGACAAGTCCTATCACGCGGTGCCGGCATTCGTGACGATCCTCCACGCGGTCGAGGTGCCGCCGTCGGGCGGCGACACGCAATTCTCCAATGCCCGGCTGGCCTACGACGCGCTGCCGGCAGAAACGAAAGCCCGGATCGCCAGCCTTCGCGCGGTGCATGACTGGGCTGCCAGCCGTGTCAATTCCGGGACCTCGCCCGCGACCGCCGAACAGAAACGCGACCGCCCGCCGGTCACTCACCCGCTCGTGCGCACGCACCCCGACAACGGACGCAAGTCGCTCTATCTCGGCGTGCACGTCTCCCATGTCGAAGGCCTGCCGGAAGCGGAAAGCGCCGCGCTCCTGGCAGAACTGACGGACCGTATCGGACAGGACCGGTTCAACTATACGCATCGCTGGCGCAGGGGCGATGTCGTGATGTGGGACAATCGCTGCCTCCTGCACCGGGCGCTGCCGAACTATGAAATCGCACGGCACCCCCGTGTGCTGAACCGCACGGTCGTCATCGGTGCGACACCTGTCTGAGCGGACGGCCCGCGCCGCCCGAACGGCTTGAGCCGAATTCGGCTTTCCCGCAGGCTCCCCCGGCAACCGGACGGTCATTCGCTGCTGCCGGCGCGCCTGCCGGGCCGGCTGGCGATGCTATGCTGCGCCGCCCTCCACCCGAACCGGACAAAGAAGGGGATTTTTCATGAGCGAGCAGCGCAGGGACACCGGCGTGCCGGCCCAGCCCGAGGCCTGGAAATGGGACGAGGCCGATTGGCGGCCGATCGTCGAGAAGGTCAGGGCCGGCCGCTCGCTCAAGCCTGCGGCATGGCCCGGCGGCGCGCGCTGCGCCGTCGCGCTGTCCTTCGACTCGGACCACGAGACGCAGACCTTGCGCTGGTCGCAGAGTTCGCCCGGCAAGCTCAGCCAGGGCCAATACGGCGCCAGGGTCGGCGTGCCGCGTATTCTGAAACTGCTGGAACGCTACGATGTGCCGGCGACCTTCTTCGTGCCCGCCGTGATCGCCATGCTGCATCCCGGCGAACAGCGCCGGGTGATCGCGGAGGGACACGAGATCGGCATCCATTCGTGGATCCACGAACTCAACTCCGCCTTGCCGCCGGAAGCCGAGCGCGACCTGCAGATGCGCGCCGCCGACAAGCTGGAGGAGATATGCGGCGTCCGCCCGGTCGGCATCCGCACGCCGTCATGGGATTTCTCCGAGCACACGCTGGCGATCACGCGGGAGATGTGCCTCCTGTACGATTCCTCGCTCATGGCCGACGACGAACCTTACGAACTGCTGGAAGACAACGAGCCGACCGGCGTGGTCGAGCTTCCCGTGGAGTGGATCCGCGACGATGCGCCTTACTGGGCGATGGACCGCTTCTCGGGCCTGCGCCCCTACACGCCGCCCGGGGGTGTGCTGGAAGTATTCAGGCGCGAATTCGACGGCGCTTACGAGGAGGAAGGGTTGTTCCTCCTGACCATGCACCCGCATTTCACAGGCCACCGCTCGCGCATCCAGGTGCTGGACGAACTGGTCCAGCATATTCGCACGAAGCCCGGCGTCTGGTTTGCTACCCACGGGGATGTCGCCCGCTACTGCAAGGAACAGGGCGGGCTCTGACGGCGCCTGCTAGTACGGTATCCGACCTGATGGGATCGGGACGAAAGGTACGCCATCACTGTCGCCCCGGCCTCCGAGCCGGGGCCCAGTCGAGCCTCACGTCCGGACTTCGATAGACTGGACCCCGGATCGCCGCTGGCGCGGCGTCCGGGGTGACAATAGGGGGGCGCCTTGCAGGCGCCGGCTCAAATTAATCGGACCTTGCTCTAGGCTTCGGGGACTGGGCGGTCGGAGAACAGGCAGGCGTCGGCGTGGCCGGGAAGGTGCTCGATCAAGGGCGGAATCCCGGCGGCGCATTGCGGCTCGGCCAACGGGCAGCGGGTGCGGAAACGGCAGCCCGACGGCAGGTTGCCGGGGTCGGGCGGTTCGCCTTCCATCCAGAAGGTATCGGTGATCCGCCGTTGCCCGATCTGCGGGATCGCGGACAGCAGCGAGCGCGTATAGGGGTTCATCGGCGGGCGGGCGTTGTGGATGATGGAATAGAAGATGCGCATGGATTCTTCTTCCATCACCACGACATGGTCGCTGGTGCGCAGCCGCTTGACCTGGTCCTGCGGCAGGTAGCCGTCGGTGCCGTGGAAGTCGCCGTTCATCAGGCCGAGCACCCGGGAATTGATTTCGACGACTGTGCGGAACTCGATCTCGTCCAGGGGATTCTCGACCGTGTCCCAGCCGAAGAAATGGTCGTCGAACCGTGTCGCCTGCCACCCGATCGCCGGGTCGTAGCGCTTGAGCTGGAAGGAGCCGGAGCCGGCGTCGTTCTTCGACAGCCACGCGGTGCCGAGATCGCCGTCCGCTTCGTTGGCCTTCACGAGCTCGGTGTTGACGACGTGGATTTCCGGAACCGTGGCGAGGAAGATGGCCGACGGCTTGGAGAGGGTGAAGACGACCGTCTTCGCGTCGGGGCCCTTGGTCGAGCCCGCCGCGGCGGCGGCGATGCGGCAAAGACGGAATGCGTGGCGAATGAGCATCGTTCGTCTGTCTCCTTGGTTGCGGTTCCGTTGCGGCGGGGCGGGCCCGCCTCCTCCCTTTCCCGGACCGTTTCCGGGCCATCCCCCGGCCCTCACCGGTTCCATTGGAAGCCGTCGATGGTGATGTCCTGACCGGTCACGAAACAGGGCTCGACGGTCGCCAGGAAGGCGACGAGTTCGGCCACGTCGCGCGGACTGCCGGTCCGGTTGAGCGCGATGCCCTGGATCAACTCGGGCTCGCGCGTGGCGATGGCCGGATTCTTCTGCGTCAGCTCGGTCTTGATCAGTCCGGGGCACACGCAATTGACGGCGATATGCGGGCCGAGCTCCTTGGCCAGCGACCGGGTCATGCCGATGATGCCGGCCTTGGCGGCGGCATAGGCCACCTTCGAAACGGCGGCCGTCACACCGCCGGAATGGGCGTTGAGCGAGGACATCGAGACAATGCGCCCGTATTCGCGCTCCAGCATGGCCGGCGCCACCGCCTGGATATAGTTGAAGCAACTCTTCAGATTGACGTCGATGGTCGCGTCCCACTGCTCTTCGGAGAGGTCCAGAATGCCTGTCGGCATCGGTCGCCCGGCATTGTTGACCAGGACGTCGATCCGGCCCCAGGCGTCGAGGACGCCGCCGGCGACTGCCTTCGCGCGGCCATGGTCGGCGACATCGGCCTCGAATGTGAGGCAGGGGACGCCTTAGCCTTCGATTTCGGCCCTGGTGTCGGTCATCTCCGCGACGAGAACATCCACCAGAGCGACCGCCAGGCCGCGCTCCGCCAATGCGTGCGCGCAGCCGCGTCCTATACCGCGAGCGCCGCCGGTGACGATCGCCACCCTCTTGTCGAATTCGGCCATGGGACTCCCCCGAGCAAGGAAGACTGACGCCTCCCGGGGAGCGCGTCAGATGCATGCCTCCCGAAAAATGCCTCGACGGCGAGGCTGGACTTGCAGGGCGCAGGGCGAAATGCTGGACGGGAGGGCCTGACGAATTCGCTGCGGTCGGAGTCTCGCCGCCTTCCGCTCGCTTGCGGTAAGCTGACGCCCGACCGCGGATATCGGGAACGACGATGGTAAGCCTGAACTGGATCGGAGCGTTGTGTCGGAATTAGCAACGGGATGCCGGGTCGCCGTCGATATCGGCGGCACGTTCACCGATTTCTGCATCTTCGACGAAGCGACGGGCGAACTGCACACGCTGAAGATCCTGTCGACGCCGGAGTCTCCCGGCACGGAAGTGATGCACGGCATCGCCGAACTGGAGCGGCGGTACGGACAGCCGCCGGCGGGGATCGGTTTTTTCACCCACGGCACCACGGTGGGGGTGAACACGGTGATCCAGCGCCGCGGCGCGGAGCTGGCGCTGTTCACGACGCGGGAGTTCGAGGATGTGCTGGAGGTCGCGCGCCTGAAGACGCCCGACCCCTATGACATCTTCTCGCGCCGTCCCGCGCCTCTGGCGCCGCGCGAGCGGGTTTACGGCATAGCCGAGCGCGTGCTGAAGGATGGCTCCGTCGAGACGCCCGTCGATCCCGCAGACGTGCGTGCGGCGGTAACGAAGGCGAAGGCCGCCGGCGCGGACACCATTGTGGTCGCGCTGCTGCACGCCTATGCGAACCCGGCGAATGAGCGGGCGGTCCGCGACGCGATCCTGGAGGCCGCGCCCGAGATGGCGGTGACGCTCTCCTCGGATGTCTGGCCGGTCATCCGGGAATATGAGCGCACCGTGACGGCCACCGTTGCCGGTTACGTACAGCGTCGGGTGGCCGCCTATATCGGCTCGCTGCAGGCGGCATTGCGGGGCGCCGGGGTTCCGGGCGAACCGATGATTACCAAGTCCAATGGCGGCATCATGGCGGCGGAGCTCGGCAAGACCGACCCCATCGCCATGTTGCTGTCGGGCACCGCTTCGGGGGCCATCGGGGCCGCCGATGCGGCAGCCCGCATCGGAGCGGCGGATGTGCTGAGCTTCGATGTCGGCGGCACCTCGGCGGATGTCGCTGTCATCCAGGAGGGCAAGCCCGCCTTCGGCAGCGGCGAGATGGTGGGCGAGTTCCCGATCTATGTGCCGACGGTCTCCGTGACCTCGATCGGCGCGGGCGGCGGCTCCATCGCCTGGGTGGACGATTTCGGCGTGCTCAAGGTCGGTCCGGAAAGCGCCGGGTCCGCGCCCGGTCCCGCCTGCTACGGCAAGGGCGGCGAGCGCCCGACCGTCACCGACGCTTTCGTTGCGATGGGGCTTCTCGGGGCGGGCGAACTCGGCTACGGCGCCGTCCGGCTGGACCGGGACGCGGCGGAGCGGGCGGTCGGCGGGCTCGCGGAGCGCTTGTCGCTCGGGCTCTTCGAGACGGCCGAGAGCATCGTCAAAGTCGCGGTCTCCGGCATGTATCTCGAGATTGCGAAGCTGATGTCGCGCCGCGGCGCCGATCCGCGCGCCTTCGCGCTGCTGGCCTTCGGCGGCGCCGGGCCGATGCTGGGCTGCCTGTTCGCGCGCGAGCTCGGCATTTCGCGGGTGATCGTGCCGCCGACGCCCGGCGTCCTGTCCGCCTATGGCGGCCTGATCGCCGACGTTCGCAACGACTTCATCCGCACGGCCTTCGTCGATCTGGACGCCGACGGCCTGGCCGTGCTGGAGGGCCATGCGTGCGAACTGGAAGCCCAGGCGCTCGCCTGGCTTCGCGAGGAGCAGGGCTTCGCGGGCGAGGCGCATCTGGGCTGGTCCGCCGACATGCGCTACCTGGGCCAGTCCTACGAAATCGAAACACCCATCGACCGGGCGGATATCCGTGCAGGCCGTGTCGCGGCGCTGGCCGACGCCTTTCACGCGGAACATGACCGCGTTTACGACCATGCCGACGCCGAAGCGCCGGTGCAGGCCGTCAATCTGCGGCTGACGGTCAGCGGCACCGTGCCGAAACCGGCTCTGGCGGAGGCCGCCGCCGCAACGGGGCCCGCGCAGCCCAAGGGCCATGCGGCGGTCTTCCTGGACGGCGCCAGCCGCGAGGCGGCACTCTACGACCGGGCCGATCTCCTGCCCGGCCAGCACTTCGCCGGCCCTGCCGTCGTCTCCCAGGACGACTGCACAACGGTCGTTCCTCCGGGCTTCGCGGCCGAGGTCGATCTCCGGAGCAACCTGATCCTCACGCTGGAGGACTGAATGCCTATCGACAAGGTCACGCTGGAAATCCTGAAGAACCATACCCGCGCGGCTGCGGAAAGCATGGCCTACACGCTCTACCGCACGGCGCATTCGACCTTTGTGAAGGAAACCGAAGATTTCACCACCGGCCTGACCACGCCGGACGGGCAGACCTTCGCCACACCCACGGAACTCGGCGCCACCTGGTTCGTCGGCCTCAATTACGGCCGGGCGATCGGCATGGTGGACGACTACCGGCCCGGCGACATCGCCATGACGAACGACCCCTATTCGGGCTTCGTGAGCACCCATTCGCCGGACATGCACATCTGGAAGCCCGTCTTCCACGAGGGCGAGATCGTGGCCTTTTCCGTCGGCCACATCCACAACACCGATGTCGGCGGCGCGGTGCCGGCGTCGCTCTCCCGCACGCTTTCGGAAATCCACCAGGAGGGCGTGCGCATCCCGCCCGTCAAGATTCTGGAGGAGGGGAAGCTCAACCGCCAGGTGCTCGACATCTTCCTGGCCAATGTCCGCGCGCCCGACCAGAACTGGGGCGACCTGAAGGCCCAGATCGCCGCCTGCAACACCGGTGAGCGCAAGGTCCACGAGATGATCGCCCGCTTCGGCGTCGAGACCTTCCGCGAGGGCGTGACGGACCTGCTGGACTATGCCGAGGCCCAGGCCCGCGCCATCGTCCGCACCCTGCCCAACGGCACATACCCCTTCGCCGACTATATGGACGAGGATTCCGTCGATGGGCGGCCCTGCCGCCTCAAGCTGACGGTGATTATCCGCGACGAGGACCTCATTCTCGATTTCACCGGGTCCGACCCGCAGCTGGAATCGTCCCTCAACATGCCCACCGGCGGCGATGAACGCCATGTGCTGCTGCTCGTCGGCATGACCTATGTGCTCTATTCGCTGGACCCGTCGCTCTACCTGAACTCCGGCATCGCCCGCGTCTGCCGCTGCATCCTGCCCTCCGGCACCATGGTCAATCCGGAATTTCCGGCGGCGGTGGGCATGCGGACGCTCAGCTGCTACCGCCTGCACGGGCTCACCTTCGGCGCCTTTGCCCAGGCGGCCCGGGACCGCATGGCGGGTGCGCCCGGTTCCGGCGGACCGATCGTGAATGTCAACACCATAGACAACCGCACCGGCCGGCGGATCATGGCGGCGATCAGTCCGATGAGCGGCGGCGGCGGCGGGCGTGCGATGGAGGACGGCCAGGACGGCTCGGGCGCCAATCAGGGTTTCATGAGAAACACGCCGACCGAAGTGAACGAGGTGGAGGCAGGCATCAAGGTGCTTCGCTTCGGCCTCGCGCGCGACTCCGCCGGTCCGGGCGTGCATCGCGGCGGGCTGGGCACGGAGATGGTGTTCCAGGCGTTTTCACCCAACACCCGTGTCACGGCGCGCAACAGGGACAGAACGATCTTTACGGGCTGGGGAATTGAGGGCGGCCGCCCGGGCGCCGCGTCGAAGTTCATCAAGAACCCGGGGACAAACCGCGAGGTGGACCTCAGGAACACCGATATCCTTTCCATCGGCCCCGGCGATGTCATCCATGTCACCTGCGGCGGCGCGGGCGGTTGGGGCGATCCGCTCCGGCGCGACCCCGACGCGGTTCTGCTGGACTGGCGGCGCGGCTGGGTCTCGACGGAGCACGCCCGCGAGGCCTATGGCGTCGTCATCGCCGACGGCGCGGTGGACCTTTCCGCCACCGAGGCGTTGCGCGCCGGCTGCGCGGGTGAGGCGGTCAACGGCTTCTACGATGTCGGCCCCGAGCGGGCGGCCTTCGAGGCCGTCTGGACGGACGCCAACTACGATGCGCTGACCGAATGCCTGGCGGCGCTGCCGGTCCACTGGCGCTTCTATGCCAAACACCGGATCTTCGAGGCCGTCGATATGCTCGACCCGGAGGGGCGGCGGGGCGACGGTTCGGAGGTCCGCGCTGCCTTCGACGCGCTCAAGGCAGAGTTCCCGCAGCTCGACGCGGTGCGGGGCTGATCGCATGGAGATCACGTTTCCCGGCAAGCGCGTCCTCGTGACCGGCGCAGCGCGCGGCATCGGCCGCGCCATCGTTCACGCCTTCGCCGCCGACCGGGCCGAAGTGCATGCCGTGGATATCGAAAGCGAGCTGGTCCGGGAAACCGCAGCGACAGCGGAACTTCCGGTCGAGGCCCATTGCCTGGATGTCATCGATTCCGGAGCCGTCGATGCACTCATCGGCCGGATTGGCCCGGTCGATATCGCGGTCCACGCCGCGGGCGGCGTGCGCGGCCGGATGGCAGGCCCCCTGGAGGATGTCACCGACGCCGACTGGCGCGCCATCCAGGCGGTCAATGTCGATGGCGCATTCCATGTGGCCCGGGCGGTGACGCCGGGCATGAAGGCGAAGGGGCAGGGGCGGATCGTGCTGATCTCATCCGGCGCCGGCCTGCGCGTGTCGCGCACGGGCATCCACTCCTACGGCACGGCGAAGACCGCGCAGATCGGGCTCGCGCGCCAGCTCGCCTCCGAGCTCGGCCCGTTCGGTATTACGGTCAACACGGTAGCGCCCGGGCTGATGCCGCAGACATCGCCCGACTATGTCCGGCAATGGGAGGCGCGCAGCCCGGAAGAGCAAGCGGCGATCATAGAGGGCATTGCCATGCGCCGGCTCGGCAGGCCGGAGGACATTGCCCATGCGGTGCTGTTCCTGGCCTCCGACCGGGCCGACTGGATCACCGGCCAGACGCTGCCGGTGATGGGCGGCCCGTGACCGCGCGCTACGCGCTCAGCCTCGATGTCGGAGGCACCTTCACCGACGTCATTCTGGCGGATCGCGCCGGCGGTGCGCTCCACGTCGCCAAGTCGCCCTCGGTGCCGAGCGCCCCCGCCGACGGCTTCTTCGGCGGCGTGGACAAGATGCTGGACCGGTCCGGCGCCGGCTCGGCGGAAATCGCGACCGTCCTGCACGGTTCGACCATCGTTACCAACGCGATCCTGGAGGGCAAGGGCGCCCGCACCGGCCTGGTCACGACAAAGGGCTTCCGCCATGTGCTGGAAATCGGCCGGGCCGAAATCCCGCGGGCGGCCAACCTCTTCTCCTGGGTCAAGCCGAAACGTCCCGTGCAGGCCCGCTACATCTTCGAGGTGCCGGGCCGGATCCGCATCGACGGAACGGAGTCCGCGCCTCTGGACGAGGCCGCGGTCGAGGCGGCCGCGGAAGCCATCCGCGCCGCCCGCCTCGATGCGGTCGCCGTGGTCCTGCTGCACTCCTATGCCAACCAGGCCCATGAGCGCCGGGCGGGCGATATTCTCCGCTCGCGCCTGCCGGATGTCGAAATCGCGCTTTCCGTCGATGTCCTTCCCGTATTTCGGGAATACGAACGCACCGTGGCGACCGCGCTGAACGCCTCGGTGCAGCCGGTGGTCAGGCGCTATATCGGCCGGCTTTCCGCCGGCCTCGCCCATCGCGCCATCGAAGCGCCGCTCCTGGTGATGAAGTCGAATGGCGGCGCCTGCCCGCCCGAAGAGGCCGCGCGAGGCGCCGTGCATCTCGCGCTTTCGGGCCCCGCCGCCGGCGCCCAGGGGGCGGCCTGGCTGGGACGGGCCGCCGGCATCGACGACCTCCTGACCATCGACATGGGCGGCACCAGCGCCGATGTTGCGCTCATCCGGAACGGCCAGCCCGCGCTCTCGACCGCGGGCAGGATCGGCGACCACCCGCTCGCATTCCCGATGATCGACATTCACACCATCGGCGCCGGCGGCGGGTCCATCGCCACCGTCACCGAACAGGGCGCGATCCGGGCCGGCCCGGAAAGCGCCGGCGCCGATCCGGGCCCGGCGTGTTACGGCAAGGGGGGAGAGCGGCCGACCGTCTCCGACGCCAATCTGGTGCTCGGACGCATCCCGCCCGCCTTGCTCGATGGCGAGGTCGCCCTGGTCCCCGACGCCGCCGAAAATGCGGTTCGCAAGCATGTTGCGGAACCGCTCGGCATGGACCTCATCGCCGCCGCGCAGGGCATTGTCGATCTGGTCAACGCCAACATGACCGGGGCGCTGAAGGTGATGTCGGTGGAACGCGGCCTCGATCCGCGCGATTTCGCGCTCGCGGCCTTCGGCGGCGCGGGTCCCGTCCACGGCGCGGAACTCATGCGCGAGCTCAACGCGGCACGCCTGCTTGTGCCGCGCTTTCCCGGCATTCTCTGCGCTATCGGCCTGTTGACGACGGACCTGCGCTACGACTTCGCGGTGACCCGCCTGCAGCGCGCCGGCGCCTTCGACGCCGCTGCCACCGAGGCGGTCTTCGCGGAACTGGCGCATGAGGCCGACCGTTGCCTCGAAGCCAACGGCATTCCGCCCGAGCGCCGCCGGTTCCACCGCTCGGCGGACATGCGCTACGAGAAGCAGGGGGTGGAGTTGACCGTGCCTTGCGGCGGCCCGGTGACGGAAAGCGCCCTGGCTGCGCTCGTCGCCGATTTTCACGCGCTCCACGAGCGGCTCTACACCTTCTCCGATCCCGCCGCGCCGGTCGAGATCGTCAACCAGCGGGTCGAGGCCGCCGGCCTGACGGACAAGTTCGCCCTGCCGGAATTGCCCGCTGCCCCGTCCCCGCGCCGGCGGGCGAGCGCCTTGCACGTCTCGATGGCGACACGCTCCGGGCCACGCCCACCTATCGCCGCGAATCCCTGCTTGCCGGCCACACGGTTGAGGGCCCCACCATCGTCGACCAGCTCGATTCAACGACCGTTCTTCTCCCCGGCCAGACTGCGCGGACCGACCGCTACGGCAATCTGGTTATTTCGGAGGGCAGCCCGTGACGCCTGCAACCCTTCCGACGCCCAACCGTTTCACCCTCGAACTCATCAAGGGCGCGCTCAACGCGGCCCGGTCGGAGATGGAGGCCCTGATCGCGCGCGCCGCCATGTCGCCCTTCATCCGCGAGAAAAAGGATTTCTTCACCGCCTTCCTGAACCGGGACGGCGAGCTCGTGGTCTCCGCCTCGCTCACGCTCGCCGGCAATCTCGTCGATGCGATCCTGGAGGAATACCCGGCCGAGACCATGCGGCCCGGCGATCTTTACTGGTACAACGACGCTTACGGGACCGGCGGCGCCGTCAGCCACCTGCCCGACATGGTCTTCGTCATGCCCGTCTTCCATGAGGGCCGGCTGTTCGCCTTCGCCGAGGCTTGGGGCCATCTCTGGGACATCGGCGGCTCGGTTCCCGGTTCGATCAGCCCGCACGCGATATCCGTCTTTCAGGAGGGCATCATGATCCCTCCGGTGCGGGTCATGCGCGACGGGATCGAGAACAAGGAGGTCGTGCGCATCTTTACGCGCAATTCGCGCTTCCCGGACATGCTGAGAGGCGACCTCAGGGCGATCATGGCCGCCTGCCGTCTGGGCGCCCGCCGCCTGAGCGAAACGGTCGAGCGCCACGGCGTCGAGGTGGTCGAAGCCGCGTTCGAGGCGATGCTGGCGGAGACCGAAGCCGCGCTCCGCGCGCAGATCGCCGCCCGTATCCCCGACGGCGAATACGCCTTCCGCGAACGCATCGACTCCGACGCGGTGACCGACCGGTCGTATTTCGTGGACCTGGTCTTGCGGAAGGGCGGCGGCGCGGTAGAGATGGATTTCTCGGCGTCGGACCGGCAGGCCGACGGGCCGATCAACTTCCTCATGGACGATTCGGTGCCGAAATTCATGCTCGGCCTCTGGATGTGCATGGACCGGCCCGGCATCGGCATGAATGGCGGTTTCGAGCGCGCGATAGAAAGCGTCGTCACCCGGCCCGGCACATTGGTTGCGCCCCGTTTTCCCGCCCCTCTGGGTTTGCGGTCGCACACCATGATCCGCGTCACCAGCGCGTTGTTCGGGACGCTCGCCCAGGCGACCGGCGGGCAGGCCTCGGCAGCGCCCTGCGTTTACGTTCTCTACTATCTGCGCGGCAGGAACGCCGACGGGACGGAACCGCTCTGTATCGAGGGCCTCTCGGTCGGCTTCGGCGCCCGGACCTTCGCCGACGGGATCGACGCGGTCTATTACGTCGCCCAGGAAAACTACCCGATCGAATTCGCCGAGATGGAATTCGGCGTCGAAATCGAGGCGTTCGGCATCCAGCGGGACAGCGGCGGGGCCGGTCGCTGGCTCGACAATTGCCGCCAACCGGCCTTTGGGGTCCATGGCGGACTGTCGGGCTCGCCGGGCCGGGTCATCGTGAACCCCGACGGCCCGGAGCCGAGGGACATCGCGACGATGGGCGACGGCATTCGCCTGGCGAAGGGCGATCTGGTCCGGATTATTACTCCCGGCGGCGGAGGCTGGGGCAGCCTCGCTGATCGGCCGGAAGAAGACGTGCTGGCGGATGTGCTGGACGGCTTCGTTTCCGAAGAGGTCGCCGCGCGAGATTATGGCGTCGTGCTGGCGGGCGGTTCCGTCGATCTCGCGGCCACCCTCGCCTGCCGCGCCGCCATGCCGCGCCCTGCCAAGATGTTTCACCGCGGGCGCTTCTACGACGCCGACGAGGACCGTCCGGACGCGCCCTCGCAAGCCGTGCACTGCACCTCTGCGTTACGTTCCGGAAGCCTCCGATCGACATAATCCCCGGTGCATCGCAGGTCTGGCCGCGCCACCGGTTCGCCCCACCGTCAGCCGAATCCATGCTGCGCGAGGAATTTCAGCGTCAGGGCGGCGCATTCCTCCGGTTGCTCGAGTTGGAGCAGATGGGAGGTCTCAGGCAGGAAATCGTAATCGACAAACACAAGCTCTCTCATGTCCATGCTCGGCATGAAAGAGTAGGGCACCGTGGGGTCCGACCCGACAACCTTGACCGGGCAGGGGATGCGCTCCAGATCGACGGTCATCGACCAGACGAAGAAAAACTCGAAGATCTGGGCTTCGTATTCGCGCGGGCAGCGGAGTTCGTAACCCACCCCATCGGCGCAGGGGCGCACACTGGCCCGGGCAAGCAGGTCGATGACCTCGGGGCTCACCCGCGCGAACAGGGGGCTTCGGGACATGGATGCTGCAAGTTCGTCCGGGGACTCGAATTTGTGCTTGCGCTTCAGCGTCACCGCGCTGAGCAGGGCTCCGCTCCTTTCGATATCCTCCGGCAGCCCCCCTGGCGGATAAATGGGAGGGTCGAACAGGACAAGCGCCGAATACTCGCCGCCATTTGCCGCGTGCCGCAGCGCAACCATCGAAGAGAGCGAGTGAGATACCCCGATTATCGGCTTCGCGCTTTTCAGGCGCGGGCCGATGCTCCGAAGGACGCGTTCGGTATCTTCCGCGAATTGCGGGATGTTGTGCAGCATTCGGTCGCTGACCGGATTCCAGCCGTGGTTGCGCTGATCGTGGATGAAAATGTCGAAACGGTCCGCGAGACGGGACCAGAACGGGTAATAGGCATCGACCGCAAACCCGTTGCCGTGGCTGACAAGCAATGCCGCGCCGTCGGGGTTGCCGTGGCGCCTTACGAAGATCGAAGCTCCGTCCGGCGTCCGCACTTCCCAAGCCTCGATCGGATCGGGGACCGCATTGCGCGCCGGAGCCGTCATTCCGCCGTCGGGGCCCGCTGGGGCCGCCCCCCTTGCCTGCGTTCGCGGCGCTCTCCTTTCCCGCCGAAATCCATGTTCCGGGCGCGGTGCCGCAGCCGCCCGACAAGCCGTCGAACACCCGGTGCTCGATGTGTTCTCCACTGCCTGTGCAAATTGGGCCCGTCGGCTCTCGCGCGAAGGCCGGAAACCGCGTTCGGCATGCAGACTGAGTCGGAAACGCTTTCCATATCGAACAATGCGCATTGCCGGATCGGATAAGCCGGGAGAAGGAAATCCATGCCGGCACGGCACATCTTGCCGGCGATTTTGGCAACACTCCGGATCCCACGGCCGGGCTCGAGGACAAGGCGATAGGGCTGCGGCCCGGTTCGCCGAACGGGGCGCGGTCCCCGGCGGTGGCCTGCTTCCGATGTTCCGGGCCGGCGGCTAAAAATGACCGGATGAGCGATATGAATCCGATGGCTCGTGCAGAGGACCCTCGCGACCGCCGACGGGAATCCGTCGGCCGCAGAGCGCCGTAAGAGGCGATTGAAACATGCGCCGAATCGCCGCAGGGCCGGCGGCGCTTGCCGGGCGGTCCGGCGCTTTGGGATGGCGCCAGCCGCGCACAGGGCGGACCGGCACGGCCCTGGCGCGCCACGGTGGCGGCCGTCACCGCATCAGCGAGGGCAGCAGAAGGCTGATCTCCGGAATCGCGATCAGCAGCAGCAGCGTCAGGATGTCGATGGCGAGGAAGGGCATCACGCCCGCAAAGACTTCCTCCAGCTTCAGCGGAATCGGCGAGGCGCTGCGCACGACATAGACGTTGAGGCCGACCGGCGGCGTGATGAGCGAGATTTCGGCGAGCTTGATCGCGATGACCCCGAGCCAGATCGGGTCGAACCCCGCCTTGGTGAGGATCGGATACATCACCGGCAGGGTGATCACCATGATCGCGATCGGGTCGATCAGCATGCCGAGCACGAGATAGATGGCCGCGAACGCGAACAGGTATGTGTATTTGCCGAGCTCCAGCGCCAGCAGCGAACCGGTGATGTCGTTGACGATGCCGGTATAGGTGAGGTAGCGCGCAAAGATGATGCCGCCGATCACGATGATGAAGATCGACGAGGTGGTCACACCTGCATCCTTGAAGGTATCGACGGCGGTCCGGGTGTTGAGGCGGCGTTTGAAGACCACGATCAGGAAGGCGCCGAAAGCGCCGATTGCGCCGGCATAGGTCGGCACGAAGAAGCCGGTATAGATGCCGCCGATGACCAGCAGGAACAGGAAGGCGATGCCCCACACACCGTAGAGCGAGCGCCATCGCCGGCCCCAGGAAACCCGGATCTCCGAGGGCGGCGCAAGGTGCGGGAAGCGCTTCGCAATGGCGTAGATGCCGCCCATGTAGAGGGCCGCGGACAGGAAGCCCGGCACAAGCCCCGCCATCAGCAGCAGCGCCACCGACTGTTCCGTCAATATGGCGTAGATGACCATCAGGATGCTGGGCGGGATCAGCGAGGCCAGCGTCCCCGAGGCCGCGATGCACCCCGCGCTCAGCCGCCGGTCGTAGCCGAAGGAGGTCATCTGCGGCAGCGCTATCTTGGTGAAGACGGCGGCGTTGACCACGGTGGAGCCGCTGGCGGCTCCGAACGCTGCGGAGGCGAGCGTCGTCGCCATGGCGAGCCCGCCGGGCAGCCGGCCCAGCCAGTTGTAGGCCGCGCGGTAGAGGTCCGTCGTCAGCCCGGCCTGGGTCGCGAGCGACCCCATCAGGATGAACAGCGGAATGACCGCGAGCGTGAAGGAGTTCGTGGTGCTGAACGGAATGGTCGCAAGCTGCGCCCAGGCGGCGTCCGGCCCGATGGCGAGGAAAGTTCCCCACACCCCGCTGAGGCCCAGCGCCACGCCGATATGCACGCCCGCGCCCAGCATTACGGCGAGCGCGATGGCGACCAGGACGCCGACGGTTGCGGGGTCGAGCACGGGCTACCGGTCCTCCTCGTCGCCGGTGTCGATCGCCGCCGCCGTCGCCGGGATGTTTTCGATCGCGGCGAGGTCGCGTTCGATGATTTCCTCGACCGACAGCGCCTCGCCGCCGCGCAGGAGGCGGTCGAAATCCACGACCAGGTCGAGCAGCAATTGGAGAATAAGGAGCCCGGTCCCGGCCGCGAGCACGATGCGCGCCGGCCAGAGCGGCATCCGGATGAGGCCGACTGTCGCTTCGTCGATCCCGATGCTGAACAGCGCTTCGTTCACCGCCTGCCAGAGCAGCAGCGAGAAGAACAGCAGCGCCATCAGGCTCGCGAACACGTCCATCGCCGCCTGCCCGCGCGCGCCGGCCCGCATGTAGAGGAGTTCGACGCGGATGTGGCTGCGGCGAATCTGGGTGTAGGTCAGCGCGCCGAAGACGATGAGCACCATGGTGCTCTCGGTGAGTTCGGTCGCGCCCGGCACCGGCGCGCCGAAGACCTGCGTGCCGACGACATCGGCGGTGCCGAGAAATGTCGAGGCGATCAGGCCCAGCCCGCCGACCAGAAGGATCCCCAGCGCGACGGGCTCGAGCAGGTGGGCAAGCCGGTTCATCGTCCTTGCGGTCCGGCGCCGTCAGGCAGCGCGACAGCGGCCCCGGCATATGCCGGGGCCGCGGTTTCGTTTGCCTCCCGAAGGGGCGGCCGGGCGTTTGCGGACGCTACTTCGTCCACTCGCGCCAGGCCGCGGCGACTTCCATGGCCTGATCGCCGAGGCCGCGCTCGGCCATGCTTTCCTCCCAGGCCTTCAGGAGGTCGGGCGTGGCCGCCATCCATTTGGCCAGCTCGGATGCCGGAAACTCCTTGAAGACGCCCCCGGCCTTTTCGATATTGGCGATCGACGAGGCCGTGCCGGTCTCCAGCCAGTCCAGATATTCCTTCTGGCTCTTCTTCGCCTGGTCGGCAAAGATTTCCTGGATGTCCGCCGGCAGCTTGTCCCAGGCCCGCTTGCCGATGACGATCAGGTGGCCCGTGATCGTCATGACGGTGCCGCAACTGTATTTGCCGGGCTCGTAGAGGCGCAGGCTCTCGACATTGCCGGCATTGAGGAAGGAGTAGTCGATGGTCCCGCGCTGCAGCGCCTCATAGACTTCCGTCGGGCGCACCGTGACCGGCACCGCGCCGATGGCGGCGTGCATCTTCGGAATGTCCGCGCCGAAGCTGCGGATCTTCTTGCCTTTCAACCCTTCGACGGTATCGCAGTTCGGGTCCGGGCCTGTCATGTAATAGGAGCCGAGCGGCTGGTGGAACAGGTAGTTGACGTTGATCTTGTCCAGCTCCTCCTTGAAGACCGGGAACTTGTCGTAGGCCTTGTAGAGGACTTCGATCGCCTGCTTCGGCTCATTGTAGACGAAGGGGATCTGGTAGGCCTTCCAGAACAGCAATTGGTCCGGATAGTAGCCCGGTGCGACCGACGCCATGTCGATGGCGCCGCGACCGGCGAGGACGGCCACTTCGGGGCCCTTGCCGAGGCCGCCGGCGAAGGTGATCTCGATCTTCACCCGGCCGTTCGTGCGTTCCTCGATCTTCTGGGCGAAGTTCTTCTCGACCTGCACGAACCCGCTGTTAGGCAGGTAGTGGCCCCAGCGCAGCTTGATCTCCTCGGCCTGCGCCGCTCCGCCGACCGCCGCGGCCGAAACGGCCAGCACGGCCGATTTCCAGAGCATCCGGACTCCGTTCTTCATGTTTGTCTCCCTTTCGATGATGCTTCCCAGCGCAGGGCCCGTCCTCCCCCGACCGGTGCGGGCCCGTGTCCCCTCGCACGCGAGCCTAGCCCGTCTGCTGTCCGCGTTCCAGCCTCCCGCCGGCCGGTCGGGATACGGGACACCCCCCGACATGTCATGAGATGTCATGTTTCGTCATGGAGGTGTCATGGTGCGCCTTCTTCGCCGGCCTTGCCGAAGCGCGGCCCGCTTGCATCTTGCCTGTCGTTCCTCCGTCGCATTCCGTTCCCGCCGCCGGCTTGCGGGCGGCGGGACCCTATTTCCGCGCGTGCGCGAAACAGGAGACGAAGCGGCCCGCGGATGCCGCTTCTTCCTGTCTCATTCTATCACGGATTTTCAGCAGTCAAGTATCATTAAGGAAATAATTCTCTACGCATCGAACTCATCCTGCAGGAGCGCGATGAAGGCGTCTTCCGTCAAGCTCTCGCCCTTGCCCTCGCCGCCGCCGCAGTCAAGGCAGGACGGGGGCGCCGTCTATCTCGATGCGGATATGGTCGGATACGAGGTCGATATGGCGGTTGCTCTTTATCGTGCCGCCGTAAATGTCGGCTGCGCGCCAGCCGATCAGGTGGTTGTCGCCGAGCGCGATATGCGCGGTGCGGAGCCGAAACTTGTTTTCCACATGGCCGACCGGCCGGGCGTGGGGATTGGTTCCGAGCCCGAGCTCGGCCAGCAGCCGTGCATTGTCGTCTGCGGCGTCGAGCACCGCCTCCAGACGGCGGGCGGCCGCACCGCCGGAGAGGCCGACCAGCCGGCCGGCGGCGAACTCCAGCCGGATCGGGTCTTCCAGCAGGCCGAGTTGCGGCCCGGCATCGGCGAGATAGACGACCTGTCCGAAGGCATCGGCCACGAAGACGCCCTCCGCGCTTCCCTCCTCCGGCGACAGCATGGCCTCGCCGCTCGGGAAGGAGCCGAAGCCGGTATCCTCCTCCGCGAAGCCGGTAAGCGGCAGGCAGGGCCGGCAGACCCGGACGGTGAGGTCGGTCCCGTTGGGCGAGGTGATGCGCACGGAACGCGCCGCCGAGACCGCCCCGGCCAGCCGGCGCGTGCGGTCGCGCAACTCCAGCGGATCGGCGAGCGCCGCGCCGCGCACGAAATCCTCCAGCGGCGCGTTGTTGATGAGCACCTGCCGGCGCCCGGCGGCGAAAAGCGCCCGGCTGAGGTCGTCATAGGCGCGCGGAAAGCGGATGGATGTCGCCACGATGGTGAGCCCGGCCCGCTCCACGGCGGCGATCACCGGCGCGGGGTGCCGGAAGTCGGCCATGTCGGCGGGGCAGGCGATGACCGCGGCAGTTGCCGTGCCCGCGCCCGCCGTGTCGGCCGCCGCCAGCAGCGCATCGACCGGCCCCGTCTCCTGATCCGAACTGGCGACGACCAGCACGTCTTCGCCGGGACGGACATTGCCCGAAGCCAGGTTCCAGGCCGCGCGGCGCAATTCGTGGAACGGAAAGATAGGCAAGGCGCACCCCCGAGGGCAGGACGCCGCCGACCCTATAGCAGAATCCGAACGGATTGGACTGCGACAAAGGACTTGCCAGCGCCATCGTTCCGGTGCCCCCCATCGTCGCCCCGGCCCCCGAGCCGGGGTCCATGCGCGCCTCAAGCGGGGACTTCGAGGGACTGGTCCCCGGATCTCCGCTTCGCTCCGTCCGGGGCGACGATAGGGGGAGGCGCTCCGTCCGGGGTGACGATGGAGCCGTCTCGCCGGCGTCGGTTCAAAACGACGGGGTCGTGCTCTACTCTCGCGCCATGCCCAGCGAAAAGATCGTCCTTTACGAGAACCTGCGCGCCTGCAGCTACACGCCGTTCTATCTGGCGCAGTTGACCGGGCTGTTCGAGGCCGAGGGGCTGGAGGTGGAGCTGCGGCTCTCGCCCTCGCCGCCGGAGACGGCCCAGGGCTGATCGACGGGCGCGCGGACGTGTCCTTCGGCGGGCCCATGCGGGTCGCGATGCACCACGACGGGGCCCATGCCCGGGGCGAGAAGAGCCCGCTGGTCTGCTTCGCGCAGGTGGTGGCCCGCGACCCGTTCGTCCTGGTCGGCCGCACCCTCAACCCGCATTTCCGCTTCGAGGACCTGGTGGGCCCGCGCATCGGCGTCGCCACCGATGTGCCGACGCCGTGGATGACGCTCTATGACGATCTCGACCGTGCCGGCATCGACCCCGCCGCATTGACCCGCGCGCCCGACGCCTCCATGGCCGAGAACGCCGAGGCGCTGAAGCGGGGCGAGATCGATGTGGTGCAGCTGTTCGAGCCCCATGCCGAGGGGTTGGTCTCTGGCGGGCACGGGCACCTCTGGCACCGGTTCTCGGTGCGGGGCGACATCGCCTTCACCACCTTCTACACGACCCGGCGGTTCGCCGCCGAGCGCCGGAGCGCCTGCATGGCGTTGACCCGCGCCATCGCCGCGGCGCTGGACCGCCTCCATGAGACGGACCCTGCCGAAACCGCCGCCATTGTCGGCCCGGCCTTCTTCCCCGACCTGCCGCCGGAGGGCTTCGCGCGCATCGTGGCCGGGTACCGCGAGGCCCGCATCTGGCCGCGCAGCACCGCGCTGCCGGCCGCCGCCTATGCCCGCCTCAAGGCGGCCCTGCTGGCGGGCGGGCTGATCGCCTGGGACGTGCCCTATGACGACGCCGTCGATGCCGCGCTCTCGGAACCGGGAGCGGCGCCGTGAGCGGCCGCATCCCGGCCATAGACATTGCGCCCTTCCTCGACGGCACAGACAAGCCGCCGGTGGCCCGGGCCGTGGCCGAGGCATGCGAGCGGATCGGCTTCCTCGTCGTTTCCGGCCACGGCATCGACCCGGCGGTCGTCGAACGCGCCTTCGAGAGGTCGCGCGCCTTCTTCGACCGGCCGCGCGCCGAAAAGGACCGCTGGCACCCCACCGGCCCCTCGCGCCAGCGGGGTTTTCACGGCTTCGCCACGCGGGGTCTGGCCTACACGCTGGGCGAGGATGCGCCGCCGGACCTGCGCGAGACCTTTTTCCTCGGGCCCGTGGACGACCACCGCGAGTATTTCGCGAGCCTGCCGGAAGCGGCGAACGCCTACGCGCCCAACATCTATCCCGACGCGCCGGCGGGCGCCGCTGAGGCGCTGGTCGCGATCTACCGCGCATACGAACGGCTCTCGGCGGACCTGCTGCGTATCTTCGCGGTGGCGCTGGACCAGCCCGAGGATTATTTCGCCGGGTTTATCGGGCGCCATTTCAGCATCCTGTCGAGCCACCACTACCCGGCGCTCCGCGAGCTGCCGAAGCCGGGCCAGCTTCGGACCGGCGCGCATACCGACTTCGGCGCGCTGACGATCCTGGCGATGACCGAGGCCGATGGCGGGCTGGAAGTGCGGATGCCGGACGGCGCCTGGCAGCCGATCCGGCCGCCGCCCGGAACGCTTGTCGTCAATCTCGGCGACATGATGGCGCGCTGGACCGACGGGCGTTGGACCTCGACCCTGCACCGCGTCGCCAACCCGCGCGACCTGAACAGCGCCCGGTCGCGCCGGCAGACCATCGGCTATTTCATGCACCCCGACTACGACGCGCCGATCCGCGCGGTCCCGTCCTGCGTGCCGGCCGGCGAGGAGCCGAAGTTCCGCACGATCTCGGCTGGCGAGCACATCGCGATGAAGATCGCCGCGAGCCACAAGGGCGCCGCCGTCGCGGCGAGCGCGCAGCGAGCCTAGAGCGCAGTCCTTTTGGACTGGACCCGCGCCCGGGCCAAACCCCCATTTGTCACCCCGGCCTCCGAGCCCTACCGCATGCACACATCTCGAATACGGGTGTGTTTTGAAGGTTGCGAGTATGCGGTTTGAGGGTTTTGTGATTCGCTGGTTTTGATGGAGATCGGGCCTTTTCAAGAGAGGAAGAAGCATGGTCGGCGCTGTGGCGGTTTTTGGGGACCGGCGAGTGGACCGGTCGTGTGGTTTTTTGCATGATCGTCTTGTCAGGCACGGCCCACGGGGTATTTCGATCCGGCGGCTGGGGGGCAGCCGAGCAGGCGAGGTTCGGATCGGTCGGTTTCTGCGGAATGACAAGGTGACGGTGGAGAAGATTGTGGAACAGGCAGCGGCGGGCACGGCGTCGCGCGTTGCCGGGCTGGATGTTCTGGCGATCCGGGACACGACGAGTTTCCGCGACGACGGCCGGGGCAACAGCCTTGTCGGCCATGCCACGATTGCGGTTGAGGGCGAGCATGGCGCCCTGCTCGGCCTGGTGGATGCCCGGATCATTGAGCGCCATGGCGGCCGGGGCAAGGGCGCGAAGGGGCGCGCTCTTTGCGACAAGGAGAGCCAGCGCTGGATCGATGGCCTGCGGGCCAGCGGGCGTTTGGCGGCGGCGGGCGCGGCGCGGGTGACGGCGGTCGCCGACCGTGAGGGCGACATTTACGAGATGTTCGCCGACAGGCCGAAGGTGTGGAGGTGCTGGTCCGGGCCGCGCAGGACCGGGCGGTCCCGGAGGGGGCGGGCAAGCTCTTTTCCAGCCTGGCCGACAGGCCGGAGAAGGAGCATGCGATCGACCTGCCGGCCCGTCCCGGACAAAAGAAGCGCGAGGCCCGCATCGCCGTGCGCTTCGGCGCGGTCTCGCTTCAACGCCCGAAGAACCGGCCTGTGGCGCCCGGCGTGGCGGCGCACCAGCCCGTCTTCCTTGTCGAGGCGCGCGAAATCGACCCCCCGCCCGGGGTGACGCCGGCGCACTGGCGGCTGTTGACCGGCCACCGGATCGAAACCTTCGAGCAGGCGCGCTGGATCACGCAACTCTACCGCCGACGCTGGGTGATCGAGCAGTTGTTCCGCACGATCAAGTCCAAAGGCTTCGACATCGAGAGCGTCTCCATGGAGACCGCCCCCTTCAGGACGCTCTGTGCGATGACCCTCGTGGCCGGCGTCTCCTGCATGCAGATGGTCCAGGACCGCGACGGCAGCGCCAAACGACCGCTCCGGGACGTCTTCGAAGCCGAAGACCGGCCCGCTCTCGAAGCCGTCTCGGCCACGCTCGAAGGCAAGACCGAAAAACAGAAAAACCCCCATCCCAAAGGCTCCCTCGCCTTCGCCGCATGGGTATGCGCCCGCCTCGGAGGATGGACCGGATACTATGGAAAACCAGGACCCGTCGTCATGCGGCGCGGCCTCTATCAGTTCCGAGCCATACAACGCGGATACCGGATGAAACACGATGTGTGAATCCGGTAGCTCCCTCTGGGAGGGGTCGGGGAAGGGCCTCTCTCTCGGCTCGGCTGGGCCTTGTCGGGCTTCACCCCGCAGGGCGATGGATGGCCCCCACGCCGCTTCAGTCCCAATGCCCGGTGCGGCGGGCCCGGTCCCGGTAGGTGCGGGCGTGGCGGGCGGCGATGCGGGCAACGCGCTCGGGAGCGAAATCGAGCTGGCCCAGCGCCACGGCGATGTCGAGCAGCTCGTCGTAGCGCGCGATCAGCCCGTCCCGCAGACGGAAGCGCGACATGCCTTCGACAACCACCCGGCGCCCCTCAGTGCCTTCCAGACGCGACCTGTAGCCGAACAGCCAGGACGCATAGCCGAGCTCGCCCGCCTCGCAAATATCCTCGAAACGCCAGCGGAAGCCGTCGGCATCCCGCCAGAAACGGTTCTCCAGCATGTCGGCAATGGCCTCGCGGCCCTGGAACTCGCCATAGAAGGTGTCGTGGTAGATGCCGTCTTCGGTGAAGCAGGCAGCGAGAGCATGTCCGTCGCCTGCCTCCACGGCAGCCGCGAATCCGTGCAACAGGGTCTTCAGCGTCACTGTATATCCATCCAGATGCTCCGGTTCCCTTACCTCACAACGATTGCGGTCGCCGTTCAAGCACGGTCAATCCAATGAGGGATGTTCCGCTTCAGCCGTGTCTTCCTCTGGATTTGCCTCGACCTCTGTGGGCTCATCTCCAGAAAAGTTGGGTTCCCGAAGCACCGGCTGCGGCGGGGGCGGTTGCCATGCCTTTAGCGTTGCACCGACAAGCCTGTAGAATTCCGGAACAATGCGTTCGAGGTCCTCGATAAACGCCCTTTGACCGGAAAACCGTTTTCCGCCCGGGTCCTCTGTCAGCACAACCTCAAAAGAATGCGGCAGCAGAGACGTATTGTCTGCCTGAATTCGACCTGGCTCTTCCCGCAACGTCTTCACGTCCTCCGATGTCGCTGCGGCACGACCGGGCCAATAGGCATGGATACGCAAACGAGCATCGTCCTCCTTGAGCATTCCAAGAAGCCAGTTGACCCGCGACCTAGTCGATTTTCGATCCGCGCGAGCCTTAACCACCATAGAAACAGAAATGGTCCGCCGTGCTAGGTCGGCTCGTATGGTGATATCGGACGCGCAATCCGGGATACGTAGGCTTGAGGTAAGTACCTGCGTCTTGGCTAAAACAGACACACCATCTTCGAGGCGGACCTTCGGGTCGCTAATGCCTTTTCGTTCTATTCTCGATGACACAAGGCGGCCAAGAGTAGATGTCATGTGGAGACAAAGATCGCGTTCCTCGGCGAACCAGCTTCCGACTACCTCTTCGAGCCCAGGCGTATTTCTCGTAAGGGGTGCGCCGGAAGCCACCATTTGAACGATATTTCTCCACTGTGAGCCCATTTGGGTGAAGCGTTCAATGCCAGTAGTGGAATAGCCGAAGTAGCGGTTGAGTTCATCCACCAGAAATTGCTGTTCAGTGCTTTCTAACGTGCCCTGATAAGCGAGAACCTCGCAGCACGTCGCCAAGCTCGCCCATGACCAGTGGTAGAGCTTGGACTTGCTGGTTAGTTGCTTGATACGTGGTATTGAATTGGCGACCGGAGAATGGTCGGGCCGTGCGACAAAATCATTCCTGCTTATCCCTGAAAGTCATCTGGCAATGAGGAGGCGATAGGGCATGGGCTCGGTGCGTGCGGCGCTATGGACGAAACGCGGGATCATTGTCTGGAGTTGATAGCGCCGGTTGTAGCGCCAGGCGAAGCTGGCGAGGTAGCGCCCGGCGTGATCGGGGCCGAGCTTGCGATAGGTCCCGGTGATCGCGCACTTGATGTTGCCGAGCGTCGTGTTCACCCATTTGAACGGCGCCATGCGGGCCGCCTGTCGGCCCGACCCGGTGCGGATTGCCTGATGGCTGCAGGCGATCTCGTCGAGTGCGCTCCAGCAGCCCAAGCCGTCCGTCACAACCGCCGCGCCGGGGGCCAGCCAGTGCTTGGCGCCACGCGCGATCTCGCGCTTGCGGAAGCCCTTGACCGGCGCCAGCTTCAGCTTGCGCGGGCGCCCCTCGGGACTGGTCGAGACCGCCGCCACGAAGGGCGTCTTGCCCGCCGCGCCGCGGCCCCGCTTGCCGCCGGAGCGCACCCCGCCGAGATAGGCGTCGTCCATCTCGACCCGCCCCGTAAGCGGCGTCTCCCCCTCGCGCCGCGCCATCACCGCCATGATCTTGTGCTTCACGGCCCAGGCCGTCGGCTGCTTGACCCCGAGACGGCGGCCGAGTTCCACCGACGAGATGCCGTTCTTCGCCGTCACGATCAGGTGGATGGCGGCGAACCAGAGTGTCAGCGGCAGCTTGGTCGCGTGGAAGATCGTGCCCGCCGTGGGCGATGTCTGCTTCTTGCACCGGTTGCATTGGTAGAGCCCGCGCCCCGCCAGCACGCAATGCCCGCGATGGCCGCAGCAGGGGCAGAGGAAGCCGCCCGGCCAGCGCAGCCGGAGCAGCGCCGCGCGGCACTGCTCCTCGGTACCGAAGGCCTCGCGAAACGCCTCGTCGCTCAAACCACGCACGCGCGATGCAACCTTGAACCTCATAACCGTGACCCCCTCATACGGAACACATTGAGACCGTACAGCCTCACATGCGGAGTGTCACGAATAAGCAGGAAATCATTTGATATTGTGATAACAGCATCGAGACCGTTGTCTCGCGCCAATTTGAGGTAACGTTCGACTTGAGAAGCATCTAGCTCGGATCTACCAATTTTTGCTTCAATCAATGCGGACCATATAGACCGCCCGGTCGCAACAATAAGGAGACCGTCGGGGCGGCCGGAATTCTCAATATCGTTTTTCAATGTTACTTCAGTAAAGGACGAGATTCTCGTTCGCTTTCCTATCCGGACCCCAACTGTTCCAAGAATTTCGTGGGCAAGATTGGGAACTTGCGACAATACAGCAAGGAAAATCGACAAGAGTCTTTGTTCACGGCTCGCATCGGCAACAATGGGAAAGAGCCTTGCCGGTTCTCCACGGGATAGGAATTCGGGCAAATTAGTCATTATTCTTTCCTTCGCATCAGAGGTTCCGGACGATTGTAAGGCGCAGGATGTTGAACTTCTTCTCCACGGTATAAAGACAAGACGCCTAAGAACCTCCAGGACCGCGGGCGTCGTTCCCGGACCGGTTCACATGGTGTGTATTGCTTCCGAATTTGGGCCAGAGACGTGCTCCCGCCGTTCCTCACATCACCGCGCCGACCTGCCAGGGAATGAACTCCGCCGATCCGAGGCCCTGGGCTTCGGACTTGGTGGCTTCGCCGGACGCGACGGCGAGGAACTTCTCGAAGATCTCGCCGCCGACTTCCGCGACGCTCGCAGCGCCGTCGGCAATCGTGCCGCAATTGATGTCCATGTCCTCTTCGAGGCGGCGGTACATTTCCGTGTTGGTGGCGAGCTTGATCGAGGGCACCGGCTTGTTGCCATAGACCGAGCCGCGCCCGGTGGTGAAGCACACCAGGTTGGCGCCGGACGCCACCTGGCCGGTGATCGAACACGGGTCGTAGCCGGGGCTGTCCATGAAGACGAAGCCCTTGCGGTCGATGGGCTCGCCATAGCGGTAAACGCCGGCGAGATTGGTGGTGCCGCCCTTGGCCGCCGCGCCCAGCGACTTCTCCAGGATCGTCGTGAGGCCGCCCGCCTTGTTGCCGGGGGAGGGGTTGTTGTTCATCTCGCCGCCGTTTCGCTCTGTGTAGTCCTCCCACCAGCGGATGCGCTCGATGAGCTTGCGCCCGGTGCGCTCGTCCACGGCCCGGCGGGTCAGCAAATGCTCCGCGCCGTAGATCTCCGGCGTTTCGGCCAGGACGCCGGTGCCGCCATGGCGCACCAGCCTGTCCACGGCCGCGCCGAGCGCCGGGTTGGCGGTGATGCCGGAATAGCCGTCCGAGCCGCCGCACTGGAGCGCGATGGTGAGTTCGGACGCCGCAACCGGCTGGCGCCGGGCGCGGTCCACTTCCGGCAGCATGTCGTGGATGAGGCCGCGTCCCCGCTCCACCGTGGACCGAAGCCCGCCGGTCTCCTGGATGTTCATGGTCTGCAGGAACGGTCCGCGCTGGATGCCGTAGGCTTCGAGCAGGAAGTCGATCTGGTTCACCTCGCAGCCGAGGCCGACCAGCAGCACGCCGGCGAAATTGGGATGGCGCGCATGGCCCCATAGCACGCGCTGCAGGTTGTCGTAGCCGTCGCCCGCGCCGGCCATGCCGCAGCCCGTCGAGTGGGTGAGCGCGACGACGCCGTCCACATGTGGGTAGTCCGCCAGGATCCGGTCCCCGACCGCCTCGGCGATGAAACGCGCTGCGGTTGCCGAGCAGTTCACGCTGGTCAGCACGCCGACATAGTTCCGCGTGCCGACCCGGCCGTCGGCGCGCAGATAGCCCTGGAAGCTCGCCCGCGCGCCTTCGGGCACGAAATCGACCGGCTTGACGTCCTGCCCGATGGCGTAGTCGCGCTCGATATTACACCACCACTGAAGAACGCTCGGGAAGCGATTCGGGAATGTACTGCTCGGATTCTCCGAGAGCTGTCAACAGGGGGTGTTTCGTGGTCGATGTCGAGTGGGTTGGGGCACCCGGCGGTTCACGATTTGAGTCTGCACTGATTGCGACTGCGCTGTCGGGCTGCGGATGGTTGGAGAAAGAACATTTACCTGCCGCCACGGCTGTCCTGACAGGAACGATGGGGGGGAAGCTATCGGCTTCGCCTCGAGTTGCTAACAGGCTGGGAAGCGCGACGTTCTGGAGTTGCGTGTTTGTGCTTGTTGCAGTTGTGCTGTCGGGCTGCGGGTGGTTCGGCCAGGAACAGGTGAAAGAAGAGGCTGCGTCGGTCGAGCGCCGGTTGGCCGGAGTTCAGTCTCTCGATCCGGACAAGCCGGGTTTTCGTTCTCTCGCGCAGTCGAGAAATCCATATCTGGCGCTTAGGGAAGTGGAAGGGCCGCGCTCTCGTCTTCCAGAAGAGTTGCGCTCGGAAACCGGCGTCGTGGTACCGCTGGGCGACTGTCCGAGCGATGAGGTTCTGGCGCGTCGCATTTCGGACGCTGTCGCCATTCCGGTTCGTATTGTCGGAGCGGGGCTGGCGGGTGGCGAGGAGGCGCCGGCCGGCGAGGGGGCCGAAGACCAGTGCGGCAGCACGGGATGGCTTTCGTCCTGGACGGACGAACTGGCTGGTGAAGGGGGAGTTTGGGTAGGCCCGCTGGATCGGCTGTTAAATGGCTGGACGCAGGCGGCGGGCTATCGTTGGGAATACGACGCTGACAGCGGGACCGTCGAGGTGGTTCGTTCCGAGATGGTGGTGTTCGGCGTGCATGCGCTACAGGGGGCGCAGAAGTACAACGTTACGACGACGACCCAGGGAAGCGGCGGGGACGCGACGAGCGGCAGTTCCAGCCAGTCGATCACCTCGGAGATGGATTACAACCCGTGGGCTGAGATCGGTCAGCTTGCCGCAGCGGCTGCGGGTTCGGAGGGAACCGTGTCGACTTCGGCGACGTCGGCGACGGTGACGGCAAGCGGTCTGCCCCGGGCGATCGAACGGGTGAGGGGGTATCTGGCGCATGTAAACCGGCATGTGCTGAGGCCGGTCACATTGTCGGTGCATCTCTATTCGGTGCGCTACGACAAGGGATCGGATTACGAGGTTGGCCTTTCCGGCGTCCTGCCTGAGGCGTTCGGTTCAAACTTCCAGATGGGCGCGGACGGCGGGTCGATCTCGGTCGTGAAACCGTCGATTGTCGGGGGTTCGACCCTGCAGGCGACTGTGAGTGCGTTGCGCTCGGTAGGAACGGCGTCGCGCCGTCTCTCCGTGGACGTCCCGACGCTGAATGGCCGGCCTGCTCAGTTCTATGATTTGTTCGACGAGGCCTATCTCCAGGAAGTCAGCACGTCGGTCGATGAAGGGGTTCGAACGGTCGAGCTGACGGCAGGCACGGTGTCTTCGGGCTTCGGCCTGTCTTTCGTTGCCCAGATCGTGGGCCCGGACGAGGTGTTGGCGCGGATTACGGCGACCATCCAGGACCGTCCGGAGTTCACGGTGTTCGGAGCGCTCGGCAATCAGATCCAGCTGCCGGCCGGCGGGCGCCGGGCGATCGTGGTCACGCAACGCATCGCAAGGGGTGAGACCCTTCTCCTTACGGGCTTCCGGGACCGGTCCTCTTCGGGATCCCGGGAGGGGACCTTCGACCCGAATATCCCGCTGCCCGATGGTGCTGGGGACAGCAGCATCGCGCGTGCCGAGACCGCGCTGCTCGTGACGGCGAATATCGGGGAGTCGCTCGGTATCTCGGAGCGGAGGGTCGGCTCGGGCGCCGCGGGTCTCGTCCAGGTAGAGAACGGCAATTCCAGGCCCGTCAGCGCGGACCGTGACGAAGGTGCCTCTTCGGAGAGTGCCGTCGCGATCCGGGGTGCCGGCGGATGAGCGTCCTCGTCGTGGGAGGGCAGCGGCTGGCTGCCGGGCTGGACTGGCAGCGTGAGCTCGTTCGCGGTCGAGCGGCCGGGCGGCTCGCGCGCCAGGGGCTGCGTCCGTGGATGGTGGAGGTCGGACAACAGACGGCGTTCGTCAGCGCGGCGGACAATCCCGAGGGGAGCAAACCGCTGGCGGCGGCGCTGCTGACGATAATGGCCGAATCTGCGCCGTGGGCGGTCTTCGTCGAGGAAGACGGCGGCGATGGCGAGAAGCCCGGGCGGGTTGCGGTGGTCAGGGGCGCCGGCGGGAAGATTCAGCCGGGCGGAGACACGGTCTATCCGTCGGGCGAGCAGGCTTTCAGGGCGCTGCGGACTCTTCAGAGCGGCACAGTCGCTGTGGTCGTTACGCCGGGCCTGGTGCCGTTCGCGCCGGACGCCGGGGTCCTGACGAGTGAGCGCATTGCAGAGGGCGCAAAGCAGGCTGCCGAGCTGGTTCTGGCTCCCAAGGGAGGGATGTCGGTTCTTTCGGTCGTGCTGATCGTCCTGCTTGTGCTGGCGGCCGGCGGAGGTGTGTCGTGGTGGTTCTTCGGTGACGCGCTCCTGCGGATGGTCGGGACGGGGGAGAAGAAGGTCGAGGAAGAGCCGAGGGTCGAAGCGGTCGTGCGAACGGCGGAGTTTCTGCGCCACTGCCAGGCTGCCTGGGATGGGCACCGGGTCAGGATGGCGGGGTTCGACAGGCTTGGCGTGGCGTGCCATCCGATGATTGTTCAGGGCGTGTCCGGCATGGCGCCGGGCGTTCTGGCAGGGCGAGCCGTGCTCGAGGTGCATTGGAGCTTGCGGGAGGGCCTCGACCCTCGCGTTTACGTGCCTCTGGCGCAGGACATGCTGACCGATTGGCCCAAGGCTGTCGTCGACGACAAGGGCACGTCGGCCGCATTCAGCCCGCTGCCTCCGGTGATCGAGCTGTACGACCCGGAAACAGCGCCGTGGACCGAACCGGTTGCGTTTCGTGGGCGGCTGGACGGAGCGCTCGCGCTCAGGGGTTTTGACATCGAATACAAGCAGTGGGGCGCGGAGGTCGAAGTCGAACTGCGGACCGGGCGCCCCTTGCGTGAGGCCGTCGCGATGCTGACGGCGATAGCCGGCCTTGAGGTCGTGTCCGTGACCTGGAGCAAGGAAAGCGGCTGGAAGTTCGACGTGAGGCGCACGCGGTCATTCCAACTCCGGGAGAGCGAGTTTCAAGCGCTGACGCGATCGCCGGCAGCTGCCGCGATGCGCATAGACCAGGGGAGGGCAGGATGAAGCACTCGATGGCGGCGATTGCCGCAATGACGATCGCCGGGATGGCGACGGGGGCAAGCGGCCAGACCGGCGATGCGGACCGCACAAGGCAACAGGAAGCGCTGGGGCATGCGGTGGCCATCCAGACGGCCTGGCGCAGCGTCGAGGAGCGCATCCGGGTGACGGACGCGGCCAATCTCTGGGAGGACGAATGGGACGGGCTGTCCGCTCCTCCTTCCGGGTCCGGGCTCTGGTGGCTGTCGTCCTGGACCGGGCGCGGGCTGACGGCGCGCTACTGCGATGGTGTGCTCGCGGTTTATGCAACCCGTGACGAGCTGAAGGGTGTGCGGCGCGACCATCGGGAAGTGCAGGTTGCGCCGGCGCTGTATGGCGGCGGTCGGACCGGCCTGCATATCATCCTGGCGAACAGCAGGATCGCGGTCGGTGCGCACGGCCGGGACGACGAGACGCTGCCGAACTGCATGGCGGTTCCGTCGACGACGGGGGACCGCGTGGGGCTGGTGTCGGCGGTAGCGGATCCCATCAGGACGGTTACGGGGTTCCGCTGGGAGGCCGAGACCCGGGACGTGCCATGTGTGGGCTCGCCGGCGGACACGATCCGCGAGGCGCGGCGTATGGCGATCCAGTTGACGAGCGTGCGCGGCGCCGGCGAGACGCGCGGCCAGGACCTCGCGGTGACGGATCCGGGCAATGCTTATATCTGGCCGTCGGACTGCGGGCTGCGGGTCGGTCTCGGCCCGGAGGCTCAGTGCACGCCCTGGAAGCGGATCGGCGGCGGATGTCCGCATGTATTCGCGCAGGCGGATCCGCCGACCGCCATTCCGGATCCGATCATCGAATGGCATCCGGCACCAGTCTACGCGACGACTGCGTCATGCAGTTGTTCGTCGGGTGAGACCGGGAGCTGCACGCTGCATTACGAGCAGACCACGGTGTATCGCGACTTCTATGTGCGACCCGGTGCGGCGCGGGTGCGGACGCGCCGCCTTACAGGTCAGCGGCAGCTGGTGGCGAGAAGGGAAGATTGCACTCCGATTGTCGACGATCCCGGACCCGGCGGCAATAGCGGCGGGCAGAACTCCGACAGTGCCCAGGACGACAGTGCCCAGGACGACAGTGCCAATGAGGGTTTCGGCGGCAGCTCCATAGGACCGCCCGGCTCCGACGGCGTCAGTGGCGAGGGCGACGGGGGCGACGGTGGCGGCAGCGCCTGCTTCTTGACGACCGCGGTTATCGAGAAGCGCGGCGAGGCGGACGACGGGCCGACCCTGACCGCGCTCAGGGAATTCCGCGACGGCTACACGATGGCCACTCCCGAGGGCCGCCGGCTGGTCGTGGACTACTACTGCACCGCACCGGGGATCGTGGCGGCGATCCCCAAAGACCATTCCGACTGGCAATGGATCGCGGACCGGATCGACGAGGCCGTGGAGGCGATCGGGGCGGGTGAGGACGAACGCGCGCTTGCGATCTATGCGGGCATGGTCCGTCGGCTTACCGACAAGTGGTTGTGATCGAGAGACACCGAGAAAGGAGATCACGTCATGAAGTTCTGGAAACAGGGAATGGGGGGAAGGCTGGCGCTGCTTCTTGCGGGAGCGGCGCTGGCGTCCTGCACAGCTCATGGGCAGGGCAAGAAGCTCGATCCCAAGGTCTACGTGAACCACACGCCCTATAGCGAGGCGTTTTACCGGGAGCTTATGACCGGCCGGGTCTGGGTATTCGAAGGAAGTGGGAAGTTTCGGAACATTGCACACGGGCAGGTATATGCGGCTGATGGGAGGATTATCGAATGTTTGCCCGGGCGTGTTGACAACAAGCTTTTCTGGTTCTGGCGAGAGAGTGCGCGCTGGTCTCTAGTGAAGCAGAGGTCCGGGGTCCGGAGGGCGCGGGATCACTGGGATGGGAGCAAGCGATATGTGTCGCAATTTTACGACCCGGAAACAGGCGGTTTCAGCTCGGAGATTCTGAAGAACGGTACGTGGATCAGAACAAATCCCGGCGTGATTCAGGACAGATGGCCGCGCGTGTTGGCGGAGGGCTGCCCCAATCTGAAGCTCCCGGCTCATATCCGGATCAACGAGAAGCAGACTTCGCCGCGGATGGACGAACTACGCCGGCAGGACCCGGACGCACCGATCCGTCATTTCCCGGGCTCGCACCTGACGGCGCCGGGCCGGACCGGCCTCGGCGCATCGCGTGGCAGGCAGACGACGACGCGGAAGGAAGTCTGGGACTACCTTCGGGCGCAGAACGGCTATGTGGTTACCTCGCCTTCCGAGACGGGCTACGTGCTTGCGCTCGGTCGTGACGGCGTCGGGCACGAGGTCTGGAAGCTCGGCGTAGACGGTGAGATCGAGAAGACGGGCGTTCTGCGCGAGGAAGGCGATTGGGTCCTGGTCGAGGTCCCGGACCAGCCGGCTCTCGGCTACCCGGTAGGCTATCCCGTCCCGGTTCTTCCTACCGGCCATCGTCATCCGGCCTTTCAGCTGACCGGCGAGCTAGTCGCAGTGCCGGAACCCACGGCGCTGGCGTTCAAGGGCGAGGCCTACGAGGACAAGCGGTTCGTGTTCTACGGGACGGGGCGGCTCGCGGTTGTGGACCTTGCCGGCGAGCTGATCGCCGAGGGAGGCTGGCGCTGGACCCGGGGCCGGCTCGAAATCGCCGTCGACGGTGACGCCGCGGGTGCGCGCAGCGTCGGCTGGCGCGAGCTCGCCGGGCAGCTCGGTAGGACGCCGGCGGTCTGGAAGCCGTCGACGCCGAACTTGCGCTAGGGCGTCCAGGCGATGCGACTTCGGGACATAAAGGGTAGTGAGACCTGGCCGGTGGCCGGGTGCGAGCTGGTTGGAGTCGGCTCGGCGAGCCGTCATCCGCCGCCGGCCCGTCGTCTTCGCCGTGTCTCTCCGGTGAAGCGGCGGGCCGGGTTCGGGCGGGTAGGCCCAGTGGCGTTCTTGATTGCCGGCTGTGCGGCCGTCACTGGTCTGGCGCCATCGCTTTCACTTGCGCGAGGAAACGAAACACCGGCAGCGGTGGAACGGGCCGCACCGCCCGTTGCCGGCACGCCGGGGCGGCAGGACCCTCCTCCCCCTGCCGCCCCGGCTCTTCCTGCGAAGCCGCCTTCGGTCGCTGGGTATGAGCCTGCGGTTCTGCGCATCTTCGAGTGCCCGCGTGAAGCCATTGCGCGGTTGATCGCGAGCGCGGTGGAGGAAGGAGAGTTCAGCGAGGCGCTGGAGCTCGAACGCGAGGTCCTGGTGCTGTGCCGGGACCGTCAGGCGATCCTGAAGGAACTGGTCTCGTCGGATCTCCAGCTCGCGGCGGCGCTCCAGAAGTCGGCGGCGGCGCGGGCCCAGGAAGCCCTGAAGATCGAGACGGCGCGCCGGGAGGCGGATGCCAGGGTCGAGGCGGCGCGGGAGGCAATAGTCGAGGCGGCCAGGGCGGAGATTGCACAGCGGGAGGCCGCGGCGGCCGCTTCGGCAGCGCTGGCGGCGAAGCCGGTGGCCGTGGAGGAGAAGCCTCCTGAATACGGCTGGTATGGCGTGTCGGGGACAGGCGGCAATCTACGGGCCGCGGTCACTGACGGAACGTCCAGTTGGCGGGTCCGGGCCGGCGACAGGCTGCCCGGGGGCGTGAGGATCGTTGGCGTGGAGGCGCGTCCTCCGGGCGTGACGGTGAAGGGCTGGAGGGCGGACAGGCTCCCCTTCCGGCCGAGGTCGGCCCGATGAAGGGGCGGCCGTCGTTCTGGCATCGTCTGTTCGTTCGGGAGAAGGCGCCGGAGGTGATGCCGTCGGGCCTGCTTCGCTGGGACCGGATGGACGACCGGTTCCGGGAGCGGTGCGCGGTCTGGTCGGACGGCCGGGTCCTGATCGCGGAGGGGTACGGGCACGATCTGGATGTGCGCGAAGTCTTGGTGGAGCTGCAGCGTGCCGGCGCGCTCCCGGATGCGCTGAGTGAGGACGTGGGCACACTGCAGGAGATTGCCGAGGTCTGGCGCGGCAACCGGGTCCAGGGCGAGGGTCTGGAGGTCAATCCCCGGGTGGTCGAAGGCCTGGTCGGGCTGTTCACGGTGGCGGCCCGGGCCCGGGCTTCGGACGTGGTGTTCGAGAAGGGGCCGGACGACTGCCGGGTCTACGCGATCGTGAATGACAGGAAGCGCAGCCTGGGCAGTGCGATGACGGTGCGCGAGGCCGAGCAGGCGTTCGGGCTCCTGTTCTTCGTGAAGGACGAGGGCAGCAGGCAGACGTCGCTGCAGCGGGGCAGTTTCCAGGGTTTCAGCGTGAGGCGGTCGGAGGTTTTCCCGCTTCCTGCAGAGATTACGGCGCTGCGCTGCCAGGCGGGGCCGCACGAACCGGACGGTCATCACCTGTTCATTCGGTTGTTCTACCGCGACATGGGGGGGAAGAAGACGCTGGAGGACCTCGGATTTGCGCCGTCGCTGTCGGCGTTGTTCCGGGAGATCCGGATCTCGAAATATGGTGGCGTTTTTCTTGGCGGCAGCACCGGCGATGGCAAAAGCACGACCGTGTCCGTCAACCTGAATCTCCAGATGCGTGAGCATGACGGCAAGCTGAACATGATCACGTTGGAGGACCCGGTCGAGTACGACATCGAGGGCGCGGTGCAGATCGCCGTGCCGACGAAGGGTGTCGGGGAGGATCGGGACCTTCGCTACCAGGAAGCGCTGATGCACTTCGTGAGGCTGCATCCGGCGTCCGGGATGGTGGGCGAGATCAGGGATCGGATGGGTGCCCGGCAGGTTCTGCAATTCATCGATTCCGGCCACCAGATCTGGACGACGATCCATGTGCATTCGGCGAACGGGATCCTGTTCCGGCTGCTCGATCTCGGGGTGACGGTGGCGGAGGTCACGAAGCGCGGGAACGTGCGCATCCTGTTGAAGCAGACACTGGTGAGCATGCTGTGTCCGAAGTGTTCGACGCCGAACGCGCCCGAAGGCCGGGAGGTTCCGGAGGAGCTTCTGAAGGTCCTGGGGTCGGGGGTGCGCTATCGCAATCCGGAGGGCTGCAAGGCGTGCAGGACGGCCGGGGAGTCCGAGCTCTCGCTGGCGGCCTGGGCCGGGTATGCGCAGCCCATCGCGGTGGCGGAGTGGATTGTGCCGGATGACGGATATCTGCGGTTCGTGCGTGACCGCGATGCGATCGGGGCCTGGAACTACTGGATCGATGAGATGGGCGGGGTGCCGATCGGTCAGAAGATCTGGCGCGCGGTGGCCGAGGGCCGTGTCGATCCGGAAGACGCGCTGCTCAAGGGTGCAGAGATCGGCGAGGCCGCCGTAGCGGTTGGGAGGGTGCCGGCGGAGCCGGCTGCCGATGGTACAGGCCGGCAGCTGGCTTTGGTGGTGGTGGACGGCGGGGAGCCGGGTGAATGATGCGGTTCCGGTGGCTGTTCATCAGGCGGTTGCTGGCGGCGCGGACCGGGGCGCGCGTCGATATCTGGCACCTGATGCATGACCTGCTGAAGGGCGACACGGGCATGTCCGAGGCGCTCGATGTCGTGATGAAGGCGAAGCGCCGGGAGACGTTCAAGGTCCGGATGCTGCAGGAGTGGCAGCAGGCGTTGGCGAGCGGCGCGGACGATTTCGCGGTGGAACTCTCGCGCTGGGTGCCTCCGAGCGAGGCGATGATCTTCTACGGCCTGGGCCGGGCCCGTGCGGAGCAGTTGTTTCTGGCTGCGGCGAAGGTCGCGGAGATGCGGGCGAAGCAGGTCCGCGCCGTGGTCAATGCGCTCGCGATGCCGGTGCTGATCCTGGCGGCCTGCGCCGGGATGAGCTGGTACACCGGTTACGAGCTGCTCCCGGAGATGCGGAAGGTCAGCGACCCGGCACGCTGGGACGTGTTTTCGCGGTTCCTGGACTGGATGTCGACCGGACTCTACGAGAACGACGTGCTGCTGGCGGGCCTGCTTGTCGCGGCGGTCGCCGCGATGTGGCTGCTCGTTGTGCGATGGACGGGATGGGGCCGGGTGACGGCGGACCGGTTTGCACCGTTCTCGCTCTACAGGGTGCTGAGCGGCAGCGGGTTCCTTTTCGTGTGCATCGAGTTCCTGCGCCTCGGGGTGGACCTGAACCGGGACACGTTCAGGCAGTTCGAGCGCGGCGCCTCGCCCTATGTGAGGAGCCGCATCCGGGCGGTGAGCGGCCGGATGCTGAACGAGGGGCTCGGGTTCGGTTCGGCGCTTGAGGCGAGCGGCAACGATTTTCCGGATGAGACGCTGGTGGCGGTGGCCGGCTCGATGGACGGCAAGGATGGCTGGGAAGACACCCTCGCGCAGTTCGTCGAGCGGTGGGTCGACCGGTCGGAGGCGAACATACGGATGAAGACGGCGGTTCTCAACGTCGTGCTGATGGCTGTCGGGACGGCCCAGATGCTTCTGCTGATGTGGGGGTCGTTCGACATCATGTCCCAGGTGGACGCTTATTGAAGGGAAAGGGTAGATGAATCCTGTCGGTGTGCTTCTGGCGGTCGTGGCCGGCCTGGTCGCGATCGTTGCCGTGGTCGGGGTTTACAACTCCATCACGACGCGGATGGCCGAAGGGAGTTCGCTCGAACTCCTGAACACGCTCCGCGCGAATGTCGAGGATGCGTATTCGGGGCAGAGCAGCTACGGCGCCAACTCTAACCTGGTGGGTACGCTGGACGCGTTCGGACGGATTCCGGACCGGTACCGGAAAGCCGGTCCGCCGGTCACCATCGAGCACTCCTTCGGCCAGCCGGTTTCGATTCTCGGAAACGGCGGCCGGTTCGCGGTCACGTTCCAGTCGCTGGACAACGAGGTCTGCGTGGCGGTTGGGCGGTCCTATACGGAGCGGTCGCGCGGGCGGTCCGGGATCATCCGCATCCAGGTCAACACGGGGGCGCCCACGACGGTGCCGGCCCAGGCGCCCCGGGTGTGGACGCTGGCGCAGTTGGTGGCGGCCTGCGACAACGGCGCGGAAGCGAACAACCTGACATTCGTCTTCGGGTGATCGGTGGTCCGGCGCCGGACATCGCTGTTTCGTCGCCTGCGCCGTGGCTCTCGCCGCGGCGCGGCGCTGGCGTGGGGCGCGTTCCTGATCGTCGCGCTGGTGCTTGTGCTGTTGATGGCCTGGCAAAGGGACCGGGACGCGCTGCGTCTCGCAGAGATCGACCGGGAGCGCGGGCGGATCTGGGGCATGACCTGCACGGCCCTGCAACGTGCGGTGCAGTCGCGGCTTGTGACGACGGCCCGGGCGGTGACGCCGGCCGAACTCAAGGGCTGGTCCCTCCTTCCGGGCGGCCTGGGCTCGGTGGAGCGCGCCGGCGGCGTGATCGCGGCGTCGGCCTATGGCGTGGTGGTGGCCGGCGGCGTGCCGCTGGCGGCGTGCAGCCTGTCCGGACCGGAGCTCGCATTCCGGTCGCCGGCGCTTCGTGCCGGGGCGGTGATGGGCGGACTGGACCTGGTCGGTGTCGTCGGGGGCGACGGGACGGCGATGCACGACCGGCTGGCGGCAGTGGAGGCGGTGCTCGGCCCGTTGCCGGCGGGGTCGATGTTCATGACGGCCGATTTCGGGATCCGCCACGCTGCGGACCGTCTCCACAGACGCGAGGTCGGGGGACGCCCGGAGCTGGTCCGGATGGAGACGGATTTCGTGTTCGGGCCGAACACGGGGATCGGCCAGGACCTGCTGCCGGCGGGCGAGATCGTGGACGGGGTGGCGATGGTTCCGGGCGAGGACTGCCGCAATGCGGCGCTGCCGGATGAGAGGCGCTGTTTCGACATGCTGAATGCGGGCAGCGTGGCCGGGATCGATGCTGCCGCCAATGGATCGAGCCGCTTCCAGGGAGTGCGGGCGGAGATCGGCGGCAATGTGGCGGTCGGGCGTCCCGGGCAGCCGGGGAGCATGGCGTTCGTGAACGACAATCCCGCATCGGGTTTTCGTGCCGATGCGGGGTTCCAGTTCGGTGACGGCGCAAACCCCGGACAGGACTTCAACATTCCGCAATTGCTGAGTGTCGGGGGAGCGATGTCGTCGCGGGGCTCGGTGGGCGCCGGGAGGATGGAGCTTCGCGGACGCCTTGACGCCGGGGGAAGGCTGACGGCGCGGGCACAGGCGCGGGCCAGAACGCTGACGATCGGTGGGGATCTGGGTGCGGACTCGGGTTCATTCAGCGGCAATGTCACGACCAACGGCTGCGACGACGGTTGCGACCCGACGACGCTCGGGGGCGGCTAGGCGATGCGGGCCGGTTTCGCGAAACGGTTGTGGATTGCCCGGCGGCGGGGCCTGACGCCGGTCGGGGCGTTGGTCGCGGTGGTGGTGCTGCTCGGCCTGGCGCTCGGCTTTTCGGTGTGGCTGCAGGGGCGGATCGCGGTGAACAAGGCGGTGGCGTCTGCGCGGACTCTGGTCGTGCTCGCCGGCGCGGTCGAGAGCCATGTGCGGGGCGATTACGGAACCTATGCGGCGCTGTCGCCGGGTCAGTCCCGGAAGATCGATATCGATGCGCTGAAGACGGACAATTTCCTGCCGCAGGGCTTCGACCAGGCGGGCGACGCGATGAAGCGGCCGCTGGAGGCGTGGGCGATTTCTCTCGGGGCAGGTCGGGTTCGCGTGGTGTCGATGCAGCTCGTGGAGGCGGATGACACCCGGTTTCCGGAGGCGGCGGTATACGAGGCCCGGGGCGAGCAGGCGCTCGGCGTGGTGAACGCCGGAGGCGTGCTGTTGGGGCCGACTGTCCAGGAAGACCTGACGGCCTTCCGGACAGCCGCTGGAGGGCATCCGCGTGCCCGGGCGCTCGCGGTCTACCGGCAATTGGA
Organism: Alphaproteobacteria bacterium; assembly: GCA_965261985.1. Taxonomy (GTDB): domain Bacteria; phylum Pseudomonadota; class Alphaproteobacteria; order Bin95; family Bin95; genus Bin95. The sequence continues at coordinate 2,304,679 of OZ253490.1, forward strand.
TCGGGAGAGCGTGTGCGGGGACGCGGTCTTCAGGCGTGTGCGGGACGGCTGTCCGGACTCGGCGCGGATGGAGACGGATCTCGACATGAACGGCAATGACCTGGTCGGCGTGAAGGTGCTGACGGCGGAGGAGCTCCAGGTGGACCGGGTGATGCGGGCCGGGGAGTTCCGGATCGACCAGGCGCTGACGGTAGGCACGGCGGTCAATCCCGGGTCGCTGGAGGTGCTGGGCAGCGTCACGGTACCGGACGGGCTGGTGTTCCGGGGCGATGCCGAGTTCACCGGCACGGTGAATGCGGATGCGGTGAATGTGACCGGGCGCCTCGATGCGGACGCGGCGGATGTTGCCCAGGACGTCGTGGCACAGAACATCGAGGCGAGGGCGAATCTTCGTGCTCCCGGTGCAGATGTGAATGGCTCGGTCTCGGTGACGGGAACGGGGTCGTTCAACTTTCTGAGCGTGGGGAGCTGCACGGGATGCTGACGCGACGGGGGCGTTACGTATGCGCAGTGGCCCTGGGTTTCGTTGCCGGCCTTGGGAGCGGGGCGCAGGCGGACCCGCATCTGCCGGAACGGGCGGGAGTGAGCAGCTGGGCGTCTGCGCGCGCGGAGGCAATGGCCGTCCGGGAAACGCTGCAGGGGGAAGTGTCGGCGATGAGGCGCCTCCGGGCGGCCCAGAAGGAATTGTCGCAGTGGAACGTGGAGCGGGCGGCGGTTGGATCGACCGTCAGGACGCTGAGGCCCGCGCTTTGCGAGGAAGAGGAGCTGAAGCGTTGGTGCGAGCTGTTCCCGGCCACGTTCGGGGTGCTGGAGGACGGCTCGTGATGCGGCGCGATCGGTCGGGGAAGAACGCGGCGGCGTTCATGCTCGTGGTGGTGGTCCTTGGGCTCGTGGCGATGGCGGCGGGGATGGAGTCGGAGCGCGCGCAAAACTGGGTGTTGATCGCATGGATCATGGGCTCGTTGACGTTGCTCGGATGGTTCGACGGCGCGCTCTTTCGGATCGATGGCTGGTGGCTGGCCGTTCTCGTTGGGTCCGGGATGCTGTGGCAGGTGCAGGTGGTGGGGCCGAGCCTCGTGGACGGGCTGACCCGGGCGTGGGTCGGCGCAGGTGTCGGGTTTGCGATCGGGGCGTTGCCGATCGCGGCGGCAGAGGCGGTCGGCGGGCGCTGGCCGTTTTACCCGGGAGATGTGCTGCTTTTCGTGGGGCTGGGCGTACTGGTCGGTCCGCGAGGTCTGCTTTGGGTGCTGTTGCTCGGGGTGCTCTGTTCGCTGGGCCGTCATGTCTGTGTCCAGAGGCGGCGAGGGAGGTCCTGGAGGCGGGGATATGTAGCGCTCGCGCCGGGCATGGCCGTTGCGGCAGGGGCCGTGTTCGTGGCGCTCAATCTGGATTTCATTGCGGGAGCGGCTGGATGAGCTGGCGAGGGCAGGAAAAGGCGGGCCGCGAGCGCTTGGAACGGACGGGCCGGGAACTGCTGCTGCTTACGGTGCTGGTAGTGGTGTGTTCCGCCGGCGCAGTGGCCCAATCGGGCAGCGGCAAGCCCTGGGCGATCGCTCCGATCTCCGCGACGGTGACAGTGGAAGCACCGTCCAGGGACCTGCCGGCCGAGATCGCGGACAGGGAAATCGAGGTCAACGAACTGGCGCCCATGGAGTTGCGGGAGCTGGTGGGGCGGATTGCCGATCTGGCGGGGGTGGATGCGATCCTGGAGGACCGGCCGGGCCGGGTGGCGGATGGCGATGTTGCGACGCAGCCCGCGGTTCCCTTCGGGCTTTCGATGACGGGGACGGTGCCGGCGGTCCTGGACGAGGTCGCACGGCTCTCCGGATACGACTGGGGCTGGGCGGAAGGCCGCCTGGTCTTCTACCGGTATGCGGACTTCGGGCAGAGGCCTCCGGAGCGCGTACCTGGCGGCGTCCATGTGGATGTCCTGGCGGCGGTGGCGGGCGAGAAGATGCCGGCGCCGGAGGTCGACAGTGCCGCTCCGGAAGATGTGGGGGAGACGAAGGATGCTGAAGCTGCGTCTGAGGCGGGGCGTGTGGCGGCTTCGGTTCCAGGGGAACCGGAGCCTGGTGGACGGCCGGTGGTTCCCGGCGCTGGCGTGTCGGTGGAAGGACGAGGGGAAGCGCCGCCGGCAGGATGGGAGGTGAGCCCGGACGTGCATGGGACAGTCGAGGGTGTCTTGCGTGCCTGGGCAGATCGGGCCGGCTGGCAGGTCGCGTGGGAAAGCAAGCATCGGTTCGAGGTGGGCGCGGCTGCCGAGTTCGAGCCGGGCGAGACAGAGGAGGCCGGGTTCCTGGCGGCGGCGGATGCGCTGCTGGCGATCGGCCCGATGCGGCGCGTCCTTTCGGCGACTGCCTATCCGAACAAGTGGCTGGTGGTCCAGGACGTGGGGAGTGCCGGGCAATGAGCGCCGGGGCGGTGGCCGGCGCGATGGTTGCCGGGATGCTCGCGCTTGCGGGGTGCCAGACGCTGGACATGGACTGGGCTGGAGGCAGCGCTGTGAAGGAGCCGCCGCCGCCGGCAATGGACCCTGCGGAGGCACGTCTGGCGGAAGCTGCGCTTCGTGCCGAGCGGGCGCTGTCGCTGCTGGCCAAGACGCGGTCGGCAAGGGCGGACCTGAGGGTTCCGGAGACCCCGACCAATGTGCCCCCGGAGCTGCTGCAGAAGGTGACGCTGGATTACATCGGCCCGCTCGAGGAGCTCGCGAGGCAACTGGCGGCGGGCGCGGGGTATGCACTGGTGACTGCGGGGCGGCCGCCGCCGGCGCCGGTGCTGGTGGAGATCGAAGCGAAGGACACGCCGCTTATCCATGTCTTCCAGGACGCCGGCATGCAGGCTGCGGCCCAGGCGCTGCTGACGGTGGATGCGGGCCGCATGACGGTGCGCCTCGACTGGTTCGATGCTCCGCCGCGCACTGAGGGCGGGGGCGGGTGATGCGCCTCGTGCTTCTCCTCCTGCCGGTCATCGCGGCGGTACTGGCTCCGGTTTGCGGGGTGGCGAAGGAGTCCGCGCCGCCGGATCTGGCGGCGGTGCTGGAGGCGAAGCCGTCTCGGGATCTGGATCGGGAGTTCGGTGCAGGCATGCGGCGGGAGGCGATGAGGGCGGCGGCGCTGGCTTATGGCGCACAGAGCGGGCTGGCGCGGCGGTCCTGGGAGATCGCGCGGAACGTGGTTGCGAAGCATGCGGAGAATTTGGATCGGCTTTACGGGTTCCGGCGTCTGACGGAGAAGAGGCACGGGTTCACGCTGGTTCCCCCGGTGGTGGGAGAGACACGCAAGGCGGTCCGGCTGGGGCGGGACGGGCGCCGCGCGGCGTCGGCGGCGCGGGTCGTGCGGATCATGGAACCGGAGCGCCTGGCGACGGCGCCGCCCCATTGGCGGGATTTCCTGGTCCGGGAGTGGAAGCTGCCGGAGCCGCCCGTATCGCTGCTGTTTCCGCGCGACGATGCGGAAGAGGCCGATTGGGCGCGGTGGGTCGCGGAAGGCTGGCATGAAGGCGTGAGGCAGGCGGACGCGATCTTCGCGGCCGACCTGGACCGGCTGAACGCCATGCTGGAAGGGATTGCGCGGTGGGGCGCGCTTCATGATGCGCGGATGGTGGGCGCTCCGGTTATCCAGGTGAGCCGGTCGGCGACGGCGGGCGACGGTCGGGTGATGCGGGTGGGCGAGACGCTGGTCCGTCTCGGGAGGCCGGCGGAACTTGCGCTGCAGTCGAGGGAGTGGCGCGGGTTCGTGTTTCGCGGTGGCGGCAATGAGGCGGCGGCAGGCTTACCGGCATGGTCGGAGGCGGGGCCGTGAGCGGGTTCTGGGAACCGGCATCGCATTTCTTTCCGACCGGGAAGATGGATGATTTTCTCGTGTGGGCCTGGCGGGAAGGCGCGTCGGACGTGGTGTTCCAGGCCGGGGCGCCGGCCTTGATCGAGGTGGACGGCCGGGTCCGGAGAGGGACGAACGCGGTCCTTGACGGCGTGGTGCTGGGGGAGATCGCCGAGCTGCTCTACGAGGGCTCGGCGGTCGGTTCGCTTCTTTCCGGCGGGGCGGTGGACTGCTCGCATGCGGTGTCGCTGGAGCGGGGCCGGGATATCCGGTTTCGCTGCAATCTGTCTCCGGTCCAGGTGAACAACAGCTTCGCCATCAACGCGACGCTCAGGGTGCTGCCCGGCAAGCCGCCTGCGCTGGAGGAGCTGGGCGTCGAGGGCGAGGTGTCGTCGGCCTTGCTCGATTGCGTCGGTCTGAACCTTGTGACGGGCGTGCCGGGGTCGGGGAAGTCGACGCTGCTTGCGGCCTCGACACGGGCGCTTCTGGAGCGCGGCGCCGGCCGGGTCCACAGCTACGAGGCGCCGATCGAGTTCACCTTCGACGGTATCGGGCTGGACCGGGGCAGCCTCATGTCGAGCTCGGAGATACCGCGTCATTTCGGCTCGTTCGCGGACGGGCTGCGGGCGAGCCTTCGCCGGCGGCCGGTCGCGGTGGTGGTGGGCGAAGCCCGCGATCGGGAGACGGTCGAGGCGGCGCTGGCGGCGGCGGATTTCGGCGTCGCGGTCTATTCGACGACGCACACGATCGGCGTCGCGAACACGGTGCGGCGGCTGCTCTCGGAGTTCCGGGAGGAGGAGCGCGATGAGCGCGGCGCGGCGCTGGTCGATGTGCTGCACCTGGTGGTGACGCAGGTGCTGGTCGGGAACCCGATGGGCGGTCGCACGGCGCTCCGCGAATGGCTGGTGTTCGACGGGGGCCTGAAGGAGGAACTGCTGGAGGTGCCGAGGCAGGCTTGGCCGCAGCGGATCGCGGAGGCGTTGGCGGCGTCGGGCCACGGCCTGTTGGGTCATGCGGAGGCTGCGGCGGCGGCGGGCAGGATCGGGGCCGGGGACCTGGCGCGCATCCGGGCTTCGCACGGCGTTGCGGGAAGGGCGGGCTCGTGAGGAAGGGAGGCGGCAATGGGCGACGTGGTGTGGCGGGACAGTGCGCGGCCGGTGCGGATCGGACCGTTCGACGCGAGGCTCGCGGTGCTCGTGTTTTTCCTGCTGTTGAAGCCCGGGCTTGTGACGCTGTTCCTGTTGTTGGGCACGTCGGTGGCGTTCCGGGTGGCGGAGGCGAGGGGATACCGGCTGAGGGCGGCGGTCCGGCGCATTCGTGCGTTGCTCGCGGGTCGGCGCCGCGCGCTGCATCTGGACGGTTATCGGCGGCTTGCGGACTTGCACTGGCTTTAGCGGTTGGTGGGGTTTCCCTGGCCGAAGCGGGGTTCAGCTTCGAGGCGGGCAGCCGGGAGACGCGATGGCGGCATGCTCCGGACGAGGTCTCGCTTGCGGAGACGGCGGCCAGGCTCGGTCCTGCCGGCGTCAGGCTCCGTTGGGACCGGCGGGTGGAGGCGGGGCGCCCGGTGGAACAGTCCTACGGGGACTGGCGCTCGCTCCTGTTCGATCGCGGCCTGGCGTGGCGCCGGTTCGGAGACGAGCTGCATATCCGCCCTGCCGGGGTCCGGGAGGGAGCGGTCCAGTTCGCGGCGGCGCGGTCGGGGGCTTCGGACTGGCGCATCCGGGCGGAAGAGACGCTGCGTTCGGCGATGTCGCGCTGGGGTGCGCGCGCCGGTGTCGAGGTGCTGTGGAGGACGGACCGGCACTACCGGCTCCACGACGGCCGGGTGTTCAGGGGCAAGACCTTCGAAGAGGCGGCGGCCTTGCTGTTTGCGGCGCTGGGCGATGTGCGGGACGCGCCGGCAGGAAGGCTCTCGGCGGACGGAGCTTCGATGACGATAAGGCATATGCGGCGAGTGGGGGATGAGAAGAGATGACCGGGACAGAAGGCGAGAGCCGGGACATGTTCACGACGGATTTGCTGAGGCTGAGCGACTGTATGGAGGGGGTGGAGGCGCCGGGAGATGAAGCGCCAGGGGATGAGGACCCCGGGGAGGAGGATCTGGCGCGCCGGTTGGAACGGATCGAGACGCTTCTGGTGAACTTGTACAGCACGGCTTTGAAGCGTTCGGTGGAGCAGGTGCGGGACGATCAGCAGCGGGAGTTTGTATCGGTCCACGGTCGACTGGCGGAGATGTCGCACGACCTGCAGAGAATGTCGGATCTGCGTTCGGATCTTGCGCGGCAATTCGATGTTGAAAACGTGCTCGTGTCGCAGCGCATCGAGTTCGGGTGGATCCGGGAGAGCCTTGCCTGGTTGAGGGGTGTTGCGGCGGCCGGGTCGCCGGCGCCTCGGCGGTCGAACGTTGCCGCGGTGTCGGTGCTGGGTGCGCTCGCGGTTGTTGCGGCGTTGAGCTTCGCGGCCGTCGCGCTGGATTTTGTGCGCGTGGATATCGGCTGGGGGGCGGGTCGCAAGTTGTCCGCAAACGCCCGGGTCTCGACCGATCCTGCACATGGGGCGGGTGGGGAGCAGGCGGGGGACAGCGCAGAGGGGCAGTTGAGGCGGGGAGAGGTCATCCTTGAGATGCCGCGTCTGCCCGTGCTGAGCGAACCGGCACGGCCGCCTGTCGGTGGCGGTTGATGAGATGGAGATTGGCGAAGGCCGCGAAGGCTGTGGGCGGGTCTCGGCTTCTCGCATTTTCGGTCCTGGCCGGGACGGTGCTGTTCCTGGGAGCGGTGGCATGGGGATGACGGGACAGGCCTTGGATCCGGGAGGCGCTTGTCTGTTCGGTGACGGCGAGGTGGCGAAGCGATGAGCGGGTCGTGGAATGGGGCGGCGGCCTGGCTTGTGACGGTTGCATTCGGGGCCTTGTCGATTGCGTGGTCTGTCGGGGTTGGGGAGGCGTCGGGCGAGGAGAGCGGGTACCGGCTGGTCGAGCGTCTGCGCGGCAACGGCGCTTCGGTGACGGCACTCGGCCGGAAAGGCGCGCTGGACGGCTGGCTGGTCCGGCAGCCGGGAGGGGAGTCCTACACGCTCTATGTCGACGGAACGGGCCATGCCGTCATGGGCGTGCTGTTCGATCCGGATGGGGCGAGCGTGACGAGGATGCAGCTCGAGGCGGTGCCTCGGGCGGACGCGTCCGCTGCCGATCCGCAGGCGCCTGTAGAGCGGCTCCGCAGGGCGCCGGGCCGCGACCGGTCGCGGGTATTGGCGGAAGCCGACAGAGTGAAATTGGAGATGGAGCGGGCGAGGGCCGCGATGGAGGCGGCGACGGCCTCTCAGCCTGCCCTTCCGGGGGAGGGCCTGCTGGAAGCGGCCCTGGCCGTGGAAGGTTTCGATCTCGGGACGTCGGGACCGCAGGTGGCGGTGTTCGCCGATCCGACCTGTTTTCCCTCGCGCGTGGCGGTGGCCGGATTGGCGCGGCGGGCGCTCGAGGGAGGGCTCCGGCTTCGCGTCGTGCCGGTGGGTGTGCGCGGAGGGGATGCGGAGGCACTCGCGGGAGCGGTGGTGGGCGCTGCGGACCGGGCGCTGGCGTGGTTCGAGCTCGGTCGGGAGGCCGGCGTTCCGGCGGCGTCGCAGAGCGGGGCCGCGGGAGCCGCGATGAACCGGAGTCTTTTCGAGAGGACGGGGTCCGGGTTCGTGCCGCTTGTGCTGATGCGCGAAGCGGACGGTGGCGTGCTCTCGGCCGTCGGGCTGGATTTCGAGTCGTGGTTCGAGCAGGCGGCGGGCAAATGACCGGCCGCCCGGTCATGCCGGCTGGTGGGTGCGGGCGATGAGCGGCCTTCGCCAGGCGGTGGCGGCGGCGGCCCGCAATCTGTCGTTCGAGCGGGCGGCGCATCATGGGTGGCGGCGGATCGCCTTCGTGCTGCTGGCCATGAACGTGGCGCTGACCGTCGGGCTGGTGAGCGCCATCGAGTTGCATGAGCCGGACTACATCACGATCGCGGCGACGCCGGATGGCCGGGTCTATGAGGCGCAGACGCTGCGGGAGCCGGTGCGCACGGCGGCGGCCCTGCAGAACTGGACGGTGACGGCGGTCACGGAGGCCTACACCTTCGGGCATCACGACTTCCGGATGCGGCTGAATGCGGCGCGGGAGTATTTCACGAACGAGGGTTACGACGGGTTCATGTCGGAGCTGGAGCGTACGCTCTATCTCGACCGGATTCGTAACAATTACCAGGTCGCGAGCGCGGTGGCGCAGGGCGCGGCGATCATCCGCGATTCCGGTGTGTTCGCGGACGGGCGCCTCGGCTGGAAGCTCGAGTTTCCGCTGCTGTTCACGTTTCACGCGGGCAAGAAGGTCGCATCGACCAGTGTGGTCGCGCAGGTCCTCGTGATGCGCGTGCCGTTCGATGAGCGGGCGAGCGGGCTGGGGATCGAGCAGCTGCTGATCGTGAGGGAGGGACAGACGGGATGAGGGGCGTTTCGGGATTGGGTGCGGGAATGCTCGGGGTCGCGGCGGCGATGATGTGCAGCTGGGCTGCGGCGCAGCAGCCGGCGGTGCCGGTGAGGCCGGATGTCTGGCCGGAGCACGCGGTGACGGACGATGAGGCGGGGTCGGCGGCCCGGAGGCCGATGCCGTTCACCCAGGAGCAGATCCGTGTGCTTGCGGAGCTGGTGCGGCAGACGGAGCGGGCGACGTCGGCGGGGGCGGGTCCGGTGCCGAGCGGGCGTGTTCGCCGGTTGATGGTGGAGCCAGGCGCGGCCGTGCCGGTCGTTGAAGTGCGCCGGAGCTTCACGACGGTGTTGTCCTGGACGGACACGACGGGTTCGCCCTGGCCCGTGGAGGAGGTCCTGGTGGACAGCCGGTTCCTGCCCGGTGACGGGCAGGAGAGCGGGGCACAGGGTCACCTGGTCTATCTGGCTCCGAAGCGCCGCTACCTGTCGGGCAACCTGGTGGTGAAGCTGCAGGACCTGGCCGAGCCGGTCGTGGTCATGCTGCGGGACAGCGGCGGGGCGGAAAGCGATTTCAGGGTGGAGCTGCGGCTGCCGCTTCCGGGCCCCGGGCTGGATGCGGCGGCGCTGGTGCGCCCGGCAAGCTTTCACGCGGGCGACGGTGAGCTTGCGGATCTGCTTGCGGGCAGGGCGCCGCCGGGGGCCGTGCGGGTGGAGCTGGAGGGTGCCGGCGCCGGTGACCGCGCCTGGCGGGCGGGTGAGGACCTGCTGTTGCTGTCGCGCCATGCGGTGCTGTCACCCGGGCCGTGGGCTGCGGAGCGCGGATCGGGAGGACGCTGGGCCTACCGGTTGCCCTCGGCGCCGGTGATCTGGGTGTCGCTCGACGGCAGGGAGAGCCGGATGACGGTGCGGGATTCTGCGCCGGGGGTCTGGGGGCAGAGTGCGGAGGCGGACCGGTGAGGGCGTTGGCCGGGGCGGCGGTGCTTGCGGTCATGGTGGCCGGGGTTCCTGGCGCGTTCGGGCAGACGCCGGACAATTCCGGGGTGAAGCTCGACACGTCGGAGGGTGCGGGGTCGCCGGGATATGAGGAGACACTGAACCAGCGGGAGAGAGAGGAGCTCGAGCGCGCGCGGCGGGAGGGTGGATCGCTTTTGCCGGTGCTGACGGGGCCGGCGGCGAGCGAGGAAGGCGATCCGGTATCGCCTCTCGATGCGACGGTGCCTCCGGCGCCGCAGGGTCGGCAGGTGTTGACGGAAGGGCAGGTGGAGCCGCAGCCCGTGCAGCGGGTGAGGCCGCAGCAGGACGCGATCGCGCCGGAACCGGTTGTGCGCGGCGGCGCGATAGCGGAGGAGGTCGGCGACCTCGATGCGTTTGTGGCGGTTCTTGTGAAGGCGATGGATCGGGAACCGGATATCAGGCGGGTCGTTTACGGAAGGGTTGAACGGGGAGCGCCGGCGCTGGCGGAGCCGGTCGGGGAGTTCCTGGAGCGGGGGCTTCCGACCGTGGGGGCGGGGGACGCGTTTTACGGGCGCGTGCTGCATGCGGTGAACAGCGACTATCCGGGGCCGGTGCTGATCGAATTGCTGCAGCCTCCGTTGCAGGGGGCGGTGGCGCGCGGCGCCTTCCAGCTGGTGAGGGACCGGCTCGTGATTCGTATATCGGCGCTCGACGTCGCCGGCGAGACGGTGCCGGTGGATGCGGTTGCGGTCGGTCTCGACTGCGGCTGCTTCGGGGTGTCGGGAGAGGTCAGCTACCACTGGTGGGAGCGCCTGATCCTGCCCGCGGCGTTCGGGTTTACCCAGCAATACCTGGTTGCGCGCGCGCAGACGGACAAGCGGGTCGTCGAGGTCGAGGGCGGGGCCGTGGTGACAGAAGAGAGCGAGGCGAGCGCCCGGCAGGCGCGGGACGCAGGGTTTGCGGCGGCGATCGGGCGAGCCGGCGAGGTTCTGCTTGCGCAGGCGCCGACGGCACAGACGGTCGAGATTCCCGGGAATTCCGAGGTAGCGGTGATGTTCGCGGAGCGGCTGAAGCGGCGCGCGGCTGCTTCTGCGACGCCGGTGGCCGATGCGGTACCGGTGCGGGTCGAGCGGGTGCGTGCCCCGGTCTCGGACCCGGGTGAGGATCGCTAGGGATGGATGGCCCGGGACTGGCGGACGCCCTTGTGAAGGCGATCGGGATCGTTCTTCCGGCGGGGAAGCTGCTGATTTCGATCCTCTGTTACGTGATCGGGCTGGCAGTCGCGTTTGTCGGCCTGCTGCGGCTGATGAGGTCCTCGGAGCAGGGGATGAGAGCGCCGTCGGGGATCGGGACGATGGCGACGTTCCTGGTCGCGGCGGTGTTCCTTGCCTTCCCGGACGTTCTGTCGGCGTTCGGCGAGACGCTGTTCGGCGAGCGCGAGGCCGGCGCGGGTGCGAGCCTGGCCTATGCCGGCGGGAACGCGGCGGATTACGACCTGGTGCTCTGGGCGGTGTTCAAGGTCGTCGAGTTCGTGGGGCTGTTCTGGTTCCTGAAGGGCTGGTTCGTGCTGCGCGACGCGGCGGACGAGAGGAACGGGGCGACGGGCGGAAAGGCGTTTGCGCACATCCTGGGGGGCGTGTGCGCCTGGCACATCCTCTGGGTGCTGAACGCGGTGCAGAACACGCTCGGGATCGCGCCGCTCAGGATTTCTGAAGGCTCATGGACCTGAAGGAGAGAAGTCGATGAAAGCTACGAACGGAGCGGGACCGGCTGCTTTTGCGGCCGTGGTCCTGGCGGGTACGGCGGCTGGGCCGGCGTTTGCGCAGGACATAGGCGACATGGCGCGCAAGACGGCGGCGGCGCTTGAGGCGATGCCGCTGGTGTTGCAGATCGTGTTTTACGTGGTCGGTTTCACGGTGCTTGGAATCGGCCTCTACAAGCTGATCCAGAACAAGCAGACGCCCGGTGGCGGTTCGGTGGGGGTTGCGCTTCTGTGGATGGCCGTCGGCGCCTTGTTCATCGCCATTCCGCAGACGCTGGACTTGATCCTGGGGACGTTCGGCATAAGCACGGGCGGGGGCTCGATCCAGCGGCCGAGGCTCTGAGCCGGGCGATGTACAGGCAGCTCAACGAGGGAATCCGGTTCTGGTGGACGCTGAGGCGCAAGCCTCTGGAGTCGTTCATGGCCCCGGTGTCGATCGCGGGCGACGCCGTGCTCTGCGGGGACGGGTCGCTGGTCTCGCTGATTTCGGTCGAGGGCGCGCGGTCGATCACCGGCGCGGCGGAGCTGGCGGCGTTCGTGGAGCTCGCGAGGCGGCGGTTGAACGCCTCGTTTCTGGGCAAGGGGCACGGCCTGCACGTAATGCTCGAACGGGCGCCTGATGCGGCGGCGGTCTGGATCGACGCGGCGGCGGATCGCCAGCGCCGGCATGCTGACGCGATCGGGCTCGATCTGGGCGACGTGATCGGCGAGCGCGCGGAGCGGCTGCGCGGCCTGCTCGCCGGCGAGACCTGCACGATCGCCTGCTGGACGAGGCCGGATGTCGTCCATGGTGCGGAGCTGCAGCGCGAGAGGAAGCAGGCGAAGCAGCGTCTCAAGGCGTGGTTGCCCAGGCCCTGGGAATCCCAGTGCCCGCTGGACGTCGTGGACAGTCTTCCCGCACGGCATGAGGCGTTCGTGGATACGGTGCAGGGGCTGTTCGGGGAGGCGCGGCTGATATCGGAGTGTCTCGACGGGCATGCGGCCGTGCGCAGCATGCGCCTGCTGGTGAACGGACCGGACGCAGCCGGTCCGAACTGGCGGCCGGCGGGTCCGGAGGATGAGGTCTGGGTACGCTGCACGGAGCCGCCGGAGCTCGGGGCTTATCCGCCGCCGCTCGGTCCGCAGATGCTCGTTGCCGAGCCGGAGGCGGGACGAAGCCGGGTCAGGATCGGGGACCGGCTCTACGGCGCGCTGGACATGGTTCTGGGGCCGCGCCAGGAACGGCCGTTCTCGGAGCTGCTGGCGCGGATTGCGGATGCGGGTCTGCCGTTCCGGTTCTCGATGCGCGTCGAGGGCGGCGGGCTGGAAGGCTTCGGGCCGGTCCTGGCCGAGTCGGCGGCGTCGATTCTGGCGGTTACATCGCAGGACAGCCGGCATGTGAGGGATGCGCTGGGCCGGCTGCGCGAGATCAGGGGCGACGAACAGGCCGTTGTGCGGCTGTCGGTCGGCCTGCTGACATGGGTCGCAGCCGACGGTGGCGAGGCCGAACTCGCGCGGCGTGTGAGCCGTCTCAGACAGATTGCGGAAGGGTGGGGCGAGGCCGAGTTCTCGCCGCTTGTGGGAGACACGCTGGAGGCACTGGCGGGTTCGGTCCCCGGATTCGCGTATGGAAGCACGGCGCAGGCGGCGCTCGCGCCGCTCCCGGCCGCGCTTGGACTGTTGCCGGTGTTCCGGCCGGCGTCTTCGGCCAGGCCGGAGCGGGCGGACTACCTGTTCAGGAGCGAGGACGGCAAGCCGCTGGCCTACAGTCTCGAAGAGTCGGGGGATTTCGGCTGCGACCTGGTCCACGGCATTCCCGGGCGCGGCAAGTCGGTGCTGTTGGGCTCGCTCTCTCTGGCGTTCTGCCTGCAGGGCGGACAGCGCCGTCTTCCGCTATTGGCTGTGGTGGATATCGGGCCGTCGTCGTCGGGGCTGATCTCGCTGGTTCGCGAGGCGCTGCCGGCGGACCGGCGCTACGAGGCGGCATGGTTCAAGCTGCAGATGACGCGCGAGCAGGCGATCAACCCGTGCGACACCATGCTCGGCTGCCGCTATCCGCTGCCACCGGAGCGGGAGTTCCTGTTGAACTTCATGGGCCTTCTGCTGACGCCGGTAGGCGAGCAGGCGGTGCCGGACGGCGTGGCAGAGACAATCTCGCCCATGATCGACGCGATCTTTGCGATGCGCGACGACGGGCGCGCGGGTTCGGAGCCGCATCCCTATACGCGCGGGCGGGACGGGGAAGTGGATCTGGCGCTGGAGCGCCGGGACGTGCATCTGCCGGAGGAGCCGCTCTGGTGGGATGTGGTGGACCGGCTCTTCGAGGCCGGTGAGGTCGATGCGGCGGGGCGTGCGCAGCGTTTCGCGGTGCCGACCCTGGTGGACTGCCTGCAGGCGGTGAGGGAGCCGGCCGTGCAGGACCTGGTCGGCGAGACCCGCTATCGCGCGGGCGGCGAGAGCGTGACCTCGGCGGTGGTGCGCATCCTGCGCTCGCTCGCCGGGGAGTGGGCGAACGTGTTCTCGCCGACGGCGTTCGACACGGGCCATGTGCGCGTGGCGGGCATCGACCTGTCGTCCGTGGCGCCGCAGGGCAGTCCCGAGGCGGACCGGCAGACGGCGGCGATGTACATGCTCGCGCGCCATGCGCTGACCCGGCACTGGTGGATCGGCGAGGAGGTCCTGGACCGGGTGCCTCCGGGATACAGCGACTGGCATGCCCGGCGTCTCAGGGAGATCCGGGAGACGCCGAAGCGCCTCGTATTCGACGAGTATCACCGCACGGCATCGGCCCCTGGCGTGCGCGCCCAGGTCGACCGGGACGTGAGGGAGGCCCGCAAGCAGCGCGTGCGCCTGATGCTGGCTTCGCAGCGCGAGGCGGATTTCGGCCCGCTGAAGGAGCTGGCGACGGGCTTCTGGATACTGGGCGCGGGCGGGACCGGCGAGGAACAGTCGAGGCAGGTCGCCGAGATGTTCGGCCTGGGCGCGGCGGCGATCGAGGCGGTCCGCTACCGCCTTACCGGCCCGTCCCGGAGCGGTGCGCCGGCGCTGCATGTTGCGGTGGACGCCGGCGGCCGGCTTGAGCGCGTCATGGTGAACTCCGTGGGGCCGGTGGAGCTCTGGGCGCTGAACACGGCGCCGCGCGACGTCGCCTTGCGGACGAGGGTCGTGGAGCGGCTCGGGGCCGCGGCCGGGCGCGCGGCGCTGGCGCGGATGTTCCCGGCCGGGTCGGCACGAGAGCGCCTCGATGCCGAGATGAGAGCGGCTGCGGGAAGTGCGGACGAAGCGCTGGCGCTCGACGCGCTGGCGGAAGAGGCGGTGCGCATGGCCCATGCGGGAGATGGCGGACAAGCGGGAAGGGCAGTCTGATGGCAAAAACGGGGGCGATCCTGGCAGCGATGTTTCCGGCCGCCTTGGCGGCAGCGATGCTTCTGGCCGGCTCGCCGGCGGCGGGGCAGTCGGGAGGGACGGCGCCGGCGGACGACGGATGCGATCCACGGGTGCGGGCGGCGCTCCAGGATTCGGCCGTCGCCGGCGTCGAGCGGGATATCAAGGTCATTCGCGATCCGGAGGAAGGTATCGGCGATCCGGACTCGCTGTTCGACCTGAGTTGCGACCTGTTCGATTTCCCGAGCTGGGACACGCTGGTCCGGCTTCCGACCCTTCCGGACGTTCTGGACGTGCTCTGCAACGAGGCGAAGGAAGCCTGGCGCCGGGAGGTGCTGAGGCCGTTCGACCGGTCGATCTACGCGATCGACCGCGAGCTGGATGTTCTCCCGGGACTGGATGTGCGGCCGGCGCGGACCCGGAGGCCGGGAGGGCAGGAGAGGCCGGTCGAGGTGCTCAGGGGAATAGTCGGAGGGCGGGACTCATGAAGGTGCGGATAGCAGGGGCGGCGCTCGCCCTCGTCGCGGTTGTGACTGTGGCGGACGATGCCGCGGCCGGGTGCTGCGGCTGCGCCTGGAGCGCGTCCAGGTCGGCGGCAAAGTCGGTCATAACGAATGTGAACTTGCGGATCGACGAGATGGAGCGCCAGATCGTCGAGACGCTGGAACTGCAGACGGCTCAGGTATCCGGGTATATCGCGCAGTCCACGAAAGCGATGACCACGGCTCTGGATGCGCAGACCAAGCTGCAGGCGCAGATCGCGAGGGAGGAAGCGGAGGTTCGCGCGAAGGTCGGGCGCGTGCCGACGAGCTCGGGCTGCAGGACGGTGACGGGCATGACGGGCCTGGCGGAGGGCCGGGAGGTCGAGGCGAGGGCCGTGCGGGAGACGGCGGCCCGGGAGACGGGCCGGGTTGCGGGCGACACCTCGGCGGTGGAGCGCGCCGGCGCCGGCGCGGATGCCGAGAGACGCTATGGGCTCTGGACGTCGAGGCATTGCAGTGCGGAGCGGCTCGAGGCGGGGTCGAGCGTTTGCAGCGGCAGCGCCGAGAGGCATGACGCGGATATCCGGGCGGCGTCGCTGTTCGACGTGGGCACGTTCAGGACGGAGGAGGACCGGCTCGCGGCGGCCGAGCTGGGGCGGAACCTGGCGGCCCCGGTTGTGGCCGACAGGATCCCGCTGGGCGCGGTCGATACCGACCAGGATCGGCGTCTCGCCATGCTGGCGCGCGGCGCGGACGCGCGCTCAGCGCTGGCCTCGGACTGGTTTGCGAGGTCGCGTGCGGCCCGCGAGCCTGCGGCGGAACTGGGCCGCTGGGCGGATGTCATGGCGCCGGGAAGCGGCAGGCCCGCACGGATCAGCGGGCATGAGCTTCTGGAGCTTCTTGCGTCGCGGCGCTTCGAGAACCCGGGCTGGGCGGTGGGCCTCCAGGGCATGGGGACCGACAATCTGCTGCGCGAGGTCGCGCTGATGCAGGCTGCCTCGCTCATGCTCGACTGGGAGCGCTACCTGATGGATGAGCGCCGCGGCGCGATGGAGGCGGCGCGCCTCGGCGCGGCGGTCGAGGAGATGCGCAGGCTGCCCGGTCTGTCGGACCCGGTGGCGGTCCGGAACTGAGCCGATGCTTCGGTTCCTCGGCTGGTGGTTCTTCGTTCCGGAGCTGATGAGGTCGTTCCGGGCCGTCCGGGAGACGTCGTGGCGTATTCGAGGTTCGGTCGGGGCGCTGTGGCGGGCGCCGGCGGAGGCGCGCATCGAAGTCGGGAGGTTCACGACGCGGCGAGGGCTGGCGGGCGCCGGCGCGGGGGGCGCGCTCGTGCTGCTCGGCATGGGCCTTGGTGTGGACGCGGCGCTGGCGCAAGGCGTCGATGGCGGGATTTTCGATGTCATGGACCAGGCGAGCAGGGACCTGCTCGCCTTTCTCAAGGGCGGAGAAAGCCGGAATGGCGGCTGGCGGGCGCTCGGTGAGATGATCTGGTTTTTCAATGCCGGGATGCTGGTGCTCGCCGGCGCGCTGCTCATCTACTACGTGGCGGCCGGCGTGCTCGACACGGCCCGGGAGGGCCGGCTCGGGTTCGGCGCCTGGGAGGCGGTCCGGATCGTTGCTGCGGTCGCCCTGCTCGCGCCCCTTCCGGGCGGTCCTTCCGGAGGGCAGCATATCGTGCTGGGGCTGGCGGGCCTCGGAGGGGATTTCGGGCAGGCGGTCTGGCGACCGTTCGCCGGCGTGATGATAGGCGGCTCGCGGATTGTCTCCCCGAAGATGCCGGAGAACGGCGGCACGCTGTTGATGGCGAACATGCTGTCGCTCGAGGTGTGCCTGGCGCTGGCGGGACCGGATCCCGAACCGGGCTACAGCACTATCGATGTGGACACGGTCTCCGGAATGGAGGTCTGGCGATATCGCATGGATGAGGACCGGCGCGGCACCGACGAACGAAGCCATTGCGGTGAAGTGCGGTTTCCGGGGGTGGATCTGGAGGGACCGCGCGGCGATGTCGCCAGGGCTCACAGGGAAGGGATGCGGGGCGCGCGCACCTTGCTTATGCCGATCGCGCGGAGTCTGGCGCGGCCTTACCTGGAAGAGGGATGGAACGGCAGGGCGATGGATTCGGCCGCGGTCCGCCGACATGTGGAAACCGCGTTCAGGGTCTATTCGAGGGCGGTGGACCCGGTCGTGGAGCGGGCGGGCCAGGCGGTTCACCGCGACATGTCGATAGAGTTGACCGGGCAGGAGGCCCGGGACGGGAGCTGGACGTCCGCAGGGAGCGTTTTCAACGTGATTGCCAGGCGTGTCGGAGAGTTCAACTGGTCTGTCGTGTCGGGTCCCGAGGTCGTGCCGCCCATGCTGGCGCTCGAGGATCAGGACAAGGAGATCTTCCGCACGGTCAGAAAGATATTCGAGGACATTTCGACGGCGGTCGGCAGTCCTGTCAGCCGGATCGGGAATGTTCCACCGGGGGCGGGGGCCGCAGGCGGGGGCGTCGGCGGGGTGCTCGGGCATATCTTCTACGCGATGCTGTTCAGTTTCGAGGACGTGATCGTCGTGGGGCAGGACAATCCACTGCTCGATCTGGCCGTTATCGGCCATCGCCTGGTGATGTCCGTGCAGATCACGGCCGGAATCCTGATCGGGATGGCGACGGTTTCGAATTTGGGCGACATCTCGATCTTCGGAAACAAGTTGCCGCTGGATGTATTCGAGCCGGTCTGGTCGGTGGTCGACGGGCTGGTGACGTTGCTTCTTACGGGCATGCTGATAGGCGGCGCGGTCCTGGCCTACCTGGTGCCGGCGATCCCGTTCATCATGTTCCTGTTCGCCCTGCTCGGCTGGGTGCTGGCCGTGGTCGAGGCGTTCATCTCGATGGGGGTCTGGCTCGCGGCCCAGACGCTGCGGGGCGAGGGTGACGGGCTGACGACGCGCTCGACCGTAGGCGGGCTCGTGATGCTGGCCGGGGTGGTCGTTCGTCCGCCCCTGATGATCCTGGGCCTGGTCATCGGCTATTTCGCCTTTGTGGTCACCGTCGGTCTCTTCAACGAGATCTGGGTACCGCAGATGAAGACGGCGACGGGAGACCCGGGTGCCGGCGTGTCGCAATTCGTGGTGCTGCTCGCGTTGTACATCATCATCGTCTACGGGCTGCTTCGGACGTGCATGGGGCTCATTGAGGGCTTGCCGAACGGAGTGATGGAGTGGGTCGGCGGCCGCGCGCGCGGCGACCGCGGCGCGGACGACGTGATCGGGATTTCCTCCGGTGCAAGCAATCGCATGGGCGGGTTCATGCCGCGGTTCCGGGGCCGGGGAGGGCGGGGCGAGCCGGATACAAACTAGGGAAGGGAGAATGACGCCATGGAAAGGCTGACTACCGCGCGTGCGGTCGGCGGGTTCGGGTTTGCGTTGGCGGGCCTTGGTATCGGGCTCTGGATGGCGCTGGGCTCGCCGCCGCGGCCCCTGGCGGCGGCGCTGACGATCGGTGCCGTGGCGGTTGTGGCTGCGGCGCAGCTGTTCAGCGATCGGTGGGGGAGGAATGCGTTTCCGGTATGGGGCGCGAGCATCGGCTTCCTGGCCGTGATGACCGGCGCGATCTGGGGGTTCTATGTGAGCTCGCCGCTGTTCCACGGCGTCTTGCGGTTCAACAGGGCGGCGATGGAAGCGGCGACGGCGGGCTGGCATGACGTGGTGCTGCTGGTCCTGCCGGGCGTGGCGGGGTTCGGGGCCTTCGTCATGGCGGCGGAGGGATTGCTTGCGGTGCTGAAGCGTCGGCGCGAGATGAGGGGGCGCAAGAAGGCGAATTCGGAACTCTACGGGAAGGCGAGTTTCCTGGCCCGGCGGTGGCTGCGGGCCATGACGAGGCAGCGGGGGCTGATGCTGGGGAAGAGCAGGGACGGCCTGGTTGCCTATCGCCTGGAGGGCTCGGCAATGTCGTTCGCGCCGCCCCGGACCGGCAAGGGCGCGAACATAGCGTTGAACTACCTGGACCCGGAGGAGCGGGGGTGGGCCGGGTCGACCGTGCTGATCGATCCGCGTGGAGAGATGTTCCCGATGGTCGCGCGGCGCCGGCGCGACCTCGGGCGCCGGCCGATCCTGCTCGATCCGTTCGGCGTGGTGGGCAAGCACCGGGAGCTGGAGGGTGCGGATCTCCATCTGCCGGTATGGCGGAGCGAGCAGTACAACCCGATCGATTTCATCCGGGACGGGCCGGAGGCGGTGCGTGACATCAGCGTATTGACGGATGCGTTGATGGAGGAGCCGAAGTCGGATGCGGGGAACCAGAAGCACTTTTACGAGAGCGCGCGAAGTCTGATCTCGGGTTATCTCGCGTGGGTGCGGTTCAAGATGCCGAGGGAACGCCGGAACTTGCGGGCGCTGCATGAGCTGCTGTCGCTGGGGACGGAGGCGCGGGAGGAGTTGTTCGAGGCGGTCGATGCGACGCCTCGGTTCGCCGGCGGCCTGATGCATCTCGCGGTTGAGCGGTCCCGGCGGGTCGGCAAGGAGGAAGGGGGCAGCAACTTCACGACCGTGTCGAACCAACTCGGGTTCCTGAACTATCCGGAGCTGGCCGAGCACACGAGGATATCGACCTTCGATCCGCTGGAGCTCGCGGACGGCGAGATGGATGTCTTCGTCGTGGTGCCGGACGGGCTGATGGGACGGGTGAAGGGCTGGCTCAGGCTCTGGATCACGATTCCGTATGCGGTGGCGGACCGCAAGGCATTCAGGAAGGACATGCTGATCGTCGTGGATGAGCTGCCGGCGGTCGGCTACCTGAGTGCGGTGATGGAGGCCTACAACCTGGCTGCGGGCAAGGGCGTTCATTTCCTGACATATGCGCAGTCCGTCAGCGCGCTGGACCGGACGTGGGGCCAGCCGGCCCGCGAGACGCTGATGCACCTGGCCGAGGTCGTGCAGATACTCGGATGGCCGCGGCTCGATGTGAACGGCGCGGAGATGCTGTCGAAGGCCATCGGCGCCGCGACGTTCGAGAGCCGCAGCGAGAGCCGGTCGGGGCAGTCGAAGGACAGCAGCATTTTTCCGGACGGACAGACGTCGGTCCAGGAGTCCTTGTCTGTGGTCAAGGAGCAGTTGGTGCCGGCGGACGAGATCCTGTCGATGGGGCCGGACGACCAGCTGGTCGTGGCGTCGCCGAAGGACATGCCGCGCGACGTGATGCGCCTCAAGCACGCGCGGCACTGGAAGATGCGCCGGGCGCGGGAGCTGGCGGACGGGAACCCGTACGTCATCCGGAAGGAGAGGTCGGAAGCGGCGGAAGCGGCATAGGCATGCGATGCGGCGGGGCGGTTTGGGGGATGGCAAGGAAGAAGAAGGAACTTACACAGAAAGGTTGACGGCTTCACGCTGTATTGTTCGCCCTGTGTTCCTGTCTTACGATGTGTGTCATGAACGGGACGGTTCACCGTCAGGTCGTTTATCGGCTGCTTCCGCGGACGCCGGGCAACTGGCGTCGTCTGGAGCGGGTTCTGGAGGGGCAGCGGCAGTTGTACAACGCCGCCCCCGGATCGCAGTCCGGGGCAGGCGTCCAGGAGCGGGCCGACGCCTGGCGTCTGGCGGGCCGCTCGATCTCTTATATCGAC
This sequence comes from Alphaproteobacteria bacterium, assembly GCA_965261985.1. Lineage (GTDB taxonomy): Bacteria > Pseudomonadota > Alphaproteobacteria > Bin95 > Bin95 > Bin95. The sequence continues at coordinate 2,325,101 of OZ253490.1, forward strand.
CAGGCGAAGTCGCTGACGCTGTGCCGACGGGATCTCCCGGAGATGGCGTCCGTGCCGGTCGCGGTCCAGCGCGGGACGCTGAAGCGGGTTGACGAGGCATTCCGGGGTTTCTTCAGGCGGGTGAAGACCGGGCAGCCGCCGGGCTTCCCGCGTTTCCGATCGCGCCGTCGTTTCGACAGCGTCTCCGTCGTCTCCGGGGTGAAGGTCGAGGGGGACCGCTTGCGGCTTCCCGGCTTCGGCTGGATGACGGCCCGGCGCCGGGGCGGGAGGATGACGGGACCGCCATCGGCGTGGACATGAACGCCGGCCAGGTGGCGGCGAGCGACGGGCGGCTGTTCCATGCACCGGACACAAGCCGCCTGGAGGCGAGGGTGAAGCGCCTTGCCCGGCGGCTGTCCCGCCAGAAGCGCGGCTCCGGGCGCCGGGAGTGCACGCGGGCCCGTCTGGCGAAGACGCGCCGGCGCCTCTCGGGGACCAGGCGCAACTGGCGCCACCGGACGAGCCTGCCCCCGCGAAGGCGGGGGGGCGTCATCGAGGACCCCACCCGTACCGAGCAGTCCGGGTGGGGGTGTCTTCCGGGTGCCGCGCCGGTCCCGTGGCGGCTAGTAGGGAAGCTGGCTTCCGTCCATGTTCTCGGACGTGATTTCGCCTGTAGCGCATCCGGCCTTCAGCGCCGCCGTGTATCCTGTGGTCGCGCCCTCGCTGTTTGTCTGCGCGGCGAAGCACATGTCGACTGTCTCGGTGTCGGAAGACGACCGGTTCGAGCTGTCGTCACTGATCGTCCAGGTGACGGTTCCGCCCGCCAGGTTGGTCGCGGAGACGCTGCAGGAAATGCGTTGTATGTCGCAATTGGTCGTTTGGCTGCCTGGGGGGCGGGTACCGACAATAGTCTTTGCCACGCACACGCTCTCGGCCGGCGCATCTAACCAGGCGTCATCGCATTCCTGCTGATAGTCCGCTGACGCTGTGCCGGCGAATACGAGCCCCCCGGCAAGGAGCCCGAGGATCGCCAGTGCGCCTGTCAGCCGGCTCCTCAGTTCGGTTTTCGTTTTCATTCGATGTCTCCTTCTTCGCTTGACCAAACCCCGACGATGCCTGCCGCGCGCGGAAACTCGGTTCGGAGTGCACTGGAACCGACCCCGATACGGGAGGGCGCTTACGGGAGGGCGCCCAGCCGAGCATTCGGGCCATTATCGTGTCTGTTGTAACAGGCTGTCAATAAGAGAGTTATTTTCTCATGTGAAAATTAAGTTTGTCCAAAAGGGAAACGGCATGAGTTGCCATTACCGCCGCTATCCTGAACGGCCTGCAACTTCCGGCAATGACGTCTGTCGTTTCGCTCTTCCGCCATATCCCGCAAGAAGCGTTGCCCGCCTGCGAGTTGGAGAGGGTCGACCGCGGCCTCGGGCGTTGGATTCCGGTTTCCGGCGGGACCGTTCGACCGATACGGGCTGTTCGGGTGTCGCTCTCACGACTGGCACCCCGGGAATGGACCCCACCCGTACCGAGCAGTCCGGGTGCGGGTGTCTTCCTGGTGCCGGGCCGGTCCCCTGGCCGCTAGTAGGGAAGCGTGCTTCCTTCCATGTTCTCGGACGTGATTTCGCCTGTAGCGCATCCGGTCTTCAGCGCCGCCGTGTATCCTGTGGTCGCGCCCTCGCCATCCGTCTGCGCGGCGAAGCACACATCGAGTGTCCCGGTGTCAGAAGGAGACTTCGTAATGTCGCCGCTGGCTGTCCAGGTGACGGTTTCGGCCGCCTGGTTGGTCGCGGAGACGCTGCACGAAATTCCCGTGATAAAGCAATGCCCTCGGTATGAATCGGTTCCTTCCAGACTGTGTCGGATTATTACGTTGTTCGTGCAGTAGTCCGAGGCAGGCGCATCGTCCCACGCGTCGTAACATACCTGAAAAAACTCCGCATTCGGGTCTGAGGCTGCCGACGCCGTGCCGGCGAATGCGAGCCCTCCGGCAAGGAGCCCGAGGATCGCCAGTGCGCCTGGCAGCCGGTTCCTCAGTTCGATTTTCGTCTTCATTCGATGTCTCTCTTCCTTCGATTATCTCGCCGCTCATTCAGCCTTATGGGCAAATATGATGTTGTCAATCAAGTATTTCTTTATCTATGAGAGGCTCTTGCAGAACTGTCGTGCGGACAGGGTTTTTGCGCTGAGTGGGTATGATTTTTGGGTAGTTGATTTCGGTTCCGGGGTCGCCTTGCGGTATTTTGGGTTTCCAACAGCCGCAAGCTACCGAGGAGGCGACCCCGATGAACCTTGGCTCGAAGCTATCGGATTTCTGGCGTCGGTTTCAAGGGGAGTTGTTCCCGGCATTGTCGGAGGAGGTGGGTCCTCTTCTTGAGACGCACAGGCGTTTTGTGGCGGCCCTCGATCTTGTCGGCGTCGAGGGCTTTGTGGGCGCGCCGGGGAGCGGTTCGGGTCGTCCTCCGGAGGACCGCCGCGCCCTGGCGCGGGCGTTTCTCGCCAAGGCCTTGTGGGACCTTTCGACGACCCGGCACCTGATCGACAGGCTCAGGGCGGACCCGGCGTTGCGTCGGCTGTGCGGCTGGTCGCGTGTCGGGGCTATCCCGAGCGAGGCGACGTTTTCGCGGGCGTTTGCACAGTTCGCCGGGACGGGTCTTGCGCAGAGGATGCACGAGGCGCTGGTGGTCGATGTGTTGGGTGAGGCGCTCATCGGCCATGTGTCGCGGGACTCCACCGCCATCGAGAGCCGGGAGGCGGCGGCTGCGAAGCCGAAGACCGAGACGCCGAAGCGCCGGCCCGGTCGCCCCCGCAAGAGCCTGCCCCGGGCTTGTTCCGGGGGCGAGGAGAGGCCGAAGGCGCTCTCCCGTCTTGAACGGCAGGCGAACGGCATGAGCCTTGAGGCGATGCTCGATGACCTCCCGAAGGCCTGCGACCGGGGAACGAAGAGGAACGCCCGCGGGGTCCTGGAGACCTGGCGGGGCTACAAGCTCCACATCGACACGGCCGACTGCGGCGTGCCGCTCAGCGCCATCCTCACCTCGGCCTCCGTCCACGACTCCCAGGCCGCCATCCCCCTGGCCACGATGACCGCCGGGCGCGTCGTGAACCTCTACGATCTCATGGACGCCGCCTATGACGCACGGGAGATCCACGCGATCAGCGAACGGCTCGGCCATGTCCCGATCATCGACACCAACCCGCGGCGGGACAAGGCGCTCAAGGAAGCGCGGAACCGGGAGGCCCGGGCCCGGCGCGCCGCCGGGCATGTCGAGGCCCGAACCGTCCGATACCGCATCCGCACCGTCGTCGAGAGGACCAACGCCCGTCTCAAGGACGAGTTCGGCGCCCGCCACGTCCGCGTGCGCGGTCCCACAAAGGTCGCCTGCCATCTGATGTTCGGACTGCTCGCCCTGACTGCCGATCAGGTGATGCGCCTCGCCGCTCCATAGGCCCGTCTGCCCCTGTCATGTCGATCCTGTGCTGTGCTCCCGAAGGGGTACGGCCGGCAAACGCTCGTCTCGAATCTGCCTGTCGCCCCGCCGTGGTACCCAATCGGTCCTGCCGCGTCGCGCCAAACCCACCACAGCCCCAAAACCGGCTCCAGAACTTCAATTGCTATCTGTCAGACCGACAATTCTGCAAGAGCCTCTATGAGATAATATGATTTCCCCAATTAACAAGGCCGCCTCGCCCCGTATATCGCGGGCATGCCGCAGGACGAGGCACGCCTCCTGCGGCGGCGTCTGGCCCGTTGTCGCCCCGAAGCTGTGGGGCAGTTGGGGAAGAATCCTTCAGGAAAACATCCGTGACCCATTCTGGTGCCCGATGGCATCCGACACGGTGAGCCCGCCCTGGTAGCGGCTGCGCGCCTCGTCGTAGTACCGATACTGGAGGGCCTTCAGCTGTTGCCCGTAACGAAGCCTGGGTTCCGCCGCTCGCGGTTGCACATGGACGTTGTTCACATGGCCTGAGCAATATGCAAAGCAGGCGATCGGGAAGAGGAGGGCCGAACAGACTATATCGCAAACCTGAAGACCGGCATGATTGTCGCTGTGCCCGAACGTGGGGAGTTCCACTATTCCCTGGTATTTCTGGACCGCCCGGCCAAATTTCTGCGTGAAGATCGAGTGGGACACGTTGACGTTCTTGAACTTGTTCCGGCTGTCAGCAATGCACACGCCGAGATCGCCTGCCTGAGCCAGGTAATGATCGAAGTGCGAACAGATGCTCTGCATCGAGGACGTGTAAACCGAAGTGGCGTCGAACGGCCCACCAAGGCCCTTTACCCAGATCCGTGCCGCCAGCTGGACGCTGTAGGCTCTCAGCAGCCCCAGGATCCGATCCAGAAAACCCATTGCGTGGGCGTGCTGCCGGGCGTTCCCGCGCGTTACGTTGCGCCGAAGGTCCTGTCCCTTGATCTCGGGCAGGATTCGATCCCGGGATGTCGGCCAGTGACAACACCAGCCGGATCATCTCTGCATGGCGCGAGAGTCTATCTGTTTTCTGCGCTGTCCATAGCGCGCGCCGGTGAGGCAGTTCCCCTCAAGATCACGCGGATCAACGAGGCTTGGGACATCCGGTCGTCCGGGGCCGGTCCGTCGGGAATTCATTGATTTGCGCGCTCGGCTGACCCACTCTTTCAGCGCTGCCAATGGTGGCCCGCCGGAGTTGCCGGACCGACTGAGCGAAGGAAACAGGGTGGCGTCGCGGAATACCGGAGAAGACGGACTCGCCGGCACCTCTGCGCAGGATCCGTTCCTGCTCTATGACGGCGAATGCCCATTCTGCAGCTTCTACGTAGCGAAGTCGCAATTCGAGACGCGCCTCGGCCGTCCCCTGCACCTCATCGACGGCAGGAAAGCACCCGACCTCGTCGCCCGGCTGCGCCGGGAAGGCTACGATCTCGAACGGGGAATGATCCTCGTTCTGGACGGCCGGCGCTATCATGGCGGCGATGCGATGACGGTGCTGGAGCCGATGACCGCCGGCAGCGGCCGCTTCGGCAGGCTCGCGCGATGGTTCGCCTCGAGCCCCGGCCGGGTGCGCGTCGCCTATCCATGGTTGCGCAGGTTGCGCCGGGTGGCGCTGCTGACAAAGGGCGTGTCCCGCTTTCGGCCCTGAAGGCGGCGGCGCCCGTCACTGCGGCGCCCCGGGTTCCGACTTGCCGGCGCCCCCCTCGCGATCCAGAGCCCGCGCCCCGGGCCGAAACGCATCGATCATGGCCCGCAGCCTCGTGGCGGTGAGCGGCGGATACCAGTCGGGGACCAGTCTTTCCGCGACCTGGGCGCGCTCCGGACGAAGCAGCCAGGGCTCGTCACCGAACCAGTGCATGCCGTCGACAGCAGCAAGGTCCGCATCGGGGTCCACGAGGCGCTGCCAGGGCTTGCCGTTCACGCTCTTCCCGACATCGGTATGAATCCGCACAGCGCCGTCGCCGCGCGCGGCATAGCGATCCCTGAGCCAATGCACGTAGCGCAGCAGCATCTCGGGTTTGGTGAACACGAGATAGGCCTGCACAGCGTCGAGATGGGTCGAGGTGTCGGCCACCCATGTCCTGCCGTCCGGTGCGGCGACGAGGAAGCGCCCGTCGCCGGCGCCCGAATAGAGCAACATGCGCCAGGAGAACTTCTGGCCCTCTTCGGTCCACCCGACATGGCCCTCGAAGAAACTGTCCCGGATCGGCAGCCATAGTTGCACCAGAGCGTAGAGGACAAATGCGGCCAGCGCCGCCGGATGCAACGGCCGGAAGACCGTGCGGGCCGGCCGCACCGGGTCGTCCGAAGTTGGCGGACCGGCAACGAACCGCAACGGGCGGCCCGCCCATGCCGGCAACACGCCCCATGCGCGCCGCTGCGGCAGCGCGGCGCCCATCCACTCGATGACGGCCCCGGTCCTCCGTCGGAATACCGAAGGCCAGTCGGGAGAGAACAGGATCGTCGTGGCGGCAATCGTCATCCAGGGAAAGACGCCGATATTGAACAGATGCGCATTGGCGATGTGGAAGGCGCAATAGAGGAGAAAAACCGGCACCCGGGTCCGCGACCAGAGCAGCAGTGGCGCGCCCACGACATGAAGCAGGATGACGAGCACAGGCGCGGCAAGCGTTACCCAGTGGATTTCGAACAGGTCCGAGAACGGCGACCAGGTTCGTTCGAGCATCCATTGGCGCAGCGGCTCGCCCCTGAGCCAGTCGATCTCGATCTTCACCAATCCCGCGAAAATCAGGATGACCTCGATCTGGAACTGCAGGATCAGCAGGTTCCAGCGCGGCACCTCCCGCGTTCCCCGGATGCGTCCGAGCCGGCGGTCCACCGACCAGCACCGATGCGCGTCGGTGCAGCCGAGCAGCAGCCCGAACAGCGCGATCATGTAGAAATGGTTGAGATAGAGCGCCTGGTCGAGCAGGAAGAAGTAGATGAAGATCGCGTTGAAGCCCCAGATGGCGAGGCGGTAGAAGGCGCCGAGCGCGACGAGCACGCAGCACAGACCGCAGAGCGCCCATAGCCAGTGGAGCCAGGGCGCCGGCAGGGGCGGCACCTCCAGCCCGAAATAGGGGAACAGGATGTCGCGCTCGACATAGAAGCGGGTCAGCCATCCGGCTCTCAGCATGACCACGACGTCGTGCAGCATCAGCAGGCCGAAGGCGATGCGGAACACGGCGAGGGACTGTCCGCAGATCGGCCGCGCGGCGAGAATGCGGATGCGGGCCAGCACGCCGGTCATTGCGGCCGGTCCCGCATGCCCGTCCTCGCCGCCGGCCGGCGCAGCCGCACCGTTCCTCCGGCAGGGTCGACATGCCGGCCGACGACGGGACACCGGGTCACGACGATGGCGGTCCTGCCCTGCAGGGTGAGCCACATCGGAAGTTCCGCCATGTCACCCGCCGCGACCGCTTTCGGCAACCCGCTCGCCGCGCACCGCTTCCGTCCTGACCGGGAGCCGGCCCGGTCGGGACGGGCGTCCGGTGCACTTGTCCGCACCGCCCCTGCCCGGGAGCGTTTGCTCGCCGGGTCGGCTTCGGCAACGGCGCGGGGCGCCGATCGATGGCGGGCCCGCGGGACGGCGGCGGAGGAATGCGGGAAACGGGCCCCGCCGCGACCGCCGCGGCGCAGGGCAGCGGACCATGCGGTTCGGTCTCCGGTGCGCCGGGGAGCATCTCATGGCCGCGCCCCAATCAGGCGGTTGCGGCGAGCGCGGCATCGCGCGTCTCCCGATACTCGATGACCGACAGGAAGCCGCTCATGTCGACGACCGCGCGGCACTGCGGCCGCAGGGCGGCGACGGCGATCCTGCCGCCCTGCTGCAGGCATGTCCTGGCGCATATCAGAAAAGCGCGCAGCCCGGCACTGTTGATATAGGTCATCCGGCTGCAGTCCAGCACTACGCGCTCCCCGCCCAGCCGGACAATGGCGGTGACCCGGGCCTCCAGGTCGGCCGCGCCGGCCCTGCCCAGACGACCGACCAGTGAGAGGACGATGGCGGAACCGTATGTCGTCTCCCCGATCTCCATACCGGCCCCGCCCTTCGCCGGGGGGAATTCATGGTTGCCGTCGGCCGCGCCGCGCTCCAGCGCGGCAAGTGCCGCGTCGCTCGTCTCGTGATGATCGAGAACCAGCAGAAGCCCGCTGACATTCACGACCGTCCGGCACTCGGGCCGCAGGGCGGCGATGGCAAGTCTCGCGCCCGCCTGCTGGCAGGCCCTGACGCATATCAGCAAGGCGCGCAGGCCGACGCTGCCGAGATAGGTGATCCGGCTGCAGTCCAGCACCACCCGAACCGCGTCGGACCCGGCGATGGCGGCGACCCGGGCCTCCAGCAGCGGCGCCCCGACGCCGTCCAGCCGGCCTTTCAGGAACAGGACAACCGCTGTTCCGTCTCTCGATTCTTCGATTTCCATCGGCCGGTCTCCGGTCTTCGGTCGCCCGCGCTTGCTGTCGCGCGCGGATAATGCAGTGTTTGGAGCGGCCCCCGCACCGTCCTCCGGTCCGTGGAGGCTGCGCGGGGGCTGAAGGTCCCTCCGGCCTCAGCCGCCGGACCGTGTCTCGGCAACGAGTTCCCTCATGCGCGCACTGTCGATGACGCCCGGAACCAGCGTCCCGCCGACCACGAATGCGGGCGTGCCACCGATGCCGAGCTTCTCGGCCAGCGCCCGGGTTTCATCGAGATAGGCCCCGATGGCCGGATCCTGCATGTCCTGCCCGAGCCGCTCCATGTCGAGCCCCGTCCTGCCGGCGAGCTCCAGGACCTTGTCCTCGGTCAGTTTGGCTTCCCTCATCAGCGCGATATGGAACGGGAGGTACCGGCCCTGGCGCTCCGCCGCCATCGAGGCGCGGGCGGCGAAGACCGAGACCGGACCCAGGATCGGGAACTCCTTCCAGACGACGCGCACATTGGCGTCCGTCTCCAGCAGCGCCTCCATCGCCGGCAGCGCGCGCTTGCAATAGCCGCACTGGTAGTCGAAGAACTCGACCACCGTGACATCGCCCTCTGTATTGCCGGAGACGGGCGACATCGGGTGCGCGCGGAGCGCCTCGCCGTTCTCCCGGATGGCGGCCGCGGCGCGGGCACGCTGTTCGGCCTCTCGCTTCTTCTGGAGGGTCCGCAAGGCCTCCTCGACGACTTCGGGATGGGCAAGCAGATAGTCCCTGACGATTCCTCCGATGACGTCCTTGTCGGGCGCCGGGGGCGTCTCCGCGCGGCCTTGCGCGGCAATGGAGGTCGTGAGGACCAATGCGGCCAGGGCCGCCAGTATCGGGTTTCGCATTCGTTGCAACTCCTGTTGTCCTGTATTGGGTACGGCCCTGAAGGACCGCATGTGTCGTCGGGGCGCCGCGCCCTATTCTCCCTGCAGCGCAACGATGGGGTCCACGCGGGCCGCCTGGTAGGCGGGCTGGAAGCCGAAGAAGATGCCGACCGCGGAGGAGACGCCGAGCCCGACCAGCACGGACAGTTCCGAGACGAAGAACTCCCACTCGGTGAACTGGCAGATCGCCCAGGTCGCGACGATCCCGAACCCCGTGCCCACGATCCCGCCGACGAGGGTCAAGATGACGGATTCGGTCAGGAACTGGCGCTGGATGTCGGTCCGCTTCGCGCCGAGCGCCCGGCGCACGCCGATCTCGCGCCGACGCTCGGTCACGGAGATCAGCATGATGTTCATCACCCCGACGCCGCCGACGATGAGGCTGATGCTGCCCACCGCGCCCAGCAGCAGCGTCATCAGGCCCAGCTGGTCCTCCATCTGCGCGATCAGCTGCTTGGCGCTTCTGACCTTGAATCCGACCCCTTCCTCAAGCCGTTCCCGGAGCCAGGCCGTCACCTCACGGACCGCCTCTTCGTGAAACACGCCGGGCGCAGCGCGGGCGATCACCGACTTGATCTCCCGGCCGGGGTCCATCCGCTTCGCCGTGGTGATGGGGATGAACACGGTCCGGTTGGCGTCCAACTGGACGGGAAGGCCGTAACTCTCCACCGCGTCGCGCAACTCGCCCGCGACGGTGAAGATGTGGCCTCCGATGTCGAGTGTCGTTCCGACGATCTCCCACGCCCCGCGCCCGCGCATGTCGGCCGCCACCTTGGCGCCGACGACGCACCAGAACTGGCGGATGTCCAGGTCCGAGACGAACCGGCCGTCCGCCAGCTCCAGCCTGCCGAGCCCCGCGAGGGAAGCGGTCACCCCCCGGATGGAGCCGCCAAGCCCCTTGCCGGCATAGATGATGCCGCTCCCGGCCTCGATCATCGGCGCCGCTTCGAGGACGGCCGGAAGCGCCTCGGCCAGTTCGAGCCCATCGTCGACCTTGATCCCCGGCGTATTCGGGTCTCCGCGAACCTGCACGGTGACGATATCGGTGCCGAGCGCCTCGAACTGCCTGCGCGATTCGGCGGTCGCGATCTCGCCGGTCGAGACCATCGCGATCACGGACGCGATGCCGATCATGATGCCGATGAGGCCGAGCAGGGTGCGCAGCCGGGCGCGGAGGAGGCTGCGCACCGCCTCGCGAAGGTTGTCGATCAGCGCCGGCCCCGGCCGTCTCATGGAGCGCCGCCCTCCCCGGTCCCGGAGTCCTCTTCGACCAGCGCGCCGTCGCGGATCAGCGCCCGCCGCCTGCATTGCAGGGAGATCACCGGATCGTGCGTGATGATCACGATCGAGATCCCGTCCTCCCGGTTGAGCCGGGTCAGCAGGCGCATGACGTCGTCCGCCGTGTTGGAGTCGAGCGCCCCGGTCGGCTCGTCGGCCAGCACCACGGACGGCTCGCCCACCAGCGCCCGCGCGATCGCCACCCGCTGCTTCTGGCCGCCGGAGAGCTGGTCCGGCTTGTGGTCCAGCCGGTCTTCCATGCCCACCTTGCCGAGGATCGCCCGCGCGCGACGCCGGGTCTCCCGCCCGCCGAGGCCGCGATACACCAGCGGCAAGCCCACATTCTCCTCTGCCGTCAGATGTCCCAGCAGGTTGAACGCCTGGAACACGAAGCCGATATGGGCGTTCCGGAATTCCGAGAGTTCGGCGTCGGTCATCGCCGAGACCTCGCGCTCATTGACCCGGTAGGTGCCCCCGGTCGCGCGGCCGAGAAGCCCCAGAATGTTCATCAGCGTCGATTTCCCGCTGCCCGACGGCCCCATGATGGACAGGAAATCACCCGCCGCGACATTGAGGCGGACGCCTTTCAGCACCTCGACCTCCACCGGCCCCAGCCTGAAGGTCTTGCGGATGTCCGCCAGTTCCAGCATTGCGCGCCGCCCCCTCTAGCCGCCCGGCAGCACGACGCGCTCGCCGGGCTTGAGGCCCGACGCGATCTCGACCTTGCGCAAGGTGGTCGGCCCGATCCCGACCTCGCGGTCCTCGGCTTCGCCGCTCTCGGGGTCCAGTACCCGCAGCCAGTGTTTTCCGTCGCGCCGGCGGACCGCATCGAGTGGCACCAGCAGCGCCTTGGGATTGCTGTAGGTGACGACCCGGAGCTTGCCCGACATGCCCGTCCTGAGCTGCGCCTGCTCGGCCGTCTCGAGCCCGTCCAGCAGGACGACGACATCGAACGTCGGCTTTCGCCCGCTCCCGGAGTCCGCCTGGGAAGAGACATGCTGCACCACGCCCCCCAGCGTGAGGCCGGGAAAGGCATTCCCGGTCACCGTCACTTTCTGGCCGGCCCGGAGCTTGACCACATCGATCTCGTCCGCCCGTGTGGTTGCGGCGATCCTCGAGAAGTCCCCGATCCGGAACAGGACTTCGTCCTTTCGTACCTTGGTACCTTCCTCCAGTTCCTTTCTCGCGCGCCCCGGCGGCAACACCACGCCGGCGAGCGGCGCCGCGATCCTGTCGTGCTGGAGCTGGCTCTCGAAATCGACCATGTCGGTCCGGGCGTTTTCCATCGCCAGCCGCGCGGCCGTCAGTGCATCCTCGCCGCCTCTCGCCTTTGCTGCGGCGAGCTCCTCTTCCGACGCCTCGAAATCGAGGAGCTGGCTCTTGTGCTGGCGCTCCGCGTCCTCGAACTCCGTGGCGGCGATCAGCCCCTGTTCGAACAGGAACCGGTTTTTCCTGATCCTGTTCTCCTGGCCCTCCATGTCGAGCCGGGCCTTGGTGAACGCCCGCCGCGCCTGCGTCATATCGGGGCTCGTATCCCAGTTCATCACCGTCTCGAACTGCGCTTTCGCCTTCAGGAATTTCAGCACCTGGCCCTGGTGCTTGCGCTCGGTCGTCGTCAGGTCGAACGCCACCAGCAGGTCCCCCTCGGCGACTTCCTGACCGTGCCGGACATGGACCGCCGCAATCCTGCCGTCCACCGGGCTCCTCACATCCGCCTCGCGCCAGGGCGCAAGCCGGCCTTTCAGCACGATGCTGCTCGAGACCCGCCGCGGCTCGACGGTCAGCGTGCGCAACGCCGCTCCGCCGCCGTCGCCCGCCGGCGCCGCCGCAACGGCGCCGTCTTCGAACAGGCCCACTTCCGCGAACAGGTCGAGCGAGCCCCGGCTCAAGAGCCCGATGCCGAGGAACAGGCCCATCACCAGCACGATCCCCAGGCCCTGCGCCACCCGAACCTTCCGGAGCGCCGCCGCCAGCGCCTGATTGCGGTCCTCGATCTCGCGATAGGCGCCCTGCAGCCTCCCATGCTGCTCCTCGACCGACTTCGCCATGCGCAATTCGGTCTCGCGCAGCTCGCGCAATTCGCTGATGTCGCTGAACACCGCGATGACCGCGGGCGGCCCGGAGGCGTCCTGTGACATCCGCAGATAGGAGGTCGCGATCGAGAGCGAACGCGGCCCGTCGTCACCCTGGACCTCGACCACGCACCGCTCGGGGCCGGAACGCTGTGCCGCGGCATCGAGGATGAGCTGCGTGAAATCGTCGAAGCCGTCCCGGGTGATGAACAGCTCGCCGAAGCCGCGCCCGGCCGCTTCGCCCGCCTCGATGCCCAGAATGCGCTCCGCCGCCGGGTTCAGCGTCTCGATCCGGCCGCCCGCGCCGACGACCAGCACTCCGTCCGACAGGTTGTCGAGCACGTTGCGATGGATGTCGGGAACCGTCATCGCCCCACCTGCTCGATAGCGATGCCCCACCGGTCGAGCGTCGTGCCGAGCGTCCGGCTCAGCGAGTCGAGCGCGTCGCGGTAGCGGACCACCGCATCCAGCTCCTGCCTCTGGGCATTCACGAGGTCGTCCTCGAACCGGCCGAGCTGGAAGGAGGACGACAGGCCCTGCTGCAGCTTGAGGCGTTCGATCTCGAGCTTGCGTTCCGCCAGTTCCCGCGCCTGGCCCGCGAGGTCGATCTGCCGGAGCGCCACGGCCACATTGTGCACGGCCCGGCGCACCTCGATGCGGATCGACTGGCGACTCTCAGCCAGCCCCATCTCCGCCCGGCGCACATCGTTTCGTGCGCGCGTGAGCGCCCGCCTGGCGTCGTCGTTCTGGAGCGGCACGGTCAGGTTCAGCCCGCCGCTCCAGTCCGTCCGGTCCCGCCCGCTGCGGTGCGCGGCCGTTGCGCTCAGCGCAAGGTCCGGCAGCAGGTTGTTCTTCGCTCTCCTGAGGCCGAAGCGGGCCCGTTCCATGCCGATCTCAACGCTGAGCCAGTCCGTGCGCCGCGCGAAGGCCGTCTCCAGGCTCTCTTCCAGGTCAGGCTGCTCGGCCTCGACGGGCGGTTCCTCCTGCGCCTCGATGCGCACGCCTTCCTCAAGGTCGAGCGTGTTGACGAGGCTGGAATTCGCGGTTTCCAGCCTGTTCTCCGCGTCGGCCAGCGCAATTTCCTTGTTGGCGACGTCGGACTCCGTCTGCACCAGGTCCTGGGGCGCCATCCGGCCCGCCTCGACCAGCGCCCGGTTGATCTCCAGTTGCCGCTGCGACCGCTCCAGCGCTTCGCGCGCGATGACGAGCCGCCGCCCGGCGCTCAGCACGCCCCGATAGGCGGAAATCACCGAGCCGACAATGCCGGCCGCGCTGTCCCGGAAACGGCGGAGGTTGATGCGCTCCTGCAGCCGCGCGTTTCGGAGCTCCCAGGTGTCGATATCCGGCCCGAAGCCCCTGAGCAGCGGCTGCGAGAAGGACAGGCTCGTACTCGCCTCCCGGTCCCGTTCGCCCGCCAGCGGCTTGCGCAGGGAGAGCCGGAACGAGCCGCCGGTCGGCACCCGCAGGCTCGGCCCTATCGACACATCCGCCGTCTCGTCCCCCCGGCTCGCGGCATTCGTCCCCAGGCTGAGACTCCCCGCCATCGGGTCGTAGCGCTCCTCCGCCGCCTCCAGCGAGAGCTTCTGCTCCTCGCGCCCGAGCCGCGCCCCGATCGCCGCGCGGCTGTTCTTCAGGGCCAGGAAGATCGCCTGCTTGAGCGTCAGCTCGAGGGCGCCGGCCTGGCCCCTGCTCTGCGCCGCTACCGGGTCCGCCGCCAGGGTGAGCGCGACACAGAACGCCAGCAGGAGCCCGAGTGCGCGGCCATGCCCGGCGAAGCGGATGGGGGCCAGGGACAGCACCACCGCGCCCCTATCCCCCGCCGGACGGGAAAAGCGCGCCGCACAGGCCGCCCACGGCCGAGGCGACTGCGAGAAGAACCCCTGCGGCAAACCCGGCCCGGCGGGGCCGCGAAGGCCGAGGAAGAGGGCAGGCCGCAACTCCGCACGCGCCCCAACCATACCGCCGCATTACCGCCGCATTGTGTCAGTCGCAGCTCGTCACGATTCCGCTGCTGTTACCGCCGCACTGGGTGGCGTTCTCGACGTTGGCGAGCGTTGCGGAGAAGGTCTCGCTGCTCAACACTTCCGAACCCCCGGTTCCGTACCAGGTCCTGGTCCAGCACAGCGCGGTGATGGTGCATTGTTCGGTCTCGGAGTCGTAGGACGAACTGTAGCTCTGGTCCTCAGAATAGGAGGCGGTGATGCAGTCGTCGCAGGTGCCATCGGAGTCCAGACAATAACTTGCATTCGAGCCTGGCTCGGCCGAGCCGACCGGGCTTTCCGAGAATGCGTCGTCGCAATCGGCTGCTCCGCATTCATGGTCGCCGCAGCTGTAACACGTAGACGTGCCTTTCATCAGGTCTCCGTGGCAGTTCTGCACATCGTCCGTATGGTGATAGTACACCTCAAGGGCTGAGCTATTTCTGTCAGTTGAACCGGTTGCTTCCAAGCAGTCTGCCGTGACTACGCAATTCTTTGTGCTTCTCGACATCGATACATTGTTACAGGTATCGCTTGCAGGGCTGCTGTCGAACTGGGTTGTACAACTGGTGGCGTTAACTATATCAGAAATTGAGCAAAGATCGCTGAGATCCGAGCAACAATACACACCTCGGAAATTATGATCACTTGTGCCCTGCCGAGTAGTGTCATTGGTCAGATGCCAAGTCCAATCCGTGGCGCCTCTGATATCAACTTTCGCAACGACCGTTCCAAGGTCCGAACACACGTTACGGGCCGAAGCGGAGGAATGTGTCCAAAGATGGGTGCCGTTGTCCCAACTAGCGTTCAGGCAATTGGCACTGGAACTCGCTATCCGGTTGCTCGATCCGCAGGCGGCGTAAGCGGAACCCGGAGCGAGTGCCGTCGCTGCCAACACTGCCAGGGCCATCAGGCCGATCAGTCGGTTGACGGCTGCGAGCATCCTCCCGGGCGCCGCACGGCAACGCTCCCGAAGAACAGCCCTGTCACCTCGAACTGCGGCAACGATTGTTTCTGCGAATTGCGTCTTCATCGTTCCGTCTCCTTGGTAGAAGGATTGAAGATATTCGGGCTCTCGCCGAATGGCCGGTTTCGTCTCCCCGTCGAACGGTCGAGATCGTCTGCCCTGTCGCGAAGAACGGTGTATCCCGGGGAGCCTCCTGCGATCCTGGCGCGGGCGCAGCTGCCCAACCGTGAACTGCGATCATTCCGTTCCCAGCGGCATCGAAGTAAATGTTATTCGTGAATCGTCTCACATGGTCCCCCGCAATCACGGGGGATATGCCGAGATAATCCTGTCGTATGCAGGAAATGTTCTGGTTTTGGGACAAGGCCTGGACGATTCGTCCACCAGCGCCCGGTTGATCGCCAGGTGCCGCTGCGCACGCTCCAGCGCTTCGCGGGCGATGACGAGCCGCCGCCCCGCGCTCAGCACGCCCCGATAGGCGGAAATCACCGAGCCGACAATGACGGCCGCGCTGTCCCGGAAGGTGCGGAGGTTGATGCGCTCCTGCAGCCGCGCGTTTCGGAGCTCCCAGGTGTCGATATCCGGCCCGAAGCCCCTGTAAGTGTCCACCAAGGATAAGTGGACACTTGTACGGACGTCGGACGAAGCGGAACAGTCGGGCGCCAGGGGCGAGGTTATGGTCGCCGCCGTCGCTGGAGCGAAGCGCGGAAGCGCCGGATCGTGGCGGAGAGCTACCAGCCCGGGGTTTTAGCTTCGGTTGTGGCGCGCCGGCACGACGTGAACGCGAACCAGGTCTTCGGTTGGCGTCGCCAGTATCGGGAGTTGGCGCGTGTGGTGGGGGGCTTCGTCCCGGTGGTTGTCTCGTCGAGTGCCTGTGGGCATTTCCGAAGCGGGCGGTCGCGGCGCGGGGGACGGTTCCCGGAGGTCAGCGACGGCCCGTTAACCGGAGGTGCACTTCTCCTTCTTGCCCGACCAGGTCCGAAGATCGCCGTCACTGTCCCTGAAACAGTTGCCGTCGCCGGAAAACCGCCCCTGAATGCGGGTGCCGTCCTTGGTGATATAGACCCCCGGCTGGCCGTCGCGCGAACCGTTGCGGTAGTCGGCTTCGATGCCGGTGCCGTTGGCGTAGCGGAAGACCCACCGGCCGTCGCGTCTGCCGTCCACATAGGGTCCCTTGTAGACAGCCCCGTCCGGGTCGCGACTGACCCAGTGGCCGTGCGCTTTGCCGTCCACATAGGGGCCTTCTTCGACTTGCCCGCCGGACCAGCGGATGACCCAATGGCCGTCGCGTTTGCCGTCCACATAGGGGCCTTCTTCGACTTGCCCGCCGGACCAGCGGATGACCCAGTGGCCGTGCCACTCGCCGTCCACATAGGGTCCCTCGAGGAGATCCCCGTCGGAGGAGCGCAGGACCCAGTGTCCCTGTTCTTTCCCGTAGGCAATCTCTCCGGTCCCTTGACCGAACGCCCTGTGTAGCGTTCCCGTTCCGTGGGCGGTATCGCCGGAACGTAAGCGGTGCCGACGGGGCACCCGGCTTTCAGCTTGACGAGGGCCTGAAGGGAAGCAGCTCGTCGATACGGCTGTTCGGATGGCCTGCGGCGATGGCTTCGAGTGTGGCCTTGAGCCAAGCATAGGGCTCGACACGGTTCAGCTTCGCGGTCTCGATGAGCGAAGCGATGCGCGCCCATGCGGCGGCGCCTTCGTCGTGGCCGGCGAACAGTGCGTTTTTGCGATTCAGGGCGATCGGCCGGGCGAGATTCTCGACACTGTTGCTGTCCATCTCGACGCGGCCGTCGGCGAGGAAGTCCTGGAGACCGTCCCAGTGGCGAGCGATATAGGCGAGCTTTTCGCCGAGGCGGGACTTGGGCGAGACGCGGGCGCGCTGCTGCCTCAGCCATTCGCCGAAGGCCTGGACCAGGGGCGCGGACCGCGCCTGCCGTTCGGCAAGACGCCGCTCGGGCGTGCTGCCGCGGATCTCGGCCTCGATGGCGTAGAGTTCGGCGATCCGGCGCAGGCCCTCGGCCGCGATCTCCGAGCCGCTGCTGTCGTAGATTTCGCGGAGCCGGCGCCGACAATGCGCCCAACAGTATGCAAGCCGCATCGGCGCGCCGCCCTTGCGGCTCGGCAGGGTCAGCCGGTTGTAGCCGGCATAGCCGTCCACCTGCAGGATGCCGTCGAAGCCCTTGAGGAACCTTTCAGCATATTCGCCGCCGCGCCCCGGTGCGTAGAAGTACACGACGCCCGGCGGATCGGGCCCGCCCCAGGCGCGGTCGTCGCGGGCCAGCGCCCACAGCCAGCCGGTCTTCGTCCTGCCGCGGCCCGGATCGAGCACCGGCGCGCGCGTCTCGTCCATGAAGAGCTTCGAAGAGCGCTTGAGGTGCGCTGCCAGCCGGTCGGCCACCGGTCTCAGGTGGAACGATGCCCTGCCGACCCAGCCGGCCAAGGTCGAGCGGTCCAGGTCGAGACCGGAACGCGCGTAGATCTGTACTTGGCGATAGAGGGGTGGTAAGCGGTGCCGACGGGGCACCCGGCTTTCAGCTTGACGAGGGCCTGAAGGGAAGCAGCTCGTCGATACGGCTGTTCGGATGGCCTGCGGCGATGGCTTCGAGTGTGGCCTTGAGCCAAGCATAGGGCTCGACACGGTTCAGCTTCGCGGTCTCGATGAGCGAAGCGATGCGCGCCCATGCGGCGGCGCCTTCGTCGTGGCCGGCGAACAGTGCGTTTTTGCGATTCAGGGCGATCGGCCGGGCGAGATTCTCGACACTGTTGCTGTCCATCTCGACGCGGCCGTCGGCGAGGAAGACCTGGAGACCGTCCCAGTGGCGAGCGATATAGGCGAGCTTTTCGCCGAGGCGGGACTTGGGCGAGACGCGGGCGCGCTGCTGCCTCAGCCATTCGCCGAAGGCCTGGACCAGGGGCGCGGACCGCGCCTGCCGTTCGGCAAGACGCCGCTCGGGCGTGCTGCCGCGGATCTCGGCCTCGATGGCGTAGAGTTCGGCGATCCGGCGCAGGCCCTCGGCCGCGATCTCCGAGCCGCTGCTGTCGTAGATTTCGCGGAGCCGGCGCCGACAATGCGCCCAACAGTATGCAAGCCGCATCGGCGCGCCGCCCTTGCGGCTCGGCAGGGTCAGCCGGTTGTAGCCGGCATAGCCGTCCACCTGCAGGATGCCGTCGAAGCCCTTGAGGAACCTTTCAGCATATTCGCCGCCGCGCCCCGGTGCGTAGAAGTACACGACGCCCGGCGGATCGGGCCCGCCCCAGGCGCGGTCGTCGCGGGCCAGCGCCCACAGCCAGCCGGTCTTCGTCCTGCCGCGGCCCGGATCGAGCACCGGCGCGCGCGTCTCGTCCATGAAGAGCTTCGAAGAGCGCTTGAGGTGCGCTGCCAGCCGGTCGGCCACCGGTCTCAGGTGGAACGATGCCCTGCCGACCCAGCCGGCCAAGGTCGAGCGGTCCAGGTCGAGACCGGAACGCGCGTAGATCTGTACTTGGCGATAGAGGGGTGTGTGCTCGGCGTATTTGGAGACGAGCACATGGGCGATCGCGCCCTCGGTCGGCAGGCCGCCCTCGATCAGCCGGGCCGGCGCCAGCGCCTGGGTGACGCCCTGCTCGCAGGACCGGCAGGCGTATTTCGGGCGCACCGTGACGATCACCCGAAGCTGCGCCGGCACGATGTCCAGGCGCTCCGTGCGATCCTCGCCGATCTTCACCATCTCCCCGCAGCCGCAGGGGCAGAGCGTGCTCTCCGGCTCGATCACCTGCTCGATCCGCTCCAGATGCTCCGGAAGATGGCCAATATTGCGCTTGGCCCGAGGCCGCTTCGGCGCGCGCGGCGGCGACGGATCACCAGCCGCGGCCTCCGCTTCCACCTCCGCGGACGCGCCCTCCAGGTCCTCGAACGCCAGTTGGCGCTCGTCCGCCAACAGCTTCTCCGACCTCTTGCCATACAGCAGGCGGATCAGCTCCAGGTTCAGATGTTCGAGACGGCGGATACGCTCCGCCTGCACCCCGTTGCGGTCCGTCAGAACCTCATTCTCGCCCGCAAGGCAGGCCTTGTCTTCCGCCAGCGTCTCGTTCTCGACGCGAAGTGTCTCCAGCGCCGCAAGCGCCTGCCTCGCAGCCGCCGCCTGTTCGGGCGTCAGCGTGTTGAGGTCCATCTCCGCAAGCGCAGCCATGGCCAATCTGGTAGCACAGTGTCGGGGAGCCGGAAGCCCCGATCCACCCGGTGAGTCATTCGGCCTCAGCCGGGCGCCGCGCCGACAGCGCCCGCACACGCCGCCAGTCCAGGCCGGAGAACAATGCCTCGAACTGCGCATGGTTCAGCGACATCACACCGTCGCGGATCGCCGGCCACACGAAGCCCTGGTCCTCCAGGCGCTTGTAGACCATCACCAACCCGGTCCCGTCCCAGTAGATCAGCTTCAGCCTGTCAGCTCGTTTCGCACGGAACGCAAAGACCGTTCCCGTGAACGGGTCCTTGCGCAACACGCTCTTCACATGCGCGACAAGGCCGTCGTGCTGCTTCCTGAAGTCCACGGGCTTCGTCGCAATCACGATCCGGACCCGGTTCGAGGGGAAGATCATGCCGAGACGTTCAGCGCAGAGACGATCTCGGCGATCCGGCCCGCCGGCGTCGCAGCGTCCAGACGAAGCGTCACCCGGTCCCGGATCACTTCCAGGCGCTCGCCGCCCGACGCCGGAACCCGACCCTCGTCCTGACGCAAGACCACCGGAGCAAAACCCATCTCGTCCTCCAGCGCCGGCAACACCAGAAGGCCCTTCCGTGCCTGGCGGCGCCATTCCGAGAGCTGGTTCGAGTTGATCTCGTAGCGACGCGCCACCCCGGCGACCGTCGCGCCTTCCTCCAATGTCTCGGCAACAATCCGCGCCTTCACCGAAGCCGGCCAGCGGCGACGATAGCCGCCACGCGCCGGCAACACTTCAACACTGGCGTTGGTGAGAATCTCTGCTGAGGGCTCCAATGAGAAATTCCCTTCGTCTCATTCCAAACCCTAACTCCCACATCACAAGGCCCGCATGAAGGTGGGCCGCTCGCACCGCATACGCCGGAACAACTGCCGGACCAAGTTATTGTCGAGTCAGAGCGGTAGTAAAGATCAAAGAAAAAGCACCCCGGCTTGTTGGAAATCTCTTTCCAGCAATCCGATCCTTCCGGCATTCCCGTGCATTTCGGCCCCGCTGCAGCGAAGTAGAGGACCTGATTTCCCGATCGGGTTCCCCGCGCCGCTTCCTGCGATGCCGCTTTCTCCCGGATTGGCGCGCCAGCCGCGAGTGTCTCAGCCTCGTCCCGGGTAAGGTAGCCCGTCGCTTCGTTGCCTTTCGCTTGCTGCCACTGCCAGATCGCCGACCTGGTGCGCGGTCCGAACGCGCCGTCGGCGGGAACGGCATCAAATCCCAGCATTGCGAGGCCCTGCTGTGCGCGGACGCGCTGTTCGCGCGTCAGCGTCTCGTCGCCCGGGCCTCTGGCGGTCATGCTGCCCGGCTCTTCAGGCGGCGCAAGCACACTCTGGCTGCTTGACCATGTGCCGGCCTGCCCGCCGGGACCGGCGCATTGCGCCCCAATGACAGCACAGCCTGCCCCGCCCGCCGCCACGCATGTCTGGAGAGCGGCCGCTTCGGCATGTTCCCGGGTCATGCCTGACCTTCCCTGAGCCGAGCCGTGCCGGTCCAGCGCAAGAGCGCCGCAACCGTTCTCGAACCAGACGAGCTCGCCGCAATCCGTTCCGCCCCCGGCGACACAGCCGCTCATCGCCGCCTCGCGCGCCTCATCGGCGCCTGCAAAGTTCCAGGCAAATCCGTATGAGACGGCCTGGTCTTCTGCATATCGACCGAAGGCTATGGAGCCGTGGGCTGCGTCTTGTGCGTGTGTCGGGACGACCGGAAGCAGCGTGGTCGTGACTGCCGCAGCAACCGCGGCGAAGTATCGTTTGAGACCCGGCATGGTGGTTCCTTCTGCCCGATGGCCCGATTCTAGCGGCGGTCGTGTCCCCATGCGTGGTGTAGGAGCAGAGGCATCCGCCGTCTCGTCCCCCCGGCTCGCGGCACTCGTCCCCAGGCTGAGACTCCCCGCCATCGGGTCGTAGCGCTCCTCCGCCGCCTCCAGCGAGAACTTCTGCTCCTCGCGCCCGAGCCGCGCCCCGATCGCCGCGCGGCTATTCTTCAGGGCCAGGAAGATTGCCTGCTTGAGCGTCAGCTCAAGGGTAAGCCTCCGAGGTAGGCCGCCTGTGGCTTTTGTCCGGGATCTGGGATGGTGCGCGCTCGGAGGTGGGCACGCCGTAAGTGTCCATTAAGGATAAGTGGACACTTGTGCGGATGTCGGACGAAGCGGAACAGTCGGGCGCCAGGGGCGAGGTTATGTTTCGCCGTCGTCGCCGTCGCTGGAGCGAGGCGCGGAAGCGCCGGATCGTGGCGGAGAGCTACCAGCCCGGGGTTTCAGTTTCGGTTGTGGCGCGCCGGCATGACGTGAACGCGAACCAGGTCTTCGGTTGGCGGCGCCAGTATCGGGAGCTGGCGCGTGTGGTGGGCGGCTTCGTCCCGGTGGTTGTCTCGTCGACGGAAGGGGCGGAGCCGGCGAAGCTGTTGCCGGGGTCGACGGATGTCGAACCCTCGCGCTCTGGCTGGATCGAGATTGCCCTGGCGGACGGCTCGCGTGTGACGGTCGACCGGGATGTGGACGCGACGGCGCTGTCGCGGGTGCTCGGGGTTCTGGAGCGGCGATGATCCCGGTGCCGAGCGGGGCGCGGGTCTGGCTCGCGACCGGCGTGACGGACATGCGGCGCGGGATGAACACGCTGGCGCTTCAGGTTCAGCAGGGCCTGGGCCGCGATCCCCATGCAGGCGACCTCTTCATCTTCCGTGGACGCAGAGGTGACCTCGTCAAGATTCTCTGGCATGACGGGCTCGGCACGTCGCTCTACGCCAAGCGCCTGGAGCGCGGTCGGTTCCCCTGGCCTTCGGCGTCGGGCGAAGCGGTATCGATCAGCGCGGCGCAGCTTGGCTACCTGCTGGAGGGGATCGATTGGGTGCGTTGCTCTAACTGAAGAGGAGATAGAGGGTGAAAGTCCCTTGCGATGAAGGTCTAGCAAACCGCATCGGCCCCGAGTCATGCGCAGGCAGCCGCGAGGCTGTCGGCGAAGCGTTGACAGGGGTGCGTGTAGGCCAGCCATTGAGCGGCGAAAGACTTCACATACGGAGTGCCGATGCTTTCCAATCGGCAGAAGGCAATACGGGTGGCGCGCTATGCGAGTGCCTCTCCGGCTCCGCGTCGTCTGTAGACCCTGGCATGCACGTAAGTCTCTCTTCGGGAAGCAAGAGGTCTGCGTATCCGCCCGCGCCAGCCGTGGCGCGGGCCGCATGGTGAAGGCCGGAGGCCGACGACCATGATGCACGGATCGCAGAAGTCAGACTGGCCCATAGTACCGATGAAGTTGGCGAACAAGACGGGCATGCCTGTCGCGGAGCCGATGGAGGGAAGGGGCCGGACCAAAGGGAATGCGGGCCAGCAAAGCACGGACCGGACACAGAGCCGGGAAGCCGTGTCACAGGCGCAGGGCCGCATACGAGGAGCCGTCAACAGGAACGGAACGGAAAGACTGACGGCGCTCTTCCACCACCTCAATATCGATGTCCTTCGAGGCGCATTCTTCGCGTTGAACAGGAACGCGTCCGCGGGCATCGACAAGGAGACGTGGGCGGACTACGAGCAGGAAAGGGAGCTTCGGCTCCGCGACTTGCACGCACGTCTGCACCGGGGAGCGTATCGGGCGCTGCCGTCGCGACGGGTGATGATCCCGAAGCCCGACGGCGGAGAACGGCCGCTCGGCATTGTCGCCATCGAGGACAAGATCGTCCAGATGGCAGTGGTCATGATCCTGACGCCGATCTACGAGGCGGAGTTCCTGGGCTTCAGCTACGGGTTCCGACCGGGGCGCAGCCAGCACGATGCGCTGGATGCTCTCGCGTACGGGCTCAAGTCACGCAGCATTGCCTGGGTCCTCGACGCCGACATCCGCTCGTTCTTCGACAAGATCAGCCATGAATGGCTGATTCGGTTCGTCGAGCACCGGATCGCGGACAAGAGGATCGTCCGCCTGATCGTCAAATGGCTGAAGGCGGGCGTGCTGGACGACAACAAACGCATCCGGACAAAGGAGGGAACGCCGCAAGGGGCGGTGATATCGCCGCTGTTGGCGAACATCTACCTCCACTATGTCTACGATGCGTGGGTCGCAGCGTGGCGAAAACGCCGCGCAACCGGCGCCATGATTGTCGTGCGCTATGCCGACGACACGGTCGTCGGGTTCCAGCACAAGGACGATGCGGATGCGTTCCGACGTGACCTCGATGAGCGGCTCGCGAAGTTCGCGCTGGAGTTGAACGGGGAAAAGACGCGCCTCATCGCCTTCGGACGCTTCGTGGCCGAACGGCGCAAAGCGAGGGGCGAGAGGAAGTATGCGGTGCGAGCGGCCCACCTTCATGCGGGCCTTGTGATGTGGGAGTTAGGGTTTGGAATGAGACGAAGGGAATTTCTCATTGGAGCCCTCAGCAGAGATTCTCACCAACGCCAGTGTTGAAGTGTTGCCGGCGCGTGGCGGCTATCGTCGCCGCTGGCCGGCTTCGGTGAAGGCGCGGATTGTTGCCGAGACATTGGAGGAAGGCGCGACGGTCGCCGGGGTGGCGCGTCGCTACGAGATCAACTCGAACCAGCTCTCGGAATGGCGCCGCCAGGCACGGAAGGGCCTTCTGGTGTTGCCGGCGCTGGAGGACGAGATGGGTTTTGCTCCGGTGGTCTTGCGTCAGGACGAGGGTCGGGTTCCGGCGTCGGGCGGCGAGCGCCTGGAAGTGATCCGGGACCGGGTGACGCTTCGTCTGGACGCTGCGACGCCGGCGGGCCGGATCGCCGAGATCGTCTCTGCGCTGAACGTCTCGGCATGATCTTCCCCTCGAACCGGGTCCGGATCGTGATTGCGACGAAGCCCGTGGACTTCAGGAAGCAGCACGACGGCCTTGTCGCGCATGTGAAGAGCGTGTTGCGCAAGGACCCGTTCACGGGAACGGTCTTTGCGTTCCGTGCGAAACGAGCTGACAGGCTGAAGCTGATCTACTGGGACGGGACCGGGTTGGTGATGGTCTACAAGCGCCTGGAGGACCAGGGCTTCGTGTGGCCGGCGATCCGCGACGGTGTGATGTCGCTGAACCATGCGCAGTTCGAGGCATTGTTCTCCGGCCTGGACTGGCGGCGTGTGCGGGCGCTGTCGGCGCGGCGCCCGGCTGAGGCCGAATGACTCACCGGGTGGATCGGGGCTTCCGGCTCCCCGACACTGTGCTACCAGATTGGCCATGGCTGCGCTTGCGGAGATGGACCTCAACACGCTGACGCCCGAACAGGCGGCGGCTGCGAGGCAGGCGCTTGCGGCGCTGGAGACACTTCGCGTCGAGAACGAGACGCTGGCGGAAGACAAGGCCTGCCTTGCGGGCGAGAATGAGGTTCTGACGGACCGCAACGGG
This sequence comes from Alphaproteobacteria bacterium, assembly GCA_965261985.1. GTDB lineage: Bacteria > Pseudomonadota > Alphaproteobacteria > Bin95 > Bin95 > Bin95. Next base: position 2,349,701 of record OZ253490.1, read on the forward strand.
GTGCAGGCGGAGCGTATCCGCCGTCTCGAACATCTGAACCTGGAGCTGATCCGCCTGCTGTATGGCAAGAGGTCGGAGAAGCTGTTGGCGGACGAGCGCCAACTGGCGTTCGAGGACCTGGAGGGCGCGTCCGCGGAGGTGGAAGCGGAGGCCGCGGCTGGTGATCCGTCGCCGCCGCGCGCGCCGAAGCGGCCTCGGGCCAAGCGCAATATTGGCCATCTTCCGGAGCATCTGGAGCGGATCGAGCAGGTGATCGAGCCGGAGAGCACGCTCTGCCCCTGCGGCTGCGGGGAGATGGTGAAGATCGGCGAGGATCGCACGGAGCGCCTGGACATCGTGCCGGCGCAGCTTCGGGTGATCGTCACGGTGCGCCCGAAATACGCCTGCCGGTCCTGCGAGCAGGGCGTCACCCAGGCGCTGGCGCCGGCCCGGCTGATCGAGGGCGGCCTGCCGACCGAGGGCGCGATCGCCCATGTGCTCGTCTCCAAATACGCCGAGCACACACCCCTCTATCGCCAAGTACAGATCTACGCGCGTTCCGGTCTCGACCTGGACCGCTCGACCTTGGCCGGCTGGGTCGGCAGGGCATCGTTCCACCTGAGACCGGTGGCCGACCGGCTGGCAGCGCACCTCAAGCGCTCTTCGAAGCTCTTCATGGACGAGACGCGCGCGCCGGTGCTCGATCCGGGCCGCGGCAGGACGAAGACCGGCTGGCTGTGGGCGCTGGCCCGCGACGACCGCGCCTGGGGCGGGCCCGATCCGCCGGGCGTCGTGTACTTCTACGCACCGGGGCGCGGCGGCGAATATGCTGAAAGGTTCCTCAAGGGCTTCGACGGCATCCTGCAGGTGGACGGCTATGCCGGCTACAACCGGCTGACCCTGCCGAGCCGCAAGGGCGGCGCGCCGATGCGGCTTGCATACTGTTGGGCGCATTGTCGGCGCCGGCTCCGCGAAATCTACGACAGCAGCGGCTCGGAGATCGCGGCCGAGGGCCTGCGCCGGATCGCCGAACTCTACGCCATCGAGGCCGAGATCCGCGGCAGCACGCCCGAGCGGCGTCTTGCCGAACGGCAGGCGCGGTCCGCGCCCCTGGTCCAGGCCTTCGGCGAATGGCTGAGGCAGCAGCGCGCCCGCGTCTCGCCCAAGTCCCGCCTCGGCGAAAAGCTCGCCTATATCGCTCGCCACTGGGACGGTCTCCAGGTCTTCCTCGCCGACGGCCGCGTCGAGATGGACAGCAACAGTGTCGAGAATCTCGCCCGGCCGATCGCCCTGAATCGCAAAAACGCACTGTTCGCCGGCCACGACGAAGGCGCCGCCGCATGGGCGCGCATCGCTTCGCTCATCGAGACCGCGAAGCTGAACCGTGTCGAGCCCTATGCTTGGCTCAAGGCCACACTCGAAGCCATCGCCGCAGGCCATCCGAACAGCCGTATCGACGAGCTGCTTCCCTTCAGGCCCTCGTCAAGCTGAAAGCCGGGTGCCCCGTCGGCACCGCTTACCACCCCTCTATCGCCAAGTACAGATCTACGCGCGTTCCGGTCTCGACCTGGACCGCTCGACCTTGGCCGGCTGGGTCGGCAGGGCATCGTTCCACCTGAGACCGGTGGCCGACCGGCTGGCAGCGCACCTCAAGCGCTCTTCGAAGCTCTTCATGGACGAGACGCGCGCGCCGGTGCTCGATCCGGGCCGCGGCAGGACGAAGACCGGCTGGCTGTGGGCGCTGGCCCGCGACGACCGCGCCTGGGGCGGGCCCGATCCGCCGGGCGTCGTGTACTTCTACGCACCGGGGCGCGGCGGCGAATATGCTGAAAGGTTCCTCAAGGGCTTCGACGGCATCCTGCAGGTGGACGGCTATGCCGGCTACAACCGGCTGACCCTGCCGAGCCGCAAGGGCGGCGCGCCGATGCGGCTTGCATACTGTTGGGCGCATTGTCGGCGCCGGCTCCGCGAAATCTACGACAGCAGCGGCTCGGAGATCGCGGCCGAGGGCCTGCGCCGGATCGCCGAACTCTACGCCATCGAGGCCGAGATCCGCGGCAGCACGCCCGAGCGGCGTCTTGCCGAACGGCAGGCGCGGTCCGCGCCCCTGGTCCAGGCCTTCGGCGAATGGCTGAGGCAGCAGCGCGCCCGCGTCTCGCCCAAGTCCCGCCTCGGCGAAAAGCTCGCCTATATCGCTCGCCACTGGGACGGTCTCCAGGACTTCCTCGCCGACGGCCGCGTCGAGATGGACAGCAACAGTGTCGAGAATCTCGCCCGGCCGATCGCCCTGAATCGCAAAAACGCACTGTTCGCCGGCCACGACGAAGGCGCCGCCGCATGGGCGCGCATCGCTTCGCTCATCGAGACCGCGAAGCTGAACCGTGTCGAGCCCTATGCTTGGCTCAAGGCCACACTCGAAGCCATCGCCGCAGGCCATCCGAACAGCCGTATCGACGAGCTGCTTCCCTTCAGGCCCTCGTCAAGCTGAAAGCCGGGTGCCCCGTCGGCACCGCTTACGAGAGGAAGCCCGACACGTTCGACTTTCTCGGCTTCACCCATATCTGCGGGTCGAAGCGGAACGGGAAGGGCTTCCAGCTCCACCGAAAGACAAGGCGCGGGCGCAAGTGGACGCTCATCAAACGGGTCGCCGAGGGCCTGAGACGCATCCGGCACAGGCCAATCGACGAACAGGGGCGGTGGCTGGCCAAGGTGCTGCAAGGGCACTACGGCTACTTCTCGGTCCCGACCAACTTATGGTCCGTCCGTGCGGTGCGCCATCACATAAAGGTGCGCTGGTATCTGAGCCTGCGAAGGCGAAGCCAGCGCGCCCGACGGATGACGTGGCGGCGGATGAATGTGATCGTCGCAAGGTGGCTACCGAAGCCGAGCGTGATGCACCCGTGGCCGGAGCAACGCTTCCTCGTCAAACACCGGCGGTAGGAGCCGTATGCCTTAATCGGGCACGTACGGATCTGTGCGGGGGGCGGCTGGCAACAGCCGTCCCTACCGCGATCGCAACCCGGTTCGGACCTGGCGACCGTCGCGGGCCGGCTGACGGGCGGCAAATGGACTCACCCGACAGGATTGGCATAGCGGCGGAGCGGTTGTTGTGATTCGCTTCCGGGCATGCCGGACGGATCGGACATCGACGCTCTGAGGACGGCGCTGGCTGCGGCGGAAGCCGAGGTGATCGATGCCAGGGCGAAGGCCACCGAGGCCGAAGCGCAGATCGCCGCCTTGAAGCTGATGATCGAGAAGCTCCGTCGCGCGCTTTACGGCCAGCGTTCGGAGCGCAAGCAGCGGCTTCTCGACCAACTGGAACTCCAGCTCGACGAGCTTGAGGCGAGTGCCACCGAGGACGAGCTGGCGGCCGAACAGGCGGCAGCCGGGACGACGCAGGTGAAGGGGTTCACCCGCCGCCGCCGGTCCGGGCGCAAGCCGTTCCCCGAACATCTGCCGCGGGAGCGTGTGGTGGTGCCCGCGCCGAGTGCCTGTGGGTGCTGCGGCTCGGAGAAGCTCTCGAAGATCGGCGAGGACATCACCGAGACGCTGGAGGTCATTCCGCGCCAGTGGAAGGTGGTCCAGACGGTGCGCGAGAAGTTCACTTGCCGCCATTGCGAGAAGATCTCCCAGCCGCCGGCGCCGTTCCATGTCGTTCCCCGTGGCTGGGCCGGCCCCAACCTGCTCGCAATGCTTGTCTTCGAGAAGTATGGGACGCATCAGCCGCTGAACCGGCAGCGGGACCGCTATGCCCGCGAAGGCGTCGACCTCAGCCTGTCGACCCTGGCCGACCAGGTGGGCGCCTGCACCGTGGCGCTGAAGCCGCTGCACGACCTGATCGCAGACCATGTGCTGGCGGCGGAGCGTCTGCACGGTGACGACACCCCCGTGCCGGTGCTGGCGAAGGGCAAGACGGACACCGCGCGGGCCTGGGTCTATGTCCGCGACGACGCGCCGTTCGGCGGTCCGGACCCGCCGGCGGCCCTGTTCCATTACTCGCGGGACCGGTCCGGCAAACACCCGCAAGAGCATCTGCGGACTTTCACCGGCATCTTCCAGGCGGACATCTACGCCGGCTACAACCGCCTCTATGCGGCAGGAAGATCGCCGGGGCCTGTCACCGAGGCAGCGTGTTGGGCGCATAGCCGGAGGAAGTTCTTCGAGCTCGCCGACATTGCGGCGAGCAAGGGGCGAGGCAAAAATGCGCCGCCGATCTCGCCGCTGGCGCTGGAGGCGGTGAAGCGGATCGACCTGCTGTTCGACATCGAGCGCGGCATCAAGGGCAAGACCGCCGAGCAGCGCCATACCGTCCGACAGGAACTGAGCGCGCCGGCGCTGGCCGATCTCGAGGCCTGGATGAAGGCCGAACGCGCCAGGCTCTCCCGCCATGCCCCCGTGGCCAAGGCCATGGACTACATGCTCAGGCGCTGGGACCGCTTCGCCCGCTTCCTCGACGACGGACGCATCTGCCTTACAAACAATGCCGCCGAGCGCGCGCTCAGGGGTATTGCCCTCGGCAGAAAGTCATGGCTGTTCGCCGGCTCGGACCGCGGCGGCAGGCGCGCCGCGGCCATGTACACCCTCATCGGCACTGCCAAGTTGAACGACGTCGACCCCCAAGCCTGGCTCGCCGATGTCCTCAGACGCATCGCCGGAACGCCACAGAAACGGCTCGATGAACTCCTTCCCTGGAACTGGCAGGACAGCCGGCAGCACCATCACGCTGCATAGCCAGACAAGCCAGCCGACACTCCCCAATCAGCAAGACCCCGCCGACAAATTCACCCCAGGATACCCTGCGGTCCTCGGCGGATGCTTACGCTCAAGGGCGCCGGCCGGGCCTCTGCTGTGCGCCGTTGCCGTGCCACTACGATGCAGAGCGCGGTGCAGGTCACCGGCAGGAGCTTCAACGCAGCTACCCCCGGAAATCCCATCTGCACGCGGCCTCCGGGTAGCACGGAGGCCGCGAGAGCGAATGCCGCGAACCGCGGCCGCCTTAGCAGTCTTCGTCTGTCGTCAACCTGCTTTCTCCGATTACGTCGCTTCCGCAGAACTGAAGGTCGGCCATGTCCGAGACATAAAACTTATAATTGATGTAGCCGCTAATCGTGGACCCGCTTGGTTTCGTGCAAGTAGTGGAGGTCTCGATGTTGCACCAAGGCAAATTGCCATCGCCCAGATCCCCAAAACCTACTCTGAAGGTAGGAGTGGTGCAATCATCGGAAGCATCGCTGTCGTTCCATCCCGAGGTGCAATCGGCCACCGTGCAAGAGGCTTGCTCACTGCCGCAAACCGGCGCTGTAAAGGCATCGCCGTCCAGGTTGTGCTCGCAGTAGATCGAGTCCGCGTTTTCCTGGCAGTACGCGTAGCGTTGCCCGTGCGTTCTGACTTCGACGCTGTCATAGCTGTTGGTTGAGCTGTTCCAGACCTTGATCTTGCCGTTCAACTTCTTGACCTGGCTCTTGTGACACAATTCTCCCTTGTTGGGACAGCACTTGACCGATTCGACGTTGTTGTACAGAGAATAATCTCTTTTTTTTGACGAGTTGGTCAGTAGGTATCCGTACCTACTGCCACTCCTGGACAGCCTGACCCGCCCATATACCGATCCCCAGTCCGAGCACATGCTCTGCACCCCCCATGTACTCCCTCCGGCTGCCCCGGTCGACGCTGGCGGCGTGTTGTCCCACCAGCCGTGGAGGCAGCTGGCGTCGCTGTGCGAGATACCGTACGGACAATCCGCCGAACTACCGGTGTGAGTGGGTGGGTCCGCTGTGGCGTAGGCCCAGGCATGCGCCGAAAGCAATGAAAGGAAGAGACCGCCCGCGGCCAGTCGAAGTATCTTCGATTTCGCTGCAGCGCGCACTGTCGATACGAGAGACTTCATCTTTCTTCTCCTCTTCGGGGTGACCGGAATTTGCGAATCACGGACTGGATGTCGCAATTTCCGGCGTTGCTTGCAGCCGATTCACTATTCCTTTGGCTCGCACCGACTTCCGCGAACGACACCGCCAACAGGACAAAGGCGCATGAGGCCACCGCAGCGAACCGGGCGATTGCCGAACCGTGACGACGCAAAGCGGTGCGCGCGCCATTGTTTCTGCGATGAAAGGCGGTGTGCGTGTGCGTTTCCCGTCTCCCTGTAGAAGGGTTGAAGTCGTCCGCCCTGTCGCGAAGAAACGGTGTATCCCGGCACGGGCGCAGTTACCCAACCATGAACTGTGTTCGTTGCGTTCCCCACAGCGTCAAAGCGGATGTTATCCGTAAACCTTCACGCATGGACCCCCGTGATAAGGGGGGGGGTATGCCAATAAATATCCCGGCGATTTGCAGGAAATGTCCTGGTTTTGGGACAAGGTTCCGGGCGGTTCTAGGGCCGGGTCCACGGGATGTCGGGCAGCGACAGGACCAGCCGGATCAACTCCGCATGGCGCGCGAGTCCATGCCTGGCGAAGATCTCCTTTAAGTGCCAGCGAACGGTGCTTTCCCTGCGGCCCGTCTCCCGCGCGATCTCGGGGACCGTCCTGCCTTCGGCCAGCATCGCGGCCACCTGGCTCTCCGCCGGGGTGAGGCCGAGCAACGCCGACGCCATGCCCGGATCGATACGCGCCCGGCGCGACGGGTCCGCGACCAGGACGAGCGCGGCGACGCCGCGGGGACGGGCGTCCACCTGGCGGTCCGCCACCGGGCTGGCATGCAGCACCAGCCGCGCCAGCCCCGTCGGGCGCCGCACCGTTGCCGAGCCGCTCGCGCCCTGTCCGCCCGGAGGCGGCAGCACGCGCGCCAACAGCCGCTGGAGGCCGGCATCGTCTTCCGGGGACAGGGCCCGCAGGCAACCGCCCTCGTCGAACAACCCGTCGCCTTGCCGCAGGAGGTCCCGGGCGCGGTCGTTCGCCTCCACGATCCGCCCGCGGCGGTCCAGCTGGATCACTCCGGCACCGGTGTAGTCGAGCAACCCGGCAAGCGAGTTGCCCAGCGCGTCCGCTTCGACCAGCTCCTGCCGGACGCAGACGAACTGGCGCAGATGCAGCAGGAGGCGCCCTATCATGTCCACCCGTTCGGACGACCAGCCCTCCGCATCGACAGGATCGGCCATGACCCACACGATGCGGGAGCCGCCGGGACCGTCCATGCGCACGTTCAGACTGTCCCGCATATGGGAGAGAGGCAGCGCCTCGTTATATGCGGGGGAGGCCTTCTTTTCCCGGTCCGAGTAGAGACCCGAGACATGAACCAGGTGGCTGTCGGGCATCCGCCTGAGGCGCGGCATGCGTTCGTCCCGGGCATGGTAGACGTCGAAATACAGCCGTTCCCATTCCTCGCAACGCTGCCCGCGGTAGCAGAACCTGGCAAAGAACAATTCGATGTCGTCCTGCGAGCAACCGTCACCGAATACCAGCATATTGCCCTTCGTCCCGCAGGCTTCGTCAATCAGGCCGGAGGCGGCCTGCCAACCGGCGTCATCCAGCGCCGCTTCCTGCAGTGCGATCAGAATACGCTCGAACGCGTTCCGCGAACTCATGGAGGCGACTTCCTCCTGCCCCTTCCGGGCCACCTCGAGCAGCTTCTGGCCCGGCGCCTGGACACGCCTGTCGCGCCGCAGGTTCGACCGCAATGCCGTTCGCCTCCAGCTTCACGCGCTCGCCTGCAACCCCGGCAACTTCATGCGCACCCTCGCGCTGCCCGATGCCGTGGAACAGCGGTCACCGACCGGCCTGCGAGAGACGCCCCTCAAGATCGGAGCGAAGATCGTGCGCCACGGACGCTGCGTCACGTTCCAGATGGCCGAGGTTGTCATTCCCCGTGACCTGTTCGCCGACATTTTGCGCCGTATCGACCGGCTCAGACCGCCGCCAGCCCCGGCATGAGCGACGGCACCCCGTTCCTTCGCGTCGCCGCCGACAGGAACGGTGCGCCCGGATCGCCGGCAAAAAAACCATTCCGCGCCACCAACGCCGCCACTTGGTCCTCAATCATCCGGACCGGCGCGAAGATGGCCGTCATTCGAAGGCGAACTGCACGTCGAGCGGTTTCGCGTCCCACTCAACGGGCTGGGACGGTTCCATATGGGGAATCCCGGCTTAAAGGAGATCTTCGCCAGGCATGGACCCTCGCGCCATGCGGAGCTGATCCGGCTGGTGTTGTCGCTGGCCGACATCCCGGGCCCCCGGCGCTAGAACCGTCCGGGTCCGTGCCCGGGCAACTGCCTGAATTTTCTGCATATCGGCAGGATATATTTTATCATCACCCCCCCTTATCACGGGGGACCGCGCACGGAATTTCACGGGTAACATGCCCGGCAATGCTGCGGAATCGGAAGCGGTTCGGCCAACCGGCCGACGCCTGACAATTCAGGAGACCCGCCGGGATACACCGCTTCTTCGCGACAGGGCGGACGACTTCAACCATTCGACTGGGAGACGGGAAACGCAAACGCACACCGCCTTTCATCGCAGAAACAATGGCCCGCGCACCGCTTTGCGTCGTCACGGTTCGGTGATCGCCCGGTTCGCCGCGGTGGCCTCATGCGCCTTTGTCCTGTTGGCGGTGTCGTTCGCGGAAGTCAGTGCGAGCCAAAGGAGTAGTGAATCGGCTGCAAGCAACGCCGGAAATTGCGACATCCAGTCCGTGATTCGCAAATTCCGGTCACCCCGAAAAGGAGAAGAAAGATGAAGTCTCTCGTATCGACAGTGCGTGCTGCAGCGAAATCGAAGGTACTACGACTGGCTGCGGGCGGTCTCTTCGCTTCATTGCTTTCGGCCTATGCCTGGGCCTACCCCACATGGGACGAACCCACTGACACCGGTAGTCAGGCGGATTGTCCGTACTATATCTCGCACAGCGACGCCAGCTGCCTCCACGGCTGGTGGGACAACACGCCGCCAGCGTCGACCGGGGTCGCCGGAGGGAGTACATGGGGGCTGCAGAGCCAGTGCTCGGACTGGGGATCGGTATATGGGCGGGTCAGGATCCCTAATGATAAGTACGGATACCGACTGACCAGCTCGTCAAAAAAAAGAGGTTATGCGCTGTACAGGAACGTCAGTTCGATCAAGTGCTGTCCCACCAAGGGAGAATTGTGTCACAAGAGCCAGGTCAAGAAGTTGAGCGGCAAGATCAAGGTCTGGAACGACTCCACCAACCGCTATGACAGCGTCGAAGTCAGAACGCACGGGCAACGCTACGCGTACTGCCAGGAAAACGCGGACTCGATCTACTGCGAGCACAACCTGGACGGCGATGCCTTTACAGCGCCGGTTTGCGGCAGTGAGCAAGCCTCTTGCACGGTGGCCGATTGCACCTCGGGATGGAACGACAGCGATGCTTCCGATGATTGCACCACTCCTACCTTCAGAGTAGGTTTTGGGGATCTGGGCGATGGCAATTTGCCTTGGTGCAACATCGAGACCTCCACTACTTGCACGAAACCAAGCGGGTCCACGATTAGCGGCTACATCAATTATAAGTTTTATGTCTCGGACATGGCCGACCTTCAGTTCTGCGGAAGCGACGTAATCGGAGAAAGCAGGTTGACGACAGACGAAGACTGCTAAGGCGGCCGCGGTTCGCGGCATTCGCTCACGTGGCCTCCGTGCTACCCGGAGGCCGCGTGCAGATGGGATTTCCGGGTTCAGAAAGACGAGGGGCCGGGCGAGACGCGTCTCGCCCGGCCCCGTCTCGTCGAAGAGCGTGGATGAAGTACGCCGCGAATGCCGGGCGCCAGGGAAAAGCACGGAGTTGCGCAAGGCAGCAGCTGCGGCCCGTGCGGTGCCGCTGTTCCGGGACTTCATCGCGGGTGTGTGGAAGGAAGTCCATTTCGACCGCTACAAGCCTTCGACGCAGTCCACTGATTCCTGCACCTAGATTTCGGCGGCCGGGTTCGGGAGACGCAGCGGGCGTCCCATTTCCTCGGCTTCGTCCGGTCGCAGGAAGGCATGGCATGCTTCCAGCTGGCGTCCGGTCGATGAGATATCGCTCCAATCCATGGCGCGCGTCCAGCGCTGCGCATAGTCCAGCGCCAGGATAAAGGGCTCCGGAATCCCGTTTCGGGACAGGGCCCGGAGCGCGGAAAGATAGTTGTTTCGGAAGGCTGTCGGGATGATGATCCTCTCCTCGCCGGCAGCCACCAGTTCGGCGTTCATCATCACCCGTGACAGGCGGCCATTGCCGTCGGCGAACGGATGCACCTCGGCAATCAGGAACTTCACGAAGACGGCTCGCTGAAAGGGCGTCTCCAGGCTCCGCAGAAAGTTGAAACCCCGTTCCAGCGTTCCTTCGACCAGGTCGGGCACCACAAAAATCGTGCCCCCCGCCTGGTTCGCGGCGGTCTTGAACCGGCCCGGCGCCATCTCGGGACGCCCCTGCATGATCCGTGCGTGGCGCTCCATGAGCAGATCCCGGAACATCCGGATATCGCTTGCGGTGCGCGACATCTCGCGCTCGCTGGACACGACAGCCCAGGTCCCGAGCACGTCGTGAGCATCTGCCGGCCGTTCGGTGGGTATGGTCCCCCCGAAGACGATGTCGGCGGCTTCCCGGACCTCGAACTCGGTCCCCTCTATGAAATTCGAGAAATAGGCCTCGTAGAACGCAAGGGTTGCTTTGCCGTCCGGAGGCCTCGCCAGCGCTGGACGGGCCATCGGCGGGTGGTTGCGCAGGGCCGCATGGAGCGCCTGAAACAGGTCTGTCCGGACCGGGTCGTAGGGACGGCCCCGGGCCCGGGCGCGCGCCGCAGGCGCCGAAAAGGCAACTTCCTCCCTGGTCCCGAGCAACCCGCCGATCAGCCTGTCGAGATCCTCTGCAGCGGCTTGAAGACCGAGTTCCGGTGCGACTACCCGGATTTCGTCGCGCAACTGATTCGCACCTTCGGCGCCTCTGCGCCGGATGAGCGTGTCGAGCCTTTTCTCGAGTTCAAGGCGCGGAAGCGTCCGGGGAAGGCGCCCGCCGCGGGCCCGTGAAGGGCGCATGTTCTCTATCCAGGCCCGCGCGGGCGAACTCAGAAAGAGACCGTCGAGGAAGAGTCTGTCGGAGGCGAGCGGACCGGGGCCACGGCGGGGGCGCAGGATGATCCCGGGCAGATCGACGCCGCTGCCCTTCGGTGAGACTAGACAGACCGTGCCGTCCGGCGCCGGCGCATTTTCGAGGGCCGTTCGATCGGCGATCAGCGCACCGGGGAAGTAGCCGGCGACGATCTGCCAGAGATTGCGCTTCACGATCCTCTCCGGAGGATCCGTCATGTTGCTCGTATAGAGGCGCGATCCCAGCTTGCGCAGCCGACCGGCGCGGACGGAACGCAACACCGCGGGGCTGGTTGCGCTGCTCGATACGAAGGCCTCTGGCAAACCCTCGAGGGACTGCTTAGGTCTGGTTTTTGCCATTTAGGGGGCTTCTGTATAGCGGAAAAGAAAATTATCAGACTTTACGCGCTGGAGAAAGAAAGTTTTTGGTATTTAGACGAGGTCTGGCCTAATCGGGTGGATTGCGGATGAGTGCTAAATGACAGTACGCCAAGCTCACTGGTGCGTAAGCGATGGAGTGGACGCCCCTCCCGACGGCATCGCATCGTGCCAAGTTGGCGGTGTCGCAAACGCCAAGAGAGGAAAGGGGCGTCCATGGAACAGGTTAGCATGATCGGCGCCGTGGCGTTTTTGGGGGACCGTCGAGTGGACCGGTCGTGTCGGGTTTTGTATGATCGTCTTGTCAGGCAAGGCCCTCGGGGTATTTCGATCCGGCGGCTGGGGGGCAGCCGTGCGGGCGAGGTTCGGATCGGACGGTTTCTGCGGAATGACAAGGTGACGGTGGAGAAGATTGTGGACCGGGCGGCGTCGGAGACGGCGTCGCGCGTTGCCGGGCTGGATGTTCTGGCGATCCAGGGCACGACGAGTTTCCGCGACGACAGTGTGGGCAACAGCCTTGTCGGCCATGTCACGATTGCGGTTGAGGGCGAGCATGGCGCGCTGCTCGGCCTGGTGTATGGCCGGATCATTGACCGCCATGGCGGCCGGGGCAAGGGCGCGAAGGGGCGCGCTCTTTGCGGCAAGGAGAGCCAGCGCTGGATCGACGGCATGCGGGCCAGCGGGCGTTTGGCGGCGGCGGGCGCGGCGCGGGTGACGGCGGTCGCCGACAGTGAGGGGGACATTTACGAGATGTTCGCCGACAGGCCCGAAGGCGTGGAGGTGCTGGTCCGGGCCGCGCAGGACCGGGCGGTCCCGGAGGGGGCGGGCAAGCTCTTTTCCAGTCTGGCCGGCAGGCCGGAGAAGGAGCATGCGATGGAGCTGCCGGCCCGTCCCGGACAAAGGAAGCGCGAGGCCCGCATCGCCGTGCGCTTCGGCGCGGTCACGCTTCAACGCCCGAAGAACCGGGCTGTGGCGCCCGGCGTGGCGGCGCGCCAGCCTGTCTTCCTTGTCGAGGGGCGAGAAATCGACCCCCCACCCGGGGTAACGCCGGCGCACTGGCGGCTGTTGACCAGCCACCGGATCGAAACCTTCGAGTAGGCGCGCTGGATCACGCAACTCTACCGCCGACGCTGGGTGATCGAGCAGTTGTTCCGCACGATCAAGACCAAAGGCTTCGACATCGAGAGCGTCTCCATGGAGACCGCCCCTTTCAGGACGCTCTGCGCGATGACCCTTGCGGCCGGCGTCTCCTGCATGCAGATGGTCCAGGACCGCGACGGCAGCGCCAAACGACCGCTCCGGGACGTCTTCGAAGCCGAAGACCGGCCCGCTCTCGAAGCCGTCTCGGCCACGCTCGAAGGCAAGACCGAAAAACAGAAAAACCCCCACCCCAAAGGCTCCCTGGCCTTCGCCGCATGGGTATGCGCACGCCTCTGCGGATTCCGATGCACTTGACCGCGATTCTGGCGACACTTGACCGAAGTTCTGGCGACATTTGACCGTGGTTCCGGTGGGACTTGACCGCCCGGGTTGGGCGGAGTGCCATCTCTCACGGCTCTTTGCGGGGTCCTCCGTTGTTGGTTTCAGGGGGCTGGCCGGAGGCCGGCCCGATGCGAGCGTAAGCGAGCCCTGGTCGTGCTGCAATGCGTTGGCGGGCGCGGCGGCAAGCTCTCTCATTCAGCATGCCGCCGCGCGCCCCGGTATTGCGGCCGGGAACGGCGCCGCAGGCGCCCCTGGACCCCGGCCGTCAGGCCGGGGCCCCCTTGTCGCCGCCTTCGAGCGGCGGCGGCTTGTTGCGCTTGCGCTGGGACTCGCCCTTGAGGTCGATGCGGTAGGCGTTGTGGACGATGCGGTCGAGAACCGCGTCGGCGATCGTGGGTTCGCCGATCACCCCTGGCCACTGCTCCACCGGGATCTGGCTGGCGATGAGGATGGACTTGCGTCCGTGGCGCGCCTCGACGATCTCCAGCAGGTCGCGCCGGCCTTCGGAGGAGAAGCCCTGCAACCCCCAGTCGTCGAGGAGCAGCAGGGAGACCTTGGCGAGGCGGCGCATCAGACGCTCGTGTGTGCCTTTATCGCGGGCGCGGGCGAGTTCGGACACCAGCTCGGGGACGCGGCGGTAGAGGACGGACTGCTTCTGGCGGCAGGCCTGGTGGGCGAGCGCGCAAGCGACGAATGTCTTTCCCGACCCGGTCGGGCCTTCGACGATCAGATTGAGGGCCTGTCGGATCCAGTCGCCGGCGGCGAGCTGGGTGAGCGTGGTCCGGGCGATGCCGCGGCCTGCGCGGCAGTCGACGTCCTGGACATCGGCGCGGATGCGCAACTGGGCCTGGCGCAGATGGCCGAGATAGCTCTTGTGGTCGCGGTGCTGCGCTTCGCGCTCGAGCAGCATGGCGAGGCGGTCGTCGAAGCCGAGCTGCTCGACGTCGGCGATGTCGCGCTGCTCCTCCATGGCCTCGGCCATGCCGGAGAGGCCGAGTTGCAGCATGCGTTCGATATTGGGTTGGCGCAGGGTCATGGTGTCGCTCCATCGTTGCTGTAGTAGGCGCCGCCGCGGATATTGGCGTGGCCGGGGATGGTCTCGTCGGCTTCGGGGCGGGACAGCGCCGCGTCGCCGCCGTTCTTGAGGCGCTCCCTGAGGAAGCCGGAGGCGAGGCGGTTGAGGTCGAGGGCTTCGGCACAGAGCGCGTCGAGGCGCGGCTCGCCATGGTCGTCGGCAAGGCGGACCATGCCCTGGACGGTGGCGAAGGCCTGTTCGGGGAAGTCGCGCGAGGCGAAGCACCGCTCGGCCCAGGCCAGGGCACTGGGCCCGACGCGGCGCGCCCTGTCGAGCAGGATGTTGCCGTAGTCGGGTTTGCGGATGTCGCGCACCGCCTTGAGGCGGTCAGGCATGTGCTCGTCCAGAGTGGCGTATTGGTTGCGCCCGCTCTTGCGGGGATGGACGGCGATGCGCTCGCCGCCCTCTTCGAGGAACACTTCGACCATGCGCTCGCCGACGCGCGCCGCGACGCCGCGCCCGACATTGCCGTCGGGCACCGAGTAGTAGTTGCGTTCGACGCACACATGGCCGTTCGGCCCGACCTTGCGGGGGACCCACTCGCCCCACTCCCAGGGGCTCTGAGGCAAGGGCTGGAGAGACGCCCGCTCGTTCGCCTCGAACAGTGCGCGGCGGCTCTCGCCGCAGGCCATCGGGGCATGGTTGAGCCGGTCGAGCTCGCGGCGGATCGCGGCGTTGATCGTGTTTAGCGAGAAGAAGGTCTCGTGGCGCAGCGCCAGCAGGATGCGCGTCTGGACCGCGCCGACGGCCGATTCGACCAGCCCCTTGTCGGTCGCCCGCCCCGAGCGTGCCGGGAGCACGGCGACGTTGTAGTGCTGCGCGAACTCGCGGAAGCTCGGATTGAGCTGGGGCTCCTCGCGGTCCGGCTTGGCGACACCGGCCTTGAGGTTGTCGATGATCCAGCGTTCGGGGACGCCGCCGAAGTACTCGAGCGCGCGGCGATGCGCCATCGTCCAGTGACGCACACGCTGGTCCGGCACCGCCTCGACATAGATCAGGCAGGAGTGGGCCAGGACCGCGACGAAGATCTCCACATCCTTCTCGCCGCGGCCGGTGCGCAGCGCCAGCGTCTTGCCCGAGAAGTCGGACAGGCCGTAGAGCCCCGGTGCATAGTCGAAGCGCATCTGCGCCGGCCCGGCGCGGTCCTTCATCCGTGCCTTGAGCCGCACGCAGAACTGGCTGTAGCTGTAGGCCACCCCGCCCCGCGCCAGCGCCTCGTCGCGGTACTCGACCCAGAGTTGGCGCCGGGTCAGCCGGGCGCGGCGGCGCTTGCGGGGCGCCTTGAGGGCTTCGATGACCGCATCCCAGTCGGGTTGCACATGCCCGCTGTCCCGCAACGACGGCGGATAGAGCCGCGCCCGCAGAGCGTCATCGTCGAGATCGGCCGGCAACGGCCAGGACAGCCCCGCCGCCGATGCCCGGTCGAGAATATGCGAGACCGTGCCCGCGCTCACTCCCACCGCGGCCGCGATTTGCGCCCGCGGCAGGCCGAGGTCGTGACGGTGCCGAAGAATATCCTTGATGTCGATCATGCCGGTCCTCTTCATCGAGCCCCTGCCTCCTCGCTTCGATCAATCGATCGATGAGGCAGAGCCGGAAGAGAATCAGCACGCGCCCAGGCTGAGCGTCGTTACCGCCCGATGGAAGGACGGGCCAAGCGGCAAGCCCAACCCGGGCCGTCAAGTCCCGCCGGAACCACGGTCAAATGTCGCCAGAATCGCGGTCAAGTCCCGCAAGATTCGCGGTCAAGTGTCGCCAGAATTTGCACGCCTCGGAGGATGGACCGGATACTATGGGAAACCCGGTCCCGTCGTCATGCTCCACGGACTCTATCTGTTCCGAGCCGTACAACGCGGATACCGCATCAAACGCGATGTGTGAATCCGGCAGGTGAAAAAGGGGGGTATGCGAAGAAATATCCCGGCGATTTGCAGAGAATACAGGCAGTTGCCGGGACAGGGTTCCGGGCGGTTCTAGTGCCGGGGGCCCGGGATGTCGGTCAGCGACAACTCCAGCCGGATCAGCTCCGCATGGCGCGAGATCCCGTACCTGGCGAAGATCTCCCGCCCAGGCGGACAAACTGCAAACATGTCAGCAGGTTGATGGCGATCACGGGCGCATCGAGACGCGCCGCGCCACTGTCTGCCACGAGGTCGCATGGCTGCGGGAGCATCATGACTGGCCGGGACTGGCCGCGATCGGCAAGATCGAGGCGACGCGCGAAACCGCCAGGCAAACGACAACCGAAACCCGCTACTACATCATGAGCGCGACGCTCTCACCCGAACGCTTCCAGCACACCGTGCGCGCCCATTGGGCCATCGAAAACTGCCTGCATTGGGTCCTCGACGTGACCATGAACGAGGACCGCCAGCGAAACCGCAAAGGACACGGACCCGAAAACCTCGCCATGCTGCGACGCCTCGCCCTCAACATCGCACGCCGCGAACCGACCAGGGACGCCATGCGCGGAAAACTCAAGCGCGCCGCATGGAACGACGACTTCCTGCTCACAATGATAGCCGATGCTCTTTTTGTGGCGGATTATGATCTACTCTATTGTATTCGCAGTATAATTTCGATCTTAAAACTTGGCAATTTTCTGCACGGACATCAGAGCCCTGTATCCACGCCCCGTTTGCTCCAGTTTCCGGCGACCGTCAGAACCGGGATTCTCGGCGTATCGATCCCGGTTTCTGCCAACTCCTGTTACGGCCCGCGCGGAATCCGCCGGCGAAGTCGGCCGCTCATTCCATCCTCTCGCCATCGGTAATGCAGAGGCCGGCCGTTGGTCGGATCAGGCAACGATCCGACGCCACTTTCCGCCGCAAGGACGACCCGGGTGACCCCGCCGTGCCGCAAAGCGTTGTGTTCATAACATATTGATTATATTATATAAAATGAGAAGTAGGGCTTTACAGGAGGCCCCTCCGGCGGTATAATGGGGGGACTTTTGGAGGAGGCAGGCCATGGCTTCGACGCCCCGCACACTCCGGGTCCCCGAGACTACCGACGCCAGGATTCTCGGCGAACCGTTCCCGATCCAGACTAACCACTGCCGTACGCCCGGCTGCGCCAATTTCGGCGTGCCGGCCCGCACGAAGCGCGGCAAGACCGGGCCGAGCAGGGACCGCGATCTTCGCTACGCGGTCATCTCGACCTCGAAGGGCCAGGAGCCGGCGCTCAGGTGCAAGGCGTGCAACGGCAAAGGCGCCATCCGCTCGAACGCGGCCATCGCCGAGGAGGTCGAGCGCATTGCCGCCTACGCCCGGCCGCTGGAGTATCGCGTTGCCTGCCACACCGGGGGCTGCGCCAATTTCGGCCTCTCCATCGGCGAACATCGCCACCTCTATGTGAAGCGCGGCTATTACAAGACGCCGGAGAACCGCTACTACCAGTGCAAGGGCTGCCTGCGCCGCGTGCTCGTCTCGCACAAGGCCCCCCGGATCCAGTCCGGGAACCAGGCGCTCGCCGCCGACGTGTTCTCGCGTCTCGCCAACAAGTCCCCGATGCGCCGCACGGTCGTGGGCGCGGGGCTCAAGAGTTGCAGGGACTATTACAGGATCTTCGACTTCATCCATCGCCGCTGCCGGGAGATGAACGGCTCCGTCACGCGGGCCTTCCTGACCGGCGCGCGCCGACTGCCGGCGGAAATGGACCTCGCCATCGACTCCCAGTCGCTCATGGTGAACTGGCCGCGCAGGGTCCAGCGCCGCACCGTCGAGATGACGTCCTGCTGCAGCGTCGATGTAGGCTCGCGCTTCATCCTCGAACTCGACGTGAACCACGACCCCCGCTTCGACCCCTTCGACGTCAATCACGAGTCCGCCGAGTTGGGCGACATGACCCGCAAGGAGGCGTTCCGAAAATATGCCCGCTTCTGGCTTGCGGGCGACGAGATGCGCAGCGGGCGCACCGGCCAGCGCCGCATGGGCCGGGAAGCCGCCGAGCAGGCCGTAGGCGACATCCAGGACGCCTTCCGGGCCGCCAACGCCTATGAGGACGTGGCGGAGATGGAGATCGTGTCGCGCAGGGGCCCCTGCGCGACACCATGCTGCGCTCCGGCATGCTGGTGAAGACCGGCTACCGGACGCTCGGGCACATGTTCGTGCTGCGCGAGATCCTGAAGGGCGCCGGGGTGGAGCGGCTCCAGCTCTGTATGGACCAGCATCTCTCGACGATCTCGTCCTTCATGTGCGCCTTCCGGGAGCAGGTCGCGGAGGGCCGCGCGCACGGTTTCCTGGTGCGTTATGCCAAGGACTGCACGGTCGACGAGCGCGAGCGCATCTACCGGGAGACCGAAAAGCAGATGCGGCGCTTCGCCCGGGCGCGCAATCTCGAGGGCATGAGCAAGCAGGAACTCGGCTTCGAGATGATCCGGACCGCGCTCGACGCGGACGGCCTGCCCGAGCATGGCTGGCTGCGGCACCCGGTGCCGGCCGCGCAGGAGCCCGGCAAGGATGTCCGCTGGATCACCGAAAATGCCGACATGGACCTCGACGACAAGGCCCGGCTCTATCTCGCCGCCTCGCTCGCTCCGGTGGACAATGTCTTCCAGCTGACACGCCGGTTCCTCTCGGCCCTGGAGCGCCCGATCGACACGGCGAGCGGGCGCTGGCAGCAGGTCTGGTACGGCTATGCGCCTTACAACCCGGACATGGTGCAGAAATATCTCGACGTCTTCCGGGCCGTGAACAACTTCATCCATACCGGCGAGGACGGCGCCACGCCTGCCATGCGGCTGGGCTTCGTCGACCGTCCGCTCACCTATGCCGACCTGCTCTGGCCGGGCGAGAAGATCCCGGTGCCCAGACGCACCCGCCGCAAGGGGCGCGCGCTCAAGCTCTGACCGGTCTCAGCGCCTCCCGCCAGCGTCAGTCCTCGTGGAGGTGGAGGCGGGACCCGGCCCGCATCAGGCGCCTGTAGGCCCGGGTTTCCCCGAAAGCCGGGCAGGAGTAACGCGCCGTGCCGCGGGCGTCCTCGACGGCCTCGCCGCTGCCGGCCGGATCGGCGCCTGCGTCCAGCGCCGCCTCGATGAAGGCGGCGTTGGCAGCACTGATGGCATAGTCGAGCGGCTTACGGCCATGGCCGTCGCAGGCTTCCGGGTCGGCCCCGGCCTCGCACAGCGCCGCCGCCATCTCCCCGACGGGGTTGTTCCAGGCGGCATAGTGCAGCGGTGTGCAGCCGCCGGCGTCTCGGGCATTGGGGTCTGCGCCGCAGGCGACCAGGCGGTCGACTGCGGCTCTCTCCTCGGTAATGGCCGCGGCGACATGGATATACTGCGCCCCGTAACCGAGTCGGAACCGCCCGTGCATGCCGTCAACGTAGATCATCCCTGCCACAAACCTGTCTGAAAGGGCCCAGCCCGGAAAGTTCCTTGATCAAATTGCCAAGGTGTCTAGTGCCGCCCGAAAAACCGCCCCAAGCGCCATCCGCCTCCTTCTACCGACTGGCAGCTGAAGAAACGAAACTTCTAAACCAGAAATGGCCCAGTCTATTACAGCGTGCCCCGGCCGGCAGAGGCCAAGAGTAGCTTGCGACCGAATTGGTTGCACGAGGCGGCATAAGCCGTTATTCTAACTATTTATTGTGTTCCGCCCCCTCTTCGTCGAGATAATTGATCGGAGCTCGTTCAAGAATTCTCTCACACTATGCCCAAAGTTATAGACCCCATCGCTAAAGTCTGCTGTATCTACGGGAGTACTTTCTGCCCGTATTTGGTGTTGCATAACCGACAATGTTTCCATAAGGAGATCGTATTTTTCATCAATGTTCTCCACAAACATTTCTGACAAGGATTGACGTTCAGCCATCCCTCCCACGTTTCCTTTTTCTATAATCCCCAGCCGATGCCCGTATTGATGATGTGCTTCCAGTGTTGCCTGTCTAATCTCATACAGGGTGTGGCCAATGTCTTTATCTCGAATACTATCTATTTCTTTAGCTATATTTGTTGACTGCTTCGGGGTTATACCTCCTAATGCAACATCAACTACCTTGCGCCTATGAACACGCAATTCCCTTAATTCCTCATAAACGATATCTCTAATGTCAGCGTCGAAGTGGTCCCGTACTTCCTGTTTTGTTCGAGTTGATCGATGCAAATACAGAGATACAAATATCGAAATAAAGCTGACAAAAAAAGCCAAAATTGCTGTTATTGTTCTAGCATCCCAGTAATTTAAATTTTGACAAGAAGGATCAAGCATTTTCGAAACAATTAATTACTCTTTTTGGTAGAAGAAGATTTTCTCCGAAAGGGAAAACGACTTTTGTTTGGAAGGTTAGAAAATGGAGATTCCGTACGAAGCAGAGTCATTAGCGCGTGGAACAAATTTAACCGTGTCGTATCGGATGCATTCTCCAAGACAATATACTTTCTTGCCTCCTCCGGAGACGTCATATCGGAGACAGCCCTAGATAGCAATCCCATAAAAAAGGATGGAGTCACAACCCGTACGTGATGTGGAATTACAATCTTCACGACTTCTTCATGGTCGATTGGATGTACAAGATTAAACCGCTCGCCCACTTCCCGGCCGGTAAGGCGCCCAGAAATGGTATCGCGATCACTGTCAAGGGCAATTTCAGCTAGCTGTATGGTCCGCATTTCCAACTCGCTGATGGCAAGCCTCTATTTACCTCGGCGACCGGGCGGCTCAGCAGACGTGTCCAAAGCCGCTAGCACCTGACGGGGGCAACAACTCGTCTCGCTCGCATTCATGTAGTGCATCGAACCGCCCGCGACAACCCTCCGCATGGACAGGTAGATCCCGTACATATCCCGTACTGGGACCAGCACCGCTGCTTAGGAAGGGCAAGCACCCCCAACCGCTCGGTGCCATCCACGCTTCGCCGCACACTGCTCACATCCTGCAGTCTCTTCCATCGCAATCCGCTTGCGCTCGGCCAACATACGGTCCTTGCGCCTATCGGGACAGCTCCCATCACCGTCATCCCCTGCCGACTTCCCGTCCATCGAAACAGCCCGGGACATACCGCTCGTACGCAGGATGCGGCGAACCCCAACCACTCCGTGGGCACCGGCCGCCTCCCATGCTCCCGCTCGGCTCACTCCGCAATGGGTGCAAAAGTTTGATCAAACCCCCGTTCCGCCCGGCCCGCCCGCTTCGCTGCCTTGCCACACCATGCAAGCGCCGGCACCACAAAAGACTCCTTCGCTAAATTGATATACTGTACTGCATTAACTCTTTCTCTCCTTGTTTGCATTGGCCACGCGCTCCTGCAATTCTTCCGAATTAATTGTAAATTTCAATGCAATTACAGTCCCCGGGAAGCGTTGTTCCAGCTCGTAAACGTAACCCTGGTCCGGTGGAACTGCCAGATCTTGTTCTTCATTGAAAGCCTGGAAATAAGGCCCCAATCCATCTGTATTCTGCGATATCATAATATTGTATGGTTTCCTTAGTCGAATACAACTTTTCCCAGATATTATTGTTATTCTTGGCTCATGGTGTAAAATTGATTCTGATCCCAGCGTTTGCAACATAACAATTAAGCTAGACATTCCGCAACCACCCAAATCCTTATTCTTCAGCGTTCCCTCGCAAGAAATTCGATCAATGAGCGCGCACACGGCGCGTAATGTATCGCCATTGAAGTTGGCATCTTTGGATACATGAGCACTTACATACTTCTCTATATTGTCTCGAACTTGTTCGTCTTCGCTATCTAACAGCGTTTCACTAATTGTTTTCCCTATGGATGCTATAGCTAGATGACATAAGAACAATTCTTGACCATTAGGGCCTTTCTGTGAAGTCATAAAGCCTGCCATAGCCCACTCACCGTCGTCACCCGACGGATTGGCATGTCGCGAGTTATCTAGAATTTCCGCGATCATTGACCTTACTCGATCTCCGCCGGGAATCGATAGCTCCATTTGAGCAGCACTCAACCAGCTATTCAAGCTATCTGCGAAACGCTGAGCGTGTTTTTCTTTGGCGGATCGATGCGATTCGAATCCAGAGGTATATCGTTGAATGGCTGAGTGCCTGTTAAGGTGAAATGGGAAAATTCTTTCCTCCTCCCGCGAAGGAAAATATGTCTTCACTTGCATGTCCAGAAATTGCGTCATCCCGACAGAACCTAAAACTCGAGCGATATGAGGAGCGATTTTCCCTCCTTTGCAAATCCGTTCCATCTCTTGTCGCATAAGACCGAAAACAAGATACGGCCCAATGTCGAGGCAATATTCATCTACAAAATCGATGAAATATTCGTTTCCTTCTCGATCCGCCTTTGCGATCTCAGAAAGAGTGACCATTGTTTTTTCCGGGTAGTCCACCAAAGAAAAATTCTCTACTGCAATCCTTTTGGATTCTAAAGAAGACGAACGACTTGCTGAGATTGTAGTTACAGGAGTTAGTGCGTCCAAGAGGATCCTAGAATGGCGCTTTTCCATCGTCCTACGAGCAAGTAGTCGGTATGTACGACGAAGTCGTTTTAGGAACCGTTTTCGACCCGCTCGGTTGGCGGCGCCCTTTTTTGTCCTGTCGATCCGAGCTCGAAAGGGCCTGGGTATATCGTAGTGGGTTTTTGCCATTAAGATGTGCTCTATGGTTGCTCCACATAGAAAAGCCGCTCGGGATGAGTCATCTGAGTGGCCAGTGCGCCAATTAGCCACGCGAGGATCATGGAGCTTCTCTAGACGCTAGAGTATAATCGACTGGACAAAAAAAGGAATGCATAATACCAGCCGCCTGCAAAATGTAGGTAGGCGGAGGGGTCATCGATAAACCCCGCGGCGAGCTAGACAATCAAGTCGGGCATAGGTGGGTTGCTGGTCCCCGGTAAGGTAGTGTGCGGCGGAGAAAGGTAAAGGCGCGTTGCTCGAAGCGTCATGACACGACATGCTCAGTCGGGCGGGGAAGGCTCTTGCAAAGAATTCCGGTGCGAAGGGGGAGCGAGACCGCTTCAGGTCGTCTGCCGCTCGTCTCCGCTGGATTTCTCGGCCGCGCATTGGTGACGGTTGGTTCTGCCGTGAGCCGCTGTCGCCAGTCGCGAATCGTCTCAATGTCTATTCCTGTCGTCTGGGCAGCGGCATGATCCAGACAGTCACGTAGATCATCCTCCGCAGCATTGCGGAAGGGCATCAAAGCAACAGCCTTGCGCTGTCGAAAGCAGCGACGAGTATACCAGCGCCAGTCGTCCGGAAATCCGGAACAGGCAGCGTGGCAAGCTCGACGTACGAGAAGGAGGAATTGGTCAACATCGTCCCCCCGTCGCATCAGACAACCAAGCACTCCCGGTGTGCTGTTGAACCAAGCGCACAGCACCCTGGCTTCTTCTACGGAGGTGGTGAGGCTCTGAATGGGGACCCACATCGAACCGATGCTCGGTTCAACGCTAAAAATGGAAAGCAACCGACCGGAATCAGTTCGAAATCTCGCTGCCAGAAGGACGTGTCCGGCTTCTCCTCGGTAATCGGCAGCGAGCCTTTCCTTCTTGTCGATGACGCTCTGTTCCGGAACGGCTTCCATCGTGGTCCGAAGATCCTTGGCTCGGCTCCAGAACACGCGATAGCCGCCGTCGTCGGCGCCTTCGGCGGGTTGGAACGCATCACGGATGCGCTGACCCGCCGGTCCGAGCCGGTAACGCCGCTCAAGCGACGAGACGCCGTTCCATTGTTCGATTTGCGGCGCCGCCCTGACAAGCTCGGGATCGAGGAATTGACACGGCCGCAATCTTCCTTCCGCACGCGGGTTGCCGGCTGCTCGTAGAGAGTTCCCCACTTTCCGGGGCCTAGCGAGAAGATCCCGGTGCCCCGGCACTAGGGGCGCACACTGAAGCTCTGACTGGGCTCAGCCGCGCCGCCCCGAGGCAAGCAGCAGGCGCTAGTAGGCCCGGGTCTCCCCGAAGGCGGGGCAGGTCATTTGAACCTGGCCTGCGCGTCCCTGAAAGCCTCGCCATTTCCGGCCGGATCGGCGCCCGCGCCCAGCGCCGCCTCGATGAGGGCGGCATTGACGGCGTAGCTGAGCGACTTCTGGCCGTAGCCCTCGCAGATTTCGGGATCGGCCCCGGCCTCGAACAACGCCGCCGCCACCTCCCCGACGGGGTTGTTGTAGGCGGCGTAGTGCAGCGGCGTGCAGCCGCCAGCGTCGCGGGCATTGGGGTCCGCGCCTTCGGCGACCAAGCGGTCGATTTCGGCCCGGTCCTCGGCCATGGCAGCGGCGACATGGATGAACTGCGCCCCGTAGTCCAGCCGGAACCGCCCGTGCATGCCGTCGGCGTAGATCATCACTGCACTTCCGCTCCCCACAGGGCCGCGGCAACACGCTCCAATAGTCTCTCGTCTTAGCCGATGTTGTTCGGCGCGCCGTTTGGGCGCCGAGCAACCAGTCAAGTCGACTCAATTTTCTTGCGGTACTAGCGGCAGTATGTATGATGGTGCGGTTGCCAAGATGTTGGGCCGGAGTCGTGCAGCGACCCCGGCCCTGCATTGCGCAGCTGGGTGATAACTTGAGAGCGCACCCAACGGTGACGAACGCAAGGGAACCTTACCCCCCCTTCGCAAGCCGAGCAAGTGCGCCCTCTTTCGACACAGGAGGTCGCCATGAGCGCCTACTATGAACTGAAGAAGGCCTCGGACGGGCAGTACATGTTCAACCTGCACGCCCCGAACAACAAAGTGATCGCGACGTCAGAGCGGTACACGACCAAACAGGCGGCCGAGAATGGCATTGAGAGCGTTCAGCGCAATGCCTCGACCACCACCATCAACGACGAGACCTAACCGAAGCGGTACAGAAGCAGGAGAAAGCCCGCTCCATGCGATGGGCTATTTGCGCCAGCTCTTCCAGCCGCGCCACGTAGGGCTCGTCCTCGTCGAAATGGTAGGTCGTGCGCGATCTTGTGGGATCAGGCCGGCATCGCCGAGCACTTCGTCGATGCCGGCCGCTCCCGACTTGGGGGCGAGTAAGCCCACAAAGCACGCCATGCGAAGCGTGCCGAGCGTGGTGCAGCCTTCTGCATGGATCAGATCGGCCAGGGATCGACCGTCAGAGGGATTGGACGAAGGCATGAAACCTTGATGTCGCGTCTCTCTCATGTTGCGCGCCTCTATGACGGCCGCGTTGGTGTCGGGTGTTCCCTCGACGGTCGTTCCGAAGCGGTGTCATTGCCCGCTCGGATCGGCGAGGAGGCTGTATTCGGGGGAGTAGAACAAGCCGTTCGGCGACGATGACTGGCAGATGGACATTTCCACAAGCCCTCCCGGCTGAAGCCTAGTTCCAGAGAAGGATGATGAGCACTATGACCGTTCGGGAACAGATCGAGATGCGCCGCAGCAAGGTGCGCATATGCGTGACCTACGGTGCGGCACTGTATGTGTTCCTGGGCAGCCTTGTCCTCATTTTGGCCTTCGCGGTCACGGGGGCTGAAGGCACGGGGCTGACCCTAGCGAAAGAGGTGTTCACGATGGTGCTGCCGATCGCCACGGGCATCATCACCTACTGGTTCGCTAGCAGAAAACCCGACGACGCCTCAACCGTGCATGGCAAAAACGGCCAGCAGCAGAACGCCGGTGACAGTGAGACGGCAGCTGCGGCGCCTGCAGCAGCGGGCGCTCCTTTGGCGGCGTCAAGCCAGCCAAGCGAGCCGAAGGCCAAAGATCTTGGCGGGCCCGAAATCAGCGGTGAAAATGAAAGGTAAAAACCATGCGTTTGATTTTTCAGAGCCGCCATACCGAAGCAATAAAGGAACCTATGTAAGCTCACGCGGATATGTACTGTTTTCGCATCCGGAGCGGAGTTCGCCTCACACCCCGCCTGTCGCATGAAGCGGGTCTATCCGATCGGGCGCCGGCGCGTTTCCCCGCCCGCTTGATCGAACACCATTCCGCCGCGCGGCCCTGGGTCCCGCTCCAGCCCAGTCCTTTGTGGTCCCGCCTGCGACACGGGATCCCATGTGTCCTGGCTTTCCGGCCGATCCCGAGTCGTCTTTCGGCACCTGGCTCTCCCTCAGAACAAGGCGCCCTGTTGCCCGGATGCCGGGCTGGACTTCGCGTACCTGCCGGACTGTTCCTGCACCCGAACGGGAGAAACTCAGGCGAGCGCCCCGTCGCAGGTGAAGCCGTCCCTCCTCCGTCTCACCCTGCCTTCCGGTTTGCGGTCGGCTTCTTCTTCTTCTTTGTCGTCGTCTTCCCGCGCCGGGATGGTTCGACGCGGCCCTTGAGCAGGTCGATGAAGGTGTCGCTGGCCCAGCGCCTGGGGAACGTGTTCCGGGCGGCGATGCGTTCCATCGTCTTCGCATGCAGCCCGTCCAGGACCGCGCCCAGAATGTTCTCCGTCAAGCGCCGGGCGCTTTTGTTGGTTCCGCAATAGAGATCGTGCAGGCCATGGGCGATTGCGGACATGTCCTCGATGTGGAGCAGGATGAACTTCACGTCCGGCTGCGCCTGCGAACCCCCGCCGGTTCGCGAGGGCAGGCCGGCGGGGGGCGGTTCGGGCTCGCCGTCGTCCTCCGCCCGCGCTTGCGCCTGCTGCGCCTTCTGGGCCGCCTCCGCCGCCGCCGCCGCCAGCAATCCCTGCGCGTTCGCGAGATTGGCGAGGTGCTTCCTGTGCTGGGCGACCTGCTTCTTCTTGTCCCTGAGGTCCAGGCTGAGCCGGCTCACCATGAGGCAATAGACGCGCGGGCGGTCCGCAACCGCGACCGCATGCCGGCAGGCGCTCTTCCACTGGCGCTCGACATCCTCCATCGTGAACTTGCGGATCGTGGTGACCTCGGCCAGGATGGCGAAGTTCCTGTAGTCGGCGCGGACATCGGGATTGCCCTGCCGGGCCCAATAGTAGGGAACCGCGCTCCCCTCCACGATAAGGGCGCGGCAGGGGCACCGGGTTTTCCGCGGACTGTCCAGGACGCTGAGGATCAGTCCCGCGACCAGTTCCAGGCCGATCGCCTTGGCGGTGATCCGGAACTTCTTCACCGCCTGGCGGTGTTCGTCCTCCGGCCCCTCGCCGGCCTTGCGCTTTTCCTCCGCAAGAGCGGCCAGATGGCGCCGCGCTTCGCGGGCATCGAAGCCGATATGCGGAAAGACGTACTCCATGTTGACGGTGTGGTCTTCATCCAGGAGGTACCGCGCCGCCCGGCCCAGCGTCCCGGGCTCCAGGTCGAACCCCGGCTCGGGGAAGTCGACGGCGGTCTCCCGCTCCTCGCCGACCAGGACGCTCGCTATCAGGGTCATTGCCGCCGCTCCCGCCGTCTTCGCCGCCGCGGCCGGTTCTTCAGGTCCGCCACCGGGTGGAGCCACTGCAGGCCGCCGGGAAAGCCGCGCGGCACGATTATCCCGGCATCGCAGAGCATGAGCACGGTCGAGCGCGCGGCCGGGATCTTGTCCTCGGCCTCCTTCTTGTTCTCCAGGAGCCACTCCGCCGCCGCATCGGCCATGACGAGGGCCGCGTATTCGATGCCGCCCTCGCCGACATCCAACCCGTCCACGGCGTCTTCGCGCACCGCCATGACCTCGTCGAAGAACTCCCGGGACGAGGGCCGGGGCCCTCGTTCGCCGGGTTCCGGCTCCAGGTCCGCCATCCAGAAATGCAGCCGCATGAACTCGGCCAGGCACAGCCCCCGCCGGTATTTCACTGAGTGCGGATCCTCATCCTGCTCCGGGGGCCGGTTTTCCAGTTCCTCGAACGTGTTGTTCAGCTGTCCGACGACACCGCGTCTGACGTCGTCCTTGCCCGCGATCCTGTATTTCTCCAGCACGGCGCGGCGCAGCCACGTCCGGTTCTCGATCAGCGCCAATTGCTCCGGCGCGATCCGCCCGCTGTCGTCGAACAGTTCGAGATGCTGCATCTGGTCGAGGCAGTCCTCCGCCATGGCGCGCACGGTGGCGTGGCGCGGGGGCCTCGCCGGATAGCCGTCGTCGTCCTCCGCCGGCGTTTCCAGCAGCCCCAGGCCCTCCAGATGCCCGTCGTCCAGGGCCTCCTTCTCGATCGCGGCCTCCAGCATGTCGATAGCGTTCGACCCGATTGCGCCGCTGTCGGCCAGATACCGGGCGGCCGCCGGCAGGAAGAACAGTTCCTGCTGCACGCCGGCCAGAAACGGCGTCTTATCCATTGCCGCCATTGCCGATCCTCCTTGTCAGTTCCCTCGCATGGTCCCGGCCCAGGCGGATGCGCAGGCGCCGCGCGATATTGAAGCCGCTGCGGTCCTCCCTGCGCATCAGGCCCAGAACGCGGGCCGGCATGCGCTCCGGGTCGGTCCAGGGCCGGGCGTAGTTCATGGCGAACCAGGACAGCCATATCCCGCTGATGACGGGGCGCAGGCTTTCCGAGGACTCGGTGTAGGAGGGGTTGCCGTCCGCCCGGAACCGGGGCCGCCGGGCGGCCGGGGCGCGCCGGCGCATGACCTGGATGGCGGAGTCCACCGATTGCAGGCTGGCGTATTTCAGGAAGGCCTCGACCTCGCCTTCGGGCGCCCCCGCCCGGTCGGGTCCCTGCGAGAGCCACAGCAGCGCCGTGCGGAAGCCCGCCTTGGGCGGGTAGTTCAGCCATGCCCAGTTGCCGACCGACCGGGCCCCGCGCATCGGCTGCACGAAGAGCCGCGCCTTCGCGACCGCGAGCGCTTCGGGGGCTTCCGTCCAGCATGCGATGCCGGCCTGCCGCCGCACAGTCTCGAGCTGCGTTTCCCAGGCTTCGACGGCCTTCGCCTTCTGCTCGTCTCACACCTTGTCCCGGTCGCCGAACGGATCGCCGCCCGGCGCGGGCGGATTGTCCTCTTGCTCTTCCCACTCCCCGTCCGGGTCGTCGTCCGATGCCGACGCGCCGTCCTCCCGCTCTTCCCACTCTTCGTCCGGGGCGTCGTCCGACGCGGCCGGATCGTCCTCCTCCTGTTTCCGCCCCTTCTTCTTGCCGCGGATGGGCCGGGTCTGCACGACCGCGATCTCGACCCGGCGGCGGTGGGGATCCCTGCGGCAGGGGGTCCGGTCGTCATGCACGGGCGTCCGCAGGTCCCCGGCGAACACCGCGGCCGCGCTCCGGTAGGCCTTTCTGTCTCCATCCATGCAGAACGTGACCTGCTCGAACCGGCGCGTCAGGTCCCTCAGCACCATGAAATGCGCGATATCGGCATAGTCGCGCCGCATGAACAGCCCGCCGGCGCCGAGATAGGAGGTCTCCCGTTCTCCCTTGCCCTTTCCCCTCTTCCTGGGGTGGATCGTGCCGTAGTGGTCGAGATGATCGAAGCGCCGGTCCGGCAGGGGCCGTTTCGCGTCGATGACGGCCTCCGACATGCCCGGCGGCTGCCCCCTTTTCAGCTTCTTCGGCATGTCCCTCGCGTGGAAGACCGCGCAGGGATGGGCGGCGAGCAGGAACCAGGTGCGGGGGTTGTGGATGCGCAGCGCCGTCATCAGCACCGGAAGCAGCTGGTAACGCTGCGCATAGGCCTCCGTCGGCGTCCTGAGCGACACGCTCATCATGTCGGTCCTGAGCGTGGCGACACCGTTGAACGGGCTGTCCGCCGGTCCGGGCGCCTTCCCGCCGTTTGCGTTCATGAACAGGCGGCGCAGCCGCTTCGGGTAGCCGGGCGCCATCAGGCCGGCATTGCCGTAGCTCTGGTAGTCGCGCAGCTGCCGCCCCAGGCGTCCGAGCATGCGCTGGTAGAGCTTGAAGCCGACGCCGGGGTCTTCGAGCAGCACCATCGAGACGCGCATGCCGAGGCCCACGCGCACATGCTTGAAGAGCGCCGCCATGCGCCCGTCGGTGACTTTCGGGCTGACGCCGCGCTCCCACAGGCCGAAGGGCTCGCCGATGTCCCTCGCCGAACCGCATGCCCGGCACCGGATCCGGTGGAGGAGCCTGCTCTTCCTGTCCCTCTCGTAACGGTCCCAGTGCTCGAAGGCGTTGATGCCGTAATTGGCGCAGGCCTCGTCCTTGCAGGCGGCGAAAGGGATGGTCTGGCGCTTGAACCAGACATAGGCCTCCCGCAGCGAACGGTTCGACAGCAGCCGCGACTCCATCCCGCAGAGATTGCACTTGTAGCGGCTGCCGGCCGCTCCGGTGGAGCCGCCGCGGATGGTGTAGCGGTATGCATAGGCGTCGGGCTCCGGCGCCGGCCCGAAATTGGGACACATCGGGTTGCGGCAGAAATTGGCGTTGAAGGCGAACCCCGGCGCGACCTGCGGGAACGGGATCGGTTCGAACGCCCGGAGATTGACGCCGCGCATGCGCGTGGGCGTCCTCACGGCCGGCGCGGCCAGGTTCGCAGGCGGCTTGGCGCCGTCCTTAGCGGGCGCCTTCGCCATCCAACGATCCTCCCCGGCAGCCGGCGTCCACATCGTCGGCAGAGTGCTGTGGAAGGTCACCCGCGCCTGAGCCCGCCCGCCGCCCGCCGCGCGCACCGGCAGGAGAGGCGAGGGGACGCATCGCGTCCAGCACTCTACCAGCGCGCCGTCATCCGGAGCCCCAGGCGGTGCTCCGGGCCGCCGTCGTCATTGGCCGCATCGAGCCGCGCGCCCTCGAAGCGGACCTCGAAGGCCGTGCCCGGCGCGCCCTCCAGACGCCAGCCGAACCCGATGCCGAGCCGGTGCCCGGCCGCGCCCCCGGCGCTCTCCTGGCGCGTCCCCTCGACGTCGAGGCCGAACGCGAGACCCGTGCGCGTCTCCTCGGCAAGTCGCCAGCCGAGCACGAGCTCGCGGCCGGTATCGGTCAGGCCCAGCCCGAGCTCCGGCGTCCCCGTGTAGCCGCCGTCAAAGAGTGCGAACCCGTAGCCGAACTTGGCCTCGAGCGTGCGACGCTCGAGCTCCGCCCCGTCGTCGTTCGCCGCCTCCAGCGCCTGCGCCGTCTGCGGCCCGAGCAGCGCCTCCACGCCGCCCGAAGCCTGCGCGCCGACCGTCTGGGCGATGGACAGCGACGGACCGCGCGCCGAATCCGGCGCCGGGTCCCAGGCGAGAGAGCCCGCGAAGCCCCGCTCGCGGAAGCTCCCGTCCTCATGGGTCAATAGTCCCCGCGCGCGCGCATCCGCGCTCAACCCCCGCGCCGGGTCGCTCCACGCAAACCCCGCCCCGATGTCCGCGCCGAACCCGGTCTCCGCATCGCCCCCGTCATGGCGCACCCCGAGCTCGACGCTCGGCGTGAAGCTCGCTCCGCCGGCGAAGCCGAACGCCCGCGAGCCCTCAAGCCCCAGACGCAGACGCGTCACGTCGGCCTCCGACGCCGCCATGTTGCCCGTGCCCGTGCGCACCGCCTCCGACGTCGTGCGCACCGCCATCGCGTCGGACTTGACCGCAAGCTCCGCGCCGCCCTCGGGCGGCGCCTTCACCAGCACCCCGCGCACCCCCACGCAGTGGCATGGTTTCATTGATACTACTCATATCACGTCCCTTCTCTCATGGTTTCCGGCGGCAGGGTTCGCATTCGTCGAAACTGTAACAACGCCGTAAGGCGCGAAATCACCTGTTCAAGACGCTCAACCAGAATGTCCTGATGCCGAACCGCGTTCTCATGGCTGACGGCGTATGCTTGGGCACTTCTGCTTGAGACGTCGTCGGCAAAGCTGTCGGCGGCAACCTCCGAGACCTAGCTCTGAAGAACCGATTGCAAGTTCTCCGGGACATCACCCTCGACGATGCCCGCGCCGAACGAGAAGTCCCTGGTGCGGGACCAGCCGATCCCGGGGCACGAATACAGCCAAGCGATGGTGATCGGCCGAGGCCAGGTCGAGCATCGGGCCCGAATACTCAGGCCATATGAGGCACCGTATTCGATGACGCCTCCCGATCGTATCGCCACATCCAGAAGCCGTTCCGCCACGGATCGTACGTCCACGCCAGCAAATTCCTCAAGAAACGACTCTCGCGTCAACCGAGATCCCGATCCGCTGCGAGCAGCCGCAGCGGAAGTCCTGCCGATCACCCGGGGCATCAGCGTCTGTCCGGACGGCCCCTGGAAGCTCTTGATCTCCACCGCAAGTACCTCGATGTGTGGCATTTGCCCATTGAGGAACTCTACGACGCGGTCGGGAATTCGGTCCGCGACAAACAACAGCCGTAACCGCTTCGCCGCCAAATTCGCGGCTACATGCTCCCAGAAGGCGTCCACGTCTGCCTCGTCGTCCGTTCGCAGCAGGGCTGCTACCTCCCCCCGCGCATAGCGGCCGTGAGCTTCGGACTGGCGCTCGAACGCGCGACGTAGTTCCCCCGCGGTCCAAGTTTCCAAGGCGTGAGCCGCGTATTCCAGCAGTTGTCCGATGATCGACCGCCGGATCTCTGGGTTGGAACCGCGCTTCACTTCGACCAGCGTCGGCACTGCATCCTGATCGATGAGCAGGTGGTCAACCGCCCACCGAGCTGTCTCGCCTTGGGACGGGGTAATTCCCTTCTCCCGTTTGACGAGTATCCAGCGGCGGGCGTGTCCCGGGCGGATCAGTTCACCGTCCAGCAGTTCCGGATGAGCCGCGATCAACGCCTGTAGATCAGCTTCGTCGGGAAACACGGATTCTTCCAGTGGCTGAAGCCTGCCGTCACTGGACGATATGTAGATGCGTTCCGACATGACGTCTTCCCCTCACGAGGACGGATCCGGTGCGGGACCTGCCTGCGCTCAACGGGTACAAGGCCAGGATGTCAATTCTGCTGCGCCCGCCGCCCAGACACTAGGCATAGCAGAACTTCTTGCCGTAGGCTTCCCGCTCTCTACAGAAACCAACACCAACAAACGCAATCGCGCTGGAGAAAAACCAAGATGGCTAATAGGCGTTGCTTCGTTCAATTTTCGCATCCAGGGACAGAGCATGGACCCATGACAGGTCAAAATTGGCGCTCAGCAATGCACGACCACAGGCGAAAATTCATGCACTTATGCGGAACTTGGATCGAGCGAGATCAAACAAAACGCTTCGGTAACTTGTGGGCATGGGGCGAGTGGGAGCCTCAGTCTATGCAGATTCGCAAGTTCAGCCTTTCTGGAGGTAATTCGCGGTTTCCGCGTATCCTTTGGGAGCCATATTATGTTCGGAGGAATAACTATAGAGGTTTGCACAATACTGATCCCTTCATTTTCGGGGACCGTTTTCTTTATTCGAATTGTGGACAGGGTAGCTCGAACAAAGCCGGTCTAAAACATCTCGCTCCAGGCTCGGTGATCGCATTCGGCAGTGGTAAAGAGGTGGATGGCACACGAAAGTGGATGCTCGATACAGTACTCGTAGTGAAGGATTTCGTCGAATACGATATGCGCCGGGTAAGGGAGGATCTCAAGGATTGGGTGCCGGATACGTTCCTCGACGTGACAGGCGGCCCGCTGGCCGACTACGATGAGAATATGTCGTGTTCGGGGACTTGCCTTCCGAACGATGGACAGCTTCGGCTTTATCGGGGAGCTACGCCTGACGATTCGATTTGCGGAATGTTCAGTTTCTTTCCTGCTGCTCCGGCGGACGGCGAGACAGGCTTTCCGCGACCGCTGATCGACTTGCCGGACAAGTACTTCAATCCTGGCAGTTGGCAGACTGCAAAGGGTATAAGCTGCCACTGTAGCTATGATGAGCTGCACGACTTGTGGGAGCGTCTCGTCGGGCAAGTCCATGATGCCGGACTCGTTCTCGGCACCCATGCTGAGTTACCGGAATGCAGGCTTTACGGCGGTTAGCCCCGATGGTCGGTCGGCACCTCGAATAGTGCCGGGAAGTCGCCGCGGCCGACGAGGAGCCGCACGTCGGTCGTTCCGCCGCCGGCTGCCGGAAAGCTGAATGCTATCTCGACACCGTGGCCTGTGCCGGCCACGCTAGGTTTGGCGAAGGACTCCCTAGTCCATCGGGCAGCCGTCGCGCCACCGCGCTGGACCGTCGTGTTACTGAGTGGAGTAGGCACGGGACGCTCTCCTGAATCTACGAGATGACCGGCTTCCTCGCCCGTCTATCGCGAGTGTTCCGGGCGGTCAACGACAGTCGCCGCCTTGCCCGTCGCCCCGGCGCGGGCGTATCCTCCGGTGAGCAAAGAGGGAGCCCGGAGCCGTGACCGACCAGCAAGACCAGCCCCTCCCCGAGGACCTCACCCCAGAGGACGTCGCTCGGGCGATGTTCGCCGCCGCGAGGCCGCGGGACTCGAGGCTGCGCGCAGCGGCGAGGCGCAGCCCGCCCCCAGTCGAGAATCACGGGGAGGCCGTCACCGGCAGACGGTGACGACTGAGCGGCCAGCGGTCGGGGAGAACAGAAGGCTATAGGGATGGTCAGTGACTTGCCACGATGCCACAATTGCCGGTTCTATGTCGAAATCAAGCGAGATGCCCCTGAGGATCACATCGGCCCGTACGGCGAAATACTCGACATCAAGGGGGTCTGTCACCGCTACCCGCCACAGCTCAACTCTGACGACGAGAGCCGCTGGCCGATAGTCCACGAACTGGGCTGGTGCGGAGAACACCAGTCGGGGACTCCACCAATATCAGAGCCCTTCGGAATTTAGTGGCACGCGCCATTTCGCGGTGAATCGCGCCCGACTTAATCTGTTGATTGCATTGAATTAAATGACAGAATCGCCACGACACTGAGCTTCACTATCTGTGCCATTCTAGCACTTCAGGACCGCTGTTGCATCCCGGTCACGCCTGGTCCGGCCCGATCCTGGCGTGGCCGGTGCAGGTTTGGTGTCCTGGATGCCATGCGGTTATCTTGCCCGCGCCAAGGACCCGCCGCCGGGAAACATCGTCATGTGGCGCGGTCTCTCCCGGCTTAACGACATAACCCTCGGTGCAACCCAGCAAGCCGACATTGTGGGTAATTGAAAGGGGATTATGTAGGAAAGTGCCGAAGGCCGCTTACCGTGGCCGATCGCAAACGAGGAGCACCGATATGCCCATCAGCACCCGCTACGTCTTCATCGCAAGCATGGATGTGAACCCGGAGAAGGAGGATCTGTTCAACGAAGTCTACGACACCGAGCATGTGCCCTACCTGCTGGAGGTGCCGGGTGTGATAGCGGTCACGCGCCTGAAGGCACTGGACTTCGAGGTGTCGATGGGCGGCGAGCTCAAGTCCGTTGCACGCGGCGAGACCCCGACATGGCACGCCATCTACGAGATCGAAAGCCCCGACGTCATGAAGAGCGCGGCGTGGGCGGAGGCGGTCGAGCGCGGGCGCTGGCCCGGCGAGGTGCGCCCGCACACCCGCAACCGGCGCCATTCGCTCCAGCGGGTGATGGGGGCGTAGCAGCCCATGTACAGGATCCTCGACAGGTTCCGTGCAGACTCAGCAAGTCGCGTCTCTCTCAGACATTACGGAAGACGATTGCAGAGCCGTCACGTCTGCGATGACGAAATGCTCACGATGGCTGCGGGGACACGATGACGCTCCGGCTGCGCGGACCGAAGTGCCCGAACCTGCGGAGCTAAGGCAGGATATCGAGAAGCTGAGTAACCCTCCGAGGAGGACGCTGAACAGCGCCATAAGTAGCTGATCGCGTTGGATCCCGAAGGGTCAGGACCCGGCGCTTAACAACAGCGGCAATCCGGTAACGCGGGCCGACGTGGCCCGGGCGGCCGACGAGACGATCGGGTAGCGGCGCATATCGGGCCTGCCGGCCCTGCCGCATGCTTGGCCGGCGCATGGCGGCAGGTTATATGTTTCCATAATGTTCCACACTCTGCGAGATTCCACATGCACAGCGAAGACAGCCACCCGGCGCCGAGAGAGGAGGTTCTCTTCGATATCGAGATGGCGCTCAGCAAGGAAGAGAAGCTGTGGCCGAAGCGGTACAGGCCCGGCGACCACAACCGCCTCAGACCCATGGCGCGGGCGATCCTCGAGCATCTCGAACTCTGCGGTCTGCGGTTCTTCCGCAAACCGCCCGCGCCGAGACACAGCACGCCGGATCCCTGGGGCGGCGCCGGAACAGGGAAGGAAAGCGGCTGAAGGGAGAGCGATTTCGCCCCCTGCCGGAGCGGACCCCGAACCGGCTGCCGGTGTCGTACACATGCGTGGGCGAGGCTGCGCCCTTTCTCCCGTCCCGCTCGGCGGGAGGGCCTCTCAGCGCTCCCTGACGATCGAATTCGGGAGAATTGGCTCGATTCTCCGCCCGAAATCACGATTGCCGGTGTCGCTGCGGGCGTCCGGGCGTTTCGGGAACCGCACCATCGTCCGGGGAGGTCAGCGCTCGAAGTGGTAGGCGATCTCGTCGAAGCGGTCGCGGGGAAAGGCGAACACGAACACGAGCGGCTCCGCCCCCGTGCAGCGCAGCGCGTGCCGGACGTCAGGCGGAATGTAGATCGCACAGCCGGGACCCACCGGCTGCGACCGGTCCCCGATGTCCACCTCGCCGCGGCCGCTGACGATGAAATAGATCTCGGCAGGCTCATGGCGGTGACCCGTTAGCTCCGCACCCGGCGCCACCTCGGCAATCCCGGTGGCAAGGCCCCGGGTCTCCGTCCGCTCGCCGGCGATCAGCACCTTCCAGCGAATCCCTTCTCCCGCGGCAAGGCTGGCGTCTTCGCCGCCTTCCCACTCGAGATCGGCCTGGTCGACAATCGCAGGTCTCGGTGCGAACAACGGAAAACCCGTCCCCTCGCCGCCGGGCCAGCGGACCTCCAGGTCCGGTTCGTCATGCATGATCGCGCAAGCATCCATGGGATCAGGCCTCTGTTCGCGCCGGTGCGCCGTTGTCGGGACGAAGGGACGGCACGACCGGGACATGACAGGCCAATGGGCGACGGGAACCGACGAGCAGCGCCATGACGATCCCATCTCCCGGAACAGCCCGGCCGCCTGCCATCGGCGCCGGTTTCCTGTGCCGCGAAGAGAATTCGCGCTGCCGGGGACCCACACTTGTCGCGATGCGACCGGCAAGAAACCCGAATGCGACCTTCAGACAAGAAAACGCCAACGGGAGCGGGAAGCCGACCTTGTCGGGCTATGCCGCCCGCCCTGTTTCGGTCAGCGGAAGGGGCTCCTCCGGGAGATGGGACGGCGTGCCGGCGGGCAGGCCCGCATACCGGTACCAGGCCTGGTCCACCGAATTGTACCAGCGCTCCAGGCGGCGGAGAATGAGCGCGACGAGTTCGCCACCCCTTTCCGCGCAATCCGCCGCGGGGCAGAAGGCGACGAGCCTCCAGGGATAGTGCCGTTCGAAACCGATCCGGCCGTCATGGACCTCGACCCTCACCCAGCCGGGTTCCCCGAAGCAGGTCCGCCCGCACAGCGAGCATGACATCGCGCCAGAGACGGTCTGGCGCCCGACCAGGGCCTCGACCTCGTGTATGCCGTGCAGGCTCCGGAGCGCGATCACGCGGTAGTCCCCGTGAACGCGTGTCCTGTCTCCTTCATCTGCAACTCTCCCGATATGTGAAGGGTCCGTCGGTTTCTGTCTTCAGGATGCGGGGGATCGACATGAGGCCCCGCGCCGCCCCTTCGAGCGCGGGCGCGAGGCGGCCGTATTCCTCCAGCGCCGGCGCTCAGTTCGCCCGGAATGTCGGCTCTTGCCATCAGTGCAGCGTCGGGCGGTTGGCCAGGTCCTCCGCCCTCTCCAGCATCCGGTTCACGTCCCTCAAGCTGAGCCGGAGGCGCAGGGCGTCCGGCGCCCGGGCGATGACCTCGGCCACGGCCCCGATCGCCACTTCCGGGAGACCCAGCGCCGCTCCCCGGCGGCGCGCGAACTCCTGCAGCTGCGCCGGCGTCACATCGGGGATGTGAAGCACCTGGCAGCGGCTCAGAACCGGCTCCGGCAGCGTCCCGTGTTCAGCGACATCGCACTTGAAGGGTCAGCGACATCGGAGATGACGGGTTGGGCGGAGCGGAGGCCGGGCGTAGCCCGGCTGTAGCTCCGCCCAACCCGGGCGCGGTTTAGACCTCGCCGTCGGCTGTGACCGCGGTCAGGAACAGGTCTTCAACGACCACGAAGAGGACCTGATGCCTGGCCGACCGATCACGGACCAACAGATGAGGTACTACATGACCCTACGAACGAGGCATACCCGGGCCACCGCGGCGGCGATGGCAGGGTTCAGCACCAGCACTGGCTACCGGGTAGAGAGAGACCCGCGCCTGCCGTCCCGGAAGAAGGCCTGCCACGGTCATGGTGGCGGTCGGCCCGATCCGCTGACGGACATCTGGGACAGCGAGATCGTCCCGCTGCTGGAGCGGACCCCTGACCTGCGCCCGATCACCATCTTTGAGGAGATGATACGCCGGCATCCGGAGCGGGATCTCGGTTCAGCCCGGCGGACACTCGAGCGCCGCGTGCGGCTCTGGAAGGCCCGGTTCGGGCCGCAGCAGGAAGTGATCTTCCGCCAGGAGCACCCGCCGGGGCGGCAGGGCATGTCGGACTTCTTCGACGCCAACTCTCTCGCTGTCACGATTGCCGGCGAGCCACTGGCGCACCGCATCTACCACTTCACCCTGCTCTATTCCGGCTGGGAACATGCCGAGGTGGTGTTGGGCGGCGAGAGCTTCACGGCCCTGGCCAGCGGCTTGCAGAACGCGCTTTGGTCTCTGGGCGGCACCCCGCGGGAGCATCGTACCGACAGCCTGTCCGCAGCTTTCGCCAATCTGGACAAGGCGGCGTGCGACGATCTGCGCGAGCGCTACGACGCCTTGTGCCGGCACTACGGGATGGAGCCCAGCCGCAACAACCGTGGCCTGGCCCACGAGAACGGGGCGATCGAGAGCCGTCACGGCCATCTCAAGACCCGCCTCGGCCAAGCCCTTCTGCTGCGGAAGTCGCGACGTGAATCGACTTGGGCCCAACTTCCATCACATGGCGATTTGGGTTGCCCGTTCTGTGAACGATCGGGTAGGTAGGCCGGCTTTGAGCGGCGAGCGCGTTTTGGGGCGCACGGTATGCGCACCTTGCGCAGGATTCGGTACGGGAGTCGGCGGTGCGGGTGGCGAACAGCATTGCGGCAGATATCCTGGCCGGGTACGGGGACATTCGTGCAAGCAAGACAGAGAAGCAGAAAGCAAGTCGCTGAAGGGCATGTCGAAGCGCCGGGGTGGTGAGTCCGCGTTGGCGATCGGA
Organism: Alphaproteobacteria bacterium; assembly: GCA_965261985.1. Lineage (GTDB taxonomy): Bacteria > Pseudomonadota > Alphaproteobacteria > Bin95 > Bin95 > Bin95. The sequence continues at coordinate 2,388,600 of OZ253490.1, forward strand.
AACAGCATCGATCGACGAGAACCGGTCCGATATGGGGCGCGGAGTCCTCAGCTCACGTTGAAGGACCGTCTACCCGATTAGTGGTCATACCGAAGGGACCTGAACGGCGCTCACCAATTCGTTCTCGTCTCGAAGTTTGCGTCAATCGTCGTCGTTACTTTTCAAGTCTTTCGAACTGTCGAGCATTCCAGCGATGGCCCGCATATCCCCGGGCGTAAAGTCTTGGCCGAATTTGAGTCTGAGTGCGACGGGTGCGATTTTCTCGAAAACGTGGTTGGTGAACTCGAACATTCTCTCTTCCGAGAGTATGTCGCCGTCCCGGAGTCCCATTTGAGCGCATGCATATTCGATGGCTTCCTCGGCGGCGCGACGGATAGCTCTATCGCGATCGATTTCCCGCCATATCGTCAATAGCTTCCCCAGATCCTCTTTGGCGCAATCATGGTCCCACCTCTCATAGTCGTATAGCGCAGGGATGTCGTTGGCGCTCAGGTTCAAAACGACCTCAATATCGAGCTCCTCTCCCGTAAGAGGGTTGACGGCGTAGGATCGTTCACGCACCGGGCCGCTGTAATCGCTCGACAAACAAACCGCCATTTTCTGGAATCCGAAATACTCGACATAACCCAGTATCTGCCCCCTCGCGGGATCTGCACGAACATGAGCGCAGTGAAGAGGCGTGTTGTCGGGTCGGTTTACAATTGGATCGGAAACATTGTAATAGCCGAAGCAGAGCTGACCGCCGGACACAAGGCAATCTTTGGCATTCTCGCAATCGTCGATGGTAAGCCCTGCCTCATAGGCCAATGCGAGACAGGTCTTGACGATCGAACGACCAGCCAGTTGGCCGCCAAATGAAAAGGGTATGTGGATGGGGTCATGCGGATAATCCTGGGTTAGAGATGCCTGTGCCATAACCTCGTTTACATTCAATGCAGAGTACTTTTTCTTTTTTGCCATGCCGATCAGCATGCCTTCGAGTTCGTCCATCGACCTGGCCTGGATTGCTACGTGTGTCTTGCCGTTATCGGTCCGTGCGTCAAAGTTCGGCCGAGCAATTGTCAATAAGCCATCCGGATTCCAGGTCAACTTGCGACCGGAAACGGTTTCAACGGAAAGCGATCGATTGTCTCCCCGCTGTCTTGCTATGTTCAGCATTGTGCAAAGTGGCTGAAGTTGGGCGGCAATTTCGCTATCCCATTTTTCTCCCGTCTTGTCGTTGCATCTCTTGCAGATGAAATTCCGTACTTTCTTGCGGCCCCCCAGCGCATTGGGAATGACGTGCTCCCTAGTGTCGTTATCTCCTGTGAGGAGGGTTTGGCAGAGAGCGCATAACCCGGTCATGTTCCAACGCACCCCATTTGCCGCGACGGGCAACCGCGAAGTAGCTGAATCGTCACTGTCTTGACCGGGTTTCCCCGCATTGAACCCTGCCAGCCCGTTGAGTGTGAGCTGAAGCCGCTCGGCGGGCAATCCGCGTTGGAATGACGGTCACCCGCTCCATCACGGCGGCGATGTCCTGTGTGGATCACGGCGAGGCATTCGGGCGGCAGCGGCATGGCGGGAGGCTCCGTCCCATCGAACACGATCGTCCATGCGCCACTGTGGCGGATCGCCAGCGGAATGACGTCGGCGACGACCCGGCGCGCAGCGTCCGCCCGGTCTCGCCACCAGCCGTCCGGCCGCGAGCCCATGACGTTGTTGCCGTCGACGAATACCCTGGGTAGCGCCGCCCGGGTCATGCCGTCGCGCGGTTTCGGCCATATCGCGAAGTCTTTCCGGTCTTGAGTGCGGGTGTCCGGGTGGCGGCGATCACGATGCTTTCGCCGGTGCGCGGATCGCGGCGCCAGCGCGCGGATCGGTTGAATCCTGAAGGGGCCGGACCCGGCGCTTGACGACAGTCGGCTATCGCAAGCCGGGCAAAGCTGCTCTCCTCCGCCTTTGCAGCCAATGCCCTTATGGCTTTCGGGGTGACCCTGGGACCGCGGATGGGGATGCTCAGAGCGAAATTCCATGGAGGTCGCCCCCGGCTTTTGGATGCCTCGGGTATCGTCGCGATCAAATGTAGCAGAAGCGGCGAGCGAAGGGCCTGGGTGTCGGGCCGGAACTGCATGGGAATCGCGGCCGCCGAGGGCTGGCCCTCCCTTCAACGCGATCCTTGAGCCGATTCGACTTTGAGGGGGGCCAGGCCAGTGTTACTCGACGCGCCGCTTCGGCCAGGTCCGTGCAGGGCGTCGTACTGCGCTCCTCCTCCTCAAACGCCTGCGCCACCCAACAATCGCCCCGGGGCCCGCAGCTTCTTGTTCTTCGCCGAAATAGTACCGGGCAGGAATTTCCTTATCGAGCCGCGCGGTTTTCCCGGAGCCACGGCAAGGCTGTGGCTTTCGCGCTGTTTCAGACAGCATCCCAATTGCGAAGGTTGTCATAAACGGCCCGGGGACATGGTCTGGATTCCGACTAGTCCATTGAGTTATCGGACATTTTCAGAGTCAGGGGTGCGCCACAAAAAGAGCATCGGCTATCTCACAATGATACGCGCCGCACTATGACAGACCCAAAAGCGATTGCCTTGGGAATCGACCTCATTCGGGTTGCGGCCACATTCGGGCGAGGAATGTTCTGGCTTCAACGCCGACGGCCGTGGTGTAGATGGCAGTTGTCGTGATGTCGGCATGGCTGTGACGACGCAAAGCGGTGCGCGCGCCATTGTTTCTGCGATGAAAGGCGGTGTGCGTTTGCGTTTCCCGTCTCCCAGTCGAATGGTTGAAGCCGTCCGCCCTGTCGCGAAGAAACGGTGTATCCCGGCGGGTCTCCTGAATTGTCAGGCGTCGGCCGGTTGGCCGAACCGCTTCAGATTCCGCAGCATTGCCGGGCATGTTACCCGTGAAATTCCGTGCGCGGTCCCCCGTGATAAGGGGGGGTGATGATAAAATATATCCTGCCGATATGCAGAAAATTCAGGCAGTTGCCCGGGCACGGACCCGGACGGTTCTAGCGCCGGGGGCCCGGGATGTCGGCCAGCGACAACACCAGCCGGATCAGCTCCGCATGGCGCGAGGGTCCATGCCTGGCGAAGATCTCCTTTAAGCCGGGATTCCCCATATGGAACCGTCCCAGCCCGTTGAGTGGGACGCGAAACCGCTCGACGTGCAGTTCGCCTTCGAATGACGGCCATCTTCGCGCCGGTCCGGATGATTGAGGACCAAGTCCGCCGCCGACGTCCTCGCCACTATCAAACGCTTCTGCCTGCGCACGCTCGAAACTGCACAGCAACAGACCAAAATCATCAGAACTTCAGAATGAGGACACCAGCTGGCGGCGTATGGCGATATGGGACGGCAGGTCGGCCTGGTCGCGACCAGGATGGAGTGGCGCCGGGCCCGTCTTGCCGCAATGGTTCTGCTCCTGGCCTGGCTTCTGTCAGGCCCGGTTGCCGACGCGGCGGCGCAAACCGTTGCCCCCGAGCCCGGCGCGGAGGCGGGCGTTCTCGAGCTCGATCTCGGGTCGACGATCCGGCTGGCGCTGTCGAGGAGCCGGTCGGCGATCGGCGTGCGGCTCGGGCGCGAGGAGGAGCAGCTCTCGCTGGAGGCGGCGGAGGAGCGCTACGACCCGATGACGGGGAGCCTCAGCGTGGGGACGAATGCGGCAAGCCGGGAGGACGAGACGGCGGATGTGTCGATCGGGCCGAGCCTGCGCGTGCCGACCGGCGGCTCGTTCCGGCTCTCCTGACGCAAGCCGCTGGCGGGCGAACGGGACCGCGAGGCGAGTACGAGCCTGTCCTTCTCGCAGCCGCTGCTCAGGGGCTTCGGGCCGGATATCGACACCTGGGACCTCCGAAACGCGCGGCTGCAGGAGCGCATCAACCTCCGCCGTTTCCGGGACCGGACGGACTGGAGCGGCGGGCTGAACCTGACCGTGCCGCTCCAGAACGACGACGCCAGGCGGGCGCTCGCACGCGCACGAAACGATGTGCGCCGGGCGGAGATGGGGCTGGCTGAGAGTCGCCAGTCGATCCGCATCGAGGTGCGCCGGGCCGTGCACAATGTGGCCGTGGCGCTCCGGCAGATCGACCTCGCGGGCCAGGCGCGGGACCTGGCGGAGCGCAAGCTCGAGATCGAACGCCTCAAGCTGCAGCAGGGCCTGTCGTCCTCCTTCCAGCTCGGCCGGTTCGAGGACGACCTGGTGAACGCCCAGCGGCGGGAGCTCGATGCCGTCGTCGGCTACCGCGACGCGCTCGACTCGCTGAGCCGGACGCTCGGCACGACGCTCGACCGGTGGGGCATCGCTATCGAGCAGGTGGGGCGATGACGGTTCCCGACATCCATCGCAACGTGCTCGACAACCTGTCGGACGGAGTGCTGGTCGTCGGCGCGGACGGCCGGATCGAGACGCTGAACCCGGCGGCGGAGCGCATTCTGGGCATCGAGGCGGGCGAAGCGGCCGGGCGCGGCTTCGGCGAGCTGTTCATCACCCGGGACGGCTTCGACGATTTCACGCAGCTCATCCTCGATGCCGCGGCACAGCGTTCCGGCCCCGAGCGGTGCGTGGTCGAGGTCCAGGGTGACGACAGGCCGCGTTCGCTCTCGATCGCGACCTCCTATCTGCGGACGTCACAGGACGCCTCCGGGCCGCCCGCGGTCATCGCGGGCCTCTCATCCTTGACTGTCGATGTCGGGTACTGCGGAGAGTGCCCGGTCCAGTATTCGTCGGTGGCGGGATTGAGAGCGACATAGTGGCCGCCGACGCCGGCGTCCTTGCGGACGGTGATGCGTTTGGAGGACCGGGCGGGGAAAGCGGCGTCGACCCGCTCCTGCATGCTGTGCCGGTGGCTGGACCAGGCGGCGCGATTGGGGTCGTGCGTCCAGATGCTGGTTGTGGTCATGCGAGGACTCCCCGTTCATGCCAGCGGCCGTTCTCGTGCCAGGCCTCGAGACGCCTGCTCCGGAAGAAGGCCTGTTGCTCGTAGATGAAGAAGCGGTAACGGATCGGCTGCCCGGGAGCGTGTTCGACGTGCCCGGTCTCGGTCTGCGCGATCCAGCGGCGAAGACCGGCGATAGCGGCTTCGGAGCTCGTGTAGCGGCGCCGGCGCTCGGGTCCAGGATCGCCGTCCTCGTTCATCCGGACCCGGCAGACACTGTGGGTATAAGAGCGGCGGGTCATGCCGGGGTCTTGTCTTTGGCGACAGTGTGGCGGTCGAGGCGGATCCAGGAGTCCGGTCCGGTCTGGATATAGAGAGCCTGGTCGCCTTCGAACTCGTCGATATCCCACCAGGCGGGTTCATCGAGATGGTCCCATTTGATCTTGAGCTCGACGCCGCGGCTGGCTTCGATGACGATCCCGGTCAGGTCCTTGTCGGCCGAGAGGATGCGGCGACCAGTCCAGTCGATGGGGAGGTCCGCGCGGCAGAGGGCTGCGACGGTCGATACGAGTAGCCGGATGTCGTCGAAGGTGCGGGTGGGGGCGTCGTTCCATGCGATAAGGGCGTCGATAGCTGGGTCGCCGTGCGGTCCGGGTTCGGTTGGGACGGTGAAGTGGATGCCGGCAGCTTGGGCGTAGATCATCGCCATGGCTTCGTCGCAGCCGCCGGCAGTGTAGATGTCGGTGATTTCGGGAATGGCGCGCTGGGTTTCGATCCGGATGGCAGCGCCGAGGCAGAAGCAGTTGGCGTCCTGATCCTGCCATTGCGAGAGTTCGGTGATTGCCATGTAGCCCCAGATATCGTTGGCGTGGGAGCACCATTCGCCCTGCAGCCAGGAGCCATCGGGTTGGAAGCGGGCGGCGACGGCCTTGGCGATTTCGAGACGCTTCTCGGGTGTAACGTGGCGATCCGCGAAGGTCGGTTTGGGGTCGGCGTGCATGGGGGAGCTCCTGTCGATGTCAGGATTTGGGCAGGGAGGAGGGCCGGAAGCGGACGGCTTCCTTGATTCGGCGCCCGGCAACGCGGGGATGGGTAGGGCGGATCGCGGTCCAGAGCCGGGGGTTGCGGGAGAGCCAGGCGCCGGAGTCCGCGACATGGCCGTCGCTGTAGGCGATCCAGTGACGCGCGGCGGCTATGGCCCAGGATCCGGAGGGGGCGATATCGAGGAAGGTTCCGACCGAGACTGACCGGAGGTCGAAGGGGACGTCGGTGAACAAGCGGTCGTACTGCTTGCGGCACTCGACCCAACAGCCGGCGGAATATTTCGGGTGGCGGATGGCGTGGTCGGGGTCCCACCCGAATTCGTGGAGCGCCGCAGCGAGCTCGTCGGTTGCGACGCCGTTGATCGCGGTGCGGTTGAAAATGCGCCGTATGACGGCCGCGGCGTCGTGGGTGTGGACGCCGGCGATCGCGCTGATGGCGGAGGGGCCGCATTTGGTGGCGCGGCCTTTCACGCGGTGAAGCATGGGGAGCTCCGTGGTAGGGCGAGAGTGGAGGGCGTGGCGTTCGGCCAGGGCCGCGCGTATCAGAAGCCGAGGAGTTCGAGCTCGGCGGCGATCTTCTCCATGTGTGGAAGATGTGCCTGGAACTCGTTCCAGTTCGTGTAGTCGCTGTGCTCCGGGGGGCCGATCCGGCGGATGATCGTGTCGTCGATGGTCTCGAAGGCCTCGGGGTCGAATGAGCTGCCTGGCTCGTGGGCGGTGAGGAAATATGCGAGGGCATCGTCGATGGCGCCGGCCCGGGAGGCGTCGATTGCGTGGAGGGCGCGATCCCAGCAATACGGGAAGGAGTCGGGATAGATGATGGAGTTCGGTGTGTGCTCGTCGCTGGCGGGAATGAGGATGCCGGCGATGACGGCGCCAGCGTCGCAGAAGATGACGGCGCCGGCGCCGCAGAGGAAGCTGCCGGCGGGGCAGGGGGCATGCCAGAGGTTGTAGTTGGGATGGTAGACGGCGGGATCGAGGCGGCGTGCTTCGGCGACGGCGATCCGGACGAGAGCGGAGAGCGTGTCCGGAACGTCGGGCATGTCGGGATTGCGGGTCATGGAGCGGGCTTTCCGGAGAGTGGCCGTGGGGGGCGATTGCCGTTTGACGGGAAGGGGCGTTGCCGTCAGCGGTTTTGGCGGCGCGAGTTCCATGGGAACTCGAAGGTTCCGGACCAGATGCCGACGCCGGCGTCGCGGGCGCGGGCTTCTTCGGTGACATAGGCATGGGAGTACTGCCGGTAGGCGAGGGCCATGCCGAGGCGGACCTGCACGGCGCCGATATCGTCGCCGGCGGCGAAGCATTGGCCGATCGGGCGGCCGTGGCGGTCGGTGTCGCGGATGACGCAGCGCACGGGGCGGCTGGAGATCGTCGTTGAAAGAATCTTGGTCGAGACCGAGCCGCAGGGATAGGGGCGTTTCCGGGCGTCAGTGCAGGTCTGCCGGGCCTCGGGAGCGTCGATGCCGTGGATGCGGATGCGCCAGCCGCGGATCGCGATGGTGTCGCCGTCGATGACGCGGGCGGGTCCGGAGAGGTCGGGGCGCTGCGCGGGGACCCCGGATGTAATGGCGGCGAAGACGAGAGCGCATATCGGGAAAAGGAGAAGCTTCTTCATGGAGGATTTCCTGTCGTGTCGGGGCCGGGCCTCTGCCGGGAAGTTCACGGGCCGAAGGCTGTGCTTCGACTCCGCGCGGACCGGGACGCCGGGGCCGGTCAGCCGAAGCGCTTGCCCTCTGCCGTAAAGGTCCACTCATTGATGGCGATGACCTTGTCGACGGCGTCGTCGGAGGTCTGGTGTTCGTATTCGGATCGCAGCGTGCGATAGAGCCAGCGCGCGAGGTCGCGCAGCGTTTCGGTCACGACCTCTTCGGCGCCGTCGGTCATGGATTGCCAGGTCGGGCTGTCGCGCTCGACCTCGAACATCATGGTGTTCTCGTGGCAGTAGCGGCCCTGTTGCCGGAGCGAACCGTGCAACTGGTAGAAGTTGGGCCTTTGTGCGGCCTGGAGGGCGTCGGCGATCCGGTGCAGTTCGGTGTCCTGGGGCGCGTGGGCGCGGATGGCCTTGCCGGCGCCCCGGGCATGGCGGAACGTGCCTTCGAAGCTGGCACCATCCCCTTGGCTCCAGAAACCGCGGTAATACACGTGCACGTTCTCGCGGGTGCCGCCTCCGTGGAGGGGCACGGGGCTCGTGCGCAGCATGATGCCGAGGATCCGGCAGATGGCCTCGAAGTCGTCGAAAACGCAGTCGTGCCAGTCGTCGTGGATGGCGGATTGGCGATACCAGGATCGGGCCTGTTCTTCGGCCGCGTCCTGAAGTTCGTCGATGCGATAGACGGTGGTCTTGACGACCTGGGGCATGGCGGGTCTCTCTCGGAGATATGCGGGTGCGGGCGGTGGAGCCGTCGGGAAGCCCCGGATTTCCGGGGTTCGCGGGCCGAAGGCTGAACTTTTCCTCCGACCGGGAGCGAAGAGGATGCGGGCAGTCGCACATGCATGCCGGTCGGGTATGGAATGGCGGATTCCACGGCGATAGGCTGTTGCCGGACCGAAGCTGGAGAAGGTTGAAATGGCAGAACGGAAAGGTCGGGAAAGCACCGACCCGCTGTTGCAGGATCTCGTAAGGATCGACGGGGAGATCAACGCCGGAAATGTTGAGGACCTGACGGACAGGAGCGAAGAAAAGGCGGGCGTTGCGGGCGACCGGGAGCCCGTTGGGGACGGAAACGGTGAGGTCGAAATGAACGGCGATGTGGAAGAAGCGGCAGTGTCCGAGGACGCCGGGTCGGAGGAAGCCGCGGAATCCGGAGGGGATGAAAAGGCCGCAGCCGAGGACGTCGGGTCGGAGGAGGCAGCGGAGTCCGGAGGGGACGAGAAGCCGGCGGCCGAAACGGCCGGGTCAGGCGAGCCCGTGAAGTCGGTGGAGAAACGGAAGCCGGCGACAGCCGGGACGGCCGCGGCCCGGCCCGCGGTGAAGAAGAAGGACCCGGTCGAGGTTCAGGAAGGGGTGGAGCGGATCGTCAGCCGGATCGGCGGCGCGGAGCGTCGATTGATGGAGCAGGCCGGCGCCAACCGCGAGCAGCTCCTTGTCGAGTTGTCCGAGGCAATCCACCGGGCGGCGCGCTGGGAAGTGCGGGACACGGTCATGGAAGTGCTGTCCGGTCCGGCGGAGGCGATAGCGGGCACGGGCCATGCCTGTGCCGTTCTGGCCAGTGTCGCGCGCGGCGAGGGGGATATCGGGCGGGGGCTGGGTGAGGCCTCCGGCGTGCTCGGGATTGTTCAGCGGTATCTGGACCGGGATTCCGTGACGGTGCGCGGCGAGGCCATGAAGCTGGACAAGGTGCTCGGAACGGAAGGCCGGGTCGCGGCGCGCATCGGGGCTGCGAAGCAGCTCATCGGCGCCGCCCAGGAAGAGCTGCGCTTCGTGCCGGCCGAGGAGGAGCTGGCCCGCAAGGCGGCGCATGCGGCGATGGCGCGGCTGGGGGCGGCGCAGATCGAGATGGCGACGGTGTTCGGCGCCGTCGGGAATGTCGACGAGGAGTCCCTGCCGCATGTTCCCGGAGTGGACCGGGGCGGCGTGCCGGAGTCGGCCGAGCTCAAGGAGGCGCGGGCCTTCAGGCTGGACTTCTATCGTGCGCAGAAGCGGCAGGACCGGACCGTGCGCCTGATGCGATACGGTTCGGTTGCCGCGGCGGTTGTGGGTGCGGTGGCGCTCGGCCGGGTCTCCCCGTATTTCGACGGGCTCCTGGGGAGCGTGGCGCGCGCGTTGTTCTAGGGAAGATCTGAACAAGTCGAGTCATGCCATGATTCGCGAAACGACCAAGGAGCTGCCAACAAACCATGGAGCTTTTAGCCGCGGTCCGCCAAGACGACATTGTCCGCATCGCAGCACTCATCGAGTCCGGTGCGGATGTGAACTGTACTGCCCCCAATACGGGCTACACGCCACTCATGTGGGCAAAGTCCGCAGTGGTGACGAGAACGCTGATCAATGCTGGAGCGGACGTCCACGCTCGAGACCATAGAGGTCACACGCCACTGATGTGGGTGATTTCGAAATACGATGTACCGGATCAGGCGGTCCATATCGCCAAAGAGTTGATCGAGGCCGGAGCGGACGTCAACGCGAAATCCGACGGCGGAATGGGCCCTTTGGATTGGGCGCGGCACCATCGAAATCGACTGCGTGAATCGCGCCTCCAACGCATCGCCGAGCAGCTTGTCTTCATCCTCGAAGCCGCAAAGTGCACCATCACCCGCGACCAGAAGTAAGGAAGGTCTGAACGAGTCTGCCATCATTGGCGAAACGACTAAGGAGCTACGGGCAACCCATGGAACAGACGACCTTCGCGGAATTGAAACACGGATGCGAAGACCCGTGTGCCCGCCGAAACCGGGGTTGTTCAGACCTTCCCTAGAGGGAGATCTCCGGGTCGTGTTTCTGGCCGGGCGACTGTTTCTTTCCCCGGTCGTCGGATGTCGACCTGGAGGGCTCTTGTTGCGGTTGCCGGCGCGTCGAGCGTTCCCTGGCGGGCGGTATGTATGCGTAGGCCGGTGAGGGGCGGGTCGGCCGGGCGTGCGGGTTCACGATGCGATTCATGTCGTCCAGCGCGGCGCGGAGGGCGGGCAACGCTTCGTGGATGTCTCGAAGAGAAAGCCCGTCATGCCGGCGAAGCGCGATAGCGGTGGCATGGCCTGGCGGCAGGCTGTCCATGGTGGACACGATCCGGTTGAGGGTGGCCTCGTAGCTGTCGATGAAGGGCTGCGTGAAGTTGGGGTAGGAGGCGTCGATTTCCTTCCGCTGGGTCCTGGCCTTGTCGAGGAGGCGGACGAGGGAGGTTGTGGCGGCGTCGAGCGCTTCGCCGTGTCGTTGCCGCGCCTTGTCGATGGCGTTGCGGGCGACTTCGACGGCATATTGCGGAAGGTCGGGAGCGGCCTCCGGGTGGTAGTGCCGCAGATAGGGGTTGATCTCTGTTGCCGGCGGGAGCGCGCCTACCACCTCTTCGAGCGTTTCGACGGGCTGGGCAAGCGCGTCCCAGTCAATTGCGGGATCGAGCGGGTTGTTGTGCGCGGCGACGACGCTGTTGATGTGAGCCGTGGTTGTCCGGATGGTCTCGATCGCTTCGCCTGCCTGGCGATCGAGGCGGAATGAGCGGCGCTGTTCCTCCAGGATGGCGTTGAATGCCGGCAGGCGGGTCTCGGGGATGGTCCGGGCCCGGACGGCCTCGGACATGTCCTTGAGCGCCTGCTGCCAGCCGGGGACGTGGAGAGGCATGACGTTCCGCTCGCCGGCGACATGGAGGACGTCGTTCCACTGCGCCTCGAGTATGGCCAGCGAGCGATGTTCGGCGGGATTCCAGCTGGAGGATGCGGAGCGCAAGATGTGCTGCCGGCTCCGGTAGTCGCGGATCCATTCCTGCAGGACCTCGCGGGTCAAGCCGGCCCTGGCCGCCCTCTTCATGATTCCCGGGAACTTGGTGAAGCGTGCAAGCGCCCGGCGCGCGGCCGGGACGAGGGTTCGGTGTTCCCTGACTGCATTCATGTACTGGCGGCTGCGCCAGATCTTGCTGCTGTCGTCAGCGTTCCGGGCCTCTTCGGATATCTTGCGGTAGCTCTCCGAGACGGCCTCGATACGTTGGGCCAGCTCCGTGAGGTCGCGGGTGTGGTTGCGCGCCGTCTGGTCGGCGCGGACGGAGCGGATAATGTCGTCGACGAAGGGTGACGGGGTTTCGCCGGTACGGTTGGCGCGCAGCCATTGCAGGGCGGAGAGCGAGTCGGGGGGAGCGGTGCGGACCAGGTTTGCATGGTCGCCCTTCGCCTTGATTTCCTCGTCGTCGGCGTCCTCCGGGAGTTGCGGCCCGTCTCTGCGCGCGGCGGGATCGAGTATGTGGTCCAGCGCCGCGCGCTTCGGGTCGGAGCGGCTCCATGTCTTCGCGAGGCGTTCGAGCACTTCCTCGTCGGTGACTTCGTTGTCGTCCTCCGCTTCCGGGCGATCGTCGGCCACGTTGAGGCGGATCGGCGCGGTGTTGCAGTAGATGTCGAGCCGGTCGCGATGGCGGGTGAGGGCGGGATAGATGGTCTCGATGGCGGGGCGGTCGTCGGCCAGGACGAAGGCGCGGTCCACGGTGGCGCCCTGGGCGGCGGAGAAGGTCAGCGCGTATCCGTAATCGAGGCGGGGGAGGCCGTGAAGGCCGCGTTCGGGATCCCAGTCGCGGACCTGGTTCGGGTCGAAGGCGACGTCGCGGCCGTCGCCGGTGCGCGCTGAAATGCGGTAACTCGGCTTGCCGTTTTGGTCGTGGGTTGCGGTGATGTCCGTGACAGTGAGCAAGGTGCCGTTCTGGAAGTCGAGGTCGCGGTTGACCACGCGGACGACGAGCTGGTCGCCCGGGGCGATGAGCAGTGACTTCGGTCTTGCGTGTTTCCGGTCGGTGTTGTCGCCGGCGACGATGAGGGGAACTTCGCGTTCGAGCTGTTCGTCGGAAAGGGAGCGTTCGCGCAACACAGGCGTGAGGGAACCAAGCTCTGCGTGTGTGCGCGCGATGACGATCCGGGACTCCTCCGGTGCTTCCTTGCGGTGCAGCTCCCAGTCATCGACAAGCGTGCGCAGCGTGTCGTCCAGGTCGTCGGCCAGGTGCATTCGTCCGCGTTCGTGGTAGGCGGCGATGGCTTCGACGGGATTGGCGTCCCTCAGCGCTTCGGATGCCCCGATCTGCCAGGGCTGGACGTCCGGAGGGTCTTCCATGTCGCGCCAGGCCTGGACGATCTGGCGTCTGTCTGCCGCGCTCATGCCGGCGAGACGCGTGCGCGCCTCGTCCTCGGCGAGGCCGTGGACCTGCACCAGGATGTCTTCCGCGTCGGCGCGCTGGCGCCGGATGGTCGTGACCTCGACGCTGCCGATGATGTCGCGCATGAGCCTGAGCCCGGGGCCGGCTTCGATCGGCTGCTGCTGTTTCGTGTCGCCGGACCAAAGGATTTTCGCGCCGGTTTCCTGGGAGATCCTGAGCAGCGCTTCGGTCTGCCGGACGCTCAGCTGGCCGGCCTCGTCGACGATGATGAGCGAGCGGTCGTCGAAGTCGAGCGTGCCGTTCCGGTAGCGCAGAAGGACGGTCTTCATGCACCAGGCGGGTATGCGGCACTCGTTCTGGAGCGCCTTCGATGTGAGCCAGGAGTTGGCGGTCCCGTACACCTTCCAGCCCGCCTTGCGCGCCAGGTCGGCGACGGGAACGAGCGTCGTGGTCTTTCCGGAGCCGGCCGCGCCTTCGATGATGAGGTTGCGCCGCGTGCCGCAGGCGCGGCGCACGGCAGCGATCTGCTCGTCGCTCAGCGGGTAGCCGGAGGCCTCCAGCTCCTGCAGGTGGGCCTCGATCAGCTCGTCCGGAATCGGGGCCGTCGGCTGCATGTCGAGCGCTTCGGCCAGGCGTCGGATGTTGCGCTCGCGTTCTATGTGCGCCGGCGTCGAGAAGACGCGGGTATGTGCCAGGTCGGCCCGCACATTGGGTCCGTCGCCCCAGCGGTCGAGTTCGACGACGTCGGCATATTCGAGGACGGACTCGGTGATCGCAGGGATGGACTCGGGCATCAGGACGCCGGCCGTCACGAGCGCCACTTCCTGCATGACGTCGGTGAGTTTCCAGACCGCTTCGTTGTCGGTCAGCTTTTCCGGGATGGCGCGAAGTTCGCGCGCGATCTCGTGCAGGATCGGGTCGCCGCGTTCCAGCGCCGTGTATGTCCGCAGGCTCTCGACGAGCTTCTCGATATCGCCCAGAAGGACGCTGGACTCGATATCCCAGCGGATCGAGCGCGCCTGCGGATCGACGCCTTTTTCCTTGCTGATACGGGTGCGCTTGTTGATCCGCTGTGCGAGGCCTGGGTTGTCCGCGGTTGTGAACCCGAGCTGCCTTGCCGCTGCAACGATCATCCGGCGGCGCTTCGACCAGGCCTGGACGATCTCCTCCGGAACGCCCTTGATCCGGATCATCTCGCCTTTCCGGCCATGGCGCTCGGTGTCGAAGCCGAGACGGTTTCTGAGGTTGTAAGCGAGCGCGGCTCGGTACACGGCGCCGGCGGTGCGCATCCAGGCGTACAGCGGCTGGGCATGGAGTGCGCGGAACCTGCCGTCGTCTGCCTGGGTGAAGTTGAAGATGACGGCGTGCGTGTGCAGCTGGGGATCGCCGGCACGGGACGAATGATGCTGGAAGGTCGCTGCCATGAGTTTGGCCGCCATGACCTGCATGTCGGCGTCGCGATCGGGGCGATGGCGGGTCCATGAACAGTGTTCGTTGACGATGAGGTCGAGGGCCGAGCGGACCGCATCTTCGTGCGCCCTGGCGATCTCGGTCTGGAGTTCGCCGGTTGCCATCGCCCATACGGCCGAGACGGTCTTGTCTGCGGAGAAGGTGAGGTCGAACGCGGCCGTCCTGTTGTCCCTGCCCGCGTTCTGGGTGAGCTTTCGCCGCTCGTCCGGTCTGAAGTCCAGGGGCGGGTTGGTCGGCGCGAAGCCCCTGTGAAGCGTGTAGAAGGCGTCTGAGAGAACCTTGTCCCCGTCCTTCAGGCCGAACATGCCGTGGGGGTTGTACCAGGCGCCGTCGGGTTCCTCGCCGGCAAGATAGTACTCTTCGACGGGCCGGTGCGAGGCTTGGGACTCGATGTAGTATTTCGCGCTTTCCGGCGAGCTGGAGACTTTTCCGATTGACGCGACCATGGGCGTTACCGCGTACAGGCGGGGGCCGTCATGACTGCTGCATGCGGCGGAAGAGGGGTGCGTCTTCCCTCGGAGATTCGATCTCGCGGGCGGTCGCCTGGCGGCAGTATTCGCGGATCGCCAGGCGCGCGGCGTAGCTGTCGGTGAGCTGCATGTCGCGGGCAACCCGCTTGAGGGCGGCGCGGTCGTCGTCGCTGAGATAGACGGTCAGCGTATGAGGAGCCTCGCCGCGCGCATTGCCCCTGCGCTTTTCCCGCCTGCGGGTGGCTCCGGTCATCGGTTGCGGCTTCTGGCGGATGGCAATTCCATAGTGCCAGTACTAAAATGCGGCGTTTCGAGGGTATGAATTGCGATATGGCAACGACTTGAGTCTCCGTGGAGCATCGGTGTGACAAGGCAGTAACTCCAAGTATCGCGACAATGGGCAGATTTCAAGAAGATTCGGGTCGATCCGAGGAGGAAGGTGAAAGACTCCGGGAGCGCTTCGAGGATCGTATCGAACATGGCGTTCAAGGGGTTGACGACAGGGTTGGACATGGAGGAGGAAAGGTCTTCGAACCTTGACCGTGGATATATGGCGGGGGATTGAAGAGGGAGCGCAATGGAGGGGATTCCGATGGCGGACGAAGCGGGGCAGAGGAGAACCAGGCGGGCAGCGAAGCGATACAAGGAATCGGAGATCGATTTCGACGCGATCCGCGAGGATATCGGGAGCCTGCGACCGAACCTGATGACGGTGGATGAGGTTCTCGAACGCATGGCCGATGACATCGTGAAACAGCATGAGAGGGGTGTGACGGCTGCGCAGCTCGTTGAGAGCCTGGCGCGGCGCGGCGTGGAGGTGAGCGAAGAGAAGGTCTGGGAGGTTGTGCGCCGCGCGCGTGCAGCGGCGGCTTCGGCGGCGTAGGGGCGGCCGCCCATGGCACAAGAAAAGGCCGGTGCTGATGCAGCGCCGGCCTTGTCTGTGTCGGGGAGGTCAGAACGGGATGCTGTTGTCGAGGTCGGGATGCGGGGGGAAGTTGTCGTTGGAGGGGAAGCGCGGGCGCGGCGGGAGGTCGTAGCCTGCGGGCTTGTCGGTGTAGGGAACGGATGCCGGATCGATCCCGAGCTCCTCGTGATCCAATTCGAACTGCTTGCGGCGGTCGGCGGCGGTCATGCCGAGAGCGTCGGTGGCGGCCACGTTTCGGCTGCCGCAGTCGGGGCACCAGAGAGCGCCGGTTTCGGGGCCACGGTCGCCGCAGCCGTCGCATTTCCAACCCATGTCCTGTCTCCTCGCCAGGGTTCATTTGCCCGGCAACGGCTTTCCTGAAACTCCGTAGGTCGACACAAAGGAAGGGCCGCCGCTGTGTTGCGACGGCCCGAGGCGGAGGGTCGGACGGGCGATCAGAACGGAAAGATGTCGGGGTAGTAGGAGGGGTCGGTGTCGGGCAGGTGGAGGGCGAAGGGCACTCCGAGGAAGGGCCAGACTTGCGACCAGCGGCCGGTCGTGTCGATGTCGTAGCCGTTGGCGGTGATCGATAGGCGGTGCTCGCCGTGGGCATAGATGTCGACGATGTGGGCTACGTCGTTGACGGCGTCGGGGGAGTAGGAACAGTACTCGTCAGCGTCGGCGTAGATCTCGCCGAGCGCCAGGCGGGCGTCCTGAATGCAGTCCTCTAGATAGGCGTAGCGGCGGAATGCCAGACACGAGTCTTCGTAGTCGGCGTCGCGGCAAATCAGGGTGAAGGGAAGAAGCGGGGAGTGGAGCGAGCGGTCGGCGGGTGGATGATGGTGCGCGAAAGGGGATCGGTTCGGGAGGTGGGCGAGCAACATTTGGCGTCTCCTGCAAGGGTTCATTCGTCATTGAAAAGGCTCGCCTGAAACTCCGATGGATCGCAGAAGAGAAGCCCCGGCGCCGGAGGCGTCGGGGCTGAACGTCAGAACGGGATGTCGATGATTTCGTCCTGTGGCGGGCAGTTGGCGGGATCGGCGTCCGGCTCGTCGGCATCGACGACCTCGGCTGTCCAGCGGCGCAGGCGCGTCTTCGTGCCGTCGTGGCGAGTGTTGGTGAGGATGCGGCGGGCGGTTTCCTCGTCATCGCCGCCGTGGATAATTCCGGGGCTTACACAGAAAGGTTGACGGCTTCACGCTGTATTGTTCGCCCTGTGTTCCTGTCTTACGATGTGTGTCATGAACGGGACGGTTCACCGTCAGGTCGTTTATCGGCTGCTTCCGCGGACGCCGGGCAACTGGCGTCGTCTGGAGCGGGTTCTGGAGGGGCAGCGGCAGTTGTACAACGCCGCCCCCGGATCGCAGTCCGGGGCAGGCGTCCAGGAGCGGTCCGACGCCTGGCGTCTGGCGGGCGTCTCCATCTCCTATATCGACCAGGCGAAGTCCCTGACGGTGTGCCGACGGGATTTCCCGGAGATGGCGGCCGTGCCGGTCGCGGTCCAGCGCGGCACGCTGAAGCGGGTTGACGAGGCGTTCAAGGGCTTCTTCCGCCGGGTGAAGGCGGGCGGCCCGCCCGGCTTCCCGCGTTTTCGGTCCCGGCGGCGTTTCGACAGCTTGTCGATCGTCTCCGGGGTAAAGCTGGAAGCGGGGCGCTTGCGCCTTCCCGGCTTCGGCTGGACGGCCATCCGCCGGCGGGGCGGCAACCCGTATCCGGACGGGGTGCCGGTCTCGGCGGTGCTGAAGCGCGAGGCCGGCAAGTGGTATGCCGTCGTCTGCCATGCCGTCGCGGTCGCGGCGCGGGAGGACGACGGGAGCGTCATCGGCGTGGACATGAACGCCCGCCAGGTGGCGGTGACCGGACCCGGGCCGGGAGCCGACGCAAGGTTCTTCCACGCCCCGGACACGAAGCGTCTGGAGGCGCGGGCGAAGCGCCTGTCGCGGCGTCTGGCGCGCCAGAAGCGCGGCTCCGGGCGCCGGGAGCGCACCCGGGTCCGGCTGGCGAAGACGCGCCGGCGCCTCGCCGGCGTGCGCCGCGATTGGCTCCACCGGACGAGCCGGACGCTCGCCGATGCCGCCCACACCGTCGTGGTCGAGGACCTCAGGGTGCGGAACATGACCCGCAGCGCCCGCGGCACGGTCGAAGAGCCGGGCCGCCATGTCCGGGCCAAATCCGGGCTCAACCGGGTCGTTCTCGACACCGGCTGGGCCGCCCTGCGCTCCATGCTGGAATACAAGGCGGGCCGCGTCATTGCGGTGCCGCCGCACTACACGAGCCAGACCTGCGCAGGATGCGGGGCGGTGGACAGCCGCTCGCGCCGCTCGCAGGCCGTCTTCCACTGCGTGGCCTGCGGCCATGCCGATAATGCGGACGCGAATGCCGCCCGCGAAATACGGCGTCGGGGACTGACGCTGCTGCACGGGGAGGCTGCCGGGTTGCCGGGCCGACGAACCGTGAAAACCCAGGAGAGGAAAGCGGCGTGAAACCCCGTCAACCTTTCTGTGTAAGTCCCATAATTCCCCAGTGCAGCCCGCCGGTGTAGTGGGGCAACAGAATGTCCACTGTCCAGTAGGTGTCGCCGTGCATCGTCCGTCTCCTGGTTGATCGTTCAAAATGGAATTGGCTCCTCTGAGACTCCGGATCTTTGGCAAAAAAAGACGGGCCGCCGCGTGAGCGACGACCCGCCAGTGGGGAGGAAGAGGGGGAGGGGAAGCGACGATCAGAAGGGGATGTCGCCGCCGGTGGACATCGGGTCGGCGGGAAGGTCACCGGTGTTGTCGGCCATCGCCGGTTCGGGCTGTGCGGGGGCGTCCTTCGGCTTGTCGAGGAACTGGACGCGCCCGCCCGGGACCAGAAGGATCTCGGTGGAGTAGCGGTCGTTACCGTCCTTGTCCTGCCACTTGCGGGTCTGCAGCTTGCCGTCGATGTAGACGAGGCGGCTCTTCGTGGCGTGCTTCTCGAGCATGTCGACCAGGCCGTCCTGGAAGGTGACGATGCGGTGCCATTCGGTCCGGTCGACCTTCTCGCCGCTCTGCTTGTTGATGAAGGACTCGTCGGTGGCGACCGAGAGATTGGCGACGCGCCCGCCGCTGGTGAGGTGGTTGACGGTGACGTCGGCGCCGAGGCGACCGATGAGTTCGACACGGTTCAGTCCGAAAGCCATGATCGGCTCCTTGATGTTCGGTTTGTGACGTTGGGTTGCGATCCGGAGGACCGAGCCGACCGGCCCGATCCCTCGTCCGGATCGCCCGAGCGAAGCTCTACTCAATCTCCGGTCCAGCGATGCCGGGCGATATCGTCGAGGAGGAAGGCATGACCTCGAAGAGAACCGGCCGGGAGACATCGCGGGGCGTGCTGCCGAAGATGTGCGGAATGCCAATCCAGGCGACGGCGATGTAGGCGAGGAAGGAGGCAATCGCGATCGGGAGGCGCCATGACCGCTTGCGCGGGCGAGAGGGTGCGATAGCGGCGGGAAGGTTGGCACGCGAAGTCGGGTGGCTTGGAAGGACGCGGGTGCGGCCGGGAGGCGGGCACTCGTCGTAGCAAAGCGGGAGGTTGATGGTTGGGCCGTGGCGGGAACGGATCGAATCGTTGTGTTCGATGACGGCGTTGGCGAGGACGCGGTATGCGGCCGGATGTACGCGCGGAATGCCCGGGCCGCCGGTGAGAGCGATGTAGAGAGTGCCGTCCTCGCACGATCTGAGATCGAGGCACATCGGGGTTCTCCTGCCGGTTGTTCGCGGAAGAACGTGCTGGCCTGTAACTCCGGGGCGCCGGAGGCGTGGGCGGGCCTGGTCGAGGGAAGGGAACTGCCATCGAAGGCAAAAAGGGTGGGCCGCCACCGGAGTGACGGCCCATGAGTGGAGGGAGGATGCAGGCAGGCGGTTAGAAGGGGACGTCGCCGTCCACCGGGGGCGGCGGGTCGTTGACGGCCGGGGCTGTCGCGGCGGAGACCTGTGCGGCGTCCTCCTTTGACAGGAACTGGATGCGACCGCCCGGGACGATGAGGATCTCGGTGGTGTAGCGGTCGTTGCCGTCCTTGTCCTTCCACCTGGTCGTCTGCAGCTTGCCGGCGACATAGACCAGGCGGCCCTTGGTGCCGTGCTTCTGGAGCATGTCGACGACGCCGTCCTGGAAGGAAACGACCCGATGCCATTCGACCTTGTTGACCTTCTCGCCCGACTTCTTGTCGATGAAGGACTCGTCGGTGGCGACGGCGATGTTGGCGACCTTGCCGCCGGACTGGGTGTGGCGAACCTCGACGTCCCTGCCGAGACGACCGATGAGTTGCGCCTGGTTCAAACCGAAAGCCATGATTGGCTCCTTGATATTCGGGTTTTTGACGATGGGTTGAGAACCGGGGGACCGGACCGCGTGGCCCGATCCCTGATCCGGTTCATCCGAGCGAAGCTCTACTCAGACTTCCAGACCGGGCCGTCTGCATCGGAAGTCGCGCAGAAGGAAAGGATCTCGCGAAGACGCTGACAGGCCTTGCGGGGCGGCATGGAGCCGAGGTTGGTGACGGGGATGCCGCCGTGGTCGGCTGCGATGCGCAGGCCCATTGCGGTCCTTCCTGTGAAGGCGCCGTTTGGGGTCCAGCATATGAGGGCGTCGACGGGGCGGGAGAGGTCCGGTCCGAGCATTATTGCAGCGGTCCGGGCGTGGTGAATGCGAGCGGCCGGTGAGCATCGGTACCAGGAGGGGTGGATGCTGGAAGCGAGGTCCATACAGGCGGCGAGTTCGGTGTGCGAGAGGGTATATGAGTCCGCTCCCGACAGATGGGGGAAGCCGGGAGGCGGATGGTATCGGGTGCGCTGGGTTGCCGGGACTCCGGCTGCAAATGCGGTATGTGCGCCGGGGGCCGCGCCGGTAGCGAGGTGGCAGCCGGAACGGGACAGCGAGGCGGCGAGGTGCGTCATGTCGGAGAGGGTTGCGGCGGGGGTGGAGCGGGGACCGAGTCCGGCCCAGATGAAGTTCGGCATGTCAGCCTCCGTGTCTTCGGTAAGCGCCCCGGACCGGGCTTCGCTCCCTTCTTTCGGTCGGGTGCGGTTGCGATCCGCCAAAAAAGGACGGGCCGCCGCTGGGGAGCGACGGCCCGAGTTGGGGAGGAAGAGAGGGAGGGGAAGCGACGATCAGAAGGGGATGTCGCCGCCGGTGGACATCGGGTCGGCGGGAAGGTCACCGGTGTTGTCGGCCATCGCCGGTTCGGGCTGTGCGGGGGCGTCCTTCGGCTTGTCGAGGAACTGGACGCGCCCGCCCGGGACCAGAAGGATCTCGGTGGAGTAGCGGTCGTTACCGTCCTTGTCCTGCCACTTGCGGGTCTGCAGCTTGCCGTCGATGTAGACGAGGCGGCTCTTCGTGGCGTGCTTCTCGAGCATGTCGACCAGGCCGTCCTGGAAGGTGACGATGCGGTGCCATTCGGTCCGGTCGACCTTCTCGCCGCTCTGCTTGTTGATGAAGGACTCGTCGGTGGCGACCGAGAGATTGGCGACGCGCCCGCCGCTGGTGAGGTGGTTGACGGTGACGTCGGCGCCGAGGCGACCGATGAGTTCGACACGGTTCAGTCCGAAAGCCATGATCGGCTCCTTGATGTTCGGTTTGTGACGTTGGGTTGCGATCCGGAGGACCGAGCCGACCGGCCCGATCCCTCGTCCGGATCGCCCGAGCGAAGCTCTACTCAGACTTCCTGACCGGGCCGCCTGCATCGGAGGAAGCGGAGAAGGGAAGGATTTCGCGGATGCCTCGAGAGGAAAGGCCGACTTCGGCGAGGAGTTCGCGTGCCTGGGATAGAGCGGTATGGATATACGGGGCGGGTTCTTCGGAAAGTTGGAAGCGGTCGGAGGGGCGGGTCATGGGTGGTACCTCGCGATTCTGGTGGACCGGTTCCGGCGATGGGGCGCTGCGCCACCGCCAGTCCGGGGTCAGCCGTTCGGAGCTTTCCTGACGCTTCTCAGGCGAGGGCAGGGTTATGGATCTCGCGGAGGCGCAGGCAGGCCTCACCCGGCGAGGTGCAGCCGAGGTTCATGACGGGAATGCCGCCATGGTCGGCCGCAATACGCAGGTCAACGGCGGTGCCGCCGGTGATGGCGCCGTCAGCCGGGCTCGCAGATGACGATGGAGACGTCCTGAAGGTGGAGGAGATCGAGACGGGAGATGATGAGAGGCCGGACCTGGGCCCACGGCAGGCCGCCGAAGCCGCAGCCGAGGGGCGGGATCGCGATGGAGCGGATGCGGTGGCGGTTGATGAGGGCGGGAAGGGCGCGCAGGCCGTGGTCGATGTCGGCGATGTGGCTTGGGTGGCGCCAGTGGACCTTGGTCGGGAAGTTGAAGATGAAGCGCGGAGAATCGGCGCCGGTGTCGAAGACATGGATGGTGCCGGGGGCGAGCTCGCGGCGCCGGCAGGCTGCGGCGTAGGTCGTGAAATTGGCGGGGAACCGGCGCTTGAACTGGAGGGCGAGGCCCTTGCCCATGACGCCGACGCAGTTGACGGGGTTGACGAGGGCCTGGCAACGGGAATCGAAGATGTTGCCGCGGGTGAAGCGGATCATGGTGAGGCTCCTGCAAGGGGACGATCGAAGCGAAGGGCGCTTTGCTCCGCTCATCGATGACCGGCGTTACCCGGCAAGAGTGCGGAAGGTCGCGGAGATGCGCGTCGCGGTCCTGCCGGCCGTGTCGGCGGGATCGATGCCGTGCATCCAGTCGGTGCGCGCGGCTCCCGCAAGGACCAGGACCGATCGGCGCGGGAGGGTGGCAACCTCGTCGCCGGGCAGGCCGGTGCGGACATAGGGGCCGTTGTCGCGGCGGCGGAAACGCATCGGCCAGTCGGTGCCGAGCGAAAGAGATGCGACGACGGGGCCGAAATCGCGGTGGTCGGCGTGCATGCCAATGCCCTGGCCGGGGCGGTACTCGTTCACGATGCACTGGACCGGTACGTCGCCGGCGAAATGGGGTCGGAGGCGCTCGGCCATGACCGAGGTCCAGCGTGGGAAATCGGACGCCGGCGTGCGCGAGCCTCCGCCGCGATAGTCGTAACGGTAACCATAGTGCTGGACGCGGCGGCGAAGCTCGGTCAGCCATGGCGCCTGGTCGATACGGAGGAGGATGCGCGCCTCCTCGGCGGGCGTGATGAAGTCGGGGACGATGACGGCGCCCCGGGAGAAAGTGCTGTGGGTGTCGTGTGGCATGGACTCGATCCTCATGGCGTTACACGACAGGGGCTGGACTACTTCTTTATGAGCGGGCGGCTTGACGCGGCCTGGTTAGGGAGAGGGTCGGCCGGAGATAGGGGAAACCGCACGTCATTTTGAGCGAAGCCGGCCCTTCATGCTGGCTTTCAGCCAGTCGGGGAGCTCGTGGTAGCGCCTGGTGGCGTAGGCGACCGCTTCCTCGAATTCGTCGAGGCGCGGTGTGTAGACCTTTACCAGGGGGTCGTGGTTTTCAGCATTTGCGTCTGGCGGTGTCGGGTTCGGGTCTGTCGGCGTCATCGAAAGGTCTCCGTTTGGGATTGGGCCGGGTTTGACGAAGCTCTCGCTCGGTCGGGTTGCTGCGACGGTTGGCTGCGGTGTTGGCGTTTCGGGGGCGCAAGCTATGGACAGGTGGGGAGGAGGCGTAAAACGGACGGGCGCGCTGTTACATCTGAAGGTGCAAAGTGCAGATTGCCGGATGTTCAGGGGGTGTAGATGAGGATTCGGACGTCCCTGGATCCTGACAGGCGGGAGGCGATGAGCTCGCGGACGTCGCGCCAGGCGAGACCACCTAGCCCGCAGCCGAGAGGAAGGATCGCGATCGAGCCGATCCGGTGCGGGGCAATTGCGATGTCGAGAGCGCTGAGACCGTTGGCGATGTCGTCCAGGCGGCTCGGGTCGCGCCAGTGACGCTTGGTCGGGAAGTTGACGATGAAGCGGGGAGAGTCGGCGCTGGTGTGGAAGATATGCATGTGGCCGGGGGCGAGCTCGCGGCGGCGGCAGGCATCGGGGTAAGACATGAAAGCAGAGGGGAAACGCCGCTTGAACTGGAGCGCGAGGCCCTTGCCCATGACGCCGACGCAGTTGACGGGATTGACGAGGGCCTGGCAGCGGGAATCGAAGATGTTGCCGCGGGTGAAGCGGATCATGGTGAAGCTCCTGCGAAGGGGCGGACGAGGGAAACAGGGAGTTGTCGGGATCGCGTGGGCGGTCAGCTATCCTCCCATTCCGCGTCGTCGCGGTCGCGTGCCTGGTGCAGGCCGCATGCTTGGCATTCGCGGAGGTTGTAGGTCGATCCGTGGCAATCGTCCTCGGTCGAGTGAAACCACTCGTGGTCGCAGGTTTCGTGTGTTGCGTTTGTGACGGTCATTGCCCGTTCCTCGTGAAGTTACACGATGGGGGCTTGGCTATTACTTCGAGAGGGTTTGGCAGAAAAAAGGCCGGCGCTCTGGTGAACGCCGGCCGGAAAGGAAATTTATGTGCTGAGCGTCAGCCGGTGAGGTCCTCGTCGTTGACGAGCCCGGGAGGGGGAGGGTCGTCACCGCCCGGCGCCGGCGCGGCCGGAACCGCGCTTTCGTTTGCGGCTGCGCGTTCGACGAATTCGACATTGCCCTGATTGTTGACCACGATCTCGGTCGAGTAGCGGTCGTTGCCGTCGCGGTCTTTCCATTTGCGCGTGCGCAGCTTGCCGGCGACGAAGACCTTGCGGCCCTTGGCGCCCAGCTTCGAGATGTCCTCGATGATATTGGACTGGTAGACGGCGATATTGTGCCACTCGGTCCGGTCTACATACTCGTTGGTGTTCCGGTCGCGAATGCGTTCGGTGGTGGCCACCGACATGGTGGCGATGCGATCTCCGCTTGGGAATGTACGAATTTCGGGGTCGCGCCCGAGGAAGCCGAGAACCTCGGCGCGGTTCATACCGAATGCCATCTGGATACTCCTTGATGACAGGTTGGCGGGCCGCGGGTGGATTCTGGCCTGTCCGGAGTCGCGGATCAATCCTGTTTTGCGGGGACGTGAAGGCTTTCCAGCTCGGGGTAGGAGCGGTCGCGGTAGACGTCGCCGCGTTCGAGGCTGGCGCGGGTCGCGGCGCCGATCGCGCAGATGCAGATCATGCGGCGCACGCGCTCTCTCGAGACATCGAGACGGCGGGTTTCGCGGGCGATCGCTTGCTCGCGGCGTTTGCGGTGAGCGTTCGCCTGGCGGTAGGTCGCCCAGGACAGCGGCGGCGGCGGATCGCGAAGCTCGAATGCGTCCTTTGCGGTTTGCCAGGCAATGAGCGCGGCGTCGCGCTCGTGCGTAGCGGCCTCGAAGTCGGCATTGGCGATCGGCGGGTGGGCATACCAATGAGGTATGGCCACCCGCGCGGAAGCGTCCGGGCCGGCGTCCGGGGTCCGGGTGAGCGCGGCTGTGCGAAGCAATTGCAGTTGCAGTTGATAGGCCATGCAGGATCTCCTGGAGGGGAAAGACCGCAGGGGCGGCGGTCGCTCACGGGGCGCTGAGGCCCCTGCGGATGCCTTCCGGCCCGAAGGCGACCAGGTCGTCGTTGAAGTCCTCCAGGCAGGGCGGGAGTATGCGGAACCGGATTCCGGCCTTCATGCATCGCTCGGCCAGGCGCATTGCCGATGCGATGCCTTTCGGCCCCCTGTCGCGCCCGATGGCGATGCGTGTGCCGGGTGGCGGTGAGAACGAGCCGAGGGCGGCGGCCGAGAGCGTGGCCGCGCCGGCTGCGGCGGGGTAGGCGGTGAGCAGCGAGAGGACGGTCTCGACGCCCTCTCCGACGATGAGGCTGGTGCCGGGCGTCGGCGCGGGGAAACGGACGGCGGAACCGACGATGCTTCCGAGCGCCTTCTTCGGCGTCGGGACCCTGGCCTTGGCCGGGTTTGCGGGGTCGAGATAGGTCCGCAGGATGCCGGTGATCCGGCCGTCGGGATCGGTGACGGCGGCGACGAGCGCCGGGAGCCGGCGGGTGGTGTCGGCTTCGCGGTAGTTGAGGGAGGGGTGGAAGCGCAGCGAGCGGTAGCCGGCGGCGCGGATGGCGCGGGCGTGGAGATAGGCTTCGGCGTGGGTGCCGTCGATCGGGCGGCAGGCGTGCCAGAGGCGCCGGGCGGCCTGGAGATATTGCTGTTCACCCTGGGGTGCATGCGGTTCGGGCGGGCTCGGAGGCGGCAGTGCGAGGAAGGCCTGGGCTTGGCAGAGGGCGTCGTGGAGGGTTGCGCTTCCGGTCCGGTGGCGGACGATATCGAGCAGGTCTCCGTGTTGAGCGTTGGCGGCATCGGTCCACTTTCCAGGGCGCCCGGGGCCACGAAGGCGCACGAAGAGGGACTTGCCGCGCGATCCGTCGATGTCGCCGACGATCCAGTAGCGGCCTTCGCGGCGGCCCTGGGGCAGGTAGTGGCGGCAGACGGCTTCGGCCTGGGCTGCAAGCGCGGCCGCGATAGCGGAGGAGTTCGGGGTTGAGGGTTGCAAGGCTGCGTTCTCCCGGTTGAAGGGGTCACGCGAAAACGGGCCTCCCGCATGTGCGGGGGCCCGTGACGGAGTGTCGGAAGGATGGCGCCGGCGGCGAGGGCCGAACGGGTGTCGGGTCAGGTCGGAGGAATGGCCTTATGCGGCGATGATCGAAGCGGGACGCCCGTGATGTCCGGCAGGGATTTGCGCGACGGCGAGAGGGTGTGCTGAAGGCGTTGCTCGAGGGCGGCGTAACGCTGGTACATGCGCGGGCGCAGCTCGGCGGCGCGCTGCAGGTCGGCGCGGGACGCCATGATGCAGAAGCTGCAGGAAAGGCGGGTCATGCCTGCGGCATAGGCCCAATGCGGGGACTGGCCGGCTTCCCGGATGATCCGGAAGACCGCGGGTCCGGACAGATCGTGGATGGGAAGCCAGTCGTGCCATTGGCGACCGGCCTTGCTGTTGGCGGCGTTGAACGACCAGGGGGCGCGGCGCGCGCGGTCGCGGCTTTCGTCGGCGCGGAGGCCGAGGCAGTTGACGATCCGTCCGGAAAAGCGCGGGTTGGCCTTGAGATGTCGGCGGAGCTCGCGCTCGATGGGCGTGCGCTTGAAGTCGCTCGTACACCAGCGGCGGCGGGGGTCGGGAAATTGTCCGCGCTCCTCGATGCGGTCGAGCAGGGTTTTCCCGGATGCAATGTGCGCGAGGAGAAGCGGGATGCCGACAGGGGCCGTCGCGCGGATGTGAGCGATGGTGCCCGGCCATTCGACGGTTGCGAGAGGAGCGTGGACGAGGAGGAGCTGGTCGGGCGGCACGATCCGCGAGAGCAGGATGGTCATCGCCTGGCTGTCCTTGCCGCCCGAATGGCTGAGGGCGAAGAGGGCGCCCTGCTGGATGAGGCGGCGGCAAGGCAGCGGTATCGGGAAGGCGGAGCGCATGTCAGGCGTTCCTGTTCATGGCGACCTTGGAGAACGAGCCTCCGGAGTAGGTCATCATGGTGTCGATGTAGGGATCGAGCCTGTCGGGCGGGCAGGCGTGAAGGACTTCGTCGCGGAAGCGGCGCAGGGGGAAGGCGGCTTCGCAGTCCTCCTCGTACCAGCCGTCGGTGGAGCGTTCGGAGGGGTCCATCAGGTCGAGGCGTGCCGGCGAGAGCCAGAGGCCGCCATGGGAGGCGGTGTGGACGGATACGATGCCGTCGGCGATGTCTTCGGCGTGATGGACGGGGCCCCAGGGAGAGGGGTGGCCTTCTTGCGGCGGGGTGCGGGAGAGGGTCATCGATGCGGTCCCGGTGGTTGGGTGACAGGGATAGGCAGATCAGGCCTCGGCGTTGCCGGAGGGTTGCTGGAGGAGCGCGGTTATGCGGTCGAATGTTTCGCGGTGGGCGTCGCGATAGGCGAAGCATCCGCATTCGGGGCATTGGCCGGAGGGCATCAGGGCAATTCCGTTGAGGTAGTCGTCGGCGAGGCCGATGCGGGCGCGGTATTCCTCGTCGGGTGGGAGGTCCGTTTGTTCGACGGTTCCGCGCCAGCTGCAGTTGGCGCAGGAAATGGGCCTGCGGGTGGCGGGTATGGCGTCGCGGATCTCTGCGATGCTGGCTTGCAGCTTGCCGAGGCGCTCGGAGAAGCGGTCGGGAGTGTCGATGAAGACGTCGCGGGCGATGTCATCGAGATCGGCCCGGGCCGCGAGGAGGCCCTCCTTGGCCATGGTGCAAAACCGGTCGGTCATTTGCATTGGTTGTCTTTCGGCGGCGTGCGGTTGATGGGAAGTCGGCGGAGAGGGGCAGTGGGTGTTAGGTGTTCAGCATGTCGATGCGCTCGCCCCAGGGTTCGACGTACGGAGGCTGCGGGACGGGGCCGTAGTTGCACCAGATGACCGGGAAGGGAGGCTCGGCGTCCGGGTAGTCGTCGCATTCCATGTCGGTGAGGTAGAGGCAGACGCTGGGCGTGCGGCCTTCGCGTTCGAGCCAGTCGAATCCCGGCCGGAAGTCGGTTCCGCCGCGGCCTTTGATGGTTATTCGGTCCGGCAGGTCGCCGGCCGTGTATTCGGAAACGTCCTGAAGGGCGGCGTCGACCTGGAGGACGGTGAGGGTCTCCGGGCGGATCTCGGTCGCGACTTCGCGGATTTCGGACCAGAATTGGTCGAGGACGGAGGTCGGCAGCGAGATCGAGGTGTCGACGATGATTGCGATCTCGTTGATGCCCTCGGAGCGGATGGAAGGCAGGTAGAGGCCGCTGTCGATGTAACGGCGGTTCGGGACGCTCCATGAGTAGTCGCTCTTTGCCGCGTCCGTCAGGTATCGGCGGAGCAGGGAGCGCCAGTCGAGCATGCTTCGGTGTGCGCCGTTGACGGTTTCCTCGACGGTGCCGGGAAGGTTGCCCTGGACTCGCGCGAGCTGGGCGGCCTGGTGCATGGCCTCGTCCCAGGTCTGCTCTTCGATGGTGGTATCGACGGGTTCGGCGGCGCCGGCGCGGGCGTCGGCATCGAGGACCTCGCCGGTGCCGGATGGATCGAAGCTGGATCCGGAAGAAGGGGAGGCCCGGTCGTCGGCGCCGGAGTCGACGGAGGAGTTCTCGGGGGCGGGATCGGAGGAGTCGTCGTCGGAGCCGGAGTCCGGATCGGCAGGGGAGGGAGAGTTGCCGGCTGCGCCGGCCGGAGGCTGCGCGCTGTCGGGATCGGGATTGGGGTCGGGGCTTCCGGGGTCGTTTTCGATCAGCTTGTTGTAAGCCTCTTCGACGCTGCAGTCCGGCCAGCATTCGGCTCCTTCGGGCAGGGTAAAGCCCGCGTCCTTGAGAATCGGATGGGTGACGAGCTGCGAGGCGAGCTGCCAGACCTGCGGGTCGCGGTCGCGCCGGCGGGTGTGGTGCTTCAGCGCGCAGGCGGTGACGATGCGGGCCAGTGCGGTCTTGACCAGGTCGGCCTCGGTATCGACGACCCAGGAGGGCGAGAAGCGGATTTCCTTGCCGTCGCTCGCGATTGTCTGGCGGGTGAGGTCGGGGTAGATCGGAAGGCGCAGGGTGAGGTTGCCGAAGAACGGCTGGTCGTGAAGAAGGGCGGTCACGCACTTGCTGAGGCGGGTGCCGGCTTCCTTGACGGTGCGGGCGGACATCAGGCGGCCTCCTTGAGGGCGGCGCCCGGGGCGACGAAGTAGCCCGCGAACTTGGCGGCGAGGTCCTCGGCGTCATGCTTGACGCGGGCGCGGGTGGCGGGATTGAAGGAGGTGGAAGGGCGCAGTTCGTCGGGATCGACGCTGGCGATCTTGTCCTTGACCTGCTGGCAGAGCTGGGCGAGGCGGTCATCGCCGAAGATGTTGAGGCGCGGCACGATGTCGACCAGGTCCCGGATATTGCCGATGAGGCTGTTGCGGAAGACGAGGGGCTTGCCCTCGGAGTCGGTGTCGAGGCGGTCGCGAACGTGTTCGACGGCTTCGCCGAGGCGCTTGTAGAGGTCGGTTATCGCGTCTTCGAGGCGCTCCTGGACGAGGTCTTCGATGTCGCGCTTGACGCGGGCCGCGTCGCCGGCAGCAAGATCGGCCAAGAAATGTTCGGCATCGGGCACGGGGACGATGCGGTAGCGGATGGCGAAGCGGTGCCTGAGCGAGTCCTTGCTGGGGTAGTCGTCGGCGCGGAACAGGCCGCCGAGGTCGATCCGGGACTGGTCGACATGGTTGTCATAGTCGGCAATGAACTGGTTGCGTTCGCTGACGAGCTTCTCAGCCAGCCCGTCGATGGCGGCGGTGTAGTGGTCGTAATTGGCGGTCGTGAGCAGGCGGGAGCCGGAGTCGTCCCAGGGCAGGCTGTTGTCATAGTGGAGGTTGCGGGCCTTGCTCATGGTCTTGGTGAGGTCGGCGAACGCGGCCTTCGGCAGCAGGCGCTTGTTGTAGCGGCCGGCGCTGGGGTCGGCGTCGTTCCTGGCCGCGACGTCGTGGCTGACTTCACGGTCGTAGCGGCGGCCGGACCAGTTGTTGATGCGCAGGCTGACGAGCATGGCGTCTCTGGTGAGGTCCATGAGGGAGGCTCCCTTGCGAGGATGAGAGGCGGGTTGGGCGGTAAGGTCAGTCGCCGAAGGAACGGCGATAGTCGTCGAACGCCAAATCGAGTTCCGGTCCGGATTCGACGATGCGTCCGGCGCGGCGGGCGGCTGCGAGATAGACGGAGATCGGCCACTGGCCCGAGAACGCGGGGTCGCGCTCTATCCGGCGACCGGCAGTGTCCCTGAAGCGGGTCAGGTATCTGAGGTTGACGTAGCCGAGTTCCGGGGTGTGGCCGTCATGGTGGTGGCAGAGTCCGAAGAGGCGGTGCGGTTCGAGCGGATCGGCGTGGGTGATGAGCCAGGCGCCGGTGCCTGCGGGGTAGAAGAGCTTGCAGACCGGAACCAGGTCGATTTCGCGGCCGTTCTCAATGAGCCTGCCGCGTTGTTTGGGGGTGAGGAGGCTCATTGCGTGCGGGTCGCGGCCCAGCGGATGAAGCCGGCGGTTTTCTGCAGTTCCGGGTCGCGTTTCAGCGACATGGTGACGAGGAACTCGCCGATCTCGCGGCGGAGACGCCGGGCATAGGCGACGATCGCATTGAAATTGGTGTCGTCGGCGATGTTGTAGAGGGCGCCGCAGAGGGAGACGAGCACGTCCGATTCCGTGGGAACCTCGGCATTGTCCGGGTCGGCGATGACGGCGGCCGGATGCGGGATCTCGCGCCAGATCTTCAGGAACGCGGAGAAGACGACGGCGGGGCCTTCGCCCACGGCGCCGCGGAAGAGGGAGCGCTCGATATTGGGGTCGAGGTCCGCGCGCTGGTTCACGATGTTGGAGACCTTGTGCCAGGTCCGGGGGCAGGCGAACGCTTTTTCCTTCGACTGGGGGTCGAAGTCGTTGAGGAGGTCGGGCCGGCAGGAGATGAAGAAGATGACTTCCGGTGCGATGCCGGCGCCGGCGGCCCATGCGCACCAGTCCTGGTGGTCGGACTTGAGCTCGAGGTGGATGAAACGGGACGCCAGGGGGGCAACCATGCGGTGGACGACGCCGCGGTCGTTCTCGCGGTTTCCGCAGGCGATGAGAGACGCGCCCGGAGGAAGTTCGTATTCGCCGATGCGGCGGTCCAGGACGAGCTGGTAGAGAGCCGCTTGAACCATCGGCACGGCCGAGGGGAGTTCCTCCAGGTTGATGAGGAAGCGGCCGTTGTCGTTCGATGGGGGGAGGAAGTCCGGCGATGCCCAGCGGGTCCGGTCGTTCTTGTCGCGCCAGGGGATGCCGCGCAGGTCGACGGGGTCGAGCAGCAGCGCGCGCACATCGACGTACTGGCGGCCGGTGGCGGTCGCGACGGCGTCTGCGATGTCGGACTTGCCGATTCCGGGCTGTCCCCAGACCATGCAGGGTTCCCGGGCTTCGACAAGCAGGGCGAGGATGTCGGCGAGCTCGCTCGGCTTGAGCGAATAGTCGGCGGAGACGGTAATGGGTTCGGGCATGGGATGGCTCGCAGTAAAGGAAGGGGGCAGGCCGGACGGGACTCCTTCCCGGGCCTGCGGCCTGCGAGCGCTTAATCTTCGGCTTCCGGGCCGGTGCCGGATCGCCTTTTCTTGCGGGGGATGCCTCGGTCCGTTCGGAAGCGGCGGAAGCCGGCGTGGCGGCCTATTGCCGGCTTGCGCGTGCGATCGTGAAGGGTGGCTTCCACGAGTTCGGCTGCCTGGTGGAACAGGCGGCGGGGATGCATGGGGGATGGTCGCCGTTGCAGAATACGGGGGTTCTTTGAGCTGGACCTGTTTCCGCTGCGATTGGGTGACGGTCGCGTCTCGGTTCTAGGCGCAACACCGTCGTCTTCCGTTTTCCGCCTCCTGCCGGCGGAACCGGGTCAGGAAGGTGTGTGTGCGGAGCGCCTGCGGGTGCGCCAGCATGCCGACGGAGCGCAAATCCCGCTTTCCAAGGTGGGACACGCTGGTCCGGCTCCCGACGCTTCCGGACCTGCTGGACGTGCTCTGCGACGAGGCGAAGGAGGCGTGGCGCCGCGAAGTGCTCCGGCCCTTCGACAGGTCGATTTACAGGATCGACCGCGAGCTGGATGTCCTGCCGGGGCTGGACGTGCGGCCGACCCGGACCCGGAGGCCGGGAAATCGGGAAAGGCCCGTGGAGATACTCAGGGGCATCGTCGGAGGGCAGGATTCATGAAGGCGCGGATTGTGTGGGTAGTTGTCGGGCTCGCCGCCGGTTCGCTGTCGGCGACCGATGCGATGGCCGGGTGCTGCGGGTGTGCCTGGAGTGCGTCGCGGTCGGCGGCAAGGACGGTCATCACGAATGTGAACCTCCGGATCGACGAGATGGAGCGCAAGGTCGTCGAGACGCTGGAACTGCAGACGGGGCAGCTGTCTGGATATATCGCTAAGTCCGCGGAAGCCGTGACGGGGGCGCTGGATACGCGGACCAAGCTGCAGGCGCAGATTCGGTTAGATGGGAAATCGCTGAGGTGCTGTTTGCAGGCTGCGCATTTGAGCTTCTTGTAGTTCGGCATGGCGGGCGGTCGCGAAAGGACGGTGGTGAGAATTGGGCCAGGGCTATTGGGCGACGATCTTGCCAATGACTCTGTAGACGATGGGGACGCCGTTGATGCTCTTGGGGAGTCCCAGGTCGGGGTCCTCGGCATCGACGAGGATTTCCAGCGCATAGGCGTCGCGAGATTTGGTGAGACCGATGCCGATGCCCTTGATCGCATCTGTGATTGGGACGGTCCTAAGAAATTGGGCGTGTGCGGATTGAGCTCGCTCGAAATCAATTGGGGTCATGAACGTCCTCCGTCATATGACGAGGTCGACATTGAGCTTATTCAACACGAGGTCGAGGGGATTTGCAAAGGTCAGAGCTTTGGTGCCGCCGCCGGTGGATGGGGAGCCAGCAAAAAGGAGTGCAGCGGGCGCGCCGTCGTTGCGAAGGATCAGCGATCCACTGTCGCCGCGATTGGAGAAACGGTTGTTGGTGAGGGACTGAATGATAACGACGTTGTCGAACCTTGCATGAAGGTGCGGACTGAACCGGATGAGAAGGTTGGATTGTTGTACCGCGAGGACTTCGCCTTGGGTGTAGCCGGTGGTACGACCGATCTTGACGACCTTGTCGAGAGGACGCAGCTGCACGGGTTGAGTCGACGAGATTGCGGCTACGTTGACGTTCGCGCTGTCGATGATGTCACGGGGGGATGTTGTCCTGTGGGTGTCGAGGGACGCCCAGGCGCAGTCGGTTTCGTTGGGGAAGGGCGCGGGTAGAATCTCGACGTAATCGTGGAGGGCGGCAACGGTGTCGTGGACGCGAGTGCCTCCGTCGGCGCGACCGGGCTGCAATATCGGGTCGCCGTGTTTGGCGTTGTTCCGGTTTGCGAGGATATGATTGTTGGAAAGAACGCCGAGCAAACGGATGCTTCGGTCTCTGACGAAGCATCCGAGCGTACCCGCTGTGGTTCTGACGTGTCCGATGCTTGCGCCGGGGCGCAGGGTATTGGTTCGAAGGCGATGCCAAGCGTCCTGGATGCGGACGGGGCCAGTATAGAGGAAGTCGATTTCCTCTGGAAACCGGTGCTGGAGTTTGGCCAGTATGGAATCGATGTCTGGCGAGCGACGTTGGTAGGTTGCGATTAGTCGAAGGGTATTTGAGCCGGGAGTTGCCGAAATTCCGATGGCGATTAGGGCCGTGGGCTTGGAGATAGGGTCGACCATGGAGAGGCGGACCAGAGGGTGCGTGTTTGCGTTGTTGAAATATATATTCATCGGTTCCCGGTGGCGCATGGGTCTATGGTCGGTGTTGGTTTTAGGAATGAGGTGAATGTAGTCAGGATCGACGAATTTACCGGGGCCGTCGTCGATTCCATCGATCTCGGCGTAGTTGAATATGTCTCGGAGGATTTCGATTTGGGCAGTCCGAGCGTTGTCGAGATTTATGGTGCGGGTCCTGGTGGCGATACGGGAGGGTCAGCCGAGCGGGAGTTCGAGCTGGGTGGCGGCAAGGTCCTTGAGTTTGGCCTTACCCTTGTCGGGAGAGGAGTTGGTTCTATTGCGCATGTCCTGAAGGTTCAGGAGGCCGGCGTTGATGGCGGCGGCGACGATGGTGGAGCGGTGGACGCCCCAGTACCGGGCCATACGATCCAGCTGCGCGATGAGGGCAGGGACGAGCGAGATGTTCACGCGTTTCTTGTCGACATCGCCGATCAGGCGGGCGGCGCGGACGTCCCCGCCGGGGAAGAGCGTACGGCCGGGGAGCGCCTCGGACGGGTCAATTGGAGTCTTCTCTCGGTTCGTTCAAGGGGCTGCGGGACTGTCCGGCCACAGGTCGCCGAGGTTGAATGCGATCGCCTCGAAGGGAGGAACGCTTACGGTGTCGTCATCCCTGAGCGTTGCGATCGGCAGCCAGTGGCCGTCCCGAAGTTCGAATGCCTCCAGACTGCGGGCAAGAGGATCGACGAGCCACAGGCGGGCGACGTTCTCCCGGGCATAGATCGGCCGCTTTTCGTACAAGTCGATCTTTCGTGTTCCGGGGGAGAGCACCTCGCATACCCAGTCCGGCGCGAGGGTCACGTAGGCAGTATCGGGATAGTTGGGCATCCGCTGACGGCACCACCCGGCCAGATCGGGCACGAGGATGTCCTTGCCCAGGTGCAGTTCGGGTTCGCGGATGCTCCACCAGCCGCCCGGGCCTCCGTCGCCGTAGTTGAACGGCGGACCGATCCGCGCGATCAGACCGGAGCTTGCCCAGGCATGGCGCGGGGCAGGCCGGGGTTGCGTGTGCAGGGCGCCGTCGATCACCTCGGCGACCAAGTGCGCGGGAGCGTTCAGCACGTCCTGATAGCCGGCACGGCGATCCTGTTTGAATGCTTGCATGAGGAGTCCGGCTCCTTTCCGAAAGGAAATTACATGCCGATGGGGCCAGAGTCTTCCCTGATCTCCTGCCAGACCTGCTGTCGTCCGGTGTCCGGATCGATGCGCTGGACCCGGACTGCGACGCCGTTGAGGGCAAGGACAACGGACAGTTCGCAGTCTCCCTCGGCTTGTTGCGACTGGATGGTCTCGACCAGGAGACGCAGGCCTTGTCGCGTGCGGCGGCGCACGAGAGCGAGGCGGGTTTCATGCTCGTCCCGGGTCATGACCTCGAAGGAGCTGCCGTCGTCGCGAAATCGGGCCTCGCGACGGCCGCAACGGTGAGCTGCGGCACGCGACTGGTGGGCGGCTCCGATGCAGCAGACGGACCTGCCGCTCCTGAAATGCGCGAGATAGCGTTCGGTCATGGCGTGCGCTCGGCGTTCGCGGTTGCACGTTGCCGGCCGGGAGGGGAGGAGCCGGCTGGCAGAGCGGGATCGAGCGGGGAATCGAGGATGTGCCGGACCCCGCGCCAGGCGCCGGGCGAGCGGTCGGTCGTGAGCAGCCGGGCGATCTGTTTGCGTTTGGCAATCCGGTACTTGCGTGTCTTCTCGGCCTCGGCGAACGCGAATATCTCGCAATAGCGTTTGACGCCGGCAAGCGTGGTTGCGGCATGGCAGCGTCCGGCCTCGCCGAAGCCATGGATGCGCCAGTACTGTCCGTCCCGCTGCAGGAACGCTGCTTCCTCGCCCTCGACCTGGAAAGCGTGGACGCCCGGCCGCTTGCGTTTCATTGCTGTCCAGGGCCGGAGGCCGGGATATTCCGGGAGCGAGCTGGCGGCGGAGAAGAGGACGGCTACGGCGAGTTCCTGTGTGTTGCAGACCGTGTCGACGGCGAGCGGCCGGTCGGGCGGCAGCGCCTTGATGAGCATGGCGTGGATGTGGCCGGAGAGAGCCCCGAGGGCGGCGCCGGCGGTATCTTCGGGGTCGAGCCAGTCACGGAACTGCCGCCCGCGGAGATCGTATGTCGCCCGGCGGAGGGCGGCATCGAGGGAGAAGCTACGGGCGCGGGGCGAGAGGGCGTTGCAGGACCGGTCTTCGGCATCGCGCGCGCCCTGCGGCGTCCAACTGGCTTCCAGCAGCGGCATCGCGTAGTCGGAGATATCCTTTGGCGTCACGATCGGCGGCCGGTCGGCAAGCGCTGGCGTTCCGGCCGGGGGGCGGCCGGCACGACGGAAGGTTGGATTGGGACGCGGTGTCATGACTGGCTATCCTTTGCGGACGTGCGGTGTGGAACGGGGTCTTCTGCCGGCAAGACGCGCACGAAGCGGACGGCTCGGTCGAGACGGCGAGGGGCGACCCGGTCATGTCTCGGATTGGCGCGGAACCGGCGCTCGGGCTTGCGGGAGAACCGGGTGCCGGAATCGGCGACGAAGCCGTCGGCGCAGGCGATGAAGTGGCTGGGGGTGGCGGTCGCCCATGTGCCGGAAGGCCAGGCGTCGAGGACCCGTCCGATGGTTACGGACCGGATGTCTAAAAGGACATCGGCGAAGATGCGGTCATAGGTGTTCTGCCGACGGGCGTGGCGGCGCTGGCGGTAGCTGCGGTGACGGAGCGCATAGCCGGGTTTCTAGCCGAGCTCGATGAGCGCGGCAGCGAGTTCGTCCATGTAGGCGCCGTTGACCGTCTTGCGGTCGAAGAGTTTCCGGATGATGGCAGCGGCGTCGTGTGTATGGATGCCGGCGATGGCGCCGATTGCGGAAGGGCTGTCAATCGGTGCGGGGGCAGACCGATCGGGCGGGGCGGGGTCGGTCGAGATCGTCGATCGCGATGGCTGGCTGTTCTGCCGGTTCCGGAGCGAAATCCGTTTGGATCGGATCGAATTCCATATCTCGTTTACGTCCGGCGCCTTCCATCCCGATCGACAGGCATCGCCCCCTTACGTTGTCTGGCCGCCGTCCACGGTATCCTTGAGCGTCTTGCCCGGTTTGAAGACGGGCACGGTCGAGGCTGCGATCGAGATGCTTTCGCCCGATCTTGGGTTCCGTGCGGTACGGGCGGGGCGGTTCCTGGTCCCGAAGGTGCCGAATCCGAGTACCCGCGCTTCCTCGCCGTTTGCCAGGGCTTCGGCGATTACCTCGAACACGGCGTCGAGCGCATCCTTTGCCGCGGCCTTGTTCATTCCTGTCCGGGCGGCGAGGCGCTCGGCGATTTCTGGCTTGTTCATGCTTTCCTGTCCTTGGTTCGTCAGTGCCGTCACGCAGTATCGGGCCTTTCGCCCGGTTGCTGCCTCCGATTACGGGAAATGTAGCCGGTTGCGAGAGGTGTGGAATTATGAACGGCTGTCGGTTCAGCCTATCACCGGAACGGGCTTCATCGAGTAGCTGCACTCGGTATCGCATTCGGTACAGATCGCGGCGGGCTCGTAGGTGCTGTGCAGCTCCCAGCGCCGGGAGTCGATGTCCCAGGATGCCCAGGCGTCGACCAGCACGCCGGTGCTGCCGCAGGCATTGCAGACAGGTTGGAGCCGGGGACCGGTGGGCGGGTGCCTGGGGCGTTCGTCGAGCATTGCGGCGCTGTGGCAGCCTTCTTGCGGGCACTCGCCGGCAGGCATGACATCGCCGGGCTGCACGCGATCCAGGACGTCGCGAAGCTCTTTCGTGTGCTCGACGGGGCCGTGCCATCCGCAGGACTGGCAAGTGGCGGTCTGGGTGCAGGTCATGGGGGGTCCTTGGGTTGTCGGGCGAAGGGAGTCGCGGTGCTGAGGCGCTCAGTCGGTAGAGACGCCCGGCTGGCCCCAGACCATGCAGGGTTCCTGGGCTTCGACGAGGAGGGCGAGGGTGGCGGCGAGCTCGGTCGGGCGGAGTGAGTAGTCGGCGGAGACGTTGATCGAGTCGGGCATGGGATGGCTCGCAGCAAAGGAAGGAAAGCGGGCCGGGACACGACTCCGTCCCGGGCCTGCGGCCTGCGAGTGCTCCCTCTCCTTACTTCGGGGCTGGTGCCTGGATAGCGCTCTCTTGCAGGGATCGGTTCAGTCGATTGAGAAGCAGGGGAGGCCGGGATCGAGAGCGTATGCCTTCAGGGTGTGCCGGCGCCGGTCGTCTCCAGCCTGCTCGGGCGCTCTAGTGTGCAGACGATGAGGCGGGGGTGATCGCCCCAAATGGCGGATCCTGTGAGCGATTCGACCGCACACGGGGAAGCGCCGGGGGGATCAGTCCCCCGTGACCGGCAGCTTGTCCCAATCCTCGGGGGCGCCGTCGTGCAGCAATTTGAACAGCGACCGCTGAGCGAGGTCGAAGCCCGCGACGAAGGCCGCTCCATTCGTGAATGGCGAGGCCTTGGCTGACCGGCTGTGAATGATCGCGGAGCGTGCGTCGTAGAACGCCCTCGCGCTCTTGCCGATCCTGTCGCGGCTGCCCGTATCGGTTCCGAGAAAGCCGGAAGCCCGCTCCTCCAATGCGCTCGTGACTCCCCACCTCGGTAGGTCGTACATGCCTTCAAGCGCAATCGAGACATCCACGATCTTGTCGTGAAGTGCGAACCGTCCATCCCTGGCAAGCGCTTCCGCAAGCCGTCCAATGATCGGCGCCAGGGTCCGATAGCGGGGGCTCTCCCGGTTCTCGAAGACCTCTCGCGCCTCCCGGAGGGCCTCCGGCTTCAGTTCCGGGCACTCGGCGAAGACGCTGAAGCCCTGCGCTGGCCAGCTCTGATAGATCCCCGGACTCCATTTCGCCTGACCCAGGAGCCGTCCGGCGGACTGGTCGATCTGGTTGGACAGTGTCGCGAGCGGCAGCACCGGCACCGCATGGTGCACCGCGAGAAGATCGAGGAATCTGGCAGCGTCGGGGAAAAACGGTCCTGGCGGCGGCGTCATCGGATCGTTCACGCTGCCGCGGCGACGAAACGCCGGCCGCCACGGGAACGGCCGGACGATCGCCCCGACGGATCGCCAGCCTTGGAAACAGGCGTTGCGCGGAGCGAGTTCTTTCACGAATTCCCCGTCGAGGAATCGCCCAAGCTCTCCGTACGGAAGGATCGCCATGTCATCCCCGATCTCGACCCTTTCGGTCACGGTCAGTCCGTGGAACAGCATCGCGTCGCAACCCTCGTCGAGGCCGTTCAGCACACCGGCTGTGTCCTCGTCCCGGGGTGGCGAAAGGAATGCGTTCAGTTCGCGCACCGCCGTCCGGAAGCGGTCGCCGGACAGCTCGGAAGCCCGTGCGAACAGCCCTGCAATCAGGTCTCCCGCGGAGATCGATGAGCCCGAATTGGAGATTCCCACCCAGAAATCATTGTCTCCGATGACACGGCCCGTTACCGCAACCCGCTCCAGCGTCGGGTGGCCCACCAGAGAATGGCGCACGGTATCCAGCGCCGTGCGCAGGGGTGCATAGTGCGCTTCTTCGCCGAAGCGGCGGCTGTAACGCGCGCTGAAATAGACCATCCGCACATCGTCGAGGGGAAAAGGCGTCTCGTCCCTTCCGTCGACGATCACGTGCGTGCGCGGATTGTGCCGCCAGTAGTCCTGCAGGTAGGGCTCCTGCGCTTTCGCCAACACCGGAAGAGCCGCGGCCAGGCGGTCGATCCATTTGTCGGCGTCGAACTCCACCGACATCACCCGCGCGTTCCTTTGGCCCCGCCCGGCGTCTTGCGGCCCGGAAGCTTCCGCCGGACATGGACAACGCCTTTATCCTTGCGAATATCGAACTCGCCGGATTTCTCGACCAAGGTGCTCAGGTTCGCGCAGCCATAGCTGCGCGGATCGAAATCTGGCTGTGCAGCCTGAATGTGGTTCCCGACACGCGCCAGGTTCTCCCAGCCGTCGGCGTCCGGTTCGCCGATCGCGTTTGCGATGAGTTTCCGGGCCTTGCTCGGTGGATCCTTTTTCTGCGTGGGTGTCGATGCCGCGCCGCCCGTTTTTTCCTCCGATCCAGTGTCCATGAGGTTTTCGACATAGATGAACCTGGTGCAGGCATTGCGAAACGCCTCGGGCGTCTTCTGCTCGCCGAAGCCGTAGACCACCATCCCTTCCTCGCGCAGGCGCTGGGCCAGGCGCGTGAAGTCGCTGTCCGACGAGACCAGACAGAAGCCGTCAAGCTTGCCCTTGAACATGAGGTCCATGGCGTCGATTACCAGCGCGATGTCGGAGGCGTTCTTGCCGGTGGTGTTGCTGCGCTGCTGGTGCTGAAGTATCGCCAGTGACTGAATCGCCTTGTCCCACGGGATGAGGCGCTTTTCCGAGAAGTCGCCGTAGATGCGCCGGACATTGGCCTCGCCCAGCGTGACGATTTCCTCGAAGATGGCCTGAGAGTAGCGCGGGCTGGTGTTGTCGGCGTCGATCAATACCGCGAGGCTTCTGGATTCCGCATTGGACGGCATGGTCGTTCTCTTCGGTGTTTCCGTGTTGCAGGGGGACGTGGGCACTGCGTTCTCATGGCGCGGCATTCCTACGGTTTTCTCGGGACCGGCGCCACGGCGCCGTACGGCCGATCCGTTCA
The DNA here is from genome assembly GCA_965261985.1 of Alphaproteobacteria bacterium. Taxonomy (GTDB): domain Bacteria; phylum Pseudomonadota; class Alphaproteobacteria; order Bin95; family Bin95; genus Bin95. Next base: position 2,428,859 of record OZ253490.1, read on the forward strand.
GGCGGTCACCGGAATGGGTTTCATGGTGTAGCTGCACTCGATGTCGCACTCGGTGCAGATTGCGGCAGGCTCGCAGGTGCTGTGCAGTTCCCAGCGCTGCGTATCGGTGTCCCAGGATGCCCAGGCGTCGACCAGGACGCCGGTGCTGCCGCAGGCATTGCAGACAGGTTGGAGCCGGGGACCGGTGGGCGGGTGCCTGGGGCGGTCGTCGAGCATTGCGGCGCTGTGGCAGCCTTCTTGCGGGCACTCGCCGGCAGGCATGACATCGCCGGGCTGCACGCGATCCAGGACGTCGCGAAGCTCTTTCGTGCGCTCGACGGGGCCGTGCCATCCGCAGGACTGGCAAGTGGCGGTTTGGGTGCAGGTCATGGGGGGTCCTCGGGTTGTCGGGGAAACGGGAGGGATGCGCGTTCAGGGACGATCGGGGATGCGCTCCGCCAGGATGGGCGGCGGCTCGCGTTCGAGCAGGTCGGAGACCAGTCGCTCAAGGTCATCCAGGGCCCAGGTCGCGCGCAAGGGCATGGCCGCCCTCGTAATACATCACGGGCGTCACCGCCCCGTCGGGCCTCACGGCCATCAGGGTCTTGCCGGGGCGGTCCGGGGGAAAGTCGGTGTCGTGCCGCCAGCGGACCGCCGCGCGGTCCATCAGGCGGCCGAGCGCATACCAGCCGCCATGGCAGGCGATCGTGCGGCAGCCGTCGCGGCGCATGATGCCCCAGTCCATGACGGCTTCCCGGTCGCCGCCGTGGGCGTCGACGGCGCGCCGAATGTGAGCCATGGCGGGGCGAGGCGCCGCCGGCACGGCGGAAACGATGGGGCTGTTGTGCGTCGCGGACTCGAAGCTGGGAGAATTCGGGGAGGGGCAGCGCCCGGTCACCAGGACGGGCGACTATTCGGATGTCGTGGTGGTGGACGCGGATGGCCGGATCATTCCGTGGCAGCGCGTGCCCCGTCTGGACGCCGCCGAGATGGACCGGACGATGCGCGAAATCGTCGACAGGCTGTTCACCTTTGCTCGGAACATCGAAGAGGCGGAGTTGGCGGTGCTCCGGGAGCATCGGCGAGACGAAACCTCGCAATGGTACAGGCCGAGGGAGGATCCCGGTCTGAAGAAGCAGCTCGAGGTGGTGACAAGCGGCATCGTCGAGGCCGGAGGGAGGCCGGGTACGACCGACGGTGCGACGAAGGGTTGATCGCGGCAGTTGCGGCAAATCGAACGAGCGGACAGGGCGCGGGCGACCGAGGAAGAGCGCGCGGCGCCGCCGTCCGTATTCGGCGTTGATCTGCCAGGGCCGAAGCGGATAAATGCCCCGCCATGAGCGAAGTGCTTGAAGACCTCGACCGGCTCAACGACCTGCTGGGCGCGATTCCCCTGGAGTGCGAGGGCATGACCATCGGGGAGCTGGACGGTTACGTGGCGGGCCTGCTCGTGTGCCCCGAACCGGTGCTGCCCGCGGAATGGCTGCCGACGGTATGGGGCGGCGAAAACGGGTTTGCGGAACTCGACGAGTCGGACGAGATCGCGGCTGCGGTGCTGGACCACTACAACCGGATCGCCCGGGAGCTGGCCGAGGAACCGGAGTCCTACGCGCCGGTCATGGAGGTCGACCGGGCCGACGGCGACCTGCTGTGGGGTCCGTGGATCAACGGCTTCGAACGTGCGATGCGGCTGCGCGCCGGTGCCTGGGACGCCATTGCGTTCGGCGACGATGATGAGGCCGCGGTGTCGGTCGGCACGATCCTGGCCATGAACGCCTTCGACCACGGCGAATCGGAGCTGACCGAGGAAGAAGAGGACGAGATCGACCGGACGGCGCCGGACCTGATCCATTCGATGGTACGCCACCTGACCGCGTGGAAGTCGGCGCGGTCGCTGCACCGGGTCGGTCCTGGGGATATCGCGTTCGGCGAACTGCCGGCCCATGGACGCAACGAAGGGAGCGATGAGGCCTGCCGCTGCGGGTCCGGGCGCATGTACGGGCGATGCTGCGGTGCGCACTGAGACGGCCGGAGAGCCTGGGAGGTGAGTAGTTCTTCTCCGCAAATAGCCGATCCAGGGTCCCGGTTCGGCGTGAAGCGAACCGGACTGGCAACGCTGCTGTTCGCGACATTCCGTTCCGGGGATGAAAACGGAACAAGGCCGAGCCGGAAAGGGGTTCGATCTGTCACGTCGAGGAATATGTCCGTGGGCGTAGAGGGACGGGCTGAGCCAGGCCCTGAATGTCGGGGTAGATCTTTGGTCCGGCTGACGGCATTGGCGGTTGCGACCTTTGTGTGGCTCGCCTCTGGTGCAGCAGCGGCCGGCGACTACTACCTGCGCGGCGGGATCGGCTTCGACCGGCTGGGCGACACGATGTTTACCGACGTCGACTGTTCCAGCACGGCGCCGGCCGCGCTCTACGGGTGCGGAACCGGCGACGACGGCGCGCCCTACCGGTCGGTCGGCGACTTCGGGACAGTGCCCGTGGTCGAGCTGGGGCTCGGCTACGCGGCGGGACCGGTGCGCTTCGAGCTGCTGGTCGAATACCGCCCGCACTTTGCATTCAAGGGCGGGGCCAATTTCCTGGCGCCGGGAACCCGGGAGGAAGTCAAGGCTAACCTGTCGTCCGTTTCCGGGATGCTGGCCGGCTTCGTGGACCTCGCCGGCCTGGGTCTGCCGAAACCGGGCCCCTTCGCGCCGTTTGTCGGCGCCGGCGTTGGGGTCGTGCACACCCGGATCGGGAAGACGACGATGACCTTCCCGGCGACGACGACGACCGTGCGGGGCGGAAGCTGGACGGGGCTGGCCTGGATGGTGACGGCCGGGGTTGGCATGGCGGTGGGAGAGCGCGCGATACTCGATCTGGCCTGGCGCTACACGGACCTGGGAAAGGTCCGCACGGACCGGGGCCCGGGCCGAGTGGTCTGGCGCGACGGAAGCCGGGAGCCGTTGCCGCTCGATCTGGCGCCGACCGAGGCGCGGCTGAGGGGGCACGGCATCCGGCTGTCACTGCGGTACGCCTTCTGAGGACCGCGCCGGTCAGGGCATGGTGCGGCTGCCGCCACGCGACATTCATCGAGCAGCTTTGCGGGGATATCGCGCCTGGCAGCGTGACGTGCTACTCAATTCGGGACGCGGACGGCCTAGGTGAAAACGGGGGTATGGATGAACAAGTCGGAACTGGCGGAGCGCCTGGCAGGCAGGACAGGGATGAGCAAGATTGCAGCAAAGGATGCAATTGACGGCGTGTTCGAGGTGATCGGCGAGGCCCTGGCGAATGGCGACGAGGCACGCATCCTCGGCTTCGGCACATTCGGCACCAGGAACCGTCCGGCCCGGACTGCGCGCAACCCGCGGACGGGCGAGACCCTGTCGATCACCGCTTCTACCGTTCCGGTGTTCAAGGCAGGCAAGACGCTCAAGGATGCCGTGGGCAACGGAGCGTCATGAATGGGGACCGAATCCCGCGCGCGAGGGACACCCGAAGCCAGTGGGGGACAGCAGTTTGAAATCACGCGCTTTCGCTGCGATGACCGGTGGCGCCACCGGTTCCTTCGGGCGGGCCGGAGAATCGAGGCCGGGCTTGGGATTGCGGCGGATGGCCCGGACGCGGCCAGTGGGTTACGGCAGAACAAGCAGAAACATGTACGTCGAGGAAAAAACGACAATCTCGAACAGCAGCTGGCCGCCGGCCTGGGCGATAGGTGGGTAGCCGAGCTCATTGAGGATGACGAAGTCGCGCCGGGTGAGCTGTTCGGCCGTGCGGCCCTGGCGTCCGGAGCGGTGCTCGGCGTCGAGGTCGTTGACTAGGTCGACGACATCGTAGCAGCGACCGCAGGCGCCCTTGCGGATACAGGACCGGGCGATGGCGAAGGCGAGATGGGTCTTGCCGGTCCCGGTGCCGCCAACCTACACGGTGTTGCGTTTGCCCTCCAGGAAGCCGCCGCCGGCGAGATCAGGGATCGGGGGCTCGTTGACCGTAAGCGTTCGTACCGGCGCTCCAGATTCTGGGGGATCGCTCAGCTTGGGTTTGTGCCGTTTGGGATTGTCCCCCAGGCCGCGTCCAACCCGGTGATGAACGAGAGAAGTGCCATTTCCCCGTTAGCCGCACGGGAATGCTGCGCAGACGAGCATGAAATACTGCCCGTTCGAGCTTCAGCTCCAGCAGTTGAAGCCTGCCCAATACGGGCAGGATGCGGTTGTCGACCAATTTCCAGATGGCGGCGGCTATGGGACATGCCTGGGTCACAGATCTGTACCGGCTATTGTCCGGCAGCTTGCCCTTGCTCATGGTGCCGCCGAAAGCGAGGAATGGCGAACCGGCCTGTTTGGCAGCCGAAGGCTTCCCCGGCTCTCGTCGTTGGCATAGCTTACAAAATATGTCCGGTGTGCCGACTGCCGCGGATGAGAATGGAGACGAAGCGCCCGAATGTCCGGTTTTCTGAAAAACCCGATACTCAACGGCCCTTACGTCGAGCCGACCGAGCACTGGGTTCTCGACTCGCGTGGTCAGCCGACAGGCAAGAAAGCGCCAGGTCGGCGTAATCCCGGATACGTCGTTCCTGTGGCTAGGCCGCGCAGGTCGGGGGCACAGACGGAATTCGACCTGGACACTGACAACACCCAAACCCAGAACACCCTTGTCAAGCTGGTTCGCCCTGAGGTCGACAGGTGGCGCACGCTCCCTCCCTCGAAATGGGGCGTCACACCTGAAACGGAGCACTTGCTGCGTTGGTGGCGCGACGCCGAAATGCGCGAGTTCCCATTCTTTTTCTGCCAGATCGAAGCCATTGAAACGATCATCTGGCTCACCGAGGTCGCGCCTAGGTCCTTTCGGGAAGAGATTGCGGTGGCGAACGCTATGGCCAATCCCGGGCTGTTTCGCATAGCAGCCAAGATGGCGACCGGGTCGGGCAAGACAGCAGTGATGGCGCTACTAATTGCGTGGCAGGCTGTCAACGCGGCACGCCATCCCAAGAGCCCGCGCTTCACGAACGGATTCCTGATCGTTGCGCCGGGTGTCACGATCCGTGATCGGCTGCGTGTGCTTCAACCCGAGGAGCCCGGCAACTATTTCGAGGATCCGAAGCGCAGGATCGTTCCGCCGGAAATGCTGGGTGATCTGCGCAAGGCGCGCGTCGTCGTCGTCAACTACCATGCATTTCAGTTGCGCGAGACTGTCGCTGTCAAACCATTAGCCCGGAAAATCTTCCGGGACAGGGGCGAAGACGCTTGGAAGTTCATTGAGACCGAGGGTCAGATGATCCGCCGAGTGGCCCCCGGCCTCATGAGTCTGAAGCGCATCGTCGTCTTGAACGACGAGGCCCATCACTGTTACCGCGAGAAGCCCGGCGACAGCGAAGAGGGCAAGATCGTAGCTGAGGAAAAAGAAGAAGCAAATAAGAACAGCGAAGCCGCGCGGGTGTGGATTTCCGGCATCGAGGCAGTGTCGCGTAAGCTGGAAGTCCGGGCGATTTACGATCTCTCCGCCACGCCCTTCTTCCTCAGAGGGTCAGGCTACCCGGAAGGCACTCTCTTTCCTTGGGTCGTGTCCGACTTCACGCTGATGGACGCCATAGAGTGCGGCATCGTGAAAACGCCCCGCCTGCCAGTGCTTGACGACGCAGTTTCCGGCGACATGCCGAAATACCGCGCCCTCTACGCCAATCTTCCCTTCGACGCCTTGCCCAGAACAGGGCGGCGCAATGCAAGCGCGACTTTAGACCCCGAGGAACTCCCCGAGCTTCTTCGGGGCGCGCTGGAAGCGCTTTACCGGCATTACGAGGAAACCTTTCGGGAATGGGAGAAAGCCGGCATCGGGCGTCCGCCGGTCTTCATCGTCGTGGCGAACAATACTGCTACCTCCAAACTGATTTACGATTTCATATCAGGTTATGAGCGAAAGGAGACAGTCGGTGGACAAACGCGGACGCGCCTCATCAATGGCAAGCTAAAGCTGTTTTCCAACATCTCCGATGACGGGCGCCGTCTCGATCGGCCCGGAACCATCCTGATCGATAGCACTGCGCTGGAGGCTGGTGATTCCCTGCCGGACGACTTCCGCAAAGCGGCCGCACAGGAGATCGAGGATTTCCGCGTCGATGTCGCGCGGCGCGAGGGAGCGGCGGCGGCGGAGAAGTTGACGGACGCGCAAATATTGCGCGAAGCGATGAACACCGTGGGCCAGCCCGGCAAGCTCGGCGGTGACATCCGTTGCGTGGTATCGGTCTCCATGCTCACAGAGGGCTGGGACGCCACCACAGTGAGCCACATCCTCGGGGTTCGCGCCTTTGGCACGCAGCTACTGTGCGAGCAGGTCGTCGGGCGCGGGCTGCGGCGCGTCAGCTATACGCCCGGCCCCAACGGTAGGCTGCAACCAGAATACGCCGACGTTCTCGGCGTGCCTTTCGAATTCACGCAAAACCCGGCCCCGGCGAAGATCGCACCGCCACCGCGTATGACGCGCATTCGCGCGCTGCCGGAACGGGCCGCCCGAGAGATACGGTTCCCCAACGTGGCTGGATACCGCGTCGCCTTTCCGCCTGGCCCGTTAATTGCGGAATTTACACACGACTCCCGGCTTACAGTCACGCCGGACGACATCCCGACGACGACGGACGTGGAGCCCATTGTCGGCGAAGGCATTGAACTCACGCTGGGGAACTACGCTAACCAGCGCATGAGATCCGTTTATTTCGCCGTCGCCGGCTACACACTGCGCCGCTATATCCGTGAGGACTCGACACCGAAGACTTTTTTGCCTGGTTCGGAATTGCCGGAGTCGCTCGCGCAAGACATCCCGCTGCATCGCTTCGGCGAGCTTCTCGAAATCACTAAACGCTGGTTTGCGGAATGCTTGACCTGTTACGGCGAGAACGCCGAGGCGCTAAGGCGAGTGTTCCTGTGGCGGCCGATGGCGCAAAGGGCAGCGGAGAGGATCGCGCGAGCGTGCGCGCCGACCCGAAGTGCGCAATTCGTCCGCGCCATCCCTAACCCGTACAACGAGGAAAATTCCACCAGCTTCATCGACTTCGCCACGTCTAAGTGTCCGGCCCGAAATGAATTGAGTGATTTCAGCGTGTTGTGATTCACTGGATGTGTTGAAGCAATCAGCGAGGCACAAGATGTGGACTGAAATCACTCGCCCGAAATATGCCCGCACGGGCCTTCGTTACGCAAGCGATCTGAGCGATGCGGAGTGGCGGGTGATCGCCCCTCATATGCCGCCGGAGAAGGCTTTGGGCCGGCCGCGGACGACGGATTTGCGGGAGGTGGTGAACGCCATCCTGTATGTTTTGCGTTCGGGCTGCCCCTGGCGGATGTTGCCGAAGGAGTTTCCGCCCCGTTCGACGATACAGCGCTATTTCGCCGCGTGGCGGGACGGCGGTCTGTGGATGCGGATCAATCGCCATCTCCTGATGGCGGTCCGCGAGGCGGCGGGGCGCGAAGCCAGCCCTTCGGCCGGCGTCATCGACAGCCAGAGCGTGAAAACCACCGAAAGCGGCGGCCCACGGGGCTTCGATGCAGGCAAGAAGGTCAAGGGTCGCAAGCGTCATATCCTCACCGACACCGGCGGCCTGCTGGTAGCCGCCCGGGTCCACGCCGCCAACATCCAGGATCGCGACGGCGCGCCCGCCCTGCTCGCCTCCATCCGGTACAGCTTCCCGTGGCTGCGCCATGTCTTCGCCGACGGCGCTTATGCCGGCCCCAAACTCGAAGCCGCCCTGAAGCGGGTCGGGCGATGGACCCTCGAGATCGTCAAACGCCCGAACGGCGCCCAAGGCTTCGAAGTCCTCCCCCGCCGATGGGTCGTCGAACGCACGCTGGCGTGGCTAAACCGAAACCGGCGACTGGCGAAAGACTTCGAGGCAATGATCGCTACAGCGCAAGCCTGGCTCTTCATCGCCTCCGTTCAACTCCTCACCAGAAGAATCGTAAGATACTGAAAAACAAACATTCTTTTTGGGCCAGACTCTAAGACTGACCTGTTCGCCACGAGCGCCAATCTATGTCATGTGAATTACGTCGTCGCCGATAGAGATTGGGAAAAGGCCTTTGCTGTCGCCGTTGAACGCGAACTCAGCGATATCTGTGTCGCCTATGTCAAGAACCACAATCTCGGTTTGGAGGTCCCTTACGAGTATCGTGGCGAGACCCATCGCTATCGTCCCGACTACATTTTGCGACTCGACGATGGGCGCGGCCCGAACGATTGCCTAAATCTGGTCGTCGAGGTGAAGGGTCGGCGCAGCGAACAAGACGCAGCCAAGACCGACACGATGCGGACTAGGTGGACGCCAGGCGTGAACGCGCTGGGCCAGTTCGGGCGCTGGGATTTCGTGGAACTGGAAAGTCCCTATACATTTGCAGGCGGGGTGCGCGACTTCCTCGCGGGCAAAGCAAACAGCAGGGTCTCTTGACATGACCAAGAAGACTGCGGGCAAGGGGCGTGGCGTCGGCAACTACAAGCACGGCGCCTCCCGTCGGACGATGATCCCGACCGCCGAACAGCAGGGTTTCGTCGAGGAGGACGAGGCGCGGCCGACAAAGCTGCGCTACCCGCGTAACTTGGACCTAGACCCACAGCTTGTCTGGCGCGGCAAGGATCTGGAAGACGACGATGACCTCCATGTCGATGCACCGCCGGTCTACATCCAGGAGAAAATTCACCCCCGGCAGATTATCGAGCGGATGAGGCGCGAGACTCGGGTGCGACGTGAAACAACGGCAGAGATCCCGGATCTGTTCGCCGATTTCAACGGGCGGCCGGAGGAACAAGAGGCCCGTACCGAGTTCTACCAACATGAGCAGAACTGGCAGAACCGGATGATCCTAGGAGACGCGCTGATGGTCATGGCATCGCTGGCCGAGCGCGAGAACCTGCGCAGCAAGGTGCAGTGTATCTATATGGATCCACCCTACGGGATCAAATTCAACTCCAATTGGCAGGCATCCACCAAGTCGCGAAATGTGAAGGATGGCAGCCTAGCCCATGTTAGCCGCGAACCGGAACAGATCAAGGCGTTCCGGGATACATGGAAGGACGGGATCAATTCTTATCTGTCCTACCTGCGTGACCGGCTGACCGTGGCGCGGGATTTGCTCGCCGAGAATGGCTCGATCTTCGTTCAAATCGGGGATGAAAACGTGCATCGTGTACGGGTGCTGATGGATGAGGTGTTCGGGGAAGATAACTTCGTCTCTCAGATATGTTTTCGCACGACCACCGGTTTAGGAGATCAATATCTAGATTCCTCATGCAACTACTTAATTTGGCACGCAAAGGATCGAAGCAGACTAAAGTATCGGGAGATTTTTAGGCCAAAAGGTATATTGGATGATGTCGGCGCGAGGTATCGTAGAGTAGAAGTCGGACCAACTGATCGGCGTCCTATGACAGCTGGTGAGCGAGCTTCACCTGAATTACTTCCGAACGGTGCGAGAATTTATAGGCATGACAACCTCACATCTCAAAGTGGTAACGAAAAGTCCGCATTCCCCGTAGAATTCCAATATGGGCAATTCAGTCCAGGAAAAGGTTTTTGGAAAACTAACCAGGTGGGTATGCAACGCCTGAAGCGCGCTGACCGCATTGCCAGTCCGACATTTCAATCAATTCAGTATGTACGATTCCTCGACGACTTTCCGGTATCAAAATTTAGCAACGTTTGGACAGACACGCAGACTGGCGCATTCACCGAGGACAAAATTTACGTCGTTCAAACGAACGGCAAGGTTGCAGAGCGTTGCATTCTCATGACTACTGATCCTGGCGACGTTGTACTGGATCCGACTTGCGGCTCTGGCACCACCGCCCATGTCGCCGAGCAATGGGGCCGCCGCTGGATTACTATCGATACCAGCCGTGTTGCCCTCGCTCTCGCCCGTGCTCGGATTATGGGTGCGCGCTATCCCTATTACCTGCTGAAAGACAGCGAAGCGGGTAAGGTCAAGGAAGCGGAAATTTCTGGCGAGCCGCTCTCGAACGCAGCCGTTCGCGACAGTCTCGACTTGGGCTTCGTTTATCGCCGGGTGCCTCACATCACGTTGAAGACCATCGCTAACAACGCTGAGATCGACACGGTTTGGGAGCAACTTAATCCTGCAGTCGAAGACGCGCTCGACGCGCTGAATGCCGCGCTTGCCGGTCAGGAGGAACCCTTCCCGGTCACGACTGGTGCGCGCGCGGGAGAGAGCATCGACTTTGCGGCTTCATGTGATGCCGCAATGCTTTCCGGGGGGGCCGCGCTCGCGAACGGTTTCATGGAATGGGAGGTCCCGCGTAACCCGGGAACCCCGTGGGCCGCCGATCAATGTAAGCTTCACGCCGAGGTCCGAGCCGCCCGCAAGGACGAGAGGCCAGCCAAACGCCGAAGGGCGGAACGGGCACTTGCCGAATTGAACGCTGCTCGCGGACAGACCTGGACCTTCGAGACTCTGCCCGAACGTGCTGAGACTCCTTGGCCCGATGCTGCAGAGGCAGCGCTAGAGACGTTCTGGAAAGCGCGCATCGCCCTTCAATCCGAAATCGATGTCTCGATCCTAAGCGAGGGGAACCGCAACGCCGAATACCTATATGATAGGCCCTACGAAGACCCGAACATCACCCGCGTTGCCGGGCCATTCACGGTCGAGAGCCTCTCGCCCTACCGCGTGATCCCGTCTGACGATGCCCCAGCCATCGTAGATATGCTACGCGACGACGAGGGTGAACTGCCTCGCCGGGTCGCGCTAAAGGAAGAGACGGACTTCGCCCGCGTGGTCATGGAGCACCTGAAATCCGCTGGCGTCCAGAATACCAAGAAGGGCGAGCGGCTACAGTTGGACGGCCTCCAGCCTTGGCCCGGAAAGGGTTATGTCGCCTTTGAGGGCCGCTACGAGGAACGTGGGGATGTGCGACGCGCCGCCGTCGCTATAGGCCCGGAATGGGATGCCGTAGGCTACGAGTTTGTCCGCGCCGCAGCTCGCGAGGCGCGCGACGCCTTCGACATTCTGGTCGTCTGCGGCTTCCAGTTTGCTCCCGAGGTTGACGATTCGATGCTCAATTTCGGGCGACTGAAGGTGCTGAAAGCGCGTATGAACCAGGACATCCGCATGGGCGATAAGCTGAAGAACACGGGCGCGGGAAACCTTTTCGTTGTATTTGGCGAACCGGACATCGCAGTACATGACGCGGGCGATGACATGATCCGGGTCGAACTCGGGGGCGTCGATATCTTCGACCCCACGACAGGAGAGGTGAAGTCGTCCGGCGATCCGACTGAGGACATCGCCTGCTGGTTTATCGACGACGACTACGATCAGGAGAGCTTCTTCGTCCGCCAAGCTTATTTTCTTGGCGGCGCATCGGGTGACCCGTACAAGTCGCTGAAACGCGCGCTCAGGGCCGAAATCGATGAAGAGGCTTGGAAATCCCTCCACACCACTATGTCCCTAGCCTTCCCAAAGCCCGAGAATGGGCGTATCTGCGTCAAGGTCATTAACCACTTCGGCGACGAAGTACAGAAAGTATATAGCCTGTGAAATGCTTGCGGCACGAACTGCGCTAGGACATTTGCAACGCTACAAAATACCAACATCGGCAGTGATGATCGCTGGAAATCCCGCCCAAAACGCTAGAAAGATCTGGATTTCAACCGCCTCTCCACAGTCCGGTTCGCTGAGCCAAAGCCTTGAAGTCAGCAAGTCCGTGACTGCTCAGAGTGACTACGCCTTTCCAGCGTAGTGATCAAGAACCGCCACAATTCGATCAAGGAGCGGGTCAAACCCTGAGAAGTCGATGTCGTGTGCGTTGCGCTTTACGACCGTTTTTGCAAAGATTTCCTTTCCGTACTGCGACTGTGGATCGATTGTACTGTTGGTACTGAACGTCTTTCCATTAAGTAGCGTATTCCTTACACTAGCCGGAAACAAGTCTTCAATGCAGCTCTCGCCATTGGTCTCCGGCGTTTTGATCAAGTAAAGATTCTTAGTGATGTGGTAAAATGGATCCGTCGAAGATATTTTGATAGAAACTCCAAAAGTCTTTCTCACAGTCCCTGTGACAGAAGCGAGACCACCATCATTATCGAGGACGACGATGACCGGATAGGCCATGGGTATGTGCTTGAAGGGCTTTCTGCCCTTCCATGGAGTATCGAGATTGCGAAGATAGTCGAGGGGTATTGACTTCAAATCTCCTGCACCTCCCCCAAGGTCCATAATTTCATGTGCCTGTCCACCATAGTTAAAGAACCTTATTGCAAATTCAAAGCTGTTCGCATTTTTCTCTCCCAATAGAGGGTGATACGCATTGCGGTACCTAATGGCTTCTTTCAGATAGATTGGATCGGTCTTGCCTTCGGTGACGATAAGCGGAGCTTGCAAGGCAATGCAATACTTGTAGAAAAGGAAACGCCTGTAGAGTGTCCGGATTGCTCTTGGCTTGGCGCGCTGTTCCTTAAAGTCCCTGCGCTCTTCACTTTGCGTAATGGCGTATATATGACTTAAAATACCTTCTATTGGATTAAGGTTATCTGTCAGGTCAGGGGTTGGCTCATCGGCGGGTTCGCTAGGTGGAATGTGAGATCGAAAATATTCTCCCGTCTGAAATAGAGAGTCGCACATCGCTCGGGCGTTGCGATAGTACTCACTCCTTATGTTTGCCTTCTCGTTAACGACCAAGCCAGTGACCATTTGACGGCTTCCCCGGCAATGCATGCGTGTCTTGTCCGCGTTAATGTTGAAGCCTGCATTCCCGATTTCCTGAACCAATTCCTGACCGAGAGTCCAAACCGATAACTCCGCCGGATCGCGAACGGCAAGAGCTACCGGAAAGTCCCTTTGATTGGTAGAAAATGTTAAATCATCAGCGTAACGAGTATAACGGACGCCATGCTTCTTTGCAAATCTCAGCAGGCGCAAGTCCAAAACCTGCCCGATTAATTCAGAAATGACCGGGGAACATGGACTACCCTGAGGCAAAGCCACGCCATCGCAGGCAATTTGGGCAATCGTAGTAGCGACCTGTTCTTCCAGTTCAAAGGCTTTATCCTTGAGAAAGAAGCCGCGCACACGGCCGAAATTGAATGTCGGAAAGAAGTCCTCAAGGTCCAGGTTAAGCACGTAACGCCGGCGTTTATGATTTTTGGCGTTGGCAGCTATCGTACCTCCCTTTCTAAACCCGTAGGAAACGGAGGTTGCCTTGCGGTCTTCTTGAATTTCAGAGAGACACGCGTAAAGCAGGTAGGCCAGATGCGTCTGCAGCTTCTTGAGCTTAGGGTTCGGAGCTTTGATAGTGCGGGTTCCGCCGTATTTTTTGGGAATATCAAAAGTAGTATACTTGTCAGGGAGCGGTGTCTGGTAGATGATTGAGGTTAGTGCACTTGGTTTGAATCCAAGTAATCTTGCAAGTGCTTTGCGATCCTTGGCGTTCTTTAGCTTCTCAAGATAGCTCACAGTTTCTCTCGAATTGGGGGACTTGCAGGCACTCCTACGCGATCACGGCGACTAATAGATATTCGGCAATCGCCGCAATAGGGAGCAGGGAAGCACAAGAGCTCTCCTGACATTGAATCGTATGTCTCGAATCCGGACAACAAGTCTACCTGCAAGTCCGGGTAGGGACTTAGCATGAATTAAGCTGTAGGTATAGCCGAGGCTGGGGTGTTGCGAACGTCCGAGTCCGGCGCGGCTGGCCGCGCTTGCGCCTGGTGCCCGGCTTCTACTGTCGCTCGCTGTCGTAGAGCGCTTTCGACAGGACGCTCCGGGGCGAGGGCAGCGAGTCGAGCTGGGTTTGCAGCGCCTCAACGCGTGATGTCAGCGCGGCGTTCTTACCCGTCAGATCCGGCACCTCGGCGCGCAAACGGGCAGTCTTTTCACGCAACGGCGCGACCAGCCCCATGGCCCGCACGACCGCCGTACGGAGCCGGCCGTTGCGCTCGCACAGCCATGCGATCTTGCCGTCCCGGCTCTCCACCAAGCGACTGGCCGCCGCGAGCCACCGGTCGAACTGCTTAAGCAGCGACCCGGCGACGCGATTGCCCTTGCGGTAGGCCTTCGCGATCCACGTTCGCCCTCGGTCGATGTCCTGCTTCAGTCAGTTGATTTCATCCTGGTGGCGCGGCGCGGCCTGGCCCTGGTGCTCGTGAGACCTGAGGAACGTAAAGCGAGGATCGGAGATCTCGCCGTCCTCAGACTCGACCCTGAGGGCGACACGAAGCCGTGCAGTAGTTCGTGAGTTGCACAATGCTGCGGTGCAAGACCTGGGTCAGGTGAAGTACCGGAAGCGCTCAGAATTCCGACCATAAGGTCATGAAGGGCCAGTCGTGGTCAGCAGTTGAATTTCATCCGCTTCCGGCACGAAGACCGGGTATGGACCGGCAATATGCCCACTGCCATAACGCGCTGAAGGAGCTTGCCTTTTCGCGGCTCGGCAAGAAACGCCGCGCATCCTGACGGATTAAAATAAAACATTGAAGTTCGTTGCCAGGCGGCCGACGCCGCCGATGTTCGTCTATAGCCATTTCCTATCGTCTGCATTGGAAAATACGACTGGTTGCGCCGACAGGCGGTCCACGCAGCACCGAGCCCACCAGCGCCGATCCGACGGCATGCGCCGCCGCGAGCTAGTCGCAGGTGCCGCCGATGACGTCCTGCACCGTGTCGAGCGGATCGCCGAAGGTCGTATCGGTGGTTGCCAGCGCCACCTCCGGCACCGCCAGCAGGGCGGCCGCCGCGACGAGCGCCAGGCCGGTGGCGTGAATCTTTCTTGCCCGCCCCCTCATCGGCCCGCTCCCGTGAGTGCGGTCCCGTCGTCCATGGTCGAGGCGCGCCGCCGCCCTATCGCCCAGTCGTCCAGGTCCTTGCGCAGGTAGCGCACCCGGCCGCCGAGCTTCGGGAACACGGGCCCTTTCGCCTTCACCCGGTAACGCGCCAGCGTCTTCGCCGACAGGCCAAGTATCCGGGCCGCCTGCAGCGTGTTCAGATAAGCGGTCTCTTCCGTCATTCCCGTCTCCCTCGGAATTCGGGCGGCAGGGACCGATCGATCCTGCGCGGGCGCGTGGCCTTCCGCCTCGCCTGGATCCTGCGAGACCTCGCGGAAGGCGATCCGGTACACCGGCCCCTTGCCGATCGTGTTCCTCTTGGGCAGGCAGCTCAGCACCTGCAGCGCGATCCCCATGCCAACCGGGTCCGGTTGGCCCAGGGGAATTCGCTGTCGTCCCCGCGGAGCCGGAGTAGAAGCGGGCTCGTGAGCCGCGGGCGGAGCCGGGCGCGATGGCGTTGATGCAGCCTCGCACGCGGCCTATTGCGTCGGGGACCATTGCGACGCGGTTCGCGCGTGCGAACTCGTCGATGGTGGCGCATGTTTTCATTGCCCGTTGTCCTTCTGTGGGCGGCAGGACGTGGATGCGGGGGCGCGGTGCTGAGGCGCTCAGTCGGTACAGAAGCACGGGAGGGCGGTGTCGACGGGGATGTCGAAGTCCGGAAGATGCGGGGTGGAGAGGGCCTCGTCGCGGAGCTGGCGGTAGGTCCAGCGTTTCGAGAACCGGGCCATTTCGGGCCTGCGCAGTACGTCCTTGCGGCGGGCGACGGCCTGCTCCTCCGCGTCGATCCACCAGTCGGTGATTTCGGGGCTGTCCCGCAGGATGGATACGAGCTTGTGGCGTGCCTTCATGAAGCAGGCGTCGCAATTGCCGAGCGCGCTGTGAATGGCGAGGTCGAAAGGATGGCGGGCCCAGAAGGCGGCGATATCGCGGTGTGTGACGCGGGCATGGACCATCGGGTATTCGGTCCGGCATCCGGTCATCAGCGCATCTTCCCAGCGCGGGCGTTCGTCGTATCTGAGGCCGATGACGTTGCGAACGTCGGGGAGTTTCCAGCCGAGATCGCGGCGGACGTAACGCTCGATCGTGGAGACTTTGAGTTCGGCGGTGCATTTCCGGGTGACGGCGTTGGGCAGGATGTCGGCCTTGCGGATCAGGGCGTCGAAGGGCTCGCCGTTGCGGCTGGCGGTGGTGTGGTCGCATGGACATGCACGGATTTTGGGTCGTGGCGTCCGCCACGGGCCTCGGGCCGGTAGCGGTATTCGAGCCAGGCGATGTCGACGTTCCACTCTCGTGCGCTGCGGCGCGGTCGACGAAGCCGAGGGTCGCTTCGTGCTCCTGGCCGGTGTTGCAGAAGACGACGTGGCAATTGGCAGGAATGGAGCCGCGATGGGCGGCGAGGATCTGGAAGAGCATGTAGGCGGAGGAACGGCCGCCGCTGAAGTTGACGATGCGGTTCAGGCCATCCTGCGGGAGTCGGTAGGGATTTGCGGACATGGGGAGGCTCGCAGTTCGATGAAACGAGCGAACCGGGCGGTGACTCGCCGCCCGGAATGCAACCTGCGAGTGCTGGACTTTCCTCTCCACGGGCGCGTGTGGCGGACCGGAAAATGAGGTAAGGTGAACGGGCCCGGTGCGTTGCCCCGACATGCCTCAGGGTCAGCGCATGCCGGCGATAATGGATATGGGCGATATCGACCCACGCCTAGCTGGAGGCGAGGGATTTCCCCAGTCTTTTGCCAGCCGTCGGCAGCGCTCGAGCCGTGTAATCGAGGGACCGTCGTGCGGATGACGTCAGGTCGGATTGGCCGGTATGACCTGCTCCGCGAATGCTGCGTCGGCCGCCACGTCGAGGCCAAGCCTGCTGTTCGGTGTTTCTGCAAGCAAATACCCGGTTATTGACAAAACAATCGCATGATGTAGGACATAAACAACAATAGTAGAGCTAATGTAAGGTAACTCGAACATGTCCAGATCGGCGCATATCGCCCGGATGCCGCCGGCCGCTGTTGAGGACGCGTTGAGGCGGCTGGGCCGGAACATCCGCACGGCGCGGCTGCGCCGCAATCTGACCCAGGTCGAGCTGGCCGGGCGTATGGGTGTCTCCCGGTTCGCGGTGGCGGATATCGAGAGAGGCAAGTCGACGACGGGCGTCGCGGCCTGTCTGGGTGCCCTGTGGGCGCTCGGCCTGCTGGGTCAGATGCGCGGCGTGGCCGATCCGGACCGCGATGACGAGGGTAAGGCGCTGGAACGTGCCCGAAGCCCCGCAAGAGCGGGACGGCAACGAGTGATGAGCGATGACTTTTGAGCGCGAATGCTTCGTCCATATCGTGCTTCCGCAGACAACGGAGTTCGTGACCGCCGGCCGGTTCCGGTGGACGGACGACGAAGACGGAGGGGTGGGCCGGTTCGTGTATGGCCGTTCCTATCGGGAGCGGGCCGACGCGGTCGAACTCGATCCGGTCGAACTGCGTCTCTCCGACCGGGTTTTCGAGACCGCCCGAATGGACGGCTTCTTCGGCGCGATCCGGGATTCCATGCCTGATTTCTGGGGGCGGTGCGTGATCGAGCGCAATACGACGGGCCTGACCGGGCTCGCCGAGTTCGACTACCTGATGCTGGGGTCGGAGGACCGCCCCGGCGCGCTGGGCTTCAGTCCGGGCCTCAAACCTCCGGATCCCGGGCCAGTCGCCAGTCGGACTCTCGATCTCGGCGTGTTGCAGGAGGCGGCCGACGCACTTGTCGCCGACGACCCGGAACGCGCCGGACCGGCCGCCGACAGGGCAGCGGCCCTGCTTTTCCCCGGCGCGTCGATGGGCGGCGCACGCCCCAAGGCAGTGGTGACGGACGGGGAGGACTCCCGGCTCGCCAAGTTCGGTCGTCTGGACGACCGCTGGAACCAGCCCCGCGTCGAGCATGGCCTGCTCTCCCTTGCCGGGGTCTGCGGTCTGGACGCCGCCGAAAGCCGCATCGAGAGCGTGGGCGGTCGCGACGTGTTGCTGGTGCGTCGCTTCGACCGCGACCGCTCTGGCGCCGGCTGGGGCCGCCACCGGATGGCGAGTGCGCTGACCCTGCTGCGCAGCGGCGACGGCGCCGGCGACCGCGGCGACTGGTCCTATCTGCTGCTCGCCGACGAAATCCGCCGGACCAGCGCCAGGCCGAAAGAGGAATTGCGCGAACTGTTCGGGCGGATGTGCTTCAACGCGGCCATCTCCAACGCGGACGATCACCCGCGCAATCATGCAATCCTCGCGAAGGGGAGGCAGTGGAGCCTCAGCCCGGCCTTCGACCTGACGCCCACGCCGATGGTGGCGCGCGACCGGCGCGATCTCGCCATGGCCTGCGGCCGGTTCGGGCGTTATGCGAACCGGACCAACCTGCTGAGCGGTCACGGGCGCTTCCTGCTCGGACGGGAGGAGGCGGAAGCGGTTCTGGAACGCATCCTGGACACGGTGCGACGGCAATGGCACGCCGGCATGAGAGGGGCCGGCGTGAGCGAACGGGACAGCGCGGCGATCGCGTCCGCCTTCCTCTATGACGGGCTGTTCCACGACATCGACGACGGGCTGTAGGATTGTCGTGTCTAGGGTGTCGACCGCGCGGGCAGCGGTCGTTCATGGTTGCGCCGGGAAGAATTGTCTTCAACAAGAGAGGCATTCGGTTGCTGTTGTTTGTGGACCGGCGGCGGTCGGCGAAGGTCAGGAATGCCAAGCGTGGGTGAGGGGCCGATGAGTGGAGACGATATGCGGGCGGACGGCTGGATTGTCCGCGACATGGGCGGGGGGCCTATGCTGTTGGGCGGACCGGGCAAGAGGCGACCGATAGGGCCGAGCGGCTGGGCGTCGGGCCGCTTCGAGTGCGGATTGCGCCTGCGACGGCAGCCGAGCTTCCGGGCCCGGCGCTCGGTTTGAAGCAGGGCAGCGTTCCATGGTGGCGTGAACTGCAGGAAGGGACGGACCAAAGAGGCGGCGAAGCGGCGAGCGCTGCGCCCGTCTAAGGGGCGTGCATGCCATGACCGGATGCCATGCATGGCGGTTGGGTCGTGCGCGTGATTGTGACGGCTACCGAAGTCGACCGCTTGAAGGCGGCAGTCTGTTGTTCGGCGTGTAGTTTCGACGCTGATTGGTATCGCAGGGCACCATTCCAGCCAGGTTCTGCGGGGTCAGAGACGTGAGCCGGGCAACAGCCCTCCACGGGCACGTGTGGCGGGTCGGAGAACGGGGTAGGGTAGACGGGCCCGGTGCGTTGACCCGATACCCCTCAGGGCCGGCGATCCGCCAAACGCCGCGCACCGGGCATTTCCTTGTTTATGTCAGTCGTTGAGCGGCCAGCGGTCGAGGACGCGCTGCAGGACGGCGGCGTCGGGAACGAAGACCCGGGCGCGGAAGTTGATGATTTCCACGGTGCAGCCGTAATGCTTCAGGGCCGGGAGATGGATATCTGCCGGTCCGCTGATCTCGATGCGCTCCGCTCCCATGATGCGGCGGCGCGAGAGGCGCCACTTGCTGGGGAAGGTAAAGGACTTGCCGCGGTGCATGACGGCTTCGACGACCTGCTCGCCGGTGAGTGCGGAGCTGTCGTTCAGGCCGAAGGCGCGTCGGACGTCCCGGACCTGGTCGGTCTCGACGAGGCGGCCGATGAGGGCCTCGCCGTTGTCGGTGGTGATCTTGCGCACCCGCATGGTGTCCGACTTGATGCGGTCCCAGACGGGCAGAAGCAGGCCGACCGCGAGGTGGATATGGGTGTCGCGGTGCGTCGGCAGCGAGGCGATCTCGGCATCCCAGAGGGGGCGCCATTTCAGTTCGTGCGCCGGTGTCCAGTGGGAGATGTTGAACTCTGCCCTGGCCATGTAGTCGTACTGGGCGGGGCGCAGCAGGCGGACGCGCGTCTGGACGCTGCCGTCATCGTGGATCCGCGACGCGGCGGGGAGCATGACGGCGGCGCGACCGGACTGCTTGTTGATGCACAGGAACGGCTGCCCGTCCTCGCCCGGGTTGCGGGTTCCGAGTTCGAGGGCGTGGTCGGACGAGGTGTAGGAGACCCGGTTGCGCAGGCGTATTTCGACCAGGTCGGTGGTGGTGCCGGAGGCGATATGCTCGCAGAGGACCTCGCGGCTGAGCACGGTCGCGGACTCGGCGATGATGGTTTCCATGCCGACTTCGTAGATGCCGGCCTGGATGGCCTGTTCGATATTGGACTCGATGAGCTCCTCGAGCTTGGCGAAGAGCTCGTTCTGGTAATCGATGCGCAGCGCGAGCAGGCGATTGAGGAATTGCGACATGGGGGGAAGGTCGTCCTTGAGCTGTCCTTCATGTGCGACCTTGAGGCCGGTCATGTCCTGGAAGCGTTCGCTGGACCAGCCGTCGATGCGGTTGAAGTGGAGCGCGATGAAGAAGCGCCGGAGCGCGGCCCTGGCGTAGGTGCTTTCGAGATTGTCGCTCTCGCGGAAGAGGGAGGCGTTGCCGGCCCCCATGGAGGTCTGGGAGTTGCGCTGGCCCCGGGTGATGGCGCCCAGGCTGTCGAGGCGCCGGGCGATGGTGGCGATGAACCGGCGCTGGCCCTTGACGTCGGTGGTGACGGGGCGGAACAGCGGCGCGGAGGCCTGGTTGGTGCGGTTGGTGCGTCCCAGGCCCTGGATGGCCTTGTCGGCCCGCCACCCGGGTTCCATGAGATAGTGGACCCGGCGCTGGGTGTTCAGGGAAGAGAGGTCGGCGTGGTAACTGCGGCCGGTTCCCCCCGCCATGCTGAAGACGAGGATGCGCTTTTCGCCCGCCATGAAGGAGGCGGTCTCGGCGAGGCTTGCGGAGGCCGGGCGTCGGCGCAGGGCCAGGCGTTCGCCGTCGGAGTCCGCGATCCGGAGCACGCGGCGGGACCGTCCCGTGACCTCGGCAACGGCCTCGTGACCGAAATGGTGGATCAGCTGGTCGAGGGCTGTGGGGACCGGAGGCAGCGCCGCGATCTTCTCGATCAGTGCCTCGCGCCGCTCGAGGGCGGCCTGGGAGATGATCGGCATTCCCTCGTCGTCCACGGCGGGGCGGCTGAGCAGCACGCCTTCATCGTTGGTGAAGCTCTCCTGGAGCTGGACCGGGAAGGCGTATTGCAGATAGGTCAGTACGCCGTCGCGCGGCGTGAGGTCGATCGAGAGGTCGTTCCACTCCGATGAGGGGATCTCGGCGATGCGCCGTTCCATGAGCGCTTCGCCGGTGGAGACGAGCTGGATGACGGCGGAGCGGCCTTCGTCCAGGTCCGCCTCCATCGCGCGGATGACCGAAGGGCACTGCATGCCGACCAGGAGGTGGCCGAAGAAGCGCTGCTTCATGCCCTCGAAGGCGGAGATGGCGGCGGACTTGGCATTCCTGTTGAGGGTGTCGTCGCCCTGCATGATGCCGCTTTCGCGGAGCGCGGCCTGCAGGTTGTTGTGGATGATGTAGAAGACGTCCGCGTAGGCGTCGTAGATGCGGCGCTGCTCGGGCGTGAGCGTGTGTTCGAGTATGTCGACCTCGACGCCGGCGTAGGAGAGCGCGCGGGCCTGGTAGAGGCCGAGGGCCTTGAGGTCCCGGGCGACGACTTCCATGGCGGCGACACCGCCGGCCTCCATGGCCGAGACGAATTCCGTGCGCTCGATGAAAGGGGTTTCGCCGGCGGCCCAGAGGCCGAGGCGGCCGGCATAGGCGAGGCCCGGGATGGTGCTGGCGCCGGTGGCGGAGACATAGAGGATGCGGGCGTTGGGCAGGGCGTGCTGCAGGCGCAGGCCGGCGCGGCCCTGCTGGGAGGGCTTGACGCCGCCACGATTGCCCTTGGCGCCGGCGGCGTTCGCCATGGCGTGGGATTCGTCGAAGACGACAACGCCATCAAAGGCGTGGCGGTCCTGCTCGTCGAGCGATCCGGCAAGCCATTCGACGATCTGGTCCAGCCGGGATTGCTTTCCCTGTCGCGAGGGCGACCGCAGGGTCGCGTAGGTCGAGAAGAGGATGGCCTCTCTGAGCGGGATGCGTGCAGCCTGCCGGAACTGGGAGATCGGCACGACGTCGGAGTCGCGCCCTCCGAGCGCCGTCCAGTCTCGGCGTCCGTCCTCGACGAGCTTGTCGGACTCGGAGAGCCAGAGCGCGCGGGTGCGGTCCTGCAACCAGTTGTCGAGGATGACGGCGGCGACCTCGCGGCCCTTGCCGACGCCGGTGCCGTCGCCGCACATCCAGCCGCGGCGGAACTGGACGGGTTGCGAGAGGGTCTCGCCGTTCTCGTCGGGGAGGTCTGGATGGCGGCCGGTATCGGGGTCGGGGGCATCGACGTCGCTGGACCGCTTGACCGTTTCCCAGCCGGAGCCGATGCGGAAGAGCGTGGGAAGGTGGCGGGAGTGGGCCTCGCCTGCGAGCACGACGCTTTCAAGCTGGGCGTCGGAGAGAAGGGCGTCCTCGACGGTGCGGACAGGCATGATCGGCCGATAGGCGGGCTCGGGATGGGGAACCGCAGCCATGGCGGCGGACTGGACGAGCGGCGTCGGGTGTGCGGCGGAGCCGGGAACGTGGATGGAGCCGGGACGCCAGGCCTCGTAAGGTCCGGAAGAGGATGCGGTGGCGGTAGGGTCTTCGTCGAGGTTCGCGGGCGCCGCCTGGACGGTCAGCGCAGCGATGGGGCCCCAGTCGCGGGATGCAGTCCGGTCGGTGCCTTTTTCGGGCTCCTTCTGTGCGTGGGGAGCGGCATGCGGGATGCGGTGGCCGAAAAGGTCGGTGGGAACGGCCCGGCGAGCTGGGGCATTGGCGGTGGCGGGCCGTGCGGGGAGAGAGGACCGGATGGCGGCGAGGAGCTCGCTGGCCGACCGGACGCGGGCGCCGGGGTGGATGTCGATCGAGGGTTCGTGGCTGCGGTCCAGGACGGTGAGGCGGGTATCGAAGCTGGTGCCTCGGCGGGCATAGGCCTGGCCGTCGATCGTGCTGGTGAAAACGACGCGCGCGGGCGGGTCGAGATTGTCGAAGGCCTGGCGCCAGGCGGGGGTCCCGGGGAGGCAGTGCGAGGAGGTGATGGCGGAAAGGCGTCCTCCCGGGGGAAGCATGGAGAAGGCGGAGCGGACGTGGCGGAGGTCGGCATGGTGGCTGATGCCGTCGACGCCGGGCGTGGCGGAGAAGGGCGGGTTCATCACGACGACGGTCGGCCGAAGGTCGGGCAGGCGGTCGGCGATGGTCTCGGCGTTGACGGTGGAGACTTCGGCATCGGGGAAAAGCTGGCGGAGGAGGGCGGCCCGGGTGCCGGCGATCTCGTTGAGGTGCAGGCTATGGTCGGTGTCGGCGTCGAGGACGAGCTGCGCCATGACGGCCAGCATTCCAGTGCCGGCGGACGGTTCGAGAATGACGTCGCCCGGGCGGATCGCGGCAGCATGGGCCGCTGCGTAGGCGAGCGCGAGCGGGGTCGAGAACTGCTGCAGGCGGACCTGGTCTTCCGAGCGCCTGGTATGGGAGGGTTCGAGGGTGGCAATGGCCTCGAGCAGGGAGACCATCTTGGGCGGGCCTTCGCCGCTCGCGCGGAGCTGCAGGGCGCGGGCATAGCGGCGCAGGAAGAGGATGACGGCGGCTTCAGCGGCTTCGTAGGCGTCCTTCCAGAGCCAGGCGCCGGCGGTATCGGTCGCGCCGAAGGCGTCGGTCATGACGGACCGGAGGGTGTCGGTGTCGAGTGTCCGGCCGGCTGCGAGGAAGGGGAGCAGGCGGCGGGCCGCGTCCATGGTGGAGTCGGCGCGGTTGGGCGTTCCGTGCTGGTGCTTGGGGAGGGCGACGAGGGGGAGCTGGGCGCGAGTGGACGCGCCCGGCGCCGAGTGGGCGTCGAGCATGGAGGATTTCCCGATGTTGAAGGAGGAGGGCGGCGGGAGGAGGGTTCCTCGCGGCCGTTACCGATAGGCCCGGATAGTGCTTCGCTTACCCTCCGGGATGGGCGTCCGGATGGCGGAACGGAGGTGGCGGTGTTTCAGGGGGCTGTGTTGCGGGAGTGTTCGGGTCGAGGCGCCGGTCAGTCGCCGGCGGCGGTGCGCGCCGGGGCGAAGAATTCGCAGTGGTTTGCGCAGCGCTCCGTGAGACGGTCGAAGTCGAGCTGGGGAAGCGCGCCGCCCACGCGGTAGAGATGGGCAAGCTGCAGGACGAGGAGGCGGACAGCCGGGTCTTCAAGGTGGTGGCGTTGGCTGCCGGCGACGATCCCTGAGGTCCTGGTGAGGGACTCGATAACCTTGCGGGGATCGGGTTCGCCGTCATTGACGATGGTGAGCGCGCGGAAATAGGGATTGAACGCGGTCTCTTCCGAGGCGGGTTCGACGAGTTTCGCGGATTGGTCGAGCGCGTCGGCGGCGCGGCGCAGGTCGCCTGCGGTGTCGCGAAGCTTGCGTGCGATGACTTGCGGGGTCGAGAGCGGCATGGGGTGAACGGCTTCCCGCAGGGTTGCCGTCAGGTTCGCCAGGGCCTTGTGGATGATGTTGAAGGCGGCGAAGGGGGTGGCGAAGAGAGTGGTGTCCATGGAAGGGTCCCGGCTTGAGGAATTGGAGGTTGTGGCGCGACGGCATGTGCGTGCGACCCGGCAGCGGGCCGGGCGTGCGGTCGCGACGGTTGTGGGTATGTCCGGCCCTGGCTCGGCTCACTCTCCGGGAATGGAGGAGGAGCGCGGATGCAGGATCGGCGGGAAGGCTCAGGCTGCGAGGCGAAGGACCCGGCGCTCGCAGTTTGCGGCGACCAGGGCGCGGGCAAAGTGGGGCGGCACGGAGTTGCCGCACATGCGGATCTGGGCTTCCTTGCTCAGGAGCCTGCCGCCGACCTGGATGGCGATGCGGTAGCTGTCGGGAAATCCCTGGGCCCGGAAGAGCTCCCGCGCGGCGAGCATACGCATGGCGATGTCGTTTATCCGGTAATCAAGGGAGTTGACGGTGACCAGGCCGAACCGCGCCTTGGCCGTGGCTGTCGGGCAGGGGTCGTGGAGGGCGGATCCGACGTTCGTGCCGTAATATTTCGACAGGAACGCCGTTATCAGTGTCTTGTGCTGTCCCGTGGCCAGGATGGTGTTGATCGGGCTTTCCGGGTCGCCGTTGCCGCCATTGGTGTTGCTGCCGTGCATGTTCGACATGCAGGCGGCAACGAGGGCGGTCTTGCCGCCACCGCCGGGCATGATGGTGCCGACGGGTCGGTCCGGGGCCTCGCCGGTGCTGGCGCCGAATTCCCGGCTGAGGAGGCAGGTGACGAGATTCTGGTTCGATCTGCGGCCGACGATGGTGCTGACCGGCTCTGTGCAGGCGTGGCCGGTCATGCCCGTGTTGTGCTGGGCCATGTAGGCGGTGACCAGGGCCAGCTCGCCGCGCTTTGCCGCGGTGATGGTGCGCATGGGCTCGTCGATCGGGTGCGCGGGGCGGTCTCCGGCATGGGTGATCGGGACGATGAAGGGACGGGCGGAGTCGATAACGTATCTGCGCAGGCCCCTGGCGATGCGGGACAGCGTCTTGTCGGCGAGCGGCCGGCGCACGCCTGCCCGGCGGCCTTCTTCAGTTGAGAGGAATATCGAGTGGATGGGGATCGTCCAGTCGATGCACTCGGCCGCGGTCCGGTAGGACGAGAGGCCGGGACCGTGCGTCGGTTCGGGCCATACGATCGGAAGGCGGTCGCGCCTTGCGATCACGAAGAGGCGCTTGCGTAGTGTCGGGGCGCCGTAGTCGCAGGCGCGGAGTTCGCGCCATTCCACGGCATAGCCGGCGTCCCTGAGGGCCTGTATCCACTGGCGGAAGGTCTCGCCGGAACGGGTCTTGTCGAGGCGGCCGGCGAGGAGCGGTCCCCAGCTCGAGAATTCCTCGACATTCTCCAGCATTATGACGGCTGGCCGTGCTTCGCGGGCCCAGCGGATGACGACCCAGGCCAGGTCCCGGCTGCGAATGTCTTCGCGCCTTACGGGGGCGGAGCCCTTGGCCTTGCTGTGGTGGGTGCAGTCAGGGCTGAACCAGGCCAGCGCGATCGGTGCGCGGCGTGCGATGCACGCCGGGTCGACATTCCAGACGTCCTGTTGGTAGTGGGTCGTGCGCGGGTGGTTGGCCCGGTGCATCGCGAGGGCCTGGGCGTTGTGGTTGATCGCGACGTCGACCGGGCGGCCCAGAGCCTGCTCGATGCCGAGCGAGGCTCCGCCACCACCGGCGAAATTATCGATGATTTGCATGCAGGGGTTCCAGTCGAGAGCGGTTTGCGGCAGTTGGCGCCGAACGCCGGCGTCCTCTCAGGACGCGCCGGAACCGTGCTTCTCTATCTCTTCGTGCAGCGGCGGGGATGTCGGAGGTCGGGACAGGCCCGGCAGTCCTTCGGGTTGGCGGTTTGCAGATGAAGACATTCGGGACAATGAAAGAGCCCCGTCGCTGCGAACGGGCAACGGGGCGGGCAGCCGGCGAGGGAGTCAGAGAAGTCCCTTACTGGAGAAACTGAAGTCGTCGGTGGGCGTGACGATGACGTGATCGTGCAAGTTGATGTCGAGGGTCTTTGCCGCCTCCTTGATTCTGGCGGTCATCCTGAGGTCTGCCGAAGATGGGGTGGGGTCGCCGGCCGGGTGATTGTGGACGATGATGAATGCCGAGGCATCGAGTTCCAGGGCGCGGCGGCAGATTTCCCGGGGATAGGCAGGTGCGTGATTGACCGTTCCCTGCTGATGGGCCTCGGCATGGATGAGGCGGTTGCGGTTGTTCAGGAAGAGCAAATGGACTTCCTCGCGGGGTTTGTTGCCCAGGCGGGCGCGGCAGAATTCGATGACGCGGGTGTAGTTGCTGAGGCTGGGATTGATCTCGTCGGGAAGGGCGGCCTTGGCATGGAGAATCGCGAGCGCTTCGGTGGTCTTGACTGCGAGGACGGCGCTGCGGGTCATGCCGGGGATGGTGCGGAGGCGTTCGGGGGTTGCCGCGAGGACGGCGGCGGGGGTCCCGAAGGCGGCGAGAAGTGCTGCGGCCACGGTATGGGCCAGGTGCAGTGGGAGGGTGCCGGAGAGGAGCGATGCAAGGAGCTGGGACTCGCGGCTGGGGGTGATGATCGGAGGGTGGCGAGCGGGGTCGGCCGGATCGGTGAGGGGACGGGGGGTGAGAGGCAGGATCTGCGCGTCGTCGAGCTGGTGCATGACGGGGCCTGGTGGTGCAGGGGGAGGGGATGGCGGGCGGAAGGGGCACCCGCCTGAGGGTTCCGAAACCGGGAGCTTGGCTTTTGCTTCGGTCGGGGAGGCGGAGGCGGGCTAGGGCCTGCTGAGAATTGAAGATGCACAATTGTGTGGATTTGTGATTCTCAACAAACCCTAGTGAATGTGGCTGGGGTCGAGATCCTGCAGAGCGTCTGCGGCGCGGGACTGTTCGGCTATTCGCTGCGCGTCGGCGCGGGTCTGGCCGAGAGGCGCGTTGAACCGGTCGCAGAGCTCCAGGGCCTCTTCTATGTTGGTGGCATGCAGCTCTGTTGGGATGTAGCCGGGGATTCCCTCGATCGCGATGATGACCTGGATGAGGTCGGGGTCGTCCGTGGGCTCCGGTACGAAGGCGTAGATGATTTCGGGCGGAAGGCCGTGGAAGGGCATGGCTGGCTCCGTGCGGGCGCGGAGAAATTATAGCGCCGGGAGGTTGCGGGAGGAATCCCGAGCTCTGGTTGAATCAGGAAGGGCTAGCGTGAGCGAATGGCTGTGTGCGCGGCGTCGAGCAGTTCGGCGCAGGTCATCTGTTCGACGGTGGCAGAGACGGGCGACCGGGTTGCCGTGCCAGTTGCCGTTGCGGAAAGCGGCGCGGCCCATGCGGCGAGCGCGTTGCAGGTGTTTCCTGGCGGGTACGGCGACCGGTGTGCAGGAGTTCATGATGGTGGTCCCTTTAACGCGACGGGGACGCCGGAGAGGTTGAATGCGGCGCCGTCCGCCCAGTTGTCGAAGTGCTCGAAGCAGCAGGGATGGGCGCCCCTGCCGAAAGGCGGCCCGCCTTCCAGGTAGAGGAAGCGTCCGTCCTCCAGGCGCATGAAGTCGGCGGTGAAGCTCTTGCTGTCGGGGGAGTGGTGCGGATGCGGCCCTCCCGGATATTTGAGCGGCGTCGGGACGGCAGCGATCAGCTTCGCGGTTTCGAGAAGGCATGCGACCACGTCCTCGCGCACCTCGTGGCTGTCTGCCAGCGGGCGCTGCGGGTAGTAGCTGCTGAGCCCGATGATCTCGCCGTCTTCGACGAAGACGCGATATTCGACCGGGTATCCGTCGACGATCCGCGCTTGCATCCACGGTCTCGACCATGCCGCAATAACGGTGTCGGGATATTCGAAGATGAGGTCGGTTGCGCGGAAGTCGTCGATATCGAAGCGGTCGATAAGGTCCCGGTGCCACTCGGGCCTGCCGGTGTCGAGGCGGTATTTCACCTCAGAGCATGTGCAGCAGTCCCAGCGGATCATGGTGTTCGGTTTCTTGGCTTGCTCGATCTTCGCCCAGAAGGCCCGGAGCGCCCTGGTGGCGTCGCTCTCCTCTGTGCTCTCGGGGTCGTCGAGGGCAATCATCAGGGCCTCGATCTCGATCTTGCCGATTTCGGTTGCGGGGACGGGTTCGACGCCGGCCGCCTTGCAGACATCGAGCCAGGCGCCGAGCGAGACGATGTTGAAGCCTTCCCGGTCCTTCCATTCGTCGCGCGGCGGGTTGGCGATGGCGTCCGCCATCATGGCTTCGGCAAGATCGTGGAGGAGTTTCGTGGCAGCCATCGTCGTTCCTTTCCGGGATTGGTGCGGTCGTAGCTGGAGCGGGCCTCGGTCTCGTGAACGGAGGATCTATTGGCGCCCTATACAGGCCCGGTGGTGAATGCTTGCCTCGAAGTGGAAACGGGCGGATTCGAGTTTTCGGATGGCGCCGGCGGCGGAGAGGTTGGTGTCCTTCGTGGTCTGGCTTTCGCAGGCCGGCCAGGAAATGAAGGCCCCGCCCGGCCGGCGCCGGGACGGGGCTGCATTGGTTGGGGAAGGAGTCAATCGGGCGGGAGGCCGGGCTTCCGGTCGTGGATGGCGGGCCGGCCGGGTTCGGTGAACCGCTCGGGGATGGCCAGGCGGCCGGGGTCGGCGCCCGGGTCGCGGGTGACGCCTTCGCAGGCGGCGGCGATGAAGATCGGGCCGGAGTCATCGAGGCCGCGCCAGTCGTCGCTGGAGTCGGCTTTCCCGGCAGCGGCCTGGAGGGCGGCTTCGAGGTCGTCTGCTTCGACGGTGATGGTGTGGCTCATGTAGATGGCGAAGCAGCACTGCACCGAGTAGGAGCGGGGCATCAGGCGGCTCCCTGGATTTCGTCGAGGGTCACGGATATCCGGCTGTCGCGGATGGTGATGGTGACGGCGCGACCCTTGGAGGTGAGCCAGAGCACGTCGGTGGCGATGGCCTGGTGGATGGCTGCGATCGTGGCCTCGTCCTCGGAGCACAGAATTCGGGTGGCGAGGTGCATGGCGTCGCGTTCGAATGCCGCTTTCTGGGTGTCCCAGGAATCGTCGCCGGAATCGTCGTTGAACGAGAAATACGCTTCGTAGATCAGGTCCGTGAGGACGCAGGGCTGGATGTCGCTGTCGGCGGCGACGATCGGGGCGCAATCGTGGATGTCGGAGTATGCCTCGCCGGCGAAGGCGATATCTGCGGGGATGGTGAACCTGGTGGAGTCGCCGTCGGGGGCGCCGATGCAGAGATGTTGGCGAATTGCCCTCGGCCGGTTGTCCCGGGGGAGCTTGGCGAGCGGAAATTCGTCGAGGGCGTAGGTCCGGTCGTCGGTGAGGATGTCGATATCGATGCGGGCGATGCGGGGCAGGCTGTCGTACCAGGCATATCCGCAGAGATGAGTGTTGGCGTCGAAGAGCCGGTCCTGGATGCCCGCGCGGTCGGCAGCGCGCCAGAAGGTCTGTGCGAGCTGGGGCTCGGGATCGAAGTCGACGATGATGGCGTCCTGCGGAAGTGAGCAGGGGTCGGGGAGGTCGTTTCGGCCGTACGGGTCGGCCGGGGACGGCCGCCAGGGGCGGAGCCGGGCGGGAGGCGGCGCGATGTGGATGCCGAGGGAGCGCGCGCGCGTCCAGTCGGCATAGGTGGGCCGGGGGTCGGGATGCGCAGCCATGGCACGGTAGACGGCAAGGAGAGCGGCGTCGCGGACTCGCGCGTAGAAAGGATTGCTGACGACTTCCTTGCGGGCCGGGAGGACGAGCTGGAGGTGGGGGCAGTCTTGGATGTCGGCGCGGACGGTCCAGGTGCCGGGGCCGATGCTGTGAACGGCAGGGAGATTTGCGGTCAGGGTATGGCCGTGAAAGTTGATATTGGGGTCGCGCGACCGGTGGAAGTTGTCGAGGAAAACGCCGAACTCGATACCGCGCCATTCTTCCCGGTGGATGGAGCCGTCCAGGAAAGGTTTGGACGGGAGTACGGACGCGGGGGCGGCGGGATCGAAGAGCCCCTTCAGCGTTACCGGAAGGGGGTAATACAGGGCCGCGTTCTCAATCGCCTGACGGATGGTAGCGGGGTGTTCGGTGGTGGCGAAGGAGATTGCAGTGCCGCTGGGCCAGGGCGCGTCTTCGCAGGAGGATACCGTGGCGTCCTGCTTGCCGGTGAAATGGTCGGGGGTGAGACGGACGGTCCATCCGGGAAAGAAGCGGGCCGAGGCGGTGCGCGGACGGGATGTGACGATGCAGCCGGAACGCGCGAGGCTGAGGAAGCCCATGCCGGCGGCGTCTTCGCGGTCGACGAGCCGGGCGTCCCAGCCGTTGCGGCCGTAGGTGAGCAGGACGGCGGGGTCGTCGATTCCGGCGCCGTCGTCGGTAATCGTGACGATGTGGTGATGACCGCTGTGCGCGGGGCGGCGCTGGACGGTGATGTTGACGGCGGTGGAGCCGGCGCGGCGGGCGTTCTGGAGCGTTTCGCTGAGGATGTCGGGGATCTGGGCCGAGAACATTCTCGGGACGCGGGAGAGGGTGCTTTCGTGGATGCTGGCGCGGATCGTGCGCGGGGCGGGAGCGATATCGTGCATGGGGCTTCCTTGCCGGGGCGTTAAGAAGATGCGCCCCGCGAGGCGCGTGGCCTGCGGGGCGCGTTCGAGGACGTGTGGTCCGGTCAGACGGTGCGCAGGAACTCGGGGAGGTCCTCGTCGTGGTCGTGATCGTGGCCGTTAACCGGGCCGACGTGGGAGATGATGACGCGCGGGCTGCCGTCGGCGGTAGGCACGGCGTTCATGGCGTCGATCATGGCCGTGACGTCGTGGACCTGCGAGCCGGCCTCCTGGTGCTTGCCGGCATCGGCTTCGGACGTTGCGGGCTCGTCCGGCGCCGGAGCGGTTTGCTGCGGGTCGGAGACGTCGGCGGGGGCCGGCTGTTCGTCGGGACGATCCGGTGTGCCGCCGTCGAAGGCCCTGAAACCGGGGAGGGTCCAGGAGAGGGCGGCTTCGTGGCCGTCCTGGCTGACGCCGACGGGCGGGGCGCCCTTGGCGAAAGCGGCGTGCATGGCCTTTGCCAGGTCGGGCTTCCTGAACTTGCCGTGGGTGACGGCCCAGTCCTGGCCGAGCGTTTCCCTGGCGATGTCGAGGATGGCCTTCTTCGCGATCCGGCTCCAGAACATGTCCGCGGTCGGGCGGATGGTGGAGGCGAAGTCGATGTCGAGCCGGGCGACGGTGGCTTCGAGTTCGGGCCTGGCATGGTGCTCGAAGGCGAGCTGGCCTTTGACGGTGCGCGCGACGGCGGCGGCGAAGAGGCTCTGCTTCTCGTCCGCGGAGAGGGCGCCCATGGCGGCGAAGGCCTCTCCGTCGTCCTTGATTTCCATCCAGTCGAAGCGAAGGTGGGAGATGTCTTCGAGGATGGCTTCGGCGGGGCTCCAGGATGCGAACTCTTCGTGGTCGTGGCGGTTCGACGGGCGGTCCGGGGTCGGTTTCGACATGATGTCGAGCGCATCCGGCACGTAGCTCTGCGTGAAGACCGAACGGGCCATCTGGAAGAGCATGAGGTCGAAGGCGGCGCCGAAGTTCTGGGAGAGGTGGGTCTTGACGATGGCCGTGCGGATGGCCCGGAGGTCGTCCCCAAGGCCGATGCCGATGCCGGCATTCTTGCGTGCCTGGGCGGCGGGGTCCGGCGGAGCGGAGAACGGAGCGGTTACCGGCGGAGCGTCGTCCGGACCGGAGGAGGTCGGGCCGGAGATGTCGGCCGGTGCGGAACCGTTGGTGCCGGTCGCTTCGGGGTCCGGCATGTCTTCCGGGCGGACCAGGCCCGCGATGACGTGGAGGCTGCCGTCGCGGGCGATGGTGGCGATGCAGCCCGCCATGGCGAAGGCGTCGGGGCGGAAGTAGGAGCGGGCCTCGACAGTGGCCTCGATCTCGTGGAGGCGGATGTCGATGGACTCGGCTTCGTCGGCCAGCTCTTCGGTCCACTCGTCGTCGTCGAGATTGGCGAGTTCGTCGTGCCGGGTGCGGAGACGCTCGATTTCGCCATCTTCGTCATCGGTGGGTTCGCCGGGGACGGGGTGGATACGACCGTAGGAGGCCGTGGCGCTCCAGTCCGCTTCGGGCATGGCCTCGGCCCATTTCCAGCGCTGGGAGAGTTCGTCGGCAACGGTAACGAGCCTCTTGGTCGCGAGGTCGTTCAGGAGGGCCTGGTCCTCGAACCAGATGCCGCGATCGTCGTCGTCGGAGAAGAGGTCGCGGAGCACGGGTCCTCCGGCGGCCTGGTAGGCGTCGAGGCCGACAAAGCGCGCGATGGCTGCGGTGGCCGGGATCGGCTCTTCGGTGATGATGCGCCTCACCTGCCAGCCGCTTGGCCGGTAGCCCTGCTGGGCCACCTGATTCCAGACGGCGAGCTGGCGCTCATGGTCGGTGGTGACGGTGAACGCCTTGAGGGTTTCCAGGTCGCACTGGTCGTCCCGGTAGGCGTCGAGGAGCTGGGGGGCAAGGCTGCCGAGGCGCAGGCGCTGCTCGACCAGGCGCTCGGTGACGCCAAAGCGCGCGGCGATGGAAGCTGCGGTGGAGCCGGCGTCGGCGAGGGCCTTGAACGCGACGACCTGGTCCGCGGGATGCATCGCGATGCGCATGACATTCTCGACGAGTGAAAGCTCGGCGGAATTGTCATTCGAGACCACTTGGCAGGGGACGGGATAGGCCGCGTCGATGTTGCCGTCCTCGAGGAGGATGTTGAGGGCGGAGAGGCGTCGTCCGCCGGCGATGACGGCGAAGCGTTCGCTGCCGTCGGGTGCCGGTTCGTCGGACCGCACGACGAGGCTTTCGAGGACGCCGTGGGCCTGAATGGAGACCTTGAGCTGGGTCTGGTCGGCAGGGCTGGGTGGCGTGGTGCGCACATTCTCGGGGGCGAGGGCGAGGCATGCGAGGGGGATGGCCCGCAGATCGGGCTGTGATGCGGTTGCGTTCACGAAGCGCTCCATGGATGCAGAATGGGGTTGTCCGGGGCGTTGGTCCGCCCTCGGATCGCCCGAATTCCGCTCCTCTGAAGCTCCGGGAGGGAAGATCTGACTGGGTTGCGAGGGGCCGAAAAAGAAAGAGATAGCGGTCGGTTTAGTCTGAACAGGCAGGGATGAAGCCGGTGATCTTGCGCTCGGTGGATACAGTGCCGTCGTCTTGTTGGGTGCGGACGGTCTCGACATAGGGATGGAGGGGTTCGAGGCCGCGTTCGCGAAGCGCGCGTTCGAGAGGTGCGGCCATGTAGCTTGCAGTGAGAATAAGCACTTTTGTGGCGCCGGCACGGTCGGCGGCTATCTTTGCGATGGCGGCATATGAGGAAGCGGCGGAGAGGATCTGATGCGGTCGCGGAAGGCCGGGGAAGGCGGTGACTTTCAGCAGGTTTGTGCGATCGATGGCCTCAAGCGGGAGGAGACGGTATTCGGGAGAGGCGATGGAGGGAGGCGAGGGCGTCAGTGCGATGATGGGTTCGGGTGCCGACGGGGAAGGCTCGTCGGTTGCGCAGGGGGGAGACAGGTCTCCGGAGGATCGGCGGATTTGGACGCTTATATGGGTGAAGAGGCCGTGGGGCCCAAGTGCCTTTAAATCGTCGTTGAAGTCGGCGTTTTTCGGAATGATGAGTTCGGCTTGGCGTCCTTCGTCTGTCAGGCGCTGCTGGAGTTTCAGGGCACCGTTGTAGCCGGCCGGGTCGCGGTCGGCGGCGATGAGGATGCGGCCTGTGGCTTCCGGGACGTGGATGCGGGGCATGAGGGTTGAAGACAGGGTGGCGATGCCGGCGCATAGAGGTAGTGCTTCGAGAATCGAGAGCACGGTTTCGAGGCCTTCACCGATCGTCATGTCGCAGTCGGGTAGGAAGTGATTGCGGAAGCGGACGCCGGCGCCCTCGGAGTAGCCGAGCATCCTGCGGGGAGACGGAAGGTCGGCTTTGCGGCGCCCGTCGGGGTCGAGCCAGGTCCGGTGTACGGCGAGAACCTGGCCGTCGAGGTCGGTGAGCGCGGCGACGATTGCGGGCCAGTAGGTGGTCTCCGGTCCTTCGCGATATTGCAGTGCAGCGTTGAAGCGTAATGCTTGGTGGTCGGCTTTGTCGATGGACCGGGAGTGGAGATAGAGTTCGCCTGGCGAGCCGGGGAGTGGGACGCAACGGTCCCAGAGAAGGCGGGAGCTGTGTTCCGCTGGAGTGTCGGGCGTATCGTCAGGGGGCTCGTTGGTGCCGTCGGCCGGTTGAGGAGCAGGGTCGGCCTCGGCCCTGAGCGGGCGCGGCAGGGGCCGGTTGGCAATTCCGAGGAAATGACGGGCTTCGGCCAAGGCGGGCCCGAGGCTGGTGTGCCCGCGATTATGCTTGATGAGGTCGAGGAGATCGCCGTATTCGCCGGTTGAATGATCGGTCCAGCGGCCGAGCTTCCTGGCGTCGCCCTTGATGCAGACGGTGAAGGAGCGGCCGGGCTCGTTGTGGATGTTGCCGACGATCCAGCTATTGCCCGATTTCTTGCCGGCGGTGAGGTAGTGGCGACAGACGTTCTCGGCCTGCCGGGCGAGCATTTGCGATAGTTCTCGGGGTGAGGGGCGATGCTGTTGCATTGTTCAGCTCTGCGCGGTCGCGGCTACATGCTCATGCGGTAGCTCTGCTCCGCCTCTTGATTGAGTTGGGTGCGCAGGGTCTGTTGCTGGGCCGGTTCCGGTTTGGGAAGGGGGGCGAAGCGTTCCTCGGACAGGTAGGCGATGCGACGGTCGAAGAACTCGCGGGCTTCGGTTTGGTCTTTCAGATGTGGGGCAAGGCTGCTGTCGCGGGTCATGGCGCGGTATTCGTCCAGAAGCTTGTCGGTTTCCGTCTTCCACGCCTCATATCTTGGCGAGTCCTGGATCGTGCGGCCGGACTGGTCCGAGGCCCAGGTTTCCAGGTCGAGAGCGTCGCTGCTGCACTGGAGGAACCGGCGCCGGAGGTTCGAGACGGTAGCCTGGTTGGCATGGCTCCGGTCGAGTTGAACGGAAAGGCGGCCGAGTGCCTCGCGCATGTCGGGGTGCTCGTCGGGGTCGTCCTTCGCCAGGCGCACGGTTTCGCGAAGCTCCTCGAAGCCGTGTTCGTAGGCGAGCAGTTCGGGCTTGTTGTCGGCCTCGTCGAGGAGATGAAGGTAGTTGCGAACGATCGGGTGCTGCGCGCGGGTGGAGGTGTCGTTGGCGGTCTCGATGGTGCCGGTTCGGGTCGGCGGGGCGTCGCGGGCGTGACTGGCCAGAAGGTCGATCCTGGCGGTCAGGAGCGGGTCGTTCAGCTGTTCGATGTGGGGCTGTATGTCCGGGTCGGTCTGCAGCGCGTTCCAGCGGTCGAGGCAGGCGACGCAATCGTCGATGAGGGCGTCGCCGTGCGGTGAAGGCCCGGTTGCAGCGGCGTCGGGGGATGATGCGTGTTGCTGCAGGTAGGCGAGCTGGTGCTGCAGGTCGATGCTGTCCTTCTGGAGGGCGGTCGCGAGGTCCCGGCGCCGGCTGTCGGCGTCGAGGCGGGCGCTGAGCTCGACGAGCTTGTCGGCGTAGATGGCCGGTTGGCCCCCGGAGTCCAGGGCGGAGCCGACGAGGGTGCGGAAATCGTCGAAACCGTGCTGGTACGGGATGAGGCGGGTGTTCTGGTCTGCGGCTTCGAGCAGGGCAATATAGCGGTTATTGATCCTGGTGCGCTCGTCCCGGAGGGGGTCGGGAGTGGCGAGAGGCGTTGAGGCAGCGGTCGAATGGTGGGACGCGTCGGGGACCGAAGCGGCGAGCGCGCTGGTTGCGATGGTCTCCTGCAGGGCGGTGTCGCCTCTGAAGGCGTTGTCGAGGTCCCGGTATCCGTGGCGCCAGCCGCAGAGGGTCGCGCCGGCCCAGGCGACGGCAGGTGGAAGTTCCGGCATTTGGACGGTCCAGGTGTTGAACCTGGAGGGATCGGGTCGGAGGAGGGCGAGCTGGATGGCGAGGCCGGCGTGCTCGTCGGTGGAACCGGTATAGGCAATGGGTTCCTTGGCCGAGATGACGTCGAGCGTCTGCTTGAGCCAGAGGTCGGCGGTGCGGTTGGGGCCGTCCAGGGAGGCGGCCCCGGCGATTTTTTCGGCAAGTGCGGCGGGGGACAGGTCCTGTGCGGCCGGCCATTGCATGGTGGACATGGCGGCGGCCCACAGGCGGCCCTGTTCTCCTCCATCGGTTGGCGCCGGCCGGGCGGCCCGGTGCGCGAGCCAGGGTAGTTGGAACCAAAGTGCGTTGATGCGCGCCGCGCTTGAGCGGAAGCTGGCCCGATCGCGTTCGAGGGCGTGTTGCAGGACCTGCGTCCAGGGCTCCGCGCGGGGCACGGAAGCGGCGGCCATCGCCATTGCGCCGTGGGTTGCGTTCAGGTTGTCGGGCAGCTGCAGCGCGGGGATTTCGGAGGTCGATGCGGGCCGGTTCGCGGCGGTGGCGATATCGGTGCCGGCAACGACGATCTCCGCGGCAGGCAGCGAGACATTGCTGAACTGGCGGGCCATCGCCAGGAGGCGCGTCTTGTGCTCCTCGGAAGCGATCTCGATCTTCGTGGCGGCGAAGAGGGGTATCGGTGCGCGCCAGGGAAACGCGGCGGCCGCGTCGTCGGCGAAAGCCCTGGCGAGCTCGGCCCGGAGGGCCGGGAACGGGAACTTGCGGGGATCGAAGGTAAGTCGGACGTGTATGGGGCTGGGGCTGGCGGGAAGGTCTTCGGAGACGGAACCGTCTTGCGCGAGGAGGAAGGAGGTACCGTCGAGCGGATGGAGCAGACCGTCCTGGCTCGCCTCGTACAGCCTGCGATGAGTGGTGACCAGACCGAGCGATGCCGGCAGCTTTGCCTCGATGTGGTCAGCAGGGGTGCGGGCGGCGAACGTTTTGGGGGTGAGCGGATCGGGCCAGGCGGAAGCGAGTGCGCGGGGGTCGCCATCGCGAATGTGCTGCCGGAGCTCCATCCAGAGGCGGCCGAGGATGTTCTGACCGACCAGGGTGGCATCTTTGGGCTTGGCGCCCCAGAAGGAGTCGTGGCCGGAATATTCGACGATCGGAAGGTCGCCCGTGCGCTGGAGGGTGGAGTCGATCAGTGCGGGGTTGGCCTCGCGCTTCATGCGGATCGCCCAGCGCATGGCGTCTACGCGGCGCGAAATCCAGTCGGCATCCGGTGCGTTGCTGCGGTTTCGTCCGAGTTTGACGGCGTCGCGGGCCGTGGATGCGCCGGCGATCCGCGTCTGCACTTCCGGGGATTGGCGAAATTTGGCGGCCTGGTAGACATGTTCGGAGGTAGGCCATGTATGGCCGGCGGCGGAGATCGGCTTTGGAAGCTCGGCGAAATTGCTGAAGAGGCCCCAGTCGGCCTTGGTGAAACGGAAGACGCAGGCTTCGTTCGCGGCGTAGGTTCGGGTGGACGTCTGTAGCGAAGCGGTTTCACGGGAAGGGATCGCGGTTGGGCTGGCCGTTGTGGCGGTCGTCCGGTGTTTGTTGGAGACGACCCATGCGGCGGCCTCGGCCAGGGCGTCGCCGTGGCATGGCAGTGGCGCGCAGTGGCAGGCGAGGTCCTTTCCGTGAAGGGTGGCTAGCTCGTCGAGGTCGATGTTGCCGGCGTGGATGCGTTTCCAGAGGTCGTCGCGATACTTGGCGATGACTTCTTCGCGGGTGCCGTCGGGGCCTATGCGGAACGGGTTCCCCCATGCGG
This sequence comes from Alphaproteobacteria bacterium, assembly GCA_965261985.1. GTDB lineage: Bacteria > Pseudomonadota > Alphaproteobacteria > Bin95 > Bin95 > Bin95. Next base: position 2,466,705 of record OZ253490.1, read on the forward strand.
TCCGGCGATCGATGCGTATGGCGTCCGGCGGCGCGTCGCGAAGATGGATGACGCGGGCCATGGTTTTCGGATCGATGGCGGTTGCGGTCGTGTCGGCGGTGCGGTCGTCCGCGGCCGAGAGGGCGCGATGGAGCTGCTGAAGGCTGTCCCAGGCGGCCTGCATGGTCATGGAGCCCAGATTGAAGACGGGAATGGCGTGCTCGGCGGCGATTCGAAGGCCCATGCCGGTGCCGCCTGCGACCTGGCCGCCTTCGGTGAAGCAGACGATGGCGTCGACAGGCCGGACCAGGTCGGGGCCGAGAAGAATGGCGACATTGCGTGCGTGAAGCTTGCGGACGGAATCCTTGCACCTGTGCCAGGCCGGATGCAGGCGGCCGGCGATGGCGAGGCACTCTTGCATGCGTTCGGACGTCGGGACGCGGGAGTCGGGTCCTGAAATGCCGTTGTAGCGGGGCCAGGGCAGCCAGAGGGTGCGTTGCCCGGGGGGCGTACCGGCGGCGAAGGCGGAATCCGCGCCGTGGGCGCCTCCGGAGGACAGGTGCCAGCCGGCATCGGCCATCAGGCCGGCAAGGGCGGTCATGTCGGCCAGGACGGATCGCGGCGTGTTTCGGGCGCCGATACCCGCCCAGAGAAGATCGTTCATGGCTGCTGCCCTGCCATCGCACGCGTGGGAGCGTCTTCTACATGCTCATGCCGAGGCCCTGCTCCGCGTCCTGGGTCTGCTGGGCCTGCAAGGCCTGCTGCCTGGTAGGGTCCGGCTTGGGGAGCGGGGCGAAGCGTTGCTCGGAGATGTAGGCGATGCGGCGATCGAAGAATTGCCGGGCTTCCTCGCGGTCGTTCATGTGCGGTGCATAGCTGGCGTCTCGGCTCATGGATCGGTAGTTGTCGAGCAGGGCGTCGGCGCGCTTTCTCCAATCCTCGTATTTGGGGGCATTCTGGATCTTCCGGCCGGGTTGATCGGCCGCCCAGGTTTCGAGTGCGAGGGCTTCCTTCGTCGATTGCAGAAAGCGTTCGGATAGGTTCTTGACCGAGTTGCGATTGGTGTCGCTCTGGTTGAGCCGGTGAGACAGGCGTCCGAGGGCCTCGACCATTTGGGGATGTTCGGTCTGGCTCTGTTGTGCCTGGCGGACGGTATCGCGGAATTCGTCGAAGCCGGGCTGGTACGCGAGAAGTTCCGGCTTGTTGTCTGCCCGTTCGAGAAGGGCGAGGTATTCGCGGACGACCGGGTGCTGCGGTTGGGAGGAGGCTTCCTCGGCCACTTCTGCTGTTGCGGCGTGGGCAGGCGGCGTATAGCGGGCATGCTCGGCAAGAACCTCGATACGCGTGTTCAGGTGCGGTTTTTCAAGTTGTTCCAGGTGCGCGCGCATTTCGGGGTCGGCCTGGAGCGCGTTCCAGCGGTCGAGGCACCTGGTGCAGTCCTCGACGAAGGTGTCGTAGTGGGGCGTGGATTCCGACAGGCCGACTTCGTTCAAGGCGGCGCCGTGCTGCAGGTAGCTGAGTTGGTGGTGCAGGTCGATAACGTCGTTCTGGACGGTCTCGATCTCGAGTCGACGCTCGTTGTCGGCGGCAAGGCGGTTGTTCAGCTCGATCAGCTTGCGGGTGTACGCGGGTGGTTGCTGCTGCGAAGCAAGGGCCTTGCTGACGAGCTCGCGGAAATCTTCGAATTTGTCCTGGTAGGGGATGAGCTGGGCGTCCTGGTCGGAGGCCTGGAGGAGTTCGACATAGCTGTCGTTGATGGCCGTGCGTTCGGGCAAGGCCGGGTCGAACCGGGTCCGGGTGATTTCGATGAAGTTGGGTTCGGAAGTCTGGACTGGATCGGTGTTTTCCTGGTTTCGACGGTAAGCAGCTTGCTGGGCACGCTGGTTTGCCTTTTCGGCGAGTTCGAGCATGTTGGCGGCGGTGCCGGTCGAGGCCTCCCCGAATAGGACCAGTTCCTGGACGTTGGGGAGCGTGAACATTTCGCGGTTGCGTTCGAAGGCGGCGCGGGCGGCGGGGTTGGCGGAGTTCTTGTAGCGGGCGTATTTGGGCGGGCACTGGATCTGGCTCACGCCGTTGTTTTCCGCCCACATGGCGACGAGCTTGTCGACGCCCTGGCTGTAGGCGCCATGCGCGACGATAATTTCGCCGTGCTTCTCGCGGATCGCGTCGAGTTGCTTCGACAGCTGCTCGTAGTGGAACAGTTCGAGCTTGCCCTCGATCCTGTCTCCGTGAGCGATGACGACGGCGCCTTCGGGCGCCTGGGCCGCGTGGAGGGTGCGTTCGCGGTTTTTGACGAAGGCCTCGAACTCGAGCTTCGTGGATGTGGTGGGAGCAAGCCGGTCGCGGGCCTTGGTGTCCCAGACGCGGCGGGTCTCGTCGAAATAGAGGGCGCTCGCTGCGGAGTGCAACTCCTCGAAGGCATATTTGCGTTCTTGAAGGGCTTCCCGAGCAGTTTCCTTGTCGCTGGGGGCAATGTCGGCGTCGCGGGCGATGGCGGCGGTCGCGCGGTCGAGGCGCTTGGTCTGCTCGTTGAAGACGTTGACGAAACCCCAGAGCAGGCCTTCGCGCTGGTCTTCGAGTTGGTAGCCGTCGGGGGCTATCCGGTCGGCGAGAATGCGGACGGTGTCCTTCAGCGCTTTGGTGGTTTCGTCCTGGTCGAAGTGCGTGTTCGGGCGCGTGCGGAGGGTCGTTGTCAGGGCCGCTTCACGGTCGGCAGGCTCCGGCTCCGATCGTTGCCGGTTGGCTGCGGGATCGGGCCGATAGGCGGCCAGGGAGTCGGTTGAAGACGCGAGGCGCTGGGTCTGGGCGGTGCCGGGGCGTATGATCTGGACCGGTATGTTCGTCTTCCGGGCCTGGGCGACGACATCGGATGAATGGGCGAGTTTAGCCGGCGAAAATGAGAGGACGGAGGACAGTCCGTCCTTGACCATTTGCCGGTTGCGCTGTGCGAGCGCGACATTGCGGGACACATCCTTGAAATTCGGGCGGTAGACGGCTGTCCGGACATCGTGTTCCTGGGCCCATTCGCCGGCGATGGCGTCGATGCCGAGAGTGTGCCCGCCATGGACGATGACGAGCTCGCGGCCGTGTGTCTGGAGCAGGGCATCGAGTGCCTGTCGGACGGCTTCGCGGGAGGGAGCTTCGCGGCTTCCGGTCACGGCGATGCGGATGCCGTCGCGCTGGTTGCGCCATTCGCGGGATTTCTTGTAGTCGCGCATGTCGATGCGCGGAGAGGCGGCTGTCGTGTCGGTGCGCCGGCGGGAGCGCCAGACTTCTCCGGTGTGCTGGCGGTAGCGGCTTGCGGCGATCTGCCGGAGCCTGGTGAAGGCGTCTGCGCGGTCGTTGTAGTTGACCAGGCGGTGAAGGACCTTTCCGAGCGCTTCGTCGTTGGTTTCGCTTACGCCCTCGGCATAGCGCAGCTCTTCGTGCTCGCGGATGTCCTTGTCGATTTGCGTCTGCAGATTGCGGGATTGGGATTCGAGGACGTGAACCACGCCCCAGAGCAGTTCCGTGCGGTCGGATGCGATGGGAGAGCTGTCGGGCGCGACGCGCGTGGCTAGGATGTCGATGATTTTCTGGATACCGCTTGCGGCGTCGTCCGCATCGTAGATTTCGCGCGTGTCGAACTCGTCTTGCCCGGGAGTCACGCCATGAAGTTTGGCGCCGTCCATGATGAAGCTTGTATGGGACGTAGCCTGCCGATCGGACGGATCGCGATCTGTAGTCCGGTCGTACTCTTCCTGGTAATCGATGTCTTCGAGGTCGGGGCGGTCGAGGAAGTTCTCGGTCTGCGTGGCTTCATATTCGAACGGGTCGGCCATCGAATTAGCTCCCTGGAAGAGTTTAAGAAGCTATGGGAGTATAGCGGCGCCACGATGTCAAGGATTCGAGATAGAGAATTGTAAAAAATTTGGCATTCGGTGGAAATCCTGCTTGACGGATTACCGATATATGGTCTCTAGTTGTAATGATATTTTTGCGGGAGAGAAAAAAGCCATGTCGGAGCGGGTTGTGGAGGAAAGCAGACAATCGTCGTCATCGGCGGCGACCGAGGACATGCTTGCGGCGGTCGATGACGTGTTCGACTTGATGTTATCGAGCATGTTCCAGGATGGTGCCGAACTTGAACAGGACAAGGAGCAAGTATTGGGAGGCCTGGTTGGAGTTTTTGATGATCGTCTAAGGGCGGTGGAGCGCGATATTGCAGCGAGGGGCGGCGAGCAGGCCGTGCCTTTGGTCGCGATCCAACAGAGAAATTCCTTTGCGGCATTGCGGGGCCGGGCGGTGGAACGGTTCAGGAAAGAAATCGGGAAGGAGTGGTTGCCGTCGTGAAGCTGGATCGGCAGGTTAGCCTTGAAGAAACCCCTCGCCGTGGCGGGGGGTTTTTGGTGTAAGGCCCGATTCAAGGGGTGATGAGATGAAGTGGTTGGTTTGTGCGATTGCGCGGCTACGTTGGATTTTGCGGCGTCGATCGCGTTTTCAATGTCGCGATAGGCAATCGTCGATGGTGGCATGTTCGGGGTTGAAGGCGTGGACTGTTGCGGAACCTCCGGAGTGTTCGTGACTGCCCGAATTTTCGAGCTGTGGCGGCGGCAGGGATCCGGGCGCCCAGGATAAGGGTGTCCAGGGGCCGACACGCGTGCCTCGCCGGCCTATGCGATGCAGTTGGAGGGATTGGAAGTAAGGGCATTGAAATAGCTGCCCCCGGTCGGACATAGCAGCAGGATAGAGGTCCGTGAGGACTTGCGTGGTCGGAAGCACTCCCTCGAAAACCAGGGTGGGGCAGGGATGGGCGCAGCGCGACATGACTGGCTCCATGAGCGGTCGGATGCGCGAAGGAAGTATAGTATCGGGACAGCTGTTTAGCGAGGAATTTCATTCCGTCGGTGGTGATTTTGCGATGGCGATGTGGATCGGGAACAGGCCTGAGTATTGGGAACTGAGTGGCAGGCCATGGACAAGATAGGTGGCGCGGCTAATGGACAGGGATGCGGTTCCAGTAGGGAGGGAAATAGCGATGTCGAGCAGGGAAAAGCTTGTGGAGTTGGTGGCTTCGGAGGCGAAGCTTTCGAAGGTCGATGCGACAACAGCGGTGAAGGCGGTTTTGGACGGCATTCAGCAATTGCTTGTGGAGGACGGGAGTGTCGGCCTCGTAGGTTTCGGCAAATTTTCGGTAGTGACGAGAGGCGCGTCGAAAAAGCGGAATCCGCGGACAGGCGAGGTAATCGACATCCCGGAGGCGAAGAGGCTGAAATTTTCTGTCGGGGAGGGTTTGAGGGCCGCGATCAGGTAGTGGGCGGCCGTGTATGAGGGTCCCGCACGGAGCGGGCTAAGGCGAAGATATCCGGTTGGATTTTTAGCGAGGGGCGGCGTCCTGGGCCGCCGGGAGATATGTCGATCCGATGGAGCAATGCAGCGAGCTGCTTTCCGGCGTTGCCTCGGTGCTTCGGAGTAGTGATCTTCCGATAGATGTATTTGGCTTGGGGTTCGAGGCGCGAGCGGAGTTGGCACGCGCTTGGGAGCGGCTGAGGATCAACAGCCAGGCTGAATAGCTGGTTTTCAATGCGTTCGATGTCCTGCTCGAGTTTGGGTATTCTTTCGGAAATCCGGAAGGAATGGGTGCCGGTCTCGATGGCGTTGAGCACGAGACGAATCTCGAGACGGGTCTCGGCCAATGCGGCTAGAAGGGTAAGTACGTGATCGGCGAGGTGGTATCGGCATTCCCGGTAAAAGATGTCCCAGTCGTCTATGGCCCGGACCCATTGCACAAGCTGGCGAGCCGAGAGGGTGTCGATGTTCCGGAGCTGGAATTGCCGAGTTTGGCATCGCCCGGCGATTGCATATTTGCAGCGCCATATGCCGGAACCGATCTGCACTACCGGATCCCCGCATTGAGTGCATCGGAGGAGGGGCCCGAAATGAATGGCGTCTGTCCTGTTATTGCGCAGTCGCGCTGCTGCAGCTCTGGCTAGCTTGATCGATTCCTGGTGCAAGCGCAAATGCGGGGTGAGGCAGGGGCAGGACGGGTTGTATCAGGCAGTCCTTGGACGCAGGCCCGGCAATGGGGCCCGATAGGTAATCAGGGCCGATTTATTCTTCTGCCGGCTCGTCGTCGGTTTGGCTTACGGAGCGGACGAGTTCCAGCAGGTTGGGGTGGACGGTGATGAAGGCTTTTGAGCGGCCAGGGCCAGGGGACATGTCGATGCGATCGATGACTTCGGCAAGGGCAGCAGCTGCCGTGGAGCGCGTGACGTGGGCTGGATGGCTCGCTTTTTCGAGGAGAAGGGCAGTTCTTTCCCGGAGCATGTGCTGGAGGGTGGACGGTTCGGGGAGGGAGCACGGGATGGCTGAGTGCATTGTGAGCTTGCGTTGCTGCTCAAGCAATTGGGCGTCAAGAGTGGCGACACGCAGTGAAAGAGAGAACGAGCCGGTTCCGTTTTCTATGGCGAGAGTAAGTCTGTCGATCTTGAGCTGGGTCTCGGCAATAACGTGTTTCAGTTCCTGAATTCGTTTGGCTTGTCGATCATGACTCAATTGCAACAGATCGGACCAGTCGGTTTGCTCATGCACCCAATCGAAGAGGTGCTGAGCGACAAGGAGGTCGAGTTTTCGCAGGGAAAAGGTGGGAACGGAGCATTGTTCGTTCAAGGCGTTTTGGCAAGCCCAGCGATCTCTTGCGAATGTGCGAATGGGACCATTGCATTGCGGGCATGTGAGCAGGGGCGTGAGCGGCATGGCGCCTCGAAGCTGCTTGGTTGATCCGGAGTTTCTGGGTTTGGCGGCGTGGTCAATTCGCTCTTGGACGGCAAACCAGAGATCGTCTTCGACTATTCGCAAATGCGGTGCGGGGACGATGATCCATTCCGATTTCGGTATCGGTCGGTAGTTGCGCTTGCCTGTCTTTGGGTTACGTACCGATTGGTTCATTCCTGCTACAATATTGCCCCGATAAGTGAGGTTACGCAGCATGGGTGAACGGGTAGAGGCACCGACGAAGTAGTTGTGTCGCCAAAATTTCCCGCCGCGAGGGGGAGGAATTCCCTCGTCATTCAGTATGATGGAGATCGCTCTTGCGCTGGTGCCCTCCGCATACATTTGGAACACTCGTTGGACGGTGGCCGCGTGCTCAGTGTGGAGTTCCCGGATCCCTCGGGTGACCTGCGAGCCCTGAATGCGGTTGGCGACCCGGTATCCGTATGGAGGGGGGCCAATGGACCTGCCGGCATGGGCGACACCAAGTTGACCGCGGCGGGTCTTTTGGCTGAGGGATTGCAGAAACATGCTGTTCATCGTGCCCTTCAGGCCGATGTGAAGCGGGGTCACGATCCCATCGTCTATCGCGAAGATGTGAACGCCGAGAAATTCGAGTTGGCGGTAGATGATGGCGGTGTCTGCTTGGTCGCGGGAGAGTCGGTCAAGCGACTCGGTGACGACTACCGTGTAGGCTCCTTCCCACGAATGTTTGAGCAGAGCTCTCAGTCCTCCTCGGGCATGCAATGTCGCTCCTGTAAGCTTGGAATCCCAGAATTCGCTGGCTACGACGCCGTTATTGTCTGCGACATGTTTCCGGCATTCGCGCAACTGATCGTCGATGCTCGTTTGCCTTTGTTTGCTGTCCGAGTAGCGCGCGTAGATGGCCGCCCGGGCGTAGTTGGGTGCCGGGGGGCCGATCATTGGGCGGGACCCGGAATTCGGTCGAGGGCGGTGGAAGCCCGGATAAGCCTAACGTTGGATGGGGCGAAGGTTGTGTCGGTTCGCGGCAGACGCGATGAAGAAACGCGGCGGAACGTGTCATGCAGGCGGATGTCGACGCCCGGTAGCTCGGCCTTCATTGCCCACTCCAACCAGTGGTGAGTGCGACGACTCCGGCTGGCGCCGGGCCGTGTAATCAACCCATAGGTAGTGGGAAGCCCTGCCTATTTGCCGAGCACGAGGAGCTACCCCGCACTGGGTGTTTGGCTGTTTTATTCAGCAGGCGGCCCGACAGAGCGGGTAGCCTATGAGTTGATTACGGGATCGAGAATCGCATGCAAGGGCGTCGAAGGCAAGCTATAAAATTCCATGTTTCCATGGATGTAGAGACTTTGTTCAGAAATGATCGATGGTTTGAGCGGCCGGCGACCAAATACGTTAGCGGCGCATGAGACAGCGAGTTGTCGGGGCGGCAAGAGCGCCGGAGAAGGTTGGGCGTAACTTTTGGCATGAAGGCTTTAGGCTCGGCGCGCCGGGTCGCGCGACTGGGCGAGGATGGGTTCATTTGTCTCCGTGCCGGTCGATCCAGGAGCGGAACTCCTGTCGGTCCTGAGCCGATGCGTTGGACCGGAGGCGTTTCAGGCGATCGAGCCTGGTGGCAGACGGAGCAGGTGGGCTGCTGTCGGGAATGACGACGGAAAGCCTCTTTGGGGGTGTTTCGGTTTCCTGGATGCGTTTCAGGCCTGATATTGGTCTGCTTCTGACATGCCGGCGAGCTTGTAGAGGTCTCCCTCGCGCTGCGCGATCGGGGTGGCCACGAGTGCCTCCTGGAGTTTGGGCACGATATTGGCAGCGATGCGGACAGCGCGCTGTATCGTGCGGGGAGACAAGAGGGGGCGAAGCGGCTGTATCGTCGATGAAGCTGGGGGGACGCCTCGGGTATGCGGATCAGGTTGCAATATTTGCGGGTTGGTCTCGTGAGTGGTGTCGGCATCAAGTCGTAATGTTTGCGACTTGATGCTGTCGAGATACGCTTGGCTTCGATGATCGCCGCCTTGGCGCGTTTCGGGATGGATCCGCTCGTAGAACTCCTTATCGGCGCGCGCGCGCGCGGTCGAATCGCGCGCGCGGTCGAATGCGGTCAACTCGGCCCGCATCAGGTTCTCGTCGAGTTCGACAAGACGGACCTCGTCGGTGGTGAATTCGTCCAGGACGAAGGCTTCGATGCGCGGCCAGCGAAGTTTGCGAGCCGCGGCCAGACGGTGCGCGCCGGCGACCAGCGCGAAGCCTCCGAGGTCGGGTTCGTCATACCCAAATTCAACAATGAGGTTTAAAAATATCTTGCATAGCAATCGGTTACGCCGGCGTTGCCGGTTGTACCCACTACATTTTCGCGATTCTGGAGACGGTCAGGCGGTGTGTTCGCGCCAGTTTGGCGGCAAGGCGCTCACCCAATTCCGTCTTGTTCATCCATGCGCTCCTATTCTTGCCGATACCGGCCGGTTCGCGACCTGAGTAGCATGTTGCTCCATTCTGCGCGCTATCCGCGCAACTCATGTCCACCGCATTCCTGCTCATGGACAGCCCGACGGGGAGCCTGTGTTATGGACGCAACTGCGTCTTGTCCGGCGGATTGCGATGGCAGATGACGAGGAACTCCGGGAGAAGCTCGCCAAGGTGGAGGCGCTGTTCCGGCGGGCCGGCAGTCCGGGGGAGCAGGCCGCCGCCGGGGCCGCGATGGACCGGCTGCGCGACCGCCTCGGCGGTCTCGACCGGGATGGCGGGCCGGAAACCGAACTCCGGTTCTCGCTGCCCGACCTTTAGTCGGTCAGGCTGTTCGTCGCCATCTGCCGCAAGCACGGCCTGCGCCCGTTCCGCTATGCGCGGCAACGGCGCACGACCGTCATGGTGCGCGCCTGCGAACGGCATTTCGACCGCGAGGTATGGGCTGAGTTCAGCCGGCTTCACACCGAGCTCGAAACCTACTTCGCGGATGTCACCGATCACCTGATTACGCGCGCCATGGGTTCGGACGGCGACGACAGCACTATCGGGCGCCGCTAGCAGCCGGTCTGCACCGGCGCGCGCCCACCCTTCGATCCGGCGGAACCCGAAACCCGGCCGCCGAACCATTCATCGTTCCCGAGAGACGGGCGACAGAGGAGCTCATCGACACGGACGCCGTCATTCGGAGAACATCGTTCGGGATAGTGCATGCGATTTCCACAGGTCGTGGCGGCAGGCGCATTTCGGCGCAAGTTCGACGTCTCGATGCAGCCGGGGTTTATGGTCAACCCTCGCGGGGTTCGACAATAACCCGCCCCCGGCCCCGCCGGACGATATAGCCGCCCCGCTGGATCGAAAGCCTGCCTTCCTGTATCAAGTCCCATAACGCACTCGAGATGACCTTCTCATTCTCGTCGGTCTCGGGTGCCGCTTCCGCTCGGTCGAGCCATTTTGCAAATGCCTCGTCGGCGATGGCAGGACCCAGGGACTTGCGAAGCGCATTGAGCTTCCGGAACTGACCCTTCTTCAGGCTGGATTCATCGATCATCATGTAGAAATCCCCAGTTCCCGGTTTGGATTGAACAAGCGGTTAAATCGCCAGTTCGGCCCAGAATATAACATCCGCGCCGTCTGCCTCTCAAATTCAATTGTCACGCCGCCGATCCTCGTCGCCAACCGCCGCCCGCGGACACATGTTGCCGGCGCGGCGACGGTCATTCGGTCTCCGCCGATGCGCCCCCCGCTTACGGCCGGGCCCGGCCGTAAGTGGGGCGGCGGGGCCACGCTTCACGCCTCGCAAGGCTGCACTATCGCCCAAGGTTGGCCGGCAGGGACAGCCCCGGCGTGCTTGCGGGCCGGCCATGGGGGCTCGCGTCCAGCGCCCGCGGTTCCGTCCCTCCGGTCCCCCGCCTTCGCTTCATGGTCCGTCTCCCTCTTCCCCGAGTGCCGCCCCGGACCGCGTCCTCAGGCGCCGGATATTCCGTTCGCCGGGCTCAGGCGGCAAGTGAGCAACGCTCCCGCACCGCTTCGGCCAGTGCGGCCACGCTGCGCCTCGGCACCTTCAGGACCTTCCTGCCGCGCAGCACGGCTGTCGTCTTGTGCGAAATCTCGGTGGAGATCCAGATCGCGGCGACATCCGACCAGGCGAGCAACGGCGCGACCGTCTTCCGGCTGGGGGTGGTCTCCTCGGTGACGAACCGGAGATTGAGGCGCCCGGCGCAAAGCCGTACGAGCTCCCCGCGCGTGCCCGGCGACCCGCCGGCCACCAGAAGCTTCGTCCAGCCTGTGCAGTCCATTGCTTCCAGCATCCGCTCCACTGCGCGCCGGTTGTCGCTCCCGCCGCAGGTCTCGCAATGCGCGGCGGCAACCGGTACCGGCTCGCGCCTGTCACCGGGGGACGGCAGGCAGGCGGGTTTCCGGCAGTGCCGCACGAAGGCCGCCTTGAGCGCCCGGTCGACCGCCTCGATCTTCGCAGTGGCGATCCGGGTCTTGCCGGGCCGGGTCAACCCCTTCCGGCAAAGCCGGTCCAGCGCCCGTTCCACGCCTCTGCCCTCGAAGCCGCGCGATGACAGGAGTTCCGATAGCGACAGGTCGTCCATTCGTTCGCCTTCTCTCAACCTCCGCCGTCTTGCGTCCCTGCCGGTACATCGAACGCCGGTTCACGGGCCACGACCGCATCGCCGCAGCGGAGTGGGGTCCCGACGACTGCATCGAAGGTACCTTCGGCGCGCTGCTTCCGCGCTGGTAACCGCGCCGTCCGGGAGACGCAAGGCCGGCCGCCGCACTCACCCCGAGCTGAAGGCGAAGGTGGCGCGGTACGGGAGCGCGACTCGGCTTCGGCTTTCCGGCCTTCGACGGCCGTTTTCTGCGACGTCGGAGGTAGCCCTCGGCGTGCTTGGTGCAGGGCGGGTTAAGGCCCGAGTCGGCGGCTGGTGAACCACAACAATGCGCCGGACGGCAGCGCGCTGAAACTCATCGTCCAGAACGAGTCTCGCTATCTCATCGGTCTCCTTGACAATCGCCTCGCTGCCAACAATATTGCTGCCAACATATTAGTTGGGATCATGCGATGCTGAGAAAAGCCGGGAGCAACTGGGTCGACGGAGATCGATTCTTCGATCGGGAGATCGAGCTTGAGGCGTTGGCCGAGCGGGTGCACGACAGGAGCCACACCCTGCTGACCGCGCCGCGGCGCATGGGCAAGACCAGCCTCGTGCGGGAACTGCTGCGGCGCCTGGAAGAAAGCGATGAATTCGAGACTGTCTTCGTCGATCTGGAAGCCGGCCTGGATCAGGCCGAAGCCATCGCCGAACTCGCCGTTCGCGCAAGACCGGTGCGCAAGGCCTGGCGGCGGATCGAAGCCGGTTTCGTGAACGTGCTGAAGGATGTGGGCGACAGGATCGAGGAACTGTCGGTCTCCGAGGTGAAGGTGAAGTTGCGCGTGGGTATCGACGCCGGCAATTGGCCCCAGAAGGGCGACGCGGTCTTCGCAGCCCTCGCCGAGAACGATCTGCCGGTTGTCCTTGCGATCGATGAACTGCCGATCCTCGTCAACCGCCTGCTCAAGGACGACAGCGGCCGCATCGCGCCGGAGGGCCGGCTGCAGGCGGACGCGTTCCTCAGCTGGCTGCGTCGGAACGGCCAGGCCCATCGGGGACGGGTGACGATGATCCTGTCGGGCAGCATCGGCCTTGAGCCGCTTCTGGAGCAGGCGGGGCTGAGCGCTCACGCCAATATCTTCGCGGCCTTTGACCTGAAACCCTGGAGCGAAGAGACCGCCGTTTCCTGCCTGTCGGAACTGGCCCGGACCTACGGGATCGATCTTTCGCTCGAGGTTCGTCAGGTCATGTGCCGGCGGCTCCGATACTGCATCCCCCACCATGTACAGATGTATTTCGACAAGACTCACGATCTCCTGCGCCACGCAGGGCGCCGGGTTGCCTCGGAGGCGGATGCGGAATGGGTCTATCTGCACGAAATGCTGAGCGTCCGGGGCCAGATGGATCTTCAGCATTATGAGAACCGGCTGAGGACAATGCTCGGAACGACAGGGTATCCGATTGCCCTGGAATTACTGACCGAAACCGCCGTCAGCGGTCGCCTGGATGGCGATACCGTCGATCGGTACCGGGCTTATTTCACGACCAGGGCGGCAGAGGCCGGACCGGGAGCGCCGTCGGTCGAGCATGTGCTGCATGTCCTGCACCATGACGGCTACCTGGAGCCACAGGACGGCGGCTACCGGTTCAATTCGGGCTTTCTCGAAGACTGGTGGAAGAACCGCTATGGCAGGAACTTCCGGCCTGCCGTCGCGACCGGGCGCCAGGTCCGGGAGAAAGGCCGATGACCGCCAGGAAATACAATCCGGGGTTCCTCTCCGACGACGAGCTTGTCGCGACCTTCTGCGTGCGAGCCCAAGAGTTCGCCTCAATGGTCGAAACGCTGCGCGAATGCTCGGGCAACGCGAACACGCACCAGATCGTCATCGGACCGCGCGGCAGCGGCAAGACAAGCCTCCTGTTGAGGGTAGCCTCCGAGATGCGCCGCGACACCGAACTCGCATCGCGCTTTTGCCCGGTGGTCTTCGCAGAGGAAAGCTACCAGGTCTCGACGGCCGGCGAATTCTGGCTCGAATGTCTTTCGCGGCTGGCGGACCAGGCGCCCCGCAACGAAGACGGGCCCGACCTGCGGCGGAGTTTCGAGGAAATGCGGGATGTCCGGGACGACCGGCTGCTCGGGGACCGTTGCCTGGGCATCCTGCAGGACTTTGCGGACCGGGAAGGCAGACGACTGGCGCTCGTCGTCGAGAACCTGAACATGATGTTCCGGGATATGGCGGACGACGAAGCCGGATGGCGGCTGCGCCATGTGCTTCAGACCGAGCCGCGGATCGTCCTTCTGGCGAGTGCGACGAGCCGATTCGAAGATATCGATAATCCCGACAAGGCTCTCTATGAACTTTTCCGGGTGCTGCCTCTGCGTCCTCTCGGTTCGGACGAGTGCGCGACCCTGTGGCGGAACATTGCGGGTCAGCAACGGGCGCCGCAAACGATCCGGGCGCTGCGGATCCTGACCGGCGGCAGCCCGCGGCTGCTGACCATCGTGGCCCGCTTCGGGGCGAAACTCTCTTTTCGCGAGCTGATGGCCGATCTGCTGGACCTGGTCGACGACCATACCGAGTATTTCAAGAGCCATCTCGATGCTCTGCCCGCACAGGAACGCCGCGTCTATCTGGCCCTCGCCGACCTTTGGAAACCTGCGACGGCACGCGAAATCGCGGACCGGGCGCGGCTCGACACGAGCAAATGCAGCGCGCATCTCGCGCGCCTGACCGACCGCGGCGCGGTGGAGGTGACCGGCGGCACGGCGCGGCGCAAGCTGTACTACCTGGCCGAGCGGCTCTACAACATCTACTACCTGATGCGCCGGGCTCGCGGGCCCGCTCCCCTGATCGCAGCCCTGATCCGCTTCATGGAGGGGTACTACTCCGCAAATGAGCTGAAGGAACTGGGGGCCCGCATTGCCCGGGAAGCTCTTGAAATCGACGGCAAGATCCTGTCGCTATACCGAACCGCATTCGAGCAGCTGGTCCAACTTCCTTCCCTGGCGGCGCACCGCGACGAGTTGCTGTCGCTGACGCCGGCCACTTTTTCCTTTGCCGGCCAGTACAGCGACACCTCCGCTCCGACCGCACCGGCCTCCGGCGCCAGGGAGCTATTCGAGAATGGCCATTCGCTGGCCAAGAGCGGACGACTGCAGGAAGCCCTCGCTCAGTGGAAGGAACTCGTGCGCCGTTTCGAGGGAAGCAGATCTCCGGATGACCGCCATCAGGTCTCGCTGGCGCTCGTCAACATGGGAAAGGCACTCAAGCATCTGGACCGTGCCGAAGAGGCCCTTGCGGTTTGGGACGACGTGACGCGACGCTTCGGGGGAAACCGGCACCCTGCAATACCTCATGCCGTCGCAACGGCTCTCATCAACACAGCGTTCTTGCACACCGAGGCGAACCGCCCGCTGGAAGCGCTGATCGCGTGCGACGAAGTCCTGCTGCGTTTCAGGGAGACGCAGATCGAGTCGCTTCAAGGCCTGCTCGGGCACGCGCTGATCGGAAAGGGTGTTGCGCTCATGGCGTTGAGCCGGCCGAACGAGGCATTGGCCGCCTTCGACGAGTTGTTGGGACGGTTCAGCGCGAGCGACGCGCCGGCGTTGCCTGCCGAGATCGCTGGGGCCATGGCCGGCAGAGGCTCCGCACTTCTCGGTCTTGGCCGTCGCGATGCAGCCGTGGCTGCGTGGAGCCGGTTGGTGGATCGGTTCGGAAACAGCGAGGCTCCCGACGTCATTGACTACGTCGCCATGGCGCTCGGCAACAAGGCATCCGCCCTTTCCCAGCTCGGCCGCCCGGAAGAAGCGCTCGCCGCCTGCGAAGAAGTCCTGCAACGCTACCCGGACGATGATCGGCCGATGCGGCGAGAAACGATCGCCGCCGCGTTGCTCAACAAGGGCAACGCTCTCGGTCTTTTGCACCGTCCGGTGGAAGCGATTGCGGCATGGGATGAGTGCGCGCAGCGCTTCGGATCCGGGCCGAACGAGCAGGAACCGGTGGCGCTGGCCCTGATGAACAAGGGCATGGCGCTGCTTCAGGCCGACCGACCGGACGAGGCGTTGGCTGCTTGGGGCGACATCGCCGACCGCTTCGAAACGAGCAACCGGCCCGGCGTGCTCGCAGTGGTAGCGAAGGCCTCGACGCAGACGGGCGCGCTGCTGGAGCAATTGGACCGGCACGAAGAGGCGCTCGCGGCATGGGACGAGGTCGAAAGGCGGTTCGGAAGCAGAGGCGAGCCGGCATTTTTGGAGCTGGTCGCGGGATCTCTCGTCAACAGGGGCGCGACGCTTGTCGAACTGGGCCGGCTGGAGGAGGGGATGGCTGTTTTCGACCGGGCAGTGGAGAGGGCCGGCGCGAGCAGCGAACCTGGCATGATCCAAACCGTTGCGGGTGCTCTCCTCAACAAGGGTGCCGTGCTCTCGACCCTGAACCGGGCCGAGGAAGCCCTGGCGGTCTGGAACGAGTTGCTGAGCCGGTGCGGAGCGAGTGACGAACCTGCGATCCTCAAGCAGGTCGCGGGCGCGCTTGTCGGCAAGGGCGCCGCTCTGGCCGGCATGGGCCGGATGGAAGAAGCGCTCGCGGCCTGCGATGCGGTCCTCCATCGGTTCGGAGCGGAGGATGAACCGGCATATGTCGAAGAGGTGTCGACGGCTCTTTCCAACAAGATTTCCGTTCTCGCCTTTCTCGACCGTCCGGAGGAAGCGCTTGCGGTCTGCGCGGGCGCCGTCCGGCGCTTCCGGACGAGCGGTCATCCCGCGGCTCGGGACATGCTCGCGAGTTTCCTCGTAACGAACGCCGACCTGCTCGCTCGACTGAACAGGACCGAAGAGGCTGTCGCAGCCTGGAATGAAGTCGTGCAGCGCTTCGGCAAGAGCGAAGCACCGTCGCTGCGCCACGCTGCCGATATGGCCCTGCTCGGGCTGGCCGGGCACGAGTTGGCGCAGGGTAAGGTCAAGGCTGCCATCGAAAACACAAACCGGGTGCTGCGGCAGGATGCAGATATCCCGGATAGTCGGTGGCGCGCCCACCTCCTGCGCGCCCGGGCTTGTCTCTCGGAAGGCGATGAAGCGGCATGCGCTCGCGATGTCGAAACGGGGCTTGGCATCCTTCCGGTTCTCGACTTCCTCCCGAAGGAAGCCCTGGACGCCTTGTCCGAACTCGCGGTGGATCTCGGCTCAACCGAATTGCGCGATCTCATCCGGAAATCGCCAGCCTCCGACCTCCTGCTTCCCTTTACGACGGCCCTTGAACTCGAACTCGGTCTGGAACCCAGAGTGGCGAGGGAAGTCGAGGAAGTCGCCGAAGACATTCGGCGGGATATGGAAGAGCGAAGAAGGCGGTGAGGAAACGTCGGATAGCGGAGTCGATCCCCAAAGCGCATTCATCGCAAAGGCCCGACCTTATCGGACTGAAAGCAGACCTGTTTCCTGAATTTCGGACCGGACACAGCAAGAATTTCTCCGGCAGGCTGTCGCTACCCGGCCCACTCGCGTCAAGCGCCGGCTTGTTTTCCAGGAATCTCCGATCACGCTCATCCCCTACTACAGATTCGCTGGCCAAGAGGAGATCAGCCCGTTCAAGGTGGCACATCGCAGGCAGTATTCTATCGTCCGGCACGCCTTCGGTTTCGGTCTCACTGTGCGCCCGTTCACCCACTACTCGAAGCGATGCTCTTCCGCGCTCTTCTCGGCCCGCTGCTCCGCCCACCGGCGCTCCTGTGCCTCCCGGCTTTGGATATCCGAGATTGTTGAGCGGCGTGGAAGATTGGGTCTGTCGCGAACTCGATGCTGTCAGTGGCCGATAGAAGCCAGATACCGGCAAACGGAGGCCTGATCGACAATCTGTAGGCCTTTCAGCGCCAGTTGTACTGGATGCGCCGATCTGGCTTTCATGACAATCCATGCAAGATATTGTCAATAACTGTCTTTTTTATCTCTGAAATAATTCCATTATTCCATTGTCACGACAGCGGATGTCGCCGGCATGTTTGCCGCCTGCGCACACTTACCGGCGCCGCTTTCGCGGCTGACCTGCCTCACATGCGGCGCCGGGCCCCGAGCACCGTGCCCACCGCATGGACCCCGGCGGCGAGGCACTCGCAGGGTTTGCAGTCGGGATCGGCGGAGAGCAGCCTGAAGCCGGGAGGGGGCATCGATCCGCTTGCGGCAGGATTCGCCCGGGACGGTCCCCGGGAGGTTGCTCACGTGAGCGGAGAGAAGGTCGGGTTTGCACCGGGTCACGGGGACGGCCCGGGGCGCCCTCGGCCGTTCACGAAACCATCCTCGAATCGATGACGAACCGCGTGATGTCGCTCGATGCGAACGGATCCTTCCCCACGGTCAACCGGGACGCAGCATCGATGCTCTCGCTCGACCCCTCATTCCCAAACCTGAGGATGGACCAATCCGACGGGGGAGGATCAGCGCGACGATACGCATCGTCATTCCTATGGCTAAATTAGATTATTTCATAGATAAAAAACTATGTTATTGACAATATGTTATGGATATCGATTAGAATTACCGATCCGGCGGCATCCAGGGCGGGCGTGTCTTCGGACGGTTGGATATTGGGGGGTATCGAACATGGTCCTGAAATGGATCGGGTGCCGCTTTGGCCTCAAAAGAACCGAGAGCCGGGCAGTATCCGTGGCGAGGCTCCTCGCCTGGACTTTTCCTGCCTCTGGCGCGCGTGCGCGCCAGGGTGAAAACGACCCTTCCGCCGCGGTGGCGGTCTCGCCTGCCGGTTGCGGTTGGGGCGGTGGTGTGCCGGGACTCGGGATTGCGCGCATCCGCAAACGCGCTGGTCTCCCGATGACGTGTGCCACCGGCGGTGGCCGGGCCTGCGGCCCGGTGCGAACCTGCGCGAACTGGGGCTGGCGCGCAGCCGCCGGGTTCCTGCGGATGCCCGCGACCCTTGCCGCCTTGCCGGCGGCGTTCTCATTCCTGGCGGGCCGCCTTCGGTATTCCCGCGACGGCGCGGCCGGAAGAGTGGCCGCCCGAGCCGTGCCGGCAGCCCTTGCCTGCATTGCGCTTGTGTCCTTGGCAGCGCCGGCGCAGGCGGAAGTGCCGTTGCAGGTGGGGGTGCCGACGGTGGTGGCCACCCCGGGATCGTTCAGGGACCTGGACGTGAGCTGGACCGCGCCGGACAATGAGGGCAGGCCGGAGATTTTGGGCTACGACGTGCGATATCGCCGGCAGGGGGGGGGGGGAACTGGGTCCGGGCCAACGATGAGCCGATTATGGGGACGAGCACGACGATTACCGGCCTGAGGGCGGACAGGGACTATCGGGTGCACGTGCGCGCCGTCAATGTCGATGGCAATGGCGACTATTCCTCCCCCTCCCCCTTTATCAGGACCAACACGCCGACCCCGCGAGTGCTGACGCTGATCGAAGTCCCCGCAGACTGGCCCCTGAAGCCCGATGCGGTTGGCACAGGCGGCAAATTCCGACTGCTATTCGTGACTTCGCAAAGATACTTTGTGGGCAATAGCACCCTCGGCCACCTGGACTCTCTTGTCGGAGTCGACGCCACTGGAGGTCACGCCGATATTCAAAGCCATGCCGGTTCTTTCAGCGCACTTGCTTGTTCCTACAATCACAGCGCGATCATTAACACAGGCACCTCCCCCAGCGACTCGAGCGTTTCCGTATACTGGCTCAACGGGGCGAAGGTCGCGGACAACTACGCGGACTTGTACGACGGGAGCTGGGATTCCAACGTGCCGAAATACCCCAATGGAACCGATGCGCCCAGATCGGGACCAGGTGGACGAGTGGCCCATGGTTGTCAAACGTCGGGCAGAAGTCATGACAACTTCTATTTCGGCGCGGATGAGGTCATTGCGGGTTTTCCGGGGAGTTCGGGAGATGAACTCGCGGGAAACGAAGCTCCTGCCGCGTTGGGAAATCGTCGGTACTACGGCTTGTCCGGGATCTTCCAGGTTGCTGCCCCGATCAACAACGCCCCGGTATTCTCCGACGCCGCGCTGACGCGCGAGGTGGCGGAGAACAGCCCGGCTGACGTGATTGTGGGCGCGGTCATTCCGGCGGCGACGGATGCGGACAACGACACGCTGACCTACTCCATGGAAGGCGCGGGAGCGGCCTCGTTCAACTTCAACGTCACGACGCGGCAGATCACGACGAAGTCGGACGTCACCTACAACTACGAGGGGACTCCCTCGTACTCGGTGACGATTCGGGCCGACGACGGCACCAGTGCCGACACCGTCGAGGTGACGATCGATCTCGCGGACGTGGACGAGCCGCCCGATGCGCCTGCCGCGCCGGAGGTAACGGGGACTTCAGGCTCGACCACGAGCCTAGACGTGAGCTGGACCGCGCCGACGAACACCGGCAAGCCGGTGATCTTGCAATACGACCTGCAATACCGGGTCAATGGCACCACGGCCTGGATCAACGGCCCGCAGAACGTGATGGGCACCTCGTCCACCATCGCGACGGACCTCACCGCGAACACGCTCTACGACGTGCAGGTGCGCGCCACCAACGAAGAGGGCGACGGCGACTGGTCCGAGGCGGGCGCCGGCAGCACCAACGCGCCCGGCAACAACCCCGCGACGGGCGTGCCGACCGTTACCGGCACGGCGCGGGTGGGTGAGACGCTGACGGCGGCGATCACGGATATCGCCGACGCCGACGGCCTGCCGGACAGCTTCAGCTACCAGTGGGAGCGGGTGGTGGGCGGGACCGAGACGGACATCTCCGGCGCGACGTCGTCCACCTACGATCTGGTCGGCGCCGACGAGGGCAGCACGGTCAGGGTGAAGGTGAGCTTCACCGACGATGCCGGCAACGCCGAGGGACCGCTCACCAGCGCGGCCACCGCAAGCGTGGCGTCGCCGCTGCTGAGCGTCGCGGACGCGAACGGTACGGAGGGCGGCAGCATCACCTTCACGGCGACGCTGTCGGCGGCGAGCGGGAAGACGGTGACGGCGACCTGGACGGCGTCGGTGGAGAGCGGCGACACGGCGGCGAGCGGCGACCTGACGGGCACGCTCACGGGAACGCTGACCTTCGCGGCGGGCGAACTCACGAAGACCTTCACGGTGGCCACGGCGGAGGACATGACCGACGAGAACGACGAGACCTTTACGGTGACGCTGTCGAGCCTGTCGAACGCGACGCTGACCGGCGGCACGGCGACCGGCACGATCACCGACGACGACGGGGCTGCGGCGCTGCGCATCGCGGACGCGAGCGCCGCGGAGGGCAGTGCGATCGCCTTCACGGTGACACTGGTGCCGGCGAGCGCGCAGACGGTGACGGTGAACTACGCGACATCGGTCGCCACGGGCGACAGTGCGACGACGGGCGATTTCACGGCGACGTCGGGATCGCTGACCTTCGAGCCGGGGGATATCGAGAAGACCTTCACGGTGGCCACGACCGGGGATGCGGCGGACGAGCCGGACGAGACCTTCACGGTGACGCTGTCGGGGCAGACGAACGCGACGCTGGGCGACGCGACGGCGACCGGCACGATCGAGGACAACGACGACCCGCCGACGCTGAGCGTTGCGGATGCGAGCGCCGAGGAGGGCAACAGCGTCACCTTCACGGCCACCTTGTCGGCGGCAAGCGGGCAGATGGTGACGGCGACCTGGACGGCGTCAAGCGACACGGCGGCGAGCGGCGACCTCACTGGCACGCTCAGCGGGTCGCTGACCTTCGCGCCGGGCGTTCTTACGAAGACCTTCACGGTCGGCACCAGGGAGGACACCATCGACGAGGACGACGAGACCTTCACGGTGACGCTGTCCAACCTGTCGAATGCGACGCTGACCGGAGGGACGGCGACCGGCACGATCGACGACGACGACGAGGCGCCAACCATGGGCGTTTCGGATGGCAGCGCCTCCGAGGGCGAGATCGTCAGCTTCACGGCGACCTTGTCCGCAGCGAGCGGGAAGACAGTAACGGTGAACTGGACGGCGTCGGCGGAGAGCGGCGACACGGCGGAGAGCAGCGACCTCGGGAACACGCGCAGCGGGTCGCTGACCTTCCCCCCGGGCACGTTAACGAAGACCTTTACTGTCGGCACCGATGAGGACACTACCGACGAGGACAACGAGACCTTCACGGTCACGCTTTCCGGCCCGTCGAACGCAACCCTGTCGGACGCGACGGGCAGGGGCACGATCACCGACGACGATCCCGCACCGACGCTGGGCGTTGCGGACGCGAGCGCCTCCGAGGGCAGCGAGGTGAGCTTCACGGGGACGCTGTCGGCGGCGAGCGGGAAGACGGTGACGGCGACCTGGACGGCGACGCGCAACTCGGCGGAGTCCACCGACGTGACCGGCGCGCTCACCGGGACGCTGAGCTTCGCACCGGGCGACCTCACGAAGACCTTCACGGTGGACACGACGGAGGACACCACCGACGAGGAGGACGAGACCTTCACGGTGACGCTCAGCGGTCTTTCCAACGCGACGCTGACCGGCGGGACTGCGACCGGCACGATCGTCGATGACGACGACCCGCCGTCGGTCGGGGTCGCGGATGCGCGCGCCGAGGAGGGCGACAACATCACCTTCACGGCGACGCTGTCGGCGGCGAGCGAGAAGACGGTGACGGTGGACTGGAGCGCATCGGCGGAGTCCGGCGACACGGCGGAGTCCGGCGACCTGACGGGCACGCTCGGCGCGCGGCTGACCTTCGCGCCGGGCGACCTCACGAAGAGCTTCACGGTCCGGGCGCGGGAGGACAATGTCGACGAGATCGCCGAGGAGACGTTCACGGTGACGCTCTCCGCGCCGTCGAACGTGACGGTGTCGGACGTGACGGCGGCGGGCACGATCGAGGACGACGACACGACGACGCTGCGTGTTTCGGGGCCGGCCTCGGCGGTGACCGAGGGCGGCGATGCGGTGTTCACGGTGACGCTGTCGACCCCGAACAGCCGGGACATCGAGGCGTTCTACGAGACGCAAAGGGTCTCGAACGACGCGGCGACCCATACCAAGGACTATATGCCGTTCGGGGAGGGCGACGCGGAGGCGGGGACCCTGGCCATCGCGGCGGGCGACACCACCGTCACGGTGACGGTGACGACCGTGGACGATGTGCTCGACGAGAGTGCGACGGAGCGTTTCGAGCTGGTCGTGCAAGAGCCCCAGGCCGGGGGTGTGGATCTGGACTTCACCGAGGCCGGGGCGAACGGGGCGAGTGCGGACATCGCGGACAACGACCCGCAGCCGGTGGTCGAGCTGGTGGTGGATCCGGCCTCGATCGGGGAGGACGGCGGCAGCGCTCGGGTCACGGCGCGGATGGCCGGGACGGTGCGCTCGGACCGGGAGACGGTGGTGACGGTGCTGGCGGCGGCGGTGTCGCCGGCGGTGCCGGGGGACTTTACGCTGAGCGGGAGCGCGTTGCGGATCGCGGCGGAGGCGGCGGACAGCACCGGGACCGTGACCGTCACCGCGGTCGACAACGATACGGATGCGCCGGACAAGGCGGTGACGGTGTCGGCGACGGTGGACAATGAGCGCGGCGCGACGGCGCCGGCGGAGAAGACCCTGCCGATCGCGGACGACGACGACTCGCCGACGGTGGAGCTGGCGCTCTCGGCGTCCTCGATCTCGGAGGCCGGCGGCACGAGCGTGCTGACGGCGACGCTCTCGCATCCGTCGAGCGAGGCGACGACGGTGACGGTGACGCCGCAGGCGGGCAGCTTCACGCTGACGCCGGCGAACGGGCAGCTGACGATTGCGGCCGGGGCCACGGCCGGCACCGGTTCGGTGACCCTTACCGCGGTCGACAACCGCACGGATGCGCCAGACAACGAGCTGACGGTGACGGCGACGGCGGCCAACATGCAAGGCGTCTATGACGATGCGGACGGGATCGAGCTGACGATAACCGACGAGGACGCGGCGCCGACGCCGATGCTGGTCCTCTCGCAGGCCTCCATCGGCGAGGCGGGCGCCAGCGCGACGGTTCGGGTGACGCTCACGCACCCCTCGAGCGAGGCGACGACGGTGGTCGTGGCCGCGGCGGGGACGGTGGACCGGGCGGCGGAATTCACGCTCGCGGATGCGACGCTGACGGTGCCGGCGGGGTCCGAGCAGAGTCCCGGCTCGGCGACGATCACGGCCACCCCCAACGACACGGACGCGCCGGACCAGGTGGTGACGGTCAGCGGCACGGCCAGCAACAGCCAGGGCATCGACGGCGACCCGGATGCCGTGGAGCTGACGATCGCCGACGACGACGCGGCGCCGACGGTGACGCTGGCGCTGGCGACGAACCCGATCGCGGAGGAGAGCGGGTCGACGGCGGTGACGGCGAGCCTGTCGCATCCGTCGAGCGAGCCGACGACGGTGACGGTGACGGCGGCGGCGGTGGCGCCGACGGTGGCCGGGGACTTCGCCCAGTCGGGCAGCGTGCTGACGATCGCGGCGGGAGACCTGGAGAGTACGGGGACGGTGACGGTGACGGCGGCGCCGAACTTCGTGGACGCGGTGGACAGGACGGTGCGGGTGTCGGCGGCGGCGGCGAACGCGCAGGGCAAGGCCGGCGATCCGGCGAACGTGAACCTGACGATCGCCGACGACGACGAGCGGGGCTTCACCTGGTCTCCGGAGACGATGAATATCGAAGAGGCCGCGGCCTTCCGCAACTACATGGTGGCACTGACCTCCCAGCCGACGGCGGACATGACGGTGACGATCGCCGATCCCGGTGGCGACCTGACGTTCTTCGATCCGGTGAACCTCGTCGTGGGCACTTCCATGACCCTCACGTTCACGCCGGATAACTGGTCGACCGCGCAGGAGGTCGGCGTCGGCGCCAATCACGACAGCGATTCGAGGAACGAGCAGATCGACCTGCGGCACACGGGCGCGGGCGGCGATTACCAGGGCTACCGCGATACCTACCGGGTGGTCGTGAGCGACGATGATCGCACGGCCGGCAAGGTGGTCCTGACGGTGGATCCGTCCGGGGTCGAGGAAGGCGGCGGCGAGCGGCAGGTGACGGTGACGGCGAGCCTCGACGGTGCGCGGCGCACGCAGGCGACGGCGGTGACGGTGACGGCCGGTCCGGGCAGCGCGGAGGCGACGGACTTCGCGGTGTCGCCGGCGAGCTTCACGCTGACGATTCCGGCCGCCGGCACGGATCTGAACGGCTCGGAGCGGCGCACGGTGACGCTCACGCCGGCGAACGACGACATCGACGAGGACGGCGAGACGGTGCGGTTCTCAGGCACGACGACGGCGACGGTCGAGAACTCGACGACGGTGCTGACGGTGGACCCGGCGGACGTGACGATCGCGGACGACGACGCGCGCGGGGTGACGGTCTCGGAGACGGCGGTTGCGGCCGACGAGGGCGGCCGCGCGACCTGGACGGTGGTGCTGCGTTCGACGCCGACGGGTCCGGTGACGGTGACGCCCGCCGTGACGGGGAACAGCGACGTGACGGTGTCGCCGGCGACGCTGACCTTCACGGCGGTGAATTGGGAGGCGCCGCAGACGGTGACGGTGGAGGCGGGCGAGGACGACGACGCGGCGGGCGACACGGCCACGGTGGCGCACACGGTGGCGGGCGCCGACTACGGGGCGAACGGCGTGACGGCGGGCCGGGTCGCGGTGACGGTGACGGACAATGACGAGCGCACGCTGGCGCTCGCGCCGGTGTCGCTGCGCTTCGACGAGGGGACGAGCGGGACGTACACGGTGGCGCTGTCGGCGCAGCCGACGGGGACGGTGACGGTGCGCCCGTCGGTGTCGGACAACCCGGACGTGACGGTGGCCCCGGCGTCGCTCGGCTTCACGCCGACGACCTGGGAGACGCCGCAGACGGTGACGGTGACGGCGCGGGCGGACGCCAACGGCCTCGAGGACCGGGCGACGGTGCGGCATGCGATCTCGGGGGCGGACTACGGGTCGACCGGCGCGGTCGGGCCGGATGTCCCGGTGACGGTGAACGACGTGGCGACGACGCAGCTGATCGCGCTGTCGGTGTCGCCGGCGTCGGTGCCCGAGAACGGCCGCCGGCAGACGGTGCGGGTGACGGCGCAGGTGGTCGGCGCGGCGCGCGACACGGCGACGGTGGTGAACGTGCAGGTGATCGGCAAGACGGCGTCGCCGACGGACTTCACGGCGAGCCCGTCGGCGCTGACGGTGACGATCCCGACGAACCTGCAGGAGGGCAGCGCGACGTTCGGGCTGACCGGGACGGCGGACACGCTCGACGAGGGCGCTGGCGAGACGATCGAGGTGCGCGGCACCTCCCCGTCGGGCCTGGACGTGGAACCGGCCGAGGTGACGATCGCCGACGACGACGGGCGCGGGCTGACGGTATCGCGCACGACGCTGACGGTGAACGAACAGGGCATGGCGAGCTACACGGTGCGCCTGACGTCGCAGCCGACGGGTCCGGTGACGGTGACGCCGGCGGTCAGGCCGGGCGGCAGTCCGGACGTGCGTTTCACACCGGCGAGCCTCGCCTTCACGACGGCTGACTGGTCGCGGGCGCAGACGGTGACGGTGACGGCGGCGGACGATGCCGACGGCGACGACGACGGGGCGACGCTCCGGCACACGGCCTCGGGCGGCGACTATGGCGGCATCGAGGGCGGCGAGGTCGTCGTGGCGGTCCGGGACAACGACCAGGCGTCGCGTTCGGTGCAGCTGTCGGTGAATCCGTTGGTTGTCGGAGAGGACGACGGCGGCCGCATGGTGACGGTGACGGCGACGCTCGACGGGGCGGCGCGCGCAGCGGCGACGGATGTGGCGCTGGCGGCGACCGGCGGGACGGCGGTGGCGGTGACGGACTTCGCGGCGGTGACGGGCGTCACGGTGACGATCCCGGCGCAGCAGTTGACGGGGACGGCGACGTTCCGGTTCTCGCCGGTGAACGACAACCTCGACGAGGGTCTCTCGGAGACGGTGATCCTGGGCGGCACCGTTGCGGGGCTGACGGTGCGCCCGGCGACGCTGACGATCGCCGACGACGACGGCAAGGGGATCGAGCTGTCCGGGGGCCCGGTGACGCTGACCGAGGAAGGCAGCGCGACCTATACGGTAGTGCTGGCGACGCAGCCGACGGGTCCGGTGACGGTGCGGGTGACGGTGTCGGGCGACCGGGACGTGACGGTGGCGCCGGCATCGCTCAGCTTCGCGCCGACGACCTGGGAGACGGCGCAGACGGTGACGGTGCGCGCGGCGCATGACGACGACGCGATCGACGACGGGGCGGAGCTGCGCCATGCGGCCACGGGGGCGGACTATGGCGGGGTGAGGGCGCTGCCGCTGGCGGTGGCGGTGACGGACAACGACACGCGCGGGGTGACGGTCTCGGAGACGGCGGTCTCGTTCCGCGAGGGCGGCAGCACGACCTGGACGGTGGTGCTGGACACGCGGCCTTCGGGCACGGTGCGGGTGACGCCCGCGCCGGCGACCGGCAGCGATGCGGACGTGACGGTGACGCCGTCGTCGCTGAGCTTCACGGCGACGAGCTGGAGCCGGGCGCAGACGGTGACGGTGCGCGCGGCGCACGACCTCGACAAGCTCGCGGACAGCGCGACGGTCGAACACGCGGTGAGCGGCGCGGACTACGGCGACAACGGTGTCACGGCCAACGATGTCGGGGTGACGGTGACGGACGACGATGTGCCGTCGACGTCGATCGCGCTGTCGGTCTCGCCGGCGACGGTGCGCGAGGGGGCGAGCGCGACCCGGCTGACGGTCACGGCGGAACTGGATGCCTCTCCGGAGGCGGCGGCCACCGAGGTGACGCTTTCGCTCGCGGGGCTGACGGCGACGTCGGGGACGGACTTCCAGGCGGTGGACCCGGTGACGCTGACGCTCCCGGCGGGGCAGGTCCGTGCCACGGCGCGGATCACGCTGACGCCGGTGCGGGACGCGATCGACGAGGGCGACGGCGAGACGGTGCGGATCGGGGCGGTGAACGCGAGTTCCGGCTCGGCGCTGCTGCTGAACCCGTCGTCGCTCGAGGTGACGATCGCGGACGACGACACGCGCGGCATCACGCTGTCGCGGAGCGCACTGACAGTGCGCGAGGAAGGCAGCGCGACCTGGACGGTGCGGCTGATGTCGGCGCCGGAGGGCGGCGACGTGACGGTGCGCCCGACGGTGACGGGCAACCCCGACGTGATGGTGACGCCGGCGAGCCTGACCTTCACGGCGGCGGATTGGTCGCGGGCGCAGACGGTGACGGTGACGGCGGCGGACGATGCCGACGGCGACAACGAGACGGCGGCGGTCGAGCACCGGGTGTCGGGGGCCGACTACGGGGCCAACGCGGTGACGGTGCCGGACCTGCCGGTGTCGGTGAACGACAACGACCAGACGTCGCGTTCGGTGCAGCTGTCGGTGGATCCGTCGGTGGTCGAGGAGGACGGCGGCGGCGCGACGGTGACGGTGACGGCGACCCTCGACGGGGCGGCGCGCGCGGCGGCGACGGATGTGGCGCTGGCGGCGACCGGCGGGACGGCGGTGGCGGTGACGGACTTCGCGGCGGTGACGGGCGTCACGGTGACGATCCCGGCGCAGCAGTTGACGGGGACGGCGACGTTCCGGTTCTCGCCGGTGAACGACAACCTCGACGAGGGTCTCTCGGAGACGGTGGTGCTGGGCGGCAGCGTTACGGGGCTGACGGTGCGCCCGGCGACGCTGACGATCGCCGACGACGACGGCAAGGGGCTCGAGCTGTCGCAGGGCCCGGTGACGCTGACCGAGGAAGGCAGCGCGACCTATACGGTAGCGCTGGCGACGCAGCCGACGGGTCCGGTGACGGTGCGGGTGACGGTGTCGGGCGACCGGGACGTGACGGTGGCGCCGGCATCGCTCAGCTTCGCGCCGACGACCTGGGAGACGGCGCAGACGGTGACGGTGACGGCGGCGCATGACGACGACGCGATCGACGACGGGGCGGAGCTGCGCCATGCGGCCACGGGGGCGGACTATGGCGGGGTGAGGGCGCTGCCTCTGGCGGTGGCGGTGACGGACAACGACACGCGCGGGGTGACGGTCTCGGAGACGGCGGTCTCGTTCCGCGAGGGCGGCAGCACGACCTGGACGGTGGTGCTGGACACGCGGCCTTCGGGCACGGTGCGGGTGACGCCCGCGCCGGCGACCGGCAGCGATGCGGACGTGACGGTGACGCCGTCGTCGCTGAGCTTCACGGCGACGAGCTGGAGCCGGGCGCAGACGGTGACGGTGCGCGCGGCGCACGACCTCGACAAGCTCGCGGACAGCGCGACGGTCGAGCACGCGGTGAGCGGCGCGGACTATGGCGACAACGATGTCACGGCCAACGATGTCGGGGTGACGGTGACGGACGACGATGTGCCGTCGACGTCGATCGCGCTGTCGGTCTCGCCGGCGACGGTGCGCGAGGGGGCGAGCGCGACCCGGCTGACGGTCACGGCGGAACTGGATGCCTCTCCGGAGGCGGCGGCCACCGAGGTGACGCTTTCGCTCGCGGGGCTGACGGCGACGTCGGGGACGGACTTCCAGGCGGTGGACCCGGTGACGCTGACGCTCCCGGCGGGGCAGGTCCGTGCCACGGCGCGGATCACGCTGACGCCGGTGCGGGACGCGATCGACGAGGGCGACGGCGAGACGGTGCGAATCGGGGCGGTGAACGCGAGTTCCGGCTCGGCGCTGCTGCTGAACCCGTCGTCGCTCGAGGTGACGATCGCGGACGACGACACGCGCGGCATCACGCTGTCGCGGAGCGCACTGACAGTGCGCGAGGAAGGCAGCGCGACCTGGACGGTGCGGCTGAAGTCGGCGCCGGAGGGCGGTGACGTGACGGTGACGCCGACGGTGACGGGCAACCCCGACGTGATGGTGACGCCGGCGAGCCTGACCTTCACGGCGGCGGATTGGTCGCGGGCGCAGACGGTGACGGTGACGGCGGCGGACGATGCCGACGGCGACAACGAGACGGCGGCGGTCGAGCACCGGGTGTCGGGGGCCGACTACGGGGCCAACGCGGTGACGGTGCCGGACCTGCCGGTGTCGGTGAACGACAACGACCAGACGTCGCGTTCGGTGCAGCTGTCGGTGGATCCGTCGGTGGTCGAGGAGGACGGCGGCGGCGCGACGGTGACGGTGACGGCGACCCTCGACGGGGCGGCGCGCGCGGCGGCGACGGATGTGGCGCTGGCGGTGACCGGCGGGACGGCGGTGGCGGTGACGGACTTCGCGGCGGTGACGGGCGTCACGGTGACGATCCCGGCGCAGCAGTTGACGGGGACGGCGACGTTCCGGTTCTCGCCGGTGAACGACAACCTCGACGAGGGTCTCTCGGAGACGGTGGTGCTGGGCGGCAGCGTTACGGGGCTGACGGTGCGCCCGGCGACGCTGACGATCGCCGACGACGACGGCAAGGGGCTCGAGCTGTCGCAGGGCCCGGTGACGCTGACCGAGGAAGGCAGCGCGACCTATACGGTAGCGCTGGCGACGCAGCCGACGGGTCCGGTGACGGTGCGGGTGACGGTGTCGGGCGACCGGGACGTGACGGTGGATCCGGCATCGCTCAGCTTCACGCCGACGACCTGGGAGACGGCGCAGACGGTGACGGTGCGCGCGGCGCATGACGACGACCCGCTCGACGACACGGCGGAGCTGCGCCACGCGGCCACGGGGGCGGACTATGGCGGGGTGAGGGCATTGCCGCTGGCGGTGGCAGTGACGGACAACGACACTCGCGCGGTAACTCTGTCGGAGAGCACGCTCTCCTTCGACGAGGGTGGCAGCGCGACCTACACGGTGGTTCTCGATACGCGGCCTTCGGGCACGGTGCGGGTTATGCCCGCGCTTGCGACGGGCAGCGACGCCGACGTGACGGTGACGCCGTCGTCGCTGAGCTTCACGGCGACGAGCTGGAGCCGGGCGCAGACGGTGACGGTGCGGGCGGGAGAGGACGCCGACCGGGTCAACGACGGCGCGACGGTGGAACACGCGGTGAGCGGCGCGGATTACGGCGAGAATGGCGTGACGGCGGCGTCGCTTCCGGTGACGGCGATCGACCGCTTCTCGGCGCCGGACGCTCCGACGGCGCTGACGGCGACCGCGTTCGGACGCAACCGGATCGACCTGGCGTGGACGGCTCCTCCGGCCGAGGCCGGCGGCAGGGGTATCGCAGGCTACCATGTCGAGGTCTCGGCCGACCGGGGCAACACGTGGTCGGTGCTTGCCGCCGACACGAGGACGGACAGCACCGCCTACCAGCATGGCGGCCTCGAATTCGGCACCACGCGACATTACCGGGTCTCGACGATCAACCGGCTGGGCACCTCGCCGGCGTCCAACGTGGCGAGCGCGACCACCGACGCCCGTCCCGTGGTGACGTTCTCGCACAGGACAATCCCGAATGAGAATGGAGACGGGTCCTTGTCGCCCGCCCCCAGATACGAGGTCACGATCGCCTTCAGCCAGCCGGTCAGCCCCCAATCAGGGTCACTGTACGAGCAGGCGGTGCTGACCGGCGGACGGTACTTCAGCGGCCCCCGGCCGATCCCGGCCGCGAACCAGCTGAGCCGGTACTACACGGAGTGGAAGGCGGAAATCGTTCCGAGCGGGCCGCTTCAGGGCGGGCCGGTCACGACGACGCTGACGATCCCGGAGAACGCGCTGCGCGACCGCGCGGGACGGCTGAGCCGGGCGAACACGCTGAGGATCGAATCGGACCTCCCGAACCAGGACGAGACGCCGCCGCAGGTTATCGTCCGGCCGGGCGAGGCGGGCTACGCGCTCGGGCCGTTCACGGTCGACGTCGAATTCAACGAGCCGGTGACCGGGTTCGTGCAGAACGAGTTGAGGGTCTCGAACGGGCGCGTCACGGCCTGGGAGCCTCTGGAAGGCGGGAAGGTCTACCGCGCGACCGTCCGTCCGGACACACCGAGCGACGAGACGATCGAGGTGACTTTCAACATTCCCGCCGGCGCCGCGCGCGACGGCGGCGGGAACGACAGCGCCGCCGCGGCCCCGCTCACGGTCCCTGCACGCCCGCGCCCGATCGTGAGCGTGACGGGTAAAGCCAAAGCAGGGGGCGGAGGCGATCAGGAAGTGACGGTGACGTTCAGTGAACCGGTGA
The DNA here is from genome assembly GCA_965261985.1 of Alphaproteobacteria bacterium. Taxonomy (GTDB): domain Bacteria; phylum Pseudomonadota; class Alphaproteobacteria; order Bin95; family Bin95; genus Bin95. Next base: position 2,498,085 of record OZ253490.1, read on the forward strand.
CGGGGTTCACCGAGAACGAGCTGATCATCCAGAAGCCGACCTATGCCGAGAATCACGCGCTGTCGGCAATCGGGGCGGCGCGCGTCACGACGTTCACGGCGGACGAGAACGGCCTGGAATACGTCTTCACGGTGCGACCGACCCGTCTCGGATACGTGGAGATGACGGTCCGGGCGAACGTCGCGAACGATGCGGAGGGGTACCCAAACCTCGCGACGCACAGCTACAAGGTCATCAATCTGACCGCCATCCCGCAGGGGACGCAGCGCGGGCTGCGCGCCGAACCCGATCCGCTGGTCGCGGCATTCCGCGGGGCGCCGGCGAACCACGACGGGACCGGCGCCTTCGCGCTGCAGCTCGCCTTCGATGGTGCCATCACGGGCGACGCGGACGATGTGCGCGACGCCATCACGGTGACGAATGGCGGGCTGACCGCGATCGCGCGAGACAAAAAGGAGAGCAGTCAGTGGAACCTCACGGTGACCCCGTCATCGACGTCGGACGTCACCGTGGAGATCGCGGCAAGCGCACCGTGCGATGAGGACGGGGCGCTGTGCACGGCCGACGGCCGCCGACTCGAAGCGAGCGCCGAGACGACGATCGACGGCGCGGCCCCGGTCGTGACCGGCCCGAGCATCGCAAGCGCGCGGCTGGTCACGGGTCCGGGCGGGAACGGCACCTGGGATGTCGGCGAGAGGGTGACGGGCGAGATCATCTTCACCGCGCCGGTCACGGTGGATGGCTTTCCGACGCTGGGTCTGTCGCTCGACGGCGTGCGCCGCGAAGCGTCCTATGCCTTGGGGTCCGGGACGGCGACCGTGCGGTTCTCCTACCCGGTGACCGGGGCCGACGCGGGGGCGACCGAGGCGCGGCTGATCGCGAACGGGTTCGACGTGACGAACGGCGCGATCGGCGGCCTTCAGGGACAACTCGCGGTACTGGAATTCGCGGTCGCGCCTTACGTGACGGCGGTGGCGGTCTTGCCGGACGACTCGGGCGACGGGCAGTGGAGCCCGGGCGAGAAGATCGAGGCGCAGCTGACCTTCAGCGAACCGGTGGCGGTGACCGGCGGCACCCCGTCGGTCGGGGTGACGGCCGGGGGCGCGGCGAAGACGGCGCCCTATGCCTCGGGCGCGGGAACGGCGTCGCTGGTGTTCGCGTATCCGGTGACGGACGCGGACGGCACGGTGACGCGGGCGGCGCTGACGGCGGACAGCCTGGCGCTCAACGGGGCGGGCCTGAGCGCCCAGGCGACGGGCCTGGCGGCGGAGACCGGGCACGGCGGCGCGGCGCGGACCGCGTCGACGGCGCGCACGCCGTCGACGCCGGTGGCGCCGGACGCGGCGCCGATGCTGTCGATCTCGGACGCCCGCGCGGTCGAGGGCGTGGACGCGTCGATGACGTTCACGGTGACGCTGGCGCCGGCGTCGTCGGGGCCGGTGACGGCGAACTATGCGACCGGCGGCGGCAACGCCACGGAGGGCCAGGACTACACGGGCGTGTTCGGCCGGTTGCGCTTCGCGCCGGGAGAGACCTCGAAGACGATCGAGGTTGCGGTGCTCGACGACGACTATGACGAGGACGAGGAGACGTTCCATCTCGTGCTCTACCAGGCCGATGGCGCGGATATCGCGGACGGGGTGGGCCAAGGCACGATCGCGAACACCGATGCGATGCCGGCGGCGTGGCTGGCGCGCTTCGGGCGCACGGTGTCGGACCAGGTGCTGGACGCGGTCGAGGCGCGGCTGCGGGCCTCGCGCGCGGCCGGGGTCACGGTGCGGCTGGCGGGGCAGACCCTCGGGTCGGCCCGGCAAGCCGAGGCCGATGAGTCGGACGGGAAGCGGCCCGAGCTGGAGGCCGACGAGCGCCAGAAGGTGCTGTCCGACTGGCTGAAAGGCGAGACCAGGGACGGCGACCGGTCGCGGACGCTGGCGGGACGCGAGGTGCTCATGGGATCGTCCTTCGCGTTGGCTGCCAAGACCGACGGCGGCGGCTTCGCCTCGGTCTGGGGCCGGATGGCGCAGTCGCGCTTCGGGGGGAGCGAGGAGATGCTCCGCCTGGACGGCGAGGTGACCACGGGTCTCCTGGGCGTGGACTATGCGGGCGATCCCTGGACCGGCGGCGTGGTGCTGTCGCACAGCCGGGGCGACGGCGACTACCGGGGCAAGGGCTCGGGCCGGACCGACGCGTCGTTGACGGTTCTGACGCCGTGGGCGGGCTATGCGGTGAGCGAGCGCGTGTCGCTGTGGGGCGCGCTCGGCTACGGCGAGGGCGACGTGACGCTGACGCCGACCGACCAGACGGGGCAGGAGACGGATATCGCGATGACGCTGGCGGCGACCGGTGCGCGCGGCGCCCTGTTGCAGGGCGGCGGTCCCAAGCTGGACGCGGTCGCGGACGCGCGCTGGGTGCGGACGAGCTCGGAGCGGGTCTCGTCGGGCGAGGGCAACCTGAAAGCGACGTCGGCGGACGTCACCCGGCTGCGCCTCGGCCTCGAGGCGGCGTGGGCGCTGGCGCTCGGCGACGGGGCGACGCTGACGCCTCGCCTAGCGCTGGGCGGGCGCCATGACGGCGGCGACGCCGAGACCGGGTTCGGCGTCGACATCGGCGGCGGAATGGCGCTGGTGCTGCCGGCGCGTGGTCTCACGCTGTCGCTGCAGGGCCGCGGCCTCTTGAGCCATGCGGCGTCGGGCTTCCGCGACAGCGGCTTCAGCGGCCACATCGGCTGGGACTCGAAGCCGGCATCGGAGCACGGCCTCACCCTGTCGCTCCGCCAGACCGTCGGGAGTTCGGCCTCCGGCGGCGGGCAGGCGCTGTTCTCGCGCGAGGTGATGGAGAACCTCGGGGCCAACGACAACGGGTCCGCGCGGCGGCTCGAGGCGAAGCTCGGCTACGGCTTCCCCGCCTTCGGCGACCGCTTCACCTCGACGCCCGAGCTCGGGCTCGGGCTGTCGAACGGGCAGCGGGAGATCAGCCTCGGCTGGGGCTTGAACATGGCCGGCGGCGGGTCGAACGCGCTGGAGCTCAGGCTTGAGGCGAGCCGGCACGAGCACGCCAACGACAATGCGGATGCGGTGCACGGGATCGGCTTCCGGCTCACGGCCCGGTGGTGAATGTCAGGCTACCCGAGGTAGGAGCCCCGTGGGCGCCGCGGCGCGGGCGGTCCTGCTCGCGATCGTGCAGGCGCTCGGCGAGCGCTACGCCAGCGAAGAAGCGGCCACGCGCTCCGGCGGGCCGTGAGCATCCGGTGAGGACCGTCTGTGCGTGAGCATCCGTAAGCACCGTGTTGCGGCCCTTATTGCGGCGGGGTCGTTGATATCGGTAAGCGCCGTGTCACGGCCCTTATTGCGTGGTAAGCGGTGTCGGCGAGGCACCCGGCTATCAGCTTGACGGCGGCTTGAAGTTCCAGGGGAGGGCGCAGCGAGACTAGCTGCGTGAGCATCCGGCGAGGACCGTCTGTGCGGGACGGTGACTTTCGGCGAGTGTGAGCGATCGGAGGTGGGCAGCAGGTGTCCACCGCGACCCACGTGGAGACGATCGCGGATGTCGAACGAGAACTTTCGGTCGAGTGCCGAGGCAGCAGGTGGAACACGCCGTCGTGCGCGGCGGTGGAGCGAAGCCGACAAGCGTCGGATCGTTGCGGAGAGCTACGCGCTGGGCGTGACGGTCGCGGCGGTGGCGAGGCGCCACGGTATCAACGCCAACCTGTTGTTCGACTGGCGGCGGAAGTTTCGGCAGCAGGACGGGGAGACGCGCTCCAGCGCCTTCTCGGCCATCCGCCGCGGCTCCAGGAAGCCCGGGAAGTAGCTCCCCTTCCTCAGCTTCGGGATCTTCAGCTCGACCGTGCCGGCCCGCGTCTCCCAGGACCGGTCGCGGTAGCCGTTGCGGTGGGTGATACGATCCGCCGAGCGCTCGCCGTGCCCGGCGCCGGTCAGGCCCTCGACCTCCAGTGCCATCAGCCGCTCGGCCGTGAAGCCGATCATCTCGCGAAGCAGATCGGCGTCGGAGCTCTTCTCCAAAAGCGCGCGCAGGGCCATCATGTCCTGGGTCATCGTGGTTCTCCTTCGGGTCAGGTTGGTTCGCACTAGCCCAACCCTAAACCGGAACCGCGATGGCCTCCGCTGTGGATAGCCGGCTTGCCTACGCCAGACTCTCGGCGGTCGCTACAGCAAGCCGCCTACCCACAGCTACCAGAGACTCCAACAACTCCTACACCACGTCCTGGGACACGACCTTTACGAGCTCGCCGACATCGCGGCCGGCAAGAGGCGTGGCAAGCACGCACCGCCAGTCTCGCCGCTCGCGATGGAGGCCGTGAAGCGGATCGATGCGCTCTTCGACATCGAGCGCGAGATCAACGGCGCGCCCGCCTGGCGCCGCCTCGCGGTCCGCCGCGAGCGGACCGCCCCGCTTGTTGCTGCGTTCGAAGAGTGGATGCGCACCGAGCGCGCCAGGCTCTCGCGCCACGCCTCGGTAGCCACGGCAATGGACTACATGCTGAAGCGATGGGACGGCTTTACCCGCTTCCTCGACGACGGCCGCATCTGCCTCACGAACAATTCCGCCGAGCGCTGCCTGCGCGGTATCGCTCTCGGAAGGAAGTCTTGGCTGTTCTGCGGTTCCGACCGCGGTGGCGTGCGCGCGGCGGCGATGTACACGCTGATCGGCACCGCCAAGCTCAACGATGTCGATCCCCAGGCCTGGCTCGCAGATGTCCTCGGCCGCATCGCCGAGACGCCTCAGAACCGGCTCCACGAACTGCTCCCCTGGAACTGGCAGGCCATCAGCCAGCACGATCGGGCAGCCTGAACCGATCCTCACCGCCGGTTCCACCTTGCAGCGATCCCTGACCGCCGCCTGACACTGCGTCTTCGGCGTCGATGTTCGGCGTCACGCTGAATGCCTTCCGCAGCGGTCGAGCGCCGGCCACCTCGTTCCACAACGTCACGCCCAAAACCACGCCGCCCGCGCAGACGGTCCTCACCGGATGCTCACCGATGGTACGGGCGCTGCGGCCCTCGTCGAAATGAAACGCAAGTACCTTCTTCACCTTCCTCATCGGCAGCCTTCCTCGTGCCATCCCATACCCCCCGGATCGATCGCGAAAATCCGAGACGTAGGTCGGCACTCTGAGTCGAACCAAAATCTTCCGCCCCGACGGAGTGGCTACTTTGGTGACATTCGGTGGCTACTTTGAGTGAAACTCGGTGGCTACTTTCGAGATATTCGGCAGTGGGCATTCACGGCCACGACACGGAATGTGCATTCCGTATCGGCTGCCAACCGCGCGGTCTCCACACTGTAGTCCGGCACCGGCTCCCCCGGCAGCAACGCGCGTTCGTCCGCGTAGATCGCCGCAATGGTCGTCGCCGGCAACAACTCCTGCCGGGTCGTGCCATACGCCTGGGTTCCAGACTTCCACTGCACTTTCCATTGCGTAACCGGCGATCCGCCGTCGCTCGACGGGGCCGACCAGCCGACGAACGGTAACCGCGCGTCCAAACCGGTCAACGTCTTCACTCCTGCGGCCACGCCGGCCTCGCAGACGGTCCTCGCCGGATGCTCACGGTTGAGGCGTATTTCGCCGACCTCGGACGGGTGCGCGCCTCCGGTGGCGCGACCGACGAACGGTCGAGCTACGGGCCGCTCGCTAATCTGCTGCACGCTGTCGGCGCGGCGCTCAAGCCGAAGGTGTTTTGCGTAGGCGAACTGGCCGACCAGGGCGCGGGACTGCCAGTGTAGGGCGAACCGCCTCAGCATAAGACAGCCGCAGAAGAACATACGATCTTACAACGCATCGCGCTGCGATGCGAAAAGACCGCCACCAACTTCGGCTCCTTCGTCGCCCTCGCCGCCGCATTCATCTTGATCAAATCCGTCCACAGGACCTAGTATCTGGCCGTCAGCCGGACCCCGATGGCGTGCTCTGCGTCGCCGGTCCCGCCTGTGCGCTCATGTCGTGTCGCCTCCAGCCCGAGTTCCAGAGAGGTCGGGCCGCCCCGGGTCAGGTTAAGCCGCCAGCCGAGGCTCATCTCCCGGCTGTCGTTCGACAGCCCGAGCTGTCGGGCGGCATCTGTTCGACAGGGGCCGGCTCCAGTGGGGCAATGCGCCCGATCACGACGAGGTGTTTGAGGAACCCGCGCAGTGCAGCCTCGTACGTCGTTCCGGGTCGCGCCCTCCCGCGGCCGCAAAGCACCCCGGGAATCGAGCAGACGAACTGCCTGTTCTCGAAGTGCGCATAGACCTCGGAGGTCAGATCGCACAGGCGGATGCGGGAAAGATGAAGCCAGACAATGAGACCGGTGCACCCCTGACGGAACAGCCGGATGGTTGCCACCGCGTAGCCGGCGTCGCGCAAACCGGTGAGGAACGCGTCCAGCAACCGCAGATTGTCCTCCAGTTCACCAGGGGTCTCGATATGCCCCGTCCGCTCCAGGAACCGGATGAAGGCCATGAGTTCAGGGGACGTGTGGCGTTTGCGCCACCGCCGGAGGTGGACGGGCGCGCCCGGTGCGCCACAACGACAATCGTGTCCCAGAAAGCGATCGATGATGGTCCCGTCGACCGTCTTGAGTTCGATACCGGTGAGTTCAAGCCAGATCAGGAAGTGCTGGGCAATACGCTGGTACCGGCAACACCGCGTCTCTGAAATCTCGGCTCGACGACGCAGATCGAAAATGAAGGCGAGGATGATGGCGGCGAAGTCGGCCAGAGTGGCGCTCGCCAGGACTCGGGGCCCGGATAAAACAGTCATTGTTCGTTCTCCATTGGTTGAGAGAACGAACTTTGCTCGCCATCACGGCCCGATGTAATGCCGAGTCAAAGTGCGGAGAACCCCAGCGCCGTAGCGGTTCTCCGCTCGCCACTCGGCATTACAACCGGCTCGGCATTACCCCAGTAATCCCGTGCACGGGATTACTGGGGCGACAGCAACCTGTACCTGCGCCGCCGCGACAAGCAGATCGTCATGACCGTCGAGCATCGCGCAGCTCCCGGCCTCAACGATATCGAGGTCGAACTCGCCGATCACGGCCAGGGGCTGGCCCTGCGCCTCTGCCGGGCAGGGCCGGCCGAGGCCGCGCCAGAGCCCGAAACCCCCGAACAGCGCATCGTCCAGGCGCTCGCGGATGCCGAAACGCCGCTGTCGCAGCGCCAGATCCGCGAACGTGCCGCAACCCGGCACAAGACAGTCGGCGCGATCCTCGGCAAGCTCGTCTGCGAAGGACGGGTCGAGCGCGACGCTGCGGGCGGCTACAGCATCGTCGAAGCTGGAATGAATAAGCCGACGCCAGACGACGACGTCCACGGTAACCAACCTTCGGATGCCCCGCGGTTCCCGGTTCCCGGTTCCCGCAATCCCTAGGAGTTAGAGGGGGAACCGGCAACGGGAACCACCCCCATCGACGTCCCCTCGGGTCCAAGTCTCCACTGCGTAAAGCGATCGGCCCATGGCCGGAAGCTTGCTTACGGCCATGGCAGCACTTCGTCGCGTGGACGGCGGCGGATCACCCGAAGGGCCGTAGCGAAGCGGAGGAGCCGCATAGCGGCTTGACGCGGCGACGGCCTCGCGACACTCCGCGCAGGTTCACCCCGATCGGCGGCCGAGGCCCATCAAATAACGTGATTACAGCACCATCGATTATCGTGAAGACGCTCACCGTTTCGGCGCGCTTGCCCAGGCAATGCTTCGGGAGCGGCTTCAAGCGATGGTTCGGGAGGGCCGGCAGGCCGAAGCCCGCGACGGGCTCCGCACCGTGTTCGGCGAGGCGCGCGCGGAAGCGGTCGCTGCTGCCTTCATGCCAAACCAAGCGAAGGAAACCCGGATGCCCGAACGACGGAAAGGGCATGGGGCCGGAGATGCGCCCGGGCGACGGCCACAGCAGCATCAGTTGTTTTGATTGGGATGCCGGCAATGCAATGTTCCAGGGGTAACGCGGCTGCGCCTTGGGTGCCCGCCATGACCGTCGAGCACCGCGCAGCCCCCGGCCTCACCGACTGAGGGTAGGGGAATCTCAATGTCCATACTCCAGACGACCGCCCTCATTGCGGGCGGCAGTGCCGTCATGGGCGCGGGTGCGGCGGCGGGCCGCGATGTCTATCAGGGCGTCAAGCGCAATATCGGCTTGGAACCTTTGTCCTTCTGGCAGGCCAGCCCCGCTCCCCTAACTATCGGCCCTTCCGCCCCCAGCACTGAATGAAGCGCGGCGTCCCCACGGCCGTCCGGGGGTCTTCGATGTGCGCTCTTACCTGACAAACCAGATCTTCAAGTTCGGTTCTCTCGGCCAATTCGGCTACAATAATCCATTCCACCTTCTCTCTGGGCAGGGCGATCATGACCCACCCCTTGAACTCGCCTGTGAGCTGCAGATACTGAAACACGTTCGTCTCTATGTCGGTGAACTGCGCATTCAGGAACATCACGGGCATCCGGGTGCCGAAGTCCGGCGTGCCTCCCGTGACGTCCCGCACACGGCTCATCAAGTCCAAGAGGCGATCAAATGCAGGGAGCGGCGGATAGCTGTACCACCCTCGATAGTCTACGCCCTCGACAATCAGTGTGCCGTCCGGCTTGAGCATATCGGCGATATTGTGCACCACATCTTCGGCCTGCCTCAGGTGATCGAGCAGGAACCTTGAATAGATGAGGTCGAACGCTGCGCCGCCGGCATTCGACTTCCGGACATCGCCCACCTGGAATTCCACATTCGACAGCCCGCGGTCCGCTGCCTCCAGCCGGTTCTCCTCGATCCTCACTACGTCGATGTCCATACCGACCACCCTGCCGCGAGGTCCGACCCGTCGGGCAAGCTCGAACGTGATGTCGCCCGTCCCGCATCCGGCATCCAGGCAGCTCATGCCGGGCCCGATGTCGAAACGGTCCAGAAGGGAGAGTGTCGTCGGCCGCATGAGCCTCGCAAGAAGATCGAGGCGCCCCCTGTCGTCCACGCCGTCACTGTTTGAATAGACGTTGAGTTTCATGCCGATTGACTCCGTTTCGGTGTGGGTGCGGGCTTCTTTGGGGGCTAGTCACCTAGTGGCTTGCGGCCACGACTGTAGATAGACAGTTTGCCGACAGTCGATAAAGGAATAAATGAATTATTTCATAAATAAGAAAGACAGGTATTGACAATATCTTGCATGGGTCGTCATGAATTGGCGATCCTGCCGAATCGCGGTGGGCTGCGCGGTGCCGGGGCCGTTGTCGGGGCCGTTGTCCCTTCAGACGCTTGGTCAGTGAGAGGTTGTCGGGCATGTTCTCGAATGAATCGGGCGCCGTTTCGGGTATAATTAGAGCCGAGAGCCGAGAGCCGAGAGCCGAGAGCCGAGAGCCGAGAGCCGAGAGCCGAGAGCCGAGAGCCGAGAGCCGAGAGCCGAGAGCCGAGAGCCGAGAGCCGAGAGCCGAGAGCCGAGAGCCGAGAGCCGAGAGCCGAGAGCCGAGAGCCGAGAGCCGAGAGGTATGCCCTCGGCTAGGTTGGCCGCTTAGGCCCTCCCGGCCTGACACTTGTTCCCCCGCGCGGTCCTCGCGCGGAGAATTTCATTCCTCCCTTCCCCGTCTAGCGGCCGGGCGGATTGGCGCCTCTGCGCTGGCTCTGGCTGTGCTCGTCCTTGTGTGTTTCGGTGCGGCCACGCCGGCTGCGGCGCAGGACCCGGTTGCACGGATCGCGCCAGTGCACGAGCGCGTGTTGATCACGGACGACGGATCCCGCTTCTATTTGTGGTTGTCGAAGGGGGTGACAGGCGAGAGGCAGATATTTGTTGCGATCGACCAAGACGAATCATGGTCCATTGGCACGGAATCCAACCATTATGTCGAGGGGGGTGCAGTCAAGCCGGAGGAGCAAAACATACTTCAGTTTACCTTCGCCCCCGATGCGCCGCTGCGAGGCGGATTCGTAACGGCGACGTTGCAGCCTGGGACGGGCTATCAGGTGGTAGACACCTTGGCATCGGCGCGGCTGGAAATCGTGGCCGCGGAGACGGTGATCAAGGTGCGGGCGGAGCGGGTGGGGCGCCGGCTTCTCCTGGAGGGGGACGGACGAGCCGTCGTGAGGATCGTTGCGGAGACCGTGCTCGCAAACTCTCCGAAGCCGAATGACGCCCATTGGGTCGCATGGTCGGCGGTCTCGGACACCGCGACCGCAGGCAGCGATTTCTCGAGCAGCTCGGGCACGGTCAGGCTCTCCGGTTTTGAGTGGAGGCGGCGCAACGGGGCATGGGTCATCGTCAAGGAAGTCGAGATTCCGATCAGCGATGACTCGGTGGGCGGAGAGGACGACGAGCGCTTCTACGTCGCGCTGTCCCGGCCAGCGCCGCCGCTGACCCTGCACCGAGCCATCAAGCTGGCGAACGCGGACGGATCGCTGTGCGAGGTCAATGCGCCCGGCGTGCGCTGCGGCACGGACTTCATCATCATCGACAACGACGTGCTGGACGTCCCGGGCGCGCCGGGTTCGCTGTCGGCCAGAGGCGGCGACCGCCAGGTGGCGCTGTCGTGGAGTGCGGCCAAGGCCAACGCAAGCGCGGTGACCCGCTATGAGCACCGCTACCGGCGCCAGAGCGGTTCATGGAGTGCGTGGAGCAGGGTCAGCGGCGGCGCAGGCGCGCGAAGCCAGACCGTCGAGCCCGTGTACGGGGGCAGGACCTACGACTTCGAGGTGCGGGCGGTGAACGCCCAGGGCGATGGCGCGCCGGCGCGGGCGACCGCGCAGGCGACGCTCGAGTCGAGCGTGCCGACGGGACTGTCTCTGAGCCGGACAACGCGCGTCGGCACCGATGGAGTGATGCGAACCACAGGAAGCCTCTCCTGGACCCCGCCGGCGCAGGGCGAGTACACGGCGCACCAGTTCCGGCTGGGACGATATCCGCAAGGCAGGAGCAGGGTCGGAGGATTCGGATGCGCGGCGAACCGGTCCTTCGGGCGCTGGTACACGATCCCGCACAGCGGGCCGAGCGGCACGAACAGGAGGTCGTTCGGGTTCGACAGCCGCACGCTCGGATGCGGGTCCGCGAACCTCGCGGACGCCTTCGAGCTGCGGGCGCAGGTCCGCGCGATACACAGTGACCGGATCGTCACCGACAGCTCGCCGGCGGCCTCGATCGAGGTGCGGATGCCCGACGCCGGGCCGAAGGTGGTGGGAGTGGGCCTGGGGGCGGGCGACTTCGGCTCGCTCGAGGCGGGCGACGACCTCATCGTGCGGGTGATGTTCGACCACCCGGTGCGCGTGCGCTCGAGCGGCGGTGAACCCTCGCTCGCAGTCACCATCGCAGGGAACGAAAGGCGCGCCGCCTTCCGCGCAGTGGTGGGCCAGCCGCTGTACCACTACTACGGAAGCAACATCGGCAGCGCGATCGAGTTCGCGTACGAGTTGCAGGCGAGCGACATCGGGACATCCGAAATCCTGGTCCGGGTCAACGCGCTGCGGGCGACGGGCGGGGCGACGATCGCATCGGCAACCGGCGGACCGGGGCCGGTACTCGCGAACAGACCGGTCCGACTCCAGGCAGGGAACTGGAACGCACACACCCAGGGCGGGGTCGACATCGGGACGACGACGGGAGACCCCCTGACCGCGACGCTCGAATCGGTGCCGTCGAGCCACGACGGCGAGACGGCGTTCACGGTACGATTGCAGCTCAGCGAAGCCATCGCGACCGGCTACGAGGCGGTGCGAGACCACGCGTTCACGCTCACGAACGCGCAGCTGACCAACGCGAGCCGGGTCGATGGGCAAAGCGATCTGTGGCAGCTCGACATCGAGCCCGATTCGGATGCGGACGTGACGTTGAGCGTCGCAGCGAACCGGGAATGCACCGAGAGCGGAGCGTTGTGCACGGCGGACGGACGTTCGTTGTCGAACGCTCTGGAGGCCACCATCGCCGGTCCGGTCGAGACGACAGCAGAGGAACAGGTCGAGACGACGGGACTGACGGCTTCATTCGAGAACGTCCCGGCAAGCCATACAGGCAGCGGCACCATCTCGCTGCGGCTCAGCCTGGACGCCGCGCTTTCCACCAGCTGGAAGGGAGTGCAGCACTCGCTGGCCATCGCCAACGGCACGCTGACCCGGACGCACCGGGTCGGCGGGCGCAGCGACCTGTGGGGCATCGTCGTCGCACCGACCGGCGATGACGACGTCACGGTGCGGCTCAACGCCAGCGCGGACTGTGCCGACCCGGAGAAGACGATGTGCGCATCGGACGGACGGCGGCTCGAGGCCGCGATCTCGACCGTCATCCCCGGCCCCGCGCCGCTGACGGCAAGTTTCGTGAACATGCCTTCGGGGCATGACGGGAGCTCCTTCACGTTCCGGATCCTGTTCAGCGAGCCCATCTCGATCGGCTGGAAGACGATCCGCGACAGCTCGGTGCGGGTGACCCAGGGCGGCCGCACGGCCGGCGCGGCCGGCGCACGGCGCGTGGACGGGCGCAACGACCTCTGGGAGATCGCGGTCAATCCGGCTTCGGGCGCGGACATCGCGATCGGCCTCGGTCCGACCGGGACCTGCACCGACACCGGGGCGATGTGCACGAGCGCCGGCAAGGCGCTGTCGAGCGGCCTTCAGGCGAACGTCATCGGCCCGCCGGGCCTGAGCGTGGCGGACGCCCGGGTGCGGGAGGCCGCGAACGCGACGGTCGACTTCACGGTGGCGCTCAGCCGCGCGGCGGCGGCGACGGTGACGGTGGACTATGCCACCTCGGACGGCACCGCGACGGCGGGTTCGGACTATACGGCAGCGAGCGGGACGCTGAGCTTCGCGCCCGGGGAGCTGACGAAGACGGTCTCGGTGGCGGTGATCGAAGACCAACACGACGAGGACGAGGAGACCTTCACGCTGACCTTGAGCAACGCCTCGGGCAACAATGTCTGGCTGTCCGACGCCACGGCGACGGGGACGATCGAGAACACCGACGCGATGCCGCAGGCGTGGATCGCGCGCTTCGGGCGCACGGTGACCGGACAGGTGGTGGAAGCGGTCGAGGCGCGGCTGACGGCGCCGCGGGAGGCTGGCGCGCGGCTGGCGCTGGCCGGCCAGGCCCTGCCATCGTGGCAGGGTGGCGCGGAGAGGACCGCGGCGTTCGACGCCGATGCCGCGGACCGCGAGTCGATGGACGCGGTTCGGACCTGGCTCTCGCGGGGCGAACCGGAGGGGGACGCGTCGGGCGGGAACGGCCGGGCGCTGAGCGACCGTGATTTCCTGACCGGGACGTCGTTCGCCCTGACGGCCGGGGGCCGCGAGGCCGGGGGCTTCGCGACGCTCTGGGGCCGGGCTTCGGTCGCGGGCTTCGACGGCCGGGAGGGCGACCTCACCCTGGACGGCGAGGTGACCACCGGGCTGGTCGGGGCGGACTGGGCGGCAGCGGACTGGACCGCGGGCCTTGCCGTGGGCCATTCGCGTGGCACGGGCGATTACCGCTCGACCGGCGACGAGCCGAACGCCTCGGGCAAGGTCGAGGCCGTGCTGACGGGTCTCTACCCCTATATTGGCCTGTGGCTCGGCGACGGCCTCACGGCCTGGGCGACGGGCGGCTCCGGGTCGGGCGACCTGACGCTGGAATATGGCGACGGCACGCGTGTCGAGACCGACCTCTCGATGTTCATGGGCGCGGCCGGGCTGCGCGGCGAGGTGCTGCGTCCGGAGAACGGGGCCGGGCTTGCGCTGGCGGTGAAGGGCGACATGCGCTTCTCGCGCACCTCATCGAAGGCGGCGACGGACTCGAACGACGGCAAGCTGGCGGCGGCGGAGGGCAATGTGTGGCTGATGCGCGCCGGCGTCGAGGGCTCGCGAGCCCTTGCGCTCGGGGGCGGGGCGGTGCTGACGCCCGGCTTCGAGATCGGCATGCGGCTTGACGGCGGCGACGCGGAGACCGGCTTCGGCGCGGATATCGGCGGCGGCCTCACCTTCGCCGATGCCAGCCGTGGCCTCTCGGTGGATCTGAAGGCGCGCGGGCTGATTGCGCACGAGGCTTCGGGCTTCCGGGAATGGGGTGCGAGCGCCGGGCTTGGCTGGGTGCCGCGGCCCGGGTCGGACCGGGGTCCGTCGCTGAGGCTCAGCCAGAGCCTTGGGGGCTCGTCGCAGGGCGGCATGGACGCGCTGCTCGGGAGCGAGACCCTGGCGGGGCTGGCGGCCAACGACAATGGAGCGGGGGACGGCGGGGACGAGCTGCGGCGCCGCCGTCTGGACCTCAGGCTGGGCTACGGCCTCTCCGCCCTGGGCGACCGGTTCACCTCGACGCCGGAGCTCGGGCTCGGGCTGTCGAACGACAGCCGGGAGATGAGCCTCGGCTGGCGGCTCAACCTGACCCGGGGCGGCCCGGTCTCTCTGGAACTCGGGCTGGCGGCGACACGGCGCGAGCAGGCCGACGGGACCGGCGATGCCGAACACGCTATCGGGTTCCGGATGACGGCCAGGTTCTAGAACGCCGGGCGCGGCGAACGCGAAGAGAGGGAAAATGAACCGATCGGAGCTTGCCCGGTAGCTGGCCGGCTATGCGCAGCAGCTTTTCCAGCAGCAGGAGCTCACCGGCTATCTCAGGAAGATGATCGATGCGGAGAAATCGGTGTACGAGAAGGTCATATACGAATCCCGAATCGAGGCCTGTTTCGCAGACGAGCTGGAGAAAAATACCGCGGCCAAGGTGTACGCCAGGCTTCCCGGCCGTTTCACCGTGCCGACGCCTCTCTCGGGAGCTGCAATCCGGACTGGGCGGTTTTGGTCGATTCCGACGCGGGTGAACGGCTGTACTTCGTCGTCGAAACCAAAGGGAGCACGCTACCGGACGACCTCCGCCTCGACGAAGCCGCAAAGATCGAATGCGGCAGGGAGCATTTCAAGGCACTCCAGACCGGAGACAACCCCGCCCGATACGAGGTGGCTGAGAACTTCGACAAATTGCTTGCGGCCATTGAAGGCGAATGATCGGGGTCGGCTGCGGCAGGGCTGAGCGCGCATTCGGCGCCAGGCGCCGCGCGCATTGTCCGGCCTACATCCCGAACGCCCGAACCGAAATCGCGCGACGGACGGCATGGGTTCCCGCCCCATACAAGGCAACGGCCTCAATCCCGCACCCGCCGCAGCAGCAGGTCCTTGCGGATATACCGTGCGATCCTCCCGGCTTGCCGCAGCAGGTCGTTGCGGCGGGAGTCGAACTGCCCGGCTTCCATGCGGAAGAGGCGCCCCAGGTTTCTCATGCGCCGGTGCGTTTCCGCCTTCTTGCGCTCGTATTCCGGGTCGTCGAAGCCCATGACCTCGATGACATAGCGCGCTGCGTCGCGGGCGATATGCCGGTCGCCGGCAGGGGAAGAGCCCGGTTCGACGGGTCTGGCGACAGTCAGGATGAAGTCGGGCAGGCAGAGGCCGCTTATCGTCTCGAGGCGGGCGAGCGGCCTTTCGAGTTCGACCCGGGCCCTGCCGCCGAGCGCCTTTCCCAACTCCGCATCGTTCTCCAGGCTCCGGACCACGGAACGCAGCGCTCCAAGGGCGCGGCGCTCATTGTGCGATTCCACCGGGATCGGGCACCGGGCGGAGACGATCGGCTGCGCGCAGGCCTCCCGGCACTCCCATGGCCCGTTGTCCCCGGACCGGCCCACCCGCCCGAGAAACAGCCAGGGCCCCTCCACCCGGTTGCGCCCGACAGTCGGGCTGGCCACGTCGGTCCGGACGTCGACATGACCGAAATGCGGGCCGGTCCCGTTGATCTCGCGATCGCCCAGGTCGTGGGCAATCCAGCAGAGCCATGCGAACGGCTTTCTGGTCTTGGGCCATTCTCCTGCGACTTCGTCCATGACCCTCGCGACATGGCCCGATGCCCATTGCCCGGGGTCGGTGAACAGGAGCTCGGACATGCTGACCGTGGCCGGGCTGCGGAACCTCTCTGCCGCCCGGGCGATCCCGGCAAGCCATTCCTGCGACGTGGCGAACCGGTCCGCGACCGAGAGCCTGTGCAGGCTCGCGGTCCTCATCAGCGTGCGCAGAGCGTTGGCCAGGGTCGGGCGCTGCCTGCCCGTGCCGGTCCCCGCGAACCGCCAGGGCCGGGTCGGACCCTCGCCAGGGTCGTCCTCGTCCGCCTGCTCCTCGTCATGGTCGATCGGATCGAGCACATCGCGGAACAGGACCGGCGGCAGTCCCCTCTCCGACCCGTCGATGCCGGGGCCGAAGACGCAGCCCTTTTCATGGCGGACCGGCGGGTCGGGAAGATTGATGAGGAAGATCCGCCCGTCCCGGTACCGACGCAGCGGAATGGCGGGCCTCTCCGGAACGCTTTCGCCGCGGCAATCGCAGAGAATCCACAATCCCTTCTCGCGCGCGTTGGCGACCGTCGCGCGGTAGAGCGCATTCGCCTCGGGAGGAACATCGCCGCCCTTCACCGCGCGCAGGGCGGCCTCCTCCTCGGGCGAAAGCGCCCGGACGATGCTGGCCGGCTTCTTCGCCGTCTTCCTCGTTACCAGATGGAGAACCACGACCGGCCCGGAACCTCTGCCCGTTTCCTCGACAAACGCAGGACGCGGCGGACTCTACCGCATCCCGAAACGCACTGCGCGAACCGCGAGCCGTCCCGCGCTCATTCCGGCTCGAGCCTCATGCTGAGATACGGCCCCTTCTTGCGCAGTTCCTGCCGTTCCTCACCCAGCCGCCGGTCCTCGACGAGCGACACGGCCTCGCGGTCCTCCTCCCGGGCCCAGGCTGCCCGCATGCAGCCCCCCACGGTCAGCCTGGCAAGCGGAACGCTCCGCCGCTGCCGGCAGGGCCTGTCGTCGGAACGCGCCGTCTCCCGCAGGACGCAGACATCCGCCATCGGCGACACCTCGGCGACCCTCTCGACAAGCTCGGCCTCGACATGAACGATCTTCGGACGGCCCGTCTGCACGTGGTGGTCCTCGGCCGACAGTTCGGGCGGCGCGACTTCGGTCCAGCGCAACAGGTCGCCGATCGCGACATCCCCGTTGCACAGATACGGGAAGTCTTCCGAGGCACGGGGCCGCTCACGCATCAGCGCCGCATCGCGCAGCCCGTCATGGACCCAGTCCGCGCGCCAGACGACAGCGTTCGCGAGCTCGCCCGCACGGATGTCTTCGCCCGGCGGGTCGCGCGCCTGCCCCGGCGCCACCCATTCCAGCTCCAGCTCGTCTGCGGGCGTCAGCCCGCCGGTCAGTCCGGTCGCAACCACCACCGCCTCGCCGTCCGGCAGGAAGGGATGGTCGGCAATCCGGAGACGGTCGCCCTCGACCAGGAATTGACCGACCCGCCAGCGTCGGCCGAACGCATGTTCCGCGTGCACATTGCCCAGGCGCGCCCTCTCCTCGTCGATCATGGCGGCAACATGCGCGTCCTCCCTCTCCGGGAGCTGGCGGCTTTCGAGCGCCTTTTCGACACCTTCCTCAAGGACGGCCTCATCGTCCGGGCGGCTCCGCCAGTGTCCGATTCCGCGAAGTTCGTCGTCGGACAGCGCCGCCTCGGCGTCGAGCGCCTTTTCGACACCTTCCTCAAGGACGGCCTCATCGTCCGGGCGGCTCCGCCAGTGTCCGATTCCGCGAAGTTCGTCCAGCGCCGCCTCGGCGTCCTCCGCGAAATACCGGCTCGCATCGTGCCAATTCCGCCAGTCGGGCAGCAATGTCACCGGAATTCCCTCGCGTTCTGCGCTTTCGGTGAGTCGTCGCTCCTCTTCCTGCAGTTCTTCCATGTCCTGGAGAAGCGTCCTGACGATCGCCCATTCCGCGGCACGGTCCGCATGCTCGTCGAGCACCGCCTGCAGCCGGCGTCGCGCCACCGCTTCGAGCGCCGGGTCCTTCGCAGCTTCCTCGGCGCCGTCGACGGCCTCGGGCCAGTCGTCATGGTGGAACGGCAGGATATTCCGGGCCTCCGCCTCGCCGCGCACCCTCGCGACCTCGTCCATGACCGGGAGGAACCGTTCGAAAGGCCTGTGCCGGGCAAGGTGCTCCAGCGCGGCGGCGATATCCGCCCTGGCATTGCGCACCCGGTCGAGATGCGGGTCGTAGCGCCTCGCATTGTCGTTATCCAGGATCGCCTCGCCGGTCTCGCGCAGCGTGCGGGCGAACTCCGAGAGCGGACCGTATCCGGGAAGCTCGGCCATGGAGAGGTTCCGGTCCTCTCCCTCCCGCCGCGCACGCGCCGCCTCGTTCTGGAGACCGTCCCACCCTCTCCGGTGCTCCCGCTCGCCGGTGAGGAACCCGTCGATGGCGCCGCGCGCCTCGCGGCAGTCGCGGTCGTATTCCAGTATTCCCCGGGCCAGCGCCGCCGCGGCCCCGGGCAGGTCCTCGCGTTCGGAAAATGCCCTGGCCCGTTCGACAAAGGCGTCCCAGTCCCCCAGATAGAACGGCGGCAGGCGCTCGATCCCGGCCTGCTCCAGGATTACGAGGCGCACTGCCGAAAGGTCCGCCCAGGCTTCGTCCCGCTCGCGCATGTCCCCGAGCCGGTCGAGGGCAGTGTCTATTGCCGCGGCCTCTTCGCGCATCCGGTCGAGATGGGGCCGCCATGTGCCGGGATCGTCCCCGATCTCATGCCAGCGTCTGGCCGCGGCTCCGGAGCGCTCCGACCAGACTTCCCACTCCGCCAGCACGGTCGGCGACTCGTCGCCGGCGCGCGTCTCCAGCTGCCCGTGTTCCCCGACAAGCCTGCCCGTCTCGTCGCGGAGCGCGGCGATCTCCGCCACCCGCCTGTCGCAGGCCTCCGCTTCGGCGATGACTTCCTCTAGCGCGCGCCGCACGCGTGTCGGCACGATCCTGTGCGGGACCAGCGCACGGGCCAGCTCCAGAAGCACGTCGTGACGGGCGGCATGGTAGGGAATCGTGCCGGCCGCCTCCGCCCGCTCGCGAACCTCCTGCCGGACCTCCAGGAAAAGCGGGACGGCCTCGTCGACGAGGAGAATCTCGGCGAGGCCGTCGAGGCGTCCGGCGATTTTCGTGCCGTCCTCGCCCGCGTGCTCGCCCAGGTCTTCGAGCAGGGCCTTGCCGTTCGCCGCGAGACGTTCCGACATCTCCCGCCAGGCCGGATACGCCTCCAGTTCGGCAACCAGGCTGTCCCCGGCGTCGGCGTGGCGTTCCAGAGCGTTCCGCCGTTCGTCGTGGGCATCCAGCAAGCCCAGGAACTCAGTCGCGCCCCCGTCGCCCTCGCGGCAGCCGCTGTCATAGGCAAGCAGCCCGTCCACATCCTCCCGGACCGGCGCCGGCAGATCGGGGTAGAGGGCGACCAGCTTTTGCGCGCGACCGATAAGCCCTTCGTAACCCTCGACGCGGAACAGGATCGTGCCCTCGTGGCGCGCCTTCTCCTCCAGCTCTGCCCATTCCTCATGCGGCGACCAGGCGGGCAGCTTGTCGGGGATCGGCACCGGTACCGGCTCCGGCACAATCACTTCGCCTGTGGCCTCCAACGCGGTCGCGCGCTCGCCGGTATGCGCCTCCAGGACCTCGACCAGTTGCTCGCAGTTGTCGGTCAGCACCACCGCACTGTCCCGCGCTCGGCTGATCTCCACATAGAAGGTCGACTGGTCGGTGAGCGCGCCGTGGCCCGAGTCCAGCACCGCGATCACCCCATCCGCCGTGCTGCCCTGCGCGCCGTGCACGGTCGAGCTCCAGGCATGGTCCAGGTGGCGCAGCTGCGGGTCGTCATGCCTGAGCGAGACCGTGTGCCCGTCAGCCCGGAGGAAGCGCACCCGGTCTTTGGTTATCGCCGCCACCTCGGCCTGTTCGCCATTGACCAGGTCCCGCTTCCTGTCGTTGCGGGTCCAGCGGATGCGGTCGCCCGCGCGGATCTCGATGGCCTGCGTCTCGTAGACGTCGAGACGGTAGCGGACATAGCCCTGCTGCGGCGCGATATGGCGCGGCCTGCCGTCCGGGTGCAACAGCAGCACGCGGTCCTCCTTGAGGCCCGTCACGATCAGCGCCTCGTCCCTTTTCACCCGGTAGGGCATGAGGTCCTGGTTGGGCACCACCGTGTCGCCTTCCCGGTAGTTGCGCGCGTCCGCCTTCTCGGCCCGCGTCATGCCGAGCCCGACCAGGCGTTCGATGCGGAGCGCCTGGCCCCGGAGCACGCCCTCCGCCGCCAACCCGTCGCGCACCGCCGCGTTGATCTCGGCGCGAAGCTCGTGCGTCGGCGCGACCAGCAGGGTCCTGGACCGGGTCTCTGGGTCCAGTTCCAGCCACGCCTCCGCCGCCTTCTGCCCAAGCTCATCCCAGGGGACCTCATGCACGCTGCTGCCGAGCAGCTCCACCGCCTCGCCGGGCTCGCCCTCCAGCACCGCCGTCACGGCCGCCCTCAGCGCCGGGCTCCGCTGGCGGAGGATCTCGTCCATCACCGCCGTCGTCATGCCCGTCTTCTGCAGGAGGCGGAACGGCTGGCCCGCCTCCACCGCGCGAAGCTGGCTTCGGTCTCCCACCAGAACCAGGCGCGCTATGTCGAGCTCCTTCGTAATCCGCATCAGGCTCTTCATCTGGTCCGTCGAGACCATCGAAGCCTCGTCCAGCACAAGTACCGCGCCCCGGAACCGTTCCTTCAGACGCTCAATCACCGGCCCGCCGCCTGCCCCAGCCTGCCCCGGGCTCGATCCGGGGGACTCCGATCCGGGGTCCACCGCCCGGCAGCGGGCGAGGAACCATTGCAGCGTCCGGGCCGGCATGTCCGTCTCGCGCTCCAGCACCCGCGCCGCCGCCGTCGACGGCGCAAGCCCGACAACGAGCCGCTTGCCCGCAAGCTCGCGCACATGGCGCAGCATCGTGGTCTTGCCGGCTCCGGCGCGGCCCTGCACCCCGACGATCCGGTCCGGCGTCAGCAGGATCGTCCGGATCGCCTCCTCCTGTCCCTCGGTGAGGCCGGTGCCCGCCAGATTCGCCGCGACCGCCGCCTCAAGGGCAAGCAGCGCGCCCGCGCCGATGCCGGCCTTCATCGCGGCAATCACCGCGCGCTCCGCCTTGAGCGCCCGGTCGGTGACGAATGCCCGGTCCGTGCCCCGAAGCCTGGCCTCGACCAGATGGCCGTCCCGGACCATCCATGCGATCGCGTCGCGTAGAGCCTCGATCGAATACCGCCCTGGCGAATGACCCAGCGCCAGCGCCTCCAGGTCCCGCTCGGCGAACACCGACCGCCGTTCCTCCAGATGATCCATGGCGCGGCCGACGATCTCCAGGGCCGAGGGCACGACCGGCAGGGAAACGCGTCCCCGCGAGCGCGTGACGATCGGGACCTCGCCAAGCTCCCGCGCCCGCTCGGCCCAGATCGCCTTGAGCATCGCGTGCAACGGCTCCGCCTCCTTCGCCCGCGCCGCCTCCCGGTCGCCGCCGGACGCCAGGTAGTAGCCGCCCTCATGCTGGAAATACTCCGACGTCGCCGACGCCGAGGTCAGATTGCGGACCGTCGCGACCATGACGGCGGATCATAGAGCGATTTCCGCCGTGCCGGAGACGGGACACGCAGCCTCGGCACGGCGGCGGATGCAACCGGTAATCCGGCACGGGTGTAGTCCCTTATCGCGACTGGTGCCCAAATATGATTCGCAGCATCCGCTGTAGTGGCGCACGAGAAGTAGTCACGTCAGCATAGGTGCGTGAAACGAGACCCGCTTGACGCGAAACGCCCCCGTCCAATGACGGGGGCGAATACAGCCGGCGGGTGACCTTGGGACGCCGAGCCCACGCGAAGGGTCGATTTGCTGCGAAAAGGAAACCGGCCGCTTCTCGATTTGTTACGATTTTCAATTTAGCATCGACGAATGCATCGACGCAAGGACTGGTTAGCATGTCGCTAATTTTCGGTTTCGATATCGGCACGACTTCTATCGGCTTTGCCGTCATCGACCACGATCCTGCTCAGCTAGTTTCGAGAAGAGATCCTGATCCATCGACCAGAGCTGTTTGAGCCCCTTGGCAAGCGTGTTCCCTGTCCCCGCGAAGTCGTCCACGACGACGAGGACGGGATCATGGTTGACACCACGTCTCCGCAGGCGCAGCAGCAGCAACAAGAAGATCGATTCAAGAGGATACTGGCGGCCTGAACGACAACCGCAATACACTTTAAGACTGCCGCCAGGTTGTCCGACGAACCGAGGCCACCTCAGTCGGAAGAAGGAGGAAAACCGAGTGGACACGGCAAGAAATGCGCAGATACAAATGTGCCGGGGAGGTCCATGAATGGCGAAAGATGATTTGGCCCGTACGGACGAGTCGTTTGCGTATGAGGTGTACAGGGCAACCGCGTCATTGATGTATCTTCTCCAAGGGATGGAGTCGGTTAGAGCCGTCGAGCTCGCGCTGTACAATAGGCTGGTTCCCCTGGAACGCGCCAGGTTGGCCTCTCACCCTGAATTGTCCTACGTGGACGTCCCGCTGACGCTTTCGGGGGCTGCCTTCGATGCGAACGATGTGCTGCGGCGCGAAGGCGAGGCAGAGCAACTGGCCTTCACGGGATGGATCGAGCGGGTATATAATTGCATTTGGGATGGAGGGTACCGCAATGAACTGAAGTGGCCGGAAGCGAACGCGATAAGGCCCGAGGTGGACGCGATGGGGGACCTGCGTCGGATTCGAAACGATTTAGTGCACAATAGTGCGGTCGCTACAGAGGAGTGGACCGGGAAGTGCAAGATTTTGCGGTGGTTTGCGCCTGGTGAGAGGATGACTCTCGGGATGCGCCATGTATTCGACTTTCTCAACCACATGGCCTTGATGACCCGTTCGGGAGGGAGACTCGCCAATGGGTCGTTCAGTTCGTGGGCCGTGTTCCCCGACATGCATGAATCTCTTGAGCGGTCCCGCGCCGTCAGCTTGGTGTCCCTACGCGCATCCTTCGTTCGCGAAGCAGAGGATGGTTGCACTTGGCACGCGGTCACCGTTGTGTTCGAGAACGGGGTATTCGGCAACCTGGCGGTAGAGGTGCCCGCAAGTCGTGGGACTGTCCGAGAGAGAATCGATTGGATTGAAGGTACGCGGATAGACGAGGACGGCAACGTGCGGTATCGGGATGGAACCGTTGAAGATCGACGGCGCCTCTACCGATCAGCCGTGGACGGCTTGCTTGGGCGTGGGCGGAAGGTAGAGGGAATGTTCATACCGGGACCTTCGATGAGAATGGCGAAGGATCCGAGGCAGAATCAGGATTAGGGTGTGACGGCGCATGAGGAGAAACTCGGACCCCGAGGCATCGGTTACGACGAGCCGGCGGACGCGTCTGCGCGGCTAAGAGTTCTTGTCAGGTAAACGCACCTAAGCTGTCTCCGCAGTATCAGATTCCGGATAGCAAGTTGTAATACAATCCATATTTCTTTCTTTACTCGCCTCTCCCGACCCTGGTGTCCTCGCAGAGGCACTCGTCGTGCTCATCAAATCAACGCTCCTTGTCTTCGCCGCATGCTCACTTGAGAGGACGCGGCCACCTTGACCGCTGGCTGAGGTGATAGATGGCACTATCGGTGTGCGGCACACGGAACTGGGTAAGCCGCTTCGCTGTCGCGGCTTGGTGCCACCGCTCGATGTGTCTTTCGACATCCACCCGGCAGTAGTATCGCGCGCGTTCGTCGAGCGGAACGGACGCCGCTTTCGGCCACTTGGGGTGAGCCATGTACAGTGGAGCTGGATGGATGACGACGTAATCTATTCCCTGCTGGCGGCATTCGGCAAGGGCATCCGGGTATAGGTCATGGTAGATGTTCGCTCCGGCGTCGGGCGACGGTGGTTCTGCGGCGGCGACAATGGGCTTCCACACGGACTCGAGCTGCCGGTCGATATCCTTCTGTTCCGCCAGGGACCAGCTCAACGAATCGGATTTGATGGAGGGTATCTGCGAGTCGTTGCGCGGCGGGTTTCTGCGGATGGATGCGAGTTTCTTGCCCTAGTTCCCAGTCGCTCGGCCTGCCTTCGTCGATCATGTCCTTCAGGATGGCCCGCGCCACTTCGAGCACCTTGGCGGTCAGTTCCCTACGTTGTCGTTCTACCCTGGCCTCCTCCCGGGCTGTTTGGACGGCAGGAGGGGCGCCACGCACGCTCGCGGAGCGTAGGTCGTAGAACTTTTTCAGCAGTTCGCGGGTTCGCTGCCGCTCGGCCGGGGAGTCGGCAAAGTGGTCCCGCCGGCAGCCGGCATCTCCTCCGTGATTCGGCGCGCTATGTCATCGAGATCATGGGCTTCGACGACCCGGAATATGAAAGCGGCAAGGCGGAGACGCACCGGCGGATGAGAAACCTGGGGCGCCTCTTTTGCATGGAAGCCGGGCAATTCGACTCCCGCCGCAACGACCTGCAGCGACAGGCCGACAGGGTCGTCCGGTATATCCGCAACGACCTGCTACTGTGGTGGGGCGCGGGTTGAGTCGTGGGGTTTCACCGATCAAGAGCGGGCGCCAGACCGAATCCACATGTTATCGGCATGGCCATTGGATGCCGACAACCATGCAGGGCCGTTGCGATTGTCGCGAACAGATGGGTCAGGAGATCGTGCCGAGCCACATGATACTCGAAGGTTATCGACGGCATTATGGCGCCGGTTGCGGCGAATCACGCCTCCGTTTCTTGAGTGTCTCACGTTTGCAGCGCTGGCTGCACCAGCGCCTTGAAGGAACCTCAGGCCGCAGGCGTCGGACGGTATCTGCGAGGCGCAGGATATCTCGTATGACGTGGCCAGCGGCTGCGTCTCGCTCAGTGCCGCCATGGTGGTATTCGGGCTGGAGAGGGCGAACGCCGAAGCTTTCTGGTGCGAGGCTGCCTGCGACACGGTCTCCTTCTACGACACCGAAGCTGAACGGCCGTACGCATTCTGCCTCGCCCGCATATTGGAAACTGGCCAAGTTGGGCAATTTCGGCGATTCTGTCGGGGAACAGGCAAGTTTGAGGATATGGAATGTCTCACCGGATTGACCTTGCAACGCTTCTGACAGGATGCAACGACGATTCCTTTGACGATGGAATCCGCATCGACAGCCATCTTGAGCCGCTTTCCGGCCCCGGCGGTTTGGTCAAGCCAGCGGTTTATCAAGGCGGAACCTATCAGCATGACCGGCGTTGGGCTTGCTCCCAGGACAGTGAGCCGA
Source organism: Alphaproteobacteria bacterium (assembly GCA_965261985.1). Taxonomy (GTDB): domain Bacteria; phylum Pseudomonadota; class Alphaproteobacteria; order Bin95; family Bin95; genus Bin95. Next base: position 2,523,111 of record OZ253490.1, read on the forward strand.
CGCCGGTCATCGTGATCGACAACGTGCCGTCGCAAGCGAACCGCCTTGAGGAAGCATTGCGACGGCACCGTGACACGTCTTCGATACCGGAGTTCGTTCTCGACCTCTCGGATTTGCCTCAACTACCTGCTCACCTGCCGCGTTCGCTGTCGAGCCTTCAGTTTCCGCATCGCAATGCAGATGCTTACCTGCGAGACTCGCAGTTGAATGGCGACGACTTCCTCAAGAGTGAAATCGGACGGGCGTGAGTCTGGCATGGCGATGTCGGGATCGCTCGGCTGATCCGGTTCATGCGGCGCGCCTGGTGGCGTAGTCGGCGCAGTTATTGTCGTTGGCCGGGGTATCGACATCGCCCATGAGGCCTGCCCATGCGCGATCGAAGCGTCCGGATTTGATGAGGGCGCCCCCGCCTTCGCGGGGGCAGGCTCAGTGAGCACGGCCTGCCCGCCGGCGATGCGCCATCGCATGCCGGACCGCTTCATTCTCTGTGTAACGAGTATCTTGTTGGCGGCTTCGACCGGGCGCTGACAATGCCCACAGAAAGGGTGCCCGGCTAACCGTCAGATATCGGCACCATCCCCATTACGGCGAGTCGGTCGAGCTCCTGCGGCGCGACGCGTCGTCAGGTTCGGTCAGGTTTATCGTCCGCCTGCCGGACGGATCCCCGTTGACCCTGCAGGACTGGATGACACGGCCGGAGGCGGAGCTGTTCCCGACGGTCCTCCAGCCTGCGATCGCGCCTCGGGCGCTGGCGCACCTTCATGACATCGTGTCTGACTTTCTCCTGTCCGTTGATGGAGAAGGAGGAGAGGACGATGGGGCAGAAGGTCCGCCAGAGGGCGCTGTTCGACCGGGAGGAGGGTCCGGACGGCGTCCTGAAAGGGGAGTGGCGGAAGCCGCTGGTCCTGCTGGTTGCGGAGATGATCAGGCAGGCGGCGACCGGCCGGGATCCGGATGGGAAGGAGGTGCGAGGTGAGCAGGATCACCACTGATCACATTTCCCGCGAAGCAATCGTGTATGTCCGCCAGTCCACCATGAAGCAGGTCCTCGGCAATCCCGGAAGCCGGGAGTGGCAGTATGGCCTGCGCGACCGGGCTGGGGCCCTGGGATGGCCGGAGCCTGTGGTGATCGACGAGGATCTCGGCCGTTCCGGCGACGGCAGCGCGCGTCCGGGCTTCGACCGCATGCTCGGGGCGGTCTGCCGGGGCGAGATCGGCATCATCCTGGCGGTGGACGCGACCAGGCTCGCGAGGAACGGAACGGAGTGGCACCGGCTGATCGACCACTGTGCCCTTGTCGGCTGCCTCCTGGCCGATGAGCAGTCGATCTACGACCCCCGGATTCCGTCCGACCGCCTCATGCTCGGAGTTCAGGGAGCAATGAGCGAGCTTGAGGCGTCGAACATCCGCCGCCGGATGATGGAGGGCAAGCTTCGCAAGGCCAAGCGGGGTGCATTGTTCTCGTCGGTTCCGGCGGGCTACGTGCGCATCGACAAGGAACGGATTGAGAAGGATCCGGACGAGCGGGTTCGTTCGGTCCTGGAGTTGGTCTTCCGCAAGTTCGACGAGCTCCAGAGCCTGCGGCAGGTGATGCTCTGGCTTCTCGACGAGGGGATCGAGCTGCCGGCCGGGACGCATGGCGGCACAGGGCGCGAGGTGAACTGGACCCGTGCGACCTACAGCCGGGTCCGTGACATCATGGAGAACCCGGTCTACGCCGGCGCCTACGCCTTTGGCCGTAGCGTCATGCGCACGGAGGTGCGCGACGGGCGCAAGCACGTCGTTCAGAGGAAGATCCCGTGTCCGGAGGACTGGGCGATCTTGATCAAGGACACGCATGAGGGCTACATCAGCTGGGAGAGGTACGAGCGGAACCGGCAGGTGATTGCGGACAATGCTCAGGGATCGGGCCGGGAAGGTGCGCGGGGCGCGGTTCGAGGCGGCGCCGCCCTGCTTGCAGGGCTTCTGCGTTGTGGCCACTGCGGACGCAAGCTGACGGTCTCCTACTCCGGAAGATGGAACACGTTCCGCTACGCCTGCGGAAACGGGGCGGTGAACCGCGGCGACGACAAGTGCATCTCATTGAACGGCCGCCGCGTGGACGAGGCCGTGGGCAGGGCGCTTTTGCGGGCGATCGAGCCGGTCGCCATGGAGGCGGCGGTGCGGGCGGTTGAGGAGGATCGCGAGGCGAAGTCGGATGCCGTCCGGCAGGCGGAACTGGCGCTGGAGCGGGCCCGCTACGAGGCCGATCGGGCGTTCCGGCAGTTTGACGGGGTCGACCCCGAGAACCGGCAGGTCGCGGCCGAGCTCGAGCGCCGCTGGAACGGGCGCCTGGTTGCGGCGTCGGAGATGGAGGCGGCGCTGGCCCGTGCGCAGGAGGCCGACCTGGCGTTCCGCATGGGTGACGCGGAGCGGGCCGTCTGCCTTGAGCTCGGCGCCGACCTTGAGCGGGCCTGGTGCCACGAACGGGTTTCCCCCGAGATCCGCAAGCGGATCCTGCGCGCCGCCCTCGTCGAGGCGCTGGCACATGTCGAGGATCGGCGTGTCCGGCTTGTCCTGCACTGGCAGGGAGGCGACCACAGCGAGGTCTTCGTCGAAAAGAGCCCCTCAGGCAGGCACCGCTACGCCACCGACGAGGAGACGTCGACGATCATAACGGCGCTCGCCCGGCAGCTGCCGGACGAGTCCATCGCCGCGATGCTCAACCGCAGCGGCCGGCACACCGGCAAGGGCCGCCGCTGGCGGAAGGCCGGTGTCGCCAGCTTCCGTGCATATCGGAAGATTCCGGCCTACCGCGAAGGCGAGGAGAAGGAACGGGGCGAGCTAGGTGTGCGCGAGGCGACCAGGATCCTCGGCGTCTGCGAACGGACGGTCATCAGCCGGATCGCAAGCGGGAAGCTGCCAGCCTGGCAAGTGTGCAAGGGCGCCCCCTGGGTAATCAAGGCCGACGATCTCTTCCGGAAGCAGGATCCGGCGGAGCCGTCCCTGTTCGATGCCGGGTCAGATGACGGAGCCGCGCAGAAGGGTAGCCGTCAGTCACAAAACCGCTCGTCAAACGCCGCAACACCAAGGGCGCGGAAAGGGTTGCCTGCAACTGGAACATCCAGTCTTTCAATGACATAGAGAGGTGCGCATCATGAGTCCCTTGTCTCGACCACGCCGGATCCGATGGCGACGCCCCGGTCGCTAAGGTCGCGGTATCGCATGCGCTTGCGGTGCTTGCGGAAGAAGGCGAGTTCGCGCTCGATGGCGGCGCGGATCCTGCCTGCCTTGTCGCGGAGGTAGCGCAGCGCCCGTATGGCCCTGGTGCTGCCGCGCGGGTCGTGTCGCAGGATGTGGCGGTAAGTCTCGAACCAGCGGGGATCGGCGGCATGGTCGGAGGCTGTGCGGAGATGTTCGCAGGCGTGCCAGAAGTCGACAGCCTGCGCCTCCTCGGGCGAGTTGGAGAGGGTCGACCGCAGCATCAGGCGTTGGATTCCGGTTTCCGGCGGGACCGTTCGACCGATACGGGCTGTTCGGGTGTCGCTCTCGCGAAGAACACCCCGGAATGGATCCCGCACCCGGACCGTGCAGCCCGGATGCGGGTGTCTTCGGGGTGCCGGGCCGGTCCCCTGGCGGCTAGTAGGGAAGCGTGCTTCCGCCCATGTTCTCGGACGTGATTTCGCCTGTAGCGCATCCGGCCTTCAGCGCCGCCGTGTATCCTGTGGTCTCGCCCTCGCTATCCGTCTGCGCGGCGAAGCACATGTCGAGTGTCTCGGTGTCCGATGGCGACCGGTTCGATGCGCCGGAACTGATCGTCCAGGTGACCGTTTCTTCCGCTTGGTTCTGCGCCGAGAGGCTGCAGGAAATGTCGCGTACGTTGCAATTGCCCGTTTGGTTGCTATCTGAAGCGCCGATACGGATTAAATACGTTGCCGAGCACACGTCGTCGGCCGGCGAATCATCCCAGGCGTCGTGACATACCTGCTGGTATGTCACTATGTCCTCGTCGGTTGCCAGTGCCGCGTCGGTGAATGCGAGCCCCCCGGAAAGGAGCCCGAGGATCGCCAGTGCGCCTGTCAGCCGGCTCCTCAGTTCGGTTATTGTCTTCATTCGATGTCTCCATTCTTCGCTTGAGCAAATCTCGGCGATGCCTGCCGTGCGCGGAAACTCGGTTCGGAGTGCACTGGAACCGACCCCGATACGGGAGGGCACCCAGCCGGCCAGCCGAGCATCCGGGCCACTATCGTGTCTGTTGTAACAGGCTGTCAATAAGAGAGTTATATTCTCATGTGATAATTCTGTTTGTCCAAAAAAGAAACGGCGGGCGTGAGTCTGGCATGGCGATGCTGGAATCGCTCGGCTGATCCGGTTCATGCGGCGCGCCGGGTGGCGTAGTCCGTCTTCTCCTTCTTCGGGGCGACTGGGATCTGTGAACTCCCGCGCCTTCGCCAATTGTGGGCGTCGCTACGACAAGGGCTGTCGTCACTCCATGTCGGCTTGCGAAGTCTCGCCCGAATTGCACCCAGCCCTGAAATGCACCGTATACCCCGACGCCGCCGTGTCGCTCGAAGCGAAACATACATCAAGCGTTTCGGTGTCCGCAGGTGACCGATTCGAACTCTTGCCCCTCAGCCCCCAAGCCGTGCTGAGCCCACTCGAGTTGTTAGCGACCACGCGGCAACTCACAGACTGAATGTCGCAATTTCCGGCGTTGCTGTCAGCCGATTCACTAATCCGCGTCAGCGAGCCGTAGCTGCACACTTCCGAGGCCGGTGCGTCGCTCCACGCGTCGATACACCTCTGCTGGTATTCCGTGACCTGTGCAAGCGTCTGTCCCGGAAGGCAAAGCGCGAATACCACCGCCATTGTCGCCAGCCAAACCCTCGTTCCGCTTGTCGCTTCCATCTGGTGTGTCCTTATCTCCGCATGAGGCAAAGCAAATGCTATCCGTAAGCCCTCACGCATGGACCCCCGTGATAAAGGGGGAACATGCCAATAAATATCCCGGCGATCTGCAGAGAATACAGTAAGCGATGGAGTGGACGCCGGGCGTGAGTCTGGCATGGCGATGCCGGGATCGCTCGGCTGATCCGGTTCATGCGGCGCGCCCGGTGGCGTAGTCGGCGCAGTTATTGTCGTTGGCCGGGGTATCGACATCGCCCATGAAGCCTGCCCATGCGCGATCGAAGCGTCCGGATTTGATGAGGGCGCCCCCGCCTTCGCGGGGGCAGGCTCAGTGAGCACGGCCTGCCCGGCTTGGATGCACCATCGCATGCCGGAGCGCTTCATTCTCTGTGTAACGAGTATCTTGTTGGCGGCTTCGACCGGGCGCTGACAATGCCCACAGAAAGGGTGCCCGGCTAACCGTCAGATATCGGCACCATCCCCATTACGGCGAGTCGGTCGAGCTCCTGCGGCGCGACGCGTCGTCAGGTTCGGTCAGGTTTATCGTCCGCCTGCCGGACGGATCCCCGTTGACCCTGCAGGACTGGATGACACGGCCGGAGGCGGAGCTGTTCCCGACGGTCCTCCAGCCTGCGATCGCGCCTCGGGCGCTGGCGCACCTTCATGACATCGTGTCTGACTTTCTCCTGTCCGTTGATGGAGAAGGAGGAGAGGACGATGGGGCAGAAGGTCCGCCAGAGGGCGCTGTTCGACCGGGAGGAGGGTCCGGACGGCGTCCTGAAAGGGGAGTGGCGGAAGCCGCTGGTCCTGCTGGTTGCGGAGATGATCAGGCAGGCGGCGACCGGCCGGGATCCGGATGGGAAGGAGGTGCGAGGTGAGCAGGATCACCACTGATCACATTTCCCGCGAAGCAATCGTGTATGTCCGCCAGTCCACCATGAAGCAGGTCCTCGGCAATCCCGGAAGCCGGGAGTGGCAGTATGGCCTGCGCGACCGGGCTGGGGCCCTGGGATGGCCGGAGCCTGTGGTGATCGACGAGGATCTCGGCCGTTCCGGCGACGGCAGCGCGCGTCCGGGCTTCGACCGCATGCTCGGGGCGGTCTGCCGGGGCGAGATCGGCATCATCCTGGCGGTGGACGCGACCAGGCTCGCGAGGAACGGAACGGAGTGGCACCGGCTGATCGACCACTGTGCCCTTGTCGGCTGCCTCCTGGCCGATGAGCAGTCGATCTACGACCCCCGGATTCCGTCCGACCGCCTCATGCTCGGAGTTCAGGGAGCAATGAGCGAGCTTGAGGCGTCGAACATCCGCCGCCGGATGATGGAGGGCAAGCTTCGCAAGGCCAAGCGGGGTGCATTGTTCTCGTCGGTTCCGGCGGGCTACGTGCGCATCGACAAGGAACGGATTGAGAAGGATCCGGACGAGCGGGTTCGTTCGGTCCTGGAGTTGGTCTTCCGCAAGTTCGACGAGCTCCAGAGCCTGCGGCAGGTGATGCTCTGGCTTCTCGACGAGGGGATCGAGCTGCCGGCCGGGACGCATGGCGGCACAGGGCGCGAGGTGAACTGGACCCGTGCGACCTACAGCCGGGTCCGTGACATCATGGAGAACCCGGTCTACGCCGGCGCCTACGCCTTTGGCCGTAGCGTCATGCGCACGGAGGTGCGCGACGGGCGCAAGCACGTCGTTCAGAGGAAGATCCCGTGTCCGGAGGACTGGGCGATCTTGATCAAGGACACGCATGAGGGCTACATCAGCTGGGAGAGGTACGAGCGGAACCGGCAGGTGATTGCGGACAATGCTCAGGGATCGGGCCGGGAAGGTGCGCGGGGCGCGGTTCGAGGCGGCGCCGCCCTGCTTGCAGGGCTTCTGCGTTGTGGCCACTGCGGACGCAAGCTGACGGTCTCCTACTCCGGAAGATGGAACACGTTCCGCTACGCCTGCGGAAACGGGGCGGTGAACCGCGGCGACGACAAGTGCATCTCATTGAACGGCCGCCGCGTGGACGAGGCCGTGGGCAGGGCGCTTTTGCGGGCGATCGAGCCGGTCGCCATGGAGGCGGCGGTGCGGGCGGTTGAGGAGGATCGCGAGGCGAAGTCGGATGCCGTCCGGCAGGCGGAACTGGCGCTGGAGCGGGCCCGCTACGAGGCCGATCGGGCGTTCCGGCAGTTTGACGGGGTCGACCCCGAGAACCGGCAGGTCGCGGCCGAGCTCGAGCGCCGCTGGAACGGGCGCCTGGTTGCGGCGTCGGAGATGGAGGCGGCGCTGGCCCGTGCGCAGGAGGCCGACCTGGCGTTCCGCATGGGTGACGCGGAGCGGGCCGTCTGCCTTGAGCTCGGCGCCGACCTTGAGCGGGCCTGGTGCCACGAACGGGTTTCCCCCGAGATCCGCAAGCGGATCCTGCGCGCCGCCCTCGTCGAGGCGCTGGCACATGTCGAGGATCGGCGTGTCCGGCTTGTCCTGCACTGGCAGGGAGGCGACCACAGCGAGGTCTTCGTCGAAAAGAGCCCCTCAGGCAGGCACCGCTACGCCACCGACGAGGAGACGTCGACGATCATAACGGCGCTCGCCCGGCAGCTGCCGGACGAGTCCATCGCCGCGATGCTCAACCGCAGCGGCCGGCACACCGGCAAGGGCCGCCGCTGGCGGAAGGCCGGTGTCGCCAGCTTCCGTGCATATCGGAAGATTCCGGCCTACCGCGAAGGCGAGGAGAAGGAACGGGGCGAGCTAGGTGTGCGCGAGGCGACCAGGATCCTCGGCGTCTGCGAACGGACGGTCATCAGCCGGATCGCAAGCGGGAAGCTGCCAGCCTGGCAAGTGTGCAAGGGCGCCCCCTGGGTAATCAAGGCCGACGATCTCTTCCGGAAGCAGGATCCGGCGGAGCCGTCCCTGTTCGATGCCGGGTCAGATGACGGAGCCGCGCAGAAGGGTAGCCGTCAGTCACAAAACCGCTCGTCAAACGCCGCAACACCAAGGGCGCGGAAAGGGTTGCCTGCAACTGGAACATCCAGTCTTTCAATGACATAGAGAGGTGCGCATCATGAGTCCCTTGTCTCGACCACGCCGGATCCGATGGCGACGCCCCGGTCGCTGAGGTCGCGGTATCGCATGCGCTTGCGGTTCTTCCGGAAGAAGGCGAGTTCGCGCTCGATGGCGGCGCGGTTCCTACCTGCCTTGTCGCGGAGGTAGCGCAGCGCCCGTATGACCCCCCGCCTTCGCGGGGGCAGGCTCTGGTGTTGCCGTGCGGGTCGTGTCGCAGGATATGGCGGTAAGTCTCGAACCAGCGGGGATCGACGGCATGGTCGGAGGCTGTGCGGAGATGCTCGCAGGCGTGCCAGAAGTCGACCGCCTGCGCCTCGGGCGAGAGGCTCTCCAGAAAGGTCCAGTTGTCGGGGGCTCCCCCCGCCTTCGCAGGGGCAGGCTCTGGCGACGGCGGTGATGGCGATATCGGGGCGCACCTGCCGGATATGCGCGACCTCGCTTGCGAGTTGGGCTTTCAGCGTGTGCTTGCCGCTCTCGGGCATGCAGGCGAGATAGAGGGTCTTGAGCCGTTCGCCTTCCCGGTCGTGGAAGGAGACCGTGCCGCAGGCGGCCTCGCGCCAACAGGCCTCGGCGCGCCCGTCCTCGCCGGCCCGCAGCGCCACCATGACGCCAGCCTGCCCCTGCGAAGGCGGGGGAGCGAGACCGAGGCGCTGATTGCCTCGGGCGGGATGTCCTTTGCGCCGCGGATGCTCTCCAGCGCCTGCGGCCCGAGGCCCTCCCAGCGCTCGTGCAGGCTGTATGCCAGCCGTTGCAAGGTGCTCGCTGACGGCGTCATGGCGCCCACCTCCGAGAAGAACTCTTCCGCTTCCCGCGCCGTGCAGTGGCCCATCATCAGCAGTCCGAGCCGCGCGGCCGGGCGCGTCAGCCAGTCGTTCACCAGCCCCAGGCTCACGTCCACGGGCACGAACGAAGTCCGGCTCGCGCCGTGGCGATAGCGCGCCCGCCTGTAGGTCACCGGGCCGAGTGTGCTCATGATCGTCTTCGGCAAAGCCTGCCCTCGCGAAGGCGGGGGCCGCCACACGGAACCGCCGCTGCCCGGCCCGTTCGACCCGCAGAGCCCCGTCGTCGAGGCTCTCGATCCAGGCCCCCAGAACCTCGCAGCCCAGCGCGTTCACGCTCTCCCGAATACGATGCTCCGCCTCCTCGAACGCCGCCACGCACGGTTCCGAAGCAAGCGGCGCGCGGCACACAGCCGCCAACCCCGTCAACGCCTCAAGAACCCGAACCGGCAAGCCCGATAGATCGATGGACGACGACAGCGCAGGCTGCGACACTGGCATGGGACCGCTCCCGAGGTTGGCGTTGACACAGCATCCTACCCCGCCTCGGGCGGGGCGGAGCGGTCCCGCACAAAGACCCCGGCATCGCGCTACCGTGACAAAATCCGGCCCTCCAACCCCCGATTGTCACCAATCGCCGGCAATGGCCAACGAAAACAACACAAAAACTCAATAAATCAACCGGTTACTCTCGCCACACCGGACTTGCACCCCTCCCAAGACCTCGCTAACAGCCAAACACCTCCCCGTGACAACCCCGGTGAGAAATGCGGGCTAGTATCCTGATCGAGAAATTTATTAGAATATCGCCATAGGTCGCGTATGAAGTCTGATCGATGGGCAGAGCAGCGGTAGCGATCATGTTATCGGACACGGAGCGTTGTGAACTTGAGGGTTTGGCCGGGCGTCGAAAGACAGCCCAAGGGCTGGCGCGTCGGGCTGACACTTAATTTTTGCTCCTGATCACCCCTCATACAGCCCTCGCATCCTGAACATCATAAATTGTCTCTGAGAATGCTGACGATAGTCTATGATCCAAAAGAGCTTGAAATATATCTTTGCAAGTTTCCGGAGTAGGGATAATTTTTCCGTCCACATCGAATATTATATTTAGCATGAACTCTTTGTGTCGAGCTCTCAATCGTTTCATAAACTCTGGATCCTTATAGTGAGCCTTCTGACGTATCGCTGCTGCCCGACGAAGCTGTATTTTATTATCGCCTACATATGAGACCAGTGCATCAATATGGGAAAAGATTGTATTAAATTCTTGTTCAGACTGTAGCGTCACGAAATCTTGCTTATGGGCTTCCTTGTAATTTAGTACAGATTCAAAATTTGCTTTATTGGAGACCAATACCTCGTCACCAATGATGAAGAAATCGACATGTCGAGAAATGTACAAGGTAGGGGTTTTATCTATTCCGAGTTGCTCATCTGAGAAAAAGACTGATATTGCGTTGCGTGCCCTTCGTACGCGCCAGCTCGCATCGGTTTTACGAACTGCATATATAACCCGGTCACCGGACACAAGCTTGATGACATAAAAGTCAGAATTTTGCACTTTCTTCAGGGTGTCCGCCTTCTTCTTAATCAACTCTGCCTCGGCCTGTTCAATAATCATAGGGCCATGAGTTTCTGCTAAACCAATAGAGAGAGCGCTACTTTCATTATTTTCGGAGAGCAGGCCGTAGCTTTGGACTTCTGTAATACGATCACGCTCTACAAGCACTGCTTCCTTGAGTGCTGCTTCTAGTTCTTCAGTTGTGTCCAAATACCTACCCGTAAACCGAGGCGGTTTGCCAGAAGGTGTGGATTTTTTGAATACCCAAAGGGTGAGTTCAGCGACTTCGACATCGAAGTTCTTTAGGTTTGTCAGGATACTCAAGGTTCACTCCACGGGTTCTCTTGGGGTTCTGATGATGACGATATCTTGGATGATTGCGTATTTGCAACGATCTCCGGGTTGGATGATACCGTTACAAAGTGCTCTAGAATCCTGCTCGGTACTGCTGCCAGGAAAGTTATAAGAGATCTCATAAAGTCGCCAACCAAATGCAATAAGAACTGGATTCAAAATAATTTGTCCTGACTTGTAAGTGATCCAATACATCCAAGAAAGAAAAATCAGAAATCCAAGCAGTTTTTCTGTTAAATGATACTCAAGATTTACAAATGCTATAATATATGGAAGAGAATAATTTATCAAATCAGTTGGAATGTACTTTGTATTAGAGATAACGATAGAGCGGCGCGATTTTGTCTGCCATAACACGATGAGAGTTATAATAAAACAGACCAGACATGTCAGAAATGCACTGATGGAAAAGGACGGATTTTGAAGGGGCAGTAGACATTGAGATGTGCTAGAAATACATTGCCAGCATAATGAATGATTTGCCGAGGAGAGATCTAAGTCTTGTACTAACAAAATTACGGCAAGAGGAAAATAGGAACCGACGAAAATAACGATAGAGAAGGGAAATCTAATTTGCAATTATGGTGCCTTCGATCAGTGTTAGAGCGTAAGGTATGCGGTGCGGCAAGTCATCGAGAGACTATCAGTTGGAAGCATTGGATGGTCCTAAAGTGCCCTTGAGGCATCACCTGCGGGTGGGGGCGGAGGGTTCCTAAGCTATTAGGGGTATGATAACCGGCTTCGGTGCGCGGTGCTAGGGGTGCGTGATTTCGCATCGGTGATTCCTGCAGTGCGGGACACGGGGGCAATGGCTGGTGAGTTGGGCCATCTGCGAGACGAAGGGCGTTTGGTCATATAGAACTGGCGTGGTCTGGAGGACGAACGCGAGCAATTCCTACGGGATGAGGGGCGACCGGGGTCTTTCCGCGGATGGAGCTAAGAATCCCGAAATCCCGCCCGGTTGCGCGCGCCCGCGCTGGCCCGGATCGCTGATTCCGACAGAACAGGCATCGTTGAGCGTCTGTGATCGACAGTAGCCGGCCAGTCGATGCGTTGGTTTCCTTCACAGTTAGAAATTCCGGCGAGGGTCATGGAAGGATTGGTCGGCCCCTTGGCAGTGTGCGGCTGGTTTTGACACATAAATGCTTCCTGACAGATGCACGAGGGGCTTCTGGAGCACACCACCGTGGCTTCGCTCTCTCGCCGTATCGTCGTCGCCCCGTGCGAGGTTTGTACGGCTACCTAGGAAAGTCGACCGTTGTAGTCGTAATGGGCGGAAGGAGCAGATGCAGCCGGGACGCGCTGAAATCCGGCAACAAGGTCACGAGGGGCCAGTCGTGCTCAGCAGTTGAAATTCACCCGCTTTCGCCACGAAGACCGGATACAGGCCGGCGGTGCGCTTCTCGGACACGAGGCTGCACGACGGCTACGGCCTCGCTCACCTGTCGCAACAGGCTGTGGGCTTTCCGAGGGCGAAGGCATGATCTCGTCCGAAAGCCGGATGCGGGAGAACCGCACGTCCGGTTTGATGAGAGGGGGTTTGGAAACGCGGTCACGGGAGCCGGACTGCGGCCCGGAGCGAAAGCGACGGATTAGCCACCGGACCCTAAAACTGACGCGCCAGCCTCCTACTCTACTCGGCTCTCACCCAGATTGCCGCGCCATACTCCGACACCAGCTGAACACGACTGGCGACGAATCAGACTGCCTGCATGTAGAATTCAGCCGATTGCTTTGCGACGACGGATAGTCTGCGAGCTGCCGGAACGGCGCCAGGAAATCCCGGGATAGCCGCGGCGGACCTTGCGGACGGTGTCTTCGATGATGGCCTGCTTGGAGTGTTCACGAAGCAGATCATAACCTTGGGCCGTACCAACAGCGCAACCGAGCCGCAGGACCCGACTGGCCGAGACCTTAAGATTGCAATGACACCGGTACACCACATATCAGCGACGCGTTGCTCCGACGCGCGGGAGATAAGGACACCAACCACATCCGAGCAGCCTGAGTGCCGACTCACGTTTTGAAAGCCTCCGACCACCGGTAGCGATAAGGCTGATTTAACAGCGTGACGGAGAGAATCATGAAAACAAATTGGCGCTGGATCGTAACCGGGATAGCCGTAATCAGCGGACTAGCAGCACTCACGACCGACCTGAGTAACCTCACCAAAACCGCAAAAGAATTATGGACAACCCTAAGCACCATAATCGAGGCCAAGGTAAGTGAACCGTTAGATGAGATAACAAGGGAGGAAAATCTCCGATTGTTAGGGGAAGCAGAGATGTTAAAGGGAATGATCGACGGAGACAGCGCGTTGATCAACTCCGGGCTAACACTCGCTCTAGAAGCTGGGGCACCCAAAGGTGCAAGGACATCGGAATCATGGTGGCAAGACGGCAAGAGGAACTGGACGGCGCTAACGCGCGTGACGAATCTCGTGCTCGCATGCCAAGACAAAGAACTAGTGTATCGAACGTTGCATATGCACCTAGAGATTCCAGGGTGCACAGACAGTATGGGAGGCCAAGGATGCCCATTCGAAACAGTACGAGCAGTATGGGCTCTGCGAGACATGCGACACGTATGGTCTGAGTACGGAGCAATCCAAGTCCTGAACGTAACACTCAACGAAGCAAGGCCGCCGTACTGGTACCCGCGCGACCACTGGGAGGACCCGTTCACGCATGCAGGCCGCTTAGTAGCAGATGAAGTAGCAAGGAGGGAAAAACTAGGCGGGGCATACATCGAGCGAGCACCAACACGCTGCCCAGCTCTCGCCAAATACGGGACGGAGTACGGATGGATTCCCACCTCGGACCAGCTCACAGCATATGACGGGGATGATGCAATAGACACATGGGAAAGCTGGCGGAGAAAATTGGTAACGCGCGGACATAATGAAACGACGTCAACGAAATCAACGGACGCCATGCAACGCAAACTGAAACACTGATTGTACGGATAGGGTACGGGACCTGCCGGCGGCGCAGGGAATTACGGTGTATAGCCTGGCCAAACGTTTGAACTCGAATAGATGGGGCGTGGCGTCGGCGGGCGCTTGCCGCATTTGTTGCAAAGCCCCTTGGGCGCGACGCGCTTCGGTCCGGCGGTAGTAGCGCTCAAGGTCGCGCTTGCGCCGGGCCTCGATGTCCTGGTCGGTCATCGCGGTGTCCTCGCTGTCGGGATCAGTATCCGAGCAGGGGACGCCCACCCCGGACAGCCGCCGGCCTACTACCGGCCACGCTCTCGCTCTCGGTGGAGCGGGGCGCGCTCATGGAGGAAGACGCGCGTGTGATTGACCCGACGGGCGGGTAGGATTAGGGATCGGGCTTCGGCTCGGTCGGTGGTTCCGCCAATCCTGTCACGGCGGAACAGAGTGGCGGTGGCTCGCGGGGCACGCCCGGCGTCGTCCGTAAGTACAGGGGAACGAGTGGGTGAAGAAGACGGAAATCGTCGAGCGCGTGGCGGGCGAGGCGGGTATCGGGAAACAGGCGGCTGTGGGTGCCGTGTTCGCCAGCGTCGCGGAGGCTCTCGCGCGGGGCGAGGACGTTTCTATCGTGGGGTTCGGCAGGTTCTCCAGGAGCGACCGGACGGCGCGGGAGGGCAGGAACCCGCGTACCGGCGAACGCATAGCCATAGGCCCGTCGGCCGGCGTTTCGTTCAAGGCTGGGAAGCCGCTGAAGGATACGCTGAATTGACGGAGGCCGGATGGCGGGCTCGATGACGGCGGATGATGCCGGAATGCGACGGGACCGCCGGCTCTCGATGAAGCGTGGAACCAGATGAACGATGAAACGCCGGAAACAGTCGCTGGCGGCGAGGTCGCGGTGTACGAGGACGCCGGTGGCGAGGTGCGGGTGGACGTGCGCCTCGACCGGGAGACGGTCTGGCTGACTCAGCGGCAGATGGCGGAGGTGTTCGATAGCACGCCCGAGAACGTGCTGATGCACCTGCGCAACATATTCGCCAGCGGAGAGCTGGAGACGGAGGCAACTACTAAGGAATTCTTAGCAGTTCGAACCGAGGGCAGGCGCAGGGTCCGGCGCAGGCTGAAGCACTACAACCTCGACGCCATCATCTCGGTGGGTTACCGCGTCAATACCAGGCGCGGCGTGCGTTTCCGTCAATGGGCCACCCACACCCTGCACGGCCACCTGGTGCAGGGATTCACGGTGAACGAGCGCCGGCTGGCCGAGCGCGGCCTGCGGGAAGCGAGGGAGACGCTCGACCTGCTGGCGCGGACGCTTCGCAACCAGGCCCTGGTGGACGATACCGGGCAGGCGGTGCTGGACCTCATCGCGGGTTACGCCGATACATGGCGGCTGCTGCTGGAATACGACGAGGACCGGCTGGCGGCGGCGCTCGGCACGGGGCCGTCGTCGGGCGTGCTCGATCACGACCGGGCCATCGCCGCAATCGCGGAGTTCCGGCGCGATTTGATGGCGCGCAAACAGGCATCGTCGCTGTTCGGCAATCCCCGCGGCGATGCCCTCGCCGCCATCCTGGGTAACATCGAGCAGACCATGTTCGGGGAACCCCTCTATCGCAGCCGCGAAGAGAAGGCGGCGCATCTGCTGTATTTCCTGGTCAAGGATCATCCCTTCACCGACGGCAACAAGCGCATCGGGTCGTTGCTGTTCCTGCTCTACCTGAAGCAGGAGGGAATCGAACACGGGCTGAATCCCCAGGCTGTGACGGCGCTGACTCTGCTGGTCGCCGAAAGCGCGCCCGCCGGCAAGGACCTCATGATCCGGCTGATCGTCAACCTGCTGGTGGAGACATCAGGATGATGCGCGTGACTGGCGCTCGCTTCCTGTAAGTCGCCCGGAGAGGGAAGGAAGCGATGCCCCGGATTTCATCTCCGCACGGATCGTTTGCCGATCTCGTCCTTTACCGCGTCGAGCCGAGCGCCGATCTCGTCATAGATCGGCTGCCAGTCCGCCCAGGGGACTTCGATGATCAATCCTTGGACTCGTGTCAGGGCGACGGTCAGAGTGTCCTTCTCGTCCACCAGCTCTCTGGGTGAGACCCCGGAAACGTGGCGCGGTTTGGCGGCTGCGGCTCTCCCGGGCATGAAATTGTCGAGTTCCCCCTTGTCAGCTGCGAGGAGCACCATGGCGATGAGCACGTCGAAAGGGAGTTCGGGCGATCCACGAGAAATCTTTCCGCTGCTGTCGGGATAGGCATATTTGATGGATCGTGCTGTGAGGCTGCCATCGTCCCATGACGCCCAGCCGATGCGAAGCTCGCCTTTGCCATAGGGAATTTTGTGGGTCGTGATCATCGGAGTTCTCCATACTGTTTCAACACTAATGCCATAGTATGGATATAGTGTCAAAGGTCATGAGTTTGGGGTAACTGTTCGGCCACGCCGTGGATGCATTCTGCTGAAGCGTGACGTCGGCGCGGGTAGGGGTTGATTGGAAGGCTCCATGTCTCAACATGGAACGTCGGCGTGGGCAATGGGCCCTCTGGAACAGATGTTGGAATCGCACTCAGGAGCAGGAATGGCCAAGAGCAAGAAGGAGATCATCGAAGAGATCGAGAGCCACATCACGGACCGTGGCGGTGGGTTCCGTGGTTGGTATGTTGGGATCGCGGCGAAGCCGAAGGAAAGGCTTTTCGATGGTCACTCGGTGGACAAGGAGAAGGACGCGTGGATCTACCGCACGGCATCCAGTGACAGTGTTGCGCGGGACATCGAGAAGCACTTTCTCGACAAGGGTGCTAAAGGCGGAGCGGGTGGCGGCGACGAGGATTCGAAGTCTGTCTACGCGTACCGAATCAGCCCGCGCACGTGGGAGTAATCGAGATGGTGGTTGGGCGTATCTGCGATTAAGGGGTCACCTGCATTAGTGTCTTGCCGAATCCGGCCAGAGGTGCGCCAGGGCCTTGGAGAGGGTGCGGCTGGTGCCGGAGGATGTCCGGCCACTTGCGTAGGTTTTCCAGCCCCAGTGTGCGGCAGAGTCTCGGGAGAGGTACGGCCAGTCGGAGCTGAGGAGACAGTAGTGAGAATCAGTCAGTACGAAGTTGCCGCCGAGCGTGCAATGTCTGGCACCCCTGGCCTGGCAGCCGGCGTCGAAAAGACAAGTGTGGTCACGGACGGCGACCATGCGGCACGAGTTGCCGTGGACCGCGCGAGGGAAGAAAACGAGGCCATGGTCATCACGGCCGGTCATTGGCCGCAAACGCTGGTCGGCGAGGGCAAGCACAGTCGCCTCGCTGCAGTCAGGGTTAGCCTTGGCGATTCGTATGAGAGAGTGCGGACTCAAATCGAATGGATTGAAGCGGATTGACACGTCAAGCGGCCGCACGCGGCTGCCTCACTCGGGCGTCTGTCCGTCCACGGCCTGACCGAACGATTTCCGTTTGGGTGCGGCATGCGACGCCTAGAATATGATCGAATCCGGTGACTATTTGATTGCGGAATTTGTATCAGAAAAATAATGTCAAGAAAAACAGTGGGTTAAGTGTCTACGCTGCACAAGTGTGGCGCAAGTCATGCAGGCGGACGTCTTCGAGTCCCGCCTCCTTGCGAACGACCTGCCACGATGCGTTCAGCGTGCGCAGGCGGGTGCCGCGCACCCGGCCGGGAAACACCCAGGGGTTGTCGGGCCGGCGCGGCAGCGCGGTGAGAACCTGTTTTCCCGCCGGCGACAGCGGCACCGCCCGCGCGCCGGTTTTCGTGTCGGTTAGACTTAGAAAACAACTAACCTATTGTATAATAAAGATATACTCCGATCATTGGTAAAAGTGTAATCAAGAAGAATGCGGATTTTATCAATCGTCTGACCTCCTTTGAGCCCAATTGGCTCCTGGTGGCAACTTCCGAAGGGTAACCGTTCGGGTCCCGGGGGATGAAGAGATGGTTATCCGCTTGTTGGCTTGCTCACCGGAACCGATCCCGCCTTGGAGGGATTCTACCGATTGAGGGTGCGCTGCCAATCTTTTCGGAGGGAGCGGAGCCAGATGTCCTTTTTCGGCTGGGCTCGTTTCGTGTGCCTGTCGTAGCGCCCACGGCCCTGGGTGGTCCCGACGCGGGTCCAGCCTGACGCCCGGTAGACGGCGCCGGTGTAGCGCGGCGTTTCGACGAAGGTTTCGATCAGCACGGGGGTGGTGCCGTAGCGCTCGGACCAGTCCCCGGGCAGGCGGCGGCGCACGATGGCGAGGATGTGCGAGCCGAGGTTGGGGATCTCGATCCAGGGCAATATCAGGAACCTCGGATTGTCGACCACGAGCGGGAGGTTCTTCTCACGCTTCTCGGGCGTCCATCCGATGAAGTTGTCGCGCGGGGCGAGCTTCCAGGCCGCGGTGGAGAAGCCGAGCATGGCGATGGGCCAGCCGTTTCGGTCGTGCACGGCGTAGCGCATCTGGGCGCCGACCAGGGTCTTGTATCCGAGGTAGTGGTAGCGGGCGACGAACTCGTTCCAGAGCCTGCCCTCTCGGGTGCTATGCACGACGGCGCACATCTGGAGCGGGCGGACCTCGTCGAGGGTGGTCGGGGCCGGGAAGAGCGGCGGCTCGGTGTCGGGTCCGAAGACGATGGGCTTCGGCCGGCCCCGTTGCCACCTGGGCGGCGGCAGCTCGATGAGGCCGTCGCGGTGCATGGCGAGCATGGTGACGCGGGCCATCATGTCCTTGAGCCCGCCGTCGGGCTTGAGCCATCCGATGCGCCAGCAGAACTCGATCGACAGGGCCCGGCGGGTGAGCTGCGCGGGACCGGCGATGAGCGCGCGCAGCAGCGCCATTTCCTCGGCGGTGAAGTCTCGGCCGTAGTAGCGGCACTCGACCGCGCCGGTCATCCCGACGCCGCGAGTTCGCGCCGGCGCTCCTCGCTCATCGACCACGGCAGCCAGGGCGACAGGTCGTCCGGCGGCTTGCCGCCGTTCTCCGCACACGCGGTCAGCCATTCCTTGAGCCAGCGCCGGACGTCGATGCCATTGATCGCCAGCGTGCCGGCCACGGAGTACATCATGGCGGTGAAGTCGGCGCCCTTCTCGCTGTCGGACCCGAACGAGAGGGCTCTTCCTATGACCGCACCCCTGAGCGCGAGCTCGGCGCGGTTGTTATCCATGGGCACGAAGGGCTTGTCGACGAAGACGCACAATCCCTCGCGGTGTTTGAGAAGCGAGCGCAGCGGCTTGGCCCTGCGCGCTCGATCCGTCAGGCCGGCCAGTTCCACTTCGGCGGCTGCGAACAGCTCGTCGACCGCCTTCTTCAGCCTGGCGTGCGCGACATCGAACGCCGGAGTCTGGCGTTCGAGAGGGAGAGCGGGGTTGTAATGCTCCAGCCGCGCATCGTTCAGCCGGTAGATCTCCGCGATCCGCTCGATCCATCTCTGGCACCAGCGCCTGAGCCGCACATGGCCGGCGGCACGGTCGATGAAGGATCTGCGTTGGTGGGCCCAACACCACTGGAGGATCACCTTGCCGTCGAGCTCGCGGGCCAGTCTCTTGTAGGTCGAGAGGCGATCGCAGACCAGAACCACGGTGCCTTCGGTCGAACCGAACAGGAGCTTCGCCACCTCGGCGCTGCGCGAGGGGTCGATGTGGTAGTAGAGCGCGTCCGGGCTCACCGAGGTCCACAGCCAGGCCCGGCTCGATCGCCCCTTCTCGCGATACGCCTGAACGCGCCATGTCGTCTCGTCGGCGTGGCGCAGCGACGCGGTGTTCTGGTGCGCGAGGATCGCCTTGGCGAGCGGCTCGAACAGCGGCACGAAGCGCTTGATGCTGTCGGCCAGCGTCCCCGGCGAGATCGCCAGCCCCATGTCGGCGAGCCACGCCGCGACCCGATGCAGGGGACGGCAGCAGACGAAGCGTTCGTAGAGCATGCACGTCCAGACGCTGATCCCGTAGGGCGTGGTGTCGAACAGCCGCGCCACCGGAGGCGCGGTCACTTCGCGCGGCGAGGACGCGCACTCGCAACTCCGGCGCCAGCGGGACCGGACGATGGTGTTCTCGTAGGCCTCGACATCGATCTCGAAGAGACTGGTGCACCGCTCGCCGTTGGCGGCATAGGGTTTGCCGCAGCGCGGACATACGCGCGCGTCCTCCAGCGGATCGCGCGATTCCTTCTTCTCCCTGAGCCCGGTGCGCTGGGTGCGGCCGTGTCCGGCGGCGCCGCGCTGCTGGCCACGCTTGCGCCCGGTGCCCGGCCTCTTCTGCCGCTCGCTCTTGCTGCCGTAAAGCGCCTTCGACAGGACGCTCCGGGTCGAGCGCAGCTTGTCGAGCTGGGCTTGCAGCGTCTCGACGCGCTCAGCCAGCGCCGCGTTCTCGCCCTTCAGATCCCGCACCTCGGCACGCAGCCGGGCATTCTTCTCACGCAGCGACGCGATCAGTTCCGTGGCCCGCACGATCGCCGCCCGCATCCGGCCGTTGCGCTCGCGCAGCCATGCGATCGTGCCCTCCCGGATCTCCACCAACCGCCTGGCCACCGCGAGCTGCCGGTCGAACTGCTTGCGCAGCGACCCGGCGACGCGCTCGCCCTCGCGGTACACCTTCGCGATCCGCGAGCGCCCTCGGTCGATGTCCTGCTTCAGCCAGTTGATCTCGTCCTGGTGGCGCGCCTCGGCCTGCTCCTGGTGCTCGTGAGACCTGCGCAACAAGAGGCGAAGTTCAGCGATTTCGGCGTCCTGGGACTCGACCCTGCGTTCCAACGTCTTCACAGCCCGCGACGCGGTCTTCGGTGCGGCTGCCTTGAGCTTGAACCGGCAGGCGTCGAGCTGCCTCGTCAGCGAGTTCGCGAGCGATCGGGCATCCCTCTCCGACCGGCGCAGTTCCTCGCGGCGCAACTCCGCCACATTGGCGCGGCTCCGTTCCTCCTTGACGCGCGCCTCTGCCTCTTCAAGCAAAGACGCCCAGTCGAGGGGCTCGCACACCGGCGCCACGATGGGAAGCGACCACAGGGTGTCGCCGCCGTTCACCAGCGTCAGGTCGGTGCCGAAATCCTCGTCGAGAACCGCCATGCGCGAGACGGTAGCGCATGCGCGGAATAGTTACCAGTCAGAAAATCCGTGGAAGCCTACGATCCCCCGGGACCCGAACGCTTACGTCCAACATGTCGCCGCTCCCCGGATCGGGTGTGGTGCGGTGGGCCGCATGTCCGTCCCCACACAGATGGGCTTTCCGGCGGATTTTTTCGAGAACCGCCGGAGGCATGGCGGAGTTGGGGCGCTGCGGGCTGCCGGGCTTCATGCTCTTGCGGCATGAATTTTGCTTCAAGAGGCATTTTCTTTTTCGCTGCTGTGCCGCTAGTCGATTTCGCCGACTGCGCGGCGGCGAGAGGGTCCTGAGCGTTTCTCCGGACCGGAGTGCTTTCCCGTACCGTGTCAATCGGCTTCTTGCTTATCCGTGACACTCCGCATGTGAGGTTGTACGGTCTCAATGTGTTCCGTATGAGGGGGTCACGGTTATGAGGTTCAAGGTTGCATCGCGCGTGCGTGGTTTGAGCGACGAGGCGTTTCGCGAGGCCTTCGGTACCGAGGAGCAGTGCCGCGCGGCGCTGCTCCGGCTGCGCTGGCCGGGCGGCTTCGTCTGCCCCTGCTGCGGCCATCGCGGGCATTGCGTGCTGGCGGGTCGGGGTCTCTACCAATGCAACCGGTGCAAGAAGCAGACATCGCCCACGGCGGGCACGATCTTCCACGCGACCAAGCTGCCGCTGACACTCTGGTTTGCCGCCATCCACCTGATCGTGACGGCGAAGAACGGCATCTCGTCGGTGGAACTCGGCCGCCGTCTCGGGGTCAAGCAGCCGACGGCCTGGGCCGTGAAGCACAAGATCATGGCGGTGATGGCGCGGCGCGAGGGGGAGACGCCGCTTACGGGGCGGGTCGAGATGGACGACGCCTATCTCGGCGGGGTGCGCTCCGGCGGCAAGCGGGGCCGCGGCGCGGCGGGCAAGACGCCCTTCGTGGCGGCGGTCTCGACCAGTCCCGAGGGGCGCCCGCGCAAGCTGAAGCTGGCGCCGGTCAAGGGCTTCCGCAAGCGCGAGATCGCGCGTGGCGCCAAGCACTGGCTGGCCCCCGGCGCGGCGGTTGTGACGGACGGCTTGGGCTGCTGGAGCGCACTCGACGAGATCGCCTGCAGCCATCGGGCAATCCGCACCGGGTCGGGCCGACAGGCGGCCCGCATGGCGCCGTTCAAATGGGTGAACACGACGCTCGGCAACATCAAGTGCGCGATCACCGGGACCTATCGCAAGCTCGGCCCCGATCACGCCGGGCGCTACCTCGCCAGCTTCGCCTGGCGCTACAACCGGCGCTATCAACTCCAGACAATGATCCCGCGTTTCGTCCATAGCGCCGCACGCACCGAGCCCATGCCCTATCGCCTCCTCATTGCCAGATGACTTTCAGGGATAAGCAGGATCGGCTTTGAAGTTTGACCCCTGATCGGCGTGCAATATTGACCCCCCTGAGTGGCACGGCGGAGGTTGTCCCGGTAGTCAACAGGGGGGACCCGCGCGGCTTCGTGTAGCGCCCTGCGCTACGCGGAGCGAAGCCGCGTGGGGGGTGCCTGTTGGCCCACCGGGGCAACCGGGCGGCGGGGACGGCCGGCGCCGGGTCAGGAGCGGTTCTTGAAGCGCCAGCTCTCGTTTCCGGTCTCGATGATCTCGCAATGATGGGTCAGGCGGTCGAGCAGGGCTGTGGTCATCTTGGGGTCGCCGAAGACGGACGGCCATTCGCCGAAGGCGAGGTTGGTGGTGATGACGATCGAGGTGCGCTCGTAGAGCCGGCTCATGAGGTGGAAGAGCAGCTGCCCGCCGGCCTGGGCGAAGGGCAGGTAGCCGAGTTCGTCGAGGATGACGAAGTCGCGCCGGGTGAGCTGGTCCGCGGTGCGGCCCTGGCGTCCGGAGCGGATCTCGGCCTCGAGGAGATTGACCAGGTCGACGACGTTGTAGAAGCGGCCGCGCGCGCCCTTGCGGATGCAGGACCGCGCGATGGCGACGGCGAGATGGGTCTTGCCGGTGCCGGTGCCGCCGACCAGCACGATGTTGCGCTTGGCTTCCAAGAAGCCGCCCATTGCGAGGTCGCGGATCAGGGGCTCGTTGACCGGCGAGGCGGCGAAGTCGAACTCGGCCAGCTCCTTGGCCGCCGGCAGCCTGGCGGACGCCATCTGGTACTTGATCGAGCGTGCCGTCTTGTCGGCGATCTCGGCCCTCAGCAGAGCGCCGAAGATCTGTTGCACCGGATGACGGCGCTTGAGCCCGTCGGCGAGGATGTCGTCATAGGCGGCGCGCATCCCCGCGAGCTTCAGCGTTGTCATCATCGCCAGCACCTCATGACGCTCCATGGCCGGCCCCCCTCAGGCGGTCGTAGCGCCGACAGTCGGCCACCGGCTGGTGGCGAAGCCGCAGGCCCTCGGGCGTCGGGATGGTCGCCGGCGGCGCCGGCTGGCACCGCCGGGCCAGGATGTTGAGCACGACGTCGGCGCTGCAGGCGCCGCTGTCGAGCGCCTCGGCACAGGCCGCCTCGACCGCCTCCAGCCCGTCCTCCAGCACCGCCGCGAGAACCTTGACGAACTGCCGGTCGCCGTCGTCGCGGGCGGAAAGCCGGGTCCGCAGGCGCCCGAGCGGGTTAGGCAACTGCCAGCCCTTGAAGGGCGCGCCATTGCGCAGCGCGCCGGGCTTCTTCGTCAGAATCGGCACGTAGTGCCACGGATCGTAGACGATCCGGCCGCGCCCGAAGCTGCGGGGATGCTCGGCGACGATCTCGCCGTCCTGGCGGATGACGATCCGATCGGCATAGGCCCGCACGTCCACCGGTCGCCCGACCGCGCGGGCCGCCACGCTGTACTGGTTGTTGTCGAAGCGCACCAGACAAGTCTTGGAGACCGCTACCTCAGTGGCGTGGAAGCCGTCGAAGGGGCCGCGATACGCTGTCAGGAAGGGCCGCTCCTCCTCGAACACCTGCCACACCGTCTTGCCCGGGATCGTCGGATGCGGATGCTTCCTGGCGTCCTCGATGCACCGATCCATGAGCCACTCGTTGATCTCGACGTAGGAGCGGCCCCGCGGGCTGGGCACGAACAGGCGGCCGCGAACGTCACCCACCTGTCTCTCGACCTGCCCCTTCTCCCAGCCAGCCCCGGGCGTGCACGCCACAGGCTCCACCAGATGGTGGGTACACATCTCCTGGAAGCGGCGGTTGTAGTCCCGCTTCTTGCCCACGAACACCGTGCTCACCGCCGTCTTCATGTTGTCGTAGATGCCGCGCCGGCAGACCCCGCCGAAGAAGCGGAACGCGCGCTCGTGCGCCTCGAACACCATCTCCTGGCTCTCGCGCGGGAAGATCTGGACCAGCTGCATGCGGCTGTGACACAGCCGCATGTGCGCCGCCTTCACCCTGGTCGTCGTGCCCGACAACACCGCGTATTCGTGGCTCCAGTCGAACTGGTAGGCCTCGCCCGGATCGAAGATCAGCGGCACATAGGCCTCGGACGACGACAACAGCCGGTGCCGGCGCCGCCAGACCCTGGCATAGCGGCGCACCGCGTCGTAGCCGCCCTCATAGCCCAGAGACGCAAGGTCTTCATGAATCCGCAGCAGAGACAGCCGATCCCGGCGCGCCTTCTTCTCGTTGGCCTTCAGCTGGCGCTCGAGCTCATCCACCCACGGTCCAAGCTTCGGCATCGGCTGGATCTTGCGCTCGTAGCTGTACGAGGTCTCATCGCCCCGCACCACCTTGCGCACCGTGTTCTTCGAAACCCTCAAATCCCGGGCGATCGTCTTGATCGGAACGCCCCTCACCAGATGATCCCGACGGATCCGTGCGATCGTTTCCACTACCAGCATCTCCCCCTCACCTCGTCCGTCCAATGACAAGGTGCGTTCATGGGAACAAACCATGGGGGGGTCAATTTTGGACGCCGATTACCCCCAATCGGGGGTCAATATTCCACGCCGATCAACAGTCCGGGTCTTCGGGATCGAGCTCGCTCGCGAGCCAGGTTCCCGCGCCGGCCGGGTTGAACCAGCGGACCACCGGGACATGGTCGCAATCGCGAAATCTTCCGTTGGCGAGCAGCTTCTCCCGGAGTTCGGCGGTGACGAGTTCCATGGTGCGGCCTCCGGTCAGTGGGATGCGGGAAGCGCCGCCCGGTCCGGCGGGCCGAGCTCGACCGAAACGTTGCCGCCGTGGATGGTGACGGTGACCGTGCGGTCGGGCGGCATGAGCCAGAGGAGATCGGTCCAGACGGCATCGGCGATGGCCCGCTTCTGGGTCTGGTCGGTGGGTTGCGCCGGTGCGGCTTCGACGGCGGCGGTACACGGAACCGGCGCGGTCTGCGGGATATGGTCGGTGGCGAGGGTCATGGGCGGGGTCTCCTGTTGCTGAAAGCGCGGTCGCGGAAGACCGGGACACTCCCGCGGCCCCGCCGCCCGGCAACCGGACAGGGCCGGGCCCGGCTCCGGATGGCGCGGGACGGATGTTCGGGATGGATGGATTGCCGAGGGCGCCAGGCCGGCGACCGGATCAGCTGTCCAGGATGCGAATTCCGGCCTTGCCGCCCTCGACCTTGACCAGGGGTTTGCCGTCGGGTCCGACGGACACCGTCACCAGCGGTTTGTTGCCGGGCGGATGCGGCGGATCGCACAACTCCGACGTGACCGTGCCGGCACCGGCCCTGAAGCGGATGAGCACCCGGCCGCCGGAGACCTCGACGCCGCCGCCGGGCCGGCCGGGGTCGGTCAGCGTTACCACCGGCGGTTCGCCGCGCTCCGTGAACCGGTCGGGCACCGGCAGCGCGCCCTCGCCCCATGGGTCGCAATCGGTGCCCTCGCAGACCGCATCGATGACTGTGTCACTGACATGATCGGTCGAACGCCAGCCGTCAGGGTCCTCGTTGGCGGCTTCGATCGCCTTTTCCAGGGCCTCTTCGAAGGTGGCCGCCGTGACGGTAACTGTGTTCGCATGGTGAGCGACGTACGAGCACTGGACCGTGAAGTGCCGGCTCATGACGGGCCCTCCACGGCATCGCGAAGGGTGACCCGGACCTCGGGCCGGCAAATGGAAATCTCCACGGGCCGGTCCCGGGGCACGAGCCAGAACAGCTCGCGCCGCACCGCCTCGGCGATTGAGGCGATTCTGGCCTCGTCATCGGATGCGAGCAGCCTCATGGCTATATGCGAGGCTTCCTGGTCGAAGCGGTCGCGCTGGGTCTCCCAGGAGTCCGAATCCGCATCGTCCGATGGCGAAAAGAAGCCGGCGCGCAGAAGCACCGCGAGCTGGTGCGGCTGCAAGTCGCTGTCGGCGGTCACCAGCGGCAGGGCCTCGGCGACCCAGGACCAGGCCTCGCCGGCGAAGGCGAGATCGGCGGGGAGATCGAGTGTCCGGCCCGACCCCCGCGCCGGCGTGACGGCAAGGGTCATACGGATGGCTTGCGGACGTCCGGGCAAAGGCGCCGCGGGCGCACCGGCCCGCTCAGGCAGCGGGAAATCGTCGAGCGGCAGCCAAGCCGCCTCTGCGGCGACCGCGGCGGCGACTTCAGCGGCAATCTCGATTTCGATGCCGGTAACCCGGTCGAGCCCGTCATGCCAGTCGTACCCGTCGAGCCGCCGGTCGGCCTCGAACAGGCGGGATGCGATGCCGTTGCAATCGGCGGCGCGCCAGAGCGCCTGCGCCTCGGGCGGTTCCGGATCGCAGTTCATGACCAGCGCATCGCGACCGGCTGCGGCGAGCTTCGGCGGCTCGCGCCAGTCGTCGACATCGGCGACGCCGGGACGCCAGGGACGCAGGACGGCCGGCGGCGGCGCCATGTCGATGCCGGCGTCGCGCGCCCGCTTCCAGTCGTCGAAGGCGGGACGCGGTTCGGGATCGGCAGCCATGGCGCGGTAGATGGCCAGGCGGGCGGCGCTCCGCATCTGCTTCAGGAAATCGTTCTCGACGGCTTCCTTGCGCGCAGGCAGCACCAGTTCCAGATCGGGGCAGTCGCCGATATCGGCCCGAACGCTCCAGATGCCGCCATGGACGCTCTCGACCGTGGGCAGGCTGAGCGGCACGGTGAGGCCGAAGAAATTGAGATCGGGGTCGTTGTAGCCGCGATGGCGGTTCCGGAAGACGCCGAAGGCGAGGCCGCGCCAGGGCTCGGCATGGATTGTGCCATCGAGGAAGGCCCGGCGGTCGAGCTGTTCCCCGCCGGGCTCGGTGCGGGGAATCCCGTCGAACATGACGGGCAACGGATAGTGGCGTGCGGCGTTCTCGGCCGCATTGCGGATCGCGGCGGCAGATTCGGTGGCTTCGAACGATATCGACGTGCCGTGCGGGAACGGCGCGCGGTCATCGGCGTGAACCTCGGCCTCCGCCTCATCCAGGAAATGTTCCGGGGCGAGATCGACCCGCCAGCCGGGCAAGGTATGGCCGTCCGGCGAACGCGGCCGCGAGGCGACCGTGCAGCCGCGGCGCGACAGGCTCGCGAAACCGAACCCGGCGGCGTCCTCGCGGCGGACGAGGTCGTCGGACCAGCCATTCTCGCCGAAGCTCAGCAGGACGGCGGGATCGGCGATGCCGGTGCCGTCGTCGGCAATGGTGACGGTGAAACGCGTTTCGCCGCCAGGCCGGTCGGTAAGCGTGCCGACGGAGATGCGGACGCCGGTGGCGCTGCCGCGGCGTGAATTCTGCAACGTCTCGGTCAGCACGTCGGCGAGGGTCGATGCGTAAATCCTCGTGACACGCTTCAACGCGTTGTCGTGGATGCGGGCGCGGATCTTCGCCGGCGGCGTTCTGGCAATGTGGTTCATGCAGACATCTCCCCGAAGGATGCGGAAACGGAAACGCCCCGCCGGACGGCGGTCCGGCGGGGCGCATGACGGACCGTGGCGTGCGGTCAGTTGACGGCGGAATGCCCCGGTACGCGGCGCAGGAACTCGGGAATGTCGAGCCCGTCGCCGGCATCGTGGCCGTTCACCGGTCCGGGATGGCGGGCGGCGATATCAGCCGGCTTGGCCGGTTCGGCGGATCCGGACTCGGGACCGTCCACCCTGGCATCGCTCCCGTGGTCGCCAGCGGCGGAATCGGTCTCCGGAGCAGCCGGCGTGGCATGATCGTTGCCGCTGCCATTGCCGTTGCCGGTGCTGTTGCCGGTGGCGCGTTCGGCGGCCCGGCGTTCGGCGACTGCCGGCGCCTCGACGCTCTCGACCACGGACTTCGTGCGCGGCGGATCGGCGGGCGTCTGCGGGCTCTCCGCATCGGCGGCGGGGCCGGCAACGGGTTCCGGGTCGGGACCGGATGCCGCCGCTGCCGGTTCCGCCGCCGCGGCGTCTTCCGGCTCGTCCTCCACGCGGCCGGTATCGAACGCCGCGAAACCCGGCGGCAGCCAGGCGAGCGCCGCCGCATGGTCGTCGGCATGCAGCCCGAGCGGCGGATCGCCGGCCGCGAAGGCCTCCTCCATCGCCTTTGCGAGGTCGGGCTTCTTGTTCTTCGACCGAGCCGAAGCCCAGGCCGGGCTCAGCACCGAGCGGGCGATGTCGAGAATCCGGTCCTTGTTGATCCGCGACCACAGCATGTCCGCCGTCGGGCGCACATGGCTGGCGAAGTCGATATCGAGGCGGGCGACCGTGGCCTCCAGTTCCGGGCGCGCCTGGGGCTCGAAGGCGAGCTGGCCCTTCACCGTGCGCGCGACGCAGGCCGCGAACAGCGCCTGCTTCTCGGCCTGAGAGAGCGCACGCAGCGCCGCGAAGGACTCGCCGTCGTCCTCGATGGCGAGCCAGTCGAAGGACACGCCCGAGCGGTCCTCGAGAATCGCCTCGCCCGGGCTCCAGGTGGCGAAGTCCGCGTCGTTCATGCGCATGGTCGGCCGGTCGGCGGTCTCGCGGACCGCGATGTCGAGCGCGTGCGACTTGTAGCCGTCGGTGAAGACCGAGCGGCCGAGCTGGAACAGCATGAGGTCGAAGGCGGCCTCGAAGTCCCCGGCGAGCTTCGCCTTCACGAGGGCGGTCCGGACCGATCGCAGATCGTCGGCAAGGCCGATGCCGACACCGGCTTCCTTGCGCGCCTCGGCCTCACGGTCCTTCGGCAGGTTCATGGGCCCGGACATTGCCGGGACGGAGATGCGGCCGGCACCGGTTCCGGTCCCGGCTTCGGCGGTATGGCCGTCGCCGTCATTGCCGTCACCGGTTCCGGCACCGGTGTTTCCGGCGGCTTCCGGTTCCTTCGGCATGTCCTCGGGCCGGACCAGGCCATGGATGACCTGGAGCGTGCCGTCGCGTCCGATGGTGGCGATGCAGCCGGCGATCCCGAAATCCTCGCGCCTGTAGACGGCGCGGGCCTCGATCCCGCCCTCGATCTCGTCGAGGCGTTCCTCGATGGTCTCGGCCTCGCGGACCAGCTCCTCGGTCCAGGCATCGTCGTCGAGCTCCGCGAGGACGCCCTGGCGGGCCTCCAGCTTCTCGATCTCGGCCTGCTCTTCCGGCGTGCGCTCGGCCGGCTCGGGATAGATCCGCCCGTAGTGGGCGGTGGTGTTCCAGTCGGCCTCGACCAGGGCCGACGCCCACTTCCAGCGGGTCTCGAGCTCGTCCTTGAAGACCCGGAGATGCTCCATGGCGAGGTTGTTCAGGAGCGCCGGGTCGTCGAACCAGACGGCGCTGTCGTCGTCGTTCGAGAAGAGATCGCGCAGCACCTTGCCGCCGGCGGCCTCGTAGGCCTCGACGCCGACGAAGCGCGCGACCGCCGAGGTGCCCGGGATCCGTTCCTCGGTGAGCAGCCGTTTCACCTGCCAGGCGCTGGGCCGGTAGCCCTGGCCCGCGACCTGCTCCCAGGCCGCCATCTGGCGTTCATGGTCGGGGGTGACGGAGAAGGCCTTCAGCACTTCCAGGTCGATCTCGTCGGCGCGGTAGGCGTCGAGCAGGTCCGGCGCGACGTTGCCGAGGCGCAGGCGCTGTTCGACCAGGCGCTCGGCCGTGCCAAAACGCGCCGCGATGGAACCCACGGAGAGGCCGGCGTCGGCCAGCTTCGAGAAGGCGATCACCTGATCGGCCGGATGCATGGCGATGCGGATGATATTCTCCGCCAGCGACAGCTCGCCCGCCATCGCCGGATCGGCGGCGACCAGGCAGGGCACCGGGTGGTCGGCGTCGATCGCGCCCTCCTCGGCCAGTGCCTTCATGGCCGCTAGGCGGCGACCGCCGGCGATCACGGCGTAGGCGCCGGCATCGGCCGGGCCGTCCATGTGGACGACCAGGTTCTCAAGGAGGCCGTGGGTGGCGATGGAGGCCTTCATCTCGGCCTCGGCGATCGGGTCGGCCGGCGTCTTGCGCACGTTCTCGGGCGCAAGCGCCAGCCGGCTCAGCGGAACCTCCCGGATGAGCGGTTCGTGCAGGGGGGCGATGTGATTCATGCGAATCTCCCTCGATATCGTGATGAAAAGGATGGAACGGGTGCGGCGGAGGCAGCCTTCTCCGGCCGTCCCGCGCCCCGCCCGGACCCGGCCCGGCTCCGGCTCCTGGCGGGGCACGTGCGGGGCATGGGCGGCGATGGCGGAACGGCGGCGGCCGTCCCCGGAAGCGTCAGCGGGGGAGCGGCCGGGGGTGGGAGCGGTCACCCGAGCCGGATGCCTCGTCCGGGGCTTCGGCCCGGTCGGCGGCCCGGTCGGCGGCCCGGTCGGCGGCCAGATCGAGAACGTCCGCGGCCTTGCGGAGCGCGGCCGCCGCCTCGCGCATGTTGCGGGTGCTCACCGGGATATCGGGACGCAGATCGGAGTCGGCGGTCCACGATATCCAGAAGGCGAGCCGGGCCAGGGCGTCGAGTGCCTGCCTGAGCGCCTCGGCCGGGGCGCCATGGATCGCCCGGGTCACGGCGTGGCCTTCCCAGCGATATCGATGCGCTCGCCCCAGGGCTCGCGGTTCCAGCCCTCGGGCGGTTGGGAGTAATTTACCCAGATGGTGGTGTATGGCGGCTCGGTCTCGGGGTAGCTCGAACACAGCATGTCGGTGAGGTAGAGGCAGACGCCAAGCTGGATGTCGTGCTCTTCCAGCCAGGCGAAGCCCGGACGGAAGTCGGTGCCGCCACGGCCCCTGATCGCGATTTCGTCGGGCAGGTCGGCGGCGGCGTATTCGGCCGCGTCCTGCACCGCGGCGTCGACCTGGAGGAGGATGACGCGCTCCGGCTGAAGCTCCGTCGCGATCTCGCGGACCTCGGCCCAGAACTCCGCCAGCGTCCGGGCCGGCAGCGAGCCGGAGGTGTCGACGATGATGGCGATGGTGTCGATACCCTCCGAACGGATCGACGGCAGGTAGAGGCCTGAGTCGATGAAGCGCCGGTTGGGCAGGCTCCAGGAATAGTCGCTCTTCGCGGCATCGGTCATGTAGCGGCGCAGCAGCGTCCGCCAGTCGACGGTGCTCGCATGCGCGCCGCGGACCGTCTCCTCGACGGCGCCGGGCAGCTTGCCCTGGGCCTTGGCGAGGCTGGCCGCCTGGTGCATGGCCTCGTCCCAGGCCTGTTCCTCGGCGGCGATATCGGCCGGGGATGGGCTGGCTTCGCCGTCCCCGCCGCTGGCGGGCGCATCCATGACTTCGCCGGTGCCGGCGGGATCGCAGCTCGGCGATGCGTCGGCGCCGGGGTTCGTATCCTGGCCGTCGCCGTCCTGCGGATCGTCATCGCCGGCCCCGTCGTCGGACCCGCCTGAATCATCGTCACCGCCGGAGTCCGGGGATGGTGGTGTTTCAGCGGAACCGGCGCCGCCACCGCCGGACGGCGCGTCGCCGTCGCCGTCGTCGGGCTCCGGCTCCGGCAGGCGGTCATAGGCCTGTTCGACGCTGATGCCGTCCCAGGCCTCGGCGTCGGGCGGCAGGGTGAACCCCGCGTCCCTCAGCAGGCCGTGGGTGACCAGCTGGGAGGCACGCTGCCAGCGATCCGGATCGCGCTCGCCCCGGCGCGTGTGGTGCTTCAGCGCGCACGCCAGGACGATCCTTGCCATGGCGGTCTCGATGACATGGGCTTGCGCTTCGGCGATCCACCGGGGCGAATAGCGGATCTCCCGCCCGTCGCTGGCCACGGTCTCGCGGCTCGCATCGGCGCGGATCGGCAGCCTCAGGGCGAGGCTGCCGAAGAAGGGCTGCTCGCGCAGCAATGCGGTGACGCAACCGCTGATGCGCCGCGCGGATTCGCTGTTTACGCGGGCGGCCATCACGCGGCCTTCCGCTCGGACTCGACCGCGGGCTCGGCGGGGGACCCGAAATACCCCGCGAACTGTTCCATCAGCGCGTCGGCGTCGCGCTTCACGCGGGCGCGCGCAGCCGGATCGAAGGTCCGCGAGGGGCGGAGCGAATCCGGCTCGACGCCGGCGATCTTGTCCTTCACCTTCTCGCAGAGGCGGGCCAGGGAGTCGTCGCCGAAGATGTTGAGACGCGGCACCACGTCCACGAGGCCGCGGATGTTCTCGATCATCGAATCGCGGAACACCAGCGGCTTGCCCTCGTCGTCCTCGCGCAGCCGCTCGCCGACGCGCTCGACCGCCTCGCCGAGACGCCGGTAGAGGTCGCCCACCGCATCGTGCAGGCGTTCCTCGATCTGGTGCTCGATGTCGCGCTTGACCCGGTCGGTGTCGTCACTGGCGAGCTTGGCCATGAAATGGTCGGCGTCCGGCACCGGTGTGATGCGGTAGCGGATGCCGAACTTGCCCTGCAGCGCCTCCTTCGAGGGATAGTCCTCGATGCGGAAGAGCTTGCCGAGATCGAGCCGGGCCTGGTCGATGTTGTCCTCGTAATCCTCGATGAAGCGGGCGCGCTCGCGCACCATGCGCTCCCGGAGCCCGTCCAGCAGTTCCATGTAGTGCTCGTAGTTGGCGACGGTCAGGAGCCGGCTTCCCTGGTCGTCCCACGGAAGCGTCTGCTCGTAATGCGAACTCCTCGCCTTGCTCATGGTGGCGGTGAGCGCGGCGAAGGCGGCCTTCGGCAGGAGGCACTTGTTGTAGCGGCCGGCGCTGGCGGAGGCCTCGTGATGGACGGCGACATGGTTGCTCGCCTTGCGGTCGTAGAGCCGGCCCGACCAGGCGCTGATGCGCAAGGACACCAGCATGGCGTCGTGGGTGAGGTTCATGGTGTCGTTCTCCCAAAATCGCGGGCTACTGGGTGCGGGCGGCGGCCCAGCGGATGAAGGCGGGCGAGCGCTGCAGGTCCGGGTCGCGCCGGATGCAGGAGCCGACGAGGAACTCGCCGATCTCGCGGCGCAGGCGCTGGGCGTAGGTGACGATGGCGCCGAGGTTGATGTCGTCGGCCATGCGGTAGAGCGAGCCGCAGAGCGCGATCAGGGCGCTGGCGTTGTCGGGCACCACGGCATTCTCGGGATCGTCGATGACGGCCCGGGGATGGGGCAGCTCGCGCCAGATCTTCAGGAAGGCCGAAAACTCCACCGCCGCGGCTTCGCCCACGGTGCCCCGGAAGAGAGCGCGCTCGATCGTTGGGTCGAGGCCGCTCCGTCGCTGCACGATGTTGGAAGCCATCTCCCACGTCCGAGGGCAGCAAAACGCTTTCTCGCGCGACTGGGGATCGAACAGGTGCAGCATGTCGGGGCGCATCTGGATGTAGAACAGGACCTCGGGCGCGATTCCGTGCGCTGCCCCCCAGGCAAGCCAGTCCTGAGCATCGACCCTGATCTCCAGATGGACGAAGCGCGACGCGAGCGGCGTAGGCATGCGATGCACCACCCCGCGGTCGGACTCCCGGTTGCCGCAGGCGATCAGCGAGGCGCCCTCGGGCAGTTCGTACTCGCCGACCTTGCGGTCGAGCACCAGCTGATAGAGCGCCGCTTGCACCATCTGCACCGCGGACGGCAGCTCTTCGAGGTTGATGAGCCAGCGGCCCGGATCGTCCGTGGGCGGCAGGAAGGCCGGCGGCGCCCAGCGGGTGCGGTCGGCGCCGTCGCGCCACGGGATGCCGCGGAGATCCACGGGGTCGAGGAGCAACGCCCGGACGTCGACATACTGGCGGCCGGCATCGGCGGCGACCTGCTGGGCAATGGCGCTCTTGGCGGCGCCGGGCGGTCCCCATACCAGGGTCGGCTGGCGGGCCTCGACCAGGAGTGCGAGGGTGGCGGCGAGTTCGCTGGGGCGCAGCGTGTAGTCGGCGGAGATGGTGTCGGGGTCGGTCATGGGCGTGCTCCGGAATGGCTGGACGGCGGCGCGGACACCCTCCGGGCGCCCGGCCTTCGACCCGCCGGCAGCCGGAACTCCCGCTCCGTCCGGCGTGCTGGCTTGCTTCTGGCGCCGTCGGCGATGCCGGATGCGTCGCCCCGCGGGATGTCTGCCGGGCCGGGTCTTCGCACCGGCCTGCGGACGCACGATCGAGGGAGAGGAAAATGGACCAGTGGGATCGGGAACTGGCGAAAGCCGGGATCCAGATGGCCGGCGCCGCCGCGAAGGGAATGGGCAACGTGATGGCCGCCGTGATGGACGGGCTGATCGAAAAAGGCGTGTTCTCGATCGAGGAGGTCCGCGACATGCTGGACAGGCTCGAGGCGACCGTCAGACGAGCCGAAGGCGAGATCGAGGGGGACCTGCCGCAGGAAGCGGAAGTGGCGGCGACCATGGCGATCGTCGACCACCTCCGCGATATCCTGATTTCGGAGGGAAGGCCCGGCCGACCGGCGTCGTGACCGGAGCGGAGCGGGCACGTTGGCCAGGGCTGCCACGGCGGGTGGCTACAGGGGGATGCCGGTGAGCTGGGTCAAGGGCACGCGCGAGGGCGACAGCGTGTGGCCGATGCGAACCTCCAACTCCGCGTAACGGCGGTACATCGACGGCCTGAGCTTGGCCGCCCGCCGCAGGTCGGCGCGGGACGCCAGGATGCAGAAGCTGCAACTCAGCCTCGACATGCCGGCTGCGTAGGCCCAGTGCGGCGACTGGCCGGTGTTCCGGATGACCCGGAACACATCGTCGGTCGAGAGATCGAAGATGGGCAGCCAGTCGAAGACTTCGCGACCGGCAACGCTCATGCGCTCGTTTCGCCGCCAGGGAACTTTCCGGGCGCGTGCAGCGCTCTCGTCGGCGCGCATGCCCATAGCGTTCACGACGCGTCCACCGAACCGGGGATGGGCCTTGAGATAGCGGCGCAGCTCGCGTTGGATGGGGCCGGTCTTGAAATCCGACGTACACCACCGGATCGAATTCGAGGGCCACATGCGGCGTTCTTCGACGCGATCGAGCAGGCTCTTGCCGGAAGCGACGGGCGCCAGGATCAGCGGTACGCCCTTGGGGAGAGTCGCCTCGATATGCTCGACCGTGCCGGGCCATTCGACCTCGCCAAGGGGGGCGTGAACCGCCACGAGCTGATCCCGCGGGACGATGCGCGCGAGCAGGATCCCCATGGCCTGAGAATCCTTGCCCCCCGAAGTCGAGACCGAAACCAGCGCACCGCGCCGGATCATCTCCCGGCATTCGGGCGGCACCGGGACTTCGAGGGCGGGATCTCGGCGTCCGCGGGGCCGCGCGTTCATGCCTGGCGGCCGTCATGGTCGGTCAGGACCATGTCGTCGGTAATCGAAATGAACAACGGAGAAATCACGTATTCGGGCTCGCCGCCATCTTCCGTGGGCGGGCAGACGGTCACGGCGGCGATCGCAGCCGCGGGCCGGCCAGAAAGGAAACAGGAAAACAGGCAGAAGTTCCCGGCCTTGCCGGTTGTCAGGGTCTCGAAGGTGCGGCGGTGGTCTTCCGTTATGTTGGTGGTCATGGCGGCTGTCTCCCGGGCGGTGGCGCAGGAGGACCCTTCTCCGGCCCTCCGATTCGCCCGGGCGACGCCGGACCCGACCTCCTGAAGGCGCGGTCCGGCCACGCGGCGACCGAAGCAGCGGGAGCGCTGGCCGGCAAGGGAAGGGCCGGGTGTCCCGATCCCGAACCAAATCGATACAGCCAGTGTTTCGTGCTACCTGTGAAAGGCGCGCTGGCCGTCGGTGGATCGAAAAACTAAGCGGCGGGTGCGCAGGACGTACCTTTGGGGAGTGACCGCATGAAGAAGTCGGACATCGCCGGTCGTGTGGCAGCCCGGATCGGCTTGGGCCAGTCGGCGGCCGGGAACGCGGTGGACGCTGTGTTCGAGGCGGTGGGCGAGGCCCTGGCAAATGGCGAGGAAGTGAGGATCGCGGGATTCGGAACCTTCGGAACCAGAAACCGTCCGGCTCGTACCGGGCGCAACCCGCAGACCGGCGAGAGCCTGTCGATACCGGCCTCGACCGCGCCGGCGTTCAAGCCGGGCAAGGCGCTCAAGGATGCCGTGAATGACGGCAACGGTAACCGTTCGGCCAAACCGTGATGCTGCTCATGCTTGCAGGCCGATCCCGCGCTGGGGCTCGGAAACTTGGGGCCACCGGGGGACGATTGGCTGCATGGGCGACCAATCCCGCGGGACGACCGAACGGTTACCGGCAACGCGTCGTGAACAGGGAATAGGCGACGATCAGGGTCAAGCGAGGACCAGGGGGGCCTGGATGTTGAAACCGGACGCTTTCGGTGCGATGACGGCGATCCTGGATGTCCCGGCACAACGGCGGCGGAAACCAAGGGGACACAACGGGTTGACGGGCGATTGCCGACACCGCGACCCGCAAGATGGCAAATCAAGCAGAAACAGGAAAATGTACGACGGAAGATAGAGGTTCACGATGTTTCGATTACAAACTGCGGAAGCGCGATCGGTATACTGTTTAGTATGCGTTTTTTTGAGTTCGATAGTTATTCGGTAGATAGATCCTGCCTTTAACGTGTCCAACCCAATTTAAGCGTACTTTTCGGCCGCTATGTGCAGCCAAGCACTAGGTCCATTTACGATTGACAGCCGCAATTCCCGCGACAAATATCAAAGTCAGGAGCCTGGAGTATGGGATACGAAGTCGACATCATTGGTGTTGGGAAAGAATCAAAGAGCGGTGACGCGATTGTCATTCGTTGGGGAAACTTGTTCGGTACGAGGGATGAACAGCGGGTAGTGATTATCGACGGCGGGTTTCGTGACTCTGGAAACGATGTCGTTGCGCACGTGAAGCAATATTATGGAACGGATAGAATTGATGCGGTCGTTTCGACTCACCCGGACCAAGATCATGTGAATGGTCTTCATGTCGTTCTTGATGAACTATCGGTGGCCCAATTGTGGATTCACAAACCTTGGGAACATAACGAAGGCCTATCTGAAGCCTTTGTCGACGGTCGCGTCACGGATGAGAGCATTGCCAGACGTTTACAAGAGAGTCTGAATACCGCGAGTGAATTGGTTACGAAAGCTGAGAACGAGGGAGTAGCGATCATTGAACCGTTCCACGGACTTTCACTACACGGCGAAGATGAATTTTGTGTCTTGGGCCCAACTGAAGAGTTCTATGAAAGCCTGATCCCTGACTTTGATGGAATGCCCGCGACTAGGGGTACACTGGGGGGCGTGTTGGCTGAATTCGTGGGGGCTGTCGAAAGCGCGGTGCGAAAGTTTTTTTCCACTTGGGGCGTCGATGAGTTGGATGACGAGGATACAACGTCAGCAAAGAACAATTCTAGCGTTATCAGTCTGTTGGTAGTCGATGGTTACCGCTTGCTATTTACTGGTGATGCCGGAATATCCGCATTGTCCAACGCGGTCGATGAACTCGAGGTATTTGCGCAGTTGAATTTACGGTTTCTGCAGATCCCCCATCATGGCAGCAGAAGGAACGTCGGACCGACTGTTCTAAACCGCCTGATAGGCGAGCCCATGCAACAAGGGGAGAAACGCGACATTACAGCAATTGCGTCGACAGCCAAGAAGGGCGAACCTAAACACCCTAGGAAAGCAGTGATGAATGCGTTCACTCATCGCGGAGTTAAGGCGCTTGCAACAAGAGGGAAAACAATTCGGCATGCGCATAATGCTCCCGACCGAGATGACTGGACCCCCGTGACGCCGGACGAGTATTACTGGGAATACGAGGATGAGGAGTAGACGATGATGGAAAAGGATCTAAAAAAAGAAAATACGGCACCTCTTGGAATGATCTATGTTGGCGCATTTGTTCTTGTGGCGTTAGTTCATTGGAGTGTGGACGAAGTGTTTGAATTTACGTCAAAGCTTGCCGAGCAGGCAATCGTCATGGCTATCATTGTCAGCTTTGGCGCTATTCTTGCTAACTTTCTTCCGAATTATGTGAAACATCCCCTGGTGTATTTTCGGTTTCAAAACGCACTGTCTGGGCACCGCTGTCGGAAGTTATGCGAGAAGGATGCGCGGCTTGATATGAGCGATCTACGAGAACGATGGCCGGAACTGTTTGCGCAGAGCATGAGCGAAGCGGAGCAAAATCCATTTTGGTACAAGAAAATTTACTCGACTGTGAAAAATGAACCAGAGGTTCGGCAAGCGCATCGCAGCTTTCTGCTCTATAGGGATGCGGCGTCGGGGTTACTCATTTTACTACTTGGTTCGTTACTGTGGCATGGTGTTTCGGCGTATATTTCATTGCCTGCGTTGAGCGGGTGGGCGTTACTTGTGCTTGCGGGAGTAATCTTGGTGTTATGCTTGGCAGGGAAGCAAAGTGGTGATCGAATGGTTGTAAATGCGGTGGCAGTGAGCGTAGCGAGGTGAAGTGCCGTCTGGACCGTGCAGCCATGTTGAAGCTGAGAAATGTGAGTCGGAATAAGACACCCCGTGCAAGGTTAGATTAAGCGAGGGGTACGAATTGTGAACGAATAATTTCTGCAAGTGAATAGGATGACGGTTGGTCACTATAGCCATAAATGTGCGCCATCGCCGTCTTTGGAAGTTATAAGGAGAAGGGTAGGCAATCCGTTCATGGCGTCGTCTTTGTGAAACTTGTACATAGTTCTTTGGTCCTTGTTGGACATTTTGGGGCCGGACTGGGGATGGCTATGCCATGTTCCCACACGTAACAATTTGCCGCCGCAGCGCCGCGCGATATGGCGTTCAAGCGGGGTGCGGCCGGCAGGTCCAAGATTGATGGCTGTTGAGGACTGTATAGTGCCGGGCGGTAAGTCGCTGATGGCAACGACAAAAATCTGCTTCAGGACGTAGTCGTAACCGCCGTAAAGATATCCACCGGTTTCGTTCGGTGCGTATCGAACACGTAGCTCTGAAAGGCGAGCGGATGCTTCAGGCGCCAAACGGACTTGCCAGTCAGGAAGGTCGTCAGGTACGAGGACAATTGCTGGGCAGGAATAGGCGAACCACCGCCAGCCGGTTGGCGTCCCATTAGGTCGAGTCGGGTTGATGCCGACTCCGGGTACCATGTTGCGGTCTTTAGCGATAACCACTGTGGGCATAAAGGCGGATGCGTGCTGAGCGACCAAGAATTTGGGCATCCGCGTTGTGGCGGACGCGCACCCCATGCCTAGCAGAAGTTCCTCGGATGAAGGCCCCTCGGCCTGTTCGCTACGGAGCCAGTGTTCGATGTCCTTGTTGTTCAATGCCTCTGCGCAGAGCGCATAGTAGAGATCAACCAAGTTGGGATTATTCTTGACGCCGGCAACGAACAATGCCCCGAGTTGGCCATTATTGAATATCTCTGCTCGTATGATTCGAGTCGATTTTGGGATTGGCACGAGTGCTAGTTTTCGCCTGACGCGCTCGGAGGCGGTTGCATCAATGATCGTGCTATGAGAGGTCGCTAAGTCGGAGAACGTGTCATCAGGGAGAGCAGTGATGTCCTGATGAACTGCCTTACAATCTATTTCATCAGGAAAGAACGTCACGTTTGTCGCCAGTGAGCGCAGGTGATCAACCTTTCGGGCATGCAAATCCGAGACGGTAGCGGTATGCCGCGCCAAGTTGTGGGGAGCGACGTCGTCTTGGTCGAATACGGTAATCTTCGGGACGCCAGACCTTATTAGGAAATCGCCGATACTACTGCCTAGAGCGCCACAGCCGACAAGAACCACGGAGTCCGGGGTGGAGATGCCCGAAGTAAACTCGAGCATTGGTCGACTGGGGAGTTGGATTCCGACCAATTGCCAGGCTTGAACAGCCGCATTGATCGGATCCTGTCGATGTTGGTCGCATTGAAGAAGATATGCGCGGATTTCCAGACTTCGCGCTATGGTGTCTTCGGCCACGCCGAACATGTTGTCGGAGATCGGTTTCGGGCGCCAGACACCTACCAGCAGGCCGAGTGGTTTCCCACCCGGTGCGTCTCGATCAGTCAACTCAAGCAGGGCCCCAATGATAGCTGAAGGTAGCCTGCCGGCGATGTTCGTGTCAGCCAGGCCGGTTTCCATTTCTCCGTAGGTATTCCATACTCCGAATAGTTGCCGCTCTATGGGATGGTCACTGTCGGACCATACAAAAGCCCAAGGGATGCAAGCGGCGACTCCATGCTCGTTCCTGGGTGGGCCCGTGACCTGCCTGCGCGCTGCCTGCAGCTTGTCTGCATCAGTGAGATCGAGTTCCGGGCTCAAAAAGACGACCCGGCCTCCCATCTGTTCTGTCAAGAGGCGGGCAACACCGAATCGAGAGCCGCCATGAGGGTTGTGGCTAAGAGCCAGCTGCTGAAAGAAGGCGATGTCGTAGAACCCGCCGCGGAAGTCCTGCCCGTCACCCATGGGTACGGGCTCCCAGTGATCCAACATCAACTGGCCGGTCTTGGCGTCGTGGAGCCAATTGATGAGCCGGGCCAATACGCCATCGATTCCGTAGCGGTCATAGATGGGTTGAAGGCCTGCGCGGGCTAGGCAAAGACTGGCGGGACGATTGGCAGGTGTGGGGTTGATGTGGCCGATATCGCGCGGAAAGTCGGCCCTCCCGCTCCATACGGCAGGTGAGTCCAGACCTACATGGTCGATGGACCTGTAGACCAGCGTGATTGGCTCCACGCCCAGTACGGGCGTCGGAGTAGGCTCCGCCAGTTGGTCGGTTCGCACGGCGAGCTCGACCAAGACCCGGCCGACTTTGTCTGTCGAAGCCGATATTGTGGCCGGCTCGATAGCGGGGCACCTGCGAATGCGGCGGATTTCGCGCGTAAGCGTGTCGGTCCAGCCGTGCTCGGGCAGTGGTAGCACTTCTTCAGTTGATGGCATCTACCCGTAGCCACCCCCGCGTCCGCTGGCTGCGCCCGTAGTTGCAAAGAAAGTGGTGGCCAATACGCTCTTGCTCGGCCCGCTAGCGCTGAATTTGAATTCGACATGCTTCGGTTTGTCACCCTCGGCATTTCCTCCGGTGCAAAGGAACCGTTCGCGCTCCTTGTCGGTGATCTGACCTCCGTCTGCCAGAAGCTTCAGGTAGCGATTCTTGGCATGGTAAGAGGGCGGTGTGGTCCCACCGCGAACGATTCGGTTGCTGCTCGATACAACAAATCCGTCGCCTTGCCTTTTTCCGAGTGCTGCTTCAGCTTTTGCTGAAGGGACAAACTTTTCGTCTTTGCTACCTGGATTCTCGACGCGACCTATCGAGCGACGCGAGCAGTGATGCAGTGCAAGCAGAATATGCCAGTCGAGTGCATCGGGGTTGTCGCCCAGAAAGTCCTCATAAATCCGTTCCCAAACCTCAACCGTCGAGTCGCCTCCCAACAGCACAAAGTTTGCTTTGTTGCCAACCGTGACTGTCCAGCGGATGACGAGGCTCGCGGGATTGGAACTGTTTGGGTTGTCGGGATCGTCGGATTTGGGGATGGCCGCTTCGTCCGGTGTCGGGGCCAGCAGGCGCCATTCCAGCC
Source organism: Alphaproteobacteria bacterium (assembly GCA_965261985.1). Lineage (GTDB taxonomy): Bacteria > Pseudomonadota > Alphaproteobacteria > Bin95 > Bin95 > Bin95. The sequence continues at coordinate 2,564,348 of OZ253490.1, forward strand.
CGTTGGTGATTTTTCCGGAGTCGTGAGTATCGGTAGCCATGATGACGAGCCGATTCCCGTCTTTCTTGCCCTCGGAGGAATCGAGCAATTTCTTGCGGCGCTTGATTTCGCTGATTACCGGCTTGGACGCATCGGTTGTGTAGTGCGGATTGGTGCTGTAGGGACTACACCAGAGTTCATCGACAATAATTTTGACTTCACCCTCGTCCGGGTCCGCTTCCCATTTCTCGGGCGGCCCAAGATGGAACACTTCGCCAAAGCCGGCGAGATGGTCTTGATCGGGGTGCGTCAGCACGAATACATCCAGATGATCTTTCGGGCAGGCGGTCCGGATGTCGGGCGCAAAATCCAGCGCTTCGTCATCGTCTTCGTCCTGGCAGCGGCTGGCGCGATAGTTGATATCAGTCATAACTGTACGGCCGTGTGCTTGAAGCAGTAAAGAATCGCCATTGCCCGATGCGAAATACGTTATTTTGTTGGTCATAGCGGCTCCTTGGCCTGGATGTTGTTTAACGGACGCCGAGATGGGAAAGCGTGTTGCCGTATTCAAGTGTGTTATCGACGGTCGACCCGTTCGCGTGTTTGCCGAATCGCATCAGGCAAATCCTGGACTGGAGGTGGTGGCAAGGCCCCAGCGAGTAGTCTCAAGTCGAGGACAGGTACTCCTCGTCCAGGTTAGTCACCGCAACCGCCCTGCTGAGGAGGAGTGCGTAGGGCGCCCTACCGCTTGCGACGGTCGGGCCTCTGGGCCAGTGCCGATGCGGCGGCTGTCTTGGCGACCTTGCTGGATCGCGGGTTCCGCAGGACCTTGGAAGCCGCAGAGGCGGCCCTCCTGCTGGTCACTTCGGTACTTCTCTTGCGTGCCATCGCTATGGCCTCCTTGTCGAATCAGGGGTTGACCGGCCAGCGTCGATCAGCTAAGAATATATACGGGTTTGGCAAAGAGTCAAGATAGTTTGTATACGGGTTTGGGGGAGGGCATGGGGCAGGAACCTGATACCGAGGAGGTCGAAGGCGAGGCTCGCCCTGGACTGAGATGGGGCGTCGAGCGACGGCTCGAGTTCGTCGATTTCCGGCTTTTCTGGGATGGTCGCATCAACCGCGGTGATCTGACAGAACAGTTTGGGATCTCTACACCCCAGGCGTCGGCCGATCTCGCCCGGTACCAGGAGATGGCGCCGGGCAACCTCGCCTACGACCCGAGTCTCAAATGCTATCTGGCTGCGGCAACATACCGGCCAGTGTTCGACGTCGAGGATTCAGACCGTTATCTGGCGCAGTTGAGCTCCCTCGCGAGTGGCACACTTTTGGAGGAAGAGGCATGGCTGGCTGAGATACCCGATTTTCGGATTGTGCCGACTCCTGGCAGGACGGTGGATAGTCGGAGCCTGAAAGCCATCTTGCGCGGAATTCGAGATCGCCACGCGCTCCGAATTCAGTATCAGTCGATGTCAAAACCCGAACCGCATTGGCGGTGGATCACACCGCACGCGCTAGGCTTCAACGGTTTCCGATGGCACGTGCGGGCTCTCTGTCACAATGACGAGACCTTTAAGGATTTCGTGTTCGCGCGAATATATGATATCGGCGAATCCAAACCCCACGCCATAGATCCAGGTGCCGACAAACCTTGGATTGATTCGGTAACCGTGATTATCGCCCCTCATCCAGGGCTGTCAGAGAGCCAATCAAAGGCGATTGAACTGGACTACGGCATGCCGGAAGGAGTACGCGCGATCACCGTATCGAGTGCTTTCCTTTACTATTTCCTGAAGCACATGGGACTCGATGGAGATCCAGAACACAAACGCCCACAAGATCAGCAGATTGTGCTTGTGAACCGGGAAGAAGTATTGGCAGCTATGAGGTGAGACGTGCTTTCCGATAAGGTGAGAATCTGATATCGCTTGTGATAGTCAGGCTAACGCTGCACGTAGTACGGGAGAGAGAGTATGGAAAAGAACATTGGCCGAATATGGATTTCACTGGCGATCGCGGTACTCGTCATTGTCATCTGGTGGCAAGGTGATTCCCTAAAGGCGGTTCCAACAAAACCAGGTGATGAACCGTTCCTAATCGCGCTTACACAGTTAGGAATATTGTACATAGTCGCGCTATTCGTCGAACGAGCGCTAGAAGTTCTAATAAAGGCGTGGCGTCAAGGGGGCAAAGTCCAACTTGAAAAGGTGATAAGCACAACGCAAGAGGATGCTCGTGCAGAGCCGGAACATAAATTAAAGGAGTATAAAGTAGGCACCCAAAGACGGGCACTCCTCGCTGGCCTAACGTTGGGAATTCTGGTGTCTCTGTCGGGTGTTCGACTACTGGGACCCATATTTGAGTCTGATGGTGTCGGAGCGTCGGCATTCCAAATGGGGTTGTTTCAGTTCACCGATATTATTGTGACGGCTGGGCTGATTGCCGGAGGATCGTCGACAATTCACGAGCTGATGGCGTTGATCGATGATTTCTTGAAGAAGAGTCGGAAACGCGCAAATGAAGATTGAATTGATTGTCATCCGAGACACTCAAGAGGCGATGATCGTCGGATGGCTGTCAGCAACAATAGGGTATAGGGTCGGCCGCAGGCGCGGTCAGGGAACCTGTATTGCCGATGTTCTTCGAGACGGGTGCCCCGCGGCGCTGGCTTTCGGTGAAGTGACGCTCGCTCTCTGAGTATCGATCTAATTTGTTTGGAGGTGCCTTATGCTTTTTCGGCTTGCAATGAGTGCCATGACGTTCGTGGTGGCTAGTGCCATTCCTGTCGTCGCGCAGGAGATACACTCTAACCTGTGTCTTAATGGTTGCCCGACCGGATCCCCCGCGACCAATGATGTTGTTATTCGCGATATCTATATCTTGAGTTCTAACGATACGACCAAGTTTGCCGACTGGGTTGCATACCGCGTCATGAAAAATACAATTGGTAAGACGGCGCGGCGACGCTGGAAAGCAGACCCGAGGTTGGCAGACGATGAAACGCTGGAACCAGGGGATTACAAAGGAGCATTTGCGGAATTGAAGACAGACCGTGGCCATCAAGCACCCCTGGCGAGTTTCACTGGCACGTCCAATTGGGAAGCGACCAATTATCTTTCCAATATTACGCCACAGAAAAGTGCGTTAAATCAAGGGGCGTGGGTTAAATTGGAAAATGCGGTGCGTGCCTTGGCAAAAAGGCCTGAAACCGCTGCAGTTTATGTTGCTACGGGTCCTCTGTACGAACGAGAAATGCCGGCCATGCCAGGTGCCGACGAAACTCATCAGGTTCCGAGCGGTTATTGGAAAATAGTCGCAACGGAAGAGAACGGCAGGGTAAAGATCGCGACTTTTCATTTTGAACAGGAAACCGAGCGTGGGGCGTCGTTTTGTGAAGAGAGGTTCATTTCGAACGCTCGGATAATCGAGCGCAAGACGGGTCTGAACTTCTTTCACACCTTAACACGGGCTGAACAAAATAAACTTGAGACTGGACCCGGTAACTTGCTGCCGGATCTGGGATGTACCCCGTAACGCCGGGTGACAACCGAAGCGGGTTGTCGGAAAACACGGCTTTCGGATGCCGTAACGGGATGCGGCATAGCGGCACTGGAAGTAAAGGTTCGGTGCGCCCTGATGGGGCCCAGAGCCCGTCGTGGCTTCGCGGGTATTCGTGCCAAACCGTATACTCTGATCGCTGACGCGCCAAGTGCGTTTGGTCGAGTGCCGGAAATTGAAGCGTCGCGGCGAGCCCCTTCCTGATCCTACGAATTGCGAAGTGCGCCGCGAGACGAGGAGCAGAGCAATCTCACCGACCCCGACAGGGGGTTGATGAAGAGGAGCCATTCGCACGAGGTCGGGCAGTGCTTCAACGCGAAAGCGGCGGTCGATAGCGAGGGGGCCAAAGGGTCCTCGGGGCCAGGATTGCCTGCAACGCCAGCGGCGGCAACTAGTGCGTGGCGAGCGTCGGCGCGATTCCGCCTGCGCTGCGGATGCTCGAGACGGTGCTGGCCGACTACGGGTATGCGAAGGGTGCAGAGGTCGCTGTGCTGCCACAACGCGGGATCGAGGTGCTCGTCGCGACCTGTGCCTATCCTCACGTGATACGTGTCGACGCACGTCACGGAATGGCCATGGTCGGCGAAACAGGCGCCGGACAGGAGATGCCAATTAGGGACCTGAGATTGAAACAGGGCGATTACGGTACGAGGACGGGGCATCGGGCGGTGATGCCTTGCGGTACAAGGCAGTATGTAATTTTAATGGGTTAGATGGCGTTCTGCATCCGTGTGCGACCGTCCTAGCAAATCAAGCATGAACAAGCGAAGCGCGGTCGTGGGACCGGGCGCACCGGATGGGCCAGGACAAGCCGGTATTCGTTCACCGGCTGATCGCCGAGAATACCGTCGAGGCCGCCATCCAGCGCATGCAGGCGCGCAAGCAGGGCCTGGCCGACGCGCTGTTCGAAGGCACGGGCCGGGGGCCGCTGGGGCTGACGGGCGAGGATATCGACGCGCTGTTCGGGCAGTCGCAAACGGTCTCCCCCGCCGGCCCGTGAACGCGGTAGAACAGCACCGTGGGGATGAGGAGATCGGGAATGGAGCAGACGACGGAGCGCCGCTGGCACGAGGTCTGGAGGGAGCCGTGCGAAGCGGCCGAGTCCATCCGGCTCCGACACGGCGTCGGGTCGGCCTTCGATTATGCGGTCGGCGAGAAGCTGCTCACCTTCGCGGAGGCGGCGGAGGCACACCCCGACTTCGCGCGGGCATTGCCGCAGTTCGTCTCGGAACTCAGACGGATGTTCACGCCCGAGGAGATCGAGGAGCACCTGGCGCGAATCGAGCGCAAGCGTCTTGAGCGGGACATGGACGCGATGGACGTCTACGACCCGGAGCTGGACGACCTTGCCGCCTCGGCCGCCGAGGCGCGCCGCTTCGAGTTCGTCAAGGAGCTGCTGACCGCCCCGGCGCTCGGCACGTCGTGAAACCCGCCGCCGGCCGGCGGCAGGAGGCCGCGGACCGGGAGGTCCTGGCGGGGCTGGTCGAGCGCGTCACCTTCCACAATCCAGAGAACGGCTTCTGTGTGCTCAGGACCCGGGCGCGGGGGCATCGCGACCTGGTCACGGTTGTCGGCCACGCCGCCATGGTGGCGCCCGGGGAGTGGATTACGAGCTCCGGAGAATGGGTGAACGACCGCACCCACGGCCAGCAGTTCCGGGCGCGCTTCATCCGCACCGCGGAACCGTCCTCGGTCGAAGGCATCGAGAAGTATCTTGGCTCGGGCATGATCCGGGGTATCGGCCCGGTCTACGCCCGCAAGCTGGTGCGGGCGTTCGGCGAGAAGGTCTTCGATGTGATCGAGGGCGAGCCGCAACGTCTGCGCGAGGTGACCGGCATCGGCAAGGTGCGGGCGAAGCGGATCACCGACGCCTGGGCCGAGCAGAAGGTCGTGCGGGAGATCATGGTGTTCCTGCACAGCCACGGCGTCGGCACGGCGCGGGCGGTGCGGATATTCCGGACCTACGGCGCCGATGCCGTGGAGGTGATGACGGAGAACCCGTACCGTCTCGCGCGCGACATCCGCGGCATCGGTTTCGTGACCGCCGACGCGATCGCGATGAAACTCGGCATCGCGAAGACGGCGATGGTCCGGGTCCGTGCGGGCATCGGCTATGCCCTGACCGAAGCGATGGACGAGGGTCACTGCGGCCTGCCGGAAGAAGAGCTGGGACCGCTCGCGGCCAAACTCCTGGAGGTTCCCGGCGAGCTGATCCGCGCCGCGCTAGACCTGGAGCTGGCCGAAGGCACGGTGGTTGCCGACACGGTGGGGGAGATCCCCTGCATATTCCTCGGCGGCCTGCACCGGGCCGAACGGGCGATCGCCGGGCGTCTTCTGGGGATCGCGGCGGGCAGTCTCCCATGGCCCGACATCGACCCGGGCAAGGCCCTGCCCTGGGTGGAGGGTAAGACCGGGCTCGCCCTGGCGCCGGGCCAGGCCGACGCGGTACGCACGGCGCTCTCCTCGAAGGTCTCCGTCATTACCGGCGGACCGGGCGTCGGCAAGACGACGATCGTCAACTCGATCCTGCGCATCCTGTCCGCCAAGGGCGTCGATATCCTGCTGTGTGCGCCGACCGGGCGCGCAGCCAAGCGGATGAGCGAGGCCACCGGGTTGGAGGCGAAGACGATCCACCGCCTGCTGGAGGTCGATCCCAGGAACGGCGGGTTCAGGCGCGACGCGCACAACCCGCTCCACTGCGGCCTGCTGGTGATCGACGAGACGTCGATGGTGGACGTGATGCTGATGCGGGCGCTGCTGGCGGCGGTCCCCGACGAAGCCGCGCTGCTGATCGTGGGCGATGTCGACCAGCTGCCCTCGGTGGGGCCGGGCCAGGTTCTGGCCGACATCATCGCCTCCGGCGCGGTGCCGGTGGTTCGCCTGACCGAGGTATTCCGCCAGGCGGCGCAAAGCCGGATCGTCACCACCGCTCATGGCATCAACCGGGGCACCATCCCCGACCTCTCCCGGCCGGAGGGCGACAGCGACTTCTACTTCGTGCCGGCCGAGGACCCTGAGACGGCGGCGGCCCGGATCGTCGAGCTGGTGAAGACCCGCATCCCGAAGCGCTTCGGCTTCGATGCCATGCAGGACATCCAGGTGCTGTGCCCGATGAACCGGGGCGGCGCTGGTGCCCGCTCGCTCAACATCGAGCTCCAGGCCGCGCTCAACCCGGCCGGCGAACGGAAGGTCGAGCGCTTCGGCTGGACCTTTGCCCCCGGCGACAAGGTGATGCAGATCGAGAACGACTACGACAAGGAGGTCTACAACGGCGACATCGGGCTCGTTGCCGATGTGGATCCAGACGCCGGCGAGCTGACCGCGCGGTTCGAGGGCCGCGATCTCCTCTACGGCTTCGGCGAGTTGGATACGCTGGTGCCGGCTTACGCGGCGACGGTGCACAAGAGCCAGGGTTCGGAGTACCCGGCCGTGGTGATCCCGGTGCTGACGCAGCACTACGCGATGCTGAAGCGGAACCTGCTCTACACCGGGATCACGCGCGGCAAGCGGCTGGTGGTGCTGGTGGGCCAGAAGAAGGCGGTCGCCATCGCGGTGCGCAACGCTTCCGGACGCCGGCGCTGGTCGAAGCTGGACGAGTGGCTGGCCGGCCCGGCGGGCGGTGCCGAATCCAGCATCCCCGCCGGTGTGGGGACACAGCAGGGATCGACGTTGACCGGCGCGATGCCATACGGATAACTGCCGGACCATGACCGACACGGACCCGGACCTCGACCGGTTGCATGATCTTCTGAGCGCCATTCCCGCAGAACGCGACGGCATGACCACCTCCGCGATATCCTGATTGAGGAGGGAAGGCCCGGCTGACGGGCGTCGTGACTGAAAGGGGCCGGGCATGTGGCCCAGGGACGCCACGGCGGCTGGCTACAGGGGAATGCCGGTGAGGTGGGGCAAGGGCACGTGGGGACCGACACACGGAGAACGCCCGACCGGCCAGCCCGGGACGGATCAGACGGGCCGATGCCGCACCGGATCGATAAGGCGGGCGTTTCGTGCTACCTGTGAAAAGCGTGCCGAGGATTGGTGGGTAGAGCGACTAAAGGGCGGGTGCGCAGGACGTTGCGTCAGGGAGTGAGTACATGAAGAAAACGGACCTGGCCGGCCGGGTGTAGTCATGGTTCAGAGAGAAAGAGGTACGTAAATTGCGATTTACCGATGTGCTTGAATGGATATACGCGCGCATTTGGCGGAAGCATTTGTTCCCGCCGCGCAAGATCGGAGACGGGCCCCACGATTGTGCGTTAGTCGCACTGTACTGGGCGGCGCCAAAGATTTCCGAGGATGCTATCACGAACGCATTTATGTTCTGCAGCGAAAACTGGCCATATAGTGGAATTACTAACAAGGAATTCGCAATTGCGCTTAAGTATATGAAGGCAGACCATGAATACCATCATGACGACTCAGACACGATAGGCGAATTGCTGAAAAAGAAACACAAACGATGTGTCGCGTTGGTATATGGGCATTTTATCGCTATAGTGAATGGCAAGATAGTAGGAGAAGACGCAAAAAGAGCGTGGAGTACTACGGAGAAAATATATTGCTACTGGGTTTTTCGTTGAAAAGGGCCTCTATGGGCGTAAAGAACTGGTCATATTTGCGAAAGTAATACTTGAAGACGCCGGTGCCGTCAGGACACCGCAAATGGTGTAAGAGCATCGTGAAGCTGATCGAAGCCGCTTCTTGAACGATGGAGGCGTAGGAAGCATTGCGGGGGCCATAACCCCTGCGATCCAACAGCCATTCAGGGGTCCGTGGTCGCCAGCTACATTCGAAGCAGGAGAATTCATCCTGAATATGTACACCACAGGAGAGGAACGGACTACTGCCCTTGTCACGGCAGAGAGTTTCAATGGCAATGCGAGATGAGTTGGTATCCGTAGCGATAAAGACGACGTCGGCGTCGTGGACGGCGTCCCTCACTTGTTGACCAATCGCATAACCCGGGAGCAAGTCTTCCGGGCGCCTGAAATTATCGGCGAACGAATGAACAGATATGTTTGGAGAAATGAGGCAGAGTTTGTCTTCAAGCGCCTCCACCTTCGGCCTGTCAACATCGGCAGTAGAAAAACTCGGAATCCGATTTAGGTCGGAGTCTTTGACTGGAGCCCCATCGATCAAGGTGATGTGATATGCGCCGGAGCGCGCGAGCATTTCTGCAAAATTCGCGCCCGTCCCGCCGCATCCGACGATGCAGTGGTTGAGGGACCCGAGTTTGCGAAGGAGGTCGTCGCCGAAGGCGACTCTCGTACGGTCAAGAAAACTCACGATGTGTTAGTCCCACAGAATGTATGCATACATGGACCGGCATATTTTTTTTAGAATTCGGATGTCTGTGAACAAGTCCGATTGCAGCGGCGTAATTGAGTAGGGGTGGAACTTGCGGGCGTCGAGAGTGAATTCCCGGTAGTCGGGGTGCGAGCTGGGTCCGTCGCCATTTTCGTGTCGAACGTTCGTTGCGGTTAGCCAGCACTTGGCTCCGCCAGAAAAGTCAAACGCGATTGAGACGATTGGTTGGTGAGGTGCCGGGCTGTAGTCAAATATGACGAGAACTGGCGGATCCAAGTCGGGAACATTGGTCAATTTCCATTTAAAGTATTTATTCAAGGCCTCGCACATTTGCTCGGACAACGCCATTGTTCAGCTTCCCGAAATGCCTTGGGTCTCGGTTTCATCCTGCTCTTTTTCGATTTCGGCGGGGTCGGCAGAGGGAGGATTCCAGGCGACTGTGGCGTCATCGAGGCAGGCGGCGACGGACTCGATAATGAGTTTCAATTGATCTTCGTCGGCCGGCTTTTGCAGCAACCGGAATACGGTATCGGTGATGCTGAGGAGGGCGAGGTGGGTTTCTCCCCCCATCTCAGAGACAATCCAGCCGTCCTGACTGGGGTCCTCGGGTTTGGCGCCGAGAAATGTGGCTTTCGGGCCGAGGAACTTCAGTGCCTTCGCAACAGCGGACGCGCCTGCCTTGGCCAGTGGAGTCAGGCTTTGAAAGATCGTGTCGTCTTTCTGGTCGAGCAGGCTTACCTGCCAGCGAAGTTCGCCGGTCTGGTTGGGAAACTCGGAGATGGACAGTATTGACATTCGGACCTCGCCGGAGCTGGAGTGCACCGGATCGCATATGGTGTGGGAGGGGGGAAGCTACAATAGGTATGAGGATATTTCTTGGAAACACCGCATGTAGTGTTGATTGGCACGGTGACGCGGCAGTAGTTGAGGCAGAGATGGGTCTGGCGATAGCAAGCGTGCCGGTGCGGTGTGCAGTCGTACACCTCCGGGAAGGTCTGTGACGCGAGGACCGGCGCGGCGGGTGGATACCGGTGACTGGGCTTCCGAACCGCTCAGGAATCCGGCGGCACAGCGGAGGTCTGAGATGAGTGGTAGTCTCCTGATTTCAGGTAACCGTCCGGCGTGCTCGCCCTTGTAGCGGGTCTGTGCGAAGGCGCAGTTTCCGATGGAATGATCCAGAGGTCGATGGTGTCCACCATCGGTTAGTGGACACTATCGGAGGAGGCTTTGCGGTGGCGCGTCGGACACGCCGGTTCTGGTCGGAGGAAGAGAAGCGCCGGATTGTGGCGCAGACCTGTGCGCCGGGCGTTCCAGCGCATGACGCTCTCGCGCCGTGCGTTCCAGCCGGGGGCGATGCCGAGATGCGGGGTGCGGCCGATGGCGGCAGCAGGCGTGCTTCCCCGAGATGACGCTGGATGCGCCTTCGGCCGCGCTCGGCGAGTTCGTGCTCGACGAGCGCGGCGAGGAAGCGGGAAGCGGTCCAGCCCTCGGCATCGGCCCGCTTGGAGAAGCTCTACCACAGTTGGTTGATCGTCGGCAGGCGGCGCTCGTTGAGCATCATGGAGAGCTTGACGGCGTCGACCTTGTTGGGGTCTGCCGCGAGCTTGTCGTTGTTCCCGGTCATGCCGCGCCTCCCACGGCGAGCAGGGTTCCGTAGCCGGCCAGGATCGGCTTGGCGACGTCGATCAACAGCCTCGGGCGAGTGGGTCAAAGACCGCACCCACGGCCAGTAATTCAGGGCGCGGTTTATCCGTACCGCCGCCCCGTCGTTGGTCGAGGGCATCGAGAAGTATCTCGGCTCGGGCATGATCCGGGGGATCGGCCCGGTCTATGCCCGCAAGCTCTCACCTCCTGCTCAAGTCCCAGCGGTGAATCTCAACTCTGAACCTCTAATGGAAGGTGCCGCGCCCGCATCACTTAGATTGAGTCCGTGATGAACGAACGCGGACTGGACCGCAGCGGCAGCATTGCAGGGGATATCATGTAGTGCATCGAGCCGGTCGGCTTCATACTTCTTTTTCTAGAATGCCCGCAGCGGCGTGCAGAGAGTTAAACAACTTGCTAGATCTTCGAGCTTCCCATTTATATACTACGTTCTTGGAACAATTGGTCAAATATGAGATCCGCACCCCATGCTTGCGCTGACGTGAATGCTATTCGCCGTTTTTGATCGGGCGTAAGTGCTGTACCTTCGGGTTTGTACCCTAGATCGTGGTCAGCTTCAGACCATGCATGTTGGAAAAGTGTCTTAATTTGTAATTCAAAAAAGCGAGGGATCATAGACCGGTCCATGTCTTCTTCAATGATTTCAGACGGCAGCACCAATACCAAGTGATGACCAAAATACCCAAATTCCGCTTCTGACTCCGGAACCAGATTACGGTATTCAATTGCCGCGAAATACTTTTTCACTATTTTGTCAATTTGCTCTACATCCTGGTTATAAAATACCACTATCCTGGCTCCAACCTGATCTTGAATTTGGGCAAGCGGCTCAGAATATTTCAATCCGGCTCCCTCAGTAGTGGCAGCTTTCTTCAAAAACCTCTCAACGCTTTTTGGTCGAACGGTTATTCGATCAATTCTCGGCTGATCCTTCATGTAGTCAGCGATGTGTTCACATAACGCGGGAGCTAACCGGACCAAGATTTCTTCGAATCTCCTGGAGTACTCCGCTTGCAATGTGTCACGCTGTAGACTTGAGTCTTTCATTTACGATCCTCCCCTCTGTCATAAAACGTATCCACCGCTCCTCTTCGTCGACCGGCTCTTGGCGAAATACCTCACTGAATTCCGCAGCCGGTGCTGTTAGTATTCCACCATTACTTAGCTCCACTGACTTGAAAGCGATTAAGCGTTGAAATTCAGTCAAATCCAATCGGAATTGTTCCTCAGCCATTCGTGGTGTTTTCACTTCAGCGTTAATCGCAGCCCTAGCTTCCTGAGACAAGCCGAGCCGTTCGCCAAAATCATTTATGCTGAGCGCCTGACCCGCAAGACCGCCCGCCAGAGTCGCTGCGGCATTTATCTCCTGTTTTACGTCAATATCTGATTTTGTTGCCGCTTCGCGCATTGCTCTCGCCAGTCGAAGAGTCCCAGCGGCATCCGTAACAGTGAACTGCGATGCCAGGAAATCTAAAATCCAGTAATTCGATACTTGTCCGGCGCGATTGTTTAACTGCTTATCGGTAGCACGACCCATCCAAAAGCCAGCTTGCAACGCAATGTCCCTGTACACTACAACCTTGTATGAGGCTCTATTTTTTATAAACACTCGCTCTAAGAACTCAACCGTAAAGGCGGCCAGATCTTCATCCACATAGATAGCAACATCAGTTGGAAAGCGTGATATGATGATTTTATGTTCTCCATCCTCGATTCCCACAATTAGAAATAACAAACCTAAACCTGATCGTCCATCTGTCCTCTGTTCCAACCGGTTAGCTATCATTCTTCCGGATTGTAGTGTTGGGTTCCTTAAGTATTCTAAGATCAAGTCTCGACAGTCGTTTTGTTGTCTACCGTCAGCGGTTGGACAGAACGTAATATCGATGTCGCACTCTTCATCAGATCTCGTATAAATATCTTGGAGCAGGTCGAATAGTTGACCGTTAAGCATCACGGAAGTGCCATTTATTTGTCGACGATTATCGGAGATTTTGTTTGGGTAAACTAGGTAGGTGTGAATGTGTGTGATCGGCATGTCGTTATCCCACTGTGGCTATGTATTCCGTTCTGAAGTGTGATGGTCGTTTGTCGTTTGTCGGTCGGGGTCGGTTTGTCTTGTCTCAGCATCATCTTACAAAGTCTAGCCAACCCATTCCTTCACGTCCCGCGTGTGTGTCGCTCAACAGGTCGCGCAGCCGGTGGTGTTCTGCAACCTTCTCTCTTGGCGCCGACATTTATCCGAACTGCATCTGGCGGGTCAACGACGACCGTTGCGGTATCCAGGGTCATTCAAAGAAAGCTGTTGGTTACGGCTTGTATGGGTGAAGCTCGGTGCTCGCGGAGGTTTTCGCAGGGCTTCGGGTATCGCCGCTCCGGAGCGGCGTATGAGTGTGATGGCGAGGGTGCCCAGCGTGGAGAGCGGTTTTTCGCCGACGCGGGTGCGGCAGCGATCCTAGTTGAAAGAGATGTCACGGACATGATGCAGTCGGTTTTCGATGGCCCAGTGGGCGTGGGCGAGAGCGAGCAGGCGCTCGGGGCAGCGTCGCGTCAGAAGTCAAAACGCGCGTCCGCGGCTGTCGGCAACGGAGAAAGAAAGAAGGCCGCCACCAGGGCGGCGGCGAGAAGCAGGCGCGTCATCGGCGGCTGTGTGAGACGGAGTGGCGTCGGGGCCGGCTGGACGAAACTAGCGCCCGGATTCGGAAGCTTCCAGTCATGTTGAGCATGCAATGCGCCGGTTGACGATGGCCGATGCCGGTCCTAAGCCCTGCCGAGTAAATGGAAGACCGACGGAATGGGGCGGTGAGCGAGCGGATCGCGCGGCTGTGCATCGAGCTGCATGAGCTGGAGCCGAAGATCTGGCGGTGCATCGACATGCTCCTGTCGACGACGCTGGAGGCCCTGCACGAGGCGATCCAGATGATCATGGGCTGGACCTTCTCGCATCTCTGGGAATTCGACATCGACGGCCGCTGCTACGGCGATCCGTCGTTCCGGGAGTTCGACGACGAGCCGCCGATATACAAGGCAAAGGGCCTGCGGCTGGGCGTTGTGATCTCACGAGGCGTGGATCGGTTCGTCTACACCTACGACTACGGCGACAACTGGCGCCACGATGTGATCGTCGAGGAGGTTCGCGACGGCTATCCGCACTGCATCGCGCGGGTCAACGGCGATCCTCGCGGTGCCCCGGCACCGGCGAGGAAGCCGGATTCCGCACCATCCGTCGGAAGGGCCAGCCACTCGTCCAGCTTCGACCAACGCCGGCGTCCCGAGAAGTTGCGTACCGCGATGGCGACCGCCTTCTTCTGTCCCACCAGCACCACCAGCCGCTTGCCCCGCGTGACCCCGGTGTAGAGCAGGTTCCGCTTCAGCATCGCGTAGTGCTGGGTCAGCACCGGGATCACCACGGCCGGATACCCACCAGGTGAACATCACGGCGCTCACGGGCCGGGGCCCCGCCTCGGGCGAGGTCTTCTTGCTCAAGATCGGGCGCGACGAGACGATCTCTGTGGTCGACGAGATCCTGATTGTTGTTCGGCTCCGAACATTCCGAACATTGACCCCTGACTAATGAAAGGAATCAATAACTTGCCGAGCCGATCGGCGTCGAACGGGCGCGCCGATCGACAATGGCTTGACTGCGGCGTCCTACGACGCCACATAGTCGCCGTGCAAATGCTAGCTCATTAGGTTGGTCGCGCTTGAGCATGCGCGCTCTCCATTGGTTCAATCCATACCGAAGGTGAAAGTCTAGTGTCGATTTCGGATAAAAAGGACGCGGTTTGGAACAAAGCCAAACCCATCAAAGGCCAAGACCCCTCTAAGTACCGTAAAGATCCATACGGCAATGATATGAACTATAATAGTTATGGGAAAGACTCTCCAAAAGGATGGGAGATTGATCACATTAAACCTAAATCCCGTGGCGGAAGTGATGCTACTGTCAATCTGCAGGCATTGAACACGCAAGTTAATCGAAATAAAGGTGATTCTCTGAAGAAAAAGAGCCGTCATTCAAAATCTTGAAGCATTTGCCGCGACCGAATTTTGATCCCTATTGGGCGATCGCCCTTAACGGTAGTCGCCGGTCACATTATGTACCGATTTAGATGAAAGCGCATTGCCCACTACAGCCCGACGAGCTTTCCTAGCAACTTCACAACGTCGTTTCCGAGGCTCGCTATCATTGGGCCATACCGGTCTGTAAAACCGGCGATCTCTTCCAAATCGCGTACGACCTTTGCCGCCCTCGCCAACCTACTCGTTAGCCGGTAGGGGCTCTCGACGTTAACCGGCGCCTCCCCATCTCCGAAGGTCGCTCGCTGGTCCTCTCGCATCTCCTCAGCAAGAGCTTCGTCACTGTTCAACGCGACAGCTTCGACTGTTGATTGCAGCCTGTTTCGGTCGTCTGAATTCAGCTCCCGGATCCGGACCTCGCTTCGCTTCTTGACGGCAACCGCCACTTCCGGGACAGCGGCCCGTATGTCGACTGCATTGGTATCCAGTACCTGCAGCAGCGACGCAACCTCGTGGTCCTCCGGAACGTAACCATCGTCGATGAGCCTCAGAATTCTCGCCGATGCCAACAGCTGGTCGTCGTGTACACGTTGGGCGTTATCGGCGTATCTGCTCAATGTCCGATCGAGCACTTCAAGAGTCGACTCCAGCGCTGTGTAGCTGTTGCTACGCTCCGTTGCTCGACGAGCGTCCGCCACGGCATCCCGCAATTTCTCAAGTCCCGTCTCGTACACATCGACCGGCAGCATCCGTATCGGCTCGACGCGCAGCTTACCCAAGCTGTCGTCGAAGACGATGTCCTCGGCGAGCGGGGTCGCTTCGCGCAACCGTCTCCCCACCTCAAGCGCCGAAATCATTTCGCCGACGTGTTCGGCCCCTTGGGCCCAATCTTCCTCCGACAACCCGACAATCTCACGGAGTAGTTCCACGTCCTGGGCGCCGCCGTTGACTATGGTCTCGTACCAATCCGCCAGGAACCTCAACCCGTGCTTCCGATACCTGGCATTGCTGTGGGTCACTTCTTCAAGGATGTACTTCGATGCGTTCCCGCTGAAGAGGCCCGATTCCATTACCGTCTTCGCGGTTCTTTGCCCAAGCGTTTGGATGTCCGCATTGAGTTCGTCCCAGAAATCTTTGCGGTCGGTCGGCCATGACACGATATCCGCTGAGCATCGCGCCACTTCCAGGATAGCTTGCAATCGCTCGGAAGGGTCCAATTCCACCAACGCGAGGACACGCATCAAAGCGCGGTAAAGCGCTCGCACTTCGCCATTGTCGTTCTTGGTCTCGCTGCACGCCTGGAGCAGAGCGGGCGATGGCGTCTCCGCTCGTCCCTCCTCGCTCGCTGCGATCACGCCCAGCAAACAGACGCGGAAGGGGATGAGGGAGAACTGCTCCCGATTTCCGCTCGAGCGCATCGGAGCCCACAGACAGCGCAATGCTGCACGCACCGCCACCACCACTCCGTCCTGAACTGATCGGTTGCGGAGCCAATCTGCGAGTTGCGTTTCGTCCCGCACTTCCCGCACACCCTCATGGGGCTGTAGCGAGTCTGTGACCTCAAGTCCGACATTCACGGACATTGATCCACAATTCGGACACGGCGGTCGCCCGCCGTCCGCCTGCGCTGCCCATTCCATTGGCAACTGAGCACCGCAGTCGCCGCATTGGACACTGCGGGAGATATCCCCATTCGTCACTTCGACCAATCTCCAGCTACGTCAAAGATCCCGATCCTACGGTCGACGCAAGATCCTCCCACCTGACCTTCGCCCCGGACAGCGTTAGCCGTCGAAGCCGCCCCGCGTGTTCTCATGCTCCGAAGCCGTCCAAATCCACCACCAGGGGAGTGGCGTCTGACCTGTCCCCATCGGGTGGTCCGGTATGAAGGTTAGTGCATTGACGATTTCGCCGCCAAGCTGGTTTGCTCGCGGAGCGTAGCGGAGCCTGGCGACCAGCTTGGCGGGACGATCGTTCCCGGGGCCGGTGGCAGGTGCCGGGCGGAAGCCGGACGGGGCTGGCCTGGATGGTGACGGCCGGGGTCGGCATGGCGGTGGGAGAGCGCGCGATACTCGATCTGGCCTGGCGCTACACGGATCTGGGAAAGGTTCGCACGGACCGGGGCCCAGGCCGCGTGGTCTGGCGCGACGGGAGCCGGGAGCCGTTGCCGCTCGATCTGGCGCCGACCGAGGCGAGGCTGAGGGGGCACGGCATCCGGCTGTCGCTGCGCTACGCCTTCTGAGGACCGCGCCGGTCAGGGCATGGTGCGGCTGCCGCCACGCGACATTCATCGAGCCGCTTTGCGGGGATATCGCGCCCGGCAGCGTGACGTGCTACTCAATTCAGGAAGCGGACGGCCTTGGCGAGAACAGGGGGCACGGATGAACAAGTCGGAACTGGCGGAGCGCCTGGCAGGCAGGACGGGAATGAGCAAGGCCGCCGCAATGGATGCAGTCGACGGCGTGTTCGGGGTGATCGGCGAGGCCCTGGCGAATGGCGAAGAGGCACGCATTCTCGGATTCGGCACGTTCGACACGCGGAACCGCCCGGCCCGCACCGCGCGCAACCCGCGGACGGGCGAGACCCTGTCGATCGCCGCTTCTACCGTTCCGGTGTTCAAGGCAGGCAAGACGCTCAAGGATGCCGTGGGCAGCGGAGCGTCATGAATGGGGACCGAATCCCGCGCGAGGGACACGCGGGGCCGACGAGGGTCTGGATATTGAATGCGCGCGGTTACGCCACGATGACCGGCGCGAACTGTAGAATCTTCCGATGCCGCCGCGAATCGCAGAAAACCAATGGGTTGCCCTGGAGGCAGTCCGGTTCGCCCACGCTCCACGGCAGAACAGGCAGAAACATGATTGACATACAACCCGGTACCACCCGGATGGCGTACATAGTGACTTTGAATGCTGAGCGGGCCTTTTCAGGACTTTGTCACGGAATTGCCCTTACTGGCGCATATGCTGACGTTTAAACATCATTTAATCTCTTGAACCATCGAGGCGCTTATACTTTATGGTTCGAGCATTTAGATCTACCACGACCATGCCGCCTGCATTTCGCCTAAGCTCGTTGTACACGGCGAATCCGCTAATAATGGCTTCCTGCCATTCCCAGTACTTGCAACCCTCAAAGCCTTTACGGCCTCCCGCGACTTCTAGGCCCTCTGCGAGTCCAACAATTTGTTTTAGAAGATTGAGGTTGACGTGTCGCTTCCCATCTAGAAGCCGTTCTCGGTCATGTCCTACTGCGTAAGAATGTGATATCTTGACAATCATTTCTTCTACGATTATAGCGCGCGCCCCGTCTTCTACTTGGTCAACAATCTTCTTAGATTTCCTTTTTCTCTTTAAGAGACTTCGAATAACAGGTGACCAACCCAATACTGCTGCAAAGGCCAAATGTATTGCGTCGTGATAACGGTAACCTTCGATGCTCTTCGGTTGATCTTCTTCGTGTTCTGTTGTGTACGCATTGTCGGTTAATGGATCGCCTACCCGAACATTGTTTATGAGCATAACGGCCGTGTCATTATCTTGGTTAACGAAATCAACACTGAAGTTCCTCGGAAGTTGCTCCAAGGGATTCAACCCTTCATCATACAACTGACTTCTTGTTCGTAGATCATTAGGCGGAAATGCAGACAAAATTTTCCTCGTATTTTGCTCTGCGATATCATCAAGGGAAAGATCATATAGCGTCGCAAACCCAGCAATATACCACATTACATCACCAAGACTCCTCGCGATATCAACGTGATCATGTCTAGTTTGTTTCTTTGCAGAACTTGAAATGCCAAACGGCGTTAGAAGGTCGCCGACATTCTGCCAAATTTGTACAAGATATGGCACTAACGCAGTTTTGTTTCGTGAAAAACGGGAAGTTCTTATAGCCAAACTTTGATACTTGTGGAAAGTAGAGACGGACACTGGACCTTGTTCAACTGCTTCTGCTATTCTGCTTCTGGGAGGGAAAAGCTGGGCAAAGAGAGGGGCCGGAGCAGGATCATCGTTAGTATAGTGGTCCTGAATGCGTACGATATTTTTGTGCAGGATGTCATCTAAGAAATTAATGTTTTCGCGCCTTGCTATACATGTGACATACCAAAGCATGTCACCAAGTTCGTCGGCAACTTCAGCAATGGTAGCGGTCGCAGTAGGTGCATCTTCACGAACTTCCTTTTTCAGAACAGTCAACAGATATCCGGTCTCCCCCGCCAATCCTAACCGAGGGTTTATGTCCAACCGGGGGTCGCCAATCGGCAGCCGGTCGGTAGAATGAGCAATTTGGAGGTAGTCCAGGACATTCATGAGAACTTCAATCCTATTGAATCGGCACGGCGCGCGGAATTGATCGCGATCGTGTCATATACCGTTGTGATTGGGCAGAGACGCGGTACCATCGTGTTTCTTCCCATGCAACGAAACGTGCCCGTTTAGGATGACCAAATATACCCTTCTGTCGTGCAACGTTCCAGCCGTTACCCGAAGGGAGGCGACCGGTCTTTTCGAGGATAGGCTGGCCAATCGAGCGGTTCCTTCCTGTCATTCATCATGGAGCCGGGAATGATCAGTCCGGTGGCCCACGTGATTGGCAAGGCCAACGTGCGACGCGGCGACATTCCGACCTTGAACTCGGCGTCCGGCGCGCGAGGGCGCCACGGGTCCGTAGGTTGTGCGCCATACATAGCCTCGAACCGGGGTCATCCTACAGTCACGATCAGGAGCCCGGCCTGCGCGGCCCGTCAGAATTCACCCTTACGGGTGCTCTCGGCGTGACCGCCCCCGATCACCGACTATCGCAGTATGGGACCACCGAAGGCAAGTTGTCCACTGCAGGCCCCTACCGGGTGCGGTCGGCGCGGCTTTACTCGGAGCCTTGCCAGATATTCACTTGGGTCCCCGATACATGTTGAGCCCTGGGTGGGAATTCTGATAGGGTAATGTGTCGACAAACGGGACAAGGTGCTATGAGAAGCTCTAGGAACTGCGGTATAAAGTGCTGCGACCATCATTTGTCAATATTGTATTTCTTAAAGCGCCGTTCATTGCTCATATACCCAGCTGGAAAGTAAAATATTGATGGTACACCAACTGAAGTTAGATCTATCAGATGCCAAGGGGACTGACAGAGCTGACACGAAGGCTGGGGATTTCGCCAATCTTTCAATGCCAAGCAGTTTTGTGAAATTATCTCCTCCTAAGCCGACGGCACTATTTCAAACATATTGGGAATTCGCCGCAAAGCGACAGTGTATGTACTTTGCGCGCGTAACAGGAAGTGAAATAGATTATCAATTCGATCCTATTCTGGCGCGACATAGATTCACAAACATTTACCGAGCCGCTGATCGAGTTAGCCAGTACCTAATTCGGAATGTAATCTATTCAAAGCGATGGCAGCCAGAAGATCTTTTCTTCAGAATTATGTTATTCAAGTTTTTTAACAAAATTGAAACTTGGGAAACCCTTGAGGCGGGTCTAGGCGAGATCAAGTGGCAGACAGGAGAATACGAAGACTACGACGAGATACTCAATGGCCTTATCGCAGACGGGGAAAAGATCTATTCCGGCGCTTACATCATGGCGTCAGGAAAGTCCCAAATTGGCAATGATCGAAAACATCAGAACCATCTCCGCGTGATAGACATGATGATGCAAGACCGCGTTGCAGAAAGAATAGCGCAACAGAGGAATTTGGAGTCCGCTTATCGGTTGCTCCGCAGGTATCCATGCATCGGCCCGTTTGTGGGGTATCAATTTGCAATCGACTTAAATTATAGTTCGCTGCTGCAATTTTCAGAGAATGATTTTGTCGAAGCGGGGCCAGGTGCTCTCGATGGAATAACAAAGTGCTTTTCAGATTTAGGCGACTTTAGGCCGAACGATATCATTCACTACATGGTGGACGTTCAGGAGAGTGCGTTCTCGCTTTTTGAAATAGAATTTCGTAACTTGTGGGGAAGAAGATTACATTTGGTTGATTGCCAAAACGCATTTTGTGAGGTTGACAAATATGCTAGGGTCGCCTTTCCCAACATGGCGGGGCTTTCCGGTCGAAAGAGGATCAAACAAAGTTATAGTCCATCAAGCCGTGGTCTGCCTAGGCCATATTTTCCTCCGAAGTGGGACATAAACAAAGAGGTTGAAAAAACGCTTTCGAGCGTTCAAGGTTGAAGAGGTTGCACTAGCTATTGCGAATGTTTGCAACAGAGCGTCGCGCCGCGGCAGAGACAAATTGGATCAATGTCGCGTTACTTCGCGCGCCGCTTGGTAGCCGATTAGCGAGGTGCTGCCGGTATTTGGCGGTCGGCGCCGCTGGCTGGCTGAGCTCAGGGCGCGGCTCGTGGCCCAGACGCTGAGGGCTGGGGCTACGGTGCGTGGGGTCGCGCGGAGATACGGCGTACGCGAGACCCAATTGTTGTGCTGGCGGCGCCTGGCTCGGGAACGCAGTCTGGTTTTGCCTGCAGCGGACGCGGCTGTGGAATTGGCGCCGCTGGTGGTGCGGGCGAAGGGACGCGCAGTCCCTCAGGCGAGCTGCGAGCGTGTGGAAGTGGTTCTGGACAGGATTACGGACCGGCTCAACGCGGGGACGCCGGCTCGTCGGCTGACGGAGATCGTTTCTGCGCTGAACGCCTTGGCATGATCTTTCCTTCGAACCGGATGCGGATCGTGGCTGCCACGAAGCCCGTGGACTTCCGCAAGGGCCGTGACGGGCTTGTCGCCTACGCTGACTGTCGGACTACTTCCATGACCTAGAATAAGCGTGCCAGTCTAGCAGGATGCCACGCTAATAAGCGTCTAACAGCCTCGCCGTACCCCAGATTAACCCCTCCGCTGGCGCCAACATCCGAAGACGAGCGAGCTCCGCGCGGATAGAGCAACGAGGTGGAGCTTCAGGAATGCACCACGTTGGTCCTACACCAAGCAACAAGTACGCGATGTTTCATTCTCTACCAACTACTGCTCTGTGCATTTGCTGGCG
The DNA here is from genome assembly GCA_965261985.1 of Alphaproteobacteria bacterium. Lineage (GTDB taxonomy): Bacteria > Pseudomonadota > Alphaproteobacteria > Bin95 > Bin95 > Bin95. The sequence continues at coordinate 2,585,867 of OZ253490.1, forward strand.
AAAGGCGATTAGCCGGACGTTAACCTCAATCAGGTCATTCGAGAGGGAGTCGAACTCAGGATACTTCTTCTGTATATCCTGAGGAGAAAACGTTTCATTTTCGTCTCTCTCCAGTTCCCGCTCATACCAACGACGAAATCGAGCCTGCCACTTGGTGAGGTGCGGCCGAATTCCTTCGTTGAGGACTCGAATGGTGAGATCGATAATTTGTTTGGTCTCCGACCGTGAGAATTTCGATGCCGGCACATCCTTCAACAGTTCCCGTGTGACTGAGAAAAACGAATACCATGAATCATAAATCTCATAGATTACGTCGTCGTCCAAATCAATTTCCAAGCCAATTTTCCTTGTGCTCAACTCCACCCAGATCTTGTATGCGATCTGACGATCCACTTCATTCGGCCGCAGCGTAATTCGGTGACTCCCCAATCCGAGTTCCGCCTCCTCTATTTCGAATGATCGAATACGACGAAACAACCCTCCTCTGAAAAACCAAACAGATATAACTGCTATTATCAATGCCAATAGTACTCCAATAAACAACGCGTCAAAACGCACAATTAAATCGAGGTTTTCGTCCAACTGGATTAACATTAGGCTTTTGCTTGAACCCGCAACCAGGCCAGCGGCTTGTTCTGTCATATCTACCACCCCGAGATCTTCCCACGATGCCAACACCATTCTTATCGTGCTTGAACCTTCATTGGGAACCAAAGAAGCGCCTTCCGCCGATCAGCTCATCCTTTCAGCCTTCCAAATAGGTAAACGTAGAGTCCTGTAAAAATCGATAAACACTTGGATCACTGGACCATTCATGCGGGTCGCCTTGGTATCCCCACTTCCCCACACCGTGCAGCCAGTCTATAAGCAATTTCTGCAATGCAGCATCGTTGAAATATCTTTGCCTGGCGAGATGACCGCCTGGAGTGCCGTCCGAGCTGAGGTTTAAATGCCGCTTGTCTGCGGATCTGAGATGCGAAGGAATCTCAATTGCCTCTCCTCCGTAGTATACAAACTGCTCACCGATCAGCACGTTCTCCGACTTCGTATCACGCTCCAAGTGTTTTTTTTCCATAACAGGATCAGGATGGGAGTGTCGGGATTTTTCCTGTATCAATGGTCCGCTACCAACTCGATGATAGATGTTATCGCCTTGGGCCTGTTTCAGACTTCCAGTAAAGAAGGGTTTCTTTTCTTGAAACCTCTGGTCAAGCCAATATTGGTCGAAGGTCAACTTTTCGTCGACGCGCATCGCAAATATCAAGCGACCACGACATTTCAACGCCTTAGACCCTATACCCAGGATCCAATCGCCAGGCGCTGCGGACTCCCGAATTTGTGGTTTGCACGTAGCCAACGTGCATGCGCCGTAGAATGGGTTGGGCGCAAAGCCGAGATCGTGATCAACGATGTAGGCGAGTATCATGGTGCGTCACCTCGTCTATCTACAGAGGACACTCGGAAACTCACAAATCGGCTTTTGGTGGCCCTCAGGGTCGTGCCAGCCGTTGAGGGTTCCCTCGATCGCCCTACGAATTTGGTCTCCGTCCCATGGGACCATTGTATCGGCATAAGTACGTAAGGCACGTGGCACCGGACATTCCTCTTGACCCTGAGCCCACACGCCCACAATTCGTTTTCCGAGGCGATGAGCATGTTCAATTTCCCAATGGACCCACTTCGACAAGCGGGTTCTTGAGGAGACAACGACGATTAGAGAACCAGCCCACCTTATGCGGCGGGACAACAGATGGCGAATGTAGTCTTCATTGCGCGCGCGGTTACCCTTTCCACTATAGACTGAGCTGTCACGAACGATAAGTCCAGTTGAACGTAGCTCTGCCTTGAGGTCGTAAAGCCGATGGTCGTCTTCGTGACGGTGGCTAATAAAGATGTTTTTCATCTTGCCAGCTAAGTTAGTTGTTGGGATTACCGCGGCATAACGGTCTAACACTACGGTACAGTAGGCTTATTTATTGGAATTTCTAGGGCAGGAGATTTAGGTATGTCGTGGTTTGACGTTCCAGTTGCGTTGGTCGATTCGTTAGCCGTTTTACTGGGCAAAGTTGTTGTTTGGGTCGAAGGGGTTAGGCTTGGCGGCCTGTTACCCGAGCTGGGGGGAACGGTTTGTTCAGTGCGTGTTGGTGGCGTAATAATGTTTGATAGAAAAGAATTATCCTTTCCGATTGTATATGCGAAAAACGCTATGGCGGGAATTACGACTATGAGAGAGATCAGAGTTGTCAAGCGTGTTTGAAATCGACTTAGCTGGTTATCTATATCTTCTACCTTCTTCGCCAACCCTTGAAGAGACTCAAGCGGAGCTGAGATGCTGTTTACGAAGGCGACATCGATGTTTGGTGATAAGGGTTGGTTATTGGGAATGCAGTCTGTAGCATCTAAGTCTGCAATCCACAGGCGAAAAATGGAGTCACCTTGACGAAGATGGACAGGGCTGGGGCCAGCATTGAACACGGCAAATTGAATCTTACCATTCGATCCAGGGTCAACGTGAAAGCCCGAGATGTTCACTAATCCCCTAAACTTGACATCTGTTTGGATGGATAGAAAGCCAAGAGCGTCGGTCGGCATTCGAATTGTCTCTAAAGTTATCATTAGAGCAAAATGGCCAGGGTCGATCACAAAACACTGATTTGCCTTTAACTGTTGAACGGATTGACGTTTCCGCCCAACTGAAGAGAAATTTTCGGTTACGTAAACCTCGTAGCCCATCGAAAGGCGGTAACAGGCTTCTTTTACCTTGTTAGGATTAGGAGGGTCGACTATGGTCGAGAGGTGTTGGCGAAGGGTTTGAGAACTCCAAAAGCCCGTCCGGGTGCCAGAGGCCGTCTGCTGCAATGTTTCTACTCCGCCGACATGTGCGTAGTGTGAACTGGGCAAAGAACTAGCATAGTGGAGATGGCGGTGATAGGCCTTTGGGGCAGTCGCATTCGGCCGTGGGGTTGGTGGCGCTCAAATATCGGCAGGCCAGTTTGAGATGATCGTGTCTCTAGCGGTAAGGTACGGACTTAGCTCTCGTGCGGCCGCAAAAGCCGGTGAAGGCTACGATGGGCCAGTTGTGGTCCGGAGTATGAACGCAACCGCCTTCAGCACGATGACGGGTGGTTGGCAGAGTCTTTGCAGATTGAGTGAAGAGTCAAGGAAATGTACCACGTTGCGCGGAGCCTCGCCGCATTGGGGCGTGATCCTGACGAAACAGGCAGAACGCAGCGGCTGCGGGACGTACCATCACAGGATGTCCCGGGTGATGCTGCGGTGCGGCGGTCCTATGCCGCGAAGGGCCAAGGGTAGACCGACGGAACAGGGTGGTGAGCGAACGAATCGCGCGGCTGCGCATCGAGCTTCAGAAGCTCGAACCGAGGATTTGGCGGCGGATCGACATGCCGCTGTCGACGACGCTGGAGGCCTTGCATGAGGCAATCCAGATGACCATGGGCCGGACCTTCTCGCACCTGTGGGAGTTCGAGTTCGAGGGCTGGAGCTACGGCGATCCGAAAATTGAGTGTCCGGCCTTTGTGGACGGGGCTCGGCGCTGCCCGCCGGAGGATGTCGGCGGGCCGGACGGCTTCATGGACTTTCTGGAAGCGATCCTCGATCCGGCGCACGAGGAGCACCGGGCGATGCTCGACTGGTGCGGTGGGCCGTTCGATCCGTCCGGCCTCGACGAAGCGCGGGCGCGTTTCGGCATGGAGAACATGGCGCGGCGGCGGCGCGGCCCGCGCGCCAGTCACAGGAGTGGATTGCGGCGTGCGAAGCGATGAGCCCAGTGCATCGCGTATCGGGACGCATGGAGGGCGCGCCTATCCCGGATGACCGGCGGCGATGAAATGCCGACAGTGCTTCGGATTCCGGCAACAAGGTCATGAAGGGCCAGTCGTGGTCAGCAGTTTGCATTCACCCGCTTCCGGCACGAAGACCGAGTACGGGCCGGCGGTTTGTGGACGACCATAACGTGCTGAAAAATTGTGGCTTTTCACGCTCTGGCAAGATTTTCCGCGATCTTGACGGATGAAAATAAAACATTGTTCTGGTAGCTTGCAGAACGTTGTCGTGGATCACCGAGCGGAAACCTCGGACGGTGTGTCCATGTCGGCCTCGAGGCTGTCGGATATCCGAACGGCAGCGACCTTCACCGAGTTCCGCGCAAGGTGCGCATAGCGCGCGGTCGTCTGGACCTGCGTGTGACCGAGCAATTTCCCGATCATCGGCAGGCTTTCCCCGAGGGCGAGAGCCCGCGAGGCGAAGCTGTGCCGCAAGTCATGCAGGCGGACGTCTTCGAGCCCGGCCTCCTTGCGAACGACCTGCCACGACGCGTTCAGCGTGCGCAGGCGGGTGCCGCGCACGCGGCCGGGAAACACCCAGGAGTTGTCGGGCCGGCGCGGCAACGCGGTGAGGACCTGTATCGCCGCCGGCGACAGCGGCACCGCCCGGGCTCCAGTCTTCGCATCCCCCAGACGGAATTCGCGGGCATCCAGGTGGTCATCCGTCCAGCGCAGGGTCAGGATTTTTTTCTTGCGGCATCAGGACAGCATCAGCAGGCGGATCGCTGCGACGCTCGTCGGCGATCACCCAGGGAACGCCTTCCACTCGCTCGATGCCGTCGAGCACCGCCAGTGCCGGACCGGTCAGCGGCGCCATGCGCGGATCGGTCTTGCGGCCATTGACCGACGGAACCGGGGTGGCCCCCCGCAGTGGCCGGGCACGAAATCGCGCGTTGTTGCTAGGAGTGCTAGTCGGTATCGTGTTCGTCAGCGGAATCCATAGATGGAAAATCGTACCGACGCCGTGTCCAATGCTAGACAAATCCTTGCGATGCTGCGCAGCAGAGCCGCCGGTGACGATGAACAGTTCTTCGCGATCGCGCTGCAGGTAGCTGCCGCCGAGGCGCGCCAAGGTCATCGAAGCGTGGCCGAAGGGATTCGGGAGGCGGTTGAGGAGGTGCGTGGCCACACCGGTCAGGGGCAGACGGTGGCTGTGCCATTCGCGGCGCCTCGCGGCGACCTCACGGACCTGATGGAGTTGCGCGCTCCCTCTCACCGGCTTGATGATGTTGTCCTGAACGAACAACCTTGCGCTCAGATCGAGAGCCTCATCCGGGAGCAGGTGCGCAGGGACTGGCTTCGAGAACATGGCAGAACACCGAGCCGGCGGGTTCTGTTCCTCGGGCCGCCGGGGTCGGGTAAGACGATGACTGTGGAAGCGCTAGCCGGGGCGTTGAAGCTGCCGCTGCTGGTGATTCGGCTTGAGGCGCTGATCACGCGGTTCATGGGGGAGACGGCCGCGAAGTTGCGATTGGTCTTCGACGAGACGGCGAAGCGCCGCGGCGTCTATCTCTTCGACGAATTCGACGCCGTCGGTGGTCATCGCAGTGCGTCGAATGATGTCGCGGAGATGCGAAGGGTACTCAACTCGTTTCTGCAATTCATGGAAGAGCCGAACGCGACCGACAGCCTCGTCGCGGCTGCGACCAACCATCCGGATCTGCTGGATCGCGCGCTGCTCAGGCGGTTTGATCTTGTCGTACAGTTCGAGATGCCGAGCGACGAGCAGATCCGCAGTATCGTCAAGGCCTATCTCCGGCCCATGAAATATCCGAAGCTGGCGTGGAAGCAGATCGTTGAGGCAGGCCGCGATCTGAGCCAGTCGGAGCTGGCCAGGGCGACGGAGAAGGCGGTCAAAACTGCGATACTCGACGAGCGCGACAGGCTGACGACGCGAGACATTGTCGCCGCCCTCAATGAACGACGGGAGATGCGCCAAGCTTTCATCGGTGTGCAAGTGTCGCGCTAACGAATGGCGCGCTAACGAATGGCGTCTCCATACGACCTGCCCCATATCGACCTGTCGCGGCGCGTCCAAGCGGTACCGTTTACCTCCACCGGTTCGAATCAGGCGGGCGCCGGAACGCCGCGCATCCGCGAGGAACACGGCGCGAGACTGCGCGGAGAGCTCGCGGCGGCCTATCGGACGTTCGATGCGGAGAGACGCGAGGATCCACGGCTGGGACCGTCGGAAGGCGCCTTTCTGGAGCTGGAGCTGAAACGCGGGTCGCGAGTCGAAGTCATTGAACGAAAGGACGACAGGATCCTGCCAGGTGCGGCCCGGCTCGACGCCAATGATCGCCGCATTGTCGGGGTGTATGTGCCGGACGAGGCGCGTGAGGTGTTTGCGGCCATTTTGCGCGAATACCAAGAAGGTGAGCTCTCGGAGAAAGGAAGACCGCCGCGCAAGGACTTCGTCGAAGCAATCGAGTCGATCCGCCAGGCGCGACTGGAGACGTTCTGGACCGATGATCCCTCACGGCTTCCACCTCCCGGTCAGGAAATGTGGTGGGAAGTCTGGTGCGTGCGTGGTCTGGAACGTGAATTCGAGCAGTTGGCCGATAGGCTTGGGGCACGGATCGCGGACCGCGAACAGCGTCTGTACTTTCCCGAGCATGTCGTGCTTCCGGTGCTGACCGACCGGGCAACGATTGAGCTGATGCTGTTCGCGCGTCTGTCGATTGTCGAGCTCCGCCGGGCGAGCGACAGCCCGGCGTTCTTTCTCGATGATATGGATCGCGACGAGCAACGGGCGGTGGCGGAGCGCCTAGCCGAAAGAACCGAATGGCCAGGGGCCGATGTTCCAGCCGTGTGCCTTCTCGATACGGGTGTCAACCGAGCGCACATCCTGATCGAGCCGACGCTGGCCGAAACCGATATGGCGGCAGTGAGGCCCGAATGGGGGCTCGCGGATTCGCCCCATGGGCATGGCACGGGCATGGCAGGACTCGCTTTGTTCGGCGATCTGACGCCTCGCCTTGCCGGCGACGGGGTCGTGGCACTGAACCATCGGCTGGAGTCGGTGAAGATTCTTCCGCCGGACGGTTTCGAAGGAACCGAAGAACGTTTCTACGGCGCGGTCACGAAGCAGGGCGTGGCATTGCCGGAGACCGAACGTCCAGAGCGTCCCAGGGTGTTTTGCCTTGCGGTGACGAATGCGGACCGCAGCGGGATACGACCCACCACCTGGAGCTCAGCGATCGATCAGGAGGCAGCAGGTGTCACCGAAATCGGCGAGAGGGCACCTCGGAGATTGTTCGTCGTCTCGGCAGGAAACGCTCCCAACCCAATCGAAGTCGAACAAATCGTGGATGCGGGCGAGGTTGAGATAGCAGACCCAGCCCAGGCCTGGAACGCCCTCACGGTCGGGGGATACACTGATCGGATCAATATTCAGGAACCGGAGTTTGGGGGGTTTTCGCCTTACGCAAGGGCGGGCGCGCTCAGTCCCTATTCGCGAACATCAACGCTGTGGATCCAGGGGAAGTCGCCGTTCAAGCCGGATATTGTCATGGAGGCAGGTAATCGTGTCGTCTCGCCGGCGAAGACGGACGCCTATGACGCGGATTCGCTCGCGCTTCTATCGACGGGGCCGAACACCGACCGCCATCCCCTCGTTTCGTTTCGGGCAACGAGCGCGGCGGTTGCACAGGCGGCGCGCCTCGCCGCACGGCTGATGGCTCGGTTTCCAGATTACTGGCCCGAGACGATTCGGGCATTGATGATTCACGGGGCTGAATGGACGCCTGTGATGCGCAGCGAGTTGGACTCGGCGCCGAACAAGACCTCGGCTTATCTTGTCCTGAGGCGCTACGGTCATGGTGTGCCGACTTTCGAACGCGCGGCGGCGTCAGCGAGGAATCATCTGGCGATCGTCTCCCAGGCAGAAATCCAGCCATACACTCGAGGCGGAAGGGGCATGAACGAATGCCACTTCTATTCACTTCCGTGGCCGCGTGAGGCACTTGAAGGACTTGGCGATCGGGATGTCAGCCTGAAAATCACGCTGTCGTATTTCGTGGAACCAAATCCGGGTTCATCCGCTTCGTTCGATCCGTACAGGTATCAGTCGCATGGGCTACGATTCGATTTGAAGCGACGTTCCGAGACGGCTCAGGAGTTCGCGAAGCGGGTGAACAAGGAAGCCTGGGATCACCCGGACGAACGTCCGCGCGCGCAAAATGACGACGACGGCTGGCTGTTCGGACCGAACTCGATGTCCGCAGGCTCCCTCCACAGTGACGAATGGACCGGGCCTGCGGTGAATCTCCTGACTCGTAACCTCATCTGCATCAAGCCGATCGGCGGTTGGTGGTACAACCGCGCGAATGCGGGTGTGCGGGCACAGAAAACACGCTATTCGCTCGTTTTTTCCCTGCGATCAGACGATACCGAAGTCGATCTGCACACTCCTATCTCGAACATGATTGAAGCGGAGATCGGGGTCGAAGCCATTGTGATCCCGACAAGGCCGCCACACTAGGAGCCGGGGGGGCTTGGTAGTCCGGACCATCGCGGATCCTCCCGGTATGAATGGGATCATCCTTGCAAGCGGCGGGGTCTAGATGCATAAAACCTCCGTGTAAATCAAAGGGTTACAGAGGTTCAGACCGGGACTTCGATCAAATGTCGGTCTCGGTGGTTGCGTGCCCCCGCAACCAAGGTGACTCGTCGCTTTGAAGGCGTTGACAGACTCCCCTCATTTGGGTCGTCTCACCATCACTGAACGGTTTTGGTTAAGGTGCCAAATGACGCCAACCAGGGACAGCAGATTGAACGCAAGCGCTTACGGAACGATGACGAGCGCGTCAGGCTCCCGTGCTTGGCTATCCGGGTATGTACATAGATTTAATAGGTTAGACGACGATCTGCATGCGGTAGCGGCCATTCTGGCAAAAAAGGCAGAAATAGTGAATTGGACAATGCGGTTGATTGATTCGTATACGAGAATACTGACCATAGCTGCATTGATGAGTAACTGGACTGTGCTGAATTCTTGTAAAATAGGTTACGTTGATTGCAATGAGGCACAAATTGTAAAACGGTGATTTGAACTATGGGTTTTGCGTCAGATATTCATCCGGATCTTCGGCAGATTTACGAAAAGACGTTGGCCGATCTCGATGAACTTACGATTTATACACCAGACAATTGTCATTCTGTGGCAGAGGTAATGCGTGCGCATTTCCTTGTCGCAGACTTCTTCTATAGCCAGGGAGAAGGGATCGGAGGAATTGGCCCGAGAGATCTATCACTTCTGGTTAGCGCGGTTTCCAGGCAGTGGGTAGGTTTCGACAACGAGTTAAAGTGGAATACCATTTACGAGCGAGCTGCGACGCTATTGTTTGGTCTGGTACGAAATCACGCATTCCACGATGCTAACAAGAGAACGGCATTTTTGGGCACTGCTAATTATCTGTTGAAGAATCGGTTGATTCTTACGAAAAGTGAACGCGAATTAGAGGATTTTACCGTCGATATTGCCGAAAGAAATCTCAGAAAATATCGAAGATATAGGGATTTGTGTAAGAATGGCTATAACGATCCCGAAGTGCGTTACATTAGTTGGTATTTGAGAAAACACAGTCGACGCACCGAAAATTCTCATCATACGATCACATACCGTGATTTAGATACAATTCTTAATTCTTTCGATTGTTTTTTGTCTGAGCCAAGCCGAAATAGAATAAGTGTAAATAAGCGGATAAAGAAAAGAAAATTCTTTGGCAAGGGTCATAAAGAGGAAGTGGTTCGCGCTTGTCGCATAGGATTTCCAGGGTGGAGCAAACAAGTCAGCAAGGGAGATATAAAGTATCTTCGCGGCGAGCTTGGATTGACGCCGGAGGATGGCATAGACTCTGCTGCGTTCTACAAGAATGCTGATAATATTCGAGGCCTAATAGCTTCTTACGAAGGTGCGCTAAGGCGATTGGCTTTCCGATGAGAGACAAATTTGATCTCCCAAATGAAGCATAAATGAGTCAGTAGCGAGGCATCATGGTGATGCCGGCCCATGCCAACGATGTTTACGTGATGCTCCGGGCGGCTGGTTTGGGGCAACCTTAGTCTTCTGGCGAAATTTACGAGTGGTTCCGTCATACGTCTACTAACGTGACCTTCTTGCATTTCGGATGTCTTCGGATGCATCATACTGCTTGAGGTGGAAGTGCACCCTTCTTTCTTGGGCTCGCACATCGAAAGTCCTTTCCGGCAGATGCAGTGGGGCCGCTTGAGGCAAGTAAAATCCGAGCCCGTGTTCGGTGCGTTATTCGAGGGCAACAACACGCGGATCGTTCAGTGTTTCTTATTGGCGCCCCGAGTCTTGTATGCTGCTAGACAATTTAATCCCTCACGCAACGTTTACAGGCAAAGAACGGAATACAAGAGCCCGTGTTTGAATTCAGCCAGTTAGCCCATCGCGGGAAGGGGTTGGAATGGACGGGTAGTCCGCGGGAATGGGCTTACGGCGAGCGAGCGGAGTGTTCAAACCACACCTTGTAGCAAACCACGAGCTACCAAATTTGGCGCGTTTCCTAGCGTGCAGAGCGTTAAACCAGAGACGTTCGCTTTAATACCGAAAGGGTCAGCCAAACCTCTGTTTCGGTAGGTCTTCCATCGCCTACGAGGTATCTCATTCCCGTTTTGGATTTCGTTCAGCGGCAATGCGTAGGGCTGTTATGGGTATGTCTCTCGACCATGAACCAACGTTGACGGCTGCCATTTGCGTTTCGTCCAAGTTTTGTCCGAACGCTTCATGCTTGCTAAGCATGTCTACTACACCGATTGCTTCCGGCGGAGGTATATGGCCTTCACGACAGTACGGAAGTGCTACATACTCTTTGCCCTGATGGAAGGCCACAACATACAACCATCCACCCATTGTGGTTGCTATGGGACCACCAATTGCGTCCGCAAGATTGTCACTTGATGTATTACGATCATCCGCTACAGTGCCTGAAATCGCGGCAGAACCATTGATTCTGCGAGACACCCAACCGATGACAGAGCTGTTGGGGAGACTGGATTCTTGCGGATTCATTACCAGTTCATCAATTGGTTCCGTAGCTCCGGGGGATAGAAAAATTGTGCTGTCATTCCACATAGGGACTATCCAGAATGGAGGGTTCGACGCGAGACATAGAAAAACTACTGATTTATTCAGTTTGCGAAGATCTTCGGATTCAAACTGCATTGTTCCAATGAATCCACGCTTGAGAATTTTCTTCTGAGGATTCATTATCTGCTGCCTGACAGGTTGGAGTCCTATGTTTTCAGCAAACTTGTATCCATTGGCACCCATTAGAGAAAACACCATCAGATACGCAGACTTAATCATGCTAACAAACTCGTAGTCGTCTCGCTGAGGGATCTTGAAACTTATTCCTTTGTTTATGTCTAATTGTTCTTTAGGGGGCAGTGGACCTAACTCAATGGAGCCATTTCTAAAAAGATGCTTTCGAGCTGGAAAAGGGGAGTTGGGGTCACGAGGAATGAATCGATACGACTTCTTGTGCCCCAAAATGTCAACTACAATGGGAGCTCCTTGACCTGCTGCCCACTCCTTTCTGGCTTTTGCGGATAAGTAGGCGTGATGGTCTACGAGGCTGGCTTTATTATTGCACGACTCGCATGTCAAGCAAATGGGAGCACCTCCTAAAGATTTGGGAGGAGCGTGCTCCAGCGTCACTTTCCTGCCAGAAACAACGTCTGATCTATCGAACGTAGAAAGGCAGATAGGGCATTTGGTGTTTCCGGCGTCGAAGAATCTTTCACGCAGCCGGCGATCACGTCCGGGGGCTCGAGCTCTTTTCGGCATCGCTAAGGCTATTCCTCGACGATATGGGGTTCTTATTCGGGTGAATGGACCGAGGAGCAGCCCCTGGGGCCAGTTCTAGATCGATCCGGCTAGACGCATTTCTTAGTGACTCGCGCTTCTGCAGACTACGTTCCGAAGCTTTGAATGTCAGGAGTACTCATGCAAGCTAGACGGTCAAGCACCGACGGCGATATTTTTCCGCCAGAGCGATGTAGGGTTTGAGAGTGACGCATAGGCGTGACGTGGCCGCCGTATCTGGAGATACCCGTGCCACACGGGGTGACCGTGGGTAGAGCAAGCGCGGTAAGGAGGGCGGAGCATGACCGCTATAGTATTTCTGAATCAATGTTTTCTGCGATTCGCTCCGCAGGGTCTTGTATCGAGTCGCACGCCAGATGGGAGTAGCGCGCTGTGGTCTTGATGTCGCTGTGGCCGAGCAGGTTGCCGATCACCGGCAGGGTCTCACCAAAAGACAGCCCACGGGAGGCGAAAGTTTGGCATATATGGTGAGCTTTTGATGCCGGCAGTTCAGAGACCGTGACAGGTAGGTCGCCGGCGAAGTTCCAAAATCCGATGACGAGGTCATGGAAGGCCAGCCGTAGCCTGGAGTTTGAATTCAGCCGCTTTCGGCACGATGACGGGCGCCCGCGCCCGTTTCCGCGGATGGAGTGAAGAATCGAGGAACTGCGCTAGTTTAGGCGGGCCCCTGCCGGATCGGATTGCCAACTCCGACACAAGAAGCATAACCGTGGCTAAGGTAACCGGAAGTGAAGCGCCTAGAGGATGTCGGCGGCGATGCTGACGGCAATCCGCTCGGCGGATTCCCTCACCGAGTCGCGCGCGAGGTGGGCATAGCGCGCGGTGGTTTCGATCCGGCGGTGGCCGAGGAGACGGCCAATGATCGGCAGGCCCTCGCCGAGCGCGAGCGCCCGCGAGGCGAAGCTGTGCCGGATGTCATGGATGCGCACGTCGCGGAGCCCGGCCTGCGCGCGGATGCTTTCCCACGCCGCGTCGATGTCCGTCATGTGCCTGCCCGGCTTGGCGCCCGGAATGACCCAGGGACTGCCGGGCTTGCTCGGCAGGGTCTTGAGGACGCGGACCGCCGACGGCGACAGGTGAACGGTGCGGGCGCCGGTTTTCCCGTCGGCGAGATGAATCTCGGCCGCGTCGAGATCGACATGCTCCCAGCGCAGGGTCAGGATTTCGTTTCGGCGGCAGCCCGTCAGCATCAGCAGGCGGATCGTCGCGATCGCGCCGGCGGATATCCGGCTGCCCTTGCCCGAGACTTCGTCGAGTACGTGCCCGAGGCGGGTGAACTCCGTGTCGGTCAGGAACCGCTCCCGTTTCCGCTTGGGGTTCATCGGGATGAACTCGCAGGGATCGTCGCAGTCCTCCGGCGCCATGTCCCAGCCCCTGGCGAGCGCGTACATGTGGCTCAGGGTCTCGACCGCCATATTCGCCATTGCGGGGGTCTCGCACAGGCTTTCGTGCAGCGCCATGACGTGCCGGCGTTCGACCGCGGCGATCGGCAGTTTGCCGAGCGCCGGCACGATGTGGCGGTTGACGACGCTGCGGGCCGTCCGCTGCGTCTTCGGCTTGCAGCGGACAGCGACATGCTCTTCGAGATAGCGGTTGGCCAAGTCGACCACCGTCGGGCCGCCTGCGTACTTCGCCGGGAGCGGCAGGGGAACCGGGTCCTCCCCGGCCTTGACCCGCGCGATGATGAGCGCGGCCCGCTGGCGCGCCTGCTCGGCGCTGAGCACCGGGTGGCGGCCGACCGTTATCCGCCTTGGCTTGTTCGGCTTGTCCGGCCCGTCCGGACCGCGCGCCTGGGCGACGAAGACCTTACCGCCGGACGGATAGACCCTGACCCCGAAGCCGGTGAGCTCGCGATCCCAGAACACCGTGTCGCGCTCGACGCTCAGCGTCGCGACGGTGCGGTTGGAGAGCGTCCTGTATTGCAGTACCGCCATCGCTTACGCCGCCTCGGCGTCTTGCGGCGCCAGGTGGGCGCCGATGCTGTCGCCGGTGCGTGCGGCGGCGGCTTTCTCCGCGTCGTGCACGAGATGGGCGTAGCGGGCGGTGGTGCCGACCTTGGAGTGCCCGAGAATCCGGCCGATCATCGTCAGGCTCTCGCCGAGCGCGAGCGCGCGGGAGGCGTGGGAGTGTCGGAGATCATGGACGCGCACGCCGTCCAGCCCGGCATGCACCTGGATGCGGTTCCAGTAGTAGGTGAGATCCGGCAGGCAGGCGCCGGGCTTCTTGCTCGGAATGACCCAGGGATTGCCCTCGACCCGTTCGATGCCGTCGAGCACCCTCAGAGCCGGCGTCGTCAGCGGCACCATGCGCGGCCCCCGCTTGCCGTCGCGGAGCCGGAACTCGCCCGCCGTGCGGTCGACGTCGTCCCAGCGCAGGGTGAGGATTTCGGACTTGCGGCAGCCGGTCAGCATCAGCAGCCGGATCGCCGCGATTGCCGGCCGCCACATCCAGCCCCCGGCTTCCGCTTCCCTGAGCGCCGCGCCGACGCTCCGGTACTCCTCGGGGGTCAGGAACCGTTCCCGGAGCTGCTCGCGGTAGTGGCTCACCGCCTTGCAGGGATTGCGGCCCCGGGGCACCAGGTCCCAGGTCTCGGCCAACTTGAACATCTTCGACAGCATCGCGACGACGTGGTTGGCCATCGACGGGGTGTTGCGGAGGCGGTCATGGAGCGCGATGACATCCTTCGAGCGGACGTCCTTCACCGCCATGGTTCCGAGCGCCGGAACGATGTGCCGGTCGATGGCGGTGCGGTAGAGCTTCTCGGTCTTCGGCTTGCAATGGACCTTCACATAGGCGCGCATGCACCGCGCGGCGAGATCGGCCACGGTGGGTTCGGGCTCGGGCTCCGGCGGAACCGGATCCAGGCCGCGCTTGATGCGGTCGATGATGGTGGCCGCCTCGCGGCGCCTCTTGTCGATCGCCACCCCCGCGCAGGGTCCGAGCGTCACCCGGTGGAGGCCGGCGGGTCCGCGGGACTGGACGACGTAGACCTTGCGTCCGTTGCGCTGGACGCGGACGCCGAAGCCGGCGAGATCGCGGTCCCAGTAGACGGCGTCCTTGCCGGTGACCGGCAGGGCGGCGACGCTGCGGGTGGTGAGGCGGAGGGTGCTTCTCTTCGGCATGGCGATCCCCGACGCGAAGCCCGGACCCGAGCTGAGGGACCGGAGCGTGTAATCAAGCCGCAAACGTGCGGCATCAATCCGTGGGGGTAGCTTAGGGTAGGTGTGGCATCAATTCAAGGAGCGGGAACGACGGAGGGACAAAAAATGCTAAACATTACGGTCAGTTAGGCATCGTATGGCACTGTAAGGCCTCGACTGGCATAGGGAGGAAATTAACGCCTGTCTTTGTGTCGGGGAGGCGCATCTCGCCGGTGTCGAAGTTCAGGTCGTCCCAGCGAAGCCCGAGGATTTCGTTGCGCCGGCATCCGGTCAGCACGAGGAGGCGGATGGCCGCCGCCGAATGTGTCGAGGCGAGCCGCTCGGCGGGTGCCGCCCGGAGCGTCTCGCCGAGCCGGAAGAGTTCCTCGCGAGTCAGGAACCGCTCGTGCTTCTCGACCCTGAAGCGGGGTACGCCCCGGCACGGGTTGCTGCCGGAGGGACGCCAGCCCCACGCGTCCGCCAGGTTAAACATCTTGACCAGAATGTCGGCTGCCCGGTTGGCGACGGTCGGCATGTGATGCAGGCTGTTGTGAAAGGCGAGGATGTCCTTGTATTCGACGTCTGCGACGAGGCGCTCGCCGAGGGCCGGCACGATATGCTTGCGGAGCATGAGCCGGTAATGGGAGACGGTCAGGGGCTTGCAGTGCATCGCGACATACTCGCGCTGGTAGCGCTCGGCGAGATCGGCGACGGTCGGGTCGGGCGCGGGCTCCGCCGGAACGGGCGGCTGCCCGGTCTTGATGCGCGCGATGATGTCGGTGGCCTTCTTGCGGGCGCGGTCGACGGAGAAGTGGGTGTCGCCATGCTGGCCGAGGCTGACGCGCTTCGAGCGGCCGAAGGCGCGGGTCTGAACGACGAAGACCTTCTTGCCCGAGGGGTACACTCGAACGCCGAAGCCTGGAAGGTCGTTATCCCAGAAAATGGCGTCCTTGCCGTTGACGGAGAGGCGGTCCACGGTTCGCTTGGTGAGGGTGCGGTATTGGCGTTCGGCCATGGTGCGGCGATCCTTCGAGGCGATTTCTGCGCGGCGATTTCCGGTAATCGGCCCGTAAGCGAAGAGGTAGCATGGTGACGGCGACAGTGGGCGTGGGTTGTGACGGCCTCATCGCGGGTTTGGCAAGGCGGAGGACAGTGTAGCAATGGAGAATAATCCCGTCAATACAATCGCTTATCGCACGACATCGCATCGCAGGAGCGGCATGCGGCGACAGGTGCAACGAGGCAGAATCGGCCTCTGAATTAGATGTATCTAATCGACACGAATGTTCTGGTTTCCGCGATCCTTTCTCCCGACGGCGCGTCACGGGAAGTCTTGCGGCGATGCCTCACCGGCGCGGCCCGGCCGCTGATCGGCAACGCGCTGTTCCTGGAGTACGAGGATGTCCTGTCGAGGGAGGCGTTGTTCGCCGCGGCGCCGATCGGTCCGGAAGACCGGGCGGCGCTGCTGGATGCCGTTCTCGGTGTCTGCCAGTGGATCAACATCTCCTATCTCTGGCGCCCGAACCTCCGGGATGAGGCCGACAACCATCCGGTCGAACTGGCGGTTGCGGGGAATGCAGCGTGGATCGTGACGGGCAATGCGAGGGATGTGGCGGCAGGCGAACTCGTCTTCGACGGCTTCCGGGTCGTTACGCCGGGGGCCTAGCTGAAGGAGAACGACTGATATGGCGACACTCACGATCCGGATTCCCGATGCACATCGCGACCGGCTGGCGACGATGGCGGCGCGGCGCGGCTTGAGCCTGAACAAGCTGATGGAAGAACTGTCGGTGCGGGCGCTGGCCGAACACGACACGGAAATGCGGTTCCGGATGCGCGCGGCGATGCCAGGCGCGGGTTAAAGCTGCTTGACGACCTGGATCGTCGGCACCCGGAGGCCGGCGCCGGGAAATGATGCGGAGGCCCGACGCCCGGGCCGCTACCATGCACGAGCGCCAGATCGGCGTGCTTGGCGCGCGCCGTGTGTCTCCGCAACAATCCGTCGCTTGTCCGCCTCGCTCCACCGCCGCGCTCGACGACGTGTTCCACCTTCTGGCTCGGCGCTCGACCGAAACTGCTCGTTCGACATCCGCGATCGTCTCCACATGGGCCACGGTGGACGCCTGCCGTCCACCTCCGCTCGCTCACACTCGGCGAAAGTCACCGAGCGGCACAGACGGTCCTCGCCGGATGTTCACGACCGAGCCCTACTTGGCATTCATGAAGGCAATGACCCGGTCGGCGAGCGCGCCCGGATCCTCTTCGGCGCCCTTCAGGACGATTTCAGGGTCCTCGGGTGCTTCATAGGGCGAGTCGATGCCGGTGAAGTTGAGGAGTTCGCCCGCCCGCGCCCGCCTGTAGAGCCCCTTCGGGTCGCGCGCCTCGCAGACGGCAAGCGGCGTGTCGACGAAGACTTCGACGAACTCGCCTTCCGCCATCAGAGACCGCACCATCCGGCGGTCGGACCGGAACGGCGAGATCAGCGACACGATGACGACGAGGCCGGCGTCCGCTATCAGTTTGGCGACTGCGGCGACCCGCCGGACATTCTCCACGCGGTCCCGGTCCGTAAATCCGAGGTCCCGGTTCAGGCCGAGCCGGACATTGTCGCCGTCCAGCAGGTAGGTATGGACGCCGACGGCATGCAGCTTTTGCTCAAGCCGGTCGGCGATGGTCGATTTGCCCGCGCCGGAAAGGCCCGTGAACCAGAGCATGCGGGGCCGCTGGCCCTTGGCATGCGCCCGTGTTGCCTTGTCGATCATCATGGGCCGCCAGACGACATTGGTGGCGCGGCGGAGCGCGAAGTCGATCATGCCCGCGCCCGCGGTTGCATTGGTGAATTTGTCGATCAGCACGAAGGTGCCGGTGCGGCGGTTCTCGCAATAGGGGTCGAACGCCACCGGCCGGTCGAGCGCAAGCTTGCAATAGCCGAGTTCGTTCAGTTCGAGCTTTTTGGCGGCAAGGTGCTTCAGCGTGTCAATTTCCACCCGGTGGACGAGATCGGTGACCTGCGCCGTCGCCGAGGCGGCGGCGAAGCGGATCGCATAGGTCCGCTCCGGCAGCATGGGCGATCCGTCCATCCAGAGCAGATGCGCGGCGAACCGGTCGGCGGCCGCCGGCGGCCGGTCCCGGCCGGCAATGACATCGCCGCGCCCGACATCGAGCTCGTCGGCCAGCACCAGCGTGACCGCCTGGCCCGCGACTGCGCTTCGCACCTCGCCCGACGGGCCGAGGATGCGCGCAACGGTCGACAGCTCGCCGGACGGGACGACAGAAACCGCCATGCCGCACTCCACCCGACCCGAGGCGACGGTGCCGCTGAAACCCCGAAAAACGGGATCGGGACGGTTCACCCACTGGACCGGCAGCCGGAAAAGGCCGCCCGCCTCGTCGCGACGCGGGTCGGCGCCTTCCAGGGCCTCCATGAGCGTCGGGCCTTCATACCAGGGCATGGCGCCCTTGCTCGCGACCACATTGTCGCCCGTCAGCGCCGAGAGCGGCACCGCACACACCTCGTCTATCCTGAGTTCCCGCGCGAAGGCTGCATACTCTTCCGCTATCGCCTCGAATACCGGCCGCGCGTAGCCCGCCAGATCCATCTTGTTGACCGCGAGAAGGACCTGCCGGACGCCCATGAGGGAGACGATGCAGCTGTGGCGCCGGGTCTGGGTCAGGATGCCCTTGCGCGCGTCCACCAGGATGACGGCAAGGTCCGCCGTCGAGGCGCCGGTCGCCATGTTGCGCGTGTATCGCTCGTGTCCGGGTGCGTCCGCTGCAATGTACTTG
Source organism: Alphaproteobacteria bacterium (assembly GCA_965261985.1). Taxonomy (GTDB): domain Bacteria; phylum Pseudomonadota; class Alphaproteobacteria; order Bin95; family Bin95; genus Bin95. The sequence goes on from OZ253490.1 coordinate 2,604,490, forward strand.
CGCCTGCCGGTCTCGAAATAGCGCCACGCGACATCGATCGCGATGCCCTGCTCCCGCTCCGCCTGGAGGCCGTCCACGAGCAGCGCCAGATCGACCGCGCTGCCCTGGGTGCCGTACCTCCGGCTTTCGGTTTCGGCTGCGAAGAGATGGTCGTCGAACACGGCCTGCGCTTCGTAGAGCAGGCGGCCGAGCAGGGTCGACTTGCCGTCGTCCACCGAGCCGCAGATGACGAAGCGGAGCCGGTCCTTCTTCTGCCGGGCGGCGAGAAGGACATCCATGCCGCCCGTCGCGGCAGCGTCTCGCGCGGTCTGCGGCATCAGAAATTCCCCTCCTGTTTCTTGATCTCCATCGCGCCGGTCCGGTCGCGGTCGACGGCGCGGCCGGCACGCTCGGAGATACGGCTGGCCAGCAGTTCCAGAATGATCTCGGGCATGGTTGCCGCAGCGGACTCGACCGCGCCGGTCAGCGGCCAGCAACCCAGCTTGCGAAACCGGACCAGCATTTGGGCGGGGCGCTCGCCCGCCTCCAGCGGCAGGCGGTTGTCGTCAACGACGATCAGCGCGCCGTCACGGCGCACGACAGGGCGGCGGGCGGCGAAATACAGCGGCACGACGGGAATGCGCTCGCGGTGGACATATTGCCAGACGTCGAGTTCGGTCCAGTTGGACAGCGGGAAGACGCGCACACTCTCGCCAGGCGCGATGCGGCCGCTGTAGAGGTCCCACGGTTCCGGGCGCTGGTTCTTTGGGTCCCAGCGATACGCCTTGTCGCGAAAGGAGAACACGCGCTCCTTGGCCCGCGACTTCTCCTCGTCCCGCCGGGCGTCGCCGAAGGCCGCGTCGAAGCCGTGGGCGTCCAGCGCCTGCTTCAGCGCCTCTGTCTTCATCGCATCCGTGTGGACCTGCGAGCCGTGGCCGATCGGCCCGATGCCACGCGCGACGCCTTCCGGATTAGTATGCACAATCAGGTCGAGACCGAGACGGGCGGCGGTCTCGTCGCGGAAGCGGATCGTCTCCCGGAACTTCCAGCCGGTATCGATATGGAGCAGCGGAAAGGGCGGCTTGCCGGGCGCGAACGCCTTCAGCGCCAATTCCAGCATGACCGAGGAGTCCTTGCCGACCGAATAGAGCATCACCGGGTTGCGGAACTCGGCCGCGGCCTCGCGGATGATATGGATGCTCTCCGACTCCAGCCGGTCCAGATGGGTGAGCCGGGCGTCCGGCCCGTCCGGTTTCGTGTCCCGCTCCTTCATCCGCCGCTCCCCCCGGCTGGCGGCGTTCCCCGGACGAATACGGGCAGCCGGGCCGTTCGCGCATCTACCAGCGCAGCGAGCCGCGCAGCATCACCGAGTCGGCAGGCGTGTTGTCCGCGCCGCTCCGTTCGCTGCGCGCGGCCTCCAGCCCGAAGGTCGCCTCAGGCACGACGCGCCAACGCATGCCCGTTCGCCATCTCCGCTCGCCGCCCTCGCCGAGCGCGAGCCCCGCATAGGGTGCGAACACCCCGGGCAGGTGCCGAAGATCCAGGCCGTAGCCGAATTCGGTCTCGATGCGCCGCCCGGGCTCGGCGCCGTCGTCCGGCGCAAGTCCGCGCGCATCCGCGAGCGACCACAGCCGCTCCACCCCGCTCGACGCCGCACCCCAGGCCGGCGCCACCGTGAACGAAAGTCCGCGCCCCGAGGTGTCGGGGTCGACCCGGACGGATCCGCTCGCACCCCATTCCTCGTAGCCATTCTCTTCATGCGCAACCAGGCCCCGCACCGAACCCTCGACCGTTATGCCGCCGCTGGCATAGCGGATGGCCGCACCGACCTCGACCCCGGTACCGGTCTCGGCATCGCCCCCGTCCTGACGAAGCGCGACCTCGAGCGAAGGCGTGAGACGCCCGCCGCCCGTCTCGAAGCTGCGCGAGCCTTCGAGGGCGAGGCGCAGCCGCGTCGCATCGGCCTCGCTCGCCTCGAGATTGCCGCCCGCGCTGCCGTGCACCGCCTCCGAAGTCGTCCTCACCCAGAACGCGTCCGACTCGACCGCCAGAGCGAGGCCGCTCGGCTCCGCGGGCGACAGCAGTTCGCCCCGCGCCCCGACCGCGCCCATGCGCAACGCGATATCGGTCTCGATCCTCGTCTCGTTGTCGCCATCCATGCGCAGGGTCTGTGTGAGCGTGCCGGCGCCGTAACCCGCAAGCCCCCAAAGCTCGACCTTCTCGCCGAGCCCGAGCCGCGCATAGGGGTAGACCGCGGCCAACGAACTCTCCAACCTGCCGGTCTGATTGCCTTCGGCCATCGCGAAGTCGCCCTCGCCCTCGCTCATGCCCAGCGCGAGACCCGCCAGCCAGCGCTCATCCGCATAGTCCGCGCCGACAAAGCTGCTCGTCACGCTCCCGTCCATGCGCAGGCCGTCCGCGTCCCCATCGAACCCCCCGGTCGCGAAACGGCCCCAGGCGGTCAAAGCCGGCCCGCCGTCCTCGCCGCCGGCAGCCAGCTGGAAAGAACTCCCGAGCAAGAGCTCGCGCTCCGTCATCCTCCGCGGCTGCGCTCCGGGCTCTTCCGGCCCCGCCCCGCTCAGCGCCTCGAGCAGGGTTTCGCCATCTTCGGCCCGCTCCGCACCGAGGGCACCGCCGGAGAACTCCAGCCTGATCCCGCCGACCTCCACATGCGAACCGCCGCCGCCGTCCAGCCGGGCTGCGACCGCTTCCATTGCCTGGCCCGCCACCATGCGCCCGAACCGCACCAGCCACGCCGCCGGCATCGCGCCGGTGTTCTCTATCGTCCCTGTCGCCTTGTCGCGGAGCAGCGGCGCCCCCGAGGCGTTGGAGAGCTTGAGCCGCAACGTTTCCGAGCCCTCGTCATGTGAGTCGATCAGCACCGCCACCGACACCGTCTTCGCGAGCTCGCCGGGATTGAAGGTCAGCGTCCCCGACGCCGCCCTGTAGTCCACCGCCGCCGTCGCCGTGCCGTCCGCGGTCGCATAGTCCACGGTTACCGTGCCCGCCTCCGGGCGGCTCAGGCTGACTTCGAAATCAAGCGTCGCATCCGGACCCTCGCGCACGGTCGCGTCCGCCACCGACAGCGAGGGCGGCCCCGTGACCGTCGCCTGAAGGGTGCTCGACAGCGCCAGCCCGCCTTCGGTGCAGATCGCCCCGGACTCGCTGCAGGTCCCGGTCGGCCCGACGCCGATCGCGATGTCCGCGCTCGACGCCGGCTGGACCGTGATCTCCCACAGGTCCTTGCGCTCGTCGACCTTGCGCGCTCCCGTCGCTTCGAGGGATTCGCCGTCCTGCGTCGCTTCGACCGCGTCGTCGCGCATGCTCTCCGCTTCGATCTCGACGGGCTCGCTGAACAGGATGCGGAACGTGAATGCCGTCTCGCCGTCATGCTGGGCCGGCATGGCCCCGAAGCTCGCCGTCAGCCCCGACCCCGGTCCGGGAACGGTCGCTTCGACCGCCAGTCCGAGCCCCCGTCTGTCCGGGGTGCAGATCGCCTTCTTGAGATCGGCGCAGGAGTCCGGGATCGGCATCGACAGGGCCACGGCATTGTCATTTGCCGGTGCGACCGTGACCGACCACAGGTCATTGCGCCCGTCCACCCGATGTACGTTCGTGATCGAACCGTTCGACACCTGCAGGGCTGTATCGCGCAGCGCCTTGTAGCTCGAGCCGAGCGCTTCGCTGAACGCTATCCGGAACGTGAACGGCGTTTCGCCGTCATGGGCTTCCAGCAGGTTCTGAAAAGCCCCGGCAAGGACTGCACTCGGGTAAGCGACCACCACGTCGAAGGCGCGCGCATCGTTGCCTGCGAGATCCTGGATGGCGTGGGTGTCATCGTCGGCGAAGTCGAGACCGCATGTGTCGTCGCGGGACAAGTCTTCCCCCTCCGGCGGCGTCCTGTCGACCGGCGTCGGCTCCCTGTAGGCCACCTCCACCCGCTCTCCCGCACCCGCCGCCTCGGCTAGCGTCAGTGTGACTGTCCGGTCCGCGGCGGTCGCGGCACTCACCTCCGCTTCCCCGTCGGCCACTGTCACCCGGAAGGCGCTGGCCGGCGCGGTCGTCGAAGACAGGTCCTCGCTGAAGCGGAGCAGAATTCGCTGCCGGTCCGCCGACAGGTCGCTGGACCTCAGCGTCGGCCGTCGGCCATCGAACACGTGTTCATCGTCGGCTTCCGTCGCCACGAAATCGAGGTTCGCCGGATGGTCCGCGCTCCCGGCGTAAATGTTTCCGGTATCCTGAAAGATCATCCCGTTGGAATGTAGCGACACCAGCGTCGGCGATCCCGAACTCCCCTCACGCACCGCATGGCGGAAGGTGAGTGTGTCTGTCCCCGACCCCGCCGCGTAACAGGCAGCCTGCCTTGCCACCCCCCCCATCTCCACGACGGGGGTCGGTTCCACGGTCACCGGACCGCTGAAGGTCACCGTGACCGTCACCAGGTCGTCGATGCCGTAGAGGCCGTCGTCCCCCGGGCTCGATGTGAAGGCCACCTCCGACACCGACCGCTCGCCGGGTTGCGTCTCCCCCATGTCGGTCACCGTCACGAGGACCGTCCGGGAGGCGGTCAGCGCCCGGCTCCCGGTGCCGCTCGTGGCCGTCACGATCGCCACATACTCGTTATCGCCCGCGTCGTTCGCCGGTTCCGTGCTCGCCGCATCGGTCGGAGTCTCGTAGTCCGGCGCCGACCGGAAGGTCAGCGCGCCAGTGGCCGCATCGATCGCGAACTTGGAAGCATCGGCACCACCCGTGAGCGCGTAGCGCACCGTATCCCCGGTGTCCGGATCCTCGGCGCCGACCGTTCCCGCGGCCGTCCCGTTCTCCGCCATCGACAGCGCTGCCGCCCCGACGAATGCCGGCGCGTCGTTCACCGCCGTCACGTCCACGGTCATCGTGTACGCCGCCGCGCTCTCCGCTTCACCGTCGCCGACCCGGAACGTGAACGTCGCATAGGGGCTGCCATTGCCGTTCGGCGCAGGCTCGAAGGCGAGGTCGGCGAGGTCGGCTGCCGCAACCGTGTCGCCCGCAGCCACCGCCCCGCCGTTCAACTCGAGCGCGCCCTCCCCGGGCAGCGTCACCACCCGGACGTTCGCCAGCGACTGGCCGTCCTCGTCAGCGAAGCTGAAGTCGGCGGGGCCGAAGACATAGGCGGTGTCCTCGACCGTCTCGATCCTGCCGTCCGACGAGGTCGGCGCCCAGTTGTCGTCATTTGCGATCGTCAGCATCGCCGGCCCGGGCGCCATGACGTCGATATTGGCGGTGGAGCCCGAGACCCTCACCGTCTTGTCCGGCTGGGCGGCATCGTTGTCCACCGCCGTAATCGTCACCGTTCCGGTGCTGACCAGTGCGTTCGCGGCAAAGGACAGCGTGGTGTTGCCGCTCAGCGTGTAGTCGCCCGCGATGGCGGGGGACACCGGCGCGACCGCGACCTCCACGGTGAACGCCGTCGACACTGCGCGCGACAGGGTCGCCTTCACATTCGCGGTCGACTCGTCTTCGTCGGAAGCGCCGGTATCGACCTGCTCGACGATCTTCACCGGCGTCAGCGCCAAAGTGAGCCTGGGCATCGATGTCGGCGTTGCGTTCGGGGCGTCGTCGCCGGGCGCGCTTTCTCCGAACGCGTTCACGGCGCGCACCTGAAACGTGTACATCGTGCCGTTCGCGAGATCGGCTACCATGTGCTCGCCGGCATTGCTCCCGCCTGTCGCACTGGCGGGAATTGCCGTCCAGCTATCGGGATAGTCCGTTTCCGTCCCGGCCTTGCAGCGGTACTCATGGCCGGTGACCTCCGCACCGGGCAGCGGGGCGTCCCAGCTGAGAAGGACGGAGGCGTCCCGTGCCATGGCGCGCACATTCGCGGGCGCTACCGGGGGCTCGCTGTCGGTAATCGTCAGCGTCAACGCACCCGGCGTCGCCGCCACCGGGTCCGACACGGTTCCCGACACCGTCACCGCCTTGTCTGGTGCGACCGCCTCGTTGTCCACCGCCGTTAGCGCCACCGTTCCGGTGCTTTCCGTCGCGTTCGCAGCGAAGGACAGCGTCCTGTTCTCGCTCAGCGTGTAGTCGTCGGCCGTGGCCGGCGCGATCGGCGTAAACGCGACTTCGATCGTGAACGGCGTCTCGACGCCGGTCGCAACCGTCGCGGTCACTGTCGCAACGGACCCGTTCGCCTCCTCGATCGTCGCGGACGTCAGCACCAGCGTGACCTTCGGAAGGGCAGGGCTCACCTCGACGGTAGGGCTGTTGCCCGTGTCCACCCGATAGCCTGAATGCAACGGCCAACCGTTCGCATGCATCCCGTCCGGCAGCGCGGGAACGTCGCCCAACCGCGCGGTGATGGCTCCCGCGGAACCGGGATTGCGGGTCACTGCGACCGGTTCGCTGTAATCCTCGCCGGCCGGAACCGTGATCGACGACGCCCCGCCCGCAAGGCTCCCGTTCTTGAGCACGATCGGCATGACCAGATCGAATGGTGCAGCGGCAGGCACCTTGACCTTCAGTCCGCCTTCGCCGTCCGGCATCAGCCGGGTTGCCAGCCGCAGGATGTTGCCGTCGTGATGGTTGCCCATCGCCTGCATCGATACCAGATTCTCCAGACCGACGAACAGCCCATTCGGGAAGCGTTTTTCCATGCCGTTGAAGTCGAGCATCAGTTCGGTCAGAGCCGACAGGTTCGCAAAGGGCTCATGCACCGCGGAAAACTCGTTGAACTTGTTCGCGACCATGTAGAGCTTCTGTAGCGACGACAGGCCAGCGAACGTTGCCGTGTTCATGGACCAGATCTGGTTCGCGGTCAGATTGAGGACGGTCAGCGAGGACAGTGACGAGAACCCGTTAGCCGGCAGACCGTTGATCGAGTTGTCCCTGAAGCTCAGCTCGGTCAGGCTTGTCAGCCCGGCAAACGTCGTATGGGGGAATCCACGGATCCGGTTGCCCGCGAGATCCAGCGTTCTCAGCAATGTCACGCCGGAAAAGACCGAGGCCGGCAGCGCGTCGATCGCATTGTCCTTCAGGTTGAGATGCCTGAGATTTCCCAGACCGGACAGCATCGCCGCGGTGATCCCGTCGATCCGGTTGTTGTGGAGATCGAGGGTCTCGAGCGCTGTCAGGTCGGAGAAGACCCCCTCCGGAAGGGTCGTGATATGGTCGCTATAGAGCTTCAGCACGGTGATTCCCGACAGGCCCGCGAAATCGTCCGCACGCAGCACCGAGATTCCCGTATGGGCCAGTCTCAGGGTTCCGTTGACGCCCGCCAGGTTCTCCTTCGTCACCTCCGCGCAATCGTCCTTGTCCGCGATCAGCCGCAGGATGGCGTCGCGCACCTGCAGCGTGCGGTCGCAGATGCCGAGGCCGGATCCGACGAACGCACTGGCCTCCATCGACGTCTCGCTGCTGCCATTGGCGTTCAGGGCCCGCACCTGGAAGCTGTACGTCCGGCCGTTCGTGAGGCCCGTCACCGCGATGCCGGCTTCATTGGCTCCGCCGCTCCCGCTGTCGGTTATCGGCGTCCAGGCGGCCGGGTAGCTCTCGGCGTCCTTTCGGTGGCGGTACTCGTGGGCGGTCACGCCGGCATCGGCGCCCGGCGCGTCCCAGGACAGCGTCGCCGTCTTCCTGCCTGGCGCCGCCGACAGGTTCATGGGCGCGTCGGGAGCCGACTCGTCGTCGGTCAGCGTCAACGTCACCGCAGCCGGGGCGGTCACGTCGCGCGCGTTTTCCGCGGTTGCCGAAACGGTCACGCGCTTGTCTGCCGCGCCCATGTCGTTGTCGGTCGCGGTGACGGTCACCATGCCGGTGCTCGCGACTGCGCCCGCGGCGATCGTCAGCACCCGGTTCTCGCTCAGGCTGAAGTCCTGCGCCCGGGCAGGCCCGACCGGCGCCGCGGATACGGTGAGCCTGGTCTCTTCGCTCGACGCATGGTCCAGGGTGGCAGTGACTGCGGTCGTCCCGCCGTTTTCGGGTATCGCGGCCTCGGCCAGCGCCAGCGTCGCCACCGGCATATCGTCGTCATCCGCCACCGTCACCGTCGCCGAGGCCGCCCCCTCGATCGCGTAGGTCATGTGGGGCGTCAGCGTCACCGTCACCGCTCCGGACGGCTCGTCCATGGCATCGTCCTGGGTCGGTACCGTCACCGTCGCGGTCGCATCCCCGGCGGGGAAGGTTGCCGCCGCGGGCAGAGACCCGTTTCCGGTATCGATGACCGCGCCTTCCACGGCAACCGTCAGCGGAACCGTCAGCGCATCCGTGGCCGCTCCGCTGCGGGCGAGGGTGAACGTTGCCGCCGTGCCTTCCGTCACCGTGTTCGCGGCCGCGGCAATCGTGACGTCCGGTGCGTCGTCCGACGCCAGACGGGTCACCGCCACCGTGTAGGCATCCCGGGTCGCCGCGTCCCCGGCCACGACGTCCACGGTCAGCGTGGAGGCGCCGGCCGCGAATTCCACCTGGTGCCCCTCGGCTACGGCATCGGCGTCCGGAAGCGAATATGTGACCGCCGCGGTGCTGTCGCTCGTGACCGCCGTCACCGTGGTCATGGCCGGGGAGTGCGGCACCGTCGCCGTGTAGGCCTTCGTCGCCGGGTCGAAGGCGGGCCGAAGTCGAAGGCCGCCCGCCCCCAACCCCAGCGCCGCCAACGTCGCGTCGCTCGAGACGGGTGGAGTCTGGCCCGCGTCAACCCGGTGTGTTCGATGTTGCCTGGAGCGGTGCGAAAAGTCCGCATCGCGTCCCGTCGCGGCGCTGCGGATGGTTCCGGACGTCGTCAATCCGTCGATCTTGATCCGGACCCTTCTGGCGGTGTCGTCAGCCGCCACGACATGGCCGAACATGAGGGCTGAACCCTGCGTTCGCCGCCAGGCCGCGTAACGCGTGCCGTTCTGGACCAGCGCCATGGCCAGCATCGGCGCCCCGGCGGCGGCGTCTACCACCACCGGTTCGTTGAAGGTGATTCTCGCCCCGATCGTCTCGCCGAGACCGAAGGTGTTGCTCCGGGCCCGCGGTTCGGAGGTGAAGGCAACGCCGACGACATAGGGAACCCGGTTCACGCTGTGCCGGTTCTGGCCGACGACCTCCCGGTGGAAGAGGTTGGCGTCGGTCGTGCCGCCCTGCTTTGTGATGGCGGCGTTGTCGCGGCGCAGTGCGCTGGGGGAGATCGATATGCCGTCATTGTCATTGTCTGCCGCCGTCACCGTGTAGTCGAAGGCGAGCACCGTCGGCGTGCTGGCCGTGGCCACGTAGCCGGCGCGGCGAACGACCCGTCCGCCCGCTGTCCCGTTGCCGCGGTCCATGCCAAGACCGAGTTCGAGCTCGGGACTGCCGGTCACGGCCACAGCCTCGCTGAACGTCACCTTGGCGCGGATCGTGTCGCCCGTCGCGTAATCGGCGTCGTCGCCCGGATCCGAGACGATCTCGACCGAGACGACATGGGGAATCTCCGGGGCCAGCACATGGAACACCGGGGAGATGCCATAGAAGCGCATGGCGCGGTCGGGCATGAGGCCGCGAAGGGGAAACCGGTCGAACGTGGCCCCCGTCTTGACCTCGCCGACGGCAACGAGGGTGCGAGTGCCAAGCGTTCTGGCGGTGGCTGCGAAGCCGTCGTTCGTCGAGCCGGTATGCACTTCCAGCAACCTTTTCATGCGTGGCCCGAACCGGTTGCCGTCCTCTCTCCTCGCCTCGTAGCTGCTCCAGCCGCCATCGTAGAAATCGGCATAGGAGTCCGCGACACGCTCGCCGTTCAGCCAGTAGATGGGCACCCCGAAACCTTGCCGGGGATTGGTGCCGGTGTGGTCGCGGGCCACCACCGTCGCCGTGCTGCCAATGACCCGGAACCGGTCGCCATGATCGCTGATGTCGGCATGCGCCTCGCTCCCGGTGAGGCTGTCCTGCACGTGGCCGTCGTAGTCGGCAATGTCCGTGGAGAGCGCATCGAACCTGGTCCGGGTAACAATCAGCAACCGGAACTTGCCTCCTTCCGGAATGTCCGCCGGTTTCAGGCTCCAGTCCGCCGACACGCTGACCGTCTCGTCCTGTGCCTGCACCGGCAGGCCGATGCCCGCCAGCATCGCGACGGCCAGCACCATCGTCGCCAGGCCGAGCCGGCCGCATGGCGGGCGCCGCGCCGCCCCGCCGGTCTCCGGGCTGTCCCCTTGTCGATCCCGATGCACAGCAGCCTCCACGATCATCGCTTGTTCAAACTGTTCGCACACCTCGCGCTGCCTCGACCGGACCACGCTGAAATGTGAAGAAAACCATCCTCCGCCGATCCCCTGGCAAGCGGCTGGCGGGTCGCGGGGCCAATTCAAGACATAATACATAACATACTGTCAATGCGTCAAATATGACTCTATAAGATACCTATATTATGTCTAAAATTCAGGAGCCTACACTGCGGAAGTCGTGGAGATGGGCGAAGCCTTCACCCGGACGCAGGAGCCGGCGCCACCATTGCCGTTCCTCGTCCGAGGGACGAAAACACCCTTGGCCGATCCCGTTCCGGGATCGACGAAGCTCCTGAAATCCGGACAGACAGCGAGGAACCGATTGCGCAACCGGTCGAGCGCCGGGCTGTCGATACGACGATCGCCCAGATCGAACCGAAAGACCGTGACACTCCGGACCGCGCCTACGGCGTAGCCCCTCACCGGGGGCCGGAGGGATGCTCTCCAGCGCTGTCGGATGCCGGTTCTTTGTTCATTCCATCGAAGTGCTGCCGGGGTTTGCCACGCGCACGGTAACTAAATCGATGTCGTGATATTGACGATGACGGACCTCGGAAGCCAGGTGGCGCAAGAGGCGAAGGGAAATGTCTCGTTCGACGGGTTGCTCCTCGTCCAGAAACGCGACGCGATCCTCGATATTGCTGTCCTTCAGCTTGGCAACGAACTCCATCACCGCTGCGCCGCCGTCCCTATGGGCCGTTATCCGCAATCGGCGGCGTTGCATGCCCGCCACCCCCTCATCCTGGATCAGTGTCAGCAAGGTCTCCTCTGCTACTGCTTCGAGTCGATCGGTCATCGGCGACGACCAGCCGTTTTGCCTCGCAAAACGCGTGAGAAACTTGCAGACGCCAGGTAACGACGACACATCGAGATCGGTTTCGAGCCTGCGTCGCCGCCCCCCCGCCAATTCGAGTAAAACTGTCAACAGGATAGCCGTCAGACCGCCTGCAGCGAGACCGCTCTTCAGAAGACCTCCCGCAAACTGGGACAGGACGTCGGGAAGCAGGAGCCCGTACTGGCAGCCTATACCAATCCACATCGAAAGACCGACGACCAGCGTCCGGCGATGGTCCAGACCGCCGGAAACGACCATCTTCATTCCGGCAACGAACAGCCCGGCGACCATGACCGAGGCATATGCCGAAAGCACGGCGCCGGGCAGGGCCAGCACCAGAGCGATGAACTTGGGAAGAAATGCAAGAATGACGAGAGCGGCCCCAACGGCAAGCCCTACCCGGCGCGCCCCGACCCTTGTGATCTGAGCGAACGAAACGGTAGACGAACGCGTGGCCTGCAGGATCGTACCGCCCAAGGCTGCAAGCAGGTTTGCGGCCGCATCCGCGGCTACGGCTCCCTGCACGGCGCGCAAATCTGCTGCCCGCGGCGTCCGCCAGGACTCATTTTGAATGGCCAGAGACGCACTCATCGTGCGAACCGAGCAAGTCAAGGTCACAAGCAGGACCGCCGGAAGGAGGCCCCAGAAGGAAGGCCCGAAATCGATTGCTAACGCAGGCCATGCGCCCAAAGGGAGTCCGGTCCAAGGCGCTTGGACGATGCGGTCGATATCGTAAAGCCCGTACGCTTCGGCAACCGCCGCTCCGCTAACGATCCCGACAATCGGGGCCCATGGACGCAACTGGCGTCCCCCCTTGAAGGCGACGAGAACGATCGGTGCCAGGGTAGCCAGAGCGCATGCGAGTCCACTCGATTGCGGGTATCCGTCAGGGACTTCCGTCATCCTTGCGAAGATGATCGGTGCGATCGTCAGTGGCATCAGCATAAGGACTGTCCCCGAAACGGCTGGGGTCAGGATCCGCCTGAATAGCGAGATTCGAAAGGAAAACAGAAACTGGAACAAGGCCGATGCCAACATCAGGCTGACGAGCAGCGCCGGCCCGCCGGCGGCAAGGGCGTCAACACTGACGGCAATGGCCGCCGAGGTCGGGCCTGTGACGAGAAGGTAACCCGCGCCGAAACGCCAAATCGGAAACGCCTGCAGCGCCGTGACGGCTCCGGCAACGAGAAGCGAGACGAAAACGGCCCAGGTGAGCATCGCATCCGGCGATCCCGCAGCGCGGTAGACGATCATGGGCGAAAGCAGGATGCCGCCGAGGGACAGCAACGCAAATTGCAGGCCCAAGCCGAGAGTAAGCCCAGTGGGGGGCCTTTCATCGGCCTGATAGAGGAGTTGCGAGTCGTGCCCGGGAAGGTCATGCGTCGGCATCGGTGCTCTCAGTCGTCCTCGCTGACACGAAATTCGATTGCTTCGAAAGAGGAACTCCAGCACCCGCCTGCCAAGGAATGCAGGCAATCGCGAAAACCGACCGGGCCTGGCTTCAGTGGCTGTTCATATTGCGGGAGCGGCAGGCTGGGAATCCCCCTCGGCCGCGTGCCCAGGGCGGATTTGTGCATTGAGGTCTTGCCCTGTCCGACAAAGAGAGGCCATCGAGGCCGGGCTTCTTCCCCGCGCTTCGATACGAGCTCGTCCGCATGGAACACCTCAATCTCCATCTCGCCGTTCGCCGCCCGATTGAAGGCGTCCACGGCGGGTTTCACGACATGGGCTGCCAGCCCCGGGCCCGCATAGGTCTGCATGCGCCACCGGATCGTCGAGCGGGAGTGGACGGCCGGCGCGGCAAGCATCGGCCGATGCCGATTGCAGCGGCGCCCCTGAGGAATGAACGTCCGGAAGCCGTCATGCAGCACCTCCGCCTTTATCGAACCGGTCACGACGATAGGAACACAGCCGGCCGTGCCGTTGCGCCGGATCGCCGCTGCCACGAAGTCGATGGCCAGGCAAGAGATGCTCCGGGACTGTGGTGCCGACGGTGACCGACCGCCATCGCCACCATGGTCGCTGGCCCGCCGCCGACACCCCAGCCGTCGGTATCCAGGCCCTGATCGGTCCCACCCGTACTCGGGACCCGGCCGATACCCGCCGGAGTACTCGGACAAGACACGCTTGACCGGCGGCGCCCCGGCGCTGCGGATCGCTGCGGAAGGGGTTCGCCCTGCACGGGCAACCGGGTCGATGCCGGCCGGGAAACCAGCCTGGCGCACCCCGTGAAGCCGGGTGCTCCCGCATGCCCGACTTCGAGGAGTTACGCACAACAGTTCAGCATTCGACGCACCCTGACGAGCAGAAGGGAGGCAGGGCCGCGCGGCGCGCGCCGGACCCTGGCGAAAACGCGGGAAACATCGTTCAGCCGCAGACGTTCCGAGCCGGTCGAGGTGGTCGATATCGGCATGTCGGCGCGCCTGTCCCGGACCGGTCCGGTGCTAGCTAGTAGGGAAGCGTGCTTCCCTCCATGTTGTCGGACGTGATTTCGCCCGTAGCGCATCCGGCCTTCAGGTTCACCTTGTATCCTGTGATGTCGCCTTCGCTGTTTGTCTTCGCGGCGAAGCACATGTCGAGTGTCTCGGTGTCCGATGGCGACCGGTTCGAGTTGCGGGAACCGAGTGTCCAGGTGACCGTGTCTTCCGCCTGGTTCGTGGCGGAGAGGCTGCAGGAAATGCCGTTTACGAGGCAATTGCCCCTGTCATTGCCCGTCGAATTGCCGACACGGCTAACAGAACTCTCCGCACACACGTCCTCGGCAGGCGAATCGTGCCAAGCATCCCAGCATACCTGCTGATACGGCGATCTTGCCGCCGCCGTGTCGGTGAATGCCAGCCCCCCGGCAAGGAGCCCGAAGATCGCCAGTGCGCCAGTCAGTCGGTTCCTCAGTTCGGTTTTCGCCTTCATTCGATGTCTCCTTTTTCGCTTGAGCAAACCCCGGCGATGCACATCGCGCGGGTACCCGGTTCGGACTGCACCGGAGACGACCCGATACGGGAGGATGTCCGAGCGAACTCACGGCCAATTTCGATATCTGTCATAACATGCTATAAATAGTCTATTTTTTCAATATGAATTAATTATATTTGGTCACTATCGAAATTGCATGGCTTGCCATCGCCGTCGGTGCCCCGAGCGGGCTCGCCCGGGCCTTTGAGGCCGAGCTTTGATCGGCGCCGGTCCGCTCTGGCGGTGGAACCTGCGCCAGTTCCTGGAGTTTGCGTCCGGCAAGAGCCTGGCAGATGTTCGGCCATGCCTCGTTCAGACCGAGCGCCGTGTTCGCGCCGCGCACGAGAACTCCCGCCTGTCCGCGCCCTTCCTCCCGGGCGGGCTCGATAGTGTGTTCGAGGACATATTGCCGGATGCGGGTCGGTATCCTTGGCCGATCCCGGAGGCTCGCCGGCCAGGAACCGGCCATATTGCCCCAGCCCGCTGCCCCAGTTCGAAAGCCGGTTGTGGGGGCGCTCGGAGGCCGGCATCAAAATCCGGTAGTCCTGTCCACCATCGCGGACATCTTCCCGCATCCGGCGCAACCGTTCCCGCAGCGATTCGAAACGGTCCGCTTCCCAGGCCTCGTCCAGATCCCGGAACGGCATTCCAAGCTCTTCCAGTTTCCGTTCCACCGTTGGATGGCGTAAGCATGTGAGTCCCGCCCCGCGACGATCTGAGCGCCGCCTTGCCCGGGCCAGGTCTTGAACACGCTTTCCTTTGTCATGACCTCGTCGTGATCTGCATTTTGTTTTCGATAGAGGCTCTTGCAGAATTGTCGGTCTGACAGATAGCAACGGAGCGCATCAAGACATCCCGGCGCGGCTTGTATATCCCCAGCCGCGTGGCGACCGCTCCGGCGTAACGGCGCAGCGTGGTGAAGAACGGCGACACCCGCTCCTCCAGCCGCGCAACAGCGAACCGCGTCGTGCCGACCGGCGGACCTATCGGTAAGCCGAGGCATGGGGAAGGCTTTGCCGGATGTCCGGGATGCCGGTCAGAAAGATCGCCTCATGCCGATGACCCGAATAGGCGCAGTGGATGTACTCGTTCCAATGGTTGGGCTCCGGATCGTATTTCATCAGATGACCGTGAGCGTCATCCGTCCGGGGCGGTTTCTTCGTCGCCATCATCCGCGCGAGTTCGCGCTCCAGATAGTCGACAAAGGCGCTCTCGGGATAGTCCCGGATGACGTAGGGGGTGTTGAACACGATATGCTGGCGGCACAATTGGTGGGACGGCGGAAGCACGCGCACGAACCAGACCTGCCCCTCGCTGCCGGCATAACCGGCTGGAACCGCGCAGGAAACGATCTCCCGCGTGCCGACCTCGCGCAGCAGAACCCCCTCGCCGTCGCTGCCGCAATGCACGAAAAAACCCATCCTCGACTGCTGCATCCGCTCGACGGCGTCAATCAGCCAGGTCGGACAATCGAACTCGGGTGCGATGCGCAGAATGCACCTCCCCATGGTCTCCCGGCTGCTCCCGAAGCGGACGTCGAACAGCGCCCACATCGTGAAAGGTTGGATGAAACAACTGAGACTTGGACCTTGAATCCTGACGGAGAAGAGAACGAGTCGCCTTCTGACACCGAGACACTCGATGTGTGCTTCGCCGCGCAGACGGACAGCGAGGGCGCGACCACAGGATACACGGAGGAACTGAAGACCGGATGCGCTACGGGCGAAATCACGTCCGAAAACATGGATGGAAGCACGCTTCCCTACTAACCCGGATTTCTCACCAAGGGTAGGTGCATCGGGGCTCTTCATGTGAGAAAGTTCTTTCACAACAAAGACATCCCGGCACGGGCGCAGTTGCCCAATCATGAACTGTGTTCGTTGCGTTCCCCACAGCGTCAAAGCGGATGCTATCCGTAAACCTTCACGCATGGACCCCCGTGATAAAGTGGGGGGATATGCCGAAACAATCCTGTCGTCGTGCAGGAAATGTCCTGGTTTTGGGACAGGTTTCCGGGCGGTTCTAGGGCCGGGTCCACGGGATGTCGGGCAGCGACAGGACGAGCCGGATCAACTCCGCATGGCGCGAGAGTCCATGCTTGGCGAAGATCTCCTTTATGTGCCAGCGGACGGTGTTTTCCCTGCGGCCCGTCTCCCGCGCGATCTCGGGGACCGTCCTGCCTTCGGCCAGCATCGCGGCCACCTGGCTCTCCGCCGGGGTGAGGCCGAGCAACGCCGCCGCCATGCCCGGATCGATACGCGCCCGGCGCGACGGGTCCGTGACCAGGACGAGCGCGGCAACGCCGCGGGGACGGGCGTCCACCTGGCGGTCCGCCACCGGGCTGGCATGCAGCACCAGCCGCGCCAGCCCCGTCGGGCGCCGCACCGTTGCCGAGCCGCTCGCGCCCTGTCCGCCCGGAGGCGGCAGCACGCGCGCCAACAGCCGCTGGAGGCCGGCATCGTCTTCCGGGGACAGGGCCCGCAGGCAACCGCCCTCGTCGAACAACCCGTCGCCTTGCCGCAGGAGGTCCCGGGCGCGGTCGTTCGCCTCCACGATCCGCCCGCGGCGGTCCAGCTGGATCACTCCGGCACCGGTGTAGTCGAGCAACCCGGCAAGCGAGTTGCCCAGCGCGTCCGCTTCGACCAGCTCCTGCCGGACGCAGACGAACTGGCGCAGATGCGGCAGGAGGCGCCCTATCATGTCCACCCGTTCGGACGACCAGCCCTCCGCATCGACAGGATCGGCCATGACCCAGACGATGCGGGAGCCGCCGGGCCCGTCCAGGCGCACGTTCAGACTGTCCCGCGTATGGGAGAGAGGCAGCGCCTCGTTATATGCGAGGGAGGCCTTCTTTTCCCGGTCCGAGTAGAGGTCGGAGACATGAACCAGGTGGCTGTCGGGCATCCGCCTGAGGCGCGGCATGCGTTCGTCCCGGGCATGGTAGACGTCGAAATACAGCCGTTCCCATTCCTCGCGACGCTGCCCGCGGTAGCAGAACCTGGCAAAGAACAATTCGATGTCGTCCTGCGAGCGACCGTCACCGAATACCAGCATGTTGCCCTTCGCCCCGCAGGCTTCGTCAATCAGGCCGGAGGCGGCCTGCCAACCGGCGTCATCCAGCGCCGCTTCCTGCAGTGCAATCAGAATACGCTCGAACGCGTTCTGCGAACTCATGGAGGCGCCTTCCTCCTGCTCCTTCCGGCCCCCTCCCAAACGGGAAACCCCACGCTCTCCGCCACGACGGGCCGCCTCCCCGGGACCCGGGCCCGACTGTTTCGGCAAGCCCGGGACGACAATGCCGTTGTCATCTCCGCCACATATGCAAACGCTCTCGAATGTCGGCGTGGCTCCGATCCGATCGTCCCGGCCGGCGGCAATCCTGTAAGAATTTATAACATATTGTGTACGAATAGTATTCACGCCCATGAAATAATATAATTTTCCTAATATCCGAACCATGGAACCCGGCTCGGTGGCCCGTCAGCCGGGACGGGGAACGGCGCGGATTGGAAAAAAGCGGTATCGGCGACGCCGCGAACCCCGGCAACGAACCCGACCCGGACTCGGGTGCCGCATGGGCCGCAATTCATGGATACGCACTGCCGGCCCCTGCCGCATCGGGAGGCATGCCGGCAGTAGCCATCTCTCATCGGGCGGCGGACCTGCGAGCGCTCCGGGCGGTTGCCCGGCCAAACTCAACTGCCGGTCGCGCAAGAAGCGCAGCCGCCTCGATGCGTTGCCGGGCTATTGGCGGATCCTCATCGCGGACAAGGGGCATGCGCTGCTGCGGGGCGAGGGCTCCTTCCCGTATCGCGAAGATACGGCGACAGCGCGCGGGCGAGCCCCCGCTCGTGCATGGCATGGCGGCGAGCGGCCGGACAGGTTGCCGGACCGTGAGAAGGCAATGCTGCTCGGGACCCCCGGGCGCCTGGCTTTCGACTGACGCGGGCGCGCGGTGTGCCGGCCCCTGTCGCGTTTCCGGACCGCGCGTCGATCGACATGGCGCGCTGGCGACCGCGCACCGAGGCCGGGTTCGCCGAGGTCAGTGGCGTCGGTGCGACCAATCTCCGGCGGTTTGCAGGACCGGTCCTCGCAGCCATCGCCGCCGTCCCGCCGGATGCCCGGGACGGCGCGGCTTCTTTCGAGGATGCGCCGCGATGGACAGACCGTTGAAGCCGGGACGTCGGCCCGGACCGGGATCCCCCGCCTTGCGCCGTCTTGCGACCCGGCCGGCTCGCTCCCCGGTCTCGACGCCCGCCAAGCCGCGTCCTGCGCCAATCCGCGTGTGATCGGAGATGCGATTTACAATCCGCCCATGTCGCAATCGGCTTGCGGGCGCACGGCCTCAAGGGCGGCCGCGTGGCCGGTTTAACGGTTTCCCGTGGAAGCCGCATCCCGAAATGAGAATTGCCGCTTCGTTTTGGGATCTTTCATTGAAGCCAGCGCTCCGCAAGGGTATGTGCAGACTGGAACATGACGGCAGACCGGCGAGGCAAGCGGCAATGGCGGCAACCCTGAAAAACGCCGTTCGACGAGTGGCTATCCGCGCCATCGTCTGCAGGGAGCGTCTGGAGTCCGGCGTCGCCTACAACCCGGCATCGGGAAAGATGGCTCAAGATCCCTATCCCGACTACGCCGCGCTGCGCAACAATGGCCAGGTGCACCGCAGCCGGTTGTGCAATGCTTGGGTACTAAGCCACTACCGGGATGTGGATACCGTCTATCGCGACTGGCGGCGCTTCTCCAGCGATCCGACGAAAGCGGCCATACCGGGAAAACGGTCGGTGATACCGGACCCGGGCACGCCGTCCATGCTGTCCCTGGATCCGCCGGCCCACCGCCGGTTGCGTTCACTGGTCAACAAGGCATTCACGCGACGCGCGATCGACGCGCTTGAGCCGCGTATCCGCAGCCTCATGCACGACTTTCTGGACCGTATCGACGATCCGTCCGGCTTCGACCTCATGAAGGCGGTCGCCAGGCCGCTGCCGGTAACCGTCATCGCGGAGATGCTGGGCGTGCCGGCCGAAGACCGTCCCCGATTTCGCGACTGGACCGAACGCCGCGCGCGCATCGTCGAGCCCACGATCAGCGCAGCGGAACGCGCGGATGCCGTCCGGGTCGCGGACGAATTGGACGCCTACTTTGCGCCGATCGTCGAGAAGCGCCGCAGCAACCCGCGGGACGACATTCTGAGCGCGCTCGCCCGTGCGGAGGAGGAAGGCGACCGGCTGGACGCGCGCGAGACGCTCAACATGCTGCGCCTGCTGCTGGTCGGCGGCAACGAAACCACTGTCAATCTGATCGGCAACGGCATGCTGGCGTTGCTGCGATGCCCGGACCAGTTGCAGCGGCTGCGGGACGACCCGTCCCTCATCCCGGCGGCGGTAGAGGAATTGCTGCGTTACGACGCGCCCGTACAAATCAATCTTCGTCGCGTTGTTGAGGATTGCGAGATCAACGGATTTCCGGTGAAGCGCGGCGAAGACCTGATACTGCTGTTGGGCAGCGCCAACCGCGATCCCGAACAGTTCCGCGACCCTGACCGGCTCGATGTCGCACGCAGCGAGGGCAGCCATTCGTCCTTCGGGCGCGGCATCCACCACTGCGTCGGCGCGTCGCTCGCACGACTGGAGGGACGTATTGCCATCGAAGTGTTGCTGGAGCGGTTCTCCTCGATCGGCCTGGCCGACCCGCCGCCGCGCTTTCGCGGTGGCATCGTGCTGCGCGGTCTGCGGTCGCTGCCGGTCGCTGCTGTTCCGGCCTGATCGGACAGAATTTTCGTCGAGACCGGCAGGACCGCTCCCGGCTCCGCCTGCGGGCGGCGCCTCACGACGTCCGAAGCACTCGACGAATGTACCCTCCACCTTTGGACCGGCGTCGCAGAGGGAGCTCGTCCATGCGCGGATCCCGGGTGAGTGAGCAGGCCGGACCTTCGACAGGTCAGACGGACTTTCTTCACGCAGACCGATACATGCCCGACCTTCCGGATCGGAGTGCAGCCGTCTGCATCCGCTTTCACCCCCTGACCAGGGGGGATAGAGAGCATTTTTCATGGGACTTACAAAGACAGCTTGACGGCTTCACGCCGCGTTCCTCCTTGCGTTTTCACGGATCGCGGGAGTGCCTGACGGCAACGCTCCATCCCCCCCGGATCGAGTCCGGGGCAGGCTGTGCAGAAGCCCCAGTCCCCGACGCCGTATCTCGTGGGCTGCATTCACGCCCGCATTGTCGGCATGGCCGCAGGCCACGCAGTGGAAGACGGCCTGCGAGCGCCTGGAGGCGGCGTCGACATGGCCGCAGGCGTGGTAGAGCCTGCCCCCGCGAAGGCGGGGGTCCGGCTCGTGAAGGTGGGGTTCACCGCGACGAGGCGCCCCGCCTTGTAGGCGAGCATATGGCGCAGCGCCGCTCAGCCGGTGTCGAGAATGACCCGGTTGAGCCCAGCCTTCTGCCGGAGATGGCGGCCCGGGGCCAGGGCCGTGCCCCGGGCGCTGCGCGTCATGCCCCGCACCTTCAGATCCTCGAGCACGACGGTATGCGCGGCATCGGCGAGCGTCCGGCTCGTCCGGTGCTGCCAGTCGCACCGTTTCCCGGCAATCGGGCGGCGCGTCTTCGCGAGCCGGGTGCGCGTCCGCTCCCGGTGCCCGGAGCCGCGCTTCTGGCGCGACAGCCTCCGGGAGAGACGCTTCGCCCGGGCCTCCAGGCGGCTTGTGTCCGGGGCATGAAACAGCCGCCCGTCGCTCGCCGCCACCTGGCCCGCATTCGTGTCGAGGCCGATGGCGGTCCGTCATTCTCCCGTCCGGGCGCCTCGACGCGGTAGCAGACCACGGCATACCAACGCCCGGCGCTGACGGGCTTGCCTCCGGAACGGGGTCCGGGGCAGGCCCCCGGATACGGGTTGCCGCCGCGCCGGCGGGCCGTCATCCAGCAGAAGCCGGGAAGGCGCAGACGGTCCCCCTCCACCTTCACCCCGGAGACGACGGACAAACTGTCGAAACGCCGGCGGGATCGGAAACGCGGGAAGCCGGCCGGGCCGCCGGTCTTCACCCGGCGGAAGAAGGCCCTGTACGCCTCGTCCAGGCGTTTCAGCGTGCCGCGCTGGACCGCGGCCGGCAGGGCCGCCATCTCCGGCAGCGCCCTGCGGCGCTCGGTCAGGCTCTTGAACCGGTCGATGCAGGTAACCGTGCGGCCCGTCTTGCGCCAGCAGGCGATCCGCTCCTCCAGCGCCGTATTGTAAAGCTGGCGTTGCGCCTCCAGCACCCGCTCCAGACGGCGCCAGTTGCCCCGCGTCTGCGGAAGCAGCCGGAACACGACCTGGCGGTGAACCGTCTCCCCGTTCATGACCGGATCGTAAAGCCGGAACACAGAGGGAACGGTCCGGGACGTCAAGCTATCCTTGCAAGCCCCTTTTTCATCGTAGTATCCCGCCCGATCCATCGGAGACCGGCGAGAGCATGATGAACGGCGTGCTTTGTGACATTGCACATTCTACACGGTCCGCGGAGCGGAGGGATCTTCGGTTGCCCTCCGGTGCGGGTGCGGGTGTCCCGGGTCCGGTCGCGGCCGTCATCGCGATAGGCCATCCGACCCGCTTTCCCCGCAGCGCATTCGCCTCCAGCGCGACTCGTCCGGGGTTTCATCGGCCGCTGAGCGAGGAAGCCGGTCGTCTCACGCGGAAGAGGTCATGAGCCCGCTGGACGCGTTCGATCGCATTCTGGCGTCCTTGCACAAGGCCGCGTTCGACGATTCCCATTGGCCGGCCGCCTCCGCCCTGATGGATGAAGTCTGCGGCGCCAAGGGCAATATGCTGATTTCCAGTGACGGGCGTTCTCAGGATGGCGTGGAAATCCTGTTTGCCAGGTTCTGCTACCGCGGGCAACGGCGCGAGGAAGGGGAACGCCTTTATTTCAACTCCTACCACGCTCTGGACGAACGCATCCCGCGCCTTCGCCGACTGCCGGACAGCCAAGTGGTCCATGTCCCGGATCTCTACACCGAACGGGAAAAGAAGAACTCAGTCGTATACAACGAGGCGTTGCCCGGCTCGGACGTCGGGAACAGTCTGATCGCGCGCCTTGACGGCCCCGGCGGCTCGAGCATCGTGTGGTCCGTTGCCGACCCGGTGAACGCGGATGACTGGTCATTCGGCCAGGTCGAGATGGTCAGGCGCGTTCTGCCCCATCTGCGCCAGTTCGTCTGCGTCAGACAGGCGCTGGTCGATGCAAGGGCGCTGGGCAACTCGCTTGCCGGATTGCTCGACAACACCGGTGCCGGAGTGATCCAGCTGGACCGCCGCGGGCGGATCGTGGAGGCGAACGACCGCGCCCGGGACCTCCTGCGGCAAGGCGACGGGTTGTTCGACGAGGGCGGTTGCCTGCGGGCCTTGTCCCCGGAAGACGATGCCGGCCTCCAGCGACTGTTGGCGCGCGTGCTGCCGCCTCCGGGCGGACAGGGCGCGAGCGGCTCGGCAACGGTGCGGCGCCCGACGGGGCTGGCGCGGCTGGTGCTGCATGCCAGCCCGGTGGCGGATCGCCAGGTGGACGCCCGTCCCCGCGGCGTCGCCGCGCTCGTCCTGGTCGCGGACCCGTCGCGCCGGGCGCGTATCGATCCGGGCATGGCGTCGGCGTTGCTCGGCCTCACCCCGGCGGAGAGCCAGGTGGCCGCGATGCTGGCCGAAGGCAGGACGGTCCCCGAGATCGCGCGGGAGACGGGCCGCAGGGAAAACACCGTTCGCTGGCACATAAAGGAGATCTTCGCCAGGCATGGACTCTCGCGCCATGCGGAGTTGATCCGGCTGGTCCTGTCGCTGCCCGACATCCCGTGGACCCGGCCCTAGAACCGCCCGGAACCCTGTCCCGGCAACTGCCTGTATTCCCTGCACGACGACAGTATATTTCTTGGCATACCTCATATTGCGGGGGTTCGCGGAGTGCCGGTCGCGGTACGTCGCCGGCCTTCATGAACGACCCGGTCGCCGGGCTCACGGGTCGACAACCGCAGGTTCGATGCAAGGCAGGGCCACGGGATGCCGGCATTCGGCTACCGTTTCACGGGAACGACCGAACCCGGCTTCGGGCTCTCCGGTACGGACCGGCAGTACAGGCTCGGCTGGCGGCTCAACGGCGACGCGGCCGGGTCGCTGTCGTTGTCGGTCGGGATGCGCCGGCGAAAGAGCCTGAGCGGCGACCGTCCGCCCGAACACGGGATCGGCGTCCGGCTCATGGCCCGGTGGCGAATGTCAGGCTAACTCCGACGTGTCGCTCGGCGAGTGTCGTCGACGCGTCGCGGCGCCATAATTCATCAATCTTGTCGGATTCTGAAGGGTTTAAAGCCCTGTGTTTGACGACAGATTTCGAGTCTGGCGGTGAAGCGGGACCGGACAGGACAAATAATATTTGTTTTTAGGCATAATTTTCATTTGTTGGCAAATGGTTATAAGATGCTTCATTATTCGGGATAGCTATCGCCACCGGTAGCGAAACAGTCGTCGCGGCAACGATGTCGTGATCGACCTGTCGGGCCAGACCGGAGGCGGCTCGATCACGCTCCAGGATTTCACGCTCTCCGACCTCGACGAGAACGACTTCGTCTTCTACGAGGCGCCGCCCGACAGAGGCTGACCGGCAGACAGGCTCGACTTGGCCGGTTCGGGCGCCGCGATCCTCCATGGGCCGCGGCGCCTCTCCCTTCACGACAGGACGCGAGGGTCGTGGACGAAATGAACGGGCCTTACACAGAAAGGTTGACGCCCAGCATTGTTCGCCCTGTGTTCCTACGGTAGGATGCGTGTCATGGATGGGACGGTCAACCGCCAGGTGGTGTATCGGCTGCTGCCGCAGACGCCGGGCAACTGGCGCCGTCTGGAGCGGGTTCTGGAGGGGCAGCGGCAGTTGTACAACGCCGCCCTCCTGGAGCGGTCGGACGCCTGGCGTCTGGCGGGCGTCTCGATCTCCTATATCGACCAGGCGAAGTCCCTGACGGTGTGCCGCCGAGACCTCCCGGAGATGGCGGCCGTGCCGGTCGCGGTCCAGCGCGGGACGCTGAAGCGGGTTGACGAGGCGTTCAAGGGCTTCTTCCGCCGGGTGAAGGCGGGCGGGCCGCCCGGATTCCCGCGCTTCAGGGGCCGCCGTCGTTTCGACAGCTTGTCGATCGTCTCGGGGGTGAAGGTCGAGGGAGACCGCTTGCGGGTTCCCGGTTTCGGCTGGATGACGGTCCGCCGGCGGGGCGGCAACCCGTATCCGGACGGTGTGCCGGTCTCGGCGGTGCTGAAGCGCGAGGCCGGCAAGTGGTATGCCGTCGTCTGCCATGCCGTCGCGGTCGCGGAACCGGAGGACGACCCCCGCCTTCGCGGGGGCGGGTTCTCCGTCATCGGCGTGGACATGAACGCCCACCAGGTGGCGGCGAGCGACGGGCGGCTGTTTCATGCCCCGGACACAAGCCGCCTGGAGGCCCGGGCGAAGCGTCTCTCCCGGAGGCTGTCGCGCCAGAAGCGCGGCTCCGGGCGCCGGGAGCGCACCCGGGCCCGTCTGGCGAAGACGCGCCGGCGTATTGCCGGCAAGCGGCAGGACTGGCGCCACCGGACGAGCCGGGCGCTCGCCGATGCCGCTCACACCGTCGTCGTCGAGGACCTCAGGGTGCGGAACATGACGCGCAGCGCCCGGGGCACGGTCGAGGAGCCGGGCCGCCATGTCCGGGCCAAGGCCGGGCTCAACCGGGTCGTTCTCGACACCGGCTGGGCGGCCCTGCGGTCCATGCTGGAATACAAGGCGGGGCGCACCGTCGCGGTGAACCCCCGCAATACGAGCAGAACCTGCCACGCGTGCGGAGCGGTTTACAGCCGCTCGCGCCGCTCGCAGGCCGTCTTCCACTGCGTGGCCTGTGGCCATGCCGACAATGCGGACGCGAATGCCGCCCGCAACATACGGCGTCGGGGACTGACGCAGCCGCACGGGGAGGCTGCCGGGTTGCCGGGCCGACGAACCGTGAAAACGCAGGAAAGGAAAGCGGCGTGAAACCCCGTCAACCTTTCTGTGTAAGGCCCCAAGACACGGATTGACCGACGCACCACCCGGCATTCGGGCTACGCCGCGAGCCAGCGGCTGCGCAAGCGCATCGAGGAGGGCTTCGGCTGGATCAAGACCACCGGCGGGTTGGCCAAGACCCGGCATCGCGGGCTCGACCGGGTCGGCTGGATGTTCACCCTCACCGCCGCGCCTACAACCTGATCAGGCTGCCCAAGCTCATCGCTGAGACGCCAACCCGATGCACGGAAACCGCCGAAGCCCATCCCATCCACGACATGACCGGACCTCGAACCCCAAACCATTCTGTTGCTCGGCGTGCGGCTTCGACGCCGAGCGGCACCGTAAGCGAAGGATCCTGTTGGATTCCAGAGGGTCGATGCCTTGCGCCAAACAACATATGACCGGCGCCGTTCCGCCCCGCCTCGCCGGCAGCCGGAGTTGCGGCGCCGCCCTTACTGCAAGGTTTGCCGGCCCGCCACAGGCCGGGCACCGGTCCCGCGCTTCCACGCCCGTCGATACCCGGCTGCCCTTACCGCCGGCCTCTCGCAGCGCACCTATCGCTGCCCCGCCTGCGGCCTGGAGATCGACAGGGATTTCAATGCCGCGCGCAATTTCGAACAACTGATCGCAAGCTCTGCGGCCACAGCCTGTGGAGCGACGCGCTCTGGCGCGGCCGCCGCCCGCACCCCGCGGGGCCGGACCGGTCGCGTGAAACCGCCTGCCCCGGACCCGTTCCGGGGGGGCCCGGCGAAGCAGGAACCGAACGGCAAGGCTGAACAGCTTCCCAAAGATGCTGTCAGATTTTGCGTAGGGTCCGGAGAACGGAAAACGATATCGGCAACGCCGCGAGCCCCGTGAAGGAACCCGCCGCGAAGCCGGGCGCGGCATCGATCCCAATTCCCGGATACGCACCGCCGGCCCCTGCTGCATGGGCATGTTGGTCCGGCATGCATCCCCATTCAATCGGCAGTATCCCTCTCGCAGACGCACTGTTATCCGGGGATGGCAGGAAAGCCGCGGACACGCCGCGCGCCGACATGCGTCACGCCACCTATTGCGAGAAACATATATTGTGTCTAAGAGATAATTACATTGTCCCTGACAGGCAACCTGCGGCTCCCCAACCCGTGCCGACCCTTCCTCCCCTCGACTGCCTCCGCTTCTTCGACGCCGCCGCACGGCATCAGAGCTTCTCCCGTGCCGCCGAGGAACTTCAGGTCACCCCGGCTGCGGTCTCCCACCGCATTCGGATGCTTGAGGCGCATATCGGCAGTCCTCTTTTCATCCGCCGGGCCCGCAGCATCCGCCTGAACCGACGCGGGCTCTCCTATCATGCGGATGTCCAGCGCATCCTCGGCGAGATCGTCGACGCCACCCGGCGCCTGCGCCGGATGCGCACACCGGTGCGCCGCACCCCGCCCCAGGCCTGACCGTCCGCCGGGCGCCCGCACCCCGTCGCCGGGTGAGGCAGCCTGCCATTGCCCGGCTCCGCGCCGACCCCGGACCGCAGGACTTGCGGCCTTCGCCCCGCCATGCCATGACATAATATAATTAGCCCATGATCGCTTCTGGACATGCCGCCATGCCGGTTCTTCCTCCCCTCGACTGCCTCCGTTTCTTCGAGATCGCCGCCCGCCACGAGAGTTTCGCCCGCGCTGCCGTGGAGCTCGGCGTCACGCCCGCCGCCGTCGCTCACCGCATACGCATGCTGGAGAATCATCTCGGCGACACCCTGTTCGAGCGCCAGCGGAGCAGCGTCCGGCTCAACTCGCGCGGAAAGGCCTATCTGAGCGATGTCCGGCGCATCCTGGCCGACATCCGGAACGCCACCGAACGCCACCGCAGCCGCGCCGGCAGCCGGCGCCTTCGGGTGGTTTCCGTCGAATGCATCGCCGAACGGTGGCTCTTGCCCCGGCTGGTCGGATTCAAGGCGTCCCATCCCGACATTTCCATCGAGCTCGAGACGAGCCACCGCAGCGCCGACCAGCGCGGCTTCGACCTCCGGTTCACCTGCGTCGTCTCCTCCACCGCGCCCCGGGAACATCCGCACACCGACGCCACTGTCGAGGATACCCTGTTCGAGGAATCCCTCACGCCCGTCTGCAGTCCGGCGCTCATCCAGGCCCGGGGAAAGCCGCGCAGACCCGCCGACCTGCTCGACTGGCCGCTGCTGTGCCATCTCGGCTGGGATGCGGACTGGCCATACTGGTTCGCCCGTCAGAGCACCCGAGAGCCGGACCTGTCGCGGGCTTCGGGCTTCCGCCTCTACAGCATGGTGATCCAGGCAGCGATCGAGGGCTTGGGGGCTGCCGTCGGGCGCCCGACCGCGATCGCCGGCGAGATCGACCGGGGCGATCTCGTCCCGCTGTTCGACCGCAATGCCGGGACCGGGATGCGATACTGCCTTCTCACCGCCGGCGACGCCCGGCACCGGGACGAAGTCCAGGCGTTCCGCACATGGGTCCTGCAGGAGGCGGCGGCAGGCCGTCGCGATGCTTCGGCGGACCGCGCCCCACACGAAACTGCCGGTTGACCCGCAGCCGGCGCGCGTCGACCGTTGGCCGGCCGCGGATCGCGGTCCCCCGGCCCTAACGGGTCGTGGCCGGGCCCGCTTCGGTCTCTACCGCCGCCTGACGCAGAATCCAGTCCCGGAACATTCGCACTTCGTCGCGGTGCCGGGCATCGCCCGCGGTGACCATGCGGCATCGCGATCGCGCTTGCCTCTGCCGCTCGAACAGCGGAACCAGCGTGCCCTGCTCCAGTTCCTCGCCGATCGCCGAGGGGCGACCGACGAATGCCCCCATGCCCTCGACGGCTGCGCGCAGCGCCATGCCAAAAACCCGGAAGCCCGACGCCCGCGACAGGTCCGGACCGGCTTCGCCCTGACTTCGGAACCATAGGGACCAGTCCGTGGGCCAACCGAGATGGTAGAGCAGCGGCCAGTCGAGAAGGTCCGCCGGGGTGCGAGGCCGCCCGAGGCGTTCGATCAGGCCCGGACTGCCCACCGGAAACAGCGCCTCCTCGAACAACGTCTCCTCGACGACCGTCTCCGGAAACGCCGTCATCGCACAAGGCTCTCCGACTCCGCCGGAATAGGCAATCCAGATGTCGAAGTCCTGCCACTTTGTATCGACGGCAAGGAGGTCGGTCTCAAGGGTGATCGCAATATCCGGACGGATAGCCCGGAACGCCGGCAGTCTCGGCATGATCCACCTCTCGGCGACGGGTTCGACCGCGATAATGTTCAGGCGCCGCACCTCCGGCCCAACACGATGCCGGTCGGTGGTGTTCGCGAGCGCCGCAAGCCGCGGCCCGACCTCACGCAGATAGGCACTGCCATGCCGGTTCAGGCGGATGCCTCGCGGCCGGCGGTCGAACAGGGCAAGCTCCAGATAGGCCTCGAGCGTCCTGACGCGGTGGGACACGGCTGCCCGCGTACAGCCGAGTTCCAGGGCAGCCGCGGTGAAACTCCGGTGGCGCGCAGCTGCTTCGAAAAAGCGCAGGCACTCGAGAGGAGGCAGGCTCGACACCTCAACCCGCCCAGGCAGGAGAGTGCCGCCAGGTCGCGCTGGCCCGCGCCGTCGCGGCCGCGAGCCCGGACGGACGCCCGACGGCGCGATGCCCCTCGCGACGAATTGACACCATCCCTTTCGACTCCCGTACCGTAGCGGATGCATTCTAGGAAGCTCGACGCCGCTTGCTGCCCCCGTGATAAGGGGGGGGGGCCGAAAATATGCATTCTGGGCATGCAACTGAGCATTTTCGTCATAGCGGCGCCGGCGCCCGTTCGGGTCCTGCCTGCGGGAAACAGGCTGCGCCGGGCTTATGTGTCGTATGCCGGCCGCGCTCCGGAGTTGGACCCCGAGGTCGTCGTCCCCCGGCCGCTCCCCGGATTTCCGCATCTCTTGTGGAGACTCCCCCGTCTTCCCCTCCGCTTCAGGACGACAACGGGCCAGACGCCGCCGCAGGAGGCGTGCCTCGTCCTGCGGCATGCCCGCGATATACGGGGCGAGGCGGCCTTATTAATTAGAAAATCATATTATCTGAGGCTCTTGCAGAACTGTCGTGCGGACAGGGTTTTTGCGCTGAGTGGGTATGATTTTTGGGTAGTTGATTTCGGTTCCGGGGTCGCCTTGCGGTATTTTGGGTTTCCAACAGCCGCAAGCTACCGAGGAGGCGACCCCGATGAACCTTGGCTCGAAGCTATCGGATTTCTGGCGTCGGTTTCAAGGGGAGTTGTTCCCGGCATTGTCGGAGGAGGTGGGTCCTCTTCTTGAGACGCACAGGCGTTTTGTGGCGGCCCTCGATCTTGTCGGCGTCGAGGGCTTTGTGGGCGCGCCGGGGAGCGGTTCGGGTCGTCCTCCGGAGGACCGCCGCGCCCTGGCGCGGGCGTTTCTCGCCAAGGCCTTGTGGGACCTTTCGACGACCCGGCACCTGATCGACAGGCTCAGGGCGGACCCGGCGTTGCGTCGGCTGTGCGGCTGGTCGCGTGTCGGGGCTATCCCGAGCGAGGCGACGTTTTCGCGGGCGTTTGCACAGTTCGCCGGGACGGGTCTTGCGCAGAGGATGCACGAGGCGCTGGTGGTCGATGTGTTGGGTGAGGCGCTCATCGGCCATGTGTCGCGGGACTCCACCGCCATCGAGAGCCGGGAGGCGGCGGCTGCGAAGCCGAAGACCGAGACGCCGAAGCGCCGGCCCGGTCGCCCCCGCAAGAGCCTGCCCCGGGCTTGTTCCGGGGGCGAGGAGAGGCCGAAGGCGCTCTCCCGTCTTGAACGGCAGGCGAACGGCATGAGCCTTGAGGCGATGCTCGATGACCTCCCGAAGGCCTGCGACCGGGGAACGAAGAGGAACGCCCGCGGGGTCCTGGAGACCTGGCGGGGCTACAAGCTCCACATCGACACGGCCGACTGCGGCGTGCCGCTCAGCGCCATCCTCACCTCGGCCTCCGTCCACGACTCCCAGGCCGCCATCCCCCTGGCCACGATGACCGCCGGGCGCGTCGTGAACCTCTACGATCTCATGGACGCCGCCTATGACGCACGGGAGATCCACGCGATCAGCGAACGGCTCGGCCATGTCCCGATCATCGACACCAACCCGCGGCGGGACAAGGCGCTCAAGGAAGCGCGGAACCGGGAGGCCCGGGCCCGGCGCGCCGCCGGGCATGTCGAGGCCCGAACCGTCCGATACCGCATCCGCACCGTCGTCGAGAGGACCAACGCCCGTCTCAAGGACGAGTTCGGCGCCCGCCACGTCCGCGTGCGCGGTCCCACAAAGGTCGCCTGCCATCTGATGTTCGGACTGCTCGCCCTGACTGCCGATCAGGTGATGCGCCTCGCCGCTCCATAGGCCCGTCTGCCCCTGTCATGTCGATCCTGTGCTGTGCTCCCGAAGGGGTACGGCCGGCAAACGCTCGTCTCGAATCTGCCTGTCGCCCCGCCGTGGTACCCAATCGGTCCTGCCGCGTCGCGCCAAACCCACCACAGCCCCAAAACCGGCTCCAGAACTTCAATTGCTATCTGTCAGACCGACAATTCTGCAAGAGCCTCAACAATATCATATTTGCCCATAAGGCTGAATGAGTGGCGAGATAATCGAGGGAAGAGAGACATCGAATGAAGACGAAAACCGAACTGAGGAATCGGCTGACAGGCGCACTGGCGATCCTCGGGCTCCTTGCCGGGGGGCTCGCATTCGCCGGCACGGCGTCGGCAGCCTCAGACCCGAATGCGGAGTTTTTTCAGGTATGTTACGACGCGTGGGACGATGCGCCTGCCTCGGACTATTGCACGGAGAACGTAATACTCCGACACAGTCTGGAAGGAACCGATTCATACCGAGGGCATTGCTTTATCACGGGAATTTCGTGCAGCGTCTCCGCGACCAACCAGGCGGCCGAAACCGTCACCTGGACAGCCAGCGGCGACATTACGAAGTCTCCTTCTGACACCGAGACGTTGCACGGCTTCCAGCATGGGAACGTAGCCAGGCGGGGCCTGCTCCATGAACTTGGGATGGAATGCGCCCATGGTACAATTTTGCGCCGCCGCGCCGGTACATTTTTGTATTTTTGTGCCGCCGTTGACAGCACGGACGGCCTCGATGAACGGAGGGTGACATGCCGGCGAGGGCACGCATCAGGATCGTATTGGCCTGCCTTTTCGCGATCGAGATCGCGATTGCCGGCGGCCCGGCCTTGGCCGGCTGCATCTCGCAGGTCGAACTGTCGGACCTACGCGTTCTTCCTTCACAACAACAAGGGGATCGATGACCTATGGCGCCGATCAGCATCGAAACCGCGCGGCGAGCAGCGATTCTGCCATCACTCCATGTCGGCGTGCGAAGTCTCGCCCGAATTGCACCCAGCCCTGAAATGCACCGTATACCCCGACGCCGCCGAGTCGCTCGAAGCGAAACATACATCAAGCGTTTCGGTGTCCGCAGGTGACCGATTCGAACTCTTGCCCCTCAGCCCCCAAGCCGTGCTGTGCCCACTCGAGTTGTTAGCGACCACGCGGCAACTCACAGACTGAATGTCGCAATTTCCGGCGTTGCTGTCAGCCGATTCACTAATCCGCGTCAGCGAGCCGTAGCTGCACACATCCGAGGCCGGTGCGTCGGCCCATGCGTCGATACACGTCTGCTGGTAATCCGTTACCTGCGCAAGCGCCTGTCCCGGAAGGAAAAGCGTGAAGCCACCCCCGACAAGAAGCCCCAAAATCGATAGTGCGGCTGTTAGCCGGTTCCTCGGTTTGGTTTTCGCCTTCACGCGACGTGTCTCCTTCTTCGCTATTCCTTCGCCAGCCTTCGACATGGACCGCGACTCAAGCGGCGCGACTGTCGCGCTGGGCATGATGCCGACTATAGTGCGGCTGTCAGTCGGTCCCTCAGTTCGGCTGTCGCATTCATTCGACATCCACTTTCTCGCTTGAGTAATCCTAAGGCGCTGCACACCGCGCAGGCATCCGGTGCCCGTGGAAACCCGATCCTCACTGCACCGGAGCCGACCCCGATACGGGAGTGACAGGGCCAGTCGCTTGGTTATTCCTACCATATATTATAACTATTTGTCCATACTTGCTTAAACACGCTATGCAACAATTTGTTTTGTCCATGTGAGCCTCTTGCAGAACCGTCGCGCGGGCAGAGCTTCTGCGTTGATATGATATGATTTTGGGGTAGCTGGCTTCGGTTCCGGGGTCGCCCCCGGATCGGGTCCGGGGCAGGTTTTGCGGTATTTTGGGTTTGCAACAGCCACAAGCTACCGAGAAGGCGACCCCGATGAACCTTGGCTTGAAGCTATCGGATTT
The DNA here is from genome assembly GCA_965261985.1 of Alphaproteobacteria bacterium. Classification (GTDB taxonomy): domain Bacteria; phylum Pseudomonadota; class Alphaproteobacteria; order Bin95; family Bin95; genus Bin95. The sequence goes on from OZ253490.1 coordinate 2,636,801, forward strand.
CTGGCGTCGGTTTCAAGGGGAGTTGTTCCCCGCGTTGGCGGAGGAGGTGGGTCCTCTGCTTGGGACGCACCGTCGTTTTGTGGCGGCGCTCGATCTTGTCGGTATGGAGGGCTTTCTCGGCGCGAAGGGGCGCGGTCCGGGTCGTCTGCCGGAGGACCGCCGCGCCCCGGCGCGGGCGTTTTTGGCCAAGGCCGTGTGGGACATTCCGACGACGCGGCATCTGATCGACAGGCTCAGGGCGGACCCGGCGTTGCGGCGGCTGTGCGGCTGGTCGCGCCTCGGGGCTATTCCGAGCGAGGCGACGTTTTCGCGGGCGTTTGCCGAGTTCGCCGCCTCGCGTCTTTCAGAGAGTATGCACGAGGCGCTGGTGGTCGATGTGCTCGGTGAGGCGCTCATCGGCCATGTGTCGCGGGACTCCACCGCCATCGAGGGTCGGGAGGCGGCGGTTGCGAAGCCGAAGACCGGGACGCCGAAGCGCCGGCCCGGTCGCCCCCGCAAGAGCCTGCCCCGGGCTTGTTCCGGGGGCGAGGAGAGGCCGAAGGCGCTCTCCCGTCTCGAGCGCCAGGCGAACGGCATGAGCCTTGAGGCGATGCTCGACGACCTCCCGAAGGCCTGCGACCGGGGAACGAAGAGGAACGCCCGCGGGGTCCTGGAGACTTGGCGGGGCTACAAGCTCCACATCGACACGGTCGATTGCGGCGTGCCGCTCAGCGCCATCCTCACCTCGGCCTCCGTCCACGACTCCCAGGCCGCCATCGCCCTGGCCACGATGACCGCCGGGCGCGTCGTGAACCTCTACGATCTCATGGACGCCGCCTATGACGCACGGGAGATCCACGCGATCAGCGAACGGCCATGTCCCGATCATCGACACCAACCCGCGCCGCGACAAGGCGCTCAAGGAAGCGCGGAAGCGGGAGGCCCGGGCCCGCCACGTCCGCGTGTGCGGTCCCACAGGGCCTGCCATTTGATGTTCGGACTGCTCGCCCTGACGGTCGATCGGGTGATCCGCCTCGCCGCTCCATAGGGCCGTCTGCCCCTGTCATATCGATCCTGTGCTGTGCTCCCGAAGCGGAACGGCCGGCAAGCGCTCGTCTCGAATCTGCCTGCCGCCCCGCCGAGGTACCCAATCGCTCCTGCCGCCTCGCGCCAAACCCACTGCAGCCCCAAAACCGGTTCCAGAATTTCAACTGCTATCTGTCAGACCGACAATTCTGCAAGAGCTTCTATTGAAAACTAAATTAAAATTAATCCTTTTTGGCACAACATGACAAAGCGTGATTCGGGACAAAGCCGTGACCCGTAATGAAGACGCAGACCCAAAGCAGACAGCGGACTTCGGTATCCCCCCCGCGCCGCATGGTATTGCCGGCCCCCGGGCATATGGATGGCGTCGTTGCTGGCTGTACCGGCCGTCCGGCGGCTGTCGTTGGCAGTCGTTTGCCTCGGGCTCCGGCGCTCGGGTCACTTCGACGAGGACAGAAGGCTGGAAATTCGCTCAGCGCGACCACGCCGACACAACGGCTCCGAACTGTTTCCGCAGTCGGTTTGCGGGCAACTCTTGTCCGGGCCTTGCGCCGGTTTCAGGCCGACAGCCTAGTCCGGTCGGGCCTCGACGATCACGCGCCCGCGCCCGCGCCGGACGAGATAGCCGCCCCGCCGGATCATCAACTTGCCGTCCTGAACCAGGTCCCACAGAGCATCGGCGACAACCTCGGCATTTGCGTCGCCCACCGGTTCATCGTTTGCTTGGACAAGCCATTTGGAGAATGCCTCATCGGCGATGGCGGAACCCAGTGACTTGCGAAGCGCATTGAGCTTTCGGAGCTGGCCCTTTGACAGTCTTGTCTCGTCGATCATGCGGCAATGTCCTTTCGAATCTTTATTGTAGAACGCACATCGCAATAACAGATGCAATGAGAAATGCAACGGTTTCCACAGGTCGCACCCAAGGCTGGCGATCAAAGTCATGTCCATGCATCTGCGCTAAACAAGGACTCTCGGCCAGTTCGTTTCCGGGAACGCCATAGGCCGGGTGATATAGAAGGTCGAGTACCGCAATGGGCGAGATATCAGCCCTGTATCGGAACTCCGGTCCATCGCCACAAAAAGATCGCACATCGGATCCACCGGCTATTTCGGACCGGCCCTTTTCCGCGATGCGTCTTTCCAGAGATTATTGAGCGCGATGCAGCTTGCCACTTTTCGGAGAAGTGGAAGTCGGTCTTATGCCCTGGTACCGGCCGCGCATCGACTTTTGCCACGTTCCTGCCCTGTCGTGGGCTCTGTTGCAAAGTTCGCCTGGCTGCTGAAACTGTGTGCGGGACGTGGAGCGGGGTTGAGGCATGAACGATTTCAAGGGTCGTCATTTTGGAGGGGGATCGTACTCTGGGTGGTTCGGTGGTACTGCCGCTACGCAGTCAGCTAACGCGACCTCGGAGCAATGATGACCGAGCGCGGCGTCGCGGTCGACCACTCCACGTTCTATCGCTGGGTACAGCGGTTCGCACCGGAGATGGAGAAACGTCTGCGCTGGCAGTGGCGCCGGCCGCAGTCGCGGAGCTGGCGCATCGACGAGACCTGCATCAAGGTCCGTGGCAAGTGGGCGTATCTGTACCGGGCGGTGGACAAGCTCGGGAACACGATCGATTTCCATCTCTCGGCGACCCGCAACACCAAGGCAGCGAAGCGCTTCCTCGGCAAGGCGCTGAGAGGATTGAAGGAGTGGGAGCAGCCCGAGGTGCTCAACACCGACAAGGCGCCGACCTACGCCGCAGCCATCGCGGAGCTGAAGGCCGAGGGAAAATGCCCAAAGGACAAGAGGCACAGGCAGGTGAAATACCTCAACAACGTCATCGAGGCCGACCACGGCAAGCTCAAGCTGCCGATCCGGCCCGTGCGCGGGTTCAAGACGCTGAAGACGGCCTATGTGACGATCAGGGGCTTCGAGGTGATGCGCGCGCTGCGCAAGGGCCAAGCCGGGATTTTCAACTTTCAGGGCGGCATTGTCGGCGAGGCCCGGATCGTCGTGCGCGCCTTCGGTCTCGGACCATGCGCCCTGACCGAGGCCATGGCGTTGCTACAGGACAGTCTGGCCAATGCAGAATCATGAGGTGAACAGGAAGCCCCCCTGATCACACATCGTCCCTTCGCCAAGTTTGCAACAGAGCCTGTCGTCGTGGCTTTGGAAGACGCGGTTGGAGAGCCAGTTGTCGCGCATGAACTGCCAGAGGTTCTCGACCGGGTTGAGTTCGGGCGAGCGGGGCGGGAGCGCCATCGGGGTGATAGAGCGGGGGACTTCGAGGGTGGAGGAGGTATGCCATCCCGCTTGGTCGAGCATGACGAGAGCATGGGCTCCGGGTTCGACGGTGCGGGCGATTTCGGCGAGATGAGCGTTCAACGCCTGTGTGTCGGCGCGGGGCATAACGAGCCCGGCGGCCTTGCCTTTCGTCGGGCAGATGGCGCCGAAGATATAGGCCGAGGTCGTTCTCTGGTCCTTGGCCGCGGACGGTCGCGTGCCGCGTTTCGCCCATCGCCGGGTGATCTTGTTCTTCTGCCCGACGCGGGCCTCGTCCTGCCACCAGACTTCGACCTCGACACCGTTGCCGAGCCCGGCGCGGATCTCCTTCAGGCGTGCGGGGAAGTTTTTTTGAACGCCTCCATGGCGTCCCGGTCCTGGGCATAGTGGCGCGGGCGCGCAGAAAGCTTGGCGTAGCCCATGCGACGCAACTCCTGTCCGACCGTCGTCACTGCCAACGAGATGCCGAACCGGCCCCGAAGCCATGCCGCCAGGTCGCAGCGCCGCCAGCGCACCACGCCGTGGACCGCCGGGTCCGGACCGCCGCCGCCAGCGCCAAGCGCTGCTCCTCGCTCAGCTTGTAGGGCGGACCCGGAGCCTTGCGGTCCTTCAAGCCCTCCGGCCCTTCCGCGTTGAAGCGCAGCACCCAGTCCCGAATGATCTGCAGCCCCACACCCGCAAATCGCGCCGCCTCCGAACGACGATCACCGTCGTAGATCACTGCCAGCGCCAGGAGACGACGGTTCTGTGCCCCATCCCGGCCCCGCTGCGCAAGACCGCGCAGCTTCGCCGCATCGAAATCTCCCCGCAAGGGGATCGCCGTTCCCATGCCAAACCTCCAACCCAAGGCATGGCCATTGAGTCAGAAACCGATACCAGAGGGAATCCCCCTTCATGAGTCAGGAACCAGCACCGCTGGTATTAGACAGCAATTGGAAATCTATCGCGCCCTCGCACTCGATCCCGCACCCGGAGGCGTTCGGAAAATGATCGTCTGAAGCCAAATCCGTCCAAAGAAACCCGAATGAAGTGCCCTACGCGGAATCTCATCCCCGTAAGACACTGATAATGAACGATCTTCAAAATGACGTGTTAAACTGGGGCTAAGGCTTCAGCATGACAGCACGATAGCGCGCGTTGCAGGCAGACCCCGGCCAGAGCTTGGCTGAGGAGACGCGTCACGCCTCGCAGTACAAAAAGCTCTCGAATTACAATTCTCACGAGCTTTTTGTACGGTTTCCCGGCTCAAACCCTATACCGGCATGCGGTTGCCCAGGCCATCGATGATCGGGCAGTCCGGTCTGTTGATCGCCCTTGCAGGCATCGACGAGGTGGGCGAGCTCGTCATGCAGTGACTGCAGCTCCCGCTGCTTTTTCGCGATTTCCTCCAGCCGCTTCGTTGCAATGCGCTTCACATCGGCGCTGGAACGGTGCTGGTCCTCGTAGAGGCTCAGCAATTCCCTGCATTCGTCGACCGAGAACCCGAACTCCCTCGCCGGGCGGACGAACACGAGTTTCCGCACGGAACCGTCGTCATAGGTCCTGTATCCCGCTTCCGACCGGAACGGCGCCGACACCAGTCCGATGTCTGCGTAGTAGCGGACCGTCTTCACCGGCAGGTCGGCTGCCTTCGATGCTGCAGAAATATTCACGGTCGGCCTGTTGACTCTCCAGTTGCTGGAAACGCCAGGTTGTCGGCAGGGATCGATCAAGGGTGCCGAAATGGTTGCCATAGCCGCAAGAGTTGCCATCGACTGGCATTGCCACCACACATGGCGGCGGGCATCGAAGAACACGGCCTGGTGCCTGCTGGGTTGCGCTGTCGGCGATTTCGGGACCATCGCCTTCTTCCAGTTCACCGGCATCCCATGGCCGACGGCGGCGATCATGGTCCTCGCGATCGTGAACGGACTGCTGACCTCGATCGCTCTCGAGACGTTCATCCTGTCCCGCCAGATGGATCTCGGGCCCGCCTTCAGGACGGCGATCGGAATGTCCTTCGTGTCGATGGTTGCCATGGAGGCCATGATGAACGCGGTCGACTGGTCGCTGACCGGCGGGGCGGTGCTCACCTGGTGGGTGGTGCCGATCATGCTGGCTGCGGGCTTCGTCACCCCGCTTCCCTACAACTACTGGCGGCTGAAGGCGCTCGGGAAAGCATGCCACTGAGGCGGGGGGCGATCCTGCTTGTCCTGGCCGCCGCCGTCGGCGGTGCGGGATACCTCTATTTCGGCGACCGCGACGATACCACCGGCGGCGGACCGCCGATCGCGTCGGTCAGCGTGCCCGGAACCCTCTCGGCACGGGCGGAACTCGGGCAAAGGACCTACGAAGCGAACTGCGCGTCATGCCATGGCCCGAACGCGGCGGGACAGAAAGGGGTCGCGCCGCCGCTGGTCCATGTCATCTACGAGCCCGGCCACCATGGCGACGAGTCGTTTCAGCGCGCGGTCGCCCGGGGCGTCCGGGCCCACCACTGGCGTTTCGGGAACATGCCGCGGGTCGAAGGGGTGACCCGCCGCGATGTGGCGGCGATCGTGGCCTATGTCCGGGAACTCCAGCGAGCCAACGGCATCCGATGAGGGGACCACCATGAAGGCGATCCTGCTGGCCGGACTTCTCGCGCTTGCGGCAACGCCGGCCCTTGCCCATTCCGGCCTCGACACGACCGCGCCGGAGAATGGCGCCGTGCTGACCGAAGCGCCGCCTCATATCGTCCTGACCTTCGCCAGGCGCATCCGCCTGACGCGGGTCCGGTTGACCCACGGCGACCGGGCGCCGGCAGATCTGGACCTGGGAGACCAAAAGTCCTTCGCGATCCGCTTCGTGGTGGCGCTGACCGACATGGGCAGCGGCCTCTACCGGATCGAATGGCGCGGCCTCTCGGGCGACGGACATGCCATGCACAACGCCTTCGCCTTCCGGGTGCAGTGACCGTTGCCCGACACCTGGGAGCTGGCTTCGGCCCTCGCGCGGTTTCTGCTTTATTTCGGGGTTCTCGGAAGCACCGGGCTCGTGCTGGTCCGCATCGTCTTCCGCCGCGAGACCGGCGGGCTGCATGGCCCGATGGTCCGGCAGGCGACAACGCTTGCCGTGCTCGCGCTGCTGGCTTCGGGGATCGGCTTCGCCCTGAAGGGCGCCGCCATGACGGGCGAGGTCTCCGGCATGACCGACCCCGAGATGCTGGGCCTCGTCTGGCAGACCCCGGTCGGGACGGCGCTGGTCCTTCGGGTCGCCGGCCTGGCCCTGGTCCTTGTCGGTCTCCGGGTCTCCGGTATTGGCATCTGGATCGCCGCCGCGGGCGGCATCCTCGCGCTCTGGTCGTTTTCCGGGGTCGGGCATGTCGCGGATGCCGCGCAGTTCTGGCTCGAATTCCTGCTGCTGCTGCATCTTGCGGGCGCCGCCTTCTGGATCGGCATCCTGTCGCCGCTGCGGACGATCGCGAGCGACCGCGCAAGCCTCTCCCTGGCGGCCGGCCTGGGCCATCGTTTCGGGCGGATCGCCGCCTTCACGGTGCCTGTCCTGATCGCCGCCGGGATCGTCATGGCATGGCGCCTGCTCGGGAGCGTCGCGGCCCTGGTCGCGACAGGCTACGGTCTCACGCTGCTCGCCAAGATCGGTGCGGTTGCCTGCCTGCTCGCGGCCGCGGCGGCCAACAAGCTTCGTTTCGTACCGGCGATGAGGAACGGCGACCGGATGGCGGCCGTCGGTCTGCGCCGCTCCATCGCCGTCGAATGGGCCGCGGTCTGTCTCGTCCTCATGGCGACGGCTGCGCTCACCACGGTACCTGACTTGCCGTCTGGAGGTAAACCATGAACAGGAGAGAGTTTCTCGCAGCCTCGGGCGCGATCGCCCTCATCCCCACGACCGGCTGGGCGGCGCCGTCCGTCCGGCTGAAAGCCGCGCCCGTCACTGCCCGGATCCTTCCCGAGGGCGGCATCCCTACCCGCATGCTCGGCTTCAACGGATCGACCCCCGGACCCGAACTTCGCGTCCGCCAGGGGGACCGGGTGTCCGTTTCCTTCGAGAACGGATCGGGCCGGCGCTCCGCCATCCACTGGCACGGCATCCATCTCGAAAACGCCATGGACGGGGTGCCGGACCTGACGCAGGCGGCGGTAGAACCGGGCGAGACCTTCCGCTACGCATTCGACGTCCCCCATGCCGGTACATACTGGTATCACGCCCATCACCGGTCCTGGGAACAGGTTGCCAAGGGTCTCTACGGCCCCCTGATCGTCGAGGAGCCGGACCCGCCCGCCGTCGACCATGACATTACGGTCGTTCTCGACGACTGGCGCCTGGAACGCGGCGGCGAACTGCACGAAAGCTTCGGCAACCGGCACGATTTCTCCCATGGCGGGCGGATGGGCAACTTCGCCCGGGCGCTGTTCTCCCGGGACACGGTCCGGCGCGGCGACCGGATTCGCCTGCGGCTGCTCAATGCGGCCACGGCGAGGATGTTCCCGGTGAGCATCGGCGGGGGAACCGGCAAAGTCGTGGCCCATGACGGGATGCCGCTCGCCGTACCGGTGTCCCTGGAAGACCTGCTGCTCGCCCCGGCGCAGCGGACCGATGTCATCCTGGACGTGACCGGGCCGATCTCGTTCGCCCTTCAGACCCGCCAGGGTCCCCACGATCTCGGGACCATCGCCGTCGGGGGATCGAACCCTGCGCCGAACGGCGCTCCGGTCGCGCCCCTGCCGGCCCCCGACATCCCGGCGCCCGACAGGAATGCAGCGACCCGCCTGACCCTGGTCATGCAGGGCGGCGCCATGGGCGGGCGGCACGGGGGCAACGACTTCTGGGCGTTCAATGACCAATCCGGCCTTCCGGAACGGCCGTGGCGCCGGTTTGCGCGCGGCGAGACGGCCCGGATCGCCATGCGCAACGACACCGCCTTCCCGCACGGCATCCACCTGCACGGCCACCATTTCCACGAGCTCCGGGAAGACGGCTCTCTCGGCCACTACCGGGACACGACCCTGGTCGACCCGCGGGAGAGCCGGGACGTCCTCTGCGTGTTCGACAACCCCGGCAAATGGCTCCTGCACTGCCACACTCTCGGGCACCAGGCGTCGGGCATGAAGACCTGGGTGGAGGTCGCATGAAGCGGGCCCTGTCGGTTCTCGCCGTGCTGTGGCCCGCCGCGGGGTTCGCCGGCCACGAGTTCGACGGCCGGGATATCGGCAACGGGCAGGCCTTGTACGAGGAGCGTTGTGCCTCCTGTCACGGCGCGAAGCTCGAAGGCCAGCCGAACTGGCGGCGCCCCGGAAGCGACGGGATCCTGCCGGCGCCGCCGCATGACGCGACCGGCCATACCTGGCATCACGACGACAAGCTTCTGTTCGACTACACGAAACTCGGCGGTCAGGCCCTCATGGAGGCCATGGGTATCACCGGGTTCAAGAGCGGCATGCCAGGCCTCGGCGACGTCATGAACGACGACGGGATCCGGGACGTCCTGGCCTACATCCGCTCCACCTGGCCGGAGCGCATCCGGAAAATCCAGGCCAAAAGAAACCCGGCGCACGGGCAATGAGCGATCCGCGATCCGCCTGTCGCCGAAACCTGCGTCCCCCGGCATTTGCGAGGCCCCCGGGTCCCCCGTTCGCAACCCTCTTCCAACAGCCGCCAATGGAGCAGTATTGAAAGCACCGCCAAACCTCGTTTCGAGGGATACGACGGCCTCGAACGGCACCCCCTCTGGTCGAAACCTGTTCAGGCGTTACGGCATGTTGGCGTGTTGCGCCGTCATGCTCCTGCCGGTCGGCGGCTATCTTCTGGGCGGAGGAACGGTCTCCGGATCGCTCGACAATCTGGCCCTCGTGGTGCCTCTGCTTGCCTGTGTCGGAATGCATTTCGTACTGCATCGCCTGATGGGCAAATCCTGTCACGGCGAGCAGGAAGACAGGGAGGCGCCGGCGGGATAAGGTGGCTTGGCGAGGAGCCTTGGCTGCTGTGCCCCGAGCCGGTCCAGGCCGTATCCGGATCGGTTCCCGCCTGGTATCCGCCGATCACCGCCGCGAGGCTGCGGGCCATGATCGATGAGTTTGGGCTCGGGGCGCGGGCTCCGGATCGGGAGGGGGTGCCGTGAGGTCGGAACGGTCCCTCGCCACCGGGGCCCCGCAGTGACGCGCGCCGCCTGCGCAACCATGGAGGAGCCCGAAATCGACGACCTCCTCGTGCTCAACAGCCTGTGGTTTGAAGTTGGCCGCTGCAATACTCCAGCTCATCCATGTAATGCATCTTGGCGGTGAAGGAGACAGTAGTAGTCTCCTGATTGGCATTGAGACAAACGGCCGATACGGTACATCTGGGATTCGACCTTTCACTGCCGTCATAGGTCATGGAAGACACGATGCAGCTGTCGTCGTTATTCTTCGTCGCAATCGTCCTCGTCCTTGAGTCTGCCGGCGCAATTTACGAGATTGTCCACACGATAAACTGCTATGGTCAAACCCTGCTGTAGATTAGTACCTACGCCCGGAATGGTCGGGTCACTGCCCTCACAAATCGTTCCCTGGACAGTGCAATTAGAAGGCCAACGTGTGCCGTCGTGAGTGATGGTGTTTGGCCGGGAACAGGTCTCGGACGCCTCGCTGTCATCCCATTTCGAAGTGCAATCGTCGACATCGCAGTAATGGTCGCCGCCGCAATTGTAGGTACTGCAATCCCTCGCTTTCTGGTCGGGCCATTTATTCTTGCAGTACCAGGTTTCCGTATTGTTGTTTCCGCTTTTGCAAAACTTGTCGGCTGAACCACAGGTATTGACCTTCGCCCACCCGTCAGTCATCGTGCTGGTATTGGATTTCCGCCAGTGGATCTCTCCCTGACTGTTCCATGATACCTCATCCTTCCAACAAGGACCGTAGTCATGGCAGCAAGAGATCTTGCGTACCTTTCCTGTGTCTGAACTACCCCGTACTTTTTGGTTGCCTGTCATATAAAAGTTTCGATCGGCCAGGTTTCGAACATCGACCTTTGCTTTCATATTCTTGATGTAAGGATTGCAGAAAGACTCTGACCCGGCGGAGTAACCGGCCGCCATCCACCCTGGAGAATTATCCCACCAGGCATGCATGCAATCAAGCCCTGTATGGGATACTCGGCGCTTTGATTCGCAACTCGCCTGGACCGCGTCCGTCACCAGCGCCACGGCCGCAAATGCCAGCACCGCCGTTACAAAAGAATTCGTTTTCATCGTTCCGTCTCCTTTTCAGAATGTCGGAATTTGCGAATCGCCGCGCCTTTGCCGATCATGGGCGTCGCCACGACAAGAACTGTCGGTTCGATCTTGCCTCTCCGGCGGTCGTTCCGTTCGCCTTCCCGGAGTGCGCCTCTCATGTCGACCCCTGTTCTCCTTCGCACCGCGGCTCCCCCCGATCGCGGGAGTGTCGGAATTCCGCGGCGACCGGGTCGTCGGCCGGCGAATCATCCCAAGCGTCGCTGCATACCTGCAACCACTGCGATGTTCTTGCCAGCGCTGTGTCGGTGAATGCGAGGCCCCCCTGCAAGGAGCCCGAGGATCGCCAGTGCGCCTGTCAGCCGGCTCCCCAGTTCGGTTTTTGTCTTCATTCGATGTCTCCTTCTGCGCTTGAGCAAATCTCGACGATGCCTGCCGCGCGCGGAAACTCGGTTCGGAGTGCACTGGAACCGACCCCGATACAGGAGGGCGCCCAGCCGAGCACTCGGGCCATTCTCGTGTCTGTTGTAACAGGCTGTCAATAAGCGAATTATATTCTCATGTGAAAAGGAAATTTGTCCAAAAGAGAAACGGCATGAGTTGCCATTACCGCCGCTATCCTGAACGGTCTGCAACTTCCGGCAATGACGTCTGTCGTTTCGCTCTTCAGCCATATCCCGCAAGAAGCGTTGCCCGCCTGCGAGTTGGAGAGGGTCGACCGCGGCCTCGGGCGTTGGATTTCGGTTTCCGGCGGGACCGTTCGACCGATACGGGCATGTTCGGGTGTCGCTCTCGCGAAGGATATCCCGGAATGGATCCCGCACCCGGACCGTGCAGCCCGGGTGCGGGTGTCTTCCGGGTGCCGGGCCGGTCCCGTGGCTCCTAGTACTACAGTTGTGAACCGCCCCGGGTTTCCCGGAGGCAGTTACGTTTGAGTCATGCAGCCATATCGAGGTTTTCGGTGGCGGCATAGTGATTTGCTTCGGCCTCAGCGGGCGGGATGTTGCCGATGGGGCCGGGCAGTCGGTGATTATTGAACCGGTCCACCCATTCGAGGGTGGCGTATTCGACGGCCTCGAATGACCTCCACGGGCCGCGCCGGTGGATTGCCTCGGCCTTGTAGAGTCCGTTGATCGTTTCGGCCAACGCGTTGTCGTAGCTGTTGCCGACGCCGCCGACCGAAGGATCGATCCCGGCTTCGGCCAGGCGCTCGGAGTATTTGATCGACAGGTATTGGACACCGCGACCGCTGTGATGCACGAGGCTCGATCCCCTGGCGGGCTTCCTGGCATGTATTGCCTGTTCCAGGGCATCCAGAACGAAGCCTGTATGGGCCGTGCGGCTCACCCGCCATCCGACGATCCGGCGTGCGAAGGCGTCGATCGCGAAGGCCACGTATACGAACCCGGCCCAGGTCGCGACATAGGTGAAGTCCGCCACCCACAGACGATTGGGCTCGGGCGCCTGGAACTGCCGGCTCACCTTGTCGAGCGGGCGCGCCGCTCCCTTGTCGCTGACCGTGGTCTTCACCGGCTTGCCCCCGATCGCCCCGGCAAGGCCGAGATCGCGTATCGGCCGCTCGACGGTGCAGCGGGCCACGTCCCGGCCTTCGCGCCGTAACTGGCGCCAGACCTTGCGGGCGCCATAGACCGGGTAGTTCGTCCCGAAGACGCGCTCGATCTCCGCCATCAGTACCAGATCGCGCCGGGCACGATCCGGCAGCAGCGACGGGTCGCGCTGTCTGGCGGCATGAAGGCGGTACGTGGACGGGGCGATCGGCAGAACCCTGCAGATCGGCTCGACCCCATAGATAGCGCGATGCTCGTCGATGAAGGCGATCATCGCCTGAGTGGGCGGTCGAGCTCCGCCTGGGCAAACCAGGCGCTGGCTTTGCGCAGAATCTCGTCCGCCTGGTACAGCTCGCGAACCTCGCGTTCGAGCGCCCTGAGGCGCTCACGATCGTCGCTGGTCATGCCCGGCCTGACAGCGCTGTCTCGTTCAGCCTGACGGATCCACCGCCGCAGCGTCTCGGTCGTGCAGCCGAACTTCGCCGTGATCGAACACATCGCCGCCCATTGCGAGCCATGCTCGCCCTGATGCTCGAAAACCAGCCGGACAGCCCGTTCGCGAACCTCCGCCGGATAACGTGTCGAATGTCTTCCCATAACAGCTCCTCCTTCTCACAAGATGGAGCCGCCGGGAAACCCGGGGCGGTTCAGAACGTTGTGAACTTGAGGGTTTGGCCGGGCGTCGGAAGACGGCCCAGGGGCTGGCGCGTCGGGCTCGGATTGTTCTGGCGGCGGCTGAAGGGCTGGAGAGCAAGGCGATCGTCGAGCGCTTGGGGGTCGATGCGAATACGGTCGGCAAATGGCGGCGGCGCTTTGCCGAGCGCGGGCTCGACGAGCTCTATGGCGAGCCGCGGCCCGGCGCTCCGCGCAAGATCGGCGATGAGCGGATTGCGGAGGTCATTGCCCGCACCCTGGAAGAGACGCCACCCGATGCACCCATTGGAGCCTGCGCTCGATGGCCCGAGCCTCGGGCTACGCATCGTCGACCATCCACCGCATCTGGCAAGCCTTTGGCCTGCAGCCGCACCGCTCAGAGACGTTCAAGCTGTCATCGGACCCGCTGTTTGTGGAGAAGGTGTGGGACATTGTCGGCCTCTATCTTGACCCGCACGAGCGCGCGCTCGTGCTCTGCGTGGATGAGAAGAGCCATATCCAGGCGCTCGACCGCACGCAGCCGATGCTGCCCATGCGGCCCGGACAGGTCGAGCGCCGCACCCACGACTACAGGCGCCACGGAACCACCACCCTGTTTGCGGCCCTCGACATCGCCACCGGACGGGTCATCGCCCGGTGCTTGCCCCACCACCGCAGCCGGGAATTCCTCAAGTTCCTGCGCACGCTCGAAACCCGGGTCCCCGATGACCTCGACGTCCATCTGGTCATGGACAACTACGCAACCCACAAGACGCCTGCCGTCCGGCGCTGGCTGGCCGGCCATCCGCGTTGGCATGATCACTTCAGGCCGACCGGCGCCTCCTGGCTTAACCAGGTCGAACGCTTCTTCGCGCTCTTGACCGAAAAACAGCTTCGGCGCGGGGTCCATCGTTCGACGCAGGAACTCGAGCAGGCGATCCGCACCTACATCGACGCTGTCAACGCCAACCCTCGGCCCTTCCGATGGACCAAGTCCGCCGACGACATCGTCGCCACCATCAAACGCTTCTGCCTGCGCACGCTCGAAACTGCACAGCAACAGACCAAAATCATCAGAACTTCAGAATCAGGACACTAGCGGCCAGGGGGCCGGCCCGGCACCCCGCAGACACCCGCACCCGGGCTGCACGGTCCGGGTGCGGGATCCATTCCGGGATATCCTTCGCGAGAGCGACACCCGAACATGCCCGTATCGGTCGAACGGTCCCGCCGGAAACCGGAATCCAACGCCCGAGGCCGCGGTCGACCCTCTCCAACTCGCAGGCGGGCAACGCTTCTTGCGGGATATGGCTGAAGAGCGAAACGACAGACGTCATTGCCGGAAGTTGCAGACCGTTCAGGATAGCGGCGGTAATGGCAACTCATGCCGTTTCTCTTTTGGACAAATTTCCTTTTCACATGAGAATATAATTCGCTTATTGACAGCCTGTTACAATAGACACGAGAATGGCCCGAATGCCCGGCTGGGCGCCCTCCCGTAAGCGCCCTCCCGTATCGGGGTCGGTTCCAGTGCACTCCGAACCGAGTTTCCGCGCGCGGCAGGCATCGTCGGGGTTTGCTCAAGCGAAGAAGGAGACATCGAATGAAAACGAAAACCGAACTGAGGAGCCGGCTGACAGGCGCACTGGCGGTCCTCGGGCTCCTTGCCGGGGGGCTCGTATTCGCCGGCACAGCGTCGGCAACCACAGAGATATCGGAGTATGAACAGGTATGTTACGACGCGTGGGACGATGCGCCTGCCTCGGACTACTGCACGAACGGCTCAATACTCCGACACGGTGATGTGGAAGGCGCATCAAACCGAGGGAAATGCTTTATCACGGGAATTGCGTGCAGCGTCTCTGCGACCAACCAGGCGAAAGAAACCGTCACCTGGGAAGCCAGCGGCGACATTTCGAAGTCTCCTTCTGACACCGGGACACTCGATGTGTGCTTCGCCGCGCAGAGAAACAGCGAGGGCGATACCACAGGATACACGGCGGCGCTGAAGACCGGATGCGCTACAGACGAAACCACGTCCGACAACATGGAAGGAAGCACGCTTCCCTACTAGCCGCCACGGGACCGGCCCGGCACCCCGAAGACACCCCCACCCGGACTGCTCGGTACGGGTGGGGGTCCATTCCCGGGATGCCAGTCGCGAGAGCGACACCCGAACAGCCCGTATCGGTCGAACGGTCCCGCCGGAAACCGGAATCCAACGCCTGAAGCCGCGGTCGACCCTCTCCAACTCGCAGGCGGGCAACGCTTCTTGCGGGACATGCTGGAAGGGCGACACCACGGACATCATCGCCGGAAGCAGCAGACCGTTCGACAGACCGTGCCTCGTCGATCCGCTCGGCAGAGGCATCCGATGCGAGTGGCGGGCGGCTGAAGCCCGGCCGCGAGGTAAGAGTACGTTGGAGACCCCCGATCGTCGATGCCGTGGGACAGGAACGAATCGAATGCGGCAGCCTGCCGTCGCGACAAGGGCGGAACTTGCCGTTGCGCGCGTTCGAGGACGACGGACTGAACGCGCGCAGAACTGAGGCCGTGGCCGTCCTGGCGGCCCTGGTGACGGCCGGCACGGGTCGGCGGTCTGCTTGCGGCAGCATCCGCAAGGAACGTTCCCCGGGAGGTGCGAACCCGTGAGCGGTGAGAAGGCCGGGTTTGCCGCCGAGCTACAGGGACCGCCCGGGTCGCCGTCGGCCGTTCAGGAAACCATCCTCGAATCGATGACGAACGGCGTGATGTCGCTCGATGCGAACGGGACCATCCGCACGTTCAACCCGGCGGCGGCGTCGATGCTCTCGCTCGACCCCGACGAGGTGCTGGGAGGAACCTTCGCCGAGGTGTTCGTGTCGCGCGACGGCTTCGACGAGTTCACCGAAACGGTTCTGGCGTCGGTCTATGGCGAGGGCGAGACCCGGAACCGGCGCGTGGTGGTGACGGCGTCGGGCAGGACATTGCCGCTTTCGCTGACGACATCCTACCTTACCGGGTCCCAGCGCGGGGTCGTCGCCGTCTTCTCCGACGTGTCGGAGAACGAGGCGCTGCGGGCGAAGGAGCAGGCGCTCACGGGCGAGGTCCAGCGCCAGCACAACGACCTCCACAAGGCCTACCGGCAACTCGAGTCGAGGAATCGCGACCTTGGAAGCGCGCTTCGCAAGGTGCAGATCATCCGAATCGCAACGAGCATCGTGCTCGCGGGGCTGTTCATCGGGATCGTCCTGAATGGCCTCGGGGTCTCCATCGACCTGTTCGGGGGAACGGACGCAGCGCCGGAAGACACGTTGGCCGGGCGGGAGCACGTGGTCGCGACGGGACGGATCGAGACGGTCATTCCCGTGCCGGGAGGCGTGGCGCCGCTGGTCGAGGTGGCGATACGAAGTCCCCTCGACGGAACGGTCGCGGCGGTTCACGTGGAGCCGGGACAGACGGTGAAGGCGGGCGAGCGCCTGCTCGAGCTCGATCTGGAAACCGTGAAAGTCGACCGCAGAAACGCGGAGGTCGCATATCTGAAGGCGCTCCGACAGGAGGACGAACTCGAGAACTGGGATACGAGCGCGACGGTGGCGCGCGCCAGGCGGGCGGTCACGAAAGCTCGGATCGGGTTCGAGACAGGGCGGAGCCGGGTGGAAGAGACGGCCTTCCTGCATGACAGCGGCCTGGTTGCACGGACGAAGAAAATATCCGTGGAGCGCGAACAACTCAGCCGGGAGCTCGATCTTGAATCGGCGGAACGCGATCTCGAAGCGGTCATTGCCAAGGGGGCGGAAAACTACAAGGTAACGGTGCTCGAGACCCGCAACGCGCTCGCGGAACGCAACCGGCTCGACAGGCTGATCGAGGCTGCGATCATGGCCGCACCGATCGACGGCGTGGTCCTCGGCACGGCGCTGCTGGCCGGCACTGTGGTGAAGAGTGGACAGCACCTGCTGACCCTGAGCGAGGGGCGGTCTCTCGCGGTACGGGGCCGGATTGACGAGATCCGCGTCCGGGAGATCGGGATCGGAGACCGGGTGCGCATTTCCGGGGCTGCGTTTCCCGGAGTGACGCTGGACGGCCGGATCGTGCATGTGTCGGCCCATGCCATACAAGCCACCGGGAAGGCGCTGCCATCCTTCGAGGTGGTTGCGGCAGTCGAGAATCTCGCAGAGGAACAGAGACAGGCAGTCCGGCTCGGCATGTCCGCGACGATGGATGTGGTGGTGTACAGCCGTCACGAGGCGGTGCTGGTGCCCATCGCGGCGGTGGATCCCGGATCGAAGACGGTGCAGACGGTCGACCGCGACACCGGGGAACGGCGGACGGTGCCCGTGGTGGCCGGCAGGACCACTGCGAACGCCGTCGAGATCCTGGAGGGCGTGGTTCCCGGCGATGTGGTGATGGTTCCGTGACCGGCCCGGCGATCCGCCTTGAGGGCATCACCAAGTCCTACCGGGTCGGTTCGGTGGAGGTGCCGGTACTTCGGGGCGTCGAGTTGAGCGTGGCCGAAGCACAGAGCGTCGCGATTACCGGCGGGTCGGGGTCGGGGAAATCGACCTTGATGAACATCGTGGGACTGCTCGATCGGCCCTCGAGCGGCCTGGTTGAAATCGGGGGACGCGAAATCGGGGAGATGAGCAATGACGAGATGGCGTCGGTGCGCAACGCAACCATCGGGTTCGTCTTCCAGTCCTTCCACCTGATGCCCCGCCTGAGCGCGGTCGACAATGTCGCGCTGCCATTGCTGTACCGGTCCGTGCCGCGAGGAACCGCGAGGGCCGAGGCAACGGCAATGCTGGACCGCGTCGGACTGACCGGGGAGCTTGCGCGCTACCCACATGAACTGTCCGGAGGCCAGCGGCAGCGGGTGGCGGTTGCCAGGGCGCTGGTCGGAGAGCCCACCGTGGTGCTCGCCGACGAGCCGACGGGAGCGCTCGACGCCGATACCGGAGACGCAGTCCTGGAACTCCTGCTGGAAATGGGAGAGCGACGCGGCGCCTGCGTGGTGCTGATCACCCACGACCCGAAGGTCGCCGAACGATGCGGCCGCGAAACGCGGCTGGCGAACGGAGTGCTGGTCGACGCGCGATGATGTTCTCGTCCATGAACACGCTCGAAGCCTGCCGAAGCCTGCTCGCCGCGCGCCAGCGCAGCCTGCTCGCGCTGATCGGGATCGTGGTGGGAGTCGCGGCGGTGAGCGCCATGATGTCCGTCGGGCTGGTGGTGAAGGAGCGCGCACTTGCGCAGTTCCGCGAGCTGGGCACCGAGGTGATGCGGGTGCGGGTCCGGGAACCGGACAGGGCGCGCGGCCGGGTGAACCTGTCGGTGGACGAGGCGCGGAATGTCACCTCCGTCCCTTCGGTGCTGAGCGCAGCACCCTATACGAAGAGTGCGCGCCCGGTGATCCTCGCAGGAAGCATAGCTGCGCAGGCGACGATCGTGGGCGCCACGGGAGAGTTCGCGGAACTCAGCAGACTTACCTTGCGGGAAGGGCGGTTCGTCTCGGAACTGGACGGGACGGAGTATTTCTCCGCGGTCGGCAGCGACATTGCCGAAAAATTCGGTCGGCAGTCCGTCCTGGGTGAGACGGTTCGGATCGGCCATGCAATTCATCGCGTGGTCGGAGTACTGGAACGCGTCGGAGACTCGCAACGGGCAGTCGATGTGAACAAGGCCGTATTCGTCCCGATCGAGGGAGCCGCTCGCGTGATTCCGAATGCCACCCTTCGCGACATCGTGGTGAAACGGGGCAGGGACACCGATCACCGGGAAGCGGCACGGCAGATCAAGGAATACTTCAAGCCTCTCGTGCCGGGAGCGACGGTGGCGGTTCGAAGCCCGGAGGAACTCATCGCCGGGATGAATCGCCAGATGCGTCTCTACACGCTGCTTCTCGGTTCCGTGAGCGCGATCGCCCTGCTGGTCGGCGGCGTCGGCGTCATGAACGTCATGCTGTCGGCCGTGGCGGAACGAAGGGCGGAAATCGGGGTGCGAAGGGCGCTCGGAGCCCGCCGGCGCGATGTGCGAGACCAGATTCTCGTCGAGTCTCTGGTTCTGTCGATGTTGGGAGGGACGGTCGGCGTCTTGATCGGCGCGGCGGCAACATACGGAATTTGCGCATATAACGGCTGGGACTATCGGGTCTCCGCGCTGGCATTCGTGCTGGGGCTGGCAGTGGCATGCGGAACAGGTCTCTTCTTCGCGCTGTTCCCGGCACGGCAGGCCGCGAATATGGAGCCGGCGGATGCGTTGCGATCAGCGTAAACGGAGGGTCTTACAAAGACAGCTTGACGCGCTGTATTGTTCGCTCTGTGTTCCGTTTGTATGATCCGGTCATGAACGGGGATACGGTTCACGGTCAGGTCGTGTATATCGGGCTGCTCCCGCGCAAGCGCGTCGGCTGGAGCGGGTGCTGGAGGCGCAGCGCAGGATCATGCGGCAGCGATCCGAAAGCGAGCACGCCACCCGGTGCCGGCGAAGCTGTGCCTCGAGAAACCAACGCTCCTCATCGGTCAAGACCAGCCCCGCCAACGGCCGTCCTATACCGCGTGCCATCGCGATGTCCTCCATTGCCAACCCCGATGCCACTATAAATGAAACTTACTTCAGTGTCAGATGACTAGTGTCTAACGTCAGAACCTTTTGCTTAACCATACCCCGATAAAGCGGGCTAAAGTCGTACATTGCTTCCCGCATATCAGCCTTCGAAAAATCGCTCCACTTCCTCGGCGGCATTAACTCCGCTGGTCAGGGCGCCATTCATGTTAGAGATCAGGTGCAAATATTCGCCTGCGAGAAAGAGCCCCTTGACGCCCGGGAAACTCCCATTGCGCAAGGCTTGTAATTCCCGCATCATTCCACCATGAGGCAAACACACCGCATTTTCCCAACGGTAAACGCGCGTGAATATGGGTTTTTCGGGCATGGCCGGGGTGTACTTCCGAATCTCGTCGATCACCCGACGCTCGATCTCGTCGTCACTGAGAGCGAATAATTCCTCCGAGCATTCATCTGCCGGGTAAGCGTGGATGATGCCCTTGCCCGGCGGTGCAGACAGAGGCGATCCCACGGTGCTATCCAAGTAACAATCCAGGAAAGAATCTCCCTTCCGCTGGAACTGGGAAAAGTAGTGTCCATCGTCAAGCGGATGGTTGTCGACGCCGAATACCACATGGCAACAACTGGAGTATTTCACATTGGCGAGAAATTCTTTGGTTTCTTCGGGAAAATCGGGGACAATGTCCAAAGCGTCGGGGGCAGTGGTGGCGCAGATCACGGCATCGCCTTCGACAAACCCGTCCTTGGTGGTCACTCCTCTCGTTACACCATCTTCAACCACGACTTGTTCCACGGGCGTTAACAGTCGAGTATCGTCCGCGCAAGCTTGGGCAAGGGATTGCGCGAAAAATCCTATTCCCTGCTCAGGCATCTGGATCTTGTGACGACGTTCAAACCACACCATCCACAAGAGCATCATTCCGTGAAGCGGGCTGATCCGTTCCGGATGGCTCAGCGTAATGCTGGCAACAGAAAACTCACAAAACTGCTCCAGAAATTCCTGTCCCACCTCCCTGCGGACGAAATCGGCGAAATTCCCCGCAATATCAAGGTCCAGAAGCTGCAAGTGGTTTCCCGAACTGAAGGCGTCACGCCGTTTCATAAGTATTCTGCCGAACTTGAGCATCTGTAGATGGCCTTTGGGAGAAAAAAGACCGAAGGAGAGTATCGTCTTCAGATTAGTTAAATTGATCAGACTCGAGGAATCCAGAACGCCGAATTTGTCTTTTCGCTTGTTGTAAATGCCGGCAGTCACCTGGACGGGAGAACTGTCGAACGGAACTCCCAATTCGTCACACATTCCAAGTACAACCTTGTAGGATGTGCTGAACAGTTGCGCGCCAGTGTCGATATAAAAGCCGTCGACCACTTCACCAGCCATGCGCCTGCCGGCGCGTTCACCGGCCTCCAGTAATGTTACGTGAACCCCGCGCTTGCGAAGCGTATGGGTGGCTGCCAGTCCAGCAGCCCCCCCTCCGACGACGATCACCTTCATATCCCCTCCGGCGATCCATTTGAAGACATGCCCGACAATCCCTCACCGTCCAGACGTTCGAAGATAGAACATACCTGGAACCGCGCGGCAGCCCACTGCGATTCGGCAGGATCGCCAATTCATCACAATCCATGCAAGATATTGTCAATACCTGACTTTATTATATTTGCAATAATTCAATTATTCCATTGCCACGACAGCGGATGTCACGTGCATGTTTGCCGCCTGCGCACACTCACCGGCGCCGCTTCCGCGGCTGACCTGCCTCACATGCGGCACCGGGTCACGGGGACGGCCCGGGGCGCCCTCGGCCGTTCACGAAACCATCCTCGAATCGATGACGAACCGCGTGATGTCGCTCGATGCGAACGGATCCTTCCCCACGGTCAACCGGGACGCAGCATCGATGCTCTCGCTCGACCCCGACGAGGTGCAGGGAGGAGGCGCTGCGGCGGCAACCGCCGGACCGGAAAGCCCTGCGCCCGATGGGGCCGCCGCCGCCCGGTCCCGGGAGGACCGGCAACGCATCCGGAAAACGGCCGAGGACGCCGGATCATGTCCCGTGGAGGTGCGCACGAGCTCGGAGAAGGTGGCGGGACTGGCTGCGGCGGAGGGCGATGCGACCCGGCTGCGGGTCGGGCTGCAGGGGAGCTGGCGAGGCGATGCGCTGACGCCGCGCCTTGAGGTCGGCATCCGCCAGGACGGCGGCGATGCGGAGACCGGCTTCGGGGCCGATATCGGCGCCGGGCTGGCCTGGTGGGATGCGGCGCGCGGGATTGCGGTCGATGTGAGCGCGCGCGGTCTGCTGACCCATGAGGCAAGCGGGTTCCGCGACCGGGGTATCGCGGGCACGCTCTCCTGGGATCCGACACCGGGCTCGGACCGGGGGGCGTCGCTGACGCTCGGCCAGAGCTTCGGGGGCTCTTCGCAGGGCGGCATGGACGCGCTGCTCGGGCGCGAGACCCTGGCGGGGCTGGCGGCCAACGACAATGGAGCGGGGGACGGCGGGGACGAGCTGCGGCGGCGCCGTCTGGACCTCAGGCTGGGCTACGGCCTCTCCGCCCTGGGCGACCGGTTCACCTCGACGCCGGAGCTCGGGCTCGGGCTGTCGAACGACAGCCGGGAATACAGTCTCGGCTGGCGGCTCAACCTGACCCGGGGCGGCCCGGTCTCCCTGGAACTCGGGCTGGCGGCGACACGGCGCGAGCAGACCGACGGGACCGGCGATGCCGAGCACGCCATTGGGTTCCGCATGACCGCCAGGTTCTAGAACGCCGGGCACGGCGAACGCGAAGAGAGGGAAGATGAACCGACCGGAGCTTGCCCGGCAGCTGGCCGGCCGGACCGGACCGGGCGCGGCGCAAGCCGATGCAGCGGTGAAGGCCGTGCCGGCGTCGAAGGCGGTGAGGTTCCGGGCCGCAGACGCGCTCCGGGCCGCGATCAACGGGGCGCCCGGCCCGGGGTCCCGGCCCTGACGCGGAAAGGTGCCGCTGGGGACTGGGCGGCGTGGTCGCGGCGACGGTCGGCGCCCTCGTCTTCTCTTGCCTGACGATCTGGACGTGCTCGAGATCGTGACGGTGTTTTCGGCCCGGCTCTACGGGAGCCGGTCGCACAGGAAATGCCTTCCGCAGCGGTCGAGTGCCGGCCACCTCGTTCCACAACGTCACGCCCGAAACCGCGCCGGCCCGGCAGACGGTTCTCGCCGGAAGCTCACGCTCCTCGTCGTGGAATTCGGCAACTCTCGGCGCAACTCCAGAGCGCAGTGACCCAATGGCCCTGAGCGCTACGCCGTGCTATTCGTCAATGGGGAAATGCGGCGAAACAGGCTGGGCCATTCGATGCGAGGGGCCATTCTTGGAAACCGGAAATGAAATGAAACCGCTGAACGTAAGGATCAAGGATTTCATACGATCCAGGATAGCAGACGGTATGTGGGTAGAAGGAGATAAAATTCCTTCCGAAGCGGAACTCGCGAAACAGTTCGAAGCGTCCCGAATGACGGTGAACAGAGCCGTAAAGGAGCTGGCCGAACGTGGCGACCTGCGTCGTCTTCAGGGATTGGGCACGTTCGTTGCAGGACGTACAATCGGAGCCCCGCTATTCGAAGTAAAGAGTATCCGTCAGATCATCCAGGATCGGGGAGAAAGACACTGGTGCAAGCTGGTCGATCTGAAGAAGGACAGACTGGACAGCCAGACAGCTGGTTACCTCGGGCTGAACCCCGGGATTGAGGCCTATTACCTTGAGGCGGTGCATACCTCCGGCGGGCGACCGCTTCAGCTCGAAAGACGTTTCGTCAATCCGGGACTGGCTCCGGATTTCATCAATCAGGATTTCACGGTGCTTACGGCCTCGGAATACCTGTTGAACCACATACCGTTCACCGAAGTCGAACATACGGTCGATGCGATTGCCGCGAACCCGGAAATCGACCGGCTTCTCGATCTTGAGCCCGATACTCCCTGTCTCAGGCTCACGCGCAGGACGTTGCTCAACAAGGCGATCATCACCCGCGTCGAACTGATACATCCGGGCGATCAGTTCAGGTTGACCGGGCGTTTCCCCGGAATCTCGTTGGCATTGTCGGTGGCGTGATGCAATTGATCGCCAATACCAGAATGTATGGGGTGGGAGAGCGGTGCCGCCAGTCCTGGAATGAGCTGGCCGCGCATATTTCACGCAGTTCGGGAGTTTCCCTGGAGATTGTGGAACATGCTGCGCCAGCACCCATGACGGATTTGTGGAATCGTCCCGACATGGGACTCGTGCAGATGTGTGGCTGGGGCTGGCCTTTCTGGCGATCGGACCCGCGACCCAACCTGGTCGCCGCTCCGGTTCTGGATCATGCATATTGCATGGATCGGCCGGTTTACTGGACCGACATGGTCGTGCGTTGCGATGAAACGGCAGAACGTCCTTAATACCTGTTTCAGCACCGAATCGGTTGGACCACGGAACATTCCCACTCGGGGTACAATGCCCTGAGACGGATGTTGCTGCCGCACTTCCTGAATTCGGGCAAACGCTTGGTTTCCGAGAGTCGCGGTCCCTACAACTCGCCGATGGGAACAATCAACGCACTTCTCGAAGACGAGATCGATGTCGGTCCTGTGGACGGGTACTTCCATCTGCTGCTCGACCGCCATCGTTCCGAACTTGCCGCAAGGCTGCGCGCGATAGCGGTATCGGACCTCGCGCCGATGCCGCCGTTTGTTGCGTCCGGTGGAATTTCGGCCGATGACCTCGAGAAATTACGGCATTCGGCCGTGCAAGCGCATCGGATGCCGGCTGCACGGGAGGTCATGGTGGATCTGGCCATCAGCAGGCTCGTCCTGCCAGAGGCGGGATTCTACGAAACCACCGAGAATTGGAGCGAGGAAGCTATTGCATACGGCTACATGGTGCCGGCCTGAGGGCGCGGTTGCCGGTGCCGTATCGCCACCGCTCCCGGGGTGTGCCGATCCGGGACTCTTGACCGGGAGGGAGAGTCGGGGCTCCGCCCACGATTGCGTGGGCGGTCGTCCGGAGATACGGAATTCGGTTCGGCGTCGTCGGTCCTCGTCGCCCGCGATTCCCACTTGACGCCGCTCAACGATTTCCACTAAGCTTATATATATAAGTATATACGAGTTCTGATCGGATCAAAAACGGAGGTCTGGAAGGGGTTTCATTTTGAAATAAACATCTATCCAACCGAACGGGAGGGAAAAATGAAAACGGCGAAATTCACGGCGTTGACATTCGGCGTCGCAGCGATGGCGAGTGTCGCGGTCACGCCTGCTGCACTTGCCGAGGACAAGGTAACTACATTGCGGTGGGCGAGCTTCGTCTCACCGAAGAGCACCAACAACGCGGTGGCTGTCCCGGCGTTCGCCAAGGCGATCGAGAAGGCGTCGGAAGGCACCCTCAAGATCGAACTCTATGCCGGCGGCACATTGGGCAGGGGTCCGGTTCAGCAGCTCTCGATGGTCGAGAACGGCGCTGCCGACGTTGCGGAAGTCGTGGTTGCCTATTCGCCGGGACGTTTTCCTGAACTGTCGATTTTCGAGCTTCCTTTTCTGGTAAAGAATAATGCCGAGGCCGGCCTCGCGGCCTGGAAGCTCTACGAAAAGGGTCTGCTGTCGGATTTCGACGACCTGATGCTTGTCGGGATCATCATTTCCGGTCCGTACGGCGTCTCGACCACCAAACCCATCGGGTCGATAAAGGATCTGGCCGGATTGCGGCTGCGGGCAGCGGGTCCGATTCAGAACGATATCGTGTCGAGACTCGGAGCCGTCCCCGTCGGGAACATTCCAGCCCCTGCGATTGCCTCTAACATCAGCCGTGGCGTGATCGATGGAACATTGATGTCGGCCAGCAACGTCTACACCTTTCGCATTGCCGACGCCGCGCAACATCACAACTTCGATTTGAAGCTCGGATCGGTTGCGGTAATCTATCCGATGCGCCGCGACACCTACAAGAAATTGCCGCCGAAGGCGAAAGCCGCGTTCGACCGTTACTCGGGCGAATGGCTGACCCGTATACTCGGCGAAGGCCTCGATCGACAGCGCGATGGTGCGGTGAAGAAACTTCGGTCCGGCGGCGGTCATACGATTCACAATTGGGATGCGGCGGCCGTTGCCGAGGCCAGGGAATTGCTCGCGCCGATCGTCAAGAAGCACGACAAGGCCAACGAGAAGGGCGTCAACCTTTACAGGGAGGTGCTGGCCGCGATCGAGGAGGTGCGAGGCATGAAGTGACCCGTGCCTTGCGCCGGCCGGCGCCTTGATATTCAGGGCAAGCTTGTGAGGGCCGGTGAATGATCGGATTGATCGGGACCGCCGGAAGATATTCGGCGGTCCTCGGGTTGGTCTGCCTGCTGTCGATGTCTGCCGCCATTCTGGCTGACGCGCTGACCCGAACGATATTCAATACGCCGATATACGGTTTGAGCGATCTCCTGGAGGTTCTCACGCCGGTCATTGTTGCGTCCTGCTTTCCGGTGACGCTCGCAAAGATGGAGAACATATCCATTCGTTTCCTGGGGCGGTGGCTCAAGCCTCGCGCCGGGCAGCTGGTGGAACTTTTCGGTCAGTTTGCGGCCTTGGTCGTCATGGCCGGGGTCGTCTGGGAGGTCGGGCGTTATACATGGAAGCTGGTCGAGCACGATCAGTTTACCTGGCTCCTGCAAATTCCGATCTGGCCGAGCTGGATCATCTCGACTGCCTTGCTTGCATTCTGCCTGCCGGTCCAGGCGCTTGTCGTGGCCGACGTTCTTGAAGACTTCGTGCGCGCTCGGCCCCTGGCGGGCTCGGTGGCCGGATTCCCGGAAGAAGTCAGGGAAGCGCAGCAATAGTGGACCCAATCACCATCGGTCTGTTGTCGTTCCTGGGAATGCTGACGCTGATTGCGGTTCATGTGCCCGTCGGCATAGCGATGGCGATTGCCGGTGTCGTCGGGTTCTCGATCATGACAGGCAACCCGCTTGCGGCGATTTCGATGTTCGGATCGGAAACGGCGAGCGCAATATCCAGTCCGCAACTGGTCATCATTCCGATGTTCCTTCTCATGGGCTCTTTCGCCGGCGTATCGGGGCTCGCGAGCGACCTGTACCATCTTGCCAATTCGTTGTTCGGGCACCGTCGCGGCGGGCTGGCGATGGCGACCGTCGCCGGCTGCGGCGGCTTCGGCGCCGCGTGCGGATCGTCGATTGCGACGACAGCGACGATGGCGCGAATAGCGCTCCCGGAAATGGAACGGCGGGGCTATGCGCAAAGCCTGAGCGCAGGCTCGATCGCTGCCGGCGGTACCCTGGGGTCCCTGATCCCGCCCTCGTCGATCATGCTGATCTACGCGTTCCTGACCGAGCAGTTCGTCGTCACGCTCTTCATCGCCGGCGTAATACCCGGCCTCCTGACGATATTGATCTATTTCGTCGCGATTCAGGTCGTCGTGAGGCGCAATCCGTCGCTCGCGCCGGCAGGGCCCAGGCAGACTTGGATACAGACCGCCAGAACCGCGGCAAACAGCTGGGGTATCGTTTCGATCATCCTCATCATGACCGTCGGACTCTATGGCGGCGTGTTCACGGTTATCGAAGCGGCGGCCGCGGGCACGTTCATCGCCTTCTTGTTTGCTGTCGCCCGCGGAAAACTGAACCGTCAGACCTTCTTGCAGACTATCGGCGAAACGGCAGGCAATGTCGGCCTCCTGTACACGATCATCATCGGGGCTCACATATTTTCCAACCTCATTACCATCACGAGAATGCCGGCTGCCGTGGTCGACTGGGTTGTCGGTCTCGGTCTGCCGGCCCTTGCGATAATATTCGTGCTGGCCGCGATCTACATCGCGCTTGGCGCAATATTCGATTCCGTCGCCGCCATGGTTATAACCCTGCCCTTTGTCTTTCCCCTGGTGACGGACGGGTTGGGCTACGATCCGATCTGGTGGGGGATCGTCATGATCATGGTGATCGAGATTGGCATGATCACACCGCCGATCGGCATCAATGTCTTCGTCATGCACGGAGTCAGGCGCGATATCCCGCTCGGCACGATATTCCGCGGAATCGTTTCTTTCCTGTGTGCCGATTTTGTCCGGCTCACGCTTATCATCCTGTTTCCGGCCATCGCGCTCTGGTTGCCGCGGACCATGTGAGGAGGACGAACAATGGACCACAGGGCGTTTCTGAGGTCCCTGTCCAGTGCAGACCGCAAGGCGCTTGCCGAACAGAAGGACGGTCCGGGCCTGCGCCATCTGGCTGTCTACATCTTGCTGATGCTCCTGTTTGCGGTCCCGATCGCCCTTCGTGTGCCGGGGTGGCCATTGCTGATGATCCCGCTCGGCATCCTGTTGGCTTTTCTTTTCAATCTCGAGCACGAATGCACGCACACGACCCCGTTCAAGACGAAATGGATCAACGAATGGAGCGGCCGGATCTCCGGGCTGCTGATCGTTCAACCGTTTCAGTGGTTCAGGTACTTCCATTTTGCCCATCACCGGTTCACGAACGATCCGGAACGCGATCCGGAACTGATCGGCAAACCGAAACCGAAGACCGTGAACCAATACGTCGTCTTTGCACTGGCGCCTCTTTATTGGAAGAACAAAGTGTTACTTCTGATTTCGAATGCGCGCGGTAAAGTATTTGACGAGTTCGTGCCAGAAAAAGCCCATCGTCAGCTCAAGACGGAAGCGCAAGTCTCGCTCGCGATTTATGCGATGATCCTGATATTTTCAATCGGGGTTTCACCTGTGCTGATCTGGGTCTGGCTGGTTCCTCTGGTCATAGGTTTCCCATTTCTCCGACTCTATCACTTGGCCGAACACGGTCATTGCCCGGCCGTTGACGATATGTTTGAGAATTCGCGGACGGTTTTCACCAACCGAATCGTTCGTTTCGCTACCTGGAATATGCCTTATCACATCGAGCACCATACGCTTCCGATGGTGCCCTTCTTTCGACTTCCCGATCTTCATCGTCTTGTGAACGAACATCTCAAGACGACCAGTGACGGCTATGCAAGATTTACGGTCGATTACGCAAGCCGATTGACGCTCGCAAGATGACGAATCTTTCGCGGCGACTTATGTTGACCGATTGGAACTATCGCGGTTGTATTCGAAAGTACAATGTCTGCTATCCATCATTCACTAAAGGACAGATGACCGGATGTCATGATACTCTCTAGACTCCGCGATTGAACTTAAAGAAATGTTTGTGCAATCATATTGCGAAACCGGTCTTGGGGAGGTGGCTGTGCCTTTGGTCCAGAGCTGTTGTGGCGGAGGATGTTGCGGCGACGGGTAGGATTGAGACCGTGCTAGCGGGCGGGAGACCGCGAAGTGATTGTCTCGACCGGGAGGCGGACGGCCGAGCGCTGGCTCGGGTCTTTGCGGTTCTGGTGGACGGTCTGGGGTCTCGTCCTTGCCCAGTCCCGCGTTATCGGCGTCGAGAAGGCGAATGTAGGTTTCGTCATGCCGGGTGTCGTATTCGGTGATGCCGGCCGAACAGGGGACTTCGTCGGCGACCTCGGGAGTGGGATTCGGTTTGCCGGTGCGTCTGCCGGATATGACTACGGCGCCAAACTGAGAATTGCGCCAGCGGGACTTTCACCCGCTAGTACCGCAGCTAGTGGATTGATTCCAACGTTTGGAACCCTCGATTTCTTGCCGCGATGATGTTTTTGGGGTCTGCGGTCCAGAGGAAGGATTTGGCTTCCGTTGAGTTGTGTTCTTGGATGAAGCGCTGGATGGCGTTTCGGAGTTCGGCGACGGACCGGAAGACGCCATGTTTGAGGCGTCGTCGCGTGAGCTTGGCGAAGAAGCCTTCGACGGCATTGAGCCATGAGCAGGAGGTTGGTGTGAAGTGGAAGGTCCATCGCGGATGGTTTTCGAGCCACGCCCGGACGGCCTTGTGCTTGTGTGTGGCGTAGTTGTCGAGGATGGCGTGGATCGGCGCGCCGGCCTCGACCGTGCGCTCGATGCGATTGAGAAAGGCTATGAACTCCTCGTGCCGGTGTCGGGCGCTGTGCTGCGAGATCACCGTGCCGTCGAGCACATTGAGGGCGGCGAACAGGGTCGTTGTGCCGTGGCGCTTGTAATCGTGTGTCATGGTGGCGCAGCGCCCCTTCTTCAGCGGCAGGCCGGGCTGGGTCCGGTCGAGGGCCTGGATTTGCGACTTCTCGTCGATCGACAGCACCGCCGCATGCGCCGGCGGGGCGACATAGAGCCCGACGATGTCGGTCAGCTTCTCGACGAAGGCCGGGTCCCGCGACAGTTTGAACTGCCGCCAGCGATGCGGCGTCAGCCCGTGCGCCTGCCAGACCGCGCGCACCGTCGAGGCGGCCACCCCGACCGCCTTCGCCATCGCCCGCAGCGTCCAGTGCGTCGCCTCGTGCGGCGGCGGCGTCTGCGTCAGGCGCACGATCTCGGCAACCCGCTCCGGCGCCAGAGGCGGCTTGCCCGGCGGGCGCGTCCTGTCCCGCAAAAGCCCCTCCACGCCTTCCTCCATAAAGCGTTCCTGCCAGCGCCAAACGCAGGTCTTCGACTTCCCGCTCGCAGACATGATCGCCTGCGTGCCCATGCCCGCCGCGCTCAGCAGCACGATCCGCGCCCGCCACACATGCTTCTGCGCGCTCCTCGGGTCCCGGACAATCGCTTCCAAACGCCGACGGTCACGCGACTGCAATGTCAAGAAAACACCCCTGCGCATTCCCCAACACTCCCATACTCGAACCCTCAAAAGAATCCCCGAAAGGACCCTTCTGTATAAATCAATCCACTAGTCTCGCTGCGCCATACCCTGGAACTTCAAGCACCCGAGGCTCTTGCAGAATTGTCGGTCTGACAGATAGCAATTGAAGTTCTGGAGCCGGTTTTGGGGCTGTGGTGGGTTTGGCGCGACGCGGCAGGACCGATTGGGTACCACGGCGGGGCGACAGGCAGATTCGAGACGAGCGTTTGCCGGCCGTACCCCTTCGGGAGCACAGCACAGGATCGACATGACAGGGGCAGACGGGCCTATGGAGCGGCGAGGCGCATCACCTGATCGGCAGTCAGGGCGAGCAGTCCGAACATCAGATGGCAGGCGACCTTTGTGGGACCGCGCACGCGGACGTGGCGGGCGCCGAACTCGTCCTTGAGACGGGCGTTGGTCCTCTCGACGACGGTGCGGATGCGGTATCGGACGGTTCGGGCCTCGACATGCCCGGCGGCGCGCCGGGCCCGGGCCTCCCGGTTCCGCGCTTCCTTGAGCGCCTTGTCCCGCCGCGGGTTGGTGTCGATGATCGGGACATGGCCGAGCCGTTCGCTGATCGCGTGGATCTCCCGTGCGTCATAGGCGGCGTCCATGAGATCGTAGAGGTTCACGACGCGCCCGGCGGTCATCGTGGCCAGGGGGATGGCGGCCTGGGAGTCGTGGACGGAGGCCGAGGTGAGGATGGCGCTGAGCGGCACGCCGCAGTCGGCCGTGTCGATGTGGAGCTTGTAGCCCCGCCAGGTCTCCAGGACCCCGCGGGCGTTCCTCTTCGTTCCCCGGTCGCAGGCCTTCGGGAGGTCATCGAGCATCGCCTCAAGGCTCATGCCGTTCGCCTGCCGTTCAAGACGGGAGAGCGCCTTCGGCCTCTCCTCGCCCCCGGAACAAGCCCGGGGCAGGCTCTTGCGGGGGCGACCGGGCCGGCGCTTCGGCGTCTCGGTCTTCGGCTTCGCAGCCGCCGCCTCCCGGCTCTCGATGGCGGTGGAGTCCCGCGACACATGGCCGATGAGCGCCTCACCCAACACATCGACCACCAGCGCCTCGTGCATCCTCTGCGCAAGACCCGTCCCGGCGAACTGTGCAAACGCCCGCGAAAACGTCGCCTCGCTCGGGATAGCCCCGACACGCGACCAGCCGCACAGCCGACGCAACGCCGGGTCCGCCCTGAGCCTGTCGATCAGGTGCCGGGTCGTCGAAAGGTCCCACAAGGCCTTGGCGAGAAACGCCCGCGCCAGGGCGCGGCGGTCCTCCGGAGGACGACCCGAACCGCTCCCCGGCGCGCCCACAAAGCCCTCGACGCCGACAAGATCGAGGGCCGCCACAAAACGCCTGTGCGTCTCAAGAAGAGGACCCACCTCCTCCGACAATGCCGGGAACAACTCCCCTTGAAACCGACGCCAGAAATCCGATAGCTTCGAGCCAAGGTTCATCGGGGTCGCCTCCTCGGTAGCTTGCGGCTGTTGGAAACCCAAAATACCGCAAGGCGACCCCGGAACCGAAATCAACTACCCAAAAATCATACCCACTCAGCGCAAAAACCCTGTCCGCACGACAGTTCTGCAAGAGCCTCACCCGTCAAACTGAAAGCCGGGTGCCCCGTCCGCGCCGGTACGGTCGGGCTGTTCCTGCTAGCGACCGGCTCCTGGCTCGCCTGGCTGCCCCACAACTTCCCGGGCGGGCTCGTCATTGGCCGGACACATGGTCATCGAGACACTGTCCTCGTCTCTATCGAAAT
This sequence comes from Alphaproteobacteria bacterium, assembly GCA_965261985.1. Taxonomy (GTDB): domain Bacteria; phylum Pseudomonadota; class Alphaproteobacteria; order Bin95; family Bin95; genus Bin95. Next base: position 2,668,506 of record OZ253490.1, read on the forward strand.
GGCCGGGCACGCCGCGCCGAAAGGCCGAGAGGGGTTCGCCGGCCGGCGAACGGTCGTCGCGATATTGGTTTTCGGCATGCTTGAAGATCGTCCCCGTCGTGACGCCCTTCGTCTCGACGGTCGCGACGGGCAAACCGTTGACGCGATCTCACCGGCAAGTGAACGAAAGGGTTTTCTCAATCTCTTGGCCGTTGGCCGCATCGACAGTAGCCGTGATTGTCGCGTCGCCGGTGTAGCCATCCGAGCAATTGAACCAAAGGCAGAGGGTGTCGCCGAGAACCTGGGAGCAGCACGGCCTGCCCGCCCTACCTGGGGCAACTCTCACGCTCAGACCGGACAACTGGGTGCCCGCCGGTTCCGGCGTCATGCAGAAGAATCCCCTCCGGGTTTCGGAGCCCAGCAGCTCGATCCGAAAGCCCGTCAGCCCGGTCTGCGGCTCCTGCACCGTCGTGGCGATACTCTGCGTGGCATGCGCATTGCCGTCGCTGGCGGTAACCGTGACCGTCGCCGTGCCAGCCGATACCGGGTTGAGGGAAATCGTGCTGCCCGACGCGCTGGCCGTCGCGGTGCCTGGACGGTCGGATGCCGCCGAGTACATCAGCCGGTCGTTTTCCGGATCCATGAAGTATGGTGCAACGTTCACACGGCTCGCATTCCCGCCTGCTATCAGCGTTTGGGCGGGAATGGACCCCACGGCCCGGGGTGCACCTCTTGCAGGTGGCGTGATCGTTATCTCGCGTGCAAGTGTGCGACCGGCACCACTACCGCCGCCGCCGCAAGACGACAGGCCGACACAGCCGACCACGAACATGAGAAGCAAGCACGCCGCCGGCGCGAAATTGCTTCGATGCATCATTTCATTCCCTTGGCTCTGGTGCACCGCACCGCATCCGGCGTTTCCACCTCAGCAGTGTCGATCGGCGCGTCCGTTGGACGCCGACCGGCGCGGCAGGTTGTCGATTCCGTTTATTTGTCAGGGGTCAATGTTCGGACTTGAACGGCACGTGCTGTTCGGCGTCGATGCTTGGGTCTGGCTCACCCGCTGGAGACGCCTGGCGCGTGAACACGAAAAGCGTATCGACGTCTCCGAAGCCATGACCCATGTCGCCATGGGAAGCCTCCTGCTCCGGAGAATCTCACACTAAATCCATTCTCAAACGGACTCTCAGGCGTCGGCTGGTTGGCCGGAGGGCGAGACGGAACTACTTCAGCTTCCGCAGTGTCGTTGCAAGACTTACCCGTGAAATCCCGTGCGCGGACCCCCGCAATTTGGGGGGGGGAAATGTCAAAATAAATCCTGTCGATATGCAAAAGATACGAGCAGTTGCCCGGGCCCGAACCTGCTGGCCATGATCCTGTTCGAGAAGTACGGGCAGCGCCGTGTGTTCTGAAGCACGACCGGAAAGGAGGAAGTGCGCAACTGCAACAGAGATGAGGAAAGGTCCCCGGGGTCGACGATCAGGCGTTGATCTCAAACCACCACGAGCTGCTGTCGTAAAGAGCGATGGTGGTGAGCGTCGTGGAAAAGGCGGGACGATGATCCCGTCAGGTGAGGTCCGGGGAGACGAGCGAAAGCGAACCGCCGATGAAATGTCGAAATCGTTTGGTTGATGTCAAAACCGATGGTGGTGTTGACCTCGGGATAAGCATGAGGGCTCTGTTGCAAACTTGGCGAAGGGGCGATGTGTGATCAGGGGGATTCCTGTTCACCTCATGATTTTGCATTGGCCAGACAGTCCTGTAGCAACGCCATGGCCTCGGCCAGGGCGCACGGTCCGAGACCGAAGGCGCGCTCGACGATCCGGGCCTCGCCGACAATGCCGCCCTGGAGGGCGAACATCCCGGCCTGGCCCTTGCGCAGCGCGCGCATCACCTCGAAGCCCTTGATCGTGGCGTAGGCCGTCTTCATCGTCTTGAACCCGCGCACGGGCCGGATCAGCAGCTTGAGCTTGCCGTGGTCGGCCTCGACGACGTTGTTGAGGTATTTCACCTGCCTGTGCCTCGTCTCTGTCGGGCACTTGCCCTCGGCCTTCAGCTCCGCGATGGCAGCGGCATAGGCCGGCGCCTTGTCGGTGTTGAGCACCTCGGGCTGCTGCCACTCCTTCAATCCTCTCAGCGCCTTGCCGAGGAATCGCTTCGCTGCCTTGGTGTTGCGGGTCGCCGAGAGATAGAAATCGATCGTGTTCCCGAGCTTGTCCACCGCCCGGTACAGATACGCCCACTTGCCGCGGACCTTGATGTAGGTCTCGTCGACCCGCCAACTCCGCGACTGCGGCCGGCGCCACTGCCAGCGCAGACGTTTCTCCATCTCCGGCGCGAAACGCTGCACCCAACGATAGATCGTGGAGTGGTCGACCGCGACGCCGCGCTCGGTCATCATCGCTTCGAGGTCGCGGTAGCTGATCGGATACCGGCAGTACCAGCGCACGGCCCAGAGCACGATCTCCCCCCGGAAGTGACGTCCCTTGAAGTCGTTCATGCCTCAACCCCTCGCTCCAGATCACGCAGACACGTCACCAACCAGCCGGACTTTGCAACAGAGCCGATAGAACGCGGCGCGCGAGTAGCCGTGACGCTCGGCCGCCGCGGTTGCACTGAGCCCATCGACGATGTGGGCGCGCAGCATCTCGTATTTCACCTGGACCTTGTCCTGCGGCAGGAAGAAGGGCTCGTCGCCATCGAACAGGACAGCAGTCACCGCATCGGCGCGAGGATGAAGCAGTCCGGCGGCTGCGAGGGTGCGAAGACGTGACGACGTGTTCATGATGTTTTCTCGACTTCACCTGCAATGCATCGTATCGCGGATCGGCTGTAATGTCTACTGTATTACGCCGCATATTGATTGACCCCCATGAAAGCAGATGGTTCATGCTCAGTGTTTCCCCGTATCTACGGGAGTTTGTCATTGTTGAACTTGAACCGCGACTTTCATTCCTAAACATTGCGTCATTCTTTGCTCGACAGAATCAGGGGCCTGTGTCGGCGTCTTCGGTGCCGGGGATGAACGTAGAGACCCGCTGTCCTCGCTTCGAAGGTCAAACAGGTCTCAAACAGCAGTTTTGTGTTCCGTCCGTAGACAGGATGTGGACATGGTGGGTGATGCGGTCGAGCAGCGCGCCGGTGAGCCGCTCGCTGGCGAAGACCGAGGTCCATTCCTGGAAGGGCAGGTTGGAGGTGACGATGGTGGCGCCGTTTTCGTAGCGGCGGCTGAAGATGTCGAACAGCAACTCGCTTCCGCTCTGCGAGAGGGGCACGTAGCCGAGCTCGTCGACGATCAGCAGGCTGACCCTGGCGAGCTGGTCCTGGAGACGGAGCAGCCTCTTCTCGTCGCGCGCCTCGATCATCTCATGGACGAGCTGGGAGGCGGTGGTGAAGCGCACGGCGAGGCCCTTCTGGCAGGCGGCGAGGCCGAGGGCCAGGGCGATGTGCGTCTTGCCGACGCCCGAGGGCCCAAGCAGGATCGCGTTCTCGCGGCGATCGATATAGTCGCCGCGGGTGAGGTCCAGCACCAGCATCTTGTTCAGGCTCGGGATGGCCTTGAAGTCGAAGCTCTCGAGCTGTTTGACGACCGGGAACCTGGCCTGCCGGATGCGGCGCTCGACCAGGCGGCGCTCGCGGTCGATCGTCTCCATCTCCACCAGCCGGGCGAGGAACTGCACGTGATCCTGTCCCTCGGCCGCGCACTGGCGGGCCAGCTTCTCGTATTCCCGCAGGACGGTCGGCAGCTTGAGCTTCTTCAGGTGGTGTTCGAGCAGGATGCGGGGCGCTTCAGCCACGACCGGCCCCTCCGGCGAGCAGGGAGGCATAGTCGCCGGTCCGGGTGGCGGCGACGAAGGGCTGCGGCAGGTGCGGGTAGCGCGTCAGGTCGAGATGGGCGGGCCGTCTCTCGATGCGCGCCAGCAACAGGTGCTTGACGGCATCGAAGCCGACCAGCCGGCGCGCCACCGCCTCCTGCACCGCGGCCGTCACCTGGCGCTCCGGGAAGTCCTCCAGCAGGCGCAGGGTCTGGATGTAGTCGCGCTTGCCGCGCGGCCCGAAGCGCGCCTCCAGCAGACGGCGCAGCGCCGCGAAGGCCGGATCGAGCTTCCAGCCCCGCAACGGCGCCGCCCGGTCCAGCGCCCCCGGCTTCTTCTCCAGCAGCGAGAGATAGTGCAACGGGTCGTAAACGACGTCGCCGCGGACATAGGAACGCCGATGGCGGGCGACGATCTCGGCGCCGAGCGCGATCTCGACCCGGTCGACATAGCCCTTGATCGTCACCTTCTTGTGGGCGTGGACCGCCGGCGCCGAGTAGTCCACCGACCGGTAGCGCACCAGCGCCGTCGAGGAGACCCGGCCCGGCACATGCTCGCAGGCCTCGAAGGGCGCGCCCGGCAGGTCGCGCAAGGCGTCGAGATCGGCGAGCAGCGCCGACGCCTTCTCCCCTGCCTCCAGCGCGTCGAGCCGCTCCAGGCACCGAGCCATCAGCCGCTCGTTCAGGACCGACAGATCGTACACCTTCGGGATCGGCACGAGGAACTTGCGCCGCGCCGTCTTCACCAGCGCCTCCACCTTGCCCTTGTCGTTCCCCTTGCCGGGACGCCCGAAGCGGTCGCGGAACAGGTAATGCGACTGCAGATGCGTGAACGCCCGCGTGCGTTGACGGGTGCCGTCGCCCAGGATCCGCGCCACCGCCAGGGTCGTGTTGTCATACAGCACCGAGAGCGGAACCCCGCCGAGGAAGGCAAAGGCGCTGACATGGCCGTCCAGGAACGCCTCCGTCGTCTCCTTCGGATAGGCCTTCACGAACCACAGGTCGCTATGCGGCAGGATCAGGCAGAAGACGGCGACCTTCTCGCGCCGGCCGCCGACCTCGACGACCGCCTCGCCAAAATCGACCTGCGCATGACCCGGTGGGTGATGCAGCGGCACGAAGGCCTCTCGCACCGACTGCCGACGGGCCCGGACATAATCCTTCACGATCGTATACCCGCCCGTGAACCCGTGCTCGTCCCGCAGCCGTTCGAAAATCCGGTGCGCCGTGTGCCGCTGCTTGACCGGCACGTCCGGCGCCCGGTCCGCCTCCAGGATCGCATCGACGATCCCGGTGAACCCGTCCAGCTTCGGACGCCGCACCGGCTTCCGCCGCCGGTAGCCCGGCGGCGCCGAATAGCTCAGCATCTTCTTCACCGTGCGGCGGTCGATCCCGAACCGACGCCCGGCCTCGTGGTGGCTCAGTCCCTCCTCGACAACAGCCAGACGAACCGCCGCATATAGCTCCACGCCGTACATCTCCCGCCCCGCGCCGATACCGACAAGGGGCTACAGATGGTGCAATTTTGCACCGCCGCGACCGGACCGCCCGGGCGCTACTCGTGGAGCATTATTCCGCCGCCGTTAACAATACGGGTGGGTCGGATGAGGTGGCAGCCGGCGCAGGCGCCGTGCTAGCGTCATCGATAGCCATGTGATCTCTCCATAAGATCGTGTGGTCAGGACGGCGCAAGAGCTTCCACCTTCTTGCGTCGTCCGCTTTAGTATTATATGGTTGTCTATATCGTTTACAACCCCCTCGGAGGAAAATTTTTGTGGGCAGACCACCGAAGGACTCCCATAACGTAATGGTCCGCCTTCCAAGGACCATGATCGAGGCACTTGACAGGCTGCGTGCGGAGAAACCGGAGCACCCCTCCAGACCCGAGATGATCCGGCGCATCGTCTCGGACTGGCTTGAGGACAACGAGAGGAGCGGCCGCAACCTGCGCGCCTGAGCCGAGCGCCGCCGGTCGGTGGCCGCCAGCGCTATGCTATCGTCCCGGGGCTTGCCTTCCCGGTGGATGCGGGGCAGGAAGCGGGTCCCCGGGCGTCATGCGGCAGGCGCCCGGGAGCATCCTGAGATTCGTGGCCGCCAGTCGAACCCGGCCGGGATCCGGAACAGGTGGACGAGACGATGGCTTGCCGCTCTTGGAACCTGACTCACAACTTCGCCGATGTTAACAATGCCTTGCGAAGCGTCGGGTTGTGAGTTCGAACTGAAGCTTGAGGCCAGCCGAAGCGAGGCCGCCAACGATAGTCCAGAGGACAGAGTCCGGCCCAGGCTTGCCGCGCGCTGGTGAGCATGAGCCGCGGAAAATGGAAGGCCTCGTTCCAGGGAGGGAAGCGGAAAGTGGTGCAGAGTGCCCGTCACGGTCACGTCGGGCTTACCTTGCGGGGCGCACAGGCGAAACCGGTTGTATTGACGTCGAGGTTGTCAATCGGCGGAGAAAATAGGACAAATGCCTCGGAGAACCTGCAGCGCGCTGACCTTGACATTGGTGGGAAATGTCCGGGGGCGGTTTGTCGGATGGTGTTATTTTTTAGTATAGGATTTTAGCCTTCTATATTAATATCGGCGTATTTTCATAATATTATGAGTCGAATAAGGCGGCTTCCGGAGCCGCCTTTTTCGATTCCGGACAGCGAAAGGAAGCCGGCCGAGATGCAGGGAGCGGGAGGCCTCATGACAAAACATGACATTTCATGACGGGTCCGGCACCCTCCCCGCTACCCGGACCGCCCGACGGTGGCGGGTCGTTCGCCAAGGCGGTTGCGCCGAACGGTCTGCCTGGGGCTTGACACTGGGGAAAGTGTGATAGAATGAAGACAGAGAGGCGGCTTCCGGGGCCGCCTTTTCAATTCCGGAGAGCGAAGGGAGTGCAAGACCCATGTCGGGAACCTGCCGGAGAATTGCGCCCGGCGTTGTGCTTCGCGCGCAGGCGCGCAATCAGGCGCGCGATATGCGCGCCGACGCGGAACGCACGGGCGCCCGCGCGCGTTACGCGCGAAAATATGGGTGCATTCCGGCGGGGTCCGGCGCACGCAGCACGAAAAGGCAGCAGGAGCCGGGGCGGCAATTGCGGCGGATCGTGACGCCTCATGACAGAACATGACATTTCATGACACTTCCGATGGAGTGGGCCCCTGAAGCTATGACCCTGGGGAGGAATCCGGGCTAGAATGGCCGCAATGCAGCGCTATTCGATCTTTTCGCTTCTGCGGGGCGCGCTCTCCGGGCATCGCGACTGGCAGCCGGCCTGGCGCGCGCCGGAACCGAAGGCGTCCTACGATGTCGTCATCGTCGGCGGCGGCGGCCACGGCCTGGCCACGGCCTACTACCTCGCCCGCAACCACGGCATCGCGAATGTCGCCGTGCTGGAGCGCGGCTGGATCGGCGGCGGCAATACCGGGCGCAACACCACCATCGTGCGGTCGAACTACCTGCTGCCGGAGAACCAGCGCTTCTACGAGCACTCGCTCAAGCTCTGGGAGGGGCTCAGCCGGGACCTCAACTACAATGTGATGTTCTCGCCGCGCGGCGTCATCAATGTCTTCCATACCGACGCCCAGCGCGACTACTGGATCCGGCGGCATAACGGCATGCGGTACGCCGGCATAGACGCCGAGTTGCTGACCCGCGCCGACCTCGCGCGGCTCGTCCCCGCGCTCGACCTCTCGCCCGGAATCCGCCACCCCGTGGTCGGCGGGGTCATCCAGCCGCGCGGCGGCGTCGCCCGCCACGATGCCGTCGCCTGGGGCTATGCACGCGGCGCCGATGCCAGAGGCGTCGATATCATCCAGGACTGCGAGGTGACCGGCATCGACATCCGGTCCGGCAGGGTCGCGGGGCTGCAGACCAGCCGGGGCCCCATCGGCGCCGGCCGCATCGGCCTCGCCGTCGCCGGGCATTCCTCGCGGCTGGCGGAAATGGCGGGCATCCGCCTTCCCATCGAGACGCATCTGCTCACGGCAACGGTTTCCGAGCCGGTCAAACCCTTTATAGACAAGGTCGTCTCGGTCGCCGCGTCGCATATCTATGTCAGCCAGACGGACAAGGGCGAGGTGCTGATCGGCGGCACTCTCGACGGCTATAATTCCTGGTCGCAGCGCGGCAGCCCCGCGCGGCTGGAGGACATCCTGTCGGCAGCCTGCGAGTATTTCCCCCGCGTCTCGCGCCTGCGCCAGCTCCGGCACTGGGCGGGCGTCGTGGACATGAGCATGGACGGCAGCCCGATCGTCGGGAAACTACCGGTCGAGGGCCTCGCCATGACCGGCGGCTGGTGCTATGGCGGCTTCAAGGCGACGCCCGCCTCCGGCTGGTGCCTCGCCTGGACGCTCGCCAACGATGCGCCGCACCCTCTGAACGCGCCCTTCTCGCTCGACCGCTTCCGCACCGGAGCCATGCTGGACGAGAATGGCGCCGGACCGGTGGCGTGGGGGCATTGAGGGGACCCGGCCGATGCTCCTGATTCCCTGTCCCTTCTGCGGCGACCGCGACGAGACGGAGTTTGCCTATGGCGGCGACGCCGGAATAGAGCGTCCGGCGGACCCCGAGGCCGCGACCGATGAGGCTTGGACCGACTATCTCTGCTTCCGCGACAACCCGAAGGGCCCGCATCGCGAGCTCTGGTTCCATCGCGACGGCTGCCGGCGCTGGCTGACGGTCGAGCGCGATACCTACACCCACGAGCTGGGCGCAGCGCGGTTGAGCCAGTCATGAGGCGCCAGCCTTTCCGTGCGGCAGAGGGCGGGCACCTGATCGACCGCTCAGAGCCGCTGCGCTTCGATTTCGACGGCCACCGCCATGAAGGCTACCGGGGCGACAGCCTGGCATCCGGGCTGCTGGCGGCCGGCGTCCGCATCGTGGCGCGGAGCTTCAAATACCACCGCCCGCGCGGCGTCTGGGGGTTCGGCTCGGAAGAACCCAACGCCATGGTCACCACAGGCATCCGGGAGGAGGCCCGGTCGAACCTGAAGGCGACCGAGATATCGCTCTCGGACGGCCTCAAGGCCTCCGGGCAGAACGCCTGGCCCTCAGTCGCCTGGGACCTCGGCGGCGCGGCCGGCCTGGCCGGCAATGTCCTGCCGGCGGGTTTCTACTACAAGACCTTCATGTGGCCGGCGCGCTGGTGGCCGGCGATCTACGAGCCGCTGCTTCGCCGCATGGCGGGATTCGGGCCGGCTCCTGCTGCGCCCGACGACGCCTTCTACGCCAAGCGGCGCATCCATGCCGATGTGCTGGTGGCGGGCGGCGGGCCGGCAGGCGTGGCGGCGGCGCTGGCGGCGGCGCGCGCCGGGGCGCGGGTTGTGCTTGCGGACGAGAATATCCGCTTCGGCGGCGACCTGTTGCGCGCGCCGGGCGAGATCGAGGACGGCGACGGGCTCGCCTGGATCGACGCGGCAATCGGCGAGCTGGAGGCGATGAGCCATGTCCGCCTGCTGCCGCGCGCCACTGTCACCGGCTATTACGACCACAACCTGCTTCTGGTGGCCGAACGGGCCGGCGAAGAGGCGCCGCCCGGCACCCCGCAGACACGCCTCTGGTTCGTGCGTGCGCGGGGAGTCGCGATCGCCGCGGGCGCGCATGAGCGGCCGTTGCTCTTCGCCGGAAACGACCGGCCCGGCGTCATGTCCGCTTCGGCGGTCGGCGGCTATGCCCATGCCTATGGCGTGCTGGCCGGGCGGCGCGCCGTTGTCGCGGGCAATAATGACAGCATTTATTCCGTGGCCCGGCTGCTGCGGAGTGCGGGTGTCTCGATTGCCGCCGTAGCCGATACCCGCCCCGGCGGCGAAGCGCGGGACCTGCCGTGCCGCCCGGGCCAGGCCGTCGAGCGGGTGCTCGGAAGCCGCAGGGTGCGCGGTGTCCTGCTTCGCCGGGCGGGCGGCAGGGCAAGCAACCGGAGCGAGCGCGTCGCCTGCGACCTGGTCGCCGTTGCCGGAGGCTGGAGCCCGGCCGTGCATCTGCACGCCCAGGCGCGCGGCAGCCTGCGCTTCGACGAGGAGCGCGGATTGATCCTTCCCGACCGGGCGGGCGGCGCCAACCGGAGCGCGGGCGCGGCGGCCGGGCGCTTCGACCTCGACGGCTGCCTCGCGGAGGGCTGGGCTGCCGGGATTGCCGCGGCTGCATCCTCGGGGCATGAGCGCGCTGCCGGAACGCCGCCGCGCTCGCCCGACCGCGCCGCCGGGGACGCGCCCGTCTTCTGGCAGGCCGGCGCCGGCAAGCGCTTCGTCGATCTGCAATACGACGTCACGGCAGCGGATGTGGAGCTCGCCGCCCGCGAGGGCTACCGCTCGGTCGAGCATGTGAAGCGCTACACCACGCTCGGCATGGGAACCGACCAGGGCAAAACCTCCAGCATGGCGGGCCTTGTCCTGCTGTCCGAGGCGCTCGGACGGCCCGTCGCCCGAACCGGGACGACGACCTTCCGCCCGCCCTATACGCCGGTGCCGATGGCGGCCATGGCGGCCGGCCTGCTCGGCGAGGGCCGGGACGCGCTGCGCCGCACGGCGGCCGACGACTGGCACGAGGCCCGGGGCGCCGTCTTCACCGCCGCCGGCCTCTGGCGCCGGCCGAGCTACTATCCGCGCGAAGGCATGGACGAGGCGGAGGCCATCGAGGCGGAAGTGCGCGAGACCCGCGCCGGGGTCGGCATCGTGGATGTCGGCACGCTCGGCAAGGTCGATATCCAGGGACCGGACGCGGCGGCCTTTCTCGACCTCATCTATGCCAACCGGATTTCGAGCCTCAGGACCGGGCGCGGACGCTACGGGCTGATGCTGCGCGAGGACGGGCGCGTGTTCGACGACGGCGTCGTCATGCGCCTCGGCGAAAGCCACTTCTACCTGACGACCACGACCGCGCACCAGCACGCGGTAATGGGGCATATGGAACTCCTGCTCCAGACCGTCTGGCCGAAACTGGAGGTCTATGCGACCGATGTCTCCGAGCACTGGTTCGCCGCCGCGCTTGCCGGCCCCGGTTCGCGGGCGCTGCTGGGCGATGTTGCGCCGGAACTCGACGTGTCGGACGAAGCCTTCCCGATGATGGCGGTGCATGCGGCCACGGTCGCCAACCTGCCGGCCCTCGTCTTCCGGATGAGCTATTCCGGCGAGCTTTCCTACGAGATCGCCGTGCCCGCCGATTGCGGGCTGGCGCTCTGGACGCGGCTGCTGACGGCCGGCCGCGAGCACGGGCTTACCCCTTACGGCACCGAGGCCATGGGCGTCATGCGCATCGAGAAGGGGCATGTGACCCATGCCGAGGCGGACGGCCGCACGACCCCGGACGATCTGGGCCTCGGCCGCATGGTCGGCGCGGACAAGCGCAGCATCGGCAAGCGCTCGCTCGACCTGCCGGCGCTCTGCCAGAAGGGCCGCCAGCAGCTTGTCGGCCTCTCCGTCATCGACAGCCAGGCCCGTATCCCGCCCGGCTGCCAGGTGGCGGAAAGCGACGACCTGCAACCCGCCCCGCCGCTCGGCCATGTCACCTCCTTCTGCTACAGCCCGACGCTCGGCCGCTCGATCGCGCTCGCGCTCGTCGAGAACGGGCGGGCCAGGACGGGCCAGACGGTCCATATTGCCTCGCCGGTCATCGGCTTTTCCACGGCGGCGGAGGTCGTATCGCCGGTGTTCTACGACGCGGAAGGGAAGCGCCTCCATGTTTGACGATCCCGCCGAGGCGCGGCGCAGCGCGCTCGCCGGGCTGGACCTCGGCTCGCGCGCCGGCGGGGCGGGCGCCGTCCTGCTGGGCGAGGGACCGGCGCGGGAGAGCTTCGTCCTGCGCGGCCCTGCCGAAGATGCGGCCTTCGCCCGGGCCGTCGAGGCGGCTCTGGGCGCGGGCCTGCCGCTGGAGCCGGGGGAGTCCGTTGAGGGCGGGGAGGGCGCACTGCTTATCCGCCTCGGCCCCGACGAATGGCGCCTCACCGCACCATTGTCGGACGACGGAGAGCTCGCCGCCCGCCTCGCCTCTGCGCTCGCCGGCGGGCGCGGCGCGCTCGTCAATGTCTCCTCCGCCTCGACCGTCATTACCGTCGCGGGCGAGCGGGCGGCGGACCTTCTGGCCACCGGCACCGGCATCGACCTCGACCCGGCGGCCTTTCCTCCCGGGCGGGCGGTGCGCACCCGCATCGGCAATGCGCAGGCGCTCATCCACCGCAGGGCCGAGGACACCTTCGATCTCCATGTCCCGCGCAGCTACGCCCGCTCCTTCTGGGAATGGCTGGAAGAGCGCGGCCGCGAGTTCGACGCCGCCGTCGCGCTCTGAGGCGGGGAAGGCAAAACCTTGGCGATTCGGGTTTCGGAGGCTATATCCGACAGGGTTGCCCGGAAGCAACAGCCAGGAGGTTTCCAGGTGGGAGAGATCGTCGTCACGGCGAAGCTGGAGAACGCAAACGACCGCGGAAGCTTCGAGCAGGGTTACCGCGAAGAGGCCAGTATCCGTTCCACCAGCGTCGAAGCGATCGTGGACACCGGCGCTGCAATGCTGATGCTACCGCAGAACGTGGTCGATCGTCTGGGCCTGCGGGTGCAGCACACCGCAATCGTGACCTATGCGGACGACCGCAAAGAGGAACGGCCGGTGGCGGGGCCTCTGAACATTGAACTCTGCGGACGGTTCATGCCTACCTATTGCATCGTCGGTCCGCCTCTCAGCGAGGCGCTAGTCGGACAGATCGTCTTGCAACAACTCGACTTGATCGCGGACTGCGCCAAACACAGCCTCTATCCGCGTCAACCCGACTATCCTCTTCTCAGCCTGCGGTGACAGCGGTCCTCGCAGCACAACCACTGACGCGCGCCGCCTTTGCTCCGTTCGGCGATGCGATCGAGGCGGACGGCGCGCAGCACTTCGAGATCAACAACGGGTCCACGACCCGCTTCCACGACCTCGCCCGCGTCGATGTCGCGGCGGAGGGCGGGCATGCGCTGGTCAACATCTTCCGCGCCCGGCCGCTGCCCATGCCGCTCACCGTCGCGATGATGGAGAAGCATCCGCTCGGCTCGCAGGCTTTCATCCCGCTCGAGGCCGCGCCCTTCCTGGTCGTCGTCGCACCGCCCGGCGACAGCGTCGCGCCGGAGGACCTTCGCGCCTTCCTCACGCAGGGCCGCCAGGGCGTCAACTATGCGCGCGGCGTCTGGCACCATCCTGTCATCGCGCTCGACCGCCAGACCGATTTCCTGGTCATCGACCGCGGCGGCCCCGGCGACAATCTCGCCGAGTTCTTCTTCGCCGAGGGCGAGCGGCGGATCGTCGATGCCGCTCCGAAGGGCTAATTTCTGCCGCCCAGCCCCGACAACTCCCTGAGCGCATCCAGGAAGGCCGCGCCGTAGCGTTTGAGCTTGGTGGCACCGACGCCCGGCACTTCGGCCATCTCGCCCAGGCTTGCGGGGCGGCGTTCGAGCATGGCGGCGAGCACGCTGTCGTGGAACACCACATAGGGCGGCACGCCCTGCTCCTGCGCCAGCGTCCGGCGGAGCGCGCGGAGGGCCTCGAAGCCTTCCTTGTCCACGGGCGCCGGCGCCGATCCGCGCTCCTTGCGCTGCCGGGCCGGCCGGGCCTCCCCCGGCTCCCGGCGCAATTGCACCCGCCGCTCGCCGCGCAGCACGGCGCGCGCCTCCGGCCCGAGGCGCAGGATGCTGAAGCCTTCCAGACGCTCCGGGACCGCCAGTTCCGCCGCCGTCAACTGGCGCAGGATCGAGCGCCACTCCCGCAGGCTCCGGTCCTTGCCGACGCCGAAGGTCGGCAGCCGGTCGTGGCCGAGGCGCAGGATGCGTTCCGTTTGGCTCCCGCGCAGCACATCGACGATATGCCGGCCCCCGAAACGCTGGCCCGTCCGGTAGATCGCGGAAAGCGCCATCTGCGCCGCCTCCGTGCCGTCGAACAGTTCGGGCGGGTCGAGGCAGATATCGCAATTGCCGCAGGGCTCGCACTCGTCGCCGAAGTAACCCAGCAGGATGCGCCGCCGGCAGCTTGCCGCCTCGGCATAGCCGACCAGCGACTCCAACTTGCCCCGTTCGACGCGCTTCTGCTCTTCCGATGCGCTCGACTCCTCGATGAACCGACCCAATTGCGCCGCATCGGCAGGCCCGTAAGTCATCCAGGCCTCCGCCGGCAGGCCGTCGCGCCCGGCGCGGCCCGTTTCCTGGTAATAGGCTTCGAGGCTCTTCGGCAGGTCGAGATGGACGACGAAGCGCACATCCGGCTTGTCGATGCCCATGCCGAAGGCGACCGTCGCCACCATCACCGCATCGTCGGAGGCAACGAACCGGGCCTGCCGTTCCGCCCGCTCGCCTGCCTCCAGCCCGGCATGGTAGGCGAGCGCCGGGATGCCGGCCTCGTTCAGCCCATCCGCGACCTTCTCGACCCGCTTGCGCGTCATGCAATAGACGATGCCGGCCTGCCCTTGCCGGCCGGCCAGGAATGCCAGCAGTTGATCGAGCCGCTGGCGGCGCGGCTTAACCGTGTAGCGGATGTTGGGCCGGTCGAAGCCGGAGACGAAGCGCCGCGCCTCTTCCAGCCGAAGCTCGCGGGCGATGTCGGCGCGGGTCGCGGCGTCGGCGGTCGCGGTGAGCGCGATCCGGGGCACGCCGGGAAAGCGCTCGGCCAGCACCGCCAGCCGCCGGTAGTCCGGGCGGAAATCGTGGCCCCACTGGCTGACGCAATGGGCCTCGTCGATGGCGAACAGCGCAAGCGGCGACCGCTCCAGGAACTCCAGGAAGCCCGGCGCGGCGAAGCGCTCGGGCGAGACATAGACGAGGTCGAGCCGGCCCTCGCGCATCGCCCGCTCGACACGCGCCCGCTCGCGTCCGTCGAGGGTCGAGTTGAGGGCCGCCGCGCTCACCCCGTTCTGGACGAGCGCGGCCACCTGGTCCTGCATCAGCGCGATCAGCGGCGAGACAACGACCGCTACGCCCGGCCGAACGAGCGCCGGCACCTGGTAGCAGAGCGACTTGCCCGCGCCGGTCGGCATCAGTACCAGCGCGTCCTCGCCGGCGATCATGGCGTCGATGGCGGCCCGCTGGTGGCCGCGAAACGCCTCGAAGCCGAAGACCCGCCGCAGGACCTCCAGCGGGTCCGGCATGTGCCGCCCGTCTTTAGGGGACGTCAGCCCTGCAGCGCCTTTTCGAACAGCGCGGCCGTGCGCCCGTTGGCGAGCGCGGCATTCTCCTCGTCATAGGGCTTGCCGCCGATGCGCGCGAAGGCGTGGTCCATGCCCGGATAGGAATGCACATCTGCATGGTCGTTGCCGGCGAGCCCTTCCCTGACCGCCGCCTGCGCCTCCTTCGGCACGAAGCCGTCTTCTTCCGCGATATGCAGCATGAGCGGGGCGGAGATGTTCGCGGCCTCGTCCAGCATCGCCTCGATGCCGACACCGTAATAGCCGACATTGGCGTCGAGGTCGGCCCGGCAGGCCAGCATGTAGGCGAGCTTGCCGCCGAGGCAGAAGCCGACCGTGCCGATCTTGCCGTTGCAGCCCGCCATGGCGCGCATATGCGCGGCGGTCGCCTTCAGGTCCTCGATGCCCTTGTCCGCATCGAAGCCCTGGTAAAGCTCGAAGGCCTTCTTCCACTCCTCGTCCGTCCGGTCGGTAATGTCCACGCCCGGCTCCTGCCGCCAGAAGAGGTCGGGCGCCACGGCGACATAGCCCTGGCTCGCCCAATACTCGGCGATGTCGCGCATGGCGTGGTTGACGCCGAAAATCTCCTGGATGCAGAGCACGCCCGGCCCGGAGCCCGAGGCGGGCATGGCGCAATAGGCGGTGAACTCTCCCGAGCCGTCTTTCGCCCGGATGGTGATGGTCTCGGCCATTTGGGCCTCCCTCTCGAAATTCCGCGCCCGGCCGCCGGGCCGCCGCCGCTGAAAACGCCGGTATTCCCGCCGGCCCGGAGCCTGGCCGCCACCATAACGGCGCCCCCTGCCTCCGCCAACCCGGCGGCGCACGCTTCGGCTTGTCCTCAAATAGCGAGCGGTCGGTGAGACTCCTCCGGGCGGACGGCAGCTGCGCTCACGCCGGCTTCGGGGTTTCGCCGCCAACAGCGCCGGCCGCTTCCAGCTTCGCGATGGCGTCGGCGGAGAAGCCGTATTCCTTCAAGACCTCGCGGCTGTGTTCGCCCAGCAACGGCGGCGGCGTGCGCACAGTCGTGCCTTCGAAGGCATCCATGCGGATCGGGTTCGAGAGGAGCTTCAGCGCGCCGACCGTCGGATGCTCGATTTCCTCGACCATGCCCTGCTGCCGGACCTGTGGGTCGGCGAACACCTTGTCGAGGGAATAGACGGGACCGGTCGGTATGCCGCCTTCCATCAACTCGCTTGTCCACTCGATGGCGTTCCGCTTACGGAAACGCACGTTCAGCAGCTCCCGGAGTTCGTCCCGGTTTGCCCTGCGCAGATCGTTCGTGCTGAATTTCTCTTCCGCCAGCAATTCCTCGCAATCCAGGACTTTGCAGAGCCATTGCCAATGCTTGTCGCTCGGTGTGGCCATGTTGAGCGGCCCGTCCTTCGCCTCGAAGAGGCCGTAGGGATAGATCGTCGGGTGGTCGTTACCGGCCTGGCCCGGCACCTCGCCATTGGAGAGATAGCGCTGCCCCTGCACGCTCAGCAGGCCGACAAGGGCGGCCAGAAGCGAGGTCTCGACCCGCTGGCCTTCGCCGGTCACATGCCGCTGGGCAACGGCCGCCACGATCGCGAGCGCGCACCACATGCCGGCCGTGAAGTCGCCGATGGGCACGCCGTAGCGGGTCGGCTCGCCATCCGGATCGCCCGTCAGGCTCATCATGCCCGACATGCCCTGCGCGATCTGGTCGAGGCCGGGCCAACTGCCATAGGGACCGGAGCGGCCCATGCCCGAGATGCTGCCATAGACGACCTTTGGGTTCACCGCCTTGACGATATCGTAGCCGAGGCCCATCGCCTCCGCCGACCCCGGCTTGAAATTCTCCACCACGACATCGGCCTGCGCCGCCATCCGGCGCACCGTGTCCAGGCCCGCCTCGCTGCGGAAATCGACGCCGAGGCCGCGCTTGTTGCGGTTGATGGAGAGGTAATAGACCCCGATATCGTGGTCGTAGGGACCCCAGAGCCGTGTCAGGTCGCCCTTCGGCAAGGGTTCGACCTTGACCACGTCGGCGCCGAAATCGGCGAGGATCATGGTGCAGAACGGTCCGGCGGCGGCGCGCGTCAGATCGAGTACGCGAATGTTCTCAAGCGGCAGCGGCATGGCGGGCCTCCACGGGATTGCCTGTTTTGCATCGCTCCCGCTTCGCGGCCTCAACCGTATTTCTTCGCATAGCCGCCATCGGCCTGCGGTTCGACGAAATGCACCAGCAGGCCGCCGCCGAAGTTCGAGGGATGGACGAAGCCGATCAGCGAGCCGCGCCCGCCGGGCCGTCCTTCGAGGTCGATCATGCGCCAGCCGTCGCCGGCGAGCTTCGGCAGGATGGCGTCGATGTCGCGTGTGGCGAAGGCGACATGCGCCAGGCCCGGCCCCCGCCGCGCCACGAATTTTGCGATAGCGCTCTGGTCGCCCTTGGTATTTCCCTTCTCCTCGCCGAGCCTGTCCCTGGGCTTCAGCTCCGGGTCGTAATCCATCAGGAGTTCGAGTTCGCAATCGCCGATGGCGATGAACACATCGCGCAGGCCGCCCAGGATCTCCGGCGGGCGCGCGTGGTACACCGCACCGTATTTGTCGGAGATGAAGCTCTCCGTCACATTCCGGATTTCGACATCGGTCTGCGTGCTGTCGATGGGGCAGCCGAGTTTGTCGACGAAGACGCGGACCGTGGCATCGTTGTCATCGGTCGCGATGCCCAGATGGTCGATCTTGTAGGCGGGACCGTCCGCCGACGGGATATCCAGCGGCTCGATGAAGCGCGTGCGGATGCCGACGGTCTCCCCGGGATCGACGATGACGAAGCGCCTGCCGCCGGGGCCTTCGCCCTCGGCCGTGACCGTGAGGCCGTGCCTGGCAGCGGTTGCGGCGGGGTCCGGCGCGGCGAGCGCCATGTGGTGGACGCCGGCATGCCGGGGCTCTTCGAGGTAAGGATCGTAGGGCTCGAACAGCGCGACCGCCGATTGCCCCACGCCGAAGAAAGGCACGGTGCGGCCCCCGAGCGCCATATCGGTCCGCCTGAGGCCGAGCGACTCGCCGAGGAACCGGCAGGCGGCCTCCACATCGCGGGCCGCCAGCGCGAGGTAGTTGAGCGCATATCCGGCCATGGTCAGATTTCCTCCCGCTGAACGAAATGCATCAACACGCCGCCGATCAGCGTCGGGTGCATGAAGCCGATCAGGGCGCGGCGCGAGCCGGGCCGGCCCAACGTGTCGATCGTCCGGTGCCCCGCCGCCTTGAGCTTCGCCAACGATCCCGCGACATCCGGCGTCTTGAAGGCGATGTGGTGCAACCCGGCGCCGCGAGATGCGACATAGCGGGCGATGGCGCTGCGGTCGCCGCGCGTATTGCCGGCGCTGTCGTGCCGCGCCTCGTCGGCCTGGACGCCCGTCGTCAGATCCTGGATGAACTCCAGCTCGGTATCGCCGACCGTGATGAAGGTGACCCGCATGCTGCCGACCAGCTGCGACGGCCTCGTGTGGAAAATGTAGTTGTAGGTGTCGGAGGTGAAGTTCTCGGAGATCGTCCCGACCTCGCTGTCGGTCTGCTGGCTTTCATAGGCGCAGCCGAGCCTGTCGATGAAGACCTCGCGCGCAGCCCGGTTGTCGGCGGAAGCGACGCCGAGATGGTCGATCCGCTCGACGATATCGGATGACGCGGGCGCGAGGCCGAGCGATGTCGTGAGGCGCGTGCGGACCCCGCAGGTCGCGCCCGGCAAAAGCTCGATCTGCGTCCGGCCCCCCAGCCCCTCCGCGGTGCCGGCCGTCGTGGCGATACCGGAGGCATCGGCCGCGGCCTCCGGGTCGGCGGCGGCGATGGCCATATGATGGACGCCCTTCTTCGCGCCGGGCCCGAGGAACGAGTCGTCCGCCCGGAAGAGGGCCAGGGCGGAGCGCCCGGCGGCGACGACCGGCACGGTGGAGCCGCCGCAGGCGAAGTCCTGGCGCGGCAGGCCGAAATCCCTCTCGAAGATCGCCGCGCTGGCCTCCGGTTCATCGACGGCGAGCGCGACATAGGCAAGATCGGGTGCGGTCATGCATCCTCCAATGCTTCGGCGCCGATTGCGTTCGCGGCCGCCGGTCCCAGGAACCGGTGTCGGCGCCAGCACTCCCCCGCCGGGAATACCCGCCCATACCGGCCCGCATCCTCCCCGCCACCATAACTGCGCGCTGCGCCGCCGCACAAGCCGGCCGCGGGCCGGAAGGGGGCCGGAACCGGGGGCGGGGCCGCGCCGGACAGGGAGACCCCATGCGATGTGTCATGAAGTGTCATGTTTTGTCATGGTCCCGTATGCGCAAGGATCATATCCGGTCGCCGGTCCGGGCATGATGCTGTCGTTTCGCACGGGGGCTTCCCGGGCAGTCCCCCGGTTTGTCCGCCACTCCGTCTTCGGCATCGGCCTTCCCTTCTGCGCTCGTTTCGTTCCGTTCTTCACGCCGCCCGGTTCCCCCCAAGCGGCGGACCCTTTTTCGCGCGAAACGCATGCGCGCGCGTGCATGCGTTTCGCGCCGGCGCGAGGAGGGAGACGAAGCAGCCTCCGGATGCCGCTTCCTCTTGTCTCATCCTACCACGGATATTTTGAGGTCAAGCTGTTTCAGGAATTATTTCTTGCTTTATGAACAAGCCACCGCCGGCCAAGAACGCCGCGTGAAACTGTCCGGCCTCTGAGCCCCGCTCCAATCTATCCGGTCTGCACCGGAGGTCCGCCCCCCTACACCGCCCCCGTCGAGCCGAAGCCGCCTTCGCCGCGTTCTGTCGTGTCGAGTTCGGTGCATTCCTGCCAGGTGACGCGGAGGACGGGCATGAGGACGAGTTGGGCGATCTTCATGCCGCGTTCGATGCGGACGGGTTCGCTGCCGGCGTTCATCACGATGATCTGCAGCTCGCCGCGATAGTCGGAATCGATGGTGCCGGGGCTGTTCGGCAGCATCAGCCCGTGGCGCAGCGCGAGGCCCGACCGGGGCCGTATCTGCGCCTCGTAGCCTTCCGGCACGGCGAGGCGAAGCCCCGTCGGCACCAGCGCGCGCGCGCCCGGCGCGAGCTCCATCGGCTCGCCCACCGCGGCCGCAATGTCGAGGCCGGCGCTGCCGGGCGTGGCATAGGCCGGCAGGCCGTGCGCATGGGGCAGGCGCTGGATGCGGACCTGCACCGCCTCCGTCATCCGGCGGCGAAATGCCCGGCGATGCGGCGTGCCAGGCGTTCGGCCACCTCCGCCTTGCCGGTCGTCGGCCAGTGCTCCACGCCATCCTCTTCGTCGATGATGTGGATCGTGTTGCGCTCGCCGCCAAAGGTTCCCGTGCCGAGCGAGACATCGTTGGCGAGTATCCAGTCGCAGCCCTTGCGCCGGCGTTTCTCGCGGGCGTAGGCGACGACATTCTCGGTCTCGGCCGCGAACCCGACCACCAGCGGCGGCCGGCGGTTCTCCAGCATGGCGAGGCTCCGCAGGATGTCGGGGTTCTCGGTGAGCGACAGCACCGGCAGGCCGCCATTTTCCTTCTTCAGCTTCTCCCCGGCCTCGGTCGCCACCCGCCAGTCGGCGACCGCCGCGGCGCAGACCGCAATGTCGGCCGGCAGCGCCGCCATGCAGGCGTCCAGCATTTCGCGCGCCGTCTCGATGCGGTCGATCTTCACATGCGCCGGGTCCGGTTCATGCGTCGGCCCGGTCACCAGCACCACTTCCGCGCCGTGGCGGGCGAGCGCCGCCGCGACCGCATGTCCCTGCTTGCCGGAGGATCGGTTGGCGATATAGCGCACCGGGTCGATGGGCTCCCAGGTCGGGCCGCTGGTGACGACGGCGCGCTTGCCGGCCAGCGCCCCCGACGCCCGGCCGGCGAGCGCATTCTCGATCGCGGCGACAATCTCTTCCGGCTCGGCCATGCGCCCGGAACCCGTCTCCCCGCAGGCAAGGTCGCCCGCGCCCGGCCCGACGCGCAACACGCCGCGCCGCTCCAGCAACGCGATATTCGCCTGCGTCGCGGCATGGCCCCACATCTCGACATTCATGGCGGGCGCGATCAGCACCGGCTTGTCCGTGGCGAGCAAAGCCGTGGAGGCGAGGTCGTCGGCGAGCCCGGCCGCCATCTTCGCCATCAGGTCGGCGGTGGCCGGCGCGACGACCACCAGGTCCGCCTCGCGCGAAAGGCGGATGTGGCCCATCTCGCTCTCGTCGGTCAGCGAGAACAGGTCCCGATAGACCTTGTCCTCGGTCAGCGCGGCAAGCGAAAGCGGGGTGACGAACTGCGCCCCGCCGGCCGTCAGCACGGAGCGCACCGATGCGCCGCGCTCGCGCAGCCGGCGCACCAGGATGAGGCTCTTGTAGGCGGCGACGCCGCCCGCGACGATCAGCAGAATGCGTTTGCCGTCCAGCATGGAACCCGCTTTTAGTCCTGTTCAGCCCAAGGGGGAAGCATTCCCGGCTCACTCGAACAGCAGCGCCGCCAGCAGGACCAGCAGTGCCAAGCCGCCGAGAAGGCCCTGAATCTGGACCGGAATGCCGCGCCTCTTCGTGGACTCGCTCTCTGCGATGCGCTCCAGCGCCCGGTCGATATGGTCCAGGGTGACGAACAGCCGGTCGAAGCGTCCGCGCAATTCCACCGCGGCCCGCCGTGCGCGCAAGACGGGATTGACCCGGTCGAACATCCATTCCTCGATCAGCGGGCGCGCCATCTCCCAGATGTTCACATTCGGGTTCAGCCGCCGGCCCATGCCTTCGGCCATCAGCATGGTCTTCTGGAGCAGCAGCAATTGCGGCTGCGTCTCCATGTTGAACTGCGCCGTGACCTGGAAGAGCTGGCGCATCAGGCGGGCGACGGAAATCTCGTTCAGCGGCCGTTCGAGGATCGGCTCGCCGATGGACCGGGCGGCCTGGGCGAAAAGGGCTTCCGACTGGTCCGCCGGAACATAGCCGGCGCGGAAATGCACCGCCGCCACCCGCCCGTAGTCGCGCGAGAGGAAGCCCAGCAGCATCTCGGCCAGATATTCCTGCGTCGGGCGGTCCAGTCTCCCCATAATGCCGAAATCCACCGGCACGATGGCCCCGTCGGGCGCGACGAAGATATTGCCCGCATGCATGTCCGCGTGGAAAAAGCCGTCCCGGAAGACCTGCTTGAAGAAGACTTCGGCGGCGATCGCCATGATGGTGTCCGGGTCGTGCCCGGCGGCCCGGAGCGCATCCACCTCATCGACCGGCAGCCCCTCCACACGCTCCAGCGTCAAGACCCGTCGGGAGGTGCGCCGCCAGTCCACCGAAGGCACGCGGAAATGGTCCTCGTCCTTGAAATTCGAGGCCAGTTCGACCGCAGCGGCGGCCTCCAGCCTGAGATCCATCTCGATGCGCACGCTTGCTGCGAAGGTCTGCACCACATCGACCGGGTGCAGGCGCCTTGCAAAGGGCGCCAGGCGCTCCAGCCAGCGCGCGATCCACAGGAACATGCGCAGGTCGTTCGCAATGGCCTGTTCGATTCCGGGACGCAGCACCTTGACGGCGACCGGGGCGCCCTCCGGCGTCCGAGCAAGATGGACCTGCGCTATGGACGCGGCGGCAACGGCCTCGGTCTCGAAATCCACGAACAGTTCGCCCAGCGGCATCTCGAATTCTTCCTCGATGCGCTTGCGCATGGTCTCGAAGGGCAGCGCCGGAAGATGGTCCTGGAGGTCGGCGAGGTCGTCGGCAATCTCGTCGCCCAGCAGGTCGCCGCGCGTCGAAAGCGCCTGGCCGAATTTGACGAAGGTCGGCCCCAGGTCCTGCAGGGCGGCGGTGAGCCGCTGGCCCCGGCGGCGGTCCGGCCGCCGGCGGCTGACGAGGCGCGCGAGCATGGCCGGGGTCTCCAGCCCGTGGGCCAGTTCCAGCGGCCAGAGCGCATCGTAGCGGGCCAGCGTCCAGCCGATCCGTCCGAGACGCAGGACGTGGCGCGCGAAATCCAGCACGTCAGAGGCGCCAGCCTCGATGCAGCGCGACGACGCCGCCCGAGAGGGTGCTCCAGCGCACCTGCCCGAAGCCGCAGGCGCGCATGAGGCCCGCGAGCGTCTCCCGGTCGGGGAACCGGGCGATGCTTTCGGCCAGGTAGCGATAGGCGTCCGCGTCCCCCGCCACCAGCGCGCCGAGGCGCGGCAGCACGCCGAAGGCATAGCGCTCATAGACAGCCCTGAGCGCCGGCGCCGCCACCTGGGAAAACTCCAGGCAGAAGAACCGGCCGCCCGGCTTCAGCACCCGGCGCATCTCCGAGAGCGCCTTTTCGCGGCCCGTTACATTGCGCAGGCCGAAGGCGATGGTCACCGCATCCTGGCTCATGTCGGGGAACGGCAGCGCTTCGGCGTCGGCCACGGCCCAGCCGACATCCATGCAGCCCCGGTCGAGCGCCCGGTCGCGCCCGGCCGACGCCATGTCGGCATTGATATCGACAACGACGGCCCGCGCGCCCGCGGCGACGGCGGCGACAGCGATATCCCCGGTGCCGCCCGCAACATCCAGAAGCGCCATGCCGGGCCGCGGACGGAGCGCGCGGACCAGCGCCGCCTTCCACAGTCTGTGGACGCCGAAACTCATCAGGTCGTTCATCACGTCGTAGCGGGGCGCCACGCTGTCGAACACCCCGCGCACGAGACGGGCCTTGTCCTCCCTCGGCACGTCCCGGAAGCCGAAATCGACCGATTCGCCCTGCGTCCCGCTCATTGCCGGGAGCATAGTGCAGCCGTCCCGGCTTCGATAGGGCGCGGCGCCGGCCCTCCGACACGTTTCCACCCGCGCCCGAAACGCACTAGCCTTCGGCCCGATGCCCGAACTGCCCGAAGTCGAGACGGTGATGCGGGGGCTGGCGACGGCGCTCACTGGCCGGCGGCTCGCGCGCGTCGAGCAGCGCCGCGCCGGCCTGCGCTTCCCCTTGCCGGAACGCTTCGCGGCCCGGCTGGAGGGCCGGCGCATCGCAGGGTTCGGCCGGCGCGCGAAATATATCCTGGCGGAACTGGACGACGGCGTTACCTGGCTCTCCCATCTCGGCATGTCGGGGCGGATGATGCTGGGCGAGGGCCCCGCGCCCGTTCCGGAGCGGCACGACCACCTGATCGTCGAGACCGACGACGGGCAGCACCTGATCTACCGCGACGCGCGGCGCTTCGGCTTCATGGACCTGATCGGGGCCGGCAGACTGGCAGACCACCCCCGCCTGGCCGGGCTCGGCATCGAACCGCTCGGACCGGAACTCACCGGCCGCCGGCTTCGCGGCCTGTTCGCCGGCCGCCGCGCGCCGCTCAAGGCCGCGCTGCTCGACCAGCGCCGTATCGCCGGGCTCGGCAACATCTATGTCTGCGAGGCGCTGAACCGCGCGCGGCTGGACCCCGACCGCCCTTCCGGCGGCCTCTCCGCGGCTGAGGCGCGCGCGCTGGCAAAGGCCGTGCGGGAGACGCTGGAGGAAGCGGTCGCGGCCGGCGGCTCCTCGCTGCGCGACTATGTGCAGGCATCGGGCGAACTCGGGTATTTCCAGCACAGTTGGCGCGTCTATGGGCGCGAGGGCAGCCCCTGCCCCTGCGGACGCAAGGGCGCCACCGTCCGGCGCACCGTCCGGTCCGGAAGGTCCACCTTCTTCTGCCCGGTTTGCCAGAAATAGCCGGGTCGGCGCGATGCCATCCCGGCCGCCTCCGTTTCGCACCTGCTTTCGACCCGGCCGGCGAGACGCAATGGCTTGCAACGGATGCCCGCCGGACATACCGTTTTGCGGCCTGCGGCAGCTTTGCCGCTCGATACGGTTGTTTGCGAGGAAAAGGCGGCTGTTCAGACATGACGGTTTCCGGGAAACGTCGTCCGGTGCGCCGGCAATGAGGGCGGTGCTCGTTCTCGTCCTTTGCCTGTTCGTCTCCGGCGTCCAGGCCGGTGAGCGTTTCGTGCCGGGGTTCGAGTCCCTGCCGCTGATGGCGGGGCTGGAGGTCGAGCCCGGCTCGGCGATGGTGTTCGACAAGCCGGGCGGGCGCATCGTGGAAGCGGCGGCGACCGGAGGCGTGCCGGAGGCACGCATTCGCGACTGGTATGGAGAGGCGCTGCCGCAGCTCGGCTGGCAGCCGGCGGGAGAGGGCCTGTTCCGCCGCGAGGGCGAGGTCCTGTCGCTCGCCGTCACCGCGGAAGGGTCAGGCGCCCGCGTCGCCTTTCGTCTTTATCCGCAGTAGTGGTGAGTGCCCCTATCGCGGCCAGTCGCGGATGGCGAGCAGGCCGGCATCGACCGGCAGCAGCAGCCCGGTGATCCAGCGCGCTTCGTCGCTCGTGAGGTAAACGGCCGCCCAGCCGATGTCCCAGCCCGTGCCTTCCGTGCCGAGCGGCACCATCGCCGCCCGCCGCGCGCGCGCTTCCGGGCCCTGATGGGCGACCATCGGCGTGTAGATCGTGCCGACGATGATGCAATTGCAGCGGATCGCGTCTTTCGCATAATCGGTCGCCAGCGACATGGTGAGGCCGTGCAGGCCCGCCTTGGCCGAGGCGTAGGCGACGGAGCCGGTGCTGCTAAGCAGGCCGCGCGCGCCGACCACGGAGGAAATGTTGAGGATCGACCCGCCGCCTGCGCGCTGCATGGCCGGGATGCAGGCCCGCGAGCACAGCATCGCCGAGGTGAGGTTGACGGCAATCGTCGCATCCCACCCCTCGCGTCCGATTTCCATGACCGCGCCCTGCTGCCGGGAGCCGCCGACATTGTTGACGAGCGCGTCGATGCGCCCGAAATGCGCTTCGGCCGCCTCCGCCACCGCGTTTGCATCGTCTTCCCCGGTGACATCGCCCGCGAACGCGAAGGCCTCGCCGCCCTCCGCCCGGATTTCCTCCGCCAGACCCTCCGCGCGCTCGGCGGAGCGGTTGACCAGCACGACCTTCGCCCCCTCGCGCGCCGACAAGAGCGCAATCGCCTTGCCGGTGCCGACGCCCTCGCCGCGCGAGGCCGCCCCGGTCACAACCACGACCTTGCCGTCGAGCCGTCCCCCCATTCGATCCGCCTCCCGGTTCAGTATCCGAGCGCGAGGCCGTCCTTGCGCGGGTCCGAGCCCGCAACCAGCGTGCCCGACGCGTGGTCGATCCAGATCGCCTGGCCGCCTCCATGCGGCGGGTCCGCCGGCGCCAGCGGGTGGCCCCGGCGGCGGAGCTCCGCGCAAGCCGCTTCCGGAATGCCGCGCTCGACCGCCACCCGGCCCTCGTAGGCGAACAGCCGCGGCAGGTCGAGAGCCGCCTGCGGGTCGAGGCCGTGGTCGAGGATGGAGGACAGCACCCAGGACTGGCCGACCGGCTGGTAATGCCCGCCCATGACGCCGAACGGCATGACGGCGCGGCCGTCCTTCGCCAGCATCGCCGGAATGATGGTGTGCATCGGGCGCCGGTTGGGGCGGACGGCGTTCGGATGTGCAGGGTCGAGCGAGAAGCCGAGCCCGCGATTGTGCAGCATCACGCCCGTTGCCGGCGCCAGGATCGCGCTGCCGAAGGACTTGTACAGCGAGTTGATGAAGGAGCAGGCATTGCCGTCCCGGTCCACCACCGAGAGATAGACCGTGTCCTCATGCGCGGGCCAGCCGGCGGCCGGCAGCGCGGCCGCCGCACGGTCCTCGCAGATCGTCCCGCTGAGCGCGGCCGCATAGTCCTTCGACAGCAGCATCTCCAGCGGGACCTCCGCATCCGTCGGGTCGGCGACGAAGGCGTTGCGGTCCCGGTAGGCGAGGCGCGTCGCCTCGACGAGCCGGTGCATGCGGTCGGGCGAAAGCGGGTCCTCCGTCGGCTCGAAGCCCTCCAGCATGTTGAGGATGAGCAGGGCTATGACGCCGACGCCGTTGGGCGGGCATTCGAACACGCGGTAGCCCCGGTAGTCGGTCGAAATCGGCTCTACATATTCCGCCTTGCGGGCAGCGAAGTCCTCCTCGGTGTGCAGCCCGCCGAGCGCACGCAGCTTGCCCACCATGTCCGCCGCGACCTCGCCCTCGTAGAACGCGGACCGGCCTTCCCCGGCTATCCGGCGAAGCGTCCTCGCGAGCTCGGGCTGGTGAAACATGCGGCCTTCGCCGACTGCCTTGCCCTCGGGCAGGAACCGCGCCGCCGTGTCGG
This sequence comes from Alphaproteobacteria bacterium, assembly GCA_965261985.1. Classification (GTDB taxonomy): domain Bacteria; phylum Pseudomonadota; class Alphaproteobacteria; order Bin95; family Bin95; genus Bin95. The sequence continues at coordinate 2,695,470 of OZ253490.1, forward strand.
CGTCTCCGGCGAGGCGCCCGGCGGCGTCGCTCCAGTCCGAAGCCGTGCGCGCATGGACGACGAAGCCGTCCTCCGCATAGCGGATGGCCGGCTGCAGCAGTTCGTCGAGGCCCTTGCTGCCGTGGTCCTTCAACAGCTGCTCCCAGGCATCGACAGCGCCGGGCACGGTCACCGCATGGGGACTCGACCCGTCGAGCGTATTCATGCCGCGCTCCGCCAGCCACTCCGCCGAAAGCGCGGCCGGCGCGTGGCCGGACCCGTTGAGCGCAATCGGTTCTTCCGCGCCCGCCGGCGTATAGAGGCAGAAGCAGTCCCCGCCGATTCCGGTGGACTGCGGCTCGGTCACGCATTGCACCGCGCAGGCGGCAACCGCGGCATCGACGGCATTGCCGCCCGCTCGCAGCACCTCCACCCCGGCCAGGGTCGCGGAAGGCTGGCTCGTGGCAACTATCGCATTGGCCGCGCGGACCGGCGAGCGGCCCGGAAGATGGAAATCGCGCATCGCAGGGTGTCCTCGCATCGAATCGTCATATATTTCATGCACTTTAGGGCCCCATGAACAATCTCGCCACAGACATTCTCGACTCCCTGCCCGATCCGGTCCTGCTGCTGGACGCCGGGCGGGTCGTCACGCGCATCAACCCGGCGGCGCGCGCCGTGCTGGGCGACCCTGCCCTCGGCCGGGACCTCAGCCACAGCCTGCGCCACCCGGATGCGCTCCGCGCCGTGGACGCCGTGCTGGCGGAAGGCGGCCTGCACGGCATCGAGGTCAGCCTGCCGGTGCCGATCGCGCGCGCCTTCGATCTCCAGGCGCTCGCGGCCCCAGGCGGGCAGGGCGGCGTCCTGGTCATCATGCGCGATGTCACCGCGCTCCGTCAGAACGAGCGGATGCGCGCCGATTTCGTCTCCAATGTGAGCCATGAGCTCCGCTCGCCGCTGGCAACGCTGATCGGCTTCATCGAAACCCTGCGCGGGCCGGCGGCGGACGACCCGGAGGCGCGGACGCGCTTCCTCGAGATCATGGACGCCGAAGCCGCACGCATGTCGCGACTCGTGGACGACCTCTTGTCGCTTGCACGCGTCGAGGCGCGCGAACATATCCAGCCGGAGACCGCGCTCGACCTTGCGCCGCTGCTCACCGTGGTCGCCGAAACGCTGGCGATACGCTCGGACACTCGGGTCGCGCTCGATATCGCGGACGGACTGCCCACCGTGCTCGGCGACCGGGACGAACTGACGCAGGTGTTCGAGAACCTGTTGGACAACGCCATCAAATACGGCGGCGAAGATGTGCGGCTGGAGGCGGCGGCGGTTGCGCGCATCCCCGACATCGGCCTTCCCGGCGCGCGCATCGACGTGACCGACTCCGGCCCCGGCATCGACGCGGCCGATCTGCCTCGGCTGACGGAACGCTTCTACCGCGCCGACAAGGCCCGCTCCCGGCGCCTCGGCGGCACCGGCCTCGGACTCGCCATCGTGAAGCACATCGTCAACCGCCACCGCGGCCGCCTTGCGGCGTCGAGCCGGGCCGGCCAGGGCAGCCGGTTCACGGTGTACCTGCCCGCGGCCGACGGCCCGCATGCCTCATAAGCCACTGTCATAAAATATCCGGCGCGGGCCGGCGGCGTCACAATAACGTAACGATAATGCAATAGCCGTATCACGGGATTGCAATGGCCTCATCATTGCCGCGGTGCAAGCTGGCGATGTGCGGCGAGGCATACAAATGCCCGGCGCCATGACAACGTCAACAAGGGATGCTCCCCAGATGAAAAAGGCGCTGATCGCCGTGCTGCTTGCCGGCGTAGCGGTTGCGGGCACCGCAGAGGCCCGCGACCAGATCCGCATTGTCGGGTCCTCGACCGTGTTCCCGTTCTCGACGGCGGTCGCCGAACGGTTCGGCAAGACCACCTCGTTCAGGACCCCGATCGTCGAGTCGACCGGCTCGGGCGGCGGGCTCAAGCTGTTCTGTGCCGGGGCCGGCGAAGGCCATCCCGACATCACCAACGCTTCGCGCCGCATCAAGGACAAAGAGGTGAAGAAGTGCGCGGAAAACGGCATTGCCGACGTGATCGAGGTCAAGATCGGCTATGATGGCATCGTGCTCGCCAACTCCCGCGACACCGCGCAGATGACGCTGACCCTCAAAGATGTCTTCCTGGCGCTCGCGCATGAGGTGCCGGACGGCGCGTGCGAGAGCGAGGACGCCTGCCCGATGAAGGCGAACCCTTACACCACCTGGAAGGACGTCAATCCGGACCTGCCGGATGTGCGCATCGAGGTTCTCGGCCCGCCCGCAACCTCCGGCACGCGCGACGCCTTCGTCGAACTGGCCATGGAAGGCGGCTGCAAGAAGTTTGCCGGGATCAAGGCCATGAAGAAGGCGAACAAAAATGCTTACAAGAAGGTCTGTCACACGATCCGCGAAGACGGCATGTATATCGAGGCCGGCGAGAACGACAACCTGATCGTCCAGAAGCTGACGACCAATTCGCGCGCGCTCGGCATTTTCGGCTTCAGCTTCCTCGACCAGAACGCCGACAAGCTGCAGGGCAGCACGGTCAACGGCGTGGCGCCGGAGTTCGAGGAAATCGCCGACGGCAACTACCCGGTCTCGCGCGCGCTGTTCTTCTATGTGAAGAAGGCGCATATCGACCAGGTGCCCGGCATCGCCGAATTCATCGCCGAGTTCACCAATGAGGCGACCTGGGGCCCGGAAGGCTACCTGGCCGACAAGGGCCTGATCCCGATGTCAGATGCCGAGCGCAAGGAGTGGAGCGCGGCAGCCAACGGCCTTCAGAACCTGTCGATGTAAGGACGGTCGATGGCGGAGCCCGGCATGGCGCAGACCGCTGCAGCGGCGGAGGGCGGAACGCGCCCTTCGCTCCTGGCGGCGCCCGAAGGACGGCGCGCGCGCCAGGTCCTGGGCGAGCGCATCCTGCTCGGGCTCCTCATCGCCAGTTCCCTCGTCGCGATCCTGACGACGATAGGGATCGTGCTTTCGCTTCTCTTCGAGACCATTCGGTTCCTCGAGGCGGTCCCGCTGTTCGACTTCCTGTTCGGGCTGAGCTGGAGCCCGCAAATCGCGATCCGCGAGGACCAGGTCGGGTCGAGCGGCGCGTTCGGCGTGATCCCGCTGCTGGTCGGCACCGGGCTCATCGCCGCCGTGGCGATGACGGTAGCCGGACCGCTCGGCCTCCTGTCGGCAATCTATCTCGCCGAATACGCAACGCCGCGGACCCGGTCCTTCGCCAAGCCTCTCCTCGAAATCCTGGCCGGCATCCCGACTGTGGTTTATGGGTTTTTCGCGGTGCTGGTCGTCGCGCCATTCCTACGGGACTCCTCCGAGTCCGTCGGCTTCGAGGTTTCGTCGGAGAGCGCGCTCGCCGCCGGCGTGGTGATGGGCGTGATGATCGTGCCGATCGTCTCCTCGCTCGCCGAAGATGTGATTTCCGCCGTGCCGCAATCGCTGCGCGAAGGCGCCTACGGGCTCGGCGCAACCAAGTCCGAGGCCGTCCGGAACATCGTGCTGCCTGCGGCGCTTCCCGGCATAGGCGGCGCGCTCCTGCTCGGCGTCTCGCGCGCGATCGGCGAGACAATGATCGTCGTGATGGCCGCCGGGCTTTCCGCCCATCTGACCGTCAATCCGCTGCAGGCCGTGACGACCGTCACGGTGCAGATGGTCGCGCTGCTGACCGGCGACCAGGAGTTCGACAGTCCCAAGACGCTTGCCGCCTTCGCGCTCGGCCTCCTGCTGTTCATCGCGACGCTGATCCTCAACCTGATCGCGCTCATGCTCGTGCGCCGTTACCAGGAACGCTATGACTGACCGGCAGCACAGTCCGTCTGAGACGATCCTCGCCTCGCTGCCGCGCCGACGGCGGGCGGAGGCGCGGTTCCGCATCTACGGCATCGCCGCAATCGGCATCGCGCTCGCCTTTCTGGTCCTGCTCATCGGCGTTATTAGCGCCAAGGGCATCGGCGCCTTCACGCAGGCCGAGATCGCTCTCGACGTGACGCTGGACGAAAGCGTCCTCGACCCCACCGGCGGCCGGGACCCCGAAACCCTTTCGACCGCGAACTACCGCGCCGTCGTCCGCGCGGCGCTCGGCGAAATCTTCCCCGACGCGGTGCGCAAGCGCCGGGACCGGCGCCGGCTGATGGCGCTGGTGAGCGCCGGCGCCGCCTTCGAACTTCGCGGCCTTGTGCTCGAAGACCCCGGCCTGATCGGCCGGACGATGCGCGTCTGGGTACCGGCCGACGACGAAGTGGACATGCTGCTCAAGGGCGCCACAGCCCGCGACTCCGGGCGCTTCACCGAGAAGCTGCTGGCCTGGCTCGACCGGCTGGAGGAAGAAGGCCGCATCCGCAGCGTGTTCAACTGGCGCTTCTTCTCCAACGGCGACAGCCGGGAACCGGAGCTTGCCGGCATACTGGGCGCGATTTCCGGTTCCTTCTTCGCGCTCATCACCTGCCTCGTGCTGAGCTTCCCGCTCGGCGTGATGACAGCGATCTATCTGGAGGAGTTCGCGCCGCGCAACCGCTGGACGGACCTCGTCGAGATCAACATCAACAACCTCGCTGCCGTGCCCTCCATCGTTTTCGGGCTGCTGGGCCTCGCGATCTTCCTGGGCTTCATGGGGCTGACGCGCTCGGCGCCGCTGGTCGGCGGCATGGTGCTGGCGCTGATGACCCTGCCGACCATCATCATCGCCACGCGGGCCTCGCTGCGTGCCGTGCCGCCCTCGATCCGGGAAGCCGCCATCGGCCTCGGCGCGAGCCGGATGCAGGCCATGCTCCACCACACCCTGCCGCTCGCCATGCCGGGCGTCATGACGGGCACGATCATCGGCATGGCGCAGGCGCTCGGCGAGTCGGCGCCGCTCATCATGATCGGCATGGTCGCTTTCATCGTGGACGTGCCTCAGGGCCTGCTCGACCCGGCATCGGCCCTGCCGGTGCAGATTTACATCTGGGCCGGCAGTCCCGAACGCGCCTTCGCGGAGAAGACCGCCGCGGCCATCATGGTCCTGCTGGCGTTCCTGATCGTCATGAACCTGGCAGCCGTCGTTCTGCGCCGGCGCTTCGAACGCCGCTGGTAGGAGGTCCGACCCTGCTGGATATATCCCCGAGCAATGCAATGCCCAAGCTGACGGCGCGCGGCGTCAATGTCTTTTATGACGACGCGCAGGCGTTGAAGCAGGTCGATCTGGACATTCGCGGGAACGAGGTCACGGCGCTGATCGGTCCGTCGGGCTGCGGCAAGTCCACCTTCCTGCGCTGCCTCAACCGGATGAACGACCTGATCGAGATCTGCCGGGTGGACGGCGATATCCGCCTCGACGGCGAGGACATCTACGACCCGGCCGTGGACCTCGTCTATCTGCGCGCCCGCATCGGCATGGTGTTCCAGAAGCCCAACCCGTTCCCGAAATCGATTTACGACAATGTCGCCTACGGACCGAAGATCCACGGTCTCGCCGGCTCGCGCGCCGAAATGGACGAGATCGTTTCATCGAGCCTGGAGCGCGCCGGCCTCTGGGAAGAAGTGAAGAACCGGCTCGATGCGCCGGCGACCGGGCTTTCGGGCGGCCAGCAGCAGCGCCTGTGCATCGCGCGCGCGATTGCGGTGCGCCCGGAGGTCATCCTGATGGATGAGCCCTGCTCCTCGCTCGACCCCATCGCCACGGCGCGCATCGAGGCGCTGATCGACGAACTCAAGCAGAACTTCACCATCGTCATCGTGACCCATTCCATGCAGCAGGCCGCACGCGTCTCACAGCGCACGGCCTTCTTCCATCTGGGCGACCTGGTCGAGGTCGGCGATACCGACACGGTGTTCACCAAGCCTGTCGATCCGCGCACGGAATCCTATATCTCCGGCCATATCGGCTGACGGAGGGCGGGAGAAACCTTCCCATGAACGATCGCGTCGAGCATATCTCCAAGGCCTTCGACGAGGAGCTGCGCCAACTCGACAACCGGCTGGCCGAGATGGGCGGCATGGCGGAGGCGCAACTCGCCGGCGCCGTGGAAGCTCTCAGCCGCGGCAACATCGAGCTCGCCGAGCAGGTCGTTGCGCGCGACAAGGAAATCGACGCCCTCGACCTCGAAATCGACCTGTTCAGCGTGCGCCTGGTGGCATTGCGCCAGCCGGTCGCCGCCGATCTCAGGACGATCTTCGCCGCCATCAAGATTTCCTCCGACCTCGAGCGGATCGGCGATCTGGCCAAGAACATCGCCCGGCGGACGCTCGCGGTGAGCCGCTTCCCGCCCTTGCCGACGACAGTCTCCGTCGCGTCCATGGCGCATGTCGTGCAGGCGATGATAAAGCAGGTTCTGGATGCCTGGACCGCGCGCGATGCCGAGGCCGCCGACGATGTATGCGCCCGCGATCTCGATGTGGACCAGCACTATGCGAGCCTTTTCCGCGAGCTGTTGACCTATATGATGGAGGATCCGCGCAATATCGGGCCCTGCACCCATCTGCTCTTCGTCGCAAAGAACCTCGAACGCGTGGGCGACCACACGACCAACATCGCCGAGCAGATCAGCTACGCCGTGCTCGGCACGCGGCCCCCGGACCGCCGGACGCACGATCCCACCAACACTCTTGTACCGGAGGCGGACAGCCAATGAGCACGCAACGACCGCATGTCCTCGTCGTCGAGGACGAAATGCCCATCGTCGAGCTGCTCCGCTACAATTTGGAGAAATCCGGCTATTCGGTGTCGGTTGCGACCGACGGCGACGAGGCCCTGGAGCAGGTCGCCAACTCGCAGCCGGACGCCGTGCTGCTGGACTGGATGCTGCCGCACAAGTCCGGAATCGAGGTCTGCCGGCAGTTGCGCGCCAAACCGGGGACGCGGATGTTGCCGATCATCCTGCTGACGGCGCGGGGCGAGGAATCGGACCGCGTGCGCGGCCTCGAAACAGGCGCCGACGACTATATCGTCAAGCCGTTCTCGCCGAGGGAGCTGGAGGCCCGCCTCAAGGCGGTGCTGCGCCGTTCGCAGCCCGCGCTCGTGGAGGAGAGGCTCGAATATCGCGGCATCGTCATCGACCTTGTCCGCCACCGCGTCTCCCGCGACGGGCGGCAGGTGTATCTCGGCCCCACCGAATACCGCCTGCTGCGGACCTTCATGGAGCGGCCGACACGGGTGCTGAACCGCTCCCAGCTGCTCGACGCCGTATGGGGCCTGGACGTCGATGTCGTGGAGCGCACGGTGGACGTCCATATCCGCCGCCTGCGCAAGGCGCTCAACGGCGAAGGCGAACCGGATGCGATCCGGACCGTGCGCTCCGGAGGCTATGCGCTCGATCTCGACCGCTGACCTGCTGCATCCGTGAGCGAAGCACCGCTTTCCGGGGTCCGGATCCTCGACCTCACCCGGATCGTCGCCGGCCCCTTCGCGACCATGCGGCTGGCGGACCTCGGGGCCGAGGTCATCAAGGTCGAGCATCCCGACGGCGGCGACGACAGCCGGCAGATCAAGCCGCCCGAGGCCGGCGGCGAGGCGTTCTACTATCTGAGCTACAACCGCTCCAAGAAGAGCGTCGCCGTCAACCTGCAGACGGATGGCGGCAGGGAGACGATCCACCGTCTGGCGGCAGTCTCGGACGTGCTGGCGCAGAACTTCCGCACCGGCGTCATGGGCCGCCTCGGCCTCGGCTTCGAGGCCATGCACGCCCGGCACCCGCATCTCGTCTATTGCTCTATCTCCGGCTATGGGCAGACCGGGCCCATGGCGGCGCGGCCCGGCTTCGACCCCGTGCTGCAGGCCGAGTCGGGCATGATGGCGATGACGGGCGAGCCGGACGGGCCGCCGCTGCGCCATGCGCTTTCCATCGTGGACACGCTCACCTCGCACTATGCCGCCGAGGCGATCCTGGCGGCGCTGATCGCGCGGGGCCGGACCGGGCGCGGCCAGCATATCGACGTCTCGCTGATGGACAGCGCCGTCGCATCGCTTTCCAACGCGGCGCAATACCAGTTGCTGACCGGAGAGGACCCGCCGCGCAGCGGCAACCGCCACCAGTCCGCCGTGCCCGTCGGCCTGTTCGAGACCTCGGATGGCTGCTTCTACATGGCGATCGCCTATGACCGGCTGTTCCAGCGCCTCTGCGCGGCCATCGGGCGGGAAGAGCTCGCCGGCGATGCGCGGTTCGCCACCGGGCCGGCGCGCTCCGAACACCGCGAGGCGCTTTACGAAATCCTGGGCGCCGTCTTCGCATCGGACACATGCGCGAACTGGATCGCCCTGCTGCAGGCGGCCGGCCTGCCGGCCGGGCCGGTGCGCAGCGTGTCGGAGACCATGCGCTCGCCGGAAATAGCGGCGCGCAACATGGTCCGCGAGGTGGACCATCCGACCGGCGGCCGGCTCAGGCTGGTCGGCACACCGTTCAACTTCTCCGAAACGCCGACGGTGCCTCCCTCCGCCCCGCCCCTGCTGGGCCAGGACACCGACGCCGTGCTGCGCGAAATCCTGGGCATGGATGCAGCGGAAATCGCTGCGCTGCGCGCCGAGGGCGCCATCGGCGGCGGAAAAGGCGCTTGAAAAGTCGCGGCGGCAATTGCGCGCCGGGACCGCCTCGCGCCAGAATGGCGCCGGCCTGCTGCTGCCGGAGCCTCGCGCTCCGTTTCTGACCCGCTGGCGGAGAGAACGCCATGATCGACGCCTATTACTGGCCGACGCCGAACGGCTGGAAAATCTCCATAGCCCTGGAGGAGATGGAGCTCGACTACCGTGTCGTGCCCGTCAATATCGGCCGCGGCGGCCAGTTCGAGCCGGATTTCCTGAAGGTCAGCCCCAACAACCGCATGCCGGCCATCGTGGACCGCGACCCGCCGGGCGGCGGCGAGCCGGTCTCCGTGTTCGAGAGCGGGGCGATCCTGCTCTATCTCGCGGAGAAGACGGGCAAGTTCCTGCCGACCGACCTGCGCGGCCGCATGGCGGTCGTGGAGTGGCTGATGTGGCAGATGGGCGGCCTCGGGCCGATGCTCGGCCAGTCCGGCCATTTCCGCTTCTACGCGCCGGAAACGCTGGCCTATGCCGTCGAGCGCTATACCAACGAGATGCTGCGCCTCTACGGCGTGCTCGACCGGCGGCTGGAGGGGCGCGAGTTCATCGCCGGCGGTTATTCCATCGCCGACATGGCGTGCTGGCCCTGGGTCATCACCTACAAGCGCCAGCAGGTGGACCTCGACAGCTTCCCGAATGTGAAGCGCTGGTACAAGGGACTGCAACAGCGCCCGGCGCTGAGGCGCGGCTACGAGGTCGGGCGCGAATTCGGCAAGCCGACCGGCGAGTGGGACGCCGAGGCGCGCAAGAACCTTCTCGCCCACCCCAATCCCGGAGCGGCGCAATGATCCAGATCAACGGCATGGCGCATGTCATCCTGACCGTGAGCCGGTTCGAGGAGGCGCGCGCGTTCTACAGCGGACTCCTGCCCTTTCTCGGCCTGCAGAAGGTCTATGACGGCAATAATTTCGTCTATCACGTGGGCGGGCGCACCGCGCTCGGTATCCAGCGCCCGGCGCCTGAATATGAGGGCGAGCGCTTCGAGCAGAACCGGGTGGGGCTGCATCACCTCTGCTTCAGGGCACGGTCGCGCGAGGATGTGGACAAGGCGGCGGCCAAGGTCCGCGAGCTCGGCGGAAAGATCGACCGCGGCCCGCTGGAGGGCGATTTTGCGCCCGGCTACTATTTCTTCGTCTTCGAGGACCCGGACGGCATCCGGCTCGAAATCAACTACGTCCCCGGCAAGGGCCTGCTGGCCACCGACACGCCGATGTCTCCAAGCGACGACCCCGACTGGGACCAGAATCCGTCGTAAGAACGCCGGCTCGTTACCGGGGCAGGGAATCCAGAAAGCCCTGCAGGATATAGACGGCCGCCAGCGTGTCCTTGGCGGCGCGGCGGCGGCGGCGGCTTGCGTCGTCGGCGAGCATGGCGCGCTCGACGGCGTTGGTGGAGAAGCGCTCGTCCCACATCAGCGCCGGCAGGTCGCGGTGCCCCATCAGGTTCAGCACGAACTGGCGCACCTGCCGCGCGCGCCGCCCCTCGCCGCCGTCGAGGTCCAGCGGCAGGCCCACGACCAGCGCCGCCGTGCCCCGCTCGTCGGCAGCCGCCAGCAGCATCGCCGCCGTGTCCGCAAATCGCTTCGCCCGCCGGACCGTGCCCGCCGGGGAAGCCACCATCCGCCCCGGATCGCAAACGGCAACCCCGACCGTCTTGTCGCCAACATCCAGCGCCAGCAGCCGCCCGGCAGCCGGCAGGTCCTGCACCTCAATGAAAGGCATGGCGGACATCAATCTTCCTGGGCCAGCAGTTCGCGTTGCGTCGTGCCCTTGTATTCGGTGCGGAAGCGGCCGCGGCGCTGGAGGATGGGCACCACGAGGTCCACGAATTCCTCGATGGCGCCGGGGCTGTAGATCGACGAGAGCATGAAGCCGTCGCCGCCGGCCTCGTCGAAGAAGGCCTCCATCTGGTCCGCAACGCTCTCCGGCGTGCCGACGAACTGCGGCAGGCTCACGCTCTCCCCGTGGCGGCGCGCGACCTCTGCCAACGTCATAGGCGTGCCGTCCGTCTTGCGGAAGCGGGTGCGCATGCGCACCAGCTCCGGCTCCGGGCGCTCCAGCATGATGTCGTCGTCGCCGATCCCTGCGAGGTCCATGTTGAGATGGGCGGAGAGGATGGCCTTGCCCCCCTCGACCGGCACCAGCTCGTTGTGCTCCTCCTGCTTCTCGCGCGCATGCGCCTCCGTTTCGCCCAGGATCGGCTGCATGCCGAACAGGATGCGGCAGCTCTCGGGCCGGCGCCCGAAGGATTCCATGCGCGCCTTGATGTCGGCGAGATAGGCGCCGGCATCCTCCGCGCGCGGCTGGATGGCGAACACGGCATCCGCATAGCGGGCGGCGAAGTCGCGCCCGCCGGGCGAGGTTCCGGCCTGCAGGATCGCCGGGCCGTTCTGCGGCGAGCGCACCACATTGAGCGGCCCGCGCGAGCGGAAGAACTCGCCCTCATGCTCGATCCGGCGCACCCGCGAGCCGTCGGCGAAGCGCGCGCCCTCGCGGTCGAGCAGCACGGCGTCCTCGTCCCAGCTGTTCCAGAGCTTGCGGCAGACGTCCATATATTCGTGCGCGCGTTCGTAGCGCCGCTCCGTCGGCTCGCGCTCGGTGCCGTAATTCGCGGCCTGGTTGCTGTTGATGGACGTCACCACATTCCAGCCGGCCCGCCCGGAGGTCATGTGGTCGAGCGTCGCCCAGAGGCGGGCGGCGTAGAAGGGATGCTGATTGGAGACCGAGAAGGTGGCCGCGACGCCGATGCGCTCCGTCACCGCGCCGAGCCAGCCGAGCAGCGGCACCGGGTCGTGCTCGGGCGCCTGGACGGCGTAGCGCAGCGACGGCTCCAGCGAGCCCCGGTAAGTGTCCGAGATGTAGTTGAGGTCGGCGAAGAACACCATGTCGAACAGCCCGCGCTCGCAGGTGCGCGCGATATGCTCGTAGAGGCCCGGCCGCGCCCAGTCCCATGCGGGGTCGGTCCTTGGATGCCGCCACATGGCGAGGCTGTGGTAGGTGGGCCCGTGCGTCAGGAACTGGGCCAGGTGCATCTTTCCGCCTCGCGCCACCGGCCCGCTCCTCAGCTATCCGTCAGCGCATCGCCGCCGAAGCGTTCGCGGGTCGCGATCTCGGCGACGCTGAGGCGGCGGAGCTTCGTCAACTGGTGGACCGGCTTGCCGAGCGGCACGACGGCCGCCACGGCGAAATGCGCCGGTATGTCGAGCAGGCGCCTGACTTCCGGCTCCTCGGCGACGGCGAGCGTGGTGATGGTGCCGCCGAGCCCGGCCTGGCGCGCCGCCAGCAGCGTGTTCCACACGAAGGGGTAGATCGACGCCCCGGAGATGACGCCGACGCGGTCCAGATTGCGGTCCATCGAGGCGACGGCGCCGAGATCGACGATGAACACCAGCACCACGGGCGCTTCCTTGAACGGCTCCGTCAGGCGCGACGGCGCCCGGGTGGCGGCCGCTTCCTCGTCCGTGACCGCCGAGGGATGCACCGTGTTCCAGGGGCTCTCGCCGCGCTTGACCTGGGCCGCGTAGCGCTTCGCCGCCGGTTCGGCGAGTCCCGCCAGCCGGGCCCTGGTCGCGGGATCGCGGACCACGATCACCCGGTTGCCCTGCCGGTTGCCGCCGCTCGGCGCGAAACGGGCGGCTTCCAGCAGCTTGCAGATCGTCTCGTCCGAAACCGGGTCTTCCGTGAAGTCCCGGCAGGCGAAGGCGGTCCGCATCGCCTCGTCGAGTTCCATGGCCCTCCGTCTCCCCCGATCACGTCCGGAAGCGGGACTCTCGCAGCATCCACCCCGCCCGGCAAGGGAGCGCGCCCTTGCCGGGCGAGGCGGAGCCGCGGTCACGCGTCGTCGTCGATCGTGTGTAATTCCCGCCGCAGGATCTTGCCGGTCGCGTTGACCGGGAGGTCCGGGACGAACTGGATCTTACGCGGCACCTTGTAGGGCGCCAGGTGCTCGCGGCAGTGGGCCACGATGCTGTCCGCCGTAGGCTCGGCGCCGGGACGCGGCACGATATAAGCCTTGGCGAGCTCGCCCTTCTCCCGGTCCGGCACGCCGCCGACGGCGACCATCGAGACATCGGGGTGGGCCGCCAGCACCCGTTCCAGCTCCGCCGGATAGACATTGAAGCCGGCGGTCAAGATCATATCCTTCTTGCGGTCCACGACCCAAAGGAACCCATCCTCGTCCCGGTAGGCGACGTCGCCGGTCCGGAACCAGCCGTCCTCGTCGAAGGCTTCCTTCGTCGCCGCCTCGTTGCCGTAATAGCCCAGCGGCACGATGGGCCCGCGGATCAGCAACTCGCCCGGCTCGCCCACCGGCGCGGTCGCCGCGCTGTCTTCCAGGGCGCCGATGCGCGCCTCCACATAGGGTATGGCGACGCCGATGGAACCGAGCCGGCGCTCGCAGGCCCGGGCATGGGTCGTTCCGGGGCCGGCCAGTTCCGTCATGCCCCAAAGCTCCAGCAGCGTTGCGCCGAACTTTTCCTCGACCTCGGCGGCGGTGGCCTGCGGAATGGTCTGCCCGCCGGTCGTCATCCGGTCGAGGCTCGACAGGTCGTATTTGCCCATCGCAGGGTCGGACAGCATGTACATGAAGCCGGTCGGCACCGCTTCCAGCATCGTCGCGCGGTAGCGTTCGACCGAGCGCAGCATCGTCTCGGACTCGAACCGCTCCAGCAGCACCAGCGTCGATCCGCAGAGCAGGCCGCAATTCATCACCGCCATGCCGTAAACATGCGAGCAGGGCAGCGCGCTGACGGTGGTGTCGGCCGCAGTTCGGCCATGCATCAGCACGGTTCCGGCCGTGCTGACCGAAATGGCGCGGTTGGACATCATGGCGCCCTTCGGATGGCCGGTCGTGCCCGAGGTGTAGCCGATCGCGCCCAGGTCATCGAGCGCGCGCGGACGCGGTTCGAACTCCTCCGACGCGCCGGCTATGAAATCCTCATAGGTCACCGCCCCGGCCGGCGCCTCGTCCGCCGCTATAACGACCCGCTGGACATCGGTCCCCGCCAGCGCCTCGAACAGCGCGTCGCCCTTGCCCGGCCCGACCAGCAACAGCTTCGAGCCGCAATTGCCGGCGATGTAGCCGATTTCGCCTGCGGTCAGCATGGCGGTGACCGGGTTGAGCACGGCGCCGGCCTTGGCCGTGCCGAAATAGGCCGCGACCCAGTCCAGCGAATTCGGCGCGCAGAGCGTCACCCGGTCGCCGGGTTCTATGCCCGCGGCCACCAGGGCATTGGCGAACCGGTTGGCCCGCCGGTCCAGCGCCTCGAAACTGCAGGGCGCGTCCTCGAAAATCACCGCCGTCTTGTCTCCGAACGCCGCCGCGGCCTTCGCGGGCATCTCGCCGAGTGTCACCAACATTGCCGTTCTCCCCGGTTGGCTCCTGCTTCGGCTCGCCCCGGCCGGACAGGGGACATGATCCGAAAGACCAAGGTTAATACCACCGTTCGCGGACCGGAACCGACGAGCCTGCGACCGGGTTCCGATGGAGGCCGTGCAGACCGGCGGCCGCGAAGTGTCATGAAATGTCATGTTTTGTCATCAGGCCTCCTACGCCGGGTGCATGTCTCCCGTCCGTTTCCGGCATACCTCTCTGGCTCCGTCGCCTTTCCTCTACTCCCAGCTTACCACGCCTTCCCCCATGTCAAGGGCCCCGGCGCGGCAGAGGACCATGGCCTGAATCCCATGTCGGGAACGCCGGTGAAACGCGTCGCGAGGCGCCGGTCTGGCCTCCCGGCCCGAGGGGCCTATTATCCCCCTCCTCCGGCTTCCGGCAGGAGCGCCCCTTGGACCGCAGCCCCTTCTATATCTGGCTTGTCACCGCGACGGGGCTGCTGGCGTTCTTCACCATGGTGTTCTCCAGCACCATGGCGAATGTCGCGATCCCCCATGTCATGGGCACGTTCGGAATCGGGCAGGACCGGGCGCAGTTCCTTGCCACCGCCTTCCTCGCCACGAACACGGCGAGCCTGCTCCTCAACCGCTGGCTGGTCGCGCGCATCGGCCAGCGCAACGCCTTCGCGCTCTCGCTGGTCCTGTTCGGCATCGGCAGCATGATCTGCTGGTGGGCGCCCAGTTTCAGCCTCATCGTGGTCGGCCGCATCGTCCAGGGCCTGTCCTCCGGCATCGTGCAGCCGCTCGTCATGGTGGTGCTGTTCCAGGTCTTCCCGCCGGACAGGCGCGGCCTCGCCATGGGCCTGTTCAGCATGGGCGTGGTCTTCGCGCTCGGCCTCGGGCCCGCCATCGGCGGCCTCGCCATCGACCTGCTGGAATGGCGCTACATCTTCCTGGTGCCGCTGCCGGCGGCGGCGGCGGCCCTGGTGCTGGGCGTCTTCTTCATCCCCGAACGCCAGGAGCGCGCGCCGCCGGGGCCCTTCGATGCGCTCGGCTTCGCGCTGATCGCGGCCGCGATATTCCTGCTTACCACCGGCATCGCCTCCGGCCAGCGCGAGGGCTGGTTCTCGGACTACATGCTGGCGATCTGGGGCGGGTTCGTCTTCACCACGGCGGGCTTCCTGCTCTCGCAATTCCGGTCGAATGCAAGCCTGCTCGACCTCAGCCTGTTCCGGAACCTGCGCTTCGCCGCCGCCGGAATGACCAGCTTCGTGTTCGCCTTCGCCTCCTTCGGCACGGTCTATATCTTCCCCGTCTTCGGCCAGATGGTGCCGGGCTACACCGCCACCGAGGCGGGGTCCCTGCTACTGCCGGGCTGCATCGTCGCGGCGCTGCTGCTGCCGCTTGCCGGGCGGCTGTCCGACCGGTTCCCCGCGCCGCTGATCGTCGTCGGCGGCATGGCGGCGGCCATGGCGAGCGCGGTGATGATGGCGGGCGCCGACAGCGACACCGCCTTCTGGACCATCGCAGGCTACCTGCTGGTGAACCGGATCGGCGTCGCCTTCGTCACGCCGGCGCTTAACAACACCGCGCTCGCCGCCCTCCCGCCCCGGCAGCTCGACAGCGGCGCGGGCGTTGTGAACCTGCTGCTGATGCTGGGCGGCTCCTGCGGCATCAACATCCTGGTGGTGGTGCTCGAACGGCGCATCGGGCACCACAGCGACGCCTTCACGGCAACCCAGTCGCCGGCCAACGACGCCACGCGCGAGCTTCTCGGCCGGGTGGGCGGCCTGCTGGGCCGCGCCGGCCTGCCGGACGGCGTGCGCGAGCAGGTGGCGCTCGACTATCTGGGCCATGTCGTGACCGCGCAGGCGAACATGCTGGGCTTCCAGGACGGCTTCATCGCCATGGCGGTGTTCTGCCTGTTGCCGATGCTGCCGGTCTGCCTGCTGATCCGCAGGACCGTTCGGCCTATTCGACGGTGACCGCCTTGGCGAGGTTGCGCGGCTGGTCCACATCCGTGCCCTTCGCCACCGCCGTGTGATAGGCGAGCAGCTGGACGGGGATGGCATAGAGGATCGGCGCGACGAACGGATCGACCGCCGGCATCTCGATGGCGGCTTCCGCATGGTCCCCGACCGCCTCGATTCCCGCGGCATCGCTGACGAGGACCACCCGCCCACCGCGCGCCGCGACCTGGCGGATATTGGAGGCCGTCTTGTCGAACAGCCCGTCCGACGGCGCGATGGCGACCACGGGCACGTCTTCGTCGATCAGCGCGATCGGCCCGTGCTTCATCTCGCCCGCGGCATGTCCGGCGGCGTGGATATAGGAGAGCTCCTTGAGCTTCAGCGCCCCTTCGAGCGCGATGGCGAAGCTCGTGCCGCGCCCGATATAGAGCACGTCGCGGGCCGTCGCGATGCGATGCGCCAGCGCCTCGATACCGCCGTCCTGCTCCAGGATGTCGGCCGTGCGCGAGGGCACTTCCAGCAGCGCCTCGGTCAGCCGGCCGGCTTCGGCCACGTCTATCGCGCCCCGGGCTTGCGCCGCCGCAATCGCCAGCGCCGCCAGAACGACAAGCTGGGTCGTGAACGCCTTGGTCGAGGCGACGCCGATCTCGGGGCCGGCGAGCGTGTGGATCACCGCGTCGCTTTCGCGTGCGAGCGCGCTCTCCGCGACATTGACGATGGACACTGCATGCAGGCCTTGCCGGCGCGCATAGCGCAGCGCCTCCAGCGTGTCGATGGTCTCGCCCGACTGGGAGATCTGGAGCGCCATGCCCCCCGGCTCCAGCGGCGGCTCGCGGTAGCGCAGTTCGGAGGCGATATCGAGATCGACCGGCAGCCGCGCCAGGCTTTCCAGCCAGTATTTCCCGACCAGGCCCGCATAATAGGCCGTGCCGCAGGCCGACGCGGTCACGCGGGCGACCGAAGCCAGGTCGATACCGAGGTCCGGCAGGGCGACCGAGCGCGTCAGCGGGTTGAACAGCGCCCGGAGCGTATCCCCGATCACGGTCGGCTGCTCGTGGATCTCCTTCTGCATGAAATGGCGGTAATTGCCCTTGCCTATCATGGCGCCGGCAAGGCGGTTGCGGCGCATCGGCCGCGCGACCGCGCAGCCTTGCGCATCGCGCACCTCCGCCGCGCTGCGCGAGAAGACCGCCCAGTCGTCCTCTTCGAGGAAGGCGATGCGGTCCGTGAAGGGTGCCAGCGCCAGCGCGTCGGAACCGAGGAACATCTCGCCCTCGCCCTGGCCGAAGGCCAGCGGACTGCCCCGCCTCGCGCCGATCATCAGGTCTTCTTCGCCGGCGAACAGGATGGCGAGCGCGAACGCCCCTTCGAGCCGCTTCAGCGCGGCGTGGGTCGCCGCGACCGGCTCCGATCCCCGCTCCAGATTGCAGGTGATGAGCTGCGCCACGACTTCCGTATCGGTCTCGGTAACGAAGACGCAGCCCTCGGCCTCCAGCTCGGCGCGCAGCGTCAGGAAGTTCTCGACGATGCCGTTATGCACCACCGCCACGCGGCCGGTCGCATGCGGGTGGGCGTTGGTCTCGTTCGCCGCGCCATGGGTCGCCCAGCGCGTATGGCCGATGCCGGTGAGGCCCGTCACCGGGCTGGCAGCCACCAGGTCGCGCAGCCGGTCGATCTTGCCCTCCGCGCGCCGGCGGCAGATTGCGCCATTGTTGAGTACGGCGATGCCGGCGGAGTCGTAGCCGCGATATTCGAGGCGCTTCAGTGCGTCGATCAGGGCCCAGGCGACGGGTTCGCGTCCCAGAATGCCGATAATGCCGCACATCGGTCGGTCAGGACTCCGAATGGCGCCGGTCGCGCCGTGCGCGCAGGCGGGCGGCCCAGCCCTTGCGTTCGGTCTGCGGGGCGCGTTCCACCATCAGCGCGTCCGCCTCGACATCGCGGCTGACGGTCGAGCCCGCGCCGATAACGGCGCCGGGGCCGACCGTGACCGGGGCGACGAGCGCGGTATTGGAGCCGATGAACGCGCCCGCGCCGATTTCGGTCCGGTGCTTGCGGAAGCCGTCGAAATTACAGGTGATCGTTCCGGCGCCAATGTTCGCATCCGCACCGACATGGGCATCGCCGATATAGGCGAGATGGTTCGCCTTGGCGCCCGCCTCCAGCACGGCGTTCTTCACCTCGACGAAATTGCCGACGCCCGCTCCGGGCCCGACATCGGCGCCGGGCCTGAGCCGGGCATAGGGGCCGACCCGCGCGCCGGAACGCACGACCGCTCCCTTCAGATGGCAGAACGCCCGGATTTCCGCGCCCTCCTCCACTATCACCCCGGTCAAGAACACGGTGTTCGGGCCGACGGTCACATCCCTGCCGAAGCGGGTGTCGTGGCTGAGATAGACGGTTTCCGGCATCGGCATGGTGACGCCGGCGGCGAAGGCGCGTTCCCGGAGCCGGCGCTGCATCGCAGCTTCCGCGCCGGCGAGCTCGGTGCGCGAATTGATGCCGAGCGCCTCCTCCTCGGCGGCTTCGATCAGCGCCGTGCCGAGTCCGTCGCGGCGCGCGAGCGCCACGATGTCGGTCAGGTAGTATTCGCCCTTGGCATTGTCGTTGCCGACCCGTTCGAGCAGGGGGAAGAGGCAGCGGCCTTCGACCGCCATGATGCCGGCATTGCAGACCGGCAGGGCGCGCACCTCCGGGCCGGCGTCGCGCCATTCCACAATTGCTTCCGGCTTGCCCTCGGCATCCGGCACCACGCGGCCGTACTGGTTGGCGCCGGAGGGCCGCATCCCCAGCACGGCGACGGCGGCGCCGCCCGCCAGCGAGTCCGCGAGCGCCTGCATTGTCGAGGCCCGGAGCAGCGGCGTATCGGCGAACAGCACCAGCACCGTCCCGTCGAAGCCGGCCAGCGCCTCGCGGGCAGCAAGCACGGCATGGGCGGTGCCGAGGGGCTCGGCCTGCACGACCGTCTCCGCCGGGGCGGCTGCGGCCGCCACCCGGTCCATGCCCGGCCCTGTAACGCAGACCGCCCGCTCCGGCGCCAGTTCGCCCAGCGTGTCGAGCACCTGGGCGACCATCGCCTTCCCGGCGATTTCATGCAGCGCCTTCGGCTTCGACGAGCGCATGCGCTCGCCCCTGCCTGCCGCCAGCACTACCGCCGCCAGCGCCCGCCGCGCCATGTCCGTTCCTCCGCTTCGCGTTCCGGGCCTAAAACTATGCGAAACTCGTTGCGGCACAACCGGACACGGTTCAAGCTTTATTTCGGGTTATGACAATCGACATCGTCATCTTCGATCTCGACGGCACGCTTGTGGACAGCGCGGCGGACATCGCATTTGCGGCGAATGCGGCGCTGGCCGGCGAGGGCCTGGAACCGGTTACGAGCGAAGAGGCCGCGCGCCTTATCGGCGACGGCGCCCGCAAGGCCGTCGAGCGCGCCTTCGCGCTGCGCGGCGGACCGGCCGGCGGTGAGGCCCTCGACCGCGGCGAGCGCGCTTTCTCCGAAGCCTATGCGAATCCCGGCCAGCCCGTCCTCGGCTGCCTCTATCCCGGCGTGCCGGAGACGCTCGCCCGGATGGCGGAGGCCGGGGTCGGTCTCGGCATTTGCACCAACAAGCCGCTGGCGGCGGCCCGCCTTACACTCGCCGCCCTCGACATTGCGGACCGATTTGCGGTGCTGGTCGGCGGCGACTGCACTCCCTTCCGGAAGCCCGACCCGCGCCATCTGCTCGCCTGTCTGGAGCCGCTCTGCGCCCGGCCCGAAGCGGCCGCCATGGTCGGCGACTCGACGAATGACGAAGAGGCCGCGCGCAGCGCCGGCACCGCCTTCGTCGGCGTAAGTTTCGGCTACGGCCGCCCGAGCGGATCGGCGTGCGTCGTGGACCGCTTCTGCGACATCCCCCTAGCGCTCGGCCTCTGACCCGTTTTCCACCCCACCGGCAAGGACCCTTCCCGCCATGGCTTTCGACTATGTCTCCATCGAGCGCGAGGACCGCGTAGCGACCGTCACCTTCGACCGGGGCAACCGCCTGAACCCGCTGTCGCTCAAGGCAATCGAGGAATTGACCGACGCGGCGCTGAACTTCCGCGACGACCTCGAAACCTCGGCCATCGTGCTGCGCACGCCGGACGGCAGCGGATTTTCCGCCGGGCGCGACCTGTCCGACCCAGCGATGGAGCTGCGCCGCGACAAGCCGATGCTTGCCCGGCGCCATGCGGCCGGGGCCGGCAAGCGCCTCTGCGCGGCCTGGGAGGGCCTGGAGCAGTTCACCATTGCCGCCATAGAGCGGTTCGCCATCGGCGGCGGGCTGGCGCTGGCCGCCGCATTCGACCTCCGTGTAGTGGGCCGGGGCGCGCATTTCCGCGCACCGGAGGTCGCGCTCGGCCTTTCCATGAGCTGGGGCACGATCCCGCGTCTCGTCGCGCTCGTGGGTCCGGCGCGCGCCAAGCAGATCCTCTGCCTCGGCAACGACCGCATCGAGGCTGCCGACGCGCTCGCCTGGGGGCTGGCGCAGGAGGTGGTGGAAGACGGCGGGGCGGCCGAACGCGCGCTCGAACTCGCCGCCCGCGCCGCCGCCATGCCGCCCGTGCCGCTGCGCATGACCAAGACCACCGTCAACGCCATCGCCGGCGCGCTCGCCGGGGCCGCCATTCACATGGACACCGAAGAAGTCATGCTGACCGAGCTGACCGAGGATTTCGCCGAGGGCGTCGCCGCCTTCCGCGAATCGCGCCCGGCAAATTTCCGGGGGGCTTGAGCGGGCTACCTCATCGGCGGCAAGCGCTGGAAAACATCGTCCACCCTGTCGTCGAGGACCTGTAGTTCCTTCCTGATAGATGCCTGGCCCTCCCGGAGAGATGCTTGACCCTCCTCCAGCGCGATCAGGCGCGTTTCGATGACGCCGATGCGGGCGTTCATGTCGTGGATGGAGAGCGCAATCCAGCCGAGCAGCGCCAGCAGGCCGGCCGCCAGAATGGGTAGCAACCAGTCCCTGTAGGAGGGCGCGACGCCGCGCCTTGCAGTGGCCTCCGCCAACGCTGCGGCAACATCGGACTGTATGCCCTGCTGCTCAAGCGCACTGCGGATGCGGTCCTGGGATACAGTCGCCACGGCGTTGTCGTCTCCCCGGCCCGTTGCGGGCCCGGTCTCCATCGACGGCGAATCATAGGCAGAGCCGGCTCCGCAGCGCAAGAACGAATACGGCACGACTAGCCCCGCCCGGCCCGCCGATGCTATGCTGCGGGGCGCCGCCGGGCGGGGAGTCCGGGCGGAAGCCCCGAAAAGGACAGCGCATGACGGACAGGATGGGCGATGGCGGCAGCGCGGCCGGCCGGCGGCGATGAACGCCCCGCTTGCGCCTTACGCCGCGTCTCCGACCGACGGGCGGGGCCGGCGCTATCCAGAGCCCGAAACCGGCGACCGCACACCGTTCCAGCGCGACCGCGACCGCATCCTCCATTCCACGGCGTTCCGGCGCCTGCAATACAAGACCCAGGTCTTCGTTTGCGTCGAGGGCGACCACTATCGCAGCCGGCTCACCCATTCGCTCGAAGTCGGCCAGATCGCGCGCGGCATCTGCCGGAGCCTCGCCCTTGAGGGAACGCTGGCGGAGACGCTGGCGCTCGCGCACGACCTCGGCCACACCCCCTTCGGCCATGCGGGCGAAGCCGCGCTGGATGCAGCGCTCGGCGGCTCCGGCGGCTTCGACCACAATGTCCAGACGCTGCGCATCGTCACCCGGCTGGAGGCGCGCTACGCCGCCTTCGACGGCCTGAACCTCACCTGGGAGACGCTGGAGGGCCTCGCAAAGCATAACGGGCCGGTGGCGCCCGACGCCGTTCCCGCGCCCGTTGCAAACCTGGACCGCGAGCTGGAACTCCGGCTCGAAGAGTGGCCGGGCCTCGAAGCCCAGGCCGCCGCGCTCGCCGATGACATCGCCTACAACAACCACGACATCGACGACGGCGTGCGCGCCGGGCTGATAGGCCTCGACGACCTGCGCGGCCTGCCCCTGTTCGGCGCGGCGCTGGCCGAGGTGGAAGGGCGCTACGGGCCGTTGCCGCCGGCGCGCCTCATTCACGAGACCGTGCGCCGGGGCGTGCGGGCCATGGTGGCCGACACAGTGGAGGAGACCCGCCGGCGGCTCGCCGAGGCCCGGCCCGCAAGCGCCGACGAAGTCCGCCGGGCGGGCCGGGCGCTGGTCGCCTTCTCGGAAGGCATGGCGGAGACGGACCGGGCGCTCAAGGGCTTCCTGCGCAAGTGCCTCTACCGCCATCCGGATGTGGAGGCGGAGACCGGGCGGGCGAAGGAAGTGGTGACGGACCTGTTCGCCGCGCTCTCGGCCCGGCCCGAGGCGCTGCCCCCGGAATGGCGGAGCCGCACGGACGGCGCGAATGCCTGCCGGACGGCGCGCATCGTCGCGGACTATATTGCCGGGATGACTGATCGCTACGCCTTCCGCGAGCACGACCGCCTCTGCAACGGAGACCCCTGACCGCGATGAACGTCTTTCGCGAGCTCGGACAGGCCGTGCGCGACGCCCTTCGCGATGTTGCGGGCGGGCTCGACGCCCCCGCCGCCGGCGTGGAGTTGCCGCGCGATCCCGCGCATGGGGATTTCGCCACCAATGCGGCAATGCCGGCAGCCCGCGCCGCCGGCATGAAGCCCCGCGACCTGGCCGAAGCGCTTGCCGAACGCCTTCGCGCCGACGGAAGGTTCGCGAGCGCCGAGGTCGCCGGCCCCGGCTTCGTCAACCTGCGCATGACGCCCGAATTCTGGCAGGCGCGGATTCCCGCAATCCTCGAGGCGGGGCCGGCCTACGGCGACACCGATATCGGCGCCGGGCGACGGGTCAATGTGGAGTATGTCTCCACCAACCCGACCGGGCCGCTGCATGTCGGCCATGCGCGCGGCGCCGTGTTCGGCGATGCGCTCGCCCGCCTTCTCGCCAGGGCCGGCTATGCGGTCACCACCGAGTATTACATCAACGATGCCGGCGCCCAGGTGGACGCGCTCGCCCGCTCCGTCCATTACCGCTATCTGGAAGCGCTGGGCGAGACGCCCGGCCCGATGACGGAGGAGATGTATCCGGGCGACTACCTCAAGCCGGTCGGCGAAGCGCTGGCGGAGGAGTTCGGCCCGCGCTACCGCGACGCCGCCGAAGGCGAGTGGCTGGCGCCGTTCCGCGAGCGCGCCGTCGCCGCGATGATGGCGGCGATCCGCGAGAACCTCGCCGCCGCCGGCATCGCGCAGGACGTGTTCGCGTCCGAACGCGCGCTCGTCGAGTCCGGCGGCGTCGAGCGCGCTATCGCGGGGCTCGAGGAAAAGGGGCTCGTCTATTGGGGCGTGCTGGACCCGCCAAAGGGCAGGAAGCCCGAAGGCTGGGAGCCCGGCCGCCGACAGATGCTGTTCCGCTCGACCGAGGCCGGGGACGATGTGGACCGGCCGCTAAAGAAGTCCGACGGCGGCTGGACCTATTTCGCCTCCGATATCGCCTACCACATGGACAAGGCGGCGCGCGGCTTCGAGGAACTGATCGACGTCTGGGGCGCCGACCATGGCGGCTATGTCAAGCGCATGCAGGCGGCGGTGTCGGCCGCGACCGATGCCAGGCTCGATGTCAAGCTTTGCCAGCTCGTGCGCGTGCTGCGCGGCGGCGAACTGGTGCGCATGTCGAAGCGCAGCGGCGATTTCGTGACGCTGCAGGAGGTGCTGGAGGAGGTCGGGCGGGACGCGCTGCGCTTCCTGATGCTCACCCGCCGCAACGACGCGCCGCTCGACTTCGATCTCGCCCAGGCTGTGGCACAGTCGCGCGACAATCCGGTGTTCTATGTCCAGTACGCCCATGCCCGGTGCTGCTCGGTGCTGCGCCACGGGGAGGAAATCGGGCCGGCCGGCGCGGGCGACCTGGCGCATCTCGAAGCGCCCGAGGAACTGGCGTTGATCCGCCGGCTCGCGGCCTGGCCGCATACGGTCGAATCGGCTGCCGAAGCGCATGAGCCGCACCGCGCGGCCTTCTACCTCATGGATGTCGCGACCGACTTCCACGCGCTCTGGACCAAGGGCCGGGAAAATGCGCGGCTGCGGTTCATCCAGGACGACGACCCGGCCGGAACGCGCGCGAGGCTGGCCTTGGTCCGCGCGACCGCCATCGCGATCGCCGGGGGGCTCCGGACGCTCGGCGTCGAGCCGGTGGAGCGGATGTAGGGCCGTGGCGGCGGCGCCCGAGAGCCGACGCCACACGCTCCGGCTGCCGGTCTGGGCGTGCTGTCGGTCATCGCGCTCGGGGGGGTGTTGTGGTTCGGCTACCGGGCGCTGCTCGGATCGAGCGACGCAGACCTGCCCGTGGTCGCCGCGCCGAAGGGGGACTACAAGGTTGCGCCGCAGGATTCGGGGGGCCTCGATATCGACCATCAGGATGTCAGCATCTACGAAGCGCTGGTGCGCGGCCGGCCGGGAGCGGTGCCCGAGACCATCGGCCCGCTGCCGGAGGCGCCCCGGCCGGTCGTGCCGCGTCCTGCGCCGGCGCCCGGCCCGGCAGAGACCGGGCGGAAAGCCGCGCCCATGCCGGTGCCGGCACCTCGGGACGGCAGCGCAACCGCCTCTGCCCCGCCCGTGCCCCGGCCGCAGTCCTCAAGGCCGGAGCCGGAGGCCGCCAGCGAAGTTTTCGTGCAGCTCGGCGCATTCGGCACCGACGCTGCTGCCCGCGAGGCATGGAGAGCCCTCAAGAAACGGCATGGCGACCTGCTCGGCCGCATGGATACGGACTTCGTCCCAGGCAGCGGCATGGTGCGCGTCCGCGCGGGACCGGTCTCAACGCCGGCGCTTGCGCAAATCGTTTGCGAACAGCTGAAGGCGCGCAATGTCGATTGCTTCATCGTTCGCTGAGCGGACCGGCCCGCGCGCGGCGCCGCTTGCAGCCGTTTTCGGCTGCGCCGGCCCCGCGCTCAAGGCCTGGGAACGGGACTTCTTCCGCGACGCAAACCCGCTCGGCTTCATCCTCTTCGATTACAACCTGCCGGACCCCGCCGGGATCTGCCGGCTGACGGCCGAACTGCGCGACGCGGTGGGCGACGAGCGCGCACCCATCCTGATCGACCAGGAGGGCGGGCGCGTGGCGCGTCTCGGCCCGCCGCACTGGCCGGCCTTCCCCTCCGCGGCCCGCCTTGCCGAAGGGCCGGTCGGGACGACGCGGGCGACAGCGCGGGCCATCGGCGAGATGCTGGCCGGGCTCGGCATCGACGTGAACTGCGCCCCGGTCGCGGACGTCCACGCGCCCGGCGTGACCCATGAGGTGATCGGCGAACGCGCCTTCTCCAGCGACCCGGCCGTTGTCGCGGTCCATGCCCGCGCTTATGCCGAGGGCCTGCGGGACGTCGGCGTGCTGCCGGTGGTCAAACACCTGCCCGGGCACGGGCGCGCGCGCGGCGACAGCCACGAGACCCTGCCGGAGACGGACGCCGACGAGCCTTCCGTCGCGGCGTTCGCCGCCCTTTCCGACCTGCCGGTCGGCATGACCGCGCATGTGCTCTACCGCGACTGGGACGCCGCCCTGCCGGCGACGCTTTCGCCGGCGGTGATCGGGGAAATCGTGCGCGGGCGCATCGGATTCGACGGGCTTCTGCTCACCGACGACCTCTGCATGCGCGCCCTCGAAGGCCCGGTCGGCCTGCGGGCGAGCCGGGCGCTCGACGCCGGTTGCGATGTTGCACTGCACTGCAATGGCGACCCGGCGGAGATGACGGCGGTCGCCCGTGCGACCGGCGCGATGACGGCGGCAGCGTCGCAACGCTGGCAGCGGGCCCGGGACTGGCTGGCCGCATCGTGAGCGGTCTTTCCCTGGAGGAGTTCGCCTACCAGCTGTCCGTCTGGGCGCTGCCGCTGCTGCTGGCCGTCGGTTGCCATGAGGCGGCCCATGGATGGGCCGCATGGAAGCTCGGAGACGACACCGCCCGGCGCCTCGGGCGGGTCACCCTCAATCCCGTCCGCCATATCGACCCGTTCGGCACATTGCTGCTGCCGGGTCTGCTGCTCATGACCGGCGCGCCCTTCCTCATCGGCTACGCGAAGCCCGTGCCCGTCAATTTCGCCCGGCTCCGGCCCGCCCGGCTCGGCATGGCGTTGGTGGCCGTTGCAGGCCCGGCGGCCAATCTTGCGCTCTGCGTAGCGTCGCTGGTCGTCATCCAGGCCGTGGGCTGGGCCCCGGATATGCCGGGGGGCGGCTGGCTGGCCGAGACCGCCCGGAAGAGCGTGATCCTCAACGCCATACTCGCGGTCTTCAATATGCTCCCGGTGCCGCCCCTCGACGGCGGGCGCATCCTGACGGCGCTGCTGCCGCTCCGCATCGCCCGCCGCCTTGCGGTCTTGGAGCGCGGCGGGATTGTCCTTATCCTTGTCGTGCTGTTTGTGCTGCCCTCGCTGCTGTCCATGGCGGGTATCGGGTTCGATCCGGCGGACTGGCTGATATGGCAGCCGGTGCGGCTGATCATCGAGGGGCTCATGGCGGTCATCTGAGCGGAACGGCAGGAATGAGCG
Source organism: Alphaproteobacteria bacterium (assembly GCA_965261985.1). Classification (GTDB taxonomy): domain Bacteria; phylum Pseudomonadota; class Alphaproteobacteria; order Bin95; family Bin95; genus Bin95. Next base: position 2,721,883 of record OZ253490.1, read on the forward strand.
CACCCACTCTGCAGGTTGAGGGACTGGCCCACGGCTATGACGGCGAAGCCGTGCTCGACGGGGTGAGCTTCGCGGTGGATGCCGGAGAGATCGTCTGCCTGCTCGGGCCCTCCGGATGCGGCAAGACGACGACATTGCGGCTCGTGGCGGGCCTGGAGCGCCCGGCGGCGGGCCGGATCGCCATCGCCGGCGAAATCGTGACCGGGCCGGACCGGACAGTGCCGCCAGAGCAGCGGCGCGTCTCGATGATGTTCCAGGACTACGCCCTCTTTCCGCATCTCCGGGTGCGAGACAACGTGACATTCGGCCTGAGCCGCCTGACGCGCAGGGAGCAGCGCCGCCGGGCGGACAACCTGCTGGACAAGGTCGGAATGGCCGCCTATGCCGGCTCCTATCCCCATGTCCTCTCCGGCGGCCAGCAGCAGCGCGTCGCGCTCGCCCGCGCGCTGGCCCCGGAGCCCAATCTGGTGCTCCTGGACGAGCCGTTCTCCGGCCTCGACCCGGAACTGCGCGGCCGGGTGCGCGACGATTCCATGCATTTGCTGAAGACGAGCGGCGCGGCCACGCTGTTCGTCACCCACAATGCCGAGGAAGCCATGATGATGGCCGACCGGGTGGTGGTGATGCGGGACGGCCAGGTGGTCCAGAACGGGGCGCCGGAAGAAATCTATTGCGAGCCGGCATCGCCCTTTGTCGCCGCCTTCCTCGGCGAGGTGAACCGGTTCGACGGGTTGGTGGCGGAAGGGCGGGTGGAAACGCCTCTCGGGTCCGTCGCCGCTCCCGGCTTCCGGGAAGGCGCGGCAGTGCAGGTGCTGGTCCGGCCCGAGGCGATCCGCATCGGCGAGCCGGAAAGCGCCGGAGCGGAAGCGCGGATCGAGGCGGTGCGCATGGTGGGCCGCAGTACGCTCGTCCATCTCACACTCGCTACGGCCGCGCGGGGCGTTTACGGTCACGACGCGCCCGAGGGCATCCATCTCCACGCCCGTTCGCCCGTCCGCATCCTCGCCGGCGAGGGCGAGGTCTGCCAGCTTTCGCTGGACGGCGAGCAGGTCTTCGTCTTTGCGCGCGAGTGAGCCGCGTTGCGGGCGGCGCGCGCTTCTGCGATAAGGACGCCCAGTAGCAGGAGGCACAGCATATGAGCATCGGTCCCTGGCAAGTCATCATCGTTCTAGTGATCATCCTGATCCTGTTCGGCGCCGGGAAGCTGCCGCGCGTGATGGGCGATCTCGCCAAGGGCGTGAAGAACTTCAAGAAGGGCTTGAACGAGGAAGACCGCGAGACGGCCATCGAGTCCACGCCGGCGGAGACCGTCGCCGCCACCGAAAGCGAAAAAGACACCGCAGCCCGCACCTGACGCCGGGAGGGCCGGCAACGCGCCATGCTCGATATCGGCTGGACGGAAATGTTGATGATCGCGGTGATCGCGATCGTCGTCATCGGCCCGCGCGACCTTCCTAAAATGCTCAAGACCGTCGGGGGCTGGGTGCGCAAGGCGCGGGCGACGGTGCGCGAGCTCCAGACCGGTATCGAGGACATGGCGCGGGAAGCCGAACTCGACGAGGTGAAGAAATCCGTCGAGAGCGCGACCCGCATGGACGACTGGCTCGATGACAAGGCTGTCGTCAAGCCGCCGGCAGGCCAATCGCCGCCTGCCGCTTCACCGCCGCAGCCCTCTGCGGCGGCATCGGCCGGCGCGGCAGCCGATCCCGGCAAGCCGGCGAAACTCTGGTGAACCAGGGGGCGGAAGAGGACAAAGAGGCGCCGCTGCTCGACCACATCATCGAGCTGCGCAACCGGCTGGTCTATTCCGTCATCGCGCTTCTGGTTGGGTTCATCGCCTGCGTCTCGGTCGCAAGCTACATCTTCGAGTTCCTGACCGCGCCGCTCGCCCGTGCGCTCGGCGACGAGGCCGGGCGGCGGATGATCTTCACGGCGCTTTACGAGCCGTTCTTCGTCTATATCAAGATCGGCATCTATGCCGGGCTGTTCCTCGCCTTCCCGGTCATCTCGAACCAGCTCTGGCGCTTCGTCGCGCCAGGCCTCTACCGCCGCGAGAAACAGGCCTTCCTGCCCTATCTGGCGGCGACGCCGATACTGTTCTTCGCCGGCGGGGCGATGGTCTATTACGCGGTCATGCCGCTTGCCTGGGAGTTCTTCGTGACCTTCGAGACACCGGGCGCGCCGGGGGCGGAAGGCGAGGCCGGGACCCTGCCGATCCAGCTCGAAGCCAAGGTGTCGGAATATCTCGCGCTGGTTATCAAGCTGATGTTCGCTTTCGGCCTGTTCTTCCAGATGCCGGTCGGCATCACGCTGGTCGTGCGCGCCGGGCTGGTGACGTCCAACCAGTTGGCGCGCGGCCGCAAATACGCCGTGGTCGTGGTGTTCCTGACGGCCGCGGTGCTGACCCCGCCCGACATCATCAGCCAGGTCGGCCTCGCCCTGCCGGGGCTCGTGCTCTACGAAATCTCGATTGTGCTCGCGCGCGGAATCGAGCGCCGCCGGGCCCGCGCCGAGGCAGAAGCGGAGGCGGAAGAGGAAGCCGAGGCCGAGGAGTGAGATGGCGGTCGGCTTCGCGCTGACGGGCGTTGACGGCCGGGCCCGGCGGGGGCGGCTGGAGACCGCCCACGGCACAGTCCAGACGCCCGCCTTCATGCCGGTCGGCACGGCGGCGACCGTGAAGGCGCTCACCCCCGCCATGGTCGCGCAAGCCGGTGCGGAAATGGTGCTCGGCAACACCTACCACCTGATGTTGCGCCCCGGTGCGGAACGGGTCGCGCGCCTCGGCGGCCTCCACACCTTCATGCGCTGGCCGGGGCCGATCCTGACCGATTCGGGCGGCTACCAGGCCATGTCGCTCGGCAGCCTGGCGAAGGTCGGGGAGGACGGGGTGCGCTTTCGCAGCCATATCGACGGCGCCGCGCTCGAACTCACACCGGAACGCGCGGTCGAGGCGCAATACCTGCTGGACGCCGATGTGACCATGGCGCTCGACGAATGCACCCCCTGGCCTATCGAGAAGGGCGGGGCCGCCGCCTCCATGCGCCGGTCGATGCGCTGGGCCGAGCGCTGCCGGGCCGTCTTCCGCGACCGGCCCGGCTACGGCCTGTTCGGCATCGTCCAGGGCGGCGTGCATGACGACCTGCGCGCGGAGTCGGCCGAGACGCTGGCGGGGATGGGCTTCGACGGCTATGCGGTCGGCGGGCTGGCGGTCGGCGAGGGGCAGGCGGCGATGTTCGCAGTGCTCGATACGGTCCCGGAAGCGCTGCCGCCCGAGCGCCCGCGCTACCTCATGGGCGTCGGCAAGCCGGCCGACATCGTGGGCGCGGTGGCGCGCGGCATAGACCTGTTCGACTGCGTGCTGCCGACGCGGTCCGGGCGCACCGCCCAGGCCTGGACATGGGACGGGCCGCTCAACCTGCGCAATGCGCGCCATGCCGAGGACCCGGCACCGCTGGACCTGCGCGTCGATTGCCCGGCGAGCCGCGAGTTCAGCCGCGCCTATCTGCACCATCTCGTAAAGTCCCGCGAAATGCTGGGCGCGACCCTGCTGAGCTGGCACAACATCGCCTTCTACCAGGCGCTCATGGCCGAAATCCGCGGCGCCGTAGAGCAGGGCGGCTTCGCCCGATGGCGCCGCGACTTCGAACGCCGGCAAGGCGGCGGCGGTTGATGCCGTTCGGGAAAATCGTCTTGGCGGCGGCGCTGCTGCTCGTACTCCCCGGCATCCGATCGCTCCCCGCGCAGGTTTTGCCCGCCGACACATTGAAATCGGTCGTTTCGGTGTTGCCCGTCTGGCCCGGGCGGCCCCAGGGCGGCGCGGGCGGACGTCCGGGCATGGTGCCGGAAGGCAGCGGCGTGGTCTTGAAACCCGGGGTGATTGCGACGGCCTGGCATGCGGTCGAGCCCGCCAGGCGAATCGACATTCGCCTTTGGGACGGACGCATCCTGCCGGCGAAACTGATTGCAGGAGACGCCGCGAGCGACATTGCCGTTCTGGGCGTCGAAACCGGGCTTGCGCCGATCGGCATCGCGCCGCCCCCGCAACTGGCCGAGCCGGTATGCGCCGTCGGCAACGCTTACGGCTTGGGCCTTTCGGTGACATGCGGCGTGGTGTCCGCGCTGAACGTAACCGATGCGGGGTTCAACGCCGTCGAAGACTTCGTCCAGACGGATGCGGCTGCGAACCCCGGCGTGTCGGGCGGCGCGCTGGTGGACGGGAAAGGCCGCCTGGTGGGCATGGTGTCGGCGATCTTCGCCTCGGAGGGCGACACCAATATCGGCATTAATTTCGCCACTTCGACCGAGTTGCTGCTGCGGGTCGTCGAGGCCCTGATTTCCGATGGCGAAGTCCGGTACCCGTCACCCGGCTGGCGGCTGGAGGCCGCCGGGCGCGACCGGCTGGCCAGAGTGGCCGCGCCGGCGGTCGGCGAGGTGAGCGAGGGCGGGCCTGCGGCCGCGGCGGGCATCCGACCCGGCGACACGATCCTGAAGATCGGCACGCGCCGGGTGCGCACGCCCCGCGACGCCATCGCCGCGTTCGCCGTCATTCGCGACATCGGCGCGCCGGTGGACATTGCCTTGCTGCGCGGCGGGCAACAGCGCGTCATCGCGCTCTCCTTCGATGCCGCGCCGCAGGCGGCGGACGCGCCGGATAAGCCGGAAGTGCTGGCAGACTGCTCCCATCCGCCGCCGGTCTGCCGCATCCGGCAGGCAGTTTTCCCGGTCTCCAGCTTCGATCCGGTCGCCAGCGCAACACGGATCGGACCCGCGTTCCTGGTCACCAACCGGCATGTCGTGGCGGACCGGCCCGACGCGGTCGTCCACACGCCCGACGGGCCGAGGGTCGCAAGGGTGGTCCCCTCGGCCTATCCCGGCGACCTGGCGCTGCTGGAGGTGCTGGGCTTGCCTGCGGACGGGTTCGTTCCGGACCTCGAAGGGGAAGTCAGGGACGATGGCGCCTTCTACGCGGTCGGCGTCGATATAACCCGGAAGGAGGTGCGCGTTTTCGACCCCGGCGGGCTGATTGCGAGGGCGGCCGAAGGGGCGGAACTGGGCCGGCTCCACATTCGCTCGCACATGCAGCCCGGCGTCAGCGGCGGAGCGCTGGTGGACGAGCGAGGCGCGTTGGTGGGGATTGCCGTGGGCGGCGGCGACGGACGTTTCGAGGCGATGCCCCTGGAAGGCGTTCGCGCGCTGCTGGCATTGCGCGCGGACCCGACAGCCGCCGACGTGACGCGCAGGCTGGGAACGGCCCTCGCGGCCTGTGCGGCCGGGATGGACGCATTGCAGGCGCGCGAGGCCGGCGAATCCGACCGCGACAAGCTGGCCGAAACCTGTGCCGCGGCGAGGAACCACGGCCAGTTGCTCGAAGCCGGGCGCATCCTGGTGCGGGCCCGCGATTTCGACAGCGCCATGGCCCTGCACGGCCAGGCTGCCGAACAGGTCCCGAACTCGATCAATGCGCGGATCTCGCTGCTGGTGTCGCTGCAGCTCGCCGGGCGCTTCGATGAGATGACGGGGCATGCGCGCCGGCTGATGCGCATGGCGCCCGAGGACCCGCAGGCCTTGCGGTTCGCCATACAGTCCGGCGTCTGGGGACATGCGCCGGAACTTGCCGAAGACGCCTATCGGGCGCTCCTGAAGGCGGACCCGCGGCAGGCCGAGGCCGCCCGGCGGTTCATCGACAACGCACCGCCTGCGCCGAGGCGCCGATAGCGCGGTCAACCCGGCTTAATCCGAAAGCGGGTCGGGAATCCAGCCGGCTGCGACGACGCCTTCGCGCTCATAGGGAGACGGGGTTGCGCGAGCGAGGATGCGGGCCTTGAGCTCGGTCGCGCTCAGCCCCGGTTCCCGCGCCAGTAGCCTGGCGGCGAGGGCGGCAAGACGCGGAACCGCGTAGCTGGAGCCCGAGGCGGTCCCGGATGCGCCGCGAAAATCGACAATCTCCAGGTTCTCCGCCGGCAGCATGACATCGACACTCTTCGCCCCCCAGTTCGATCCCGAAGCCAGGCGCCCGAAGCCATCGGCCGAGGTTACGGTCACAATGTTTTCGAGCGTCGAGGCGGCCGGAAATACCGGGTCCTCGTCGATATCGCGGCCGTCGTTTCCGGCTGAAACGACGGCCAGGATGTCGAGCCTGCGAAGCGCGCGTTCGAAAGCGCGCCAGTCTTCGGGCCTGCGGCTGCCGAGCGGCATGGCGAGAATGCGGGCGCCCGCCTCGGCCGCACGCGCGACCAGACCGCCCATGCGGTCCATGTCGGGGCGCGGATAGCGGAACGGGATCAGCGCGGCGTCGGGCGCTTCCCGCGCGAGCACCGATGCGACCGCCGTGCCGTGGCGGATCGGAAGGAAGGGACCGCGCGAGACGTCGCCGTCATAGGGCCAGGGATCGAGGTCCCAATAGTCATAGCCGAGCGGCATGCCTTCGCTATCGCGGGCCAGCCGGTCCCGGAACTGCGGCAGGTCGTAGGCCAGGCCGGTGTCCACAAGGGCGACCCGAACGCCGCCGGGGTCCTTCCCCTCGGGCCACGGGGCCTGCAGGGTCTCGGTCCATTTCAGTGTCTCGAGATCGCCTTCCAGCTGGTCGAGATATTGCCAGGCGTCGCCGGCTGCCCGGATCGCCCGGCCCGACCGGAGGGTGCATCCTCCATCCGCCATGGCCTGGAGAGAGGGCCGGGCGCCGCCGCCGTCATGCGCGGCGTAGAACACCAGGAACCGGCGCAGCCTGCCATCGAATTGCCGGCGCTCGACGGTGAGCTCGTCGGCCCCGGGCAGCAGAAGGCGAACGACGATACGCCGCGGATCCGAATTGTCGGGCCGACGGGTCTCATCCAGAAACCAGCTGCCGGGTATGGCGTTCTGCGCATCGAGGCCGGACAGTCCGGGCTGCGGGCATATCCGTTCGACGGCAAGACGCAGCCAGTGCGCTTCCTCCCTTTTGCCGTCGGCGAGCGACTCGACCGGCATCGCAATCGTCGAAGCGAGCGCGAACGGCGCGCCGAGTGTCCGTATGAGAAAACGCCGCATGGTGACCGCCGGCTTATCCGGGAGCGAAGGAGAAATCAAAGCCCGAAGACGGCCGCCACGATCTTGGCCGATCCGGCCTGCCTAAACAACCTGATTCGCCGAAGGCCGCGCCGATCCGCACATCCTCATCCGGCTTGACCCGGCCGCCATGTCGGGACCACACTCCGATCAGGAACTCCAGGAGGAAGCGTTCCCATGCCTACCGTCAATATGAGCGTTAATGGCGAGGCCGTCTCCGGCGAGGTCGAGGCGCGCACGCTGCTGGTGCAATTCCTGCGCGAGCACCTGCGCCTGACCGGCACGCATGTCGGCTGCGACACCAGCCAGTGCGGCGCCTGCGTAGTCCATGTCAACGGCGCCTCGGCGAAGAGCTGCACCATGCTGGCGGTGCAGTGCGAGGGCGCCGATGTCACGACCATCGAGGGCGTTGCCGACGGCGACACGCTGCACCCGATGCAGGAAGCGTTCCGCGACAATCACGGCCTGCAATGCGGCTTCTGCACGCCCGGCATGATCATGAGCGCGCTCGATCTCGCGGGCCGCAACAGCGCGCCGAGCGAGCAGGAAGTGCGCGAGTGGCTGGAAGGCAATATCTGCCGCTGCACCGGCTACCACAACATCGTGAAATCGATCATGGCCGGTGCCCGCGCCATGGCCGCAGGCCAGGGAGGCTGACCCATGGCGAAGGACGGGATCGGCGTATCCGTCAAGCGCAAGGAAGACTACCGCTTCATCACGGGCCAGGGCGCCTATACCGACGACATCGACAGGCCGGGGCAGACCCACGCGGTCTTCGTGCGCTCGCCGCACGCCCATGCCCGCATCGCGTCGGTGGATACGGGCGCGGCCGCGGCCATGCCGGGCGTCGTCAGGATATTGACCGGCGCCGACTACGCCGCCGAGGGGCTGGGCGGCCTGCCCTGCGGATGGCAGGTCACCGGCAAGGACGGCCCCATGGTCGAGCCGGCCCATCCGCCGCTCGCGGTCGACCGGGTGCGCCATGTCGGCGACCAGGTAGCCGTGGTCATCGCGAACAGCGCGGCCGAGGCGCGCGACGCGGCCGAAGCGGTCGCGGTCGAATACGAGCCGCTGCCGGCCGCCGCCTCCATCGGGGCCGCGCTTGCCGACGGCGCGCCGCAGGTGCATGACGAGGCGCCCGGCAATCTCTGCTACGACTGGGAAATCGGCGACAAGGCCGATGTCGATGCCTCCTTCGCAGGCGCACACCATGTCACGCGCATCGAACTGGTGAACAACCGCCTGGTGCCGAACGCCATGGAGCCGCGCGCGGCCGTCGCCGAATACGACCGGGCGACGCGCGAATACACGCTCTACACCACCAGCCAGAACCCGCATGTCATCCGCCTTCTGATGGGTGCCTTCGTGCTCCAGCTTCCGGAACACAGGCTGCGCGTCGTGGCCCCGGATGTCGGCGGCGGCTTCGGCTCGAAGATCTTCCACTATGCCGAAGAGGCGATCCTCACCTGGGCCTCCAGCAAGGTCGTGCGGCCGATCAAATGGACCGCCGAACGCTCCGAAAGCTTCGTCACGGACGCGCATGGGCGCGACCATGTCACCGTCGCGGAACTCGCACTCGACGCAAACGGGCGCTTCCTCGGCCTCAAGGTCGATACCAGGGCCAATATGGGCGCCTATCTGTCCACCTTCGCGCCCTGCGTGCCGACCTATCTCTACGCGACGCTGCTTGCCGGCCAGTACACCACGCCGAAGATCTGGTGCGGGGTGCAGGCGGTGTTCACCAACACCGTGCCGGTGGACGCCTATCGCGGCGCCGGGCGGCCGGAGGCGACCTTCGTCGTCGAGCGCATCGTCGAGACGGCGGCGAAGGAAATGGGCATCGACCCGCCGGAGTTGCGCCGGCGCAATTTCGTGCCGTCGGACGCCTTCCCCTACCAGACCCCCGTCGCGCTGGTCTATGACAGCGGCGACTACGAAGGCACGCTCGCCGCGGCGCTCGCCGCCGCAGACTACAGCGGCTTCGCCGCCCGCCGGGCGGAGGCGGAGGCGCGCGGCAAGCTGCGCGGCATCGGCCTCTCCGCCTATATCGAGGCCTGCGGCATCGCGCCGTCGGCCGTGGTGGGCTCGCTCGGCGCGCGCGCCGGGCTCTATGAGTGCGGCGAGGTCCGGGTGCATCCGACCGGTTCGGTCACGTTCTTCACCGGCACCCATTCGCACGGCCAGGGCCACGAGACGACCTTCGCCCAGATCATCGCCGATCGGCTCGGCGTCGATATCGACGCGGTCGAGGTCGTGCATGGCGACACCTCGAAGATCCCCTTCGGCATGGGCACATACGGGTCGCGGTCGCTCGCCGTCGGCGGTTCGGCGTTGGCCCGGGCGCTCGACAAGGTGGAGACCAAGGCCAGGCGCATCGCCGCGCATCTGATGGAGGCCGCAGAGGCCGATATCGAGTTCGCGGACGGCCAGTTCACCGTGGCCGGCACCGACAAGTCGGTCGGCTTCGGCGATGTGGCGCTCACCGCCTATGTGCCGCACAACTACCCGATCGAGGAGCTGGAGCCGGGGCTCGACGAGACCGCCTTTTACGACCCCGCCAACTTCACCTTCCCCGCCGGCTGCCATGTCTGCGAGGTCGAGATCGACCCCGAGACCGGCGCGGTGGAGATTGCGAGCTTCGCGGCATCGGACGATTTCGGCAATATCGTCAACCCGATGATCGTCGAGGGGCAGGTGCATGGCGGCATCGTCCAGGGCGTCGGCCAGGCGCTGCTGGAAGGCTGCGTCTATGACAGCGAAGGCCAGCTCACGACGGGGTCCTACATGGACTACACCATGCCCCGCGCCGACGATGTGCCGTCCTTCTCGGTCTCGACGCAGACCACGCCCTGCCCGCACAACCCGCTCGGCGTGAAGGGTTGCGGCGAGGCCGGCGCCATCGCCGCACCGGCAGCCGTGATGAATGCCGTGCACGATGCGCTGCGTTCGCGCGGCGTTTCGCGGATCGACATGCCGGCGACCCCGGCCCGTATCTGGCAGGCGTTGAACGCCGCCTGAGCCCAAGGAGTCTCCTCCCCATGCACGATTTCACCTACCGCACGGCGAGTTCGGTCGCGGACGCCGCCGCCAAGGTTGCGGCCGGAGAGGACGGGGTGCTGATGGCCGGCGGCATGACCCTGCTGCCGACCCTGAAGCAGCGCCTCGCCCAGCCCTCCGACGTCATCGACCTCGGCGGCATCGCCGGTCTCCGGGGCATCCAGGTGTCCGGCGGCACGGTCACCGTCGGCGCGATGACCGTCCACGATGCCGTCGCGAACTCGTCGGAGGTTGCAGCCGCGATACCGGCGCTCGCGGCGCTGGCCGGCCATATCGGCGACCCGCAGGTCCGCAATCGCGGCACCATCGGCGGCTCCATCTCCAACAACGACCCAGCGGCCGACTATCCGGCCGGCCTGGTCGGCCTGGGCGCTACAGTCTGCACCGACCGGCGCGAGATTGCCGCCGACGACTTCTTCACCGGCATGTTCGAGACCGCGCTGGAAGAGGGCGAGATCGTCACCGCCGTGCGCTTCCCGGCGCCGGAGAAGGCCGCCTATGCGAAGTTCCCGAACCCGGCCTCGCGCTACGCCATCGTCGGCGTCTTCGTCGCCCGGACGGGCGGCGGGGTGCGCGTTGCGGTGACGGGTGCGGCCGGCTGCGTCTATCGCGAAACGGCGATGGAAGCGGCGCTCGAAGCGAACTTCGCGCCTTCCGCTCTGGACGGCATGACGGCCTCGGCCGACGACCTGAACGAGGATATCCACGCCTCGGCGGAATATCGCGCGCATCTGGTCGGCGTCATGGCGCGCCGGGCGGTCGCCGCCAGCGGATAAGGGGATGGCCTGGGCGTATCTGGCGCTCGCCATCCTGCTTGAGACCGTCGGCACCGGCCTGCTGAAGCTGTCCCACGGCTTCGAGCGGGTCGGGATCGGCAGTCTCTCCATGCTGTCTTACTGCGTGTGCTTCTTCTTCATGGCGCTCTCGCTCCGGACGCTTCCGGTGGGCACCGCCTATGCGATCTGGGCCGGCGTCGGCACGATGTTGATCGTGCTGGCCGGCGTGTTCCTGTTCGGCGAGAAGATGACCCTGCTGAAGGCGGGGCTGATCGCGATGATCGTCGTCGGCGCGGCCGGCCTCAAGCTGTTGACCGATTCAGAGGCCTGAGCCGGATTTCTCGCCAAGGTCACGGTCTGCGCGGCGGCGACCAGCCCGGCGGGGCGATCTCGAAACCCTCGAAGGTGAAGGCCGGCGCGACGATGCAGCCAACCAGGCTCCAGTCGCCGAAGGACCGGCAGCGCTGCCAGCGATGCGCCGGCACGACCGCCTGGAGTGCATGGCCCTCTTCCAGCGGCCCGAGCGTCACCCGGTCGGTCTCCGTTTCCAGCACCAGCGGCGCACCGGCATGGAAGGCCCAGATTTCCGGCGCATCCACCCGGTGCCAGCGCGACGGCCCGGCCTCCAGCAGGAAATAGATCGAGGTCGCCGCCGTCCGCCCCTCGCCCGGCGCGCGGTAAATCTCCCGGAAATAGCCCCCCTCCGGATGCGGCTCCAAACCGAGCCGCCGGACGACTTCTTCTGCCTTCATGCTCCCTCTGCGCTCTCGGCCACACGCGCGATAGCATCCAGCTTCTCGCCGATTTCCGGGTCGATCTCATGGTCCGGCACATGATCGGCGAGTTCATGGAAATTTTTCTTCTGCATGAGGTTGGGCAACTCCAACCTCTTGAAGTAGCTCTCAAAAAGCGGTGTCAAGAAGGGTCGTGTCCCTGGAGGTGGTGTAGGAGTTTTGGCTTCCTTCGGTAGCTGGGGATAACCGGCTCGCCGCTGCGACCGTCATGAGTCTGGCGGCGGCGAGCCGGTTATCCCCAGCGGAGGCCATCGCGGTTCCGGATTAGGGTTGGGTCGTCACAAACCAACCTGACCCGAAGGGGAACCACGATGACCCAAGACATGATGACCCTGCGCCGGCTTCTGGAGAAGACCTCGGACGCCGACCTGCTTCGCGAGATGATCGGATTTACGGCCGAACGGCTGATGGCCCTGGAGGTGGAGGGCCTGACCGGCGCAGCTCCCGGCGAGCGGACGCCGGCGCGGATCAACCACCGCAACGGCTATCGCGACCGGGTCTGGGAGACCCGCGCCGGTACGGTCGAGCTGAAGATCCCGAAGCTCAGGAAGGGGAGCTACTTCCCCGGCTTCCTGGAGCCCCGGCGGATGGCCGAGAAGGCGCTCGCGGCGGTGATCCAGGAAGCCTACATCCAGGGCGTGTCCACCCGCTCGGTCGATAACCTGGTGCAGGCGATGGGGATGTCGGGCATCTCGAAGAGCCAGAGCCTGCCCCCGCGAAGGCGGGGGTCTCGCGGCTGTGCGGCGAGATCGACGACAAGATCCGCGGCTTCCTCGACCGGCCTCTGGAGGGCGAGTGGCCCTATCTCTGGCTCGACGCCACCTATGTGAAGATGCACGAGGCCGGGCGCATCGTCCCGGTCGCGGTCACCATCGCGGTGGCGGTCAACGACCAGGGCCGCCGCGAGGTGCTCGGCATGGCGATCGGCGCCTCGGAGGCCGAGACCTTCTGGACCTCGTTCCTGCGTAGCCTGGTCCAGCGCGGGCTCAAGGGCGTCAAGCTGGTGATCTCCGACGACCACAAGGGCCTCAAGGCCGCCGCAACCCGTATCCTTGGCGCCACATGGCAAAGATGCCGCATCCACTTCATGCGAAACCTGCTCGCCCATGCCGGCAGGCAGGGACGGCGCATCACCTCCGCCTTCGTCGCTTTCGCCTTCGTCCAGGACGACGCCGAGGCCGCAAGCGCCCAGTGGCGTCAGGTCGCCGACCAACTCAGGACCAAGGTGCCGAAGCTCGCCGCCATGATGGACGAAGCCGAACACGATGTGCTCGCCTATATGACCTTCCCCAGGGAGCACCGAACCAAACTCCACTCCACCAACCCCATCGAACGCCTCCATGCCGAGATCAAGCGACGCACAAACGTCGTCGGCATCTTCCCCAACGAGAACGCTATCACACGCCTCGTCGGCGCCATCCTCCTCGAGCAGAACGGCGAGTGGGCCGTCGCAAGGAGATACATGTCTCTGGAATCCATCGCTCCCGTGAGCGACAATCTATCCGTCAAGCTGCCCACTGTGGCTGCCTGAGCGTCCCGGCCCTAACCGCCGGATACCGCTTCGGACGCCAGGCTCTTACACCACTCCACGGGACATGATCTGTTCCGCCGCGCAACGCTCCTCTCCGCAGGCCCAGGTGAAGCTCCGCCCGTCTGCATCCTGCATGTCGTTTGTATGGACGCCTCCCGGAACGCAAGGATCGATTTTTGTGTGACGGTCAGGCAGATTGCAGTTTTGTATCCGGCCTATCGATGCGGGGCTTTGTGCCCGCTGGCCCCGATGGAATTTGCCGATCCGCGCCTCATTTCCTCCGGTGAGCTTTTCGCCCTACACGACATGCAGGCTTGGCGGATCGCGGTCTGACCTGTTTGCCATCACACCTTGTCTTGCCTTGCGCAAGCTTTCAGCGACCACCTCCTGTATCGGTTCGCAGTTCCGTCGTCAGCCGCGGCTATGCCGGCTGGCTGACAAAGTTCGTCTCGTATGTCCGGTCATGGGCCAGCAATGCCCAGATCGTGCGTGCGGTCTTGTTGGCCAGCGCGACCGTGACCACGTTAGGCGCTCGCCGCTCGGCCAGGCGCAACGCCCATGCGGGCGGCGCCTTGCTGCTGGTGAGCACGGCACGGGCGCCGTGGATCAACAGGGTTCGAAGGTATTTGTCCCCGCGCTTGGAGATGCCGAGCATGCGAACGCGACCTCCGGTGCCCGTGTGCCGTGGCACCGGGCCGAGCCAGGCGGCGAACTCGCGCCCGGACCGGAACGCCGTGAGATCGCCCATCGCGGCCGCGACGGCCGTCGCAGTCAGCACTCCGACGCCGGGGATCTCCGCGACCCGCTGGCTGTCGGCGTTGCTGCGGTGCCAAAGCCCGATCCGCCGTTCGATCTCGCCGATCTCCCGGTCGAGCTGGCCGACCCGCGCCCACTGCTCGCGCAGGGTCTCCACGATCATCGCCGGCAACCGCTCCGCGACCCGCGTCAGGGCCAGGCCGATCGTTCGGCTTATGCTGGCGCGGCCCTGCGCCATGACCTCGCCGTATTCGGTCAGCAGGCCACGCAGGGCGTTGATCTGGGCGGTGCGGAACTTCACCGGTTGCTGGCGCATGCGGTGCATCGCCAGGACCGCCTGCTGCTCCTCGCTCTCGATCGCGACCGTCTTCACGCCCGGTTGCTGCCCCGCGGTCCAGATCGCCTGTGCGTCACGCGCGTCGTTCTTGTTGCCGGCCACGAAGGGCCGCACCGCTTTCGCCGGTAACAGCCTGACCTCGTGGCCGAGACCCCGAAGCTGGCGTGCCCAGTGCTGCGAGCCGCCGCACGCTTCCATCGCGATCGGACACGGGGCGCGGTTGGCGAAGCGATTCAGGAACTTCCCGCGCGTCAGCTTCAAACTCACGATCTCGCCCGTCTCCGTATCCACCCAGTGCAGTTGGAACACTCGCTTCGCCGTATCCACGCCAAAGACGGTTCTGTTAGTCTCCATATCGGACCCTCCGGTTTGCCTGCGAAGAGCTTGCTCTTCCCACTTGGCATTTCGATGCCGTCGGCCCGCGAGGGTCCAACTCAACCCGCCGGCCCACGAACATCAGGGGGTGGGAGGCGTCCATCCCATTTCCTCCATCGCGTTTCGTTCCGTTTACACCGCCGCCGTCGGTTTCCCGGCAGCGCGACCCTTTTCGCGGTAGAGTCGAGGACTGGCGCGCCAGCTTTAGGGTCCGGTGGCTGTTCCGGCGCTTTCGCGTCGGGCCTCAGTCCGGCTCCCATGACTGCGTTTCCAGTCCCCGCTCATCAAACCGGACGTGCGGATTTCCCGCATCCGGCTTTCGGACGAGATCATGCCTTCGCACTCGGAAGGCCCATGGTCGTTCGCGTCAGGCGCACGAGGCTGTATTCGCCATGCTGCCTCTCGTCCGGGAAGTGCGCAGTCTTCCCGACCTTCACCTTGTGCTTTCGACAGAGCCACTGGCGTAGCCGCCTATCAGCTCCCGCGCCAGTTCCCCAAGCCAGCGCCCCACGCCATACGCCTCAATGTCCGCAAAGCTCTCTCCGTCCGCCCCGGCAGTGCCGTCGTTGCGACGGACCCGCCTCCAGGCTTCGGCGAGAAAGTCCTCGCGCCACACCTTGTCGATCGGCGCGTGGAAACGCCGGTCGGGTTCTTCCTTAGCTTTCGCATGTAACACGGTCCGGAGTCGCCGGACCTGTTCCGACCCTGGTAGGCTCTCGCCAGTGGTCATGCCTTTCCTCCTTCCCGTATCGCTCTCGAACCAGGGCTCCTTCCCTCCGCCGGCGTTACCCGGCCTCACCGGTACTACGAGCCCATCCGCCACCCTGCCGGCCCAGCCTGCCCCTCGCGGGGGTCCGGTTGGTGTGTGCTCACCACCGACAGGGCTTCCCGTGTTGCTACCCTCCCCCTCTTCCATGCGTGCCGCCGCCACTACCCCGGCGGAACCGGCCAGTGCTCGTGTCGCTCGCTTCCCAGCCAGTGGCAGCCTTCCCCGCGATACGGTCGGGTCGGCTTCCGCATTGCACGTTTCGAGGCCTGCTCGGCGTTCACTCGCGTTGCGGCCCGCACGGTCGCCAGGCCGCCCAAGGCAGCCTGTTCCATCGGAGTGCTTCAGGCCATGTCGTTGCCTCCATCGCCCGCTCCGATTGCTACCGGCTGGAGCGACAGTTGCCGGGCGGGATTCGCACCCGCTAGGGGATGGCGCCTTTCCACGGCACACCGTATCGCATGTGCTCGCGCCCGCGTTCGCGCCGGCGTGCGTATCGCGCGCCTGATTGCGCGCGCGAGCTAAGCGCAGGGCGCACGTCTCCTGTCCGTTCCATTGGGGTTTTTCGCGCCGGCGCGAAGCAGGAGACGGAGCGGCCCGCGGATGCCGCTTCCTCCTGTCCCATCTTACCACGGTTTTACAGGAGTCAAGCCCTTATCTGAGAATAAAGTCAAAATTAAGGAACAAACTGCTGCCTCCGGGAGAGGACACTGGGAGACGCACCGGTGGGTGCTAACTATCTGACATAGTGTCGTTTTTTCTCCAGAAAATCTGCCACCGGGGAACAGAGCCTGCAACTGTTTGTTCCCCGGCTGCAACCGGAGCCGGGAGAAATCGTATGCCCAGAACCACACTCACCGAGGCCCGCGTCAAGGCGCTCATGCCCCGCAAGTCCGTTCGCGATGTCCGCGACGGCAAGCTCACCGGCTTCGGCGTCCGTGTCTCGCCCTCTGGCCGCAAGCGGTTCTTCATCCATTGCCAGCGTCGGGGCGAGCGCATCTGGAAAATCGTCGGCGACGCCGGCATCGTGAGCGTCCCGGAGGCGCGGTCCCGCGCGGGCGAAATGCTCGCCGCGCATGTCCACAGACATCCGCCGCAAGTTGTCGTCATTCGCCTTCTGCTGCTCACGGGATGCCGCAAGGGCGAGATCCTGACGCTTCGATGGTCCGACTACCGCGACGGTCACCTGTTTCTCCGCGACAGCAAGACGGGGCCGAGAACCGTCTGGCTCTCGGAGCCGGCCCGGATCGTTCTCGATGCCCTTGAGCGAAAAAGCCGCTGGGTGTTCCCGGCATCGCGGGGCGACCGGCCCGGGAGCGCGCAGTGGCTGGACAGCTTCTGGTGCAGGGTCCGTGCGGAGGCCGACCTCGGCGATGTCCGCCTTCACGATCTGCGCCATTCTTATGCCAGCCTCGCACTGAGGCAGGGCGAGACCGTGCTCGCCATCGGCCGGCTGCTCGGCCACCGCAAGGCGGAAACGACGCTGAAATACATCCACCTTGCGGACGCCATGATGCGGGACGCCGCCGAGACGGTCGGCAGCGTGCTGGAGGGCTGAGCGATGACAGGCAGGGAACGGATGAAACTCACCGACACCGCCATCGCCCGTCTCCGGCCCCGCGAGCGGGAATACACGGTCTGGGACAGCCGCGTTGCCGGCCTCGGCATCCGGGTGCAACCTTCCGGGGGGCGGAGCTATGTCCTGTTGCAGGACGCCGGCGGTCGCTCGAAGCGCGTC
The DNA here is from genome assembly GCA_965261985.1 of Alphaproteobacteria bacterium. Classification (GTDB taxonomy): domain Bacteria; phylum Pseudomonadota; class Alphaproteobacteria; order Bin95; family Bin95; genus Bin95. The sequence continues at coordinate 2,739,057 of OZ253490.1, forward strand.
TCGCTCGGTCCGGTTGCCGTGAAGGGCGCCGAGGAGGTTCGCAGGGAATGCCATGCCCGCCGGGCGAACCCCGAACCGGAGGGAAAGGTCGTGCAGGCGCGTCCGGTCCCGCTGTTCCGGGACTTCATCGCCGGTGCATGGAAGGAGGCCCACTTCGACGGCTACAAGCCTTCGACGAAAAGGACTGCCCGGTATCAGCTGGCGGGACAACTCCTGCCCGCCTTCGGTTCGAAGCCGCTCGACCGCATAACCGAGGCCGGGATCAGGCGGTGGTTCGACCGATACAGCCGGACCGCGCAGGGCAACGCCAATCACGTCCTCGCCCGTCTCCGGCAGATCCTGAACTTCGCCATTGCCTGCGGCCACATCGAAAGCAATCCCGCGCAGGGCATCGAGTTCAACCGGCGAGCGAAACTCACGCGGTTCCTGTCCCGGGAGGAACTCGGCCGTCTTCATGCCACTCTGGACCGGCATGCCCGGAAGGAAAGCCGGCCCCAGGCCGACATCATCCGCCTGCTGCTACTGACCGGTTGCCGCAAGAGCGAGATCGCCAACCTCAGATGGCAGGAAGTCCGCGACGACAGGCTCGTTCTCGGCGACAGCAAGACGGGGCCGAGGACGGTTCCCCTCAACGGCCCGGCCCGGGCCATTCTCAACCGGCAGCCGCGCACACGCAGCCCCTTCGTCTTCCCCTCGCCCCGGGACGCATCCCGCCCGCGCTGTCCGGACGTCCCGCTCTGGTATCGCGTCCGGCGCGAAGCCGGGATCGAGGACGTGCGCCTTCACGACCTCCGCCATACGATGACGAGCCAAGCGGTGATGAACGGAGTACCGTTGCCGGTCGTCTCTCGTCTGCTCGGCCATTCCAATGTGCAGATGACGCTGCGCTACGCCCATCTCGCGGACCGCGACATCGAAGCCGCGGCCGAGCGCGTCGGTGCCGCGATGTCACAGGTCATGAAAGGCAAGGAAGTGGGCAAATCAGAGCGGCGAAACCGGTGTCGTTGAAACGGCTTGCCGTCGGATCCTCGCGATGTATGCAAATTCCGGCCGCATTTGACCGCGATTCCGGGAACACTTGACGGCGATTCCGGGAACACTTGACGGCGATTCCGGCCGCATTTGACCGTCCCCGGGGTGATTGGTACGGGCCGGCGGCCGGCTGTCGCGTAGCGGCGGCATTCAGGCCAGCCGGCATGCTGTTTCTCTTCCGGCACTGCCTCATCGATCGTGAGCATCCGGCGAGGATCGTCTGTGCGGCACGGTGACTTTCACCGTCACCTCGCTGTTGCCGCTCACCGACGGCGTCACGGTCACGGTCGGCTGCGAGGCCAGCACCACCGTGTAGGTTGCCTTCGAGGAAGGAGACCGCCGCGCCGGCCGGTGCGGAGCATGGCACACTGTATGTCGCGGTTGAGATCAGCGGGAAGAGTTGGGTAGTCGGTAAGCCTCCGCCGAGGACCGCGGGCTGTTGATGCGGCGTCAGCGGGATGGCGAGTAGGAAGGTGGGGACCGGGGGCTAAGCGGCGAGGGCGTGCTGCTGTTCGGCCTTCCAATGCCAGGGCAGGAGTTGGTCGAGCTGGGTCTGCGGCGTCTTGGCGATGCGGTTGAGGACATCGGCGAGCCAAGCCTGCGGATCGACGTCGTTGAGTTTGGCGGTGCCGATCGGGGTGTACATCGCCGCCGCCCGGGTACCACCGCGGTCGGAGCCGGCGAACAGCCACGATTTTCTGCCCAGGGCAATCCCCCTGAGCGCGCGCTCAGCCTGCTTCCCTGATAACTTCGCCGCCTACGCCTACGCCTGCCGGGCCCGCGAGCTCTTCCCCGGCTGGATGCACGTCTTCCATACCGGAATCACCCGGCTACGCTACGCTCACCCGGCCGCCCAGCTTGGCTGAGAAACCTGACCTCGCTCCCAAACCCAGGGATGGACCAATCCGATGGGGGATGAGCAGCGGCAGGCCGGCAGCCGCCGCGCATTTCGCAAACTGCAATCAAGTGGATTGTTCGAAGAATGAAAGGCACTTTCGCGCGAGGGGTCGGTTTCGTCCATGTTCGGTGACGACACCGCAGAATTTGTTGTCGAATTCGATGAAGGTATCATTGACCTGCAGCAACTGGCCGGTCTCGAGATACCGCTCGATATAGTGTCGATGGCCCATCGCAATTCCCTGCCCGGCCAAGGCTGCTTGCAGCACATAGGTGTACAGGTCCAGATACTTGAACCGGGGCGCAGCTTCCGGCCGGCCGACGGCCCGGAACCAGTCATCCCATGACGCTCCGCCCCGATTGGGTCCAGTGAGGTCGAGGAATGTCAGGCCGCCCCAGAGCCTTGTCGATTTCTCCAGCACCGGCGCATTGTTTGCAGCGTAGTCGGGCGAACAGATCAGTGTGACGGCATCTTCGTGGATTACCACGAATTCGTCCTCCCCAAGATGCGCATTCCACGTCAAGACCACGTCGGCAGGCGGATGGCGCGGCAACTGCCATGCGTCGAATTGGAAAGTGTGGATGCGTATCTCGACATTGTCGCCCAGCGCCTTTTGTAGCGCTAAGTATTTCGGCAGCAAGAACAGTTGCGATGTATCGGGCGAGCAGGCGATCGTCACCTGCTCGGCGGTGAGCCGCGTAGCGGCATCGGCACTGGCAGCATGGATAATGTCAAGCCCGGCGGTAACGGCCTCCAGAAAGCGCTTCCCCGCGTCGGTCAGGGTCACGCCGGTTCGGGCCCTCTCCAACAGGCGTATGGACAGTCGTCGCTCAAGGCCAGCGATATTCCGGCTGACAGCCGGCTGCGAGATGCCTAACTCCCTTGCCGCTTGTGTAATATTGCCATGTCTTGCAGCAGCTTCGAAAGCAACCAGTGCGGTTGTTGTGGGAACCCGGTACGGCCCCATTTCCGATGCAGCGGATGTGAGGCTCCCGGACTCCACAGAAGATTTGCGAGTATTGGCCATGGGATCGCCGTATGCATGCATAACCTGATGAAATCCGTGCTACATCTAGGTTGTATAAACTTGGCTGTAAAATGACTAAAAAACATATTTATATGCGCTGTAGTTATGGAAAGGAGTGCACATCCGAGACCGTCCAATCACGATATAACCAGACGGAATGACAAACCTCTCAAAAGTTATACGTTCGGGTCTTCGGTTAGGCTCATCGCTGCAATCAATCCCGGGAGCCGAGACACTGGCCGCGTTCGGGACTCCGGGAAGAGAAGGGGTCGTAAGCTCCTCATGAGCCAGCGAGTTGCATTCGATCGCATCCTGGCATCGTTGCACGAAGCCATGCTCGACGATGCCCACTGGTTGGCAACCTCGGCCCTGATCGATGAGGCCTGCGGGATCAAGGGTAATTTTCTTTTATACGGCTACGAACATTCTCCCGCCCACGTCCAGCTCTTGTTTGCAAGGCTCAGCTACCGCGGCCAACGCAATGAAGAATTGGAGCGCAAATACTTTGACGTCTACTACCCATGGGACGAGAGCGTCCCGCGCGGCAGGCGACTGCCCGACAGCCAGGTGGTTCCGGTCAGGGACCTCTATACCGAACAGGAGAAGAAGACCTCTCCCACCTACAACGAAATTATGGCCAGCGCCGACTACAAGAACAGCCTGACCGTGCGCCTGGATGGGCCAAATGGCTCGCGTATCGTCTGGTCGGTCGCCGACCGTATCGACGGGAGCGACTGGTCGTCCTCCCAGCTCGACATGATGAAGCGTCTCCTGCCCCACCTCCGCCAGTTCGTGGGCGTCCGCCAGGCGCTGGTAGATGCGGGTGCCGTGGGCACGTCCCTCACCGGGCTGCTCGACAACCGCAGATCGGGCGTTATCCAACTGGACCGGCGCGGTCGGATCGTGGCGGCGAATGACCTGGCGCACGAACTCTTGCGAAGAGGCGATGGCCTTTCCGACCGGGGCGGCAGTCTGCGGGCATGGGCACCGGCAGACGATGCCGGTCTCCAGACTGTACTGGCGCGAGCGCTACCACGTTTCGGCGGCCAGGGCGCCAGCGGCTCCATAATCGTGGGGCGCCCATCCGACTTGCCGCGGCTTGTGGTGCACGTCAGCCCCGTGGGTGACCGAGAGTCGGACTTCCGCCCCTGGCGCGTCGCCGCGCTTGTGCTGGTCGTCGACCCGGCGAGCCGGACCTGCATCGATCCGGCGCTGGTGGAGGACACGCTTGACCTCTCGCCGGCGGAGACCCACGTGGCGATGTTGCTGGCCGAAGGCAGGACCGTCCGCGAAATCGCCGCAGCGACGGGCCGCAGGGAAAGCACCATCCGCTGGCACCTGCATCACATCTTCGACAAGCACCGCATTTCCCGGCAAGTGGAGTTGGTGCAGTTGGTATTGTCGTTGGGCGGAATTCCGTGATCTCGCCGCCGAAACCGCCAACGGTCGTCCATCCTCGGTAACGCCAGCTGTCCCCCGTGCCTCTTCGGGGACCGTGCCGTTCGGCTATTTTGCCTCCGCCCCATCAGTTGTTGGGCGGCAAGAGGCACTCGGTCCCCTATGTACAATCCTTATGCGACCCCTGGACACCACGACAGTCTGTATCCTCTTCGGGCCAACCTGCACCCGGCGAAGAGCTGCGAAAGCAACACTGCCCTGTTTGTCCGTCGATCTGCAGGCCGGATGGCTCGCTGTGGCAACAGTCGACCCGGCGGGCATAGTGGCCGTCGACTGCGAGAGGGACGCAATGCCCGGCATCGAGACCGTGCCGGGAATCGCCCCTGCCGCAATTGCGCGGCGGCTCGACCGGCCGGTCGAGCTCGTGTGCGGTGAGGAAGCCGAGTTTGCGACCTTCCTGAACGAGCACATCCACGGTCAGCCCGAGGTTGCGCAGGTCGAAGCCATGACCCGCATCGACATGTCCGAGAACCAGTTCCTCCCCAGGCACCATGTGCCCTGATCCGCCCCGCGCCCCCAGGAGATCGTCATGAGCCCGACGCTGCAATCGATCCTGGGACCCGAGACACTGGCCGCATTCGAGACTCCTGGACCGGTGTTGCGCGGACTGCCGGCCGCGGCTTACACGAGCGAAGCGTTCTTCGCGCTCGAAAACGAGCGTCTTTTCTCGGAGTCGTGGGTGTTTGCAGGCTTCGCGCACGAGCTTCCCGGGCGTGGCGACGCGGCGCCGGTGACCGTTGCCGGCCGGCCGATGCTGCTGGTGCGCTGCGCAGATCACGAAGTGCGAGCGTTTCATCCCCCCTGTTTCGGCCGGCGCGATCCGGGTCCGGCACCGGCAGGCTTCGACCGCGAGCAGCACGGACCGGTCCCGGCGAAGGTAGAGACATGGTACGACTGGATCTTTATCAACCTGAACGGCAACGGGCCGCCGTTCGAGGAATTTGTCGCTCGGCTCCTGCGCCGGCTGGACGGGCTCGACCTCGCCTCGATGCAGCACCTCGTTACCATCGATCTGGGGGAAGTAGCCGCAAACTGGAAGCTCCTGATAGAGAACTTCTTCGAGCCGCATCACGGCCAGCTCGCGCATGCGGCAACCGCCAGCCAGCCTCTTGCCGACCGCTACATGGCGAACGACCCGGGCTGTTCCGGATGTGCCACCGACGTCTCCGGAGAGGCGAAGCGAACAGACACTCTGTCGGCCGACTCCCGCTATCTCACGCTGTTCCCGAATTTTGTGTTCGGGCTCCCCCTCCCGGATCGGATCGACGTGCACCTCAACATGCCTCTGGCGCCGGATCGCACCCTCCAGCGCCGCGCGATCTACAGCCTCGGTCCCGACCCGTCATTGGCCGAACGGAAGGAGCAGCTCGTTGCGCTCCGGCGCGAGGCGTATCTCGAAGCCCGGATCGTCTCCGAGTGGCTCCAGCAGGAACGCGGTTCCGATGCTGCGGCCGAGGGCGGCGTGCTCTCTCCTGTGTGGGAGGACACCGTGCGCAGCTTCCAGGAACTTGTCGTGAGTCGTCTGCGGTGAATGCCGGGCCCGGATCCCGAAAGTTCGCGGGGATCCCGGAGGGGCGGAACCCGGACCCCGAGACCGGTCACCTTGGTATCCCAGACGGCATATTCGCGCGATTCCGGCCGGAGCCTGGCGCCGCCGGCGTCCGGCAGCCTTTCCCGTCCCGGCGCAGCTCAGGCCTTTCCGAGGATGTCGCCGAGGGTACCGTCAGCCGCATCGACGCCCTCGCCCGACAGCGCGGCATCACCCAGACCGAGGCCGCGCGACTGCTCGGCTTGTCCCAGCCCGACATCTCGCGGCTCCTTCGCGGCGACTTCCGCGAGTATTCGCTGGAGCGCCTGTTCCGGCTCCTGACCGCGCTCGGCCGCGATATCGATATCGTCATCCGCCAGCCGCGTTCGGCAACCGGCGGAAGGCTTCGTATCGCCCCAGCCGAAACCGGCTGACCCCCAACCTCTCATCTTGATCGACGCGCTGCAGCATGATGACGGACAGGATCGGCGCGGACCGCCGGTCGGCCGCCACAGGCGTTGCGCACAGGGTCGAGAACCATCGCGGCCGTCCACGCGAGATTACGATGCTTGCGACCGAAACACGCTGGACAGCAGGACCTCGCCCGACGATGGGAATGCGACGGCATCGCAGCGGGCGCCTGAGTGTGCTTGCGATGCCGGGAAGCGTGCCGATGTTGACCGAAACTCCAGATTGCAGCACCTTGCAGGCTCGTCGTCCGTCGGCGGCCGATCGGCGGAATCGCCGTGGCGCGTAACAGGCGGCAAGGCCGGAGGGCGCAGTCGTGACATCGGGGCAGACAGAATCCGGCAGTCCCGCCGCCGCGGTCCCGGCCGGACCTTTCCTGCTTTACGACGGAGAGTGTCCGTTCTGCAGCTTCTATGTCGCGAAATCCCGGTTCGGGACGGTGATCGCACAGCCCCTGCAGCTTGTCGACGGTAGGCAAGCGCCCTGCCTGGTTGCCCGCCTTCGGCGTGAAGGCTGCGATCTCGAGGAAGGAATGATCCTCGTGCTCGACGGCCGGCGCTATCACGGCGCCGCGGCCATGACCGTGCTGGAAGGAATGACCGCAGGCACCGGCGGCTTCGGCAGGCTCGGGCGCTGGTTCGCTTCAAGCCCCGCCCGGGTTGGCCTGGCTTATCCGTGGCTGCGCAGACTGCGGCGCGCAGCGCTTCTCGCGAAGGGAAAGCCCGGCTTTAAGGGGTGAGGCCGTATCCTGCGTCTCATTCCTGCGTCTTGCGACCGGCCGCGAGTCCCGACGCCCCGCCGGTTTCGCTTTCCCGAGACAGGGCACGCGCCCGGAGCGCATCGAGCATGGCATCGAAACTGGCGGCCGTAACGGGCGGATACCAATCCGGGACCAGTCCTTCGGCGACCCGGGTGCGCTCCGGACGAAGCAGCCAGGGCTCGTCGCCGAACCAGTGCATGCCGTCGACTGCAGCCAGGTCCACCTCAGGGTCCACGAAGCGCTGCCAGGGCTTGCCGTTCACGCTCTTGCCGACATCGGCGTAGATCCGCACATCACCTGCGCCCCGCGCGGCATAGCGATCTCTCAGCCAATGCACGTAGTGCAGCAGCATCTCGGGCTTGGTGAACACGAGATAGGCCTGCACGGCGTCGAGATGGGCCGAGGTATCGGCCACCCATGTCTTGCCGTCCGGTGCGGCGATGAGAAAGCGCCCGTCGCCGGCGGCGGAATAGAGCAACATGCGCCAGGAGAACTTCTGGCCCTCCTCGGTCCACCCGACATACCCCTCGAAGAAACTGTCCCGGACCGGCAGCCAGAGCTGCACCAGGGCGTAGAGAACCAATGCGGCCAGCGCCGCCGGGTGCATCGGCCGGAAGACCGTCCGGGCCGTGCCGCCCGGATCCGGCGGACCGCAGACGAACCGCGACAGGCGCACCGTCCATGTCGGGGGAACGGGCCATGCGGGCGCTCGCGGCAACCCGATGCGCAACCATTTCAGGACGGTCCCGATCCTCTGCGCAAACACCGAAGGCCAGTCGGGAGAGAACAGGATCGTCGTGGCGGCAATCGTCATCCAGGGAAAGACGCCGATATTGAACAGATGCGCATTGGCGATGTGGAAGGCGCAATAGAGGAGAAAAACCGGCAACCGGGTCCGCGACCAGAGCAGCAGCGGCGCGCCCACGACATGAAGCAGGATGACCAGTACCGGCACGGCGAGCGCGACCCAGTGGATTTCGAACAAGGCGGAGAGCGGCGACCAGGTTCGTTCGAGCATCCACTGCCGCAGCGGCTCGCCCCTGAGCCAGTCGATCTCGAGCTTCACCAGTCCCGCGAAAATCAGCATGACCTCGATCTGGAACTGCAGGATCGCCAGGTTCCAGCGCGGCACCTCCCGCGTCCCGCGGATGCGTCCGAGCCGCCGGTCCACCGACCAGCAGCGGTGCGCATCGGTGCAGCCGAGCAACAGCCCGAACAGCGCGATCATGTAGAAATGGTTGAGATACAGCGCCTGGTCGAGCAGGAAGAAGTAGAGGAAGATCGCATTGAAGCCCCAGATGGCCAGGCGATAGAAGGCGCCGAGCGCGACGAGCACGCAGCAGAGCCCGCAGAGCGCCCAGAGCCAGTGGATCCACGGCGCCGGCAGGGGCGGCACCTCCAGCCCGAAATAGGGGAACAGGATGTCGCGCTCGACATAGAAGCGGGTCAGCCATCCGGCTCTCAGCATGTACACGACGTCATGGAGCATCAGCAGCCCGAAGGCGATGCGGAAGACGGCGATGGACTGGCCGCAGACAGGATGGGATGCCCGGATGCACAGCCGTGCAAGTCGCCCGGTCATGCCTGCGGCTCCCAAGGTGCTCATATCGCGTTCGGCCTCAGAAGTGGGAGCTTGCGAGGCGAACGGCATCGCGTCCGATCCTGGCGCCGATCAGACGGCCGGGGATGTCGTCCGCCGGCGGGTGGATACCCCCCCAGATGCGGGACAGGCTGCACTGGTCCGCCGCGTCGCGGTAGGTCGCCCACTGCAGGGTCATGTCCACCGAAGGTCCGCGCTCGAAAACCAGGAACCGGTTGGCGGGGATGCGGAAATCGCTCATGCCGCCGGGAAAGAAGGGATCGCCGGTCAGTGCCGTCAGCACCACCGCCGCCGCACGGGAAAAGGTGGAGTGGCCCGACACATAGCCGGCAAAGGGCGGCGTCACGAATGTCGGACGCTGGTACGGCCACCAGTTCTCGGCAAGGATCCAGCCCACACCGGCAACGTCCCGCGCCGGATCGCGTATCGCCTCCGGCCCCCGCCACGCACGCAGCTTGATCTTGCCCACATGCTCGCCCCCTTCGCCCGCAAGAGGGTCCCAGGGCGCAACCAGCGCCGAACCCCCCCGGGCCAGCGGCAGGCCCTCCGCCGACCAGGACGGTAAGTCCGGATCGCTCGACTGCCCGCGTCCGGCCATGGCCCTCAGCGCCGAGATCGGCCGGATGTAGTCATACCAGCCCTTGATGCCCCACGCGGCGATCGCCGCATCGTGCATCGCGCCCCCCAGGGTGAAATACGCCTTCACGTCCCACTCCAGCGGGTCCAGCTCCGGCCCCTCGCCGCCCATCCGCCTGACCAGCATCTCATGGTCGTTGACCGTGTTCAGGATCGCGAACCAGTGGCCGGGCGGCGTCTCCGAGTCCGGACCGTCGGCCCAGAACTCCGCCAGCACGCGGGTGTAGTCGCCGCGCGGCACCGGCTGGGGTGTTGATCGGCGTGGAATATTGACCCCCGATTGGGGGTAATCGGCGTCCAAAATTGACCCCCCCATGGTTTGTTCCCATGAACGCACCTTGTCATTGGACGGACGAGGTGAGGGGGAGATGCTGGTAGTGGAAACGATCGCACGGATCCGTCGGGATCATCTGGTGAGGGGCGTTCCGACCAAGACGATCGCCCGGGATTTGAGGGTTTCGAAGAACACGGTGCGCAAGGTGGTGCGGGGCGATGAGACCTCGTACAGCTACGAGCGCAAGATCCAGCCGATGCCGAAGCTTGGACCGTGGGTGGATGAGCTCGAGCGCCAGCTGAAGGCCAACGAGAAGAAGGCGCGCCGGGATCGGCTGTCTCTGCTGCGGATTCATGAAGACCTTGCGTCTCTGGGCTATGAGGGCGGCTACGACGCGGTGCGCCGCTATGCCAGGGTCTGGCGGCGCCGGCACCGGCTGTCGTCGTCGTCCGAGGCCTATGTGCCGCTGATCTTCGATCCGGGCGAGGCCTACCAGTTCGACTGGAGCCACGAATACGCGGTGTTGTCGGGCACGACGACCAGGGTGAAGGCGGCGCACATGCGGCTGTGTCACAGCCGCATGCAGCTGGTCCAGATCTTCCCGCGCGAGAGCCAGGAGATGGTGTTCGAGGCGCACGAGCGCGCGTTCCGCTTCTTCGGCGGGGTCTGCCGGCGCGGCATCTACGACAACATGAAGACGGCGGTGAGCACGGTGTTCGTGGGCAAGAAGCGGGACTACAACCGCCGCTTCCAGGAGATGTGTACCCACCATCTGGTGGAGCCTGTGGCGTGCACGCCCGGGGCTGGCTGGGAGAAGGGGCAGGTCGAGAGACAGGTGGGTGACGTTCGCGGCCGCCTGTTCGTGCCCAGCCCGCGGGGCCGCTCCTACGCCGAGATCAACGAGTGGCTCATGGATCGGTGCATCGAGGACGCCAGGAAGCGTCCGCATCCGACGATCCCGGGCAAGACGGTGTGGCAGGTGTTCGAGGAGGAGCGGCCCTTCCTGACAGCGTATCGCGGCCCCTTCGACGGCTTCCACGCCACTGAGGTAGCGGTCTCCAAGACTTGTCTGGTGCGCTTCGACAACAACCAGTACAGCGTGGCGGCCCGCGCGGTCGGGCGACCGGTGGACGTGCGGGCCTATGCCGATCGGATCGTCATCCGCCAGGACGGCGAGATCGTCGCCGAGCATCCCCGCAGCTTCGGGCGCGGCCGGATCGTCTACGATCCGTGGCACTACGTGCCGATTCTGACGAAGAAGCCCGGCGCGCTGCGCAATGGCGCGCCCTTCAAGGGCTGGCAGTTGCCTAACGCGCTCGGGCGCCTGCGGACCCGGCTTTCCGCCCGCGACGACGGCGACCGGCAGTTCGTCAAGGTTCTCGCGGCGGTGCTGGAGGACGGGCTGGAGGCGGTCGAGGCGGCCTGTGCCGAGGCGCTCGACAGCGGCGCCTGCAGCGCCGACGTCGTGCTCAACATCCTGGCCCGGCGGTGCCAGCCGGCGCCGCCGGCGACCATCCCGACGCCCGAGGGCCTGCGGCTTCGCCACCAGCCGGTGGCCGACTGTCGGCGCTACGACCGCCTGAGGGGGGCCGGCCATGGAGCGTCATGAGGTGCTGGCGATGATGACAACGCTGAAGCTCGCGGGGATGCGCGCCGCCTATGACGACATCCTCGCCGACGGGCTCAAGCGCCGTCATCCGGTGCAACAGATCTTCGGCGCTCTGCTGAGGGCCGAGATCGCCGACAAGACGGCACGCTCGATCAAGTACCAGATGGCGTCCGCCAGGCTGCCGGCGGCCAAGGAGCTGGCCGAGTTCGACTTCGCCGCCTCGCCGGTCAACGAGCCCCTGATCCGCGACCTCGCAATGGGCGGCTTCCTGGAAGCCAAGCGCAACATCGTGCTGGTCGGCGGCACCGGCACCGGCAAGACCCATCTCGCCGTCGCCATCGCGCGGTCCTGCATCCGCAAGGGCGCGCGCGGCCGCTTCTACAACGTCGTCGACCTGGTCAATCTCCTCGAGGCCGAGATCCGCTCCGGACGCCAGGGCCGCACCGCGGACCAGCTCACCCGGCGCGACTTCGTCATCCTCGACGAACTCGGCTACCTGCCCTTCGCCCAGGCCGGCGGGCAGCTGCTCTTCCACCTCATGAGCCGGCTCTACGAGCGCACCTCGATCGTCATCACCACCAACCTCGCCTTCGGCGAATGGCCGTCCGTCTTCGGCGACCCCAAGATGACCACAGCCCTGCTCGACCGCCTGACCCATCATTGCGAGATCATCGAGACCGGAAACGAGAGCTGGCGCTTCAAGAACCGCTCCTGACCCGGCGCCGACCGTCCCCGCGGCCCGGTTGCCCCGGTGGGCCAACAGGCACCCCCCACGCGGCTTCGCTCCGCGTAGCGCAGGGCGCTACACGAAGCCGCGCGGGTCCCCCCTGTTGACTACCGGGACAACCTCCGCCGTGCCACTCAGGGGGGTCAATATTGCACGCCGATCGGGGGTCAAACTTCAAAGCCGATTGACATTCATCAACAAGCATCGCGATACCTATGGGGTCGAGCCGATCTGCAAGGTTCTGCTGATCGCCCCGTCCACATACCGCCTTCATGCCGCCAGACAGCGCGATCCGTCATTGCTGCCGGATCGCGCCCGGCGTGATCTGGTACTGATGGAGGAGATCGAGCGCGTCTTCGAGACGAACTACTCGGTCTATGGCGCCCGCAAGGTCTGGCGCCAGTTACGGCGCGAAGGCCGGGACGTGGCCCGCTGCACCGTCGAGCGGCCGATGCGCGATCTCGGCCTCGCCGGGGCGATCGGGGGCAAGCCGGCGAAGACCACGATCGGCGACAAGGGAGCGGCGTGCCCGTTCGACAAGGTGAACCGGCAGTTCCAGGCGCCCGAGCCCAATCGTCTGTGGGTGGCGGACTTCACCTATTGCAGCGCGTCGATCAAGGTGAGATTCCGCGTCGATCTGGATGAGACGGGGACGGCGGGCCGAGACGGAGGGAGGGCGTAGCCCGACTGGAGTCTCGGCCCGCCGTCGCGCGAAGATTTCGCGCCGTGCCTCATGGCGTTGGCGGTCGGTCGGGGACCATGCTCGTGTTTTTTCTCAGTTGGGGAGCACGGGGTGCCCGGTCGCCACATCACCGATCGCCGGATGAGGCTATTCATGACCCTGAAGAAGACCCACACGATAGAGATCGCGGCCGCGAAGTCGGGCTTCAGCCGCGCCACGGGCTACAGGCATGCCCGCGATCCATCCCTTGGCGAGTGTCAGACGGCGCCGCGTGGCCGGCGTCGTCCGGACCCGCTTGGCGAGGTGTTCGAGGCCGAGGTCGTGCCGATCCTGAAGCGCAGTCCGGGGATCCGCCCGATCGGCGTGTTCCGGGAGCTGATGCGGCAACACCCGGATCTGGACCCCGGCGTCCGGCGCACGCTGGAACGGCGGATCCGCATCTGGCGCGCCGAGCACGGTCCCGAGCAGGAAGTGATCTTCCGCCAGAAGCACGAGCCGGGCCGGCAGGGCCTGTCGGACTTCACGCACATGTCGTCTCTGGGGGTGACCGTCGCCGGCCAACCTCTCGACCACATGCTCTATCACTTCCGGCTTGCCTGGTCGGGCTTCGCCCATGCACGGGTGGTGCTTGGCGGCGAGAGCTTTACCGCGCTCGCGGAGGGGCTCCAGGGCGCGCTCTGGCACCTTGGCGGCGCGCCGCGCGAACACCGCACCGACAGCCTGTCGGCAGCGTTCCGGAACCTGCGCAAGGAGGATGTCGACGACATGACGGAGCGCTATCGGTCGCTGTGCGCGCATTACACCATGACGGTCTCGCGCAACAACCGCGGCGTAGCGCACGAGAACGGGTCGATCGAGGGCCCACACAGCCACCTCAAGCGCGACATCGCCGACGCGCTGGCGCTGCGCGGCTCGACCGACTTCGACGATCTCGACGGCTATCGTGTCTTCATCGCCCGGGTTGTCGGGCGCGCCAATGCCCACCGCGCCAAGCGCATCGAGGCCGAGCGGGCCGTGCTCTGCGACCTGCCGGCCATGCGCGCCGCCGATTACGAGGAGACCGGTGTGCAGGTCACTTCCTCCTCGGGGTTCATCCTGCGACGCGTGTTCTACACCGTCCCCTCGCGCCTGATCGGCCATCGGCTCGGCGTGCGCATTTACGACGACCGTCTCGAACTCTTCCTCAGCGGCACCCACCATCTGACCCTGCCGCGCGGACGGGCGCGCTATCCGGGGCCCAACGGCCATGTCGTCAACTACCGCCACGTCATCCACTCGCTGAAAAAGAAGCCGATGGCACTGCTGAACCTGGTCTACCGCGACGCCCTGTTCCCGCGCGAGGCCTACCGGCAATGCTTCGAGCGGGCCCTGGAACGGCTGACGGAGCGCGAGGCCTGCCGGCTGACGGTAACCCTGCTCGCGCTCGCCCACGAAGAGAACTGCGAGGCCGAACTGGCCGCCGCCATCGACCAGGCCCTGAAGGCCGGCGGACTGCCCGTCCCCGGCGACCTCAAGGCGTGCTTCGCGCCACACCCGGCCCGGATGCCCGGCGTCGACGTGGCCAGGGCGCCGCTCGCCGGTTATGGGGCATTGCTGAGCACGGGAGGCCCGGCATGACAACAGACAACGACAGGACCGCGACCGACCCCAACAAGGTCGACGCCATCAAGCTCTCCCTCATGCTCACCGAGCTCCGCCGGCCTTCGATCAAGCAGCTCTGGCAGACCTTCGCCGAACGCGCCGACAAGGAGGGTTGGCCGGCGGGCCGCTTCCTCGCCGCCCTCGCCGAGCACGAACTCGCCGAGCGCGACCGAAGGCGCATCCAGCGCCATCTCCAGGAAGCCCGGTTGCTCCCCGGCAAGACCCTGGCAAGCTTCGACTTCAACGCCGTGCCGATGCTCTCCAAGGCACAGGTCATGGCGCTCGCCGCCGGTGACGCATGGCTCACCCAAGGCGCCAACTGTCTGATTTTTGGGCCGCCAGGCGCCGGCAAAAGCCACATCGGTTCCGCGATCGGCCTCGCCCCGGTCGAAAACGGCTACCGCGTCCTCTTCACCCGAACCACCGATCTCGTCCAGCGTCTTCAGGTCGCGCGGCGCGAGCTCGCGCTCGAAAGCCTTCTCACAAGGCTCGACCGCTACCACCTCCCGATCCTCGACGACATCGCCTATGTCCAGAAGGACCAGGCCGAGACCAGCGTCCTCTTCGAGCTTATCTCGGCCCGCTACGAACGACGCTCGCTGATGATCACCGCAAACCAGCCCTTCGGCGAATGGCACAAGGTGTTCCCGGACGAAACAACCGCCGTGGCCGCCGTCGACCGCCTCGTCCATCATGCGACCATCCTCGAGATGAACGTCGAAAGCTACAGACGACGCGCCGCCCTCGAAAACACAAAGCGAAAACGCGGGCGGCCCGCAAACTTCGCCACGGATAAAAACACCGCTCAAGAATGAGCCATGCAACGGCGCCGACAGAGCGGCGCCGCCAACAACCGTTCCCGGCCCGCAGGAATACCCTTCCTTGCGGGCCGTCTTCTGCCTCCACACCTCCCCGGCGCGACACTGACCGATGGCGGCGAAATGCCTGTTTGTCGCTCCGCGACAATCAAAATAACCAAGCCCCTTGAAATCTCCGTCACCACCCGCAATCATCCTCACGCCGCTGACGCCGTGAATCTCATCCTGATTGTCGCGCGCGGTATCACCCTGATTGTCGCGCTATAGTGCTCACCACCGACAGGGCTTCCCGTGTTGCTACCCTCCCCCTCTTCCATGCGTGCCGCCGCCACTACCCCGGCGGAACCGGCCAGTGCTCGTGTCGCTCGCTTCCCAGCCAGTGGCAGCCTTCCCCGCGATACGGTCGGGTCGGCTTCCGCATTGCACGTTTCGAGGCCTGCTCGGCGTTCACTCGCGTTGCGGCCCGCATGGTCGCCAGGCCGCCCAAGGCAGCCTGTTCCATCGGAGTGCTTCAGGCCATGTCGTTGCCTCCATCGCCCGCTCCGATTGCTACCGGCTGGAGCGACAGTTGCCGGGCGGGATTCGCACCCGCTAGGGGATGGCGCCTTTCCACGGCACACCGTATCGCACAGGCGCGCGCGCCTGCGTTCGCGCCGGCGCGAACGCGGGCCTGATTGCGCGCGCGAAGCAGCGGACGCACGTCTCCCGTCCGCTCCCGCCGGGGTTTTACGGCCCCGGATGCCGCTTTCCGCGCAGAAAAAGAGAAAGGCAGCTCCGGAGGCCGCCTTTCTCTATATTCCTATCTTACCACACTTTTCCCCAGGTCAACCCCATCGGTGGTCCGTTCCCAAAATTCCCGCAATGTTCCCTGCCCGGCACACGCATGCTGCCCGGTTCACCCCGCCGCCGCGCGCGGGGCGGCGTTGCGGCAGAAGCAGGCGCTGTCGATGGGGATGTCGGCGCGCGCTTTCGCGAAATCCAGCCTCTGGCGCAGCAGCCGGAGTTCGTTGGCATCCCCCGCCTGCTCGAGACATTCGACAAGCCCCTGCAGCGCCCAGACATTGTCGGGATGCTGGCAGCAGCGTGGCAGGCTCCGGTCGTAGCCGAGGTCCTCGCGGAAGACGGCTTCCGCTTCCCGGAACAGGCCCTGCTCTGCCAGCAGCGCGCCCAGCGCGTGGCGCGGCGGATGCATCCAGGCCCACGGCTCGGTGTAGTTGAGCGCGTCGTCGCGCGCGACCGCCAGGCGCAGGCTGGCGAAGGCGCGGTCGCGGTTCCCCTTCCGGTATTCCAGCTCGCCCTCCAGCATGGCCGCGCCGACGCGGAGCATGTCGCGGATCGTGTTGCTGAGGAAAATCGCTTCCTCCGGAATCGCGGCCGCGGCCTTGTCGAACGCCGAGCCGGCCGCTTCCGCCGCGTCGATATCGCCGAGCGCGGCGTGCGCCACGCCCTGCCCGTAGGCGTGCATCGCAGTGCCGATGGGACGCAGCGATGCGTCGTCCGGTCCGCTCGATGCGGCAAGGTCGCGCCAGCGTCCGAAGCGGACCGGGACATGCGTGCACATGCCAGCATAGCCGTCCAGGATGGACGCCATGAAGGGCGCGCTCCGGGCCATCAGCGCGGGCCTGGCCATCGCGCGGATACGCTCGGCGGCATGGGAGGCCTTGTTGTATTGGCCGAGAAACATGGCTGCATACATGAACAAATGGAGGTCGTGGCACCGGGCAGTCGTGTAGAAGTTCCGGTCCCCGGCAAATGCGAGATATTTGTCGTCCGCGCAGACCGCGCGTTCGCTTTGCGACACGGACTGCGCATAGTCGCCGCACAGCACATAGATATGCGCCGGCATGTGCTCCAGGTGGCCGGCGTCGGGGGCAAACCCGCGCAGCATGTCCGCCGCCTTCAGGGCGCGCTGCGGAAACGGCGACATTTCCAGCGTATGGATATACATGTGGGGAATGCCCGGATGAGCCGGGCCGCCACGCCCGATCCTGTCCATCCAGCGTTCCAGCACCGGCATCGCCTCGCTCGTGCGCGCATCCGGGTCGGGTTCCCCCGTCTTCAGGTTCCAGAGCCGGCGGGGCGTGCAGGTGATCGCGGCCTCGACATAGAGGGCGGCGATATCGGGGTCGTCCGGATGCGCCCGACACGCTTCGCGCATGGCGTCGGCGTAGTCCCGGTGCCAGGCGTTCAGGACCTCGCGGTCGATCTCATGCCGGTTCCGGTACCGCTTCGCGAGCGCCTGAATGAGGGCGCGCTCGGCCGGCGTCGCATCGCCGGCAAGCGACCGCGCGGCCTCCGCCGCATCGTGGCAGACCGGCAGCACCTCGGCGATTTCGGCGTCCGAATACCGGATCCACGCCCGGTTGTAGAAGGGGCCCATGGCATAGGCGATCCCCCACCGGGCCATGGCGCAGGCCGGGTCCGCCTCCGCCGCCCGCCTGAAGCAGGCGACCGCCTCATCGTGATTGAAGGCGAAGGTCCAGTTCAAGCCGCGGTCGAACCAGCGCTGGGCGGCCTCCGACTTCGTCGAAACCTTGCGCGACCACGGGCCCAGATCGAAATCGTAGCTCACACCCGTTCCCTCAGGGGCGGCCGGCCGCCGGTATCACGCCGGCAACGCATATCCGGCGGCCCTGGCGGCCCGGTCCCATTCCAGGGTCGGATCGAAGGTCTCCCGCGTGACCTTCGCGAACCCCTCGATGAGCAGCGCTTCCCGGAAGTGTCTGAACCAGGGCCGCGAATGCGCCGCCGCAAAGGAGGCGCGCAGACGGTCGACCGTTTCTTGGGGCAATGCCGGCGCGGCGACGAAGGCCGGCATCGGCGCGGTTGCGGTCGATTCCAGAATGCGGACCTTCTCCGTCATCGCGGGCTCATATTTCCGCATCAGCATATGCCAGTAGGCGTCCAGCGGCCCGACATCGACCGTGCCGTCCAGCACGCTTTCGAGGATGCGCCGCGCCGTGACGAGATGGCCGACGGACTGCCGGTAGAGCAGCGGCCGGTCGTCGCTGCGCCAGGGAAGAAGATGATGGCGCAGCGCGTTGAAGCCCGAATGCGAGTGCTCGACGGTCCAGCCGACCGCGCCGTCGAAGGTGTCTGCGAGAGCCTCGTAAGGCGCATCCTTCCGGACGATCAGGTCGGTCCGGTAAACCGCCCTTCCCCCGGCCCAGGGCGCGGCGGGCACGGGCGACGCCAGCGGCACGACATCGGCAATGGCGAGCGCGATAGGGTATCCGCACATCTGCACGCAACCGAGGTCGGCGCGGCGCCACAGGTCCTCAAGCGGCTGCGGCGCCTTGTAGGCCAAGTATTCGAGCGACGCACC
The DNA here is from genome assembly GCA_965261985.1 of Alphaproteobacteria bacterium. Classification (GTDB taxonomy): domain Bacteria; phylum Pseudomonadota; class Alphaproteobacteria; order Bin95; family Bin95; genus Bin95. The sequence goes on from OZ253490.1 coordinate 2,757,540, forward strand.
GGCGTCCCCGGCCACACGGGCAATCAGGTCCTTCCAGTCCGCCTCGGCCTCGGGGCTGACGGCATACATGCGGGCGTTCGAAACGAATGTCATGGCCGCTGGACCTGTTACTCGACAGGCTCAATCTGTAGATGCGATGCCCGTCAGGTTCAAGCCGCGCAGGGTCGCCCGCCCGGCAATCGCCAACCCGTTCACGCCGGATTCGCAGCGCCGACGGCGGCAGTGTCATGCCGGCGCTGTGCGAGAAGTCGAACCGAACGGCCCGCGTGTCTGGCTCGGCCCGGGCCGGCATCAAGACGAGTGTGCATGACGACATACTTGCGGGCGAATACGACACCTCGGTCCTGCACCACTGCTGCCCCCTCCCCTCCGCATGGAAGATGCCGCCGACGAACTCGCCGAATGCCCGTTGCTCGCGTCAAGGGGCTCGCCGCCTACAGTCGCTCCGGAGGTGTCGGCCGCCCGAACTGAGTCACCACCGAGGAGCGCCGGCCGGCGCTTGAGGCGATGATGGCAGCGATGGTGGCGGAAGTGGGGGAAGCGTTTATGCGTATAGTCCAGCAACGATGAGGCAGTACCGGATTGATCGGACGTACCCGTATTCTCAAATTCGCCTCCGTCCGACGAGCAGTGTAGGGCAAGGGGCCGCTCAGCCGGAAGCGTTGGCTGTTCAATGATAGGGCCTTTTTTAATTGTTTGCCACTTTGGGGACCCAAATCCGTAGTTCGTCAAACCGGTTGTTGGAACGGCCGATTCGGTAGGGTCGGCCGCAGGAACCACTCTTGACCGATCAAGTAAAGCGTCTGAAATTGTCCGCTCAAAGAGGTCTACTCCGGTAGCTGGCAAACCGCAACGAGCAACGACTGTTCTACAATCGCATACTATTTCACGGTCAGCCAGTACCCAGAGCAGAGCTCAGCACATTTTGCGACACTCCTTGCGTGCTGATTCGGCAACAGCAAGGCAAGCGACGAGCCCAATTCCGGCTGTGTTGGCCAAACACCACGCTGCTCCGGCAGCGGCGGCCGCATCGCATGCTACTTTGCACACTCCCTCAATGATGTCCTTTATCGGGTTCCACATGGGCTCCAGAACCGTATCCTCCGTAAACGGCTCTGTCGAAGGATCCCCCACGATTAGATCTTCGGCACGTAATGCACCAGTTTCGCGTAGAGCCGCGGTAATTCGTTCTTGTTCCTCAGTCGACACTGCGTTCCATTGATCCGCATTTACCAACACGTCAGCCACGATTCTTTCTCCCTTGTTAGACCATAAATTCAAGTTTATTATCTAAATCGAAAGAAACGTCAATACAAATTCCAGCAAAATTGGCACATGGGAGTCTCTATAGCGTCGAAATGTCGCTGGCGTCAGAAGGTTACCGCCTCGGCCCGGATCGAGCTGAACGCCAGTCGTTATCAGGACGCCAGAAGCTGGTCGACTATGGCGGGTGCGGCACGAAGGCACTCGGAGACAGCCTCGAACTGCCTACACAGCTCCTCGGAGCGCCAGGTGCGTCGGCGACTCTTGTGTGCAGAGGCCGCAGGGCCTGCCGACAGAACCGGGAGCAGTGCCGGCGGGCCATTGTCCTCGCCTGTCTTCCGGTGACGTGGCACGGCTTGTCTTCTCCGACGATAACGTGAGACCCAGTGCCGAAGTTTCCGCCGATCAAGGCTGGCCGGTCGGCCCAAAGGAACCTCAACGGCAGGCAAGAGAACGATTGTCGCCTCGGCTCTCCCGCTCGTGGTCCAAACGCTCTTGAGGGAAGACCTTCACGCCGGCCGGCGGATTGGAAGCCTGATCATCGTCAACTCGGTCGAGCCGGAAGGATAATTCCCTGGCCCGCCCCTCAGTTCACCCCCGCTGTGCGCCGGAAGTCGGCGGCGTCGATGCCGACCGAAACCGCGGCGGCTTCGAGTTGGCGCCAGGTTTCTTCGTCCACGGGGATGCCGTTTGCGCTGCGCTCGGCGTGGGAGGCGCGTTCGGGGTCGCCGGGGACCAGCACGGGCAGCGCGGGGTCGGCCGGCGGCGAGCCCTTCACATGGGCAATCGTGGCGTCCATCTCGCTGTTGTAGAAGGCAGGCTCCACCAGCCGCGCGGGATCGAACACGATGGAGAGCATGTTGTTCAGGACCGTATCCTGCTCGTGGTCGGTCTCCGGCCGGCAGGTCTGGCCGCCGGAGAGCACGCCCGCCATCATCTCGCTCATCAGGGCCATGCCGTAGCCCTTGTGCTCTGCGAAAGGCATGATCGCGCCCATCGGGCGCTCGAACATGACATTCGGGTCCGTTGTCGGCCGGCCCTTGTTGTCGATCAGCACGCCCGGCGCCATCTGCTCGCCCTTGTTCAGCGCGACCCGGACCTTGCCATGCGCGACGATGCTGGTCGCCATGTCGAGCTGGGTTACCGGGTTCGCCTCGGTCGCCGGCATGGTGATGCAATAGGGGTTGGTGGCGTAGCGCGCATCCGAGCCGCGCCAGGGCGCCACCAGGCCCGGATGGCCGACGACATTGACATAGTGGATCGAGACCAGCCCGGCGCGCGCGCATTGATCGCCCCAGGCGCCGATGCGGCAGAGATGGAACGACCGGCGCACGGCCATCACGCACACACCGTGCTCTTTGGCGCGGTCGATGGCGATCTCCATCGCCTGCCTGCCGACCGACTGGCCGTAGCCCGCCTTGCCGTCCACCACCAGCATGGCGCCGAGGTCCACCGGAAGGTCGATCTTTACGTTGGGCCGAAGCTCGCCCGACCGCACGGCCTCCACATAGCGCGGCAGCATGCCGACGCCGTGGCTGTCATGGCCGGTGAGGTTGGCATAGACGAGGTTGTCGGCGACGTCTGCCGGCTCGTCCCCGGTGCTTCCGGCGGCGGCGCAGATGTCGCGCATGACGGCGCGCAGGTTCTCATGGCGAACGGTGGGCATGGGGGTCGGGTCCGTTTCTATTCGGCGGCAGCGAGATGTTCCGGGAACAGCCGCCCCAGGCCGTCGGGGGCGGCGAGGCCGCGTTCGGTGATGAAGCCGGTCACGAGCCGCGCCGGGGTGACGTCGAAAGCGTAGTTGGCCGCGGGCGAGCCCGGCGGCGTCACGGCGACGGTCGCAAGACCGCCCTCTTCCGTCCGGCCCCACACGCTGCGCACCTCGGAGGCGTCGCGCTCTTCTATCGGGATCGAGGCGAGGCCGTCCGCGACCGTCCAGTCGATGGTCGGGCTCGGCAGGGCGACATGGAACGGCACGCCGTTGTCGAAGGCGGCAAGCGCCTTAGTGTAGGTGCCGATCTTGTTGCAGACATCGCCGGTTGCGGTCGTCCGGTCGGTGCCGACAATGCAGAGATCGACCCGACCGCGCTGCATCAGGTGGCCGGCGGCACTGTCCACGATCACCGTGTGCGGCACGCCGTGCCTGCCGAGCTCCCAGGCCGTCAGATGCGCGCCCTGGTTGCGCGGCCGGGTCTCGTCCACCCAGACATGGACCTCAATGCCGGCATCGTGGGCGCGGTAGATGGGCGCCAGCGCCGTGCCCCAATCGACCGTCGCCAGCCAGCCGGCATTGCAGTGGGTCAGGATATCGAGCCGGTCCTGCTTGCGCACGGCCGCCGCGCGAATGACACCCAGCCCGTGGCTGCCGATGGCGTAGTTGATCGCCACATCCTCGTCGCAGATTTCGCCCGCACGCTCAAAGGCCGCTTGCGCGCGCTCCGCCGGCGGCAGCGGGCGCACCTTCGCGACCGCATCCTCCAGCGCCCAGGCGAGGTTCGCCCCGGTCGGGCGGGTGGCAAGCAGGGTGCGCCGGGCGTCTTCGAGAGCGGCGTCGGAGGGGTCGCGCGCGAGCGCCAGCGCGAGGCCGTAGGCGCCGGTGGCGCCGATCAGCGGGGCGCCGCGCACCAGCATCGCGCGGATTGCATGGGCAGCGTCCTCCAGCGAGGCCAGCCGCACGGTCTCGAAACGGTGGGGCAAGCGGGTCTGGTCGATGATGCGCACGGCGCGGCCGTCCGCTTCCGGCCAGATGCTGCGATAGGCGGTGCCGTCGACCTTCATGCGGCGCCGTTTAGCACTCTCCCCGCGACGGCGTCCAGCTTCGCCAGCAGCGCCGGGTCGCGCATCCCCGGCGCCGTTATCAAGGCGTGCTCCAGCGCCGTGTGGCAGCCGGCCGCGCAGGCTTTGCGGCGCTCCGCAAGCGCGGGCGCCGCATTTCGGACCAGCCCCCTGCCCCGCTCCGCATTGTCGAGCAACACACGGATCACCGTCTCGACGGAAACATCCTCATGCTCCTCGTGCCAACAATCGTAGTCGGTAACCATGGCGACGGTGGCATAGCAAAGCTCGGCCTCGCGCGCGAGCTTGGCTTCGGGCATGGCGGTCATGCCGATCACGGCGCAGCCCCAGCTCCGGTAGAGGGCGCTTTCGGCGCGGGTCGAGAATTGCGGGCCTTCCATCGCGAGATAGGTGCCGCCGCGATGCAGCGAGACGCCGGCGCTCGCCGCAGCTTCCGAAAGCACATCGGCGAGACGCGGGCACACGGGGTCCGCCATCGACACATGCGCCGTGCATCCCTCGCCGAAGAAGCTCTTGGCGCGCGCGAAGGTGCGGTCGATGAACTGGTCCACCAGCACGAAGTCTCCGGGCGCGTGCTCCTCCTTGAGCGAGCCGACCGCCGAAAGCGACACCAGCTCCGTCGCGCCGGACCGCTTGAGCGCGTCGATATTGGCACGGTTGTCGAGGTCGGTCGGGCTTATGCGGTGTCCGCGCCCGTGGCGCGGCAGGAACCGGAGTTCGGCCTCTCCCAGCCGGGCGTGGAGGATTTCGTCTGAAGGCCGGCCCCAGGGGCTCTCGACCGCGATCCAGCGCCTGTCGTCCAGCCCATCGATATCGTAGAGGCCGCTGCCTCCGACGATCCCGATGACCGGGCGGGCGGTCAATGCACGCCGCTCCAGACCTTCCGCTTCAGGGCGTAGAGCAGGCCGGTCAGCACCAGCAGGAAGATGATGACCTTGACGCCCAGCCGGTGGCGGTTCTCAAGCTGCGGCTCGGCGGCGAACATGAGGAAGTGCGAGACATCGACGGCCATCTGTTCGACCGTCGCGGGCGTCCCGTCCTCATACTCGACCAGATCGTCGAAGAGCGGCGGCGGCATGGAAATCCGGTGGCCGGCGAAATACATGTTGTAGTTCTGGGTTTCGCCCATCTCCATGCCTTCCGGCGGATCCGCGTAGCCCGTCAGCACGGCGGCGATATAGTCCGGCCCGCCGGCCTGGTTCTTGGCGATCAGGCTGAGGTCGGGCGGCAGCGCACCGCCATTGGAGGCCTTGGCGGCATTGTCGTTGGGGAACGGCGAGACGAAGCGGTCCGAGAGCTTGCCGGGGCGCTCGAACATCTCGCCTTCCGAATCCGGCCCGTCGATGACGAACGCGTCGGCCGCGTCGGCCTCGGCCGCGGCTTTGGAAAGGCCGATCTGCATCAGGTTGCGGTAGAACATCAGCCGCATGGAATGGCAGCCGGCGCAGACCTCGCGATAGACCTGGTAGCCGCGCTGGAGGGCGGGGCGGTCGAAGGTGCCGAAAATGCCGTTGAAGCTCCACTCCCGCTCCGGCGGATGCGGACCTCCCCCGGCTGCCGAAGCGGTGCCGGGCAGGACGGCGAGACCCAGGGCGGCGGCCAGCGCGGCGCCGAGCAGCCTGTTGCGCATCACGCTCTCTCCATCGCGCCGGTGCCGCCGGCCCCCGGGGGCGACGAGCCTCCCAGCACCGGCTCGCCGATGCTGAGCGGCAGGGGCCGCGGCCGCTCGAACACCGACAGCAGCGGCAGGATCACCAGGAAGTGCGCGAAGTAGTAGATCGTCGCGAGGCGGCCGATATGGATGTACCAGCCTTCCGGCGGCTTGGAGCCGATATATCCGAGCACCAGGCAGTCGATCGCCAGCAGCCAGAACACCTGCTTGTAGATCGGGCGGAAGCGCGCGCTGCGCACCGGCGAGCGGTCCAGCCAAGGCAGGACGAACAGCACCGCGATCGCCGCGAACATGGCGATGACGCCCAGCAGCTTGTCGGGAATCGCCCGGAGGATCGCGTAGAAGGGCAGGAAATACCATTCCGGCACGATATGCGGCGGCGTCACCAGCGGGTTGGCCGGCACGTAGTTGTCCGGATGGCCCAGATAGTCGGGCGCGAAGAACACGAACAGGCAGAAGATCGTCAGGAACAGCCCGAGGCCGAAGAAATCCTTGATCGTGTAATAGGGGTGGAAGGGGATGCTGTCCTGCTTGCCCCGAAGCTCGATGCCGAGCGGGTTGTTGGAGCCGTGCGTGTGCAGCGCCACCACATGCAGCACCACGACGCCCACGATCACGAAGGGCAACAGGTAGTGCAGCGAGTAGAACCGGTTGAGGGTCGGGTTATCGACCGCGAAGCCGCCCCAGAGCCAGCTCACGATATGGTCGCCGACCAGCGGTATCGCCGAGAACAAATTGGTGATGACCGTCGCGCCCCAGAAGCTCATCTGGCCCCAGGGCAGCACATAGCCCATGAAGGCCGTCGCCATCATCAGCAGCATGATGACGACGCCGAGGATCCACAGAATCTCCCGCGGCGACTTGTAGGAGCCGTAATAGAGCCCGCGGAAGACATGGATATAGACGACGATGAAGAAGAACGACGCGCCGTTCATGTGGATGAACTGCACCAGCCACCCGAACGGCACATCGCGGCGAATCCGCTCCACGCTGTCGAACGCATGGTCCACATGCGGCGTGTAGTTCATCGCCAGCACGATGCCGGTCACGATCAGCACCACCAGCATGAAGCCGGCGAGCGACCCGAAATTCCACCAGTAGTTCAGGTTTTTCGGAGTCGGATACTCATGCATCTCGTGATGCATGAAGGTGAAGACCGGCAGCCGGTAGTCGATCCAGCGGACGATCGGGTTGTCGAATTTGGGCGCAGCCATCGCTACTCAGCCGATCAGGATACGGGTGTCGTCGAGGAAGCGGTATGGCGGCACCGCGAGGTTCTCGGGCGCCGGCCCTTTGCGGATACGCCCGGACGTGTCGTAGTGCGAGCCGTGGCAGGGGCAGAACCAGCCGCCGTATTCGCCCCTCTCATCCGTATCCTTCTGGCCCAGCGGGATGCAGCCGAGATGGGTGCACACGCCCACCAGGATCAGCCATTCGGCCTTCTGCACCCTGTTCGTGTCGGCCATCGGGTCCGGCAGGCTGTCGAGCGGGGTTTCTTCGGCTTCCTCGATCTCCGCCTCCGTGCGCCGGCGCACGAACACGGGCTTCTTCTGCCAGACGACGGTGATCGACTGGCCGGGCTCGATGGGCTCCAGATCGACCTCGGTGGTCGAGAGCGCCAGCGTGTCGGCCGCCGGGTTCATGTTGTCGATGAGCGCCCAGGTGGCCGCAGCCGCCCCGACCGCGCCCATGCCGCCCACTGCATATTCGAGAAAATCGCGGCGCGTGACGCCGTCGCCGCCCGCCCCGTCCGCCGTTGCCGCCATATACGGAAAACTCCTCCGCGCCTCAGGACACCGGGCGCTCGCCGCATAGCCCATTCGAGTATGTCCTGCGGCCCCCGCGCCGCTATGCGACCCGATGCCGCGTAAATCCACTTCCCGGCCCGCAATCGTTCATTTGCAAGCGGATATGCCCCACATTGCAGGCCGGTCCAGCCCGACGGGAGGCTTACGGTGACGGATGCAGCCGGGACACGCCGGACAAGGGCGCGGCTCTGGTTCGAGGAGCTGCGCGATTCGTTCTGCGCCGCCTTCGAGGCGCTGGAACCTGCGGGCGCGAGCTTCGAGCGCCGGGCCTGGGAGCGGCCGGGCGGCGGCGGCGGCGTCATGTCCGTCATGAAGGGCGAGGTGTTCGAGAAGGTCGGCGTCAATGTCTCGACCGTGCACGGCGCCTTCCCGGAAGAGTTCCGGGACCGGATACCCGGCGCGGCGGAAGACCCGCGCTTCTGGGCGTCGGGCATCTCGCTGGTCGCGCATATGGCCTCGCCCTTCGTGCCGGCGATGCACATGAACACCCGCCATATCGAAACGACGAGGGCCTGGTTCGGCGGCGGGGCGGACCTCACGCCCATGTTCCCCGAGCGCGCCGCGGCCGAGGGGCGCGCCTTCCACAAGGCCCTCGAAGACGCCTGCGACCGCCACGACGCCGCTTACTACCCGCGCTTCAAGGCGTGGTGCGACGAGTATTTCCATCTGCCCCACCGGGGCGAGCCGCGCGGGCTCGGCGGCATCTTCTTCGACAATCTGGACAGCGGCGACCGGGAGGCGGACTTCGCCTTCGTGCAGGATGTCGGGCGCGCGGTGCTTAGCGTCTATCCCGAAATCGTGCGCGGGCGGATGGACGATCCCTGGACCGAGGCCGACCGAAAGCACCAGCTCCGCCGGCGCGGGCGCTATGTGGAGTTCAACCTGCTCCACGACCGGGGAACCCGGTTCGGCCTGATGACCGGCGGCAATATCGAAGCCGTGCTGATGTCCCTGCCGCCGCTCGCCGCCTGGGACTGACCGGCGGACGGCAACAGGCCGTTCAGGCGGCGGCCCGCTCCAGCGACTCGGGCCGCCAGGCCGGCAGGGGCTCGCCTTCCACGGTCACGCGGTGCATCAGCCGGCGATGGCCGGGATAGTCGTTGAGCGCGCAATGCCAGGTTGCGCGGTTGTCCCAGAAGACGACCGTGCCCGGCTCGAAGCGCACCCGGCAGGTGAATTCCGGCCGCGCCCCGTGCCCGTAAAGCATCTGCAGCAGCGGCCTGCTCTCTTCCACCGTCCAGCCGTCGAAGCGCACGGTGAAGCCTCGATTGACATAGAGCGACGGCCGCCGGCTCACCGGGTGGCGGATGACGACCGGATGGACGGCGTCCTGCGTGGCGTCGTCATTGTTGCCGAGCCGCCCTGCCAGGTCGCTGTCCTCGAGGTAGTTGGCGCGCGGCCCGAAGGCATGGCGGCTGGAATGCACCGCCTTCATGCCGGAGAGCATCGCCTTCAGCCCGTCCGACAACGCCTCCCAGGCGGCATACATGCTGGAAAACTGCGTGTCGCCGCCAACCGGCGGCACTTCGCGCGCAACCAGGATCGAGCCCAGCGCCGGCGCGGTATCGTAGGTGTGGTCCGTGTGCCAGTTGCCGCCGATATTCACCTGCTGTTCGGGCTCCTTGCGCACCTCGGCGATGCCCGGATAGCCGTCCGCCGCCTTGAAGAAGCGGTTGATATTGACGCCGCCGAACGCCGCGCCCATGGCGAGATGGCCTTCCGGCGACAGGGACTGACCGCGAAACACCAGCACGCCGTAGTCTCCGAGACCGGCCTTCAGGGCTTCCACGCGTTCCGGGGTCAGGTCCCGTTCCAGGTCGATGCCCGGGACCTCTGCGCCGCATGCGCCCGAAATCGGTGTGAAATCCATTACCGCGCCTCCGCCGTTCTTCGTGCAATATAGCGCGCCGGGAGCAAACGGGGAGAGCCGGAATGACCGAGACCGCCTTCAAATCCGCAACCGAACTCGCCGCCATGATCCGCAATCGGGAGATCGGGGCGGAGGAACTGCTCGACCTCTACTTCGCGCGCATCGACGAACACAACCCGGCCCTGAACGCGGTTATCTGGGAGGATCGCGAGACGGCGCGCGAGACGGCGCGGGCCGCCGACAGCGAGACCGTCCGGGGCGCAGACCTGCCGCCGCTCCACGGCGTGCCGATGACGATCAAGGAGAGCTACGACCTGGCGGGCTCGCCGACGACCTGGGGCGATCCCGAGTTCCGGGACAATATCGCGGAGAAGGACAGTGTCGCGGTCGCGCGCATGAAGGCCGCCGGCGTCAACCTGTTCGGCAAGACCAATGTGCCGCTGATGCTGGCCGACTGGCAGAGCTACAACGACATTTACGGCATCACCTGCAACCCCTGGGACATGGACCGCACGCCGGGCGGCTCCTCGGGCGGTTCCGGCGCGGCGCTGGCGGCCGGCATGACCGGCATCGAGGCCGGCAGCGATATCGGCGCCTCGATCCGCAACCCGGCGCATTATTGCGGCGTGTTCGGCCACAAGCCGAGCTGGGGCCTCTGCCCGCCGCGAGGCCAGGCCCTGCCGGGCGTTCTGGCGCAGTCCGACATTTCCGTGGTCGGGCCGCTGGCCCGTTCGGCGGACGACCTGGAAGCGGCGCTGGATGCGATGGCGGGGCCCGACGAGATGGAAGCGGCGGGCTACCGGCTCGACCTGCCCGGCCCGCGCGTGCCCGGCTTCGAGGGCCTGCGCGTCGCGGTCATGCTCGATGCCGAACCGTCCGAGGTCGATACCGTCTATGGCGACCTGTTGCAGGACCTGGTGGACCGTATTGCCACCACCGGCGCGGTCGTCAGCGACACGGCCCGGCCCGAGATCGACATGAATGAGCTGCACGAGAACTACACCCTGCTGCTTCGCGCCGCGACCAGCGGCCGCCAGCCGGAAGCGGTGTTGCGCGAGCATGAGGAAGCCGTGCAGCAGCTCGGCACGGACGACCCGAGCTACTACGCCCGCATGGCGCGCGGCAACACCATGAGGCACCGCGAGTGGCTCGCCCTGCGTGAGCAGCGCGAGCATTTTCGCTGGGCTTGGCACCGCTTCTTCCAGGACTGGGATGTGCTGCTCTGCCCCGTCGCGGCCTCGACAGCCTTCCCCCACGACCGCGAGGGCGAACGCTACCAGCGCACGATCCGGGTGAACGGGCGCGACGTGTCCACTACCGACCAGTTGTTCTGGGCGGGACTCAACGGCGTCTGCTACCTGCCCGGCGCCGTGGCGCCGGCCGGCATCGCAAGCGACGGCCTGCCCGGCGGCGTCCAGATCGTCGGCCCCTATCTCGGCGACAGGGCCTGCATCCACACCGCCCGGCTGATCGAACGCCATTTCGGCGGCTTCCAGCCCCCGCCCGGCTACTGAGCGGAGGCGGTGGGTCGCTCGGGCGTATTGATGGGCTTGGCTTCCTCAGCGTTTACCTTACAGTCCGGGTGCATGACACGAACCGGTAACGATACGGACGACCGAACCGGCGCAGAGCACAAGCGCCGCAACGGTGTCGGGACGAGCCACGACGCGGTCGAAGTCGCGCCGCGTCCCGTGGCCGCCGAAGCCTTGGGCCTCGACGAAGCACGACAGATGCGCGGCTCGGGCTGGGAAGGCGATTTGGACGAGATGCGGACCGGACGCTAGAGCCGGGCCCGGACTTCGCCGCGGCGTAAGCCGGGTTCCTTCGCGATACCGTTTCTCCGGTCTGTGCCGCGAACCATGCACGGGATAAACTCGGCCTGGGCCGCGCACGAAGCGCTCCGCCAGGGAGGTGCGGACATGAAACTCGGCGTTGTCTTTCCGCAGACGGAGATCGGGGCCGATCCGGCCGCCTGCCGCGACTTCGCGCAGGCCGCCGAGGAGCTGGGCTTCGACCATCTGCTCGCCTTCGACCATGTGCTGGGCGCCGACCCGGAGGCTCACACGCTGACCGGCCCCTATACGCACGAATCGATGTTCCACGAGCCGATGGTGCTGTTCGGCTGGCTTGCGGCACTGACGAAGCGGATCGAGTTGGTTACCGGCATACTGATCCTGCCGCAGCGCCAGACCGCGCTGGTCGCCAAGCAGGCGGCGGAGGTCGATATCCTCTCCGGCGGGCGGCTCCGGCTCGGGATCGGCGTCGGCTGGAACCAGGTCGAATACCGGGCACTGAACGAGAATTTCGGCAATCGCGGGCGGCGCTCGGAAGAACAGATCGCGCTGCTCAGGAGGCTCTGGACCGAGGACCTGGTGACCTTCGAGGGCCGGTGGCATGAGTTTCGGGACGCCGGCATCAACCCCCTGCCCGTGCAGCGCCCGATTCCGATCTGGATCGGCGGCCACGCCGAGGCGACGATCGAGCGCATCGGCCGGATCGGCGACGGCTGGTTCCCGCTCGTCACCCCGTCGGACAAAACCGCCGAGCGCATCGAACGGCTGCGCGACTATGCGCGCGCCGCCGGGCGCGACCCGGCCGAAATCGGCATCGAGTCCTGGCTCCGCTACGCCAAAGGCGGCGCCGTCGCCGGGCCGGAGTCCTGGCAGGCCGATATCGACTTCTGGCGGAGCGTCAACGCCTCCCACCTGACGGTAAACACGATGGATGCCGGGCTCCGGGGGGCCGATGCCCATATCGAGGCCATGCGCCGCGTGAAGGAGTCCGTGGACCTATGAGCGAAGACGCACAGGACGCCGGCAGCTTCGACTGGATCGTCGTCGGCACCGGTTCGGCCGGCTCCGTTCTGGCCGCCCGGCTTTCGGAGCGGAGCGGCGACCGCGTGCTCGTTCTGGAGGCAGGCGGACTGGACCGCAACCCCTTCATCCACATTCCCGCCGGATACACGAGGACCCTCAACAGCGACGTGGTGAACTGGCGGTTCGAGATCGACCCGGAGGACTACACGCACAACCGCACCATGCCGCTGCCGCGCGGCAAGGTCGTCGGCGGCTCCTCTTCGATCAACGGGATGCTCTATGTGCGTGGCAATGCCCGCGACTTCGACGACTGGGCGCAGATGGGCAATCGCGGCTGGTCCTGGGAGGAGGTGCTGCCCTTCTTCAAGAAATCGGAGCGGCGCGACGGCGGCGACCCGGCGTTCCGCGGCACCTCGGGCGGGCTTCGGGTCTCCGACATGCGCGATCGTTTCGACCTCACCGACGACATAATCCGGGCCGGCGAGGAACTCGGCCACCCGCGCAACCCGGACTATAACGGCGCCTCGCAGGACGGCTTCGCCTACTACCAGGTCTGCCAGAAGGCCGGGCTCCGGCACAGCGCCTTCCGCGCCTTCCTGAAGCCCGCGCTGAAGCGCCCCAATATCGAACTGCGCACCCATGCGCTGGCCGAGCGCGTGGTGCTGGAGGAGGGACGCGCGGTCGCGGTCGAATACCGGCGGAGCGGACGGCTCGAGCGGGCGGCGGCCGGTCGCGGCATCGTGCTGGCAGCGGGCGCGGTCCAATCGCCCCAGCTTCTGGAGCTTTCCGGCATCGGAAATCCGGAAGTGCTGAAGGCACAGGAAGTGGAAGTGCAAAGGGCGCTGCCCGGCGTGGGCGAGAACTATCGCGACCACTACATGGTGCGAAAATCCTGGCGCATCGCGCGCCCGGTCACGCTGAACGAAAAGTCGCGGGGACTCTCCTTCGCCGGCGAGGTTCTCCGCTACGCGGTGACGCGGCGCGGCCTGCTGACGACCACGCCGGGGGTGGTCGCCGGGTTCGTGCGGACGCGGGACGACCTGGCCGCGCCCGATGTGCAGTACCACATCGTCCCGGCGAGCTATGACGACCCCTCGACCAAGGCGCTGGCGCGAACGCCCGGCATGACGATCGGCACCTACCAGACGCGCCCGGAAAGTGCCGGGGCCATTCATGTCCGCTCGCCTCGGGCCGACGAGCAGCCGTCGATCAAGGGCAACTATCTGGCAACCGAATACGACCGCCGGGCGCTTGTCGGCGGCATGAGAATCGCCCGTGCGCTGATGGAGACGGAAGCGATGCGCCGCCATGTCGCCTTCGAGGAACTACCGGGAGCGGAGGTGCGGACCGATAAGGAGTGGCTGGACTTTGCGCGCGAGGCGGGTCTTGCCATTTACCACCCGGTCGGCACCTGCAAGATGGGCACAGACCCGATGGCGGTGGTCGATCCGCGCCTTTGCGTGCATGGCGTGGCGGGCCTCCGGGTCGCAGACGCCTCCGTCATGCCCACGCTCACCAACGGCAACACCCACGCCCCCACCATGATGATCGCCGAAAAGGCAGCCCACATGATGCTGGAGGATGCGAGGGCATAACAGCCGGCAGCGCCGGGCGCAGCGTGCGCTGGCAATGCGCCATTCGGGAACGAACTCCGGACCGGTCCGAAAGGTCCGGGACAGGCCGGCCGGCAAGCGCCCCGTCAGTTGACCAGTTCGAGCCGGCGTTCGATCACGGTCAGCACATCGCGGATATTCGGGCCGCGTTTCAGCAGACGTGGGCCTTCGCTTACGGAATATTCCGCCGCGGACCGTCCCTTGCGCCCGGTCTTCGCCACCCTGTAGAGGGGCGCCTCGGACGTATGCCTGAAAATCGAAAACACGGCTTGGCCGCGTTGGAAGTCTATCGCGTAATCCCGCCAGTCCCCTGCCGACACACGCCGGCTATAAACGTTCATCAGGTCGCGAAGCTCTCTCCTGTCGAAGAAGACCGGCTTCGCCGGACGGTATTGGTTTTCTAGCGCGACAACCTCTCCCATGGCCTCCCTATCCCTCTCGGCTGGCCCATGGCGCGTATGGTGCCCCGAAAGCTCGCGCGCCGTCCAGCCGCAATATGTCGGTTCCGTGACAGCCAACCCGGATTTCTCACCAAGGTCACGGCCTGCGTCGCGTCCAGGCGTTCGCTCCGCAAGGAGTGGGCCGAAAAGCGTAGCGGTGCCTACGGTTGAGGCCCGCGACGCCGCGGGCGGGCGCCTGGGCGCGACCCGGAGGGCGGCGCTGTCGGGCCGGCAGCGCCGCGCAGACCATGACCTTGGTGAGAAATCCGGGTAAAGCGCGTTTGCGCACAGGGGCCGGTGAAAGCTATAAGGCGGCGGCGGTCCGGGAGGGCAATGTGGCCGATATCTTTCGCGAGGTGGACGAGGAAGTCCGCGCCGAGCGTGCGAAGCAGCTCTGGCGGAAATACGGCGCGCTCGTCATCGGGGCGGCGGTGCTGGCCGTCGTGGCGGTCGGCGGCGTCCAATTCTGGGGGCATATGCAGGCGGAGGCCGCCGCCGAGGCGAGTCTGCGGCTGGAAGAGGCGGCGGCGCTATCCGGGCAGGACAAGCCGGCCGATGCCGCAGCGGCGTTCGCCGCGCTGGCAGCGGAGGGCGGCGGCGCCGGCCTGCTGGCGCGATTCGGCGAAGCGGCGGAACTGGCCCGGCAGGGCGACGTGGAAGCGGCGATTGCGCGTTACGAGGCGCTTGCCGCCGACGAGGATGCGGCCCCGGTCTATCGCGACCTGGCGCGTCTGTTCCGGGGGATGGCGGAACTGGATGCCGGCCGGCCCGAAGCGGCGATTTCGACGCTGGAAGGCCTTGCGGGCGCGCTCCGCTATTCTGCGGCCGAGACGATAGCGGCGGCGCAGGCCGCGCTTGGCGACACGACGGCCGCGGTCGCAGGCTTCAAGGCGTTGGCCGATGACGCGGACGCTCCCGTCGGCGTGCGGCGGCGGGCGGCGGAAATGCTGGCTGCGCTGGGAGAGATTTCATGAGACAGGCGCTGCTTCTGGCGGTCGGGGGAGCGTTCCTGCTCGCCGGCTGCGGGTCTGACGGCTGGTTCGGCGAATCCGAGGACCCGCCGCTGCCCGGCGAACGCATCGCCGTGCTCACCCTTGAGCGCGCGCTCAAGGGCGACCCCGAGGCCGCGCAGCGCCCAATGCAATTGCCGGAGCCGGTCGCCAATGCGGACTGGCCGCAAGCCGGCGGCGCGCCCTTCCACGCAATCGGGCATCCTGCGCTCGGCTCCGCATCCGGGACGGCATGGTCGCGCTCCATCGGCGCCGGCTCCGGCGAAGGCCGGCGCGTGCTGGCGCAGCCCGTCGTCGCGCAGGATCGGGTTTACGCCATGGATGCCGTCGGCGCGGTCGGCGCCTTCGCCTTGCAGGACGGCGGCGAGGCATGGTCGGTTGCAACCCGGCCGGAGGACGAGGAAGACAGTTCGGGCGGCGGCATTGCCTTTGCCGACGGCCGCCTGTTCGCGGCAACGGGCTATGCCGAAGCGCTGGCCATCGACGCTTCGTCGGGGGCGGTGGCATGGCGCCAGCCGCTTTCGGCTCCGGCCCGAGGTGCACCGGCGGTGGCCGACGGCCGGCTCTATGTCGCCACGCTCGACAACAAGACCCATGCGCTCGACACTGCCGACGGCGCCATTCTCTGGACCCACGATTCGATCGAGGAGCAGACTGCGCTGCTCGGCGGGGCGAGCCCGGCGATCGCGCAGGGCGCCGCCGTCACGGCCTATTCCTCGGGCGAGATCGTCGCCCTCAAGGTCGAGAACGGGCGCGAGTTGTGGTCCGACAACCTGACCGTCGCCCGCCGGGCGGACTTCATTGCAGCGATGGCCGATGTCCAGGCCGCGCCGGTGGTCCATGACGGCCGGCTCTATGCGCTCAGCAATTCCGGCCGCGCCGGCGCCATCGACATGCGGAGCGGCAGACGGATCTGGAACCAGGACTTCGGCGGCCTGCATATGCCCTGGCTGGCCGGAACCCACCTGTTCGCCGTGACGGAGCGGGGAGAAGTCGTGGCGGCGGAAGCCGCGACGGGCGCCATCCGCTGGGTCATGCCTCTCGCCCGGTACGAGGACGAGGAAGACCGGACGGGCCGGATCGACTGGGCCGGACCGGTGCTGGCCGGCGGGCGGCTGGTGCTCGCGGGTTCGCATGGCGAGATCGTCTTCCTCGATCCGGAGACCGGGGCGAAGGCCGGGACATTCGATGTCGGACGGCCGCACCGCCTGGCGCCTGTCGTCGCGGCCCAGACGCTGCTGCTGCTCGACGACAACGGCGTGTTGACCGCCTATCGCTGACCGCCATGACGGACACCGTTATCGTCATCGTCGGACGACCCAATGTCGGCAAGTCGACGCTGTTCAACCGCCTCGTCGGACGGCGCGAGGCGATTGTGGACGGCCGTCCGGGCGTAACCCGCGACCGCCGCGAAGGCGCCGCCTCGCTGGCCGGTGCGGAGTTCACGGTGGTGGATACCGCCGGGCTGGAGGATGCGCCCGCCGGCGCGCTCGAGGCTGGCATGTTCCGCCAGACCGAAGCAGCGCTGGCCGGCGCCGATGCGGCGCTCTTCCTGATCGACGCGCGCGCCGGGGTGACGGCGCTGGACCGGCATTTCGCCGCCTGGCTGCGCCGGGGGCCCGCGCCGGTCGTGCTCGCGGCCAACAAGGCCGAAGCCGGGCGCGGCATGGAAGGGGCGTTCGAAGCCTATGAGCTGGGCTTCGGCGCACCGGTCGCCATTTCGGCGGAGCATGGCGAGGGGCTGGCGGGCCTCTACGAGGCGCTGGCGCCCTTCATCGAAGCGCCCGCCCTGGAAGAGGATGAGGACGAGGCGGCCGGCCCGCTCAAGCTCGCCATTGTCGGCCGGCCGAATGTGGGCAAATCGACGCTGATCAACCGGCTCCTCCACGAGGAACGCCTGCTGACCGGGCCGGAGCCGGGTGTCACACGCGATGCGATCGCCGTCGATTGGGTCTGGAAGGGCCAACCTGTGCGCCTGGTGGATACGGCAGGCCTTCGCCGCCGCGCCCGCGTGCAGGACCCGATCGAACGGCTTTCGGCGGCAGATACCGACCGCGCGATCCGATTCGCCGAAGTGGTCGTGCTGCTCCTGGACGCCGCGGACGGGCTGGAGCGCCAGGACCTTTCCATTGCGGCCCGGACGATCGAGGAAGGCCGGGCGCTCGTACTCGCAGCCAACAAGTGGGACCTCGTCCGCGATGCCCCGGAAGTGCTGGGGGCGTTGCGGGACCGGATCGAGACATCCCTGCCGCAAGTGCGCGACGTGCCGCTGCTGACGGTCTCCGCCGTCTCCGGCCGCGGCGTCGACCGGCTGGTCCGGACGGCGTTCGAGAGCCGCGAGATCTGGAGCCGCCGCATCTCGACCGGTGCGCTCAACCGCTGGCTCCGCGAGGCACTGGAGGCGCATCCCCCGCCCATCGTCAAGGGCAGGCGGCTCAAGCTGCGTTACGCCGCCCAAGTCAAGCGCCGCCCGCCGACCGTGGCGATTTTCGGCTCGCGCCCCGCGGCCGTGCCGGAGTCCTATGTCCGCTATCTCGCCAACGGCCTGAGACGCGATTTCGACCTGCCGGGCGTCCCCATCCGCATCCTGCTGCGCGCCGCCGCCAACCCCTATGCCGAGGAGACGCAGCGCTAGCAGGCCATGCGCCTTGCCCCGGAGCCGGACTCGCTGGCATGGTCGCGTCTTCGCAGCAGGGAGGCGCTTGGCCGTGGCGCGCTATCGCATTTTCGGTTCGGAGCTTTCGCCCTATTCGGTGAAGGTCCGCGGCTGGTTCCGCTACAAGGGCATCGCGCATGACTGGCTGACGCGCACGCCCGAGAACCGGGCCGAATACGACGCCCATGCGCGGCTGCCGCTCGTGCCGCTGGTCATCACGCCAGAGGGCGCGGGCATCCAGGACTCCACGCCTATCATGGAGCGGTTCGAGGCAGCCTTTCCGGAGCCGGCGACCCAGCCCGTAGACCCGATGCTCGCCTTCCTCTCCGCGCTGCTGGAGGAATATGGCGACGAGTGGGGCAACAAGCACATGTTCCACTACCGCTGGCGCGACGACGCCGACCAAATCTCGGCGGCGGAGCGTATTGCCCACAGCACGATGCCGGGTGCGAGCGAAGACGCCGTGGCCGAGCACGCCCAGGCGGTGCGCGAGCGCATGGTATCGCGCGTCAGCTTCGTCGGCTCTTCGCCGCAGACGGCGCCGATCATCGAGGCGTCCTTCGCCCGACTGCTGGAATTGCTGGAAGCGCATCTGGACGGCCGCCGCTACCTGTTCGGCGCCCGGCCGGCCTTCGCGGATTTCGGCATTGCGGCCCAGGTCTGGGAGGCCTGGACCGACCCGACCGGCAGCCGGCTCGTGCCGCCCCGCACGCGGGACTGGTGCCAGCGGATGCAGGACCCCGGGGCCGAGGGGCCGTTCGAGGCCTGGCCGGCGCTCGCGCCGACACTCATGCCGCTGCTCGCCGAGGAGGTCGGCGCCCGGTTCCTGCCCTGGTCGGACGCCAATGCCCGCGCCATCGCTGACGGCGCGGAGACCTTCACCGTCGATATCGCCGGCGGCCGGTGGACCCAGGCGCCGCAGCGCTACCATGCCCGCTCGCTGCGCGCGCTCCGCGAGAAATATGCCGCGCTCACCGACCGCGCCGGCCGCGATCCCGTGCTGGAGGCGACCGGCTGCCTCCCCTGGCTCGGCTGAACTGGCGCGGCGGGGGCAAAGGCGTTATCGATTGCCCCATTATTCCGGAAACGGTCGGGAGCCGGTTGCATGAGCGAAATGCGGGC
This sequence comes from Alphaproteobacteria bacterium, assembly GCA_965261985.1. Taxonomy (GTDB): domain Bacteria; phylum Pseudomonadota; class Alphaproteobacteria; order Bin95; family Bin95; genus Bin95. The sequence goes on from OZ253490.1 coordinate 2,776,606, forward strand.
ATGGCGGGTGAGCGAGTTCTGCGAGCCCGAGGACATGGCGTTCGAGACCGTGGCGCGGCCGGAGCCGGGCCCCGGCCAAGCGCTGGTCAAGGTGCATACTGCCGCGCTCAACTTCCTCGACATCCTGATGGTCCAGGGCAAGTACCAGATGAAGCCCGACTTCCCTTTCACGCCTGGCTGCGAGTTGTCGGGCGAGATTGTCGCGACCGGTCCCGGCTCGAACCTGAAAGCCGGCCAGCGCGTCGCCGCCCAGCCCTATTGGGGCGCGTTCGCCGAGTATGCGCTGGTGGACGACCTGAATGCCAATCCCATACCGGACGGCGTGGCGATGGACCTCGCCGCCTGCGTGCCGGTGGTCTATCCGACCGGCCATATCGCGCTCGGCCGGCGCGGCGGGCTCAAGGCCGGGGAATGGCTGCTGGTGACGGCGGGCGCCGGCGGGTCCGGGCTTGCGGCAATCCAAATCGGCAAGGCCTGGGGCGCACATGTGATCGCGCTCGCAGGCAGCGAGGAAAAGCTCGCCGTCTGCCGCGAGCACGGGGCCGAACTTGCGCTCGACTACACCGGGGAAGGCTGGGTCGAGGCCGTTCGCGAGGCGACCGGCGGGCGCGGCGTCGATGTGATCTTCGATCCCGTGGGCGGCGAGGTGTTCAATCTCGCGCTCAAGGTCATCGCGGTGGAGGGCCGCGCGCTCATCATCGGCTTCGCCGGCGGCACCATCCAGCAGATCGCGGCCAACCGCCTGCTGCTCAAGAACGCCTCGGCCGTCGGCGCCATCTGGGGCGGCTATTTCCGCAGCCACCCCGAATACACCCATGAAGTGGTCGCCGACTGCTATGCGATGCTCGCGCGCGGCGAGATCGAGCCCGTCGTCTCCGCCCGCTATCCGCTCGACGAGCTGCCGGCTGCGCTCCGCGCCCTCGCCTCGCGCCGGACCTGGGGCAAGGTCGTGCTGGAGGTGTAAATTCATCCTGTTATGATTAGGTACCGAGTTCCGCTTTGATGGACCTGAAGGGTCACGCGATGACACAGAAGCCGAATAAGCCAAACAAGCATGCCGCGACGGCCGGGGGAATAATTTCGCGAACGCACTCGGCCGCCGCAACCTGTGCAAAGCGGCGTGCGACTCCAACTTCCGAACGAATCATCAAGCAAACTTCGGTAAAGCGCCGAAAGGCCATGCAGGTGCTCGCAAATCGGTAGGAGGCACTACCGCGTTACCTGGGCCGATGCCGTTCGCGGCCACGACGAAGCTCTCAAATTCGGCGGTGCCCCGGGGAACGTTAACGAGCATGCGATTCGGTCTGCCCTCGCTCGCCCGTACCATGGTTACCACCGACTAATCCACCAAAAGGCGGCCGCGTTGGTTCACGGAGTTGTTTCCAATCATGGATTTGCGGATGGAAACAAGCGGACGGCCCTTTATCTGGTGGAGTTGATGATCCAGAGAAGCGGTTACGAACTCGCCGAAGCCGACGAAGTGGTTGCAGACGTTATCACCGATGCCGCGTCGGGCAGGATCGGCAATGAGGAATTGGCGGATTGGTTTCGTGGGCGTTTGGTGCGGCTTGACGATCAATAGTCGTTGGGTCGTTGCTCCGGCCTTGGATATGGATAACCGCGGCGACCGAGAAAATTCCTGCGCTGGACGCAATCAACTGGAGGTATCGCCATGATCCGCGCCGTTCGTGCTGCACCCGGCAATCCGAAACGCCTGGAAATCGCCGAGGTCGAGGAGCGCCCGTCTTTCTCCAACGAGGCCCTGGTGCGCGTCACCGCCTTTTCGCTCAACCGCGGCGAGGTGCGCCGGTCGGAGCGCGCGGACCGGCCGATGCGAATCGGCTGGGACATTGCGGGCGTTGTCGAACGGGCAGCGGCGGACGGCTCCAGTCCGCCCGAGGGCGCGCGCGTGGTCGGGTTTTCGCCGCGCATGGAGGGCTGGGCGGAGCGCACGGCGATCCTCGGCTCCTATCTCTGCCCGATCCCGGACGGCGTCAGCGACGCCGCTGCAGCGGCGCTGCCCGTGGCGGGGCTTACGGCATTGCACTCCATCGACGCGGGCGACTGCCTCATCGGCATGCGCGTGCTGGTGACCGGGGCGACCGGCGGCGTGGGCGTGTTCGCCGCCCAGCTCGCGCGCATCGGCGGTGCGGAGGTTTTCTCCCAGGTGCGGCGCGAGGACCAGCGCGCCTTCGCCGACCGGATCGGCCTCGGCAAGGTAATCGTCAGCCCGGATGGCGGCGGAATCGAGGCCGCCGGTCCCTACCGGCTGGTGGTGGACGGCGTCGCCGGGCCGATCCTCGAAGCCGGGGTGCGCGCCCTCGGCCCCGAGGGTCTGGCGGTCTGCTACGGCGTCACCGCCGCGCCCGCCATCTCCCTCGCCATCGGCGAGTTCATGACGCGCGGCCTCGCCCGCATCCTGGGTTTCCATCTCTACTACAAGAGCGAAATCGCCCCGCCGCGCGTCCATCTCGCCCGCCTGCTGCGCCTCGTCGAGCAGGGCCGGCTCGACACCGCCATCGAGCGGGAGGCGTCCTGGGAGGAAGTCGCGCGCACCGCCGACGACCTGATCGAGCGCCGCTTCCCCGGCAAGGCCGTGCTGCACATCGCGTAAACCGGCGCAGCGCCCCTGCTGCCCCCAGCCCATATCGTCGCCCCGGCCTGCGAGCCGGGGCCCAGCCCTGCCGTTGCAACGCGGCGGACAGGTTCGGGGATGGGCCCCGGACTTCCGCTTCGCTCCATCCGGGGTGACGAGCGGGGCTTGCCGCGAGACCCGGTTCAAGACGATGGAAGCATGCGCTAGGCCAGGCCGCTGACGGTTTCGGCCGCCAGGCTGCGGACGACCGCGCGCAGGGCCTCGTCGCTGTTGTCGTCGCCTCCGGACGCTTCGTAGACAGCCCGCTGGCGTTCGGCCGATGTGCCCTGGCTGACGATTCGCCGGGCGCGTTCCACCTCGGCCGTGCAGCCCAGCGCCTCGGCATCTTCCTGCACGAGCTCCAGAATCTCTTCGGTCAGGTCGGCCAGGGGAACGAGGCTGCGCTTGCCGAAATCCACCAGCCGGCTTCGGCTGCCATAGCGCTGCGCCAGCCAGCGGTTTTCCTGGATCAGCATGTTGGGATATTCGCGCCAGCGCTGGTTGCCGACCCGAAGGCGGTAGAGCATGCGCAGGATGCACTGGAACAGCGCCGCCACGGACAGCGCATCCTCCATGTCGGGGCAAACATCGCAGATCCGCATTTCGAGCGTCGGAAAGCGCGAGCTGGGCCGGAGGTCCCACCAGATCTTGGAGCCGTCCTCCAGCAGGCCGGAACTCGTCATGTGCTCGACCAGGCGCTGATATTCGGTCCAGCTGGCGAGCGGCTCGGGCAGGCCGGTGCGCGGCAGGCTGTCGAAGACCGTCAGCCGGTAGGACGAGAGCCCCGTGTCCCGGCCCTGCCAGAAGGGCGAGGATGTCGTGAGGCACAAGAGGTGCGGCAGGAAGTAGCGCGCCTGGTTCATCAGGTCGATCCGCAGCTCCTCGTCCTCGATGCCGACATGGACGTGCATGCCGCAGATGAGCATGCGGTAGGCCACGGCCTGCATGTCTTGGGCGAGGCCCTCATAGCGCTCCTTGTGCACATAGTCCTGCTGGCGCCAGTCGCCGAAGGGGTGCGTCGAGGCTGCGACGGGAGCGAGGCCGTGATTGCCGCACGCCCGGGCGACGCCGCCGCGCAGGCGGCGCAATTCCTGCCGAACCTCGCCGATGTCGGTGCAAACGCGCGTGCCGATTTCCACCTGGGCCTGAAGAAACTCGTTGGTGACCTGCTCCCCGAGTTCCCTGACGCATTCGTCGATCAGGCTTTCGGGCGGGTCCGACGCCAGGTCGCCCGTCTCCATATCGACCAGGAGGTATTCCTCCTCGACACCCAGTGTGAAGGCCGGTTCTGCAATCGTCATGGTTCGTCCATCCGCCGGTTGAGCCAATCGTCGCGCAGGAGGTCGGTAAAGCACGCGATCATAGCGGCCGTCCAGCGTGCAAGTCCCTCCTCGCCGCCGCTGCCGGAGCAACGCGCCGCATATTGCGTGAACGGCCGCCGCGGGCGGCGCTATAGTCCGGGGCTTGCGACGGAAGGAAACGCTCCATGCAGTTCGGCGCGATGGTCAACACCAAGATCGACGAGTGGCAGACGCTGAAGCTCGCCGAGGAGCTCGGCTACGACTCCGGCTGGGCGCCGGACAGCCAGATGATCTGGTCGGACTGCTACGCTGTGCTGGCGCTGGCGGCCGCCAACACTTCGCGCATCCGCCTCGGCACCGGTGTGGCCATCCCCGGAACGCGGCTCGCCCCGGTCACGGCGCATTCCATCGCGTCCATCAACCGGCTCGCGCCGGGACGCGCCTTTCTCGGCATCGGCACCGGCCACACCGCCATGCGCATCATGGGGCTCAAGCCGATGAAGCCGCGTGCCTTCCGGGACTATCTTCGCGTGGTGCGCGGCCTGCTGCATGGGGAAGAAATCGAGTTCACCCATGACGGCGTGACGCGCCCGATCCGGTTCCAGAACCGGGATATGGGTTTCATCGGCTTCGAGCCGCCCGTGCCGATCCATGTCGCGGCCAACGGGCCGATGGCGCTGGAGATCGCGGGAGAGCTCGGCGACGGGCGCATCTGCGCGGGCGCGGAACCGCTCGGCGTCATGGCGCGCAACCTCGACCGCGCGAGGGCCGGGGCCGAGAAGGCGGGCCGGCGCCTGCCGGACGATTTCCACGCCTCCACGCTCACCTTTTTTTGCGCCATGAAGCCGGGAGAGAAGGTCAGCGACCCGCATATCGTCGAGGAGATCGGCGCGCAGGTGGGCGCCACGCTGCATTACTGGTGGGAACACGCCCGCATTGTCGGCCATGACAACTTCATCCCCGACTATGTCCGCGACGACTGGGACCTCTACAACCGCTTCCTCGCCAGCCTCGGCATCCCGGACGACCGGATGCACCTCCGCGTCCATCTGGGCCATTGCTCCTTCCTGCCCGAGGCGGAGCACCGCTTCGTCACGCCGGCCATGGTGCAGGCGACGGGCGGCCTCGTCGGCGAGCCGGACCTGATCGTCGAGCGCATCCAGGCGATGGAATCCGCCGGTTGCCGGGAAATCGTGCTGCTGCCGCCCAAGGCCGTGGACCGGCGCAATTTCCGCCAGTTCGCCGAAGAGATTATGCCGAAGTTCCGGTAAGGAATCGTCCGGTCGCTTTGAGCCGAAACCCGTGGCAAACCCGCACCTGTCACCCCGGACGCCGCGCCAGCGGCGAGCCGGGGTCCGGTCTGTCGAGGCCCATGCAAGCGGCTCGACTGGGCCCCGGCTCGGGGGCCGGGGCGACAATTGGGGCTGCTGCGCGCTCCCCTTGCCGCTCCTGAATTGCGGTCCACGAGAGGTCTCGTCGATGCCGCAGCGCTCTCCCTGTCACCCCGGACGCCGCGTCAGCGGCGAGCCGGGGTCCAGTCCATCGATGCAGGGACAGGCCTCGCGATGACGGCGGGTCCGGGCAGCCGGCCGGCGGCGGGCGTCGTCGTCGTGGGGCTGGGCACCGCCATCGGTTCGCTCGACACGGCGGTCAACATTGCCTTCCCCGATATCGTCCGCAGCCTCGGCATCGAGCTCAGCGATATCCAGTGGGTCGTGATCTGTTATGTGCTGACCTATGCCAGCCTGATGCTGGTCTGCGGGCGCTTGGGCGACCTGTTCGGCCATGCGCGGCTGTTCCGTATCGGGCTCGCGTGGAGCGTCGCCGCTTTCGTCGCCTGCGCGCTTGCGCCTGCCTTCGAACTGCTGCTCGCGGCGCGCGTCGCCCAGGGCATCGGCACGGCGCTGGTGATCGCCGTGGGCCCGGCGCTCGCGACAGCCTATTTCCCCGAGTCGTCGCGCGCGCGGGTGCTCGGGGCCTATACGCTGCTGTTTGCGCTGGGCGGCGCAGTCGGCCCCTCGCTCGGCGGCCTGCTGGTCGATGCGATGGGCTGGGCCGGCGTGTTCTGGTTCCGCGCGCCGATTGCGCTGGCGGCCCTGCTGCTTTTCCGGGCGCCGCCGGTCGCCCCCGGCGGAGGAACGACCGCGCGATTCGACGCGATGGGCGCCGTGCTGCTGACGCTCGCCATCGGCTGCCTGCTGCTCGGCATCAACCGGGCGGCGAGCGGCGGCTGGTTCGGCTTCGTGCTGCTGTTGGCGGCGCTTGCCGCCGGCGCCTGGTTCGCGCTCCGCAGCCACCCCTCGCCCATCATCCGCCTGGCGCCCTTCCGCCGGCGCAGCTTCTCGGTGCCGGCCGGCAGCAATATCGCGGTCAATCTCGTCGGCTTCGCGGTGATGCTGCTCGTCCCGTTTTGGCTGGACCGCGTGGCCGGACTGGACGTGCTGACCGCCGGCGCGCTGCTGGCCCTCTCGCCGCTCGGCATGGCGCTGGCGTCGCCCCTGGCCGGTCGCTGGGCGCAGCGGACAGACGGACGGCGGCTCGCGGCGGTGGGCGCGCTCGCGGTGGCAGGAGGCCTTGCCGGCATCGGCCTCTGGGGCGCGGCCCCGGACATGGCCTTCGTGGCAGGCGCGCTGCTGCTGCACGGCGCCGGGCTCGGCATATTCCAGGTCGCCTATCTGGAAGTCGCAAGCGCCAGCCTGCCGCCGGGCGACCGGGGCGTGGCCGGCAGCCTCGTGATGATGACACGCACGCTGGGCGTCGTGCTCGGCGCAACCGGCCTGATGCTCGCCTTCAACACCGTCGGCGGCACGTTCCTCGAAGCCTTCGCCGCCGTCTTCCTGGGCTCGGCGGCTGTACCGGTCGTCGCGGCCTTGGCGCTGGCCTTCGCCACCGACCGCCGTTCCGGTCGGCCGGGCAGCATGTAACAGACCCGCGAGCCCCTGCTTCCCGTCATTCGCCCAGCTTCGTCGCTTTCAGCGCAGGCATATCCTGTTGGAATAAAAAGATATTCTCCAGCATTGTTCAATAAGAAAAGTTGACTTTGCTTATCTTGATTTCGGTGGCCAGCAACGCTACCTTCCGTTCATGCGCGAGATTTCCTCAACCCAACGGCAGTTGCGCCTGAGAGCCGACAACCCCTGGTGGGCCGGTGGCGGAATCCGCGAGGACTACAGCGGACTCAAGCCGCGCGCCTATTTCCAGCGCTTCGCGGAACTCGTCGAACAAACCGGCGTGCATCGGGCCGTCGTGCTCATGGGGCCGAGGCGCGTAGGCAAGACCGTCCTGCTTCACCATGTCATCGACCGCCTCCTCGCTGCAGAAGATTACTCGCCCCGAGAGATTGGATACGCCTCTCTCGACCAGCCGCTCTATACTCGGCTCTCCATCGAGGAAATCGCCGAGGAAATCCGCCAGGCGAGCGAGAATCCTAACGGTCCGCGCGCGCTCTTCCTGGACGAAATCCAGTATTTGGCCGACTGGGAACGCCACCTCAAGGCGTTCGTGGATGCGCATCCCGGTATTCGCTGCGTCGTGTCCGGCTCGGCCGCTGCCGCCTTGCGCCTGAAGAGTATGGAATCGGGAGCGGGGCGCTTCACGGACTTCCTGCTGCCCCCCCTTACCTTCCATGAATATCTCGATCTTCAGGGAATCGAAGGCCTTGTCGAAGCGGTATCGGATCGAGATTACCGCGTTGTCGATCTGGAGGCGTTGAACCGCCACTTTATCGACTATGTGAATTTCGGCGGATTCCCCGAAGCCGTTTCGTCGCCGGCCATTCGCGCCGATCCCGCCCGTTATATCGGCGCTGACATCGTTGACAAGGTGCTCCTTCGCGATCTTCCAAGCCTTTACGGTATCCAGGACGTGCAGGAATTGAATGCCCTTTTCATGACCTTGGTATTCAACACGGCCGAGGAGGTGTCGCTGGATGAATTATCGCAGCGCTCCGGCGTAACGAAACCGACGATCAGGCGCTATCTGGAATATCTGGAGGCGGCTTTCCTGATCCGGATCGTCCACCGCATCGATCGCAATGCCCGGCGTTTCAGGCGGACTACGTCGTTCAAGGTGTATGTCACAACGCCCGCATTGCGCTGTGCCCTGTTCGGTCCTGTTGCGGCGGACGATGAGGAGATGGGCGCGATCGCAGAAACCGCAGTTTACGCCCAATGGTTCCATTCTGACCTCGATCTCCACTATGCACGTTGGCGGGAAGGTGAAGTAGACATCGTCCATCTGGACCGACGGCAACGACCCACTTGGTGTGTCGAGGTGAAATGGTCTGATCGGTATGTCGACAATCCTCGTAGGTTGAAGGGGCTCTTGGATTTTGCGCGCCTAAACCCGAATTTGACGCTAACGGCAACGACACGCAACCGCGACGAGAATACTACGCTTCTGAAAGAGGGGTTGGAGATTAATTTCATTCCAACCAGCGTCTACTGCTATGTGGTGGGTCACGATGCAATTCGCGATCCATCGTCGGCCGCTCCGTGGATAGCAAGTCAAAAAGACATGACCGAATAAAAGGGAGAGGGCCGCGAGAAGAAGGCAGTTACTCCGCCCTCCCCCCGGCCCTAAAGATTATCCTCCAGGATCATGTTCGCGCCCTTTTCGGCGATCATGATGGTGGGGGCGTTGGTGTTGGCGGTGGTGACGGCCGGCATGACCGAGGCGTCGACTACCCGCAGCCCTTCCAGGCCGCGCACGCGCAGGCGCGAATCGACCACCGCCATCGGGTCCTCGCCCATGCGGCAGGTGCCGGCCATGTGGTAGATCGACCGCCCGGTCTGGCGCACGAAGGCTTCCAGCGCCTCCCTGCCCTCCACCTCCGGCCCCGGCGAGACCTCGCCCTGGGTGATGCCCTCGAAGGCCGGTTGCGCGAAGATCTCGCGCACCTGGCGAACGCCTTCCAGCACGATGCGAAGGTCGTCGGGATCGTCGAGGAAGTTCGGGCGGATCGCCGGCGGCTGGAAGGGGTCCGTGGAGACCGCCACGATCTCGCCGCGCGAGGACGGCCGCGCAATCGAGACCGCTACCGACATGCCGGGCTCGCGCTCCAGCGCGCCGAACTCGTTGTCGTCGAAGCTCGCCGGCGTGAACAGGAACTGGATGTCCGGCGAGGCGAGCCCCTCCCGCGAGCGCGTGTAGCACTGCGCGCTGGAGACGCCGAAGGTGAGCGCGCCGTTTCCGAACAGCGCGAAGCGCGCCGCCTCCCGCACCAGCCGCCAGCCGCGCGCAAGCTGGTTGATCGACTGCTGGCCGCGCACCCGGTGGGAGATGCGCACGGTGTAGTGGTCCGAGTAGTTCATGCCGACGCCGGGCAGGTCGTGGCGGACCTCGATGCCGATCTCGCGCAGCCGGTCCGCCGGGCCGACGCCCGAGATATGGAGCAGATGCGGCGAGTTGACGGTGCCGCCCGAGACGATCACCTCACGCCCCGCCGTCACCTGACGGTCCCTGCCCCGCTGCCGGAAGGAGACGCCCGTGCAGCGCGCGCCGTCGAACTGGAGCCCGGTCGCGTAGGCGTCGGTCTCGATGCTCAGGTTCGACCGTCCGCGCGCGTCGCGCAGGAAGGTGCGGGCCGTCGAGCCCCGGAAGCGCCCGTTGCGCGACATCTGCGAATAGCCCACACCCTCGCCCGGCGGCCGGCCGCTCAGGTCCTTGGCGAAGCGGTGTCCCGCCTGTTGTGCCGCTTCCACGAAGCGGTGGGTCAGCGGCAGGGTCGTCCGATAGTCCTCGACCGTTATGGGCCCCGACTTGCCGCGCTCCCCCGGATCGCCCGGCGCGTAGCGTTCGATGCTCTTGAAGTGCTGTTTCACGTCGTCATAGGACCAGCCGCGCGCACCCGTCTGCGCCCAGCCGTCGAAATCGGCGGCATTGCCGCGAATGAACAGCATGCCGTTGATCGAGGAGGAGCCGCCCAGCACCTTCCCGCGCGGGCAATGGATCGCGCGGTTGCCGGTCTTCTCGTCGGGCTCGGTATAGTAGTTCCAGTTGATAACAGGGTGCGAGATCAGCTTGAGCACGCCCGCCGGCACATGGATCAGCGGGTTCGTGTCCTTCGGCCCCGCTTCCAGCAACACCACCTGGGCTCCCCCCGCGCTCAACCGCTCGGCGAGCACGCAACCGGCGGAACCTGCCCCGACGATGACATAATCGGCTTCCATGGCCTTCTTCCCTCCCGGCCCGGCGTCAATGCCGGGCAATGCTGTAGCCGGCGCGCTCGCGGTCCCAGGCATCCGGCGGCAGGCCGGCGTCCCTGAGTTCGCCCTTGCGCAGCTTGCCCGATGCGGTCTTCTCGAATCCGTCGGCGAAATCGACGAAACGCGGCACGGCAAAGCGCGGCATTCTCGGCACGCACCAGTCCAGCAGAGCGCGCGGGTCCGGGCGTGCGCCGTTCTGGGGCACCAGCAACGCCAGCACCTCCTCCTCGCCGCCCGCGCCCTCGACCCGCACGCCGACCACGGCGCTCTCGGCGATATCGGGATGTGCGTTCAACACCTGCTCGACCTCGAAGGCCGAGATGTTCTCGCCCCGCCGGCGGATGCAGTCCTTCATGCGGTCCACATAGTGCAGGCGGCCGCGCTCGTCGTAGCGCGCGGCGTCGCCCGTGTGGAACCACAAATTGCGCCACGCCTCGACCGTGCGCTCCGGCATCCGGAAATAGCCGGCGAAGAAGCAGCCGGGCACTTTCGGGCGGATCAGCAACTCCCCGACCTCGCCCGCCGGCAGCGGCATATCCGTCTCGGGGTCCACGACGCAGGCCTCGAACCACTGCTCCGAGATATAGCCCGCACAGCCCGGCTCCACCGGCTCGGAGAGCCGGCACCAGAACGGCATGCCGCATTCCGTCATCCCGAAGCCCTGGAGGATGCGCAGGCCGAACCGTTCCTCGAACTCGCCGCCCCAAGGCCCGATCGGCACCGCCAGCGTCACGCGCAGGCGATGGTCGCGGTCCCGGGGCGAGGGCGTTGTGTTGAACAGGAACTCCGGCATCACGCCCAGGAGGTTGGTGTGGGTCGCGCCGCAGGCTATCGCCTCGTCGAGCCAGCGATTGGGGCTGAAGCGGCGCACGATATGCGCCCTGGCGCCGACCGTCAGCGCCGCAAGCGTCTGCGCGCAGAGCCCGTTTATATGGAAGAGCGGCATTGAGACGTAATAGAGGTCGTCGGCCGTGAGCCCCGTCGCCCGCGCGGTCGCGGCTGACATGAGGAAGAAGTGGCCGTGCGGCAGCAGCACGCCCTTCGAGGGCCCCGTGGTGCCGGACGTGTAGAGGATGGCCCCGATATCTCCGGGGCGGGCGGCCGTTTCCGGCGCGGGGCGGCCGTCGCCTGCGGCCAGGAATGCCTCGAAGGTGGAGGCCGCGCTGCCCGCGAAGAGGCCCGGCAAGGCCGCCGGCGCTTCGCCTCCGACGATAGCCAGCCGCCCCGGCGCCGGCCCCTCGACGCCATCGAATGCCTGCACGAGGCCCGCCTCGGCCACCACCATTGCCGGCGCGGCGTTCTCGACCTGGTGCGCCAGGAACGCGCCCCTGAGCTCGGTATTGATCGGCACGATGACGACGCCGGCCTTCATCGCGCCGAAGAAGGCGATCAGGATTTCGGGCCCGTTGCCGAGCAGCGCCATCACCCGCTCGCCGGGGCCGATCCCGGAAGCGGCGAGCGCCGCCGCGAAGCGGTCCGACTCCCGGTCGAGGCCGGCGAAGGTCAGCGCCGCTCCGCCCTCGAAGGTCGCGAAGACCCGCTCGCCGTGCTCGCGCGCACGGGCGCGCACCAGATGCGTCATCGTCCAATCCGGCCTGACGCGGCCGTCGCCCAGAACCGCTTCCCCGCTCATGGCGGATACACTAGCGGTGCGTCATGCCGGTGCAAATCCTCCGGGACCGGCCTGTTTCGCCCTATTCGTCGAGCACAGCTTCGAAGATTTCCGCGAAGAGCGCCCGCTCCTCCGCCGTCCCCACCGTCACCCGGATGCAGCGGTCGAGCGGGGCGACGCCGGGCATGCGCACGAACACCCCCTCGTCCTGGAGTCTTGCCAGGACCGCGCGGGCCCGGTCGCCGTCGCCGCCCATGTCGATGGCGACGAAGTTCGTCGCGGACTGCACGGTCGAGAGCCCGAGCCGCTGGGCGAGCGCGTAATACTCGTTGCGCCCGCGCGCGACCTCCTCGACCACGCAAGCGATGAACTCCGTGTCGCCGAGCGAGGCGAGCGCGCCCGCCTGCGCGATGCGGTTGACGCCGAAATGGTTGCGGATGCGGCCGAGGCCCCCGATGGTCCGGGCGGGCGCGATGGCGTAGCCGACGCGGGCCCCCGCCATGCCATGCGCCTTGGAAAAGGTCCGCATGCGGATGACGCGCGGATCGTCTGCTTCGATGGGAAACACCGCGGATGCGGGCGCAAAGTCGATATAAGCCTCGTCGAGCACCAGCAGCGCGGACTCCGGCAACTCGTCGATGAATGCCCGCACCTCTGCGGCGTCGTGCCAGGTGCCCATCGGGTTGTCGGGATTGGCGAGGAAAACGAGCGGCGCACCCAACCTGCGTACGGCGTCGAGCAGGGCTTCGAGGTCGATCCGGTCGTCACGGTAGGGCACGGCTTCCAGCACCCCGCCGAAGCCGGCGGCATGGTAGTTGAAGGTTGGATAGGCGCCGAGCGAGGTGACCACCGGCATCCCCGGCTCCACGACCATGCGCACCGCATTGCCGAGCATTTCGTCGATGCCGGCGCCGAGCAGCACCTCGTCGATGGAAACGCCGTGGAGCGAAGCGATGGCGCTGCGAAGCTCATACCCCTCCGGGTCGTTGTACCAGGAGATGTTGGCGATGGCCTCGCGCATGGCCTCGGCCGCGCTGGGAGAAATGCCGAAGGCGCTCTCGTTCGCGCCGACCCGGACACGGAACGCCTCCCCAAGGCGGCGTTCCAGCGTCTCGGGGCCGACGAACGGGATCGTCGAGGGAAGGCTTTCGACCAGGCTGGTGAAATGGGGTGCAGCGATCATGGCGGTGTACTCGCAGCGAGACGGGTGCCGTAAAGCCCCCGTGTTCATTGACCCACTGCGATATCCAGCCGCACCCGCGCCGGCTCGTCAATAGCGTTTAACGCTTGAAATGGAAGGGAGGCCGCCGGTTCGGATACAGCGCCCGTCCCGAACTCAAAGCGCGGCGGCGCGGGCGAAGGCGGGGCGGGCCGTCGTGCGGGTCCAATAGGCCTGGATATTGGGCGTGAAGGCTTCCTCGATACCGATCCGCTTGGCGAAATGCAGCGCCCAGACGATGGCGATATCGGCAATCGTGAAGCGCTCGGAACAGAGATAATCGCGGCTCTCCAGCGCCGCCTCCAGCACCCGCAGCCGACCGAGGAACCACAGCCGGTAGTCCTCCACGACCTGCGGCACGCGCCGTTCCTCCGGCTCCAGGTCGCGGTAGCGGAACACCAGCGTCTGCGGGAAGGTCAGCGTGGCGTCGCTGCGGTGCAGCCAGTCGAGCCAGAGCGGGTAGTCCGCCTCGTCGGGCGCGACCCGGAGCGGCGTCGGGCCGTAGCGGTCCACCAGATAGTGGCAGATCGCACCGGACTCCGTCATCCAGGCATCCCCGTCGATCAGGCAGGGTACCGTGCCCAGCGGGTTGACCTGCTTGTAGTCCTTGTGGTGGGCGCGCGGCGGGAACTCCAGCGTCACCAGCTCGTAATCGAGCCCCATCTCCTCCAGCGTCCACACGCAGCGCATCGAGCGCGCGTGCGCGCAGTGATAGAGGGTGATCGACATGCCCCGTCCTCCCGTCCGCCGTCAGGTCCCGTCCTTGCAAGAGTAGCCGCAGCCGGGCGGGTGGGCCATGGCGCGGCGTCCTCAGGCAGAAACGCGGCCGGCGGGCTTTGCACCCTTCTCCGGAGATTTGGGTCTCCAGGCAAATTCCCCGAGGCCGATCTTCGCGTTTACCCGTTGCGCGCCCGGTGCCGCATCGAACCACGCCCGGGAGGCTAGGTAACGGTCCCGCAATTTCCCGCGGACAGCGAGCAGCCGATCGGGCATTTGCGACGCCCGGTACAGCCCGCCGAGGGATGGAGGAGGCATCGGCCGCTTTTGCAGCGCCTGCCGCGTAACCTGCATCCGCGCTGCAACATCCGCCAGGCTGACGAGATCCGGCCTGACCTCGCGGAGTTCGGCGCCCTCCGGAAGGCCGGCAAGGGCCTGTCCGATCGTCTCGACAATGACGGTCTCCGGGTCCTGCCCGGTCCGGATGAACGCCAGACCGACGGAACCCGGCCTGCCGAGACCGACCGCCGCATCGTCGCAACCGGCCTCGTAGAGGGCATCGAGAATCGCGCCCTCATCCGACGCATCTTCCGGCAGCGCAAAGATCAGATCGAACTCGAATTCCCTTTCAGCCATTGTCTTCGCCTTCCCTCATCACGCAGCCGGCGGCTTCCAATGTCTTCAATGCTGCTTCGACTTCCTTGCTCAGGTGTCGTGTTCTCGTCGATATAGCCCTCCCACATTCGGTTGTCATTCGACAACTGAATGTGGGAGGTATCGGCCCCACTTGCAATTGACCAACCATGATGTACATTTCTTCCCGACCCTCGGGAGCCAGTCCGCGCCGGGTCTCCGAAGACAACACCGGAATGGAACCCATGCCGCCTGCCACCTACAAGATCGCCGAGGCTCGCGCCCGGTTTTCGGAACTCCTGGCGCGGGCCAAAGCCGGCGAGGAAATCGTAATCGCCAAGGGGCGGGAGCCTCATGCCCGGATCGTTCCCCCGACCGAGGCAGGGGACCGGGAGGCCGCTCCGCTCGGACATCTCGGCCTGCCGGACGACCTCTTCGATGAGGACGACGCGGAACAGGCCGCAATCGACGCCGGGGAGCGCAACGACTCCCTCGGCATCTGGCGCGGACCTCCCGATCCTCAGTGAGGTTGTTGCTGGACAGCCATGCCGTTTATTGGTGGCTGACGGGCAGTCCCCGGCTGTCGGCAACTGCCCGCGGACTGATCCTCGACCGCGCGAACACGGTGCTCGTCAGCGCGGTCTCGATCTATGAGATCGAACTCAAGGCCGGCCGTCGGCGGGTGAACATGTCACCGCAGGAGCTACGGGCTGCGCTGAGGCGCAACGCGGTCGAGGAATTACCCGTCACCCACGGCCATGCCGAATATGCGGCCCTTCTCGACTGGGAGCACCGCGACCCGTGGGATCGTCTGCTTGCAGCCCAGGCGCTGCTGGAAAATTGCGCCCTCGTGTCAATCGACAAGATATTCGACGCCATCGCCGTGGAACGGCGCTGGTAAGCCCGATCCAGAACCCGCATTCTGTTTCATCGGGAGGAGCAACACAATTTGTCGCCGCTCGTTGCGGTTGATTGGTTAGCAGTTCAGGAGTCAACGAAGTCGGACAGAGAGGGCAGGTCGTCCGGCTTGGATAGGGGACGGCAGTGAATTCCCCTATCCTCGAACATACGGCGAGTGTTGACGTGGGACTCGAAGGCGTAAAGGGTCGATGGGTTGCGCTCCGACGGTCATTGTTCCGCACCGTAAAAAGGTGAACTTCCCAACCGACTTGCTGAACCTGTCGAAGCCAATCGACCAGATACTGTTTGTACTGTTCCTCATCTCTAATGCGTGCCGGGACTGGATTGGTTCCCATTTGGCGGAAATTCGCGGAAAGTGTGCTTTGCAGGTCAAGCAAGATAATTTTCGGTCCGTCATCAGCCGGCATGAACTGGTGAACCGTTGAGGGCATTTTCTACTCCTAGCTGGGAGGACGGGTTACAGGCTACAGCGTTCGGGCAACCTTTCCCCCTCGGCAGAATTCAATTGCGGCTCGTCAGGTGCAGTCCGGAGCGGCATCGGACCGCGGCGCTCCATCTGACAGCGGAAGATCGCGCCAGCCTCCGTCCCCTCCGCCGTCAGATCTCGTCGCTGTAGGAATAGTCGCGGTCCAGCCGGCGACCCATGGCTCGGGCGTGGGGGGCGCCTTCGGCGATGAGGGCCAGCACGTAGTCGTCGTCCGGCAGGCCGGCGGCGGCGGCCAGCATCCGCACTTCGTCCAGCAGTTTGCCTTCGGGCGGCAGCACGGGCGCCGGCAGGGCCACGTTCTCGCGCTCGGGCGGCGGGCCCGCCTCCAGCGCCGGCCGGCGGCTGCGCCATTCGGTTGCCTCCTCGAAGGCCTGCCCCGCCGCCAGCACCACCCGGTCGTGGAAGGGCGCAGCGGCAATCTGCACGCCGAGCGGGAGGCCGTCTTCGGAGAAACCGGCGGCGATCGTCAGCGCCGGCCCGCCGGTCACATCGAAGGGCGTGGTGATGCTGGGGTAGAGCCAGAAATTCGAGGTGTCGTGCGCGTCGAGACGGGGCGCGGGACCTGTGGCCGAAGGCGCGATCAGCACATCGAACCGCTCATAGACCGGCTCCATCGCACGCCGAAGCTGGCGCCAGCGCCGGTGAGCGGCGACATAGTCCTGCGACGTGTAGCAGACGGCGCCGAGCGCGCGGGAGAGGAAGTCCTGGCCGAAATCGCGCGGCCGCCCCTGGAGGTCGCGGCGATGGACATTGAAGAGCTCGCTCTCGGCAATGGTGATCTTGACGTCGTACCAGTCCTGCACCGGAGGCATGCGGGCCGTCTCGACCCCGGCGCCGAGGCTGCGGAACACCTCCGCCATATGCTCGCAGGCCACCACCATCTCCGGCGCGGTCTTCAGGTCCTCTTCCCAGTAGTGTCGCAGCAGGCCGACGCGCAGCCCGGCCATGGAAGGCGGCGCGGGATGCTGCGCCCGGTCCCGGGAGCGCGGGTCCTCCGCATCGTGGCCGGCCAGTGCATCCAGCAGCAGCGCGCAGTCTTCCGCCGTCCAGGCGAGCGGCCCGCAATGGTCGAAGGTGAAGGAGTTGGGGATGACGCCGCGCCGGCTGACCAGCCCGTAGCTCGGCATCAACCCGGCGACCCCGGAAAGCGCGGCAGGCCCGCGTATGGAGCCGCCGGTGTCGGTGCCGAGCGCGCCCAGGCAGAGCCCCGCCGCCACCGCGACGCCCGACCCGCTCGACGACCCGCCGGAGAAATGGTCGGTATTCCAGGGGTTGCGCGCCGGCGGCCAGGGCAGGTCGAAGCTCGGACCGCCATGCGCGAACTCATGCGTAGCGAGCTTGCCGGTAATGACCGCGCCCGCCGCCTTCAACCGGCGCACCGTCTCGGCGTCCTTCTTCGGCACGCGGCCCTGCTGGGTCTCGGAACCGCCGGCGGTCAGCACGCCTTCCGTGTCGTAGATGTCCTTCAGCGCGACGGTGACGCCGTGCAGCGGCCCGCGCCTCCGTCCGGCGGCAATCTCTGCGTCGGCTGCGCGCGCCGCTTCCAATGCGCTCTCGGCCATGACCGTCACATGGCTGTTCAGGCGGGCGTCACAGGCTTCGATGCGCGCGAGCGTCGCCTCGACCAGTTCGACGGACGACAACCGCCGTGCCGCAATGGCCCGCGAGGCCTCGGCAAGCGTGAGATTCGCGAGATCGACCATATGCTTCTGCCTTTCCAGTCCGACGCAGGGAACCGCCATTATGCCCGCAGCCGAACGCCGGGGACACTGCGCCGGACTTGACCGGCGGAAGGGCGCGCGCCACGAATGACGCACCCGCGTGCCTCGTCGGGATCGACCGGGCCGCCCGAACGGGCGCGGGCGAACGAAGGCAAGGAGGGAACCCATGCGCTGGGTGCGGATCGAAACGGCGGACGGCCCCTGCTACGGCATCGTCGAGGGCGAGAGCATCGCGACGGTCCGGGGGTCCCCGTTCGGCGACCATGCGCCGACCGGGGAGCGCGTCGCGCTGGACACCGCCCGCTTCCTGCCGCCGGTGATGCCGCCTACGTTCTACGCGGCCGGGCTGAACTATCCCGAACACGCCGTGGCGGCCGCCAACAAGCGGGGCGTGGCGCCGTCCCTGCCCGAGAACGCGGATATCGGCTACCGCGCCGTGAACTCGCTCACCGGCCACAGTTGCCCGATCGTCATCCCGGCGGATGCGACCGAGCGTGTGCAATACGAAGCCGAGCTGGTGGCGGTGATCGGCCGGGCGGCGCGCAATATCCGCGAGGACCGGGTGCGCGACCACCTGCTCGGCTACACCATCGGCAACGATGTCTCGGAACGCCACTGGCAGGCGCATGACCGCACCCTCTGGCGCGCCAAGAACACCGACAGCTTCGCGCCGATGGGCCCCTGGATCGACACCGAATTCAACCCCGCCGGGACGGAAACGACCGTGCGGCTGAACGGCGAGGAGACAATCCGCTTCGCCACCGATTCGATGATCTTTTCCGTCGAGACCTTCATCGCGCGCATGTCCCGCTATCTCACGCTCGTTCCCGGCGATGTGGTCTGGATGGGCACCGAGGGCGTCGGGCCGAACCTGGCGCATGGCGACCTCTGCGAAATCGAGATCGCCGGGCTCGGCACCCTCTCCAACCCGGTGGTCCGCGAGGGCCTGTAGCGGTTCTTCCCGACGAAGGTTTTTCCGATGTCCACACCGAGCGTGATCCCGACCCTGCGCTACCGCGACGCCCGCGCCGCGCTCGACTGGCTCTGCAGCGCTTTCGGCTTCGAGCGCCACCTCGTCGTCGAGGCGGAGGACGGCACAATCCAGCACGCCCAACTGACTTTCGGCCACGGCATGGTCATGCTCGGGCAAGCGGGCGACGGGGAGTACGACGCAAGGATGGTCTCGCCGGGCGAGATTGGCGGCCGGCAGACCCAGAGCCCCTACCTGGTCGTCGCCGATGTAGACGGCCACCACGCCCGCGCCGCCGCCGCGGGGGCAAAGGTCGTCATGGCGCCGGAAGACCAGCCCTATGGCGGGCGGCTCTACAGCGCCCAGGATCCGGAGGGATATCTCTGGAATTTCGGTTCCTACGACCCCTACGCCCCCTCGCCCTGAACCGCGCCAGGCAACCCCAGCCGCACACTGCCGGATGCGCGAAGGAACTTTCATGACCCTCTCCGCCGTGCTGATCGCCAACCGGGGCGAGATCGCCGTTCGCATCGCCCGCGCCGCCGCCGACCTCGGCCTGCGCTCCGGCGCCGTCTATTCCGAAGACGACGCTGCCTGCCTGCACACACGCATGGCCGACGAGGCGCACCCGCTCCCGGGGACGGGCGCCGCAGCCTATCTGGACATCGAGCAAATCGTGCGGGCCGCAAGGGACGGCGGCTACGACTCCGTCCATCCGGGCTACGGCTTCCTCTCGGAGCGCGCCGAATTCGCCGAAGCCTGCGCGGAGGCCGGTCTCTGCTTCATCGGCCCCGATACAAGCCATCTCCGCCTGTTCGGAGACAAGGCCGAGGCGCGGAAGGCGGCACGGGCCGCGGGCGTCCCGGTGCTGGAAGGCATCGACCGCGCCGTTTCGCTGGAAGAGGCGCAAGCCTTCTTCGAAACGCTGGGGTCGGGCGGCGCCGTGATGATCAAGGCGCTTGCAGGCGGCGGCGGGCGCGGCACGAGGGCGGCGTTCGAGGGCGGCGAGATCGAGCCGGCCTATGCGCGCTGCCGTTCGGAAGCGCAGGCTGCCTTCGGCTGCTGCGATGTGTATGTCGAGGCGTTCATCCCCCGCGCCCGGCATATCGAGGTCCAGGTCCTCGGAGACCGGACCGGCCATGCCGTGCATCTGGGCGAGCGCGAATGCAGCGTCCAGCGCCGCTACCAGAAGATCGTGGAGACCGCGCCCGCGCCCGGCCTCGACCCGGAGCTGCGCCGAAAGATGGCGGAAGCCGCCGTCCGGCTCGCCCGCTCGGTTGGCTACGTCAATCTCGGCACCTTCGAGTTCCTGGTGGATGCCGGAGAAAATCGGGAAGGGGAGGCCTTTTTCTTCATCGAGGCCAACGCCAGGCTGCAGGTCGAGCATACGGTCACCGAGGCCGTGACGGGCGTCGATCTCGTCGAAACGCAAATCCGGCTGGCCGGCGGGACGTCGCTCGCCGATCTCGGTCTCGACGACCCGGCCGTCGTACGGCCGCGCGGCTATGCGATCCAGGCGCGCGTGAATATGGAAACGGTGGCGGCGGACGGCTCCGTGCGGCCCGAGTCCGGCCGGATCGACGCTTATGAGGCGCCGAGCGGGCCGGGCGTGCGCGTGGATGGCTTCGGCTATGCCGGCTACCGCACCAGCACCGCCTTCGACTCGCTGCTCGCCAAGGTGATCTGTCATTCGCCCTCGCCCGATTTCGCCGATGCGGCCGCGCGAACCCGGCGGGCGCTGGCCGAGTTCCGCATCGAGGGCGTGGCGACCAACATCCCCTTCCTGATGAATGTGCTGACGCAGGAGGACTTCACCGCCGCCCGGACGCATACCCGCTGGGTCGAACAGTCGGCTGCCGCCCTTGCGGCCCCGCCGGAGGGACTGCGGCCCCGTTATGTCGCCGCTGTGCCGGACACCGGTGGAGAAGACGGTTTCGCAGGTGCCCGCGTGGACAGCTCGGACCCGCTCGCACTGTTTGCCCATGACCGGGCCGTGAAGGCCACCCGGGTCGAACGGGAACGGCAACAGCCGCCCGACCCGGCCGGCCTGACCGGCGTGGCGGCGCCCATCCAGGGCACGATCATCGCGCTACTGGTCGCCGAGGGCGACCATGTGCTGGCGGGCCAGCCGGTCGCCGTGGTCGAGGCGATGAAGATGGAGCATGAGATCGGGGCCGAGCGGGCCGGCGTTGTGCGCCAGGTCACGATGAAGCAGGGCGATGTCGTCCGGGAAGGCTGGCCGCTGGCTTTCATCGAACCGACGGATGCCGGCGGGGATTTCGTTGCCGGCGGCCAGGAGGTCGATCCGGACCGTATCCGCCCCGACCTGGACGAAGTTATCCGGCGCCACGCCTACACGCTGGACGAGAACCGTCCGGAGGCCGTCGCCCGGCGCCATGCCAGGGGCTACCGGATGCCGCGCGAGAATATCGACCGGCTTGTCGATCCCGGCTCCTTCCAGGAATACTGGCCGCTGCTTGCCGCCCTCCAGCACCAACGCTACGACATCGAGACGCTGAGGCAGAAATATCCGGCCGACGGGGTGGTGGCGGGCACGGCCTCGATCAACGGGTCCGATTTCGACGATGTGAGCTCGCGCGCCATCGTGGTGCATTACGACTACACCGTGCTGGCCGGTACCCAGGGGCGGCGCAACCACTACAAGCAAGACCGGATGTTCGAGCTGGCGCACCGCTTCCGCCTGCCGGTGGTCCTGTTTTCGGAGGGCGGCGGCGGACGGCCGGGCGACGACAATACCGGCCCGCGCGTCGCCTTCGACACGGACACCTTCACCACCTTCTCAAGGCTGAGCGGCCTCGTGCCGCTGGTCGGCATCAACAATGGGCGCTGCTTCGCCGGCAATACCGCCCTGCTCGCCTGCTGCGACGTCATCATCGCAACGAAAGGCTCCACCATCGCCATGGGCGGCCCGGCGATGATCGAAGGCGGCGGCCTCGGCGTCTATACGCCGGAGGAGGTCGGGCCGATGGAATTCCAGGTGCCGAACGGCGTGGTCGATATCCTTGTCGAGGACGAGGACGAGGCGGTCGATGTCGCAAAGCGCTACCTTTCCTATTTCCAGGGGCCGATAGACCGCTGGGAGGAAGGCGGCGACCAGCGCATGCTCCGCCATGCGGTGCCGGAGAACCGGGTGCGGCTCTACGACATGCGGGAGATCG
Source organism: Alphaproteobacteria bacterium (assembly GCA_965261985.1). Lineage (GTDB taxonomy): Bacteria > Pseudomonadota > Alphaproteobacteria > Bin95 > Bin95 > Bin95. The sequence continues at coordinate 2,798,207 of OZ253490.1, forward strand.
TCCGCACTCTCGCGGACAAGGATTCGGTGCTGGAGCTGCGGGAGAAGTTCGGCATCGGCATCGTCACCTGCCTTATCCGCATCGAAGGCCGCCCGATGGGCGTCATCGCCAACAATCCGCACCATCTGGCGGGCGCGGTGGATTCCGACGGCGCCGACAAGGGCGCGCGCTTCCTGCAGCTCTGCGACGCCTTCGACATTCCCGTGCTGAGCCTCATGGACTGCCCCGGCATCATGGTCGGCCCCGACCACGAACGCACGGCGCTCGTCCGCCATTGCACGCGGCTGTTCAACACCGGCGCCAATCTGAGCGTGCCGATGTTCGGCGTCATCGTCCGCAAGGCCTACGGGCTCGGCGTGCAGGCCATGTGCGGCGCAAGCGCGCTCGTGAGCTTCTGCATGGTGGCCTGGCCGACGGCCGAGTTCGCCGGCATGAATATCGAGGGGGCCGTGAAGCTGGGCTTCCGCCCCGTTCTGGCAGCCATCGAAGACCCGGAAGCGCGTAAGGCCGAGTTCGACCGCCGGGTCTCGGACGCCTATGAGCGCGCTCGCGCCGTCAATGCAGGGGCCGGCGGCGGGCTCGACGATGTAATCGACCCGGCGGAGACGCGCCGCTGGATCGTGAACAGCCTGAAGCGCCTGCCGCCTGTGCCGCCGCGCGAGGGAAAGAAATACGCCTTTATCGACACCTGGTGAGCGGCGGGAGGGTAGGCTTGCGCCGCACCGGGGCGATGGAAGAAAATCGAACGATGATCGGCAGCCTGTCCCGCCGCCATCCTCACCTTTCGGGGAGAACCGACCGATGAATACCGTCCAGCATTTCGTTTCGGGAACACTCTGGGCCGGCGCTTCGGTGCGGGCCGGCGACATCTTCAATCCGGCGACCGGCGCCGTGGCCGCAAGGGTCGGATTGGCGACGGCAGCGGATGTGGCTCATGCGGTCGCGGCGGCCCGCAGGGCCCAGCCCGCCTGGGGCGCAACGCCTCCGGCCAAGCGGGCTTCGGTCATGTTCGAGTTCCGCAACCTTCTCAACAGCCACACGGACGAGCTTGCCGCAATGCTGTCGGCCGAACACGGCAAGACGCTTTCGGACGCCCAGGGCGAGCTCGCGCGCGGTATCGAGGTGGTGGAGTTCGCCTGCGGTATCCCGCAGCTTCTGAAGGGCGAATATTCCGAAGGCGTGGCGGCCGGCATCGACAGCTTCGCGGTCCGCCAGCCCGTCGGCGTGGTGGCCGGCATCACGCCGTTCAACTTCCCGGCCATGGTGCCGCTCTGGATGTATCCGGTGTCCATCGCCTGCGGGAACGCCTTTGTGCTGAAGCCCTCCGAGCGGGACCCCTCGGTGGCGGTGCGCATCGCCGAACTCCTCGCGCAAGCCGGATTGCCGGACGGGGTGATGAATGTAGTGAACGGCGACAAGGAGGCCGTGGACGCGATTCTGGACCATCCGGATATCGACGCGGTCAGCTTCGTCGGCTCCACCGCGGTCGGGGAATATGTCTATACGCGCGGCACGGCTTCGGGCAAACGCGTGCAGGCGCTGTGCGGCGCCAAGAACCATCTCGTGGTCATGCCCGATGCCGACATGGACCAGGTCGCCGATGCGCTGATGGGCTCGGCTTACGGCTCGGCCGGCGAGCGCTGCATGGCCGTGTCGGTCGCGGTTCCGGTAGGCGAGGAAACCGCTGACCGGCTGGTGACGACCCTGAAGCCGCGGGTCGAGAGCCTCAAGGTCGCGCCCTATACCGACCCCTCGTCGGAGATGGGGCCGGTCATCACGGGCCAGAGCCTCGAGCGCATCCGGGGCCTTATCGCCGAGGGCATCGATGCCGGCGCCGAACTGGTGGTGGACGGGCGCGGCCTCAAGCTGCAGGGATATGAGGACGGCTTCTTCATCGGCGGCTGCCTGTTCGACCGGGTGACGACCGACATGTCGATCTACCGGCAGGAGATTTTCGGCCCCGTGCTGTCGGTCGTGCGTTCGCCCAGCTACGAGACGGCGCTCGAAATGGTCAACGCGAATGAATACGGCAACGGCGCGGCGATCTTCACGCGGGACGGCGATGCGGCGCGCGATTTCTCGAACCGTGTGAAGATCGGCATGGTCGGCATCAATGTGCCGATCCCGGTGCCGGTCGCCTACCACTCCTTCGGCGGCTGGAAGCGCTCGCTGTTCGGCGACCACTATGTCCACGGCATGGAAGGGGTCCGCTTCAATACCCGCCTGAAGACCGTGACGGCGCGCTGGCCGGAGAGCAACCGGGATGGCGCCGTTTTCAGCTTCCACGCCGGCAGCGAAACGAGGAACTGACTTTCGCGGCCTCGGGTTAGCGGCTACCGCGCCTTCAGCGGCGCCGCCGCGAGATGCATGCCGGCGTCCGAGATCAGGATTTCGCCGGTGATGTTGACATCGCCGCAGAGCAACCATACCGCCGCCGCCGCCATGTCGTCGGGCGTCCCGGCCCGCTTGAGCGGCGTCGCGGCCTCGGTGTTGGCGACCATCTTGTCGTAGCCCTCGCCCATCTTCTCCCGCCACCAGCGGCCGGTGATGAAGCCGGGCGCGACGGTATTGACCCGGATTTCCGGCGCGAGCGCGCGGGCTAGCGACAGCGTCAGGGTGTTGAGCGCGCCCTTGGATGCGGCATAGGCGATGGAACTGCCCACACCCATCACGCCGGCAATCGACGAGATATTGACGACGCTGCCCCGGCCTTGGGATTTCATCTGCGCCGACACGGCCCGCGTCATCAGGAAGGCGCCGACCACATTCACGCTGTAGATGCGCTGGAAGTCTTCCTGGGAGAGGGTGTCGAAGTCGTTTCCCGGCCGGAACACCGTGGTGCCTGCACTGTTGATGAGGCCGTCGATCCGGCCCCAGCGGGAAATAGCCTCCTGCGCGAGCCGCCGGCAATCGTCCTCGCTTGCCACATCGCCCTGCACCGCCACGGCTTCGCCGCCGGCCTCCCGGCAGGCGGCCGCCGTGGCCTCCGCTTCCTCCCGGCTGCGCGAGTAGTTGACGATCACCCTGGCGCCGCTGCCGGCGAGACGTTCCGCGGCAGCCGCGCCCACGCCGGTTCCCCCTCCGGTCACGATGACCGCCCAGCCTTCGATATCCATGCGCTTTCCCCAATTCGCGACGATGGCGTCGCCCGCGGCGAACCCGCCGCGTTTCCGTTTCGCCACGGTCATTGTGCATCTTCCGGACGGCCTGCGTCACCCCCGGAGCGACGGCTCTCCTAGCCAGCGAAGGCCCGCAGGCGCTCGACAATGGCCTCTTCCGCCTCGAACCCGCCGGAGGCCCTCGCGGCCTCGCGCACGGCCCAGGAGCGGTCGAACGGCATGCGGACGGGGCTTGCCGGATCGGCGGGCCTCGCCGTCCGCACGCTCTCGGCATAGTCGGCGATGCGCTGCTTGAAGCCGTCCGTGTCGCCGAAAATGTCCGGACGGATGGCGACGATGACCATGCCGAAACCGGCGAGGTCCGGCGTGATGCCGTCCGAGCCCGCCAGCACGCCCAGCATCTGCACCACGAGGCCGAGCCCGGAGCCCTTGTGCCCGCCCCAACTCGTAAACGCGCCGGCCAGCGCCGCGTCGGGGTCCGTGGTCGGCCGGCCGTCCGGCCCGAAGGCGCGGCCCTCCGGCAGCGGCAGGCCCTGGCGGCGGGCAAGCAGCACCTCGGCGTGCATGATAGTGCTGGTGCCGATGTCCCAGACGATCGGATGGCCCTGCGAAGGAAAGCCGAAGCAGATCGGGTTGGTGCCGAACCGCCCTTCCGCGGCGCCGTGCGGCGCAACCCAGGGCGTGGCGTTGGAGGCGATCATCGTCACGAGGTCGTGCGCGGCCGCCTGCTCCGCGAAGTAGCTCAGCATGCCGGTGTACCAGGTATCGTCCGCGCCGACGGCGGAAAGGCCCATCGCACTGGCCTTCTCGATGGCCATGTCGGTCGCGCGCTGGCCGACGATGTAGCCGATATGGTCCGCACCGTCGATCCGGGCCGAGACCGGGGACTCATGCGTGACCGCGATGGGCCGGGCCGGCAGGCCGGTGCGCCCGATGCGCTCGGTAATCGACACCGCCCGCGCAAGGCCGCCATAGGAGACGCCGCGCAGCTCGCAGTCGATCAGATGGTCCACGATGGACGGGACGTCGCCCGCCTCGTAGCCGAGCTTCGCCATCACCCGGTTCAGCAGGGCGTGGGCGTCTTCGATAGCGATACGCATGGGCGCGCTCCTCAATGAATCGTGTTCGGCAGCCGGGTGTGAGCGGGACGCGCCTTGCACCGGATCATGCAAGGCACCCCTCGATTCGTTCATAGAGATAGGGACGGAGCACATGCTCCAGCATCTGCGCCACGATGCGCTCACTGCGGCCGGACGGGTCGAGCGGCGGCGAGAGCTCGACGATATCCAGCCCGTCAACCGGAGAGAAAGCGAGCGCAGCCAGCATGCGGCAATACTGCCTCGGCGTGATGCCGCTGTGGACGATCGATCCGGTCCCGGGAAGGAAGCCGGCGTCCATCGCGTCGATATCGATGGAAAGATAGAGGCTCTCGCACCCGCGGGCCGCGTGGGCCAGAGCGCGCGCCACGGTTTCATCGGGTCCGAGGCGGTGAACATCTCCGGAAGAGAGCACCAGGCCGCCCATCTCCTCGATAAGCGCGAGGTCGCCGCCATCGACCCAGCCGTCGATGCCGATCCACACCATGTTTTCCGGCACGATGTTCTCGATCTCGGAGATGCGCCGGGCGTTGGTCGCATGGTTGTGCGTGCCCCAGGCCCCGAGCCGGTCGGAAAAATCCAGATGGCCGTCGATCTGGATATATCCGAAGCGGCGGGACGGATGGCGTTCGGCAAGGCCGCGGGCATAGCCGAGGCAGGCGGGGAAACTGTTGTAGTGGTCGCCGCCGACCGCGAGGGGAACGCCGCCGCGGGAACGGACGGCCCGGGTGAGCGCGGCAATCGAAGCGGTCGTGTCCTGCACCGATTGAGCGTCGATGGGGGCGTCTCCGAGATCCCGGATCGAGGGGCGGGCCCGGCGGTGCCAAAGGGTTCCGGCGACGGGATCCACCAGGTCGCCGTCTGCGCATTTCGCTTCTCTCCAGCGCATGAGCCCGGTTGTGGCCCGGCGTGCTGCATGGGGGCCGAAGCGCGTGCCGATGCGACTCGAATGCGTCCAGTCCGAAGGCATGCCGACGACGCCAACCTCTCCCGGTTCGATCCGGGCGGCGTCGCAGCGCTCGACACCGAAAAGCGTCGGTTCCGCCGGCTGGAACGACAGGACCGTCATGCCGCCGGTCTTCCGCCATTGCGGTCTTCCGGCGCGCCGAGGCGTGCGCAGATGTAGTCGAGCAGTGCGGTCACCAGCAGGCGTTGCCCGGTCTTGACCGTCCCGAGGCCGCTGAGTGTCGGGTTCAGGCCCGTCACAACGAGTATCGCGACAGGAAGGCGGCCCAGTCCGGTCAGCAACCGCCTGAGCCCGGACAGGGTCAGACCGTCGAAGCGCGGCATGTCGGAGGCTCCGTGCCAACAGGAATTGAGCGCCGATATATCGAGATGCACCGCAAGGGGCCGGTCGTCGGCGGCGCGCTGCGCCATTCGGCTTATCGCGGTGGCGTCGAGGCCGGCCAGTTGCCGGGCGCTCACAGTCCTCTGGCCCGATGCACCGCGATCCGGCGAGGCCTCGGCGGAAGCAATCCTGCGCGGAGCGAAACAGAGCACGGGGCCGCCGGGCCCCGGTGCGCCGGCGAACCCTCCGATCTGGACCCGGGCGGCCGGCATTTCCGCGGCAACGCCCTCCAGAGCCGGCGCCGCGATGCCCTTGTCCCCGCCGAGAACGAGCGCGGACGCGCCGGAACTTGCGATCTGCCGCAGCGTCGCGCGGATCAGGTTGTCACCGGCTTCCGCGGTCAGCCCGCCTACCGGGATGTCCCCGAGATCGAAGAGGCGCGCCTGTATCGACGATGTGTCGATCGTGCTGCGGTCGCCGACGGCAACCGGACGGCTGTATTGCGGGTTGGCATGCCAGCCGAAATAGACGGAAGTCTCGCGAATCGCATTCGGGCCGAACCGGGCGCCGGTTGCGCGTGTGTCGGTGTCTTCGCGCGGAATGCCCACAAGGCCGATCCGGCCGGTCGTCAGCGCATCGATCGCCGCCTGCCCGACACGCATGAAGGTGAGGTGTCCGGCCATACGCGGCAGGGGCGCCGTCCTCAGCGGCATGAGTCGCGCCCCGCAATCATCCCGGAGAGCAGCGCCTCGACCAGATCGAGGCACATGGCGCTGCGCCCGCGTCCCGCAACATCCAGGTCCGGTACAAGGCCGGTGAACTCCGCACCGACCGCGCGAAGCGGCCCGAGTGCATCGAGAAGCTCCAGGACATCGCCAGGAGACAGGCCTCGTTGTCGCCGGGCCCGCGCCGTCCGTGCGCAGGCAGGCGACAGGACATCGGCATCCATACTGAGGTAAATGCCATCGCAGCTATCGGCCCAGACGCGAAGCGGTGCGATTTCCGCGAGTGTTTCGGCGAGGCAGCTGCGCGCGGCGACGAATACCGTTTCGGCGAGCACGCCCGCTTCCACCTCGGGCACAGGACCGGAGAGCCCGGCGAACGCAACACGGATGCCCGCGCCCATTGCGCGAATTCGCGTGCTGGCGGCGCTTCGCGAGAGGACCGATGCGCCGCTCCGGCCGAGATCGGCCGAACTGGAGATGCGCAACACCCCGAGTGTGCCGGAAGGCTGCGCCGCACGCAGACCCGCCAGCAGCGCCGGGGTCAGCCCGTAGTCCCCGCCGATTGCGAGCATCTGCGCGCCCGACCGGCCGAGCCGCCGGGCCTGGTCCGAGAGGGCCTCCAGGCAGCGTTGCGGTTCGAGGGGAAAAACACTCAGGTCGCCCAGGTCGAATACACCGGTCGGCGGGCCGCGTCCATCGAGGGCGCAGGCATACCGGAATTGCCGCGGAAGGAAACGGGCGCCCGGTTCGCCTTCGCCGTAATGGTCGCAGTAGATGCCGACGACCGCGACATCTCCGGGTCCGACATCTTCGAGATCGGCGACCGGCGCGTTGAAGAATGTCGGCACCCCCGCGAGAGCCGCCCGGGGAGGCCCGCGCCTTGTGCCGGTCGTCAAGGCTCGATTTCCTCGAAGAGCGCATCCCGGAAGAGGGCGAGGAGGGCCTCCGCGATCAGGCTTTCCATGTGGCCGCGCGCGTCGCGGGCCGGCTCCAGATGGATGACCGCCGCTGCGGAGGGCGGCGACGAGGCGCCTACCAGCCCGGCCAGGGAAATGAACTGTTCCGGGGTCAGGCCGGCGACGGTGAAGCTGTCGCATCCCGCAGCGTAACCGATGTCGATAGCCCGGCAGTCGAGTAAGCAAACGGGTCCGATATCGTCGCCGGAATAGTCCGACAAACAGTCCTTCGCCGCATTCAAGCCGTTATCGTGCAGCTGTTCGGCTGCAACGATCCTGCCGCCGTTCCCGATTTGCCTGCGCCAGGTCCCGGCGTCCTGAAGTCCACTGACGCCGAGGGAAAGAACCGGTCCGGCAAAGCCCAGACGTCCGGTGAGGCAACGGTCGCCGATCTCGATCGCACCGACTGTCGAATGTGTACCGCGAACGCCGGCGACCAACCCTCGGGCCGCTGCATCGCCTCCGCCGACGAACAGGGGCCGCGCTCCCGCTTCGGCAATTTGTCCGCTGAGGGCGGCGCAGGCGGTGTCCCAGCCCCCGGAAGCCGCGAGGTCGCCGAGATCGATGCAGGAACGGGGCGCGCGCAACCTTGTACGCCGGCCCGTTTCGAGATCGACCGCCATGCCGGACGGCGACTCCCGGTAGGGACGCAGCAGACCGCTCGATGCCGCGCGCACCGAAGATGCCGCCGATCCATATGGGCGTGCGGCATGGCCGCTGGCTTCAGCCTGTTCCTCCCCGACACCGCTGAAGACCACAAGGTCGGCTCGAATATCGTCAAGGCTTGCAGCCCGGCATCCGGCGAAGGTCAACGCGGCCTGCACCTTCGGCAAGTCGGCGCCCGTCACCGCGGCACCCCTCCCGTTACGCGGGCCGCATCGATGGCGATACGCATGGGTGCGCTCCTCAATGCATCGTGTTCGGCAGCCAGGTGGAGAGGCCGGGGAAGATAACCAGGATCGCCAGCATGGCGATCTCCATGCACACGAAAGGCAACACGCCCGCAAACATGTCGCCGGTGCCGATCCGTCCGCCGGCGGCCGAGACCACGGCAAACAGGTTGAGGCCGACCGGAGGCGTAATGACGGCGATCTCGATCATCTTGGTCAGCACGATGCCGAACCAGATCGGGTCCATGCCGAAGGCCTGAATGACCGGAAAGACGAACGGCACGGTCACCACCATCATGCTGAGCGGGTCGATGAACATGCCGAGCACCAGGTACATGACGACCATGGCAAGGATGAAGGTCGGCCCGGTGAATCCGGACTCTGTGACCAGGGAGGTCAGATCGGCGACGAAGCCGCTCACCACCAGGAAGCGGCTGAACAGCAGGCCGCCGATGATGATGATGAAGAGCACGCTGGTCAGCTCGGCCGTCTGGCGCACGCTCTCCCAGATTTGCAACACGCCGATCCTGCGCCGCCCGAGCGCGATCAGCAGCGCGCCGACGGCGCCCAGCGCGCCCGCCGCGGTTGGCGGCGTGATGCCGGTATAGATGCCGCCCAGCACAATGACGACGAGCAGGAACATCGGCCAGATGCCGGTCATGCCGCGAATTTTGTCCCTGAGCGGAGTCCTGGCCTCTATTCGCGGCGCCCAATCCGGCCTGATCTTCAGCATCACCGGGATGGCGGCCACATAAAGCGCGGCGGTCAGCAGGCCGGGGACGATGCCGGCGATGAAGAGCTCGCCGATGCTCTCACCCGTCAGAATGCCGAAAATCACGAAGGTCAGGCTCGGGGGAATCAAGGCCGCGAAGGTGCCCGCCGCCGCGATACAGCCTGCGCTGATGCCCCGGTTGTAGCCGAGCGCCAGCATTTCCGGCAACGCGATGCGGGTGAACATGGCGGCGTTGACGACGGTCGAGCCGCTGATCGCCGCAAAGCCTGCCGAAGCAAGGGTCGTGGCGATGTAGAGGCCGCCGCGCACCCCCTCCAGCCACCGGTTCACTGAGGCATATAGCTCGGAAATGATCCCGGCCGACGATGCGAGCGCGCCCATGAGCACGAACATCGGGATGACAGCGAAGGCGTATTCGCTGGCCGTGGCATAGGGCAGCGTCTGGAAGGTGACGAGCACGAAATTGAGGTCTGTCACCAGCGCCATGCCGACGGCGCCCACCAGCGTGATGCAAAAAGCGATGGGCACACCCAGGGCCGCAAACAGGATCAGCGCGCCGATCCCGATCAGGCCCATGACGATGGGCTCGGTCACAGGGCCTCGTCCTCGGGCGGATGCGCATCGTAGGCGTCCGGATTACCGGCCAGCAGATGCAGGAACTGGCGGATGCTCTCCAGCATCGCGATTGCACAGCCGGCGCAAACCGCGATCTTGGACGGCCAGATCGGGAAGCGGGTCAGGCCCCAGCTCCGTTCGTCGATGGCAACGCTCTCGAGGGCGCCGATGCCCGTGCGCCAAGCCAGGAAGGCGAAGAAACAGATGGCGGCGACAAGCGCCAGGCCGGTGAAGGCCGCCTTCACCCGGCCGGTAAACCGCTCGAACAGGATATCGACCGTTACATGGCCGCGCCGCTGCTGGGCATAGGCAAGGCCCATGAACACCACGACGGCAAGCCCCGCCTGGCTCATTTCCAGCGCACTCGGCACCGGCAGGGAGAAGAGCTGGGTGCCGAAGCTGTCGGCCGTGCCGACGATTGCAAGCAGGCCGATAAACACCGCCGCAACCGCCAGCGCGGCGGTGCCGAGCCAGCGCACCGCAGCATCGAGGAAGCGGAGGAAGGCTGTCATCGCCCGAATGCGCCCCGGCAGGAGGCCGGGGCGGCGCCGGAATCCTCGTCCGTCGAGTGGCTCCTTATCGCTCTACCCTCGCAGCGCCGCCTTCCGGGCAAGGCCGGCCTAGAGGCCGAGGTCCTTGCGGACGGCCGCCGCGTAGGCCATGGCCTCATTCTCCTTGCCGAGCTTGGCCATTTCCGCAATCCACTCGTCGATCATGTCGGGCACGGTGTCTTCGAGCTTCTGCTGCTCCTCGAACATGACAATCGTGGCGCCCTTTTCGACCAATTGCTGCTTGGCAGCCGCATCCACCTTCTTCGTGTCGGCCACGCCCCATTCCGTGGCTTCCGCGCCGACCGCGACCAGGAGGTCCTGCACGTTCTTCGGCAAGCCGTCGAACTTGCGCTTGTTCATCGCAAGGTAATAGGCGTTGATGCCGCCGAACTTCACGTCGATGACGTAAGACGCGACCTCATAGAGCTTGAAGACCACGAAGAACGGGTAGGTCAGGTAGGAGCAATCCATCGAGCCGCGCTTCAGCGCCTCGTACATCTCGACCGGCAGCACGTTCACCGGCGTGGCCTTCAGGGCCGCGAACATTTTCGGCATGTAGTTGCCGAAAGTGCGGATCTTCAGGCCTTCCAGGTCCTTCACCGTCTTCACCGGCTTGGTGCAGATCAGCTTGTAGTTCGGCAGGTAGCGGTTGATGAGCGGCTTGATGTTGTTGCGCTCGTATTCCGCGATCTGGTCCGGGTTCTCCATGTCCATCTTCATGGCTGAGCGCATCACCGCCTCGCCGTCGAAGAAAGTCACCGGCAGCGAGTTGGTCATCGCGCCAAACGGCAGGGCGGAGGTGAAATAGCCCTGCACCACCGATCCCATATCGATCGCACCTTTGGACACCAGGTCCAGGATTTCGTTCGATTTGCCGAGCGCGCCGCCGAAATGCATCTTCATCTTCATTTTGCCGCCCGAGCGCTTCTCCAGCTCTTCCGCGAACCAGATCGCCGGTCCGTTCATATAGACAGCTTTCGGGAAGCCGGTCGCGTAGCGGAACGTGATTTCCGGGTAGTCCTCAGCCTGGGCCTGCATGGAACCCGCAACCAACAGGGCCATACCCGCCAAGCCTGCCTTCAAAGCCTTCTGCATCATGTGTCTTTCCTTCCTTATCGGTATCGACACGTTTCTTCGCGATGTTCCCCGCGCGGCCGCGACGGGCCGCCTGCGCCGAGGACATTCGGTAATCGGGAAGCCATCCCGCCGGAACTAGCGCGGCCTGCGCCGGTGGCCGCCCGTGCCGTCGAACAGGATTTGCTCGCGCCGCTCACTGTCGGCGGCGACTGCCTCGAAATCCGCCTCGTCCATCCGGCGGGCCGGCGGCGGCACGATGGCGAAGTGCCCGAAACGGTCTTCGCCAGCCACCAGCGCGACCTCCGTTTCCGGGCCGGAACGCGCGCGCATGGACGGTGCGATATAGCGGATGGCGGCGCCGAGGCGCCGGCCGCCGGTGCGGTTCGGGCCGGAGGCGTGGAACAGGTGGCCGTGGTGCAGCGAGGCCTGGCCCGGCTTCAGCACCACATCGACGGCGGCGTCCTCATCCACCTCCACCTGGATTTCCTGTCCCCGCGTCAACAGGTTGTCGGCGGCGAAGCTGTCGGCATGCGGCACAATGCGCTCCCGGTGGCTGCCGGGGATGAAGCGCATGCAGCCGCTCTCCTGCGTCGTCGGCGAGAGGGCGACCCAGAGCGTCGTCTCTTCGGCCTTGTCCAGGCCCCAATAGGTCAGGTCCTGGTGCCAGGAAACGAAGCTCGGCGTGTTCGCCTCCTTGATGAACAGCCCGGAGCCCCAGACCATGACATCCGGCCCGAGCACCGCCGAGGCCGCCTCGACCATCTTCGGATGGCGGATCAGGCGGTCGAAAGAAGACAGGAACCGAGCCGGAAACCCGCGCAGCAGCCCGAGGCGCTGCCGGTCATCGGCCAATTCCGCCTCGCCCCGCTCCAGATCGGCGCGCAACTCGCCGGCGTCCGCCTCGGAAAGGATATCGAGCGGAAAGACGAAACCGTCGCGGGCATAGTCCATCGCGGTTTTCGATTCGGTCATGTTCATGGTTGGGCCGTGCAGCCTTTTGGCCGCTCTCCGATGTTAAAGGTCATGTGCGGCGGCCTATTCCCGGTAGCTCGGGTCCTCCCGGTCGAGCATGTCGAGATAAGCGGGCCAATCGTTGTCCCGGGCCGGCGCGGCCAGGAACTCGTCGAATTGCGCAGCAGTCCTCTCGCAGACAGACGCGGACGGGATATCGAGCTCGGTTCCGGCCGCGCGCACCGCCGCCATGGCGTCCATTTGCGAAGCGCAGGCCCGCTCCAGCTCGTAAAGCAGCACCCATGTCATCGGGATAGACGGGCCGGCCGCCAGCAGGCCGTGATTCTTCAGGACCAGAGCCCGCCCGTTGGGGCCGATATCCCGCGCAAGCCGCTCGCGCTCATCCATCTCCGTCTCGCCGCTCTCCCAGTCGTGGTAGCCAACGCGGCCGTGGAAGGCCATCGCCGTCTGCGAGATCGGCAGCAACCCGGTGTCCAGCGAGGCGAGTGCCATGCCGGGCACGGTGTGGGTATGCGCCGTGCAGGCGACATCGGGACGGGCGTCGAGCACGGCGGAATGCAGCATGATGCCGACCGCATTGAGCGGACTGCCGGTCTCCAGCGGGTCGCTGCCGTCACGATCGGTCTTGACGAGCGAAGACGCGGTGATCTCCTCGAACATGAGGCCGTAGGGATTGAGCAGGAAGCGGTCCGGCTCATCCGGGACGCGCGCCGCGAAGTGCGTGAGCGCCAGGTCGGAGAGGTCGTGCTTCGCCGCCAGCCGAAAGACGGCCGCCAGATCGGTGCGCGCCTGCCACTCGGCTTCGGAGACGCGGGAGCGGATATCGGTCATGGGAATGCGGCGCCCTTTCAGTGCCGGTAGGACGGGTCGGCCCGGTCCAGCAGGCGAAGCTGCGACTCCCAGCCGTCATAGGGGTTGTAGCTGCGGTTCGCCCTCGGGCGGTTTTCCTGCTCTTCGAGGAAGGCGTCCGAGAGCGTGGCAAGCGGCACGCCGGTGGCCTCGGCGAGCATCTGCGTCTTTGCGGCCTTTTCGAGGTCGTAGAGCCGCGCCCATGCCTCACGCACGCTTCGACCGCATACCAGGAAGCCGTGGTTCCTGAGCACCATGACCTCCGCAGCGCCCATATCGGCGATCAGGCGGTCGCGCTCGTCGAGGTCGAAGGCGATGCCCTCATAGTCGTGATAGGCCATGCGCCCGTGGAACTGCATCGCCTTCTGGTTCAGCGGCCGCAAGCCCTGCGGCAGCGCCGCGAGCGCGATGCCGGTACGGGTGTGCGTGTGCGCGACGCAGGCGAGGTCGGGCCGGGCGATGTGGACGGCAGAGTGGATCGTGAATCCCGCGGCGTTGACCCCGTAGCGGTTCTCGCCGAGCAGATTGCCCTCCGTGTCCACCTTGACCAGGTTGGACGCCGTTACCTGCTCGAACAGGAGGCCATAGGGATTGAGGAGGAACACATCTTCGTCCCCCGGCACGCGCGCGGAGAGGTGTGTATAGGTAAGGTCGGTCATACCGTGCCGGGCGCAGAGGCGGTAGAGCGCGGCAAGATCGACCCGCTCGGCCCATTCCTTGGGGCTGACACGATCCTGCATCGAATACTCGGCGGCGTGGGCATCGGGCATGGTATGAACTCCTCCGTCGCCCGCCAACGGGCGCACAAATCGGCCGCCTTGCTTTCCGGCGCGCGCGAATTCCGCATAGGATAGCCCGAAAACCGGAAACGAAGGAACCGCCCCTATGAGCATCGGCTATGTCGGCCTCGGCAATATGGGAGGCGCGCTGGCCCACCGCCTCGCCCTCACGCATCCGTTGCGGGTCTTCGATCTGCGCCCGGAGGCGATGCAGGCGCTGACGGAAGACAACTGCACGCCGGTCCAGTCAGCCGCAGCGCTCGGCGCGGAATGCGGAACCGTGCTGACCTGCCTGCCGACCTCCGACGATGTGCGCCGCGCGGTGTTCGGGCCGGGCGGGCTCGCCGAAGGCATGGGTCCGGGCGGCATAATCCTCGACCAGACCACCGGAGACCCGAACGCCACCCGTGCGATGGCGGCGGAACTCGCCGAGCGCGGCATCCGCCTGATCGACGCGCCCGTCTCGGGCGGCAAGCAGGGCGCGGATGCCGGCACCATCGCCATCATGGTCGGCGCGGAGGACGCCGACTATGCCGAAGTGCTGCCCATGCTGCACGCCATCAGCCCCAATGTGTTCCATTGCGGCGGTGTCGGCACGGGCCATGTCATGAAGCTCGTGAACAATGTGATCGCCGCGTCGGCGCTGGCGGCTTCCTGCGAGGCGATTGCGATGGGCGTGAAGAACGGGCTCGACTTCGCCAAGGCCATCGAGGTGCTGAACAAGGGCTCGGGCCGGAGCTTCATGTCGGAGCGCGTGCTGGCGGCGCAGACCGAAGGCCCGCATCCGTTCGGCTTCGCGATGTCGTTGATGCACAAGGATGTGCGGCTCGCCACCCAGCTCGGCAATGACAGCGCCGCGCCGATGTTCGTCGCCAATGTCGTGCGCGAGCTCCACCAGGTGGCCCTTTCCCATCGCGGCCCCGATGCCGACATGACCGAACTGATGCGCACCGTCGAGCGCAATGCGGATGTAAAGGTCGTGCCGTAAGACGCACGACGACCGGATAGGCGGCTTCTCCTTGCTTGACGCAGCGCACACCGCTCTTAGATTGCGCCCTTTCCGAAAACCGGGACATCTGCCTGTCCGATGAGCGAGATCGCCCTGACATTGCCCGACGGTTCCGTGCGCCCCTTCGGGCAGGGCGCCACCGGCGCCGACCTTGCGGCAGCCATTTCCCGAAGCCTCGCCAGACAGGCGGTCGCCGTCAGGGTGGACGGCGCGCTTTGCGACCTGTCCGAGCCGTTCACCGAAGATGCGTCCGTCGAGGTCGTCACGCGCGCCGATGCCGACGGCCTCGACCTCATTCGCCACGACGCCGCCCACGCGCTCGCCGAGGCCGCGAAGGAGCTCTATCCGGAGGTCCAGATCACCATCGGCCCGGTGATCGAGAACGGCTTCTACTACGACTTCTCGCGCGCCGAGCCGTTCACGCCCGAGGACCTGGTGCGGCTGGAAGAGCGGATGCGCGAGATCGTGGACCGCGACGAGCCGATCGCCCGCGAGGTCTGGGACCGCGACGAGGCGGCGCGCTTCTTCGAGGCCGAAGGCGAGCACTACAAGGCGGAACTCATCCGCTCGATCCCGTCGGCGGAGCCGATCACGCTCTACCGGCAGGGCGCGTTCGTCGATCTTTGCCGGGGGCCGCATCTGCCCTCCACGGGCAAGCTCGGCAAGGCGTTCAAGCTGATGAGCGTCGCCGGGGCTTATTGGCGCGGCGACCACCGCAACGAGATGCTGCAACGCATCTACGGCACGGCATGGCGG
Source organism: Alphaproteobacteria bacterium (assembly GCA_965261985.1). Lineage (GTDB taxonomy): Bacteria > Pseudomonadota > Alphaproteobacteria > Bin95 > Bin95 > Bin95. Next base: position 2,813,623 of record OZ253490.1, read on the forward strand.
GACGAGAAGGAACTCAAGGCGTATCTGGAGCGGCTCGCCGAAGCCGAACGGCGCGACCACCGCCGCCTCGGGCGCGAGATGGGCCTGTTCCACCTGCAGGAGGAAGCGGCCGGGTCGGTGTTCTGGATGCCCAAGGGCTGGACGCTGTTCCGCGCCTGCGAGGACTATATGCGCGCACGCCTCGATGCGAACGGCTATGTCGAGGTGAAGACGCCGCAGCTTCTCGACCGCGCGCTCTGGGAGGCGTCGGGCCACTGGGAGAAGTTCCGCGAGCACATGTTCGTGGCCGAGGCGGCGGAAGACCGGCTGTTCGCGCTCAAGCCGATGAACTGCCCCGGCCATGTGCAGATCTTCAAGCAGGGCATCAAGAGCTACCGCGACCTGCCGCTGCGCATGGCCGAGTTCGGCGCCTGCCACCGCAATGAGCCCTCAGGCGCGCTGCACGGCATCATGCGGGTGCGCGCCTTCACGCAGGACGACGCCCATATCTTCGCCACCGAGGACCAGGTGACGGCGGAGACGGAGCGCTTCTGCACCCTGCTCCAGAGCATCTATGCGGATTTCGGCTTCGAGGACGTGCTGGTCAAATTCTCCGACCGCCCGGAGGTCCGCGCCGGCGAGGACGACGTCTGGGACAAGGCGGAAACCGCGCTGATGGACGCCGTGCGCACCGCCGGGCTCGAGGTCGAACTGAACCCCGGCGAGGGCGCGTTCTACGGGCCGAAGCTCGAATTCGTGTTGCGCGACGCCATCGGCCGCGATTGGCAATGCGGCACCTTCCAGGTCGATTTCGTGCTTCCCGAGCGGCTGAACGCCAGCTATGTGGACGAAAGCGGCGGGAAGCGCCGGCCGGTCATGCTGCACCGGGCCATCCTCGGCTCGTTCGAGCGCTTCATCGGCGTGCTCATCGAGCATTATGCCGGGCGGTTCCCGCTCTGGCTGGCGCCGGTGCAGGCGGTGGTGGCGACGATCACTGGCGATGCCGACGGTTATGCGCGCCAGGTTTTCGAGCGGTTGCGGGCAGCCGGGCTGCGCGCCGAACTCGACCTGCGCAACGAAAAAATCGGCTTCAAGGTGCGCGAACATTCCGTCGCCAAGGTGCCGGTTCTGCTGGTTGTCGGGCGGCGCGAGGCGGAGCAGGGAACGGTCGCATTGCGCCGGCTCGGCTCGCAGCAGCAAGAAATACTTGCAGTTGCCGACTCGATACATACCCTGTCGGAAGAAGCGGCGGTCCCCAGCCGGGGCCGCTAGCGAGCAAAAAGGAGACGGTCCATAGTTCGATACACGTCTACAGTGCCGCCCAAGAAGGTAGGGCCGCGCGTGAATGAGGACATCGAGGCGCGGTCGGTCCGCCTGGTCGGCGCTGACGGCAGCATGCTCGGTGTAGTGGGAATCCACGAAGCCATGGGTACGGCCCAGGCTGCAGGCCTCGATCTGGTAGAGGTCTCGCCCAATGCGGAGCCGCCGGTGTGCAAGGTCCTCGATTACGGACGCTTCAAATACGAAGCGCAAAAAAAGAAGAACGAGGCGCGCAAGAAGCAGAAGACCATCGAGGTCAAGGAAATCAAGATGCGTCCCGGGATCGAGCAGCACGATTACGACACCAAGATGCGCTCGGTCCGCCGGTTCCTCGAAGAAGGCGACAAGGTGAAAGTGACCCTGCGTTTCCGCGGCCGGGAATTGGCCCACCAGGAAGTCGGCCGCGCCGTCCTGCAACGTGTCCAGACGGAACTGGGCGAGGCCGTCAAGGTCGAGCAGTTCCCGAAGATGGAAGGGCGGCAGATGGTCATGGTGATGTCGCCGCGCTGACCTGACCGGCGCAGACTCACATTCTACCGGGCGGGTGCGACTGCGTAGCCGCGCCAGCGGTCTTGCGCCTGAGAGCGGGGCCAGCTATACCGCGCGGCTCTAATGGGCGGTCCGGTGCGAATGAGGGCATGCCCGGCCGTCGCGCGATCCGCCTTTGCTCGAAGGACAGGAAAATGCCCAAGCTCAAGACGAAGAGCAGCACGAAAGGCAGGTTCAAGAAGACCGGCTCCGGCAAGGTGCTGATGAACCACGCCTACAAGCGCCATTGCCTCACCAACAAGACGAAACGGATGAGGCGCCAGACGCGCGGCACAACGGCGATGTCGAAGCCGGACGCGAGGATCGTGCTCCGCTACATGCCTTACGCCTGAACCGGGAGGTCGAAAGCCCATGTCCCGCATCACGGCCGGCGCCAGCAACCGCCGCCGGCACAAAAAGGTTCTGGCACTGGCGAAAGGCTATCGGGGCCGCGCAAAGAATAATTTCCGCATTGCCATCGAGCGCGTCGAGCGCGGGCTGCAATACGCTTACCGGGACCGCCGGACGCGCAAGCGCAATTTCCGCGCGCTCTGGATCCAGCGCATCAACGCCGCCGCCCGCGAGCACGGCCTGACCTATTCCGCCTTCATGGACGGTATTTCCAAGGCCGGGATCGAGGTGGACCGCAAGGTGCTGGCCGACATCGCCGTGCGCGAGCCGGACTCCTTCAAGGCGCTGGTGGAACAGGCGCGGGAAGCGCGCGCCTGAGGGCGATGGCCGCTGCCGGGCCGGCGCAGCGGGCGATGGCCGGAAGAGAGGGTCTTCCATGTCGGACGAATTGACGGCGCTCCGGGACGAGCTGGAGGGCGCCGTTCTGGCGGCCGACACTCTGGAGGCACTGGAAGATGTGCGCGTGCGCGCGCTCGGCCGCCGGGGTTCCGTCACGGAGTTGATGAAGAGCCTGGGCCAGGCCGCGCCCGAAGAGCGGCGCGAGCGGGGCCAGGCCCTCAACCGGCTGAAACTGGCGGTCTCGGACGCCATCGACGCCCGCAAGGCGGCGCTGGCGGATGTCGAGCTCGAGCGGCGTCTCGCCTCCGAGCGCATCGACATCACGCTGCCCGCCCGGCCGGCCCCGGAAGGCAGCCTCCACCCGATCTCCCAGACCATCGACGAGATCACGCAGATCTTCGGCGAGATGGGGTTCCGCTGGGCCGAGGGGCCGGACATCGAGGATGACTGGTACAATTTCACCGCCCTCAACATCCCGCCCGAGCATCCCGCGCGCCAGGAGATGGACACCTTCTATCTGGCGGCGGAAGACGGGAGCGCGCGGCCGGTGCTGCGCACCCATACCAGCCCGGTCCAGATCCGCACGATGCTGTCCGAGCCGCCGCCGCTCCGTGTCATCGTTCCGGGGCGCACTTACCGCTCGGACCACGACGCCACCCACTCGCCTATGTTCCACCAGGTCGAGGGGCTGGCCATCGGCAAGGCGATCCATATGGGCCATCTCAAGGGCTGCCTGATCGCCTTCTGCCGGGCGTTTTTCGGCGTGGCGGACCTGCCGGTGCGCTTCCGGCCGAGCCATTTCCCGTTCACCGAGCCCTCGGCGGAAGTCGATATCGGCTGCACGCGCGAGGGAGGGCAGTTGCGTATCGGCGCGGGCGGCGACTGGCTGGAGATTCTCGGCTCCGGCATGGTGCATCCGAAAGTGATCGCCAATTGCGGCCTCGACCCGGAGGAGTGGCAGGGCTTCGCCTTCGGCATGGGCATCGAGCGGATCGCCATGCTGAAATACGGCATTCCCGACCTGCGCACGATGTATGAGTCGGATCTGCGCTGGCTCCGGCATTACGGCTTCCGGCCGCTGGACATTCCGGGCCTGATTGCGGAGGCGGCAGAGTGAAGTTCACCTTCTCCTGGCTGAAGGACCATCTCGACACCGAGGCGACGCTCGAAGAGGTCTGCGAGGCGCTCTCCATGCTCGGCCTGGAGGTGGACGGCGTCGAAGACCGTGCGAAGGACTTTGCGCCCTTCCTCGCCGCCCGCGTGCTCTCAGCCGAGCCGCACCCGCAGGCCGACCGCCTGCGCGTCTGCCTCGTGGATACCGGCACGGAAGAGGTACAGGTGGTCTGCGGCGCGCCGAATGCGCGGGCCGGCATGATGGGCGTGTTCGCGCCCTCCGGAAGCTGGATACCGGGCTCGGCGCTCCGGCTGAAGAAGGCCGCCATTCGCGGCGTCGAGAGCAATGGCATGCTGCTTTCCGAGCGCGAGCTCGGCGTTTCGGACGAGCATGAAGGCATCGTCGAACTGCCGGCCGGCACGCCTCTCGGTGCGCCCTATGCGCGGGTCGCGGGGCTCGACGACCCGGTGATCGAGATCGGCCTCACGCCCAACCGCAGCGACTGCGCCGCCATCCGCGGCATCGCCCGCGACCTCGCTGCGCGCGGCCTCGGCCGGCTGAAAGGCGTGCCCGGCTGGGGCGAGGCCGTTCCGGGCGCCTTCGAAAGCCCGGTCTCCGTGCGCCTCGAACTCGGCGAGTGCGCCGACGCCTGCCCGCTCTTTGCCGGGCGCTATTTTCGGGGCATACGCAACGGCCAGTCGCCGAAATGGGTCCAGGACCGCCTGCGGGCGGTCGGACTGCGCCCGATCTCGGCGCTCGTCGATATCACCAACTATTTCACCATGGACATGGGCCGCCCGTTGCATGTGTTCGATGCGGACAGGCTCGACGGCGATGTCGTGGTGCGCATGGGCCGGGACGGGGAGGAAATCGACGCGCTCGACGGGCGCAGCTACACGGCCGACGCCACGATGACGCTGATCTGCGACGAAGCTAAGGGCAACGCCTTCGGCGGCATCATCGGCGGCGAGGCGACCGGCTGCACCGAAGACACGGTCAATGTCTTCCTGGAGAGCGCGTTGTTCGATCCGCTGCGCACCGCCGCCACGGGCCGCAAGCTGGGCGTGCAGAGCGATGCACGCTACCGGTTCGAGCGCGGCGTCGATCCGACCTCGGCCGTGGCGGGCATGGAGGCCGCCGCGCGCATGATCCTCGACTTCTGCGGCGGCGAGGCGAGCACGCCGGTCATTGCGGGCGGGGAGCCGGAATGGCGGCGGCGTTGCCGCTTCCGCGCGGAGCGTGTCGAAAGCCTGGGCGGCGTTGCGGTTCCGGCGGCGCGGAGCATCGAAATCCTGCAAGCACTGGGCTTCGAGGTCGAGAATGAAGGCGGCGGGATATCGGTCGCCCCGCCGCCCTGGCGGCCGGACATTCTGGGCGAGGCCGATCTGGTCGAGGAAGTGCTCCGGGTCCACGGTTTCGAGCACATTCCGGTCGCGAACTTCCCGGCGCCCACGGTCCTGCCGGCGCCGGCGCTGACGCGCGCGGCGGCCCGTGCGGCGAAGCTGCGCCGGGCGCTCGCGGCGGCAGGCATGGCCGAGGCCGTCACCTTCTCCTTCATGCCGGCGCGCTGGGCGGCGCTGTTCGGCGGCGGGGACGCGGCGCTCCGCCTCGACAACCCGATCAGCAGCGACCTCGACTGCATGCGCCCCTCCATCCTGCCGAACCTGCTCGATGCCGCGCGGCGCAATGCCGATGGCGGGCGGACGACGGGCGCGCTGTTCGAGGTCGGCCCGGTGTTCCGTCCGGGCGCGGCGGCGATCGAGCCCGATGGCCAGCTCCAGACCGCGGGCGGTATCCGTTGGGGCACGACGCCCCGCCACTGGAGCGAGCGCCCGCGCCCCGTGGACGCGCTCGACGCCAAGGCGGATGCGCTCGCTGCGCTGGCAGCGGTGGCAGCACCCGTGGACAAGCTGCGCGTGACCGCGGACGCCCCGGCCTGGTTCCATCCCGGCCGCTCCGGGGCGCTCAGGCTCGGAGCCGTCGCATTGGCCCATTTCGGCGAACTGCATCCCCGCGTGCTGGAAGCCTTCGATGCCTCCGGCCCAATGGCCGCGTTCGAGGCCTTCCCGGACGCCGCGCCGACGCCGAGAGCGAAGGCCGGCGGCAAGCTGCGCCCGGCGCTCATCCGCTCCGCCTTCCAGCCGGTCGAACGCGATTTCGCCTTCGTCGTCGCCGAGGATGTGGATGCCGACAGCGTGCTGCGCGCCGTCCGCAGCGCCGACAAGGCGTTGATCGCAGATGCCACGGTCTTCGATGTCTATCGCGGCAAGGGTATTGCGGAGGGCAGCAAGTCGCTCGCCGTCGCGGTCACCCTCCAACCGCAGGACGCCACCCTCACAGACGCCGACCTCGAAGCCGCCTCCACCCGCATCGTCGCCGTCGTCGGCCGGGCGACGGGGGCTGTGTTGCGGGGGTGATGGGCTGCATATTTGCTCCCTGGCCCTGAATTCTCATCAAGGTCACGGCCTACGTCGCGTCCAGGCGTTCGATCCGCAAGGAGCGGGCCGGCATGGTGCGTCAATCCGCTTGCCCGATGCCCTGCATCGTGCGCCCACGCGCATTGACGCGCGACGCGCGGCACGGCTTTCCTTCCCTGCCGGCTCAACAGCACCGCACAGACCATGACATTGGTGAGAAGTCCGGGTTAGCAGCACACGGGGGACAAGTCGTCATGGCACTACGGGCTGTGAGTGCCGGCAAATGAAAACCATGCGTTGGAGCAAAGTCCCATCATTTGAACCGAACCTCACGAGACGCCACCAATTGTTACCCCGGACGCCGCACCGGCAGCGATCCGGGGTCCAGCCTATCGTTGTCTTGACACGAGGGCTCGACTGGGCTCCGGCTCGGGGGCCGGGGCGACAGAATTGGCAACCATTCGTCCGAGTCCAATCCGGCCGGATGCCGTACTAGCAGGCCGGGCCTAATGCCTGTCGCAACTATATTACCAGCTCGAACGGCCTAATGCCCTGCGAGCTGGAGCCATGTCCAGAAGAAGGCAAAGAGCACCGGCTGGTGTAGCAGGTAGTAAAGAAGGCTGTGGCGGCCGAGAAAGCGAACGGCGCGTCCTAACCTTCCCTCAAGCCGCGGTATCGCCAGCACCTGCAACCAGCCAGCCCGATGGCACATCTTCGCCGTCCCGATTCCGAGGAGCGCCGGCGCGAGCCACGGGAACACCGGGCGGAAGTCGCTCGCCGTGGGCTCGACACTCGCGAAGCCGAGCCAGCTCAAGGCAGATAGGTTCAGCCATTCGCTTGCGATGAATTCGTCGACCGTGAAGACCGCCGCCGCCGCCGCTCCCGCCAACCACCACGGAGCTCGAAGCAACGCGAGCCCTGCTACGCTCGCGAACGCGATCATGTGCAGGATGCCGAAGAAAATGTAGGACTCCGGCGTCACGAACCGGGTAACGACGGTGATCGCGAGTGCGGCGAGCACGATGATGGCGAGGCGCCGGCACCAGGGTTTCCACCGGATCTCGGCAGCGTGCGCGAGATAGAGGCTCGCGCCTGCGAGAAAGAGAAAGCTTCCGGCGACGATGGTGGCGAGCGTCCACCAATGGAGCTCGTCCGAGTAACCGCGTTCCTCCAAGCCGAAGAATTCAAGGTCGTAAACGAAATGGAAGACGGTCATGCCGACGAGAGCCGCGCCCCGGAGGAAGTCGAAGAGCGCGATGCGGGGGATCGCGCTCAATGGGGAGGTCGCCCGGCCCGCGCCTTGTCTCTTGGTCCGGGACTTCCTTTCTCGTCTCCGCACCATGCGGGCAGATTCCTTCTCTGTCGAGAATGACGAGATTTTATAGAAGACTTATATCCGATATTGCTATTTCGGGCTCGTGACGCTGGGGTTTGGCTTCCGTTCCTCCCATCGTGCGCCATGCTCGGACTTCTTCCCGGCCACCACCTGCTTTCCTCCGGCAACGCCGAAGCCGCGTCGACATGATAGGTTCGACAGAGAGGCTCGCGTGTCAGTTCCTGCGCGGTTCTTCTGAGCACCACGTCTTGCGCCGGCCGCCGCCATAGGCCCGCCCATGGCCCGCCCCGATCAGAGCCGAGGAGAGCGGCCTTCCGTCCAGAATGAGGTCCGCGACGACGCGGCCGCCCCATTTGCCCCAGGCGGGGTTGCGGACAACGATGCTGCGGGCCTTCCGGATAGCCTCCTTGGCGAAGGCGGTTGCGGCGTCGGCGGCCTGTCTTTCAGCGTCGCATTTCGCGCGCCTGCCCTTCTCGGGCGTATCGACGCCGCGCAGCCGCACCGAGAGGGACGCGAGTTCCGGCGGAAGGTCCGCCCCGGCATCGACCTTCACCGTGTCGCCATCGACGACGCGGACGACAGGCCAGGAATAGTCGGCCGCTTGCACAGGCGCGGCCAACAAGGCGGCCGCGAGCATAATTGCGACTGCTCCCGCCATCGGAAGCCGGATTTCTCCATCTTCCGTCGGCGCTCTTCCTGCGCCGGCATGCACCTTGCAACGCCCCCGACATAGAACTGCAAGGGCTGGTTATACATGATTGTTATATCTGTTTGCATGAAGCGGCATATGTGAGCCTCGCCGCTGCGCGCGCCGCAGGAAGCCGCCCCGTCGCAATGCATACAGCGCGCAGGCTCTCCGAAACCGGGCCGTTATTCCGTCCGGGAGCGCCTGCGTCCCGGCTCGGAAGTCCTCGCAAAGACGGCGGGAGTCGTAGATGACGGCGTGTATATTGCGGCTGGCGGTGGCGTCGCCGACGCGGAAGAGCATGAACGCGCTGTCCTCGTTCGATGCGGTACGCTGCGGCCGGCCCGGCACTCGCCACCACGCCCTTGCGCCGCGGACTGGGGCCCGGCTATCGCAGGCGTTCGATGACGAGGTTCTGGAAGTTCCGCACGGAGTCTTCCCAGACTGGGGAGAGGACGCCGCCTCCGGCAGCTACGTCGCTGGCGCGCCCCTGCTGCAGCCGCTCGCAGATGGCGTGGTCTTCGAGATGCACCTCGCGCCAGAACGCCGCAAGCCTGTCCGCGCGCTCAGCCGAAACCGGTTCGGGTTCCAGACTGTAAATCGCGCGCCTCTGGAGGGTGCGGCCCGGCGCAAGCGGCAGGTCGAGATGCACGCCGATCTGGTCCGGGAGATAGAGCCCGAACACGAAGTTGGGAAACAGCGTCAGGAAGCGCGAGTCCTGCGACAGGACATCCGCCTTTCTCGACTCCCGGGAGACATCGACGGCGCAGCCGAGGCAACCCGGCTCGTTGACGGTGTAATGGTCTGCGAGGGGCTGGTCGGTGGTCCGGGAATGCACGAATTGCACATGGTAGGGCTCGATGAAGTTCTCCATCAGGAGCTTCCAGTTCGCGGCGACTTCCCCGAGATCGATGGTGGCGAGATGCTGCATCCGGGGAAGGTCAAGCCCGTCGAGCCGGCTCCGGAGCGGGGCGGTGAATTCCTCGAACGGCTGCGCGCCGCCGTCCAGGTTCAGGAAAATCCAGTCGTGCCACACCGCCGAGCGCACCGGGACCAGTCCGTGCTGCGAGCGGTCGAAGCCGGGCGGCGCAGCACGCGGCTCGCGTCCGCCGAAATAGGGAGCGGCGCGAAGCGCGCCGTCGAGGCCGTAGGTCCAGGAATGGTAGGGACAGCGGATCGCCCGCCCGACATTGCCGGGCTCGCCCACAAGCTTGAGGCACCGGTGGCGGCAGACATTGTGGAACGCCTTGACCTCGCCGCCCGTGCCGCGCACCAGCAGGACGGGCCTGCCGGCGACGGAGACCGGCACCGCATCGCCGGGCCGGGCCAGTTCGTGCGCAAAGCCCGCCAACACCCACGAGCGGGAGAAAATCCGTTCGTTCTCAAGCGCGAAGAATGCTTCGCTCGTATAGGCGGAGGCCGGCAGCCCGCGAGCCACGGGAGCCGGCGCCTCGAACTCGGCAAGCGCGTGGGCTCCGATGACGCTTTGCAGCGACGGTCCCATGCCCATCCCTCCACTGCGTCGAGGGTGCGGCGGCACCGGTCCACCCGATGCCGTCGCCACACTCCCGGCAAGTACGGGGACGATCCACGGGTTCCACGAGCAGGATTTGCTCGCGGCCGAACAAAAAGTTGCCGATTCCCGACGCACAGCAACCGCTGGCCCGCAGCCGGCCGGCTACGCTCGCCTTCCGGAGCAGCTCGCCAGTCGGCGACGGCTGAACTAATTGCGGCGGCCGGGTGCCGGCGCCGAAGCGGCGGCGCGCCCGATCAGGCCGAGGTCGGGCGGGCTTTCATGCGCTCGAACCAGGCAGTCACATTCTTGTTCTCGGGCGCGATGTCCTGACCGACCTGCTTGCCGAAGGCGAGGAAGCAGTAGAGCAGGACGTCGGCGAGGCTGATGCGGTCGCCGCAGAAGAACTGCTTGCCGTCCATAAGCCCTTCCAGCCAGGCGATCTTGTCCTGCGCGATGGCCTTCAGGCCCGCCGACGCCTCCGGCAGGCAGCGCATCCGGTTCTGGAACATTTTCAGCCCCTCGCCGTAGCGGAAGCCGCTCGTAAGCGGTTCGCAGATATTGAGATCGACCCGGCGGGTCCACATCCGCGTCTCGCCGCGCTCCTCCGGCGTCGAGCCGATCAGCGGCGAGCCGCCCTGCTTGTCCGCCAGGTATTCGCAGATCGCGGTGATCTCGGCGATATAGCTGCCGTCGTCGAGCTCCAGGCAGGGGCTCTGGCCGGACGGGTTCTTCGAGAGATACTCGCCTTCCCGGTTCACGCCCTTGAGGATATCGACCTTCTCCTCGGGCAATTCGATGCCGGCCTCGGCCATGAACATGCGCACGACATGCGGGTTCGGGCCGATGGATGTGTAGAGCTTCATGGGGGAGCGTCCTTCCTTCCGGAGTTTGCGTCGTTCAGACGTGGATCGGGCGGCCGTCCACGGCGAGCGCCGCTTCCTTGACCGCCTCGTTCAGCGTCGGATGGGCATGGCAGGTTCGCGCGATGTCCTCGGCCGAGGCGCCGAACTCCATTGCCAGCGCCGCCTCGGCGATCATCGTGCCCGCATCCGCACCCAGAATATGCACACCGAGCACCCGGTCTGTGCGCTTGTCGGCCAGGATCTTCACGAAGCCCTCGGTCTCGCCGCTGCACCGGGCCCGGCTGTTGGCCTGGAACGGGAAGCGCCCGACGGCATAGTCGACGCCGGCCTCCTTCAATGCTTCCTCCGTCCGGCCCACCGCCGCCGCCTCCGGCCATGTATAGACCACGCCCGGAATCGCGTCGTAGTCGATATGGCCCGATTGGCCGGCGACGATCTCGGCGCAGACCGCGCCCTCGTCTTCGGCCTTGTGCGCCAGCATGGGGCCGCGCACGACATCGCCGATGGCATAGACGCCGGCCGCGCTCGTGCGGAAGTGCTCATCGATCTCGATCCTGCCCTGCACGTCCGTTGCGATACCGACGCTTTCGAGGCCGAGCCCCGCCGTGTAGGGCCGCCGGCCCACCGCGACCAGCACGGCATCCGCTTCGACGGCGGCGGCCTCGCCCGATGCAATGTTCTCGACCGTCAGCGAAACGCCCTTCCTGCCGGTCTTCGCCCCCGTCACCTTGTGCCCGAGCATGAAGGCGAAACCCTTCTTCGCCAGGATCCGGTGCATGCCCTTGGCAACGTCGCCATCCATATTGGGAACGATGCGGTCGAGGAACTCGATCACGGTCACCTTGGCGCCGAGGCGGCTCCAGACGACCGCCATCTCCAGCCCGATATAGCCGCCGCCGATGACGGCCAGCCGTTCCGGCACCGCCTCCAGCGTAAGCGCGCCGGTAGAGGAAAGGATGCGCCGCTCGTCGATCTCGATACCCGGCAGGCCCGCCGGCTCGGAGCCCGTGGCGATGACGATATTGCGGGCCTCAAGGGTGCGGGGCTTCCCTTCTTCGGAGGCAACCTCAACGCGACCGGCCCCGGCGATGCGTCCCTCGCCCGAAACATGCGCCACCTCGTTCTTGCGGAACAGGAAGCCGATGCCGCGCGTCAGGTCGCGCACCACCTTGTCCTTGCCGGCCATCATGGCCGCCAGATCGACCTCGACGCCGCCGGGGACCTTGATGCCCCGCCCGGCGAAGCCGTGCTGCGCCTGCTCGAAGAGATGCGTGCTGTGCAGCAACTCCTTCGACGGGATGCAGCCGACATTCAGGCAGGTGCCGCCGAGCGTCGCCCGCTTCTCGACGCAGGCAGTGCTGAGGCCGAGCTGCGCGGCCCGGATTGCTGCCACATAGCCGCCCGGCCCGCCGCCGATGACGACGACATCGAAACTGTCGGTCATGGAGTTCCCCGTTCCCTAGCCCGGATTTCTCACCAATGTCGTGGTCTGCGCGGTGCTGTCGGACCGGCAGGGTAGGAAAGACGCGTAGCGCGATGCGGGGCATCGGGCAAGCGGATTGACGCACCATGCCGGCCCGACAGCGCCGCCCTTCGGGTCGCACCCAGGCGCCCGCCCGCTGCGTCGCGGGCCTCAACCGTAGGCACCGCTACGCTTTTCGGCCCGCTCCTTGCGGATCGAACGCCTGGACGCGACGCAGGCCGTGACATTGGTGAGAATTCCGGGCTAGACGTCGAGCAGCAGCCGCTCGGGATTCTCGATCGCTTCCTTGACGCGCACCAGGAAGGTGACCGACTCGGACCCGTCGATGATCCGGTGGTCGTAGGAGAGCGCCAGATACATCATCGGCCTGATCTCGACCTTGCCGTCCACGGCGACCGGCCGGTCCTCGATCTTGTGCATGCCGAGAATGCCGGATTGCGGCGGATTGAGGATCGGCGCCGACATGAGCGAGCCGTAAACGCCCCCGTTGGAGATCGTGAAGGTGCCGCCGGTCAGGTCCTCCATCGAGAGCTTGCCGTCGCGCGCCCTCGTGCCCAGGTCGGCGATGCTGCGCTCGACCTCGGCGAAGCTCATCGCATCGGCGTCCTTCAGCACGGGCACAACGAGCCCCTGCGCCGTGCCGACCGCCACGCCGATGTCGTAGTGGTTCTTGTAGATGATGTCGTCGCCGTCGATCTCGGCATTGACCGCCGGGATTTCCTTGAGCGCGCCGATGCACGCCTTAACGAAGAAGGACATGAAGCCGAGCCGCACGCCGTGGCGCTTCTCGAACGCCTCGCGGTAGCGCCGGCGCAGAGCCACCACCCCGCTCATGTCCGCCTCGTTGAAGGTGGTGAGCATGGCGGCGGTGTTCTGCGCGTCCTTGAGCCGCTCGGCGACGCGCCGGCGCAGGCGCGACATGCGCACCCGCTCCTCGCGCGGATGGTCCGTCCGGGGAGGACGCGGCGGCGCGGCGCGCGGCGCGGGCGCGGCAGGAGCCGGCGGAGCGGCCTCGGGCGACTTCAGATGGTCGAGCACATCGGCCTTGGTTATCCGGCCTCCCTTGCCCGTGCCGTCGACGGCGTCGGGAGAGAGCGCATTGTCCGCCAGCAACTTGCGGACCGCCGGCGAGACGGGCGGCGCATCGGCGCCGGCCGATGCCGGCGCGGATGCTTTGGCCTCCGGAGCTGCAACGGCTCTTGCGGGGGCGGCGCCGGCCGCCATCCGGCACAGGACCGCGCCGACCTCCACTTCCTCGCCCTCGCCGGCCAGGATCGCTTCCAGCACCCCGCTCTGCGGCGCCGGCACCTCGACCGTGACCTTGTCGGTTTCGAGCTCGACCAGCGGTTCGTCCGCTTCCACCGCGTCGCCCGGCGCCTTCATCCAGCGGGCGACCGTCGCCTCGCTGATGCTTTCGCCGAGTTGCGGCACCTGTATCTCGATCGCCATCGCCTAGCGTTCCCCCGTGTCAGTCCGCGGCAAGCGCCTCGGCGACCAGCGCCTTCTGCTCGAAATTGTGCCGTTTAAGCAATCCGGTCGCCGGCGATGCCGCCGCGGGCCGACCGACATAGCGCGGCCGGCTCGCCTTGCTGCCGACATCCTCCAGAACCTCTTCGATCCGCCGGTCCACGAAGGCCCACGCCCCCATGTTCGCCGGCTCTTCCTGGCACCAGACGATCCCGGCATTCGGATAGCGGGCAAGCTCGTCGGCAAGCGTCTGCGCCGGGAAGGGATAGAGTTGTTCGACACGCAGCAGCGCGACATCCGAAATGCTTTCCTCGCGGCGCTGCTGGAGCAGGTCGTAATAGACCTTGCCCGTGCAAAGCACCACCCGGCGGACCGACTCGCTCGCGGCGACCTCGTCGATTTCCGGCATGACCCGGTGGAAGGAGCTGCCTTCCGCAAGCTCGTCGAGGCCGGAGACGCAAAGCCTGTGGCGCAAAAGCGATTTCGGCGTCATCACGATCAGCGGCTTGCGGATATCCCGCTTCACCTGGCGGCGCAGGGCGTGGAAATAGTTGGCCGGCGTGGTCGGGTAGATGACCTGCATGTTGTCTTCCGCGCAAAGCTGGAGGTAGCGCTCCAGCCGGGCGGAGGAGTGCTCCGGCCCCTGGCCCTCATAGCCGTGCGGCAACAGCAACACGAGGCCCGACATGCGCAGCCATTTGGACTCGCCGGAGGAGATGAACTGGTCCATCACCACCTGGGCGCCATTGGCGAAATCGCCGAATTGCGCCTCCCACATCACCAGCGCATGCGGCTCGCTCTGCGAATAGCCGTATTCGAAGCCGAGCACGGACGCTTCGGCCAGCGGGCTGTCGATGATCTCGACCCGCCCCTGGTCCGTGCCGACATGCTGGAGCGGGATGTATTTGCTCTCATCCGTCTGGTCGCGCAGCATGGCGTGGCGCTGCGAGAAGGTGCCGCGCCCGCAGTCCTGGCCGGAAAGGCGCACCGCGACGCCTTCCGCAGCGAGCGTCCCGAGGGCCAGCGCCTCCGCATTCGCCCAGTCGAGGCCCTCGCCGGTCTCGAAGACGCGCGCCCGCTGGCGGAACTGGCGGGCGATCTTGGGATTGAGATCGAAGCCGTCGGGCACGGTCGCCAAACGGCTGCCGACAGCCTTCAACTGCTCAAGCGGCACGGCGGTCGAGCCCCGCCGGTCGCCTTCCCTGGCAACCTCGATACCGCTCCATGCTCCTTCGAGCCAGTCCGCCTTGTTGGGCTTGTAGCTCTTCGCGGCTTCGAAATCGTGCTCCAGCTGCTCACGGATGCTTTCGACAATGCCGTCCGCCTCCTCCCGCGAGAGCAGGCCCTCCGCCACCAGCCGGTCGGCATAGATGGCCCGGGTGGTCGCATGCTTGTCGATGGCATCGTACATGAGCGGCTGGGTGAAGGCCGGCTCGTCCGCCTCGTTGTGGCCCTGGCGGCGATAGCAGTACATGTCGATGACGACATCGCATTTGAAGCGGAAGCGAAATTCGGTGGCGATCCGCGCCACATGCACCACCGCCTCGGGATCGTCGCCGTTCACATGAAAGACGGGCGCCTGGACGATCTGCGCCATGCCGGAGCAATAGGGGCTGGAGCGCGAGTCCGTCGGCGAGGTGGTGAATCCGATCTGGTTGTTGATGACGATGTGGATGGTGCCGCCGACGCGGTATCCCCTGAGTTCGGAAAGCTCGAAGGTCTCCGCCACGAGGCCCTGCCCGATGAAGGCTGCATCGCCATGCAACAGGATCGGCATTACCTTGTCGCGCTCGTGGTCTCCGCGCTGTTCCTGCTTGGCCCGCGCCCGCCCGATGACGACCGGGTTGACGATCTCGAGATGGCTGGGATTCGGGCAAAGCGAAAGATGGATGACATTGCCGTCGAACTCGCGGTCCGACGATGTTCCGAGATGGTATTTGACATCGCCCGAGCCCTGCACGTCCTCCGGATTTGCGGGCTGGCCCTGGAACTCCGAAAGGATCGCCTGGAACGGCTTGCCCATGAAGTTGGCGAGCACATTCAGCCGCCCGCGATGGGCCATGCCGACCACGGCCTCTTCCAGGCCAATCTCGCCGCCGCGCTTGATGATCTGCTCCAGCGCCGGGATCAGCGCCTCTCCGCCTTCGAGGCCGAAGCGCTTGGTGCCGATATATTTGCGGTCCAGGAAATGTTCGAAGACCTCGGCCTCCGTCAGCCGTTCGAGAATGGCGCGGCGGCCTCGTTCCGTGAACTCGGTCCGGTTCAGCGGCCGCTCGATGCGTTTCTGGATCCAGGCCTTCTGGTCGGGGTCCTGGATGTGCATGAACTCGACGCCGATGCTCGAACAATAGATGTCGTGCACGGCCGCCATGATCTCGCGCATGCTGGCCCGTTCGCGGCCGAGCACGCCGTCGATGAAGATCGGGCGGTCCCAGTCGTCTTCGCCGAAGCCGTAGGTTGCGGGGTCGAGTTCGGGATGGTGTTCCGGTTCGTGCAGGCCCAACGGGTCCAGCCGGGCATAAAGATGGCCGCGCACCCGGTAGGCGCGGATCAGCATCAGCGCGCGGATCGAGTCCAGGGTGGCCTGGCGTCCGCCCTCTTCGGGCGCGGCATGAGCGGCGCCGTTGGGTGCTGGCGCTGCATCGTGGCCGTTGGCGATGACACGCGCGCGCATCCGCCCCCAGGGCGCCGCGCCGGGCGCCTCGTCCGCATGGCCGTTCGATTTCAGCCCCGCAAAGAACCCCGTCCAGCTCTCGTCCACCGAACCCGGATCGCGCAGATATTGTTCGTAGAGTTCGGCGATGAAGACGGCATTGCCGCCATGCAGGAAATCGTCCGCCTCGGAAGATACCGCCATTGCCTCGTTACCTCCTTCCCGCCTCCCTGCCGGCGCGTTAGCGGCCCAGGGCCTCGAGCATGGTTTCTCCCAGCGCGCCCGGCGACCGGCTGACCAGAATACCCGCCTCGGCGAAGGCGTCGATCTTGTTCTCTGCCGTGCCCTTGCCGCCGGAAACGATGGCCCCGGCATGGCCCATGCGTTTGCCCGGCGGCGCCGATGCCCCGGCAATGAAGCCCACGGCCGGCTTGCGGTTCGGCAAGGTGGCGTAGAACGCCGCTGCATCTTCCTCCGCGCTGCCGCCGATCTCGCCGATGATGACGATACCCTCGGTTTCCGGATCGTCGTGGAAGAGCCTGAGGCAGTCGATGAAATCGGTGCCGTTTACCGGGTCGCCGCCGATGCCGATACAGGTGGACTGGCCGAGCCCGGCGGCAGTGGTCTGCGCGACGGCCTCATAGGTCAGCGTGCCCGAACGCGAAACGATCCCGATACGGCCGCGCCGGTGGATATGACCCGGCATGATGCCGATCTTGCACGCATCGGGCGTGATGGCGCCCGGACAGTTCGGCCCTATCAGCCGGGAGCCCGAGCCGGCGACGGCCCGCTTGACGCGCACCATGTCGAGCACCGGCACGCCCTCGGTAATGCAGACGATCAGCGGAATCTCCGCGGCCGCTGCCTCCAACATCGCGTCGGCTGCAAACGGGGGCGGCACATAGATGACTGTCGCGTCGGCTCCGGTTTCGGCCTTCGCCTCGGCCACGGTGTCGAACACCGGCAGCCCGAGATGGCGGCGGCCGCCCTTGCCCGGCGCGACTCCTCCCACCATCCGTGTCCCGTAGTCGATGGCCTGCTTCGAATGGAAGGTGCCCTGCTTGCCGGTGATCCCCTGGCAGATCACGCGGGTGTTCTCGTCGATCAGCACCGCCATCGTGTCAGCCCTCCCCGACCGCGGCGACGACCTTGGCCGCCGCCTCGCCCAGGTCGTCCGCAGCGGTGATCGGCAGCCCGGACCGGGCGAGGATGCGCTTGCCCTGCTCGACATTGGTGCCTTCGAGACGCACCACCAGCGGCACGTCGAGGCTGACTTCGCGGGCGGCTTCCACGACGCCGGCCGCTATCACGTCGCATTGCATGATGCCACCGAAGATATTGACCAGGATCGCTTCGACATTGGGATCGGACAGGATGATCTTGAACGCGCTGATGACGCGCTCCTTGTCGGCGCCGCCTCCGACATCGAGGAAGTTGGCAGGCTCCGCGCCCTGCAGTTTGATGATGTCCATCGTCGCCATGGCGAGGCCGGCGCCGTTCACCATGCAGCCGATATTGCCGTCCAGCTTGACATAGCTGAAACCGAGGGCCTCCGCCTGGCGCTCCACCGGCGTTTCCTCGTCCTCGTCGCGCAGTTCCTCCACGCCCGGCTGGCGGAAGAGCGCATTGTCGTCGAAGCTCATCTTCGCATCCAGCGCGAGAAGCGCGCCGCTGCCCGTCGCGACAAGCGGGTTGATCTCGATCAGGCTGGCGTCGAGTTCCGTGAAGGCGCGGTAAAGATCGGCGAGCAGCCCTGCCGCCTGACCGGTCCCGGCCGTCCCGAGCCCGAAGCCGGAGGCGAGACGGCGGCCGTGATGCGGCTGCACTCCGGTCGCCGGGTCGATCGGGAAGGTCACGATCTTCTCCGGCGTCGCCTCGGCCACTTCCTCGATATTCATGCCGCCCTCGGTGGAGGCGACGACCGTGACGCGCCCGCCGGTCCGGTCCACAAGCATCGAGAGGTAGAGTTCGCGGGCAATGTCGCAGCCTTCCTCAACATAGATGCGCTTTACCGTCCGCCCCTCAGGCCCTGTCTGGTGGGTGACGAGCGTGCTGCCCAGCAACCCGGCTGCCGCCTCGCGCACCTCCGAAGTCGAGCGGACCAGCTTGACGCCACCGGCCTTGCCGCGCCCGCCGGCGTGAATCTGCGCCTTGACGACCCATACCGGGCCCCCGAGCTTATCCGCGCCCTCGACGGCTTCATCGACGGTATAGGCCACATGGCCGCGCGGCACCGGCACGTCGAAACGCGCGAGCACCGCCTTCGCCTGGTATTCGTGGATATTCATCCGAGGCTGCGCCGCGCGCGCGCTATTGCCATGCGACCCGCTCCGTCATCTTGTCCTGCCGCCGGGGCGGCGGGGCCATCGCCACCACAGGGGAAGCCGGCCCCAAGCATCCGCGCTAGTCCGCCGCCTGCGCGCGCATTCGTTCCGCGACTTCCACCAGTTCCTTCACCGCCGCCACCGAGGCGTCGAATGCGGCACGGTCGGCCTCGGAAAGGCGGATTTCGACGATGCGTTCGACGCCGCCCGCGCCGATTACCGCCGGCACACCCACATAAAGGCCGTTCACGCCGTATTCGCCGTCCAGCCAGGCAGCGCAGGGCAGCACGCGCTTCTTGTCCTTGAGATAACTCTCGGCCATCTGGATCGCTGCCGAAGCCGGCGCGTAGAAGGCCGAACCTGTCTTGAGGAGGTTGACGATCTCCGCGCCGCCGTCGCGGGTGCGCTGCACGATGTCCGCCACCCGCCGCTCCGTCGTCCAGCCCATCGCGACCAGGTCCGGCACCGGGATGCCGGCGACCGCCGAATAATTGACCAGCGGCACCATGCTGTCGCCGTGCCCGCCTAGCACGAAAGCGGTCACATCCTCGACCGAAACGCCGAATTCCTCCGCCAGGAAATAGCGGAAGCGCGCCGTGTCCAGCACGCCCGCCATGCCGACGACCTTGTTGGGCGCAAAGCCGGTGACGCCCTGCAACACCGCCACCATCGCATCGAGCGGATTGGTAATGCAGATCACGAACGCATCGGGGCAGTAGCGTTTCAGGCCGTCGCCGACCGAGCCCATCACCTTGGTGTTGATTCCGACCAGGTCGTCCCGGCTCATGCCCGGCATGCGCGCCACGCCGGCGGTCACGATGACGACATCGCAGCCCTCCAGCGCCTCATAGCTGCCGGTGCCGGAGATCCGGGCGTCGAAGCCTTCTATCGGCGAGCTTTCGACAAGGTCGAGCGCCTTGCCCTGCGGCATGCCCTCGACAATGTCGAACAGCACGACATCGCCCAAGTCCTTGAGGCCGGCCAGATGGGCGAGCGTGCCCCCGATATTGCCCGCACCGACCAGCCCGATCCTGTTACGCGCCATCCAAATCACCCCAATCGCCACGACGCCGCTGCGGACCGCAACCTAATGGCTTTCACCGTCTCCGACAAGCGGTTCGCCTGCGGTGGCATCGCCTGACCAGGGGTCCATTTCATAGGCCGCGGGCGAGGTGCGCGGCAGCACGACGAAGGCGCCTTTCTCAGCTTCGTCCACGTCCGCCCGGCGGGTGCGCCGGTAGAGGGCGAACAGCCCGAGCCCGGCAGCGATCGCAGCCACACTGTCGAACAGCGCCCCCGGGCCGACAACGTCCATGGCGAGCGCCGCCACCGGGGGGCCGGCCACCGCACCCGCCCCGAAAGCGATCAGTAGTCCGGCCGCTGCCGGCACGCTGTCCTCAGGCGGGAGATGGTCGTTGGTATGCGCCGCGGAAAGGGGGTAGGCGGCGAAGACAAGGCCGCCGAAAACGACTCCGAAGACCATCAGCACTTCGAGCGAACCGTCGCCGACAACCCGGAAAACGAGCGCTGCCGCAAGCGACGCGAAACAGATTCCCGCCAGCACGAGTCGGCGCTCTATGCGGTCGGAAAGCCGCCCGATCGGGAACGAAAGCACGAAACCGCCTCCGATCAGGGAAAGCCAGAACACCGCCACGCCGGAAACGCCGTGTCCGGCGGATATGGCATAGACGGATGCCAGGCCGACCAGCGGTCCGGTCATTGCGCCGGCCAGCACGGCCCCGGTTATCCCAAGCGGCGAGATGCGCACAAGGTCCCGGAAGCGCAGCCGGGAGGGCTGCGCGACGCCAGGTTGGGCCCGGTTCGAGAGCGACA
Source organism: Alphaproteobacteria bacterium (assembly GCA_965261985.1). Taxonomy (GTDB): domain Bacteria; phylum Pseudomonadota; class Alphaproteobacteria; order Bin95; family Bin95; genus Bin95. Next base: position 2,833,891 of record OZ253490.1, read on the forward strand.
TCGGAAGTAGCGACAGCCCCAGCAAAATGGACGAAATGCTGAAGAGCGCGAATCCGTCCGGGTCTGCGACCGTCATCAGCAGCGGGCCGACGCACAGCGCCGCGTAGCACACCATCATATAGGCGGACAGTGCGGAGCCCCGACGAGCATTGCCCGAGACATGGTTCAGCCAACTTTCCATCGACAGCAGCACGCCTGCCATCGCAAAGCCGTTTACGAACCGGATCGCCGACCAGACGAACGGCCCGCCCGCAAGCGCATAGATCAACGCTGCCGCCGATAGCACCGTTGCAAAGCTGGCGAATGTGCGGATATGGCCGACGCGGTTCACGAGCCGGCCAGAAAGACTGGACCCGGCGAGCTGGCCCGCAAAATAGGCCGCCGTCACAAAGCCGGCCACCGACGCAGCGAAACCGGCGCTTTCCAGCCGCACGCCTATCAGGGCGGTGAGCAATCCATTGCCGAGTTGGATCAACGCCGCCCCGGCCAGAATCGGCAGGATAGGCCGCAGATATGCGGGCATGGGCGGCACCTCGCGCGGGGTGTGGCGGCAGGGCGTGGAGGCTCAGGCAGCCAGATGGCGGCGCGCGATATAGTCCTCCGCCTGCATCTCGATCAAGCGCGATGTTGTGCGGCGAAATATGTCGGCGCCGAGGCCGCGTGGATAGAGTTCCCGCGGACCCGCCTCGGCGGACAGCACCAGGTTGCAGCGCGCTTCGTAGAGGGCGTCGATCAGGTTGATGAAACGGCGGGCTTCGTTGCGGTTTTCCGGGCGCATCGCGGGCACGCCGGCGAGGATGAACGTGTGGAACCGCGCCGCCAGCGCCAGGTAGTCGCCCGCGCCCAGCGGCTTCCGGCAAAGGTCGTCGAAATGGAAGCGCGCGATGCCGCGCGCGGCTTCCGGCACGGCGATTTCGCGCCCGCGCACCGAAACCGTGCCGGGCGTGCCCCGGTCCAGGTCGGTGAGGTCGCGGAAGGCTCGGTCCAGCTCCGCGGCGGCCGCCGCATCGAGCGGCGCGTGATAGACTCGCCTGCCTTTCAGCCGGGCGAGCCTGTGGTCGTCGCCGCCGGCCAGTTCGAGCACCTGCAGGCGCTGCAGCAGCATGTCGATGAAGGGCAGGAAACGCTCCCGCTGCAGGCCGTTGCGGTAGAGGTCGGCGGGCGCCGTGTTGGAGGTCGCAACCACGGTGACGCCCCGGGCCAGCAGCATCTCGAACAGCCGCCCGAGGATCATCGCATCGGCGATATTGTCCACCTGGAACTCGTCGAAACAGAGTAGCGTCGCTTCCGCCGCAACCGCCGAGGCAAGCCCCGGAATCGGATCGCCCGCGCGCTTCCGCATCCGGTGCGCCCGGTCATGGACCTCCGCCATGAAGGCGTGGAAATGGACCCGCCGCTTGCGCTTGACCGGCGCGGTCTCGAAGAACAGGTCCATCAGCATGGACTTGCCGCGCCCGACCGCGCCGTGGATGTAGATGCCCTGCGGGGTCTCCGCCGCCGGTTCCGGCCGGCGCACCAGTCCGAGCCGGCCCAGCAACCCGCCCCTTCTCGGGCCGGCAGGCGCTCTCAGCGCGTCATGCAGGTCCTGAAGCGCCCGCGCGCAGACCTCCTGGTCGGGGTCGCCGCTCAGCGCCTTCGCCTCGACCTGCGCGCGCCAGGCCGGCAGCGGCCCTCCGGCGGCTTCCGACAAGGACGTTCCCGTCAAGCGAAGACCCGCTCCATCTCGCGCCGGAAGGCGACCGTCGGATCGTTCGGGTCGATCTCCACATCGTCCCAGGTCACCGGCCGGCCGACGGGTATGGCGTTGCGGAGCCGCACGCCGTGGGCAAGGCCGATGGGCAGTCCGCCGAGCGCCAGCGAGTCGGCCGCCGGCATCAGCTTGCCCCAGACGCAATAGCCGCCCTCCCCGTCCAGCGTCTCGCCGGTGCGTAGATCGCGCTTCGCGGTGGCGACGACATCGCCGGCCCAACTCTCGGCATGGCCGGTGGATTCGCCGCGCAGCGCGGCCGTCGCCACCGACACGCCGAGCTCGAGGCCGATCAGGTGCGATGGCCGCCAGAGCGCCGCATATTCGCCGCTCTCGTCGGTGGAGACGTGGTATTCGGCGAAACAGCGCTGCACATACTCGTCCGCGCCGGCAAAGGTGACATAGACCCCCTGGCGCAGATGGTTCGGCACCTCCTGCCCGTTCGCGCCGAAGCAGGAGATCACCTCCACATAGCCGCCGCGCCCTTCCAGCGTGCCGCCGTCGGCCTCCGGCTTCAGCAGGTCGGCAAGCTCGTAAACGGAGGCGGGGCGGAACGACAGGCCCTTGCGGGGCACGTTCAGGCCGGTGGCGTTGGCCACGGCCGCCATCTCGATGCCGGACTTGGTGCCATCGACGAAGGAGTTGAACATCTGCGCGTTCATGCCGCCGAGCGCCGCCCGTTCGGCGTCGATGCCGTAATACTCCCAGACGGTCTCCGGCGTGGACTGGTGGTAGTGCGCCATATGCTTGGTGCCCTTGCCGGCCGCCACGACTTCGAGCCCGCAGGTGCGCGCCCAGTCCACCATTTCGTAGATCAGCGCCGGCTGGTCGCCATAGGCCATGGCGCAAGCCACGCCCGCCTCCGCCGCCCGGCGCGCGAGCAGCGGCCCGGCCAGCACGTCCGCCTCGACATTCACCATGACGATATGGCGCCCGGCCTCGAAACAGGCGAGCGCATGGCGGATGCCGGCGGCCGGGTTCCCCGTGGCTTCGACGATTACCTCGATGCCGTCGGCCCCGATAAGCGCATGGGCGTCTTCGGTGAGAAATGTTGTCCCTTCCCGCGACGCTTCGGCAAAGGACGCGGCGCTGTGGCGCTCGGCCCGCCAGTTGATGCGCGCCAGTTGGGAGCGCGCGCGCTCCAGGTCGAGGTCGGCCACGCCGACGACATGCATTCCCGTCGTCCGGCCGGCCTGGGAGAGGAACATGGCCCCGAATTTGCCGCAGCCGATCACGCCGACCCGCACCGGCCGCCCCTCGGCGGCCCGCGCCGCCAGCATTCTGGACAGGTTCATCGTCTTCTCCCCGCTTCGCCGCCAATGGGCACCCTGTTGCTAGACGAGGAGCCCGGCAGCATCAAGGCGGACTTCGAGGTCTGCTGCTTTCGCGCCGCCGCTGCACCCGCTAGGTTCCGGGCCTTCCCGCTCCGTTTCCCGAGGAGTCCCGCTCCCATGCCGCATTCCGGAGGCGCGCTCGCCGGCACTCGCGTGATCGACTGCACGCGGGTGCTCGGCGGCCCCTATTGCACCATGATCCTCGCCGACCACGGCGCGGAGGTCGTCAAGGTCGAGCCGCCGCAGGGCGACGAGACGCGGGATTGGGGGCCGCCCTTCCGCGCCGACGGCGAGGCCGCCTATTTCCAGGGGGTTAACCGCAACAAGCGTTCTATCGGCCTCGACCTGTCCAGGGAGGAAGGAAAGGCGGTGCTGATGCGCCTGCTCGAGGGCGCCGATGTCATCGCCGAGAACTTCAAGCCCGGCACGCTGGAGAAATGGGGCCTCGGCTACGAGGAGGTGCTGAGCCGGCGCTTCCCCCGCCTGGTGCATTGCCGCATCACCGGCTTCGGCGCGGACGGGCCGCTCGGCGGCTTCCCCGGCTACGATGCCGTGATCCAGGCGATGTCCGGCATGATGAGCGTCAACGGCTCGCCCGAGAGCGGCCCCGTCCGGGTCGGCACGCCGATGGTCGATATGGGCACCGGCCTCAATGCGGTCATCGCCATATTGATGGCGCTGCTGGAACGCGAGCGCTCCGGCCGCGGCCAGTTCCTCGACCTCACGCTCTACGATTGCGCCGTCGCCCTGCTGCACCCGCAGGCCCCGAACTGGCTCATGTCGGGAAAGGCGCCGGCGATCACCGGCAACGCGCATCCCAACATCTACCCCTATGACGCCTTCCGCACGCGCGACAAGCAGGCCTTCCTCGCCATCGGAAACAACGGCCAGTGGGCGCGCTTCTGCAACGCCATCGGCGCAAGCGACCTCGCGGAGGATGCGCGCTTCGCCGACAACGCCGCCCGGTCGCGCAACCGCGCCGAACTGAAGCCGCTGCTCGAAGCGAAGCTCGCCGGTTTCGAGTGCGACACGCTCTGCGACACGCTGTTGCGCCAGGGTGTGCCGGCCGGCCCCGTCAATGCCATCCCCGAGGTGTTCACCCATCCGCACACGCTGCATCGCGGCATGCGCGCCTCGGTCGAGGGCGATGAATGGGAAGCGCCCGGCATCGCCGCCAAGCTCTCCCGCACGCCGGGCGCCGTCCGCGCCGCCCCGCCGCGCTTCGGCAACGCAACCCGAGAGGTGCTGGCCCAAGCGGGCTACGCCCCGGCCGAGATCGAGAACCTGGTCAAGACCGGCGTCGCGCTGACGGAGCGGCGGCGGGGCTAAGGCGGCAGCCCGACGTGCATTTTATCTGCGCCACGCTTCCTGCCAGTCCGAGAACTCGGACGGCTTGACGCGGTAGCGGGCAAAATTTCCGTCGTGCAGGCTTAGGAGTTCACGCTCAGCGATCTCGCAAAAGCGTCCGCGTTCCGGCTCATCGATATGCTGCGCAGTCCAGGCCTCGACATGAGCGTTGGCCTGCACCTTGTCCATCCGGCCGCGAACGACGGCGCCGACGACTTCTTGCAGCGCCGCCCGGTGCCGCAGCCGGAGCGGATCGGGCTCGCCCAGCGATTGCCGCACCGCAGCGTAGCGAGCGGCCGACCGCCGGTAAGCCCACAGGAATACGTCGCGAAGCAGGTCGATGCGCTTCAGCTCGTAAACGCCAAGAATCGCTGCCGTGTAGAGGTCCTGCGGCACGTCCTCGAAGGACAAAGGCGACAGGTTCGCCCTGATCAGCGGAATGTTCGCGGCGAGGCGGGATACCCGTTTGTTGACATCGTCGAAGGGCTGCAAATAGGGAAGCTGCACCATCGCGAAGAAGGCCTGCTCGAACGGGTCCTCTATAGAGTCTGCCGTGGTGAGAAGCCGGTCGAAACACTCTTCGACAAGCTGTGGCGCTTCCAGCGGATGAAAGACGGAACCGTAAATGCCCACCCCGAACCGCCGGAGGCGGCCGGGTGCATCCGGCTCGGGCAGCAGGTTGTCCGCGAGCACCGCATGCAGATTTAGGATTGTGTAGCGGTTGAAGCCGATATCCTCCGCCGCATCGACGAGAAACTCGATAGCGCTCTTGTGGTTGAGGATCATCTGCGTGTCGCGCCGGTCCCTCCCCTCCGCCGCCTCGCCGGCCTCGATCAGGCGCAAAGTGTCGAGCAGCGAGTATGTGTTGCCCTCGAGGCGGCTCGAGTTCCATGACAGGTCGATCAGCAGCCGGTTCAGTATCTGTTTGGCATGGGTGCCGGCAGGCTGTTCCGCGATGCCCGACCGACCGACTTCCCGAAGCTGCGCCCGTTCGTCCTGCGAGAGGTAGAAGCTGTCGTTAGGCCGGTATGAGAAAAGGAAGGTCGGTTCATAGCCGACCGGCTCGCGGGCCGTGACCGGGCGGCGCACATATTCCAGAATCTCGGCGCCTGCTTCGGAAAGCGGTTGTGCGGCTGCTTCGGGTCTTTCCGGAGCGGCTCCCGCGAATAAATGCTGCGGCTCTGCCAGCACCGAGAAGTGCGGCGACTCCGATAGCATGGCCCTCGGGGCCCGGTAGCGCGCCCACCGGGCCGAGCCCTCCATTGCGAGCCGTTCGTTGTCGACCAGGGTCTTGACGCGATATTGCAGGGTCCGGCGCGGAAGCGCGGCCTCCAGCGCCCCGGCGATGTCCTGCATGGTCATGCCTTCCGGGCGGCCCCGAACAACACGTTCTATCGCCTGCAGGCTTTCTTCCCGTGTGGACCTTTGCACCTTGTCGCTCCAAGTTGCGCGTATGGTTCTAAGCGCAACTTGGCACACATATACGCAAACATCAACCTTATACGCAAAAAAACATTGCGCCTAGAGTTATACACGCAACTTAGCCCGTCCGCTCCCCGCCGCCGGATGAATCCCTAGCGCGGCTGCGTCGTGACCCAGGTCATGCGGGTGTCGTAGCCCTGCTCGAAGGCTTCGATCTCGCCGAGGAACTGCATGGTGAAGTCGATGTCGTCGAGCCCCTGCATGACCTTGTTCTTCTGGAACGGGTCGATCTCGAAGCTGTAGGTGGACTGGTCGGGCGCGGTGACCGTCTGGCTTTCCAGATCGACGGTGATCTCGCCGCCCGGCCCCTCATGCAGCATCTCGCGCAGCCGCCGGCAGGTCTCGTCGGGCAGGCGCACCGGCAGGAAGCCGTTCTTCAGCGAGTTGCTGTAGAAGATGTCGCCGAAGGACGGCGCGATCACCGTGCGGAACCCGGCCTCCGCCAGCGCCGTCACCGCGTTTTCGCGCGAGGAGCCGCAGCCGAAATTCTTGTCGGCGACCAGCACTTCGGCACCCCGGAAGCCCTCCCGGTTCAGCACGAAATCCGGTTTCTCGGCCCCGTCGGCATCGAAGCGCAGGTCGTGGAAGAGGTAGGTGCCGTAGCGTTCGTCCAGCGGGCGGCTGAGGAAGCGCGCGGGGATCACCTGGTCCGTATCGACATTGAGCATGTCGAGCGGCACGCCGACGGCGGAGAAGGTCTTGAAAGGCTTCATGGCTTCGCTCCTCCCCTCAACCGAATTCGCGCACATCGGCGAACCGGCCGCTGACCGCCGCGGCCGCCGCCATCGCCGGGCTCACCAGATGCGTGCGCACGCCCGGCCCCTGCCGGCCGCGGAAATTGCGGTTGGAGGTGGACGCCGTGCGCTCGCCGGGGCGCGCAATGTCGCCGTTCATGCCGACGCACATCGAGCACGCGCTCTCCCGCCACTCGAAGCCGGCCTCGGTGAAGATGCGGTCGAGCCCCTCGGCCTCCGCCTGCTTCTTGATGAGGCCGGAGCCGGGCGACACGAAGGCGTGCCCGACCCTGACCTTGCGGCCTTCGACAACCTTCGCCGCGGCGCGCAGGTCCTCGATGCGGCTGTTGGTGCACGACCCGATGAATACCCGGTCCACTTCGATGTCGGTGATCGCCTGGCCGGCCTTGAGGCCCATGTAGTCGATGGCGCCTTCAAGCGCGGCGCGGCGCTCGTCGTCGGCCTCGTCCGCCGGGTCGGGCACCTGCTCCGTCACGGCGACGGCGTTCTCCGGGCTCGTGCCCCATGTGACCATCGGCGCGAGCGCGGCGCCGTCCAGTGCCTCCTCGCGGTCGAACGCGGCGCCGGGATCGGAGGGCAGGCTGCGCCAGTGGGCCACGGCCTTGTCCCATTCGGCGCCCGCAGGCGCGAACGGCCGGCCCTCCAGATAGTCGAAGGTCTTGTCGTCGGGCGCGATCATGCCGCAGCGCGCGCCCGCCTCGATCGACATGTTGCAGACCGTGAGGCGCTCCTCCATCGAGAAGGCGCGGATGAGCGAGCCCGCATACTCCACCGCATATCCCGTGCCGCCGACCGCGCCGATTTGGGCGATGACGGCCAGGATCGCGTCCTTGCCGGTCACGCCGAAGGGGCGCTCGCCGTTGATGGTGACGCGCATGGTTTTCGGCCGTTTCTGCCAGAGCGCCTGCGTCGCCATCACATGGGCCACCTCCGAGGAGCCGATGCCGAAGGCGATGGCGCCCACCGCGCCATGCGTCGAGGTGTGGCTGTCGCCGCAGACGATCACCAGCCCCGGCTGCGTGAAGCCCTGTTCCGGGCCGACGACATGGATGATGCCCTGGCGCGCGTCTTCCACGGGGAAATGCGTGATCCCGTTAGCGGAGAAGTTCTCGCCGAAGGCGCGGAAGATGCGCTTCATGTCCTCGGTCGCGAGGTCCTCGATGCGCCGGCTGGTGGTCGGCACATAGTGGTCGGGCGTGCCGGCCATGCGGTCTGGCCGGCGCACATCGAGGCCGCGCTCCTTCAGGTTCGCGAACCCCCCGGCCGAACCGTCATGACAGAGGTGGAAGGCAACATGCAGGAGGGTGTTGCCCTCCCGTTCCAGGATCGCGTGCGCGTCCCAGATCTTGTCGAACATCGTGGCAGGCATGGGCGTGTGTCCTCAATAGCCGACGCGGGCTGTGTCATCGACCGCATAGCGCGCTTCGAGCGCCTGGACCTCGGCCAGGCCCATCAGGTCGAAATATTCGCGGAAGGAGGCGAATTCGTTGCGCATCGGGCGGACGTCGCCGGTCTCCTTCAGCATGCCGAGCGCGCGCGTCATGGCCGGAATTGCCGCCGAGATCGTGATGCCGGGGAAGATCGCGATGCCGAAGCCGAGCGCCTCCATCTCGGCGGCCGAAAGGTCCGGGGTCTTGCCGCTGCCAGCCATGTTGTAGAGGCAGGGCACGCCGAAATGCTTCGGCGCGAAGGCGAGCTGCTCCATCGTGGTCATCGCCTCGACGAAGAGGATGTCGGCGCCGGCTTCCTCATAGGCCTCCACGCGGTCGATGGCCGCGTCCCAGCCTTCAACCGCAATGGCGTCGCAACGCGCAATGACCTGGAAGTCGGGATCGATGCGCGCATCGCACGCCGCCTTGATCTTGGCGACCATTTCGGCCTTCGGGATCACCGTCTTGCCGGCCAGGTGCCCGCAGCGCTTCGGCCAGGACTGGTCTTCGATATGCAGCCCGGCCACGCCCGCGCGCTCATAGGCCTGAACGGTGCGGCGCACATTCACCGGGCCTCCGTAGCCCGTGTCGGCATCCGCGACCAGCGGCAGGCCGGAGGCATCGGCGATGCGTCCGGCATTGTCGGCCATCTCGGTCATGGTCAGCAGGCCGACATCCGGCATGCCGAGCCGGCTCGCCGTCGCGCCGGCGCCTGTCATATAGATCGCATCGAAGCCGGCGTTTGCCACAAGGCGCGCGCCTATGCCGTCCACGACGCCCGGCGCGACCAGGATTTCGGGCGCCTGCACAAGGCGTTTCAGGCGGGTGGTGTGGCGCTCGGACATCGGCATTCCTCCTCGAAAACTCAAGCGGGCGCAGTCTTGCACAGTCTGTTCCGGGCGCATAGCTGCGGCTATGCTTGCGGGCCATGCACGGTCCGGCCGAAATCGACGCAGCGGCGGAGCCGCGCCAGCCGACGCTCTATGAGCGGCGGGTGGAAGCCCTGCTGTCCCTGCTCGCGAACAGCGGCGAAGCGCAGCTCGTCGAGGCGCACCGCCGGACAATGGAGGCTTTGCGCGAGGACGCCTCGGAGGGCGCCGCCTGGTACGACCGCCGGCTGGCGGCGCTCCGGCGGGAGCTGGAGGCGCTCGGCATTCTGGACCGCGGCGACATAGAGGCGCGGCTTGCGGGCGAAGGGGAGAAGACATTGTGATCGGAAATGGCACGAGAGTGCGGGTGGGCGACCGCTTCCATGCCGGCCACCACCGCGTGCCCGGCTATCTCAAGGGCCGCGAGGGCGTGGTGACGGCCTGTCTCGGCAGCTTCCCGAACCCCGAGGCGCTCGCCTATTTCCGGCCGGGCAAGCCCGACCTTGCGCTCTACCAGGTGCGGTTCCGGCAGGCAGACCTCTGGAGCGGATATGCCGGCGGGCCGGCGGACACGCTCGACGCCGACATCTACGAACACTGGCTCCAGCCGCTGGAGGACAACGCATGAGCGACGCCCACACCCACCGCCACCCCCATGCCGACGACGACCCGTCGAGCGACTACGAACCGCTGGAGCGCGCGATCCGCGAATTGCTGGTGGAGAAAGGCGTCTTTAACGCCGAGGCCGTCCAGCGCCGGATCGAGGACATGGACAGCCTGACGCCGGCGAACGGCGCCCGGCTGGTCGCCCGCGCCTGGACCGACCCGGACTTCAAGGCCCGGCTGATCGAGGACGCGGCAGGCGTGCTGGCCGAGGAAGGCTTCGAGCTGGAGCACAGCCCCACGGTCCGCGTGGTCGAGAACACCGAGCGCGTCCACAATGTCATCGTCTGCACGCTCTGTTCCTGCTATCCGCGCATGGTGCTGGGCCTGCCGCCGGCCTGGTACAAGAAGAAGGCCTACCGCTCGCGCGTCGTCCGCGAGCCGCGCGCCGTGCTGGCGGAGTTCGGCACGGCACTGCCGGAGGATGTCGAAATCCGGGTCCACGACAGCACGGCCGACCTGCGCTACATCGTGCTGCCCCGCCGGCCGGAAGGCAGCGAGGGGCTGGACGAAGACGCACTCGCCGCCCTCGTCACCCGAGACGCCCTCATCGGCACGGCGCCTGCGCGGTCGCCGGATGGTTGTTGAGGTTATGTAGCACTCCAATCACTTGCCGCCGAAGGTTGTCTCATGCACTGTTGCTCACTCGCCGCCTTGCATTCACCGCGTGCCGGTGCTCAAGGCTCCCAACCGTTGGTTGACCCTCGAACTTTCCCGGACGAACTTTACGCTTCCTCCTAAGGGTTATATTCTTACCCATGCACACTCGTTCTCCTCGACCCAACCTTATTCACGTCACTGTCGGGACTACAGCCTTCCCCTCCACGCCACCCAGTGTCCCCGCCCTCCACGGAGAAACATGATGGCTACGGCAACTGCACCTCAGTGGCTCACCGAATCTCTCCGGCTTTCAGCCTTCGTCTCAAACCCCCAGTCTCCCGAGACCACTTACTTCTGGCAAAATTTGGTGGGCCGTCCACCAACCGAACGGCGAAGCCAACCCCAACAGCAGTTGCTTACCGAGCATGGTCCTTTCCTAACGGGCATTCTTCGCGCAAATGTCCAAAGCAACCGCTGCGACTGGAATCTGTCGCCCGACCCACAAGCCCGTCCTCGCCAGTTGCCTAGTCTTGGACCTTACTCCGACCTCAAGAAACAGTTTTCGGACCTCATGCTGCGGTGGCTCTCTGATTGCCCCACGCTCAACAGGCTTGCGTTCGGTGCCATTTTTTTGCTTCCCGCAAACGACCACGTCGACTCATATTCCCGACTTGCCGATTTCATCCCCAGCCTTAAGATTGATCCAGAAAACAGCCGAGACCTTATTTACAGAATCAATCGCCGGCGCACCTCCAAGTCTGGTCTCGATGGGCTAGAGATAAATCGCTTGTCTACTTGGGCGTCTGTTCAAATAGTAGAGACTATTGTCGACTTATCAGGCATCAATCCTACACATCCACCCGTAATGCAAAACATAAGCGCTCGACATTTTTGCCGTCTCGAGCTCGACATCAACACTGCTACGGAATATGAAAAGGAACTAGTGTCCTGATCGAGAAGTTTATTTGATAATATCCGCCACATTTGGTGGAGGTAGGGCTCATGGGCAGGCCAGCAGTGTCGATCATCTTGTCGGAAGCGGAGCGGGGTGAGTTGGCAGGCCTGGCCCGCCGCCGGAAGACGGCCCAAGGACTGGCGCGGCGGGCCCGGATTGTGCTGGCGGCGGCCGAGGGGCTGGACAACAAGATGATCGTGGCTCGGCTGGGCGCCGACGCGAACACGGTGGGCAAGTGGCGTCGTCGCTTTTCTGAGCGCAGGCTGGACGGTCTCTACGATGACCCGCGCTCCGGGGCTCCGCGCAAGATCGGCGACGAGCAAATCGCGGAGGTCATCGGGCGCACTCTGGAAGAGACACCACCGGACGGCACGCATTGGAGCCTGCGCTCAATGGCCCGCGCTGTGGGCTATGCGCCTTCGACCATTCACCGGATTTGGCAAGCCTTCGGCCTGCAGCCGCATCGCTCAGAGACGTTCAAGCGGTCATCGGACCCGCTGTTTGTGGAGAAGGTGCGCGACATTGTCGGGCTGTATCTGAGCCCTCCGGAACGGGCGCTCGTGCTGTGTGTGGACGAGAAGAGCCAGATCCAGGCGCTGGACCGCTCCCGTCCGCTTCTCCCCATGCGGCCCGGGCAGGTCGAGCGACGCACCCACGACTATGTGCGCCACGGCACCACCACGCTCTTCGCAGCCTTGGACACCGCCACCGGAAAGGTTATCGGGCAGTGCTTTCCGCGCCACCGTGCACGGGAGTTCCTGGCCTTCCTGCGCACCCTCGAAACCCGGGTCCCCGACAACCTCGACGTCCATCTGGTGATGGACAACTACGCCACCCACAAGACCCCTGCCGTCCAACGCTGGCTGGCCCGGCATCCCCGCTGGCATGTCCACTTCACGCCGACCGGCGCCTCCTGGCTGAACCAGGTCGAGCGCTTCTTCGCCCTCCTGACCGAAAAACAACTGCGGCGCGGGGTCCATCGTTCGACAGGGGAACTCGAACACGCCATTTGCCACTACATCGACACCGTCAACGCAAACCCGCGACCCTTCCGATGGACCAAGGCCGCCGACGACATCCTCGCCACCATCAAACGGTTCTGCCTGCGCACTCTCGAAACTGCCGAGCGCCAAAGCACCATCATTAAAACTTCAGAATCAGGACACTAGACGCCTCCCGTGTACAAGATATTTTCTCTGAGTTAACGATTCACGCAAGCGAAATAATGGAAAACGGAGACGTTCCGTGACAGCTCCGTATATCGATGACAGCGCCACGGCTCCTGTCGAACGCTACTTTAACGAGTTCGGTCATGATTTGTTCGCACGAGAAAACCAAAAAGATCCCTTTTTACCGGCCGCCAGATATCAATGGCATACAGAGCTGACTGTACCGCGGTTCTCGAGACTCTTTTTTCAACAAGAATCCGATCCAATAGACTCAGAAACAACGTTTATCGTGACGTTCCCTTCGCCGGCTACTATCGAAGAAAATACTCACACCGTTTATGTTGATGCGATTGGTTACGATCTCACCAAGAACGTCATTTCCTTCCACGATTGCATCGTTGCGGCCGGCTCTCAAGACGAACCGGAGACCCGATATGCTCGAATCACTACTCCGGCAGGTCATGATGTGACGGACCAGAAGCAATATTTCATCGATGGTTGGCTGTTGGAATCGGCGGTCAAGGTTTCGGACGTAAACACAAATTGGCACAACAGGGTGGGTGCGGTAGTACCCACAATCAATGCGAGTGCGGTCGAGAACAATTTTTTTGGGAAGGATCTGTCTCAACAACTGGACGAATTGTTCGAAACAGAAGGGGAGGAATATTTCGAACCAGGAATGGACAGCAGGTTTTCGACCTCACTTCAAGACTTGTGCGGTTATAATCCTAGTTCGGTTTTAGCGAGTCTGAAGCACCGGATAGCGGAAGGGGAGGACGGCCGAAATATAACTGCAGAGGCGGTACAGTGGGCATCACGACAGGAGGCAAAGGTCGTTAGACAGTTGGTTCTCGAACTCCTCTACGTCGCATTGCGCCATCACTCCTCGTTGGTTCGGGATAGTGCGGCCTTTGGGTTGTCTTATCTGGAAGAGCGACAGGCACTCGGTCCGCTTCGAGAGGCGTTGGATCGGGAGAACGTACCAGAGCTAAGAGAGGACCTTAAAGACCTAATCCAGACCCTAGAGCGGTAATTTGGCGGCGATTGTGATTTTCCGGAAGCTGAATCACAAAAGATATTGGGATGTACCTCCCTAGCTTAGTGAGGAGGAGGTGCAGGCGGATGCTTGGAGGTGCTTAGCGTCGGAAGAAAATAAGCTGTCAGTGTATCGGTTGTGTGATCCTGACAAACAGTTAGATTGGGTGGTGGCGGCGTTGGCGCTGACAAGGGACAGCGTGGCGAATGTTGATTTGGCGTTGGTTCCGGAGGATGTGCTCGAAGCATACCAGATTCAGGTCTGCGAGACGCCGGGCGGTAGCCCTGATTCGACAGTGAACGGCTGGCATATGGATTTGGTTGAACTAAGCTTGAACAAGGTTTTCCCGTTCCTGCTTATCCCTGACATTCATCCTGCGATGAGGAGGCGATAGGGCATCGGTTCGGTTCGGACGGCGCTATGGACGAAGCGCGGGATCATCGTCTGGAGTTGATAGCGCCGGTTGTAGCGCCAGGCGAAGCTGGCGAGATAGCGTCCGGCATGGTCGGGGCCGAGCTTGCGATAAGTCCCGGTGATCGCGCTCTTGATGTTGCCGAGCGTCGTGTTCACCCATTTGAACGATGCCATGCGGGCCGCCTGTCGGCCCGACCCGGTGCGGATCGCCCGATGGCTGCAGGCGATCTCGTCGAGTGCGCTCCAGCAGCCCAGGCCGTCCGTCACAACCGCCGCTCCGGGGGCCAGCCAGTGCTTGGCGCCGCGCGCGATCTCGCGCTTGCGGAAGCCCTTGACCGGCGCCAGCTTCAGCTTGCGCGGGCGCCCCTCGGGACTGGTCGAGACCGCCGCCACGAAGGGCGTCTTGCCCGCCGCGGCCCCGCTTGCCGCCGGAGCGCACCCCGCCGAGATAGGCGTCGTCCATCTCCACCCGCCCCGTAAGTGCCGTCTCCCCCTCGCGCCGCGCCATCGCCGCCATGATCTTGTGCTTCACGGCCCAGGCCGTCGGCTGCTTGACCCCGAGACGGCGGCCGAGTTCCACCGACGAGATGCCGTTCTTCGCCGTCACGATCAGGTGGATGGCGGCGAACCAGAGTGTCAGCGACAGCTTGGTCGCGTGGAAGATCGTGCCCGCCGTGGGCGATGTCTGCTTCTTGCACCGGTTGCATTGGTAGAGCCCCCGACCCGCCAGCACGCAATGCCCGCGATGGCCGCAGCAGGGGCAGACGAAGCCGCCCGGCCAGCGCAGCCGGACCAGCGCCGCGCGGCACTGCTCCTCGGTACCGAAGGCCTCGCGAAACGCCTCGTCGCTCAGACCACGCACGCGCGATGCAACCTTGAACCCCATAACCGTGACCCCCTCATACGGAACACATTGAGACCGTACAGCCTCACATGCGGAGTGTCACGGATAAGCAAGTTGCGGTTTGCATCTGCTATACGCGCGGAGGGAGAGGTTAGAAGATATAATCATCGTATGGTGGAAGATACGATTAGGCGATCAGTTGAAACGGATCGAATTACAGGCAAACGGGTTAACCAGAAGTTAGTTCCGTCATTGAGGAAAAGGGGAATAGAAGTACCGGTCTAGCGGCACAAATTGGGGGCACGGAGGACATGAACGAGGACGCTTTCGCAGCGCTGCTGACCCGGGGACGCCCTCATCGGCACAACGCCCGCACGCAGGCTTACCGAGACTTGCGACAAATAGCTCTTGCGGCTGACCACGACTTCCCGCCCCCAGCGGTATCTCCTGCGGTAGGGAGGCCGTCGAGCTTTGCAGACTACGTTTCGGCATTCCGGTATTGTGGAAGGACCACCTGCGTCGGCGAGCGAAACGGCATCCCGTATTTCATCAACGAGTTCTGGACCTCGGGCCAGCGGCAGGCGAGCCGGTTGCATGAGGTCAGTTACCGCGCCTGCTTCAAGCCTCAGCTTCCGGCCTTCTTCATCGGGCGGCTGACCCGGCCGGGCGACACGGTTTACGACCCGTTCATGGGGCGGGGCACGACGCCGTTGCAGGCGGCGCTGATGGGGCGCCGGCCGGTCGGCTGCGACATCAACCCGCTCTCCGCCATGCTGCTGCGTCCGCGCTTGGCGCCGCCTTCGCTCGAAGAGGTCGCCGCACGGCTGGCGGACATCCCTCCGTCCGCCGCCCTGCCGGAAGGACTGTTGCTGGACGACCTGCGCGTCTTCTTCCACGAGACGGTGCTCGCCCGCCTCGCTTCCCTTCGCGCATGGTTCGCCCGGCGCGAACGGACCGGCGCGCTCGACGCCGTGGACGACTGGCTGCGCATGGTCTGCCTGAACCGGTTGACCGGCCATTCGCCCGGTTTCTTCTCGGTCTATACCATGCCGCCCAACCAGGCGGTCGGCGCGGACCGGCAGCGCCGGATCAATGCGAAGCGCGGGCAGTCGCCGCCGCCGCGCAATGTGGACGCGCTCATCCTGCGCAAGAGCCGGGCGCTCCTGTCCCAGGGCACACCGCCGCCGCTCCCGCCTGCCCTGTTGGGCACGGCTCCCGCGGAAAACGCCGGTTTCGTGCCGGGCGGCTCGGTCGATCTCGTCGTGACCTCGCCGCCCTTCCTCGATGTCGTGGACTACCGCACGGACAACTGGCTGCGCTGCTGGTTCGCGGGGGTCGATCTGGACACGGTCCCGATTGCCGCCCACAGGACTCCCGAAGCTTGGCAGGCTTTCGTCCATGCAAGCCTCGGGGACATCGCGCGCACGCTCCGCCCCGGCGGTTTCGTTGCCTTCGAGGTGGGCGAGGTCCGGGGGGGCAAGGTGCTGCTCGAAGACCATGTCATCGCAGCCGCACGCGGGCTGCCGCTCGCCGTCGAGGGCGTGATGGTGAACGACCAGAATTTCACCAAGACGGCGAACTGCTGGGGTGTCGCCAACAACCGCAAGGGCACCAACACCAACCGGATCGTGCTGATGCGGAAGACGGACCGGCTCGAAGCCCCATTGCATTGAGGACGGCGCGGGCGGAAGCGGTTGCACATTTTCTGGAATTAATTCCCACGAGGGGCTTGACCCTGAAATATCCGTGGTAAGCTGTGTTTGGGGCATGCGGACTCCGGAGGCCGTTTCCCCCGGCGTCGGTGCAAGAGAGGCCTGTTTGAGCCAACGGGAGAAGTGTGCCCTGCGGTTGCACGCGCGCGCAATCAGGCGCGCATTTTGCGCGCCGGCGCGAAACGCACACACGGGCGCGCAGGATACGCGCGAAAAAGGGCGCCGGACGGCGCGGAACGAAACGGAGGGATAGAGGCATGAAGGTTCTGGTGGTCGGAGCGACCGGGTTTATCGGGCGGCGGCTGGTGCCGCTGCTGGCGGCGCAGGGCGCGGAGGTCGTCGCGATGGACATAAACCCGGGCGCGGCGGATTTCGGCGACATGGCCGAAACGCGGCGCGGGGACGTGACGCAGTTCGACCAGGTAATGGCGCTCGTGCTGGAGACGAAACCCGACCGGCTCGTCAACCTCGCCTATTTCATCGGCGAGCTGCCGCCGCGCACCGCCCTCAAGCTCGACATTCTGGGCATGGGCAACTGCTTCGAGGCCGCGCGGCTCGCCGGCGTGGCGCACACCGTCTATGCGAGCTCGCTGGCGGTCAGCGGCCTGCAGAGCCATTTCGGCGAGCGCGCGGCGGATGAAGACGACCACCGCTACGGCGACAACCAATACGCCATGCACAAGATCTTCAACGAGTGGCAGGCGCGCGACTACACCGAGAAATACGCCATGGCGATCACCGGCATCAGGCCGGCGAATGTGACCGGGCCCGACAAGATCTACGGCTCCATCGACCATGTGCGCTGCATCACCTTCCCGGCCCGCGGCGAGCCGGTGCGCTTCCCCCATGCCGACGCGATGCGCGCGCCCGTGCATGTGGACGATGTGGCGGAGGCATTCGCCCGCGTGACGATGGCCGAAGCGCCGCGCCACCGCATCTACAACTCCGGCGGCCATGCCATCTCGATGGACGACCTGGCGGCGCTGGTGCGCGAGTTCCTGCCGGATGCCGACATTTCCTTCGAGAACGAGACCGGCGGGCGGGCGGGCTCCGGCAATTTCCTGATCGACAACCGGCGCCTGATCGAGGAGTTCGGCCTGCAATACGCGCCCTTCCGCGACCGCGTGCGCCAGATCGTCGAGGCCGTGCAGGCAGAGGGCTGAAGCAGGGGTCCGGGAGCGGAGCAGGACGCAACATGAGCCAGCGGACAGTACCGCCGTTTCGCGCCGACCATGTGGGCAGCCTGCTCCGGCCGCCGGAGTTGGCCGGCGCCCGGCGTCGCTGGCAGGGAGGAGAGATGCCGGAGGCCGAGTTCCGCGCCGTCGAAATGCAGGCGATCCGCGATGTCGTCGCCGGCCAGCGCGACGCGGGACTGCAGGCGATTACCGACGGCGAATACCAGCGCGACTGGTGGCATCTCGACTTTCTCGCCGGGTTCGACGGCATAGAGATGTGGCGCACCGAACTGGGCGGCGCATTCAACGCGGACGAACAACCGCCGCTCGTGCGCTGCACCGGCAGGATCGGCTGGCCCGAGGGCGGCATCTTTGTCGAGGCGTTCCGGCGGCTCCAGGCGGCGGTCGCAGAGGTCGCCCCGGGCGCCACACCCAAGATCACGATCCCCGGGCCCGGCATGATGCAGTTGCGAGTGGGCCGGAAGGCAGTCGATCCGGCAGCCTATACCGACATGGACCTGTTCTGGTCCGATCTTGCGGCGGCCTATCGGCACGAGATCGCCGCGTTGGCGGACGCCGGATGCTCCTATTTGCAGATCGACGATGTGAGCTTCGCCTATCTGTGCGACGACGGCCAGCGTGCCGGCTTCCGCGCACGCGGCGAAGACCCGGACGACGCGCTCCGGCTGTATCGCGATGCCGCCAACGAGGCGTTGCGCGACCGGCCGGCGGGCCTGACGGTCACGACCCATATGTGCCGCGGCAACTTCAAGAGCAGTTGGGTCGCCGAAGGGGGCTACGGCCGTGTGGCGGAGACCCTGTTCCCGTCGCTCGGCGTCGATGGCCTGTTCCTGGAATACGATACGGACCGGGCCGGCGGCTTCGAGCCGCTCGCCCACGCTTCGGATGGCAAACTGGTCGTGCTCGGCCTGGTGACGACCAAGACCGGCGCGCTGGAAGACCGCGGCGACCTGGTCCGGCGGATCGACGAGGCATCGGAATACCTGCCTCTGGACCGGCTATGCCTGAGCCCGCAATGCGGATTCTCCAGCACCCACCACGGCAACGCGCTCGGTATCGGGGAACAATGGGCCAAACTCGGTCTGATCGCCGATGTCGCGCGCGAGGTTTGGGGATAGGCGGCGGCCGCCCCTCAGATCGCGCCGGCGGCGTGCATTTCGGCGATTTCCGCGTCCGAATAGCCGAGTTCGGCCAGAATCTCGCCATTGTGCTCGCCGAGCTCGGGTGTCGCGGTGCGGATCGCGGACGGCGTGCGCGAGAGCTTCGCCGCCTGCCCCACGATCTCGAAGGTTCCGAGGCGCGGATGGTCCACGGGCACCGCCATCTCGACATGGCGCACCTGCGGGTCGGCGAACATCTCGTCCATGCGGTAGATCGGCCCGCAGGGCACACCGGCGGCGTTGAGCGTCTCCATCCATTCGGCGGAGGTCATCTGCCGCGTGATAACGGCGATTTCCTCGTGCAGGGCCGCGCGGTTGTCGGAGCGCGCCTTGCCGGTGGCGTAGTCGGGGTTCTGCAACCAGCGTTCGGCACCCAGCGCCGCCGCGAAGCGCCGCCAGATCTGGTCGCCGGCCGCGGCGATGTTCACATAGCCGTCGGCGGTCTCGAACACGCCGGTCGGGATCGAGGTCGGATGGTCGTTGCCGGCCTGTTGCGGCACCTCGCCGTCCTTGAGATAGCGGGCGGCCTGGAAGTCGAGCATCTGGATCATTGCCTCCAGCAGCGAGGTCTTCACCCACTGCCCGCGCCCGGACACCTCGCGCTCCAGCAGGGCCACCAGGATGCCCTGGGCGCAGAAAACGCCGGCGCAGAGGTCGGCCACCGGGATGCCGGCGCGCACCGGACCGCCGCCCCGGTGGCCGGTGATCCACATGACCCCGCCCATGCCCTGCGCGATCTGGTCGAAGCCGGGCCGCGCGGCCGTCGGCCCGTCCTGCCCGAAGCCCGAGATCGAGCCCAGGATAATGCGCGGATTGACCTTCGAGAGCGCCTCGTAGTCGATGCCGAGCCGGTGCTTCACATCGGGGCGGTAGTTCTCGACCACGACGTCGGATCGGGCGACCAGCCTGAAGAACGCCTCGCGCCCCGCATCGGACTTGAGGTCGAGCGTCATGCAGCGCTTGTTGCGGTGCAGGTTCTGGAAGTCGAACCCGTCGCGCGGGCCGCCCAGTCCCTCGCCGGCAGCGGGGTCCGGCGGCGTCTCGATCTTGATGACGTCCGCGCCCCAGTCGGCAAGCTGGCGCACGCAGGTCGGCCCGGCGCGCACGCGGGTGAGGTCGAGGACGCTGAACCGCGAAAGCGGCATGCCGGTCGTCGCGGCCATGTCTCGGGTCTCCGGATAGTCGGAAGGGAGTG
This sequence comes from Alphaproteobacteria bacterium, assembly GCA_965261985.1. Lineage (GTDB taxonomy): Bacteria > Pseudomonadota > Alphaproteobacteria > Bin95 > Bin95 > Bin95. The sequence continues at coordinate 2,853,799 of OZ253490.1, forward strand.
AAGGAGTGTTTCTCATTAGCAACCCGGCCGCCGGCCGTCACGCAGGAGGCGTGCCCCGCCGAGCCGTGGAGGGGAAAACATGACATATCATGACACTTCGTGGGGTCTCCACGCCCCGAGGCAGGGCGGACTTGCCGCGCGCGGCAAGTCTGGAGGCCGGTTGCGGAGGGCGCTATGGTGCGCGCCTTCGACCCCGCACCCAGGAGCCCTGTGCCCCATGAAACTGCTCGGCACTACCCGTTCGCCCTATGTCCGCCGCGTTGCCGTCTCCCTGAACCTGATGGGCCTCGACTGGGAACTCGACACGGTCGCGGTCTTCGACGATCCCGAGTCGGTCCGCCGCTACAACCCGCTGCTGCGCATCCCGACCCTGCTGCTCGACGACGGCGAGGCGCTGATCGAGAGCTATGCCATCCTGGACGCGCTCGACGAGATGGCGGGCGACAAGCGCCTCACCCCCGAAACGGGCAAGGCCAGGCGCGAAGTCATGCGCGTGACCGCCATGGCGGTCGGCGCCATGGACCGGACGATCTGGGCCGTCTACGAGCCGCGCTTCCGCCCGAAGGAAAAGGTCGAGGAAAGCTGGATCGCGCACAATCGCGAGCGTGCGCTGGGCGGTCTGCAATATCTGGACGGCCTCGCCGCCGAGGCCGGCGACGGCTGGCTGGCCGGCGATTCGCTGAGCCAGGCCGATATCTCCGCCGTCTGCGGCTTCTCCTTCGCGCGCTTCGCGCACCCGCCGATGAAGGTTGCAGAGGCCTGCCCGGCGCTGGCCGCTTTCGCCGAGCGCTGCGAGGCGATGGAGGCGTTCAGCTCGACCTATCCGACACTCTAGGCGCACTCCGATGACCGACATGGAAGACGCCGAGGCGCTCGGCCTGGACCCGCGACCGTTGGAGCGGCTGGTCGAGACGATCGAGGGCCATATCGCGGAGGGGCGCTATCCGGGCGCGGAGATCGCCGTCGCCCGTCACGGAAGGCTGGCGCTCAACCGGCGCTTCGGCCAGGCGCGGCTCGACCCGCCGCGAGCTGCGGAGGACGGCACGCTCTGGCTGCTGTTCTCCAACACCAAGGTGATTACCGCGGCGGCGGTCTGGAAGCTGGCGTCCGAGGGCCGGCTGCGGTTCACCGACCCGGTCGCCATGCACCTGCCGGGCTTCGAGGCCCACGGCAAGGGCCAGCAGACCGTGCTCGAATTGCTGACGCACCAGGGCGGCTTTCCCAATTCGGACATGCCGCCGGAGGCCTGGGAGGACCGCGAGGCCAGGCGGTGCGCCGTCATCGGCTTCGAGGCGGAATGGGCGCCCGGAAGTCGCGTCCACTACCACGCCGGGGCCGCGCACTGGGCGGCTGCGGCGCTGATCGAGGCCGTTTCCGGCCGGGACTTCCGCGCCTTCATCCGCGACGAGATCACGGCACCGCTCGGGCTGGAGAATGAGGTGTTCGTCGGCCTGCCGGATTCCGAACACGGGCGCGCGGTCGATATGCACGCGCCGGCCGAGGGCGGCGGGTTCGAGCCGCTGGCGGCGCGCAATACGCCCGAAATCCGCCGCGCCGGCATACCCGGCGGCGGCGGTTATGCGACCGCGAAGGGCATGGCGGCCTTCTACCAGATGCTGGCGCAGGGCTGGCGGTTGGAGGATGTGCAGCTCTTCTCCCCGCGGCTGATCGCCTATTGCACCCGCAACTGGACCGGCGAGAGGGTGGACGAGCGCTTCGAGATGCCGATGCATCGCGGCATCGGCCCGCATGTCCGGGGCCGCACGCCGACCATCCGCGGCCTCGGCTCGCTCGGCCATGAGAGCGTGTTCGGCCATGGCGGCGTCGGCTCGTCCTATTGCTGGGCGGACCCCGCCTCCGGCGTTTCCTTCGCCTATCTCACCAACTGCCTCCACCCCGAGCCCTGGCACAGCGAGCGCCTGGACGTCGTCTCCAACTTCGTCCACATGGCCATCGTGGATTAGCGGGGCCGGCGTTCGACGGCGGCGAAGGCAAGGGCTGCGATGTTGCGCGCCGACCGCTTGAGGTTCTCGCGATGACCCGGCGCGAAAGGCTTCTCGAAAGAATCCTGACCGGCCGATCCGATGCAGCGATTCGCTTCGACGACTTGCGACAACTATTGCGAGCGCTGGGGTTCGAAGAACGCATTCGCGGCAGTCATCACCTGTTCGTCATGCGGGGTATCGCTGACCGCATCAACCTCCAGCGGGACGGCAGCCACATGAAGCCTTACCAGCTACGGCAGGTTCGTGCGATAATCGTGAAGTATAAGCTCGGCTAGGCAGTGAGATGTACAAATACGGTATCGTTCTTTACTGGAGTAGCGAGGATGGTGCGTTCGTGGCCGAGGCGCCGCAACTTCCGGGCTGCATGGCCCATGGCACAACGCAACAAGCTGCTCTCCGGGAGATCAATGAGGCGATCCGGTTATGGATCGATACCAGCCGGGAACTCGGCGATCCGGTACCGGAGCCGAATGGCGGCCGGTCGATACTCGCTCGGGCATGAAAGTGCGTTCGTGCATGGCGGGGCCTCCATAGCCCACTTGCCGGTTCGCGAATAGCGGGCGAAGCTTTCAGCCATGACCCGTTTCTCCGCACAGTTCCTCTTCCTGAATGTCGGGCATCTGCTCGACCATCTTTTCATGCTGATCTTCGCCACTGTGGCGGCGCTCTTTCTGGCGGGGGCGTGGGAGCTCGAATATGCGGAGCTGATCCCTTACGGGACTCCCGCTCTGGTGGCGTTCGGGGCCTTCGCTCTTGTGGCCGGGTGGCTCGGCGACAAGTGGAGCCGGGAAGGGATGATGGGCGTCTTCTTCCTGGGTATCGGCGCAAGCGCCATTGCGACCGGCTTTGCCGACACGCCGCTCCAGATCGCCGCCGGCCTGCTGGCTATCGGCGTGTTCGCCGCGATCTACCATCCGGTCGGCCTCGCCATGGTGGTCGAGGGACGCGGGCGCACCGGTATCCCCATCGCGATCAACGGCATATTCGGCAATATGGGCGTGGCTCTTGCCGCGCTGCTGACCGGCTTCCTGATCGACGTCGTCGGCTGGCGGGCCGCCTTTTTCCTACCCGGCGCCTTCTCGATTGCCGTCGGGCTCGCCTGGATGCTGTTCCTGCGCGGCGGGCCGGTCGTCGCACCCGCCGCCATCGCGGCCGCCAGGCCGGCCGTCCAGGCGGAGGGCAAACCGACGCGAGCCTTCCTGATGCATGTCTTCGCGGTGGTGTTCTTCACGACCGCGCTCGGCGGCCTGGTGTTCCAGAGCACGACCTTCGCGCTCCCCAAGGTCTTCGACGAACGCCTCTCCGATTTCGCCGTATCGGCGACGGCGGTCGGCGGCTACGCTTTCGTCGTGTTCACCGTCGCCGCGTTCGCGCAGCTCCTCGTCGGCTGGCTGGTGGACAATCAGCCCATCCGCTGGGTGTTCGCCGGCGTTGCTGCGTGCCAGGCGGTCCTGTTCGCCTTCATGATTCACGCCGATGGCCTCATTGCCTTCCTCATCGCGATCGGTTTCATGCTGGCGGTGTTCGGCCAGATCCCGATCAACGATGTGCTGGTCGGGCGCATGGCGAAGAGCGAATGGCGCGCGCGGGCCTTCGCCGCCCGCTATATCGTGACCTTTGCTGTCGCAGCGACTGCGCTGCTGTTGATCGCGCGGCTGCACGAAGACTGGGGCTTCGAGGCGCTGTTCATCGTGCTGACGGTCGCGGCAGCGGCGATCCTCGGCGGCGCGTTGATGCTGCCGAAGCGGGTTTGAGCCGCCTCGCGATCCGGCCGGCTTTCTCGAACCGGTCTTGAAACGCCGCCCTGCGGCATTAGGATGAAGCGTCGCAATTGAACGGGGAGGAGACAGATGGCTATCGAGGTCCACCCCCTGAGCGACGCGCTCGGCGCGGAAATCCGGGGTATCGACCCGGCCGGCGACATCGACGATGCGACGATGGCCGCGATCAGGCAGGCCTGGCTAGACAACAATGTGCTGCTGTTCCGGAACGTGTCCTGGACGCCGGCCCAGCATGTCGCCTTCACCCGCCGGTTCGGCCCACTTCACATCATGCCCCGGCTCGCAAACGAAGCGCCCGTGACCCTCCCGGACTATCCGGAAGTGTTCATCGTTTCCAACCTGGTGCGGAAGGGCAAACCCGTGGGCGTGCGCCGGGCCGGATGGGGATGGCACTCGGACGGGGAGGACAAGCTGGTGCCCAATATGGGCTCCATGCTGCATGCCGTCATCGTGCCGCCGGAAGGCGGAGATACGGCCTTCGCCAACATGTACAAGGCCTATGACGCCCTGCCGGACCGTTTGCGCGACGCCATTGAGGGCCGGCGCGCCCGGTTCAGCCGGGCCGAACTGCACCCCGTCAACTACCCCCACCTGCCACCGCTCACCGAGCAGGAAAAGTGGGACCGGCCCGATGTCTGGCATCCGCTGGTCCGCGTCCACCCGGAGACCGGCCGAAAGTCTCTCTATATCGGGCGCTGGACGGTCGAGATCGAAGGGTTCGGGAAGGACGAGGGCAAGGCGCTGATCCGGGAACTCTCCGAGTTCGCGGTCCAGCCCCGGTTCGTTTACCGCCACCGGTGGCGGGTGGGCGATGTCGTGCTCTGGGACAATCGCTGCAGCCAGCATTGCGCCATTCCCTTCGACGACGAGAAATACGAACGCCACATGCTCCGCACGACGCTCGAAGGGGACGTGCCCACCTACGGCGCGGTGCGCAGCGAGGTCGCGGCCGCCGCCTGAGGGCATTCCCGCCCACCGACCATCCCCGCTCCCGGAGCGCCGAGGCAAGGGACCGAGCCATGCCGGACAGCAACCGCCGTATCCGCCTGCATATCCAGAACCCGCCTTCGCCGGAAAAAGCGCCGCCGGGCTACCCGGTGCGCAAGGCGAACCCCGCCTTCGCCATCGCCCGCGGGCAGTATGACGTGGCCTGCGGGCGCCACCCCGACGTGGCACAAGCCGTCGATGTCAGCTTCGGCGAGACCCGCGAGGAATATGAGGCGGGCATGGCCGATGCGGAGGCCATCGTCGCGACGACCCAACAGCTTCTGGAGCAGGCGCCGGTTACCGGGCCCAAGCTGCGCTGGGCGATGGTCACTTCGGCCTCCTTCCACAAGCTCCTGCCGGTCGGCGGATGGCTTAAGCCGGAGACGCTCCTCGTCCACAACAGCGGCATCCACGCGAAGAAGGCGGGCGAGTTCATCGCCGCTTCCCTGCTCATGCTCAACTGCCGCATCCCGTTCTTCGCCGCCTGCAAGGAAGAACGGCGCTGGGCGCCGCAGATCGAGACCGGCATCGAGGGCAAGACGCTCGCCATCGTCGGAGTCGGGCATGTGGGCGGCGCCGGCGCGGCGCGGGCCCGCGACCTCGGCATGCGTGTGCTCGGCGTGCGCCGTTCCGGCGAACCCCATCCGGCGTGCCACAAGACGGTCGGGCCGGACGGGCTGGAGGGGGTGCTGCGCCAGGCGGATTTCGTGCTGGTGGGGTTGCCCAGCACGGAGGAGACCAGAGGGTCCATCGACCGGAACGTCTTCGCCATGATGAAGGAGGGCGCGGGCCTCGTCGCCACGGCGCCCACACCCGTCTTCGACTATGACGCGCTCGCCGGGGCGCTGACGACCGGGCGCATTTCCGGAGCGGTGCTGGACAATTTCGAGCCGGAGCCGGTGCCGCCCGAGTCCCCCTGGTGGACGCTCCCCAACCTGGTAATCACGCCGCACACCTCCTGCATCGACCGGGAGCAGTATTCGCCGCTCACGCTCGACCTCCTGTTCGACAATCTCCGCGCGGACCTCGCCGGCAGGCCCCTTCCCACCCGCGCAAATGTCGAGCGGGGCTACTGATGACCCAGTCCGAACTCTCCCGCAGCGTATTCGAGACCGTTTCGGAAGAGCGCCTGGTCGATCTGGCGCGGCGCATGATCCGCATTCCGAGCTTCTTCTTCGAGGAGCACGAGGTCGCCGACTTCCTGGCCGACTACCTCACGGACCTCGGCCTGGATATCCGGATGATGGAGGTCGAGCATCCCTGGGAGGAAGGCCGGACCACGCGCCAGCCCATTGCGACGCTCAGGGGAACGGGCGGCGGCAGCAGCCTGATGGTCAACGGCCATATCGACACCAATGTCCTGATGTCCGGCTGGACGGTGGACCCCTATGAAGGAAAGCTGGAGAACGGCTGGCTCTGGGGGCTCGGGGCCCAGGACGACAAGGGCGGGCTCGCCGCCGCCATCGCCGGGGTCGCCGCGATCGTCGAGGCCGGGGTCGAACTCAGGGGCGATATCGTCTTCTGCCCCGTCGCGGCCCACAAGCTCGGCGGCACCGGCACGCGCACGGCGTTGAGGAAGGGCGTGCGGGCCGACTGCTGCATCAATATCGAGCATGCGGCGAACACGCTGGGCACGGTCGTCACAGGCTCCGTGCGCGTCAAGATCGCCACGACGACACCGGGCCTCTTCTTCCGCTTCACGCCCGAGGCGCGGTCCGGATACACCAATGCCATCGAGCTTCAGGCGGAGCTGATCCGGCGCTTCGGGCCGAGCCTGACGAACCAACTGCCCAACAACTGGTTGACCCACACGCCGCACCCCGAACTCACCGATTTCCCGATGATCCGCTACGACACGATCCACAAGGACCACTACGGCCGGGAATGCGACCTCATGTTCCAGGTGCGCACAATTCCCGGCATGACGGTCGACACGGTCCGCGAGGATGTCCAGCGGGTGCTCGACGGAATCAACGACCTGCCGAATCTCGACTACACGCTGACCGTGCCTGCAAACGGCCCCGACGACCCCTACCACATGGAGCCGATGAAGATCGCCCACGACCATCCGCTGGTGAAGGCGCTCGCCGAGGGGCAGGAACTCGCATCCGGCCGGCCGGCAGAGCTCGGCAGCGTCGAGCGCATCGGGAACTATGGCGACGGGAACGTGCTGGCCGCCGCCGGCATCCCGTCGATCCAGTACGGCCCCGGCGACATCAAGGTCTATCCGGAGTGGCCGGCGCCCGACGAGCGGGTCGAGGTCAGCGAGTTGATGGTGACCGCCCGCGCCATCGCCCATACGGCGCTCAGGATCTGCGGTTAAAGGAAGGACCCGCAATGCCCCCGGACACGGCATCGCCCCCCGTCTCGCGCGCCGATCTGGAGCGCGTGGCGCCGGCCGAGGTGCGCCGGGCGGTCCGCGACGGGCGCTGGACCGGCAACAGCAAGCGCCTCGCGCTCGGGCACGAGCAGGCGAATATCGCGATCCTGCCGGAACGCTACGCCTTCGACTTCATGCGCTTCTGCCAGCGCAACCCGAAACCGCTGCCGTTGATTGACGTGACCGATCCGGGCGACCCGGAACCCGCCCTGAGCGCCCCCGGGGCCGATATCCGCACGGACGTGCCGGCCTACCGGGTTTACCGCGACGGCGAGGCGGTGGAGGACCTGACCGACATCCGGCATTTGTGGCGGGACGACCATGTGGCCTTTCTCACCGGCTGCAACCTCTCGGTGGACCAAGTGATGCTGGAGGCCGGGATCCCGCTTCCGCACCTCATCCGGGAGGAGGCCTGGCCCTCCCAATATGTTTCCAGCATCGAGTGCCGCCCCGCCGGCATCTTTCGCGGCCCGCAGGTGGTGAGCATGCGGCCGATCCCGGAGCCTCTGCTCGTCACGGTCATCGGGATCACCGGGCGTTTCCCCCGCTCGCACGGAGCGCCGCTGCATGTGGGCGATCCTTCCCGCATCGGCATCGACGACCTCGACCGGATCGACTGGGGCCGGCCCAATGCCATCGGTCCCGGCGAGGTTCCGGTCTTCTGGGCTTGCGGTATCACCGCCCAGGCCGTCGCGCGGGCGGTCCGCATCCCGGAAATGATTACCCACAAGCCCGGCCACATGTTCGTGACCGACCTGCCGGTGATCGACCCGGCGCGCGACGCTGCCTGACAGCCGGACGCGGGCGTTCAGTATTTCTGCGGCCCCATGATGAGGTCGGGAAGCCAGAGCGTCAGTTCCGGAATGTAGGTAATCAGGATCAGCACGATCGACAGCGGGATCAGGAACGGCAGCACCGCCAGGGTGAGCTCCTCGAACGACTTGCCCGTAATGCCCACCATGATATAGACGCCGACCCCCATCGGCGGCGTCGCCAGGCCCAGCAGCAGGGCATAGACGATGATCAGGCCGAAATGCACCCGGTCGATACCGAACTGGTCGGTGATCGGCAGCAGGATCGGGATCAGGATGATCTTGGCGGGAACCCCCTCGATGACGCAGCCGATGGCCAAGAGGAAGACGATCAGCAGCGCCAGGAAGACATGGCGGTTATCGGTGGTCAGCAGCACCGCCTCGGCCATCGCCTGCGGCAGTTGCTCGATGGCCAGCAGCCAGCCCATGACGTGCGAGAAGCCGATGATCATCATGATGACCGCGGTGACCTTGAGGGTCCGCGTGGCGGCGTCCCAGAGCTTGGCGAAGGTGAGCGTGCGGTAAACGATGCCGAGCAGCAGCGAATAGGCGCAGGCCAGCACGCCGGCCTCGGTCGCGGTGGTGTAGCCGGTGACGATGGCGCTGAGGATGATCGCCGGCGCGACGAGGGCCGCAATGCCGTCCACGGCGTGCGTCCCGACCTCGCGCAAGCTCGCGCGCGGCTCCCGCGGGAAGTCGTGGCGGATCGCCATGATCCGGTTGTAGATCATCAGCGACAGGCCGATGAGGATGCCGGGCACGACCCCGCCGAGGAACAGCCGCCCGATCGAGGTGTTGGCGAGATAGCCGTAGATCACCAGCGCGATGGACGGTGGAATGATGGGGCCGATGCAGGCCGTCGCGATGGTGAGCGCGCCGGCATATTCCACCGGATAACCGCGCTCGCGCATGGCCTTGACCTCGACCGTGCCGAGCCCGGCCATGTCGGCGACCGCCGAGCCCGAGACCCCGGCGAAGATCATCGAGGCGAGCACATTGACCTGGGCGAGACCCGCCCGGAAATGGCCGACGACCGCAGTTGCGAAGTTGAAGATCTTGTCGGTCATGCCGACGGCGTTCATCAGGTTGCCGGCCATGATGAAGAACGGCACCGCCAGGAGCGCCGGGTTCTCCACCCCGTCCGCCACCATGCGCGGCATGATGTAGAGCTGGTCGCCGAAGCCGGCGGTCACGACCGCCGCCAGCACCGCCATGCCCATCGCCATGGTGATGGGCACGCGGAGCAGGATGAGGACGATGAACCCGATGAACAGCACCCAACCCATGACCTGCTCCTCGCCGGTCAGAAATGGGTCGGGGCGGCCGACCGCCGGGGCGGGATGCCCTGGCTGGCGAGCCGGATATCGATGGCCGCATGGACCATGATGAGCGCGCTGGAGATGAAGAGCGGCAGCGTCTGCACCCACCGCTCCAGTTCAACGAGCTCGATGACGTCGCCGATCTGCTGGCTCAGCACCTGCGGCCCGTGCCAGAGCAGGACGGTCATGAGCGCGATGATGAGCAGGTTGGCGAAATAGCGGGTCGCCTTGCGCGCGCCCTTGCCCAGCCGGTCGATCAGGAAGTCCACCGTGATATCGGAGGCGTGGCGATAGACCACGAACCAGCCGAAGAAGCACATCCAGACGAACAGGAACACGGTCCAGGGGAAGACCAGCGGGATGCCCTTGTCGAAGATCGCGCGGCGGGCGATCTGCAGCATGTTCCCGGCCAGCATGAGGAGGAGGCAGATATTGGCGATAGCCCAGAACAGGCGTTCGCAAACGGCGAGCAACCGCTCGACCTGCGCCACCACCGCGCCTGCCTCCCCCTTGTCCCGGTTGACCGGGCCGCCGGCCGCGAAGGCTTACTGCCGGGCCTGCTCCACCGCCTCGAGGAAGCCCTCCGGCAACCGCCCCGCCTCGGCCTCCGCCATATAGTATTTGGCCATCGACTCGATGAACGGCCCGCGATCGAGGTCCTCGGAATACTGCACGCCCTGCGTGAGCACCCGGTCGAGCGACTTCTGCGTATTGTCGGCGAGGAGCTGCGCCTCATAGGCGCCGGAGTCCGCATGCGCCCTGTCCACGGCGTCCCGCAGCTCCGCCGGCAGGCCGTGATAGGCCTCGGCGTTGGCCATATAGCCGACGCTCTGGTGGTATTCCTCGTGGCGGGTGATGTGGTTGGCGTGCTCGTAGAACTTCATCGGCTCGACCATTGCCGCCGGGCTGTTCACCGCCTCGACGATGCCGCGGCCGAGCGACTCATAGACGTCCGTCCAGCCGAGCACCCGCACCTCGGCGCCCAGATTCGTCCAGGCGGCGACGGCCAGCTTGTCGGGATGCATGCGCAGCTTCAGGCCTTGGACGTCGGCCAGCGAGTTGATGGGCTTCTGGGAGACCATCACCCGGTAGGACCCGCGCGGCCAGGAGACATAGTTGCCGATCAGCGTGATGCCGCCCTTCTCCTCGACGGTCTTGATCCAGCCCCTGACGAGGTCCGTCTCCATGAAGCGGGCCCAGTGCTCGCGGCTCTCGAACAGGAAAGGCGCCGAGATGAACTTGATCGCCGGCTCCCACTTCTGCAGGTAGGCGGCGGTCGAGTTGTAGATGTGGACGGTACCGGCTCCGAGCTGGTCGATCACCGCATCCTTCGACCCGAGCTGCTCGGACGGAAAGACCTGTATCTCCATCCTGCCGCCGGAATACTCCTTGACCAATTCGGCAAATTTCCGGTGGCCGCGCCCCTCCAGGCTGTCGGGGGGCTGTTCGGTCGCCTGACGCCAGACGACCTCCGCTTCTGCCGCAGCAGGGCCGATCGGGACCAACGCGACGCCCAGGATTGCAGCGGCCGCAAAGAATCCGGATAGAACGGGATGTCGCATTTCCCTTAACTCCAACGCTGTTGTGGCAAGTGCGACATTTTGGACAGACCTCCGGCCTACCGTCAAGGCACCGAGGGCTTGCGACCGCCGCGACTCTCCTCAGAGCCCGCGAATTGACAGCATCGGGCATCCGCCGCACCCTCGACCCTGGCGCCGGACCGGCCCACTGTTCGCGTCGACAAGCCCGGAGGATGTCGCCCGTGGAAAAGCTGCATGTCGTCATCACCATGGATGTCGAACCCCCGACGCCGGACACCCACCCGACGGCCACCGGGCCGGCAAGCTGGGCCGACGGCGAAAAGTTCATCCGGGGCTATGTGGAACGGGCCGCGGAGTTCGGCTTTCCCGTGACCTTCTTCATCCACCCCGAGGTCGCCGTCGAGCAGGCCGGGCTGTTCGAGGAGCTCAAGGAGCGGGGCTGCTGCGTCGAGGGCCTGCACCTCCATCCCTGGAAGTTCCGCGACGGCAAGTACAAGGCCCATTTCGGCGGGCTCGGAGAGCGCGACATGCGCGCGGCCGTCTCCGAGGCCATCTCGATGTGGCAGTCGGGCATGGGCCGCCGGCCCCTCTATTTCCGTCCGGGCACGTTCTCGGCGAACGACTACATGTACCCGGTCCTGGCCGACCTAGGCTTTCGCGGCGGCTCCTGCTCCGTACCGGGGCGGGTCTGGCCGCGCATGAACGCCATCTGGACGGGCGCGACCCCCGATCCTCACCGGGCCCATCCGATCTTCCGCCAGCTCGTCGGCAGCCTGCCTTTCGCGAACATGCCGGTGGCAGTGGATTTCTCCGAAACCCGCGTATCGGCCGGGGCCCAGTGGCGGGACGTCGATCCGGCGACGGCCTCCCTCGATGCGAATACGGTCGTCAGCCACTGGGATATGCGGCCCGACTGGCAAACCGCCGACTACGAGACCATTGCGGCCAATATCGTTGCCCAGGCGAGGCAGCGCGGCGCAACAATCCCGGTCATCAACTGCCTCACCCATAACGACAACGACTACACCGACCCGGACGACCGGGTCTGCCGCAACTTCGTTCGTTCCATGCAGGCGATGACCGACGCCGCCGGGGCAGCCGGCATGGAGCCCGTCGGCAGCACCATCGACACCATCGCCGACCTGGTCTTAGCCGAGCCCGACCGCTCGCTGGAGTTCGTCTATACCTGACGGCCCGTTCGTTATTTCACTGCGATGCCCGTCAGAAACGCCTCGATATCCGCCGGTAACGGGGCTTCCGCCGTCACCGGCGCCCGGCCGTCGTAAAGCGGCAGGGATATGGCGCGCGCGTGCAGCAGCGTGCGCGGCGCGGCGGGACCGCCATAGCGCAGGTCGCCCACGACGGGGCAGCCGAGATGCGCGAGGTGGGCGCGGATCTGATGGGTGCGGCCCGTCAGGGGCCGGCATTCGATCCAGGCGCTGCCGTCCTCCCGGCGCTCCAGCACGCGGTAGCGGGTGGCGGCAGGCTTGCCCTGCTCGTCCACGCGCATGGCCCAGCCGCCGGCGCGTGTGCTGTGCTTGAGGAGCGGCGCATCGATGAGGCCGGCCTCTTCCGCCGGCGCGCCTGTCACCCAGGCCCAATAGGTCTTTTTCACGCGGCCCCATGAGAACAGCTTGCCGAGGCGCCTGAGCGCCTTCGGGTGCCGGCCCAGCACAAGGCAGCCGCTGGTCTCCCGGTCGAGCCGGTGCGCAAGCGCAGGCGGGCGCTTCCAGCCGAAACGAAGGCTGTCGAACCCCTGTTCCAGATTGGGGCCGCCGCCGGGGCCGGCATGGACCGGGACCCCGGCGGGCTTGTCGATGACCAGCACCAGGCCGTCGCGGTAGAGGACACGGCCGGCAAGGTCCATGACGGCTGCGCCCCGCCGGTCCTCAGGCCGGCCGGTTGGACATCACCACCGTGCCCGAGGCCGCGAACATGCCGCCGACCCCGTGGCAGACGGAAAGTTCGGCGCCCTCGACCTGCGCGGGCGAAGTGCCGCGCATCTGGCGCACGCTCTCCTGCAGCGCATACATGCCGTACATGCCGGAATGCATGTAGGAGAGGCCGCCGCCATTCGTGTTGAGCGGCAGCGCGTTCGAGCCGGTCGCGCCGGGGGCCGTGTTGCCTTCCCAGATGAAATCGCCCGCCTCGCCGCGCCCGCAAAAGCCCAGGTCCTCCAGGCCGTAGATCGGCAGATGCGCGAAGGCGTCGTAGATCATCAGGTGGTCCACGTCCTTGTGCGCGATGCCGGCATTCTCGAACGCCGTCCGCCCGGCGACCCTGAAGGCGCGCGAGGAGGTGAAGTCCTCCATCTGGCTGATGAGGCTCGTCTCCACGCTCTCGCCGATACCCTGGACATAGACGGGCCTGGTCGGGAAGCTCGACGCCCGGTCGGCCCTGGTCAGGATGAGCGCGCCGCCGCCATCGGTAACGAGGCAGCACATGAGCAGCCGGAACGGCCAGGCGATCATGCGCGAGTTCAACACATCGTCGAGGGTGATCGGGTCGCGGAAGCTCGCGCGCGGGTGGAAGCCCGCCCATTTGCGCTGCACCACGCCCACATTGGCCACCTTCTCGATGCCGACGCCGTAGGTCTTGAGGTAGCGCAGCACCGGGATCGTGAACATGGTCGGCGGTCCCATCGGCCCGTAGGGCATCTGGAACTGGCCTTCCTGCGTAGAGGGGCCAACGCCCTGCACCGGCCTGCCGATCTGCGAGCGGCCGCTTTCGCCGTGGGTGATGAGCACGGTGTTGCAGAGCCCCGCCTCGATGGCGGCGCAGGCATGGCGCACATGGATCATGAACGAGCAGCCGCCGACGGAGGTGCCGTCCACCCATTTCGGCACGATGCCGAGATAATGGGCGAGTTCGGTGGGCGCCTCGCGCGCGGTCGCGATGCCGTCGATGTCCGTGGGGCGCAGTCCGCAGTCCGCCATGGCGTTCAACGCGGCATCGGCATGGAGTTGCAGTTGCGAGATGTTGGGCAGCTTGCCGAGATCGGTGGACTCGGCGGCGCCGACAATGGCGACGGAACCGGGCTTGTAAGTCATCGCTGGGCCCCCTCAGCCGCGCGCCGGCCGCCAGAGCGGCAGCGAGATGTCGTCGTCGATCTTCTCGAAGCAGACTTCGAGCGGCATATCGAGCTCAAGCGCCTCCGGCGTCTGCTCGCATTCTACGATGTTGGTCATCATCCGCACGCCCTCGGGAAGCTGGACGATGGCGATCGCGTAGGGCGCATCGAAGCCCTTGGCCGGCCGCTGGTTGATGACATAGCTGTAGAGCGTGCCCTGCCCCGACGCCTCGAACACCGAGACGTTCCGGCTGCCCGTGTAAGGGCTGAACGGGCGCGGCGGAAAATAGGCCCTGCCGGTATCGCCGCATCGTTGCAGCAGCAGCTTGTCTTCCCGGCAGCCGTCCCAGAAGTGCTGTGTCTCCGGCGTCGGAACGGGAATCCATTTCTGGTAGTCGGACAAGAAAAGCCCCCTCGGGTTTCGGGATCGTTCGGGTTTCCGGTTCGGACCGGATGATAGCGTCTTTGCCCGTTCGCGAAAGACGGGCCGCCTCCAGCCGCCCCGAAATTGCGGTCGGACTCTCCGAGACTCCCGGGAGTGTCATGAAATGTCATGTTCTGTCATGCGATGTCATGAGCCGCCGCAAATGCCGCCCCGGCTCGTAGTGCCGTTTCGTCCCGACTGCGGCTGCCGCGCTCTGACCTCCCGGAACCGTTCGCAACATGGATTTTGCTCTCCCTTCGTTGTCCGGAATCGAAAAGGCGGCCCTAGAAGCCGCCTCTCTGTCTTCAACTTACCACGCCGTTCCCAGTGTCAAGCCCAGGGCGGGCCGTTCGACGCCATCGCCTTGGCGAACGACCCGCCGTCGCGGCGCGGATCCGGGTAGCGGGGCAGGACACCGGACCCGTCATGAAATGTCATGAGGCACCGTTCGGCCTTTCCGCCGGGCGCGTCCTTCCGTCTTCGATGATCGTTGCGAATGCCGCTGCTGGCCGGTCTCACCGGCTCAAACGCCATGTCTCGAATTCAGTTTATCACGCCTTTCTGGATGTCGAGTTCGCGGCCGCCGGTTGCGGAAGGCGTTGCCCTGCCTCAGCCTTCCAGCTCGTCCAGGAAGGCCAGCACCTCCTCGGCGAACAGTGCCGGCTCTTCCATGGCGGCGAAGTGGCCGCCGCGCGGCATGTCCGTCCAGCGTACTACCGGGGCAATGCGCTCGAACCAGCGCCGGGGCGCCATCGGATAGGTGTCGTTGGGGAAATGCGCCACGCCCGTCGGCACGGTAATCCGCTCGCCCGCCGGCAGCATGAAATGTTTCCGGTCGAGCACCGTCGCATACATCCAGGCGGAACTGGCGAGCGTGTTGGTGAACCAGTAGAGGGCGATATTGCCGAGCACGAGGTCGCGGTCGAGATGCGAGCCTGCGTCCGGCCAGCCGTAGAATTTCTCCAGAATCCAGGCGGCAAGCCCCGCCGGAGAGTCCGAAAGGCCGACCGCGAGGCTCTGCGGCTTGGTGGCCTGGATGCGCAGATAGCCGCCTTCGAGATCGACCGTGCGCCGCATGGCCTTGATCCATGCCTGCTCCGCATCGTCGAGCGGTCTTTCGAGGCGCGCCATGTCCGGGCGCATGATGACCATGTTGAGGTGGATGGCACGCACCGCGTCCGGGTGGTCGTAGCCGAGCCAGCAGGTCACCAGCGAGCCCCAGTCGCCGCCCTGCGCCACGAACCGTTCGTAGCCGAGCGCTTCCATCAGCCGGCGCCAGAGCCCCGCCACCTCGCGCGAATAGACCGGGCGGCTTGTCGGCGAGGAAAAGCCGTAGCCCGGCAGATGCGGCACCACCACATGCGCCCGCGCCGCCAGCGCCGGCAAGGCGTCGAGGAACTCCAGCACCGAACCGGGCCAGCCATGGGTCAGGATCAGCGCCGGCGCATCCGGGTCGGCATTGCGGGTGTGGATGAAATGCACCGGGATGCCGTCGATCTCGGTCCGGAATTGCGGCCAGGCGTTGAGCCGCGCCTCAACCGCGCGCCAGTCGAAGCCGTCCTGCCAGTAGGCAAGCGTCTCGCTGAGCGTTTCCCGCTCGATGCCGAATTCCCAGCCGCCGCCTTCCGGCCAGACGGGCTCGCGGGCCGCGGCGAGGCGGCGCTTCAGGTCGTCGAGGGCCGCCTCATCGATTGCCGTGCGGAACGGCTCGATTCGCATCAGGCCGCGAGCGGCCCGCGAAGAAGCTGCCCGCCGAGGCGGCCGGTCGGCTGGTTGTCGAGCAGGGTCGGCACGCCGTTGACCACCGTGGCCTTCATGCCCACGGCATACTGCTTCAGCCGTTTTGCGCCGGCCGGCAGGTCATTCACCACCTCCGGCATGGCCGGCGCGATGCGGTCCGGATCGAACACCACGATATCCGCCTTCAGGCCCTCGCGCAGCAGGCCGCGGTCATGGAAGCCCCAGCGAGTCGCGGTGTCGTAGGTGATCTTGCGCACGCCCTCTTCGAGGGTGAAGGCCTCGCGCTCGCGCACCCAGTGGCTCAGCAGGTGCGTTTGCAGCGAGCAATCGACGATCTGCGAGACATGCGCGCCCGAGTCCGAGAAGGTCGTGCAGGCATAGGGGTGGCGCATCAGCTCCAGCGCGTCGTCCAGGTTCTCATTGGCGATCGGCTGGCGGAAGAACGCCTTGAGGTCGTGTTCCAGCGCGATGTCGATCATCGCCTCGGCCGGATGGACGCCGCGCTCGGCGGCGATCTCGGCAAGCGAGCGGTGCGGCAGCCTGATCCGGTCCATCAGGTAGAAGATGTCCCACTCGGGCGGGCGGGCCTCGGCGCCGACCACCGCCTCGCCGTCATGCTCGTGGCTCGCCACCTCGATCAGGCGGGCGCGGGTCTCGGGGTCGGCAAACGCCTTCTTCTGCGCTTCCAGCGGCAGGGCGCGGATATCGCGCCAGACCTCGCGCTTGTCGAACGGCGTGCTCGTCTCGAAGGAGAGCACCGAGTTGATCTCGCGCGCATGGACCTGGGTGAAGACATTGGCGCCGTTGCGGTTGCCTTCCGAGATCAGGTCGTAGAAGACGCGCCACTGGCCCGGCCGCTCGCGCCGGCTGAGCGAGCCGAAGGTGACCGGGCGGCCGGTCTCGGCCGAAAGGTCGATGAGGCTCTGGTAGAAGGCCATCATCTCGTTGTCGCCGCCACGCTCCATGGCGAGCTGGAAGATGCCGGCGCCCTCCTCGCCCATGGCGCGGACAAGATGCTGCACCTCGGAGAAGGTCGCCACGCGGCTCGCGACCGGCCGGTCGTCGGAGGTGAGGTGGCTCGGGCTGCGCGAGGTCGAGAAGCCGAGCGCGCCCGCGCGCACCGCCTCGCGCACATGCGCTTCCATGACCTTCAGGTCGTCCTCGCCGGCCTCTTCCTCGAAGGCGCGCTCACCCATGACATAGGTGCGCAGCGCCGCATGGCCGATATAGCCGGCATAGTTGATGCCCTTGGGCACGGCATCCACGGCGGACATGAACTCGGGGAAGGTCTCCCAGCTCCAGTCGATCCCGGTCAGCATGGCGTTGCGGTCGATGTCCTCCGCGCGCTCCAGATTGCGGAACACGAGGTCGGCTTCGGCCTCGCGGCAGGGAGCGAGCGTGAAGCCGCAATTGCCCATCACCGCCGTGGTGACGCCGTGATAGCAGGAGCAGGAGCCGAGCTCGTCCCAGAACAGCTGCGCGTCCATATGCGTGTGGCCGTCCACGAAGCCGGGCGACACGACATGGCCCTCGGCATCGATGACCTCATCCGCCGGGGCGGCGATGCGCCCGATGCGCGCGATCCGCCCGTCCTTGACGCCGACATCGGCGCGGTAGCGCGCGAGCCCCGAGCCGTCCACGACGGTGCCGTTCCTGATGACGAGATCGTAGCTCATGGGTCTCCCCCCCTCCTGCCGCAGATGTTTTCGTTGCCGGACCCTAGCAGCCGGCGGGCCGCCTCACCACAGCCAGGTCGTTACATTGGGATACGGTTCGGAGCGGGACACGCACTGGAGGCCCTTGACGCAGCGGACGATCCACCACACCAGGGCCGCCAGCAGCACCAGCCAGCCGACCACGATGAAGGTGGTGACAACGCCGACCGCCGAATACAGCAGGCCGATCCAGAAGGTCCGGATCTGGAACCGGTAGTGGTCGTTGACCCACCCGCCGCTGTCGTTCCGGCTCACATAGGCGATGACGACCCCGATGATCGCCAGCAGCCCGATGACGATGCTGGCGAGATAGAGGATATAGACGATCTTGGCGTTTCCGCCGGTTTCTCCTCCGCCGCCCGCAGGCAGTAGGTCGTTGCCCTGCATCAGTCCTCCGCTGCTGCGGCGGCGGCGGCCTTCTCCCTCTCCATCGGGTCGCTGGCGGGCACGGTGATGTCGGCGGCGGCGTGGTGGGTGGAGCGCGCGTCCACGTCCTGATCCGTCTGCACGATATTGCGGCCGTAAGCGGCGACCGCCGGGATGTCGGCCCGCGCGATCGGTTCCATGCGCGGCTTGCGGGCGAGCGCCGCCTCGATCCAGGGCGCAAGCTCGGCCGCCTTTTTCGCCTCGCGTTCGGCCTCTCCTGCCTTGAAATGCGGCATGACCTCGGCCGAGAACAACTCCATCGCCTCGCAGATATGGCGGTGTTCGTTCTTGCCGCCCTGCTGGATGAAGATCACCTGGTCCACGCCGGCATCGGCGAACTCCTGCAGATGCTCCTGCACCTCGTCGGGCGTGCCGATGCCGCTGCCCTTGCCGACATCGTCCATATGCTCGCGCGCCTCCTCGAAGCGCTCCCAGACCTGCGTCACGCCGGGCTTGTGCTGGCCGAAGACATAGTAGTGTCCGAGCGAATAGCCGAAATAGCGGAAACCGTCCGCGCCGCGCCGCTTCGCCTCCTCGGCGTCATGATGCACCGAGAAGCCGGTGCACATGGCGATATTGGCGTTGACCGAATGGCCGATGGGCACGCACTCGTCGGACTTGACGATGGCGTAATACTCGTCCACCCACTGCTTCGCGACCGCCGGGTTGACGAAGGCGAAGGTCAGCGCGCCGATGCCGGCCCGGGCGGCGGCGTGGATCGTCTCCATGCGCGAGCAGGCCACCCAGAGCGGAGGATGCGGCTGCTGGTAGGGCTTGGGCAGCACATTGCGGGTCGGCATGGAGAAGAACCGGCCCTCGAAGCCCGGATAGGGCGCCATGGTCATCATGTTGGCCGACTGCTCGGTCGCCTCGGCCCACATCGCCTTCTTGTCC
Source organism: Alphaproteobacteria bacterium (assembly GCA_965261985.1). Lineage (GTDB taxonomy): Bacteria > Pseudomonadota > Alphaproteobacteria > Bin95 > Bin95 > Bin95. The sequence continues at coordinate 2,872,894 of OZ253490.1, forward strand.
TCCATGGGCACGCCGAAGCCCTCCAACTCGACGCGCGAGCCGCTCTCGCCCGTGCCCCAATCGACCCGGCCGTGGCTGATGAGGTCGAGCGTGGCGATGCGCTCGGCGACCCGCGCAGGATGGTTGTAGGGCGGCGGGGAGAGCACGACCGCATGGCCGAGCCGGATCTGCTTTGTGTTGCGCGAACAGGCGGCGAGGAATACTTCCGGCGCGGAAGAGTGCGAATACTCCTCCAGGAAGTGGTGCTCGTTCTCCCAGACATAGTCGAAGCCAAGCCGGTCCGCGAGTTCCACCTGTTCGATGGCCTCGTGCAGCAGGTCGTAGTCCGACTTCTCTTCCCAGCTTCGCGGCAATTGGTGTTCGTAAAGCAGTCCGAATTTCATGCGGGCGGTCCTTCCGGGCAGGCTTGCGCCGGCCAGCATAGCGCCTCGGCCGGCAATGGCGAGACCGCTTCCCCCTGTTGCGCAACCCCGCTAGGCTTGCCCGCACATGAACGAAAGCAGGAGCCCGACACCATGGCCGCGCCCGCCCGCGAGATCGCTTCCCCGCCGCCTTTCACGCTCTCGCCGCTGTCGCCGGTGGGCGGCGCCGAGATCCGGGGCATCGACCTGGCGGCACCGTTCGACGACGAGGTCTTCGACGCGATCGTGGACGCGTTCCTGGAACACCACATCCTGGCGTTTCGCGACCAGAATCTTTCGAAGGAAGCGCAACTCGCCTTCACGCGCCGCTTCGGCGAGATCGAGGAGCATGTCGGGCGCCTGCCGAACGGCCGGAAATATCCGCTCCTGCACGTCATCCACAATCTCGACGAGGACGGCAGGCCGATCCGTATCTCGGGCGGCAACTACTTCTGGCACACGGACAAGTCCTACCATGCCGTACCCTCGCTGCTGACGATGTTGCATGCGGTCGAAACGCCGTCGGAGGGCGGCGACACCCAGTTCGCCAACATGCATATGGCATGGGACGCGCTCGACCCGGAGACGCGGGAAGAAATCTCGGACCTGCGCGCCGTGCACAGCTGGGAGGCCAGCCGGCGGAATGTCGGGGAGCCGCCGGCAACCGAGGTCCAGAAACGCGAGCGGCCGCCGGTGAGCCACCCGATGGTGCGCAGCCACCCGGTTACGGGCCGCAAGGCGCTCTATATCGGCATCCACACGGGCCACATCGAGGGGCGGGCCAAGGACGAAGGCCATGCCTATCTGAACCGGCTGCTGCGCCGCGCGACCAAGGCTGATTTCATCTACACGCACAAATGGCGGAAGGGCGACCTGGTGCTCTGGGACAATCGCTGCCTGCTGCACCGCGCGGTCGCCAATTTCGATATGGAAAGCGAGCGGCGCGTGCTGCACCGCACCGTCGTCAAGGGCACCGTTCCCTACTGATCCTCGCCACCATCGCCCGGCGGGGCATCCGCGTCGATGACCCGCCGGGCATGGTCCAGTCCGAAGCCCGCCCGCGCCATCGCGGCCAGGTCCTTCTGCCGCCGCGCCGCGCGCTCGGCAGGATCGCGCCAGGGGCCGAGGCGCCGGCGCCGCGCCAAGGCCCAGGCGGCGTGGAGTTCGGCCGCATCGTCTTCCCCGGCGATCAGCCGCTCGATTTCCTCGCGCGGGGCGCCTCTGGACGAAAGCCTTGCGGCGACCGCGCGCGCCGAGGCGCCGCGCCGGCGAAGCCTCCGCGCCTGCGCCTCGGCCCAGGCGCGGTCGTCGATCAGCCCCATGCGCTCCAGGTCGGCGAGAACGGCCTCGATGTCCTCCGGGCCGGCGCGCATCTCCGCGCCGCTGGCGGCCGCCCGGTCGAGCCGTCGTTGCAGGATGCGCCGGACATGCGCCAAGGGCGCGGCATAGCGCGCGAGATAGGCAAGCGCCGAGCGACGCAGCCGCGCCGGGTCCCAGACCCCCGCCCCCTGGCGGCTCATCGCGCTGCCGGGCGCGCGGACCCGTTTGTCAGACGCCCGAACCCATCGGCTCGCTGCGGTCCACGACCCGCTCGGCCGGGCCGGCGATCATCGGGTCCGGACCCTCGACCACTGCCGTATCGCGGTCCGGGTATGGAAGGCTGGAAAGGAAATGCTGCAGGCAGGCGAGGCGGGCGCGCTTCTTGTCGTCCGACTTGATGACCGTCCACGGCGCGTCGGCCGTGTCGGTGTAGAAGAACATCGCTTCCTTGGCCTGCGTATAGGCGTTCCACTTGTCCAGCGAGGCGAGGTCGATGGGCGAGATCTTCCACTGTTTCAGGGGATCGGTGAGCCGGCTGTCGAACCGCTGCACCTGCTCCTCCTGAGAGACCGAAAACCAGTATTTGAACAGCCTTACGCCGCTGCGCACCAGCATCCGCTCCAGCTCCGGGCACTCGCGCATGAACTCCAGATATTCGGACCCGGTGCAGAACCCCATCACGCGCTCCACCCCGGCCCGATTGTACCAGGAGCGGTCGAACAGCACGATCTCGCCGGCCGCCGGAAAATGGCGGACATAGCGCTGGAAGAACCATTGGCTGCGTTCGCGTTGGCTCGGCTTCTCAAGCGCCACGATACGCGCGCCGCGCGGGTTCAGATGCTCCGTGAAACGCTTGATCGTGCCGCCCTTGCCGGCCGCGTCGCGCCCCTCGAACAGCACGATCACCTTCGCGCCCGATTCCTTGACCCAGTGTTGCGCCTTCAGCAGTTCGACCTGGAGCGCCGCCTTGAGGCGTTCGTATTCGGCCCGCTTCATGCGGTCCGCATAAGGATAGACGCCCTCGCGAAACACTCTGGCGACGGAATCCTCGGTGACCTGTCCGTCCGGTGCCGCGCCGTTACCCTGGGTTGCTGAGTCCTGCATCGTCGGCCTCCCCGAAGGTTCCCTGCCGTCCGACGGATCGCCGGCGCACTGTAACAACGGCTGATTTCCCTTGCGATAGCCGTTCGGAGTGGGAGCGCGTCCCACGCGGTAGCGGACCGTCGAGCGGAAACGGTATGCCCCGTCCCCGCCCGATGCAAGCCCGCGCCGCCTGCAGCGCTCAGAGGTCGGGACTGCGGGCCGGGAACCCCGTTTCCGCCTCGTAGGCCGCTCCCAGGCTGTAGAGCGCCGCTTCGCCGAAGGGACGCGCCAGAAGCTGGATCGAGCCCGGCATGCCGAGCACCGCCTCCGGTGTCGGAAGCGCCAGGCCCGGAACCGTCAGGTAGTTGAACGGGCGCGTGCAGCGCGAGAGGCGGGAGATGACCTCCTCGAACCCCTGGGACGACCCGACATCGGTTTCCTCGATCGTCGGCGTGGCGACATTGAAGGTCGGCGCCAGCAGCACGTCGCAGACCGAGAACACGCGCTCGACGAATTCCGTCACGATCCGGGGACGGAGCTGCTGGGCCGCGAGGTATTCGACCGCGCTGAAACGGAACCCCATCTCGCAACGCGCCCGCATCTGGGCACCGTAGTCCTCCCGCCTTTCGCGCAGCCAGTGGGCGTGCAGCGTTGCCGCTTCCGAGGCGGTGAGCGGCGCCGACAGCGCGTTGATGCGCGCCATGTCGCCGACATCGACCTCGACAAGCCGGGCCCCGGCGGAAACGAGTGCGCCGAGCGCGCTGTCGCGGGCGGCCAGCGCCAGCTCGTCGGCTTCCTCCTCGAAGAAGCCCCGCGCGACGCCGACCCGCACGCCTGCCGCCCTGGGCGCGCGGGCCGCGGCGGCATAGTCCGGGACGGGATTCGGCGCCGAGGTCGGGTCCAGCGGGTCGTGCCCGGCAATCGCCGCCAGCATCAGCGCATTGTCCAGCACGGTGCGCGTGAGCGGGCCGACATTGTCCAGCGAGAAGGAAAGGCCCATCACGCCGAAACGGCTGACCCGCGTCTGGGTCGGTTTCATGCCGGCGAGGTTGCAGAAGCCGGCCGGCAGGCGGATCGACCCACCGGTATCGGAGCCGAGCGCACCGAAACAGAGCCGCCCGCCCGTGGCCGAACCGGAACCCGAGGAGGAACCGCCGGTGACCCGCGTGGTGTCCCACGGATTGCGGCAGGGGCCGAAATGCTCGTTATGGCCGGTCGGCCCCATTGCGAACTCGGCCATGTTGAGGCCGCCCAGATAGGTGGCGCCGGCCTCCGCCAGCCGTGCGAGCGCGGTCGAGGTCACCTCCGGGCGGAACTCCCTGCGGATCTTGCTGCCGCAGGTCGTGAGCCCGCCCGCGCGGTAATACATGTCCTTGTGGGCGAGCGGCACGCCGGCCAGCGGCCCGAGCGGCTGGCCCGCGGCGCGCCGGGCGTCAACAGCGGCGGCGCCGGCGCGGGCGGTCTCCTCCTCGACGCGGACGAAAGCGTTCAGCTTCGGGTTGACCGCCTCGATCCGCGCGAGCGCAGCTTCCGTCAGCTCCATCGCCGTAAACTCGCCAGCCGCGACGCCGGCGGCCGCTTGGGCAAGAGTGAGATCGGTCAGGCTCATGCGCCGTCCTCCGGAGCGAGGCGTGCCAGGGCCGTCTCGATATGCTGCGGCTCCGTGTCGAAGAGCGAACCGTCGCCATGGTCGAGGATCGCGCTCCGGAGCACGGCCTGGGCGCCGTCCGAACGGACGCTTGCGGCCGGGTCGAAGCGGTAGCCCGGAAAGGGTTCGTCTCTGTCTGTCTCGCTCATGCCGGTAGGCCTTTCTAGTCGAAGGAGTTGCGCTCCGCTTCGTCGGCGATATTCCTTGTGCCTGTCAACAGCGCCGGGTTTGCGGAAATGGCCGACCTCATCCTGCACCATTACGACATATCGCCCTATGCGGAAAAAATCCGCCTCGCCTTCGGGCTGAAGGGCCTCGCCTGGCGCTCGGTCATCGTGCCGATGGTGCTGCCGAAACCCGAGCTGATGCCGCTCACCGGCGGTTTCCGCCGCACGCCGGCGTTGCAGATCGGCGCCGACATCTATTGCGACACGCTCCGCATCGCGATGGAACTCGACCGCCGCTTCCCCGACCCGCCGCTGCTGCCCGAATACGGGAGCGGGTTTGACGCCGTGCTCGCAACCTGGGCCGAACGGGTGCTGATGTGGCCGACCGCGCGCTATGTCACCGGCATGAACCGGGAGGGGCTGTCCGAAGGCTTCTTCAGCGACCGCTCGGCGATGAGGGGACACGAGGCGCCGAGCATGGAGCGGGTGGCGGCGGACCTGCCGCACCAGGAAGGCCAGCTTCGCCTCATGCTGGACTGGGTGGAAGACCTGCTGGCCCGGCCGGGGCCGGACCTCGCCGGCCGCACGCCCCGGCTTGCCGACTTCGCCCTCTACCAGCGCCTCTGGTGGCTGAAGGCGCTCGAAGGCAAGGCGGCCCATGTTCTCGCCGGCTACCCCCGCATCGGGCACTGGATGGCGCGGATCGCAAACATCGGGCACGGGCAGCGCTCGGAACTCACACCGGCGGAGGCGCTCCGCATCGCCTCGGAAGCAGAGCCGGAAACCCTCGCTTCGGCCAGCGCCTCCGGCGACTTTGCACCCGGAGTGCGCGTCCGAGTGGCGACCGAGGATTTCGCACTCGATCCCGTGGAGGGCGAGGTCGTGCATGCGACGCCGACCGAAATAGCCATCCGCCGCGAAGACCCGAAAACCGGCCGCGTCCACGTCCACTTTCCCCGCCTGGGGTATGAAGTAACGGCGCTGTAGGAATTGCACGGCGGGCAAATTGCGATGACGATGGTTAAAGCAATGCCGCCTTCGCCCGCGAGCAGGCTGCGTTGCGGCGCAGCCGTTAGATGGTCCGCCGTATCGTGGCCGACGATCCCCGCAAGCCCGCGGGTCGAGGCTTCCAGTCCGCGATTCCGCAACGTAAAAGGCGGCATCGTCGCCGCTGCCCGCGGTGATGCTGCCGTTCGAATCCTGCCTGCCGCCCTAGTCGCGATGCTGCAGCGTCACGTCAAAAGTCACCCCTTTTAATAGGAGATTATATACGAAAGTGCCGAAACGCCTCTACTCAAAGCGCTGTCGGCATCGCTCTCGGTCCGCGAGGATAAGTTGAGCCATGACATGGGGGTTGCTGCTTATCGGTCCTTGGTAGGCAGCACGGTATGCTTGCCCCCGTCTCCGGTCTGCCAAAAGCGTGTAGTAGGCTAGGAGTGCATCTACAGTAGCCGTCGCTTCATCCCTCACTTCGCGAGCGGCGTTCTCTGCCACATCGTCTTCAGGAAAGAGGAGCTTGTGAGCGTCCTTTGACATCTTGATCCCCTTAAGCTTCGCCTCCCAGAACGCAATTTCGAACGCTTTTTCCTCTTTGCGGCGCGCCTTGTCATAAGCTTCACTCCATTTACGGTGCGCCCTTTCGGCTTCTTCTTGGGCAGCCCTATAGTCCGGCTTGGCGGATGCAACGATTTTTGCCTGTCGATAGGCAGCGTCCGCTTCCATATAGGCGATACAGGATTCGTCGCTTTGCCCCATGACCGGAAATGGGGCAGACACGCCAAGGGTTGCAGCAAGCAGTGCCAGAAGTAGAAGCCGCAACATGCCGTCCTTACTCTGGCCGCACCGTCCGCTTGACTGTCACCGGCTGAAGCACGGCCCGCGCAAAGTCCCCTGCCGTGGGGCGTGAACCGTCCGGCTTGCGAAGCTCGACCGGCTCTTCCAGTTCGGCCTTCGATGGCTGATAGTCGTTGTGCGGGAGCATGACCGGGCGGAGGTCTGGCATCAGCAGTTTCCCTCTTGATGCGGCAACTCACTGTAGGGAATTTGGCGGCGGCGGCGCAAGAGGACAAGAGCGGGAGGGATAGGTCGGCTGGCGGGGAACCCCACGTCTAGGGCCTAACGCTCTAGGAGACCATTAGATCGGAAGAAAGGTGCAAGGCTTAGAGCGGCCTCTTCGGATGTAAACTTTGCCAGCACGCGCGCCGACTCTTGCGGCGCTCAATTGTCGACTTCCATGAGGTGCAGACCTTGAAACGTAACGGCCGGATCGTCAAGAACGGCGAATTCTCCTCTTGCATTGTAATCTCATACAAGACATAAGGTATCCTGTTTAATTCCCCTTGCCATGGCGCATGTCGAGCATTATTTAGTCAACATTTTCACACTGCATAAAATCATAGGATGCGAGAATATTACTGGAAGACGGGTTGATACTACGACTTGAGAAACAAGAGTTTGAATAAAGGCTCCAACTCCGTAAGCAGAAACCATATCTGCCCACAAAAAAAGAGAAACTGGTTCCCAATTGTCTGGCGAATAAACAAGCGATCCGGTGGGATACCAGACAAAACTCAACGCAATTGCTCCAGGAAGAAGAAGTGAATTAATTGACACCATAAGCGAGCATCGGATAGTATCGCTCTTCCAAAACATATGTATCTCACTTCTCCGTGCTTGATAAATCCACGCATTCCTCTTGTAGTGAAGAATAAATTGGATGGCAAACACGAGGGTTATCCATATGTCTAGAATAATGAGTATGCCACTGCGTCCATAAAAGTGGGTAAATTTGTGCTTAATTGAATCTAGATCGCGCTCGGAAAATGAGTAGACAAGTTTACCCGTTCACAGTGTCTAACCAATTTAGGCAATATTATTTTTGATATATCGCGAACTATATAATCCTCACATATATCGTTTGAATCTACAATGTAAGCGACATGATCGCGGAATTTTAAGAGTAAGAATGATACGATTGCCATAGCGATTAGAATTGAAAGATTTCGCTTCTCTAGTGCCCGTAACCTTTTGTCGCCCAAGGGTAGCGTAAACGGTAGCTACGAGTTGCCAAGCTTCTCTCTACTAGCCATTCCCTGTGTCCTCAAATGTTCAAGATTTCAAGATATTGTACCGTCGATAGCGAGACACGGATGGAGCACACCATTCCAGGGGCGCCATGATGTGTATTGAGACGGTAATCACCTGACAGTCTGGCCATTGCCGGCGCGCGACCGTCAAGGGTCGAGCGCGGCGGCGGTGGCCAGGCCGCCCGCCCAGAGCGTCACGGCGCCCGTTAGTACCTGCACCCGGCCGAAGAACCGCATCGGCGGACAACGCCACCATCCTGCCGCGCGCCGCAGCCCTCGCGGCAGACGCCAAACCCGGTTTCCCGCGCTCGCCGATGTACCCACAGCAGGCCTCCGACCGCCTTGGCAGCACCTTGCTCCCGAAAATCTGCCCGGCATGCATTTTCGATGTCAATGAAAGAACCGCGACAGCTTTGCCGGACACGGCGAACGACAGCCGGCGGCTGCCCCGTCGGGCACGGCGGGCCATCATTCGTTCAAGTTGTATGAAATAATTCCTGGAAATGACTTGACATCAAAATATCCGTGGTAGGATGAGACAGGAGGAAGCGGCATCCGCGGGCCGCATTGCCTCCTGCTTCGCGCCGGCGCGAAAAAATCCCAACGGAACGCACGGGAGACGTGCGCCCCGCACCTGCCTCGCGCGCACAATCAGGCGCGCGAACCGCGCCGGCGCGAAACGCACGCACGCGCGCACCCGCGATACGCGCGAAAAAGGGTCCCGCCGCACGGAGGCCGGCGGCGGGGAGAACGGAACGAACCGGGATCGAAAGGAAAAGCTCATGCCGAAGACGCAAGATCGGGAAAACCCAACGGAATACCCGAAGCCCCCCGAAATGACAGCTTCATGCCTGAAAGGACCACCGCATATGAGCCCTGCGCATACGGATCATGACAAAACATGACACTTCATGACATCTCATGACACATCGCAGGGGTGGTCCCTGCTCCGGGGCTGATCGCGGTCAGCTGCACAAGGGCCAGACTTGGTACCAGGAGTCGCAGCGGAAGCGGGACTGGCACTTGGCGAACTGGGAGGTGTAGCGCTTGGCCGTGCGGGCGACCTTGCGGGCCGCGGCCTTCACGCCCTGCTTGTTCTTCCACTTGCCGCTCCGGTAGCCGGCGCGCCCCTCGTGATAAGCCAGGTAGAGGCTGTAGGCATCGGTGTAGGAAATGCCGAGCTGACGATGGCTCTTGCGGTTGTACCAGCCGATGAAGTCGAGCGCGTCCTCCATGTCTGTGCGGCTGCGGAACAGCCCGCCGCGCTCGTCTTCGTATTCCTCCCAGGTGCCGTCCAGCGCCTGCGCATAGCCCTTGGCCGATGTCTGGCGCCCCCACGGGATGAACCAGAGCCACTTTCTCGGCGGCCGCGCATGGCTGCGATAGCTCGATTCCCGGTGCACGAACGCCATCTGAACCGGCACGGGCGTGCCCCACTCGCTCTCGCTGGCGCGGGCATAGTCGTACCAGTCCGGATATTGCTCGAACACCGAGCACAGATTGCCTTGACTGTCGGGCGGAGCGGTCGCACAGCCGGCTGCCAGCAATGCCAGACCCGCGACGAGCCCGCGCAATGTCCGGATCATGCCGGCGCGTCCTCTTCTTCCCCCAGCCGGCGGAAGAAGCAGCTTCTGGCGCCGGTATGGCAGGCAGGGCCGGTCTGCTCGACCTTCAGCAGGACCGTGTCACCGTCGCAGTCGAGCCGGCATTCGCGCACGCGCTGGATATGGCCCGAGGTGTCGCCCTTGCGCCAGAAGGCCCGACGCGAGCGCGACCAGTAGCAGGCGCGGCCGGTGCGCAGCGTCTCGGCGAGCGACTCGCGGTTCATCCAGGCCATCATCAGCACCTCGCCGGTGTCGTGCGCCTGGGCGACGGCGGGGACGAGTCCCGCCTCGTTGAAGCGCACGTCCTCGAGAGCGGCCGGCTCCAGCGGTGCGGTCACGGCAGGAGCCGGGCCATGACGTTTTCGCGGAAGCGGTCGATGGCGGCGAAGGTCTCGTCCAGGGTCGGGCGGAGGAAGTTGAACATGAAGCGCGTCACACCGATCTCGCGGAGCGCGGCCGCGTCCTCGGCCACCTGCTCGTCCGAGCCCGTCAGGAGGAAGCGGTCGCCCTCGTCGTTCTGCCGCGAGAGGTCTTCCCGGTACCAATTGGCCGAGAAGGCGAGCCCGATCTCCGCCGGGTCGCGGCCGATCTTCTTCGCTGCGGCGCGCATGCCCGCGACGCCGGCGGCGAAGCGCGCGGGCGTGTCGAGCGGATGGCGCGGATTGGCGCCGATGGGGAACCAGACATCGGCATGGCGGGCCGCGCGGCGCAGCGCCGGCCCGCTCTCGCCGCCAGTCCAGATCGGCGGGTGCGGGCGCTGCACGGGCTTCGGGTCGAAAGCGATGCCGTCGAACGCGGCGAATTCGCCCGTCATGGACGGGGCCTCGGCGGTCCAGAGCGTCTTGAACGCTTCCAGGTACTCGCCGGTGACGCGCCCGCGGGCATCGAAATCGGGGGCGCCGATGGCTTCGAACTCCTCGCGCAGCCAGCCCGCGCCGACGCCGAGGTCGATGCGCCCGCCGGAAAGCACGTCCATCGTCGCGACCGCCTTGGCGGTGAACACCGCCGGGCGGTGCGGCACCACCATGACGGCGGAGAGGATGCGCGCCTTCTTCGTGACCGCCGCCACATGGGTCATCAGGATGAGCTGCTCCATGCAGTCGCCCCAGTCCCCGGCGAGCTTGCCGGAAGCGTCATAGGGGTAGCGCGAGGCATAGCTCTTCGGGATGACGATATGGTCGGGTATGGCGAGGCGGACGAAACCGCTCTCCTCAGCCTTTGCGGCCAGCGCCTTTATGGCTTCCGGGGTGGCCATAGGGCCGCGATTGGGGATGCTCAGACCGAATTCCATGGGTGCCGCTCCCGGCTGTCGGATGTCTCGGGTATAGTCGCCCCCGGATATAGCAGGAGCGGCGGGCAATGGGCATCGGTGTCGGACTGGGGCTGGCGGATTTTCCGTTTTCGGATGCGCGCGCCTTCTGGCGCTGGGTCGATCTGTGCGAGGAGAGCGGGGTCGATTCGCTCTGGCAGACGGACCGGCTCGTCTCCCGGCAGCCGATCCTGGAGTGCATGAGCGCCATGGCGGCCATCGCCGGGCGCACGAGGCGGATCAAGTTCGGCATGAATGTCGCGTCGGTCGGCCTGCGCGATCCGCTGCTGCTCGCCAAGCAGTGCGCCACCATCGACATGCTGAGCGAGGGGCGGCTGCTGCCGGCCTTCGGCGTCGGCAGCCCGCGCGGGCCGGAATGGCAGGTGCGCGGCGAAGCCTTCGACAAGGGCGCGCGCCGCACCAATGAGGGGCTGGAAATCCTCTCCCGGCTCTGGTCGGAGGAAAAGGTGAGCTTCGCGGGCGAGTTCTACGCCATGAAGGACGCCACGATCTCGCCGCGCCCGGTGCAGGATCCGCTGCCGCTCTGGATCGGCGGGTCGAGCCGGGCCGCGATCCGCCGGACCGCAAAGTGGGGCACGGGCTGGCAGGCGGGCGGCGAGGCCCCGGAGGAAGTGGGGCCGGTGGTCGCCGCGATCCGCGACGCCGCCGTGGCCGAGGGCCGCCCGTTCGACCCGGACCATTTCGGCACCGGGCTGAATGCGCGCTTCGGCTCCTGGGACGAGCCGCTGGTGGCAAAGGCGGCCGAGGCCCAGATGAAGCGCACCGGGCGCGACCCGCACCGGCAATGGGCGGTGGGCGACCGGGAAGACATCCTCGCCCGCCTCACCGCCTTCGTGGATGCCGGCATCTCGAAGTTCATCCTGCGCCCGATGGGCCGGGACGACGACGAGATTATGGCCCAGACGCGCCGCATCGTGGAGGAGGTCATCCCGGCCGCGGAGGCGATGAGGGGGCAACAGGCGGCCGCATAACGCACGGCGGCGGTCAGATCACACAGAAATTGCTGTCACGCGCGCCAATCACGGCAGTGGGGGAAATGCGGGCGTCGAAAGTGACGAACCGGCCCTCATGGGCAACAGCCAGCGCCAGCAGGTGGATATCCGCGATCTGGTTCGGCCCGATGATGTGCCGCCAGTCCACGATTCCGGGATCGAGCAGGTTCACATCGTCGGTCCAGTGGCGGTGATGGTTTGTTGCGACCGCATCGCGCAGGCGGCCCGCAACGACGCGCGGCGGCAGGCTGTTCGGGTATTTCGGCTGGGACATGACCCGTACGCACCCATTGCGGGTCAACGAGCAGGTGGCCCAGCCGTGGCGGATATTGTCGCGGAGCCAGCGCCAGGCGAGCTCGTGGTGCAGATGCTGGGCGTCGAGCAGGGCGATCAGCACATTGACGTCCAGCAGGGCGCGCATCAGCCGCCGGTTTCTTCCCGGAGCCGGTCGATCAGCTCGTTGGTGACGATGCCGCCGCGCGGCGGGAACGGCTGGAAGCCGAACTCGGCCATCCGAAACGGTGCCTGCGCTTCCGCCAGTCCGGACGGCTCATCGCCCGTTAGCGCCTGGCGAAGCAGGTCCGAGACCGCGCCGCCGACGGATTTGGATTCGCGCCTTGCGATTTCCTTGACCGCAAGCAGCAGGTCGTCGTCGATATTCAGTGTGGTGCGCATGACCGCCTCCCTCCGGAGACTGAAACGATGCGTGATGCTCACGCATCAATCATCTCTTGTCAAGGCCCGGAAGAGAGTTCGAGTGGCGAGGCCGGTCGCTAAAGGTTGAACCGGAAGAGCATCACATCGCCGTCCTGCACCACATAGTCGCGGCCTTCGGCGCGCATCCGCCCGGCTTCCTTCGCGCCGCGCTCGCCGCCGAATGCCACATAATCATCGAAGGCGATGGTTTCGGCGCGGATGAAGCCCCGCTCGAAATCGGTATGCACGCGCCCCGCCGCCTCGAGCGCGGTTGCGCCGTCGGGCACCGTCCAGGCGCGTGCTTCCTTCGGCCCGGCCGTCAGGAAGGTGATGAGGTCGAGCAGGCGGTAACCGGCGCGGATCACGCGGTCGAGGCCGGACTCCTCAAGGCCCAGAGTTTCCAGAAAGGCGGCGCGCTCCCCGGCATCGGAGAGCATGGCGATCTCGGCCTCGACGGCAGCCGATACCGTGACGCATTCGGCGCCCTCGCTGACCGCGCGCGCCGCCGCCTGCCGGGAAAAGCCGTTGCCGGCCTCGGCATCCGCCTCGCCGACATTGCACACATAAAGCACCGGCTTCGCGGTCAGCAATTGCAGGCCCTCGAAGGCCGCCCGGTCGTCGTCCCGGTCGAAGGAAACGCTGCGCGCCGGGCGGCCCGCCTCCAGTGCCGCCAGCACGGGCTCCATCGTGCGCGCGAGGACTTTCTGTTCCGGGTCGCCGGCCGCCGCGCGCTTCTTCGCCTGGTCGAACCGCCGCTCCAGGCTTTCGAGGTCGGCCAGCATGAGTTCGGTTTCGACCGTCTCGGCGTCGCGGGCCGGATCGATGCCGTCGTCCACATGCGTAATGCCGCCGTCCTCGAAGCAGCGCAGTACATGGGCGACGGCGTCCACCTCGCGGATGTTGGCGAGGAAGCGGTTGCCGAGCCCCTCGCCGCGCGACGCACCGCGCACCAGCCCGGCGATATCGACGAACTCCAGGAAGGTCGGCAGCACGGCTGCCGCGCCCGCAAGTCCGGCGACCCTCTCCAACCGGGGGTCCGGCACGGCGACGCGCCCGACATTCGGCTCGACCGTGCAGAAGGGATAGTTGGCCGCCTGGGCCTGGGCAGTCGCCGTCAGCGCGTTGAAGAGCGTGGACTTGCCGACATTCGGCAGCCCCACAATGCCGCATTTGAAGCCCATTGGCGGTCAGGCCTCTGTAGTCGGCGCGGAAGAAGGCGGGCGGGTCAGAATCGCAACCCGGTTCATGAAATTCGCGTCGTTGTTCTCCGCCAGCAGGTCGGCCGAGCGCGCGACCGCATCCAGCATCCGCATCAGCCAGCCGGCGTCCTCTGAGTCGAAGGCATGCAGCACATGGCCGGTGACGCGCCTCGAATCGCCCGGATGGCCAATGCCGAGGCGCACGCGGCGGTAGGCCGGTCCGACCAGGCGTTCGATGCTGCGCAGCCCGTTGTGGCCGGCCGAACCGCCTCCCGTCTTCACGCGCAGCTTGCCCTCCGCAAGGTCGAGCTCATCATGGAACACCACCACCTCGGCAAGTCCGGCCTTGTAGAACTGCATCGCTGCGGACACCGCGCGGCCGGACTCGTTCATGAATGTCTGCGGTTTCAGCAGCGCCACCCGCTCGTCTCCCAGCCGGCCCTCGCTGACCAGCCCGCGGAAACGCTTGCGGAAGGGCGGAAAGCCGTGCCGGGCCGCGATGGCGTCCAGCGCCATGAAACCGATATTGTGGCGGTGGCGGGCGTATTTCTGGCCGGGATTGCCGAGCCCGACAAAGAGTTGCACGGCTGGCGGCCCTCCCCTGCCCGGGCAGTCAGTCGGAGGCAGGCTGCTCGCCTTCCTCCTCCACTTCCTCTTCCTCGTCGACCGCATCCTCGTCCAGGCCGCCGGCAGGCGCCGACACCGAGACGATCAGCGGGTCGTCGTCGCCGGTCGGGCGCACGCCTTCCGGCAGCGAAATATCGGAAAGCCGCAGGCCGCTGCCGATCTCCAGTTCCGCGATATCCGCCTCCAGCGATTCGGGAATGCTGTCCGCGCGGCAGACGACCTCGACATCGTATTGCGCGACAGCGAGCGTGCCGCCCGCCCGCAAACCGACGCAGCTCTCCTGGTTGAGCAGCGAGACCGCTACCCGCACCTGAAGTTCGGAAGCCGCCGACACGCGCATGAAATCGACATGCAGCGGGCGGTCGGTGACCGGATGGAGCTGGACCTCCTTCGGTATGACGCGCTCCCGCCCCGTACCCTCGATGTCCAGGTCGAGCAGCGTTGCGGTGAAGCCGCCGCGCCCCAACAGCCAGCGCAGCCGCCGGTCGTCCACGGACACCGTCGCCGACGGTTTGCTGCCGCCATAGACGATTGCCGGCACCCGGCCTTCGCGGCGCAGCGCCCGCGCCGGCCCCGTGCCGGCGCCCTGCCGCGGCAATGCGGCGAGAATGGCGTTTTCGCTCATGATCTTCCGTACTTCCTGTCTTCTCCGGACCGGCCTAGTTGAACAGGCTCGAGACCGACCGGCTCTGGGTAATCCGCAACACCGCCTCGCCCAGCAGAGGCGCGACGGTGATCTGCCGGATGTTGTCCGCGTCCTGCATCGCCTCGGTCGCCTCGATGCTGTCCGTCGTCACCAGCATGTCTATCGGCGAGGCCGTCACGCGGTCCACCGCCCCGCCCGACAGGACGCCGTGCGAGACATAGGCAGACACGCCGCTCGCCCCTTCTTCCATCAACGCCACTGCCGCATTGCACAAGGTGCCGGCGCTGTCCACGATATCGTCGACGATGACGCAACGCCGCCCGCCGACCTCGCCGATGATGTTCATCACCTCGGAAACGCCAGCGCGCGGGCGGCGCTTGTCGATGATCGCGAGCTCGCTGTCAAGACGGCGCGCAATGGCGCGGGCGCGCACGACGCCGCCCACGTCCGGCGACACGATGACCGGGGCCTCGGCGCCGAACACCTGTTTGATGTCGCTGGAGAAGACCGGCGCCGCGAACAGATTGTCGGTCGGGATGTCGAAGAAGCCCTGAATCTGGCCGGCGTGCAGGTCCATGGTAAGCACCCGGTGGGCGCCCGCTATGGTAATCAGGTTGGCGACCAGCTTGGCCGAAATCGGCGTGCGCGGCCCCGTTTTGCGGTCCTGCCGGGCATAGCCGAAATAGGGGATGACGGCCGTGATGCGCCGCGCCGAGCCGCGTTTCAGGGCGTCGATGGCGACCAGCAGTTCCATCAGCGTGTCGTTGGCGGGGTAGGAGGTGGACTGGACCACGAACACGTCCTCGCCGCGGACGTTCTCTTCGATTTCGACGAAAACTTCCTTGTCGGCGAAATTCCTGATGCTGGCGGCGGTCAGCGGCACCTCGAGATAGTCGCCGATCGCCTGGGCGAGCGGTCGATTGCCGTTGCCCGCAATAACCTTCATTCGCCTCGCCGCCCCAGTCCCCCCGGAAGGCGCGGAACCTATCAGCGCGCCCCGGCGCTGTAAATGGCGGTTCAGATGCGCGTCGAGAGCGCGATTGCGAGCTTCGAGGCGGCGTTTACGGCGCGGTAGAGCAGGCCGTAGGCGGGGGTTTCTTCCGCCCCGGCAGCAAGCGCCGTGTCGCGGTGCTCCAGCTCCTCGGCCCGGAACCGTTCGATGGCCGAGGCCAGTTCCGGCTCCTCGCCCTCCAGCGCCTCGAGCTGGCCCGCATAATGCTCGTCGATGGCCTCCTCGACCGCGACAGTGCAGGCCATGGCGGCGCGCTCGCCGAGGGCCGCGGTGGCGGCGCCGAGCGCGAAACCGGCCAGATGCCAGAGCGGCTGCAACGCGGTCGGGCGCACCCGCCGGGCGGCGAGTTCGGCCTCGAAGAAGGCCAGATGCCGCGCCTCCTGCCGCGCCATATGCCTGAGCGCGGGCCCGGCCGGCCCGCGCCCGAGCACGGCAAGCTGGCCTTCGTAGATGCGCTGCGCGCCGTATTCGCCCGCATGGTTGACGCGGACCATCGCCTCGATGCGCGCCTTCCGCGTCGGGTCTCCGGGAAGGCGTGTCATGCCGCATCGCTCCTGCCGGCCGGGATCCTGCGCCGCAGGGCACCAACTGCCATGCTCGCCAGCACCAGCGAAAGCAGGCCGTTCCAGGCCGCCATCGAGAGGCCAAGAAACGACCACGCCACTTCGTCGCAGCGCGCGGGCGCCGCGTTCAGCAGGCGTTCGCGCAACTCGGCAACCGTCTCGGCCGGTGGGCCGCCGGCGCAGGCCGCGAGGCCGGGCCACCATTGCTGTTCGACCCCGGCATGGAAACCGGCGAGGCCCGCGCCGGCAAGCGCAGCCAGGCCGGCAAGCCCTATGAGAACCGCCGCGACCGGCCCCCGGAAGCCCAGCGAAACAGCGGCAAGCAAGGCGGTCGCGACATGCGGCCAGCGCTGCCAGATGCAGAGCGGGCACGGCTCCAGGCCCCCCAGATGCTGGAAGCCCAACGCCGCGGCCAGCGCCGCCAGGCTGCCGGCGGCCAGCGCCGCCGGATGGAGCAGGAACTGAATCACAGCACCCTCAACAGGACGAAGCCTGCCACGAGCAGCACGACGAAAGCGAGCGTCAAGGGCGCGAGCCGGCGTTCGATAAACGCGCGGAGCGGCGTGCCGAAACGCCAGAGGAGCGCGGCGACGATGAAGAAGCGCAGCCCCCTGCCCGCCGCCGAAGCCAGGACGAAGGTGCCGATGTCGGTGCCGGCAAAGCCGCTGGCAATGGTGAAGACCTTGTAGGGAATCGGCGAGAAGGCCGCGGTGAAGACGATAAGGCTGCCATGCGCGTTGTAGAGCGCCTGCGCTTCCGCAAAGGCCTCGCCGTAGCCATAGAACCGGAGCAGCGGCCAGCCCACGGCGTCGAAGAGGAAGGCGCCGGCGCCGTAGCCCGCAACGCCGCCCGCAACCGATGCGCCGGTACAGACCGCCGCGTAGCGCCATGCCCGCCGGGGCGCCGCCAGCACCATCGGAATGAGCAGCACATCCGCGGGCACCGGAAAGACGACGCTCTCCGCAAAGGCGACCGCCGCCAGTATCCACGCCGCGGCGCGATGCCCGGCGAGGCGCATGGTTCCGTCATAGAGGCGGCGTAGCATGATGCCGGCCCAAATAGCCGCGCCGGGCCGGGCCGGCAATGCGGCTCCTTCTCTACCAAAGGCTCCGGGACCCCGGGAGATGTCATGAAGTGTCATGTTTTGTCATGCGATGTCATGGTCCGCCCCGTCCCTCGTCCTGCGCCCCGGCGGAGGCTACCGGATGCACACATCTCGTTTCGAAGTGCGCCCGGTGCGCCCGTGGGCCCGGCCAGGCCGCGCTCCGCCCCGATTCGTCGCCCCCGTGAAGGCGGGGGTCCATCCATGGCTCCGGATGCCGCCGCAACCGGTGGAGAGCAGGGCGAACCGCCTGCGGCTGCCGCGAAAACCAAGGCTGGACCCCGGCTCGGAGGCCGGGGCGACGGACGGGGGCATGCAATACAAAGCCAACGGAAACAGATGTGTGAATCCGGTAGCCGGCGGAGGAGGGGTCGCCGGTCCCGCTCCCCTCCAAAGGTGTGGGGACCCTGCGGAGATGTCATGAAGTGTCATGTTTTGTCGTAACTGCCCAGGATGTCAGATTTGTTTATGGGGTTGACGGTGGGAACGAAAAATGAGTCAACCTTTGGATGAGTCGTTCCGAGCCGTTTGACCCATTGAGGGTGGCCGGGTCCGAGACTTCCGGACAGAAGATCGCGCGTCTTGAGTTGGAGACCGCGCGGCTTCGGGAGGAGAACGCCTCGCTTCGGGAGGAGACCGCGCGGTTTCGGGAGCGGATAGGTGAGCTGGAGCGCCGTCTCGGTCTGAACAGCGGCAATAGCGGCAAGCCTCCTTCGAGCGACGGTTTGAAGAAGCCGTCGTCTGAGCGCCGCACACAGAGCCTTCGTGGCAAGACGGATCGCAAGCCGGGCGGTCAGCCGGGCCACAAGGGCCGGACGCTGTGCCGGACGGCGAGCCCGGACCGTGTG
This sequence comes from Alphaproteobacteria bacterium, assembly GCA_965261985.1. Taxonomy (GTDB): domain Bacteria; phylum Pseudomonadota; class Alphaproteobacteria; order Bin95; family Bin95; genus Bin95. Next base: position 2,891,218 of record OZ253490.1, read on the forward strand.
AAGGACCATGTTCCAGCGGCGTGCGGGGGCTGCGGGGCGTCTCTTTTGGGAGCGTCTTTTGTGGGCGCGCCGGTAGCGCGTCAGGTATTCGACCTTCCTGAGCCGCGTCCTTTGGAAGTGACGGAGCATCGCGGCCATGCGTGTCGCTGCGGGCGTTGCGGGGCTGTGACGCGGGCGGCGTTTCCCGATGGCGTATCGGGCCCGGTTCAGTATGGCCCTCGTCTTTCGGGCGTTGCGGTATGGCTCCGTCATGCGCAGTTCCTTCCGGAGCGCCGGCTGTCGGAGGTTCTGGGGGTTTTGTTCGGAGCGCGCGTGTCGCCTGCGACGCTGGCGTCGATGAGCCGTCGTGCGGCGGAGCGTTTTCAGGCTGCGGGCGGGCATATAGAGGAGCTTGCGGCGGTCGGGGCGCGTGTGAAGCATCTGGACGAGACCGGGCTTCGCATTGGCGCCCGCACGCGGTGGCTCCATGCGATCTGCACATCCCCGGATCGGGTCCGGGGCAGGCTCTTGCTGGCGGCGTATCGGGTGAGCGAGCGGCGCGGCGCCGTGCCTGCGGGGGTGTCCGGGGTCGCAGTGCACGACCACTGGCAATGCTATTGGCCGATGGCGGGTGTGGAGCATGCGCTTTGCAACGCGCATCACCTGCGGGAGTTGCAGGCGCTTGTGGAGTTCGACAAGGAAGACTGGGCGCGGCGCCTGCAGCGTCATCTGCTTCGGGCCCGGCGTGTGGCGCGGATCGCGCGGGAGCGGGACATGGCCGTTCCGGGGCGTTTGTTGGCGCGTCTGGCGCGCGGCTACGACCGGCTGCTTGTCGAGGCGATGGCGTTCCATGAGAGCCAACCGCCGCTCCCGTCGCCCGGCCGGCACGGGACACCGAGGCGGCGCAAGGGCCATAACCTCGCCTTGCGCCTGCATGAGCGCCGGGACGAGACCCTGCGCTTCCTGACCGACCCACAGGTCCCCTTCACCAATAATGAGGCCGAGCGCGACCTGCGCATGATGAAACTGCGCCAGAAAATCTCCGGAGGCTTCCGCTCCCGAAGCGGCGCAGACGACTTCGCCATACTGCGCACAATCATCGCCACCGCTCAAAAGCAGGGCCGCGATGTCCTCAACACCCTGATGGGGTCGCCCGACAGCTTCATCGACGAAATCCGATACGCCTGAAACAACCCCAGGCGCCAACGCCCCTACGACCAACATCCTGGGCAGTTACGTTGTGTCATGAGATGTCATGTTCCGCCGCGCCGCGCCCTCTCCGCCGACCTCCCCGAAGCTCCGGTTGTCTGCATCCTGCATATCGTTCCTCCATCGCGTTTCGTTCCGCTCGCGCCGGCGCCGGCTTGCCTGCGGCGCGTCCCTGTTTCGCGCGTTTCGCATGCGCGCGCCCCCGCGTTTGCACCGGCGCGGTTCGCGCGCCTGATTGCCCGCACAGGCGCGCGCGGGCAAACGCAAGGCGCACTTGTCCCGTGCGTTCAATGGGGATTTTTTTACGCTGGCGCCGGGCGAAGCGGCCTCCGGATGCCGCTTCCTCCTGACTTATCCTACCATGGATATCTGAGAAGCAAGCCCCTTTAGGGAATTATTTCCAAAATAGCGAACAAAATGTTCCTCCTGTCGGCGAATAAAGAGCGCAAGCGGGCCGCCGGGAGGTTCCTTTTTCAAGCGATGGCCCCAGTCGCAAAGCAGGAAAGGCAGCGGTCGAGCGACGATTGCATTGACCCGCCGCCGCGCTTCGATGACATTGCGCGGCGTTGCTGAATGGGGAGGCCGAAGCCATGCCGGAAGGTGTCGAGCAAATCGTCGCAGCGGTGCCGACGGGCGCCGCGCTCGGGGCGGAGATCGAGGGCGTGGACCTGTCCCGGCCGCTCGACGGCGAGACCTTCGCCGCCATCCATGCCGCCTGGATCGAGCATGGGGTGCTGGCGCTTCGCGGGCAGACGCTGACGGACGCCGATTTCGTCGCCTTCTCGTCCCGCTTCGGCAAGCTCGACCATGCGCCGATCATGGAGAACGGCCAGACGATGGTGGACGGCGTGCCGGAACTCTACGTGATTTCCAATATCGTCAAGGACGGCAAGCCCATCGGCTCGCTCGGCGCGGGCGAGGCGTCCTGGCACACCGACATGAGCTATGAGGAACGCCCGCCCAAGGCGAGCGCGCTCTACGCGCTGGAAATCCCGCCGGAAGGCGGCGACACCTGGTTCCTGAACATGTATGCCGCGCTGGAGGCGCTTCCGGCAGACCTGCGCAGCCGGCTGGAGGCCGCCAGTGTCCGCCACGATTCGAGCGTCAATTCGGGCGGCTATCTGCGCGCCGGCTTCGACGAGGTTATCGATGTGAGCCAGGCGCCGGGCGCGAGCCACCCGGCCGTGCCGGTGCATCCGGAGAGCCACTGCCCGGTGCTCTATCTCGGCCGGCGCCTCAACTCCTATGTCGAAGGCATGAAGGTCGGCGAGTCGGAAGCGCTGCTGGACGAGCTATGGAGCCATATCGAGCAGGAGCGCTTCACCTACCGCCACCGCTGGCAGGTCGGCGATGTGGTGCTGTGGGACAACCGCTGCACCATGCACCGCCGGGACCCGTTCGACGCCTCCACCCGCCGCCGGCTGCACCGCACCCAGATCCAAGGCGAGCGGCCGCAGGCGGGCTGACTCCGGCGGGGCGCAGAATGGTTGGAGTCGGTGGGCCGAGAGGGTGAATAATCCCAACTGAGGGCGGCCGGACCCTGAACAGCAAGCGGGGCAAAGGATCGCGACGAGGCGCGGCAATGCAGCGGGCGGTATTTCGAAAGGTCCCGAAATACGGTTCGTTGGAGTCAAGACAGGCAAAGTCGGGACCCTGTCGCCGCTCAGCCGCTAAGTCAGGGATTGGGCGAAGGAGGAGAGAAATCGGAATAAGGACGAACCGGTGAGAAATCGGGCTGAGGGATGATCTTGCCCTTCCTTACCGGAAATGCTGTTCCCTGCAAAGCGTCGGACAAGTTAAATCCTTGTCTTTGTTCAATGATTTTCTGGAATGGTGATCTCTGTCGGATGGCCTTTAGGACTTCGACTGTATCGTTGCTGTCAAAATCAATCTCCCCTCTATAGATACCGCCTTTATGTCTAGGCGGATAAGTCAGGAACGCCACAAAGACCATCATTACCCGAACATGATACTGCTCAGGATTTCGTAAGGCCATCTCGGTGAGAGAGGTAATGCCACCGAGACGCACGGTCATACTCTCGTGTCCCAACATTTCCACGGATGATTGAAATTGACGGTTTAGGAGGTTCTGGTCCGCGATGTGTGCCTGTAGCCACGCAGTACGGCTACGCCACGCTGCAAGTCCCAAGCCCAGTATGGCCAGTGCGGCGAAAAGAATGTCTCGTTCTTCGATCAACGCCTCGTCCTGGAAATCGTCAGCCGCTTAGGAAGCGGTCCGCTCGGGCACGCGCTGCGCGTAGTAGGGCTGGCTCACCCAGTGCGCGAGCAGCCGGCGGTGCCAAGGCACAGAAGGATGTTTGTCGGCGTCCCCCAAGGAACGCAGCAGCTCGTAGTGGCACAACACGTCGAGCAGCCTCAGGACGGTCGGTTCGGTCGCCTCGATCCGCAGGCGCTCTCCGACCAACCGTTCGTGTTCGTCGTCATCGAGACTGCGTCCATGGGCAAACTCCCGTTCAACGGCAATGAACTGGCGAGCCAAGCTGCCATGATGGTCAGCCCTTCTAGCCGTCCCGACCGAGAGATCTATGGCGCCCACCACCGCGATGAACGCGGAGATCGCAGCCGGTAGCCAATCTGGTGCAGCTTCATACAGGAAGCCCACAACGGCCGCCGAGCCACCTATCGTGGCGGCAGCCACGGTTACTGTATTCCAGACCTCGTAGAAACGGCGCCGTCGATCATGGTAACGGACAGAGCGCCGGACGCTGAAGAGCAGTTTGTACGTCTTGTCGTCAAGACTTTCCGTCATTGCCGCCACCCTTGTCCGGCCGAGGCGAGGGCCGTGCCGGGGGCAGCGTATCAGTAACGATGTTTTCTTTCGACGGATCCCAGCTGAGTTCATCTGGCGGGTCCGTGCGCGGACTCGGAGACGGTCTCGGTGTGGGTCTGGGTCTCGGGTCCTTTGCCATCGTGCTCTTTCCCCTCTCACCTAAGCGATCTTGCAGTCCAAACGACCTGGCCGATGGTGACAGCGTCTCTTGGCCAAGGAACCGGCCTCCACGACGGGTCCTCGCTGAGCATCGTCCAGCCGCTGTCCTCGCCGCGACCGGCTCGCTTCACCACAACACTATCGTCAACACTATCGTCGGGCAATCGCACACCGGCGGAGAAACCGCGTCCCCTGTCAGGCCGCGGCGAGGGCGGCGGCCGTGTCGGACATGCGGTTGGAGAAGCCCCACTCATTGTCGTACCAGGCCATGACGCGCACGAAGCTGCCGTCGATGACCTTGGTCTGGGTCGCGTCGAACACCGCGCTGTGCGGGTCGTGGTTGAAGTCGCTGGAGACGAGCGGCGCCTCATTGACGCCGAGAATGCCCTTCAGCCGGCCCCCGGCCGCCTCCGCGATGGCGGCGTTCACCTCTTCCTCCGTCGTGTCGCGCCCGGCAGCGAACTTGAAGTCGATCAGCGAGACATTCACGGTCGGCACGCGGACCGAGGTGCCGTCCAGCTTGCCCGCAAGCTCCGGCAGCACCAGCCCGACGGCGCGGGCAGCACCCGTCGAGGTCGGGATCATCGACTGCCCGGCGGCGCGCGCCCGGCGCAGGTCGCCATGCAGCGTGTCGAGGATCGCCTGGTCGCCGGTAAAGGCGTGAATCGTGGTCATGAAGCCGCGCTCGATGCCGACCGCGCGATGGAGCACCTGGGCCACCGGCGCTAGGCAATTGGTCGTGCAGGAGGCATTGGAGACGACGGTGTGGCCCGCTTCGAGCCCGTCATGGTTGACGCCGTAAACGACGGTGAGGTCCGCATTGTCCGCCGGAGCGGAGACCAGAACCTTGCGCGCGCCCGCCTCCAGATGCGCCGCGGCCTTGGCCTTGCTGGCGAAGAGGCCGGTGCATTCGAGCACGATGTCGATGCCGAGCTTGCCCCAGGGCAGGTCCGCCGGGTTGCGCTCCGCCAGCACCTCGATCGACCGCCCGGCGACCTCGATCCGGTTGCCGGATGCCTTGACCTCGAAAGGCAGGGTGCCGTGGGTCGAATCGTATTTGAGCAGATGCGCGTTCGCCTCGACCGATCCCAGATCGTTGACCGCGACGAATTCGAGATCGTTGCGTCCCGACTCCAGCGCAGCGCGCAGCGCCAGGCGGCCAATGCGCCCAAAACCGTTGATTGCGACCCTGGCTGTCATGCCCTGTTCTCCCTTGCTCGTTCGGCGCCCGGAGCTCAGCTGAGCCGGGCACGCACTTCCTCGACCACCCGACCGGCGGTGATGCCGAAATGCTCGTACAGCGCCGGCGCCGGAGCCGAGGCGCCGAAGCCGTCGATTCCGACGACCGCCCCGCCCGGCCCGACATGGCGGTCCCAGCCGAAGGACGCAGCCGCCTCGACCGCGACGCGCACCGGCCCCTCCGGCAGCACGAGGGCGCGATAGGCCGCGTCCTGACGCTCGAACAGTTCCATGGACGGCATCGAGACCACGCGCGCCGGCACGCCCGATGCGTCGAGCGCCGCCTTCGCCTCCAGCGCGATCCCGACTTCGGAGCCGGTCGCGATCAGCACCGCCGCCGGCTCGCCCTCGGAATCGGCGAGCACATAGGCGCCGCGCGCCGACAGGTTTTCCGCAGCCGGCTCGGTGCGGACAGCGGGCACGCCCTGGCGCGTGAGCGCAAGCACGGACGGCCCCTTCAGCGAGAGCGCGATTTCCCAGCATTCCGCCGTTTCCATCGCATCGGCCGGGCGCATCGTGACCAGGCCCGGCATGGCGCGCAGGCTCGCCAGATGCTCGATGGGCTGGTGCGTCGGCCCGTCCTCGCCGAGACCGATGGAATCGTGCGTCATGACGAAGATGGACCGCACGCCCATGAGCGCCGCGAGGCGGATGGACGGGCGGCAATAGTCGGTGAAGGTCAGGAAGGTGGCGCCATAGGGGATGAGGCCGCCATGGAGCGCGATGCCGTTCATCGCCGCGGCCATGCCGTGCTCGCGCACGCCGTAATGCAGGTAGCGGCCGCCGTAATTGTCGGCGGAATAGGGTTCGAGTCCCGGCGTGAGCGTGCCGTTGGAACCCGTGAGGTCGGCGGAGCCGCCGACTGTCTCCGGCAGAACCGCGTTCACCGCGCCGAGCGCCCGTTGCGAAGCCTGCCGGGTTGCAATCCTGGGCGGATCCGCCAGCAGGTCCGCTTTGTACTCGGCCATGGCGGCGTCGAAGCCGGCAGGCAGGGCGCCGCTTGTCCGCCGCTCGAACTCCGCCCGGTCCACGCTCGCTTCCAGCCTGCCCTGCCAGGCCTCCCGCGCCATGGTGCCCCGCATGCCTGCTTCCCGCCATGCGGCGGCGATGTCGTCGGGAATGACGAAGGCGGGATGGGGCCAGCCGAGGGCCTCGCGGGCCGCCGCAATCTCCCCGGCGCCGAGCGGCGCGCCATGCGAGGCGGCCGTGCCCGCCTTGTTCGGCGCACCCCTGGCAATGGTGGTGCGGCAGGAGACGAGGGACGGGCGCGGATCGCCAAGCGCGGCGTCGATGGCGCGGGCAATGTCGTCGGCGTCGTGGCCGTCGCAGGCGGCGGTGTGCCAGCCGCAGGCTTCGAAACGCCGCGCCGGGTCGTCGGACATGGCGAGCGCGGTCGGCCCGTCGATGGAGATGCCGTTGTCGTCGTAAAGGACGACCAGCCGGCCGAGCCGCAGATGGCCCGCAAGCGCGGCGGCCTCGTGCGACACGCCTTCCATCATGTCGCCGTCGCTGGCAATCGCCCAGCAGCGATGGTCCACGAGCCGGTCGCCGAAGGCGGCATTCATCGCGCGTTCGGCGATGCCCATGCCGACGGCCGTGGCGAGGCCCTGCCCGAGCGGCCCCGTCGTGGTCTCGACGCCGGGGCTGTGGCCGTATTCGGGATGGCCGGGCGTGGCGCTGCCGAGCTGGCGGAACCGCTCGATCTCGCGCATGTCCATGCCGGGATAGCCGGTCAGGTGCAGCAGGCCGTAGAGAAGCATCGAGCCGTGCCCGGCGGAGAGCACGAAGCGGTCCCGGTCCGGCCAACCGGGAGCGCCGGCGTCGTAACGCAGATACCGGGCGAACAGCACCGCAGCCACATCCGCCATGCCCATCGGCATGCCCGGATGGCCGGAATTCGCTTGCTCGACAGCGTCCATCGCAAGCGCGCGCAAGGCGTTCGCCATCGAGGCAAGATCGGGTTTGGCGGCCATGGGGATCGAGAGGTCCAGGATCGGAGGCGTCGGGTGGGGCAAAATGCCCGTCCCGGACAGCCGCCGTCAACACGGCAGGACAGCGGTTTGTTGACGCTGGCGCGCGCCGCCTATCAAATAAGGACGGACTGGGGATCGAAACCGCATGACCGGAAGCGAAGCGACCATTTCGCGTATCGAAGCAGCGCTCTCGCGTATCGACACCGCGCTGGAGCGTCTCGATACGGCCCCGGCCGGCAATGCCGAAGCGGAAGCCGAACTGACCGCGCTCCGGGCCTTGCACAACCGGGTCGCAACGCGCCTCGACGCCGCCATTGCCCGCCTGGATGCGGCGGTAGAAAGCGGGGAGTGACGCCCTTGGCCCAGGTCGCCATCTCGATCAACGGTAAGGAATACAGCCTCTCTTGCGACGACGGCCAGGAAGAGCGCATCCGCGCCGCCGGGGCGCTGTTGAGCGCCGGAGTCGGCAAGCTTGCGACCCAGATAGGCCGGGTCAACGACCTCAATCTCGTCGTCATGGCGAGCGTGCTGCTGGCCGACGACCTCCTTCAGGAGCAGTCCGCCCGCAAGGCGGCGGCGCCGGACCTGGAAGAACTGGCCATGGCGCTGGAATATCTCGCCGACAAGCTCGAGTCGGTTGCGTCCAGGCTGGCGCCCGCCTAACCCGGATTTCTCACCAATGTCATGGTCTGCGTGACATTGGTGAGAAATCCGGGTTAAGCTTCGTCAGGAAGCTGCCCGGTGCGTTTGGCTAACGAAATCCTGGGGCCGTTATCTATACTCCAGGGAGTTGTCCCTGCCGGAGCCCTGGTTTCGGCACACGACGCCCACCTCGTCAGCGAGGGTCCCGGAGGATTGGCTTGAGACCGACGGCCAGGGCGGCTTCCCTTGCATCCGCGAAGGCGGCCATGCGCCGCGAAATGCTCCGGCGGCGCGCCGGCTTCCGGCCGGCCGCGCTGCATGCGGAGGCGGCAATCGAAGGCCGGTGCATCGCCGGCTACTGGCCGATCCGGGGGGAAATCGACCCCCGTCCGCTGCTGCTGGCGCTCGGCCGGCCGATCGCCCTGCCGGTGACCGGCCCGCGCGGCACGGCGCTGACCTTCCGCCTCTGGCAGCCGGGCGATGCGCTGACCGCCGGCCCCTTCGGGCTGTCGGAGCCGGCGGGCTCGCCGGCCGAGCCGGATGTGCTGCTTGTGCCGCTGCTGGCTTACGATGCCCGTGGCAACCGGCTCGGCTACGGCGGCGGCTACTATGACCGGACGATCGCGGCCACCGGTGCGCTGGCCATTGGCGCGGCCTATGCTGGCCAGGAGGTCGCCGCCGTTCCCGTCGGACCGGACGACCGGCCGCTCGCCGGCGTGGTCACCGAGGCGGGGCTAAGGCTTTTCGAACGGAGAACATGACGTGCGCATTCTTTTTCTCGGCGATGTGATGGGCCGCTCCGGCCGCGATGCGGTTGCGGTGCAACTGCCGGAACTGCGCCGGCGGCTCGCCGTGGACCTCGCCGTGGTCAATGGCGAGAACATGGCCCATGGCATCGGGATGATGCCGGAGATGGTCACCGACCTGTACAAGGCCGGCGCCGATGTCGTGACCTCCGGCAACCATGTCTGGGACCGCAAGGAGATCGTTCCCTACATGGAGGGCGAGCCGAGGCTGCTCCGCCCGATCAACTTCCCGCCCGGCACGCCCGGGCGCGGGCTCGCCGAGGTCACACTGGACAACGGACGCCGCGCGGTCGTCGTCAACGCGATGGCGCGCCTGTTCATGGACCCGCTGGACGACCCGTTCGCGGCCGTGTTGCGCGCGCTCAAGCGGTATCCGCTGGGCGGGGCGGCCGATGCGATCCTGATCGACTTCCATGGCGAGGCGAGCAGCGAGAAGATGGCCTTCGGGCATTTCTTCGACGGCGATGTCTCGGTTGTGGTCGGCACCCACACGCATGTTCCGACCGCCGACGCCACCGTGCTGCCGAAGGGCACCGCCTACCAGACCGACGCCGGCATGTGCGGCGACTACGACTCCGTCATCGGCATGGCAAAGGACGAGCCGATGCGCCGCTTCGTGCGCAAGATGTCGGGGGGGCGGCCCGAACCTGCGGCGGGTCCGGCGACCGTATGCGGCCTGTTCGTCGAGACCGATGACCGGACCGGCCTTGCACTCCGCGCCGAGCCGGTGCGGGTCGGGGGCCGGCTCTCGCAGACCTTGCCCGCCTGCGTTATATAGCCACGGTTCCCGAATTCGCGGCGGCAAGGGGGCGGCGGACCGATGGCCGGACATTCGCAATTCAAGAACATCATGTACCGCAAGGGCGCGCAGGACGCGAAGCGCGCGCGCCTGTTCACCAAGATCGGGCGCGAGATAGAGGTGGCGGCGAAGCTGGGCTCCCCGGACCCGGACTCCAACCCGCGCTTGCGCGCCGCAATCCAGGCCGCCCGCGCCGCCAACATGCCGCGCGACCGCATCGACCGCGCGATGAAGCGCGCCGCCGGCGACGACGGGGGGGCCGTCTATGAAGAGGTGCGCTACGAGGGATACGGCCCGGCCGGCGTCGCGGTGATCGTCGAGGCGCTGACCGACAACCGCAACCGCACGGCCGCGGATGTGCGCGCCGCGTTCTCGAAGAACGGCGGGTCGCTCGGCGAGACCGGCTCGGTGAGCTTCCTGTTCGACCGTGCGGGACTGATCCGGTTTTCCCAGGAGGCGGCCGGCAGCGACGAGATTTTCGAGGCGGCTCTCGAGGCCGGGGCCGACGACATGGTCTCCGACGATGAGGGCCATGACGTGCTGACCGCTCCCGAAGACCTGCATGCCGTGCGCGAGGCGCTGGAAATGTCGGTCGGCGAGCCGGAGGCGGCGCGCCTGATCTGGAAACCGCAGACCCTGGTCCCGGTCGAGGAAGAACCGGCCGCCGGGCTGCTCAGGCTTCTCGAAGCGCTCGACGACCATGACGACGTGCAGAACGTCTCGGCGAACTACGACGTGTCGGACGAAATCCTCGCCCGGCTCGCCGGATGACCGGGGGCACGCGCGTCATCGGGTTCGACCCCGGCTTGAGGGTCACGGGCTGGGGAATCGTCGATGCGCGCGGCAGCCGTCTTTCCCATGTCGCCAACGGCGAACTAAAGCCCGACCCGACGGCGGAAATCGCGGACCGCCTGGCCGAACTCTTCGCCGGCCTGACCGAAGTCATCGAGGAATTCGCGCCGGACATGGCGGCGGTCGAGGAGGTCTTCGTCCATCGCAGCGCAAGCGCGGCGCTGAAGCTCGGCATGGCGCGCGGAACCGCGCTGGTGGTGTCGGCCAATGCCGGGTTGCCGGTGGCGGAATATGCGCCGCGCAGCGTCAAGAAGGCGCTGGTCGGCGGAGGCGGGGCGGACAAGGCGCAGGTGCAATATATGGTCCGCTTGCTGCTGCCCGGTTGCGAGCCGGCGGGCGCGGATGCCGCCGATGCGCTGGCGGTGGCCATTGCCCATGCGCATCGCCTGCCGTTCACGGCGGCGGCCGGATGATCGGGCGCCTGACCGGGGCCGTCGATCTCGGCGATGGCGAGGCGCTGGTCGTCGATGTCGCCGGTGTCGGCTATGTGGTGTACGCCTCCAGCCGCACGGCCGGGCGCCTGGAGAACGGTCGGGACGCGACGCTGCTGGTCGAGACACGGGTCCGCGAGGACTCGATAACGCTTTACGGCTTCGCCGATGCCGCCGAGCGGGACTGGTTCCGCCATCTGACCGGGGTCCAGGGCGTTGGCGGGCGCGTGGCGCTGGCATTGCTTTCCGCGCTCGGACCGGACGAGTTGCTGACCGCCGTCCTGGCCGAAGACCGCAAGGCCCTGACCCGCGCCGACGGCGTAGGGCCGCGTCTGGCCGCGCGCATCGTCAACGAGGTCAAGGGCAAGGCCGCGTTGCCCGCAGCAGGCCTGTCTGCGCCCGGCGCCGCTGGCGCGGCCGGAGGGGACGAGCTGCTCTCGGCGCTGGTCAATCTCGGTTACGGGCGCTCGGAGGCCCTTGCGGCGGCGACGGCGGCGCGGCGCAGCCTCGGCGAGACGGCCGCTTTCGACGAGCTGGTCCGCGCGAGCCTCAGGGAGCTTGTGCGGTGACGGCGGAGCGGACGGTAGCGCCAGAAAACCGGCCCGGGGACCGCGACACCGCGCTGCGCCCGGAGACGCTGGACGAATTCGTGGGCCAGGAGCGGCTGCGGCGGAACCTCAAGGTCTTCATCGATGCCGCCAAGGCGCGCGGCGACGCGCTCGACCATGTGCTGTTCGTCGGGCCTCCGGGCCTCGGCAAGACGACGCTGGCCCAGATCGTCGCCCGCGAACTCGGCGTCGGCTTCCGGGCCACCTCCGGTCCCGTCATCCTGCGCGCCGGCGACCTCGCGGCCCTGCTGACCAACCTCCAGCCGCGCGACGTGCTGTTCATCGACGAAATCCACCGCCTGAACCCGGCGGTCGAGGAAATCCTCTACCCGGCGCTGGAGGATTGCCAGCTCGACCTGATGATCGGCGAGGGGCCGGCCGCGCGTTCGGTGCGTATCGACCTGCCGTCCTTTACGCTGGTCGGCGCCACCACCCGCGCCGGCCTGCTGACGACGCCGCTGCGCGAGCGCTTCGGCATCCCGTTGCGCCTAGACTTCTACGAGCCGGAGGAACTGGCGAGGATCGTGGAGCGGGCTGCCGCAATGCTGGGGATTCCGGCGACCGAAGCCGGAGCGCTGGAGATCGCCCGGCGGGCGCGCGGCACGCCGCGCATCGCCGGCCGCCTGCTGCGCCGGGTCCAGGACTTCGCCGCCGTGGCGGGGCGCGGCGAAATCGACGCTGTGGCGGCCGACGGCGCACTCGTGCAACTCGAGGTGGACCGTCTCGGCCTCGACGCGATGGACCGGCGCTACATGCGCTGCCTGGCCGAAGCCTATGGCGGCGGCCCCGCCGGAGCCGAAGCGCTTGCGGCCACGCTGGCCGAGCAGCGCGATGTGCTGGAGGAGGTGGTCGAGCCCTATCTCATCCGGGAAGCGCTGGTGCTGCGCACGCCGCGCGGACGCATGCTCTCGCGGCAGGGATGGGAATGCCTCGGCCTTTCGCCGCCCCGGAGCGCGGGGGACCTCTTCGATGGAAGCTGATCCCGGGTCCGCGCAGCCCTGCCGACGGGACCATGTCTTCCCGATCCGGATCTACTATGAGGACACCGATGCGGGGGGTATCGTCTATCATACCGCCTATCTGCGCTTCGCGGAGCGCGCCCGCACCGAATTGCTGCGGCAGTTCGGCTACAGCAATCGCAGCATCGCATTCGCCGTGGTCGATTGCACCGTCCGCTACCACCGGCCCGCCAGGCTCGACGACGCGCTCGAAGTGCTCACGAGGCCCGTCGGCGTGGGCGGCGCGACATTATCGCTGACGCAGAGTATATGGCGGGCCGGCGAGTTGCTGGCAGCGATTCGCATCCGCATCGCCAGTCTCGGCGAAAACGGACGTCCCATGCGGCTTCCGGCGCAACTACGCCATGTTTTTGCCCAATTGCGGGACGATACGGGGAAGGATTAGGTAGTCGATGGACGATGCGCTGGTGCAAGGTCTGATCACGGGTTCGATTGCGGCGACGGACACGCTGTCCCCGTTCAGCCTGTTTCTGCAGGCCGATCTTGTCGTCAAGGCGGTGATGCTGGTGCTGGTGCTTGCCTCGGTCATGTCCTGGGCCGTCATTTTCGACAAATGGCGCCGGATGCGCCGCCTCAACCGCGACGCCAACAGGTTCGAGGAGTTGTTCTGGTCGGTCGCTTCCCTGGAAGACCTGCACACGGAGGTCGGCCACAAGGACCGCGATCCGATGAGCTGCGTGTTCGGCGAGGCGATGCTCGAACTGCAAGGCTCGTTCGGCAGCGGGACGCTGAAGGACGCAACCGTACGCGAGGCGCTCCAGGCGCGGGTCGAGCGGGTGATGAACGTGGAGGCCGGCCGCTGGATGGACCGCATCGAACGGCACATGATTTTCCTGGCGTCGGTCGGGTCGGTATCGCCGTTCATCGGCCTGTTCGGCACGGTGTGGGGTATCATGAACAGCTTCGCCGCCATCGCGGCGTCCAAGCAGACCAACCTCGCCGTCGTCGCGCCGGGCATCGCCGAGGCGCTGTTCGCCACCGCACTCGGGCTGGTCGCCGCGATCCCGGCGGTCGTCGCCTACAACAAGCTCTCGAACGACATCAACCGCTACGGCGCAAGGCTGGACGGGCTCGTCGCCGATGTGGTCACCGTCACCTCGCGCGAGCTTTCGGAGGCCGGGTGAGGTGGCCGCCCCGCTTGGAGGACCGGGCCGGCGCCGGCGCAAATACCGTCCGATGAGCGAGATCAATGTGACGCCGCTGGTCGATGTCATGCTGGTGCTGCTGGTCGTGTTCATGATTACCGCGCCCCTGCTCACGGTGGGCGTGCCGGTGGACCTGCCGGAGACCGAGGCCGCCCAGCTTACCGACCGCGACGAGCCGCTGGTGGTCAGCGTCGATGCCGAAGGAAAGGTCTTTATTCAGGAGACCGAAGTGGAGTTCGAAGGGCTCGCGGCGAAGCTGCGTGCGATCGTGGGCGCGCGGCAGGACACCTATGTCTATGTCCGCGGCGACCGGGCCATCGCCTATGGGCGGATAATGGGGGTCATGGGCGCGCTGGCGGCGGCAGGCTTCGACAAGGTGTCGCTGATGGCGGAAGTGCCGCACACGGGGTCTTCGCAATGACCCATTCGAGCCTTCTCGTCTCGGCGCTTGCCCATATCGGCCTCCTGATTCTGGCCGCTGTGGGACTGCCGACCCTGCACGACCCGCCCGATCCGGTGGAGGTGCCGATCCCCGTCACGGTGACGATGGTAAGCGAGCGCACGGAAGCGAAGGGACCCATCCCGGCAGTAGAGCCCTCGCCCCCCGAAACGCCGCCGGAGCCCCCCGAGCCCGAGCCGGTCGCCGTAGAGCCCCCGCCCGTAGAACCCCCACCGGTAGAGCCCCCGCCTGAAAAGCCGGTGGAGGTCGCCGCACTCGCTCCCGAGCCGGTCGCCGTAGAGCCCCCGCCCGTAGAGCCCCCGCCTGAAAAGCCGGTGGAGGTCGCCGCACTCGCTCCCGAGCCGCCGAAGCCCGAGCCCCCGCCGGAGCCGGCGCCCGTGATCGCGCCGCTGGCCCCGAGCCTTCCCGAGCCCGAGCCGGCGCCGCCGGAGCGAAAGCCGCCCCCCTTGCCGCTGCGCCCGCCGCAGCAACAGGCGCGGGCGAAACCGCCGCCTCCCAAGCCCGAGCCGGCGCCGGAACCCGTGCCGCTGCCGCAGGCCGCGCCCGAAGACCCGCCCGACGAACTCGCTGCGCTTCGCCAGGCCGCGCGCCCGGACGAACTCGACACCCTGCGAAGCGCCGTATCGCAGGATGCCCCGGCCCCGCGCGAGGAAGCCGAGGAGGCGGAATTCACCGTCTCCGAGGTGCACCGGCTGTTCCGGCAGCTTTCCCGCTGCTGGCAGACGATCCCCGGCCTCGCCCCTTCCGAACGCCACATCGTCGTGCTCGAAGTCGGGCTCGGCCAGGACCGCCGCGTCAAGTCGGTCAAGGCCATCGACGGCAAGAGCAGCCGCAGCTACCGGGCCGCGCAGGAACGCGCGGTACGTGCGCTGCGCCATCCCTTCTGCGAGCAACTCGATGTGCCCCCGGGCAAGATGTCGCTGTGGAAGTCGTTGACCCTGCGGTTCGATCCGCACCGAATGCAATAGACGAGGAGGCCGCAGACCATGCCACTCCCGTTTTTCCGTCTCATCGCGCTGCTGATGCCGCTCGCGGCCGCCCTGCCGGCGGCGGCGCAGGTGACCATCGATATCACCGAGGGCGTTCCGGATCCGGTGCCGGTCGCCATCGCGTCCTTCTCCGGCGCGGACAAGGAAGCCGCCCGTTTCGGCGACGACATGGCGAATGTCGTTCGTGCCGACCTGGAGCGTTCCGGCCTTTTCCGGGCGATTTCCGAGGACGCGTTCCTGACCCGCCCCGAAGACGCCGACATCCGCCCGGATTTCAACAATTGGCGCGTTATCGGCGCGCATCTGCTGGTCGTCGGCGAAACCTCGCTCCAACCGGACGGCCGCATGCAGGCGCTGTTCCGGCTCTGGGACGTGTTCACCCAACAGCAACTCGTGGGTGTGACCTACACCACCCTGCCAGAGAACTGGCGCCGTCTCGCCCACAAGATCGCCGACGCGGTGTACAAACAGGTCACCGGCGAGGACGGTTATTTCGACAGCCGCATCGTCTTTGTCTCGGAGACGGGCCCCGCGGACAAGCGCCGGAAACGGCTCGTGCTGATGGACCAGGACGGCGCGGGTGTGCGTTATCTCACCGACGGGGCCAATCTCGTGCTGACGCCGCGCTTCTCGCCGACGAAGCAGGAGATCATCTACCTCTCCTACGACCGCCCGCGCCAGCCGCCGAGCGTCCATATCCTGAATATCGACTCCAACCAGCGCGAAGCGCTCGGCAGGTTCCCCGGCATGCAGTATGCGCCGCGTTTCTCCCCGCTCGGAGACGACGTGCTGATTACGATGACCGCTGAGGAAGGCAACTCGGATATCTTCTCGATGGACCTCGGCACACGGAAGCTCACCCGCCTGACGCACACCGCCGGCATCGACGCCGCGGCGTCCTTCAGCCCCGACGCCTCCCGGATCGTGTTCGAGTCCAAGCGGAGCGGCACCCAGCAACTCTATGTCATGAACGCCGACGGGTCCGAACCGCGCCGGATCAGCGCCGGCAAAGGCAGGTTCGCCACGCCGGTCTGGTCCCCGCGCGGCGATCTCATCGCCTTCACGAAAATCCTGGGCGGCGAATTCCATATCGGCACCATGCGTCCCGACGGCACCGAAGCGAAAATCCTCGACTCGGCCTATCACGCCGAAGGACCGACCTGGTCTCCGAACGGGCGGGTGCTGGCCTATTTCAAACAGGACAGCGTCAGGGAACGCCGAGTCGGTTTGTCGCCCGGATTGTGGCATGTCAACATCACCGGGGGCGCGCCGCGCCGGATCGAGACGGAGACCGACGCGTCCGACCCGGCGTGGTCGCCGATTTCCCCGTGAATGCCCTTGTGCCCGGAGTCGAATACCGCACAATGGCCCGGATTCGCGGCCCGATCATACGTCGCGAAACAAAAGGAGATTTTCGGATGTCGATGAAACTGCTGGCGTCGGCCCTGGCGCTGGTGTTGCTCGCCGCCTGCGAGACGAGTTCGGAGCTGGACGACGGCAAGGCGGGCGCCCCGCCTGCCTCCGCAGAGAGCACTCAAGCAGCGGGCAAGCAGGACCAGGGAGTCGACGCGCGGACACTGGCGCCTCCGCCGGGGTCTGCAGAAGAACTGCAACAGGTTATCGGCGACCGGGTGCATTTCGCCTACGACCGGCATGATCTCGATAGCGAGTCCCAAGACCAGGTTGCGGCCTGGGCGAACTGGCTTACCGCGCATAGCGGCCTGTCGGTGGTCGTCGAAGGCCACGCGGACGAGCGCGGCACGCGCGAATACAACTTGGCGCTCGGCGAACGGCGCGCCGCGGAGGTTCGCAGTTATCTGCTCGCCTCCGGCATCGGCGCCAACCGGGTGCGCATCGTCAGCTACGGCAAGGAAAGGCCGGTCGCGGTCGAATCGAACGAGGAAGCCTGGGCCCAGAACCGCCGTGCGGTGATGACCCTCGATTGATTCTGCCATGCGCGTCCTGGCGTTTCTGCTGCTCTGCGCCCTGCCCTCCGCGGCCGCGGCGCAGACAGCCGACTACGCCCGGCTGATCGAGACCCGGCTGTCCGCCTATGAGCGCGAACTGCGCGAACTGAACAACACCGTGGAGGGGCTGTATCGCCGTCTCGACGGTCTGCAGCAACGCATTGAGGCGATGGAGCGCGCTGCGGCGCAACAACCGGCCCAGAGTTCCGGACCGCCGCTTTCGGCCGGCGAAAGCGACGCCGCGCCTGTCGCCGCGACAGACGAAACGCAGGAGGGAACGCCGGCCGCGCTGCCCGGCGGCGACGCGCTGGAGTCGTATAAACAGGGCCGGAACCTGTTGCTTCAGGCGCGCCTCGCGGAAGCCGAGGAGGTCTTTGCGACCTTCCTGGAGGATTTTGCCAAGCACGAACTGGCCAACAATGCCAGGCACTGGCTGGCGGCCAGCCTTGCAGGACAGGGCAAGCACGGGCCTGCCGCGCAGCATTTCCTGCTTGCATACGAAAAGGCTCCGGACGGCCCCAAGGCCCCTGACAATCTGTTGAAGCTCGGCCGGGCGCTCGCCGCACTCGGCAAGCAGGAGGAAGCCTGCATCGCGCTGTCGCGGCTCTCGCGCAAGCACAAGCTGGCGCCGCCAGCCGTCACCGCCGCCGCCGCCGCCGAGCGCCGGCGGCTGAAATGCTGACCTGCTCCCCGCCGTCTTCCGGCAGCCGCTTCCCTTCGAAGACCCCGCCGTCCGACCCGGCATTCGAACGCGCCATGGAACGGCTCGGGCCGTTCGAACGGTTGCCGCGCCTCGTCGCCGCCGTATCCGGCGGACGCGACAGCATGGCCCTCGCGCTGATGGCCGGGGCCTGGACCGCCGCGCACGGCGGAGACCTGTTGGCCGTTACCGTCGATCACCGCCTTCGGCCCGAATCCGCCGATGAGGCGGCGGGCGTCGGACCCCGCCTCGCCCGTTTCGGCATCCCCCACCGTATCGTCGTCCGCACCGGGCCGCTGGCGCCCGGAAACAAGCAGGCAGCGGCGCGCGAAGCCCGCTACCGGCTGCTCGCCGAAGCCTGCCGGGATGCCGGGGCCCTGCACCTGGTGCTCGGCCATCATCTGGAGGACCAGGGCGAGACGGCGGCGATGCGCGCCGAACGCGGCAGCGGCCATCTCGGCCTCGCCGCCATGGCGGCGCTGCGCGAACTTCCCGGCATGCGCCTGCTGCGCCCGCTGCTGGGCCGGCCCCGGCTCGACCTGGAGACGTATCTGGTCCGGCTCGGCGTCGGGTGGATCGACGACCCGACGAACCTGACGCCCTCTTCGGCGCGGGGCCGGCTGCGCGCCGCCATGACAGCCGGGCAATTGGGCAGAATGGGAAGGGCGGCGACCGACAGGGCATCCCTGCGCCGGGACCGGGAGGAACAGGCGGCCGACCTGCTCGTGCGTACCGTCGAACTTCACGACAGTGGAATTGCGCGCGTCGATATCGCCCGGATGCTCTCCTCGCCGGTCGGCGAAGCGGCGCTCGGGCGTTTGCTCGCAACCCTCGGCGGCCGGGTTCACCCGCCCCGCAGCGCGAGGATCGCCGGGCTTGCCGCGCGACTCAGGCAAGCGCCACCGGCAGCCGTGCTGGGCGGCTGCGCCCTGGTTCGAGCGCGCACCGGTTGGTGGTGCGGCCGGGAGGCGGGCCGGATCCGGGAGACGCTGCGGCTCGCGCCCGGAGAGAGGGCGTTCTGGGACGGGCGCTTCGAAGTCGTCAATCCGGGTCCGTCGCCGGTCGCCGTCAGACGGCGGCCGCGGGCGGCAGCGCGTGTGTCCCGGCCCTGGCCGGCCGCGCTCGACCGCGCCCTGCCGGCCTTCTTCTCCGATGACGGCCAGCGGCTGGAATCGGCCGGGACGGCATGGCGACTTGACGAAGCGGCATGTCCCTATGCGACATTCCGGCCGCGCTCTGCGCTGGCCGGTCCCGGATACGCCCTTGTTTCCAGCGGCGCACAACTTAACTAGGATCGGTACACCCTGCACTTTTCCATGCCGGCCGGAGGCATTCGCTGAAGACGATGGGCAAGAATATTGCGATATGGCTCGTACTCGGCGTTCTGCTGGTCCTGCTTTTCAATGTCTTCCAGGGCTCGGGCGGACGGAGCGGGCAGAACGGCCTTCCCTTCTCGGACTTCGTTGCCCAGGTCGAAGCCGGCCATGTCGAGGAGGTGACGATCCAGGGCCGCACGATTATCGGCCAGACCAAGGACGGAAAGCGCTTCACCACCTATACGCCGGAAGATCCCGGCCTCGTCGAGAGGCTGCGCAAGGGCGGTGTGCGGATCAACGCGGTGCCGCCGGACGACGGACTCTCGCTCGTCTCGATCCTGATTTCATGGTTCCCGATGCTGCTGCTGATCGGCGTGTGGATCTTCTTCATGCGCCAGATGCAGTCCGGCGGCGGGCGCGCCATGGGCTTCGGCAAGTCCAAGGCCCGGATGCTGACCGAGAAATCGGGCCGCATCACCTTCGAGGAGGTCGCCGGCATCGACGAGGCCAAGGAAGAGCTGGAGGAGGTGGTCGAATATCTGCGCGACCCGCAGAAGTTCCAGCGCCTCGGCGGACGCATCCCGAAGGGCGTGCTGCTGGTGGGACCGCCCGGCACCGGCAAGACGCTGCTGGCGCGCGCCATCGCCGGCGAGGCGAATGTCCCCTTCTTCACGATTTCGGGCTCCGACTTCGTCGAGATGTTCGTGGGCGTCGGCGCGAGCCGGGTCCGGGACATGTTCGAACAGGGCAAGAAGAATGCGCCCTGCATCATCTTCATCGACGAGATCGACGCCGTCGGCCGCCATCGCGGCGCAGGTCTTGGCGGCGGCAACGACGAGCGCGAGCAGACGCTCAACCAGCTTCTCGTCGAAATGGACGGCTTCGAGACCAATGAAGGCGTCATCCTGATCGCGGCCACAAACCGCCCGGACGTGCTCGACCCCGCCCTCCTGCGGCCGGGCCGCTTCGACCGCCAGGTCGTTGTGCCCAATCCGGACATTCTCGGCCGCGAGAAAATCCTGAAGGTGCATCTGAAGAAGGTGCCGCTGGCCCCGGATGCCGACCCCAAGACGATCGCGCGCGGCACCTCCGGCTTCTCGGGCGCCGACCTCGCCAACCTCGTCAACGAAGCCGCGCTGCTCGCGGCGCGGCGCGACAGGCGTTTCGTCACCATGTCGGAGCTTGAGGACGCCAAGGACAAGGTGATGATGGGCGCGGAGCGCCGCTCGATGGTGATGAGCGAGGAGGAGAAGACGCTCACCGCCTAT
The DNA here is from genome assembly GCA_965261985.1 of Alphaproteobacteria bacterium. GTDB lineage: Bacteria > Pseudomonadota > Alphaproteobacteria > Bin95 > Bin95 > Bin95. The sequence goes on from OZ253490.1 coordinate 2,911,570, forward strand.
CACGAGGGCGGCCATGCGCTGGTGATGCTGAGCCTCGAACACCACGACCCGCTGCACAAGGTGTCCATCGTGCCGCGCGGCCGTGCGCTGGGCGTCGCGCATTTCATGCCGGAGCGGGACAAATACAGCCAGTCCAAGGTCGAGCTCCAGGCGCTGCTGGCCGGCCTGTTCGGCGGGCGCGTGGCGGAGGAGCTGATCTTCGGCGAGGAGAAAGTGACGACCGGCGCCGCCTCGGACATCCAGCAGGCCACCCGCATCGCCCGGCGCATGGTGACCGAGTGGGGCTTCGGCATCGAACTCGGGCCGCTGCGCTACGCCGACAATGAGGAGGAAGTCTTCCTCGGCCATTCGGTGGCGCAGCGCAAGAATGTCTCCGACCAGACCGCGCGCATCATCGATGCCGAAACGCGCCGCCTCGTAGAGGAAGGCGAGTCCACCGCCCGGCGCATCCTGACCGAGCGGATCGACGACCTGCACACCGTCGCCGAAGCGCTGCTGGAGTTCGAGACGCTGAGCCGGGTCGAGGTGGAGGCCGCGATCCGCGGCGAACCGATCCGGCGCGACGACCCCGCGGCTTCCGGGTCCGAAGGGCCGATGCGCGGCGCATCCGTGCCGTCGAGCGGCCAGCGCGGGCGCGGCGCTAGCCCCATGCCCGGAGGGCTCGGCCCCGAGCCGCAGCCGGAGGGTTAGGCGCTCCTCCGGGCGCCGGTCCCGGCCTTGGCTCGGCAGCCAACCCGTTTCGCCGGACTCTCCACCGGGCGGCCTCTCGTCATGGGCGTGGTCAATGTGACCCCCGACAGCTTTTCCGACGGCGGCGACTGGTTCGAGCCGGAGGCCGCCATCGGGCGCGGCCGGTTGCTTGCGGCGGCCGGCGCGAATATCGTCGATGTCGGCGGCGAATCGACCCGTCCCGGCGCCGTCGAAATCGATGAGGCGGAGGAATGCCGCCGCATCCTGCCGGTCGTGACGGCGCTCGCGGCGGAGGGCATTCCGGTCTCCGTCGATACCCGCCATCCGGGTGTGCTCCGCGCTGCGATCGCCGCCGGCGCATGCATCGCCAACGACGTCTCGGCGCTCACCGCCGATCCGGCTTCGCTCGATCTTGTCGCCGAGACGGGCGCGAGCGCCGTGCTGGTCCACATGCAGGGCAAGCCGGAAACCATGCAGGACGCGCCCCGGTACGAGGATGTCGTGGAAGATGTCTTCGCCTTCCTCGCCGGCCGGGTTGCGGCATGCCGGGCGGCGGGCATCGGCCCGGAGCGCCTCGCCGTCGATCCCGGCTACGGTTTCGGCAAGACGCTGGAGCACAATCTGGCCCTGCTTCGGGGGCTGGAGCGTTTCGGCGCGCTCGGATGCACGGTCGCGCTCGGCGTCTCGCGCAAGGCGTCTCTAGGGCGCATCTCTGGAGAACCGGACTCGAAGCGCCGCTTCCCCGAATCGCTGGCCGCGGGCCTGTTCGCACTGGACCGGGGGGTGCGCCTGCTCCGCGTCCACGATGTCGATGAGACCCGCCGCGCGCTTGCGGTCTGGCAGGCGCTTCGCCATGCTTGAAGCCATGGACGGAAGCGGAGCGCGCAGGCTGTTCGGCACCGATGGCATTCGCGGGCGGGCGAATGTCGAGCCGATGACGCCTGAAACCGTCATGCGCGTGGCGATGGCCGCGGCGGCCCGGTTCGACGGCCGCGGGCACCGCACCGCCGTTATCGCCAAGGACACGCGCCTTTCCGGCTATTTGCTGGAGCCCGCGCTCGTCTGCGGTTTCGTCGCGCTCGGCTGGGACGCAGTGACGGTCGGGCCGATGCCAACGCCTGCGGTTTCGGCGCTGACGCGCTCGCTCAGGGCCGATCTCGGGGTCATGCTGTCGGCCTCGCACAACCCCTTCCACGACAACGGCATCAAGATATTCGGCCCGGACGGCTACAAGCTCTCCGACGCCGAGGAACAGGCCATCGAAGCCGCCATGGCCGAGGTTGAGAGCCGCCGCGTCCCTTCGGAGGCGCTCGGCCGCGCCCGGCGCATGGAGGACGCGCAAGGCCGCTATATCGAGGCCGTGAAGAGCAGCTTTCCGCAAGGGATGCGGCTCGACGGCCTCAGGATCGCCGTCGATTGCGCCAACGGGGCCGCCTACCGGGTGGCGCCGGCCGTGCTGTCGGAGCTAGGCGCCGAGGTCATTCAGATCGCCGTCTCGCCGGACGGAACGAACATCAACGACGCCTGCGGCGCCGCGCACCCGGAGACGATCTGCCAGGCCGTGCGGGAGCACGGCGCGGATATCGGCCTCTCGCTGGACGGCGATGCCGACCGCCTCGTGCTCGCCGACAATACCGGCAGGCCTGTCGATGGCGACCGGGTGATGGCCCTGATCGCCGCTGCCTGGAAGCGTCGCGGGCGCCTGCGCGGCGGCGCAGTCGCGGCAACGGTCATGTCCAATCTGGGGCTCGAGCGCTATCTGGACGGCATCGGCCTGCGTCTTGAGCGCACCCGCGTCGGCGACCGCTATGTGGTGGAGCATATGCGCGCCAACGGCCTGAATGTCGGCGGTGAACAATCCGGGCATATCGTCCTGCGAGACTTTTCCGCGACCGGCGACGGCCTGCTGGCGGCGCTGCAGGTGCTGGCGGAACTTGTGGCGAGCGGCAAGCCGGCCTCCGAGGTTCTTTCCGTCTTCGACCCGCTGCCGCAGCGCCTGGAGAATGTGCGCTACGGCGCGCGCGATCCGCTGGCGACGCCCGCCGTGCGTCGCGCGGTGGCGGATGCCGAAGCGCGGCTAAGCGGCGTCGGGCGGCTGCTGATCCGCAAGTCCGGCACCGAGCCGCTGATCCGCATCATGGCCGAGGCCGAGGACGAGCACCTGGTCGGCGAGGTCGTGGACGGGCTGGCCGCGGATATCCGGGCCGCCGTTTGACATGCGCGCGCACGGCCGCCTGTTGATCGTCGCGGGCTCGGATTCCGGCGGCGGCGCCGGCATCCAGGCCGACATCAAGACCTGCTCGGCCCTGGGCGGCTTCGCGATGACGGCGGTGACCGCGCTCACGGCGCAGAACACGGAAGGCGTCCACGGCGTCCACCCGGTGCCGCCCGGCTTCATCGCCGACCAGATGCGGGTCGTGCTGCGGGACATCGGCGCCGATGCCGTCAAGACCGGCATGCTTCACGATGCGGAGGTCATCGAGGCGGTTGCGGAAACGCTGGAGCGGGAGGCTCCGGGCGTGCCGGTCGTGGTCGATCCGGTCATGGTGGCGAAGGGCGGGCATGCCCTGCTCCGGGCCGATGCGGTCGAGGCGCTCCGCCGGCACATGCTGCCATTGGCGGCGCTGCTGACGCCGAACCTGCCGGAAGCCGAAGCGCTGCTGGACGGCCGCCCGCCCGACTGGCAGGCTTGGGCCGCGCTGGGAGTAGGGGCCGTGCTGCTGAAGGACGGGCATGGCGAGGGCGCCGTCGTGCGCGACCGGCTGCTGACGCCTTCCGGCGAAACGGCGTTCGAGCACGAACGGCTCGACACAAGGCACACTCACGGCACTGGCTGCACGCTGGCCTCGGCCGCGGCGACCGGCCTTGCGCAGGGGCTCGATCTCGTTTCGGCCGTCAGGCGGGCGGGCGATTTCGTCCATGAAGCGATCCGTTCCGCTCCCGGCCTCGGACGCGGGCACGGGCCGCTCAACCACCAGCTTACAGTGCGAAGGTTCGCCTGAGCCTCGGATAGGCGAGCGCCAGGCCCACCCCGCGCAGCCCGTAGAACAGCCAGAGCGCGATCCAGAGGCCGTGATTGCCGAGTAGGCCCGGCAGCAGCAGAAGCGCCGCGATGTAGCCCGCAAAGGCGATGGCCATGGTAATGAGCATCCACCGGGTCGCCGAGAAGCCCAGATAGATGCCGTCATAGGCATAGGCCCAGACCGCGACCAGCGGGGCCAGCGCGCCCCAGAGCACCCAGTTTGCGGCAGCCTCGCGGACTTCCGGCAGCGACGTCAGGGTCGCGATGAAGAGGTAGCTGCCGGCCAGATAGGCGGCCGTAAGCAACGCGGCCGCACCTGCGGACCAGACGAGCACGGCCCGGATCACCTCGTGCAGCCCGGCGCTGTTGCGCCGCCCGACAGCGTCGCCGACCAGCGCCTCGCCTGCATGGGCCACCCCGTCCAGGCCGAAGGCGGCGAAGACGACGAAATGCGCCAGTATCTGGTTGGCGGCGAGTGTCGTGTCCCCCGCTGCCGCGCTCTCGGCGAGGAAGATCGCATTGGCGGAGACGACGCAGAGCGACCTGATGGTGATGTCGCGGTTGATCGCGACCAGGCGCAGCAGCCGCGCCCGGTCGAACACCGGCCCGCGCCCGGGAGGCAGGCGCTTCAGCCGGCGGCGCACTGCCAGCACGGCGACCGCAAGTCCGAGATATTCCCCGATCAGCGTAGCGACCGCCACGCCCTCGACACCCCAGCCGAAGCCCATGACGAAGACGATGTCCAGCACCATGTTGGACACATTGACGGTGATCTGGAGGACCAGGGGGGTGCGGGAGTCCTCCAATCCGTAGCACCAGCCGATGATCGCAAAGATCGCGAGGTTGGCGGGCGCGGTCCACACGCGGATGAAGAAATAAGTGCGGGCGTGGGTTTCGACTTCGGCACTCGCCTCGACGAGCGAAAAGGCCAGCGCTGCAATCGGCCCCTGGAGCGCGACGATCAGTGCGGCCGCGCCGGCTGCGAGCGTGAGCGCGCGCCAGAGCATTGCGCGCACCTCGCCCCAGTCCTCGCGCCCGCGCGCCTGGGCGGTCGGCCCGGTCGTGCCCATCCGCAGGCAATTGAGCAGATGAAACAGGAAGTTGAAGATCATGGCGCCGATGGCGACCGCGCCGATGTAGTAGGCCGCGTCGAGATGGCCCATCACCGCGGTATCGACCACGCCGATCAGCGGCACCGAAACATTGGACACGACAATCGGCCCCGCCATGCGCCAGATGCGGCGCGACAGGGCCGGACGGAGGCCGAACACGGGACGGGACCCGCGAACGATCCGTATCAGCGATAGACCAGGGTCGGCAGGTAGAGCGCCAGGTCCTCATAGGCGATCAGCAACGCCACCATGACGAGCATGGAAACGACGAAGGGCAACGACCCGTAAGCCACATCGTTGAACTTGCCGCCGCGCGAGCGGATGCCATGCACGACATAGAGGTTGACGCCGATGGGCGGCGTGATGAGCGCGGTCTCCATCAGCACCGTGATCATGACGCCGAACCAGACCGGGTCGAACCCCATCTGCACGACGATGGGGAAGATCACCGGCACGGTGGTCAGCATCATCGACAGCGTTTCCATGAACATGCCGAGGATCAGGTAGAAGATCACCAGCAGGATCATGAATTCGATCGGCGTCAGGCCGAGCTCCGCCATGAAGTTGATCATCGCCTGGGTGACGCCGATGAAGCCCAGCACGAAGTTGAGGAACACCGCCGCCAGGATGATGAGCATGATCATCGCCGTGGTGCGCATGGTGCCCTCGAAGGCTTCGCGCAGCATGGAGAACCTGAGTGTGCCGGTCGATGCGGAGAGCATCAGCGCGAAGCACACGCCCACCGACGCCGCCTCGGTCGGCGTCGCAAGGCCGGCATAGATCGACCCGACCACCACCACGAACAAAAGGATCGGCGGCACGAGGTCCGGCAAGGTGCGGATGCGGTCGCGCCAGTTGGTCTCGATGCGCGCGCCGCCCCATTCGCGCCGCCAGAGGCAGGCAACGACGATGGCCGTCATGAACAGCGCCGAGAGGATGGCTCCCGGAATGATGCCCGCGAGGTAGAGCTCCGGCACCGAACTGTCGGTCAGCAGGCCGTAGAGGATGAGGTTGATCGAAGGCGGAATCAGGATGCCTAGCGTGCCGCCCGCCGCCAGCGAACCCAGGAACAGGCGCTCATTGTATGCGTGGCGCTCGATTTGCGGATAGGCGACGGTGCCGACGGTAGCGGCGGTCGCCACGGAAGAGCCCGAAGACGCGGCGAAGATGGCGCAGGAACCGATATTGGCGTGCATCAGCCCGCCCGGCAGCCAGACCAGCCATTGCGCGACGGCGTTGTACATGCGAGCCGCGATGCCCGCCCGGAGCATGATCTCGCCGAGCAGGATGAACATCGGCACCGCGACCAGGATGAATTCCTTGCTCTTGTCCCAGACGAACTCGCCGATGGCGGGCGTCAACCGGCCCCCGAAATACATGGAGTCGAGACCGAAGGAGAGAATCCCGAGAATGGCCGCCACGGGAACCGCGGCGACCACCATCAGCATCAGGACGATGAGAATCCCCACGACCATGGCGTCAATCCTGCCGCGTGCCGGTTTGGAGGGTCATGCCGTGGGTCTCGGCCTCGATCTCCTCGGCCACGCTCGACACGCCGGCGACGCGTTTGACGAGGTCTAGGTCTCCACGCAGCAGGCCGGCCAGCGAGTAGAAAAAGACGAACAACAGGACCAATTCGAAGAATATCAGTCCCGAAGCCCAGAATAGCTGTGGGATCCATTGGGGCGTGGCGAGGGTCGTGATCGAGACCGAGTCTCTGTCCCAAGACAATGCGAAGGCGCCCCAGGCCCGGTGCGCGAGCACGCCGTTATAGATCAGCAGCAGCGCCACCGCGACCGTATCCAGAACGGCGCAGACCCAGCGCGGCAGGAAGTTGTAGAGGGCATCGATGCGGATATTCGCCCGGTACAGCAGGCAGTAGCTGTAGGCCCAGGTCGTGCTGGCGGCGAAGACGTAGCCGGAGATTTCGTCCGCGCCGCTCATGGTCACATTGAGGAACTTGCGGCTGAGCACATCGAGCGTGACCATAACCGCCGCGGCCAGCAAGGCGGCACCGCCGGTCCAGACCGCCCGGCGGGCAATCCAGCCGAGCGCAAGATGTATGCGTTGCAACATGCCGCCTCCGTTCCGCGGCTTCCCGGCAACGGCCTGTCGGTCGCGCAGGTGTGTCAGCCGGAAAAACGGGGCGCCGCCGCGGCGGCGCCCCGGTCGCTGTGTGCGGGGCCGCGCCCCGGCCGGATTACAGGCTCGCTTCGATCCCTGCGATCTTGCCGACGGTCGCGTTCCACTCATCGATGCATGCCTGCGTGCCGCAGCGCGCCGCCCAGCGCTTGACGACGAAGTCGGTCACGATCTGCTTCAGCTTCTCCAGGTCGGCGTCCGAAACCTCGATCGGCGTCATGCCGCCCGGCTCGCCCAGGTCGCACGGGCCGGAAGCGTTGCAGTCCATGCCGCGCTGGTCGTTGACCGCTGTCGCTGCCCACATCTCCTCCTTGAGCTTCGCGAGCTCGGACACGATGAGAGCCTGCGCATCGGCGGTCAGACCGTTCCAGGTATTCATGTTCATGGCGAGGAAGGACGAGGCATAGCCCAGCCGGATGCGGATATTGTGGGTCACCACCTGCCACCACTTGGCGTTGTAGGCCGGCAGCGTGCCGGTCAGCCCGCAGTCCGCCACGCCCTTCTGCAGGGCCGGCACGACCTCGGCGAAGGCGATGGTCACCGCGCTGCCGCCCACGCCCTCGACGAAATCGCCGAGCGTGGTGGAATAGACACGGATCTTCTTGCCCTCGAGGTCGTCGAGCGAGAACTCGGTGATGCTCTTGTCGCCCAGATTGCACCAGAGCTGCTGGCTCGGCCACGCATACAGCATCAGGAGCTTGGCGTCGTATTTCTCGGCGAATTCGCGCTCGATCACGGATGCGTAGGCCTCGACCGCCTTGCGGTATTCGTCGAGGTCCTGGATCGTGCCTGCGAGGTCGGCGCCCTCAATGGCGGGGCTGTCCTGCGAGACATAGGTCGTCACGCCGTGGACCGCGTCGTAGGTGCCGAGCTTCATGAGTCGCATGACCTCGAAGCCGGAGAGACCGAGCTCCGTCAGCGGCTTCGCATTGGCGGTCAGAGCGCCGCCGGATGCCTTCGGAATGACCTCCAGCCAGAACTTGGACTCCCGCTCTTTCCAGTGGTCGAGGAAGCCCCAGGTCCCGACGACCGTGAACTCTTTCGTGCCGTAATCGGCTGCCCCGGCGACGCCCGCTCCAAGCGCAATTGCGCCTGCGACGGCGGCCGCAGCAACAGTCTTCATCCCCTGCAACATTGAGGTTCTCCCGTTTCGGTTAACACCGGCGGCGCCAGTCTTGCACAGACCCCGCCCGCAAGGAAAGCCCGCGCCTCGCCGCTGCAGAAAACACTGCCGCAAGAAAGGCCGCGGGATGCTAAGCTTTCGGCTCGGAAATCCACTCCGAAACTACAGGATACAGTACATGGCGGACGACAACACGGTTGGATTTATCGGGCTCGGCGTAATGGGCGAGCCGATGTGCCGGAACCTTCTCGGCAAGTTCGGTCGGCGGGTGCTGTGCCACGACCTGAGGCCGGAGCCCGCCGCCCGCCTCGCCGCGGAAGGCGCCGAAGCGGCAGAACCGGGGGAAATCGCCCGGCGAGCCGGGACCGTGCTGCTGTCCCTGCCGGGCGAGCCGCAGGTGCGCAGCGTCTGCCTGGGCGACGGTGGCGCCAGCGGGCTGGTGGCCGCCATGGGCCCCGGACAGACGCTGGTCGATTGCTCGACCGCGCCGCCGGCGCTCGCCCGCGAACTGGCCCAAGCCTGCGCCGAACGGGGCGTCGCCTTCGCCGATGCGCCGGTCGCCCGCACCGCGCAGGCCGCCATCGACGGCACGCTGTCGATCATGGTCGGCGGACCGGCGGAGACCTTCGAACATATCCGCCCGCTGCTCGACTGCATGGCGGCCGAGGTCACCCATTGCGGCGACGCGGGCGCCGGCCAGGCGGTCAAGCTGCTGAACAACGTGGTGGTCGCGATGACGGTGGTAGCGCTGTCGGAGGCGCTTACCGCCGCCCGCGCCTCGGGGGCGGTGGACGGCAAGGTGCTGTTCGAGACCCTCGCGCGCAGCTCCGCCGACAGCTTCGTGCTGCGCAACCACGGCATGAAATGCCTGCTGACGGGCGAACACCCGACCGAAGGCGCCTTCCCGACAGACTATATCCTCAAGGACCTCTCCTACGCGCTCGACTTCGCGGAAGCAGCCGGCGTCGAAATGCGCGCCGCCAATATCACCCGCGACCTCATGGAACGCACCCGAGACGCAGGCTTCGCAAAGAACTACTACACGGCGGTTATCGAGACCCTGGGCCGGCGTTGATCGGCGGCAGGAACGAAGGCGCACTTCTCGAAGCCGACGAAGAGACGAGGGTGGCGCAGATCGCCGGGCCAAGTTCCGGTCCGGCGAAGCAGGCGAGGCAGTAGAACTAGCTAAGGACGCAAGCCGAGGACCAGGCGCAGGCCGTCCTCGACGCGACGTAGCGCGGCATTGGGGATTCGGCCTGCCGGTTCGGAAAGAAACCGCTCGTCCAGGGTCACCGTCTGCGACACATTCGCGACCGAATCCCTCGGCAGGCCCGTGCCCCGCCGGGCAAGCTGGACATTGCCGGGCGCAGCGGCCAGCTGCAGGTTCGATGTAATCGCCACTGCAATGACGGTACGAATTCGGCTGCGGTTGAAATCATCGGACTGGACGATCAGGACGGGGCGGCGATAGCCCGGTTCAGATCCCTGCGGCGGGGGGAGATCGGCCCACCGGATTTCTCCGCGCCTCACCACTCGTCATCGGCCGGCAAGGACAGGGACTGTAGGGTTTCGAGCGTCCCGTCGAGCGCCGATGAGGACCCGGATTCCCCGTACACGGCGTCCAGTCTTTCAGTGATGCGCTCTCCGGCATGGCGCGAGACAAACAGCTCGACGGCCTTGCTGTAAAGCTCGCTCCGGGAGATACCCATCTCCGCCGCCACCTGCTCCGCAGCCTCGAATATTTCGTCCTGAATGGAAATAGCCGTTTTCATGGCGAAAGTATAACCAAGGTTATACCCACCTGCAATCCAACAGTCCCTCGAAGGCGCGGCCGCGCTTCGCGCCTACAGCCGGGCGGTGATGAACAGGCGGGGGAAGGGGTAGAGGGTCTCGCCGCCCTCCCGCCTCGGATAGAGGTCGCGCAGGCGGGCTGCGTAGGCGGCGAGGAAGCGGTCCTTCTCCTCGCCCTCGAGCGCCTCCAGCACCGGGCGCAGCCCTGTGCCCTTGACCCATTCCAGCACCGGGTCCTCGCCTTCGAGCACCTGGATGTAGCGCGTCTCCCAGATATCCAGTTCGGACACCAGCGGGCGGAAGAGGCCGTAATACCAGTCGGCCTCGGCCACCCATTTGCGCGCCAGCCGCTTTCGGAGCTCGGGCGTGCCGAAGCCATGCTCGTCCAGCACCGCGCGCAGTCCCCTGTGGCTCGGCTCCAACCAGCTCATCGGCATCTGCGCGGCGAACACCCCGCCGGGCGTCAGCGTCTTCAGCAGCCTCGGGAACAACGCCTCATGGTCGTCCGCCCACTGGTAAACGGCGTTCGCGTAAAGCACATCCACCGGCCGGCCGGGCCGCCAGTCGCGGAGGTCGGCCCTCGACCAGGCGACGCGGGCGTCCGGGTCCACGGCCTCCGCCTGCGCCAGCATCGCTTCGGAGAGGTCGTGTCCGCGCACCTCGGCGTCGGACCAGCGCGCCGCCATCGCGCGGGCGATATCGCCCGTGCCGCAGCCCATATCGACGGCGAGGCCGACGGCATCGTGCTCGACGCGCTGGAACAGTTCGAGCGCCGGGCGCAAGCGGTGCCCGCCGAAGCGCAGATATTGTCCAGGATCCCAGACCCCGCCCCCTCGTCCGCTCATCGTCGCTCCCTGTGCATCGCGAAATCCAGCCGGAAGACAGTCCCCTCGCCGTCGGAAGAAATCAACCGGATCGAGCCGCCATGCGCGCGCATGATCTCGCGCGCGATCGCGAGGCCGAGCCCGGAGCCGTCCGGCCTCGTCGAACCCTGGAACGGACGGAACAGGTTCCTGCGCGCCCGTTCCGGCAGGCCGGGGCCGTCGTCCGCAACCGTGACATGGACGCGGCCGTCCCTCACCCTGGCGCTCGCAGAGACGGCATCGGCGCCGGCCTCCGCCGCGTTGCGGGCGAGATTTGCAAAAACGCGGAACACCTGCTCGCGGTCGCCTTCCACCGCGATGCCGGGCTCAACACCGTTGGTCCATACGGCGCCCTTGCCGGCAACGCTCGCCGCGTCGTCGATCAGCTCCGCCAGCGGAACCGCCTCCAGCATGAGCCGGGGCCCGCCGGCGCGCGCGAAATCCACGACCCGCGTACAGAGGCCCACGGCCCGGTCGAGCGCGCCCACCAGGGTCGGGACGGCCTTGCGCACGCGGGGGTCCCGGCTTTCGCCCAGGCTGTCGGAGACAAGCTGGGCCGAGGCCAGCATGTTGCGCAGGTCGTGGTTGATTTTCGCCACGCCCTCGCCCACCGCCGCCAGATGCGCGCGGTGGCTGAGCGCGGCATGGAGGCGGCGCTGCATCCCGGCAAGCTGGCGCTCGGCCGTGCCGATCTCGTCGCTGCGTTCCGACGGCGCATGGAAACGGCTCTGGTCCTCGGGGTCTGTGCCGAAGCGCACCATCGCCTCGGTCAACCGGCCCATCGGGCGGACCATGAGCCAGTGCAGCGTCAGGAAGACGGCAGCCGCGGTCACCGCCGAGATGACGAGGGAAAGAAGCAGGATACGCTCGGAATAGGCGATCATCGCCTCGTGCATCGGCCATTCGTCCATCGTGATCTCGACCCGCGCGCTCGGCTCGTGGGAGGAGTCGCCGCTGACCCGCAGCACCCTGTTCCGCCGCTGGGCGAGCGCGGACGCGGCTTCCCAGATCGAGGAGAACGCCATCGACTCGCCCAGATCGAAGGCAGCGTCCACTTCGGGCGGCATGCTGCCGCCGAGCATGTAGGTCGTGTGCTCGCCGACCCGGACTTCGACACTGTAAGCCGACACATGGCGCAGCAGGCGCATTTCCAGCGCCTCGTCCACGGCCCGCGTCGGCGCCGCCTCCAGCGCGAGCGCGGCGATATGAGCGTCCGCGAGGCGGTCCGCCAGATACATGGTGCGGAAGCGCGCGATGGACGGCGCGTAAATCAGCAATTCCGCCAGCATGACGAAGAACACGGTGAGCACGAGCAGGCGCGCCGAAAGCGACCGAAACGAGCGCGGCAGCCGCATCGCCCCCACCTCCTTATGGCGACCGGCGCGCGGAACGCCGCATGGCGTGCGCCGCGAACCGCCGTGTCATGCCGGCGGCGGGCTGCGCCGGAAGCGCCTGTAGATCACCGGGACCACGGCCAGCGCCGAGAGCCCCAGGATCGGCAACAGGATCTCCGGTTCGAGGATCAGGCCGAGGTCCGGTTCGCCGCCGCTGTCGAAGACGGCGCCGAGGCCGTTGCCGACGCTCGTATAGACGAATGTGCCGGGGATAATGCCCAGGAAGGTGGCGACGACATAGGTCGAGAGCCGGACATTGGCGAAGGCCGGCGCGATATTGACCAGGAAGAACGGGAACAGCGGCACCAGCCTCAGCACGAGTAGGTAATTGAAGGCATTATCGCGAAACCCGCTGTCCATGCGTTGGAGCGCTGCTCCGACCCTGGCCCGAAGACGGTCCCCCAGCACGGTTTGCGCCGCGATGAACAAGGCCGTCGCGCCTAGCGTGGCGCCGATGACCGTAGCCGCAGCGCCGAACCAGAGACCGAAGAAGAACCCGCCGGATATGGTCGCCACCGCGCCGACCGGCAGCGAGAAGGCGATGACCGCGGCATAGCCAACGACATAGGCCAGCAGCGCTGCGAACAGGTTCTCCTCGACCCAGGATGTCAGCATCTCCCGGTTGTCCCTGAGCGCCTCGAAGCTGAATTGCTCATGGAGCCCGGCGGCAAAAAACGCGGCGAGCCCGGCCGCAAGCACCGCCAGGATCGAGAGGCGTTTCGCTGCGCCGCTCCAGGAGCGTCGCCCGGTTGCGGCCATCGCTCGCACCTCCGCATTGCCCATTCCGGCTATCATAGCGTTGACAGCGGCAGCCGGTATCACCATTATCCCGGCGATCCGGATGCGGCCAGCGGCCGTGCATCTCGTCCGCGATGGAGCTCATATTTCGTGAAACGCACTTTCCAGCCGAGCCGCCTTGTGCGCAAACGGCGCCATGGCTTCCGTGCCCGCAAGGCGACCGTCGGCGGCCGCCGCGTGCTACAACGGCGCCGCGCCAAGGGGCGCACGGTCCTCTCGGCCTGAGACCGGCCCCGCCCACGCGCATGGACGCCCCCCGGACGCTCAAGAAACGCGCCGATTTTCTCCGTGTCGCGGCAACGCGCCGCCGCTGGGCGACGGCCGGGCTTGTGTTGCAGATGCGCGGCCGCGGCGACGACGACGGACCCATGCGGGTCGGCTATACCGTATCGAAGAAGGTCGGCAATGCCGTCGAGCGCAACCGGGTGCGCCGCCGCCTTCGGGCAGCCGTTCGCGAGGCGCTGGAACGGCGCCCCGGCACGGACTATGTCGTGGTCGGCCGCCGGGCCGCCCTCACCAGGCGCTGGGAGGCGCTGCTCGGCGATTTGAAGGCCGCCGCCGACCGGGTCGAACGGCGATGAGGCTCCTGCTCAAGGCACCGATTTACGCTTACCGCTGGCTGATTTCGCTCTGGCTGCCGGCCCATTGCCGATACCGGCCCACCTGCTCGGCCTTCGCGCTGGAGGCCATCGACGCGCACGGCGTGCTGCGCGGCGGATGGATTGCGGCGAAACGCCTCGCCCGCTGCCATCCGTGGGGCGGTTCGGGCTATGACCCGGTACCGCCAGACCACAGCGCCCACCGCCGCTGAACGGACGCCCCTGCCCCGTGCTCGACAACCGCAATCTCCTCCTCGCGATCGTCATCTCGATCGCCATCCTGCTCGGCTTCAACATGCTGATGCCGCCGCCGGATACGCCGCCCCGACCGGCGGAGGAGGCGGGTGCGCCCGCCGTTCCGGGCGCCCCGACCGATGCCATTCCGACACCCGCCGGCAGCCGCCCCGCCCTGCCCGGCGCCGCTGCGGGAGCGAAGACCGCCTCCGCACCCGCTTCGGGCGAAACCGGCACACCGCGCATCCCGATAGAGGATGCGCGCATCGCCGGGTCGATCCCGCTTTCCGGTGCGCGTATCGACAGCATCACGCTGAAGGACTACCGCGAGACGACCGATCCCGAGAGCGCGCGCATTACCCTTTTCTCGCCGCCGGGCCAAGGCAACGCCTATTACGCGGAACTCGGCTGGGTGGCCGCCGACGGCGCGACGCAGATGCCGACGCGGGACACGCTCTGGTCCACCAACGACCGCACGCTCACCCGCGAGCGGCCGCTGAACCTCGCCTGGGACAATGGCGCCGGCCTGCGTTTCACCCGCAGCTTCGTCCTCGCGGACGACTATCTGGTGACGGTCGAGCAATCCGTCGCCAACGACACCGGCGCGCCGGTTGCGCTCTACCCCTACGGTCTGGTCTCCCGCTCCGGCACGCCGGAGACCTCGGGTTTCTTCATCCTGCATGAAGGGCCGCTCGGGGTTCTCGACGAGGGGTTGCAGGAGTACGACTACGACGACCTCGCCGAGGATGGCGAGATCAAGATCGAGAATACGCAGGGCTGGCTCGGCATCACCGACAAGTACTGGCTGACGGCGCTGATCCCGGAGCCGGGCGAAGCCTTCACGGCGCGCTTCCTGCACCGGCTTGAACAAGGCGTCGACAAATACCAGACCGACTATCTGCGCGAATTGGTGACCGTGCCGCCGGGCAGGCAGGTAACGGTCCGCAACCATGTGTTCGCCGGCGCCAAGAAAGCCCATCTGCTGGACCGCTACCGCGACGATCTCGACTTCGCCAAATTCGACCTCGCCATCGACTTCGGCTGGTTCTACTTCCTCACCAAGCCGTTCTTCTACGCCTTGTCCTGGCTCCAGGGCGTGCTCGGCAATTTCGGCCTGGCGATCCTCTCGCTCACAGTGGCGGTCAAGCTCGTCTTCTTCCCGCTCGCAAACAAGTCCTACCGCTCGATGAGCCAGATGAAGGCGCTGCAGCCGGAGATGGTGAAGCTGCGCGAGCGGCTCGGCGAAGACAGGCAGAAGCTGAACCAGGAGATGATGGCGCTCTACAAGCGCGAGAAGGTGAACCCGGCCGCCGGGTGCCTGCCGATCCTGATCCAGATTCCGGTCTTCTTCGCGCTCTACAAGGTGCTGTTCGTGGCGATCGAGATGCGCCACGCGCCATTCTTCGGCTGGATCGTGGACCTCTCTGCGGTCGATCCGACCAATCTGTTCACGCTGTTCGGCCTGGTGGACTGGGGGCCGCCCTCCTTCCTCCATCTCGGCGTCTGGCCGATCCTGATGGGCCTCTCGATGTGGGCGCAGATGCGCCTCAACCCGACGCCCGCCGACCCGATCCAGGCCAAGATTTTCCAGTTCATGCCGCTGGTCTTCACCTTCCTGCTGGCGACCTTCCCGGCGGGGCTGGTGATCTACTGGACCTGGAACAACCTGCTCTCCATGGCGCAGCAATGGGTCATCATGCGCCGGGTCGGCGCGACCCGCGCGGCGGCCGGGAAGACCTGAGGCCTGCCGGCCATGTGCGCGCCCGGCCCCCTGGAAGACGCCCTGGAGCGGGGCCGGCGGTTGTTCGCAGGCGAATGCCGGTTCGTACATGCCGCCGCAGAAGTTGCCCAGCTTCCGCCGGCCGGGCTGTCGGAAATCGCCTTCGCCGGCCGGTCCAATGTGGGCAAGTCGAGCCTCGTGAACGCGCTGACGGGTCGCAACAGCCTTGCGCGCACCTCGAATACGCCGGGCCGGACCCAGACGCTGATCTTTTTCGACCTCGCCGGGCGGCTCGGGCTCGTGGATCTGCCCGGCTACGGCTATGCCAAAGTGTCCAGAACCAAATCGGCAGCCTGGACGGCGCTGACGCGCGATTTTCTCGCCGGGCGGGCAACGCTGCGCCGGCTCTGCCTGCTGATCGATGCCCGGCACGGGCTCAAGGACAGCGACAACGAGCTGATGGAACTGCTGGACCGCGCCGCCGTCGTCTATCAGGTGGTGCTGACCAAGGCGGACAAGCTGAGCCCGCCGGCGCTGGGCCGGGCGGTCGCCGAGGTCGAGGCCGGTATCGCCCGGCGGGCCGCCGCGCACCCCTCCGTCATCGCCACCAGCGCACGCGCCGGCGACGGCATCCCTCGGCTGCGCGCCGAACTCGCCGCCCTTGCAGAGGACCCGACCCCATGACCGAGACCGCCGCCGACGCCGTTTCCGGCATGATCGCCGAGGGCATCGCGAAAGCGGCCGTGCTGTCCGAGGCGGTGCCCCATATCGCCCGCTATGCCGGCACGACCGTCGTGGTGAAATACGGCGGCCATGCGATGGGCGACGCCGAAGCGCTCGCCGCATTCGCGCGCGACGTGGTGCTGATGAAGCAGCTCGGCATCCATCCGGTCGTTGTGCATGGCGGCGGCCCGCAGATCGCCCGGATGCTGGAGCGCCTCGGCATCGGCAGCGATTTCGTGGACGGCCTTCGCGTCACGAGCGCCGATACGGTCGAGATCGTCGAGATGGTGCTGGCGGGGCGCATCAACAAGGCGGTGGCCGCCGCCATCGGCGCGGCGGGCGGGCGCGCCGTCGGCCTCTCCGGCAAGGACGCCGGGCTGATGACGGCGAAACGCCTGAAACACACGCGCCGCGATCCAGAGTCGAACATCGAGAAGGCGCTCGACCTGGGTTTCGTCGGCGAGCCTTCCAGCGTCGATACGGCAGTGGTCGATGCGCTGGCGCAAGCGGGCTTCATCCCGGTCATCGCGCCCATCGGGCTCGGCGCGGACGGCGAGACCTACAATGTAAACGCGGACACGGCCGCCGGCGCCATCGCCGCCGCCTGCAAGGCGCGCCGCTTCCTGCTGCTGACCGATGTGGCCGGCGTGCTGGACGAGGACGGCCGGCTCATTCCCGAAATGGGCCGGGACCGCGCCCGGAGCATGATCGCCAGCGGCGCCATCGAGGGCGGCATGATCCCGAAGGTCGAGACCTGCCTGGACGCCGTCGAGGGCGGGGTCGAGGCGGCGGTGATTCTCGACGGGCGGATGGACCATGCCGTGTTGCTGGAAATCCTGACGCGCTCGGGCGCGGGCACGCTGATCCGCCGGCGATGACGGCCGCGCTTCCGGACCCCGACCGCATCGACTGCTGGGTCTTCGACCTCGACAACACGCTCTACAGCCCGTCGGAATGCGATCTCTCGCAGCAGATGGAGGCGGCGATCTCCGGCTTTATCGAGCGCCATCTCGGTGTCTCGGCGCTCGAATCGGACCGGCTGCGCTCGGTCTGGCTGGGCCGCTACGGGATGAGCCTCGGCGGGCTGATTACGGAATGCGGCGTGGACCCTCATGACTACCTCGAGGAAACGCATCGCCTCGACCTCTCCTCGCTCCATCCGTCCCCCTGCCTCCAAAGGCTGGTGGCGCGGCTGCCGGGCCGGCGGCTCATCCACACCAACGCAAATGTCGCCCATGCCGAGCGGGTGCTGGACCGGCTCGGTCTCGGCGCCCATTTCGAGGCGGTGTTCGATGTCGAGGACGCCGGGTTCCTGCCCAAGCCGGACCCGGAAGGCTACCGCCGCCTGCTCGCCCGCCACGCGGTCGATCCCAGGCGCACGGTGATGGTAGAGGACATGGCCCGCAACCTCGTTCCCGCCGCCGCCTCCGGCATGACGACCGTCTGGCTGCGCACCGTGCGCCCCCAGGGCGCCCGAGGCTTCGACCCCGCCGCGGTCCACCATATCGCGGAGAGGCTGGAAGACTGGCTGGCGGCGGTGACGGAGTGAAGCAATGACAAACCGGTTTCTGCCATTCGGGCGAAGCGGTTAGTTTCGGTATCGTCGCCCGAGGAGGTTTGGCCATGATCCGCACTGCAGTAGCCGCGGCCCTGCTCCTGTTGACCGCCGTGCTGCCGGCCGGAGCGAAGGAGCGGCTGGTCATCGGCATGACCCAGTTCCCTTCGACGCTGCATCCGCAGATCGATTCGATGCTGGCCAAGAGCTATGCGCTCTCCATGGGGATGCGCCCGTTCACGGTTTACGACCCTGACTGGCAGCTCGTCTGCATGCTTTGCGTCGAGCTGCCGACGATCGGGAACGGCGGCGCGGTGCGTGAGAAGACGCCCGACGGCAAGGACGGCATTGCCGTCACCTACACGATCCGCCCCGATGCGCGCTGGGGCGACGGGGTTCCGGTGACGACGAAGGACGTGGCCTTCGCCGTCGAGGTCGGCAAGCATCCGCAATCGGGCGTCGCTACGGGGGAACTCTTCCGGCGAATCCTGGAGCTGGAGATTCACGACGACCGCCGCTTCACGATGCATCTCGACCGCGTGACCTTCGACTACAACGACATCGGCGACCTGGTGCTTCCGGCGCATATCGACCGCGCCAATTTCGAGGCCGGCCCTGCTGAATACCGGAACCGGACCGCCTACGACGCCGACAGCGCCAATCCGGGCCTCTGGTTCGGCCCCTACCGCGTGGTCCGGGTGGACCCCGGCGCCGCCATCGAGCTGAAGCGCAACCCGACCTGGTGGGGCGAGCCGGCGGCCTTCGAGACCGTCATCATCCGGATCGTCGAGAACACGGCCGCGCTGGAGGTCAATCTGAGGTCGGGCGCCATCGACTATATCGCCGGCGAACTCGGGCTCAGCCTCGACCAGGCCGCCGCAATGGAGCAGCGCGAAGGCGACGCTTGGAACTTCGCCTACAAGGCCGGGCTGATCTACGAGCATATCGACCTCAATCTCGATAACCCCATGCTGGCCGATGTCCGGGTGCGGCGCGCGCTGCTGCACGCCATCGACCGGGAGACAATTTCCAAGCGCCTCTTTTTCGGCCGCCAGCCGGTCGCGCATGGGCCTGTGAGCCCGCTCGACTGGATCTACGACCCGAACCTGCACCGAACGCCGTTCGACCCGGACGCCGCCCGGAAGCTGCTGGACGAGGCGGGCTGGACCAATGAGGCCCCCGGTACATTGCGCCGCAACGCCGCCGGCGAGCCGCTCCGACTCGAACTCGGCACCACCGCCGGCAACCGTTCGCGCGAACTGGTGCAACAGGTGCTGCAGGCGGCATGGAAGGATGTCGGCATCGAGGTGCGCATCCGCAACCGGCCGGCGCGGGTGTTCTTCGGCGAAACGGTCTCGAAACGGCAATTCCCCGGCCTGGCGATGTATGCCTGGCTGTCCGCGCCCGAGAGCGTGCCGCGCTCGACGCTCCACTCCACCATGATCCCGACGGCGGAAAACAACTGGTCCGGGCAGAACTACACCGGCTACCGGAACCCGGATGTGGACACGCTGCTCGACGGTATCGAGATCGAGCTCGACCGCGACAAGCGGCGCGGCCTATGGGCGGAGCTCCAGGCGGCTTACGCGCGCGACCTGCCCGTGCTGCCGCTCTATTTCCGCGCCACGCCCTATGTCTTCCCGAAGTGGCTGAAGGGCGTGACGCCCACCGGCCACACATATCCGACCACGCTCTGGATCGAGGAGTGGCGCGCGGAGGAATGACCCGTTTTCTCGCCGGCCGCCTGTTGCAGGCGGTCATCGTGCTGGCCGTCATGTCCTTCGCTGTCTATGGGCTGATCGGCCTGATGCCCGGCGACCCGATCGACGCCATGATCGCGGCCGACCCGGACCTGACTTCGGAAGATACCGAACGGCTGAAGGCGCTCTACGGGCTCGACCGTCCCGTCTGGGAACGCTACCTCGCCTGGGCGGGACAGGCGCTTGACGGGGATTTCGGCCACAGCCGCATATACCACCGCCCGGCGCTCGACCTGCTGGCGGAGCGGCTGCCGCACACGGTCCTGCTGATGGGCCTCGCCTTCGCGCTCTCGGTCGCCATCGCGCTGCCGGCCGGCATTTTCGCCGCCCTCAAGGCAAACCGGTTCGGCGATTACGCCGTCAACTTCCTCTGTTTCGCCGGCATTTCCACGCCGCCCTTCTGGCTCGCGATCATGGCGATGCTGCTGTTCTCCGTCACGCTCGGCTGGCTGCCGGCGACGGGCTACCCGGCAGCGGGCGACGCCGGCTGGCTGGAGCGGCTGCGCCACCTCGTGCTGCCGGTGGCCGTGCTGGGGCTGCTCTCCGCCGGCGGCATCACACGCTATGTCCGCGCATCCATGCGCGAGGCGCTGCGCCAGGACTATGTGCGCACCGCGCGCGCCAAGGGCCTCTCGCGGGCTGCGGTCGTGCGCCGCCATGCGCTGCGCAACGCGATGATCCCGGTCGTGACGATCCTCGCGCTGGACGTGGGCGCGCTTTTCTCCGGCGCGCTCATCACCGAGATCATGTTCGGCTATCCCGGCATGGGCGCGCTTATCTACAACGCCGTGATGGCGAACGATTACAACCTCGCGCTGATCGGCCTCCTGTTCGCAACGCTCACCACGCTTGCCGCCAATATCGCCGCAGACGGCGCCTATATCGCGCTCGACCCGCGCATCGCCTTCCGGGCAGGGGCATGAGCCCGGCGGCCCTGGCCTGGTTCCGGTTCCGGCGCCACAAGGCGGGGCTCGCCGGCGCCGTCTTCCTGCTGCTGCTCGCGGCCGCAGCCTGGTCCGCGCCGCTCATCGAGGCCGTGCTCGGCATCGACGCCGGGTCGGTGGACCTCTTCGCCCGCTACGCGCCGCCCTCCGCCGTCCACCCGCTCGGTGCCGACGATCTCGGGCGGGACCTACTTGCGAGGCTGCTCCGGGGCGGGCAGGTGTCGCTCTCTGTCGGCCTCGCCGCCGCCTTCATCGCCGCCTTGATCGGCACGGGCCTCGGCCTGCTGGCCGGCTATCGCGGCGGCGCCTTCGATACCGCGCTCATGCGGCTGACCGACGGCGTGATCGCGTTGCCGCTGCTGCCGCTGCTGATCGTGCTGGCGGCGATCGACCTCGGCAAGCTCGGCCTTGACGACGGGACGGATGCGAGCCTCTTCCGCGTCATCGCTATCGTGGCCCTGGTCGGCTGGACGACCGTGGCCCGGCTGGTGCGCGCCGCCGCGCTCGCCGCCCGCGCCCAGGACTATGTGCGGGCGGCCCGCGCGCTGGGCGCCGGGAGCGCCCGCATCGCGCTCCGGCATATCCTGCCGAATGTGGCTTCGCCGATCCTGGTGGCGACGACGCTTTCCGTTGGGAATATCATCCTGTTCGAGAGCGTCCTCTCCTTCCTCGGGCTCGGCATCCAGCCGCCGGCGGCAAGCTGGGGCAACATGCTCGCCCATGCCCAGGAGACGATCTGGCAGGCCCCACGCCTCGCGGTCTGGCCGGGCCTGCTGATCTTCGCGACGGTGATCGCGTTCAACTTCCTGGGCGATGCGCTCCAGGACGCGCTCGATCCGAGGTCCTGACGCGCGCCTATTCGGAGTCGTCGTCCCCGGCCTTCTCCGATTCGCCCATCATCGCTTCGACCACCAGCCCCGCATTTTCGCGGATCGCGCGCTCGATGACGCCGGCGACATCGGGGTTGTCGCTCAGGAATGACTTGGCGTTTTCGCGGCCCTGGCCGATGCGCTTGCCGGCATGGGAATACCAGGAGCCCGACTTCTCCACGATGCCCGCCTTGACGCCGAGGTCCAGCACCTCGCCCATCTTGGAGATGCCGAGACCGTACATCACATCGAACTCGACCACCTTGAAAGGCGGCGCCATCTTGTTCTTGACGACCTTGACGCGCGTCTGGTTGCCGACAATTTCATCGCGCTCCTTGATCTGGCCGATGCGGCGGATGTCGAGGCGGACGGAGGCGTAGAATTTGAGGGCGTTGCCGCCGGTCGTCGTCTCCGGATTGCCGAACATGACGCCGATCTTCATCCTGATCTGGTTGATGAAGATGACCAGCGTGCGCGACTTGTTGATCGAAGCGGTGAGCTTGCGCAGCGCCTGGCTCATCAGCCGCGCCTGAAGGCCGGGAAGGGAATCGCCCATGTCCCCTTCCAATTCGGCGCGCGGCACCAGCGCCGCAACGCTGTCGATCACCAGCACATCGATCGCACCGGAGCGTACCAGCGTATCGGCGATCTCGAGGGCCTGCTCGCCGGTGTCCGGCTGGGAGATCAGCAGCTCCTCCAGATCGACGCCGAGCTTGCGCGCATAGGCCGGGTCGAGCGCGTGCTCGGCATCGATGAAGGCGCAGGCGCCGCCCGTCTTCTGCGCTTCGGCGACGGCATGCAGCGCCAGCGTCGTCTTGCCCGAACTCTCCGGCCCGTAGATTTCGGCCACCCGCCCGCGCGGCAGGCCGCCGATCCCGAGCCCGATGTCGAGCCCGAGCGAGCCGGTGGAGATCGCCTCCGACTCCACCGCGGTCTCGCGCTGGCCGAGCTTCATGATCGAGCCCTTGCCGAAGGCCCGCTCGATCTGCCCGAGCGCCGATTCCAGCGCGCGCTGCTTCTCGGACCTGTCCTGCTGCTCCGGCATCGTCACGATATTATAGGCCATATGTTCGCTCCCCGCTCGTCCGGAGGCCGCCTGTCCCGCCCCCGCTGCATTCGCTGACATGCTGGATAAAGAGAATATTTCAAGAACACAAGAGAAATTTTCGCGCCCCGCCGCCATGCCCGCGCACCCCGGCGCTGCACACGCCGCCCGCCGTCCGAAACCGCAGCGATCCTGCACAAGGACAGGCCGACGCAAGCGCCTGCCTTCGTTACCATCGCCCCCTCCTCCCGGCGGGGCGGCGCCTCCGCTCGCCCGGAAGACGGAGAGACAGTCGGGAAGTGTCATGAGATGTCATGAGATGTCACGATCCGCCCCATCGCGCCCTTCTCCGCCTGCCTCGCCGGCGCCCGGGGAGGAGACGCCGGGACATGTCATGAGATGTCATGAAATGTCATGTTCGCGGCGCGCCCATGTTCCGCCACGCCCTTTCCGTCCGTGTTTCGGACGCTCTCTTCCCGCCGGTTGCAAACAGTGTCTCGGGCCCTCGCACGCAACCCGCTTCTCCCCACACACGCGCCGCTGCATCTTCTCCTACCCGAAGCCTCGATCCGAAAAACATTCCGTTTCACTGTGGCCGATATACATAGTTTGTTCCCCCCAAAATTGCAACGAAAACGAGAGTCGGACACGGAGGACCGGCGGCGATGCACCCGGATATAGCGGGTGCCGTCCGAAGACCGCTGGCGGCGCGCTTTAGCCCGCCGGCCAGGGCTCGCCGAAATCGCCGAGCGAAAAATCGGTGCCCGGATGCCGGTTGCGGCCGCGGACGAGCTCGACCGGCAGGTCTCCCCAATCCGCCGCGGCGTTCTCGATGCGGCGGTGGACGCAGCTCGCCGCCGGCATGTAGCGCATGGCGAACCCGGCGCGGCGGCGCCCGGAGCTGTTGGCGGCCGAGCCGTGGACGATGCCGATATCGTGGACCGACACCTGCCCCGGCTCCAGCTCGATGGTGTGCGCCGCGCTTTCGTCGATATCCGGGCGCGGTATCTCCCGGTTCAGCGTCGAGTCGGGATCGTCCACCAGTTCATGGCGGAGAAACGGCTCGCGGTGCGAGCCGGGAATTACCCGCATCGCGCCATTACCGGCATCGACCTTGTCGAGCGCCAGCCAGACCGTGCAGGAGGCCATCGGCTCTATCGGCCAGAAAGGTCCGTCCTGATGCCAGGGCACGACGCGGCGGCTCTCCGGCGGTTTGCAGAAGAGATGCGTGAACAGCAGCACGAGGTCGGGCCCCATGACCGCCTCGGCCATATCGAGAATCCGGCCGTCATGCACGATGGCGTGGAACGCCCGGTTGCCGCGCAGCCGATAGGGCCGGCCCCGGTCCAGATGCGGATTGATGATCCGGTCGGGCTCGGCATCCGGGTTGTCGCGCAGCACCCGGTCGACAGCAGACTGAAGGGTCTCGATTTCGCTGTCGTCGAGGCGAAAGCCGGCCGGCACCGCATAGCCGTCGCGGCGGTAGGCTCCGATCTCCGCTTCTGTCAGCACTGGCGCCCCCTATTCCTCGCGAGCCCGCCCGCCCTGCGCGCCCGCGACAGTTGCGGTCCCGGCGGCCCGCGCTATAAGGAGCGGCACTGCGGTGGGGCGTAGCCAAGAGGTTAAGGCAGCGGGTTTTGATCCCGCGATCCCTGGTTCGAATCCAGGCGCCCCAGCCATTGCCGGGGCGCCTTCGCCGGTCAGAACGGGCGGTCGCCCTGGACCGTCACCCGGTTGCCGGACCGCACATTGGGATAGTAGTCCCACATCGCCAGATGCTGAACGCTTCGGTTGTCCCAGAAAGCGACCGAGTTCGTCCGCCAGCGGAACCGCGCCTGGAACTTCGACTTGGCGTTGTGCCGGTAGAGGAACTCCAGAATCGCGTCCGACTCGTCGCGGGGCATGTCCTTCAGCCGCATCGTGAACACGGGGTTGACGAAGATCGTCTTCCTGCCGGTCACCGGATGGGTGCGGATCACGGGATGCTCGCTGCGCGGATAAAACTTGTTGTCTTCCCTGCCATCGCGCCGGCTGCGGCTGCGATAGTTCCGAGTGCCGTCGTGAATGGCGGTCAGCCCGCCGAGGAACTCCTTCATCGGCTCCGAGAGCGCGTCATAGGCCGCGGTCATGCTGGCGAACAGCGTGTCGCCGCCGTCTTCCGGCACGGTGTGCAGATGCAGGATGGAGCCCATCGGCGGCTCCGGGTCGCAGGAGACGTCGGAATGCCAAGCCTCGCCGGCGATCTGGGTGGAGTTGGCATCCGTGTGGATCCGGAGGATCTCCGGATGGCCTTCGGGGCCCGGCCGCAAGGGGTGGATATGCAGCTCCCCGAACCGCCGGCCGAAATCCTTGTGCTGGTCCAGCGTCATCTCCTGGTCGCGGAAGAAGACGACCTGGTGGCGCATCAGCGCATCGTGGACTTCGGTGAACTGGTGGTTCCCCATCGGTTCGGCGAGATCGACGCCGTGGATTTCGGCGCCGACGGTCGGCGTCAGCGGGCGAACGTCGATAGTCTCGTAACTCATGGCTGCCGGTTTCCTCCCGAATCGGACTGATGGTTCAGCCTGTCGAACATAGTAGCCGAGATAGCCGCCGATGTCTTCACAGGGCCCGCTGAGTCTAGGGCCGATGGAGACTATGCCTGCTGGGCCGCCGAAGAAAAAGCGCTACCGGTCGCCAGCAGTCATCGCAACAACCTCCGGCGCAATTGCCGAACCCGCCGATCCTTGCCAACCCGATGAGGCGGTGGTGCTCAGACGACTCCCTTCCGGGCAAGCGCCGCAATCTCCTCCGCAGAGAGGCCGAGCGCGCCGTAAACGGTCTCGTTCGCTTCGCCGAGGGCGGGGCCCAGCCGTTCCACCCGGCCCGGCGTGCGCGAGAGCTTCGGCACGACGCCGGGCACCGCAATTTCCCCGGTATCCGCATCCGCGATCCGCAAAATCGCCTCCCGCGCGGCGAAATGCGGATCGGCGAAGATTTCGTCCACGGCATTGACCGGGCCGACCGGCACCTCCGCGGCGAGGCAGCGGTCCATCGCCTCGTCGCGGTCCATCGCACCGAGCCACGCCGCGACGGCCTCGTCCACCGTCCCGCGCTCCGCCAGCCGGGCGCGCGCCTCACCGTAGCGTTCCTGCAGGTCGGGGCGCGCCATGGCGCCGGTCAACCGCTCGAACATCTTGTCGCTGGTGCAGGCGATGGCGATCCAGCGCCCGTCGCCGCATTCGAAATGCCCGTGGGGGCACGCATTGAGCGTGTTCGAACCCTCGCGGCCGCGCACTGTCCCCTCGGCCTCGTAAGCGGGCGCGAGCTCGTCGAGCACCCGGAACACCGGTTCGAAAAGCGCAAGGTCGATGACCTGGCCCAGACCCGAGCGGTCCCGCTCGCGGAGCGCCATCAGCACGCCGAGCGCGCCGTACATGCCGGTCATGTAATCGCCGAGCGAGGTCGAGCCGGGCGTCACCGGCGGGCCGCCCGGAAAGCCTGCGAGATGGGTGAGGCCGCCGAAAGCATGGGCGATGCGAGCGAAGCCCGGCCGCTGGCGGTAAGGCCCGGTCTGGCCGTAGCCGGTGACCCGCAGCATGACGAGGCCCGGATTGACGGCGGCCAGTTCCTCATAGCCGAGGCCCCAGCGCTCCATCGTGCCGGGGCGGAAGTTCTCGCACACCACATCGGCGTCCGCCGCGAGCCGCCGGAACAGCTCCGCCCCTTCCGGAGCGCGCAGGTTGAGCGTGATCGAACGCTTGTTGCGCGACTCGCTCAGCCAGGCGAGCGAGCTGTCGGCGCGGGCGCTCGGCGTGCCGTAACGCCGCCAGGGGTCGCCGGCGGGCTGTTCGATCTTGATGACCTCCGCGCCGAACTCGCCAAGGATCGTCGCCGCATGAGGGCCGGCAATGAAAGTCGCCGCATCCAGAACCCGGATGCCGTCCATCGGCCGCTCGCCCATTCCGTCGCCCCTCCGCTTCCGTTCGGCACGGCTTTATAGCAGGCGCGCTTACAGATAGAATCGCGGCCTATGTTCACGACACGCCCCGAAATCCTCGGAACCTTCGGCGTTGCCGCCTCGACCCACTGGCTGGCGTCGGCGACCGCCATGGCCGTGCTGGAAGAGGGCGGCAACGCCTTCGATGCGGCGGTGGCCGCCGGCTTCGCGCTGCAAGTGGTCGAGCCGCATCTGAACGGCCCCGGCGGCGACATGCCGGCGCTGGTCTGGAGCGCGGCCGAGCAGCGGCTCCGGGTCGTATGCGGCCAGGGGCCGGCGCCTGCGGCGGCGAGTATCGACGCCTTTCGCGGTCTCGGCCTCGACATCGTGCCCGGGACCGGCCTGCTGGCGACCTGCGTGCCGGGAGCCGTCGATGCCTGGCTGTCGATCGCGCGCGACTACGGAACCATGGACCTCGCGCGGCTGCTGCGCCCGGCCATCGAATTCGCCGGCGGCGGCTATCCGCTTGTCGGCCACGCGGTCGCGACCATCGGGTCCGTGGAGGCGCTGTTCCGCGAGGAATGGCCCACTTCCGCGGCGGTCTATCTGCCGGGCGGGCGGCTGCCGGAGGCCGGCAAGCTGTTCCGCAATCCGACGCTCGCCCGGACCTGGACGCGGCTGGTCGAGGAAGCAGAAGCCGCCGGGGGTTCGCGGGAGGACCGGATCGAGGCCGCCCGGCGCATCTTCCAGGAGGGATTCGTCGCGGAAGCGATCGCCGACTTTGCAGCCGGCAATGAGGTCATGGACAGCTCGGGCCGCCGCCATCGCGGCCTGCTCGCAGGCGACGATATGGCGAACTGGCGGGCGAGCTATGAGGAACCGCTGGCCTACGACTACGGCCGCTACCGGGTCGCCAAGGCGGGGCCCTGGTCGCAGGCGCCCGTGTTCCTCCAGCAATTGGCGCTGCTCAAGGGGTTCGACCTGGCCGGCATGGACCCGCTCGGCGCCGATTTCGCGCATGTCGTCGTCGAATGCGCGAAGCTCGCCTTCGCCGACCGCGAGGCGTTCTACGGCGACCCGGCCCATGTCGATGTGCCGATGGAACGCCTGCTTTCGGACGACTATAGCGACGCCCGGCGCAAACTCGTCGGCGCAGAGGCGAGCCGGGAAATCCGGCCGGGCGCTTTGGACGGCTTCGCTTCGACGGTGCGGGTCGGTGAGCGGCGCGGCCCGGCGCTCGGCGCGGGCGAACCCACCATGGCGCAGACGGCCGGCGGCGATACCTGCCACCTCGATGTGATCGACCGCTGGGGCAATATGGTCTCGGCGACGCCCTCCGGCGGCTGGCTGCAGAGCTCGCCGGTCATTCCTTCGCTCGGCTTCTGCCTCGGCTCGCGCATGCAGATGTTCTGGCTGGAGGAGGGCCTACCCGGCTCCCTCGCGCCGGGGAAACGGCCCCGCACCACGCTCAGCCCCTCATTCGCCTTCCGCGACGGCGAGCCCTGGATGGCTTTCGGCACGCCGGGCGGCGACGGGCAGGACCAGTGGTCGCTGATCTTCTTCCTGCGCCATGTCCACCACGGCCTGAACCTCCAGGCGGCGATCGATGCGCCGACCTTCCAGAGCCACCATTTCCCGTCGTCCTTCTATCCGCGCCAGGCCGACCTCGGCCGGCTCGCCGTGGAGGAGCGCCTGCCGGTGGACACCGTTGCCGAGCTTGCCGGGCGCGGACACGATGTGGAGGTCGTCGGCCCCTGGAGCATTGGGCGGATCAGCGCCTGCACGCGTGAGGACGGGTTGTTGAAGGCGGCAGCCAATCCCCGCCTGATGCAAGGCTATGCGGCCGGTCGGTGAAGGCGCTTTGTGCCTTTCTCGTGCTGAGCCTGGTGGCGGGCTCCGGGGCAGCAGCGGAGCCTGAGGCCGGCGCCGGGCGCGAACCGCTGCTCTTCCAGGCCGACCGGCTCGATTTCGACCGCGAGCGCAATGTCGTCACGGCGAAGGGCGATGTCGAACTGGCCCGCGGCGGGCGCATTCTGCGCGCTGACCGGATCGTCCTCGACCGGAACGCAGGACTGGCGCGCGCGGACGGAAATGTGACCCTGATCGAAGAAGACGGCGACGTGGTGTACGCCGATTCGATGGAGCTTTCCGACGATCTCAGGGACGGTTTCGTCGAGCAGTTCAAGGCCCGGCTCGGCCCCGGCTCGCGGCTGGCGGCGAGCCGGGGCCAATTGCAAGGGGGCACCCGGGCCGATCTCACCCAGGCCGTGTTCTCGGCCTGCGAACCCTGCGGAGAGGATCCCGGCAAGGCTCCGGTCTGGCAGGTGAAGGCCCGGCGCGTTACCCACGACAGGGTCGAAAAGGAGGTGACTTACCGCGACGCCGTGCTGGAGATGTGGGGCGTGCCGGTGCTTTACACCCCCTATCTCAGCCATCCGGACCCGACGGTGACCCGCAAGAGCGGCTTCCTCACGCCGACGATCGGGCATGACAGCAACCTCGGCGGCCGGCTCGAAACGCCCTGGTTCTGGAATATTGCGCCGGACCGGGACGCAACCTTCATCCCGATTATTGCCAGCGAGCGCGGCTTCGTGGGCGCTGGCGAATACAGGCAATTGTTCGATCGAGGTCGGCTGGAGCTTTCGGGCAGCCTTGCCGCGCTCGACAAGGAAGCGAAAGAGCGCGCCGGCAGCGGGCCGCGCGGGCATCTCCGCCTCAAGGGCGAGGCCCATGCCAGCACCGACTGGCGGGTCCGGGGGGAATTCTATCGCACGTCGGACGACGGCTATCTGGACCTGATCGGAATCGACGGCAGCGAAACATTGCCCAGCTTTGCCGAAGCCGAGGGGTTCTTCGACCGCGCCTATGCGCGCATCGGTGCGTTCGACGTGCAGGAGTTGCGCGAAGGGGTTTCGGGCGACGAGTCTCCTTTGGCGGCGCCGGAAATCCTTTACGAATGGTACAGCCGCCCGTCGCCGGACGGGCTTTGGTCGCTGCGGGCCGCCGGGGCCGCCCTGCACCGCCGCCGGGACGATGAAAACCAGCGCGTGACGCTGGAAGGAGACTGGCGGCTGGAGCGCATCACCGATGGCGGCCACCGGCTCGAGGCGGGCGCAGGCTTGCGCGGGGATTTCGCTCACGGGGACGGGGCCCGGGACGACAACAATGCCCGCCTGCTGCCGCTGGCTTCGGCCGGCTGGAGCTATCTGCTTGCCGGCGGGATGGAGGGAGTGCAGCTGACCGTCGAACCCAGGGCGCAGGTCGTGCTGGGCCGGAACGGCGCCGATGCCGATGACTTCCCCGAAGAAGACAGCCTGGCGGTCGAATTCGAATTCGCCAACCTCTTCGCACTCAACCGTTTCCCGGGCCTGGACGGCGCGGAGACGGGCCAGCGCGTCGATTACGGGCTTCAGCTCGGCCTCCACAGCCTGGACGACTGGCATATCGACGCCGGATTCGGGCAGAGCCGACGGCGGAAGGCGAACCGGGAGGCGCCATCCGGATCGGGGCTCGATACCGCCGTCTCGGACCTGGTCGGCAGGGTCGATCTGACAGCGGGCGATGTGACCGCGCTCAGCTACCGCTTTCGTCTGGACAAGGACGACCTCACCGCCCGGCAGACTGCTCTCAATCTTTCCGTGGGATGGGACCCGCTGCTGTTCGAGGCCCGCTATGCCAGGGCTGTCGGGAGCGGCGAGGAGAAGGGCGGGGCGGCTGTGGAACGGGAGCAGATCGACCTCACCCTGCGCGCGAAGATGGACACGAACTGGTCAGCTTTCAGCCGGTACCGGCGGGACCTGAACGCCGGACGCTCGCTGCTTGGCGGCATCGGCCTGAAATACGAGGACGAATGCCTGCTGTTCGAGGCCGCCTTCGAGCGGGAATTCGAGATGGCCAGCGGCGATGCCGACAACCGGGTGATGGTCCGCCTCGTTTTCCGGGACCTGGGCAGCTTTCCTGACGCCCGGTCCCGTAGCGCCGGCAACGCCGACCGCGCTCCGGCCTCCGTGACAGGCTCCGAAAAATAGAGACCGGGGAGGTACTGGGATTGCGATGGCCGACTCTTGCAGGATACGCTCTCGGCGGCGCTATCGTTCTCGCTTCGGCGGCCGCGGCCAAGGAGCCGCCTTTCTGGGGAGATATGGGTAATCTGATCGGGTTCGACCGGCTGGTCGAGCGCTGCGGCAGATAAAGGCGCAGAGCGGGCGTCAAACGGCGCCGGCCTCCCGCAGTTCGCGGATCTCCGCCTCGGAATAGCCGATCTCGGACAGGATTTCGTCGCTGTGCGCGCCGTGCTCCGGCGGCGGGCGGGCGGTTCCGGGCCCGTCCGTATCGGCGACGAAGGCCGGATTGACGGTATAGATGTCGCGCTCGATGCCCGTCGGTCCCGGACGGCGCTCGACAAACCGCCGCTCGGCGAGGGCCGGATGATCCAGCGCCTGCGAAATGTCGTTGATAGGCGCCGCAGGCACGCCGGCGGCCGCAAGCCGTTTCTCCCACCCGTCGGGCGTGTCGGCCGCAAACGCTTCCTCGAGCTCCGCCCGCAGCGCGTCCGCGTTCGCCTGTCGCGTCTCATTGTCGGCAAAGCGCGGATCGGCCTGGAGCTCCGGCCGTTCGAGCGCCGCGCAGAGGCCCTGCCACTGGCGCTCGGTCAGGCAGGTCATCAGCAGTGCCCCGTCCTTGACCCTGAAGGCATCCGCCGTCGGGACCCGCGCCGGCGAGGAATTGCCGACCGGGCGGGCCATATTGCCGGTGGTCAGGTAGTCGATCAGCAGCGGGGCGAGCATGGAGAGCGACGACTCGAACATGGTCACGTCGAGATGCTGACCCTCGCCCGTCGCCTTCTGGCGGTAGAGCGCCGAGGCGCAGGCGAAGGCGGCAGTGATGCCGGTGGAGAGATCGACGGCGGTAAAGCCGGCCCGCACCGGCCCCGTCTCGGGATGGCCGGTGACCGACATCATGCCCGACGCCGCCTGGATTGCGCCGTCATAGGCCGGCGCGCCGGCATAGGCGCCGGTCTGCCCGTAGCCCGAGATCGAACAGAAGACGAGGCCCGGCCGGACTGCCTTCAGCGCCTCGTAGCCGAAGCCGAGCCGGTCCATGGTGCCGGCTTTGAAATTCTCGACCACAATGTTCGCTCCGGCGACGAGGCGGTGCACCACCTCGCGGGCGCGGGGATGCTTGAGGTCGAGCGTGAGCGCCCGCTTGCCGGAGTTGATCGACAGGAACATCGGCGACATGCCGAGCCGGCCGAGATCGTTGTCGCCGATCAGGTAGCGCCCCTGGTCGCCGCCGGCCCGCTGTTCCAGCTTGATGACATCGGCGCCCATCATCGCCAGGTGCTGGGTGCAGAACGGGCCGGCAATCACCTGCGTGAAGTCGATCGCCCGAACCCCCTCGAACGCCTTCGCCATGCCTGCATCTCCCCCCGCGCCGCTGCGGCGATAGTAGCCCGGAATTCTCCCTGTCGGCAGCGCGAGGAATCCGGCAGACTCGGCCTTCCCGCAATGTAGGAAAGCTCTATGCGACCGCGCGACGCCGCCACGCTGATTCTCCACCGCCGCAAGGCCGGGGAAATCGAGGTGTTGATGGGGCGCCGGTCTCCGCGCCATGCCTTCATGCCCAATACGTTCGTGTTTCCGGGCGGCCGGGTCGATCCCGAAGACGGGCGCGTCGAGCCGCTGGGCGACCTCCGCATGCCGGTGCTCGAACGCCTGCAGCGCAATGCCACGGCGAGGCGCGCGCGGGCGCTCGGCCTCGCCGCCATCCGGGAGGCATTCGAGGAAACGGGGCTTGCCGTGGGCGCGCCGCATGGCGGGCAGGCGGACATGGACCGCATCCCGGCCTCCTGGCATCCCTTTTACGAGACCGGCCTCGCCCCCCGGCTCGACGTGCTCGACTATGTGTTCCGGGCGATCACGCCGCGCGGCGACGTGCGGCGCTTCCACGCGCGCTTCTTCCTCGCCAACAGCCGCCATGCCGAGGGCGAACTCGGCGGCAGCGGAGAACTTCAGGACCTGCAATGGATCGTCATCGACCGCGCCGTCGCGATGCCGGCCACCCCCAGCGTCACCGCCAGGGCGCTGGAGGAAGTGCGCATCCGGACGGCCCGCGCCGATTCTCCCCATCCAGCCCTCCCGGTGCCGCTCTACCACGGCACCCGGTACGGCGACCGGGTCCGCCTCGACCCCTGACCCCCTGCAAAGGAGCCCAGTCCCTCCCATGTTGATCGAACAGCGCAGCTACGACTTCCATCCCGGCCGCATGGATGCCTGGCTCGAGGTTTACGGAAGGCTCGGCATGCCGGCTTCCGACCGCCATATGGGCCCGAGCCTCGGCTGCTTCACGACCGTCATCGGGCCTGTCAACCGCTTCGTATTCCTGCGCGGTTACGATGACATCGATGCGCGCGACGCCGGCCAGGCGGGCCGGGCGAAGGACCCCGGGTGGCAGGAGTTCCTGAAGGAAGGCCGGGCGCTCGGGGCGCTGAAATACCAGGAAAGCAAATTTCTCCGGCCGAGCGCCTTCTCGTCGGTGCAGAGCGAGGCCGACCTGCCCTGGAAGCGCGAGCTTCCCGGCACCGGCATGATCGTGGACCACCGCACCTACGACATGCATCCCGGCAAGGCGAGCGCTTGGCTCGACGCCTACCGCGATGTCGGCCTGGCGGTGCAGCGCCGCCATCTGGGGCAAATGCTGCTGTTCGCGACCACCGAGGTCGGCCCGATCAACCAGGCCGTTTTCATGTGGGCCTATGAGAGCATCGGCGACCGCGAGCGCCGGCGCGCCGGCATGGCGCGGGACCCCGAATGGGCCGAGTTCCGCCTGCGCCACCAGCCGTTCCAGAGCCTCAAGCAACAGACGAACCAGCTTCTGGAGCCGACCTCCTTCTCGCCGGTCCGCTGAGCGTAGTTCACAAACGGCGCCAGAGCTCCACCGCCAGCGCCACGGCAACAGGCCAAGCGCCGCCCGCGGCAATATAGAACGCCCGCCGCCCCCAGACAGGCCAGCGGCGAATATGGCGGCGGTTCCAGTAGAGCAGCGGAATACACCAGGGCGCCGCCCAGCTCACGGCGATAGCCGCCGGCCAGCGGGCGGCCGCCGGCGCAGGCTCTCCGAATACGAGCCGCGTCACGGCGTCGGAAACGATGGCCCCCGGTATCGACAGCAGAACGAGGCCGAACAGGAAGCCGAGCCCCAGCGCCGCCAGCACCACATAGAAGCGCGGCGAAAAGACGAACAGCAGCAGGCGGAACCAGAGATCGTTCATGCGGCCCTGCCCGCTTGCGGCAGGACGCCGTCTGCTGCAAGAGTCGGCGAAACGCATGGTCGGAGGTCTGTCCCATGACGCCCGAGCGCATTTTGGCCGAACCGCCGCGCGTCCTGCCGCAGCAGGCCCGTATCGACTATTTCGAAAAGGGTTTCGCGCTGGTCGAGGACGCCGTGCCGGAGGTGTGGATCGAACGCCTGCTGGCGGTCACCGGGCGCATGGTGGAAGCGAGCCGCGCGGAACGGGAGTCGGGGCACATCTTCGACCTGGCCCCCGAACACGGCCCGGACTCGCCCCGCGTGCGCCGTATCAAGCGCCCCGACGAACAGGACGACGCCTATTGGGCCTTCGTCCGGGACGTGCTGGCCGATATTGCGGCCGACCTGCTGGGGCCGGATGTCGTCTTCCACCATTCCAAGCTCAATTTCAAATGGTTCGAGGGCGGCGACGAGGTCAAGTGGCATCAGGACATCCAGTTCTACCCGCATACCAATTACGACCATCTGACCATCGGCACATACCTGTCCGACACCGGCCCGGAAAACGGGCCCATGTCCATGATGCCGGGCAGCCACAAGGGACCGCTCTACGACCTCTACGGCCCGGACGGCAACTGGGCGGGCCATCTGCGGACCGAGGACGCCGCCGGCCTGGCCACGGGCGAAGCCGAGATTCTCACCTGCCGGCGCGGCGCGGTTTCCATCCACAATTGCCGCACGCTGCATTATTCCCGCCCCAGCCGGACCGATGCCGGGCGCCCGCTGCTGCTCAACGCCTTCGCCGCCGCCGACGCACGGCCCTACACGCCGCACCCGGACCCGTCCTGCCACACGGGCGAGACCGTCCGGGGCGCCGCGGCCCGCATCGCCCGCCACGACCCGCGTTCCTGCCCGCTGCCGCCCGACTGGTCGGGCGGCTACAGTTCGATCTTCGCTGCGCAGTCGGGGGAAGAAGCAGCGATGTAGGGCGCGGTCCTATCGTATTGGACCGCCGCCAGCGAGCCGGCGTTACCGTTAACCCGGACGCTGTGCTTCCCCCTACCGTCACCCCGGACGCCGCGTCAGCGGCGATCCGGGGTCCATCTCCCGACCTTCGCACCGGGCTGCAGCGGCAGGGCTGGGCCCCGGCTCCGGGGCCGGGGCGACGGTTTTTGCAATCCATTCGTCCCGGTCCAACGCAGTCGGTTCCCGCTCCCAGGCGCCCGGCCCGTCAGCGGTTGTTGTAGTTGCCGGCCCGTTTGTCGCGCCAGGCGGCAATGGCTTCCTTGTGGTCCTCGCTGGAGCGCGCCAGCACCATGTGGGACGAGACCATGTCGAGCGCGCTGCGCAGGTCCATGTCGAGCCCGGCATACATGGCGCGCTTGATGAGGCGGATGGATATGGGCGAGGAGTTCACCAGCTTCTCGACATAGGCGCGGGTGCCCGCCTGCAGCTCGTCGTCCGGGAACACCTTGTTGACCAGGCCGATCTCCAGCGCCTGCTGCGCGGTGAGGAAATCCGCGCTCCAGAGCAGTTCCAGCGCCTTCGGCACGCCGACGATGCGCGGCAGGAACCAGGCGCCGCCATTGCCGGGCACGAGGCCGACGCGCACATAGGTCTCCGCGAATCGCGCGCTCTCCGCGGCGAAGCGCAGGTCCGCGTGCAGGCTCATATCCATCCCGGCGCCGACGGCCACACCGTTGACGGCTGCGATAACCGGCTTGTCGATCTCGCGGATCTTGAGCGAGAGCTTCTGGATCAGGTCCCAGAGGCCCGACTTGATCTCCAGCGGCGTCGGCGGCGTATCGCTGCCCATCTGCCGCGTATCCCCGCCGGCGCAGAAGCCCCGCCCGGCCGCGGTCACGATCACCGCCCAGACATCCTCGCGCGTCCGGCATTCCTCCAGCCGGTCCAGGTATCCCGTCAGCATCTCGTGGGTGAAGGCGTTCAGCCTGTCCGGGTTGTTGAAGGTGATCGTCGCGATCCTGTCGCGGACATCGAAAAGCAGTTTGTCGGTCACGCCGTTCCTCCGGTTATCCAAGCGTCGGAGGCAACCTAGCCCGGATTTCTCGCCATTGTCATGGTCTGCGCGGCGCTGTCGGGCCGGAAGGCGGGGCCGCCGGGCTGGCGAAGCTTGCGGCGGAACCCCATACTTGGCCCATTCTCCGGCGAACCGCCGAAGGGCGGGCGCCATGCAGAGGAGGAGCCCCATGTCGACCCTCACCGAAAGCCCGGCCGCCCGGATAGCAACACCCGGCCCCGGTGCGCCGCTGGACGGCCGGTCCCATGTCGTCGGCGAGCGGGCGCCGCCGCTGCGACATACGACGATCCCGGACGCGCTCCGCGAAACGGTTTCCCGCCACGGCCAGCGCAACGCGGTCGTGCTGCCGAAAGAGGGCAGGACGCTGAGCTATGACGACCTGGACCGGGAGGTGGACGCGCTCGCCGCCGGGCTCCTTGCGCTCGGTCTCGGGAAAGGCGACCGCATCGGCATCTGGTCGCCCAACCGGCTCGAGTGGATCCTGACGCAGTTCGCCACCGCACGGTTCGGCGCGATTCTCGTCAATATCAACCCCGCCTACCGGCCGGTGGAGCTCGAATACGCCCTGAACGCGGTCGGATGCAAGGCGCTCGTCACAGCCGAAGCCTTCAAGTCGTCACGGTATATCGACATGCTTCGCGAACTCGCTCCCGAACTCGAACGCTGCGAGCCCGGCAGGCTTGAGTCATCGACACTGCCGCATCTCGAAACCGTAATCGCGATGAGCGACGACCCCGGCCCGGGGATATTCCGCTTCGACGATGCGATCCGGCTCGGCGGGCCGGCGGAGATGTCGCGGCTGGACGCCATGACCGGGAGCCTCAGCCCGGACGAGCCGATCAATATCCAGTTCACCTCCGGCACTACCGGTTCGCCCAAGGGCGCTACGCTCACCCACCGCAACATCGTCAACAATGCGCGCTTCGTTACCGACCGCATCCGGCTGACCGAGCAGGATGCGTTGTGCATTCCGGTGCCGCTCTACCACTGCTTCGGCATGGTTATGGGGGTGCTGGGCTGCGTGACGCAGGGCGCGGCAATGGTGTTTCCCGGCGAAGGCTTCGATGCCGCGGAGACGTTGTACGCGGTTTCCGAGGCACGCTGCACGGCGCTCTACGGCGTGCCGACCATGTTCGTCGCCACGCTCGAGGAAGCGGGCAAGGGAGGATACGACCTGTCCCCACTCAGAACCGGCGTCATGGCGGGGGCAAGCTGCCCCATCGAGGTGATGCAGCGGGTGCTCGACGAACTGAACATGACGGAGGTCACGATCTGCTACGGGATGACCGAGACCTCGCCCGTCTCGTTCCAGAGTTTCGTTGACGATCCGATAGAGAAGCGCGTGACGACAGTCGGGCGCGTCCACCCGCACCTGGAGGTCAAGATCGTCGATGCCGACGGAGCCATTGTGCCGGTCGGCGAGCCGGGCGAGCTATGCACGCGCGGCTACTCGGTGATGCGCGGCTACTGGAACGACGACGAGCGGACCGGCGAGAGCATTGTCGATGGCTGGATGCACTCCGGCGACCTGGCGACACTCGACGAGGAAGGCTTCTGCTGCATCGTGGGGCGGGTGAAGGACATGATCATCCGCGGCGGCGAGAACGTCTATCCGCGCGAGATCGAGGACTACCTCTTCCGCCATCCCGATATCCGGGAGGCGCAGGTATTCGGCATCCCTGACAGGAGGTTCGGCGAGCAGGTCTGCGCCTGGGTCGTGCCCCGCGAAGGCGCCGGGCTGACGCCCGAGGACGTGGTCGGTTTCTGCGCCGGCCGGATCGCGCATTACAAGGTGCCGAAGCATGTGCGCATCGTTGACGAGTTGCCGATGACCGTGACCGGCAAGCCGCAGAAGTTCGTCATGCGCGACTGGATGGTGGAGAACGGCTACGCCGACGCCTGACGGCGCGTGCCCGAAATTGTCGCCCCGGCCTCCGAGCCGGGGCCCAGCACCACTGGCGCAACCCGGCAGAGACCTCGACTTCCTGGACCCCGGATCTCCGCTTCGCTCCGTCCGGGGTGACAACTGAGGCTCTACGGACGATCCCGTGTCAACCCGAACGGATCGTGCTTTCGTCGCCCCGCAAATCAGGCGAGCTTGGCCAGCAGCTCCGCCGGGATGTGCGGGATCGGGTCCGAGTTCTGCCAGCAGGGCAGCGCCTCCACCCGCGCGATCCAGCCGCGGATGTTCGGATAATCGTCCAGCGGCAATTTCTGCGCCGCATGGAGGTGCATCGGCGCGGCGACGGCGATGTCGGCGATCGTCGGGTTGTCGGCGCACAACCATTCGCGCCCGGCGAGCGCCGTCTCCAGGATCGAAGCGAGGCCCCGGAAGACCGGCTCGTGCTCGTCGAGAACCGCCTGGTCCGGCTTGGAATCGAGGATCGGCTTGACCACGTTCTCGACCAGATAGACATAACAACCGGCGAACCACTTGCCGGATTCCCAGAGCAGCCAGCGGGTGATGTCGGCCCGGGTCCTGGCGTCGGCCGGATAGACGGTCTTGTTGCCCGTCTTTTCCGCTCCATAGACGAGGATGGCATTGGATTCCCACAGCACGAGGTCGCCGTCCACCAGCGCCGGCAGTTCGGCATTCGGATTGACCTTCCGGAACTCGGGCTTCTTGTGGTCGCCGCCGAAATAGCTGAGCAATTCGTCCTCGTAGCCGGCGCCGATCAGGTCGAGACCGGCGACGACCTTGCGGCAATTCACCGTGATCGGGTCGTAATAGAGCTTCATGGCAATGTTCTCCGGGCTGGCTTGAGCTGCCTTGTTTACCCCGTCCGAGCGGCCCCGCCTAAAGGAATTTCGGCAGCACCTTCTCGGTGAAGCCGAGGAAGGATGAGTGGCTGAGCGGCGCGCACATCAGGTATTGCAGGTCGATCTCTTCGCTGAGGCGGGCAAGCTGGTCGGCAACCCTCGCGGGCGAGCCCCAGATCGCCACATTGTCGAGATAGCGCTCGACCGGATCGACGGCCTCGATGCTGCCGTCGGCCCTCACCTGTTCGGCCGGGTTGGCGGTACCCTTGGACTCGTTCTTGTAGGTCGCGACGATCCAGGCGGCGCCGCGGCGCACGATTTCCGCTGCCTCCGCATCGCTGTCGGCGACGGCGAGCAGCCGCGCGGTCGGAATGTCCTGGTCGGGCGCAGGATGGCCGGCGCCGTCCCGCGCCTGCCGCCAGGTGTCCCTTATGCCTTTCAGGCCCTCGAAGGTTGCATGCGGGCCGAGCAGGGGGCCCAGCCCCGCCCTGCCGGCCCAGGCCGCCGCATCGGGCGAGCCGCAGGCCGCCCAAACCGGCGGATGCGGCTGCTGGGCCGGTTTGGGCAGCACCTCGACATTCTCGAACCGCCAGTATTCGCCCTGCCAGTCCAGCCGTTCGTTCCGCCATGCGGCGAGCACGATCTCGACCGCTTCCTGAAAGCGCGCCCGGCTCTCCGCGATGGGCACGCCGAAGGTGCGGAATTCGTCCGGATCGAACCCCCGGCCCACGCCCCAGTTCACCCGCCCGCCGGAAAGCTGGTCAAGCAGCGCCACTTCCTCGGCGAGGCGCAGCGGATGGTAGAAGGCGGCGAGCGAAACCGCCGTGCCGATCCGCAGCCGGCTGGTGCGCTCCGCCACCTGCACGCCCAGCATGTGGACGGACGGGCACACGCTGTAATCCGTGAAATGGTGCTCCGCCAGCCAGACGGCGTCGTAGCCGGTTTCGTCCATGATGCAGATGCGGTCCATGGCCCGCCGGTACACTTCGGCAAGCGCCGCGCGCCGCCCGGGCCAGGAGAAGAATTGCAGGACACCGAATTTCATGGGCGCGGGTCCGGTTTCCTATTGCCTGCCATCGCCGTTCCGTCCGCGCTCCCAGGCGCGCGCGCCGGAAGCCGGGGGATCGTTCGGCGGGCCCGCGAAACATTGCGCGATCGCCATCCAGGCTCGCGCCGGTTCGCCCGTCACCTCAAGAGCGACATCGGCGATATTGCGGCCCTGCGTCACGACCCGGCAGAAATCGAGTGCCGTCCCTTCCACGCTGTCCGTGCGGCTCTCCGCGCCACGCTGCCACAGCGCGCCGGAGGGCAGCGTCAGCCGCACATAGGGCACAGGCCCCGGCGGCTCCAGGCCGCGATTGCGGAAGGTCCAGGCGAAGGTCTGGCAGCCGAGCACGCAGATATTCCCGAGCCGGCCGAAATGCTCGCGCGGCGCCTGCAAGAGGTCGTAGATGTCCTGCCCGTGCGCCCAGGTTTCCATCTGGCGTGCCGTGGCAAAGGACCGCACACCCAGATCCGGCCCGACCCAGGCGACCCGCCGGTCGGGATCGGCCGACCCGAGACTGTCGCAGAGCCTGGACAGAAGATCCCACCACTGCTCCAGCAGCGCCGGGCCCTCGCGCAGCTCGGGAGCGTCTTCCCCGAGCCCGGACGAGCCGTCGCCGCGTTCTCTCGCCGCACGCCGCGCCGCGAGGATGCGCGCGAAACGCTCGGGGTCCTCAAGCGAGACCGACGCCATCCAGTCGCCGGAATGCAAATGCTGGATGACGGCGTTCACCGTCCAGTCCTTGAAGGGCGTGGGCCGCGCCCAGTCCGCGTCGTCCAGTTCCGCCAGAAAATCGCGGAGCGCCGCCGCCTCCTCGCGCAAGTCGATTGCCTGCTGCAACATCGCCGGTTCCCCCCGACCGTTTATGGCACGGTTCGCGCGCCGGGCGCGAGGCCTGGGCCCGAAGCGAGCAACACCCTGTGGTCGGAGTCGTTTAGGGAATCAGTTTGACAGCCGCGACGAGCAGGACATTTGCGGCAATCACCAGGCCCAGGAGCCGCCAGGTCAGCGTATGCAAATCCGCCTTGAGCTCGGCTTTGAGTTCCGCAAGGTCCGCCTTGGTGGCGAGGTCGCCGCGCGCAGCTTCGGCGGCCGAACGCAATTGTGCCGCATGCGCCTTGGCCAGTTTCGGGGTGGCGCCGGCCTGCTCAAGGGCCTCGGCGGCAGCGAGAGTATCGAAAGCGCCGGACATAACGCCTCCAGTCGGGGCAGCCCCAGTGTCTGGCGGATACAAGAACACGATTATCCCCTTGACATACGTGTACGGCTAGGTATAGGTGGGGGGTGTTCGAGACATCCCCTCCACCGCCGGTCGCGTGGGTCGACATTTTCCTGTCCGCCATCGCGTTTGGACTTGCTGTCGTGACGCTCCCGACAGCATTCCAGATGTGGTGGGGGCGGCCTGCGATCAACGTGGAATTTAGCGCGGATCGCATGGACGTAGGAACATCTCTCAAGTGTTACATCTACAACGACTTCATCAAAAACAAATGCCTGAGGTTCCTGGGCGTTCGGCGTGAACCAGCACATGACGTAGCTGGAGTTGTGACAATTAAGGAACACCCTACAGGAAGGGTGATGGCGCGCGCTCGGCTGAGAATGAACGTAGAGAAGGGCCACTCGTCAGTGCGAGTGGACATACACGCCGGGGGGCCGGCCACCTCTGTGATTCTTTATCACCAAAAAAGCGAGACCGGGGCGCGCTTGAAAGATCACGACGAAGGCACAGAAGACCCATTGGTCGAGCAGGGCAAATATGAAGCGGAGTTGGAGATCGTTTGGGGGCAAGAGCGCCTAGTGAAAAAACAACTGTTCTTCATAGGCCAGAATGACGAGCGGACCCACTGGGAGATATAGAGATGTCCCGAGGCAAGTACCTGTCTTTGGAAGAGGCACGTAGGGCCGGTCAGATCGACCAGTTTTGTAAGGAACACCCGTCCGAGGGTGACGGGGATCGCTTTGCGAATCTGCTATTAGCGATGTCTAGAAAGCGGCCAGCAGCCGATCAAACATCAGTTCGGGCCGCTTCCGCATATTGTAGCGATACTCAAACTCCTTCACGTACGTCTGAAGGTGCTTCCGGGAAACGTGAACGTGCGTCCCGCGGATCGACAGCTTCAACCGCGCCCAAAATCCCTCGATCCCGTTAACGCGGCAATCACCGTCAACATATTGCCCTGCGCCATGGTTCACCGTCTCATGCTCGAAACCGGCCTTGGAAAGCCCGCTGTAGGATTTCAATTCGTCGGTATGAACGGTGCTGTCTTTCACCACGTTTTCTTTGATGATCGGCTGAAGTGTTTTCTTGCGAACGTTCGCCATTACGTCGCCGTCTCGTTCCAGCATCCCGAACACGACCGTCTTGTTCGGGGCACCGCGACCGCGCTTCCCGCCAGTCGTACGACCGCCGACATAGGTTTCGTCCGCTTCAACATCGCCGCTAAGAGGCGTGTCCCCATCAACTTCCGCCATGTACTTGCGAAGTTCATGCCCTATGCGCCATGCCGTCTTATAGGTCACACCGAGTTGGCGCTGAAGCTCTTTCGCCGCTACGCCGTGGCGGGTAGTGGTAAACATGTACATGGCATAGAACCACTTCTGAAGCGGCGTGCGGCTCTTTGCAAATGGTGTCCCAACCATCGGATGAATGTGGTGCCCGCAGCGCGGGCACGAGTAGGCCAGCTCTTTGCGAAGGCGGTAGAACTTGCCGACCTTCCCGCATTTCTCGCACTCGACTTCATCCCCAAACCGGACGTTCCAAAGATGCTCCAAGCAGGCATCGTCTGTCGGGAACTGGCGGAAGAAGTCGGTAACGGTGAGTGTCATGGCATTGCCTCCTGACACTCAATATAGGCATCCCGTCAACGTATGTCAAGGGGATAATCGCGTACAAGAATGCCGCGCACAGCCGCAGCATGCAAGGGAGCGGAGCCGATCGGCAGTCCCCATAATGCGGTTGCAGGGCGGCGATTCCAGAACCGGGGCATAGGCCGGAGCGGCGCTTGCCGCTATGGTGCGGCATCTCGAAAATGGGAAATCGGTCTTGTTGCGACAGGAATTCGAAACGCTTGAGCAGAACGGGATCACACGGGTGGCGCTGCCCCGGATCGGCGATCCCGATGTCATTCCGCTGTGGTTCGGGGAAGGCGACCTCGTTACCCCGGACTTCATTCGCAACGCAGCGAAGCAGGCCATCGACGATGGTCTCACCTTCTACAACCACCCGAGCGGCCGGGCCGACCTGCTCGCGGCAATCAAGGCTTATCTCGACCGGATCTACGGTATCGACCTCGATCCGGACCGGTTGGCGGTGCCCGGCTCTACCATGCTCGGAATCTTCCTGGCGGCCCGCATGGCCGTCGGCTCGGGCGACCATGCGCTGATCGTCAGCCCCAATTGGCCGAATATCGACCGTGCGTTCCAGATGACGGGCGCGGAGTTCGCCTTCGTGCGCCAGCGGCTCGGCCCCGACGGCTGGACGCTGGACCTGGAAGACGTGTTCGCCGCCGCGCGCCCGAACACGCGCGCGCTCTTCATCAACACGCCCTGCAACCCGACGGGCTGGGTCATGCCGGCGGCCGAACAGCGGCGCCTGCTCGACTTCTGCCGCGAGCGCGGCATCGTCATCCTCGCGGACGAGGTCTACCACCGCAACATATTCGACGGCGACGCGGCGCCCTCCTTCCTCCAGATTGCGGCTCCCGACGACCCGCTGATCGTCCTCAACGGCTTCTCCAAGGCGTTTGCCATGACCGGCTGGCGGCTCGGCTGGATGGTGGTGCCCTCCGGCTACCGGGAGCAAATGGCCGCCTATTCGGAATGCGCCAATACCGGCGCGCCGCCCATCGTGCAGAGCGCCGGCATCGCCGCGCTCGAACAGGGCGAACCGCTGGTGCGGGAACTGCGCGAACGCTACCGGGCCGGGCGCGACTCGGTGATGAAGATACTGGCGCCCCATCCGCGCATCGACCTGCACATGCCGGAGGGCGCGTTCTACGCCTTCCCGCGCGTCCGGGGGCTCCGCTCGAGCATGGATTTCTCCCAGGGGTTGCTGGCGGAGGAGGATGTCGGCACCGCGCCGGGCTTCACCTTCGGCCCGGGGAACGAGGAGAATTTCCGCCTCTGTTTCGCGCGGTCGGGAGACCAGCTCGAAACCGCGCTTCACCGCATTACCGGCTATCTCGACCGCCACGACAACGAATTCGGCTGAGGCGGAAGAACGGCGGAAACCGGCGGGCCTCCCGCCGCCGACCTCACGGAACATGGACGGATACGACATGCCAATGCCGCAATCGGGCGCGCCCCCGCTCCGGGGTATCAAGGTGGTCGATTTCTCGCGCATTATCGCGGGGCCGCTCTGCACGCAGGTTCTCGCCGATATGGGCGCCGAGGTCGTCAAGATCGAGAATCCGGCGACCGGCGACGACACGAGGCGCATGGCGGAGCCCGGCGCGGCGGGGGAGAGCCATTTCTTCCTGGCGTTCAACCGCAACAAGAAGAGCCTCGCCCTCGATGTCCGCACACCGGAAGGCAAGGAGGTCGTGTTCGACCTGCTGGCGGACGCGGATGTCGTGGTCGAGAATTTCCGCGTGGGCGTGATGAAGCGCTTCGGCCTCGACTATGCGTCCCTTGCCGAACGGTTCCCGCGCCTGGTCTATGTCTCCGTCTCCGCCTACGGGCAGGACGGGCCGATGGCGGACCGGCCCGGCTTCGATCCCGTGCTGCAGGCCGAATTCGGCATGATGTCGCTGACAGGCGAGCCGGACGGCCAGCCCATGCGCCACCCGCTCTCGCTCATCGACACGATGACGGCGCTCTATGCGGCCGCCTCCGTCAACGCGGCCCTGCTCGCGCGCCGCGATACGGGCCGGGGCCAGTATATCGAGCTCGCGCTCGCCGATGTCGCCGTGGCCGCACTCGGCAATGCGGGCCTCTACTATCTCTGCAGCGGGGAGCCGCCGCCGCGCACGGGCAACAGCCATATCACCTCAACGCCCACCAACCTGTTCCACGCGGCCGACGGCCCGCTCTACATGGCGCTTGGCACCGACCGGCTGTTCGGCCAGCTCTGCCGAGACGTGCTGGACCGGCCCGACCTGCCCGACGACCCGCGCTTCGCCACCCCGGCCGCGCGGCTCGCGCACCGCCCGGAGCTGTTCGCGCTGCTGAACGAAATCTTCGGCGC
The DNA here is from genome assembly GCA_965261985.1 of Alphaproteobacteria bacterium. GTDB lineage: Bacteria > Pseudomonadota > Alphaproteobacteria > Bin95 > Bin95 > Bin95. Next base: position 2,956,152 of record OZ253490.1, read on the forward strand.
GGAGCCCCGCGACCACTGGCTCGCGAAAATGCGCCACCTGCCGGCCGGGCCCGTGCGGAGCGTCGCGGAAGCGCTCGAATCGGAGGAGGTCGCCCATCGCGGCATGGTGCGCACCATCGAGCACCCCTCCGCCGGGCCGATCCGCATACTGGGCTCTCCCATCCATTTCAGCGATACGCCGGTCAAGGTCGATTCCGCGCCGCCGCCGCTTCACGGAAGCGACACCGAAGCCGTGCTGCGCGGACTTGGCTATGACGACGCCCGCATCGCGGCCCTGCGCGCGGGCGGGGCGCTCGGCCGGCACTGAGCGGCCTCGCCCGCCCATAAGCATGCCCATGGCGCCGCAACACAATCTCCGCGCCGTCGCCTGGATGATCGGCGCGGCGGCGGCGTTCAGCCTGCTCGTCGTTTGCGTACGCGAGTTGTCCGCCGCGCTGCCGACGCCGGAAATCCTGTTCTTCCGCTGCCTTTTCACGACTGCGCTGCTGATCCCCTGGGCCCTTCGGGCCGGTTGGGAAGGCGTGCGGATACGCCGCCCCTGGCCGAACCTCCTGCGAGGAGTGAGCACCTTCGCTGCCATGACGATGTGGTTCCATGCCATCGCCATCGTGCCGCTCGCCGACGCGGTGGCGATCCAGTCGGCGTATCCGCTGTTCACGATCCTGCTGGCGATGCTGCTGTTCGCCGAGCGTCCCGGCATTCGGCGCGGGCTGGCAACGCTTGCGGGTTTCGCCGGCGTTCTGGTGATCGTCCGTCCGGGGTTCGAGGTTATCGGCCTGCCCACTGCGATGCTGTTGGGCGCGGCCTGGTTCTATGCGGTCAGCAATATCTGTGTGAAGGCGATGGCCGACACGGAATCCCCGACCCGCATGGTCTTCACGCTGAACTTCCTGCTGCTGGTCTTTTCTGCGGTTCCGACGGCGTTTGTCTGGACAACGCCGGACCTTGCAGCGGTGCCGTGGATCGTGCTGCTCTCTGGCTCGGGCTTCGCCGCGCATATGTGCCTGACACGGGCACTGGCAACCGGGGAGTCCGCTGCCGTCATGCCGTTCGACTTCCTCCGGCTGCCCTTCGCGGCGCTGAACGGGCTCCTCCTCTACGGGGAAATTCCCGATATCTGGACCGTCGCCGGCGGCGCCCTCGTTTTCGCGAGCGCGACCTATATCGCCGTGCGCGAAGCGCGGCCGGGGCGCTGAACCCGCTCCCGTCGCCTCGAGCCGGAGCCCGTGCCGGCCTCGCGCTGAAGGGGTGGCGTCGGAATGTCGAATCGCTGCTAGGTTCCGGGCGGTCGATCCCGGAAACCGATGCGCGTCGGGAACAGTCGATGAAAGGGCCGCTCCTGCCCATTCCTCCTTTCTCTCCGGTTCTGTGCAAGATTGCGGCTTCGGTCGGCCTGCTTCTCCTTCCGGCCTGTTCCGGAGTCATAGACCGCGCGGAGCAGCCCGTTACGGTCTTTACCGACCCTCCCGGCGCCTACTGCGTGCTGAGCCGGACCGGCGTTACCGTCGGCGTCGTCTCGCCGTCGCCGGGCCTTTTGCACGTGACGAACAGCAAACACCATATTTCCGTTCGTTGCTCCAAGGCGCTGCACGAAGACGAAACCGTCGTGCTGGCTGCATCCCGCCGGGATTTGACCATCGGCGCTGTCGTGGTCAAGGGCGTGGTCGGCCTTGCCTTCGATGCGGGCACAGGCGCAACGCACGAATATCCGCCCTCGATAACGCTCTTCCTTGCGCCGGTCTCGTTCGAGAGCGCTGGGAACCGGGACCGCCATTACGACCGCCTGAAGGCGAAAGTCTCGGAGGACGCAGCGACTGCAATTGCTCGAATCGAGAAGAAATGCGCCAAGCCGCTTACGGGAAGTTGCCGCAACAAGATAAAGGCCGCCGAAACCGCCCGGGACGCGGAAATCGCCGATCTGGAAGCCAAAACGCAAAGAGCGAAAATCGCGGGCGGTTAGTCTGAAATTGTCGGTGGCGCTGTCGTTTCAGGGAGCGCGAGCTATATCGCCGTGCGCGAGGCGCGAACGATGCGTTGAGCCTTGCAATGCGAACGGGAGGAGGCGGTTTCCCCCATGTTCGAGACGCTGGGATTCGAGGAAACGACGCCGCTGGCAGCTTCCGTCATGCTGGGGCTGGTGCTGGGCACCCTGTATGGCCTGCTGGCGCAGCGCAGCGCCTTCTGCCTGCGCCGGAGCCTGGTCGGGCAGTGGCGCGACTGCCTGCCGGCGCTGGGCGCCTGGGCGATGGCGCTGGCTGTGGCGATAGCGGGAACCCGGCTGGCGGTTGCAACCGGCCTGGTTTCCTTCGAGGCGCACCGGTTTTTGGCCCCGGACGTTCCGGTCGTTTCCGCAGTCGTCGGCGGTGCGCTGTTCGGCACGGGAATGGTGCTGGCCGGGGGCTGCGTCTCGCGTCTGACCGTGCTCACCGGCACCGGCAATTTGCGCGCCCTGCTTGTCCTGATTGTCTTTGCGGTGACGGCTCATGCGGCGATGAAGGGGGTGCTGGCGCCGCTGCGCGAGGCGCTCGGGGCGGCTACCGTCTATGGTGGCGGGGTGCCTGCGCTCACGGCGCTGCCCGGCGGAGAGGCTTGGCCGCTCGGCCTTGCGCTTGCCGCGGCGGTCTTTGCGCTGCGTTCCGGCGCGCGGCTCTCGCACATGGCTATGGCAGGCGCGATCGGGCTGCTGGTGCCGCTGGGCTGGATCGGCACGGGATTCCTGCTGCTGGACGACTTCGATCCGCTTCCCCTGCAGTCCATGGGCTTCACGGGGCCGACGGCCGACACGTTGTTCTGGGCTGTGGCTGCCACGTCCATTCCGGCCAGTTTCGGCACGGGCCTTGCGGCGGGCGTCATTGTGGGCAGCCTGGCCGCGGCCCTTGCAGCCGGCGAGTTTCGCTGGGAGAGCCTCGAAAGCCCCCGGCAGACCGGGCGCTACCTTGCCGGCGCCGCGATGATGGGCATGGGCGGCGTGCTGGCCGGCGGCTGCACGGTCGGTGCCGGCCTGTCCGGCGTCTCAACGGCCAGCCTTGCCGCCCTGCTTGCGCTCGCCGCCATGGCGGCGTCGGCGAAGGCCGCCGGAGCAGCCCTCACCGAGCGCCGGTGAAACGACTTCCGCCGCGTCAGCCGAAAATGTCCCCGGAGATGGCGGCATACCAGTCGAGCGACTCCTCAAAGGTCGCCTTGCGGACCTTTGCGCTTTCTCCTGTCTTGGAGATGAAGCCGTCGGTCTTGGCGATCTTCTCGTCGGTCGCCTCGTAGGATGCGCCGACCTTGATGCCGTCGTCTGTGCCGATCAGCGACCAGCATGTATTGGAGAAGCGCGCCGGATACACCTTCGACCCCGTGAGCGCCCCGCGCACAGCCATGGCGCAGACTTTCGCCTGGCTGTTGGCGGAGAAGCCCGACTTCGGCATGTCGCCCTGCTGCGAGGCGTCGCCCAGCACATGGATGTTTTCGTCCGCCCTGCTCTGCATGGTGTGCGCCACCACCGGCGCCCATCCGGCCTCGTTGGTAATTTCCGCGACTGCCGCGATGCGCCCGGCCTGCTGCGCGGGGATGACATTGCAGACATCCACTTTGTTGACGTCGCCGTCCACCACGACCTCCATCGCGGCTGGCCGCACCTCGACGCGGTCGCCGCCGAAATCCGGGCCTATGCGCTCGACCATGCCGGGGTAGTGGCGCTGCCAGCCGTCCTCGAACAACCCCTGCTTGGAGAACTTCGCCTTGGGATCGACGATCAGGATCTTCGCCGTCGGATTGGTCTGCTTCAGGACATGGGCCACCATCGAGATGCGCTCATAGGGGCCCGGCGGGCAACGGAAAGGATTAGGCGGGGCGACCATGCAATAGACGCCGCCCTGCGGCATGGCCTCGACCTGCGCCCTGAGAAGCTGGGTTTGCGACCCGGCCTTGTAGGCGTGCGGCATGCGGTTCTGCTGCGACAGGTCCCAGCCGGGAACGGACCCGGCCCGGAAGTCGATGCCCGGCGACAGCACGAGGCGGTCGTAGGAAAGGCTGCCTCCGCCCGCGAGCCCGACGCTGCGCTTGTCGCGGTCGATGGAGACGGCCCAGTCGTGCACCACATTGATCCCGTGGCTTGCGGCGAGGGTGCCGTAGCTGTGCCCGATGGATGCGAAGTCCCGGAAACCGCCGATATAGAGGTTCGAGAAGAAGCAGCTGTAGTAGGCGCGGCTCGGCTCCACGAGCGTCACATCCACCGCGCCCTTCGAGTCCCTGGCGATATAGCGCGCCGCCGTTGCGCCGCCCGCGCCCCCGCCCACGACCACGACGCGGGGACGTCCCTGGGCAAGCGCTGCCGGCGCCGACAGCGCCGCCGAGGCCGCAACCGTCGATGCGAGGAATCGGCGCCGGCTGAGGCCGATGCTTCCGTCCTGCTTGTTCATCATGGGTTCCTCCTCCTCACTCACGGTTCATTCCCTGCTTCGCGGAAATGTGCAGCCAGTGCCGCGATTTCTTCGTCGGACAGGCGTCCCGCGACAAGCTGCATGACGGGATGCACCCGCTTTCCGCGCTTGTAGGCCTGCAAGGCTATCACGAAGTCGTCGAGCGGCCATCCGGTTATCGAAGGGATGCCCTCGCCGGTTCCGTCGGGCCGGTGGCAGGTCGTGCATTCGCCGGCGAGATAGGCCCCGTAGTCGGGGTCGCCCTCAATGGCGAGGAGCCCCGGGTCGAGGCCGTATTCCTCCGGAGTGACGGTCGGCTCTGCCGGCGGAAGGCGGGACCCGGCGCCGGAAAGGCCGTGCAGCCATGCCAGCAGATCCGCCCTGTCATCCTTTTCCCCGATGCCGGCGAAACTCATGCGCGAGCGCGGCACCAATGCGCGCGGATCGGACAGGAATGCATCGAGCGTTGCCTCGGTCCAGACAAGGCCGCCAGACCCAGCGGTCTTCATGGCGGCGGAATAACGAAAATCCCCGAGCGAGCCGGCCGCGCGGCCGAATACATCGTTGAGATGCGGGCCGATCCGGTGTTCCGCGCCGGCGCCCACCTGATGGCAGCGCTTGCATTGGCTGTAGAGTGCCTTGCCGCGCTCCGCGTCAGCGCTCCAAGCGTCGATAGCCGGAAGAAATACCAGCAAGGCAGCTGCCAACAGTCCGACAGCGCGCCTAGCCGACGGCGATTTCCCTGCGGAGGCTGTAAACCGAACCGTCATCGTCCACCCACTCGAATTCCAGAAGGCCCGACTCCGGGACGGACAGCTCGAACTGGATATACGGATCGGTCGAGACCGCCGGTTCCAAGCTGGCGGAAAGCGCCTCTTCGCCATTGTAGCGCACCGTGAACCTGTTGATGATCCGGCGGGGCACGAGCTTCCCGTCCCGGTCGCGGCGCAGCCCCGTGTGCATCGGGTGGGTAATCCGGGTCTTGACCGTGAAGGGAACGCCCGCCGCCGTCGATTTCGGCAGCCTGACGCGGGGCCTGGGTTTCGCCATCGCCCGCTCCTTAGGCGCAGCCGCCGACCGTCACTGCGACGGGTCGGGAGGCCTTGCGAAAGGTGCCGTCCGCCAACTCCGCGACCGCGATGACGTTCTGGCTCCTGGCCAGGCGGATGCGGATCGTGGCTGCGGGCGGCGTCAGACTTCCGAACTCGAAGACGGCGATGCCGGGATTCGGATTTCCGTCGGCGAAAAGCGCAATGCGCCTCGCGCCCTCGGCGGCGACCCGAACCGGCACCGCGCCGCCATTGTCGGCAATCTCCGGGACCTCAAGCGACACGCCGGCCTCCAGGGTCCTCGCACCTCTCGTGAATACCGCGATCGCCTGGGAAACGCCGTTCGATTCGCCGGCCGCGCCTGCGGGAAACAGCGCCACGGCTGCGGCAACGCCGCCAAGCCGCATGACGTCCCTGCGTGTCGGAGCCATGATGCTGCCCTCTCGCGCTTGCTGGGCACCTGTCGATATGGCGTCCCGCAGCGGCGCTCGTCAAGCCGCTTCCACGCGCTCCCGGCCGGCGATGGTGGTGCGGTGCATGATGCGGCGGTGTGCGGGGTTGTAGGGCGTGACCCGGTGGGTCGTGCAGCGATTGTCCCACAACAGCACATCGTGCGACCGCCAGCGGTGGCGGTAGATGAAGCGCTCGTCGTCGATGAATGCTTCCAGCCGCTCGACCAGCGCCGCCGCGCTCTCCGGGTTCATGCCTTCCACGGCGTCGTTGTAGATCGGGCTGATATAGAGCGAGGCCTCGCCGGTGTCCGGGTGGCGGCGCACCATGGGCTGCCAGACCGGCGGCATGCGCGCGCGCTCCTCGTCGGTCAGCGGCTTGAGCGGTTTCAGACGGTGGAGGTTCTCGAAGTCGTGGCGTGCCCGCCGGCCCTCGACCTCGCGGCGCAAGTCCTCCGGCAGCGCGCGCAGCACGGCGGCCATGTTCGCAAACATCGTCACGCCGCCTTCTTCCGTCACCTCGACGCCGTGCAGCAGCGAGCCGACCGACGGCCGCTCGCGGTAGCTGCTGTCGGTATGCCAGCGCCGGGCGAGCGAGATCTGGTGCTGCACCGGGTCGTCCGGCGCCATCAGCCGGCCGTCCTCATCGACATTGGAGACCCGGAATATCTCCGGCAGGCTCTTGGAGCGGATGATGTCCTGGTGGAACACTTCCAACTCGCCGAAGCGCCGCCCGAACGCCAGCAGCGCCTCGTCCGCAACCGGCTGGCCGGGAAACACCAGAACCCTGTGGCGCATCCAGGCGGCGTGGATTTCCTCGAAAAGGCTGTCAGTCAGCGGTTCGCCCATGTCGAAGCCGGTGACTTCCGCGCCGATCTCCGGCGCAAGCGGTCGTATCTCAAGCATCGGTGAACTCGAACCCCATGGCGCGTGCGTGGTAGAAAATGCCGCCGTCCTGCACGATCAGGAACATGGCGCGTTCCGGCCCTTCATTGTGATGCGAGTGCGAGGAGACCGGCGGGGTGATGGTCGTCGCCCAGGGCGCCCAGTCCTTGCGCCGCCCGTCCACGACCGAATAGCAGCCCTCCCCCCGCACGACGAGGCTGACAGCGACCGAGTTGTGCCGGTGCGGCCGCTGGCTCTGGCCCGGCTCCAGCGCGTTCATGGCGCAGGTGAGCGTCGGGAGCGCATTGCGGGTCGCCTCCTGGCGCTCGGCGGAGAAGATCAGCGCGGAGCCGGCGATCTCCTCGGTCCGCCCGGTGCGCATCAGCAGGTCCACCTGCTCGCCGATTTCAGATGCCGGGTAGTGGACCGGATCGGTCGGCGCCATGCCCGGCGCCGGTGCGCGCGCGTGGTCGAAGGCGAGTTGCGGCTCGTTGGTGACAAGCCAGAGCACGGCGTCTTCCGCCGCCGCCCAGGGATGCAGCTCGCCGCCCGGCAGCAGCAGCAGGTCGCCCTCCGCCCAGTGCAGCACCTCCCCGGCGCTCGCCACGCTGCCGCGTCCCCGGATGACATAGGCGAGCACGCCGGTTGCGTTGAAGTCGGCGGTCAAGGTCTCCCCGGCGCGGATGCGCCCATAGCGGGCCAGCACGAGCGGTGTCGTCGCGGGAAAGGCGGAGGCCAGTTCCGCCGAGATGTCGCAGGCGGTGAAGCCCGTCGGCGCGGACGGGTCGAACGCGCGGGCCGGCTCCTCGGTAAACACCGCATCCGGCACGGGCGGCAGCTTCATGTCGAAGGCGTTGGCGGTGTTGAAATAGCGGGCGCGGGCCTCTGCCGGGCTGGCGGGTGCGGCCGGCATCCGGCGGCCGAGTTCGGCGATGGAACGGGCGCTGTCGGGCATTGGCCGGGCCTCCCTTATCCGTGCGCGCGCAGCATCCGGCGCGCAATAACCATGCGGTGGACCTCGCTCGGGCCTTCATAGACGCGCATGAGCCGCACCTTCTGGGCCATCAACTGGAGCGGAAGTTCCCTGGTGACGCCCATCGCGCCGAACGCCTGCTGGGCGCGGTCCACGATCTCGGTCGCCATTTCGGTGGCATAGACCTTGATCATCGAGGCTTCGGTGCGGACATCCTCGCCGCGGTCCTGTTTCGCCGCCGCGTCCATGACCATCAGCGAGCAGGCATGGACCTTGGTTGCGCCGTCGGCGATCCACCACTGGATCGCCTGCCGGTCGGCAAGCCGCTCGCCGAAGGTCACGCGCTGGCTCGCATGTTCGCAGAGCATCTTGAGCGCGCGCCTTGCCATGCCCACGCACCACGAGCCTATCTGGAGCCGGCGCACGGTGAGACGAAGCTGCATCGGGCCGAAACCGTTGCCCACCTGGCCCAGAACCTGGCGCTCGTGGATGCGGCAGTTTTCGAACACGACCTCATAGGTCCGCGCGCCGCCGAGCATCGGGATTTCGCGCTCGACGATGAAGCCGGGCGTGTCCTTCTCGACGATGAAGGCGGTGATGCCGCCGCGCGCGCGTTTCTCCGGGTCGGTCAGCGCCATGACAATGGTGAAATCGGCATAGGGCACGCGGCTGATCCAGATCTTGCGCCCGTCGATGACCCAGTGGTCCCCGTCCTTGACCGCGCGGGTGATCATGCCTGCCGGGTCGCCGCCCGCGCCGGGCTCGGAGATCGCGATGGCGGAATGCGCCTCGCCGCGGGCATAGGGCTCCATATAGAGCCGCTTCTGGCGGTCGTCGGCGACCGCGAGCAGCATGTGGAGGTTGGGCGAGTCCGGCGGGAAGACGAAAGGGGCGATCGTGCGGCCGAGCTCTTCGTTGACGCCGACCAGGGCCACGGCCGGCAGGTTCATGCCGCCGACCTCCTCCGGCGCGTCGAGCGCCCAGAGTCCGAGCTCCCTGCACTTGTCGAGCAACGGCGCGAGTTCCTCGTCGGTGAGCCGGATTTCCCCGCCCGCCGCCTCGCGCGCCATGACGGCCTTCTCCAGCGGCATCAGCTCGTTGTCCACGAACTTCGCCACCAAGTCGCGCAACATGACATGTTCTTCGACCAGATCGAACGGCATCGCCCCAAACCTCCTCGCCGGCCGGGAGCCTAGCGGTTTCCATGCCCATGGCAAACCGGGCGGGCGGCCTACCGGATTCACACATCTGTTTCCGTTGGCTTTGTATTGCATGCCCCCGTCCGTCGCCCCGTCCGTCGCCCCGGCCTCCGAGCCGGGGCCCAGCCTTGGTTTTCGCGGCAACCGCAAGCGGTTCGCCCTGCTCTCCACCGGTTGCGGCGGCATCCGGAGCCATGGATGGACCCCCGCCTTCGCGAGGGTGACGAATCGGGGCGGAGCGCGGCATGGCCGGGCCAACGGGCGCACCGGGCGCAAAACGAGATGTGTGCATCCGGTAGGGCGGGCGGCGGGGATCGGGCGGCAGTCGTCTCGCGGGCGTCAGATCGTCGAGGTCTCCGCGCCGGCTTCACCGGTAGGCTTCCCGCCGATGTCGGATGCGATAAACCTCGACCAGACGGAGATCGTCATCGACGCGATAGAGAATACGGTATTCACCGACGCGAACCCGCCATCCCGGACCGGTTCGGCCGTGCAGTTTGACCGCACCGACCGGTCGAGGATCGCCGGCCAAGCCGCGCAGCGCAACATCGATACGAACGACAGCCTTGTCGGACAGGCCCCGCAGTTCCCGTTCGGCTCTCCGCTCCAAAACCACGGTGTAGACGCCGCTATCCGCCAAGGCGCGTCAGCAGTTCCTGTCGGATCTCCGCATAGTCGCGAAAGCCGGTCGCCGTCTCGACAGCGCGGTCCAGTTCCACAGCGTCTTCCAAGTCTTCCAGACGCTGCATCAACGCGCGGTAATCCTTCATGGACAACACCGCGCCGGTTTTTCGGCCGGTTTCGTCGACCAAATATCGGGGCTTGATGTTCAGCATGCGCATCTTCTCCGGACATTCAGTCTAGGGCATTGGTCTGGCCTTTTGAACCGGGTCTTGCCACACGCTTGCGCCTGTCGCCGCCCTGGCCCGAGGGGTTTGTCCCGGCCCTTCCGACCTGCAGGGGATGCGGGTTATCCGGCGCTCACGCCTCACCGACGGAGGCTCTTGGCGCCATTCGGGTCTCCCGGCAGCCGCATCACCCGTAAAGCACGGCGCAGCGGACTTCGATGCTCCAGCGGTCGGGGGCGTCGGGCGGTGTTGCGGGGTCCTCGAAGGCGCTGTGGAAGCTGAAGGTGCAGGGCCCGCCCACGTCGTCGGCATCGGCCCTGGCGCCTTCCGAGTGGGCCAGCTCGCCCGCCGAGTCCCATTGCTTGATCAGCAGCGCCTCGTCACGGGTTATGGCGGACCAATAGACCCAGCGGTGGCGCGGGTCGTGCTTGGCGAAATAGTTCTCCCCGACCCGGTCGCCGTAATGGATTTCGAAGACAACGAGCTCCTCCGGATGCACGCTTGCCGCGTCGCAAAGCGCGAGCGGCCGGGTCGCCACCGGCTCGCGGGCGATGTTGCGCCAGACATTGATAATCGCGAAGCGCCCGCCTCCGATCGCCTCTTCCACTGCGTCGGCGTCCAGCAGTGTCGCGCCCTCGGGCAGCCCCGTGCGATAGGTGTCGTTCAATGTCGGCGGCCGGGCGAGGTCGCGCAGCCGCTGCGGCGCGCTGGTGAGCGTGTAGTCGCCATGCACCAGATGGGCCGGCCCCTGCACCTGCTGGCCGCCGGCGATGCGTTGCTTGCCCGACTTGCCGGTGGCGGAGCGGATATTGTGGTCGAAGGCCGCAACGGTGGCGGCGCCGGTCGCCGCGCGCACGATCTCGGCGCATTCCGCATAGTAGGTTCGCACCACCGCGTCCTGGTCCAGGAAATCGAGGTCGGGAATTGGGCGCTCGACCAGCTCGAACCCGTTGACGGCCAGCGTGGGCTGCTCGGCCAGCGCAAGCCGGCGGGCATCCACAATCGCCATCTCGCGCTCCTCCAGATCGACGCCGAGACGGCCGCTGTCGCTGCCGTCGCGGTCGCGCCGGGTCAGCACCCTGCCGTTGCGGTAAAGCGACGAGGCCGCCGAAGGCTGCATATAGTGGAACACGCCGAGGCGAACGCTATCCGGGGCCGGTTCCCTGGCTGGTTCGGTCATTCCGGTCTTCCGCTTCCTGATTTTCCTTCGGGGGGCACGCAGCACACCCGCCTGCGCTGCCGATACATAGCCCCTATCCGGCGAAAATCCCATTGCCGCCAGAGCACGACTCGATCCGACCGGTTCGATTGCCGTTCGGGGCACAGCGGCCGGTCTCCTGGCCCTGTTCATCTTTTTTGAAATAATTCCTGATTCGGACTTGACCCCTGAAAATCCGTGATAGGATGGGACAGGAGGAAGCGGCATCCGCGGGGCCGCATCGCCTCCTGCTTCGCGCCGGTGCGAAAAAAGCCCTGAGAAACGAACGGGAGACGTGCGCCCGACATTTGCCTCGCGCGCGCAATCAGGCGCGCAAAACGCGCGTCGGCGCGAAGGGCGCGCACGCGCGCACATGCGATACGCGCGGAAAAGGGTCCCGCCGCCGGCAGGCCGGCGGCAGAGTGAACGGAACGGGAGCGAGAGGAAGGACCTATGCCGAAATCAGAGAGGCGCTGGAACCGCCTGGAGCCCCGATTGGAAGCGGCCGCTTCATGCCCGAACGGGCCAACGGATATGTGCCATGCGCATGCGGATCATGACAGAACATGACATTTCATGACATTCCCGGCGTGTCCCGCCAGCCCCGCCGCCTCGCCTCTGTCGGAACCCGGCCACGGGCTCATCGGTTCCGGACCGCGAGCGGCGGTATTATTCCGCCCTTGCGGGCCGACCCGCCGCCGGCGTGTCCTTCAGCCAGGCGAACACGGCGGCGCATTCCTCGGTCGGGAAGGCGTGGGCCAGGTCTGGGAGTTCGCGGTAGGCAACGGCCGCGCCGCGCGCCGAGAACGCATCGCGGGCCGCGCGCGCGATGGCGACCGGGAACATCCAGTCGAGCGCCCCGTGCGCCAGCCAGATCGGCAGGCCGCGCAGCCGGTCGGCGCCCACGAATTCGAGCAGCATGGGATGGAAGGTGCCGGCAAAAGGTGCCAGATGCGTCCAGGGGCCGTCGGACGGCAGGGCGGAGACATAGCTGAAGGTGGCGCCGTCGCTCATCCCGGTCAGCAGCAGCCGCGCCGGGTCCACCGCATGCCGCGCCCGGATTTCCGCGACGATCTCTTGCAGGCGAGGCGTGTCGGGGTCGTCGCCCATCAGCGCCCAGGTCCGCGCGGTCGAGGTCGGCGCGGCGAGGATCGCCCCGGCCGTGCGCGCAGCCCGGAGCCAGCTCCAGAGGAACAGCCGCCCGTGGCCGCCGCCGCCGTGCAGCGCCACGACCAGCGGCGCGGGCATGTCCGCGTCCAGGTCCTCCGGCACGAACAGCGACCAGCCGCCGCGCTCGCCGCGTCCGTTGCCGAAATGCGTGACTCCGGCCTCCGGGCGCGCCGGCCGGGCGAGGCGTTCCAGCCGCTCTTCGTCCCCGCGCGCCGAGGGTTCCAGAAAGAACTTGTTGACCGGGGGCAGCATGGGCGAGAGCGGATAGAGATATTCCAGCGCCGGGGCGCGGGCGCGCGTCCCCCGGAGCGCCTGCTGCATGTCTCCCGTTCCGCCGGCCACATCCATGCGTGCGAGGGCGTCTAGCGCTGTGTCGGCGCTGCCGGAGAGCGCCTGGCGCGGGCCGTCGAGCCGTTCCGGCCAGACGGCTTCCTCCAGCGCCGGACGGGCATGGCGGAGCGCATCGTCGAGCGGGGAAAGGATGGACCACAGCCGCTCCAACCCCTCCGGATGGAGGTTGCGGGCGGCGAATTCGAGGCCGTCCAGCGCATTCAGCAGCGGCGGCAGGATGCCGGTTATCGCATCGACAAGGCGGTCGTTCTCGTCTGTCATGGCTGCGGAAGGTAGCATAGCGCCAACCGGGGCCTTGTCGGGCCGGAGTAAGACCGATCGCCGAATTGCAGGTTGAGCGCTCCTCCTCGCTGCGCGAAATCTTCGCGCCCTTTGCCGTGCGCAGCTTCCGGTTCCAGTGGCCGGGCGACCTGCTGACTTCGCTCGCCTTCGAGATGGAGACGCTGATCCTCAACTGGTTCGTGCTCGTCGCGACCGGGTCGGTGATGCTCCAGACCGCCTTCGCCGCGCTCCAGTTCCTCGGCACGCTGCTGGCCCCGGCGATGGGCTCGCTCGCCGACCGGGTCGGGCGGCGCACCATGATTGCGGCGATGCGCGGCTTCTACGTCCTGCTCGCGGGCTGTCTCGCCGGCCTCGGCCTGGCGGACAGGCTCGACCCGACCGCCGTGTTCGCCATCGCCGCGCTCGCCGGGCTGGTCCGCCCGTCCGACCTGGTGATGCGCCACGCGCTGGTCGGAGACACCATGGCCGACCGCGTGCTCGTGAACGCCATGGGGTTTTCGCGCACCACGCAGGACCTGGCGCGCATTGCAGGCGCGCTCATCGGCGCCACGCTGTTCGAATCGGTCGGCATCGGCCCGGCCTATCTGGTCGTCACCGCCTTCTACCTGGCGGCCTTCGCGGTGAGCTTCGGTGTCGGCGGGCGGCGCGCCCGCCCGCGCGGCAGGGGCCTGCCGATTCTGGTGGAGTTGAGGGTGGGTTTCCGGCACATCCGGCGCACGCCCGCGCTCATGGCGGCCATGTGGCTGGCCTTCCTAGTCAATCTCACGGGCTTCCCCGTCACCAGCGGGCTGATGCCTTATGCCGCGCGCGAGGTTTACGGGCTGGACGCCATCGGCCTCTCGCACCTGCTGGCCAGCTATGCCGCAGGTGCCTTTATCGGCTCCTTCTCGATGGCCGTGGGCGGCGGCCCGAGCCGGTCCCCGGTCAGCGCCGTGTTCGCGGGCGTGGCGCTCTGGTACCTGCTGTTCATGGTCTTCTCGCAGATGACCGAGAAATGGGCCGGCATGGCGGTCATGGTCGCCGTCGGCACGGTGCAGGGCGGTGCCATGATCGGGCTTGCGGTCCTGCTGTTGCGCCGCAGCAATGCGCGGCTGAGGGGCATGGTGATGGGCGTGCGCATGCTTGCGGTTTACGGCCACGCCATCGGCCTGCCGCTCGGCGGCGTGCTGATCGAGACGGTCGGCTACCGGGCGACTGTCCTGAGCTATGCGTTCGTAGGCCTTGCCGGCACGGCGTTCATCGCGTTCCGCTGGCGCCGCGCCCTCTTCGGGGCGGAAGCGGCTGGACGGCGTTCGCGAAAGCCGGCAGGCTGAAAGGGAACGAACGGAGCCAGAAGCTGCAAAGATGAGCCGAAAACCCGACCGACAGATCGCCCTGGTCGCCTTCCTCCAGGCGCAGAATTGCTCGACCCTGCCCGCCGCCTGGCGCCATCCGGACGCGCGGCTGGACTTCATGTCGGCCAATTATTACCGCGACCTCGCCCGCCTGCTGGAGCACGGCAAGTTCGACATCGGCTTCTTCGACGACCGGCTCGCCATGCCGGACATGTTCGGCAAGGACCACGCGCACACGGTCCAGCACGGCATACGCTGCGTGAAGATGGACCCCATCGTCACCCTGATGGCGATGGGCATGGCGACGGAGCGGCTCGGCCTCGGCGCCACCTGCTCGACCACCTATTACGACCCGTTCCATGTCGCGCGCATGTTCTCCACGCTCGACCTCATGTCCGACGGCCGGGCCGCCTGGAATGTCGTCACCTCCGTCAATGAGAACGAAGCGCTCAATATGGGGCGCGACGGCGTGACCGAGCACGACCTGCGCTACGACCGCGCCGACGAGTTCATGGAGGTGGTGCACGGCCACTGGGACGCCTGGGACGACGATGCGCTGGTGCTCGACCGGGAGAACAACGTCTTCGCCGACCCGGAAAAAGTGCACCGGCTGGACCATGAGGGTCCGTTCTTCAAGTCGCGCGGGCCGTTCACCGTGCCGCGCTCGGCGCAGGGCCATCCGGTGGTCATCCAGGCCGGCCAGTCCGGGCGCGGGCGGCGTTTCGCGGCGCGCTGGGGCGAGCTCATCTTCGTCGCCTATCCAGGCCTCGAAGCGGCGAAGTCGGCCTACAAGGCGCTGAAGGACGATTGCGCCGCTCACGACCGGGACCCGGGCGGCATGAAGATCGCGAGCCTGTTCTACCCGATGGTCGGCGAAAGCCTGATGGAGGCCGAGGACAAGCGCGCGCTCTACGACACGCTGCCCAACGAGACCGACCAGCTCTCGCTGCTCTCCGAAGCCCTCAACTACGACTTCGCGAAGAAGGGCATGGACGAGCCGTTCAGCGACGAGGAGATGGAGGGCCTGACCGGCATGCAGTCCATGCGCGACCGCGCCGTGCAGGTGACCGGCAACCCCAACCCGACGGTTCGCGACTTCATGACCGCGACCGGGCGCGGGCTGCTGAAGGACCCCTGGGTCGGCGGGCCGAAGGAGGTCGCCGACCGGATGGAGGAGTTCTTCGTCGAGCGCGGCTCGGACGGCTTCGTCATCGGCGCCACGCACTTTCACGGCTGTTTCGAGGACCTCATCGAGCATGTGGTGCCGGAGTTGCAGAAGCGCGGCCTCTACCGCAAGGACTACACCGGCCCCACGCTGCGCGACCATCTGGGCCTCGACCGCCCCCAAACGGGCCACTGGCGGCCCTGAGCGCGGACAACTCTCCCGGTTCTCCAGACAGCCTGAAGCGCCGAGGGGGCCGGCGCTCCGGCGCAGTAGTCGAACGACCCGGGCAGGCAGCCGGAACGCTGACCGCATAGCCGTAGGCTGGGCGAGGCTTTCCCCGGGCGGGCCCGGCTTTCTCCCCATTGTCGCGGGCGGCCGGATGTCCCTATGATTCCGGCGACCGGGCGGCAGCGTTCCGTCTGGGGTCCCGAGGGTTCTCCCGCCGATGGCAAGCAGAGCGTTTCGACCGGCGAACGATCCGCGCCTGGGCATTGCCTTCATCTGCCTCGGGATGATGGTCATCACTGTCAACGACTCCATCGTCAAGTCGCTCTCGGACCGCTATCCCCTGCATGAGATCGTGTTCGTGCGCGCGGCGGTGGCGCTGCTGTTCAGCCTCGCCGTGCTGCATTTCGAAGGCGGGCTGAGAGCGCTGCGAACCGGGCGCCCCGCCGCCCATATCGCGCGCGGACTCTGCATGGTCGTGGCGAACCTGGCGTTCTTCGGCGCGCTGGCGGCGATCCCGCTGGCCGACGCAACGGCGCTGTTCTTCGTCGCCCCGCTGCTCATCACGCTGCTTTCCATTCCCTTCCTCGGCGAAAAGGTGGGCATCAGGCGCTTCTCCGCCGTCGCGGTCGGGTTCGTCGGCGTGCTGGTAATGCTCCGGCCCGGAACCAGCGAGCTCGAAGATGCCCCGGACCGGCTGACCCTGCTGCTGCCCATGGTGGCGGCGCTGGCCTACGCCACCATGCAGATCCTGACCCGGCGGCTCAGGGCGAGCGCGCCCGCCTCGGCAATGGCGATCTATATCCAGGGCACGTTCATCGCGGTCAGCCTCGGCTTCTTCGTCGTGGCCGGCGACGGGCGCTTTGCAGAGACCATGGAGAGCAAGACCGGCCTCTTCCTGTTCCGCGCCTGGATATGGCCGCCGCTGGAGCACTGGCTGATCTTCGTGCTGCTGGGCGGCCTCTCCGCCTTCATCGCCTATGCGCTGACCCAAGCCTACAGGCTGAACGATGCCGCGACGCTCGCACCCTTCGAATATGTGGCACTTCCCTCGGCCATCGCGCTCGGCTGGCTCGTGTTCGACCACCTCCCCGATTTCTGGGTGCTGCTCGGCTGCGCGCTGATCGCCGGCTCGGGCATCTATGTGTATTCGCGCGAAAGGAAGCTCGCCGATACAGGCTCCCGCCGCCCGCGGGGAGGAGGAAAGAACGCCGCCTCCGAACAACCGCAGGCGCCGTCCCCGTCGGGAACCGGCTGAGCAGCCGCCAGCCGCTCCCCTGCCGGGCAGGCTGGCCAAGCTCTCCCTACCCCAGCAGGTGTCATGAAATGTCATGTTTTGTCGTAACTGCCCAGGATGTCAGATTTGGTTATGGGGTTGACGGTGGGAACGAAAAATGAGTCAACCTTTGGATGAGTCGTTCCGAGCCGTTTGACCCATTGAGGGTGGCCGGGTCCGAGACTTCCGGACAGAAGATCGCGCGTCTTGAGTTGGAGACCGCTTGGCTTCGGGAGGAGAACGCCTCGCTTCGGGAGGAGACCGCGCGGTTTCGGGAGCGGATAGGTGAGCTGGAGCGCCGTCTCGGTCTGAACAGCGGCAATAGCGGCAAGCCTCCTTCGAGCGACGGTTTGAAGAAGCCGTCGTCTGAGCGCCGCACACAGAGCCTTCGTGGCAAGACGGATCGCAAGCCGGGCGGTCAGCCGGGCCACAAGGGCCGGACGCTGTGCCGGACGGCGAGCCCGGACCGTGTGAAGGACCATGTTCCAGCGGCGTGCGGGGGCTGCGGGGCGTCTCTTTTGGGAGCGTCTTTTGTGGGCGCGCCGGTAGCGCGTCAGGTATTCGACCTTCCTGAGCCGCGTCCTTTGGAAGTGACGGAGCATCGCGGCCATGCGTGTCGCTGCGGGCGTTGCGGGGCTGTGACGCGGGCGGCGTTTCCCGATGGCGTATCGGGTCCGGTTCAGTATGGCCCTCGTCTTTCGGGCGTTGCGGTATGGCTCCGTCATGCGCAGTTCCTTCCGGAGCGCCGGCTGTCGGAGGTTCTGGGGGTTTTGTTCGGAGCGCGCGTGTCGCCTGCGACGCTGGCGTCGATGAGCCGTCGTGCGGCGGAGCGTTTTCAGGCTGCGGGCGGGCATATAGAGGAGCTTGCGGCGGTCGGGGCGCGTGTGAAGCATCTGGACGAGACCGGACTTCGCATTGGCGCACGCACGCGGTGGCTCCATGTGATCTGCACATCCCCGGATCGGGTCCGGGGCAGGCTCTTGCTGGCGGCGTATCGGGTGAGCGAGCGGCGCGGCGCCGTGCCTGCGGGGGTGTCTGGGGTCGCAGTGCACGACCACTGGCAATGCTACTGGCCGATGGCGGGTGTGGAGCATGCGCTTTGCAACGCGCATCACCTTCGGGAGTTGCAGGCGCTTGTGGAGTTCGACAAGGAGGACTGGGCCCGGCGCATGCAGCGTCATCTGCTTCGGGCCCGGCGCGTGGCGCGGCTGGCGCGGGAGCGGGACATGGCCGTTCCGGGGCGTTTGTTGGCGCGTCTGGTGCGCGGCTACGACCGGCTGCTTGTCGAGGCGATGGCGTTCCATGAGAACCAGCCGCCGCTCTCCTCGCCCGGCCGGCGCGGGGCCCCGAGGCGGCGCAAGGGTCACAACCTCGCTTTGCGCCTGCATGAGCGCCGGGACGAGACCCTGCGCTTCCTGACCGACCCACAGGTCCCCTTCACCAATAATGAGGCCGAGCGCGACCTGCGCATGATGAAACTGCGCCAGAAAATCTCCGGAGGCTTCCGCTCCCGAAGCGGCGCAGACGACTTCGCCATACTGCGCACAATCATCGCCACCGCTCAAAAGCAGGGCCGGGACGTCCTCAACACCCTGATGGGGTCGCCTCGCAGCTTCATCGACGAAATCCGATACGCCTGAAACTACCCCAGGCGCCAACGCCCCTACGACCAACATCCTGGGCAGTTACGTTTTGTCATGCGGTGTCATGAGGCGCCCTGGACCCTGCGTCTCCACCGACCCCCTTTGCCGCGCGTATCGCACGCGCGCCCATGCGTTTCGCGCTGGCGGGCGTATCGCACGCCCGATTGCGCGCGCGGGCCGAACGCCGGACGCACCTGTCCCTTCCGTTCCGAACACGGTTTTGCGCCTCCTTCGCTTCCCCGAATCGAAAAGGCGGCCCCGGAAGCCGCCTTCTATACGTTCATCTTATCACATTTTCCCCAATGTCAAGTGCCTTGCCTGCGCAAGACAGCGACATCCTTGGACCGAAGGTTGCATGCCATAACCTTTCTGTTGTAACTCAATAACCGAATTGCATAACGTAGTTCTCAGGCCCGTGCCAAAAGCAGTCCTGACCACCAGAGTAGACTCGTTCTACGACGACCTGCCGGAAGTCCGGTACCATTTTCCCCGCACTTATCTCCGGGCCATGCGGGACGCAGTCGGCGACTGGATTATCTATTACGAACCGCGCCGGACGGGCGGAAGGCAATGTTACTTTGCAACAGCAAAGCTGGTCCGTATAGGAGAAGACCATACACTCCCCGATCATTATTACGGGTATGTGGAAGAGTTTCTGGAATTCGACCGCCCGGTACCCTTTCGAGAGGGCAGGCATTATTATGAGCGCGTGCTTCGAAAATTTGACGGTTCCACGAACAAGGGCCAATTCGGGCGTTCCGTTCGTCGTATAGCCGAAGACGATTATACGCGAATCCTGAATGTCGGATTTTCCAGACTTATCGAGCCTCACTCCACGTCGTCTGTTATCGGATTTTACGATGAACAAATGCCGTTCGAGATACCGCGCGAGATTGTCACCCAAATTTCGCGAAGGCCCTTTCGTGACCGCGCCTTCTCATCGACCGTCAAGGCCGCCTACGCCGACACCTGCGCATTCAGCGGCATACGCCTCATCAATGGCGGTGGGCGGTCCGAGGTGCAGGCGGCGCATATCCGACCGGTCATGGACAACGGCCCCGACAGCCTGCGTAACGGCCTCGCTTTGAGCGGCACGATGCACTGGATGTTCGACCGCGGTCTCGTGTCGGTGGATGACGATTACAGTTTGCTTCTGGTCGAGAAAGCTATTCCTGACGACGTCCTTCGGCTCTTCAATAACGACAGACAGTTAATCCTGCAAAACGTGCCGGAACGAGGCCGTCCGCATCCACAATTCCTTAGATACCACCGGGATCATGTATTCAAGGGGTAAGGAACGGCACTGTCTCTTCCATTACCGGCCGACATGGTTGCAACGTAAACTACGCCAATTCCCCCTCCGCCAGCATACGGCGGAGTTCGTGCTTCAGCACCTTGCCGGTGGCGTTGCGGGGGAGCGCGTCCGTGAACAGGATCCGGCGGGGCTGCTTGAAGCGGGCGAGTTGGCCGGCGCAGTGGTCGAGGATCGCCTGCGGCTCCAGAACCGCGCCCTCGCGGCATGCGATCACCGCGCAGCCGACCTCGCCCCAGCGCTCGTCCGGAATGCCGATCACGGCGGCTTCCGCAATGCCGTCCAGCCGGTAGATCGCGTTCTCCACTTCCGCCGGATAGACGTTCTCGCCGCCGGAGATGTACATGTCCTTCCAGCGATCCACGATATAGTAGTAGCCCTCTTCATCGACCCAGACCGCGTCGCCGGTCTTCAGCCATTCGCCATCGAAGGACTCCGCCGTTTCCTTCGGCTTGTTCCAGTAGCCGGGCGTCACATTCGGCCCGGCGACCTGGAGCTCCCCGGTCTCGCCGGGGGCCGCCGGGCGGCCGTCCTCGGCTATCACCCGCGTGCGGGTATAGAGCACCGGCTTGCCGGCCGAGCCGATCTTGCGCGTCGCATCCACGGGATCGAGCGCCATCACCACCGGCGCGGTCTCGGTCATGCCGTACGCCTGGGCGAGCGGCCCGCCCCTGGCCGCCCAGACCTCGATCAGCGCATGCGGCGTGGGCGCGGCGCCGACGCCGAACACCGCCACATGGCTGAAATCCGCCGTCTCGAAGGCCGGAAGCTGCGCCATGAACTGGAAATTGGCCGGCACGCCCAGGAAGTTGGTGATGCCGGCCGCCGGGTCGGCAAGCAGGCCGAGGCACTCCTCCGGGTCGAAGCGCCGGGCGACCAGCACCGTGCCGCCCGCGTGCAGCACGGGATTGGCATAGGCGTTCAGCCCGCCCGTGTGGAACAGCGGCAGCACGGTCAGCGTGACCGAATCGGCCGAGACCCGGTGCGGGATGCCGATATTCATCGTGTTCACGAAGGTCATGCCGTGGGCGATGCGCGCGCCCTTGGGCAGGCCGGTGGTGCCGGAGGTGTACATGATGGTCGAGAGGTCCGACATCTCCTGGCGCACCATCTCCGCCTCGAACGGCCCCTCTTCTATCGCCGCCTCATAGCCCGACGGGCTGCCGTCTGCGGCGGTCTCCAGCCGGTGCGCGAAGCCGGTCCCGGCCTGCACGGCCGCCGCCGTTTCCGCAAAGCCGCGGTCGTGGATCATCGCCTCCGGTGCCGCGTCGCCGACGATGTAGGAGAGCTCCGGCACGGTGAGCCGCCAGTTGAGCGGCACGAACACCGCGCCGATGCGGAAACAGGCGAACTGGACCTCCAGATAGTCGCTCGAATTCTCCGCCAGCAGGGCCACGCGGTCGCCGCGCGAAATCCCGTACCGGTCGCGCAGGAAGCCCGCCAGGCTCCCGACCCGACGGTCCATCAGCGCGTAGTCGATGCTGCGGTTGCTGGCGAGATCGACCAGCGCCGTCTTTTCCGGTCGCCGTGCGGCGTTGTGCGCGATCCAGTCGAAAGTCTCGAACTGCATTTATGCCGTCCCTCCCGGACGCCCTAGAGCGGGATATTGTCGTGCTTCTTCCACGGATTTTCCAACCGCTTGTTGCGCAGCACGGCGAGCGACCGGCAGATGCGGAAGCGGGTGTTTCGCGGGCGGATCACATCGTCGATATAGCCGCGCGCCGAAGCGATGAACGGGTTGGCGAACTTCTCGGCATATTCCGCCGTCCGCTGCGCGATCTTTTCCTCGTCGCCCAGGTCCTGGCGGAAGATGATTTCGACCGCGCCCTTGGCGCCCATCACGGCGATTTCGGCCTGCGGCCAGGCGTAGTTCACATCGCCGCGCAGATGCTTCGAGCTCATGACGTCATAGGCGCCGCCATAGGCCTTGCGGGTGATAAGCGTGACCTTCGGCACCGTCGCCTCGGCATAGGCGAACAGCAGCTTGGCACCGTGCTTGATGATGCCTCCGTATTCCTGGACGGTGCCCGGCAGGAAACCCGGCACATCGACGAAGGTGACGATCGGCAGGTTGAAGGCGTCGCAGAAACGCACGAAGCGCCCCGCCTTGCGCGCGCTGTCGATATCCAGGCAACCCGCCAGCACCATCGGCTGGTTGGCGACGACGCCGACCGGCTGGCTTCCGTAGCGCGCGAAGCCGATGACGATATTGGCCGCCCAGTCCGGCTGGAGCTCGAAGAAAACGCCTTCATCCGCTGTCTTGCGGATCAGCTCCTTGATGTCATAGGGCTTGTTCGGGTTGTCGGGCACCAAGCTGTCGAGCGACGGCTCCTGGCGCTCGATCGGGTCGTCGGTCGGCCGCATCGGCGGCGGCTCGCGGTTCGAGGAAGGAAGGAAGCCCAGGAAACGCCGGACCTGCAGCAGCGCCTCGATATCGTTGTCGAGCGCGAGGTCGGCGACGCCGGAGCGCCTGGCATGGGTGCGCGCCCCGCCGAGCTCCTCATGGCTCACCGTCTCGTGGGTCACCGTCCTCACCACGTCCGGGCCGGTGACATACATGAAGGAGGTGTCCTCCACCATGAAGATGAAGTCGGTCATCGCCGGGGAATACACCGCGCCGCCCGCGCACGGCCCCATGATGACCGAGACCTGCGGCACCACCCCCGATGCCAGCACATTGCGCTGGAACACCTCGGCATAGCCGCCGAGCGAGGCGACCCCCTCCTGGATGCGCGCGCCGCCCGAGTCGTTGAGGCCGACGACCGGGGCGCCCACCTTCATCGCCCGGTCCATCACCTTGCAGATCTTCTCCGCATGCGCCTCCGAGAGCGAGCCGCCGAAAACGGTGAAGTCCTGGCTGAAGACGAAGACCAGCCGGCCGTTGACGGTGCCGTGGCCGGTGACCACACCGTCGCCCGGCACGCGCTGCGCCTCCATGCCGAAATCGGCGCAGCGGTGTTCGACGAACATGTCGTATTCCTCGAACGAGCCTTCGTCGAGCAGCACCTCCAGGCGTTCGCGCGCCGTCAGCTTACCGCGCCGGTGCTGCGCTTCGATGCGCCGCTCGCCGCCGCCGAGGCGGGCCTGGGCGCGCTTGGCTTCCAGCATGTCCACGATGTCGCTCATGGCCTCGGGCCTCCTTGTCAAAGCAGCGCGGCGAAGCGCTCGACGGCGGTGAGTTCGTCCCGCAGCGCTTCGCCGCGCTTGCGCGCTTCGTCGTCTTCGCCCCAATGCTCCGCCTGCCAGGCATCGTCGATGCGCGCACAGCGCCATGTCTGGCAGGCATTCAGCCGGCCGTCGAGCAGCGCCAGGCCCAGCGCCACGGAGCCGGTGGCGGCAACGGCGGAATAGAGCGCCGTCAGGCGGAACGGTTCATGGGCATCCACCGCCCGCCTGAGCGCCTCCAGCGAGAGCCGGTCCTGCGCCGCCGGCATCACGCCCCCGACCGGCTTGAGACGCACGCCGCGGGCGGCGGCCAGCCAGTCGAGCACCGGCTGCCAGGCCGCGTTCTGACGCTGCGCAAGCTCGCCGCCGGCCGCATCGCGGTAGCAGAGCAAGTCGGTCTCGCCATAGCGCGCGATCTCGGCGGCGACCTCCCCGGAGCGCGGCGCGACCCGGTCGAGCGCGGTCGCCGCGAGCGTCATCATTGCCATGGTGCGGGGCTGCACCGTTTCTCCCTGCGCCGCCCACTCCCCGGCGACCGCGGCCGCCAGCGCCCGGCTCGGCAGCGCGAGCGGCCGGCCCGCCGGCGTGCGCACCCGGCGACCGTCCAGCGCCACGCCGTAACCGCAATCGGCAGGCACCGCATCCGCTTGCCTGTAAAACCGTTTCACGGCGTTTCTCCGGGCATCGCTTCAGACAATCTCCCGGTCGCCCTTGATCTGGGTGCGGTGCATGATCCGCCGGACCGCGGGGTCGAAGGCATCGCGGCGGTGCAGCACGCCCAGATTGTTCCAGACCAGCAGGTCGCCGGGGCGCCAGCGGTGCCGCCAGACGAAGCGCGGGTCGCAGGCATGGGCCCACAGCCGGTCGAGCAGCGCGTCGCTCTCCTCCACCTCCAGCCCGACGACCCAGGCATGGGGCCGCCGGCCGAGGAACAGCGCCCTGGCGCCCGTCGCGGGGTCGGTGCGCACAAGCGGCTGGCGCGCACCCGGCGTCTCGCGCGGATCGTCGGCTTCGCGGTAGCCCCGCCGCAACATGCCAGCGCTGTTATGCGCGCTGTCATGGACGCAGCGCAGTTCCGCAATCCGGTCCTTGAGCGCATCGGGAAGCGCGACCCATGCCGCGAACTGGTTGGCGAAATAGGTGTCGCCCTGCCCTTCCGGCACTTCCAGCGCATGGAGCAATGCTGCCTTGGGCGGCTTGTCGATATAGGTCATGTCCGCGTGCCAGACCGCTTCGCCTGCACCCAGATTGCCGATGGGCCGGCCGTTCTCGACCACATTGGAGATGACATTGATGTCCGGGAACTCGGGCAGGAAGGGCGCGCCATAGGGATTCGGCCCCGGTGGGTCGAGCGCGCCGAAAAGGCGCGAGAAGGCCATCAGCGCTGGATCGTCCAGACGCTGGTCGCGGGCGACCAGCACGAGATGCTCGTCGAGCGCCCGGCGAAGCGCATCGGCGTCGGCCGCACCCACCGGAAGCGAGGCGTCGAGACCGCACACCTCCACACCGAGCGGAGCATCGAAGGGAACGATCTGCAAGCGCGCCTGCCTCCCGTCATGCAAGAAATTCGCAACCTTGCGCCAGCTTGCCAAATTACCTGACGGGAGCAAGTCCGCAGCACGACCTCGCCGTTCCTTGTCGTTGGCGATAGGATGTGTTCGGAGTCATGATGGAAGTGAATCCTCAGATATTGACCTGGGCGCGCCGGACCGCGGGGCTGACGCGCGAGGAAGCAGCACGCAAGCTCGGCATTCGCGACGCGCGAGGTGTCGAGGCAGCGAACCGGCTCGCTGCCCTCGAAGCTGGCGAGAACGAACCGACGCGCCCCCTTCTAATCAAGATGGCGAAGCAATATCGGCGCCCACTCCTCACATTCTACCTCCGCTCCCCGCCCCGGAAGGCGGACCGGGGCGTCGATTTTCGCTCCTTGCCCGGCGACCGCCCCGCCGCAGGCGAAGCTCTGTTGGATGCGCTTCTTCGGGATGTCAGGGCCCGCCAGAGCATGGTGCGGTGTTTGCTTGAGGAGGAAGAGGAGACGCAGCCCTTGCCGTTCGTCGGCGCCCGGGCAATATCCGACGGCTTGGCGGCAGCCGTCGAATCGCTGCGCAAGCTGCTCGGCACGGATCACCGGGACTACCGCGCTCGGAGGACTGCCAGAGCAGCGTTTGCGCTATTGCGCGAGCGCGCCGAAGCCGCCGGCGTTTTCGTGCTGCTCAAGGGCGATCTTGGTAGCCACCATACCGCTATCGAAGTTGAAACATTTCGGGGTTTCGCGATGGCGGACGATATTGTTCCGTTTGTCGTTATCAATGACCGGGACAGCCCGTCGGCATGGTCTTTCACATTGCTGCACGAGCTGGCGCACCTGCTTTTGGGACAGACCGGCGTCAGCGGTTTTCGAGCCGAAAGTCGGGCCGAAAGGTTCTGCAACGATGTGGCTAGCGCATTTTTGCTGCCAGCGAGAGAAATAGAACAACTATCTATCGACCGGCCGGCAACGCTGGATGCTGCGGCCGAAGTCATCACCTCCTTCGCGAAACCGCGCCACTTGAGCCGCAGTATGGTTGCTTATACCGCGTTACGGGCCAGTCTTATCGAACAAAACATCTACAACGAACTTGCCGAATTGTTTCATTCGCAATGGAAACAGGCGCGGGCTGCCCGACGCGCGCGGACAGACGAACAGAATGGAGGCCCTTCCTACTATATTGTGAGACAGCACCGCCTCGGAAATGCACTGATCGGCCTTGCACGACGCATGCTGGATGCGAAAGCGCTAACGACTTCCAAAGCTGCGACTATTCTTGGTGTAAGCCCCAAGAATGTCCAGACACTGATCGAAACGGTAAGGCCGATATAGAGACTGTATTTTGCTTTATCTTCTCGATGCCAATGTCTTGATCGATGCAAACCGGGACTACTATCCTGTTGCTCGCGTTCCCGAATTCTGGTCATGGCTTGCGCATGTGGGGGAACAAAGAAAAACGAAGATTCCCCAGGAAATATATGAGGAACTCGTCGAAGGCCACGATCCACTGTCGGACTGGCTGAAAGACTTCAAGCGCCACATGCTATTGGACGAGTCTGTTCGCCCGGATTTGGTCGACAAAGTAATACGACAGGGATACGCGGACGATTTGACCGATGAGGAAATCACCAAGATGGGACGCGATCCTTTTCTTGTTGCGCATGCCCTCGCCGTTCCGGGTCGACGCTGCGTCGTCACGACCGAGGCATCGCGCCCGAGGAGGATGCGGGCAAACCGGCATATCCCCGATGTTTGCCAAGATCTCGACGTGCCCTCGTGCAACACCTTCGAGTTTCTGCGCAAGCTCGATTTTTCGACTGGATGGCGCGGTCCCTAACGGTCGTCGTCGCCATCGCAGCCAGCGAACCGGCGGGGGCAAGTCCCCTAGGCCCGGGCGCGCACGCGCACTTGCGCCCGGCCGCCGGATGGGCTTGCATAGGCGCGACCGTTCCGCCCCGATTCTGGAGACCCTGTGGATGAGCGCCGAAGTGAAAGAGTTCAAGTGGGTTGGCACCCGCCCCGTCCGTCCGGACGGCGTGCCGAAAGTGACCGGCCGCGCCCAGTACGGCGCCGATTTCCGGCTGCCCGGCGAACTGATCGGCAAGGTGCTGCGCAGCCCGCACGCCCATGCGCGCATCCGGAGCATCGACACCTCGAAGGCCGAGGCCCTGCCCGGCGTCAAGGCCGTGGTCACCTCGGCCGACCTCCCGGACCACCCCTTCGCCTATATCGGACCGGAGCGGGTCGCGCAGAACTTCTGGCACATTACCCGCAATGTGATGGCGCGCGAGAAGGTGCTCTATGAGGGCCACGCGGTCGCCGCCGTCGCTGCGGCGAACGCCGCTGTCGCCGAGGAAGCCGCCTCGCTCATCGAGGTCGATTACGAGGTGCTGCCGCATGTGATCGACGTCGATGAGGCGATGAAGCCGGATGCCCCGCTGCTGTTCGAGGACATGATTACCCGCGGCGTCGAGCCCGCTCCCGACAAGGCCTCCAACATTTCCAAACGGCTGGAGTTCGGCATCGGCGATCTCGAAGCCGGCTTTGCGAAGGCCGACCATATCGTCGAGGAAAGCTTCAAGACCGCAGCCGTCCATCAGGGCTATATCGAGACGCATGCCTGCATGGCGAGCTTCGATGCCGACGGGCATGGCGAAGTCTGGTCGTCGAGCCAGGGCCATTTCGTGGTCCGCGCGATGACCGCCAAGCTGCTCGGCATCAGCCCCGGCAATATCCGCGCGACGGCGCTGGAGATCGGCGGCGGCTTCGGCGGCAAGACCATCGTCTATCTCGAACCGCTGGCCGCCGCGCTCTCGCAGAAATGCAGCCAGCCGGTGCGCATGCAGATGACGCGCGAAGAAGTGTTCAAGGCGACCGGCCCGACGTCCGGCGCTTCCATGACCGTCAAGATCGGCGTCACGAACGACGGCAAGATCACCGCCGCCGACGCGACCTTCAACTTCCAGGCGGGCGCCTTCCCGGGCTCCCCGGTTATGAACGCCTGCATGTGCGCTTTAGCTCCGTACGACATCGAGAACGCGCGCACGGTCGGCTACGACGTGGTGTGCAACCGCCCGAAGGCGGCGGCCTACCGCGCCCCCGGTTCGCCGATCTCGGCCTTCGGCGTCGAGAGCGTGCTCGACATGCTGGCGAAGAAGGTCGGCATGGACCCGGTGGCCTTCCGGCTCAAGAACGCTGCGCGCCAGGGCACGCAGATGGTCTATGGGCCGAAGCTCAGCCATGGCGGCTATGTCGAGACGCTGGAAGCGCTCATGGATCACCCGGACTACAAGAAGCCCATTGGGCCGAATCAGGGCCGCGGCGTGGCTTCCGGTTTCTGGTTCAATGGCGGCGGCGAATCGAGCGCCACCGTTCATGTGAACGACGACGGCACCGTCATCGTCGGCAGCGGCAGCGTCGATGTCGGCGGGTCCCGCGCGAGCATGGCCCTGATGGCGGCGGAGACCTTCGGCGTCGACTACGATCAGGTGCGCTGCATCGTCGCCGACACCGCTTCGGTCGGCTACACGCATGTCACCGGCGGCAGCCGCGTGACATTTGCGACCGGCATCGCCGTCCACGAGGCCTGCAAGAAGGTGATCGACGACCTGCGCCAGCGCGCCGCGATGATCTGGGATGTCGATGTCGATGCCGTGGAATGGAGGGACGGCGCCGCGCATCCGGCCGGCGCCAATGTCGGCGATTTCGAGCCGCTTACCATCGGCGAGCTCGCGGCCAAGCGCGGGCTGACCGGCGGTCCCATAGGCGCGGCCGGCACCACCAATGCCGGCGCCCAGGCACCGGGCTTCTCCAGCCAGTTCTGCGATATCGAGGTCGATCCCGAAACCGGGCAGGTGCAGATCCTGCGCTTCATCGCGGCCCAGGATGTCGGCCGCGCGATCCATCCCTCCTATGTCGAGGGGCAAATCCAGGGCGGCGTGGTGCAGGGCATCGGCTGGGCGCTGAACGAGGAATACATCTACGACGACAAGGGCCGGCTGGAGAATGCGGGCTTCCTCGACTACCGCGTGCCGGTCGCCTCCGACCTGCCAATGATCGACGCGATTCTGGTCGAGGTACCCAATCCGAGCCACCCCTATGGCGTCAAGGGCGTGGGCGAGGTCAACATCTGCCCGCCCATGGCGGCGATTGCCAACGCGATCGACGGGGCGGTCGGCACCCGGATGTACGAACTGCCGATGTCTCCTCCCAGGCTGCTTGCCGCCATGGACGCGAACGGGGCGGACGGGGACGACTGAGGCCGGGGCGGGCCTGTGGGCCCGACCGTCCAGGTTCGGTTCACCGAGGGATTTGCGCGCGCCTTCACCGGAGGCGTGCGCGAATTCGAGGTCGAGGCGCGTCTTCTGCGCGATGTTATCCGCGCGATGAACGAGCGTTTTCCGGGTCTGGGCGAGCGTCTGGTGGAGGAAACCACCGTTGCCATCGACGGCATGATGCACGAGACCGCTTATTTCCAGCCCGTGTCGCCCGGCGGCGAGGTCTTCTTCATCCCGAAGCTGGAAGGCGGCTGACAGGCCGAAGGGAGCTATCCCATGAAAGACCGTTCGATCGCGGCACTCAGGCTGAAGCTTGCCGAACGGCCCGACGGCGCGACCGCCGCCATTGCCGACCTCCGGGAGGAATACGACCGTGCGGTGGAGATATTCCCGCTGCCGGACGGCGTCGCCTGCGAACCGGGGACGCTTGGGGGCGTTCCCGGCGAGTGGCTGCGCCCCGAAGGGGCCGATCCGACCCGCGCGCTGCTTTACTTCCATGGCGGCGGCTATGTGCTCGGCTCGACGCGCTCGCACCGGCATATGGTCGCCGCGCTGGCGGCCGGCGCCGGCGTTCACGCCTTCTCGGCCGACTACCGGCTGGCGCCCGAGCATCCCTTCCCCGCCGCCGTCGAGGACGGCACTGCCGCCTGGCAGGGCCTGCTGGAGAGCGGCGTCGACCCCGCTTGCGCGGCGATCGGCGGCGATTCGGCGGGCGGCGGCCTCACCGTTGCCGCGCTCGTCAAGGCGCGCGACGACGGGCTCGCCATGCCGGCCGGAGGCCTTTGCATCTCTCCCTGGACGGACATGACCATGGAGGCCGGCTCCTATACGACCAAGGCCGAGACGGACCCGATGGTGAAGAAGCCGCAGATTTCCCGATGGGCTGGCGAATATCTCGGCGCCGATACGGACCGACGCCACCCCTGGGCCTCGCCGCTTTACGCCGACCTCGAGGGCCTGCCGCCGCTCCTCGTGCAGGTCGGCAGCGAGGAAGTGTTGCTGGACGACTCTGTTTCGCTGGCGGAGGCCGCCCGGCGCGCGGGCGTCGAAGTGCAGCTTTCCGTAGCGGACGAGATGATCCATGTCTGGCACTGGTTCGACCGGCTGCTCGACCGCGCGAAGGAGGGTATCGACGAAGCGACGGCGTTCATCCGGGCCTGCACCGGCCCTTCGTGACCTCCCGTGAAATTCGGCTACTTCACCCTTTCCGATAACCGCTATCCGGGCAATACGCGCTCGGCCGAGACGCTGATTCGCCAGATTTTCGAACAGGCGCTCCACGCCGAGGCCGTGGGGATGAATTCCGCCTGGATCGGCGAGCACCATTTCAACCTGCTTGGCGTCAACGCCTCCCCGCACATGCTGCTGGCGCAGCTTGCCGGCGCCACCTCGCGCATCCGGCTGGCGCCGGCGGTGGTGCTGCTGCCGGTCCACCATCCGCTGCAGGTGGCGGAGGACTGGGCGACGCTCGATCTGCTCTCCGGCGGCAGGGTCGATTTCGCCGCCGGGCGGGGCTACGACCGGCTGGAATACGGCCCCTTCGGCGCCCCGTTCGAGGATTCCGCCACGGCTTTCGCCGAAGGGCTTGAGATCGTCTGGCGCGCCTGGACCGAGACCGGCCCGATATCCCATGAAGGGCGATTCTGGCGCTTCGAGAATGTGGATGTGCGCCCGAAACCGGCGCAACGCCCGCTAAGGCCCCATGTGGCCTGCTTCTCCCGCCCCAGCATGGAGCTGGCGGCGCGGCGCGACTGGCATGTCGTCTATGCGCCCTTCGCCGCCGCCATGGTTTACGGCTCGCTGGCCGAGGCGGTCCAGATTTACCGCCGGACCTGCGAGGACGAATATGCCCGCCCGCCGCGCCGGGCGGTCTGCTCCTATTTCGTCCATATCGCCGACACGCCGGAAGAGGACCTGCGCGGCCGCGAGGCGCTGGTGCGCTATTTCCAGGATGCGCTGGTGGCGGCCTTTCCCGGAGACCCGGCGACCGCGCCGCCAAGCTACCGCTATTTCGTCGAGATCTGCCGCCTGCTGCGCGAGATGTCGCCCGACAAGCTGACCAACCGCTCGGTCCTGATCGGCCCTCCAGAGCAGATTATCGACGACCTCAAGCTGGTGGCGGCAGCCGGCATCGATGAAGTGGTGCTCTACTTCAACTACGGCCTGAAGCCGCATGGCGAGGTCAAGGACCAGATGACGCGCTTCATGGAAGAAATCGCGCCGCACTTCCGGTAACGAGCGGCTTTCGGAAAAGGCATCGCCAATGCGGGACCCCCGATACGACATCCTGTTCGAGCCTGTCCGAATCGGACCGGTTATCGCCCCAAACCGCTTCTACCAGGTGCCGCACTGCACCGGCATGGGACACCGCTACCCCCGGTCCGAGGCCGCCCTGCGCGGCATCAAGGCAGAGGGAGGCTGGGGTGTCGTCTCAACCCAGGAGACGGAAATCCACCCCACTTCCGACGTGTCGCCCTCAAACCAGGCGCGGTTGTGGGACGAACGAGGCGTTTCGGCCCTGAGACTGACTGCGGAAGCGATCCACGCTCACGGGAGCCTTGCAGCAGTCGAGCTCGTCCATAACGGATTGCACGCCAACAACCGCTACAGCCGCATGCCCGTGCTGGCGCCTTCCTCGGCCCTCGTGGACAGCGACGACCCGTTGCAGGCCCGCGCGATGGACAAGGCCGATATCGCCGAATTTCGGCGCTGGCACCGCGACGCTGCGCTGCTCGCAAGGGATATCGGGTTCGACATTGTCTATGTTTACGCTGGCCACGATTTGACACTGCTCCAGCATTTCCTGCTGAAGCGGTACAATCATCGCACGGACGAATATGGCGGTTCGTTCGAAAACAGATTGCGCCTTTTTCGCGAAGTGCTCGCCGACACCAAGGAGGCGGTCGGCGACAAATGTGCAATCGCGGTCCGACTGGCTGTCGATGAACTACTGGGCGAAGACGGGCTGAGTTACGACCGGGAAGGCCGCGACATCGTGGCGGCGCTTGCGGACGAGCCCGATCTCTGGGATGTCAATTTATCGGACTGGTCCAACGACAGCCAGACTTCGCGATTTTCTGAGGAAGGATTTCAGGAACCTTATACAAGTTTCGTGAAATCCCTGACGAACAAACCCGTTGTCGGCGTGGGCCGCTACACTTCGCCCGATACCATGGCGCGCGTCATCGGAAAAGGCGTTCTGGACTTCATCGGCGCTGCAAGGCCTTCGATTTCCGACCCGTTTCTTCCGAACAAGATTCGCGACGGGCGTATCGACGATATTCGCGAATGCATCGGGTGCAACATTTGCATTACAGGAGACCGGACAAGAGTTCCGATACGCTGCACGCAGAACCCCACAATGGGCGAGGAATGGCGGCGCGGCTGGCATCCGGAAGTCATCCCCACGCTAGAACGCAAAGGGCCGTATCTGGTTGTGGGCGGCGGCCCGGCAGGCCTGGAGGCCGCACGCGCCCTCGCGCAGCGCGGTGCGGAAGTCGTTCTTGCCGAAGCGGGAGCCGAATGGGGAGGACGGGTCTCGCAAGAAAGCCGGCTTCCCGGCCTGGCGGTCTGGGCCCGGGTGCGCGACTGGCGGCTGGGCCAACTGCACCGCTCGCCCAACGCTCGAATCTATCTCGACAGCCGCCTGTCGGCCGCCGACATTCTCGAATACGGAATTCCCCATGTCGTCCTTGCCACAGGCGCGGCATGGCGTGCCGACGGCGTCGGCCGGGAGCACCGCACGCCCTTGCCTTTCCTCGCCGGGAACCGGGTGCTGACGCCCGACGACCTGATGGCGAAGGGCGCCGCGGCAATAGAGGCGCCGGGCCCTGTTGTCATCTTCGACGATGACAGATTCTACATGGCAAGCGTTCTCGCGGAGCTTCTGGCGAGAACGGGCCGCAAGACGGTCTTTGTGACGCCCGCCCCGATTGTTGCCCCATGGACGGAATACACCCTTGAGCAGACGCGCATACAGCAGCGGTTGATCGACCTTGAGGTCGAGATCGTTCCGTTGCACCGGCTCGCCGGAATGACAGCGGACAGCCTCCGGGTGGAATGCGTATATTCGAAGCGGGCCCGCCAGATCGATTGCGGCACCCTTGTCGCCGTTACTTCCCGCCTTCCGAACGACCGGCTCTGGACCGACCTGTCCGACAGCAAGGAGAGTTGGTCGGACAAGAGCCTGATGTCTGTGACCCGAATTGGCGATTGTCTCGTCCCCGGCATAATTGCAGCGGCTTGCTACTCGGGACATGAATTCGCCCGGTCTGCCGGCGCCGACTGAAGCGCCGGCATTCCCGGCAAAGAATATCGAATATTTCGGAGCCGATTATCCCAGGTAGTTGATCTCGTCCAGAAATTCCAACATAAGTTCACGGCATTGGTCCGGTGCTTCTATCTGGTGCAGATGGGACGTTTCCGGGACGAAGTCGTAGTCGACATGAACCAGCT
Source organism: Alphaproteobacteria bacterium (assembly GCA_965261985.1). Taxonomy (GTDB): domain Bacteria; phylum Pseudomonadota; class Alphaproteobacteria; order Bin95; family Bin95; genus Bin95. Next base: position 2,989,342 of record OZ253490.1, read on the forward strand.
CCTCCATCCCCTCTCCCGGAAGGGAGGCCCCGGGAATCGTTGGATCGGCGGAGATCGCCTTCACCGGACAAGGGGCATCTCTTGCCTCCGTTCTGCTCGACCAGGCATAGTGTTCCTCGAACATCTGCGCTTCGTATTCCGACGGGCACCTCAGCTCGACGCCCCCTTCCGGGCAGGGCCTTAGCGTCGTTCGCGCGATCAGGTCGAAATCCTCCGGTCGAAGCCGGTCGAATATCGGCACCTGGGCTAACCGCCGCGCAAAACTCTCATATGTCGGGTAACGGCTTTGCCGTTTCCGCGCGATTCGGGCGAGATGTGCCCCCGCCGTTTCCCCGTCCTCGCGAGTCTGCCCCGGCGGGACGAGAGGAAACTCGAACGCCACGATTGCGCGGAAGCCGACCAATCCGTCGATAGCCTGCCGGAGACCGACCACGCTCGACAGCGAGTGGAACACGCCGACCAGGGGTTGACGACCGAAAGCGTCTTCGATTGCCCTCACCACCCGCTGTCCGTCGTCGATCAGGCAGGCGATGCGGTGGTTCTCAAGGCGGCCCGGCCTATTCCAGCCATGGTTGCGGAGGTCGTGGACGAAGATTTCGAACCGGTCTGTCAATCCTCCCCAGAACGGCAGATAAGCGTCCGCAGCGAGGCCGTTTCCATGCGTCAGGAGAAGCCGCGGTCCTTGCCCGGCGCCGTGCCTGCGGACATGGACGATGCTTCCGTCCCCGGCCCGGACCTCCAGCACATCTTTCGGTTCGGGTATCTCCCAAGGTTTCTCCATCCTGCGTTCTCCTCGATATCCTTGCAGACGCTCCGGCGCCGCCGCCCGAACCCATCTTGGCGCGTTCTTCAAATCCGTTCGTAACCGCCTCGGGAATGCTCGATTGGGCCAGCGCGAGCTTATTCCCCGTTGCGAGCGCGCCAATGCTGAGAATCAAGGCGGCAGCGATCGCCACGATCCTCAAGGTCAGCGAAAAGTTTGCGAACAGACGGACCATGCAATTTTTCAACTCGTCTGCCAATTGCTGCTCTATCGGCATCCGTGCCCGACCCGGCCCGTCTACCCTCCATCGCGGGGTCGCACTCGCCGACCTCCCCTCCTTTCACCTCACCCGCACAGCGCATGACCGATCTCCGACCCTGACGCCCGACAACTGTTGTTCTCGCGAGTCAGATTGCAGTAGGCCCGGTTTGAGGCTGCTGCTGGCGCTTGCTTTAAACAGGAGTTTAGATGCTTTATCAATGCGGCTTTGAATGTAAATTGTGTAGTCTTATCAGCGGTTTGTACTACACGCTAATACTACAACGTAGGGGGAACGTAGGACTACAAAAGCGGTCTTTATTTCAGGACACCGCTACCAATTTTGTAACCCTCCGGGGTAGGCCGCCGTAAGCGCTGCGAACACCACACCGGATATGTCAGCTTGACAGGCTGTCGAAGTTCCAGGGCAGGAGGTCGTCGATGCGGCTGTTCGGGTGGCCGGATGCGATGGCTTCGAGGGTGGCCTTGAGCCAGGCGTATGGCTCGACCCCGTTCAACTTGGCCGTCTGGATGAGCGAAGCGATCCGGCCCCAGGCGGCAGCGCCTTCGTCGTGCCCCGCGAAGAGTGCATTTTTCCTCGTGAGGGCAATCGGTCGGGCGAGATTTTCGACACTGTTGCTGTCGATCTCGACGCGGCCGTCGGCGAGGAAGAGCCGGAGACCGTCCCAGTGGCGAGCGATGTAGCCGAGCTTCTCGCCGAGCCGGGACTTGGGCGAGACGCGGGCGCGCTGCTGCCGGAGCCATTCGCCGAAGGCCTCGACCAGGGGCGCGGCGCGCGCGTGGCGTTCGGCGAGGCGCCGATCCGGCGGGCTGCCGCGGATATCGGCCTCGATGGCATAGAGCTCGGCGATCCGGCGCAGACCCTCGGCTGCGATCTCCGAGCCGCTGCTGTCGTAGATTTCGCGCAATTTTCTCCGACTATGCGCCCAACAGTACGCAAGCCGCAGCGGCACGCCGCCCTTGCGGCCCCGGCCGGTCAGTCGGTTGTAAGCAGCGTAGCCGTCGACCCCCGCCTTCGCGGGGGCAGGCTCTGGAGGATGCCATCGAAGCCGTCGAGGAACTTTTCGGCGTGCTCGCCGCCGCGCCCGGGCGCATAGAAGTACACCACGCCCGGCGGATCGGGCCCGGCCCAAGGGCGGTCGTCGCGGGCCAGGGCCCACAGCCAGCCGGTCTTCGTCCTGCCGCGGCCCGGATCGAGCACCGGCGCCCGCGTCTCGTCCATGAAGAGCTTCGAGGACCGTTTCAGGTGCCAGGCCAGCCGGTCGACTACCGGCCTCAGGTGGAACGAGGCCTTGCCGACCCAGCCGGCCAGCGTCGAGCGGTCCAGATCGAGGCCGGAACGCGCGTATATCTGCGCTTGCCGATACAGGGGTTGGTGGTCCGCGTATTTGGAGACGAGCACATGGGCGATCGCGCCTTCGGTCGGCAGCGCGCCCTCGATCAGACGGGCCGGCGCCGGCGCCTGGACGACGCCCTGCTCGCAGACCCGGCAGGCATATTTCGGCCGCACGGTGACGATCACCCGCAACTGCGCCGGCACGATGTCCAGACGCTCCGTGCGGTCCTCGCCGATCTTCACCATCTCCCCGCAGCCGCAGGGGCACAGCGTGCTCTCCGGCTCGATCACCTGCTCGATCCGTTTCAGGTGCTCCGGCAAATGGCCGATATTGCGTGCCGCCGCTGGGCGCTTCGGCGATGGGGCCGGCGACGGCTTGGCCGGCTCGCCCGCTGCCTCGGCCTCCGCAGACGCGCCCTCCAGGTCCTCGAACGCCAGTTGGCGTTCGTCCGGCGTCAGCTTCTCCGACCTCTTGCCGTGAACGACACGCTGCAGTTCGCGCACCAGGTGTTCGAGACGGCGGATCCGTTCGGCTTGCGCCTCATTCGCGCCCGCGAGGGAGGCCTTCTCTTCCGCCAGCGTCTCATTCTCGGCGCGAAGCCTCTCGAGCGCGGCAATCGCCCGCACCGCTGCCTCCCGCTGTTCGGGCGTCAGCGTTCCGAGGTCGATCTCCGCAAGCGCCAGCATGGCCAGCTTGGTAGCACAGCGTCGGAAGAGCACACGCTTCGATCTGCCCGGTGAGTCATTCCGCCTCAGCCGGGGGCCGCACCGACAGCGCCCGCACCCGGCGCCAGTCCAGGCCCGCGAACAACGCCTCGAACTGGGCATGGTTCAGCGACATCGCCCCATCGCGGATAGCCGGCCAGACAAAGCCCTGTCCCTCCAGCCGCTTGTAGACCATCACCAGCCCGGTCCCGTCCCAGTACACCAGCTTCAATCTGTCCGTTCGTTTCGCCCGGAAGAGGAACACCGTCCCCGTGAAAGGGTCCTTGCGCAGCACGCTCTTCACATAGGCAACAAGCCCGTCATGCTGCTTCCTGAAGTCCACCGGCTTCGTCGCAACCACGATCCGGACCCGGTTCGACGGGAAGATCATGCCGACGCGTTCAGCGCAGAGACGATCTCCGCGATCCGATACGCCGGCGTTGCTGCGTCCAGACGGACCGCCACCTTGTCCAGAACCACTTCCAGGCGCTCACCGATCGGGCCGGGGTCACGGGGCCCCTCCGCCCGGATCACCAGCGGCGCAAACTCCACATCCGTATCGGCCGCCGGCAGGACCAGACGGCCATCCCGGGCCAGGCGACGCCAGCCCGACAGTTGGTTGGCGTTCAGATCGTGTCTCCGCGCAACACCCGCAACCGTCGCACCGGCTTCCAGCGTCTCGGCGACGATCCGGGCCTTCAACGCATCAGGCCAGCGCCGCCGAACTTCAGACACCGGCAGCACTTCAACGTTACTGAGAATCTCAGTTGAGACCTCCATTGAGAAACTCACCTCCTGCTTCAATCGAAGCGATGAATCTCAAATCACAGGCTCAACTGGAAGGTGGGGCGCCCATACCGCTTACATCCGTTCTACACTGCTCTGCAACCGGATGGATCGACGGCAAGCCTGCCTACGGACCGCCGGCTGCTATGGATTTCCGGGAGGCTGACTTTGGCTCACGATAAACGCGGTCTGGAACTGACTGCAGCCAGCGACGACGCAGCCGCCGCCCTGGATGCGGCGCTGGACGACTTCCTGGCCTTCGGGCGGGAGGCGGGGCCGCTGCTCAAGGCCGCGTTCGAGGCCGATGCCGAAATGCCGCTGGCGCATGTTCTCAGGGGCTATTTCTTCCTGTTGATGGGCGTCGGCGCGCTGCGCCCGCGGGCAGCGAAGTCGGGCGAAACGGCAGCGGGGCTTGCGGTGACCGCGCGCGAACGCGCCCATACCGACGCCCTCTCGCGCTGGGCTGCAGGCGACACGGCCGGTGCGGTGTGCCGCTTCGAGGACATCCTGCTCGACCACCCGCGCGACATTCTGGCGATCCGCCTCGCGCACTATCTGCATTTCTATCACGGCGCGCTCGTCCAGCACCGGGACAGCACCGCGCGCGTCCTGCCGGCCTGGGACGAGACCGTTCCCGGCTACGGCTATGTGCTGGGCATGCGCGCCTTCGGGCTGGAGGAAATGGGCGACTATGCCCGGGCCGAGGATTTCGGCCGCCGGGCAGTCGCGATCGACCCCTCGGACGCCTGGTCGGTCCATTCCGTCGCCCATGTCATGGAGATGCAGGACCGCCCGCATGAGGGTATCGCCTGGATTCGCGAGAACGAAGCGCATTGGGAAAACAAGATCCACAACTTCCGCGGCCATTTGTGGTGGCACCAGGCACTGTTCCATCTGGCACTGGACGAAGCCGATGCGGCGCTGGAACTCTACGACAACCGCTTCAGGGCCGACACCGCCGGCGACGATGTGCTCGACATTGCCAATGCGGCCTCCATGCTGCTCCGGCTGCATTTCCGCGGCGTCGATGCGGGCGGGCGCTGGGACGAACTAGCCGGGCACTCGGCCGCGCGCATCGCCGACGGCATCTTCCCGTTCTTCGACGCGCACTACATGGCGGCGCTTGCCATGGCCGGGGACAGCGACAGTGTCCGGGGCCATCTCGACGCCATGTCCGGGCGCAGCCGAGAGGCGACCGCCGACGCCGTCTACGAAACGGTCGGCCGGCCGCTCTGCGAGGCCATTGCCGCATTCGGCGCGGGCGAGCCGGAGCGCTGCTTCGCGCTGCTGGAGCCGGTCCGTTACGACCTTTTCCGTCTGGGCGGCAGCCACGCCCAGCGCGATGTCTTCATGCAGCTGCTGATCGCTGCCGCCAAGCAGGCGGGGCGCGACCGCGAACGCCGCGCACTTCTGGCCGAGCGCGCCGCGCAGAAGCCGGGCGCCGTGGCGGCCTGGATGCATTAGAGCCGAACCCGGCGGGAGAGCCGTTTTGTCCGACATTACCTGCGAACGCCGGGACGACTGCGTGCAAGTCCGCCTCGCCGCCGGTGACGCCAACGCCCTGACGACGGCGGTCATCCGCGAGGCTTCGAGTGCAATCGAGGAGGCCGGCCGCACCGCACGCGGCACGATGCTCTGCGGCGGCGACAAGTTCTTCTCCAACGGCGTCGATCTCGACTGGGCGCTCGGGCAGCCGCGCGAGGCAATGCGGGAGATGTTTCTTGAGCTGGGGCGGCTCATCCTGGCCCTGCTGGAATCGCCCGCGCCGGTGGTAGGCGCCATAAAGGGCCATGCGGTCGGCGCCGGCCTGGCCATGTTCCTCGCCTGCGATTACCGCTACGCCGCAGCCGGCCGCGTCCTCATCGGCAAGCCGGAGATATTGCTGGGCGTGCCCAACCCTTATTACGGCGACCGGCTATTGCGCTTCGTAGCCGGGGACTTCGCCGCATCGGACCTCATCTATACGGGCAAGCTCATCCGCGCCGAGGAGGGCCGCGCCCTCGGCCTCGTTCACGAGACAGGGCCCAAGGCGGAGATTGAGGACATGGCGTGGGAAAAGCTGCTCTCCCTCTGCGACCTCGCGCCCGCCGCTTTTGCGGAATCGAAGCGAATGCGGCTCGGAAAGTTCTGCGCGGACCTGCGGGAGCAGATGTCGGCCCGCATCGCACGCCAGGTCGAGATCTGGCACGGCGACGACGCGCAAAGCCGGCTGCACGCCGCCGCCGAGCGGCTTCGACGCTGATTCGACGTACGGCGGCAGCCGGGGGCTAAATAAGCGCAGAAAAACGCCTCTCGGGGATTACACCCGCTCCAGCACCGCCGCGATGCCCTGGCCGACGCCGATGCACATGGTGCAAAGGGCGTAGCGCGCGCCGCGCTCCTGGAGTTCCTGCGTCGCGGCGCCGGCCAGGCGCACGCCGCTCATGCCGAGCGGGTGGCCGAGCGCGATTGCGCCGCCATTGGGATTCACATGCTCGGCGTCATCGGGCAGCCCGAGATCGCGCGTGACCGAAAGAGACTGGGCGGCGAATGCTTCATTGAGCTCGATCACATCGATCTCGCCGAAAGAGATGCCGAGCCGGTCGAGCAGCTTGCGGGTTGCCGGCGCCGGGCCGATGCCCATGATCCTCGGCGGCACGCCCGCGGTCGCCATGCCGAGCACCCGCGCTCGCGGCGTCAGGCCGTGGCGCTTCACCGCCTCCTCGCTGGCGATAATCAGCGCGCCGGCGCCGTCGTTGACGCCCGAGGCGTTGCCGGCGGTTACCGTGCCGTCCTTGTGCAGCGAGCGAAGCTTGGCAAGGCTCTCTGCCGTTGTGCCGGGACGCGGATGCTCGTCCCGGTCCACGATCACCGGCTCGCCGCGCCGCTGCGGGATCGTCACGGCAATAATTTCCTTGGCAAGCCGCCCGTTCTCCTGGGCGCGGACGGCGCGCTGCTGGCTGCGCGCGGCGAAGGCGTCCTGGTCCTCGCGGGAGATTTGCCGCTCCTGCGCCAGATTCTCGGCCGTCTGCGGCATGGAGTCCGTGCCGAACCCCTCCTCCATCCGGCGATTCACGAAACGCCAACCGATGGAGGTATCGAACATCTGTACATCCCGGCCCCAGGGCGCGCCGGATTTGCTCATCACATAGGGCGCGCGAGACATGCTCTCGACGCCGCCCGCGATCATCAGCTCGGCTTCGCCGAGCCGCACCGCGCGCGCGGCGGACCCGACCGCATCCAGCGACGAGCCGCAAAGGCGGTTCACCGTGCTTCCCGGAACCGATTCCGGCAGGCCCGCCAGCAGCACCGCCATGCGCGCAACATTGCGGTTGTCCTCGCCGGCCTGGTTGGCGCAGCCGAAGATCACATCCTCGATGGCTTCCGGGTCGAGGCCCGGATTGCGCTCCATCAGCACCCTGAGCGGCATGGAGGCCAGATCGTCCGCCCGCACGGCGGCAAGCGCGCCCGAATGGCGGCCGACAGGGGTCCGCACGGCATCGCAGATATAGGCGTCGCGCATGGGGAAAAGCCCTTCTCGTTTCGTTATCCGGTCGATGTGATGGCGCGGAAATCTTCCATCATCGTGCGGGTAATGTTACCCGGCGTGAAACGGTAGTCGTCGATCTCGGCGACCGGCGTCACCTCGGCGGCGGTGCCGGTCACGAACACTTCGGAGGTCCTGGCGAACTCTTCCGGCAGGATCGACCGCTCAATCACCGGGATCTGGCGTTTCTCGGCGAGGCCGATTACGGCCTGACGGGTGAGGCCGTTGAGGAAGCTGTCCGGGGTCGGCGTGTGCAGCTTGCCTTCCTGGACGAGGAAGATATTGGCTCCGGAGCCTTCCGCTACGAAGCCGCGGGTGTCGAGGAACAGGGCATCGTGGTAGCCCTCGGCTTCGACCTCATGCTTGTTGAGCGTGCAGATCAAATAGTGGCCGGTCGCCTTGGCCTGCACCGGGCCGCATTCAGGGCCCGCCCGACGATAGCGGCCGGTCTTCATGCGGATGCCGGACATCTCCGTGCCATCGCCGAAATATGCGCCCCAGAACCAGGCCGCAATCGCGACATGGATTGTGGCGTCCTGCGCCGACACACCCATCATCTCCGCGCCGCGCCATGCCACCGGGCGTACATAGGCGTCCTTGAGACCGTTTACCTGCAGCACTTCCCGTTTGGCGCTTTCCAGCACCTCGACCGAGTACGGTATATCGAATCCCATGAGTCGGGCGGAGCTGTGAAGGCGTTCGGTATGGGCACGCGAGCGGAAGATATGCCCGTCATAGACCCGTTCTCCCTCGAAGACCGCGCTGGCGTAGTGCAGGGCGTGGGTCAGGACATGCAGCCTGGCGTCGCGCCACGGAACCAGCGCGCCGTCAAGCCAGATGAAGCCGTCGCGGTCGTCATAGGGGAGCAGGTCCACCGCCATCGCCCATTTCTCCTCATTCGTCGGGCACGATATGATGCAGGGTCGCAGCCTTGCAGCTTATGGCGGATTTCAACCGATGCGTGAAGCCGTTTCACCCACCCGCCAGCAGGAACTTCCCCATATCCTCCTCGTGGACGATGACGAGCGGCTGCGCACGCTCCTGAAACGCTACCTCTCCGGCTCCGGCTTTCGCGTCACGGCGCTGGAGGAGGCGGAGGCCGCCCGGCGCGCAATGGCGGGGGTCGCGTTCGACCTGGTGGTGCTGGACATCATGCTGCCCGGAGAGTCGGGCCTGGAACTGAGCGCGGCGCTCGCGGAATCCGGGAACTCGACGCCGATATTGCTGCTGACGGCGATGGACGAGCCGGAAGACCGCGTGCGCGGCCTGGAAGCAGGCGCCGAAGACTACATGGTCAAGCCTTTCGAGCCGCGCGAACTGGTACTGCGTATCCGTACGATCCTGCGCCGCCGCGGAAGGGTGCGCCGGGAGACGTTGCGCTTCGGCCCGTTGGCCTGGAATACCGGGCGCGAGACACTGGAGCATGAAAACGGGGAGGTTCGCCGGCTCGCCCCGGCGGAGGCCCTGCTTTTGAGCGCCCTGTCCCTCAGGGGCGGCGATACCGTCTCGCGCGAGGAACTGGCCGTCATGAGCGTCGGTTCCGGGCGGGCCGTGGACGTGCAGGTCGCGCGCCTGCGCCGGAAGCTCGAACCCGACCCGAAGCATCCCCGCTACCTCGTCACGGTCTGGGGGCGCGGCTACGCGCTCAGGCCCGACTGATGGCCGGCCGTCCGGACCGGCTCCTGCCGCGCACACTCTTTGCGCGCTCCCTGCTCATCATCGTGATGCCGTTGATCCTGTTGCAGATCGTCTCGACATGGATCTTCTACGAGCGGCACTGGCATATCATTCTGAAACGCCTGGCGGCCGGGGTGGCAGGAGAAATCGGCCTGGTCATCGACGCGATGGACCGGTTCCCCGGCGCCGATGCCCAGGGGGTCCTGCTGGTACTGCTCGCCGAGCGCACCGACCTTCGCGCGACCATCGCTCCGGGCGCCATTCTTCCGAACCGCCCGCAACCCGAACCGAAGGGCAGCCTGGACCGGCTGCTGGCCCGGGAACTGACCCATCGCGTGCGCCGGCCCTTCCAGTTGGACACGGCGGCCTTCGAGGACGAAATCCTCATCAGGGTGCAGCTCAAGGACAGCGTGTTGAATGTCGTGGCGCCGCGCCGGCGGCTGTTCAGTTCGACCACAACCTTCTGGGCGCTCTGGATGGTCGGCACCTCGATGATCCTGTTCGCCGTCGCCGGGCTGTTCATGCGCAACCAGATCCGGCCCATCAGACGGCTTGCGGAAGCGGCCGACGCTTACGGCAAGGGCCGGGAAGCCAAGGACCCGAAACTGGCCGGAGCAACGGAAGTGCGCCGAGCGACCGTCGCGTTCCGGCGGATGCGCGAGCGTATCCGGCGCCAGATAACCCAGCGCACGGAGATGCTGGCCGGCGTCTCTCATGACCTCCGCACGCCGCTCGCGCGCATGAAGGTAGCGCTGGCCCTGTTGCCGGAAAACGACGATGCGCGCGGATTGCGGGCCGACATAGACGAAATGGAAGCGATGCTGGAAGCCTATCTGGCGTTCGCGCGCGGCGAAGGCGGCGAAGCGGCTGTGGAAACCGATCTGGGCGAGTTGGTCGAGGACGTGGTAACCGGCGCGCGCCGGGCCGGCGGTTCCATCGATCTCCGTATCGTGAGCGCGCCGAAAATTCCGGTGCAGGCGACCGCTATCAGGCGCTGCCTCGTCAACCTGATCGACAACGCGATGCGCTACGCCAACCAGGTCTGGATCGTCTGCCGGGAACAGGGCGAATGGTTCGAGATCGGGATCGACGACGACGGGCCGGGCGTGCCGGCGGCCGACCGGGAAAAGGTGTTCCGCCCCTTCTACCGCCGGGACCGCTCTCATGGGGGGAAGGCCGGCGGTATCGGGCTGGGCCTGTCCATCGCGCGCGATGTGGTCCAGAGCCATGGTGGCGACATCCATCTGGGCGATTCGCCCGAGGGCGGCCTCGGCGTGCGCGTGCGGCTCCCGGTATGATCGCAGCCGCCGATAGAGGACAGAAAACATGATGGACCGTTTCCCGCCCCCGGCCGAGGAGCGGGTCACTCTCGCGAACTGGCGGACCGCTCCCTTCAATCGCTGGGCTTTCCGCCATGTGCGGGAACTGATTCCCTCGGCTGAAATCCCGAACGATCCCGCCGCCGTGCGTCCTCTGCCCGAAGCGCCGCTATCGTTGCCGGGCTTCGAAGAGATGGCGCAAGGCTGCGATGCGCTGCTGGCGTTGCATCGCGGCAAGGTCGTGGCGGAACGCTACGGCGAAGGAATGACCGCCACGACGCCGCATATTCTGATGTCTGTTTCCAAATCGCTTCTGGGCCTGCTGGCGGGCATCCTCGCGGAAGCAGGGCGTCTCGATGTCGAAGCTCCCGTGACGGACTACGTGCCCGAGGTCGAGGAAACAGTCTATCGCGGCGCAACGGTGCGCCACCTGCTCGACATGCGCGTGGGCATCCTGTTCGACGAGGACTATCTCGCCACAAGCGGACCGATTATCGCCTACCGCCAGGCGACCGGCTGGAATCCGGCGGACCCGGACGAGCCGCCCTCGGACTTGCGCTCCTTCTATTCGCGATTGACCGCGGCGGACGGCCGGCACGGGCAACGCTTCCACTATGTCTCGACCAATACCGACCTTCTGGCCTGGGTCATCGAGCGGGCGACGGGCGAACGCTATGCGGACCTGATGGGCCGGCTGCTCTGGGCGCCGGCCGGGGCCGAACGCGCGGCCTACATTACCGTGGACCGGCTGGGAGCGCCGCGGGCCGCCGGCGGCATGTGCGTCACCGCGCACGACCTGGCCCGCATCGGCCAGACGATCGTCGAGAACGGCTCCCGGGACGGGCAGCAGGTGCTACCGGAGCGCTGGATCGACGATATCGAAAAGGCCGGGGACCCCGAGGCCTGGAATGCCGGCGATTTCGCCCCCTTCTTTCCCGGCCGCGCGATGCACTACCGTTCGCAATGCTATGTGTTGCGCGGCGAAAATCCCCTGATCTTCGGCATCGGCATCCACGGCCAGAACCTCTATGTCGACCGCCGCGCCGAAGTGGTCGTGGTGCGCCTGTCTTCACGGGCCCTGCCACTGGAAGCCGACCGCGAACTGTCCGGGCTCGACGAAGCGGTAGCCATCCGCGACTTCCTGATCGGGAACTGAAGCCGGCGGGAAATCCAGGTCAGCCGCCGTCGAGATGCGGGGCCGGATCGACGGCCCGTCCCTGCCGCCTGAGTTCGAAATGAAGTTGCGGGGTCGTGACCCGGCCGCTGCTGCCCACCAATGCGATTCTCTGGCCGCGCTGGACCTCGTCGCCGCGACCGACCAGAAGGCGGTCGTTGTGGGCGTAGGCCGAGACCCAACCGCCCCGATGCCTGACAAGCAACAGGTTTCCGTAACCGGGAAGCTCGTTGCCGGAATAGGCCACCCGTCCCGCCTCCGCCGAATGCACGGCGGCGCCGCGCGCTGCCGCTATGTTGATCCCGTCATTGTGCAGGCCGTCCGGCTGCGGCCCGAAGCCGGCGACGACAGGCCCGGCGACAGGGCGCAAGAACCGCCCGGCGCGGGGCGGCAACGGCTTCAAGGCCGTCCGGACCGGCGGCGGCGGCGGCTTGGCCACGGTTCGCGGAGCAGGCTTCGATTCCGCCGCCGGGCGGGACGCAAGCGTCGAAGCCGAGGTCGAGGCCGGCGCGCGCCGCGGCACAGGCTTGGCGCCGTCGGACCTGGCGGCATCGGGACGGCTGGGCGGCGGACCTTTGGCGAGCACGGCCGGCGACGGACTGGGAACCGGCGGCGTCCCGGCGGCAAGTGCCGGCCGGGACGGTTTCTTCGGAGGCTCGGCCGGGCCGGGCGTTGCCACCACTCGTGTCTCGCGGGTGTCTTCCGGCGGCGGTTCCGTCCGTCTCGGGATGCGAAGCGCCGTCCCGGGGTAAATCGTATAGGGCTTCTTCAACCCGTTGGCGCGCACCAGCGCCGCTATCGGCACGTCGTACCGGTGCGAGATCGTCCACAACGAGTCGCCCGACGCCACGACATGCTTGCGGGGAGCCGGCAGGATCAGCGTTTGTCCCTCTCTAAGGTGGTAGGGTGCGGTGAGGCCGTTGCGCTCGATAATGTCGCGCATCGCAATGCCGTGGCGCCGCGCGATGAGATAAACGCTGTCTCCCTTTCGGACCCGGATCCGCCCGTCCTGCGAGGCGGCCTCAAGGGGTGCCGATGCTTTCGGCCTTTTCCCCGCCGTCCCGGTGTCGCCGACTTCGACCCAACCGCAGCCGCAAAGCAGCAATGCTGCGAGGACGACGCTCGCCCGCATCATTGCGCGGCCTCCTGCGGAGCCGCTTCGTCATAGGCGCCGACAAGCGGCACGAAGGATGTTTCGCGCAATGCCTCGACCTGAACGCCCTGCTCCGTCCGGGACAGGCAAACCAGCCGCTGCACGCCGTCATATTCCCGGACGGGAACCAGCATGCGACCGCCATCGGCAAGTTGTTCCACCAGGGCGGTCGGTACATCGTCTGCCGCGGCAGTGACCAGAATACGGTCGAACTGACCCGCTCGGGGCCAGCCGCGCACGCCGTCTCCGCAGCGCGTCGTGATGTTGGTGAGTCCCAGTCGCTCGAACCGCGCTTCCGCCTCCGACAGAAGCGGCCGGTGTCGCTCAACGGTGTACACCCTGCGGCAGAGCCGGGTAAGCACCGCCGCCTGGTAGCCCGACCCGGTGCCGATCTCCAGCACGCGCATGCGCGGCCCCGGAGCCAGCATTGCAGTCATGAAGGCAACCACGCTCGGACGGCTTATGGTCTGGCCATTGCCGATCGGCAGAGCCGTATCCTCGTACGCCCGGTCTCGAAATATCGCCGGAACGAAGGCGTCGCGCGGCGTGCGCTCGATGGCCGCGAGCACCTTCGCGTCGATCACCCCCGACCGGCGCAGCATCATCAAGAGCCGCGCGCGCGTGGCGCCGGGCGTCGGAGTTGGCTCCGCCACGCCGCGCGGAGCGGCGCCTGGGCGCTTCCTATTCAAGGTGCTCGCATCCGCCCACATAGGGCCGTATTGCCGGTGGCAGCACGACGGACCCGTCCGCCTGCTGGCCGTTTTCGAGCAAGGCGATCAGGGTCCGTCCCACCGCCAGCCCCGAGCCGTTCAGGGTATGCACGAAGCGCGTCGCCTTGCTGCCTGCGGGCCGGAAACGCGCATTCATCCGACGGGCCTGGTAGTCCCCGCAAATGGAACAACTGGAAATTTCACGATAAGCGCCCTGCCCCGGCAGCCAGACCTCCAGGTCGTAGGTCTTGCGCGCGGCGGCGCCCATGTCCCCGGCGCAAAGCAGGACGCGGCGATAGGGAAGCTCCAGGCGTTCCAGGATCGCTTCCGCCGCCAGCGTCATCCGCTCAAGCTCCTCGGCCGAAGCGTCGGGATGGGTCACCGAAACGATCTCGACCTTGTGGAACTGGTGCTGGCGGATCATGCCGCGCGTGTCGCGCCCGGCCGAGCCGGCCTCCGACCGGTAGCACGGCGTAAAGGCCGCGAAACGCAGCGGCAATTCGTCTTCCGCCAGAATGCGGCCCGCAGCCAGATTGGTCAGGGGCACCTCGGCAGTCGGTATCAGCCAGTGGCCGGTATCGGTCTTGAACAGGTCATGCTCGAATTTGGGAAGCTGGCCCGTGCCGAACAGCGCCGGGCTGCGCACGAGCGTCGGCGGAGAAATTTCTTCGTAACCGAACTCCTCCGTGTGCGTATCCAGCATGAATTGGCCCAGCGCCCGTTCGAGGCGCGCCAGCGCGCCTCGCAGGACAACGAAACGCGCGCCGGACAGGAATGACGCGCGCTCGAAATCCATCAGGCCGAGCGCCTCGCCCAGCTCTGCGTGATCCCTGGGCGCGAAATCGAATTCGGGCGGCACGCCAATCCGGCGCAATTCGACATTGTCCGATTCATCGGCGCCGTCCGGCACATCGTCGCCCGGAGGATTCGGAAGACCGGCAATCAGCGCATCCAGTTCGGCCGCCGCCTTGCGCTCGGCGTCCTCAGCTTCCCGCTCCGCTTCCTTGAGGCACGAGACTTCCGCAATCAGCACGTCGGCCGGCTCACCGGCCGCCTTGGCCTTGCCGATCTCGCGGGAGAGCGCGTTGCGGCGCTGGCGGCATTCCTGGAATCGGGTCTGGCAGCCGCGCCGTTCGGCGTCCAGCGCACCGACCCGCGCCGCCGCGGGGGGCTCTCCCCGGCGCTCCAATGCACGGTCGAGCGCTTCCGGGCTCTCCCGTATCCACCTGAGGTCAAGCATCCTTCAGCCTTCCGCGCCCTGCCCCTGCCGCCCCTTATAGAATTCGTCCGCGCGACGCTACAGCGCCTGCGACCGTCAGCCCGCCCGCCACCAAAGGTCGATCAGGCCGCCATCGACGACCACGGTCTGCGCGGTGATATAGGCGCTTTCGTGCGACATCAGGAACAGCGTCGCATAGGCGGTCTCCCAGCCCGTCCCCTGGCGACCGAACGGCAGGGGCCCCTCGTTCCGGGCGGGACGTCGGCGGCTGGCGTCGCGGCCGAGCGCAGTATCCATCAAGCCGGGGGCAACCATATTGGCGCGGATCCCCCGTGCATGGCCTTCCTGCGCGACATGGCCGCAGAGCCCCTTCAACGCCGTCTTCGATGTGTCGTAAGACGGTTTGCGGCTATTGGGGCGCATACCCGAGATCGACGCGATGAACACGATACTGGAACCGTCGGCCAATATTGGCAGGGCGGTGCGGCAGGTCAGCATGTGGCTGCGCAAATTGATTGCCATCACGCGGTCCCATTCATCGGGGGTCTCGCCGGCCAGACCCAGCGGCGGACCGCTGACACCCACATTCAGCAGCAGCCCGTCGAGGCCGCCCAGCCACTCCACGGCGCGAGCCACCATGGCCTCGACCGCCGACGGGTCCGCCACGTCCGCATCGATCGCGAACGCATGGCCGCCTTCTTCTGCGATCACAGCCACCGTCGCCATGGCCGCCTGGCCGGAAACGTCGGCACAAGCGACACGGGCTCCTTCGCGGGCATAGAGGATCGCCGCCGCGCGCCCGTTGCCCACCGGCGGGTCGGGGTCGTCGATCTCGCGCTGGCCGCCGCCCACCACCAGAATGCGCCGGCCGGCAAGCCTGCCGCGTCCGGGCGCGCGGCCGCCCGACTCGTCGAAGAAGGAACGGCGGGCTTCCTCCGTCACGGAGTCCCCGCCCGGTTCAGTTTCAAGCGCAAGATCACCACATTGAACCCGTCACGCCGCTCATAGGAGAAGTCGTCCATCGACTCGCGCACGAGCAAAACGCCCAGGCCGCCAACGGGCCGGTCTTCCATACGCAAGGTGGTATCGGCTTCGGGCGCTTCGGTAAACGGATCGAAAGGCCGGCCGTTATCGCGGATTATCGCCACCACCTCGCCGTCCCTTACCGTCAACACCACGGAAAGGGCTGCCTGATCCAAGGTCTCGAAGCCGTAGGAAATGGCGTTGGTAATCAGTTCATCGAAACAAAGATTGAGCTTGAACACCGCACCGGGCGGCAGGTCGTTCGTTCCCCCGAAATCCTCCACGGCCTCCGCCAGACGGGACAACTCGCCGAGGTCGGCGGCAAGCGGCACTTCCACATTCGCAGTCATCGCCCGGATGCTAACCGAAACCCGACGCCCTCGCCAGAGCATGGCAGACACTGTCGTCGGACTATGGCATCCGGCCCAGAAGCTCCTTCATCCGCTGAAGCAGCTCCCTGTAGGCGACGGTCGCGGCGTCGCGCGGAAGATAGTGGATTTCCTCGCCGAGCTTGGTCATCAGCTTGATGACCGATTTGTCGGCCAGCACCTTGCCCACACCTTCCGAAATGCGCTCGGCCACGTCGTCCGGCGTGTCGGGATGAACACCCACCCAGCGCGGAACGCCGATGCCCACGGCTCCGAGCGCGCCGATCCAGGGCACATCGCCGATCTTCTCCTTGATCGCCGGCGTATTGTCTCGCGCACCGATATTGATGACCGGGGACGCCCGCCCGACAAGGGAGAATACGGTCGAGGTGCTCACTGCCGCCATATCGACCTCCCCGGCCAGGAGCGCCGACACAGCCTCGCCCGTGCCGGAATAGGTGTGAAGCGTGGCAGGAACGCCGAGCCTGTCGAGGCTGGTCGCGGCGGCGAGCAACACCGCCGGCGTTCCTCCGATCCGCGGCGGGGCGCTGGATGACGGGCGGCCCGCCAATTGGTCCCAGTTGTCGAAACCGGAACCCGGCACGGCGATCAGATGCGTCTTGATCGACGAGATGAACGCGACGATTTTCACGTCTTCGGGGCTGAAGCCGGACGCCGGATCCCGCAACGCCGCAATCGCCGGCGTCATGCTGCCCTGCAGGACCGTGTAGCCGTCGGGGGGCTTGTCGAGCATGTAGCGCCAGCCGAGCCGGCCTTCCTCGCCGCCCCGGTTGCGCACATGCCAAGCTTGGCCGAAAGCATCGATCGCCGCCGAAGACATGATGCGCGCCCAGCGGTCAGACCCGCCGCCCGGCCCGAACGGAACGACCCATTCCACGATGCGGCTCGGATAGGGGTCTTCGGCCCGGACCGGCCCCGGCAGCAGGGCGGCCACCGCAGCGGCGAGACAAAGCAGCAGGCCTTTCAGGGGCACACGCACCTCCGCCGGAAGCCCCGTTCCTGCTAGCACAAATTGTCGCACTCGGGCAAGGCTGCAGACGGCCCCGACGCGACTGTCAGGCTGCCGGTGCGAAGCCGGCCGCATCGAGCGCCTCGCTCAGTGCGGCGCCGGAGGGCGCGTCCAGGGCTGTAAGCGGCGGCCGGAGCGTGAGCCACTCGTCGTCGCCGGTGCTCCGGGCGACGATCGCCTTCAGCGCCGGGATCAGCGGCTGCGACTGGATCGCGAGACGCCAGGCGGAAAGCCGTTCCTGCAGGGCGCCGGCGTCCTCGCCCGCCCTCGCCGCAGCCAGCACCTGCGCGCAAAGGCCGATGGTGACATTCGCCGTGGCCGAAATGCAGCCGGCGCCGCCTGCCTCCAGCACGGGCAGCAGGAACTGTTCGGAGCCCGCAAACACGCCGAAGCCGGGGAAGCGCCTGCACATGGCCAGCATGTTGTCGAGGTCGCCCGAGCTGTCCTTGATGCCGGCGATCGTGCCCGGATAGGCCGCAAGCAGGCCTTCGATCAGGTCGTGCGAGATCGGCACGCCGGAATTGAACGGGAAGTTGTAGAAATAGATTCGCAGGCGCGCATCCCCGACGCGCTGGATTACCTCTTCATAGGCTGCATGCAGCCCCGCGTCCGACACACCCTTGTAGTAGAAAGGCGGCAACATGACGACGCCGGCGGAGCCGACCTCCAGCGCCTTCCGGGTCAGGATTACCGTGTCGGCGATGGAGCAGGTCCCGGTGCCGGGCAGCAATGCTTCGCCGGGGATGTCGGAGTCGCCCAGCGCATCTAGAAGGCGCAGCTTCTCATCGACGCCGAGCGAATTCGCCTCGCCCGTCGTGCCGAGAACCGCCAGCAGATTTGCGCCCAGTTCCAGCATCCGGCGGCAATGCGCCGCGAACCGGTCGAAATCGGGCTCCAGCCCGGAGGTCATCGGCGTCAGGGTCGCGACCGCGACACCCCGCGGTTCGCCTGCGCGTGCAGCATCGTTCATCGGATTCCCGGCTCCCTACGTTCGGGCAGAGCGAATGAAATCGGCAACGTCCGGCAGGATCTCGTTCCGCCATCGCCGCCCGTTGAAGATGCCGTAATGGCCGACTTCGGCCTGCAGGCGGTGGCGACGACGTTCCGGCGGCACATTCGGGCACAGGCCATGGGCGGCTTCCGTCTGGCCCACGCCCGAAATATCGTCGCGTTCGCCCTCGACCGTCATCAGCGCGGTGTCCCGTATCGCCGCCGTTTCTACCGGCGCGCCCCGATGCGTGAACAGGCCGCGCGGCAGGTGGTGTTCCTGGAAAACCCGCTCCACCGTCTCCAGGAAATATTCCGCCGGCATGTCCATGACCGCCAGATATTCGTCATAGAAGCGCCGATGCGCTTCCGCGCTCTCGCCGTCGCCGGCGACAAGGTGCTCGAACATGCGCAAATGCGCGCCCACATGCCGGTCGAGGTTCATGCCCATGAAGCCCGAGAGCTGCATGAAGCCCGGATAGACCTGCCGCCCGAAACCCGGATAGGGCGGCGGCACGGTCTGGATCAGCATCTGCTCGAACCAGCGCCGGCTGTGCGAGCTCGCGAATTCGTTGACCTTGGTGACGCCGACGCGCGTGTCGATCGGCCCGCCCATCAGGACAAGCGAACGCGGCGCACTTTCGCCTGCGGCGGCGAGCAGGGCGGTCGCCGCCAGCGCGGGCACGGACGGTTGGCAAACGGCAACGAGATGCACCTCTGGCCCGAGGCGGGCAAGAAAGTCCAGCAGCGTGTCGATATAGTCGTCGAGCGTGAACGCGCCCCGGCCGGCCGGCACCTGGCGGGCGTCCTGCCAGTCGGCGATATAGACATCGTGCTCCGCCAGCAGGCCGCGGACCGTGTCGCGAAGCAGGGTGGAGAAATGGCCGGAAAGCGGCGCCACCACCAGCACGACCGGATCTCCCGTTCGGCCCTCGCGCACGAAATGCAGCAGGTCGCAGAAAGGCTGCGAAGCCGCGACCTCTTCCCGCACGGCCAGCCGCCGGCCGCCGGTTTCGATCTGGCGGATGGCGAATTCCGGCTTGCCGTGCTTGCGGCTCACGCGCTCGAACAACTCGCAGAACGCGCCGACCGCGCGCCCGGCAGGGTGCCAGGACATCGGCAGCAGCGGATTCGACGCTGCCTGCCGCCCTGCCTCGGCCATCATGCGAGCGGGCGCCCAAGCAATGCGCTGCATCTCGTGAAGCGCGTAAAGCATATCGGCCGTTCCTCATACGGGAAGGGTGCGCCCGTGTTCCGGCGGCCGAGCCGGCTTGCGGGATTGCGCCCCGAACGCGGGTGGGGTTTGCATATCCTGTGACCCGCACCTTAGGCCCCTTCGCCCTCATCGGCAATGTCGCGTTCCGGCGCATCTTGGTTTCCGGCGCGCTCTCCAATGTCAATCGCTGGCTGGAAATTCTGGCCGTCGGAGTATGGGTTTACGACCGCACCGGTTCGGCGTTCGACGTGACCCTGATGTTCATGCTGCGGATGCTGCCGCTCATGCTGTTCGGCGCGCTGGCAGGCTCTTTGACGGAGCGGTTCGACCGCCGGATCATGGTGATGGTGGGCCTCTACATGCTCATTGCCAGTTCGAGCGCGCTCGGCCTGGTGGCCGCCCTGGGCGGACTGGAGCTCTGGCATGTCGCGGTGGGAGGCTTCCTGAACGGCATGGTCTGGGCCGGCGAAATGCCGCTTCGGCGCACCATGCTCGGGGACATTGCCGGCGATGGCCGGGTCGCCCAGGCGATGGGATTCGACACTGCGACCAACAACGCGACCCGGATGCTCGGCCCCCTCGCCGGCGGCGCTCTGCTGGAAGGCATCGGCATTTCCGGCGCCTTCTTCGCCGGCACGGCGCTCAACCTCTTCTCGCTGCTGCTGATCGCGCGCGTGCGCATGGAGGACAACCCGCAGACGGGCGCCGCACCCGCCGGCGTGCTGACGGCGCTTCGGGACGGTTTCCGCTACATCCGCTCCAACCGCCCGCTGGTAGCGACACTGGCCGTTACCGTCATCTTCAACGTCTGGGGTTTTCCGACGACGTCGATGGTGCCGGTGATCGGGAAGGATTGGCTCGGCCTTTCGGCCTTTCCCGTGGGTGTGCTGCAGGCCGGCGAGGGGCTTGGGGCACTGCTCGGCGCGGTCGGCATCGCCTGGTTCGGTCGCGCGGTCTGGTTCCGGCGCATCTATGTCGTGGGCGTCGTAACCTATCTGATCACCGCCATCGTCTTTGCAGTCTCGCCGTGGTTCCTGCTTTCTGGCACAATTCTGGTCGCGGCCGGCATCGGAGGCGCCTGTTTCGCGACCATGCAATCGACCCTGACCTTTCTCGGCGCCAGCCCGGAAATGCGCAACCGCGCCATGGGCGTGCTGACGATCTGTATCGGCACCGGGCCGATCGGCTTCCTCCATATGGGCTTGCTGGCCGATTGGCTGGGCGCCCAGACGGCAATGATGGTGGTTGCTGTCGAAGGGCTGGTCATGCTGGCGCTGGCGCTCCTGGTCTGGCCGGAGGCCCGGCGGTGAAGCGTCTTCGGAACGGCATGGCGGCGGTCTTGTGCCTCTGGAGCGCAGCCGCGGCGGGCGCGGACCGGCTGACCGGCCTAACCCTGCCGCGATACGCCGCGATACGCGCGACGGAAGCCAATATGCGGGTGGGGCCGAGCACCGCCTATGCGGTGCGCTGGCAATACCGGCGGCGCGGCCTGCCCGTGCGGATCGTCAGAGAACATTTCGACTGGCGGCAGATCGAGGACCCGTCGGGCGAGACGGGCTGGATGAGCGCGCATCTGCTGACGGACCGGTCGCGCGCCATCGTGGTAGGAAAGAAGCTGCGGCGGCTGCGCCGGTCGCCCGCGGCGGACGCCGGCGGCGTGGCGCTCCTGGAGCCGGGCGTATTGCTCTCGGTGCTCGAACGCCGGGAAGGCTGGTGCGAAGTTTCCACCGAGGGCTATAGAGGCTGGTTGAAGAACGATGAGGTTTGGGGCGCCTGCGAGAAATCGTGACCGGCGCGAAGCAAGGGTTGAGGAGGGATACAGGGGACATGAGCGCAAACGGGACGATCCGGCGCGTGGCGGCTTGGGCCGCGGCGGCGCCCGGCCGCAACTGGCCGTCCGAGGTTCTGGAAACCGCCAAGGCGTGCCTGCTGGACACGCTGGGCGTCACGCTCGGCGCACGCGGCGAGCCGGGCGGCAAGGCCGTTCGCCGGGTTGTCGAGGGCTGGCAGGCCAGCGGCGAGGCGCGCATCGCGCTCGGCGGCACGACCTGCGCAGCCGGGGCCGCCCTGGTGAACGGCACCTTCGCCCACTGCCTCGACTACGATGACACGCATGTCGGCGCGACGGCGCATCTCTCCGCGCCGGTCTGGTCGGCAACGCTCGCCGTGGGGCAGCAGACCGGAGCCGAGGGCCGGGACATGCTGGCCGCGTTCATCGCCGGCTTCGAGGCCGCGGCACGGCTCGGCAACGGCATCGGGGGCGTGGCCAATCTTCGCGGCTGGCACTCGACCGGCATTTTCGGCGCGCTCGGCGCGGCGGTCGCTGCGTCGGTGTTGTTGCGGCTCGACGAGGACGGCATCGCCCGCGCGCTCGGCGCCGCCGCCACCCAGGCCGGCGGCCTGACGGGCTCCTTCGGCACCCACGGCAAGCCCTTCCATGCCGGCAAGGCGGCGATGAACGGCGTTCTCGCAGCAGAACTGGCCGCGGCCGGCTTCGAGGCGTCCGAAACGCTTCTGGAGGCCGAAAACGGGCTCGGCAGCGCGCTCGTACAGGACGGCGCAGCCACTATCGGCGAGGTGGACTTCAACGATGGCTGGGAGTTGCTGCGCAACACGGTCAAGCCCTATGCCGCGTGCCTGCTGACCCATCCGGTCATCGACGCGGCGCGCTCCCTGGCGCCGGAGGCGGCCGGCCGCGAAGCGGCCCGCATCGAGGTCCGGGTTAACCCGGTGGCGATCCGCCTGGCCGGCAAACCCGCCCCGCAAACCCCGCTCGAAGGCAAGTTCAGCCTGGCTTTCTGCACGGCGCTTGGTCTCACCGGCCGCCCGGCGGTGGAGGGCGATTTCACCGCTGAGACGCTGGCCGACCCCGCCTTGCGGGACATGCTCGCGCGGGTCGAACCCGTCGCCGAGCCCGGCCGGGACACGCGCTCTGCCGTGCTGGAAGTGCAGTGGGTGGACGGCGGCGCGGACCGGCGCGAAACGGCGCTGGCGCGCGGCAATCCCGGCAACCCGCTCGCGCGCGCCGACCTCGACGCAAAGTTCCGCTCGCTCGCGGGGCCGGCGCTCGGCGAGGCGGCGGAGGTGCTGGGCGCGCTTGCCTGGGACTTCGAGACGCCCGGCCGCGCCCGCCAACTCCACGACCTGCTCGCCGCTTAGGAGGCACGCCCGTCATGACCCTCTCCATCCGCCTTGCGCCCGAAGACAATGTAGTCGTCGCCCGCGTCGATATTCTCTCCGGAACGGAGCTTCCCGGGGAGGGTGTCGCCGCCCTGGATGTGGTGCCGGCCGGGCACAAGATCGCGACGCGGCCGATCGCCGCCGGCGAGCCGGTGCGCAAATACGACCAGATCATCGGGTTTGCCAGCGAGCCGGTCGAAGCGGGCGCGCATGTCCATGTGCACAACTGCGCCATGGGCGATTTCGAGCCCGATCACACCACCACAGTTCGGCAAGTATAAGCACACCGGCGGGCGGGAGACAAGCCCGGAAAAACTCACCAGTTCAAGGACATAAGAAAGCGGGGAGCCAGTACCACCTAGCTCCCCGCCTTGTGTCCGACAAGCGGACTGGGCTCACCCGGCCCCCAATCCCAATAAGACGGGAAGAGACCTCCTGCGCCACTGCTGTCGCGGAAGGTAGAGAACTCGCTTGGCCGTGGTCAAGCCGGTTTGTGAAAAAAAACGGGAGCTGCGATCGAGCATGAATGCCCCGGGCGTCAAGCATCATGCAGCACGAGAACATCGCCGATCCGACACCTTCAACCGGCACGCGCCCCAGCCCAAACCCGATGGGGGGAAGAATCCACAAGCCTGAACACGACGCGGCCCGTTCAGCTGCCAGCGCCTGGAAAGGCATGCCCGATGAATACGACCACTGGGCGCCCCTGCGCCTTCTGGAACGGCCCCCGGTCGCCGAACGCCTTGGCCTGACCTCGGATCACGTCAGCGTCGTGCGCTGGCATGTTCAACAAACTCGCAAGGCCGACTGGCAAACAGGTTCCCGACCCGTCGTGGGCATTCCCAAATGGCGCGCGTGCATGGACCTCCGGATCTCGCAGAAGCGTCTTGAACGAATCGAGTATAAGTTGGCATGCCACGGTCTCATCTACTGGCATGACAGCGCGAGCTGCCGGCGCTTCTTCAAGCGGGACAAAGCCACGGGACGCTTGGTCCATGCGTACGGGGTCGACCTTTCCCCTCTCGCGATGTTGCTCCCTACCCTCGAAAGTACCGCCGCGCAGATACGCGAGTTCGACAACGAAAAGGTCCGTCTTCGACACCGCATCTCTGCTATCCGCCGCCTGGCCCTGAACCGGGCCCACGCGGCCATGCTGCAGGGCGACATCGATCCCGACTGTGCCAAGACCCTGCACGACGCCGCTGCCGCACTCCCATGCGGCTCCCGGCTGAACAAGGCCGACCTGCGATCCTTGCGGGCCCTCGAACCCGTCGCAGAACGCATCCGGAGAGACGCAGACACCCTCTTCGGGGCCGAATGCCGCCAACAACATGACGACAACCGGCCGGATGGCGCCCTCCCCCGCTCTCATGGTCCGGAAGGGTCGAGCGACAAATCCGGCAGGGTACCCACCACCCCAGGACGGGAAGGGTCAATTACAAATACAAATTACCTTCCAGATACTAACGTTGTAGCGGCAATCCCCTCCGGTAGCCCCGCACCCGATCCCGAGCCTGCCGCCCGCCATGGGCCGGAAAGGAGGACTTGCAGCCGTTCCGGTCCAGACGTGTCTTCACCGTCGCCGCTGCCGTCGATGTGGCTAATCGTGGAGAGCCTGAGCCCCCGCATCGCCTGCCACCTGCCGGTAGACCGTCCAACCGGTACTGCGGACCTCTACGAAGCGGCAAACCGGGCCCGAAGCGCCATGGGGATATCGCCCGATGCCTGGCGTGAAGCTTGCCGCGTCCTGACACGCGACGGCGCCGCCCTATCGACGATCGTCATCGCATCCCGCCTCGATGCCGAAGAGATCCGCTCGCCCGGCGGCTATCTGCGAGGCATGATCGACAGCGCGCGTCGTGGCGACCTCCACCTTGCCCGGTCCCTTTGGGGCGTCGTCGACCGGGTTTCGGCAACCGGTCCCGAACCCCTCGCCGGAGACGGCTCTTCACCCGCCGCGCCGCACGGCACGCCTCCACCCGGCCCGGAAACCACCAATCTCCGCGCCCCGCCCGACGAGCGAAAGTCCCACGCTCCACCTTCGAACTTGCATCCAGTGCAACAACCCGGCCGTCATGCTGACGAGATAGCCGACGCCGAAACTTCGGTAACCCTTCCCTCGCTGGATCAACAGTCCGCGTTGCTGACCCTCTCGGGCAGCTTTGCACGGGATCTACCGCCCTCCAGGCCTCTCAACCGGACCCAGATTGAGACCGCCGTTCGGCGAATGCTGTCCTCCGCCCCGGAGACAGACGACGGTGTTCAACCGGCCCTCCGCAGTGCATGGCAATCCGCCTGCAGGGTTGTCGGGGAGTCTGCGGCGACCGCCGCCTTGCTCGTCGCGACCGCCGGCGCTTCGCACGGCCTCTGCCGCAAGGCTCCGAGCCGGTTCTTCGCCGAAATCGTTTCTGCCGTCAGCAGTCATGCGCTCGATCTTGAAAACGCTGCATCGGCCATGTTGCAGGCGCTGGAAATCGGGCGCCATCCGCCTCCCGTTCCCCCTGTCGCAGAACCGTTACGCCCGGCGCCGCAGTAACGTCCAACCGCAAATGCGCCTCCCGCCCTTTCAGCAACTCACCCTTCTCCGGAGCTATCCAATGAACGAAATCAAGGTCATCGCCATCGTGAGCCAGAAAGGTGGCGCCGGAAAGACCACCCTCGCCGTCAACCTCTCCGTCGCCGCTACTGCGGCAGGGCACAAGACAGTCCTGCTCGATACCGACCCCCAGGCGTCAGCAACCATCTGGGGAGACCTCCGGGGCCACGCCGACCCCGAGGTCCGGAACTGTGCCCCCATACGCCTGCCCCGGGAAATCGAACGCGCCAGGCGCAGGCATGCCACCCTGGTCCTCATCGACACTGCCGCCCACGCCGACGGCGGCGCCCTCGTCGCGGCCCGTCTTGCCGATCTCGTCCTCATCCCATGCCGTCCCGCCATGTTCGACATCGCCGCAATACGCGCGAGCGCCGATATCGCCAAACTCGCGAACACGCCGCCCGTCGTCGTGCTCAATGCGGTCCCGCCCAGAGGAGAGAAGCTGCCATTGGAGGCCCGTGAGATCGTATCCGCCGAGGGCCTTCCGGTGCTGCCCGCATCGCTCGCCCAGCGATCCGCCTTCATGCGCTCCGTCAATACCGGCCGGGCAGTCACCGAATTCGAACCTCGCGGCAAGGCCGCGGCCGAGGTCCACGCGCTCGAGGCCGCCATCACCTCGTGGCCCGGCCCGGCCCTTACCCTGATCCAACCCAGTGCCGCATAAGGGAGACTCAGCCATGACCCGCAAGTCGTCTTCGCTCACGGCCGCCGTAAAACACGCCCACGCCGGCTCAAACGCGCGCGCCGTCCCCGCAGCCCCGGAGGACCTCGCCTACCAGCGGCGCACATATCCCATCGACCTGGC
Source organism: Alphaproteobacteria bacterium (assembly GCA_965261985.1). Classification (GTDB taxonomy): domain Bacteria; phylum Pseudomonadota; class Alphaproteobacteria; order Bin95; family Bin95; genus Bin95. The sequence goes on from OZ253490.1 coordinate 3,015,194, forward strand.
AGACATCGCAATCGTCGACCGGTTTCGTTCCATCGACGATGCGACCGTCAAACAGCTTGTCGTATCGATTAAGGCCAGCGGTCTTCAGACGCCGATACTCGTCCGCCACAACCGCGAACTTGACCCCGAGACCGGGCTCTACGACGGAACCGACCTCGGCGGCTACGCGCTGGTTGCCGGCGCGCACCGCCTGGAGGCGGCCCGCGAACTCCGCTGGCCGCGCATCGAAGCCTTCGTCCTGGACGAACTCACCGCCGACGAGGTACGTCTTATCGAACTCGACGAGAACCTGATGCGGGCCGAGTTGACCGCATTCGACCGCGCTCGCTCTCTCGGACGCCGAAAGGAACTCTACGAGCGAATTTATCCCGAAACGCGCCAAGGCGGCGACCGTCGAAGCCAGGAGTACCTCGACAGCACCAACCCGCAAACATTGCAATCCGATCTCCAAACCCCAGGGCGCGCCCCCAGCTTCGTCGACGATACAGCTACTTCCACCCCCTGGTCTCCCCGAACGATACAACGAGCAGTCCGCATCGCTGCCAATATCGTGCCCGAACTCCAGGAGGCGCTCGTGGCAACCCCGATCGCTCAGCGCGAGGGAGACCTCTACCGGCTCGCCGGCATGCCAGAGGCAGATCAAACTCAGGTGCTGGAACGCATCCGCGAAACCGAAACGCCTCCAAAGAGGCTTTCCGCCGTCCTTCCCGACACGCCGCCACCTGCCGCGCCTGCCACCGGGCTCGATCGCCTGAAACGCCTCTGGTCCAACGCATCGGCTCAGGAACAACAGGAGTTCCGCGCCTGGATCGACTGGCACCGGGACGAATGAACCCGGCCAAGCCCGGTCGCGCGACGCCTGACCTTTTCCGGCTCTCCTGCAGCCCTGGCAGTTCGTTGCTTTATCCGCCACTAACGCGTTCGGTCGCCGAACGGTTGTTGTTCGGCGCACTGTTTCGACGCCGACCGGCGGCGCAGTCCATTGCTTCGGTGAGATTCTGAAGGGTCAAGGCCCCGCGCTTAACAACACGCCGGTGCTCATCGAGACCTTCGTCGAGACCCCGCGCTATACCGGCGCCGTCCACAGGGCATCGAGCTGGATACGGGTCGGGGCCACCCAGGGGCGCGGACGCTACGACCGGGACAAGCTCTACGACAAGCCCCGCAAGGACGTCTGGCTCAGGCCCCTCAGAAGGGATTGGCGGCGCGCCCTCAATCGCTAGAATCCCAGCCGTCGAGATCGGGTACGCGTGCAAGCATGCCAGCAAGCGGATGACCTTCTCCACGGCCCGGACAGCAATGCCGACCTGAGGCGCTTTCCGGAGCCCGTGCGGCAGCGCATGGGATTCGCCATCTACCAGGCCCAGGCCGGCCTCCGGCACCGCGACGCCAAGCCGCTCAGGGGCTTCGGCGCCGGCGTTCTGGAGGTGGTGTCGCGCCACGATGGCGACACCTTCCGGGCCGTCTACACGGTGCGGTTCGAGGCGGCGGTCTATGTCCTGCACGCCTTTCAGAAGAAGGCGAGGCGGGGCATCGCCACGCCGAAGAAGGAGCTCGACACGGTCCGGCGCCGCCTGAGGGCCGCCGAACGGCACTACAGGGATACGCCAGGGTGAGGACAGAACCATGAGCATCGCCGACACCACCGTCGAACACGGCAGCGGCAACGTCTTCGCCGACCTCGGCTTCCCCGACGCCGATGCGCATATCGTGAAGGCCGAGCTCGTCACCCGCATCGACGCCATCGTCCGCCAGCGCGGCCTCACCCAGGCCGAGGCCGGGCGGCTGCTCGGCCTCTCGCAGCCCGACGTCTCGCGCCTGCTCCGGGGCGACTTCCGCGAATATTCACTGGAGCGCCTGCTCCGCCTGCTGACTGCGCTCGGCCGCGACATCGACATCGTCATCCGACAGTCGCGCACCATGGCGGGCGGCAGGCTGCGCGTTGCCGCCTCCGAGACCGCCTGACCCCATCGCCTTGCCGCCATTTCCAGCGGCCGCCCCGCTGCTCAGCCGGCCCGCCGGAAGCCGGAACGTGGGAACCGCAACATGACGATGCTCGGACCTTCGGACGCAAAGCCCCGGAAGCGCCGCCCCTGCGTCGCCGTCTTCCTCGTTGCCATTGCCGCTTGCGCCATCCTCTTCCCTTGGGCCGGAGCTACAGCCCAGACTGCCGGCGACAGCTGGCGCGGGCTCACCGTCGCGCCGGAACGCCGGTGCACGCCCTACGAGCGCGGGGACTACCCCTATCCGCAGTCGGTCGAGGCCGGCATCGTCGCTTCGATGGGCGGGCGGATCTACGGCCCCTATACCGGGCGGTATTTCGCGAGCACGCGGCAGACCGACATCGAACATGTCGTCGCCGTCTCCGAGGCGCATGATAGCGGCCTATGCGCCGCCGACCGGGCGACGCGCCGGCGCTTCGCCTCCGACCCGCTCAATCTCACCCTCGCCGCGCCCGCGGTAAACCGCTGCGGCGCCGCCGGCAAATGCGCCATGGATCCCGCCGAATGGCTTCCGCCGGTGAACCGCTGCTGGTTCGCCGCGCGCGTCGTCGCCGTCAAGCGCCAATACGGCCTCACGGTCGACCGCCGGGAAGCCGCCGCGCTGGAGCGCGTGCTCTCCGGTTGCTCCTCCACAGACATGGTGTTCGCGACCCGCCCCTCGACGCCGACGCCTGCCACGCCGAAAGCGCGGCAACCGGCGCCCGGCGATACCGTCGATGCGCTCCGGCTTTATGACGACAACGGCAACGGCCGGATTACCTGCGCCGAGGCGCGGCGGCACGGCATCGCGCCCGTGCCGCGCGGCCATCCCGCCTACCGCTTCATGCGCGACGGCGATGGCGACGGCACCGTCTGCGAGTAGCCGGCTGTCCTCGAGCCTGCTGCGCAGCCGGCCCGGCGTCTGCCGTCCTATTTCCCCAGCCGGAACACCACCGAGATCGCGCAATGGTCCGGATGCGGCCCGCCCCGCGGCGCCTCGCGGAACGAACCCGCCACCGCCATCGCCTCGGCCCCGCCGCCGACCGCCACATGGTCGATGAATGCCGGGAAGCGGGGATCGCAGCGGAACGGCTCGCCTTCAGTCAGCAGGCGGAGCGGCGCGGAGGGCGGCGACAGCAGGCGCCACCCCCAGTCGCCCGGCAGCGTCAGGCGCCGGTTGAAGTCTCCCAGGATGACGAAGGCCATCGCCTCCGCCCGGCGGGCGTCGGCCCAGGCCTTGAGGCGCTCGATCTGACTGCGGAGCGTTGCGCAGGCTTTCCTGCTCCTGCCTTCCCCGTCCTGCTTCGCGCCCCAGCATCCGGTCCTCAGATGGACCGACAGCAGCCGCAGGTGCCGACCTCCCGCCATGACGGTTATGTCGGTCCCCCAGCGCTGGAAGGCGCCGCCGGCGCCCGGGGCCCTCAGGTCCGCGTTACGGCGATATGCAATGCCGTTGCGAATGGCGAACCCCGTCGCCAGATGGCCGAGCCGCGACCCTGGCTTGCCCCAGCAAGCCCGGCTTCGCGCCATCGACGGCCGCCGGGACAGTTCTACATGCCAGTCGGATGCCGGGAACACGCGCCGGGCTGCTGCTGCATTCTCCACCTCCTGGAATGCGACGGCATCGGCGCCCAGCTCCTCGACCCGCCGTGCGAGCGCGGCGTAATCCCCGCCGGTCCGCCCGACACAGCCTTCGCCGTTGTCGTCGTCCAGATGCTCCAGGTTCCAGGCCGCGATGCGCAGTTCGCCGGCATGCCCCGCCGGGGGCGCCAGCGACAGCATCGACAATGCCAGAAACGCATATCCGGCCACGCGCATCGTCATCTCCCTCGCTGCCCATGACGCCGGCGCCTTCGCTGCTGCGCAGCCGGCCCGACTCCCTCCGGCCTCACCCCCGTCGCACCAGCCGCCACCAGGCGCCCCATACCGGGAGGCTGAATACCACCGCGCAGATCGCGATCGCCACCGGGTCGAGCAGCCCTGTAGCGTGACCTCTCGCAGAGCATGCGGCCCTGTTGCAAAGTTCGCCGGGCTGCTGAACTGTCCGCCTTACGTGGAGCGGGGTTGAGGCATGAGCGACTTCAAGGGACGTCACTTCCGGGGGGAGATCGTGCTCTGGGCCGTGCGCTGATACTGCCGGTATCCGATCAGCTATCGCGATCTCGAAGCGATGATGACTGAGCGCGGCGTCGCGGTCGACCACTCCACGACCTTTCGCTGGGTGCAACGGTTCGCTCCGGCGATGGAGAAACGTCTGCGCTGGCAGTGGCACCGGCCGCAGTCGCGGAGTTGGCGCATCGACGAGACCTGCATCGAGGTGCGCGGCAAGTGGGCGTATCTGTACCGGGCGCTCGACAAGCTCGGGAACACGATCGATTTCCATCTCTCGGCGACCCGCAACACCAAGGCGGCGAAACGATTCCTCGGCAAGGCGCTGAGAGGATTGAAGGAGTGGGAGCAGCCCGAGGTGCTCAACACCGACAAGGCGCCGGCCTATGCCGGCGCCATCGCGGAGCTCAAGGCCGAGGGCAAATGCCCGACAGAGACGAGGCACAGACAGGTGAAATACCTCAACAACGTCGTCGAGGCCGACCACGGCAAGCTCAAGCTGCCGGTCCGGCCCGTGCGCGCGGGTTCAAGACCTTGAAGACGGCCTACGCCACGATCAAGGGCTTCGAGGCGATGCGCGCGCTGCGCAAGGGCCAGGCCGGGATGTTCGCCCTCCAGGGCGGCATCGTCGGCGAGGCCCGGATCGTCGAGCGCGCCTTCGGTCTCGGACCATGCGCCCTGACCGAGGCCATGGCGTTGCTACAGGACCGTCCGGCCAATGCAGAAGCATGACGCCAGCACGGTTGTCGTCCTGATCTGATTCTCCCCTTCGCCAAGTTTGCAACAGAGCCGTCCGCATCGTCGGCGAGGATCGGGCCACGACCTTCGTGGCATCCGTCAGGAGCACCACTCCGAAACGCCCGCGCAAGCAGATCGAACATGAACCCGAGCCGGATCTGTTTTCCTGAGCTGTCGGCTCAGCCGGACCACTATTCCGGACCTTCCCTTCACATGACCATCGCCTTGGCCAATGCTTGCGATGGACAGCCGTCGTCACCGTGACAATCCCGAAACACGGTTGGCGGTTTGGTGTACAAGCTATCCAGGTGAACGCCGGTACATAACCTTGGAGAAGATTTTCGTCATTAGCGCCTTTCCATCTCGCTACCGACATAATGTCCCTGCACTTCTCCTAGCAGCCATTCTCGGAATGCAGCGACCTTTTTTTGTGTCGTGCCATTTCTGGCGCTAAGCAGGTAATAGGAGAATTTCAGTGGTGTTTTGAGGTCCGGGTGAAACGGACTGGCAAGTCGCCCCGCGGAAAGGTGATCCGCCACCAACCTGTCCCCGATCAAGGCAACGCCTTGCCCATCGAGAGCGGCTTGTACAGCCATGCCTTCTTGTGTGAAGTGCGGACCGCGGGTCGGATCAATGTCATGCAGACCCGCCGCCATAAGCCACATGCGCCAGCTGGCGTCCGCGTCTTTCCATTCAATATGCAGGAGAGTGTGGTGGCGAAGATCTTCGGGACGCAACAGAGCATTTTTACCCTCCAGAAGAACTGGACTGCACACCGGGGTGTTGAGCTGGTTAAACAGAATATCAACCTGCACCCCTTTGTAGTTGCCCGGCCCGTAGCGCAGCGCCACGTCTACTTCGCCGCTGGTGACATCCACCAAGCGGTCGGTGCCGTCGATCCTGATCTCGATATCAGGGTGTCTGCTGCGAAACCGGTCGAGCCTGGGAACAAGCCACATCGATCCGAACGACGGGCTGACACTGATCGTCAGAACCCCGCTATCGCTATAAGCGCGCATCCGCTTCGCGCCCTCCACTAGCTTGTCGAATCCTTCGGTCAGTGCAGGCAAAGCCACCTGACCCGCCTCGGTTAACCGAAGCGCGCGGGCCAGTCGATGAAACAGAGGCACACCGAGTAGGTCTTCGAGCGCTTTTACTTGGTGGCTAACGGCCGCAGGTGTCACGTTCAGCTCTTCTGCTGCCAATTTGAAGCTCAGATGGCGAGCAGCCGCTTCAAAGGCACGCAATGCGTTCAGTGGTGGAAGGGGGCGGGCCATTTGCTACACCTGAGATAATCTAATGTGTTGTTCTAATTATTCTCGTTTGTCGATCATCCTTGTTTACCATATTTGACTATAGAGATAAACAAAAATTCCGAAACCGCCTGCGAGTGCGGAGAGTATCTATAGGTCAGAAAATCTATGGTGAAATAGGAGAGGGGATTTCATGCGGAGTCTAATGTCGAGATTCTGGATTCGGGACAGAATTTTTTTAGCCAAACGACCGCATCGTCCCGCAAAGACCACGATATCAACTTGCATGACCTGACCGATGGGCGTGCATCGCGGGCGGGGCGCATCGTCTCCCCTATTCTTCGATGGCATGAACGCCGAATTGCGATTCGGACGCTCGAAACCCTCAACGATCGACACCGTTTGGACAACGGTATTCAGCGATCCGACATCCTGTCCTTGATCGCCAAGGGTCGGAAATTGGTGGGAGCCTCCCAATGACCTCGAAAACGCGATCCGAGTACGGCATTGGGATCATGCTGCTTGTAGCCGCCGCCGTTACTTACAGCACCGCCGGTATTTTCACAAAGAGCGTCGTGGCCGGGGCGTGGGCAATAATCTTCTGGCGCGGTCTTTTTGCGGTCGCTTTTACCACTGGCTGGACCATCAGCCAGGGCACATTTCGGAACAATTTTTTTGGTATGGGATACAGCGGCTGGGCTGTAGGCATTGTCGGCGCGATTGGCACGGCAGCTTTCATTCCCGCATTCAAGCTGACATCCATCGCCAATGTCTCTCTGATTTACGCCATTGCCCCACTGATCGCTTCGGTGCTTGCCTGGCGCCTCATTGGCGAACGCATCACTATCAGAACACTGATCGGTTCATTCTGCGCGTTTCTGGGCGTGGGCATCATCGTCTCAGGCTCCGTCGGACAGATCGGCATTCAAGGCGATGCCCTTGCGCTTGTCATGACCACGGCCATGGCCACCATAATGGTCATTTATCGCAAATACCCTGACACACCCGGCGCAGGGCCGTCTGTTTTGCAATCGCTGTTTTTGCTGCCCCCGTCATTCGCTTTGGGTACGCCGTTTCGTACCGAACCGTTTGAGATTTTCGTCCTGGCCGCGTTCGGATTGCTGTTTGCGGTTGCCTCGGTCACATTGGCAGAAGGCGCAAAGCGTGTGCCTTCCGGACAGACGGCCCTATTGAGCGCTCTTGAAACCCCGCTCGCACCCGTTCTGGCGTTCATCGTGTTCACCGAGGTTCCGAATATGGCGACGATTCTTGGCGGCTCCGTTGTGCTGATCTCCGTGCTGATGTCCATCCGAAACGATGAAAAGCCTGTTGAGCCTGCAGTTGCTGATTAAGAGCATAGTGGATGATGCCATAGAGCCTTAATCCAGAAATCTTGGTCATGTCCTGCCCCTGTGCCCCGCATCGGTACTCTGGACCTCCCGGGGATTGCCCGGTTGGTCGTCTCCCTTGGCATCGGGGCGACAGGTTCTCCTGTTCCGCAAGAAGGCCTGTTCCGGGTTCACGCCGCCTACGAGCCGGATGCCGCATGAGCAGGACTCCAGGACACCGCTCATGCTGGCTCTGTTGCAAAGTCCGGCTGGTTGGTGACGTGTCTGCGTGATCTGGAGCGAGGGGTTGAGGCATGAACGACTTCAAGGGACGTCACTTCCGGGGGGAGATCGTGCTCTGGGCCGTGCGCTGGTACTGCCGGTATCCGATCAGCTACCGCGACCTCGAAGCGATGATGACCGAGCGCGGCGTCGCGGTCGACCACTCCACGATCTATCGTTGGGTGCAGCGTTTCGCGCCGGAGATGGAGAAACGTCTGCGCTGGCAGTGGCGCCGGCCGCAGTCGCGGAGTTGGCGGGTCGACGAGACCTACATCAAGGTCCGCGGCAAGTGGGCGTATCTGTACCGGGCGGTGGACAAGCTCGGGAACACGATCGATTTCTATCTCTCGGCGACCCGCAACACCAAGGCAGCGAAGCGATTCCTCGGCAAGGCGCTGAGAGGATTGAAGGAGTGGCAGCAGCCCGAGGTGCTCAACACCGACAAGGCGCCGGCCTATGCCGCTGCCATCGCGGAGCTGAAGGCCGAGGGCAAGTGCCCGACAGAGACGAGGCACAGGCAGGTGAAATACCTCAACAACGTCGTCGAGGCCGACCACGGCAAGCTCAAGCTGCTGATCCGGCCCGTGCGCGGGTTCAAGACGATGAAGACGGCCTACGCCACGATCAAGGGCTTCGAGGTGATGCGCGCGCTGCGCAAGGGCCAGGCCGGGATGTTCGCCCTCCAGGGCGGCATTGTCGGCGAGGCCCGGATCGTCGAGCGCGCCTTCGGTCTCGGACCGTGCGCCCTGGCCGAGGCCATGGCGTTGCTACAGGACTGTCTGGCCAATGCAAAATCATGAGGTGAACAGGAATCCCCCTGATCACACATCGCCCCTTCGCCAAGTTTGCAACAGAGCCCTTTTCTTTACCCATTTTGCCCAGTCCCCGAGGCGCGCACGTTCTGCGATCACTGTCGCAAGGCCTGCATCGAACTCAGCAACGCTGGCCCCGTCGTGAAATACCCCGTCCTTGCGGATAAATTCGCCGATCCCGTCGTCTGACTTTTCCTCTGCGGCAAGACAAGCCCGGAGCGCATCCAGTGCGGTCCCGCCCGACGCGGAAGCGAGAACGGAGGCAGCGGAACCAAAGCGGACCGGATCTTCGACGTCGGAACCCAGATTCGCCAATGCAGCCCGAAATTCGACCGCTTGACGAACCGCCTCCGTCGAATGATCGGTGTTCGTTTCGCCCCCGGTCCCGGCAACCGGCGCCAACGGGTTCATGCCGATCGCCCTATCGTGCTCCCGCATCCCGAAGAGCACCTTCAGGTCCACCGCAGGGTCGGCGGCCCCGTTGTCGGCGTAGGTTTGCAGGAGCTTCCGGACCCTCCTCCTCGCGAAGGCGGAGGCCGGCCAGAATTTCGTTTGCGCCTCACGCCAGCTTTCATCCAGCTGCTCAAGCGGCATGCGCCGCACCGCATCGAGCGGATAAGCAGCCACTGTTCCGGAATTGGCCGCGGCAAGGTCCCTGACATCCGTCGCCAGGGACTCAGCAAAGGCGGTGAGGCTATCCGCCGGAATGTCCGGCACGGAGGAAAGATCGAGCACTCCCGGCTCCGCACGAGGCGCAAGCGCCTTAAGCCGCGCACGACGCCCGGCCTCCAGCTTGGGATCCGAACGAAGTCCGAGTGCACGGGCCAGCGCATGTTCAGCGCGTTTCAGCTCGTCAAGTGCCGCTCGAAGCGATTCGATAGCTACGAGGAGTTCCCTCTCCCATTGGAAGGACCACTCCTCACCGCGGATCAATGAGAGCGGGGGGCCATTCCCGACCGCGGCGTACGTCCGGCCAAGGTCGGCGGAGAGGTTCACCAGCTGCTTGTAGCTGTCCTCATCGTGCGCATCCCTGGACGCAAAGGATATCTCGAATGGCGGCTCTCCCGGAGCGACCGAAGAGATCGCCTCGAATACACTGAATCCCTGTGTACCCTTGGCATGCAGGGCTTCGACATAGGCGTTCAGCCGGTCCCGGGAGACCCGCAGGTCTTCGGTCACTTCGATCCATTTCTCTTCCGTGCCGCCCGACGCCCGGTCCCAACCCCTTCCGAGCTGGGCGAGGACCGACTTTCGGTCCGTCTTGTTCGAGTGGAGTTCGAGCACCGCACCGCCGAGCCCTGTCGCCACAAGGCGGCGGTGGACCACGTCAAGCGCTGCCGCTTTCTCGGCAACGAAGAGCAGGGTTTTCCCCTCAACCAGGCATTGCGCGATGATGTTCGTGATGGTCTGGCTCTTTCCGGTGCCCGGGGGCCCCACGAGGATAAAATCGCGCCCCTCTGAAGCCGCCAGGACAGCGGCCAGCTGCGAACTGTCTGCGGGCAGCGGTGTCAGGAGGTCCCGGGGCAGGCGGCGAAGGTCGATCTCCTCCGGTGCAATAGAAGGCTTGTCTTCTGTCTCCCCATATGTGTCCTCGGACCCGTCGATGAGGTGTTTCACCAACCGGTTCTGACGAAGCTGATCGGAGCGGTCGACCAGGTCTTTCCACATGAGGTATTTCGCGAACGAGAAGGTCGAGAGCGCAAGTTCGTCGACAACTTCGAAGCCGGCGACGTCCCGCACCTTCCGGCGGATGATTTCGAATATGAGCGGGACATCGATTCCGCTCTCGTCGCGAGGCAACTCGCTCTCGAACTCCGGGATGCGAAGGTCGAAGTCGCGTTTCAGAAACTCAAGCAGGGTCGAGTTGATCTGTACGTCGTCCTCATGGTGCGCGATCCGGAATGGAGACTGGGCCGATCGCCGCTCGAGGCTGACCGGGATGAGGATAAGCGGAGCGCGGTAGGTGCGGGTATCGCCCTCGGTCTTTTTCCATCGGAGAAAGCCCGCAGCGAGAAAGAGCGTGTTCGTGCCGCCCTCCTGCATGTCGCTCCTGGCGCGCCGGTAGAGCATCAGCAGGCGGTTGTTCATCTCCTGACCGGTGAGCGGGACGACGACTTGTCCGCGCTCGAACACATCGCGAATGACCTCTTCCTCGATCCGCTGCGCATCCTCCGGGGAGACCGTCCGGTTGCCTAACGGATCGTTGTCGTTGAGGGAAAACCCCCGGAACTTCTTGCCGTCGGCAAGCCCGTCTTCCAGGTCGGCGACGCTCGGACAGCGCAAGGGGAGAGTTTGCTTGCTGTCGCGATAGTTGAGGAGGCGGTTTCGCAGGGACAGGTCAAGCAGTTTGCGTTGCCATCGCTCAATGCGATCCAGAGCCGCTTCAGGTTCCTCTTCGCCGATCTCGCCGGGCAGCAATCCGAAGTCCGGCAACGGCGGTAGCGCCGCGGGGGCCGCTACATCGACCGCATCGGCTTCGGAACCATCGGCAGTCCTGTGACTTGCAAGGGGACGGACCCGGGCGGCTCGGGATCGCGCGATGTCGACTGCCATCACGAATTCAGGGTCGCGGCTTTCGGAGAGCCGGCGCCGACCCTCATCCACCGCCCGATCGAATCCGATTGCGGGACGCCTGGTCAGCAGCGTCGTTTCGATCGGGACGAATTCGTGAGCCTGCACGGCCTTGCGAACGGCAACCACATCCGGCTCCGTCACATCGCCGAAATCCTTCCTGGAGATCCAGACGCCAACCCACGCATGTCCGTCCGAAAAGAGGACTACAGGGTTCAGACCCGCAGCCTCGAAAGCCGCTGCAAGGAAAAGCGTGGAATCGAGACACGTGGCCAGGCCCTCGCCGATTATGCGGCCTGGCCCCCGGATCTTCTGGCCCTCCCTCTCGAAAGATGCCGGTGGCTCCGCGTAGGTAAGCCCGAGGCCCGTGATAGCGGACCAGATTGCACCTGCAAGCAGATAGGCGCGGCGCGGATCGGCCGACTGGTATCCATCCATCGAACCGCCGTGACCCGCTGCCTCCAACAGACGCGCGGCGTCCTTCAGGACGCGGGCCACTGCGGGATCGTTTGGCGAAACGAAAGCGGCAAGGATTTGAGCCATGTCGCGCACGCCGCCCCACTCGTCGCGGGCCAGCAGCTCTATCCGGCGCTTCTCAACAATTGTCTGAAGCCCCTGCGCTTCCATGCGGAACTCAAGTTCGCCGATCTCGGCTTCGTCGAGGCCTTCCAGCCGCTCGATGTCGAGGGGAGTAGAGAGGTCGCGTACCGAGAGGTGAGACCCTGGAGCGACACGGTCGATGGTCCAGGTCCTCTCGCGAATGACGGCAGGCGCGGCCCGAAGGGTGATCCGTATGTCAGTGAGCGCTTCGCCGGTAGGATTCTCGACCGTGATTCCCTCGATGATCGCGACATCGTTCTGTGCCGAAGCGAAATTGACCCGCCGCAACGCGCGGTGTCGTAACGTCGCGATCTTCGGTTCTTCCAATTCGGCCGGCGCCCCGACGCCGCTGACGCTGTTTGGCAATTCCCCCTCCCTGGGCACCCTTTCCGAGGCGATCCCGGTGATTCGAACAGGCGCTCAAAAATCGTTCCTGCAATATAGTGCCGCTCGCGTTGGGCATTCCAGCCCGGAAGCCGTCGAACGGGCCGTTGCGCTCGGCATAATCAGCGCATTCACGGTTTCGGTGGCATGCAGCCTGGTTGGCTTCGTCAGGCTCGAAACTCAAAGGCCCATGGACCCGAACCGTCGGAGATCGGCGTCAGCGACGTCTGAAAGGAACATCGCGGCGCATTGCGTCATGACCGCCTCGTATCCGAGCGAGGCAAGATCGTCGTATCCTGAGATCATGACTCTTCGGAGCACTCAGGTGTAAACGCGCCTAGTGTCCTATCATACATGATATGTCGTATATTTTATGGTAGCTTTCTCGTCGTCCAACGACGGCGAGGAGGTCGGGATGAAGCGTTACGTGGTGACCTTGGAGAAGGAGGAGCGGGACGAGCTCGCGGGGGTCACGCGCAAGGGCTCGCATCAATCGCAGAAAGTGATCAACGCGCTGATCCTGCTCAACTGCGACGAGGGCGAGTTCAACGAGCACCGGGCGCGCGGGGAGGCCATTGCCGAGATCCTGCGCATCAGTGCGCGCAAGGTGGATCGGGTCAAGAAGCGTTTCGTCGAGGCGGGCATGGAGGCGGCGCTCGGCGGCCGACAAGGTCGCCGTCCCAGCTACGTGCGCAAGGCCGACGGCGAGTTCGAGGCGCGCCTGGTGGCACTGAGCTGCGCCGAGCCGCCGGAGGGCTACTCGCAGTGGTCGCTACGGTTGCTGGCGGACCGTGTCGTGGAACTCGGCCACATCGACAGTGTGTCGCACGAGACGGTGCGCCGGGTCCTAAAAAAAACGCAATCAAGCCGTGGCGACGCGTCGGCTGGGTGATTCCCCCACAGGGCAACGCGGACTTCGCCGCGGCGATGGAGAAGGTACTCGACATCTACCGGCGTCCCTACGATGCGACCTTTCCGGTGGTGTGCATGGACGAGACGCCCCGGCAACTGGTCAGCGAGACACGCGAACCGGTTCGCGCGGCGCCGGGTCGCCCGGCGCGCGAGGACTACGAGTACCGACGCTGCGGAAGCTGCAACGTGTTCATGGCGACCGAACCCCTGGCCGGGCGGCGCATGACCAAGGTGACGGCGCGCAGAACCAAAACCGACTGGGCGCACTTCCTCAACGACATCGCCGAGCGCTACCCCGGTGCCAAGAGGATCACGCTGTTGATGGACAACCTGAACACCCACCGCCCCGGCGCCCTCTACGAGGCCTTTCCGCCGGCCGAGGCCAAGGCCCTGTGGAACCGCTTCGAGTTCGTCTATACGCCCAAGCACGGCAGTTGGCTCAACGTCGCCGAGGTCGAACTCAACGTCATGACCCGTCAGTGCCTCAACCGCCGCATCGCCTCCCTTGAGGTCCTGCGCGACGAGGTCGCGGCTTGGCAGGCGGACCGAGACCGCATCCAGAGCAAGGTCAACTGGCAGTTCACCACCGACGACGCCCGCGTGAAGTTGAAACGTCTTTATCCGACACTTTATGAATGACAGGACACTAGCGCGATGCGGCGAACGGCAGCAAGCAGGCCTTCAGAAATGATCTACGCCTATGGCATGCACGGACGGTTCCGGCTGGGCTACGGGGCGCAGTATATCCATGTCGCCGCCGCCATGGCCGAGGACAGAGCCGAAATCGATGATCTGGTCGCCTGGGGCGCTGATCCCAATGCCAAGGACGCTGGCGGCTGCACCCCGCTGCGCTACGCCGCCTGGAACAACCCCGTCGAAGAGGTGGCGGCGGCGCTATTCGAGGCCGGCGCCGATCTCGAGGCCCGCGACGGGCATGGCCGGAAGCCGCTCGACTACGCCATCAGCGCCGTCAATGACGCCTTCATCGAAGCGGCGCTGGACGCGGGCGCCGATCCGGCCGGCGGCGGCGAGGCCGTCGAGGACGCCCGCGACACGGCGCGCTACTCCTGCCCGGCCTTCGGGGAAACCCGAGCCTACAGGCGCCTGATGCTGGCCGGGGCCCGCCTCCGCCTTCACGAGGGTTGATGCTGGCGGGAGGCGCCGCGACCGGTCAGAGCTTCAGCGCGCGTCCCTTGCGGCGGCGGCGCTTGGGCGCCGGGATCTTCTCGCCCGGCCAGAGCAGATCGGCATAGGCAAGCGGGCGGTCGGCGAAGCCGAGCCGCATGGCGGGTGTGGCTTCGTCCTTGCCGGTGTGGATGAAATTGTTCACCGCCCGGAAGATGTCGAGATATTTCAGGACCATGTCCGGGTTGTAGGGCGCATAGCCGTACCAGACCTGGTTCCAGCCGCCGCTCGGCGTGTAGTGAAGAGGAACGGCCTTCCGTATCGATCCGTATTGCCCCCTCCCGCAGGCACCTGATTCCGGGACCCTGGTGCGTGTGCAGAAGAGCCCTTCCCCCCGTCGGGAAGGCGACGCTGTCGAGCTGGATCAGGAGTTCGTCGGCGATCGCGGCCGGATCGATGCGGCCGGCAAGGCGATGGGTCGTCCGATGACCGTATCCGGTAGCGTCGGCACCGGCAGACCCGACCTCCCAGCGCCAGAGCGTGGCGCCGCCAGCGCCGGCGCGCACTGTCGCCGCCTCCGTCAGGACGACTCCTCCATCCAGGGGAACATCCTCTCCATTCACGGAGATAGTGCCGGCCGAGACGTAGAGCGCCCGCGGCGCGGGATCTTCGAACAGGACCTCTTCGTCGCCGAAGAGGGTCCTCGAAGAGCCGCATTTCACAAGGCATGAGATGACCCCGCGGGGCCGCGCGACCGTGGCGCGCTCAATCGCCGTCGAAGATGATCTCGGGCAGGAGCGCCGAGATCACGAAGTTCGGCGCATCCACGACGTTGCTGACCCGGAGGTCGACGGCGACGCTGCAGATCACGTAGGCCTGCTCGCGGCTGTAGCCGCGTTCCTGCAGCAGTTCGATCATGTTCAGGACCGCATTGCGGCAGGCAAGCGTCAGGTTCTCGCCCTCATTCTCGCCGTCCTCGGCGATCGGCATGCCCATGACCCCGAGGAAGCGCTGCGGAACGGCGATTTCCGGCGGCGCGAAGTACTGCTCTTGCGAGAACACCGGCGCCTGGAAGGTGCGCGACGCCGCGAGGCCCTTGTGCAGCTTGAAGCGCACCGCGAGCGAGGCGCCCATCTCCACGGCGGTCACGCAGACCTCTCCGTCGCCCTGCGCGAAGTGGCCGTCACCGGTCGAGAAGAGGGCGCCTTCGGCAAACACCGGCAGCACCAGCTTCGAGCCCCTGGTGAGCTGCTTGACGTCGAAGTTGCCGCCGTTCTCGCGCGGCGGCAGGGTCCTCAAGCCGTGCAGGCCGCAAGCCCCGCCGGGAACCGCGCCCGCCGGGTCGGGCGGGAAGACGAGGCCGCCCTTGTCGAGCAGCCGTTGCTCCCGGGCCGTCCATGCGGCGAGCGCGTCGGGCGAGGGAGCAACGCCCGAAACGCCCATGAAGGGCGCGCCCGGAATGCGCACGCCGGGGATCTGCTCGGAGGTCGCCCAGCCGTTGACGATCCGCCAGTGCACCAGGAAGGGCGTGGTCATGACGTCGCGCAGGAAGCCGAGGCCGGGAAGGATGGCGCTGAAGGCGGTCGGTTGCGGCTCGATATCCAGGAACTCGATCTCCAGGGCATCGCCGGGCGCGGCCCCCTTGACGTAGATCGGCCCGGTCAGGGCGTGTACGGCGCCCGCGTCGAGGCTGTCGAAATCCGCCTCGGTGGAATCGGGCTGGATCTGGCCATCGAGCGCGTCACGCGTCTCCATGAAGACCTCTTCCCCCTCGCCCACCTCGAGCACGGGAGGGATGTCGGGATGGAAGCGGTTGTGGCCGACGTGCGGCTCCTCCGCCAAGGGTTTGCTGCGGTCGATGCGGATCGCGTGCATGGTCATCTCTCCCCGTTGCGGATCGGCGCGCTTGCTCTGGATACTGCCATGCTAGGATCGTAGCAGAGAGCAGACGCGGCGGTCATCCCGGTGGCCCGGTTACGGCCGACCGCAGTGGCCCATGCATCAGCGGCCGGGGGAGAAAGCCAATGCTCAGGTTGCCGCCGGAGGGCCTTCCGACCTACCACCCGGATGAGAGCCCGAACAGCTTCACGCCCCTCCTGAATCTGACCATCGGTGACGCACGGGTCGTGGCCTGCCTGGAAGTGTTTCCGCAGGGCGGCGAAGCAATTCCGCCGCATCGACACCAGGCCACCGAGATATTCGTCGTGCTCGCCGGCGAGGGCGAGGCCCGGATCGGCGCCGGGCCGTGGCAGGAGATCGAAAGGGGCACGGCACTTGCCGTCCCGCCGGAAACGACACACACCATCAGGAATACCGGCGATCGCGAACTCGTCTGTCTCACGATCATGACGCCCGGGGAAGACTTGACCGCCCTTCTCACCGGTGCGTGCAAGACAGGCGAACTCGACATCGTCGAGACCGGCCGACACGCCGGCAGCCGGGATTAGCCGGTCGGTGTCCCACTGGGTCGCGATCCGCTCTAGTGGTGTAGCGAGCCGGTTGCGGGGGCCGGATTTGAACCTTGCAAGGATTTCCAGGCCCCGTGTATGGCCATTCTGCCAGCCCGCCTCCAAGCGCCGACTCACACTGATTCTCGCTGCAACGTCAACGCCAAGCCCCACCAATCCGGCGAGGCTCTTGGGTAGCTTGGTATATATAAACCCTTTTGAAATGATCTACGCTGACGGCATGCACGGGCGGTTCCGGCTTGGCTACGGGGCGCAGGACATCCATGTCGCCGCCGCCATGGCCGAGGACCGCGCCGAAATCGACGATCTGCTCGCCTGCGGCGCGGACCCCAATGCCAAGGATGCCGGCGGCTGCACGCCGCTCCACTACGCGGCATGGAACAACCCCGTCGGGGAGATGGCGGCGGTGTTGTTCGAGGCCGGGGCCGACCCGGAAGCCTGCGACGGCAATGGCCGGAAGCCGCTCGACTATGCCATCAGTGCTGCCAACGACGCCTTCATCGAGGCGGCGCTGGACGCGGGCGCCGATCCGGCCGGCAGCGGCGAGGCCGTCGAGGACGCCCGCGACACGGCGCGCTACGGCTGCCCGGCTTTCGGGGAAACCCGCGCCTACAGGCGCCTGATGCGGGCCGGGGCCCGCCTCCGCCTTCTCGAGGACTGACTCCGGCGGGGGCGCCGCGACCGGTCAGGGTTTGAGCGCGCGCCCCTTGCGGCGGGTGCGTTTCGGCCTGGGGATCTTCTCGCCCGGCCAGAGCAGGTCGGCATAGGTGAGCGGGCGGTCGGCGAAACCCAGCCGCATGGCGGGGGTTGCACTGTCTTCGCCGGTATGGATGAAGTTATTCACCGCCCGGAAGACATCGAGATATTTCAGGACCATGTCCGGGTTGTAGGGCGCATAGCCGTACCAGACCTGGTTCCAGCCGCCGCTCGGCGTGTAGAAGGGCCGCTCCAGGGCCGAGAGGAAGCGGCGTGTCAGCTCGAAGACATTGTCGACCCGTCCGAGCGAGGCGCCGAGATAGAGCCGGGCCTTGTCATCCAGATCCATGTCCGGGCGCTCCGTGATCCAGCGAACCGCCTTCCGCGGCTCCTGCTGCGTGGGTAGCGGATGGCGCAGCCAGCCATGCTCGGGCAGGCCGTCCGCGTCGAGCGCGGCCCGGATCATCTCGAAGCCCAACTCTTCCCTCTTCATGCCCTGGAGGCCCCGCGCCCGGGCGAAGGCCCGCATCCGCCGCCTGGCCTTGTTGTAGAGGCGCTCGCGCTCGTCGATCGGGCAGTCCTTGTCGTAACGCACCAGCAAGCCATGCGCGCTCCCCTCGGCGATCGGTTCCCGGAAGGCGCACATGAAGGACGAGATCGTGGAGAGATGCTCGTCCATGGAGAGTTGCAACCGCTCCACGCCAGCGCCCTTCAGGATCTCGCGCAGCACGAACATGGGGTCGATTCCGGTAGGGGGCAGGATAGTACTGCAAGCGATTTGGCGGTCATATGATTGTCCCAACGCTGATTTCCCATCCCAAACAACGGTCGGGCCGTCGCAGGACCCGTTCGCCTGCCGCAAGCGGTAGTTGGCAACAGCCCAGGAAGACCTTGCGAGCCCGCAGCCGGCCTTCGGTATCGACCTGTCGGCAGGGGCTTACGAGTTGGAGGGCCTGTTCCGTACGGAGTTCCGACACCGATGTGTCGCGCTTCGTCCTGACGGCGCAAACCCTTTGCTGTTACGAGTTTCCGGGTGCTTGCAGTACTATCCTGCCCCCTACCGGAATCGACCCCGACTGGCGCACCAGCGCCACGCAGCCTAACATCAATCAGAGAGAGCCAGAGCCTCCGCTACGAGACCAACCCTATTGGCCCATTTAATCTGACGACGGACAGCAGTACTATCCTGCCCCCTACCGGAATCGACCCCAGGAAGCCCCCCTGGTCACACATCGTCCCTTCACCAAGTTTGCAACAGAGCCCCAACAACTCCTACACGACGCTTGGGGACACAACCCTTGCAACGGGGGAGACGACCGTAGAACAGCCATGAGCGCCTACGAGAACTACACCGCGGTTTCGGAAGACTACGACCGCACCCGCATCCCGGTCGGGTTGGAGATCATCCTGGGTTGTCTGGCGTCCGTCGGACGCTCGCTCGCTTCGCTTCGTCTGCTCGACGCCGGATGCGGGACGGGCAGCTACTGCGCTGCGCTGCGTCGGTACGCAGGCGCAATCGACGCGGTGGACCTGAACCCGTCGATGCTCGGTGTGGCACGGGCAAAGCTCGACGGCAGGCCGGGATGCCCGGTCGCCCTGCACGAGGCCGGCATCGACGCGCTGCCGTTCGAGGACGCCTGCTTCGACGCGGTGATGGTGAACCAGGTGCTCCACCATCTTCCGGACTCACCGAACGACGGCTGGCCGATGCTGCGCCGGGTGCTCGGCGAGTTCGCGCGGGTGCTGCGCCCCGGCGGTGTGGCGGTCATCAACACCTGCTCCCACGAGCAACTCCGACGCGGCTGGTGGTACGCGTCGCTCGTTCCGGAAGCGGTTGCGACGGTTCGCCGGCGGCACGCCGACACGGAGGTGCTGAAAGGACTGCTCGCCGAGGCCGGACTCATACCGCGGGGCCGATTCGTGCCGAGCGATGCAGTCATGCAGGGCGGTGCATATTTCGACGGGCGCGGCCCGCTCGATCCCGCATGGCGCCGTGGCGACTCGTTGTGGTCGATGGTGTCCGAGTCGGAGCTGGAAGGGGCCCTCGACCGGATCCGCGCCCTTGACGAAGCGGGAACGCTCGACGCCTTCGTCGACGAGCAGGACCGCATGCGGCCGTCCGTCGGACAGGTCGGATTCCATTGCGCCGTGCGCGAACCCGCGGCGTAGACGGCTCTCCGTCAAACGACGAGATGGAGGCTCACATGACACCGCCGCGGCCTGAACGCATATGCGCTGGCGCGGATACCGACCGGGAGGCCGAGCTCTTGGCCGGTCGGCTGGAGACCCTGGAAGACGCCGCCTTCGCGCGGCTGATGCGGGAAGGCTGGACGGAGTGAGCCCGGACCGGATCGAGCGGTTGGCCGCCAGAAAAACGCTCCAGACCGTGTGGAAAGCCGTGACGGTCGAGCTGAGTTCTGTGGCATCGAACCTGCAGGCATAGTCTTCGGATGAAGGCCCGGATATTGGTCGTCGTGTCCGATGACGGCTTTTCCGGCCGGCACAATGGCCCTCAGGACCGGATCGGGGCTTCAGACGGTCATTTTCTCGCCAGAGGACGGGCCGTTTGCCCGTTCAAGCCGTTACCGTGGCGATCATGCTCGGGATCCCGACGATGTTGATGGCGCGACGCATGTTGTAGGCCAGGGCAGTCAGACTGAACTCGGCACGAACATTGTCGAGCCGCTTCGTCAGGAATGCGCCCTGACCCATCCACTGCTTGATCGACCCGAACGGATGCTCGACGGTTTCCCGGCGGCGGTCCATCATTTCGGGCTGGGCGGCAAGCCGGGCGGCCATGCGGTCCAGCACGGCTTCGTTCTCGTAGCGCCCGATGCTGCGGTAGGTCTTCTTCGTGCATCGGTCGCGCAAAGCGCAGGCGTTGCAGGCGGCGCGGTTTTCGTAATTGACAATGAGCGTCTCGGGGCGGGTCTTGTCGACGCGGGTGCGGTAAAGCGGCGCCAGACGATGGCCGCCGGGACAGCCGCAGCTGTCTGTTGCGGGGTCGTAACGGAATGCGGACTTCGGGAAGTGCCCGTTGCGCCGGGCCGGGCTCCGGTCGGGCTTCGGAACGAAGGGGGTGACGCCAGCAGCCTCGCAGGCCTCAATGTCCTCGATCTTGTAATACCCGCCGTCCGCGACCGCATCGATGTCTTCGACAGCCAGGTTTTCCCGAGCCGCCGCGGCGGTCTCCGCCAGAAGCCCCAGGTCCGAGACCTTGTTGTGAACCTGCTGTTCGGCGATGCGGTGGTTCTCAAGGCGGCCCGGCCTATTCCAGCCATGGTTGCGGAGGTCGTGGACGAAGATTTCGAACCGGTCTGTCAATCCTCCCCAGAACGGCAGATAAGCGTCCGCAGCGAGGCCGTTGCCATGCGTCAGGAGAAGCCGCGGTCCTTGCCCGGCGCCGTGCCTGCGGACATGGACGATGCTTCCGTCCCCGGCCCGGTGTCGGAGGCTCCCAGTCGTCGGGCTCGGGATCACGCTCGATCAGCGACCGCCAGATCCTGCCCAGACGCGCAGTCGCTTGCCTGCATACCGTGCCTGGCGCCTCGATGAGACGGACGAGGCTGCCGTCCAGGGCCGGATAGGCCGGCGAGGCCACAAGCCCATAGCCATCAGCTTTCGCCATTTCGGGGTCGAGTCCGGTAGGGGGCAGGATAGTAGTGCGCCAGGCTAACTGGTGCGAGTGCAGCGGGTGCAAGTCCCGCGGAAAGGAAAGGCTAACCACCACTTTCACCGCGAGCCGTGCGCCGGACATCGCGAGGTGTCAGGCGAAGCGTCGGTAGCGGCATGTGCGGGCCGGGCTATTGAGCCTCGAAACTGCCTGCGCCGGATGCGCCGAGGCCTTTACGATGGTCGAAGGCAACACCCATCAGCCGATATGGTGAGGCGAAGTGGGGCATCCCGGAGTCGAAGAACCATGGCACGCACAGAAGCACTCCACCGGGACCTGGGAGATCTTCAGGTCGCCCCGCAGTCGAACGGGGCCGCAACGAAAAGGAGGTAATCCGTAATCCGAGATGAACGACCTGAAGAAGTCAGACCCGGCAGTAGTAGCTGTGAAACCGGCGAACAAGGGGCGGCAACGCCCGGCGGAGCCGGTGGAGCCAAGGGCCGGGGCCGAGGGAAATCCGGGAAGCCAAAGCACGCGCCGCGCGCAGAAGCGGGCAAGCGTGACACAGGCGGCCGACCGGATACGGCAAGCTGCCAAGGGGAACCCGGATGAGCGTCTTGTGGCGCTCCTGCACCACATCACGGTGCCTGTACTGGAAGAGGCGTTCCACTCGCTGAAGCGGGACGTTGCTGCCGGTGTGGACGGCGTGACGTGGGACATGTACGCGGAGGGGCTGGGAGACCGGCTGGTCGACCTTCACGCCCGCATACACAGGGGAGCGTATCGTGCGCCGCCGGTCCGGAGGGTGGAAATACCCAAGCTGGACGGCGGGAAACGACCGCTCGGCATCGCCTCACTGGAAGACAAGATCGTCCAGAAGGCGGTGACGGACACGATTCTGGTGCCGATCTACGAGACGGAGTTCCTCGGGTTCAGCTACGGGTTCCGACCGGGACGCGGAGCGCACAACGCGCTCGATGCGCTCGCGGTCGGAATAACACGGCGCAAGGTCAACTGGATTGTCGATGCGGACATTCGCGGCTTCTTCGATAACGTGGACCGAAGCTGGCTCGTCCGGTTTCTGGAACACCGCATCGGAGACAAGCGCGTCATCCGCCTCATCACCAAATGGCTGAATGCCGGCGTCATGGAAGGCACCGACTGGACGGACACAGGCAGGGGCACGCCACAGGGGGCAATTGCTTCGCCCGTCCTGGCGAACGTCTACCTGCATTATGTGCTCGACCTCTGGGTGCACAAATCATGGCGCAAGCGGAAGGTGGAAGGCGACATGATCATCGTCCGTTACGCGGACGATTTCGTGACCGGCTTTCAACATCGGTGGGAAGCGCAGCGCTACCTGAACGACCTGAGGGAGAGGCTGGCCCGGTTCGGGCTGGCCCTGCACCCCGATAAAACCCGGCTCATCGAGTTCGGACGGTTCGCGAACGAGGACCGGAAGGGCCGTGGTCAGGGCAAACCGGAAACCTTCGATTTTCTGGGAATGACGCACTTCTGCGGCAAGACCGGAAACGGGAAATTCCGGCTGGGGCGCAAACCGTCGCGGAAGCGCGTAAGACGGACCCTCAGACGGATCAAGGAAGAACTGCGCAAACGCATGCACTTGGGCAAGCACGAGGTGGCCCGCTGGCTCGCAAGGGTCATCGACGGATGGCTGAATTACTTTGCCGTTCCGGGAACCTCAGCAGCCCTGAAAGCGTTCGTTGAGGCGGTCAAACGCCTGCTCCTGCGCACCTTGCGCAGGCGCTCGCAGAAAGACCGCACGGATTGGCCAGCCATAGACCGTCTCGTCGGCCTACACTGGCCAAGACCCACCATCCGGCACCCGTGGCCAGACCAGCGATTTGCCGTCACGACCCAAGGCAGGAGCCTCGTGCGCTAACGCGCCTGCGGGGATCTGCGCGGGGGGTGCCGGGCAACCGGCATTCCTACCGCGATCGCTAAGGCCCGTATCGGCGTTTCGGCCACCCGCGAGGGCATGGCCATTGCCGGCGCCAGGGGGAAATTGCGCGGCAAGCAGCCCAAACTGTCGGACAAACAGCAGCGGGAGCTCTGCCGCATGCATGCCACGGGCGACTATTCCATCAGCGATCTCGCCGAGCTCTTCTCCGTCTCAAGGCCAACCATCTATCGCACCCTCAACCGGCGCCAATCCCCTTAGCGTACTATCCTGCCCCCTACCGGAATCGACCCGAATCCGCCCTCGGGCCCGCCTCCATACCGACGCTGCTCGCCGCCCTGCCGGCGGTCGCGGTGTTCATTGCGATCATGCAGCTCATCCTGATTGAGCGCAGTTTCAGCCTCATTACCGAGCTGCCGAACCGCGTGCTCAACTGGATCGGCGGCAAGGCCGACCTCGCCGACCAGGGCGCTCTCGACCGGGCGCGCATCGGCATGATCGGCGCCACGGCCAGCCTCCCGCGCGTGTTCCCGGGCCCCGAGGCCCTGCGCGTCGGTGGCCGCGGCCTCGGGCGCCTGTTTTCGCGGGGCCGGGACGGCCGCGCCCGGGGCGGCGACGACCGGCCGACGCACGAGTAGTCGGCGCCCGGCTGTGCGTCCGGCGGCGGATCGGCAAGACCCCCCGAGACGGATTTCGCCCGACACAATGGCGGCTCCGCTTCCGGAATTTTCACGCCGCTGCGGTAAGCTGCCCGGGCGCTGCCCGTTGACCCGCCAACGATCTCTGTCACAGGGGCGGGCAGGCGCCGGCAAGGGGTCCCGGCCGTCGCCGGGACCCCCGGCTGGCGAAGCGGCCGCCCCGTCCAGGCGCCAGGCCTCACAGATCTCCGGCAAGGCGGCCCGGCTGCATGCTTGGCCGGCGCGCGTCGGCAGGCTATATGTTTCCGGAATGTTCCTAATTTCGCGAGACGCCCCATGCACAGCCATGACAGCCGGCCGGCACCGAGAGACGAGGTCCTCTTCGATATCGAGATGGCGCTCCGGAAAGAAGAGAAGCTGTGGCCGAAGCGCTACAGGCCCGGCGACCACAACCGCTTCCGGCCCCTCGCCCGCGGCATTCTCGAGTATCTCGAACTCTGCGGCCTGCGGTTCGCCCGAAGACCGCCCGCCCCGGGACACAGCACGCCGGATTTCCAGGGCGCGGCCGGAACAGGGAAGAAAAACAACTGAAGCTCTTGCAGTGTCATTTGCCACTCGTCCGCAATCGACCTGTTGTAGGCAAATCACGGATTTTGCCTGCAACGGCCCCGGTGCCCCGAGACCCCGGCTCCGCGCGATTCCAGGGGGTATCGGAATACCCGAAGCCCCCCGAAACACGCTGTTCGGGGCTCCCAGGCGGTCGAATTGCGCATAATTGCACCGAAAACCGGGAATTCAGGTGCATGAGGCCGAATTCCGGCCTTGCGGGGACAGAAAGCCTTTACCGGTCCGCATCGACCCGATCGAAGGTCCAGGTCGCGATCTCCTCCGTGTCGATGCGCGCGACGGTGAGGCGGCGCAAATGCGGGCGGATGATGCCGGTGTCGATGTCGAGGACGTTCCAGTGCCAGACAGGCTCGCTCACGGGCGTGTGGCCGGTCACCACGGCGCGCACGCCGGCGACCGGCCCGGCATATTCCCGGCCGCTCTCGCCGATCTCCGACTGCGTGAACCGGTGCCATATGCGGCTCCAGAGCGCCCGCATGCACGCCCGGCGGCTGTCGGCCCCGTCTCCTGCGAGCGCCTCCTCCAGATCCTCCCAGGACCGGTGGACGGGGCAGGCATGCACCAGGCCTACCGGGCCGTGCGGCGTCTCGATGCGCGCCGCGAAGGGCAGGGCGGCGAGCGCCGCCGTCCAGGCCTCCGGTCCGGGGTCGTCCGGTCCGCGGCGCTTCCACCAGTTGCCGCCATTGCCATACCAGAGGTCCCGGTCGGTCGGCCAAAGCGGCTCATATGCCGCCGAGATCCCGGGCGCCAGCGCGTCGAGCATCAGCTGCTCGTGATTGCCGCGGATGACCAGGTCAAAGCGCGCCGAGGGGTCCGTCCCCACGATCCAGGACAGCGCCTGCGCGGAGTCCGGCCCGCGATCGATCAGGTCGCCGAGCGAGAACAGCCTGTCGGCCGGGCCGACCTCCAGCTCGGCGAGCGCATGGCGGAGCGTCGGGAAATGCCCGTGCACGTCGCCCACGACCAGGTCGCGGCCCTCCGCGGGGTTCGGCCCGAGCCGCATGACCGGAGCGAAACCGGCGGTTGTGGTTGTCATCATGGGGGTCCCTTCACAGTGCGACGACGAGGTCCGGCACGAAATCCGCCTCCTCCATGAGGCCGATGCCGAGCGGGTTGGCGAGAACCCATGTCCGTCCGACCGTCTCACTGACGGCGTGGTGGACATGGCCGTGGATCCAGAGCGCCGGGCGCAGATGCACGATCATGGCGTCCAGGTCGGAGATGTAGGCCGGATTGATCGGGCTCCCGGCATAGCGGTAATGGACCGCCACCGGGCTCGGCGCATGGTGGGTGATGACCACGGTCTTCAGGCCGGCCTCGTGGGCCGCCGCGATCTCGGCTTCGATGAAGGCGCGGTCCCGGGCGTGGCGGCGCGCGGTCTCCCTTGTGGACAGCAGCCCATCGCCTTCGGGTGAATTCCAGTCCCGGATCGCCCCGCTGAAATCGCTGAACCGTTCGCTGGCCGCCTTGTGGGCGTCCGCTTCGCGGGCCTGGCCGTCCAGGCGAAAGTCCGTCCAGAGGGTCGCTCCGATGAAGCGCACATGGCCGATCGTGACGGCGGCCGTGTCGAGCAGGGTCACGCCGCAGTCGGCGCAGTCGAGCGCCAGCAGGCGCCGGGCCTCCTCGATATCGGAGCCGTGGAAATCGTGGTTGCCGGGGACATAGAGGATATGCGCCGCGCCCTCCCAGATCTCGGCCGGGAACCGGATCGCGCGGTGTTTCGCCGGCGCCAGGTCGCCCGCCAGGACGACGACCTCCGCCCCCGGGGCGAGCGGCGGGATTTCACCGCCATATTCGAGATGGAGATCGGAGAGGACCTGGATGCGCATGGGCTCCCTCACAGCTCGACGACCAGGTCCGGCACGAAATCCATCGCCTCGACCTTGTTGTAGCCGCGCGGATTGGCGAGGACCCGCGTCCGCCCGATCTGCACATCGACCGCGTTGTGGACATGGCCGTGGACCCAGAGCGCGGGCTGGAAACGCTGGATCATCGCCTCCAGGTTCGAGGCGAAGCCCGGATTGCACTCGTCGCCGGCGAAGCGCGGATGGATCGAGCGAGGACTCGGCGCATGATGGGTCACCACCACCGTCTCAAGACCGTCCTTTTCGGCCTGCGCAAGTTCGGCTTCGATGAAAGCGCGGTCCGCGGCATGCCGGTGCGCGGCTTCCCAGGTGGTGAAGCTCTTCCACGACGCGCCCCGGATCGCCCCGGCGAAGTCGTTGAGCCCCGGGCCGACGGCATGATGGGCGTCCAGCTCGCGCGGCTCGCCGTCCAGGCGGAAATCGGTCCAGAGCGTGGCCCCGATGAAACGCACATGGCCGATCGTCACCGCTGCCGTATCGAGCAGGGTCACGCCGCAATCGGCGCAGTCGAGCGCCAGCATGTGCTGCGCATTCGCGATCTGCGACCCGTAGTACTCATGGTTGCCGGGCACATAGAGGATGTGCGCGGCGTCCTTCCAGGCGCGGGCCGCGAGCCGCGCGGAGCGCCGTTTCGCCGGCGCGAGATCGCCGGCCATGACGACGACCTCCGCGCCCGGCGCAAGCCGGGGGACTCCGGAGCCGCCGAATTCGAGATGGAGATCGGAGAGGACCTGGATGCGCATGGGACGGGCCTCACCGTGCCGGGCGCCGGCGCGCAGCGCCTCCGGCGCTTTCGGCCTTCAGGATGCGGGGGATGGCCATGAGGCCCCGGGCCGCCTCTTCGAACGCGGGGGCCATGCGGTCGTATTCCTCCAGCGCCCGGGCGCTCACAGCAAGATCTGCCGGGACCGGCCCCCCGGCGGCCAGTTCCAGGCGCGCCTCGCGCAAATCGCCGGCCATCCGGCGCAGGCGCCGGGCCTGCCGGAGCGCATGACCCGGCGCCAGACGCCGAAGCTGCGGGGCGCGGGAGGCCGCCAGAAGCTCCGCCGGCAGGCTCTCCGCAATCCGGGCGATGCGGACCAGCGCCGCCTCGAGGTCTTCGGGGCGACAGGCCGGCTCCCCCCGCTCGTCCTCTTCGGCGACGGGACCGCCCAGGCCGGCAATGGCGACGGCGAGAGCGGGGTCGGGGATGGAGCGGGCCAGCCATTCCGGCGACCGCTTGCGCGTGCCGGGCGTCGCGAACCGCGCCAGCGCGGCCACGGCCAGCCCCGAGGCCGCCCAGCCGCTCTGCCGGGAAATCCAGTGGCAGTCCCGGAGGAACCCGTGCGCAGAACAGAGGCGGCGGAACACAGGGTCAACCGGCTCCGTCAGCAGCCTGCAGGCGCCATAGACGGCCTGCATGAGGTTGCGCAGGGCCATGTCGATCGTGCGGGCATAGTCGACCGGCCCCATCGGCAGCGGTCGCCCCGGAACCGGACGGCGCCAGGAGCCCGCCAGCAGCACCCCGTCGCGCGCCACCGCGAAGGCCGGATGGCCGACCGCATCCTTCCGCAGCCGCAGCTCGCCCTCCGACAGGCGCAGGAAAAAGGGCGTCTCGAATTCGGGCCTCTCCCCCCAGCCGACGGGCTCGTGCGAGCGGAGCCGCCATCCGCCCCGGCGGGTGAGCACGGCGATGTCCCAGTCGCTTCCGGGGCCGTGGTCGCCCCGGGCGCGCGAGCCGTAGAGCAGCACCGCCCGGACATTGCGGTCGGCGGCGAGCGCAGCCCGCGCCCCGGCGCGCAGCGCCTCCGGAATGTCCGCCCTCGCCATCAGTGCCGCACCCGGACCCCGTCGACGAGCGGGGTCTCGTGCTCCGGGCGATCCACCAGGGCCAAGCCGACAAGCCGCGCCCGGCGGACGATGCGTCGGTCCCCCCGGATCGAGTCCGGGGCAGGCTCCTGCGATCCGGGGAGAGCTTGCCCCGGACCGGATCCGGGGGCAGGCTCGGCAGGAGGAGCGGGCCATTCTTCCTCGATCGCCTGGAACGCGGCGCTGAACGCCGTCAGCTCGCCCGCCTCGACGCGCGCCCGGACCCGGCGCCCGTCGATCGTGTCCGGCAGGGTCACGGTCGCGCGCATGCCTTCGGGACCGTCATTCAGTTCCAGACCCTGGCCGGACCGGGCCAGATGGCTGCCCCAGTCATGGCGGACATTCACCAGCAGGCCGTTCGCCAGCACGGAACCGGGCTCGAAGATCTCGTCGAAGGCGCCGCCGATGCACATCGGGACGCCATAGGGGATCAGCATGCCCTCCAGGACACCGGGCGCCGCCACGTCGAACGCGAAAGCGCGCCGCTCGACCGGGGCGGTTTTCCGGGGCAGCGGGCGGACCCGTGCCCCGGGACCCCCTGTCGGCACAGACGGCCAGGCCGGGCCGCATTCGCGCTTCAGCTGTGCGAGGGCGGCGTCCTCCAGGGACCGCAGCCGGTCCGCCAGCCTTTCGGTGGAGCGCCCAAAGAAACTGCCGTATCGCTCCCGTATTTCCTCGGCGGTTTTCCGGAGTACGTCGTACCAGAAGCGCCGCCGGGGGTCGCAGATCCTCCAGCGCCGGCCGACCTTGCCCCCGGAACGAGAGAGCCTGCCCCGGACTGCGATCCGGGGGGGCAGGCTCTCCCGCGGCGGCGTAAACGCCGCCATCCGAACTGTCAATCGGCTTTGAAGTTTGACCCCCGATCGGCGTGCAATATTGACCCCCCTGAGTGGCACGGCGGAGGTTGTCCCGGTAGTCAACAGGGGGGACCCGCGCGGCTTCGTGTAGCGCCCTGCGCTACGCGGAGCGAAGCCGCGTGGGGGGTGCCTGTTGGCCCACCGGGGCAACCGGGCCGCGGGGACGGTCGGCGCCGGGTCAGGAGCGGTTCTTGAAGCGCCAGCTCTCGTTTCCGGTCTCGATGATCTCGCAATGATGGGTCAGGCGGTCGAGCAGGGCTGTGGTCATCTTGGGGTCGCCGAAGACGGACGGCCATTCGCCGAAGGCGAGGTTGGTGGTGATGACGATCGAGGTGCGCTCGTAGAGCCGGCTCATGAGGTGGAAGAGCAGCTGCCCGCCGGCCTGGGCGAAGGGCAGGTAGCCGAGTTCGTCGAGGATGACGAAGTCGCGCCGGGTGAGCTGGTCCGCGGTGCGGCCCTGGCGTCCGGAGCGGATCTCGGCCTCGAGGAGATTGACCAGGTCGACGACGTTGTAGAAGCGGCCGCGCGCGCCCTTGCGGATGCAGGACCGCGCGATGGCGACGGCGAGATGGGTCTTGCCGGTGCCGGTGCCGCCGACCAGCACGATGTTGCGCTTGGCTTCCAGGAAGCCGCCCATTGCGAGGTCGCGGATCAGGGGCTCGTTGACCGGCGAGGCGGCGAAGTCGAACTCGGCCAGCTCCTTGGCCGCCGGCAGCCTGGCGGACGCCATCTGGTACTTGATCGAGCGTGCCGTCTTGTCGGCGATCTCGGCCCTCAGCAGAGCGCCGAAGATCTGTTGCACCGGATGACGGCGCTTGAGCCCGTCGGCGAGGATGTCGTCATAGGCGGCGCGCATCCCCGCGAGCTTCAGCGTTGTCATCATCGCCAGCACCTCATGACGCTCCATGGCCGGCCCCCCTCAGGCGGTCGTAGCGCCGACAGTCGGCCACCGGCTGGTGGCGAAGCCGCAGGCCCTCGGGCGTCGGGATGGTCGCCGGCGGCGCCGGCTGGCACCGCCGGGCCAGGATGTTGAGCACGACGTCGGCGCTGCAGGCGCCGCTGTCGAGCGCCTCGGCACAGGCCGCCTCGACCGCCTCCAGCCCGTCCTCCAGCACCGCCGCGAGAACCTTGACGAACTGCCGGTCGCCGTCGTCGCGGGCGGAAAGCCGGGTCCGCAGGCGCCCGAGCGCGTTAGGCAACTGCCAGCCCTTGAAGGGCGCGCCATTGCGCAGCGCGCCGGGCTTCTTCGTCAGAATCGGCACGTAGTGCCACGGATCGTAGACGATCCGGCCGCGCCCGAAGCTGCGGGGATGCTCGGCGACGATCTCGCCGTCCTGGCGGATGACGATCCGATCGGCATAGGCCCGCACGTCCACCGGTCGCCCGACCGCGCGGGCCGCCACGCTGTACTGGTTGTTGTCGAAGCGCACCAGACAAGTCTTGGAGACCGCTACCTCAGTGGCGTGGAAGCCGTCGAAGGGGCCGCGATACGCTGTCAGGAAGGGCCGCTCCTCCTCGAACACCTGCCACACCGTCTTGCCCGGGATCGTCGGATGCGGACGCTTCCTGGCGTCCTCGATGCACCGATCCATGAGCCACTCGTTGATCTCGGCGTAGGAGCGGCCCCGCGGGCTGGGCACGAACAGGCGGCCGCGAACGTCACCCACCTGTCTCTCGACCTGCCCCTTCTCCCAGCCAGCCCCGGGCGTGCACGCCACAGGCTCCACCAGATGGTGGGTACACATCTCCTGGAAGCGGCGGTTGTAGTCCCGCTTCTTGCCCACGAACACCGTGCTCACCGCCGTCTTCATGTTGTCGTAGATGCCGCGCCGGCAGACCCCGCCGAAGAAGCGGAACGCGCGCTCGTGCGCCTCGAACACCATCTCCTGGCTCTCGCGCGGGAAGATCTGGACCAGCTGCATGCGGCTGTGACACAGCCGCATGTGCGCCGCCTTCACCCTGGTCGTCGTGCCCGACAACACCGCGTATTCGTGGCTCCAGTCGAACTGGTAGGCCTCGCCCGGATCGAAGATCAGCGGCACATAGGCCTCGGACGACGACGACAGCCGGTGCCGGCGCCGCCAGACCCTGGCATAGCGGCGCACCGCGTCGTAGCCGCCCTCATAGCCCAGAGACGCAAGGTCTTCATGAATCCGCAGCAGAGACAGCCGATCCCGGCGCGCCTTCTTCTCGTTGGCCTTCAGCTGGCGCTCGAGCTCATCCACCCACGGTCCAAGCTTCGGCATCGGCTGGATCTTGCGCTCGTAGCTGTACGAGGTCTCATCGCCCCGCACCACCTTGCGCACCGTGTTCTTCGAAACCCTCAAATCCCGGGCGATCGTCTTGGTCGGAACGCCCCTCACCAGATGATCCCGACGGATCCGTGCGATCGTTTCCACTACCAGCATCTCCCCCTCACCTCGTCCGTCCAATGACAAGGTGCGTTCATGGGAACAAACCATGGGGGGGTCAATTTTGGACGCCGATTACCCCCAATCGGGGGTCAATATTCCACGCCGATCAACACCATCTGCCGATGGGTGGCCAGGCAAGCGCTGCCGTGAGGTAAGCGACCGGTAGCCACAATAGCTGGCGCCCGACCGGTTTTGCGGTGTGGAAATGCTCCAGGATGATCGGAACCGGAGCATGGATTGCGACCGCTGCCGCGACCGCCGGTCCGAGCCAGATGACCGCGAAGATCGCCGCCGACAACCACCTGGACCATCGAAGCGATTGGTTGTCGGTGGCGATCTTCGCGGTCATCTCCGACAACACTTGT
Organism: Alphaproteobacteria bacterium; assembly: GCA_965261985.1. Classification (GTDB taxonomy): domain Bacteria; phylum Pseudomonadota; class Alphaproteobacteria; order Bin95; family Bin95; genus Bin95. Next base: position 3,046,602 of record OZ253490.1, read on the forward strand.
CGTATCGCGTAGCAGCCAACACCGGCAGCAGCAACACCGGCAGCCGGCAGGAATTCCGGGGCCGGACGCTCGATCGGTGCAACCGCCAGCAACAGCGCGGCGCCCAGCCCGCCAATCGTGACCCGACCGACCGCTTGCCATGCCCGGCGGGACGGACGTGTCATGTCGATTCCCTTGCCGAGGGCGTCGGCAATGGCCGCGCGGGCCCGTTCGTCGGGCGCTACACCGTTCGTGCCATGAACCGAATGAACCCGCGGTCGCCTGAAACCTGACGGTGCATGGAGAACCACCGTCCAGCGCTTCTTGTCTGCCAGCACCGAGATCCCACCGAGACGGCCACACTGCAGCTGCGGATCGAGTTCCGACAGTGGAAGGCCTTGCCGCAACGACTCGCGTAGCAGGCGATTTGGTGTATCGAGAATGCGAAGACGCCGATCCGAGGGAAGACAGCGGGCCAGCCACCCGACGCGCTCGTAGCGCGGTGGGGGCGGAGTAAACTCACGGAGGCGCTGGAGTTGCCGCCGCTTGCGACACCATCGGTCCCGTGGCCAACCCAGAAAAAACGGACGCCCCTGCTCGATTAGTGTGTCGATAATCTCTCTTATCGGGAGATCCTTCGAATTGCCCGGGTCGATATGCGGGGGAAGCGCCGCAAACCCCAGAGCATGCTCTGGATCGCCCGCATTTCGCGCCGCTCGAATAATGAAGTCGCGGTCCACTTCTGACAGGCATCCTCGATCCACCATACGGCCCAGCACTGCTTCCGTTTGGGCCAGACTGCGATCAGGATCCTTTTCAGCCATTGCTGGAGGCCGGCTCATTTGGAAAAAACCCGGAACCGAGAATCTTGGCGACGCGTTCTCGGGCGGCCAAATCCGGCACGACATTAAATCGACCTCGAATATCACTGATGTTGGGACTCGTATTTTCTGCCGATGCGGGCCGTACCGTTACGGTCCATCTGATACCGTCGGAATCAACAACGGATAGGCAGGCTAGGTCTCCTTTACGAGCGGAGTTCATATAGTTTGCGACACAATGCCGCATGAAGTAACCTTCCTGACTGACTCTCCTTGGTGTATCGAGAATTTTTGTATTATGTCGGAGCGGATCGTCCCGCGTCCGCAATGCTTCTTCGATCCAGTCAACGTCAAAAGGCCTGTCTGCGGCAGGTATACTAGTCCCCAATTTCCTCGAAAGTCTGGTATACTCCTGCTTCCAACGACGCACAGACCATCGACAACTCAGTTGCTCACCGGTTTCCGCAATCATCAGTATTGTCTCTACAACGGGAACACCGACCCGTTCCAGATGTCCTATTCCGATGACCAGCTCGAGAATGTTATGGGGATCTCGTGCGAAACGACTTGCAAGGAGAATAACACCGTATATGCCAGCAGTTATCCACTTGTTGTCTCGAAGAGTTCGGAGTACAATGTCCTGCTTATGAGAGAGTGGTGAAACTCGTATATCTTCTGCCGTTTGAACTCCCGTGTCTCCCCCGAGTGAGGCAATAGCTGTCGCAGTATCATCGTAAGTACGGATAATTTGGTCGAACCCCGAGATAGACAAAATCTCCTTGATGGGCGCATTAGTCCCAATCACAACTACCGCGGCACCTCCGTGTTCCTGAGCTCGCTTTTTCAGGTTAAGCAATAATTTCAGGCCGATAGAACTAACGTAACTGACTTCGCACAAATCAAGGATAAAACCGTGCGGGAGCCGACCGTGGGTGGCGATCGAGGACCGCAGCTGCAGTATCGTGGTGCCGTCAACCCGCCCCTCGACCATTACCAGAAGAATGGAACCGAGCATCTGCGTCTCTACCACCGCAAGATCGTTGACATGTGCCATCGCCTTCTCTCATCGCTTAGAAAAACGCTGCAAATGAGACGATAACAAATCACAAATGAGCGTTCGTTTCAACTGCAAAACGATGCGGTGCTGCGTCGTGCCGCCTCTCGCGCGGTGGTCGGGGCAGCATCAGTGCCTGCCGGAGCTTCGCGACAGGCTCGCTAGCCGGGTCGTCGATTGACGCTTGTCTGGACAGCGCACGACGCGTTGGCGATACTGGCTTCAACGCCGTTGATTCGAGGGAAGCTTGTGTTCCGCAGTCGCGATGAGTTGGAGGACGGCCTTTGGAGGTGGCTCAAAAAGGGCAGTGGCGAGTTGGCCGACGCGCGCGAATTTCTGGGCTCCGGTTCGACGGGCGCACGCCGCGGGCTGGGCGACAGCCAGATCGCCAACTGGTGGCGCAGACATGGAGAACCCCGTCTTCCGGAGACTTTCGTTGAGGGTGCCGCGCTCTACCACTGCGCCCGAGGGAGCCTGTTCGATCCGGTGGAACATACCAGGAGCAAAGCGGACAGCTTCTGGCACATATTCTTTGTGCGTGGCGACGATGATGATGAGAATGACAGTCAACCGAGGTTGCATTGTGGCATTCTCAGGTATTGGGAAAATGCGCGCAGCGTTGGAGGCGCAGACCATCTCACCCACATTGCGCTCCGCAGCATCGACAAGGCCGTTGCGAAGAAAAAGCCTCGCGCGACTGTCAGCGAGAAACCCGAGAAGGGCGGCGAGAGCAAGCCAGAACTCCGACAGCTGGGGCGGTCCGGTGCCGGCTTCGATCCCAAGTATGATCCCGATGGCAGCCTGTTCACGAGTTGGACCATCGATAGCGAGCCGCATGACTACGGCTACGCGGTCGATTTTCCGAACGCCATAAAGAACAATAGCGATGAGGCCGTCGGCGGCTCGCTGGCGATCCCGGTAGGCGTTGCGCATCAGTTGGTCTTTCTGCCCAAACGCGCCGTCGTCCGCCTGGCGAACATGGGCCTGCCCGGCAATCCACTAGGTCTGCCAAGCGCCTTCTCGCTGCTGCCCGGCGGTAATCCCGTTCTCCTCATGGAAAGTTATCTTGGAATTCGCAATAGTGACATGAAAGGCGACTTCCGCCGCCTCGGACCCTGGTTCAAGCAGGGGCCGCAGGTCATGGAGGGGACCGGACCCACACGTCCGCCGAAGGCCATACGGGAAGATGATCTCTACAGGAAAGCCATGCGGTACGTGCAGGAAGGCAGGAGCCTGGCGTTTTCCACGCATATAGAAATTCCCCCTCCGTTCCTTAGCTACTTCATGGTCTTCTGAGATGGCATTGCGGACAATCTGTCGACTGCCGGGTCTCCGTTCGACTCCGCTGTGCCGTTCCCGCTTGTCTCGGGCCCGAACGCCTCTTTCGACGCAGCCGGGCAAGTTCGGCAAAGTCGCCGCGGTGAGTGCAGTCAACGAAGGACTTCCCGATGGATGAAGACGCGCCGGGTCGGGCCGCCGACCCTTTCTCCGCATCCCGATCGACCGCCCGCAATATTCAAGGATACCTGGACGACCACAGGGCCAGCCCACCGCGCGCAACTTCCGTCGTCATGCAGGTGGCGGCCGGAAGGGCCGGTCGGGGGCGCACCGAATCCGCCTCCGGCGATTCCGCCGACCCGGATACGCGCCTTGCGATCGACCGCCTGCGACGCCGCCGCGCTCGGAAGACGGCCTGAACCCGCAGCGCTGCGCGACATTGCACGTCTTCGAAGAGAGCGGCGCTTGCATTTCTCCCGGAAGCGTCAAGGCCAATCTCGAGGCGGTCCGGCGGTTCGTCGCGACCCGCAACGATGTGAGCGACGTTTCGTTTTGCCGGGCGATCTGCGAACTCCAATCCCCGGAAGTGACCGTTGCGCCGGTGCATGGTCGCCCGCTCCTCATATGGGACCGCTATGAGGCCGCCGGCGTCTCGGCCGCGCTTTGCGACTCGATGGCGGTCGAGACGCTCCCCCCCGACTGCGCCTACACCGACGCGGAAAGACGACTGTGCCGCCCGGTGGTCAGGGACGGCTTGCGGCAATTCAGGCGCTGTTTCCCGGAGAGCTTCGCCGTCTTTTGCGAGACGATTCCTTTCGTGCTTCTGGCGAAGAGGGACGGCCATCACGGTGGGAGCGTCTCTAGACGGATCGGTTTTGTCTGGCTGGCCCCATCCTCAGATTGGACCGCGCAGGAGTGCGGTGAGCGTCTCTGGCACGAGTATTTGCACCACGCGTTGTTCCTCGAGGACATGGTCAATACCGTCTTCGTGCGCGACCCGTGCGCAATGTCCGAGCCCGAGAACAGGGTCCCGAGCGCGGTTCGGGGCGTAGCCCGTCGGTACGACCAGTCCTATCATTCCGCCTGGGTCGCTTCTGGACTAATAGAATACAGAGCGCGTCTATCCGACATCGATGGCGCGAGGGCCGTCTTTCCGAGACTCTGGCCATGCCTCGATGCGCTGGCGGCAAAGCGCGAAGTCCTCACCGACAATGGCGCTCAACTGGACCGCCTGATCGACGCCGTTTTCTACCAGGCCGAGAAACTCGCCGTTCTGGACCCGCCCGCTCCGACGCTTCGTTGACAGCCGCATGCGCGCTGCCCAGGAAGCCTGATCGACAGCCGCCGTCTCGAACGAACCACATGGACGGGGGCCCCCGCTCGGAGCTTCATTCCGGCGTTGCTGCAACGCCCCCCACCCAGCCTGACCGGATTTCGTTCAAAGAGCCCTTGTGTGTGCTCGACTGTGGGTATATCCTCGCCTTTCGAACGGTTCATTTGAAGGGACCCCGCGCAATGCTGACATTCACTCTCTCAGGTACCGGGCGGGCCCTGGCGGTCCTCGTGATTGTCGCCTCGCTTACGTCTGGCGCTCCAGCGAGCGACTTGGCCGAGGTATATCAGTGTCCATGCAAGTGGGCTATCCAATCCGTTGTTCGTGGCGGTAACGTAGAAGCCAGCACCGTCGTATGCGTTCGGACCAATGAGAAACCTACCTTAGTAGACTTATACCGTTGGCCGGAGCCGCAAGTCTACGGCATGGTAGATGGAAAATCGGCACCGGCCGCCGATAAGTTCCGCATTAAAGAGCTCCAATCACAATTTCCCGCAATATCGCGCTACTACCAAGAACATGTTTGCGCACCTGTCGGGAAGATAAAGTGAGGCAAAACGGAAAGTTACAAAGCTTCAGAACATAACTTTGGGAGATACAATCGTAATCAATTGGAAGCCAACTACGGCGGCGGAACGTGCCGACGCCGTTCAGCTGGATCGTCAGCGGAAGCGACTGGCGAAACACTTCCGGAAGTGCAAGGAAACGAACCAAATAGCGGGCGCAGATCTGAGGAGAAAATCCATGCGAACATTTCTGTTGACCTTCGCGATTGTCGCAATCGCTGGCGTCAGCTTTGCACAAGAGGCGGACGACAAGGAGCTAGAGCCGAAATGCTCCGGAATGAATAAGGGAGCCTCGTGCTGGATTGAGCTCACTAACTTGCCCGGATGCTATATATTCAATCCGAACTATAATCCACCTGAGACGGTGACTTGGTCCGGGGATTGCGGGGACACGGACCGTGTCGCCGTGGGATCCGGAACCGAGACATGGAATCATGCCGACGGTATCGACATAGGTACTGGCGCCCTTGTGAACGGCAAGCTGCACGGTCGGTGGGTCGAGAAGACTGCCGAAGGGGGCACCTTTGAGAGCCACTATTTGGATGGCAATCTGGATGGCTATTCGGTCGAGTCCGTCGACGGGGAAACCAGTAAGGGCTTCTATTTGGACGGCAAGAGGAACGGCCGTTGGGTCATGCACTACGATGACGACGGCAGCATGGAGGGTTCCTATCGGAACGACAAGATGACCGGCCCTTGGGTCATTCATGGCCCCGACGGGTTTATCGCGGAAGGCCGCTATGTAGCCGACAAGAAGCACGGCCGATGGACATATCGAAGATATGGTGGAACTAGATTCGTAGTGCGTGGCAGCGGCCACCCTATGAGGAAACGGATTATGATTCCCATCCCGCAATATTACGGGTGCTACGAGGACTATACAAACGGGAGAAAGGTTAACGGCAATTGCTGACCTGGCGTTTGCCCCGGAATCGGCAGGCTGGTTTGCGCATACATGACATCGGACTGGCCACCGAAGGAGCTATGAACGATGAAACGAGGACCCTACTGCATCCCCCACGACACGCGCCTACGGGCCGCCGCTCGGTACCGTCACGACCGATGTAATGTTGGAGATGTCGCCCGGTGTCAATGTTGGCGGTAAATGGAGTCATGGCTGAGCTACCCGGTATGGGCTCGGACCGTCAACGGCGGAGCAAAATTGTACCGCTGCGGTGGCGCAAGAATGATGGAGCGGACGCCTCTTCCCGACGGCATCTGCATGTTGGTGTTGTGTCCGCCGTCAGCTTCTCCGACCTCTTCCCGTGAACGACACGCTGCAGCTCGCGAACCATGACACTGCCATGCCGGGCGGTGCGAAGATCACATTTGCCGTGGCGCGCCGGACTTCTGGCGAGGATCGGCCGTCGCCAAGGGTGGCGGTATTTTTGCAAAACGCCGATCTCACCGCCCTGCGCCGCCTGCTCGACTGGACAGCGGCCGCCGCCGTTAACAACACCTTAACGACCTGTCCGATTTTCCGGGGCCACCCCAGTGCGCCGCCGGCAACACCGGTATGGTTCAGTTGCGTTGCGCCAAGGCTTCAGACAGCGGCAATCTCGACCTCGACGCCGTGGACGCAGGTGCTCTCGCCCATATCCGACTTGATGCCGGGGTTGAGGACATTGACGTTGGCGCGCGTGCCTTCCTGACGCGGCCAGCGGCCCTTGGGGCTGAGCGCAACGCCTTGCGGGATGGATCCGGCAACCGCCAGCGCAAGCTCCAGGCTGCCGGTCTCGTTGCTGAGCCGCACCAGCTGCCCTTCAGTCAAGCCGCGGACCGCCGCGTCCTCCGGATGCAGCGTCACCGTCGCTTCGCCCATGCGCTCGGCGATGCGCCGATCGTTGGCATAGGAATCGTTCATCAGCCAGGGCGAGGCCGGCGTCAGCAGGCGCAGTCGGCCGTTCCGGGGTTTCGGGTCGGCGTCGGCAAGCGGCAGGCGGGGATGGCCGTCCGCCTCGGCGCGGGCCGAGGCGATCTCGATCTTGCCGCTCGGGGTCGGGAAGGCGAGGTCGGGGAACTGGATGATCGGTTGGGTGGTGGGAAACACCGTCCCGGTCTTCTTGAACTCTTCGAAGGAGCCCTCGACACCCACCTGGCCCATGATCCGCTCAATGATCGTTGCGTCGTCCTCGTAGAGCTCGGGTTCCGCGAAGCCCATGGCGCGTGAGAGGCGGCGGAAGATCTCCTGGTTGGGCAGGGAGTCGCCCAGCGGCTCCTGAAGCTTGGCCTGGGCGGAGAAGGTAAGGTTGAAGTAGCTCGAGACCAGATCGTCGAACTCCAGGAACGACGCCGCCGGCAGCACGTAGTCGGCATAGTCGGCGGTGTCGGTCTGGAAAATGTCGACGACCACGGTGAAGAGGTCTTCCCGCATCAGCGCGCGGCGCAGCCGCGCCTGCTCCGGGCTTGAGGCAGCCGGATTGATGTTCCAGCAAAGGAAGGCCTGGATGTCCGCCGGATCTTCGAGCCTCGCCGCAAGTTCCATCTGGCTGAAGCTCGGCGGGCTCTGGCTTATTGCTGCGCCCGACAAATAGTCGCCGTCCACGCCCCTCCGCCCGCTGCCATTGAGGTAAAGCATCCCCGCGCCGGGCTTGCCGAAGTTGCCTGTGACTGCCGGCAGCAGCGCACAGGCGCGCATCACGTTGCCGCCCATCGCCTGGCGTTGCAGTCCCTGGCCGAGCCAGAGTAACGCGGGCCCCGCACCGTAGAGCCGCGCCGCTTCCTCGATCTGCGCTGGCGGCACGCCGGTGCGGGCCTCGCCCCAGGCCGGCGTACAGGGGGCGATGGCGGGCTCCAGCTCGTCCCAGCCGAGCGCGTGGGCAGCGAGGAAGGCGCGATCGATCAGCCCGTCACGCACCAGCACATGGACCATGGCGAAGGCCAGGGAAGCATCGCTGCCGGGAAAGGGCTGCAGATGCATGTCGGCCTGCTCGGCGGTCGGGTGGCGCACCGGGTCGATCACGATCACCGTGCCCGGCGCCTCCTTCAGCCAGTGCTTGTGCTGGTGCGGCGCGGAGGCAGAGGGGTTCGCGCCCCAGACGACGATGCAGTGCGAGTCTTTGGCGGTACGCGGGTCGAAGCCGATCGCGGACGTGCCGATCGCGTAGTCGAGTGCGACGTGACCGGCCATGTTGCAAACCGTGTCGGGCTCGACCTCGCGGGCGCCCATGCGGCCCAGGAAGCGCATTGGGAAGTTGTTGGCGATCAGCGAGCAGGTGCCGGTGTAGTGCGCGTGCACGATCCTGTCCGCGCCGTCGCTCTCGGCAATCCGGGTGAAGCGTGCGGCGATGTCCCCGATGGCCTCGTCCCACGAGACCGGCTCCAAGCGCCCTTCGCCCTTGGCGCCAATGCGCTTGAGCGGCGTCTGCAACCGTACCTCGGGATCGTGGAAGACGCCGTTGTAGGCAAGCGCGCACTTGCCGCAGAGCGCACCCCGGCTCACCGGGTGGTCCGGGTCGCCGAGCACGCGGGTGATCGCGCCGTCGCGCTTGATCGCGACGATGCCGCAGGCGTCGTAGCAATCGCGCGGGCAGGTGGTCTTGAGGACTTCCTTCTCGCCTGTCATTGCGGTCTCCGGGGTGCGAGTTCGGGTCACAACCTATCCCTGCGCGTGCCGCCCCGGAAGCCCGTGCTAGGTTCGCGGCTATGACGCCAGGGGGAGCGCGATGATGCGGACGGTTAGACTACCGGGCGGCGACGAGGTCGTGGCCCTCGGCCAGGGCACGTGGCGCATGGGCGAGCGCCGGGCGGCGCGCAAGGACGAGGTAGCGGCGCTCCAGCACGGCATCGCCTGCGGCATGACGCTGATCGACACGGCGGAGATGTACGGTTCCGGCGGTGCCGAACGGGTCATCGGCGAGGCGATCCGCGGACAGCGCGACAGGGTCTATCTGGTGAGCAAGGTGCTGCCATCGAACGCCGGGCGAAAGCGCATGAAGCGCGCCTGCGAGAAGAGCCTGAAGTGCCTCGGTACCGATTATCTCGACCTCTACCTGTTGCACTGGCGCAGCGGCGTCTCCCTCGACGAGACCATCGAAGGCTTCCTTGCGCTGAAGGAGGACGGCAAGATTCGCCGTTTCGGGGTCAGCAACTTCGACACCGACGACATGGAGGACCTGTGGGAGACCCCGGGCGGCCAGGGCTGCCAGACCAACCAGATCCTCTACAACCTCAAGCGGCGCTGGCCCGAGGCATCGCTGATGCCGTGGTCCCGGCGCAACGGCCAGCCGCTCATGATCTATTCGCCGCTGGATCAGGGCAGGTTGCCGGCGGGCGGTGCGCTCGGCGCTATCGCCGCCGCCCGCGGCGTGACGACGATGCAGGTGGCGCTCGCCTGGGTGCTCCGGCACGAGGACGTCTTCGTCGTGCCCAAGGCGAGCCTTATCGCCCACGTCGATGCCAACCTGGGCGCACTCGATATCACGCTCAGCGATGACGAGCTTACGGCCCTGGACAAGGACTTCCCGCCACCCGAGGGCGGCGCGCCCCTGGAGATTCTGTAGGGCGCACTGCGGGGAGCGTCAGTCTCCCCGGCCGATCATCTTCATGATGCCGGAGCCAAGAGCCACCGCGTGGCACGCGCTTGCCGCAGTCACCACCCGCCGTCCAAGCCCTACTGCCCGTCGGCGCGCCGCCCCGCGTGCGGGGCCCTCCCAAGGACTACGCGGACAAGCTACTGCCGTGCCCGTGGTACATCTTTACGCCGCCGCAGTACATCATTTTTGCTCCGCCGTTGACAGTCTCCCTTGGGTCCGCATTCCGCCGCCGTTAACGGTTGTCGCTGATCCGGCGCGTGGACGAGGACCCCGTTATGTCGCGCAGCATCATCCGCGTAACGTTGGCCGCTCTCGACGCTCTTCGTCCCGCTTCCGGCAGCTGAGTTCCGGTTCGCTCGCCCGACCCCATCTCGAACCTGGCCCGCATTTCTTACCAGGGTCATGGTCTGCGCGCGGTACCGTTGGGCCGTCAGGCTGAATCCGCAGCCTTGAACGCCTCCCGAGCTTCGAGCCGGTCGGCATAGGCGGTAAGGTTCGGACATCCACTGAAATCGGCGCCTAGACGGCGGGACATGATGACGGCATGACCGGTAATCGTGTCGGCGACGGTAAAGTCGCCCGCGAGGAACTCCCGCCCCTTCATATGTGCCTCGGCGGCGCCGAGCGTCCGATTCAACAGCTTCAACGAGCGCGCAGCGATTTCGGCGTTTCGACGTTCCGGCGGAAGCAGGATCGTCTCGACCACATAGTTGTTGATCGGCGGCATGATCATGCCTTCCGCATAATTGAGCCATTGCAGATAGGTTGCAAAATTCGCGGCGTCCGGGCCGGGGGTCAGTTCCGGCGCGTATCTTGCGCCCAGATATTGTGCGATGGCCGTGCTTTCCGTGATGGTCGTATCGCCGTCGACCAGAGTCGGCACGCGGCCATTCGGGTTGATCCTGGCGTATTCGGGGCCGCGCATTTCCTTCTGGCCGAGCGTGAACCTCGCCAGGTCATACGTCTTGCCGATTTCCTCCAGGAGCCAGACTGTGCGAACCGCACGCGATCCGGGGGCAAAATATACCTTCATCTCTGTTTCCTTGTCCCAGTCGGGTGACGCTGAAGCGACGGTCGGATCGACGATACGCCGCGCGAAGACGCCAATTCAACCGCTTGCGGCAGTGTCGAGGCGCACCCATGCAGCAAAAATTTGAAGGCCTGTAAGGGCACCTTCGACCTCGCCTCCGGACGGTTCCCGAGCGACGAGTTGACAAACTGCCGCCCCCATTCGACCCCCGCCCGGGCAACCTCAACGCCCCGTCCGGTTGAAGGGCCTCGCAGCTATCCGCCCGTGTCTGACGCAGTCGCCTGCTTGGCAGGTGCGCGGCGGCAAGCTATATGTTGCTGAAATGTTCCATATTTCGTGAGAGGCCTCCATGCACAAGGAAGACAGCCTGCCGGCGCTGCGCGACGAAGTGCTCTTCGATATCGAGATGGCGCTCAGCAAGGAAGAGAAGCTGTGGCCGAAGCGGTACAGGCCCGGCGATCACAACCGCTTCAGGCCCCTTGCCCGCGGCATTCTCGAACATCTTGAACTCTGCGGCCTGCGGTTCACCCGAAGACCGCCCGTGCCGAAACACAGCACGCCGGATCCCTGGGGCGGCGCCGGAACAGGGAAGGAAAGCGCCTGAGGGGGGGCGATTTCGCCCGCTACCGGAGCGGACCCCGAACTGGCTGTCGGTGTCGTACACATGCTCGCGGGAGGCTGCCCCTTTTCTCCCCTCCCGCTCGGCGGGAGGGCCTCTCAGCGCTCCTGGATTCTCCCTGACGATGGAATTCAGGAGAATTGGCCCGACTCCGGGGTCGAGATCGTGGCCCGTGATCGCGATGGCGGTTACGGTCGGGCCGTTTCGCGGGCTCTTCCGAAGGCAGTGCAGGTCGCGGACCGGTGGCATCTGCTCGACAATTGCGGAAAGGCTTTCCTTGCTGCGGTCCGTCGTTCGATGCCCGATATCCGAAAGGCATTCGGTTCCCGTGCCATCGACCCCGCCCTGCTGACGGGAGCCGAGAGGCTTCTGTATGAGGTGTCAACGGCGGAGCAAAACTGTACCGGCGCGGCGTATGGCGCGGCAATCAACCTGAGATTTCTTACCCAGATTGCCGTGCCATAGCGGCGTCTCGGACGTGCCTGGGCTCTGCTTCCTAGGGTTGCCGTGGCTATCGAATCGATCTTCTTCCTTCATTCGGGGCGTCTGGCACGATGCCAGATACTTGGCGGAGCACATCGCCAGGCGACAGCAATCTCGGACCGCTTGACCACGCGAACGCTCGAACGCATAGACGACGGTCAGGCGCCATCAGACGGGATCGAAAACACCAATGGCTCATGAGCGAATCCGAAAATTCAATACGGCGGACACCTACCCGGAGCAGAACCTCGACAACGATCTCTGTCAGGCCGTTGTCGCTCGAGGGAGTATGGTCTTCCTGCGCGGCCAATGTCCGCAGAGTCTCGAGGACGGTTCGAGCATCGACAGCCACGATCCGGTGGAGCAAACGCACCAGGTCATGCGGAACATAGGGCAGTTGATCGAGGAGGCCGGCGGCTCGATGGAACATCTGGTCAAGATCGTCGTCTATCTGACCGACATTCGTCACCGCGAGCCGGTCTATCGGACCATGGGCCTGTACTTCAAGGGTGTTTATCCGGTCTCCACCGGGCTCGTGGTCCAGGCGCTGGCGCGGCCCGAATGGCTTGTCGAAATCGACGCCACCGCCGTTATTCCGGACTGAGGAGGAGATTCATGGTGAGGTTGCGCAGCGAACAGATTGCGCAGTATCGCCGGGACGACGTTCCGGTGGTCGAGGACGCGATCTCCTCCGATGGCAGCCCCCGGTTTGTCCTTCGACCGCCATCAGGCACCCGGCCTGCCTCGCCGCGAGCCCTCTTCATCTCTGTTTACGGCGCGGGCGACGCTGTGCCCTGCGCACCCGGTCCGTTACCGGGCATGCATGAGGATCGGTTTGTGCGCGGCGGCAACCCCCATCGGGTCCGCGCCGAGGATTATGAGATCGAAGTGCGGGAGTTCCCGAAGACCCCGTTCTTCACTCAACAGTTGGAACAGGAGCGCCTCGCGTGACATTCTCCATTGCTGCCCGCTGCGCCGACACAGGCATGTTCGGCGTTGCCGTCTCATCATCCTCCCCGGCGGTCGCCGCCCGCTGCGCCTACGTGCGCAATGGAGTCGGCGCAGCACTCAGCCAGAACGTCACGGACCCACGCTTGGGCGACCGGATCCTCGACCTGATGGCGCTGGGCGCGAGTGCCGCGAATGCGGTCAAGGTCGTGTCCGAGACAAGCCCGAACATTCAGTATCGACAATTGCTCGCGGTTGACGGCGCTGGCCGGGCGGCGATTTTCTCCGGCTCGAACGCACTTGGAAGCGTGGGGGAGGCATCGGGACCGGATGTCGCGAGCGGCGGTAATCTGCTGGCGGTCGACACGATTCCACGAACCATCGTCGAGGCGTTTCTCGCGAGCAAGGGACACCTTGCCGATCGCCTGCTTGCCGCCATGCAAGCCGCGGTCGATGCCGGGGGCGAAGCAGGCCCTATCCACTCCGCCGGCATGAAGCTCGCGGGCGACGTCACCTGGCCGATCGTCGATCTACGAGTGGATTGGACCGAAGACTGTCCGATCCGGGAACTCGCGCATGTCTGGAAGGTCTACGCCCCGCAACTTGACGACTACGTGACCCGTGCTCTCGACCCCTCCAAGGCCCCCAGCTACGGCGTTCCCGGCAACCGATAGACCGACCTTGACAGCTTTTCCGTAACCGCGATCTTGGCCCATCGGCAATTCGAATATTTCGTGGCCGTGTGTGACGCCGGAAGCACTGCCGCCGCACCGGTGCATTTGTTCTTCGCCGTCGACTGACGTGGCGACAAGAAGACGTTCCGCACAACCTATTTCAACTGTTTCCGGGCCAGCTGCGCCCCTTCGACCATGGCCTTCAGTTTCGCCCTTGCGATCGGCAGCGGCAGCGGGACCAATCCGCAATCCGGTGCCGCTTGAATCTGCGTCGCCGGCAAATACTTCGCGGCTGCGAGCAGCTTTCCCGCGACATATTCCGGTGTCTCGACCTCATCGACTCCGTAGTCGATGCATCCGAACATGACCGTTTTGGAGGGGCAAAGGCGAAGCAGTGCGGGATCCAGACGCGATGCCTCGAACTCAAGCGCCAATTGATCGACCCTGGAGCCTTCCAGCGCTTCCAGAATCACCGGATAGCTGTCCACGATCGGTCGGGGCACGCCGAGCATCGGATAGCTGTAGCAGATATGCACAGCTGTCTGCGTGTTCTCGATCCCCGCCAAACACCGGTCCAACGCTTCGATGCCCCATTCCCTGACCTTGTCGGGATAGCGGCTGAACACAGGCTTGTCGAACTGGATTACGGCGGCGCCCAGCGCCTCGAGCTCGCGCGCCTCCGCGTTGAGGGCGTCCGCCACATCCATCGCCATCGCCGCATCGTCGCCATAGTACTCGTCGGCCGTCGAATCGACCACGGTCATCGGCCCCGGCAGCCACGGTTCCCCGCCGTCAGCGGTACTATGAAGGCGCTACGACTTCCTGCTCCGCATGCCCTTCGGCTTATGGTTTCGCCAGCCGGGTCCATGGGTTCCCGCATCTTCGTGTCCGCTCGCGCGCTCCCGGCGACTTGCAGGCCAGTCGCCGGGCCGGGGTCTTTGTTGGTCACGCTGGCCGTCCCCTTCCAGCGGTTTTCCTCATGGGCAAGAACAGGACCTCACAGGATCCCTGGCGACCCTTCCCGTGGCTCTGCGCCTTTCCAAGACCCCGGACGACCCGTCGCACCTCGCCTGTCGCGGTGCTTCCGGTGCTGCCCCCAGGCCCAACACACTGAAGGCGTCGTCGGTCTCCATGATTTAGAGGCTTACCGAGCCGCTTCACCACACGCTGTCTACGCTTCACGACGGGCGTTGCCGCACGCCATGCAAGACTCGCTTCCGGCTGGCGGGCTGCGCCTTTGCCGGGCGGGGGTCGAACCCGCTGGGTCGCGTTGAAAGGTTTCAGTTCATGTCATCCCCCTTTCCAGGGCTTACCCTGTCGCTAGCTGGGCACATTGTCGGCGCCGGCTCCGCGAAATCTACGACAGCAGCGGCTCGGAGATCGCGGTCGAGGGCCTGCGCCGGATCGCCGAGCTCTACGCCATCGAGGCCGAGATCCGCGGCAGCCCGCCCGAGCGCCGGCTCGCCGAACGACAGGCGCGGTTCGCGCCTCTGGTCCAGGCCTTCGGCGACTGGCTCCGGCAGCAGCGTGCCCGCGTCTCGTCCAAGTCCCGCCTCGGTGAGAAGCTCGCCTATATCGCCCGCCACTGGGACGGCCTCCGGCTCTTCCTCGCCGACGGCCGCGTCGAGATGGACAGCAATGCTGTCGAGAATCTCGTCCGGCCGATTGCCCTTACCAGAAAGAATGCGTTGTTCGCCGGCCACGACGAAGGCGCGGTCGCCTGGGGCCGGATCGCTTCACTCACCCAGACCGCCAGGTTGAACGGGGTCGAGCCCTACGCCTGGCTCAAAGCCACCCTCGAAGCCATCGCGGCCGGCCATCCCAACGACCGTATCGACGACTTGCTCCCGTGGAACTTCGCCAGCTCGTCAAGCTGAAATCCACCTGCCGCGTTCAAACCGCTTACAGACTTACGGGTGCCACCAACAGCAACATCCGGCCGTCGCTAACGGGATACGCCGGGCGACAGCAACACACCGGGGTTCATCAATCCGTCTGGGTCAACCGCCGTCTTGAGCGCTTGCAATAGACGCCGTTTGGTCGGGTCGAGACGTCCAGCGTAGGGATAATACCGGCCAATTTGCAGATGCTCGGCACCGGCCGCTCGCAACGCGTCACAAAGCGCGGCGCGGAGTTCATGTGCGAAGGCCCGGGCCTCCATCCGGGCCGGGCGTGCGGCGTAACGCCGAAGCTGTTCCCTGGTAACGTGCCGACGGTGAAAACGCCCGAGGGAATCGGGCCAGAAGAGATGCGGTTCAACCACTATGGCGTTGCCGCTGATGACGGTCAGCAAGCTTACGGTGAGTTCATGTTGTGCGCGCCTGACCCGCTCCGCGTCCAGGACTGCCCGTACCTTCCGCCAGCCGGCACACGCCTCGGAGAGCCGCAGAACACCATGCAAGGTCAGCCACCGCTCTCCGTCGGGGCCGAGCAAGGCCTTGATCGGGCGAAATGGGCGCGATCTTGTAACTCGGGGTATGGTGTCTGGAATCGGCGTGCCGCCCGAATCGATGACAAGCTCGGCTGCGTGCGCCAGTCGTTCCATCGCGTGAGCGTCATTTTCTCCCTCGACGCACAGGTGCAACGAATAGCGCAGTTCCGCGACGGACTGATGGCCGTGCTTGAGCAACCTGGCGACACGCTCCATGCGCGCACCCACAGACCCCTTGCCGCGTGCCACATCGGCGACAATCCCCGCGCCCTCGAGCAGATTGAAACCACCGCGGACCAAATTTGCATGAACCTGGGGATCAAAGCCGAAACATTCGGCAACCCCATCGACCCCAGCCAGGCCGATCTGGGCCTTAAGCATTGCCTCCATTCCGTCGAATTCGAAGGATGCGAACTGTTCGCTGGCCGGCGCCTTGCACAGCCGCATCACCGCTTCGGCCTTAACGCCGAATGCACCGCAATCGCCGAGGAACAGGGAGCCGAAATCGGGCCCGCTCGCATGCGGGTGTGGTTTATCATCCGTGCCGACGCCGGTGCGCAATACCGACCCGTCGGCCAGGACCACGGTCAGCCCGAGCACGCTTTGCTCGGAGAATCCGTGCATGGCCGATCCAAAAAATGCGGCACTCTGTGAAAGCGCACCGCCGATCGTGGCGCGATAACCCGAAAGCGGCCCAAAAAAAGGCGTGCGCAGATGTCGCGGCGCCAGGACATCGAGCAGATGCGCCCAACTGCAACCGGCCTCGACCCGGACCCAACGGTCTACCTCGTCAACTTCCAGCACGCGGTCTAGGCCGGTGAGGTCGACGACCAGACAGCGTTCCCGATCGGGTACCACGCCACCGGTGTAGGAATGCCCACTGCCCCGAGGCACGATGGCATAGCCGAGCCCAGTCGCCGACGCCACGACATGGCTCAGGGCCTCGACGTCGCGCGGCCGGGCGACCGCAGCCGCAACCACATCACCACCGCAGATGTCCTCAGAATAGTCGGCGCAACGCTCGCCATCGACGATCAGATCGTCCGCGGCGACGGCCTCCCGCAGGTGTTGCCACAACACTGAATCATCCAATTCCGGGTGTCCCGGGCAGCTGTGAAGGCATCATACACCGACGCTCCCGGCGCGGCCGCATCGAGAGAGACCTCGTACACCCCCGGATTGGTCCGCGCCTCATTCAAGATACCTTCCGCCAGCGCCCGGCCCTGATGCAATACCGTGATGGCGCTGGCCACGGCGAAGACCACCGCGATGTCACGTTCGGTGAAAATGATGATCCGGCCAATCTCGCATGCGAGCCAGTGTCTCGTCGGGATCGCCCGCAGCGGGCCACTGGCACGGCAGTGCTGTTCTTCAAGCAGAACCTGCGCTTCGCCAACGAGCTTGTCGACCGCGCCCCTAACATCGAATCCGGCGAAATCCGGTAAGTGGGCTCAATCCCGGATGTGGCTGCCAAACCGGTCTTGCGAAAACGATACCGGATCGTCTGGCGGTGCGCTCGAACGCCCCTGTCATCCGACCCCACTTCAGTATCGCCCGCGGCATGATTATACTCGCCGGCGGCGGCGGCCAGCGGGTGCCGGACGCTGGCACGGTCGAGCGATTGGTCGCTATGGAACTGACGACGCTATCTCTCAACGTTCCCGAGACATATCGACCGTTTACAGTGTCGAGCGGAGTGCGGACGTCGGCTTTGAAATACCCTGACAGGGTCGCTCTGCGGCATGGCAAGGCTGAACGGACATATCGAGAGTTGGTTGCCAGGATCGACGCCCTGGCCGCCGCAGCGAACGGGACGCTCAGCCTGGAACCCGGTCAACATGTCGGGGTTTTCGCACCCAACTGCATCGAATTCATCGAGACGGCGCTGGCCTTGTCGGATGCCGGTTCGCCCGTGGTGACACTGTCCGGCCGGCTGAACCGGGCCGAACTGACCGAGATCTGCAACGACGCTTGCGTCAAGGTGCTGTTCGTCCACCAGGATTGTGCGCATGTCGCGCAAGGCGCAGCCTTCGCGACTGTTGAAAGGCTTATCGTGTTCGGACCGGAATACGAAGCCTTGCTGAACAACGGGCCGGGTCAGCCCTACCGGCCGGTCGCCGGCGAGTGGGATATCTTCAGCATTCCCTTTACCTCGGGCACGACGGGAAGGCCGAAGGGCGTATTGCTGCCGCATCGGGCGCGGGCGCTGCTGTTCTATGCCATGGCGGTGGAATACGGATGCTTCGGACCGGAAGACTCCTTCCTCGCCCTGGCACCACTCGCCCATGGGGCCGGCTTCGCATTCGCTGTCGCACCGATATTCTTCGGCGGCACCTGCGAATTGTTGACCACATTCGACGCGGCACAAGCGGTTCAGCGGTTGCGGGATGGCCGCTTCACCGGCGTCTTCATGGTGCCCACCCACTTGCATGCGATCTTTTCACTGCCGGCGGAATTTCTGGCCGAGCATCGCGATATCGCGCTGAAAAGCCTGATCTGCAATGCTGCGCCGCTGCCGCAAAGAGTTAAGGAACGGATTGTCGAGCAGTGGGGCCGGCATCTGCTCCACGAAACCTACGGATCAACGGAGGTCGGCATTGCCTGCAACATCCGTCCGGTCGATCAGCTGCGCAAGCAGAGCTGTGTCGGACTGGCATTCCCGAATTGTGCGATCGAACTTCGAGACCCGGACGGACGGGAAGTGGCGGCAAACGAGATCGGTGAACTGTATACCAATTCCCCGTTCCTGTTCTCCGGCTACTGGCAGCAAGGCAGGGCCACGCCGCCGCCGTTGCAGCGCGGTTGGTTCAGCGCCGGTGACCTGGCTCGCAAGGACGGGGAAGGGTTCATCCATATCGTCGACCGCAAGAGCGACATGGTGATCTCCGGCGGCATCAATATCTATCCGCGTCAAATCGAAGAGGTGCTGTACCGCCATCCGCAGGTCGCCGAAGTCGCCGTCGTCGGCGTGGCGGACGAGAAATGGGGCGAGCGACTCCGCGCCTATATCGTGCCGCGCGGCGCCGGCAGACCCGATGCTGAGTCGATCACCACCTTTTGTCGGGCCGATCTGTCGAGCTACAAGGTCCCGCGTGAAATCGTTTTCGTCGACGAATTGCCAAAAAACGCGACCGGCAAGATTCTCAAGCGTCGCTTGCGGGAGGCATGACATGTCGCATCGCCCGCCTGCCGCCGCTCAGTAACTACGTGGCAATCCGAGGCGCTCCCCGAGGAAATTCTTCACCATTTCGTTGGAAATCGGGCTGAAGGGGCCGAGCCGGGCGTCGCGAAACAACCGTTCTGTGGGCGATTCCTCCATCAGGCCGTAGCCACCCAACACCCGCATGCAGCGGTCAGTGGTGCGTATTGCGGTCTCCGTGGCCGCCAGTTTCGCCATTGCCGCCTCGTTGGAGCACGCGCGGCCGTTGGATTGCAACCACGCCGCCTTGAATGTCAGCAGGCGTATTTGTTCCAGTTCCGTGGCCGCCTCGGCCAAAGGATGCTGCACCGCCTGGTAGGCGCCGATCGGGCGCCCGAACGCATAGCGGTCCCTGGCATACCGCACCGCCAGATCCAGCGCCGAAGCTGTGATTCCGACATAGATTGCTGCAGCTAGGATGCGTTCTTCGTCGAGCGACGACAACAGGTGGTACCAACCCCGGCCCTGTTCTCCGACCACCGCGTCGGCCGGTGCCCGGGCGGCGTCGAAGAATACCTCGCAGGTGCAACCAGCCCGCATACCCATCAGTTCCAGGCGGCGGACCTGCACAGCCGGTTGGTGACGCGGTGTCAGCACCAGAGAAAGACCGCGGGCACGCTTTCCGTCAGGCGCGGGATCGGTCCGGCAAAGCACGAGGATGGCATCGGCGTCGTCGGCGAAGCTGGTGAAGAGCTTCTGCCCCTGCACCGTCCACTGGTTGTCCTGTATGCCGGCGCGGGTTGTCAGACCGAGCACGTCAGTGCCGCCGCCCGGCTCGGTCATGCCGAATGCCATGATGAATTCACCCTGCACCAGACGTGGCAGGTATTCGGCCTTCTGATCCGGCGAACCATGTTCACGAAAGGTGCGCGCCGTCATCGACAGCAGCAGCCAGTCCATGGCCAGCGACGGAAACTGCCGCGACAGCTCCTCGCAGAAAACAGCCCCGGTCAGGACATCGCCGCCACTGCCGCCATAGGCCTCCGGCACCGACAAACCGGTCCAGCCCAGTTCGGCGAAGCGCTTCCAGATCTCCCGCGGGATCCGCCGTTCGCGGTCCATCTCGCGGATGCGCGTCTCCGGAAGCTCGCGCTCGAAGAATCGCCGCACGCTGTCACGAAGAAGCCGATGTTCCTCCGGCGGATCAAAATTCATCCGTTGCTCCCGTTCCCGTTTGCTGCCGCAAGCCAATGCCGCAGTCGTCACGCACGGCCACCAAACCGACAGCACCGGATGCCGCACCGGCGATGCGGTATCTTGCCACCGCCCAACGGCCAGCCTACGCTCGCCGCCGTCCTGCGGACAATATTGGTGACGGATGAATCTGGGACTGACGCTGACACAGACAGCTCTGAAACGGCCGGACAAGACCGCACTCGTCTTCGAAGGCCGCCGCTGGACCTATAGCCAGTGGAACCGCGACGTCAATCGGGCAGCCAATGCCTTCGCAGCGCGCGGGATTTCGCTCGGTGACCGGGTCGCCTTCCTAACCTGGAACCTGCCGGAACAGGTCACCGGCATCTACGGGTTGTTGAAGATCGGCGCGGTTCCCGTGCCCATTAACTATCGCCTAGCACCGAACGAGATCGCCTATATCATCAATGACTGCGCGGCCCGCCTGCTGGTGTTTGAGGAAGCTCTGCGTGACCCCGTAATGGCGGTTCGGGACGATCTGACCACGATCGAGGAGTTGATCTATATCGGCGGCACCCCGGAACATGGCGAAACGCCATTCGAATGCTTCGTGGCCCCGGCATCGGATCGCGAGCCGGGCGTCGGGGCCGACCTCGAGGATGTGGCGTTCATTATGTACACCTCCGGCACCACCGGATTGCCGAAAGGCGTCGTGCGAACCCATGCCGCGGAGCTGTTCGGCGCCGTGACAATGGCCCTGGAATGCGGTTTCGGCCCTGACGACAGCATCCTCAACAACAAGCCGCTGTTCCATATCGCCCAGTTGCAACTTCAATTCATGCCCTTTGTGCTGCTTGGCGGCACCAATGTGATGACCCGCGGCTTCGATGTCGAGGAGACGCTGTCCCTGGTCGAACAGGAACGCCTCACCTGCCTGCACGGTGTGCCTACGCAAATGGTGATGATGGTCCAGGCCGAGCTCTCCAGGTACGACCTGACCAGCTTGCGATGCGGCTTTTACGGCGGCCAGACACTGGCCGACGATGTGACGCGCAAATGCATGACGCTGTTCCCGGGCCGGTTCCTGAACGTCTACGGATTTACCGAGGGATTGGCGGTAACTGCCTGCGATTACCGCCGCCATCCTGATAAGCTCGGATGCGTCGGTCAGGCGACCGTCGGCATGGAGGTCCGGATCGTCCACACCGATGCCGACACTCCGGAGGACACCGTTGCCGCGGGCGAAGTTGGCGAGTTGATCGCCCGCGGCCCCAGCATCATGAAGGAATATTTCCGTTCACCCGTGCGGACGGCCGCAGCTTTGCGGGACGGCTGGTATTTCTCCGGCGATGCCGCCTATAACGATGAGGCCAATTTCGTCACCGTGATGGGGCGCCTCGACCACACGATCAAGACCGGTGGCGAAAACGTGCATCCTTCGGAGATCGAGAACGTCCTGTTCGCCCATCCCGGCCTTTCCGATGCTGCTGTGGTCGGCCTGCCGAGCCGAAAATGGGGCCAGGTGGTCTGCGCTGCAATCATTGCCAGGGACCCGGCGCTGAATGGCGAAGTGCTCGACCGGTTCTGCCGCAGGAGCCCGGAGCTCGCCAACTTCAAGCGACCGCGGCACTATTTTTTCGTTGACTCCATTCCCTCCAACTCGACCGGCAAAGTCGAGCGCGGTCGCCTGAAGGAAATGCTGTCCGGCCTGCTTGACCACCCTCTCGCGTGAGCCGATCGACTCCGGGTTTGATCAATGCGGTTGTCCTATGTTTCACCCTTCAGCAGCGCCGAACACCGACGCCATGCCGTTGATTACGCGCAGCTGGCCGAAGCGGCAGGTTACGAGGCCGTTTGGATGCCAGAGGCCTTCGGTTCGGACGCGTTCACGCAGCTTGGCCTGCTGGCGGGGCAGACCAGCCGCCTCAAGCTGGCGACCGGTATCGTCAACGTGTTCTCGCGCTCACCGTCCCTGTTGGCCCAGAGCTTCGCGACGCTGGATGAAATGTCCCGCGGGCGGGCAATAATCGGGCTCGGGACCAGCGGTCCGGTGGTCATCCAGCGGTGGCATGGCAGCAAGTTTACAAAACCGTTGGCCCGTACCCAGGAAACGGTCGCAATCATCCGCTTGGCGCTTTCCGGCGGGCGCGTCGAGCACGACGGCGAATTCTTCCGGCTGAGCGGATTCCGGCTGTCGATTCGCCCGGTGCAGGAGCGAATGCCGCTGTATCTCGCCACCTTAAAACCACGGTCGGTACACCTGACCGGACGCATTGCCGATGGCTGGCTGCCAACCCATGTTTCGGTACGCCACCTGGACGGCCTCCGGCGCCCGCTGGCCGAAGCCGCACGATCGGCGGGTCGAGACCCGGACGACATCGACATGGCGGCGATGACCCTGGTCGCCTACTCGCGGGACGGCGAGACGGCGCGCATGCAATGCCGTGAGCACCTCGCCTACTATGTTGGCAGCATGGGCCGGTTCTATCACGAACTGCTGCACAGCTACGGCTATGGCAAGGTCGCCGATCGCGTCCGCAGCGCCTGGAAGGCAGGCAATCGCGCGGCCGCGGCCGCGGCGATTCCGCGCCCGGTACTCGACGATCTGGTCATCGCCGGCAACAGGGCCGAATGCTTGGAGGCGATGCAGATCCGGCGCGGCGCCGGGTTCCGCCACATCGTGATTTTTCCCCCGCATGGCTCCAGCGTCGAGCAGGTCAAGGCAACTCTGACGGCGATGGCCCCGGTTGCGGCGTCATAGGCGATGAGGCGCTTTCGCCTTGGATTACAGGGGATGACGGCCTCGGCCTCGATGTCGGCGATGCGGTTGCGGATGGCATTGGTGTCGTAGGCTGCGTCGGCCAGCACATGGCAGCGCCGAAACCCCTCCGTCAACGCCGGGGCCGTTGGCGCGTCGCCGGCCTGTCCGGGCGAGAGGATCACACGGAGCGGTCGACCGAAGGTGTCACAGGCGATGTGGATTTTGGTCGTCAGTCCGCCACTGGAACGCCCCATAGCCTGGTCCCGCCCCCCCTTTTCCGGTGGCCGCCTGCTGATGCGCGCGCACGATGGTGCTGTCGAGCATGAGATAGTCATTGTCGCGATCCGTCGTGGGGGCATCGAACACCCGTTCCCAGACGCCCGCTTTGGCCCAGCGTGTGAAACGCTTGTGCACCGACTTCCACTTCCCGTAGCGCGCCGGCAGGTCGCGCCAGTGGGCGCCCGAGCGAAGCACCCAGAGAACGGCGTTGACGAATAACCGGTCGAACACCCCGGATCGCCCGGCTTGCCCAAAAGCAGACCTTCGATGCGGACCCACTGCGCATCCGTCAACTCATACCCAACTTCAACAGCAGAGATTAAAAGTATTTGACGGAACAGGGGGTTACACCGGCGGTTCCGGTTGTACCCACTACATTTTCGCGGTTCTGGAGACGGTCAGGCGGAGTGTTCGCGCCAGTTCGGCGGCAAGACGACGCCAGCGGCCTGGAAGACCTTCCCGACCTGGCCCTGAACATGGGTTCGGGTAGTGACGCGCTTGCCGTCGTTCTCGATGGAGGCCTCTTGCAGGCGGTCGAGGTCGCGGATGAGGTCGTCCCATTCGACATCGACGCCGGCGGCGCGGCAGCGGTCGGCCAACTCCTTCTGGAGGACGAGGGCGAGGAAGGAGCAGAAGACATGCCCGCGGATGGCGGCGTCGCAGGAGTGGTAGATCGGGCGGGTGCGCAGCTGGGCCTTCGCGCGGCGGAACAGGTCCTCGACCCGGAGCAGTTCCCTGTACCGCAGCACGGCATTGAGCGGCGTCATTGCGGCGTTCGTGCGCAGCACGAAGATGGCGTCGAAGCGGGCCTCGTCGGCGAGCTTGCCGGCGTCGATTTCGAACGCCTTGCCCGCGCCCGTCCTGCGCAGATAGCGCCGGTAGGCGCTGTTGCCGATCAGCGCCTTCTCGCTGCCCTTGAGCCGCTTCTGCAAGCCCTCGACCACCGCCTGCCGGTCGGCGCGGTCCTTTTCCGCTTCCGCCTCGTTGCGGCACACGATGTAGCGCGCGCCGGCCACCGTGACCTCCTTCACGAACAGCTGCGTCTCGCCGCGCGCGCGTTCGATCGAAAGCGGCACAAACGGCTTCCCGTCCCTGAGCACCACCTCCCGGACCACCGTCGTGCGCCGCTCGCGCGCACCCAGGATGTAGTCCAGACCTCGCTCCTCAAGCGCCGCGATCGTCGCCGCCGAGATCATCCCCCGGTCCGCCACCACGCAGACGCGACCGATCCCGAAGCGCGACCGCAGACGGTCCACGATCGGCAGCAGAACCGTGCTGTCAGCCGTGTTGCCGGGCAGCATCTCCGTGCAGACCGGCCGGCCCTCGCCGTCCAGAACCACCGCCAGCACCATCTGGCGAAGGTCCGGGCGGTGGTCCTTCGAGTGCCCGTGCGCGCCAAGCGTCTCTCCGCCCGCGCCATGGAACGACAGCGTCGTGGTATCCATGAACACCAGCGACAGGTCGCTGAACAGGTCGCGGCGGCGAGCGAACAGACGCTCCTCGATGTCGTCCTTCACGCAGCGCACCGCCAGACCGCCCTCGCCGGGCGGCTCCAGTTCTTCGCCCAGCCATGCCATCGCCCGATAGAGATGGTGAAGACGCAGGCCCTCGATCCCGGGGATGGCGTAGTCGTCCATCCATTTCTCGCACGACCGGTCCGAGCCCGACACGAACAGCCGGTGCAGCACGCTCACGAACACCGCCCGCTCGACCGCGAAGCCGAACCCGCGGCCGTCCACAAGCTCGTTCACCGCATCGCCGAGGCCCAGCCGGTCCCACAGACGCCCGAACAGCAGCGGACCGCCGATCCGAACGCAGGCAAGAGCGCCGTCCACCATGTCGTTCAGCACCGGGGACCGATCCGAGTGGCGCGCCAGCGAGGCGATCAGGCGGTCCAGTTCCCCGCTCGCCTGCAGGGCGTCCTTGCGACCGAGCGCGCGGATCGTGCGCTGGCGCACCCGCTTGCCCTCGCGCACGCTCTCGACGAGGTAGAGATAACGGTGCCCCCGGGCGGTCGTTTCGCGCACGAACATGACACCGTTGTATGCGAGAACATCATCAATATCAAGCAAACAAAGTCAAAACCGTGAAAATGTTTCACTACATTTTCTCCACCCCTCCCAAACCTGAACCCAACCGTCCAATGATTTCAACGACTTGCCAAAGCCGGACCCGGCAAAAATCGCCGCTCACTGTTCAAGTCGGGTCATACTAACGTTCGCGATCTGAGACTCATCTGGGGGATTCCCGCAGGGTTGGTTTTCTGACTCAATAGCCGGACCGTGGATTGGAGTTTCGGCATGGGAGCGGCGATCGCTTTGAGGGATGATTTCGATGCGGCATCGCTGCGTCGTGTGGCGCAGCAGAGCCGTGACGGGGCGCAGAACCGCCGTTTGCTTGCGCTGGCGACGATCTATGACGGGCATCGTCGTTCGGAGGCGGCGCGTTTTGCGGGGGTGGGGTTGCAGATCGTCCGGGACTGGGTTCTGCGCTTCAACGCGGACGGCCCGGATGGCTTGCTCGACCGCAAGGCAGCGGGTCCGCCGCACAAGCTGAGCGCGGAGCAGCGCGCGGCGTTGGCCGGGATCGTCGAGACCGGTCCGGACCCGACGATCCACGATGTGGTGCGTTGGCGTCGCTGCGACCTGGCCCGGTGGCTGCGGGAGCAGTTCGGCGTATCGGTGTCCGAGGTGACGGTCGGGCGGGAGTTGCGCCGGATGGGCTACGCCAAGCTCTCGGCCCGCCCGCGCCATTATGCTCAGGACGACGACGCCGTGGCGGCGTTCAAAAAAACTTCCCTGAGCGCCTGAAGAAACTCCGCGCAAAGCTCGACGAAGGTGTCGAGGTCGAAGTCTGGTGGCAGGACGAGGCGCGTGTCGGGCAGAAGAACAAGATCACCCGGCGATGGGCCAGACGCGGCACGCGCCCGTCAGCTCCCAAGGACCAGCGCACAACCTCGGCCTATATCTTCGGCGCCATCTGCCCGAAGAAAGGCAAGGCGGCAGGCCTTGTCATGCCCCGGGCCGATACACAGGCAATGAGCGCCCATCTCACCGAGATCGGCCGGGCCATCGAACCCGGTGCCCATGCCGTCGTCATCCTCGACCGGGCAGGCTGGCATACCTCCTCGACGCTCCAAGTCCCCCACAACATCACCCTGCTGCCGCTCCCGCCCCGAGCGCCGGAACTCAATCCGGTCGAGAACGTCTGGCAGTTCTTGCGCGACAACTGGCTCTCGAACCGCATCTTCCGAGACTACGACGACATCCTCGATCACTGCTGCCATGCTTGGAACAAACTCGCCGAACAGCCAGATCGTATCGCCTCTATCGGAACCCGAAAATGGGCCTATGAGTTCTGAGCTAAGAACCTTGGTATCATAGCGCTTCACCATCGCCTACCTCCAACCGAAAATCAGTTGGAGGGCCATGAATCACATAATCTCTGCCGCAGGAACCCTGAATGTCGATTGAACCTAGTACTACAGTTGCGGATTTTCTCGAAGCGTGATTCATTCCGTTGGTTGTTTCGGAGGACGGACGGAATGAGCGTAGCGGAGTGGTCGGGTTCGCTTCTGGAATGGGAGCGAGAGCTGAGTTCGTGGAAGGCCCGTTTGGGCCCTGTCTTCGGACGCAACCAGCTTCGAGAGACGGGCGGGGCGTTTCTGGACGGGCTTCTTTCGGGGATCGAGCGCAAGACGGGCTGGATGATGGCGGAGCAGGCTGGCCTGTCGCGGCCCTGGCGGATGCAGGGTCTTCTGGGCCGGAACCGCTGGGATGCGGACGCGCCTCGGGACGAGGTCCGCGCCTATGCGGTCGAGGCGCTGGGCTGCCCGGAAGGGGTTCTTGTGGTGGACGAGACGGGCTTCGTGAAGAAGGGCCGTCACTCTGTCGGCGTTGCGCGCCAATATACGGGCACGGCGGGCCGCGTGGAGAACAGCCAGGTGGGCGTGTTCCTCGCCTATGCGGGCCGTTTCGGCCAGGCGTTGATCGACCGCCGGCTGTATCTGCCGCGAGACTGGGCGGTGGACGGTGCGCGGCGCACGAAGACGAGCGTGCCAGACGAGGTCGCCTTCGCCACCAAGCCGGCGCTGGCCCGCGAGATGATCGGCGAAGCGCTCGACACCGGCGTGCCTTGCGCCTTCGTTCTGGCCGACGCGGTCTACGGATCGGACTCCGGCCTGCGGCGCATGCTGGAAGAGCGGGGACAAAGCTATGTCCTGGCCGTGCGCGGCAACCACACCCTGCGCTTCCTCACACCGGCCGGGCTGATCCAGACCGATCCCGCGACAATCACCGACGGTCTGGAAGACGAGGCCTGGGCGGCCCATGCCGCCGGCGAGGGCAGCAAGGGCCCAAGGCTCTATGACTGGGCCCGGATCGCCATGCCGTGGCCCTGCCGGGAGGACCGGGAACGCTGGCTGCTGATCCGCCGCTCCCGCAACGACCCGGACAAACGGGCTTACTATCTCGTCTTCTGTCCCGCCGATACCGCGCTCGCCGAACTCGCCGGCGCCGCCGGTCTGCGATGGACCATCGAGGAATGCTTCCAGAGGGCCAAGGACGATCTCGGCCTCGACCACTGCGAGGCCCGCTCCTGGCACGGATGGCATCGCCATATGAGCCTCGTCATGGCCGCCGCCGCCTTCCTCGCCAAACTCGCTGCAGACCTGCGCCGCGCCGCATCCGGCAAACGGAACGAAACGAGTCCCGCGACGCCAATCGCCGCCTGACGCTGCTCGCCGCTCTCGTTCCCTCGGTCCCCGAAATCAAAACCCTTCTCGCCCGCCTCGTCTTCAAGACCCCGAACAGGCCGCCCGACATCATCCAGTGGTCCCTCTGGCAACGAAAACACCAAGCCTCTGCCGCTGTCTCCCAATATAAACGTCGACAAAACGCGCAACTGTAGTACTAGCGCGGCAGCCGGACCTCGGTCGTCGCCTCGGCGACTCGGCAGCCATTATTGGTCAAGCGCTGATCCAGCACCACGACATCGAAACTGCGGCCGTCGCGGAGCTCGATCACCTCGCCCTCGAGACGAAGAGTGTCGCCGGCGAAAGCCATCGAGCGCATGCGGAAGACGAGCCGCCGCACAAAGGCCTTGGGCCCGAGCCAATCCAACGCCTGCTTGGCAAACATTGCCCCGTAGACCTGACCGTCGACGACCGGCCCCGGCAACTGCATCGCATCTGCGAAATCGGGATCATAATGCAACCGGTGCCAATCCCAGGTCGCCGCCCCGTACATCACCAGCTCGACCGCGGTGAACGTCTTTTCTGCCGCCGGCAGGGCATCACCCGGTTGCAGCGACGCGGCGCTCTTGGTCGACGTGATCATGCGCGGGCCGCCAGCGGCTGGTAGACGAGGGTCTCCCGGTTGACCGCCAGCAGATCGCCGGCGGCATCGTAGTAACGTGCGACCGAAGAGACAAAGAGCTGCGTGCCGCCGCGGGAGGACTCCCGCTCGGCCATATCCTCAAGCGTCCAGGTCACCGAGACCCGGTCAGTCGGCAGTACCGGGCGGAAGAATTCGTAATCATTGCCGGCGCGGATCATCCGGCAACCCTTGATCGGCAAATGCCAAACATGGCCGATATAGCCGTGTTCGTCGGGCTGGCGGTGGGCGTATTGACAGGTCTCGACAATGAATGTCGGCGGCGCCACCAGCGAGGGATGACCCGCTTCGCGGGCGTAGTCATCGTCGATATGAAGCGGGTTGTCGTCGCCGATCGCCAAAGCGAAATAGCGGATACCGGCACGCCCGAGATCTTCGCGCGCCGGGTAGACGACCTCGCGGCCGATCCAGGCTTTCAGCGCCTCTGTCAGGAGCGGCATCGCACGGTTCAGTCCAGGACCGCGAAAGGATCGACTTCGATCTGCATCTCCGGGCGCAGCAAGGCCTGACAGATCAGGCCGGTCGAGGCCGGATACGGTCGTTGCAGCATCCTGGCGCGCACACTCGCCACGTCCCGGTAGCGTTCCAATGCGGCCGGCGTAACATATTCGATGGTCTTGACTAGGTTTGTAGCATTGCCGCCGGCAGCCTCGACCACCTTGAGGATATTGGCGTAGGTGTATTCCGCCTGAGCCACCACGTCGCCGTCATGCAATACCTGCTGGGTCTCCGGATCCAAGGAACCCTGGCCGGACAGGAACAACAGCTTACCGGCACGCACGCCCGGGCTGTAGGTCAGCTTGTCATAGCGGCGCCAGCCCGGATTGACGGCCGACGGCTCGTCGCGCGCGGCGATGAAATCATACTGGATCAGCGCCTCGGGGTGGAGCAGGCGCGGCATCAGTATGCCCGCGGCACCCGGATAAACCGGCCCAAGGAACCGCTTGCGCACACGTCCGGTTGCGCGGTAATCCGCCAAAGCCGCCGGGGTGGTGTAGTCAAGTGTTTTGACCACCCGATCAAAGCCGAGGCCGAGCGCGGCCAGCATCTTGCCGGCCCGTTCGAAGATGGCTTGCGCCTGCGCAACAACATCGCCCGCACCGATGATGTCGCCAGCATCGTCGAGCGGCTGCACCGTCGGCAAGAAAACCACGCCGGCAGAGTCCTGTGCCGCCGGCAACCCGGATCCGGCCGAGCTTTCGGCCGCTACCGGACCCGCGGTGACCTCGATCTCGATAGATGCGTCCGGCCGCAATAGGGCTCTGACCGGCACCGTATTGACTGCCGGACGGTGCGCGCCGAAAACCTCGTTTCGTACCGCTGCCGCCTCGCCATAGCACTCAATGCCTTCAGGACGAACATATTCGACGATTCGAACCACGTCGTCATAGGTCTTGCCGGCACCCTCAAGTATGGCGCCGATCTTCGCATAGGCGGTGCGCGTCTGAGCGCCGATGTTGCCCTTGACCACCATGCGTCCGACGTCGGGGTCGTACTCTGAAGCCGTATGGCCAGAAAGATAGACGTGAGTGCCCGCATCGATCCCGAGGGAGAAGGAGTAGCGGGAATAGTCGAACCACGGAAAGTGCTTCGGTTGTACCGCTGCAGATTTCACCTCGAATCTCCGATTTTGGTCGCGGCCGGCGGGAAACAGTATCGCCTGGTTCACCGCGGCGTCAAGCCGGCGAACCGGGTTCGGGCCGGCGCAAAGTCCCGCAAAATCAAGGCTGATCGCAACTGCCCAGGATGTTGTTGCTTGCTGTGGGCGTGCGCTGTTTTCGTTCAGGCGTATTGGATGTCTTCGATGAAGCGTCCCAAGAACGGTCGTCGATCCCCAGACCGACAAACCACCGGAACAGAAGGTTGAACTCCAGCTGCTCCATCAACTGGCGCTCCGAACGGATCGAGTAAAACGCTTGCAGCAACAGCGCCCGCAGAAGCTTCTCCGGCGCAATCCCGGGACGGCCCGTACGCGAATAAAGCGCCTCGAACGTAAGCGATGCGGGCGGAGCACCCGGCTTTCAGCTTGACGGCGGCTTGAAGTTCCAGGGCATGAGATCGTCGATGCGGCTGTTTGGACGGCCGGCGGCGATGGCTTCGAGGGTGGCCTTGAGCCAGGCGTAGGGCTCGACACCGTTCAGCTTGGCGGTCTCTATGAGCGAGGCGATACGTCCCCACGCGGCGGCGCCTTCGTCGTGGCCGGCGAACAACGCGTTTTTCCTCGACAGGGCAATCGGCCGGACGAGATTCTCGACGCTGTCGCTGTCCAACTCGACGCGCCCGTCGGTGAGGAAGAGCTGGAGACCGTCCCAGTGGCGGGCGATATAGGCGAGCTTCTCGCCGAGGCGGGACTTGGGCGAGACGCGGGCGCGCTGTTGCTTCAGCCAGTCGCCAAAGGCCTGGACCAGCGGGGCGCTGCGCGCCTGGCGCTCGGCGAGCCGCCGCTCAGGCGGGCTGCCTCGGACCTCGGCCTCGATGGCGTAGAGTTCGGCGATCCGGCGCAGGCCCTCGGCGGCGATCTCCGAGCCGCTGCTGTCGTAGATTTCGCGGAGCCGGGCCGCAACATATGCCCAACAGGGGATCTCGGTGACAGGTCCCGGCGATCGCCCGGCTGCGTAGAGGCGGTTGTAGCCGGCGAAACTGTCGGCCTGCAGGATGCCGGCGAAGCCGCGCAGATGCTCGACCGGATGATCGCCAGAGCGGTTCCGCGAGTAGCGGAACAAGGCCGCCGGCGGGTCCGGACCGCCGAACGGCCTGTCGTCGCGGACATAGACCCAGGCCCGCCCGGTCGCGGTCTTGCCCCTGGCCAGTACCGGCACGGGGGTGTCGTCGCCGTGCAGGCGTTCGGCTGCCAGCACATGGGCCGCAATCAGGTCGTGCAAGGGCTTCAGAGCTACGGTGCAGGCGCCCACCTGGTCGGCCAGGGTCGACAGGCTGAGATCGACGCTGTCAATCGGCTTTCAATATTGACCCCCTTGATCGGCACGTCGGAGGTTGTCCCGGTAGCCAACAGGGGGGACCCGCGCGGCTTCGTGTAGCGCCTTGCGCTGCGCGAAGCGAAGCCGCGTGGGGGGTACCTGTTGGCCCACCGGGGCAACCGGGCCGCAGGGGAGTCCGGTGCCGGATCAGGAGCGGTTCTTGAAGCGCCAGCTCTCGTTGCCGGTCTCGATGATCTCGCAGTGATGCGTCAGGCGATCGAGCAGGGCGGTGGTCATCTTGGGGTCGCCGAAGACGGACGGCCACTCGCCGAAGGCGAGGTTGGTGGTGATGACGATCGAGGTTCGCTCGTAGAGCCGGCTCATGAGGTGGAAGAGGAGCTGTCCGCCGGCCTGTGCGAAGGGCAGGTAGCCGAGCTCGTCGAGGATGACGAAGTCGCGGCGGACGAGCTGGTCTGCGGTGCGGCCCTGGCGTCCGGCGCGGAGCTCGGCCTCGAGGTGGTTGACCAGGTCGACGATGTTGTAGAAGCGGCCCCGGGCACCCTTGCGGATGCAGGAGCGCGCGATGGCGACGGCGAGATGGGTCTTGCCGGTGCCGGTGCCGCCGACCAGGACGATGTTGCGCTTACCCTCCAGGAAGCCGCCGCCGGCGAGCTCCTGGATCAGGGGCTCGTTGACGGGCGAGGCAGCGCAGTCGAAGTCGGCCAGCTCCTTGGCCGTTGGCAGCTTGGCTGACGCCATCTGATACTTGATCGAGCGCGCCGTTTTGTCGGCGATCTCGACCTGCAGCAGCGTACCGATGATCTGCTGCACCGGATGACGACGCTTGAGCCCGTCGGCGAGGATGTCGTCGTAGGCGGCGCGCATGCCTGCGAGCTTCAGCGCCGTCATCATCTCCATCACCTCATGACGCTCCATGACCGGCCTCCCTCAGGCTGTCATAGCGCTGGCAATCGGCAACCGGCTGGTGACGAAGTTGCAGGCCCTCGGGCGTCGGAATGGTCGCCGGCGGTGCCGGCTGGCGCTGCCGGGCAAGGATGTTGAGCACGACGTCGGCGCTGCAGGCGCCGCAGTCGAGCGCTTCGGCGCAGGCCGCCTCGATCGCCTCCAGCCCGTCCTCCAGCACCGCCGCGAGCACCTTGACGAACTGCCGGTCGCCGTCGTCGTGGCCCGCCAGCCGGGCCCGCATGCGGCCGAGCGCGCCGGGCAGTTGCCAGCCCTTGAAGGGCGCACCGTTCCTCAACGCGCCGGGCTTCCGCGTCAGGATCGGCACGTAGTGCCACGGATCGTAGGCAATCTCGCCGCGCCCGAAGCTGCGGGGATGCTCGGCGACGGTCTCGCCGTCCTGGCGGATGACGATCCGATCGGCGTAGGCCCGCACGTCGACCGGCCGCCCCACCGCGCGGGCCGCGACGCTGTAGTGGTTGTTGTCGAAGCGCACCAGACAGGTCTTGGACACCGCCACCTCGGTGGCGTGGAAGCCGTCGAAGGGGCCGCGCCAGGCCATCAGGAAGGGCCGCTCCTCCTCGAACACCTGCCACACCGTCTTGCCCTCGATCGTCGGATGCGGCCGCTTCCTGGCGTCCTCGATGCACCGATCCATCAGCCACTCGTTGATCTCGGCGTAGGAGCGGCCCCGCGGGCTGGGCACGAACAGGCGGCCGCGGACGTCACCCACCTGCCTCTCGACCTGGCCCTTCTCCCAGCCCGCGCCCGGGGTGCATGCCACAGGCTCGACCAGATGGTGGGAGCACAACTCCAGAAAGCGCCGGTTGTAGGCCCGCTCCTTGCCGACGAACACCGTGCTCACCGCCGTCTTCATGTTGTCGTAGATGCCCCGCCGACAGACCCCGCCGAAGAAGCGGAAGGAACGCTCGTGCGCCTCGAACACCATCTCCTGGCTCTCGCGCGGGAAGATCTGAACCAGCTGCATCCGGCTGTAGCAGAGCCGCATGTGCGCCGCCTTCACCTTGGTGGTCGCGCCCGACAGGCGCGCGTACTCGTGGCTCCAGTCGAACTGGTAGGCCTCGCCCGGATCGAAGCTCAGCGGCACATAGGCCTGCGACGGCGACAACAGCCGGCGCCGCTACGCCAGGCCCTGGCGTAGCGGCGCACCGCGTCGTAGCCGCCGCCATAGCCCAGAGACGCAAGGTCTTCATGAATCCGCAGCAGAGACAGCCGATCCCGGCGCTCCTTCTTCGCGTTGGCCTCCAGCTGGCGTTCGAGCTCCTCCACCCACGGCCCAAGCTTCGGCATCGGCTGGATCTTGCGCACGTAGCTGAACGAGGTCTCATCGCCCCGCACCACCTTGCGCACCGTGTTCTTCGAAACCCTCAAATCCCGGGCGATCTTCTTGATCGGAACGCCCCTCACCAGATGATCCCGACGTATCCGTGCGATCGTCTCCACAACCAGCATCTCCCCCCCTACCTCGTCCGTCCAATCGACGAGGCGGGTTCATGGTCACAAAACCAGGGGGGTCAATTTTGGACGCCGATCACCCCCGATAGGGGGTCAATCTTCCACGCCGCTCAACAATGATCTTCGACGGCGATTGAGCGCGCCACGGTCCCGCGGCCCCGCGGGTCATCGCGTGCGTCATGACATGCGGCTCTTCGAGGATGCCCTCTTCGGCGACGAAGAGGTCCTGTTCGAAGATCCTGCGCCGCGGGCGCTCTACGTCTCGGCCGGCACTATCTCCGTGAATGGAGAGGATGTTCCCCTGGATGGAGGAGTCGTCCTGACGGAGGCGGCGACAGTGCGCGCCGGCGCTGGCGGCGCCACGCTCTGGCGCTGGGAGGTCGGGTCTGCCGGTGCCGACGCTACCGGATACGGTCATCGGACGACCCATCGCCTTGCCGGCCGCATCGATCCGGCCGCGATCGCCGACGAACTCCTGATCCAGCTCGACAGCGTCGCCTTCCCGACGGGGGGAAGGGCTCTTCTGCACACGCACCAGGGTCCCGGAATCAGGTGCCTACGTGCTCGGCGAGGGCTGCGAGGAAGCGGGCGGCGGTCCAGCCCTCGGCATCGGCGCGCTTGGCGAAGCTCTTCCAGAGCTGGTTGATCGTCGGCAGGCGGAGATCGGCGAGCATCAGGGAGAGCTTGATGGCATCGACGTTGTTGGGATCGGTTGCCGTGCGGTCGTCGCTGCCGGTCATGACGCACCTCCTACGCTCAGCAGGGCTCCGTAGCCGGCCAGATACGGCCTGGCGATCTCGATCCTGGGCATCTGGCTCGGGTCCGGCGCGAAGCGCGCCTTGAGGTCGTTGGGGGCGGGTAGCCGCCCCTTGTCCAGGACGCTGTGGATCTCCGCCGCCAGCTCGGCCTCGCAGTTCTCCTCATGGGCCAGCGCCAGGAGGGTTACCGCGAGCCGGTAGGCCTCGCGCTCGGTGAGCCGCTCCAGGGCCACCTCGAAGCAGCGCCCGTAAGCGTCGCGCGGGAACAGGGCGTCGCGGTAGACCAGGTTCAGCAGCGCCATCGGCTTGCGCTTCAGGGAACCCTGCGGACCGGCGCCCGTCGAGGGCGCAAGCCATCACGCGGTGATCCCGAACGTCAACACGATCGGCGATGTGGGCGAGATCTGGCCACGCTTGTCGGGCGACGAGAAGAAACTGTTCGACGCGATTGCGCGGTCCTAGCTGCGGAACGCCGGAGGAAGCCCTGGCGGAGAAGGTCACACCGAACGGCTTTGGCGCGCAGGTGGTGACCTTCGACCGTGAAAGCTGCCTGACTTACAAGCAGGAGCTCGACCGGCGCCTGCCGCCGGAGGTCTCGGATGTCGTGATCTCGGTCAACAGCGGCGAGCCGCAATACGCGCCCTACAAGCGCGACCGGGATACAGAGGAAAAGCTGCTCGACAGATTCCGCGATCCGAAGGATCCGTTGAAAATCATCATCGTGACGTCGAAGCTGCTGACGGGCTTCGACGCTCCGATCCTACAGACGATGTATCTCGACAAGCCGCTGCGCGACCACACCCTGCTGCAGGCCATCTGCCGCACCAACCGCCCCTACGGCGAGCAGAAGACGCACGGGCTGATCGTCGACTACCTCGGCATCTTCGACGATGTCGCGCAGGCGCTGAAGTTCGACGAGGAAGGCGTGCAGCAGGCGGTGCCGAATATGGACCGTCTGGCGCGAGCGGGTCTCGATGGCCTGCGCCAGTTCGGGGTCGAAGCGGCGGGTGCGCTCGCGGCTGTCACCACCCGGCTCGCCTCGAGCGAGAGCGCGCGCAGTCGAAGGGGATTTCTGCGTTGCGAAGCGCAAGCCACGGCCGATTCCTCCCCACCGTCAAAAAAGATTTTTTTGACCGGACGCGAAGGAATCAGCGCCGGACGGCGTCTTAAGTGTAGGCGACAGGAGAAAGGAAGACCTCGCTATGTCGAATCGAATCGCTATCCCCGCGGCGGCGCTGGCTGGGCTCGTCGTCATGATGCCGCCGATCTTCGTGGCCACAGCCGTCCCGGCGTCAGGCTGCGTCAAGGCCTTCGCGACGGAAACTATCTCGAACCGCGACGACCAGACCGGTTTGCCGGCCGGCCCATTCGATCTGCTTCGCCCGATGCTCTCGCCGTGCGACCTGGTCAACCGCGACTGCCAAGACTCGGATAGGACGAAGCCTGCCGGCTCAGATGGGTAACAGTCACAAGCCTATGCACAGGTTAGGGAGACGGCGAGTCCGCGATGGCGCCTTGACCCTCGATGCAAGCAGACTCTACCGTTTCCCGGCTCTTGGCTCCCACGAAGGGACGCGCTCATGAGAAAGAACCTCTTCAAGCGGGCTACTCTTATCGGTCTTCTGGTCCTGGGCCTCTCGGTTCCAGGTCTCACCAGCTTCCCCCTCGCCTTTGCCAATCCACCGGAGGTGGCCACCGGAAGCGAGCAAGCCCGGCTCGCCGATCTTTCAGAAATGGAACTGGCGGATATCGTAAGCAGCAACCGGCCCCCCGACGGCGTAGAGAGCAAACGCGAAGCGGCGCTCGCCGTCTTATTCGAGCGTAACTTCCCCTTTCTTCGACACTGGGACCCCGATATCCGGAGCGATGTGTTCGAAAAAGTGCTAAAGAGTGTCGACTCTGGCAGTTTCTATTCCGGTTTAGGCACTTTCCGCGGCTGGCTCCATGGCATACGACGTAATGTCGAAAAGGACGCTACTCGAGGCGCCACGCTCAGACAAAATACGGATCGTGACTACGCAGAGCGCGACGCACTGCTGCGCGACGACGATAGCCGCCTTCGAGAATTGCGGGCGTGGTTCATGAATGAGCTCGAGAGCATGGACCCCCGGTTCCGCGCTGCCGCCGTGCTTGTCTATATACATGGTTTCAGCCACGCCGAAGCAGCGCAAATGCTCTCCACCAAAGAAGGCACCATATCATCTCGCCTCCACCACGTGCGAGAAGCACTGCAAAAAAAGGCCACGGCTCTTGGCTGTGAGCGCGCCTTCTCGTCGAGGAAAGTCCGCGGTTAGGGGAAGAAATCATGACCTTGCGCCTGCTTTTCAGCATTCTGGCAATGCACCACTGCGTGGGCGCGAACGCCTTCGAAGCAACCCGTGCCTCGCCATCGGAGCTATTCGAGTCAGGCGTCATGATCGAACACTACCCAGGAGATCCCGCCTTGGGTCCCCCCGATGCAGAAATCGTAATCTTCGAATTCATAGACTACGCTTGCCCGTATTGCCGAAAACTAGCGCCAGCTGTGCTACGGCTCGCCAAAGACAATCCCGACATACGGATCGTCTTCAAGGAATTCCCGTTTCTCGGATATCCCTCCGAACAGGCGGCACGGGCGTCCATCGCGGCATTTCGCCAGGGCAATTGGAGCACCTTTCATGGCGCGCTGATGGGCTCCGAAGTTGGATTGACAATCGACGAAGCCATCGCCAAGGCGGCTAAAGCCGCCCATCTCGACCGCCGACGGCTCTTGCGGGATATGAACGCCGCAGAAACAGATGCTATTATTGCCCGCAATCGGGAGATGGCGCAGGAACTTCGCATACACGGAACCCCGTCAATCATTTTCGGTGATACTCTTGTGACCGCTGCTGTCGATCTGAAAACCATGATGGCATATGTATCTGCACAGAGATTTCTACTGAGTGATGAGACATCTCCCGAATTACATTCCATGTTACTGATTGCCGAAAGGCTTTCTAATTTCCGTATAGGTTCAGCGTTTTCAACACCGGTACATCCGTTCAAGGATACAGCGAGACAATTAGCAGAGAAAGCAGTACGTCATTACCCATCTCGTTCGGACGTATATGTCGCACTCGCCAAACTTTATGACGGCGAAACCGGTATTGCTCATCTTGACAAGGCGATCAAACTCGATCCTGATAATTCCAACGCATATTTCCACCGGGCGTTAAGGCGCCAAGCTGATAGCGCTATTTCAGACTTCGAAAAAGCCACACAACTGGAACCCGATTGCTTTGACTGCTATATTGAACTCGCCAAATCTTGGGGAGATCGAGGGAATTTGTCGAAAAAGGCGTCTAACGCAATCAAAGCATTTGAAATAGTTGACCGCTTGCGAGGAGAAAAACTTTGTGAGTCCCAAACTTGGCGCTACCTATCCTTTGGCGCAGAAGTGGGCCAATGGATGAATTTTTTCAACGATAGAAAGATGTATAAGACGGAGGGCGATGTTTTGCGGTCGACCATAAGTCTTGGTGTGGATTTCTTATCTCAATGCTTCGCTAAGGTGGAACACCTTGACGAAGACATCAAGGAGGATGTTTGGGAAGACTACGGATGCACGTTATCTGGGCTATACATTGCGAGCGCTTGGCGTTGGCGAGATCAAGGTAAAAATGATCGGTTTTGGTCCGATATAATGTCTGCCAAATCATGGTGTGTTAGGCGAATTTGCGGAGCCGATTCAAGATTGTGGTACTTGCTTGACTCCGATCCTAGCTTGGCCAAGCAGTTTCTAAAAAGGGTAGACGAAGGCCATTGCTGGCGAACGGCGGGCAGGTATTATTCGAAGCTTCAGGACGAAGAAGGGTTTGGAACGGATGGTTTCCCGGTATCCATGGATGAGGAATACTGGTACGGCGTCGAGCGGGACGTGGGATTGGCGTTGGCTAATCTGGATTTGGCCATCAAGCGGGATGCGTCCGATTGGTCGGCGTTCGTTTTGCGCGCCAGGCTCTTGGCAGATATCGGAGAGTATGAACGATCAATAGATGACTATGACAGGGCGCTAGAGCTCGACGCGTCGGCCGTCGTAGATAGTCTGTCGTCGATATGGCTGCGTCGATGTTACGCGCTGGCCAACATCGGGCGGTTTGAAGAGGCGGTGAACGATTGCGAGCGCGGTAGCACCGGTGACGGTAGTGGAAATCCGGAGATCATCATCGCGCAGATATTCCTGATGGAGCCAAACCCTCGGTTTGACGCCCGACAGGCGCTCGGCTGGGCGCAACGGGCGGTGGACAAAAACAGTAGCGCTAACCACCGGTTGATATTTGCTCACGCGTTGTCTGTAAACGGCGATGTCTCGGCGGCCCTTCAGGAATATGAAGGGGCGATTTCGGGCGACCCGGCAGTGCTTGGTAACCTTCGCACCAAGCTCCGGAAACTCGGCTATACGGACAAGGTCGGCAGCGGCGAATACGACGTGGAGACGCAGGCAGCGCTGGAGCAATGCGTACAGCGAGGCTGTAGACTCTGGGAGGACTGACAATGGCGTCAAGCGCAATTCTGGGGTGGAAGCAGGTAGTCGGTATTGACTGATCTCTAGGCACGCTCTCATGCCCAACCGGATGGCCGCTATGTTGGCCATAGGCGGAGCGTTGCACAGTTGTCCTGTCGAGATGGTTGGGATTCTAGACCTGACGCGAGATATATGAAGTGGCGTTTTTCATAAATCTGGGAGAAGCCCAAATAGAATACTACTGGCAGTTTCGACGGCGCAGCAAGTTGAACAGTTCACGTCGAGTAGAACGGGACGGTAGGGAAGAAAAGGCGAACAAAGTTTTCTCACCTGCCGCTTGGGACGAGAAAGAGAAAGAGAGAGAAACGAAAACGGATGACGTCGATGAGACCCCATCATCGTGATCGGGTGGTTTGCCTTTAGTAGTAAGGGCAGCGGTCTGGAGGAAGACAATTACCTCTTCCCCAAGAGCCGCGTAACGGTGAGGACAGGGGTCCCGAGTTGGGAGTGTTCGTTGGCCCACTGTGACCGGGAGCGCTCTCGTTGGGGTCAATACTTTGTTCACCGCGATGGCAATTTTCGTACCTGTCGGGATTTCTTTGCAAAGAACGGGCTTACGGGATGAGGCTGTTAATGCAACACGGAGGGACAAGTTCATACTATTTAGCGGTCGCCCTTGACCGTTTCAGGCCGGTATGACGGGGCGGGACGGTCAGTCACTGGGTTCAACCGCATCCCGCGGCTGAGCGAGCGCCGAAGATCACGGTCTGACAGAGAAAGGAACACAAGATGCGTTATTCACTCAAGCTGGCAGTGCCTCTTGCACTAACAGGTCTTGTCGCGTTTGCTGGTCCAGCCTTCGGCAAGTGCATGCAGACGTTGCCGGGCATGGGCTGGGAGGATTCGTCGGACCCGCGAATGCCATGCGCTCCAACGCCGTGTTGCGCCGTTGATCTACCGGGCGGCAGGCTCTGTGTCGAAGTTGTGTACCCGGTTCAAGACCACCTGCCGCGGAAAGTCCTGCCGGTTCCCGGATTTCCCGATGTGTCCATCGATATGCATGGTCGGGTGTCTTTGAAAGCGGGATCTTGACCATTGGGAATCTTGCAAATTCCGCACTCATCCGAAATCGACCCGTATGCCCGCCTCGCCGTGATTTCGTCCAGGCGTTCAGATTGCGCACGAAGTCCGGGATCATCTCCGGCGCCAGCCGGTCGAGTTCATCCTCCGCCGCTTCCGTCAACTCAGACCGGCCGCAATAGAAATCGTACAGAGCGATGACCATGCTGATAGATGCCGACGCTTCCTCATCATCGCTCAGCGCGATCTCTTCCCACACATCCGGGCGCAGCCGCATGGCCCGCTCGAAACCGTCGATCCACGGCTCCCACAGCGTCTCGCCGCTGTCGGGGTCTATACCCAGGACCGGTACGTAGTCCTCCGGGCGTTCCGCCAGGTCCCGCGCGATCCGGTTGTAATGCCCCATCACCGCGCCGATCGTCGCCTCGGCTTCGGCGGTATTCGAGAAGGCGTGGTCCTCGCCCCAGACCCCCGGCAGCCATTCCGAGGACAGGATTGGATCCGGGCAGACGATCAGGGCCGCAACATAGCCGTCCAGCTCCACGACGTTCATGCCGTCCCGTTCGGGCGGAACGGCAGTCAGCAAGTCCTGCAGCCGGTCGAGGTCCGGATCGGTATCGCTCATGGTTGGGCTGTTACCCGCAAGCCATCGCGCCGGTCAACGGCAATCCCACCGGCAGCCAGACCTGCGCTGTCCTTCGCACCGGCCAGCCACTCGTCCAGCTTCGACCATCGCCGGCGCCCGGAGGCATTGCGAACCGCGATGGCGACCGCCTTCTTCTGGCCCACCAGCACCACCAGGCGCTTGCCGCGCGTGACCCCGGTGTAGAGCAGGTTCCGCTTCAGCATCGCATAGTGCTGCGTCAGCACCGGGATCACCACGGCCGGATATTCCGAGCCCTGGCTCTTGTGGACCGTCGCGGCGTAGGCAGGCACCAGCGTGTCCAGCTCGCCGAAGCCGTAGAGGAGATCGCGCCCCTCGAAGCGCGCGGTCAGCTCGCCGGCGTCTGGATCCACATCGGCGACGAGCCCGATGTCGCCGTTGTAGACCTCCTTGTCGTAGTCGTTCTCGATCTGCATCACCTTGTCTCCGGGGGCAAAGGTCCAGCCGAAGCGCTCGACCTTCCGTTCGCCGGCCGGGTTGAGCGCGGCCTGGAGCTCGATGTTGAGCGAGCGGGCACCGGCGCCGCCCCGGTTCATCGGACAGAGCACCTGAATGTCCTGCATGGCATCGAAGCCGAACCGCTTCGGGATGCGGGTCTTCACCAGCTCGACGATCCGGGCCACCGCCGTCTCAGGGTCCTCGGCCGGCACGAAATAGAAGTCGCTGTCGCCCTCCGGCCGGGAGAGGTCGGGGATGGCGCCCCGGTTGATGCCGTGGGCGGTGGTGACGATCCGGCTCTGCGCCGCTTGGCGGAACACCTCGGTCAACCGCACCACCGGCACCGCGCCGGAAGCAATGATGTCGGCCAGCACCTGGCCCGGCCCCACCGAGGGCAGCTGGTCGACATCGCCCACGATCAGGAGGGCGGTTTCGTCGGGGACCGCCGCCAGCAGCGAACGCATCAGCATCACGTCCACCATCGACGTCTCGTCGATCACCAGCAGGCCGCAGTGGAGCGGGTTGTGCGCGTCGCGCTTGAACCCGCCGTTCCTGGGATCGACCTCCAGCAGGCGGTGGATCGTCTTCGCCTCCAACCCAGTGGCCTCGCTCATCCGCTTGGCTGCGCGCCCGGTCGGCGCGCACAGCAGGATATCGACGCCCTTGGCGGACAGGATGCGCAGGATCGAGTTGACGATCGTTGTCTTGCCGACGCCCGGTCCGCCGGTAATCACCGAGACCTTGGATGAAAGCGCCGCCCGGACGGCATCGGCTTGGCCGAGCGCCAGAGCGAGCCGGGTCCTGCGCTCCACCCAGGGCAGCGCCTTGTCCGGGTCGATCCAGGGCCATGGGGGCTTGCCGGCGGCAATATCGACAAGACGTCCGGCGATCGTGCGCTCGGCCCGGTAGAGGCCGCCGAGGAATAGGCAGAAACCGTGTATCACATGCTTCGCAAACCCCAGATTCGGCGGTACCATCAACCGATCCTGCCTGCTCGGAGCCGCGCACGGCCCCGAAGGGGTCTACAAGCCAAGCCAGGCTACACAAACGGCGGTGAATACCATTCCTCGGAGTATCTTCGCTTTCCGAAATTCCAAGACGTATAGCCAACGGCATAATTTTTTCGAGGAGAGGGTAGAATGACTATCCACATACTACACAGAGATTGGGAACAATCCGCAAAAGAACTGTTATGTTCCGTAGCAAAGGAATTTCCCAAACGGAAGACACGACAGCACGAACTATTGATTCTCTCGTGCTATATAGATTTGGACATGATAGTAGAGTGTGTAAATGCCCTTCGTAGTATTGTCCGTCTACGGAAGGTCAAACTGGCATTTGATTTTTCTGAAATCTATAAGCACGGACCACGCAAGGCAGAATGTACCTTGCGGTCAATTCAGGACAAGCTGGGAGATTCTATCCAATTCAACTGGAAAGCGCTTGCATCTGCTCATCTAATGCATGGAAAAGCATACTCATTGGTTCAGACGACAAGAGATAAGCTATCGAACGGCGTGTTATTGGTAACTAAGGAAATACGGGAACTATTCCGCAACGTCGAGGAACAAATAAGGCTTGCCAAAAAAAGCAATATCGCAAGAAAGAAATTTCTTCTGGCAAAAGAGCATGGTGATAGTGCGAGAATTCGACTTACAACAGAGGAAAAGGGAGTGATAAAGCGAATTGGTAGAAACAGAAAATGAAGCGTTGGACCGATGGATATCCGTCATCAGAATGAATGGGACGAACACGTCGACATCACCAAGCCGGCTCACGCTCTAGCTTCGGCGCCACTCGGCGCCCGCGCTTTGACTGCCGCTCGACCGTCTCAGCGAAAGCACCGCACCCCGGCCGCTCGGGGATGATTAGCGGCGAGTAGTTCTTCGGGACCTTCGAAGCCTCGGGCGCTGTGTCGAGCCTTGATCCCGGAACCTGTTGTCGATTTCGTCGCGTGTTTTCCTGGCCTCGAAAGCGTCGATATCTAGCAATTCTTCGAACAGTTCTATGCCCATCTCTCGGGTTTGGCCGCCTAGCCGGTGAAGATTCACCGACAGGTCCACGAGTGGTTGTGCAGCCATCGCGGTGGAAGTTCTGTAAGCATCCGAGGAAGACCGCAGGGTATCCTGGGCTGATTTTGTCGGCGGGGTGCTGCTGATCGGGGAGCGCCGTGCGGGTGTCTTGGTCTATGCGGCCCGATCGTGCTGGCTGATGGCCTGCCAGTTCCATGGGAGGAGTTCGTGGAGCCGGTTCTGCGGCGTCCCGGCGATGCGACCGAGGACGTCTGCGAGCCAGGCCTGGGGATCGACATCGTTGAGCTTGGCGGTGCCGATCAAGGTGTACATCGCCGCCGCCCTCACACCGCCGCGGTCGGAACCGCAGAACAGCCAACTGCGTCTTCCGAGAGCGATACCGCGCAGGCCGCGCTCGGAGGCATTGTTCGTGAGGCAGATGCGGCCGTCCTGGAGGAAGCGGGTAAAGCTGTCCCAGCGCTTCAGCATGTAGTCCATAGCCTTCGCTACGGGGGAATGGCGCGACAGCCCGGCACGCTCGATGCGCATCCACTCTTCGAACGCTGCAACAAGCGGGGCGCTCCGCTCGCGGCGGACCGCGAGGCGGCGCCAGGCGGGCGCACCGTTGATCTCGCGCTCAATGTCGAAGAGCGCATCGATCCGCTTCACGGCTTCCATCGCGAGCGGCGAGACTGGCGGCGCGTGCTTGCCACGCCTCTTGCCGGCCGCGATGTCGGCGAGTTCGTAAAATTTCCTGCGTCCGTGCGCCCAACACAGGGCTTCGGCGATCGGCGCCGGAGACCGGCCCGGTTCATAGAGCCGTTTGTATCCAGCGTAGGCGTCGGCCTGCAGGATGCCGGCGAAGCCGCGCAGATGCTCGACCGGATGGTCTCCCGAGCGGTTCCGCGAGTAGCGGAACAGGGCCGCCGGCGGGTCCGGCCCGCCGAACGGCCTGTCGTCGCGCACATAGACCCAGGCCCGCCCGGTCGCGGTCTTGCCCTTGGCCAGCACCGGCACAGGCGTGTCGTCGCCGTGCAGGCGGTCTGCCGCCAGCACATGGGCCGCGATCAGGTCATGCAGAGGCTTCAGCGCCACGGTGCAGGCGCCGACCTGGTCGGCCAGGGTCGACAGGCTGAGATCGACGCCCTCGCGCGCATAGCGGTCGCGCTGGCGGTTCAGCGGCTGATGGGCGCCATACTTCTCGAAGACAAGCATGGCGAGCAGGTTGGGGCCGGCCCAGCCACGGGGAACGGCATGGAACGGCGCTGGCGGCTGCGAGATCTTCTCGCAATGGCGGCAAGTGAACTTCTCGCGCACCGTCTGGATCACCTTCCACTGGCGCGGAACGACCTCCAGCGTCTCGGTTACGTCCTCGCCGATCTTCGAGAGCTTCGCCGAGCCGCAGCACTCACAGGCGGTTGGTGGGGGCACCACCACCCGCTCGCGCGGCAAATGCTCGGGGAACGGCTTGCGGGCCGGGCGGCGCCGGGTGAACCCCTTGACCTGCGTCGTGCCGCCCGCCGCTGTCAACGGCGGAGCAAAAATGTACTGCGGCGGCGGCGTAAAGATGTACCACTGGCAC
This sequence comes from Alphaproteobacteria bacterium, assembly GCA_965261985.1. Lineage (GTDB taxonomy): Bacteria > Pseudomonadota > Alphaproteobacteria > Bin95 > Bin95 > Bin95. The sequence goes on from OZ253490.1 coordinate 3,091,496, forward strand.
GGCAGTAGCTTGTCCCCATAGTCCACGGGAGGGCCCCGCGGGCGGGGCGGCGCGCCCTCCACATGGCTGGCGTCGACCCGCGCGCGGGAGGGACCTGTGGGCTATGGGGGCAAGCGGGTTACTCGGAGGGGTGCTGTCGTCGCGATCGGCTCTGCTTGAGCCTGTAGCTTTCGCCGTTCATCTCGATCGAGGGAACGTAAACGGTCTTTGCTGGACAGCATAGGATCGTGCGGGTTTGGAGGTTCCTCCAAGGGGATGCGAAGTTTGATATCGACGCGCCAGCCGCGTACGAGGACCTGCTCAACGACGAGACGCAGCAGTTTCTGTCGTTGCTCGAAGTCGAGGTGGTCGATGGTGGCGCCAACCATCGCCGAGAACCCGGCGATCCGTTCGCGCAGTGCGTTCTGTTGAGCAAGTTCCTTGCGTTGGGCGGTCAGGGCGCCGCACTGGTGCTCGACGCTCCGTGTACGATCCTGGAGCTCTTTGCTTCTGCGCAATAAGTCGTCGCGGTCGATGAGGGCGGATTGATAAAGATCGGCGAGACGTCGGCGCTCGGCCGCTGCGGCGTCGATTTTGCGTTGGAGCTTGGCCAGTTGCGCCTGCAGCAGTTCATCGGCGACGGGCTCGCGACGTGCCGACACGGCGTGCTCGCCGGCCAGGAGCACGTCGGGGCGCAATAGCGTGCTGCAGACCTGTTCGAAGACGAAGGTGTCGAGTTCATCGGCGCGGATATTGCGCTCCGGGCAACGGCGGTGCTCGCCGCCGGCCCTGAGCGGATCGTGGTTATGGCAATAATAGTACCGATGGAAGGTGCCATTGCGCCCGCGCATCTTGTGGCACGACACGCCCACGCCGCAGTGCCCGCACTTGACCAGCCCGCGCAGCAGCCAGTGTCCGGGTTCGGCACGCCGCGGGTTCCACCGCGCGTTGTCGCGGCTGATACGCTGCGCCGCTTCGAACAGCGCCTCGTCGAGGATCGCAGGAACCGCGATGGCGATCCAGTGATCGCGTGGGCGGGGGACCTGCCGGGTTTTGCCCGCGTGTCGGCGCTGCGGCACGGTTTCGGTCCGATTGTAGTAAATCCGGCCGATGTAGGCTTCGTTGCGCAAGATGCGTCCGATGGTCGATACGCCCCATACTGCGCGCCCGGCCGGGGAGCGGATGCCGTCCCGGTTCAGTCCCCTGGCGATCTGGCGCATCGAGATGTCCTTGCGGACATAGTCGTCGAAGATGCGGCGCACGACGGAGGCCTCGTGCTCGAAGATTTCCAGATGTGCCGGGCGCTCGCCGACACGGCGGATACGATGGTACCCGTATGGCACCTTCCAGGCGATCGCTTCGCCGGAACGGGCACGCCATAGCTTGCCGCGCCGGTAACGTTCGGCGATCTTGGCGCGTTCGTATTCGGCGATGACGCCTTGCACCTGGGTCAGCAGGCGCGCCTGGGGGTCGTCTTCGATCGGTGGCGTGTCATGGAACCGAACGGTCACGCCGTGGCGCGACAGCTCGTCGAGGACGATGACCTGATAGGCGTACATGCGGGCCAGCCGATCCGCCGACAGACACCACACGCCCTCGATATGTCCGGCCTCGGCGGCATCACGCAAGGCATCGAGAGCCGGTCGGTCCAGGCGCGCACCGGAGAAGCCGTCGTCGGTATACTCGGCGACCAGCTCGTGACCTTCCTTGGCCACCCGTTCGCGCAGCAGCGCGAGTTGTGAGCCGATGGTGCCGCGCGCTTCCTGGGCGTCGGTCGAGACCCTTGCGTAGATCGCGACTCTCATCGGTACGTTCTCCTTGCTTCCCGGTGCTCGGCCCGAAGGCTCAGGATCAACTCGTAACCCGCAGCCAGGGCATCGAGCCGCGGGTCGGCATGGGGCATCCACGGCGCCCGTCTCGCGCCCTCGACGGTGGTGACATACACCGGTTCGGCGCCAGGCCAGGCAATCAGTCCGGCCAGACCCCGCCGCACAAAGCGGGCGGCGGCCAGGGACTGCAAGGGATCTCCCCGCAGCACCGCGTCTCGCAGAGCCTCGTAATCGGCCTGAGCGCTTTCGCAGACCGGCCAGAATCCATGGCTCAACGTCGTGCCCTTTCTACGGTCCGCCGGTGCAAGCGCACCGCGAAGTGCTGTTCGATCCGTTCGACGAGAAGCGCACTGGAGACATCCTGGCCGGTGCCGGCAATAAAGTTGACGATCTCGGGCGTGAGCTTGAGCGGGCCGCGGCGACCGCGGCGTCCATCGACCAGCCCTTGCATCCCCTGGGCCTCATAGCTGGCCACGATCAGATAGAACGCGGCGCGCGAGTAGCCGTGACGCTCGGCCGCCGCGGTTGCACTGAGCCCATCGACGATGTGGGCGCGCAGCATCTCGTATTTCACCTGGACCTTGTCCTGCGGCAGGAAGAAGGGCTCGTCGCCATCGAACAGGACAGCAGTCACCGCATCGGCGCGAGGATGAAGCAGTCCGGCGGCTGCGAGGGTGCGAAGACGTGACGACGTGTTCATGATGTTTTCTCGACTTCACCTGCAATGCATCGTATCGCGGATCGGCTGTAATGTCTACTGTATTACGCCGCATATTGATTGACCCCCATGAAAGCAGATGGTTCATGCTCAGTGTTTCCCCGTATCTACGGGAGTTTGTCATTGTTGAACTTGAACCGCGACTTTCATTCCTGAACATTGCGTCATTCTTTGCTCGACAGAATCAGGGGCCTGTGTCGGCGTCTTCGGTGCCGGGGATGAACGTAGAGACCCGCTGTCCTCGCTTCGAAGGTCAAACAGGTCTCAAACAGCAGTTTTGTGTTCCGTCCGTAGACAGGATGTGGACATGGTGGGTGATGCGGTCGAGCAGCGCGCCGGTGAGCCGCTCGCTGGCGAAGACCGAGGTCCATTCCTGGAAGGGCAGGTTGGAGGTGACGATGGTGGCGCCGTTTTCGTAGCGGCGGCTGAAGATGTCGAACAGCAGCTCGCTTCCGCTCTGCGAGAGGGGCACGTAGCCGAGTTCATCAACGATCAGCAGGCTGACCCTGGCGAGCTGGTCCTGGAGACGGAGCAGCCTCTTCTCGTCGCGCGCCTCGATCATCTCATGGACGAGCTGGGAGGCGGTGGTGAAGCGCACGGCGAGGCCCTTCTGGCAGGCGGCGAGGCCGAGGGCCAGGGCGATGTGCGTCTTGCCGACGCCCGAGGGCCCAAGCAGGATCGCGTTCTCGCGGCGATCGATATAGTCGCCGCGGGTGAGGTCCAGCACCAGCATCTTGTTCAGGCTCGGGATGGCCTTGAAGTCGAAGCTCTCGAGCTGTTTGACGACCGGGAACCTGGCCTGCCGGATGCGGCGCTCGACCAGGCGGCGCTCGCGGTCGATCGTCTCCATCTCCACCAGCCGGGCGAGGAACTGCACGTGATCCTGTCCCTCGGCCGCGCACTGGCGGGCCAGCTTCTCGTATTCCCGCAGGACGGTCGGCAGCTTGAGCTTCTTCAGGTGGTGTTCGAGCAGGATGCGGGGCGCTTCAGCCACGACCGGCCCCTCCGGCGAGCAGGGAGGCATAGTCGCCGGTCCGGGTGGCGGCGACGAAGGGCTGCGGCAGGTGCGGGTAGCGCGTCAGGTCGAGATGGGCGGGCCGTCTCTCGATGCGCGCCAGCAACAGGTGCTTGACGTCATCGAAGCCGACCAGCCGGCGCGCCACCGCCTCCTGCACCGCGGCCGTCACCTGGCGCTCCGGGAAGTCCTCCAGCAGGCGCAGGGTCTGGATGTAGTCGCGCTTGCCGCGCGGCCCGAAGCGCGCCTCCAGCAGACGGCGCAGCGCCGCGAAGGCCGGATCGAGCTTCCAGCCCCGCAACGGCGCCGCCTGGTCCAGCGCGCCCGGCTTCCTCTCCAGCAGCCAGAGATAGTGCAGCGGGTCGTAAACGACGTCGCCGCGGACATAGCTGCGACGATGGCGGGCGACAATCCCGGCGCCGAGCGCGATCTCGACCCGGTCGACATAGCCCTTGATCGTCACCTTCTTGTGGGCGTGGACCGCCGGCGCCGAGTAGTCCACCGACCGGTAGCGCACCAGCGCCGTCGAGGAGACCCGGCCCGGCACATGCTCGCAGGCCTCGAAGGGTGCGCCCGGCAGATCGCGCAGGGCGTCGAGATCGGCGAGCAGCGCCGCCGCCTTCTCCCCTGCCTCCAGCGCGTCGAGCCGCTCCAGGCACCGAGCCATCAGCCGCTCGTTCAGGACCGACAGATCGTACACCTTCGGGATCGGCACGAGGAACTTGCGCCGCGCCGTCTTCACCAGCGCCTCCACCTTGCCCTTGTCGTTCCCCTTGCCGGGACGCCCGAAGCGGTCGCGGAACAGGTAATGCGACTGCAGATGCGTGAACGCCCGCGTGCGTTGACGGGTGCCGTCGCCCAGGATCCGCGCCACCGCCAGGGTCGTGTTGTCATACAGCACCGAGAGCGGAACCCCGCCGAGGAAGGCAAAGGCGCTGACATGGCCGTCCAGGAACGCCTCCGTCGTCTCCTTCGGATAGGCCTTCACGAACCACAGGTCGCTATGCGGCAGGATCAGGCAGAAGACGGCGACCTTCTCGCGCCGGCCGCCGACCTCGACGACCGCCTCGCCGAAGTCGACCTGCGCATGGCCCGGCGGATGGTGCAGCGGCACGAAGGCCTCGCGCGACGACTGCCGCCGCGAGCGCACATAGTCCTTCACGATGGTGTAGCTGCCCGTGAACCCGTGCTCGTCACGCAGGCGCTCGAAAATCCGGTGCGCCGTGTGCCGCTGCTTGACCGGCACGTCCGGCGCCCGGTCCGCCTCCAGGATCGCATCGACGATCCCGGTGAACCCGTCCAGCTTCGGACGACGCACCGGCTTCCGGCGCCGATAGCCCGGCGGCGCCGAATAGCTCAGCATCTTCTTCACCGTGCGACGGTCGATCCCGAACCGCCGACCGGCCTCATGATGGCTCAGACCCTCCTCGACAACCGCAAGTCGTACCGCTGCGTAAAGCTCCACGCCATACATCTCCCGCCCCCGACCAAACAGACAAGGGGCTACAGGTGGTGCAATTTTGCACCGCCGCGACCGGACCGACCGGGCGCTTCCTGTGGAGCATTATTCCGCCGCCGTTAACACAATAAAACCGAACAGGACGAATCTCCCCATCTTCGCATAGGTTATTGCCGAGTCTTGAGTGTGAGCTACGTACGGATCGATTGCGCGAGCCAGATAACGACTGATATTGGGGGGTGCATTGGCAACCGACGCGTGCTGGACTATGTCGGCCACGAACATGTGTTGCTCGTGACGCCCGGGATGGGGCCTGTCTCCAAGAAGAAATAAGGACCATTCTCGAAGAGTATCATCGACCTCGGTCATGATGTGTTCGGGGAACCCGGGAAGGCCATCGTTGGCGGCGAATACACGCAACACCCTCCATGAAACGGAGGTCGCGAACTTCAGCATCCAGGGCCCATAGCGAACATCGCGAGCGTTGCCGCTGTTGAGGGGAACGAAACACTTCTCTGCAAAGGCCTTTTCCCAGGTGGAGAACAGTTGTTCGCAATTCTTGCATAGCATGCGAGGCTTTAGACCGTCCTGGACACGAAGATCAGGAATTTGGGAAGAACGGAAATGACCGGTTGCGGAAGTATCTCGCAGCCAATCGAAAACAAATCTGGGAATTATGTGGCTAGCCTGCAATTCGGAGGCGCTGGCACACAAGGCGCACTGCTTGAAGACGAGTTCGTTGAGACCGGGTTGTGACATCACACGGAGCGATTTTTTTCGTTGCTGAAAATACAGTTGGCAAACGGCCAGTTTCGAACGTAGGTGTGCGTCGTGACGCCGGCCGGACGCTTATCTTGCCGACGGCCGGAGGAACGAACCCCGATCAAGGTCTGCGCTTGGAAGACTGTCGGCATTGAGAGTTACTCCACCAGGTCTCTGAAGCTGGCCAGTTTGAGCCGAAATCGGTGACGTGTTGCCCATTCCTGCTTGATGCGGTCGGCTTGTGCGATGTCGAGCAGGCTTTGGCGAATCATCGAGACGACCAGGTCTTGTGTCGCGAGGATGCGAAGGGTTGCGTCGGCACGGCGGGCATGTGTGGTGGCAAGACGGTCGTCTATGGCGAGGATGTAGCGGCGGCGGATGGCGAGGGTGATGGCGGAGCATTCGCCGGCGCCGAGCCGCCCGGCGGCGAACATGGATCCAAAGAGCCGTATCTCCTCCGGCGTGGTAACGCGGGTTTCCGAGATTGCGCCGGCTGCAAGAGCGGCGGCGAAGCGTTGTTGCTGATCGGGATAGCGGTCCGTGATTTCCGCGGCGACATGGTCGGTGGCAAGGAAAGCGTGGGAGTGGCCGGCGAGCAGGTCGGTCCGGTCGATGCGCAGAAAATTGATGAGGAGGGACGCATCGGTGACGATGATCGCCGGCTGGTCTTCTCCCAAGAGCTGTGTCATTCGCCGCGAGCCGCTTCGGCAAGGCTGAGCAGAGTGTCGCCAGTGATTCGGAGGGTCTTGCTCAGCTCCAGCACCCGGCCACGCGAAATTTCCTCGCGGCGATAGGCCTCGATGGCGAGATGTGCGATTTCGCTACGGAGTTCCCGGTCCCAATACCGTTGCTTTTCCCGTTCTCCGACATCACCCATGCTAAGCGCCTTGAGGTACTTGCGTCCAAAGGCCTCCTGTTCGAGTAGATCGCCACACTCGCGGTCGGAAATGTATCGAAGGCTCTTCAGACGGTAGAGGGCCGCCTGGTAGCTCACACCGAAGTGGTATGCGAGCATGGCGTTGTCTTTGTAAGTGATCCTTTGCGAGCGAGCAGGCGCTCGCTGTTCGGCTTCGATGTGGCCGCCGGTGGCGGCATCGAAGATGGCATGGTCCTGGCGGCTCGGCAGGCCCTTGTCGAGGTTCCGCAGGGAAGCATGGATTCCCCCTCTCGGCATAAGAAAGGCGGCGGCGAACGCGTTCGCGCGTTTTTCGACCATTTCGGAGGAGTTGTCGGTGCTGGAGATCGTGATGTTGCCGTTTCGATCCAGCAGGGCGTGTGCGTATTCATGCGCGTAGGAAAAGCGCTTCCGTCCTTTCGCATGGAACGAATTTACGAGAATTGCCAGCCCGATGCTGGGGTGGCGCAGAAAGAGGCCTGACATCCCGTCGGGAAGGGTGACGCCTGATGCCCAGATGCCCTCGGAGGCAATGAGTTCGGAAACGTCGGCAATGGGCGCGTTGGCAATTCCAAGTCTGCGGCGCTCCTGTTCGGCCGCCTCTTCTCCTTGCGCCACGGCTTCTCCGGGCGAGCGAGGAAGGCGCATTTCGTAGCTGGGTGGGCCAGACCGGGGTTCGGTGCCCAACAGACGCTCGAGCGAGACGCCCTCCCGGCAAAGGTGGACACATCGGGCGACCTGCTCGCGCGTGGCTGGATCCTCCTCCAGTCCGGGCGACAGACGGTGCAGGGCAACCAGAACATCCGTGTCCTCGTCCCTCGGCCCGTCATGCAGGAGGTCGGCGACAGGGTGCAGGTAGAGTTCGGACATTCGGGTCAGTTCGAGGGTCGATACGGATCGGCTGCCGGATTCGAGCTGCGTTATGGCGGTACGGGGAAGGCCCAGCGCTTGGGCTACGGCCTGTTGGCTAAGGCCGCGGGACTCGCGGGCCGAGCGTAATCGTCGTCCCAGGTCTTTCGCGTCCATGGTTTTTCTCCTCCCTACAGAAATGCCGCTGGAGCGGCATCGAGCTCATTTTCCATTATCGAACATATAATGTCAAAAGTTTCCATTGACAGAGCGAAAAACAAACCTAGCATATATGTGGTGCCGGACGCGTGCCGGCACGTCGATATGTGGTGAAACACCGGGACGGCGCAATGATCCCACGACAGTCCGACCGTTTGCGAGGCGCGCAGAAGAGCCGGGAAGCTGAGGGCGCAGGGTCGGCGCGTTCGCAGGGGGAAGGACGAACCGCAGGCGCGAACCGGCGAAGCGGTAGCGGCCACTGGCGGAAGCGGTCCGTAGAGGATCGTTGGGACGGTCTCGAATGACGAGGGCGGAACCGGCTGGCGCAAACATTAGGAGGCGCCATTGGTAGGAGAAGACGAACGGCCGGGGCAAAGGAAGCGCCGCCTCCTGTGTATTGACGGGGGCGGCATTCTCGGCACGTTTCCGGCAGCCTTCCTGGCGGAACTGGAACAGCACCTTGATCACCCGATTGGATCGTATTTCGATCTGATCGCCGGCACCTCGACAGGAGGAATTATCGGCATCGCCCTGGCGCTGGGGCATTCCGCCTCGGAGATACTTAGTCTCTACGAGAAAAGGGGCCCCGAGATCTTCGGCCAGGACCGGAGTGCGCTAGGCAACTTCCTGGGTAGAAGGCTGCGCGGCATCCGCTGGCTCTACCGAAACAAGTACGGCTCGGAGGCTTTGCGGGATGCGCTTCAGGATGTTTTGGGCGATCGACGGATCGGCCATGCCCGAACCCGTTTGGTGGTACCCGCGTGGAATCCGGTTGCGCAATCCGTCTATATCTACAAGACCCCGCATCATCAGCGGCTCCGGACGGATTATCGGTCGCTTGCCGTAGACGCGGCGCTGGCGACCGCGGCCGCCCCGACCTACTTCCGGCAGCACATCACGCAGCACGATGTGGGTTTGCTCGACGGGGGCGTCTGGGCCAACAACCCGGTCGCCATCGCGGTGGTCGAGGCCATCGGAGTGCTGGGCTGGCCTCGGGAGAGCCTGCACGTGCTGAGCCTCGGGTGCCTGGAGGAGACCTACACGGTCCCGAAATGGGCGGGCCTCGGCACGCTCGGGGCCAAGGCCCTGAAGCTGTTCATGGACGGTCAGTCGCACGGCGCGATGGGGATGGCAAAGCTGCTGACCGGACACGAGCACGACCGGGATGCCGTGTACCGGGTCAACCATGCGGTTCCGTACAACGCCTACCCGATGGATGACACCCGAACGATCCGTGACCTCAAGGGCCTTGGACACTCGAAAGGCCGTGACCGGCTGCCGGTCCTGGAATCCGTGTTCTTCGATCACCCAGTCGAGGAATTCACGCCCGTCTACCACTTGAATGAGGATTGTCATGACGATTGACAAAAACGCGTACGCGAACTTCCTGGAGAAGGTCGCCGAAGACATCGACATCGCACCCAGCAAGTACCAGGAGGCGGTCGACCGGTACAAAGCGGTCGGGCACTGGCTTGAGGATGGAGAGTATCCGGGTTGCGCTGACGCGCCGGACATCTATCCGCAGGGATCGTTCCGGCTAGGGACCGTCGTACGGCCCATACGGGGCGGCAAGGAGGCGGACTACGACATAGACCTCGTGTGCGAATTGCCGATCGCGAAGGATCAGACGGATGCGCGCGCGGTGAAGCGGATGGTGGGCGACCGCCTTCGCGAGCACGACCGGTACCGCAGGATGCTCGATGACGAAGGGAAGCGGTGCTGGACGCTTGAGTATGCCGAGCAGGACGGCATCGGGTTTCACCTGGACGTCCTTCCGTCGGTTCCGGATCCTCAATACGCATTCGACAAGTCGATCGCGATCACCAATCGGCAGGGCACCTTCTACGACTGGTCAGCCAGCAATCCGAAAGGTTACGGCGATTGGTTCGACGAAAAGAACCGGGCGGCCTTCATGCGGGTGCTGGCGGAGCAGAAGCGCTCGATCAGGGCGCGGGCGACGACGATCTATGCTTCGGTGGACGACGTTCCCGATCAGTTGGTCCGCACGCCGCTGCAGCGGTCGATCCAGATCATGAAGCGACACCGGGATGTGATGTTCAACGGCGAGACGGGCGCCGATTACGCGCCGATTTCAATGATCGTCACAACCCTGGCGGCGCATCTGTATCGGGACGAGCCCGATGTCTACGCAGCTCTGACCGCGATCGTCGCGAAGCTGCATGGACATGCGGGGCTTGTCGAGCACCGCATGATCGAACAGACGCTTGCTTCCTTGGGGCTCATCCAGCGCACGCGGGACGGGAAGTGGTACATCGGCAATCCGGTCAATCCCGCTGAGAACTTTGCCGACCGATGGCATGAGGACAATCATGCTCGGGCCCGGGCGTTCTTCCAGTGGGTCGACGCACTCCAGGAAGACCTCGTTGACATCCTTGCAGAGAACCGGCTGGGGACGGCCAGAAACCGGCTCGCCGCGGTTCTCGGCGCGTCCGTAGCGGCAGGTCACCTTGGGCTGATCACGCTGACCGAGGCCGCGGCGAGTCCGGCGCGGGTGCACATCAGCAGTGCGGCGCGGCCCTGGAGACCGTGAGTGCGGGAGAATTTGGAGTCGGAGATTGCGGACCTGCGGCAAGAGTATCAGGGGCTGACGACAGTCCGGGAAAGGAAGATTGGTGTCGTGGTGTCGGGGACGCTGCCGTTCGAGGCTTCGACAGACGGTCACGAAACGATAACGGACGTCTTCGAGATAGACCTGGTCGTTCCCGAGACCTATCCCGAGGGGGTGCCCTGGGTGCTCGAAACCAGCGGAAGGATCAGCGACGCTTACGAGCACGTGTACACGAACGGGAAACTCTGCCTCGCAGTGCCGACCGAGGAGCGGTTGATATTCCGGCAAGAGCCATGTTTACGAGGGTTCGTGACCAACCTCGTCGTTCCCTATTGCTATGGCTATTGCTACTGGGAAAAACATGGCGTTCATCCTTTTGGAGAGCGGGATCACGGGGGAGCGGGTATCGCTCGCTTCTACATCGACAGGCTTGGCCTTGCGGACGAGGTCCAAGCACTGGAGGTCGTATTGCATCTTTTTCAGCATGGCTACCGGGGGCATCACGATTGCCCGTGCGGCAGTGGAGCCAAGCTGCGCAATTGCCATGGCCCCGCGTTGCTGGAGTTGGACCGGAACCATACCGCCGAGTCGGCGCGGTACGACTTCGGGGAAATCCTTCGGCATTGCCTGAAGAGGGTGGGCGACGGGGAGCTGGCGCTCCCGGCGGAACTGGAACGGCGACTGTTGCGGCAGGGGAACAGAATGGCCCGTGGGCCGGGCTTGCGAGCAACGCAAGACAGGGCGAAACCGCACTGCGGGTAGCCATGCTGGACCGAACTTTGGGATGCGATATTCGAGTAAGACGGATGATGTCGGTGCCTGGCGCGACATGTCTCGTCAGGATATGGATTGAATCCGGTGACTATGTGATTTCGGATTGAAACTGTGAGACAATAAATTCAATAATAATATAGACTTAGAGCGCCATGATGCACAACTGTGACTAAGATCGTGCACCCGCACGTCATCCAGACCGGCGTCCTTCCGGATATGCTGCCAATACGAGAAGAGGCCGGTCAGTCGGCCATCCGACTTGCTGCGGATCACCCAGGGAACGCCCTCCACGCGCTCGATGCCGTCGAGCACCGCCAGCACCGGATCGGTCAGCGGCACCATGCGCGGCCCCGTCTTGCCGTCGCGCAACCGCAGCACGCGCGACGTGCGGTCCACGTCGTCCCACCGCAGGGACAGGATTTCGCCCATCCGGCAGCCGGTCAGCATCAGCAGACGCAACGCGGCGACCGCCGACGACTGCATCGCCCCCCTGGCCTCGAATGTCCGCAACGCGGCCCCGAGGCGCCGGAACTCCTCGGGCGTCAGGAATCGTTCGCGGGACTTCTCGCGATAGTACCGGACATGCCGGCACGGATTACGGCCGGGCGGCACCATCTCCCAGGCCTCGGCCAGAACGAACAGCCTCGACAGCACCCAGACCGCCCGGTTCGCCATCGCAGGCATCTCGCGCATCCGGTGATGCAGCGCGGCGGCTTCTTTCGGTCCGACCTCCGAAAGCGGCATCGTCCCCAACACAGGAAGAACGTGACGGTCGAGAGCCATCTTGTAGTGCTTCACCGTTGCCGGCTTGCACCTGACGCCGAACCGGACGGACACGCAGCGGGCCGCCAGATCGGCGACCGTGGGCTCGGGCGCCGGCTTCGGCGGCCTCGGGTCCTCACCCTGCTTGATGCGGTCGATCGCGACCGCCGCCTCGCTGCGGTACTTCTCGATCGTCTCCGCGCCAACCGGCCCCAGCGTCACCCGCTTCAGGCCGGCCGGTCCCCGGGACTGGACGATGAAGAGCTTGCGTCCGGTGGCGTGGACCCGCACCCCGAAGCCGGTCAGCTCGCCGTCCCAGTAGATCGCGTCCTTGTCCTCGGCTTTCAGCTTCTCGACAATCCGCTTGGTCAGTCTGAGCGTGCTGCGCTTCGGCATCGTCTCTCCCGCGGTCTCCATCGGCCCGAATGTCAGTCATCAAACCGCAATCGAGCGACATCAAATTCGGGGCTATTTGAGACGATCCGTGGCGACGATGCAAGGGGCAGAAGGCAGGAAAGGAAAGAAAATTACCATGAATAACAGCTAGTTATCGCAATTCAGTCGCCAACCGTCGGCGTTTGTCGCAGCTTGGGTTCTATACATTCTCTCTCCGCCGTTAACACCTGCCCCTTCTCCCAGCCAGCCCCGGGCGTGCACGCCACAGGCTCCACCAGATGGTGGGTACACATCTCCTGGAAGCGGCGGTTGTAGTCCCGCTTCTTGCCCACGAACACCGTGCTCACCGCCGTCTTCATGTTGTCGTAGATGCCGCGCCGGCAGACCCCGCCGAAGAAGCGGAACGCGCGCTCGTGCGCCTCGAACACCATCTCCTGGCTCTCGCGCGGGAAGATCTGGACCAGCTGCATGCGGCTGTGACACAGCCGCATGTGCGCCGCCTTCACCCTGGTCGTCGTGCCCGACAACACCGCGTATTCGTGGCTCCAGTCGAACTGGTAGGCCTCGCCCGGATCGAAGATCAGCGGCACATAGGCCTCGGACGACGACAACAGCCGGTGCCGGCGCCGCCAGACCCTGGCATAGCGGCGCACCGCGTCGTAGCCGCCCTCATAGCCCAGAGACGCAAGGTCTTCATGAATCCGCAGCAGAGACAGCCGATCCCGGCGCGCCTTCTTCTCGTTGGCCTTCAGCTGGCGCTCGAGCTCATCCACCCACGGTCCAAGCTTCGGCATCGGCTGGATCTTGCGCTCGTAGCTGTACGAGGTCTCATCGCCCCGCACCACCTTGCGCACCGTGTTCTTCGAAACCCTCAAATCCCGGGCGATCGTCTTGATCGGAACGCCCCTCACCAGATGATCCCGACGGATCCGTGCGATCGTTTCCACTACCAGCATCTCCCCCTCACCTCGTCCGTCCAATGACAAGGTGCGTTCATGGGAACAAACCATGGGGGGGTCAATTTTGGACGCCGATTACCCCCAATCGGGGGTCAATATTCCACGCCGATCAACAGACATGGCCGTCCAGGAACGCCTCCGTCGTCTCCTTCGGATAGGCCTTCACGAACCACAGGTCGCTATGCGGCAGGATCAGGCAGAAGACGGCGACCTTCTCGCGCCGGCCGCCGACCTCGACGACCGCCTCGCCGAAGTCGACCTGCGCATGGCCCGGCGGATGGTGCAGCGGCACGAAGGCCTCGCGCGACGACTGCCGCCGCGAGCGCACATAGTCCTTCACGATGGTGTAGCTGCCCGTGAACCCGTGCTCGTCACGCAGGCGCTCGAAAATCCGGTGCGCCGTGTGCCGCTGCTTGACCGGCACGTCCGGCGCCCGGTCCGCCTCCAGGATCGCATCGACGATCCCGGTGAACCCGTCCAGCTTCGGACGACGCACCGGCTTCCGGCGCCGATAGCCCGGCGGCGCCGAATAGCTCAGCATCTTCTTCACCGTGCGACGGTCGATCCCGAACCGCCGACCGGCCTCATGATGGCTCAGACCCTCCTCGACAACCGCAAGTCGTACCGCTGCGTAAAGCTCCACGCCATACATCTCCCGCCCCCGACCAAACAGACAAGGGGCTACAGGTGGTGCAATTTTGCACCGCCGCGACCGGACCGACCGGGCGCTTCCTGTGGAGCATTATTCCGCCGCCGTTAACAGAGATCATGTCTGCACTGAACGCCTCGGCATCCCAATGACCGACGCCAAGTCGGGTAGTACGGTTTGATTACTGAAGCAATTTGATTGCAGGTATAATCTGATTGTTTAACTAATCTGATTATCATGTTGATATAAAGGGTATTTTTTATTGATTCTGAGAAATGTTGCGTCTATATAGAGCAATGACCTCAAAACAGCGCGCCGTAGTCGCCAAGAACGCCGAAGGAATACCAAATGGCAACTGAACAACCCCTAATGATGACCGTCGAAGAGGCGGCAGCCAAAGTGGGGGTGCCGCCTGGCTCGCTCCGGCGAGCCGCCCAAAAGCACGGTTATCTGGTGATGATGGGGCGTCACCCCCGCATAGAGCGCCGCAGCTTGGAGGAGCTGGTCCAGAAATGCCGCGTATCTCCCGAAGTGCACGAATCTACAAGCGGCCGGACACCGGCCTCTACATCGTCCGAGATGGTGGACGATACCTGTCGACAGGTACTCGAAACCGCCGAACGGCTGAGGCAGCCCTCGCGCGATATATCCTGCAACGAGACCGACCCGCAGAAGTAGACTCACCAGATACGATGACGGTTGCGGCGGTACTGCAGCACTACCTTAGAGAGCAAGTACCTCATGTGGTCGCCCCCGAGCGCATTGCCTATGCCGTTCGGGCCCTAATCCCGATCCTCGGGCGTCTGCCAATCTCGGATCTCACCGGATCGGTCTGCCGGCGCTACGGCACAATGCGGGGGAGGGCACCCGGCACGGTCCGAAAAGAACTCCAAGTGCTCCAGTCCGCCATCAATCATTGCGTCCGCGAAGGCTACTTGACGGCCGGTCGTCAGTTGGTGTTGCCCGCCCAGCCGCCGGCCCGCGACCGTTGGCTCACCCGCCACGAGGTGGCAGCGTTGGTTCGGGCTGCATACCGGAGCCGACAGGGCAAGCACCTTGCGCGCTACATCCTGATCGCGGTCTATACCGGTACCCGCTCGACGGCGCTGCTGAACCTCGGCTTCATGCCTCACACACAAGGCGGTTGGTTCGACCTAGACCGGGGAATTTTGCACCGCCGCGCAACAGGCGCGCGCGAGACAAAAAAGCGCCAGACGCCCGCGCCTATACCGGCCCGGCTGTTGGCTCACCTTCGGCGTTGGGAACGCATGGGCGCGACATGGGCCGTCGAGGCTGGTGGGCAGCGCGTGGCGAGCGTCAAGACCGCGTGGAAGGCAGCGCTCCGGGAAGCTGGTATCGAGCATTGCACCCGGCATGATCTGCGGCACACGTGCGCGACCTGGATAATGCAGGCTGGCGCGAACACATGGGAGGCGGCCGGCTATCTGGGCATGACGGTCCAGATGCTGGAACGGACCTATGGCCACCACCACCCGGAGTATCTGCGAAGCGTGGTCGAGGCGTTCGGGCGGAGAACAAGGTAGAACCATGGATGTCTGGGAGCTTTCCAGCCAAAGGGAATGACGTTGGCCAGTTGGTCTAGGCTGTAGGGCCGCGATGCGCCCCACTCGGTGCTGAATTCGACCCGCCGGTATTGCGGTGTTGGATTGTGTGCCAGCATGCCCGCATAGCCTGCGTCCACGCCCAAGGCGGCCTGATAGTATTCCGCCACGCTCGCCAGATAGCGAAGCGGCTCCGGTTATAGCGCGACAATCAGGATGATACCGTCTCACCTTGATCGTCGCGCCGCATCCGGTCGAGCGGCTGGATAGCGATGCGCCGGCTCCGCCAGACAATAGGCACAATATGCGCATGATCGTTCGCGGGCCGGCGGACGATCCAGCTCGTTGTTGGCAAGTCGGCAAGGCCGCTGCGCCATGCGGTCGGGTCGTCGCAGTCGAGCACAAGCGCCGTGATGCTGGAGCCGGCCCGGCCCAGCTCTATCTCCGGAAACGCCCATGCCCTCTGCGGGTTGGCCCTGAATGAGCGGATGGGCCGACCCGGCCTTTTGCCCATCGAGACCAGGGGCCGCGGATGCGCAGCCCGCAATCCATGCTCCCGCACCTTGACCGGGGCACCGTCGAGAGGCAGGCATAGCTGTGCGGGAGAGGACCATTTCTGTGCGTTCGCACAGTTATCGCCCGGTCCTATCGGGGAACGGAGGCAGCTAAGTGATTGAAAAGATTGGTCGGAGTGGCAAGATTCGAACTTGCGGCCCCTGCCTCCCGAAGACAGTGCTCTACCAGGCTGAGCTACACTCCGGCCGTGCGCCGGAGTGTATAGCGGCGGCGGGGAGCGAGTTCAACGGGGTGTGGCAGTGCGAAGCGCCGCAAATGCGGCGGAGAGGGAAGGCATGAGCGCAGACTGGCAGTTCTGGATCGACCGGGGCGGAACCTTCACGGACATCGTGGCCCGCGGGCCGGACGGCGGCTATGCGACCCGCAAGCTGCTCTCCGAAGCCCCGGAGCATTATGACGATGCCGCGCTCCAGGGCATTCGCGACATTCTGGGCGCCGAAGCCGATGCGCCGATCCCGGCAGAGCGCGTCGAGGCGGTGCGGATGGGCACCACCGTTGCGACCAATGCGCTGCTGGAACGCAAGGGCGAGCGCACCCTGCTGGTGGTGACCCGGGGCCTGGCCGACCAACTCCGCATCGGCTACCAGAACCGCCCGCGCCTCTTCGACCTCAATATCCGGCTGCCGGAAATACTCTACGACCGCGTCGTCGAGGCGGATGAGCGCATGGGTCCGCATGGCGAGGTCGTGCAGCCGCTGGACGAGGAGAAGCTGGAAGCGGACCTGGCGCGGGCGCATGGGGAGGGCTTCCGGGCCGTCGCCATCTGCCTGATGCACGGCTACCGCCATACCGTCCACGAAGCCGCGGCGGAGGCGGTTGCGCACCGTGTGGGCTTCGAGCAGGTATCGGTGAGCCACAAGGTCTCGCCGCTGATGAAGTTCGTCTCGCGCGGCGACACGACGGTGGTGGACGCCTACCTTTCGCCGATCCTGCGCCGCCATGTGGAGCGCATGGCGGCGGCGCTCGGCGGGGCGCGGCTGTTGTTCATGCAGTCCAATGGCGGGCTGGTGGATGCGCGCCGGTTCCAGGGCAAGGACGCCATCCTTTCCGGGCCGGCGGGCGGCATTGTGGGCGCCGTCGAGACGGCCCGGTCGGCAGGTTTCGAGCGCATTATCGGCTTCGATATGGGCGGCACCTCGACCGATGTGTCGCACTATGCGGGCAGCTATGAGCGCGCCTTCGAGACCGAGGTCGCCGGTGTGCGGATGCGCGCGCCGATGCTCGATATCCACACCGTCGCCGCCGGGGGCGGCTCGATCCTGCATTTCGACGGGCGGCGCTTCCGGGTCGGCCCCGACAGCGCCGGCGCGGACCCCGGCCCCGCCTGCTACCGGCGCGGCGGCCCGCTGACGGTCACCGATTGCAACCTCATGCTCGGTCGGCTTCTGCCGGAGTTCTTCCCGCGCATTTTCGGGCCGGGGCGCGACGAGGCGCTCGATGTCGAGGTCGTGCGCCGGGAATTCGCCTCGCTCGCGGAGCGGATCGGCGCCGGCCGCACGCCGGAAGCCGTGGCGGAGGGCTTCCTGCGTATCGCCGTCGAGAACATGGCCAACGCCATCAAGCGCATTTCCATCGAGCGCGGCCACGATGTGACCGACTATGCGCTCAACTGTTTCGGCGGGGCGGGCGGCCAGCATGCCTGTGCGGTCGCCGATGCGCTCGGCATCGAAACCGTGCTGATCCACCCCTTTGCCGGCGTGCTGTCCGCCTATGGCATGGGCCTCGCCGATATCAGGGTGTTGCGCGAGACGGCGGTCGAGGCGCCGCTCGCCGAAATCGGGCAGGCGGAAGCGGCGTTCGAGCGGCTGGAAGCTCTGGCGCGGACGGAGATGGCGGCCCAGGGTGTGCCGCCCGAACGGGTGGAGGCATTCCGCCGGCTCCATGTGCGCTATGACGGCACCGATTCGCCGCTGACCGTGCCGTTCGGCCCGGAAGCCGCGGTACAGGCCGCCTTCGAGGACCAGCACCGGCAGCGTTTCGGCTTCGTCTCGGAGACCAAGGGTCTCGTCATCGAGGCGGCGGCCCTGGAACTGGTCGGACGGACCGAGCGGCCAGGGGAACCCGCACTTGCCGGAAACGGCGGCGGCGATCCGGCTCCTGCTGCCCAGACCGAGCTGTTCGCCGACGGCCGGATGGAGAAGGCTGCGGTTCATATCCGTGCGGCGCTCGGCCCCGGAAACCGTGTGGCCGGACCGGCGGTCCTGGTGGAGGACACGGCGACGACAGTGGTCGAGCCCGGCTGGGAAGCCCGGCTTACCGAGAGCGGCAATCTCGTGCTGGAGCGCGTCCGGCCGCTCAGGCGCGAGGCGGCAACCGGCACCGAGGCGGACCCCGTATTGCTGGAGGTGTTCAACAACCTGTTCATGTCGGCGGCCGAGCAGATGGGCGCCACGCTTGCCGCCACCGCGTCCTCGGTGAACATCAAGGAGCGGCTGGATTTCTCCTGCGCCGTGTTCGACCCCGACGGCGAACTGGTGGCCAACGCCCCGCATATCCCCGTTCATCTCGGGTCGATGTCGGAATCGGTGCAGTCCATCATCCGGTCCCGCGGCGAAACGATGGTGCCGGGCGACGTTTTCATGCTGAACGCGCCCTATAACGGCGGCACCCATCTCCCGGACGTCACGCTCATCACGCCGGTCTTCGCCCCCGATGGCGGCGCGGTCTGGTTCTATGTCGCAAGCCGCGGCCACCATGCCGATATCGGCGGCATTACGCCGGGCTCCATGCCACCCGACAGCCGGCATATCGAGGAAGAGGGCGTGCTGTTCGACGATGTCCGGGCGGTGCGCGGCGGGCGCTTCCTGGAAGAGGAGGTGCTGGCGCTGCTGGAGGGCGCGCGCTACCCGGCGCGCAATCCGGCGGAGAACCTGGCCGATTTTCGCGCCCAGATCGCCGCCAACCAGAAGGGCGTCGAGGAATTGCACAAGATGGTGGCGCATTTCGGGCCGGATACCGTCCAAGCCTATATGCGCCATGTGCGCGATAATGCCGAGGAGAGCGTGCGCCGGGTGCTGGACGTCCTCCGGCCGGGCAGTTTCGAGATCGAGACCGACCAGGGCTGGCTAATCGCGGTGGACGTCTCAATCGACAAGGCGGCACGCCGGGCGGTGCTGGACTTCTCGCGCTCCTCGGACCAGGTGGACGGCAATTTCAACGCGCCGACCGCGGTTTGCATGGCGGCCGTGCTCTATGTCTTCCGCTGCCTCTGCGGCGTCGATATCCCGCTCAATGCCGGCTGCCTGAGGCCGCTGGAAATCCGGGTAAAGGAGCGGTCGATCCTGCGGCCGCATTTTCCGGCGGCGGTGGTGGCCGGCAATGTCGAGACCTCGCAATACATCACCGACACCTTGTTCGGTGCGCTGAACGCCGTGGCCGAATCCCAGGGGACGGTCAACAATTTCACCTTCGGCAATGCGCGCTACCAGTATTACGAGACCATTTGCGGCGGCTCCGGCGCGGGCGAGGGCTTCGACGGGGCGGACGCCGTGCATGTCCACATGACCAACACCCGCCTTACCGACCCGGAAATCCTCGAATGGCGCTACCCGGTGCGCCTGGAAAGCTTCGAAATCAGGCGGGGAAGCGGCGGTGCGGGGCGCTGGCGGGGCGGCGCCGGCGTGCGCCGCCGGGTCCGGTTCCTGGAACCGATGACGGCGGCGATCCTCTCCAGCCACCGCCGCGTGCCGCCCTACGGCCTCGCAGGCGGCGGCAGCGGGGAACCGGGCCGCAACAGCGTCGTCAGGACGGATGGCAGCGTCGAGACCCTGCTGGGCGCCGACCGCACCGAAATGAACACCGGCGACATCTTCGTCATCGAAACCCCCGGCGGCGGCGGCTGGGGCCGGGCCGGGGGTTGAGGGCGGGCTCATCGTGAAAATTGACAAAATGCGCGAAAAGGGGTAGAAATAGTCAAGTTTTAGCAGATATAGGCTGAGTCGGAACGAAGCAGGCGAGAAATGAACGATTTCCACGGCCGCCTCTTGCCGGAGCCTGCCGAGGCTGCGGGCTATGCTTGGCTGATCGACCGTTACGGCCTCGACCTGCCTTTGCCGCCGCGGCTGGCCGCAATCGCCCGGCGCCATCATCCCCGCTCGACGTCTGACTGGATGCTGTTGCCGCCTCCTCACCGCCCGCGCGCGACGTTTGCCGGCCATTTGGCTTTCGCCTTCCGGCGGGAGGGGATCGACCTTTCGGTGCTCAAGGCCCTGTTCGCAAGGGTACCCGGCGAGGAAGTGGCTGCTGCGGTGCGGGCGCAACCCACCGGGGCATTCTCCCGTCGGCTCTGGTTCTTCCACGAATGGTTGACCGGCGAGCCGCTCGACCTACCGGACGCCGGCGCGGTGCGCTATGCCCCGGCCGTGGACACCCGCTTGCAGTTCGCCTTGTCCGGGGGCGAGCGGTCGCGGCGCCACAAAGTGCTCGACAACCTGCCGGGTACCTCTGCGTTCTGCCCGATGGTGCGGCGCACGCCGGCGCTCACCTCAGCCTGTTCGCTCCAGCTCGATCTCCGCGCCCGCGAGGCGGCAGCCCAGGTGCATCCGGACCTGATGGCGCGCGCCGCATCATTCCTCCTGCTCAACGACACGAAGTCGTCTTTCGCAATCGAGGGCGAGCGGCCGTCGAATGCTCGCGCCGCCCGATGGGGCCAGGCGGTCGCCGAGGCCGGGCAGCGGACGCCCGACCGCGCGGAATTGGAGCGCCTCCAGTGCATCGTCATCGGCGATGCACGGTTCGTGCGGCTCGGCCTCCGGCGGGAGGGCGGCTTCGTGGGCCGGCGCGATCGGACCGACGGCACGCCGCTGCCGGACCATGTCAGCGCCCGCGCGCAGGATTTGCCGGGGCTGGTGGACGGAATCGCCGCCTATTGCGCTCGCGCTCCGGCCGGCGGGCTGGACCCCGTCGTCGCGGCCGCGGCCGCCGCCTTCGGGTTCGTCTATGTTCATCCGTTCGACGACGGGAACGGCCGTATCCACCGCTGGCTCATCCACCATGTGTTGGCGGTGGCGGGTTACACGCCGCCGGGTGTCGTGTTCCCGGTCAGCGCCGCCATCCTGAGTCGCATCGAGGACTACCGGCGGGTGCTCGAATACCGCTCATCCGCCCTGCTGCCCTTCATAGACTGGCGGGCGACGGACAGTGGCAATGTGGAGGTGAGGAACGACACGGCCGCCTTCTACCGCTATTTCGATGCCACGGCCCATGCCGAGTTCCTCTATGCCTGCATCGAACGGACGGTGGAAGAAGACCTGCCGCGCGAGATCCGCTTCCTCATTGCCTTCGACCGCTTCGCTGCCGGCGTGAAGGAGGTGGCGGATATGCCCGACCGCCAGGTCGAGCTTCTGCACCGCTTCCTGGAGCAGCAGGACGGGCGGCTATCCGCCCGCGCGCGCAGCCGGGAGTTCGCGGCCTTGACGGAAGACGAGGCTGCCCGCATCGAACGCCTTTATGCGGAGAGCTTCCCGGAGCCGTAATCCGCCAGCACGTCCCCCTCCTACAGCGCGGCGTAGCGCCTGAGGTGGTAGTCGCCGTCGCCGAAGCTGCGGTCGATCATGGTGAGGCGCTTGAAGTAATGCCCGGCGGCGTATTCGTCGGTCATGCCGATGCCGCCGTGAAGCTGGATCGACTGCTGGCCGACGAAGCGGGCCGACTTGCCGATCTGCACCTTGGCGGCGGACATGGCCTTCTTGCGGGCGTCCGCATCCGCCTCGTCGATGCGCATCGCCGCCATCATCGCCATGGACTTCGCTTCCTCATGCGCGATGAACATATCGACCATGCGGTGTTGCAGCACCTGGAAGCGGCCGATGGGCTGGCCGAACTGCTCCCGCGTCTTGATGTATTCGAGCGTCATGTCGTTCAGCGTGCCCATCAGGCCGACGGCCTCGGCCGACACCGCCGCGATGGCGCGGTCCACGACTTCCTCGACGACAGCGAGCCCGCCATCCAACTCGCCGAGCACGCCTAACGCAGGCGTTCCGTCGAGCGTGACTTCACCGGCCCGGAGCCCGTCCGCGGTCGGATAGCCGCGCACGGAGAGGCCGGGCGCATCCTTGTCCACCAGGAAGAGGGTGACGCCTTCCGCATCGCGCGAGCCGCCGGCGGTGCGCGCCGACACGATAAACCGGTCTGCCGTGGGCGCACCGAACACCACGCTCTTCATGCCGGAGAGCCGGTAGCCGCCATTGGCTGCTTCAGCCCGGACCTCGACATCCTGGAGATTGTAGCGCGCCTGGCGCTCGGCGAAGGCGAAAGCCAGCTTGCACTGGCCTTCCGCGACGGCAGGCAGGATCTCCGCCTTCTGCTCGCCCGACCCGGCGAGCGTGACCGCGCCGCCGCCCATGACCACGGTGGACAGATAGGGCTCGGCGACCAGGCCGCTGCCGACGGCTTCCATCACGACCATCGTCTCGACGCCGGACATGCCGAGGCCGCCATGCTCCTCCGGGAAGGGGATGCCGAGCCAGCCGAGTTCCGCAAATTGCCGCCAATGCGCGTCGGCATAGCCCTGCTCGGTCGCCACCAACTGGCGCCGCTGCTCGAAGCTGTAGTTCTCGCGCACGAAGCGCTGCACACTCTCCTGCAGGAGTTGCTGGTCCTCGGAATAGTCGAAGTCCATGGCCTGTCCCCGTTCCTTCCCGTCCTCGGGTGCCGTTCAAAGGCCGAGCACGGCCTTGGCGATGATATTGCGCTGGATTTCGTTCGAGCCGCCGTAGATCGAGGCCTTGCGCCAGTCGAAATAGAAGGCCGTGTCGCCGGCGGCTTCGCTTGGGCCGACCGGCGGCTCGTTCCAGCCTTGGGCGAGCGCGCGTTCGATGAAGGGATGCGCGAAATAGCCCTGCGCCTCCATCAGCAGCTCCATCACGTCCTGCTGGATTTCGGTGCCGCGAATCTTGAGCAGCGAGGCCTCCGGGCCGATCTCGTCATCGGCCTCCTTCGCAGCCACCATGCGCAGATAGGACCAGCGCAGGTCCTCGAGCGCTGCGCCGGTCTCGGCGACGCGGCGCGAGAAGTCCGGGTCGCGCCCGTCGTCGATGGCCTCCAGCCGGCCGAGGCGTTGGCGGCAAAGACCGATGCCGGCGGTGCCGGAGCGCTCGTGGCCGAGCAGGTATTTGGCGCAGGTCCATCCCTTGCCTTCGTCGTGGACGCGCTCGCCGACCGGCACGCGGACATCCTCGAAGATCATCTCGTTGAAGTCCGACATGCGGCTGAACCGCTCGATCGGGCGCACCGTGACGCCGGGGAGCGCCATGTCGATCAGCAGGACGGAAATGCCGTCCTGTTTCTTGCCGGAACTGTCGGTGCGCACCAGCGCGAAGCACCAGTCCGCCCAGTCGGCATTGGTGGTCCAGATCTTGCGGCCGTTGACGATGTAACGGTCGCCGTCGCGCACCGCCCGGCAGCCCAGCGAGGCGAGGTCGGAACCCGAATTCGGCTCCGAATAGCCCTGGCACCAGATGGTTTCGCTGGAGAGGATACCCGGCAGGTGGCGGGTCTTCTGCTCCTCGGTGCCGAAGGCGAGCAGCACCGGCCCCACCATTTGCGGGCCGAAAGGCACCGGCCCCGGCGCGCAGGCGAGGTAGCTTTCCTCCTCGAATATGAACTTCTGCGACGGCGTCCAGCCCGGTCCGCCGGCCGCCTCCGGCCAATTGGGGCATATCCAGCCCCGTTCGGAGATCGTGCGCATCCAGGCGACGACATCCTCGCGCGTGAGCAGACTGCCGTCCTTCACCTTGTCGTGCACATTCGCCGGGAGCCGGTCCCGGATGAAATCGCGCACTTCTTCGCGGAAGGTGCGGTCCTGCTCGGTAATGTCGATCCGCATGATCGTCCCTCCCTCGCCCGCAAGCGAAGCTACGGCCTTCGCCCTTTCAAGACAAGCCGCTGCCTCGGACGGCGCACCTGCCTCAGATCATCCGCCCGCCGTCCGGCACCGCGCGTTCGGGCGCCAGCAGCACGACCTCTCCTTCCGGGTCCGGAAAGCCCAGCACCAGCACCTCCGACATGAACTTGCCGATCTGCTTTGCCGGGAAGTTGACCACGCCCGCGACCTGGCGTCCCACCAGCGTCTCCGGGTCGTAATGGACGGTGAGCTGGGCGGAGGTCTTGCGTTCGCCGAATTCGGGGCCGAAATCGATCCAGAGCTTGATCGCCGGCAGGCGTGCCTCCGGAAAAGGCTCCGCGCGCATGACGGTGCCCACCCGGATATCGACCTTCAGAAAATCCTCGAACCCGATCGTCACTCTCGTTCCCCCCGGTCCCGGAGCGGCGCGGACCATGGCGCAGGCGCAGCCCTGCCGCAAGCCGCTCAGCTTCCGGCGCTCGCGGGAAGGCCGCCGGCGACGCCCGGAGACCGGCCGCCGATCTCGCTTTCGAATGCCCTCAGGCGCTTGTAGATCGAGATGAGCTCGACAATCGTCCCCCAGGAATTGACCAGGAACTGGAACGACCCCTCGACCCGGTCGAAGGCGCGCAGGATCTGCTGCAGCACGCCGAGCGTGATGATGCCCGCCACGATGGTCGGCCCCATCATGATGTAGGGCACCATGACCCCGAACTGCAGATAGGACCATTTCGCGACATCGAAATACATGTAGTGGAGATAGAGGCGGAAATAGTTGCGGCGCACATTGGAGAACAACTCGCCGATCGTTTCCGGTTCCGCCCGTTCCTGCGCGTCTTCCCCATAGACCAGTTCCTTGCGGTAGGCCGCTTCGACTTTCTGGTTGTTGAACTCGAGGCCCGGCAGCTTGATGCCCACGACCGCCAGCAGGACGGTGCCGACCGCAGCGGAAACGATTGCAAGCCAGACAAGGGAGTGATCGACCGCCCCGATCCAGGGAAGCTCGGTGACTTGCTCACTCAGTCTCCAGAGCAGCGGCAGGAAGGCGAACAGGGTCATCACCGAGCGCATGAAGGCGACGCCCAGCCCTTCGACAATGCGGGCGAAGCGCATGGTGTCTTCCTGAACGCGCTGCGCCGCGCCTTCGATATGGCGCAATTGGGGCCAATGGAACATGTAGTAGTCGTTCATCGCTGTGCGCCAGCGGAAGACGTAATGGCGCACGAAAAATTCCAACAAGACCGCGATCAGGATGTAGAGCGCCGCGATTTCGGCGAAGGTCAGGCATTTCTCGAGAAAGTCGTCGAATGTGACCGCGCCGGGTTCGGCCAGTGCCTTCTGGAGCGTGTCGTAGAAGTCGCCGAACCACTCGTTGATGCGCACATCGAGCTGCACCTTGTACCACGTCACACCCAGGATGAGGATGCTGCCGAACAGGGACCAGTGCATCCAGCGGCGGTTGCCGAAGAAGGATCGAAACATGCGCGTATTCCTCCGGGAATATTCGGGGATTCTTTTGGGCGCCCGCCAAGGCCGGCATAACTAACCGATACGGCAACCGGCCGGGTGTGGCCATCGAGTGAAAAAGCGGAAAGGTTGTCGCGGGTGCCGCCGGGCGGCGGCGCCGTCAGGAGTCCTCTGTCGGAGAGTCGAGGCGCTTGCCGTCGAGGTCGCGTTCGCGCAGCCGGGCACCCGGATCCTGACAAGAGGCATTCCCGACCCCGCGGCGCTCTTTCGCCTTCCTTTTCCTGGCCGCGCGGCTTTCGGCCTTGCGCGCCTTGTTCAGATTGACGATCTCCGCCACCGGCCCGCCCGCTTCGTGTAAGTTCCGGGTTTCGCTGACGCAGACCCTATCACCGTCGGAGCGCAATGCGCAGACATCCCGTGATTGCGATGGCCGCCGTGCTGGCGGCGGCAGGCTTGGCGACGGCCGCATGGTTGGGTCCCCGGACTCTGGACTGGTCGCATCTGGAGCCGCGTATCCGGGACGTGCTCGGCCGCGAGGTTTCCCTGGACGGCCCGATCCGGTTCGATTTGCTGCCCCGGCCCGAGCTGACGATTGCGGGCATCTCGGCCATCGACGTCAAGGTCCGGGAGGCGAGGGCCGTCCTGGATGCCGGGGCATTGCTGGCTGGCAGACTCGAGATCGACACGCTGGAGTTCTCCGGCGTCGAGCTGACCTTCGACCGGTCGCTGATGAGGCCGCTGCCGCCGCTGTCCGCGCGCCGCATCCGCATCGAGGACGGCACCGTCGCCTTCGGGGATGCGATCGTTTCCGTCGAGACCGCGACATTGGCGGCCAAGGGACCGCAAGGCCCCTACCGCCTGGAAGCCCGGGCGGTACTGGACGGGCGGCGATATCGCATCGCGGCTTCGGTCGGGGTGTGGCGAGACCATATCCCTGCAACGGTTTCGTTCGGCAATGGCGGCTTCGAGGCAGTCGCGGTCGGCTCGATTGCAACGGACCCGACGGCCGGCTTCGTTTTTTCCGGGCGACTAGCCGCACACGGGCAAGCCGCGCCGGGGTGGGAAGGCACGTTCGACGCAGAGGTCAGGCTCGGTCCCGACGGGGCAGAGTTCACCGCCGTCGATGCGGTGGTGGACGACCAGCGCTTCACCGGCGCGATACGGGCGGACTGGCGGGAAGGCTCGACGATCGACGCCCGTCTTTCGACAACCGTGCTGTCGTTCGATAGCTGGCGGGACCGTCTGCCGCAACTTGCCGGCGCGGCGCCGGGCGCAAGCCTGCGACTCACGCTGCACGCCGGCGCCGTGAAGTCCGGCGAATGGACGGCGCGAAGGGTCGAGGCGGCGTTCCGCCGTGACGTGGGCGGGTTTGCGGTGGAAAAGTTCACCGCTGCGCTGCCGGGTGGAACGAAGGTGGAGGTAACCGGGCGCGGGCATGACAGCGCCGCCTTTTCGCTGGAAACGAAGAATCTGCGCGCCCTGCTGTCCTGGCTCGGGATCGACCCGGGCGCCGTGGAGGAAGCCCGGCTTCGGGACCTCCGGGCGCAGGGCCGGCTGCAGCTGGCCGGATACGGCATCTCGCCGGATGCGCTGCGGACGCGGTTCGAACGCGCCGATTTTGCATTCGAGCAGGTCCGCGGACGCATCGACGGCGCCCGGATCGAAGGCGGGTTCGGCCGGCGGGAAGGCCGGTTCGAAGCGCGGTTGACGGCCGAGAACCTGCCGCTCGACCCCTATCTCCCGGCGCTTGGCGGCCTCGGCATGCTGCCGCCGGGAACGCTGCATCTCGACCTTGCACGAACGCGCCTGTTCGGCGTTTCGGCAGAAAGACTGGAATTGGCTGCCAAAATGGGGGAGGGCGGCGAAATCGTCGTGTCCCGGTTGGCCGTGGAGGAGGCTGGCGGCCTCTCGGGAGAAGGGAACGGCAGCTTCGGCGCCGAGGCCGCTTCGTTCCGGGTCTCGGGGCGGACGGCCGATCTCGACCGAAGCGCGAACCTCTATGGCTTTTCGCTGCCGATTGTCGCGCGCGGCCTCGGCGCCGTCGAATTCGAAGGTCGCGGCGAGGGGCCTTCGGACGTGCTTTCGATAGAGTTCCGGGCAAGCGCCGGCGGCCGGTTGCTGCGCCTTTCGGGCGAGCTCGCCGAACGGGCGCGCTTCCAGGGGCGCGTCGGACTGGAAGGTCCGCTGCCGCCAAGACTGGGGCTGTCCGACAACGATAGTCCCGCGGCGCTGACGGCATCGGTCTCGGCAGAGCGGGACCATGCCGAATTCGCCGACATCGACTTCCGGCTCGACACGGTCCGGGTGCAGGGAAACGGCTCCATCTCGCTGGACAGCGAGCGGCCGGCGGCAAGATTCGCGCTTGCGGTCGGCCGTGTCGATCTGCCCGCGCCATCGCTGGATGTCCCGGTCTGGCGGCGCAGGCCGCTGGAGACCGGGCAGTTCGGTGCCTTCGACCTGGACCTCGACCTCAAGGTCGAGGCGCTCGGCATCGGCGGCGAGTCGCTGGACGACCTTCGGCTGGACCTTTCGCTCGCGCCCGAGGCGTGGCTGGTGAACGCCGCCGGCGCCGGCTGGCGAGGCGGTCGGCTAGCGTTCGACGGCGGTTACTTGGCGAAGGACGGGCGTGCGCGTCTGAAACTGGCGCTTCACGATGCCGTCTTGCCGGAACGCGCCGGTTTCGGCCCGAGCGGCGCCCGGACGGACGCATCGCTGGACCTCACGGCAGAAGGCCGCAGCCCGCACAGCCTGGTCTCCACGCTCGCCGGCGCGGCGCGGCTCGACTTCTCCGGCGGGCGGCTGAACGGCATCGATCCTGCCGCTGTGCAGGAGGCCCTGGACGAAGCGCCCACTTCGGCGGAAGTGCTGCGCCGCTTGCGCAGGGCCCTGGTTTCGGGGGGCAGCCCGCTCGCCTCCGGACGCCTTGAGGCCCGCATACAGGGCGGCGTCGCCCAACCGGTTGCCGGGGGCTTTGCGCTTGCAGGCGGACAGGTCGCGGTCTCCGGATCGGCCGATCTTCAACGCCGCCTGATCGACCTTGCCGGCCGGCTCGCCTTCCCCGACCGGCCGCAAGCGCCGCCGCTCGGGTTCTCGGTCGCCGGCCCGCTCCACGATCCCGACCGCCGGCCGGAAGTCGGGGCCGTCGAGGCGCTTCTCTTGTCCGAAGGCGCGGCCGGACTCGTCAGATCGAACGCGAACTGAGCCGGACCGCGCGCATGCCCGCGGCCTGCAAGGCCTCCAGCGCCTGGCCGACATGGGCTTCGTCGCGGGTTTCGAGCGCGACCTCGATGTCGGTGAGCTTGATCGGCACATCCTCGAACCAGCGCTGATGCTGGACATCGACAATATTGCCACCCGCCTTGGCGATGGCGGCAGTCGCGCGCGCTAGGCCGCCGGGCTGGTCCTGGATCTCGATGCGCAGCCGCACCAGCCGCCCGCCGCGCACCAGGCCGCGCATCAACACGGAGGCCAGCAGGCGGGCGTCGATATTGCCGCCCGAGACGACCAGGCCGACGCGACGGCCCCGGAAGCGTTCGGGATGGGACAGCACGGCTGCGAGCGCGGCGGCCCCCGCGCCCTCGGCCACGGTCTTCTCGATCTCGGCGAGCAGTTGCACGCCCTGTTCCATCGCTGCCTCATCGACGAGCAGGATGTCTTCGACCAGTTCGCGCACCAGCGGCAGGGTCAGCACGCCCGGCCGCTTGACGGCGATGCCCTCGGCGATGGTCGGGCCGCCCGGCGGCGCGGGAAGCCCGCGCAGCGCGTGGTGCATGGAAGGGTAGCCGCAGGCCTCGACGCCGATAACGCGGGTCTCAGGGCTGAGCGCCTTCGCCGCGACCGCTATGCCGGCGATGAGCCCGCCGCCGCCGATAGGCACCACCAGGAAGTCGAGATCGGGCACGGTTTGCAGCATTTCCAGCCCGACTGTGCCCTGTCCCGCGACGATGCGCGCATCGTCATAGGGATGCACGAAGGTCAGGCCCTCCGCCTCCGCGCGCTCGTGAATGAACGTCTCGCCCTCGGAGATCGTCTCGCCTCTCAGGATCACCTCCGCACCCAGAAACTCCGCCGCCCGGACCTTGCTGAACGGCGTCGCCTCCGGCATGACGATGGTGGCCGGCACGCCCATCCGCCCGGCGTGGTGGGCGACCCCCTGGGCATGGTTGCCTGCCGACAGCGCAATGACCCCGACCCGGCGCTGGGCCTCGTCGAGGTCGGCGAGGCGGACATAGGCGCCCCGGTCCTTGAACGAGGCGGTGTATTGCCGGTTCTCGAACTTCAGGAAGAGGTCGGCCCCGGAAATCGCGCTCAGCGTCTCCGAGCGAAGGAACGGCGTGCGGACGATGCGCCCTTCCAGCAGCCGGTCGGCCGCTTCGATGTCGGCAAAAGAAACGCTCATAGGGGTCGCAACAACAAACGGTGGGCCGACGGCCTTGCCGGATCGAGGGTGATATAGTCCCCGTCCCGCCAGAGTTCCATAAGATCGTCGTAGTGGGGCGAGAACGGGTTGCCCGACTGCCCGACGGCCTGGATGAAACGGGATTTGTCCAGGTCGTCGAGGTTGTAGATGGCGCGGTATCCGGCGCCGTGGCCGTGGCGGAAGGGATGGCGCTCGTCGCGGAAATTCACACTGCCCCGGTTCAACGTGGTCGGCCCCCCGCTGGTCGCGATCTCGCGGTCGAGGAGGTCGCGCAGCAGGGGGATGCGTCCGGCGACCGGGTGGGCGAAGCGCGCGCGATGCACCTCGCCCCAGGGCGGCGTCTCGGCGCCGTAGCGTTCCTGGAGGAAGGCGACGGCGCGGCGATGCGCCAGCGCAAGGCGGTTCTTGCAGGTCTCCTTCGCCTTCGTGCCGGTGTCGTCGCACCAGGCGGGGCGGTCCAGCAGCGCCCGGCGGAGCACCAGCGGCCGGTATGCCCACCAGGAGTCGAACAACGGCCCCAGCTCATCGGCGAACACCGCGCGCATCGCCTCGCGCACCCAGGCCATGTAGATCAGCGGCTCCGGTCGCCGGCGGTCCATATCGCCGTCCCATGCCTGGAGGCGCACGTCCGGGACCGCGGACAGCAGGTAGGGCAGCAATTCGCGCGCCGACAGCGACACGGTGTCGTTCTGGATCGCCGCATGGGTCTCGCCGGCATTGAGCAGCGCCTCGATGCGCAACGCGCGGTAAGGCGCTGCCCATTCGCGGCCGAGATAGTGCGGATAGGTTTCGTCCACGAGGCGGTTGTTGGCGTTGACGATGCGCCCGGAAGGGGGATCGACGCGGCGCGGCAGCCGGTCGAAGGGGATGAGGCGCAACCACTTGGTCTCGGCGGACACATCGAAGCCGCCGTGCCGGAGCGGCACCCGGCCGGGCGTGACGATGCCGATGCGGCCGGCCCTGTCCGCATAGACGATGTTCTGCTGCGGAGAGTGGAAGCCGCGCAGCGCCGCAACGAAGTCCGGCCAGTCCCGCGCCTCGTTCAGACGCCCGAGCGCTTGGGCCGTCAAGTCGTCATCGCGGAATGCCGGGCTCTCGACCGCCCAGCCTTCGGGCAGCGCATCCGAGAAATCCGAGACGACGACGCCGTTGCGGGTTCGGCGCAATTCCAGGTCCACGCTGTCGCCCCATCGCACCGCCAGCGACTCGCGCCGGACCGCGACGACCTCCGGGTGCGTAACCACATCGGCGGTGTCGGTGTAAGGAGTGGTCAATCCCCAGGCGATGCTGCCGTTATGGCCCAGCACCATGAAGGGAACGCCCGGCGTGGTCGCGCCCGCCAGCGTGCCTTCCGGCGTCTCGATGCGCGCCAGGTACCAGATGTTCGGGATCGTGAAACCCAGATGCGGATCGTTGGCGAGTGCGGCCGGTTCGCTCACGGCCCAGACATTCGAGGCGCCGCTGCTGCCTAGCCCGGAATTCTCACCAAGGTCACGGCCTGCGTCGCGTCCAGGCGTTCGATCCGCAAGGAGCGGGCCGAAAAGCGGAGCGGAGCCTACGGTTGAGGCCCGCGACGCCGCGGGCGGGCGCCTGGGCGCGACCCGAAGGGCGGCGCTCTCGGGCCGGCAGGGTGCGTCGACCCGCTTGCCCGATGCACCGCATCGCGCGGCGCGTCTCTCCTTCCCTGCCAGCCCGACAGCACCGCGCAGACCACGACCTTGGTGAGAAATCCGGGCTAAGCCCGGCAGGGTCACGGGATCGTCCACCGTCGCTTGCGGCCAGAGGTCCTCTATCTGCTCCGGCGTCAGCTGCCCGGCCATGCGTGCGCGCGTCGCCTCGGCCCGCCAATTGCCGATAAGCCTGAAGGCCATGAGCCGCCCCCAGAGCATCGAATCGACAACCCGCCAGGGTTCGGGTTCGTAGAACAGGACGGAGAGTTCCCATGGCAGCGCGCCGGCGCGCGCGTCGAGCCAGGCATTGACGCCGGCGGCGTAGGACTCGACGAGCCGGCGGAGGTCGGGCGGAAGCGCGGCAGCCTGGCTTTCGGCCTGCTGCATGAGCCCGAGGCCGCGCGTATAGCGGTCGAAGCCGAGCGCCATGCTGCCGACCAGTTCGCTCATGCGCCCGGAACCGCCGCGCCGCATGAGTTCCATCTGCGCGAACCGGTCCTGGGCGTGCGCGTAGCCGAGGCCGAATGCGGCGTCGGCGGCGCTTCGGGCCCGTATCGTCGGCACGCCGTAGCGGTCGCGCAGAAGCTCCACCGGTCCCTCGATACCCGGCAGCCGCAACTCGCCTTCAAGCTGGGGCAGTGAACTGCGCAGCCAGAGCAGCGCAGCGCCGACTGCCAGAATCGCTGTCAGCAGAAGGGCGACGGCGAGGCGCAGCACCCAGCGCCAAAACCGCCGCCGCATGTTCACGGCACCCGGCTCACGGAGAGGCGGAGGCGGCGCGTGCGGCCAATTCTTCGATGATTCGTTCGCGGTCCTGATCGACGTCCGGGGCGGTGGCCCTGGCCGGCGGGTCGTCGTAACCGGAGAGCTTGATCGGATTGCCGGCGACCTTGAGTTGCCCGGCGGTGGGGTCGTCCACCTCGACCACCATGTTGCGCGGCTCCACCTGCGGATGCGCCATCACGGTGCCGATATCGTTGATGCCGCTTGCCGGGATGCCGGCCGGGTCCAGCAGGGCAAGCCAGTCGGCCGTGCTGCGAACGGCGAGGATGGATTCGATCTCCGGCTCCAGGCTCGCCTGGTTCTCGTTGCGCAGGTTGTTGGATGCGTAACGCGGATCGTCCTTCAGGTCCGGCCGGTCGAGGATGTCGCAGAAGCGGCGGAACATGACATCGTTGCCCGCCGCGACCACCATCCAGCCGTCCAGGGTCGGGAAAGTCTGGAACGGGGTGATCGACGGATGCCGCCCGCCGAGCGGCCCCGGCGCCTGGCCGGTGGCGCCATAGCGGGCGACGGCGTTCTCGCAGAGCGCGATCTGGCAGTCGAGCATGGCGATGTCGAGTTTGCGGCCCCGGCCTGTGCTCGCGCGGTCGTACAGCGCGGTCACGATGCCGATGGTGGTGAACAGCCCGGCGCCGATATCGCCGATGGACATGCCGACCCGGGTCGGCTCCTGGCCCGGCTGGCCGGTGATCGACATGATGCCGCCCATCGCCTGCACGACCATGTCATAGGCCGGGCGCTTGGAATGGGGCCCGGTATGGCCGAAACCGGAGCAGGCCGCGTAGATCAAGGCCGGGTAGCGGTCCTTGAGGTCGTCCCAGCCGTAGCCGAGCTTCTCCATCGTGCCGGGGCGGAAGTTCTCCGCCACCACGTCGGCACCGGCGAGCAGCGCCTCGAAAACGGCGCGGTCGCCATCGTCCTTGAGGTCGAGCGCAATGCTCTCCTTGCCGCGGTTGACGGAGATGAAATAGGCGGACTTGCCGTTGACGAACGGCCCGTATTCGCGGGCGTCGTCGCCGCGGCCGGGCGTTTCCACCTTGATGACGCGGGCACCGAGCTCGGCGAGGATCATCGTGCTATACGGTCCCGCCAGCACGCGCGTGAGGTCGATGACGGTGATGCCGCTGAGCGGCCCCTTGGTCTGCTGGGTCGGCATGGGCAAAGCGGTTCCCGGTTGCGGATGCGGACGCCCAGCATAACCCCGTCCGCACTGCCGCCATAGGGGCGGCAGCATGACGGGCAAGCCGAATCCGCCTTCGGGCTTCTAGCCCGTATAGACGCCGTCCTTCGGGAAGAATGGACGGACCATGCCGTTTCCGACCAGTTCCGCAAATCGGCGATAGTTTCCAAGCTCGCTTCGGACCTTCCCGGCCACAATGGAGGGATGAACCTCCGCTTCCCGCGCCAGGGCGACAATTCGCAAAGCCGTCGCTCTTCCTGTGTCGAACGTCTGCCACAGTTCCAGCGGAAGCAAGGCGTCCCCGGCCATGGCGTCGGCCTCGCGCTCGCGCTGCGCCTCGCCATTGCCGTCTCCGGGTTGCCCCAAGGACATATCGTCCACGTAAATGGGAGAGCCTTCGCCGGCCGCATCGTCGAGATGCAGCAACACATGGGCCAGTTCGTGCAGCAGGCAGAACCAGAAATTGTCGAGGCGGTCGTGGCGCACGGAGAGGGCGACCAAGGGCGCGCCGTCCGGCCCGTACATTGCGGCTCCGTCCAGATAGGTCCTGTTGAGGTGGCGAAGTACAAGAAAGCGGATGCCGACCTCGCGTATCCGTGCGACCGCCTTCCGAGGGCCGTCCGGCTCAGCGCTCAATCTGGCGAGTTCGTGCAGGAAGGCAGGGCCGTCGATCTCGCGGGCGTCGAAGCTCGAATCGAGCGGCAGATCCTCGCCTGCCAGCCTCATAGCCTGTGCGCACCAGGCTGTGAGTGCGTGGGGCTCCGCCATCGCATTCTCGCGCGCGCCACGGCGGAACGATGCAGTAGCGCCATCCGAGCCGAATGCATCGGTCAGAAAAGAACGGACCAGGTCTTCCTTCTTGTCCGAAACGGATTTCACTGCCGGCAGCCACCCGCGCCGGATCATCTCCCGAACCGGGAAGCGGTTCCAATCCTGGGCGGAAGCTTCCGGCAGGGAAGCACCCGGCCGGCCCAGAAGAATGTCGGCCGGGACGCCGAGATGCGCGTTCAAGGCGCGGATCATGCCCAGGGTCAGGTCGCGCCGACCGTTCAACACCTCATAGACCCGGTTACGCCCGCCGAAATAGGGCGCAACGTCAGAGGCCGTCAGCTTCGCCTGATCCATTCGGAAGCGGATGGCGTCGATCGGGTCGGGAGGCCCGATCGGGGTTGTCCGGCGTTCGTAAGCCTCGACCGCCAAGGCCAGCATCTCCAGTTCATCCTGTTGGTCGCGACTACGGTTTGGCATGGCCATCAGGGCGTCGAGCCTCTCCAGAGCCGGCCCGTAGTCGGCTTCCGCCCTGACGGGACGGACAATGCCCATAGGTTGTTTCTCCTTCAGGTTTCAGACGGTGTTGGCATCGATACGGTCATATTCGGCATGGGTGCCGATCCATCGGACCCGGACGATCCCGCCGGCAAACTCGACTATCGCGATCAACCGGTATCGATTTCCCTTGATCCGGAACACCACGCGGTGCCCGCCAGGCAAAATCGACGCTCTCGGATAGCGTAGTGCAATCTCGCGCGGCACTTGCCACGACGCCCCCTCGACTTCTGCAGCCCACGCTCGCAACGGTCCAGCCAGATCGGGATGCTTCCGGATAGCCGCCTCGATAAGCGGCCGCCCGACAATTCTCATAAATCATTCTCCCTGGAATTCGAATTTCATGGAACATTTCAACATCCTCCCTGGAACTCAGTTGAATATGAATGCACTTCTTTTGCATGTCAAATAATATATCCCATATTGGTTGTATTTTGTTTACAATCATATGCTGAATACATGCTGTCCGCGCTTGGCTTGAAGCCCGCCTGCGGACGGGGTATCGGTGCGGGCGAACCGGGAAGAGGGGGAGCGCCGCCGATGGCGTTGGACCGCGCGACCGTCGAGCGCATCGCCGCGCTTGCGCGTATCGAGATCGCCGAGGAGGAGCAGGACGCCCTCGCCGCGGAACTCGGCGCGATCCTGGGCTGGGTCGAGACCCTGAACGAAGTCGATACGGAGGATGTGGCGCCGATGACCTCGGTCGGGGGCCACCGCCTTCCCTGGCGCGCTGACGAGGTGGACGACGGCGGCTATCCCGACCGTATCCTCGCCAATGCGCCGGATGCCTCCGGCGCATTCTTCGCCGTGCCCAGGGTGGTGGAGTGATGCGGAGCCTCGGTATTGCCGACATCCGCGCCGGCCTCGCCAGCGGCGATTTCTCAGCAGTCGAGTTGGTCGAGGACCGGCTGGCGGCGCTGGAGGGCGCCGAGGCGCTGAATGCCGTCGTCACGCCCATGCCGGACCGGGCGCTGGAAGCGGCGCGGGCGGCCGACCGCCGGCGCGCTGCCCGCGAGACTGCGCTGCCGCTCGACGGCGTGCCGGTTGCCGTCAAGGACCTGTTCTGCACCGAAGGAGAGCGCACCACAGCTTCGTCGGCCATGCTGGAGAGCTTCATCCCGCCTTACGAGTCGACGGTGACCGCCAATCTCATCGCGGCCGGCGCGGCGCTCGCCGCCAAGACCAATCTCGACGAGTTCGCCATGGGCTCCTCCACGGCGACCTCGTATTTCGGCCCGGCGGTCAATCCGTGGAAGGCGAAGGGCGATCCGCGCCCGCGCGCGCCGGGCGGCTCCTCCGGCGGCTCGGCCGCGCTGGTGGCGGCTTCCGTCGTTCCGGCGGCGCTCGGCACCGACACGGGCGGCTCGATCCGCCAGCCGGCCGCCTTTTGCGGCATTGTCGGCCTCAAGCCAACCTATGGGCGCTGCTCGCGCTGGGGCATCGTCGCCTTCGCCTCCTCGCTGGACCAGGCCGGCCCGATGACCCGGAGCGTGCGCGACGCGGCCGTCATGCTCACTGCCATGTCGGGCCACGACCCGAAGGATTCGACGAGTGCGAGGCAACCCGTCCCCGATTTCGAGGCCGCGCTCGGCGGCGGGGTTCGCGGCCTGCGCGTCGGCGTGCCGCACGAATACCGCGTGGACGGCATGCCGGACGAGCTCGACACGCTCTGGACGGAGGGTGCCCGATGGCTGAAGGAGGCCGGCGCGGAGATCGTCGATATCTCACTGCCGCACACGCATTATGCGCTGCCGGCCTACTACATCGTCGCGCCGGCCGAGGCGTCGTCCAACCTCGCCCGCTATGACGGGGTGCGCTACGGCCTCCGTGCCTCGGCCGACGCCATTGAGGAGCAATATGCGCGCACCCGGCGCGCCGGTTTCGGGGCCGAGGTGCGCCGGCGGGTGCTGATCGGCACCTATGTGCTCTCCGCCGGCTATTACGACGCCTATTATACCAAGGCGCAGCGCGTGCGCCGGTTGATCGCGCGCGATTTCGAGCAGGCGTTCGAGGCCGTCGATGCGGTGCTGACGCCGACCGCGCCGACCGCCGCTTTCCCGCTCGGGGAGAAAATGGACGACCCGATTGCGATGTATCTGAACGATGTCTTCACCGTGCCTGCGAGCCTGGCGGGCCTGCCGGCGGTTTCGCTGCCTGCGGGGCTTGACGGCGAGGGGCTGCCGCTCGGTCTGCAGCTCATCGGCCGGCCGTTCGATGAGGTGACGGTGCTTTGCGCGGCCGAGGCGCTGGAAGAGGCTGCCGGGTTCGACGCCGAGCCGGAGTTCGTGCGGTGAGCGCTGTCATCGAAGGCCGGGACGGCGCGTGGGAATACGCCATCGGCCTGGAAGTCCATGCGCAGGTGGCCTCGGCGGCGAAGCTGTTTTCCGGGGCGCCGACCGCCTTTGGCGCAGAACCCAATACGCAGGTGAGCCTCGTCGATGCCGCCATGCCGGGCATGCTGCCGGTCATCAACCGGGTCTGCGTCGAGCAGGCGGTGCGCGCCGGCCTCGGTTTCGGCGGCGCCATCGCCCGCCACTCGGTGTTCGACCGCAAGAACTACTTCTATCCGGACCTGCCGCAGGGCTACCAGA
Source organism: Alphaproteobacteria bacterium (assembly GCA_965261985.1). GTDB lineage: Bacteria > Pseudomonadota > Alphaproteobacteria > Bin95 > Bin95 > Bin95. The sequence goes on from OZ253490.1 coordinate 3,128,748, forward strand.
TTTCGCAGTATTCCGACCCCATCGTGGTGGGCGGGACGGTCGAGATTCCCGGCCGCACCGTGAGGATCACACGCCTGCACCTGGAGCAGGACGCCGGCAAGAGTCTGCATGACCGCGACCCGGACCGGACCCTGATCGACCTGAACCGCGCCGGCGTGGCGTTGATGGAGATCGTAAGCGAACCGGACCTGCGCAGCCCGGAGGAGGCCGCCGAGTTCCTGACCCGGTTGCGCGCGCTCCTGCGCTGGCTCGGGACCTGCGACGGCAACATGCAGGAGGGGTCGCTGCGCTGCGACGCCAATGTGTCGGTGCGCAAGCCGGGCGCGCCGCTCGGCACCCGCACGGAGATCAAGAACCTGAACTCGATCCGCTTCCTGCGCGAAGCCATCGTATTCGAGGGGCAGCGCCAGGTCGGGGTGATCGAGTCCGGCGGCGAGATCGTGCAGGAAACCCGGCTCTTCGATCCGGATCGCGGCGAGACCCGCGCCATGCGCACCAAGGAAGACGCGCATGACTACCGCTATTTCCCCGATCCCGACCTGCTGCCGCTCGAGCTCGACGAGGCCTTCATCGAGGATATCCGCGCCTCGATGCCGGAACTGCCGGAAGCGCGGCGCGACCGTTTCGTCCGGGAACTCGGCCTCTCCGACTACGATGCCGACCTGCTGACGGCGGAGCGCGCCCGCGCCGACTATTTCGAAGTCGCCGCCGAAGGACGGGACGCCAAGCAGGCTGCAAACTGGGTCGCAGGCGAGTTGCTCGGCCGTCTGAACAAGGAAGGGCTGGAGATCGAGGCCGCACCCATTTCCGCGGCCGGGCTCGGCGAGCTTATCGACCTTGTCGCCGACGGCACGCTGTCGGGCCGCATGGGCCGCGAGGTGTTCGAGGCGATGTGGGAAACCGGCCGGCCGGCCGCTGCCATCGTCGCGGACCGGGGCCTGAAGCAGATCTCGGATACCGGCGCGCTCGAATCTCTGGTGGACGACCTGCTGGCCCGCGAGGCAGATAAGGCGGCCGAATTCCGGGCCGGCAAGACCAGGCTTCTCGGCTTCTTCGTCGGGCAGGTGATGAAGGCGACCGGCGGAAAGGCCAATCCGAAACTCGTGAACGCGCTGTTGCGCGCCAGACTGGAGGAATAGAGGAAATGCCGAAGGACAAGGCAGTCTTGATTACCGGAGCGGGCAGCGGCATCGGCGAAGCCTGCGCCCATGCGTTCGCGGCTGCCGGCGCGCGCCTTGCGCTCGCCGATATCGACCGGGCGGCGGCGGAACGGGTTGCGGAAGCCTGCGGCGGCGCGGCGGCGGTCATCGAGGCCGATTGCGGCGATGTCGGCTCCATCGAGGCGATGGTGGAAGCTGCCGCCGGGGCGCTTGGCGGCCTCGACGCGCTGGTAAACAATGCCGGCGTCACCCGCCATGCCGACATCATGGACCTGACCGAGCATGACTGGGACCGCATCCACCGGGTGAATTCCAAGGGCGTGTTCTTCTGCCTGCAAAGCGTGGCGAGGCGGATGATCGACCGGCGGCAAGGCGGGCGTATCGTCAACATCGCCTCGATTGCCGGTCGCGGCTTCAAGGACACCTCCAACGCCGCCTACGCCGCCAGCAAGGGCGCGGTCATCGCGCTCACCAAGACCGCTGCCCAGCAATTGGGGCGCTACGACATCAATGTGAATGCGGTCTGTCCGGGCGTCACCTTCACCGCGCTGGTGGAGCAGCTCGTCCGCGACCGTTCCGCCGCGCGCGGCATCTCCGCCGAGGAGATGCGCCGGAGCATGGAGGCGCCAATTCCCATCGGGCGCGGCAACGATCCCGCGGATATCGCCGCGCTCTGCGTGTTCCTGGCCGGCCCGGATTCCCGCAATGTCACCGGGCAGGCCTGGAATGTGGACGGGGGTCTGGTGCCGAGCTGACCCGTTCGGCCGGGCCTCAGCTTTCCGTTTCGAGAACGCGGAGGCGGGCGCCGTCCGCTTCCAGTTCGGCGCCGTCTTCGATGCGGTCGAGGCGCAGCAGCGCAAGGCCGAGGCCGCTGCGGCTGGAGCGCATTTCACCCACCGGGCGGCCGGCCGCGAGAATGCGGGCGCCGGGCTCAACGGGACCGTCCAGCGCCACCGGCATGATCTGCCGGCGCACCGTGCCCCGGTAATGCGTACGCGCCGTCACCTCCTGCCCGACATAGCAGCCCTTTTCCCAGTCCACGCCGTTCAGCCGTTCGAAGCCGCTCTCCAGCAGGAAGGCCTGGCCGACCGGCATGTCGCGCGAGCCGTCGGGCGCGCCCAGGCGGTAACGCAGCGCCTCATAGGCAGCGAAATCGCCTTCGGGCAGCGCCGCCGGCGTGTCGGCCGCGCGGAGCAGCCGGACCCCGAAGGAGCTGTGGCGCGGATCGATATAAGCGATGCCCCGGTCGAAAGGCTCTGTGTCGCCCGGCCCGGCATCGGCCAGGCCGAAATGCGCGGCTCCCTCCGGCGCCGCCTCGACCGTCCATGACGCGCTCGCGTCCTCGATGGCGATGCGCGCCCGAAGCCGGTAGCGCTTGAGGCGTTTCGCAAGATCGTCCAGACGGTCGGCCTCGCCGTCGAGATAAACGGTCCCGCCGGTTTCGACGGCGAACACGTCGTGGAGGAACTTGCCCTGCGGCGTCAGCAGCGCGGCATAGACGGCCTCGCCGCTGCGCACCCGCTCGATGTCGTTCGAGAGCAGCCCTTGCAGAAAGCCGTGGACGTCCTCGCCCGAAAGCGCCAGAACGCCCCGGTTGGGCAAGGAAATGCAGGCGGGGGTCATGGATGCCTTTGTCGCCTTTCCCGCCTCGCCGCGCAAGGGATGAGAGGCCATGGACCGACTGGAGATACGCCGCCCGGACGACTGGCATGTCCATTTCCGCGAGGGAGCCGTGCTGCGCGCGGTCGTGCCCTTCACCGCCCGGCAATTCGCCCGCGCCATCGTGATGCCGAACCTCGTGCCGCCGGTGACCGACGGCGCCCGCGCCCGCGCCTACCGCGACGAGATCATGGCGGCCCTGCCGCCGGACGCCGGCTTCGAGCCGCTGATGACCTGCTACCTGACCGACGGTCTCGACCCGGCCGTCATGGAGGACGAGGTCTTCACCGCCGCCAAGCTCTACCCGGCCCACGCGACCACGAACTCCGCCCACGGCGTGACCGACATCGCCGCCTTGCGCCCGGTGCTGGAGCGGATGCAACGGCTCGGCAAACCGCTGCTTGTTCATGGCGAGGTAACCGCAGCCGAGGTCGATGTCTTCGACCGCGAGGCGGTGTTCGTGGAGACGGTGCTGGCCGGGCTCCGGCGCGACTTCCCGGAGTTGAAGATCGTGCTGGAGCATGTCACCACGGCCGAAGGCGCCGCCTTCGTCGAGGAAGCGGAGGGGCCGACGGCGGCCACGATCACGCCGCACCATCTCGTCATCGACCGCAACGACCTTCTGGTGGGCGGCATCCACCCGCACCTCTATTGCCTGCCGGTCGCCAAGCGCCGCCGCCACCGGGACGCGCTGCGCCGTGCGGCGGTGTCGGGCAGCCCGCGCTTCTTTCTCGGCACGGACACGGCACCCCATGCCGTGCGCGACAAGGAGACCGCCTGCGGCTGCGCCGGCATCTTCTGTGCGCCGACAGCGCTGGAAGTCTATGCCGGGGTGTTCGACGAGGAAGGCGCGCTCGACCGGCTGGAAGCCTTCGCAAGCCTGAACGGCCCCGCCTTCTACGGTCTCGCCCCGAACGAGGCGCGCATCGTTCTGGAACGCAGCCCCGCCGAAGCGCCGGGCCCGCTCGCCGTCGGCGGCGACACGATCCTCCCCTTCCGCGCCGGCGAACGCCTGGAATGGCGGATTGCGCAACCCTGAATCTTTGGCGACTGGTTGTCGGCAAGGAACGGGATATCCTTTGTCGGGCCTTGCTTCAATCGGTCTTTAAAGCGGCCTTTATATTGACTTTTATAGAACCTTGATTTCTTATAATAGGTTGTTATCTATACAATAACGTGGAACAGAAAACGGACATAGAACCGGACATCAATACGGCCTCCAGACCGGTCGATGACCGCGGCGAAAACATCGCCCGAATGGAACCGCTGCTGATTGGTGAAGGTTCCAGACACCGAACGGAATTGACCGACCTGTCGGTCGAGATGGCGATGAAGTCCGCCGGTTTTCGTCGCAGCCTGCCGGATGGCGTGTTGGCGGCGCTCGCCACGCTCGTCCGTGCCATGAACTGTTACTACAGCAACCTGATCGAGGGGCACGACACCCACCCCGTCGATATCGAACGAGCACTCAAGGACGACTACAGCGCCGAGCCCGAAAAACGGAATCTGCAACTCGAAGCCAGGGCCCATATCGAGGTCCAGAAATGGATCGACGACGGCGGTCTTAAGGACCGCGCCGTGGCCGCCGACAGCCTCATGGAAATTCATCGGCGATTTTGCGAACGGCTTCCCGATGACCTGCTTTGGGCCGAAGAGCCGGATACGAAGGAGCGCATTCGGGTCGTGCCCGGCGCATTGCGCGAGCGCCACGTCCGGGTCGGCCGGCATCGCCCCGTGAGTCCGGGCGCTGTACCTCGTTTCCTGCAACGCTTCGCGGACGCCTATGGCAACCTCGGGACGACCGAGACGATTCTGGCTTCGGCGGCCGCTCATCATCGGTTGCTGTGGATCCACCCCTTCCTTGACGGCAACGGGCGCGTGGCGCGCCTGATGTCCTACGCCATTCTGCGCGACACTATCGACACAGGCGGCGTTTGGTCGATCGCTCGCGGCCTCGCACGCCATGTCGCCGACTACACGGAGCGGCTTGCCGCCTGCGACCTGTCCCGCCGCAACGACCTCGACGGACGAGGCAATCTCAGCGAAGAGGCGTTGGCGGAATTCACACGGTTCTTTTTGGGCGTGTGCATCGACCAGGTGAACTACATGGAAAGGCTGGTTGCCCCGGATCGACTGAGGAGCAGGATCCTGATCTGGGTAGAAGAGGAAGTGCGCGCTGGCGCCCTCCCGCCGAAGTCAGGCGCCATTCTCGAGGCGGTACTGTTCCGGGGCGAGCTGCCGCGCGGCGATGTGGCAGGCTTGCTGGGGACCGGAGAGCGGCAGGCCCGTCGGGTGACTTCCGCTTTGCTGGAGCGCGAAGTCCTGCTGTCGGAGAGTTCGCGCGCGCCCCTTCGCCTCGCCTTCCCTGCAAGGCTCGCTTCCCGCTGGATGCCCGGATTGTTTCCGGAATGGGAAATTCGAGCTGAATAGCTCGGGTGACAAAGATATCCGGTTCGCAGTTGGCGCGCCGTCCGGGGTGACAATCGGGATTATGCGGCCGGTCCCGATCCGAGACGACGGGACTACATTCAATCGCGGGCGAGCGCGCATAGCGGGCGGGTCAGGAGGCGCGCTACATAGCGGCGCAGCGCCGGAAACTCGTCGAGATGCCCCAGGCGCCGCGCCCAGTTAGCGCACCATCCCACGATGATGTCGGTCACGGTAAAGCGGTTCTCGACGAGATAGTCGTTTTGGGCCAGATGGGCGTCCAGCACCGACGCGCTGCGCTTGAACAGTTTCACGTTCTGCTCCAGCCCGGCGGTAATGCGCTCCTCCTCCGGCAGCACATACTGGTTGACGGCGGAATTCCACAGCCACGACTCCATCTCGCTCAGGCAGAATGCGACCCACTGGTCGTGCTCGGCGCGCGCAAATGTGCCGGGTTTGGCGATCAGGTTCGCAGCCGGAGCACGGTCGGCGACATAGGTGCAGATGGCAGCGGACTCGAACAGCGCCCGGCCGTCGATAACCGCCGCCGGTATCTTGGCGAGAGGATGAAACCGCCGCAGATCGTCCGCGCCGGCCAATTCGCGCCGATCGACCTGGGTATAGCCAACGCCTGCTTCTTCCAGGGTCCAGCTGCAACGCGCGGACCGGTTGAAGCCGGCGCCGTACAGGGTCACTTCCATCTCGCAAACTCCTTCCTGCTTATCCCTGAAAGTCATCCGGCGATAAGGAGGCGATAGGGCATGGGCTGAGTTCGTGCGGCGCTATGGACGAAACGCGGGATCATGGTTTCGAGTTGATAGCGCCGGTTGTAGCGCCAGGCGAAACTGGCGAGGTAGCGCCCGGCGTGATCGGGGCCGAGCTTGCGATAGGTCCCGGTGATCGCGCACTTGATGTTGCCGAGCGTCGTGTTCACCCATTTGAACGGCGCCATGCGGGCCGCCTGTCGGCCCGACCCGGTGCGGATTGCCTGATGGCTGCAGGCGGCTTCGTCGAGTGCGCTCCAGCAGCCCAGGCCGTCCGTCACAACCGCCGCTCCGGGGGCCAGCCAGTGCTTGGCGCCGCGCGCGATCTCGCGCTTGCGGAAGCCCTTGACCGGCGCCAGCTTCAGCTTGCGCGGGCGCCCCTCGGGACTGGTCGAGACCGCCGCCACGAAGGGCGTCTTGCCCGCCGCGCCGCGGCCCCGCTTGCCGCCGGAGCGCACCCCGCCGAGATAGGCGTCGTCCATCTCGACCCGCCCCGTAAGTGCCGTCTCCCCCTCGCGCCGCGCCATCACCGCCATGATCTTGTGCTTCACGGCCCAGGCCGTCGGCTGCTTGACCCCGAGACGGCGGCCGAGTTCCACCGACGAGATGCCGTTCTTCGCCGTCACGATCAGGTGGATGGCGGCGAACCAGAGTGTCAGCGGCAGCTTGGTCGCGTGGAAGATCGTGCCCGCCGTGGGCGATGTCTGCTTCTTGCACCGGTTGCATTGATAGAGACCCCGACCCGCCAGCACGCAATGCTCCCGATGGCCGCAGCAGGGGCAGACGAAGCCGCCCGGCCAGCGCAGCCGGACCAGCGCCGCGCGGCACTGCTCCTCGGTACCGAAGGCCTCCCGAAACGCCTCGTCGCTCAGACCACGCACGCGCGATGCAACCTTGAACCCCATAACCGTGACCCCCTCATACGGAACACATTGAGACCGTACAGCCTCACATGCGGAGTGTCACGGATAAGCAGGAACTCCTTTGTCGATGTCCGGACGGGCGCGACCCATCGCCTTCGCATTGCCGATTTTGGGCGACGGCACTATAACTGTACAGCACTCGGAGGGCGCTGCGATGCTTGCGATCAGACTGCCGGAAGAAGTCGAAGGACGCCTTGAGCGGCTGGCCAAGGCGACGGGTCGCACGAAGACTTTCTATGCCCGCGAGGCCATTCTGGCGCATCTCGACGACCTTGAGGACCTGTATCTGGCCGAGCAGCGGCTGATCGACAATCGGGCCGGGCGGTCGCGGACCTACACGCTGGAAGAAGTAGAACGCGAGCTTGGCCTGGAGGATTGAGTTCGACGCCGGCGCGTTCACAGCCGGGCGGCGAATTCGGAAATCGCGGCGGCGACGTGCTCCGGGGCTTCGATGGGGGCGCCGTGGGCGAGGCCGTCCAGCACCAGGGCCCTTGCATTCGGTATGACCCGCGCCAGTTCGCGGCTCATGGCGGGAGTGGAGTTGCCGTCGTGCTCGGCCGTCATCGCGAGGGTAGGGCAGGAAATCCGCGGGGCCTCCTGCGCGAGTTCGGCATCGGCCGTCGCGAACACCCGGTAGGCGGCGAGATAGGCCGCCGGGTCGTTGGCCAGCAGGCGGCGGCGAACCGCCTCGACAATCTCCGGCGAGCCCTTCCGGAACTCTTCGGTGAACCAGCGCTTGAGGGCCGACTCGGCCATGCCTCCGGGGCCGTCTCGCTCGACCGTGGCGAGGCGCTGCTGTATGGCGGCGCGCTGGTGCTCGTCGCGGTCGAACACGGCGTTCATCAGCACCAGCCCCCTGAGCGCGTCCGGCCGGTCCAGCGCGAAGCGTTGCGCCACCATCGCCCCCATCGAAAAGCCGACGACGACTGGCGCGGAATCGAGGCCCTGCACCACGTCCGCCAGCGTATCGGCAAAGGTCGCCAATGTGATCTCGCCCCCCGGCATCCCGGCCTCGCCGTGGCAGGGCATGTCGAAGGCGGTGCAGCGGAGCCTGCCGGAGAGATGGCGGGAGACTCCTTCCCACATGGTCCGGTCGAGGCCGACCCCGTGGATCAGGACCAAGGGCGGGAGCTTGCCGGCGGCAGGCACGGTCATGCGAAGGCGGGCATCACTTCGTCGATGAACAGGCGAAGCGATTTCTGTTTCTCGTGGAACGGCATGCCGTTGTCGATCCACAAGCTGTACTGGTCGAACCCCATCGCTTCATAGGTCTCGAGCCGCGCGATCACCTCCTCCGGCGTGCCGACCGCATTGTTGGCGCGCATCGCCTCGGGCGAGAAGATTTCGAGCTTCGCCATCTCCTCCTCCGTGAGCGGCTCGATCATGCCCTGGCTGATCGGCCGCTCGTTGCGGAACCAGGCGCCGAAATGGCAGTAGAACCGGCTGAGCGCCTCTGCCCCCGCCGCTACTGCCTCCTCGTCCGCGCCGACATGGGTGTGGCGAAGCAGCATGATCCTCGGGCGCGGCACTTCGGGATATGCGGCGCAGGCATCCTCGAACCGCTGCATCAGGCGCTCCACTTCGTCGTCGCCCTGCCAGAGCGGCGTCACCTGCACATTGCATTGCTCGGACACCGCAAATTTGTGGCTGTCGGGGTCGCGGGCGGCGACCCAGAGCGGCGGGTGCGGGCGCTGGAGGGGTTTCGGGGACGAGGTGGTCTTCGGGAACTGCCACCGTTCTCCGTCATGCGCATAGTCGCCCTGCCAGAGCTTCTTCACCGCCGGCACCGTTTCGCGGAGCGCGGCGCCTGCCGAGGCGGCGTCTAGGCCCGGCGACAACCGCTCATATTCGAAGCTGTAGGCGCCGCGCGCGAGCCCCAACTCCAGCCGCCCGCCTGTCACGATATCTGCCAGCGCCGCCTCGCCCGCCAGTTTGATCGGGTGCCAGAAGGGCGCCACGATGGTGCCGGTGCCGAGGCGGACGTTCTTCGTCTTGTTCGCGAGGTCGGCCAGCGTGATGAACGGGTTGGGCGTGATGGTGAAATCCATCGCATGATGTTCGCCCGTCCAGATGGCCTCGAACCCGCCGTCGTCGGCCATTCGGCAGAGCTCCAGGGACTCCCGGTAAAGCTCGGCATGGTCCTGGTTCGGCGTCAGCCGCTCCATATGGACGAAAAGGGAAAATTGCATTGTCCAGCCTCCGCAGCACCGTCCAGAGAGATTGCCATACCTTCCGTCAGGGCACGCCGACGGCGATGTCCAGCAGCGCCTGCCGGCCTTCTCCGGTCACAACTTCGATGGCGCGGGAGAGGGCGTCCGGCAGCGCCTCCGGGTCCTCCACCCGCTCCCCGTGCCCACCGCTCGCCTGGACGATGAGGTCGTAGCGCGGCGCGGGGTCGAGCGAGGTCAGCGGCATCACATTGGCGCGGCTCGCATGGCCGTCCGGATAGACCGACAACGCGGCGCGCCGGACGGCGTTGTAGATGCCGTTGTTGAACACCAGCGTCAGCACCGGCAGGCCGAGCCCGGCGCTTGCCTGGTGGCAGGCGACCGGGTTGGCGAACATGTAGGAGCCGTCGCCGACGCAGGCGACCGCGAGGCGCTCCGGCCGGGCCAGCTTGGCGCCCAGCGCCGCCGGCAATCCCCAGCCGAGCCCGCCTGCCAGCGAGCCGCCGAAATAGCCGAGCGGGTCGCGCACCGTGAGCGCCGCCATCGGCGCGCCTAGCTCGTTGAAGATCATGGCGTCGTCCGGCAGCGCCCGGTCGAGGCAGCGACTGACCCAGCCCGGCGCCATCGGCCGGGCGGTCCCGCCGGCCTCCGCAGCAGCCAGCCGTGCCTCGCGTGCCTCGCGGCAGCGACGGGCTACATCCCCGTTCCGACCCTTCGGCGCTGGCGCCATTTCCGCGGACAGCGCCTCCAGCACGGCCGCCGGGTCCCCGGCGACGGCGACGTCGGCCGGGAAGCCGCGCACCGGCACATCGGAGAACAGCGGGTCGGGGCCGACCTGCACCACCTTGCAGCCCGGCAGGATATCCTGCTCGACCGGCAACCACGGCACCATGGCGTCCAGCGCCAGCACGGCGTCCGCATCCGCCAGCCAGGGGCCGGGGTCGAACCCGCCATGCATGGGATGGTCGCCGGGCAGCGAGGCGCGACTTGCCCAGAACTCCACCACCGGCATGGCAAAGCGCTCGGCGAAATCCGCCAGCACCTGCCATCCGGCACCCCGGTTGGCGACAATCGTCGGCCGCTCCGCCGCCGACAGGACGGACGCGGCGGCGGCTATGGCGGCCGGGTCCGGCAGGCCCACAGATACCGGCTTCTGGCGCGGCTCGGGCGAAAGCCGGAAGTCCGGCAAGGGCTCGGCCATGATCTCGCGCGGCATGGTGAAATAGACCGGGCCCATGGGTGGCGTCGCCGCAATGGCGAGCGCGCGCTCCACCACCGCCTCCAACTGGTCGGCGAGGCGCAATTCGTAGTCCCACTTGACCGCCTCGCGGAGCATCCCCGCCTGGTCGAACATCTCCTGGCCCCAGTGGATCCCGCGGTCGCGCGCGCCCTTGCGGCCCTTTTCGGTCACCGGCGAGCGCCCGGCGGCCATGAAGATCGGCACATTGTCGCGCCGGGCGTTGATGAGGCCCATCAGCGCGTTGGCGGTGCCGACATTCACATGCGCCATGACAGCGGCCATTCTGCCCGAGACCTGCCAGTAGCCGTCCGCCATGCCGACCGCCACCGTCTCATGCACGATGGTGTGGGGTGTGGGAAAGTCGAGCCCGGTTTCGCCGGCCCGGGCATAGGCCTCGACGATCGGCGCAAAGTCGGTGCCGGGATTGGCGAACAGCACATCGACGCCCCGCGCCTTGAGCAGCGCCAGATAGGCCTCGGCGACCGTGATTTCGGGCATGGCGCCGGCCGGCTCAGGCGTCTGCGGGCGTGAAACCCGGCTCGTCGCGGAAGCGGTCTTCCGTCCAGCGGGCGAGCTCGTCGTCGCTGAGCACCGGGTCCCACGTTACCGCCTGCGGCTGGGCCACCTTCCAGGGCGTGTCGCAGAAAATCTCGATGCCGTTGCGCTCGGGGTCCTCGAAATAGATCGACCAGGTGTTGCCATGAGTGCGCGGGCTGTAGGAAACCCCTTCCGCGTCCAGGGACGCTGCCATGCCGCGCAGCGACCTCAGGTCGTCGATGCGGAACGCCGCATGGTTGACGCTGTTGGAGGGGCCGGCCTCGTTCCTGCCGTCGATGAAGGCGACCTGGTGGTGTTCCGTTGGGTCTTGGCTCAGGAAGACGATTTCCTTGCCCTCAGGGCCGAGCGGCCCCCGGTCCGTGACCTCGAAACCCAGCACATCGGTGTAGAACGCCAGCATGCGCTCCGCATCCTCGACATAGAGCACCATATGGGACCATTCGAGCGCCATCGCCTCTACTCCCGCCGTTCACTCCGCCGCCATGCGCCGAGCTTGCCGCTTGCGTTCGTGAATGTCGAGATGGCGCTTGCGGAGCCGGATGGCCTTCGGCGTCACCTCGACCAGCTCGTCGTCGGCGATCCAGGCCATCGCCCGCTCCAGCGCCATGTCCTGCGGGGGCGAGAGCAAGATGGCGTCGTCCTTGCCGGCGGCCCGGAAATTGGTCAGCTGCTTCGACTTGAGCGGGTTGACCTCGATATCCTGCCCGCGCGCGCATTCGCCGATCACCATGCCGCCATAGACGGCATCGCCGGGCCCGATGAAGAGCCGTCCCCGCTCCTCCAGGTTCCAGAGCGCGTAGGCCGCGGCCTTGCCGCGCTCCAGCGAGACCATGACGCCGCGCCGCCGGCCAGCCAGCCGCCCCTTGTGCGGCGCATAGCTGTGGAACAGGCGGTGCAGAACGCCGGTGCCGCGCGTATCCGTCAGGAACTCGCCGTGATAGCCGATAAGCCCGCGCGAGGGCGCGAGGAAAACCAGCCGCTGCCGGCCGGTGCCGGTCGGGCGCATGTCGGTCAATTCCGCCTTGCGCACGCCCATCTTCTCGACCACCGCGCCGGCATGGCCGGTGTCCACATCCACCGTCACTTCCTCGACGGGCTCCAGGCGCCGGCCCGTCTCGGGGTCGGTCTCGAACAGGACGCGCGGGCGCGAGACCGACAGCTCGAAACCCTCGCGCCGCATGGTCTCGATCAACACGGCCATCTGCAATTCGCCGCGCCCGGCGACTTCGCAGGCGTCTTTCTCCGCGCTCTCGGTCACCCGGATCGCGACATTGCCTTCCGCCTCGCGCATGAGCCGGGCGCGGATTTCGCGCGAGGTCAGCTTGTCGCCGTCCAGCCCGGCGAGCGGCGAGTCGTTGACGGACAGGGTGAGCGCAAGCGTCGGCGGGTCGATGGGGCGGGCGGGCATGGGATGCAGGACTTCCGGTGCGGCCAGCGTGTCGGCCACCGTCGCCGTCTGCAGGCCTGCAATCGCCACGATATCGCCGGCCGTCGCGCGCTCGACCGGAACCCGGTTGAGGCCTCGAAAGGCAAGCAGGCGGGTTGTCCGGGCGCGCTCCACGATCCCGTCTCCGGGCCTGAGCGCGTGGACCGCCCGATTGGCGCCGATTTCGCCGCTCTCGATCCGGCCCGTGAGAACCCGGCCGAGAAACGGGTCCGACTCCAGAATGGCCGCCGCCATCGCAAAGGGGCCGTCCGGAGCGACGCTGGGCGGCGGCACACGCTCCAGAACGGTTTCGAAGAGCGGCCCCAGCCCGTCGCGCGGTCCTTCGGGCGCGATTGCCGCCCAGCCCTCCTTGGCGGATGCGAACAGGGTCGGGAAGTCGAGCTGGCGCTCATTGGCGCCAAGCGCGGCGAACAGGTCGAAGGTCTCGTCCTGGACCTCGAACGGCCGTCCCTCGGCCTTGTCCACCTTGTTGACCACGACGATGGGTGCAAGCCCTGCCGCAAGCGCCTTGGCGAGCACGAACTTGGTCTGCGGCATCGGCCCCTCGGAGGCATCGACCAGCAGCAGGCAGCCATCCACCATGCCGAGCACCCGCTCCACCTCGCCGCCGAAATCGGCGTGGCCGGGCGTGTCCACGATATTGATGCGCATGCCGCGCCACTCGACCGAGGTGCATTTGGCGAGGATGGTGATGCCGCGTTCGCGCTCCAGCGCATTGGAGTCGAGCGCGCGCTCGGCGACGCGCTGGTTGCTGCGGAAGGCGCCGCTTTGGCGCAGCAGGCCGTCCACCAGCGTGGTCTTGCCGTGGTCCACATGGGCGATGATGGCGATGTTGCGAAGATCGGTCATGATGGCAGTCGTCCGGATGCGCCGCGGGCGCGGCCGGCATTGGGAAGGGATCGGAAGGCTTGGCGGTGCGCGCTTCTTATATCAATCCGCGCAGCGGCGCGAATTGGCCTGCGGACCGGGCGCTGTGGCGCGCGCCGGACGATGGCGGCCTGCTGGGCCTGACCCCGGGGCGTGGCCTCGCGCGGGACGAGATCGAACGGTCGGAGACCTCGCTATGGCGTTACCGCGCCGCCATTCGGGTCGGGGACAGGGACCGGGTGAGCCTCGGCGAGGGTTTCACGCCGCTGGTGGAGACGGAGTGGGAAGGCCGCCGGCTGCTTTTCAAATGCGAGCACCTGATGCCGACCGGCTCCTTCAAGGACCGGGGCACCGCCGTCATGATGTCCCATCTGAAGCAGGCGGGCGTGGAGGCGCTGCTGGAAGACAGTTCCGGCAATGCCGGGGCGTCCGTCGCCGCCTATGCCGCCGCTGCCGGCATCCGTGCGCGCATCATGGTGCCGGAGGGCGCGCCGGCGGCGAAGCGGGTCCAGATCGCCGCGGCGGGGGCAGACCTGCACCCGGTGGCCGGAGACCGCGACACCGTGGAGCGCGCGGCGCTCGCGTCTGCCGAAACGATGTTCTATGCGAGCCACAACCGCCAGCCCTTCTTCATCGAGGGCACGAAGACGCTCGCCTTCGAACTCTGGGAGCAGTTGGGATTTCGCGCGCCGGCGGCGGTGGCGGCGCCATGCGGCAATGGCGCGAACATACTCGGCCTCTATCTCGGCTTCCGGGAATTGCAGGAAGCGGGCGAGATCGACGCGCTGCCTCGCCTTCATGCGGTGCAGGCGGCCAACAACTCCCCGATCCGCACCCTGTTCGACGGCCGGACCCTGCCGAGTGCGCCGACCGTTGCGGACGGCATAGCCACGGCGCAACCGATACGCGGCCGGATGGTCGCCGACACTGTCCGCTCGACCGGCGGCACGGTCCCCGTCGTGACCGAGGACGCAATCCTGGGCGCGCTGGGGCGGCTCGCCCGGTCCGGCTGGTTCCTTGAGCCGACCTCGGCAGTCGTCGTCGCAGCCCTGCCGCAGATTCCGGACGAGGACATCGTTCTGGTGCTGACCGGCTCGGGCCTCAAGACCCTCGATATCCATGCCGATCTCTCGGGAGCTGGCGGATAGCGTTCCGGTCGCGCGGTTCAGCAGTTCCCGCGAATCCAGGCTCCGAGCCATTCGGAGATTTGGGCCGAGTGTTCGTCCATCATGAACATGTGCGTCGCGCCGGGGAGCCCGACCTCGGGAAGCTCGACCAGCTCGGCCCGGCCGCCGGCAGCGTTCACCCGCTCGCCGAAGGCGGCCGTTTCGCCCCGGGCGGCGGTCCATCGCGGCGAGAGGTCGATGAAATCCCCCAGCAGCAGGAGCCAGGGCCCGCCCGCGACGGCCGCCGGAGAAATCCGCTCTTCGGCCGGCCAGCCCGAACTTTCGGCGCAGACCACGCCGCGAATGCATTCGGGATTTGCGACCGCCGCATGGCTGCCGAGATAGCCGCCCTGGCTGTGGCAGATCAGGACGCAGGGCCCGATCCGTTGCAGCGCCGCCCCGATGCCCCGCATCTGAGCCTCCGATGTCGAGGTCCATCGTGGCACGAATTGGCGCTGGAAGTTCTCCATCGCGCCGAGGGGGAAGCGCTGGCCTTCAAACGGCGTCCCCGCCGCGAAGTCCTCGGGCCGCCCGAAGCGGAACAGGTCCCAGGCCTCGGCGGCGGTCCGCATGACCGGCTCGCCTTCCCACACGCCCTCGACCGCGCAGAATCCCGAACGCCCGCGTTCGACATTGTCGATCGCATAGACCGCGAAGCCCTGGCGGAGAAAATCGTGCAGCCAGCCCGGCCGGCCGTCCGGCGTGGTCTCCCAGCAGGCGCCGGTCAGGCCGCCTCCGTGAAGCAGGACGAGCGGATGGGGGAAAACCTGCTCGGCGGGAATGAAGTACTGGACATAAACCTGCTCGATCAGGAAGTCGCCGTTCGGGTCGTATTCGAGCTCCAGGTCCGCGGTGTACCGGACCATGCGTTTCTCCTTGCCGGAAACGCTTACGGTTCGACCGCCGACATGAAAGCTTCCGAAATCCTTGAGTGCGTACATGACAGAGAACCCCTCTCCGGTCGGGATTGTGAATCTCCCGCTTGCGGCTTGCAAGGCCGGGGCCGGCTTCGCGTCGACAAGGAAGCATTGCGGCCGTCCACGCCCTCTGGCCGTTTCCCGTGAATTGTGACAATTATGCGTCCCAGGGACGCATTCGGGCGCGGGAAGGCTTGCGCCGGACTGCGAGTTCGCGGATACCCGCCGCTTTGCTTTACCGGACGGGCGGGAGCGTTGCGAGAGCCCCCAATCATGGGACAATTGGCACTGGCAGGTAAGAACAGGGCGGGCCCCGCTGTTTGCGGGCTTTTGGCACTGTTTTGCCTGGCGGCGGCGCCGGCGGGCGCCGGCAATATGCCGCCGCCCGCCGAGACCTATGGCGACGCCATGCGGTGGTATGCGCGCGCGGCCGAGGCCGGCGACGCAGAAGCGCAATTCTATCTGGGCTATATCCACGACCGGGCCCTGCACGGGGCGAACAGCGTGTCGGAAGCGCTTTCCTGGTATCGACTTGCGGCGGCCCAGGGGGAGGTCCGGGCGCAGTTCCGGCTAGGGCTGCTGTTCGACACGGACCCCCGGTTGCCGCGCGATCCGGAGCGGGCCGAGCGCTGGTACGAAGCCGCCGCGGCGCAGGGCCATGCGGAGGCGCGCTTCAACCTCGCGCGGTTGATCGAAGCGGAGGATACCCCCCGCGCCGCAGACCTCTACGCGCTCGCGGCCGAGGCCGGCATCGGGCAGGCGGCCTACAATCTGGCGCTGCTCCGCATAAACGGGCCGGACGAAGTTTACGATCCGGGCGCGGCCTGGCGCTGGGCGCTCCGGGCAGTGGATTTGGGTGCGCCGGGGGCCGAAGACTTGCGGGACCGCCTGGCGGCAGCCCTCGACGAAGAGGCACACGAAAGCCGGCCCGCCGACTGATCCTGAACTCCGGTCGGGGCAGCTACGCCGGCGCCGCCGCGCCCTCGGCAAGCCTGCGTGGCAGGTCCGCCATGATGGCGTCTCGCTCCTCCTCGGGCATCCGGGCCCAGCGCGCGATCTCCGAAAGCCGGCGGCCGCACCCCTCGCAATGCTGCGTTTCCGGCGAGATCCGGCACACCCTGACACAGGGACTGGCGATAGGACGGGGGGCGGTCATGGGCGGCGAGGGTAGGACGGCGACGCCCCGGCCCGCAACGGCAGCGCGCCCCAGGCATCAGGCCGCCGCGTCGAGCGCAAGAAGGTGGCCGTTGGCAGCATAGGACAGGATGGCGCGGTCGGCGGTGACAAGCGGTACGCCGCGGCGGCGGGCCGTGGCCACGATCATGCGGTCGGCGGGGTCGGCGTGGAAACGCCCGGGAAGCCGCACGCTATCGACCGCGATCGCCGGCTCGATCGGTGCCAGGACAAAGCCCGGCAGGTCCAGCGCCGCCTCTATCCATGCGCCGACCTCGTGCCCGAGGCGGAGCCGGCCCTTTTCCACCAGCAGGGCTATCTCCCACGGCGTGATTGCCGATACCAGAATGCCGTCGGTCCGGGCAGCCTCGTCGATGGCAGCACGGGCGCGGGGCCCGAGTTGCGGGTCGCCGCCGACGGCCCATACGAACGCATGCGTGTCGAGCAGGATCACCGCATGGCGTTCCATTCGGTCGGGTCGGCTGCAGGTGCGAACGGCTCATCGTAGCCGAGCACACTGCCCCGCATTGCGCCGAACGGGGAAGCAGCCCTGCCCGGGGGAGGCGACAATACCGCTACGGGCTTGCCCCGTTTCGTGATCGTCAGGGGCTGGAGGTCCTCGTTCATCCGATTGATAAGCTGGAGGCATTGCGCCTTGAATGCCGCGACGCCGATTTCCTTCGCCATGATGTCCACCTGAAAATCATTATGGTCATAAAATATGGTTATCATTGTCGGGCGTTCGCGCCAACCATGTTTTGGCTTGGCGCCCGGCTTGGGGTAAACCCTGCGGGCGCAGCGAGAGGGGGAAGCGGCGGATCATGGGACAGACCATCGCGATCGTCGGCGGCACGGGCGCGCTCGGCACGGGGTTTGCGCGGCGCTGGGCGGACGCCGGCCACAAGGTGGTGATCGGGTCGCGAACGCAGGAACGGGCCGACGCCGCGGCGGCGGAAGCCGGCATGGGCGCGGTCGGCCTCGTCAATCCCGAAGCGGCCGCCGCTGCCGATATCGTGGTGCTGACCGTGCCTTACGCCCACCACAAGAGCACGATCGAAAGCATCGCAGACGGCCTCGAAGGCAAGATCCTTGTGGATGCGACTGTGCCGCTGATGCCGCCCAGGGTTGGCACGGTGCAGCTTCCCGAAGCCGGATCGGTGGCGGTCGAGGCGCAGGCATATCTGGGCGAGCGCGCAACGGTCGTGTCGGCGTTCCAGAATGTTGCGGCCGCACACCTGCAAGCTGACCACGAGATCGACTGCGATGTGCTGGTGGCGGGCGACAAGCTCGCCGCGCGCGAGACCGTGATCGGGCTGGCGGAGGACCTCGGCCTGCGCGGCTGGCATGCCGGCCCGCTCGCGAACTCCGCCGCTGCCGAGGCGCTCACCTCGGTCATCATCCAGATCAACCGTCGCTACGGAATCGACGGCGCCGGCCTCCGCATTACCGGCCTGCCGGCGGCGGAGCAGGGCCGCGCGTGACCCGTCGGCTGGAGTTGATCGCGCTGCCCGGCCTTCCGATGGTGGAGCCGGGCGACGATCTTGCCGCAATTATCTCGGACGGGCTGGAACGGGCCGGAACCGGGCTTGAGCCCGGCGACGTCCTCGTGGTCGCGCAGAAGATCGTCTCCAAGGCCGAGGGGCGCTACGCCTTTCCGGCAGAAACGACCCCCTCGCCGGCGGCGAAACGGCTCGCGGCGCTGACGCACAAGGACCCCGCCCACGTCGAAATCCTGCTGGAGGAAACGGCCGAGGTCGTCCGCCATCGTCCGGGCGTGGTCGTTGTCGAGCACAGGCTCGGCCATGTCATGGCGAATGCCGGCATAGACCACTCCAATATCGAGGCCGGGCGCCTGCTGCTGCTGCCGCGCGACCCGGATGCTTCCGCAAGGGCGCTGCGCGCCGCTTTGGCGGAGCGCTGGGGCACCGCGCCCGGCGTTATCGTTTCCGACAGCTTCGGCCGCGCCTGGCGGGTCGGCACCTGCGGAGTTGCGATCGGCGTTGCCGGCCTGCCCGCGATAGCCGACCGCCGCGGCGAGCCGGACCTGTTCGGCCAGCCGCTGGAAGTCACCATCGTCGGCCAGGCGGACGAGATTGCGGCTGCCGCCTCGATCCTCCAGGGCCAGGCGGATGAGGCAACGCCGGTCGTACTGGTGCGCGGTCTTGCTTTGCCCGAAGACGATAGCGGCGTCGGCCCGCTGCTGCGCGACCGGGCGACGGACCTGTTCCGGTGAAGGTCGCCGCGCTCTCCGGCGGCGTCGGCGGTGCGAAACTGGCGGAGGGGCTTGCGCGTGCCGGCGCGGAACTCACGGTGATCGCCAATACCGGCGACGATTTCGAGCATCTCGGCCTTTCGATTTCGCCGGATATCGACTCGCTGGTCTATGCG
The DNA here is from genome assembly GCA_965261985.1 of Alphaproteobacteria bacterium. Taxonomy (GTDB): domain Bacteria; phylum Pseudomonadota; class Alphaproteobacteria; order Bin95; family Bin95; genus Bin95. The sequence goes on from OZ253490.1 coordinate 3,147,605, forward strand.
CTGGCGGGCCTTGCCGACCGGGAGCGCGGCTGGGGCCGCACGGGCGAGAGTTGGAACTTCATAGCCGCCGTCGGCGCGCTCGGCGGCGAGACCTGGTTCAATCTCGGCGATGGCGACCTGGCGATGCATGTGCTGCGCAGCGCGCGCCTCGCAGCCGGGCAACCGCTCTCGGCCGTGACGGCCGGCATCCTCCGGCAACTGGGTGTGACGGCGCGGGTGCTTCCTGCGACCGACCAGCGGTTGCGAACCCAGGTCGAAACCGCAACCGGGCGCCTCGCCTTCCAGCACTATTTCGTGCGCGAACGCACGGCTCCTCGCGTGACCGGCTTCGTCTTCGAGGGCGCCGAGCGGGCCCGGCCGAGCCCCGGCGCGCTGGAAGCCCTGCGGGAAGCGGACCGTATCGTCGTCTGCCCGTCCAACCCCTATATCAGCATCGACCCGATCCTCGCCGTCGCCGGCTACCGGGAGGCGGTGCGCGATGCGGTCTGCGTGTCGCCCATCATCGGAGGCAAGGCGGTCAAGGGGCCGGCCGCGAAGATGATGGCGGAGCTCGGCCTCGAGCCCTCGTCGCTCGCAATCGCCCGGCATTATCGCGGCATGATAAGAACGCTGGTGATCGACGAGGCGGATGCGCATGAGGCGGCGGCCGTCGAAGCGGAGGGCGTGCGCGCCATCGTTGCGCCCACGCTGATGGGCGGGCCGGAAGACGCGGAGCGGCTCGCCCGGATCGTGCTGGAGGCCTGAGATGCCGGACCCGCTCGGCGATTTTTCCTTCACCTGGCCGCTTTATGCGGCGTTTCTGGCTGCCTATCTGCTGGGTAGCGTTCCCTTCGGCCTGTTGCTGACCCGCCTTGCCGGGACGGGCGACCTGCGGAAGATCGGCTCCGGCAATATCGGCGCAACCAATGTGTTGCGCACCGGGCGCAAGGGCCTGGCGGCGCTTACCCTGCTGCTCGACGCCGGCAAGGGCGCCGCCGCGGTAGCGGTCGCCGACCACTGGTTCGGCCCAAGCATGGCGGCGTTTGCGGCGCTGGGCGTCGTCGCCGGCCATATCGCGCCGGTCTGGCTTCGCTTTCGCGGCGGCAAGGGCGTGGCCACCGCCTTCGGCGTGCTGTTCGTGTTCGCATGGCCCGTCGGGCTTGCGGCGGCGGTCGTCTGGCTCGCGGCAGCCGCGCTGTTCCGCTATTCGTCGCTCGCGGCGATCCTCGCCATCGGCTCGTCGCCGGCGTGGGCGTGGGCTCTCGTCGGCGTTGCCGAAGCGGAAGTAACCGGCCTCATCGCAATCGCGGTGATCGTCCGCCATGCCGGCAATCTGCGCCGGCTGCTGAAAGGCGAGGAAAGCCGGATCCGGCTTCGATGACCGCCAGCCCACATTTCTCACCAGGGTCGTGGCCTGCGTCGCGTCCAGGCGTTCGCTCCGCAAGGAGTGGGCCGAAAAGCGTAGCGGTGCCTACGGTCGAGGCCCGCGACGCCGCGGGCGAGCGCCTGGGCGCGACCCGAAGGGCGGCACTGTCGGGCCGGCAGGGTGCGTCAAGCCGCGTGCCCGATGCCCCGCATCGCGCTGCGCGTCTTTCCTTCCCTGCCGGCCCGACAGCACCGCGCAGACCATGACCCTGGTGAGAAATGCGGGCTAAGTTACGCCTCGCGCGGACGCCCGGTATCGGGCCGATCCGGTATTTCGAACTGGTCGAGCGGCTGGGCTCGGCGGAGGACGCGCTGGAGGCGCTGCCGGGTTTCGGCTTCCGGCCCCCTTCCGAAAGGAGTGCGGAAGAGGAACTGGAGGCGTTGGGCCGGCTCGGCGCAACGCCCGTCTGGTTCGGCGACGACGACTATCCGGCTGCGCTCTCGCGGATTGCCGACCCGCCGCCCTTCCTGGCGGCGCTGGGCGACCTCGCGCTGGCAGCGACGCCCATTGTCGCCATGGTGGGCGCGCGCAACGCCTCCGCAGCCGGCCAGCGCATGGCGGAGCGTCTGGCGCGCGCGCTCGGCGAGGCCGGCTTCACGGTGGTCTCGGGGCTGGCGCGCGGAATCGACGCGGCCGCCCACAGGGGCGCGCTCGCCAGCGGCACCGTTGCCGTGCTGGCCGGCGGCATCGACCGGCCCTACCCGCCACAGAACCGCGCCCTGTTCGACGCCATAGTCGCCGACGGCCTTGCACTCGCCGAAAACCCGCCGGGCTTCCAGGCGCGGGCGCAGGACTTTCCGCGCCGCAACCGGATTGTGGCGGGGCTGGCGGCCGGTGTCGTCGTGATCGAGGCGGCAGCCCGGTCCGGGTCGCTGATTACGGCCCGGCTGGCCGCTGAGGAAGGGCGGCAGGTGTTCGCCGTGCCGGGCTCGCCGCTGGACCCGCGCAATGCCGGCGGCCACGACCTGATCCGCAATGGCGCGATCCTGGTCACCGGCGCCGAGGACATTGCCGAATCGCTCGCCGACAGCATCGCAGCGCCCCTTCGTCCGCGCCCGGCCCCGAAGCGGCCGGTCCGCGCGGTACCGCCGCCTCCTGCCCCCGCCGCGCCTTCCGGCCAGGACGGGCCCGAGGCCGAGGACAGTCTGCTTTCGGCGCTCGGCCCCGTTCCGGTCACGGTTGACGAACTGGCCCGCCGGTGTCACTTGTCGAGCGGTGCCGTGGCCGCAATGCTGCTCGATCTTGAGTTGGCAGGCCGTGTTGAACGCCATCCTGGACAACGGGTTTCGTTGATATCGAAATGACTGCTGAAAATATCGTTGTTGTAGAATCGCCCGCCAAGGCAAAGACGATCAACAAATACCTGGGGAAAGACTTCCAGGTATTAGCCAGCTACGGCCATGTTCGCGACCTTCCGCCGAAGGATGGCTCGGTTCTGCCCGACAGCGATTTCGCCATGTCGTGGCAGATGGATGAGCGCGGCAAGAAGCGCGTCGCCGAGATCGCCAAGGCGGTCAAGGGCGCGTCCCGGCTCTACCTCGCCACCGACCCGGACCGCGAGGGAGAAGCGATCTCGTGGCATGTCCGCGAGGCCCTAGAGAGCCGCAAGGCGCTCAACGGGGTCGAGGTCGGCCGCGTCGTATTCCACGAGGTCACGCGGACTGCCGTTCTCGACGCGGTCGCCAATCCGCGCGCCATCAACCAGGAACTCGTCGATGCCTATCTGGCGCGCCGCGCGCTCGATTATCTGGTCGGTTTCACGCTCTCGCCGGTGCTGTGGCGCAAGCTGCCCGGCGCGCGCTCGGCGGGGCGGGTGCAATCGGTGGCGCTCCGCCTGGTCTGCGACCGGGAAGCGGAGATCGAGGCGTTCCGGCGGCGGGAATACTGGACCGTCGAGGCGGATTTCGAGTCTGCGGCAGGGCAGGTCTTCCGCGCCCGGCTTACGCATCTCGACGGGAAGAAACTCGGGACCCATGCAATTTCCGGCGAGGCCGAAGCGCTCGCCGTCAAGGCGCGGCTGGAGGAAGCCGCTTACCGGATCGCCGGCGTCGAGAAGAAGCAGGCGCGCCGCAACCCGCCTCCTCCCTTCACCACCTCGACACTCCAGCAGGAGGCGTCGCGTCGGCTCGGTTTCGGAGCCGCGCGCACCATGCGCGTCGCCCAGCAGCTCTACGAAGGCATCGAACTCGGCGGCGAGAGCGTCGGCCTCATCACCTATATGCGGACCGACAGCGTGGTGCTCAGCGGCGAGGCGCTTGCCGGCGCCCGCCGGCTGATCGGCCGCGAATTCGGCGAAGCCTATCTGCCGCCGAATCCCCGGCGCTACAGGTCTTCGGCAAAAAACGCCCAGGAAGCGCATGAAGCGATCCGGCCGACGGATATGGCGCGCCGGCCTCAGGACGTCCGGGACCGGCTGAAGCCCGATCTGTTCCGGCTCTACGATCTGGTCTGGAAGCGCGCTGTCGCGAGCCAGATGGCCGCCGCCGTCTTCGACCGCGCCGCCGTCGATGTGGCGGCGACCGACGGTCGGGCGGTGCTGCGGGCGACAGGTTCCGTCATTCGCTTCGATGGCTATCTGAAGCTCTACCGCGAAGGGCATGACGACAGCCCGAAAAGCGGGCAGCAAGAGGACGACGAGGGGCGCATCCTGCCGCCCGTCAGCGAAGGCGAGCCGGCGCAGCGGAAGGCGGTGGAGGCGGAGCAGCACTTCACCCAGCCGCCGCCGCGCTACACCGAGGCGAGCCTGGTCAAGCGGCTGGAGGAGCTCGGTATCGGCCGCCCGTCCACCTATGCCTCCATCATCCAGGTGTTGCAGGACCGCGACTATGTCCGGCTGGAGAACCGCCGCTTCCTGCCGGAGGACCGCGGACGCATCGTCACCGTGTTCCTGCAGAACTTCTTCGAACGCTATGTGGAATACGAGTTCACCGCCGACCTGGAGGAGAAGCTTGACGCGGTATCGAACGGCCGCATCGACTGGCGCGCGCTGCTGCAGGAGTTCTGGGACGGGTTTGCGGCCAAGGTCGAGGAAACGCAGGAGCTGCGTATTTCCAATGTGATCGACGCACTCGACCGCGAGCTCGACGCGCATTTCTTTCCCGATGCCGGTGACGGACAGGACCCGCGCGTCTGCCCCGTCTGCGGCGAGGGAAGGCTCGGACTGCGCCTTGGCCGGCACGGCGCGTTCTTCGGCTGCTCGCGCTATCCCGAATGCCGCCATGTCCGCCCGTTGACTACGCCGGAAGGCGAGGCGGCGAACGGGCCGCGCATTCTGGGCAGCCATCCGGAAAACGGGCTCGAGGTCTCGGTGCGCAAGGGGCCTTACGGGTTCTACGTCCAGCTTGCCGAAGCGGGCGAGGACAAGCCGAAACGTGTCTCGATCCCGCGGGGCGTCGATCCGGCCGAGATCGGCCTCGACCGGGCGCTCGGACTGCTGGCGTTGCCGCGCGAAGTGGGTACCCATCCGGAAACCGGCAAGCCGATTTCGGCCGGCCTCGGGCGGTTCGGTCCCTATCTGCGCCATGACGGCGCCTATGTCTCGATCCCGCGTGGCGACGATGTACTGGAAATCGGGCAGAACCGGGCCGTGGTGCTGATAGCGGGCAAGAAGGGCGGACGGGCTGCCGGCCCCCTGAAGGACCTGGGCGCGCATCCCGGCGACGGGAAGCCGGTCACGGTACATACCGGCCGCTATGGGCCCTATGTGAAGCACGGCCGCACGATGGCCTCGCTGCCGAAGGGCCAGACGCCCGAAGACGCGACGCTCGAAGCCGCCCTGCCATTGCTGGAGCAAAAGAAGGCCGGCAGCGGCAAGGCTCCCGCGCGCAAGGCTGCTGCGAAACCGAAAGCCGCTTCTGCGAAGAGCCGCACGCGCAAGACCGCCGCCACAAGGAAAGCTCCGCCCGCGTGACACTCCCCGACCGCGAAAGCCTGCTCGCCTTCGTTGCCGAACGCGGCGGGCCGGTGGATCGCAAGGAGATCGCGCGCGCCTTCCGGCTCAAGGGCGCCGAACGGGCGGCGCTGCGCGGCCTGTTGCGGGAACTGGAGGCGGAGGGCGCAATCGACCGCCGCCGGGGCCGCCGCATTGCCAGCGGTCTGCCCGAGGTGACGGTGGTGGAGGTGGTGGGACGCACGGACGACGGAGAGGTGCTTGCGCGCCCGGCCGGGCGCAGCGGTGCGCCCGCGCCGGAGATCGTCGTGGACGAGACGGGTCCGGGACCGGTTCCCAACGCCGGCACGAAGCTGCTGGTGCGCCTCAGGCCGACAGGCGACGGCGGCTATCTGGCCCGCGTAATGCGCACTCTAACGGCTGCGCCGGCGGATGTGCTGGGCGTGGTGGCGGAGGAAGACGGGGCGTTGGTGCTCCGCCCCGCGGATCGGGGACGGAACCGGGAATTCACCATATCGGAAACGGACGGCGCGGAGCCCGGCGATATCGTGCGGGCCGCCCTCTTGCCCGGGAGGCGCGGGCCGCGGCGCTCGGTCCGGGTGGTCGAGCATATGGGCCGCCATGACGGTCCGCGCGCGCTTTCGACCCTGACCCTGCTGGAGTACGGCATCGAAGAGCCGTTCCCGCCGGAAGTGCTGGCCGAAGCGGAAGCCGTGCGGCTGCCGGACCCCGCCGGGCGCACGGACCTCACCGGCATGGCGCTGGTGACGGTGGACGATGAGGACGCGCGCGATTTCGACGATGCCGTCCATGCCGAACCCAACGAGGATGGCGGCTGGCGTGTGACGGTCGCCATCGCCGATATCGCCAGCTATGTCCGGCCGGGGAGCGCGCTCGACCGCGAGGCGGCGCGGCGCGGCAACTCGGTCTATCTGCCCGACCGCGCCGTACCGATGTTGCCCGAGCGGCTTTCCAGCGGGCTTGGCAGCCTCTTGCCGGACGAAGAGCGGCCATGCCTGGCGGTGGAGCTTCGCATCGGTCCGGGAGGCGCCCTGCGCGGCCACCGCTTCCGGCGCGCCTGGATGCGGTCTTCGGCGCGGCTTACCTACCGCGTGCTTCAGGATGCGCTGGATGGACCGGATACGCCTCCACATCTAGCCCATCTGGAAGGCGCGTTTCGTGCGCTGGAACGGGCGCGGAAGCGGCGAGGCGCGCTGGAGATCGACCTCCCCGAACGCAAGGTGGTCTTCGACGCCGGCGGAAACGCGGTGGCAATGGACGCGCGCCAGCGGCTGACCGCGCACCGGATCGTCGAGGAGTTCATGATCGCGGCGAATGTCGCGGCGGCCGAGGCGCTGGAAGGGAAGGGCCAGATCTGTATGCGGCGCGTCCACGACCGCCCGGACCCGGCGCGTATCGAGGCAATGCGCAGCCTGCTGCGCGATCTGGGCCACCCGGTTTCCTTCGGCGAGTTGCAGCGCCCCAAGCAGTTCAACGCATTACTGGCCCGGCTCGCCGGCAGCCCGTTCGCGGCGCTGGCGCACGAACTGGTGCTGCGCGCCCAGGCCCAGGCCGTCTATACGCCGGAAATGCGCGGCCATTTCGGCCTCGGGCTCGCGCGCTATGCGCATTTCACGTCTCCGATCCGGCGCTACGCCGACCTTCTCGTGCATCGCGCGCTGATCGCGGCGCTCGGGCTCGGCGCCGGCGGGCTCGAGGACGAATCGGGTTTCCACGATATTGCCGCGAACCTCTCGACGACGGAGCGGCGCGCCGCGGCGGCGGAACGCCGGGCCGTGGACCGCTACGCCGCCGCGCTGCTGGAAAGCCGGGCGGGGGAGGTCTTCGAGGGGCGTATCGTCGGCGTGCAGCGCTTCGGCCTGTTCCTGCGCCTCGCCGGTCAAGGCACAGACGGCATCCTGCCGATCGGCGCGCTTGGCGGCGAGTATTTCCGCCACGATGCGCGCCACCACACGCTGGCCGGCAGCGCCACGGGGCGCACATTCCGCCTGGGCGATACCCTTTCCGTCCGCCTCGCCACAGCCGACCCGGTCAGCGGCGGCGTGGTGCTGGCCTTGGGGGAAGGGGCATAACGGCTCTATGCTGCCTCGATCCGCCGGACTGTCGATGGCGGCGAAAATGGGGGCCGGTATGCGAAGCAAGTTGTTTTCCCTCGTGGCGATCCTGTCGGTCCTCGCGACCGGAATGGCGTTCGCCGGAGAGTTCAAACCCGCTGTCGTCTATGACATCGGCAGCAAATTCGACAAGAGCTTCAACGAGAGCGTCTGGAACGGCGTGCAGAAGTTCTCGAAGGAGACCGGCGTCAAGGTCGCCGAGTTCCAGATCGTCAACGAAACCCAGCGCGAGCAGGCGATGCGCCGCCTTGTCGAACGCGGCGCGACGATGGTGATCGCGGTCGGCTTCTCGCAGGCGGACGCCATCGATGCGGTCGCGGCCGAATTCCCCGACCGCCAGTTCGCGATCATCGACGTCTCGTGGCTCGACCGGCCCAATCTGCGCCAATATGTCTTCAAGGAGCATGAGGGCAGCTACCTGGTCGGCATCGCCGCGGTCATGGCCAGCAAGACCGGCAAGGTCGGCTTCGTCGGCGGCATGGATATCCCCCTCATCCGCAAGTTCCAATGCGGCTATCTCCAGGGCGCGAAGGCTGCGAACGCCGATGTCGAGGTGCTGCAGGCGATGACCGGCACGACCCCGTCGGCATGGAACGACCCGACCAGGGCGTCCGAACTGGCCAAGGGGCAGATCGACCGCGGCGCGGATGTCGTCTATCACGCTGCCGGCAGAAGCGGCCTCGGCGTGATCCAGGCCGCGGCCGATGCCGGCAAGCTCGCAATCGGCGTCGATTCGAACCAGAACGGGCTGGCGCCGGGTTCGGTGCTGACCTCGATGCTGAAGCGCGTCGATATCGCGACCTACCAGACCCTGCACGATGGCCTGGCGGGCAAATTCACGGCCGGCGTCCGCAGCCTGGGCCTTGCCGAAGGCGGTGTCGATTGGGCACAGGACGAGCACAATGCCGGCCTCCTGACCGACGAGTTGAAGGCCGCGGTCGAGGGCGCCAAGGCCGACATCGTTTCGGGCAGGATCGTCGTCCACGACTATATGAGCGACTCGACCTGTCCCGGCTGAGTCTGCCCATTGGCTCGCAACGGCGGTTCGGAAGGGGCTGACCGCCCTGCGGTCCGGCTGCGCGGCATCGCCAGGCGCTTCGGCGCCGTTCTGGCGAACGACGATGTGGACCTGGACATCCTGCCGGGCACGATCCACGGCATCGTCGGCGAGAACGGGGCCGGCAAGTCCACGCTCGCTTCGATAATCTACGGGCTCTACACGGCCGACAGCGGCACGATAGAGATCGACGGCCGGCCGGCGGCGATCCGCAGCCCGGCGGACGCCATCGCGCTCGGCGTCGGCATGGTCCACCAGCACTTCATGCTGGTGCCGACTTTCACGGTGCTGGAAAACGTCATGCTCGGCATGGAGGGCGGTTTCCTGCTCGGGAGCGGCGAGGCCAACCTCCGCGCGAGGCTGGAGAGCCTGGGCCGGAGGCACGGCCTCGAGGTGGACCCCGACGCCCCGGTCGACGACCTGCCGGTCGGCCTGCGCCAGCGCGTCGAAATACTGAAGGCGCTGTTTCGCGGTGCCCGCATCCTGATCCTCGACGAGCCGACCGGCGTGCTGACCCCGGACGAGACGGACCGGCTCTTCACCGTCCTGCGCGCGATTCGCGACGCCGGAGGCACGGTCGTCCTGATTACCCACAAGCTGCGCGAGGTGATGGCGGTCTGCGACACCATCTCCATCATGCGCCACGGCAGGCTGGTCGGGCAGCGCAGCGCGGCGGGCACAACGACCGGCGAACTCGCCGAACTCATGGTCGGGCGCAAGGTCGGCCAGCCGGCGCGGCCGTCGGAAGGCGCGGTGGGAACCCCGGTCCTGCGGGCGGCGGGACTCACCTGGACCGATGCCGCCGGCACGGTGCGCCTGCAGGGGGTCGATCTGGAGTTGCGGGCCGGCGAGATACTCGGCGTGGCGGGCGTCTCGGGCAACGGCCAGTCCGAGCTGCTCGACATCCTGTCCGCCATGTCCCCGGTCCAGGAGGGGCATATCGAAATCGCCGGGCGGCGCATCGACGCGGCCCATCCGGCGACGCCCGCCGAAATGCGCGCGCTCGGGCTGGCGCATGTCCCGGAAGACCGGCAGCAGCGCGGGCTGGTGCTGCCCTTCGAGGCCCGGGAGAACACGGTGCTGGGCCGGCCCGATAGCGCCGGCTTCGGTCCGTGGACGAGCGGTGCGGCGATGCAGGCGCATACGGAACCGTTGATGTCGCGCTTCGATATCCGCCCGCCGGAGCCGGGACGGGTGGCGGCCGGCTTTTCCGGCGGCAACCAGCAGAAGATCGTGCTGGCGCGGGAGTTCGACGGGGCCCCCCGTGTGCTGCTGCTCGGCCAGCCGACGCGCGGCGTCGATGTCGGCACCATCGAGACCATCCACGCGCAGGTCCTGGCGCTGAAGGAACGGGGCTGCGCCATCCTGCTCGTATCGACGGAACTCGACGAGATACTCGCGCTCGCCGACCGGATCGCGGCAATGCATGCCGGGCGGGTGGCCGGCGTGATTCCGGCCGCCGGAGCCACGGCGAGGCAGCTCGGGCTGATGATGACGGGCGCCGCCGACGGGGCTGCGGTTTGACCGCGCTCCCGCGCTGGCTCGATATCGGCGTCCTCCCGGTCGTCAATCTGGCGCTGGCGCTGCTGGCGGCGGCGGCCGTGGTCGCGCTGGTCGGCGAGGACCCGCTGGAAGTCTTCGAGGTGCTCCTGCAGGGGGCGTTCGCCTCGGGCTCGCTCGGCTACACGCTCTACTACGCCACCAACTTCATCTTCACCGGCCTCGCCGCCGCGCTCGCATTCCAGGCGAGGCTGTTCAATATCGGGGCCGAGGGACAGGCGACGCTGGGCGGCCTGGGCGTCGCGCTCGCCTGCCTCTCGCTCGAACCCGTCCTGCCGGGCTACCTCGTCGCGGTCGTCGCGATTGCCGGCGCCGCGCTGTTCGGCGCTGCATGGGCCGTCGTGCCGGGCTGGCTGCAGGCCTATCGGGGCAGCCACATCGTCATCACCACCATCATGTTCAACTTCCTGGCGTCCGGGCTGATGGTCTGGCTGCTTTCGGGGCCGATCATGCGTCCCGGCCAGGGCTCGCCGCAGACCCGGTTGTTCGGCGAGGCGGTGCGTCTGCCGGCGGTCCACGACCTGGTTCGCGGCCTCGGTTTCGAGGCCGCCCGCTCGCCGCTCAACCTGTCCTTCCTGTTCGCGCTCATGGCCTGCGCGGCAGTCTGGGTGTTGATCTGGCGCACCAAGTTCGGCTATGCGCTGCGGGCCATCGGCCACAGCGAGGAGGCGGCGCGCTATGCCGGCGTTTCCGTCCGGCGCGCAGTGGTCGTCGCGATGGCGCTCTCCGGCGCGCTTGCGGGCTGCATGGCGCTCAACGAGGTTCTGGGCGTCCAGCACAAGCTGGTGCTCAACTTCTCCGCCGGCTACGGCTTCACCGGCATTGCGGTTGCGCTCATGGGCCGCAACCACCCCCTCGGCATTCTAGCGGCGGGCCTGCTGTTCGGCGCGCTCTTCCAGGGCGGCGCGGAGCTCAACTTCGAATTCGAGACCATCACCCACGAGCTGGCGCTGGTGATCCAGGGGCTGGTGATCCTGTTCTCCGGCGCGCTCGCCTACATGTTCACGCCCTGGCTGGCGCGCCTGCTCCTCATGCGGAGCGCCGCCCATGGCTGAGGTCTGGATCGACATCCTCGCGATCCTCGACGGGACGGCCCGCCTCGCCACGCCGCTCATCCTCTGCGCAATGGCGGGCCTGGTGTCCGAGCGCTCCGGCATCGTGGATATCGGCCTTGAGGGCAAGCTGCTCATGGGCGCCTTCGCGGCGGCGGCGGCGGCCGCGCTGACCGGGTCTCCCTGGGCGGGGCTCGCCGCCTCGCTGGCGGCGTCCGTCATGCTGGCGCTCGTCCACGGCTTCGCCTGCATTACCCATCGCAGCGAGCAGATCGTCTCCGGGATCGCCGTGAACATCCTCGCGCTCGGCATGACGGTGGTGGTCGCGAACGCGCTCTTTCGCCACGGAGGCCACACGCCGCCGCTCGGAGCCGGCGAGCGGTTCTCGTCGATCTCCCTGCCGCTTGCCGAAATGCTCCGCGACGTCCCGATCCTCGGCCCGCTCTACGGGGAGCTAGTGTCCGGCCACAACCTGCTGGTCTATGCGGCCTTCCTGTCGGTCGCGCTGGTCCGGTGGCTGGTCTGGCGCACGCGCTTCGGCCTGCGCCTGCGCGCCGCCGGAGAAATGCCGGAAGCGGTGGACAGCGCCGGCGTCTCGGTTTCGGCGCTCCGCTATCGCGGCATCCTGGTTGCCGGCCTGCTTTGCGGGCTCGCGGGGGCTTACCTGTCGGTCGCGCACGGTGCGGGCTTCGTGCGCGAGATGAGCGCGGGCAAGGGCTTCCTTGCGCTCGCCGCGCTGATCTTCGGGCGCTGGAGGCCGGTGCCGGTCCTCTTCGCCTGCCTGCTGTTCGGCCTGCTGGACACGGTCGCGCCGAGGCTGCAGGGGATGGACCTGCCGCTGATCGGCCCGGCCCCCGTGGCACTGGTCTCGGTGCTGCCCTATGCGATGACGGTCGTGCTGCTCGCCGGCTTCTTCGGCCGCGCCATCCCGCCCCGCGCCCTCGGCCGGCCCTTCGTCAAGGAACACTGAGGCGGAGCATGCCCCGATCCGTCGCCCCGGACTGCGATCCGGGGCCCATCCACAGCCCTTGCAGTCCGGTTGGAAGGTCGGGGGATGGCCCCCGGCTCAGGGCCGGGGCGACGGTTGTACCTCGGGTTCCGATCCGGCCTCGTCTGCCGCTTTCGGGGCGGGGGCGCGGGCGGTATGTTGGGGCGTCGGAAGAAGAGGGGCCGGACATGCCCGCCAACAAGAAACTGCTCGTTCTCGCCGGCGACGGCATCGGCCCGGAGGTGGTGGGGCAGGTCCGCCGCGTGGTGGACTGGATGGACCGGCGCCGCCATGTCTCCTTCGACATCGCCGAGGGGCTGGTGGGCGGCGCGGCCATCGACGCGCACGGCCTGCCGCTGACCGACGAGACGCTGGCCGACGCGGTGGCGTCCGACGCGGTGCTGTTCGGCTCGGTCGGCGGCCCGAAATGGGAGACGCTGCCCTTCGAGGTGCAGCCCGAGCGCGGCCTGCTGCGCCTGCGCAAGGAGATGGACCTGTTCGCCAACCTCCGCCCCGCCATCGTGTTCGACGCGCTTGCCGACGCCTCCTCGCTGAAGCGCGAGGTCGTCTCCGGCCTCGACATCATGATCCTGCGCGAGCTTACGGGCGGCATCTATTTCGGCGAGCCGCGCGGCATCGAGGACCTGGGCGGCGGCATCCGGCGCGGCATCAACACGCAGGTCTATACGACGCCGGAGATCGAGCGCGTGGCGAGGGTCGGCTTCGAGCTCGCCCGCAAGCGCTCGAACCGCGTCATGTCGGTCGAGAAGGCCAATGTCATGGAGAGCGGCAAGATGTGGCGCGAGGACGTCCAGCGCATCCATGACGACGAGTTTCCCGATGTCGAGCTCGCGCACATGTATGCCGACAACTGCGCCATGCAGCTCGTGCGCAACCCGAAGCAATTCGACGTCATCGTCACCGACAATTTGTTCGGCGACCTGCTGTCGGACTGCGCCGCGATGCTGACCGGCTCGCTCGGCATGTTGCCGTCGGCCTCGCTCGGCGCCGAGGACCCGACCATCGGCCGGCGCCTCTCGCTCTACGAGCCGGTGCATGGCAGCGCGCCCGACATCGCCGGGCAGGACCGCGCCAACCCGCTCGCCGAACTGCTTTCCTTCTCCATGATGCTGCGCTACAGCTTCGACATGGGCGAGGATGCGGACCTGGTGGACAGCGCGGTCGAGAACGTGCTCGCCGCGGGCGTGCGCACCGCCGACATCGCTGCTGAGGGTCAGGACCCCGTCTCCTGCTCCGCCATGGGCGACGCGGTGCTCGCCGAACTGGACAGGCTGGCGGCGTGAGGCGCCCCGGGTCCGCAATGGACGAACGCCTGCCGCGCGGTCCGCACCCGGCGGGGCGTCCGGGTCGGCCGAAACGCCTGCCGGACTGGTGGCCCCGGGCCAGGGCGCTGCTGCAGCAGGGCCATTCCCTGAAGTCGGTCGGCGAGACGGTGGGTGTGTCCCGCCAAAGGGTTCAGCAGATAGCGAGCAAAGCCGAGGGCATGGGGGAAACCTTCGGGCGGAGGCGGCAGGATCCTCTCCCGCCGCGGCCTTGTGTCCAGTGCGGGACGCTGTTCCGGCCTCACGGCGAGAAGGCCGCCTACTGCTCCAGGCAATGTGCCGGCCGGGCGCGGAGCGAAAGGATCCTCCCGGTCGAAACGATCCGGCGCGCCTTCGAACTGCGCTGCGCCGGAAGATCGTACTGGGAAATCGCCGACACCCTGAGCATCTCGCCGGACCGGTCCCGGCATTTTCGCCAGACACGGGCACGGCACTACGCCCACGCATGGGCCAAACGGACCGGCGTCGATCTGCCTGCCACGCCGCGCAAGCCTCGTTCGCCGCCCGGGAATTGAGACGCGGCGATGCTTGTCTTCCCGGCCGAGCCGATGCATGGCAGCGCGCCGGACATCGCAGCCCAAGGCCAGCAACCTGTCTCCTGCTCCGCCATCGACGATGTCGGGCTCGCCGAACTGGACAGGCTGGTGGCGAAAGGGGAATGTGTTAGCGGCGATTGCTAAGTACAATTTCCATTGCTACCATCCCAACACACACTTCGCTTCCGCCTCAAAAGATCGTCTTGGTTGCTTCGGCCCGATCATATTTTCCAATGTAGGCTATATCGTCATTCAAAAATATTCGAACTGTATACAATGAAAGCGGCCCGGGCAATTTAGCCTTGACTTTCCGCGTGTTGACAGTAAAGTCTTGGTTTTCGTATTTACGGCTTATTGTGGATGATGTTAGCTCCAATCGGAGATAAAATGGGCCTCTCATTTTCTGTTCGACATTCGGATAAAATGTGATATGACAGTCTTCCTCGCCCAATTCTATTCCCTGTACAAAGGTACCACGTTTCTGAAACAACCGCCTATGTCCCTCATCTACGCGGATTTTCTTCATCCAAATCTCCTTCGCTGTTGGGTTCAATAAATTCACAAGGGTTTCGCGTTCTGGTGCTGATCTACAAACTATATGCCGCAAAAACTCCAACGGCAATTCTTCGCCGATTAAGGCCTCGGAATGTCGGGCATTTAATATTTCGGACCGATGTGCCGACTCTCCTAACCGACCAACTGGTCCATCGTGGTATATGCTCGCGAAGTTCATTCCCTGCAAAAATTCGAATGATCCGCCGACCTCTGTACTCCACATCAACCTACCTTTGCTAAAGTAAACGCCTTCTTCCGCCAGCAACGATGAAGCAAAAAGCAAGTATACAGGAACAGGCATGTGTGCGTCGTACTGTATTTCATTCGCTGGGCGAAACCCCTCGTTCGCATATTGAGTGGGTGTTCGAGGTCTAAAATACAGTTGAACATACCGTCGATGTCGTTCATCGAGTTGTCTAATGTGATGGGGGCTGCCGCTATCCTTCGTGATGACACCAGCGCCCTCGGCTTGGAACCGAGATAGAAGTCTGCCATCATTAAGAATGTTTGCGGCATTCTCGACATGATCGGAACGAAACAGCCAATTCGGCCACCAGTTGCGATTGCCATCCAAACGCAGCGAGGCAGCCAGCCCTCGCATGTGTGCAAGGATAGCTTCAGAATCGCACTTCAACGGCATGTGTGTTATGCTCAAATAGCTCGCCGGATGAGCTTTGGTCGAGAAGGGGAGGCGGGAGGACTTGAAGACCGACGGCCGGGTTTGCCCTTAATCCAGTCGTTGTTTCCGATATTTCAACCATATGTACGTACGGGAGTTGTACGAACAATGGTGCGAGATAAGAAAGATTGCGATGATCTGGTGCAATGTTTCTGTGGGTAATTCCGTAATCCCTTAACTGTTGCCAAAAATCGACAAGTTCGTCATTAGAAATGTGGAATCGCTTCCGAGGGGAGGAAATGAATAAGGAGGCAGGATTACCCTGCGCCGTCACGGTAAATACGTTCCGAGTCTTTCGAGTCGAAAATTGGCACGTTTGGCTCAATAGTGCTAAAATGTCTTGCCATACTTCGTCAAAGGGGAGGGCGGATGGTTCGGATCTCAGCCATGTAGCAACGCGCTGTGAATCGTGATGTTCTGGGACGAGGGTCTTTGGCATACCATGATAAATGAAAGACGGAAAGGATGCATTTCCCAGATAGTGCTCCATCAATGGACGAACCTGTGTATCATAATCTAAACCACCGTTACCACAGCCAAGAAGAGGAAATGCAATTGATGTGATACCCATTTCATCATGGGTTGCAATGAATTTACGAAGACCAGCCTCAATGAATTCAGTCCGGGAGGGCGCGCGCCAATGGTCCTTAGTCGGGAAATTCAGAATCCATTTGTGTGAAGTCTTATAAAGAAATAAATTACCGATACGAAATCGACCCTGTTCGCATAGTTCGCGGTAGCGCATAAACATATCAGGGTAGATTTTCTTGAAACGTAGGGCAATACCTGCGCCCATGACGCCGCAAGTATTTACTGTGTTCACGAGTACTTTAGCCGGAGAGTCCAAGAGATCGCCGGCGATATACGCGATCATTGAAACATTCCATGCATGGATGGTATGTCAATGTGAAGCGGTGTCATGCGCACCCCAAATGAACCTGTAAGGTGACCAAAGGAAAAGAGCAAAAGTTGGAATTGTCAAGCCATGAGCCGCGGATCGAGCGTTGCGCTGTGTGACCGTGCTTTGGCGCGACGCGATTGCATAGGTTCTTGGTTGGGACGAAACGAGGATACCAGGTGCGGTAGGCAAGGCGAGGGAGCTAGGGTGATGACCGGCCCAATGCCAAGGCTCGGCAGCATCGGCATGGGCGACGGCGTGCTGGCGGAACAGGACGAGCTGGCAGCTTGAGGGGGTGTCCCTACCCAAACCGTACTGCCGCGAACCGATAGATCGGTAGCGTCGGGCAAGGCCGGGAAATTAGAGAAGCTCGATTTCCGCACCGTGGCCGGCGGCGTCCGCGAGCCGGCGGTCTCGCGTGACCAGCGGCGCGTCCAACGCTTCGGCGAGGGCGACATAGACGGCGTCGTAGGCCGTGAGGTTGTGCCGCAAATCCCATACCCGGGGCAGCAGGATGTCATGCGGATACCGCCGGATGGGCATGTCGGCGAGGTCGGCCACGGCCTCGCGGCCGCGCCGGTCATCGATCTCTCCTGCCTGGGCGTAACGGCGAAGAACCTGGGCGGTCTCGACATCGATGAGATGGGGCGCGACGAGGGAGTCGCCCGAATCGAAAAGCCGTGCCGCAACGGTTCCGGCAGCCTCCGAGGGCAGGAGCAGGTCGACGAGGGCGGAGGCGTCGACGACGATCACCGGCTATCGCGTTCCCGTCGGACGGCCTCGGCGGGCGGCACCGAGAGCGACACACTCGCGCGGCCCGCAATGCGTCTGCGCAACTCATCGACGGTCGGGCGCGCTGCAACCTCACGAATCTCGGCGAGCAGGAAGTCGGAGAGCGACATGCCGGCCAGCGCGGCCCGCGCCTTGAGCGTGCGGTGTAGCGTTTCGGGGACGTTGCGGATTTGGATCATGGTGGACATGCGTAGAACATGCTTTCATCGAATTCGCATGTCAAGGGGCCGGAATGACTGGCCGGAAGGTCGTGCTCCCGGCACGGAACGGCCGCTCCGCAAGTATCCCGCGCCACTCGTCCGGGCGGAAATGACTTTGCGCTTGACCCGGCGTGCGCAACCGGTGGACTTCTAGGTGGCATAGCGACCGCGACGGCGGAGCTCCGAAATGGCCAGCTCGGGCACACCCGACCGGGGAGCGAAGCGGCGGTTCTTCGCCGTCGCAGTGCTCCTCGTCTCCACCTATCTGGTGATGGTCGCCAGCGGCGGCATGTATCTGCTGGTGGTGAGCCTCAAGCAGATCGCGGGCGATTTCGACTGGCCGCGCGCCGTGCCGTCGCTGGCCTATGCGCTGTTCTTCGCCGGCACCGGGCTCGGCGGCATCGTCATGGGCTACTGGTTCGACCGTTCCGGAGCGGGGCCGGTGACCTTGCTCGGCATGACCATGATGGGCGCCGGCGCCATGCTCGCCGGCCGGATCGACTCCGAGTGGCAGCTTTACCTCGTCTATGGCGCGATGATGGGGCTGCTCGGCTATGCGTCCGTTTACGGCCCGTTGTCCATCAACATCATGCGCTGGTTCGAGCACCGGCGCGGCCTGGCGGTCGGCATTGTCGCGGCCGGGGAGAGCATCGGCGGCACGATCTGGCCGCCGGTGTTTCGGCACTTCAACGAGACGGTCGGCTGGCGGGAGACCTTCCTGTGGTTCGGCGTCTTCTTCCTGGTCACCGCGCTGCCGCTCAGCCTGGTGCTCTGGCGCCGGATGCCGGCGCGGGACGAGGCAGGCCGCACCGTCGATTCGCAGGCCGAGGCGCCGGCGATCCGTCAGCGGCCGATCGGCCTGTCCACATTCGCGACCCAGGCCGCGATCAGCCTGGCCATCGTCGGATGCTGCGTCTCCATGGCGATGCCGGTCGCGCACCTCGTCGCGCATGCAAGCGATCTCGGCCACGCCACGGCACGCGCGGCGGAGATGCTTGCGACCGGATTGTTCGCTGCCACGGTCATACGGTTCGTGGGCGGGGCCCTCGTGGTGGACCGCTTCGGCGGCCTCGTCGCACTGCTGGCGTTCTCCGGCCTGCAGACGGCGGCGCTGCTGTTTTATGCGGCAGTGGACGGCATGCTCGCGCTCTACGCCGTCTCGGCCCTGTTCGGGATCGGCTACGGGGGCATCAGCATTTGTTATCCGGTGATCGTCCGCGAGCACCTGCCGCCGGCAGAGGCCGGCCGGCGGCAGGGCGTGATCCTGCTGTTCGGCACCTTCGGCATGGCGTTCGGCGGCTGGCTGGCCGGATATATCTTCGACTTGACCGGCAGCTACACGCCCGCATTCCTGGTCGGAGCGACGTTCAACGCCGCCAACCTGGTCGTCGTCCTCGGCCTCATCTACCGCATGCGGGCCGGCGGCGCGCCGATGCAGCCGTCGCCGGCGTAAGCGGCGGGGCGGCTTCGGGCGGCCGGTATGAGTGGTTTGCTCGCAATGGAGAAAAAAATCTTCTAACAGGGCTTGACCTCAGAATATCCGTGGTAGGATGAGACAGGACGAAGCGGCATCCGGAGGCCGCTTCATCTCCCGCCTCGCGCCGGTGCGAAAAAGCCCCAACGGAACTGAAAGGAGAGGTGCGCCCTGCGCTTGGCTCGCGCGCGCAATCAGGTGCGCGATATGCGCGCCGGCGCGAAAGGCGCGCGCGGGGGCGCGTGCGATACGCGCGAAAAAGGGTCGCTTCCCCGGACCATGGTGGCGGAGCGGAGGGAACAAAAAGGGGGTATTAGAGCAAAGTCCGGTCATTTCGAACTGACACCTGCAAGACACGTTCGATTGTCACCCCGGACGCCGCGTCAGCGGCGATCCGGGGTCTAGTCTGTCGAAGTTGGAGCACGAGGCTCGACTGGGCCCCGGCTCAGGGGCCGGGGCGACAGTGTTGGCGTGTCTTTCGTCCCGATCCCATTAGATCGGATACCGCTCTAAACGGGGACCGATACAGAAGACGAGGAAGCCATTCGGGGCCGGGCGGTTGCGGTTGCCCGCCGCGGGCCGCATCGTGCTGCCGGGAGGAAGTTTGGAGACCATGGACCCAGAACTGAACCTTATCGAGCGGGAGCGCTCCTGCCTTCTGGTCATCGATGTGCAGCAGCACTTCCTCGACAAGCTGCCGCTGGATTGGCGGGCGCCGCTGGTCGAGCGCATCGCGTGGCTGATGCGGGCGGCGCGCGTTCTCGACATTCCGGTCATCGCCACCGCCGAGAACATGAAGCGCGTCGGGCCGCTTGTGCCGGAGCTCGCCCGCTGCCTTCCCCCCGACGCGCCGCCGGTCTTCGACAAGACGGTCTTCGGACTGTGGGGACAGGACGACATTCGCGCTGCAGTGGAGGCGTCGGGACGGGACTGCTTCGTGCTGGCCGGGCTGGAGACCGACGTGTGCGTGGCCCAGTCGGCGCTCGGCCTGCGGGCAGCCGGTTACCGCGTGGCGGCGGTCGCCGACGCCTGCGGCTCCCCGCCGCCGAACCACGAGCACGGGCTTCGGCGCCTCGGCGGCACCGGGATCGTGCTCACAACCGTCAAGGGAGTGTTCTACGAGTGGGTGCGGGATGTGGAGACCGCTTCCCGCGTCAAAGCGGAACTGGGCGCTCCCGGCCCGGCGGGGCTCACCCTGTAGGCGCGGCGCCTCATGACATCTCATGACAGACCATGACACTTCATGACGTTCCCCGGGGTGTCCGGAGGGAAGCCTGCTCCCGGGGCCGGGGCGGCGACGGGGGTTTCGCGGCGCCTCATGACAAAACATGACATTTCATGACACGCCCGGGGGTGTCCGGAAGGAACCCGGCCGCCGCCCCTCCGCTCTGCCGGGCGGGCAGGGGATTGAAATGCCGGCGGGCGCGCCGTAAGTCTCGCCCGCCATTTACGAAGGACATAAGCTCATGGGCTACAGGGTCGCCATTGCCGGCGCGACCGGAGCCGTCGGTTACCAGCTTCTGGAAGGGTTGCACGAGACATCCTTCCCCGTGGACGACATTGCGGCGCTGGCATCGCGCAAGTCGCAGGGCCGCAAGGTGTCCTTCGGCGATGGCGAGCTGACAGTGCAGACCCTGGACGAGTTCGACTTCTCCGGCTGGGACATCGCGCTGTTCTCGCCGGGCGGTGCGGTCTCGAAGGTGCATGCGCCGCGCGCCGCCGCTGCCGGCTGCGTCGTTATCGACAACACCTCCACCTTCCGCATGGAGAGCGATGTGCCGCTGGTCGTGCCGGAGGTGAACCGGGAGGCGCTGGCGGGCTTTTCGGCGCGCAACATCGTCTCCAACCCCAACTGCTCGACCATCCAGATGGTGATGGCGCTGAAGCCGCTGCACGACGCGCAGCCGATCCGGCGGATCGTGGTCTCGACCTACCAGTCGGTCTCCGGCGCGGGCCGGAAGGGCATGGACGAGCTCTGGGGCCAGACGCGCGGCGTCTATCAGCTGGAGAACACCGAGCCGGCCGAGTTCACCAAGGAGATCGCCTTCAACGTCGTGCCGCATATCGACGTCTTCATGGAAGACGGCTCGACGAAGGAAGAATGGAAGATGGTCAACGAGACCCGGAAGATCCTCGACGCGGATATCGCGGTCACCGCGACCTGCGTGCGGGTGCCGGTCTTCGTCGGCCATGCCGAGGCGGTGAATGTCGAGTTCGACGGGCCGATGGATGAGGAAGAGGCCTATGAGCTGCTGAACGCGGCCCCGGGCGTCGAGGTGGTGGACCGGCGCCAGGACGGCGGCTATATCACGCCGAAGGAGGCTGCCGGGGACGATTCCGTGTTCGTCTCGCGCATCCGCCGCGACCCGACGGTCGATTACGGCCTCAATCTCTGGGTCGTCTCGGACAACCTCCGCAAGGGGGCGGCGACCAACGCCGTCCAGATCGCCCACGAACTCGCCGGCGCCTATCTTTGAGCCTCTGGCCGGAAGGGTTCGCGCCGGAGATTCCGGCCGCCTGGGCCGGACCGGATGGCTTCATGGCGCGGGTGCGCTACCTGGTGCTGTTCGAGGCCGTGCTCGCCCCGTTCGGCCGGGCGCTCGGCCTGCCGCCGGACTATCTGGCGCGGGCCAATTGCAGCACCTTCGCGCTGGAGAGCCATGTCGTCTATCTGGACGATGCGCGGCCCGGAGAGCGGCTCCTCTGCCGGTTCCATTTCGCCGATGCGGATGCGAAGCGCATCCACTATCTGCAAACGCTGCACCGTGCGGCCGACGGCCCGGCGCTGGCCGCCTATGAGTGCCTGTGCATGCATGTGGACCTGGGACTGCGCAGGGGCGTGCCGTTGCCCGAGGCGGCGGCGGCGCGGGCGCGGCAAATAGTCGAGGCGCACCGGCGGCAACCCTGGCCCATCGGCCCCCGCCTCGCCATCCGCTTCCACGCGGAGGAGGCTGCGGCATAAGCCGATCTACCCGGCGGCGGCCCGGCGCAGGCGGTCGTTGATCGCACGGCCGAGGCCACGGTCCGGGATCGGGGCCACCGCGATGCCGCCCCCGCCGTCCAGCCGGCGCAGCATGGCGAACAGGTTGGCCGCGGCCTCCGCGAGGTCGCCCGAGGGACTAAGGTTCAGGTCGCCGTCCACGGCCCCGAAGCCCAGCATGGCCTCGCCCGGACGGGCGGCAGCGGCCTCCATCCTGAGCGGGCTGTCGGGCGCATAGTGGCGCAGCAGCATGCCAGGAGAGGGGCGCGGCGCATCGCCGGCTGACGGAGCCGGTCCGGCGAGGGCCCCCACCTCCGCCTCGATGGCCTCGGCGTCGAGCGCTCCGGGCCGGAGAAGGGCGGGTGCGCCGCTGCCCAGAGCCACCACGGTCGATTCGAGGCCGAGCCGGCAGGGGCCGCCGTCCAGCACCATGGCCGCCTGCCCGCCGAGTTCGGCCGCTGCATGGGCCGCCGTCGTGGGACTCAGCCGGCCCGAACGGTTGGCGCTCGGTCCGACCAGCGGCCGCCCGGCGGCCCGGATGAGCGCTTCGGCCAGATGGTGCGCCGGCCAGCGCAGAGCCAGCGTGTCGAGGCCGGCGGAGGCGAGCCACGAGACCGGAGAGTCCGGCATGCGCGGCAGCACCAGCGTAAGCGGCCCCGGCCAGAACCTGCCTGCAAGCCGGCGGGCGCGGTCGTCGAAGACCGCCAGCGCTTCGGCCTCGTCCCGGCCCGCGACATGCACGATCAGCGGGTTGAAGCGCGGCCGGCCCTTCGCCTCGAACACAGCGGCAACAGCGCGGTCGTCGGTCGCGTCGGCTCCGAGGCCGTAAACGGTCTCGGTCGGGAAGGCGATGAGCTTGCCGGCGCGGATCGAGCGGGCGGCTTCTTCGACAGCCGCCCCGGAAGTCACGACCCGCCCCAGGCGATGAACCAGGGGTTCGAGAAGCGAGCCTTGCCGTAGAGCAGTTCCGGGCCGTCGTTGATTTCGCGCACCGAGCCGCCGGCGGCCGCCAACACGGCATGGCCGGCCGCCGTGTCCCATTCGTTGCTGCCGCCGTAGCGTGGATAGACATCCGCCTCGCCGCGCGCGATCAGGCAGAATTTGAGCGAACTGCCGGCGTCGATCTGCCGGGCGACATCGTAGCGGGCGAGGAAACGGTCGATGTCGGTGCCCGCGCCGTAAGTGCGGCTGACCGTGACCGTGATGCCCGTTTCGGGGAACGACCGGATAGCGATCGTTCGCCGCCCGCCGCCGTCTTCCAGAAAGGCGCCGCTGCCCGTGCGCCCCGCATAGAGCTCGTCCGAAGCCGGCAGATAAACCGCGCCGAGCACCGGCCGGCATTCCTCGATGAGCGCAATATTCACCGTGAACTCGGGAACCTTGCGGATGAACTCCTTGGTGCCGTCGAGCGGATCGACAAGCCAGAACGGCCCGTCGCCGATCTCCGGCACCCGCCCGGCCGCCACGCTTTCCTCGGCGACGACGGGAATATCCGGCGTCAACACGGCGAGGCGTTCGAGGATCAGGCGTTCGGCCGCCTCGTCCGCTTCCGTCACCTGGCTGCGGTCCGCCTTGCGGCGGGTTTCGAGGTTCGGCGCGCGGAAGTAAGGCATGATCGTCTCGCCCGCCTCGCGCGCGACCCGGCAGACGGATTCGAGCAGCTCTTCCCGCATGAGCGCGTTCCGTATCTCGTCCGGCCCTATCCGGTCCGCTCGTTCAGATAGTGAAGCGGAAGGCCGGCCGTCGGCCAGGCGCAGGAAACCAGCTTGCCCGCGTGGGACAGGGTGATGAAGGCGGTGCGCAGGTCCGGGTCGCCGAAGCAGATATTGGTCGTGTAGGGGTCCGGCATCGGCACATGCTCAAGGCCCGAGCCGTCGGCCCGGACGATCGAGATGCCCGGATCCATCAGCGTCGCAACGCAAATGTTCCCGTCCGCGTCCAGCGCGAGGCTGTCGAGCATGCGGTAGCCATGCGTCTGGTTCACCAGCCGCCCGCCATGCGGGCTCGGCCAGGGCTGTTTCCCGAGCACGCCCGGCGCCTCGATGTCGAAGGCCCAGACACGCCCGGTCTGGGTCTCGGCGACATAAAGCACGCTGTCGTCGGGCGAGAGGCCGATGCCGTTCGGCGTAATCGGCGGAAAGGCCGCTTCGACGATCAGGGAGCCGTCGGCGCGGGCATAGTGGATACCGGTGCGGTCCCAGTTGCGCTCCCAGTCGCGGACCTTGCCGAGATCGGTGAACCAGAATCCGCCCTCGCCGTCGAACACGATGTCGTTCGGGCTCTTGAGCCGGCGTCCCTCGCATTCGGTGTAGAGGGTTTCGACCGCGCCGGTCTCCAGGTCCACGGCCTCGATCCGGCCGCCGCTATAGTCGCGCGCCTGGCCGACGGGGCGCATCGGGCCGCCCGGCTCGTCGAGCCATTCGTTGCCGCCATTGTTGCAGATATAGACCCGGCCGTCGGGGCCGAGTGCGGCCCCGTTCGGCCCCCCGCCGGTCTCGGCCACGGTCTCCTTGCGACCGTCGGGATACACGCGCGTCAACGTGCCGCGACGAATCTCGACAAGGAGCACCGATCCGTCCGGCATGGCAATCGGCCCCTCGGGAAACATCAGCCCGTCGGTGACGGTCCGCAATTCGGTCATGTCCGCTCCGTTGCAGCGGTTCCGGGAAAGAGGGCAGTCAGGCGCCCTTGAAGACGGGGCGGCGCTTTTCGAGAAAGGCCGTGACGCCCTCGGCATGGTCCTCGGTGGTCATCGACACCGCCATATGCTCGCCCTCCCATTGGAGCTGCTGCTCCATGGGCGTGTGGAAGGCGGTGTTGAAGAGCGATTTGGCCTGGGCGTAGGCGACCGTCGGGCCGGCGGCGAGGCGCTCTGCCAGCGCCCGCGTCTCGGCCTCCAGGTCGGCGGCCGGCACAACACGGTTCAGGATGCCCAGTTCGAGCGCGCGGTCGGCGCCGAAACGGTCGCCCAGCAGCGCCAGTTCCATCGCCTGCTTCATGCCGAGCGTGCGGGCGAGGAAATAGGAGGAGCCGCCGTCCGGGCTCGCGCCGATATGGCAATAGGCGAGTGTGAAGAAGGCGTCGTCTGCGGCAATCGCCAGGTCGCAGGCCGCAACCAGCCCGAGGCCGAACCCGGCCGCCGCGCCCCGAACGCTGGCAATGACCGGCTTGCGCATCCGACGGATCGCGAACACCGGCAGATGAATGGCATGGATGCCTTCGATCACGACGCGCTTGCGGGTCTCCTTGTCGATATCGAGGCGTTCCTTCATGGCACGAATGTCGCCGCCAGCCATGAAGTGGTCGCCGGCGCCGCGCAGTACGACGCAGCGCACGGCATCGTCATGTTCCAGATCGCCGATGACATCGCGCAGGTCGATGCGCATCTGGGCACTCAGCGCGTTGCGCGCCTTCGGGTTGTTGAGTGTGACCCAGGCGATCCCTTTGTCGATTTCGCAAAGCACCGTGTCGCCCATACCGGCTTCTCCTTGTCTCGCGGCGGCCGAGATTGTAAGCGACACCGACCGCTTCGGGAAATCAGCGATGATCCGTCACGGCGTCTTCGTCGTCGTCGCCGGTGGACTTGTGCTCGCCCTAACCTTCGGGTCGCGCCAGTCCTTCGGCATGTATCTGAACCCGATCAGCACCGATCTGGGCTGGTCGGTGGCCGTGGTGTCGCTCGCGCTCGCGATCCAGAGCCTGTTCTGGGGCCTGGGCCAGCCCTTCTTCGGCTGGGTCGCCGACCGGTTCGGCACCGGGCGAACTCTGGTCATCGGAAGCGCGATCTACGCTCTCGGCCTCTTCTCCGCGAGCCGGATGGAGACGCCGGAGGGCGCCTATCTGTCTCTGGGCCTGCTGGTCGGTCTGGGGGCCGCCGGGTGCGGCATGCCCATCGTGATGACAGCCGTGGTGCGGGTATTTCCGAAGGAGCGCCACACGCTTGTGATGGCGCTGACAGCAACCGGGGTCTCGCTCGGGCAATTCGTCGTCACCCCGGCCGCGCCCGTCGTCATCGAGGCCTTCGGATGGCGGGGTGGGCTGCTGTGCCTCATGGGGCTGATCGGCATCGTCGTGCTGCTGGCCGCAGTGCTTCGCTCGCGCCCCGTGGCGCGGTCGCGCGCGCTGGAAGCCGAGCAGAGCCTGCGGGAGGCACTGACGGAAGCGGGGAGCCATTCCGGCTATCTGCTGCTGACCGCGGGCTTTTTCGTTTGCGGCTTCCATGTGCAGTTCGTCGTGACGCATCTACCCAATTTCATCGCCGAAAGCGGCCTGCCGGCTACAACCGGCGGCTGGGCGATCGCGACCATCGGCATCTTCAACCTGATTGGCACGACGGCGGCAGGTTTCCTCGGCAGCCGTTTCCGCAAGAAATACCTGCTGAGCGCCGTCTATGCCGTGCGCGCGCTCATGTTCGCCGTGTATGCATTCACGCCGGTCACGACGACGACGACGCTCATCTTCGCCGCCGGCCTCGGGCTGGCCTGGCTCAGCACGGTGCCGCTCACCTCCGCGATCGTCGGCCAGATTTTCGGTACGCGCTATTTTGGCACGCTGTTCGGCGTCGTCTTTCTGGGCCACCAGGCGGGTGCGTTCCTGGGCGCCTCGCTCGGCGGCTACATGTTCGATTTGACGGGCGGCTACGAGACGATCTGGCTCATCAATATCGCGCTCGGCGTGTTCGCCGCGATCATCCACCTGCCTATCGCCGACAAGCCCCTCGTGCGGCCGCTGGCTCAGCCGGCGTAACGGGAAAGTGATTGGCGGCCGGGGCGTTTCCTGCGCATTTGTTACGCCAAGATGTGCAAGGGAGTGCATGGCATGCAGATCCTGAAACGACGGGGCTGGGAGCTGCCGGAGCGCGAGGCGACCCCCGAAGCTGTGTTCTGGAACCGGCGGCGGCTGATCCAGGTGGCAGCTATGGGCAGTATCGCGGCGGCTGCAGGGCCGGTTGCGGTGCGCGCCGCCACGCCGGAGGCCGACCCGACTGCCGACCTCTATCCGGCGACGCGCAACCCGGCCTACACTCTCGACCGGCCGCTGACGCCGGAGAAGGTCGCGACCACTTACAACAACTTCTACGAGTTCGGCTCCAGCAAGGGCATCTGGAAGCGGGCGCGGGACAATCTGCGCATCCGCCCCTGGACCGTCCATATCGACGGCGATGTCGAGAAGCCCATGGAGATCGGGTTTGACGATCTGGTGCGCCGGATGGGAGTCGAGGAGCGCCTCTACCGCCACCGCTGCGTCGAGGCTTGGGCGATGGCGGTGCCGTGGTCCGGCTTCCCGATGGCGAAGCTGGTCGAGTTCGCCAAACCGCTGGCGAAGGCGAAATATGTCCGTATGGAAACCTTCAACGACCCGGACATGGCGTCGGGTCAGAAGGAGTTCTGGTATCCGTGGCCCTATGTCGAGGGGGTCACCATGGAGGAGGCCACCAACGACCTCGCCTTCATCGTCACGGGGCTCTACGGCAAGCCCGTGCCGGCGCAGAACGGCGCGCCGCTGCGCATAGCGCTTCCGTGGAAATACGGCTTCAAGTCGATCAAGTCGATTACCCGCTTCACCTTCACCGACAAGCAGCCGAAGAGCTTCTGGGAGAAGGTCCAGGGCCGTGAATACGGCTTCTGGGCGAATGTGAACCCGGAGGTTCCGCACCGGCGTTGGAGCCAGGCCAGCGAGCGCATGATCGGCTCCGACGAGCGCCGCAAGACGCAGCTCTACAACGGCTATGGAGAGTTCGTGGCCCATCTTTACGAAGGGATGGACCGGAAGAAGCTGTTCTACTGAGGACCGCTATCCGCCGTAGCGGCGGCGGAGCATGGCCATTGCGCCGCGAATGAACTGCGCCTCGCCGCCGCGCGGGCGGCCGGGCCGGTTCTCGCGGTTCCAGGCCATCATGTCCACATGCGCCCATGGAACGCCCGGCTCGATGAAGCGTTCGAGGAACAGCGCCGCCGTTACTGCGCCGGCGAGGGGAGCCTCGGACACATTGTTGAGGTCGGCAACGTCGCTGGAGAGCATCTTGCGGTAGGGCCGGAAGAGCGGCATCCGCCAAGCCGGATCCTGCTCCGCATCGCCGGCCGCCAGCAGCGAGGCTGCCACGGCATCGTCATTGCAGAACAGGGCCGGAAGATCGGCCCCGAGCGCGGTGCGGGCCGCACCTGTCAGCGTCGCGCAGTCGAGGATCAGGTCGGGCGACTCGCCGGAGGCTTCCGCCAGGGCGTCGCAGAGGATGAGCCGGCCCTCGGCGTCCGTATTGCCGATCTCCACGGTCAACCCCTTGCGTGTGCGGATCACGTCCATGGGCCGCATGGCATTGCCGGACACGCTGTTCTCGACCGCCGGGACGAGGAGCCTGAGTCGCACCGGCAGCGCGGCCGCCATCACCATGTGGGCGAGCCCGATCAGATTGGCCGCGCCGCCCATATCCTTCTTCATCAGCCTCATGCCGACCGGCGGCTTCAGATCGAGTCCGCCGCTGTCGAAGCACACGCCCTTGCCCACCAGTGTGAGCTTGGGCCGGTCTTCGCTCCCCCAGACGAGGTCGATCAGCCTCGGCGCAATGGCGGCGGCGCGGCCGACGGCATGGATTGTCGGGTAGTTCTGCGCGAGCAGTTCGTCGCCGACGATAGAGGAGACTTGCGCGCCGTGGCGTTCGCCGAGTTGCCGGACGGCGGCTTCGAGCCGCTCCGGCCCCATGTCGTTCGCGGGTGTGTTGATGAGGTCGCGGACCTGCGACTGCGCCTCGACGGCTGCGAGCGCCGCACTTCGGTCCGCATTCTCCGGCCAGACGAGGCTCGCATGGTTCCGGCTCTTGCTGTCCGAATAGGCGTCGAAGGCATAGCAGCCGAGCCCCCAGGCGGTGGCGGCCCGCGTGGACTCGTCGGGTCCGAGTTCGTTCTCGATGCGGAAAACGCCGCCCTTCAGGCGGCCCGGCAGGCCACCGCAGGCCCACATGTCGCCGGGCCCTTCGGCTCCGGCCAGCACGCGCGCCGCCTTCCCCTCGGGGCCCGGCAGGACCAGCATGCTGCCGGGCTCCGCCTCGAAGCCGTTTGCCGCAACCCAGTTGCGGTCGGCGGCCCCGGCGCTGTCGAGCCAGCCCTGCAAGCCCTTCTTGTTCAGCAGGAAGACGGGCACGGCACCGGCCGCGTCGGCGAGGAAAATATCGGTCACGGGTCGGGGGTCTCCTGTCGGCAATCGGGCCGCCGGCTCAGAATTCGTAGGGCTCGTCGGTGAGCAGTGTATCCAGGTTCGGGTCGTCCTCGCCGGGGACGTGGACCACGGTGAAGGTGAAGTCGTCGCGGTCGAGCGGCATGGTGGCGTCGAGGCCGAGCTTGTCCGAGACGCCGCCATCCGCCGATGGATCGAGCTTCGAGCCCTGCGCGCGCGGAATGACGATTACGTCCCGCGATGCCTGGAAGCGCGTTGCGAGGGCCCATTCCACCGCCGTCGGGTCGTGGACATCGACATCCTCGTCCACGACCGTCACCTGCTTCACATCGGCATGGGCGGCGAAGGCGGCCATTATCACGTTGCGCGCCTGGCCCTCCTGCGTCTTTCGCAGCTTCACATAGAGGTGGTAGCGGCAGACGCCGCCGCGCGAGAGATGGACGTCGAGCACAGTCGGGCAGGTGCGCTGCAGATGCGCGGCGATGGTGGCCTCGCGCGGGATGGCGCCCAGCAGCAGATGCTCCATCGCGGCCGGAACGATGGTGTGGAAGATGGGCTTGGCGCGCATCGTCACGGCCTGCACTTCGATGGCCGGGTTCTCGCCTGCGGGCCCGTAATATTGCGGGAACTCGCCGAAGGGGCCTTCCGTCTCACGCACGCCCGGCAGCAGGCGCCCCTCAATGACGATCTCGGCCCCGGCGGGAACGCGCACCTCGTTGGTCGCGCATTTCACGACCTCCAGCGGAGTGCCGTGCAGCGCGCCCGCCACCTCCAGCTCATCGTGGTCGATGGGCAGGATGGCCTGGCTGGCGAGCAGGGTCAGCGGATCGACGCCGACCGCGACCGCCACTTCGAGCGGCTCCCCGGCCGCCTCGGCGGCGGCGAAGAAGTGGTGCAGGTCGCGCGGCAGGATCAGGATGCCCATGCGCTTCGGACCCGTGATCTGGAGGCGGTTGATCGAGACGTTCTGGATGCCGGTCTTCGGATTGCGCGCGATGACCAGCCCGGCGGAGATATAGGCGCCCGCGTCGAGCGCATTGTGCTTCGGGATCGGGAGCGTGCTGGTGAGATCGGGGTTGCGGTCGATACGTTCCTGGCAGGCTGCGTTCGTCACTTCGCGCCAGGGCAGCGGCCGGTCGGCGGCGGCGCGGAAGCGGTCGAGCACCGCCCCGGGCTCCACGCCCATCGCCTCCGCGATCCAGCCGCGGTCCGAAACGAGGCCCGCGACGACCGGTATCTCATGCCGGACGCCATCGAAGCCTAACGGTTCCGGGAAGAGGACAGCCTTGCGCGCGTCCCACCGTTTGGCGAGCGCGGCGAGGGTGAAGTCGAGCGAGACGCCAGGCCGGGCCACCGCGAGCCGGTCGGTGGCCTGCAGCCGGTCGAGCCAGGAACGGAGGGTGCGGTAGGTCATGCGGAAAGGCGTCCTTCTGCCGTGTGGCGAATGGTAGCCGACAACAGCGTCATTGTAGCCGGAATGCGGACTCAGCCCTGCCGGGCCGCAACGGCTTCGGCAAGCGCAACCGTCCGCTCCGCCATTTCGACATGCAGGTTCTCGATCAGCCGCTCATCCACCACGACGACGCCCTGGCCCGCCGCTTCGGCTTCCGCATGGGCGGCGATGATCCGGCGCGCCTCGGCAACGGCTTCCGGAGCCGGCGAGAAGGCGTCATTGCAGGGGGCGACCTGTTTCGGGTGGATCAGCGTCTTGCCGTCGAAGCCGAGATCGGCGCCCTGGCGGCAGGCGGCGGCAAAGCCTTCGTCGTCGCCGAGGTCCAGATGGACGCCGTCGAGGATCGCGAGCCCGTGGGCGCGGGCTGCCAGCAGGCAGAGGCCGAGGCCGGTGATGAAGGGCAGCCGGTCCGGCGTGTGGGCGGCGGCCAGCTCCTTGGCGAGGTCGGAGGTGCCCATGACGAGGGCGGACAGGCGGTGCCCGGCCCCTGCAATGGCGTCCGCGCGCAGCATCGCAAGCGGCGTCTCCATCATTGCCCAGATTGCCATCTCATTGCCGCCATGGCGGTCGAGCAGGGCGGCGGACTGGCGGATCGTGGCATCGCTCTCGACTTTGGGAAGCAATGCCGCATCCGCTCCCGAGCCCGCAATGGCCGCGAGGTCGTCATGCCCCCAGGGCGTGTCGAGCCCGTTGGCGCGGATGACGATCTCGCGCAGCCCGTAGGCGCCCGAGCGCGCCGCTCCCACCGCCTGCTCGCGGGCTGCTTCCTTCGCGTCGGGGCTCACGGCGTCTTCGAGGTCGAAGATAAGCACATCGGCCGGCAGCGTCTTCGCCTTCTCCAGCGCGCCTGCCCGCGAGGCGGGCATGTAGAGGGCGCTACGGCGTGGCTTGACGGCTTGGGGCATGAAAGCGGATTCCTTGTGCGGGCGAGTCGTCGGCAACGGGGCGGTCATCATGCACATTCTATCCATCCAGTCCTCGGTGGCGCGCGGCTTCGTCGGCAACCGCACGGCCGTCTTCGTGCTCCAGCGCCTCGGCCACGATGTGACCTGCATCGACACCGTCGCTTATTCCAACCACCCGGCTCATGGCGGCTTCCGGGGCGAGGTGCATCCGGCGCAGAGCATCGACGCCATCGTGACCGGCCTGGAAGAACGCGGCTTCCTGAAGGACATCGACCTGGTGGTTTCCGGCTATCTGGGCTCGGCCGCCAACGCCCACGCGGTGGCGCGCACGGTGGACCGGGTAGGCGCTCCCTATCTGCTCGACCCGGTGATGGGCGACGATCCGGGTGGGCTCTTCGTGGCTCCCGACCTGCCGGACGCCATCGGGCGCGAACTCCTGCCGAGAGCCCGTGTCGCGACGCCCAACCGTTTCGAGCTTTCCCTGCTTGCGGGTCGGGAGGTCGGCGGCCCCAGGGACGCCGCCAAGACCGCGGCAGGGCTCGGACCTTCGCTCGTCGTGGCGACCGGCGTGCCGGCGGGCGAAGGGCGGATCGCCTGCATCGGCGTATCCGCGGGCGAGGCCCTGCAAGCCGTGGTGCCGCATGTGGCGCATCCCGGCTACGGGGCCGGCGACCTGTTCGCCTCGCTGTTCGCGGGCCGGTGGCGGAGCGGCTGGGCAGACGCCATGGCGCTTGCCGCCGGGACCGTCCACGCAACGATCGCCCGCTCTCCCGGTCGGGACCTCGACATCGTGGGCGCGCAGCACCTTTTCGCAAACCCGCCGCCGCCGCCGCCGCTGGAGCCGGTCCAGGTCGAACTCCTGTCGGCCGATACCGCCGCTCACGGCTCGAAACCGATGAGCCCATGACCGGGTTCCGATAGAGGCGATGCGGCGCGGCTGCCGGGACACGTCATGAAATGTCATGTTCTGTCATGCGATGTCATGTTTCGCCGCGCCGCGCCCCTCTCTGCCGGCCTCGCCGAAACGCCGCCCGTCCCAATCCTGCATATCGTCCCTCCTTATATTCCCGTTCTGTTTGCCTCGCCGCCGGCTTGCCTGCGGCGCGTCCCTTTTTCGCGCGTATCGCATGGGCGCGCCCGCCCGCGTTCGCGCCGGCGCGGTTCACGTCACGCGCCTGATTGCGCGCGCGAGGCAGGCGCAGGGCACACTTCTCCCGTCCGTTCCGTTGGGTTTTTTTCGCGCCGGCGCGAAGCAGGAGACGAAGCGGCCTCCGGATGCCGCTTCCTCCTGACTCATCTTACCACAGTTTTACAGAGGTCAAGCCTTTACAGTGAATTATTTCATAATTCGTGAACGAATTGCTGCCTCCAGCAGGAAACGCCGGGACATGTCATGAAATGTCATGTTCTGTCGTAACTGCCCAGCACATTGGTCATTGCTGCGGCCATGCTTGGTTTTTTGTTCAAGCGTATTGGATATTTTCGATGAGGCTGTCGGATGTGCCTGTCAGGGTGTTGAGTATGTCCCATCCCTGCTTTTGAGCGGTGGCGATGATTGTGCGCAGTATGGCGAAGTCGTCTGCGCCGCTTCGGGACCGGAAGCCTCCGGAGATTTTCTGGCGCAGTTTCATCATGCGCAGGTCGCGCTCGGCCTCATTGTTGGTGAAGGGCACCTGTGGGTCGGTCAGGAAGCGCAGGGTCTCGTCCCTGCGCTCATGCAGGCGCAAGGCGAGGTTGTGGCCCTTGCGCCGCCTCGGGGCCCCGCGTCTTCCGGGCCTGGGAGGCGAGAGCGGCGGCTGGCTCTCATGGAACACCATCGCCTCGACAAGCAGCCTGTCGTAACCGCGCGCCAGCCGCGCCATCAGACGCGCCGGAACGACGATATCCCTCTCCCGCGCCAGCCGCGCCACGCGCCAGGCCCGGCGCAGAAGCCGCTGCATGCGCCCGGCCCAGCCTTCCTTGTCGAACTCCACCAGCGCCTGCAACTCCCGCAGGTGATGGGCGTTGCAAAGCGCATGCTCCACGCCCTCCATCGGCCAATAGCATTGCCAGTGGTCGTGCACCGCCACGCCGGCCACGCCCGGAAGCACGGCGCCGCGCCGCTCGCTTACCCGATACGCCGCCAGCAAGAGCCTGCCCCGGATCCGATCCGGGGATGTGCAGGCCACATGAAGCCACCGCGTCCGCCCGCCGATGCGCAGCCCGGTCTCGTCCAGATGCTTCACCCGCGCCTTGCTGGCCGCCAGCTCCTGTATGTGCGCGGCCGCATCCCGCAGACGCCCCGCAGCCCGCCCGCTCATCGCCGCCAATGTCGCCGGCGACACCCGCGCGCCGAACAACACCGCCATCACCTCAGACAGCCGCCGCTCCGGCAGGAACTGCGCATGACGCAGCCAGACCGCCGCACCCGAAAGCCGCTGGCCATACTGCACCGGTGCCGACACGCCTGGCGGGAACGACGCCCGCGTCACCTCACCGCAACACCCGCAGCGACGCGCATGACCCCGATGCTCCGTGACCTCCAGCGGGCGCGGCTCCGGCAGGTCGAATACTTGACGCGCGACCGGATCGCCGACCGCCGCCGCCGACGACAGCGACGCCCCGCAGCCCCGGCAGGACGCCGGAACATGCTCCTCAAACCGGTCCGGGCTGGCCGTACGGCACTGCGTCTTGCCCTTGTGCCCCGTCTGACCGCCCGGCTTACGGCCCGTCTTGCCCCTCAGGCTACGGGTTCGACGCTCCGCCGCTGGCTTCTTCAGACCGTCGCTCGACGGCGGCTGGCCGCTGTTGCGGCTGTCCAGACCAAGACGACGCTCCAACGCCGCTATCCGCTCAACAAGATGCGCAACCTGCTCCCGAAGCCAAGCGGTCTCCAACTCCAGACGCGCGATCTGCTGACCCGATGTCTCGGACACGGGCACCCTCAACGGGTCAAACGGTTCGGAATGACTCATGGCGAGGTTGACTCATTTTCAAACCACCGCGTCAACCCCTCACCAACACAAACATCCTGGGCAGTTACGTTCTGTCATGCGATGTCATGTTCCGCCGCCGCCCCGCCTGCCTGCGCCCTCTCCCAATGCCAGCCTACCACGCTCTCCCCCATGTCAAGCCCGCGCCGAACCCGGCGAAGCAATGGACGAATGCGAACGCCCCTGTGCCGAACCCTCGATGCCGGGCCCGGCCATCGAGCCGGAAACCCGTGCCCGCGGGAAACCCCCGACATGGGTCCCTTGTCGAGAACGCCGGCATAGGCCGGGTCAGGTGCGTCCGTCGGGGTCTCGCGGACGACGGTTGATCGCGTAGTCCCCGGCGCCGCGCCGCAGCGGCTGCGTCAGCATCCTGTGAAGATGCAGTTCTCGGCGCTCCCGGAACGCATCGATGCCGATCGTCATCCGCTCGTGCCCGAGCTTCGGCTGCGCCCGGTAAGTGCCGAACAGGCGGTCCCACCAGGGCAGGTTGAAGCCGAAATTGCTGTTGGTCTCGGCCGGGGTGTCGGAATGATGCACGCGGTGCATGTCCGGCGTCACGACGATCCAGCGCAGCGCACGGTCCAGCGGCGCCGCCAGCCGCACATTGCCGTGGTTGAACATCGAGGTCCCGTTCAACAGGATTTCGAAAATGACCACCGCCACTGCCGGCGGGCCGATAAGGGCCACCGCCGCCATCTTGATGGCGACCGACACAAGGATCTCGATCGGATGGAACCGCGTGCCGGTCGTCACGTCGAAGTCGAGGTCGGCGTGGTGCATGCGATGCAACCGCCACAGCGCGGGCACCGCGTGGAACATCACATGCTGAAGATAGATCGCAAGATCGAGGACCACGACCGCAAGCACGATTTCCAGCCAGAAAGGCAGCTCGACAAGGTTGAGAAGGCCCCAACCGCGGCTCCCGGCGACCGCGGCCAATGCGACCGGGGCCAGAGGGACGAGAAGCCATACCAGCGCCGTATTCAACGTCACCACGCCCAGATTGGCGTACCAGCGCAACCAGCGCGGTTGGGTGGGCCGTCTGCGCGGCAGAGCGAACTCCCACAGCGCGACGAAGGCGAAGATGCCGAGGAAAAAACCCAGCCGGATCGCCGGTTCACCCAGGTCGATAAGCTCCGACATTCCTCGATCCTGACAAGCGGTGTCCGGGCGGGCCGGCCTTGCGCGATGCCGGGCTAGCCGACCGGCCTGCCCTCGGCATCGAAACGGTCGGGGGCAGGATCGACAATGCGGGGGCCGTCCGGCGCGATCTCGAACACGGCGAGCGCCCGCTGGACCGCGCCGTCACGCCGGAAACGGAAGAAGCCGCCGGCGCCGAAAAAGCCGTCCGGGGCGGTCAGGGTGGCCATGTCGAGCACAGCGGAGCGCCGGCTCTCCGCCAGCATGGCGGCAATCGCAGTCGCATCGTAGGCGAGCCCGGCCAGACGGGGCGGCGCGACACCGTACACAGCTTCGTAGCGCCGGGAGAAGAGGTCGAACGCTTCCGGCGGCGGCCCCGCGTACCAGGCCCCGGCGAGGCTCGGCTCGTCGAGCGGGATCCGGTCGGGCCGGACGCCCGTCGCCAGATATCGCACCTGCTTCGTGTCGATGCCGTGAAAGGCAAGCAGCGCCGCTGTCGAGCGGAGGGCCTGGCCTTCCGCAGCGATCAACACGGCGTCGAAAGGCGGGGGCAACTCGTCCGTCTCCGCCGTGCGCTTGGCCGGGGCGCCGGCAAATACGCGCACGCGCTCGGAAAGCGCCTTCGGGTCGAGGCCGGTGGAGAGGAAACCGCGCCGGGCGACGATGACGCCCTGCTTGCGGGCGGCGCGCTCGGCGGCCTCGACCGCATAGCGGCCGAACCCGGTATCGTAAGCCAGCAGGCCTAGCCGCCTCCGGCCCTCCGCAGCGGCGTGGCCGATAAGGCGTTCCACCTCTTCTTCAGGCGGCATGCCGAAAAGCCAGACGCCCGGCCGAAGCGCCATGCGGTCGTTCGAGAAGGCGAAGACGGGCAGAGTCCGCGCCCGCGCCGCTTCGGCTGCTGCGGAGACATTCGACCCGAAAATCGGCCCGAGCAGGACCCCGGCGCCGCGTTGCACCGATTGCCGCGCCGCCTCCGCGGCGCCCGCCGGGTTTCCGGCCGTGTCCATCGGCATCAGCACGAAATCCTCACCGGCGGCGTCGTATAGCGCCAGTTGGGCGGCATTCAGCATCGCCGCGCCGAGCTCTGCATGGCGGCCCGAGAACGGGGACAACAGGGCTGCGCGAAAAACCGCCGGCGACGGAGGCACGGATGCCGACGCTTGCTGCGGCGGTGCAGCGGGCGTGGGAGGCGTCGCGACGGGCGCTTTCGCGGGAGGCCTCGGCGGGCTAGGCTCGCCCGTTCCCGAATGCTGGCAGGCGACCAGCGCCATGCCGAGCAGCGCGAAAGAGGCGTAACGCCAGGATGCCGTGTTCACGACCCGTCTCCGACGGTGCAATCGGGCGCGAAGCTAGTCCTCCCGGCCCGGCGCGTAAAGCGCATGGCGACGGGCGCATGGCGCCGGGGCTCTACCTTGTCGCAACGCCCATCGGCAATGCGCGCGACATCACGCTCCGCGCGCTCGACATTCTGGGGGCGGCGGACCTGGTCGCCTGCGAGGACACGCGCGTAACCCGCCGCCTGCTGTCGATCCACGGGCTGAAGGCGCGCCTGGTCGCTTACCACGACTACAATGCTGAGCGGGTGCGCCCGAAACTGATCGCCGCAATCCAGGCGGGAAAGGCGGTGGCGCTGGCGAGCGATGCCGGGATGCCGCTCGTGTCGGACCCCGGCTTCGGCCTCGTGCGGGCGGTCGGGGCGGAGGGCCTCACGGTGACCTCGGCGCCGGGGGCGAACGCGGCGCTGACGGCGCTCCAGCTTTCCGGCCTGGCGCCGGACCGGTTTGCGTTCCTCGGTTTCCTGCCGGTGCGGCAGGCGGCGCGCCGGCGCGCGCTGGCGCCCTGGGTCGAGGCGCCGGCGACCCTGCTGGTGTATGAGGCGGGGACGCGCCTCGCGGCCTGCCTCGCCGACATGGCGGCAGTGCTGGGCGCACGCGAGGCGGCGGTGGCGCGGGAGCTGACGAAACGCCATGAGGAAATCGTTCGCGGCGGGCTCGCCGATCTTGCGGCGCGCTATGCGGAGGCCGGACCGCCGAAAGGCGAAATCGTCATTGCGGTCGGGCCGCCCGGCGCGGCGGCGCCCGCCGAGGTGTCAGACTCGCTGCTTGTGGAGCGGATCGCGGCACTCGGCCTCTCGCGGGCGGCGGGTGAGCTGGCGGCGGTTTCCGGCCGGCCGCGCCGCGCTCTTTACAGGCGCGGACTCGAGCTGCTTGCCCGAGACGGGTGACAGCCGCGGCCGCCGGGCCGAGCGCATCGCCGCCTGGCGGCTGCGCATTGCGGGATATCGCGTGCTGGCGCGCCGTTATCGGACGCCGGTGGGCGAGATAGACCTCATCGCGCGCCGCGGCCGGCACCTGGTCATGGTCGAGGTCAAGGCGCGTCCGACCGAGGCGCTGGCCCGGCAGGCTGTGCCTGAGCGCCAGCGCCGCCGCATCGAGATGGCAGCCCGAAGCTTCCTCGCTGCAAACCCGCGCTACCGGGACTGCGCCGTCCGGTTCGACGTGGTCGCGGTGGTGCCAGGGCGGCTGCCGATTATGATCCCGGACGCCTGGAGGGATGGAGACGGTCGCGGGAGGCGGTTCGCATGAGCACGGTCGAGGCCAGGCTGCGCGAGATCGGCGCGCATGGCGAGGAGCCATTCGACATCGGTGAGGCCGCCCTGCTGCTCGGGTCATTCGACCGACCGGGCGTGCCGCTCGACCGCTACCGCGCGCATTTCGACGAACTGGCCGAGGCCGCCGGGAGCCCGGACCGGCTCGCTCCGACGCTCGGCGGCGCGTTTGGCTATACAGGGGATCGGGCGACCTACGATGACCTGCAAAACGCCAACCTGTTGCGCGTGATCGACAGGCGCAAGGGGCTGCCGGTCGCGCTCGGCATCATCTACATGGAGGTGGGACGCCGGCTCGGCGCGCATGTCGAGGGGCTGGACTTTCCGGGCCATTTCCTCATCCGGGTGGACCGGGCGGAGATCGTGGACCCCTTCGAGCGCGGCGAGAGGCGCGAGCCGCCGGCGCTGCGGGAGATGCTGAAGGCGGCCTACGGCCCCTCGGCGGAGCTCGAAACGGCCCATTTCCGCGCGACGACGGATAGGGGCGTGCTGCTGAGATTGCAGAACAATATTCGCCTGCGCCTCGCGCAACAGCGGCAGTTCGAGGCGGCGCTGGGCGTGTTGGAGCGCATGACATGGATTGCGCCGGACCTGCCGGAACTGGTGCGCGAGCGCGCAATCCTGGAGGCCGCGCTCGGCCGTTTCAAGGGCGCGGTCCAGAGCCTCGAACGCTATATCGCCATGGAAAGTGCCGAAGGGGCCCGGCTCGAGGCCGCCACCCTGCTGCAACGCTTCCGCGCCCGCCTGAACTGACGAGGCCCCGTGCCATCGTGCGCACCGCAGCCCGGCGCGATATGATGCACTGGCGTTCTGCATTTCCTGACTGGATTCCTGACCCATGACTCTCGCCGTCGCCGTTCAGATGGACCCGATCGAGAGCGTCGATATCGACGCCGACAGCACGTTCGCGCTTTGCCTGGAGGCGCAGGCGCGGGGCTATGCGCTGTTCCACTACCTGCCCGATGCGCTCGTGTTCCGCGACGGCCGGCTGACGGCGCGCGGACGCCCGATGACGCTCCGGCGCGAAAAGGGCCGGCATGCCTCTCTCGGCTCGGCGGAGACGGTGGACCTCACAAGCGTCGATGTCGTGATGATGCGCCAGGACCCGCCCTTCGACATGGCCTATATCACCGCGACGCACCTGCTTGAGCACATCCACCCCGATACGCTGGTGGTCAACGATCCGGCCTCCGTGCGCAACGCGCCGGAGAAGCTGTTCGTCACCCATTTCGAAGGCGTGATGCCGCCGACCCTGATTACCCGCAACGAAGCCGAGATCGTCGCCTTCCGCGAGGAGCACCGCGACATCATCCTCAAGCCGCTGTTCGGCAACGGGGGCGCCGGCGTCTTCCACCTGCGCGAGGACGACGAGAACCTGAACTCGCTTCTGGAAATGTTCCTGGGCTCGTCGCGCGACCCCATCATCGCGCAGCGCTACCTGCCCGAGGTCCGCGAGGGCGACAAGCGCATCATCCTTGTGGAGGGCGAGGCGGTCGGCGCCATCAACCGCATTCCGGCCGCCGGCGAGTCGCGCGCCAACATGCATGTCGGCGGCAAGGCGGTGAAGAGCGCCCTGACGCCCCGCGAGGTCGAAATCTGCGAGACCATCGGCCCGGCGCTGCGCGAACGCGGGCTGACCTTCGTCGGCATCGACGTGATCGGCGATTACCTCACCGAGATCAACGTCACCTCGCCCACGGGCATCCAGGAGATCGAGCGTTTCGACGGTGTGCGGATCGCGGCGCTCATCTGGGATGCGGTCGAAGCGCGCCTTGCTGTGCAGGACGGTGCGGGGCCGGGGCGGTGAGCGGCCGCCCGGCGGTCGCGCATGTCGCGACGGTAGCCTTCGACGGCATTGAGGTGCGCGAGATCGATGTCCAGGTGCATCTCGGCAGCGGCCTGGCGGCGTTCAATGTCGTCGGACTGCCGGACAAGGCGGTGGCGGAAAGCCGCGAGCGGGTGAGGGCGGCGCTTGCCGCCATCGGCCTCGGCCTGCCGGCGGAACGCATCACCGTCAATCTGGCGCCGGCGAACCTCCAGAAGGAAGGCAGCCATTTCGACCTGCCGATCGCGCTCGGCCTGCTGATGGCGATGGGGGCCGTGCAGGTGGAGGATATCGCCGGCCATGTCGCGCTTGGCGAACTCGGGCTCGACGGCGCGCTCACCTCGGTTGCCGGCGTATTGTCGGCCGCCATGTCGGCGGTCGAATCGCACCGGGGCCTGATCTGCCCGGCGGGCAACGGGCCCGAAGCCGCGTGGGCGGGCGACCTGGAAGTCGTGGCGCCGAAGACCCTGCTGGCGCTGCTCAACCATTTCCGCGGCCGGCAATTGCTGACACAGCCGGAGCCCGGCGAGATCGTCCCGGAGGCGGACGGGCTCGACCTCCACGACATCAAGGGGCAGGAGACCGCCAAAAGGGCGCTGGAAATCGCAGCCGCCGGCGGCCACAACCTGCTGCTTTCAGGGCCGCCGGGAGCCGGCAAGTCGATGCTGGCGGCCCGCCTCCCCGGCGTGCTGCCGCCGCTCCACCCGGCGGAAGCGCTTGAGGTATCGAGAATCCACAGCGCCGCCGGCGCGTTGGATAGTGGGCGTATTCAGCGCCGGCGTCCGTTCCGGGAGCCGCACCATTCCTCGTCGATGACGGCGTTGGTGGGCGGCGGGCAGCGCGCTGCGCCGGGAGAGATTTCGCTTGCGCATCGGGGCGTGCTGTTCCTCGACGAACTGCCCGAATTCGCCCGTCCCGCGCTGGAGGCGCTGCGCCAGCCGCTGGAGGTCGGCAGGGTGGCGATTGCGCGCGCCAACCGCCATGTCGTCTATCCGGCACGCTTCCAGCTCGTTGCGGCGATGAACCCCTGCCGTTGCGGCCATATCGACGAGCCGGACCGCGCCTGCAACCGTGCGCCGCGCTGCGCGGCGGATTACCGCCGCCGCCTTTCCGGGCCGCTGCTGGACCGTTTCGACCTTTTCGTGGATGTGCCGCGCGTTGCAGCTGCGGACCTGGCCCTGCCGCCGCCGGCGGAGAGCAGCCGGCATGTCGCGGCCCGTGTGGCGGAGGCGCGCGGCAGGCAGGCGGCGCGCTATGGAGAGCCGGCCGTGAACGGCGATATCGACGGCGCGCGGCTTGCCCAGGCGGCGGCCCCGGACGAGGCGGGCGCATCCCTCTTGCAAAGCGCCACGGAGCGGCTGCGGCTCTCGGCGCGCGGCTATCACCGCGTGCTCCGCGTGGCGCGCACCCTGGCCGATATGGACGCAAAGGACGGGGTGGGCCGCCTGCACATCGCCGAGGCGCTGAGCTATCGCCAGGGGTTGGCCGGCTAACCCGCATTTCTCACCAGGGTCACGGCCTGCGTCGCGTCCAGGCGCACGATCCGCAAGGAGTGGGCCGAAAAGCGTAGCGGAGGCTACGGTTGAGGCCCGCGACGCCGCGGGCGGACGCCTGGACGCGACCCGAAGGGCGGCGCTGTCGGGCCGGCAGGGTGCGTCGAGCCGCTTGCCCGATGCCCCGCATCGCGCTGCACGGCTCTCCTACCCTGCCGGCCCGACAGCACCGCGCAGACCATGACCCTGGTGAGAAATGCGGGCTAAGCGCCGCGTTACCGGCCGAGCGTTTCGAGATAGAGCGGGTCGGCGAGGTCGATGGCGGGTCCGTTGCTGTAATACACCCAGCCGCGCACCCGGACGCGCTGTCCTTCGAGCGATTCCGGCGGAAAGGCGCGCGAGATGCGGCCGCGCCGGAGATACACGGTGAAGTCCTCGCGCCAGTCCTCGTCGAAATTGACGAAACTGCTGCGGAAGCCGCGCCGGACCGACAGGACGCGCCCCTCCACGATGGCGAAACGGTCGAGGACCGAGCGCGCGCGGTCCGCCGCAACGGCCCGCGCCTCCCGCCGCAGCCAGGCGCCGGGTTCGGAGCGGCGCGCCTGTCTTTCCAGCGCAAGCAGGGCCTGTGCGCGCTCGCGCGAGACGAGCGGGGGCGCCACCACGGCGAAGCCGCGCGCGACCAGTTCCCGCTGCAGCCAGAGCGAACCGGAAAACATATGCGCAAGACGCCTGCCGTGGCGGTCGAGGCGGGCGGGCTCGGGTTCGTAACTGAGGCCGGGCCGGGCGAGGAACTCCGCTACGAACGGCTCCGCTCCCTCCAGCAGGCGCACATCGGCCGGCTTGACGCCTCCGGCGCTTGCAGGGAGCGGGCCGGCGAGCGCCGCAAGGAGCAGGGGGAGGAAATAGCGCAGCATGGGCGTCTGGAAGCCTTGCACGGCGGCCGCTAAGGTTCGAGCGATGGGTGGGCGGACGGATCTTTTCCCGGCGATTGAGGTATCGCGCAGCGGCATGCTGCCACTGGATGGCGGCCATGTCATGTATTGGGAGGAGGCGGGCAGTCCCGACGGCCTGCCGGTGCTCTTCCTGCACGGAGGACCGGGAGCGGGCTGCACGCCGGCCTATCGGCGCTTCTTCGATCCCGCGGCCTACCGAATCCTGCTGTTCGACCAGCGCGGCGCCGGCCGTTCGACGCCCGGCGCGGAGACGCGGTCCAACACCACTCAGCATCTCATCCGCGACATCGAGACGCTGCGCCGGCATATGTCGGTGGACCGGTGGCTGGTGTTCGGCGGCTCCTGGGGCAGCACGCTCGCGCTCGCCTACGGGCAGGCGCATCCGGAACGCTGCCTCGGCTTCGTCCTGCGCGGCGTGTTCCTCGGTCGGCGCGCGGAAATCGACTGGTTCCTGCACGGCATGGGCACCTTCTTCCCCGAGGCGCGCCGGGCGTTCCTGGCGCCGATCCCGCTGGAGGATCGTGGCGCCGGGCTGCTGGCCGCCTACCACCGCCGGCTGACGGACCCCGATCCTCGCGTCCATCTGCCCGCCGCGCGCGCCTGGTCGCGCTACGAGAGCGCCTGTTCCGCGCTGAGGCCCGGTCCGGCGGACACGACCGCTGTAGCCGGGGAACGCGCCGCCCTGGCGCTCGCCCGGCTGGAGGCGCATTACTTCATGAACGGGCTCTTCCTGCGGGACGGCCAATTGCTGGGCGACCTTCATCGGATCGAAAGCCTGCCGGCAGCCATCGTCCAGGGCCGCTACGATGTCGTCTGCCCGATTGCGACCGCGGACGAATTGGCCCGCGCCTGGCCCGGAGCGGATTACATGCCGGTGCCGGAAGCCGGCCATTCCGCGATGGAGTTCGGAATCCGCGCCGCCCTCGTCGCCGCAACGGAACGGATGAAATACCGCCTGCCCGCCATGGTGTGACCCGGAAACGCGGGCGCTGGAAAACGCCTGTCCTGTATGCCACAATTGGGCGTCTTTAGCTGGAGGGCATGTCATGGACGGGCGCGAAGCCATCGGGAACCAGGTTACGGCGGATGCCGCGTCGAAGTCGTCGGCCTATGTACCGCCCCTTGAGCTCACCGAAGGCCAGCCGCCGCCCATCGCTGCGAATGGCGGCCTGTCCTACATGTCGTTCGACCGGGACGGCGATGCGGGAACCGCTGCGGCGATCGAAGCGGCGCTCAAGGAGGTCGACGACGGGTACAGCCAGGAACTGATCGACCGGATCGAGACTGCGCCCCCCGGCCCCATCGAGACCGAATGGGGCCTCGGGTTCCGCGAATACGAGGAATGCGTGGACTATATCCGCGCGAACGATATCGAAGCCCCGGAAGGCGGCCTGGCGCTTCCGCTGCGCTACACCGTCTATGAGCGCCCGTCCTATTCCATCGTGTCGTCCAACGCTGTCTGGCGGGACCCGGCG
The DNA here is from genome assembly GCA_965261985.1 of Alphaproteobacteria bacterium. GTDB lineage: Bacteria > Pseudomonadota > Alphaproteobacteria > Bin95 > Bin95 > Bin95. The sequence goes on from OZ253490.1 coordinate 3,191,145, forward strand.
CGCAAGGCCGAGGCGGAGCTGTTGCGCAAGGCCGAAGACGACAGCGGGCGGCGCAACCTCTACTTCCCGCATGTGATGCGCGATGCGCGCCGCATCGGGGAATACTACCCCGGCCTTTCGGTCGGCAGCCCCGAGAGCATGGACAAGCTCGGCGTCTCGCTGGCGCACATCGAGTCCAGGTGCACAAACTTCTACGACTCGGCGGAGGTGGAGCGCGTGTTCTACCCCGAGATCGAGAAGCTCCTGCTGGAGTTCTTCCCGGATGCGACCGATGCGCTCGTCTATAACCACGACGTGTTCGACAAGGACTACGGGGGCGACCGCACGGAAGACCAGGACGCCAAGAACCCGGGTGTGAACGCCCGGTATGCCAACCTCGTGCACAACGACCTGAACGACAATAGCGGTCGCGTCCGCTGCCGCGAGCTGCTGACGAAGAACCTGCGGAACTTCGGACGCCAGCAGCATTACACGGAGGTCGAGGCCGACGCGAAGATGTCGCGGCGGTTCATGTCGATCAACCTTGCCAAGCCGATGGAAACTGTGGAGCAGTTTCCCTTCGTGCTCTGCGCCTGGCCCTCCTTCGCCGACCAGCCCTACATCACCAATTACCGCGTCTATGACGACCGCGTCGGCGAGACCACGCGCTTCACCTGCCGCCCGGACCATGAGTGGTACTGGATCCCGCGGCAGAAGCCGAACGAGGTGTCGATGCTGAAGTGCTACGACTCCGTCGCCGACGGCTCGGTCTCGCGCTGGTCCTTCCACACGGCCTGCCAGGACCCGACGGTCCCCGCCGATGCGCCCTGCCGCAAGAACGTCGTCGTCCGCTCCTACGTCTTCTTCTAGGAGGATGCTTCAGCTCTAGAAGGATGCTCTAGAACGCGGCGCAGGCGGTTCCGACCGCGCGCAGCACCGATTCCTGATCGAACGCGCGCTTGTAGGCTTCGGCGATCTCCTTCGTCCGCCGCATCGTATCCGCGCCGGGCTCGGCCAGGATAATCAGCAGCTTGGCCCCCTCGCGACCGATTGCGCCCGACCCGTCGCGCCATTGCCCGGCGGCGTCGAGGACGGTCAGGCCGTCCGGGAAGCGCGGCGTGACCTCGGCGGCAAGGAACCCGCTCCACTCGTCATCGGACACCGTCCCGCCACCCGGCTTGCCGCGCCCGAAAAACAGCCGGTATTCGGCATAACGCTCGAAACCGGGCGGGCAGGCCTGCGTTTCGGCCCGCAATGCAGCAGCGGGCAAGAGCAGCATGGCCGCGAGGACAAACACGGCGCGGACTGTGGGCGCTGAAACGATCGTTGTTTTCTTCAGGTGGATTTCGTCAGGTGCGTCGGTGGCGACATGGCCGCTTGCCGACGTCAAGCTACTGCGGCTACTTCGACGACGGCCGCCGTGCATCGGGGCTCTGGTACCGGTTCGCCATGTTCACGCAGGCTCTGGATGTGGAAAGCGATTGCTTGGCGTATTTCAGTGATCGCCTCTTGCTTGGTGGGGGCGGTTGCAATGCATCCGGGCAAATCGGGAACATATGCGGCGTAGTTCGCCGGCGCTTTTTCGATAACGATGGTGTAACGCATCTGCGTCCCTACTCTTTTGTTCCCGACTGCTTCACGATGCTGGCCCATGTTCCCGGCGGTAGATCGTCGCTTGGCTTTCCGGCGATTGTCACGGTGCCTGGCTTTTGCGGATGCCGGTACTGACGGTGACTGCCTCGGGTCCGAACCAGCCGCCAACCGTCTCGCTCTACCAAACGTATCGCGTCCCGTACCTTGCGCACTCTACAGGCTTGCCATCCTAGCCCGGCCTTGCCCCCGAGGCGAGGACGGCGGGGAGGGAGAGGTTGAGGATACCGTCGGTTCCCGCGATGGCGCGGGCATCCTCCAGCACGGCGGCTTCGATGGCGGCGCGCGCCTCCGGCGTCTGTGCGTCCAGGAGCGCACGGGAGCGCACGGTGGCGTGGCGCAGCCCCTCGACCAGCGCCTCCGGCGACACGCGGCGACGGATCGCGATTTCCTCCACCCTTGTCTCCCGGAAGCCGGCGGCCTGCAAAACACGCGCGCATTCTTCCGGGTCGGCGAAGCGGAACATCTCCGGCCCCTCGGGAATGCCGCCCGCATGGGGATCGCCATGCGCCGCGACCGCGCGGCGGAACATGCCGAAATGCGCCACCCGGTCCGCCGTGCACCAGGCGGAGAAAGCGTGGCGCCCGCCCGGCCGTAACACGCGGAACGCCTCCGCGACCGCGCGCTCGGGCCGGGCGAAATGCAGCATGGCGAATGAGCAGGTGACGGCATCGAAGCGTCCCTCGCCGAAGGGTAGCGCTTCGGCATCGCCCTTCTGGAATTCGGCCTCGGGGAAGTTGCGGCGCGCTTCTTCCACCATGGCGGCGGCGAAATCCACGCCCGTCGCGCGGGCGCCGCGGCCGGCGGCCATCGCCGCGCCGTAGCCGGGCCCCGTCGCTATATCCAGCACCTCCATGCCGGCCGCCACGCCGGCGGCGTCCAGCACGGGGCCGAGGCCGAGGCGCGTCGAATCCCAGGAAACGGCGCGGTAGCCGGCTGCCTGCCGGTTCCAGCCCGCGCGCTCGAACGCCTTGAAGGCGTCCGGGTCGAAGCTCACGCCGCCGCCTCGGCAAGAATGCGGGCGGCTTCCTCGCAGTCCGCGCGGCCTGCATCGAGATGGGTGACGGCGCGCATTCGCGTCGCCCCCATCGCGCCGATGCGCAGACCCGCGTCGCCGGCGCGGGATGCAATCTCGGCCGCGCTCCGCCCGGTGCCGCCGACATCGAAGAACACGATATTGGTCTCGCGGGGTTCGACCGAGAAGCCGTCGAGACGGGCCAGCGCTTCGGCCAGCAGGGCGGCGTTGGCATGGTCCTCGGCCAGCCGGTCCCAATGGATGTCGAGCGCATGAAGGCCGGCGGCGGCGAGGATGCCCGCCTGGCGCATGGCGCCGCCCATGCGCTGCTTCCAGCGCCACGCCTCGTCGATGAAGGCCGCCGAGCCGGCGAGCACCGCGCCCACGGGACAGCCGAGCCCCTTGCTGAGGTCGATCCACGCGCTGTCGAAGCAGGCGCCGTAATCGGCCGCGGATGTGCCCGAGGCCACGACCGCATTCGGCAGCCGCGCCCCGTCCAGATGGGTCGCGAGGCCGTGCGCGCGGGCAACATCGGTTACCGCCTGCACAGCCTCCAGCGGCCAGACCGTGCCGCCGCCCATATTGGCCGTGTTCTCGACCTCCAGCAGCGCTGAGCGGGGCGCATAGCGGTGTTCCGGGCGGATTGCGGCTTCGGCCTGTTCCGCCGTGTAGATGCCGCGCTCGCCCGGTATCGGCGCGATCTGCACGCCCGAGAGCGCCGCCGGGCCGCCGCCCTCGAAATTCAGGATGTGGCAGGAAGCCTCGGCAACCACCTCGTCGCCCGGCCGGCAATGGACCCGGATGGAAATCTCGTTGCACATCGTGCCCGACGGCAGGAACACCGCCGCTTCCTTGTCGAGCAGCGCCGCCACCCGCTCGCAGAGCGCGTTGACGCTCGGGTCCGAGAAGGACTGCTCGTCGCCGACAAGCGCCTCGGCCATCGCCCGGCGCATTTCCGGCGTCGGCTGGGTCTGGGTGTCGCTGTAGAGGTTGATGCGCGGCGCGTTGGCGCCTTCCCGCGTCGCTAAAGCCATCGTTTCGCTCGCCGGTTGGAGAATAGGTCGGTCGTTATCGTCTCGCGCCGGTCAGGCGCCGACCGCATAGGCCATGCGGCGCGGGTCGGCGCCGCCGGTCATCAGGCCGCGCTCGCTGTCGGCGTCGATCATGCAGACAGAGCCTGCAAGCCAGACGCGCTCCGGCCACCATTCGATCTCGTGGCCGCGCCGGCCGAGGTCATCGCCGACCTCGCGCTCGATCTCGCCTTCCAGCTTCAGCAGGCCCGGATAATAGGCGTGCGGCTCGAAGGAGGAGGGGAAGCTGTAGCTGGCATGGCGCGGCGCGGACACGGCCTCCTGGGCAGACATGCCGTGGACCGCAAGATTCGTCAGGCATTGCGACATGGCCTGGGTCTGGACATCGCCGCCGGGGGTTCCGAAGGGCACGAAGCGCGTCCCGCCGTCCAGCACGGCGAGCGCCGGGTTGGGCGTCAGGCGGGGGCGCTTGCCGGGGGCCAGCGCGGAGGCATGCGCCGGATCGGTCCAGGACTGGCAGCCACGCGAGGAGATCGCCAGGCCGACGCCCGGCGCGACCGTGCCGCCATAGGACCCGTCGGAAGGCGTGGCGGAGAAGACGTTTCCGGCTTCGTCCACCACGCAGATATAGGAGGTGTCGAGCGGCGCGACGGCGGGTTCCCGCGTCGGAACGGGCGGTGCAGGGGTCGCGGGACGCGAGCCGGCGTCGCCCGGCGGCGGCATTTCCGGCATGGCATGGGCCATGTTGATCTCCGCCCGGCGCAGGGCGGCGTAGCCGTCCGACGCCAGGGTGTCGATCGGCACGTCCACGAAGCGCGGGTCGCCGAGCCAGGCGTCCCGGTCCGCCATGGCGAGTTTCACGGCCTCCACGGAAGCATGCACCGCGTCGGCGCTGTTGTGGCCGAGCCCGGCCAGATCGTAACCGCCGAGGATGTTCAGGACCTCGATCAGGGCCGGCCCCTGGCACCAGGGCCCGCAGGCATAGACATCCGCATTGGCGAACCGTCCGCGCACCGGCTCCTCGACGCCGACGCGGAAGGACGCCAGGTCCTCTCGCGTCATCCAGCCGCCTTCCGCGGCCTGCCAGTCGGCAATGCGCCGGGCGATCTCGCCCTTGTAGAAGGCGTCGCGGGCGGCCGCGAGCCCGGCCCTACGCCCGCCCCGGCGCGCGGCGGCGGCTTCCTCGTCGGCCATGTGCTGCAACGTGGCAGCCCCTTCCTTCTGGAAGAACAACTCGCCCGTCCGGGGCGGCCGCCCGCCGGGCAGGAAGATCGCAGCCGTATCCGGCGCGGCGCGGAACTCGGCCTCGTGCTCCGAAATGATGCGCTCCATCAGCGGATACATGGGGAAGCCGTCGCGGGCGTAGCGGATCGCCGCCTCCGCCACTTCGCCGAAACTCATCCGGCCCCAGAGCTCCAGCGCGGTGATCCATGCATCCGGGGCCGCGGGAACGACCGTTCGCAGCACGCCATTCGGGATCGCGCCGCCATATTCGCGCCGGAAATGCTCGATATCGGCTGCCTTCGGCCACCAACCGAGCCCCGAGATCGTGACCACCTTCTGTGCATCGGCGCTATAGATCATGATCGGCGCGACGCCGGCGACGCTCACCAGGTCGCTCTCCAGAATGCCGAGCGCCAGCCCGCCGGCGACGCCCGCGTCGATCGCATTGCCGCCGGCTTCCAGCATGGAGAACGCCGCGCTCGCCGCAAGCTGGTGTCCGGCCACGACCATATGCCGGGTTGCGACCACTTCGGCCCGTTCGCTCGCCATCGCCCCTCAGCTCCCCTGTTTCCCCGCCTTGTCATCCGGGCGGCTCTTCGTGCCATGATGCGCGAGGGCGGAGAGGAAAGCGAGAGAGGCAGCATGCCCATCCATTTCAGCGAGGAAGAGTTCGCAGGGCGGCAGCGCGCGGCAGCCGAGGCGGCGGCGGCGGCCGGATTCGACGGCCTGCTGCTCTTCAAGCAGGAAAGCATGTTCTATCTCACCGGCTACGACACGTTCGGCTTCTGCTTCTTCCAGTGCCTGGTGCTCGGCGCCGACGGGCGTCTTGCGCTGCTGACCCGGGCGCCTGACCGGCGGCAGGCCGAATTCACCTCGGTCGTCGGCGATATCCGCGTGTGGGAGGACGCGGCCGATGCGCGGCCGGAGAACGACCTGAAGGCGATGCTGGCCGAGTTCGGCCTGGAGGGCCGGCGGCTCGGCGTGGAGTGGCAATCGTACGGACTGCCGGCGGCGCTCGGCTTTCGCCTCCGCGATGCGCTGGAAGGCTTTGTCGAGCTGGGGGACGCTTCCGGGCTTGTGGACGGGCTGCGCGCGGTCAAGAGCCCGGCGGAGCTCGACTATGTGCGCAAGGCGGGCGAGCTCGCTGACCGCGCCTATGACGAAGCCGTCCGGCTTGCGCGGCCGGGCGCGTTCGAGGGCGATATCCTGGCGGCGATGCAGGGCGCCGTCTTACGGGCCGGCGGCGACGAACCGGCAAACGAGTTCGTCATCGGCTCCGGCCCCGGCGCGCTCATGTGCCGCTATTTCAGCGGGCGGCGGCATCTGGATGCGGACGACCAGTTGATGCTGGAGTTCGCCGGCACCTGGCGGCACTACCACGCCTGCCTGATGCGCACGATCCGCATCGGCCCGCCGCCGGAGCGCCAGCGCTTCCTGCACGACGCGGCGGTCGAGGCGCTGGCCGGCTGCCGCGAGGCGCTTCGCCCCGGCCGGCCGGTGGGAGAGGTGTTCGATGCCCATGCCCGCGTGCTCGATGCGCGCGGCCTCGCCGAGCACCGCATGAACGCCTGCGGCTATTCGCTGGGGGCAACCTTTGCGCCGGTCTGGATGGACAGCCCGATGTTCTATCGCGACAATCCCGTGCTGGCGGCGCCCGGCATGGTGTTTTTCATCCACATCATCGTCTTCGACAGCCACGCGGGCCTTGCCGCGACCACGGGCACGACAACCATCGTCACGGAAACCGGCAATGAGCCGGTGACCCATGCCCCGACCGAACTCGTCGTCAATTAGATCAAGATCCGATGGCCTTGAATCGACATCTGCGACACGCCCCCCATTGTCACCCCGGACGCCGCGCCAGCGGCGATCCGGGGTCCAGTCTGTCGAAGCCTGGGCGTGAAGCTCGACTGGGCCCCGGCTCAGGGGCCGGGGCGACAGTGTTGGGAAACCTCTCGTTCCGGTCCGATCCGGTCGGATGCAGCACCAGCGACGGCCGGGAGCCGCTTCCCCGATGGATTTCCTGACGCCCGAACAGGAGATGTGGCGCGAGACCGTCTTTCGCTTCATGGAGGAAGAGGTCGGCCGCGAGTATGTCCGCGAGACGGACCGCAACCGCGAATATCCCTACGAAGGCTATGCGAAGATCGTCTCCCAGGGCTGGATCGGCTTGCTGGTCCCGGAAGAGCAGGGCGGGCAGGGCGGAGACATCTTCTCCTATGCGCTGATGTGCGAGGGGCTGGCGCGCTACGGCCCGGATTTCGCCACCGCGCTGATGGTGCCGATGTTCACCGCGCAGAACATCGTCCATCACGGCAGCCGGGAGCAGGCGGCCCGTTATATCGAACCGTTCCTGGCCGGCGAGATGCGTTTCGTCATCTCGCTGTCGGAGCCGCAGGCGGGCTCGGATGCCGCAAACGCCCGCACTCGCGCCCGGCGCGAAGGAGCGGACTGGGTGGTCAACGGGCAGAAGCTCTGGAACTCCGGCGGCGGGGCAAAGGGCGCCGTGCTCTGCGCGCTCGTGCGCACCGAAGCGGGGACCGAAAAGCATGACGGGCTTTCGGTGCTGCTGATCCCCAACGATGCGCCGGGCGTGACGGTCCACAAGATCGAGGCGCTCGCGCGCCGGGCAACGGGCTCGAACACGATCTTCTTCGACGATGTGCGCCTGCCCGAACACGCTCTGCTCGGCGCGGAAGGACAGGGCTGGCAGATCATGACCGAACATCTGGAGCTGGAACGCATTTCCATCGCCGCCGGTTATGTCGGCTGCGCCCAGCAGGCCGTGGACGATGCCTGCGACTACGCCCGCGCACGCGAACAGTTCGGGCAGCCGATCTTCGATTTCCAGGTGATCCGGCATATGCTGGCCGACATGCAGACCAGAGTGGACGCCGCACGATTGCTGACCTACCGCGCCGCTGCGGCGGCGAACGGCGGCGATCCGTGCCCGAAGGAAGCGGCGATGGCGAAGCTGTTCGCGTCGGAGACCCTCCAGGAAGTCTCGCGCCAGGGCGTGCAGATCATGGGCGGCATCGGCACCACGCCGGAGGCCGATATGGAGCGCTATTTCCGGGAAGGCATGCAGGCGACCATCGGCGGCGGCACCAGCCAGATCCAGCGCACCATCATTGCGAGGCATATGTGCCATGGCCGCTAGGACCGGATTCGCGCTTGTCCTGCTGCTGATCGCGGCGCCGGCGCTGGCAGCGGACTCATGGGACAAGATACTCTGCATGGCGGGTGGCGGCGCGCCGTCGGCGAATGTGACGCACTGCACGATCGCACTGGATAGCGGGCTGTTCGAGACGCCCGAGGAACGCGCGAGGGGCCTTTTCAAACGCGGCACGGCGCAGATCGAGACCGGGGCCTATGCAGAGGCCGTTGCCGATTTCGACGAGGCTATCGGCCTGCGCCCGGAATACGGAGAGGCTTTCCACAATCGCGGCGTCGCAAAGTGGCGTATGGGCAAGCTGGAAGACGCGCTTGCCGATTTCGACGAGAGCATCGCGCTCGGCCAGGTCGAACTCTGGCGCGCCTACAAGGTGCGGGGCGATCTAAAGGCCGAAATGGGACAGCTCGACGAGGCGCTGGCCGACTACAAACGCTCGCTCGCCATCCGCCCCGACTGGGACTACGCCCGGAAGGCGCTCCGGCGCGCGATGATCAAGAAGCAGGGGAACTGACGACGCCCGGCGCCAGTTTCACCGGTTCGCGCCGGGAACCCACAGGATGTCGGCGGCGCCTTTGTCATTGACTGCCCGGGCGGCGACGAAGAGGTGGTCGGAGAGGCGGTTGATATAGTGCCGTGCGGCTTCGCCTACGGGTTCCTCGCGGGCCAGCGCCGTTATTGCGCGTTCCGCCCGCCGGGCTGTTGTGCGCGCGAGGTGCAGCGCCGCTGCCGCCGCCGACCCGCCCGGCAGCACGAAGGAGTTGAGCGGCGCGAGTTCGGCGTTCATGGCGTCGATCTCGGCTTCCAGGCGCCGAACCTGTTCCGGCACTATGCGCAAGGCGCCGGAACGCCGTTCGCCGCCTTCCGGCGTGCAGAGGTCCGCGCCCAGGTCGAACAGGTCGTTCTGGATGCGCGCCAGCATGGCATCGAGCTCACCGGTCGTATGCTGGCGGGCGAGGCCGATGCAGGCATTGGTCTCGTCCACCGCGCCGAAGGCCTCGACGCGCGAACAGTCCTTCGCGACGCGCGCGCCGTTGCCGAGCGAGGTCTCGCCCTTGTCGCCGCCTCTGGTGTAGATCTTCGTCAGCCGGACCATCAGGAGCCGGCCAGCAGCGCCACCGCGGCAATCAGAATAATGGCGAGGAATTGCAGTCCGACGCGAAGCTGCATCAGCCTGTTTCCGTATTTCCGATTGAAATTGCCGCCGCGCATCATTCCGAAAATCCCGGTGAACAGGACGAGCGCCACGGCGGCGAGGACTATCGGTATCAGGAAGGACAAAAGGCCAAGTCCCTATTCCGCCGCGGCAGCCACTGTCGCCCAAACGGTCATGAGCGCGGGGTCCATGGCGGCACTCTCCTGTGAACGGCGTCTCGCCACCGTCGTCAACCTATGGTCGCTGCGGGATTTCGTCAATCCGGACGCCGGCCCGCATTCGGCAGTCGTCTCCCTCGGCATCTCTCGCCGGACCCTGGCCGTGTTGCTGCGCCGAGCCGCGGGCCTCTTCTTCACCGCCGCCGGTCCGCCGCGTGCCCCATGGCGCAAACGGGCGCATCGGGGTCGGAAATGGGCGATTCGCGCTCGCCCGTCCTGTCAGGCTTCCTGTTCCGCAAACAGGGGAGGACGGCCATGACTGGATCGTTTACGGAACGCCTGGCCGCCGGAGAGGCGGTCATCCACGGCAGTGGCTACCTCTTCGAGATGGAGCGGCGCGGCTACCTGGCAGCGGGCGCCTATGTGCCCGAAGTCGTGATCGACCATCCGGAGGTCGTCGAACAGTTGCATGAGGAGCTGGTGCGCTGCGGCTCGGATGTGGTGCTCGCGTTCACCTATTACGGCCACCGCGAGAGGCTGCGCCTCATCGGCCGGGAACACCTGCTGGAGCAGCTCAACCGCGACGCCATCGCCATCGCCCGCAAGGTCGTCGACCGCCACCCCGGCACGCTGCTCGCCGGCGGGACCTGCAACACCAACATGTACAACCCCGACGATCCGGCGACGGACGCAACCGCGCGCGCCATGTTCGAGGAACAGGTCGGCTGGGCGGCCGAGGAAGGCGTCGATTACATCGTCTGCGAGACCGTGCCGCATCTGGGCGAAGCCAGGATCGCCATCGACGTGTGCAAGCAGGCGGGCCTGCCTCTCGTGCTCGGCTTCGCGATCCATCGCTCGGGCAAGCTTCGGGACTTCGACGGCTCGCTTGCCGAAGCCTGCCGCATCTCGCTCGACGACGGCGCGCACCTGGTTGGCCTGAACTGCCACCGGGGGCCGGCGACCATGTATCCGCTCATCCGCGAGATCGCCGAAGAGGTGGACCCGGCGCGCCTCTGCACCTGGGCGGTCGCCTACCGGACCACCGCATTGCAGCCGGCCTTCGGCACGCTGGTGGACGACGCCATGCCGTTTCCGGATGCGCTCCCCGGCGGCCTCAGCTTCCCGGTCGGGCTCGACCCCTTCCAGTGCACGCGTTACGAGATGGGCGACTTCGCGCACAAGTGCCACGATCTGGGCCTGCGCTATTTCGGCGGCTGCTGCGGCACCGGCCCGCACCATATCCGCGCCATGGCGGAGGCCATCGGGCGCACGCCAGCAGCGAGCCGCTACAGCCCCGACATGTCGAAGCACTACGCGCTCGGCGACGACGAGAGGCTCCTCAAGTACAACCGGGACTACGTGCCCCAATTCATAGCCGGGACTACGCGCCCCGGTTGAAGGGAGACGTCCACCGGTCGTAAACCTGCCCACGAGGGGGAAGGGGACCCTATGCGGATTGCGGTTTACGGCGCGGGCGCCATCGGCGGCCATCTGGCGGTTTCGCTGGCAAGCGCGGACGCGGACGTCTCGGTAGTCGCGCGCGGCGCGCATCTCGACGCGATCCGCGAGCGCGGGCTTCGCATGGGCGAACGCACGGTCCGGGTGCGCGCCAGCGCCGATGCAGCGGAACTCGGTCCGCAGGATGCCGTCTTCATCACGCTCAAGAGCCACCAGCTTCCGGCGGCGCTGGAGGGAGTCTCGGTGCTGCTCGGGCCGGAAACGGCGGTGGTGACGGCCATGAACGGGCTGCCCTACTGGTATTTCCACGCGCGCGGCGGCCGGCGCATCGAGAGCGTGGACCCCGGCGGGCGCATCTGGCGGGCGATCGGACCCGAGCGCGCCATCGGCTGCATCACTTTTGTCGCGGTCGATGTCTCCGCCCCCGGCGTGATCCACCATACCGGCGGCGCGGAATACCGGATGGGGGAGCCCGACGGCAGCGGTTCGCCCCGGCTCGCGACGCTGGCAGGCATCTTGCGCGACGCCGGAATTGGCGTTGAGGTCAGCGCCGACATCCGCACCGATATCTGGCTCAAACTGCTTGCCAATGTCTCGGTCGCCCCGGTCTCCGCGCTCACCTGCGCAACCGTCGGCGAGGCGGCGCGGGACGAGGGCGCGCGCGATGTGGTCCGCCGTGCGATGGAGGAATGCAAGGCCGTCGCGCGGGCATGCGGGGTGGAGATCCCGATCTCGACGGAGGACCGCATCGAAAAGACCGCCGCCTTCGACACGCACCGCCCGTCCCTGCTGCAGGACATCGAGCGCGCCCGCCCGCCGGAGCTCGACCCGACGCTGGGCGCGGTCCGCGAACTGGGCGGCATGGCCGGTGTCGAAACCCCCGTGCTCGACACCCTCTACGCGCTCATCCGCCTGCGTGCCGCTTCGGGCTGACCGGGCCCCGCCGCGCCGGCCACTGCGCGCGGAAAAAAGTCTCTAACCTGGTTTATGCCGCTGAACCGCCGCCATGCGGCGAGGCGCGCTCGTCGCCGGGGGTCATATAGGGCCCCCCGGCGGGCGCAGTCGCGACTCCACCCATATCAGGCGAGGCTCCGCTCGATCCGCCTTTTACACGCTTGCTTCCGCTTTCGTTCTATTGCACCCTGTCGCGTTTTTCCGATGTCAGGCGCCCCCGCCGGGCGCCCGGTGAGGCTTGACGATGCCGGGACACCGCCGTTAGAGCTAGTCGGAGGAGGCGGCGAACGCGGTTCCATGAATAGCCCTGTAGTCAGGATCGTATTCGCTTGTGTCATGGTTTTCGTGCTTTCGTCTTGCGAGCCTATCCGGAAATTCGGCTCGGATTTCGAAAAATTCGGCGCTAATTTTCGTGCCCAGTTCCAGGGAAAAAAGGCGCCGGTAGCGAAGGCGGACAAGGCCGCCCGCGAGCGCCCTGTCAATCTCAGGACCAAGCAGCCGGAGCGCGACCGGCAGGCTCGAATTCTCGCTGCAATCGTCATCGAGCCGGAAAAGCCGGCCGCGGTCCCGGATCCGAAACCGGAGCCGGAAAACCGGCCGGTCTTCGCCGTCCCGCTACCCCGTCCCGCTCCTCGAACGGCGGGAGAAATCCCGGTGGAGGTGAAACCGCAGGAAGGAGAATCCATCCGCGGGGAAGGTGAAGAAGCTCCGGGATATAAGGGAGAAAGACGCAACGGCGTTGCGCATGGAGAGGGCGAATGGCGTTCGCGGGACGGGCACCGTTATGTCGGCGCGTTCAGGAACGGGAAATTTCACGGAAAAGGCGTATATTACTGGCCGGACAGCGAGCGGTATGAGGGCGATTTCCTGGACGGGAAATTCCACGGAAACGCTGTCTGGTCGATGGCGAACGGCGACCGTTACGCCGGAGATGTGCATGATGGGAAATTCCACGGGAAAGGCGCATATAGCCGCCCCGACGGCGAGCGTTACGAGGGGGATTTCAGGGACGGGGAATTCTACGGATTCGGCGCTTGGACGATGACGGACGGCAATCGCTATATCGGCGATGTTCGCGACGATGAGTTTCATGGATGCGGTGCCTATATCTGGGCCAATGGGGAGTACTACGCCGGAGAGTTCCAGCGGGACAGGTTTCACGGCCTCGGCAGTTACGCCTGGCCGGACGGGCATATGAAGACCTGCGACTGGCGCGGCGATGCGGAAGTCGAGGGAAGCTGCGTCGAGCATCCGGCGGACGGAAAGCTTCCGGACCGCGCGGCGGCCGTTTGTTTTCAGGCGGCGTCCTGGCGCGGCGCATTGCCGGTTCCGACCGGCGAGAAACAGCTTTCCGACCGGGGAGGCGGAGCCGCGCGCGAGGAAGGGGAAAAGGCGGCCGCGGAAGCCCAAGGGGGCGGGGAACGGGAAGAAGGGAAATACGAAGGGCAGCACCGCGTCGGCAAACCGCATGGCCGGGGCGTTCTCACTTTCGCCAACGGGGACCGTTATGTCGGCGAATTCGCGGCCGGCGAGATTCGCGGCCGCGGCACGATGTATCTCGCCAACGGGGACGTCTATGGCGGCGACGGCGAGTTCGACAGCCGGGGGTTCCAGGGGTGCGGGCTGTATGTCCGCGCCAACGGGGACCGTTATCTGGGCCAGTTCCGCGACGGCCGCTTCCACGGCCGGGGAACCTACGAATGGGCGCAAACCGTAGCCGCGACCTGCGCTTGGCAGGACGGCCAACGGATCGTGGAAAGCTGCAAGGCCCACCGGGTGACCGGCATCGGCAAGCGCTACAGGGGCGACGGCGTCTGCGGCACGCTCACCGCCAGGAATGTCAAGCGGCACAAGAGATGGGGCCGCTAGGCCGACCGACGCTGCGCTGGAAACTTCAACGCCTTGCCTTGTACAATGGCTTTGGGCCGGACCCGACTTGGCGAAGCCGGGACCGCGTGTGCAAAGAGGACCGAAGGCGCGGCGAGAGGGATTCCATGGGTAGCCGAGCAGTCAGGGCAGCGTTTGCCTGCGTCGCTATGCTTGCGCTTTCCGCTTGCGAAAGCATCGAGGAATTGGCGAAGGCAACCGACACACTTCTCCATGAGACGGCCGGTGCGCTGACGAAGGTGGACAAGGTCACCGGCAGGCGGTCCCTCAATCTCGACACGACGCAGCAGGAATACGAACGAGGCGCATCGACTTTCGCCGAAATCCTGTCCGACCCGACGAAGGTCGGCGCGCAGCTTGGCGCAAGACCGGTGCCGACGACCGTTCCCCGATACAGGCGGTTGGAGCGGATATTCAGCCGCGTTGTCTCCGCAAGCCACGCAGCGGGCGAGGTCGGCACGTCTGCGGAATTCGCCCTTTTCGACGATCCGCAATGGAACGCCCTGGCACTCGGCGGGAACAAGATGGTGTTCTTCTCCGGCCTTACGGAGTCGCTAGAAGACGACGAATTAGCAGCGGTAGTCGGCCACGAAATGGCACACAACACCGCTGCCCACATCTCCGAACATGCCGCTGCCAAAATCGTCAGCCTCGCCACCGAGCGGGGGCGACGGAAGGGATGGAATGAAGCATATACCTACAAGGGTGAGCAGGAGGCCGACGAGCTTGGTATCCTGTATGCCGCGCTGGCCGGCTACGATCCCTATGCGGCGTCGGATCTGTGGGAAGGAAGGTCTGATTCCGGTTACGAGTGGTTCAGGACCCACCCGACAAGCACCGAGCGCGTGGAGCGCAGTAAGACGATAGCGGACAAGGTCTCCCGCTATTACCAACCCGGGCGGTTGAATCCGGAAGCGCCGACGATCCTGAAATGCAACGTCCTGTATTGCCGCCGGGACGCGCCGTCGCTGAAGCCCGGTTCGGGCGGCGGGCTGATCGCCGCAGTTGAGGCGGTTGGGTCGATCCGCCAACAGTACGAGAAGGTAAGGGAAGAGTGGAAGCGACAGAAGATCGAGATCGTACGGCATGATGCACAAAAGGCCGCGCGCATGGAAGGCAGAACGCAAAACCGCGTTTCTTATGGAAGAACAGAACAGATTTCCAATTCTAAAGATCAATCGGTAGAGAAGGAAGAGGAAAAATCGGATCGAGTCCAGAAGAAAACAGGCCGAGAATCAAGAAATATGAAGGACAGTACAAAGACGGTGAGCCACATGGGCAAGGCATCCTTACCTTCGCCAATGGCGACCGCTATGAAGGCAGGTTTGTGGATGGAAAAATTCATGGGAAGGGAAGGCTGTTCTTGGAAAATGGAAATCTATATGCAACCTATGGCGATCTGGAAGGTGAATTCGATAATCGGGGACTTCAAGGCTGCGGTGCTTATGTGGTAACAAACGGAGCCCGGTATCGGGGGGAATTCCGGGATGGGCAATTTCATGGCCGGGGTACGTACAATCGGAATGACGGCATAATCGTCACCTGCGATTGGCAAACCGGCGAAAGGATTGAGGGAACCTGCACGACGCCTCGGGCTATCGGCGCCGGGAAGTTCGGCAAAGGCAGCGGGATTTGCAGTACTCTCACCGTCAAGGATATAGAACGCCTTCGGAAGAGGAGACGGTAGGCCGACATGAACCGACCGCTTGAGGGGCTGCTGGTGGTCAGCCTGGAGCAGGCCGTCGCCGCGCCGTTCCTGACGGCGCGGCTGGCGGATGCCGGCGCGCGTGTCATCAAGCTGGAGCGCAAGGAGGGCGATTTCGCGCGCGGCTACGACAACTATGTGCGCGGCAGCTCGACCTATTTCATTTATCTAAACCGGGGCAAGCAATCGCTCGTCATCGACATCAAGGACGAAGGCGACCGGGCGCTGCTCCACCGCATCCTCTCACGCGCCGACGTCTGGGTGCAGAACCTGGCGCCGGGCGCCACCGAACGCGCCGGCTTCGGTTCGGCGGCGTTGCGCGCCCGCTATCCCAGCCTCATCACGGTCGATATTTCCGGCTATGGCGAGGTCGGCCCGCCCTACGACCGGATGAAGGCCTACGACATGCTGGTGCAGGCCGAGAGCGGCGTTGCCTCCGTCACCGGCTCCGAGGCCGAGCCGGGACGGATCGGCGTCTCCGCCTGCGATATCGCCACCGGCATGTTCTCGCACGCCGCCGTGCTGGAGGCGCTGTTGAAGCGCGGCATCGACGGCAAGGGTTCGGCCGTCAAGGCGTCCTTGTTCGCCTCCATGGCAGACTGGATGTCGGCGCCGCTGATGTGGCACGAATATGCCGGCCGGACCTGGCCGCGCATGGCCTTGCGCCATCCGGCACTGGTGCCTTACGGCGCCTTCGAGACCTCCGACGGCCACCGGGTGATGATCGCCTGCCAGAACGACCGCGAATGGCGTCGCTTCGCCGAGACGGTGCTGGAACGCCCGGACCTGGCGACGGCGCCGAAATACGCAACCCAGGTCGCGCGGGTGGAAAACCGCGCCGAGGTCGAGGCGGTGCTGGAGGGGATATTGGGGGCGCTCGACCGCGATACGCTGGGCGCCCGGCTGGTGGCGGCGGATGTGGCATTCGGCAGTGTGAACGCGGTTGCGGACCTGTCGGAGCATCCGGCCCTGCGCCGCGTGGAGATCGGCACCCCCGGCGGACCTGTCAGCCATGTCGCGCCGGCGGTCTATTTCGATGGAGAGCCTCGGGAATACGGGCCAATCCCGGAGGTTGACGAACACGGCGCCCCGATCCGGGAGGAATTCTCGTCATGACCCACACCGCCGCAGATTTGGAATATCTGCGCGATTCCATTGGCAACACCGAGGAAAGCCGCGATTTCGCCTCGCCTATGCAGATCCACGGCCTCGCCGCGCTCCTCGACAAGCCGGACGTGCCGCAGATGGGCGATCCCATCGGGCCGATGGGCCACTGGTGCTATTTCTACCCCCGCGCGCCGGCGTCCGGCATCGGCGCGGACGGCCATCCCGAGCGCGGCGGTTTCCTGCCGCCGACACCTCTGCCCCGGCGCATGTTCGGCGGCTGCCGCACGACCTACCGGCAGGATGTACTGATCGGCGAGGAGATCGTCCGCAAGGGGCGCATCAAGGACGTGGCGGTCAAGGACGGACGCACCGGCATTCTGGTCATCGTCACCATTGCCTATGAGATCGAGAGCCCGCGCGGCCTCTGCATCGAGGAAGAGCACGATGTCGTCTATCGCGACAATCCGCCGGCGGACGCCCCTGACAGCCGCGGCAATAGCGGCAGGACAGGCAATGCGCCCACCGACCATGCCTTCATCCGGGAGATTGTGCCCGACCCGGTCATGCTGTTCCGCTACTCGGCGATCACCTTCAACGGCCACCGCATCCACTACGACCGCAAATATGTGACCGAGGTGGAAGGCTATCCGGGCCTGATCGTCCATGGGCCGCTGACCACGACGCACATGCTGGAGCTTGGCATGGCGCAGATGCCGGGGCGGCGTGTGGCCCGCTACGATTTCCAGGCCCGCGCGCCACTGTTCGACAACGCTTCATTCAAGGTAGCCGGCAAGCCAGGCGAGGACGGCAACAGCCAGACGCTCTGGTCGGTAACACCCGAAGGCAATCTCGGTACCGTCGCAACCGCGGTTTATGAGTGAGTCAGCGTTGGTTGCTGTATATCGGGAAGGTCCAAACATGTCCAACCAACCGAGATTGTTCCGGGTCAATCCTGAGACGCAAGAGACAGCCGGTTTGGAGGAAGTGGACTTCACAACGCTCAGGTTTCAGGAGCGCCGCGACATTCAGGAATGGATCGTGGCAAATCCCCGCGTTCTGGGCGAAGACTTTCTGATCGTCACAAAAGAATTCAGCGGGTTTGACGGAACACGGGAACGCCTCGACCTTCTAGCGGTGGATCGAAGTAGTGAGTTGGTCATCATCGAATTGAAGCGCGACGATTCGGGTACCGACGCACACTGACAGGCAATCAAATACCTGCTTATCCCTGAAAGTCATCCGGCAATGAGGAGGCGATAGGGCATGAGCTCGGTGCGTGCGGCGCTATGGATGAAACGCGGGATCATGGTTTCGAGTTGATAGCGCCGGTTGTAGCGCCAGGCGAAACTGGCGAGGTAGCGCCCGGCGTGATCGGGGCCGAGCTTGCGATAGGTCCCGGTGATCGCGCACTTGATGTTGCCGAGCGTCGTGTTCACCCATTTGAACGGCGCCATGCGGGCCGCCTGTCGGCCCGACCCGGTGCGGATTGCCTGATGGCTGCAGGCGATCTCGTCGAGTGCGCTCCAGCAGCCCAGGCCGTCCGTCACAACCGCCGCGCCGGGGGCCAGCCAGTGCTTGGCGCCACGCGCGATTTCGCGCTTGCGGAAGCCCTTGACCGGCGCCAGCTTCAGCTTGCGCGGGCGCCCCTCGGGACTGGTCGAGACCGCCGCCACGAAGGGCGTCTTGCCCGCCGCGCCGCGGCCCCGCTTGCCGCCGGAGCGCACCCCGCCGAGATAGGCGTCGTCCATCTCGACCCGCCCCGTAAGCGGCGTCTCCCCCTCGCGCCGCGCCATCACCGCCATGATCTTGTGCTTCACGGCCCAGGCCGTCGGCTGCTTGACCCCGAGACGGCGGCCGAGTTCCACCGACGAGATGCCGTTCTTCGCCGTCACGATCAGGTGGATGGCTGCAAACCAGAGTGTCAGCGGCAGCTTGGTCGCGTGGAAGATCGTGCCCGCCGTGGGCGATGTCTGCTTCTTGCACCGGTTGCATTGGTAGAGCCCGCGCCCCGCCAGCACGCAATGCCCGCGATGGCCGCAGCAGGGGCAGAGGAAGCCGTCCGGCCAGCGCAGCCGGAGCAGCGCCGCGCGGCACTGCTCCTCGGTACCGAAGGCCTCGCGAAACGCCTCGTCGCTCAAACCACGCACGCGCGATGCAACCTTGAACCTCATAACCGTGACCCCCTCATACGGAACACATTGAGACCGTACAGCCTCACATGCGGAGTGTCACAGATAAGCAGGATCAAATATGCGAGTTATCTTCATGGCACTAGTGTAGGAACTATCGTCCGTATGCTATCCGACTTTCGAAATATACCGGAGGAAGATGCAACACAACAATTAATAGAACATACAGACTCGGATGAGAACCTTGATCGCTTAAACGAGAGTCAGCGCATTGTCCTTGCGAGTCATCGATTTGCACCGGAAGTTACATCTACCGCGCTATGGTTGAACGAACAGACCGGCAGAAATCTTGTAACTTCTATTCAGATGGTACTATATAAGGACCCAAATTCGGATACGCTGTATCTGTCAGCAAATAATATCATTCCCACTCCCGGTGCAGAAGATTATCAGATAGGTGTAGGAAGTAGTTCAGGAAATGAGGATGGAATTGTGCGCCGGAATTATTCCAACAACACTGACAATATTACTAGATTTTGTCGAACGATTCATGAACAAGTCGTAGAATCTGTTCCCGATCATGTTAGGTCGCGTGGAACGAGTAGCTGGGCTGGAGGCGATAGTAACTGGCGATACTACCATATGTGGCATTCGGATTCGGTAGGTAAGGGACCTGTCATTTGGGGAAATTGGAATCTTTCTTATCGTATCGAATTGTCCCGAGAGCGAAACAATAATGGAGTAAATTTTTGGAATGCCTCGGTATCAATATACAACAACGAAGCACTGCCAGAATCACGATTGTCCGAACTTAAGAAATTGAGTATTGCTGACGACATCGAATCCGGTAATAAAGGCGTTTGGGTAGATTGTTGCGGAGATATATTAGATGATTCTTTTGCGAAGACACTCGTCCAAATCACCATCAATTTGTCGAAAACGCTACTCCGATAGTTAGAAAGTTTATAGAGGATGCAGAATAGCGACGGCGGTCTACGACTGAGGCGCCGGGGACGGAGCCGCGCCTGGATATGCAGTGGCGCACGCCGAAGTAGCGGGGTCATGGTGGAAGGCAACATATACGGGGAAATGATGTTGAAGGCGTGGACAGCGTCTTCATGTCCCAAGCCCGTATAGGCGGGAGCAAAGGCGAGGTGCCTGGAACGAAGGTCAATCCGGCCGGGTTTCCTTGCGGCGCAGGGCCCCGGCCCGGATGGGGGGGGCGACCCGGTTGAGGTGTCCTGCAAGGCGATTTACCATAGCTGTGTGTCGCCTGAGGGAGAGTGGCGGGATGTCGGAGGTCAGGGTCAGACTTGGAAGCTATCCGGAGCCGAAAGACACCTGTATAGTGACTCTTTGCGAAGGCAATGGCGGGGCACCGCTGTTTCTCACAGTTCCCGGCTATGCCGACATGCGGACCTTTCAAAGAGTGGCAGAGCAACTCGGCGACAAGGACAGGCCGGTTTACGGCCTCTGGCCGCCGGCAACGGAACGGATTTCGGAGTTTCGCCGAAAGCCGTTGCAACATCTCGTTTCGCTTTATGTGGAAGAGATCAAGCGCATTCAGCCGGTGGGTCCGTATAACCTGGTCGGCTATTCTCTGGGCGGAATGTTCGTGCTCGAAGCGGCGCGGAAATTAGTGCAGGACGGCGATGAGATCGGTGTGTTGATGCTGTTGGATTCGTTTGTGAAAGTGCCATGGTTCGTGACTGTCTGGTATCTCAATTCTTACCGTTTCTGCAACCTGACAAGAGGCACTTCCAAGTTTCGATGGTGGATGATTCGGCGTCGGAGGAGTCGGCTGTTCGCCTGTGTGACGGACCAGGGGCAGTGCACCAATGTTTCGCTTTCCCGGAACCACGATCCTGAGCCGTATCCGGGCCGAGTTGTTTGCGTGCTTCCGGAAAAATCATGGATCTGGTGGGCAAACCTGCTGAGTTTTCAGGTGTTGTCCGGAAAGACCGCGGACAAGATCGGCGAGCCGGAAGTCGAGATTTACCGGATGCCCGGAAAGCATTCCGGAATGTTGACTCATGACGAGGGGCGGACGATCGCGCGGATGCTGGACGGCGTGCTCGAGAGGAGCGTCAATGGCGGCGGTCCCCTTCCTTCATTCTGATCTGCTGCCCCTCCCGGGCGGCGTTCACGCCAGGGAACGCTGTTCCAGAAACTCCACCGCAATCCGTGCGCACGCTTCGGGTTCCTCCAGAAGCAGCAGGTGCGTGGTATCCGGAATGAAGTCGAAATCGACCGGCATCATCATTTCGATGTCCACGGAGGGCAGGAACGAGAACGGGACCATCGGGTCGCCGCCGATGACCTCGATCGGGCATTCCAAGGACGCGACATTGAGCGACAACGACCATTTGTAGAGGTCGTCGAACAGGCGCGCCTCGAACTCCGGAGGGCAGCACAATTCGAGCCCGTCCGCATCGGCGCGGCGGCGGAGCGTCGTGCGCGCCAGCAAATCGACAGCGCCGGGCACCAGGCGCTCGAATGCCCTGGCACCACTCATCTGTTTGGCGAGTTCTTCCCAGTCGGCGAAATATTTCTGGCGGCCGTGCGTACGCTCGGCAACGCGGGGACCCGCGGCGCGAATGACCTTCCTGCGCGCCTCGGTAAGCCCCGGCGGGCAGATGGGCGGATCGAACAGCACCAGGGCGGCGAAGCTGCTCTCCTCGATGGTCTGGTAGGCGCCGATGGCAGCCGAGAGTGAATGGTAGATCCCGATCTTGGGCTTGGCGCCGAAATGCCGGTCGACCGCCCTCACGACACGAAGATTGTCCCAGACCATCATCGGCATATGGTGGCTCGCGAGGTCCACGAGCGGGTTGCGACCGTGATTACGCAGGTCGTAGATCACGACATCGAATCGATCAAGCAGCAGGGACCAGAACGGCAGGTAGGCGTCCGCCGAGAACCCGTTGCCGTGGCTCAGCACGATCCTGGGACCGTTCGGATTGCCGTGGCGTCGGAGCAGGACGGTCCCGCCATCGGCCAAATGCACCTCGGCCGTGTCGCGCGGTTCGGGGACTTCCCAATGCGTCGCTCTGTCCGGGACCGGCTCCGGCACAAGCTTCCCTGCCGGGCGGCCGTGCTTGCGGGGTTCTTTCATGCCTCTTCCTGCCCTGTGGGATGGAGACGGCCTTCCAGGCGGGATGCGCGCTCAGGCAGCCAGAGTATCTGCGATCGGATGTTCTTCAACCGAATATCCACGTTCGACGAGAAATCGGGAAACGCCAGCCGTACGATTCCGAAACGGTCCACCTGGCCGGAATCCTGTTGGATTGCATCACCGGTGGACCTGCGGTCCCGGGCGCCGCGCTCTCCTCTGCAACCCCGGGCGGAGCGCAACGTAGAGCCGGAGCCGAGTCTTGCGGGGCCTCGTCGGGCGGCGCGACTGGGCCCTGGATCGGGTCCGGGCCGACACTTGGGATTGCCGGGGCGACGGCTGGTGGCGCCGGAGGGAGGGGCCGGCGCCACCGCGACCAGCTTCTAGAGCTGCGCCGCCGCCGCTTCGCGGGCGCGGAAGGACGCGGTCCGCACCCCGCCGCGTAGCGCCTTGACCGCCACCGCCACCCGCTTGCCGTAGTCAGGGTCCGCGCGGCGGAAGTGGCATATCGTGCGGCACACGATCGTGTCGCCGACCTCGGTCCGCTGGACCTGGGAGAGCGAACCCGCAATAGCCGCGACCAACCGTTCGCGCTCGTCCTCCGACATCAGCCGGTAGAGCGCGCCGGCCTGGGCGAAATCGTCCACTTCGCGCACGTCCGGCCCGTAGCTGCCGGAGAGGCCGCCGGTCTCCATGGGGGCATAGAGCGGTTCGCCCGTCTCGACCGGGCCGCCGAAGCTGTTCGGCTCGTAGTTCACCGACCGGCCGCCATTGCCGTCGAACCGCATGGCCCCGTCGCGCCCGTAGTTCAGGCCCTGCGCGAAGAGGCGTCCGCGCGGGCTGTTCACCGGCAAGCGGGTGTGGTCGATGCCGAGCCTGTAGCGATGCGCGTCGCCATAGGCGAACAGGCGGGCCTGCAGCATCTTGTCGGGGCTCGGGCCCACTCCGGGGACCATATGGCCGGGATCGAAGGCCGACTGTTCGACCTCGGCGAAATAGTTGTCGGGGAGCCGGTTGAGCGTCATCCGCCCGATCTCGATCAACGGGTAGTCGCTGTGCGGCCATACCTTGGTGAGGTCGAAGGGATCGATCCGGTATCCGGCGGCATCGGCCTCCGGCATGACCTGCACTTTCAGCGTCCAGGACGGGAAGTTTCCGTTCCCGATCGCCCGGTACAGGTCATGTTGGAGATGCTGAGGGTCCTCGCCCGAAATCCGCGCCGCTTCTTCCGTCGAGAGGCCTTCGATGCCCTGGTCGGTCTTGAAATGGAACTTCACCCAGACGCGCTCTCCGGCGGCATTGACCCACTGGAAGGTATGGGAGCCGTAGCCGTTCATATGCCTCCAGCTTCGCGGCAGGCCGCGGTCGCCGAACAACCAGGTGAACCGGTGCGTGGCTTCCGGCGAATGGGAGAAGAAATCCCACACATTGTCGGCGGCTTCCTGCCGGTTGGTTTCCGGGCCGGTTTTTGGCAAGCGGTTGAGTGCAGGGGACTTTGCCGGATCGCGGATGAAGAACACCGGCGTATTGTTGCCGACAAGATCCCAATTGCCGTCTTCTGTGTAAAACTTAACGGCGAAGCCGCTCAGGTCGCGCGCGGGTCCGGTTGCTCCCTCGGAGCCGGCGACGGCAGAGAAGCGCATGAAAACTTCGGTGCGTTTGCCAGCCTCCGAAAACATGCGCGTTCGGGTCCAGCGGCGCACATTCGGGTTCGTGACCTCGAAGACGCCGTAGGCGCCCGAACCTATCCCGTGGGCGGTTCCTTCCGGGATGCGCTCGCGGTTGAACCGGGCGATCTTTTCGATCAGGAGACGGTCCTGGAGCAGAATTGTGTCGCCGGAACAGGCGCGCCGTCTGCTTCGATTGTCTGCCGTCGGGACTTCGGATTCTGTGGTCAGGTCGTTTGAACTGCGCATTTGTTCTTGCGCCTCCTGGCGTCGATAGCGTTCCGCCGTAGCGTTAAGGCCATGATCCCGGGAAGATCGTGATAATTCCAATGGTATATTATTATGAATTCGATAACTTAATGTTATGGATAAACGCCATATTCGCCAAATATCCCACAGCGTTTCACCGGGTTTTACAGGTGAGTTCGGTTTGAGCTAAAGCGGCGCGAGAGCGATAGGGCGGCCGAGGTTCGGGGCAGCTTTTCGTGTCGCAAAGCGATCAGACTCTCCGACGGCCCGAGCCAATCGCCGGCGATGAACGAAGCCGGCGCCTTCAGCCGGTCTCCTGCCAGCGCTCGCGCGCCTCGTCATCGTCCGCGCGAGCGGCCACCCAGCGCTCGCCGTCCTGGCCCTCCTCGCGCTTCCAGAAGGGCGCTTCGGTCTTGAGCCAGTCCATCAGGAAGTTGCAGCTGTCGAAGGCGGCCTGGCGGTGCGCCGAGGCCGTGATCGTCAGCACGATCGGTTCGCCCGGCTCCAGCCGGCCATAGCGGTGGACGACCAATGACGCCTCCAATGGCCAACGCCGATGTGCTTCGGCGTCGATGCGCTCAAGTTGGCGCTCGGTCATGCCGGGATAGTGCTCCAGCGTCATGGACCGGAGGCCGCCCAGGTCGCGCACCAGCCCGACAAAGCTGGCGACGCCGCCGATGCGGGTGTTGCCAGCGGTGAGCGCCGCGATCTCGCGCCCGACATCGAAGGCTTCGCGCTGGACCCGGATCATCGCGTCAGCCTCCGGTAACCGGAGGGAAGAAGGCCACTTCGTCGCCGGGCGCGATCCGGGTGTCGGCCTCCGCGAAGTCCTGGTTGACCGCAAAGCGCACAACCGAGCGGTCGGCGAA
This sequence comes from Alphaproteobacteria bacterium, assembly GCA_965261985.1. Classification (GTDB taxonomy): domain Bacteria; phylum Pseudomonadota; class Alphaproteobacteria; order Bin95; family Bin95; genus Bin95. Next base: position 3,215,667 of record OZ253490.1, read on the forward strand.
GACTTCGGCCTGCCTGTCGTCCTGTGACGCCAGCCAGTCGATCAGCGCGCCGACCGTCGCGATGCCGGGCGGAGGCGAGACCTGGCACTCCGATATGCCGGCCTTGTCGCGCAGCCAGGCGAAATAGAGGATTTTCACGCGTGCAACTCCAGCCGCTCGACGATGAAATCGGCGATTGCAGCGGGATCGTCAAGGTTCAGTGCGACCAGCCCGTCTGCGCGCACCGCGTCCGCGGTCTTTGCGTCGCACGCGACGGCAAGGACGTTCGGATCGTCCGGCCAGAGCGGCGGGCCGGCGACCGCCGTGCGGTGAACCACCAGCTTGGGGTGCGGCTCGCGCTTGTAGCCTTCGACCAGGGCCAGGTCCACGGGCGAGAGTCTGGCAAGCAGTTGCTCCAGCGGCGGTTCGGCGTCCTCGCGCAGTTCGTGCATCAGCGCCCAGCGCCGGCCGGACGCCACCAGCACCTCGCGGGCGCCGGCCTGCCGGTGTTCCCAGGAATCCTTGCCGGGCTTGTCGACATCGAAATTGTGATGCGCATGTTTGACGGTCGAGACAGCGACGCCGCGTTGCAGCAGGGCGGGAATGAGCTTGAGGACGAGCGTGGTCTTGCCGCTGCCGCTCCAGCCTGCGACGCCGAGCACCTTCATCCGAGCGCGTCCAGCGCCTTGCGGACATAGCCCGCGCCGGTCCACACCGTGAGCACGGCGGCGATCCAGAGCAGGACGACACCGGCCTCGTGCGCTGCCGGCGGCAGTTCGGGGGCTGCAATCAGCAGGGTCAACGCCGCCATCTGGGCCGCCGACTTGTATTTCGCCACGCGGGTGACCGGGAGCGCGCCGCCCCCCGCCGCCTCGCGCAATCCTGAAACGATGAGTTCGCGCGAAAGGATCAGGGCGGCGGCCAGCGTGCCCCACAGCCCGAGGCCGCCGAGCCCGGCCAACAACAGCGCCGTCCCCGCCACCAGCACCTTGTCGGCAATCGGATCGAGCGTCGCGCCGAAGACGGTGACCTTGCCTTGCCGGCGGGCAAGATAGCCGTCCAGCAGGTCTGTTGCGGCCGCGGCCGCGAACAGCGCCGTCGCCCACCAGTACTGGCCGGTGGCGAGCAGAAGCGCGAGCGGAAGCAGAGCCGCGATTCTCGATAGGCTGAGCAGGTTCGGCAGGTCGAGCATGGCCCCGGATTCGATACCCGAACTCAAGCGGCAGTATGCGGCGGCAAGCGGCCCGGACGCAAGGCGGCAACGCCTTCCGCAGGCTGCTACAGATACGGGATCACATCGCGGCCGAAGCGTTCGATGCCAGACACGATCTCGCGGTGCGGCGGCCCGCCGGAATGGGCATGCCGGAGCCGGAGAATAAAGTTCGAGACGCCGAGCGCCTCCGACCAGCGCCTGAACTCGGCTATGCAGGTCTCCGGCGCGCCGACAATCATCCGGTCCTTCCACGCGGTTTCGAACCGGAGCGCGTCTTCGGACTCGAAGCCGCGGAAGGCGACGGCGCCGTTGCGCCAGTAGTAGCGGTAGGCGTCCGTCACTTCGGGGCCGTAGATGCGGGCAGCATCCTCGAAGCTGTCCGCCACCCAGGCATCCCGCATGAGCACGAATTGCGGCACCCTTCCGGCGGCCTCCGCCGCGGCGCGGTAGCGGTCCGCCAGCTCCCGGTTCTCGTCCAGCGTGAAGGAGGGCCCGAGCACCAGGGCGTCGCCCAGCCGCCCGGCGCGTTCGACGGCCGCCGGAACCCAGCCGCCGACCCAGATCGGGATGCCCGGTCTTTGCAGCGGCGCTGGCGTCACCCGCACACCGTCGATCTCGAACGCCCGCCCCTTGTGCTGGATAGGCTTGCCGGTCCAGGCCTGGCGCAGGATTTCCACGGACTCCTCGAAGCGCGGAACGCGCTCGCGCCTGTCGATACCGGCCGCGCGGAAGTCCGCTTCCTGGTAGCCGAGGCCAACGCCCAGCACGGCTCGCCCGCTCGAAACGATGTCGAGCGTCGCGGAGTCCTCGGCGACCCGAATCGGGTGGTGCAGCGGCAGAAGCAGCACCGCGGTGCCGACGCGGATGCGCCGGGTTCGGGCGGCAATGGCCCCAAGAACGACGAAAGGCGACGGCAGGAAACCGTCCTTGTCCTGATGGTGCTCGCCGACGAAAAATCCGGAGAACCCCGCCGCCTCCGCCGCCTCCGCTTCCCGAATGGCTTCCGCCATGCACCGGTCGAGGTCGTCTCCGCGCGGCGGATTGGCGACGGAGCTGTAGATGGCAAGCTCGATCATTCGGACAGTCCTTCCTTGGCCCGTGAAGGATAAAAGGGCGCGGGAAAGAAGCACGAATCGAAGCGCCCGGCCAGAAAATCGCAGGGTCGCGCCGCACCGGATTGACCCGGCCGGCGCATCGTGTTTCCTTGCCGCATCATGTCGACACGCAGCGAAATGCGGCGTTTGCTGAGACTGGCGGTAGGGCCGGTGGCGGCTGCCTGTGTTGCTGTTTACTTCGGTTATCATGCCCTGGTCGGAGAGCGCGGCGCATTGTCCCTGATGGAGATCGAACACCGCATCACGGAGGTGCAGGCGCAGCACGATGTGCTGCAGGAACATCGCGGCCGGCTCGAGCTGCGCGCCGCCCAGCTTAAGCAGGACCCGGCCGACGCCGACCTGCTCGACGAATATGTCCGGGCCCTGCTGCATGTCGGGCGGCCGGACGAGATTGTCATCCTGCTAGACGCCGAAGCGGGCTGAACGGGTTTCCAGGAACACGGAGGCCGTACATGAGCAGGCAGCCGTCAAAGAAACGGGACGCCGCGTCTGCGGCGAGGAACGGACGCGCCGCTGCAAACGGCGCTGCCCCGAATTCCGGCCAATTGTTGCGCTGGTATCGGGACATGCTGCTGATCCGCCGCTTCGAGGAGAGGGCGGGACAGATGTACGGCATGGGCCTGATCGGCGGTTTCTGCCACCTCTATATCGGCCAGGAGGCGGTGGTCGTCGGCATCCAGGCCTGCCTGGGCGAGCAGGATTCGGTCGTCACCGGCTACCGGGACCACGGCCACATGCTGGCGGCAGGCATGGACGCGCGCGGCGTTATGGCGGAACTCACGGGTCGCGAGGGCGGCTATTCGCGCGGCAAGGGCGGCTCCATGCACATGTTCTCGCGTGAGAAGAACTTCTTCGGCGGGCACGGCATCGTCGCCGCGCAGGTACCTATTGGCGTCGGCCTCGGTTTCTCGCACCTCTACAAGGGCGAGGACGGCGTGTCGGTGATCTATTTCGGCGACGGCGCGGCGAACCAGGGGCAGGTCTATGAGTCGCTGAATCTCGCCGCACTTTGGGAACTGCCGGTGTTGTTCGTGATCGAAAACAACAAATACGGCATGGGCACCGCGGTCTCGCGGGCGTCGGCCGGGGCCGGCCTGCATGCGCGGGGCGGAGGCTTCGGGATTCCCGGCAGGCTGGTGGACGGCATGGATGTGCGCGCCGTGCATGCGGCTGCGAGCGAGGCGGTGGCTGAAGCGCGCGGGGGCAAGCCGGCCATTCTCGAGATGGAGACCTATCGCTATCGCGGGCATTCCATGTCCGACCCGGCGAAATACCGAACCCGCGAGGAGGTCAACAGGATGCGCCGGGACCGCGACCCCATTGAGCGGCTCCGACACGTGCTGGAGAGCGAAGGCCATGCCGACGCCGATGCTCTGAAGGCGATTGACGGCGAGATCAGGGAGATCGTCGCCGACGCGGCGCAATTCGCCGAGCAGAGTCCGGAGCCCGATCCCTCCGAACTCCACACCGACGTCCTTCTGGGGGCATGACGCGATGCCCGTCGCCGTGACCATGCCGGCGTTGTCGCCGACCATGACGGAAGGGACGCTCGCCAAATGGCTCGTCTCCGAAGGCGACCGGGTCAGCCCGGGCGATGTGATCGCCGAGATCGAGACCGACAAGGCGACCATGGAAGTCGAGGCGGTGGACGAGGGGACTGTAGCGAGCCTCGTCGTTCCGGAAGGCACGGAGGGCGTCGAGGTCAACGCCACCATCCTGCTGCTGCATGCCGAGGGCGAGAGCGCGGATGCCGCGCCGACTGCGAAGGCTCCGTTGCCCAGGCCGCCCGCGGCGCCGAAGCGGGAAGCGCCGAAACGCGCCCCTGCGCCGGCGCCCGAAGCGGACTACCGGGGCGAGACGGTCGAGATGACCGTGCGCGAGGCGCTGCGGGACGCCATGGCCGAAGAAATGCGCCGCGACGAGGCAGTCTTCGTGATGGGCGAGGAAGTCGCGGAATACGAAGGCGCCTACAAGGTGACGCAGGGGCTGCTCGCCGAGTTCGGTCCCCGGCGCGTTCGCGATACGCCGATTACCGAACACGGTTTCGCCGGGTTGGGCGTCGGCGCGGCCTTCGGCGGACTGCGTCCCGTGGTCGAGTTCATGACCTTCAACTTCGCCATGCAGGCCATTGACCAGATCGTCAACTCAGCCGCCAAGACGCTCTACATGTCCGGCGGCCAGATGGGCTGCCCGATCGTGTTTCGGGGGCCGAACGGGGCGGCGTCGCGTGTGGCCGCGCAGCATTCGCAGTGCTACGCAAGCTGGTATGCGCATATTCCCGGCCTGATCGTGGTAACGCCGTTCACGGCGGCGGATGCGAAAGGCCTGCTCAAGACGGCGATCCGGGACCCAAACCCGGTCATCTTCCTGGAGAACGAGATTCTCTACGGACAACGCGGCGCGGTGCCGGTCGATCCCGATGTCACCGTGCCTATCGGCCGCGCCAAAGTGTTGCGCCCCGGCACGGATGTGACGATTACCGCCTTCTCGCGGATGTGTGCGGTGGCGCTGGAAGCCGCAGAGGTGCTGGCGGGCGAGGGGATCGATGCTGAGGTGATCGACCTGCGCACGCTGCGCCCGCTCGACCGGGCGGCAGTCGCGGAATCGGTCCGGAAGACCAACCGTATCGTGACCGTGGAGGAAGGCTGGCCGGTTGCCGGCATCGGCTCGGAGATTGCGGCCATCGCCATGGAGGATGCGTTCGACTGGCTCGACGCCCCGGTGGTACGGGTGACCGGCGAGGACGTGCCGATGCCCTACGCCGCCAATCTCGAAGCGCTGGCGCTGCCCGACGCGGCGCGTATCGCCGCTGCGGCGCGGGCGGCCTGCTACGCCTGAAGGGAGCGCGGAGGATGGCGACCGAGATCCTGATGCCGGCCCTGTCGCCAACGATGACCGAAGGCAATCTGGTCAAATGGTTGGTGGGGCAGGGCGACAAGGTGGCTCCCGGCGACGTGATCGCCGAGATCGAAACCGACAAGGCGACGATGGAGGTCGAGGCGGTCGATGAGGGCGTTGTCGGCCGGATCGTGGTGCCGGAGGGCAGCGAGGGCGTGGCCGTCAATGCCGTGATCGCCGTCCTCGTGGAAGAAGGCGAGGACCTGGGCGAGGAACAGCCGTTCGCGGCCCCATCCGCGCCGGATGCTCCGCCCCCGAAGGCCGAGGCGGTCGCGGCCCCGCCGGAGCAGGATGTGAAGGCAACGCCGCTCGCCCGGCGGATGGCCGCGCTCGCAGGCATCGACCTGACGACGCTTGCCGGCAGCGGCGCGCATGGCCGGATCACGCGCGATGACGTGCGCCGGGCTTCCGACGCAACCGGCTCAGCCGGCGAGGATGACGGGCCCGGACGCATTTTCGCCAGCCCGCTGGCGCGCCGGATGGCCCGTGAGGCCGAACTACCCCTAAAAGGGGTAGCCGGCAGCGGCCCCGAGGGCCGGATCGTCAAGCGAGACATCGAACGCGAGCTCCGGCAGGGCGCGCCCGCGGCCCGCCCGCTGCCTGAGCTGGAACAATTGCCCGGCTTGCCGCCCTTCGAGCGTGTCAAGCACTCGAATATGCGCAAGGTTATCGCGCGTCGGCTGACGGAATCGAAACAGACGGTCCCGCATTTCTACCTGACGGTGGATTGCGAGATCGATGCCTTGCTGGAGGCGCGCCGGGAGATCAACGCCCGGGCGCCCGAGGGCGTAAAGGTTTCGGTCAACGACTTCGTAATCAAGGCGCTGGCTACGGCACTTTGCCGCGTTCCGGATGCCAACGCCTCATGGACGGAAGAGGGCCTGCTGAAGTTCAGCCAGGCCGATATCGCGGTCGCCGTGGCGGTGCCGAACGGACTGGTGACGCCCGTAGTGCGCCAGGCGGACTCGAAGGGCCTTGCCGCGATCTCCGCCGAGATGACGGATTTCGCCGCTCGCGCCCGGGACGGGAAGCTCATGCCGGAGGAATACCAGGGCGGCACTTCGAGCGTCTCCAATCTGGGTATGTTCGGCATCCGGCAGTTCGACGCCGTCATCAACCCGCCCCAGGCGACCATCCTCGCGGTGGGTGCGGGCGAACGGCGGCCTGTAGTCAAGGACGGCGCCTTGACCATCGCGACCGTGATGACATGTACGCTTTCCTGCGACCACCGCGCCGTGGACGGTGCGCTCGGCGCCCGCCTTCTGGGCGAGTTCAAGGCGCTGGCGGAGTGTCCCGCAGCAATGTTGCTGTAGCCGGGTCGGAGGAAGGCGATGGCCGACAAACAGTTCGATCTCGTCGTCGTCGGCGGCGGTCCGGGCGGCTATGTGGCGGCGATCCGCGCCGCCCAACTCGGCATGAAGGCGGCGCTTGTCGAACGTGAGCATCTGGGCGGCATCTGCCTCAATTGGGGGTGCATCCCGACAAAGGCGCTGCTGCGCACGTCCGAGATCAATCATCTGTTGCATAATCTGGACGACTTCGGGTTCAGCGCCGGGGATGTCGCTTTCGACCTCGACCGGATCGTGAAGCGGTCGCGGCAGGTGGCCGGCCAATTGTCGCGGGGCGTTGCGCATCTGCTGCGCAAGAACAAGGTGACGGTTATCGACGGGGCCGGCCGGTTGGCAGGAAACGGTCGCGTCGCGGTGGAGAAGGATGGGCAGGAGACCATGGCGGTCAGAGCGCCCCATATCGTGCTCGCGGCTGGCGCCCGCGCCCGTTCCCTGCCGGACCTGGAGCCCGACGGTGAGACGGTCTGGAGCTACAAGGAAGCGATGGTCCCCGAGGCACTGCCGCAAAGCCTGCTGGTGGTCGGCTCCGGCGCCATCGGCATCGAGTTTGCAAGCTTCTACTGCAATCTCGGCGTGCCGGTGACGGTGGTGGAACTGGTGGACCGCATCCTGCCCGCGGAAGATCCGGAGATTTCGGACTTCGCCCTCAAGACGTTTCGCAAGCAGGGCATGACGATAATGACCGGCGCGCAGGTGGCGGGCGTTGCCGACGGCAAGGCGGCGGTGCAGACGGCGGACGGCGAAACGGTGACGGTGGACGCCGAGAGAACGATTCTGGCGGTCGGCATCACGGGCAATGTCGAAGAACTCGGCCTCGAAGGCACGGGCGTTCGGGTCGAGCGGGGCCACGTCGTCGTCGATGAATGGCTGCGCACGGGCGAGCCGGGCGTCTATGCCATCGGCGACCTGGTGGGGCCGCCCTGGCTGGCGCACAAGGCGAGCCACGAAGGCGTGCTTTGCGTCGAAAAGATCGCCGGGCTGGAGGGGCTGCACCCGCTGGACCCGGGCGCGATACCCGGCTGCACCTATTGCCGCCCGCAGGTGGCGAGCATCGGCTATACCGAGCCCGCCGCCAGGGAGGCAGGCTACGAACTCCGTATCGGCCGGTTCCCTTATGTCGGCAACGGCAAGGCGATTGCGCTGGGCGAACCGGAAGGGCTCGTCAAGACCGTCTTCGACAAGGCGACGGGTGAGTTGCTGGGGGCCCATATGATCGGGGCCGAGGTAACGGAACTGATCCAGGGATACGCCGTCGCGCGCACTCTGGAGGCAACCGAAACCGAGTTGATGCATACCGTCTTTCCGCATCCGACCCTCTCCGAGGCGATGCACGAATCGGTACTGGACGCTTATGGCCGCGCTATCCACTTCTGATCCCGCCTCGGCGCGGGCGAAGGCGGACGCCGCGACGCGGCCGTTCCGGCATCCCGAGAAGCGCCTGCGTCCGGACAGTCCGAGCCCGCGCAAGCCGGCCTGGATCCGCGTGAAGGCGCCGACCTCGAAGGCTTACGCAGAAACGCGCCGGATTGTGCGCGAGCACGGGCTCACCACCGTGTGCGAGGAGGCCGGCTGCCCGAATATCGGCGAGTGCTGGGCGCAACGCCACGCAACCATGATGATCATGGGCGAGATCTGCACCCGCGCCTGCACCTTCTGCAATGTCGCAACGGGCAAGCCGGGCGCGCTCGATGCCGCCGAGCCGGAGAATGTCGGCAAGGCCGTGGCGAAGCTGGGCCTGGCGCATGTGGTCGTCACCTCGGTGGACCGCGACGACCTCGACGATGGCGGCGCGGCGCATTTCGCCGAGACCGTCCGGTGGATCCGCAGCTACGCGCCCGGCACGACCGTCGAACTGCTGACGCCCGATTTCCTGCGAAAGCCGGGCGCACTGGAGATCGTGATCGCCGCGAAACCGGATGTCCTCAACCACAATCTCGAAACCGTGCCGGGCCTCTACAGCGCTGTCAGGCCGGGCGCGCGCTACTACCACAGTGTCCGACTGCTGGAACGCGCCAAAGAGCTGGACCCGTCCGTATTCACCAAGTCGGGAATAATGGTCGGCCTTGGCGAGACCCGCGCACAGGTCGCGCAGGTGATGGACGACCTGCGCTGCGCCGACGTCGATTTCCTCACCATCGGCCAGTATCTCCAGCCGACGCCGAAGCACCATCCGGTGGACCGCTTCGTGACCCCGGAGGAGTTCGAGGCCTATGCGACGATGGCGATGGCGAAGGGTTTCCTGCTGGTGTCGTCGTCTCCGCTCACGCGGTCCTCCTACCATGCCGACAGCGATTTCGCGAAGCTGAAGGCCGCGCGCGGCTGATGCCCAGCCACCGCGAACAGCTGTTCGTGCCCTATTCGCCGGATGAAATGTTCGTACTGGTTGCGGACATTGAACGATACCCCGAGTTCATTCCATGGTGCGCTGGAGCGCGTATCCGCCGGCGGGAGGAGGCAGCCGTCGTCGCCGATCTCCGGGTGCGCTTCGGACCCTTTCGCGAGACCTTCACCTCCCACGTCACATTGGCAAAGCCGGAGCGTATCGACGTGGCCTATCTGCATGGGCCGTTCCGGCACATGGCGACGCATTGGCGCTTCATGCCCGCCGAGGGCGGGACGACGATAGATTTCAGTATCGACTGCGACTTCCGCTCGGCGCTCCTGCGGGGCCTGGCAAGCCGGTTTTTTCAGGAAGCCGCAAAACGGATGGCGCTCGCCTTCGAGGCGCGGGCGCACAAGCTCTACGGCGACCGGTCGGTTCTACGTGGCGAACGGCCGCCAGGGCAGGGGAGACGGACAGACGCATGAAGATCGGTATGGCATTCCCGACCACGGAGATCGGTACCGACCCGGCCGTCATTCGCGGATTCGTCCAGGAGGTCGAGGCGCTCGGATACGATCACATCACCTGTATCGACCATGTGGTGCAGGAGGTCTCGAACGGAGCGGGGGACTGGCGGACCTATTACACCCTCGACAACATGTTCCATGAGCCGCTCACCCTGTTCGGGTTCCTGGCCTGCGCCACGGAACGGGTGGAATTGGCGACCGCGATCCTGATCCTGCCGCAGCGGCAAACGGCGCTGGTCGCCAAGCAGGCAGCGGAAATCGACCTGCTTTCCGGCGGCAGGCTGCGCCTCGGCGTCGGCATCGGCTGGAATGCGATGGAGTTCGAGGTGCTGGGACAGGCCTTCCGCAACCGCGCCCGGCGGATGGAGGAACAGGTCGATTATATGCGCCGGCTATGGACGGAGCCGTCCGGCAGCTTCTCCGGCCGGTGGCACGGCCACAAGGATGCCGGCATCAACCCCCTGCCGCCGCAGCGCCCGATCCCCGTCTGGGTCGGCGCCTTCGAGGACCCGGCAATCGAGCGCGCCGGGCGCATTGGCGACGGCTGGTTCGCCAATCCGCGCGTGCCGCCCGGCAATGAGATGGCGCGCCAGATCGGCCTCGCGCGGGGTGCGGCCGAGAAGGCGGGGCGCGACCCGGCCGCACTGGGCATCGACGGCACGATCCATATCGGCGACCGCACGCCGGAAGAGGCGGCCCGCGACCTCGACCGCTGGCAATCTCTCGGCGTCAGCCATGTGACGGTGCGCACCATGTATTCCGGCTTCGAGACGTTGGCGGAGCATCTGGAAGCGCTCAGGCGGTTCAGGAAAGCGGTCGGCTGACCGCTTCCGGGCCTACTCCGCGGCGACGCCGACCGGGCAGGTGACGCCGGTGCCGCCCAGGCCGCAATATCCATGCGGCACCTTGGCCAAAAATTGCTGGTGATAATCCTCGGCGTAGTAGAACGGCGGCGCTTCCAGAATCTCCGTCGTGGCGCCGCCGTAGCCGGCCTGTCTCAACGCCGCGGCAAACCGGGCCTTTGAGGCATCTGCCATGCCGCGCTGCGCATCGGAATAGACATAGATGCCGGAGCGGTACTGCGTGCCGACATCGTTGCCCTGGCGCATCCCCTGGGTCGGGTCGTGCGACTCCCAGAAGACCTTGAGCAGCATGTCGTAGGACACCCGGGCCGGGTCGAAAACGGCCACGACCACCTCGTTGTGCCCGGTGCGCCCGGTGCAGACATCCTCATAGGTCGGGTTCGCTGTGTAACCGCCCGCATAGCCGACCGCGGTGGTCCACACACCCGGCAGTTCCCAGAACTTGCGCTCGGCGCCCCAGAAGCAGCCGAGCCCGAACAGCGCGCGCTCCATGCCCTCGGGGAAGGGCGGTGTCATCGGCTCCCCGTTGACGAAATGCTGGGGCGGAACCGGCATGACCCGGTCGCGGTCCGGCAGCGCCCGATCGGGACTGACCATCTGGACCTTCTTCATCAGGTTGAAAAACATCGCGGCGGCCTGTGTACGGGTGAGACAACACCGCCAGTATAGCCGGTTGTCCCCGAGCCGCAGCGGTTTATATTTCCCGCAACGCAGTTCGTCGGATCCCCCCATGGACCTCGGCAAGACCAGACGCCCGAAGATCTTCCATGCGACCGCACCGGGGGCCTGCCCCTATCTGCCCGAACAACTGGAATGCAAGCTCGTCATAGAGCTCGGCGATCCCGAGGCCGGATCGCTCTACACCGATCTCTCCCGGGCCGGCTTCCGCCGCAGCTATGGATATGCCTACCGGCCGGCCTGCAAGAGCTGCTCCGCCTGCGTGCCGGTCCGTATCAATGTTGCCGATTACAGCGATAGCCGTTCGCAGCGCCGCGTTCGCCGGCGAAATGGCGACCTTTGCGATGCTATCCGCCCGGCGGTCGGCACGGCCGAGCAGTATTCGCTGTTCCGCCGTTACCAGTCGGGCCGGCACGCCAGCAGCAAGATGGCCACGATGACCTTGGCGGATTATCGCGGCATGGTGGATGAGACGCCGGTATCGAGTTTCGTCCTGGAGGTGCGGGACGGTTCCGGCCGCCTGCTCGCCGCCTGCCTCACAGACTGGCTGGAGGATGGGCTTTCCGCCGTTTACAGCTTTTTCGATCCCGCCGAGTCCCGCCGCAGCCTCGGCACCTTCATGATCTTGCGCCTGATCGATATCGCCTGTGCGGCGGAGTTGGATGTGGTGTATCTGGGCTATTGGATTTCGGGCAGCGGCACGATGGACTACAAGCAGCGTTTCCCGGCAGTGGAACGACTGGTGGACGCCCAGTGGGCGCCGCTTGAACCCTAAACCGCTCCTGCAATCCCGAACCGGCTGCCCGCCGGCGAAGAGAGGCTCGCCATGAAGCTGAACGATCCGTCCCTGCTGCGGCAGCAATGTTACATCGACGGCGCCTGGTGCGATGCGGACAGTGGCGAGACCGTTCCGGTCACCAACCCTGCCAATGGCGAGGTTCTGGGCACGGTGCCGAAAATGGGTGCGGCAGAAACGCGGCGCGCGATCGAAGCCGCCGAGCGCGCCTGGCCCGCGTGGCGGTCGAAGACGGCGAAGGAGCGGGCCGTCGTGCTGCGCCGCTGGCACGACCTGATGATGGAGAACCAGGAAGACCTGGCGGTGCTGATGACCGCGGAACAGGGCAAGCCGCTGGCGGAGTCGCGCGGCGAGATCGTCTATGGGTCATCCTTCATCGACTGGTTTGCGGAGGAAGGCCGGCGCGTTTACGGCGATACGATCCCGCCGCACCAGGCCGACAAGCGCATTCTGGCGATCAAGCAGCCGATCGGGGTGTGCGCGGCAATCACGCCGTGGAACTTCCCGAACGCGATGATTACCCGCAAGGCCGGTCCCGCGCTCGCGGCCGGATGCCCGATGGTGCTGAAGCCGGCGTCGGCAACGCCGTTTTCGGCGCTGGCGCTCGCGGAGCTTGGCGAACGGGCGGGCATCCCGAAGGGCGTGTTCAGCGTCGTCACCGGGGCGTCGGGCGCTATCGGCACGGAGATGACGACCAGCCCGATCGTGCGCAAGCTGTCCTTCACCGGCTCGACGGAGATCGGCAAGGTGCTGATGGCGCAGTGTGCAAGCACGATCAAGAAGATCTCGCTTGAACTCGGCGGCAATGCGCCCTTCATCGTGTTCAACGACGCCGATCTGGATGCAGCGGTGGAAGGCGCTCTTGCTTCAAAATACCGCAATATGGGCCAGACCTGCGTCTGCGCGAACAGGCTGCTGGTGCAGTCCGGCGTGTATGAGGATTTTTCGGCGCGCTTGAGCCAGGCAGTGTCCGGCATGTCCGTCGGCGACGGAATGCAGGAAGGCGTGCTGCAGGGCCCGCTGATCGACATGAGCGCAGTAGAGAAGGTCGAAGAGCACATTGAGGACGCGCTCGCCAAGGGCGCGCGGGTCGTCGTGGGCGGCGGCCGGCACGAGCTTGGCGGCACCTACTTCAAGCCGACCGTGCTCGCCGATGTGACGCCGGGCATGAAGGTTGCGCGCGAGGAGACCTTCGGCCCGCTGGCGCCTCTCTTCCGGTTCGAGGACGAGGACGAAGCCATCGCCATGGCCAACGACACCGAGTTCGGCCTGGCGGCCTATTTCTACACACGCGACCTCGGTACGGCCTGGCGTGTCTCGGAGGGTCTCGAATACGGCATCGTCGGTGTCAACACCGGCATGATCTCCGCCGCCGAGGCGCCTTTCGGGGGTGTCAAGGAATCGGGCATCGGCCGCGAAGGCTCGCATTACGGCATCGAGGACTATCTGGAAGTCAAATATCTGTGCATGGCCGTCGGCTGAGCCTTGGGCGCGGAAGATGAGAAACGGCTCGCGGCGGCGCGCGCTGTCGATCTGATCGAGGCCGGCATGACGGTCGGCCTCGGGACCGGCAGCACCGCGGCCCATGCCATTCGGCTGATCGGTGCGCGCGCCCGCGAGGGGATGGCCCTGCGCGGCGTGCCGACATCGGAACAGAGCGCCGCGCTTGCCCGCACAGAGGGCATTCCGCTGGTCGATTTGAACGAGGTCGAGCGCGTTCATCTGGCCATCGACGGCGCGGATGAGGTCGATGGCGGCAAGCGGTGCATCAAGGGCGGCGGCGGGGCGTTGCTCAGGGAGAAGATCGTCGCGTGCGCGGCGGACCGCCTGGTCGTCATCGTCGATTCCGGCAAGACGGTGGAACACCTCGGCGCTTTCCCGTTGCCGGTGGAGGCAATCCCCTTCGCCCGGGAGCAGGTGCGCCGCCATATAGTGGCGCTCGGCGCTTCGGCCGAGCTTCGCGCGGATGGCGCCGGACCTTTTATTACAGACGAAGGCAACCATATTCTGGATTGCCGATTTGGCAAGATTGACGATGCCTGCGGTCTTGCGGCGCAACTCAGCGTCATACCGGGCATCGTCGAGCATGGATTGTTCATCGGGATGGCTGACGATGTGATCGTCGGCCGGGACGGCACCGCCAGTTTCATGGAGTGAGGCAAAGCCGGATGGCGCAATACGACTACGACCTGTTTGTGATCGGCGCCGGCTCGGGCGGCGTGCGCGCGGCGCGCATCGCCGCCGGACACGGCGCGCGGGTGGGTATCTGCGAGCAGAGCCGGGTCGGCGGCACCTGCGTTATCCGGGGCTGCATCCCCAAGAAGCTGCTGGTCTATGCCTCCCATTTCGCACGCGATTTCGAGGATGCCTGCGCCTATGGCTGGGACGCACCGGGAAACGATTTCGACTGGTCGCGGCTGATAGCCAACAAGGACCGGGAGATCGACCGCCTGAACGGCATCTATCTTTCCCTGCTCTCCGGCGCCGGCGTCGAGTTGATCGAGGAGCGCGGCGTGCTGGAGGATGCGCATACGGTCCGGCTGGGCGAGCGCCGCATTACTGCCGACAAGGTGCTGGTCGCGGTCGGGGGCTGGCCCTGGATGCCCGACATCCCCGGAATCGAACATGCCATCTCCTCCAACGAGGCGCTTGACTTGAAGAGCCGGCCGGACCGCATCCTGATCGCTGGCGGCGGCTATATCGCGGTTGAGTTCGCCGGAATCTTCCACGGTCTCGGCGTGGAAACCGTGCAGATGATCCGCGCCGAGCACCTGCTCAACGGCTTCGACGACGATGTCCGCAAGGAACTTGGGGAGCAGATGCGGGCCGACGGCGTCGGGATCGTCAACCGCACCAACCCGACAGGCATCGAGAAGGCCGGCGGCAGCTACCGGGTCACGACCGATACCGGCCGGACGATCGAAACCGACCTGGTCATGTTTGCGACCGGCAGACACCCCAACACCGCCGGCCTCGGTCTGAAAGCGGCGGGAGTTGCCATGGACCGCAAGGGCGCGGTCTCGGTCGATGCGGACTCGCGGAGCTCGGTCGGGAATATCTACGCCATCGGCGATGTGACCGACCGTCTGGCGCTGACTCCGGTTGCGATACGCGAGGGGCACGCCTTCGCCGACACGGTTTTCGGCAACAAGCCCTGGCAGGCCGATCATGCCGATGTGCCCACCGCCGTCTTCAGCCAGCCGCCCATCGGCACCGCCGGCCTGACCGAAGCCGAAGCGCGCACGAAACATGGCGAGGTCGATATCTACAAGAGCCGCTTCCGGCCGTTGAAACATACCCTCACCGGCCGCGACGAGTTCACCCTGATGAAGCTGGTGGTGGAGCCGGAGAGCGGGCGTGTGCTGGGCGCGCACATGATCGGCGCCGACGCCCCGGAAATCGCGCAGGGCCTCGGCATTGCCGTGAAGATGGGCGCGACCAAGGCCCAGTTCGATGCGACGGTCGGCATCCATCCGACCGCCGCCGAAGAGTTCGTGACCATGCGCGAGCCGGCGTAGCCCGGATTTCTCGCCAATGTCATGGTCTGCGCGGCGCTGTCAGGCCGGCAGGGAAGGAAAGCCGCGCAGCGCGATGCGCGGGGCATCGGGCAAGCGGCTTGACGCACGCTGCCGGCCTGACAGCGTCGCCCTTCGGGTCGCGCCCAGGCGCCCGCCCGTGGCGTCGCGGGCCTCAACCGTAGGCACCGCTACGCTTTTCGGCCCGCTCCTTGCGGATCGAACGCCTGGACGCGACGCAGGCCGTGACATTGGCGAGAAATCCGGGCTAACCGGCCTGCCGCTTGCCTACTGGCGGGAGACGTCCACCTCCTTGCAGGTGATGAACTCCAGCAGGGCCGGCTGGCCCGCCTCGGTCGCGGCAATGCCGCGGGCGATGGCGGCCTGGATTTCGCCCGGATCGGTCACCCGCTCGCCATAGGCGCCGAAGGCCCGCGCCATGGCGGCGTAGTCGCCGGAGATGTCGGTCGAGCGGAACTTCTCGGTCGAGACCGGCATGACCTTAAGCTCGATGGCCATGGAGAAGTTGTTCAGCAGGATGGACAGGATCGGGATGCGCTCGCGCACTGCTGTCTCGACGTCCATGCCGGTGAAGCCGATGGCCGCATCGCCCCACACATTGATGCAGAGCTTCTCCGGGCAGGCGAGCTTCGCACCCATGGCGAGGCCGAGGCCGTAGCCGAGCTGTGTGGTCTTGCCCCAGCCGATATAGGAGAGAGGCTCGGTCGCTTTCCAGAAGGGCGAGAGCTGGTCGCGCGGGCTGCCGGCATCGTGGGTGATGACGACATTCTTCTTGTCCACTGCGCGTTCGAGCTCGGCAAGCACCCGGTAGGGGTTGAGCGGCGCCTCGTCGCTCTCGCGTTTGGCGGCCCATTCGGCGAGCCAGCTTTTCATGCCGGCCGCGATCTCCGCTTCGACGGCGCCGGAATCGCGTGTGGGCTCTCCGGCCACTGCCGCCAACAGGGCGTCCAGCGTAAGTCCCGCGTCGCCCACAAGGCCGAGCGCCGCCGGCACGTCCTTGTTCAGGTCCATCGGGTCGAGCGTGGCGTGGACGACCGTTTTGCCCTTCGGCATGGAGACGCCGAAATTGGTCTCGGTGAAGCTGCACCCGATACCGAAGATCAGGTCCGCGCGGTCGAGGAAGCTGCGCACCGGGCGCGGCATGGCAAGCCCGCCCGTGCCCAGGCTTAGCGGGTGGTCCTCCGGGAAAGCGCTCTTGCCTTCGAGGCTGGTGCAGACCGGGATCGCCAACTGCTCCGCCAGCGCCTTCAACTGCGGCCAGGCCTTGGCGTAATGGACGCCCTGGCCGGCATAGATGACCGGGCGTTCCGCCGCCTTCAGCATCTCCGCCGCTTTCGCCACAGCCGCCGGATCGGGGCCGCTTCGCGTCGAGAGCACCGGCGTGTAATCGAGTTCGCCGGTCAGTTCCTCGTTCATGAGGTCGGCGGGGACCTCGACGACCACCGGACCGCCGCGCCCGTTGCGCAGGCGGGTGAAGGCGCGGCGCATGACATTGGCGATCTCGTCCACCGAGGTGATCGGCTCCGTCGATTTCGCAATCGGCTTCATCGCTTGCGTGGAGTTGAAATTCGGATGGATATGCGCGATGCGGCGCGGATAGCCCATCGGGAGCACGAGCAGCGGGACCGATTCGCCGTATGCCTGGGCGATGCCGCCATAGGCGTTCTCGGAGCCGGGACCGTGCTGCATGGCGAAGACGCCGAGCGTGCCGCCTGAGGTCATGCGCGAGATGGCGTCTGCCATATGCAGGCCGACGCGCTCCTGCCGGACGATGATCGGGCGGATATCGAGATGCGCGGCATATTCGAGCACATGGTTCACCGGGTAGCCGATGATCGTCCCGATGCCTTCGCGCTTCAGGATTTCCGAAATTGCTTCGACGGCCTTCATGGGGATGTCTCTCCTGTAGGTTCGCCCTAAACTTGCCGGAGCGGAGAGCGAGAGGGAAGAGCCGGATGCAGCATGCGACCTTGAAGACCGTCGGCGTAGTTGGTCCCGGAAACAAGGAGAGTGGCATTGAGTGCGCAGTTCCCGGGCAAGAGGGCGACGCGGCGGAACGCAAGCGGGCGGTTGCCGGTTTTCGTCGCCGACGCAGCGAATGGCAGTCCGCAGGCATGTCTGTCGAAGATATTTTCCTCGCGCGCCACCTCGACCATCGGGAGTGAACGCTCTTCGACAGGGTGCCGGGGAACGGTGCTGACAGGCGGCAGAGAGGGACGATGCAGGACGTGACCGTAGAAACAGTCGGCATACTCAGCCCTGGCGATATGGGGCATGGCGTGGGGCGGGCCTTGCGGGAGTGCAACGGGTTGCGCGTTGTCACCGACCTTTCGGGGCGAAGCGCCAGGACGCGGGGCCTCTCGGAGGCGGCCGGTTTCGAGGATATGGGTTCGCTTGGCGCCGTGGTCGCGGCATCGGACCTCGTGCTGTCGATCATGCCGCCAGCGGCCGCGGAGGGTTTCGCGGCGAGGATTGCGCCTCTGATCGGAGCCGACGGGCCGGTTTTTGCAGACATGAATGCCGTTGCGCCGGCGACCGTGCGGCGGATCGCGGCCCGCTTCCCGGAGGAGCGTTTCGTGGACGGCGGCATTGTCGGCCCGTCTCCCAAGGGGCCGAAGCCGACCCGCTTCTACGTCTCCGGCGCTCCGGTCGCGGCGATGGAGGCGTTGGCGTCGGAAAGGATCGCGGTCCGTCCGCTCGGTCCCGAAATCGGCAGGGCGTCGGCGCAGAAGATGCTCTATTCCGCCCTCAACAAGGGTTACTGGGCGCTTCAGGCGGCCGTGTTGACGGCGGCCGAACGAGCGGGATTGACCGAGGAGCTGCGCGCCGAGCTCGCCTTCAGCCAGCCGGCTGTGCTCGCTCGCATGGAAGAGCGGATCGGGCTGCTGCCGGCCGACGCCCACCGCTTCCATCCGGAGATGGCGGAGGTCGCAGACTTTTTCGAAAGCCTCGGCATGACGCCCGGCTTCCACAAGGGCGCCGAGGACCTGTTCCGGCTACTGGCGCGGACACCGCTGGCCGAGGAGACGAAGGAGACCTGGGACCGCGACCGGCCGCTCCGGGAATCCATCCGTATTTTCGCCGAGGCCGTCGAGGAATAAGGTAGAGGCCGGAAGAACACGGACGGGGAGGGCGGCGGATGGCGTCGGCAAGACGACTCGAAGACAAGGTGGCGATGATTACCGGCGGCGCGTCGGGGATCGGGGCGGCGAGCGCGCGCCTGTTCGCGGAGCACGGCGCCAGCGTGGCGGTTGCGGATATCAACGACAATCTCGGCCCGCTTGTCGTCCGGCAGATCGAGGAGGCCGGAGGTGCGGCCTGCTATGTCCACCTCGACACGGTGGACGAGGACCAGTGGCGCGAGGCTGTCCGGTCCGTGATGGAGCGTTTTGGCCGGCTCGACATCATGCTGAACGCGGCGGGCGTGTCCGGGCGGATGCCGGACGGTTCGGTGGCGCCGCGCATCGGCGAGGCGGACCTCGCGAACTGGAACCGCATCATGGATGTGAACTCGACCGGCGTATTTCTCGGCACCAAGCATGCCATTGAGCCGATGCGGGCGGCCGGCGGCGGCTCGATCATCAACATCTCGTCGATCTACGGCATCGTCGGTTCTGTCCACAGTGCCGCCTACCATGCCTCCAAGGGCGCTGTCAGGACCCTGAGCAAATCGGCGGCCGTGCAATATGCAGAAAACGGCATCCGGGTGAACTCGGTCCATCCGGGCTTCGTCGATACCCCGATGACCGAATCGTTCCACAGCAACCCGGAACTGGCACGCCCCCGGCTCGACCAGACGCCGATGGGCCGGTTCGGCAAGCCTGCCGACATTGCGAATGGCTGCCTGTTCCTCGCAAGCGACGAGTCAAGCTGGATGACGGGTGCGGAACTGGTGATCGACGGCGGCATGACCGCGGTCTGACCGGCGGTTACTTTCCTGTCAGAAGCCGGTCGAACAACTGCTTTACGGTCGGCACGAAGCCGTTGACGTAGAACGGGTCCGACCGGAAGCGGAAGGCGTTGTGGCCGGAGAACATCAACTGTTCCTCGACCGATCCGCCATGGCTGATCTGTTGCAGGGTCTTCTGGATGCAGAAGGACCGGGGGTCCGCCTTGCGGCCGGTGGTGCCGGCCTCGTTCTGCGACCAGTTGCTGAACTGGCAGGCCGAGAGGCATCCCATGCACTCGATCTGGTCCGTCAGGATTTGCCGCCGGCGTTCCGGCGTGACGAACACCAGGGTCGAGTCGGGCGTGCGCATCGCTTCCGAAAACCCGGCCTCGATCCAGGCTTCGGCGCGCGTCCTGTCGTCGGCCGCGACATAGACCGGGCGCCCGCGCGGGCCGACCGGAAATGCGACATCGTGGCCGCCGACCGGCTCGGTCGAAAAGGCGATCTGGTGTTCGGCGCGCTCGCGCAATTCGTCGAGAAATGCGTTGCGCACCGCTGACGAATAGAACCCGGTCGGGCTGAAGCGATTGAGGAAAATATCGCCTTCCTTGAGTGTCAGCAGCTTTCGCTTCCACTCGTCGGAGATCGGGCTTTCCTGGGTGAGCAGCGGTCGGGTGCCGAACTGGAAGGCGACCGGGGCGACCTCCGGGTCCTCGATCCAGTGCGACCACTCGTCGAGGCACCAGACGCCGCCCGCCATGATGATCGGGACATGCGCCAGGCCCACTTCGGCCATTTGCTGGCGTAGCTGGACGACGCGCGGCCAGGGGTCTTCCGGCCGGTTCGGATCCTCGACATTGGAGAGGCCGTTATGCCCGCCGGCCCGCCACGGGTCCTCATAGACGACGCCGCCGAGCAGGTTCGGAAACTTGCGGTAGGCACGCTTCCAGAGCGCGCGGAAGGCCCGCGCGGAGGAGATGATGGGGTAGTAGTGGACGCCGAAGCGCGCCGCCAATTCGGCCAGCTTGTAGGGCATTCCGGCCCCGCAGGTGATGCCGTGGATCAGGCCTTTGGCGCCTTCCATCACGGAGTTCAGTACGCGCTCTGCGCCCGCCATTTCCCAGAGCACATTCATATGGATGCGGCCCTGGCCGCCCGCGCTTTCATAGGCGATGCGGGCCTGATGGATTGCGCCCCGGACGGCGTGCGCCAGCAACTCCTCGTGCCGCTCGCGCCGTGTCTTGCCGTAGTAATTCTGGACGATGGCCGAACCGTCGTCGCGGAAGCTGTCGGCGTTGACGCCTGAAAATGTCCCGACGCCGCCGCAGGCGGCCCATGCGCCCGAACTCTCCCCGTTCGAGATCGCGATGCCCTTGCCGCCCTCGATGAGCGGAAAGACCTCGCGGCCGGAGAAGAGGACCGGGCGCACGACCGCCATCGACGTCAGTCCGCTGCCGCCGTCAGGTCTGCCCCGGTCTCCTGGTCGACGGACTTCATGGAGAGGCTCACCTTGCCGCGGTCGTCGACGCGTAACACTTTGACCTGCACCTGGTCGCCCTGTTCCACGACATCGCCGACGGTCTTGACCCGTTGCGGGGCGAGCTCGCTGATATGGACGAGCCCGTCGCGGCTGCCGAGGAAGTTCACGAACGCTCCGAAATCGACGATCTTGACCACCTTGCCGGTATAGATAGCGCCGACTTCCGGCTCGGCAACGATGCCCTTGATCCACTCGATCGCGGCTTCGGAAGCCTTGGGATCGACCGAGGACACCTTGATCGTGCCATCGTCGTCGATGTCGATCTTGGCGCCGGTGGTCTCCACGATCTCGCGGATCACCTTGCCGCCCGAACCGATCACTTCGCGGATCTTGTCGCGCGGGATCGACATGGTGGTCATGCGCGGCGCGAAATCGCTCACATCGTCGCGCGCCGTGTCGAGCGCCCCGGCCATCTCACCCAGAATATGCATCCGGCCTTTCTGCGCCTGCTCCAGCGCGGTGCCCATGATGTCCTCGGTGATCGAGGTGATCTTGATATCCATCTGGAGCGAGGTCACGCCGGCCTCGGTTCCGGCGACCTTGAAGTCCATGTCGCCCAGATGGTCCTCGTCGCCGAGGATATCCGAGAGAACTGCAAAGCGGTCGCCTTCCTTGATGAGGCCCATCGCGATGCCGGCGACCGGGCGCTTCAGGGGTACGCCCGCGTCCATCAGCGACAGCGATGCGCCGCAGACCGACGCCATCGAGGACGAACCGTTCGACTCCGTGATCTCAGAAACGACGCGAATGGTGTAGGGGAAGTCTTCCTTCTTCGGCAGCAAAGGGCGGACGGCTCGCCAGGCGAGCTTGCCGTGCCCGATTTCGCGCCGGCCGGGTGCACGCAGCATCCGCGCCTCACCAACAGAGTAAGGCGGGAAGTTATAGTGGAGCATGAAGTGTTCGCGGTAATCGCCGTCCAGCGCATCGATGATCTGCTCGTCCTGCGATGTGCCGAGCGTGGAAACCACGATCGCCTGCGTCTCGCCACGGGTGAACAACGCGCTGCCATGCTGGCGCGGCAGGATGCCGACCTCGCAATCGATGGGGCGCACCGTTTCCAGATCGCGGTCATCTATCCGCTTGCTGGTGTCCAGAATGGCGCCCCGCACGAGGTCGCGCTCAAGGTCCTTGAAGAACGGGGCAGCCAGGGCCGGGTCTGTGCCGGCCTCTTCCAGCTTGGCGAGAACTTCCATCTTGGCGGCCGAAATGGCCGTCTGGCGGGCCTGCTTCTCGCGAAGGGCGTAGGCATCCCCCATGGGCGCACGGCCCATTTCATAGACTTTTGCCTTCGCCTCCTCGGCGCCGAGCTCGGGATCGGGCACGTCCCACGGATCCTTGGCGCATTCCTCTGCCATGTCGATGATGACGTCGATGACCGGCCCAAAGCCCCGATGGCCGAACATCACGGCGTCCAGCATCTGCTGCTCCGGAAGTTCCTGCGCTTCCGACTCCACCATGAGCACGCCCTCAGAGGTGCCGGCGACGATAAGGTCCAGGGTCGAAGACTGCATTTGCTCCACTGTGGGGTTGAGGACGAACTCGCCGTCGACAATGCCGACCCGGGCGCCGGCAATGGGGCCGAGGAACGGGATTCCGGACAGCGTCAGCGCAGCCGACGTGCCGACCAGCGCCACGATATCGGGATCGTTCTCCAGGTCGTGGCTCATCACCGTGCAGACGATCTGGGTCTCATTGCGGAAACCCTTGGCGAACAACGGCCGGATCGGCCGGTCGATCAGCCGCGAAGTCAGCGTTTCCTTCTCGCTCGGCCTGGCCTCGCGCTTGAAGAAACCGCCGGGAATCTTGCCGGCGGCATAGGTCTTTTCCTGGTAGTTGACGGTCAGCGGGAAGAAGTCGAGCCCGACTCTCGGGCTCTTCTCTGCGACCACGGTGCACAGCACCGCCGTTTCTCCGAGGCTGGCCATGACGGCAGCGTCGGCCTGGCGCGCGATGCGGCCGGTCTCGAGGACCAGCGGTCGCCCGCCCCAATCGATTTCCTTGCGGACGATATCGAACATATTGGATGCAACCCTTTCCTGGCCGCTACCCGGACGGTGCGGCCGTTTGTGTATTTTTCCCTCGGACGCCGGCCTTCCGGCGTCCCGGTCCTTAGCGGCGCAGGCCGAGGCTTTCGATCAGCGATCGATAGCGCCCGTTGTCCTTGCCGCGCAGATAGTCGAGCAAGCCGCGGCGCTGGCCGACCATGACCAGCAGGCCGCGGCGCGAGTGGCGGTCTTTCTTGTGCGTCTGGAGGTGCCCGGTCAGATTGCGGATGCGTTCCGTCAGAACCGCCACCTGCACCTCCGGCGATCCCGTGTCCTTTTCGTTCGTACGAAACTCCTGGATGAGTTCGGTTTTTCGTGCGGCGGTAATCGACATCTGTTCCTCTCGTTCCTTGCAGCTATGGATTGACAACCCGCACGGGCCGAACCGTACCTGAATCGTACCGGGCCACGGCGACAAGAACCTCGCCCATCCGGGCGCGGATCGTCATACCGTCGTGGAACCCGGCGATCCGTGAAAGATCGGCCGTGCCGAATAACCGCAGCGCCTGTCCATTTCTGAGCGCAGCGGCCTCTTGCTCCGAGACGGACAGAGCCGGGATGTCGGCCAGCGACCTGTCTGTCGGCAGCAAGAATACACTCTCGGGCCCTATATGGGCCAGAGTTTCCAGTTCTTCCAGCGTTATTGCGTCCTCGACGCGAAACGGCCCGACGCGCAGCCGTCGCAGGGCCACGACATGCCCGACCGTGCCGAGCGCGGCCGCGAGGTCGCGCGCGATCGCGCGGACATAGACGCCCTTGCCGGTCTCCGCGGTGAACTCTGCGTTGTCGTCATCCGGACGGCGTTCGAGCCGCAGGTCCATGACCTCGACAGGACGGGTCGGAAGGTCGGGCGCTTCGTCGGCGCGAGCCAGGTTGTAGGCCCGTTTCCCGCCTATCTTGACGGCGGAATATTGCGGCGGCGCCTGCATGATTTGTCCGGTAAAGGCGGGCAGGGCGCTCCGGATGGCGTCGCCGTCCGGCCGCACGGCGCTGGTCTCCGTAACCTTGCCGTCGGCGTCGTCGGTATCGCGGGCCTCGCCCCAGCGCAGCGTGAAGCGATAAACCTTGCTGCCGTCCATGACCCAGGAGACCGTTTTGGTCGCCTGGCCGAGAGCGATCGGCAATACGCCGGTCGCGAGCGGGTCGAGCGCCCCGCCGTGTCCGATCTTGGCGCCGCCGCTCAGTCGCTTGATCCGGTTGCAGACCGCGGTGGACGTCATCCCGGCAGGTTTGTCCATGACAATCCAGCCATTGAGGTCAGTCCGTTTCGGCCGCTTACGAGCCATGGCGGTTCTGCCGGATAAGTGTTTCGATCCGCTCGGCTTCGTCGAAACTGCGGTCTCGTCGGAACTCGACGATCGGCGTGAACTTGGATTCGAGCATGCGGCCGAGCTCGCCCCGGATATGGCCGGCCGCGCGGTTCAGCGCCGCGACCGTGTCATCGATGTCGTCGCGCCCCAGCATCGAGATAAACGCTGTCGCCCGCTTCAGGTCGGGCGACATCACGACTTCGGAAACGGAGACCATCTCCAGCGCTTGCAGGTCGGGGTCGCGGAAGGTGGCCCGCGCGAGGATTCCGGCCGTCGCATGGCGGACCGTCTCGCCCATGCGCAGCCGTCGCGGGCCGATCCGGGCGTGCGTCATGGCAGCGTGCGTTGCACTTCCTCGGTTTCGTAGCATTCGATGACGTCGCCGACCTGGATGTCCTGGTAGGACTCGAACGACATGCCGCACTCGAAACCTTCGCGGACCTCGCGCTGCTCTTCCTTGAACCTCTTGAGGGTCGCAAGGCGCCCTTCATGGACGACGATGTTGTCGCGCAGCAACCGCACGCCGGCGCCGCGCCGGACCACGCCTTCGATGATCCGACAACCCGCCACCTTGCCGACGCGGGTGATGTTGAAGACTTCCCGGATATCCGCCTGTCCGATCTGGCGTTCGCGCAATTCGGGCGCCAGCTTGCCTACCATCGCATCCCGGATATCGTCGATCAGTTCGTAGATGATCGAATAGTACCGGACATCGACGCCATGCTGCTGAGCCGCAAGGCGGGCCGGGTTTGAGGCGCGGACATTGAAGCCGATGATAAAGCCGCCGGACGCATGCGCGAGAGTGACATCGCTCTCGGAGATGCCGCCCACGCCGCTGTGCAGGATATCCACCCGCACCTCGTCGCTGCCGAGCTTCGTCAGGGCGCCGACAATGGCTTCGACCGACCCCTGCACATCCGCCTTCAAGACCAACGGCACCTTCTCGGTCTTTCCGGCGGCGAGACTCTTGAAGATATCGTCGATGGACCCCTGCCGGACCGGCGCCGCCTGCGCCGCCCGGTCGCGCCGGGCGCGGTATTCGGTGATTTCGCGCGCACGGCCCTCGCTGTCCACCACGACGACTTCATCGCCCGCGACAGGCGGCTCCGACAGGCCCAGCACCTCGACCGGCACCGAAGGGCCGGCCGCCTTCACCCGGCCGGTCCGGTCATCGACCATCGCGCGGACCTTGCCCCATTCGGCGCCGGCAACGACGATATCGCCGACTTTGAGCGTCCCGCTCTGGACGAGGATGGTGGCAACGGCGCCGCGGCCCCGGTCCAATTGCGCTTCGACCACGATGCCGCTCGCCTGGCGGTCCGGATTGGCCATCAGCTCCATCACGTCCGCCTGCAACTGAATGGCCTCTTCGAGCTTGTCGAGGCCCGTCTTTTCGGTCGCCGAAACCTCGACCATCTGCACGTCGCCGCCGAACTCTTCCGCGACCAGTTCGTGCTGCAACAGGTCGTTCCGGACCCGCTGCGCATCGGATTGCGGCCGGTCGACCTTGTTGATCGCAACGATGATCGGCGCCTCCGCCGCCTTCGCATGTGCAATCGCCTCAATGGTTTGCGGCTGGACGCTGTCATCTGCCGCGACCACAAGGATGACGATATCTGTCGCTCTGGAACCGCGTGCGCGCATTGCCGAGAAGGCTTCGTGGCCGGGCGTATCGAGGAACGTGATATCGGCGCCCGATGGAGTCCGCACCCGGTATGCGCCGATATGCTGAGTGATCCCGCCGGCCTCGCCGCTGACCACATCGGTCTGTCGGAGCGCATCGAGGAGCGACGTTTTGCCGTGATCGACATGGCCCATGACGGTGACGACCGGTGCGCGGGGCTTGAGATCGGTTTCGATGTCCGGAGCGCCGGAGAGCCCTTCCTCGACATCGCTCTCCGCGACGCGGGTGACGCGGTGCCCGAACTCCTCGACCACCAGTTCGGCCGTATCGGCATCGATTGCCTGGGTCGGCGTGGCCCGGATGCCGTTCTGCATCAGGACGCGAATCACATCGACCGCGCGTGTGGCCATCCGGTTCGCAAGTTCGCTGATGAGGATGCTTTCGGGCACGATGACTTCGCGCTGGATGAACTGCTGGCCCTCCCCGGAAGCCTGGCGCTGGCGTTCGCGCTCGCGGGCCCGGCGCACCGACGCCAGGGAGCGCTGCCGCTCCTGCTCGACTTCCTCGTCGAGCGCCTGGACGATGGTGAGCTTGCCGGCGCGCCGGCGCGGTTCGGTCCGGCGCGGCTGCGCGGCGGGCCGCTTGTCGTTGCGCCGCCGCCCGCCGCGATCCTCTTCGTCCCGTCCGGTGGTGCGCCGCCCGCCCGGCAGATCGACGGGCGGAACCGGAGCCTCGGCCGGCCGGCCGGGTCCCGGCGCCCGGCCCGTCGGCCGCGCCCGACGGGCCGCCGCATCGCCAGGTCGGCGGGCAGAGACGCCGCCGGGCTGCCGGTCGCCTCGCGCCGGATCCGCCTGACGAGCCGCATCCCGGCGGGCCTCTTCGGCGGCGCGCTTCTTGTCTTCCTCGTCCTGGCGCCTCGCGTCGATTTCGTCTTGCTTGCGCTGCTCTTCGGCATTGACCGCGCTGAGCTCGGCAAGCTCACGCGCCCGCTGTTCGGCCCGCAGTTCTTCCGGACTCTGCGGCGTGAGCCGGGGCGGCGGCGTTTCGGAAACCGGTTCGGCTGCCACCGCAGGGGCTGGCGGCAGTTTCGGGCGGGCCTGCAGGGCGCGCGCGCGCGCCGCGCGCTCCTCGCTGCTCAGCGCGCCCGCTTTCTGCTGAGTGTCCTGGCCGGGCCTGTCGGTGATGATCGTGCGCTTGCGCTTGACCTCCACCGTCACCTGCTTCGACCGGCCATGGGAAAAGCTCTGGCGAACCTTTCCCGCGCCCACTCTTTTCTTTATCTCCAGCTTCCCCGGGCGGGACAGGCTGAGCTTGCCGCTGTCGCGATCGCCGCTTTCGGTCATCCTAGTCTCCCGTCCGTCGTTCCGTTCCGGAACCCGGCAAGCCGCCCCGCTTCCTGCGCGAAACGCTCTGTCAACCGGCCCGGACCTAGCACTGCATGAACAGCAATGTCACGCCCTATTGCTGCGCCCATTTCAGCGGCGGTCAAAACCGATACCACCGGCAAGCCGCGCGCGAGGCCGGCTAACGCCCGCCTTCCGTTTTCTGCGCCGTCAAGCGCTTCGACGAGCATCGCGCCGCGACCCTCCCGAAGCCAATCGCGCGCGCCCTCATAGCCGGCCGCAAGCAGCCCCGAGCGGCGCGCCAGACCCAGAAAACTGCAACAACGCTGCGCAAGGCCGGTCTCGACCCGTGCTTCCAGATCGTCGGGAATGGCAAGCTGTCGCCGCGCGGCGCGTTGGAACGCCCGTCCGCGCCGGGCCGCCTCCAGGCTTTCCGGGTCGGCGCCGACCCAATAGCCGCGTCCGGGCAGTTTTTCCTCGAAATCGGGCGCGAGTCCTCCATCCGGTCCGATGACGAACCGGATTAACTCCCGGCGCGGCCGACTCTGCCGCGTCCCGACGCATCGACGGAACCCGTCGTCGTCCTCGGTTGCCGCCTTGGCCACGATCCCGCCTGCCTCCTCACAACTGGACTTCGGCCGGCTCTTCGCCGACCGCTGGTGCGGGTTCGTCGTCGAACCAATGGGCGCGAGCCGCCATGATCATCGCGTCCGCCGGATCGGCGTCGATGGCGCTCGCGGAGAGGCCGGCCTCGAGGGTCTCATGGTCCAGTGCCGCAATCGCGTCGAGATCGCGGTTTTCATGCATCGGACTCGCGATAAACCGCAGTTCGTCGCTCGACAGGTCGGCGAAATCGTCCAGCGTCAACACGCCGGCATGCCCGAGCGCCACCACGACGTGTCCGGTCAGGCCGTCCAGCTCCGCGAGTTCGTTCGACACGCCGAGTTCGATGCGCTCGCTGTCGAGCCGAGCCGCCTGTTGCTCGAGGAAGTCCTGTGCCCGGCGTTGCAACTCCTCGGCGATCTCCTCGTCGAAGCCCTCGATCTCCATCAGGTCGTCGATGCCGACATAGGCGACTTCCTCGAGGGTTGTGAACCCCTCGGTGACCAGCAGTTGCGCAATGACCTCATCGACATCGAGCGCGTCGATGAACAGCGCCGAACGCTGCCGCATTTCCTCCTGGCGGCGTTCCGACTCCTCCGCTTCGGTAAGAATGTCGATAGACCAGCCGGTAAGCTGGCTTGCGAGGCGGACATTCTGGCCGCGGCGGCCGATCGCCTGGCTCAACTGGTCGTCGGGCACGACGACCTCGATGCGCCCGTCCTCCTCGTCGAGCACGACCTTTACGACCTCGGCCGGGGCGAGCGCATTGACGATGAATGTCGCCGGGTCCTCGGACCAGGGAATGATGTCGATCTTTTCGCCGTGGAGCTCGCTCACAACGGCCTGGACGCGGCTGCCGCGCATGCCGACGCAGGCGCCCACGGGGTCGATGCCCGAGTCGTTGGAAATAACCGCGATCTTGGCGCGGCTCCCCGGGTCGCGGGCGACGGCGCGTATTTCGATGATGCTGTCGTAGATTTCCGGCACTTCCTGGGCGAACAGCCGCACCAGGAACTCGTTGCGCGTGCGCGACAGGAAAATCTGCGGGCCGCGCGTTTCTTCCCGAACCTCGTGGACCAGGGCGCGAACGCGCTCATTGCGACGCGGATGCTCGCGCGGAATGATCTCGTCTCTGCGGAGCACTGCCTCGGCCTGTCCCAGATCGACGACCACATGGCCGAACTCGTTGCGCTTGACCAGACCGTTGACGATCTCCCCGACCCGTCCAACGAACTCCCGGTACTGGCGTGCGCGCTCGGCTTCGCGCACCTTCTGGACGATGACCTGCTTGGCCGACTGGGCAGCGACGCGCCCGAAATCGATTGGCGGCAAGTCGTCGATCATCATGTCCCCGACCTTCGCGGAAGCGTTGTAACGCTTCGCGTGGCTCAGCTTCAGCTGCGCGAACTCGTCTTCGATTTCCGCATCCTCCTCAACCACCTCGCGGTAGCGCGCCAACCGGATTTCTCCGGTCTTCCGGTCGATTGAGGCTCGAATATCGTGCTCCAGGCCGTATTTCGACCGGCCCGCGCGCTGGATCGCCTGCTCGACGGCAACGATGACCTCGTCGCGGTCGATGCCTTTTTCGCGCGCCGCGCTATCTGCGATTTGCAGCAGTTCGGGCCCGAGAATGTTCACCATGGCGGGGCTGCCCTCGCTTTTCTAGATTGCGCCGTCGGCCGCAGCCGCCAGCAATGCATCGGTTATCAGCAATTTCGCCGATTTGACGGCGGCCAGCAGCAATTCCGTCTTGCCCTGTTCGGTTTGCAGCCGAAGGCTTGCTCCGTCCAGGCCCTCAAGCCGGCCGCGAAACCGGCGCTGGCCGGCAATGTCGTCCTCAAGCTCGATTCGCGCCTCGAAGCCGGCAAAGCGTTCGAAGTCCGCGGGACGGGTAAGCGGCCTGTCGATTCCCGGAGAACTCACTTCCAGGGAATAGGCCTGCGGAATCGGGTCTTCGACATCGAGCAGCGCCGACAGCGTCCGGCTTGCCTCGGCGCAATGGTCCACGGTCATACCGCTCCGGTCCTGCCGCTCCACCATGATCTGCAGCACCGGCGCGCCACCTCCGAACCGGACGCGCACAAGGTTGTAGCCCAACCCTTCCAGGGCAGGCGCTACGAGGTCGGCTACGCGCCGTGTGGCGGCGTTGTCGGCAATCGTTACGGCCGTCGGTCTTCTCCCAACGAAAAAGGCGGCCCGAAGCCCCCCAATTAGCTTCCCACTGTCAAGAATGAGCAGCCCGCATCCACGACAAGCAGGCAAGCGCGCGGAATATAGCGTCAGGCGGAGGACACCGCAATGCTCTCGCGGCGGACGAAGCGCAGATATGTCGATTTGACGCCTGCCGCGCGCGCCTTGGCTTCATAGCGCGTTTCCGGCCAATCGGCCGGCCGCTGCCGCCAGTCGTCCGCGCCTGCGGCCGTACAGGCGAATGCCGGATGCACGGCCAATATTTCCAGCATCCGGTCGAGATAGTCGGTGTGGTCTGTCGCCAGGCGAAGTTCGGCGCCCTCCCGCATTGTCCGCGCCAGCCGGTCCAGCATCGGGCGCGCGACGATGCGCCGATGGCGGTGCCGCGCCTTGGGCCACGGGTCGGGGAACAGGATGAAAACCCTTCCCAGCACATGGTCGGCCAGACGGTCGAGCACTGCCGTCGCGTCGTCGCAATGAATGCGGAGATTGTCGAGGCCCGCCGCTTCGGCGCGCGCAGCCAGGGTCGCAACTCCGTTGATGTAGGGCTCGGCGCCGATAAAGCCGATACGCGGATGCCGCGCCGCCTGCCAGGCGAGATGCTCTCCGGCGCCGAAACCGATTTCCAGCCACAAGTCCTCAATATCGAAACCGAACGACGCCGCCGGGTCGAGCGGCCCATCGGGAAGGCGCAGAGCCGGCAGAACCGTATCCAGCGCCCGTCGGCGCCCGGCATTGAGAGGCCGGCCCCGCCGCCGGCCGTAGAATCGGTAATCGGTCGGCTCGTTCAAGTAAGCGCGGCCTGCAGGTCCTTCGCGAGGTCGGTGCGTTCCCAGGAGAAACCGCCGTCGCCGTTCGGCTCGCGACCGAAATGGCCGTAGGAGCTGGTTCGCTTGTATATCGGGCGGTTGAGCATGAGGCGCGTGCGAATGCCTCGCGGGCTGAGATCGACCGCTTCGCGCACGGCGTCCGCAAGCCTCTCGTCCGAAACCCGGCCCGTGCCCTGGGTGTTGACCAGCACCGATACCGGATTCGCAACGCCGATGGCATAGGCCACCTGCACGACGCATTTGTCCGCCAGGCCCGCCGCGACGACATTCTTGGCGACATAGCGGGCCGCGTAGGCGGCCGAACGGTCCACCTTGCTCGGGTCCTTGCCGGAGAAGGCGCCGCCGCCATGCGGCGCTGCGCCGCCATAGGTATCGACGATGATCTTGCGCCCGGTGAGGCCCGCATCGCCGTCCGGTCCGCCGATCACGAACCGGCCGGTAGGGTTCACATGGAAGTCTGCCTCGGGGCACATCCAGCCTTTGGGCAGGACCTGCTCGACGAAGGGCCGGACGAGCTCCTTCACCCGGTGCTGGTCGAGGCAGGGGCTGTGCTGGGTGGACAAGACCACCGATGTTGCGCGCACGGGCCGGCCGTTTTCGTAAAGCAGCGTTACCTGGCTCTTGCTGTCCGGCCCGAGCTTGCGGTCCGGTCCGTCCTCGAAGTCGAACTCGCCCCGATGGCGGGCCTCGGAAAGCCTGCGCAGGATTTCGTGGCTGTACTGGATAGCGGCCGGCATCAGCTCCGGGGTCTCGCGGCACGCATAGCCGAACATCAATCCCTGGTCGCCCGCGCCTTCATCCTTGTTGGCGCCCGTCTTCGTCGATCCATCGACGCCCATGGCGATGTCGCTGGACTGCTGGTGCACCACGCAAAGCACGGTGCTTTCGCGCCAGTGGAAGCTGGGTTGCTCATAGCCGATCTCGCGCACGGCCTCGCGGGCGAGTTCGCTCATCCGTTCGCGGGTGATGACCGAGGGACCCCGGACTTCGCCGCCGATCACGATCAGGTTGGTTGTCACCATCGTTTCGACGCCGCAGCGGCTGAGCTCCGGCTCGTCCTCCGCCATGAACGCATCCACAATCGAGTCGGAAATGCGGTCGCAAATCTTGTCCGGATGGCCTTCGGACACGGACTCGCTGGTGAACTGGTAGTTGCCTTCGAGCACGGGGCAGGCGCTCCCTGACTATGGCATGACACAGGCCCGCCGGACGATGCGGGTTGTAGGCCCTTGTCGCAAGCCGGGACCGGCAGGGTCAAGTGTGTTGGCGTCGCACGGACCGGCCGCGCCATGCGGCGAAGGCGGCGAAGAAAACAAGGCCCCCGAAGAAGGGCAGGTCGCCCAACCCGCCATAGGTCGTTTCCGCGACCGGGGGAGGCAGGCGGATGTCGAGGCTGCCGGTTCTGCCGAGCCCGAGCCTGCCCAGGCGCCGGCCATATCCGTCCACCGCGCCGGTGATGCCCGTATTGGCGACGCGCACGACCGGCCGTCCGGTTTCGATTGCGCGCATCCGCACGATTTCGAAATGCTGGTGAGGCCCGGCCGTTTCGCCGAACCAAGCGTCGTTGGTGAGGTTCAACAGCCATTCCGGCCGGTCGGCGGCGGCAACGACTTCGCCGGGAAAGATCGCCTCGAAGCAGATCAGCGCGCCGAACGGCGGAAGGCCGGGCAGGGTGAGCGTCGACGGACCCGGCCCGGCTGCGAAGTCCTTTCGCCCGACCGTCAGCTTCGCTGCGCCGAGGAGGCCGCGCAGCGGCACATATTCGCCGAAGGGTACGAGGTGCGCCTTGTCGTGGCGGCCTTGCAGGCGGCCCTCGCGGTCTATCGCAAGGATGCTGTTGTAGTAGCGGTCGCCCTCCCGCCAAGGTGCGCCCGAAATCAATCCCGACCGGCTGTTCACGCTGCGCCCGAGCGCCTCGGCAAGCGGCGATTCGGAGTGCAGCAGCCGGGCCACCGCCGTTTCCGGCCAAATGACGGCGTCGGGCTCGGGTTCTGCCGCTCCGAGGCGCATCAGGTGCTGCAAATGGGCTGCAGCATCCTCGCGGCGCCATTTTTCGGATTGCGGGATATTGGGCTGGACGAGACGGAGAAGCGGCCCGCTCGCGACTCCAGCTTCGGGCGCGCGGCCGAGGCGAACTTCGCCGTAAGCGACCATCGCTGCGACCGCCAGCACCGCTGCCGTCCAGGCGCGCCGGTCGGCAACGGACAGCAGAAGGCAGACAGCCAGCGTTGCCAGCCCGACCCCGTAGATGCCGACGACCGCGGCCGCCTGTTCGACCGCCGGTATGTGCAGCCAGGCATATCCGAAAAGGTTCCAGGGAAATCCGGTGAGAAGATGGCCGCGTAGCCAGTCGCCGAGCCCGAGCGCGGCCGCGAGCGCCAGCGCCCGCCCGATACCGGGCTGCGTCAGACGATGTGCGAGCGCTGCCGGCAGGGCCAGAAAGCACGAAAGCAGTCCTGCCAGGCCAAGCACGGCCGCCGGTCCGCCGGCAGCCGTTGCGCCGCCGACCACGAAGAAGGAGCCGGCAACCCAGTAGAGGCCGGCGGCGAAGAACCCGAATGCGAAGGCGAAAGCGGTCAGGAAGGCGTTTCTGAACCCGGCCGTTCCGTCCAGAAGCCAGGCGAGCGCCACCAGACTCGCGGCCAGGGCGGGCGTCGCACCCAATGGCGGCATGGCCAGCGTGGCGCCGATGCCCGCCGCAGCCGCTGCGAGAAACCGTTTCCTGCCCGCCAGAGCGGCGAGCCGCGCCCTCATCCGCTCGCCGGCAGATTGCGCACCCGCAGCCGTTTCAGCCGGCGCGGATCGCTGTCCAGCACCTCGAATTCGAGGCCCGAAGGATGCGACACCAGCTCTCCCCGGCTGGGGACCCGCCCGACCAGATTGAAGACCAGGCCGCCCAGCGTGTCGATGTCCTCGCGTTCGTCGTCGTCCAGCACCTCGCCGACCGCCGCTTCGAAGTCTTCCAGCGTCGCCCGCGCGTCGGCGACCAGCGTGCCGTCGGGCCGCGTCTCCAATTGCGGCGATTCCGCAATATCGTGCTCGTCTTCGATATCGCCGACGATCTCCTCGACCAGATCCTCGATTGTGGCAAGGCCGTCGATGCCGCCGAATTCGTCCACAACCAGGGCCATATGCGTGCGTTTGAGCCGCATTTCGAGCAACAGGTCGAGAACCTGCATCGCCGGCGAGACGAACAGGACCTCGCGCGCCAGCTCCTTCAGCGACGGCACATCCGGCTTGCCGACATGGGCCAGCACGTCCTTCACGTGAATCATGCCGACAATCTGGTCGAGGTCCTTCTCGAACACCGGCAGGCGCGAATGGCGCGATTGTTCGACCGCCGCGACGACCCCCTGAAGCGACGCGGCGGCGGAGACGGCAACGATGTCCGCGCGCGGCACCATTACATCCTCGACCGTCATACGGCGCAGCTTCAGCGTGTTCTCGAGCAGGAACCTCTCGAGCGGGTCGATCGGCTTTGCGTCCTCGTTGTGCTGCGCGGCGAGATCCGACAGGGTCTCGCTAATGGAGCCCTCATTGCTCCGTCTTCCGGCCAACCGGCGCCAGAATCCCCGCAGCCGACCGCCATTGCCGTTCGGTGTATGGGCCGTCGTGTCCATAATCGCTCAGCCTGTTTCCCTGTAGGGATCCGCTATCGAAAGCGTTTCGAGGCAGAGCGCTTCCAGCCGCTCCATCCGGGCGGCTTCCTCTTCCGCCCGATGATCGAAACCCAGGAGATGCAGCGTCCCGTGGACCACGAGGTGGCATAGATGATCGTGCAGCGTCTTCTGCTGCTCGATTGCCTCCCGGCGTACTGTTGCGCCGGCCAGCGCGATCTCGCCGAGCGGCGGCGGCCCGCCGGGCCAGGGTGTGGCGCCGGAAGGGAAGGAGAGCACATTCGTCGCCCGGTCGCGGCCGCGGAAGCGGAGGTTCAACTCGCGAATCTCCGCGTCGCTGCCAAGCAGCACGGAAATCTCCGCAGCTCCCGTTCGTCCCGCGCCGTCCAGCGCCGCGCATGCCGCACGGCTGCACCAGTCAGCGGCTTCGTCGCCGTCCGGCCACTCGCCCTCGCCGAGCGACACATCGACTGTCCACTTATCCATCGCAACGCGCCTTGGCGGCGGCTTCATAGGCATCGACAATGCGCGTCACAACCGAATGGCGCACGACATCGCGGGAGGTGAAACGGACCACGCCGACCCCGTCCACGCCGTCCAGCACATCGAGCGCCTCTGTCAGCCCGGAGCGCGTTCCCCCCGGCAGATCGACCTGGGACAGGTCGCCCGTTACGACCATCCGCGAGCCCTCACCCAGGCGGGTCAGGAACATCTTCATCTGGGTCGGGGTCGTGTTCTGCGCCTCGTCCAGGATGACAAAGGCGCGCGCAAGCGTTCGCCCTCGCATGAAGGCGAGGGGCGCGATCTCGATCTCGCCATTGCCGATCTGGCGGATCACGCGGTCGCCCGAGACCATGTCGTGCAGTGCGTCGTAGAGCGGCCGGAGGTAGGGATCGACCTTTTCGCGAAGGTCGCCCGGAAGGAAACCGAGGCGTTCGCCGGCCTCGACAGCCGGCCTCGACAGCACAATGCGCTCGACTTCGCCGGCCGTCTGCATCGAGACCGCCGCCGCCACGGCCAGATAGGTCTTGCCGGTGCCCGCGGGGCCGACGCCGAAGACGACATCGCGTTCGCGGATCGTCTTGAGATACAGCGCCTGGTTGGGCGAGCGGGGAGCGATCCGGCGCCGCCGGGTCTCCACGGTTTCGCTGTCGATCCCGAACAGGTCGCCGTTCGCGCCTGGCAGTTTCGCGATGCCGGCGACCTCTGCCAGCCGCGCCGCGCCGTCCACTTCGCCCGGGTCGATCTCCAGCCCTCGCCGCGCGCGGTCGTAAAGCAGGTCCATCGCAGATCGCGCCGCCGCTACGGCGCTTTCGGGCCCGGCGATAGCCAGTTCGTTGCCGCGTGCGCGCATCGAGACGCCGAATTTCTGTTCCAGACGCGCCAGGTTGCGGTCATGCGCGCCGTAAAGGGCCGGCAAGAGGCTGTTGTCGTCGAACTGAAGACGCGCTTCGCTCAAATTACGGGGCTCCCTCCGGAGAGGCTGTTCGGACCGGCCGCGAGGATTTCGACTTCCGCAAGGTCGCCGATCTGCGCCGCGCCCGCCTCTGCATGAACCGCCTGCATGTAGGGCGAACGCCCGACAAGCTGGCCGCATTGTCTGCCGGTACGTTCGAAAAGGACGGGGAGGCGTTTCCCGACGCAACTGCCGTTGAACGCTTGTTGCTGACTGTTCAGAAGTTCCTGCAGGCAGGCCAGGCGCTCGCTTTTTGCCGCTTCCGGCACCTGCAGGGGGTCGGCGGCGGCCGGCGTGCCCGGTCGCGCGCTGTATTTGAAGGAATAGGCCTGGGCGTATCCGACATCGCGGACCAGCGCCATCGTCCGTTCGAAGTCGCGCTCGCTCTCTCCGGGAAATCCGACGATGAAGTCCGAGGCCATCGCAATATCCGGCCGGGCCGCGCGCAGGCGCTCGACGATGCGCAGATAGTCCGAGGCGCGGTGCTTGCGGTTCATCCGCTCCAGCACGCGGTCGGAGCCCGCCTGGACAGGGAGATGCAGGAACGGCATCAGGGCCGGCACCGCGCCATGCGCTTCGATCAGATCGTCGGACATGTCGCGCGGGTGCGAGGTCGTGTAGCGCAGCCGCTCGACGCCATCGATTTCCGCCAGCGCGCGGATCAGGCGCG
Source organism: Alphaproteobacteria bacterium (assembly GCA_965261985.1). Classification (GTDB taxonomy): domain Bacteria; phylum Pseudomonadota; class Alphaproteobacteria; order Bin95; family Bin95; genus Bin95. The sequence goes on from OZ253490.1 coordinate 3,252,061, forward strand.
CCAGGGTCCAGTCGCGGCCGCGGGGTCCCTCGCCGCACCACGCATTGACGTTCTGCCCCAGCAGCACGATTTCGCGCGCGCCCCGTCTTGCGAGCTGCTCCGCTTCGGCGATGACCGCCGCCACCGGCCGCGAATACTCCGCGCCGCGCGTATAGGGCACGACGCAGAAGGTGCAAAATTTGTCGCAGCCTTCCTGGATCGTCAGGAAAGCGCTCGGGCCTGCCTGCCGCTCGGGAACGGGAAGTTCGTCGAACTTCGCCTCCGGCTGGAAATCCACGTCGATAATCCCGGCGCCGCCCCGGGCCCGCTCGGCTCTGGCCAGCATCTCGGGCAAATGGTGATAGGCCTGAGGGCCGACGACGATATCGACCGAAGGCGCCCGGCGTATCACTTCGCCGCCCTCGGCCTGGGCGACGCAGCCGGCGACGGCGATCAGCATGTCCGGCCGCCGGCGCTTCAGGGCGCGCAGCCGGCCGACTTCGGAATAGACCTTCTCCGCAGCCTTCTCGCGGATATGGCAGGTGTTGAGCACAACGAGGTCAGCGTCCTCGGCGGCGTGCACGGCCTCGTAGCCGACAGCCGCCAGCATTTCCGACATCCGTTCGGAGTCGTACACATTCATCTGACAGCCGTATGTCTTCACGAAGAGCTTCTTGCGCAATGGCTGCCTTGTCGGTCTCTCGTGCATCTGTGAACCTGAAGCTAGCACTCGGCGAACCCGCGTCAACCGCTTGCGAGGCGGCCGGCCAGGGCCCGTTCCACGCCGCCGGCGACCGCGCTGTAGCATGTCCGCGCCATTTCGCGGCGGTTTGCGAACTCCGCAAAGCTGGTGGGGCTGTGCAGGACGATGTCCACCGATATTCGCCCCAGCCCCAGAACGGTCCAGATATGCCCTGCCATACCCATGTCCCCATACCAGGCGATGCGCGGCATATGCACACGGCCCGTCGGCAGGCCGTCTATGGCTGAATAGGCGACGGATACCGGCTGCACCACCAGCGGCTTGCCGCCGACTTCGCGCTGGGCGACGCTGAACAGGGCGCTCTTGAACGGCAGTACCCGGTTGCCGTCGCTCGACGTGCCTTCCGCGAAGAGGATCAGGTTGTCGCCGCTTTCGAGGCGCGTCTGCATGGCGTCGCGCTGACCGGCCGTCGATCGCGGCCGCCGGTCCACGAACACGCTTCTTTGCAACTTGGCGAGCAGCCCGAAGAAGGGCCAGCCGGCAACCTCCGACTTCGCAACGAAGGATGCAGGCAGTGTCGCTCCCAGCGTGATGATATCGAGGTAGGTGACGTGGTTGCAGACGAACAATGTCGGCCGCGCGGTGCTCAGCGTCCCGTGCGTCCTGAGTTCGAAGCCCAGAAGCCCGGCGCAGCGCCGGTGATAGGCAAGCGGCAGACGCACGGCGAGGGGCCTTTTGAGGAGCACGGCGAGCGCCTGCACCGGCATGAGCGAAAGAGTGTAAAGAACGTAGGCCAGAAGGCGCCCAAAGGCGCGCAGCGGCGAGTGGCGGATCACGAGGCCAGGGCCTCCCGCGTAAATTCGCCGTCGCGGTTGTACCGGCGCAAATAGCGTTCGGTGACCCCGTCGGGGCGCACCACGATGCAGACATCGACCGTGTCGAACTCGTTGTCGATCACCGCTCCGTCCCCCACACAGCCTCCAATACGCAGATAGCCCTTGATGAGCGGCGGAAGAGCGGCGAGCGCCTGCCGCTTGTCGACTTCCTCGCGGGCCATGCGCCGCATGCCGACATGCCGCGAACGCAACGCCTTGGGCCGGAGCGCAATGGGCGCCAGATGCTCGTAATACAAGTAGGAGAGCGGCAGGGCATGTGCATCGGGGTCGGCGCCCGGGAAACTTCCGCAGCCGAACAGCAGCTTGACGTTGTGGTGCAGCACATAGCGCGCGATGCCGCGCCAGAGCATCTGCATGGTGTGGTGGCGCCGATAGTCCGGATGAACGCAGGAGCGGCCGAGTTCGAGGATTTGCCGCCCGCCGCGCAGCAGCTTGCGGATGTTGTACTCATCCTGGGTATAGAAGCGTCCGAGTCGCGCCGCCGCATCCCGCCGCATCAGCCGGTAGGTGCCGACGATAGCGGAAGGCCCGCTGCCGAGGCGGCGGTCCAGCACGATGAGGTGGTCGCAATAGGGGTCGAAACGGTCGAAATCGCGTTCGGCAGCCGCAATCGCCGGACTCGGTCGCGCCGTCATCTCCTCGTAGAAGACCTTGAAGCGCAGGGCTTGAGCGGCGTCGATATCCGCGTCCGTCTGGGCCAGGCGGACAACGAAATCGCCCGACTCGACGACGAACGGGCTACGCTGTGCAATCGGGTTCGCGCGCCGCCGCCGGACCGCCGGGCCGAAAAACGGCACAATAAGGCCCCGTTTGCCGGGCGGCGTCACCCGCCGCCGCGGAACGACCCGACTCACGGCTTTCCTGACCTTGAGAGCCACCGCAACGCCTTTCCATGACCATCGCCATGTTACTCCGCCAGGTTGTCCGCGCCTAGTATGGCCGCGCGTTCATCGGTCGCTGGCGGTTCCGCGTCAGGCGCGGTTGGTGCGGCGGCCGAGACCGATCTTCCTGGCGAGCTCGCTGCGCTGGGCCGCATAGTTCGGCGCAACCATCGGATAATCGGGCGGCAGGTTCCACCGTTCGCGGTATTCTTCCGGCGTCATGTTGTAGGCGGTCTTGAGATGGCGGCGAAGCATTTTGAGCTTCTTGCCGTCCTCGAGGCAGACGATGTGGTCCGGCGTCACCGACCGGCCGAATGGGAACCGCCGGAAGCGGGCGCTCCGACTGCGCCTGCGGGCGTTCGCTGAGGCTTGCAAGCGTTCCGTAAACCTGTCGAATGAGGTCGGGGAGGTCGCCGACCGCAACCGAATTGTTGGAGACATGCGCCGAAACGATTTTTGAAGTCTGCTCCAAAAGGTCGCGGCGGGTTTGCGTCTCGTCGCTCATTTCGGGCGCTCCTCCTTTTTGTCCAACGGACAATCGCGCGTCGAAATTTAGAACAGAGCCTGTGCCGGGCAAGGGCGACTTCCCGTTCCCTCCTTCCAATTTCTTTCCACGGTCGCATTCGGGCTCATGGGCGGTCGCATCGCGACAAGTGTCGCTCCACCGGCAGGGCCGATTCTTTCTGCAGCACCGACAGCCGGCGTCAACGCAAGGCGGCCGGGCTGTTGCGGGAGGTGGGATCGTCATGTCGCTGCTCGTCGGTTCCCGTCGCCCTTCGGCCTGTCCCGGTCCGTTCGCGCCACCCGCCACTCACGACAACAGCACGCTCGCGCGAACGGAGGCCTGACCATGAACGCCTACGCGATCATGCACGACGATCTGGACCTCGAGGTCCGCTGGCCCGGCGGCGAGTCGACGCGCTTTCCCTGGATTTGGATGCGCGTCAACGAACCCGGCGCATTCGATCCGGTCACGCACGAGCGGCGGTTCGATCTGGCCAGCGTCGCGGCGGAATTTCGGCCCGAGACTGTCGAACTCAGCGGCGATGTGCTGGTCGTCCGCTGGCCGGACAGCGACGGCGCCAGCCATGTGCCGATGGCCTGGCTGGAGGCCCGGCGGCCCGAGGCCCCGGAGCCGGCCGACCCTGCTGCGGTCGTTCCCGAACTCTGGGACGCATCCCTGGCGGAAAGACTCCCACGCCACAGGGCGGACGGCGACCTCAAGGCGTTCCTTGTCGACCTGAAGGGCTTCGGCCTCGCGCTGGTCGAGGGGTTGGGCGGCGATCCCGAAGCCGGCATCGCGTTCGGCCAGCGTATCGCCTGTATCCGCGAGACCTATTTCGGCCGCATCTTCGAGGTCCATACCCATCCCAGGCCGAACAGCCTCGCCTACACGGCGCATGCGCTCGCGCTGCACACCGATCTCCCCTATTTCGAAACGCCGCCGGACGTGCAGTTCCTGCATTGCGTGCGCAACGGCGCCGTGGGGGGCGCAAGCCTGTTCGTGGACGGGTTTCGCGCCGGCCAGGTCCTGCGCGAGGAGGCGCCGGAGGATTTCGACCTCCTCAGCCGGCAGAGAATGCCGTACCGCTTCATCGACGATGTGTCGGACATGCGCCATCGCCGCCCCGTGCTCGCCCTGGACGAAGACGGCGAGCTTGCCGAGATCGCCCTCAGTCCGGCCGTGGCAGACGAGATCCGGCTCGACGTCGATCCTTCAGCGACGCGAACCTACTACGCGGCATACCGGCGGCTGATGACGATCACGCGCCGGCCCGATCTCATGCTGCATATGTTGCTTGAGCCGGGCACCATGGTTGCCTTCGACAACCGGCGCGTTCTCCACGGGCGCGACGCCTTCGACCCTTCGACGGGGGAGCGCTGGCTGCGAGGCTTCTATATCGACCGCACCGACCTCGACAGCCGGCTGCGCTGCCTGTAGCGAACCTGCTTCCGTTTTGCCGAACCGCCGACTAAGCCCGGATTTCTCACCAAGGTCACGGCCTGCGTCGCGTCCAGGCGTTCGATCCGCAAGGAGCGGGCCGAAAAGCGTAGCGGGGCTACGGTCGAGGCCCGCGACGCTGCGGGCGGGCGCCTGGGCGCGACCCGGAGGGCGGTGCTGTCGGGCCGGCAGGGTGCGTCAAGTCGCTTGCCCGATGCCCCGCATCGCTCTGCGCGGCTTTCCTTCCCTGCCGGCCCGACAGCACCGCGCAGACCATGACCTTGGTGAGAAATCCGGGCTGGGGCAGTATGCTCCGGCGACTCGGCGAGGGAGGCGACAGATATGGATTCGATGACGGATGGCAGGCCCGTCGGCATGAGCACCGAGGAGTGGCAGGCGCGGTGCGATCTGGCCGCTGCCTACAGGCTTTGCGCGCTCTACGGGTGGACGGACCTCAACAACACCCATATCTCGGCCCGCTTGCCGGGCGCCGGGGATTCCTTCCTGCTGAACCCCTTCGGCATGTTCTTCGAGGAAATCACGGCCTCCTCGCTGATCGTGGTGGACAGGGCCGGGAATGTGCAGAGCGAGTCAGGCCACGGGGCCAATCTGGCCGGCTTCGTCATCCACGGCGCCATTCACACCGCCATGCCGCATCTGCATTTCGTCATGCACACCCATTCGCGATACGGCGTTGCTGTCGCCATGCAGGAGCACGGCCTGTTGCCGGCGAGCCAGAAGGCGCTGACCGTCATGGGCTGGCTCGGCTACCACGATTTCGAAGGCACGGCCGTCGACAAGGGCGAGCGGCCGCGGATCGTGCGCGACCTCGGCGACCGGCGGATCCTGATGCTGCGCAACCACGGCCTGTTGACGGTCGGCGAGACGATGGGCGAGGCGTTCGTGTGGATGTACCGGATCGAGACCGCCTGCCGCCACCAGATCGACGCCCAGGCCGGCGGCGCGCCGCTCAGCGAAATCTCGCCGGCTACCCAGGAAAAGACGATTGCGACCGGGAAGTCGATGTACGGCCCCGGCGGCTTCATCGAAGTCGGGCGGGAATGGCCGGCCCTGCTGCGCCAGCTCGAACGCGCGGGTATGGACGACTACCGGCGCTGACCCGGACAGGCGGCGCTTGTCCTGAGGCGGAGGATGAGTGCGTCCTGCCGGCCCGAGGGGGTGCGGTAGTATCCGCGCCGCCGCCCGACCGGCTCGAAGCCGAACCTGGCGTAAAGCGCGCGGGCGGCACGATTGCATTCGGCCACTTCGAGGAACAATGGTTCTCCGCCGAGAGCGGCGAGCGCGTCTTCGAGCAGAGCCGCTGCGATTCCCCGCCGCTGCGCGGAGGGGTGGGTTGCAATCATCACCACTTCCGCCTCGCCGGCGACGCGGCGCAGATGCAGGAAGCCGACGGGCGCGGCTCCGTCCATTGCGATGCGAGTGCGCGCGCCCGGCACTGCGAGCAGACTGCGCCAGGCATCGGCCGACCAGCCTGCCTCCGGCGTGGCCGCTCGGTGGATGGCTGCGAGAATTTCGGCGTGCGACGGGTCGGCCGCAATCATGGCCTGGCCGGCCCGGTATGCGGCCGGGTGAGATAGAGCGGCGATGCCGGGCCGGGCGGGAACGGCCTGCCGAGAAGCCGCGCCGCATCCGGCAGCGCCGGCCCGAGCGCCCGAACCGCGCCCGGCGCGAGCGCCGCCAGCGCCGCCGCCGCATCGCCGACCACGGCGAGGGGCGCTTCGGCAACCAGAGCTTCCGGCGTTGTAACGAATGGGGCCGCGGTGCCGGAAAGCTCGGCGGCGTAAATGCTGCCGCGCTTGGTGTCGAGCACGGCGAACAAACGGCCCTCGGGCGGCTCCGTCGGGCGCAGCGCCTCGAAGGTGGGTACGGCCGCAATATCGGCTCCGGTGACGAGCGCCAGGCCGCGCGCCGCTGCCAGCGCTATCCGGATACCTGTGAACGAGCCGGGGCCGCGCGTGACGACGATGCGCGAAATCTCGGGGAAGGCCGCGCCGGCGTCCGCCATGGCGCGCTCCAGCATGACCGGCGCCGCCTCTGCATGGCCGCGCGCCATCGTCCGCCAATGGCTTGCAAGCAGCTTCCCGTCCCGCGCGACCGCGACGGAGCAGGCGTTAGCCGCGCAATCGAGCGCGATTTCGACCATGGGATGCGTTGGGATACCCGGCGGGCGCCCCCGCCCCGAGCGTCCTCAGGGGACCGGATAGACCGCTTCGACTTCCGGGATGTAGTGGCGCAGCATGTTCTCGACGCCCATCTTGAGCGTCGCGGTAGAACTCGGGCAGCCGGCGCAGGCGCCCTGCATGCTCAGATAGACGACGCCGTCCTCGAAAGCGCGGAAGACGATATCGCCGCCATCCTGCGCCACCGCGGGCCGTACCCGCGTCTCAAGCAACTCCTTGATCTGCGAGACGACTTCGCTGTCCTCCGCGCCGTCGTCGGCGTCGTCCGCGCCGCCGTCCAGCATGACCGGGCGGCCCGCCATGAAGTGGTCCATGATCGCGCCGAGGATCATCGGTTTCAGCGTCTGCCAGTCGCGCGCATCGTCCTTGCTGACGGTCACGAAATCGCTGCCGAAAAACACCGCCCTGACCCCCGGCACGTCGAACAGCACCTGAGCCAGCGGCGAGCGCTCCGAGCCTTCCACCGAGGGGAAATCGGCCGTGCCGCGCCCCATCACGTCCACGCCGGGAATGAACTTCAGCGTAGCGGGGTTGGGAGTCTGTTCGGTCTGAATGAACATCGGCTGTTTCCTCCGGCGCGCTATGCGCTTCTAGATGGACCGGAACCGCTGCGAAATCAAGCGGCGTCCGCGCCGTAATAGAGCATGACCGTGTGCCGGGCCTCGGCGAAAAAGAGCCACCGCGCCGCCATGAGGCCGAAGCCGGCGCCCGCGACTCCAAATCCACGTAGCTGAACAGCCCCTCGCCCCGCTCGTCCCGGCCCCGCATCCCAACCTTCAGCAGAAACTACCGCCGGATCGGAGAATCACGACACCGAGAATCGTTCCAGCGACTTTTTCGGCAACCTGCCAGCCCGCATTTCTCGCCACGGTCAGGCGGTGCCGTCGTAATAGGCCTGGAGGATGGCGAGAACGCCATCGCGGCTGTATTCGGGCGGGATCGTCTCGCGGTTGGCGAACATCTCGCGCAGCCGGGTGCCCGAGATGCGGAGCTTTCCATCGTCGTCGCGGCGGCAGGGCCGGCCCCCGGCGTCGCCTGTCGCCACCGCCGCCGCCACGCGATAGCGCTCCTCCTCGCTCAACGGGTCCTCCCCGCCGTCGGCGGCGAAGCACACGTTGCCCGTCGCCATGCCCCGGCAGTCGGAGCAGTAAAACGTGTCGTCGATCTTCAGGGGACGGATGGCGAGGCTGTCTGCGCCGATCTCGTCGAATATGCGCTGCGCGTCGTAGGGCCCGTAATAGTCGCCGAGCCCGGCATGGTCGCGCCCCACCACCAGATGCGAGCACCCGAAGTTCTGGCGGAACAGGGCGTGCAGCAGCGCCTCCCGGGGGCCGGCGTAGCGCATCTCGATGGGGTAGCCGGCCTGGATCACCCGTCCTTCCGGGAAGTGGTTGGCGACCAGCCAGTCGATGGCGCGGACCCGGACCTCCGCCGGGATGTCGCCTTGCTTGAGCGCCCCGAGGACCTGGTGGATCAGCACCCCGTCGCACACCTCGATGGCGACCTTGGCGAGAAACTCGTGACTGCGGTGCATGGGGTTGCGGGTCTGGAAGGCGGCGACCGTCGACCAGCCCCTTTCGGCGAACAGCGCCCGGGTCTCGGCGGGGCGCAGGTAAAGACCCCGGTAGGTCTCGGGAAAGCGGCCCTCGGAGAGGACCGAGACCGGGCCAGCCAGGTTGACCGGGCCCTGCGCCATGACCTTGGCGACGCCCGGGTGCGCCTCGTCGGTTGTGCGGTAGACCTCACGGCATTCGAGGTCCCTGTCGATGGCGTATTTCTCGGTGACCGCGAGGACGCCGAGGATCTCCCCCCCCGCGTCCGTCAACGCCACCCGGTCGCCGACGGCGACGGCGAAGTCCTCGCCGCAGGAGAGGGTGATGGGCAGCGGCCAAAAGAGTCCGCTCTCCAGGCGCATATCGACGCACGCGCCGCGCCAGTCGGCCGCGCCCATAAAACCCTCAAGCGGCGTGTAGGCGCCCATGGCGAACATGAAGAGGTCCGAGACCTCGCGACTCGACAAAGGCAGCTTCTTCAGGCTGCGCGCCCTCTTCAGCGCCTCGTCCCGCTCCTCCCGCGGCAGCAGCAGGGGCTTCAGGGCGGCGTTGCCGTGCGGGGCGATCAATGTCGACATGGGGCGTCGCCGTGGCGGGAAATCGGGACTAGTCGACGATGTGATAGACGGGAGCCTTCTCCATGGCCCATTCCCCGGATTCCCGATCGTAGCGAGACAAGGTGAAGCAATGCCAGTCGGTGTCGTCCAGCTTCGGATGATCGGCCCGATAGTAGTATCCCGGCCACCGCGTTTCGGTCCTGAACATCGTGTGATGTGTCACGGACTCCGAGGCCAGGACCCGGTGGTGAAGCTCCCACGCCCGCTGGAGCTGGTGAAGGTCTTCCGCCCCGAGACAGTCGAGGTCTTCCTTCAGCATGACCAGCAACTCCAGCCCGCGTGTGAGCATGGGTTCGTTCGTCGTGTAGTTGGAGCTGATACCGCCGACATACTCGTCCATGATCTTTTCGAGTCGCTGGAGACCGTGAATCGGCAATATGTAGCTCGGCGAGACCGTTCCCGCGACGATCTCGTTGCGGCCGACCCGGTAGGTCTCCAGGGGCTGGAACACGACCTTCTTGAGATCTTCGTATTCCTTCTCGCTGACCTGGGGCCGGTCGGTCTTAAGGTCGTTGACGTATTTGACCGCCGCCTTTCCGGCGATCCGGCCTTCCGTGAACGACCCCGACGAGAACTTGTGGGCGGAGCCGCCGATGGTGTCGCCGGCGCCGAACAGCCCGTCGACGGACAGCATCCGGTTGTATCCCCACTGGTAGTCCGCCGGCGCGCAATCTTCCGGACCGCTCGCCCAGGCGCCCGAGCATGTCGCATGCGACCCCATGACGTAGGGCTCGGACGTGGTCAGCTCCGGATTGGTGTGCTTGGGATCGATGTTCTGGGACGCCCAGACGACCGCCTGTCCGATCGTCATGCCGAGGAAGTTCTCCCAGCCGACCTGCTCCTTGTGGGGATCGGCGAATGCCTCCTTGGTCACCATACGGATGGGGCCGCGGCCGGCCTTGAGCTCCTCCAGCATGGCATGGTTGCGCAGGCAGGTGGGTACCGGATGCCGGTCGACGTAATCCCCGACCAACTCCTTAGTGTGGTCGTACCACTTGGACTCGTACTCCTCGCCGTAGGCATTCTCGGTGTACGTCTTGAGATGGAGGAAATAGGCGCCGACCGGACCGTAACCGTCCTTGAAGCGGGTGAGGACGACCCGGTTCTCCATCTGGGTCATCTTGGCGCCGACGAGGAGCGGCAGCGCATAGGCCGACGCGCTGCTCCAGGGGGCGTACCAGGTTCGCCCCATGCCCTCGCCCACCGCCCGGGGCTTGAAGATGTGCGACGCGCCGCCGGCGGCGACGATCACGGCCTTCGCGCGGAAGACGTAGAAATCCCCGGTACGGACGTTGAACCCGACCGCCCCGGCGACGCGGTCGGGATTCGCCCGGTCCGTCAGCAGGTGGGTCACCATGATCCGGTTATAGACTTCGGTGGCGGCCTTGCGGGCGGCTTCGGCGACGATCGGCTTGTAGCTCTCGCCGTGGATCATGATCTGCCACTTGCCTTCGCGCAGATAGCGCCCGGTTTCCGGGTCCTTCATGATCGGAAGGCCCCACTCCTCGAACTTGTGCACCGTGGAGTCGACATGCCGGGCGATATCGAAGCCCAGGTCCTCCCGCACCAGGCCCATGAGGTCGTTCCGGGCGTAGCGGACATGGTCTTCGGGCTGGTTCTCGTCCCACTGCATGCCCATATAGCAGTTGATCGCATACAGGCCCTGGGCGACGGCGCCGCTGCGCTCGATGTTCGCCTTTTCGACGCAGACCACCTTGAGGTCGCGCCCCCAATATCCGGCTTCGTACGTCGCGCCGCAGCCGGCCATGCCGCCGCCGACGACCAGGATATCCGAGTCTACGAAAACCGTTTTCCGGCGAGCGAACAAACTCACTAGCGGCCTCCCTCACTGGTTCGATCCGACTGCAACATGGGCAAGGCTTCGATGTGGAGCGCGTCCGGCTCGTGCGCGAGTTCCTGGGATTTCATCGCTTCGGGGGCGGGCGCCTCGTAGTCGGAAGGCGGTTTGATCGATCCCCAGGGCGTGGTCCGGATCGGGGAAACGAATTCCTTTTCGGTGCCGTTTCGGAACTTGATCTTCCAGGAAATGGTGCTCTTCGCCTCTTCCCTCAGCACCCGGACGCTGTGACCCAAGGGAGCGAAGTCCGCGTAGCCGCGACAGTCGATGGCATTCTGCGGACACGCTTTCACGCAGGCGTAGCACTCCCAGCACATGTTGGGCTCGATGTTGTAGGCGCGCCGAGTGGTGCTATCGATGTGCATGATGTCGGACGGACAGATATCGACGCAATATCCGCAGCCGTCGCAACTGGTCATATAAACGAATGTCGGCATGTGGTTCCGTTATCTCCTCGATCGAAGACCGATGATGGGCCGATCAGTAGTGGCGGGGCCTTTCGCGTGCACTGCCGAACGTTTCGGGTTTGTCGGCGGGAGCCGGCAGGTTGCGCCTCGAACCGGTCGCCTCGGACACCCGTTTCTCCAACGCCGCCGCGGGCTTGTAGAACATGTGCGAGAACTTCGACCACGGAACGGATCCGAACAGCACCGTCGTGGCGATGAGGTAGAGGCCCAGGAACATGATCGTCCACGAGCTCTCCATCGCCTGCAGGCCGGCCCAGATCAGTCCTAGCGTCGCGCTGGCCAGAAGCGAGAGGATGAACAGGTCGGCGCGCATCACCCGGAACGGCGTATGGCCCTCGGCTGCCACATCGACCCGAATGAAGAACCAGAACCAGTAGCCGCCGACGCAGACCAGCAAGGCCCCGATGACCCACAGCTGGGGCAGGATGGAGGGCGTCGGCGTCGCGGGCGTCGGGAACCAGAACACCATGATGAAGGTGGCGATGACGTATGCCAGGAAACCGTACATCGTCAGCAGGTGGACAACCCGACGGCGCCCCGGGCCGAATTCGGCAGACGTCAGGCCCTCCGCCAAAACGGTCCGGACCGCGAGTGCCGACATTTCCCCGCCGCCGACGTGACGCGTCCCCTTGTTCCGCGTGTTCCGCCAGTTGGCGAAGAAATAGGCGGCGCTCTTCTTATGCCAGATGTCGAACAGGGTGCCGCCCACGACCAGGACGATCATGACGACGACGTACGTCTGCATGATGACGGGCGATACGGACGCCGAAAGCGCAGCGAAGGGATTACTGGTGAACACGCGATTGCCCCAATGTCAGCCTGTTCCGTTCGACGCCCCGAGCGATGATATCGATCCGCCCCCGCCAAGGATACAAACTGTTATCGGGATCGGTTGTCAAGGCCGGCGCGGCGCACCCGTTCGGGCGGGCCGGAAAGGTTTCCGAGCCTCTTGGGGGCGCCGTCTCCTTCAGGCGAAGCGGGTGATCTCTTCTTCGGAGAGATTGCCCGGCAGGATGACCACCGGAACCTGCAGGCGGCCGACGGATTTCCCGGTCAGCGACGAGATCAGCGGCCCCGGTCCCTTGGGGCCTGTGTCCGAGGCGAGGATCAGGAACGCGACCGACGGGTCCTCCTCGCAGGCCAGTATGGTCTCATCCACCTTGTCGCCTTCCCGGATCGCCAGCGAAGGCACCCTGCCGGACAGGCGTTGAACCTGCGCGGCCGCTTGCAGGATGACCGTTTCGGCATGTTCGCGCGCTTCCTCGCGCATCAGCTCGCCGACGGCAGACCAGTGCTGGAAGTCTGCCGGCGTGTCGATGACGTAGAGCAGGCCGACATGGCTGCCCGTGCGTCGGCAGCGCAGTGCCGCGAATGTCAGCGCCACCGGCAGTTCGTCGCTCTCGTCGACAACGCAGAGAAGGGTGCGCGTCGAGGGGGAAGGAAGTTCTGTCAAGGACTCAGGCTCTCCGCGCGACAGCGCCAGCGAACCATCCTGCCATCAAGGCGAGCAGGATGGCAACGAGACCATGCAGGATCGGGAAATCGTGCGCGAAACGGGAAACAGCCGCCTCCAGCCCGGCCTTGCGGATGTGGAGCGCGCTGGCCGTTGCATTGACCACATTGGCGCCGCGCACCTCGAAGACTTCGATCCGGTAGCTGCCTACGGGAACATTGGCCGGGAAAACGACGCCCGTGCGGAAGAGGTGCTCGCCCAGGAACTCGACATGCCCGAACTCGGCCGAGTAAAGGCCGTTCACCTGCTTGCGCCGCACCAGCGCTGCCTGAAACACGTCCAGTGCCTCGACATCGGCCGCCGCCGGCACCGGAGCCAGGAAGTCCTGCCCGATCTTGTACCTGTTCAGAACGTCCGCCAGCGGTTGCTCGACGAACGCTTCGCTGGCGGCGACCCACACGAAGGCCGGCGCCTCCGGAAAGGCCACGCCGCCATGATTGGCCCAGACCCCGAAATTGCGTTCCTTGCGGCGAACCATCGTCGGTTGTTCCGGCCCGCGAATCACCACGATCACGCCGTGTTGTTCCGCGATCGATCCCTGCTTCTCCGCCGCCGTCCCGAAAACGACAAGCTCGGCCCCGGTGAACCCGGCAGTGATGGCGACTGTCCGTTCGGAAACATCGACGACAAACTGGTCTGCCGACGCGGGCGCGGCGGCTACCAGCAGGGCGGTGACGAGCGCGCGCATCAAAGGAGGCCCGGCTGGAGCGAAAACAGGTCGTCGGGCCGCGTCACCAGGTCGAAAAGCAGCTTGAGGCACACGGCCAGCACCAACCCGGCCAGCAGCACCCGGAACTGTTCGCTCGGCAGCCGGGCGCCCAGGCGAGAACCCACCTGCACGCCGACGACGGAGCCCGCCAGCAAAAGCAGCGCCAGGATTACATCGACGGTCTGGTTGACGGCCGACTGGAGCAGGGTCACGGTCGCGACCACGAACAGGATCTGGAACAGCGACGTGCCGGCGACCATGGCGGTCGGCATGCCCAGCAGATAGATCATCGCCGGCACCATGATGAAGCCGCCGCCGACGCCCATGATCGCCGCCAGCAGGCCGACCAGTAGGCCGATCAGGAAGGGCATGACGGCGCTGATATAGAGGCGCGACTTCTGGAACCGCATCTTGAGCGGCAGGCCGTGGATCCAGGTGTGGCGGTGCAGCTTGCCGCGCCGGGCCACGCCCTTGCGCTTGCGCAGCAGGGCGCGGAGGCTTTCCGCCATCATCAGCGCGCCGACGATGCCGAGGAACACGACGTAGCAGAGCGAGATCGCCAGATCGATCTGGCCGAGGCCGCGCAGCAGCTTGAACAGCCAAACGCCAAGGCCCGAACCCAGAACGCCGCCGGCGAGCAGCACCATGCCCATCTTGAAATCGACGCCGCCGCGCCGCCAATGGGCCAGCACGCCGGAAACCGAGGTCGCGACGAGCTGGTTCGCCTCGCTCGCCACGGCGACCGCCGGCGGAATGCCGATGAAGATCAGGAGCGGCGTCATCAGGAAGCCGCCGCCGACGCCGAACAGACCGGACAGCACGCCGACACCCGCGCCCATCCCCAGCAACAGAAAGACATCGACCGAAAGTTCGGCAACCGGCAGATATATCTGCATGGCGGCCCGTCTTAGGCCCGCCGCCGCGCTCGCGCAAGAAGGGTTGCAACGCCTTCTCGGCCCGGCTTCGCCATAGCGGGGTCGGGTATCGTTTCGCCGAGCGCCAACCCCGTCAGCAAGGCCGCTCGCGGTCGACTAATTGTATCGCTCGGCCGGGTTCCGAGTCGGGATTCAGGGAATGGTCGCTCCGAGATGCCGGCAGGCGACATGCGCGTAACTTTGCGCAGGCCCGCCCGCCGGATCGACAAAGTCGGAGATGTCCAGACTTCCGCCGTCGATGCGGTCGAGGATGTCCTCCCGGTCCTTCTTCAGCTCGCGATGGTTCAGGTTCAGCAGGCTGATCGTTGTCTCTGCTGCCTTGTCGCCGTCAGTTTGCGGCGCGACATCGCCGTTTAGCAGGAAGCGGAATCTGTCGATGCAGTCCGGATAGTCGGGTTCGACATGGTGGGCTTCGTCGAAGCGGTCCCTTTTCGCGGTCCCGCAGGTTTCCGACAAATTGCCCTCGCGGCTCTCCTGCCCGCAGCTCAGGAACAGGTTGGCAAGATCGGTCGAGAGGTCCGGATAACCGGTCTGCGGTCGGAAATGCTCGATGTGATACGACTTTCCCGGCTGGCGCATGTCCAGCCTGCGTCCGCAATAGACGCAAAGCCCGCGCTGCGCATTTTGGAGCGCTTCGACGACCGCTCGCCTAATGTCGCTCGGAAACGGATAGGACGGCGACCACTCGGCGCTCTCCAGGGCCAGCCACTCCTCCAGTGCTTGGGGCCTTGTCTTGGCATGGCTGCCTCTCATGCAGCCCCGCGCAACCTCTTCAACCGTTTGCGCAATACCAGGAGCGTTGCCGGGTCATCGCCGATCTCCTCTTCGAGCATCGCGAGTTTCTCTGCCGCGGCCGCAGCGTCCTCCCGGTCTATGGCGGCGTTGAAATCGCCGATGAGCGCATCGACCGGCGGATAGCGTTCGGAAGCGCCGAAGACGCCTTCGAGAAGATAGTTGCTGGTGCGGCCACGGGTGCTGAGCGGAGTTGATACCTTCATGGTCCCCGATGCGTCACTCTCCAGAATCCGCACCTGCCGGCTTTCAACACCCGAGAGCACTTGCGGGGAATGCGTCGTCACAATGAATTGGCAGGCCGCGAAGACTTCCGCGAGCATCGGGACGATCTCGCTCTGCCAGGCTGGATGCAGATTGAGTTCGATCTCGTCGATCAGCACGATGGCGGCAATTTCATCCAGCGGTTTGCCGGGTTCGAACACCTGCACCCGGCGCGCCAGGTCGGCGAGCAGGACGATAAAGGAGCGCTCGCCGCTCGACAGCGAGCCCACATACACGGGGGTGCCGTCCTTCTTGACAAAATACAGGCCAGGCGGAGACGCCGTAGAATCAAATGCGAGGCTCGAAAAACTGTCGATCCTCCCAATCAGCTTGCGGATCGCTTCGAGTTGCGGATCGCGGTAATCTCGATCCCCGTCCCGTACCCTGCGGGCCTCCTGCGCATCGCGCTGGTCCCACCATGCCTCTAAATCGCCGATCGCACGCAGGTCTCTATCTAGGGACCGGTCTTGAACGGCTACTGGGTCGAGCAGTTCGCTAGAAGCGACGCCTGAATGTCCGTGATTTCCGGACACAAAGCCCCTTTCTTGGCGGAAATAGACGAAATGAGGTTGAAATTCTCCCGAGTCACCACAGCTCTGTAGCGGTGCAGACCATCCATAATCTAGGGATCGTTTTTCATTATCGAATTTAACACTAACTACATCGCTATGAGTTGAACGCGATGGCCCTTCTTCGAAGTCAAAGTTCAATGTAATTGCATAGCCCTCAGCACTTTTCCGGACATCTGAATCGGAGTGACGCACAGCCGCGTTGCCTCGACGGTGGCCATTGATATGAGCGCGCGAAAATTGCATCAGCACGCAAAGCGCATCAAGGATCGAGGTTTTGCCAGCGCCGTTGCGGCCGACGATGACGGTCATGTCCGACTCGAAGCCGATCTCCAATTCGCGCGTGCCGCGAAAATCCCTCATATGCAGGTTTGTGAACCGCATCGTCCGCGTCCCCGCAAGGCCCTCCCTGGACCCGCTGCCCTTGCTGGCTTCTTTTCGGCTACTGCCATCTTCCTATACGCACCGAACGGTTTTTCCAAGCGTTCGGTGTCGTAGCGGGAGTGTCAGTAAGGCCGGCCGCCTGCGACCTGGGTGCGGTGCATCAGGCGGCGTGTGCCGGGGTCGAACGGGTCGCGGCGGTGCATCGCGGCGCGGTTGTCCCAGAGCACGATATCGCCTTCGCGCCAACGGTGTTCCCACACATGGCCCTCGTCGGCCGCATGCGTCCAGAGCCGGTCGAGCAGGCGTTCGCTTTCCTCGACCTCGAACCCGACCAGCCAGGCATTGCGCCGCCGTCCGAGGAACAGCGCCTTGCGCCCGGTGTCCGGGTGGGTGCGCAGCACCGGATGGCGCGCGCCCGGCGTCTCGCGCACATCGGTGACTGCGGGGACGCCTTGCCGCCCGGCACCGGTCGAGGTCAGCGACTCGTCATGGACGCACCGGGCGTCCCTCACCGCATTCGCCGTATCGTTGTCGAGCGTTTCGAGAGCGCGGTGCATGTTGGTGAAGGAAGTATTGCCGCCGGCGGGCGGAATCTCGATGGCGTAGAGGCAGGAGCCGGCGGGCGGTTCCTCGATGAACGACATGTCGGTGTGCCAGTCCGCCTCGCCCGCACCGAGTGCGCCGATCTGCCGGCCGTCCACCTCGATATTGGAGATGATCGTCACTTCCGGGGGCACGTCGTGGAACGAGCCGAAGCCGGCGGTCACCTCGCTGTTGGGCGCGTCCTGCAGCGCCCCGAAGACGCGGGTGAAGGCGATCAGCTCCTCGTCGGTCAGGCCGGCCTGGCCGCGGAACAGCAGCACGAGATGCTGTTTCCACGCCTCGCGCAGCGCTTCGCCCGCCTCCGGCGGCAGCTTCCGGCGCACGTCGATGCCGCGTATCTCGGCACCCAGCGCAAAGCCCGTCGGGACGACTTCCATCGCCATTGTCTCGGCGCCGGCGTTCACTGCATCAACTCCTTCATGTAGGTCGGCAGCGCGAAGGCGCCGAGATGGATTTCGGGATTGTAATACCGCGTGTCCAGGCCGGCCGCAGCGTAGCGCTCCTCGATAGTCCTGAGCGGCCTGCGGCGGTGGTCCGGGTCGTCGCTTGCCCAGCCGAGCGCCATGAAGCCCCAGATATAGGTCGGCACCGCAACCGCATAGGCGGCGGGGTCGGTGAACAGCGCCCTGAAATGGCGCCAGGAAGAGGTCAGCTCCTCGCCCTGCACGAAGGCGACGCCGTTCTGCGTCACCAATATGCCGCCCGGCCTGAGGCAGCGCTTGCAGCCGGCGTAGAAATCGCGCCGGAACAGGACCTCGCCGGGGCCGATGGGGTCGGTCGAATCGATCAGGATGACATCGTACCGAGCCTCGGTCTCGGCCACGAAACGCGCGCCGTCGGCGATGACGAGGTCGGTGCGCGGATCGTCGAACGCGCCCTTGCATATCGAGGGTAGATATTGCCGGGCGAGGTCCACCACGCCCCGGTCGATTTCGACCATCGTGGCGCGCACGACCGGGTGCTTCAGCACTTCTTCCAGGAGCCCGCCATCGCCGCCGCCGACGATCAGCACATCGCGGGCCGCGCCATGCGCCAGCATCGGCACATGCGCCAGCATCTCGTGATAGATGAACTCGTCGCCCTCGGTGACCTGCACCACATCGTCGAGTGCCATCACCCGCCCGAAGGTCGGGTTCTCGAAGATGACGATTTTCTGCAGATCCGTATCGGAACTGTAGAGGACTTGCGTGATTTCGAGCTTTTGCGTCGCGTGGGCGTGAATGGCTTCCTCGAACCATCCCCCGGCGGTCACGGCAGCAGGCCCCGCTTGTGCTCGGTCAGCGTTATCTGTTTGGGTGCAAAGGCTCGCTTGAGGATCTCGATGCCGGCATAGGGGTCGCACTCCCCGCACATGAAGACGTCGAGGGCGGCAAACTCCCGCTCGGGCCATGTGTGGATCGAGATATGCGATTCCGCCAGCAGCAGGATGCCCGAAACGCCGTTCGGCTGGAAACGGTGGAAGTCGCCGCCCAGCACGGTTGCACCCGACGCTTCGGCGCAGGCACGCAAGGTCCGGTCGATCGCTGCCGGATCGTCGAGGTCCCGCGCACCCCACAAGTCCACCAGCAGATGCGTGCCGGCATAGCGCACGCCGTCGCGTTCGACATAGTAGTCCTTGAGCGCGGGCTGTTCGCGGGGAAACAGGCGGGTGGTTGCCGCGTCATTCGACATGGCGGCAGACGTCTGGGGCAATGGCGTACTCCCGAAACTTGCGGTGAATGGCGGCGCTGGGTGCGGTAAGGCGCGACAAAATACGCTGGCTGCTCAGCCGCGCAAGGGGAATCACGCGGGCTCGGACACGGGGTCCTTTCCGAGCGCCACCCAAAGCCCCGCGCCCGCCGTTGCGACGGCCATCAGGACGAAGGCGGTGCCGTATCCGAACGAGGCAGCGGTGGCCCCGAACAGCGCCGGGCCGAACGCGGAACCGGCAAGCGTGAAGAACATCGCCCCGCCGGTTGCCCCGCCGACATCGCCGCCGGGCGCGAGCCGGGCGACCTCGGCCAGATAGACCCCATTCCAGCCGACCGCCGTTGCGCCGAAAGCCGCCGACAGCGCCGCGACGGCGAGCCACGGCCAGTCGGGGCCGAGCGCCGTCGCCACCAGTGCGGTCGCCGCCATGGCGAGGCCGAGTGCGGCGAGTGCTGCGCGGCTTGAGGTCGCATCCGCCACCCATCCCCAGCCGACGCGGGCCCCAATGCCCGCAACGAAGCCGACCGAGAACAGCGAGCCCGCTTCGGCGAGGTCGAATTGCGTCCGCTGCATCGCAAAGGCGACAAAGAACGCCGTGAAGCAGAACTGCCCCATTGAGAAGGCCGCCGAGGCGAGCACTGTGCGGCGCAATGCAGGCAGTGCCCAGGTTTGCCGGATCGCGGCCAGGGGATGCGCGGCGAACGGAGGCGCGGAAGGGTCGCGGTCGCCGTCGAGGCGGGCGCGCCACGGCTGCACGGCGGCGATTGCCGCGATACAGAGCAGCGCAATCGCCGGGCCGGCGGCCTGCCAGCCCCAGGCCCACGCGATGGCGGGCACCAGCAGGCCGGCAATCGCCGCACCCACGGGCACGCTGGTCTGCTTGACCGAAAAGACGCGCCCGCGCAGATGCGGCGGCGACAGCCGCGCAAGCAGATGGGAGCCGGCGGGGTTTGCCGGCCCGTAGGCTATGCCGATCAGGAAGCCCGCAAGCGCGAAAGCGGCGATGCTCGCCACGCCGGCCAGCAGCGCGCCGGCCGCGGCGAGCGCCAGCGTCGCCTGGCAGACCCGCAGCGGGCCGTAGCGGCGGATCAGGCCGCCCGAAAACAGGGTGGAGGCCATGCCGCCGAGCCACATCACCATCGTGTAGTAGCCGACAAGGGCCGGATCGACGCCGAGCGTCTCCGCGCTCTCCTGCACCGTGATCGGCACGATGAGCGAGGCGATGACGACGATTGCCTGCATCGCGAGTGTTGCGATCAAGGCAGGGAGGACGGCGACCATAAGCGCGCCGGATAGCCGCAAGGGGCCGCCGCCGCAACCGCTTGCGCCCTGGAGGCGGCCTTGACTATCTGGCCCCGGGTCCGGTGAGGGAGGTGGTAATGACGGTTTGGCGCGAGCGATTGAACGAGTTTGTGTGCTCGCCGAAGACGGAGCGGCTGGTCACGGTGCTGATCGTCGTCAACGCAGTGACGCTCGGGCTCGAGACCTCGGCGACGATAGACGAGGCGCTGTCGCCCTGGCTCGGCTGGCTCGATCAGGCGATCGTGGCGGTCTTCGTCGTCGAAATCGGCGCTCGACTTCTGGTCCAGAGGCCGGCTTTCTTCACGCGCGGCTGAAACCTGTTCGATTTCGCGGTGATCTCCATCACGCTCATGCCGGCAACCGGCAATTTCTCGGTGCTCCGGGCGCTCCGTATCCTGCGCGTACTGCGGCTGGTGTCGGTCGTGCCCCAGATGTGCAAGGTCGTCGAGGCGCTGCTGCACGCGATACCGGGCCTCGGCTCGATCTCCAGCCTGCTGCTGCTCGTCTTCTATGTCGGTGCGGCGATGGCGACGGGGATGTTCGGGGCTGAGTTCCCGGAGTGGTTCGGCAGCATCGGCGCGTCCATGTATTCGCTGTTCCAGATCATGACCCTGGAGAGCTGGTCGATGGGCATTGTGCGCCCGGTGATGGAGACCTTCGACTGGGCCTGGGCCTTTTTCGTGCCCTTCATCCTGCTGACCAGCTTTGCGGTGCTGAACCTCTTTATCGCCGTCATCGTCGATGCCATGCAAACATTGAGCACGGCGGAGCGCGACGAGACCGAGGCGGTGCTACGGCAGGTGACGGAGGCCGAAGCCTCCTTCCTCGCAACGGAACTGGAGGGCCTGCGCAGCGAAATCCGCGCACTGAAAGAGGAGATCGGCCGGGCAGGGCATAACGGCGGCCGGTAGAGCGGTATCCGACCGCCAGAGCAGGCGCCATCGTGCCACCCCTCGACACCAGTCGGCCAATGACCTACATAGTGCAATGGAATTCGAGTGGGACGATGCCAAGAGCGATGCCTGTCTCGCGGAGCGCGGCTTCGACTTCGCCTACGTCATCCGCGCGTTCCTGGATCGCGACAGGATCGTCGGTCAGGACCGTCGCTGGGACTATGGCGAAGACCGCTACCGGTTGCTGGGGGCGATAGAGGGGCGGGTGTTCGTCGCGATTTACACGATGCGCGGTGCCGCCATCCGTATCGTCTCGGCCCGCAAGGCCAATGCCAGGGAGGTTCGGGAGTATGAGCAGAACACGCATCGGGATTGACCCGGACGATCCGCAATCCCTTCCGCCGGGACGAGTCGATCATGCGGTGCTGGACGCGACGACCGAAGAGGATATCGCGCTGCAGGCGCGCGATGACGACGCCCAGGCGATGCAGGACATGGCGCGGTTCGCCCGCCGGGTGCGCCGGCGCCTCGGGCTCACGCAGGTGGAGTTCGCGCGCCGTATCGACGTGCCCCACGAAACGATCCGCAACTGGGAGCAAGGCAAGCGCGGGCCCACGGGCGCCGCCAGGGCCCTGCTCAGAATCCTCGACAAGGCACCCGAAACAGCCCTGCGGGCGCTCACCTGAAGATTGCGGATCGGTGACCATCGGTCCTATCGGACTCCGAAGGGTCGAAGCCCTGTGCTTGACGATGGGTCGCTGCCCCACGCCGCGTTCAGGGACCTATCTCTCTGTAGAAGAGCGAAAAACCCGCCTTCCGGGCAGGCTCATTTCGACTCCAGCGCGATGCGGTGGCTGTCGAGCAGGCCGGGCGCGCGGGCCGGGTCGCTGCGGCCCCAGCCGCACTCGGTGGCGATGCCGAAGGAGGCCACGGTCTGCGCGGCGGCGGCGATGCGGCGCCGGTCGCCGTCGCGGTCGTCGTGGTGGATGAGGCCGAGATAGAGCTCGCAGCCTTCAGGCAGATGCAGGTCCGCAAGCGGCGCGTAATAGGCCGCGTCGTCCCGGTGTTTCGGCGCCGGGACATGGATGAATTGCAGGGACCGCCGGAGCCCGGCGAGGATGCCGTGGGCGATCTCGACCGTGTTGGCGAGGTCCGTCGGCATCACCACATGCTCGTCGTTCGGCGTGCCGTAGCAGAGGTGGTAGCCCAGCTCCGCCGGCTCCGGCACGGCGTTGCCGAGGCGCGCCAGCATGCCGGCGATGTCCTGCTTGTAGCTCGCCGGGCGGTTCGGGAAATACCCCTCCCACGCCAGCACCTCTTGGCAGACATCCCACTGTATCGCCAGGTCGCCCGGCGGTATCGCGGCGCAGATCTTCGCGAGGTCGGCCTTGAAGGCGCGCTCATAAGCGGCGAAGAAGTCCGGCCGGGCCGAGGGCGAGACGAACCAGTAGCCGATCGCCATCGGCGTCGGCAGGCAGACCTGGAAGCGGACCCCGGCCGGCAGCGTCCCGGCGTCGCGCATTGCCACGAAGCGGGCATAGGAGGCGATGGCCTCGGGCGCATAGCCGGGATCGAACTCGACCGTCGCCGGATCGACGCCGGGGCGGAAGCGGAACAGCTCCCATTCGCGGATCAGCTTGCCGTCCCACTGATGGATCTGCGCTTTGTCCTCGTCGGCCGCGACCTCCATCGCCGGATGCTCCGCGACCTTGGCCCGCTGCCAGAAAATCCAGCGCGCCCGCTCGCCGGTCTCGCCGTCCGGAATCCGCCTGAGATGCGAGCCCAGCCGGCTGCCGATTTCCGCAAAGGTCGTATCGGCATCCGGATAAGGCAGGCTGCCGACAAGGTGGGCGCAGGTGAGCGGCATGGCGGATGCTCCCGGGAATTGGAGAGAACCATAGTTCAATTGCTATGGACCCAGCCAACATGCGAGCGCTCCGGCGGGATCGCCGCCTGACCGGCTTGCGAAGTTTCGGGGCGGGAGCTCGTTGAGCCCGGCCGCCCCTCCGCTCCTTACTTGATCATGGAGAAGATGATCGCCGGCACCAGCGGCTCGCCGTCCGGCTGGATCGCCTCGATGCAGATGTTGGCCTCGGGGTTGCTGGCCGACATCATCACTTCCAGCGCGTCGCCCGCCTGCATGGGGACGATGCCCTGCGAAACGATGACGTCCTTCGCCAAGCTGCCTTCGTCCTGGCAGAGCTGCACGTTGGAGTTGGCGACATCCTCGCCGTTGATCCGCAGCCACAGGTCGAAGCAACCGTAGGGACCCCCGGCCTCGCGGCCGACCTGGGGCGCGGCCACAATCAGATAGGCGCCGGCTTCGCCGACGGTGACCTTGTTGTCCGCCAGGGTAACGCCGTCGGCCGCATCGACGATATCCATCTCCACCAGCGTGGGCGCCTGGCCCGGGCACTGGGTAACCGACGAGGAGGCCTGCAGGTACTGGGCGGCGTTCGCGACGCTCACCGACGCGGCAAGAGCCACCAATATCGAGACGAGCTTTTTCATGAGTTCTCTACCTCGCTGTTTCGCCGTTTCCGCTCCGAATTTCCCTGTCCGGTTCCTCCCACACCCCGGCAGAGATGGCGGCACGGCCGCTTGGGAGTGTAGGAGGTTGGTTTGGGCGCGGCAATACATCGCATATTCATGCGCGATCGGTTTGACGGCCGAGTGTCGTTCACCGGCTGACGCACGGGCTGTGGAAAAAATTATGCCGTCATTGCAGCTGGTTAAGATGCCGTGCGATCGGACGTGAATTAAGGCGTGGTAAACTGTATTCGGGAACCGGTTCGCTGCCGCGCGGCGGCGCTGGCGGCAATGTTCGGGCAGGGGTGGAAAAGGCGCGCCGGGCGAGGCGGCTCATGACGTTTCATGACATGTCATGACGGTCTCGGTTCGCTCGCGAGACACGGGAGGGGCAGGGTGACATTCGATTGGCGTTCGGTGGATGACGCGACCCTTGAGGCGCATTTCAATCCGCGCGCCGCTGTCGGCGACGAGGCGGCGGAAGCCTGGGTGGGCAAATATCTGGCGGCGGCAGAGGCGGGGCGCGAGGCATGGCCCGGCACCTACGACATCGCATACGGCAGCGGTCCGCGCGAGGCGCTGGACCTGCACCGGCCGGCCTCGGGCGCCAACGGGGCGCTGTTCATATTCATCCATGGCGGCTACTGGCGCCGCTTCGCCAAGGCGGACCACAGCTTTGCCGTCGGCGGCTTCGTCGAGCGCGGCGTGACCGTCGCCAGTGTCGATTACGCGCTCTGCCCGGATGTGACCTTGGACGAAATCGTGGCGCAGATGCGCGCCTGCCTCGCCTTCGTCCATGCCCATGCCGGGGAGTGGGGCTGCGATCCGGCGCGGCTTTTCGTCGGCGGCCATTCCGCCGGCGCGCATCTGACGGCCATGCTGCTGGCGGATCCGGCCTCGGCGGCGCTGATCGCCGGCGCGCACTGCATGAGCGGCATTTACGAAACGCCTGCCGTGCGGAGGATTTCGGTGAACGAGGATGTGCGGCTCGATGCGGCGGCAGCCGCGCGCAACGACGCCTTCGCCCACCCGCCGCAAAAGGCCGTGCCGATGGTCGTTTCGGTGGGCGGCAAGGAGCCCGCCGGCTGGCAGGCGCAGAGCGCGGGCTATGCCGATATTGCCGAAACCGCCAGTTGCGCGGTCGAGCGCATAACGGTGCCGGATGCCGACCACTTCTCGATGCTGTTCGATGCCGTGCGCGTGGGCGGCAAATCCTTCGAGGCGTTTGCGGCGAAGATGTAGCAGCCGCCGGGCGCGCAGCTCAGAAGGTCCCGCCCACCCGTTCGATGCGCGCCCGCACCTCGTCGGGAGAGACGCCGGCCTCGCGAAGGCTTTGCAGCGTCAGCGCCCGGTCGCGCTTGGCGAGGCGGCGGCCCTCGGCATCGGTCAACAACGGATGGTGCTCGTAGTCGGGCACGGGCATGCCCAGAAGCCGTTGCAGGCGGTTCTGGATCGGCACCGCGAAGGCAAGGTCCTCGCCGCGTGTCACCAGCGTCACGCCCTGGAGCGCGTCGTCCACGACCACGGCGAGATGGTAGCTCGTGCGGATATCCTTGCGCGCGACCACCGTATCGCCCTCGGTGAGGCGGAGCGCGTAAGCATCGCCCCGCGCCATGCGCGCCTCGCGTTCCGGAGGCGTCAGGGATCGGCATGTTCCGGCATAGGGCGCTCCCTCCGGGCCGTGCGGCGCGGTCGCCGCCGCCTCGATCTCCCTGCGGGTGCAGAAGCAGGGATAGAGCAGCCCCCGGGAATCGAGCCGGGCGAGGGCGGCGGCGTAGTCGTCCATGCGGTCCGACTGGCGGCGCACCGGCTCTTCCCATGCGAGGCCGAGCCAGGCGAGGTCTTCCAGGATACCGGCCTCGAATTCGGGCCGGCAGCGGCTCCGGTCGATATCCTCGATCCTGAGCAGGAAGCGCCCGCCCGCGCGCGCCGCCCGATCTGCGGCGAACAGGGCCGAATAGGCATGGCCCAGATGCAGCCGCCCGGTCGGGCTGGGGGCGAAGCGGGTGACTGTCTGCATGGAAAGGTGACAAGACCCCGGCTTTGGGCTAGCCGTCAACGCCATGCGACTCGACGGTCCCCGACAGCCCCCGGCCGGCGGCGCGGCTCCGGCCCGCATCGTCGTGCTGCTGCACGGCTACGGGGCGGACGGCGACGACCTGATCGGCCTCGCGCCTGCCTGGGCGCCCGCCATGCCGGACGCGCTGTTCGTATCGCCGCATGCGCCGTTCCCCTGCGAGGGCGCGCCTTTCGGCCGCCAGTGGTTCGGCATCGCCGGGCGGGACCCGGAAATGCGTCTCGCCAGCCTGCGCGCTGCGTCGGCGATGGTGGACGCCTTCATCGACGACCTGCTCGAAGAGACGGGCCTGCCCCCGGCGGCGCTCACGCTCGCGGGCTTCAGCCAGGGCACGATGCTGGCGCTGCACACGGCTCCGCGGCGGGCGGAGCCGCTTTCGGGCATTCTCGGCTATTCGGGCCGCCTGCTGGCGCCGGAACTGCTGGCGGACGAAGTGCGGAGCCGGCCGCCGGTGGCGCTCATCCACGGCGAGATGGACGAGATGGTGCCCTATTCCTCCATGGCCGAGGCGGCGGCGGCGCTGGAGCAGGCCGGTTTCGCAGTCGAGACCCTCGGAAGGACGGGCCTCGGCCACGGCATCGACCCCGTCGGCATGCAGGCCGGCCTTCGCTTCATGGCCCGGATCGGGCCGTAGCAGTGCCGGGGCGGGCCTACTCGAAGGCCTGGTCCCAGGACTCCGGCAACAGGCGGTATTCGCCGTTCTTGCGAACCAGGTGCGAGAAGCCGGGGAAATGCAGATGCATCCCGGCGATGAGCAGCCTGTCGCTGGCGGCCATGTCGAACAGCCGCATCCGCGAAGCCGCCGCACGCTCCGGGTCGGTATCGAAGGCGATGGTCACTTCGGGATGCGCCACCTGGATATCCGGGACATGCACCGTATCGCCCCAGATCAGCAGGCTGCGGTCTCCCGACGCGATCACGTAGGCCGTGTGGCCGGGCGTGTGCCCGTGCGCGGGCAGGGCGGTCACGCCGGGGAACACCTCTCCGGAGCCGAAGAGCCGCATGGCATTGCGATAGGGCGCGATCTGGTCCCTTCCGGCCTGGAAGTAGAGCAGCTTCTCTCGCTCGGTCGCCCGGCTCATCGCGGCGTCGTCCGCCCAGTGGCCGGGCTCGTTCTCGTGCATGACGAGCTCCGCATTGGGAAACAGGCGTTCGCCCGTGTCCCGGTCCGAGAGCCCGGCCGAATGGTCGGGGTGCATATGCGTCAGCAGGATGGTGTCGATGGCGGCAGGCCCGATTCCCGCCGCCTCCAGGTTCCTGCCGAGCCACCCGGCGGTCGGGCCGAGATAGGTGCCGGAGCCGGTATCGATCAGCGCCGCGCGGCCGCCCGAATGGACGACGAAGGTGTTGACGGAGGTGCGCCGCGCCCGCTGGAAGACGGCCGCCATCTCGGCCTCGCCGACGGCCGGGTCGATTCCGTGCAGGACGCTGAGGTCGCCGTCCAGATAGCCGTCGCTGAGGGCGGTGACGGTGATGTCGCCGATGCGCCGGCGATAGACGCCGGGAATTTGGCTGGTCGGTGCGGACATGGGATTGCGGCTCTTTCTCGATGCGGACGGTCGGATACAATCATATCGCAAGCGAGCATGAAGAGAGGGAACCACAATGGCCACGCAGACACCGCCCGACCGCGACGCCGTTCGCGGCTTCGCTCCCAAGCTGATCGAGATGACCGAGAAGGTCGTCTATGGCGATGTCTGGGAGCGCGAAGCCCTGTCGAAACGCGACCGGAGCCTCATTACGGTAGCGACGCTGGTGGCGCTCGGCCGCGAACGGCAGTTGAAGGGCCATGTCGGGCGGGCGCTCGACAATGGTGTGACGCCGGAGGAGCTGTCCGAGCTCATCACCCATCTGGCGCTCTATGCCGGCTGGCCGGCGGCGATGACCGCGGCGCTGGTCGCCAAGGACGTGGTCGCCGACCGGGGCGCCGGATGAAGCCTGCCGAGGGGCCGCATGTCTGGCGCGCTGCCGACCTTGCTGCCGACAAGTCCTGGACCTTCGAGCTCAACCCGGCGGAAATCGCGTCGCTGGAAGCGGGCCGCTTCGATCTGCCGCGCCTGGACGATGTACGGGCCGGGCTGGAGAGCGGCCGCGGCCTGGCGCTGGTTCGGGGGCTGCCGGTCGCGCGCTATGGCGAAGAGACGGCGGCGGCGATTTTCTCCGGCATTGGCGATGCGCTCGGGATCGCCGTATCGCAGAGCTACAAGGGCGACCGGATCGGGCATGTCCGCGATATCGGCGAGGCCGGCCGCTACTACACGGTGGGCGGCGCGCTGGAAATGCACATGGACCCGGTCGATGTCGTCGGGCTGCTCTGTCTTGAGAAGGCCGTCAGCGGCGGTACCAGCCGGATTGCGAGTTCGGCGGCGGTGCATAACGCGGTGCTGGAAGGGCGGCCCGACCAGATGCCCTTTCTCCGCCGAGGCTTCCACTACACCAGCCGGCAGGAGGACAAGGCCGCAGGTGCGCCGCCGGTGACGCCCTGTCGCGTGCCGGTGTTCGGTGAAATCGAGGGCCGGTTCGCGGCCTTCCTCCTGCCTATCGCCATCCGGAATGCCGAGCGGGAAGGCGCGGCGCTCTCGCCGGCGGAGCGCGAAGCGCTGGAGGTGCTCGGCCGGACGGCGGCGCACGACGATCTCGCCTTCGAGATGGACCTGGAGCCGGGGGACATGCAGTTCCTGAACAACCGGTCGATCCTTCATGGCCGCGCGGACTACCGCGATTCGCCGAACCCGGCCCGCAAACGCCACATGCTGCGCCTCTGGCTGATGATGCCGGACTGGCCGCTGCGTCCCGCCCATATGAACATGCACGCCCGGCACGACCGCGCCGGCGGCGGCATTGCGCCGAAAACGCCCGAAACGATCGAGGACCGTCCATGACCGAGCGCCGTATTGCGCCGCTGCCCGTCCCGGAGGCCGTTGCGCGCGGCGCGGAGGTGCGCATCCATCCCGATCTGGCGCGCCTGGAGGTGATGCGGGCGCTGCTGCACCACCCGCCGCTCGCCAAGGCGATCCAGACGCTGCTCATCATGCTGCTCTACAAGGGCCGCATTCTGGACGAGCGGTTGCGCGAACTCGTCATCATGCGCATCGCCTGGCGGACGGCCTCGCTCTATGAGTGGACGCAGCATTGGCGCGTGGCCCGCGAACTCGGCATGGGCGAGGCCGATATTCTGGGTGTGCGGAACTGGCAGGGTTTCGCCGGCTACGGTGCGCCGGAACGCGCCGTACTCGCCGCCGTGGACGAGACGCTGGATACGGGCGCCGTTTCGCCCGGAACGATGGCGGCGTGCCTCGACATTCTTGGCGGCCCGGCGCAAGCGCTCGAACTCGTGGCTGCCATCGGCAACTGGCGCATGTTCTCGCAATTGCTGCGCAGCCTGCGGATTCCGCTGGAGGAGGGCGTGGAGGCCTGGCCCCCGGACGGCGCGGTGCCGCCGGAACCGCGCATCGGCGTCTCGGGCGGCATGGCCGGACGGGAAGGCGTGGACGGTGCGCCCGCCCTGGCGTTGCTGGCGCCGGAAGAGGCGGCGGCCCGCGCCCGCGAACTCGGCATCGACGAGGGGCAGGCGCAGCGAGCGCCTTACCGGCTGCTCTTGCACCACCCGCCGCTGGCGCGGGCGCTGAACGGCCTGCTGTCGCGCCTCCTTTACAACGGGGTGCTGGATGCGCGGGTGCGCGAACTGGTCATCATGCGGATCGCCTGGCGCACAGGCTCGGCGGTGGAATGGGCGCGCCATGTGCCGTTCTGCCGACGGGTCGGTGTCAGCGATGCAGACCTGCTCGCCGTGCGCGGACCGCTGGCCGATGCCGGCTTCAATGCGGCCGAACGCGCGGCGCTGGCGGGGACCGACGACACGCTGGAGACCGGAGCGATCGGGGAGGACGCCTGGTCGGCCTGCGAAGCCGCGTTCGAGACCGTGCCCGAACTGCTGGAACTGGTGGCGGCGATCTCGAACTGGCGCATGTATTCGCAGGTCCTGCGCAGCAGCGGCGCGCCCCATGAAGTGGGCGACACGGTCTGGGCGCCGGACGGCCGGTTCCCGGCAGGCTGAGGCGGCGCATGCACCCTTCTCCCGTTTTCCGGCAGACGTCTCGCGAGAGGAACCTGGCCTTCGCGAGAGAGCGTGGTTTCGGCGTTCTTGCCGTCGGCGGGGAGGGTGCGGCCGGGCCTCTCCTCAGCCACATTCCTTTCGTACTGGCGGAGGATGGGGGTGCCGTGCATGCGCATCTGGTACGGGCGAACCCGATTGCGCGATGCCTCGCGGGAGGAGAGCAGGCGGCGGTGCTCGCGGTCGGCGGCCCGGACGGCTACATCTCGCCGGACTGGTACGAGGCCGGCACGGAACTGGTGCCGACCTGGAACTATGTCGCGGTGCATTTGCGCGGCCGGCTCAGGCTTCGTCCGGAAGAGGTCCTCCGGGAGCATCTGGACGAACTGGCGGCGCAATTCGAGCAGCGGCTGCTGCCCAAGCGGCCCTGGCGCACCTCCAAGGTCCCTGAGCGCCAATTGGTGGCGCTCATGCGGGCGATCCTGCCGGTCGAGCTTGCGGTGGACACGGTGGATGGCACCTGGAAGCTGAACCAGAACAGGCCCGACGAAGCGCGGCAGACCGCCGCCGGCTATGTCGAGGCCGGGGGCTTCGGGATGGAGACGGCGCTGCTTGCCGGCCTGATGCGCAACCTGCCGGAGGCGGACTGAACCTATGCTGCGTTTCGATGGCTACAGGATATTGGTGACCGGCGGGTCGAGCGGCATCGGCAATGCCATGGCGACGGCGTTCCGCGATGCCGGCGCGGAAGTGGTGGCGACAGGGACGAGGCCGCGCGACGCCTATGAAAGCGACCTCGACGGGATCGAGTTCCACACCGTCGATGTCGGCGACGAGGAACAGAGGCGCGCGCTGGCTGCCCGGTTCGAGCGGCTGGACGTGCTGGTCAACAATGCCGGCATGGTTGCCTACCGGCGGGCGGAATACGAGCCGGAGACCTTCCGGCAGGTCCTTGAGGTCAATCTCGGCGCGGGGCTGCATCTGGCGACCCTGCTGCACGGCAAGCTCGCTGCGCGCCCCGGCTCGGTCATCAACCTGTCCTCAATGACGGCCTTCTTCGGCAGCCAGGGCAACCCGGCCTATGGAGCGAGCAAGGCCGGCATCGTGCAGATGACGCGCACGCTCGCCGTCGGCTGGGGCGGAGACGGCATCCGCGTCAACGCCATCGCGCCGGGCTATGTCCACACGCAGATGACCGACCGCTTCAAGCAGAATGAAGAGGCCGACCGGGCGATTTCCGCGCGCACGCCGCTCGGCCGCTGGGGCCTGCCCGACGATATGGCGAAGGTGGCGCTCTTCCTCGCCTCCGACCTCGCCGGCTTCGTCACCGGCCAGACAATCTCCGTGGACGGCGGCTTCGGCTGCGCCATCGGGTGAAGGCGTTCAGCCACTCCGCTGCGCGTCTCCGATTGCCCGCCAAACTCGTTCGGGCGTTAGCGGCATCTCGATGTGGCGGATGCCGAGGTCCTTCAGTGCGTAGCAGACGGCGTTGACGAGCAGGCCGAGCGCGGGCGTGGTGCCGCCCTCACCGCCGGGGCGGATGCCGAAAGGGTGCGAGCTTGCCGGCACCTCGGTTATCAGCGTGTGGATCGGCGGCACCGTGTCGGCGCGCGGCATGGCGTAGTCCATGAACGAGCCGGTCACGAGCTGGCCGTCTTCCGGCGTGTAGCGGACCTCTTCCATCAGCGCCTGGCCCAGGCCCTGCGCAATCGCGCCCTGCGCCTGCCCGTGCAGGATCAGCGGATTGACCGCCAAACCCACATCGTCCACCCCGACCCATGCGAGAACCTTCACATGCCCGGTTTCGGGATCGACCTCGACTTCGCAGGCATGGGCACCGTAAGGATAGCCGCCGGCGCGGTCGGTGATGTCTCCGACGCCTTCCAGCGGGCCGTCGGCCAAGGCGGCTGCTTCCGCGAGGTCGATGCTGGCGCCGCCCCCGGCGTGGAACGCGCCCTCGCGCCAGACGATGTCCTCCGGTGCGGCCTGGAGCGCATGGGCGGCGACCGCCTTGCCCCGTTCGATTAGCGCCGACACAGCCTTGTCGATGGCGATGCTGGCAAGCCTCATGGAGCGGCCCGAATGGGAGCCGCCGCCGACCGACACCCGCTCGGAGTCGTTGCAGATGTAGCGGATGCGCTCGAACGGCACGCCGAGCCAGTCGGCGGCCAGTTGCGGGAAGCTGGTCTCATGGCCCTGGCCGCTGCTCATCGTGCCGACGACCAGCTCTATCGTGCCGTCCGCCAGCGCCCGAAGTTCGGCCCGTTCGCGGGGAATGCCGCTCGTCACCTCGATATAGTTGGCCACCGCAATGCCCCGGCAGAGCCCGCGAGCTTGCGCCTCCGTGCGGCGCGCCTCGAATCCCGCCCAGTCCGCCGCGTCGAGCGCCGCATCCATGGCGGCGGCATAGTCGCCGCTGTCATAGGTAACGCCGACGCCGTTGGTAAACGGCATCGCGTCGGGCGCAATCAGGTTGCGCCGGCGCAGTTCGATCCGGTCGAAGCCGTGCTCTTCGGCCGCAAGGTCGATCAGCCGCTCGATCGTGTAGATGGCCTCGGGCCGGCCGGCGCTGCGGTACACGGCTATCGGCGCCGTGTTGGTGAGCGCCGCATGTCCGAGGAAATGCACGGCGGGAATGCCGTAGGTCCCCTGCATCATGGAGAGGCCCTTGCGCAGCGGCCAGAAATAGACCGAATAGGCACCGAGATTGAGTGTGTTGACGCCGCGCAAGGCCAGGAAATTGCCCTCGGCGTCCAGCGCCAGCGATGCTTCGGAGACGAGGTCGCGGGCCTGGTAGTCGGAGAGGAAGCATTCGCTCCGGTCGGCGGTCCACTTCACCGGCCGACCCGTCCGCCGCGCCGCCCAGGGCATCAGCGCGAATTCCGGCGAGAAGGCATTTCGCGTGCCGAAATTGCCGCCCATGTCGCCGAATACTGCGCGGCAGTTCTCCAGCGGCACGCCAAGCGTGAGCGCGAGCCGCTCGCGCGTCTGCACCGCGCCGCGCCCGGAGGCCGCGCGCAGGGTGTAGCGGGCCGCAGAGGGGTCGTATTCCCCGACGACGGCCCGGGGCTCCATCGGCACGCCGTTGACGCGGTGGATATGGCTTTCGAGCGTCACCGCATGCGCGGCCTGTGCGAATGCCGCGTCCGCCGCCTCCCGGTCGCCGACCTCGCAGGTGAGCGCCAGATTGTTCGCGCAATCGGGCCAGAGCTGCGGGGCGCCGTCAGCCATCGCGGCCCGCGCTGCCGTCACGGCCGGCAGGGGCTCGTAGTCCACGCGGACCAGTTCGCCTGCGTCGGCTGCGATGGCTGGGGTCTCCGCCACAACCAACGCCACCGCCTCGCCGCAATAGCGCACGATATCGACGGGCAGCGGCAGATTCGGCGTCACCGTGACCTCGAAGCCTTCCGGCAAGCGCAACTCAACATCGGGCGGACCGGTCCAGTCCGGGTTGTGGGGGATCGGCTCCATCCCGTCGGCCACCGCGTCCGCCCCGGTCAGCACCGCCAGCACGCCGGGCAGGGCGGCAGCGCGGGCTGTGTCGATTCGGCGGATGCGGGCGTGGGCGTGCGGCGAGCGCACTATGACGGCATGGGCTAGGCCGTCCGGCGCAAGATCGCCCGCATAGCGGCCTCGGCCGGTGACCAGCCGCCAGTCCTCCACCCGCCTTCTAGGCTTTCCGATCTCCCTGTCGCCGGCTCCGGTTGCTGCCGTCACCGCCTCTTTCTTTCCACCCAACGCCCCGCCTCCCCAGCGCATGACGCCATTCTTGGCATTGCCGGACACTCCGGCAATGATGCGCTTCGTCCCGATTCATGAATGGAGCGCGCCGGTGAAGGTGATCGACTCGCATGCCCACTATGCCCCTCAGCCGATGTTCGATGCGCTCGCGCGGGGTTCGGCCCGCTTCGGCGGCGTGGAATGCCTGCATGAGGAAGGGCGCTTCCGCCTTGCCTTCGCCGGCCGGCAACCGACCCGGCCGGTCATGCCGAAGCTGCGCGAGGCCGACCAGCGGCTCGCCTGGATGGACGAGCAGGGCCTCGACCGGCAGGTGGTCGCGCCCTGGACCGACAGCTTCGGCTATGAGCTGGACAGCCCTACGGGCACGGACTGGAGCCGCTTCCTCAATGAGGCGCTCTGGCGGGCCTGCGAGGGCGAGGATCGGCTGATCCCGC
Source organism: Alphaproteobacteria bacterium (assembly GCA_965261985.1). Classification (GTDB taxonomy): domain Bacteria; phylum Pseudomonadota; class Alphaproteobacteria; order Bin95; family Bin95; genus Bin95. Next base: position 3,285,646 of record OZ253490.1, read on the forward strand.
TGGCCGGTGTGCCTCTGCAGAACGGCGAGGCCGCCGCCGAAGTGCTCTGCGAGGCGCTCGACCACGGCTTTCGCGGCTTCATGATCGGCACGCAGCCGCATGGCGATTCCGGCGTGCTCGACGATCCGGGCCTGGAGCCGTTCTGGGCGGCGGCGCATGAGCGCGGCGCCGCGCTCTATATCCATCCGATGTATGTGGCGGGCGACGTCCGCGTGGTCGATTACGACATGATCAATGCCGTCGGCAGGCTGACGGACACGACGGTCGCGGTGGCGCGGCTCCTGTTTTCCGGCCATGTGCTGAAATATTCGGGTGCCAAGCTGATCCTGAGCCATGGCGGGGCGGCGCTGCCCTTCGCACTCGGCCGGCTGGTGCGGAACGTGCAGGCCCATCCGGGCCAGTATGCGGACCCGGCGGAGGGCCTTTCGCAGCTCTATGTCGATAGCTGCGTGTTCCGACCGGATGCGCTGCGCTTCCTCGTGGACCTGATGGGGGCGGAGCGCGTCATGCTCGGCTCCGACTATCCGTTCCCCATCGGCGACCCCGCGCCCCGCAAGGTGGTGGACGACACGCCCCTCACCGATGCTGAGCGGGCCGAAATCCTCTCCAATTCGACAGCGCGGGTTCTCGGTGTGTGACGGCGTGAGCGGGGCATTCGGCAATCGGCTGTTCCTCGCGATTGCGGGGGATCGGGTTCTGGCGCTTTAATGCACCCGGAAGGATGTCGCAGCGGGGCCGGTCGCGGCCCGGCGGCCCGGCGCAAAGCGGCGAAATCCAGCTCATCTCGGAAGGAGTCCGGACAATGCAGACCTCATCCCGCAACTGGTTGGCCCGAAGGGCGCGGGGCATTGTGCCGGCGGCGGCGCTCGGCCTTGCGCTCGCCTTCCCGGCTGCAGGCCAGACCGAGCTCAACGTGGCCATCCACGCCGACCTCAAGAACATCGACCCCATCTGGACCACGGCGCTCATCACCAGCAACCACGGCTACGCAGTTTACGACACGCTGTTCGCCACGGACGCGGACTTCAACATCCAGCCGCAGATGGCCGAGGGCTACACGGTGAGCGACGACGGCCTCGTCTACACCATCACGCTGCGCGAGGGCCTTAACTGGCACGACGGGACCCCGGTGACTGCCGCCGACTGCGTCGCCTCCATAAACCGGTGGGGCCAGCGCGACGTGTTCGGGCAGCTCCTCGTCGGCCGGACAGACACCATCGTGGCGGTGGACGACCGCACCATCGTGCTGACCCTGAAGGAACCGTGGGCGATGACCATCGCCGCTCTCGGCAAGAAGAACGCGAATGTTCCGTTCATCATGCCGGAGCGGGTCGCGATGACCGATCCGCATGAGCAGATCAAGGAGTTGATCGGTTCGGGACCCTTCAGGATTCTCGAGGACGAGTGGGTGCCGGGCAGCAAGGTCGTTTACGAGAAGAACGCGGACTATGTGCCGCGCAACGAGCCCGCAAGCCTGACCGCGGGCGGCAAGACCGTCCACTTCGACCGCCTCGTCTGGCAATACATCCCCGATGCCCAGACCACCGCGAATGCCCTTGTCGCGGGCGAGATCGACCTTATCGAGAATGTTCCCGCCGACCTGGTGCCGATACTCGACGCCGCCGAGGGCGTCACCGTGGAGCCGACGGACGCACTCGGCTGGCAGCCCTGGCTGGTCATCAACCACCTGCACCCGCCCTTCGACAATGTGAAGGCCCGGCAGGCCCTACAGCTCATGGCGGACCAGGCCACCTACCAGCAGGCGAACAGCTCGCTGGAAGGCTCGTGGCGCACCTGTCCCGCGCTGTTCATCTGCGAAACCCCGTTTGCCAGCGACCTCGGGTCGGAACGCCTCATGCAGCAGAATCTCGAGGAAGCGAAGAAGCTGCTCGCCGAGTCCGGCTATAACGGGGAGCCTGTCGTTCTCCTGCACCCGACGGACATTCCGCAGCTCCATTCCGCGAGCCTGGTAAGCGCCGCCCTCCTGCGGGAGATCGGCGTCAATGTGGACGACCAGGCGATGGACTGGTCCACCCTGACCTCGCGGCGAGCCGAGAAGAAGGTGCCCGGGGACGGCGGATGGAACCTCTTCCACACGGCCTGGCCGGCGAACATGCTGTTGAATCCGATGATGCACAACGGCGTTTCGGGCGCGTGCGAGGCCGCATGGTTCGGCTGGCCCTGCGACGAGGAACTCCAGGGGCTAAGGGAGACGTTCTCACGCGAGTCCGATCCGGAGATGCTGGGCACGCTGGCCAAGCAGATGCAGGCGCGCGCGATGGAATACGTCACCTACATTCCGCTGGGGCAGTATTTCTTCTATCGCGCCTACCGGAACGAGGTGAGCGGGGTCATCCCCTCGACCGACGCCTTCTTCTGGAATATCGAGAAGAAGTAGCGCACCGTTCGCGCTGGCCGCCCGTCGCCCCCTTGCCCGGGCGGCGGGCGGCGGGCGGTGGGCGTTGGAACCGGAGGACGAAACGATGCAAGACCAGGATCTCTGTTTTCGCTCCGCGGTCGATCTCGCGGCCGACATTCGCAGCCGCCGGCTCTCGCCGGTCGAGCTTGCGCAGGCGGTGGTCGCCCGGATCGAAGCGTTGAACCCGACCCTCAACTGCTTCTGCACGCCGACCCCCGAGATCGCGCTAGAGCAGGCAAGGGCGGCGGAAGACGCGGTCATGCGCGGCCAGCCCCTCGGGCTGCTGCACGGTATTCCCTACTCGATAAAAGACCTTCAGCCGACCCGTGGCGTGCGCACCATGCGCGGCTCGAAGATCTTCGAGAACAACGTCCCGGAGGACGACAGCCCCCTCGAACGGCGCCTCCGCGACGCCGGGGGCATCTTCCTCGGCAAGACGGCGACGCCGGAGTTCGGCTGGAAGGGGGCGACGGACAGCCCCGTCACCGGGATCACCCGGAACCCGTGGAACCTCGAGCGCACGCCCGGAGGGTCCAGCGGCGGTGCGGCGGCCCAGATCGCGGCGGGGCTGGGGCCGCTCGCACAGGGCGGCGACGGCGGAGGCTCGATCCGCATCCCGTCGTCCTTTGCAGGCATCTTCGGCATCAAGCCGACCATCGGCCTGGTCCCCTATTTCCCGATGCCGCATAACGGCCTCCTGTCCCACCTCGGACCGATGACGCGCACCGTGTCCGATGCGGCGCTGATGCTGAGCGCCATCGCCGGCTACGACCCTGCCGACCGCTTCAGCCAGCCCGTTCCGCCGCAGGACTTCCTTGCCGGCCTGCAGGCCGGTATCGCGGGCCTGAAAGTGTTCTGGAGCCCGACGCTCGGATATGCGGACGTGGACCCAGAGGTCGCGGAGGCGACCGCGCGGGCGGCCGCCCGTTTCGCGGAGCTCGGCGCCGAAGTGGAGGAGGGCGATCCCGGCCTCGGCAATGCGACCGATTTCTTCATCGTGCTCTACCAGAGCGCCGTCGCCGGCGGTCTGGTCCAGTATCTCGATGAGTGGGAGGCCGAGATGGACCCCGGCCTCGTGCATATGGTGCGCCGCGGCATGGAGTACAGCGCAGTGGACTATGTGCAGGCCCGCATCGAACGGCTCGCCTTTTGCGACCGGGTGGCCCGGTTCTTCCAGACCTACGATCTCCTCCTCACGCCGGCGACCGCCGTCCCCGCATTCCGGGTCGGGCAGGTGGCCCCGGAGCCCGGCCGGCTGGAGGCAGAGGACCTGTTTGCGTGGACCCCGTTCAGCTTCCCGTTCAACGCCACGGGCAATCCGGCCGCGAGCGTGCCTTGCGGGTTTACGCGGGACGGGCTCCCGATCGGCCTGCAGATCGTCGGCCGCCTCCACGAGGACCGGCAGGTGTTGCAGGCCGCGGCCGCCTTCGAACGGATCGCACCCTGGGCCGACCGCCGGCCCGAAATGCCGACCTGGTAGCCTGAAATGCCGGGCTAGTAGATCGTCTTCGCCACCTCGGCCGGGTAGGCGCGGTCCCAGGACCTGGCCTCGAACTCGCCTTCGGTGTCGAGCGCCTCCAGTATCTGGCCGGCGGTCGGCACCGCGCCGCGCGGCGCACGCATTTCGGGGTCCCAGAGGCGCGAGCGGACCAGGGCCTTCTGGCACTGGAAATAGACCCGGTCCACGGCGACCGACAGTACGCTGCGGGGCAGCCGGCCCCGAACTGCAAAGGTTGCGAGCAGGTCCGGGTCGGTGCCGATGCGCGCGCGGCCGTTGATGCGCAGCGTCTCGCCTACGCCGGGGACGAGGAAAAGCAGCGAGACGCGGGGGTCGCGAACGATGTTGCGCAGGCTGTCCAGCCGGTTGTTGCCGCGCCGGTCGGGTAGCAGCACCGTCTTCGGGTCCGGCACCTGCACGAACCCCGCCGGGTCGCCGCGCGGGCTGCAATCGAGGCCCTCCCGCCCGACCGTCGCCAGCACGACGAAGGGCGCATGGTCGATGAAGGCCTTGTAGTGGTCGGAGACATGGTCGATCTCCTTGATGAGCGAGCGGCGCATCGGGGTCGCCTCGTAGAGGGCCTCCAGTGCCGCTTCATCGTCGATCCAGCCGTTCGATTGCATGGCGTCTCCTCCTCTTTCCGGGGCGCTGACGGTCACGCCATCGGCATCCCGGCATGGATCGCGCGCGAATCCGAGACCTCGGAAAACTGGCCGGACAGCGACGGCATGGCGACCTCGGCAATGCTCTCCGGCGTCCAGCCGCCATTGCGGTGGACCATGCGCACCGGGCGCGCGTGGCCGTAGAGCGAAAGCTCGCCGGCGCGCTGGTGAAACACCTGGCCGTTGACATAGCCCGCGCCCTCCGAGCCGAGGAAGGTGCAGAGCGGCGCGATGGCGTCCGCCCGGCTGAGGCGCAGCCGCTCGTCGCGGATCGCCGCGGCCTTCGGGTCCTTCGGCGTCGGTATGCTACGGGTCATACGGGTGTCGGCCGAGGGCGCGATGACATTGGCGGTGACATTCTTGGAAGCATTCTCCATCGCCACGATGCGCGCAAGCGCCACGATGCCGAGCTTCGCGGCCCCGTAATTCGCCTGGCCGATATTGCCGAGCAGCCCGGAGGTCGAGGAGACCATGATGATGCGCCCGTATTCCTGCTCGCGGAACAGGTTGATCGCTGCCCGGTTGACATTGAAATGGCCGGTGAGATGGACATCGATGACCGCCTGCCAGTCCTCGGGCGACATCTTGTGGAACATCCGGTCGCGCAGGATGCCGGCGGGATTGAAGACGATATGCAGCCCGCCGAATTCGTCACGGGCCTGCTGCACCATGTCGAGGCAGTTCTCGAAACTCGCGACCGAGCCGAAATTCGCGGCCGCCCGGCCGCCCGCCGCCTCGATCTCGTCCACGATCGCCTGGGCCGGCGTCCGGTCGCCGCCCTCGCCGCCGCCGCCGACGCCGGGATCGTTGACAATGACGCTCGCACCGTTCGCCGCCATCGTCTTCGCGACTTCGGCGCCGACGCCGCGCCCCGAACCGGTGCAGATCGCAACCCGCCCATCCAGCATTCCCATCGAACCGTCTCCCCTCGCTGTTTCCCGCGGCCTCACGCCCCGCCGGGATTGTCGGGCCTGTCGCGCCGGCTGTCAAAACCGCCTGCCGCCCGCTTCCGGCCCCTTGCCCCGGGAAGGCCCCCGCGATGTGTCATGAAATGTCATGATTCGTCATGTTCCGGCGCGCCGCGCCGCCTCCGCCGGCCTCTTCTTTTGCCGCTCCGGCGCCATTTTCGCGTCGCCCCGGACTCGATCCGGGGCCTCGCGCGGCAAGGGCGCAGCTTCCGCATTGAGGTCCCGGCTCGCTGCTGCACAGCGTCCGGGACGACGAAAGGGGGTCATGCCGTTCATCGGTTCTCCTCGTTCGTTCCGTTCTCCCCGCCGCCGGCTCCTCCATGCGGCGGACCCTGTTTCGCGCGTATCGCGCGTGAACCGCGCCTGCCGGCGCCGGCGCGGTTCACGCGCCTGATTGCGCGCGCGAGGCGGAAGGCGCACTTGTCCCGTGCGTTTCTCAGGGCGTTTTTCGCGCCGGCGCGAACCGGGAGGCGAAGCGGCCCCGCCGGATGCCGCTTCCTCCTGCCCCATATTAGCACAGATTTCCCAGGGTCAAGCTCATTTCAGGAATTATTTCAAAAAATGCGAACAGGATATCGCTTCCGAGCAGCGCCGGTGCGCGGCGTTCCGTTTCGAGGACAGCGAGGCTGTGGACGCCGACCCGATCGGCTACCATTGACGGACAAGGAGCGCCGATGGTGAACGACATTGCGAACGACTGCGTCGGGCCGATGCCGAACCCGCCCCACCCGGACGAACCGGTCCGCAAGAGCATGGATGGAGTGGGCTGGAACGTGACCGGGCCGCCGCCGAACGGCGCGCGGGCGCACCGGGCGCACGGTCCGGCGGCGCAACGCGGATAGCGCAGACCGATGCGCCTGTCGTGGAACGAGGTTCGCGCCCGCGCCGCCGCTTTCGCCGAAGACTGGAAGGACGCGGCTTACGAGAAGGGCGAGACGCAGAGCTTCTACAACGCCTTCTTCGACGTGTTCGGGGTGCAACGGCGGAGCGTTGCGCGTTACGAGGCGCATGTCGCGAAGCTGGACAACCGTTCGGGCTACATCGACCTGTTCTGGCCGGGCGTGCTGATCGTCGAGCAGAAGAGCGCCGGGCGCGACCTGAAGGCGGCATACGAACAGGCGGGGGAGTATTTCGACGCGCTGCCGGAGCGCGAGCGCCCGCGCTACATCCTGGTGAGCGACTTCCAGACCTTCGAGCTTCACGATCTGGACGAGCGCGAAACCGCCTCATTTGCGCTCGAAGACCTGCCGGCCCATGTCGAGAAGTTCGGTTTCGTCATGGGCGTCCAGAAACGGACCTTCCGCGATCAGGACCCCGCCAATATCGAGGCGGCGGAACTGGTCGGGCGGCTGCACGACATGCTGGCGGAAACCGGCTACCGGGGCCGCGACCTGGAGCGCTTCCTCGTGCGCATCGTTTTCTGCCTGTTTGCGGACGACACCGGCATTTTCGAGCCTCGGGACATCTTCTTCGACTTCATCGAGGCGCGCACGGGCGGCGACGGCGCCGACCTCGGTCCCTGGCTCTCGCAACTGTTCCAGGTGCTGGACACGCCGGAGGACGGACGGTCGGCCGCACTCGACGAGGACCTTGCGCGCTTTCCCCATGTTAACGGCGCGCTGTTCGACGGGCCGCTGCGCATTCCCTCCTTCGACGCGGCGATGCGGCGCGCGCTGCTGGACGCCTGCCGCTTCGACTGGTCGAACATCTCGCCCGCGATTTTCGGCGCGCTGTTCCAGTCCGTGATGGACCCGGCGGAACGCCGGGCGCAGGGCGCGCACTACACCACCGAGAAGAACATCCTCAAGGTGATCGAGCCGCTGTTCATGGACGACCTGCGGGCTGAGTTCGCCCGGTTGAAAGCGCGGCGCAACAGCCGCCGCCGGCCGGACCTGCTGCGCTTCCAGGAGCGGCTCGGCGCGCTGCGCTTCTTCGATCCGGCCTGCGGCTGCGGCAACTTCCTCATCATCGCCTACCGGGAGTTGCGCGAGCTCGAAATCGAGGTGCTTCGGGAAGTCTATCCGGAAAAGCAACTGGACGCGCTGGCCGGGGCGCTCTCGGTCATCGACGTGGACCGGTTCTACGGAATCGAGCTCGGGGAGTTCCCGGCCCGCATCGCGGAGACCGCGCTGTGGATGATGGACCACATCATGAACAACCGGTTGAGCCTGGAGTTCGGCCAGACCTTCGTGCGTATCCCGCTTGAGAAATCGCCGCACATCGTCCACGGCGACGCGCTCGAAGCGGACTGGACCGATTTGCTGCCGCCCGGCGAATGCTCCTTCGTGCTGGGCAATCCGCCCTTCATAGGCGCGAAGTTCCAGACAGAGGACCAGCGCGCGCAGGTGCGGGGGATTGCGGCGCTCGGCAAGAGCGGCGGCACGCTTGATTACGTTTGCGCATGGTTCATCAAGGCGGGCGAGTATGCGAAGGGCAGCCGCGCCCGCATCGGCTTCGTCGCGACCAATTCGATCACGCAGGGCGAACAGGTCGCGCAGCTATGGCCGGTGCTGTTCGGGCGCTGCAAGCTGGAAATCGCCTTTGCGCACCGCACCTTCGCATGGGGGTCGGACGCGCGCGGCAAGGCCCATGTGCATGTCGTCATTCTGGGCCTAGACCGGCGCAAGGCCGCACGGGCGGAGAAGCGGCTGTTCAGCTATCCCGACATCAACGGCGACCCGGAGGAAAGCCGCCACGCGGCGCTGTCGCCGTATCTGTTCGATGCGGGCGGGTTGTCTGACCCGCATCTGGTGGTTCGGGAGGAAAGCGCACCGATCAACGGCATGGGTAGGCTGATCACAGGCACCCAACCGCTCGAAGATAGAAATCTTACCTTTTCGAGCGAAGAGAAGGCGTCGTTTCTCGAACATGAGCCAAGTGCGGAGCCATACTTCCGACCGTTTCCGGGTGCCCGCGAGTTTATCCGTGGTGATGTGCGATGGATTCTCCATACAGCGGAAATTGCTCCCCAGAGGCTGCGCAGCCTGCCTATGGTTGCTGAGAGACTGAAGGCAGTTCGCGAGTTCCGGGCGAAGAGTAAGAGACAAACTACAAAACGGCTTGCCGACTACCCGAGCGCTTATGGCGTAACGGTCGTCCCGGAGTATCCATTCCTAATTGTTCCACAGACCAGTTCTGAACGCCGTGACTATGTACCGCTTGGATACCTTGAACCACCGGTGATCCCGAGCGAAAAACTCAGACTTCTTCCCAACGCAACTTTTGCTGATTTTGCATTGCTCACGTCAGCCATGCACATGGCGTGGATGCGAGCAGTAACCGGGCGCATGAAAAGCGATTACATGTATTCCGTCGGCGTCGTCTACAACACTTTTCCGATTCCGCCAAAGGGCGCGACGCTGTCGAGGCTGGAACCGCTGGCTCTGGCCGTACTGGACGCCCGCGCTACCCATCACGGAGCGACGCTCGCCGATCTCTACGATCCCGACTTGATGCCGGCGAACCTGCGCAGGGCGCATCAGGTGCTTGACCGCGCGGTGGACAGGCTCTACCGGCGTACCGGGTTCGCTTCCGAGCGCGAGCGCGTCGAGCATCTGTTCTTGCTCTACGAGAAGATGCAAACTCCGCTTGAACTCGCGGCGCGGGGCAAGTCGAAACGACGGCGGAGAACTTCGGCCTCGCGGCGCGATACAAGGTGAAGTCGGCGGATTAGGACGTAGAGGCTGATCTCCATATGGCCAAGCGTAAGGACAACGAGGACGAGCTTTGTGCGCAGGATTGGTTACGGCAGCAAGGGTACAGAGACATTCGACGGCCTTGCAGCGATCCGCCTGACTTCGTCGTTGACGGCATTTACGCAGTTGAAGTGACCCGGTTGAATCAAAGGATAGTCATCGGGAATGATACGCAGTCAGTAGGAGAAGAAGAGGCACGAAAACCGCTCGCCGGTCACATAGAGAAAACCATCGGTCAGCTCGGATCGCCCGGAAACGAAGGGCGCAGTTGGGTAATCGACTGTGAGTATGATTTTTCCGAACCGCTGCCAGATCCCAAGAGTGTCACTCGTCAAATCTCGGAGGCATTGACACCACTATTACGGCCCTACGACGAGACAGTCATTTCCAGCATGCACTCTGAATATTTCAAATTCGACAAGCACGCCGGAGAAATTTCCCATTTGTGGTTTCCTCATCTTTGTCTGGATTGCGGTATATGTCTCGAATTGACCGAGGTGTCCCATAAGCCCGCGAAATTCATATTGCAGAACGTCTCGGACGGCCACGGCATAGGTTTGCCTATGGAACTGAAAACAAGTATCCAAAATAGAATTCTCGATAAGTCCACAAAAATTTGCAATCAAGGTAAGATCGGAGAGTACAGGAGTTGGTGGCTGATCTTGGTAGATCACGTTTGCCATGTGCCGATGACGTTTCTTTCAGAGCATCAATTGTCGTTTGTCCAAGATCAGAGTTTTTATTTCTGGTCGAGGGTTGTAATTGTCAGTTCTCGGAATCCAATCTGGCATTATGAATTGCCGTCTCGGTAACGCGAATTTATGTGTTTATGGCCAGTGCGAATTGGGATCGGTAGAAAAAGAAAAAGTCGGTCCTTTGTATACATAGTCGGTGCCTGTTATGCATCTGGCATAAAGCGTTACCGTACCGAGTTCGGTCCTGGCGATTCTGAGGGGGCGGTGCAGGCTATGAAGCAAAGCTGAGAATTTTTGGGCGGGAATATACCAGTGCTCTTCTGTACCGGAATCCAGGGACATGGGCAATTGACGATGAGAACGGCCGGCAGGGGCCTCCCAGGCTATCGAAGTCCCGTAGTTTGTACAGAACATTAGGCGAATATCCTTGATTTTAATGTTCTTGTTGCTCGTGTTGGCCAGCGTAATCTTTATGGCGGGCTCGGTAAATCCAAGTTCGCGAGTGGTGGGGCCTTTTTCGATTACGGATACTATGCGTATGTCCGGGCGAAGGACCCTGTTGAAGAGCCGAACGCCGATGGGGACGATGATCGCCAAGACAATCCCTGCGATGATCGCGGCGACGATAGGATGTTCGAACACTGGTGCGGCTGGCCTCTCGGTAGGTGGCTGCTATCCTCTTGAACTTCCGCTTTCGCTGGGGTGACAAGGGAGATTCGGGAATGGCAGGCGCGGGGCGGAGCAGCGACGGGGCCGGCGCCCGAGAACCGAAAGCCGCTCAGACGTCCAGTTCGCCTGCGAAGGCGGCGTTTTCCTGGATGAAGGCGAGGCGGTGGCGGGGGTTGCGGCCCATCAACCGCTCCACCGTCTCCAGCGACACCTCCGGCTCCAGCTCCACCCGCAGCAGGCTGCGCCGGTCGGGGTCCATGGTGGTGTCGCGCAACTGCCCGTGCGGCATCTCGCCCAAGCCCTTGAAGCGCGAGACCTCAACCTTGCGCCGGCCCTTGAAGACCGATTCCATCAACTCGATCCGGTGGCCATCGTCACGGGCATAGGCGGTGGTTCCGCCCGCGCTCAACCGGTACAGCGGCGGTCGCGCCAGATAGAGGTGCCCGTTCTCGATCAGCCCGGGCATCTCGCGCAGGAAATAGGTCATCAGCAGCGAGGCGATATGCGCGCCGTCCACATCGGCGTCCGTCATGATGATGACGCGCTCATAGCGCAGCTCGTCGTCGCAATAGGCCTCGCCGGCGCCGCATCCGAGCGCCAGCCTCAGGTCCGCGATCTCCCGGTTGCCGCGCAGCTTGTCGTCCGTGGCGCTCGCGACATTCAGGATCTTGCCGCGCAAGGGCAGTATGGCCTGCGTCTCGCGCCGGCGGGCCTGTTTTGCGGACCCGCCTGCGGAATCGCCCTCGACCAGGAATATCTCCGTGCCGTCGCGCTCGCGTCTGGAGCAGTCGGTAAGCTTGCCGGGCAGGCGTGCGCGCCGATTGCCATTGGCCTTGCGCTTGAGGTCGCGCTCGTCGCGCCGGCGCCGGCGTTCGTCGGCACGGTCGATGGCGAAGGCTGCGACCGCATCCGCCGCGGCTGTGTCTGCCGCGAGCCAGTGGTCGAAGCGGTCCTTCACCGTCTGCTCGACCAGGCGCAGCGTCTCCGGGCTTTCCAGCCTTTCCTTGGTCTGGCCCTGGAATTGCGGATTGCGGATGAAGACGGAGAGCATGACGCCAGCGCCACCCATGGCGTCGTCCGCATTGATCCGGCTCGCCTTGCGGTTGCCGACGCGCTCGCCATGGGCGCGCAGGCCCCGCATCAGCGCCTGGCGCAGGCCGGCGTCATGGCTGCCGCCGAGCGGTGTCGGGATCGTGTTGCAATAGGTGTGGGCGAAACCCTCGCCGTCCGGTAGCCAGGCGATGGCCCATTCGACCCGGCCGGCACTGTCCGGGAACTCTGCATCGCCGGCAAAGGCTTTGTCGGCAATGCGCCTCCGGTCTTCGGTCGAAAGGTCGAGGAAGTCGGCGAGGCCGCCCGGAAAATGCAACTCCGCCTCGGCCGGTATCTCTGTCGGCTCATTCAGCCAATGCGGGTCGCAGCGCCAGAGGATGCGCACGCCGCCGAAGAGGCAGGCCTTGGAGCGCGCCATGCGGAACAGGCGCTCCGGGCGAAAGCGCGCACCGGCGCCGAATATCTCGGGATCGGGCCGGAACCGGACCATCGTGCCGCGCCGGTTGCGCGCGGTCCCGACCTCTTCCAGCGGCGAGACCGGCTCGCCGCGCGCATAGCTCTGTCGCCACAACACGCGGTCGCGCGCGACTTCCACGACGAGTTCGGCCGCAAGCGCATTGACGACGGAAACGCCGACCCCGTGCAGGCCGCCCGCCGCCATATAGGTCTTGTCGTCGAATTTGGCGCCTGAGTGCAGGGTGGTGAGAATAACCTCCAGGGCCGACTGGCCGTCGAACTTCGGATGCGGCTCGACCGGGATGCCGCGCCCGTTGTCCCGGACCTCGACCCAGCCCTCCTCGTCCAGCGCGAACTCGATGCGGTCCGCATGGCCGGCAATCGCCTCGTCCATGGCGTTGTCGAGCAACTCCGCCGCAAGATGGTGCAGGCCGGACTCGTCGGTCGAGCCGATATACATGCCGGGCCGCCGCCGCACCGGCTCCAGCCCCTCGAGCACCTCGACATGCTCGGCGGTATAGGCGCCGCTAGTTGCGGCTTGCTGGAACAGGTTGGCCATTGGCTCCATTCGGGTCGGAACGATCCTGCCTACCGCCTACTCCCGATTCTAGCCGGGGTTCAACGCCGAATCCGGAAGATTCACGCCCGGCGGCCGCGCATGGGCTGCAAACCGTACTGCCTCTTCCGCCGCGCGCATCAGCGCCCGCGCCTTGTCCCAGCTCTCGCGATACTCCATTTCCGGGTCGCTGTCGGCGACGACGCCGACGCCGGCCTGGACATAGAGCACATCGTCCTTCACCAGCGCCGTGCGCAGCGCGATGCAGGTGTCCATGGAGCCATCCGCCGCGAAATAGCCGATGCACCCGGCATAGATGCCACGTTTTTCCGGTTCCAGCTCGTCGATGATCTCCATCGCCCGCACCTTCGGCGCGCCGGAGACGGTGCCCGCCGGAAAACCCGCGACCAGCGCGCCGATGGCGTCATAGCGCGGGTCGAGGTCGCCCTGCACCTCGGAGCCGATATGCATGACATGGGAATAATATTCGATCTCGAACTGCTCCGTGACCTCGACGCTGCCGATGCGGCTTACCCGCCCGACATCGTTGCGGGCCAGGTCCAGCAGCATCAGGTGCTCGGCAATTTCCTTCGGGTCGCTCAGCAATTCGGCCGCCAGCCGGCGGTCCTCGGCGGCGTCCTGCCCGCGCCGGCGGGTCCCGGCCAGCGGCCGGATGGTGACGCGCCCGTCGCGCACCCGCACCAGGATTTCCGGACTGGAGCCGACGATGGAGAACGTGCCGAAATCCAGATGGAACAGGAAGGGCGACGGATTGAGGCGGCGCAGGGCGCGGTAGAGGGCAAAGGGCGGCAGGGCGAAATCGATGGCGAAGCGCTGCGCCGGCACGATCTGGAACGCATCGCCCGCATGGATGTAATCGCGGGCCTTTTCGACAACCTCGTGGAAGCGCTCCCTCGTCATGTTGGAGCGCGGCGTCGCATCGGCGAGTGCGGCAGGCGCGCTCTCGCGCCGGTCGATAGCGGCGCCTTCGAGGTCGGCCAGGGCCGCGGCAACCCGTTCCTCGGCGCGTAGCCAGGCGGTTTCGGCCGCCATGCCGTCCTGCGGCCACACCGGCGTCACCAGAGAAATGCGGTCCTCGATCAGGTCGAATACCGCCATGATGGTGGGGCGGAGGAACAGCCCGTCCGGAATGCCGACCGGGTCGGGCGGCTCGTCCGGCAGGTGCTCCATGAGCCGCACCATGTCGTATCCCATATAGCCGACCAGCGCCGCCGCCATCGGCGGCAGGTCGTCCGGCAGGTCGTCGATGCGGCACTCGTCGATCAGGTCGCGCAGCGAGTCGAGCGCGCCCTTGCTGCAGGGCTGGAACCGGCCCGGATCCTGAAGCGCGTCACGGTTTATCTCCGCCTCGTCGCCCCGGCAGCGCCAGACGATGTCCGGGTCGCGGCCGATGAAGGAGTAGCGGCCGCGTATGGCGCCGCCCTCGACCGATTCGAGCAGGAAGCAGTGCGACCGCCCGGCGGACAGCTTGAGCATCGCCGAAACCGGCGTTTCGAGATCGGCGACCAGAGTGGTCCAGACAAGCTGCGGACGCCCGGACCGGTAGCGGTCCTCGAAGGTGGGAAAGTCGGCGGGCTCGAGCATGGCGGGCTGTATCCGGTATTCCGGTCAGTTGAATTGGCCGAGCAGGTGGCTGTTGATCGTGACCCCGAACCGGTCCTGCAGCGCAGCGTGGAATTGCCGCCGGACATCCTCGACCATTTCTGCCGAAAGCCGATCCCGTATCGACTCGATCTTTTCCTCGGAGTAGGGCGGCGGCTCGACGCCTTCGACGACCGCAACCGCATAGCCGTCGCCAGCGCGCGCCACGACGACCTCCCCGCGCTCCGCTGCGAACACGGCCCCGACGACCTCGCGGGAGAGGCCGGACTCCGGCTTCGTTTCCGTGCGGGTGAACGGCCCGGTTTCCTCCACCGCGCGCCCTTCGGCTACGGATGCAGGCGTCCGGCCCTCCCGCAGCTTGGCCGCGACCGCATCCGCGTTCGCTTTCGCCGCCCGGTCGAAGCGGTCGTTGCGCCAGGCCGCCTGCACCAGCGGCTTCGCTTCGTCGAACGGGCGCACGGCCGGCGGCGTCTCGTTTTCCACCCGGAGCACGAAATAGCCGCCATCCCCGAGCTCGCCCAGAAGGCTGTCTTCGCCGATGGGCGTGGAGAAGGCGGTCCGCAGGAAGTTGGGTTCCGCCGGCAAGCCTTCCGGCTGCTCGCCGGCGCGGTCGCGGCCGGAGTTGTCCACCGCTCCGATCGTCAACATTGGCAGATCGAGCGCACGGGCCGCATCCTCGAAACTCGCGCCGCCGCCCAGCTGGTCGTCCAGGTCGTTAGCCATTTCCGCCAGCCGTTCGATGGCAATCTCGCGCGAGACCTCCCTTTGCAACCCTTCCCGGACATCCTCGAACGGGATCACCGTTTCCTCGTTGGCCTGGTCCACGGCGAGCACATGCCAGCCGAGCGGCGTCTGCACCGGGCCCGTAATGCCCTCGTCATCTACAGAGAAGACCGCATCGGCCAGGGCGGCCTGGGGCAGTTGGCCGCGCGAGATCGGGCCGAGATCGCTGACCGTGTTTCCGACATTCGCGGCTGCCGTTTCCAGTTCGGCCCCGGTTGCAAGCTGCGTCATGAATTGCTGCGCTTTCGACTCGTCGTCGAACAACACCTGCCGGACGCGCCGTGTCGCCGGGACAGTGAAGTCGGCGATTCGCGTCTCATAGACCTCCTGCACCTCTGTCGGGTCGGCTTCGACCCGCTCCAGCCATCGGTCGGGATCGAGCACGATCGCCGTCACGGTCCGGTATGCGGGCGCCATGAAGTCGTTCTTGTTGGCCTCGTGCCAGGCGCGCAATTCGGAATCGCCCGGCTCCTCTGCGAGCGCCGCATCCTGCGGCACCCGGATGAGGGTCGCCCTGCGGATCTCGTCGCGGTAGCGGTGAACGGCCTCGGCCATGCTGCGCGACGCGCGGACGGCAACGCCGACGGAACGGTCGATCTGGCGTCGCGGTATGTCGCGGCGGAGCAGGGCGATGAACTCGCCCTCGCTCAACCCGTTGGAAAGCAGAACGCGCTCGAACAGCGCGCGGTCGAACCCTCCGAGGCGGCTGCCGAAATTAGGGTCTTCCTCAATGGAGCGGCGCACCTGGCCGTCTCCGACTGCAAGGCCGAGCCGTTCGGCTTCGAGCTCCACCAGCCGGCGGCGAACCGTCGCCTGCAGCACTTCCTCGGGCAGTCCGAACTGTGCGGCCAGCTCCGGTGTGACGTTGCCGCCCATACGCCGTCGCAGGTCGTTGAACTGGCGGGAGTATTCGCGCCGGAACTCTTCGGCGCCGATCTCGGACTCGCCGACCTTCGCCACGGCGTTGTCCACTTCCGGCGACAGGTAGTCGCCGACGCCCCACGCGGCGAAGCTCAGGATCAGCAGGGCGAAGAGGATTTTGGCGAGCCAGGAGGCGGCGCCTTTTCGTAGCGAGGTCAGCATGAGAAGCCGGGCCGGTAGGGGGAAGGCGCGCATCATAGGCAGCCGCCGATACGCCTGCAACGCGCCCTTCCTGTCCGGAAGTAAGGAACGGCGGGAGGGCCGGGGCGGGAGGCACGAACAATATCTCACCGCGGGGGCAGGCATACCCTTCACCGTCGCCGGTCCGTGGTCAGGGGCCGCCGGTACCGGTCGATTTTTTCGCCCTCAAAAACCCGTACTGCGCCCGGACTCCGCCGTCTTTCCGCGACTCGGAGCCGCGTTGAATCCGGCAGTGGAAGAACCAGCCCGGATTTCTCACCAATGTCACGGCCTGCGTCGCGTCTAGGCGTTCGATCCGCAAGGAGCGGGCCGAAAAGCGTAGCGGTGCCTACGGTTGAGGCCCGCGACGCCGCGGGCGGGCGCCTGGGCGCGACCCGAAGGGCGGCACTGTCGGGCCGACAGGGTGCGTCAAACCGCTTGCCCGATGCCCCGCATCGCGCGGCGCGGCTTTCCTTCCCTGCCGGCCCGACAGCGCCGCGCAGACCATGACATCGGTGAGAAATCCGGGCTAGGTTCCCCACATCCGCCAGACAGCACCGGATGCGATGACACCGACGGTCCGCCCCGCCAATCCGAACTTCTCCTCCGGCCCTTGCACCAAACGGCCGGGATGGACGCCCGCTGTCCTGTCCGGAGCCCTTGTCGGGCGCTCCCACCGCTCGGCCCCCGGAAAGGAAAAATTGCAGGAGGTCATCCGGAAGAGCCACCGACTCCTCGGCATCCCAGAGGACTGGCGGCTTGCGATCGTGCCCGCCTCCGATACCGGAGCCGTGGAAATCGCCCTCTGGTCCCTGCTCGGCGCGCGCGGCGTCGATGTGCTGGCATGGGAGAGCTTCGGCGCGGGCTGGGCGCTGGATGTCCGCAGCCATCTGGGTATCGAGGATGTGCGCCTGCTCGAAGCCGAATACGGCGCGCTGCCGGACCTGTCGGCGGCGGACCCCGACCGCGACCTCGTTTTCGTGTGGAACGGCACCACCTCGGGCGTCCGCGTGCCGAATGGCGAGTGGATTGCCGACGACCGCTGCGGCCTCGCGATCTGCGATGCGACCTCGGCCGTGTTCGGCATGGACATGCCCTGGCCCAAGCTCGATGTCGTGACCTGGTCCTGGCAGAAGGCCATCGGCGGCGAGGGGGCGCACGGCATGCTGGCGCTGAGCCCGCGCGCGGTCGAGCGGTTGCTGGCCTACACGCCGCCGCGCCCGCTGCCGAAGGTCTTCCGCCTGATGCGGAACGGTGCGCTGATCGAGGGCGTCTTTCGCGGCGAGACGCTGAACACGCCGTCCATGCTGTGCGTTGAGGACGCGCTCGATGCGCTGGCCTGGGTGGAGAGCGTGGGCGGCGCCGCCGGAACCATCGCGCGGACGCAGGCCAACGCCTCCGCGATCCAAAGATGGGTGTCGCAGACCGGCTGGATCGACTATCTGGCCCGCGACCCGGCGACGCGCTCGCCGACCTCGGTCTGCCTCGCCTTCGCCGATCCCAGGATTTCGAGCTTGCCGGCCGACCGGCAGGCCAATTTCATGCGGTCGCTGGCGGGCCGCCTCGACGCGGAGGACGCCGCCCGCGACATCGCGAACCACCGCGACGCCCCGCCGAGCCTGCGTATCTGGGCCGGCCCCACGGTCGAGCGCAGCGATCTGGAGGCGCTCATGCCCTGGCTCGACTGGGCCTTCGAAATTGAGATCGGGAGGCTCTGAGCGCGTCGATGAAAAAGGTCCTTATTGCCGACCGGTTGAGTCCGCGGGCCGCCGAAATCCTGCGCGCAGCGGGACTGGAGGTCGAGGAGGCGCCGGACCTGGCGCCCGAAGTCCTGGCCGAAAGGATGAACGGGGTCCACGGCCTGGCGGTGCGCTCGGCCACGCGGGTCACGGCGGAACTGCTCGACCGCGCGCCCGACCTGGAGGCGGTCGGCCGCGCCGGTATCGGCGTGGACAATATCGACATCGCGGCGGCGACGCAGCGCGGCGTGGTCGTGATGAACACGCCCTATGGCAACACGGTCACCACGGCCGAGCATGCGATTGCGCTCCTGTTCGCGCTCGTGCGCCGAATACCGGCGGCCGACCGCTCGACCCAGGCGGGCAAGTGGGAGAAGTCCCGCTTCATGGGCAGCGAGATTGCAGGCAAGACGCTTGGCGTCATCGGCTGCGGCAATGTCGGCGCCGTGGTCTGCGCCCGCGCCCGGGGGCTGGCGATGCGGGTGCTGGTGTTCGACCCCTTCGTGTCGGAGAGCCGGGCGCGCGACCTGGGCGCAACCAAGGTCGGGTTCGAAACCCTGCTTGCCGAAGCCGATTTCATCACCCTGCACACGCCGCTGACCGACCAGACGCGCGGCATGATCGACGCGGATGCGATGGCGCGGATGAAACCCGGCGTGTGCATCGTCAACTGCGCACGCGGCGGCCTGGTCGTCGAGACCGACCTCTGCGCGGCGCTCGACAGCGGCCATGTCGCGGGCGCGGCATTCGATGTCTTCGAGGTCGAGCCGGCGCGGGAGAGCGTTCTGTTCGGCCGCGAAAATATCGTGGCGACGCCCCATGTCGGCGCCTCCACGGCCGAGGCGCAGGAGAATGTGGCCGTCGAGGTGGCGGAGCAGATCGCGGCGTTCCTGAACACGGGCGCGGTCGTCAACGCCCTCAACGCCCCCTCCGTCACGGCCGAGGAGGCGCCGAGGCTGAAGCCCTATATGGGTCTGGCGGATGCGCTGGGGCGTTTCGTCGGGCAGATCTGCGACGATGCGATCACCGGTATCGATATTGCATGGCGCGGGGACATGGCGCGGCTCAATACGCGCCCGCTTTCCGGCCTGGTCCTGCAGGGCGTGCTGTCGAGCCAGCTCGACTCGGTCAACATGGTGAACGCCCCGCTGGTCGCCCGCGAGCGGGGCATCGACCTGCGGGAAGTCTCGACCGGTGAGGCGGACGGCTACCGGGCCCTGATCGAGGTCAAGGCAGTCATGGGAGAGCGCAGCCGCACCGTTTCCGGCACGCTTTTCGGAGACCGGCTGCGGCTCGTCCGGGTCCAGGACATCCATTTCGAGGCGGCGTTCGGGCCGATCATGCTGTTCGTGCGGAACCACGACCGGCCGGGCGTTATCGGCAAGATCGGCACGATACTGGGCGAGGAGGGCGTCAACATCGCCAATTTCCACCTCGGCCGGCCGGTTGCGGGCGGACATGCGCTGGCCCTGATCGAAATCGACGAGGACTGCCCGGAACGTGCGCTGGAGCGCATCGCCGCCTTGCCGGACACGATCGCCCGACCGCTGATCCTGCGGTTTTGAGCGGGACCCGACGATACGGCACGCTTGCAAGCCCGAGGCAGTCCGGCAAGTTTCGCTCCCTCGCGAGGAAACCCGGGCGGCTCACGCTTCTGTGCCGCCGGTCGGCCTGCAATATTCTACCCAAACTGTGTACTCTTGAGGCCGTCGCTAACCGTTGGGCTATGAGTGTGAAAGCTTCCGCTGGGGATTTAAGAGACCGGATCGGAGATAGGCCGGCTGACGGAGGCGTCTGCGATGGTCCTCGCAAAACTTGCATTTAGCGGGCGCTGCCGGAAGCACACACCGTGACCGACAGAGCCCTACTGCCGGCGGGGCTGCGCGATGTCCTGCCCCCCGATGCCGCTTTCGAGGCGGCCGTCGAAGCGCGCCTGCTCGAACTCTTCGCCCTGAACGGCTACGAGCGGGTGGACCCGCCGCTCGCGGAGTTCGAGACGAGCTTCCTTGCGGACGAAGGTGCGGCGATTGCGGCCGACACGTTCCGCATCATGGATCCGGTCTCCCAACACATGCTCGCGCTCCGCTCCGATATGACCCTGCAAGTGGCCCGGATCGCCCGCACCCGGCTCGCCGGCGAGCCCCGCCCGCTGCGCCTTGCCTATGCGGGGCAAGTGCTCAGGGTCGGCATTTCCCAGCTTCACGCCGAGCGCCAGGTGGCCCAGGCCGGGGTCGAGCTGATCGGCGCGGAAGGCGTGTCGGCAGACGCCGAGGTCGCGCGGCTCGCCTTCGAGGCGCTCGAAGCGCTGGGCGTGCCGGGGGTGAGCATCGACCTCGGGGTGCCGGCATTGGTGCGGGCGCTGCTCGCCGATGCCGGTCTCGAAGACGATGCGGCGCTCGCCGATGCCCTGGGCCGCAAGGACGCGGCGGCCGTCGCCATGTTGGGCGGCCCGCATTTCCCGGCCCTGATGGCGGCGACCGGCCCGCATGAAACGGCGGCGCCGGCGCTGATGTCGCTCGATCTGCCCGCGGGAGCGGCCGCGCTGCGGGACCGCCTGCTGGAAGTAGCGGCGGCCATCGCGGCGGCGGCTCCGGGCCTCCGGATTACCATCGACCCCGTGGAGCACCGCGGCTTCCAATATTATTCGGGCGCCGCCTTCAGCCTGTTTGCAAGCGGCGGGCGCGGCGAAGTGGGCCGCGGCGGGCGCTACCGCACCGATGGCGAGGCCGGCACAGGTGTCACACTCTATCTCGACGCCATCCATCGCCTGCTGACGCCGGCTGCGCCGCGCGCGCGGCTATTCCTGCCTTACGATGCCGATGGCGCGGAACGCCGGCGCTGGCAGGCGGACGGCTGGATTACGGTGCAGGCGCTCGCTCCGGCAGGCGACCCGAAAGCCGAAGCGCATCGTCTCGGTTGCAGCTACTTGCTGGGACCCGATGGCCTCGAATCTCTGGATGGAGACCCGCAATGACCAATGTGGCCGTGATCGGCGCACAGTGGGGCGACGAAGGCAAGGGTAAGGTCGTGGACTGGCTTGCCGAGAAGGCCGATGTCGTGGTGCGCTTCCAGGGCGGACACAATGCCGGCCACACGCTGCAGGTCGCCAACGAGACCTACAAGCTTTCCCTGCTGCCATCCGGTGTGGTGCGGGGCACGCTTTCGATTATCGGCAACGGCGTGGTGGTGGACCCGTGGGCGTTGCTGGAAGAGATCGAGCGCCTGCGCGGGCAGGGCATTCCGGTTTCGCCCGAAACGCTGCGCCTCGCGGAAAACGCAACCTTGATCCTGCCTTTCTACGGTCAGGTGGACCAGCTCCGCGAGAAACGGCGGGGCAGGGGGGCGATAGGCACGACCGGGCGGGGCATCGGCGTTGCGTATGAAGACAAGGCCGGGCGGCGCGCGATCCGCGTTGCCGACCTGTACGACGGCACGACTCTCCGGGAGAAGGTCGGCCACTTGCTGGAGCATCACAATGCCTTGCTGCGGGGCTGGGGCGCAGAGGAAATTGCGTCCGAAGAACTCATTGCCGGGCTGGAAGGGATTCGCGGCCCGCTGGCTCCCTATGTCGATTGCGTATGGGAGCGCCTGGATACGCTCCGGCGGTCGGGCAAGCGGATTCTGTTCGAAGGCGCGCAAGGCATTCTTCTCGATGTAGATCACGGCACCTACCCGTTCGTCACCTCCTCGAATACGGTTGCGGCGGCAGCGGCGGTCGGCAGCGGGATGGGGCCGGGCGCGGTCGGCTATGTGCTCGGGATCGCCAAGGCCTATACGACGCGCGTCGGCGGCGGCCCGTTCCCCACGGAATTGCAGGACCGGGTGGGGGCACGCCTGGCCGAGCGCGGCAAGGAGTTCGGCACCGTTACCGGCCGGCCGCGGCGGTGCGGCTGGTTCGATGCCGCTGCGGTGCGCCAGGCCGTGCGCCTTTCGGGCATGGATGGCATTGCGCTCACCAAGCTGGATGTGCTGGACGGGATCGAGGCCCTGGAGGTTTGCACCGGATACCGCCTGGGCGACCGCCTGCTATCGCATTTGCCCGCCAGCCAGGCCGACCAGGCGGCGGTCGAACCGGTCTATGAGCGGTTGGAAGGCTGGCCGGAGAGCACGGCAGGCGCCACAGGTTGGGCCCAATTGCCTGCCACGGCAGTCAAATACGTCCGGCGTGTCGAGGAGTTGATCGGCTGTCCGGTCGCGCTGCTTTCCACGGGGCCGGACCGCGAAGACACGATAGCGATGTACGATCCGTTCGCCGATTAGGCGGCAGCGTCGCGGGCTTCGCGCTTGGCTTTCGCTTTTTCGATACGGCGCTTGATGCGCCGGGCTTCGACCGTCAGCTTCGAGTCGCGCCGACCGAGCAGGAAGGCGTCGAGGCCTCCGTTATGCTCCAACGTACGCAGGCCGTGGCCCGAGACGCGCAGCCGCACCGCTTCGCTGAGGATCTCGCTCAGCAGGGCCCTCGACTGCACATTCGGCAGGAAACGCCTACGGGTCCTGTTGTTGGCGTGACTGACATTGTTGCCGGTCATCACGCCCTTGCCGGTGATCGCGCAGCGCCGCGACATCGCTTCTCACTCCTTGCCGGAACCCGTCTCGCTCGGAACGCGGCTGTATAGGGACGCCGCCGAAGCGGGTCAAGCGGGTCCGCGTTTCAATGCCCCGGACCGTGCAGGCGGGGGTCGCCGCCCGGCTCGTGCAGAAAGAGGTTGGCGGAAGGCGGGCCTCCCTGTAAGAAGCCGCGCGACGACCCGTCAGCGGTGGGGTGCCGGAGCGGTTGAACGGGGCGGTCTCGAAAACCGTTGTACGCGCAAGCGTACCGTGGGTTCGAATCCCACCCCCCCACCGCCAGAGGCGCTGAAAGTTTTTGGGGGAACCCAACGCACGGGAACCCGTACAACTTGTGTTGAGGCCACCAATAGCCCCAACATATAGGTTCGATCCAATCCTCGAAATTTGGCGCAACCCTGCTTGAATGCAAGCGCGGGCGTCAGTTGCGTTACTCCGGTGCAGGGAACACTCGGCAGTTGTGGACCGCCGTTGACCAGACGGCGGCACTACAACGCCGTACGCCCACACAGCAACCTGAGATACCGGCCGCCCGGCTCCGGCGCGCTCCGCCCACCACCTGGCTTAGCGGTGAGACATGCCTGCCATCAGCCGAATAGCGCGTTCGGCAGCCAGAGAGCGAGCCCGGGAAAGACGGCGAGGATTACGGCGACGACGATCATGAGCAAGAAGAACGGAAACGCCCCCCACGCGATGCGGCCGATCGGGTGACCGGTGATGCCGCGCAACACGAACAGGTTGAAACCGATCGGTGGCGTGATCAAGCCCATTTCAATCACGAGAACGAGAAATACGCCGAACCAGACGGGGTCGAAACCGGCCTGCACGACCAGGGGATAACTGATCGGCATAGTCATCAGGATCAGGGAAATGCTCTCCAGAACGCAGCCGAGCAAGATGTAGAACGCGCCGAGCACGACGAGCAGCATGGCCGGCGTCAGGTCGAGCCCGGCGATGAAAGTCGCGATGGTTTGAGGCACGTGCAGGAAGCCCATCGTGGTCGCGAGCAGCGCCGCCGCGGCGAAGGCGGTCCCCAGCATGGCGGTGATCTTAACGGCGCTCATTGCCGATTCAACGAAGACCGCCCAGGTGAGTTGACCGGTCGACACCGTGATGCACAAGGCCCCTACAACCCCGAGTGCAGCGGCCTCGGAGGGCGTTGCGAGACCGGTGTAGATCCCGCCCAGAACGAGCAGGATCAGGAACAGCACCGGGAGCAGATCGCCAAGCGCCAGCAGGCGCTGTTTCATGGTCGGCCGTGTTTCCGGCGTGGGCGCCAGCGCGGGACGCAACATGCAGCGGGCCGCAATAAAGCCGGAATACAAGACGCCGAGGAGGAGCCCGGGAAACATCCCGGCCGCGAACAGTTTCGCAACTGAGACCTCGGCGATCATGCCATAGATGATCATGGTGATGGACGGGGGAATCATGATGCCGATCGAGCCCGCGGCCGCCACGGAGCCGACCGACAGGTTGACGTCGTATTTGCGCTCGGCCAGCGCCCGTGTCGTGATCTTGCCGATCGTGGCCGTGGTCGCGACGCTGGAGCCGGAGACTGCGGCGAACAGGACGCAACCGGCGACATTGGTATGCACGAGGCCCCCAGGGAGGCCGCTGACCCATGGCGTCAGTCCGCGAAACAGGCGCTCGGACACGTCGGACCGGTTGATGATCTCGCCCATCCAAATGAACAACGGCACCGCGGCCAACTCCCAACTGGTCACGGTCTTGACCAACATCGGCATGACGAGCGAGCCGATGCGAAACACGGAGAAATCAGTGATGAAAAACATCGAGACCAGCGAGGTCAACAGCAGACCAACGAAGATCCAGGCGCCGGTTGCAAGGAACAGGAACATCAGCAGGATGACGACAAGAGCAGTAACGATCGGGTCCATCAGCGCCAACCTCCGTTGTATTCCTTTGGGGCGACAACCAAAGTAGGGTGCCTATTGCGACGGTTCTTTATCGTCGACGATGTCACCGCCGGCGAGGATGCGAAGCAGGTAAGCAATGAGTTGGAGCAGGAACAGACCGATTCCCAAGAGAACGATCCCTTCCGGAATCCAGAAGGGGACTTCCGCGATCGTCCAACTGACGGTACCGCGCTCGTAGTGCTGCAGCACGCTGCGCCCAACGAAATAGGTCACGAACAGCATGGCCGCGAAGGTGACAAGAATGATCGTGATCTCAACAAGGCGACGGACCCGAGTCGGTAATCGACTAAACACCAGATCAACGCGGATCAGCCCGCCTTGGTTCAAGGAGTGGCCAAGCGCGAGGTAAACGACGGCGGCCAAGCCATAGCCGACGAACTCCTCTGCGACATGGGTGGACGTAGCGAAGAACGAGCGCAGGATAATTTCCACCATGATGTGTACGACCATCGCGCTCATCACGGCGATCGCTATATAGGCGGAGTATCTCGAGATCGCCGCTACGACGTTTTGGAACATTTCGTTGATGGCGTAGTGTGGCCGCAAGAAACAACCAGCGCCGCTTCGTCGTCGGTGATCGGTACCAGCGACGAAGCGGCGCCGATCGAACCTAGTTCTGGCCTATGCGCCGGCGAAAATCATCCAGCATGGCCGGTCCGTCCGGTCCGAGCTTCCCGAGCAATTCGTCCAACGCAGGCTTTCCCGCGTCTTGCAGGAAATCAAGAAATTCCTGCGGCGGGTCTTCGATGACAGTGACGCCGGCTGCCCGCATATCCTTGTTGTTCTTCTCGATCAATGTCGTTTCCATTCGCTTCCACGACATCTCTGTGGTTTCCTCACCAGCTTCCTTTACGGCTTTCTGAAGTTCGGGAGAGAGAGCGTTCCAAGTGTCCAAATTGATGTTCGTCGTGCCCCACGGGATAGCGAAGTTGACGTACATGAAGTGGTTCAGGTAGTCTGGAAAGCCGGATGCAAAGCCTGCATCGGCACCAGTCAGTACGCCCTCGATGGTGCTCGTGGCCAGCGCCGGAACCACGTCGCTCCAGGGGAGCTGAATCGCCGCCGCACCAGCCAGTTTGAAGGTTTTGAGGCCGTTCACGTCATAAACTCGAAGTTTCCAGTTCTGCAAGTCCTCGGCGGATAGAATCGGTCTCTTGGCCCAAAGTCCGCTCGGCGGATTTGGCGTAGAGTACAATTCGAACTGGTTGTACGAACGGTAAACCTCGTTGTAGACACGTTGCACGGCCGCGTGGAAATGCTTGGCGTCCTCAGGTTTTTGTACCAAGAACGGCATCGTATTGATCGAGAAAATCGGGTGCACGCCGCTGTGAAATGAGGTGCAGATACTAGCGATCACCAAGCCGCCGTCCGCCACGAGGTTAAGGTGGTCAAGACATTTGTATCCCAATGAGCCCGCGTGATGGACAGTGACTTCTATTTGCCCGTTGGTTTTCTCCTTAACGAGCTTGGCAAAGTACTCGGCCCCAACGCCCGCCTGGTCCATAGGTCCGAAGACGTGTGGCAGATCCCACTTGATCTGCGCTTTTGCCGGCGCGCTCGCCAACGTAGCCGCAACGGCAGCGGCGATGAAAAGCTTACGTGAAAGTTTCATGATTCCCTCCTCCGGTTGTGGTGTCGCGGTCCAGTCGGGTCGCAAGACGGTCCGACAGTCTCCGGCGCTTCCAGATCCGATCCAACAGATGCAGGTTGGCCGGCAGAGGCGAGATCATCCCGCCCTATGAACTCCGGTTGGAAGCGTCAGCGTAGCGAACCAGGCTCCGTGTAGCAAGGCCGAACGCGACAGCGGGTCCGCGTTTCAGCTGCCGAGTTTGCGAGACCGGGTGGCGGCGGCCGCAACGGCTCGCCGCAGCAATGCAGCCATTCCGTCGTCCGCCATCAACACGTCCAGCGCGGCGGCCGTAGTCCCGCCGGGACTGGTGACATTGCGTCTCAGCGTGTTGGCATCCTCAGGCGACCGGTTCAACAATTCGCCAGCGCCGGCAACGGTTGCGCGGGCGAGCCGCATTGCCATATCCGCCGGCAGGCCTTCGCGCTGACCGGCCGCGGCGAGCGTCTCGACCAGATAGAACACGTAGGCCGGACCGCTGCCGGAAACAGCTGTCACCGCGTCCATGGCGGCCTCGTCTCCGAGCCAGACGGCCTCGCCAACGGCCTCGCAGATCGTCTGGCAAAGCGCCATCTGCGCGGGATCGACACGCCGGTTGGCAGTGAGGGCGGTAATGCCGCGGCCGACCGCCGCCGGCGTATTCGGCATGGCGCGGACGACCGCAGCGTCCCGGCCCAGTATTTCCTCGAAGAACGCAACCGGAGTTCCGGCGGCTATGGAGAGGAACACCGGCGCTGCGTGCCCCGTATACCGGCGGTAGGCCGGAACGACATCGTCCATGACCTGCGGCTTGACCGCGAACACCACCGCATCCGGGCGCACCCGGTCGGTGACATTCTCGAGCGCCGTTGTGACATGGACGCCGGGCTTGTCTTGAAATTCCTGTGTCGCGGCTGCTTCGGGTTCGACGACCACGATCTGGTCCGCGAAACGCCGCTCCAGCCAGCCCGTCAACAAGGCGCCGCCCATCTTGCCGCAACCGACAAGGATCAGGTTAGGAGTGCTCATGCCTCCCCCATCGGATGGATCATGGCGGCAGCCACGGCCTTGGCCGGCGGCTTGCCGCCCCACAGCGCATGTTGGAACGCGGGATAGAATTGGTCCAGCCCGTTGGCGGCGGCAAGCAGCACATCCTCGAACAATTCCCTGGAGACCGAAGCACCTCGCAAGGGGACAGCATGGCGGAAACAAAGCGCCCCGGCATCCCGGTCGAAGCAGAAATGCCCGATCGACAGGATATCGTTGGCGTAGGCGAGCATTTCCAGCAGCGCGTTCTGCCCCTCCAGGGGCACAGGCAATCGGCACGCCGCAGCAATCTGCACGATGGCGGGACGTGTATGCCAGGCGGCGCAAACGGATGTCTCGCCCCAGCTTCCCTGAAGTTCGGCGGTGATCGTCCGCGAGTCGTCCCGGTTGTAGGCCCACTCGTGCGTCCGAACGATGTCTTCGACCAGATCGATCGGATTCGCAGGCCCAACTTGAGTCGTTCGTACAAGCATGGCTCTCCCATACATCACAACATGTCGTATTGCCATCGATTCGACGCCGCTAATTGTGGAAAATTTCAGTGCATTCGGCGGCGCGGAAAGGGGGCGGGCCCCTGGGGCTGGCGGCGTTGTCATGCCCGCGAGACGGGCTATATTCGGCAAAAGCGGGAAGCAGGCATAGGTCGATGAGCGAATATCTCGTCCAGAGGGCGAATATGGTGGAGTGCCAACTGCGCGCCGGCCGGGTGACGAATTCAGCTTTGCTCGATGCGATGGGCAGCATCGCGCGCGACGATTTCGTCCCGATGGCGTTGAAGCCGGTTGCCTATGTGGATGAGAACCTTGCGTTCGAAGGCCGCGTTCTGGTCGAGCCGATGGTCTTCGCGCGTCTGGTGCAATTCGCGGAGCCCGGCCTGGACGACTACGTCCTGGATATCGGTGCGGGGCTCGGCTATTCGAGCGCCGTTTTGGGCCGGATCGCGAGCGCCGTCGTGGCCCTGGAGAGCGACTCGGACCTCGCGGAACGCGCCCGCAAGGCATTGGCGGCGGCCGGCAGCGACAATGTCCTTGTGGTCGAGGGGCCGCTGGAGGCAGGCTATCCGGAGGAGGCGCCGTTCAATCTCATCGTCATCGAGGGCGCCGTTGCATTCGTTCCGCCGGCGCTGCTGGACCAGTTGGCAGAAGGCGGACGGCTTGCGGCGGTCGTGCGTTCGGATGACGGGCTGGGGCAAGCGAAAGTGTTTACGAAACGGGGCGGGGTCGTGTCCTCCCGCACCGTCTTCGATGCCGGCACCCCCTATGTCGCGGGCTTCGAGCCCAGGCAGGAGTTCGTATTTTGAGTGCTCGGTTCCGACTTGCGACTCTCCCGGCCGCGGCAGTTCTGGCGCTCGCCCTGCCTGCGGCGGCTGCCGGCGACACGCTGCTCGAGGCGATGGCCAAGGCCTATGTCGCGAACCCGCAACTCGAAGCCCAACGCGCGCGCCTGCGCGCCACGGACGAAGGCGTGCCGCAGGCGCTTTCGGGCTGGCGGCCGACAGTGACGGCCAGAGGCAGCGCCGGCTTCGGCCGGTTCAACAGCAAGAGGCGATCGACAGCGCTTCCTGGCAGTGGAAGATTCAACGAAAGCACGGAATCGCGCAGCCCGGCGAGCGTGCGGATCGAAGCGGTGCAGCCGCTTTACGACGGGGAGCGGAGGACGGCCGGGCTGCGCGCGGCCAAGCACCGCGTCTCCGCCCAGCGGGCGCGGCTTCTGGCTGTCGAGCAGACTGTCTTCCTCAATACCGGCCTGGCATTCATGGATGTGGTCCGCGACCAGGCTGTCGTCGAGCTGACCGTCAACAATGTCATTGTGTTGCGCCGGCGTCTTCAGGCGGCGCGGGACCAATTCGAGGTCGGCGAGGTGACGCGCACCGATGTGGCGCAGGCGGAGGCGCGGCTGGCGCGGACCATCGCCGAGCGGGTGTCCGCCGAAGGCCGGCTCGAGACCTCGCGCGCCAGCTATCAGCGCGTGGTCGGCGAGCTTCCGGACCGGCTGGAATCGGCCCCACCGCTCGCCGGCCTGCCGCAGACGAAGGAAGAAGCGATCGAGGCCGCATCTCGGGATAATCCGGAGGTGGCGGCGGCCTCCTTCGACGAGCGCGCGGCGCTGGAGGATGCGGAGGCGATTCGGAGCGAATTGCTCCCGAGGGTGAACCTGGTCGGGGCCGTCTCGCATGCGGCCGATTCGAGTGGGCGCGGCACCCGGAACAACGACGTTTCCGTGTCGGCGACGGTTTCGGTGCCCCTCTACGAGGCCGGCAATGTGACGTCGCGCCGGCGCGCAGCCATAGAAACCGCATCGCGTTTGCGCGCTGTGACGGAGGACCGCCGCCGCATCGCCGTCGAACAGGCGGTCCGGGCCTGGGAAAGCCTCGCGTCCGCGCGTGCCGGGCTGGTGTCGCTGATCACGGAGGTCCGCGCCTCAGAGATCGCGCTGGATGGCCTGCAACAGGAAGCCGAGGTCGGCACCCGGACCCTGCTCGATGTTCTGGACGCGGAGCAGGACTTGCTCGATGCCCGTGTGAACGTCGTGCGCACGCAACAGGCGGAAGCGGTCGCCAGTTACCAGCTGGCTGCAGCGACAGGCCGCCTGACGGCCGAGACCCAGAAGGTGCAGGTGCCGCTCTACGATTTCCAGGCGAACTACGACCGCGTTCGCACCCTCCGGTGGGACCCGAGCGCAATATTCGGCGGAGGCCGGAAAGATGAGTGATCCTGCAGGCGGCGCCGGACGCGGCGAGGATGAGCGGACCATGGAGGAGATCATGGCGACCATCGGCAAAGCCGTCTCGGACGAAAGTCGAAACAGCAGGCCCGCGCCGCAGGAGGCGGAAGGTGACGACGATATCCTCGAACTCGTGGACGAGTTGCCGCCGGAAGACGATGCAGTCGCAGGCCCGGAGGCGGAGGAACTGGTTTCGACGGCTGCAGCCGCCGCCTCGGCGGAGGCGTTTGCCGGCCTGGCCGAAGCGGTCGAGCAGGGCGAGACCGCTTCGCGGCGGTTGCCTGTGCAAGAAGGCGGCGAGACCATAGAAGACATGGTCCGCGCCATGCTGAAGCCGATGCTCAACGAATGGCTCGACGCGCATTTGCCCGACATCGTCGAGCGCCTCGTCGACGAAGAGATTCAGCGGCTGTCGCGCTCCGGCAGACGCTGACCGTTCCTTCCCTTTCCGACAGGGCGGAGTCCCGATGCTGGAGAAGACCTACCGTTCCGATGCGGTAGAAGCGCCGCGCTATGACGCCTGGGAGCGTGCCGGCGCTTTTGCTGCCGGCGGCAAGCCCGACGCGGCGCCCTACACGATCATGATGCCGCCGCCGAATGTCACCGGCAGCCTGCATATGGGCCACGGCCTCACCTTCACGCTCCAGGACATCCTGATTCGCTACCACCGCATGAAAGGCCGGGACGCTCTCTGGCAGCCCGGCACCGATCATGCCGGGATTGCGACCCAGATGGTGGTGGAGCGCCAGCTCGATGCGGAGGGCCTCAAGCGGGCCGATCTCGGACGGGAGAAGTTCGTGGACCGCGTGTGGGAGTGGAAGGCGGAGTCGGGCGGCCAGATCACCCGCCAGTTGCGCTCGCTCGGCGCTTCTGCCGACTGGGCGCGCGAGCGTTTCACGATGGATGAGGGCCTGTCGAAGGCGGTCGCCAGGGTCTTCGTGCAGCTCTACCGCGAGGGCCTGATCTACAAGGACCAGCGGCTGGTGAACTGGGACCCGGCGCTGGAGACCGCGATTTCCGACCTGGAGGTGCAGCAGACCGAGACCGACAGCCATCTCTGGTATATCCGCTATCCCGTCGAAGGCAGGGACGGCGACAGCCTCACCGTCGCCACGACGCGGCCCGAGACGATGCTCGGGGATACGGGCGTGGCGGTTCATCCGGACGATCCGCGCTACCGCCACCTGATCGGCGGCCATTGCATCCTGCCGCTGGTGGGCCGCCGAATCCCTATCGTCGGCGATGTTCATGCAGACCCGGAACAGGGCTCGGGCGCGGTCAAGATCACGCCGGCGCACGACTTCAACGATTTCGAGGTCGGGCGGCGCCACGGCCTGGAGACCGTCAATATTTTCGACCGGACCGCGCATCTGAACGACGCCGTGCCGGAGGCTTATCGCGGCCTCGAGCGCTTCGCCGCCCGCGAGCGCGTGGTCGCCGACCTGGAAGCGGCGGGGGCGCTGGAGCGTGTCGAGCGCCATCGCCATACGGTCCCCTTCGGCGACCGCGGCGGGGTGCCGATCGAGCCTTACCTCACCGAGCAGTGGTATGCCGACGCCGTGACCCTGGCGAAGCCGGCAATCGAGGCGGTCGAGACCGGACGTACGCGCTTCGTTCCGGAGAACTGGGCCAAGACCTATTTCGAGTGGATGCGAAACATCCAGCCCTGGTGCATCTCGCGCCAGCTCTGGTGGGGGCACCGGATTCCGGCCTGGTACGGTCCGGAGGGGGCCGTGTTCGTCGCCGAGACCGAGGCCGAGGCGAGGGCGGAGGCCGAGGCACGTTTCGGGCCGGGCGTGGCGTTGGAGCGCGATCCCGATGTGCTCGACACCTGGTTCTCGTCGGCGCTCTGGCCGTTCTCGACCCTGGGTTGGCCCGAACGCACGCCCGAGCTCGGCCGTTACTATCCGGGCGATGTGCTGGTGACCGGCTTCGACATCATCTTCTTCTGGGTTGCCCGGATGATGATGATGGGCCTGCACTTCATGGGCGAGACGCCTTTCCGGACCGTCTATATCCATGCCCTGGTGCGCGACCAGCAGGGCGCAAAGATGTCCAAGTCCAAGGGCAATATCATCGACCCGCTGGATATGTGCGGGAGCTACGGGGCCGACGCGCTGCGCTTTACCCTTGCCGCGCTCGCCGCGCCGGGCCGGGATATCAAGCTCTCCGAGAACCGGGTTGCCGGCTATCGCAATTTCACCACCAAGCTCTGGAATGCCGCGCGCTTCTGCGAGATGAACGGCTGCGCCGCCGACCCCGGCTTCGATCCAGCCGCGGTAGAGGAAACGCTGAACCGCTGGATCGTCGCTAGGACAGTGGAGACGCGCCGGCAGGTGGAAACGGCGATGGATGCTTACCGCTTCAACGAAGTGGCGGATGTCCTCTACCGGTTCGTCTGGGGCGAGTTCTGCGACTGGTTCATCGAGTTCGCCAAGCCGGTCTTCACCGGGGGCGGGAAGGCCGCCGACGAAACACGGGCGGCCGCCGCCTGGGTGCTGGACCGCATCTTGCGGATGCTGCATCCGCTGATGCCGTTCGTTACCGAGGAGTTGAACGGGGCGCTCGGGCTGGTCGAGGGCGGCCTGATCGGCGCTGCCTGGCCCGACGATGCAGCAGGTGAGCCGCCGGCCGAGATCGACTGGACCATCCTGCTGATTTCCGAGGTCCGCCGGGTCCGGTCCGAGCTCAATGTCCCGGCCGGCGCGAAGATCGACGCTGTGCTCGTCGATGCGGACGAGGAAACCGCCGCGCGCGCAGCGCGCAATGCGCCGCAAATTCTGAGGTTGGCGCGGCTGGAATGCCTGTCCGAGGGCTCGGCGCCGGAGGGCTCGGTCGAGGTGGCCCTGCCCGGCGCATCGGTTGCGCTCAAGCTGGCCGAGGTGATCGATTTCGGCAAGGAACGCGAGCGCCTGGACCGCGAAATAGCGCAGATCGACGCCCGGATTTCAGGGATCGACAGCAAGCTCGGCAATGAACGATTCCTCACCCGCGCTCCGGCCGAGGTGGTCGAAGACCAGAGGGAGCAACGCAGCGAACTCGCCGGCCGCCGCACGGCGTTGGAAGGAGCACTCGCCCGGCTCAGGTAGAGTGTGATACCAGCGGTTTCGAGTTGAGACTCATGGCCGCGATCACGGGCCCGCATTGTCGCCCCGGACTTGATCCGGGGCCCAGCACTGCCGGCGCAGCCCGCAGGTGCCTCGACAGGCTGGACCCCGGATCGGCGCTCCGCGCCGTCCGGGGTGACAAGTGGGGGTTGCTCCGTTCGGGCAGCAGCGAATGCCCCGGCTCCGCCTTACCGTCGCCGAACCCGGACTCTGGCATCGGTTCCCGTCAACGACCGCTGGTATGACTCGGTCCGGCCGAAACGATTGCCGTTTCGGAGACTGGCCACCGGGACGTGTGCGGTTCGCCGCTTCGGCCCCCGTCGCTCCGGATTCGATCCGGGCCCTGCCTTCGCCGTCCACGACGAGTTGACAGGATAGATGGCGAATACCACCGTGACGCTTGGTTATCGAAACCCAAACGATAGACTGTAACCATCTTTAGGAAATCGTTTTGCGATGACGATTCGTCTCACCGACATTTGGCCGATACGGGAGCCGTCTCTCTACAAGCTGCACTTCGCCCGCTACAACCGTAACCGTAGCGAACAACCGCTCGACGTTTTCGTTCGCAGTCGGGAAGAATGGCAAGGCTGGCAGGAGTGGCGTCCCAAAAGAGACGAATTCAACCGCCGGTATGTCTTCTCGGTGATCGATTTCTATCGGGAGCCCGACATTTGGTTGTTCGGCGGCGTGTGGGAAGTCGTGGAGCGGCTGCCAGATAAATACGTCGTATCCTTGACCGAACAGGGGCGTGACTTCATCGGACGCCTCAAGCTGCATTCTCCCTACCGGCGGCGAGGAACCCGCGTGAAGTTCGAGAAACGCCTGCACGAGTTCACAGTGAGCGAAATTCTTAGGGAGGAATATTCCGGGCTCGACTTTCCGGGCCATGACTGGATCGATATCGGCTTCGGCGAACTGGAATCGCTCATCCGCAACGACCGGCCCGACTGGCGCACCGCCTTGGAGAACGCCAAGGGCGTCTATCTGATTACCGACGCGAGAACGGGGCGGCTGTATGTAGGGGCGGCATACGGCGATGGAGGCGTCTGGTCACGTTGGCGCGAATACAGTAAGAACGGACATGGCAACAATACCGACCTGGAGGAACTGCTCAAAGATCGCGGTCTGGATTATTGCCGGAAGCATTTCCGATTTTCGCTGCTGGAGACCCATACCGCCCGTATTGCCGACGCCATGATTGTCGAACGCGAAGCGCACTGGAAGCGGGTCTTGCAATCACGCGGGGAATTCGGCTTCAACAGAAATTGAACCCGCAGGACGCCAAGTTATACTAAAGCGCTCAATGCAGGGCCAATGTTTGGGAGCGTTTCGTTACGCCCCGCTCCCGCTCGGCGGGAGGGGCTGCGGGAGGGCCTCTCGGCGTAGTACAGACCGGATAGATGGGTGACAGGTTATGGCAAGGCCAGGAGGTGGCCGATGCCGTGGAAGGAGACCTGTCCAATGGACGAGAAGTTGTCGTTTGTCGCGGAGTATCTTCGTGGAGAGTTTCCG
The DNA here is from genome assembly GCA_965261985.1 of Alphaproteobacteria bacterium. Classification (GTDB taxonomy): domain Bacteria; phylum Pseudomonadota; class Alphaproteobacteria; order Bin95; family Bin95; genus Bin95. The sequence goes on from OZ253490.1 coordinate 3,320,065, forward strand.
ATGGTGGCGCTTTGCGAGGACTACGGGATCAGCCGGAAGACGGGCTACAAGTGGCTCGGTCGCTATCGCGAGCGAGGCGCGGCGGGCCTTGTGGAGCGCACCCGCGCCCCGCACCGTCACGGTCGTTCGATGGCGCCGGCGTTGGCGGAGGCGATTGTCGCCCTGCGCCGGGAGCGTCCCCGTTGAGGTCCGCGCAAGCTGCGCGCGGACGGGTCGATCAAGTGGGGCGGCGACCTGGTGTTCGTCAGCGAGCCCTTGGCGGGCGAGCCGGTCGGCATTGCCGAGACCGAAAGCGGTCACTGGATCGTTCGCTTCGCCGACATCGATCTCGGCATCATCGACCGCCGGACGAAAAAACTTTACGGCGTTCGCACGGCCCGGCCGGGCCGCGCGAAACCAAACCAAACCGGGAACACTGTTACCCATGTAACCGGTCCATAGTGTTACCCATCTATCCGGTTGCTCAGCGTGAAAGACCTTTGCCGGGCTTCGCCCGCAAGCGGGGGAAGAGGTTTTCGGCGGCTATCGGCATGGGTGCCAATCAATGACCGTTGGTATGAGAAGGGAACTCGTCCGGGTTGAAACGGACTCGTCCGCAGAGCCCCGATCGTCGCCCCGCCCTGCGGGCGTCCGGGGCGACGGTTTCGGGCCTGGACGAGCGAAATGCGGTTCTATCGGAACGGATCGTTCGCTGGCGGCAGGGCCGGAACCAACGTATTGTTCATGAAAGTTTAGTAATCATTCCTAATATAGCTTGACCTCGACAATTCTGTGATAGGATGAGACAGAAGGAAGCGGCATCCGCGGGCCGCCTCGCCTTCCGCGTCGGCGCCGACGCGAAAAAATCCGCTTGGAACTGACGGGAGACGTGCGCCCTGCACTCGGGTTGCGCGCGCGGGCGCAACCAGGCGCGCGGGACGCGCGCCGCCGCGAAAGGCGCGCAGGCGGGGGCGGGCGCGCGCACGCGATACGCGCGAAAAAGGGTCCCGCCACAGCCGGGCCGGCGGAAGGAAGACTGGAACGGAATGGAACGAAACGAGATGCAGCATACGGATAAACACAAAACTTGCGGGGCCGGGGCGACGAGTGAGGAGAGGACAGCCTTATGCCCGAAAGCACCACAGGATATGCGCCGTGCACATGTGGATCATGACAAAACATGACATCTCATGACACATCGCGAGAGGTCCTGCAGCCCGGCCGTACTGTCCCGGCCGGAAGCCGGCCACCGGCAGCCCTCCCCCGAACGACCGTCGAATCGTCCGGATCGAATCGTGCCTTAGCCTTCTTTCCTGAAAGGTGCGAAGTCTGCGAGGAATTCGATTTCCTCGCCGACGGCGTCCCGTTCGCGTGCGAGATAGTCTGCGACGGCGCGTCGGAAGTTGCGGTCGGCGATCCAGTGCGCGCTGTAAGTTTCGACGGGAGTGTAGCCGCGCTGGATCTTGTGCTGGCCCTGTGCGCCGGCCTCCACGCGCGCCAGGCCCTCGCGGATCGCATAGTCGATGGCCTGGTAGTAGCAGGCCTCGAAATGCAGGAAACGAAAGCGCGTGTCGCAACCCCAATTGCGGCCGTAAAGCGTGTCGGCGCCGCGCATGTTGAGGGCGCCGCAGACGATCCGGCCCTCGCGCCGGCCGACGATCAGCACCGTCCTGTCGGCCATGGTTTCGTGCAGCCGGAAGAAGAAATCCCGCGTGAGATATGCGCCGCCCCATTTGCGGTCCACGGTATTGCGGTAGAAGCGGTAGAACGTGTCCCAGTGGCACTCCCGAAGGTCGTCGCCGGTGAGCGCTTCGAAAGTGAGGCCCCACTCTTCCAGCGTCCGGCGTTCTTTGCGGATGGTCTTGCGCTTGCGCGAGTTCAGCGCGTTCAGGAAGTCGTCGAAGCTCCCGTAGCCGTCATTGTGCCAGTGGTATTGCTGGCCGAGCCGTTTGAGGAATCCGAACTCGCCGAGATAGTCCCACTCTTCCTTCGACAGGAAATTCACATGCACCGACGACACGCCTGCCTGCCTGCCAACTTCGACCATTGCCGAGGCGAGCCCCGCGCGCGCCTGTTCGGCGAAAGCGCCGGGGCGCACCAGCAGCCGCGGGCCCGGCACCGGCGAGAACGGCACGGCGCTCAGCAGCTTCGGGTAGTAGTGCCCGCCGGCGCGCTCATAGGCATGCGCCCAGCCATGGTCGAAGATGTATTCCCCGTAGCTGTCGCCGCGCATGTAGAACGGCGCGACGCCCGACACCCGGCCCGTTTCGTCCTCGACCACGAGATGCTGCGGCAGCCAGCCGGTATCCTCTCCGACCGCCCGGCCATCTTCCAGGGCCTTCAGGAAGGCATGGGATACGAAGGGATTCCCGTCTCCGGCGCAGGCGTCCCAGTCCTCAGCGGGAATGGCGTCAATGTCCGACGCAATACGGACGGAGATCGGTTCCTTGCCGTCGGGCACGGGGATCAGTCGATCTCGAACACGGCGTCGATCTCGACCGCGAACCCCATCGGCAACGCCGGCGCGCCGACGGCGAAGCGGGCATGGCGGCCCTTGTCGGCGAAGATCTCAACGATGAGGTCGGACGCGCCGTTCACGACCTGAGGCTGCTGGACGAAGTCCGGCGTGCAGTTGACGAAGCCGCCGAGCTTGACGACCCGCACCACACGGTCGAGGTCGCCGCTGCAGCCGGCCTTGGCCTGCGCGATGAGGTTGAGCGCGCATGCCCTTGCCGCCGCCACCCCGTCGTCGAGGTCGAGATCGTCTCCGAGCCGGCCCTTATGGACGCCCTGGTTGTTGCCAGAGACCTGCCCTGCCACGAAGAGCAGGTTGCCGCTCCGCGCCCAGGGGACGTAGTTGGCGGCGGGTGCGGGCGCTTCGGGCAGGACAACGCCGAGTTCGGCAAGGCGGGCGTCGATTTTTCCGGCCATGAAAGGAACTCCGTATGGGGATTTGGAAAACCGGTTATCGGGAGGCCGGCGCCGGCCGTGGGTCGATAGCCGGCAGGGCGCCGATCGCTTCTTCGATCGCCCGGCCGGCCGCAATCGCCATGTCTTCCCGCCGCGCCGGAGCGACAATCTGGAGACCGACCGGCATGCCATCGGGAGCAAGGCCGGCCGGGATCGCCAGGATCGGGCAGGAAGTCAGCACTGTGCCCCAGCATTGCTGGAACCAGGGCGGCGGCGCTTCGGACCACTCATCGACGCGGGCGCCGCGTTCCTCGACCGAAAACGCCGTGCAGCACACCGTCGGCATGACGATTACATCGACCTGTTCGAAGGCGTTGGACAGGCGCTGGAACACCGCTGCGCGCTCGCGCTCGGCCCAGATGAAGTCCTCGGCGGTGAGCGTGTTCGCATAGTCGAGCAGCAGCCCGAGCACGCGCTCCAGGCGGTCGCGGTTTTCCGCAATGAAGTCCGCGCGCTCGATGAGGGTGTTATGGCCGATCATCACCGAGAACAGGCGAGCCATGTCCCCGAAATCGAGCGCGATCGGCTCGACGGGAATATCCAGCCCGGCGAGCGCGCCCTCCACGACGGCGGCGACATCGGGCTCGATGCCGCCGAGGCCGATATCGGCGACATAGCCGATCCGGGCCGGTCTCTTGCCCCGGGACCGGAAGGAACCGTCGAAGTCCGGCAGGCTCAGCGGATCGCTCGCCAGATAGCCCGCCATGGCGTCCATGAACAATGCGATATCGTTGACCGAGCGCGCCATCGGGCCCTGCACCGACATCGGGTTGAAGCAGCGGTGGGAATGGGTGCGCGGCACCCGTCCGGGGCTCGGACGCAAGCCGCAAACGCCTGCGAAAGCTGCCGGGATGCGCAGGCTGCCGCCGATGTCCGAGCCGTGTGCGAGCCACACCTCGCCGGCGGCCAGCGCCGCAGACGCGCCCCCGGACGATCCACCCGGCGTCGTTTCGAGGTTCCAGGGGTTCCGGGTATGGCCGAAGACGCGGTTCGTCGTCACCGGCATCATGCCCATTTCCGGCGAGTTCGACTTGGCCACGACAACGCCGCCGCGGGCCTCCAGCCGGGTCACCAGCGGATCGGACTTGCCCGCGACGTTGTCGGCATAGAGCGGGCAACCATAGGTGGTGCGCATGCCCTCGACGTCGATCAGGTCCTTGATGGCGATCGGGAGGCCGGCGAGGAGGCCCCGGTCGCCGGGCGGAACGTCCTGCAGCCGCTTTGCATCTTCGCGGGCGCGGTCGAAGCGATGCAGCGGCAAGGCATTCACCGCCCCGTCCACCGCCTCGATGCGGGCGATGGAGGCGTCCACCAGCTCCAGCGGCGACACTTCGCCCGACGTCAGCAGGCGAACCGCCTCTTCCGCAGACAACTCCCAGAGTTCGGCCATGGGACTCTCCCCTCGCAAGGCCGCTAGTATAGCCCGAAAGCGGGAGCGAGGAACGTGGCAGGCAGGCGCGAGGATGCCCGGTTCGTCACCGGGCGGGGCCGCTATCTCGACGACATCGATATTCCAGGGGCGGTATGGGCGGCATTCCTGCGCAGCCCGCATGCCCATGCGCTTGTCCGGGCGGTCGAAGGCAACGGTGTCGATGTGTTCACCGCAGCGGATATCGAGGATTTGGTCGGGCTTAGGCCCTACCAGACCGCGAACGTGCAGACGGGCGAACCGTTCGACTATGAGCCGCAACCCCTGCTGGCGCGGGGCGTTGCGGTCTATGCGGGTCAGCCGGTCGCCTTCGTTACGGGCGCTACGCCGGAGGAGGCGCTGGATGCGGCGGACCGGGTGCGGGTCGTTTATGGCGCGCTGGATCCGGAGCCGGAAAAAGTCTGCCTCGACTGGCGCACCGGCGACGCCGAAGCGGTAGAGGCGGCGTTTTCGCGCGCAGCCCACCGGGTCGGGATCGCGCTTCGGAACCATCGCGTGGTCATCAACCCGATGGAGCCGCGCGGCGCGGCAGGTTTTTTCGATCCTGCAGACGGGCGCTACACGCTGACCCTCTCCAGCCAGAACCTGCATGGCAACCGGGACCAGGTGGCGGGTTGCCTCGGCGTGGAGCCGGAACGGGTGCGCTTCGTCGCGGAAGATGTCGGCGGAGGGTTTGGCGCCAAGAATTTCGCCTATCCCGAGCATGTGCTGCTGCTCTGGGCCGCGCGCCGGCTGGGTCGCCCGGTCCGCTGGACAGCAACGCGCTCCGAGGTCTTCCTGAGCGACCACCAATCCCGCGGACAGCGCGCCGAGGCCGAACTTGCCCTCGATGGGGAGGGGCGGTTCCTCGCGCTGCGGGTTTCGAGCACGGCGAATGCCGGTGCCTGGCTCGGCAATGTCGCGGGCGGCGTGCAGACGGGGCAGTTCGTACATCTGGCCGGCACGGTCTATGCCATTCCGGCAGTCGCGCTCCATATCCGGTCGGTGCTGACCCACACGCCGCCCGAGGGTGTCACGCGCGGGCCCGGTTTCGCCGAAATGGTCAACATCCTCGAACGGCTGATCGACAAGGCGGCGGCCGAGACCGGCAAGACGCGCGAAGATCTGCGCCGGAAAAATCTCGTGTCCCGCCTGCCCATGACCAATGCGCTGGGCTTCACGGTGGATAGCGGCGCGTTCTCCGAGAGCTTTGCGCTTGCCGAACGGCATGCCGACGGTTTCGCCGAGCGACGCAGGCGAAGCGAGGCGGCGGGCCGGCTTCGGGGCCTGGGCTTTGCCTGCCATATCAAGGGCACCGGCGGGTCGCCCGAGGAGAATGTCGAACTGCGCTTCCAAGCGGACGGCCGGGTAGACCTCGTGACCGGCACGCAGCATATCGGCCAGGGGCACGAAACCACCTTTCCGGAAATCGTGGCCGGCTGCCTCGACCTGCCGAGCGCCTGTATCCGCCTCGTCCAGGGCGATACGGACCTGATCGCCAAAGGAGGCGGCCACGGCAGTTCGCGCGCGACCTACATGGCCGGCACCGCGATATTCCGCGCGAGCGAGATCGTGATCGCGAAGGGACGGACCCTGGCGGCGAACCGGCTGGAGGCGGCGGAGGCGGATATCGACTACGAAGCGGGGCAGTTCCGCGTCGCGGGCACCGACCGGACGGTCGGCCTGTTCGAGCTCGCCGGTGAGGGCGCGCTCGACACCTACTACTACTGGGTGCGCGAGTGGATGACCTTCCCGAACGGCACCCATCTGGCGGAAGTCGAGATCGACCCGGAGACCGGGGCCGTGCGCCTGGTGCGCTACGCTGCCTTCGACGACTATGGCGAGCATATCGACGACGCAATCGTCGCTGGCCAGGTGCATGGCGCCATCGCGCAGGGCGTCGGGCAGGCGATGCTCGAAGAGGCGGTGTTCGAGCCGGAGACGGGCCAGCCGCTCACCGGTTCCTTCATGGACTATGCCATGCCGCGCGCCGACGACCTGCCGCCCTTCGATGTCGCGTTCACACCCACCCGATGCACGACGAACCCGCTGGGCGTGAAGGGGTGCGGAGAGGCGGGCGCAATTGCCGGCTATCCCGCCGTCACCAATGCCATTCTCGATGCGCTCGCGCCGCTCGGCGTGCGGAGCTTCGACGGGGCCGCGAGCCCGTTTCGCGTCTGGCGGGCGATCCGGGAGGCGGCGGCGGACAGCTCCCCGTAAGCGACTGCAGCAAGCCGGCGCGGCAGGCGTCATTCGGTTGTGGGCCCGCCCGTGCTTCGAAGGGGCCGGGGCGGTCTTGACACAGAAATATGCGTGGTAAGCTTTCTTCAAGAGGCGGCTTTCAGGGCCGTTTCGCCGCCGCGCGACCGGCGGGGCGCGCGGCGGATCATGACAAAACATGACACTTCCCGACTGTCTCGACAGTTTCGCGGAAGATCGAAGACGCCTGCCCCTCCTTTGGAACGGGATGGACGGCAAGAGGCTGCCATGCCCGCCTGCCCGCAATGCGGCCGTCACGGCAAAGTTGCCTGTTCCGGCGAGCGGCATTCGCCTATTGTGGGCGGCAGGGTACCAGCCGGTCCAGTCAGGAGAGCCGAGAAATGCTCGAATCCGTTTTTGCCTTGACCCCGTTTTCGATATTCGTGGTCGTCGTGCTGGCGGTTGCCGTGGCGCTTGTCTTCATGGGCGTCAAGACGGTTCCGCAAGGCTTCGAGTTCACGGTGGAGCGCTTCGGGCGCTACACCCGGACGCTTACGCCCGGACTGCACCTGATCGTTCCGATCATGGACCGCATCGGCCAGCGCCAGAACGTCATGGAGCAGGTGACGGACGTGCCTTCGCAGGAGATCATTACCCGCGACAACGCGATGGTGACCGTGGACGGCGTGGTGTTCTTCCAGATTCTGGACCCGGTCAAGGCGTCCTACGAGGTGCGGCGTCTCGAAGTCTCGACCCTCAACCTGACCATGACCAACATCCGGACGGTGATGGGGTCCATGGATCTGGATGAGCTGCTGTCGCAGCGCGACAAGATCAACGCCAACTTGCTGAGGGTGGTGGACGAGGCGACGGCACCCTGGGGCGTCAAGATCACACGCATCGAAATCAAGGACATCAGGCCGCCCGTCCAATTGGTGGATGCAATGGCCCGGCAAATGAAGGCCGAGCGCGAGAAGCGCGCGGTAATCCTTGAGGCCGAGGGCGTCCGGCAGGCGGAGATTCTAAGGGCCGAAGGACACAAGCAGGCGGCGATTCTCGACGCTGAAGGCCGCCGGGAAGCCGCGTTCCGGGATGCCGAGGCCCGCGAACGCGGGGCCGAGGCCGAAGCCCGCGCCACCGAAATGGTCTCGAAGGCCATTGGCGAGGGCAATATCCAGGCGATCAACTACTTCGTTGCCCAGAAATACGTCGATGCGCTGGAGGGTATAGCGAGCGCCCCGAACCACAAGATTGTGCTGATGCCGCTTGAGGCATCCGGCGTTATCGGCGCTGTTGCCGGACTGACGGAGATCGCCAGGGAAGCCTTTGGCGGCGACGGAGAGACGGGGTCGTCCGGCGCCCGCCCGCGCCGAGGCTCGGTGCCGCCTTCCGGCGGCAGTGCTTGAGGCGGCGCCGATGGACCCATCCCTTCTTGAAGAAATCTCCTATTGGCATTGGTTCGCCTTTGGTCTGTTTCTCATGCTGGTGGAGATCCTGGTTCCGGGCGCGATTTTCCTGTGGCTTGGAATCGCAGGCGTCCTGACCGGCCTGCTGCTTGCCGCCATGCCGGAAACAGGCTGGCAGGTTCAACTGGTCGTGTTCGCTGTCCTGTCGGTGGCTGCGATCTTCCTTGGGCGCCGCTTTGTGGCGTCCCGCCAGCGCCCTACAGACCATCCGACCCTCAACCGGCGCGGTCGCAGCATGGTCGGCACGTGGTGTACGCTGCGGGACGACACTGTGAACGGGCGCGGGCGCGTGCGTGTCGGCGACACGATGTGGGCGCTGCGTCTGGCAGAGGTCGGCAGCGACCTTCCCGCCGGAGCCCAGGTAACCGTAGTGGAGGTGGACGGGGTGACGCTGGTTGTCCGGGGGGTCTCCGAGGAGAAAGCCGAGGAAGCCCAGGAGTCTGAGAAAGCCTAGCCCAGCGGACCGAGCCGGCGCACCCGGACCGCCAGAATGGCGGCTTCGGCGCAATAACCGGCCATCCAGGCGGCGAGGCCGATTACGGCTCCGTTGCCGCCGGGCAACAGCACCGCCGTGGTGGCGACGAGAGTGGCCGCAGACACGCGGGCGAGGCCCGAAACGGCGAGCGCTCCGGTGACGCGTGCGCCCGCCAGCAAGCCGCGAAAGACTGCCGACAGGCCCCAGAAGGCGGCCATCGGGAAGGCGGCCTGCATGGCCGGGGCGCAATAGGCTTCCAGGGCCGGCTCCAGGCCCATGGCGTCGGAAAGGACCAGACGGTCGAGCGGCGTGTGAAACAACAGCGCGGCAAGGGCCGCGAAGAACAGCATCTGTTGTACGGCGAATTTCAGGAGGACCCGCCGGTCGGCGGCCTGTCGCACGAGCGTCTGGGCGCTTTGTACCAGGTTGCGCAGCGGGCTGAGCATCAAGCCTACCAGGCCGTACACGACCGCGAATGCGGCGAGGGCCAGATCGGGATCGGCAAGGCGCCCGAGGAAGATGCTGACTGCGAAAACCATGCCCATCTCGGCCGAGGTGTTCAGCATGAGCGGCCACGAGAAACGCCATTGCGCCCGGACGGTCGGCGGGGTTTCCCCGCGCTCCGGCAGGCCGGCAAAGATGCGTGCGGCAAGACAGACCGCCACGACGGTCTCGCACAGCATGCAGAAGACCAGCGCGCCGGCGCCGACCGCCGCGCCTTCCAGAAAATGCGGCAGCACGACGAGCGATCCGGCGAGCGACAAAAGCCGTACCAGCGTGGCCCAGGTGATGAAGATGGTCTTCTGGCCGATCATCAACAGACCGAAGGCGACCGACCGGCAGATCAATATCGGCGCGCTCAGGGAAAGCAGGAAGGTTGCGGTCTTGGCCTCGGAGACGGCAGCGTCGCTGATGCCGAACAGCGTCTGGAATGCGAGATCGCCGACGCTTGTAAAGGCCAATACTTGTGCAATAGCCCAGGGGACTGCGACGATGATGCCCATGAACCGCAGCAAGTGGCGAAGCGCGCGGCGGCTGCGCATGTAGGAAAGCGTCAGGAGGGAGCAGACTTCCGTTCCGCTGGCGATGCAATAGTAGAGGGTGAAGGCGCTGTGAAAGGCCGCGAGCACGATGCTGCTGTCGTCCATGCGCGCCAGGAAGGCGTTGATGACCGACTTCGAAATCATGTTGAGTTCGGTCATGAAAATGAGCGGAACGAAAAACCGGTAACAGGTTCCTAAAGTGATTCCCCCTGCCGCCGCCCCGCTCATGCGGCCATTAGACAGGCCCGACGCAAGCTTGCAAACTCCCGCCCGTTCCCTGTGCGCCGGAGGCGGCATTCATGATCGTCGAGCGAATCGAAGCCATCCCGATAGAAATCCCGCTGTCCCGGGTCTTCGGCGGCAGCGTCTATGCTGTGCCGAGCCGCTGCACGGTCATTACCCGGCTTACGGTCAAGGATGGGCCGACCGCGGAAGTCTATAACGGCGACAACCGCTCCGAGGGCCGGGAAGTTGCGCGGCTTGTCGAGGAGGTGCTGGCGCCGCTGCTGGTGGGGCAGGACCTGCGCGACTGGCGGCGGCTCTACGACGGAATGTTCGCCCGCGTGCCCAGCGCGGCCATGGCCCCGAAACTGCTGCTGGAAGCGATTGCGTGTGTGGACAGCGCGGTCTGGGACGGTATGGGGCGCATCTACGGTGTAAGCGTCGCGCGACTGCTCGGCGGGGCCCGCGACTCGCTGCCGATCTTCTCCATCGGCGGCTACTACGAAGACGGCAAGACGCTGGACGATCTGGGCCGCGAGATGCGCCAGCTCCAGGAATGGGGCATGGCGGGCTGCAAGGTAAAGGTGGGCGGCCTTTCGCCGGAGGAAGATGCGGAGCGCGTAACGGCCTGCCGGCAGGGTGCCGGTCCGGACTTCATGCTCGCGGTCGATGCAAACCGGGGCTGGGACCGGCGCGATGCCGAGCGTTTTACGCGGCTGGTGGAGCCGCTCGATATCGCGTGGTTCGAGGAGCCGTGCCACTGGTTCGACGATGTGTCGGCGATGGCGGCTCTGCGCAATGCGACCTCGATTCCGATCAATGCCGGCCAGAGCGAGATCACCGCGCATGGCGCCCGCAGGCTGGTCGAGGCGGGCGCCGTCGATATGGTCAATATCGACGCATCGGAGTCCGGCGGGCCCACCGGCTGGCTCGACGCGGCGGCGATCTGCCGGCTGCACGATGTGCAGATGACGCATCACGAGGAGCCGCAGATCGCGCTTCATCTGTTGGCCGGGACGTCGAACAGCTTTGCGGTCGAATGTTTCGCGGATCCGGAGCGCGACCCGATCTGGCCCGGTATGTGGCTCGATCCGCCCGACTTGCGGGACGGCCGATTGCATGTCCCCGACCGACCGGGTTTCGGCATCCGCCTCGATCCCGACAAGGTTGCGGCGTTCAGGAGCGACCGATGACAGGGCAGTCCGGCCATGTCGAGGTTGGCGGTAACCGCTTCTTCTATCGCTGGGAAGGACCCGCCGACGGCCCCGTCGTGATGATGGCGCATGCCATGGGCACCAGCCACCGCATCTGGGACCGGCAGGTGCCCGCGTTGGCCGCCCGGCACAGATTGCTGCTCTACGACTGGCGCGGGCACGGCGCCAGCGATGCGCCGGAGGGACCCTATTCGCTCGACGGCTTCGTGGCAGATGCCGTGGGCGTCATGGATGCGCTCGGGGTCGAGCGGGTGACATGGGTCGGCATTTCCACCGGCGGCATGATCGGGCAGGGCGTCGCCATAACTCATCCCGGTCGTGTCCGGGCCGCCGCGCTGTGCAACACCATGGCGCGCGCGACGCCCTGGTACCGCCAATGGGTTGTCGAGCGCCAGGCGGTCGTGCGGGAGTCGGGCATGGCTCGGGTATGGGAAATGACCGACAAGCTCTGGTTCTCGGACGCCTATGCGGAGGCCGCCGGCCGGGACTATGCAACCGTTCGCGATGTCTTCACCGCGACCGACATAACGGGTTATCTCGCCGGCACCTCGGCTGTCGCGGAACTCGACTATCTGGACAGCTTGCACCGGATCGCCTGCCCGGTGCTGGTGCTTGGTGCCGACGACGACCCGGTGACGCCGCCCGTTCGAGCGGAAGAACTCCGCGACGGTATCGCCGGGGCGGAACTCGTCATGCTGCCGGGGCTGCGGCATTTTTCCAATGTCGAGGCGCCGGAACTCTTCAACCCGCCGCTGCTCGCTTTCCTCGACCGGGTCAGCCGCCTGCAACATTGAGCACGACGCCGAGCGCCGAGCCCAATGCGGCCACTACCCCGGCGCGGACCAGCACACGCGGTGAGAGGAGCCGCAGCGAGAGCCGGGTGGCGACGTGGGTCCATGCGCCGTCCACGGGCGGATTGACGAATATGATGAAGGCGGCGAAGGACGGAATGGCGCCCAGGGTGAAACCGATCCCGTAGGAGCCCGTCCAGGCGAGCAGCCCGCCATAGATAGCCGGGTAAATCATCATGGCAATGGAGGTGAAGGCCAGCACGCCGCCGGTGATGCCGCCGACTTGGCCTTCCGGTGCGAGGCGGGCTGTCTCCGCGAGCAGGATGCCGTGCCAGCTGAGCGCCGTCATGTTGAAGACGACGGCGACGGCGGTGATTTCCCAGAATGTCCAGGCAGCGCCATAGAGCGCGGTTGCTACTGCCGAGAGCCCGGCCACCAGCCCGATGCCCGCCATGATGATGCGCGGCGAAACGGCGCCGCCGCCGAGCGCGCCCCACAGGATACGCGCCCAGACTGCGGAGAAGGATGCGATGGCGAAGGCGGATCCGGCTTCGGCTTCCGAGTAGTCCAGCCCGTCGATGAGGTAGAGGATGAAGAAGCCGGAGAAGAGCGATTGCAGGCCGCCAAAGGCGAATGCCGCAAAGGACAGGTCACGAAGCGGGCGAATGGAGAGCACCGTCTTCAGCGTTGCCCGAAGGTCGCCGAACGCGATCTTCATGTCGGGCCGGCGGTCTGCGTCGAAAAAGCTCCGGACCGGCTCCAGCGACACCATGACGGCAAAAACGATCAGGCAGGTGATGAACGAGGCGCCGTAGGGTCCAATCCGGATCGACACCCCGAACGTGTCCGAATAGAAGGCCAGCCCCAGCAGAAACGGAATCAGCAGGCCCCCGATGAGCGCGCCGACAGGCACGCCGGTCTGCTTGATCGAGAAGATCAGCGGGGCAAGGCGCAGCGGCGTCACCCGCGCCAGAATGTGGGAACTTGCAGGCGTCGAGACGGAGGCGGCGCCCAGCAGCAACGCGCCCAGCGGGAACAGCCACAATAGCCCGGAGGCGGTCACCAGCAGGCTTGCCCCCATGAGCAGCAGGGCGATCTGGCTCACCCGCAACGGGCCGTAACGCAGGATGAAGCCGCCGCAGCCGACCGCCGCGACGATCGCCGCCACGTTCTGGAGGAAGAGGTAGAAGCCGAGCCAGGCTCTCGAAATGCCGAAGTCTTCGGCGATCCGGTCGGCCAGGATCGGAAGCGCGATCTGGCAGACATAGGAGAATGCCTGCTGGACCAGCATGGCGACGGTTGCCGCCGCCATGATCGTGCGCGGGCTGAAGCGCGCGAGGTCCATCAGCGTATGCGGATGTTGACCGAGGCGCGCATTCCGGGCCAGACGGTCTTCTCCACCGCAGGAATGTCTATGAATACCGGGATCTTGCGCGCTCCGCTGCGGCCGTTCGTCTCGCCGCCGTCCACGGTTGTGTGCCCGATTGCGCGCACCCGCCCCGCGAGGGTCTCGTCCGGCCAGGCGTCGAAATCGACGGCAACCGCCTGGCCGGGCTGGACATGGCGGATGTCGGACTCGTCGATATCGGCTTCGATCCAGACCCGGTCCGGGTCGTGGATCAGGAACACCGGGTCCCCGTCCTCGACATAGGCGCCGGGATTGACATGGACCTCGTCGATGACGGCGCGGACCGGCGCGCGGATATGCATGTCCTCAAGCCGGCGGCGCGCCTGCTCGACGCCGACGCCTGTCTTGTCGATGTCCCGGTCGATGACCGCAAGCCGGGTCTGGAACAGGCGTTCCCGCCCGGCGGTGCCGGCGAGCTCTTCGGCTTCCCTCAGGTTCATGGCGATGCGGGTCTGGATGTCGCGCAGCTTGCTTTCCATCTCCAGCAGCTCGTCGCGGGCCTCGTCGATCCGCCGCTGCGGAACGACATCCCGGCCAAGCCGCCTGTTGCGCCGGACATTGTCCTCCGCTATCTGCTTGCGGCGCTCCAGCGTTGCAAGCTCGAGGCGCAGCAGCCGGACCGTCTCCTCGACGGTTGCGATCTTGTCGGCAAGCTCGGACTTGAACAGCGCCAGTTCCGCTTCCACCTGGCCGCGCTGGGCCCTTTGCTTTTCCAGTTCGGCTTCGAGCGCACGGAGGTCGAGCGCGGCGACGACATCGTCCATATCGGCCAGCGGGGCGCCCTTCTCGACAATGTCTCCCTTGCGGACCCGGATCGCCGCGACGCGGGCATTGACGCTGGAGGAGAGCAGGGTGAAATCCGCCGCAACCCGGGCGTCGGGCTCATAGACATTGTGCCACCAGTGGATCGCCTCGTTGACGCCCACGGCGATCAATACCACCGGCACGGCAAGCAAAAGGTAGCCATACGGTCGGCGGCGCTTCTTGACGGGGATTTCGGCCATCGGTGAGGATTTATTCTATGCTGCGCGGGTGTCGCGCCGACGGGAATCTAGCACGGTCGGCGCACGAAGCGAGGCCGCCGGCGGAGATACGACACCGATGACCGACACCGATTGGCGCCGCGCGCCCTGGCCCGACGGCGCGCGGATTGCGTTGTCCCTGGTCGTTAACGTCGAGGAGGGTGCGGAAGCGCGCATCGACGACGGCGACCCGTTTCCCGAGCCCGTGGACGAGTTGGGCGCCAGCCCGAGGCGCGCGGTCCGGAACTACGGAAATGAGAGCAACTACGCCTACGGCATCGAGGCTGGGGCGCCCAGGGTGATGCGGCTGCTGGAGGATCGCGGGCTGAAGGCGACCTTCACCGCGGCGGCCGTGGCCCTGGAGCGCGCGCCGGAGCTTGCGGCCAGGATTGCGGCGGGAGGCCATGAGGTCTGCGCCCACGGGCACCGCTGGGTGCATCAGTTCCGCATGGAGGAGGCGCCCGAGCGGGCCTTCATAAGGGATGCCGCCGCTTCGATCGAGCGAACGACCGGCGCCCGGCCCATGGGCTGGCTGTCGCGCTACCTGCTCACCCCCAACACGAGGCGGCTGCTGATCGAGGAAGGCTTCGCCTACCACATGGACGACTATTCGGACGACCTGCCGTTCTGGCATGAGGAGCCCGCGGGCCAGATCGCCGTCGTGCCCTATGCGCTCGACACCAACGACATGAAGATGTGGACCGACCCCGCCTACACGCCGGCGCACTGGCTCGACTATGCGCGGGAGAGTTTCGACCGGCTTTATCGGGAGGGCGTCGAGGGAGAGCCGAAGATGATGAGCCTCGGCGTGCATCTGCGGATTATCGGGCGCCCCGGCCGCATCGGTTATCTGGAGCGCTTCCTGGACCATGTGCAGGGGCATGAATCCGTCTGGGTCGCGCTCAGGCGGGACATAGCGGGCTGCCTGCCGTGAGCGGCCTGCTGGACCGGCTCGATATCGAGGCCATGCTCCGGGCCTATCCGCTGGGCCGGGAGTTCCTCGAAGGGCCGGCGGCGCTTTCGCGGGACGCGCTGCGGGCGCTGCAGGAACGGCGTTTCGCCCGCGTCATGGAGCGCGCCTGGCAGGTGCCGTTCTACCGGGAGCGCTGGACCGCGGCAGGCATGGAGCCGGGCGATATTTCCAGCCTCGACGACCTGCCGTCGGTCCCGTACTTTTCCAAGGACGACCTGATGGCGAGCGTGGCCGAGGCCCCGCCTTTCGGAACGTTCGACGGGCGCGACGCCCGGAATTCTTTCGCCGTATTCCATACGACTTCCGGCACTACGGGTGTGCCGCAACCCTTGTTCTACGGCGCGGAAGACCGCGAAATCCAGAACCTGCTGCTGGCCCGCGCCTACCGCCTGATGGGACTCCGGGACGACGACATCGTCCATTCCGTTTACGGCTTCGGGACCGTCAATGGCGGCCACTACGTCCGTGAGGCCGTGACGCACTTTACCGACGCCTTGCTGGTGCCGGCCGGCACCGGGCGCGACATGCCGTCGGAGCAGCAGGTCGAGACCATGGCGCGACTGGGCGCAACGGTGCTGGTCGGCTTCGGCGATTATGTCCGCCATCTTGCCGAGACGGCGCAGCGAAAGGGGCTGGCTATTCCCCTGCGCCTCGTGCTCGGCCATTTCGGCCGCGACGACCGTCAGGCGGTTTCGGACGCTTGGGGCGGGGCGGAGGTCTATGACTGGTACGGGGTCGGCGACACCGGCGTTGTCGCTGCCGAGAGTCCGAGCCGGAGCGGCCTGCACATCTTCGAGGATGCGCATGTCGTGGAAGCGCTCGACCCGGAAACCGGGGAGCCGGTCGAGGACGGCCATGCCGGCAATCTCTGTGCGACCGTGCTCTTCAAGACCGGCATCTACCCCATCGTGCGCTTCGACACCAAGGACCTGACGGTGCTGGCGGCGCCGGACCCGCATTCCGGGATCGGTTTCCGGCGCATGTCGGGGTTCGAGGGCCGGTCGGACAATATGGTGAAACTACGGGGCATCAATGTTTATCCGACGGCTATCGGCGCGCTTCTCGCGGACCATGCGGCGTTGACCGGGGAGTATATTTGCCGGGTGTTCCGGGCCGGCGGGCGCGAGGAAATGGCAGTAACGGTAGAGGCGCGCGAGCCTGGTGCGGGCCTGGCGGCGGAGGTGGCCGAACGCTTGAAGCGGGGCCTCGGCGTGCAGGTGGCAGTCGAACTTGCCGAGCCCGGAGGAACGGCTGCGCTGACCCGCGTTCGCGAGCGGCAGAAGCCCTTGAGGTTGATCGACGAACGGTGACAGTTTTCCCGCCCGATTCTGCGAAATTAACGCCGGATCCGCCTTGCCGGCACGGCGTCGGCCGGATCGGCGAGGAAGCGCATTCTTGAGCTTGCCGCTGGATCGGAATTCGCAGTTGGAGGACGGCTCGGCTCGCGGCATTTATCGCGGTTGGTGGGTCGCGGCCGGCTGCTTCGTCATGGCGTTCTACGCTTGGGGAATCGGGTTTTACGGCCACGGTTTCTACGTGGTCGTTCTGGGCCGCTCGACTGGCTGGCCGGCGGCTGCGCTGTCCAGCGCGGTTGCAGGTTTCTGGCTGGCGAATGTTGTGGCCAGCCTGGCGCTCGGGCGGCTGACCGACAGATTCGGCCCGCGACCGGCGGTCATCTACGGAACGCTCGCCATGGCGGCCGGCTGCTTCGCGCTGGCGGCGTTCGACGCCGGGTTCTTCGATGCGTATTGGCAGCTTTTCGCCATCTTCATTGTCATGGGCAGCGCCTATCCCGGTTTGGCGGCCATGGCGGTCAGCGCTTCCCTGGTCCCCTGGTTCAAGCGGCGGCTCGGGCTCGCTCTCGGCATCGCGTTGACCGGGGCGAGCGGCGGCGGCGCCGTCATGCCGCCCCTGATGACCTGGCTTGCCGACCGATACGGTTTCGGCCCCGCCATGACGGGGATCGGGATTGCGCTCATCCTCTCGACACTGCCGATCGCGTTCTTCCTGGTCCGGCCGCCCAAAGAGAGCGAGGCCGCGAGGGAACTGGGCGCGACGGTCGCCGCCGTCGCGCGGGACAAGCCGCCGCCGGCGCGGTTCCTGGGCGGCTCCCGGTTCTGGCTCGTCACATCGGCCTGCAGCCTGTCGCTCGGCGCGCAGGTCGGCTTCCTGATGCACCAGATACCGCTCCTGCAAGGCCCTCTAGGGCTTTCCGGCGCTGCATTCGCCGTCAGCACTGCGGCATTGAGCGCGGCGGCCGGCCGGTTTGTGCTGGGGGCATTGAGCGGCCGTTTCTCCCTGCCGGTTCTGGCCGCCGGCTGCTACCTGATCCAGGTGCTCGGGCTGCTGCTGTTGCTCGCCGGGGAACCGCCCGCCTTGCTCTTCATTGCCTCGGCAATCGCGGGTTTCGTCATCGGGTGCATCGTGATGCTGCCGCCGCTGCTGCTGGTGGACAGCTTCGGCGTAGAAGGCTACGGCACGGCCTACGGGATGACCGCCGCAGCCATGTTCGTCATGGCGAGTCTGGCCACCGCTGCGAGCGGATGGCTCTTCGACGCGACCGGGACCTATCGCTGGCCGTTGATCGCGCTTGCCGGTCTGCATGTGCTGGCAAGCGTTGTGGTGCTGTGGCACGGTCGGCGGCAACGAACCGGCGAGGCTGTTCGATGAGCACCGACCTGTCCCTGTCCGAGCTCCGCGAGGGCTATGCCGCCGGGACTCTCGATCCCGTCGCTGTCACCGAGGCTTATCTCGACCGGATCGCGCGCGAGAATCCCCGGCTCAACGCCTATGTTGCGGTGACGGCCGAGGCCGCGCGGGAAGCGGCGTCAGCGTCGGCGGCGCGCTGGCGGGCAGGGCGGCCGGTATCGCCCATCGACGGCGCGCCCATCGCGGTCAAGGACAATATCGACATGGCCGGCGTCGTCACCGCGAACGGCCTGCCGGGCGGACGGCGGGCGGTGGCGGATGCGCCCGTTATTGCGCGCCTTCGGGAAGCGGGCGCCGTGTTGCTCGGCAAGACCAACCTGCATGAAGCGGCCTTCGGGACCACGACCTTCAACCCGCATTGGGGTATGACCCATAATCCGCACCGGGAAGGCTGGACGGCGGGCGGGTCCAGCGGCGGCTCCGGCGCGGCAGTGGCGGCCGGTCTTGCGGCTGCTGCGCTCGGTTCCGACACCATGGGTTCGGTGCGCCTGCCGGCAGCCTATTGCGGCTGTTTCGGCCTGAAGCCGACGCAAGGCGCGGTGCCGCTCGACGGTGTGACGCCGCTTGCGCCGAGCCTCGACCATGTGGGGCCGTTGGCGCGCACGGCCGAGGATGCGCTGGTTCTTCTGGAGGTCATGGCGGGCCGCCCGGCGGGGCCGGAGGGAAGCTGGCATCCGGTGCGGCTTGCGGCGTTCGACCGGGTTCCGCTGGAGCCCGATGTCGAGGACGCCATGCCGGCGTTCGACCTGCCGGCGCTGGACTGGCCGGACTACGACGCCTCGGCGGCGCGCAAGGCCGGCCTGCTGGTGATCGAAGCGGAAGCCTTTGCGGCGCTCGGCATTCCGGACGGCGCGTCGGACGAATTGCGGGCCTATCTCGACTATGGCGCGAAGCTGGCGCCCGAGCGGCTGGCGGCGGCGCGGGAAGCGGTACGGCGCATCCGGGAGGACGCCGCCGAGCGCATCGGCGATGCCGTCATCATCGCGCCGGTCGCGACCTGCGGCCCGTTCCCGCGCTCGCGAAAAGCGCCCTCCAACCAGGCCGAATTACTGGCTTTCGCCAACCTCACCGGCCTGCCGGCCCTCGCCTTCCCCAGCGGAAGGATGGCGAACGGCATGCCTTTCGCGCTGCAGGCAATTGCCGGGCCGGGCCGGGAGACGGCGCTGGTGGCGGCCAGCCGGGTGTTCGGCAGTATGAAAAACAGGTGAGAGCATGCTGGATAAAGCATTGTAGAATGAAAAATTACCGTTCTTTCCGGTCAATGCCCTTTCGGAACACACCAGGTTCGGGGCGACCAGTTCGTTCGTCAGAGCGGGAACCGACCGTGTTGCGTTGCGAACCGAGGCACAGCCGTCACCCCGGCCTTGCGCCGGGGACCATTTTCCGGCCTTTCCGCCAGGCCGAAACGGCAGGGGCCGGGCCCCGGATCGGGGTCCGGGGCAGCGACCTAGATGACAGGGCTGCTCCTGGTGGGGATCGGAGCGGCGGGGCGGCAATGGCAATTCGTTCACGAATTATGAACTAATTCCCGGTAAGGGCTTGACCCCTGTAAAACCGTGGTAAGATGGGTCAGGAGGAAGCGGCATCCGCGGGCCGCTTCGTCTCCCGCCTCGCACCGGTGCGAAAAAACCCCAACGGAACGGACGGGAGAAGTGCGCCCTGCGCATGGCTCGCGCGCGCCATCAGGCCCGCGTTCGCGCCGGCGCGAACGCGGGCGGGCGCGCGCACGCGATACGCGCGAAAACGCGCACATGCGATACGCGCGAAACAGGGACGCGCCGCAGGCAAGCCGGCGGCGACGCGAACGGAAACGGAAACGGAAAGAGGAACGGTATGCAGGATACGGACGGCGGCGCTTCGGCAAGGCCGGCGGAGAGGGGCGGGGCGGCGGCAAAACATGACATCGCATGATAGAACATGACATTTCATGACGTGTCCCTGAAGTGGGCCCCTGAGGCCGGACAGTTTCATGCAGTGGATTTGACAGAGTTGCAGAGGCGGCTGGCGTGCGGTCCGGGCAAAGGGCGCATCGCGCCGCAAGTGGGCATCCGGGGCGGTCCGGGGTAAAGTCCATCCGGTGCGGCACGGATGCGGGGGGTCCTGCGTGACGGAACGATTGCCTTTCGATGGCCTCAGGGTCATCGACTTCACCCATGTCATTGCGGGTCCGCTGGCGACCTTCCAGCTGGCGATGCTGGGCGCGGATGTCGTCAAGATCGAGCCGCCGGGACGGGGCGACCAGCTGCGGCGCATGGGCGGCGAGCCGGAACGCGCCAGGGACGGGATGAGCGGCGGCTTCCTCGCCATCAATTCCGGCAAGCGCTCGCTCGCGCTGGACCTGAAGCAGCCGGAAGGGCGTGACGCGGCGCTCCGCCTGCTCGCCAGGGCCGATGTGGTGACGGAGAACTTCCGGCCCGACGTGATGGAGCGGTTGGGGCTCGGGGCGGGCGCGGTGCGGGAACTGAACCCGCGCGCGGTTTATTGCTCGCTCTCGGGCTACGGGCGCCACCCGGACTGGGCCGGGCGGCCGGCCTACGACCATATCGTGCAGGGCGTTGCCGGGGCGATGTGGACGCAGGGCGAGGAGGGCGCGCCGCCGATCAAGATCGGTTTTCCGATGGCCGATACGGCGGCGGGCTATGCCGCGTTCACGGCCATCTGCGTTGCGCTGATCGAGCGGAACGCCACCGGCCGGGGCCGGCATATCGACGTGTCGATGACCGCGGCCACGCTCGCCATGATGGCAACGCCGGTCTATGGCTTTCTTGCGACCGGCCGCCTGCCGGCGCGGATCGGCAACACGGCCTTCTCCGGTTCGCCGGCTTCCGGCACCTATGAGACGGCCGACGCGCCTGTGGTGCTGACGGCGAATACCGAAGCGCAGTTCCGGGACCTCTGCGCCGCACTCGAGCTCGACGGGCTCGGAGAGGCGCTCGATCCGCTGTCCTGGCGCGAACCGGCCGTCGATCTGTCCCATGTGCGCGGCGCCATTGCGGCCTGCCTCAAGCGGCAGGATGCCGCCCACTGGGAGCAGGTGCTGAATGCCGCGGGCGTGCCAACCGGCAAGGTGCGCACCGTGCCGGAGGTGCTGGCGGAGACCTGCATTTCCGAGCGCGGCTTCGTCGCCGGCATCCCGGACCCGGCCCGGCCGGGCGAGAGCTTCAAGGTGCATGGAGCGCCCTACGCCTTCGACGGCGAGACGCCGGCGCCGTCGGGCGCGGTGCCGCATCTCGGCGAGCATTCGCGCATGCTGCTTGTCGAAGCGGGCTTCGACACCGGCGAGATCGACGCCCTGTTCGCAGCCGGGACAGTGGAGGAGATGCGGGCATGACGCTCAGGACGCCGCTCGATCGCCCGAGCGTCTGGCGGCGGGAAGACATGGCCGGACGCGAGGACTGGATCTGCACCTTCTCGGATGCGGAACTGGAGGAGATTCGTGCCGCGCTCCCGCGCCGCTTCGGCGCGCCCGGTTTCGGGAAGGCGGATTTCCCGTTGCCGGTGCTCGGTCCGCGCCTCGAGGAGATCGTGGACGAACTGGAGAACGGGCGCGGGTTCCTGGTGATGCGCGGCCTCGACCGGCTGGGCCTCGACCCGCAGGGGCTCAGGGATGTCTATTGGGGCCTCGCCCGGCATATGGGGCGGACAATCTCCCAGAACTCGACCGGCGCGCTGATCGGCGAGGTATTCGACCGGGGCCTCGACTATGACGACAACAATGTGCGCGGCCACACGACCAATGCCGAGATCGGGCCGCACTGCGACACGGCGGATGTCGTCGGCCTGCTCTGCGTGCATCCGGCGGAAGAGGGCGGCGCGAGCCTGATCGCCTCCTCGGGCGCGATCTACAACGAAATCCTCGCCACCGCGCCGCATCTGGTCGAGGCGCTCGCCGCCGGGTTCCGCATCGATCTGGCGGGCAAGGGGCCGACGGGTGCGGCTGATGAGGTGACGCGGTCCCGGATTCCCGTTTTCTCCTGGTATGCGGGGCGGCTCTCCTGCCGGTTCAACCGCAAGCAGATCGAGGACGGGCAGCGCAAGCTCGGCCGCAGCCTCTCGGACGAGGAACTTGAGGCGGTGGAGACGGTGGAGCGGCTGGCTCTCGATCCGCGCTTCCGCCTCGACATGGATTTCCGTCGGGGCGATATCCAGTGGCTCAACAACCACGCCATCCTGCATGGGCGGGCCGGATACCGGGACAGCGCCGACCCGGAGCGCCGCCGGCTGCTGCTCCGGCTCTGGATGAACATTCCGAACGGGCGGCCGCTGGCGCCGGCCTTCGCCGACCGGTTGAACACGGGCCCGCGCGGCGGCGTCTATGCAAGGGAAGTGAGGGCGTAACGCGATGATTGGAGCGACATTCCGTCCGACTGCTCAATTTGTCGCCCCGGCCCCCGAGCCGGGGTCCAGCCTGTTCAAGCCCGAGCAGGCGGCTCCGCTGGGTCCCGGCTCGGAGGCCGGGACGACAGGTGGGGATGCAGCAGCGGAGCGTCTGTTCCGGCAAGCCTGCGGTTACTGCCCACTATGACCGGATATCGCATCAGGACCCCGATCTGCGAGCGGCTGGGGATCGAGCATCCGGTGTTCCAGGCGGGCATGGGCTGGGTCGCCCGTGCGGACCTGGCGGCGGCGGTCTCGGAGGCGGGCGGCCTCGGCGTCGTCGGCGCCGGCTCGACCATGGACGGGGAGCAGTTGCGCGCCGAAATCCGCCGGGTGCGGGAGCTGACCGACAAGCCGTTCGGCGTCGATATCCTGTTCGCGACCGTGCGCGCGGAGGGCGAGCGGGTGGCCCGCTATACCGACACGGTGCAAGGGATGGTCGAGGCCGTGCTGGAAGAGCGGGTGCCGGTGCTGGTCTCCGGCCTCGGAAGCCCGGCGGCGGTCGTGCCCGCGGCGCATGAGCGCGGCATCTATGTCATGTCCGTGGTCGGCGCTGTCCGCCATGCCGAGAAGGCGGTGGCGGACGGTGTGGATGCGGTGATCGCGTCCGGCATGGACGGCGGCGGTCATGTCGGGCGGATCGGTACGGCGGCGCTTGTCCCGGCCGTGGTGGACGCGGTGGAGGTTCCGGTGCTGGCCGGCGGCGGGCTGGCCGACGGGCGCGGGCTTGCGGCGGCGCTCGCTTTCGGCGCCCAGGGCGTGTGGATGGGCACCCGCTTCATCGCAACGGCGGAGAGCCGCAGCCACGACAATTACAAGCACCGCATCGCGGAGACGGATGTAGCCGGCACGGTCGTGACGCGCGCCCATAGCGGCAAGCCCTGCCGGCTGATCGACAACGGGTTCACCCGCGGCTGGTCGGGGCGCGAGGCGGAGGTCAAGCCCTTCCCGCTGCAGGCGATGGAGGTTGGCCATCCGGCCTCCGAGCGCGGGCGGATCGAGGGCGATGTGGAAGCGGGCGTGCTGCCGGCGGGGCAGAGTTGCGGCATGATCGGCGATGTCGTGCCCGCCGGCGAAGTCGTGCGCCGGGTCGTCGAGGAGGCGGCTGCGGCGATGAACAGGATGCAATCTTTCGGAGGATGACCGAACACATGCGAATGAAGGACAAATGCGGGATCGTCACCGCGGCCGGCTCCGGCATGGGCAGGGCAGGGGCGCTGCGTTTCGCGCAAGAGGGCGCGGCAGTTGCGGTTGTCGATATCGACGCCGGGGCCGTGCAGGCCGTGGTGGCGGAGATCGAGGCGGCCGGCGGGCGCGCGGTCGGGATTACGGCCGACCTCACGTGCGACGAGGACAGCCGGCGGATCGTGCGCGAGGCGGCGAATGCGCTCGGCGGCATCGACTTCGTCTGGAACCATGTCGGCCATCCCGGCCCGGCCGCGGTCGAAGGCATCGAGATGAAGGACTTCGACACGGCCGTCACGCTCAACATGCGCACGGTGCTGGTGACTACCGAGGCGGCCATCCCGGAGATGCGCGCGCGGGGCGGCGGCGCACTGCTCTACACGGCCTCGACCTCCGGCTTGCGGGGTTCGCAATTCAGCCCGGTCTATTCCGCGGTGAAGCATGGTGTGGTCGGCTTCGTGAAGGCGCTCGGCAAGCGGCTCGCGAAGGAGAACATCCGCGTGAATGCGATCTGCCCCGGCCCGACCGACACGCCGATGCTGCGGGTCTTTGTCGCGCGCCCGGACCAGCAATCGACACACGGGCTCGACAAGGAGCAACTGATCGCCCAGCACGGCGGCGCGCTGCCCATGGGCCGGCCCGGCAAGCCGGAGGAGATCGCCAATGCGGCGCTCTTCCTGCTCTCCGACGAAGCCTCCTTCATCACGGCCACGACGCTCGCGGTGGACGGCGGCTCGACCGCGTGACGCCGGCGGATCCGGCCGGGGGGGCGCCGCCTCTCGGCCATCCGGCGGCGCTGGCGCTGGCGGGCTGCCTGGCGCTGGCGGTTGCCATCGGGATCGGGCGGTTCGTCTATACGCCGATCCTGCCTTACATGACGACGGGGCTCGGGCTCGGCAAATCCGAAGCGGGCCTGATCGCCTCGGCCAACTTCCTGGGCTACCTGCTGGGCGCGCTGGCGGCGGCATGGAAACCCGTGCCCGGCGACCGGCGTCTCTGGCTGATGGGCGCGCTCGCTATGAGCGGGCTCACCACCGGCGCCATGGGGCTGACCTCCGGCCTGGAGGCTTTCCTGCTTCTTCGCTTTGTGAATGGGGCCGTGGCGGCGCTGGTGATGGTGCTCGCATCCTCGCTGACGATGGACCGGCTGGCCGCTGCCGGACGGGAGGTATGGGCGGCGGGCATCTATGCGGGCGTCGGGTTCGGCATCGCGGTCTCGTCCCTCGCAGTGCCGGCCGCTGCTTTGGGGGACGGCGATTCGCAAGGTCCGTGGCTCATTTGCGGCGCACTCTCGCTTGCGCTCGCGATCCCGGTCTGGCTGTTGCTGCAGGGGCGGCAGGAACCTGCGGGTGCACGGACAGAGAACGGGAGGGATGCCGGCGACGGGAGGGCGGACGGCTTCGCCCGGTTCGCCCTTGCCTACGGGCTGTTCGGCTTCGGCTATGTCATCACCGCCACCTTCATCTCCGACATGGTGCGCGCCGACCCCGCGCTGCAGCCGGCGGAGAATGTCGTCTGGCTCTGCGTCGGGCTCGCGGCGGCGCCGTCGGTCGCGTTCTGGGGCTGGGCGGGGCAGCGCTGGGGCAATGAGCAGGTATTCGCGGCCGCGTGCCTGGTCGAGGCGGGCGCCGTGTTGCTGAGCGTGCTGGGCGGCGGAATCTGGCCCGTGCTGACGGCCGCTGCCCTGCTCGGCGGCACCTTCATGGGCCTGACCGCGCTCGGCCTCGTCAACGCGCGCCGGCTGTCCGTGGGCGATCCGCGCCGCAACCTCGCGCTGATAACCGCAGCCTTCGGCCTCGGCCAGATGATCGGCCCCGCACTCGCCGGCGTGCTGCACGACTGGACGGGCAGCTACCTCGCACCCTCGCTCACGGCTGCCGCAGCCCTCGCCGCCGCCGCCGCGCTCGCCGCGCGGTGAATAGGCTCGCCATACAGGTGGCCGGCCAACTGGTATGGCAAAGGAAACACTTGTGTTGACATGAACACTTGTGTTGACTTCTTATACCGATGAATGCGAACGAATTTCGTCGCTGGCTCGGGAAGCAAGGCTGCACGTTCGAGACCCACAAGGGCGGCAGCGGTCACCTGACCGTGCGCCGTGGGGACCGAACCTCGCAACTGCCGATGCACGGCGCCCGCAAGGAACTCGGCAGGGGGCTGGTGGCGAAGATCAAGAAGGACCTGGGGCTGGAATGATGCTCGACTATCCCGTCGAACTCTCGCGCGATGACAATGGCACGCTCCTCGTGACCGCGCCGGACTTCCCCGAATTCACCACTTTCGGGGAGGATCGGGCGGACGCCCTGGTGCGTGCAGCGGACGCCTTCGACGAGGCGATTGCTGCCCGGATTGCGTATCGTGGCGACGTTCCCAGCCCCTCGATTGGGGCGGTGCGAGTTACCTTGCGAAGCCTGACGGCAGTCAAGGTGCTTCTCTATCAGGGGATGAGGG
Source organism: Alphaproteobacteria bacterium (assembly GCA_965261985.1). Classification (GTDB taxonomy): domain Bacteria; phylum Pseudomonadota; class Alphaproteobacteria; order Bin95; family Bin95; genus Bin95. The sequence goes on from OZ253490.1 coordinate 3,345,957, forward strand.
AGCAGGAGGTCGGCAAGGCCGAATTGGCGCGGCGGCTGAACTGGCATCTGCCGCAGGTCGATCGCGTGCTGGATATCAACCACCGCTCGCGGCTCGACCGGATGGACGCGGCGTTGGGCGCCATCGGTCTCCGGTTGCAGGTAAGCGCGTAGCGCGCCCGAACCGCCCGGCGGAGACAGGCAGCAAGGCCGTCAGGCGAGATATTGTCCGCCGTTCACGTGGACCGTCTGTCCGGTGATGCGCCGCGCGGCGCCGGACACGAGAAAGACCGCCAGTTGGGCCACGTCTTCGGGCAGCGTCAGCCCTTTCAGCGGCATGAGGTCTGCTGCTTCGGCAATCTCGTCCTCGGTCATCCCGTAGCGCGGCTGGGCGGTGTCCGCGAGGCCCGGTGCGATCGCATTGACGCGGATGCCGCAAGGCGCGAGCTCGAGGGCGGTGGCGCGCGTCAGTCCGACGAGGCCGGCCTTCGAAGCGGCGTAATGCGCCCCGCCCGGAGACGGGTTAAACGCCGATCTGGACGAGATGTTCACGATGGCTCCCTCCCGGCCGGCGGCGGCCATGCGCCGCGCCGCGGCCGAGGAACAGAGGAACGGTCCTTTCAGGTTCACCGTCAGGATCCGGTCCCAATCGGCTTCCGTCATGTCGAGAAAGGCGGCGCGCGGAAAGATCGCGGCGTTGTTCACAAGAATATCGACGCCGCCGAGATCGTCGGCAGCCGCCATGAGGCGTTCGACCTCCTCAGGCTGCGCAATATCGGCCTGTACGGCCACCGCGTCTGCGCCTGCCGATTGCGCCGACGCGACGACGGCGGCGGCGGCTGGCGCGTCATCCAGATAGTTGACGATGACGGCGGCGCCGGCCTGCGCAGCGGCCAACGCAATGGCAGCCCCGATGCCCTGCTGCGCGCCGGTGACGACGGCAACCCTGCCTGCAAGAACGGTCATGTGTCGATGCTCCCGGCCGTGCGCCGGCCACCGTCACTATAACCGCGACGGAGGACCGGTGAGATACTGCGGTTCGGCCAAGCCAAGTCAAAGCCGCTGCCTGACTGGCGCTGGAGCGGAGGCGTTTCTACCGGGGGCTTCGCCAGACGACCGGCCAGAGGTCGCTGTCCAGCGGACCGCCGGACGGAATGTCCGGGTCCCAGAGCATGGGTTGGATACCCGGTCGTGGGGAATAGACAACGTCGTCTCCCGCCCAGCGGGTGATGTAGGCGCGCCGCCTCCGGTCCACGGTCCTGTTGCCGGGTGCGCCGTGCACGAGCAGCCCGTGATGCACCGTGCAGTCTCCCGGCTCCAGTTCGAACTGGAGGAATTCCAGGTCGCCGCGCATGTCGTCGATGTCCGGAACCGGGGGCAGGTCCTCCCTGTAGCGGCCTTCGCCGAGGAACGCCTCGGCCTTGTAGCGCTGGCCCCATTTGTGGGAGCCCTTGACATACTCGACGGCGCCGGACGCCGCGTCCACGGGGTCCAGGGCCAGCCAGAGCGTGCACACCTGCTGCCCGTCGATAGGCCAATAGGGCAGGTCATGGTGCCAACGGGTTCTCTCCAGCGTTCCCGGCTCCTTGATGAGGAACTGGTCGAAGACGATGTTGACCTTCCCGGCCTCCATAAGCCGGGCCGCGACCCCGGCTGCCGGAGAGTGGAACACGATGTCCCTGAACTCGTCGTTGCGAGGCCAGAGGAAGGTGTCGTTGAAGAAGCGGCCGGGATCGCCTTCCCCGGCCAGCTCCTGCTTCATCTTGCCGGGTGTGCTCATATCCGCCTCGGCGAGCTCGCGCACGCGCTCGACCCAGTCCATCTCGAACATGCCCTTGAGCAGAACGACCCCGTCTTCCTGGAAGGCGCGGACCTCCTCGTCGGCGATTTCGCGCAGGGGCTGCCGGTTCATCTCGATTCCCTCCTTCAGGCGAAGGACCGCAGCCGGAGCCGACGGCCGCAGCCTGCTCACCCTCTACCGGCGCATGATTCAGCCGGTTGTTGCACCGGATACTATCCCGACGGTGAGGGCTTGTCCGCAGGCGGGCCGCATCGGCGCACGCATCGTCGATGCAACGGAGGTCAGTTGTACCCGGTCTCCGTGAGATCGAGCAGCGAGTAGCCGCTGAACACGGAGGGCGGGCATGTCGGGTCGGCGCGGGTGACGTATTCGGGGCCGAGATCGTCCCACCCCGTGCATCCCATGAGGCCGAGCGCAGTTACCACCTCGTCTTCCATCAATTCCAGCATGGCGACGACGCCCGCCTCGCCGTCGGCGGCGAGCGCGGCGGCCGACAACCGTCCGATGCCGACCGCATCCGCGCCGAGTGCCAGCGCCTTGACAACATCCGTGCCCCTGAGGATGCCACCGTCTACCCAGACTTCGGCCTTGCCGCCCACGGCGGCGACCGCCTCGGGAAGCACATCCACCGAGCCCCGGCCGCCGTCGAGCTGCCTGCCGCCATGGTTGGAGACATAGACGACGTCCACCCCGTGCTGGACGCAAAGCGCGGCGTCCTCGCCGGTGCCGATGCCCTTCACGATGAGCGGAATGTCGTGGCGGTCCTTGAAGCGCTTGATGTTCTCCCAGTTGAAGGCGCCCTGGAACTCCATATTGCGGTTGTCGATGCGCCAGGGCTTCACGAATCGCTTGGCGATATCGCGCTCGCGCCGGCTGTAGTGGGCGGTATCGACGGTGATGCAGAAGGCGGTGTAGCCGGCGGCAATGGCGCGCCGCGCAATATCGTCCACCCAGGCGTCGTCGCCCCGGACATAGAGTTGATAGATCTTGGGGTTGGGCGCCGCCGCGGCCGTCTCTTCCAGGCCAGGCTGCGAGACGGAACTCTGGATGTTCATGGTGCCGAAGGCGTGCGCCGCCCGCGCCGCCGCCGCGCCGCCGTCGGGGTCGAAACTCTGCAGCGAGCCGATGGGCGCGAGCAGCACGGGCAGGCGGAGGTTCTGGCCGAGCACTCGCCTGCGCGCCGAGACGCGGGAGACATCGCGCAGCACGCGGTGTTTCAGGGCCAGCCGGTCCAGCGCCATGCGGTTACGCCTGAGCGTCGCCTCGCTCTCGCTGCCGCCCGCCAGATAGTCCCAGTAGTTGCTGTTCAGATTGTTGTGGGCGCGGTGGACGATCTCGTGAAGGCACAGGAACTCGCCTTCGGTCTGGCTAACCATGGAACCTGCTCTCGGATAGGGGATGGGCGAGCATCCACCATTCGATTGCAGGGTCAAGCAGCCGCACCGTGCTCCGGCCGGCTGTATGCCTTGCTTACGCTCCGCTATCCTGCCCCGCGCCGGATCCGGAACGAGAGGACACCCGAAGGATGAAGATGACCGCCGCCGTGCTGGTGCAATGCGGAGCGCCGCGCCCGTTCGCCCATAGCAGGCCCGTGGAGATCATGGAGGTCGAACTCGAACCGCCGGGACCGAGCGAGGTGCTGGTGAAGATCGGCGGGGCCGGCCTTTGCCATTCCGACCTGTCGCTGCTGAACGGCGACCGGCCGCGGCCGGTGCCGATGGTGCTGGGCCACGAAGGCTCCGGCATCTGCGTCGAGACCGGGCCGGGCGTCCACGACATCAAGCCGGACGACCATATCGTGTTCCAGTTCGGCTCCGCCTGCGGGCGTTGCCGGCGCTGCCTCGAAGGGCGCCCGCAGGTGTGCGAGACCGCGGCGCAGACCAAGGGGCTCGGCCAGCTTATGTCGGGCGCCCAGCGCCTGAAGCTGAACGGCGAGTATATCGCCCACCACACCGGCATTTCCTGCATGGCGGAATATGCGGTGGTGGACCGGGGAACCTGCGTTGTCGTGGACAAGCGGATCGACATCGAGGACGCCGCGCTGTTCGGCTGCGCGGTGATGACGGGCGCGGGTGCGGTCATCAACACGGCGCGCGTGCGCGCCGGCGACAGCGTGGCGATCGTCGGGCTGGGCGGTGTCGGGTTGAACGGCCTGCTGGGCGCGAAGCTCGCCGGCGCGGGCCAGATCATCGCCGTCGATCTGGAGGATTCGAAACTGGGCCTGGCGCGGCAATTGGGCGCGACCCACACCGTCAACGCCCGCGACGCCGACCATGTCGAGCAGATCCGCGACATCTCCAATGGCGGCGTCGATTTCGCGGTGGAGCTTGCGGGCACGATCAAGGCGATGGAAACGGCCTGGAAGAGCACGCGCTACGGCGGCGCGGTCGTCACGGCGGGCCTCTCGCCTGCCGAGGCCGATTTCAGCTTCAACCATGGCGAACTGGTGGCCCAGGAGAAGTCGATTCTCGGCTCCTACATGGGAAGCTGCGTGCCGGTGCGAGACATCCCGCGCTTCATCGACCTCTACCTCCAGGGGCGAATGCCGGTGGACCGGTTGATCGACGGCAAGATCGGCTTCGACGAGATCAATGCCGGCTTCGACAAGCTGCAGGATGTCGCGACGGTGCGGCAGATCCTCGCACCGCACAGCGCATGATCGCAGGCTGGCAGGTCGCCTGGGCCGCTTCGCAGCACGGCGACCGCGAGGCGTTCATATTCGAAGACCGCCGCTTCAGCTTCCGCGAGGCGAATGCGCGGGCCAACCGGCTGGCCAATGCGCTGCGGGCGGCGGGGATCGCTCCCGGCGAGCGGGTCGGCGTGCTGATGCGGAACTCGGTCGAGGCGGTCGATGCCAATTTCGGCCTGCTCAAGGGCGGCTTCGCGAGCGTGCCCCTGAACGACCGCCAAACGCCCGCCGAACATGCCGACACCCTGAACGACGGCGAGGTCTCCGCCGTGCTGGCCGGGCCCGGCTTTGAGGGCGCGATTGCCGAAGCGGCCGTGGCGGCGCCTTCGGTGCGGCTGGTCGTCGGGGTCGGCTGGGGGGACGCCGACTATGGGCGGTTCACGGCCGCCGCCTCTGCCGAGGAGCCGGAAGTCGAGGTGGAGCCCTCGAGCCTCATACGCCTGACCTACACCTCGGGCTCGACCGGCCGTCCGAAAGGGGTCGTCGGGACCTGGCGCCGTTTCCAGGCCCGCCTCGACAACTTTTTTGCATCGCTCGAATACGCGCTCGGCCGCGGCCACAGCATGCTGCATGTGGGTCCGCTCTCCCATGTGGCCGGCAACTACCTGCTGCCCTGCTTCATGCGCGGCGCGTGCGGGGTCGTGCTGCCGCGTTTCGACCCGGAAGCGGTACTCGACGCCATCGAACGCTTCCGAATCGATCACGCGCTCCTGGTCCCGACCATGATCGTCCGGCTCGTGGAGGCCATAGAGCCGGGCCGCCGCGACCTCTCCAGCCTCAAGCGGATCAATTACGGCACCGCGCCGATCCCGGTCGAAACCCTGCGCCGGGGCATTCGCCTGCTGGGCCCGGTCTTCCGCCAGCATTACGGCATGTCGGAGGCCAACAGCCCGCTGACCCTGCTTTACCCCGACGAGCATGTCCCCGATGGCTGCCCGGAAGAGACGGCGCGGCTCGCCTCCTGCGGCTGGCCGGTCGCCGGCCTCGACATCCGCGTGTTCAGGCCGGACGGCCGCGGCCTGCCGCCCGGCGAGGTCGGCGAGATCGTCATCCGGTCGGAGGGGCGGCGGAGGTGGAATACTGGCGCCGGCCGGACCTTACCGCCGAGGCCGTCCGCGACGGCTGGTTCCATACCGGCGACCTCGGGCGCTTCGACGAGGCGGGCTACCTGTTCATCGTCGGGCGCATCAAGGACATGATCATCACCGGCGGTTTCAATGTTTACGCCCGCGAGGTGGAGGACGCGCTCTACCGCCATCCGGCGGTGCTGGAGGCCGCCGTCTGCGGCGTGCAGGACCCGGAATGGGGTGAGGTCGTGGCGGCCATGATTGCTCCGAAACCCGGCCTGGAACTCGACGAGGCGGCCGTTCGTGCGCATTGCAGCGGCGCGCTCGCCGGCTACAAGCGCCCGCGGGTGCTGCTCTTCAGCGACGCGCTTCCCAAAACGGGAAGCGGCAAGATGGCCAAGCAGGCCATCCGCCCGCTGTTGCAGACCGCCCACGGGGGCGACGCAGCGGAGGGGGAAACCGCCGGCGTGATGGCTCGCTATTGACTGCGGCATTTTGACGCGATTTGATGGGGCTGCCGTAAATCGCACGCATGGGAACGCTCCCGTGCAACCGAAGCGGAAGGAGGGAAGAATGAAAACCGTGTTGGTGCCGATGAACGAGGCAGGGGGAATCGCCTCGATGCTGGCCTGCGCGCGGATCGTGGCGGGGCGCTTCGACTCCCATGTGGAGGGGTTCTACCAGCGCCGGTCGCTGCCGGACATCATGGCGGCCGGGGCGGCGGATGCGGCGTCGCCGGCCTTGCTCGACGATCTGGAACGCCGCGACAACGAGGCTTCGGCCCGCGCGCGCAATTTGTTCGAATCCTCGCTCGAAGGGCACCCGCATCAATGGCGGGAAGAGGTGGCGCGCCATCTGGATGTCTCCGAGCGGGCTCGCGCCTTCGACCTCACCGTGGTCGGCCGCCCGACGGGCGCCGGCGACTCGCCCTCGATGAGCACACTGGAAGCGGTGTTGTTCGAAAGCGGACGCCCGATGCTGGTCGCTCCGCCCGACGCGCCGGAGGATTTCGGTGCCAATATCGCGATTCTCTGGAACGGCAGCACAGAGACCGCGCGCACGATCGCCATGGGCATGGCGTTGCTGAAGCGGGCGGAGCGCATCCAGGTGGTAACCATCGAGGGCGTCTTCGTGCCGGGGCCGAGCGCCGGGGACGTGGCGGAAGGGCTCTCCCGGCACGGCCTGCCGGTGGAGGCGTCGGTGCGGCAGCGGGGACGGCGCAGCGACGGCGAGGCCATGCTGGCGGAAGCCGCCGCATTCGGCGCCGATCTTGTCTTCAAGGGCGGCTATACGAGCAGCCGCCTGCGCCAGATGATCCTGGGCGGTCCTACCAGTCACATCCTCGCCGAGAGTACGCTCCCGGTCTTCATGGCGCATTGACCGGGCGGGTGCGGGGAGGCCTTTCCACCGGCCGAACCGCATCGTCTGGGTTGACGGTTCGGAGCTGCGGGATGTTGTGCATTTCGACCCGGAAGGACTGTGCCTTGCCGCTGCAAAAATCCCTAACAGGCTAATTCTGTGGAATTATTTTTTGTTGACACCTTGCGGCGGAAGGTCGCAGACTTGTCTTGCAAAGACGGGAATGCGGTGGGCGTTGCCGGCCAGGGTCGAGGGAGGATGTCCATCATGAAACCACCGGTCGAGGATCGCCCCTTATAGGGGCCATCCGACAAACGATGCAGACAGGCCCGACCGCCCTGCGGCGGGCAACAGGTCTCAGGAGAGACCAGTCGAAACACCATCGACAGAGCCCCGCCGTGCAACCCAAGTTCCGGCGGGGCCGTTTCGTTTCCATCCGGAGAATGGAACATGTTCGTTGCGCAAATCCTCGACGACAAGGGCCATGAAGTGGCGACGGCCGATCCGGGCGAGTCGGTGGCGAGTATCGCCGCGACCCTGACCGAGCGGCGTATCGGCGCCATGCCGGTCTCCTCTCCCGGAGGCGCTCTGGTCGGGATCGTTTCCGAGCGCGATATCGTTGCCGCGCTTGCCGAGAGCGGCCGCGATGTAATGGACCGCCCCGTCGAGGAGATCATGACGCGCCGGGTCATTACCTGCACGCGCTCGGACCATATAGACGACCTGATGGCGCGGATGACCGAGGCGCGGATGCGCCATTTGCCCGTGCTGGAAGGCGACGAGCTGGTCGGCATCGTTTCCATCGGCGATGTAGTGAAGGCGCGGATGAGCGAGATCGAGGCCGAAGCGCAGGCGCTGAAGGACTATATCGCCACCGGTTAGGACCGGCGCCCGCGACTTTTCAGGTTCGCGACGGGCGGGCCGGCCGGACGGTACAGGCGGGGCGGCGACGTGCCGACCCCGCTGTTTTTCCCAATGACCCAGGGACCTTTCGACATGGCGCCGAGGACGATCGGGGCAAGGAAACTGCCCGATGACGGGCCGCGCAACGGCTGGTTCGAGACGTTGCCGCCGCCGCCGCCCGCGCGGCGGGTCGAGGGCCGGGTAAAGGTCGATTTCGCGGTCGTCGGCGCGGGCGTATGCGGCTGCTCCACCGCCCGACGCCTGGCCGAGCTCCGGCCCGATGACAAAATTGCGCTGGTCGAGGCGGGCCGGGTGGGCTACGGCACGTCCGGGCGCAATGCGGGCTTTATGCTGGACCACCACAGCCATGGCGGCATGAAGCATATGGACGCCGCGCGGAAGAACGACCGGCTGTTCGCGGCCGGGACAGCCTGGCTCCGCCAGCTTGTGCAGGAACACCAGATCGAGTGCCAGTGGAGCGATTGGGGGCGGATCTATGTTGCCGCCGGCGACGGCGCGGACTCGGAACTCAAGGGTGTTTCGGACGGCTTCGACTCGCTGGGCGTGCCGTGGCGGGAACTCGACCGGGGCGGCATCGAGGCCGTCACTGGCTCGCGGTTCTACCGGCGCGGTGTGCGGGTGGACGGCTCCGCCCTGGTACAGCCGGCGGCCATGATGCGGGGCCTCGCCGCGACTCTGCCGGCGAATGTCGCGCTCTACGAGGAAAGCCCGGTGCTGGAGATGGGCACGCGCGGCGGGTTCCGCCTTACCTGCCCCGAGGGCACGGTCGAGGCGCGCCAGGTTGTGCTCTGCACCCATTTCTTCACCGAAGAGATGGGCATTCTGAAGCACCGGGCGGTGCCGCTCGCGAGCTTCGCCAGCCTCACCGAGCCTCTCTCCGACGCCCAGGCGGCGCTGCTCGGCGGGGAAGGGGAATTCGGGCTCCTGCCGGCCCACCCGAACGGCAGCACGGTGCGGCTGACCCGTGACCGCCGCATCCTCATGCGCAACACGCTCTTCTATGCGCGCGAGAAGCGCTTCCCGCCGGGACTGATGGAGCGCGTGGCCGACATCCACCGGCGCAGCATCGCGGCGCGCTGGCCGGGGCTCGGCGATATCCCCTTCGCCGGCACCTGGGGCGGCATACTCGCCTTCACGCGCAATGAGGGCGCCATTTTCGGCGCGGTCCGCGACGGGCTCTGGGCGCTCATGTCCTGCGACGCGGCACCGATGACCAAGGGCGCCATCGGCGGTAAGCTGCTCGCGGAGCACATCTGCGACGAGGACAACGAACTGCTGCGGGTCATGCTTTCGCTCCCGCGCGCCGCCCTGCTGCCGCCCGACCCGATCCTGCGCTTCGTCGTAAACCGCAGGATCGGCCGCTTCGCCGCCGCCGGGGCTGCCGAGCGGTAGAGGGGCATTCGTTTATGCGGGTCGGAATCGTGGACCCGCCAGAACCTGACTATCCCGTCTGTACCATCGCCGTGCCACCGCTAACCGCCCATCCGCATTTGCCTGCCGGAGTTCCCGTCGGTGGAAACACGGCGGTCAGGCAGTGGCGAATCTGCGGACTTCGACCGGCTCGCGGTTGTGTTCCGCGTGCCAGAGGTCGTACTGCATCTGCTGCGTCAGCCAGCTTTCGGGGCTGCCGCCGAACGCCTCGGACAGTCGGATCGCCATTTCGGGAGAAATACCGAGCCGGCCGTTGAGCAGAAGGGAGAGCGTGTTGCGCGATACCGCGAGCCCCTTCGCGGCCTCGGTCACCGTCAGGCCGAGAGGTTCGAGGCACTGGCGCCGGATGAACGCGCCGGGATGGGGCGGATCGTGCATGAGCATGGGCGTTGCCTCCCTAGTGGTAGTCCAGATAGTCGACATCGGCGGCGCGTCCATCCTCGAACCGGATGATGACGCGCCAGTTGGCGCGTGCCGTTACTGCCCAGAACCCGACATACTCGCCCCTGAGACGGTGCTAGCCGGAACCCGGGCAGGTTCATGTCGTCCGAGGTCGCGGACGCATTCAAGCGCACCAGGATATCGCGCACGGTCTCGCGGTGCTCCGGGTGGATGCGGCGCTCGTCGCCGCATTCCATGAACCGCCGGAGCGCCCGGCTCCTGAAGTTTCGTATCATGACCGGTCGTAATGTGCACTATGGCATATGTCAAAGTGTGCTGAGGTTTAACCGCAGCCAGCGGCGCAGAGCGATAATCGCCTCGGGCATCTCCGGCACCATGGACCGACCGTGACAATCCGTCGGCAAGCGCGACATTGCCGCTGCGTGACGGCGGGGCGGCGGGGTGCTATCGGGGCGGCGACGCGCGAACCCGGAGGGCCGCCAGTGACCGCCCGTGACCGCATACCCATTCGCCGCGCCCTGATCTCCGTGTCGGACAAGACCGGGCTGGAGGCGTTCGGGCGCTTCCTCGCCGGGCGCGGCGTCGAAATCCTCTCCACCGGCGGCACGGCCCGGCAGTTGAGTGCCGCCGGCATTGCGGTGGTGGAGGTTTCGGAGCGAACGGGTTTCCCGGAAATGCTGGACGGGCGCGTGAAGACCCTGCATCCGGCGCTGCACGGCGGGCTGCTGGGGCTGCGCGACGATCCTGCGCATGCCGAAGCCATGGCCGCGCACGGCATCGAGCCCATCGACCTGCTGGTGGTCAATCTTTACCCCTTCGCGGAGACGGTGGCGCGCGGCGCGGATGAAGAGACCTGCATCGAGAACATCGACATAGGCGGGCCGGCGCTGATCCGCGCGGCCGCCAAGAACCACCGCTTCGTCGCCGTCGCTACGGCTCCGGAGCATCTGGACGCCATCCGCGCGGAGATGGAAGGGGACGGCGCGACGCCCCTTTCGCTCCGCCGCCGGCTCGCCGCCGAGGCCTACGGGCATACTGCCGCCTACGATTCTGCCGTTTCCAACTGGTTCGCGGAGAGGACGGGAGACGCCTTCCCACCGCGCATTTCGCTGTCGGGCACCCGCCGCCAACTCCTACGCTACGGCGAGAACCCGCATCAGTCGGCGGCGTTCTACACCGACGGCAGCGGCCGGCCCGGCGTCGCCACCGCCGAACAGGTGCAGGGCAAGGAGCTCAGCTACAACAACCTGAACGATGTGGACGCCGCGTTCGAGCTCGTGAGCGAATTCGAGCGCCCGGCGGTCGTCATCGTCAAGCACGCCAATCCCTGCGGCGTCGCCGTCTCGGACGATCTGGCCGAGGCCTGGGACAGGGCGCTTGCCTGCGATCCGGTGAGTGCGTTCGGCGGCATCGTCGCCGTCAACCGCCCGCTCGACGAGGTGCTGGCGGAGCGGTTGAGCGGGATTTTTCTCGAAGCGGTAATCGCACCGGGAGCGGATGAGGGTGCCCGCGCACGGCTCGCCGGCAGGACCAATCTCAGGCTGTTGCTGACCGAAGCCGCGCCCGACCCGCTCGCTTCCGGCATGACCTTCCGCTCGCTTTCCGGCGGCTTCCTGCTGCAAGGCCGCGACAATGGCCGTGCGGGCGGGTTCCGGACCGTCACGAGGCGCGCCCCGAGCGCGGCGGAAATGGCCGACCTCAAGATAGCTTTCACCGTCTGCAAGCATGTGAAGTCGAATGCCATCGTCTACGTGAAGGACGGCGCTACCGTTGGTGTCGGCGCGGGACAGATGAGCCGGGTGGACAGCGCGCGCATCGCCGCGCGCAAGGCCGTGGATGCGGCCGGCGGCGGGATCCCCGCGACACAGGGCTCGGTCGTGGCGTCCGATGCCTTCTTCCCCTTCGCCGACGGGCTGCTGGCGGCTGCGGAGGCAGGGGCCACCGCCGTCGTCCAGCCGGGCGGCTCCGTGAGAGACGAGGAGGTGATCCGGGCGGCGGACGAGCATGGCCTCGCTATGGTATTCACCGGAATGCGCCATTTCCGCCACTAACCGGACCCCTGCTTATGGAAACCGGACGGGCCTTGCCCCAGTCGGTCGTTGAGACCGGCGAACTCCTCGAAGCCGGCGACTATGTCTCGGACACGGCGCTGGCGACGGCCGTGTTCCTGTCGCTGAAACTCGGCAGGCCGCTGTTCCTCGAAGGCGAGGCGGGAGTCGGCAAAACGGAGATCGCCAAGGTGCTGGCGGCGACGCTGGGCCGCCGGCTGATCCGCCTGCAATGCTATGAGGGCCTCGACGTGGCCTCCGCTGTCTATGAGTGGAACTATGCCCGCCAGATGATCGAGATAAGGCTGGCCGAGGTCTCCGGCGAGGCCGACCGCGAGCGGCTGGGCCGGGACCTGTTCGGGTCGGAATTCCTGATCGAGCGGCCCTTGCTGCAAGCCTTGCGCGGCGATGGCGCCGGGCCGCCCGTGCTGCTCATCGACGAACTCGACCGCACCGACGAGCCGTTCGAGGCCTATCTGCTGGAGGTCCTGTCCGATTTCCAGGTGACGGTGCCGGAGATCGGCCCGATTGCGGCGGCGGTTCCGCCGGTCGTCGTCATCACCTCCAACCGTACGCGCGAAATCCACGATGCGCTCAAGCGGCGCTGCTTCTATCACTGGGTCGGCTACCCGGACGCGCGTCGCGAGCTGGATATCCTGCGCCGCAAGGCGCCGACGGCGCCCGGCGACCTCTCGCGCCAGGTCGTCGGCTATGTGCAGAAGGTGCGCGAGCTCGACCTTTTCAAGCTGCCGGGGATTGCAGAGACCATCGACTGGGTCCATGCGCTGATGCAGCTCGACGCAGTGGCACTCGATCCGGCGATGGTGAACGACACGCTGGGCGTGCTGCTCAAATACCAGGACGACATCGCGCGCATGCAGGGAAGCGAGGCCGAGCGCATCCTGAACGAGGTGCGCGCCGAACTTGCGGCCGCGGGGGCGGCATGAACGGCGGGCGGTTGCCCGAGAACATCATGCATTTCGGCCGGGTGCTCCGGACTGCCGGCCTGCCGGTCGGCCCGGACCAGGTGCTGAAGGCTATCGAGGCGGCCTCGGCCGTCGATGTTTCCGACCGGGCGCAATTCTACTGGGCGCTCCATGCCGCGCTGGTCAATCGGCGCGGGCAGCGCGAGCTGTTCGACCAGGCCTTCCACATATTCTGGCGCAATCCGCGCCTGCTGGAGCGGATGATGTCGCTGGTCATTCCGACCTCCAGCGTCGATACGGGGCCGGGGGAGGCAGAGCCGCTGGCGCGCCGCCTCGCCGAGGCTTTGACGCCTGCGGAAACTGCGCCTCGCGAGCGGGAAGGCGAGGAAGAGGTCGAGATTCGCGCGGAGCTCACCTGGTCGGACCGCGAGGTGCTGCGTGCGATGGACTTCGAAACCATGTCGCTGGCGGAGCAGGAAGCGGCGAAGCGCGCCATGGCGAAGATGCGCCTGCCGCTCAGGCCCGTGCCCGCGCGGCGTTTCCGGTTGCATCCGAGGGGGCGGCGGCCCGACCTGCGGGCGACTCTGCGCGGGGCGATGCGCACCGGCGGCGATTTCGTGGCGCTCCGGCGCAGGCGCCGCTTGCGCCGGCCGCCGCCGCTGGTCGTGATCTGCGACATTTCCGGCTCGATGGCGCGCTATTCCCGGATGCTGCTGCACTTCATGCACGCCGTCACCAACGACCGCGACCGGGTGCATTGCTTCCTGTTCGGCACGCGGCTGAGCAATGTTACGCGCCAGCTTCGCCAGAAGGATGTCGATGCGGCGCTCGCAGGCGTGGCGGACGCGGTCGAGGACTGGTCCGGCGGCACCCGCATCGGCGCTTCGCTCAGGACCTTCAACCGGCTCTGGTCGCGTCGTGTGCTGGGGCAGGGCGCCGTGGTGCTGCTCATCAGCGACGGGCTCGACCGCGACTCGGGCGAGGGGCTTGCCCAGGAGATCGAGCGCCTGCACAAGTCCTGCCGGCGGCTGGTCTGGCTCAACCCGCTGCTGCGCTACGACGCCTATGAGCCGCGCACGCGCGGCGCAGCGGCGCTGATGCCGCATGTTGACGAATTCCGGCCGGCGCACAATCTCGATAGTCTTGAGGACTTGGCCGCCGCGCTCGGGCGTGAGCCGGCCCGCCGGCAAGAGGGAGTGAGCGAATGGCTGACACGGCTGTAGGCGAAGGGGATGCGATCCTCGACAGGGCGGCGGCCTGGGCGGTGGCCGGCAAGGGCGTTGCTCTCGCTACGGTGGTCAAGACCTGGGGTTCGTCGCCGCGTGCGGTCGGCAGCCAACTCGTGGTGGACGACACAGGCGCGTTCGAAGGATCGGTTTCCGGCGGCTGCATCGAAGGCGCTGTGGTGATGGAAGCGCGAAGCGCCATCGCTGACGGCAAGCCGCGCCTGCTGGACTTCGGCGTGAGCGACGAGGAGGCCTGGGAAGTCGGGCTCGCCTGCGGCGGGTCGATAGAGGTGTTCGTAGAGAAGCTGGCATGAAGGCGGAGACGCTCGCCCGGCTGCGTGCTGCGCGCGCCGAACGGCGGTCGGTGGCGCGCATCGCGGCGCTCGACGGCAGCGTGGACGCGGTTGTGGAGTACGGCGAAGGCCCGCTGCCGGAACCCGTGCTGGACGTGGCCCGCGCCGCGCTGAAACAGAACCGCAGCCACGATTTCGAGCATGAGGGCGAGCGCTGGTTCGTGCAGGTGTTCAACCCGCCGCTCCGTTTGATTGTCGTGGGCGCCGTGCATATCTCGCAGCCGCTGATCGGGATGGCGGCCGGCCTCGGCTACGATGTCACGCTGGTCGATCCGCGCGGCGCCTTTGCGACGGCGCAGCGTTTCCCCGATGTCGCGATTTGCGACGAGTGGCCGGACGACGCGCTCGAAGCCCTGGGCGTGGACGGGCGCACGGCGGTGGTGACGCTCACTCACGACCCCAAGCTGGACGACCCGGCGCTGCATGTCGCGCTGCGCTCGGAGGCGTTCTATATCGGCGCGCTCGGCAGCCGGAGGACGCATGCGAAACGGGTCGAGCGTCTTGTCGAGGCCGGATTCGACGATGTGGCCATCGACCGCATCTACGCTCCGATCGGTCTCAATCTCGGCGGCCGCGCGCCGGCCGAGATCGCGCTCGCCATTGCGGCGCAGATGACGGAGGCGCTCTACCGATGAAATTCGGGCCGCTCGCACTGAAGGATGCGGAGGGAACGCTGCTGGCGCACTCCGTTCGGGTGGAGCGGGCGGTCTTCCGCAAGGGGCGGCTCCTGTCGGCTGCGGACCTGGAGGTGTTGGCGCAAGCGGGCGTCGAGACGGTCACGGCCGCCCGGTTCGAGCCGGGCGACATGGACGAGGACAGCGCGGCTGCTGCCATCGCGGCGGCCGTCGCCGGGGACGGGCTGGAGGTCGCGGCGCCGTTCACCGGGCGCGTCAACCTCTTCGCCGAGGAACGGGGCGTGCTGACGGTCGATGCGGACCGGGTGGACCGGCTGAACCTGCTCGACGAAAGCATAACCCTGGCGACGCTTCCGCCTTACAGCCTGGTCGAGCCCCGCCAGATGGTGGCGACGGTCAAGATCATCCCGTTTGCCGCGCCCCATGAGGCGGTCGGGCGTATCGAAGGCCCGCTGCTGGCGCTGCACCCGCTGACGCCGAAGCGGATTGCGCTGATCCAGACCGAATTGCCGAGCATCAAGCCGAGCGTGCTCGACAAGACAGTGGAGATCACGCGGCGGCGGATCGAGGCGCTTGAGGGCGAGTTGACCGGCGAGCGCCGCGCCGCGCATGACGAGGCGGCTCTCGCGCTGGCGATAGGGGAGAGCCTCGGGCAGAGCCCCGACATTCTTCTGATTGCCGGCGCCTCGGCTATCGTGGACCGGCGGGACGTGCTGCCCGCGGCAATCGAGGCGGCGGGCGGCGAGATCGAGCATTTCGGGATGCCCGTCGATCCCGGCAATCTGCTGTTGGTCGGGCGGGTC
Organism: Alphaproteobacteria bacterium; assembly: GCA_965261985.1. Lineage (GTDB taxonomy): Bacteria > Pseudomonadota > Alphaproteobacteria > Bin95 > Bin95 > Bin95. The sequence continues at coordinate 3,361,599 of OZ253490.1, forward strand.
GGTGCGGTGCCCGTCATCGGCCTGCCGGGCTGCGCCCGCTCGCCCAAGCCCAACGGCTTCGACTGGGTGCTCCAGCGCTTCGCTGCGGGGCTGGAGGTCGGGCGGCGCGAGATCATGTCGATGGGCGTCGGCGGGCTGTTGATCGATATTCCGAGCCGGCCGCAGCCTCGGGTGCGCGACCGGGCGGCGGTCGAACCGCCCCGCCTGCCGCGCATCGCGGCCGTCGTGCTGGCCGCAGGACAGTCCCGGCGCATGGGCCCGGCGAACAAGCTGCTGGCGGAGGTCGATGGTGCGGCCATGCTCCAGCGGGCGCTGGAGGCGGCGCGCGCCTCGCAGGCGGCCTCCCTGCTGGTGGTGACAGGCCACGAGCGGGAGCGCATCGAGGCGGCCGTCGATGCGCCGACGGTTCACAATCCGGACTATGTGGAGGGTCTTTCGACCTCGCTCCGCGCGGGTATCGCCGCTTTGCCCGAGGATATCGACGGCGCGGTGGTGCTGCTGGGCGACATGCCCTTCGTCTCGGCCGCCCATATTGACCGCCTGATCGCGGCCTTCAACCCGCTGGAGGGCCGGTCGATCTGCGTGCCGACCTTCAACGGCAAGCGCGGCAATCCCGTGCTGTGGGGCCGGGAGCTGTTTGCGGAGATGCACAGCGTCTCCGGCGATGTCGGCGCCAAGCACCTGATCGGTGCCAATGGCGACCTGCTGGTCGAAGTCCCGATGCCGGATGCCGGCGTGTTGTGCGATGTCGATACGCCGGACTCGCTTGCCAAAGCCCGGTCGGGTTAGCGAGTAATGCTTCTACTCGGCCGGGTTCAGCCGTCCTTCGATCCGGGCTACCCGCTCAGCAATGCTGTGGAGTTCCTTGCGCATGTCGGTCAGGCCGTTGTGAACAACGAGCCATATCGCGCCGAAACCTAATACGAACGCAGGAACAAGAACCGCGGCCAGAGGAAGTGCGGCCTCGATCAGTTCACTCAAACCCATCTCTCTCGTTCTCCTGGGCTCTGTCCGCGGCGGTCATAGGGATTCCAACGACGACCTAAGCCGAGTGTGGAAGCCGAACGTCAGGGAATCAACGGTCCATAAGGGTTCCGGCTAACCTTTCGGCGCATAGACGAAACCGTCCATCAGGCGGCGGGCCGTCCGGTAAACGACGGCGCGCTCGGCATGGGCTGCGGCCCCGTTGCCGGAGACCTCGGCAGCGACGAGCGCGATGCCGGAGGGGTGGCCGATGCGGATGTCGCTTTCGCCGGACGCCCTGCCGGCTTCCCATGCCAGCGTGCCCCCAACCCTAACGGCGACGCCGAGGCAGAGCGCGGCGGTCAGCGGCACGGCGCGATGGGGGCGCCCGACCGAGATCATCCGGGCCGCGATATCCATGTTCGCGGGTTCGAGGCGCTCTCCCGAAAGCGTCTCGAATGCCGTCGGCGGCGCGACCGTGCCGACTTTCGGGATGCTGCCCGGCACCGGGTCGAGGCCGGCGGCCTCGCCCGCGGCGCGACGCACGGCGTCCAGCCGGGCCAGCGCTTCGGTGTCGGTGTCCAGCATGGCGGGCGTCTCGACGCCGGTCAGGCCGATATCCTGGGCGCGGACGAAGCAGCAGAGATTGGCGGCATCGACGATGGACACGTCGATGGCGCCGAGGCCGGGAATGTCCAGCCGGTCCATCGGACGTCCCGTCGGCAGCAGCCTGCCGGTGCCGGCCCCGCCCGGTTCGAGGAAGTCGAGGCGCACGGGCGCGCCGGTTCCGGCCACGCCCGGCAGCGAGAAATCGCCATCGACAACGGCGCGGCCTTCCCGCACCGGGAACCGGGCATGGATCAGCCTGGCCGTATTGGTGTTGTGAATGCGGATCACGGCTTCGCCGCCGGTCGTCGCCACCAGCCCCTCATCCACCGCGAATGGCCCCATGGCTGAGGACATGTTGCCGCAATTGCCGGAGGTGTCGGCCTCCGCGCGGTCCACGGCGATCTGGAAGAAGGTGTAGTCGATATCCGCATCCGGCCGGCTGGGCGGGCCGACGACGCAGACCTTGGAGAGCGATGAGATGCCGCCGCCCATGCCGTTGAGCTGGCGACCGTTCGGGTCCGGGCTGCCCATCGCGGCGCAGAAAAGCGCCGGCCAGCGTTCCCGGTCCGTCGGCAGGTCCCGCGCGTGGAAGACGAGGGCGTTGGAGGTCCCGCCGCGCATGAAGGCGGCGGGCAGGCGTGTCTGCGCAGTCATGGCGCTATTGTAGAGCGTGCCGACCTGCGATGGCAGTCATGCTTGCCCGCTGTCCGCATCGATTTCGCGGCACGCCTGCTCGATCCGCTGCTCAAGGCGGCTCATGAAGGACCGCCGCGCCAGGCCCGGCGGGATCGGCTCCAGGAATTCCAGCCGGATGGTGCCGGGGCGCATCCGGAAGCCGCGCCGGCTCCAGTGGCGGCCGGAGTTGAGCGCGACCGGCACGACGACGGCGCCCGTTTCCCGGTAAAGCGCGGCGATGCCGGGGTGATAGGGGCGCCGCTCGCCCGGCGCCACCCGCGTGCCCTCCGGGAACACCACGACCTGTGCGCCGTTCTCCAGGGCGGCCTTGGCTCCCTGCACCATGAGGCGCAGGGCGGAGGCGCCGCCCTTGCGGTTCACCGCGATCTGCCCGGCCCGGCGGAAATACCAGCCGACGCCGGGGACGGAGAGGAGCTCCTGTTTGACGACATAGACCGGGTCGGGGAGCAGCGCCGCCAGGACCAGGGTTTCCCACGCGGACTGGTGCTTGGCCGCGACGATGCTGCCGGGCGGCGGCAACGGGCCGCGAATCTCGTGCCGGATGCCGGCTGCGGCGCGCAGCAGGAAGATCGTGACATGTCCCCACACGGCTCCCGCCCGCCGCGCCGCACGGCGCGAGGCGAACAGCATCGGCAGGAGCAGGAAAACGAGCATGGCGGTAGCGGCGATGAAACCCGCCGCAAAGAGGGTCGAGCGGAACACCGTCACCCGCTCTCCATTGCCGACCGGTACCATTCCACCAGCCGGTCCAGCGACAACGCCAGCATGTATTTGTGATAGGCGCGCAACAGCACCTCCCGCGTGCCCGGCCATCGCCACCATTGCTCCAGCTTCAGCGTGCCCGGGACGACCGGATGCGTCAGCATCTCGATGCCCGGCGCTGTGCGGCGCAGCAAATGGAGCGCGCGCGGCAGGTGGTAGGCGGCGGTGACGATGCGCAGGCTGCGCGCCTTGCGTTCCGCCGCCCAGACCGCGACCTCGGCGGCATTGCCGACAGTGTCCTGCGCGGCATGGCCGAGTTCGATGCAGCAGGCGAGGGCGGTATTCGCGCCGTCTCCGGCAAGCTCCAGCAGGCGCACTACCGTAACGCCTTCGCCGACGCCGGAAACGAACAGGACCGGCGCCTTGCCTTCTTGCAACAGCCGCACGCCTTCCGCGACGCGATCGGCCCCGCCCGTCAAGACCACGACGGCGTCGGTCTTCCTGCCGGGCGCCTCGGGCCGGTCCGGCAGCGCCGCGACGAACCGCAGAAGCCCGCCGGCCCAGAGCGCGGCGACCAGCAGCAGGAGAATTACGATTGCTCTGGTCAAGGCAGCTCCGGCAGCCGGGCGGGACCGGCAGGCTCCGGACGGCGGAGGCAGCCGGCCCCCTCGGACAAGTTCCGTCGTTCGCCTGTCGGCACGTGGCGGTTACCTTGATTCGAGCTGGCCGGCAGCCTATACAATTTTTCCCCTTCTGCAGGGGATTCAGAGGGGCCCGTATGATCCTCGTTTGTCCAAGCTGTATCGCACGATATCGCGTTGAGGTCGAGGCGCTGGGCGCGACGGGACGGCGGGTCAAATGCACCAGATGCGGCTATGTCTGGCACGCGGAGCCGCCGGGAACCGTCGTGGAGGTCATTCACGCCGAACCTGAACCCGCCCCCCCGTCCGACGCCCCGGAGCCGGACCCGGCGCTGCCGAGACCCCAGCTTCCGGTGCCCGCCGGGGCGGTGCGGCGGCGTCGCGAGCATTCCCTGTGGACGTGGGTCGCCTGCCTCCTTGTGCTGGCCGTGTGCGTGGTGGGGTACGAGGCGCGCCAACCCATTGCGAAGGAATGGCCGTGGCTGGCGCCCGTTTACGAGGCGCTCGGCATCGCCGTGGGGGACGGGCAGGGAGCGCAGTCGGAGCGCCCGGAGTAACCCCGCCCCTTGAGATACGCCATCTACTACACCCCGCCGCCGGAGAGCGCGTTGGCGCGCTTCGGCGCGGCCTGGTTCGCCCGCAAGGCGCCTTGTCTCGACGCTCCCCGGCGCTACGGCTTCCACGGCACGCTGAAGGCGCCGTTCCGGCTGGCGGCCGAGGCGAGCGAAGCCGAACTGCTGCGCGCGGCTGAAAGCTTTGCGGCTGAACGCCCGGCATTTGCCGGTCCGACGCTGCGCCTCTCCGAGTTGGCGGGCTTCCTCGCCCTCACGCCGTCGGAACCGTTCGAGGAGCTCGACTGGCTCGCCGCCGACTGCGTGGCGGCCTTCGACCGGTTCCAGGCGCCGGCGACCGAAGCGGAACTGGCCCGCCGGCGCCGCGCGGGCCTCAGCCCGCACCAGGAGGCGCTGCTGCTGCGCTGGGGCTATCCCTACGTCATGGACGCATTCCGCTTTCATATGACGCTGACCGAACGCCTCGACAAGGAGGGGTTGGCACGGGAGCGCGCCGAGGCGGAAGCCATGCTGGGCGAGGCGTTCCCGCCGCTCTGCATCGACGCAATTTCGGTCATGGTCGAGCCCGGCGGCGGGGAGGCATTCCGTCTTCTGCGCCGCTGCGAGTTTGCGTCGCCGGGAGGCTCACCCGTATAGCGGGAAGCACAGCATTCGCCCCGCTGGGAAAGGAGAACCCGGTCTGGCGCGGGGCATTGCGGGAGTGTTACGAACCGCCACAAGGCATGAGGAAGCGCCGATGGGAAATTCGAGTTGGATTGGCCTGTTGGCAGGCGTCGCCCTCTCTGCCGGAGCGTTCCATGCGGCAGGCGCGGCCGAACAAGCACGAGCCGAGTTGGCGAACGCGCCGGGCGAGTCGGTCGGCCAGGTTTCGCTCATCCAGACTCCGAACGGCTCCTTGTTGCATGTTAAGCTGATGAACATGGCGGCGGCCGGGCATTTCAATCCGGCCGGTGCAGCGGATCCGCGCATCGCCTGCGGCGTCATCGCCAAATAGCGTAGCGGGCGCGAGGGGTAGCAGAGCGACGCCGTACGGCGCGTGTCGTCGGACACAGGAGAAGACGCATGGCGGAAGGTGGGGAAGGGCGAAAGCAAGAGCTTCGGGAGGCGCCCGTCTGGGACCGGCCGACCCGGATCTTTCACTGGGTCCTGCTCGTGCTGGTCGTCGTCTGCTATCTGAGCGGGCGCAACGGCCGGTTCGATATCCATATCCCGGCCGGACAGGCCCTGCTCGTGCTCGTCATCGCGCGGGTCGTCTGGGGCTTTGCGGGCAGCACCTCGTCCCGCTTTCGCGCCTTCGTCCGCCCGGTGCGGGAGATCGCGGCCTATCTGCCGACCCTCCTCCGGCGCGAGCCTGACAGGCGCGCCGGGCACAATCCGCTCGGCGGACTGTCGGTGGTCGCGATGTTGGTCGTCCTGATCGCGCAGCCGAGCCTCGGTCTCTTCGCTGTGGACGTGGACGGGCTCAACGACGGTCCGCTCAGCTTTCTTGTCAGCTACGACGCGGCAAGGGAGGCGGCCGAGTTGCACGCAATGGTGGTGGACGGCTTGCTCATCCTTGTCGGTCTCCACATCGCCGCAGTGCTGTTCCACCTTCTCTACAAGCGGGAGAATCTCACCGGGGCAATGCTGACCGGGCGCGGGCGACTCGCGGAAGGGCAGACTCCACCCCGCCTCGCCTCCGACTGGCGCGCACTCCTCGTGCTCGTGCTGGCGGCGGCGGCAGTCCTCGGCGGCATCGAGATCGCGGCGCGCGTCTTCTAGGCGATACGCGCGCCGCGCCGACGGGGCGGTCTAGTTCCGCTTCTCGCGGAACGGGCGGTGGCAGCCACCGCAGCCATTCTTGCCGAGGTCGCCGAACGCGGCGCCCGCAACGCCCACATCCCCGGAGGCCAGGGCCGCCTTGAGGGCTGCTGCCTTGTCCCCCAGCAGAGCCGACGCCGCCGTGAACTCGTCCCATTTATCCCAGATAACGTCCTTTGCTTCGGACTTCGGGTTCGCGCCCATCCCGGTGCCGGGCGGGAAGACATCCGGAATCTTCGGCGCCGATGCGGCGAGGACCGCGGCCGCCTCGGACGCTTCCTCGGCCGAGTTCTTGCCCTCTACATAGCCCTTGAGGATACGCATCGCGCCGCCCATGCCCTTCATGAGCTTGCTTCGTTCCTCCGCCACCTTTCCATGCTGGTCGGCGACCGCGGCCTGGTCCGGATCGAATGCCGCAAACGCCACTACAAGCGCAAGGGCCCAGCCGGCCGTCCATTTCAATGTCCTGGCTCGCATTGCTCCTCCCGGTGTTACGGCTTCACTAAACGTCTAGAGACTCAAGCATAAACCATGGCCGTGCGGCGCGCGAGCTATGGTTGCCGGGCCATCCGGATGTCGAACTCGGCGGTACAGAAGGGAGACTCCACGCCGAGGTCGCGCGCCCGCGCCACGTCGTCCTGCTCGCGGAACTCGACCAGCAACGACTCCTTGACCCCGAACACGGCATCCGAGTCGATATAGGGGTCGTCGTGGGCGAAGATATGCGTCACGAGCCGCCGGTAGCCCGGCTTGCTCACGATGAAGTGGATGTGCGCCGGCCGCCATGCGTGGCGGCCCATGCGATTGAGTATGTCCCCTACCGGGCCGTCGGTAGGCACCGGATAGGACACCGGCTGGATCGTGCGAAAGGCGTAACGCCCGTCCGAGCTCGTGACAAAGCGCCCGCGAAGATTCATCTCCGGCTGCACTTCCGGCTGCTGGACGTCGTAATAGCCGTCGGCGTTCGTTTGCCAGATGTCCACGCTCGCCCCGGCCAGGGGCTTGCCGTCAACATCGGTGACGCGGCCCGAGACGTGACAGGGCATCCCCTTGCCATCGCGGCAGATATTGCTGCCGAACTCGAGCTGAGGCGCACCGTCCACATGGAAGGGGCCGAGCACCGTCGCCTCCGTGCAACCGTCCTCGGCGCGGTTGTTGAGGGTCTCCACCAGCATGGAAACTCCCAGAACGTCTGAGGCCAGAATCCACTCCTGGCGCCGGTCATCGCACATCTGCCCGGTGGCGGTCAGGAATTCGATGGCCCTGGCCCACTCCTCGACGGTGGGCTCCACATCCTTCACGAAGGCGTGCAGGTGTCGGATGGCGGACTCCATGACCTCGCGGAACCGAGGATTCTCACACCCGGCCAGCCGTTCCACGACGATGTCCGCGGACTCGGCTTCGGTGAACAGTCGATTCATGTCGAACTCCTGCGTTGCGACATCGCTCAAACCCATTTCGGCAACCCGGCGCAGCCCCGGATTTCCGGGCTAGGCCTTGAGGTATCCGCCGCGCGTCTGGGGCAGCTTCTTGCCGAGGATCGCGCCGGCGACGACATTGCGGAGCACTTCGGCCGTGCCGCCGCCGATGGTGAACATCCGCACATCGCGCGCCATGCGCTCCAGCGGCCGGTTGCGCGAATAGCCCCGCGCCCCGAAAAACTGCAAGGCGTCGTTGACTACCTGGATCGCGCTCTCCGAGGTCATGACCTTCGCCTGTGCTGCGAGCAGCATGTCGGGGAAGCCGCCTTCGCCGCTTCGCGCCGCGCCATAGACCAGCGCCCGGCTGGCGGCGAGCTTGATCGACATGTCGGCGAGCTTCCATTGCAGGCCCTGGAACTCGTTGATCGGCCGGCCGAACTGCTCGCGTTCCTCCGACCAGTCGAGCGCCAGCCGATAGGCGCCCTCGGCAATGCCCAGCGCCACCGTCGCCGCGCCGACGCGCTGGCTGTTATAGGCGGTCATCAGGTCGGCGAAGCCTTTTTTGAGGCCGCGCGGCGGCATGAGCATCATGGATGGTGGCAATTCCATGTCTTCGAAGGCGATTTCCGCCTCCGGAATGCCGCGCAGGCCCATGGTCGGCTCGCGCTTGACGATGCGCAGCCCTTCCGTTTCGTCGCGAATGGCGAGGAAGCCGCCGATTCCCTGCTCTTCGCCGTCCCGGTCGAACACACGCGCGAAGATCAGGTGCAGCCGCGACACGCCGCCGCCGGTAATCCAGTGCTTGCCGCCGTTCAGGACATAGCGGTTGCCGCGCTGGTCCGCCCTCGTGGTCATTTCGCCGGCGGAGGACCCGGCTTCCGGCTCCGTGATGCAGATTGCCGGCTTGTCGCCCGCCAGCACCATGTCCGCGGCCATCCGTTTCTGCTCTTCCGTGCCGTAGGCCATGACGGCGCTGATCGCGCCCATATTGGTTTCGACGGCGATACGCCCGGTGACCGAGCACGCCTTGGCCATCTCCTCAATGACCAGCACGGCGTCCAGCCAGGAGCGCCCCCCGCCTCCATAGGCTTCGGGAATCGTCATGCCCACGAAGCCGGCCTCAACCAGGCGTTCGACATGATCCCAGGGATAGGATTCGGTGCGGTCCACCTCGGCCGCGCGCGCCTGCACCGGCCCTTCCGCCAGTTCCCGCGCCGCCGATTGCAAGGCGCGTTGCCGGTCCGTCAGTTCGAATGTCATGGGCTTGCGTCCCCGCCGCGGATGCGGCCAGACTAGCCGATCATGGACAGTCGGTCAGTAACGCTGCCGCCGGAGACATGGCATCCGGTGCGTATCCTTCCGAAACGCAGCATGTGGCGTCCCCGGACCGCATCGCCCGTCCGCCGCAACCCGGCGCCCATGATCGCCTGGTGTGAGAAGGAACTGCAGCATCCCTGGAAGGCAGTGCTGGAACCCGACCTCACCCAGGTTTTCTGGTTCGAGCACAGCGACGACGCGCAACGCTTCGCGCTCCGCTTCTTCCCGTTTAAATGCAGTTGACGGATGGAAGTCTGCCCTCTGGAGCGGCTCGACTTCGCTCGGGTCATACCCCCCGGCGCGCTCGTCACCTGGTCCGAAGGTGCGGGTGAGCCGACCGCGCTGACGGCGCGCATGGTTGCCCAGCAGGACCGCCTGAAGGCCAAGCTGTTCATCGGCGTCACCCTGTCCGACACGCTCCGGGCCATCGACCCCTCCCGCTTCGCCATCTCCACCTATTGCACGCTGTTCCGCTATTTCGACCTCTTCGACCGGGGAGCGGTAAGCATCCGGCCATCGCACTATTCCCGAATGGCAGATCTGCGCCCCGATGCCATGCTCATCCAGGTGACGCCGCCGGACGGTTCCGGCCGGCGGAGCCTGGGCACGGTCGTCGGCCACAACCCCGCCTATATGGCAAAGGGTACCAGGGTGGTCGCGCAGGAAAACCCGAACCTGCCCTGGACCGGCGGCGACGCGGTCGTCGGGGAGGAGTGCATCGACCTGCTCATCCCCGCTGCAACGCCTCTCGAACGCCTGACGCCGCGCCGGCCCGGTCCCGTCGAGCATGCCATCGGCCGCCATGTCGCGCGGCTGGTCCCGGATCGCGCGACGCTCGAATTCGGCATCGGGTCGATCCCGGCGGCGGTCCAGCAGGCGCTCGCAGGCAAGCGCGACCTCGCGATTCACACCGGCCTGCTGGACGAGGCCGCCGTCGATTTCATCGAGAGCGGCGCCGTCACCAACCGCTACCGGGAAACCGACCCCGGCCTCGTCTCGGCCGGTTTCCTGTTCGGCACGCCCCGACTCTACCGCTATGCGAACCGCAATCCCGTCTTCGGAATGCGAGGGTCCGACCATATCCACGGCGCGCGTGTGCTCGCGAGCCTGGAGCGTTTCTTCGCCGTCAACTCCGCCATTGAGGTCGATCTGACAGGGCAGGTGAACGCCGAGGCCTTGAACGGGCGTTATATCGGCGCCATCGGCGGGCAGGGGGATTTCCAGCGCGCGGCCCTGCACAGCCCCGGAGGCCGGGGCATCGTCGCCTTGCCCTCCACCGCGGGGCGGCATTCCCGGATCGTGGCCCGCCTGTCGGGGCCGGTGACGACGGCGCGGGCGGACGCCGATGCGGTCGTCACGGAGCACGGCATTGCGGAACTCGCCGGGCGGACCTTGCAGGAGCGGGCCCGCGCGATGATCGCGATTGCCGACCCGCAGCACCGGCCGCGGCTGGAAGCTGCCCTCGACGCACTCGCATGACGGGTTCTATAAAGCGCCGGCCCGATGAGAGCCCGAAGGAGTCGCCCATGGCGCATAGCAGGATTACCGAAGCGGATGTCGCTCAGCTTCGCGCCCGCATCGGCCAGCCTGTGCGCAGGGTCACGCCGCCTTTCTATACCGAGGTCAATTCCGACGCGGCGAGTCGCTTCGCCTGGGCGATCGGGGATGATAACCCGCTGTACCACGATGCGGCCTATGCGGCGGGCACGCGCTGGGGTCGGCAATTGGCGCCGCCCTCCATCCTCTACAGCCTGGAGAACACGGTTTCCGGCGCGGTGGAGGGCCTGCCGGGGGTCCACGCAATGTTCGCCGGCACAGACTTCCGCTGGAAGCAGCCGGTGGAAGTCGGGATGAAGTTCCGCGCCGAATCCCGGCTTCACGACATAGTCGAGCACCGGACCCGGTTTGCGGGCCTCGCCGTTCAGCAGATTTACCGCATCCGCTTCTTCGACCAGGACGACCGCGAAGTCGCCGAAGCGGACTCCTGGTGTTTCCGTACCGAACGCGATACGGCGCGGACCAGCGGTTCGAAATACGAACCGAAACTCAGGGAACCGCACCGGTACAGCGAGCAGGCAATCTCTGAATTTCAGGCACAATACCTCACCGAAGCGCCGCGGGGCGCGGAGACCCGGCATTTCGAGGATGTGAAGGAGGGCGACGTGCTGGGGCCGATCCTGAAGGGGCCCTATACGGTTACCGCGGCTGTGGCCTTCATGCAGGCATGGGGCAACTACGCGGTCCGCAACCACCGCCAAGCCTGGCAGTACTACAACCGGCATCCGAAACTGGCGGCGCGCAACCAGAACAATGTTCCGGAGCCGCCAGTGCGCGTGCATTGGGACCGCGAATTCGCGCAGGAGGTCGGCGTTCCCGGAGCTTACGATTTCGGGCCGGAACGCATTGCGTGGCTGGGCCATCTGGCGACCGACTGGATGGGCGATGACGGCTTCCTGAAGCGGCTTAACATTCAGGTTCGCGGCCACAATGTCGTGGGCGATGCCACATGGTGCAGGGGTGAGGTGGTCCGCACGGAAATCGTGGACGGCGAAGGGCAGGTCGAATGCTCGGTCCGCTGCGTCAACCAGCACGAGCGCATATCCGCGCTCGGCGCCGCCATTGTCGTCCTGCCCAGAAAAACAGCTTGAGAAACGGATACGGAAGCAAGAAATGTCTGTCTTTTTCGATGAACATCGCGAGATCGTCCAACCTGAATGGATCGACTATAACGGCCATATGAATGTTGCCTTTTATTTCCTCGCCTTCGATCACGCCACCGACGCATTTTACGATGCTATCGGCTGCGGCGAGCACTACAAGGCGGGCGGAAATTTCTCGACATTCACGCTCGAGGGCCATATCACCTACGATCAGGAAGTTCTGGAAGGGGACCCGTTGCGGTTCACGACCCGATTGCTCGACTTCGATGAGAAACGCCTGCACTACTTCCATGTCATGTATCACGCAGAGGAAGGCTATGCGGCGGCGACAAACGAGTTGATCGCCATGCATGTCGACATGGACCTGCGCCGCGCCGCGCCGTTTCCTCCGGATATTCTGGAGAATCTGGCGGACATCAAGAAGCGGCACGGGGCGTTGCCGCACCCCGATAAAGCCGGCCGCGTCATCGGCATCCGACGAAAATCGGGCGCTTGATCGGAACGCTGGCAAGGAGGATGATGGCCAAGCCCATGTTGGTGCGAACCGTAATCCTCTTCCTCGTCTGTTTCGCCGGTTCCGCGGCGGCGTTCTGTACCGACGCGGCCGCGCCCGGCGTCGAGTGGAACCGTTGCCTGTTCGATGAGCGAAGCATGCCGGGCGCCAATCTTGCGGGCGCGAAGATCCGCTCGTCGTCGTTCAAGCGCGCCAATCTCGACGAGGCGGATTTCAGCGGCGCGTTTGGCTCCCGCGCCAAGTTCATCTCGGCCGGGCTTCGGGGCGCCCGCTTCGACAAGGCGAGGCTGAACGACGCAGACTTCACCAAGGCCGACCTGCGGGGCGCGTTTTTCAAGAATGCCGATCTGCGCCGGGCGCGGTTCTTCCGGTCCAGGCTGGAGGGCGCGGACTTCACCGGGGCGCGGCTCAAGCAGACGGACTTCTTCGATGCCGACCTTTCCGGGGCTGTCTGGACCGACGGCAAGCATGTCTGCGCGCCGGGTTCGGTCGGCCAGTGCCGGTAGGTTGGCCGCGGTGCTTTCGGTCAGGGACCTCCTGAGACATATAAGCGAACGACTCCGGCAGGTCTTCAACGACGAACAGATGGCCCTCTTGGGGGTGGCGCTTGCCGTCGGCATCGCAGCCGGGTGTTGCGCTGTGCTGTTCCGGGAGCTGCTCGCGATCTTCCAGTCGGTCTTCCTCGGCACCGGCGAGGAAGACCTGATCGAGTTCATCGCTGAACTTCCGGCCTGGCAGATCGTGCTCGCACCGACGGTCGGCGGACTGGCTGTCGGCATCTATCTCCGCGTCTTTCTGCGAGGCCGGCCCATGGGCGTGGCCCAGGTCATGGAGTCGAGCGCCGCAGGGGGCAGCATGGAGCTGGGGCCTGCCCTGCACGGGGCCGTCGCCAACGCACTGACGCTTGGCGCCGGGGGGTCTTCGGGACGGGAAGGGCCGGTGGTGCATCTGGGCGCGGCCGTGGCCTCATGGCTGGCGCGGCGGTTCCATAATCGGCGGGGCGCGGCCCGGACCCTACTCGCCTGCGGCGTCGCGGGCGCGGTGGCGGCCTCGTTCAATGCGCCGTTCGCCGGGATTTTCTTCGCCCAGGAGGTGGTGATCGGCCGTTATGCGTTCAGCGCACTCGTACCGGTCGCCGTGTCTTCGGTGGTCGCAACCCTGATTTCGCACGCCGCTTACGGGGCATTCCCGGCCTTTAGCGTCCCCGAATACAGCCTGGGCTCCTGGCTGGAATTTCCCGCCTTCGTGCTGCTGGGCGGCGTGACGGCGGTAATGGCCGTGATCTTCATTCGCTCCATCCGCATTACGGCCCGGCTGGCGGAGGCTTCGACCGTGCCGGCATGGATGCGTCCTGCCCTTGCGGGGCTGGCGGTCGGGCTTATTGCAGTGGTCTTCCCGCAGGTGTTGGGCGTCGGATACGGCGCGACGGACGATGCGCTCAAGGCGGAATACGGCCTCTGGCTGCTGATCGGACTGATTGTCGCCAAGACCGCGGCGACATCGCTCACCATCGGCGGCGGCTTCGGCGGCGGCGTATTCAGCCCCTCGCTGTTCCTGGGCGCCATGCTTGGTGGCGCTTTCGGCTCCGTTGCAGGTTCGGTGGCACCGCACCTCTTCGCCGGCGTCGGCGCCTATGCAATGGTCGGCATGGGCGCAATGGCGGGCGCGGTTCTCGGCGCGCCGATCTCGACCATTCTCATCATGGTTGAGCTCACCGGCGACTATCAGCTCACCATGGCCGTCACCATTGCTACGGTGACCGCCGCCATGCTGACGCGGGCCCTGAACGGCGCCTCCTATTTCCGCACCGTGCTGGCGGAGAGCGGCATCGACCTCGATGAAAGGCTCGAAACGGACGCCATGCGCCAGATGCGCGTGCGCGGCGTCATGAGCCGGTCTTTCTCGTCCGTACCCCGCACCATGAAGATGCGGGAGCTGCGCGTGGCGCTCGCGACCGCGCCCTATGGCGAACTCTTCGTCGTCGATCCGGCCAACCGCCTTTTCGGCACGATCACGCTCGCCGACCTCGATGAGGCCGCGTTCGACCCTGAAATTCAGGACCTGATCTGCGCCGGCGATGCCGCGCGGCTGAACCCGCCCATGCTGACTGTCGAGGACGATCTCGAAAGCGCCTTCAACCTGATGGAGACGCGGCACGAGGAGCATATCGCCGTCGTCGATAACCGGGTGGACCGGCATATCGTCGGCTTCGTTCATGAGCGCGATGTCATGCTGGCCTACAACCGGGCGCTGGTCGATCTGCACCGGCGCGAAGGAACCGCCTACTGAATCTCGTCGGTAGGCGACCGGCCCGTATTGTGGCCGCGAAGGTCGCGCAAATCGGGGGGCACAGCGCTTGCGGCTATGGAGGCATCGAGGGCCTCGAATTCGCCGTAGCCGATGGTTTCGTAAAGTTCGGCCCGGCTCTGCATCGAGTCCAGCAAGGCTTCCGTGCTGTCGGCATCGGCGAGATGCGCATACATGTCGGCCATCGCCCTGGCGGCGACGCGCAGTGAGGAAACGGGCCAGATCACCAGCTTGCAGCCCATCGCCTCGAACTGCGCGCCGGTGAAATAAGGCGTGCGGCCGAACTCCGTCATGTTGGCCATCAACGGGGCGTTCACCGCCTCCGAGAACCGCCGGAACATGGCTTCGCTGGTCAGCGCGTCCGCGAAGACAATGTCTGCGCCGGCCTCGATATAGAGGTTGGCGCGTTCGATGCCCGCCTCCAGGCCTTCCTGGGCGACCGCGTCCGTCCGCGCGACGATACGCAGATGCGTCCGCGCCCGGTGCGCCGCGTCCACCTTGCGCGCCATGTCCTCCGGACTCGCCAGCTGCTTGTCGTTCAGGTGGCCGCATTTCTTCGGCAGCAACTGGTCCTCGATCTGCACGGCCGCGGCGCCGGCGGCCTCCAGTTCGCGGATCGTGCGCATGACGTTCAGCACTTCGCCGTAGCCGGTGTCGGCGTCCACGACCAGGGGCAGCTGCGTTGCCCGGTAAACGCTGCGGACATGATGGCAGAGTTCGTCCAGTCCGATCACGCCCAGGTCCGGCATTCCCATGGCGGCCGTGACCGCTGCGCCGGAAATATAGAGGCACTCGAAACCGGCCCGCTTGGCGAGCAGGCCGGCCATCGCGTTGTGGGCGCCCGGCGCCCGCAGGATTCCGGGCCTGGACAGCAGGGTGGCGAACCGCTCCCCGGCCGGCTCCTTGATCCACCGGTCATTGGTAAGCCAAGTCATGGAACCCCCTCCGGCCGTCGTCGCTGCACAATCTATGATGCCCAACGTTCCTGTGGAACCCTCCGTTCCGCCCGTTTTCCCATCGGGTGTATTGCCATCTGAAAAGGCGGAGCGTTAGCACGGTAGAACCCGCATATGGCCGTGGCCGCCATAGTCGAGAAGAGGGCGGTCGCGGGTCACAAGCGTGTAACCGAAAGTCCGCGCCGTCGCGGCAAGAATGCGGTCCACGGGGTCGGCGGGCGGCGAACCGGGAAGGGCGCATGACGACATCAGCACCGCAGGCGGCATAGCCGCAACCTCTACCCCCGGTAAACTGCAAAAGCGCTCGAACCAGACCTCCGGGGCCAGCGAAAACGCCAGCCGCCCCTTTGCTGTCAGCATGGCGATTTCCCACGCGGTCATGGGCGAGACTAGGAGCCGCCCGTCGTGGCCATCCGCTTCCTGCAGCACGGTGGCGGCCGGCTCCCGGATCCGATCGCCGTTCCCGATCCAGATCGCGGCGCAACTGTCGAGTAGGAAAGCCATCACTTCCGGTTACCGTCCGGCTTCCCATTCCGTATCGACCGGAGCAGTCAGGTCGGTTCCCGGCCGGACCGTTACGGTTCCTTTGAGGGCGCCGAAGATACGCGAGAAGAAGCCTGCATTGGCAATTTCGGGGGGGGCGTTCGCTTCGCCATGAACCGTTGGCCCGCCGCCGGGTTCCAAGGGCGGATTGGCGCGCAGTCTTGGCGGCGTCGACCTGTGGAACATCAGCTTACGGCCGGGCAAATCCACATCGGCCGTTTTGTATCCCGCTTCCAGCCATGCATATGTAATAACACTGTTAGATGGATTGTTAGACCACCATGCTCTGTGTTTGAACGCTGACGGCGGCAATCCTGCACCGATGATCTTCTCGATTTCGCCGAAGGTCATTGGAACTTGGGCCCGACCTGCGTTCCGCAGATGAGCTTCGAGCGGTTGATATTTGGACATCGTATTTTCCCACGCGAGAATTTGTGTGTGTTTATATATAAACATACACACCCATCAAGGGAATAATTGAGAGGCGGCAAAATCCTGGCGGCGGCGAGCTGTCCGCGGTTTGGCTCAATCGTAGCTGCGCTGGTCGTCGATCACCTTGCCGTCGTTCGGCAGGGCGTCGGCGAAATCGATCCGTCCGCGCATCTTGCATTCCGAGCGGAAGGTCTCGGCGACGGCATCCCGGAAGGCGTCGTCGCGGGTCGGCGCCTCCACCTGCAGGGTTGCCGTGTCGAGATTGTTCTCGGAGCCGACCACGAGCCGGATTCGCGCGATCTCCGGATGGCGGGCAAGCACGCGGTTCACCTGCTCGGGGCGGATGAACATGCCGCGCACCTTGGCGGTCTGGTCGGCCCGGCCCATCCAGCCCTTGATGCGGGTGTTGGTGCGCCCGCAGGAGCTTTGCCCGGCATCGACGGCCGACATGTCGCCGGTCGCGAACCGGAACAGCGGATAGTCGCTGTTGAGCGTGGTGACCACGACCTCTCCGACCTCGCCGTCCTGCACCGGATCGCCGGAGCCTGGCCGGACGATCTCGACGATCACCCCCTCGTCCAGCACCATGCCTTCGAGTGCCGGGGTCTCGTAGGCGACCAGACCGACATCCGCCGTGCCGTAATTCTGCATCACATCGACGCCCTTGCCCCGGATTTCCTGGCGCAGCGAGGGGAAGAGCGCCCCGCCGCCGACCAGCGCCTTGGCGAGCGAGGGCAGGGCGGTGCCCATCTCCGCAGCCTTGTCCAGCACGATCTTCAGGAAGTCGGGCGTGCCCATGAAGCCCACGGCGCCGAAATGCCGGATTGCTTCGACCTGCTGTTCGGTCTGGCCGACGCCGCCCGGAAACACGGTGCAGCCGAGCGCCTCGGCCGCACTCTCCATCATGAAGGCGCCCGGCGTGAAGTGGTAGCTGAAGGTGTTGTGGACGACATCGCCCTTGCGGAAGCCGGCAGCGTAGAGCGAGCGCGCGCCCCGGAACCAGTCGGGCCTGGTGCCCATCGGCTCGCAGATCGGGCCGGGCGAGCGGAACACGCGCTTGAATTCGCCGACGGGCACAGTCGTCATGCCGCCGAAGGGCGGTTCCACCGCCTGCACCGCCATCAGGTCGGATTTGCGGGTGACGGGAAGGACTGAAAGGGCGGCGCGGGAGTCGATGTCGCCGGCCTCGATGCCGGCAAGCGTCCGGTGCCAGTAAGGGGCCGTGCGCTTCGCAAGCGCGATCAGTTCGCGCAATTCACCGAGTTGCTCGCGCTCACGCTGCTCCGGATCCCGGGTCTCCAGCTTGTCGTAGAAGTCGCCTTTGTCGGTCATGGTCCCTCAAACCCAGCGTTTGCGCCGGCGGTAGAATTTGATGTCCCGATAGCTCCTGCGCCCGGCCGAACCGATGCCGAGATAGAACTCCTTGACATCCTCGTTCTCGCGCAGCACCGAGGCGTCGCCATCCATCACGATCCGGCCGTTCTCCAGGATGTAGCCGTAATGGGCGTATTTGAGCGCCATGTTGGTGTTCTGCTCGGCGAGGAGAATCGAGACGTTCTCTTCCTCGTTGATGCGCTTCACGATCTCGAAGATCTGCTCGACGAGCTGCGGGGCGAGGCCCATGGACGGTTCGTCCAGCAGGATCATCTGCGGCCTCGACATGAGTGCGCGGCCGATGGCACACATCTGCTGCTCGCCGCCTGAAATATAGCCGGCAAGGCTCCGCCGCCGGCTCTTGAGAGCGGGGAAATATCCGTAAACGGCGTCGAGGTCCTCATTCAGCTCCGACCGGCGGGCATGGCGCGTGTAGGCGCCGGTCAGCAGGTTTTCCTCGACGGTCAAATGTTCGAAACAATGGCGGCCTTCCATCACCTGGATGACGCCCTTGCGGACCAGGTCCGTCGGCGTCTGGGCGTCGATCTGCTCGCCGCGATAGAGGATCGAGCCCTTGGTGACTTCGCCGCGCTCGGCGCGCAGCAGGTTGGAAACGGCCTTTAGAGTTGTCGTCTTTCCCGCCCCGTTCGCGCCGAGGAGGGCGACGATGCCCCCCTGCGGCACGTGGAGGGAGACGCCCTTCAGCACGAGGATCACGTGGTCGTAAATGACCTCGACATTATTGACTTCGAGGTCGTTGCGAACGGTCTCGCTCATGGCCTGAGACGTCTCCCGCCGGTGGGGTCGAGCCGCTCTACGAGCAGCTGCGCGGGGTGATGTTGTTCTCCTGCGCGTATTGCGCCGCATCCTGCTCGATCAGCGGGCGGACGACATCGGCCATGGCCGGGATCCAGTCGGTAATGATCTCCCAGGCCTTGCCGTTCCACTGCTGGACCAGGATCGCCGGGTTGGTGCCCTCATGATTATCGCAGGTCACCTTGGTCGGCGGCATCAAGCCCGTCAGACCGAGAGCCTCCACGTCGTCGGCAGAGAGGTCGATGTTCTCGAATGCCCAGCGTACCTGCTCACCGGTGACATGCTTGCCCTCGCCGTATTCCTTCTGGGCTAGCCGCACCGCCTCGACGATGAAGGCCGCATTGACCATGCCACGGTTGTAGAGCACCGTGCCCATGTCGTCGCCGCCCTTCAGGCCGCTCACGCCCTTCATGGTCTCGAAGACCTTGTAGCCGGTGCCCGCACCGCTGAAGGTCGCACCCTTGTAGCCGATGGCGCCTTCGCCGGCCGGCAACACGTCGGGTTCGGCAGCTGACCACCAGTTGCCGATGAACTTGCTCATATCGAACTTGATGTTCGAGGCTTCCTTGACGGCCGTCGAGTTCATCGCGCCCCAGCCCCACATGATCGCATAGGCGGGCTTGGTGCGGCGAATCTGGAGCCAGAGCGACTTCTGTTCCGTCATCGTCGCCGGCGGCACCGGATACTTGTCATAGGTGAAGCCGAACTTCTCGGCCAGGATGTCGAAGGTCGGGATCGGCTCTTTCCCGTAGGGGTGGTCGAGATAGATGAACGCGAAACGCTGGCCCTTCAGCGCCTCGAGGCCGCCCATCTCATTGGCGATGTACTGGATTATGGCCGTGGCCTGGCTCCAGTAGGTCGAGGGGAAGTTGAAGACATAGGGGAAGACCCGGCCGTCGGCGGCGCTGGTGCGGCCGTAGCCCATCGACAGGATCGGAATCTTGTCGATGGTGGCTTTCTCGATCAGCGCGTAGGTGGTGCCGGTCGACCAGGGGCTGAGCGCGGTCGCGCCGCCGTGCTTGTCCTTCAGGCGGTCATAGCACTCCACGCCACGGTCGGTCTTGTAGCCGGTCTCGCACTCCTCGACGATGAACTTGACACCACTGACGCCGCCATCGCGCTCATTGATGAGCTGGAAGTAGTCGACATATCCGTTGGCGAACGGCGTGCCGTTCGGGGCGTAGGCGCCCGTGCGGTAGGACAGCACCGGGATGTACTGGCCGTCCTGGGCCTGGGCAACGCCGATAGCGCCGGCCGCAACGGCTGCGGCCAGCCCCGCTGTCGCCAGTTTTTTCATAAGCATGATGGGGACCTCCCTTGGGTTTCTGCCTCATCGGGGTTGGGGCTGTTTCCCGCTGCAGTCAATACGGGAACGGCCAGAGGCGCAGCTTTTCCTTGGCGATTTGCCAGAGCCGCGCCAGACCATGCGGTTCGACGATCAGGAAGAAGATGATGAGAGCGCCGAACAGCATGAACTCGATATGAGTGATGGTGTCGCCCGCGACGGTATAGCCGAACCAGCTCGGGGCGCTGTTGAGGAAGATCGGCAGCAAGAAGATGAACGCGGCGCCGAGGAAGGAGCCGAGCACGCTGCCGAGCCCGCCGACGATAACCATGAACAGCACCTGGAAGGAGCGGTTGATGTCGAAGGCGGTGGGCTCCACGGTGTTGATGAAGCACATGGCCCAGAGCGCGCCGGCGACGCCGCAATAGAAGCTGGAGATCGCGAAGGCCGAGAGCTTGGTCGGAAGCGGGCGTATACCGATCAATTCGGCGGCGATGTCCATGTCCCGGATCGCCATCCAGGACCGGCCGATGCGCGAACGCGCCAGGTTGCGCGCGATCCAGGCGAGCGCGATGACGAAAGCCAGCACGAACAGGTATTTCGCCTCGTCGGTCGCCGCTGCGCCCGTGACGTAGAAGCCGAAGACGCTGCGCGGCGGCGCCGTCGGCACGCCCGAGATCGAGTTGTTGACGAACCACGGCACCTTCACGAACAGCCAGAGCAGGAAGAACTGCGCTGCCAGCGTGGCGACGGCGAGATAGAAGCCCTTGATGCGCAGGCTCGGCAGGCCGAAGGCGACGCCGATGGCGGCAGCGCACAGCCCGGCCAGCGGGATCACGATCCAGATCGGCATCCAGGTGATGTTGGTCGCGATCTTGTAGGCGAGATAAGCCCCTGCAGCCATGAAGGCGCCGGTGCCGAGCGAGAGCTGGCCGCAATAGCCCGTCAGAATGTTGAGGCCCAGCGCCGCAATCGAAAGGATCAGCACCGGGATCAGGATCGACGCCATCAGGTATTCGCTTGCCAGGAACGGCACTGCGATGACGGCAAAGGCAGTCAACCCGAACACGAAAAAGCGGTCGAGCGGGATCGTCAGCATCGCCTGGTCGGCGGAATAGCTGGTCTTGAACTGTCCGGCTTCGCGGTAAAGCATGGAATTACACCCGTTCGATGATCTTCTCTCCGAACAGGCCCTGAGGCCTGAAGAAGAGGAAGATCATGGCAACGATATAGGCAAACCACTCTTCCGTCGCGCCTCCGAGC
Organism: Alphaproteobacteria bacterium; assembly: GCA_965261985.1. Lineage (GTDB taxonomy): Bacteria > Pseudomonadota > Alphaproteobacteria > Bin95 > Bin95 > Bin95. The sequence continues at coordinate 3,382,470 of OZ253490.1, forward strand.
AGCGGGACGCCCCAGAAGTTCTCGAACAGCTTCTCGCCCGCGCCGACGATCAGCCCGCCGATAATGGCGCCCGGTATGGAGGTGAATCCTCCCAGGATCAGGACCGGCAGCGCCTTGAGGGCGATGGTGGAGAGCGCGAACTGCACGCCGAGCTTGGCCCCCCACATGATGCCGGCGACCAACGCCACGAAACCCGCCACCGCCCAGACGATCACCCAGATATTGTTGAGCGGGATGCCGACCGAGAGCGCGGCCTGATGGTCGTCGGCGACGGCGCGCAGCGCCCGCCCGACCGGCGTGAAGTGGAAGAACAGCGCGAGCACCGTGACCAGGAAGGCCGCGATCACACCGGCGAACAGGTCCGCAGACTGCACCAGTATCTCCCCGAAGCCCAATTCCCAGAACAGAGCCGCGTCCGGGATGCCGACACGGACCACGCGCACGCCGCCGCCCCAGAGCGACTCGCCGAAGCCTTCCAGGAAGAAGGCGATGCCGATGGTCGCCATGAACAGGATGATCGGGTCCTGGTTGACCAGCGGGCGCAGGACCAGCCGGTCCACGGCGAATGCCAGGGCAGTCATGATGCCGATTGTGATGAGGAAGGCCAGGATCGGGTGGACGCCCAGGTCCATCAGCCCGACGAAGTTCAGCGCCGCGAACAGGACGAAGATGCCCTGGGCGAAATTGAAGATGCCCGAGGCCTTGAAGATCAGCACGAAACCGAGCGCCACCAGCGAATACATGACGCCCGAGGTGAGCCCGCCGATCAGCACCTCGACCAGGAAGGAAGGTTCATCGACCATTTGCACGAAGGGGTCGATGAGGATGAGGTAAAGGATTTCCATCGCCGCTTCGTCCTAGTCGTGGCTTACGCCGAGATAGGCGTCGATGACATCCTGGTTGCCACGGACCTCGCCCGGCGTGCCTTCGGCGAGCCTCTTGCCGTAGTCGAGCACGACCACCCGGTCGGAAAGGTCCATGACGACGCCCATGTCATGCTCGATCAGCGCGATGGTGGTGCCGAGTTCGTGGTTGGTGGACAGCACGAAGCGGCACATGTCCTCCTTTTCCTCGACATTCATGCCCGCCATCGGCTCGTCGAGCAGCAGCAATTCCGGTTCCGCCGCCAGTGCGCGCGCCAGTTCGACCCGCTTCTGCAGGCCGTAGGGCAGGCGTCCCACGGGCGTCTTGCGGATCGCCTGTATCTCGAGGAAGTCGATCACTTCCTCGACCTTCTCGCGATGGGCAATTTCCTCCTGCCGGCCGCGGCCGATATAGAGCGCCTGTTCCACCAAAGAGGCCTGCATCTTCAGCATGCGCCCGGTCATGACGTTCTCCAGCGTCGTCATGCCCTTGAAGAGTGCGATGTTCTGGAAAGTCCGGCTGATGCCCTGGGCTGCGGCCTCGTGCGGACGCATCTGCCGGCGTTCCTCGCCCTTGAAGGTGATCGTGCCTTCCTGCGGGTGGTAGAAGCCGTTGATGCAGTTCAGCATCGACGACTTTCCCGCTCCGTTGGGCCCGATAATGGCGAAGATTTCGCCTTCGTGGATATCGAAGCTGACATCCGTCAGCGCGCGGACGCCGCCGAAGCGGAGCGAAATGTCCTTGACGCTGAGCAGGATGTCTCCCGACCGGGTCATGCGGCAGCCTTTTCGCCGCCGGCCTCGGTGACGCGGGCGTCGCGGATAGCGAGGTCGCCCGTGATCGTGCCCGACCGCCCGTCCTCGAAGGTCACAGGCGTTTCGAGCACGATATTGTCGGCACCGCCGTAGAGCGCCTCGATCGCCGGGGCGTAGCGCTCGGCGATGAAGCGGCGGCGCACCTTTTGCGTGCGGGTGAGTTCGCCGTCGTCCGCCTCCAGCATCTTGTGCAGCACGATGAAACGGCGGATCTGCGAGCCGGCGAATTGCGGGTCGGCCGCCAGGCCCGCGTTGAATTCCGAAACATTGCCCTCGACGATATCCAGCACCTCCGGCCGCGCGGCGAGTTCCTGGTAGCTGGAATAGGGGATGTTGCGCCTCTCGGCCCAGTTGCCGACCGCCTCGATGTCGATATTGATCATGGCGGTGACGAATTCCCGCTCATGGCCGAAGGTCACCGCCTCGCGGATGTTCGGGTAAAATTTCAGCTTGTTTTCCAGATATTTCGGCGCGAACAGGGTGCCGTTGGCGAGCCTGCCGACATCCTTGGCGCGGTCGATGATCCGCAGGTGGCCGTCACCGTCGATCACGCCGGCGTCGCCCGTGTGGACCCAGCCGTCGTCGGTCTTGGTTTCGGCGGTGGCTTCGCTGTTTTTGTAATACTCCTGGAAGACGCCGGGACTGCGGTAGAGCACCTCGCCTTCCTCGGTGATGCGCAACTCGATGCCGGGCGCCGGGGGGCCGACGCTCTCGGGGCGCACATCGTCATTGGCCTGGATGGTGACGAACACGCTGGCCTCGGTCTGCCCGTAAAGCTGCTTCAGATTGATGCCGAGCGAACGGAAGAAACGGAAAATTTCGGGGCCGATAGCCTCGCCGGCCGTGTAGCCGACCCGAAGCCGCGAGAGACCCAGCACATTCTTGAGCGGGCCGTACACGCAAAGCTCGCCCAGCCGGTAAAGCAGCCGGTCCGCGATGCCCACGTTGCGGCCTTCCAGAATGTCGGCTCCCGCGCGGTCGGCGACATTCATGAAGAAGCGGAACAGGCGCTGTTTCAGGGGCGCGGCGTCTTCCATGCGGATCGTCACCTGGGTCAGCAGGTTCTCGAACACGCGCGGCGGCGCGAAGAAATAGGTCGGCCCGAGCTCGCGCAGATCGTGCGGGACCGTCTCGGGAGATTCGGGACAGGCGAAGGAGAAGCCGACCAGATGCGCCTGGCAATAGGAGAGCACGTTGTCGCCCACCCATGCCATCGGCAGGTAGGCGAGCACCACCTCGTCCTCGCGCAACTTCTCGAAGTCCGCGCCGATCTTGGCGCAGAGCACGAGATTGTCATAGGAGAGCACCACGCCCTTCGGCGTGCCGGTGGTGCCGGAGGTATAGAGGATGATCGCGGTATCGCTGCCTTTGCCGAGATCGACCTCTCCATCCCAGGCGCCTTCGCTGCCCATGCCGACGACATCGTCATAGGCGTGAAGAAAGGGCTCGCTGTAGTCCCGCATGCCGCGCGGGTCGTCATAGATGACCGTCCGCAAGGCGGGGAGATGTTCCTTTTGGGACAGGACCTTATCGACCTGTTCCTGATTCTCCGCCACGATGAATGAGGCTTCGGCGTGGCCCAGAACGAAGCGCATCTCCTCTGCCACCGCATCCTGATAGACGGGCACGGGAATGGCGCCCAGGCTTTGCGCGGCGCTCATGGCGAAATAGAGCCGTGGCCGGTTGTCGCCGACGATGGCGATCTTCTCTCCCCGCTTGAGGCCGAGCGCTTTCATGCCGGCGGCAAGCTTGCACACCGCGTCCCGGAAATCGGCCCAGGACCAGGTCTGCCAGATGCCGAGGTCCTTCTCGCGGACGGCTGCTACCGAAGCGCGGTGTTCGGCGTTGTAACGCAGCAGCTTCGGGAAGGTGTTGTGTTGCGCAACATCCGGTAGAGCGCCGGCCATGGCTTCGGTCTCCCCTGGCGAGTGCGAACGCTTGGGTCGGGTCGTTTACGGTCGCGATGTCTGAGGCGTGTGCCGGAGGTTTGGTAACCAAGCCGTGCGCCGAGTCCAAGCAAAAAATGGTACAGAACGCCGACTTTGGTGTCGCAGCGAACGCGGTAGGGATATGGTGATTGCCCGGATGCCGCGCTCGCGGCGGCGGATGGGGAACCGTTTGGCGATGTCTTCGGGCGTTTCGGATATTGCCGGCCCGCAACGGGCGGAGGCTGTTGAGCGATGACGCGCCCGGACTTCTCGATCCTGCCTTCCGTGGACCGGCTGCTCGAAGAGCCCGCCCTCGCCGCCGCCGCTGCGGAATACGGGCGAACCGAAGCATTGGCGGGCGCGCGAAAGGCCCTGGCCGATGCGCGGCGGGTGTTGGGGGCCGGCGGCGCACTCGACCCGGCCGGACTCGGCCCGGCGGCGGCGACCCATATCGGGGCACGCGGCCGGGTGTCTCTGCGCCGCGTCTTCAACCTGACGGGCGTCGTGCTGCACACCAATCTCGGGCGGGCGCCCCTGCCGGAAGAGGCGGTCGCCGCGGTCGCTGCCGCAGCCGGCAACTGCAACCTCGAATACGACCTGGAGACCGGGCGGCGGGGCGACCGGGATTCCCATGTCGAGGCGCTGCTGACCGAACTCACAGGCGCGGAAGCCGCGACCGTCGTCAACAACAATGCCGCCGCCGTGTTGCTGGTGCTGAACAGCCTGTCGGCAGGGCGCGACACGCTGGTCTCGCGCGGCGAGCTGGTCGAGATCGGCGGCTCCTTCCGTATGCCGGAGATCATGGCCCGCGCCGGCGCCCGCATGGTCGAGGTCGGCACGACCAACCGCACGCATGCCCACGACTTCGAGGCCGCCATCGGTCCCGACACCGGCTGCGTGATGAAGGTGCATACCTCCAACTATGCGGTGGTCGGCTTCACGGCCTCTGTGCCGGACGCCCGCCTCGCCGGCATCGCCGAGGCGGCGGGCGCGCCCTATGCCGTCGATCTGGGCGCGGGGCAGCTTGTCGATCTCGCCCGCTACGGCCTGCCGCAGGAACCCATGCCGGGGCAGGCGCTCGCAGACGGGGCCGATCTGGTCACGTTCAGCGGCGACAAGCTGCTGGGCGGTCCGCAGGCGGGCATTATCGTCGGGTGCGCGAGCGCCATTGCCCGCATCAAGCAGAACCCGATGCGCCGGGCCATGCGCCTCGGCAAGCTGTCCCTCGCGGCTCTGGAAGCGGTGCTGCGGCTCTACCGGGACCCGGACCGGCTGGCGGAACGCCTGCCTGCGCTGCGCATCCTCACCCGTCCGGTGGAGGAGATCGAGGCCCAGGCGCAACGGCTCGCGCCGGCGATAGAGGGCGCCGAGGTCGTGGCGGTCGCGAGCCAGATCGGCTCCGGGTCCCTGCCGATCGAGCGTCTGGAGAGCCGGGCGCTGGCGCTTTCAGCGCCGGGCGGCAAGGCGCTGGAGGAGCGCGCGGCTGCGTTCCGCCGACTGCCCATCCCGGTTATCGGGCGCATCTCCGAGGGGCGGCTGCTGTTCGACCTCCGCACCCTTGACGACGAAGACGCTTTCCTGTCCCAACTCGGCCCATGATCGTCGCAACCGCCGGCCATATCGACCACGGCAAGACCTCGCTGGTGAAGGCGCTGACCGGCACCGATGCCGACCGGCTGCCGGAAGAGAAGGCGCGCGGCCTCACCATCGACCTCGGCTTCGCCTACTGGCAGGCCGGCCCCGGCCTCACGGTCGGCTTCATCGATGTGCCGGGTCATGAGCGCTTCATCAAGAACATGCTGGCCGGCGTGACCGGCATCGACGCGGCGCTGCTGATCGTGGCCGCGGACGACGGGCCGATGCCGCAGACGCGCGAGCATCTGGCGATCCTCGACCTGCTGGGCGTGCAGCGCGGCATCGTTGCTGTCACGAAGACCGACCGCGTTGAGCCGGACCGTGTGCAGGCGGTAGCGGAGGAGGCGCAGGCGCTTGCCGAGGATACCGGGCTTGCCGGCGCGCCGGTGATGCCGGTCTCGGCGATAACGGGCGAGGGCGTGCCGGACCTTCAACGCGCGCTGCAACGCCTTGCGGGCGCGGTCGGGCGCCGGCGGGCCGAGGGACGGTTCCGCCTGGCGGTGGACCGCAGCTTCACCCTGCGCGGCGCGGGTTTGGTGGTGACGGGCACGGCCTTTTCGGGTGCGGTCAAGGTCGGCGACCGGCTGCTGGTTTCGCCCGGCGGCGTCGAGGCGCGTGTGCGTGCAATTCATGCCGAGAATGTCGAGAGCCATGCCGCCCAGGCCGGCCAGCGGGTTGCGCTCAACCTCGCCGGGGCCGGGCTGCGCCGCCACGCCGTTTCGCGCGGCGACTGGCTGCTCGCGCCGGAAGCCCACGGGCCGACGCGCCGCATCGACATAAGGCTGCGTGTGCTCGGCGTCGAGGCGCGCCCGCTCCGCGACCGCACGCCCGTGCATGTCCATCTGGGTGCGGCCGATGTCACCGGGCGGCTCGCGGTGCTGCACGGGCCTTCCATCGCGCCGGGCGCGGCCGGCTGGGCGCAATTGCTGCTGGACCGCGAGATCGGTGCGCTCGCGGGCGACGGCGTGGTGCTGCGCGACCAGTCCGCGATGCGCACGATTGCGGGCGGGCGCGTCGTCGATCCGTTTCCGCCGGCGCGCGGCCGGGCGCGGCCGGAGCGGCTGGCCGAGCTTGCCGCGCGCGCCGGGGATGACGCATTCGGCGGGCTGGTGGAGACGGCAACGTTCGGGTTTGATTTCTCCCGGTTCACGCTGGCGCACAACCTGAACGATGCGGAACAGGCGGCGCTGCGGCGGAGGCCGGGGGCGGTGTTCGCGGGGCCGGTCGCGGTCGATGCCGGGCGCTGGCAGGCGCTTTGCGACGCTTTCGAGCTCGAGGTGGACGACTGGACGGCGGCCCATCCCGACAGTCCGGGCCTCGGTCCGGTGGCGCTGCGCCGCCGGCTGGACCCGGTGCCGCCGCGCAATATCGCCGAGGCGGCGCTGGCGGCGCTGGCGGGGGCGGGCAGGCTCGCGCGCTCCGGCGGCTTCGTCCACCGGCCCGGCCACCGCGCCGCGCTGGCCCCGGAGGAGGAAGCGCTCTGGCGCCGGATCGAGCCGCTGGTATCGGAAGGCGGTCTCCGCCCGCCGCGCGTGCGCGAACTGGCCGACATGCTCAAGGTCGATCATGTCCGGATCGAGGGCGTATTGCGCCAGGCGGGGCGCTTCGGGCTGGTGCGGCGTGTCGCGGACAACCGCTGGTTCCCGCCGGCCGCGCTCAAGGGGCTGGCGGACATTGCCGAGGCGCTGGCGGGGGAGAGCGGCGACGGGCGCTTTACGGCGGCGGCCTACAAGGACCGCTCGGGCATCGGGCGTAATGTCACCATCGAACTGCTGGAGTTCTTCGACAAGGAAGGCTTCACCCGGCGCGAGGGCGATGCGCGGCGGATCGTCAGGGAGTGGCGGGGATGACGGTGGATGACGCCCTGCTGTCGCGCCGCTCGGTGCGGGCGTTCCTGCCCGACCCGGTGCCGCGCGCCACGGTCGAGGATATCCTGCGCCTCGCCTCCCATGCGCCGAGCGGCCAGAACACGCAGCCCTGGAAGGTCTATGCGGTGGAGGGCGCGGTTCGCGAGCGCCTCTGCGACGCCGTGCTGGCGCGGCGCGAATGCCGGCCCTGGCCGGAGCGCGAATATCCGGGGCAGGCGCGGGACCTGCCGGACATCTTCCGCAGACGCAGACGGGAGAACGGCATCGGCCTCTATACGCTGCTCGGCATCGGCAAGGGCGACAGGGAGGCGGCGGAGGCCCAGCAGCGGCGGAACTACTTCTTCTTCGGCGCGCCGGTCGGCCTGTTCGTCTTTGTCCACAAGGCGTTGAGCATCGGCAGCTGGGTCGATACCGGCATGTTCCTGCAAGCGATCATGATGGCCGCGCGCGCCCGCGGACTCGATACCTGCCCGCAGGGGGCGTGGGCCAATTTTTACACCGCGGTGCGCGCCCATGTCGGCGCCGGCGAGGACGAGACGCTGGTCTGCGGCATGGCGCTTGGCCATGCGGACGGGACTGCGCTCGTCAACCGCTTCGAGACCCCGCGCGCGCCGCTTGAGGAATTTGTGACCTTCGTGGGCGAAAAGGAGACCCCATGCGTATAGAGGACATCCGCGTTCATCTGCTGGTGCTGCCCTGGCGGGAGCAGCCGGCGGTCCAGCGCGGCTATTCCAGGGACCGCAATGTGCTGGCGGTCGAGATCGAGACGCGCTCGGGCCATGTCGGGCTCGGCTACCAGCTTTACCTGCGCGAGGGCTTCCGCACGGTGAAGACCTGCCTGGAAGAGACCATGGTGCCCCACCTGATCGGCCGCGACGCCAGCGAGATCGAGGCGATCTGGCGCGAGCTCTGGACCGCCTCGCTGGCGGACGGGCGGGGCGGGGCGCCGGTGCTGGCGCTTTCGGCCATCGACGTGGCGCTCTGGGACATAGTGGGCCAGGCCGCCGGGATGCCGCTGCACCGTCTCTGGGGCCATTACCGCGGTGAGGTCCCGGCCTACGGCTCGGGCGTCTGGCGCGGCCTCTCGCCCGACGCGATGGTCGAAAAGGCGCTGCGTTTCAAGGCCGAGGGCTACCCGGCGGTCAAGATGCAGGTCGGCCACGCCTGGAGCGATGCGGAGGATCTGGAGCATGTCCGCCGGGTGCGCGAGGCCGTCGGGCCCGAGGTCGATATCATGGTCGATGTCAACATGGCCTGGACCGCCGACCACGCCATCCTGCAGGGCCGCAAGCTGGAGGAATACGACATCTACTGGCTGGAGGAGCCGGTGGTGCCGGACGACTTCGCCGGCTATTTCCGGATCGCCGACGCGCTCGACCTCCGCGTCGTCGGCGGCGAGAGCCACATGACGCGCTTCGACCTCAAGCCCTTCTTCGAGAACCCGAAACTGCCGATCCTGCAGCCGGACGTGGTGCGCGGCGGGCTGACCGACCTGCGCAAGACGGCGGCGATCGCGGACACCTGGGGCATGACCATCGCCCCGCATCTCTATCCCGAGCTGATGATCCAGCTCATGGCCTCGATCCCGAACGGGTCGATCCTGGAGGACATGAGCCTCATGCAGGACCTGTTCACCGATCCCCCGCTCGCCGAGAACGGCATCGTCCGCGCCCCGGAAAAGCCAGGCCACGGCCTCGTCTTCACCGAGGAGGCGATGAAGGAGGGCCGCACCGCCTGACGGCGGATTCCGGACACAACACGAGGCTTTGAAGGGGAAGGCGGCGGGGGCCGCCGGGCCGTATGCGCCCCTCTCCGGCTACGCCGGAGGCTCTGCGGGAGGCCTGGCCTGGCCGCCCCGGCGGCAGCCGGGCCGGGCGGCGGGCCTCGCGGGCGCGCGGTGCGTGTGCCTCGGGCAAACGCAGGGCAGACTCACCCCTTCACCGCTGAGGGGTCGAAAAAATCGACCGGTGCGCGCCAACCGTCGTCTTTTTCATGCCCGCGCTCCAGCCACAGAGGCAGCCGGAACGGGGAGATCCGCAGGATTGCTTGTCGCCCTCCTGTCCGGGTAGACCGAGCTGCTCAGTACCGGCAGCCCTGCCTGCGGACCTGGTAACGACGAAAGGCCTGCCTGCCCCCGCCGCCGGGCTTTCTTTCTAGTGCCCGAATAGAACATAAGAGCAACAACAACCGATTTCAACCCCTGCGGCGAGATTTTTTCTTGCCTCCCACCCCGGCCCCCGGATCGAGGGTCCGGGGCAGGCTCTCCTTCGCAAGCGAAGGAGGGGGAATTGGAGGCGGCAGCAAGGAATATAGCCCTCTCCCTGAGGGAGAGGGTTGGGTGAGGGCCTCCCTCCCGGCTTGGTCCGGCCTCGACAGGCCGGTCCCCGGATCGCCATTCAAGCCCGCACCGCAGCGGCGCCCTCGGCGTGCGGCGGTGAAATGGGTGTCGAGGCCTTTGCCCCGTTCGTGCTAACGGAAGGCGATGAACGAGGGAACGATCCGGCCCGAGACTGCTGCAGACGAGGCGGACCCGATCCCGGCTTCGCCCATTCCGGCGGTCAATGTGGCGTCGGTGCCGCAGCGCAGCCCGCTGCGCTATCCGGGCGGCAAGACATGGCTGGTCCCGCATATCCGCCATTGGCTGAAGGGAATCGAGCCCCGGCCGAAGCTGCTCGTCGAGCCGTTCGCCGGCGGCGGCACCGTCTCGCTCACGGCAGTCATGGAAGGGCTCGTGGACCGCTGTCTTATGGTGGAGCTCGACCGCGATGTGGCGGCCTTCTGGCACGCCGCCCTGCGCCACGGGCCGGAGCTTTGCGAGAAGGTGCAGCATTTCCAGCCGACGCGGGAAGCAGTGGAAGCGCTGTCGCGGCAAATTCCGTCGAATGTCCTCGAACACGGTTTCCGGACGTTGGTCCTGAACCGCACCCGGCGCGGCGGCATCCTCGCGCCGGGCGCCTCCCTTTCGCGCTATGGAGAAAGCGGGAAGGGCGTGGCCTCGCGCTGGTATCCCGAGACGCTCGTCCGGCGGCTCTCCGACATCGCTCCCCAATCGGACCGCATCGGATTCTGCGAGGCGGACGGAATGGTAATGCTCCAAAACCTGCTGGGCCGTCTGGGCGGCGATTGCGTCATGTTCGTGGATCCGCCCTATACGGCCGGCGGCAAGCGAGCCGGCAAGCGGCTCTACGCCCACAATGTAATCGACCATGCCCGCCTGTTCGAACTGCTCGCGGATGCAACCTGCGACTTCTTGATGACCTATGACCTGGCCCCAGAAATCGAAGCGCTGGTCCGCAAGCACGCCTTCCACGCCGTCCAGGTGGCGATGAAGAACACGCATCACGCGCGGATACCGGAACTCGTGATCTCGCCGCGGCCGGTGTTCGACAATTGAGCACCCGGTACGGCATTGCCGAGTGGTATGGGCGGGCCTTTCTCGGGCTGTCCCGAGATGAGCGGCATCGACTAGGAGAAATTGCAGCAGGTGGCGGCAGTGCTCCACCATGTCCTTTTCAAAAAGGCACACCGCCTTGCCGCAAACGCGGCGGTATTTGCTCCCTGCAACGGTATCGGTTGGGCGACAACGGCCGGCTGGGGTCGCCGGAAGGGGACCCGGCTATTGTCTGTCCCGAGAGATTTGAAGAACGGCAATTTCTGGTGACTTGGCTCGCCGAAATCGTGGGTTTCAAGCGCGACGAGGCGATGGTTGCCCGTGAAGTTGCTTTCATGCACGGGACCGGCACCGACAAACCTGCCGGAAAGATCGATCTGGTGGTTGCCAGAGCCATTGACGGTGACCTCAAGTGGTACGGCCTGGAAATACAGGCAGTGTATTTTTCCGGTAAGGGGATGAACTCGGAGTTCGAGAATCTGCGAGACGACGACGGCGACGGGCCTCCTTTCCCAAATGCGATCCGCCGTCCCGACTGGCGGTCTTCCAGCGCGAAGCGGCTCATGCCGCAGTTGCAGGTCAAGGTTCCGACCCTGCGGCGCTGGGGGTCCAAAATGGCGGTTGCTGTGGACCGACCGTTCTTCAATGCCGTAGGCGGGGCGAGCAGCGACTACAGCCGAGACCTCGACGATGGCGACGTTATCTGGCTGGTCCCGGAATTGGTTCGCAATAACGATGGCTTCTGGTATTTGACGCCCGGCCATTGGGAAGTCCTGACGCTGGAGGCGACAGTCGACAAATTGCTGGCGGCCGAGACGGTGCGCCGGGGTAAGTTCGAACACGACCTCAGGATGAAGCTGGAATCGCTATAGCGTTCGGGTCGCGGCGCATTCGGAGCCCTGAATCCACTTGGCGCCTCGGCCCGTTCCGGGGCGAGTTCGGGCCATAGAAATCGCCTGGCCGGCCTGTGTTTGTCCGTTAGCCGCTATGGTGTTGGGCCGGCTACAGGTCATATCGAAAGCAGGAAGGCCCCGGAGGGACGCGATATGGGCAGGGCGTGGCAAGTGCGGGAAGCAAGGGCACGGTTCGGCGCCTTTCTGGAAGCGAGCGTGAAAGAAGGTCCGCAAATCGTGACCGGGCGCGGCGTCGAGACCGCTGTGCTGCTGCCGATCGGGCAGTGGCGGGAGTTGCAGAAGTCGGCGAGGCCCAACTTGAAGGAAGTGCTCCTTGCCCCCGAGGCCCGAACGGAAACGCTTACGCCACCCCGCAGCCGATACGACCATCGGCCGCCGCCGGCATTCTGAAAGAGCTGGCAAGACGCAAAGGCAGGCTGTCCTACTTGGCCGCCTCGTTCATGAACGCCGCCAGCCGCACGTCCAGCTCCGTCACGCCGCCGGCGCTGTGGGTGGCGAGGGTGACTTCCACGCGGTTATAGACGTTGAACCATTCGGGGTGGTGGTCCATGCGTTCGGCGACGAGCGCGCATCGGGCCATGAAGGCGAAGGCGGCGGTGAAGTCCTCGAACCCGAAGCTGCGGGTGATGGCGTCCCTGCCCTCGACCTCGGTCCAGCCGTCGAGCGCCGCCAGCGCCTCGCGGCGCTCGCTACCGGTGAGCTTTTCGGCCATGATCCGCGCCTCCCGAACCCCGATTCCGCTTACCCGACAATGCCTGAGAGAACCCCGCCTGTCCATCCGCCGAGCCTCGACGAGCTGGCCGCCTGGGCCGAGGCCGCCTATGCGGAGCTGCCCGAATCCTTCCGCCGGCTCACGACCGATATCGTCTTCCGGGTGGACGAGTTCCCGGACGAGGACACCGAGCGCGAAATGGAGCTGGAGAGCCCGTTCGACCTGCTCGGCCTCTATCGCGGCGTATCGCTCGACCGGCGGGGCGTGTCGGACAGCGCGGAGGACGTGGACTATGTGTTCCTCTACCGCCGCCCGATCCTCGACTACTGGTGCGAGACCGGCGAGGACCTGATGCATATCGTGCGCCATGTGCTGGTCCACGAGATCGGCCATCATTTCGGCCTCTCCGACGAGGACATGGAGGCCATTGAGGCGAAGACCTGACGGGTCGCACCCAACTCGCTTCGCGGCAACATGGTAGAAAAGGGCCGGGATCGCAGCTTCGGGCCTGAGGTCGAACCGGGGGATATCATGAGCAACAAAGCCGCCGTCATCCACGAAAAGGGCACGCCCGACGTTTTCCGCTGGGAGGACTGGCCGGTCGGCGAGCCGGGACCGGGCGAAGTGCTGATCCGGCACGGCGCCGTCGGGGTGAACTATATCGACACCTACAACCGGCGCGGCATGCCGCATCCCTGGCCGGTGCCGCCGCTGCCCTTCGTCGTGGGCATCGAGGGCGCAGGCACGGTGGAGGCGGTCGGCGACGGCGTGAGCGAATGCGCGGTCGGCGACCGGGTCACCTATGCCAGCCCGCCCCACGGCGCCTATGCGCAACGCCGGGTGATGCCGGCCAAACGGCTGGTGAAGCTGCCCGACGGCATCTCCGAGGAAGACGCCGCCGGCATCACGCTCAAGGGCCTCACCGCCCAGTATCTCCTGCGCCGGACCTACAGCGTGCAGCCGGGCGACCCGGTGCTGATCCATGCGGCGGCAGGCGGCATGGGGCTGATCCTGTGCCAGTGGGCGAAGCATCTGGGCGCGACCGTGATCGGCACGGTCTCCACCGACGAGAAGGCGGAACTCGCCCAGACCTACGGCGCCGACCATGTCGCCATCTATTCGCGCGAGGATTTCGTGCCGCTGGTCATGGATGTAACCGAAGGCAAGGGCTGCCCGGTGGTTTACGAGAGCATCGGCAAGGACACCTTCACCCGCTCGCTGGACTGTTTGCGTCCGCTCGGCATCCTGGCGAGCTACGGCCATGCCTCGGGCGCGCCGGACCCGGTCGATGTCGTGGAACTGGGCGCGCGGGGCTCGCTGTTCGTCACCCGTCCGGCGCTCATGCACTATGTCGAGGAGCGCGAGGACCTGGTCGCCGGGGCGCAGGAGTTGTTCGACGCCGTTTCGTCGGGCGCGGTGACGATCACCGTGCGCAACCGCTATCCGCTGCGCGAGGCCGCCGAAGTGCATCGCGCCATCGAGGCGCGGCAGACCACCGGTTCGACGGTGCTGCTGCCGTTCGCGTGAGCGCGATGCCGTCCGGCCGGTAGAGAGTTTTCCCGCGCCTCTTGACGCGGGCAGCCCCCGGTCGCAGCCTCCGGGCTTGCGGAATTCAAGCGGGAGAAGGAACCCATGGCCGAGTATGCCGTTGTCTGGCCCCGGGGCGAGAAGGCGCAGGCGCTGCAGGCGCTCGCGCCGCGCCTCGACAGCCTGGAGGGCAAGCGCGTCGCCTTCCTCTGGGACTACCTGTTCCGGGGCGACGAGATCTTCCCGATGCTGGCCGACGGGCTGGCCCAGCGCTATCCGGGCGTCGATTTCATCGGCTACGACGTCTTCGGCTCGACGCACGGCGACGAAGAGCGCGAGATCGTCGCTTCGCTGCCGGACCGGCTGAAGGAACTCAAGGCCGATGCCATCGTCTCCGGGATGGGCTGCTGAGGCTCCTGCACACCCGCCGTGTTGCGGGTGAGCGCAGTGGCCGAAGCGGCGGGCGTGCCGTCCTCATCGCTGGTCTGCGAGGGCTTTGTCGGCCAGGCGGGCACAACGGCCGTGGGGCTGGGAATGCCGAACCTGCCGCTGGCGCCGGTCGCCGGCCATGTCGATACCCAGACCGATAACGAGCTTCGTTCCAATGTGCTGGGCGAAACGCTGGATGCGGTCATCGCCAACCTGACCGAACCGCCGGCTGCGGCGGTCGAGACGGTCGAGCCGGAGGCGCAGGACATTGTCTTCGAAGGCAGCTTCGAGGAGGTGAACCGCCTCTTCTACGAGAACCGCTGGTCCGACGGCCTTCCGGTCGTGCCGCCTTCGGTGGAGAAGATCGAGCGCTTCCTCGCCTTCTCGGACCGGCCGGCGGACACCGTGCTCGGCAAGGTCCCGCCCGACAACCGGGCTGCGACGGTTTGGAATGTGGCGGCGAACGGCGTCATGGCCGGCTGCCGGCCGGAATACATGCCGGTGCTGGTGGCGCTGGCCGAAGCGATGGCGGACCCCGAATACGGCGTCGAGCACTCCGGCAACACGCCGGGCGCGGAGACGCTGATTACCGTCAACGGCCCGATCGCCAAGGCGCTGGACTTCAACTACGAGCAGGGCGCGCTGCGCGACGGCTTCCAGGCCAACACCTCCATCGGACGGTTCTGGCGGCTCTATTTGCGCAATGTCGCGGGCTTCCTTCCGCACGAGACCGACAAGGGCACGTTTGGCAACACCTGGCGGGTCGCGCTCGCCGAGAACGAGGACGTGCTGGCACGCATCGGTTGGCCCAACACGGCGGCCGACATGGGCCTGCCGGAAGGCGCCAATGCGGTCACCATCTCGCGCTATACCGGCGGCGATGTTGTGACCTCGGTGTTCGGGCGGCGGGCCGAGGAGATGCTGCCCTACCTGGCGGACGCGCTGGTCAAGCAGTCCGGCTGGGAGCTGGTGTTCACCGTCGGCATGGCGACCGGCACCTACCGACCGCTGCTGGTGCTCTCGCCGATCCTGGCCGAGACCATTGCCGGCTCCGGGTTCTCCAAGGAAGACCTGCGCGACTGGCTCTACGAACATGCGCGGATGCCGGCGCGGAAGTTCGAGAACTACCTCTCGGGCTGGACCAACCTGGTGCCGGGCCACCGCTCGCTGAACGAGCTTGCGGCCCTCGGCAAGGCGCCGGAGGTCTTCGCGGAATCCGACGACCCGGACCGGCTGGTGCCGATCGTCTGCGAGCCGGAGGATTTCATGATCGCAGTCGCAGGCGATCCGCTGCGCACCAACGCTTATGTGTTCTCGCATAACGGCATTCTCGGCTTCCCGGTAAGCCGCGAGATCGAACTGCCGGCGGATTGGCAGGCCCGGCTGGCGGCTGCTGGCTGAGCGCGAGAGGCAGCGGCCGGAGAGGGACAGCTCCGGCCGATGCCTTTTTTGATCCCATGATTCCCGTACGGTCCTTGAAATGGACTATATTTTGGTCCATATTCACCTGAATCGGTATGCGTTCTGGGAAGTGACCCGATGCGGGTTTCCGTCAGTGATGCAAAGGCGCAATTGACCGAACTCGTCCGCCGCGCAGAGGCGGGCGAAGAGGTTGTGCTGACCCGTCACGGCCAGGCGACCGTGAGGCTGGCGCCTGTCCAGCGGCGGCCCAATGCCGATTCCCGGCGCGCCGTGATTGCAGCAGTGCGGGCTGCCGCTCGCAAGCGGATGGCTGACCTTGCCAAAGATCGCGGCAAACCGTTGCGCACGTTCTACGAAATCGGTGAAGTAAGCGAACGGGCCGCAGACTCCGAGGCGGCCCGCAGCCAGGACTTCCTCTATGACGAGGACGGTTTGCCGAATTGATCGCGGTCGATACTTCCGCGCTTATGGCGATTCTGCTGGGCGAGCCGGAGGCGGCCGCCTGCACGGATGCTCTCGCAGCGAACGACCGTCTCCTGATTTCCGCCGCGACGGTGGCGGAAGCGCTCATCGTGGCCGAAAGGCGAGGTCTGGGCAGGGAAATGGCAGAGCTTGTCGATGGGCTCGAGTTTGAGATTGTCAGCGTCTTTCCGGCAGTGGCACGGCGTGTCGCCGACTGCTATGCGCAATGGGGCAAAGGCGTTCATCCCGCCAGTCTGAACTTCGGCGATTGCTTCGCTTATGAGATTGCGAAAACACATGATTGCGCCTTGCTCCAGGTCGGACTGGACTTTGCACGGACAGATGTCGCGCGAGTGCTCTGATCCTCGGTCCGCAAGCAGAAGCGGCGGCAGCCGGTAGAGGAATGACGACTTGAGCGGAGAAGCACTCTGGCTGCTGATCCCGGCGGGACAGCGGGCGAACGGCGAGTGGATCGACGACACGCTCGTCCGCCGGGCGCGCGAAAAGGGCATGACCGCCCGGCTCACCGGGGCCGGGCGGTTTCCGCGCCAGCGGGTCGAGGTGCTGCGCGGCGGCGACCCGGGCGCGCTCTACTACCGGCGCGGCTGGACCGACGGACTGCCCATCGTGCCGCCGACGCTCGACCGCGTGGACGCCATGCTGCGCGCCGGCGGGCGCGGGCGGAACGAAAGCCTCGGCGAACTCGACCCGCTGAAGGGCGTGGCGACGGTCGAGCGCGTGGCCGCCAACGCCGTCATGGCGGGATGCGCGCCGGAGCATTTCCCGGTCGTTGTCGCGGCAGTCGAGGCGCTGGCCGACCCCGCCTTCAACCTGCGTGGGGTGCAGACCACGGACGAGAATGTGGCGCCGCTGATCCTGTTGAGCGGGCCGGTCGTCGAGCGGCTGGAGGTCAATGCCGGCTTCGGGATGCTGGGACCGGGCTGGCAGGCCAACGCCGCCATCGGCCGCGCCGTCAGGTTCGTCATGAACAATATCGGCGGCGGCTGGCCGGAGGCCGTTTCCTTCGCCGGCCTTGGCCAGCCGGGGCGCTACACCATGGTGCTGGCGGAGAACGCCGCCGCCAATCCCTGGGAACCGTTGCATGAGGAGCTTGCCTGCAAGAATGCGCTCGTGCTGATGCGCGCGGAGACGGCGATCAATGTGACCGGGGGGCTCGACGACCTGGCCAGCGTCATGGGCTCTGCCGCGTCGGCCTTCAACATGGCCTGGGAGGGAAAGGCGGCGGTCGTGATGGCGCCGTTCGTCGCGCAGGAACTGGCAGGACAGGGCTGGTCCAAGGCGGACGCAAAGGAGGCGCTCTGGCGCCGGGGGCGGATGCCGCGCGCAGACTTCGAGAAGCTCTGGCTGCGCACCCGCCTGCTCGGCAGCGGGCGCTGGCCGGAATGGACGGAGGGCGACGATGCGGTGCCGGCCGTCGCGCGGCCGGAGGACATCGTGCTGATCGTGGCGGGCGGCGACATCCCGATCCCGCAATGCGCCTGGTTCCCCTCCTGGGGCTTCCCGCCGTGCTGCATCGTGAAGGAGATCGGGGCATGAGGCCGCTCGACCTGGCGGTGGTCGGCGGCGGGGTCGCGGGGCTCGCGGCGGCGGATGAGGCGGTTTCGCAGGGGCTTGCGGTAGCGCTGTTCGAGTCCGGGCTCTATGGCGGGCTCGTCGCGAATGTGGGCGCGCTCGACGGCTGGCCGGCGGCCGTCGGGGGCGCCGAACTGGCTTTCGGCTGGAAAGACCGGCTGGCGGAAGCCGGCGTGCGTTTTCACGAAGAGCATGTCGATGCCATCCGCGTTCAGGGCCGCCGCCGGGTCGTCGAGACGGATGGGCGCCGCTACCGGGCGAGGGCCGTTGTGGCGGCGACCGGCGCAAGGCTCCGCCGGCTGGGGGTGCCGGGCGAAGAAGCGCTGACCGGGCGCGGCGTGTCGCAATGCGCCTTCTGCGACGCCGGCTTCTTCAGGGATGCCGATGTGGCAGTCGTGGGCGGTGGCGATGCGGCCCTGCAGGAAGCCCTGCACCTTGCGGGCTATGCGCGCTCGATTGCGATGATCGTGCGCGGCAGCCGTCTTTCTGCGCGGGCCGGATACGGCGCGCGGGCGGCGGCCGACCCGAAATTCCGTTTCCACTGGAACAGCGAGGTCGCTTCCATCGACGGCGAAAGCGGCGTCGAGGCCGTGACGCTTGCCGATGGGCGGCGGCTGGCGGTCTCGGGCGTGTTCGTCTTTATCGGTCTGGAGCCGGTCGCGGCGCTGGCGGGGGAGGGTGTCTTTACGGCGGGCGCCGTTCGCCGCGCCGGTTCGCTCGCCGAGGCCGTGGCGGATGGGCAGCGCGCCGCGCGGGAAGCCGCAGCCGCGCTCAGGCGATGAGCGGGCGGACCTCTTCGGCGAAGCGGTTCAGCCCTTCGATGCGCATCGGCTGGTCGCCGATGAAGTCGAGGTTGAAGTGGCGCACGCCGGCCTTGTGGAAGGCGGCGATTTTCTCCGCGATGTCGGCAGGCGTGCCGAGCGCCGCGTAGCGCTGGGCCGGCTTGCGGAAATCCATCGCATAACGCTTCGAGAGCAGGTCTGCCGCCTGATCGAGGGCCTTCTCATAGGTGTCGTCGATGCAGCAGAACAGCAGGTGCGAGGTGCCGAAGGTCTCGATCTCGCGGCCCGCTTCCTCGGCCGCCGCAGCGATGGTGCCGAGGGCATCGGCGAACATTTCCGGCGTGACCACATAGGACATGTAGCCGTCGGCCATCCGGCCCGCGCGCCGCAGCGCCGCCGGCTTGCGCCCGCCGCACCAGATCGGCGGCCCGCCGGGGGTGAAGGCGGCCGGCTGCATATGCACTTCCGAGAACGGGAAGAAGCGCCCTTCGTGGGCGACCGGCTCGCCGGCCCAGAGTTTCCGCAGCACCTCGATGGACTCGGTCATGCGCGCGCCGCGCTCGCTGTGAGGCACGCCGGCAAGCTCCCATTCGGGCGGGAACTCGCCGCCGACTCCGATGCCGAAGATGAAGCGGCCTTCCGCCAGATGGTCCAGCGAGGCAGCCTGTTTCGCCACACCCGCCGGATGCCGCATGGGCAGCAGATAGACTGCGGTTCCGACGGTGAGGCGCGGCGACAGGGCGGCCGCATAGGAAAGCTGCACGAACGGGTCCAGGATCGGCGTGGTGAAAGCCAGATGGTCGCCGACCCAGACCGAATCGAACTCCAGCCGGTCCAGAAGCCCGATCGTCCGGCGGGTAAGCTCCGGCGTCGGCAGGCGGGTCATCAGGCCGAAGCGCGTCCGGTCGTCCAGCGGCAGGCTCATGGTCGGTGTCCTTCCTGTTGTCGGGTCACACCACAAATAGCCGTTCGGGGTGCGCATCGGCAGGGGAAATCGCTATGGCTGCCAGCCGGTTGGGCCGCCGACCGCGTCCGGGCGGGATAGCTGTCGGGCGGTCGTCCCGTCAGCATGTCGTTAGCATTGAAGCGGGCGCCAATGATGTGTATATTGCATACACATATGAGGAGAAGGGAGCGAGTGCAGTGGCGAGGGTCCAGTTGCTCATCCCCGATGACGAGCGGGAGCGGTTCGCCGACCAGGCGCGCCGGGAGGGCATCACCTTCAGTGCGTGGCTGAGGGCCGCAGCCCGCGCCCGGTTAGAGGCCGGCCGAAGGAACCGGCGGTTCGCCTCCCAGGAAGACGTGGAGGCGTTCTTCCGTGCGTGCGACTCCGCCGAAGGCCCGGAGACCGAGCCGGACTGGCATGAACACCTGGACGTCATAGCCGCTTCGAGAGCCGGCGGAGAGAGCGGGACCTGATCTTCGTCGATACCAATGTCTTTATGTATGCGGTCGGGCGCCCCCACCCGCTGAAGCCGGAGGCGCGGCGGTTCTTCATCGAGGCGCACAGGGACGGCGCGGCGCTGTGCACCTCCGCCGAAGTCCTCCAGGAGCTTGCCCATGCCTATCTGCCTCGCGGCAGGCTCGCAGCCTTCGACTCGGCTCTCGACCTCGCCTCGCGCGCGGGAGTGGAGGTCTGGCCTCTGGAAGAGGCGGATATTGTGCTGGCCCGACGTCTTCGGGACGAGCATCCCGCCCTCCAGGCGAGGGATCTGTGTCATCTGGCGAGCTGCCGCAGACGGAGTGTGCGGGACGTCATGACCTTCGACCGGGGCCTTGCCGCTGCCGCCGGTTCCGGGCCGACTCGAATGAGCGGCAATCCGCGACTGGAACCTTCATGATCTACCTCCAATTGCTCGGCGGCTTCGTGCTTCTCCTCGGCGGGGCGGAATTCCTGGTGCGCGGCGCGGTGCAGCTTGCGGCGCGGCTCGGGATCTCGCCGCTGATCGTCGGGCTCACCGTGGTTGCCTATTGCACCACCATGCCGGAGTTGTTCGTCAGCCTTGAGGCGGCGTTCCGTGGCGCGCCCGGAATCGCCATCGGCAATATCGTCGGCAGCAATATCTGCAACCTTCTGCTGATCCTCGGCGCGGCGGCCTGCGTCTATCCGCTGGCGGTCGAGCCGCGCGAGGTCCGTTTCGAGGGCTGCGCTGTCATCGGCGTGACGCTGCTGTTCCTCGCGCTCGCATTAAGCGGCAGCCTGGGCCTGTTCGACGGTGCGCTGCTGCTGGTCTGCCTCGCGGCGTTCACGGTGGTTTCCTATCGGCGGGCGCGCAGCAGCCGAAACGCGCCCGAGGTCGAAGAGACGGCGACGGACCGGCCGCTCTGGATGGCGGTCGGCACGCTCGCCATCGGCCTCGCCTGCGTCATCGGAGGGTCGAACCTGCTGGTGGAGGGCGCTATCGGCCTCGCCCGCCAGATCGGCGTTTCGGAAGCGGTGATCGGCGTCACGGTGGTAGCGGTCGGCACCTCCTTGCCGGAACTCGCCACGGCGGTCGTCTCCGCCTATCGCCGCCATCCCGAGGTGGCGGTCGGCAATGTGCTCGGGGCCAATATCTTCAACCTGCTGGCGATCGGCGGCGTGGTGGCGACCGTCCAACCCCTCGACATTCCGGGCCGTCTGCTCGATCTCGCCGTGTGGGTGATGCTGGCCGCGACGATTGCCCTGGTCTCCTGGCTGATGTTCCGGGGGCGGTTCGGGCGTCCGGCGGGCCTGCTGTTCCTCGCGGTCTATGCCGCCTATGTTGCCGTTGAGTATGGACCGTCGGCCGGCGCGGGATAGGCGCATGGCGGAAGAACAGGCTGAATTGGAAGCGCCGCAGCGAGTCGCCGCGGGGGTCGAGGCGATCCGCCGGCATCTGCGGGTCATGCCGCTGGCGCCGGGCGTTTACCGCATGGTCGACGGACGCGGCCAGGTGCTCTATGTCGGCAAGGCGCGGTCGCTGCGCCGGCGCGTCTCCGCCTATGTCCGCCCGGACAACCAGCCCTACCGCATCCGCCGCATGATCTCCGAGACCGCCTCGATGGAGGTGGTGACGACGCATACGGAAGTTGAGGCGCTGCTCCTGGAGATCAATCTCATCAAGGAGCTGCGCCCCCGCTACAACGTGCTGCTGCGGGACGACAAGAGCTTCCCCCACATCCTCATCGCGCGCGACCACGAGTGGCCGCGTATCCTCAAGCATCGCGGGGCGCGCTCGCGGCCGGGGGAGTATTTCGGCCCCTTTGCCTCGGCGGGCGCGGTGAACCGGACGCTGACCGCGCTCCAGCGCGCCTTCCTGCTGCGGTCCTGCTCCGATCCGGTGTTCCGCAGCCGCACGCGGCCCTGCCTGCTCTACCAGATCAAGCGCTGCTCCGCGCCTTGCGTCGGCCGGGTGTCATCGGAGGACTACGAAGCGTCCATCGGCGAAGCGCGCGCCTTCCTCTCGGGCCAGAGCCGGACTGTGCAGCAGGCATTCTCCGAGCGCATGCAGGAAGCGAGCGATGCGCTGGAATTCGAGACGGCGGCGCTATACCGCGACCGCATCCGTGCGTTGACGCGCGTCCAGGCGCATCAGGACATCAATGTGGAGGGCGTCGGCGATGCCGATGTGATCGCGGCCCATTTCGATGGCGGGCAGGCCTGCATCCAGGTGTTCTTCTTCCGCGCCGGGCAGAATTTCGGCAATCGCGCCTATTTCCCGACCGGCAGCCGGTACTACGACCCGGCGCAATTCCTCGCGGCGTTTGTCGGTCAGTTCTACAGCAACAAGCCGCCGCCGCGCCGCATCCTGCTGAGCGCGCGCCCGGCGGAGGACGCGCTGCTTGCGGAGGCGCTCAGCCTGAAGGCCGGGAGGCGCGTCGATCTGCGCTGGCCGATGCGCGGCGCCAAGCGCAAGCTCGTCGATCACGCGCTTGCCAATGCCCGCGATGCGCTGACGCGCCGTTCTGCCGAGAACGCAACCCAGCGCGACTTGCTCCAGCGCGTGGCCGAGCTGTTCGACCTGGAAGGCCCGCCGGAGCGCATCGAGGTCTATGACAACAGCCATATCCAGGGCCGGAACGCGGTTGGCGGCATGATCGTCGCCGGGCCGGAGGGATTGGTCCGCAACGCCTACCGCAAGTTCAACATCAAGGGCGACGGTGCGCCCGGCGACGACTTCGCCATGATGCGCGAGGTGTTGCACCGGCGTTTTTCGCGTGCGCTGAAGGAGGACCCGGAGCGCGCTGGCGGCTCATGGCCCGATCTCGTTCTGATAGATGGCGGCGCGGGGCAACTGTCTTCCGCGCAGAGTGCGCTTGCCGAGCTCGGCATCGAGGACCTGCCGCTGGCCGCCATCGCCAAGGGGCCGGACCGCAATGCCGGGCGCGAGCGTTTCTTCACGGCGGAGAGGCCGCCCTTCTCCCTGCCGCAGCACGACCCCGCGCTGCACTTCCTGCAGCGCCTGCGCGACGAAGCGCACCGCTTCGCCATCGGCACCCACCGCGCGCGCCGTGCGAAGGCCGTACGGCAGTCGCCGCTGGACGAGGTGGCCGGCATTGGCGCGGCACGCAAACGCGCCCTGCTGCACCATTTCGGCTCGGCGCGCGGCGTCGAGGGCGCCGGCTTCGAGGACCTGCTGGCCGTGCCCGGCATCTCGAAGACCGTGGCCCGGCGCCTCTACGACCACTTCCACCCGGAGGGGTAGCCGGGCACGGGACAGACAGTTCGGACGGCGCGTTCTCTCGTGTCACCCCGGACGGCGCGCCAGCGGCGATCCGGGGTCCAGGCCATCGAAATCCATGCAGATGGCCGGACTGGACCCGACCCCGGCTCAAGGCCGGGGTGACATTGTCGGGTGCGGCGGGGCTCCCAGGGTATCGCCCGAGTGCCATTCTTTTGGTCCCGGATAGGCACCGCCTACCAGAGCGCTTGGGTCAAGGAGCTCAGGGAGGTCTTCTGCCGGCCGTCGGCATCGAAATTCTCCGGTGCGAACCATTGGGCATGGGCGGCGCGGACGGCGGGCCATTCCTCGTCGGTCAGCGAGAACCAGGCCGTGTCGCGGCTGCGGCCCTTGACGATCAGGTGGCTGAGGAAGGTGCCCTCATAGCGGAAGCCCAAGCGGAGTGCGGCGGAGCGCGAGCCGGCGTTCAGCGCATTGCACTTCCATTCCAGCCGCCGGTAGCCGCGCGTTTCGAGCACATGGTGCATCATCAGCGAGAGAACCTCGGTCCCGCGGATATCCCGCTGCCAGGCGCGGCCGAACCAGATATTGCCGATTTCGCCGACGCCCGCGGCCGTTCTGATCTCCATGAAGCTGCCCATGCCGCCGGGCCGGCCCGTTTCCCGGTCGCGATAGACCATGAAGAGCGGGTCCCTGGAGGCGGCGCAGCCGGCGAGCCACTCGCGCACGGCCGCGCTGTCGGGGAACGGGCCGTAACCCAGATAGTCCCAGATCCGCTCCGGCTCCTCGCCTTCTATGCCGGCGGTGTAGAGGCCGGCGGCGTCCCGGTCCGGGTCCACGGGCTCCACGACGGTCCGGGCTCCGGTGAGGACGCTGCCTTCGAACCCGCCCCATTGGCGCTGCGTGACCTCCGCATTGCCGATCGGCCTGCGCCCGGCGGCGCTCGCCCGTTCCCGTTCGTTAGCCATACCGCTCTTCTCCCTGGCGACGGGCAAGGATAGCGGGGAAGCCGGTTTGCCGCTAAGGTCCTCCGCGACGATTTCGGGAGAGGAAAGCGATGCGGCTCGGCATCACACTCGGCTATAGCGGCGGCGACATGGCGGACAACGTGGCGCTCGTGCAGGAGGCCGAACGCCTCGGCTACGAGATGTGCTGGACCTCGGAGGCCTGGGGCACGGACGCGATTTCGCCCGCCGCCTGGATCCTGGCGCAGACCTCGCGGATCAAGGTCGGCACGGCGATCATCCAGATGCAGTCGCGCTCGCCCGCGCTGGCGGCCATGACCTCGATGACGCTCCAGGAGATGTCCGGCGGGCGTTTCGTGCTCGGCATCGGACCGTCGGGGCCGCAGGTGATCGAGGGCTGGCACGGCGTGCCGTTCGGCAAGCCGCTGGCGCGCACCCGGGAATATATCTCGATCATCCGCCAGATCCTCCGCCGCGAGGGTGTGCTGGAGCATCACGGCGAGCATTACGACATCCCCTATCATGGGCCGGGCGCCACCGGCCTCGGCAAGCCGCTCAAGACCATCCTGCACCCCGACCCGGACCTGAAGATCTATACCGCCGCGATCACGCCGGCCGGCGTGCGCACCGCGGCGGAAGTGGCCGACGGCGTGATCCCGGTGTTCATGGACCCCGAGCGCGATGTCTTCGGCGAGCCGATTGCCGAAGGGCTCGCCAAGGCCGGGAACGGCAAAACGGCCGACGATTTCGAGGTCGTGCCCTTCGTGCCGATCCGCGTCGGCGACGATCTGGAAGCCTGCCGCGCCCCGGTGCGCGACCATCTCGCCTTCTATGTCGGCGGCATGGGCGCCAGGAACAAGAACTTCTACAACGACTATGTCGCCCGCATGGGCTACGAGGGCGAGGCGCGCAAGGTGCAGGACCTGTTCCTCTCCGGCCAGCGCAAGGAGGCGAGCGCCGCGCTGCCGGACGAGTTCGTGGACGGCGTGGCCCTGCTCGGCGACAAGGCGCGCATACGCGACCGCCTGGGCGCCTGGAAGGACGCGATTGCCGCCGGCCGCATCGCCGGCATCGCGCTGACCGGCGCGACGCCCGAGGCGATCCGCGTGCTGGCCGAGGCGGCGGCCTGAACGGGGAGGGCGCGTTCGCCGCCCGCCCGTAGAACGACAGGGAGGTTGCAGGTGTCACGCAGGCACATCGAGGTCGACAAGCCCTGGCACAAGAGCATTCCCTTCGCGCCGGGCGTCGTGGCGACCGGCTCGCTGCTGTTCACTTCCGGCATCACGGCACGCAAGGGCGACGGGAGCATTGACGGCGTGGGCGACATGCGCCGGCAAATGGAAGTCTGCTTCGCCAATATGGCGGTCGTGCTGGAAAATGCCGGGACCGGTTGGGAGGATATGGTGAAGATCACCATGTACACGACCGATATCGAGCGGTTCAGCGAACATGCGGACGTGTGGCACCGCCACTTTACGGGGCAGCCCGGCAGCACGCTTGTCGAGGTCGGCCGGCTGGCGGTGCCGGAAATGCTCGTCGAGATCGAGGCGGTGTTCGACATGGAAGACGCCGAATAGGAGGCTGCAATGCCGGACGGGACGCTGACATCATTCATGACCGCGCGGGCGGAGGACATTGTCTCGGCCTGCACAAGCTGCGGGGCCTGCGTCGAGGCTTGTCCCGTCGTGCCCCATGCGGGGATTTCCGACGCCGACCCGAAAGCCGTTGCGGGTGGCGTTCTGGAGGTGCTTCGGGACGGCGGCAGGCTGGACGGGCCGGCTGCCGCGTGGGTGCATCAGTGCAACGGTTGCGGGGAGTGCATTCCCGCCTGTCCCGAAGGGATCAATCCGCGCACCATGGTGATGCTCGCCAGCGCCAAGTCGGCGGAAGCCCATAGCGACACGCCGCAGCTTTTCCGCAAGATGGCGCGCGCCATTCGCCTGATGGCGGCGATGCAGCTTGCGCCGGCCGACCTGGCGAGGCTGCTGCAACCGCCGAAGCCGAGAGCGGTTCCGGTGGTCTTCTATGTCGGCTGCAATGCCGTGCGCACGCCGCACCTGCTGTTCAA
Source organism: Alphaproteobacteria bacterium (assembly GCA_965261985.1). Lineage (GTDB taxonomy): Bacteria > Pseudomonadota > Alphaproteobacteria > Bin95 > Bin95 > Bin95. The sequence goes on from OZ253490.1 coordinate 3,408,488, forward strand.
CGCCATGTATGTGCTGGACGCGGTTGGGGTCGATTACGAGGTGCTCGGCGGGCCTGCCGCCTGCTGCGGCATCATCCACACCAAGTGGGAAGGCGAGGCGGACGCCGGCGGGCGCGTGACCGACGGCACGCTGAAGCGGTTCGGGGACTTCGAGCCGGAGCGGGTGTTGAGCTGGTGCCCGTCATGCCAGCTCCATCTCGGGGAAACGGCTGCCGGATACGGGGAAGCGGCCTTCGCGTTCGAGCATGTGACCCGCTTCCTGGTCGAGAAAAGCGAGCGGCTGGAGGACCTCTACACGACGGAAGTGCCGATGCGGGTGCTCCTCCACGCCCATGAGGGCATGGCGGACCTCGGCGAGAATGTCGCGCGGCTGCTGGGCGGCGTTCCGGGGCTGGACGTCGCGGGAATCGCCTGGGAGTCCGGGTATACCTGCGGCGGCTCCGGTCAGGACCGGTCTCCCGGATTGAAGGCGGAGCGCCGCAAGGCGACCTACGCCCTGGCCGAAGAGAAGAAGGCGGATGCGCTGGTGTCGCTCTACCACGGCTGCCACGCGCAATTGTCCGCCGCGGCCGAGACGCAGGGGCCGCCGGTCGTCAACTTCACGGATTTCCTCGTTCGCGCTCTTGGCGGCGAGCCCCGCGCGGACCTTCTCGCGGGCTGGCGGATGGCCGGGGACTGGCAGGCGCTGGCGGAGCGCAGCATGCCCTCGCTGGAGCGGAACGCCGTGTCCGTCGACCCCGAATGGCTCACCTCGCTGCTCCCGGACATGGTCGCGAGCAAGGAGTTCGCGGGCGGTCTGGACGAACTCGTCCGCCAGCGATGAACCGCCGCCGCCGTTCGTGAATGAGCGCAATCGTCCTCAAGGTTAATGGCGCGGTTTGCGAGGTCGAGGCGGACCCGGCAACGCCGCTGATCTATGTGTTGCGCAACCGGCTGGGCCTTGTCGGCGCGAAGCTCGGCTGCGGGCTGGAGCAGTGCGGTGCCTGCGCCGCGATCGTCGATGGCGAAAAGGTGCTGAGCTGCGTCCGGGCCGTCTCCGAATTCGAAGGCCGTGCGATCACCACGGTTGAGGGACTTGCGGAGGACGGGGAACTCAGCCTTGTGCAGCGCGCCTTCCTCGAAGCCGGCGCCGCGCAATGCGGCTATTGCACAAGCGGGCTGATCGTTGCGGTGACCGCCTATCTGCGGGCAACGCCGTGTCCCGACCGTCGCGGCGCGGTCGAGGCGCTGCAGGGGCACCTGTGCCGCTGCGGCGCGCATGCCGATGTGCTGAGAGCGGTGGACCGGCTTATCGCCGAGGCAACCGATGGCGTCTAACCCTAGCCTCGAGAACAACCCTGCGCTCGACGACTGGCTCGCCTTCGGCACCGACGGGACGGTTGTCGTGCGCAGCGGCAAGGTCGATATCGGCCAGCGCATCTCGACCGCGGTCGCATTGCTGGTTGCCGATGAGCTCGATATCGACCCTAGCCGGGTTGAGACCGTGCGGGCGGAGACCGGGTTGTCGCCGGACGAAGGGTTCACCTCCGGCAGCCAGTCGATGGCCCAGACCGGCAATGCGGTTCGGCTGGCGGCGGCGACGGCGCGCCAACATATGCTGGAGCACGCAGCCCGGGCGCTGGAAGTCGGTATCGCCACGCTGGAGGTGGATGACGGCACGATCCACTCGCGCGCCACCAACAGGAAGACCTCCTATTCGGAGCTCGGCGACGGCAGGCAATTCGGGATCGCTGTCGATCCGGATGCGCCGCTCAAACCGCGCGCCGCGCTGCGTCATATCGGAACCGCCGCAACGGCGCGGGGGATGGAGGAGCTGGTTCTCGGGCGGCCCTATTTCCTCCACGACATGAGCCTGCCGGGCATGCTGCATGCGCGGCTGGTGCGCCCGCCACACTACCACGCGAGACTTACGGCCGTTGACCCTGCCGTTCTCGAACGCCTTGCTGCGGAAGGTGTTGAGGTCGTGCGCGACGGCAGCTTCCTCGCGGTTGCGGCGACTGACGAGTATGCAGCGGTCAGGGCGGCCGAGCGTCTTGCCGTCGCCGCGTCGTGGGATTCGGGCGACGGGCTTTCCTCCCGTGACATTTACGAGAGCCTGCGCACTAACGAAAAAGTGAACCTCCCGGTCGTCGACGGCACTCCGGTCGAAGCATCGGTGCCGCCGCTCGACGCCCCGCCGGTCGGCGCTGCCGCCACTCTCGAAGCCCGGTACGAACGGCCCTACCAGATGCACGGCTCGCTCGGTCCGTCGGCGGCGATGGCGGCGTTTGCCGATAGCCGCCTGACCGTCGTGACCCACAGCCAGGGGATCTACTTCCTGCGCCTTGCACTGGCCGAGGCCTTCGGCATGGCGCCCGAAGCGGTCCGCGTCGTTCACGCGCCTGGTTCCGGTTGCTACGGCCATAACGGCGCCGACGATGCGGCCTTCGACGCAGCCCTCATTGCCCGCGCGCTCCCCGGCGCGCCGGTCATGCTCAAATGGACGCGCGAGGATGAGCATGCCTGGGAGCCCTACGGCTCCTGCGCCTCGATGGATTTGCGCGCGAGCCTCGACGGCGGCGGCAGGATCGCCGCCTGGTCGCACGAGACATACAGCGACACCTATTCCATGCGGCCGCGTCCGGGTCCCGACAAAATAGGCGCTGCCCGCCTCCTGTCCGCCCGGTTTCTCGCCGAGCCGCTGGCGCCGCCCGTCATGGGCCCGGCGATGGGGCGCCATATGGGCATCCACCGCAATCTCGACCCGCTCTACGACCTGCCGGAGAAGCGCCTGGTCAAGCATCTGGTCCGGGGCATGCCGCTGCGGGTCTCGGCGCTGCGCTCGCTCGGCGGCTATGCCAATGTCTTCGCCATCGAGTCCTTCATGGATGAGCTCGCCGAGGAAGCGGGCAGCGATCCCGTTTCCTTCCGGCTGCGCCATCTTTCGGACCCGCGCGGCCGCGCGGTAATCGAAGCGGCGGCGGAACGTCTCGACCCTTCAGGCGCAGACTGCCCCGAAGGCCGGGGGCGCGGGATCGGATTCGCGCAGTACACGAACAGCGCGGCTTATGCGGCTGTTGTCATGGAAGTCTGGGTCGGCGATACCGGCGAAATCCGGCTCGAACGCTGTGTCATTGCCGCCGATGCAGGCGAGATCGTGGACCGGGCCGGCCTCGCCGCCCAGCTCGAAGGCGGGGTCGTCCAGGCGGCGAGCTGGACCCTTCGCGAAGCGGTGGCGTTCGACCGGGGCGGCATTACCAGCCGGGACTGGGACAGCTATCCGATTCTGGGCTTCGACAATGTGCCCGCGTTCGAAACCGTCCTGATCGACCCCGGCCGTGCGCCGTTCCTCGGGGCCGGAGAGGCCACGACCGGCCCCACCGCGGCGGCGATCGCGAATGCCGTATATGCCGCAACCGGACTTCGGCTCCGGCGGGTCCCCTTCACTCCCGACGCCGTTCGCGCCACCGCCCTCGGATAGAGCGCGATTCGATCCGGATGGATCGACTGGCGGTCGGTCGGGTCGGCTCGGGGACGCTGGCCCGCCAGGCGTCGTTTCGCGCTAACCCAAGTTTAACACGCCACTTCAAAGATTGTTCATTATCAGTGTTTTACGGGGAGGAGATTCCTCGTAGGGCACTACATTCGGGTTTCTTTGGACGGATTTGGGTTCAGACGATCATTTTCCGAACGCCTCCGGGTGCGGGATCGAGTGCGAGCGCGCGATAGATTTCCAGTTGCCCGGGTTCGGCGCGTGTGGCCTTTCGGACGTGGAGGGTACGCCCGTCCTTGCGCTGGAAGGTTGCGGTGACGCGCTGCTGTCCTTCGAGGATAGCTCTGAGGCTGGCCCAGCTGGCGTGCTCGCCCTGCTCGGCGAGGCGGCGACGGATGGTCTGCACCATCTGGTAGGCGATCACGGTGATGAACAGGTGGCCGTCGGAGCGCCTCTGGGTCTGGTGGAAGATAGGGCGCAGACCGAGTTCGGACTTGAGCGAGCGGAACACGGCCTCGACGTCGGTGAGCGAGGTATAGGTCCGCCACAGCGCCTCCTCGTCCCAGTCCTCGACATTGGTGCGCAGGCAGTAGACGCCGGGATGGGTGATCATGGAACCGGCGAGCGGACGGCGCTTCCAGGTGACGGCGCGCGCCTTCTCGCCGCTGTCGTCGGCGATGACGTCGATGTCGTAGTGCGCGCCGGCGCCGCGGCTCTTCTCCTCGATGCGGCCGAGGCGCTGCCAGACCCGGTCGAGCCTCTTGCGGGTGCGCGGCCGCCCGAGGCCGTCGTGGAGCTTCTTCAACTCGCCCTCGAGGCGCGCGGCGAAGCGGTCCGCGATGCCCTGCTCCTTCTTCGCCCGCGCCTCGGAGTAGCAGTAGAGGCGCGCCTCCCCGCTGTCGGGGTCGACGACCTTGTGGACATGGACCGTGCGGCGCGAGCGGGTCTCGATGGCCTGCGCCAGTTCGGGGTCGAAGCGGCGGGTGCGTTCCCGGCTGACCGCCAGATAGCGGGTGCCGTTCCCGCGCAGCCAGGCGATGTTGGCCTCGGTGGCGATGCCCGCGTCCATCACTACCAGCGCGTCCGCCGGCGCGCCCAGGGCCTCGAGCATCGACGCCAGGGTCCAGTCTTCATTGACCGCGCCGGAGAACACCTCGGAGCGGCGCACGAAGCCCGAGCCGTCGAGCACCAGCCCCAGGGTCAGCAGCGGGCAATCCGAACGCTTCTCCTTGGAGTGGCCGCGCTCGGCCTTGCTCTGGGCCGCCGCCTCGCCCTCGAAGAAGGTGTTGGTCAGGTCGTAGAGCGTCACCGTGCGGCGCAGCCCGAACAGATCCGTCGCCCGGTCGAACAGATGCGCCTCGATCGTCGCGCGGTGCGACATCAGGGCATCGGAGGCGCGGTAGAGGCGCATCGTGCTCATGCGCTCGAAGTCCACGCCCAGCAACTCGCCGAGCGACGAACGCTCGCACAGCCAGCGCCAGGAGGCGCGCTCCGAACCCGGCCATGCGCGCAACGATGCTGGCCATGGCGAGCGCGCGCTGCGGGCCGTTGAAGCCCAGTCGCTCCAGAAGCCCTTCCAGGCCAAGCTCCTCCATCGCCCACAGACCGACATGCTCGACCCCCGCCGAGCGCGGGCGGATCAGCTCCAGCGTGCCGACATCCACCGTCTGCAGGTCGGCGCCGCCGCCGGACGGCGCGCCGTTGAGCAACTGCGCGACAAGGCGCTGGGCATGCCTCTCAACTTCTGCCGGACAGGACAGCGTCACCAGATCGCTCTGGCGGTCGAGCAACTGCCGGATGCGGGCGCACAGAACCGACCAGTGATGGCGTTCGAGCGGGAAGTCGCTGCCGAGGTTGAGCAGCGTGCGCTGCCGGACCTTCTCGCCTGTGCGCTCCGAGCGCACCAGGCGATGCGAATAATAGACCTCGCCGCCCGCGCCGGTGCGGGTTCTGGTGCGCCGGATGAACATGGCGCACAGCATAGGGACGGGCGCAAGAGCCTGGAACCCCAATGCAAAAATATTATGGCACTACATCGCCGGCCCGAAAACCTCAATCCAGCAATATCAAAAGCTTGTCAGATAAGCCGCCCTCAATATCGACCGAACCCGCTGCACAAACGTTAAACTTGGGCTAAGTGGCGGCGACGGGCTGCAATTGTCCGGGCTGCCCGCGGGCTACCTCGCGAACGGTTTCGGCGAAGTGCCGGAAAGCGGAAAAGTCCCAGGCCGAACTGCGCGAAACGATGCCGGCACGAAACGCGGCCGTGCCGAACTCAAGCGGCAGAGGCTTGAGACGGAGGCCGGGAAGCCTGTCGAGAAAGGTGATCGGGAGCCTGGACAGGTAAGGACCCGTGCCCATCAGAGCCAGGCCCGCGGGACCGGCGCGGACCACTTTACGGACGCGTTTTCGGGTTCTGGCAAACAGTTCGTCGAGAAGTTCGGCAAGTGGCGACTGCTCCTCGTCATCCTGCGTTCTTGCAGCAGCTTCGCAATCGATCCAGGGCCACTCGACCAGGTCGTCGCAGGTCACCTTGCCGGTGTGAAGCGGATGATCGGAGCGGGCAACGATGCTCGACGTCATGTTGAGAAAGCTTTCGCGTCGAAGGAATGACGGAAGGTGCCGCTCGGCGTCGATGCGGCCGCAGTGGAGGTCGCTTTCGCCGTTTACGAGCAGACGGATGCCCTCGAGAAATGTCTTGGCGTGAAGCCTCAGTTCGACATCGGGAAAGGCATCGTGAAACCTGGCGACGACCTCAGGCAGGATCGCCTGCATCCATGTCGGGCCTGCCGAGACCCGCAGGCCGCTCGAATGGCCCGACAGTGCCGATCTGACCCTTCCTTCGGCGGTCTCGATCTCGCGGAGAACGTGGCGGGCCTGATCGGCGACCGTGGCGCCGAATTCGGTGAGGCGGACGCCTGTCGGGAGCCGTTCGAACAGCCGTCCGCCGAACGACGCCTCGAGCCGGGCGATGGCTCGCGACAAGGCGGGCTGGGTCATCGAGATCCGGTCGGCTGCGCCGAGAACCGTGCCGGTTTCCGCCACGGTAAGGAACTTCTTCAGGTCGCTGCGCTTTTCGAACATGCCGGGAGTCCCTCCTTTTGGAGTCCGGCGGAGCCATCTGTGACAATTATGTGGGTGTTTCCACATGCATAGTTAAGGTCATGCTTATCCATATTACCTTAAAATTGTCACAACAACGTGATCGCAGGTTATTACAATAATAATAACTTTGGTACTCGATTAGTTTTTCTTTCAAATTCCATGATTCATAGCCATGGGCGCTAAGTATATCTCACTAATATACCATGCAATCCATGCATAGAAAATCCTGTATCGGCATTTCCTGATGAGATACCCTGTCGTTAGGTGAGGACCCCAACTGCCAGAAAAGTGGGGCTTCTCATGGGCATGGTGTTCGGTTCATCGAATGTTGCGGGAGGTGAATATCGTCCCGGATCGAGCGAGTTTTTCTTCTCCCCAATTCGAGCCCTCCGGCGCATGGCCGCCGCCTTCGGCCTCGCCCTTGTTTTCCTGCCTGCCATCGCCGCCACGCTGACGCTTCGCTGGTAGCGGGCTCCGGGTCCGCCGGGTACGCAGGAGGGCGATGTCCCCGAAATTGCCGCAATTCCGCCGCGCTGCTGCCGCATCCGCCATGTAGTCGAGGTCCTTGACGGAACGATTCCGGAAAGGAGGATCTCGGTATGCACCGGTTCGGATTCCTGTCGGCCGCCATTCTGGCCGCCGGCGCATTGGCGGCGGGCTCGGCGGCTGCGGCAGCGGCGGAGGACGACTACCGCCTTAGCGGCCCCTACACGCATGACAGCCTTGCCATCTACCTGATTCACCGCCGGAACGGAAACGACGGCCCCGTGCCGCTGACTCTCGGCGAGGCGATGGAACGAGGCGTCGTCAGGGTCATCGAAACCGGCGATGTCGAAGAGCTTGTCGTTCGCAATCGGGGCGACCGCGAGGTCTTCATCCAGGCAGGCGACATCGTGAAGGGCGGCAAGCAGGACCGGGTCCTGACCGTCAGCATGATCGTTCCGCCGAACTCAGGCGATATCGCTATCGGATCGTTTTGCGTGGAGCAGGATCGCTGGGAGGGTCGTGGCTCCGAGAAGGAGCGCGAGTTTTCGGCATCCACAGCACGCCTGCCGTCGAAAGCCGGCAGGCTCGCGCTCCATTACCGGTCGCATCGGGACACGAGTGCCGAGATGGGCGGCTCGGAACGGACCCGGACAGGCCGACGATTGCCGGCAGGCGACGACCTTCAGGGCCGGGTATGGGCCTCGGTTCGCGAAACGCAGACAGCTCTGGGCGGGGCGATGATGCGGTCGGTGGCCGACGAGCGGTCGCGCTCAAGCCTGCAATTGTCGCTCGAAAACAAGACCCTCCAGTCGGCGTTGCAGGGCTATGAGGAAGCCCTCGGCAAACTGCCGGAAGAGCATCCGGACGCCGTGGGCTATGTCTTCGCCGTCGGCGGCAGGATCGATGGCGGCGACGAGTTCGGCAGCGCCGGCCTGTTCCGGAAACTCTGGCCGCGGCAGTTGAGAGCGGCGGCGACCGAAGTTATGGCCTCAGCGGATGCGCGGGGACGCGCGCAGCCGACGCTTGCCGAAGTTGCGACCTTCATCGACGGTGCGCGCGGCGAACAACTCGCCAGCCGACCCATGCCAGGGCGGATGACCGTCGAAACCCGTGCATCGGAGAAGGCGTTCTACACCGAAATGCGCCGCTCGCAGGGCCTATGGGTGCACCGCAGCTTCATCGCCCGGTAGCGACGCTGCGCCAGAACAGGTTCGCTCCGATGCTCCCGACTGAGCGGACCCGGCTCGCTATGCGCCGCAGATAGCGGGCGGAATCGCGTCGAGTCATCGCTATGACAGGCGCTCTTCAACCCATCGGATCGCGGGGATCGTCCGGAGAAAAGCGTTCAGGCGGCTTCATAGAGCACCTGCCCTTCCAGAAGGGCAGACTTGAGGACCAAAGCGTGGCTGTCTTTGAACCGTTCCAGGTCCTCCGGCGCCACAACGATGGCGTCCACTGCGGCGCCGGCTCCGTACAAGCTTCGATAGATGCGCGCCAGCAGACCGAGAGTATCGGGATCGTCTTTTACGATCAGGATATCCAAGTCGCTGTCGGCGCCCATATCTCCCCTTGCCGCAGACCCGAAGAGAATGATCCTGTCGGGGGCAGCGGTTTCGACAATGCGGCGGACAACATCGTCGATGATTTCTCGACTAGCCGTCTGCTTGTCCTTCATGTCAAACCGGTTCCCGGCTTGAGGCCGATGCCGTTCCGCTATCCGCTCCGGATGGCGGCCAGGATGGGTGAGATTGCGCGCTCGGCGATGTCCGCCAGTTCGTCCGGCGTGCGGTTCTGGATCGGGTGGTCCACGAACACGACCGCCGGGCTCACGCCCATTGCATCCGCCTGCGCCGCCGCCGCATCGCGGAACTCCCTGGTGGCCACCGCGCAGCCGGGCATTCCCAGTCGGTCGAGCTCGATGATGTCATGCAAACTGCACGACGTGCACGAGCCTCAATCCGCGAGCCCTTCGACAACGATGTCGCAGCGCTCCACGAGGTCCTGAATGACGCCGCGCGGCGCGGGCTTGGCATGCGTCGGTTTCGCGAACCGGAGCACCTTCAGGCCCCGCGCCGCCAGCCGCTCCTCGACCGAGTCGAGAAACTCCACCGAGCGTTCCTTGCCGATGGAAAGCAGGCCGATGGTCAGGCCGTCCAGGCTTGTCGGCGGAACGACGGGCTGGCGCATGACCGGCTCCGTCTCCGCCGTCGGGTCTCGCATCGCATAGGGTTCCGTCATGTACCGATCTCCTTCGTTACAGGATCGACTTCGCCGGTTATCCGCATCCCGGTCCACCCGCCGATGACCGCCGAGAACAGGCCGGCCGGCCCGCCCGCGCGGGCGATCAAGAAGGTGGGTTCGCGGAATTTGTCGATGATTTCCGATTCGCGGCCCGGCTCCATTCCCTCGGCCAGACCGCCGGCGCCCCGCACGACTTCGCTTCCGGGTCGCTTGAGGGCGGTCCGCAGGGCCTCATGGATTTCCGCACGGCCCCAGCCCTCGTCCTTGTAGATGAGGTAATGCTCCGGCGAAAGCACCAGCAGGGCGCCCCCGAACTCGCAGAGCTTCGGATGGTTCACATGCCAAAGGTAGTGCGCGAGCGAGGTCGTCAGCTCTTCCGCCGTGCGGCTCTTCTGGTCCACGAAGCCGCTCACGCCCTCGCCGTGGAAGAGGGTGACGGCGGATGCTCCCGGCCGGATGCCGCGCGAGATCGCCAGCGGCGTCCAGTCCGGATCGGTCTCGTCCTCGGCGAAGCAGAAGGTGTATTTGCCCGGATTGCCGAGTGCGGCCCGGTCGATCTCGCCCGGCCTGCCGCCGCCGACATTGCGGATGATGAGCTGGAAGGCCCGGCCGATGGTCGCGTTGGCGCGGTTGCCCTGGCCGAGCGCGTTCAAGCCCCAGTTCATGCCGATGCGGCGCGTGACGGGGCCGTTCACGACGATCACCGGCCCGGCAAAATGGGTTGTGCAGAGCAGGCCGTGCATGGAAAAGCCCGGCTGCAGCGCGGCTTCCACGGCCGCCAGCACGGTCGGGAAATATTCCGGCCGGCAGCCGGCCATGACGGCGTTGATGGCTGCTTTCTCGACTGTGCACGCAGCGAGATTGGGCGGAATTGCTCCGATGACCTCGTCCGGCGCCCGCGTTGTGCCGGCCAGCATCCGGGCGACACGCAGGTCGGTCGGCGGCACGATCGGCAGGCCGTCGGTCCAGCCGCGGTCGAACGCCGCCTCCATCGGGTCGTCATAGTCCTCGACGACGACCTTCCGCGCCGAGAGCGGGATATCCCCGAACCGCACCGCCAATCTTTCCGGCATCCCGAATTCGACCGAAAGCGACCCGCATCCGGGCTGGTTCTCCGGCAGGTCCTCGCCGAGCTCCGGGCGGCCGGTAAACGCGCGCCATTCCGCCTTGTTCCATCCGATGGTGCGTGCGGCTTCCTTGCCGCCGCTGAAGCGGATCAGCGTCGGGACAATCTCGATGTCGAGGCGGTAGGACAGCTCCAGGTCGGAATCGTGCCGTGGGGCTGCACCTTCGGGAAAGGCCGGATCGTCCTGCGTGACCGCCGCGGCCCCCGTTGCCGCCAATTCCGCCAGGACCGGCGCAACGAGGACGCAGGTCGGGCAGTCCCGCTTGACCACCGCCAATAGGCCGTCGGAAGGAAGGGCATCGCGCCAGCCTGTCACTCTTCCGTCTCCCTTATTGAGCCGCCGATGCACTTTGCACCGAATCGCCGGCCGCTTCCACGGCCTCCGCCATGCGGCGCAGTTCGGCCTTCTGGATCTTGGTGCCGTTGGGACTGTGGGTGACGGGGAAGGTGTCTATCGGGACGGCGCGGGCCGGAACCTTGTAGTTGGCCATGGTCTCCCGGCACCAGGCGAGAAGTGCGGCTTCGTCGTAGAAGGCTTCCGCTGCCGGGCGCACGAAGGCGAAGGCGCGCGGACCGCGCGGCGTGGCGACGCCGACGACCTGGCAGCCGGCGACCGAGGGATGGGTCTCGACATGCGCCTCGATCTCGCTGGGGCTGGTGAGGAAGCCGGCCAGGCGGAGCGTGTCGCCCATGCGCGCCTCATAGACGAAGCTGCCGTCGGCGCGCATGCGGCCGGCATCGCCGCTGCGCAGGAAGCCGTCCTCGGTCATCGCCGCCGCCGTCGCTTCCGGGTTGCCCTCATAGCGCAGGAACAGGCTCGGGCAGCGCATTTCGACCTCCCCGGAGACGCCGGGCGGGCAGAGTTCGCCGGTCTCGACATTCCGCACCCGCACGATGGCTTCGGGCGCGACCGGATAGCCGCCGCCGGCCAGCCGGTCCTCCAGCGGCGCGTCGATCCGTTGAACGGCCATCAGCGCCCCAACCTCGCTCATGCCATAGAGGCCGATCAGCGGCACGCCGCGCGCGAGGGTGCGCGCCTCGAAATCCTCCAGCGTCGGGTTGAACAGGGCGTAGCCGCAGAAGCGCAGGCTCGGAAACGGCTGCGGCTCCTGCCGCAGGGCCAGCATCCCGGCATACATGTCGTCCGTGCCCATGAAATGCGTGACCTCGTGGCGCTGCACCGCATCGGCGGCCTCGCCGGGAGTGAACAGGGGCGTCAACACATTCGGCGCGCCGGCCGCCAGCGTCGCCATCACGGTCGAGAAGCCGAACACCCCGCAAAGCGGCGTCGCCTGGTAGCTGACCGCGCCCGGCCGGTTCCAGCCGAAAGCGGCGACGCAGTCACGAGCGTGGCGTGTCACGGGCCCCTGGCCGTGCAGCACGAATTTGGGCTTCGAGGTCGTGCCGGACGTGGTGAAGACATTGCACGAGTCGTCGGGCACTGCGCGGTCTTCGGCCAGCGGCGGTGCCTCGAACAGCGCGCCGACAGCGGTGACCGGCTTGCCGGCTATGCGCTCCGGCACCGGGGCCTCGCCCTCGTCATAGACCAGCACCCGCTCCAGCCCGGCGAGCGCATCCTCGCCGATCTCGGCGAGCAGGCCGGCGAAGTCGATGTCCTTGAAGCCCGGCCACACGGCGAGCGCCTTCGCGCCGGAACGCGACAGGATGTCCGCAACCTCCAGCGCCCGGAAGCGGGTGTTGACCGCGACGGCCACGGCGCCGAGCCGTCCCAGGGCGAAATAGAGCGCGAGATAGGCCGGCACATTCGGCAGCCAGAGGGCGACCTTGTCGCCGCGGCCGACGCCTAGCGCCGCCAGCGCGGACGCCGCCCGGCGCGACCGGTCGAGCAGGGCGGCGTAGCTCCATGTCTCATCGCCATAGATCAGCGCGGGCGCTTCTCCGGCTTCCGCTGCAACGCGCTCAAGCAGCGCGGACAGGGTCTCCCGCGTCTCCGTCATGCCCGAACGAAGCGGAAGACGCCGTCGGCGCCCCGCTCGCGTTCGACGCGCCCGGTGTGCCAGAGATTGTGGAGATGCGCGATGGACTCGCCGATGGCGAAGGACTGCTGGTGCAGGTCCAGCGGGCGGTGGAAGAAGACCGGCAGCAGGTCGATGGCGTGCTGCGGTTTTCCGAGCGCATCGCAGCCGTCGTCGAGGCGGACCTGGTGGTGGTCGCGCAATTGCGCCAGCCGCCGATACAGGCCGTAGAAGGGACGGTCGTGGCTGCAGAGCGTGAAGGTGTCGTCCGGCAGATGGACGAAGGCGCGGGTGCTGTCCAGGAAGTGCTGCAGCGGGTCGCCGTCGGGCTCGACGAACTGCACCGAGACATTCGTGGTGATGCGCGGCAGCACCTGGTCGCCGGCAATCAGCAGCTTCGATTCGGGGCAGGCGAGGCAGACATGCTCCGGCGAATGGCCGGAGCCGATGATCGCCTGCCACTCGCGCTCGCCGATCCGGATACGGTCGCCATGCTGGACGCGGCGATAGACGATGGGCGGACGGGCCACGTTCTGGGCGTAGAAATTGCCGCGCCCGCGCATGGCGTCCACCGTGGATGTGGCCATGCCGTTGCGCCGCCAGAAGCGCAGCATCTCCTCCATGTTGCGTTCCCTGGCGTCGAACGCGAAATGCGCCCACAGCCATTCCGACAGGCTCATCCAGAGCTCGGCCTCGGGGAAGCGCGTCAGCAGCCATTGGGCGAGGCCCATATGGTCCGGGTGGAAATGCGTGACGAGTACGCGGCGGATCGGCCGTCCGGCAAGCAGGGTGCGGATCAGCGTCTCCCAGATGTCCCGCCCGGCATCCTTGTTCAGCCCGCAATCGACGACGGTCCAGCCGTCCCCGTCTTCCAGGAGGTAGAGGTTGATGTGGTCGAGCACGAAGGGCAACGGCATCCGCACCCACCAGATGCCGTCCGCCACCTGCCGCGCCGCGCCCTCCGGCGGCGGCTCGTCATAGGGGTACTCGACGACGATCCGGCTCACTTGCCGGTTTCTGCCAGCCGGGCCTCCAGGGCGGCCACACGCACTTCGAGCCGTTCCTGCTCCATGCGCGCGTTCTGCGCCATCGCCTGCACGGCCTCGAAGTCCTCGCGCCGCACCAGGTCCATCGAGTCGAGCAAGCTCTGCATGCGGTCGCGAACCATCGACTCCATCTCGTCGCGAACGGCGCCTGCCGCGCCGGCAGCGCCTGCTGCCACGCGGGCTAGATCGTCCAGGACACGCTTTCCAGTTTGCATGGGTTCGACTCCGGGCATAGCTTCTCGACCGCGCCGACAGGATGGTCCATGAAATGATGCTTGTCACGGGAGATCGTGCCGGCCGGTCGGGGCCGGCGATGCCCCGGCCGTGATTCTTCCTGTCGTCCCGTTTCCCGTCATCGACCCGGTTGCGGTCGAACTGGGGCCGCTGGCGATACGCTGGTATGCGCTCGCCTATCTCGTCGGCCTGATCGTCGGCTGGCGCCTCGCGCGCCGTCTTGCTGTCGCGCCGCCGCGCCTGATGCGCGCGGAACGGGTGGACGACCTGCTGGCCTGGATTGTGCTGGGCGTCGTGGCGGGGGGGCGGCTCGGATACGTGCTGTTCTACAAGCCCGGCTACTACCTTCTGAACCCGGACGAGGTGCTGTTCCTCTGGCAGGGCGGCATGTCGTTCCACGGAGGTTTTGCCGGCGTCGTGCTGGCGGTCTTCCTGTTCGCCCGCCGTCACAAGCTGCCGATCCTGCGTGTCGGGGACATCGTGGCGGCGGTGGCGCCCGTGGGCCTGTTCCTCGGCCGGCTCGCAAACTTCGTGAACGGCGAACTCTATGGCAGGGCGTCCGATGTCTCCTGGGCGATGGTCTTTCCCTCGGACCCGGCGCAGGTGCCGCGACACCCGAGCCAGCTCTACGAAGCGGCGCTGGAAGGTCTGCTGCTCGGCCTGGTGATGCTGGCGCTGGCGTCGCGGGAGCGGGTGCGGGCGCGGCCCGGCCTGTTGTCCTGCGCTTTCTTTCTCGGCTACGGGCTGGCGCGGTCCTTTGCCGAGCTCTTCCGCGAGCCGGACGCGCATCTGGGATTCATCCTCGGGCCGGTCACGATGGGGCAGCTGCTTTGCCTGCCGCTGATCGTAGCCGGGCTCTTTCTGCTGGTCCGCCGCCAGTGAGCGGCAGCCTGGCAGCGAGGCTTGCCCGGCGCATCGAACGCGACGGGCCGATCCCGCTGGCCGAGTTCATGGCGCTGAACAACGCCGCCTACTATGCCGGCCGCGACCCGTTCGGGCGCGGCGGCGACTTCATCACGGCGCCCGAGGTCAGCCAGATGTTCGGCGAGATCGTCGGGCTCTGGTGCGTCGATGCCTGGGAACGGCTCGGACGGCCGGCGGATATCCGGGTGATCGAGCTCGGACCGGGGCGCGGCGTGCTGATGGCCGACGCGCTGCGCGCGGCACGGCTGGAGCCGGCGTTTCGTCCCGAAGTGCATCTCGTGGAAACATCGCCGGCGCTCCGTTCCCTCCAGCGCGCACAGGGTTTCGATGCGGTCTGGCACGACCGCCCGGAGACGATACCGGAAGGGCCGACAATCTGGATCGCCAACGAGTTCTTCGACGCCTTGCCGGTCCGCCAGTTCCTGAGAGTGAACGGATGCTGGCACGAGCGGCTGGTGGACCGGGACGGCAGCGGCTTCCGCTTCGCTGCGGGCCCGGCCGTACGCCGCGCCGGGAGCGGCGAGGACGGCGACATGGCGGAAGTCTCGCCGGCTGCAACCGGCATGGCCGCGGCGCTGGCCGCCCGCCCCGGTTACGGCCTCGCCATCGACTACGGCTATGTCGAGCCGCCGCGCCGGCCGACGGTGCAGGCGGTCAGCGTGCATGTCCCCGTCGATCCATTGTCCCGGCCCGGCGAGGCGGATATGAGCGCGCATGTGGATTTCGGGGCGCTGATCCGCGCGGGACGCGAGGCCGGTGCGGCGGTCTGGGGGCCGGTGCCGCAGGGTGCGTGGCTGAAGCGGCTCGGCATCGAGGCCCGCACCGCCCGGCTCGGCGGCCAGGACGCCGCGCTGGCCCGGCTGGTCGGCGAGGACGCAATGGGCCGGCTGTTCCGGGTGCTGGCCTTCGGTCCTGCCGGCGCGCCTGCGCCGGCGGGGTTCCGGGACGGGGAAGGGGGATGATGGAAGGGGAAGCATTGTCGGGGCTCGACGGCGTTGCCCACGCCTTTCTGGAGCGCAAGGGCGGCGTCAGCACGGGCCTCTATGCTGGCCTCAACTGCGGCTTCGGCTCCCGCGACGACCGGGATGCGGTGAGCGAAAACCGGCGCCGCGCGCTCGCTGCGGTCGGCGCGGACCGTCTGGCGACGCTCTACCAGATACACAGCGCCGCGGCCGCGACGCTGACGGAGCCGCCCAGGGGGCTGAGGGCCGACGGCATGGCGACAGACCGTCCGGGCCTGGCACTCGGCATCCTCACGGCCGATTGCGCGCCCGTGCTGTTTGCGGACGCTGAGGCGGGCGTCGTCGGGGCGGCCCATGCCGGCTGGCGCGGTGCGCTCGCCGGCATTGCCGAGGCGGTGCTGGAACGGATGGAACGGCTGGGCGCCCGGGCAGGGCGGACTGTCGCTGCCGTCGGCCCCTGCATCGGGCAGGCATCCTACGAGGTCGGCCCGGAATTCCGGGACGGGTTCGAGGCGGCCGATCCCGGCAACGGGCGCTGGTTCGTCCCGGCCGAGCGCGCCGGCCATTTCCGTTTCGACCTCGCCGGATATGTCGCAAGGCGCCTGGAACGCGCCGGCCTCGCGGCGGTCTCGGTCGCCCGCGCCGATACCTGCGCCGAGGCCGAACGGTTCTTCAGCTACCGCCGCGCCTGCCTGAAGGGCGAGCCGGATTACGGGCGTCAATTGTCGCTGGTGGTGCTGCGCCGCTGACTGCTATCCCGCCAGCCGCTCCGCCCTTCCCAGGGAGACCGCAAGGTAGCGGGCGGTGTGGCTCTCCGGCGCGTCGAGCACGTCTTCCGGCGTGCCGGCGGCCACGATGCGCCCGCCGCCGGCGCCGCCTTCGGGCCCGAGATCGACGATCCAGTCCGCCGTCTTGATGACTTCGAGATTATGCTCGATGACGATCACCGTGTTGCCGGCATCGACCAGCGCATGCAGCACTTCCAGCAGCTTGCGCACATCCTCGAAATGCAGCCCGGTGGTCGGTTCGTCGAGAATGTAGAGCGTGCGCCCGGTCGAGCGCCGGGAGAGCTCCTTGGCGAGCTTGACGCGCTGCGCCTCGCCGCCGGACAGCGTCGTCGCCTGCTGGCCGATCTTGATGTAGCCGAGGCCGACCCGGCGCAGCGTCTCCAGCTTGCCATAGACCGCCGGCACCGCCCGGAACACTTCCACGCCTTCCTCGACGGTGAGGTCCAGCACATCGGCGATTGACCGGCCGCGGAAACGCACTTCCAGCGTCTCGCGATTGTACCGCCGGCCCCTGCATGTCTCGCATTCGACATAGACATCGGGCAGGAAGTGCATCTCGATCTTGATGACGCCGTCGCCCTGGCAGGTTTCGCAGCGCCCGCCCTTGACGTTGAACGAGAAGCGTCCGGCCTTGTAGCCGCGCGCCTTCGCTTCCGGCAGCCCGGTGAACCAGTCCCGTATCGGCGTGAACGCGCCGGTATAGGTGGCCGGGTTCGAGCGCGGCGTGCGCCCGATCGGCGACTGGTCGATGTCGATCACCTTGTCCACGAGGTCCGCGCCCTCGATCCGGTCGTGAGGCGCGGCCGCGCCCCGCGCGCCGTGGAGATGCCTAGCGAGCGCCTTGTAAAGCGTTTCCACCACCAGGGTGGATTTGCCGCCGCCGGAAACGCCGGTGACGCAGGCGAACACGCCGAGCGGGAAGACGGCGTCGATGTTCTGTAGGTTGTGGCCCTGTGCGCCGGCAACGACCAGCCGGTGCCCGTTGCCCGGCCGCCGCCAGTGCGGAATCTCGATCCGCCGCCGCCCGGTGAGATATTGCGCCGTCAGGCCGTCTCCGTTCGCGACCACTTCCTCGGGCAAGCCCTCGGCCACGACATGGCCGCCATGCACGCCGGCGCCGGGGCCCATATCCACCAGGTAGTCGGCGCTGCGGATCGCCTCCTCGTCGTGTTCGACGACGATGACGGTGTTGTCGAGGTCGCGCAGGCGGCGCAGGGTCGCGAGCAGCCGGTCGTTGTCGCGCTGGTGCAGGCCGATGGAGGGTTCGTCCAGCACATACAGCACGCCGGTCAGGCCGGAGCCGATCTGCGAGGCGAGCCGAATGCGCTGGCCCTCCCCGCCGGAGAGCGTGCCGGAACCCCGGTCGAGAGAGAGATATTCGAGCCCGACATCGTTCAGGAACCCCAGCCGGTCGTTGATTTCGCGCAGGATGCGGTCGGCGATCTCGCGCTGCTTCGCCGTCAGCGCATCTTCCAGCCGGGCGAACCAGCGGCCGGCCTCGCCGATGGACAGCGCGGCGATCTCGGAAATGTCGCGGTTGTCGATCCGCACGGCGAGGGCTTCCGGCCGGAGGCGCTTGCCGCCGCAGGTCTCGCAGGGGCGGGACGCAAGGTATTTCGATAGTTCCTCGCGCACCCAGGCGCTGTCGGTTTCCCGCAGACGCCGTTCTAGGTTGCGGATGACGCCCTCGAACGGCTTGGTGACCTTGTAGTTCCGCAGGCCGTCGTGATAGGCCATGGTCACCGGCTCGTTCCCCGAGCCGTAGAGCACCGTGCTGCGCACTTCCGGCGGCAGTTCGCGCCAGGGCGTGTCGGTCTCCACGCTGTAATGGCGCGCGAGGCTCCTCAAGGTCTGCTGGTAGTATTTCGCGGTCGTGTTCTTCCACGGCGAGATGGCGCCGCGCCGCATGCTGAGCGCCTCGTCCGGCACCACCAGCGCTTCGTCGATATACCGCCGGCTGCCGAGGCCGTCGCAGGCCGGGCAGGCGCCTGCCGGGTTGTTGAACGAAAAGAGGCGGGGCTCGATCTCCTCGATGGTGAAGCCCGAGACGGGGCAGGCGAAGCGCGCTGAGAAGAGGATGCTTTCGCCTGTCCGCACATCCTCGACCGCAGCCAGGCCGTCGGAGAGTTGGAGCGCCGTTTCCAGGCTGTCCGCCAGCCGGTTGCCCAGATCGGGCCGAACGGCGATCCGGTCCACGACGATGGAGATGTCGTGCTTGACGTTCTTCCGGAGCGCCGGCGCTTGCTCGATGTCGTAGAGTTCGCCGTCGATCTTCACCCTCTGGAAGCCGCGCCGCTGGTAGTCCCGCAGTTCCTTGCGGTATTCGCCCTTGCGGCCGCGCACGACGGGCGCCATCAGCAGCAGGCGGGAGCCTTCCGGAAGGGACTCGATCCGGTCCGCCATCTGGGAGACGTTCTGGCTTTCGATGGGCAGGCCGGTTGCCGGCGAATAGGGAATGCCGACCCTGGCCCAGAGCAGGCGCATGTAGTCGTAGATTTCCGTGACGGTCGCGACCGTCGAGCGCGGATTGCGCGAGGTCGTTTTCTGCTCGATGGAGATCGCCGGCGACAGGCCCTCGATCGAATCGACATCGGGCTTGCGCATCAGCTCCAGGAACTGCCGCGCATAGGCGGAGAGGCTCTCCACATAACGGCGCTGGCCTTCCGCATAGATGGTATCGAAAGCGAGCGACGACTTGCCCGAGCCGGAAAGCCCGGTGACGACGATCAGCCTGCCGCGCGGCAGCGACACATCGACGGATTTCAGGTTGTGCTCCCGGGCGCCGCGAACGACGATCCGGCGGGGCTGCAAAGCGCCTGTCATGACGGCTCCGATATTAGAGCGAACAGGCCCTGTATTGAAGCCGGGGCGCGTTTCCGCCGCATCGGCGCAGACGCAGGATGGGCGGGCCCCGTCGGATGGAGGACGACATGCATGTAATGGTTCATCGGTTCTGGATCGAAAAGGGGTGCTGGCAGGAGTTTCGCCGCCTCTCCAGGGAGGGCGTATGGCCGCCGATGGTGCAGCTCGGCGCGCGCATTCTCGGCTTCTATCGGGCAGAAGAGCCCGAACCCAATCCGGAAGTGACCGGGCCTTCGGATATGGTCTGGCTGATAATCGCCTATGCCGACAAGGAGCATCGCGCGGCAACCCGGACCGATTCGCCGACCTTCGCCGGCTCCAGGGAACTGCACGACAGGCTGGAAGCGGCGCGCAGGGAAAGGATGAAGCTGATCCTCGCAACCAGCGATTGCTGGTGCACCCATGACGGCGCCACATTCATGCCGCCGCAATGGCCGGTCGGCGAAGCCTGAGCGGACGGGTCACGTCAGCGTCTCGACCGGTGACCGGGACACCGAGGTCCCGCTCGCCGGAATACGAGGCCGGCGGGCCGGTCTAGGCCGCAATGGCGTGCAGCATAATTTGAATTCTGGCTCATGCTTGGTTTTGCACGTCCAGATCAGCTTCACATTCCCTGCTGGAACGGTCAGACTGCCGGACTAACGAGACGGAGGAAGGCCACCATGCTGGCGACCAAGCTCAACCGGCTCATCTCCGCGGGCCTCTTCGGATGCCTCGCCGCCTTGTCATTCAGCGGCCCCGCAAGCGCCGGCTGCCTCTCGCAGTCGCTCGGCGCCGTCACCGTTCACAACTGCAATGGCAAGGTCGGCTGGTCACAGACGGTCGGCGGCATCACCGTCCACAGTTTCGATGGCAAGTTGGGGACCTCGCAGACGATCGGCCGGACCGCGGTTCACCAGTTCGATGGCAAGCTCGGGACCTCGCAGACCGTTGGCGCGACCACCATGCACAATTTCGACGGCAAGGTCGGCTGGTCACAGACGGTCGGCGGCATCACCGTCCATAGCGGTCCTCTGTTCGACGACCGCTAACCGTTCCCAATCACTTCAGGATGAGCACTTCCAAATCTAATCCCGATCACTGACAGCTCTCCCCATTGCTATTGCAGCACGGCGAACCTCTCACGACACAGTCGACGGAAAGGTTGAACCCCTCGGCTTTCCACGTTCGGTTATATTCTTTTTGGTAGCTTTGGCAGGTCGCCATCACCTTCTTCTCTGCCTCCATCGGTGTGGAGCCATAGTCTCGATACACTCGGTTTATGGCTCCGGTAAGCGCAACCTGGACGACCCACGAACTGCAGGCCGGTTTCGAATTATTGGCAGGCTGAACCGCATTTGATGGACGACGCCGCGCCGTATCTTCTCTTTCCGTCCGCCCGGACCCGCCTGCCTGTTCGGACTGCGCGCACCGCGCGACCTCGATCCGGCAGTCGTTGTTGGACGCCCGGCACTGCGCCAGCGCATTGCGTTTCGCGGCCGCCGCCGTGGCACCCCAGCCGGCTCCGTAGCCGTTGTCGTCACCGATCGCGAGCGCCCCGCAGGCCTCCCGGAACCAGCCTGCCTGGGAACAGCGCGTCCCGTCGTGAGCCCGACACTGGCCGAGCGCTTCGGCCTCCGCGCCGGCGGAGCTGTCGAAGCTCCACGCGATGCCCCAGGCATAGGAGCCGTCGGCGTCCCGCGAGAACGCGATCGAGCCGTGGAGGGGGCCGGTCTGCGATGCGTCGCCGTCGGGCGACGCGCTGGCGCAGCACGCATCCGCGAAATCGCAAGAACCAGACCCCGCAGAGTTTACCAGTGTTTGGCAGTACCCCATCGCATCGTCGGTGGCCTCCGATTGCGTCCTGCCGGCGCCCGTCACAACTAGACGTTCGTCAGGACGGTTCAACGAAACATAGGCAAACCATCTGCAATCCTCCTGCACGGATTCAACAAGAGGATCCTTGCGAGCCGGCGCCTCCTGCTGTCCTCACGGCCGCAGGCACTTCGCTGCGCCGACAACGCAGGACACAAGAAGCAGGGAATACTCCGGGTGGTTGGAATAGCCGGAGCATGTTCTCTGCGCATAGTCCTCCGCCTCCGCCCTGGTAGCGCCCCTGTGCTCCCTCGGTATGTTGAGTCCTCCCCGTCGTAACCCCTCTTCGTTCCAGGTGGGGGTGGAGGTGGCTTCCCACCTGCCGCAGGAATCGTCGGAAGTGTCTGCAGGCTCGCGGCTCACAGCCGTGTCTTCGCGATCAGTCCGCCCTGACCCCCCGGCCTCCTCCGACTGCGCGCACCGCGCGACCTCGATCCGGCAGTCGTTGTTGGACACCCGGCACTGCGCCAGCGCATTGCGTTTCGCGGCGGCCGCCGTGGCACCCCAGCCGGTTCCGTAGCCGTTGTCGTCGCCGATCGCGAGCGCCCCGCAGGCCTCCTGGAACCAGCCTACCTGGGAACAGCGCGTCCCGTCGTGAGCCCGACATTGGCCGAGCGCTTCCGCCCGCGCGCCCGCAGAACTGTCGAAACTCCAGGCGATGCCCCAAGCATAGCCGCCATTGGCCTCCTGCGAGAATGCGATGGAGCCGTGCTGTGGGCCTTTCGCGCCAGCCTTCGCAACTGTGTCCGCGGCCTTACCCTTCCCGCGCATCGCGCGGAGCGCCTCCGGGGTCAATACCTTCCCGGACGGCAGGCCTGCGTCGCGCAAAAAGGCCGCATAGGCTCTCGCGGTGCGGGGGCCCCAGAGTCCGTCGGCCGGCCCGGGGTTGTAGCCAAGCGTCTTCATAAGCGCTTGCGCCTCGCGAATCGAACGCGCCGGCGGAGAAACTGCCAGCGGAGACGAAGCCGCGGTCTTCGGAATGGCACGCGCGTGGTGGAGAACGCTCCTTCGCCATGCGCGGGCCTTCGCCTGTGCCGAGGCAATCTGCCGTGGTGTCATCTTGGCGGCCAGAGCTTCACGTTCACGCGCCGCGGCCGTGTGTCCCTGCCCGGCCGCCAGACTCAGCCACTTGTGCGCCAGAACTTTGTCGTACGGCACCCCCAGTCCTTCGATGAACGCCCGGCCGAGCGCCAGCGTCGCCCTGCTGTCGCCCGTTCTCGCTGCTGCCCGCCATTGCATCAGCGCCTGGGCGTACCGCCCCGCCTTCCACGCGGATTGCCCCGCCTCGTACTCCGCCCGGGCAGCAGTGCCCCACAGCAACACCGCGAGGCAGAGGAACACCCCCCAAGTCACGTTGCGGCACATAACGTTTCTCCTTCTGAACTGGGCGGTCTTCTCATCGAAGTATGTCCGGTGGGAGTGGGTAATTCTAGGGCTTCAAAAGGTCAAATAGAATGTCGGATGATTCGCCCGGAATGCCTCAACGGTGGTGCGCGCCAGGCCGAAACGGTAGGGGCTGGGCCCCGATGGCTCGGGGTCCGGGGCGACGACCCGGACGACAGGGCTGCTCCCGGTGGGGATCGGCCGCGGCGACTCTGCGCTCGGTTACATCGGGCGGCAGCCGGCCCCGGTCAGGGTGTTCGAGCAGTACCTGCGCGATGTGCAGCGGTATCTGCGCGGCGAAGCCGTGGATATCGACGGCTATCGGAGCCACAATACCTGGATCGCCAACACAGGCCTGCCCAAGGTCCCGGTGGACGTTGCGGCAACGGGCCCCAGGGTCATCTCGGTAGCTGCGGTCCATGCCGAGCGGATCACCTTCGCCGTCGGCGCCGATCCGGAGCGCATCGTCGGCGCAATGCAAAAGGCGCGCACCGCGCGGGAGAGCGCGGGCCTGGACCCCCGCGATCTCTCGTTCGGCGCCTACATCAATTGCACCGCGAATCCCGATGCAGCCAGGGCGCGCCACATCATCAGCGGAACCGTGGGCACCTTTGCGCATTTCACAGGCATGTCCGGGGCGAATTCCGAGGGTCTGAAGGACCGGGCCATCTTCGAATACATCGGCGCCAACTACGACATGGCCAACCATGCGCGCATCGCGGCCAGTCATCTATCGGTCGTCGATGACGATTTTCTGGAGCGCTTCGCAGTTGCGGGACCGTCCAGCTATTGCGTGGACCGGCTCGGTCGACTCATCGAGCTCGGGCTCGACCGGCTTGTCTTTATCACCTTCTCGGCGGACGCAGATCCTGTGGAGGTCGCCGATGGCACCGCGCGCCTGGCGGCAGAGGTGTTACCGCAGCTTCGGTGATGCGCCTCGACCTCTTCGCAGCTCGCTCCCCGGCCGGCGGGGCGCGGGAGGCCTCATGACATCTCATGACATGTCCCCGTCTCTCCTTGCGGAGGCGGCGCCGGCACCGGCGGGGATGCGGACGGACGGCGCTTCGGCGAGGCAGGAGGAGAGAGGCGCGGCGCGGCGGATCATGACATCGCATGACGGAACATGACATTTCATGACACATCCATACGTCCCCGCGCCTTCGGATCGGGGCAAGGCTGCCGCCGTTGACAGGCCGGGGCGGCAGGACACGGCGTTGGCAATTCGTTCCACAAGGCGACGGACGTGCGCCACTCGCTTCGGCAGCCGGTCGGGTGTATGTTCCAAGGGCGAATCGGGTGTAAGGAATCTGCGGCCATGGCGGGCAGCGTCAACAAGGTGATTTTGGTTGGGAATCTGGGTCGGGACCCCGAGATCCGCACCATGCAGTCCGGAGACAAGATTGCGAATCTGTCCGTGGCTACCTCGGAAAGCTGGAACGACCGGCAGTCCGGCGAACGGCGCGAGCGCACGGAATGGCACCGGGTGGTCATTTTCGGGCGTGTGGCGGAAATCGCCGAGCAATATCTCCGCAAAGGCTCGAAGGTCTATGTCGAGGGCAGCCTGCAGACGCGCAAATGGCAGGACCAGTCCGGGCAGGACCGCTATTCGACCGAAGTGGTCCTGCAGCGGTTCCGCGGCGAACTGCAGATGCTCGACAGGGCAGGCGACGGCGATTCGGGAAGCCGGAGCGCGGATTACGGCGGCGGCTATGAAGACCGGGGGACGGGCGGCGGCAGGTCGGCGGCTCCGGCTCCACCCATGGGCCAGGACCTGGACGACGATATCCCGTTCTGATGAACCGTCCTTTCCACGACGCGGCCCGGGCCGGCGAGCAGCCGGCCGGCCTTCCGCGGACATCTAGCAGACCGTGAACGACACGACACTCACAGAGCCCGCCGACATCGCGCCGGTTGCGCTCGAAGACGAGATGCGCCGCTCATACCTCGATTACGCGATGAGCGTGATCGTGGCGCGCGCGCTGCCGGATGTGCGCGACGGCCTGAAGCCGGTCCACCGGCGCATCCTCTACGCCATGCGCGAGGGCGGTTACGGCTGGAACCAGTCGTTCCGCAAGTCGGCGCGCATCGTCGGCGATGTGATGGGCAAGTTCCACCCGCACGGCGACAGCGCGATCTACGACGCCATGGTGCGGATGGCGCAGCCCTTCTCCATGCGCCTGCCGCTGGTTGCGGGGCAGGGCAATTTCGGCTCGATGGACAACGACCCTCCGGCGGCGATGCGCTACACGGAGGCGCGGCTGGCAAGGGCGGCGGAAGCGCTGCTGACGGATATCGACAAGGACACGGTCGATTTCCAGCCGAACTACGACGAAAGCGAACACGAACCCGTCGTGCTGCCGGCGCAGTACCCGAACCTGCTCGTCAACGGGGCGGGCGGCATCGCCGTCGGCATGGCAACGAATATCCCGACCCACAATCTGGGCGAGGTGATCGACGCTTGCTTCGCCTATCTCGACAACCCGGCGATCACCGTCGAAGAGCTGATGGAATATGTGCCGGGGCCGGACTTCCCGACCGGAGGCATCCTGCTCGGCCGCGAAGGCGTCCGGCAGGCTTATCTCACCGGGCGCGGCACGGTCATCCTCCGGGCCCGCACCGAGATCGAGGAGCGCCCGCACAACCGCGAGGCGATCATCGTCACGGAGGTGCCCTACCAGGTCAACAAGGCGCGGATGATCGAGCGCATCAGCGAGGTCGTGAACCTCAAGCTGATCGAGGGCATCCAGGCGCTGCGCGATGAGAGCGACCGGCGCGGCATCCGCATCGTGATCGAACTCAAGCCGGGCGTTGAACACCGTGTCCTGCTGAACCAGCTCTATCGGCACACCCAGCTCCAGGTGAGCTTCGGCTTCAACATGCTGGCGCTGGACGGCGGGCGGCCCGAGACGCTGTCGCTGGACCGCATCGTCCGGGCCTTTATGGCTTTTCGCGAGGAGGTCGTTGCGAGGCGCACCCGCCACGATCTCGGCAAGGCGCGGGAGCGCGCGCATGTGCTGATCGGCCTCGCGGTCGCGGTCGCCAATATCGACGAGATCATCCGGGTGATCCGGCAGGCGGGCGATCCCGCCGAAGCGCGCGCGAACCTGCTGGCGCGCGCGTGGCCGGCGGCGGATACGGCGCCGCTTCTTGCCCTTCTGGGCAGCGGGGTCGAGCTGGAGGACGGCGGCTACCGGCTGAGCGACGCGCAGGCGCGCGCAATCCTGGACCTGCGCCTGCACCGGCTGACCGGCCTCGAACGGCAGAAGATCGCCGAGGAACTGGAAGAGGTGGCGGGGCGCATCCGGGGCTATCTGGAGATCCTGGGCTCTCGGGAGAGGCTTGTCGCGGTTATCCGCGAGGAGCTCCAGAGCGTGCGGGACCGGTTTGCGAACGAGCGGCGCTCGACTTTCACGGACGACGAAATCGACCCCGACGAAGAAGACCTGATCCAGCGCGAAGACATGGTCGTGACGGTGAGCCAGGGCGGCAATATCCGGCGTGTGCAGCTTTCCACCTACCGGGCGCAGCGGCGCGGCGGCAAGGGGCGCTCGGGCATGTCGAACCGCTACGAGGACGCGGTCTCGCAGGTCATCATCGCGCACACGCACACGCCGCTCCTGTTCTTCTCGGCCTCGGGCATCGTTTACAAGCTCAAGGTCCACCGCCTGCCGAGGACCGGGCCGCAGGGGCGCGGGGTCAAGATGCAGCAGGTCATCGAGGCGCTGCCGGCGGGCGACCGCATCACCGCCGTCATGGCGATGCCGGACGATGAAGAGAGCTGGCACGGCCTGTCGGTCATGTTCGCAACCGAGAGCGGCAATGTGCGGCGCAACACGCTTGCGGATTTCATCAACATTCCCCGTCGTGGCAAGATCGCGATGAAGCTCGATGAGGGCGATGTGCTGGTGGGGGTGAAGCCCTGCGGGCCGGGCGACCATATCCTGCTGGCGACACGGCAGGGCAAGGCGCTGCGTTTCCCGGCGGAACAGGTGCGGGAATTCGTGAGTCGCGCTTCTACGGGTGTGCGCGGCATCTTCCTGCGCGAAGACGACCGCGTGATTTCCATGAGCGTGCTGGACGGGGCGGAGTTCACTCCCGAGGAGCGGGATACCTACCTCAGTCAGGCTGGCATCGGGGACATGATTCGCACGGCCGAACTCAGGGAGCACGAACAGATGATCCTGTCGGTTGCATCCGACGGCTACGGCAAGCGCACTTCCGCTTACGACTACCGCGTGACGCGGCGGGGCGGGCAGGGCATCGAATCGATGGCGCGTAGCAGTGAAGAGGTCGAGGTGGTGGCCGCCTTCCCGGTCGAGGAGGGAGACCAATTGCTGCTGATGACGGATAGCGGCCAGTTAATCCGCTGCCCCGTCTCCGACATCCGGATTGCGCGTCGGCGAACGCAGGGAGTGCGCCTGTTCAAACTCCCCGAAGGTGCGCGGGTGGTCTCGGTTTCGCATCTTGCGGATGCCAACGGTGAAGACGAGACGGAGGACGAAGACGAGGCGCCCGGCGACGAGGCGGATGCCGGCGACGGCGCAGGAGAGCAAGAGTGAACCACGAGAAGATCGGCCTCTATCCCGGCACGTTCGATCCGATCACCAACGGCCATATCGACATCATTTATCGGGGCGCGCGGCTGGTGGACCGGCTGATCGTCGGCGTGTTCAACAATGCCGGCAAGGGGCCGCTGTTCACTCCCGACGAGCGCAAGGCGATGGTCGAGGCGGAAGTCGCCGCCTTCAGCAACCGGGTCGTTGCCGACCGCATCGACGTGCGGCTGATGGACGGGCTGCTGGTCGCCTATGCGCGCACCCACAAGGTCAATGTCATCCTGCGCGGACTCCGGGCCGTCTCGGACTTCGAGTACGAGATGCAGATGGCGAGCCTGAACCGCACGATGGAGCCGGATGTCGAGACCATCTTTCTGGCCGCTTCGGAGAGCCACCAGTTCATTTCCTCGCGCTTCGTCAAGGAAATCGCGGCGCTGGGCGGCGATTCGTCGGCCTTCACCACGCCGCGTGTGATCGCGGCCCTCCATGCTCGGTTCGGGGACGGACGCAAGATCGAGAGCGGCGCCGCCTCGAAGGCTTATTGAGCGAGCCTTGACACCGCCGCCGCCGCCGCACAGTTTCGCCGCCGTCCCGGTCGGGCGCGTAGCTCAGTTGGTAGAGCATCTGACTTTTAATCAGGCGGTCGCAGGTTCGAATCCTGCCGCGCTCACCAGGGAAACCAAGGACTTGGGGGAGATTGGGTGACAGGCGGTAGAGGCTGAGTCGGCACTATGTTGCCAATGCCTGCTCGAGGTCTGCGATGAGTTCGTCGGCGCGCTCGATGCCTATGGACAGGCGGAGCAGGTTCGCCGGCACCGCGCTCAGCGGCCCCTCGACCGACGCCCGGTGCTCGATCAGGCTCTCGACGCCGCCGAGCGATGTCGCAGGCACGAAGAGCCGGGTGCGGGTCGCGACCCGTTTGGCGGCTTCCGCGCCGCCTTCGACCAGCAGCGAGAGCATGGCGCCGAAGCTTCCCGCCATCTGCCGCTTTGCGATCTCGTGCCCGGCATGGGACTCGAGGCCGGGATAGAGCACCGCCTCGAGGCCGGGACGGCCCTCGAAATGCCGGGCGATGGCGAGCGCGTTCGCAGCCTGGCGCTCGTAGCGCAGATGCAGGGTGCGCATGCCGCGCAGCAGAAGCCATGCTTCGAACGCGCCGAGCACGCCGCCCATCCGTGTGCGGGCCGCCTTTATCTCGTCCCAGCGCTCGTCAGCGCGCCGGGTCGCGAGCACGCCCGCCAGCAGGTCGCTGTGCCCCGCGAGATATTTCGTGGCGGAATGAAAGACGATATCGGCGCCGAGCTCGAGCGCCCTGAGCGTCACCGGCGGGGTCGCGGTGGCGTCAACGCCCAGTATCGCGCCCGCACTGTGGGCGGTCTCGGCGGCAGCGCGCACGTCGATCACGTCCCAGGTCGGATTCACGCAGGTCTCGATCCAGACCACCGAAGTCCTGCCGGGCTGCACCGTCGCCTCCAGCGCGCCGGGCCGGGACGCATCGAAAAAAGCGACCTCGACCCCGCGCCGTTCGGCGAGGTCGCGCAGCAGGGCCGCCGCACCGTGATACATCACCCGGGGCGCGACCACATGGTCGCCCGCGCCCAGGATATCGAAGAAGGTCGCAACCGCCGCCATGCCCGATGAAAAGGCGAGCGCGTCCTCTGCCCCTTCGAGCTTCGCCAGCACAGTCTCGACATGCGCGCCGGTCGGGTTGGCGTTCCGGCTGTAAATGTAGTCCGTGAGTTCGTAGCGGCTGTTTCGCGCATAGGTAGTTGCGGAATGGATCGGCGGCACGACGGCGCCGGTCTCGCGGTCCACGAAATGCCCGCCCTGGGCGAGCAGGGTGTCGAGGGAGCGGTCGTTGCGGGTCATGCCGTGCCGGGGTCGTTTTCCCGTGCCCAGACATCTTGCGGCGGCGTCTCGGCCGGCGACCGGGCGCGCAGGGCGTAGTAGGGAAGGTAGATCCGGTATGTGTCCCAGAGGCGGTGGAGCTCGCCGACCGCGTCGTCGTGAAGATCGACCCTGAGGTCGATATCCTCGACGATGTCCGCGCCGCGCACGATCAGGGCGGCCGAGCGTTCCGGCAGGTGGGTGCCGTCGGGCGCCGCCTGGCCGCCTGCATCCCGTCCCGCCTCGATTGCCGCGAGCAGCCGCTCCGGGAGGTCCTTCCCTGGCCGCTCGCGCCATGCCGCAGCCATCGCCTGCACCGTCGCCTCCCCGGCCAGCACATTGCCGAAGACCGCGAAACCCTCCCCGGTAATATGGCCGGACCAGGGTCGTGTATTGGGTCCGGTATGTGCCGCGATGCGGCCGTCCGCCGCCGCGATGACGACCTGGCGCCAGTCGAACCCCGTGTCCGACTCCGCCAGCTGCACCAGCACCCGCTCCGGGTCCGACGTTTGCCGCAGGGCGGCGACGGCTTGCGGACCGAGCGCGGGGTTGGCGAATGCCTGGGTCGAAAGGGCCGCGACGCCGCGTTCGAAGAACGGGCAGTAACCGCCGACGCCGAGCGAATAGGTTGCGATGCCGATGCCGAGCCTGCCGGTCTCCGGGCAGGCGCCGATTGCCGTGAATGTCATGCGCGATCTCCTGCCGCTAAAACTGTTCAGCCGTCATTTCCAGCTCCGCCCCGCCGGATGCCTCGATGGCCGCGAGGAGCCCGGCATATTGCGGGAGCAGGATTTCGGTGTAGAAGCGAGCGGTGAGGCGCTTCGCCTCCAGAAACTCCGCGTCCTCGGCGCCGTCTGCCAGAAGGCGCTCGGCGGCGGCGGCGCCTTTGGCGAGGAGCCAGCCGCCGGTCGCGAGGCCCAGAAGGTGGCAGAAGGGCACTGCTGCTGCGGCGGCCGCGCCGAATTCCTTGCCCAAGCGCCCGAGAATGAGTCCGGCTGCGCGCTCGACGGCGTCGATGGCGGCGGCTAGGGTTTCGCCTGGCGAGTCCGTGCGCATCAGGGCGACCTGCGCCCGGAGCGCGTCGCCGCCGTCGCGCGCGAGCTTGCGCGCCACAAGGTCCATGGCCTGGATACCGTTGGTGCCCTCATAGATCGGTGCGATGCGGCTGTCGCGCATATGCTGGGCGGCGCCGGTTTCCTCGATGAATCCCATGCCGCCATGCACCTGGACGCCGAGCGAGGCGATCTCGACGCCGAGATCGGTGCACCAGGCCTTGACGACGGGAATCATCAGGTCGACGCGAGCCTGGGCTTCCGCGTCGCCCGCGCGCTGGGCCCGGTCGAGGGCGGCCGCGATCCAGTAGCAAAGCGCGCGCATGGCCTCGATCTGGGCCTTCATGGTCATCAGCATCCGCCGGACGTCCGGATGGCGCAGGATCGGAACGGGCCCTCTTTCGCCGGTCACCTCGTCCCGGCCCTGGAGGCGTTCCATGGCGAAGGCGCGTGCCTGCTGGTAGGCACGCTCGGCAACTGCGAGGCCCTGGAGTCCGACACCGAGGCGGGCATTGTTCATCATGGTGAACATGTACTGGATGCCGCAGTTCTCCTCGCCAACGAGTGCGCCCAGCGCGCCGTCGCCCTCGCCATAGGCCATGACGCAGGTGGGGCTGCCGTGGATGCCGAGCTTGTGTTCCAACCCGACCGGGCGCAGGTCGTTGCGCCCGCCGAGGCTGCCGTCCTCGTTTACGAGTACTTTAGGCACGATGAACAGCGAGACCCCACGTATCCCCTTCGGCCCATCCGGTGTGCGCGCCAGAACCATGTGGACAATGTTGTC
This sequence comes from Alphaproteobacteria bacterium, assembly GCA_965261985.1. Taxonomy (GTDB): domain Bacteria; phylum Pseudomonadota; class Alphaproteobacteria; order Bin95; family Bin95; genus Bin95. The sequence continues at coordinate 3,439,226 of OZ253490.1, forward strand.
GGTCAGGTCCTGGTCGCCATAGCTGATGAAAATCTTCTGACCTCTGATGCGATAGGCACCGTTGCCCGCCGGCACGGCCCGCGTAGCGAGCGCGCCCACATCGGAGCCGGCTTGGGGCTCTGTCAGGTTCATCGTGCCGGCCCACTCTCCCGAGACCATCTTCTCCAGGAAGAGGGCCTTCTGCTCCTCGGAGCCGTGATGCGCCAACAGATCTATCGCGCCCTGGGTCAGGAGCGGCGCGAGCGAAAAGGAGAGGCAGGCCGACTGCCACATTTCCGTGAGCGCCGTGGACACGAGCCAAGGAAGGCCTTGTCCGCCATATTCGGGGTCGAAGGGCGCGCCGTTCCATCCGCCCTCGCGGAAGCGTCGATAGGCGTCCCGGAACCCCTCCGCCGTTCGAACGACGCCATTCTCCAGCACCGCACCCTGCATGTCGCCGACGCGGTTGAGGGGGCCCAGCGCCTCATCGGCGAATCTCCCCGCCTCGTTCAACACGGCATCGACGAGATCGGCCGATATCTCTTCCATGCCGGGAAGCGCTACGACGCCGTCTAGGCCGGCGATTTCGGTCATGGCGAAGCGGATGTCGCGGAGAGGCGCAGCGTAATCGGACATCGGCGGCACACCGGGGCTAAATCGGGAAAGCTGGGAGAGGCGCTGGCTGGGCGACCTGGATTCGAACCAGGGCTACTGGGGCCAGAACCCAGCGTTCTGCCGCTAAACTATCGCCCAACGCATCGGCAAAATCATATCGTCCATCCAGCCGAATTTTGCAAGAGCTTCGGACAGTGCCCGCAAGGTAGCAGGACGTCGACCCTCGGACGCGCGCGCCTAACCGAAGGGCGAGGGTCCGCTGAGCACCGTGGGCAGCCAGGTGGACAGCCCGGGCACCAGGATGATGATGACGGTCACGATGAAATCGGACACGAAGAAGATCATCGCGCCGCGCAGCACGGTCTGGATGGGGATCTGGGCGATCCCGCTGACCGCATAGAGGTTGAAGCCCACCGGCGGCGTGATGACGCTCAACTCGACGCCCATGGTGACCACGATTCCCAAATGAATCGGATCGATGCCGAGCGCCGTGGCCACAGGGAAGACGACCGGCACGGTGAGCAGGATCATGGCGATGCCGTCGAGAAAGGTGCCGAGCATCAACAGCAACGCCATGTAGCCGAACAGGAACGGCAGCGGCTCAAGCTGCATCTCGATGACCAGCTGCGCGAGCTGTTGGGGCCATGCCTGGTTGGCCGCAACGAACTGGAAGATCCCGACGCTCCCGACCAAGAAGAACACCACCGCACTGAGGTTCATGGCCCGCGCGGCAGTGGGCAGCAGTTGGCGTATGAACTCCCCGCGGCCCGTGACCAGGCCGTAGAGCAGGGCGTAGCCGCACGCGGCCGCGGCCGCTTCGGTCGGCGTAAACAGACCGCCATAGAGGCCGCCGAGCACCAGCACCGGCATGGCAAGGCCGGGCAAGGCCCCCACGGTCGCCCGCAGGAGAGGGCCCCAGGCGAAGTGGCCGCGGCTCAAGCTCGGGGTCAGCCAGGCAGCGATAATGATGAGCACGAACATGCCGAGCGCCAGCAACAGGCCGGGAATCACGCCGGCCATGAACAGGCGCACGATCGAGGTTTCAGTCGCGACGCCGTAAATGATGAGCGAGAGGCTGGGCGGAATGAGCAGGCCGATGCCGCCGCCCGAGGCCACGATGCCCGCCGAGAGCCAGTCCGGGTAGTTGCGTTTGCGCATCTCCGGGATCGTGATGAGACTCATGGCCGAGGCGACGGCGACGCTCGACCCGGAGATGGCGCTGAACAGCACGCAGGTGGTGACTGTCGCCAGGCCGAATCCGCCGATAATCCAGCTCACCAGGGCCTCGGCGAACTGGAACAGCTGGCGCACCATGCCGGTGCGTTCCATGAGGAAACCAGCGAAGATGAACAGCGGGACCGCCATCAGGCTGTAGTTGCCAAGGAACGAGAAGAAGGCCTGGGAGAGCGCTCGCGCATCGAGCAGCGGATCGAAATAGATGAAGATCGCACTCGCCGCGCCAAGCGCGACACCGATGGTGACCCCTGAGCCGAGAAACGCCAGGACGCCGGCGAGCAGACTACCCATCGTGCAAGGCTCCTTGCGGCCCTTGGGCCGTTTGCGGCTCGCGCGTTCGGGTCATGCCGACGTCACGGACCCGTGAATTCCCGGGCCGGCCATCTAGAGCAGCGAACCTTCGTCGGTGTGGGTCTTGTAGCCCTCCACCAGTCCCGGCTTGCCCAGCAGCGTGCATATCTGGTGATAGAGCTGGAAAGCGTAACTCACCGCGAGGAACGCCATGCCGATGAGGAATACGACGAAGAAGTGCCACAGCAGGAATGCCAGGCTCTCGGTCTGGCGTCCCTGGAGGATCATCAAGTCGGCTACCTCGATGCCCCGCCACACCAGCCATGTGCAGAACGCGAGCCCGACCGCCGCGCCGAGAATCTCGAACATACCGGCGAGAACACGGCCCAACCGCCCGGCTTTCTCGCGCAGCAAAATCAGCACCAGCGTCACCCGCAAGTGGGCTCCGCGGCTTTGCGTGATCGCGAAAAACAGGAATATGCCGGCGAGAATGCCGAAGGTGACTGCATCTTGCTGCCACTCGAAGGACACGCCGAAGACATAGCGTCGAACGACCTCCAGCCCGGCCAACAGCGTCAGCACGAGCAGCAGCGCGGCAGCGACATATTGCAGGAACGACTCCTGGAACGCGCGCCACGCGTAATAGAGTCGGTTCATGCGGGCAGAGCCGGGGAGGCCGCACGGGCCTCCCCATTCTCCCTGGCAGGTACGCTCAAGCTACCTTTTGAGCACCGGCTCATGCTTGGCGCAATCCATAGTCTCGACTGGGTCGGTGCCCGGGCCGAGGCGCGCCGATGCGGCCCGTCCTTCCTCGAGGAACTTGTCCACCCACGGGTGCGCCTCTTCAGGCAGCTTCCCCTTGAGGTAGTCGGCGACGTTGTTGCCGATGGCCTCCTGCAAGGGCTTCGCCTCCTCGGGGGTCGCGGCGTAGATGCCCACATCCGCTGCCGTCTCGGCTTTGTACTGGCGGATGGCGAACTCATCGTTGCACCAGTTGAGTTCGTTCTGGTACGTCACGGCTTGGAGGACCAGTTCGCGGATCTTCGCCTGGGTATCGTCGTTCAGCTTGTTGAGCCACGCTTGGCTGGCACCGACCCAATAGTTGTCGAAGGTCACCGTCGAGATCCCGGCGATGGTGTAATAGGGCGTCTGTTCGGTAATGGACCGCCATCCCCCGATGGAGGTGATGACGCCGTCGAGCACACCGGATTCGAGCGCACTGGGCACGTCGCCGAAGGACATGACCACCGGGGAGGCGCCCCAGGAGGCCACCACCGGGTTCACGGCGGCGGCGAAAGTCCGGATCTTCTTGCCCTTGAAGGAGTCGAGTGCAAGCAGCCGCTCCTTGCCCGCAATGGCGAGCGCGAAGCTCAGATCGACGAAACCGAACGGCTCGATGAAGTGCTTCTCGCGCAGCCGGTTCAGCAGCATTTTGCCCGTGGACTGGTTCGGCAGATCGTGGATGGCTGCGACCGTGGTGAGCACGCCGGGTTGACCGATAATGCTCATCCAGATGTCCGTCGCAGCCGTCTTGCCGCTGACCAGCCAGCCCATCTCCAGGTTGCCCTGGGTCATGGCGGTCATGGCGTCGGGGTCCTTGTACAAGGCGCCGGCGTAGAAGTTCCGCACCTCGCTGCCCTCGGGGAATTGCGATTCCACCTGCTCCTTGAACCACTCCATGGCGATTGCTGTCGGATGCGGCGGCGGCGGCAGGTCCACCGAAACCCGGATGATGACTTTCTCCAGTTCGGCCTTGGCCGGCGACGGCACGGCCGCGAGCAGGACCGTGGAGCCAGCAAAGGCAATGGCCGCCGCGAGGGTGGCAGCGCGTGGAAGGTATGCTCGAATCATGGCGTTCTCCCTTTTGCCCGGCGTTCATCGAAGCCACCGTACCGGCGACGACTTCGATGCACCCCGGTGTCTAACCTGGACGCGACCGGCAGGCCGGTTGCGTGTGCGGCACCTGCCGCCGGGCGCGAGGCGCAACCAACCCGGGCGTCGGTTGCGCTGCCCCGCAGACCGGCGGGTGCCGGTAGAGCGGGTGTCCGTGCGAGCTACCGACTGGCGCCGGCCATTCGGTCATGCGCCTCCGAACGGAAGGCGCATTTCCAAGCACGGACGCACCGCGACAAAGGTGCCAAAGCACCATAGGCCATGCGCCGTGGAAGGCAAAGACCAGCTGTAGCTTGCCCGGTCCAATGGCAACCGCGTGCCTCCTCGGCCTGGGCGATCACACCTTAGCCGCCAGTCCGATGTTCCGGTGCCTGCCTTGTGTCGTTTGGGTACACCTCGCCAATTTCCCTGCGCCGAACCGCTGAAAGGCAGCAATGTTCGCGCTTCCCGGCTATCATGCCGGGGGAGTTCGAACGGCGATGCAAAGGCGGCAGCAGGATACGGGACGGTTGATCGAAGGGCCCATCTATGCGGCGCTCGACCTCGGCACCAATAATTGCCGCCTGCTGGTCGTGCGGCCGTCGCAAGGCGGCTTCGACGTGCTGGACAGCTTTTCACGCATCGTCCGGCTAGGCGAAGGCCTGCAGAGCACCGGCCGGCTATCGGAGAACGCCATCGAGCGGACCATCGCAGCGTTGCATATCTGCGCCGGCAAAATAAGGCGGCGGCGCGTTACGCGGATGCGCTGCGTGGCGACCGACGCCTGCCGCCGGGCGGACAATTGCGCCGGCTTCGTTGAGCGGGTGAAGCGCGAGACGGGTGTGCGGCTGGAGATCATCGGCGCACGGGAGGAAGCGGCGCTGGCGGCGGCGGGATGCACCCCCTTGCTCGATCCGTCCCGCGGGCGCGCACTGGTGTTCGATATCGGCGGGGGCAGCAGCGAACTCATGTGGCTGGCGGTCACGGGCCCCGGAAGTGCGCGGCTGCTGGACTCGATTTCCTTGCCGTGGGGCGTGGCCCGCATGGCCGAGACTTTTGGCTCGGACCGGATTTCGGACGGCGCTTATCGGGCCATGAGGGAGGCCGTCGCACCTTGGCTGTGCCGGTTCGATGAGGCGAACGGCATCTCCGGGGCGGTGGCGGCCGGCGAGGTCCAGATGCTTGGTACTTCGGGCCCGGTGACAATCGTTGCCGGGCTGCATCTCGGCCTTGCGCGCTATCGCCGCGACCTCGTGGATGGATGTTCCCTCGCCTTCGACGAGCTCGACGCCGTATCCGGCAGGCTGCGTCGGCTGGACCGCGCCGGAAGGGCAGGGCTTCCCTCCATCGGCCGCGAGCGGGCCGACATGGCGGTCGGCGGCTGCGCCATCCTCGAAGCGATCTGCCGGATGTGGCCCGTGGGTTCGGTCCGGGTTGCCGATCGGGGGGTGCGCGAGGGCATCCTGTTCCGCATGATCGCCAGGGACGGCGAGGCGGCGTGAGCCTGCCTCCACGCGCACGGCTGGGCCGGCAGAGCGGTCTCAAGATCCGTCTCCGTACCGCCAAGGGACGTAAAACAGCATCGACGCGCTGGTTGCAGCGCCAACTCAGCGACTCCTATGTGGCGGAAGCGAAAAGGCAGGGGCTGCGCTCCCGGGCCGCTTTCAAGCTGATGCAGCTCGATGACCGATTCCGCCTGTTGAAGCCCGGCAGCGCGGTGCTCGATCTCGGTGCGGCACCCGGCGGCTGGACCCAGGTGGCGGCAGCGCGTTCGGGCGGGCATGTGGTTGCCGTGGATCTCCAGCCGATGGAGCCGGTTACCGGCGCCCTCTGCCTCCTGCTCGACCTTGGCGACGATGACGCTCCCGCGCGACTCGGAGCCGTGCTGCCGGACGGCGCCGATGTCGTGCTGAGCGACATGGCTCCTCGCACCACCGGCCACGCGGAGACCGACCGGCTGCGCATCGCCGCGCTTGCAGACTTGGCCTACGATACTGCGCGCGGTCTGTTGCGGCCCGGGGGCACTTTCGTTGTCAAGATATTTCAAGGTGGTGCGCATCACTCTTTGCTGAATGACTTGAAGAAAAACTTTACCGTGGTACGCCACGCGAAACCGGATGCGAGCCGCAAGGAGTCTTCGGAGCTCTACCTCGTGGCGACAGGTTTTCGAGCTGCCGGCGGCGCGGCTTCACATTCCAGTTGAGACGGGTATAAGAGGCCGTCAACCCCCATGACATGGGACGGCCTGCCGTGCGCGACCTAGCTGCCATCCCGTTGGCGTTGACATTCGACGATGTGCTGCTGCAACCGGCCGGATCGTCGATATTGCCCGCGACAGCGAACACCCGCACCCGTTTGACCGCCGAGATCGAATTGGCGCTGCCCGTCGTCTCGGCGGCGATGGACACCGTTACCGAAGCGAATCTCGCCATCGCCATGGCGCAGGCGGGTGCGCTCGGCTGTGTCCACAAGAACCTGGATATCGAACGCCAGGCGGCGGAGGTGCGCCGGGTGAAGAAGTTCGAGTCCGGCATGGTCGTGGACCCGCTGACCATCGGTCCCGGCAGGCCGCTGGCGGATGCGCTGGCGATCATGGCGGAGAATCGTATATCCGGTATCCCGGTAGTCGAGGAAACCGGCCGGCTGGTCGGCATTCTGACGCACCGCGATGTCCGGTTCGCCAGCGACATGCGCCAGCCCGTCTCGGAGCTGATGACACGCGAAGTCGTCACGGTGCCGGAAGGGGTGGAGTCTGAGGATGCCAAGCAGCTCCTGCACCGGCATCGCATCGAGAAACTGGTGGTCGTGGACGGCCAAGGCTTCTGCGTCGGCCTGATTACGGTCAAGGACATCGACAAGGCGGCGCAGTTCCCGATGGCCACCAAGGACGAGCAGGGCCGGCTCCGGGTCGCCGCGGCGACCGGAATCGGGCGTCACGGGATCGCACGGGCGGAGGCGCTGTTCGACGCCGATGTCGATGCCATCGTAGTGGATACCGCACACGGCCATTCGAAGGGCGTTGTCGCTGCTGTGGAGCGTATTCGCCGCCTCTCCAACTACACGCAGATCATCGCCGGCAATGTCGCCACTGCAGACGGCGCGAGGGCGCTGATCGACGCCGGAGCGGACGCGGTCAAGATCGGCATCGGTCCGGGGTCGATCTGCACCACCCGCGTCGTCGCCGGGGTGGGGGTGCCGCAGCTCACTGCGGTCGCCGAAGCCGCCTCCGTTTGCCGCGAGGCCGGCATTCCGGCGATTGCCGACGGCGGCATCAAGTCTTCCGGCGACCTCGCCAAGGCCATCGCCGCCGGAGCCGATTGCGCGATGATCGGCTCGTTGTTCGCCGGCACGGAAGAAAGTCCGGGCGAGGTCTTCCTCTATCAGGGCCGGTCCTACAAGTCGTACCGCGGCATGGGTTCCGTCGGCGCCATGGCGCGCGGCTCCGCCGACCGCTACTTCCAGGAGGAGGTCAACGACACCCTCAAGCTGGTCCCGGAAGGAGTGGAGGGCCGAGTGCCATACAAGGGCCCGGTCGCCAATGTCGTCCAACAGCTGGTCGGCGGTCTACGCTCCGCCATGGGTTATACGGGCTCCGCTACCATCGCCGACCTGCAGGAGCACACCACCTTCGTCCGGATCACCAATTCGGGCCTGCGGGAGAGCCATGTCCACGATGTCGCCATGACCCGCGAGCCGCCCAACTACCATCCCGGCCGCGAATGGGCGTGATCGTCCGCCCTGCGCGGGAGGACGACGCGGAGGCGATTGCCGGGGTGCATGTCGAAACCTGGCGCGATGCCTATGCCGGGCTGTTGCCGCAGGAGGCGCTGGACGGGCTCTCCCGGCGGCAGCAGATGCGCCGCTGGCGCCGCGCGATCCGGAATCCGGAAGCGGAGTTGGGCCAGGTTTTCGTTGCCGAAGAGGGCGGCATCGTGGGCTTCGGCAGCGCGAGCCGCGAGACGGGCGAGATCACGACGCTCTATGTGCAGCCGGATGCGCAGCGCCAGGGCATCGGTCGCATGCTGTTCCGCCGCCTCGCAGAATTCCTGGGCGGGCCGGTATCGCTCTGGGTGCTGGATGGCAACCCCGCGGCGGGCTTCTATGCGCGGCTGGGCGGTCGCCCCGGCATCCGGCGCACGGTCGAACGCTGGGACGTCGAACTCGGCCGGACCGAATATCGCTGGCCGGGCATATCCGCCCGGTCCTAGCCGGCGAAGCGCGGTTCGGGGAGTCCGGTAATGCCGAGGCCGTAGATGGCGAACAGGCCGCCGTCGATTTCCTTGTCGCCGCGCACATTGCCGGAGTCGCGGATCGACGGCACGAAGACGATATCGAGGCCCGGACCGCCGAACATGACGCTTGCAGGACGGGTGCAGGGCATGTCGATCAGCCGGTCGAGGTTGCCGTCGGGCGCAAAGCGGCCAATCCGGCTCGCATGGACGAGCGCGCTCCAGAGATAGCCTTCGCTGTCCACCGTGCCGCCGTCCGGGCCGCTGTTATAGGGCGTGGTGTCCACGGCGACGCGTTCCGGCCCGATATCGCCGGTCGCGGTGTCGTAGTCATAGGCGAAAATCGCGTTCCGGCGCGTGTCGGCGAAATAGAAGGTTTCGCCGTCCGGGCTGAAACAGGGGCCATTCGCCACGATGACACCGCCCTTCAGCCGGTGCAGCGAGAGGTCCGTGTCCAGACGGTAGATCGAGCCGCGCGCCTCTTCGCCGATCCGGGTCGCCATGGTGCCGGTCAGGAAACGCCCCTGCCGGTCCACCTTGCCGTCATTGAAGCGGGTCGCGGGATCGTCCGCTTCGGGGTCGGCGATGGGCGTTGCCTTGCCGGTTTCGAAATCGAAGGTGTGGATACCGGTCTGGAGCGCAAGGATGGCCCCGCCGGCCTCGCGGAGCGCCATGGAGCCGATCATCGCCGGCACGTCCCAGTCCCGGCGTTCGCCGCTCGCCCAGTCCAGCCGGTGGATCGTGCATCCCCGGCTGTCCACCCAATAGAGCGCCTGCTCGGCTACGTCCCAGAGCGGCCCTTCGCCGAGCATGTCGATGGTCTCGCCGACGCGTTCGATCTTCATTGTCAGGGCCTCACAGCCGGTATTCCGGCTCTTCGCGGTCCAGGATGCGCTTCAGGGCGGCGAAATGCCGGTCGGCGAGCTTCGGTCGTTCCTCGGCGAACTGCTGGCGCACCGAATCCCGCAGCTTGTCCGAAATCTTCCGCAGCTTGCCGCCGGTCGCCCGCGCGATCATCTGAAACTGGGCGGCGCGTTCCAGATAGAAGAGGTCCGTGAACGCTTCGCCGACGGTCTCGCCGGAAACGACGATGCCGTGGCTTGCGAGGAAAGCGATGGACCGGTTGCCCATGGCGCGGGCCAGCCGGTCGCCTTCGTCATTGCCGAGGGCCAGGCCATCGTATTCGTCGTCATAAGCGATGCGGTCGTCGAACATCAGCGCGTTCTGTTCGCACATCTCCAGCCGCCCGCCCTCCAGCAGGGTGATTGCTGTCGAATAGGGCTGGTGCGTGTGCAGCACGACCTTGGCCGACGGCACATTCACGTGGATACGGCTGTGAATGTAGAAGGCCGTATTCTCAACCTTCTCGCCGCCCTCGAGCACCGCGCCTTCCTCATTGCAGAGGCAGAGCGCGGACGCAGTCATTTCCGACCAGTGCAGCCCGTAGGGATTGATGAGGAAGCGGTCGCCCCGCATTTCGCCGTCTTCGCTCGGCACGGCCGCGGAGAAGTGGTTATCGACGCCTTCATGCAGGTTCAGCCGGACCGCCCAGCGAAGCGCGCAGGCGAGGTCTTCCCGCATTTCGGCATGGGCGAGTTGTGTCATAGCCGTATCACCTTGCCGGGGTTCATCCTGTTTGCCGGGTCGAGGGCGCGCTTGAGAGCGCGCATGACGTCCACGGCCTCGCCCCTTTCTGCCTCGACGGAATCGATCTTGCCCTGACCGACGCCATGTTCGCCGGTACAAGTGCCGTCCATGGCCAGCGCCCGCGCGACCAGGCGTTTGTTGAAGGCCTGGGCGGTTGCCATCTCCTCCGGGTCATCGGGGTCTATGACGATGCCGCAGTGGAAATTGCCGTCGCCGACATGGCCGACGATGGGTGCAATCAGGCCGGTCTCATCGACATCTTTCCGGGTCTCGATCAGGCACTCGGCAAGCCGGGAGATCGGTACGCAGACATCCGTGGACCAGGCCCGGCAGCCCGGTCTGAGCGCCATGCAGGCGTAATAGACATCGTGGCGGGCCTGCCAGAGCTTGTTTCGCTCTTCATGGCTTTGCGTCCAGCGGAAAGCGCTGCCGCCGAGTTCGCCGGCAATTGCCTCCACCGTTTCCGCCTGTTCCGCCGTTCCGGCAGGGGAACCGTGGAACTCGAAGAACAAGGTGGGCTTTACCTCGAAGTCCTCCAGGTCGGAATAGCGGATGCAGGCGTCCATCTGCGTGTCGTCCAGCAGCTCGATACGCGCCACAGGAACGCCGGACTGCATGGTGAGGGTTACGGTATCGACCGCAGCCTCCAGGCTCGAGAACTGGCAGACCGCCGACGCGATGCTTTCCGGAATGCCGTAAAGCTTCAGGCGCACTTCGGTAATCGTGCCGAGCGTGCCTTCGGAACCGATGAACAGCCGGGTCAGGTCATAGCCGGCAGAGGACTTGCGCGCCCGGCCGCCCGTCTCGACGATCTCGCCGTCGGGCATCACGACCGTCAGCCCGAGGACGTTTTCGCTCATCGTGCCGTAACGCACGGCATTGGTACCGGAGGCGCCGGTCGCCGCCATCCCGCCAAGCGATGCATCGGCGCCGGGGTCTATCGGGAAAAACAGGCCGGTGTCGCGCAGATATTCATTTATCTGCTTGCGAGTGACCCCAGCCTGCACCTGGCAGTCGCTGTCCTCTCCATTGACCTCCAGCACCTCGCTCATTTGGCTGAGATCGATGCAGAGGCCGCCCTCCACGGCGCTGACATGCCCTTCCAGAGACGTGCCCGTCCCGAAAGGAATTATCGCCAAGCCGAACTCGGCGCAGATACGGTGCGCCGCGCTGACCTCCTCTGTCGTAAGCGCGAAGACGACGGCATCGGGGGGCGCAATCGGGAAATAGTCTTCGCCCCGTCCATGCTGGTTGCGGGCCGCCTCGGAGGTCGAAAGACGGTCGCCGAACACGTCGCGTAGCGCGGCGATAGCCGCATTGTGGCCAATAGGAGGAGTGCTCATCAGAGGCGCTTTCTAACCCAGGAGAGACCGCGAAAGAAGGCGGTATGCGTCGCGGTTTGTGCGATTTACGGCATTGCGGCGGCTACCGGAAGCCGTTACCCGTCCTCGTCGGGTGCCGGATCTGCCGACGGCGCTTCGCCCAGGCCGCCGCCGCTCTGGATGACATAGCCTTCGGTCAGCCAGCGGCCGAGGTCCACGCGGCGGCACTGCGCAGAGCAGAAGGGGCGGATCGCCTCCGCCGCCGGTCGGCCGCAGATCGGGCAGGAACCGAACGGGCGAAGTTTCACGGGTTCATCGGCCATGGCTATCTCCGGCGCTTTGCCCATTGCTCCGCGAGCGGGACCCCCAAGCGTTGGCGAGTCATTTCTACCACCCCGAGCGGCGAGAACGGCAGGTGCCGCCGCGCCGCCGGATCGCCTGCGAACCCGTCCGCAAGACGGCGGTCCACCCGCCGCCGCTCGGCCGCCCGGTCGAGATCGACGAAATCGATCAGCACAAGGCCCCCGAGCCCTCGCAACCGGACCTCCCGCGCAATCGTCTCCGCGGCTTCGAGGTTGAGCGCCAGCGCATCCTTCCGTCCGCCGCCGTCCACATCGATTACGACCGCAGCCCGCGTTTCTTCAATGGAGATGCTGCCGCCGCCGGCGAGCGCCACTACCGGTTCCAGCGCCCGCTGGATTGCGTCTTCGAGGTCGAACGCCTGCCAGCCCGGCTCGTCCAGCAACTCGACCCGTGCGTCGGGCAAACCCATGCGCTCCGCGTAAGAGCGCAGCCTGCGGTCCGCAAGCACTGTGCCGCCGGGGGCAAGCCGGTCCCGGAGCAAGGCCTGGAGAGGATCTGCTTCTCGCCACAAGAGGACCGGCGCCTCGTCCGAAGCGGCTTCGATGCGCTGCCAACGCGCCCGGAGCATGTCCAATTCCCTCGCAAAGGCCGTATCCCCCACGGTAGCGGCTGCAGCTCGTACGACCACTCCCTCGCCGGGCCCGACAAGCCGGCGTACGAGGCCCTGCAGTCGCGAGCGGGTTCCATCGTCGGGAAGCCGTTTCGACGCGGCGACGCCGGGATTCCCGGGCGTATAGACCAGGTAGCGGCCGGCGAGCCTCGGAGCCCTGCCGAGCGCGGGTCCCTTGCCGCCGGCAGAGGGCCGGGTCGCCTGAACCAGAAGCGACGAGCCTTCGTGAGGCGGCTTGCTTCCGGCAAGCAGGCCGGTTCCGCTGTCTCCCAGATCGACGAACGCGCCGAGGCCCGGCTCCACGCGAAGCACCCGGCCACGCCAGATAGAACCCATTTCGTCGGCGGGACGCTCCAGCCGCAACTCCACCGCCGCGCCGCCGGCCAACAATGCGGCTGTCCGGCCCCAGGACGCTTCCGTCAGCAGGGCGCGGTTCACGGCACGGGATACCCGAGGCCGGCAAGCAGCGATCGGGTCTCGTAAAGCGCCAGGCCGACGACATTCGGGTAGGAGCCGGTAATCGCCTTGACGAAGCCGCCAGCCCGGCCCTGGATGCCGTAGGCGCCGGCCTTGTCCCGCCATTCGCCGCAGTCGAGATAGCTTTCGATCTCGCGCGTCTCCAGTGGTTTGAACGCCACATGCGTCATGACCGTCCGACCCGCCTGGCGACCGTCCGGAGCCCGGACCGCGATTCCCCCCCATACGCGGTGGCGGCGGCCGGACAGCATTGTCAGGAAGCGGCGCGCCTCCTCGACATCCTGTGCCTTGCCGAGCACCCGGCGCCCGCATGCAACCACAGTGTCCGCAGCAAGCACATAGCTGTCCGGGAAGCATCCCGACGCTTCTGCGCATTTCTCGCCGGCAAGGCGCGTGGCGAGGTCTCGCGGCAACTCACCGGGGCGCGGCGTTTCGTCGATCTCCATCGGCGCGATTCGGTTCGGTTCGATGCCGATACGGCGAAGCAATTCGAGCCGGCGGGGCGAAGCGGAGGCAAGCACAAGCGAAGCCATGGAGCGCGCGTTATACCACCGTTCGTGCTTCAGGACCGTTGAGCCTATGACCGGGTCCCGATAGAGGCGATGCGGCCAGCTGCCGGGACACGTCATGAAATGTTATGTTCTGTCGTAACTGCCCAGCACATTGGCGATTTGTGCGGCCGTGCTTGGGTTTTTGTTCAAGCGTATTGGAAGTCAGCGATGAAGCGTTCGGGTGTGCCTGTCAGGGCCTTGACGACGTAGCGGCGCTGCTTCTGAGCGGTGGCGATGATTGTGCGCAGGACGGCGAAGTCATCGACGCCCGTTCGGGACCGGAAGCCGCCGGAGATTTTCTGGCGCAGTTTCATCATGCGCAGGTCGCGCTCGGCCTCATTGTTGGTGAAGGGCACCTGTGGGTCGGTCAGGAAGCGCAGGGTCTCGTCCTTGCGCTCATGCAGGCGCAAAGCGAGGTTGTGGCCCTTGCGCCGCCGCGGGGCCCCGCGTCTGCCCGGCCTGGGAGGCGAGAGCGGCGGCTGGCTCTCATGGAACGCCAGCGCCTCGACAAGCAGCCGGTCGTAGCCGCGCGCGAGCCGCGCCAGAAGCCGCCCCGGAACGGCGATATCCCTCTCCCGCACCAGCCGCGCCACGCGCCAGGCCCGGCGCAGGAACTGCTGCATGCGCCCGGCCCAGCCTTCCTTGTCGAACTCCACCAGCGCCTGCAACTCCCGCAAGCGATGCGCATTGCAAAGCGCATGCTCCACACCCTCCATCGGCCAATAGCATTGCCAGTGGTCGTGCACCGCCACGCCGCTCACGCCCGGAAGCACGGCCCCGCGCCGCTCGCTCACCCGATACGCCGCCAGCAAGAGCCTGCCCCGGACCCGATCCGGGGATGTGCAGATCGCATGAAGCCACCGCGTGCGCCCGCCCACGCGCAGACCGGTCTCGTCCAGATGCTTCACCCGCGCCTTGCTTGCCGCCAGGTCCTGTATGTGCGCCGCCGCGCACCGCAGACGGGCCGCAGCACGCCTGCTCATCGCCGCCAGCGTCGCCGGCGACACACGCGCCCCGAACAACACGCCCATGACCTGCGACAGACGGGCCTCCGGCAGGAACTGCGCATGACGCAGCCAGACCTCCAGCGCCATCAGCCGCTCGGCCGTGAAGCCGATCATCTCGCGAAGCAGATCGGCGTCGGAGGTCTTCTCCAGAAGCGTGCGCAGGGTCATCATGTCCTGGGTCATCGTGGTTCCTTCCTCAGGGTCCGGGTTGATGCAACTGCCCAACCCTAAACCGGAACCGCGATGGCCTCCGCTGGGGGTAACCGGCTCGCCGCCGCCAGACTCATGAAGGTCGCGGCGGCGAGCCGGTTACCCCCAGCTACCACCCGAAGCCAGAGCTCCTACACTACGCTTGGGGACACAACCTTCAAACCGCCGCGTCAACCCCTTCCCATCACAGACATCCTGGGCAGTTACGACAAAACATGACAATTCATGACACGTTGCAGAATGTCTGCCCCGGCGCGGCCCGGCGGAGCCGAGAGCAGGACCTTCCCCGGCCTTTCCTTGAGGTAGGAGAGGACAGGGCGCGGCGGAACATGACATCGCATGACATGTCATGACACATCGGGACTGTCCCGGCAGCCGCGCCGCATCGCCTCTATAGGAGCTCGGTCATGGCCTCATCGGTTTCGAGCCATGAACGCTGGAATCAAGCCGCTGTCGCGGGTGCGGCGGCGAGCGCAGCGGCATTGTGGCGGGGAAGCGCCATCAGCACCGCCTTCAGGCGCTCGGCCGCCGCCTCGCCGACGGACTCCGCCGCCAGCGCATCGTATTTGGAAAGCAACGCCGCTTCGCGGCCGGGATGGCCCGGCGCACCCGAGGGGTTGAGGGTCTCGGACCGTTCCACCCGGCCGCCGGGACCTTCGATCTCGACCCATCCCGGGTAATCGGCGGGGTAGATGCCGTCCAGTTCGGCGTCCGGCACGAGTTCGATGCGCCGGGCGAGTTCGACCAGTTCCGGGTCCTTCAGCCGCTCGTCGGTGTATTGCGCCGGCAGCGCATTGCCGTCCGCAAGCGCGGCGGCAATGGTGAAGCGGGCGCTCATCTGCCCGTTGAGCGCGGTGCCGGGCTCGTAGTCGAAACCGCACTGGACATCGACCACGCGGGGCAGGCCGGCGCGCACCGTCTCATCCGGGGCGGGTATGCGGCCGAGGCGGCTGCGGAGTTCCCGGGCGGCATCGACATAGGAATGCAGCGACCCGCAGCAGGAGTAGGGCTTGAAATAGACCCGTTCGACAGCCCATTCGCTGCCGAGCCCTTCGAGTATGCGTTCCGGCTTGGCCGCATCCGAAAAAGCGTCGAGGAAGCCGCCGTCTTCGGTCTCCAGCACGCTCGCCGGGCCGGTGAAGCCCATCGCCGCCAGCTCCGCCGCCATGACGCCGGCATGGGCGGCGCGCCCGGGATGCAGGCGCTTGCTCATCGCGCCGTCGGCGTTGAAGGCGAACAGGCCGGAGCCCTGCGTTGCGCCGAGGCCGAGCGCCCAGGCCGTTGCCTCCTCGTCGAGTCCGAAAAGGACCGCGCCCGCAGCCGCCGCGCCGAGCGGGCCGCACACGCCCGTCAGGTGCCAGCCGCGCAGCCGGGCGGCATTCGGATCCAGGGCAAGCGAGGCGCGGACCATCACCTCGTAACCCGCGACGACCGCCGTCTCGATTTCGGCCCCCCCGGCGTCGAGGCGTTCGGCAAGCGCAAGCGCCGCCGGCACCACGGCTGCGCCTGGATGCAGCTTCGCAATGAAGTCGTCGAGCTCGAAGGCATGAGTGGCGACGCCGTTCACCAAGGCTGCGTCGGCAGGCCGCAGCGAGGGTCGCGACTCGCCCCAGACCGTTGCGAGGCCCTCGCCGTTGCAGGCGGGGCCGTAGCCCTGGCGCGCCCAGGCGAGCGCCGTTTCGGCCCAGAACTCGCGGCGCCCGTGAAGCGCGGCGCCCATTGTGTCCAGCAGCGCCAGACGCGCCGCATGGCGGGTGCTTTCGGGTAGCGCCTCCGGGCGGAGCCCCGCAAGCCAGCGGGCGAGTTCTGCGGTCAGGGCGGGCGTTTCGCTGCGGTCGCGCGGCATGGGTTGACGTCTCCGGAAGCATGGGACAGCCCGCCGGGAGGGTTCCAACGGCGGCGTTTTCCGGCAAAGAATGCAGGAATCGCGGCCCGGTCGCAAACCTGCCGGCCGCCTCGCACACACGGGAGAATATGCCCATGCCGGGTCCGTTCGACGGCCTGAGAGTGATCGACCTGACGACCGTGGTCGTCGGTCCTTATACGAGCCAGTTCCTCGGGGACCTCGGCGCCGATGTCATCAAGGTCGAGGCTCCCGAGGGCGATCTCTCGCGGCTGGTCGGTCCGCACCGCAACCCGGGCATGACCTCTCAGTGGATGCATGTGAACCGGAACAAGCGCAGCATCGTTCTCGACCTCAAGACCGAAGGCGGCAAGCAGGCGATGAACCGCCTGATCCAGACCGCCGATGTCTTCGTCCACAATATGCGCCCGGAGCCGCTGGCGCGCCTCGGCCTCGACTATCTGCGCGTCGCCGAAATCCGGCCGGATATCGTGTTCTGCAATATCTGGGGGTTCGGACGCAGCGGCCCCTATGCCGGGCGGGCAGCCTTCGACGATGTAATCCAGGCCGGAGCCGGGCTTGCGGCGCTGGAAGGCTTTGCGACCGGCGAGGCGAAGTATGTCCCGATGCTGATCGCCGACAAGACGACGGCCCTGTTTGCCGTGCTGGCGGTCTCCGCCGCGCTTTACCACCGTCTGGCGACGGGCGAGGGCCAGGAGGTCGAGGTGCCCATGTTCGAGAGCATGGTCGGGTTCGCCATGGTAGAGCACCTCTGGGGCGAGAGCTTCGTGCCGGCATTGGACCGGGTCGGCTCCGAGCGCCATGCGACGCCGAAACGATGGCCGATTGCCACGAAGGACGGGTTCATTTGCGTGCTGGCGACTTCCGACAAGCACTGGCGCGCAATGCTGGAGGTCGCCGGGCGGCCGGAACTGATGGAGGACCCGCGCTATGCGACCCGCCCGGCCCGTTTCGAGCACCGGGACGAAATCAATGCCGAGCTCGAAAAGTGGATGGCGGAGAAGACCACCGGGGAGTGGGCCGGGTCGCTGTCGGAGGCGGGCGTTCCCTGCATGCCGGTGCAAAGCCTTGAGCAGGTGGTGGCGGACCCGCATCTGGCGGAAGTCGGCTTCTGGCACGAGATCGACCATCCGAGCGAGGGCCGGCTTCGGCTTATGGCGCCGTCGCTCACGCTCAACCGCTCGCCCGCCTCGATCCGCCGTCCGCCGCCCCGTCAAGGCGAGCATACGCGGGAAATCCTCTCGGAAGCGGGCTTCGACGACGCCGGGATCGAGGACTTGCTGGCATCGGGTGCCGCGATAGCGGAATAATGTGGTTACGCCATAGTCTTGAATTGACAGAGCACCGGATCATGGTGCCGGGTAGCATGACATTTGCAGGCGCGCCGGGCGCGACGGCCGGGCCATGATGCAGGACGTGCCGCCCGGGCATGTCGCGGCCATCGTTACCGACCTGGAGATGACGGCGCCGCCGACCGACCCCAGCCCGGCTGCCGCGCTCGAGCGGTGGCATCGCCCCGATCTCGCGGCCTATCGCGCGCTGTTCTGCGAGGTGGGCGAGGAGTGGCTCTGGTTCTCCCGCCTGTCTCTCGCGGACGACGCGCTGGCCGCCATCCTGCAGCATCCGCAGGTCGAGCTTTATGCCGGCCCGGACAGGGAGAGCATTGTCGAGCTCGACTTCCGGGAAGAAGGTTCGTGCGAGATCGCGTTCTTCGGCCTCGTGCCGTCCATTACCGGGCGCGGGGAAGGGCGCAGGCTGATGGCGGCGGCGCTCGCACTCGCCTGGCGCGAGGGCATCGGCAAGGTCTGGCTGCACACATGCACGCTCGACCACCCGGCAGCACTGCCCTTCTATCTTGCCTGCGGTTTCCGCGCCGTCCGCCGCCGCATCGAGATCGAGCCCGACCCCAGGCTCGACGGGCGGATCGCGCCGGAAGTTGCCGCGCACCACCCCGTCATCCGCTGAAGGGGCTTCCAAGGGCCGCATTGCGCGCAGCCGCAAGAATCCCCTAGACGGGCCTTCGACAGACATTCCTAACAGGGGAACGACGAGCATGCAGATATCCATGACCGGGCGCACGGCGCTCATCACCGGCGGCAGCGACGGCATGGGCCGGGCCATGGCGTTGAAATTCGCGGGCGCCGGCGCGTCGGTCGCCATCGCAGCCCGCCGCCAGGGCCCACTCGACGAAGCGCTGGCCGCCGTCGAGGCGGTTGCGCCGGGCCGCGCCGCCGCTTTCTCCGCTGATGTCGGCAAGGCCGAGGACTGCGAGCGGATCTACCGCGACACGGTCGCGCGTTTCGGGGCCGTGGATATTTTGGTCAACAATGCGGGGACTTCCCGGACCGGCAAGTTCGAGGAGATCGACGACGCGACCTGGCAAGCCGATCTCGACCTCAAGCTGTTCGCCGCGATTCGGCTGTCGCGCCTGGCGCTGCCGGATATGAAGGCGCGTGGCTGGGGCCGGATCGTGAATGTGCTGAATGTCGGCGCGAAGGCGCCCCAGGCCGGCAGTGCGCCCACTGCCGTCTCACGGGCGGCCGGCATGGCGCTGACCAAGGTGCTGGCGGGCGAGGGCGCCCCCCACGGCGTGCTCGTGAACGCGCTGCTCACGGGCTACATCCGCTCCGGCCAGTGGGTCCGCCGCCATGCCGAAGCCGCTCCGGACGCCGATTTCGACACCTGGCTCGGGGAGATGGCGGGTAAGCTCGGTGTTCCGCTCGGGCGCTTCGGCGAGGCCGAGGAGTTCGCCAATATCGCCTGCTTCCTCGCCTCCGACGCCGGGTCCTACATCACAGGGACGGCGATTAACGTGGACGGAAACCGCAGCCCGGTCGTATAGCCAGGCGCCGGGGACCTGCCGCCCGTCCGGGAACGGGCCGCTTGCATTCCCGGGCGGGCGCGCGTAAACAGCGCGCGATTTCGCACGCGGGCTGCGGCCGAGAGGCCGGTCCGGTTCCTTCCCGCGGGAAGGCGACGGCCCGCGGGAGGATAAACCGGAACGCAAGGAAGGCAGCCTATGGCCGTGCCGACATTTACCATGCGCCAGCTTCTTGAAGCCGGCGTCCACTTCGGACATCACACCCGACGCTGGAACCCCAGGATGGCCCCGTTCATCTTCGGGATTCGGAACGGCATCCACATCATGGATCTCCAGCAGACGGTCCCGATGCTCTACCGGGCGCTCGAAGCGGTTTCCAACGTCGTGGGCGAAGGCGGGCGCGTGCTATTCGTCGGTACCAAGCGCCAGGCGCAGGAGACAGTCGCCGAGTCTGCACGCCAGTGCGGGCAGTATTTCGTCAACCACCGCTGGCTTGGCGGGATGCTGACGAACTGGAAGACGATCTCCAATTCCATCAACCGGCTACGCGACCTTGAGGAGCAGCTGGCGCAGGACAATGTCGGCCTGACGAAGAAGGAGTTCCTGCAACTCCAGCGCGAGCGCGACAAGCTGGAGCAGACGCTGGGCGGCATCAAGGAAATGGCGGGCCTGCCCGACATCCTCTTCGTGATCGACACCAACAAGGAACACATCGCCGTCGCCGAGGCGCGCAAGCTGGGTATTCCGGTCGTCGCTGTGCTCGACAGCAATTCCGATCCCGAGGGCGTCGAATTCCCGGTGCCCGGCAATGACGATGCGATACGCGCGATCTCGCTTTATTGCGAACTCGTCACGACCGCAGTGCTGGACGGCATCGAACACGAGATGGCGGCTTCCGGCCAGGATATCGGCGAGTTGGACACCGCACCCCAGGAGCAGGTTCCCGAAACGTCGGATGAGCCGGAAGAGGCACCTGCCGAGGTCGCCGAGGTTCCGGCAGTTGCAGAGGCCGTTGCGGCGCCGGCACCCGTCGAGGACGTTGAAGTATCGACGTCTGCAGAGGTCGCTGAGGTCCCGGCAGCAGAGGCCGCCGAAGCTCCGGCAGTGGAGGAAGTTCCGGTCGCCGCCGAGACTGGCGAAAGCGCCGGGGCGGCCGACACAGACGAGAAGAACTGACCGCAAGAAGGGCGAACACCGATGGCTCAGGTGACGGCGGCGCTGGTCAAGGATCTGCGCGAGCGGACCGGCGCGGGCATGATGGACTGCAAGAAGGCGCTGACGGAAAACGGCGCCGATATCGAGGCGGCCCTGGACTGGCTGCGCAAGAAGGGGCTCGCCGCAGCCCAGAAGAAGGCCGGGCGCACTGCCGCTGAAGGGCTGGTCGGCATGGCGCTGGACAACGGTCGCGGCGCGCTGGTCGAGCTCAACTCCGAAACCGACTTCGTCGCGCGCAACGAAGGCTTTCAAACGGCTGTTTCGAAGCTGGCTGCGCTCGGGCTTACGGTCCAGGGCGGCCTCGACGCACTCAAGGGAAGCGAGATCGACGGGCAGACCGCGGAGGCCTATGTCACCGGCCTGATCGCGACCATCGGCGAGAATATGAACCTGCGCCGCTACGCCACGCTCAAGGTCGGGGAGGGCGTCGTCGCCGGCTATATGCATAGCGCGGCAGCGCCGGGCCTCGGCAAGATCGGGGTCCTGGTTGGGTTGGAATCCGCCGGCGACAAGGGCAAGCTGGCCGCGCTCGGCAGGCAGATCGCGATGCATGTGACCTCGGCGAATCCCCGTTGGGTCGCCCGCGGGGATGTGGACGAGACGGCGGTCGAGCGGGAACGCGCCATTCTGGCGGACCAAGCCAAGGCGTCCGGCCGGCCCGACCATGTCATCGAGAAGATGGTCGAAGGGCGGATGCGCAAATATTACGAGGAGGTGGTGCTCGCGGAGCAGGCCTTCATCATGGATACCGACAAGTCGGTGGGCAAGGTGCTGGAGGAGGCGGCGGGCGATATCGGCGCACCGGTCGCCTGCTCCGGTTTCGTGCGCTTTGCGCTCGGCGAGGGCGTTGAGCGCGAGGAGAAAGACTTCGCCGCCGAGGTGGCCCAGACGCTCGGGGACTGAGAGCCGGTTCCCGACGGGAGAGTTTATGGCGCAACAATCCCGCTTCCGCCGCGTGCTGCTCAAGGTCTCCGGCGAGGCCCTGATGGGCGGCGAGGAATTCGGTATCGCGCCATCGACAATGCGCCGCATCGCGGCCGACATCGCGGAAGCGCGGGCGCTCGGCGTTGAGGTTGCGGTCGTCGTTGGCGGAGGCAATATCTTCCGGGGGGTGAACTCCTCGAAGATTGGCGTGGGGCGCGTCGCCGGCGACAATATGGGGATGCTCGCCACGGTCATCAACGCGCTGGCGCTGCGCGGTGCGCTCGAGGACGTCGGCGTCGAGGCCCGCGTGCAGAGTGCAATCCCGATGCATACGGTCTGCGAGCAGTTCATTCGCGAGCGCGCCGAACGCCATCTCCGTCGGGGCCGGGTTCTGGTGTTGGCGGGCGGCACCGGCAATCCGTTTTTCACCACCGATTCCGCCGCGATATTGAGGGCGAGCGAACTCAGCTGCGACGCGGTTCTCAAGGCAACCAAGGTGGACGGCGTCTATTCTGCGGACCCGGAGCAGGTTCCGGATGCCTTGCGCTACGATGCGCTGACTTACAAGGAGGTACTGGAGCGCGACCTCAAGGTTATGGACGCCGCTGCCGTCGCGCTGGCGCGGGACAACCGCATTCCGATTCTCGTCTTTTCGCTGCATAATGCTGGCTCGTTCGCCCGCGCGTTGACGGGCCGCGAGGCATCGACGATTATCCAGTAGGAAAGCGAGACTCTCGTGTCCGAAGATCCCGATATCGACGATCTGGAACGGCGCATGACGGGCGCCATCGAGGCCTTGAAGCGCGAATTTGCAGGGCTGAGAACCGGACGGGCCAGCACCTCGCTTCTTGAGCCGTTGACCGTGAACGCCTACGGCTCGGAAATGCCGATCAACCAGGTGGCGACACTAAGCGCTCCGGAGCCGCGGATGTTGACGGTACAGGTCTGGGACAAGGGCAATATGAAGGCTGTCGAACGGGCCATTCGCGAGTCGGCGCTCGGCCTCAACCCCGCCTCGGACGGCCAGTTGATCCGGATACCCATCCCCGAATTGAGCGAGGAACGCCGCGCGGAGCTTGCCAGGATCGCCCACCGTTACGCCGAACAGGCGCGGGTTGCCGTTCGCAATGTGCGCCGCGACGGTATGGACAAGCTTAAGCGTATGGAGCGAGCGGGCGAGCTTTCCCAGGACGAGCAGCATCTCTGGTCCGAAGAGGTGCAGGAGATGACAGATCGGTTCGTCAAGGACATAGACAACGCCGTCGCCACCAAAGAATCCGAAATCATGCAGGTGTGACCGCCATGGCGGTCGAAACACGGGCGTTTTCGGCGCCGCTGTCCCTGCCGCGCCACGTCGCGATCACTATGGACGGCAACGGGCGCTGGGCCGCTGCACGGGGCCTGCCGCGCGCAGCCGGCCATGCGCGCGGCGCGGAAGCGGCGCGCGCCACGGTGCAAGCGGCGACCGAGCTCGGCATCGATATACTGACCCTGTACAGCTTCTCGTCCGAGAACTGGCGTCGCCCGCTGGAGGAGGTGAACGACCTGCTCGGCCTGCTGCACTACTATCTCGGCAGGGAATTGGAGGACATGCACCGGAACGGCGTCCGGTTGCGGATAATCGGGGAACGGGATCGCCTGCCGGCCGACCTCTGCGAGCGGATAGCCTATGCCGAAGCCCTGACCGCCGACAATGACGCAATTCTGGTGCAGGTCGCTTTAAGCTACGGGGGCCGCGGCGAAATCGTACGCGCTGCACGGCGGCTGGTCGCGGATGGAGCCGCCGGCCGGCTCTCGCCGGACGATATCGACGAAGCTGCCTTCGCGGGGAAGCTGGACACGGCCGGCATGCCGGACCCCGACATGATGATCCGCACCGGTGGCGAGATGCGCATCAGCAATTTTCTTCTATGGCAGGCGGCTTACTCCGAATTTTTCTTCACCGACCGGCTTTGGCCGGATTTCGCCAAATCGGACCTGGAAGAAGCGCTCGTCGAATTCAGCCGGCGGGAACGGCGTTATGGCGCCCGCGCTGCCTGACGACACCCTCCGGCGTTCGGTTGCGGCCCTTGTCCTGATGCCGGCGGCTATTTTGGCGGTATTGGCCGGGACCCCGTTCTGGGAGGTGCTGGTGCTCGCCGGTGCGCTGTTCGCCGGGCGCGAGTGGGCTGCGATGGCGGAGCCGGCTTCGGTGGGGCTGTTCACGGCGATACCCGTGGCGGCGGCTACGCCGGCGTTGTTCTCGGCGTCGGTGGCCATGCAGGGTGCAATTGCCGTCGGCGCGGCCATTGCCGCCGGCCTGTTCCTCAGGCGAAAGGCGCTGGCTGCGGGGGTCCTCTATATTGCGGTGCCTGCAATGTGCCTTATTGCCCTCAGGCGCCCGGAAATCGGGGGTGTGGAACTGGCGATCTGGCTGTTCGCCGTTGTCTGGGCAGGAGATATCGCGGCCTGGTGGACAGGGCGCCGGTTCGGCGGCCCGAAGCTGGCGCCCACCTGGAGCCCCGCAAAGACCTGGAGCGGCTTTGCCGGAGGGCTCGCCGCTGCGGGGCTCGCGGGGGCCGCGGTGAGCACTGCTTTCGATGGGCCCGGAGGGCCGACAGGTGGCTTGGTCGCAGGCGTCCTGGTCGGTGCGGCGGGGGCGGCAGGCGACCTTTTCGAAAGCGCCTGCAAGCGCCGCTTCGGCGTGAAGGACAGCGGCCGCCTTATCCCCGGACACGGCGGACTGCTCGATCGCGTGGACGCCCTTTTTGCGGGCGCAGTCGCCGCCATGCTGCTCACGGCTTGCGGGTGGCGCTGGACATGACAGCGAAGCGGGTCACGGTTCTCGGCTGTACCGGTTCGGTGGGAGCGAACACGCTCTCCGTCATCGCAGAGCATAGGGAGCGCTTCCGGGTCGTTGCGCTCGCCGCAGGGAAGAACGCCGTCGCCCTGGTGCGGCAGGCACACGCTTTTCGACCGGAGTTCGCCGCGATTGCCGACCCCGCCGGCTACGCGACGTTGAAGGAAGGACTGGCTGGCGCCGGAATCGAGGCTGCAGCCGGGCCGGAAGCCGTGGTGGAAGCCGCCAGGCGCGACGCCGATTGGGTCATGGCGGCAATCTCCGGCGCGGCGGGCCTCGAATCGACGCTCGCCGCCGTCGAGCGCGGCGCGGTTGTCGCGCTGGCTAACAAGGAGAGCCTGGTATGCGCGGGCGAACTGATGATGGCTGCCGCTCGAGCCTCGGGGAGCACCGTCCTGCCCGTCGATTCCGAACACAATGCGATCTTCCAGGTTTTCGACGCCAAGCGCCGGGAGGCGGTCCGCCGCCTGATCCTGACGGCTTCGGGCGGTCCGTTCCGGTCGGCCAGCCGGGACGACATGGCCGCCGTGCAGCCCGCAGAGGCGCTCAGGCATCCAAACTGGGATATGGGTACCAAGATCACCATCGATTCGGCGACCATGATGAACAAGGGTCTGGAACTTATCGAGGCCCACCACTTGTTCGGGATGCCGGGCGACGCGATAGACATTCTCGTCCATCCGCAATCCATCGTGCATTCCATGGTGGAATATGCGGACGGCTCCGTGTTGGCGCAGTTGGGAACGCCGGATATGCGCACGCCCATAGCCGTTACCCTTGCCTGGCCCGAGCGGCTGTCGGTGATGGGCGAACGCCTCGACCTCGCAGCGGTCGGCCGCCTCGATTTCGAACCGCCCGATCCCGAGCGGTTTCCGGCTCTTGCGCTCGCCCGCGCGGCGCTCGAACGCGGCGGCGCAGAGCCGGCGGCGCTCAGCGCGGCGAATGAGATGGCGGTTGCTGCCTTTCTGTCCGAACGGATCGGCTTCCTGCAAATCGCCGACATTGCGGGCGATACCGTTGCTGCAATAGGGTCGCGTCGGCTTGAAAGCCTGGACGATGTGCGGTTCACCGACGGGGAGGCGCGGGAAGTGGCGGAGAGGTTCATCGATCGGGCTGCAGCCGCGAGTCGGCGTTAGGGAGGCTGCCGGTTGAGCTTTCTTTGGGAATATCTGGCGCCGTTTCTGGTCCTTCTGGGCGTGCTCGTCTTCGTGCATGAATTCGGGCACTACTGGGCGGCCCGGCGCTGCGGCGTGCGGGTCGAGGTCTTTTCCGTCGGTTTCGGCCGGGAGCTTTGGGGCCGGACCGATCGCGCCGGAACGCGCTGGAAGGTGGGTCTCGTCCCACTCGGCGGTTATGTGCGCATGTTCGGCGACGCCGGCGAGGCCCCCGGCGCCCGGCCGCTGACGCCGGAGGAGCAGTCTGTCGCGTTCGGCAGCAAATCCCTGGGGCAACGCGCCTTCATCGTTGCTGCGGGGCCGGCGGCGAATTTCCTGTTCGCGATCCTCGTCGCCGCCATCATGTTCATGACCTACGGCCAGCGGCATACCAGCCCGGTTGTCACCGAAGTTGTGGAAAGCAGCGCTGCCGCGGCGGCCGGCATCCGGGCCGGCGACCGGTTTGTCGCACTGGACGGCGAGACGATTGCGCGATTCGAAGACCTGCAGCGGATCGTGCGCCTGAGTCCCGGCCGGCCGCTGGAAGCAGTCGTAATGCGCGACGGCGCGGAAACGAAGATCTCCGTTACGCCCGGCGTTGCCCGGCAACGCGACAGTCTCGGCAATGTGCATGAATTCGGCCTGCTCGGCGTCCGTGGCAAGGCAACGGAGACGGTGCGCTACGGTCCGGGCGAGGCGCTTGTTGCGTCCGTCGATTACACCTGGACCATGACAGCGACCATCCTCGGCTTCGTCGGCGAGATGATCGAAGGCCGCCGCTCCACCGACGAGTTGGGCGGGGTGCTGCGCATCGGGCATCTGGCGGGCGAGGTCGCGAAGATCGACTTTTCGGCCTATCTGCACTTCATGGTGTTGCTGTCGATCAATCTCGGTCTCATCAACCTGTTCCCGGTTCCGCTTCTGGATGGAGGGCATCTCGTCTTCTATGCGATCGAGGCCATTCGGGGCCGTCCGCTCGGACAGAAGGCGCAGGAGATCGGCTTCAGGATCGGCCTGGGCATGGTCGTTGCGTTGATGTTGTTCGTAACCTGGAACGACTTGGTGTACTTTCAGGTGGTAGCATTCTTGGAACGCGTCGTTGGATGACGCCGTCGCTGGGGGTTTCCATGGATAAATGGCGAGCCGCGGTTGCCGCATGGGCGCTGGCCGCCGTTGTGGTGCTGTTGCCGGCGGTCGCCGGCGCCCAGACCGGTAACGCCGTTCGCGATATCGAGGTCGTCGGCGCGCAGCGCGTCGATCCAGACACTGTCCGTTCCTATATGCGCGTGCGGCCGGGCGATGCCCTTGGCCCGAGAAGTATCAACGATGCCTTGAAAAGCCTGTTCGAGACCGGCTATTTCTCCGACGTCAACATCGACATGCGCGACGACGTGCTGGTGGTGACGGTCGTGGAAAATCCGATCGTCAACCGCATTGCATTCGAAGGCAACCGGCGGATCGACCATGAAACCCTCGGTCCCGAGGTGCAGTTGAAGCCACGCCAGATCTTCACCCGGTCGGCAGCCGAGAGGGATGTTAGGCGTATTCTTGAAATTTACCGTCGCTCGGGTCGGTTTGCAGCGAGCGTCGAGGTACAGATCATCGAGCTTCCCCAGAATCGGGTGGATGTCGCTTTCGAAATCGAAGAGGGAGAGCAGACGCTCATCGAGAAAATCGTCTTCATCGGTAACAGGGAGTTCGGCGACAGCGAGTTGACAAGCGAGATCAGCAGCAAGGAAGCGGCGTGGTATCGTTTTCTGTCGAACGACGATGTTTACGATCCGGACCGCGTCGCTTTCGACCGCGAACAGCTTCGCGGGTTTTACCTTTCGCAAGGCTATGTGGATTTTCGGGTCGTTTCGGCCGTGGCGGAACTGACGCCGGACCGGGACGGGTTCATCCTGACCTTCACCGTCGAGGAAGGCCCGCAATACGTCTTCGGCGCGATCTCGCTTGAGAACCGGCTGACCGACATTCCGAATTTCCGCCTGTCCCCCTTGCTCAGGCCGCGCGCCGGCGAAATCTACGACCGCGAACTGGTCCGCGAGACTGTGGACGGCCTGGTCGATGAGGTCGGCACATTCGGCTTTGCATTCGTCGATGTGCGGCCGAGTTCGACGATCCGCAGGGAAGACAGGGAAGTCGATCTCGTGTTCGAGGTCGATGAAGGACCGAGAGTCTATGTCGAGCGCATCGATATCGAGGGGAACTTACGCACGCTTGATCGGGTTATCCGGCGTGAATTCGGTATTGTGGAGGGAGACGCATTCAATACCTCCAAAATTGCCAGAGCGACCAGGCGCGTTCGCAACCTGGGCTACTTCAAGAAGGTCGATGTCTCGAACGAACAAGGAAGCCGTGCGGATCGAGCGAGAGTCAAAGTAGAGGTCGAAGAGACTTCTACGGGTGAATTTTCCATCGGTGCCGGCTATTCCAGCGAAAGCGGGGCACTGTTTAACATTAGGCTTGCCGAACGTAATCTGCTCGGGAAAGGCCAGGAACTGGCTCTGGCCGCAACCGTCTCCGAGCAGCATAACGAAGTCGAACTGTCGTTCACAGAACCGTATTTCCAGGATCGACCCATTTCCGTGGGTGCGGATGTGTTTCGCATCACGCGCGAAGATGAGGACACCATTATCGATGATCTGAAAACCACTGGCGGTCGCTTGAGGGTTGGTTACAAATTATCCGAAAACTGGGCTCAACGTTGGCGCTATACCCTAAACGAACGTGTTGAGCATAATCGCTTCACTATGATCGAAGATACTACGCTAGCGTCGGTCATCGGACACGAACTGGCCTACGATACGCGCGATAACCGATTCAACCCAACTTCCGGCAACACCCTGAGCATCAGCAACGATCTGGCAGGCCTTGGAGGCGATGCGCGCTTCCTTCGCACCGATGTCAGAGCCTCGCAATACTTCCCGGTGTCCAAGCGCCCGTCCGTGACGCTGGCGCTGTCGGCGAGGGCGGGGGCGATTGTTGGCCTCGGCAAGGACGTCCTACCGTCCGACCGCTATTTCCTCGGCGGCAGGAGCTTGAGAGGCTTCGATTCGGGCGGCGTCGGTCCGAGACGCAAAAACAGCCCGGAGTCTGTAATCAGAACCGAGCTTGCATTGGGCGGAAATTACCTTGCGACTGCGACCACAGAGGTGATTTTTCCAGTTGGCTTGTCGTCCGGGGACTTAGGACTCCAAGCGAGGCTCTTCGCCGAATTCGGCACGCTGTTCAACATCGACACCGGTCTTGATCGCAAGCTTTATCACGACGACTCCTCTATACGCGGTTCGCTCGGATTTGGCATTTCCTGGGGCACGCCGCTAGGGCCGCTTCGCTTGGATTTCGCCTGGCCGGTCTTGAAAGAGGACTTCGACAAGGACCAAACGATCCTCTTCAGTATTGGGACGGAGTTCTGATGCAAAGGCTTGCGGCGTTGTTGCTGTTGTGCCTGTATGCAGCGCCTGTTTGGGCTGCTGTGCCGCAGTCGGCGGTCATCGTTATCGATACCAACAGGATCATGCGTGAAGCGAAAGCGGTGGTGGAGATCGCCAGGCAGGTGGAAGCCATTGGAGCCCGCTACAGAAGCGAGTTCAAAGCCGCAGAGGCACGCTTGCGACAGGAAGACCAGGCGTTGACGGACCAGCGCGGTCTGCTCGACAAGGAAGCTTACAAGGCGAGAGTAAAGAAGTTGCGCGAAAAGCTGGCAGAACTTCGCAGCAACGCCCAGCGCCAGCGTACGGTGCTGGACCGGGCGCGTTCCGAGGCAGTGCGCAAGGTCCAGGTGCAGCTCTTGCAGGTTGCGCGCGAATTGGCCGGGAAGTTCGGCGCGAATATCGTGGTCCAGAAGGCCGCCCTTGTCTGGGCGGATGAGAAGTCTCTGGAATTCACCGAGGACGCCTTGAAGCGCTTGAACGAGGTCTTGCCGAGTGTAACCATTGAAATATCCCAATAGGCGGTCAAACTCCCGGCAGCATGCGGCGAGGGGATATGACGACTGACGACGCCGATATCGCAGAGATCGGCGAGGTGATGGCGACGATTCCACATCGCTATCCCTTCCTGATGATCGACCGTGTGATCGAAATCCGGCTGGGGGAAAGCGCGGTCGGTATCAAGAATGTGTCCATCAACGAGTTGCATTTTCAGGGACATTTCCCTTCAAAGCCGGTGATGCCGGGCGTCCTGCTCGTCGAGGCGATGGCGCAGACGGCGGCCGTTCTCGTCGTAAAGACAATGGGCGAACATGTACGGGGGAAGCTTGTCTATTTCATGACGATCGACAATGCGCGCTTCCGCCGTCCCGTTGTGCCAGGCGACCAGGTACGCGTGGAAGTTGCGGTTCGCCGCCACCGCGGGTCCGTGTGGCGGTTCCGCGGCGAGGCCAAAGTCGATGGAGTCCTGGTGGCCGAAGCCGAATACAGCGCGATGATCCAGGGACTGTGATGGGACGCTCTATCCATGCAAGCGCGGTAGTCGAGGCGGGGGCGATTCTTGGCGAAGACGTGCAGATAGGGCCGTTCTGCCATGTGGGGGAGGAGGTTCGTCTCGGCAATGGCTGCATGCTGCATGCGCATGTCGTGGTTGCAGGGCGCACGGACATCGGTTCGGACACACGGATATTTCCGTTCGCATCGATCGGGCATCCGCCACAGGACCTGAAATATGCCGGCGAGCCTTCGACGCTGGAGATCGGCGCCGGGAATATCATTCGTGAGCATGTCACCATCAATCCGGGTACCCGGGGAGGCGGCATGCGCACCGTCGTCGGGGACCGGAACCTCTTCATGATGGGCGCGCATGTAGCGCATGACTGCCTTGTGGGCAGCGGTTGCATCTTCGCGAACAACGCCACCCTGGGCGGCCATGTGGCCGTCGAGGACGGGGCGATCATAGGCGGGCTGGCCGCAGTGCATCAGTTCGTGCGGGTTGGCACCCACGCAATGATCGGCGGCCTGTCGGCCGTGGTGCAGGATGTGATTCCCTACGGCATGGTATTCGGCGACCGGGCGACGTTGCAGGGGCTCAACTGGATTGGCCTGAAGCGCGCTGGAACCGACCGGGCGGCCTTGAAACTGCTGCGTGCGGCCTACCGGCGATTGTTCGATGGCGGCAGTTCCCTGGACGAACGCCTCGACGCCGTTTCGACCGAGTACGGGCGGGATCCCCTGGTTCGCTGCATTGTGGACTTCATGCGGGCGGAATCGGACCGTGGATTGTGTGTGCCCGGAAGCGCCGAGCGTGCCGACTAAGCTTGCGATTGTCGCAGGTGGCGGGTCGCTGCCGGTTGTATTGGCCGATACCTGCCGGAAATACGAACGACCCTATTTCGTGGTAGCGCTGGAAGGGTTTGCCGATGCGGACGGGTTGGGCGGGCATCCGCACGGCTGGGCTCGGCTGGGTGCCGTTGGGCGAGTTCTTGCGCTGATCCGGCAGGAGGCGGCGGACGAAGTTGTATTCGCGGGGCATGTCCGCCGACCGTCATTGGCCTCGCTGCGACCGGACCTCTACACGGTCCGCCTGCTCGCAAGGATCGGCAACAGGGCGCTGGGCGATGACGGGCTGATGCGCCGGATCGTCGAGGCATTCGAAGCCGAGGGGTTGCGGGTAGTCGGCGTGCCATCCGTTCTCGTCGATGCGCTGGCGCCGCAGGGGCCGCTCGGCGCGCTGGCGCCGGACAACACCGCTCTCGGCGATATTCGCCGCGGTATCGAGGTGGCCGAAGCGCTCGGGCGCGCCGACGCCGGTCAAGCGGTGGTCGTGCAGCAGGGCGTCGTTCTTGCCATCGAGGCTGCGGAAGGCACCGACCGGATGATCGAACGCGCCGGCCGCCTGAAGCGCGACGGGCCGGGCGGCGTGCTGGTCAAGATGGCGAAACCGCAGCAGGACCGGCGGATGGACCTACCGGTGATCGGCCCGGCGACTGTCGATGCGGCCGCTGCCGCCGGGCTTCGAGGGATTGCGATAGAGGCTGGCGGGGTGCTGGTCGTGGACCGGGAAGCGGCCATATGCCTCGCCGACGAACAGGGTTTGTTCATTACCGGCGCGGAGCCCGGTTCGGGTACTCCGCGCCGGCAGGCTTGAGGCTCTATGCGGGCGTGAAGCAGGGAACTTTCTGGCCGCCTTCCGCTTCGACGAAGACAACCTTGACCTTCATGCCGACGGCCAGGCTGTCGAAGTCGCAATCGACGAAGTTCGTCATCATCGTGATACCTTCGTCCAGCCTCACATAGCCGATGGCATACTGAGGATCGGACCTGCGCATGATCGAATAGGTGTAGATCTCGCCGGTGCCCGCGGCCTCGACTGTCTCCACATTCCCGGACAGCGTGAAAGGGCTCACCTTGCGCGGATACCAGAAGAACCGGCCGGTATCGCCGCAGCGGGGCACCATCAGCTTGCCCTCATTGCACGCATCCCAGAAATCCTGGACTTCGACATTGGTCGGCGGTGTCGGAATCTTGCGGGCGCTCATGCGTCGGCCCTCCCGAGGATCGTCGTGGAACTGCCCATGCGGGTGCCGATGGAGCCGCCGGTGCCATGGGCCAGCGCGAGACGACAATCCTTCACTTGCACTGCTGGATGCGCCTCGCCGCGCAGTTGCCTGACTGCTTCGAGCACCTTGGTGAGCCCGCCCCGGTTCATGGGGTGGTTGTTGCAAAGGCCGCCGCCGTCGGTGTTGAAGGGCAGCTTGCCGGTGCCGGAAATCAGGTTGCCGTCCGACACGAACGCGCCGCCCTTGCCCTTTTCGCAGAAACCGAGGTCCTCAATCGTCTCCAGCACGGTGATGGTGAAGCTGTCGTAGATGGACGCATAGTCGATGTCGCCGGGCGCGACGCCCGCTTCCTCGAACGCCTGCGCGCCCGACCAGCGCGCGCCGGTATAGGTCAGGTCAACCTGTCCCGACATCAAGTTCTTCGGCGCTTCGCCGCAACCGAGGACCTTGACGCAATCCCGCTTGAGCGAGGTGGCGACCTCGGGCGCGACCACCACGAACGCGCCGCCGCCGTCCGAGATCACGCAGCAGTCGAGCCGGTGAAGCGGGTCCGAGATCATCGGCGAGTTCACCACGTCGTCCACCGTCACCACCTTGCGCAGCATGGCGTGCTCATTGTGCTGGGCGTGATGCGATGCAGCCACTTTGATCCATGCGAGCTGCTCGCTGGTGGTGCCGAACTCGTGCATGTGTCGGCGCGCAGCCATGCCATACATGTTCACGACCGTCGGGCCGTAGATGAACTCGAACGGCACGTCCGGCGAGGCGTCCCCGTAATTGCGCGGCGCGGTGCCGGTCGCCATGCCCTCCGAGCGGGGCCGCCCGGCAAGCGTGATGAGCGCGACCTTGCACTTGCCTGCCGCAATGGCCTGGGCGGCGTGGCCGACATGGAGGACATAGGACGAGCCCCCTACATCGGTGGCGTCCATATGCCGGACATTCTTCAGGCCCATATATTCGACCATCGACAGCGGGCCGAGGCCGGGCGCGTCGCCGGCGCAGTAGTAGGCATCGACGTCTTCGATCGAGAGGCCGGCATCGTCGAGCGCGCCCTTGGCGCTCTCGGCATGGAGTTGGGCGACCGACTTGTCGACCGCCTTGCGGGTGGGATGTTCGAAGATACCCGCGATAAAGGCTTTGCCCCTTGTGTGCATTCGCGTTTCCATTGTTGGCGGAGGGAATCTGGGTGACAGCTTACAGCCTAGGCGGCCGGACGGCAGCCCTCAAGGCACGATGCGCTGGCGGCGAAACTGCCGCAGGAGGTCCACCAGCATATCCTCGGTATCCATGCAGTCTTGGAAGCCGTATTGCCGCGCTTTGATCGTGCTGACGACAGCCGGGTTCGGGCGCTGTCCGTAGCCGAAGATGAAGTCCGCGAACTGCCAGGACGGCACGATCTCATCCAGTCGCCAGGGCCGCAACCCGTGGCGCGCGGCCATGGCATCCCAAAGCGGTCCCTTGTCGGCCATGACACGCCTGAGCGAGCAGGGGAAGGGTTGCTCCAGCGGCATGTCGAAGACCTCGGCGACGCGCGGCCACAGATTGTGCCAGACATAGCAGTCACCATTCGCGATGTTGAAGGCTTCGCCGCCAGCCGCAGGCGTCCGTCCGGCCCAGGCAGCGGCGCGAGCGAGCAGCCTTGCATCCGTCGCCTCCTGGATGCGTGGTTCGCCGCCGGGAAACCTGAGCGGCATGCCGAGCTCCTTCGAGAGCGCCGCGTAGGCCGCCACACAGGCGAGCGCGTTCATGTTGGAGCCGAGGGCGATCCCGAAAACGACCTGCGGGCGCAGGGCTGTCCAGGTCCAGTCGGCGCGACTGGCGCGTTCGCACAGCCAGTCTTCCTGGTCGTGGTAGAAGTTCGGGCCCCAGTAACGCGGCTCCCGCTCTCTCGCGGGCGTCTTGAACGGCCCGTGATGGGCGCCGTAAGCCTTGGTGCCCTGCAAAAGCGTGACATGCCGGAGGCCGGGCGAGGATGCCTCTACGACCTCCACTGCGTTGCGCAGCATGGCAAGATTGGTTTCGGCATGATCGGGGTCGCGCCAGCCGCTCGCCACATCGGTTTTCTCATAGACCGCCGCATAGACGATATGGGTTATGTCGCGAAGGTCAGAGAGGACGGCTTCGCAGGCGGCACGGTCGCGAAGATCGACGGCGCGGAACTCGGCCCCTGTCGGAAAATTGGGTGCCCGCCGCGACAGGCCGACCACCCGCCAGCCCGGCAACGGGTCGAAATGCTCCACCATCGCCCGGCCGACTGTGCCGAGAGCGCCGCAAACAAATACCCTGCCGGCACTGACTGGCTCCGCTCCGCTAGCCATTTTGTAAATGCCTGTCAGGGACCGCTAGACGATGATGTCCGCCGCATATTCCTCGGCGGCCTGGCGCGTTACCTCGATGAACTTCTTGGTCCCGAGCACAATCGCCTTTCGCGACACACCTCCGTTCAGGAAGATGTA
Source organism: Alphaproteobacteria bacterium (assembly GCA_965261985.1). Taxonomy (GTDB): domain Bacteria; phylum Pseudomonadota; class Alphaproteobacteria; order Bin95; family Bin95; genus Bin95. The sequence goes on from OZ253490.1 coordinate 3,473,404, forward strand.
ATAGTCGCAGAGGAGAAGGCTGGCGTCCTTGGTGACGGCCGCGCGAGTAATTATGTAGCGGTCGTTTATCCGATTGACGCATTCCAGCTTTTCCTGGAGCGGCACATTCTCCTTCAATGGAAAGAGGATCGCGAGATGGACGGCGTCCTGGTGGGTCGGCAGCGTCGCGATGCATTTCAACCCGCTCTCGGTAATCACGGAGTCTCCATCGCCGTCCTGTTCACACTGCAAATAAGCCGCATCGTAAAGGGTGTGAAGGAAGTCGCGATTCAGGATCTTGGGTGTCACCAGGTTGTCGTACATCGCCATCGTCCGGTGCCCCGTCCAGTTCCGGGCCCATGAATTCACGACCATATGCGCGCGGTCCGGCAGGTGCAAGATCGAACGGCGCGGCGCGGCAATCCGGTTTCGCGACGGGCTTGTCCAAGCGGACGGGAAAGGACAAGATGTGCCGACGAGAAAAAGGGAGGAACTTCTATGCGTCTGCGTATTCTCACAGTGCCGGTAATCGCTGCCGGCATGGCGGCGCCGGCCCTGGCAGCCGATCTGCCCAAGACCGTGACACTAACGGCCTATGGCACAACGTCGTCGGGCTACGCCCAGTCCATTGCCATCGGCGCCATGCTCAAGCGAAAGCACGATGTCGAATTGCGCGTGATTCCGGGCAAGAACGACGTCTCGCGCATGATCCCGGTGAAGAAGAAACGCGCGCATATCTGCGCTTGCGGCATCTCTTCCTACTTCAACCAGGAAGGCGTGTTCATGTTCGGCTCCAAGGCTTGGGGCCCGATGCCGATCCGCAACCTCTACAACAATACCAAGGGGCCGCACGGCCTCATGCCGGTGATCGCGGGCGACGCGGGAATCAAGACGGCCGCCGACCTCAAGGGCAAGAAGATGGCCTACATCAAGGGCTCGCCGGCGCTCAACACCAACCTCAAGGCGCTGATGGCCTTTGGCGATGTGACGGAGGCCGACGTCACCATCGTCGAATTCCCCGGTTGGAAACAGGCTGTGGATGGCGTGATCGGCGGCCAGGCGGATGCCGTGATGGTCTCGACCATGTCGCCGCACGTCAATCGCCTGATGGCTTCGCCGCGGGGTAACTGGTGGATCCAGTTGCCGCCGGACGACAAGGAAGGCTGGGCGCGGTCAAGGGCGGTAGCGCCGTTCTGGAACCCGAACAAGGTTACGCTCGGCATCGGCCTTGAGAACAACGTCACCGGCAAGCCGGAGATCGACGGCCAGATTTATCCGTATCCGATCATCGTAGGGCTCGCCAACAATATGAGCGACGGCTTCAGCTATGCCATGACCAAGGCGGTCATGGAGGGTTATGACGGCTTCAAGGCTCAGGGGGGCACGGCCGGCTACCAGCTTTCCCAGCAGAACTTCAAATGGGTCTTCCCTTATGCGGACGGTTCTATCCGCTACTACAAGGAAGCGGGCGCGTGGGGTGCGGATGAAGAAGCGCACAACAACGCCATGCTGAAGCGTCAGGATGTGCTGATCGACGCGTGGAAGACCTATCACGCGGCGAACCAAGATATGGAAGACGACGCGTATCTGACCGGATGGCTCAAGGCACGCGGCGAAGCGTTGACGGCCGCCGGCATGGACGCACCGTTCTCCTGATCGTCCGACCGCCCTCGGTGGCGGCTCACGCCGCCTTGGGGGCCCCGAAAGGCTCGGACCCGCCGTTTCCCAGCGGCGGGTCCGTTCGTTTGACGGCACCGGTTACCCCAGACATTGAGGCGCAGGGATATGGCTCAGTCCGGCGAACAGGCGGCGCTTAGCCGCCAGGCGGAAGAGGCGGTCGAACAGGCGGAAGCGTCCATCAGCCGCCATCGCGAGCTCGGACCTATCTGGATGACAATTCTGGTGGCGGCGTCCAGCCTGTCGGTGCTGGCCTCTATCTATTTTATCTTCAACATTCATTTGATGATTGACGTCAAAATCTTCGGAGAAGAAACCGAATACTACTACTTCATGTTCGCCATGCTTCTTCCCTTGGTGTTCCTGCTTTATCCGCCGTGGAAAGGCGTCGGCCCGATGGACCGGGTGCCTTGGTACGACATGCTGCTCGCGCTGGTGGTCTTTACCGTCGCGCTCGTGTTCGCGGCACATGGTGAGGAGAATCTGGAACAGGGCTGGGAATACGACGCGCCGGAATGGGCGATCTATGCGTCCTTTTTCATGTGGGCGATGGTGCTGGAGGCGACCCGCAGGGCAGGGGGCATGCCGATCTTCATCATCTGCTTCGTCGTTTCGCTCTACCCGGCTCTGGCGGAACATGCGCCGGGCATCCTCGAAGGCCAGGCCGAGTCCATGGCGGTGACCGCGAGCTTCCATATGTTCGGCACGGAAAGCGTCATGGGCATTCCCATGCGCGCCTTCGCCTCGCTGGTGGTCGGGTTTCTCATCTTCGGCGTCGCCTTGCAGTTCACAGGCGGCGGGGCCTTCTTCCTCAATCTCGCCTTCTCGCTGCTCGGGCGCTACCGCGGCGGGCCAGCCAAGGTTGCGATTTTTTCGTCCGGGCTGATGGGCTCGATGAGCGGATCGGTCATCACCAATGTGCTGACCACAGGCGCTCTAACGATTCCGGCGATGAAGCGGGTCGGTTTCCGCCCGGCCTACGCCGGCGGCGTCGAGGCCTGCGCCTCGACGGGCGGCGTGTTGATGCCCCCGGTGATGGGCGCTACCGCCTTCATCATGGCGACATTCCTCGAAATTTCTTACGCCGTGATCCTGGTCGCTGCGATCATTCCGTCGCTGCTCTACTATTTCAGCCTGTTCATGCAGATCGACGCCTATTCCGCGCGCTTCGGTCTTGAGGGCCTGCCGAAGTCCGAAATGCCGCGGGCGCGGCAAGTCATGCGCGACGGCTGGCACTTCATCTTCGTGCTCGCGCTGCTGATCGTAATGCTGCTGGTGATGCAGCAGGAGGCTCAGGCTCCGTATTACGCCGCCGCCCTGCTCATCCTCATCAACCAGGTGCGGGCGCACGACCGCTGGGACCTGGAGCGGATCAAGCAGTTCCTCATCGGCATCGCCAAGCTGTTCACGGAGCTCGCCGGCATTCTGGCGGGCGTCGGCCTCATCATCGGCGCGCTGATGCTGACCGGAAAGGTTGGCAACCTCTCGCTGGAGCTTGTCGATCTTGCCGGCGATTCGATCTTCATACTGCTGATCATGGGGGCCATTACCAGCTTCATCCTGGGCATGGGCATGACCGTGACGGCGGCCTATCTCTTCCTGGCCATCGCGCTTGCGCCGGCGCTCACGGCCAGCGGGCGGCTCGACCTCCTCGCCGTCCATCTCTACATGATGTATTGGGGCATGATCTCCTTCATCACGCCGCCGGTTGCGCTCGGCGCGTTTGCCGCCGCCACGGTAGCCCGCGCCAACCCCATCACCACAGGCTTCGAGGCGATGCGGCTCGGCGCGATCATCTATTTCGTGCCGTTCTTCTTCGTGCTGAACCCTGCCCTGATCGGGCATGGCACGACCAGCGAAGTCATTATCGTGTGCGGCCTCGCCTTCGCCGGCGTCGTGCTGATTTCCGGCGCGCTTCAGGGCTATCTGGTCGGTATCGGCCCACTTACCGGCAACCCGATTGCAGCATGGCCTATACGCATCGCGCTACTATTCTCGGGCCTGTTGCTTGCCTTGCCCGGCGGTGAACTCACCGGCTATACGCACACGCAGCTCCTGATCGCTGCTGCGGTTCTGGGAGTCCCTGCGACGGGCGCGGCGCGGCTGCTGAACCGGCGCGCGGCGGAGCAGGCGGTCTAGGGCGACGTTGCGTCCTTACTCGAACGCAGCCACAAGGCCGACGACGATGCCGATAACGCCGATGACGCTGCCGCCGACCCTGGCCTGAAGGCCATCGTCCGTCCCGAAGCCTATGCGTAAGGCGACGATGCCCAGTATCGTTACCAGAACGGACATGACCAGACCGAGCGCAGTGCCCATCGATTGTTCCCTTCGCCTTATGCTATCGCGAATTTGACGCTGCAAGCGGCGCAATCAAGGCCCGGCCTTCACGTGCCGAGGTATCGCTTTACTGCGGCGACATGCCCCTGAGCCGCTCGGAGCGGCGCCGCAGCAATTCGACTGTGGTCAGAAGGCAAATCGAGATGACCACGAGGATCGTCGCAACGGCGAGGATTGTCGGGCTGATCTGCTCCCGCAACCCGGTGAACATTTGCCAGGGCAGCGTCTTCTGGCCGGCCGAGCCCACGAACAGCACGACGACCACCTCGTCGAACGACGTGATGAAGGCGAACAGCCCGCCCGAAATCACGCCGGGCAGGATCAGAGGCGCCTGAACCTTGAAGAAGGTCCGGACCGGATTGGCGCCGAGATTGGCCGCGGCCCGGGTCAGACTCTTGTCGAAGCCGACAAGTGTCGCTGTCACGGTGATGATGACAAACGGGATGCCGAGCGCCGCGTGGGCCAGAACGACGCCGAGATAGGTGCCCTGGAGGCCGATCCGCGAATAGAAGAAATACATGCCAGCCGCCGAAATGATGAGCGGCACGATCATCGGTGAGATCAGCACCGCCATGATCGCGCCCCGGAACGGCACATGGCTCTGCGAGAGACCGATTGCGGCGAGCGTCCCCAGGCTTACCGACACGAGCGTCGCCACCGGCGCGATGCGAACGGAGTTGTAGAGGGCGCCTTGCCAGTCGGAGTTGGTGAAGAAATCGTTGTAGTTCACCAGGCTGTAGGCGCCGGGCTCGAAGTTCAGCATCTCCGGGGTGAAAGTGAAATAGGGCAGCGAGTTGAAGCTGAGGGGGACAACGACTAGCAAGGGGAAGATCAGGAAAAAGAAGACCACCGCGCAGATCGCCCGGAAACCCCAGTACCAGAGTTTCTGGCCGGTCGATGCGTAAGGCGGCAAGGCAGCCATGCGGTCTTATCCCAGCTTCACGTTGTCGATGCCGATGATCCTGTCGTAGATCCAGTAGAGGATCAGGACCAAGACCAGCAGGACCATGCCCAGCGCCGCTGCCAGCCCCCAGTTGAGGCTTGACGAGATGTGGTAGGCGATCCGGTTGGAAATGAAGGTGCCCGAAGTGCCGCCGACCAGCTCGGGCGTGATGTAGTAGCCGATGGAGAGGATGAAGACGAGAATCGCGCCCGCGCCGATTCCGGGCACGCTCTGCGGGAAATAGACCCGCCAGAACGCGGTCCAGTCCGTCGCGCCAAGGGACTTTGCAGCGCGCATATAGCTCGGCGGGATCGTCCGCATTACGGAATAAAGCGGCAGGATCATGAACGGCAGCAGAATATGCGTCATGGCGATGATCGTGCCGGTCTGGTTGTTGATCATCGCAAGCCGCCCATCGTCGGCGACGAGGCCCACGAAAACGAGGGTGTCGTTGATGACGCCCTGTTGCTGGAGCAGCACTTTCCAGGCGGAGGTACGGACAAGCAGCGATGTCCAGAACGGCAGGAGCACGAGGACCATCAGCATGTTCGAGGTGCGGATCGGCAAGGTCCCGAGCAGGAAGGCGACCGGGTAGCCGATCAGGAGGCAGGCGACCGTGATGACGATACTGAGGAACAGGGTGCGCTCGAACAGGAAAATGTAGATGCGCTCATTGTCCGGCCTTGCCTCGATGCCGTCTGCGCCCAGTCTGGCGTCTGCTGCGTTGAGGAAGTAGCCGGAAGTGTAGGAACCCGAGAACCGCTTGACCGTCGCCCAGGTCTCCGGGTCGGCCCAGCCCTTGTGGACCTTTGCAAACTGGGCGGCAAGGTCGCCGTCCTCCTTCATTCTCTCGACGTGCCGGCCCGTCTTGCGCAGCAGGCTGGCAACGCCCGTCCGCTCGTAGTTGAGCCGCGAGCCGAGCTTGGTATGCGCCTTGGCCTTGACCGCGACGAGCAGGTCCTTGTGCAGCGCGGCGAAAACTTCCTCGCCCGGCGGCTTGCCTGAAACCTCGTCCCAGTCTTCGAGCGCCTGAACCGTCAACGGCAGCGTATCGGGCACGATCGAGTTCTCGACCGACCGGAACAGCATGTCCGCAATCGGCGCGGCGAAGGTGACCAGGATGAAGATGAGCAGCGGCGCGATCAGCGCAAGCGCGCGCAGCTTCTGCAGCCGCAGGGCGCGGGCCAGCGACTGCCTGAGCGGCCGCCCGTCGGCCGCAAGGATCGGTCCGGAACCGCCTGCGCTGTCAGCCATGGGATCGGGTGCGCCTTCGGTCAGGAGCCGGGAAAGTGTGGAGGGACCCGAAGGTCCCTCCATGAAGCACCGCTATTTGACGAGCCAAGTCTGGAACTTCGCGTCGATGTCGTCGCGATAGTCCGCCCAGAACTCGTAGTTGTAGAGCAGCGTGTTGCGCATGTTGTCCGGGTGGTTCGGCATATGCGGCCCCATTTCGATGCCGAGGGTCGCATGTTTGCCCACCATCGGCGCCGAGGAAGCGCGCGCCGGGCCGTAGGAGATGTATTTCGCCTGGTCCGCAAGGCGCTGGGTGTCGGTGGCGAAATGGAGATAGTGCAACGCGCGCTTCTTGCGCTCGTCGCTCAGGTTCGCCGGAACGATCCACCCGTCCAGATCGAAGACCTGGCCGTCCCACAGCATCGCGACCGGCTGCTTGTCCTTTTCGATCAGCTTGAACAGGCGCCCGTTATAGGTGGAGCCGATCACGACCTCGCCGTCGGCCAGAAGCTGAGGCGTATCCGCGCCGGCAGACCACCACACGACCTCGTGCTTGATTGTGTCGAGCTTGGCGAACGCGCGCGCCTGGCCTTCTTCCGTGGCGAGGATGTCATAGACATCGGCCTTGGCGACGCCGTCGCACATCAGCGCCCATTCCATATTGTTGATCGGCCGCTTCTCGAGGCTGCGCTTGCCCGGATAGGTCTCCAGGTCGAACACGGCGCAGACGTCCTTGGGCGGCGTATCGCCTACCAGGTCGGTGCGGTAGCCGAAGGTCGTCGAATAGACGATCTGCGGAATGAAGCAGGGCGAGACGAGGAACTCGCCGAAATCCTTCGAGGCCGGCGTGCCGTCGGACGCCGGGGCGAGCATCGAGTCCGGGTCGATTTCCATCGCGAGGCCTTCGTCGCAAAGGCGGATGGCGTCCGATGCCACGACATCGACCACGTCCCAGGTCGTGTTGCCGGCTTCCGCCATGGCGCGCAGCTTGGCGACGGCTTCCGCCGCGCTCTCGTCGTTGATGACGTTCACGCCGGGATTCTTGGCCATATACGGCTCGTGATAGGCCTTCATCTGGGAGGCCGAATAGGCACCGCCCCAGGACACAATGGTCATGTCCTCCGCATGGGCCGCACTGGCCATCGCCGCGGACACGACCGCGCCGGCCGCCAGGAATGTCTTTAGTCTCAAGCGGCTCTCTCCTTCAGGTTTCACTCGTCCAGTTTGTGCTAAGCGTTTCCGAAAGGGCCGGAGACGCTGGGCCGTTATAGGTTTTATACCGCATCGAGGGCCCGGCAGTCGTCTGTGAGCCATCCGACCGGGGTCGTCTGCCCGACCTGAAGCACCGATTGCCGCGAGGAATTCGGGACCTTGACGATAAAGTCGTCCCGTCCGGCGACCTCCATCCGACAGCGGATGTGGTCTCCCAGATAGATCAGTTCGACGACCTTCCCCTCGAGCCGGTTCGGCGCCGAGGATTCCGCGATCAGTACGCGTTCGGGCCGGATCGACAACATCGTCCGGAAGCCGACCCCTCGGCAATTGACTGCCAGCGCGCCGATCTCCTCGGCCCCGTCCAGATGGACGCGCGCTTCTCTGTCCGCAAACGCCGTTACCGTGCCGTCGAGCTTGTTGTTCTCACCGATAAACTGCGCCACGAAGGCATTTTCGGGCCGCTCGTAGAGGTCTTCCGGTGTCGCCAGCTGCTGGATCACGCCATCGTTGAAGACGGCGATCCGGTCCGACATCGTCAAGGCTTCCGACTGGTCGTGCGTGACATAGACGACCGTGACGCCCAGCCGCTCGTGCAGGTGCTTGATCTCGAATTGCATGTGCTCCCGAAGCTGCTTGTCGAGCGCACCCAGCGGTTCGTCCATAAGCACGAGCTCAGGCTCGAACACCAGTGCCCGCGCCAGCGCCACGCGCTGCTGCTGGCCGCCGGAAAGCTGGGCCGGGCGTCGCCCCGCGAACTCCGGGCCGCCCATCTGGACCATGTCCAGTGCGCGGTGGACCTTCTCCTCCACTTCGGCCCGGGTCATCCGGCGGACCTGGAGCGGGAAGGCCAAATTCTCCGCGACCGTCATATGCGGGAACAGTGCGTAGTTCTGGAATACCATCCCAATGCCGCGCTTGTGCGGCGGAATATTGTTGATCGGGCGTCCACCGAGGCTGATCTGGCCGTGCGTGGCCACCTCGAACCCAGCCAGCATCATCAGGCAGGTGGTCTTGCCCGAACCGGACGGACCCAGCATCGTGAGAAATTCGCCCTGCGCGATCTGGAGGTCCAAATTTTTGACGACAAGCGTCACCCCGTCATAACTCTTCTGGACGCCGTCGAATTTTACGAAGGCAAGATCACTGTCCGGCACAGCCTGTTCCGCTACCTTTTGGTTGAAGGCGAAGCTAACACAAATGCCGGCAGGGCAGGAAAGGTAGATCGCTTTACGGGCGGCCGGTGGGGTTTCGCGCTTCCGCGCTTGCTGCTATTCGCCCCGGTGTCCGCAAGACCACAGTAGAAGGAGCGTCCGCAATGGCCCAGCAACTCCTCCATCTCGTTTTCGGTGGGCGCCTGCTACACGCGGACGGGACCGAATTCGTCGATCTCAAGGCTTTGGATATCGTGGGTATCTACCCTGACTACGCCGAGGCCTGCCGGGCCTGGCGGGGCAAGGCCCAGGCAACGGTAGACGATGCGCATATGCGTTACTTCGTCGTGCATCTGCACCGTCTACTGGACCCCGACAACCACGAACACGAGGAATGACATTGCTGATGGACGGGGGGGAAGCCCTGGTGGAGACGCTTGCGGCATGGGGCGTCGAGGCGGCCTTTGCCGTTCCCGGAGAAAGCTATCTTCCGGTCCTCGCCGCGCTCCAACGCAGGGCGAACGGCATCCGCCTGGTCACGCCCCGCCATGAGTCGGGCGTCACGTTCGCCTGTGCGGCCTACGGCAGGATTGCCGGCAAGGCGGCGGTCGGCCTGGTCAGCCGCGGGCCCGGCTCGACCAATGCGTCCATCGGGCTGCATGTAGCGCGGCAGGACTCGGTGCCGATGCTGCTGGTTATCGGCGATGTGCCGACGGCCTCCAAGGGCCGCGAAGCCTTCCAGGAAATCGACTACCACAAGATGTTTTCCGGCATTGCGAAGGCGGTGCTCGAGCCCGAATCGGCGGCGGATGTGCCGGAGAAGGCGGCCCGTGCGCTCGAACTCGCAGCAGCGGGACGGCCGGGACCGGTTGTGCTGGTCATGCCGAAGGATATTTCCGACGGCGACGCGGGCACGTCCGCGTCGTCGCAGCCGGTTCCGCGCGCGCCGCTGTTACCGGACACCAAAATTATTGCCGAAGCGGCGCGCCTGATCGACGCCGCTTGCCGCCCGGTTGTCATTGCGGGCGAGCTGATCGCGTTCGAAGGCGCAGAAGCCCAACTCGCCGGTTTCGCCGCGGCCAGCGGCGCGGCTGTCACCGCCGCTTATCGGTGCCAGGACGCCATCGCCAATGACGATCCGGCCTATATCGGGCATCTGGAGATCAACCGGGACGACTTCCAGGAACGGGCCTGGGAAGAGGCGGACCTCGTCATCGCCGCCGGGGCGCGGCTGGACGGCATCACGACCCGCGACTTTTCGATGTTCCGCGAAGACCAGACGCTGATCCACATCCATCCCGACGCCGAGGTTCTGGGACGCTGGCCGTCCGGTGCGGCAATCCGGGCCGACGCGGGCCCTGCGCTCGAGGCGCTGGCCGCCGTCGTTTCAAATGGCGGTCCGGCCCGTCTCGAATGGCGAGAGGCCCTGCACCTGGCCTATAGGGCCTTTTCGGAGCCCGGAGGCGTTCCCGTCCACGGGCGCGTCGATCTTGCAGAGGTAGCGGCCGAAACGCGCAGGCAATTGCCCTCCGACGCGGTTGTCATCACCGACAGCGGCACCTTTGCGCGTTGGGTGCACCGCTATTTCCGTTTTGCCGGGCCGCGCACACAGGCGGGGCCGATGGCCGGTGCGATGGGCTACGGCGTGCCGGGCGGCATCGGCGCCGCGCTCGCTCGGCCCCGGTCGCCGGTGGTCGTATTCGTTGGCGACGGCGGGTTCCTGATGACCGGGCAGGAAGCCGTGACGCTGGTGCAGGAACGCCTGCCGGTAAAGATCGTCGTCTGCGACAACAATGCCTGGGGGTCGATCCTGACCTCGCAGCAGACGCGATACGGTGAAGCCGGCGTTTTCGGCACCCGGATCGAAAGTCCGGACTTCGAGGCGGTCGGCAGGGCCTACGGCCTTCATGCAAGCCGCGTGCAGGAGACGGGCGAGTTCGCCGGCGCCTTCGCGGCCGCGCTTGCGCATCCGGGGCCGGCGCTGATTCATCTCGAGCTCGACGAGCGGGATATTTCCCCCTTCACCGGCCAGTCGCAGTCCTACCGGGTTTAGAGAAACGCATTCGGTTTCTGGAAGATGCCGAGCATGAGCGCGCCGCCGGGCGAGCGCGCCTCGTGGCGGCTGCCGGTGGGGCGCCAGACAAAATCGCCTGCCTTCACTTCGCCGTCGGCATCCTCGAATGCGCCATCGAGCACATAGGTCTGCTCGATGGCGGTGTGCTCATGCAGCGGCAACACGGCGCCCGGTTCCCAGTGGAAGAGGGCGGTCATCAGGCCGCTCGCTTCGTCTTCCAGCAGCACCTTGATCGAGACACCCGGATAGGGGGTGTCGCGCCAGGGCAGGCCGGCCACATCGACGATGCGCGATGTGAGCGGCGCCAGACAGTCGTGAGCGTCGGTGTCGGGTGTGCGCGGAGCCATGGGGGACCCTCCTTGAAGCGGGACTCCTGCTATTCTAGCGTGCGGCGCCGCAGGTTCGAGGCCCGAGGGGGGAAGCCGGCATGACCATCAGCACCGAAACGCTCGACGCGTTCTTCAATCCGACGTCGGTGGCCATTGTGGGCGCCTCGTCCAACTTCGCAAAGATCGGCGGCAGGCCGGTCCACAACATGAAGATCTCCGGCTATGGCGGCAAGGTGTATCCGATCAATCCGCGCGCTGCCGAGATCCAGGGCCTGCCTGCCTTCCCGGCTGTCGGCGACGTTCCGGGTGCCGTCGATATGGCGGTAATCGTCGTGCCGATGCCGCATGTGGAAGGGGCGGTGCAAGCCTGCATCGAAAAGGGCGTGAAGGCGGCCATCGTGCTGTCGTCCGGCTTCGCCGAGATTTCGGAGGACGGCGCGCGGGCGCAGCGCCGCCTTGCCGATCTCGGCGCCGAAGGCGGGCTCAGGATCATGGGGCCTAATTGCATGGGCGTGATGAACACCGGCACCGGAATGATCGCCACGTTCATCTCGGCCATCGGAGACACGGGGCCCGAGACCGGCACGATTTCCGTCGCAGCGCAGTCCGGCGCCTTCGGCGGCCATTGCTTCACGCTCGCGCGCGAGCGTGGCCTCGGGCTCAATCTGTGGGCAACGATGGGCAACCAGTGCGATGTCGAGTTCTCGGACTGCCTCGCCTATATGGCGCAGGACCCCGGCACCAGCGTCGTGCTCGGCTACATGGAAGGTGTGCAGGACGCGGACAAGCTGATCGAGGCGCTGGAGATCGCCCGCGCCGCCGAGAAGCCGGTGGTGCTGATGAAGGTCGGGCGCTCGGAGGTCGGCAGCGCGGCTGCGGCCTCGCACACCGCTTCGCTGACCGGCTCCGATGCCGTCTTCGATGCCCTGCTGCGCCAGTACGATGTCTTTCGCCCCCGCAGCATCGACGAGATGTTCGACGTCGGCTATGCCTTCGCCGGCGGCAAGCTGCCGAAGAGCGCGAAGACCGGCATCGTCACGGTCTCCGGCGGAGTCGGCGTCATCATGGCGGATGCGGCCGAGGACGCCGGCCTCGAACTGCCGGCGCTGCCGGATACGACGCAGGAGCGGATGAAGGAGCTGGTCCCGTTCGCCGGCACCCGCAATCCGCTGGACGTGACGGCGCAGTTCATCAATGACGCGACATTGATGGAAACGATGTACGGCGCGCTGCTCGAAGACGGCGACTATGCAAGCGCCGTGTGTTTCCTGGCCGGCGTCGGCCTGAACCCGCTGATGATGAAGGAGCTGGAGCCGAGCCTGGAGGCGGTGAGGCAGCGGTTCCCGGACCATCTGCACATGCTCGCCATCCTGACCACGCCCGAGCGCCGTGCAAGGCTCCAGGCGATGGGCTATCTTTGCTACGAGGATCCAAGCCGGGCGATTCACGCGCTCGGGGTTCTGGCTCGGTATTCCGAAGCGTTGAAACGGGGGGCAGCCCTGCCGCCGCCCGCCCTGCCGGCCGATGCGCCGAGGCTTGTCGCCGGAACGGAAATCAATGAAGTCGAAGGCAAGCGCATCCTGGCGGCCGCCGGCGTACCGGCCGTGCCGGAGAGGATCGCGAGGTCCGCCGCCGAAGCAGCAGGGGCCGCCGAGGCGGCAGGCTTTCCGGTCGTCATGAAGATCGTGTCGCCGGACATCCTCCACAAGTCGGAGATCGGCGGCGTCATCCTTAATGTCGGGACGCGGGACGCCGCCGAAACGGCCTATCGGGACCTGATTGCACGGGCCGGGGCGCATGCGCCGGAGGCGCGTATCCACGGCGTTCTGGTCGCGCCCATGGTCTCGGGCGGTGTCGAGACCATTCTCGGGGTCGTCCGCGACCCGGTGTTCGGCCCGGTTGTGATGTTCGGGCTCGGCGGCATTTTCGTCGAGGTGTTGAAGGACGTGACTTTCCGGATCGCGCCGTTCGGCATCGACGAGGCGCGCCGGATGATCCGCGAAGTGCGCGGCTATCCGATGCTGCAGGGCGTGCGCGGGGCGCCGCCGGCCGACGAAGAGGCGCTTGCCGAGGCGCTGGCCCGGCTCTCGGTATTTGCGGCCGCCAATGCCGATGTGCTGGAGACCATCGACGTCAACCCGTTCATCGTGCTGCCGAAAGGGGAGGGCGCGGTCGCCGTGGATGCGCTGATTGCGGTCCGCGACAAGACGGGCGGATGAGCCGCCGCCCGGTCATTGTCGGCGTTGCCGACGCGCCGACCCATGACCGGGGCCGTGCGCTGCCGGGCGCGACACTGCTCTCCATCCAGCGCGACGCAGCCCATGAGGCGCTCGCCCAGGCGGGCCTGACGGTCCGAGATGTCGATGGCCTTGCCGTCGCCGGCATGTGGGGGATGCCGGGGCCGGGCGCCATGCAGCCGGTCCTGCTGACGGAATATCTGGGCCTCGAATGGCCGCGCTATCTCGACGGCACCAATATCGGCGGCGCGGCTTTCGTTCTTCACGCCGGCCGCGCCGCTGAGGCGATCCGTTCCGGCCAGGCGGAAACGGTGTTGATCGTGTACGGCTCGCTCCAGAAGAGTCAGGCGGCGCGGGGGCTGGGCGGCAGGCCCGCGATGTTCTCGAACCAGTGGGATATTCCCGCCGGGCTGCCCCTGCCGGCCGGCGCTTATGCGATGGCGGCGCACCGCCATGCCCATGTCTATGGCTCGACCCGCGAGACGCTCGCCGAAATCGCCGTGGCGACCCGCGCCTGGGCGGCGCTCAACCCTGCCGCCGCATTCCGCGACCCGATGACGGTGGACGACGTGCTGGGTGCCCGCACGATCGCCTCGCCGCTCGGGCGCTATGACTGCTGCCTCGTCACCGATGGCGGCGGGGCCGTGGCGATGACCACGGAGGAGCGCGCGCGCGACCTGCGGATGCCTCCGGTCCATGTGCTCGGCCACGGCGCGTCCGCCTCCCACACCAGCATCGCGCACATGCAGGACATGGCGAAACTCGAGGTCGCAGAGCATTCCTCGCGTACGGCCTACGCCATGGCGGGGCGCGGCCCGGCCCGGATCGACCTCGCCATGCTCTACGACAGCTTCACCATCACGGTGCTCATGACGCTGGAGGCGCTCGGCCTCTGCGGCTATGGCGAAGGCAAGGACTTCGTGAAGGGCGGGCGGACGGGGCCCGGCGGCGCCTTTCCTGTCAACACCAATGGCGGCGGGCTTTCCTATTGCCATCCGGGCATGTACGGGCTGTTCACCATCATCGAGGCCTCCCGCCAGCTCTGGGGCATCGCAGGCGACCGGCAGGTCGAGGACGTCCGCACGGCCGTGTGCCACGGCACGGGCGGCGTGCTGTCCTCCGGCGCCACGCTCATCCTCTCGACCGAGAAAGGCTAGAGTCCCGGCCATGGCCTACGACAAGCCGGTGCCCGCCATCGACGCCGAGTCGGAGCCCTACTGGAGCGGCGCGCGCGACGGCCGCCTGATGATCCAGCGTTGCGGCAAGACCGGCCGCTGCTTCCTTTATTCGCGCCGCCTTGCGCCCGGCGCGGACGAGACCGATATCCAGTGGATCGAGGCAAGAGGGACCGGGACCGTTTATTCATTTACCGTCTGCCATGCGCCCGCAGGGCCGGCCTTCCGGGACGACACGCCCTATGTCGTGGCCTGCGTCGCGCTGGACGAGGGCGCGCGCATCGTGAGCAACCTTGTGACCGACGATGTCGAGGCCGTCCGCATCGGCCAGCGGGTCGAGGTGTTCTTCGACAAGGTCTCCGAGGAGCTGACGATCCCGAAGTTCCGGCCGGCCGGCTGAAGGCGCGGTGCAGAAACGCATCTGGCATTACATCGTCGTCTGCGCCGCGGTCGCCGTCTTCGCCGCTGCCGTCTGGGCGCTGACCTGGCAGCTGCGCGACCTGCGGTGGGACGATCTCGGCCGCCAGCTTGAGGCGATCCCGCTGCTGCGAATCCTGGCGGCCGTGGCGGCGACCTTTGCCGCCTATCTGGTGCTGGCGGCATACGACTACACGGCTTTCCGCTATATCGGGCGGCGCATGCCGTTCGGCCGGGTCGCTTTCGTCTCCTCCATTTCCTACGCCTTCAGCCACAATCTCGGCTTCGGAGCCTTGACCGGCGGCGCGGTCCGTTTCCGGTTCTATACCGATTGGGACGTCCCCCCCGGCGACGTCGCCCGCGTCGTCCTCTATGCCGGCATCGTCTATTACCTCTGCGCGCTCTCCGTAGGCGGGCTGCTGACATTGCCCAATGCGGCGGCGCTTGCGGATGTGCTCGAGCTGGAGACCGGCCTCGTCCGGACCGTTGCGGGCGTCTGGGTGCTGTCGGGCGCGCTCTATGTCGCGTGGTGCCTGCGCGGCAGCCCGGTCGTCCGGTTCGGCGAGCGCCGGGTGACGCCGCCGAAAGTCCGCCACGGGCTCATCCAGTTCTGCGTCGGCATCCTCGAATGGGTGTTCACCAGCGCCGTGCTCTACCTGGTTCTGCCACCCGATTTCGGCGTGCCCTACTGGCATTTCGTCGCCGTCTATGTGCTGGCCTACATGGCCGGCTATATCAGCCATGTGCCGGGCGGGCTCGGCGTGTTCGAGACGGTGCTGCTGGTGCTGATGCCGGAGACCGTTCCGACCCACGTCGTGGCGGCAGGCATCATCACCTACCGCGTCATCTACTTCCTCCTGCCGCTCGCCATCGCGCTTGCCCTCTTCGGCGCCTACGAAGCCTCCCGAGGCCGCTTCTCCCGCAAGGATTAGTTGGGCCTCCCGCCGCCTTGCAATCCGGGGCCGGCCGCCGAAGGCCCTGAGGCCGTCGGGAGGCCGCGCGATATGTAATGAAATGTCATGTTTTGTCATGAGCCGCCCCGAATGCCGCCGGTTCCTTGCCGCCGTCTCGTCCTGCGTGTGCCGGCCAGGCTCTGCCGTCACGGCACCGTTCGCAAAGTCCTGCCGGCGCAGCCCGCGCCGGAATGCGCCCATTATTTCGCGCGTATTGTGCGCGGGCGCGCGTGCGTTCCGCGCCGGCGCGCATATCGCGCGCCTGATTGCGCGCACACGCGCGATGCGAACGCCGGGCGCACCTCTCCTGTCCGTTCCCAACACGGTCTTGCACTCCCTTCGCTCTCCGGAATCGAAAAGGCGGCCCGGAAGCCGCCTCTCTGCCTTCAGTTTACCACGCTTTCCCCAGTGTCAAGCCCCTCGGTGCGCGTTTTCGGAAATTTTGCCTTCGCGAACGATCCGCCATCGCCTCGCCGCCTTGCAATCCGGGGCGGGGGGCCATAGCGTTCGGGGGAGTTCGACGCGAGCCGGGACGCTGCCTCATGGACCTCAATTTCGCCCCCGAAGACGAAGCCTTCCGCGACGATTGCCGCACCTTCCTGGCCGGAAAGCTGCCGGGCGATGTGGCGCGCAAGGTCGGGCTCGGCGTCCAGCCGACGCTCGACGAAGTGATGGCCTGGCACCGGGCGCTCAACGACAAGGGCTGGGTTGCGCCCAACTGGCCGACCGAGTGGGGCGGCCCCGGCTGGACGGTGACGCAGAAATACATCTGGGACGAGGAGCAGGCGCTCGCCAACGCGCCGCGCCCGATCCCCTTCGGTATCTCCATGTGCGGGCCGGTGCTGATGGCCTTCGGCACCGAGGACCAGAAGCAGCGCCACCTGCCGCGCATCCTCTCGGGCGAGCACATCTTCTGCCAGGGCTATTCCGAGCCCGGCGCCGGTTCCGATCTCGCCTCGCTCAAGACCCGCTGCGAGGTGCATGACGACCATTTCGTCATCAACGGACAGAAGACCTGGACCACCTCGGCCCACATGGCGAACTGGATCTTCTGCCTCGTGCGGACCTCCAGCGCCGGCAAGCGGCAGGAGGGCATCTCCTTCATCCTGATGGACATGGAAACGCCCGGCGTCGAGGTGAAGCCGCTCATCACCATCGAGGGGCTGCACGAGGTCAACGAGGTGTTCTTCACCGATGTCGTCGTGCCGCGCGAGAACCTGGTCGGCGAGATCGACCAGGGGTGGACGATCGCCAAATACCTGCTCGGCCATGAGCGCATGGGCGGGGGCGCGCTCGGCAACCAGAAGAACGGGCTGCGCTCGCTCAAGGAGATCGCGGCCGACCAGGGGTTGGGCCGCGACGGAACCTTCATGCGCAAGATCGCGGAGGTCGAAATCGAGCTCCAGACGCTGGAGATGCAGATGCTGCGGATGCTCGCCGCCGTCTCGGCGAACAAGGAGATCGGCGCCGAGGCCTCCATGATCAAGATCCGGCGAACCGAAATCCAGCAGCGCCTCTCCGAGCTGAAGATGGAAGCGGCAGCATATGACGCCGCGCCATACCAGATCGAGGCCATGGAGCATGGCTGGAACGAGGAGCCCGTCGGGCCGGACTACGCCAACGCGCTCGCCGCCAAATATTTCAACGACCGCAAGCACACGATCTTCTCCGGCTCCAACGAAATCCAGCGCAACATCATCGCAAAGCGGGTGCTGGAGCTTTGAGCCGGCCTCCCGGTTTGTCGCCCCGGCCCCCGAGCCGGGGCCCATCCTCCACACGACCCGCCCGGCGCGGCGGGACAGGGCTGGACCCCGGATCGTCGCTGCGCTCCGTCCGGGGCGACGCGAGGAAGCGGTGGAACGCCGGAGGCAATCGAATATGAGCAGCCCACGGCCCAATCTCGACCTCGAACGGCTGGCGGACCGGCATCGGCGGATGCACCGCATCCGCGCCTTCGAGGAACAGGCCGTCGCTGCGCTGGAGGAAGGGCTGGTGCTGGGCACCATCCATCCCTCCATCGGCCAGGAGGCCTGCGCGGTGGGCGTGGTCGGCAGCCTTGCGCGGGAAGACCTGCTGCTCTCCACCCATCGCGGCCACGGCCACACGCTCGAAAAGGGCGCGTCGGCCACCGCCATGATGCGTGAGTTGTTCGGGCGCGAAGGCGGCAATTGCGGCGGCAAGGGCGGCTCGATGCACATCGCCGACTTCTCGGTCGGCATGCTGGGCGCGAACGGGGTCGTCGGCGCCAATATCAACATTGCCGCCGGTGCAGCCCATGCGGTGCGGCTGCGCGGCGAGCGGCGCATCGTCTGCTGCATCTTCGGCGACGGCGCGGTCAATCGCGGCCCCTTCCTGGAAGGGCTGAACTGGGCGCGGGTGTTCGACCTGCCGGTGTTGTTCGTCTGCGAGGACAATGCCTTTGCCGCGACGACGCGCACGGAGGCCATGACGGGCGGTCCCGGGCCGGCGGCGCGCGCCGAGGCGCTCGGCATTCCCGCGCTCGCGGTGGACGGCAACGATGTGGACCGGGTGGCGGAATCGGCGACCGACCTGCGGGACCGCATCCTCGCGGACGGCGGACCCCAATTCCTTTGGGCGAAGACCTGGCGCCTGACCGGCCACACGGCCGTGGACAAGGCGGCCTATCGCGATGCCGGGGAAGTCGGGGAACGCTGGAAGGACGACCCCATCGCCCGCGCCGCCGAGACGCTGCGCGGGCACGGCGTAGCCGATGAGACATTCGCCGGCCACCGCGAGGCTGCGGTCGCGGAGATGGAGGCCGCCTATGAGGAAGCGAAGGCCGCGCCCTGGCCGGATGCCGCGGCTCTCTACGCCGATGTGCAGGATGTGGGCGACCCGCGCGAGGCCGCATTCCGATGGTGAAGACCACCTATCTGGAGGCCGGCCGACGCGCGCTGGCCGAGGAGATGCGGCGCGATCCGACCGTGTGGGCGGTCGGCGAGGACCTCGGGCGCGGCGGCGTGTTCGGCCAGTATGCCGGCATGGCGGAGGAGTTCGGGCCGCTCAGGATTTCGGACGCGCCGATTTCCGAAGCCGCGATCCTGGGAGCCGCGGTCGGGGCTGCACTGGCGGGGACGCGCCCGGTGGTGGAAATGCGCTTCGCCGATTTCGCGCTCTGCGCCGTGGACGAGCTCGTGAACCAGGCTGCCAAGGCCCGCTATATGTTCGGCGGGCAGGGCGGCGTGCCGCTGGTGGTGCGCGAGCCGATGGGGATGTGGCGCTCCTCCGCCGCCCAGCACTCGCAGTCGCTGGAAGCCTGGTATGTGCATATCCCCGGCCTGACGGTCGTTGCGCCGGCGACGCCGAGGGACAATCTGCGCCTGCTCAAGGCGGCGATCCGCAGCGACGATCCTGTGGTCTATATGGAACACAAGGACCTTTGGGGGCTGGAGGAGGAACTCGGCGAGGACGAGCCGCCGGGTGCGCTCGGCAGCGCGCGGATCGTCTGCGAGGGCAGCGACGCCACCGTGGTTTCCTGGTCCGCCATGGTCCGCAATGCCGGTGCCGCAGCCGAGGCGCTGGCGGAAGAGGGCGTGTCGGCGGAGGTCATCGACCTGCGCACGCTCTGGCCCTGGGACCGCCAGGCGGTGCTGGCCTCGGTGCGCAAGACCGGGCGGCTGGTGGTGGCGCATGAAGCGGTCTCGGTCGGCGGCTTCGGCGCCGAGGTCGCCGCAGTCGTCTCGGAGACCCTGTTCGGCAGGCTGAAGGCCCCGGTGAAGCGCCTCGGCGCGCCGCGCGTGCCGATCCCTTACGCAAAGCCGCTCGAGGACATGTTGCGCGTGGGCCCGGACGCTATCGCGGCGGCGGTTCGCGCGCAGTTGTAAGCCCTTCTCCCGGAGAGGACAGGAAACGATGACGGATTGGCAGGAGGATCTGTACCGGGTCCTCAAGGAGTTCGAGATCAGCCAGGTGAACTATGTGCCGGATGCCGGCCACCGGGTGCTGATCGACAAGTCGCTCGAAGACCCCGAGATGCACTCGATTCCGCTGACGACCGAGGAAGAGGGTATTGCCATGCTGGCCGGCGCGCATCTCGGCGGCGCGCGCGGCGTTGCGGCCATGCAATCCTCCGGTATAGGCAATTGCGTCAACATGTTCTCGCTGGTGAAGAACGGGCTGTTCCCGATGCTGGTGCTGGTGTCGATGCGCGGCGATTTCGGCGAGGGCAATCCGTGGCAGATGCCGATGGGCCAGGCGGTGGAGCCCGTGATGGAGGCGATGGGCTTCATCACCGTGCGGATAGACCGGCCTGGGGATGTCGAGGGCGCCATGCGGGCGGCCTGCACCATGGTCTTCAAGTCGGGGCAAGCGGTGGGCGTCCTACTTACCCAGAAATTGATCGGCGCCAAGGCGTTCTGATCAGGGAGTTGAAGCGATGAATACGGCGTTTCGGGCCGGGATTGCGGCCGAAATGAGCCCCGTCGGCACCCTCGACAGGCGCGAGGCCGTGCCGGCGCTGGTGGGGAATTCGCAGGACTGGCTGATCGTCGCCGGGCTGGCCGGCACGGCAAGGGACACAGCGGCCCTGTGCGAGCCGGAGGCCAATTATTTCGCCTGTGCAGGCGTCATGGGCGGCGCCGTCGCGATGGGGCTCGGGCTTGCGCTCGCCCGGCCGGACCGCAATGTGCTGGTGCTGACGGGCGACGGCGAGTTGTTGATGAATGTGGGCTCGCTCGCGACCGTCTCGATCCTGAACCCGCCCAACCTCTCCATCGTCTGCGTCGATAACGGCCATTACGGAGAGACGGGCTACCAGAAGAGCCACACCTCGCTGGGCGTGGACCTGGCGGCGATGGCGTCCGGGGCCGGAATCTCGGCGGTGCGCTCGGTATCCGAAGCGGGTGAGATCGAAGAAGCGGGCCGGTTGCTCCGCGAAGCCAACGGCACGTCCTTCGTCCTGCTCAAGGTGACGCCCGACACGGGGCCGCCTGCGGTCAAGCGTTCCCTGGACGCGGCCCTGGCCAAGGACCGTTTCCGCGCCGCAACGCTCTCGGCGGGGTAGGACCGGGCGGGCCTACGGTTCGTTGGACGGATTGGACGGAGGGGGGGCGCTGCCACCACCGATCCTGGGACGGAAGGGGTAGGGCGTCCTGCCCGAGCCGATGCCGGGAATCGGACGCGCTCGCGCGCCTTCATGCGCCGCCGCCATGAAATCGTGCCAGATGCGCGCCGGCAGCCCGCCGCCCGTAACCTCGTGCATCGGTGTGCCGTCATCGTTGCCGACCCACACGCCGGCGACCAGATTGCCCGTGAAGCCGACGAAGAAGGCGTCGCGGAAGGACTGGCTGGTTCCCGTTTTGCCCGCTGCGGGCCGGTCGGCGAGGCGAGCGGCCTTGCCGGTGCCCTGCTTGACGGCGGCGGTCAGCATGTCGTTCATGGATGCCACCACACCGGGCGCCACGGCTTCGCCCGCGCCGGTGCCGGCCCGCTGGAACACGCCTTCGATTTCCTGGACGCCGTAAGGGATCACCCCGGCGCCGCCATTGGCGAAGGTGGCGTAGGCGCCTGTCAGCTCGATGAGCCTGACGGCGCTGGACCCGAGCGCAATGGTGAGGTCGGGCGCAAGGCCCGACGTGATGCCGAGGCGGCGCGCGGCCTCGGCGACGCGGGCGCGCCCGGCGCGGTCGGCAAGACGGACGGCAGCGGCGTTCAGCGATTGCGCAAAGGCTTCCCGCATGGTGACCGAGCCGCGGAAACGGCCGTCGAAGTTCCCGGGTGCCCATCCGCCTATATTGACGCGGGCGTCGGTCACGATGTCGTCCGGATACAGGCCCCGCTCCAGCGCTGCCAGATAGACGAACAGCTTGAAGGCGGAACCCGGCTGGCGGAGCGCCTGAGTCGCGCGGTTGAATTGGCTCGCGCCGTAGTCCTTGCCGCCCACCATGGCCCGGACCGCGCCGTTGGGCGACATCGCAACGAGGGCGACCTGGGACGGGTTGGCCCTGTCGGCCAGTGCGGCGGCCACCGCCTCCGCCGCCAATCTCTGCAGGCCCGGATCGAAGGTCGTGGCGATGCGGAGATCCCGGTCCACCAAGCCCATGCGCCGGTTGACCTGGGCCAGCACCCAGTCGGCGAAATAGCCGCGCCCGTCGGGTTCCGTACTGGTCCGCAAGGTGGAAGCTGCGGCGTTCTCGGCCTGCTCGGCGGAGATGAAGCCGGCATCGGCCATTGCCTTCAGCACAAGCCGCCCCCGCTCGCCGGCGCCTGCCGGATTGGCCGCAGGGGAAAGCCGGCTCGGCGCCTTCAGCAGGCCGGCGAGCACGGCGGCTTCCCAGAGGCCGACTTCGGCGGCCGGCTTGGAAAAGAAGCGCCGCGCGGCGGCGTCGATACCATAGGCCCCGGAACCGAAATAAACCCGGTTCAGGTAGAGCGAAATGATGCGGTTCTTGTCGTAGCGCCACTCAAGCCAGAAGGCGAGCAACGCCTCGCGAATCTTGCGCTCGATGGACCGCTCCGGCGTGAGGAAAACATTTTTCGCCAGTTGCTGGGTAATCGTGCTGCCGCCCTGGCGCACGCTTCCCTCGACGATATTGACCCACAAGGCCCGGGCCAAGCCGATCGGGTCGATGCCGCTATGGTCGTAGAAGCGCCGGTCCTCGATTGCGATAACGGCACGCGGCACATAGGCGGGAAGTTTGGCCACATCTACAGGGTCGCCGTAAAGGTCGCCCTTTGCGAGAACGGGATTACCGTCCACATCGTTGAGAAAGATACCGGGACGCCGGCCGCTTTCGGCGACCCGTTCGACGTCGGGCAGTGTGTAGGAAAAATAGGCGAGCGCCACGATAACGGCGACAAGCCCCCAAACGCCGGCGACCGCAATCCCCGAGAGGAGGCGCCGCAATATGGACCGGCGCCCACCGGCTCTTCTTCTCCTGCTGCGGGTCCCGCGCAACGATTTCCGGTTGGGCGCCGCTTTTCCGGGACCCCTGTTCCGGACCGGATGGCGGGGCGAATTCGGCGTTTGCGAACCCGGTTTCGATTCTCCGCTTGCCCCGGTGCGAAGACGCGGCCCGCCCCGGCGCCGTTGCCCTGCGGACCCCTTGCCTGTGTTGTCGTCCCGACGCGCCATCGCGTCATATAGGCCGAAGGGCCGGCCTATTGCTAGGTTACTGCGCGGTGGACCTGGCTCCTCGGCAGGATGAGCAGGCTGCCGACGAGTTGCATGCCCTTGTCGTCCTCGCCGACCGCGCGCTCGCGCAGCGCCAGCAACGCCTTGCCGGCAGCCGTCTCGCCCCAGAACCAGTCGGAGAGGTCCTGCGAGGCCGCCCCTCCGGGCTGCGCCGTGGCGGCTTCGGTGTAGAAGGCCATCAGGTCGTCGCAGGCGAGTTTCAGCGAGCGCGACAGCTTGCGCTCGGGACCAGGCGCGTCCGGCTCCGCGCCGTCGGCATAGCGGCAGACGATCCGCGCCGCCTCCTCGATATCGTAGCCGCTGGCGCCTGCGGTCGTTCGTCCGCGCCGTTCCTTCGCCAGATCCCACCAGGGCAGAAGCCGGGCGACCTCGTTTGCAACGAACTGCTCGTGACTGCCGTCTGCGCCGGTCTCCGGCTGCGGGAGGGACACCGGACAGGCCCATCCGTCGTAGTCCGCCGGCTCCGGCGCCCGGTCGGGAAACTCCTCCAGCACCGGGCCCGCCGGTCGGTCGAGCAGCGCAAGGGCGGCGCGCAGCACGCGGAGCTGGAAGTCCGGGTTGTCGGGCGCGCCAAGCGGCCGGCCGAGCTCGAACGGGACGGAAAGCGAGCGGGGATTGGCAATCGCTTCCGCATGCTCGTGGACCAGCGCGAGGACGACCGTCGCGATGCCCTTGCGCTCCAGATAGTGGGCAAGCGCGCACACGGCGCGCGTGCAGTTCGGTCAGACGGGGACCAGCAAGGCCGTGTCGACGCCCTCGGCGCGCATGGCGTCCGCAACGTCGTTGGCGAAGGGTTCCATCGGCACCGGGTCGCTTGCGCCCATGAAGGAATAGTGGTGGGCCGCAACGTCGCCGATCTCGCCGCTATCCGCCATCTCCTTCAGGCGCTCGACCGGATAAACGATGTTGAGGTCCTGCTGGAAGCCGGTCCGGTCGTAATTGACAGAGATATGGCTCATCAGGACGTCGTTGGCGCCCGTATCCGACGACAGCACCCGGTAGTCCACGGCCCCCGGACCGAACGGGCGGTCGCCGCGGCGGCCGAGGCCGGCGGAGGAAACTACCGCGATCCGGCGTTCGGCAAGCGGCGGCCCAAGCGCGAACGCGCCGCCTTCGATTTCGGGCAACGGAAGGCGCGACAGATGCTTGGCCATACCCTCGGGCATGTCGGCGAAACGGGACATGGACGCTCCTTGCGGAATCTGTGACGATAACTGCAACAACAGGACGATGACGCTACATAGAGTGAGGCAAAATGCAGGTCAAAGCCATCCAGATCGACAGGCCGGGACCGCCGTCGGCGATGGAACTTCGCACGGTAACGGTGGGCGAACCCGGGCCCGGCCAAGCGGTGATCCGCCATACGGCTATCGGATTGAACTATATCGACACCTACCACCGGTCCGGGCTCTACGACCTGCCCATGCCGAGCGGGATCGGCACCGAGGGGGCGGGCATCGTCGAGGCGGTCGGCGCGGGCGTCGAGCATGTCCGACCGGGAGACCGCGCGGCCTACGCCATGGGTCCGCCGGGTTCCTACTCGGAAGCGCGCATCATGCCTGCCGACCGCCTGGTGAAACTGCCCGACGAGATCGACGACAGGCAGGCCGCGGCCATGATGCTCAAGGGCATGACGGTTGAGTATCTGCTGAACCGCACCTTCAAGGTGTCGGCGGGGCAGACCATCCTGTTTCATGCCGCGGCCGGCGGTGTCGGCCTGATCGCCGGGCAATGGGCCAAGGCGCTCGGCGCGACCGTGATCGGCACGGCGGGCGGTCCCGAGAAGTGCGCGCTCGCAGCCGGATACGGCTACGACCACATGATCGACTACAAGGAAGGCGGTATTGCCCGGCAGGTGCGCGAGCTGACCGGCGGTGCAGGCGTTCCGGTCGTCTATGACAGCGTCGGCAAATCGACCTGGGACGAGTCGCTGGACTGCCTCGCGCCGCGCGGCCTGATGGTCTCCTTCGGCAATGCCTCCGGTCCCGCCGAGCCCTTCGCGCCCGGCGTTCTCGGTGCCAAGGGCTCGCTTTATGTCACTCGGCCATCCCTGGCTAATTACGCCGCGACACAGCAGGACGTGCAGGACTGCGCCGGGGCGCTGTTCGCCATGGTGAAATCGGGCAAGGTCAGGATCGAAGTGAACCAGACCTATGCGCTCGCCGACGCCGCGAAGGCGCATGTGGACCTGGAAGGGCGCAGGACGACCGGTTCGACGGTCCTGCTGGTGGAGTAGCCGCACAATGTCCGAAGACCCGATCCTGTATGAGGTCCGCGACGGCCTCGCCTATGTGACGCTCAATCGCCCCGATGCCGCCAACGCCTTCGACCTGGAGTTCGTCCGGGCGTTCCATCGCATCATGATCGACTGCGACAAGAACAAGGCGGTACGCGCGGTGCTGTTAACGGGCGCCGGCAAGATGTTCAGCGCCGGCGGCGACCTCAAATTCTTCCTTCAGGCCGGCGACAAGGTCGCTTCGGTGCTGGCCGAGATGACCGCGAGCCTTCACACCGGGATTGCGGTGATGAACCGGATGGACGCCCCTGTGGTCATCGCCGTCAACGGCATGGCGGCGGGCGGCGGGATGTCGCTCGCGATGACGGGAGATGTTGTTTTCGCGGGCGAGGGCGCCCGGTTCACCATGGCCTATACCGCGGGCGGCCTGTCGCCGGACGGGAGTTCGACCTGGTTCCTGCCCCGGCTGGCGGGCTTCCGCCGGGCCAAGGAGCTCGCGCTGACCAACCGCATGCTGAGCGCTGCCGAGGCGCAGGAAATCGGCATTGTCGATCGCGTGGTGCCGGACGACGACCTGATGGCGGAAGCGGAAAAGCAGGCGCGCATCTTCGCCAGCGGGCCGACCGGGGCCTATGGCGCGGTCAAGCGGCTGATGATCGAGAGCTTCCAGAACGGGCTCGAAACGCAGATGGAACTGGAATCCCGCGCCATCGCAGTCCGCGCTTCCAGCGCCGACGGGCGCGAAGGCGTGGGCGCCTTCGCCGAGAAACGCAAACCGAACTTCACCGGGGAATAGCCGCCGATGAATGCCGCCGAAATGCCGAAGTCCTTTGTCGAGGTGAAGGGCAAGCGGATGGCTTATGTCGAGATGGGGGAGGGCGATCCCGTCGTCTTCCTGCACGGCAATCCGACATCCTCCTATCTGTGGCGCAATATCATGCCGCATGTCGCGGGCCAGGCCCGGTGCCTGGCGCCGGACCTGATCGGCATGGGCGACAGCGACAAGCTCGACGATCCCGGCCCCGGCAGTTACCGCTTCGTGGAGCACCGGGAATATCTGGACGGCTTCCTCAATGCCGTGGGGCTCGGCAGCAACGCCGTCTTCGTCATCCACGACTGGGGCTCGGCGCTCGGCTTCGACTGGGGCAACCGGCATCGCGACCGCACGCGGGGCTTCTGCTACATGGAGGCCCTCGTTCGCCCGGTAACCTGGGAGGAATGGCCGGAAGCGGCCAAGGCCGTGTTCCAGGGCTTCCGTTCTCCGGCGGGCGAAACGATGGTGCTGGAGAAGAATGTGTTCGTCGAGCGTGTGCTCCCCGGCTCGATCCTGCGGAAGGTCTCCGAGGAGGAAATGGCGGTTTACCGCCGACCGTTCGCGACACCGGGTGAAGACCGCCGCCCGACATTGACCTGGCCGCGCGAGATTCCGATCTCCGGGGAGCCTGCGGATGTCGTGGAGATCGTCCACGCCTATTCGGAATGGCTGGCGACGTCCGATGTCGCCAAGCTGTTCATCGATGCCGAACCCGGAGCCATCCTCACCGGTCCGCAGCGCGACTTCTGCCTTGGCTGGCCCAACCAGACCGTGGCGCGGGCGAAGGGAAGCCACTTCATCCAGGAAGACTCCCCGGACGAGATCGGCAAGGCTCTCTCGGACTGGCTGCACGGACTGCCGCGCTAATTTGTCGCGATAATGCGAAGCATTCGCATCTTGAATGGCTTTGGGTTTTCTTCATCATTGCGAATGAATATCACTCGCATACGAGAAGGTGGAGAAACCTCATGCGTGCTCGAATCCTGGAAGTTGCCGCGGCTGCCGGTCTGGCCGTCGTCGGCGCAGCGTCGGCGCAAGCCGGGGACGTCAACGTCTATTCCTATCGCCAGCCGTTCCTGGTCGAACCGCTGTTCAATGCGTTCACGGAAAAGACAGGCATCGAGGTCAATGTCATCTTCGCAAAGAAGGGGCTAATCGAGCGCCTGAAGAACGAAGGCGCGGCCAGCCCGGCAGACCTGATCTTCACCGTGGATATCGGGAGGTTGCACGACGCCGTGAAGGCCGGCGTTGTGGAACCGGTCAAGACCGACGTGCTGACTGCCAACATCCCGGCCTCGCTCCGCGACCCGGACGGCAATTGGTACGGGCTGACGACCCGCGCGCGCATCCTCTTCGTATCCCGCGACCGGGTTCCTGAAGGCAGTATCGAAACCTATGAGCAGCTGGCCCTGCCGGAATGGAAGGGGCGCATCTGCACGCGCAGCAGCAAGCATGTGTACAGCGTCGCTCTGCTCGCTTCGATGATTGCCCATCACGGCGCGGAGAAGGCGGAGGCATGGCTGGGCGGCGTGAAATCGAACCTGGCCCGCCGGCCTCAGGGCAACGACCGCGCGCAGGTCAAGGCCATTCACGCCGGCCAGTGCGATGTCTCCATCGGCAATCACTACTACTACCGGAAGATGATCGACGACCCGAAGCAGAAGCCCTGGGCCGACGCGGTGCGGGTCGTCTTCCCGAACCAGGGCGGGCGCGGGGCCCACGTCAACATTTCGGGTGCCTCGCTGGTGAAGGGCGCGCCCAATCGGGCCAATGCGGTGGCCTTGCTCGAATTCCTGTCAAGCAAGGAGGCCCAGGGCATCTATGCCAGTGTAAACGGCGAATATCCGGTAAGCCCCGGTGTTGTGGGGCCCGAACAGCTTGCGGCCTTCAAGGCCGACACCCTGCCGCTCTCGCGTGTGGCGGAGCTGCGCGAGGAAGCGGGCCGGATGGCCGACCGGGTGGACTACGACGGCTGAGCGAGCCGTTCGGCGAGCTCGAGCTTGCGGACCTTGCCGGTCGCCGTAACCGGCAGGGCCGTGCGCTCGACGATTTCGATGCGCCGGGGCGTCTTGTAGGCGGCGAGTTCTGTCCGGCAGGCCCTCCGGAGCATACCGGCGTCCGGCGAAGCGCCGGGTTCGGCGACCACGACCGCCACGGGCACCTCTCCCTTCACGGTATCCGGCACGCCGACGACATACGCCTCCGCAACGCCCGGCTGGTCCTGCAGGAAGACCTCTATCTCACGCGGCGCGATGTTGATGCCGCCCGACTTCAACATTTCCTTGAGCCGTCCCTGGAACAGCAGCCGGCCGCCATCGTCCCAGGCAGCGAGGTCCCCGGTCTTCATCCAGCCGTCCGCGGTGAAGATAACCGCGTCGCGCTCGGGGTCGTTGTAGTAGCCGGGCATGTTGCGCCCGCGCAGCCAGATTTCGCCCCGCTTGCCGTCGAGGCCGGTTTCGGGATCGACAAGCCGGAATTCCTGGCCCGGCAACGGTCGGCCGCATGTCGCATGCCGGACTTCAACAGGGTCGTCATAGTCGCAAACCGCCGAATTTCCATAGGCTTCCGTCAGTCCGTAAACCTGAAGGATGCGCTGGACGCCGAGTTGTTCGATCAGCACCATCTCGCCGGGAGTGCCGATGGAAAGCCCCGTTCGCAACGACGAAAGGTCGCGCGACGGACGGTCCGGATGCTCCCACATCGCATGCGCCATGTTGGGCAGGCCGTAGAAGACCGTGCAACGCTCCCGTTCGATCAGCGCCATCGCCTCGCCGGGCTCGAAGGCATGCTGGAGGACGATCGTCGCCCCGTGGGTGAGTGCGGCGCCGAGCGCGTTGGCGGCGGCGAAGCTCCAGAAGAGGTTGATCGCGAGCCATACCCGGTCCTGCCGACCGAGCCGCATCCGCTCGCCGATGGCGCGCATGTTCTCAATGATTCCGCGATGGGTGAGTTGCGCGCCTTTCGGCATGGCGGTCGTGCCGGAAGTGAAAAGGATCTGCGCGACATCGTCCGGTTCAGGGCCTGGAAAGGCACCGGGATCGCCGCGAAGGACGGCGAAGGGCAGGGCGTCGGGCGGTGGGTCGCCCAGAATGACGACGGTTTCGACCTTCCGGAATGCGCCGGCCTCCCGAAGCAATGCGAGATAGTCCTGGCCGAGATAGCGGTCGGCGGCGACCAGCAGCTTGATGTCGGCCTTGGCGAGCACATGGCGAAGCTCGCGGGCGCGAAACCAGGTGTTGACCGCAACCACGCGCGCGCCCAGCGAAAGGGCGGCGAACATGACCGCAAGCCACTCCGAGCAATTGCCCATCAGCACCCCGACATTGTCGCCCCGCCGGATGCCATGCGCGTGGAGCCCGGCGGCCAGCCGGGCGGTCTCGTCGCGGAACGCGCCATAGGTCCAGCGTTCGTCGCGATAGACCAGAAATTCGCGTTCGGGCGCGCTGTCGGCAAGCGCGTTCAGAAGGCCGGGAAGGGTGCGAGCGGCCCGGACCGCGTCGGCCGTCATCTTTCGCGCGCCGCCTCGACGACCGGCACCGCCCGGCCGTTATAGACATCCGGCTTGCGCACCCGGACCCGGCACCAGGCGACCTTCGGGTCCTGAAGACACAGTTCCAGAAGCTCGTCCACGAGCGTTTCCAGAAGGTCTGTATGCGGGCGGTTCGGCCAGTTGGCAGTCACATGGGCAAAGACACGGTCATAGTCGATGCAGTCGTCGAGGCTGCGGGCCGTCTTCCATTCGGGCCGGGTCATCTCGACATCGACGAGCAGGCGCTGGCGCCTGTCCGGATGGCGCTCCCAGTCCGCAACGCCAACCCTGGCCTCGACCGCAATGCCTTCGAGAGCCACCCGCTGCCAAGTCTGCGTCATTCCTCGATCATCGCCGTCTCGATGTCCTCATAGTCCTGAAAGCGGAATCCGGCGTCAACATAGAGCGTCTCGCCGGTAACGCTCTTCGTCTCGACCAGATAGCGCACGGCCCTGAACAGGTCGTCCAGCGCAATCTCGCGCTCGAGAAGGGTGGAGCGGACAACCGCCCGGTATTCGTCGGCGCTCTGGCCGCCGCTCGGAAGCACGACGCCCGGCGCGACCGCATTGACCCGCACGATCGGCGCCAGCGCCTGGGCCAGCATCGTCGTGGCGTTCTGCAGTGCGGTCTTGGCAAGCGTGTAGGAGAGGAAGGATGCGCTTGGCCGCCAGACCTTGAAATCGAGGAAATTGATGGCGACGGCCGGTCGCCGGCGGGCGGCGACGGCGCGGATGAGATTGACCGGCGCTGCCAGGTTGACCGCGACATTTCGAGCCCAGGTCCCGGCTTCCAGCGTTTCCATGTCGTCATATTCGAAGGTGGACGCGCAGTTGATGAGCACGTCCACCGGGCCGAGTGCCGATTCGCAGTCGGCGATCAGGGCGTCGGCGGCATCCCACTCCGAAAGGTCGGCGGGAAGCAGGGCGGCCTGCTCGATCCGGGTCGCGAGCGTCTCGGCTTCCCGCCGCGAATCGTTGTAGTGAATGCCCACGGAACAGCCCGCCCGGCCGAAGCCGAGCGCCAGATGGCGGCCGATCCGCCGCGCCGCGCCGGTGACCAGCACAACCGTCACGATGCGAGCCAGGCTTCCAGATTGTCGACGGCGCCGCCCCGATGGGCTGCCCGGAACGCCTCGTTGGCGCGGGCGTTGGCTGAGAACTCCTCCCGCGCAGCCGCGGCGATTTCGGGCGTGAGATCGAGCTCGCCCGCGTCGATGGCTGCGATGATCGCAGCATAACCCCGCGCTGCCCGGTCGGCCGTGTCCGGCGACTGCGTGATGGAACCGTCGCGCTTGATGTAGTCGTAACCGGTCCGGGCGAGGCCCCGAAAGCCGGGGCACCGGCTCAACACTTCGAGGTTGAATACGACGTCGCTGCAGAAGTCGAACGGACGCCAGCCTTCGCCGGCAAGGTCGCGGCGCAGGAGTGCGTTCATCGGCAGGCGGGGGCCGAGGATCGCTTCTGCGGTCAGTCGGAAATCCCCCGCATCCGGCGAGAATGCCGTTTTGGACAACCTGCCCTCGGTCCAGAGCGCCGTATTGTCAACCGTTGCGCCGTATCGCTCCGCATAGGGCAGCATATAGGCAAGGCGTTCCGGGCGTATGGTGTCGTCGGCATCGAGATTGGCGACGAAGCGCCCGCGCGCCGCTGCAAGCGCGGCATTGCGGGCAGGTCCGTCGCCGCTGCCGGTCCGCCCGGTGGAGACCTGCCTGAGCCGCGGGTCGGCGCAGCCCAGCAAAGCCGCATAGTCCTCGCCGTCGTCGGAGGCGAGAACCACCTCGATGTCGTCGAATGTCTGGGCCAGTGCGCTTTCGACCGCCTTGCCGATCGTTTCGGCGGCCTCGAAACACGGGACCAGAATGCTGACGGTCGGTGCTAGACTGGGCGCCAGGAAGCCGTCCTCCATCGGAGCGGCGGCACATTAGCAGTATCGGAGAAAGCCCGCATGAACGGCCTGCCGTCCTACGACGTCCTCGCAATCCGCTATGGCGAGCAGAAAGAGCGCCCGGAGGGCTCGACCTTCATGGGCGGCGACCCGGCGAAAATGATGCTGGGCCTCGACTTCTTCACCTATGTCATCAAGGGAGCAGGGCGGACCTGGATCGTCGATACCGGCTTCAATCCCGATATTTCGGGCGAGGGCGGGCGCATGTTCCTGCACGATCCGGCTGCGGTGCTGGACCGGCTCGGCATAGACGCGAAGACGGCGCCCGACCTGTTGCTGACGCACGCGCATTTCGACCATGTCGGCAATCTCGCCGACTATCCGGCGGCGGCGTTCCGCATGCACGCCGAGGAAATGGCGTCGATTACCGGCCCGGACATGACGCATCCGGCCTTCCGCCACGCCTACCATCTACGCGACACCCAGGCCCTGGTGCAGCTCGTTTATGAAGACCGGCTGCGTTTCGACACCGAACCGGTCGTCGAGATCGCTCCCGGCCTCGAATCGCATCTGATCGGAGGCCATGCCCGCGGCCAGACGGTGTTGCGGGTCCACAGCCGGAGAGGGTGGATTCTGCTGGCTTCCGATGCCGTCCACCTGTTCGAGGAAGTGACCGACGAACGGCCGTTCGCGATCTTCTACGACCTTGCGAAAATGGTGGAAGGCTACCGCCGCTGCCTGGCGCTTGCCGGCTCGCTCGACCGCCTGGTTCCGGGCCACGATCCGCGCGTGACGGCCCGCTATCCGGCCCCGAGTGCCGATCTCGAAGGCATCGTGCTCGATCTGGTCGCAGAGCCCTCGAGCTGATGCGCCTCGGACGCTTGCGCAGCCGGCATTGGCGGCTATAGTCGCGCGTCCTTTCGGAGGGGCCTTCCCATGCTGATTTCACCGGCCTACGCACAGTCGGGCGGGGGCAGCGGCGACATGCTTACCGGCCTGTTGCCGATCATCCTCATCTTCGTCGTGTTCTACTTCCTGCTGATCCGCCCGCAGCAGAAAAAAGCCAGGGCGCATCGCGAACTGGTGGCAGCGCTCCGGCGCGGCGACAGGGTGGTGACCGCCGGCGGAATCATGGGCGTGGTCGCGCGGGTCAGCAACGAACACGAAGTGCTGGTGGAAATTGCCGAGGGTGTGCGTGTGCGGATGGTCCGCTCGCAGATAACCGATGTGCTTTCGAAACCCCAACCGGGCCAGACCGCCGCGCCGGCCAATCAGGCCGGAGGCGGCAGCCTCCTCGGCGGACTGTTCGGCCGATTTGGCAGGGGCAACTAGCCGGCAATGCTCTATTTTGCCAGGTGGAAGATCGTCGTCATCCTGGCGATTTGCCTGCTGGGTTTGATCTATGCGTCGCCCAACTTCTGGCGGCCGGGCAATGTCGAATCCGATCTGCCGAGCTGGATTCCGTACAAGACCGTCAATCTCGGCCTGGACCTTCAGGGCGGCGCGCACCTGCTGATCGAGGTGCAGACGAGTGCCGTGTTGAAGGAACGCCTCGAGGCAATCGAGGATAACGTCCGCCGGAGCCTGCGCGATGTCCGGATCGGCTATCGCGGCCTCGGCGTGCGCGGCAACGCCGTGGTGTTCTCATTGCGCGACGTGAGGGACATCGAAAGTGCCCGGCGCCTGATTGCCGAGCGGGACAGCCTCGTGCTGGTCGAGATCGACGCCGGCGGTGCTGCACGGCTGGAATATCCGCCGGAAGTAGTCGTCGATGTGGAGAGCGCGGCGGTCGAGCAGACGCTGGAAATCCTGCGGATCCGCCTGAATGAGCTCGGCTTGCGCGAACCGACGATCCAGCGCCATGGCACCGACCGCATCATCGTGCAGCTTCCGGGCGTGGACGACCCGGACACGATCAAGGAATTACTGACCCAGACCGCCAAGCTCACCTTCCACCTTCTGGACCAGCGCAATGCGGACCCGACCGCCGCGGCGCCGCCCGGCGCGCGTTGGCACAAGGGGACGGATTCGCTCGAGCAGGAGCGGGACTATCTCGTCGAGAAGCGGGTGCGGGTTTCGGGCGAGCGCCTGGTCGATGCCCAGCAGACCTTCCAGGACGGGCAACCGGTGGTGAGCTTCCGCTTCGACTCGGTGGGCGCGCGCCAGTTCGGCCGCACCACGGGCGAGCATGTGGGGCGCCCCCTGGCCATCGTGCTCGACAACGAGGTCATCAGCGCGCCCCGAATCAACGAACCGATCCTGGGTGGGTCGGGCATCATCTCCGGGTCGTTCTCCCTGACCGAAGCGCAGAACCTGGCGCTGCTGCTGCGCGCGGGCGCGCTGCCGGCGCCGCTCATCTATCTGGAAGAGCGTACGGTCGGTCCCGGTCTCGGGCAGGACTCGATAGACGCAGGCAAGGCGGCGAGCATCATCGGCATGGTCGCCGTGCTGGTCTTCATGATCGTGATCTACGGCCTCTTCGGCCTCATGGCGAACATAGCCCTGATGTTCAACATGGCGCTGATCTTCGGCGCGCTCTCGCTGCTTCAGGCCACGCTAACCCTTCCCGGCATCGCCGGCATCGTGCTGACCATCGGCATGGCGGTGGACGCCAATGTGCTGATCTTCGAGCGCATCCGCGAGGAAGCGCGCGTCGGGCGCGGCGTGATCGGGGCCATCGACGCCGGCTACGACCGCGCGCTCAAGACGATCATCGACGCGAATCTCACGACCCTGATTGCCGCAGCTTTGCTGTTCTGGTTCGGCTCCGGGCCGGTCAAGGGTTTTGCCGTCACGCTGGCCATCGGCATCATGACCTCCATGTTCACGGCTATCTGGGTCACGCGCCTGATGGTCGTGTTGTGGGTCCGCCGCCGGCGCCCGCAAATGTTGCCGATCTGAGAGGCGGGCAGGCAAGATGCGACCGTTACGGCTGATACCACCGGATACTAATTTCAGCTTTATCGCGCTGCGCAAGCGCGCCTATATCGTCTCGATCCTGTTGATCCTGGCTACGGCGGTATCGCTCGGGGTCCAGGGTCTGAATTTCGGGATCGACTTCGTCGGCGGCACCTTGATCGAGGTGCGCACGAAGGGACCGGCCGATATCTCGGCTATGCGCCAGACGCTGTCCGCGCTCGACAGGGGCGAAGTCGGCCTGCAGGAGTTCGGCCAGCCGACCGATGTGCTGATCCGTATCCAGCAGCAGCCGGGCGGCGATGCGGCCCAGCAGGCCACGGTCGCCGCCGTGAAGGAGGCGCTCGGCGACACCGTGGAGGAATATCGCCGGGTCGAGGTCGTGGGTCCCAAGGTCGGCGGCGAGTTGATCGAGGCGGGCGCGATTTCGGTGGCGCTCGCGCTGCTCGCGATCATGGCCTACATCTGGTTCCGCTTCGAATGGCAGTTCGGCGTGGGCGCCGTGCTGGCGCTGGCCCACGATGTCATCACGACGGTGGGCATTTTCTCCATCCTGCAGCTGGAGTTCAACCTGTCCACGGTGGCTGCGGTGCTGACCATTGCCGGCTATTCGATCAACGACACGGTGGTCGTGTTCGACCGGGTGCGCGAGAACCTGCGCCGTTACAAGACCCTGCCGATGACCGACCTTTTGAACCGGTCGGTCAACGAGACCCTGTCGCGCACGGTGATGACCTCGGTGACTACGCTGCTGGCGCTGCTGGCGCTGTTCTTCCTCGGCGGCGAGGTGATCCGCGGCTTCGCCTTCGCGATGATCTGGGGCGTCATCATCGGCACCTATTCCTCGGTCTGGATCGCGTCCGCAACGCTGTTGTGGATGGGCGTGCGGCCGAACGAGAGCGACCGGCTGCCCGACGACGCCGAAGTCGCGCGCACGCTCGGCAACTGATGGCCGACATAAGCCCTGTCGTTCCGAAGGGCCGGCAGGTCGTCGAAAGCTACGGAGGCGGGCGTTTCCGGATTTCCGGCACCGTTTGGACGGGTTCGGTGCTGCTGCGCCCCGATACGGCCTCACCCTGGCCGGTGACCGACTTTCGGGACCTCACGCTGGAAAGCCTCATGCCGCTGACGGAGGGAGAGGACATCCCGGAAATCCTGCTGATCGGTTGCGGCAGCCGAGCGGAACTCCTGCCCCGGACGCTCCGGGATGCGATACGGGCCGAGGGAATGGTCGCGGACGCCATGGATACAGGCGCGGCCTGCCGCACCTACAATGTGCTGATGGCCGAAGACCGGCGGGTCGCCGCTGCGCTGATCGCCGTCGAATAATACCGGCGTTCCCGCCATCGAACTCTGAAGACATTGCCCCGTGCCCGCGCCAGGGACCTTGACATGGGGAAAGCCGTGGTAAGCTGGGAGGAGTGAGGAGGCGGCTTCCGGGGCCGCCATTTTCGATTCCGGAGAGTGCAGGAAACCGGCAGGAACCGGGGGGCGCAGCAGGCCTCATGACATCGCATGACATTTCATGACATGTTCCAGCGTTACCTGCCGATGGCAATAGTTTGTTCGTATAATTTGAAATAAATCCTCTAAAATGACTTGATCCTGTGAAATCTATGGTAGGATGAAACAGGAGGAAGCGGTATCCGGAGACCGCTTCGTTTCCTGCTTCGCACCGGCGCGAAAAAAACCCAGAGGAACGGACAGGAGAAGTGCGCCCTGCGTTTGCCTGGCGCGTGCGCGCGCAATCAGGCGCGCGATACGTGCGCCGGCGCGAAACGCACGCACGCGCGTACATGCGATACGCGCGAAACAGGGTCCCGTCGCAAGCAAGCCGGCGACGGCGCCAGCCCAACGAACGGGATTGAGAGGAAGGACCTTTGTCCAGGACAGAGAGACGCTGGAACCGGGCGGAGCGCCCGAAATTCCGAGTGGAAACGACAGCTTCATGCCCGAAAAGACCAACGGATATACGCCATGCGCATACAGATCATGACAAAACATGACATTTCATGACACTTCGCGTCCCCTCCCGGGGATCGGACGCTGCCAGCGGCCGTCACAACCCTTCGCGCACCTTCGGGAACACGTCCTCGGCAAGGCGCTGCAGGGTTTCCAGTGTCAGGCTCTGCGACATGCCCAACCACTGGATGCTCATCACGATGTGGTTGACGCCGGTGGCGCGCGCCAGCGCGATCATCTGCTCTGCCACTTCGTCCGCCGAGCCGATGAGGAAGCGGTCGCGGGCGAGGTCCTCGAAGGCGGCGGTCAAGTCTGCATCGCCCGCCGGCATCGCCTTGCCCTGGCCCCAGGCGGCATAGACGGCGTATTTGCCCGCAAGTTGCGGGCCGCAGAGACGAACGGCCTCTTCGCGGCTTCCGGCGACGAACACCTCGCGCCGGATGGGCAATTCCTCGGGCATCGGCTTGCCGAGTTCATCCAGAGCGCGGCGATAAACGTCCATTTGCTCCAAGATCGTCGAAATCCTGTTGTGAGGGTTGATATACCAGCAGGTGCCCAGGCGTGCCGCGCGGCGGATGGCGCTGTCGGCATTGGCGCCGACCCAGATCGGCGGATGCGGCTTCTGGACCGGCTTGGTGGGGCAGGACGCTTCCTGCAGCGTGAAATGCGAGCCCTCCATGGTGACCGTGTCTTCCGTCCAGAGCCGCTTCATCGCTTCGAGGTTCTCCTCGAAGCGGCGTATCCGTTCCGGCCGGTTCGTACCGAAGCCGTCGAACTCCACATCCCGGTAGCCGAGGCCTACACCCGCGATCACGCGCCCGCCCGACATCACATCCATGGTGGCCAGTTGCTCGGCCAGGTCGAGCGGCTTGTGCAGCGGCAGCAGGATGATGCCGGCATTCAGGCGCAGGTTGGGGGCCTCCGCCATCATCCGGGTGAGATACGGCAGTTGCTGGAAGTCCTGATAGGGATGAGCGCTGTAATGGGACCCCTTGGTGAGCGACGCAAAGCCCAGCCGGTCCGCCATGCGCACCTGCTCCGCCAGTTCCGCGAACCGGCGCTGCATATCGTCGCCCAGTTCGTACTGGCCGCGCGTCATCAACCCGAACTGCATGGCCTATAGTCCTTGCTTCACAAGGGGAACGACCTCTTCCGCCATCACATGCATCTGTTCGACGACAACCTCATGCGGCATTCCCGGCCACTGGATGGGGCAGGAAAGCTGGTTGGCGCCGGTCGCCTTCATCATGCGCACGATCTGTTCGGCAACCTCGTCCGCGGAACCGAAAAGGAAGCGGTCGCGGGCAAGCTCGTCGAATTCCTGGCCGAGATCGTTGTCGCCTTCCGGCATCGCGTCGCCCTGGCCCTAGTCGTGATACGCCTTGTATTTGGCTTCCAGATAGGGCCGGGCGAGCCGGATCGCCTCGGCGCGGGTGCGAGCCACGAACATCTCGCGCGCCAGCGGCAATGTTTCCGGCCAGGGCTTGCCCGCTTCGTCGAGGCCCCGCTTGTAAACCTCGATCTGGCGCAGGATCGTGTCGATGCGGTTGTGCGGGTTGATCATCCAGCTATCCGCGATATGCGCGGCGCGGCGTATCGCCGGGTCGGCATTGGCGCCGATCCAGATGGGCGGGGGGCGTTGCGGCTTCAGCGAGCAGACGGCGCCGTCGAGCTCGAAATGCGAGCCCTTCATCGTCACCGCGTCTTCGGTCCACAAACGCCTGATGGCCTGGATATTCTCCACCAGCCGCGGCACGCGCTCCTTCCGGCTGGTACCGAACGCCTTGAACTCGACATCGCGGTAGCCGATGCCGACGCCGAGGATAAAGCGTCCGCCGGTAAACAGGTCCAGCGCGGCGGTCTGCTCGGCAATCTCCAGCGGCTTGTGCAGGGGCAACAACACGATCGAGGTGAGGAAGGTAAGACCGGGCGCTTCCGCCGCCGCGCGGGCGAGGAAGGGAATCTGCTGGATCTCCTGCCAGGGCGAGGAGCTGTAGTGGCAGGACTTGGCGATGCCGGTGAAGCCCAGCCGTTTCGCCAGACGGACCTGCTCCATCAGTTCCTCGAAACGCACATTCATATCGTCTCCGGGCGGAAATTGGCCCCGGATCGCCAGAACGAACTGCATGGAAAGCCCCCCGATTTGCGTTGCCTGCATTATGCACGATTCGTCGGATGCGGCCGGGATGGCGGTCTCGTCCGCGCTGCTACAGATGGCGTGAAGTGCGTCGGTGTTCTCGCCAGATGGCAAAGAGGCCGCTGGAAACCACGACGGAGGCGCCGACGATCGTCCATGAGTCGGGAAATGCGCCGAAACCGACCCATCCCCAGAGCGTCGCCCAGACCAGCAGAGTGTAGTTGAACGGCTGCAAGACAGCGGCGGGGGCCTCCCGCGCTGCAAGGATGAGCAAACCATGTGTGACGACGCCCAGTATCCCGATTGCGCCCAGGAGCGCCCATCCATAGGCGCCCGGCGGAACCCAGGCGAAGGGCACCGATATGCTCCAGACAGCGAGCCCGACGATGGCCGTGTAGAGCAAGGTCGTCTCGGGCGGGTCTTCCCGCAAGCGGCGCAGCAGCAACTGGTAACAGGCCCAGCCGAACGCGGCCACGAGCGGCAGAACGGTCAGCGGGTCGAACACGCCGATGCCGGGGCGAATTACGACCAGCGTGCCCACGAAGCCCAGCATCACCGCCGCCCATCGCCAGGGCCTACGCGCTCGCGCAGCAAGGGGACGGCGAGGGCGGTGGCAATGAGGGGCGAGACGGCGGCCACGGCATGGACGTCGGCAAGCGGCAATTTCGAGAGCGCATAAACGAACAGCCACATCTCGAGCGCCAACAGGAAGGAACGAAACAGTTGAAGACGCCAGTTCCGCGTCCGCAGTGTCGGGCGGACGCCGCCGCGCCGGGCCGCGAGCGCCAGCGCGAATGCAAGGAAAACGGCGAAGCGCAGGAACAACACCTGCGAGACGGGATAGGTCTGGGTCGCAAGCTTGCCGACGGCGTCGAGGCCCGCCAGCATTGCCATGCCCGCAATCATCAAGGCGATGCCGCGTCCGGGCCGATCCGGCCTCATGGAAACGGAAACAAAGCGAAGCGGGGGCGCGAGCGGGTCATGCGGCGGTTTCACACGACCCGGATCGGTTGTGTCGACCGGAAGCAGCGGGCAATATCCGCCGCTCTCTTTTCCCCGGACAAGATATGACCCCTGAACAATTGGAAAAGCTGGAGTCCATTGAGCGTGTCCGCGAAGGCTATGCGGAACTCGGCTATATCTGTTCGCGCCAGATTGCAACGGCGATCTATGTCGCCGGCCATCTGGGCAAGCCCGTTCTGGTCGAAGGACCCGCCGGTGTCGGCAAGACCGAGCTCGCCAATACGACCGCTGCCTATCTCGACCTGCCTCTCATCCGCCTGCAATGCTACGAAGGCCTCGATGAGTCCAAGGCGCTCTACGAGTGGCGCTACGCCAAACAGCTTCTCTACACTCAGATACTCCGGGACAAGCTCGGCGAGGTGCTCGGCGAGGCGCAGGGGCTCAAGGAGTCCATGGACCGGCTGCACGCCCACGCGGATGTCTTCTTTTCGGAGCGTTTCCTGGCGCCGCGCCCCTTGCTGAAGGCGCTGCGGGAGCCGGGCGGTGCGGTCCTCCTGATCGACGAGGTGGACAAGTCGGATCATGAATTCGAGGCATTCCTGCTCGAAATACTCTCCGAATTCCAGGTCTCGATCCCGGAACTCGGCACGATCAAGGCCGCGCGCCGGCCCGTCGTGTTCCTGACCTCCAACAACACCCGCGAAATAAGCGACGCCCTCAAGCGGCGCTGCCTGCATCTCTATGTGCCGTTCCCGGATGCGCGGCTGGAGCGGGAGATTATTCAGGCCCGTATCCCGGAGATTCCGCAGAACCTGAAATATCAATTGGTTGCCTTTGTGCAGCGGGTGCGCGAACTCGATCTGAAGAAACACCCCTCTGTGAGCGAGTCCATCGACTGGGCGCGCGTGTTGCTACTGCTGCACGCCGACGAGCTCAATCCGGACATGGTGCGGCAAACGCTCAATGTTTTCCTCAAGTTCGAGGAAGACATTCAGTCGGTCGATGCCGAGCTCTATGCCATCACGCGCCAGGCGAGGAAGGCCGACGGCGTCCGATCCTGATGGAACGGACCTTCACCAACTTCCTTTCGGCGCTGCGCGGGGCGGACATCCGGGTCTCGGTCGCAGAGACGCTCGATGCGATGGAGACCGCCCAGCTGATGGGATGGTCGGACCGGCAAAGCCTGCATGATGCTCTTGCCATGGCGCTTGCCAAAACGCCTGAAGAAAAGACCGGCTTTACGCGCATCTTCGACAAATTCTTCGCCTTCGAAAGCTTCCACGACCGACAGGACGAGGAGGCGTCCGAGCAGAACGGGCAGGTAGCGGATAGCAGCGATCTTGCAGCGATGCTGGAAGCCGGCGACCGCGCCGCTCTGGCGCTCGCCATGCAGGAAGCCGCCGTCGAAGTAGGCGTCGAAAACATCCGCTTTTTCACCCAGCGCGGCCTCTATACGCAGCGCGTGCTCCAGCAAATGGGCGTCGAAGGCGTCGATGCCCAAATCCAGGCGATGGGCGGGCAGGGCGGCGGCGGCAGCGCCGGCCAGGCCCTGCGGGAAAGCCGCATGTGGCTCTTCGAGCAAGTGCGCAACTTCGTCGAGCAACAGCTTTCGCTCCAGGGCGCAGCGACCTCGCAGGAGTTGCGGGAAGACCGTTTGCGCCGGTCCCGGCTCGGCAATCTCGACCGCCGCGACCGGGAGCAGATGCGCCGCATCGTTGAGAAGATCTGCCGCCGCCTGGTGGCCCTGCATTCCCGGCGGCGCAAGATGAAGAATCGCGGCCAGCTCGATATCCGCCGCACCATGCGCCGGAACTACGGCAATGACGGCGTGCTGTTCGAGCTGGAGTGGAAAAAGCGCAAGCTCGACCGGCCCCGCGTCATGGCGATCTGCGATGTCAGCGGTTCCGTGGCCAGCGTCGCCCGCTTCCTGCTGCAGTTCCTATACGAACTGCACGAGCTCCTACACGACATCCGCAGCTTTGCCTTCTCCGGCTATCTCATTGAAGTTTCTGAGTATTTCAAGGACAACATTGCCGACACAGCCGCCGACAAAGTGATGCAGAAGGTCGGCTACATGCCGACCGACTACGGCGAGTCGCTCACCAACTTCCGGGAGAGTTTCCTGGTCGATGTGGACCGGAACACGACGATCATCTTCCTCGGCGACGCCCGCTCGAACAACACCGATCCCAAGGCCGAATACCTGAAAGAGATGCACAAACGCTGCAAGCGCCTCATCTGGCTCAATCCGGAACCGCCGCCGCTCTGGGGCACGGGAGACAGCGAAATGCGCCGCTACCGGCCCTATTGCGACCTCTT
Source organism: Alphaproteobacteria bacterium (assembly GCA_965261985.1). Classification (GTDB taxonomy): domain Bacteria; phylum Pseudomonadota; class Alphaproteobacteria; order Bin95; family Bin95; genus Bin95. The sequence goes on from OZ253490.1 coordinate 3,515,040, forward strand.
GCGCGAATGCAACACGCTCAACCATCTGGAGCGTGTCGTTAACGACCTGCTGGAGACCGCGCAAAGGGCCGCCTGAGGCGACGGGTCAGCCGCCTTCCGCAGCCTTCTCGGTCCAGTGGCGGCGGAAGACCGGAATCTGCGTGAGAGAGAAGGCGAATGTGAGGCCGATGGTGCCGAACAGCTTGTAGTTGACCCAGAAGTCCGTGGACTGGGTCCGCCAGACGATCTCGTTCAGCACCGCCATTGCGAGGAAGAACAGGCCGAAGCGAAGCGTCAGCGTACGCCATCCGTCGTCGTCAATTTTCCAGACGCCGGCGAAGACGTATTTCAGCAAGGGCTTGCCAAAAGCGAGCCCCCCCAGAAGCACGGCCGCCATGAGGGCTTTCACGATGGTCGGCTTCATCTTGATGAAGGTCTCATCCGCGAAAACCAGCGTGAGCCCCCCGAACACCGCGACGATGCCTGCCGTGACCAGAGGGAGCAGTGCCAACCGCCGTTCGAAGTACCAGGAGACGCCCAGCATGACGGTCGTGGCCGCCATGATCGCCGCCGTCGCCCACATGATACCGGCCACGTAGTAGGCGACGAAAAAGACGAGCAGCGGGCTGTAATCCACTGCAAAGCGGAGGCCTTTCGGCGCAGCGTTCGGTTCAGACATTGTAGATGTCCAGGGCCACATCGACCCCGTCGTTCAGGAAGGTCACAGTCTTGGCGGCGATGCGCCATTCGCCGTCCTCCAGGCGCAGCCGGTAGCGGTAGCGCCCGCCATGCACGCGCGCGCCCTTGAGCGAGGCATATTGATGCACGGTCCAGGACGCCACGGCTTCGACCTCGCCTTCGCCGGCCGAAAGGACCAATACATTGCCGACCACATGGCATGAGCGCGGCAAGGGCAGGGAGGCGTAACTGTCCCGCGTGCCGATCCGGAACACCCGGTCGTCCAGCCCGGCCTTGCCCTGGATATAGATCAGCGCAAGTTCCGTCTCCGGATCGCGGGCGAGCGTCTCCTCGCCGGTCCAGGCGGGCACCCAGAAGGTTACGTCTTCGGTGAACAGCGCCAGCCACTCATCGAAGCGGCGCTCATCCAGAAACCAGGCGTCGAGATGGATGACCCGCTCGACGGCGAGCTGCAGTTCCGGGTCGATCTTCACGCGGCGGTCCCGGTGCGCGCCATCAGGCGGCGCCACTGGCGGTACTGCCCGTGATAGAGCGTTTCATGGTCCCAGCGCGGGCTGCTGGAAACCGGGCGGATGCCGAGGTCGCTGGCCGCATCGTCGCCGCCGTCGCACATGGCGGAGAGCCCGCGCGAGAGGTCGTTCCAGCGGTCGAGGCGCCCTTCGCAGCCGAGTTGCGTGTCCTCCAGTGCGGCCGAATCGTCCGGCGTCGCCAGCCCGCTCATCAGGAAGAAGTCGCGGAACTTCGCCATCCGTGCGGTCCGCGCGGCCCGGCTCTCGCCCTTCGGCGCGATGCAATAGACCGTGATTTCGGTGCGGCTCGGCGACAGCGGGCGAATCACCCGAATCTGCGTCGAAGACTGGTCCATGAGGAACACGTTGGGAAAAAGCAGCAGGTTGCGGCCCCGCGCGCACATCCAGGTCCATTTGCGTTCTCCGACAAGCGGCAACAAACGGTCCCTCGCTTCCCACAGCGGCGCCGACTCCGGCATCCCGCGTTCGGTCCAGATCAGGTTGTGGCCATTGCCGAGGTCGTAACAGCCATTGCGGGTCGCGGCCATGAAGCGGGAATTGTCCGTCCGTTTGGCTCCAGTCGCGCCGGATTGCAGGTCGCGGCGCTGGATCGTGGTGACGAAGTTCCGGTGCACGGTGGAGACATGGTAGCCGTCCACGCCGTTCTCGGTCTGCAGTTTCCAGTTGCCGTCCACGATGTAGCTTGCCTGTCCGGGAACGACCTCCATGCCATCCGGCGACTGGTCGGCGAGCAGGTCGATTACCGGAAGGGTCTCGCCCAGATGTTCGGCGAGCGGCGGCGCGTCCGGACTGAGCGAGCCGAAAATGAAGCCCTTGTAGCTCTCTACCAGCGGCACCGTCTTGAGAGCGAAATCGGCGCGCGATGCACCCGGCGGAAGGGCGGAGGTGCGCTCGTCCTTGATCTTGGTGCACGCGCCGAAGGTGTCGTAGCACCAGCCGTGATAGCGGCACACGAAGGTGGTCGCCTTGCCCTGGCGGGTGGGCGTCAGGCGGGCGCCCCGATGAGCGCAGGCGTTCAGCATGGCCCCGACCGAACCGTCGGCGCGCCGGTTGACGATCACCGGCTGGCGGCCCATCCAGACAGCGAGGTAGTCGCCGGGGGCCGCGATCTGGCTCTCATGCGCGAGGTAGATCCAGTTGCCCTCGAAAATCGCCCCGATCTCGGCGGCAAAAACGTCCGGGTCGGTATAGACGGCTCGGTCCACCCGAAAAACGCCATCGCCGGCGCGGTCGTCCACGAGCGATGCAAAGGCGGTCATCGCATTGCGTCTCCCTTGCAGATAACGCTCTATACCCTAAACCGCCGGTTATTGGGGAGGGAGGCGCATGGCGCTCCGGCTCGAAGAGGGACTGAAACTCGGTATCCAGACGATCCACCGCGAAGGCGACTCGCCGACGGGTCCCTGGCAGCCGCGCATAGACGACCTGGTGTCGTTCGTCGAGGACGTGGACGCGAAGGGCTTCGACGAAATCTGGCTGGGCGACCATGTCTCCTTCGCGATTCCGTTCCTCGACCCCTTGCTCATGATCGCTCAGGCGGCGGTGGCGAGCCGGCGGCTGGTCTTCGGCACGGGCGTCTATCTCCTGCCGCTGCGCCATCCGGGGCCGGTAGCCAAGATGACGGCCACGCTCGATCACCTCACCGAGGGGCGGTTCATCTTCGGCGTCGGCGTCGGCGGCGAGTTCCCGAAGGAATACGAGGTATGCGGCGTGCCCCGCGAGGAGCGCGGACGGCGGTTGACCGAGGGTATCGAGGCGGTCCGCGCACTCTGGTCGGGACGACCGGCAAGTTATCGCGGACGCCATTTCTCCTTCGAGGATGTGCCGACGCTGCCGCCGCCGAGGCAATCGGGCGGCCCGCCGATCTGGTGCGGCGGAAGGCGGCCTCCGGCGCTGCGGCGTGCGGGGCGGCTCGCCGACGGCTATGTCTCCTATGTGGTGACGCCGGAGATGTTCGAGCGGGCGCTTGCCGAGATCGAAGGCGCGGCCGAAGCCGCCGGACGAAAGAATGCCCCGTTCGGCACCGGGCATCTCCTGTTCGCGCGCATCGACGACAGCTATGAGCGCGCACTCGACATCGCCACCGAGTCGCTGTCCCGCCGCTATGCGATGGACTTCCGCAAGGCCGCGGCGCGCTATACGGCGCTCGGCACGGGCGAGCAGGTCGCGGAGCGAATCCGCGATTTCCACCGCGCCGGCGCGCGGCATGTCGTGGTTGATCTCGTCGGCCCCTATGACCGGCGCTCCGAGCAGATCGAGCGCTTCGCCAGCGACGTCATGCCGCTCCTCGCCGACCTGAGGGGATAACCGGCGCCCACCGGGCGGTCAATCGCCGATCGCCTCGGTTACGGAGAGCGTGCTGCCGAAAGAGGGGATGACGCAGGAATGGCGTCCGGCCCCGCCGGCGACCATGACCATCAGCTGCTCCGGCTCGCTGACGATGCGCACGCCGTCCCTGCCGTCGGGCCCGACGAACCGCTCCGGCACCTGCTGGCGGTAGAGCGCCATCTGCGCCTTGCCGATATGCCAGCGAGGGATGATCGCGCGCTCGATGATGAAGCGCTCCACATCCTCCTTCGACCAGCCCTCGCGCGCGATGACCTCGGCATGTTCGGGGCCGATCACGACCAGGTACTCGCCGTGGAAGTATGAGTTGTTGCAGCCGGGAGTCGCCATGGTGCCGCAGACCGTCAGCAGAACGTCTTCCGCCGTTTCGCTGTAGTGGTCGTTGACATTGTGCGGTCCCTCGACGCCGCATAGCGTGACGGCATTCTGCTCCGCGTCGAAGCCGCGCTCCGTATGGAAGGCGGTCCAGGGATTGGCTTCCAGGTTCTCCGCGAAGCAGTAGCTGTATTTGGCGGGCGTGCCCATCGTCGCGCGGTCGAGCACGCCCGGCTGGGCGCCCCCGATATTGTTCAGCACCAGCCGCACGGCACGCCCGATCGCGGCATTGGCATGGGCGCCCTGGCCCATGCAATTGGTGCCCGAAGCGACGTCGAGGTCTTCAGCCATCGGACCGTGGACCACGGTCAACAGGCCGCAAGGATGCGTTGTGGATTGCAGCGCCTTCAGGTTCAACCGCTCGACGGTCATGGCGCGCGTCGCGGCCAGCACCGCCGGCATCATGGCGGGCGTCGCGCCGGCCATCACGGCATTGGCGGCGACCTTGCCGACCGTCGCGAGACCGAGGCGCGGCTCGATCGGGCCGATCTCCTCACCGGGGTCGCGTCCGTCCAGCATGGATTCCCAGCGCTCGGGCGTAGGCGCCACGAAAGGCAGTCCGTCGGTCCAGCCGCGCTGGTAGAAGACGCGGTTCAGCGCTTCCGGCGAGTCGGGGCCGGAGATCCGCTCCGGCGCGCCCGGCGCGTTGAAATCGCCCTCGAAGACGGAACGGTAGCGCAGCCGTCCGCGCTTTGGCAGCGGACGGTTGCGGCACTCCTCCGCCAGTTCGCCAGCTTCGGCCTCCAGCATATGGACGATCTGGTCTATCGCCTCGTCGGCGATCTCCGCCACACCGCCCGGAGGCAGTTTCGCCACCGGATGCGGCACGATGGCAATCGGCAGGCCGGCCATGCCCAAGCATTCGGCCTCCGCCTTGCCCAGCGCAAAGAACTCGTCGGTGCAGGTTACCGCGACCGGGATGCCGCGCTCTTCGAGCTTGATCGCGTCATGGATACACCACGACGTGCAGGAGCCTCAGTCTCCGAACGCGGCAGCCACGGCGTGGACCCGGTCGAGCCAATGCTGGGAAAAGTTGGCGGGCTCGCTCGCGATTTTCTGGAAGAGCTCGAACTCCAGATGCGGATAGCGGGCCTTCAACCGCTTCGACACCTCTTCCAGGTAAAGGTCCGCATTGGCCTTGAGATTGGAGAACAGGCCGACGACCTTGACGTCGTCCAGGGAGCGTCGCGGCGCCAGCGCCGCGCTATTGCGCTGGTAGATACCGCAGGGATTGATAAGCTCGCGTGGCATGGGCGCGACCCTAGCGCCGGGAACGGGAGGAAAGCAAGCGATGGGACGCCTCGAAGGGAAAACCGCGATTATTACGGGCGCCGGGTCCGGGATCGCCAAAGTGGCCACCGGAATCTTCATTTGCGAGGGAGCGAAGGTGCTGGTGGCGGAAATCAACGAGGCAGCGGGCCGGGCAACAGCTACGGAGACCGGTGCCGCGTTCCACCGCACCGACGTGACCGACGATGCCTCGGCGGCGGCCTGCGCGGCGGCGGCGATGGCGGCGTTCGGGCGCATCGACATCTTGTTCAACTGCGCCGGCGGGTCGGTCGTCGAGGACACGAAGATCCACGAGGTCGATCTGGAAGTCTGGGACCGCACAATCCCGCTCGACCTCAAGGGGCCGATGCTCATGTGCCGGCATGTCGTGCCGCACATGATCGCGGGCGGCGGAGGCGCCGTGGTCAATATCTCCTCGGTGGTCGCGCTTCGCGGCAACCATCCGGCGCACATTTATTCGGCTGCGAAGGGCGGGCTGATTTCCTTCACCCGCTCGCTCGCCGGCTCCTATTCCGATGAAGGCGTGCGCGCCAATGTGATCTGCCCCGGCCTGATCCTGACCGAGCGCATCCGCGCCCGCTACCGCCAGCCGAACGAAGAGCGCCCGAGGGAAGCGTCCGTCGGCGTTTTCGAGCAGTACCCGTTCGGGGTCGGCGAACCGGAGGATATCGCCAATATCGGCCTCTTCCTCGCATCGGACGAGTCGCGCATGGTGAACGGCGCGGTCATCCCGGCGGAGGGCGGCATTTCCGCCTATTGATGGGCGCCGGCAGCGAGAGGAGCGCGAGATATGGGACGCCTTGAAGGCAAGATCGCGGTGATTACCGGCGCGGGAACCGGAATCGCCAGGGCGGCCACCGGAATCTTCATTCGCGAGGGCGCGAAGGTGATGGTGGCCGAGATCGACGAAGCGGCCGGAGCCGCAACGGCGGCCGAGACCGGCGCCGTCTTTCAACGCACCGATGTGACCGACGATGCGTCGGCAGCCGCCTGCGCGGCAGCGGCGATGGCCGAGTTCGGGCGCATCGACATCCTGTTCAACTGCGCCGGCGGGTCGGTGGTCGAGGATGCGAAGATCCATGAGGTCGATCTCGATGTCTGGGACCGCACAATCCCGCTCGACCTCAAGGGGCCGATGCTGATGTGCCGGCATGTCGTGCCCCATATGATCGCGGGCGGCGGCGGCGCCGTCATCAACATCTCCTCGGTCGCGGCGCTGCGCGGTTTCGTCCCGTCGCATATCTATTCGGCTGCGAAGGGCGGGCTTATCTCCTTCACGCGCTCGCTCGCCGGCTCCTATTCCGACGACGGCGTGCGCGCCAATGCGATTTGTCCGGGGCTCATCCTGACCGAACGGATCCTGGCGCGCCTCCCGAAGCCGGGCGAGGAGCGCCCGCCCGAGGGGCAACTCGCCCTCTTCGACAAGTATCCCTTCAGCATCGGCCAGCCGGAGGACATCGCCAATATCGGGCTCTTCCTGGCGTCCGACGAGTCGCGCATGGTGAATGGCGCGGTCATCCCGGCGGAGGGCGGCGTCTCCAACTATTGAACCGCCTTCTCGGCTGTAGCCGGCATGAGGAGACGGAACGGCAGCAGCATGGCAAGCGCGAATGCCACCTTCCAGAAGAAGTCCCCGATGCCCAGCGTGATCCAGGGCACCTCCGTGCCGTAGAAGGCAATGGAGAAGAACAACGCTGTATCGACCGCCGAGCCGAGCATCGAGGAGACCAGCGGCGCCTGCCACCAGGCCCGGCGCCGCATCCGGTCGAAGATGGTGACGTCCAGAAGCTGGGCCACCAGGAACGCCAGCCCCGAGGCCACGGCGATGCGCGGCGTTGCAAGCAATATGGACAGGACGACGGCGGCGGCGAAGCCGACATAAACCACCCGCCGCGCCGTCGCGGCGCCGAGCATGCGGTTGGTGAGGTCCGTGACCAGGAAGCAGACGGGGTAGGTGAAGGCGCCCCAAGTCAGCCAGTCGTTGATCGGATACTGGACCAGCACATTCGACAGCGCGACCAGTCCGGCCATGGCGGCCAGCGGCAAAAGGGGGAGGCGCATGGCGGGGACCCCGGATGGGACGGGGGCGGAACCTAGCCGCCCCCGTTCCATCCGGCAACCGGTTCGTCGGTCCGGCCGGCCCGCAACGGCGTCAGTGCACGTCTTCGGGGCCGAGCATAGCGCGTTTCAGCTTCTCGAAGGTGAAGCCGGAACCCCGGCAGACATCCAGCACGATTTTTTCCTTGGCCGCGACCTCAGCCGCCGCCTTCGGCACCTCGCGGGCCTGGTCGAGCGGGATCACCGCTGCGCCGTGCCGGTCGGCATGAACCAGGTCGCCGCTGTTGACGATCATGCCGGCGACGCTGACCTGTCCGCCAAAATCCACCGCATGGACATGCGCATGGGCCGGCTTGATCGAGCCCGCCACGGCCTGGAACCCGTCCGCCCAGTCGGGGATGTCGCGGATGCAGCCGTCGGTGACGACGCCGAGGCAACCGAGCGCCTTGTGGATGTTGGAGTTGACCTCGCCCCAGAACGCGCCGAACCCGGCCCTCGGGCCGTCCAGGTCCTGCAGCACCACGATCTGCGGCACCGGGCCGCCATGGGCGATATAGTCGTAATAGGCCACGCGCAGCGTCGTAGCCTCGCTACCCGCGACCGCGCTCGGGAATTGCGAGCGTATGGTGCCGGTGCGCGCATAGCCGACGATGGGCGGCAGGTCGGGGAACGGGCAGACAAGCGGCTCGACGGTGAAGCCGGTGTTCAGCCGGCTGCCGGCCACGACTTCCAGCGCATTGCAGATTGTGGGCGTGTCCAGGGCGCGCAGCGCCGCAAGGTCCTCTTCGGTCAATATGGACAAGGCTTCGGTCTCCTGACGGAACGAATAAAGGGAGCGGCCACCGTGCCCTGGACACGTCATGAAATGTCATGAGCCCCTGCACGGCGGCGTAGCGGCCGCAGGCGCGGCCACCCATAAACAGCTTACCACGCCCCTCCGGGTGTCAAGTGCGGACAGGGCCTGTCATCGGCCCTTGAACTCCGGGGTGCGCTTTTCCCGGAAGGCCGCGACGGCCTCGACATGGTCTTCGGACGAGCGCACGACGGTCATGTGCGAGGACACCAGGTCGAAGCTGGTCAGCATGTCCGTCGCAAGCGAGCGATAGACCGTCCGCTTGATATAGCGCACGGAAAGCGGCGCGGCGGCCGCGATTCGCGCCGCAAGCGCCATCGCATCGTCGAGGAAGCCCTCGTCCGGATAGACATGGTTGACGAGGCCGATGCGCTCGGCCGTCTCCGCGTCGATGAACTCGGCCGTCCAGAGCATTTCCAGCGCCCGGGCTGTGCCGACGGTACGGGGCAGGAAATACGCTCCGCCCGCGCCGGGGATGAGGCCGAGCCGGGCATAGGTCTCGGCGAAGCGGGCAGAGGCGGCGCAGACCCGTATGTCGCAGGCGAGCGCCACATCCACCCCGCCGCCGGTGGCGACGCCGTTGACGGCGGCGATCGTCGGCGTGTCCATGGACGCGAGCCGCTTCGGCACCGCCTGGATCGTCTCCCAGATGCGGTCCTTGGTCGTCTTCGGGCTGTTGTCCCGGCCGCCGCCCATCGTCGAGACATCGCCGCCGGAGGTGAAGCCGCGCCCCGTGCCGGTGATGACGACGCAGCGCACATCCTCGCGGGCTTCCGCCTCGTCGAGCGCCTTCAGCCACTCTTCGAGCATCGAGTTGGTGAAGGCGTTGAGTTTCTCGGGTCGGTTGAGGCGGATGAGGCCGACCTTGTCCCGGACCTCGAAGACGATCTCGGCGCTCATCGGCCGGTAAAGACCGGCTTGCGCTTCTCGCGGAAGGCGCGGCCGCCTTCCTTCTGGTCCTCGCTGCGGCTGATCGACAGCAGCTCGCGCCGGGCCAGCGCCTGAAGCTCGGACGGCCCGCGCGCCACCACGGTATCGCGCACGAAGCGCTTCACCGTCCGCAGCACAATCGGCGCGCTGTCCCGCAGAACGGTTGCATATTCCCTCGCCGCGGCCATCGACTCGCCTCTCGGCACGGCGCGGTTGACCATGCCGATCTCGGCGGCGCGTTCGGCATCGAAATGCCGTCCGGTCATCATGAATTCCATCGCGAGCTTGTGCGGGATGCGCGCCGCCAGTCCGGCGATCAACCCGCCGCAGAACCCGATCTGGGCCTCGGGATAGAAGAAGTCGGCGGTCTCGTCGGCAACGGCCAGATCGCAGAATTCGACCAGACAGAAGGCCCCGCCGACGCAGTAGCCCTGCACGGCGGCGACGATCGGCTTGTCCACCATCACGCCCACGCCCGGCATGCATTCCCAGAGTTCCGGGTCGCGGGGCGGGTCGCGCAGGTCGGCGCCGACCGAGAAGGCCCGTTCGCCGGCGCCGGTGAGGATCGCGACGCGGTCGTCGCCGTCCTGCAGCCGCTCGAAGGCCTGGATCAGTTCGGCGACAAGCCCGTTGGACAGGGCGTTCATCTTCTCGGGCCGGTTCAGCGTAATCGTCGCAATGCCGTCTTCGGAACGGTAGTCGATCAGCGGCGCATTCACGGATGCGTTCTCCCCTCGGTGAATCGGGTATAGGATAGCGTCTCCCGGCGAGGGAGGGCCACTCATGGCCGAACGGCCGCATGTGGAGGCGCTGTTCCACGAGGCGAGCTCGACGGTGAGCTATATCGTCGCCTGCCCGGAAACGGGACGGGCGGCCGTCATCGACCCAGTCCTCGACTACGACATCTATTCCGGGCGGACCGAAACCGTATTCGCCGAGCGGCTGGCGGCGCGGGTCCGCGAGCGCGGGCTCAGCGTTGACTGGATACTCGAAACCCATGTCCATGCAGACCATCTGAGTGCGGGCGCCTTCCTGAAACGCGCGCTCGGCGGCCGAACGGCCATCGGCGGCCACATCGTCGATGTGCAGGCGGTCTTCAAGGACATCTACAACCTGCCGCCGGAATTCCTGACCGACGGTTCGCAATTCGACCGGCTGTTCGACGACGAGGAGCGGTTCCGGCTGGGCCGGCTGCGAGCGCAGGTGCTGCATACGCCCGGCCATACGCCGGCATGCGTCACCTATGTCATCGGCGATGCCGCGTTCACGGGCGACACGGTCTTCATGCCGGATTTCGGCACGGCGCGCTGCGACTTTCCCGGTGGCGACGCAGGCGCGCTCTACCGTTCGGCACGGCGTATCCTTTCGCTTCCGCCCGAAACGCGCATCTTCGTCGGCCACGACTACGCGCCCGGCGGGCGCCCGGTGGCCTGGGAGACGACGGTGGCAGAAGAGCGCGAGGCGAACCGGCATGTGCGCGACGGGATCGACGAATCGGCCTTTGTCGCCATGCGAACCGAGCGGGACAAGGTCCTGGGCGTGCCGGCGCTGCTGTTGCCGTCGATCCAGGTGAACATGCGCGGCGGCGACCTTCCGGAGCCGGAGAGCAACGGCCGCGCCTATCTCAAGATTCCGCTCAACGCCTTCTGACCCATGGCCGATGTGCTGGACGCTACGGGCCTGCGCTGCCCGATCCCGGTCTTGCGGGCCCGCAAGCGCCTCAGGGCGATGGCGCCGGGCGACCGGCTGGAGGTGTTGACCGACGACCCGGCTTCGCCCATCGACATGCGCCATTTCTGCGCCACGGAGGGCCATGACATCGTGGAAGCCCATGAGGCGGACGCGCCCTACCGCTTCGTGATCGCGAGAGCCGGATAGGGTTTGGCCCCGTCCAGTTCGACCGATACCGGAAACAGGCCTCCATTGCCGCCCCGGACGGAGCGAAGGGGATATCCGGGGCAGGGATGACGGTTGCGGACGCGGCCCGACCGGGCCTCGCCGAGAGAGACCCCCGGGCGGTGTGTCATGGAATGTCATGAGATGTCATGGTCCTCTATGCGCAGGGTTCATATCCGATGGTCGGTTCGGGCATGAAGCTGTCGTTTCGCATGGGCGTCTCCGGCATAGTCGTTCCTCCGTCGCGTTTCGTTCCCGCCGCCGGCTTGCCAGCGGCGCGTCCCTTTTTCGCGCGTATCGCATGCGCGCGCGTGTGTGCGCCTTTCGCGCCGGCGCGCATATCGCGCGCCTGATTGCGCGCGCGTGCCAAGCGCAGGGCGCACATCTCCCGTCCGTTCCGTTGGGGTTTTTTCGCGCCGGCGCGAAGCAGGAGACGAAGCGGCCCGCGGATGCCGCTTGCTCCTGTCCCATCCTACCACAGTTTTACAGGAGTCAAGTCATTATAAGGAATTAATTCAAATTTTGTTCGTGCACCCCAGGACACAACTACAGGCGAGCGGCGGCAGCCTCGATCGTCTCCCACGCCTGCTCGACATGAATGCGCCGGGTGCCGGTCTGGCCGATGGAGACGCGGATCGCATAGGCCCCGCGCACGCTGTTCTGCGTCAGGTAGATGCGGCCCTCGTCATTGATCGCATGCAGCAACCGCTCGTTCAACTCGTCGACCGCTGACGCGCCGGCAGGCGCATAACGGAAATTGAGCAATGCCAGCGTCCTGGGCGCCATGAGTTCGAAATCCGGATGCGCTGCGATCTCGCCTTCGAGCCATTCCGCGAGCGCGATATGCCGCCGGATCAGCTCTCGCAGGCCGGAAAGGCCGTAGCTGCGCAGCACGAACCAGAGCTTGAGCGCGCGGAACCGCCGGCCCAGCGGCACGCTCCGGTCGCGGTAGTCGATCACCGCATCCCCCTCGCGGCTTTGGAGGAAGGCGGGGAGGATCGAGAGAGTGCGGACGAGGAGGTCCGGATCGCGAACGAAATGCGCCGAGCAGTCGAAATTGGTCAGCAGCCATTTGTGCGGGTTGAAGACGAGGCTGTCCACGGTCTCGATGCCCTGCAGCATCCAGCGGTGTTCCTCGCAGATCAGCGCGCTGCCCGCCCACGCGGCATCGACATGGAAGAAGACATCGTGCGCGCGGGCGACGGCGCCGATTTCGTCCAGCCTGTCGATGGCGCCGACGCCGGTCGTGCCGAGGCTCCCAACGATGCAAGCGGGCCGAAGCCCGGCCGCCTTGTCGGCGCGGATGGCGCCGTCGAGCGCATCCGGCCTCATCGCGAAGTCGCCGCCGGTCTCGATCAATCTCACATGATTGCGCCCGTAACCTGCGATTTTCGCTCCTTTCTCGGTGGCCGAATGGGCCTGGTCCGAGGTGTAGGCCACGGGCGCCGCGCCGGCTTCGACCAGTCCCCGTTCGTTTGCCTCGCCGCCGGTTGCGCGCTCGCGCGCCGTCAACAGGGCGCACAGGATCGCAGACGACGCCGAATCCTGGATGACGCCCGAGAACCCCTCCGGCAGACCGGTCGCCTGCCGGAGCCAGTCCAGCATCCGGGTTTCCATTTCGGTGGCGGCGGGCGAGGTCTGCCACAGCATGCATTGCGCGCCGAGCGCGGCCGTCAGCATCTCGGCCAGAACCGAAGGCGGACTCGAATTCGCCGGGAAATAGGCGAAGAAGCGCGGATGCTGCCAATGGGTCATGCCGGGCATCACGATGCGCTCGAAATCCGCGAACACGGCCTCCATCGGCTCTCCCGCCTCCGGCGCGGCCGCGGGCAGGGCGGAGGCAATGTCGCCCGGCCGGGTTTGCGCGCGGACCGGGAAGCGTTCCACCTCCGACATGTAGTCGGCCATCCAGTCCACGAGGCGGTGGGCATGGGCCCTGAATTCTTCGGGTGTCATGACACCGGGCGCTCCGACGCCATTGAAACGGGGGCCAACATCGGGCTTAAAGTCTCCGGCATGAGGAACGACCGGAAGAGCATGGCATGATGACCGTCCATCCAGAAGTCCTGTCCGGCCCGGCGGATTGGCGCGGCCCGGAAATGGCTGCCCAAGGCAGTTGGGAATACCGCCTGACCGAAGCAGAGATCGCCGAGATCGATGCCGCGGTGGCCGCCATCGACCGGCCCTTGATCGAGGTGGACCGGCAAGCGTTTCCGCTGCCAACGCTCCGCCCGAAGCTTACCGGGCTCAGAAGCGAAGTGCTGGAGGGCAGGGGGTTCTTCCTGCTTCGCGGGCTGCCGGTCCGCAGGATGAGCCGGGAAGAGGCCGTCGCCGCATTCTGGGGCATCGGCGCGCATTTCGGCAGAGCGCGCTCGCAGAACGCCAAGGGCCACCTGATGGGCCACGTCAAGGATGTCGGCCTGAATAGCGACGACCCCAATGTCCGCGTGTACCAGACCCGCGAGCGCCAGCTATTCCATACCGATTCGGTGGATATCGTCGCATTGATGTGCCTGCAGCCCGCACGGTCCGGCGGCCTGAGTTCCATCGTGAGCTCCGTTGCCGTCCACAACGAGATGGCACAAAGGCGGCCGGACCTGGCCGCCGAACTCTATGAGCCCTTCGTTGTCGACCGGCGCGGCGAGGTGCCGGAAGGCATGAAGCCCTGGTTCGCCCTGCCGGTCTTCAACCGGGTCGACGGCGAGCTGACCACGATCTATACGCGGCGCTACATCGAGTCGGCGCGCCGCTTTCCGGAGGTGCCGGCGCTGACGCCGAAACAGGTAGAAGCCCTCGACCTGTTCGACTCGCTCTGCAACAGCGACGAGTTCCGGCTCGACATGGCTTTCCAGGCCGGCGACATGCAGTTCCTGTGCAACCATGTGATCCTGCACGACCGCACGGCCTTCGAAGACTGGCCGGAGCCGGAGCGCCGCCGCCACCTGTTGCGGCTCTGGCTGTGCCCGCCCGAGGGACGCCAGCTTCCGGAAGCCTTCGCCGCCCGCTATGGCAGCATCCGGCCGGGCGACCGGGGCGGTATCGTGGTCAAGGACGCAGTGCCCGTGGTGCCTCTGGAGGCGGCTTAACCCGCGCCTCGGCCAGGAAACGCTTCAGCGCGCCCGTCGGTAGCTCGCGCGGTAGTTCGGCCTCCGTCTCAAGTGCAGCCTTGAGGCGGCGTCGATAGTCCGTGCGGCTGATCTCTATCGCGCCGAATGTCGCGAGATGGTCGGTGACGAATTGCGTGTCCAGAAGCAGATAGCCGCCGGCCTGGAGGCGGGCCGCCAGGTGGACGAGCGCCACCTTGCTGGCGTCCCGGACCCGCGAGAACATGCTTTCGCCGAAGAAGGCGCCGCCGACCGAGACGCCGTAAAGGCCGCCGGCCAGCCGCCCGTCCAGCCGGCACTCCACGCTGTGCGCGGCGCCTTTCCGGAAGAGCTCGCGGTAAAGGCGCAGAATATCGTCGTTTATCCAGGTATCGCCGTCATCCGAGCGCGGCTCGGCGCAGGCGGTGATGACCGCGTCGAAGTCGCAATCGACCAGAACCTCGAAACGGCCCTGGCGCACGGTCCGGCTTAACCGCCGGGACACCCGGAACCGGTCGAGCGGGACGATGCCGCGCCGGCGCGGGTCGAGCCAGTAAAGCGTATTGGACCGGCGCCCGTCCGCCATGGGGAAAAGTCCCAGGCGGTAGGCGGTCAGCAGCATTTCCGCCGAAATCCGCTTCAAGCGCCGTCCATCCAGCGTTCGAGCCAGTGGATGTCGTAGGCTCCGCTGTTGAAGTCCCGATTGGCTGCGATACCCCGGTGCAGGTCGAGATTGGTATTTATGCCCTCGATGACATATTCGTCGAGCGCGCGTGCAAGCCGGGCGACCGCGGTCCGGCGGTCGGGCCCGTGTACGATCAGCTTGGCGATCAGGCTGTCATAGTGCGGCGGCACCATGCAGCCGGCGAATAGGGCGGAATCGACCCGCACGCCGGGTCCTCCCGGGGGGTGGTACTCGCGGACCCGTCCGGGCGAAGGCACGAAGGTGCGGGCATCCTCGGCATTGACCCGGCACTCGATGGCATGGCCGTCGAAGCGCACATCGTCCTGCCCGAACCGCAGCTTGCCGCCGGCCGCAATCTCCAATTGCTCGCGCACAAGATCGACCCCGGTCACCATTTCGGTCACCGGGTGCTCGACCTGGAGGCGCGTGTTCATTTCGATGAAGTGGAAGTCCCGCCCGTCGAAGAGGAACTCCAGCGTGCCCGCGCCGAGATAACCGAGCCGCCGGACCGCCGTCGCGGCTCGCTCGCCGATCTCGGCGCGCACCGCATCGTCCAGGACGGGGGAGGGCGACTCCTCGATCACCTTCTGGTGGCGGCGCTGGATGGAGCAGTCGCGCTCCCCCAGGTGAACGGCGTTGCCATAGGAGTCCGCGAGAATCTGAATCTCGATATGGCGCGGGTTTTCGATGAATTTCTCGATGAACACCCGGGAGTCTCCGAAAGCGCCGGCGGCCTCGCGCCGCGCCAATGCGAGCGCCGGGGCAAGGACTGCCGGCGTGCGGACAATCTGCATCCCGCGCCCGCCGCCGCCCGCCGCCGCCTTTACCAGCACCGGATAGCCGATCTCCTCGGCAATCCTCGCCGCTTCCGCGCCGTCCTCGACAGCGGCATCGCTGCCGGGCACCGGCGAGATGCCGACTTCCGCCATGGCCGCCTTTGCGGCGATCTTGTCTCCCATCGTCGCGATATGGTCCGGGCTCGGCCCGATAAAGGTGAAGCCGTGGTCGGTGACGACCTGCGCGAATGTGGCGTTTTCCGCAAGGAAACCGAGGCCCGGGTGAATTGCGTCGGCGCCGGCCACGCTTGCGGCGGATACCAGTGCCGCCATGCTCAGATAGCTGTCGCGCGGCGCCGGCGGACCGATGCAGACGCTTTCGTCCGCAAGGCGCACATGCATCGCTTCGGAGTCGATCGTCGAATGAACCGCCACCGTGCGGATGCCGAGGTCCCGGCAGGCGCGGATGATGCGAAGCGCGATCTCGCCGCGATTGGCGATCAGGACTTTCTCGAACACCGGCTCAGCCGAGAATCATGAGAGTCTCGCCATATTCGACCGGATCGCCGCTGGAGACGAGAATCTGGCGCACGACGCCGTCGCAAGGCGCCGGAATCTGGTTATAGACCTTCATCGCCTCGATAATCAGCAGGATCTCGCCCGCCTGAACGCGGTCGCCGACCTGCACGAATGCCGACTGCTGGGGGTCCGGTTGAAGATAGACCGTTCCCACGATGGGCGCGGTAACAGGCGTGCCTTCCGCCGCGCCGGGAGGTTGCTGAGGGGATACAGCCGGATCGGCTGCCGCGGGTTGCTGCGGTGCTGCGGGCAGAGGAGCCGGTGCGGCAGCGCGCGCCGAAATCCGGAGGCTGCGATTGCCGTCGCGATACTCGATTTCGGAAACGCCGGTCTCTTCCAGCAACCCGGCCAGACGGCGAACCGCATCCTCGTCGATGTCGAAGCGGCTCATGGCGTTTTCTCATCCGTGCGCCAGCGGTCGTCCAGCGCCAGCAGGGCAAGCCGGTACCCGACGGGTCCGAAGCCTGCGATCATGCCGAGCGCCGCACCCGATATATAGGAGTGGTGCCGGAATGCCTCGCGCCTGTGAATGTTCGAGAGATGGACCTCGATGACGGGCCCCTCGAAGAGGGTGAGGGCGTCCAGCAGCGCGACCGACGTGTGGGTATAGGCGGCGGCATTGATGACGATGGCGTCGAAATTCCCGCGCGCCTCCTGAATCCAGGTGACGAGCTCGCCTTCGCGATTGCTCTGGCGGCAGACCGCTTCCATGCCGAGGTTGCCCGCCGCGGCCTCGACGTCGGCGGTGATCTCGGCAAGGGTCGTCCGCCCGTAGATCTCGGGTTGACGCCGACCGAGCATGTTGAGGTTAGGCCCGTTCAGAACCAGCACACGCTTTGCCATGCTCATCCTCGCATTCGCGGTCGCGCCCGTTCGTCGGGCAAACGGCCGTTCCGGCTCGCCGGCTGCTCAGAAGGACTCCGCCCACGGTCGCAGATCGACCTCCTGCGCCCACGCGGAGCGATGCTGGCGATGGACATGCAGATAGGTCTCGGCAATCGAGTCGGGGACCAGAAGGTGGTCTTCGGGCAGGTTGGGGTCAGGCGCGTGATGCGGGCCCAGTATGCCGCCGTCGATGACGAAATGCGCGACATGCAGGCCCTGGGGGCCGTAGTCTCGCGCCATCGACTGGGCCAGTGCCCGCAAGCCGAACTTGCCAACCGCAAAACTTGCCGACTTGGCGTACCCTTTCACCGATGCCGTGGCCCCGGTGAAGAAGATGCTGCCCGACCCGCGCGGCAGCATGGCGCGGACAGCCTCGCGGCCGACGATGAATCCGCCGAGGCAGGCTTGTCGCCACGCCTGCTCGAACTCTTCGGTTTCGATGTCCACGATGCTCCCGCGCACACGGCCGGAGGCGTTGAAGACCACGATATCCGGGTCCGGCACCGCAGCGAACAACGCCTTGACGCTCGCATCGTCCGTGGCGTCGCAGGCATGGAGGCTCACATTGCCGCCCAACTCGGCTGCGACCGGCCCCAGCTTCGCCGGCGTGCGCGCCGCCAGCGCGACCTTCATCCCGGCGTGGGAGAATATGCGCCCGAGCGAGGCGCCGAGCCCCGGCCCGACCCCGACAACGATCGCGGTTTCCGTTCCATTCATTCTCGACAGGCTCCTACTCGGCGGCGGCGGCAGTGGGTTTCTTGGGATCGTGAAGCGCTTCGAGAAGCGTCGCCCGGCGCTTCTCGGCAGCTTCGATGTGGCGCAGCTTCACATGGCCGTAACCGCGGATATGTTCCGGCACGCTCGCCAGATCGACGGCAGCGGCGCGGGTCTCCGGACCGAAGCGGTGAAGGATCTCCTCGACATCGGCTTCGTATTGCGCGATGAGCGCGCGCTCGCGGCGCCGTTCATCCGTCCGCCCAAAGGGATCGAAAGCCGTGCCGCGCAGGCCGCGCAGGGCTGCCAGCAGCTTGAACACATGCAGCATCCACGAGCCGAAGCGCATCTTGCGGGGCTCGCCGGTGACCGGATCCTTTTTGGCGAACAGCGGCGGCGCCAGGTTGAACTCCAGGCGGTAGCCGTCGTCGAACTGGCGTTCGATCTGCCGGCGCAAGTCCACGGAAGCGTGGAGCCGCGCGACTTCGTATTCGTCCTTGTAGGCCAGCAGCTTGAAGTAGTAGCGCGCAACCGCGTGGGACAGCGGCCCGCCGCCCTCGACGGCTTCCGCTTCGCGCACCCGGCCCACGAGCGTCGTGTAACGCGCAGCATAGGCCGCGTTCTGGTAGTCGGTCAGGAACGCCGCCCTGCGGGCGACCATATCGTCCAGGCTCTCCAGAACCGGGCTTTCGTTCCCGGTATCCGAGGGGTAGGCGACCCGCTCGACGAAGGCGAGGTCATGCGCAGCCCGCCGGCCCCAGTCGAATGCCGTCTTGTTCATTTCCACGGCAATGCCGTTGAGCTCGATCGCGTGCTCGATGGCCTCGGCGCTGACGGGAACCAGGCCCCTCTGGTAGGCGAAGCCGGTCATGAACAGGTTTGAGCCGATGGCATCGCCGAGCAGGGCCGTCGCCAGCGCGGTGGCATCGATCATCTCCACGGCATCGCCGCCGAGCGCCGCCTCGATCCGGGTCCGCAACTCGTCGTCCGGGAAGGACATGTCGGGATTGCGGGCGAACTCGTTCGTGTAGGTGCGGTAGGTATTGATTACCGCCCGGCTGGAGCCTCGCGCCAGCCTTGAGAGCGTATCGATCTGGCTGGAGGTCACCAGGTCGCAGCCGATCAGGGCGCGCCCACCGCCGAGGCCGACGCGCACGCTATGCAGGTCTTCGAGATTGTCGGCGATCCGCAGGTGGCTCCAGACGGCGCCGCCCTTCTGGGCGAGACCCGTCATGTCCATCACGGTGGCGGCCTTGCCTTCCAGATGGGCTGCCATGGCCAGCAGCGCGCCGACGGTAATGACGCCGGTGCCGCCGATCCCGTCGACGATCATGGAATAGGGCTCGTCGGTCGCCGGAAGGGTGGGTTCCGGCAGGACCTCCAACGGCCCCGGCGCCTGGCCGGCCGGCTTGCCCTTGCGCGGCTCCGCGTCATAGACCGTGACGAAGCTCGGGCAGAAGCCGTTCAGGCAGGAATAGTCCTTGTTGCAGGCCGACTGGTCGATCATCCGCTTGCGGCCGAACTCGGTCTCGACGGGGATGACGGACACGCAATTCGACTTGACGCCGCAATCGCCGCAGCCCTCGCAGACGGTGGGGTTGATGAACATGCGCTTGGGCGGGTTCGGGAAGGCGCCGCGCTTGCGCCGCCGGCGTTTTTCCGCAGCGCAGGTCTGCACATAGACGAGGCCCGAAACGCCCTCGATCTCCCGCAGCTTGATCTGGACCAGGTTCATCTCCGAGCGGTGCTTGACCACGGTGCCGGGAGCGAGATCCCGCGCTTTCTCATAGGTTTCCGGCGTATCGGTGACGAGATAGATCGGCTTCACGCCCTCGGCGGCAAGCTGCTGCGTCACCATCGCCGGCGACAGCGGCCCATCCACCGGCTGACCGCCGGTCATCGCAACGGCGTCGTTGTAGAGCACCTTGTAGGTCATGTTAGCGCCGGATGCGACGGCGGCGCGCACCGCTAGAATGCCGGAGTGGTAGTAGGTGCCGTCGCCGATGTTCTGGAAGATGTGCGGCGTTTCGACGAAGTGGTGCAGCCCGGCCCAGGTCGCTCCTTCGGCGCCCATATGGGTGTATGTCGCGGTCTTCTCCGGATCGACCCATTGCGCCATGAAGTGGCAGCCGATGCCCGCGAACGCACGCGACCCGTCCGGCACCTTGGTGCCGGAATTGTGCGGGCAACCGGAGCAGAAGGACGGCGTGCGCACGAGGCTGGGCTGGTTTCCGCCCGACTGGCGCGTCACTTCCCGGATTGCCGCCAGCCGGGACTCGAAACGACCGATATCCGCGACGCGCCCAAGGCGGGAAAGAATCGCCTCTGCAACGTCTTCCGGCTGCAATTCCTGGTAGGTCCGCAGCAGTTCCCGGCCGGACTCGTCGGTCTTGCCGACCACCCTCGGGCGGCGGTCGGCCGGTGTGCTGTAGAGCAGCTCCTTGATCTGCGGCTCCATCAGGCCGCGCTTCTCTTCGACGACGATGACCTCTTCGAGGCCCTCGCAGAACGCGCGCATGCCTTCGGGCTCGATCGGCCAGGAGAGCGCCACCTTGTAGACCGAAATTCCGAGCTCGCGGGCGGTCGCGTCGTCGATGCCGAGCGCCGAAAGGGCTTGCCTCGTATCCAGATAGGATTTGCCCGTGGTGACGATGCCGATCCGCCGGCCCGGTCCGCCGACGGTGACCCTGTCGAGCCTGTTGGCGCGCACGAATGCAACGGCCGCCGGCAGCTTGACATGGTGCAGGCGGGGCTCCTGGTCGAGCCAATTATCCGGCCAACGGATGTTGGGGCCGCCTTCCGGCATCTCGAAATCGGTGGGAATGCGGATTTGCACCCGGTCCGGATCGATATCGACCGTCGCTGTCGAATCGACCGTATCCGTCACGCAGATGAAGCCCGCCCAGAGGCCGGCATAGCGCGACATGGCGAAGCCGTAGAGGCCGAAATCCAGGAATTCCTGCACCCCAGACGGGTTCAGGATCGGCACCATCGCATCGACGAACGCAAACTCGCTCTGATGCGCCGTGGTCGAACTCTTGGCGACATGGTCGTCGCCAGCAAGCGCGATGACGCCGCCATTCGGATGGGTGCCGAACAGATTGGCGTGCTTGAGCGCGTCTCCCGTGCGGTCCACGCCCGGGCCTTTGCCGTACCAGATGCTGAAGACGCCGTCATACTTGGCATCGCCGAAGAAATCGGACTGCTGCGTGCCCCAGACCGATGTGGCCGCAAGGTCTTCGTTGAGGCCGGCCTTGAAGACGACGTGATGGTCCTGCAAATGCTTGCGGGCTGCCCAAAGCTGCTGGTCGTAGCCGCCGAGCGGAGAACCGCGATAGCCGGAAATGAAGCCGGCGGTGTTGAGTCCGGCTGCCAGGTCGCGGCGGCGCTGAACCAATGGGAGCCTGACCAAAGCCTGGGCTCCAGTTAGCAGCGCCCGGCCTTGGTCCAGGGTGTATTTGTCATCTAGCTTGACTTGGGCAAGCGCCATTTGAAGGCTCCTGGGTCGAGGCGTTTCCTCGTCGGGTGTCTGTTCGATTATCTACGATGAAGCGGCGTTTCGTCCATGGGGCACCCTATTCGGCGTCGGGGCCCGTGCGGGCCCAGCTTTCCTTGATGACGGTCAGCAGATGGCGCTCCCGTACTGTGTCGATCGAAGCGGAAACGGTCATGCCCGCGCGCAGGCGAGGCGCGCCGGGCCGTTCCTGAAGCTGCAGGCGCACCGGCAGGCGCTGCACCACCTTGACCCAGTTGCCGGTCGCATTCTGGGGCGGCAGTACCGCGAATTCGGCGCCTGTCGCCGGGCTGATGCTTTCCACGACCGCCTGCCAGACGACATCCGGATAGGCATCGACCTCGACCGTCGCTTTCTGGCCGACGCGGATATGGGTCAACTCCGTTTCCTTGAGGTTGGCTTCGACCCAGGGCTGGCTCCCGGCGATAATGGAGAACACCGGCCTGCCCGAATTGACATATTCGCCGGCCTGCAATTTGACATTGCTGACTATTCCGCCAACGGGCGCATGGACAACCGTGCGCTCGAGATCGAGCCGGGCCGCGTCGCGCAGCGATTCCTTTTCGCGGTACATCGGATGGCTTTCCACGGGCATGTCGAGCGCTCCGCCCAATTGCACCAGAACCCGGCCCATCCGTTTTCGGGCCACTTCCGCCTGCTTACGAATCACTTCCGTCCGCTGGCGGGCGACTGTCAGATCGTGCTCCGCGGCCTCCAGCCTGATTCGGGCTGCCGCGCCCCGCCGCTGCAAGCTGCGCAGGCGCTTCACCTGCGTCTGGTGGTAACGAACGGCCTCGAGCGCCTCGCGCAGTCCGCCCTCCGTCACCGCCAGCTCCCCTGTGGCCACATCGTATTCCGCCCGAAGGCCGCGCAACTCGTCGCGTACCGTGCCCAACTCGGCCTCGGCGCGCGCGAGGCTGATCTGGACAGGGATCGGGTCGATACGAAAAAGGAGGTCTCCGGGACGGACTTCCTGATGGTCGCGTACGGCGATATCCACGACCCGCCCTTCGATATCGGAGCTGACCTGAATGATATCGTTTTTCACATAGGCGTTTTCGGTCGTCACATAGCGCCCGCCGGTGAGATAGACATAGGCGCCCACCGCTATGGCGGCGAGTGGAACGACAATCAGCAGGAACAGACGGGTCAAGGCCCGGTTGAAGCGCCGCAAGCTCATTGTGCTGCTACCTGTCGATCGGCTGCAGTAGCGGCCTGGTTCTTGTTCTGGAGCATTTCCTGCAAACGGGCCTTGACCGTAATCAGCAGTTCGACGGTCCTGTCGCGATCGGTCTCGTTCAAGTCGCTCAGAGCTTCATGGATCGTCTGGCGGGCGATCCTGCGCATCGTGCGTTCGATCGCTTCGGCCTCCGGCGTCAGATGGATTCGCTTGACGCGACGGTCCGCCGGATCGGCCTCGCGCACGACAAACCCGTTTTCCTCCAGCCGGTCGATCAGCCGGCCGGCAGAGCCCTTTTCCATCTCCATGGTCTCGGCCAGTTCCGACTGCGTGCAGCCGGGCTGTCGGTATATGCGGGTGAGCGCCAGCCACTGCGACCGCGTGAGGCCGATACCCCGAACCCGACGGTCGAATTCGGTGCGCAACAACCTGGCGACATCGGACACCAGAAAGCCGAAATAGCGTTCGTCTTCCATGCGTTTGGAAACTCGAATTTAGTTACCTAGGCGACTTTATGCAGAGATATAGTCGCTCAGGCAACAAAATCAATGGCTCAATCCTACTCGCCGGAGCGCGAAGCTCACCCGCCGCTGCAGGCTCCGCCGCCAAGCACGCAGAACCTGGCACAGTGTACATGGTTGAGGGAAACCGGACTCGCGGCCTCGGCTAATGTCTCGCCGAGCTCGAAGCGCGGATCGTAGGGTAGAAGGGTGCAGGCGACGACAACGGGCCTCGCTGCGCCCCGGCGTTTCACGACCATGCGCGAGGATGAACACATAATGTCTGCAGGCGACTTGCCGAGCGTCGTCCAGCAAGCGGCGGTGATCTCGGGCACGGAGGCGCCTTCGTCCATTTCGGGAAAGAGCGTCAGTGCGACGGGGTCGTGAGCGTTGCAGGTCAGGCCAAGCTTCGCAAAAAGGCGCGCATAGCCGGCGCGCGTGGAGGCTTCGTCTTCTCCCCAGCAGGTCCGGCCCGCAACTTCGGGAGCGAAACCGTTTTTGTCGAGCCAGGACAGTCCGGCCAGCGCCGGCGCCCAACTCCGCTCGCCGCGTTCCGTTTCGTGCAAGGCCTTCGTGTAATGGTCCAGTGAGACCCGGATGCGAAGCCGTCCGCCGTGCAGGGCCCTGAGAGCCAGCAGCGCCTCGCGATGCTTCGTCATCGGGCGCATCGCATTGGTCAGCGTCAACGTCTCGAAACCGCGTTCGAGCGTGTCCGCCAACATGGCCATGAACTCCGGATTCATGAACGGCTCGCCACCGGTGAAGCCGACCATGCGGGTACCGGCGTCCGTGCGACCGATCTCATCGAGATAGGCGGCCGTTTCCTCGGCGCGGATATAGGCGATCCGGTCGTTGCGCGGGCTGGATTCGATATAGCAGTTGCGGCAGGCGAGGTTGCAGAGCGTCCCGGTGTTGATCCACAGTGTTTCGAGCCTGCGCAGCGCGACCCTGGCGCGGCGGCTGCCGTCCGCAGTGAAATCGGGATCCTGGAATTTCCTGCGGTCCGCCACGCCCGCCGGCACCGAATCCGGCATAAGCGCCTCCGGCCAATTCGACCCCCCTATTATAGAAGACAAGCCGCCGGGCAGTCCAGTTCGAGCTGTCCTCAATCCGTCGCTTTGCACCGGGGGCAGAGGGTTTCTATGGTGCGGCCATCCAATCCGAGGAGTATCAGGCATGACGATTGCCAAGGGAGACAAGGTTCCGGCAGCGACCTTGAAGGAGATGACCGACGGCGGGCCGCAAAGCGTCGAGACGGCAGCCCTTTTCGGCGGCAGGAAGGTGGTTGCCTTCTGCGTGCCCGGCGCCTTCACGCCGACCTGCTCGGCGAAGCACCTGCCGGGATTTGTCGAGAAGGCGGACGCGATCCGGGCGAAGGGCGTGGACGATATCGTTTGCCTGGCGGTCAACGACGCCTTTGTGATGGGCGCCTGGGGCGAGAATCGGGGAACGGCCGGCAAGATCAGGATGCTTGCCGACGGCAGCGGCGACCTTGCGAAGGCGATGGGGGTCGAACTCGACCTGAGCGCCCTCGGTCTCGGCGTGCGCGCGCGCCGCTATTCGATGATCGTCGAAGATGGCACGGTCACGCAGTTGAACCTCGAGGACGGCGGGGCCTTCGAGGTTTCCAGCGCCGAGAAGATTCTGGAACAGCTTTAGCTTTTGACGCCCTCGCGCTCGGCCTGCCGGCGCGCGAGGGCATCGACGCACTCATTTTCGACATGGCCGGCATGGCCGCGGACCCAAAGCCACTCGACCTCATGGCGGGCCGCTGCCGTGTCGAGCCGTTGCCAAAGGTCGATATTCTTCACGGGCTTCCGGGCTGCGGTGCGCCAGCCGTTGCGTTTCCATGCCGGCAGCCAGGATCGCATGCCGTCCATGACATAACGGCTGTCCGTCGCAAGCCGCACGGAGCAGGGGCGGGTGAGGGCTTCGAGGCCCGCAATCGCCGCCATCAGTTCCATGCGGTTGTTCGTGGTATGCGGGGCGCCGCCGACCAGTTCCGATTCCTGCGCGCCGCAGCGCAGCAGGGCCGCCCAGCCGCCGGGGCCGGGATTGCCGAGACAGGCGCCGTCAGTAAATATTTCCACTCCGGTCACGACAGGCCATCCAGCTTGCGCAGATATTCGAGCGGGTCCTTCGGAGTCATCAGCGCGGCGGGCGCCGGGTACAGCCAGTCATGCAGCCGGGTCAGAAGGAAGCGCAGCGAAGCACCGCGCCTGAGCTTCGGCAATGCGCGCAGTTCGGCAGGTTCCAGCGGCCGGACGGCCTCGTAGCCTTCCTGCATCTCGGCCGCGGCGTCCGCGTCGAAGCGCCCGTCGAGGTCCACGGTCCATGCGACCTGCGCAATGGCGAGATCGTAGGCCAGTGCATCCGTGCAGGCGAAGTAGAAGTCGAAAATGCCGGAAACCGCACCGTTACGGAAAACTGCATTGTCCGGAAAGAGGTCGGCGTGGATGGCGCCTCCCGGCAGGCCCTCCGGCCAGGTTCCGGCAAGTTCCGCCAACGCTTCGGCGATGCGCCGGGCCAGGCCGGGGGCTACCTCGTCGGCGCGGCAGGATGTCAGGGCGGCGAGGCGGCGCCATCCTTCCGGGCCCAAGTCGTTGGCGCGGCTCGAAGGGAACCCGGCGCCGGCCAGATGAAGCCGCCCAAGCGCTTCGCCGATGGCCCGGAACGCACCGGGGTCGCGTTCTCCTTCCAGGAAAGTCACGATCAGGGCCGTCCGCCCTGCCAGTGGCGCCAGACTCGTTCCGTCCAGGCGGCGCACCGGGGCAGGGCAGGGCACGCCGCGAACGGCAAGGTAATCCATCAGATCGACGAAGAACGGCAAATCCGCCGGGTCGATCCGGTTCTCGAACAGGGTCAGCACATACCGGCCCGAAGAGGCCTCGAGCAGGTAGTTTGTGTTGTCGATTCCCTCCGGTATGGGCTCGAAGCGCAGCAGGGCGCCCAACCGGTAGCCGGACAGGAACCGCTCAAGGGCGGCGTCGCCGACCGGCGTATAGACGGCCATTCAGACTCAGGCCGCCAGTT
Source organism: Alphaproteobacteria bacterium (assembly GCA_965261985.1). Lineage (GTDB taxonomy): Bacteria > Pseudomonadota > Alphaproteobacteria > Bin95 > Bin95 > Bin95. The sequence continues at coordinate 3,540,945 of OZ253490.1, forward strand.
CGCGCGGGAGTTTGAACTTTACGGTTTCGAGGGTGTCGGTCCACTCTTCCACCGTTACGGCGAAGCGCTCCTGGCAAGCCTCCACAACCTTCTCGACAAGCACTTCCGGCGCCGACGCGCCTGCGGTGATTGCCAATACCCTGACATCGGCCAGCGCCACCCAGTCGATATGCGCCACGCCGTCCACGAGAAACGCTCGCGAACATCCCGCCGCTTTCGCGACTTCGACCAACCGGTTGGAATTGGAGGAATTCGGAGAGCCGAGCACGATCACCGCATCCGCGCCGGGAACGGCGGCCTTGACCGCAGCCTGACGGTTGGTGGTGGCGTAGCAGATATCTTCCCGCTTCGGTTCATGCAGTTCCGGAAACCGCCCGCGCAACGCCTCGATGATTTCGACGGTATCGTCCACCGAAAGCGTCGTCTGCGTGACATAGGCGAGGTCGCGGTCCGCCGGCGGTTCGACCTGCTGCGCTTCGTCAACGGTTTGAACCAATTCGACCGCACCGCTCGGCAATTGTCCCATCGTGCCCACGACTTCCGGGTGGCCGGCATGGCCGATCAGCAACAGGTGCCGCCCTGCCGCGAAATGCCGCTCGGCCTCCCGATGGATCTTGCTCACCAACGGGCATGTGGCATCGATGTAATGGAGTTCGCGCTGCCGGGCTTCCTGGGGGACGGACTTCGGCACGCCGTGCGCGGAAAAAACGACCGGCACATCGTCCGGAACCTCCTCCAGCTCCTCGACGAAAACGGCTCCTTTCCTCTCGAGAGACTCGACGACGAAACGGTTATGGACGATTTCGTGACGCACATAGACAGGGCCGCCATAGCGCTCCAGCGCTGCTTCGACGATCTGGATCGCGCGAACCACCCCGGCGCAAAAACCGCGCGGACCGACAAGACGGACAGTGAGAGCGGGTTTCTCTCTTGTCATTGTGCAGGCCTCCGGTCCGTTCTAAGGTCGGCGAAGCGCTCAGCGCGCTGCCGAACCTAATCCAGAGGGCAGTCGATGGCGAGAGGATTTGCGGCCGGGGCCGCAGCACTGGTGGCGGCGCTTTCGGTACTCGGGGGGTGTTCGGTTTTCGAGGGAACGACCGTCTCCTGTCCGACGGTCGGCGTTCTCGACAATGCAGGGCACCTGACACGGTTCAGGGACGGTGGGCAGCGCGACCTGACGGATATAGAATTCCAGGCGCATGTCGGGAGCCTCGCGGCCGACTGCAGCTTCGACAGCGACACGAGAACCGGTTCGATCGACCTCGACATCGTATTTCGCGCGCAGCGCGGTCCCGCCGGCAAAGCGGCGGAGCATAGTTTCGATTACTTCGTTGCCGTGGTCGATCCGGAGGGTGGCGTGGCGGCGCGGAAGGCGTTTTCGGTGCAGGTCGCGTTCGACGGGGACAGGACAGAGGCCGCGAAAGCGGAGGCTCTGGCTTTGGACATTCCCACGAAGGAAAACACATCGCTTGCGGCTTACCGCGTCTATGTCGGGATGGAGCTGACAAAGGAACAGTTCGACCGCAATCTGGGAGGCGGCCGCTAGTCGGTTATGCCGAAACGGCTAAGCGCAAAGGCGTAAAGCTCCGCAAGCTCGTGCAAGGTCTCAAAACGGCCGGACGCGCCGCCATGCCCGGCGGTCATGTTCGTTCGCAGCAGCAGCACGGGGTCGCCCTCGGCCGTGTCCCTGAGCGCCGCGATCCATTTCGCCGGCTCCCAATAGGTGACCCGCGGGTCGGAGACACCCGCCGTAGCGAAAATGTCCGGATAGGGCGTTGCCGCGACATTCTCGTAAGGGCTGTAGGCGGCGATGCGCCGAAACGCTTCCTCCTCCTCTATCGGATTGCCCCATTCCGGCCATTCCGGCGGCGTCAGCGGCAGGGTCGGATCGGACATGGTGTTGAGCACATCGACGAAGGGCACTTCGGCAAGCACCGCCCTGAAAAGGTCCGGCGCGCGATTTGTTGCCGCGCCGACAAGCATTCCCCCGGCGCTACCGCCGTGAGCAACGATGCCGCCCGCGTAGCCCTCGGCCGCCAGATGACGTCCTGCCGCAATGAAGTCGTCGAAACTGTTGGTCTTGCCAGCCAGCTTTCCGGTCCGATACCAGCGGTAGCCGCGGTCCGTCCCGCCCCTGATATGGGCGATCGCATAGACGAAACCCCGGTCGACCAGGCTGAGCCTCGAAGTCGAGAAACCCGCAGGGATCGACATGCCGTAGGCGCCGTAGCCATAGAGAAGGCAGGGCGGCGGCGAAGAGAATTCGAGGGCGGCGCGATAGAGCAGGGTGACGGGCACCGCTTCGCCGTCCGGCGCGGTCGCGGACAGCCGGCGGGTCCGGTAAGCCTCGGGATCATGGCCGCTCGGCACTTCCTGTTTCCGCAGCAGCCGGCGCGTCCGGCGGGCCATGTCGTAGTCATAGACATGCGCCGGCGTTGTCGGCGAGGCGTAGGCGAAGCGCAGGATGTCGGTCTCGTATTCGAAGCCGGGTACGATACCGAGCGAATACGCCTCCTCGTCGAAGGCAATGGCGTGTTCCTCGCCTGAGTCGAGAGCGCGCACCGCGATCCGGGGCAACCCGTCCTCCCGCTCCAGGCGCACGATCCAGTCGCGGAACAGAAGCATTTGCAGGATGAGACATCCCGGCTTGTGCGGAACCAGGTCCTCCCAACCGGCGGGGTCGGGGGCATCGAGCGGGGCGGCGGCAATGCGGAAATCCTCGGCCTCGCGGTCGTTGGCAAGGATCAGCAACTGCTGCCCCCGGTCTCCGAGCGTATATTCCACGTCGGGGCGCCGGGCAGCCACCAGGCGCGGCGGGCTTTCCGGCCGGTCCGCATCGACCAGGCGGATTTCGCCGGCCGTGTGGTCGTGGGAATCCAGGACGATGAACCGATCGCTTTGGGTCTTCCCGACATTCAGGAAAAAACCGGGGTCGGGCTCTTCGTAAACCAGCTCAGGTTCGCCCCCGAGGCAGCGGCGGTAAGCCCAGCGGGGCCGAGCATTGTCGTCGCGCACGGTATAGAAGACGGTCCTGCTGTCATTGGCCCAGACGACACCGCCCGCCGTCCGTTCGACCCTGTCCGCAAGGTCGGCGCCGGTCTCGGCATCGCGAAAGGCGAGCCTGTAGTCTTCGGAACCGGATAGATCGACGGTATAGGCAATGAGCCTGTGGTCCGGGCTGTGGGCGCAAGCGGCGATGCGGCAGTAAGGCTGGCCCTCCGCCAGGCGGTTGCCGTCGAGCAGGACAGTCTCTTCGCCTTCGCCGTCCTCGCGGCAGAAACGCGGGTGCTCGCCGCCGGTTACAAACCGGGTGTAGTAGGAAAACGGACCGTCGGGAGCCGGCGCAGTCGTATCGTCTTCCTTGATTCTGGCGCGCATCTCCTGCGCCAAACGCTCCTGCAGGTCGCGCAATGGCGCCATCACCGCCCGGGCGTGTTCGTTCTCCGCCTCCAGATGAGCCCGGATATCGTCGGGCAGAACGGAGGGGTCGCGCATCGCGTCCTGCCAGTTCTCCGCCCGGAGCCAGGCATAGGGGTCGATGCGCTGCTGCCCGTGCTGGGTAATGCTGTGCGCTCGCCGTTCCGCGCGAGGGGGGCTCGCTGCGCGGTCTCCCTCGCTGATTCGCGTGAAGGCCCGCAGCGTTTCCTCGCTGACATGGTGCTCGATGCCCTCGGCGTCGCGTCTGGCGGTCTCGTCGCTGACGCCGATGGTTTTCAGGAAGTCGAGCACGATCTGGTGGCGCCGGCGCGACCGCAGCGCCATCTGGCGGCCCTTCCCGGTCAGGAAGATCGAGCGGTAGGGCCGGGTGGTCACCAGCCCGTCGCGCTGAAGACGGGCGACCGCCTTGCTGGCCGTCATGTGGGTTACGCCCATGCGCCGCGCGATCTCGACCAGGCGCGCCTCGCCGTTCGCCTCGATCAGGTCGTCGATCAGCTCGACATAGTCTTCTGCGATTTCCTTGCGCCGCGCGCGCCGGGTATGGGTGAACACAGCGGCCTGCCGCTCGGCGTCCCCCAGCGCTTCGTCACCGTCGCGGTCGTCGTCCTGCCGGTCGGTCATCACGCGCCACCTATGACCGATGAAGGAACGCCCGGCAAGGGACGCGCGCCGCTTGTCCCCAGCCGGCGCGCCCGCCGCGGCTCAATGCGAGTCGGCCCAGTTATCGGCTGCTCCGGTCTCGACGACGAGCGGTATGGCGAGCTCAGCGGCGCTCTCCATTACCGAGGCGACGCGCGTGCGTGTCTCCTCGACTTCTCCCTCCGGCACCTCGAAAAGCAGTTCGTCGTGGACCTGGAGGATCATTCGCGCCCTCAGGCCTGCTTCGGCGAGTGCCGGAGGGACGCGCAGCATGGCGCGCTTGATGATGTCCGCCGCCGAGCCCTGGAGCGGCGCGTTGATCGCGGCGCGCTCGGCGAAACTGCGCCGGGCGGGGTTCTTGTCGGCAATATAGGGCGTCCGGCATTTCCGCCCGAAGATGGTCGGCACATAGCCGTGCTTGCGCGCGAATGCCCGAGCTCGGCCCATATAGTCGCGGATACCGGGGTAACGCTCGAAATAGGCGTCGATATAGGCCCGCGCCTCACCCTGCGGAATCGCCAGCTGGCGCGAGAGGCCGAAGGGCGAAATGCCGTAGATGATGCCGAAATTGATCGCCTTGGCGCGGCGGCGGGTCATGGGGTCCATGCCTTCCACCGGCTGCCCGAACACCTGGGATGCCGTCAGGGCATGGATATCGAGGCCGGCGTGGAAGGCGTCGCGCAGCGGTTCGATCTCCGCGACATGGGCAAGCAGGCGCAGTTCGATCTGCGAATAGTCCGCGCTGACGAGCACATGACCCGGCTCCGCAACGAAGGCCCGGCGGATCTTCCGGCCTTCTTCGGTGCGCACGGGGATGTTCTGGAGATTGGGATCGTTCGAGGACAGGCGCCCCGTGCCCGCGACCGTCTGGGAGAAGGAGCTGTGGACGCGCTGCGTCCCGGAATGGGCGGCGGCGGCCAGTGCTTCCGTGTAGGTGCTGCGTAGCTTCGACAGCTGCCGCCAGTCGAGTACCCGGGCCGGCAGGTCGTGTCCCTGCGCACGCAGGTCCTCCAGGATTTCGGCGCCCGTTCCATAGGCCCCGGTCTTGCCTTTCCTGCCGCCAGGCAGGCTCATCTCGTCGAACAGGATTTCGCCGAGCTGCTTGGGCGAGCCGATGTTGAAGGACCGGCCGGCAAGGCCGTGAATTTCCTCCTCAAGCGCCCCAATACGGCGCGCGAAGTCCTTCGACAACGCCTTCAACGCCGTGACATCGACCTTGATCCCGGCGTTCTCCATATCGGCGAGGACGGGGATCAGCGGCCGTTCGATGGTCTCGTAAACCGCCGTCATACGCTCCTCGCGCAGGCGCGGGCGCAGGATTCCGTGCAGCCTTAGCGTGATGTCGGCGTCCTCGGCCGCATAGTCGAGCGCCCTGTCGAGCGCCACCTTGTCGAAGGTGATGGCGTTCCTGCCCTTGCCGCAGACGCTCTCATAGCTGATGCACTCATGGCCGAGATGCAGCCGCGCGAGCTCGTCCATGCCGTGGCCGTGGCCGGAGCCGTCGAGCACGTATGAAAGCACCATGGTGTCGTCGATGGGTGAGACCCGGACACCGTGTCCGGCGAGGACTTCCATGTCGTATTTGATGTTCTGCCCGACCTTCAGCACGGCATCGGAGGCGAGCAGGGGCCCCAGAATGGCGAGCGCGGTTTCGGGAGACAACTGGGGCGGGACATCGGTTTCCAGCAGCTCCGCCGTCCGGCTGTGCCCCACGGGGATGTAGCAGGCCTTGCCCGGCGCGACCGCCAGCGACAGGCCGACCAGGCGCGCCCGCTGCGCATCCAGACTGTCCGTTTCGGTATCGACGGCGACGATTCCAGCCTCGAAGCCGGCCTCGACCCAGCGTTTCAGCGCCTCCTCGTCCGTGACGAGCTCGTACTCCGCGTCCACCGGGGCAGCCGGTTGCCTGTCCCCGCTATCTTCGCCCAGGCGGGCGAGGATCGAGGCGAAACCCTGTTCCTCCAGGAATGGGCGCAGCCGTGCCGGGTCCAGGCCGGCGACGGCAAAAGCGTCCAAGTCTTCGGCGACGGGCGCATCGTCCCGCAGCAGCACAAGCTCCCGCGAGACGCGCGCCAGGTCGGCGAACTCGATCAGGTTGCTGCGCCGCTTGGGCTGGCGGATTTCTTCGGCCCGCGCGAGCAGCGTATCGAGGTCTCCGTATTCGCCGATCAACTGCGCCGCCGTCTTGACGCCGATTCCCGGAACGCCCGGCACATTGTCGCTGGAATCGCCGGCAAGGGCCTGCACATCGACAACCTTCTCGGGCGGCACGCCGAAGCGCTCGATCACCTCCGCGTCGCCGATCCGGCGCTGTTTCACCGGGTCGAACAGCGATATCCGCTCGTCGACAAGCTGCATCAGGTCCTTGTCGGAGGAGACGATCGTGACCTCCGCACCAAGCTTCGCCGCCCGGCGCGCATAGGTCGCGATGATGTCGTCCGCCTCATAGCCGGGCAGTTCGGCGACCTGGAGGTTCAGCGCCCTTACGGCGTCCCGGATCAGCGCGAATTGCGGCACGAGTTCCGGCGGCGGGTCCGGGCGGTTCGCCTTGTAGTCGGGGTAGATGTCGTTGCGGAAGGTCGTGCGGGCCACGTCGAACACGACGGCGATCCGGTCGGCATCGGTATCCTCGACCAGCCGCATCAGCATGGCCGTGAAGCCATAGACGGCGTTGACGGGGGTGCCGTCGGGCCGCGTCATCGGCGGCAGGGCATGGAAGGCGCGGAAGATGTAGCCGGAGCCGTCGACCAGGAAGACGTGGCGGGGCGTGCTCCCGGTCAATGGGCCGCGCGGAGGTCGGCTCCGTCCTTCAGCACAAAGCGCCGGCCGCAATAGGGGCAATCCACCCGGCCTTCATCGTCCAGATGAAGGAAGACACGGGGATGGCCGAGCGCGCCGCCGTCCCCGTCGCAGGCAATCGCAGCCTCCTCGACCTCAATCGTCTCCGGCGGTTCCATCGGCGCCATCCCCATGCATGACCGGGCCATGCCGGGATGATAACGGAGCCGTCCGGGTGTGCAACATTCGGGAACGGGGCAGGCCCGGACTCCGGGCGCAACACGAGACCTTGAAGCGGAACGACGGCAAAGCGCCGCTGCACTCTTCGACCCGCTCCTTGCGGATCGAACGTCAACGCCTCTACCCCAACAACCTCAAGTCGGACAGACTGTTAGCGTAAGGGAACGTCTTCAGGGAGGACCGGCCATCGTGATCCGTTCCGTCCTCGGTCATGCCTACCGGGACTTCGAGCAGTACTTCTGCGCTTTCCTGATGCTCCTCGTGGTGTTTTGCCTGGGATCGCAGGTGTTCTTTCGCTTCGTTCTCAATGCGTCGCTCACCTGGTCGGAAGAGCTCAGCCGCTTCGCGTTTATCTGGCTCGTCTATATGGGCGCGGTTCTCGGCGCGAAGGAGCGGATTCACATCAGGGTGACCGCCTTTCACCGCCTTTTGCCCGTTGCCGCCCGAGGCTGGATGATTCCAGCGGCCGATTTGCTGTGGGTCGCGATCAACCTCGTCTTCGCCTGGCAGGGCGCGCTGCAGGTCGCGCACCTGATGCGGTTCAGCTACATCTCGCCGGCTCTCCAGTGGAATATGGCGCTCATCTATGCGGTCGTGCCGCTCGGGTTCCTGCTCATGAGCTTTCGCATTCTGGAAGGCCACTGGAGCGACTGGCGAAGCGGCACCTTCGGGCAATGGGTCGATGAAGCGGCGCTCGGAGCCGAGGCCGACGGAGACGGGCCGGGGACGAAGAGGGACGAACCATGACCCTCACCCTTCTCCTCGGCACACTTGCGGTCTGCCTTGTCATCGGGGTGCCGATATTCATGGCCCTCGGAATCGCGACTGTCGTCGCCCTTACCGTGTCCGATGTTCCCATGCTCATCCTGGGGCAGACCCTCTACCAGGGCCTAGACAAGTTCCCGCTACTCGCGATCCCCTGTTTCATCCTGGCCGGCTCCCTGATGGAGCGGGGCGGGGTCACGCGGCAGATCATCGCGGTGATCTCACAGTTCACCGGGCGCGTGCGCGGTGGGCTCGGAATCGCGACGATTCTCGCCTGCATGTTCTTCTCGGCCATCAGCGGCTCGGGACCGGGAACGGTGGCGGCGGTGGGGTCGGTGATGATTCCAGCCATGCTCCGGGCCGGCCACGGAAGGGACTATGCAGGGGCGGTGTCGTCCTCGGGCGGCACTCTCGGGATCCTCATCCCTCCGAGCAACCCGATGATCATCTACGGCGTGATCGCCCAGACTTCCATCGTGGGCCTCTTCATGGCCGGCATCGTGCCTGGGATGATCATCGGCGTTGCCCATTGCCTCGTCGCCTATCTCGTCGCCCGTCATGTGGGCTACGAGGCAACCGGAGAACGTTTCAATCTCAGGGAGTTCGCATGCGCCTGCTGGCAGGGCAAGTTCTCGCTCGCCGCGCCGTTCCTCATTCTCGGCGGAATCTATGGAGGCGTGTTCACGCCGGTAGAAGCATCGGTGATTGCGGTCTTCTACGGACTGTTCGTAGGCGGCGTCGTCAACCGGATGCTCGATTTCAGGGCGGTTTTCGACTCGCTGATCGAGGCGGCGCGCATTTCCACCGCCATGATTATCGTCGCCACCTCCACGGTATTCGGCCAGATCCTGACCGTGAACCAAGCGCCCCACAGGCTCGCAGAACTGCTGGCGACCGTCTCGACCGATCCGTTCACGGTCCTTCTCATAATCATTCTCGCATTCTTCATCCTCGGGATGTTCATGGAGACCCTGTCGACGATCATCATCGTCACACCGGTTCTGCTGCCGGTCGTCGTTCAACTCGGCATCGATCCGATCCATTTCGGGATTCTGTTCGTGGTCACCAACGAAGTGGCTTTCCTCACGCCCCCGCTCGGGGCGAACCTGTTCGTCGCGAGCCAACTCGCAAAGGTTTCGCTGGAACGCTTGAGTCTTCACGTCCTGCCGCACATAGCGGCAATCGTGGTCTGCATCCTGGTGCTTGCCTATTTCCCGAAGATAAGCCTCTGGCTGCCGCATTTCCTCGGCTACGGGCTGTAACGGACAATCGAGAAACGAAGAACGGGCCGGGTCCGCTGGGAACCCGGCCCGTCGCCTCTGCCTCGCCATTTGGCGAACGGCGAGGGTTCAGCCCTTCCGCAAGTCTTCGAGGAAGGTCACTACCTCGTCCACGAACGCCTTGCCGCCGATCTTGTCGTAGAACATCGGCCAGACGGATTTGGCCTTCTCGATCCACTCCCGCTCATCGTCGGCGGGCACCATGATTTCAAGACCCGCTTCAACAGACTGGAGCGCAGCCGTGCCTTCGCGCGCGATTGCCCATTGCCGCTCCTCGTCCTGGGCGAGCTTCGCCGCCTCGTTGACGATATCGCGAATGTCGGGGGCCAGTCCGGCGTACCACGCATCGTTCACGACCACCGGACCGATCCAGAGCAGGTAGTGAATGTTGGTGATGTAGTTCTGCACCTCGTCGAACCGGACGGCGGGAATGGTGGCGTAGGGGTTGTCCTGGCCGTCCACGACCTTTTGCTGGAGCGCGTTGAAGACTTCGGTCCACGCCATCGGCACCGGGTCGATACCCCACGCCTTGTAGGCCGCGATCATGATCTCGTTCTTCGGGACCCGGATGCGAAGCCCCTGGAGGTCGGCGGGGGTCCGGACCGGCTTCTTCGAGTTAGTGAGCACCCGGAACCCGCCGGTAAGCCACGCGACGGCCCGCATGTTCGCTTGCTCGGCCATCGTGTCGTTGAGCCGGTCCCGCAGGGGGCTGTCGAGGACCGCCCACGCCTCCTCGAAGTTGTTCCACATATAGGGCAGGCTGCAGAACCCGACGATAGCCGCGAACGGAGTGACGTTGTTCACCGCGGCGCTTGCCATGTTGAGGATGCCGCTCGACACCTGGTTTATGTTGTCCTGTTCCGAGCCGAGCTGGCCTCCGAGGAAGACATCGACCTGGATGCGCCCCCCGGAGAGTTCCTCCGCGTGCTTCTTGAACGCGTGGCCGAACACGCCGTGATAGCTGTCGTCCGGGTTGGCCGACGCGAACTTGATCTTGACTTCCTGCGCGAGTGCCGGCTGGAGCGCTGCAAAGAGCAACGCCGCCGCGAGTGTCACGATTTTCTTCATGTCTGTTCCTTGGGTTGACGCAATGCGGCCCGAAGGGGTGCCTGGCACCCTCGTCCGCAGACCGGGCGCAACGGCCCCACCTCCCAAGCGGCGCCAAACATGGCACACATGCAGTTCTCTTTCCAGAACGGCGTCGAAGGCCCGAATCCGGGCGGCGGAGGGGACCTGTCCTCACCTCCAGGGCCGGCGTGACCTCGGGGTCGGGACTACAGCTTCCGGCAGAGAAGTTCGATCGGCACCGTGCGGCGGTCCCGCAGCGCACGGCCCGAGTTTGCCATCGCTTCCCCGGCGCGCGCGCCGAGGGCCAGGATAACGGCGCGGTGCGGCGGTTTTCCGCCGGCCTTGACGATTGCACGCGAGCGGACGGCGAAGTCGAACGAAGCCTCGGTCATGTCGCGCAGGCTTTCCACCGCGAAGCCCGAGGTTTCGAGGTCCGCGCGGGTGTCCTCCGACGTTGCGAGAAAGCTGGACGCGCCGGTTCGCGCCCAGGCCTGCGGGTAGTCAGGCTCGCCGGCCGGCCCTTGCGCGACCTCGGACAGGCATAGCCAGGCTCCGGGTGTGAGCACGCGGTGGATCTCCCGATAGAGCGCGCGCTTGTCCGCGATGTTCATGGAAACATTCATCGAGTAAGCGCCGTTGAATGCTGCGTCTTCGAACGGTATCGCCAGTGCATCGCCCTGCTGGAACGACACGCGGTCTTCAAGCCCGAGCCACGCCGTCAGAAGCCGCGCGACATCGCAGAACTCCGCCGTCAGGTCGATCCCTGCGACCCGGCAGCCGAAGCGCCGCGCCATGTAGCGTGCCGGGCCGCCGAGGCCGCTGCCGATATCCAGAATACGGTCCGTCCCAGAGACCTGGAGCCGGTTCGCCATGTCCTCGGTCGCCTCCAGGCCGCGGCCGTGGAAGTGGTCGTAGGGCGCCAGCTCCTCGATGGTCGCCTGCGCTGGATCGACCCCATCCTCGCGCAGGCTCGCCTCGAGCCGCGCCAGCAGGTCGCCATCCGTGTAATGGTCTGAAATTTCGGACGCCGCGCTCATTGTCGGTCCTTTCCCCATGACATCGCGAACGATAGCAGGCCCGCAGCGCCGCTCCCATGATGGCTCTGGCAAGCGTCCCGGAAAGCGGTGTATCGAGAGCGGTGGAACCGAGGGAGCGGCAGCCATGAATGACCGGACGACCCTGCTCACGAACATCCGTCTTGCAAACGGGAGCGAGGCGGATATCCGCATGACCGGCGGCGTAATCGACGGGATCGGTCGGGGCCTCGACAATGCGGGCGCGCAAACGGTCGATGGCGGCGGGCTGCTCGCCCTGCCGGGCATGATCGACGGGCATGTGCATCTCGACAAGACGCTCACCGGCCTGCCCTGGATGCCCCACCCCGCCGGGCCGGGCCGGGCGAGCCGCATCGCCACCGAACGCGGCTTGCGCTCGACACTGCCGCCGCCGGCCGAGCGGGCATCGAACCTGGTCCGCCAGGCCGTCGCCGCCGGCACGACCGCGTTCCGCAGCCATGCCGATATCGGCCCCGATATCGGCGTCCGGCACGTCGAGGCGCTGCTCGAGGTCAAGGCTGCATTCGCGCACGCCGCCGACTTCCAGATCGTCGCTTTTCCGCAATATGGCGTGCTCGCCGCGCCCGGCAGTTACGAGCTGATGGACGAGGCGCTGGCAATGGGCGCGGACCTTGTGGGCGGTATCGACCCGATCGGCCAGGACGGGGACCTGGACGGCCAGCTCGACCTGTTGTTCCGGCTGGCCGGGAAGCATGATAGGGGCATCGACATCCATATCCACGACCCCGGCGAACCGGGATTGCTGGAAATCGCCGCCCTCGCCGAGCGCACCCGCACGGCCGGTCTGGAAGGCCGCGTCACCGTCAGCCACGGCTTCTGTCTCGGGGCGTGCCCGGACGATGTGTTCGAGCGCCTGGCCGGCGCCATGGCCGGGGCCGGCATGTCGCTTGCCAGCCACGGAGGCGGGGCCTTCCCGCTGCCGCCGGTGAAGAAGCTCCGCGAGCGCGGCGTCGAGGTGTTTGTCGGCAATGACGATGTGCGCGATACATGGGCCCCCTACGGCAATGGGGACCTGCTGATTCGCGCCATGCTGCTGTCATGGCGCTCGGGCTTCCGTGCCGATGGCGACCTGGCCACAGCCTTCGATTGCACCACCGCCGCCGCGCGCCGGGTCTTCGGCCATGACGACCGCGGCATCGCCGTCGGGGCGCCGGCCGACCTGTTCACGGTCCACGCGGAGACCCTCGCCGAAGCGGTCGCCCAGCACCCTCCGCGCGAGCTGGTCTTCAAGGGCAGCCGGCTAGTTGCGCGCGACGGCGCCTATCTCGGCTGAACCGTCTTGGCGGTGTGCTCGAATTCTTTGCGAACGCGCCGGACCTCCGATTGTCACCCCGGACGCCGCGCCAGCGGCGAGCCGGGGTCCAGGCCGTCGAAGCCTGGCCGGGTTGCAGCGGCGGTGCTGGGTCCCGGCTCGGGGGCCGGGACGACAATAGGGGTCGAGGCAGCGGTGCGGAGAAGCCTCCGACGAGTGGTCCGATCCGGCAGGAGGTCGTCCCTGTGTCGCCCGCCGCCGGTCTTCGACCGAACGCGTTTGCCCTGACACAGGCCGGCATCCCGGTTGACAGAGAACGACGCGCATCTATGGTCCTCGGGCGCAAGCGCCCGTAGCTCAGTCGGATAGAGCGTCTGCCTCCGGAGCAGAAGGTCGCACGTTCGAGTCGTGCCGGGCGCGCCAGAATTCCGAGTGGGTTCCCCATGACCGGATTGTCCACGCCAGCGACGACGCGCCGCGCGTTTCTCGCATCGGCGACGGCGGGGCTCGCGCTCGCACCGTTCGGCCTTGTCCGAGAGGCGGGAGCGACAGAACTACGTTTGCAGGCCGCGCCCGCATCCGTCCGCCTTGTGCCGGAACCGTATGGCAAAACGGCCGTCTGGTGCTATGGCGGCAGCGTGCCGGGGCCCGAAATCCGCGTGCGCCAGGGCGACCGCCTGCGTGTCGTGCTCGACAACGGGTTGAACGAAGACACCACAATCCACTGGCACGGGCTCAGGCTGCCGAACGCCATGGACGGCGTGCCGCTGGTGACGCAGCCGCCGGTGCCGCCCGGCGAGAGCTTCGCTTACGAATTCGACGCCGTGGACGCCGGCACCTTCTGGTACCACCCGCACCGGAACAGCATCGAGCAGGTTGCGCGCGGCCTCTACGGGGTTCTGGTCGTGGAAGAACGGGAACCGGCTGTCCGAGTGGACCGCGATGTGACCTGGGTGCTGGACGACTGGCGGTTTACGCAGGAGGCCGGCATCGCTGACGGCTTCGCCAACGGCCACGATATGAGCCACGGCGGGCGTCTCGGCAATGCCGTTACCATCAACGGAGCTATCCTCAGGGAGTTTGCGGTTCGCCAGGGCGAGCGCATCCGCCTGCGCCTCGTCAACACGGCGAACGCCCGGAACTTCGGCCTGGAGTTCCAGGGCCACCACCCCGTAGTAATTTCGCTCGACGGCCAGCCGGTGGAACCCCATGAGCCGGACGACGGCCGGGTCGTCCTCGGACCGGGCATGCGCGCCGATGTCGTCCTTGACGCGGTGGGCAAGCCGGGCGGCAGAACCCCCGTCATCGATGCGTTTTACCGTAACCGCGAATACCGCCTCGTCGATCTCGCCTACGACGCCGCACCGTTGCGTTCGGCACCGCCCGCATGGCCTGTCGATCTACCGCCGAACCCTCTGCCGGAGCCGGATCCCGAAGGCGCGCTGCGCCACGAGATGATGTTCACCGGCGGCGCGATGGGTGGCGCGATCATGGCTGAGATGGGCGGCAGCATGGGGCCCGTGGGTCCGCGTTCGTTCTGGTTCGTCAATGGCAAGGCCGCTTCGGGAGACATTCCGGAGCCGATGGTGACGCTCCGACGGGGCCAGAGCTGCGTCATCGCCATGGCTAACGCCACGGCGTGGCACCATCCGATGCATTTGCACGGTCACGCCTTCCGCGTTCTCTCCCGCAACGGTAAACCGACAGCCCGCCGCGAATGGCGCGATACCGTATTGTTGGATCCGCGCGAGCGGGTGGAAATCGCTTTCGTTGCTGACAATCCCGGCGACTGGCTGTTTCATTGCCATGTCCTGGGACACCAGGCGAGCGGCATGAAGAGCATGATCCGCGTGCTTTGAAGCGGGAAGCGCGGCGGACCCGGACGGGGCAAGGAGGAAACCATGACCGAAATGCACACTGTCGATGTCGAGGCCTTCGAGCGTAACGGCTTCGGTGGCCCCTTCCATGCGATGAGCGCGGACGAAGCGCGGGACTACCGCCGGAAATTCGAGGCTTATGAAGCCGAGCTCGGCCGGCGCGTCACCGAGGGAGACCCCGACAGCCGCTTCAAGACGCATCTCCTGCTGCCGTTTGCGGCCGACCTGGTGCGCCATCCGCGCATACTCGACGCGGTGGAGGCGCTGCTCGGCCCCGACATCCTGTGCTGGACCAGCACCTGGTTCGTCAAGGACGCGAAGACCGACGCGCAGACCGTCTGGCATCAGGACGCCACCCATTTCGGCCTGCGCCCGCACCTCCATGTCACCGCATGGCTGGCGCTGAGCGAGGCTTCCGAGGAAGCGGGTTGCATGCGCTTCGTGCCCGGCACCAACCGAGACGGAATGATGCGGCATATTACGAATGCGGCGCCCAACAGCATCAACAGCGCCGGCCAGCGCACCGTCGCGGATTTTCCGACCGAAGACGCGGTGCCCGTGCCGCTCTCGCCCGGCGAGTTCTCGATCCACCACACGCTCGCGGTCCATGCCTCTGGCCCCAACCGGGCCGACGACCGCCGCATCGGGATCGGCATTTCCTACATCCCGGCAGACGTTCGCCATATCGGCAGCATGCGGGTGCCGGCGACCCTGGTCCGGGGCGAGGACCGCCACGGCCATTTCGACCTCGAACCGCGCCCGGAAGGCTCGCTTGAGTGGGACGCCTACCGCCACCACCGCGCCATCTACAGCGCCAGCTATGCCGAGCAGGTGGAGTGGCACGCAGCCGGGCGCTGGGAGCGGTGAGCCGGCTCGCGGGCAAGGCCGCCATCGTTACAGGCGCTGCGGGGGGCATCGGCCACGCCATCGCCCGGGCCTTCCTGCGCGAAGGGGCGGGGGTGGTCGTCGCCGACAGCGCTGCCGATATCGACGAACGGGCGCCGGAGGGCGCGGTGGCGCTTCGCTGCGACGTCTCCCGCGCCGCCGACGCCGAAGCGGCCGCAGAGCTGGCGCAGGAGCGCTTCGGCGGGCTGCATATCCTCGTCAACAACGCTGCTGTCTTCGTGCCTTACGGCACCGTTGTCGATGTCGAGGAAGAAGACTGGACGCGCTCGCTCGCGGTCAACCTCACCGGCCCGTTCCTGATGAGCAAATATGCCATCCCGCTGATCGCGGCGAGCGGCGGCGGCAGCATCGTTCATGTCGCGTCGCAGCTGGGGCAGGTCGGCAAGCCGGGGCACTGCTGGTACAACGCCGCCAAGGGAGCGTTGATCCAACTGGCGAAGGTCATGGCGATAGACCATGCGGGGCAGGGCATCCGCGTGAACAGCCTCTCGCCAGGCCCCATCGGCACGGCGCGCGTCCACGCCAAACATGGCGGGCGGGAGGCGGCCGAGCGCGAAAACGGGGCGCTTACGGTTCTCGACCGCATGGGCCGGCCGGAGGAGATCGCCGAAGCGGCGCTGTTCCTCGCCAGCGACGAGTCCAGCTACATGACCGGCGCCGACCTTCTGGTCGATGGCGGCTATAACGCATGGTGAAGTTGTTCGAGTCGCTCAGGGCCGTGTTCTACGCTCCGTTTTATCTGGCGCTCGAACTGGACGCCTACGGCCGGCGGGGCCTGGAGGTGGAATTCGGCCGGCCGGACAGCCCGAACGACGCCGCCACGAGCTTGTTCGACGGCAATGCCGACGTCACCTGGGGCGGGCCGATGCGCATGATGCAGTATCAGCAATGGCACGGGGACGGGACGGTGGTGGCTTTCGCCGAAGCCGTGACGCGCGACCCGTTCTATGTCGTCGGGCGGAAGCCGAAGCCGGACTTCCGTATCGCCGACCTCATGGAAGCCCGCTTCGCGAGCGTTTCGGAAGTGCCGACACCCTGGCTCTGCCTGCAAGACGACATTCGCCGCGCCGGCTTCGACCCGGCCGCCATGAACCGGGAGGCGGGCCGCAGCATGGCGGAGAATGCGGACGCGCTGCGCGAGGGCAGGGTGGACGCGATCCAGGTCTTCGAGCCTTTCGTGGAAGAGCTGGTGCATGAGGGCGCGGGCCATGTCTGGTATGCCGCGGCCCGGCGCGGTCCGACCTCCTACACCACGCTCTACACCTCGCGGCGCTTCGCCGAGGCCGATCCCGACGCGCTTTCGGCCCTGGCGGGCGGTGTGATGGAGGCGCTTGCTTGGCTGCACGGCCACGATGCGGCGGCGCTGGCGGAACGGCTGCAAGGCTATTTCCCCAGTCTCGCCCCGGCCCGCCTTGCCGGCGCGCTCGCGCGCTACAAGGCGGGCGGCGTCTGGGGCCGCGACCCGGTGCTTCCGCTGGAGGGCTTCGTCCGGCTGAAGGGCGCGCTCATTTCCGGCGGCTTCATCGGCCGCGACATCCCCTTCGAAGCTTGCGTGGACAACAGCCACGCCGAACGCGCGCGGAACAGCGGCTGAACGCGGGGCAGGGCGGAGCGTTTTACCCGCTGCCCGCCCTCACGCTGTCGGCAAGGTGTAGTCCTTGAAGTCGTCGCGCAGCTTGGTTTTCAGCAGCTTGCCGGTGGCCGTGTGCGGGAGCTCGTCCACGAAGACCACGTCGTC
This sequence comes from Alphaproteobacteria bacterium, assembly GCA_965261985.1. Classification (GTDB taxonomy): domain Bacteria; phylum Pseudomonadota; class Alphaproteobacteria; order Bin95; family Bin95; genus Bin95. The sequence goes on from OZ253490.1 coordinate 3,558,002, forward strand.
CGGCTTCCACCATCGGGCGATCTTGCCGTCGTACCAGTCGAGCAGTTCGGCCTTTTCCAGCGCCGCGCCGGCTTCCTTGACCGCGATCAGCAGCGGCCGCTCGTCCCAGTGCGGGTGGGCGACAGAGATGACCGCCGCCTCGGCCACCTCCGGATGGTCCACGGCAATGTTCTCCAGATCGATGGAGCTGATCCATTCGCCGCCGGACTTGATGACATCCTTGGTCCGGTCGGTGATGCGCATGTAGCCGTCGCCGTCGAGCGTCGCCACATCGCCGGTGGAGAACCAGCCGTCGCCGGTATGAACGTCCGACTCGTCCTGCCTGTGATAGGCATTCGCCACCCAGTATCCCCGGACCTGGAGATTGCCGAAAGCGACTCCGTCGCGAGGAAGCTCCTTGCCGTCCTCGCCGACGATGCGCATGTCCACGCCGTAGATCGGCCGGCCCTGCTTCTCGGCGAGATCGAACCACGCGTTCTCGTCCAGATCCTCATGCTTGGCGAGCGGGGTGTTGACCGTGCCAAGCGGGGACATCTCGGTCATGCCCCAGGCATGGCGGACCGTTGCGCCGTAATCCCGCTTGAAGGTCTCGATCATCGAGCGCGGGCATGCGGAGCCGCCGATCACGACATTGGTGAGCGGGCGGATGTCCTTGCCCGACCGTTTGAGATAGTCGAGCAGCATCAGCCAGATGGTCGGCACGGCCGCCGTCATGGTCACGCCTTCGCCGGTAATCAGCGCCTGGACGCTCTCGCCGTCCAGATGCGGCCCCGGCAGCACCAGCTTCGCACCGGCCATGGTGGCGGCGTAGGGGATGCCCCAGGCGTTGGCGTGGAACATCGGCACCACCGGCATAGCCGCATCGCGCGCCGAGATATTCATGCAGTCCGGCCCGATGGAGGCATAGCTGTGCAGGATGTTGCCGCGATGGCTGTAGAGTACGCCCTTCGGGTTCCCGGTCGTGCCCGAGGTGTAGCAGAGCGAGGAGGCCGTCCGCTCGTCGAAGCTCGGCCAGGAGAACACCGGGTCCTGCGCGGCGACCAGCGCATCGTAGGAGATGAGGTCGAAATGCTCGCTTTCCGGCAGGCTCGCCTCGTCGCAGAGCACGACGATGGCCCGGACCGTGTCCGCGATCTCGGCGGCGAAGCTGTCCAGAAGCGGAACGAAGCCCGCCTCGACGAACAGCACGCGGTCGGAGGCGTGGTTGACGATATAGGCGAGCTGTTCGACATAGAGGCGCGGGTTGATGGTGTGGCAAATGGCGCCGATCCCCGACACCGCGTAGTAGATCTCGAAATGCCGCCTCGTGTTCCAGGCCAGCGTGCCGACCGTATCGCCGAAGCCGACGCCGAGTTCGCCGAGCGCATTGGCGAGCCGCTTCGCTTCGGCCTGCGCGTCGGCATAGCCGTAGCGGTGCAGGCCGCCCTCGACATTATGCGTCACGATCTCCGTCCCGCCGTGGTATTCGGCGGCGAAATCGATCAGGGACGAGATCAGCATCGGCCGGTCCATGATCATTCCGAGCATCGGTGTTATTCCTCCTGCAGGCGCTTACCGCCGGCCTTTATAGCGATGCCGGGCGGCGAACGGGAGCGATGCGATGCCACTGCTTGAGGTCGAGAACCTTCGGGTCGAGTTCCCGACGCGGCGAGGCACGCTGGTTGCGGTGGACGGCATATCCTTCGCCATCGAGGAAGGCGAGGTGCTGGGTGTGGTCGGCGAGTCCGGCGCCGGCAAGTCGCTGACCGGCATGTCGATCATCGGCCTGCTGGAACCGCCGGGGCGAATCGCGGACGGGCGGGTCCGCCTTGCGGGCGAACGCATCGACAACCTGGCCCCGGAAGCCATGCGCCGCATTCGCGGCAAGCAGATCGGCGCCGTCTTTCAGGACCCGCTGACCAGCCTCAACCCGCTCTACACCATAGGGCGCCAACTCACTGAAACGATCAGGACCCATCTCGACCTCGGCGCGCGGGGCGCGCGGGCGCGGGCGCTCGAACTGCTGTCGGAAGTCGGCATTCCGGCCCCGGAGCGGCGTATCGACAGCTATCCGCACGAGTTTTCGGGCGGGATGCGCCAGCGGGTGGTGATCGCGCTTGCGCTTGCGGCCAATCCACGCCTGCTCATCGCCGACGAACCGACGACCGCGCTCGATGTGTCGATCCAGGCGCAGATCATCGCGCTTCTCAAGCGCCTCTGCCGCGAGCACGGCACGGCGGTGATGCTGGTGACGCACGACATGGGCGTCATAGCCGAGACCGCGGACCGGGTGGCCGTGATGTATGCCGGGCGGATCGCCGAGATCGGCCCGGTGCGCGATGTTATCCAGGCTGCGCGCCATCCCTATACCGAGGGCCTGATGGGCTCGATCCCGGCCATGGCGGAGCGCCGCGACCGGCTGGTCCAGATCGAGGGCGCGATGCCGCGCCTGACCGAGATTCCCGCCGGCTGCGCCTTCGGGCCGCGCTGCCCGAAGGTCTTTGCGCGCTGCCGCAGCGAACGCCCGGACCTGATGGCGACAGGCGGCCCCAATCGCGCCGCATGCTGGCTTTACGACGGCGGGTAGGGGGGCCTACGCTCCCGCCTCGCAAACAATCCCGAAAGGCTCCGAGGATGCGACTTCGAACAGCAGCAGCGGCGATTGCCGCAACGGTGGCGATGGCAATGCCCGCCGGCGCCAAGACTTTCACCTGGTCGTTCCAGGGCGACGCGCAGGCGCTCGACCCCTATGTGTTGAACGAGACCTTTACGCTGGGTCTCCTCGGCAACGTCTATGAGGGCCTGATTCGGCGCGGTCCCGACCTCCAGATCCAGCCTGCGTTGGCCGAAAGCTGGGAAATCGTGGAGCCCAACCGGTGGCGCTTCCATCTCCGCAACGGCGTCGTCTTCCACAACGGCAACCCCTTCAATGCCGACGATGTTGTTTTCTCGGCCGACCGGGTGCGGGCCGAGGGGTCGGACCTCACGACCCGCATCGCCAAAAGCGTCAAGGTCGAGAAGGTCGATGACTACACGGTCGATTTCGTGACCGAGGGCCCCAACCCCATCCTGCATTCGGAGTGGGCGACCTGGTACATCATGGACAAGGAGTGGTCCGAGGCGAACAACGCCGTCGCGCCGACCTCGCTTGCAGAAGGCACCGACAATTTCGCCGCGTTCAACACCAACGGCACCGGACCCTTCAAGGTCGTCAAGCGCGAGACCGACATCGAGACCGTGCTCGAGCCCCATGACGGCTGGTGGGACACGGCCAAACACAATCTCACCCGCGTCGTGTTCAAGCCGATCGGCTCCGACGCCACCCGCGTCGCAGCCCTGCTCTCCGGCGAGATTGACATGGCCTATCCCGTGCCGGTGCAGGACATCAAGCGGGTGGACGGCAATGACGGCACCTCGGTGCTGATCGGCCCCGAATTGCGCACGATCTTCCTCGGCCTCGACATTTCCCGAGACGAGCTTCTCTATTCGAGCGTCAAGGGAGCCAATCCGTTCAAGGATGTGCGGGTGCGGCAGGCCTTCTATCATGCGATCAATATCGACGCGATCCGCAAGAAGGTCATGCGCCGCCTGTCGGACCCCTCGGCGCTGATGATCTCGCCGAAACTCTTTCCCCACGCGCCCGGCATCGAACGCCTTGCCCACGACCCCGAAAAGGCGAAATCGCTGCTGGCGGAAGCCGGTTATGCGGACGGGTTCGAGATCGGCATGAACTGCCCCAACAACCGCTATGTGAACGACGAACAGATCTGCATCGCGATTTCCTCGATGCTCGCCAAGATCGGAATCGAGGTGAACCTCGTAGCGGAGCCGAAGGCGCTCTTCTTCAAGAAGATCCTCGGGCCCAACTACGACACCAGCTTTTTCCTGCTCGGCTGGACGCCCGGTTCGTTCGATAGCTGGAACGTGCTGTACAACCTGCTGAATTGCCGGGAGGAAAGCGGACGCGGCAAGTTCAATGTCGGCGGCTACTGCAACAAGGAGGTCGATGCGCTGACCGACAAGATCAAGGTCTCGACCGACGAGGCGGAGCGCAACGCGATGATTGCGAAGGCCTACGAGATCGCCGCATCGGAAGCCGGGACGATTCCCTTGCATCAACAAGGACTTGCATGGGGCAAGGGCGATGCCGTCGAGCTCGCCCAGCGCGCGGACAACCAGTTCATGCTCTACTACGTCGTGAAGAACTAGGCCTCGGCAGGGGAGGGCAGGGCCTTGCCGCCGGCCCTCCCCGCGACCAGATGACTCCTGCCATGACGGATGCCCTCTTCAAACTCTATACGCGCGATATCCTCCGCCTGGCCGGAGGAATTTCACGGGTAGGGCACCTGGAAGAAGCCGACGGGGAAGCAACGCGCACGAGCCGGGTCTGCGGCAGCTCGATGACTGTCGAGGTTGCGGTGGAAGGCGGCCGCATTGCGGACTACGCGCAACAGGTCCGGGCCTGTGCTTTCGGCCAGGCGTCGGCGGCGCTGTTCGCCGAAACGGCACCCGGTCGCAGCGTCGAGGAGGTTGAGGCCGGGCGCGCCCAGGTGGAAGCTTTCCTCAAGGACGGGACGGCGCCAAGCGGCATCTGGAGCGCATTCGAACGCCTTGCACCGGTGCGCGAGGTCAAGGCGCGGCACGGCGCTGTTCTATTGCCTTTCGAGACGACGCTCGCCGCGCTTCAGGCAGCGGCGTAGCGGTTCGCCGTCGTCTCGAAATGGGCGACGGCCGGCTCGTTGCGGCCGATGGTGACATGCGCATTGACCCCGGCGGCGAAGCCGGCCTGGATCGTCTCACCGGTCGGGAAGTCCTCCTCGATTACGGTGCGCACCGCCAGATCGACATTCTTGTCCCAGTGGACGCGCGCCTTCTCGCTCCGCACGGGCTCGGGAATGTAGAACTCGAACAGGACGGTCGATTCCCCGGGGCCGCCGCCGAGCCGGGGGAAGCAGCGCCAGACCTCCATGTGGTCTTTCTGAACGATGAAGGCCGTGTTCGGGAAAAACACATAAATAAGCGCCGAATTGTCCACGAGGTCCCAGTCTTCCGGCGGTTTCTTCCGCATTTCGCGGAGGCCGCGGCGCGGAAACACCTCGCGCAGATGCGGCCCGAAACCGTCATAGAGGCAGACATTGCCGATGAAGATCGGGCCGACCGTGTTCTTGTGCAGGAAGGGGAAGTGGTAGGGCTCCAGGAACGTGTCCAGGGCGATCTTCCAGTTCATCGACAGGTCGAAGCGCTGGCGGGAGTAGGGCGTCCAGCCTTCGAGGCCGTAGGGCGCGAGTTCGCCGCCCATGCCTTCGAGCAGGGCATCGACATCGAAATCGTCCCCCGCTGTCGCCTGAACGAAGACCATGCCGTGCTTTTCGGCAACGGGCACCGCCGCGAGGCCGTGATTGGCGCGTGAGACGCCGGGGAAGTTGCGCTCATCGGGCAGGCCGATCAGGCGCCCGTCGAGATCGTAGGTCCAACCGTGGTAGGGACAGGTGAAGGCTGCTGCACCACACCCTTGGCCTTGCGCGAGTTTTGCGCCCCGATGGCGGCAGACATTCGCGAAAGCCCGGAGCCGCCTGTCGCGTCCGCGGACGATCAATACCGGAATGCCGGTCTCATCGCTCGTAATCCAGTCGCCGGGGTTCGGCAGCAGGCCGGAAAGGCCAACGAATAGCGGGCGGCGCCGGAACAGTTCCTGGCGTTCCCGCTCGGCCCGGTCGGGGCAGGTATAGGCACTGACCGGTTGCCGGACGACATCGGGCCAGACATCGGTCGTTCCCGCGTCCAGATGGGCGAACAGCCGGCGGGAAAGTTCCTGTTGAAGCTCAGCCTGCATCCTTTTCTTCCCGTTTGGCGCGGTCCCACAAACGATCCAGTTCCGCGAGCGGCGCCTTGTCCAGTGTCAGACTCTCCCGGTGTGCGAGGGCCTCGACCCGCCGGAAACGCCTTTCGAAACGGGCATTTGCATCCCGCAGCACGGTTTCCGGCGCAGACCCGAGCTTACGCGCGAGATTGACGGCGGAAAAGAGCAGGTCGCCAAGTTCGGCCGGAATATCGGCATCCGGAGCCGCGATTTCGTCGAGCTCCTCCCGTACCTTGTCAAAGACAGGTGCGGCGGTCGGCCAGTCGAAGCCGATACGCGCAGCGCGGCGCTGCAGCTTTTCCGCCCGCATCAGCGCAGGCAGGGCCAGCGGCACATCGTCGAGAACGCTGGAGCGCACCGTCCCGGCGACGGCCGCCTTGCGCTGCCGCTCCCGCTCCTTGTGCGTCTCCCAGTTCGCGCTCTGAGCGTCGGCGTCGGCGACCCTGGCGTCCCCAAAGACATGGGGGTGGCGCGCGACCATCTTTGTCGAAACCGCGTTGACGACGTCGCTGAATGCGAAGGCGCCGCGCTCCTCGGCCATCCGTGCGTGGAAGACGACCTGGAAGAGCAGGTCGCCCAGTTCCTCGCGCAGCGCGTCGAGGTCGCCGGAGCGAATCGCCTCCGCGACCTCATAGGCTTCCTCGACCGTGTAGGGCGCGATGGTCTCGAAGCTCTGCTCGATATCCCACGGACAACCGACAGAAGGCGCACGCAGGGTCGCCATGATTTCCAGAAGGGAATCAATCGGTTGCGATCTAGTAATCGCATAATGTATATTATGGGAAATAACAGCAGGCGCATTCGGGACAATCTGGAGGGTCATGCCGTCAATGCCCGGCTGCACGCCCTCCGGCAGTTGGGCCGTCAAGGCCCGGTAGTCCATATGATGATTGAGATGCGTCAGCACGACACGCTTCGGCCCGAGCCGCTCCACCCACTCCAGGACAACCGGCAGGAAGGCATGATTGCCGCTCGGAAAGTCCGCATGCCCGGCTCCGACGATCCAGGTGTCGATTCCCTCCAGCGCCTCGAACGCGGCGTCGTCCAGCGCCGAGACATCGGTGCTGTAGGCGAAGTTCCCGATCCTGAGACCGGTGGACCGGCCTTGACCGTGCTGCTGCTCGAATGCCCGGAACCCGATTCCGGCCGCTTCGAACGCATCGCCGACCGGATGGGCATTCAGGCACGGGCGGAAATATGGCGGTCCATCGACGGGTTCGGCGAAGGCATAGGGAAATCTCTGCCCGATGCGTTCCAGCACCTCCGGGCGTCCATAAACGTTGATCGGGCCGCCGCGCTCCGTACAGAGCGATTTCAGGTCGTCGATGCCGTGGATATGGTCGGCATGGGCATGCGTGTAGATCACGGCGTCCAGGCGGCCGCCGCCGACGGAAAGCCATTGCTCGCGGAAGTCGGGCCCGGTATCGACGACGATGCGCGCCCCTTCGGCCTCGATCAGGATGCTGGGTCGCCGGCGGAGATTGCGCGGATCGGCAGGATCGCAGGCGCCCCAGTCGCCGCTCGCGACCGGCACGCCGGCGGAGCCGCCGCAGCCCAGAACCGTTACGCGCAAGTCTGCGCTTTCGGGAACAGGCGAAAGAAGTTCGCCGTGCTGGCTGCCGCGAAGGCTTCGCCGGAAACACCCTTCAATTCCGCTGCAACAGCCGCCGTATGGACCACAAAGGCCGGTTCGTTGCGCTTGCCGCGAAGCGGCATCGGGGCCAGGAACGGCGCATCGGTCTCGACAAGCAGCCGATCGAGCGGGACGTCCACCGCAATCTCGCGCAAGGCTACGGAATTGCGGAAGGTCACGATCCCCGAAAGCGAGATATAGAGCCCTAATTCCAGCGCCTTGTCGGCAAGTCCGCGCCCGCTGCTGAAGCAGTGCATCACGCCGGGAACCTGCCCTGCCGCCTCCTCTTCGAGGATCGACGCCGTGTCCGTATCGGCGTTGCGGCTATGCACAACGAACGGCACGCCTGCGCTTGCGGATGCGCGGATATGGCGCCGGAAACTCTCCTGCTGGAGTTCGCGCGGGCTCCGGTCGTAGTGGTAGTCGAGTCCCGTCTCGCCCAGCGCCACGACTTTTGGATGCCGGGCGAAGTCCACGAGTTCGCCCTCCTCCGGTATGCCCTCGGCCGCAACATGGTGCGGATGCAGGCCGATGGCGCAAAACACGCTCTCATGGCGTCCCGCAAGCGCGATCACGGCGCTGGCCTGGCGGGGACGGGTGCAGATCGTCACCATGCAGCCGACGCCGGCTTCATGCGCGCGTTCGACAAGCGCATCCACCTCGCCCTCGAAGTCCGGGAAATCGAGGTGGCAATGGCTGTCTATCAGCATCGCACTTCCTCACCCGTAAACCGCGGGAATACGCCTTCCGGTTTCGGCAGCGCTGCGCCGGGCCGAAGGGCGCCGGCCTCGCCGAATGCCGCGAAATTGCGGGCCTCCGGCTCCACCGCAAGCTGGTCGAGGATGCGGTCGGAGGCATCCGGCATGAATGGCAGGGTCGCGAGCGCAAGACCCCTGATGGCCTCGGCGGCGACGAACAGCACCGTTCCCATGCGCTCCGGATCGTTCTTGCGCAGGGTCCAGGGTTCCTCGTGGGCGATATAGGCATTCGCAAGGCGAACGACGCGCCAGATGTCTTCCAGCGCCTCGTGGAAAGCCTGCCGGTCCATCGCGGTCCGCAGTGCTTCGAGCAGGCCGCCTATTTCGCCGAGCAATCCCTTGTCCTCGGTCGAGAACGGTCCGGGCTCAGGCAATCTGCCGCCGCAATTCCTGGCAATCATCGACAGGGAGCGCTGCACCAGATTGCCGTAGTCGTTGGCAAGTTCGCCGTTCATCCGCTGGACCATCGAACGGTGCGAAAAGTCGCCGTCATTGCCGAACGGCACCTCGCGGAGCAGGAAATAACGGAGCTGGTCCAGCCCGTAGCGCTCGATCAGGTCGTAGGGGTCGATGACATTGCCGAGAGACTTGGAAATCTTCTCGCCTTCGTTCGTCCACCAGCCATGGGCGAACACCCGCTTGGGCGGGGCCACGCCGGCGGCCATGAGGAAAGCCGGCCAATAGACCGCGTGGAAGCGCACAATGTCCTTGCCGACCATGTGGAGGTCGGCCGGCCAGTGCCGCCGGAAAGACGCCGAGTCCGTCTCGGGATAGCCGACCCCGGTGATGTAGTTGGTCAGCGCATCCAGCCAGACATACATGACATGGGCGTCGTCTCCGGGGACCGGGACGCCCCAATTGAACGTCGTGCGCGAAACCGACAGGTCCTGCAGGCCGCCGCGGACGAAACTGACGACCTCGTTACGCCGGCTTTGCGGCCCGATGAAGTCCGGATTGGCCTCGTAGAAGGCCAGCAGGCGGTCCTGCCATTCCGAGAGCCGGAAGAAATAGCTGGGCTCCTCGACCCACTCGCACTCGGCGCCGGTCGGCGCGATCCGGGCGCCGTCACCGCGCTTCGTGACCTCGGTTTCGGTAAAGAACGCCTCGTCGCGCACCGAATACCAGCCCGCATAGCTGCCCAAATAGATGTCGCCCGCGGCCACCAGCGCATTCCAGATTCCCTGGCTCGCCAGCTTGTGGCGGTGCTCCGTGGTGCGCATGAAAATGTCATTCGACGTGCGCAGGGTCTCTGCCAGGTCGCGGAAATTCCCGGACATCCGGTCGGTGAAGGGCTGCGGCGCTTCACCTGCGGCCGCGGCGGCCTTTTCGACCTTCTGGCCGTGCTCGTCCGTGCCGGTCAGGAACCGGACATCGTATCCGTCGAGCCGCTTGGAGCGCGCAAGCACGTCGCAGGCAACCGTCGTGTACGCATGCCCGATATGCGGCGCGTCGTTAACGTAATAGATCGGTGTGGTGATGTAGAACGGCGTGCCGTCGCTCATGGGGGTCGGACATCCGGGTCCCGGAACACGGCCGGGTTGTCCCACTTATAATTGGGGGAATCAAGCGACAACGCCCTGCCCTCTGCCGCCGGCCATTTTGGCAAGCCGGCCGAAAATCTCGAACACCACCTGGCGGCGGTCGAGAGAAAGGGCCGTGCCGCGCTCCAGCAGGCGGGACACACCCGCCTCGGCCTCCAACCAGGCGGCGTCGGGGCCCGCGGCCCGCAGGCGCTGGGCCAGGCTCGCCGCGAGGATGCGCCCGAACGCCTGAAAATGCGCGGCATCGCGGCTCTCCGTTACCGCGGCGGTAATCCTGTCCAGCGCCTTGCGGTCGATTTCCGGAAGAGAGTCGAGCAAGGCATCGACCGCCTCCTTGAGCGCCCGCCCGCCGAGCTGCTCCAATTCCAGCGCCGCGCCGGGGCTGCCGCCGGAAACCGCAAACAGGCGGGCGCACGCCTCGGCATCCAGTTCGGGCGCGGTCTCGCGAAGCACCTCGTCGAATGCCGGCCGGTCCAGCGGCGCCAGCCGCAACATGCGGCAGCGCGAACGAACAGTCGGGAGCAGCAGCGACGGCCGGTGGGCAACCAGCAAAATCAACACATTGGGCGGCGGTTCCTCCAGCAATTTGAGGGCTGCGTTCTGTGCGTTCGGGTTCATGGAATCCGCCCCGTCCACGATCAACACGCGCCATGCCGACTCGCCCGGCGTAAGACGCAGAAATCGAAACGCGTCGCGTATCGCGTCCACCCGGATCTCGCCGCGCGCGCCCGCAGGTTCGACCGCCCGCAAATCGGCATGGCCGCCCGACGCGACTCGGCGAAAAACCGGGTCTTCGGCCGCCAGATGAAGCGGCGAGGGCTGCACCTCTTCCAGAAAAAGTCCGCTTTGTCCGGCAAGGACATAACGGGCGAACCTGAAGGCGAGCGTCGCCTTGCCGATGCCGCGCGGCCCGGCCAGAATCCAGGCGTGGTGCAATCTGCCTGCCGAAAAGTCGGCTGCAAGCATACGGGCCTCGGCGAGATGGCCGACAAGCCCTTCCCGCTTTCTGGGCTCCGGTATCTCCCCGGCGGTCATGACAAGCCGAAGCGTCCCGCGACGATGTTCTGCACGGTCGCCGCCACGCTGTCCGGGTCCTGTCCCGCATCGACCACCGTTATGCGCTCCGGTTCCCGGTGTGCAATTTCAAGAAATCCCGCACGTACGCGCAGATGCAGGTCGTCGTTCATGGCCTCATAACGGCCTTCCTGCCGCGAATGCGCCCTTTTCCGCCCGGCTTCCACCGGAATGTCCAGCAACAGGGTCAGGTCCGGCTGCAAGCTGCCGACGGTCACTCGGCGCAGAGCCGCCTCGTCTTCCGGCGCGAGGCCCTGACCATAGCACTGGTAGGCGACTGTCGAATCGTAGAACCGGTCGGAAAGCACCCACTTTCCGGCCGCCAGGGCCGGCCGGATGCGTTTCTCGACATGCTCCCGGCGGGCGGCGTAGTGCAGCATCGCTTCTGTCAGCGGGTCCCAGTCCGCGTCTCCGGAGACGAGCAGCGCACGAATAGCCTCCGCTGCGGCCGTGCCGCCCGGTTCGCGGGTGCGGATGACCTGAATTCCGAGGCCCTCCAGAAAACCGGCAAGCCGGGCGATCTGGGTCGTTTTTCCGGCCCCGTCGCCGCCCTCGAAGGTTATCAGCCTGCCTGTCACGCCGCGGAGTCGAAGCCGAACAACAGCGCGCGCAACCGCCCGAAGATACGGCCGAAGAAGCCGATCCGCTCGACATCCGCCCCGGCGTATAACGGGTGCTCGACCGGTTGTATGCCGGGCGCCTCAAGGCGGAGCGTTGCGAGTTTCTGGCCTTTCGCGACCGGCGCGACGACCGGCCCGGCCCATCTGACGGAAGCCCTGAGCCCGGAACGCGCCTGGCGCTTCAGCGACAGCACCACATCGCGGTCCGCGACCAGCGGCACACGGTCCAGGCTGCCGAGCCACACCGCGGCCATCTCCACCGTCTCCCCTTTCTTCAAGAGGGCATAGGCCGCGAACTCCCTGAAGCCCCACTCGATCAGCCTTTCCGCTTCCCGCGCCCGAGCCCTCGGGTTTTCCAGGCCGTTCAACACCAGATAGAGCCGCCGCCCGCCGCGCTCTGCTGAGGCGGCCAAGCCGTATCCCGAAACATTGGTATGTCCGGTCTTGAGGCCGTCGGCTCCTGAAACGCTACCCAGCAACGGGTTGCGGTTCTGCTGCTTTATCCCGTTGAACTCGAACTCCCGCTCCGCAAACATCTCGTAATATTTGGGAAATTCGTTCACGAGAATCTGCGCAAGGCGCGCGAGGTCGCGCGCGGAAATGACATGTTCCGGATGCGGCCAGCCGGTCGCATTTCGAAAACTGCCGCTGGCGAGGTCCAACTCATGAGCGCGCGCGGTCATGGCCTCGGCGAATGCTTCTTCGCTGCCGGAAATCCCTTCGGCGAGGACGATGGAGGCGTCGTTGCCCGACTGCACGATGACACCGCGCAGCAGGTCGCCGATCGAGACGCGCGTGTTGACGCGCACGAACGTCTTGGAGCCGCCCATCTTCCAGGCCTTGTGGCTGACCGGGAAGGTCTGGTCCATCGAAAGGATGCCGGCCTTCAGGCGCTCGAAGACCATCAGCACGGTCATGAGCTTGCTCATCGACGCCGGCGGAAGCGGCTCGTCCGCATTCTTTTCGAGCAGCACCGTCCCGGTCGTGCCGTCGATCAGTATCGCGTTGGGCGCGATCGTCGTATCGGCGCGGGCGGTTGTCGCGACAAGCAGCAACGCCAGCATGATGGAAGCAATGAACCGCATGAACGCCCCCTACCCGGCCGAGCGGACCACGAATGCATCTCGCGGCCCGCGCGCCTGGACACGGGCCTGCAACGCAACGGCCGACCGCCTGGTCCTTTCCGGCCCGATGCGGACCCGGTGCAGGACCCTGCCATTGTTCGCCGTGCTGGTGTGGACCATTACGCTGTCGAAGTGCCGCCTCAGCCTGTTGGCCATCGTCTCGGCATTCTTGCGGTCGCGAAACGTGCCGGCCTGCACGTAGTAAGTGCGGGGTTCGGAAGTGCCGCCCCCCACGAAATCGGCCACCAGGCGGTCCTGTTTCCGGGCACCGCCCCCGCTCTTCGCGACCCGGGCGACTCTGCGGCTCAGTTCCGGCAGCAATTCGACCCACACCCTGGTTATGCCCTTGCGGCGATAGCCGATCTTCTCCGCCGCCGCGAGCGACAGGTCGATAATGCGGTTGTTCGCATAGGGGCCGCGGTCGTTGATACGCAGGACGACGCTGCGCCCGTTGCTGAGATTGGTGACGCGGATCACGCTCGGCATCGGCAGAACCCGGTGCGCCGCCGTCATGGCATACATGTTGAAGACTTCGCCGTTAGCGGTCTGGCGGCTGTGGAATTTGTGCCCGTACCAGGACGCGATACCGGTCTCGGAGAAAGCCTCGTATTCCTTCGGGCGGTACCAGCGTTCGGCAATCTTGTACGGGGCGCCGACCTTGTAGCTGCTGACATTGTAGGTAAGCGGCCGAAACGGCGACGCCGATACGCCGAGGCGCCTGTCGACGACCTTGCCGCTGCGCTCGCCGGTCTTCGACGTCCGCTTGAACGTGTCCGGCGAACCGCAGGCGCAGACTGCCAATGCCAAGATCAGCGAAAGAGCGCGGATCATCGACGCCCTCCGACGGCATCCGACAACAGCCCGACCGTCAGCGCGTAGAGATTCGAGCAGTTGTAGCGCAACAGGCTTTCGTAATTGCGGTAGATGAGGAAGGCCTTTCCGTCCGGACCGTCCGGCATGACGAGCTTGGCATCGAGGTTCGCAGCCGGCAACGCTGCGCCCGATATACGGCGCAATCCGGCCGCCTGCCAGTTGCCGAGGCTGCGCGGCTTCGTCGCTTGCCACAGGGCCCGGCATCCCTTTGCCGTGCTATTCAGCATCGAGTCGTAGCTTCGCCTTACCGCCTCCGGCACCCTGACGCCACGCCCCCATGTGCGCGCGTCCGACCAGCCATGCTGGCGGAGATAGTTGGCAATTGAGGCGAAAACATCGCCGAGATTATTCCAGATGTCGCGCCGGCCGTCGCCGTCGAAATCCTGCGCGAAGGCAAGATAGCTGGACGGGATGAACTGGGGATGTCCCATTGCACCGGCCCAGGAGCCCTTCATATCGGCAAGCTCGATATAGCCCTTGTCCACCATGCGCAGCGCATCCAGCAATTGCGCGCGAAAGAACCGGGACCGCCGCCGGTCGAAAGCGAGCGTTGCAAGCGCCGGCACCACTTCCGTGCTGCCCTTTATGGCGCCGTAGCGGGTCTCGATGCCCCAGATTGCGACAATGAAGCGCGGTTGCACGCCGTACTGGCGGGACACCCGCTGCAGCAGCCCGGCATGTTCGACCGCCATCGCCCTGCCCCGCTCGATATTGCGGGGCTTGAGCAAGCGGGCGCTGTAGGTCTCGAAGGTCAGCTTGAACTCCGGTTGCTTGCGGTCGCGGTTCAGGATCTTTTCCAGCGGGCGTAGCCCGGTCAGCGCGGCATCCAGCGTAGCCGGCGAAATGCCTTTCCCTGCGGCTTCGGCGCGGAACTCCGCCAGCCAGCTGTCGAAATCGGCAGCCTGCCCGCTGCCGGCGGCGCAACCGACGGCGGCCAGCACCGCAAGTACGACAGCGATACGCCGCATCGCCTTCCCCTTGTTTGCGCGCCCGTCAACCGGCGCCCGAACGACCTGCCCGCCACCATATCCGACGATTCTGTACCTGTCGCGCCAGTCCGCCGCCGCGTCATGTTCGCCGGACCCGCTCCGGCAACGCCGTGTCTTTCGGGGCGTTTGCGCTTGCGCCATGATGAGCGCCGCTTTGTGCAGGACCTCGGTGCGGGAGAAGAACGATGAAACTTGCCGGCAAGACCGCGATCGTGACGGGAGGAGCCTGGGGCATGGGGGCGGTGACAGCCGAACTCCTGGCCTCCGAGGGCGCGGACGTCGTCGTCGCGGATGTTCTGGAGGACGAGGGCCGCTCGCAGGCGGAGAAGATCGTCGCCGACGGGGGGAAGGCGTCCTTCCACCGCCTGGACGTGACGGAAGATTCCGCATGGGCGGAACTGGCCGCCGCGCGGCCGGACACCGACATTCTCGTCAACAATGCCGGGATCAGCGGCAGCGCCCATGCCGACCCGTTCGATCTAGACGCCTGGCACAGCCTCATGGCCATCAATGTCACCGGGGCGTTTCTCGGATGCCGGCATTTCGTGCCGAAGATGGCGGCTTCGGGCGGCGGCGTCATCGTGAACATCTCGTCGATCTCGGGCGTGGTCGGCCAGAACAACATCCATCACGGCTACAATGCGTCCAAGGGCGCAATCCGGGTGCTGACGAAATCGGTCGCCGTGCGCCACGCTCCGGAAGGAATCCGGGCGAACTCGATCCACCCGGGCCTGATGCCGCCGATGCGCACCTCGGGCGCCACCGCCGATCCCGTGGTGCGCGAACGGATGCTGCGCCGGGTGCCCATGGGCCGCAACGGCCGGGCGGACGAGGTTGCGAAGGCGGTGCTCTTCCTCGCGTCCGATGACAGCAGCTACTGCACCGGCGTGGAACTTTATGTGGACGGCGGTTTCCTCGCGTCGTGACATTTGCTTTCCGGACGGGAAGGGCCGCCCTTCCCGTCCGGTTGGCCCCTGCCCCATACCCTGATTTTCAGTTTCCCTTTGAACGAAGGAAGCAAACAGCCGATGCCCTCCCCTTCCAACACGATCAGCGGCCGCAGCGCCTTCCTAGCCGTGCTCAAGGATGAAGGTGTCACGCATCTTTTCGGCAATCCCGGCACCACGGAACTGCCGATCATGCATGCGCTGACAGAACAGAGCGACCTCGGCTATGTGCTGGGCCTGCAGGAGTCGGTGGTCGTCGCCATGGCCGATGGATTCGCGCGCGCCTCCGGCAAGCTGGCGGCCTGCAATGTCCATGTCGCTCCGGGATTGGGAAACGCCATCGGCGCGCTCTACACCGCGTCGCAAAGCGGCTCGCCGATCATCGTGACCGCGGGCCAGCAGGAACAGGGCCACGGGCTCACGGAGCCGCTCCTCTACGCCCCGCTCACCCCGATTGCCGAACCGGTGGTCAAATGGGCGGTGGAGGTCGCCAGGATCGAGGACCTGCCGCGCATCCTGCGGCGCGCCGCCAAGGTCGCGACGACCCCGCCGACCGGGCCGGTATTCATCTCCCTGCCCGGGGACATCCTGAACCGCCACGAAGCCATAGACCTCGGACAGGCCACGCGGGTCGATTCCCGCGTCCGCCCCTCTGACGGAACGCTGGCAGCAATGGCGGACCGCATCGCGGCGGCCGCCAATCCGGTCGTTCTCGCCGGCCATGAGACGGCCACCGGCGGCGCGCTGGATGCCGCCGCCCGTTTCGCCGGGCTGCTGGGCGCGCCGGTCTATCAGCAAAGCGTGCCTCAGGGGGCGCATTTCTACTCGGAACACCCCTGCTTCATGGGCGCACTCAGCCGCAGCCAGCCGCAGGTGAGGCAGGTGCTGGCGCCGCACGACCTCATCGTCAGCCTCGGAGCCGACTTCTTGCGTATGTCGGTGTGGAGCGAGACCGACCCGCTGCCGGAACATATGGCCGTCATCCAGATCGGCCTTCGAGACTGGGAACTCGCCAAGAACTATCCCGCCGAGATCGCGGCGCTGGGCGATGTGCGGGAAACGCTTGCAGCCCTGAACCCGCTGCTCGAGGAAAGGCTCGGCACGAGCCGGCAGGACCGGACAGCCGCGCTCGCCGAACGGAACTGGAGCGCAAACCGGAGCAAGGCGCGGGAAGCACTGGCGGAGGTGCCGGAAACCGCCGGCCCCATCCCTCCGGCCTGGCTGTGCATGTGCCTCGCCGACGATCTGCCGGAAGACGGCATTGTCGTCGATGAAGGCATCACCACCGGCGCGCGCCTTCTGGATTTCCTGCCGTTCCGCGATGCAAACGGCTATTTCGGCAATGTCTCGGGCGGTATCGGCTGGGGCATTGCAGCGGCTGTCGGCGTGCAGATCGCGCAGCCCCGACGACGCACCGTCGCGCTAATCGGGGACGGCAGCGCCATGTATTCGATCCAGGCGCTCTGGACCGCCGCCAACGCGCGGTTGCCGGTTGTCTTCGTCATCGCCAACAATGGCGGCTACCGAATCCTGAAGGACCGGATGAAGGCGTTTCACGACAACGATGCGCCGATCGGCATGGATTTCCGCGATCCGCCAATCGACGCCGCGCGGCTTGCGGAAGGATTCGGCATGGCTGCGGTGCGGGTCGAAACGCCGGCCGCCTTCCGCAAGGCTTACCGCGACGCGCTTGCGGGCTCCGGCCCCGTCCTGATCGAAGCCATGATCAGTGCCGACGGCTAATCAGACCGGTCGCCAGGAACAGGGCCAGCAGTCCGGTCGTGACCAGTATGCCGTAGCCGATCAGCCCGCCCGCCTGTTCCAGTCCTGCAACCGCAAGGATAACCCCCGCGAGCAGAGGGCCGACCATGCTTCCGCCGCGTTCCACCACCCGGAAAGCTGCCGTGACCGAGCCGGTTCCGAAGGCTTCCGTCTCGGTTCTGAAATAAGCCGGCAGCACGGCCACCTGCGGGGTCATCACGAGCGATTGGCCGAGGCCGATCAGCGCGACACCGCACACCAGCAGCAGATTGTCCACGGTCGAAACGAACAGCAGGCAGCCCGCACCCGCCGACACGCCCCCGGCCAGGATCAGTATGCCGTGGTTCTGGAACCTGTCGGCCGTCAACGCCGCCACCTGGTTCATGACCAGCAGCACCAGGAAATAGACCATCATCGTTCGCCCGATGGCCGCGCCGCCGAAATCGATCGAATCGAGGTAGAGCGGCACCAGGAAGAATACGAAGCCGGTGAGCACGATGCGCGACGGCAACGCCGAGACCGCCATGAACGCCATGAATTTCACGCTGCCGTAGATTCCGAACTTCCTGCGGCGGGCGGGAGTGCGGAAACTGGCGCCCACACCTTCGTCCGGCGAAAGGAAGCCGAACGCGATCGTCATGGCGGCAAAGACGATCACGGCCCCCACGATGAAGGTATTCTCGTAGCCTAGGCGTTCGGCAAGGATGCCGCCTATTGCCGTTGCGCAGATGCTGCCGCCGCCCGTCGCTGTAACGAACACGCCGATATTGAGCGCGCGCCGCCGCTCGGGCGCAGTCATGGCGAGCCGCACCAGAATCGCGGCGGTAACGAGGCCGAATCCGGCCGCCGTCAGGCACCGCCATAGAATGAGGTCGATGAATCCGCTCGCGAAGGCGGTCGCTATAAGGCCGACGCTCGTCGGAGCCATGCCGAGGAGCAGCGTGTTTCGTGTGCCCAGACGACGGATCAGCGTCGGCGCGAAAGGCGTCGTGAGCAGCATCGCGACGACCCACACCGACATCGGCATGGCGATGGCTATGGAGGCGTCGATCCCGAGCGAGGGATCGTAGAGGTCCCGAACGAACAGCGGGAAGAAAGGACGCGACAGTTCGACGCCGAAGATGAAGAAGAAGAGCGGGTACTGCACGTCTCCGGCGCGCAGCACCTGCACATGGCGGTAAGCGCCGGCCTCCGCGAAGACCCGGCCTTCGCGCAGCCGCTCCAGAACCGCAGCGCCGCCCACGAGGGCAAGACCGCGGAAGCGCCGGTTGATCTCAGCATTGATGCCGTTCATCGCTTCGATCACGCGGCTGAGATCGTCCTGGCCGCGCGTTGCAATCGAGGCGGAAAAATCTCCCTGGCTGACCGCGTGCATCAGCCGCCGCATCAGGCTGATGGAGCGGGCCACTGTCAGCGACAGCACCAACAGGGTGAGTTCGAGGACGATCAGCACCGCGACACACAGCGAAATACCGATATCGGTGAAGATGCCGGCCATCGTGTTGCGGACATAGCGCCGGTCTATCCCGATCATCGCATGTCCGACCTGCTTGCCGCCGTGGACCAGCGGGTGCGCGACGTCGTAGTCCGAATCCATCGAAACGAAAGTGCCTGCGTGCGCTTCGCTGGCTTTGGCGGCGAGAGGCTGGAACCCGCCCCCGGCGTCGTTCTCCGCCTCCGCCAGGAACAACACCTTGCCGTCAGGATCGGTCACCGCGAGATAGGCGACTTCCGGATGGTCGGTCAGCAGGTCGTCGAGATAAGCGTCCACGCCCCTCAGGCTGCCGATCGGAATGTCGAGGCGCACCGCCTTGTAGAGATCGTTGGCGATCGACCGGGCCAGAACATTCGCCTTGTCCTTGATGACCGGCTCCAGCCTCTTCTCGACGGCGCCGAGCGCAATCCAGGCAAGCAGCGCATTCGCAACGACCAACGCCGCTACGGCGACGAAACCGATGCGAAGACCGAGCCCGGCAAGGGTCGGGGCCTGGCCGCCACTGCGGATCACGGTTCTTTCCCTTCCGCAACGGCCAACCTTGCCGCCGTCTCCCGCACCGACGCGCTATAGCCGACGAACTCGGCGAGATCGGTTTCTATCGGCGTTTGTTCCCGATCCGGTTTCAGCAGGTTCTCAACACTTTGCCTGAGATAGCGGGCGGTCTTCGTCAGCTTCCAGAGCGCGGCGCCCGTGCCCAGCACCGCAAGCAGGCCGCTGGCAATGAAGATGACAGCTGCAGCTTCGAGAAGCTCGGTGGTCAGCCCCGCGATAATGCTGCTGTAGCGCGCCTTGCTGTAACGCACCGCCACGCCGCCTTCGAGTTTCCCGAAATTGTTGATCACCGGCGCGCCGACCACGAACGACTCCGGGTCCTCGATGCGCCAGACCTCTCCCTTCGCCGCCCGGTTGTCCGAAGTCCATACCGGTGGCGTCTCGGTCTGCCCGCCGTCCAGTTCCTTGCCGCCATGCACGAGCAGATGGCCGCCCGCGTCGAAAATGCTGACCGATCGCAGTTCCGGGTAGTCCTGGATCAAGGCATCCACGATGGACCGGCTTTCCGCGATGTCCTTGAGCGGCAGTCCCAGGTCCACCGCCTGGCGAAGCCGGCGCGACGTGTCGAGCGTGACGACCGAAACGCGCGAATCGTCGAGCCCGCGCAGGATGTCGGCGAACTTCTGCTGATTGAGCAGAATCATCAGCGCCATCGTCACTGCGAAGGCGCACAGGAAGGCGGCATTCAGGATGACAAGCAGCCTCATGCCGCCAGGACTCCCTGGCGCTGGAGGCTGTAACAGAGGAAATGCTCGATCATGGCTTCGTGCGACACACCCGCGGCGCCGGCCCCGATATTCATCGACATGGTGGTCGCCAGATTGCAGGTGACGTTGAACTCAAGCAAGCGGAAGGAACCGTCGGGCGCCACCCGGAAATCGACCCGAAGATAATCGCAAGGCTGCACCAATTTCGCGAATGCCAGCGCCGCCTGTCTGAGTTCTTCGCACAGCGGTTCGTCATCGAAAGGCTCCCCGCGCTTCCCGGGGTCCAGAAAGCGCTTCTGGCGTTCGGTCTGCACGCCTTCGCGCAAGTCGGAATAGTTGGCGACCGGATGCAGCGCCAGCGGCCCGCCCAGAACCGGCACCGTCACGTCGAGGCCCGGCGCCAGGGTCTCGATCAGCACCTCCTCCCCCGCAGCCAGCAAAGCCGATGCCCGCGCGCGCGCCTCCGCCCAGTCGTCGCAGATCGAGCCCTCGTCAACGCCTTCGGAATTGGCGCCGAAACGCGGCTTGACGAAATACGGCGCCTCGAAGCCGGGCCGATTGTCCAGGTCGGCTTCAGCGACCGCCACAGCTCCTTCCGGCACGGACAGGCCTGCCGCCCGCGCCATGAGCTTGGTGATCCATTTGTCCTCGGCCATGGCGCGCACATTCGGCGGACTGCCGAGATAGGGAATGCCGGACCGGGCGCAGAGCGACGACACCAGAATTTCGGGATTGCGGACAGTCTCGCGGTTGTAAATCTGGAAGACGTAATCGGGCGCGGGGCTGCGGCGCACACGTTCCTCGAACGCCTCCAGACTGGCGCACGGCTCGACCGAACGCGCCAGGCCGCGCAGGACGGAAAGCACCTCGAACTTGGTGTAGAGCTCGCGCCCGTAACAAGGATGGACCACGGGCGGCGGTTCGCTCCAGTCCTCTGCATATTTGGCGAGAAAGAGGATATCCAGATCCCGGCGTCGTTTCGGATCGATCTGTAACAGCTTTGGCATCGCAAAATTACCACATGTCTGTCGCAATCGGGCCGAACCGGCCTATGATAGTCAGCAACATCTATCCAGGCAACGCAGCGGACATCGCTTCCCATGTTTCGAGCGCTAATTCTAGCCCTCGCCGCCTTGATGGCGGCCGCCTCGTTTTCCCATGCGGAGCCCTTTTCGATCTATATGATCGTTCATCGTGGCGGATCGGGTGCCGACGACGGCTTTCGCGACTATCTGAAGGCGAACGGCGTCGATGCAAATTTCATTTTCCGCGACATGGAGAACGACCGGTCACTCCTGCCCGGTTATGTCGAGGAGATCAAGGCGCTAAAGCCCGATCTTGTCTATACCCAGACGACCTCGGTGACGCGCGCGGTTGTCGGTCGGCTGGCAGAGGCCGACCCGGCAAAGCATGTCCTCGACATTCCGGTCGTGTTCTCGATGGTCTCTTTTCCGGGTAGATCGAAACTGGTGCCCGACAGGCCCGACCCGGCTGCGCCAATGCTTTCGAAACGCAACCTGACCGGCGCGCGCCACGTTGTATCGAACCTCGTGCGCCTCAATGCGATGCGGACTTACATGCCCTTCGAGAAGCTCGGCATGTTGTATGACAAGAGTTCGGGAGCCCAGCAACGCTCGGAAGCGGCTATGCGGGCTTTGGCGGAAAAAGAAGGCATCGAGTTCGTCTCCGACAGCCCGACGGAACCCAAAGTCGAGCGCGACCCCGCCGAGATCGAGCCGACACTCCGGCGCCTCAAGCAGGCGGGAGTCGATTTCCTGTATATCCCGCCGTCCAATTTCTTCGGTGCCCATGCCGATTTGGTGACCCGCGTCGCAACGGAACTCGGCCTGCCGACATTTTGCGGTGTGGAAACGCTGATCCGGGAGCATTGCATGACAGGGCTGGTCAGCCCGCTTTACGCCGTCGGACAGTTCGCCGCCTTCAAGGCGGAGCAGATACTGACCGGCGGCAAGGACCCCGGCGAGATCCCGATCGAAACGCTCTCCCGGTTCTCCTTCGTGATCAATATGGAAACGGCGCACAAGCTGAAAGTGTATCCGCCGATGGAAATCCTGCGTTTCGCCCAGTTCATAAAGACCGGAGCCGATTCTTGATCGCCTTGAAGCGGCTGGACAGGGCCCGGCGCAACGCCCTCCGGGTCCTGTATCTGGCGCCGCATGCGCCGGCTCCCGGGACGCCGCGCCCCCCGGCGATCCATCCCGACTTCGGCGTACAGCCTGCCTACCAGTACGAAATGTGGGACCTGATGCAAAACGAGCTCGGGCTGGACGTCGAAAGCCGCTCCGATCTCGACTCCCTGCCCCAGGCATTCGAAGGCCGGAATTATATCTTTTCGCTCTACAACATCGCGCCGTTTCGTAACTCCGAGGTCTATGTGACCGCACTGGCGGCCAAGGCCGGCATTGCCTGCCTGGGGGCGCCGGCAAACATTCGGGCCCTGGCCGAGGACAAGTGGCTCACCAAATTGGCAGCGCAGGCGCTCGACATACCGGCCCCGGCGGGCGACGTGTTCGGACCCGGCGCTCCGGTGCGAAAACCCGATTTCGACGGTCCCTACATTGCGAAGCCCCGGTTCGGCGCCGCTTCGACAGGGATCGACAAGGAAAGCGCCCAGGCGGATTTCGACAAGCTGGCGCCCCGGGTGGCGGCGCTCGGCGTCACTATCGACGAATGCCTGGTTGAACGGGTCTTCGGCGATTTCGATGTGACCGTGCCGATTCTGGTCGGCGATGACGGGCCGGTATCCCTGCCGCCGGCGACCCAGACCACCGACAGCCCCTACGGCATCTTCACGCATCGCCAGAAGCGCCGACTTGCCCCCGGCCTCACGCGCGACTTTCCGCCCGACGAACCCTGGCTTGCGGAAATTGTCGAAGACGCGCTCCGTTTCGCGCGGGCCGTGGAGCCGTACGACTACCTCCGCTGCGACTTCCGCGTTGGCCCGGAGGGCCACGCCCTCCTCGAATTCAATATCGCCTGTTCGATCGGGAGCGCGATGGCCTTCGCGCAATGCGCAGCGCGGGCCGGCATCTCTTCCGAGGCGCTGGTCGAACATATCCTTGCCACCAGCCTGGACCGGCAATGGGGTCAGGGGGCGTCCGAACCGTTGCCGAGATAGCGCATCGCCACAGTCGTGATGTCGTCGCTCTGCTCAACTCCGGTCGAGAATGCTTCCACCGATGCCCGCATCCCTTCGCAGATGGCGGTGGGAGTCTCGCCGGCAAGGGATGCCAGCTGAGCTTCCAGGCGCGGCTCGCCGTACAGCTCGCCCGCTTCGTTGAAGGCCTCGTTCACGCCGTCGGTGTAGAAGAACAGCGTCTCGCCGGGTGTCAGGGTGGTCTCGCCTTCCTCGAAACGGAAGCCCGGCATGATGGCAAGCGCCAGCCCGGAGTCCATTGGCAAGGTCGACAACTGCCCGCTGCAATCGATCCGGTATGTCGGGTTGTGCCCGGCATTGGCGAAGGTGACATGGCCCGTATCGGTATGGATGACCGCGTAAAAGGCGGTGACGAACATCATCTGCTCGTTGTCTTCCTCCAGCATTTCGTTCAGCGCGGTCAGCACCTTGCCCGGAGACTCGCCGATTAGTGCCGTAGCCTTGAGGAGGGTGCGCGCGATCAGCATGAAGAACGCCGCCGGGATGCCCTTGCCCGAGACGTCTGCGATGACAATACCGATGCGGTCGTCGTCGATTGCGAAATAGTCGTAGAAGTCGCCACCCACTTCCTTGGCCGGAACCATCTCGGCCGCGATCTCGACCTCGCGCTGAGGCGGCGTCTCGCGCGGCAGCGCCGACAGCTGCAGGTCATGGGCGATGGCCAGTTCACGTTCGATCGCGACCAGCCGTTCCTTGTGCTTGAGCGCCTCGCGGAGTTCCTCGACCAGCTCGGTCAGGCGGCCGTGCTGTTCGCGGATGCGCTGCGCCATCTGCTCGAATACGAGCGTCAGGGCTTCGAACTCGTCGCTCGCCCCCTCCCGCTCGAGTTGCCCCAACTGGTCGGTGACCGCCTGCCGCGCTTCCGTGCCGACCGCCGAGGTCAGGCCGGCCATCTGCTGGCGCAGAAACCGCTCGCGCCGCCTCTGCGCCCTGCGGCGCTCGGCCGACAGCCGCTCGACTTCGCCGAGGGAACTGCGATAGGCCTCGACCGCCTTGGCGATGCGGCCGATTTCATCCGTACCTGCCGCCTGCTCGATCCAGACCCCGCGCCGGCCGTCGGACAGCGCTTCCAGCACGCCGATCACCCGGTCGAGCGGCTGCAGGGATCCGCTTAAATTCGCATACAGGGCCCAAAGCGCGATGCAGGCGAAGATCGCCGCCGCCCCGAAAAAGGCGATCCGCATCGCCTGCTGGCGCGCGGCAAGTTCGCTGACATCGGCGATGACATGCAATGCGGCCAGACGCCCGCCGTTCAAAGCCGGGATGTTGGTTGTCGTCGCAGCGTAGTTGCTGTTGTCGTCATCGAGGCTCTGCCAGAGCGGCGGATCGGTGCCGAAGATCAGGCCGCCTTCGCTCCCGACAAGAAATGCTTCTCCGCCGAGGACTGCCCCCGCCTCCAGGACAGCCGAGGCCAGCGGCACGCTCGCCGCAACGATCAGGACATCGCCCCGCTCCAGGTCGCCGAGAGCTTCCGCAACCGTCCATACGGGTTCCCCTTCGGCGTCGATGTCGCCGCCGCTCGCGCGCCTTCCGGTATCGACGAGCCGCTTGGCGACGCGCGGCGACAAGGGGTTCCGCCCCACGAACAGCCGGGCCCCTCCCTCTTCGGACGGATCGAAGGTCACCAGCCGCTTGAGCCCGCTGCTCACGGCAATGTCCTCGATCAGGCGCGCTGCAAGCAAGGTGTCGCCCGCAAGAAGCGCGGACCGGATGCCCTCGTTCGTGCGCAGCGGGGCCAGCAGGCGCACGACCGTATCCGTCTCGCGCTGCGAGAGGGTCTTCCAGACTGTCTTGAGCGCTGTCTGCCGGTCTTCGTCGTAGCTCTCGGCCAACAGGCGTTCGCGGACGATGCTGCCGTAACCCAGGCCGATCATGAGCAACAGCCCGGCAAGGCTTATGACGATCGTGAGCCGCAGGCGTATCGAGACATTCCTGCCGAAGCGGCCTACTGCCGTCGCCGGAGCCGAAGCGATGTCGCGAAACACCGGTTCCAGCCGTTGGACCAGGCCCCGGCGGATGCGCTCCAGCGAGTCGCGAACTGTCCGCCCGACTGCGGCATCGCGGGCGTCTTCCGCTTGCTCCAGGGTTGCGTCGAAGCGCGTCCGGAGGCCGTGCAGGACCGCATTGAACGCGCGGGCCGCATAGCCGATTTCGTCCCGCTGTTCCAAATCCCCGAGCAATGCCGGGCGACCGCCGGCCGCCTGTGCAATGCCGTCGTCGAACCGTTCCAGGCGCCGGCCCACGCGCACCGACAGGACGAGCACACACAGCAAACCGACAGCCGCGCCGATGGCAGCCGCCATGGCGAAACCCGGCCAATTGCGGCGCAGGATCTGCGTGACGAAACCCTTTTCGACAGCAACATGAAGCAGGGCCCGCGGGAAGTCCGCCGGGCCGATCGGACGGATATCGACCGAGAGGTCGCCGACGGTGTGGCGGCTCCGGGCTTCCGTCATTCCTCCCGCCAGGCGCCGCTCCTCGAATGCGGTGTCGGCGAATTCGAGCACCTCTTCGAGCCGGTCGCGCGCGATGCCGCTGAAATAGACCGGCTGCTTGTCCGGCGAGGTCATGGCAATGAAGCGGATATCGGGATTTTCGTCGAGGAAACGCTGGAAGAAGGGCTCGACCCCCCGGAGCTCGTCGAGCGGGATGCCGACCTCGGCGGCGCGCTCCATCTCGGCCTTCATGGCCTGGCCGACCGCCAGCGCCTTGCGGTCGAGCTCGCCTGTCAGCGGCTCCTCGGCCCACCAGTGGAATGCGGCAGCCGTCAGGACCGCCTGGAAGAGCGCAACGATAACGGCGGCAGCGCACGCTTTCAGACAGAGCATTCGGGAGAGGCGGCCCATGCCCGTCATCCGATCCGGTCCAGCCGGTCGATCTCGCGCGCGTCCGCATCCAGCCCGGCCAGCATCCCCGTTGCGGCCTCATGGAAACCCGCAACCGACGGCGGCGCGCCTTCGAGGTCGGCAACCTGGCCTTCGGCCATCGCGAGCAGGGAGGCGTCGCTTTGCCTGAGCATGTTGAGGGCAGGACGCAGCACCCAGCCGGCAAACAGCGACACGAGCAACAGACTGGCCGCCAACACCCCTGCGGCGATGCCGAATACCGTGATGGCCGCACGCTCGCGGAGCGACGCGCTGTGCCTGACTTCGCTCTCCAGCAAGACGCCGCCGACAACTTTGCCGAAATTGTTGATGAGCGGGCTGCCGACAGTCACCGCCCGTTCATCGGCCTCGGTCCAGCGCCCTGCACCCTCGCGGGCCTCGACCGTCGTTCCGAGGTCGGTCTGGTCGGTGGAGAACACGACCCGGCCGTCCGCGCCGAAAACGAGAAGGCGGTCGATGTCGGGGTCGGCTGCCTGGGTCCGGTCGAGCAGTGCTGCGATCTCCGGGATGGTTTCCAGCCTGAGGCCGAGGTCCGTCCGGACGGTAATCGCATGGGCGATCTCATCGACCGTGAAGCCGAAATGCGATGTCTTCACGGTTCGAAGCTCGCGGTCGAACGTGTCCAGGGCGGCATGGACGACAAGCGCGAGGGACAGGACAACGCCGGCGAGCAGCGCCAATCCCAGCTTGATCCGCAGTCTCATGATTGCCGGCCTGCTCCGCCGCCCGTGAATTCGCAATCATAGCGCGTGCCGCCGCCGCCGCACCAGCGCCGCGCCGGAATGCCTATTGCATCCGGTCTGCCTCCGCGTCCCAACATGCGCCGATCCCGCGCTCGCGCAATTCGTGGCGCGCGATCTCGTTCTTGGTCATCGTCCGTGGGAACTCTTCCACGAACTCGATGTAGCGCGGCGCCTTGAAATAGGCGATCCGTTCCCGGCACCACTCGACCAGCTCCCGCGGCTCCGCCGGCGCGGAGACCTGCACATAGGCCTTGATGTCCTCTTCGCCGAGGTCGGAGGGCACGCCCACGCAGGCGCAGTCCACCACCGCCTCATGGGCCGTAATCGCCTTCTCCACCTCGAAGGCCGAGACGTTCTCGCCCCGACGGCGGATCCAGTGCGCCTCGCGGCCGACGAAATGGACATAGCCGTCCTCGTCGAGATAGCCGAGATCGCCGGAGTGGTACCAAAGATTGCGCCAAGCAGCGAGGGTTGCCTCCGGCTTGTTGATGTATTCGATCATGTAGGTGTTCGGCACCCTGGGCCGCAGCAGCAACTGGCCCGTCGTGCCTGCCGGCACCGGGTTGTCGTCCGCATCGACGACCGGAAGCTCCGTCCATCCGTGCGGCCGGCCGCAGGTGCCGATCTTGCGGTCGTGCAAGCGTTCCGAGCAGATCAGCACGCCCATCTCGGTCATCGCATAGACCTCGAGCATGGGGATGCCGAAGCGGGCCTCGAACTCGTCGCGGAGCTCCCGGCGGACCTGGCCCGAGGCGATCCCTACCCCGACCTTGACGCGGTGAGACCGGTCGAGTTCGCTTTCCGGCCGCAGCAACAGCACGGACATCATTGTGCCCAGCGGGTCGACGATCGTCGCGCCGTAGCGATGCACCGTCTCCCAGTAGCGCGAGGCGCTGAACCATTTGTGCATCACGCCGGTCATGCCGTTGTAGAGCGGGCCGGTGACGCCGAATTGCTGGCCGCCGATATGGAAGAAATGCGAATTCGCGAAATGGACGTCGTCCGGACCCGCCTCGGCAATCTCCGCATAGCGAATGGCAGCGGCGATATAGTAGAGGTGGGAGACGAGCATGCCTTTCGGCATGGACGTGCTGCCGCCGGTATAGACGACCGCGACCGGGTCGGTCGACCCGACCTGGGCATCGGGAAGCGCCTCCGAGCCCGTCAGAAGTTCCTCCCAGGCGCCGTATCCCGCGCGCGGCACCCCATGGACCAGCACGGGCGGGGGCACCGAGAAACTGCCTGCCGCCGCCTCGCAGACATCCATCAGCTCGTCGTCGGCGACCAGCAGTTTCGCGCCGGTGTCGTTCAGGCTGTAGGCGAGGTCGTCGCGGGCCAGCGAAACATTCAGCGCCGCATAGACGGCACCGATCTTGGCGCAGGCAAACCAGATAATCGCTTGGGCGAGCGAGTTGTACATGAAGGTCGCAACGACATCGCCCTTGGCTATGCCGCGTTCCAGCAGGGCGTTGGCGGCGCGGTTCGAGAGCCTGTCCGCATCCGCATAGGTGAGCGTTTCGTCCCGGCAGATCAGCAACGGCTTGTCGCCGAGCGCCGCCCGCATCGTCACCAGGGCGCGCAGGGTGGTCGCATGCGGCGTCTCGCCCATGATGCGGATCATCTATCGGCTCCTCGGTCGAGCATCGGTGCGGGTTTGCGGAAGGCCGGGCGCTTGCCGTCCACCCGCCAGGGGGCGGCGACCAGGCGTTCCGGCCCGGTAACGGGATGGTGAGCCTCGATCCAGCCGGGGCATCCGGCGAAAACCGGCGAGGCGTCGCTGTCGTCCAGTTCCACCACCGGGACCGTCATGGGCTGTGGCGGGTCGACGGCCGGCGTTGCGGCAAGCGCGGCGGCGGCCTCGATCTGCGAGAGGTCCAGCGCGCGGCCCCGGCCGTCCGGTCCCGCGCGACCAGGGCGGCAAGCCCCGCCAGCGCCCCAAAACAGGCGGCGTTCGGGTCGCTGATCGAAAAGGTGGGCGAGCCGATGAAGGCGCCCGCATTGTCCCGAATGAGTATCTCGGCGCCGCCGAGCGCACTCAGCACCAGCCCGTAGGAGCGTAGCCTTTCCACCGAAGAGCCTTTGCCGGGCCCGCTCATCGACAAGCTGACGAGGCCCGGATTGGCGCGCGCCAGCACCTCGCGGCCGAGGCCCATGCGGTCCATCGTCCCGACGGTGAAATTCTCGATCAGCAGGTCGGCCCGCGCAACAAGGTCTAGCAGCCGAGCCCTGCCCTCTTCGGACTTGAGATTGAGTGAGAGCCCGGTCTTGTTACGGTTCAGGGCGTGGAAATAGAGTGAGCTTTCGAGCCGCACATGCTCGTCCATCTCTCCCCGGCGGTGTTCGAGCCCCCGCGTCCGGTAAAGGTCGAAGCGGTCGGGAGACTCGACCTTGATGACTTCCGCGCCGAGATCGGCCAGCAGCTGCCCGACCATCGGCCCCGACCAGATCCAGCAGAGCTCGATGCAGACCAGACCCTCCAGCGGGCCGGCGGGGCCACCGCGCTTCTGCCTGCCAACAGCCGCCCCATTGCCCAGGGGCTCAGCCAGAAACGGCATGGCCGGCTTCTCGAAACCCGACCGGAACACGCCGCGAGCCTGCGCCTCGTCGTAACTGTAAACCGGGGCGACAACCGCGCCTTCCTCCAGGCCGCGAGCCAGAAGGTCGTAGCGCGTTCGGTCTGCAAGCGTTTCTTCGAGCAACGCATCCGCTTCGGCGCTGTCCCTTGCCAGGGCGAACGGATCGTCGAATCCCGGTCGGTGCGCCCATTCAGGGTCGCCCAGCGCCGTCGCGATCCGCCGCCAATCGCGCCGGGAGCGCCCAAGCAGGGCGACATGCCCGTCCCGGCAGGCGAAGAAGCCCATGGGAAAAATGAGGCCATACTCGACGCAGATGCGCCCGTTGCGCTTCCAGAGGCGGCGGCGCTCTTCCGGCGTGCCGGAGTTTTGCAGCGCGAAGGCGCGCATGATGTCCGCTGCCGAGGCATCGTATTCGGGCCCGCCGCCATCGGTCCCGCACCAGGCTTCGGCGAGCGCGAGGATCGCGCCCACGAGCCCGCACCATTTCTCCGGCATGTCCGCCGGCAGCGGCATGCCCGGCCCGTCGCCATGGCCGATGGCGGCGGCCGGGCCGGCAACCGCACAGGCGTCCGCGCCGCTGCCTTCCATGCCGACCTGGAAATCCCAAAGACGGATCGGCGGGCCGCCCCGCGCGATTTCCGCGCCGGACATGGCGAGCCACATTTCGGCGTAGGCGGCTGCGCGGCCCGCCCCCTCGAACGAGGCCGGGACGCGCCCCACCGGCAGCCGGCGCACTTCCTTCACGAGAGCGGCAGGGGCACCGGCCCCTTCTGCCGCGAAGGCAACGCCACGGTCGCTGTCCCGAAAGCCGAGACGATATCCACCTGGTTGCGCGCCTCGACATCGAGATCGACCAGCATGGCGCCGCCGGCCTCGCGCTTGCCCGTCACCCTGCCCCGCCACCAGATCGTATCGCCCACCAGGTTGGGCCGGCGCACGGAGACATTCAGCCGGTGCAGGAAGCCGTGGTCGCCGACCCAGTCGGGCAGCATGTGCTGCGCCCAGGCTATGCGTTGCAGACCGACATCGTAGGCCCCGCCCATGCCGACATCGCGGCCGGTGGCGGCTTCGAGATGGCCCCGGCCGGCGGCGTCCTTGGCGCCCGTCTCCGGGTTGATGTGGTAGTCGTCATGGCGCCGGCGGTAGCGCACCGCATCCCCATGCGCCCCGCCATAGGGCATCGCGCCCTGCGTTGCCGAATACCACGCCACGATATCGGTGATGGTGAGCGGCCCCTTGACGACCGGGGGCACCGCTTCGCCGACCGCGACATCCTCCCAGAAGTGCGGCTCCGGACCCCGGCAGGTTTCGGCCAGGACCTCGCGCTCGATATCGTCGAGTTCCTCCGGCGCGTAACGGTGGGCCACCGTGCCCCCGGCCTCGCCGCCCCGCTCGGTTTTCAACCGGTCTCCGCGCGGCGTCCGGGCCACCTGGCCGACCGCCTTTGCAATGAGCCGGCCCGTGCTGTCGCGGTAGTCCACCTCGCCGGTCTGCAAGACCCACTTGGCGAACCGCCGGCCCGATTTGATCTCCTGGCGCACGAGACGCGCCTCGACCTCGAAGCGGGTGTCGAGCCGAATACGGTCGAACCAGGTGAAATCGGTGCCGGCATAAATCCACTGCACGCCTGACAGCTTCGGCGCGACGATGGTCATGTCCACGGCGTAGAGGATGCAGGGCGGCGCCACGATGCCGCCGGCGGGCGACCTTGCGGCATAGTCCTCGTCCAGCCAGAGAGGATTGTCGTCGCCCACGCCCCAGGCGAAATGGCGGATCGCGTCGCGCGTTGCGGTCTCGATCCATTGCGGCCGCGAACGGCGCAAGGGCTGGCCGATCAGCGCGGCTGCTTCCGCCAGCCGTTCCTCGGTAATCTCCCCCCAGGCCATGGAGGGGTTACTCAGCGGCGCGGAGCGGCTCGGCCCCCGTTTCCATCCGCTTCAGTTCCGGCAGCACCTCGGCGGCGAACAGGCGCAGCATGTCGAGCGTGCGCTCGGCGCCGTAGTAAGGCGGATAGTGGATCATCAGCGAGGTCGTGCCGACATCGCGGAACGCCTCGACCTTGCGCAGCACCGTATCCGGAGAGCCGTGCAGGATGGTGTCCTTCACCAGATGCTCATAGGCGAACTGGCTCTCGTCGGCCTTCTCGGTGACATCGCCGAGATAACGCCCGACCGCGCCGCCGAGGAACGTCTTCATGTGGTGCGTGATGCCTTCCTCGCTCTCCTCGCGGGCCCTGGCGTCGGTCGGCGCCACATAGGTCATGCGCACGACGTCCACCTCGCCGAACGCCGGATTGGCGTTGAGCGGGGCCGGCGCCTCCGGCATATGCTCGCGGTAGAGCGCGATATGCTCGCCGATGGTGGCGGCCGAGGGCAGCGAGGATTGCATGAGGCCGAAGCCGTTGCGCGCCGCCATGGCGATCGAACCGGCCGTGCCGGCGCCCATGTAGAACGGCGGATGCGGCTGCTGGACGGGCTGCGGGAAGACCTCGTAGGTCTCGTCCATCTCGATCCTGAAATACTTGCCGGCGCTGTTCACGCGCTTCTTGTGGAAGCCGTCGAGGATCAGCGGGATGGCCTCGGCCTGGATTTCGCGCCGTTCCTCATAGCTGATGCCGAGCCCCTCGAACTCATAGGGCCGGTAGCCGGAGCCGAGGCCGAGCTGGAAGCGCCCGCCGCTCAGGATATCGACGAAGGCCGCATTCTCGACGATACGCATGGGATGGTGCAGCGGCACGACCATCACCGCCGCGCCCAACTGGATTCGCGTCGTCTTCGCAGCCAGATAGGACAGATAGCTGAACGGGTCCGGCAGGATGCCGTATTTGTTGGAAAAATGGTGTTCGGCGATCCACACGCTGTCGAAGCCCAGCTCCTCGGCTTCGAGAATCTCGCGCGTGGTGCGCTCGTGAATGGCCTGGTGCGGATAGGGTTCGGACTTCGGGTCCGGGTGCGAGGTGAAGAGAATGCCGACCTTCATGGAAGACGCGCCTTTCGTAATCCGATCTTGTTCCAAGGCGGCCAGCCTAGCAGGATGGCGCGGCGGCTGCACGGGGCCGGCGCGCGCCCGGCACGGCCTGCTGGATGGGTGGCAGAGCGGTTGAATGCACCGGTCTTGAAAACCGGCGTGGGCGCAAGTCCACCGTGGGTTCGAATCCCACCCCATCCGCCATAGCCGGTGCTCTTTTTGTGGGAACATTTATTGAAATTAAAGCACAACCAGTTGATTTGGAGCAATTATTTCTTACCATTTTTCTTGACATTTTGTGCCACCGAAAGCTGCAGGGACTACTACACGACCCTCGACTTCATCCACCGCCGCTGCCGGGAGATGAACGGCGCCGTCGCGCGGGCCTTCCTGACCGGCGCGCGCCGCCTGCCGGCGGAGATGGGCATCGCCATCGATTCCCAGTCGCTCATGGTCAACTGGCCGCGCAAGGTCCAGCGCCGCACCGTCGAGATGACCTCCTGCTGCAACGTCGATTCCGCCTCATTCCCATGCCGGTGGCCGAGGGTCGCCATGCCGCCAGCCAAACACCTCCATGTGTCCGCACTCGTTGCATCTGAAAACGGAACGATCATACGCGCCCCGCGCGTTACCAAAAATGTTATACTCGCGGTCCTGATCGTATATGCCTAAACCACAAAAACGGCAATTCATTGACCGCGATTCACTCGGCATTTGACAGCCGTTTTCCAATGCGGAAATGGCACCGTCTATCTCACAAAGCAAATCACTGGCATTCGCAAGCATCATATCATTTTCATTTTCCACGATGCACTTCTTGAGGATATTGTGGATATACTGCATTCCGTATTCATCAGGAAACTTTCTTCGTACATCATTTTCTTCCCTGTCGAAATACCACAATTGTAGCTTGGGAACTCCACTTGTCATTGACCAAAGCATCTTCCCCAGCGTAAAAACATCAAATTTTGGCGTGATGTCCTCCACGCGCTGGCCGTGACTCCAAGGAGGCTGAAAATCCCGCGTTCCCACATTTTCCCAAGTTGCGGTCTGACGGTCCCCATCCTCGGACCGAAACGCCAATCCGCAATCTCCAAGAATCAACTTTCCATCATTCGATACAAATACGTTGTCGGGCTTGATGTCACGATGGACAACTCCGTGTTCATGGAGGCAGGAAACCGCTTCTACGATAGGCCTGAGCGCCCTCAGGGTATCAAGAGGACGACCGGCGTAGGTATCAAGACAGCCTGATAATTTTCCGCCATCGACAAATTCCATGACAAACCACTTTTCGTCTATACTACTGTCAAGGACTTTTACAAGAGATGGATGTTTAATTGACTTAAGCACCGATAATTCGCGCTTCATTCGTTCTACAGCAACAGCCTCATCAGTTGCAACACTGTCTTCAAATGGAAGGAGTTTCTTTAGTGCGCTAAACGACGTGCGTTCTTGCTCCACTAACAAACGAGAATGTTTGAAACATTGCCTGAACAGAACTTTGGCATCGTCTTTGGAATGACCTCCGCTCCCTATTGCACCAGGAATACTCACGAGGCGTGAAAACTCCAAAAAAAGGTCATCTATAGTTGGTGTCCGCGACGTATCGCGAACCAAAAACACCTGTCCCTGACCACCTTTACTTATAGGCTCTTCAACCAACCACCGGTTGCCATAGACTTCTGGGTCGTCACTCATGAAGGATATGTCCTCGTATAAGTCCTGTTAGCTTACCCAGCTATGTTTGATCTTCGTATTCAGCAATGCACACCATTGTCGCAGTTCGAGATCGGAACCGACCCCGAGGCCGGCAGCAGGCGGTTGTAGGCCCGGGTCTCCGCGAAGGCGAGGCACGAGAGCTGTGCCTTGGCCTGCGCGTCCCTGAAGGCCTCACCATTGCCGGCCGGGTCGGCGCCGGCGTCCAGCGCCGCCTCGATGAAGGCGACATTGACGGCATGGTTCAGCGGCTTTTGGCCGTAGCCGTCGCAGGCTTCGGGGTCGGCCCCAGCCTCGAACAGCGCCGCCATAGGCGTCGGGGTCCGGCGCCGGCCCGAAATTGGGACACATCGGATCGCGGCAGAAATTGGCATTGAAGACGAATCCCGGCCTGACTTCCGGGAACGGGACCGGCTCGAACGCCTCCCGGTCGATGTCCTTCATGCCCGGGCGCCGTCGGCGCGGACCGGTCCCGCGCGAGGCCCTGACATCTGTTCCGGCGCGTCGCCATCGCATCCCCCCGGGACGGCTTGTGGCCGTCCGTCCCGAAATAGCACCGGGCGGGAATCTCTTTGTCAAGGCGCCCGCGCTCGCGGAAGGCTCCGAGCGCACCAGCCGGGACCGGCGCCGTGAAGAGCCGTCAACGCCCGGTCCTGTCTGTTCCAGGAAGATTCCCCTGTTTGGGGAAGGTTCCCTCGTTTGGGGAGGGTTAGCGCCAACTCGAAATTTCGAGCAGGCGATTTGAGACCGAAAACCACGGTCCGGCCGAATCAAGATTCCAACAATTCCAATGAGTTAGGAACTATGGATTTCCCACAAAAAGCGGATCGGCTATCCATCCGCCATAGCCGATGCTCTTTTCTGGAAAATTATGATCTATCGCGTTGTATTTGCGCCAGCATTTCGATTTCATGACTTGGCAATTTGCGTCGCGGGCCCTCGGCGACCAAAATGACCCGCTCTTCTTGAAAACACCATTACCGCCGCTCATTTGGGCTGTGTTCGGTTAATGGAGCGGAGAGCCATGGCAGGCGCTCAGCAACAGCTGTCCCGGCGGCACCACTATGTCCCAAAGTTTCTGCTGCGTCCTTGGGCCGGAGAGGACGGTCTGATGTCTGGGTACCGGTGGAACTGTTCTCGTAACGAAGTGGAGTGCAAACGGCGGAGTCCGAGGAGGTTCTGTTACGAAATGGACGCTTGGATGCTCGATGAGCATGAACTCGGCCGTGATACCTTGGAACGGCATCGCTTTTCCCCGTTGGACAACGCGGGGGCCAAGGCCCGGGACATTCTTTTGACCGACGGACCCAAAGCCCTCGACGAACATGGGCGTCGTGATTTTGCCAAACTCCTTTGGTCCCTGGAAGAACGGCAACCATCCGTCGTGTCACAACGGCGCAATACACCCACTGAGATAGATAACGACAAGGAAATAGTCGCATTGATGGACGAATATGGCTTTCAGGGAACGCCATCGGAAGCGTATAAAGAGGTGACGGGCAAATCCTTGCGGGATCAAGTGTTGACGGAAACATTAACGGATTGGTCGGATAATCCAAGAAACGTAGAAGCGTTAATCAACATGCCTCGGACGGTCGCAACCGTCCGTGGCCGCGCCGTTTCGTTGATACTCTCAGATCATCCCTTGCTAGTACCGTCGGGAAATATTTTCCCAGACGTCATATGTGTTCTGCCTCTGAATCCACAAACCATTTTTATCGTCTCGGATCGCCGCGTTGGTCTGGAAGGGCAGCTTACATCAGTCGCGGCTAGGAAAGTAAATGTATGGAGCGCGCAGCAGGCGCGCAAATATGTATTTTCCGCGGACGACAGTCACAGAAGATGGCTGGGGAAATACCTGCCCCGGGATTCACAGTCAGACGGTAGCACAAGCTGACAGCTTGTCTGTATTGCTGCAGAAGATCAGTCCGAAATCATTATAGTGCACTGATAAACCGGCACTTTGCGGACAAAACGACGCGCCACAAAAAGAGCATCGGCTATCCATCCGCCAAGGCTGGCGCCGAAATCCGCAGCATGACCCGGGCTGCGCGGCTCGCCTATGTTTCGGTCGGGTCTATCCGGTTCATGAAATCGCGCAGGCATTCCGGCAGGCGCTCTGCAAGGACCCGCGCGGACGCGACGGCGATTCCAGCCCCATCGAGTCTGAAATCATCGTAGCTCCGCGTTGCGACATTGTGAAAACGGCGGGTCTCGTCGGCATGTTCGCAGATGTCTGGCGGCAAGATGGCCCCCCTTCCCTCGACCGCCCGGCACACCCGGCGCAAGAGATCCCTGTGCCAGGACTCTCCTTGCGGGCGCTCTTCGCCGAGAAGGGTTAGAATTCTTACAAGACCGGATTCCAGAGAGGTATGGCCGGACTGCATGGCGTGCATCAATGCCATTGACGCCTTGTAGCCGTCGATTCCGCCATCGTCGAAGCCACCGGCATCGAAAAGCCGGGCAGCGCCTGCAAAATGCGTGCACGCAGCCTCGAAATCGCCTTCTATTTCAATCCAGCGCGCGTCGCTCATCCCAGGACCTTCGCGCCGGGCAATATGTGCTGAAGGAAAGTTTCGCTGCACCAGGCCCGATCGACGATATCGCAGGGCAGTCCAAGCTCTTCGCAGGCATCTTCAGCGGCCCGGATCGCGGCGGAGATGCTGTGTCCGGGAAAATCCGCGAGCAGATCGACATCGCTGTCCGGGCGCATGGCACCGCGCGCCGCGGAACCGTAAAGCCTGTAGCAGCCGCCATGCTGCGCCGCAGAAGCCGCGAGACGGACTTCGAGCTGGGCCAGCGCCGCCTTATGGCGGGCGAGAGCACGCGCCTTGCGCTCCTTCAGCGTAACGATGGAAGGCATTGGAACGGTTCGTAACATGGGAGCCCGAGGGCTGGGAGCGCGGAGATGGAGGTTCGACCTTCCTCCGCAGCCGACTTCCCGCTGCCGGCCAGTCGGTCGGAGCCGCAGCGCAAAGCGCGCTACCAGCTTCCGAACGCCTATCCGTCCGCCGGTGCCGCTGCCGTCATGCCCGCCCCCCAGATATTCGACACCGAATGTCCGCCGTCCACGGCGGGCAGTTGATCGGTTATCCGGGCCGAGGCGTCGCCTCGGGGCGCCCCGCATGCGGTTCGCCGGAAAGCCGCTCGGCAATCAGTGCGTCGAGTTCCGGGAAGCGCCTCCGGATTGCCAGTTCGAGCGCTTCCAGCACGAAGGCCGGCGTAGCCCCGGGAAGCACGGACGAGCTATCGAGTTCCGCTGGACCGTCTGGCTCGTGCAGGTCCAGCATGACCGCCTCGCGGACATTGCCGGAGATGTCGATGCGCCACATTTCCGGGACGCCCAGACGCCGATAGGCGTGCGGCTTGTCCCCGTCGCCGCTGCTGCGCTCGACCTCAATGACCAGACCGGGCGGGTTTCGCAGTGCGAAGGCCTCCTGAGCATCCTCGTCCAGCGGGTCGGTTTCGTCCCAGCGTTCGGCCGTCTCGCCCAGATAGTAGCAGGCGTCGGGCTCGGCTCCGGTATTCCGCGGGTCCTCGGGCTTGCGCCAGCGTGTCGAGCCCAGCGGCGCAACGGGGACTCCCCTTCTGGCTACGGCCTCCATCACCCAATCGGCGCCCCTCGTATGGCGCTCATGCGTCGCGGACGGCGTCATGAGGTCCACGAAACCGGTCACCGGATCGATGAACACCCGGCGGGCGAGAAGGTTCCAGTCGAATTTCTCCGTCAGCAGAGGCAGTGCTTCCGGGTCAAGGCGGAACCGGACGTATTCCGAGCCCATGCTGCCGGTTACCCGTTCCATGTCCTCCGCCCTCCGCCTGTTGGAGTTGGCGGCAGTATAGCCGGGCCGGTCGGGGCCGTCAGGGCGTCGCTTTGCTCAAGCTATGCGGGGGACGCGCCCCACCTCCTCAGATGTTCGACACCGAATGCCCGCCGTCCACGGCGAGCAGTTGGCCTGTGATGTAGGCCGAGGCGTCGGAGAGCAGGAAGAGCAGCGGCGCGGCGAGGTCTTCGGCTCGGCCCAGGCGGCCCATCGGCACGCGGCGCATCAGCGCCTGTCCCGGCGGCGAGGCGAAGAACTCCTCGTTGAGGTCGGTCAGCACATAGCCGGGCGAGAGCGTGTTCACCCGCACATGCTCGCGAGCGAGCTCTGCGGCCATGACCCGCGTGACATGGTGCAGCCCGGCCTTGGATGCCGCATAGCCTATGGCGCCGCGCCCGGTGCGCAGGCCCAGCAGCGAGCCGATATTGACGATGCTGCCGCCCTCGCCGCGTGCGACCATCCGCCTCGCCGCTTCCTGGGCCACGAACCAGGCCCCGGTGAGGTTGGTGTCGATGACCCGGCGCCAGTCTTCCTCTTCCGTCTCCAGCAGGCGCCGGGTCACCGCAATGCCGGAATTGTTGACCACGGCATGGACGGGGCCGAGCGTTTCCTCGGCGGCGTCGAAGCCGGCCGCAACCCGTTCGCGGTCGGTCACATCCATGGAAACGACCGCAGCGTTCTCGATCCCGGCCGCCACCTCGCCAAGCGCCTCCATGTCCCGCGCCGCCAGCGCCACGCGCGCGCCTGCCGCAGCCGCGACCTCGGCAAAACCCCGTCCGAGCCCGCGCGATGCGCCCGTGACCAGCACCGTCCTGCCGTCGAGCCGCAGCATCCCGTCAATCGACACGCTTCCCTCCCATGGGGGCCGCTCCTATATTGCCGGTCCATGCTGATCGAGATTTTCTCCGACGTCATCTGTCCCTGGTGCTTCATCGGGCGCCGGCGCTTCGCCCGCGCGCTGGAAACGCGGCCCGGCCTGGACCCGGTCATTCGCTGGCGGGCATTCCAACTCAACCCCGGAATGCCGTCCGAGGGCATGGCGCGGCAGGACTATCTGGCGCTCAAATTCGGCGCGCAGGGCGGCGGGCCGGTTTATGACCGCATCCGCGAAACCGGCCGGTCGGAAGGCATCGACTTCCGGTTCGACGCCATCGAGCGCACGCCGAGCACGCTCGCCGCGCACCGGCTCATCCGGGAGTCCGGCGAACGGCAGACGGAAGTGGTCGATGCGCTGTTCGACGCCTACTTCCTGAACGGCGAGGACATCGGCGACGCGGAGCAACTCGCCGATATCGCGTCGCGCGCGGGCTGGGACCGGAACGAGGCGGAGGCTTTCCTGGCTTCCGATGCCGCCAGTCAGGAAGTCCGGCAGGAAGACGCGCGCGCGCGCGCAATGGGCATCCAGGGCGTGCCCTGCTTCGTGGTGGATAGCCGCTACGCGATCTCCGGCGCCCAGGAGCCGGAATATTTCGCACCGCTCTTCGACCTCGTGCAGAACGGCGAGGCGGCGGCGGAGTAGCCCGTCAACCGGCCGCGATCGCGGCAAGGTCCCTGAGCAGGCGTTCCGTGCCGGCGATGCGGGCGGGTTCCTTCTCCCAGCTTCGACCGATGACGAGCTTGTGGTCGGGCCGCAGCCTGACGGTGCCGGCCTGCTTGCCGATAAACTCGATGAGGCCGGCAGGGTTCGCGAAATCGTGCCGGAATGAAACGACGGCGCCTTTCGGGCCGGCATCGACCTTCTCTACGCCGGCCTCCCGGCACAGGCGCTTGATCGCAACGATCCGCAGCAGGTTTTCGAGCTCGTCCGGCACCGGCCCGAAGCGGTCGATCAGCTCGGCGGCGAAGGCGTCCGTCTGCTCCCGGTCCTCAAGCGCGGCGATCCGCCGGTAGAGCGAGAGCCGGATATTCAGCTCCGGAACATAGCTCTCCGGAATCAGCACCGGCGCACCGAGGCCGATCTGCGGCGTCCAGGAGGCCTCCTCCTCCGTTTCGTCCGCGCCGGACCGCGCCGCCGCGACGGCCTCCTCCAGCATGTGCTGGTAGAGCTCGATCCCGACCTCGCGGATATGGCCGGACTGCTCGTCTCCCAGCAGGTTGCCGGCGCCGCGAATGTCGAGGTCGTAGCTCGCCAGTTGGAACCCGGCGCCGAGCGTGTCCAGCGTCTGCATCACCGCGAGGCGTTTCTCCGCCGCCTTGGTGAGCTTGCGGCGCTCCGGCAGCGTCAAATAGGCATAGGCCCGCTGCTTGGCGCGGCCGATGCGGCCCCGCAACTGGTAAAGCTGCGCCAGGCCGAACATGTCGGCCCGGTGGACGATCAGCGTGTTGGCCTCGGGAATGTCGAGGCCCGACTCGACGATATTCGTCGAGACCAGCACATCGATCCGTCCGTCGTAGAAGGCGCCCACCGCCTCCTCCAGTTCGGTGGCAGCCATGCCGCCATGGGCGACGCCGATGCGCGCGCCCGGCGCCATGGCGCGCAGCCGCTCGGTCACTTCCGGCAGGTCGCGCACCCTGGGGCAGACATAGAAGCAGCGCCCGCCGCGCAGGAGTTCGCGGCGCACCGCCTCCCGCACTACCAGGGCATCGAACGGGCCGACAAAGGTGCGCACCGCCAGGCGGTCCACCGGCGGCGTCGCGATCAGGCTCATCTCGCGCACGCCCGACAATGCAAGCTGCAGGGTGCGCGGGATCGGCGTCGCCGTCAGGGTCAGCACATGGACATTGCTGCGGTACTGCTTCAGCCGCTCCTTGTGCGCCACGCCGAAATGCTGTTCCTCGTCCACGACCAGCAGGCTGAGCCGTTTCATGCGGACCGACTTCGCCAGAAGCGCGTGGGTGCCGATCACGATGTCGAGCCTGCCGTCGGCGAGGCGTTCCCTCACCTCGCGCGCCTCCTTGGCGGCGACGAGGCGGGAAAGCTGGCCGATCTCCACCGGCAGGTCCCGGAAGCGCTCCCGGAAGGTCTTGAAATGCTGGCGCACGAGCAGCGTCGTCGGCGCCACGACCGCGACCTGGAACCCGCTCATCGCCGTCACGAAGGCTGCCCGGAGCGCCACCTCGGTCTTGCCGAAGCCGACATCGCCGCATATCAGCCGGTCCATCGGCCTGCCGGCGGACAGGTCCTCGAGCACATCCTCGATGGCGCTCAGCTGGTCGTTCGTTTCCGGGAAGGTGAAACGCGCCGCGAATTCGTCATAGAGCCCGGCGGGAGGTTGCAGCGTTTCACCCGGCCGGAGGGTTCGTTCCGCCGCCACCCGGATCAGCTCATCGGCGAGTTCGCGGATGCGCTGCTTCATGCGCGCCTTGCGCGCCTGCCATTGGAGGCTGCCCAGCCGGTCCAGCGTCACGGCGCTGTCGGATGCGCCGAAACGGGACAGCGTCTCGATATTCTCGACGGGCACGAACAGCCTGCCGTCACCGGCATACTGGATGCGCAGGCAATCGTGCGGCGCGCCGGCGGCAGTCACCGTTTCCAGCCCTTCATAGCGGCCGATGCCGTGCTCCACATGAACGACGATATCGCCCTCGGCGATCTCGGAGAGCTCCTGCAGGAAGTCGCGCGCCCGGCGCTTGCCCCGCGCCCGGCTGGAAAGGCGCTCGCCCAGAATGTCCTGTTCGGTAACGACCGCCAGGTCGGCGGTCTCGAAGCCGCCTTCCAGCGGCAGGACGGCCGTCGCAAGCCGGTCGGGCGGCAACCCCTCCAGCTCCCCGACGGCCTCGACCGGAGCGGCCGCGACGCCCTGCTCTACCAGCAGACCGGCCAGACGGTCGCGGGAGCCTTCGCTATAGGCCGCGAGCAGCACCCGCCGGCCCGCCGCAGCGTGGGCCGCAAGCCTGTCGGCAACGGCCCCGTAGAGGTCGATATCGGGGCGGGCCCGCGCCTCGGAGAAATCGACCGCCGGCCTGCCGCCGGCATCGGGCCCGTCAGGCGCCGCCGCTGGCAACAGCACCGCCGCCGGACGGTCCTGCATACTCGCGTCCCAGCCCGAGGCGTCGAGATAGAGCCTCTCCGGAGGCAGCGGCCAGTAAGGCGTTTCGCCGGATGGCGGGTGGAGCCGTGCCTCATAGTGGTCGGCAATGGCCTCGAAGCGGATATCCCGCGCGGCGCCCGCCTGCTCGTCCTCGACGACCGCGGCGTCGGGCAGGTAGTCGGCGAGGGTTTCCAGCCCGTCATAGAACAGCGGCAGCCAGTGCTCGATCCCGGCCGCCCGCCGCCCCGCCGATACGGCCTCGTAAAGCGGGTCGTCTGCCGTCACTGCGCCGAAGGCCGCGCGGTATCCTTCCCGGAAGCGGGCGATGCTCTCCCCGGTCAGCACGACCTCGCTCGCCGGCACCAGGTCGAAGCGTTCCAGCCGGTCGGTGCTGCGCTGGTCTATCGGGTCGAAACGGCGGATTTCGTCGATCTCGTCGCCGAACAGGTCGATTCGCAGCGGGGCGGCTTCACCGGCCGGGAACAGGTCGATCAATCCGCCCCGGACCGCATATTCTCCCGGCTCCATCACCGTCTCGGCGCGCTGGTAGCCATGCCGTTCCAAAAAGGCGAGCAGTCCTTCCGTATCCATGGCGCGGCCCGCCTCGCCGGCGAAACGGCTCCCCGCCAGTCCGGCTCGCGGCGGCACGCGCTGGAGGAAGGCACTGGCGGTCGTCAACAGAATGTGGGGCCGCGCCCCGTCCGCAAGCGCGGCCAGCGTCGCCAGGCGCTCGGACACGAGGTCGTTGCGCGGCGAGCTGCGGTCGTAGGGCAGGCAGTCCCAGCTCGGAAAGCGCATCGGCGACAGATGCGGGGCGAAAAAGTCCAGGCAGTCCGCCATCCGCGCCATTTGCGCGTCGTCGCGCGAGATGTGGATGACCGGTCCCCCGCCCTCGGCCAGCGACGCCAGCACGCGCGCGTCGTGCCCTGACGGCGCACCGCCGAGGCGAACCCGGCCTGCATGGCGAAGCGGCGGGATCATCCGGCCTTGGGCACCGAGTCGATCAGGCGTGCGACGACCGGATCGTCGGGCGGTCGGGCCGCTCCGGTAATCCAGTCCATGATCTCCGGGTCCGCATGGGCCAGAAGCGCCTCGAAGCGGGCGAGGCCGTCCTCATCGAGACTGTCCAGATTGGCGTCCGCAAACGGGCCGAGCAGCAAGTCGGCTTCCTTCGTGCCCCGGTGCCAGGCTCGAAACCGCAACCGCTTCCGCCGATGTTTGAGCGCGTCCGTCAATGCTTCGTCCCCTCTGCCGGACGGGGTGGTATAAATGCACGGCCAAGGGATGTCAGCCATAGAGACAGGGAATTGCGACCCGAAATCCTGTTTCCCCTGTTCCAGCCGGTGACCGCAATCGCGGGCGTCGGCCCGCGTATCGCCGGCCTGATCGGCAGGGTCGCGGGGCCGCGAAAGATCGACCTCTGCCTGAAGCTCCCGACCGGGCTCGTGGACCGGCGGTTCGCGCCCTCCGTCGCAGAGGCGCCAGACGGCCGCATCGCCACTTTCACCCTCCTCGTCGAGGCGCACCACCCGCCCCCGGCCCGCACCCGCCTGCCCTACAAGGTGCGTTGCCGGGACGACACCGGCACACTCGATCTCGTCTTCTTCAATGCGCGCGGCGACTATCTGGCTTCGGCGCTTCCCGTCGGCGAGACGCGCGTCGTGAGCGGGCTGGTCGAATGGTACCGCTCGATGCCGCAGATAGCCCATCCCGACGTGATCGAACGGCCGGAACGCTGGACGCCGGCCATGGCCGTAGAACCGGTCTATCCGTCG
The DNA here is from genome assembly GCA_965261985.1 of Alphaproteobacteria bacterium. Lineage (GTDB taxonomy): Bacteria > Pseudomonadota > Alphaproteobacteria > Bin95 > Bin95 > Bin95. The sequence goes on from OZ253490.1 coordinate 3,601,556, forward strand.
ACCCAGGGGCTTGGCCCACGGGTTTACCGCCGCGCTGTCGACTCCGCGCTCGATGCGGCCCCGGAGCTGCCGGAGTGGCAGTCGCCGTCCGTGCTGGCCCGCGAGGCCTGGCCTGCATTTCGCGAGGCACTGCGCCGCGTCCACCATCCCGAAGACGCGGCCGGCGTGCTGGCCGGGCATCCCGCGCGCCGCCGACTCGCCTATGACGAATTGCTGGCGAGCCAGCTCGCGATGGCGCTGGTGCGTCACCATCAGCGCCGCAGCGCCGCGCGCCCGTTTTCGCTGGGCGGAACCGCATTCGGGGCCGTCGAGGCGCACCTGCCCTTCGCCCTGACCGGAGCGCAGCGCCGGTCGCTGGCGGAGATCGGCGGCGACCTCGCCTCCGGCCAGCGCATGATGCGCCTGCTTCAGGGAGATGTCGGCAGCGGCAAGACGGTCGTGGCCGCACTGGCCGCCGCAGCCGCACACGACGCCGGCGGCCAGGCGGCGATCATGGCGCCGACGGAAATCCTGGCCCAGCAACATTTCGATACGCTGTCCACCCTTCTGGCTCCCGCCGGCATGGAGGTCGGCCTGCTGACGGGCCGCGGCCGCGCCGGACCGCGCCGCGCCGTTCTGGCGGCGCTGGCTTCCGGCGCGCTGCCGGTCGCGGTCGGAACCCATGCGTTGTTCCAGGACGCGGTCGCTTTTGCCGACCTGCGCCTGGCGGTCATCGACGAGCAGCACCGTTTCGGCGTCGAGCAGCGCCTGGCGCTGACCGACAAGGGCCGGGACGTCCATACCCTGGCGATGACGGCAACGCCTATCCCGCGCACCCTGTTGATGACGGCTTACGGAGACCTCGACACATCCCGTCTCGACGAGAAGCCGCCCGGGCGCAAGCCGGTCGAAACGCGCGTCCTGCGCATGGGGCAGATCGAGCGGGTGGTAGAGCGAATCAGGGTGGCAATGGCCGCCGGGCGGCGCGCCTATTGGGTTTGCCCGCTCGTGGAGGAAAGCGACAAGACCGATGCCGCCGCCGCAGAAGCGCGCTTCGAGGCGCTGCAGCCGGCGTTCGGCGACCGTGTGGCGCTCATTCACGGCCGCATGGCGACGGACCGGAAGACCCTTGCCATGAGGGGGTTTGCGGAGGGAACGGCAAGCCTCCTGGTGGCCACGACCGTGATCGAGGTCGGCGTGGATGTCCCGGCGGCGGACATCATGGTCATCGAACAGGCCGAACGGTTCGGCCTTGCCCAATTGCATCAGCTGCGGGGCCGCATCGGCCGCGGGGGGCAGACCGGCGCCTGCGTGCTGCTCTACGGAGAGCCGCTCGGACAGGCGGCGGAAAAGCGCCTGCGCCTCCTGAGGGAATGCGATGACGGGTTCCGCATCGCGGAGGCGGACCTCGAACTGCGGGGCGCGGGCGAGTTGCTGGGCACGCGGCAGAGCGGGCTGCCGGCTTTCCGCGTCGCCGATCTGGACGAGCATGGCGATATGCTGCGGATGGCCCGCGACGAGGCGCGACTGATCGTGGGCCGCGATCCGTCCCTGTCGGGCCCGCGCAGCGATGCGCTGAGAATCCTGCTCTACCTCTTCGAGCGGGATGCCGGTGTCAGGCTGCTGCGCTCGGGCTGAAACCGCCGCTCGAACCTCGCCCGGTCCACAGGGTCGAGCGCGACCGTCAACGAAACCCGGTCGTCGTCGTCTTCGCGCCGCTGCACTTCGCCGTGCCGATAGAGCCAGGCAATCGCCGCTCCGTCGCCCGGGGGCAAGACGAACTCGCAGACCCTCTGCGAGCGCGAGAGCTCCGCTTCCACGGCCCTAAGCAGGTCGTCGACGCCCTGCCCCGTCACTGCAGAGACCGGGACCCCGCCATCGACCGCAGGCGGCGCATCGAGCAGGTCAATCTTGTTCCACAGCTCGATCCGGGGCGTGAGATGCGCCTCGAGTTCGTCGAGCACAAGATCGACATCGTGCTTCTGCGCGACGGTGTCGGAGTCCGCAATATCCCGCACATGCAGGATCAGGTCCGCCTCCACCACCTCTTCCAGGGTTGCGCGGAAGGCTGCGACAAGCTGCGTCGGCAGGTCCGAGATGAAGCCCACCGTGTCCGAAAGGATTGCCCGCCGGCCGGACGGCAGGTCGAGCCCGCGCATGGTCGGGTCCAGGGTGGCGAAGAGTTGGTCGCGCGCCGTCACGCTGCCGCCGGTCAGGCGGTTGAACAGGGTGGATTTGCCGGCATTGGTGTATCCGACCAGCGCCACTACAGGGAACGGCACGCGCCTGCGGGCCCGGCGCTGGATGCCGCGCGTGCGCCGGACATCCTCCAATTGGCGCTTCAGCTTGACGATCTTTTCGTCGATCAGCCGGCGGTCGATCTCGATCTGGGCTTCGCCCGGCCCTCCGAGGAAGCCCGCGCCGCCGCGTTGGCGCTCAAGATGCGTCCAGGACCGGACGAGGCGGGTTCGCTGGTAGCTCAGCGCGGCGAGATCCACCTGCATTACACCTTCGCGTGTGCGCGCCCGCGCGCCGAATATCTCCAGAATGAGGCCCGTGCGGTCGATGACCTTGGCGTCCCACGCCCGCTCCAGATTGCGTTGCTGCACCGGCGTCAACGCGCCGTCCACAACGACGAGGCCTGCCTCTTCCTCGACCAGCGCTTCCTTCACATCGTCTATCGCGCCGTTGCCGAGCAGGGTCGCCGGCCGCGGCCGGGCAAGACGCACGATGCGGGTCGCCGGCACCTCTATGCCGATGGACTCTGTCAGCCGGACGGCTTCCGCAAGGCGCGCTTCGGGCGCCCTCAAGGCGTCCTTGCGGACAACCGGGTGAACGACGAGGGCGGCTTCGTTCAAGCCGGGTCGTCTTCCCCGTCGAAAAGCTGGATCGACGCCGAGGGCATGATGGTCGAGATCGCGTGCTTGTAGATCAATTGCGAATGGCCGTCGCGTCGCAGCAGAACCGAGAAGTTGTCGAACGAAACCACCAGGCCCTGCAGCTTGACGCCGTTGACGAGGAATACCGTGACCGGCGCTTTCTCTTTTCGGATGCGATTGAGGAAGAGGTCCTGGAGGTTCCTGTTTTTCTGGGTGGACGACATCGACGTTGACCCTGGTTCGCTTAGTGGAGGCTGCCCGGACGCAAACGCGAGCGCCGCAGCTTCCATCCCTTTTCTAAATGATGCCATGCGCGAAGGCGACAAGGTCCGGAATTGCAGCCAGACTGTCGCAGCGCACGTCGGGACAGAGGCTCAATGCCGGTCCCCCGGCATAAGGCACGACCGCCGAGCGCAGGCCGGCGCTGCGCGCCGTGCGTATGTCCGTGTCCGAATCCCCGACCAGCCAATATCCACGCCGCCCGCCAAGGGCCATCCTGGCGGGCGCGGCATCCGGCTTGTCCCGGCATGCGTCTCCTGCGCCGACCAGGGCCTCGAACCGACCGGTCCAGCCGAGACGCTCGGCTTCGCGACGAAGATAGACGCCGTTCTTGTTGGAAACGACGGCAAGGGGAAAGCCTGCCGCTTCGAGGCGGTCGAGACAGGATTCGGCGCCGGGCAGCAGTGTCAGCGCATCCAGATGGCGGGCTTCGAAGGCGGCATAGAACATGTCGCTCGCCTGCTGCCAATTTTCGCCGAACATATTCGAGAAACTCTCGCGGCCCGAGCGGGACACATGCCGCATGGTTTCGGCAAAGGTCCAGGTTGGCGATCCGAAAGACTTGCGGGCTATGCCGAGCGCTTCATGGATGACCGGCCAATTGTCCACAAGCGTCCCGTCCCAGTCGAAGAGGACGACAGGGCGCGTCATGCAGCGGCGTCTCCCTGCTCCATATAGCGCGCATAGACCTCGAACAGTGCGTGCGCGGTCGAGCCGGGCTTGCCGTTTCCGATCACCGCTTCGTCGATCCGCACCACGGGCGTCACATAGGACGTCGCGCTGGTAACGAAGGCTTCGCGGGCCCGTCTGGCCTCCTCGATGGTGAAGCGGCGCTCCGAGAAGGAGAGGCCGAGCCGTGCGGCCAGCTTGACAACGGTTCCGCGCGTGACGCCCGCCAGAATGCCGTGGTCGAGCTCCCTGGTAAGCAGCTCGCCGCCCGAGGTCACGATCCAGACGTTGGTCGAACTGCCCTCGGTGACGAAGCCCTGTTCGTCCACGAACACGGCCTCATAGGCGCCGGCCTCGCGCGCCGTCTGCTTGGCCAGGATATTGGGCAGCAGGGAAACCGATTTGATGTCGCAGCGCTTCCAGCGGTTATCCGGCACCGAAACGGCATCGACGCCGGTTTCCAGGATTCCCGGATTGGGCGGCGGCTTGCGGCTTCCGGTCACTACCAGAGCGGTTTCCGCCTCGGCCGGAAAGGGATGGTCCCGGCGAGCGACGCCGCGTGTCGCCTGAAGATAGACGATGCCGTTTTCGATGCGGTTACGGCGCCGCACCTCGTTCAACACATGATGCAATGCGGTGCGGTTCATCGGCGGCGCGATCCGCAGCTCTCCAAGCGAACGGTCGAGCCGGTCCAGATGCGGTCCGGCATCGACGAACCGGCCGGCGCGGACGGCGATCACCTCGTACACGCCGTCGGCAAACTGGTAACCGCGATCCTCCACATGCACCGCCGCGTCGCGATGCGGCACGTAGCGGCCGTTGACATAAGCGATTCTGGCCAACCCGGTTTCCTTCCTTGTCGCTAAAAGAATTCCAGACGCACGGCGAACATCTGTTCGACCCGCTTGAGCACGCTCGCCATGGAGAACAGCACGACCCGGTCTCCGGCACGGATAAGAGTGCGTCCGCGCGGAATGATCACTTCGTCGCGGCGCAGTATGGCGCCCACGATGGACCCGGCGGGCATCTTCAGCACTCTCAGGTCCTTGTCCGCCACGGCGGAGGTTTCGAGGATCTCCACCTCCAGCGCCTCACCGAAATCGTCCCCGATCGAAAAAGCCGCCAGAACGCGCCCGCGACGAATATGCTGCAAGATCTGGGAGACGGTGATCGCCCGGGGATTGATGACGACGTCGATGTCGAGCGGACTTACCAGCGCGCTGTATGCGGACTTGTTGATGAGCGCGACGGTGCGCGACGACCCGGCCCGCTTGGCCAGCAACGAGGCGAGAATGTTGGTCTCGTCGTCATCGGTCAATGCGATCGTGAGGTCGGCGTTCTCGAAATTGGCTTCTTCCATAAGCTCTTCGGAGAGCGCATCGCCCTGCAATACAGTGGTTCGCCGCAATGTGTCGGTAAGTTCGGCGGCTTTCTCGCGGTCACGCTCGATCAGACGCAGGCGTACATGCGGGAGTTCCGCTTCTATCAGGCTCGCAAGCCTGTGCCCGATATTGCCGCCCCCGATTATGACCGCTCGCTCGGCCTCTTTTTCTTCGTGGCCGAACGCCGTCATGGCTCGCGTTACGTGGGCGTTGTCCACAACGAAATAGACTTCGTCGCCGACCAGCATCTGGTCGCGCGCCTTGGGAACGAATTTTCGTTCTCCCCGGATAATGCCGATTACGTTGATGTTCAGGTCCGGGAACAGCGCCGTCAACTGGCGCAGCGGCGTATTGACGATCGGGCAGGTGTCTTCGAGGCGGACCCCGATCAGCCGGACCCGCCCGTCCGCAAACGGAAGCATTTCGGTTGCGCCCGGCCGGGACAATCTGCGCATGATCGCACTCGCGACCTCGCGCTCGGGAGAGATGATCGTGTCGATCGGCATCCCCTCGCGCGCAAACAGGTCGGCCCAGTGCCCGTCGAGATAGGACGGGCGGCGGATACGCGCGATCTTGGTCGGCACGTTGAACAGAGAATGCGCGACCTGGCACGCGATCATGTTGATTTCATCGACCAGCGTGACGGCAATCAGCATGTCCGCGTCTTCCGCCCCCGCCCGGGCCAGGACGTCGGGGCTGGAAGCGTGGCCGGCAACCGCCCGGATATCCAGGGTCTCGGACAGATGTTCGATCAGTTCCAAAGACCGGTCCACGACGGTGACATCGTTGCGTTCCGCCGCCAGGTAGCGGGCGATATTGATGCCGACCTGGCCGGCGCCGCAAACGATCACACGCATGGTCTCGGCATCACAGTGGCCCCTCCCGCTCGCCGGCAAGCGGGGAATTGAAGGCTTTGAGTTTGCGGTGCAATGTGGAGCGGTCCATACCGATGAATTGCGCCGTTTGAGAGATATTGTTGCCGAAACGGCGCATCTGGGCGAGGAGGTATTCGCGCTCGAACACGTCGCGCGCGTCTCGCAACGGCAACGACATCATCGCGTCGCCCTTTTCGAAATGCGAGATAACGGGCGCATCCTTGCAGAGTTCCGGAGGAAGCGCATTGGCGCGCAGGGTTGCAGCGCCCTCGCCCGGCGCCAGTATCGAGAGCCGCTCCACGATATTGCGCAACTCCCGGACATTTCCCGGCCAATCGTATGCCTGAAGCACCGCCATTGCGTCTTCGGCCACGGCCGGCGCCTTCACACCGGTTTCCTGGGCGTACAGCTCCAGGAAATAGTTGACGAGATGGGGAATGTCGTCACGGCGTCGGCGCAGGGGCGCCATCTCCAGCGGCACCACGTTGAGCCGGTAGAACAGGTCCTGGCGCAGCCGCCCCTGGGCAGCTTCCGCTGCGAGGTCGCGGTTGGAGGTTGCGATGACGCGCACATCGACGCTGACCCCTTGCGATCCTCCGACGCGCAGGAAGGTCTGATCCTGGAGAACGCGGACGATCTTGCCCTGGGTTTCCGGCGGCATGTCCCCAATCTCGTCCAGCAGCAAGGTGCCGCCATGCGCGCGCTCCAGCAGGCCGGTCTTGCCCGCGCCCTCTTCGCTTCCGAACAGCTCCTCCTCGAGCCGCGCGGGAGCCATAGTGGCGCAGTTAGCCACAACGAAAGGCCCTTCGCTCCGGCGCGAGCAGCGGTGGATCATCCTGGCGGCCACTTCCTTGCCGCTGCCCGGCGGGCCTTGGATGAGAATGCGGCTGCCGGTCGGGGCAACGCGCTCGATCAGGCTCCTCGTCTGCGAAATTTCCGCCGACCTGCCGATCAATTCCGATGCGGCGCCCGCGTGCAGCCGGAGTTCGGCATTCTCGCGGCGCAGGCGGAAGGCCTCCAGCGCCCGGGAAATCGCCAGGAGCAGCCTGTCGGTCGTGAACGGCTTCTCGACGAAATCGTAGGCACCGTCCCGGATCGCCGCGACGGCGGTCTCTATGCTGCCGTGACCGCTTATCATCAATATCGGCAAGTCGTCATGCCGCTTGCGCACATGGCGCAGCACGTCCATGCCGCTCAGGCGGCTGCCCTCCAGCCATACATCGAGCAACAACACGCTCGGCTGGCGTTTTTGCAACTCTTCCAGTGCCTTGTCGCTGTTTCTTGCACTGCGCGCTTCATAGCCCTCGTCTCTCAACACGCCGGTAATTAGTTGCCGGATGTCTGCCTCGTCATCGACGATCAGGATGTCATGCATTATGAAGTCGGCCCCGTTCCGGCTCCACGGCGGACTCGCTGCGCCGGAAAACGATCCGGGCCCGCGCGCCGCCAGCCTCGCCATCGTCCAGATGAAGCGCCGCTCCCTGATCCTCGACGATCTTCTGGACTATGGCAAGTCCGAGGCCCGCGCCGCGCCGGCCCTTCGTCGTGACATAAGGTTCGGTCAACCGGTGCCGCAGTTCGGCCGGGAAGCCGGGGCCGTCGTCCTCTACCGTTATTTCTCTCGACTCGGGCGTTTCGGCGAGCGCGACGAGGACGCGCCCGCCTCCGTTTTCCAGCGCCTGCATGGCATTGAGCACGAGATTGGTTACGGCCTGACCGAGCAGTTGTGCGTCGCAGACCTGCAGGACGGGACCGTCCAGCAAGCGCATTTCGATCTCGATGCCCGCGGTCGTCTCCCTTTGCAGGAAGACCGCCCGGCGTACGATATCGGCAAGATCGGCCTCTGCGGGCGCCGGAGCCGGCATACGGGCAAAGGAGGCGAATTCGTTGACCATCCTGCGCATGTCTTCCACCTGGCGCACGATGGTGTCTATGCACATCGCAAAGGTCTCGGGATCGTCCTCGATCTGCTTGCCATAGCGCCGTCCGAGCCGTTCCGCAGCGAGCTGGATCGGGGTGAGCGGGTTCTTGATTTCGTGAGCGATGCGGCGCGCCACATCGGACCAGGCGGCCTGGCGCTGCGCCAATTGCAGGTCTGTGATATCGGCAAATGTCAGCACAAAGCCGCCGAGCCCGTCCGGCGAAGGTTCCGCCGTAACGCGAAGCTGGAAGGTTCGCGGTTCGCGGTTGCGCTCGATTGCGACCTCGGTTTCGACGGACCGGTCCGGGCGCCGCGCCGCCGCTTCGAGGGCGGCCCCGAACGCGGGAACGATCTCCGTCAACGGGTGCTGCAGATGTTCCATCAGGTCCACGCCCAACAGGTCGGACGCGACCCTGTTCGGCAGATGCACCCGGCGCTCCGCATCCAGCCCCACCACGCCGACCGCGACGCCGGCGAGCACGGCTTCGGTGAAGCGGCGCCGTTCTTCCAGTTCGAGATTTGCGTCGATGAGCGCGGTGCGTTGGCGATCGAGCTGGCCGGTCATGCGGTTGAAGGCCCGGCCGAGCGCGTCGATCTCCCCGCGTTCCCTCGTGCCCACCGGCACACGCGCGGCAAGGTCGCCGCCACGCACCCGGTTGGCCGCCGAGATGAGGTCCATGATGGGCTCCGCCAGTTGCGCGGCCAGGTTGAAGCCCACCCAGATCGCGGCGAAGAGGAACAGGGCCGCCACGGTCGCGAACATCATCGCGAAGGTATATTCGATATGGGTGCGCCGGCCCTCGAAGGCGACATATTCGCTCACCGCCGAGCGCACTTGCCTCACCTGGTTGACGACGATGGGGTCCACATACCGCCCGATGTAGAGGAAGGTGTCGTCGAGGCCGGCGATACGCAGCAACGCTCCCAGGCGGTCCCCTTCCCTGTCTCCGACGATCGCAACCTCACCGCGCCGGGCCGCCTCCAGCGCCCACTCGGGAACGGGCGAGAAGTCCGCCGCGAACGAAAACATCGAGCGCGCCAGAACCCGCCTTCCGGCCTCCACAATCTGGGCGTCGGACAGCGAACGGGCGTTTGCATGCGCTTCGAGGACCTTCTCCAGGTCTCGGGTATTGGCAAACAACCGCGGACCGCTGCGGCCCAGGTCGTTCGCCATGGCCAGCGCATCGGCGACGAGCACCCGCCTGTGCTCCTCCAGATAGGCCTCGGCAACCGCCAGGGAACGGTCGAGAGCCGTTTGCACCCGCTGGCTGAACCACCCCTGCAACCCGTAGTGGAAGAAGAGCACGGTAAACAGCGCGACGAGCACCGTCGGCACAAGGGCGACGGCGGTGAACAGCACGGCGAGGCGCACATGGAGCTGGGAACCGCCGCGCCTGCGCCGCCGCTCGCGCCACAACGCCACGACCCGGTATCCGACCACCGTCGCCAGCAACACCAGCAGGACGAGATCGATGACGAGCAGGACAATGACATTCTGGACGGTCGGCGGAATGAAGGGCACCGCTCCGGTCATCGCCAGATAGGTGAGCACGCCGGAGAACGCCGCGAGGCCGGCAAAGGCGAAAGCGGCCCATTGGCGGACGACCGGAAGGTTCCCCGACGGTCCAGGCATCAGCGCAGACCGCGGATCACCGGAATTTCGAGATACCGGATTTTCTTGCGCAGCGTGTTTCGGTTGAGACCGAGTATTTCGGCGGACTTGATCTGGTTGCCGTTCGTCGCCGCAAGGCAATGCTGGATCAGCGGGCGCTCCACCTCGCGGACGATCCGTTCGTAGAGGCCCGGTTCCGGGAGGTTGTCGCCATGCAGCGGGAAGTGTCGGCGCAGGTGGATGTCCACCGCCTCGCTGAGCGACTCGGCCCGTTCGGCCCGCGCCGGAGGCTCGCCCGATGCTTCCTCGGCGATCTCCGAGAGTTCCGCCTCGACGATGTCGACACCGACCGTGTCCTGAGGATAGAGGGCAGCGACCCGCCGGATCAGGTTTTCGAGCTCGCGGACATTGCCCGGCCAGGAATAGGCGCGAAGACGGCGCATCGCCTCGCTGTCGATCGTCTTGGCGCCTAGGCCCTCGCGTCGCGCGACGGCAAGGAAATGGGCGACAAGTTCTGGAATGTCCTCGCGGCGCTGGCGCAAGGGCGGTACGCGCAACGGCACGACGTTCAGCCGGTAGAACAGGTCTCCGCGGAACAATCCCTGCCGGATGGCGAGACGCAGGTCGCGGTGCGTGGCGGCCACGATACGGACATTGGCGCGGAGCGGCTGACGGCCGCCTACCCGTGTGTACTCGCCTTCCTGCAACACGCGCAGAAGCCTGGTCTGCGCTTCCATCGGCATGTCGCCGATCTCGTCGAGAAACAGGGTGCCGCCGTCCGCCTGCTCGAAGCGCCCGGCCATGCGCTGCGAGGCCCCGGTAAAGGCCCCGCGCTCATGCCCGAACAGTTCGGCTTCGATCAGGTCCTTCGGGATCGCAGCCATGTTGATCGCGACGAACGGGCCGTTGCGCCGGGTGCCGTAGTCGTGCAGCGCACGCGCGATCAGCTCCTTCCCGGTCCCGGACTCGCCGGTAATCGTCACCGTGAGGTCCACACCGACCAGCCGGGCGACGACCCGGTAGATTTCCTGCATGGCCGGCGAACGACGGATCAGGGGCAGACGGTCGGCTTCGTCCTCCTCGCGCTCGACAGGCGGACTGGCGAGCGGGACGCTCAAGGCCCGCTTGACGATGCCGATCAGCTCCGCGATGTCGAAGGGCTTGGGCAGATATTCGAAAGCGCCCCGCTCGGTGGCTTTCACCGCAGTCTGCAGGGTCGATCTGGCGCTCATCACGATGACGCGCAGCTCCGGCCTTCGCCGGCGAATCCGGGGCACCAGGTCGAGGCCGTTCTCATCCGGCATCACGACATCGGTTATGACCAGGTCGCCCTCGCCGTCCTGCACCCAGTGCCAGAGGGTCGCGGCATTGCTGGTTGCCTTCACTTCGTAGCCGGCCCGGCCGAGCGCATGGCTGAGCACGGTGCGCACGGCGCGGTCATCGTCGGCGACAAGAACGGTGGCACTCACCGAACACCTCCTTCCCCGGTGTCTACAGGCAGCAGGACGCGAAAGACAGTGCGCCGGGGCTCGCTTTCGAAAGCGACCGCGCCTGCGTGCTCGTCCACGATCTTGGCGACGAGCGCGAGGCCGAGGCCCTGCCCGCCCTGCCTTCCGGTCACGAACGGGTCGAAAAGCGTCCGGTGCATTTCTTCGGGAATGCCGCGGCCGTTGTCCTGGACCGAAACCTCGAGCGGCAGATGCACGCGCCTGCCGCTTCCCGAAACCGCCAGTCTTTCACCATGGCGATAGACGGTGCGCAACACGACCTCCCCGCCCTCTTCGGGACAAGCGTCCGCGGCGTTCTTCACCAGGTTGAGAAACACCTGCACCAACCGGTCGTAGTCTCCCGGAACCGGAGGCAGCGACGGGTCGTATTCCTCAACGAAAGCGATTCCCGAAGCGAATCCCGTCTGCGATACCTTGCGAACCCGGTTCAGCATCTCGTGGATGTTGACGGGCTTGCGCTCCAGCCCGTCGGGTCCGGCGAACGCCTCCATGCGGTTGACCAGCGCTGCGACCCGGTCCGCCTCGTCGCGAATGAGCGCCGCCAGCTCCCTGTCGCCGGCTTCGACATTGGCCTCGATAAGCTGGGCCGCGCCGCGGATTCCGGCGAGCGGGTTCTTGATTTCGTGGGCGAGCACGGCCGCCATGCCGCCGACCGACCGCGCCGCGCGAGATGCCTGTCGATCTCGCGGGCGAGCGTCATCGGCACAAGCATGACCGCGACGACATCGGAATCGTCGCCGACCGGAGACAATTGCGCGACGACCACAGGCAGCTTCACGCGCGGCGTCTCTACGGAGACCTCGTATTCCGTGAGATTGACCCCCTGTTCGCGCACGATCTCGATCATGCCGAACAGGGGATGGTCCGCCGGAAGGATCCGGCTCAGCTGCCGCCCGAGCGCCTGGGACGCGCCGATATTGAGAAGGCCCTCGGCGGCGGGGTTGAAGGAGGTCACCGCGCCGGTGCGATCCACCGTAAGCACCGCTGCGTTCAAGGCCGAGAGTATTGCTGCTGCGCCCGTCATGAGTCCTCGAATTGCCTACTTAATGACCGGGATAACAATTGGATAAATGATAATCAATTGCAGATTGCAACGACCTGCCCGTTGCGCCCCCTCTCCGGTTCTGGAATATGCTCGACCGCCATGCGGGATCGTATCGCCCTCATCGTTGCAGCAGGCCGGGGAACGCGCTTCGGCGGCCCGGCGCCGAAGCAGTATCTGCCCTTCGGCGATACGACCGTCCTGGGTGCCGCCGCGATGGCCTTGCGTCCCTTCATGCCGGTCGCTTGCGTCATCCACCCGGACGATTGCGCGCAATACGAAGCGGCGACTGCCGGCCTCGACCTCCTGCCGCCGGTCTTCGGCGGGCCGGACCGGCAGGCAAGCGTCCGCAACGGCCTGGAAGCGCTGGCCGACGACCCGCCAGAATACGTCCTGGTCCACGATGCTGCGCGCCCGGACCTTCCTGCGGCTGTCGTGCGCCGGATACTGGATGCGCTGGCGACGCATGACGGCGCCGCTCCGGGCCTGACGGTCGCCGATACGCTGAAGCGGGTCGAGGACGGCCGGTCGGTCGGCACCGTCTCCCGCGACGGCCTCTGGCGCATCCAGACGCCTCAGGGGTTCCGGTTTCCCGCATTGCTCGAGGCGCACAGGCAGGCCGCCGCCGCCGCGTTTTCCGACGACACGGCGCTTGCCGAAGCCGCCGGGTTGCGCATTGCCGTGGTGCAGGGCCACGCCCGGCTCGAAAAGGTCACCGAGCCCGGCGACGCCGCCCGGCTTTCGGGGCCCGACATCCGCACCGGCCACGGCTTCGATGTCCACCGGCTGGTGCCCGGCGAGAGCATCGCACTCTGCGGTGTGCGCATCGCGCATGACATGGCGCTTGCCGGCCATTCCGACGCCGATGTCGGCATGCATGCGCTCACCGACGCCATAATCGGCGCGCTGGCCGAAGGCGATATCGGCCAGCACTTTCCGCCCGGCGACCCCCAATGGCGCGGGGCGGCCTCGGAGATTTTCCTCGCCCATGCGCGGGACATGGCAGCGGCGCGGGGCGGTCGCATCCTGCATTGCGATGTGACCCTGATCTGCGAGGCGCCGAGGATCGGGCCCCACCGCGCCGCCATGCGCGCCGAACTCGCCCGAATTCTGGCGATCCCGGTGGACCGGGTGTCGGTCAAGGCGACGACTTCGGAGCGGCTGGGCTTCACCGGGCGCGGCGAGGGCATTGCCGCCCAGGCGACGGCGACCCTGGCGCTGCCGTGAGGGCGAGCCCGCATTTCTCACCAGTGTCGCGGCCTGCGTCGCGTCCAGGCGTTCGATCCGCAAGGAGCGAGCCGAAAGGCGTAGCGAAGCCTACGGTTGAGGCTCGCGACGCCGCGGACGGACGCCTGGGCTCGACCCGAAGGGCGACGCTGTCGGGCCAGCATGGTGCGTCGAGCCGCTTGCCCGATGCCCCGCATCGAACTGCGCGGCTCTCCTGCCCTGCCAACCCGACAGCGCCGCGCAGGCCACGACAATGGTGAGAAATGCGGGCTAGGCACCCTGTCGCCACCGTCTTCGGGCTGGGCCGTCTTCCTGTAGCGCCGGGTAGCTGGGCTTCGCTTGCCGCCCTGCCGCCGGCCTGGGCGATTGTCTGGGCAGGCGGTCCCTGGGCGCTGGCGGCTGCGGCTGTGCTGGTGGGGATCGCCGGCTGCCGCGCGGCTACGCGCTACGAACATGAGACGGGCGAGCGCGATGCCAGCGCGATCGTGGTCGATGAGGTTGTGGGGCAATGGCTGGTGCTGGCCGCGCTGCCGCTCGATTTCCTCGCCTACGGTCTCGGCTTTGCCGCATTCCGCCTTTTCGACATCGCCAAGCCGCCGCCGATAGGATGGATCGAGCGGAGGATTTCCGGAGGTCCTGGCATCATGGCGGACGATCTGGCGGCGGCTGCCTGTGCGGTCGCACTGCTTCATCTTGCAGACTGGGGGTTCGGCGATGGCGTTCTTTTCGGATGAACTGCTGGGCGCGGCGGAAGTCCTGCTCGACGCCTGCCGCGCCAAGGGGATCAGGCTGACCACGGCCGAGTCCTGCACCGGCGGCCTCGTCGCATCCTTGATGACCGAGATTCCGGGGTCCTCCGATGTCATCGGGCGCGGCTTCGTCACCTATTCCAACGAAGCCAAGCAGGAGCTGCTGGGCGTGCGCGCGGAAACGCTCGCCGCCCACGGCGCGGTCAGCGGCGAAACGGCACGGGAAATGGCCGCAGGCGCGCTTGCCCGCGCCGGCCCGGATGCCGACCTTGCCGTCGCCGTAACGGGCGTGGCCGGTCCGGGGGGCGGTTCTGCCGAAAAGCCGGTCGGCACAGTCTGGTTGGCAGTCGCGTCCGCCGGGGGCGCAACCGTGGCGTCGAAGCGCCATCTCGACGGCAACCGCACGGAGATACGCCGCGCCGCCGTCGAATGCGCCCTCGCAATGCTAAGTTCGGCCGTGGAAAGCGTCGGTTGACGACGGCCGAAACTGCAAGGATGGATTGATGGGCTGGTCCCGCGAGATCGAGGATATTCACGCCAAGCGCAAGGCGGCGCTGGAGCAAGGCGGCAGCGAGGCGGTCGCCCGCCAGCACGCCCAGGGGCGCCTGACCGTCCGCGAGCGCATCGACGGACTGGTCGATCCGGGCAGCTTCCGCGAGCATGGGCGCGGCGCAGGCGGCGTCGAGCGCAATGCGGACGGGACGCTCAAGAGCTTCACGCCCGCCAATTTCATAGTCGGCATGGGCCGTATCGACGGGCGGCTCACGGTGGTTGGCGGCGAGGACTTCACCGTGCGCGGCGGTTCGCCGAATGCGGCGGGCCTGCGCAAGAGCGTCTATATCGAGGACCTGGCGCTGCAATACCGCGTGCCCCTGGTCCGCCTGCACGAGGGCGGCGGCGGCAGCGTCACCGGCGCCGGCGGCGGAGGTCCGGTCGGGGAGCCGCTCCACGCGCCGCGCCGATTTGCATCCGTGGCCGAGTGCATGGGCGCGGTGCCGGTCGCAACGGCAGCGCTCGGTCCGGTCGCCGGCCTGCCGGCTTCCCGGCTGGTGGCGGCGCATTTCGCGGTGATGACGAAGGAAAACGCCCAAGTCCTGATCGCCGGCCCGGCGGTCGTCAAGCGGGCGCTCGGCGAAGACGTGACCAAGGAAGAACTGGGCGGCGCCCAGGTGCATGCGAAGAGCGGCGCCATCGACAATATCGCCGAGGACGAAGCGGACGCGCTCGCGCAGATCCGGCGCTTCCTGTCCTATCTGCCGCAAAACGCTTGGCAGGTGCCGGCGCGTGCGGACACGGACGACGACCCGGCCCGGGCCGACGAGGCGTTGCGCAGCATCGTGCCGGAGAACCGCCGCAAATTCTTCAACATGCGCCGCGCCATCGACATGATCGTGGATCGCGATTCCGTGTTCGAAATGTCCCGCCAGTACGGGCCCGGCCAGGTCACCATGCTCGCGCGGCTGAACGGCTACCCGGTCGGCGTCTTTTCCAACGATTCGCGCTTCTATGCGGGCGCCATGACCGCGGACGGTGCGCGCAAGGCGCGGCGGTTCATCGAGTTCTGCGAGACCTTCAACCTGCCGATCGTCAGCATCGTGGACGAACCCGGCTTCATGATCGGCAGCCGCGCCGAGCAGGAAGGCGCTATCCGGGCCGGCACCGCCGCCGTGCTGGCGGCGGCCACCTGCCGGTCGCCCTGGGCGTCCGTCATCATGCGCAAATCCTACGGCGTCGCCGCCGCCGCGCATTACGGCCCCGGCGTCTATATTCTGGGCTGGCCTTCGGCCGAGATGGGGGCATTGCCGCTGGAAGGGGGTGTGGCGGTGGCTTTCGGGCGCGAAATCGCCGCCGCGGAGGACCCGGAAGCGAAGCGCGCCGAGATCGAGGCGCGCATGTCGGCGACGCTGTCTCCGGCGCGGCGCGCGGAGAGTTTCTCCATGCACGAACTCATCGACCCCCGCGAGACCCGCGCCATGCTGTGCGAATGGGTCGAATGGAGCCAGCAGCAGCTCGATGCGCAGCGCGGCCCGTCCCGCTTCGCAATCCGCCCGTGAGCCGCCCGGCGAGGTGTTGCCAGGCTGAGAGAGGGCCCTTCCCCGCCCGTCCCGCAAGCGGGAGGCGAGGCAACCAAGCGGCTATCGCGGCCTCCTTTCGTCGCCCCCGCGAAGGCGCATAAGCGCTAACTTGTTTATCTTTGGCTTTTTGTCTAGGGTTTCCGGGTGTTTGGGTCCGGAGGCTTTGCGATGGATGAGGATTGGGCGGTTCTTCGTTCTTTTCTTCCGGCGGGCTGGGAAGAGTTGGGTCGTTCGAGCGGCGCGCTGAAGGGTCTGCGCAAGGACAAGTCTGCGGAGTCGGTGCTTCGGGTTCTTCTGTTGCATTTGGGCTGCGGGCACTCGCTGCGCGAGACGGCGGTGCGCGCGCGCAAGGCGGGTCTGGCGCAGTTGTCGGACGTGGCGCTGCTGAAGCGGCTTCGCAAGTCTTCGGACTGGTTGCACGGTCTGTGCGTGGCGCTGTTTTGCGAACGGGGTCTGGCGGTGGAGCCGGGCTTGCGTGTGCGGGCGTTCGACGCCACCACGGTGCGCGAGCCCGGGCGGACAGGGTCTCTGTGGCGGGTTCATTACAGCCTGTGCCTGTCTTCGTTGCGCTGCGATTTTTTCGAGGTGACGCCGACGCGGGGCGCGGGCGGCGGGGAATATCTGGCGCGGTTTCCGGTTAGCGAGGGCGACCGCATTCTGGCCGACCGCGGCTATTCGACGGCGGCGGGGCTTCGCCATGTGTCGGCGGCGGGCGGACACATTACCGTGCGGGTGAACACCGGAGGGTTGTCCCTTCGAACCCTCGACGGGGCGCCCTTCGAGCTTCTTGCCGCGGTGTCCGGGCTGACAAGCGCCGGGGCTGTCGGGTCGTGGCCGGCGGCGACCGCCGGGGAGGTGAAGGTCTGCGGTCGCATCTGCGCGGTCCGCAAGTCGGCGGCGGCGGCCGCCCGGGCGCGCAGGACGGCGCATCGCGAGGCCCAGCGGAAGGGAAGCGAGGTCAAGCCCGCAACGCTTGCTTTTGCGGACTATGTCATCGTCTTCACCACCTTCTGCGAAAAGAGGTTCAGCGCCCGCGAGGTTCTGGAATGGTATCGCCTGCGATGGCAGGTCGAACTGGTCTTCAAACGTCTCAAGTCTCTGGCGCAGTTGGGCCACCTGCCCAAGCGCGACGACGAAAGCG
Source organism: Alphaproteobacteria bacterium (assembly GCA_965261985.1). Classification (GTDB taxonomy): domain Bacteria; phylum Pseudomonadota; class Alphaproteobacteria; order Bin95; family Bin95; genus Bin95. Next base: position 3,618,894 of record OZ253490.1, read on the forward strand.
CCCGCGCCTGGCTTTACGGAAAACTCCTCATGGCGCTGCTGGCGGACAAGCTGGTCCGTCATGCCTGCGCCATTTCCCCCTGGGGATACGACCTGGCGCCGCCACAGGCCCCATAGTCCCTGGCGGGAGTTCCGATTTGCGCTCAACCAGGTCCGAAGGGCCATCGAGCCCCCCTTTAGCCTCGCCTGCACGATCGACGAATGGAACGATATTGCCAAAGCACTCTCCGAACCGCCAAGACGGCGAAGGCTCCAACGCACCATACCTTTCGATCTGTAAACAAGTTAGCGCTTATGCGCCTTCGCGGGGGTCCATCCCCGGTTCCCGATACCGCCGCAGCCGGTGGAGAGCAGACCGAACCGCCTGGGGCTCCCGTGAGAGCCAAGGCTGGCCGCCGGCTCTCCGCTTCGCTCCGGCCGGGGTGACGGTTGGAAAGCGTGCAATGCGAAGCCACCGGAGACAGATGTATGAATCCAACAGCCCCGCAAGCGGGAGGACAGGCCGGTGAGTGGTTGTATGAGCAACGATATGTTCACAAATTTATGAAATAATTCTTGGAAAGGGCTTGACCTCTGTAAAACCGTGGTAGGATGAGACAGGAAGCGGCATCCGGAGGCCGCTTCGTCTCCTGCCTCGCACCGGTGCGAAAAAACCCCAACGGAACGGGCGGGAGACGTGCGCCCTGCGTCTGCCTCGCGCGCGCAATCAGGCGCGCGATATGCGCGCCGGCGCGAAAGGCGCGCACGCGCACACATGCGATACGCGCGAAAAAGGGACCCGCCGCAGGCAAGGCTGCGGCGGGAATGAGACCGGGTCGAGAGGAGAGACCTTTGCTGAAGACAGAGAGGCGCTGGAACCGGGCGGAATACTCAGGCCCGTGCGAAACGACGGCATCATGCTCGAACGGACAATCGGATACCTGCTTATCCCTGAAAGTCATCTGGCAATGAGGAGGCGATAGGGCATGGGCTCGGTGCGTGCGGCGCTATGGACGAAACGCGGGATCATTGTCTGGAGTTGATAGCGCCGGTTGTAGCGCCAGGCGAAGCTGGCGAGGTAGCGCCCGGCGTGATCGGGGCCGAGCTTGCGATAGGTCCCGGTGATCGCGCACTTGATGTTGCCGAGCGTCGTGTTCACCCATTTGAACGGCGCCATGCGGGCCGCCTGTCGGCCCGACCCGGTGCGGATTGCCTGATGGCTGCAGGCGATCTCGTCGAGTGCGCTCCAGCAGCCCAAGCCGTCCGTCACAACCGCCGCGCCGGGGGCCAGCCAGTGCTTGGCGCCACGCGCGATCTCGCGCTTGCGGAAGCCCTTGACCGGCGCCAGCTTCAGCTTGCGCGGGCGCCCCTCGGGACTGGTCGAGACCGCCGCCACGAAGGGCGTCTTGCCCGCCGCGCCGCGGCCCCGCTTGCCGCCGGAGCGCACCCCGCCGAGATAGGCGTCGTCCATCTCGACCCGCCCCGTAAGCGGCGTCTCCCCCTCGCGCCGCGCCATCACCGCCATGATCTTGTGCTTCACGGCCCAGGCCGTCGGCTGCTTGACCCCGAGACGGCGGCCGAGTTCCACCGACGAGATGCCGTTCTTCGCCGTCACGATCAGGTGGATGGCGGCGAACCAGAGTGTCAGCGGCAGCTTGGTCGCGTGGAAGATCGTGCCCGCCGTGGGCGATGTCTGCTTCTTGCACCGGTTGCATTGGTAGAGCCCGCGCCCCGCCAGCACGCAATGCCCGCGATGGCCGCAGCAGGGGCAGAGGAAGCCGCCCGGCCAGCGCAGCCGGAGCAGCGCCGCGCGGCACTGCTCCTCGGTACCGAAGGCCTCGCGAAACGCCTCGTCGCTCAAACCACGCACGCGCGATGCAACCTTGAACCTCATAACCGTGACCCCCTCATACGGAACACATTGAGACCGTACAGCCTCACATGCGGAGTGTCACGAATAAGCAGGATCGGATATGTGCCATGCGCATGCAGATCATGACATCTCATGACACATCGCACGGTGTCCCGCCGGCCCTCATGACAAAACATGACATTTCATGACAGTCTCGGCACTCACCGCGGCGCCGGCATGACATGACCGCCCTCCCGTCCCGGCCAGAGGCCCGGTGCGGGGCCGAACGAAGTTGCCCGATCTAACGCGCGGCCGGCAGGCCCCGAGGAGACGACACCGATGCCCTTTATCGTCGAACAACACGGCCATGTTGCGTTTGCGACGCTCAGCCGCCCCGAGGCCCGCAATGCCTGGGGACAGGACTTCTATGACGGCATCGCCGAGCACTTCGCCCGCTGGACGGACGATGACAGTGTGCGCGCCGTGGTGGTGACCGGCGATGAGGACGGACGCGCCTTTTCGGCGGGGGCCAACCTGAAGGACCCGAACACGCACGCGATGCCGCCGGTCGCGGAATTCGTCAAGGGATTAGCGAAATTACAACGCTTCCCGTTCGATATCTTCATGGACTTCCCCAAGCCGATCGTCGCGGCGGTCAACGGCTATGCGGTCGGGATCGGCTGCATCCTGACCTTCTGCTGCGACCTGGTGGTGGCCAGCGACCGGGCTGAATGGCGGCTGCCGCAAACCGCGCTCGGCATCCTGCCCGCCTATGGCGGCTCCGTGCGCCTGGCGCGGCTCGTGGGCAAGGGCCTGGCGATGCGCCTTGCCATGGGCTTTCCGCTCGACGGCGAAGAAGCGCACCGCATCGGCCTCGCCCAGTGGCTGGTTCCGCATGGGGAGCTGATGGGCAAGTCGATGGAGGTCGCCGAACATGTCGCCGCGCTGCCGCCGCTGGCCGTCCGGCTCACAAAGGAATCGCTCAACCGCGGCATGGACATCCCGAACCTCAAGGACGCCGCGCTCGTTGACGTTTACCGGTTCATGGCGCTGGAATTGACCGAGGACAAGGAAGAAGCGCACAGCGCCTGGCGGGAACGGCGCACGCCGAACATCAGGGGCGCCTGACCGGGAAAGGAGAATGGCTGTCATGTCTTTCGAGATACGCCCGCTGCCGGGGGTCATCGGCGCCGAGGTGCATGGGTTCGACATCGCCCGGGACGGCGCCGATGAAGAAGCGCGCCGGCGCTTGCAGGAAGCCTGGACCGACAGGGTCGTGCTGGTGTTCCGCGACATGGCCATGGACGAGGCCGGCTTCATGCAGCTTGCCGGCCTCTTCGGCGAGAATGTGCCGCAGCCGGTGCAGCGGCCGGAATACCGGGTCGAGGGCTTCCCGCTCATCCGCCTGCTTTCCAACCGGCACCGCGACACGCTCGGAGACAACAAGCCGCTCAATGTCGGCGGCACCTGGCACACGGACCATTCCCACCTGCCCGATCCGCCCCGGGGCACGGTCCTGCGCGCACTCCGGCTGCCGGGCAAAGGCGGCGACACGAGCTTCACCAACCAGCGCGCCGCCTATGAGGCGCTGGACGACGCAGCGCGCCGGGAGGTGGACCCGCTGGTCGGCCACCACGTCTATAACAGCCGCTATGCGCCGCGCCGCATGGCGACGATGACGCCGGACGAAGAACGCGAAGCGCCGAGCGCGCACCACCCCCTGGTGCGGCCCCATCCGGCCAGCGGCCGCAAGGCGCTCTACTTCAACCCGATCCGCATCGAGCGCTTCGACGGCATGGATACCGCCTCCTCGCAGGCGCTGATGGACCGTCTGGTCGGCCATTGCGAGCAGGACCGCTTCGTTTACCGCCACCGCTGGCGCGAAGGCGACGTGCTGATCTGGGACAACGCCCAAGCGCTGCATATGGTCCGGCACGACTACGACCCCGCCCAGGAGCGGATCATGCACCGCGCCCTAGTCGGCTGAGTCCTCGAGCAGCGCGCCGTCCTCCAGCGTGACGATGCGGTCGAGCTGGCGGGCGAGGCCGATATTGTGGGTTGCGACCAGGGCAGCGACGCCCGCTTCGCGCGCCAGTTCGAGGAATGTCCGGATGACGAGCCGCCCGTTGGCTTCGTCCAGATTGCCCGTCGGCTCGTCGGCCAATAACAGGCGGGGCCCGTTCGCCGTGGCGCGCGCAATCGCGACGCGCTGCTGTTCGCCGCCCGAGAGGCGGGCCGGACGGTGGCTGGCCCGGTTCGACAGGTCGACCATGGCGAGCAGCGCGTCCGCCCGCGAGCGCGCTTCGCGCTTCGACCGGCCGGTGACGAGTTGCGGGATCACGAGATTCTCGCGGGCCGAGAATTCGGGCAGCAGTTGATGGAACTGGAAGACGAAGCCCAGATGGCGCGCCCGCATGGCGCTCAGCTTCCTGTCGGTGAGGCCGGAGGCGCTTTCGCCGCAAATCCGCACTTCGCCCGCATCGGGCCGGTCCAGCAGGCCGGCAATCTGGAGCAGCGTCGTCTTGCCGGAACCCGAAGGCCCGATCAGCGCGACGGTCTCGCCCTCCGACACGGTAAGGTCGATGCGCCGCAGCACCGGCAGCCTGGTGTCGCCCTGCACGAAGGTGCGCTGCACGCCCTTGAGTTCCAGCGCCGCCCTACTCATAGCGCAGCGCATCCGCTGGGTCCTGCCGCGCGGCCCGCCAACAGGGATAGAGCGGCGCCAGGATCGAAAGCACCAAGCTTATCGCCACCACCGCCGCCACCTCGGTCGAATCCACCTTGGCCGGCAGTTTGGAAAGGAAATAGATCTCCGCCTGGAACAGGTCCGTGCCGGTGAAACCCTCGATCCAGCGGCGCAGGCGCTCGATATTGGTCGCACAGGCGAGGCCGAGCCCAAAGCCGACGCCGGTGCCGATTACGCCGATGGACGATCCCGTCAGGAAGAAAATGCGCATCATCGAGCCGCGCGTCGAGCCGATGGCCCGCAGGATAGCGATGTCGCGCGCCTTGTCCTTCACCAGCATGATCATGCTGGAAAGCACGTTGAACGCCGCCACCATGACGATGAGGGTGAGGATGAGGAACATGACGTTCCGCTCGACCTCCAGCGCGCTCACGAAGCTCGCATTGGACTGGCGCCAGTCGAACACCTGCACGCCGGGATCGGTCGCCGCGAGGATACGCGCTCCGACCTCGCGGACACTCTCCGGATCGGCTGTCGTCACCTCGATATTGGTGACCCCGTCGCCGAGCTTGAAGAAGCGTTGCGCGGTTTCCAGCGGCATATAGACGTAGGTGTTGTCGTATTCGTACATCCCGACATGGAAGGTCGCGAGCACGCGGAACGCCTTGGTCCGGGGCATGGCGCCGAACGGCCCGGCATTGCTCTTCGGCGCAACCATCGAGATTCGCCCGCGGGGCCCGACACCGAGGCGGGCCGCCAGGCGGTCGCCGAGCACGACGCCTGCCGGGTCGCCGAACGCATCGAGCGCCCCGGAACGCAGATTGTCGGAGACGATCGCAAGCGCGCGCAGGTCGTCTGCCCTGATGCCGCGTGCAAGTGCGCCCGAGGCCACGCCCTCGCGCACAATCATCGCCTGGCCTTCCACCGAGGGATGGGCGCTCACGACACCCTCGACCGACCGCACCTGCCCGGTCAGCTTGTCGAAATCGTCGAGCGGGCCGCGGTCGATAGCCATCACCGCGATATGGCCGTTCAGGCCCAGCACGCGCTCGAACAATTCGGCGCGGAAGCCGTTCATCACCGACATCACCACGATCAAGGTCGCGACCCCGAGCGCGATGCCGATCAACGAGATAATCGCGATCAGCGAGATGAACCCTTCCTGCCGCCGCGCGCGCAGATAGCGGAAAGCGACGGTGCGCTCGAAAGCCGAAAACATCAGGCGAGCCGCGCCAATGCCGACTCCAGCGAAACATCCTGGCGTTCGCCGGTCGCGCGGCATTTGAGCTCGACGCTTCCCTTGTCTAGACCGCGCGGGCCGACAATCACCTGCCAGGGCAGGCCGATCAGGTCCATGTCGGCGAACTTCACCCCGGCCCGCTCCGGGCGGTCGTCATAGAGCGGCTCCCGATGGGCGAGTTTGGCGTAGAGGTCTTCGCAGGCGCCGTCGCAGCGCGCATCGCCCTGACGCAGGTTGAGGATGCCGACCCCGTAAGGCGCAACCGACTCCGGCCAGACGATGCCCTGCTCGTCGTGGCTCGCCTCGATGACCGCGCCCGCCAGCCGGGAAACGCCGACGCCGTAGGACCCCATATGTACCGAAACCTCACCGCCCTCGGCAGTCGTCACACGGGCGCCGAGCGGCTCCGAATACTTGGCCCCGAAATAGAAGATATGACCGACCTCGATGCCGCGACCGACATAGCGCCGCTCCGAGGGCACTTCCGCCTCGAACGCCGCCGCATCGTGTTTTTCGTCCGTGCGCGCATAGGGCCGGGTGAACTCCTCGACCACGGCCCCCACCGCTTCAGGGTCCTCGTAATCGACGGCGCGGGCAAGCATGTCGAACTCCACGCAGTCGCGGTCGCAATAGACGCTGCTCTCGCCGGTGTCCGCGAGAATGAGGAACTCATGGCTGAGATTGCCGCCGATGGGCCCGGACTCCGCTTCCATCGGCACGGCTTTCAGGCCGAGCCGGGCGAATGTCCTGAGATAGGAAACGAACATCTTGTTGTAGGAGAGGCGTGCGGACTCGAAGTCGAGGTCGAAGGAGTAGTTGTCCTTCATCAGGAATTCGCGGCCGCGCATCACGCCGAATCGGGGCCGGACCTCGTCCCGGAACTTCCACTGGATGTGGTAGAGCATCTTGGGCAGGTCGCGGTAACTGCGGATATGGGTTGCGAAGATTTCGGTGATCTGTTCCTCGTTGGTCGGCCCGTAGAGCATGTCGCGGTCGTGCCGGTCCCGGATGCGAAGCATTTCCGGGCCGTAGTCGTCATAGCGGCCCGAGCGGCGCCAGAGGTCCGCAGATTGCACCGTCGGCATCAGCACTTCCTGGGCTCCTGCCCGGTCCTGCTCCTCGCGGACGACCTGTTCGATCTTCTTCAGGACGCGGAAGCCGAGCGGCAGCCACGAATAGATGCCGGCGGAAGCCTGCTGGACCATGCCCGCGCGCAACATGAGGCGATGCGAGACGATCTGCGCCTCGGCGGGCACATCCTTCAATGTCGGCAGGAAAAGGCGGGTGCGGCGCATGGGCAGGAAGCTCAATTCATGGTCCCGGAAAGCGGGGCCAATCTACCGCGTCCGCTTGGGCATTCAACAGTCCGTTGGATCGCCGGTTTTCCGCAGCCAGGGCGGGGCAAGGCCGACAATGCGGGCATGGACCGGACAGCCGGGCTCGTGCGCGCCCGGCAGATAGCCGGTGCTCATCAGGAATTCGCCGACGATCTCCCCGCCCATGAACTTGAAGCTTCCCTTGAAGAGCCTGACCCAGTCTTCCTTCGGAAGCGGATGGTGTTCGTCGAGCCAGGACACAAAGGAACCGTATTCGTCTTGAATCGCAACCACCCGGCGCGCGTTCTCGATTACGGCGGCCACCTTGAGGCGGTTGCGAATGATGCTCGCGTCTCCGAGCAGCCGCGTCCGGTCGGCGTCGTCGAACCTGGCGACGACCTTGGGATCGAAGCCGCGAAATGCGTCGAAGAACGCCGCCCGCTTCTTCAACACCGTCAGCCAGGAAAGGCCGGCCTGGTTGATTTCCAGCGCCAATCGCTCGAACAGCACGGCGTCGTCGCGGGCCGGGAAACCGTATTCGCCGTCGTGGTAGGGGCCATGCCAGGGATGGCCGGGGGCGGTCCTGCAATAGCTCATCGAGAGTTCACGGCCTGCGGAATGCGAGCCAGTCGCTGTCGATCAGCAGGAAGGCAAGAAGGGTGAGCACGCCGGCGATCGCCGTAGTCGCCGCCGCCTTCAGGCCGAGCCTTGGCCTCTCCGGCGCGCCGGGGTCGTTGCCGCGTTCGACCTCCCCTGCCCGCCGGACGCCGACCGGCAGAGCCATGAAGAAGACCAGCCACCAGACGATGACAAAGACGACGATGCCGGACAGCCAGGACATCAGGCCTGCTCGATCTCGATCAGGGTCCCGCAGAAATCCTTCGGATGCAGGAAAAGGACCGGCTTGCCATGCGCGCCGATTGCTGGTTCCCCGCTCCCCAGAACCCGGGCACCGGCTTCCGTCAGAATGTCCCGCGCAGCCAGGATATCGTCCACCTCATAGCAGATGTGGTGCATGCCGCCGGCGGGGTTCTTCTCGAGGAAACCGGCAATCGGCGACGTCTCCCCCAACGGCTCCAGCAGTTCGATCTTGGCATTGGGCAGTTCGACGAAGACAACGGTGACGCCATGCTCCGGCAGGGCCTGGGGCGCCGAAACGTGCGCTCCGAGCGACCCCCGGTAGGCGCGCGCGCCCGCGTCCAGGTCCGGCACGGCGATGGCGACGTGGTTCAGGCGGCCGATCATCCGGATTGTCCTCCCTCGATACGCATGACATGGACTTCGACAAGCGGTCGGCGGCCGTAGTTTGCCCGGACATGCCGGCGCACGGCCGTCCGTACCGCATCTTCCACGGTGCCGTCGTCGCGGCGTTGCATGGCGCTCAGCCTTTCGAGAGCATGGGCGCCGCGGCCGGCCAGCTCCAAGGCAAGGCCCTGGACCTCGTCCTCGGCCACAATGCCCCGGCTGGACACACGCGGCGCAGCGAGGGTCCTGCCCCGGCCGTTCAGCACAATGGACGCCGTGACAACACCCTGCTCGGAAAGGCGTCTGCGCGCCCGGACATGCTCCGAATCCAGCGGCACGAGACGCCCGCCATCCAGGCCGAGACGCCCCACCGGGATTTCGCCGGCACGCTCCACCTTGTCCTCCGAAATCCGCAACAGGACGCCGTCCTCGATCTCGGCAACCGTCCCGACGCCGCAATCGCGCGCCAGCCGGGCATGGGCGCGAAGATGGTGCAGCTCGCCATGGACGGGCACTGCCGATTTCGGCCTTATCCACCCGTACATGCGCCGGAGTTCATCGCGGCCCGGATGTCCCGACACATGCACGAATGCGTCCTTCGATGTCACGATCTCGACACCCATGCGCACGAAGCGGTCCTGAAGCCTGGCCACGGCCCGCTCGTTGCCCGGTATCGTGCGGGAGGAGAAGACAAGCGTATCGCCGCTCTCCAGCTCGACATGCGGATGCGACCCGGACGCAATCCGTGCGAGGGCGGCGCGCGGTTCTCCCTGGCTTCCCGTGCAAATCATCGCCGTATTCGAGCGCGGCAAGTAACCGGCATGCTGCTCCGAGACGAAGGCGGGAATGTCTGCCAGATAGCCGCATTCGCGGGCTATCTCGTCCATGCGCTTCAACGAGCGCCCCACCAGCGCCGCAGACCGGCCGCTGGCCGCAACCGCCCGCGCCACGGTGTCGAGCCGCGCTACATTGCTCGCAAAACAGGCGAATGCGACCCGGTTGCCCTTCGAAGCAACCAGTTCGGTTAGGCTGCTCAGGAGGTCCGCTTCCGAACCGCTTGCGCCGTCTATCGTGGCATTGGTGGAGTCGCAGATCATCGCTGCCACGCCTTCGTCACCGAGGCGGCGGAAGATCCCTTCGTCCACCGGGTCTCCGACAACCGGTCCGGGGTCCAGCTTCCAGTCTCCGGTGTGGAAGACCGTGCCCGCTGCGGTGCGTATTACCAGCGCGTTCGGTTCCGGGATCGAATGCGCCAAAGGCAGATATTCGAGCTCGAACGGCCCGACCGAAAAGCGTTCGCCCGGCCGGTGCTCGACGATGGGCACTTCGCCCTCCGCGCGTTCGTCCCGCAGCTTGCGGCGCAGGAAAGCAGCCGAAAACGGCGTAACGTGTACCGGTGCCCCCAGTTCCGGCCAGAGATGCGGAACGGCTCCGATATGATCTTCGTGCGCGTGGGTGATGACGATCGCATCGAGGCGGTCCCGAACCGCCTCCGCTGCGGCGGTATCGGGAACGATGATCTCGATGCCGGGCGTTGTCTCGTCGCCGAACATGACGCCGAGGTCCACCAGAATCCAGCGTCCGGCGTGGCCGTAAAGCGCGCAGTTCATGCCGATATCGCCGACGCCGCCGAGCGGCACGAACAGGATTTCGTCGCCACCCGGGACCGGCAGGCGCGTCACGAGCTGCCCCCGTTGCGCCGATGTACTTCGAGCAGACCTCGCAGGGTGAGGTCGCTGTCGATATGGCCGATAGCATCGGTTGCACCCGCGAACAGAGGGGCCAGGCCGCCCGTGGCCACGACTGTCATGGATTCGCCGGTTTCCCGCTCGATCCGCTGCACAACACCTTCGATCATGCTGACATAACCCCAAAAAATGCCCGACTGCATGGCAGCCACGGTGTTGCTGCCGATCACCCGTTCGGGACGGCAAACTGCAATCAGCGGCAGTTTGGCGGCCGCCTGGTGCAGCGCCTCCATCGAAAGGTTCACGCCCGGCGCGATCACGCCGCCGCGATAGTCGCCCCGGGCATCGACGACATCGAACGTCGTCGCAGTGCCGAAGTCTATGACAATCAGCGGACCGGGATAGGCGCTGTGCGCTGCGACGGCGTTGACGATCCGGTCCGCTCCGACCTCGGCCGGGTTATCGACCCGGACGGTCATCCCGAGATCGATCTCCGGATCGCCGATGATGAGCGGCACAGCGCCGAAATAGCGCTGGCACAAGCGACGCAAATTGAACAGGGACGCGGGCACGACCGTTGCCACAATGGCGGACTCTACCGCTTGGGGATCGACGCCTTCGAGTTCCATCAACTGCATCAGCCAGACGGCATATTCGTCTGCCGTGCGGTGCGGATCGTTGCCGGCCCGCCAAAGGCCTTTCCGTTCCTCGCCGTCATAGACCGCGAAGACGATATTGGTGTTGCCGGCGTCAATCGCGAGCAGCATCAGACCTCCAGCGGGAAAACCTCTCCGGCGGCGAGTCGGCGTTCTACTCCAGCGGCATCGCAGACAACAAGCGAGCCGTCCGCATCCACGGTCCGCATGATCCCCTCGACAGCGCCCTGCCCCTCCCCGACCCGAACGGTCCGACCGAGCCATGCCGCCCGCTCCAGCCACTCGTCGCGCACGGCCGGGAAACCGCCGCCCAGCCATTCCCGGTATCGCTGCAGCACGGCTTCCACAACCCGCACCAGCGCCGCTTCGACCGGGATATCGGGGCCAATGCAGGCGGTCGGACGGTCGAGCACCGGCGCCTCGGCCAGATTGAGGCCGATGCCAACGGCCATCCAGTCAAGCTTTTGGCCTTTCGAGCCGGCCTCTACCAGCACGCCTGCCAGCTTGGCATCTTCCAGCAAAACATCGTTCGGCCATTTGATGCGCGCGTCCCGGCCCCACTCCCGGGCGCAGTCGACAACCGCAAGACCGGCCGCCAGGGCCATGGAACCGGCTTCGGCGGGCGCACGGTCCGGATGGAGCAACAGGCTCACCATCAGGTTGCCGCGCGTCCCGGCCCAATTCCGTCCGACCCGACCCCGGCCGCCGGGCTGCTCGGCCGTCCAGACCGCAAGCGGGCCGCACTCGCCCGTCCCGGCCAAACGTCTGGCTTCGTCGTTTGTGCTGCCGAGAACCGAGTAGGCGAACAACTCGATGCCTGCCGCCGCCAGCAACGCGCTCATCCGGCGAACAATGTGCTGGCGGCGGCTCCTGCGAAGTCGGTGATCGTCCATGGCACGACGACGAAGAGGACGATCACAGCGGCGCTCAGTCCCGCCACGACGCCGACTTCCGAAGGCAGCGGGCGGTCCATGTCTTCTCCTGCTTCGTCGAAATACATCACTTTCACGACGCGCAGATAGTAGTAGCAGCCAACGACGCTCGCGAGCACACCGAACACCGCCAGCGCCACCAATCCGGCGTTAATGGCAGCCATGAACACATAAAACTTGCCGAAGAAACCGGCGAGCGGCGGTATCCCCGCCATCGAAAACATGAGGGCGCCAAGAATACCCGCTACCAGCGGACGCGATTTCGAGAACCCGGCAAGATCGGAAATATTCTCGACCGCCGTTCCATTCTGACGCATCGCCAGGATACAAGCGAATACGCCGACATTCATGAACAGGTATATGGCAAGATAGATCAGCACCGCACGGACACCTTCTTCGGTGCCCGTCGCGACGCCGACGAGTGCATAGCCGACATGCCCGATGGACGAATACGCCATCAGTCGCTTGATGTTCTCCTGGGCGATCGCGGTAAAGGCGCCGATGGCCATCGAGAGGATCGCGACTACGACAATGATCTGCTGCCACTTGTCGGCCAGATCCCCGAACGGCTCGATCAGGACGCGGACGAACAGAGCCAAAGCCGCGATTTTCGGCGCCACCGAAAAAAGCGCCGTTACTGGCGTTGGGGCGCCTTCATAGACATCCGGAGTCCACATGTGGAACGGCGCTGCAGAGACCTTGAAACAAAGGCCGGCCATGAGAAACACCAGCCCCACGACAACGCCCAGAGAGGGCTCGTCGCCGCTGCCGACCGCCGCAGCAATCGCGTCGAAGCCTGTCGCCCCGACGAAGCCGTAAATCATCGAGCAACCATATAGCAGCATGCCAGACGAAAGCGCGCCGAGCACAAAATACTTCAACCCGGCTTCGCTGGATCGCAACGTGTCACGACGAAAAGCGGCCAGCACATAAAGGGACAGGCTTTGCAATTCCAAGCCCAAATACAGCGCAATCAAATCGTTGGCCGAAACCATCATTAGCATCCCGAGAGTCGCGAACAGGATCATGATCGGGAATTCAAAACGGTCGAGCGCCTCGCGCTCGTTGAATGTCAGAGACATGACGATGGCGAGCGCGCTGCCAAGCAACACCAGAACTTTCACATAAACCGCAAACGCCCCGGTAACGAACAGCCCGCCGAGGCCGACAACACGGTCGGCTCCGCCGGTCAGGACAAGCAGCAGCGTAACGGCCAGAGAGACGACACTGAGCCAGGGCACCGTTCGGCCCCTGTCGAGCCCGAAGACGCCGGCCATGAGCAATGCCATGGCAAGACATGCCAGAACGATTTCGGGCATGGCGAGGGCATAGGTCATGTCCATTGCCTCAATGCCCTTTCACCGCAACGGCCGCTGTTTCACCCATTGCGTGCATGGCTGCCTGGTGCTGGTCGACGAGGTTCTGCACCGACATCTGGATCGGGTCGAGGAATGAGGACGGGTAGATACCCATCCACAGCACCAGCACCACGAGCGGCACAAACACGGCGATCTCGCGCGGATTGAGGTCCAGCATCGCCTGGAGTTCCACCCGTTCCAGCTTTCCGAAGATCACGCGGCGATAGAGGTACAGCATGTAGGCGGCGCCGAGGACGACCCCTATCGCTGCGAGGAAGCAAACCCATGTGTTCACTTCGAATGCGCCCAGCAACACCAGGAACTCGCCCACGAACCCGCTCGTACCGGGCAATCCGACCGACGCCAGGGTAAACACCATGAACACCGCGGCATAGGCCGGCATACGGTGGACGAGTCCCCCATAGCGTGCAATTTCGCGAGTATGCAGCCTGTCGTAGACTACTCCGACACAGAGGAACAGCGCGGCGGACACTATGCCATGGCTCAGCATCTGGAAGATGGCCCCGGCGATGCCTTGGTTGGTCGCCGTGAAGATGCCGATGGTCACGAAGCCCATATGCGCGACGGAGGAATAAGCGATGAGCTTTTTCATATCCTCCTGCGCCAGCGCCACGAGCGATGTGTAGATCACCGCCACGCAGCTCAGCACAAAGATCAGCGGCGTAAAGAACTCGCTCGCTTCCGGGAACATAGGCAGCGAAAATCGAATGAATCCATAGCCGCCCATCTTTAACAAAACGCCGGCCAGGATGACCGAACCTGCCGTTGGCGCCTCGACATGCGCATCCGGCAACCAGGTGTGTACCGGCCACATCGGTATCTTGACCGCAAAACTGGCGAAAAATGCGAGCCAAAGCCAAATCTGGAGGTCGGGAGCGAACGAATATGCAAGCGCCTCGACAATGCCGGTGGTACCAACTTCCAGATAGACGGCAAGAAGTGCAAGCAGCATCAATACGGAGCCCAGCAGGGTAAAGAGGAAGAATTTGAACGCCGCATAGATGCGACGCGCGCCTCCCCATACCCCGATGATCAGGAACATCGGGATCAGTACACCCTCGAAGAAAATATAAAAAACAACGAGGTCCAGGGCGCAGAACATTCCGACCATAAGCGTTTCGAGAGCAAGAAACGCAATCATGTATTCTTTTACCCTAACCTGAACCGCGGTCCAGCTCGAAAGAATACATATCGGCGTCAGAAATGTTGAAAGCAATACAAAGAACAGGGAGATACCGTCGATACCCATACGGTATGCGATATTGAATTCCGTCAGCCACTCGACGTGTTCGACAAATTGAAAATCGGCAGTTCCCGGGTCGAACCGGAACCAGAGAAACAGCGACACGGCAAAGGTTGCCAACGAGGTCCACAACGCCGCCATGCGGGCATTTCGAATTGCGTCCTCGCCCGTCCCGCGGCAAAGCAGCAGGATTGCCAACACACCGACAAGCGGCAGGAAGGTGACGATCGAAAGCAGGCCGACCCCCGGGCTCATGCCTCTAGAACCCCACCGAGAACAGATACCAGGAGACCAGGGCGACTACGCCCACCATCATCGCGAACGCGTAATGATAGATGTAACCCGACTGGAAAATGCTGGCCCGGCGAGCGAGCGCCCGCGTGACCGCCGCCAGCCCGTCCGGGCCGAAGCCGTCTATGACAAATCCGTCTCCGCCCTTCCAGCACAGCCGGGCCAGGAACCGGGTCGGCCGCACGAACGCAACGTCGTAGATTTCGTCGAACCACCACTTGTTGAAGGAGAGCTGGTAAACAGGTTCGAAATGGCTTCTGAGGGCAGCCGGCGTATCCGGTTTCTGGATATACATGTACCAGGCAATCAGAATGCCGACCAACGCCGCCGCCAGCGGCAATTTCTTGATGTACCAGGGCGCGTGGTGCCCGTCCATCATCGCCGAATTCTGTTCCAGGATAAGGATGGATGTGCCCCAGAACCGGTCCCAGTCCTCACTGACAAAGGCGTCCACGAACACAAACCCTGTCACGACCGCCCCTGCGGCCAGGATATAGAGCGGAACCAGCATAACGGGAGGCGATTCATGGACATGCGCCATGACCTTCTCGTCCGCGCGCGGCGCGCCCATGAAGGTCATGAACAGCAGCCGCCACGAATAGAACGCTGTCATCACCGCAGCCAGCACCCCGAAGGTATAGGCATAGGCGCCGATACTGCTATGCGCCCCCCAGGCGCTTTCCAGGATCGAGTCCTTCGAGAAATACCCCGAGAAAACCGGTAACCCGGCTAACGCGAACGATCCGATCCACATCAGGACATGGGTTTGCTTGACCTGCCGCCAAATGCCTCCCATGCGGCGCATGTCCTGCTCTCCCGACATGGCATGGATAACGCTGCCGGCACCGAGGAACAGCAGCGCCTTGAAGCAGGCATGGGTCATGAGGTGGAAGATTGCCGCCGGATAGGCGGAAACCCCGATCGCGAAGAACATGTAGCCGAGCTGGCTGCATGTGGAATACGCAATCACCCGCTTGATGTCTGTCTGCGTCAGCGCACAGGTTGCAGCGAAAAAAGCCGTCGTCGCCCCTATGAAGGTGATGAAGGCCAGGGTGTCGGGCGCGAATTCGAACAGCGGCGACAGGCGAACGCACATGAAAACGCCTGCTGTCACCATGGTCGCGGCGTGGATTAGTGCCGACACCGGCGTCGGGCCCTCCATGGCATCCGGCAACCAGGTATGCAGGCCGATTTGCGCCGATTTGCCCATCGCGCCGATGAACAGCAGGAAGCACAGCAATTCGATAGCCGGCAGTTCCATGCCAAGGAAGCTGACGCTCTCGCCGACATAGTCCGGAGCGGCCATGAAGATCGACGAAAACTGGACCGTTTCGAATACCACCCAGATACCGAAAATACCCAGCGCAAACCCGAAGTCGCCGATGCGGTTCACGATGAACGCCTTGATGGCCGCCGCATTGGCGGCCGGCCGATCGTACCAGAAACCGATCAGGAGATAGGAACAGAGGCCGACGCCCTCCCATCCGAAGAAAAGCTGAACCAGATTGTCGGAGGTCACCAGCATCAGCATGGAGAATGTGAAAAGGCTGAGATAAGCCATGAAGCGCGGTTTGTGCGGATCGTGGCTCATATAGCCGATCGAATACCAGTGGACGCAGGCCGCTACGCCATTGACGACCACCAGCATGACCGCCGAAAGCGTGTCGAAACGGAGCGTCCAGTGCGCCTCGAACCCGCCGGACCGGATCCAGTCCAGAACATGCAGGGTTTCGGGACCGCCGCCGCCATAGGCGATATCGATGAAGATGAAGACCGAACAGGCAGCCGCAACGGTCACAGCAAGGCAGGTCACCAGCTGCGACGGACGGTCCCCCATAAGGCGCCCGAACAGCCCGACGACGACCGCCGCCAGAAGCGGGAGAAATATTGCGGCCAGATGCAACATGCGCGCTTGCCTGCCTCGCTTCAGCCCTTCATCAGATTGATGTCTTCGACGGCGATCGATCCGCGATTGCGGAAATAGACCACCAGGATCGCCAGGCCGATAGCGGCCTCGGCTGCTGCGACAGTGAGCACAAACATAGCAAAGACCTGGCCGGTCATGTCTTCGAGGAACCGGGAAAACGCGACGAGATTGATATTGACCGCGAGCAACATGAGCTCAATCGACATCAGAATGATGATGACGTTCTTGCGGTTGAGAAAGATGCCGAAGATTCCGAGCGTGAAGAGGATCGCCGCAAGCGTGAGGTAGTGCGCAAGGCCGATTTCCAGCATTACATACCTCCCCTTGTCGGGACCTTGACGACCTCGATGGTATCTTCTCTGCGGCGGCCGATCTGTGTGCCGATCCGCTGCCTGTGTACGCCTGTACGTCTGCGATGCGTGAGCACGATGGCGCCGATCATGGCGACCAGCAATACGAGGCCCGCAGCCTGGAAAAGATAAATGTAGTCGGTGTAGAGGACGTGGCCCAAAGCGTGTGTGTTGGTCATTTCCTTGTCAGGAACCGGCAGGGATGTCTTACCGGCTCCCTCGGACAGCGCCCAGCTGCCACCAACCAGCGCCAGTTCGGCAAGCAACACGACTCCGACGAGAGCGCCGATAGGGAGGTATTGAAGAAACCCTTCGCGCAATTCCGCGAAGTTGATATCGAGCATCATCACCACAAACAGGAACAATACCGCCACTGCGCCGACATAGACCACCACCAGAAGCATCGCGAGGAACTCGGCGCCCAACAGCACGAACAAGCCTGCCGCATTGAAGAATGCAAGAATCAGGAACAGGACCGAGTGCACCGGGTTGCGAGCCGAAATGACCATGACCCCAGCGGCGGTCGCAACCGCTGCGAAGACATAGAACGCCAGGGCTTGAACGACCACCGTCTCCTCCCTGTCTCAGCGGTAAGGCGCGTCGAGGGCGAGATTGTCTGCAAGCGACGCCTCCCAGCGGTCGCCGTTCGCCAGGAGTCTTTCCTTGTTGTACATAAGCTCTTCGCGCGTCTCGGTCGCGAACTCGAAATTCGGGCCCTCAACGATGGCGTCCACGGGACAGGCCTCCTCACAGAAGCCGCAATAGATGCACTTCGTCATGTCGATGTCGTAACGCGTAGTACGTCGGCTGCCGTCTTCGCGCGGTTCCGCCTCGATGGTAATCGCCTGGGCCGGACAGATGGCCTCGCAGAGTTTGCATGCGATACAGCGTTCCTCGCCGTTCGGATAGCGCCGCAGCGCATGTTCACCCCGGAAACGCGGACTGAGAGGACCTTTCTCGTAGGGATAGTTCAGCGTCACCTTCGGCTTGAACATGTATTTCAAAGTGAGCCACATTCCGGAAACCAGTTCCGTCAGCAGGAAGCTACGCATGCCGCGGTCGAGAGCTGTCATCGTTCAGTACTCCCTGTCGTTCACGACGACTGCGCCGCGACCGGGTCCGGCACCCAATCGAATGCCACCAGCACGCCCGCCGTCACTACTACCCACAACAGGGACAGCGGCAAGAACACCTTCCAGCCGAGCCTCATCAACTGGTCGTAGCGGTAGCGCGGGAAGGTTGCCCGTACCCAGAGAAAGGTGAACAGCACCAAGGCTGTCTTCAGCGCGAACCAGACGATGCCCGGGATCCAAGTGAACGGTTCGTAGGGAATCGGGGAGAGCCAGCCGCCGAGGAACAGAACGACCGTCATGGCGCTCATCAGGATCATGTTCGCGTATTCGCCCAGGAAGAACAGGGCGAATGTCATCGCCGAATACTCGACATTGTAGCCGGCGACGAGCTCCGCCTCCGCTTCCGGCAGATCGAAAGGCGCGCGATTGGTCTCGGCAAGCGCCGATACGATAAAGACTATGAACATGGGCAGCAGCGGCAGCCAGAACCATGAAAACAGACCTGCAGATCCCTGCTGCGCCTGGACGATAACCGAAAGGTTCAGGGAGCCCGTGCACAGCAGCACCGTCACGATCACGAAACCGATCGAGACCTCATAGGAGACCATCTGCGCCGCGGACCGCAATGCGCCGAGAAACGGGTATCGCGAGTTGCTAGCCCACCCCGCCATCAGGATGCCGTAAACGCCGAGGGAAGAAATGGCAAAAAGGTAAAGCACTCCGACATTGATATCCGCCAGCACCCAGCCAAGGTCGAAAGGGATCACGGCCCAGGCGACCAGCGCCAACGCGAAAGTCAGCACCGGCGCCAGCAAGAAGACGACGCGATTGGCGCCGGAGGGAATTATCGTTTCCTTTGTCAGCAGCTTCAGCCCGTCGGCTACCGGTTGAAGCAAACCGAAGGGCCCGACGACATTCGGCCCCTTGCGCATCTGCATGGATGCGATGACCTTGCGCTCGGCAAACGTGAGATAGGCGATGCAGCCGAGAAGCGGTAAAACGATCAGCAGAATGTAACCGACGATGGCAGCCGCCGGCCAGACATAGGCACTCCAGAAGCTAACCATCGGGTGCTTCCCCGACGAGGAAGGTCTCTGTGCAGACCGCCATCGTTTCGGAGGCGCGCGAAATCGGGTCGGTCATGTAGTAGTTGGATACCGGGCTTGCGAAGGGTGCGTCGTCGATCCGGCCGCTCGGAGCGGCGCGGTGCCATTGCGCCGGCACGACTTCGTCCCGCGTGTCGAACACCGGATTCGTCCGACCGAGGCGGGCACGCAATGCCGGCAGCGAGTCGTAAGGAAGCGGAGACCCCAGCGCGTCCGACAGGGCGCGCAGCACCGCCCAGTCCTCGCGCGCCTCGCCCGGCGGGAAGGTCGCTCTTTCACTGCGCTGCACGCGCCCCTCCAGATTGACCCAAGTACCCGATTTTTCGGTATAGGCCGCACCCGGCAGGATAACGTCGGCCCGCGCGGCTCCCGCGTCGCCATGGTGCCCCTGATAGATGACAAAGGCATCGCCGAGGCCGGACAGGTCCATTTCGTCGGCACCGAGCAGGAAGAGCGTATCGACTGCACCGGACAACATGCCTGCGGTATCCGCCCCGCCCTCGCCGGGCATGAAGCCGAGATCGAGGCCCCCGACCCGCGATGCCGCCCGGTTCAACACGTTAAAGCCGTTCCAGTCCTCACGGATCAGGCCGTTCAGTTCGGCTATGCGCTGCGCCGCCGTCAATACCGCCGCGCCGTCCGGTCGCGCGAGAGCGCCGGTGCCAAGGATCAGCATCGGACGCGACGCATCCTTCAGCACGGCGCAGAAGCGGTTCCTTCCGGCGGCCACGCCCCTCAATGTTTGTCCGCCTTCGCCCAGGAGGTCGTAGCGATAGCCGAGATCGTTCCGTTCGCCGATCGCGCCGATCCGCAAATCGCCGGCCAGCCACCGCTTGCGAATCCGCGCGTTGAGCACCGGAGATTCCCAGCGTGGATTGCAGCCGATCAACAGCAGCGCATCGGTCTCTTCGATACCCTGGACGGTCGAGTTGAAGAGATAGCTGGCGCGTTGACCGGGAACCGCAGCCGTACTGTCCTGCCTGCAATCCAGATGCGGCGAGCCGAGGCTTTGCATCAGATCCTTGAGTGCCATCATCGCTTCGGCGTCGGCCTGGTCGCCGGCAATTGCGCCGATATCCATGCCGGAGCGGCCCTTGAATCTTGCCCGGATAGCCGCAAAGGCCTCGCCCCAGCTCGCCGGATGCAGCCTGCCCTCCCGGCGCACATAGGGTCGGTCCAGGCGCTGGCGGCGGAGACCGTCATGCGCGAAGCGCGACTTGTCGCCGAGCCACTCCTCGTTCACCTCTTCGTTCAGGCGCGGCAGGATGCGCAACACTTCCGGGCCCCGCGAATCGATGCGGATATTGGCACCGAGCGCGTCGAACACGTCGATACCTTCGGTCTTGCGCAACTCCCAGGGACGCGCATTGAAGGCATAGGGCTTCGAAGTGAGCGCGCCTACCGGGCAGAGATCGATGACATTTCCCGAAAGCTCACTCGCGACGGCGCGCTCGAGCGTGGTGATCTCCATATGCTCGCTGCGCCCGACCGCTCCGATCATCGGAACGCCGGCCACTTCCTCTGCGAAGCGGATGCACCGGGTGCAATGGATACATCGCGTCATCGTCGTCTTGATGAGCGGCCCCATGTCCTTGTCCGGTACGGCTCGCTTGTTTTCCTCGAAGCGGCTTGTATCCGCGCCGTAAAACAGGGCCTGGTCCTGCAGATCGCACTCGCCGCCCTGGTCGCAGATCGGGCAATCGAGGGGGTGGTTGATGAGCAGAAACTCCATCACGCCCTTGCGTGCCTTCTGCGTCATCGGGCTGGAGGTCAGCACTTCCATATTGTCGCCGGCGGGCATGGCGCACGAAGCCGCCGGCTTCGGCGGGCCGGGACGGATCTCGACCAGGCACATACGGCAATTTCCGGCAATCGAAAGGCGCTCGTGATAGCAGAACTGCGGCACCTCCTTGCCCGCGGCCTCTATCGCCTGCAGGACAGTGCTGCCGGGCGGGACCTCGACCTCTATCCCGTCGACGGTAAGCTTGGGCATTGGCTCCGCCCTCCGGAATCAGGCCGCTGCGGCCCGGTTGCGGTAGGTGAGGATGCGGTCCTCCATCTCGTGCCTGAAATGGCGGATCAACCCCTGGATCGGCCAGGCGGAACCATCGCCATGCGCGCAGATGGTGTGGCCTTCGATTTCCTTGGAAACGTCGAGCAGCATGTCGATCTCCTCGACACGGGCGCGTCCCGACGCCATCCGCTCCATCACGCGCATCATCCAGCCGGTTCCCTCGCGGCAAGGCGTACACTGCCCGCAACTCTCGTGCGCATAGAAGCGCGCAAGCCTCGCAATCGCGCGCACGACGTCCGTGGACCGGTCCATCACGATCAGCGCGGCCGTGCCGAGCCCGCTCTGAACTTCGCGAAGCGCGTCGAAATCCATCAGCACCTCGTCGCAGATGCTTTTCGGCAGGATCGGCGTTGAGGAACCTCCGGGAATGACGGCCTTGAGATTGTCCCAGCCGCCGCGCACCCCGCCGGCGTGTTTCTCGATGAGCTCGCGCATCGGGATGCTCATCGCCTCTTCGACATTGCAAGGGCGGTTCACATGGCCTGAAATACAGAACACCTTGGTGCCGGTGTTGTTGCTGCGCCCGAAGCCGGAAAACCATCCTGCGCCTCGGCGCAGGATGGTCGGCGCCACGGCGATGGTCTCGACATTGTTCACGGTCGTCGGACAGCCGTAGAGCCCCGCCATGGCCGGGAATGGAGGCTTCAGTCGCGGTTGTCCCTTCTTGCCTTCCAGGCTCTCGATGAGGGCGGTCTCCTCGCCGCAGATATATGCGCCGGCGCCCCGATGCAGGAAGATGTCGCAGTCGATGCCCGAGCCGCAAGCATTGCGGCCGATCAAACCTGCCTCATAAGCCTCGTCGATGGCGTGCTGCAGGTTGCGCGCCTCGTTGTAGAACTCGCCGCGCACATAGATGTATGCGGCCCCTGCGCCCATCGCTGCGCAAGCGACGAGACACCCCTCGACCAGCTTATGCGGGTCCCAGCGCATCATGTCCCGGTCCTTGCAGGTGCCGGGCTCGCCCTCGTCGGCATTGACGACGAGATAGGCGGGGCGTCCGTCGTTCTGCTTCGGCATGAAGGACCATTTAAGGCCGGTGGGGAACCCTGCTCCGCCACGCCCACGCAACCCCGATGCCTTGACCTCCTCGACAAGCCACTCCCGCCCCTTTGCGATCAGTTCGGCCGTGCCGTCCCAGTCGCCGCGGGCGCGGGCGCCCTTCAACGTCCAGTCGTGTTCGCCGTACAGGTTCGTGAAAATACGGTCCCGGTCGCTCAGCATTGGGCGCCGGCCTCCAGCAGCGTCGTCTTGCCACCCTCCGGCGCCGAATTCAGCCGCTCCGCCAAGGTGCCCGGGGTCGGCGAGCGGCCTTCCGCCAGCGCGTCGAGCAACGCTGCTGTCCGGTCTGCATCCAGGTCTTCGAAATAGTCGTCATTGACCTGAAGGATCGGCGCGTTGACGCACGCTCCGAGACATTCGACTTCCAACAGGGTGAAGAGCCCCTTCTCGTCGGTCTCGCCGAAATCGAGCCCGGTCTTTTCCTTGCAGACCCGAACGACTTCATCGGATCCGTGCAGCCAGCACGGTGTGGTCGTGCAGACATGCAGGCGGTATTCCCCAACCGGCTCGCGGTAATACATCGTGTAGAAGCTGGCGACTTCCCAGACACGGATCGCCGGCAAGTTCAAATATTCCGCCACATATTCGATGACTGCCGGCGACGTCCAACCGAGCTGGCGTTGCGCCAGGTCCAGAAGCGGCATCACCGCACTTTGTTGCCGGCCTTCCGGATACTTGGCGACCGCGGCCTTCGCCGCCTCCCGATTGCAGGCCGTGAAGGCGAAGCCCCCGGCAGCTTCGGCGCA
This sequence comes from Alphaproteobacteria bacterium, assembly GCA_965261985.1. Taxonomy (GTDB): domain Bacteria; phylum Pseudomonadota; class Alphaproteobacteria; order Bin95; family Bin95; genus Bin95. The sequence continues at coordinate 3,641,735 of OZ253490.1, forward strand.
CCCGCTCATCGATCGATCTCTCCGAACACGATGTCCATGGCGCCGAGGATAGCGACGCTGTCGGCAAGCATATGACCGCGCGACAGGAAGTCCATCGCTGCAAGGTGCGCGAAACCCGGAGCACGGATCTTGCACCGGTAGGGCCGGTTGGTGCCGTCCGAGACCAGATAGACGCCGAACTCGCCTTTCGGCGCCTCTACAGCGGTGTAAGTCTCGCCCGCCGGCACCCGGTAGCCTTCGGTATAGAGTTTGAAGTGATGAATCAGCGCTTCCATCGACTGCTTCATCTCGCCGCGTTTGGGCGGGGCCACCTTGTTGCTCTCAGTGACTACCGCGCCCTCGGGCATGTCCCGAACGCATTGGTCTATGATGCGAAGCGACTGGCGCATCTCCTCCACCCGGACCAGGTAGCGGTCATAGCAATCGCCGTTCTTGCCAACGGGGATATCGAAATCCATCCGGTCGTATACATCGTAGGGCTGTGCCTTACGCAGGTCCCAGGGAACGCCCGATGCCCGCAGCATCGGCCCGGAGAAACCCCAGTCGAGCGCATCTTCCGCCGATACGCGGCCGATATCCACGGTGCGCTGTTTGAAGATGCGGTTCTCGTTGAGCAGCTTTTCCATATCGGAGATGAACTTGGGAAACGCTGCGGTCCATTCCGCAATGTCATCGAGCATGCCCGCCGGAAGGTCCTGGTGGACGCCGCCGGGGCGGAAATAGGCGGCATGCAGGCGGGCGCCGCTCGCACGCTCGTAGAATTCCATCAACAGTTCGCGCTGCTCGAAGCCCCACAGCATTGGCGTCATCGCGCCGATATCCAGAGCAAAGGCCGTTAGATTCAGCAGATGGTTCAGGATGCGCGAAATCTCTGAGAACAGGACGCGGATATATTGGCCGCGCTCCGGTACCTCGATTCCAAGCAGCGTCTCCGTCGCGAGCGCGAAGGCGTGCTCCTGGTTCATCGGCGCGACATAGTCCAGCCGGTCGAAATAGGGCACGGCCTGAAGATAGGTCTTGTGCTCAATCAGTTTCTCTGTGCCGCGATGCAGCAGGCCGATATGAGGGTCGATGCGGTCCACGACCTCGCCATCGAGCTCCATGACCATGCGCAGCACGCCATGAGCGGCCGGGTGCTGGGGGCCGAAATTCAGCGTGTAGTTCCGGATCTGGGCCTCAGCCATCAGGCGCCTCCGCCTTCTCGTCGCCTGGCAGCGGTCCCTCCCACGGGCTGAGATAGTCGAAGGACCGGAACTCCTGCGTCAGCGCCACCGGCTCATAGACGACTCGTTTCTGTTCGTCGTCGTACCGGACTTCGACATACCCGGTGAGCGGGAAGTCCTTGCGCATCGGATAGCCTTCGAAACCGTAGTCGGTCAGCAGTCGGCGCAGGTCCGGATGGTCCGAAAAGAAGATGCCGTAGAGGTCCCAGGCTTCCCGCTCGAACCAGACCGCCGAACTGAAGAGCCCCGATGCCGAAGGCACCGGCGTATCCTCGTCCGTCGCTGTCTTGACCCGGATACGAAGGTTGTGGCGGTGACTCAGCAAATTATAGACAACCTCGAACCGCTCCGAACGCTCCGGATAATCGACACCGCAAAGATCGACGAGGCACTTGAAGTGGCAATTTGCGTCATCGCGCAGGAAGGTAAGCACTTCGAGTAGCGCATCGCGTCCGACTCGCAACACCAGTTCCGGCCCGGCCGGCTCGAGCGCGGCCTTTTCTCCGACCGCCGCCTCGACATGCTCGGCGAGGTCATTCAGGGCTTCGTCCATTTGCCGACTCGCTTCAGCGCGCTATCGTGCCGGTACGCTGGATCTTCTTCTGCAGCAGCAACACGCCGTATAGCAACGCTTCGGCCGTCGGCGGGCATCCCGGCACATAGACATCGACGGGCACGATGCGGTCGCAACCGCGGACCACCGAATAGGAATAGTGATAGTAGCCGCCGCCATTCGCACAGGAACCCATGGAGATCACCCAGCGCGGTTCGGCCATCTGGTCGTAAACCTTCCGCAAAGCCGGCGCCATCTTGTTGGTCAGCGTCCCGGCCACGATCATGACATCCGACTGCCTCGGACTCGGACGAAACACAACGCCAAAACGGTCCAGGTCGTAACGCGAGCATGCCGTGTGCATCATTTCGACGGCGCAGCAGGCGAGCCCGAAAGTCATCGGCCACAACGACCCCGAACGCGCCCAATTCACCAGCTTGTCGAACTGCGCGACGACATAGCCACGGTCCTGAAGTTCGTCGCTAACCCCCCGCAGCAAGGCGTCCTGCGCGGCTCCTGGCCCCAGTGCCGGTTGGCCGATCACTCCCATTCAAGCGCTCCCTTGCGCCATTCATAGATGAACCCGACCGTCAGCACGCCCAGGAAGATCACCATGGACCAGAAGCCCAGCATCCCGATACCGCCGAGTGAAATGGCCCAAGGAAACAGGAATGCCACCTCAAGGTCGAAAATGATGAACAGGATCGCAACCAGGTAGAAGCGCACATCGAAGCGTCCCCGCGTGTCGGTGAACGCCTCGAAACCGCATTCATATGTCGAGAGCTTCTCCGAGTCGGGCTTCTGCCGGGCGACAATCAAGGAAGCGACCACGGCGCCGACCGCCAACGCACCGGCGACGGCCGTAAAGATCAGGATCGGAACATATTCAGCGAGAAGCGTTTCCATTGTCCTGGGCCGGTTTCCTCCGTTTCAATCCTGATGCGGGCGCACCATAGAGGCCGGAGGTGCGACTGCAAAGCCCCGTCGGGGCTCTCCGTTCATACTGCCTCTGGCCAGGGTGGGTGGCGGGAGTGACGGGACTCGAACCCGCGGCCTCTGGCGTGACAGGCCAGCGCTCTAACCGACTGAGCTACACCCCCGGATGCGCAACGACGACCGTCTAGCCGAGACCCACCGCCCGGTCAAGGATGCAGCGGTCGCCAACCGGGAACGCCGTGCAGGACCTTCCTCGATTCCGGATCGATCGGGTGCATCTGGTTCTTGTCAGTCGCGAACCCCAGCGTGTCGCGGACGCTTGCCACGCTCTTCGGTTCAATTCAGGAACAAATCCCGGTATCGCCGACATCGAAAAACACCATCGCGACCGGTTCCATCGGCACGACTGCCTTGATATCAGCGCTGAAGTCCTCGAAATCGGCAAGTGTATGGGTGCGCCTGTTGGTCACACGCTCGGGCCGGATGCCAGACAGCAGGTTCCGGCCCGAAAACGGCGCATAGCGCCTTTCCCGTTTCTCCCGGGCAGACAGCGAGACGCCGCTGCCAATGCCGAAGCGTCAGGCCTCCTGCCGTCTCGTCCGGATGGCATGGTCGAAGTTCATCGATGGCGACCCGACAAAGCTACCGACGAATTGTGTCCGGCTCGATCCGAGGTGGCCTCGTCTGTTCGGACAGCCTGGCGGTCGAGTTTAGGGTGCTTACCCCGGAAATACCGCCGCACGCCTCACCGACAAGCCACATCGGGATCCGATCTGGCGAAAAACTACCTCGCCCTTGTCGAAAACGCCCCAAAGCACCGCCGGAGCCCCGACTCTGCCGCCAAACCAACCATCGAAGCAAGCAATTTCCGTCGACCGGCGACGGCGCCTATCCCCTATTCGGGAATGCTTAGGCTCGCATGCATGGTTGGCCGGAACAACATTGCAGCCAACCCATGTCAACAAATGTTCACATTTTTCAAAAATTTGGAATGGTGGGCGATGACGGGATCGAACCGCCGACCCCCTCGGTGTAAACGAGGTGCTCTCCCGGCTGAGCTAATCGCCCCTAGGCCCAGGCTCGCCCCATGCGCCGTTAGTTTACGGCGTCCTTCAGACCCTTGCCCGCCCTGAATTTCGGCTGGTTCGACGGGGCAACATCGATCGTTTCACCTGTCCTGGGATTCCGCGCCTTGGACGCCGGCCGATGGGCGACCGAAAAGGTTCCGAAACCGATCAACCGCACATCCTGGCTGTCGGCCAGAGCTTTTGAGATCGTCTCGAAAACAGCATCTACGGCCCGTGCGGCCTCCGCTCGCTGCAAGTTCGCGGATACTGCTACAGCTCCAACCAGATCGTTCTTGTTCATTTTTCCCCTCCCGACTTCGCTGAAGACGATGCTGTTGCTAACCCGATTCAGGACAAAGGTCCAGCAAAACGATACACAATTGGGCAACTGAATTGAACCCGATTGCATATCAATGCGTAACTATCCCTCCGAAGGTTGCACCTTCGACTGCCGGTGGCGGCGTTTCCGCCAGTGCCGGCGGCTGCCAGTCTATCGGTATCGGGATATCGGTCAGCGCCCGACTCAGCAACTCATCGACGGTTTCTACCGGAATGATTTCGAGGCTGCTTGTTACATTGTCCGGTATCTCTGCGAGATCCTTCACATTTTCCTCGGGGATCAACACGGTAGTGATCCCGGCCCGCAGCGCAGCAAGCAATTTTTCTTTCAGCCCGCCGATTGGCAGCACACGTCCGCGCAGCGTGATTTCACCGGTCATCGCCACATGGCGACGAACCGGAATGCCGGTCAATGCCGAAACGATCGACGTGCACATGGCGACACCGGCAGACGGTCCGTCCTTGGGTGTGGCCCCCTCCGGTACATGGACGTGGATATCTCGGCGGTCGAACTCCGGCGGGGTGATGCCGAACCGTAGCATCCGGGAACGGACGAAGCTGCGCGCCGCCTCGACGGACTCCTGCATCACTTCGCCAAGCTTACCGGTATTCTTGACGTTGCCCTTGCCCGGCATGACAACGGCCTCGATCGAGAGAATTTCGCCGCCCATCTCTGTCCAGGCTAACCCTGTCGTGACGCCGACCAGATCCTCCAGTTCCGTCTGGCCGTAACGGAACTTGCGCACTCTCGCATAGGTCTCGAGATTGTCGCTCTCGACTTCGATCGCGTCAGCTTCGCTCGTGGCCAGCGCCTTCACCGCCTTACGTTGCAGATTCGCGATCTCGCGCTCCAGGTTCCGGACACCGGCCTCGCGCGTGTAGTACCGGGTAAGGTCGCGCAGAGCGTCGTCCGAGATCGACCACTCTTCGCTCTTCAGCCCGTGCGCGGCCAGTTGCTTGTCGATCAGGTGGCGGCGTGCGATCTCGACCTTCTCGTCCTCGGTATATCCGGGAATGCGGATCACCTCCATGCGGTCGAGCAACGGCTGCGGCAACCTGAGCGTGTTGGCGGTCGTGATGAACATCACGTCCGACAGGTCGTAGTCGACTTCCATATAGTGGTCGTTGAAGGTCCCGTTCTGCTCCGGGTCGAGCACTTCCAGAAGCGCAGACGACGGGTCGCCGCGCCAGTCCGCACCGAGTTTGTCTACCTCATCCAGCAGGAACAGCGGGTTGGACGATTTGGCCTTCTTCATGCCCTGGACCACCTTGCCGGGCATGGACCCAATATAGGTGCGCCGGTGCCCGCGAATCTCGGCTTCGTCGCGCACTCCGCCCAGCGACATGCGCACGAAATTGCGCCCGGTGGCGCGCGCGATCGACTTACCCAGCGAGGTCTTGCCGACGCCGGGCGGTCCGACCAGACAGAGGATCGGCCCCTTCACCTTCCGCACGCGGTTTTGGACCGCCAGATATTCGACGATCCGCTCCTTAACCTTTTCCAGACCGTAGTGATCTTCGTCGAGGATGCGCTCCGCGGCGCTGACGTCCCGCTTCACCCTGGTCCGCTTCTTCCAGGGAATGCCGAGAATCCAGTCGAGATAGTTGCGCACGACCGTCGCCTCGGCCGACATCGGACTCATGCTGCGCAGCTTCTTGAGCTCCGCGGTCGCCTTTTCCTCGGCTTCCTTGGAAAGGCGCGTGTTCTTGATCGTTTCCTCTATCTCCGAGAGCTCGTCGCGGCCTTCCCCACCGTCGCCGAGTTCTTTCTGGATCGCCTTCATCTGTTCGTTCAGATAGTACTCGCGCTGCGTGCGTTCCATTTGCCGCTTGACGCGCGAGCGGACCCGTTTCTCGACCTCCAGCACATCCATCTCGCCTTCCATATAGGCATAGACCCGCTCCAGGCGCTCGAAGACGGGTATTGTCTCGAGAAGTTCCTGCTTCTGGGCAATCTTGAGGCTTAGATGCGCCGCCACGGTATCGGCGAGCTTGGAAGGATCCTCGATTTGACCGACCGTGGCGATCACCTCGGGCGGAATCTTCTTGTTGAGCTTTACGTAGCTCTCGAAATGCGAGGCCACCGAGCGAACCAGCGCGGACATTTCCTTTGGGTCGCCCTCGGCGCCCTCCGGGATGTCGCGGGCCGCCGTCTCAAAGAATTCGTCTCGCTCGGTATAGGCCACGACCTCGGCGCGGCCCTGCCCCTCGACCAACACCTTTACCGCGCCGTCGGGCAGCTTCAGAAGCTGGAGCACGGAGCCGATCGTGCCGACCCGGAAAATATCGTCCGGGCCTGGCTCGTCGACCGCCGCGTCCTTCTGCGTGACCAGCAGGATGTGCTTGTCGTTCTTCATCGTCTCTTCGAGCGCCAGCACGGATTTCTCGCGCCCGACGAAGAGCGGCACGATCATGTGAGGGAAGACCACGATGTCCCGCAATGGGAGAACGGGATAGAGGTCGCCGCTGGAACTAGTCATGATGCATCCTCGGGAGGCTTCGTGAGTGGCAAGGCTGCCTCAATGACATCATTTACAACCGCCTCGCTCGGTCCTTATCTGGGAAGAGTCCTCGACCCCTTCAAGCGCCCGCCTTGGTCTCGTTACCGCGCTCGACATAGATGTGCAAAGGCTGCGCGCGCCCTTCCACCACCTCACGGCTGATGACGATTTCCTCGACGCCCTCCATGCTCGGCAGGTCGAACATGCTGTCGAGGAGGATGCTCTCCATGATCGCCCTGAGGCCGCGGGCGCCCGTCTTGCGCGAAACTGCCTTGGCGGCGATGCCCTTCAATGCGTCCTCGGCGAATGTCAGCTGTACATCTTCCATGTCGAACAGGCGCTGATACTGCTTGACGAGGGCGTTCTTGGGCCGTGTGAGGATTTCGATCAGTGCGCTTACTTCGAGGTCCTCGAGCGTCGCGATGACCGGCAGCCTGCCGACAAATTCCGGAATGAGGCCGAAGCGTAGCAGGTCCTCCGGCTCGATTTCCTTCAGGACCTCGCCCGTCTGGCGGTCCTCCGGGGCGCTCACGTCGGCCCCGAAGCCGATCGACGATCCCTTGCCCCGCTGCGAAATGATCTTTTCCAGACCCGAAAACGCGCCGCCGCAGATGAACAGGATGTTCGTCGTGTCCACCTGCAGGAATTCCTGTTGCGGATGCTTGCGCCCACCCTGTGGGGGCACCGAAGCGACCGTTCCTTCCATGATCTTCAGCAGCGCCTGCTGCACGCCTTCGCCGGAAACGTCACGAGTGATCGACGGGTTATCGGACTTACGGGAAATCTTGTCGACCTCGTCGATATAGACGATCCCGCGCTGGGCCCGCTCCACATTGTAGTCGGCAGCCTGCAACAGTCGGAGAATGATGTTCTCCACATCCTCGCCGACATAACCGGCTTCGGTGAGCGTTGTGGCATCCGCCATGGTGAACGGCACATCGAGAATACGGGCCAGCGTCTGGGCCAACAGTGTCTTGCCGCATCCAGTCGGGCCGATCAGGAGAATGTTCGACTTGGCAATCTCGACGTCTCCGGCCTTCGCAATGCTGCCGAGGCGCTTGTAGTGATTATGTACCGCCACCGAGAGAACGCGCTTCGCGCGGTCCTGGCCGATGACATAATCGTCGAGGACCTTGTAGATACGAGCCGGCGTCGGAACGCCATCCCTGGATTTCACGAGGGAGCTTCGATTCTCCTCGCGAATGATATCCATGCACAGTTCGACGCATTCGTCGCAAATGAACACGGTTGGCCCTGCGATCAGCTTTCGGACCTCGTGTTGACTTTTTCCACAGAACGAACAGTAGAGCGTGTTCTTGGAATCACCGCTCGATTTGCTCATCTTCGATCCCAACATTCCTCGAAGCCGCAGCCCGGGAGCCACACCGGCATGTTAGCCGGGTTCGCCCGCCGGGCCAACGCTTTCGACAGCGAAGCTTCATCCAGCCCGCCGCCGCTGCTTCAGCTGTCTTCCGACTCGCCGGGAGCCCGGTGTTCGACCACTTCATCCACGATGCCGAATTCCTTGGCTTCCTGCGGATCCATGAAGCGGTCACGGTCCAGCGCCTCTTCCACCTTCTCCAGCTCTTGGCCGCAATGCTTCACATAAATTTCGTTCAGCCGTCCGCGCAAGGTCAGTATCTCGCGCGCATGGATTTCGATATCGCTGGCCTGTCCGTGGAACTCGCCGGAGGGCTGATGCACCATCACCCGCGCATTGGGCAGGGCGTAACGCTTGCCCGGGGCGCCGGCGGACAGCAACAGCGATCCCATTGAGGCCGCCTGCCCAATGCACACTGTCGATACATCGCAGCGGATATATTGCATGGTGTCGTAGATCGCGAGGCCCGCGGTCACCACACCGCCCGGCGAGTTGATGTAGAAGGAGATGTCCTTGCTGGGATTTTCCGCCTCCAGAAACAGCAATTGCGCCGCAATCAGCGCGCCAACCTGGTCGAAGACCGGTCCTGTCAGGAAGACGATCCTCTCCTTGAGCAGGCGCGAGTAGATATCGTAGGCGCGTTCGCCCCGGTTGGTGCTTTCCACCACCATGGGCACAAGCGTGTTCATATAGACTTCATTCCGATCGCGCATGGCGGTCGCCTACTCCTCTTCGGCAGCGCCCTCGGACGCTGCGACCAACTCCTCGGCACTCACCTGGCGGGTCGACACCTGGACGAGTTCGAGAATGAAATCGACAACCTTGTTCTCCAGGATCGGACCTTCGAACTGCGACAGGGCCGATGGGTTGTTGCGGTAGAAATCGAGCACGACCTTCTCCTGCCCCGGAAACCGCTGCACCTGGCTGGCCATGGCCCGCTGAAGATCGTCCTGGCTGACCTCAATATTGTTCTGCCGGCCTACCTCGGCGAGCAGAAGGCCAAGGCGGATGCGCCGCTCCGCGAGCTTTCTGTACTCGTCCCTGAGTTCGTCGTCGCTCTTGCCTTCCCGAACCTCTTCGTCGTCCGGTTCTTCCAGCCGCTTCTCGATTTCGCTCCAGATCGACTCGAATTCCCGCTCGACCATGCTCTCAGGCAAAGGAAAGTCGTGCAGTTCCTCCAGGCGGTCGAACAGGTTTCTCTTGACGATCATTCGGGAGACGTTCGCATATTGCCCTTTCACCTGATCGACGACGCCCTGGCGCAGGGCCGCGAGATCGTCGAATCCGATCCGCTTCGCCAGCTCGTCGTCCAGGTCGCCCGTCCGGCGTTCCTGGACCTGCTTGATCTCAACCGAAAACACAGCGGTTTTCCCGGCCAGGTGAGCCGCATTGTAATCCTCGGGAAAGACGGCCTCGACATCACGGGACTCGCTGGCGCGGACCCCGACCAGCTGGTCTTCGAAGCCGGGTATGAATTCGCCCGATCCAAGTTCGATCTCGTAATCCTCCGCCGCGCCGCCCGCAAACGCCTCGCCGTCGATCTTGCCTTCGAAATCGATCGTCAGGGTATCGCCCTCCACGGCGCCGCGATCGTCCTCCACGGGTGCCAGTTCGGCAGCGGACTGTGCAATTCGCCCGATCTCCTCTTCGACGGTCTCTTCCGCCGGTTCGGCCTCAAGGCGTTCGAGTTCCAGCGAACCGAAGTCGATCGGCTCGATTTCCGGCAGAGCCTCGACGCTGACCGTGTACTCGAGGTCCGCTCCTGCCGGCAGTCCGTTCTCAAGGTCGGAGACCATATCGACCTGCGGCATGACGGCGGGCTTCAGGCCTCGTTCCTCTATCGCCTGCTGCGTGCCGCGATTGATGGTCGCCTCGAGAATCTCTCCCTCGACGGCTCTGCCAAACCTTTGGCGCAGGATTTTCATCGGCGCCTTGCCCGGCCGGAACCCCGGAAGCCGCATGCCGGCTCCGTATTCCGCAAGCTTCCTGTCGATCTCGGTGCGCAAGTCATCGGCAGGCACGACAACGCGAAAGTCGTGCTTCAGCCCGTCGGCAAGTGTTTCGGTAATCTGCATGTGGACGGCTTCAACTGGTTACGGTCGATGGACTCCGGCCGGCAATCCCTGGTGCGGGCGGAGGGATTCGAACCCCCACGGCCGCAGGCCGCCGGAACCTAAATCCGGCGCGTCTACCAATTCCGCCACGCCCGCCGCGAGGGGCGGAGACTTATATCGAAATGCCGGCAGGCTCAAGAGCGCAGCAAAAGGCGCGCCGAAGCCTCAAGGATGGCGTTCGTATCGAGTCTGTGCGCGCGGTAAAGGTCGGGAATGTCGCCCGACTGTCCGAAATTCGTCGTGCCCAGAGCCTCGACGCGATGTCCGGCGACCGACCCCAGCCATCCGAGCGCGCTCGGATGGCCGTCCAGAACGGTCACCAGCCCGCCGCGGCGCGAAACCGACGCCAGTAACCGCGCTGCCCGGCTCTCATCGCCGCGCTCCAGCCAGTCGGCATGCAGACGATCAACCGAGGTAATCGCCAGCAGACCGGCTCCGGGGATGTCCTCGCGAACCGCGGCCAGCGCGTCCAGCGCTTCCGGAAGCACCGCGCCCATGGCGACGATGGCCAACTCGGTCCCGTCGGCTGTCGGTTCCAGCCAGTAGCCCCCGGCTATGGCGGCTGTCACATCCAGTTCGCGTTCAGGCTGCTCAAGCGTCCGTGTCGAAAGGCGCAGGTAAACCGCCCCGCCGTCCTCTGCCTGCATGTGGGCGAAGCCCCAATGCATGATCGCCGCAAGTTCGTCCGCATAGGCCGGCTCGAATGCAGTCAACCCCGGCTGGACAAGGCCGATGCTGGGAGTGGCGCCGGATTGGTGCGCTCCGCCCTCCGGGGCAAGCGTGATGCCCGATGGAGTTGCCACCACCATGAAGCGCGCATCCTGGTAAGCGGCGTAGTTCAGTGCATCCAGGCCCCTGGCGATAAACGGGTCGTATAGCGTTCCGACCGGAAAGAGACGCTCGCCCGTCAACTCCGCCGAAAGGCCGAGTGCGGCCAGGCAAAGGAACAGATTGTTCTCGGCAATGCCGAGTTCGACATGCTGGCCGGTTGGACCCTGCCGCCAGCGCTGCGCCGAAACGACGTTCTCTTCCCGGAAGATGTCTTCCACGATCTCGCGCGCGAATATGCCGCGCCGGTTCACCCAGCCGCCCAGACCTGTGGAAACCGTGACATCCGGCGAGGCGGTCACGAGACGGTCCGCCAGCGGACCGCCTTCGCGGGCGATTTCAACCAGAATCCGCCCGAATGCCTCCTGGGTGGACATGCGCGCGCCGGCCGGCACCGGCAAGCGGTCTGGCAGCAGCACCGGGGCCGCTTTGAGACGACGCGGCGGACTGCGGTAAAAGGGTGCGCTCTCAATTGCCGCATGCAGCCGCTCCGGCGCGATGTCCAATCCGGCCTCGGGATCCCATTCCTCGCCTGGACGGATACCGACCGAGGTACGAAAAACCTCCATCTGGCCGGGGTTCATAAGGCCGGCGTGATTGTCCTTGTGGCCGGCAAACGGCAGCCCGTGGCCCTTGATCGTGTAAGCGATGAAACAGGTCGGTCGATCGTCCTGGACCGCATCGAATCCTTCCAGCAGAGCAGCCATGTCCTGACCGGCGAGATTGGTCATGAGGCTGTGCAGCCGGTCGTCGTCGTGCTGCTTCAACAGTGTACGGATGCCGGCGAGATGGCCGAGATCCTCCTGCAGCGCAGTCCTCCAGGCCGCTCCACCCTTGTAAACGAGGGCCGAGTAGCGGGAGTTCGGGCAATCGTCGATCCAGCGTTCCAGAGCCTTGCCGTCCCGTTTCCGGAAGGCCGCCTGAAGCCGCTTGCCGTATTTGAGTGTGCGGACCTGCCACCCCATCGCCCGGAAAAGGCCGTCGAGCCGCCCGAACAGGCGGTCGGTAACGACCGAGTCGAGGCTCTGGCGATTGTAGTCGATGATCCACCACAGATTGCGGACATCGTGCTTCCAACCTTCGAGCATCGCCTCGAAAACATTGCCTTCATCGATTTCCGCATCGCCCATCACGGCCACCATGCGCCCCGGCGGGCTGCCGTCGCCCAGGCCCTTCAGACGCACATAGTCCTGCATGATGGAAGCGAAGGTGGTGATGCCGACGCCGAGGCCGACGGAGCCGGTCGAAAAGTCGACATCGTCGCTGTCCTTGGTGCGAGAGGGATAGCTTTGCGCGCCTCCAAAAGCGCGGAAACGCTCCAGTTTCTCGCGGGACTGCCGCCCGAGCAGATACTGGATGGCGTGATAGACCGGGCTTGCATGGGGTTTAACCGCCACCCGGTCGCCAAGGTTCAGCGTGTCGAAATAGAGCGCCGTCAGGATCGTCGCGACGGAAGCGCTGGACGCCTGGTGCCCTCCGACCTTCAACCCGTCGCGGCTCTCGCGAAGGTGGTTGGCGTTGTGAATCATCCAGGAAGATAGCCAGAGCACTTTGCGCTCAAGCGCTTCCAGGGCTGCTAAGCGTTCCGGGTCCATGCTTCTTTTCAAGCGCCTTCGAGACTGGTTCAATCGCCGCCGGGAGGAAACGCCATGGCTGTCACCTTCAAGCAACTGGCCCCGGCGTTCGGCGCCGAAGTCTCAGGCGTCGATATCGCTGAGGGCGTGGACAACTCCGACTTTGCCGAAATCGCGCGCCTTTTCAACGATTATTCGGTTCTCGTGTTTCGGGGCCAGCGCATAGACGACCGACAACAGATCGCTTTCTCGAAGCGTTTCGGGCCTTTGGAAGGCACCGTGCGCTCGAATGCCGGCGCCGGGTCGGAGATTGCGATGATCTCCAATGTCGATCCGGAGACCGATACGATCCTGCCGGCGGACGACTGGCGCAATGTGTACAACTCGGGCAACGAGATGTGGCACACGGACAGCTCCTTCAAGCGCGTGCCGGCCACCGCGTCGCTGCTGTCGGGGCGCGAGGTGCCGCCGGAGGAAGGCGAGACCGAGTTCGCGACGGGCCGCGCCGCATGGGACGACCTGGAGGATGCCCTTAAGGAGGAGATCGAAGGCCTGGTCGCCATCCACGACTTCTCCTATTCGCGCGGCTTGATCCGACGCGATCTGGTGGACGAGGCCCAGCGCACGGAAACCCCGCCGGTGCCGCAGGCCGTGGTTCGCCGCAACCCGGCGAACGGCCGCCGCAACATCTATGCCGGCGCCCATGCCAGCCATATCCGCGGCCGGGATGTCGAGGAAAGCCGCGCATTCCTGCGCAGCCTCACCGACCGCATTGTGCAGGAGCGCTACAGATACACTCATCGCTGGCGGCAGGGCGATCTGGTCATGTGGGACAACCGTTGCTGCCTGCATCGCGGCCGCCCCTGGGACAAGGCGAAATACCGCCGGGCGATGCACCGCACGACCGTCGCGGGAATTGGGCCCACCGCCGCGTGAGGAGCGGCTGGGGCGTCGTCGGGGCGACCTTCGTCGTCCTGTTCGTCGGATTCGGTGCGGCCTATACCTTCTCGACTTTCTTTCCCTCGCTGGAGCGCGAGTTCGGCGCGACGCGCGCCGAGACGAGCCTCGTCTTCTCGCTCGCCGCGTTTCTCTATTTCGGCTTCGGCGCGGTCTCCGGCCGTATCGCCGATGCCATGGGACCGCGCGAGTTGTGCATTGCCGGCATGGTCGTGGTCGGCGCCGGCCTGCTCTTCGCCGCCCATGCGACGAGCCTCTGGCAGGTGTGCCTGGGATACGGCCTCGGCGTGGGCTTCGGAGTCGGGCTGGCCTATGTGCCTGCGGTCGGCGCCGTGCAACGATGGTTCACCGCCAGGCGGGGCATGGCCTCCGGGTTCGCCGTTGCGGGCATCGGCGTTGGCACGCTGGCGGCGCCGCTCGTCGCCGTCGTCCTGATCGAGGCCGTCGACTGGCGTTTCGCCTATCTGGCGATGGCGCTCGGCGTGCTGGTGCTGGGGGGCATTTCTGCGCATTTCATAACTGCGCCGACGACCGGAGCGGCCGCGGCCCCTGCGGTGCCGGGCTTTACCGTCGGCGAGACCCTGTCCAGCCGCAGCTTCTGGATTCTTTACTCGGCGACCCTGGTGCTCGCCTTCGGCATCTTCATTCCCTTCGTGCATGCGGTGCCCCATGCGCTCGACAGCGGCTTTTCCGTGGTCGAGGCAAACGCGCTGATTCCCCTTGTCGGGGTCGGCAGCACGGTAGGGCGCTTCGTGCTGGCGCCGGTGGCCGACCGCATCGGGCGCAAGCTCTGCCTCTCCCTGCTCTATGCCGGCATGGGAGCCACGCTGGCCGCCTGGATTCTGGTCGAGCCGTTCTGGCAGTTGGCGGCCGTCGCCGCGATATTCGGGCTCTGCTATGGCGGGTTCGTCGCGCTTGCGCCCTCGGTAACGGCAGACCTGTTCGGGCTGCGCTCCGTCGGCGCCATTATCGGGCTGCTCTATTCCAGCGTCGGCATCGGCACGCTGTTCGGTCCGCCGCTGGCCGGTCTCGCCTATGACGAGCTCGGCAGCTACGAATGGCCGTTCTTCATAGTCGCCCTTTGCGCCGTCGGGGCGGCCTGCGCCATCGCCTTCATCCCGCCTGCGGAACAGCCCCGACGACACTGAGACGGGCCGGCCGCTTGCCGGATGCGTCCGCGGCGGTATGCTCCGCCGCACGGGTCGCGGGTGCTGTCTGCGCCGACCGGCCATTCGCATGACGAAGACAGAAGCCCATGGAAATGAGGGAAGCCAAGTTCGGGATCGGCCAGGTGGTGCGGCATCGCCGCTACCCGTTCCGGGGCGTTATCTTCGATGTCGATCCAACATTTTCCAACACGGAGGAATGGTGGGAATCGATCCCGGCGAAGACGCGGCCGAGCCGCGACCAGCCCTTCTATCACCTGCTAGCGGAGAACGCCGAGACCACCTATATCGCCTATGTTTCCGAGCAGAACCTCCTTGAGGACCGTTCCGGCCGCCCCTGTCGGCATCCGCAGGTGGACGAAATGTTCGGCGAATACGAGGACGGCCACTACACGCCCCTTCTCCACTACAAAAACTGAACGCAACCGAAGGGAGCCGCTATGGCGGAGCCTCTTTTCGCGGGCCTCAAGGTTCTCGATGTGGCCAGCTTCATCGCCGCGCCGGTGGCGGCGACCATGCTCGCCGACTTCGGAGCGGACGTCATCAAGGTCGAGCCGCCGACCGGCGATTCCTATCGCGGACTGTCGGCGTTTCCGGGCTTCCCTTCGTCCCATGTGGATTATTCCTACATGGTGGACAACCGCTCGAAGCGGGGGCTTGCGCTCGATCTGCGCCAGGAAGCCGGGCGCGCTGTCCTGCGGGAGCTGGCGTCTACGGCCGATGTCTTCATTACCAACTACCCGCCCCGCGTGCGCGAGCAGCTGAAGCTGCGTTACGAGGACATCGCGCCGCTCAACGACCGGCTGATCTACGGCTCGCTGTCGGCCTATGGCGAGGCCGGGCCCGAGGCCCGCAAGACCGGCTTCGACTCGACGGCGCTGTGGGCTCGCACGGGGCTGATGGACCTGGTGCGGCCCGATCCGGAGGGCTCGCCGGCCCGCTCACTGCCCGGCATGGGCGACCATCCGACCGGGGTTGCGCTGTTCGCGTCCGTGATGATGGCGCTCTACCGGCGGCAGATTACCGGCAAGGGCGGCAAGGCGCATACCAACCTCATGGCGAACGGCGTCTGGTTCAATGCGTTCTATGCGCAGGCGGCGCTTTGCGGACTTGACATCCCGACCCGGCCGAAGCGCGAGAACTGGGCGACCGGCGTCGCCAACCACTACCGCTGCGCGGACGGGCGCTGGTTCATCCTGAGCCTGGTCAACGAGGACAAGCAGTGGCCGAACCTGCTGCGCGCGCTGGACCGGCCCGACCTCGGCACCGACCCGCGCTTCGCCGAGAAGCCGGCCCGGCACCGCCATGCCCGCGAACTGATCGCGGTTCTGGACGAGGTCTTCATCCGCGAGCCCTGGCCCGTCTGGCTGGAACGGCTGGAAGCGGAGGGGCTCGCATTCGGCGTGGTGGGCAAGACCGAGGACATTCCGGACGACCCGCAGATGCACGCTGCGGAAATCATCGTTCCCCACGAAGACCCGTCGGGCCTTTCGAGCCACACGGTTGCAGCACCCGTCTGGGTCGAGGGCCTGGAGAAAACGGCTCCCAGCCCAGCGCCCGGGACCGGCCAGCACACCGACGATATCCTTGCCGAACTCGGTCGCACGCCGAAGGAGATCGCCGCCCTTCGAGCTTGCGGCGCCGTCGCCTGACAGCCGGAGCTGGGTGCGCGGAATCCGGGCGCAGCACGAGGCTTTGAAGGGGAAGGCGGCGGGGGCCGCCGGGCCGTATGCGCCCCTCTCCGGCTATGCCGGAGGCTCTGCGGGAGGCCGGGCCGTATGCGCCCCTCTCCGGCTATGCCGGAGGCTCTGCGGGAGGCCGGGCCGTATGCGCCCCTCTCCGGCTACGCCGGAGGCTCTGCGGGAGGCCGGACCGGGCCGCCCCGGCGGCAGCCGGGCCGGGCGGCGGGCCTCGCGGGCGCGCGTGCCTCGGGCAAACGCAGGGCAGACTCACCCCTTCACCACTGAGGGGTCGAAAAAATCGACCGGTGCGCGCCAACCGTCGTCTTTTTCATGCCCGCGCTCCAGCCACAGAGGCAGCCGGAACGGGGAGGCTCCGCAAACGTTTCTTGTGTCGCCCTATTGCTTTCGCTTCTGGCGCGACCGCGCTGTCCGGTACCGGCAGCCCTTACCCACGAACCTGGTAACGGCGAGAGGCCTGCCTGCCCCCGCCGCCGGGCTTTCTTTCTAGTGCCCGAACAGAACATAAGAGAAACAACAACCAATTTCAACCCCTGTGGCGAGACTTTTTTCTTGCCTCCTATCACAACCCCCGGATCGAGGGTCCGGGGCAGGCTCTCCTTCGCAAGCGAAGGAGGGGGAATTGGAGGCGGCAGCAAGGAATATCGCCCTCTCCCTCAGGGAGAGGGTTGGGTGAGGGCCTCTCTCGGCTTGGCTGAGCCTCGACAGGCCGGTCCCCGGTCCCGAGCGCGCTTCAAGGGACGCATCGGGCGCCTTTTCGCGAGTTCATTGCCTTGCCGCTTGCGCTACGATAGCCGCCACTCATTCGGAGGCCGGGACATGCCTGACGGGACGCGGACCGCATTCGGGGCGAGCCATTGGGGCGCCTTCACAGCCAGGGCGA
The DNA here is from genome assembly GCA_965261985.1 of Alphaproteobacteria bacterium. Lineage (GTDB taxonomy): Bacteria > Pseudomonadota > Alphaproteobacteria > Bin95 > Bin95 > Bin95. Next base: position 3,658,957 of record OZ253490.1, read on the forward strand.
CCGACGGTCGGCTGGTCGGCGTGGAGCCGTTCGGCAAGGACCCGAGCCCGGCGCCCTTTATCCAGGCGTTGCCGGACGCGGTCCACGCCGAGTGCCGCGTCGCAACGCCCGCCGTGCGCAAGTCGTGGCTGGAAGACGGGCCGGGCGCCAACACCGCCGCGCGGGGTGCGGAACCCTTCGTCGCGGTGAGCTGGGAGCGTGCGCTCGACCTGGTGGCCGGCGAGCTCGAACGGGTCAGGAAGGAATACGGCAACGAAGCCGTTTACGGCAGTTCCGGCTGGGGCAGTGCAGGCACATTCCATAACGCGCGCAGCCAGCTTGGCCGCTTCCTCAACCTCCATGGCGGCTTCGTCGACCAGGTGACGAGTTTCAGCGTCGGCGCAGCGACCGTGATCGTCCCGCGCATCGTCGGCTCGATGCAGCCGGTGTTCGGGCCGGTCAACACATGGCCCACGATCGTCGAGCACACGGACCTGATGGTGGCGTTCGGCGGCATGCCGCCCAAGAACTCCATGGTCAATCAGGGCGGAGTCGGCGCGCATGAGGCCGCCGACTGGCACCGGCGCGCGGTGGAATCCGGGACCCGATTCGTCTGCATCGGCCCGATCCGCGACGACACCGGGGACGAGGCCGCGGCCGAATGGCACCCGGTCCGGCCCAACACCGATCTCGCCGTCATGCTGGGGCTCGCGCACACGCTCCTCAGCGAAAACCTGCACGATGCCGATTTCCTCGCCCGCTATTGCACCGGGTTCGACAGGCTGGCTGCCTATCTCCTCGGCGAGGACAACGGGATCGCCAAGGACGCCGATTGGGCCTCCGGGATCGCCGGGATGCCGGCCGGGGCGATCCGCGGCCTCGCCCGCCGGATGGCGTCCTCGCGCACGCTGATCGGCGTGAGCTGGTCGGTCCAGCGCGCCGACCGGGGCGAGCAGCCCTACTGGATGGCCATCGCGCTTGCGGCGATGCTGGGCCAGATCGGCCTGCCGGGCGGCGGGTTCGGCTTCGGTTACGGCGCCATGCACGGTATCGGCGCGGCGACCCGGCAGGTGATGCCGCCCAGGCTTCCCACGGGGACAAACGGCGTCGAATGCAATATCCCCGTCGCACGGCTGGCGGATATGTTGCTCAACCCCGGTGCGCCCTACAGTTTCAACGGGGAGGACCGCCGCTACCCCGATATCCGGCTGATCTACTGGTGCGGCGGCAACCCGTTCCACAAGCATCAGGACCTGAACAACCTGCTGACGGGTTGGGCCAAATCGGACACCGTCATCATCCACGAGCCCTGGTGGACGCCGGCGGCGAAGCGGGCGGACATCGTGCTGCCCTGCACGACGACGCTCGAACGGAACGACATCGCAGCCTCCCAATTCGACCGCTTCGTTTTCGCGAGTCAGCAGGCGATCGGCCCGGTCGGCGGGGCGCGCAACGAATACGACATCTACAGCGGTCTTGCGGACCGGCTGGGTTTCGCCGAGGCCTTCACCGAGGGCCGCAGCGAGATGGAATGGCTGCGCCACCTCTACGACCTCTACCGCCAGCGCGTCGCGAAGGACGGCATCGAGATGCCGGGCTTCGAGGGCTTCTGGGAGGCCGGCCATTTCGAACTCCCGCAGCCCGACAGCCCGCCGATTCCCTTCGCCGATTTCCGCGAGGACCCGGACGGCGCGGCGCTCAAGACCCCGTCGGGACGGATCGAGATCTACTCGAAGACCATCGCGGGGTTCGGCTGTGAGGACGTGTCGGGCCATCCGACCTGGACGGAGCCCGTGGAATGGCTCGGCAGCGCCAAGGCGGAGCGCTTCCCGCTCCACATGCTTTCGAACCAGCCGCGCGCGCGGCTGCACAGCCAGCTCGATTGCGGTTCGGTGAGCCGAAGCGCCAAGGTCGCGGGCCGCGAGGCGATGCGGATGAACCCGGACGACGCCGCTCCGAGGGGCATCGCGGACGGCGATGTCGTGCGCGTCTTCAACGACCGCGGCGCCTGCCTCGCCGGCGTCATCCTCAGCGACGCGATCCGCCGGGGCGTGGTCGAGCTTGCGACCGGCGCCTGGTTCGATCCCGTCGATCCGGCGATGCCGGGAAGCCTGGAGAAACACGGCAATCCGAACGTGCTCACCACCGACAAGCCGACCTCGACGCTCACCCAGTGCTGCGCGGCCCAGACCGCATTGGTAGAGGTCGAACGGTTCGAGGGGGAGCCGCCCGCGATCACCGCGTTCACACCGCCGCCCATCGTCGGGTCGTGAAGGTTCCTCCCGTTTGAACGCGCCTTCATTCGTGCGGTAGCCCGAACGCGCATGAACGGTTGACCCGCAGCCGGCGCTGACCCAGTTTGCCGCCGGTTCTCCACAGGTCTGCCGATGCTCGATCTTCCGACATCTTCGCGAGTGGTCGTCGCCATGTCCGGCGGTGTGGACAGCTCCGTCACGGCGGCCCTGCTCTCCGAAGCGGGCTACGAGGTCGTCGGCATCACCCTGCAACTCTACGACCACGGCGCGGCGATACAGCGCAAGGGCGCCTGCTGCGCGGGACAGGACATCCACGACGCCCGCGCGGTCGCGGCTCGGCTCGGTATTGCGCATTACGTGCTGGACTATGAGAGCCGGTTCCGGGCCGCCGTCATGGATGATTTCGCCGACAGCTACCTTGCCGGCGAGACGCCCCTGCCCTGCGTGCAATGCAACCGGACCGTCAAGTTCCGCGACCTGCTGGCGACGGCGAAGGACCTGGAGGCGGACGCGCTCGCCACCGGGCATTATGTGCAGCGCCTGCCAGGCCCGGAATTGCACCGGGCCGCCGACAACGGCAAGGACCAGAGCTATTTCCTGTTCGCAACCACCCGCGAGCAACTCGATTTCCTGCGCTTCCCGCTCGGCGCCATGCCCAAGGACCGGGTGCGGCGGGAAGCCGCGCGGCTGGCCCTGCCGGTTGCGGAAAAGCCGGACAGCCAGGACATCTGCTTCGTGCCGGACGGCCGCTACGCCGATATCGTCGCGCGGCTCCGCCCCGGAGCCCTGGAGGCGGGCGAGATCGTGGACCGGGAAGGCCGCGTGCTCGGCCGCCATGAGGGCATCGTCAACTTCACCGTCGGCCAACGGCGCGGGCTGGACCTCGGCAATGCCGCCGACGGGGAGCGGCTTTATGTGCTGGCCCTCGACCCGGCCCGGCATCGGGTCGTGGTTGGGCCGCGCGAGGCGCTCGGGCGCCGCCGGTTCCGGGTTCGCGAGGTCAATTGGCTCGCCGAAGGCGACGCGCCGGCCGAGGGACAGCGGGCGGAGGTGCGCATCCGCTCAAGTGCAGAGCCCCGGCCCGCAGCCCTGCATCCTCGCGGCAACGGCGTGGAGGTCTGCCTCGACGAGCCGGAATTCGGCATCGCCGCCGGACAGGCCGCCGTGTTCTACGAGGATGACCGGGTGCTGGGGGGCGGCTGGATCGTTCGGGAAACCGGGACGGCGGGGTAGCCCGGCAGCCCGCTCAGCCCTTGCGCCGCGCCAGGCGCTCCAGCGTTTCGGCGATCATGCGCTTCGGCTCGTCCGTCTCCATGGCGCGAACGAGGCTGCGGATCCCGGCCTGGATCGCGTCGCTCACCGGCATCGCCTCCCATTCGCGGATCAACTCCTTCTGGAGCCGGATGGCGCGCGGGCCGCCTTCGAGAATCTGTCCGACCCAGTGTTCCACCGCGTCGTCGAGCGCATCTGCCGGCACCACCTTTTCGACCAGCCCCCAGGAGAGGGCTTCGGCCGCGTCGATATTCTCGCCGGTGTAGCAGAGCAGCTTCGCCCTGCCCCATCCGATCAATTGCGGGAAGAGCGCCGCCTCGACGACCGAGGGCAGGCCGACCTTGACCTCGGGCATCCCCAGCACCGCATTGTCGGACGCAACGCGCATGTCGCAGGCCGCCGCGACTTCGAGGCCGGCGCCGAGGCAGTAGCCGTTGATCCGCCCGATCACCGGCACCGGGCAGTCGCGAATCGCCTTCGACATGCCGTGGATGCGGGTGATGAAGGCGCGGCCGGATACCGGGTCGAGGCCGCCGAGCTCGCGCAGGTCCGCCCCGCCCATGAACGCCCTGGGGCCGTTGCCCGTCACCACCAACGCCCGGAGGTCGCTCCGCTCGGAGAACCCCACGATGGCATCGGCAAACGCCTGCGCCGTCGCGCCGCTGAGGCAGTTGAGACGGCGCACATTGTCGATGGCAACGCGCGCCACACCGCGCGAGTCGATACTCGCTTCGATCAATCCTTCGGGCATGTGAGACTTTCTCCGCTAAGGGATATTCTGGCCGTTTCGAGTCGAGGTTCTTGGCAATCCTTCATTTGTCACCCCGGCCAACCCACTACTGTCGCCCCGGACCCGATCCGGGGCCCAGAACGACTTGTGTGCCCGGCATAGCCTAGACAGGCTAGACCCCGGCTCGCCGCTGGCGCGGCGTCCGGGGTGACAAATGAGGACATGCCGCAGGCTTCAGTTCAAGGCGACAGGCTTGCGCCCTAGAACAGCGAATACGCCCCGTCGATGACAAAGGTGTCGCCGGAATGGTAGCGGCTGGCGTCGGAGACGAGATAGACGGCGATGCCGCCGAAATCCTCCTTCTCTCCCCAGCGGCCGGCGGGCACGCGCGGCAGCACGGCGTCGCGGAAGCGGTCCCAATTGAAGGCCGGCGCCGTCATCGGCGTTTCGATCCAACCGGGCAGGATGCTGTTGGCGCGGATGCCGGCGCGCCCGTATTCGACCGCGAGCGCCCGCATCATGGCGAGCAGCGCGCCCTTGCCGGCGCCGTAATGTTCGCCGCGCGCCTGGCCCATGATGGCGGCAAGGCTCGATGTCGCAGCCAGCGAGCCGGCGATGTCCTGGTCGATCATATGGCTCGCGGCAGCCCGCAGCGTGAAGAACGCGCCGTCGAGATTGACGTTCAGCACCCGGCGCCATTCCGCGGTCGCCATGGTCGAGAAACCGCCCTTCAGCGCGCGCCGGTCGGAGCCGACGCCGGCATTGGCGAAGCAGGCCGTGACCTTGCCAAGTTCGGCAACGGCCTCCGCGAAGCGCTCGGCGACCTCCTCCTCGTCGGCGACATTGCAGCGCATGGCCACCGACTTCACATCGTATTGCCGGAGCGTTTCCAGCGCGGCGGCGTTCTTCTCCTCGTTCGTGCCCCAGATGCAGACATCGCCGCCCGCCTGGGCGATGGCTTCCGCGAAACCGAGGCCGATGCCGCTGTTGCCGCCGGTAATCAGCGCCGCCTTGCCGGCGAGGTTGAAGGGCTCATAGGCCATGGACTGCGCTTCCTTTCACGCGCTGGCTGTCATGCCCGGAAGAGACCCCAGGCGGCGGGAGGCCGGGCCGATGACGGCTTCCACGGCAAGACCGATGGAGATTACGCGCTCGTCCATGCCGTGCCGGGCAAGCAGCTGCAGGCCGACCGGCATGCCGGAGCCATCGAGGCCCGCGGGGATCGTAAGCCCGCAAAGCGCGAGAAGGTTGCCCGGCTGGGTGTTGCGGAGCGCGGCCATGTTGTGCGTCCGGTAGCCTTCCCCTTCCCTCGCATCTTCCAGATGGGGCGCGGTAATCGGCGTCGTCGGCCCAACAATGGCGTCGATATCGGCGAGCCGGCCGTTCGCAGCCGCAGCGGCGCGGGCCAGGCGCATCTTGCGGCCGAGATAATCCGTCGCCGTCATCGTCCCGATGACCTCGAAGCGGCTGCGGACATTGGGGTCCAGCGTTTCCCGGAAATCCGGCAGCTCGTTCTCGATGAAGGCCACGAATTCGGGCGCCGCCAACCCGCCTTTCTGGAAGATCTCGTTGGCGACGGCGACTTCCGGCAGGTCGAACGATTGCACCGTAACGCCCCGGTCCTCCAGCTCGGCCAGGGCGGTCCGCACGATGTCCGCCACGCCCGGACCGCAATCCTCGAAGAAACTCTCGACCACGCCCAGCCGCAGGCGGGCCGGGTCGGCCGGCTCGGGCGGTGTCCGGCAGAGCGGGTCGATTGCCGAAAAGGCGAGAGCCGCGTCTTCGACTGAGCGGGTAAGCACGCCGGCGGTATCGAACGACGGGCTGAGCGGCACGATGCCATCCAGCGACCAGCGTCCATAGCTTGTCTTGAGGCCGACCGTTCCGGTGAAACTCGCCGGAACGCGCACCGAACCGGCGGTGTCGGAGCCGAGCGCGGCGACGGCCGTGCCTTCCAGGAGCGAAACGCCGGCGCCGGCGCTGGAGCCGCCCGGCACGCGGTGCGCCGCCCCGCCCCAGGGATTGCGCGGCGTGCCCCAATGCGGGTTGGAACCGACGCCGCCGAAGGCGAATTCGACCGTGTGCGTCTTGCCGGTGACGACGGCGAGCCCGTTCCGGACCGCCGCGACGACCGGCCCCTCGGCCTCCCAGGAGGCGGGCAGCGGCTTCGGGGCGCCGGCGTGGGTCGGTGCGCCGGCAAGGCCGAACAGGTCCTTGACCGACACCGGCAGGCCCTGCAACGGCCCGAAATCGAGGCCCTCGGCGAAAGCGGCATCGGCAAGCTCCGCAGCACGGGCGGCATAATCCGGCATCCAGAGCTTGTAGGCGCCCAGCGCTTCGTTCCGGTTCGCAAGCGCCTGTTCCAGCAGGTCGCGCGCCGTTACCCGGCCGGCTCGCAGCGCCTGGCCCAGTTCGGCGATAGTAGTGGAGGAGAGTTCTGTCATCGCGCTCCGACTGTAGGACGCACGCCCGGAGAATCCTAGCTACCGGCCGCTCCGGTTCGTGCTTAGATGTTCCTTGTCACACTCGCCGAGGAATGCCCGATGCCGAGCTTTACCGTCGAACTCGAAGCCCCCGATATCGCCCCGTACAGGGCCGGCAATACCGGCATCGACTATGTCCATCGCTTCGACAGCGGCGTTCCGGGTCCGCATGTGCTCGTCAACGCCGTCACGCACGGCAACGAGATATGCGGCGCCATCGCGCTCGACTTCCTTTTCAGGCAAGGCCTCCGGCCGCGGCGGGGCGTGCTGACGCTCACGTTCGCCAATGTTGCGGCCTACCGCCGCTTCGACCCGAAGGACCCGGGCGCATCCCGTTTCGTCGATGAGGACTTCAACCGGGTGTGGACGCTGGAGACGCTGGACGGCCCGCGCCAGAGCGTCGAACTGGCCCGCGTGCGCCAGTTGAGGCCGGTCTTCGAGCAGGCGGATTTCCTGCTGGATGTCCATTCCATGAGCACCGCCTCCGTTCCCCTGATGCTCTGCCACGGCCTGGAGAAGGAGCGGGCCTTCGCCGTCAAGGTTGGCTATCCGGAAACGATCGTCTGCGGACCGGGCCATGTGGAGGGCCTGCGGATGATCGAGCACAAGCCCTTCAACGACCCGGAGAACTCGCAGGTCGCGATGCTGGTGGAAGCAGGCGAGCACTGGGCATCCGCAACGGCCACGCATGCGCTCGATACCGTGTTGCGCTTTCTCACGGCTGCCGGGAGCCTCGACTTGGCCGATGTCGCAGACCATATCGCCGAGAAGGCGCCGGCGCGGCCGCGCCTTCTGGAGGTGACCGATGGCATCGTCGCCCGGACCGACCGGTTCCGTTTCGCAGCACCCTATGTCGGCTGCGAGATGTTCGAACGGGCCGGCACGGTCATCGCCCGTGACGGCGACCGGGAGATCGCGACGCCTTACGACGGAGCCATCCTGATCATGCCGAACCATTCCGGCCCCGGCCCGGGCCGCAAGGGGCGCATCTGCCGCCCGATCGGGGAAGGGCGCGCCGATGGCGCGTAAGGCGCGGCAGAGCGGGGCAAGAAGAGGGCGCGTGCGGGCAGTCCGCTTCGGGCGCAGCCTGCCGCTGCGCTTTCGCAACTATGTGATTGCGGGAATCCTGATCACCGCCCCCATCGGCATCACCGTCTGGCTTGCCTGGCAGATCGTCCAGTTCTTCGATTCCACGGTCCGGGACATCATTCCCGTAGGCTACAACCCGGAGCAATACCTGCCGTTTTCGATACCGGGCATCGGCGTGGCCATCTTCGTGCTGGCGCTTTCGCTGGTCGGTTACCTGGCTGCCGGCCTGATGGGCCGGACGCTGATTCGGATCGGAGAGCGCCTTCTGAGCCGCATGCCCGTCGTGCGCACCGTCTATGGCGCGCTCAAACAGATTTTCGAGACCGTGCTGGCGCAAAAGTCCACCGCCTTCCGGCAGGTCGTGCTGGTGGAGTATCCCCGGCGCGGCATCTGGTGCATCGGCTTCGTTTCGGGCATGACCCAAGGCGAAGTGCAGAACCTGACGGAAGACGAACTGGTGAACATCTTCCTGCCGACGACGCCCAACCCGACTTCCGGCTTCCTGCTGTTCGTGCCGCGGCGGGACCTGACCCCGCTTTCCATGACGGTCGAGGAAGGCATCAAGATGGTGGTGTCCGGCGGCATCGTGACCCCGCCCGACCGGCGCCCCGAGGAAGAGCGCAGCATCCCGAAGATACCGGCCGAGTCGACGTGAAGGTGGACCTCGACAGGGTTGCGTCGGTCATTCGCGAGACCGCCGCAGCCGAAATGGTGCAGCAGTTCAACGACCTGGACCCCGGCGATATCGGCGAGAAATCTCCGAACGATTTTGTCACCGCCGTCGATCTGGCGATGGAAGCCTGTTTCGCGAAGCGCCTGCCGGACCTGTTGCTGGGTTCTGTGGTGGTCGGCGAAGAGGCCGTTGCGAACGATGCCAGCGTTCTAGACCTGCTGGCGGAAGACCGTCCCGTCTGGGTTGTCGATCCGCTGGACGGCACCGCGAATTTCGCCTCGGGCTATCCGCTGTTCTGTACCATCGTCGCGCTCGTCATCGGCGGCGAGACGGTCGCGGGCTGGATCTACGACCCCTTTTCCGAGCGCCTGGCGGCGGCAGAGCGGGGCGGCGGCGCCTTCATGGGCGAACGCAGGCTCAAGGTGACCCGGCCGGCCAGCCTTCGCGACATGAACGGCGCCATCTACGGCTACAAATTCCGGGTCAGCGACGCCTATCGCGAGATTTGGGGGCGCGGACGCGGGCGCCTCGGCCATTGCTTCAATGCGCGCTGCGTCGGGCAGGAATACCTGGCCCGCCTCCTCGGCCGGGTGCATTTCGGCCTCTATACCCGGCTCAACCCGTGGGACCACGCCGCCGGCTGCCTGCTGCATGAGGAAGCCGGCGGCGCGGTCGCTATGCATGACGGCACGCCTTACCGCCCGTTGGGGCCGCGCCAGGGCCTGCTGGTGGCTCCCGACTGGGACATCTGGCGCACGATCGAGACTGACCTCATCCGCCGCGTCTCGCTATGATGGCGCCGTCTCCTCAAATCCGGACTGCACTGCCATGAGTACTGCTTCGCTTGCATTCGTCGGCCTGGGTGTCATGGGCTTCCCGATGGCGGGGCATCTCGCCGCCGCGGGCCACAAGGTCACCGTCTATAACCGCACCGGCGAGAAGGTCGAGGCCTGGACCGCGGCCCATTCGGGCAGCACCGCCGCGACGCCGCGCGAGGCGGCGCAAGGCGCGGACATCGTGTTTTCCTGCGTGGGCAATGACAGCGACGTGCGCAGCGTCGTCTATGGCGAGGACGGCATTTTCGCGGGTATGGGGCCGGGCACGGTGTTCGTGGACCACACCACCGCTTCTGCCGACCTGGCGCGCGAACTCCATGCAGACGGCCAATCGCGCGGCATCGCCTGCATCGACGCGCCGGTGTCGGGCGGCCAGGCCGGCGCGGAGAACGGGGTGCTGACCGTGATGTGCGGCGGCGACAGCAAGCCCTTCGAGCGCGCCCGCCCGGCGATGACCTGCTACGGCCGCGCGGTGACGCTGATGGGGCCGGCCGGCAACGGCCAGCTCACCAAGATGGTGAACCAGATCGCCATTGCGGGCCTGCTGCAGGGGCTTTCGGAGGCGCTGAACATGGGCCTCAAGGCCGGGCTCGACATGCCGCTCGTGCTGGAGGTCATTTCCAAGGGCGCGGCGGGTTCGTGGCAGATGGACAATCGCGGCCGGACCATGGTCGAGGACAAGTTCGACTTCGGATTCGCCGTGGACTGGATGCGCAAGGACCTGGCGATCTGCCTTGCCGAAGCCGAGCGGAACGGCGCGCGCCTGCCGACGACCGCCGCCATCGACCAGTTCTACAAGCATGTCCAGCAGGAAGGCGGCGGCCGGTGGGATACCTCGGCCCTCATCCACTTGTTGCGCAACACATAGCCCGCATTTCTCACCATTGTCGTGGTCTGCGCGGCGCTGTCGGGCCGGCAGGGAAGGAAAGCCGCGCCGCGCATCGCGCGTCGACGCGCGTGGGCGCACGATGCGCGGCATCGGGCAAGCGGATTGACGCACCATGCCGGCCCGACAGCGCCGCCCTCCGGGTCGCGTCCAGGCGTCCGCCCGCGGCGTCGTAGGCCTCAACCGTAGCCCCGCTACGCTTTTCGGCCCGCTCCTTGCGGACCGAACGCCTGGACGCGACGCAGGCTGCGACAATGGTGAGAAATGCGGGCTCGTCAGGCGTTCGGCGACAGGCCCATCTGCCAGAAGTCGATCTCGAGCCGCGTCGCTTCCCCGAAAATGCGTTCGAGGCCCGGAAGCCGCGCCGGGCCGCCGCGCCGCGCGAACAGGTCGTCCAGATTGGCGGCCGCGGCCGTCGCCGTCTCCCGGTACTCCCGGCCCGCATACATCTCTATCCAAGCGCTGTAGGGGTTGCCGCGCGCGGACCCGGCGAGCGCCTGGCCGATTTCGGCATAGCCGATGACGCAGGGCGCCAGCGCGACATGCAGGTCGAGCAGGTCGCCTGCCAGCCCGCGCTCCAGCACATAGCGCGTATAGGCCAGCGTTGCCGGCGCTTCGGGCAGCGCCGCCATACCCGCCTCGTCCAGCCCCCAGCGCTCGCAGAAGGCGACATGAAGGCGCATTTCGGTGTCGGCGATGGCGAGCGCGGTTCCCGCGCCGTGGCGGATGTCGGCCAGCGACTCGCTCTTGAACGCCGCCAGCGCATAGGCGCGCGCAAAATGGACCAGAAACAGGTAGTCCTGTTCCAGATAGTGCCGGAAACAGGCTTCCGGCAGGCTGCCGTCGCCGATCGCCTTGACGAAGGGATGGCCGATATAAGCCTGCCAGTCCGCGGATACTGCCTGCTTCAGCCGCTCGAACAGGCTCATCAGAGCATCGACCGGGTTTCTTCCGGAAGCGAGACGCGAAGGCCGTCCAGTTCGTCGGTCACCTCGATCTGGCAGCCGAGCCGGGAGGTCGGCGTCAGGCCGAACGCAAGGTCGAGCATGTCCTCCTCGTCCTCGTCCGGCTCTAACAGCCTTTCGTACCAGTCCTTGTCGACGATCACATGGCAGGTCGAGCAGGCGAGCGAGCCCTCGCAGGCGCCCTCGATGTCGATATCGTATTTGCGCGAGACTTCCAGAATCGTCATGCCGGCCGGCGGTTCGACGGTCTGCTCGTTCCCGTCCGGGCTGACAAAGGTAATCTTCGGCATCTGAACCACCCTGTGAGCGGCGCCTTCTACCCGCTTCCCAGCCTTGCCGCAAGGCGGTTCCAGACAGCCGCGAACGCGTCGATATCGTCTTCCGTGACGCCGGCCCCGAGGCTGACGCGGATCGCCTCGCCCGCCGCCGCTCCGTCCACGCCCATCGCCAGCAGGACATGCGAGGCCTCCACCTTCCCGGAGGAGCAGGCGGCACCGGCGCTCACCGCAAAGCCTTCCAGGTCGAGCGCCATCACCTGGGTCTCGTTGGAGACGCCGGGCATGCCGATGCAGCTCGTGTTCCCAAGGCGCGGCCCGCCCCGACCGTGGAAGACAGCGCCTTCGAGGCGTGCTTCCATCCGGTCGCGCAGCGCCGACATATCTGCGAGCGGCCGCGCGACGGCCCCGAAACCGACGATACCGACGACATTTTCCGTGCCGCCGCGCCGGCGGCGCTCCTGCGCGCCCCGAATCGGGCCTTCGAGCGCGTGCCCGGTCCTGAGCACCAGCGCGCCGACGCCCATCGGGCCGCCGAGCTTGTGCGCCGAAAGCGCCAGCGAGTCGGCCTCCATGGCGGCGAGGTCGAAGCGTCCGGCGGCCTGCACGGCATCGCAATGCCAGAGCCCGCCGGTCTCGCGCACCCGCCGTTCGATCTCCTCCAGGGGATGAACCGCCCCGGTTTCGTTGTTGGCGGCCATGAGCGCAACGGCCGCGCCCGCCGGAATCGCATCGGGGCAGACGCGTCCGCCGCCGTCCACGGCCAGGCGCGGGCCGCCCGCATGGTCGAGCACGGACGCATGCTCGCTCGCGCCGGCAAGCCATTCGCGACCGGCAAGCGCAAGCGCATTCGCCTCCGTGCCTCCGGAGGTGAAGACGACCTGCTCGGGCCCGGTGCCGGCGAAGGCGGCAATCCGCGCCCGCGCTTCCTCGACAAGGCGCCGCGCGGCGCGTCCCTCGCTGTGCACGGAGGAGGGATTGCCGAGCACGGCCATGGCCTCGGTCATGGCCGTTTGCGCGGCCCGAGCCAGGGGCGCAGTGGCGTTCCAGTCGAGGTAAATGCGGCGTTTTGCCATGATACGGTCTCTTGACGGCCCGAACTGCCCACCCAAGTTAGGGCGCGGTTACCCTCGAAAACATACTCCCCAGGCGGGCTCGATGCCCGGAGCGGAGAAACGGTACTCCCTGCCCATGCCCGATGTCATCGTCAGCGGTCCGGAAGGGCGCCTTGAGGCGCGCTACCACCATGTCGACGACGCAACGGCCCCGATTGCGCTGATGCTGCACCCGCATCCGCAGCATGGCGGCACGATGCACAACAAGGTCGTTTACAACCTGTTTCATTGTTTCGTCCGGCGCGGCTTCTCCACCATGCGCTTCAACTTCCGCGGCGTCGGGCGCTCGCAGGGCGATTACGGGCGCGGGGAGGGCGAGCTTGCCGACGCGGCCGCCATTCTCGACCACATGCAAAGCCTGCGGAAAGACCCCGTCAAGGTCTGGATCGCCGGCTTTTCGTTCGGCGCCTGGATCGGCATGCAATTGCTGATGCGCCGGCCGGAGATTTCCGGCTTCATCTCGGTCGCCCCGCCGGCCAACATGTACGACTTCACCTTCCTGGCGCCCTGCCCGTCATCCGGCCTGATCGTCAACGGAACGAGGGACGAAGTCGTGACCACCGATTCGGTCGAGAAGCTGGTCGAGAAACTGCGCACCCAGCGCGGCATCGTCATCGACCACAAGGTGATTCCGGGCGCCAACCACCTGTTCACGCGGCACCTCGAACAGTTGAACAACTCGGTCGAAGCCTATCTGGACAGGCGGCTCGCCTCCACCAGTCGCTAGTAGACCCGGTCGACGCAGAAATCCGCGATGTCGGCCAGCACCTGGCGCACCGGCCCATCCGGAAAGGGCTGAAGCGCCCGCTTGGCGTCTTCGGCCCGCGACCGGGCCCAGTCCAGGGTCTCCGACAACGCATCGCAGCGTGTCAACAGGGCGACGGCCTTGCGGAAATCGTCCGTCCGGCGGCCTCCCTCGCACAACACGCGGCGCCAGAACGCCCGCTCCTCCTCGCTGCCGCGGCCGAAGGCCAGAATGACCGGCAGTGTGACCTTGCCCTCGGCGAAGTCGTCCCCCACGGTCTTGCCGAGTTCCGCCTGCCTGGCGGAATAGTCGAGGACGTCATCGACGAGCTGGAAGGCGATGCCCAGGTTCATGCCATAGGCTTCGAGCGCCTCGGCCTCGGCGCGCGGCCGGTCCGCGATCACCGCGCCGATGCGGCATGCGGCGGCGAACAATGCGGCGGTCTTGCCCTCGATGACCTTCAGGTAGTCGGCGACCCCGGTCTCGGGCCGGCTGACCGTCGCAAGCTGGCGCACCTCGCCCTCGGCAATCGTTGCAGAGGCATTGGCAAGAATCCCCAGCACCTCCAGCGACCCGACATCGACCATGAGCTGGAACGAGCGGCTGAACAGGAAATCCCCGACCAATACGCTCGCCTGATTGCCCCACACGGCATTGGCGGTTTTCGTGCCGCGCCGCAACATGCTCTCATCGACGACATCGTCGTGCAGGAGCGTGGCCGTGTGGATGAACTCGACGCAGGCCGCGAGCGCAACATGTTGCAGACCCCGATAGCCGCAAAGGCGCGCCGATGCCAATGTGAGCATCGGACGCAGGCGCTTGCCGCCCGATGCGACGATATGGCCGGCCAATTGCGGAATAAGCGCGACTTCGTTCTGCATCCGCTCGAGGATCAGCGCATTGACACGCGCCATGTCCGCCCCGACAAGCGCCTGCAACGCTGCCAGCGGTTTCGCCGGCGGCGGCGGGGATGTGGCCGCAATCGTCACAGGAGGAGATTGACCTTCATGCGAGGGAGAGGCGAGCATAAGACCTGTCCGGGACCGGTCAAGCGTGCGGAGGGAGCATGAAGGTCGTATTGAAGACCACCGATTCCGTTGCGATATCCTGGCTTGTCGCCGAACTCGCGGCGCGGGGCGTGGAAGCTGTCGTTCTGGATAGCCACGCCAGCATTGTCGAGGGCAGCCTCGGCATCCTGCCCCGGCGCGTTATGGTGGCCGACGAAGACTATGGCGAGGCGCGCCGCCTGCTCGAAACCGCACGGCAAGACCTGGGCGGGCTGTGAACGAAGCTGTCAGCGAAGACACGCTACTGGGCGGCAGGGTCCGCCTGCGTCAACCCGTGCATGGTTACCGCGTCGCAATCGACCCCGTTTTGCTGGCAGCGGCGGTGCCGGCCCAACCGGGCGACCGCGTGTTGGAAATCGGCGTCGGCACCGGCGCTGCCGCGCTCTGTCTCGCCAGCCGCGTCGAGGGGTGCTTCGTCACCGGGCTCGAACGCGACCCGGACCTCGCCGCACTCTGCCGGCAGAATGCCGAGGCAAATGGCTTCGACCGCACCGTCGATGTCATTGTCGGCGACCTGCGCGCCCCGCCGGCCCGTCTCGGGCCCGCAAGCTTCGACCATGCGATGGCGAACCCGCCCTGGCTCTTGGACAAGGCCGGGCCCCAGCCCGGAAACCGGCAACGGGCGAGAGCGCATGTCGAGCAGGGCGCCGACCTGATGCACTGGGTGCGATTCGCGGCCACCATGCTGCGGCGCGGCGGCACGCTGACGACGATCCTGACGGCCGAACGTCTCGACGAGCATCTCGCCGCCTATACCGCCTCCAGAATCGGCGAGACGGCGGTCGTCCCGCTCTGGTCGAAGAACGACGGCCGGCCGGCCCACCGGGTCATTCTGCGCGGACGCAAGGATATCCGGGCGCCGGTTTCGCTGCTTCCCGGATTCGTTTTACATATCGAGAACGGCAGCTATTCGCCTGATATTGAAGAAATATTGAGGCACGGCGCTGCGCTTGACTTTACATGGCGGCGCCGATAGCCGAAAGGTTCCGCGACTACACTCACACCCACGCACAACCGCACCGTAAAATGGGAGACAAACCCTATGAGCATCGAGCGATTCGACCGCACCAGCCCGCCGGGCCCCATGATGAGCCGCTGCGTGGTCCGGGGCGACACAGTCTATCTGGCCGGCCTGGTGGCGCGCGATACGACCGGCGATGTGGAGGCCCAGACCGCGGACATCATCGAGCAGATCGACGGCTATCTGGAGCGCGCCGGCACCTCGAAATCGAGCCTGCTGACGGCCAATCTCTGGATCACCGACATGGCCAATTTCGCGGCCATGAACAAGGTCTGGAATTCTTGGGTCGATCCCGAGAATCCCCCGGCCCGCGCCTGTGTGAAGGCGGAGCTGGCACGCCCCGAGATCCTGGTCGAGATCATGGTGGTCGCGGCGCGCTAGCGCCGCCTGCGACTCGGGAGGCGCCCGGTGGCTGAGACCGGGTCGCCCGCTCCGGTCTGGGCATTGACGACCGGCGAGGCCGGAGCCGCCGGGCAGGCCGAGGGGCTGGCAGCGGCGGTCGGGCGGCCGTTCGAGGTAAAGACCGTCCGGTTGCGCCGCCCCTGGTCCTGGCTGCCGGCGCACCGGCAGGCGCCGGGCCTCCTGCAATGCGGGCTGGCGGAAAGGCTCGGCCCACCCTGGCCGGACCTGCTGATTACCTGCGGACGGCGCAGTGCCTCGGTATCCGTCGCGGTCCGCCGCGCATCGGCAGGCCGGGCCTACACCGTCCATATCCAGAATCCGCGCGTTCCTCTCCAGTATTTCGACCTTGTGGTCCCGCCGCGCCATGACGGCATCGTCGGCCCCAATGTCATGGCAACGCGGACCGCGCTCCACCGCCTGACGCCGGAGACGCTCGCCGCCGCCGGCGACGCATGGCGAGACCAATTCGGGGAATTGAACGTCGCCGTGCTGCTCGGCGGGCGCAGCCGGTCCCACCGCTTCACGCCGGAGACCCTGGAGGCGCTGGCGGACGACCTAACAGGGCTGGAGGGGCCGATTGCCGTCACCGCCTCCCGGCGGACGGAACCGGGTGTCGTTGCAGTCCTCAAGGCCCGCTTGCCGGAGGCCCGGTTCTGGGACGGGACCGGCTGCAACCCCTATCTCGGAATGCTGGCGCTCGCCCGGCATATCGTGGTCACGGAAGACTCGGTCTCCATGACGAGCGAGGCCGTATCGACCGGAAAGCCCGTCTATGCGGCGCGGATGGCCGGCGGCAACCGGCGGCTGGCGCGCTTCCAGGCGGCGCTGCGGGAGGAAGGGGCGGTGCGTCCTTTCGACGGCCGGCTGGCCGAATGGCGCTACGAGCCCGTCAACGAAACGCCGCGCGTCGCCGCCGAACTGCTCCGGCGCATGGAGGCCGCGCGGGACCGATAAGAGTTTGCAGACGGGCCGATTGAGGGAAGAATAGCGGCAAGTCGGCAGGGGAGGCCCCAGATGATCGCAAACAGCCCCGGTTTCGAAATCCGTCCGAGCGACGCGCCGGTCGGAGCGGAAGTGTTCGGCGTGGACCTGTCGGCTCCCCTGCCCAACACGGTTTTCGAGGCATGCGAGGCCGCGTTCGACCGCTACAGCGTTCTATGCTTCCGCGACCAGTCGCTGACGCCCCATGAGCTGCTGGCTTTCTCCCGCCGCCTCGGGGAGATCAAGCTCAACGCCTTCGACCAGCATGCGCTCGAAGGGGTTTCCGAAGTGCTCAAGGTGTCGAACCTCCGGGACGAGAGCGGCCGCGCGCTGGGCTATGCCGATGCCGGCAGCCACTGGCACACCGACATGTCCTACACGGCGCAACCGCCGCGCCGGACCCTGCTCTACGCCCTGGAGGTGCCGCACGACGATGCCGGCGAGCCCCTCGGCCCGACCCTGTTCGCCAGTGCAGCGGCGGCCTTTGACGCGCTGGACGACGAGACCCGGAACCGTATCGAGGACCTGCGGGCGATCCACCGCTTCGCCGCCAAGGAACGCGGCGTGAAGAAGCCGGTCGCCGTGACCCAGGCGCAGATCGACAAGAATCCCGACGCGCGCCACCCGGTCGCCCGGCCCCACCCGAAAACCGGCCGCAAGGCGCTATACGTGCGCAAGGGCGAGTGCATCGCCATCGACGGCATGGACGAGGCCGAGGCGCTCCCGCTGATCGAGCGGCTTTCCGACCTCATCGTCGAGGACCGCTTCATCTACCGGCACCGCTGGGCGGTCGGCGACCTGCTGATGTGGGACAACCCGGCCGTCCAGCACGTCGCCATCCGCGACTACGAATGGCCCCAGCGCCGCTCCATGTGGCGCACGACCGTCAGGTAGCTGCGCCCCGCTATTCTGCCGCCCGGCAGTCCGCCAGCCGGATGAGGCTCGCGCCCAGCGTTTCGTAGCGCGCTTCGTGGCAGGTCAGGATCACGATCTGGAGGGACGCCGCCGCTTTCCTCAGCGCGAGTTCCATGCGCCGGAAGCGCTCGTCATCGCTGTTGACCAGCGGGTCGTCCAGGATCAGCGCGACCGGCCTGCCCTTCGC
This sequence comes from Alphaproteobacteria bacterium, assembly GCA_965261985.1. Lineage (GTDB taxonomy): Bacteria > Pseudomonadota > Alphaproteobacteria > Bin95 > Bin95 > Bin95. The sequence continues at coordinate 3,676,833 of OZ253490.1, forward strand.
CCGCAGCAGGTCTGCCAGGGCCAGGCGGGTGAGCACCGCCACCTGCTCGCGGGCGCCGATGCTGAGGCTTCCGAATGGCTCGTCCACGCCATCGCGCCGAAGCGACACGATCTCCAAATCGTCCTCGTTCAGGTGCAACTCGGTTTCCGGAAAAAGCATCCGTAGATAGGGCTGCAAACGCTCGCGCACGGGCCCGAGGAAGGTTTCCTTCGCCTCCCGTTCCGCTTCGCGGAGTGTGTCCAGCAGCAGTTTCCATGCCTTCGCATTGGCCTCGATCCGCGCCAGGTCGCTGCACGCGATGTCGAGCTCGCCCCGCTTGCGCTCCAGTTCCTCCGCCAGCCCTCGCTGGCCCATTGCGTGCAGTTCGATGGCAAGGTCGCGCTCGGCGCGCTCACTGGAATTGATCCTCTGCTGCAACCGGCCATAGGCCTCCCCGGCGCGGTCCCGCTCTATACGAAGAGCCTCCGGATTCAGGGCATCCCGCTCCGCCTGCACCGCCTCGCACTCCTCCCGGCGCTCCGCCAGAGTCCGAGCCGCCTTCCCGGCGCGGTCCGCCAGGTCCTCGTCCGTCGCCTCGCGGCGTGCCTCTTCGAGCGCGGCCCGCCGTTCGGTCGTCGCCTCCGCCTTCTGCTTGCGTTCCACCTCCGCCTTTATGCGGTCGTCCCTGAGCCGTCCGTGCAGCACCCGGGCCGCGTCCCGCTCTTGCAGCGCCCGGCCGGCGGCGCGCTCTGCCTCCTCCCGGTCCCGAAGCGCTGCCTGTTCGGCAGACCGCGCCGTATCGGCATCGGGCGCATCGCCTGCATCCTGCCCGGCCAGCGCCGACAGGCGCGCCCGCCCTTCCCGCACGGTTTCCCGAAGCGCTTCGAGGCCGTCGGGAGCAATGCCCCTGAGTTCGCCGCGCAGGCTTTCCACCTGACCCTGCAAGGCCTGTTTCGCGCGCAGGGCTGCCTCCGCGCCAGCAAGATCCGCCAGATCCAGACGGCGAAGCTCGTCCCGCAACCGGCTCTCCAGTTCCGACAAATCGGCCCGCAGCCGGGCGAGGTCCTGCCCGCCGGGCGCGACCTCGACCTTGCCGAAATCCTGGAGATGGAAGGTGCTGTTCTCCGTGACGCGCACAGGCCCGCCCGTATCGACAGCCTTTCCGTCCAGCGAAACGCTGCGACCGCCCTCCGGCAAAAATTCGAGCGTGGCGGCCGCGGCTTCGAGTGCGGCGCTGAGGCTTATCTGCTCCGAGCGCAATTCCCGCAGCCCCGCGACAATATCTTCGTCCACCGGATTGCGGGCGAGCGCCTGCCGGTCCCGCTCGATCCCCTCGTTCAGCGATTCGGCCTGCTTCAACCGTCCGTCGAGCGTCTGCAACCCGGCCGCGAGTTCCGCGCGCTCGTGCGCCCGCCGCGCCGCCTCCCAGCCCGCATTCCCCTCTTCGCGCCGTCTGTTGCAGGTGGCGAGCCGGCCGTCCGCTTCCGCAAGCCTTCGCTCGACGTCGAGATACTCGGGCTGCAGCCCCTTCAGGGTGGACTCGGCCTCCGCGGCCTGTCCGGCGGCCGTCTCCGCCTCTCCGACCAGCACCGCCCGTCTCTCTCGAACGCCCTCGGCTGCCTCCCCGGCGCCTGCCGCCTGCTGCAATCGCGCCTTTGCGGTTTCGACCCGACCCTCGACCGCTTCCAGCCGCCGCACCGTGGCGTCGGCGCTCTCCGCGTCGGCCTTTGCCCTGGCGAGCGAATCGTCGCGCCTGTAGCGAGCGAGGGTCTCCTGCAACTGCCCAAGCCGTTTTACCCTGTCGTCATAGGCTTGGAGTTCGGTTTCCTCTGCCTTGCATTCCTCCTCAAGCGCCTGCACCCGCTTGCGCGGGTCGGCCAGTTTGTCCCGCTCGCGACCGGTCCGGGTGAAGTATTCGCCGGCGCGCGACTCCACGAGGTCCAGCAACCGGCGGCCGCGCTCCCCGCCGAGCACCTGCCCGACTTCGCCCTCTATCGCCTCCCTGAGGACAGTCTGGGTGTCCCGGTTCATGCCGAGCGGCTGGAAAGCGCGGCCCTGCTCGACCCAAAGCAGGCCGGCGAGGCCCCTGTGCTCCTCGCCGGCTGCGCCGCGCCCCGGTCGTGAGAAGCCGAGCAGCTCCCGCAGCCTGTCTTCCGCGGCTTCTCCCTCCCATCGGCCGTCGCCGCCTTCGAGCAATGCCGCGGGGCTCCGCCCGAACGCCTTTTCCAGCCGGTAGTGGGTCCCAGCAAGTTCGAATTCGACCTCGATCCATGGGCGCACGCCGCGCGCGCCGAACGGCATCATCTGCTCGACGCCCTGGCCGGTCAGGTTATGCCGGTCGAAAAACGCGCTCTGGAGCGCCTTCAGCAGCGTGGACTTGCCTTCCTCATTGTCGCCGACAATGACGGTAATGCCGGGTTCGAGGCCCTCGACCGCCACACCCCCGGCAAGCTTGCGGAAGTCGCGGACGGCGAACCGTTCTATCCGCATCGCCCTATTCCCCCGTGCCGACATGGGTTTCGTAGAGCCGGACCAGCGCCATCGCGGCGGCGGCCCGGTCGGGGTCGGCTTCGTCCTGCGCGCGGCCCCGCAGGCGCTCGACGGCCGTGCGCACGAAGCCGCCGCGGTCGATACGGTCCAGGTCGTCGTCGCTCGGTTCGTCCAGCAAACCGTCTTCGCGGACATCCATGTGGTGGAGCAATGCGCCCCAATATACCAGGCGTTCGCGGAGCCTTGCGCCGGCGGCCAGATCGACCGCGCCGGAGAGCGTCAACCGCAAGAGGCATCGTCCCGGCTCCGGGGCCCGTCCGGCAATCTCCCGGTCGAGCGCCTCTATATCGTCGGTGCTGCGGACCTCCGCCGCCTCGGACCGCCAGGCGAAGTGGCCGGTCGGAGCCTTTTCCACTTCGGGCGGCGCGCCCGGCTCGGAAATCGTTACGACCAGCGCATTGCCGGGATCGCTGGAAGCGAAGCTGTCGGCTTCCGGAGTGCCGGAATACCAAGTCCGGTCGTTTACCCTGAGCGTGCCGTGCCAGTCCCCCAGCGCCAGGTAGTCGAGCCGCGCGGCATCGGCGCGGCCGGCGGCAATGGGATTCGGTGTGCCGGAGGAATCGGGGAGAAATTCGGGTACCGACCCGTGCGCCAGCCCGATGCGAATGGCGCCCTCCGGCGTCTCCGCGCGATCGAACCATGCCGTGAGGTCGTCAATCTCGTGCCGGCGCTGCAGCACCGCCGGCAGCACGATGGCCTGCCCGCCGGCGAGCGGCAGCAGCGTCTCCGGTTCGAGGGCGAGATGCACATTGGCGGGCGGCTCCCGGCGCAGCAGGCGGGTCCAGGGCGAATCCGCAAGCGCGGGGTCGTGGTTGCCCGGAATGAACACCCAGTCGCCGGAAAACTCCTTCAACGCCTCCAGCATCCGGATGAGCGTCCGTTCTGCGACGGCATTGGCGTCGAAGGCGTCGCCGGCCACCAGCACCGCATCCGCGCCGCGCTCCGCCGCCAGCCTGCCGATTGCCTTGACCGTCTCGAGGCGCCGGTCCCGCAACGACGCGCCGGCATCGCCCGGAATGTTGGCGAACTGCTTGCCGAGCTGCCAGTCGGCCGTATGCACGAATCGGAAAACCATTTCGGAACACCAGAATTCTTTTGAAGATCAGATTAACCCGGCGGCACGGACTTCGGGAAGATAGGTGCGGCTGACAGGGACGCGGTGGCCGCCGGTGAGGCGGAGCGTCGGGCGGCCGTTGCTGCGCTCGGCGCCCGTCACATGCGCGCGCGCCACCCAGTAGGAGCGGTGGACGCGCATGCCGTCCGCGCCTTCCAGTTCGGCCATGGCGTCTGCAAACCGCATCAGCACGAGATCGGAACCGGCCGTGGTGAATGCCTCAACATAGTGGTCGGCCATTCTGAGATAGACGAGGTCGCGGCCAATTGCAGGCGGCAGCCGCTTCAGGAAGGACGGCGGAGGCGGCCGGGCGGCAGGTTCTTGCGGCGATCGTCGGACAGGCCGGCTTCGGACTGCAAGCACGACCGCGCTGATCGTCAGTGCCAGCACCGCAACCGAGACATAGATCCTCGGCACCATGTCCAGGCTGACATAGCCGGGCCGGAACAGCGTCTCGGCTGCATACACAACCGCCGCGCCCGGCACGGCCGCCAGCAGGTCGGCCACTGCCACTGCCACCGTTTGCCGGCGAAGCGGCCAGTCCGGCGTCAGGTGGAGCGCCAGCAATACGGCCCCGGCGCAAAGCCCCCAATTACCGCTCATCGCGAGCGCCCAGTAGCCGACGCGGCCGAGGGGCCCCATCGTGTCGTATGTGCCGAACGGGCCGATGAACGCAAACAGCGCGACGACTGCGGCCAACGCCGCGGCATGGCCGGCGACCTGCCGGTAATCGCGCAATCCGCGAAGCGTGAACGGCGTTTTCTGCAAACTACGAAACATCCGCTGCCTTTCCCGTATCGAAGCATGACTCCGGAGGCGGCGCCGTCAACATCTCCGGCGCGGCACACTGCCGCCTGCAAACCGCTACCGGAGAAACGAACGATGAATGCTATCCTCGCAAACAGGCTTGCAGCGCTCGGCCTCGCCGTCGTCGCGCTGATGGCCCCGGCCTTCGCTTCCGCTGCCGATCTGGTCGTGCGCATCGAAGGCGTGCGGTCGGCCGATGGCGATATTCGCGTTGCCGTCCACCGCCGGGCTGCCGGTGTGGACTTTCCCGACTCTGCGGGAGCCGTGAAGGCGACCATGCGTCCGGCCGCCGAAGCCGGCGACCTGGTGTTCGCCGGCCTGCCGCCCGGCGACTACGCCATAGCCGCTTTCCACGACGAAGACCGGGACGGCGACCTCAACACCAACCTGCTTGGAATGCCGACCGAGGGCTACGGATTCTCCAACGATGCGCGCGGCATGTTCGGACCGCCGGGCTTCGACGCCGCCGCCTTCACCATAAACGCCGGCGATGAGCGGCCCGCCGTGACGGTCACGTTCGGCTACCCGGAGTCCTGAGGCCATGAAGTTGCAAATTTCCCGAAGGGACGCCTTGCGCGCCGCCGCAAGCCTGCCCTTGCTGCTGGCCGCACGGTCGGCAGGCGCGGCGGCGCCCGCTGCAACGCCCGAAGGCGCGGCGCTCGCCTTTGCGACCGCGCAGGCGGAGCGGCTTTCGGCGCCGCTGCAAACCTTGCGCGGCCGGCTTCCCTCCGAACTCACCGGCGTGTTGTGGCGCAACGGGCCGGCCGAGCACGACCGGTTCGGCCATCGCTACGGCCACTGGTTCGACGGCGACGGCATGATGCAGGCGTTCCGGTTCGACGGCTCCGGCGTCAGCCATCGGGCGCGCATCCTGGATACGCCGAAGCGCCGCCGCGAGACCGAGGCCGGGCGGCGCATGCTGCCGGCCTTCGGCTCGATGCCGCCCGAACCTGCGGAGACCCGCCGTCCCGACGACATGAATGTCGCCAACACCGCGATACTCGTTCATGCGGGACGCCATATGGCGCTCTGGGAAGGAGGGTCCGCGCTGGCGTTCGACCCGGAGACGCTGGATGCCGGAGGCTTCGTCCAATGGCGCAAGGACATCGCCGGCGCCCCATTCTCCGCCCATCCCAAGGTCGAGGCCGACGGCACGATGTGGAATATCGGCTACCTGCCGGTGCCGCGCCCGGCGCTGGTCTTCTACCGCATCGACCCCGCAGGACGGCTCGCCAAGGTCAATGTGCTGCCGGTCTCGCCGCTCGGCATAACCCACGATTTCGTGGTGACGAAACGGCGGCTGGTCGTGCTCCTCACGCCCTTCGTGCTTGACTTGGAAAAATTCGCCTCCGGCCACACGGCCATTCTCGACGCCCATGTCTGGCGGCCGGAACTGGGCGTGCGGGTTCTGGTCGTGGACAAGGACAGCCTCGAAGTCGAGCGCCGCCACGAACTGCCGCCGGGGTTCCATTTCCATCACGGCAACGGTTGGGAGGAAGCCGACGGCACCATCCGGCTCGATCTCTGCCAGGCGCCGGACCCGTCCTTCGTCACCCGCGACCTCCGCAACGTGATGCAGGGCGAAACCCGCTTTCGCTCCGCGCATCCGGTCTATCGGCGGGTCGTGCTTCGACCTGACGGGGGCGCCGAATACGAGCATGGCGAGACGGTTGCCGCCGACTTCCCGCGCATCGACCCGCGCCGCCTCGGCCGGCGCCACGACATGACCTTCGCGCTGGCGGGGGTCCCGGAACCCGTCGACTGGCCGCTTCGCCGCGTCGTCCGGTTCGGGCCCGGAGAGGTGGACGGCTGGGACTGGCCCCGGCACCGGATACCGGAGGAGCATGTCTTCGTTCCGCGCGGCCCCGGCGAAGGCGAAGGCTGGCTGCTCGGCCCCTTCCTCGACCTGCGGCGGCGGACATCCGGGCTGGCTGTCTTCGAAGCGCAGCGTCTTGCAGACGGCCCGGTCTGGGAGGGCATTCTCCCCTACCCCCTGCCGCTCGGCCTGCACGGGACGTTTGCGCCGGTGTGATACCCGCGTTCCCGACGAGGGACCCGGCCAAGCCGAGTGAGCAACCGGATAGATGGGGGAGGGGAGCCAGAGGGCGCGAGGAAAAAAGCCCTCTCCCACAGGGAGAGGGTGGGGTGAGGGCCGGCGGCCGTGCGGCTTGGCCAGGCCTTGCCGGGTTAGGACAGGCCTTCCCGCGGCCGCTGGGAGGAAGGTCACGACGCGGCGGCTCATGACACTTCATGACATCTCCTGACGTCTCCTGCCGGTGACGATGATTTGTTCGTTTAGTTTGAAATAAATCCTCTAAAGGGGCTTGACCCCTGTAAAACCGTGGTAGGATGAGACAGGAGGAAGCGGTGTCCGCGGACCGCTTCGTCTCCTGCCTCGCGCCGGCGCGAAAAAACCCCAACGGAACGGACGGGAGACGTGCGCCCTGCGTTCGTCCACACGCGCGCAATCAGGCGCGCGAACCGCGCCGGCGCAAACGCGGGCGCGCGCGCCCATGCGATACGCGCGAAACAGGGACGCGCCGCAGGCAAGCCGGCAGCAGCGCGAACGGAACGGAATACGATGGAGAACGATTTGCAGGACACGGACGAACGGAGCTTCGGCAAGGTGGGCGGCGACGGGCGCGGCGCGGCGGCTCATGACAAAACATGACATTTCATGACACTTCCGGCAGCCGCGCGATCTCGCCTCTTTCGGAACCCGGTTATGGACTCGTCGGTTCCGGGTCGCGAACGGCGGCGCGATTCGGTGCCCGGCGCATCGGCGGTCTGCTATGGCCGCACGAAACAACGCAGGGAGCTTCGTCCGCTCATGCCGACCGCCGCTTCGCTCGCCCACGCAGACACCAACAATCTCGAACCGTTCTTCATGCCGTTCACGGCGAACCGGAGTTTCAAGGCGGACCCGTGCCTGATCGTGGGCGCCGAGGGCGTGCACTACATCGCCCGCGACGGCTGGCGCGTTTTCGATGCGTCCGCCGGGCTCTGGTGCGTGAACGCCGGCCATTGCCGCAAGCCGATCGTGGAGGCCGTGCAGCGGCAGGTCGAGACGATGGACTTCGCCCCTACCTTCAAGATGGGGCATCCGGCCGCGTTCGAGCTGGCGTCCCGCATCATGCAGATCGCGCCGCCCGGCATGGACTCGATGTTCTTCGCCAATTCCGGCTCGGAGGCGGTGGACACCGCCCTCAAGATCGCCATCGCCTGGCACCGCGCGCGGCGAGGGGCAGCGCACCCGCCTCATCGGGCGCGAGCGCGGCTATCACGGCGTCGGTTTCGGCGGCACCTCCGTCGGAGGCATCAAGAACAACCGCAAGGCGTTCGGGATGCTGCTGCCCGGCGTGGACCATCTGCCGCACACGCTGGACCTGGCCGGCAACGCTTTCAGCCGGGGCGAGCCCGAGCATGGCATCCATCTTGCCGACCAGCTGGAGCGTATCGTCGATCTGCACGACGCTTCCACCATCGCAGCCGTCATCGTCGAGCCGGTAGCCGGCTCCATCGGCGTCTATCCGCCGCCGAAGGGCTATTTGAAGCGGCTGCGCGAAATCTGCGACCGGCACGGCATCCTGCTGATCTTCGACGAGGTGATTACCGGGTTCGGGCGTGTGGGCGCGGCGTTCGCCTCGGAGCGCTTCGGCGTGACGCCGGACATGATGACGCTCGCCAAGGGCCTCACCAACGGCACGGTGCCGGCGTCGGCCGTCGTCATGCAGAAGGAGATTTACGACACCTTCATGACCGGGCCGGACTGGATGGTGGAGCTCACCCACGGCTACACCTATTCCGCCCACCCGCTTGCCGTGGCGGCCGGCCTCGCAACCCTCGACCTCTATCGGGACGAGGGGCTTTTCGAGCGTTCGGCGGCCCTCTCGCCGGTCTTCGAAGACGCGGTCCACAGCCTGAAAGGACTGCCGAATGTCATCGATGTGCGCAATATCGGCGTGATGGGCGCGGTCGAGTTCGCGCCGCGCGAGGGTGTGCCGGGCCGGCGCGGCTACGATGTCTTCCTCGACTGCTGGCAATCGGGCGTCTATTGCCGCCAGGCCGGCGACACGCTCGCCTTCTCGCCGCCCTTCATCATCGAGGAAGGCCAGATCGAGCAGATCTTCTGGATCGTGGCCGACGCGATCCGCCGGACCGACTGACGAAGGGCTCAGCCGCGGGAGGCGGCCGGGACCTCCTGCCTGACGCCGGCTTCGCGCATGGTGGCCGGCGCCGCGCCATTGCCGCCGGCCGTGAACTGCAGCTCGGCCAGACGCGCGTAGAGGCCGCCCGCCGCCAGCAATTCGTCATGCGTGCCTGTCGCAACGGCCTGCCCCCGGTCCAGCACGACAATGCGGTCCGCCTTCATCACCGTCGCGAGGCGATGTGCGATGACAATGGTGGTCCGGCCGCGCGAAAGGCGGGCCAGGGCGTCCTGGATAAGCCGTTCGTTTTCCGAGTCGAGCGCACTCGTCGCCTCGTCCAGCAGCAGCACCGCCGGGTCCCTCAATATGGCCCGTGCGATGGCGAGGCGCTGGCGCTGGCCGGCCGAGAGGCGCACGCCGCGCTCGCCGAGATAGCTGTCATAGCCCTCGGACAAGGCGCGCAGGAAACCGTCCGCCGCCGCGGCCTTCGCCGCCGCGACGATCTCCGCGTCGCTGGCGTCGGGGCGACCGTAGGCGATGTTCTCCCGCGCGGTCGTCGAGAACACGATCGGCTCCTGGGGCACGAGCCCGAAGCGCGCCCGCACCGCCGCCGGCGCCGCGCGGCAGATATCGACCCCGTCGAGCGTTATCCGGCCGCCCGTCGGGTCGTAGAAGCGCAACAGCAGGTTGAAGAGCGTCGATTTGCCCGCCCCCGACGGCCCGACGACGGCCACCGTTTCGCCCGGCGCCACATCGAGGTGGAATTCCCCGAGGACCGGCCTGTCGGGTGCGGAAGGATAGGCGAAGGTCGTCGACTCGAAGACCACAGCGCCCCTGGCCGGCTCCGGCAACGCCGCAGGACTGGCAGGCGCGGCGATCTCCGGCCGGGCCGCCAGCAGGTCCATCAGCCGTTCGGTCGCCCCGGCCGCGCGCTGGAGGTCGCCGACGACCTCGCTTAGCGCGCCGAGCGCGCCGGCGGCCACGACCGCGTAGAAGACGAACGCCGAAAGGTCGCCCGCCGACATCGCGCCGGCCATCACATCCCGGCCTCCGAGCCACAGGATCGTGCAGACCGAGCCCAGCACCAGCACGATCACGATGACGGCCAGCGCCGACCGCACGCGGGTCCGCCGGATAGCGGTAAGGAACGCCTCCTCCACCCGCATGGCGAAATCGACGATATCGAGGCCTTCATGGCCGAAGGCCTGCACGGTGCGCACTGCCGAGATCGACTCCTCGACATGGGCGCCGACATCCGCCACCCGGTCCTGCGCGGCGCGGGAAAGGCGGCGCACGCGCCGGCCGAGCAGCAGGATCGGCAGCAGCACCAGCGGGATGACCAGCACGACCAGCCCGGTCAGTCTCGGGCTCGTGACCAGCAGCATGGCCGCAGCGCCGCCGAACAGCAGCAGGTTGCGCAGCGCCATCGAGACCGTCGAGCCGACCACGGTCTGGATCAGCGTGGTGTCCGTCGTCAGCCGCGACAGGATCTCGCCCGTCTTCGTGACTTCGAAGAAACTGGGACTGAGTTTCAGGATATGGGCGAATACGTCGCGGCGCAGATCCGCCACGACCCGCTCTCCGACCCAGGCGACCAGATAGGAACGGCAGAAGGTCGCCGCCGCAAGCACGACGATCACGCCGATCAGGATCGCCAGGGCGGCGTCCAGCACTGCCGGATCGCTGCCGGCGATACCGTTATCGACCAGATGGCGCAATCCCAGACCGAGCGCCAGCACCGTGCTCGCCGCGACCATCAGGGCGACGGACGCGCCGGCGGCTTGCCGCCAATAGGGCCCCAAATAGCCCGCCAACGCGCGCAGGGGGCGCAGTTTGCGCGAGGATTCTCGGGCGGGGGCGGGATTCGGTCGTCGCATCGACTCTCTTGGATGGCCGTGGTGGAAGGGTAATAGCCGCCGCGCCGCGCCGCGCAAAGTACAACACCGCTTGAGCGCCGTACCGGCCTTCGCTATACAGGCGCGCCTTGCCTTCCTGGGAGTGCCGCCCCGATGAAAGCCGATATCCATCCCGACTATCACGAAATCACCGTCGTGATGACCGACGGGACCGAATTCAAGACACGCTCGACCTGGGGCAAGGAAGGCGACACGCTACGGCTCGATATCGACCCGCTCTCCCATCCGGCCTGGATCGGGGGCAATCAGCGGCTTGTCGATACCGGCGGCCAGGTGGCGCGCTTCAACAAGCGCTTCAAGAATTTCGGGGTCTAGCCGCCGCGCCGGCCGATGGACGGCGAGACACTCTCGCTTGCCGCGCCCCGGCCCGCATCGGCTGCGCCCTGCGACAGTGCGGCGCACGAGGTGCAGCGTCCGGTAGCGCAGTTGCTGCCCGTCGTCGTTGCGAGCCCCCATAGCGGCGCGACCTATCCGCGCGCATTCCTGGACGCTTCGCCGCTCGAACTGGACCTGCTGCGCCGGTCGGAGGACTGCTATGTGGACCGTCTCGGGGCCGGCGCCGTTGCAATAGGCGCGCCGCTGCTTCGCGCGCATTTCCCGCGGGTGTTTCTCGACGTCAATCGCGAGCCCTGGGAACTCGACCCGGAGATGTTTGCGGAGCCGCTGCCGGGCTATGTAAAGACCAGAACGCCGCGCATTGCCGCAGGGCTCGGCACGATTCCGCGTCTGGTCGGCAACGGGCTGGAAATCTACCGCGCCAAGCTTTCCTTCCGCGAAGCGCAACAACGGGTCGAGAGCCTGCACGCGCCCTACCATGCGCAACTGACGGCTCTGGTCGAAGAGACCCGCCGGCAGTTCGGACAGGCGCTGCTGATCGACCTGCACTCGATGCCGTCGGCAAGCTGGGGCGGACGCTGGCCCAAAGGCGCGAGAGGCGCCGACATCGTGCTCGGCGACCGCCACGGCACGGCATGTTCGCGCGACATTACCGCTGCCGCCGGCGCCCATCTTTCGGACCTGGGCTACAGCGTGGTGCGCAACGACCCCTATTCCGGCGGATACACGACGAGGCGCTACGGCCGGCCGGACAAGGGCCGCCATGCCCTCCAGGTGGAGATCAACCGGGCTCTCTATATGGACGAGGCAACACTCGCGCCCAGGGCCGGTTTCGCGCATCTGTCCCGCGACCTGACGGCCCTGTTCGAATGCTTGGCGGCCGCCCTGCAACACCATTCCGCATGACACCGCCCCGCGTCACTGCGGGCGACGCGCTCTTTCTCGACCTCGACGGCACGCTGGTCGAAATCGCGCCTGCGCCGGATGCCGTGCGGCCCGCGCGCCTTCTGCCGGCGCTGCTCGAAGATGTGTCGCAGCGCGTCGGGGCAGCGCTCGGGGTTGTCAGCGGCCGGCCGATCTCCGAAATCGACCGCCTCTTGGCGCCGCTTACCCTGCCAGCCGCCGGTTTGCACGGGCTCGAACGGCGCTCTGCAAGCGGAGCGTATCGACCGGCGCCCACCTTGCCGCGGTTCACCGAACTTCGAATGGCGCTGCGGAGCTTCGCGGCCGCCCATCCGGGTCTCCTGCTAGAGGACAAGGGCGCGGCGCTTGCCTTGCACTACCGCGCCCGGCCCGAGCTGGGCGCGGCGGCTGCAGCCGCCGTGGAGACGGCCCTCGGCAGCGTGCGCAATGGAATCGTCGTCCAGCACGGCAAGTCGGTCATCGAACTCCGTCCCGGCGGCGCGGACAAGGGCATGGCGGTTGCAGCCTTCATGTCCGAGCCGCCTTTCGCCGGCCGGCGTCCGGTCTTCGCCGGCGATGATATAACCGACGAAGCCGCTTTCCACGTCGTCCGGGCGCGGGGCGGGATAGCGGTCCGTGTGGGCGGCAATGGTGCGACTGCCGCCGAATGGAGCCTTGCGGACGTCGCGGCGGTCCATGCCTGGCTGGCCGCTACGGAGGGATGAAATGCAATCGCTCGAACTCAGCATGATCGGAAACAGCAGCTACGCCGCACTGATCGACACGCGGGGGCGCGTCGTCTGGGCCTGCATGCCGCGCTTCGACGGCAATCCCGTATTCTGCGACCTGCTGGAGCCCGAGATGGACATCGGGTTCTACGAGATCGAGATCGACGGCTTCCTGCGCAGCGAGCAGACCTATCGGCCCAACTCGGCGATCGTCGAAACCTGCCTGTTCGCGGAGAACGGCGCCGCTATCGAGATTCTGGACTTCGCACCCCGGTTCAAGCAGTTCGGGCGGCTTTTCCGCCCGTTGACCCTGGTGCGCCGCATCCGCCGCCTGGGGGGCGCGCCGCGCATCCGCATCCGCCTGCGTCCCGCCGGCAATTACGGCGGCGAGAGGCCGACCTTGACGCGCGGCAGCAACCATATTCGCTACGTATTGCCCGACCATGTCCTGCGCCTGACGACCGATGTGCCGGTCTCCTTCGTGCTCGACGAGACACCATTTCTTCTGGACCAGCCCATCGACCTCATCCTGGCGCAGGACGAGGGCCTCACGAGGTCCGTGCGCGAGGTCGCCCGCGATTTCGAGGAACAGACGGACGAATACTGGCGCGAATGGGCGCGTTATCTGGCCGTGCCCTTCGAATGGCAGGAAGCCGTGATCCGCGCCGCCATCACGCTCAAGCTGTGCTCGGTCGAGGACAGCGGCGCAATCGTCGCAGCCGTCACCACCTCGGTGCCGGAGGCGGCGGGTACGGAGCGCAATTGGGACTACCGCTTCTGCTGGCTGCGCGACGCCTATTTCACAATTCGGGCGCTCAACCGCCTCGGCGCCACGCGCACCATGGAAGAGTTCCTCCGCTACATCCTCAATATCGTGGCCTCCAGCCCCGACGGTCGGCTGCAGCCCGTGTTCGGCGTGCAGATGGAAACCACGCTTTCGGAGTCGGCGGTCGAAAGCCTGGCCGGCTATCGCGGCCACCGGCCCGTGCGCGTCGGCAATCTGGCTTATGTGCAGACCCAGCACGATGTCTATGGCGCCGTCGTGCTCGCCTGCGCGCAGGCGTTCTTCGACCAACGCATCGACCTGCAGGGCGACGACCGGCTGTTCGAAACCCTGGAGCGCGTCGGCGAGACGGCAGCGCGCATGTTCGACCAGCCCGACGCCGGCCTTTGGGAACTGCGCGGGCGCCAGCGCGCCCATACCTTCTCGGCCCTGATGTGCTGGGCGGCCTGCGACCGGCTGGCCCGGATCGCAGAGCAGCTCGACCATCCGGACCGGGCCGGGAAGTGGAGCGAGCATGCCCGCATCATACGGGAACGGATCGAAAAAGACGGCTGGAACGAGGAGAAGCAGGCCTATGTCAGCGCATTCGGCGGCACGGAGGTGGATGCGGCGCTGCTGCTGATGCACGAACTCTCCTTCTGCTCTGCCGACGACCCGCGCTTTCTCGGCACCATCGCTGCCGTCGAACGGGAGCTGCGCCGCGGCGACCACGTGTTCCGCTATGTCGAAGCCGACGATTTCGGAATGCCGCACAACGCATTCAATGTCTGCACTTTCTGGTATATCGATGCACTTGCTGCCGTCGGCCGCCGGGACGAGGCGCGGCGGCTCTTCGAAAACATGCTCGCATGCCGAAACCGGGCGGGGCTGTTGTCGGAGGACCTGGATACCGAAACGAACGAGCTATGGGGCAACATTCCGCAGACCTACAGCATGGTCGGCCTGATCGTGTCGGCGCTGCGCCTTTCCAAGTCCTGGGAGGAAGCACTCTGAAAAGGCGGCGTCCGTGAGCCGGCTCATCGTCGTATCCAACCGCGTCGCACCGGTCGACGAAACCAAGCCTGCATCCGGAGGGCTGGCGGTCGCCGTCCTGGCTGCGCTCAAGCGCTCCGGCGGCATATGGTTCGGGTGGAGCGGCGAAGTCTCCGATGTGCCGGACGAAGCCGTAAACAAGGTCCGGTCCGGCAGGCTGACCTATGCGACCTTCGATTTATCGACGCGGGACCATGAGGAATACTACAACGGCTTTGCGAACAGCACGCTTTGGCCGCTCTTCCATTTCCGGGCGGACCTCGCGAATTTCAGCCGCCGCAACTATACCGGCTATCGGCGCGTCAATTCCTTTTTCGCCCGCAAGCTGCTCGATCTCATCGAGCCCGACGACCTCATCTGGGTCCACGACTACCACCTGATTCCCATGGCGGAGGAACTCCGCCGCGCCGGGGTCTCCAACCGCATCGGATTCTTCCTGCACACGCCGCTGCCGCCGTTGAGCCTGCTGCTCGCGCTGCCGGAACACCGGGAACTGATGCGCTCCTTCTTCGCCTACGACCTGGTCGGTTTCCAGACCGAAGCCGACCGGCACGGCCTGCTCGACTATGCCATCCAGGAGGCCGGGGGCGAGATGGCCGGCGACACCGTCTTCCGGGCTCTCGGGCGGACCGCCTCTGCGGAGGTCCATCCTATCGGTGTGGACACGGAGAACATCGAGCGGCTGGCGGCCGGCGCCGCTGCGGCCCGCTACGGCGCGCGCCTGCGCACCAGCCTCGGCGGGCGCCGGCTTATCGTGGGCGTGGACCGGCTCGACTATTCCAAGGGCCTGCCGGAACGGTTCATGGCGTTCGGCCACCTTCTGAATGCCTATCCGGCCAACCGCAACCGGGTGAGCCTGATGCAGATCGCGACGCCCACACGCGCAGGGGTTCCCGAATATGCGGAGATCCGCCGGACGCTGGAGACGCTTGCCGGCCACATCAACGGCGAGTTCGCGGATTTCGACTGGGTGCCGATCCGCTATCTCAACAAGAGCTTCAACCGGCGCACATTGTTCGGCCTGTTGCGCATCGCACAGGTCGGCCTGATTACGCCGCTGCGCGACGGCATGAACCTGGTTGCCATGGAATATGTCGCATCCCAAGTGCCGTCGGACCCGGGCGTGCTCGTCCTGTCGCGCTTCGCCGGCGCGGCCTATTCGATACCGGGCGCCTTGATCGTCAATCCCTACGACACAGAAGGCGTGGCCGAAGCCGTTCAATCTGCCCTGGACATGCCGCGGGAAGAACGGGTCGAACGCTGGGAAGCGAATATGGACGCGCTTCGCCGCAACGATGTCGGCCGCTGGAGGGAAACTTTCGTCTCGCGGCTTTCGGAGGCGCCGTTCGCGTGACCCTGGCGCTCCTCTGCGACCTCGGCGGCACGAATATCCGTTTCGCCTTGAGCCGCGACGGCGGGCCGCCCGAGGCCGTTTCCGCGCTTGCGGCCGACGACCACCGGTCCTTCGAGGACGCGGCGCGGCACTATCTCGGCGAAACCGAGGTCGGTCTCGCGGCCGTGGCGGTGGCCGGGCCGGTGGCCGACGGCCGCGCGGCCATGACCAACCGCGACTGGATCGTCGATGCCGCATCCATCGGCGAGGCTCTTGCCGTCGGACGGGCCTGCCTCTTCAATGACTTCGAGGCCCAGGCATTGGCCTTGCCCTGTCTCGGGGACCGTGACCTTTCGCCTGTCGGCGAGGCTTTCGCGCCGGACGCCGGCGCACCGAAGATCGTGCTCGGCCCCGGAACCGGTTTCGGCGCTGCCGCCCTGCTCCCGGAGCCCGGCGGCGGCTGGCGGGCGGTCTGCGGCGAAGCCGGGCATATGACGCTTGCAGCGGCAAACGAAACCGAAGCCATGCTGCTGGCCGAATTCCGCCAGGAGTTCGGTCATGTCTCGGTCGAGCGGATTGTGTCGGGCGCGGGGCTGGCGCTGCTCTACCGCGCCGTTTCGGAAGTCGGGAGTCCGGCGCCCGCCCCCGAAGAGGTTACGGCGCGCGCCGCTGCCGGCGAGCCGCTTGCCATGGCGGTCATCGGGCATTTCACCCGCTTTCTGGCGACGGCCGCCTCCGATCTCGCGCTCGTCTTCGCCACCACGGGAGGCATCTATCTCTCCGGCGGGATACTGCCCCGCCTCGGCCCCCGCTTCGACCGTGCGGCCTATCTCGACCGGTTCGCCGACAAGGGCCGCTTCCGGGACTTTCTCAGCGCCATACCGAGCGCCATCGTGACGCACCCGGCGCCGGCCCTGGTCGGCCTGGCCGCGGCCGCATTCCAGCGGCCGGGGCCAGAATCGTAAGCCCGATCAGATCGGGTCCCAGTTGAAGACGTCTCCCGAGCGTTCGTTGGGCGTGAACGCGGCCGTCAACGCCGGCATGGCGTGTTCGTGGATACCGGCGGGAGTCCAGCCCTCGCTGCGATGCACCGAGCGCACCGGGCGGTTCTGGTTGAACAGGATCTGTTCGTTCATGCGGCTGCCGAAAATCTGGCCGGTCACGCCGCTCGCCAGGTCGGAAAGCAGATAGACCACCATCGGCGCAATCTGGGCCGGCGTCATCTGCTTGATCTTGGCGAGCCGCGCCTGCTGTTCCGGCGTGTTGGACGGAATGGTGCCGATCATGCGGGTCCAGGCGAAGGGCGACATGCAGTTGGAGCGCACATTGAAACGCTGCATGTCGAGCGCAATCGACTTCGACAGCCCCACTATGCCCAGCTTCGCCGCCGCATAGTTCGCCTGGCCCAAATTGCCGATCAGCCCCGAGGTCGAGGTGAAATGCACCATCGCGCCCGATTCCTGCGCCCGGAAACGGTCCGCCGCATTGCGCGCGACATTGAACGAGCCCTTGAGATGCACCGAAATCACGGCATCCCAGTCCGCTTCCGTCATCTTGTGGAAGATCACATCGCGCAGGATGCCGGCCACATTCACCACCCCGTCTATGCGCCCGAAGGTCTCCACCGCCTGGCGCACCATCGAGCCCGCCGCCTCGTAGTCGGCGA
The DNA here is from genome assembly GCA_965261985.1 of Alphaproteobacteria bacterium. Taxonomy (GTDB): domain Bacteria; phylum Pseudomonadota; class Alphaproteobacteria; order Bin95; family Bin95; genus Bin95. The sequence continues at coordinate 3,694,129 of OZ253490.1, forward strand.
CGCTCTCGCCGTTGACGACCGCCTCGCCGCCGGCGTCCTCGATCATCCTGACGGTCTCCTGCGCCGGCGTTGCATCCGCCCCCGCTCCGCCGACATCGCCGCCGAGGTCGTTCACGACCACCTGTGCGCCCTCTCGCGCCGCCAGCACCGCGATCTCGCGCCCGATGCCGCGGCCCGCGCCCGTCACCAGAACGACTTTCCCTTCCAACACTCCGTCGGACATATGTCCCCATCCTTCCATGCTTCGTAGTGAGACCGGGCAGTCATAGCCCGGCTGGCGCGCCGCTAAAACCGGCGAAGCAGCCTTTCGATATAGTCGCGCTCCCCAATCGGGCGGGTTTCGTCGCCGACCCGCCGGCGCAATTCGTCGCGGATATGCCGCGCACGCTGAAAACCGTCCTCGTCCGGCAGGCCGACATCGCTGCCGTCCGGCATCGAGCCGCCTTCGCGCCGGCCGAGCGGATCGAACATCGACTGCCCGTCGCGCATGCCGCCCTGCCCCTCGCCTTCGCGCGCAAAGTTCTGGAGCAACGAATCGCTCGCCTGCTGCAGTTCCCTTAAGGCCTGTCCCTGGGCTTCGAGCGCTTCGCCATTGTTGCCTGCCCCCAGCGAGCCGGAGGCATTGCGCATCTCCCGGTCGGCCCGGCCCAGCTCGCCGGGCACCTGTCCCATTTCCGTTCCCAGGCGGCGCATATAGCCTCCGAGGCGCTGGCGCAGTCTTTCCTGCGCCTGCTGCAACTCCCGATATCCGCTCTCCGCACCCGGCCTACCTGCCTGCGGCCCCTGCTGGCGCGTCCCCGTCGGTGGCGGGCGGCCCTGCCTGAAGGTGCGGTCGAGCAGGCGTTGCTGGTCGCGGCTCAGCTCTCTCAGCTCCTTGAGCTTTTGCAACAAGTCGGCCTGGCGTTGGGCCTGACCCTCGCCCATGCGCGCCAGGCGAAGGTTCTCCAATATGTTCTGGAGTTGCGCGAGCACCTCCCTTGCCTCGTCGCGTGCGCCCGCCTCCCACAGCCGGCGGATACGCTCGACCATCTGTTGCAACCCGTCCCGGTCGATCGAACGCTCCTGCCCCTGTGCGCCCGGTTCGCCGGCTTCCCCGGCCTTCGAGGCAAGCTCCCGCAACAGGCGGTCGATCGACCGGCGCAGCTCATTGAAAAGCCTGTCGATTTCCTCTGCCGGCGCGCCCTTCTCAAGCGCCCGCGCAATCGCCTCCTGGGACGCGCGAAGCTCCCGGTCGGCGAGTGCGAGACCGCCATCCTCCAGCCGGAGAGCCGTCTTCCAGAGCAGGTTCCGTACACTCGTCAGCGCGGGCTCTGCCTGCCCGGCCCGGCGAAGCCGCGCAGCCGCCACGGCAAGCGCGAGGGTTACGGTTGCATCCCTGTCGTAAAGCTCCGTGTCCGCGGCGATTTCATCCAGCCGTCCAGCGGCGGCATCCTTGCCGTTCCACCGCAATGTCTTGCGCTCTTCGACGATGGCCCGAGCCACGGGATGGTCGAACGGCCGTTCCGGCAGCACGAACCGGAGCGGGGGTCCCTCGCCTTCCTGCCTGGCGCCGTCCACGGCGAACACCTGCACGGTGACCTCGCGGCCCGCCCAGATATGCGCGGTGAGATCGAAATAGGCGTTGCCCCGGGGCGCCAAGGGTTCGCCCAGCACGGGCAGGGGCAGGACCAGAGGTTCCGCGTCGGGCTCGTCCGTCAGGGCCGCCTCGGCCCGCATTGCCGCGACGCCGTAATCGTCGCTGCCGCCATAGTCGATGCGGAATATGTGCCGGCGGGTCGCGCGGGGCGGCAGGTCGAACCTGGCGGATGGCGGGCTGTCGGGTATCACCGTGACCGGCCAGCCGGCCAGTTCGCGGTCCTCGACGATCACCGCAATGCGTCCGCCCGTCCGGATCGGCGTGCTGCCTTCGGCCACCGCGCCCAAACTCTCCAGAACCGCGCGGTCCGGCCCCGCGGCGAGCACCGCGCCGTCTCCCACGCCGGTGACGCGTGCATGGACCATGCTTCCTTCCGGCAGTTCGAAGCTTGTCTCTCCGGCTCCGGCGAACACGGTCGGCCGCCCGGTATAGGCCGGCGGCTCGATCCACATATCGACGGCCACCGGCGCCGAACGCGCGATGGCGAAGGAAGGCGCCAGCGACCGCGAGAGCCGCTCCCCGGCCTCCCCGCCTGCAATGCTGAACGCCGCCGCCAGGCAAACCAGCGTCAGGATACGCAGGGCCCAGGGGTCGCGCGCCGGCATGACGCCCGCCGGCCAGCCGGCTCGCAGGTGACGAATCTGGCCGGCAATCCGTCCGAGATGCACACCCCAGAGCGCCTGCGCCGCCGGTTCGACCGTCGCCGGGCGGTCTTCCAGACTCGTCAGCGGGCGGTGCCTCAGGCCGCTGGCCCGCTCGATCTGGCGTTCGGCAGCTTCCGGCGGCGGCAGGCGGAAACGCCGCCAGGCCCGCCAGACCGCCCAGCCGAGCGCGGCCGCCAGCGCCCCAAGCACAGACGAATGGACCCAGCCGTCCAGCCGGGGCAGCGCATCGCTGAGCGCCAGCAGCAGGAAGATGCCCAGGATCATCTGGCCCGGCCAGAAAGCCGACCAGAGCGCCTGGCCGAGCAATGCCATGCGCGCCTGCCGGCGCACCCACGCGATGCGCCGGCGGACGTTCATCCCTGTCCGCCCGACCCGGCGAGCCAGTCCGGCATGCGCTCCAGCGCCAGGCTTTCCTCGAATGTGGGCCGCGTGCGAACGATATCGAACCGGCTGCCGCGCACGAGCACCTCCGGAACCAGAGGACGCCCGTTATAGGTCGAGGACATGGCGGCGCCATAAGCACCGGCTTCGCAGAATGCCACGAGGTCGCCGGCGGCAAGCGGCGGAAGAAGGCGTTGCTCGGCGAACTTGTCCGTGCTTTCGCAGACCGGTCCGACCACATCGGCGGGGCGGTATTCGACTTCGCCCGGCGCTGCCTTGAGCGGCAGGATATCGTGCCAGGCCCCGTACATCATCGGGCGGACCAGATCGTTCATGCCGGCATCGACAATAACGAATCGGCGCGCCGGCGTCTCCTTCACCGCAACGATACGCGCCAACAGCACGCCTGCGGCCCCGACCAGACGGCGACCGGGCTCGACCACGATCTCGCATCCGAGGCCGGCGGTTTCTTCCGCGACGACCTCTGCATACCCGGCGAGCGACAACAGCGCCTCGTCGCGATAGCGGATACCGAACCCGCCTCCGAGATCGAGGCGGCGGACCCGGATGCCGTCGGCCCGCAGGAGACGTGCCAGCTCAGCCACGCGGCGAAACGCCTGTCGATACGGCTCGAGGCTCTCCAGTTGCGAGCCGATATGCACCGCAATCCCGTCCAACGAGAGGCCGGGAAGCCCGGCGGCTTCGCGGAACAGGGCCGGCGCCTCGGTCCAGGCCACCCCGAACTTGTCCGTCTTCCGACCGGTGCTGATCTGGTCCAGCGTGCCGGCATCGACATCGGGATTGATCCGCACGGCGACGGAGGCGGTCCGCCCAAGGCGGTCCGCGATGCGCGAAAGGCTTCGGACCTCGGGAGCGCTCTCGACATTGATCTGGAGGATGCCGCCCCGGAGCGCAGCCTCCATCTCGGCGTCGGTCTTGCCGACACCGGAGAAGACGATCCTCTCAGGCGCAATACCGGCGGCGAGCGCACGCCGCAACTCGCCCTCCGACACGACATCCGCGCCAGCGCCGAGCCCGGCCAGCAGGCGCAGCACCGCCAGGTTCCCGTTCGCCTTCATCGCATAACAGATGCGCGCCGGCGCCAGCACCGTCTCGAACTCGCGGTAGGCGGCCTCAATGGCGTCGGCAGAATAAACATAGGCAGGCGTTCCGACCTCGGCCGCGATGTCCGCCAGCCGGACCGGCCCGGCCGCCAGGCTGCCGTCGATGTAGTCGAAGGGCCTCATCGGGCAGGATAGGTCCTCGGGAAGGACGCCTCCGACTTCGACTCCGGCGGGTGCTCGAGGTCGCTCTTGCGCCCGCAGGCGGCCAGGCCGGCGGCAAGCGCGGCGAACAACAGGATCCATCTCACGGTCTTCACAGGAAACGCTCCCGCGCGGCCGCTGCAGCGCGGCGCACATTCTCCGGCGCAGTGCCGCCATAGCTGGTCCGCGCCGCAATCGACCGCTCTGAGGACAACACATCGTACACGCTTTCGTCGATCCCGGCCTCGACCGCCTGCATGGCTTCGAGCGGCAATTGCAATAGCGACAGCCCGCGCCGGTCGGCCTCGGCGACAAGCTCGCCGGTCGCATGGTGTGCGTCCCGGAAGGGCATGCCGAGCCTGCGCACCAGCCAGTCGGCAAGGTCCGTGGCCGTGGGGTGGCCGATCTCGGCCGCCGTCCGCAGCCGCTCCGGGTCCGGCTCCATGTCGCGCACCATGCCGGCAGTGGCGGCGATGGCCAGCATGAGCGAGTCGGCCGCGTCGAAGGTTGGCTCCTTGTCCTCCTGCATGTCCTTGCCATAGGTGAGCGGCAGCCCCTTGAGCACGATCGCGAGCGAGGTGAACGCACCGAGCAAACGGCCCGGCTTGGCGCGCACAAGCTCCGCCGCGTCCGGGTTGCGCTTCTGCGGCATGATCGAGCTACCAGTCGTGAAGGCGTCGGACAGGCTGACGAAGCGAAACTGGGCGCTGGTCCAGAGCACGACCTCTTCCGCGAACCGCGACAGGTGCAGCGCGGTAATCGCGCCGGCGGCCAGGAACTCCAGTGCGAAGTCGCGGTCTGAAACCGCGTCCATCGAGTTGGCCGCCGGGCGGTCGAAGCCGAGCGCGGCGGCGGTCATCTCTCGGTCGATGGGAAACGGCGTGCCGGCCAGCGCGGCCGCGCCGAGCGGCGACTCGTTCAGGCGGCGACGCGCATCGGCGAAACGCCCCCGGTCGCGCCCCAGCATCTCGACATAGGCGAGCATATGGTGGCCGAAGGCGACAGGCTGCCCGTTCTGCAAGTGCGTGAAGCCCGGCATCGGCAGGTCGGGATAAGCCTCGGCCTTCTCGATGAACGCCGCCTGCGCGTCGGCGAGCGCCGCATCCACAGCGTCGATCTCGTCCCGCACCCAGAGCCGGAAGTCGGTCGCCACCTGGTCGTTGCGCGACCGCGCCGTATGCAGGCGGCCGGCGACGGGGCCGACCAGCTCCGCAAGCCGGGCCTCGATATTCATGTGGATGTCCTCAAGCTCCGGCTTGAAGACGAAGCGGCCCGCCGCTATCTCCTGCTCGACCCGGTCGAGGCCCTCGCGAATCGTCGCGGCGTCCGGCGCGCTCACGATGCCTGCGGTTTCGAGCATGTCCAGATGGGCGCGCGAGCCGCGGATATCCTGTGCGTGCAGGCGCCGGTCGAAGCCGATGGAGGCGTTGATCGCGGCCATGATGTCCGATGGCCCGCCGGCGAACCGCCCGCCCCACATGGCGTTGGCGGGCGGACCGGAGCCGGAACTGCGGGAAGGTGCCATGCTGCGCTCGCTTCTCCTGGTCTTCTGTATCGCCGCCGGAACCGCCGCGGCGGCGGAAGGCTGGCTGCAAAACTACCGGAAGGCGGACCCGCCGGCACCTGCGCCGGACGCCGCCTTCACGGGGCCCGACGGCGGCGAAATAACGCTCGCCCGGTTCGGCGGCAAGCTGGTCGTCCTGAATTTCTGGGCCACCTGGTGCGCGCCCTGCCGCCGTGAAATGCCGTCCCTCGACCGATTGCAGGGCGCGCTCGGCGGCGAGCGGCTGGAGGTCGTGGCGCTCTCCATAGACCGGGGCGGGGCCGAACGGGTGGACCCGTTCTTCGAGAAGCACGGCATCGCACGGCTGAAGCGCTATCTCGACCCCCGCAACGCGGTCGGGGGCGCAATGAACATCCGTATCCTGCCGACCACCGTCCTGATCGACGCCGAAGGCCGGGAGATCGGCCGCCTCGAAGGCCCTGCCGAATGGGACGCGCCGGAGATCCTGGAGTTCCTCCGGGCTCAGCTTTCCGCAGCGGGCGCCGGCCCCTTGCCTGCGCCGAAATAGACGGTCCGGTGCGGGAACGGGATTTCGATCCCGAGCTCGTCGAAGCGTTTCTTCATCCGCCGGCGGAACTCGCGGGCGACGGCCCACTGGTGCATGGGCGGCGTCTTGAAGCGGCAGCGAACGATGACGGCCGAGTCTCCCAGCTCCTGCACGCCGAACACCTCGAAGGGCGGAATGACGCGGTGGCGCCAGCTTTCGTCGTTTTCCATGCCCGCGGCGATCTCGCGCAGCACGTCGCTCACATGGTCGGTGTCCTCGCTGTAGCCGACGCCGGCGTCGATCACCGCAAAGGAGAAGTCCCGGGTCAGGTTCTCCACCGTGCCGACCTCGCCGAACGGCACGATATGGACGGTGCCGGAGAGGTCCCGCAGCCGGATCGTGCGGATGGAGAGCGCCTCCACCGTGCCGGAATGCCCCGCCACGCTCACATATTCGCCGACGGCGACCTGGTTTTCCATGACGATGAACAGACCGGTGATGACATCCTTCACCAGCGTCTGCGCGCCGAAGCCGATGGCGAGGCCGGCAATGCCGACGCCGGCCAGCAGCGGTGCGATGTCGATGCCGAGTTCGGACGCGGCGGTCAGCCCGCCTACCGTCAACAGCAGGACCGCGCTCGTGCGGCGCAGCAGGGGCAGCAGCGTCCGCGCCCGTCCGCTTCGCTGGAGCGGATCGCCGTCCTCGTCCGTGGCGTCCAGATAGCGCTCGATAGCAAGGCAAAGCGCCTCCCACAGGACCAGGAAGAGGCCGAAAATCAGCGCGATCCGGACCAGCGCGCCGACAATGCGCTCGCCCACGGGCGCCGCCAGCAGGTCCAGCACCGGCGCGCGCCATGCCTCCAGCGCGGCAATCGCCGCAATGAACCACACAGCCGTCCGCAGGCATTTGCGCAGAACGGGCACATAGCGGTCGGCGCGCACCTTCACGCCGGGAAAGCGGCCGTCGGCCCGAACCTCCCAGCGTGTCGCCGCATCGACAAGCCGCAGAACACCGAGGTCCGCCAGCCGCGCGGCGGCGACGGCTGCGACGGTCCAGGCCGATGCGGCCCCGATATAGGCGAACCCGCCCTCCACAGCGGCTGCCCAGACGAGGAACACGGCTGCCAGGTAAGCGACGGCAACGACATGCCAGATATCGGCGAGCCGGGCCCTGATCCCGCCGCCGTCCCCGCGCAAGCGGTTGCGGACAGTCTCGCGGTTGCGCAGCACCATGGAGACGCCCACGGCCAGCACGGTCAGGCCGACGAGATCGACCAGCAGGCGGTAGGGGGCCGAAGGCAGTGCGAAAATGCGTGCGACCTCGCAGATGAGCCAGCCGTAAACGACAGCGAGGACCAGCCGGCGCAGCCAGGCAAGCAGACCGGCGGCGCCGGCGTCATCGAGCGGCGCAGGCCGTGCGCCGGCCGCCTCCGGCGCCAGCACGGCGCGCGCCGCCAGCATCGCAAGCCGCGCCGCGCTGCTTGCATAGACGACGGCGAGGACCAGTTCTGCCGCGGTTTCCGGCAGCGCCGCCACGGAAAGTGCGGCGAAACTGCCGACCGCGAAGGCCGCAAGAGGCACGACCCCGAGCAAGACGCCCAGAGCCGCCGTCAACAACCTCTCGCCGACGCCCCCGGACTCCGGCCGCTCCGATGCCCTGCGCAAGCCCGCCATGAGGCGCCGCACCGCGATTTCGACAACGAAACCGGCAAGCAGGACCAGCAACGCCTGTCCGAGCACCATCCAGACGGGCGCGCCGCTAACGGGGTCGTTGAATCCCTGCTCCAGCCATTGCCGGAACACGCCGGGATCGAACGCGAAGGACAGCGATCCGGCCACATCCCCGCCTAAGGCCACAACGCTGTCGGTGACGGACGCCAGAGGCCCCCGCGCCGACTCTTCGGCCGCCGGCTCGCCGCCCCTCCGCACCGCCGCCAGCGCCTCGATACGCCCGATAATTTCCGCCCGCTTCGCCTCGTCCTTAAGGTCCGCCGCCAGCGCCTCCAGTTCCGCCGCATCAGGACCGGCCGGCGCTTCCTGCGCCACCGACCCAAGCGGCAGCATCGCCAACCCGGCGATGAAGACCACTATCCGTAAGACCCGCACCATCCCGCCTGCTTAGCGAATCGGCGTCACCCTGTCAGGCGTTTTGCACACCTTGCCCGCCAGCCGGCTCAGTCCCGTGAAGCGGCCTCGCGCCACATCGCAAGGAAACCGGCGGGAACGAGGAGCGGAATGTCCATGAACGGCGACATCTCCAGCAAATCCCGATCCCCGGTAATCAGGCAGTCCGCGCCGCCCTCAAGCGTCGTCTCCAGGAATTTATCGTCGTCCGGATCTCTGCAGCCCATCCGGGCGCCCGAAATTGCAACCCATTCTGCGACAGCTTCCAGACGATCAAGATAGACTTCCCGGTTGGCCCGCCGGGTATAACGGTCGAATCTCTGTCGAAGGAGCCTGCTGCGCAACTCCTCGAAGGTTTCGTCGGAAAACAGCGGTACGACCCTTGCTGCCAACACTATATCGATCACCGCCTGAGGTGGGCCTCGGGGCCGAAGCGATGCGCTAGAGCATGGTTCGATCATTTTGAACCGACGCCTGCAAGACACCCCCTATTGTCACCCCGGACGCCGCGCCAGCGGCGATCCGGGGTCCAGTCTCTCGAAGTCGGAGCATGAGGCTCGACTGGGCCCCGGCTCGGAGGCCGGGGCGACAGTGTTGGCATACCTTTCGTCCCGGTCCCATTAGATCGGATACCGCGCTAATCAGAACATTCGTATCGACAACTACATGCCTAACTGTCATCGGCCAGAAGCGCTTCCAACTCCGCGTCTGTCAGGCCGTTCGCCTCCGCTTCCCTGCGGAGATCGTCAATTGACTCTGCAAGCCGGTCCCAAGCGGCTTCGCGAAGCCGCTCGTAGCGCTCGAGCGACATCGCCACACAGACGGTCCCGTCTTCCCCGGCAATGCGCACAGGCGCTTTTCGGGCCGCGTCGAGAAGCGGGCCGAGCCCCATTCCAGCGTCCTTGACGGCAATCTCTTTCATGGGCATCGAATATTGTCGCCTGCGCGGCCGGATTCAACAGGCCTGCGCGGCGGCGTCTTCCGCCAGGGCGGCGGCGCGGCTATGGTGGCGGCGTTCTGCGGGGGCCTTTTCAGGGAATGCTTGCATCATGTTCCGGCGGCTGTTGATCGCCAATCGCGGCGAGATCGCCTGCCGCATCGCCGCCACCGCAAAACGCATGGGGCTTCGCGTCATCGCAGTGCATTCCGAGGCGGATGCCGGCGCCCGCCATGTCCGGGAGGCAGACGAAAGCGTGTGCATCGGCCCGGCGCGCGCGCAGGCGAGCTATCTCGATATCGACGCGCTGATCGATGCGGCCCGGCGCACCGGCGCGGAAGCGGTGCATCCCGGCTACGGATTCCTCTCCGAAAACGCCGAATTCGCGGAACGGGTAGCCGGCGCAGGGCTGGTCTTCGTCGGCCCGCCGGCGGAAGCGATCCGGGCGATGGGATCGAAGAGCGCCGCGAAGAAGATCGCGGCCGATGCGAATGTACCTCTCGTGCCGGGTTATCACGAGAGCGAGACCTCGCCGGAGCGCCTCGCACAAGCGGCGGAGGAGATCGGCTACCCGGTGCTCGTCAAGGCATCGGCCGGCGGCGGCGGACGCGGTATGCGCATCGTCGAGCGCGCCGAGGACCTGCCGGCCGCGCTTGCGGCCGCCGAGCGCGAGGCCGCAGCGGCCTTCGGCGACGGTGCATTGCTGCTGGAGCGCTATATCGCCCGGCCCCGCCATGTCGAGGTGCAGGTGCTGGCCGATGCGCACGGCACGGTGCTGCACCTGCTCGACCGGGACTGCTCGATCCAGCGCCGGCACCAGAAAGTCGTCGAGGAGGCGCCCGCCCCCGGCCTGCCCGACTCGCTGCGGGCGGAAATGGGCGAAGCCGCCGTCAGGCTCACGCGCGCCATCGGCTATGTGGGCGCCGGCACAGTGGAGTTCCTGGTCGAGAACGACAGCGCCTTCCACTTCATCGAGATGAACACCCGCCTACAGGTCGAGCATCCCGTGACCGAGATGGTGACCGGGCTGGACCTGGTCGAATGGCAACTCCGCATCGCCGCGGGCGAGCCGCTTGCGCTGGACCAGGACGAAATCGCGGCTTCCGGCCATGCCGTCGAGGCGCGGCTCTATGCCGAGGACCCGGCGCGGGGCTTCCTGCCGCAGACCGGGCGGCTCGCCCATCTCGCCTTTCCCGAGGGCCGGCCGGGCCTGCGCATAGACAGCGGCGTCGAGACGGGGGACGAGATCACGCCGTTCTACGACCCGATGATCGCCAAGCTCGTCGCATGGGGAGAGGATCGCGAACGCGCCCGGCTCGCACTTGCCGAGGCGCTGGCCGACACACGCATCGCCGGCCTCAACACCAACCTCTTCTTCCTGGAGACGCTGGTCCGCCACCCGGCCTTCGCGGAAGCCGCGCTGGATACGCATTTCATCGAGACGCACGGCGTCGCGGCGGTCGAGCCGCCTGCGGGCGACATGGGGGCGATGCGCGCCATGGCGGCCGTCGCCGTGCTCGAAGACAGGGCCGGGCGCCTGCTTGCCCGGCAGGAAGCCGCGCCCGACCGCTTTTCGCCCTGGGGCCGCAGCGATGCCTGGCGCCTCAACAGCGCCGGCCGCGACCGGCTCGACTTCGACGACAATGGCGAGAAGGTGACATATGAGGTCGCCCATGCCGGCGGCGGTTACCTGCTGGACAACGGCGAGCGGTCGGTCCCGGTCGGGTCCGTGGCGCGCGGCGCGGACGGGAGTCTGACCGCTGAGGTCGATGGCCGCCGCCGGAACGGTGTCGTCATTGCAGATGGCGGCAGGCTCACGGTGTTCCTGGGCGGCAGCCGGCGCGACATCTTCCTCGAAGACCCCGGCGCCGCGGCGGACAGTGCAGAAGTCGGTGGCGGGCGGCTGACCTCGCCCATGCCGGGCACTGTCGTGCGTGTGCTGGTGGAGGCCGGGCAGACCGTAGCCAAGGACACGCCGCTGCTGGTGCTGGAAGCGATGAAGATGGAGCACACCATCGCCGCTCCCGCCGACGGCACGGTCGAGGCCCTGCCCTTTGCCGTCGGCGACCGGGTCGAGGAAGGCGTTGAGCTTGTCGCCTTCGCGCCCGCTTCGTGACCGATCCGCGAGACCGCCTGATCGTCGGCCTCGACACGCCGGATTGCGACAGCGCCCGCCGGATCGTCGAGCAAATCGGCGACGCCGCCCGCTTCTACAAGATCGGGCTCGGCCTCTTCTATATCGGCGGCATCGAGCTTGCGCGGGAGCTCATCGCAGAAGGCTGCAAGCTGTTCCTTGACGCCAAGGCCTACGACATCGACCGGACGGTGGAGAACGCCGTGCGCGGGGCGGCGACGCTCGGCGCCGACCTGCTGACGGTCCACGGAGATCGGCACATCATGGAAGCGGCCCGCCGGGGCCGGGGCGGCTCCGCAACCCGCCTGCTCGCCATCACCGTGTTGACCAGCATGGACGAGGCAAGCATTCGCGAACTCGGCTGGCGCGGCACCGTCGAGGAACTGGCGATGGTGCGCGCCAACCATGCAAGAGCGGCCGGCATGGACGGCGTGGTGGCGTCAGGCCAGGAAGCCGCAGCGCTTCGAGAGGCGCTGGGGCCGGATATGCTGATCGTCACTCCCGGCATCCGCTTGCCCGGCTCCGCCGCCGACGACCAGAAGCGCGTCTCCACCCCCCGCGCCGCCATCGCTGCCGGCGCCGACCACCTGGTCGTCGCCCGCGAAATCCTCCGCGCCCCCGACCCCCGCACCGCCGCCCTGCGCTTCCAGGACGCGATTGCGGGGGCATAGGGCGGGATGGGAGACGCCGCTTCCCGTCGAGGTCCAGCCAAGCCGAGAGAGGGCCCTCACCCAACCCTCTCCCGGGGGGAGACGGCTATTTCCCTTGCGGCCACCTCCAAATCCCCCTCCTTCGCTTGCGAGGGAGGGCCGGGGTGGAAGGCCCGTACTGCGCCCGGAAGCCAGTGGGCCGACCTCAATCCTGCAGGCCGCCGAGCGGTAGAAGCACCCGGACGCGAAGGCCGCCGCCGGGGCGGTCCTCCAGGGCGATTTCGCCGTCATGGCGCTGGACGATGGCGCGCACCACGGCGAGGCCGAGGCCGCTGCCGCCCGTGTCCCGGCTCCGCGACGCCTCCACGCGGAAGAAGGGGTCGAAGACGCGCTCCCGCAACTCCTGCGGTATGCCGGGCCCGCGGTCGTCGATCCGCACTTCGGCCCGTCCTTCCGCCTGCCGCAGAGAGACGCTCGCCTCCTCGCCGTAACGCAGGGCATTGTCGAGCAGGTTCTCGAAGACGCGGCGCAGCGCGACCGGCCGGGCCCACAGCGTCAGGCGGTCGAGACCGTCATAGGAGACCGTGCGCCCGGCATCGGCAAGATCGGCGGCAAGGCTCTGCAACATGGCCGCCAGATCGACGGCCACGGGGCGCTCGTCCGCCGCGTCGTCCCTGGCGAAAGCGAGCGTCGCCGCCAGCATGGCCTGCATCTCGTCGAGGTCGGCTGCGGCTTTCTCCTTCTGCTCGCCATCCTCGATGAACTCGGCCCGGAGGCGCAGGCGCGTCAACATGGTCTTGAGGTCGTGCGAGACCGCCGCCAGCATCAATGTGCGGTCGTCCACAAGCAGGCGGATGCGCGCCGTCATGCGGTTGAAGGCGCGCGTGGCATTGCGCAATTCGCGCGGGCCCCGCTCCGGCAGCGGCGGCGGCCCTGCGTCCAGCCCCAGCCGGTCGGCCGCCTCCGCAAAGCGGCGCAGCGGCCGGGTCATCCGGTGCGCGCCCCAGACAAGGGCCCCAACGACCAGCAGCGCCGTCAGCCCGAGCCAGATCAACGGCCCGGCGCGCGGCCAGTAGGGCGCCCGGATGAGGAACTCGGCCCACCCCCCCTCTTCCAGCCCGACCGCCACGACGATGCGGGGCCTGCCATGCCTGTCCTTCGTGTCCCGGCCGACAAGGCGCATGAGGACCGGCCGGGGCTGGAGCCTGTCCAAGTGGCGGGCGGCGTCCATGTCGATGCGGTCCGGCGGCAGCCATTCCGGCTCCTGCGGCCGCCCGACGAGCAGTCTGACCCGCAACTGCCTGTCCGACAGGGCCGTCAGCAATCGCTGGCGCTGTGTCGCCGGCGTCTGTTCCAGCACGTCCGCCATGGCAGCAATGCGTACCGACACAACCCGGCCGAAATGCTCCACCGCGCGGTCGCGCCGCTCATCCAGATAGACCAGCCCCGCCACCAGGCAGAACACGGCCAGCGCGGCCAGCAGCAGCAGGCCCAGCCGCGCGGCGATCCCTTCCGGCCACAGGCGCAGCAGCCAGCGGGTCACGGGCTTTCCTGCACCGCGCCGGCAAACACATAGCCGCCGCCGCGCACGGTCTTGATGAGCACAGGCTGCTTCGGATCGTCCTCGATCTTGCGGCGCAGGCGGCTCACCTGGACATCGACGCTGCGGTCGAACGGCCCGGCTTCGCGGCCGCGCGTAAGGTCCAGAAGCTGGTCCCGGTTCAACACCCGGCCCGGATGTTCGATGAGCGCCAGCAGCAGGTCGAATTCGCCGCCGGTCAGGTCCACCAGGGCGCCGTCCGGCGCATGAAGGCTGCGACGCCCGGCATCCAGCACCCAGCCCTGGAACTCGAAGGACCGGGACCGGTCGGCATCCGGTTGCTGCCGCATTTCCGGCGCGCGGCGCAGCACGGCGCGGATACGCGCCAGCAGCTCGCGTGGGTTAAACGGCTTCGCGAGGTAGTCGTCCGCGCCCATCTCCAAGCCGACGATGCGGTCGGTGTCCTCGCCGATAGCGGTGAGCATGACAATCGGCAGGTCGGAACCGGCCCGCACCCGGCGGCAGAGGCTGAGCCCGTCCTCTCCGGGGAGCATCAGGTCGAGCACGACGAGGTCGAAGCGCCCCGCTGACAAGGTGCGGAACATCGCCTTGCCGTCGGCTGCCGTCTTCACCCGGAAACCGTGCTTGCGCAGGAACCGCGCGAGAAGGTCGCGGATTTCGCGGTCGTCATCGACGACGAGGATATGCGGCCCGTCCTTCATGACCGGGAGTTTAGGACCGGGCGGCGCCCCCTCGCAGGAATTCTTGTAACGAAGCGTAACGGAACGCCCTCCAGCAACCCTCCGTTGCCAAACACCGGCAGCCGGGACATGGGCGCGTTACAGGCAGGTCCCAGATAAGGACGCAACCGGCCATCGCGGCCGGCAGAACCGAAGGAGGCACATTCCATGAAACTCAAGATCGTCCTCATCGCCGGCGGGCTGGGCCTGGCAAGCCTGGGCGCGGTCGGCGCCTATGCCCTGTCCCCGGACGTCCGCCAGGGCGTGGCGGCGGGCCAGGCTGCGGTCACGCTGGCCGGATACCGCCACGGCTGGGGCGGCCACGGGCGCCGGGGCGGCCCGATGCGCAAGCTGTGCAGCGACGCCCGCGGCGAGCGTATCGAAGCCGCGATTACCTTCGCCGAGACCTTCATGACGTTCACGCCGGAGCAGCGCGCCGCCTGGGACCGGTTGACCGGCGCCGTGCGGGCGGGGAGCGAAAAGGTGGGCGAGACCTGCGCGGAGACCGAAGCGCTGCGCGCCGAGAAGACCGCCCCCGCAAAGCTCGCCATCGCAGAGGCAGCCGCGAAGACGGCCGCCGCGATCCTCGGCGATGTCCGGCCCGCCTTCGACGACTGGTATGCCACGCTGAACGACGAACAGCGCCAGGCGCTCGACGGGCTGATGAAGCACCGCGGCCGGGGTCGCAAAGGGTAACCTTCTAAAGGCTGAGCGGCTCCGGCTCGCCCTCCGGGAGTTCGACGCCGGAGACGTTCAGCACCATGGAGACCAGGCAGTAGTAACCCATGACGCCGATGGTCTCGACAACGCCCGCTTCTCCCAACACCGCGACCGCGCGGTCGTAAGTGGCGTCGCTTACGCGCTTCGTCGCATAGAGTTCGGTGGTGAGGTCGTAGATCGTGGCCTCGTCCGCCGCCATTCCTTCCGGACGCCGGCGGGCCTCGATCGCCTCGACGATCGCCTCGCCGAGGCCGGCCTCGCGGGCGAGCCGCGCATGGGCGAACCACTCGTATTGCGCGGTCCACTCCCGCGCCGTCACCAGGATCGCGAGTTCCGAAAGCCGCGGACCGAGGCTCGTGCCGAAGCGGCAGAACGCGCCCAGCAACTGGGCCCGCTCGCACAGTTCGGGACTGTGCAGCAGGGCGGCGAAAGGCCCGCGCGCGCCGCCGCGCGGGCCGGCGGAAATCGCATCGAGAACCTCGCGCTGGCGCGCGGTCAGGGTTTCGGGCATGGGCAGACGCGCCATGGCGTTCTCTCCTTTTAGTTCGGGAAGTCGGGGTTGCTGCGCCGGCTTCAGCCGGCGGCGCCGATCCTCGGCGGGCGTTTCTCGTCCCTGTCGTCGCGGCCGCGCTCGTCGAGTTCCCGCTCCAGTTCGGCCACCCGCGCTTCGAGCCGTTTCACCGTCTCGGTCAGCGCAACAAGGTCCCGGCTATCAGGGTCGGTCACGCCCTCCGGAGTACCGTAGGCGACAAAGCTCTCCGGCTGTTTCCGACTGCTGCGCGGCTGCGCCATCTTCGCCGGGATGCCGGTCATGGTCGCGCCGGGCTCGACGGCTTTCAACACCACGGCGTTAGCGCCGATCCGCGCCCCTTCGCCGACTGTGAACGGCCCCAATACCTGGGCGCCGGACCCGACGATGACCCCGTTCTCGAGCGTCGGGTGGCGCTTGCCTTTCGCAGTCGAGGTCGCGCCGAGCGTGACCCCCTGGTACAGCGTCACGTCATCGCCGATCTCGGCCGTCTCGCCAATGACGACGCCCATGCCGTGATCGATAAAGAACCGCTTGCCGATCGTGGCGCCCGGATGGATCTCGATGCCGGAGAACCCCCGGCCGAGATGGCTGACGAACCGCCCGATCAGATAGAACCGCTTGCGCCAGAACCAGTTGGCGACGCGGTGGAAGACCAGCGCGTGGAAGCCCGGATACGCCAGCACCACTTCCAGGCGCGAGCGCAGCGCCGGGTCGCGGTCGATATAGCTGTCGATCTCCTTCAGCAGGCCCATCGCCGCGCGCCCTTCCTCGCCGCCGATAATCCGCTTATATGACTTGCACTTGGCGCGCGGCAAGGGTTGGAGAACCATGAACATTCGCGACGGCTTCATCGACACTATCGGCAACACGCCGCTGGTGCGCCTCAGGAAAGCCTCCGAGGTAACGGGCTGCGAGGTGCTGGCCAAGCTTGAGTTCCTCAATCCCGGCGGGTCGGTGAAGGATCGCGCGGCGCTCGGCATCATCCGCGACGCCGAGGCCAGGGGGCAGTTGGAGCCCGGCGGCATCATCGTGGAAGGCACTGCCGGCAATACGGGCATCGGGCTCGCGCTGGTCGGCAATGCGCGCGGCTACCGCACGGTCATCGTGATCCCGGAAACGCAGTCGGAAGAGAAGAAGCAGATGCTGCGGCTCTGCGGGGCGGACCTGCGCGAAGTCCCGGCCGTGCCCTATCGCGATCCCGGCAATTATGTCCATGTTTCCGGTCGGTTGGCCGACGAGCTTGCGGCGACGCACAAACAGGGCGCCATCTGGGCCAACCAGTTCGACAACGTGGCCAACCGGCAGATCCATATCGAGACCACCGGGCCGGAAATCTGGACCCAGACCGACGGCAAGGTGGATGCTTTCGTCTCCGCCGTCGGCACGGGCGGCACGCTCGCCGGCACCGCCATGGGCCTGCTGGAGCGCAACCGGGACATCAAGATCGGCCTCGCCGACCCCCAGGGCGCCGCGCTCTACGAATGGTATGCCAACGGAGAATTGAAGTCGGACGGCAGCTCGATCAGCGAGGGCATCGGCCAGGGGCGCGTCACGGCCAATCTGGAGGGGCTGGAGGTCGATTTTCCATACCTGATCCCTGACTCCGAGGCGCTTCCGCTCGTGTTCGACCTGCTCAAGGAAGAGGGGTTCTGCGTCGGCCTTTCCAGCGGCATCAATGTGGCCGGCGCGATCCGCGCCGCGAAGGAGCTCGGCCCCGGCCACACGGTCGTAACCCTGCTCTGCGATCTCGGGCAGCGCTACTCGGCGAAGATGTGGAACCCGGCCTTCCTGAAAGAAGCCGGCCTGCCCGCCCCCGACTGGCTCTGACCGGCGGCGCCGATGGCTCAACCGCTTCAAACGCCGCTGGCCGCGCACACCGGCATGCCGGCTCCGGAGCGGGCCGCGTTCGGCATTTCGTCCGATTTCGAGCCGGCGGGGGACCAGCCGGAAGCGATTGAAGAGCTTCTCTCCGGTATTCGCCGAGGCGAACGCGAACAGGTGCTCCTCGGTGTCACCGGCTCCGGCAAGACCTTCACGGTGGCCCATGTCATCCGCGAAATGGGACGCCCGACGCTCATCATGGCGCCCAACAAGACGCTTGCGGCCCAGCTCTATGCCGAGATGAAGGGCCTCTTTCCCGAGAACGCCGTCGAGTATTTCGTCTCCTATTACGACTACTACCAGCCCGAGGCCTATGTTCCGCGCACCGACACCTATGTGGAGAAGGAAGCCTCGATCAACGAGGATATCGACCGGATGCGCCACTCGGCGACACGCTCCCTGCTGGAACGGCGCGATGTCGTCATCGTCGCCAGCGTGTCCTGCATCTACGGTATCGGCGCGGTCGAGACCTATGCCGAAATGGCCGCGACGGCGACGGCCGGCAAGCGGCTCGACCGGGACAGCTTCCTCAAGCGGCTCGTCGAACTTCAATACCGGCGCAACGACAACAATTTCCACCGCGGCGCATTCCGGGTCCGGGGCGACAGCATCGAGATCTTCCCGGCCCATCTGGAGGATCGGGCCTGGCGGCTGACGCTCTGGGACGACGAGGTGGAGGCGATCCACGAATTCGACCCGCTGACCGGCGAGCGCGCCGCCGCGCTGGGCTCCATCCGGGTGTTTCCCAACAGCCATTATGTGACGCCGAAGCCGACCCTGATGCAGGCCGCACAGAGCATCCGGATCGAGCTCAAACAGCGCCTCGAAGAACTGGAGGCCCAAGGCAAGCTGCTGGAAGCGCAGCGTCTGGAGCAGCGCACGGTCTTCGACCTGGAGATGATCGTCACCACCGGCTCCTGCGCCGGCATCGAGAACTATTCCCGCTACCTCACCGGCCGCGCTCCCGGCCAGCCGCCGCCGACGCTGTTCGAATACCTGCCGCCCGACGCGCTGCTGATCGTGGATGAGAGCCATGTTTCGGTGCCGCAGGTGGGCGGCATGTACCGCGGCGACTACGCGCGCAAATCGACGCTCGCCGAGTTCGGCTTCCGCCTGCCCTCCTGCATCGACAACCGGCCGCTCAAATTCGAGGAATGGGACGAGATGCGGCCGCAGACCGTGTTCGTGTCGGCAACGCCCGGACCCTGGGAGCTGGAGCGCGTCGAAGGCGTCGTCGTCGAACAGCTCGTCCGGCCGACCGGCCTCATCGATCCGGTCTGCATCGTCCGGCCGACGGAGCACCAGGTGGACGACCTGATGGCGGAATGCCGGGAAGCGGCTCTCAAGGGCGAGCGCGTGCTGGTCACGACGCTGACCAAGCGCATGGCGGAAGACCTGACCGAATACATGCACGAAGCCGGCATTCGCGTCCGTTACCTGCATTCGGACGTGGAGACGCTGGAGCGCATCGAGATCATCCGCGACCTGCGCCTCGGCGCCTTCGATGTGTTGATCGGCATCAACCTCCTGCGCGAGGGGCTGGACATACCCGAATGCGCGCTGGTCGCGATTCTGGACGCGGACAAGGAAGGCTATCTGCGCTCCTACACCTCCCTGATCCAGACTATCGGCCGCGCGGCGCGCAATGTGGACGGGCGTGTGATCCTCTACGCCGACCGGGAAACGCGGTCGCTCGCCTCGGCGCTGGACGAGACGGCGCGCCGCCGGGAGAGGCAGCACGCCTACAACCAGGCCAGGGGCATCACCCCGGAGAGCGTGCGCAAGGGCATCTCCGATATCCTGAAGAGCGTCTATGCGCGCGACAGCGTGACCGTGGAGACGGGCTTCGCCGAGGAACAGGCAACCATCGGCCACAATCTCGAAACGACGCTGGCCGAACTCGACAAGCGGATGCGCGCTGCCGCGGCGGACCTGGAATTCGAGGAAGCGGCGCGGCTCCGCGACGAGATCAAGCGGCTCAAATCCATGGACCTCGGCCTGGAAGCCGCCATGGCCAAGCCGATCGCCCGGATCGCCAAGGGCGCCGTCGCCGGCAGGAAGAGGCGTGGGCGCGCGCGGCGGCGCTGACGAGCCCGGCGTGTCGAACCCGATGGACGACCTTGGACCCCGCCCTGCCACCGCTGCCGACGCCGCAGCAATCGCCCGATGCGTCGAGGCGGCCTACTCCCCGTATATCGAGCGCATTGGCGGACCGCCCGGGCCGACGCTGGACGATTACACCGAGACGATCCGCAACCACCGGGTCTTCGTAATCGACAGCGGCGGCGAAATCGTCGGAGCGATTGTCCTGATCGAGGAACGGGGAACTATACTGCTCGACAATGTCGCCGTCCTCCCGTCGAGGCAGGGCGAGGGGATCGGCCGCCGCCTCATTCTGTTCGCCGAGGAGCAAGCGCGAAGGCTCGGATACGACTCCATCGTCCTCTATACGCACGAGATGATGACGGAGAATTTCGCCCTGTATGCGCGCAACGGCTACGAGGAGATCGAGCGCCGCGTCGAGCGCAGTTTCCCGCGCATCTACATGCGCAAGCGCCTTTAGAGCGCAATCCCTTCACATTGAACCGACTTTCTCGACAACCCCCGATTGTCACCCCGGACGGAGCGAAGCGGAGATCCGGGGTCCAGAATTCCGGAGGCATACGGGGTTTATACCAGCGGTTTCGAGTTGAGACTCATGGCCACGATCACGGGCCCGCATTGTCGCCCCGGACTTGATCCGGGGCCCAGCACTGCCGGCGCAGCCCGCAGGTGCCTCGACAGGCTGGACCCCGGATCGGCGCTCCGCGCCGTCCGGGGTGACAAGTGGGGGTTGCTCCGTTCGGGCAGCAGCGAATGCCCCGGCTCCGCCTTACCGTCGCCGAACCCGGACTCTGGCATCGGTTCCCGTCAACGACCGTTGGTATTAGAGACCGTTCTGGGCCCCGGATCGAGTCCGGGGCGACAGTGTTGGTAAGCTGCCAGGCGCAGTCCAATCTGATCGAATCGTGCTCTAAACCGGGACATCGGTTTGCCGAACCGGGTCCGGCTCGAAGCGCGCTACGGCCCCATATAGTCGGCGAGGTCCTTCGACGGCATCGCATTTTCGACGTAGCCGAAGGTGCCCATGTCCCGCACCTCCCGCGCGGCGGCCTCCACACTGCCCATGGCGGTGCGGTAGAGCGACGTCGCCAGACTGATACGGCGGACCCCAGCAGCCGCCAGATCCGTCACCGGGAAGGACCTGCCCGGCACCCCGGCCATGAAGCTGAACGGCTTTGTCAGCGACGCGCAGACCTTCGTGACGGCAGCCATGTCGGGCAGTGCCGGCGCCATCAGCACATCGGCGCCCGCAGCTTCATATGCCCGAAGCCGGGCGATCACGTCGTCGAGGTCCGGTCTGCCCCGCATGAAACCCTCCGCCCGTCCGGTGAGGACGAACGGGATGTCCGTCGCATGCGCGGCTGCGGAAGATGCCGCTATCCGCGCCGCCGCCCTGTCGATGTCGTACAGCGGCTCGCCGGGTTCCAGGGTCGCATCCTCGATCGAGCATCCGGCCAGCCCGGCGCCGATTGCGAGTTGGACCGTCATGGCCGCTTCGCCGGGCTCGTGCCCGAACCCGTTTTCGAAATCGGCGGAAACCGGCAGGTCCACGGCTTCGACCACCGCCCGTGCATGGGCCAATGCCTCCTCCCGCGTCACCTCTCCGTCCCGGCGCCCGAGAGTTCCCGCGAACCCTCCGCTAGTGGTTGCGAGCGCCGCAAATCCCATCGCGGCGAGAATCCTCGCCGAACCGGCATCGAACGGATTGGCGATGACGAACGGTCCGTCGCCCTCATGCAGGGCCCGGAAGCGCTCGGCTTTTTCCCTCTGCGTCGCCATCGCCGGCCTCACGAGAACGCCTGCAGGCCGGTCTGGGCGCGGCCGAGGATCAGCGCATGCACGTCGTGCGTGCCTTCATAGGTGTTGACGGCTTCCAGGTTCATCGAGTGGCGCACGACATGGTACTCGTCCTGCACGCCGTTGCCTCCGTGCATGTCGCGGGCGACGCGAGCGATATCGAGCGCCTTGCCGCAATTGTTGCGCTTGACCAGCGAGATCATCTCCGGCGCCACCCTGCCCTCGTCCATCAGGCGCCCGACACGCAGCGCGCCCTGGAGGCCGAGCGCTATCTCGGTCTGCATGTCGGCGAGCTTCTTCTGGATCAGCTGGGTCTGCGCCAGCGGGCGGCCGAAGGCGTGCCGGTCGAGCGTGTATTGCCTTGCCGCGTGCCAGCAGAACTCGGCCGAACCCATCGACCCCCATGCAATGCCGTAGCGCGCCTTGTTGAGGCAGCCGAACGGGCCGCCGAGGCCGCGCGCATGCGGAAACCTGTTCTCTTCGGGCACGAAGACGTCGTCCATCGCGATCTCGCCGGTGGGCCAGGCGCGCAGCGAGAACTTGCCCTCGATCTTCGCCGTGGTCAGGCCCTCCATGCCGCGCTCCAGCACGAAGCCGCGAATGACATCCTCGTCGTCCTTCGCCCAGATGACGAAGACATCGGCGATATTGGCCTGCGTGATCCACATCTTCGCCCCGGAAACGCGGTAGCCGCCGGCAACCTTGCGCGCCCGCGTGGTCAGCCCGCCGGCATCGGAGCCGTGGTCGGGTTCGGTCAGCCCGAAGGCGCCGATCCACTCCCCGGACGCCAGCTTCGGGAGGTATTTCTCCTTCTGCGCTTCCGTGCCGTAGGTGTGGATCGGAAACATGACCAGCGAGGACTGCACGCTCATCGCCGAGCGGTAGGAACTGTCGCAGCGCTCCACTTCGCGCGCGATCAGGCCGTACATGACCGCGCTGCCGCCGGGACAGCCATAGCCTTCGAGCCCGACGCCCAGGAACCCGGCCTCTCCGTAAGCCTTCATCAAGGCAGGGTCGAAAGTCTCGTGGCGGTTGGCGTCGCGCACGCCGGGCGCCAGCGTATCGGCGACGAAGCGCCGCGCGCTCTCGCTCACCAGGCGTTCGTCCTCGTGGAGCTGGTCGCCCAGCAGGAACGGGTCTTCCCACACGAAGGCGGCACGCTTCTGTTTCATCGAATCTGGCATCGGGGCGTTCTCTCGCGTTCGGGTTCGGGCAGCAAAAGGAGAGCGGACGGATGCTACGGCGTCGCCGCGCCGCCGGCATAGCCGGCCTGTTTCAGCGCGGCCTCGATCTCCGCCATGATCTCCGGGTCGTCGATGGTCGCCGGCATTTTCCAGGTTTCCAGGTCGGCCACCTTCTGCATCGTGCCGCGCAGGATCTTGCCGGAGCGCGTCTTCGGCAGGCGCTCCACCACAACCGCCGTCTTGAAGGCCGCGACCGGGCCGATCCGCCGGCGCACCATGGCGACGACCTCGGTTTCGATCTCGCCGAACGGCCGGTTGACCCCTGCCTTGAGCACCAGGAAACCGACCGGAATCTGTCCCTTCAACTGGTCCGCGACGCCGATGACCGCGCATTCGGCGACATCGGTATGGGCGGCCAGCACCTCTTCCATCGCGCCGGTGGAAAGCCGGTGGCCCGCGACGTTAATGATGTCGTCGGTGCGCGCCATGATGTAAGCGTAGCCGTCCTCGTCGATATAGCCGGCATCGGCCGTCTTGTAGTAGCCGGGGAACTCGGTGAAATAGGTATCCAGATAGCGCTCATGCGCGTTCCAGAGCGTCGGGAACGCACCGGGCGGCAAGGGCGTTTTGACCACCAGCGCCCCGATCGTGCCGGGCGCCATCTCGCGGTTTTCGTCGTCCACGACCCGCAGGTCCCAGCCCGGCACCGGGCAGGTCGGCGAACCGTGCTTGACCGGCAGGACTTCGATGCCGACGCAGTTGGCGCACATCGGCCAGCCGGTCTCCGTCTGCCACCAATGGTCGATGACCGGGCGGGACAATATGTCTTCCGCCCATTTCAGGGTGTCCGGGTCGCTGCGCTCGCCCGCCAGGAAGAGCGTGCGGAAATGCGACAGGTCGCGGCCCTGCAGCAGCTTCGCCTCCGGGTCGTCCCGGCGGATGGCGCGGAATGCGGTCGGCGCGGTGAACAGCGCGGCCACCTTGTGCTGCTCGATGATGCGCCAATAGACGCCGGCATCCGGCGTGCCGACCGGCTTGCCTTCGAACAGGATGGCCGTGTTGCCGGCAAGCAGCGGCGCATAGACGATGTAGGAATGGCCGACGACCCAGCCGACATCGGAGGCGGCCCAGAAGACCTCGCCCGGCTCGACGTCGTACACATTCTTCATGGTCCAGTGCAGCGCCACCATATGGCTGCCATTGTCGCGCACCACGCCCTTCGGCTGGCCGGTCGTGCCGGAGGTGTAGAGGATATAGAGCGGGTCCAGCGCCCCGACCGGCACGCAATCCGCCGGCTCGGCTTCGGCGACGGCCTCGACCCAGTCGATGTCGCGCCCCTCGACCATCGACGCCTCGTATTGGGGACGCTGGAAGACGACGCAGAACTCGGGCTTGTGCTCGGCCAGGTCGATGGCGCCGTCGAGCAGCGGCTTGTATTCCACCACGCGCCCCGGCTCGATACCGCAGGAGGCGGCGATCACGGCCTTGCATGTGCTGTCGTCGATCCGGACCGCGAGCTCGTTGGATGCGAACCCGCCGAAGACCACCGAATGCACCGCGCCGAGCCTGGCGCAAGCGAGCATGGCGACCGCCGTCTCCGGGATCATCGGCATATAGATCAAGACCCGGTCGCCCTTGCCCACGCCACGACTTGCCAGTGCCCCGGCGAAGGCCGCCACGGCGTCCCGCAATTCGCGGTAGGTGAAGCTGCGGACCGTCTCCGTCACCGGGCTGTCGTAGATAAGCGCGGCCTGCTCGCCCCGCCCGGCCTCGACATGCCGGTCAAGGGCGTTGAAGCAGGTATTGGTCACGCCGTCCACGAACCAGCGCCCGGCGGGCGTGGACCCGGTTTCCAGGATTTGCGTCGGGGCCTTGTACCAGTGCAAGGCGGCGGCGGCTTCCGCCCAGAACGCCTCCCGCTCGTCGAGCGAGCGGCGGAATGCGGTCTCATATGCTCCGGCCATGACGATCCTCCACTGCCGCTGGGGGCGGATGGATAGCACCTCGGCGAGGCAGGCGGAAGCCGGCGCGGCCTTGACATTGGGGAGGGCGTGGTAAGCTTGTCCTGGGAGACGACGTCCGCGTCCGGTCCGGCGCCGGCCTCGGATCATGACATCTCATGAATTATGAAATAATTCCCGGTAAAGGCTTGACCCCTGTAAAACCGTGGTAGGATGAGACAGGAGGAAGCGGCATCCGCGGGCCGCTTCGTCTCTCACCTCGCGCCGGCGCGAAAAAACCCCAACGGAACGGGCGGGAGAAGTGCGCCCTACGCATGGCTCGCGCGCGCAATCAGGCGCGCGCACCGCGCCGGTGCAAACGCGAGCGCGTGCGCCCATGCGATACGCGCGAAAAAGGGCCGCGCCGCAGGCAAGCCGGCGGCGGCGGGAGCGGCGCGAACGGAACGAAACGCGATAGAGGGACGACATGCAGGATGGAGACAAGCGGCGCTTCGGCGAGGCCGGCGGAGAGGGGCGCGGCGGCGGCAAAACATGACATCGCATGACAGAACGTAACTGCCCAGGATGTCAGATTTGGTTATGGGGTTGACGGTGGGAACGAAAAATGAGTCAACCTTTGGATGAGTCGTTCCGAGCCGTTTGACCCATTGAGGGTGGCCGGGTCCGAGACTTCCGGACAGAAGATCGCGCGTCTTGAGTTGGAGACCGCTTGGCTTCGGGAGGAGAACGCCTCGCTTCGGGAGGAGACCGCGCGGTTTCGGGAGCGGATAGGTGAGCTGGAGCGCCGTCTCGGTCTGAACAGCGGCAATAGCGGCAAGCCTCCTTCGAGCGACGGTTTGAAGAAGCCGTCGTCTGAGCGCCGCACACAGAGCCTTCGTGGCAAGACGGATCGCAAGCCGGGCGGTCAGCCGGGCCACAAGGGCCGGACGCTGTGCCGGACGGCGAGCCCGGACCGTGTGAAGGACCATGTTCCAGCGGCGTGCGGGGGCTGCGGGGCGTCTCTTTTGGGAGCGTCTTTTGTGGGCGCGCCGGTAGCGCGTCAGGTATTCGACCTTCCTGAGCCGCGTCCTTTGGAAGTGACGGAGCATCGCGGCCATGCGTGTCGCTGCGGGCGTTGCGGGGCTGTGACGCGGGCGGCGTTTCCCGATGGCGTATCGGGTCCGGTTCAGTATGGCCCTCGTCTTTCGGGCGTTGCGGTATGGCTCCGTCATGCGCAGTTCCTTCCGGAGCGCCGGCTGTCGGAGGTTCTGGGGGTTTTGTTCGGAGCGCGCGTGTCGCCTGCGACGCTGGCGTCGATGAGCCGTCGTGCGGCGGAGCGTTTTCAGGCTGCGGGCGGGCATATAGAGGAGCTTGCGGCGGTCGGGGCGCGTGTGAAGCATCTGGACGAGACCGGACTTCGCATTGGCGCACGCACGCGGTGGCTCCATGTGATCTGCACATCCCCGGATCGGGTCCGGGGCAGGCTCTTGCTGGCGGCGTATCGGGTGAGCGAGCGGCGCGGCGCCGTGCCTGCGGGGGTGTCCGGGGTCGCAGTGCACGACCACTGGCAATGCTACTGGCCGATGGCGGGTGTGGAGCATGCGCTTTGCAACGCGCATCACCTTCGGGAGTTGCAGGCGCTTGTGGAGTTCGACAAGGAGGACTGGGCCCGGCGCATGCAGCGTCATCTGCTTCGGGCCCGGCGCGTGGCGCGGCTGGCGCGGGAGCGGGACATGGCCGTTCCGGGGCGTTTGTTGGCGCGTCTGGTGCGCGGCTACGACCGGCTGCTTGTCGAGGCGATGGCGTTCCATGAGAACCAGCCGCCGCTCTCCTCGCCCGGCCGGCGCGGGGCCCCGAGGCGGCGCAAGGGTCACAACCTCGCTTTGCGCCTGCATGAGCGCCGGGACGAGACCCTGCGCTTCCTGACCGACCCACAGGTCCCCTTCACCAATAATGAGGCCGAGCGCGACCTGCGCATGATGAAACTGCGCCAGAAAATCTCCGGAGGCTTCCGCTCCCGAAGCGGCGCAGACGACTTCGCCATACTGCGCACAATCATCGCCACCGCTCAAAAGCAGGGCCGGGACGTCCTCAACACCCTGATGGGGTCGCCTCGCAGCTTCATCGACGAAATCCGATACGCCTGAAACTACCCCAGGCGCCAACGCCCCTACGACCAACATCCTGGGCAGTTACGACAGAACATGACATTTCATGACGTCTCACGATTGCCCCTGCGGCGACGAGCGAGGGCCGGGAATTGAATTCCGGGCTGCAACCGCCTAGAGCGTATCGCTGCCGACGCGAAACGATGGAGGAGCCGGCCCGATGGAACTCTGCGCGCTGGGAGAGCAACCGCCGCTCGGCGAAGTGCCCGAGAAGATGCACGCCTTCATGGTGCGCCAGGACCGTTTCGGGGAACCGAAGGACGCCTGGCAGCGGGAGGTCATTCCGGTTCCGGCGCTCAAGCCGGACGAGGTGCTCGTCTATGTCATGGCGACCGGCATCAACTACAACAATGTCTGGGCGGCGCTCGGCTATCCGCTCGACGTGATCAAGGAGCGGATGCGCAAGGGCGAGCCGGAGGACTTCCACGCCGGCGGCAGCGATTGCTCCGGCATCGTCCAGGCTGTGGGATCGGAAGTTACGAACATCGAGGTCGGCGAGGAGGTGGTGATCCACTCCGGCTGGTGGGAACCGGACGACCCCTGGGTGCTGTCCGGCAAGGACCCGATGCTGGCGAACTCGACCCGTATCTGGGGATACCAGACCAATTACGGCTCCTATTGCCAGTTCGCGAAGGCGCAGGCGCATCAGTGCCAGCCGCGCCCGAAGCACCTGACCTGGGAACAGTCGGGCTGCTACCTGCTCTGCGCCTCGACGGCCTACCGGATGCTGATGGGCTGGCCGCCGCACGTCGTCGAGCCGGGCGACCCGGTGCTGGTATGGGGCGCGTCGGGCGGCCTGGGCGCCATGGCCATGCAGATCACGGCGGCGCTCGGCGGCCGGCCGGTCGCCGTCCTCTCGGACGACGCGAAACGCGACTGGTGCATGGAAATGGGTGCGGTCGGCGTCATAAACCGCACCGCCTTCGACCATTGGGGGCCGATGCCTGATACGACCGACGGCGCGGCCTACGGCGCCTGGGCGAAGGGCGCCCGCGCCTTCGGCGGGGCGATCTGGGAGGCGCTCGGCGAGCGCGCGAGCCCGAAGATCGTCTTCGAGCATCCCGGCGAGGCGACCCTGCCGACCTCCGAGTTCGTCTGCGATACCGGCGGCATGATCGTCATCTGCGCCGGCACCACGGGCTACAATGTGACGCTGGACCTCCGCTATCACTGGATGCGGCAGAAGCGCTTCCAGGGCAGCCACCTCTCGAACGACGAGCAGGCCGCGGCGGTCAACCGCCTGGTCATCGACGGCAAGATCGACCCCTGCCTGTCGGAGGTGTTCGACTTCGACGACCTCGGCCACGCGCACCAGCTGATGCACGAAAACCGGCACGCAGCCGGGCAGATGGCCGTGCTGGTCAACGCAACGGAACGCGGCCAGGGCGCTTCATGATAATCGAGGCGCTGGTCGTTTGCGGCGTGCTCGCGCTGGCCGTCGGCCTCAAGATCTGGCTGACCTACCGGCGCATCCGGACGGCCAGGCGATTGAAGGAACTGGCGCCCGCAGCCCCAACCGGCAACGGAGAGGCCCCGGTTCAGCGCCGATAGACGAAGAACATGGCGTCGTGCTGGATGGCGGCCTGGGGCAGCGCCGCGACCGGGCCCGCCGTGTCGATCCGCGTCCAGAGGCCGGCATCCGCGAGGGCGTCGATCCTGGCCTGGAAACCGCCTTCGGCCAGCGCCGCCTCCGTGCAGCAGAAGATGAGCACGCCTCCCTTCGCCGTCGTCCGGACAAGCTCGTCCAGCGATTCCGGCGGCGCGTGGCCGGGGGTGAAGACGCCGGTGCAGACGACCGCCTGGAACGCGCCGCCCTCGAAGTCGAGCGGCTCGCCCAGAACCCGCTGGCGAAGCTCCCGATAGACGCCCTTGCCGGCGGCGGCGCGCAACATGCCGTCCGAAAGGTCGATGCCGGTGAGGTTGGCATAGCCGAGCCGCGCCAGCGCCGCGCCGATGATGCCGCTGCCGCAGCCCGCGTCCAGGATCGGCGTTTCGCCCGGCGCGACATGGCGCCCGAACAGGCCCGCCGCCATCGGCGCATAAGCATAGCCGCCCGACGACACATCGGCGTCGTAACTGTCCGCCCAATCATCGTAGATGCGCCGGTTCTCCGCCGTGGAACCGGCGCCATAGACCCGCTCCAGCCAATGGTTGAGATCGCTCACAGTCTTCCCCTCTTCCGTTCCTCGGGAGCCAGCATACACTGCCGCCGTCCAGACGAGGACGCCTCCGGAATGGCCGATACCGATATCCTCCTTCAGGAAGACAGCGGCAGCACCCGCATCCTGACCCTCAACAGGCCGCGCAGGCTGAACGCGCTCAACGGCGCCCTGGTGGAGGCCATCTGCGACGCGGTGGCGCGCGCCCATGGCGATGGCGTGGTCGCCTGTATCCTGCTGCAAGGCAATGAGCGCGCCTTTTCCGCCGGGGCCGACATGAAGGAAGCCGCAGAGCATGCCGGCGCAAGCCTGCGTGAAGCGCGGGACCGGGCGGACGCAGGCGCCGCGATCTACGAACTCGGCCGGCTGACGGACAAACCGCTGATCGCGGCGGTGCGCGGCTATGCGCTCGGCGGCGGCTGCAATCTCGCCATCGCCTGCGATCTTGTCGTTGCAGGGGCCAGCGCCGTCTTCGGCTATCCCGAGGTCAAGCGCGGGCTGGCCGCGACCATGGTCACGCCGGGCCTCGCGCACCGCATCGGGCCGAAAGCGGCGTTCGAGCTGCTGACCCTGGCCGAGGATGTCTCCGCCAACCGGGCGCTGGAGCTCGGCATGGTCAACCGGGTCGTGCCGGACGAGAAGGTTCTCGACGAAGCGTTGAAGATGGCGGAGGCGCTGGCCGCGTTCGACGCCGAAGCGGTGCGCGCGACCAAACGGGTGTTCCAGCGGTCGCTCGACCTGCCGGTCGCGGAGGCGCTGTCCGCCGCTCGCGAAACCATGCTCACCATGCGCCGGGCGATGGTGCCGCCGGAGTGAATTGAACACTCGACCCCACCCTTACCAAGGGTGTGCTCTACCCCTGAGCTACGGCGGCCCGCCGGGCGCGTCTATGCCACAGGGGATACCGGGAGGGCAAGCGGACATGACAGCGTCCGAAGACCGGGAGACACAGGAAGACAGGAAGCGGCGTCTCGCGGAGGCGCTCAGACAGAACCTGCGCCGCCGCAAGGCGCGGCAACGCGGCGACAGTGACGAACGCACCGATACGCCCGACAGCGTTGCCGAACGGGACTGCTGAAGCTACAAGCGGACCCCGAAAGGTCGCGGCAACAAGAAGACCGGCCGCCCGTGGCGCGCGATCCGTGAAGAGGGCTCGACTCGTGCTCGAAACCGGTGCCAGAGCCTACCGCATTCGCGGCGGCAGGCCGTTGAACGGCGCGATCCGCGCGCAAACGGCCAAGAACGCCGTGAGCAAGCAGCTCGTCGCGTCCATGTTGACCGCCGAGCCTTGCCGCCTGCTGGATGTCCCCGACATATCTGAAATCGAACTGGCGCTCGGGATGCTGGCCGAGATCGGCGCCACCGTCTCCCGCGACGGGTCCGGCGCGGTGGATATCCAGACCGCCGAAATCGCCTCGACCGCCATCGGCCAGCGCTATTCCGGCGTCAACCGCCTGCCCGTGCTGCTGATCGCCCCGCTGCTGCACCGGGCGGGCGTGGCGCGGGTTCCGGTGGTGGGCGGAGACCATATCGGCGAGCGGCCCATAGATTTCCATGTCGGGTTGCTGGAGCAGATGGGCGCCCGTATCGAGGCGGACAAGGACGGCTACACCGCCAAGGCCGATCGGCTGAAGGGCGCCGTGATCCACCTGCCCTATCCGAGCGTCGGAGCGACGGAGAACGCATTGCAGGCTGCCTGTCTCGCGGACGGCACCACGGTCATCCACAATGCGGCCATCGAGCCGGAGATCGTCGATACCGTCCTGTTCCTCCAGAAGATGGGCGCGCTGATCCAGATCGAGACCGACCGGAAAATCGTCGTCGAGGGTGTGGAACGGCTTTCCGGGGCGTCCCACCGGCCGATGGCGGACCGCATAGAGGTCGCCTCCTTCGCCATGGCGGCGGTCGCGACAGGCGGGCGCGTGCGCATCGCCGGGGCGGACCAGCGGACCATGGTCACCTTCCTAAACGTGCTGCGGAAGGTCGGCGGCGGTTTCGAGATCGCGGACGACGCGATCACCTTCTTCCGCGCCACCGACGCCTTGCGCCCGATCCATATCGAGACGGACGTCCATCCGGGTTTCATGACGGACTGGCAGCAGCCGATGGCGACCCTGCTGACCCAGGCGGAAGGCGTCTCGGTGCTGCACGAAACGGTCTATGAGAACCGCTTCGGCTATACCCGGACGCTGAACGACATGGGCGCCAACATCGCGCTTTCCACCGCCTGCCTCGGCGGCAAGCCCTGCCGGTTCGTGGAGCGCAACTTCCCGCACAGCGCGGTTGTGCAGGGCGCAACACCGCTTGTCGGCCGGCGGATCGAAGTCCCCGACCTGCGGGCCGGCTTCGCCTATCTGCTGGCCGCGCTGATCGCAGAAGGGGAAAGCGAGGTTCTGGGAGCCCGCTTCATCGAGCGGGGCTATGCGGACATTCCCGGACGGTTGGCGAGCGTCGGCGCGGATATCGATATCGTGCCGTCCTTGGAAAGCGGCCTGGCGGCCCAATGAGCGGGCGGCTGAAGCTCCGCGCGACATCCGCCGAGGAGTTGCAGGTGATTGCGGCGTGCGTGCAGGACGCGATTGCGCCGCTGGCCGACATGACCTGGATGCGCGACCAGAACCGGTTCGCACTCGTCCTGAACCGGTTCCGGTGGGAATGTGCAGGCGATGCGCCACCCTTCGAGCGCACGCACACAATGCTGTCCTTCCAGAATGTGCAGGCCGTCCGCACGAGGAATGTGGACCGGGACCGGCCGGACCGGCCGCTCAGCCTGCTGACGCTTGCGGCGAGCGAAGAGGCGGCCGTCGATCTCGCCTTTGCAGGCGGCGCCACCGTCCGGATCGAAAGCGATCCGCTCGATTGCATCCTCGACGACCTGGGCGAGCCCTGGCCGACGGTCTGGCGCCCGGACCACGACAGGGACGGGGACGGGAAATGACGGGTCCGCTCGTGCTGGCGCTGCCGAAGGGGCGCATCCTTTCCGAGGCGATGCCTCTGGTCCGCGCGGTCGGGATCGAGCCGGAAGCGGGATTCGACGATCCGCGCGACCGCCGGCTGCATTTCCGGACAAACCTGCCCGGCTTGTCCATCGTCCGGGTCCGCTCGTTCGACGCCGCCACATTCGTGGCCTTCGGTGCGGCGGCGATGGGCATTGCAGGCCGGGACGTCATCATGGAGTTCGGCTATGACGAGCTCTATGCGCCGCTCGACCTCGGGATCGGCCATTGCCGGCTGGCAGTCGCGGAACCTGCGGCCATGGTGGCGCATGACGATCCCCGGCGCTGGAGCCAGATCCGGATCGCGACCAAGTATCCCGAAATCACCAAACGCCACTTCGCGGCGCGCGGCGTGCAGGCGCAGTGCATCAAGCTCAGCGGCGCCATGGAACTCGCGCCCTCGCTCGGCCTCTGCCGCCGCATTGTGGACCTCGTATCCTCGGGCGCGACCCTGAGGGCCAACGGCCTGGTCGAGGTCGAGCATATCGCCGACATCACCTCCTGCCTGGTCGTCAACCGCACCGCGCTCAAGACCCGCACGGCGGAACTGCAGGGCTGGATCGAGCGCTTCCGGGAGGCATCCCTTGCCCAGGCGGCTTGATACCGGGCACGACAATTTTGCCCGCGACTTCGATGCGCTGGTGAGGTCGGAACGCGCCGGGACCGAGGATGTCGATGCGGCGGTCGCGGCGATCCTCGCCGATGTGCGCGCCCGCGGCGACACGGCCGTCGCCGAATACACCGCCCGCTTCGACGGCGTAACCGGCCCGCTGCGCATTCCGGTCGAGACCCTGGACCGTGCGCTCGCGGAAACGCCGGCCCCGGCGCGCGACGCGCTGGAGCTGGCGGCATCGCGGATCGAGGCGTTCCATCGGGAGCAAGTGCCGGCGGACCTCGACTACCGGGACGCGCTTGGAGTGCGTCTCGGCCTCCGCTGGACGCCCGTAGAGGCGGTCGGCCTCTATGTGCCGGGAGGCTCGGCCGCCTATCCGAGTTCGGTGCTGATGAATGCGATACCGGCGCGGGTGGCCGGCGTCGGGCGGATGGCGATGACAGTGCCGACCCCGGCGGGTGCCTTCGACCCGCTGGTCTTCGCGGCCGCCCGGCTCGCCGGCATAGAGGAGGTTTACCGGATCGGAGGTGCGCAGGCGGTGGGCGCGCTGGCGTTCGGAACGGCGAGCATTCCGCCGGTGGACAAGATCGTCGGCCCCGGAAATATGTGGGTTGCAACCGCCAAGCGCCAGGTATTCGGGCATGTCGGCATCGACACGATCGCCGGTCCTTCGGAAGTGCTCGTTGTGGCCGATGGCGGTTGCCCGGCATCCTGGATAGCAGCCGACCTGCTGGCGCAGGCGGAACACGACGAGGCCGCGCAAAGCATTCTCATTGCGCTGTCGCACGACTATGCCGATGCGGTCGAAACGGAAATCGGGCGCCATCTGGAAACCCTGCCGCGCGCGGCGACCGCGCGGGCGAGCTGGGAGCGCCACGGCGCCTGCATCGTTGTCCGGGACCTCGACGAGGCGCCGGCGCTGATCGACGCCATGGCGCCGGAGCATCTTCAGCTGGCCGTCGCCGACCCCGAGGCGCTGGCTGCGCGAGTGCGCCATGCCGGCGCCGTCTTTCTCGGCGCCCTCACGCCCGAAGCCATCGGCGACTATGTCGGCGGGCCGAATCATGTCCTGCCGACCTCGCGTACGGCGCGCTTCGCCTCCGGGCTCGGCGTCATGGACTTCATGAAACGCACGACGCTGCTCGGCTGCGGCGCGGACTCGCTGGCCGCCATAGGCCCGGCCGCCGCCGCGCTCGCCGCTGCCGAGGGACTGGACGCCCACGGCCTGTCGGTTTCGCTCCGGCTCGATGGCTGACAGCGGAGCGGATAGCCGGTTCCAGATTGCTTCCGTCAGCCTCGACGAACGGCTCGTCCTGCGGCGCACACCGGAGATCGAACAGGAACGCGCCGTTGCGATCTTCGATCTGGTGGAAAAAAACCGGTTCCGCCTCCTGGAGGGGCCCTCCGGGCCCTATGCGCTGCATCTGGCCGTCGTCGAACGGCGGCTGAATCTGCGGGTCGTGGCCCCGGACCGTTCGCCTCCGCTCGAAATAGCGGTAGCCCTCGGAGATTTCCGGCGGATCGTCAAAGACTATTTCGTTGTGTGCGACAGCTATTACGAGGCGATCAAGCGCCTGTCCCCGTCCCAGATCGAGGCCATCGACATAGGCCGGCGCGCCCTCCACGACGAAGGCGCCGACAAACTGCAGCAGGCGCTGGCGCCTCATGTCGAGCTCGACCACGACACGGCCCGGCGGCTTTTCACCCTGCTCTGTGTCCTGCACTTCCGGCCCCGGTCCGAATGAACGATTTGCCCCGCAACCTGCTCTTCGCATGCACCCGGAATGCTGTCCGCTCGCCCATGGCCGAGGCGGTGGCCAGACGCTGGCTGGGCCCCGGTACTTTCATCGATTCGGCGGGAGTCGAACCCGGCCTCGTCAATCCGTTTGCAGTTGCCGTCATGGACGAGGTCGATCTCGACATTCGCAGCCACCGGGCGAGGACGTTCGAGGAACTTTCGGACTATTCCTTCGACCTGATCGTAGCCCTGTCGGAAAGCGCATACCGGGCGGCCAAGACGCATGCCGCAGGGTCTGCCATAGCGGTCGAATATTGGGATGTCGCGGACCCGACACTGAACGAGGGATCGCGCGAGCAACGGCTCATCGCCTTCCGGTCGGTGCGCAGCGATCTGGAGGCACGCATACGCCAACGCTTCCCCATGACGCCTGGCCTGGGCTAATGCCAGCGTTCTCGATAAGGGACCGATGTCGGGGGAGTCCCGCAGGCATGGGTTTCCGGCTCAATGGCCGGCCCGGGAGGCGGGCGCTCGGCAAGCGGGAGGAGACAGGGTTCCGGCGGACCCATGAAGCGCACCATCGACAATCCCGCCCTCAAACGCTCAAGCGATTGCGCTCTACCCGCGCCGGGAACTTGACATGGGGGAAGCCGTGGTAAGATGGGAGTAGAGGACAGGCGGCTTGCGGGGCCGCCTTTTCGATTCCCGAAGGCGAAGGAGCCCGAGAGCCATGCCGGAAACGGACGGGAGACATGCGCCACGCGCGACGAAAGGGGGCGCTGGCGGACACCGGGGGCGCAAGGGGCCTCATGACATCGCATGATAAAACGTAACTGCCCAGGATGTCTGTGATGGGAAGGGGTTGACGCGGGGGTTTGAAAAGGGGATTATATACGAAAGTCACAAATGCCAATCATTTGGGGGCTTATCCGCCTAACTGGCCATTCTGTTGATTAGTTGAAGGTGACGCCAGCAGCTTGTCCCGTAGAACAACTGCCAGAACATCAAGGACCTCGTCGCGGTCAAGGCCGTTGTCATAGGCGCATTGCTTGATGCGCGCATCAAGCTCGGGGCTCGGTTCATATTCGTCTCGCACATACGCGAAACACCGTTCTTGAATGTCGTAGGGTTGTTTCCCTTCGACCTGCGGCCGCAGTGTCGAGACTAGCATTTCTGTTATAGCCGGTATGTCGAGAAGATCGGAGACCTTCTGCCCAATCTCGGTCAGACGCAAAGGGCTTTGGGAGTCTATCGTTTTAGACGACTGCCAGTGCAGCATCTTCTTGATGTCATTCTGAATGTCTTTGAGGTCGTCTCGAACCGCAACCGTGAATTTCTTGAACGACCCCCGGTCAGAATTTACAGCTCCGATCCATTTCCCAATTGCAATCAGTGCTCCGGCCACTGCAAGGCCAACCATAATCCACAGAGGGTTGAAGCTCGACAGGTCGCTCACCATGCCATCTTCCGGTTCGCGCAACGCACCGCAGCGTAGCAGAGGCCCGAGGCAAACCGCTTCATGCGTCCGGGTCTTCGTCTTCTGTCCGGATGGTGACAAGCCCCAGCGTCGCCTCGGCGAGCTGCTCCGGGGCCATGTCAACGCTCATGTCGGCCTCCAGCTCGGCCTTGCGCGGCTGGTAGCCGGACGCTTTCAGTCGAACGGTCGGACGATCCGCCACGGGCATGGGGGCACGTTCGGTCATGGGCGCGGCCTCCTAGTCGCCCATGGTCGCACGGGCTGGATTCCGGGCGCAACCGAAAAGGGAGCGCGGGAACGTCGTTGACCGCGCACCCGAATCGGCCGGATCAAGGGGATGCCCCGGCTGCGGACAGGCAGCGGGGGCTTTCAACCAGCCACGACGAAGGAAAAATTATGGCTGATAGCGTGCAATGGCCAGGACAAAGTGGCACAAATTATCCCTACCATGTCTTCAAAATGCCGTGGAATCCGGCTTTTGGTGAGGTAGGAAACTATATCTTCGCCAAGGTCGTAAACCGCATATGGCAACCAATTTACATTGGTCATGGCAACCTAAAAGACCGTCACAAAGCTGCCATAGATGAAGGATGTGTGACGCAAAAGGGGGCCACCCATTTCCATGCCCATCTTGAAGAAAAACAAGACGTTAGGAGGAGCGAGGAAAGGGACCTTATAGCAGGCCATCCGGTTTGCAGAGCGCCGAATGGATGCAATGAGAGAGGATGATGAAGTGGCTATGTATCCTCAACCTCTGGACCATAATTGCGGTTGGGAGAAAGCGGAATAATCTGACCGCGATCAACTAACGTATCATGGAATCTCATCAAATGTTCAGCAACTATGTGCTCAACATCGGATTTCGTGGTTAGAGTAATATCGGGTGCGGGTGATGGCCCGGCCGAATTCGAGTTTCTGGTGGACATGGCTAACTCATCCCGGCTATGGTGGTCGGGAGGTTTGGGCCTTCTCGCGCTGTGCTTGGTAGGCGGTAGCGCGGTTGATTATGCGATCAGGTCGGGATAGCGGAGACGCTTCCCGACCATTCCCGCCACCATAACAGACATTTGGTCGATTGTGTCACGCGGCCTGACATTGTGTCGCCCCGCAAACTCCCCGATGTAGCGGTCCATGTGCTTTTCGCTGAAATGGTGGAAGGTGCCTTGGTAGCCGCGTTTCAGCATGGCCCAGAAGGACTCGATGCCGTTCGTGTGCGCCATGTCCCGGACATATTCGCCGGCACTGTGATTGACCGCTTCATGCTCAAACGGCATCCCGACATAGGCAGCCGCTTCGTCGGTATAGACAGTCGCGCCCGGAGCCGCGTTCTTGACGATGAAGCCGTGCAGCGTCTTCGCATCGGTGCGCTTGACGACATGCGCCGTGACCGTGTTCGTCGCGCGGTCCTTCGCGCCCGCAACCGCCGTCTTGCCAACCGCGCCGCGCCCCGTCAGCTCTTTGCGCTTTGCCTTCGGCATGTTCTTCCGCTTGCCGCCCATGTAGGTCTCATCAACCTCTACGGGGCCAACAAAGTGCCCTTGCTTCGCCTCTAGGGTCTTCCGGATGCGGTGCGCCAAATGCCATGCCGTCTTCTGCGTCACGCCAAGATCGCGATGCAGCTTCATCGACGAAACGCCTTTCAGGTTCGTCGCCACCAGATAGAAGGCGATGGCCCAAACGCGGTAGCCCAGCTTCGTGCCTTCCATGATCGTGCCGGTTCGCAGCGTGAACATCGGGCGCGTCTCGCAATCCCGGCAGCGGTGCGTCATGGTCTTGTGCTTGATGCCGCACTGGACGTTGAACGATCCGCAATAGGGGCAGTATGCGCCTTGCGACCAACGCCGCTCGACAAACCATGCTTCGGCAGCCGCGTCGGTCGGGAACAGGTCTGTAATCTGGATCAGCGTCAGGCCCTTGCGGTTTGCCTTGCCCGGTCCCCTGTGCTTCGCCATGTTCCCGCCTCCATATTGTGACTCTGTTATAAATCACAATCGGGCGGGCGTCAACAGAAAAATGTGACTTTCGTATATAATCCCCTTTGAAAATGAGTCAACCTTTCCATGAGTGGTTCCAAACCGTTGCATGGTCCTTTACCGGGGTCGCGATCCGAGACTTCGGGTCAGAAGAACGCGCGTCTGGAGTTGGAGAACGCCTGGCTGCGGGATCGGAACGCGCGTCTTGTTGAGCGGATTTCGGCGTTGGAGCGTCGTCTTGGCCTGAACAGCCGCAACAGCGGCCAGCCGCCGTCGAGCGACGGTCAGAAGAAGCCAGCGGCGGAGCGTCGAACCCGTAGCCTGAGGGGTAAGACGGGCCGTAAGCCGGGCGGTCAGACGGGGCACAAGGGCAAGACGCTGTGCCGGACGGCCAGCCCGGACCGTGTGGAGGAGCATGTTCCGTCGTCCTGCCGGGGCTGCGGGGCGTCGCTGTCGGCGGCGGTCGGCCAGCCGGTCGCGCGGCAGGTTTTCGACCTGCCGGAGCCGCGCCCGCTGGAGGTCACGGAGCATCGGGGGCATGCGCGGCGCTGCGGGCGTTGCGGGGTGGTGACGCGAGTGGCGTTCCCGGTCGACGTGTCGGCTCCGGTGCCGTATGGCCAGCGCCTTGCCGGTGCGGCGGTCTGGCTGCGGCACGCCCATTTCCTGCCGGAGCGGCGGCTGTCTCAGGTCATGGCAGTGTTGTTCGGCGCGCGGGTGTCGCCGGCGACATTGGCGGCGATGAGCGGGCGGGCAGCAGGGCGTCTGCGGCGCGCCGCCGCGCGCATACAGGACCTTGCGGCCAGCAAGGCGCGGGTGAAGCATCTGGACGAGACCGGTCTGCGCGTGGGCGGACGCACGCGGTGGCTTCATGTGATCTGCACGCCCCTGCTGGCGGCGTATCGGGTGAGCGAGCGGCGCGGGGCCGTGCTTCCGGGCGTGACCGGCGTGGCGGTGCACGACCACTGGCAATGCTATTGGCCGATGGAGGGTGTGGAGCATGCGCTTTGCAATGCGCATCGCTTGCGGGAGTTGCAGGCGCTGGTGGAGTTCGACAAGGAAGACTGGGCGCGGCGCCTGCAGCGGCTTCTGCTTCGGGCCTGGCGTGTGGCCCGGATAGCACGGGAGAGGGATATTGCCGTTCCGGCGCGGCTTTTGGCGCGGCTCGCGCGCGGCTACGACAGGCTGCTTGTCGAGGCGATGGCGTTCCATGAGAGCCAGCCGCCGCTCTCGCCTCCCAGGCCGGGCAGACGCGGGGCCCCGCGGCGGCGCAAGGGCCACAACCTCGCCTTGCGCCTGCATGAGCGCAGGGACGAGACCCTGCGCTTCCTGACCGACCCACAGGTGCCCTTCACCAACAATGAGGCCGAGCGCGACCTGCGCATGATGAAACTGCGGCAGAAAATCTCCGGCGGCTTCCGGTCCCGAAGCGGCGCCGACGACTTCGCCGTCCTGCGCACAATCATCGCCACCGCTCAGAAGCAGCGCCGCGACGTCGTCAAGGCCCTGACAGGCACACCCGAACGCTTCATCGCTGACTTCCAATACGCTTGAACAAAAACCCAAGCACGGCCGCACAAATCGCCAATGTGCTGGGCAGTTACGATATGTCATGAAATGTCATGTTTTGTCATGGTCTGCAGCGCCACTTGCCGCTCTGCCGGCCTCGCCGAAGCTCCGTCCGTCTGCATCCTGCATGTCGTTTGTATGGACGCCTCCCGGAACGCAAGGATCGATTTTTGTGTGACGGCCAGGCAGATTGCAGTTTTGTATCCGGCCTATCGATGCAGGGCTTTGTGCCCGCTGGCCCCGATGGAATTTGCCGATCCGCGCCTCATTTCCTCCGGTGAGCTTTTCGCCCTACACGACATGCAGGCTTGGCGGATCGCGGTCTGACCTGTTTGCCATCACACCTTGTCTTGCCTTGCGCAAGCTTTCAGCGACCACCTCCTGTATCGGTTCGCAGTTCCGTCGTCAGCCGCGGCTATGCCGGCTGGCTGACAAAGTTCGTCTCGTATGTCCGGTCATGGGCCAGCAATGCCCAGATCGTGCGTGCGGTCTTGTTGGCCAGCGCGACCGTGACCACGTTAGGCGCTCGCCGCTCGGCCAGGCGCAACGCCCATGCGGGCGGCGCCTTGCTGCTGGTGAGCACGGCACGGGCGCCGTGGATCAACAGGGTTCGAAGGTATTTGTCCCCGCGCTTGGAGATGCCGGGCATGCGAACGCGACCTCCGGTGCCCGTGTGCCGTGGCACCGGGCCGAGCCAGGCGGCGAACTCGCGCCCGGACCGGAACGCCGTGGGATCGCCCATCGCGGCCACGACGGCCGTCGCAGTCAGCACTCCGACGCCGGGGATCTCCGCGACCCGCTGGCTGTCGGCGTTGCTGCGGTGCCAAAGCCCGATCCGCCGTTCGATCTCGCCGATCTCCCGGTCGAGCTGGCCGACCCGCGCCCACTGCTCGCGCAGGGTCTCCACGATCATCGCCGGCAACCGCTCCGCGACCCGCTTCAGGGCCGGGCCGATCGTTCGGCTTATGCCGGCGCGGCCCTGCGCCATGACCTCGCCGTATTCGGTCAGCAGGCCACGCAGGTAACAGCCTGACCTCGTGGCCGAGACCCCGAAGCTGGCGTGCCCAGTGCTGCGAGCCGCCGCACGCTTCCATCGCGATCGGACACGGGGCGCGGTTGGCGAAGCGATCCAGGAACTTCCCGCGCGTCAGCTTCAAATCCACGATCTCGCCCATCTCCGTATCCACCCCGTGCAGTTGGAACACTCGCTTCGCCGTATCCACGCCAAAGACGGTTCTGTTAGTCTCCATATCGGACCCTCCGGTTTGCCTGCGAAGAGCTTGCTCTTCCCACTTGGCATTTCGATGCCGTCGGCCCGTGAGGGTCCAACTCAACCCGCCGGCCCACGAACATCAGGGGGTGGGAGGCGTCCATCCCATTTCCTCCATCGCGTTTCGTTCCGTTCGCGCCGCCGCCGGATTGCCTGCGGCGCGTCCCTTTTTCGCGGTAGAGTCGAGGACTGGCGCGCCAGCTTTAGGGTTCGGTGGCTGTTCCGGCGCTTTCGCGTCGGGCCTCAGTCCGGCTCCCATGACTGCGTTTCCAGTCCCCGCTCATCAAACCGGACGTGCGGATTTCCCGCATCCGGCTTTCGGACGAGATCATGCCTTCGCACTCGGAAGGCCCATGGTCGTTCGCGTCAGGCGCACGAGGCTGTATTCGCCATGCTGCAGCGCGTCGATCAAGGTGAGATTCCGCGTCGATCTGGATGAGACGGGGACGGCGGGCCGAGACGGAGGGAGGGCGTAGCCCGACTGGAGTCTCGGCCCGCCGTCGCGCGAAGATTTCGCGCCGTGCCTCATGGCGTTGGCGGTCGGTCGGGGACCATGCTCGTGTTTTTTCTCAGTTGGGGAGCACGGGGTGCCCGGTCGCCACATCACCGATCGCCGGATGAGGCTATTCATGACCCTGAAGAAGACCCACACGATAGAGATCGCGGCCGCGAAGTCGGGCTTCAGCCGCGCCACGGGCTACAGGCATGCCCGCGATCCATCCCTTGGCGAGTGTCAGACGGCGCCGCGTGGCCGGCGTCGTCCGGACCCGCTTGGCGAGGTGTTCGAGGCCGAGGTCGTGCCGATCCTGAAGCGCAGTCCGGGGATCCGCCCGATCGGCGTGTTCCGGGAGCTGATGCGGCAACACCCGGATCTGGACCCCGGCGTCCGGCGCACGCTGGAACGGCGGATCCGCATCTGGCGCGCCGAGCACGGTCCCGAGCAGGAAGTGATCTTCCGCCAGAAGCACGAGCCGGGCCGGCAGGGCCTGTCGGACTTCACGCACATGTCGTCTCTGGGGGTGACCGTCGCCGGCCAACCTCTCGACCACATGCTCTATCACTTCCGGCTTGCCTGGTCGGGCTTCGCCCATGCACGGGTGGTGCTTGGCGGCGAGAGCTTTACCGCGCTCGCGGAGGGGCTCCAGGGCGCGCTCTGGCACCTTGGCGGCGCGCCGCGCGAACACCGCACCGACAGCCTGTCGGCAGCGTTCCGGAACCTGCGCAAGGAGGATGTCGACGACATGACGGAGCGCTATCGGTCGCTGTGCGCGCATTACACCATGACGGTCTCGCGCAACAACCGCGGCGTAGCGCACGAGAACGGGTCGATCGAGGGCCCACACAGCCACCTCAAGCGCGACATCGCCGACGCGCTGGCGCTGCGCGGCTCGACCGACTTCGACGATCTCGACGGCTATCGTGTCTTCATCGCCCGGGTTGTCGGGCGCGCCAATGCCCACCGCGCCAAGCGCATCGAGGCCGAGCGGGCCGTGCTCTGCGACCTGCCGGCCATGCGCGCCGCCGATTACGAGGAGACCGGTGTGCAGGTCACTTCCTCCTCGGGGTTCATCCTGCGACGCGTGTTCTACACCGTCCCCTCGCGCCTGATCGGCCATCGGCTCGGCGTGCGCATTTACGACGACCGTCTCGAACTCTTCCTCAGCGGCACCCACCATCTGACCCTGCCGCGCGGACGGGCGCGCTATCCGGGGCCCAACGGCCATGTCGTCAACTACCGCCACGTCATCCACTCGCTGAAAAAGAAGCCGATGGCACTGCTGAACCTGGTCTACCGCGACGCCCTGTTCCCGCGCGAGGCCTACCGGCAATGCTTCGAGCGGGCCCTGGAACGGCTGACGGAGCGCGAGGCCTGCCGGCTGACGGTAACCCTGCTCGCGCTCGCCCACGAAGAGAACTGCGAGGCCGAACTGGCCGCCGCCATCGACCAGGCCCTGAAGGCCGGCGGACTGCCCGTCCCCGGCGACCTC
Source organism: Alphaproteobacteria bacterium (assembly GCA_965261985.1). GTDB lineage: Bacteria > Pseudomonadota > Alphaproteobacteria > Bin95 > Bin95 > Bin95. Next base: position 3,736,356 of record OZ253490.1, read on the forward strand.
AAGGCGTGCTTCGCGCCACACCCGGCCCGGATGCCCGGCGTCGACGTGGCCAGGGCGCCGCTCGCCGGTTATGGGGCATTGCTGAGCACGGGAGGCCCGGCATGACAACAGACAACGACAGGACCGCGACCGACCCCAACAAGGTCGACGCCATCAAGCTCTCCCTCATGCTCACCGAGCTCCGCCGGCCTTCGATCAAGCAGCTCTGGCAGACCTTCGCCGAACGCGCCGACAAGGAGGGTTGGCCGGCGGGCCGCTTCCTCGCCGCCCTCGCCGAGCACGAACTCGCCGAGCGCGACCGAAGGCGCATCCAGCGCCATCTCCAGGAAGCCCGGTTGCTCCCCGGCAAGACCCTGGCAAGCTTCGACTTCAACGCCGTGCCGATGCTCTCCAAGGCACAGGTCATGGCGCTCGCCGCCGGTGACGCATGGCTCACCCAAGGCGCCAACTGTCTGATTTTTGGGCCGCCAGGCGCCGGCAAAAGCCACATCGGTTCCGCGATCGGCCTCGCCCCGGTCGAAAACGGCTACCGCGTCCTCTTCACCCGAACCACCGATCTCGTCCAGCGTCTTCAGGTCGCGCGGCGCGAGCTCGCGCTCGAAAGCCTTCTCACAAGGCTCGACCGCTACCACCTCCCGATCCTCGACGACATCGCCTATGTCCAGAAGGACCAGGCCGAGACCAGCGTCCTCTTCGAGCTTATCTCGGCCCGCTACGAACGACGCTCGCTGATGATCACCGCAAACCAGCCCTTCGGCGAATGGCACAAGGTGTTCCCGGACGAAACAACCGCCGTGGCCGCCGTCGACCGCCTCGTCCATCATGCGACCATCCTCGAGATGAACGTCGAAAGCTACAGACGACGCGCCGCCCTCGAAAACACAAAGCGAAAACGCCGCCATCCGAACTGTCAATCGGCTTTGAAGTTTGACCCCCGATCGGCGTGCAATATTGACCCCCCTGAGTGGCACGGCGGAGGTTGTCCCGGTAGTCAACAGGGGGGACCCGCGCGGCTTCGTGTAGCGCCCTGCGCTACGCGGAGCGAAGCCGCGTGGGGGGTGCCTGTTGGCCCACCGGGGCAACCGGGCCGCGGGGACGGTCGGCGCCGGGTCAGGAGCGGTTCTTGAAGCGCCAGCTCTCGTTTCCGGTCTCGATGATCTCGCAATGATGGGTCAGGCGGTCGAGCAGGGCTGTGGTCATCTTGGGGTCGCCGAAGACGGACGGCCATTCGCCGAAGGCGAGGTTGGTGGTGATGACGATCGAGGTGCGCTCGTAGAGCCGGCTCATGAGGTGGAAGAGCAGCTGCCCGCCGGCCTGGGCGAAGGGCAGGTAGCCGAGTTCGTCGAGGATGACGAAGTCGCGCCGGGTGAGCTGGTCCGCGGTGCGGCCCTGGCGTCCGGAGCGGATCTCGGCCTCGAGGAGATTGACCAGGTCGACGACGTTGTAGAAGCGGCCGCGCGCGCCCTTGCGGATGCAGGACCGCGCGATGGCGACGGCGAGATGGGTCTTGCCGGTGCCGGTGCCGCCGACCAGCACGATGTTGCGCTTGGCTTCCAGGAAGCCGCCCATTGCGAGGTCGCGGATCAGGGGCTCGTTGACCGGCGAGGCGGCGAAGTCGAACTCGGCCAGCTCCTTGGCCGCCGGCAGCCTGGCGGACGCCATCTGGTACTTGATCGAGCGTGCCGTCTTGTCGGCGATCTCGGCCCTCAGCAGAGCGCCGAAGATCTGTTGCACCGGATGACGGCGCTTGAGCCCGTCGGCGAGGATGTCGTCATAGGCGGCGCGCATCCCCGCGAGCTTCAGCGTTGTCATCATCGCCAGCACCTCATGACGCTCCATGGCCGGCCCCCCTCAGGCGGTCGTAGCGCCGACAGTCGGCCACCGGCTGGTGGCGAAGCCGCAGGCCCTCGGGCGTCGGGATGGTCGCCGGCGGCGCCGGCTGGCACCGCCGGGCCAGGATGTTGAGCACGACGTCGGCGCTGCAGGCGCCGCTGTCGAGCGCCTCGGCACAGGCCGCCTCGACCGCCTCCAGCCCGTCCTCCAGCACCGCCGCGAGAACCTTGACGAACTGCCGGTCGCCGTCGTCGCGGGCGGAAAGCCGGGTCCGCAGGCGCCCGAGCGCGTTAGGCAACTGCCAGCCCTTGAAGGGCGCGCCATTGCGCAGCGCGCCGGGCTTCTTCGTCAGAATCGGCACGTAGTGCCACGGATCGTAGACGATCCGGCCGCGCCCGAAGCTGCGGGGATGCTCGGCGACGATCTCGCCGTCCTGGCGGATGACGATCCGATCGGCATAGGCCCGCACGTCCACCGGTCGCCCGACCGCGCGGGCCGCCACGCTGTACTGGTTGTTGTCGAAGCGCACCAGACAAGTCTTGGAGACCGCTACCTCAGTGGCGTGGAAGCCGTCGAAGGGGCCGCGATACGCTGTCAGGAAGGGCCGCTCCTCCTCGAACACCTGCCACACCGTCTTGCCCGGGATCGTCGGATGCGGACGCTTCCTGGCGTCCTCGATGCACCGATCCATGAGCCACTCGTTGATCTCGGCGTAGGAGCGGCCCCGCGGGCTGGGCACGAACAGGCGGCCGCGAACGTCACCCACCTGTCTCTCGACCTGCCCCTTCTCCCAGCCAGCCCCGGGCGTGCACGCCACAGGCTCCACCAGATGGTGGGTACACATCTCCTGGAAGCGGCGGTTGTAGTCCCGCTTCTTGCCCACGAACACCGTGCTCACCGCCGTCTTCATGTTGTCGTAGATGCCGCGCCGGCAGACCCCGCCGAAGAAGCGGAACGCGCGCTCGTGCGCCTCGAACACCATCTCCTGGCTCTCGCGCGGGAAGATCTGGACCAGCTGCATGCGGCTGTGACACAGCCGCATGTGCGCCGCCTTCACCCTGGTCGTCGTGCCCGACAACACCGCGTATTCGTGGCTCCAGTCGAACTGGTAGGCCTCGCCCGGATCGAAGATCAGCGGCACATAGGCCTCGGACGACGACAACAGCCGGTGCCGGCGCCGCCAGACCCTGGCATAGCGGCGCACCGCGTCGTAGCCGCCCTCATAGCCCAGAGACGCAAGGTCTTCATGAATCCGCAGCAGAGACAGCCGATCCCGGCGCGCCTTCTTCTCGTTGGCCTTCAGCTGGCGCTCGAGCTCATCCACCCACGGTCCAAGCTTCGGCATCGGCTGGATCTTGCGCTCGTAGCTGTACGAGGTCTCATCGCCCCGCACCACCTTGCGCACCGTGTTCTTCGAAACCCTCAAATCCCGGGCGATCGTCTTGGTCGGAACGCCCCTCACCAGATGATCCCGACGGATCCGTGCGATCGTTTCCACTACCAGCATCTCCCCCTCACCTCGTCCGTCCAATGACAAGGTGCGTTCATGGGAACAAACCATGGGGGGGTCAATTTTGGACGCCGATTACCCCCAATCGGGGGTCAATATTCCACGCCGATCAACACGCAAACTTCGCCACGGATAAAAACACCGCTCAAGAATGAGCCATGCAACGGCGCCGACAGAGCGGCGCCGCCAACAACCGTTCCCGGCCCGCAGGAATACCCTTCCTTGCGGGCCGTCTTCTGCCTCCACACCTCCCCGGCGCGACACTGACCGATGGCGGCGAAATGCCTGTTTGTCGCTCCGCGACAATCAAAATAACCAAGCCCCTTGAAATCTCCGTCACCACCCGCAATCATCCTCACGCCGCTGACGCCGTGAATCTCATCCTGATTGTCGCGCGCGGTATCACCCTGATTGTCGCGCTATATGGAGGGTTACGCCCGGATCGTGACCGGCACGGCGATGCTGGCGGAGGGCCTGGAGCTTCCTGCCGGCCTGCGGGCGTTCGTCGATGAGGTTCGAAGCCGCGATGCGCAGGCTATTGCGGACCGCAGGCAGGGCTTCGCATTCCTGCGCAAGGCGGAGATGCACTGCCGCAACTGGCCGCTCCTGAAATGGGCCGCGGCGAAGCGCGGGCGGCCGCTCGGCGAACTTCCCGAACATGCGGCCTGGCTGGCCGAGGGCGCGGCGCTCGCCGGGACGGGCCGGCGGATCGAGACGGGCAGCGGCGCCGGCATTGCCGCCGGGATCGGCGCCGCGCTCCGGCGCCTGGTGCGGAGCCGCGACCTCGATGAGGCGGCGCGGTTCCGGGAGGCCAGGACACGGCACGAGGCAGAGGCGCAGGCGGCAGGCCTCGCCCTCCGCGAGATGACCGGCGCCGCCTCGCTTGCCCAATGGGCGCGCAGCCTCCGGGGCCCGGAGGTGCCGGAGGCCCTGCGCCCGACCGTCGAGGCCTGGTGCGCGGTGGATGCGGAACGGGAGCCTGGGCCCGAAATGCGGCAGCGGGAACAGGCCCCGAATCCCGACAACGGGGAAGCGGCGCGGCGGATCGAGGCATTCCTGCTGGACTGCGACGGCCTCCTGTTCGAGGCCGGCAACGCCGGGATGGCCCTGTCGGTCGGCGTGACGGAACCGGACCCCTGGGCCGCACGGGCCGGGACGCTCCGGCAGCAGGGGCTCAGGATGCTCGGCGAGGGACCGGGCGCGAGGCTCGACGACCCTGCCCGGATTCGTCTCGCGCGTGTCGAGCCCGACCGCGCGCGGGTTCGCGAGGCGGTCGACACCCTCGCGAAGGCAGCACGGCAACGCCGCTCGGAACGGTTCATGGCGCTCGGGCGGATTGTCCGGCAGCTCTGCCGGAAGACCGGCACCGACCCGGTCGATGCCGAGGAATGGCCCGCGCTCCGGACCCGTGCGGAGGAGCTCCGCGGCGAGCCCGGCCTGTCGCCGGCGGTGGAACGCGCGGTCCGCTGGGTGTTCGCCCGCAATGCCCGTGCGAAGGATGACACCCGGCCGGTCGCGGAGTTCCTGCAGGCCGGTGAGTTGCACATGCAGAAGCGCACAGAGCTGGAGGAGGAAGCCCGCAAGCGCGGGGTTGCGCCCGCCGCGCTCGAAGAGACGACGGCCTGGCGGGAACGGTCCGACCGGCTTCCCGAGACAGGCGAGCGCCTGCTGGCTGGCGCCGGAGACGGTCCGGCAGAGGCGCGGGCAGCCGCCCGCCTCGAACGCATGCCACGCCTGAGGGCGGAGGTGCGGGATGTCCTGGACAGTCTGGAGGCGGCCTGGCTGCGGGACCACATGGACGCGTTCCGGGCGGCTACGCGGACGGTTGAGGCGCGGGCCCGGCAGGCGGATACGCTCCCGCGCCATGCAGAGGGATATGGCCGCGCGATGGCGCTGGCGGAACTGCTTGCAGACCGCAAGACATTGCCTGACGACTTACGGCAGGAAGTCCGGAACTGGCTCGACCGCGACCGGGACTGGCAGGAGGAACTGGCGGAGGCCGCCCGGCTCACCGGCGCGCCCGGACGACGCGCGGACCCGGGCGCAAAACGGGAAGCGTCCGCCTGGCCGGCAGTGGCCGAGGCGATCCGCCGCGAGACCGACAGGCTCGCCCGTTTGCCGGAACCCGGACGCTATCTCCGCTGGACCGACGACGTGCCGCTGGTCCCGGGCGACCGGCTTCGCCTGGGCTCCGGCAACAGCATCGAGGAGTTGGTCGTGGTGTCGGCCGGCGAGGCGGGCGGCACGCGCGAGACCGACAGGCTGGAGTTGCAGATCCTGTTCCCGACGGGCCCGGCTTCGCCGCCCGACAAGGGGCCGGTCGTTCTGTATGTCGCCCGACACATGATCGGCAGCGGCTGCGCCCGCGCCGTATGGTCTGACGAAGGGCTCCGGGACCTGGAACTGGCCCGGCAGCACTCCGTGCCCTCGGCCTTCTGCCGGCTGCCCTGTTCCGAACCGGTCCCGGGCGACCGCATCGCCTGGACCGAGGCAGACGTGACCCGGGACCGGGTCGTCCGGACGATCGAGGCCGTCGTCACGGCTCGGCCCGGCACTATCCTCTACCGAGGCGGCAGGCTCCAGCTCAGGGTGCTCGACGCCTCGGGCCCCGATGCACCCGACACCGGCAGCACTATCGACAGGACCGTAGACGCCGTCACCGCGCGCGGCTGCTTCCGCGCCGAATGGACCGACGAAGCCCGTCGCGAGCGGATACTCAACCCGCCGGAGCCGCCGAGGCAGCAGGTAGTGCAGCGGACGCAGAAACAGAGCCAGCGCCACGAGGGCGGAGGGCGGTCAATGTGAACCGGCGGACGGTTCAGCCGAAGCCGCGGCAGTCCAGCGCGCCAGCCATATCGTGCCGATCGCGGCTTCGCACCGCAGGGGGCCTTCCGGGACCCGGTTTCCCCGCCGTGCCGGAACCCGAGGCACGCCGGCTGCGAGCATCCCGGCCCGGGCGCTACGAAATACGCTCGTCCCGGCGACGGCGATCCGCGACGTGCGTCGGGCGTCTTCGAGACCGGCCGTTGCGCCGTTTCACCGCTTCCCGATCGAAAGTGAAAAATTCACCTTTGATTTTCGAGGATCGTGAACTCGTGCATTTGCGGAGCATGTCGCTAGCAGATGATCTGTCCGGTTTAGGTAGCACCTGATACCAGCGCCGCTGGTATTACCCACGGCTACCGGGGAAGCGAAAACTCCTACACCACCTCAGGGGACACAACCTGGGGATGTCGGAGCGGACGTTCCGGCGCTACCGGGGGCGTTACGAGGAGGACGGGCGCGACGGTCTGTTCGACCGCCGGTTGGGCAAGGCCTCCTCGCGCCGGGTCCCGGTCGATCGGGTGACCTGGGTGCTTGAGCAGTATCGCAGCCGCCACAGGGGCTGGACGGTGAAGCACTTCCACGACCATCTGCGCGCCCGGCACGACTTTGCGTTGAGCTACAGCTGGACCAAGGCTGCCTTGCAGGGTGCGGGCCTGGTGTCGCGGGCGCCCCGGCGCGGCGTGCACCGCCGCCGGCGACCGCGCAAGCCCTGTGTCGGCATGATGCTGCATCAGAGCCTGCCCCCGCGAAGGCGGGGGACGGCTCGCGCCATGAGTGGCTGGCCGGCCAGCCGCCGCTGGACCCGATCGTCACCCTGGACGACGCGACCTCGGAGATCTACTCGGCCTTCCTGGTTGCGGAGGAAGGCAGTGCATCGACCTTCCGGGCGCTGAAGCAGGTGTTTGCCGCCAGGGGCCTGGCCGGCGCGCTCTACACCGACCGCGGCAGCCATTACTTCCATACCCCCGAGGCCGGCGGCAAGGTGGACAGGAACAGGCCGACCCAGGTCGGGCGCGCCCTGCACCAGCTCGGCATCGAACACATCGCCGCCTACTCGCCCGAGGCCCGCGGTCGCTCCGAGCGTGCCTTCGGAACCCTTCAGGACCGCCCGGTCAAGGAACTCGCGCTGGCGGGGATCGCAACAGCCGAGGCAGCGAACCGCTTCATCGCCGATACCTACCTGCCCGACCACAACCGGCGCTTCGCCACCGAGCCCGAACTCGACGACAGCGCCTTCGTGCCGCTCCTCCGGCCAGGTCGATGACATCCTGTGCATCCAGGCAGAGCGCACCGTCGCAAACGACAACACCGTGCGATACGAAAACCGGGTCCTGCAAATCCCCGCCGGACCCGCCAGACCCCACTACGTCAAGGCAAGGGTCCGCGTGCACGAATATCCCGATGGAACCCTCGCCCTCTTCCACGGTCCCCGATGCCTCGCCCGATACCAGAGCGACGGCGCGTTCATCGACACCCCAACCCGGCAGGTCGCGTGACCCGCTTCGACGACACCCGCCGAGAACCCTGTGGGGAAGTGGACGGACGCGGAGCGGCCGTCCACTTCCCCACAGGGACGACAACAAAAACAGAAGCCGTCAATCCATGTGCTACCTAAACCGGTCAAATCTACTTGCTAACGACACATGCATTTGCGGAGCATTGGCAGAATTTTACGGATATGTTCCTCTTTCCTGGGGAAACCGGTTTGCGGCGCCCGCCACGCGCGGAGCGGGTCCGTTCAACCGGATATCCAACGCGCCTGGCGCCGGGCTGCTCAATGTAACAACATGAACAATATCAGGACATACACGCAGCCGAGCTTGAATGCAGTCGGCGGATCCAGCCACGGCTCCTTGCAGTCCGGCCGCCCGGATGTCGGCCGGTCGCATTCCAGTCGGGCAATCCGCTTGCAAAGGTCTGCGACCGCGGCGCGGAGTTCACGGACTTCGTCGCTCTCGCACTCAGACCCGGCGTTCATGCAGCGGTCTCCGGACCGGACATGTCGTTGCCCGAACTCATGGGGTGGATCTCCGCGCTCCTGCAGCGCCCTCGCCTGACATGACGCCGGCGGAGAACAATGGCAGCTCTCCGCTGTCCTGCACGGGCCGTGGCTTCCGGTAGGAGATGCGCAACGTCGGGCTCATCCGGTTGCTTGCCGGAGGCCGGTAATAGAGCGCGGTCGCCGCGAGGTTCGAATGGCCGAGCCAGTCGCGGACCGCCTCGGGCCGGGCGCCCTCGCGCAGTGCGGTTGCCGCCGCCGTCGCCCTGAGCGAGTGCGCGCAGAGCCCCTCGACTTCTTCGGAAAGTCCCGAGCGGTCTGCGTGGTAGCAGACGACACTGCGGTAGACGGAGCCGGGATCGAGGGCGCGATCGAGCTTGCCGCCGCCGCGATTGTTGGCCACCGGACGGAACAGCGCGTCGAACGGGTCCCAACCGTGGCCGGCCCGGTGGAGATAGGCGTCGATGCGCTGCTTCGCCTCGGGATGGAGCGCGACGGTGCGCACCCGGCCCCGATTGCCCGTGACCTTCAGTTGGAATTCGCCATTCATGCGGATCAGGTCGCCCGCCCTGAGCCCGCAGAGCTCTTCGCGCGTCAGCCCCTGGCAAAGCAGCACGGCCAGGATCGCCCGGTCGCGCAGGCCCTTGATCGTATTGTCGGGCGGCGCGTCGAGCAGCCGCTGCGCCTGCTCACCGGTCAGCACCGGTGCGGCATTCGTATCCTCTTCCTCGACCGGCCGCTCGACGCCCAGGACCGGGTTGCCCTCCACCGCCCCCCTGGTGAGCAGGTCATCGAACAGGGAAGACAAGGCCGACAGCTTGCGGCGCACGGTCACCGGCTTCAGCGATCGACCGAGCAACTCCTCGCGCCACTCTCCCACCCGTTCCGGGGTCGCATCCCTCAAGTGCTCCGGCTCCTCGAAACCGGCAAAGCGCATGAACCCGGTCACGTCCCGCAAATAGCCCCTGCGGTTGTGTTCGCTCTCGATCCCGGCGAACCAAGTCTCCACGGGCGGCATGGCGGCGAACGGTGACGGAGATGGTTGCTCGGGCATGGCGCTCCTCGCGAGCTTGGGTTGTTTTATGCGCGATAACGATGTTATCGATCAAGAAGGGACATGCAAGAATGTTCGTCCCGAACCGCTGGCGCTGCATGGGGGGCCGATGGCGTGAGAATGATGCTGACCCATTTCGACTACGAGTTCCGTGTCCGTGGAACGGAAGGCGGTCTCAATGAAACGACCTGGATCTTCGAGCCCTGCCCGGATCGGGGCGACGGCAGCGCGGAGATGCGGGAGGGGGTTCTGGCCGCGGCCGACCTCCACCGGGACCTGCTCGACCGCATCTCCCCTGGCCGTTTTCGGCATGGCTCTCGGGCTCCCCCACGTTCCGGAATCGAAAAGGCGGCCTCGGAAGCCGCCTCTCCTCCCAGCTTACCACAGTTTCCCCCATGTCAAGTCTCCGGCGCGTGCACAGGGCTATGCGCTCGTCCGCTACAGCCCGTAATAGAAGGGCAGCACGAGGCTCGCCGTTGCCCAGACGAAAATCAGCATCGGCAGGCCAGCGCGCACATAGTCCTTGAAGCGGTATCCGGCGGGGCCCATGACCAGCAGGTTGGTCTGGTAGCCCATCGGCGTTGCAAAGGCGCAGTTCGCGGCGAAGACCACGACCACCGCAAAAGGCTCCACCGGCGCGCCGAGCCCCTGGGCGAGCGATACCGCAATCGGCGTGAACAACACCGCCACGGCCTTCGTGCCGACAAGGTTCGCGAGGCCCGCAACCAGCAGGAAGAAGGCGGACAGGACGACCGATACGGGCGCACCGGCAAGCGCGCCCGCCAGCAGTTCAGACAGGATCGCAGCACCGCCGGTTTCCTGTAGCGCCTTGCCGAGCGCAAGCGCAGCCGCGATGGTAAGCACAAGGTCGGCGCCGATGGCCCGCCCGGCCTGGCGCAAGGTCATCACCCCGGTCGCCAACATGGCAGCGGCCCCGACCATCGCACCGATCACGATGGGCAGGATGTCGAACGCCGCAAGCCCCACCACAACCGCAAAAATCGCAAGGGCGCGCCGGGCCTCGAGGGCCGACGGCACCTCGCTCGCCGACCACTCGATCGGCAGGATGCCCGGGCGGCCGCGCAACGCTGCCTTCGCCTCGGCCGTGCCCTGAACCAGCAGCACGTCGCCGGCAGCGAGCGGCAGGTCGGTAATCGGCCCGTGCCGGCGCGCTGCGCGCCGCTGCACGCCCACGACCACGCAATTGTACCGGTAGCGGAAGCCGATCTGCTCCAGCGTGCGGCCGATCAGTTCCGAGCCGGGCGTCACCAGCACCTCGCCCAGAAGCTGACGCCCGCGCAGCCAGGGCGGCTTGCCGTGCGTTTCGTCCTCGCGCGCCGCCCAGGCATCGCCAAGCGACGGATGCAGCAGGTCCATCTCGCCCCGGACAGCATCGGTCAGCGCCTGGCGCGTGGCGCTCACGATCAGGATGTCGCCCGGCTGGAGCGCTGCCTCCTCGCCGAAGGGCGGCAGGAGGCACGCCTCGCCGCGCCGGATCGCGTGAACCGTCACGTCGGCAAGGCCCGGGAAAAATCCCCCGGCCGGCCTGAGCCCGTCGAGCGGGCGGTCCTCGACGACGTCGATCTGGGCCAGGAACTGCCGGCCGGTGGCGAACCCTGTGCTTCCCGCAGCGCTGCGCTCCGGCAGCAGGCGGCGGACGACGAGGAGCGCGAAGACCAGCCCCGGCAATGCCACCGCGAGGCCCGGCAGGGTGAAGTCGAAGAACCCGAAGCCCGGCTGCCCCAAATCGGTCAACATGCCGGAGACCAGCAGATTGGTGCTGGAGCCGATCAGGGTCGTCATGCCGCCCAGGATGGAAGCATAGCTCAGGATCATCATCGACCGGCTCGGCGGCCCGCCGCCGCGGCTCGCGAAGGTCTGGAGGATCGGGATGAAGATCACCACGACGGGCGTGTTGTTCAGCACGCCGCTGATGAGCAGCACCGCAAGCAGCGAGGCGACAAGCGCCGTCTCCGACCACCCGCCGGCAATCCTGAGCAATGCCCGCGCGCCGTGGTCGAGCGCGCCGGTCTGCGCAAGCCCCTGCCCCATCACGATCAGCCCGAGAAGGGCGAGCAACGCCGGGTTGGCGAAACCCGCGAGCAGGGCGCCCGGACCGAGCAGATTGCGGCCTTCCGGTCCTGCTTCCGGGAAGATGTGGAATGCCAGCAGCAGCAGGCAGACCACGAACAGCGAGGAGAATTCGAGCGGCAGTCTCGGAGTCGCATAGAGCGTCAACGCCACCGCTATGGCCATAAAGGCCAGGATCGGACCGAGTTCGCCGTCCATTACCCCGGCGTCCAGTCCCGCCGGCCGGTCAGCGCCGGGCGACCATGAGTTTCTTGATCTCGGCGATCGCCTTGGCCGGGTTAAGGCCCTTGGGACACGTCTTGGTGCAGTTCATGATCGTGTGGCAACGGTAGAGCCGGAACGGGTCCTGCAGGTCGTCCAGCCGCTCGCCGGTCATCTCGTCGCGGCTGTCGGCGATCCAACGATAGGCCTGGAGCAGCACTGCCGGTCCCAGATAGCGCTCGCCGTTCCACCAATAGCTCGGGCAGCTTGTGGCGCAGCAGAAGCAAAGGATGCACTCCCACAACCCGTCGAGCCTGGCGCGGTCCTCTTCCGACTGGAGGCGTTCGCGTTCCGGCGGCGCGCTCACCGTCTTGAGCCAGGGCTCGACGGAAGCAAGCTGGGCATAGGCCTGGTTCAGGTCCGGCACCAGGTCCTTGACCACCCGGAGATGCGGCAGCGGGTAGATTTTCACATCGCCCCGGATATCGTCGATGGCCTGGGTGCAGGCGAGCGTGTTGGTCCCGTCGATATTCATTGCGCAGGACCCGCAAATGCCCTCGCGGCAAGACCGGCGGAAGGTCAACGTCGAATCGGTCTCGTTCTTGATCTTGATGAGCGCGTCCAGGACCATCGGCCCGCAATCGTCCATATCGACATCGTAGCAGTCGATCCGGGGGTTGGCGTCGTCATCCGGAGACCAGCGATACACCTTGAAGCGCCGCGTCTTGCCGGCGCCGGAGGACGCGGGCCAGGTCTTGCCGGCGCCGATCCTGGAGTTCTTCGGCAGGGCGAGCTGGGCCATGGGCGTTGCGGTTCCTTGTCAGTAAACGCGCTCGACGGGCGGGATGTATTCCACCTCGCCGGTCAGGGTGTAGTCGTGCACCGGGCGGTAGGAGAGCGTGACCTTGCAGTCCTCGTCGCAGTGCGCGAGCGTGTGGACCATCCAGTTCTCGTCGTCGCGGTCCGGCAGGTCCTCGCGGGCATGCGCCCCCCGGCTTTCCTTGCGCGCTTCTGCGGAGAACATGGTGGACATGGAGCAGACCATCAGGTTCTCGAGCTCAAGCGCCTCGACGAGGTCCGAGTTCCAGATCATCGAACGGTCGGAGAGTTGGATGTCGGTGAGGCTCGCCGCGGACTGGTCCATCTGGCGGCAGCCCTCGTCCAGCACTTTCTGGTCCCGGAACACGGCGGCGTTGTTCTGCATGATGCGCTGCATGCCGCTGCGGATCTCGCCGGTCATCACCGAGCCGGAGGCATGGCGCAGGCGGTCGAGCCTGGCAAGCGGCCGTTCGGCCGCATCCGCCGGCGCGGGCGGCACGGCGCCGGAGCCGTCCACCGTTTCGGCCGCGCGCAGCCCGGCCGCGCGCCCGAACACCACCAGGTCGAGCAGCGAGTTGCAGCCGAGCCGGTTGGCGCCGTGCACGGAGACGGACGCGCATTCGCCCACCGCCATCAGGCCGGGCACCACCCGGTCCGGATCGCCGGGCGCCGGGTTCAGCACCTCGCCGTGATAGTTGGTCGGGATGCCGCCCATGTTGTAGTGGACCGTCGGCAGCACCGGGATCGGCTCCCTGGACGCATCGACGCCGGCGAAGATGCGCGCCGTCTCGGTGATGCCGGGCAGGCGGCGTTGGAGCACATCGCCGCCCAGATGCTCCAGATGCAGGAAGATATGGTCGGAGCCCGCGCCGACGCCGCGGCCTTCGAGGATTTCGACGGTCATCGAGCGGGAAACGACATCGCGCGAGGCGAGGTCGCGCGCCGTCGGCGCATAGCGCTCCATGAAGCGCTCGCCCTCGGAGTTGGTGAGATAGCCGCCCTCGCCGCGCGCGCCCTCTGTGATGAGGCAGCCGGCACCGTAAATGCCGGTCGGGTGGAACTGCACGAACTCCATGTCCTGGTTCGGCAGGCCGGCGCGGGCCACCATGCCGTTGCCGTCCCCGGTGCAGGTATGGGCAGAGGTGCAGGAGAAATAGGAGCGTCCGTAGCCGCCGGTCGCGAGGATCACCAGCTTGGCGCGGAAGCAGTGGATCGTGCCGTCGTCGAGGTTCCAGGCGATGACGCCCCGGCAGTCCCCCTCCGGCCCCATCATGAGGTCGAGCGCAAAATACTCGACGAAGAACTCCGCCGAATGGCGCAGGCTCTGCTGGTAGAGCGTGTGGAGCAGGGCGTGCCCTGTGCGGTCGGCGGCGGCGCAGGCGCGCTGCGCCGGACTCTCGCCGTAATTCTTCATGTGGCCGCCGAAGGGCCGTTGGTAGATCGTGCCCTCGGGCGTGCGTGAGAAGGGCATGCCGAAATGCTCAAGCTCGATCACCGCCGGCACGGCGTTGCGGCACATATATTCGATGGCGTCCTGGTCGCCGAGCCAGTCGGCGCCCTTCACCGTGTCGTACATGTGCCAGCGCCAGTCGTCCTCGCTCATGTTTGCGAGGCTGGCGGCGATGCCGCCCTGCGCGGCCACGGTATGGCTGCGGGTCGGGAACACCTTGGTGACGCAGGCGGTCTTGAGGCCGGCCTGGACGCATCCGAGCGTCGCCCGCAATCCCGAACCGCCACCGCCGACGACGACGACATCGTAGCTGTGTTCGGTAACGTCGTATGCAGGAGTACCGTTGGCGGTCATGAGCGAGCCTCAGCCTCCGAGAGCGATCTTGAGGACGGAGAAGGCGCAGGCGGCGGCGAGCGCCCAGCACCCGCCCTTGACCGCCACGATGCAGGCAGTCCGCCAGCCTTCATGGGCGATATAGTCCTCCAGCACCACCTGCACGCCGAGCGCGGCATGGTGGAAGCCGGCGACCGTCAGCAACAGCATCGCAATGGCATTGAAGGGCGAGGCCAGCCATTCCGTGAAGTCGCCATGGTCCGCCCCGGCGAGCCGGCAGACCGACACGACGAACCAGAGGCAGAGCGGCACAAGCGCGAGCGCGGTCATGCGCTGCGCCCACCAGTGGGCCGCGCCTTCCCGCGCCGAGCCGAGGCCGCGCACGGCCTTTGCGGAGGTCCTGAATTCCATGATGCCCGCCCTCCCCCGCTTCAGGCCGCGAATGCCCAGACCCAGGCGACCGCCGTCAGCAACACGGCGCCTCCCACGACGGCCCAGCCGGACCGGTATGCCTGGTCCAGTTCCAGCCCTATGCCCGCATCCCAGAACAAGTGCCTGATTCCATTGCAGAGATGGTAGAACAGCGCAAAGGAGAACCCCGCCAGCACGACGATGCCGAGGATGGAGCCGAAGAACTCCTGCGCGCACCGGAAGGCCTCCGGTCCCGCAGCGGCTGCAAGCAGCCAACAGGCGAAGAACGCCGCACCCACGCCCAGCGCGATCCCGGCGCCGCGATGGACGATGGAAAGCACGGAAGTAAGCTGCGGGCGATAAATCTGGATATGCGGCGACAGCGGCCGGTTGTCGGGTACCATGGAAGAAGCCTGTCCCACGCGCAACGAAAGGCGTCGCTTTCCCTAATCCCGCGTGGTGGCGCTGTCAATCGGAGCGGGCTGTCGCACTCGGCCGGCGACCGAGCCGCCAGCGCCTATCCCTCTTCGTCCTTGTCTCTCGTGGAGAGCGCCGCCTGGGCGGCTGCAAGGCGGGCGATGGGCACCCGATAGGGCGAGCAGGAGACATAGTCGAGGCCGATCTCGTGGCAGAAGGCGACAGAGGCCGGATCGCCGCCATGTTCGCCGCAAATGCCGAGCTTGAGGTCCGGCCGTGCGGCCCGTCCGCGGTCGGCCGCGATGCGCACCAGCTCGCCGACACCCTCGATATCCAGCGTCTCGAAAGGGTCGCTCGCCAGGATGCCGCTGTCCCGATAGACGCCCAGGAAGGACCCGGCATCGTCGCGCGAAATGCCGAACGCGGTCTGCGTCAGATCGTTGGTGCCGAAGGAGAAGAATTCGGCGGCAGAGGCAATCTCGGCGGCCCGCAACGCCGCGCGCGGCAGTTCGATCATCGTGCCCACGGTGTAGTCGAGCGCAGTGCCCGTCTCCCCGGCGACCGTCTCGGCCGTCCGGTCGATGACGGCCTTGATGCGTTCGAGTTCGGCCCCGGTCGCGACCAGCGGCACCATGATTTCCGGCGCGGACCCGGTTTCGGCGGCGGCCTCGAAGATCGCACGGGCCTGCATCTCGTAGATTTCGGGCCAGGTGATGCCGAGCCGGCAGCCGCGATGGCCGAGCATCGGGTTCGCCTCGTGCAGGCGGAGCGCGCGATAGCGCAATTTCTGCGGATCGACCCCGGCCGCCGCCGCCACCTCGGCGGTCTCCTCTTCGGTGCGCGGCAGGAACTCGTGCAGCGGCGGGTCGAGCAACCGGACCGTCACCGGCAGGCCGTCCATGATCCGGAACAGGTCGATGAAATCCCGACGCTGCATCGGCAGCAGTTTCGCGAGCGCGGCGCGGCGGCCGGCCTCGTTGTCGGCGAGGATCATCTCGCGCATGGCCAGAATGCGGTCCGCGTCGAAGAACATGTGCTCGGTGCGGCAAAGGCCAATGCCCTCGGCGCCGAACGCACGCGCGGCCTCGGCGTCGCGGGGCGTTTCCGCATTGGCGCGCACACGCAGGCGCCGCACCTCGTCGGCCCAGCCCATCAGCCGCCCGAAACCGCCGGTCACCTCCGGCTGGATCGTCGCGATCTCGCCCGCCATCACCTCGCCCGTGCTGCCATCGATGGTGATCCTGTCGGATGTCGTGAAGCTCCGCCCGCCGGCGAACATGACCTCGTCCTCGGCGTCGATCCGCACCGTGCCCGCTCCAGAGACGCAAGCCCGCCCCATGCCGCGCGCGACCACCGCCGCGTGGCTCGTCATGCCGCCGCGCACGGTCAGGATGCCGCGTGCGGCGTGCATGCCGTGAATGTCCTCGGGGCTGGTTTCATTGCGGACCAGGATCACCGCTTCGCCATTCGCCGCCGCCTGCTCGGCGGAATCGGCGGTGAAGGCGATCCAGCCGGACGCCGCGCCGGGCGAGGCCGGCAAGCCGCGCGCGATCACATCGCGGTCGGCATCGGGATCGAGCGTCGGATGCAATAGCTGCTCCAGCGCTCCGGGTTCGATCCGCATGACCGCCTCTTCCGGCCCGATGATCCCCTCGTCCACCAGATCGACCGCGATCTGCAGCGCGGCCTGGGCCGTGCGCTTGCCGGAGCGCGTCTGGAGCATCCAGAGCCGCCCCGTTTCGACGGTGAACTCGATGTCCTGCATGTCCCGGAAATGGCGTTCCAGCCGGTCGTGCATCTCGACAAGCCGGGCGAATGCCTCCGGCATGGCCTGCTCCATCGAAGGCAGGCCGGAACCGCGCGCCTCCGCATCCGCAACCGTCAGGCTTTGCGGCGTGCGGATGCCGGCCACCACGTCCTCGCCCTGGGCATTGGCGAGATATTCGCCGTAGAGCGCGTTCTCGCCCGTGGAGGGGTTGCGGGTGAAGGCGACGCCGGTGGCGCAGTCGTCGCCCATATTGCCGAACACCATTGCCTGCACATTGACCGCCGTGCCCCACTCCTCGGGAATGTCGTGCAGGCGGCGGTAGGTCCGGGCGCGCGGCGTCTGCCAGCTTCGCATCACGGCCCCGATGGCTTCCCAGAGCTGGGTGCGCGGGTCCTGCGGAAACGCCGCGCCGGTCTCGGCCAGCACGATTTCCTTGAAGCGGGCGACGAGGCCGCTCCAGTCTCCGGCGTCGAGGTCCGCATCGGCCTCGATGCCCTTCTCGTCCTTCAGAACTTCGATTTCTTCCTCGAACAGCCCGCGGTCCACCCCGAGCGCCACATCGGCGAACATCTGGACGAAGCGCCGGTAGCTGTCGAAGGCGAAGCACCGGTCCCCGGAACTTTCCGCCAGCGCCTCCACCGTCCGGTCGTTCAGGCCGAGGTTCAGCACCGTGTCCATCATGCCGGGCATCGAAACCCGCGCGCCCGACCGCACGGAGACCAGAAACGGGTCCGCATCGCCGCCGAACCGCCTGCCGACCGCCGCCTCGACCTCGGCCAGCGCCGCCTCGACCTGTTCTTCGAGCCCGTCCGGATAGCGCCCGCCATCGGCATAGAACCGGGCGCAGACCTCGGTGGTGACGGTGAAGCCCGGCGGGACCGGCAGGCCGAGGCGCGCCATCTCGGCAAGGTTGGCGCCCTTGCCGCCGAGCAGCGCGCTCATCTCCGTCCGGCCCTCGGTCCGGTCGCCGCCGAACCCGTAAATCCATCGGGCCATCGTTCAGCCCTCGATCCTGGAAAAATCCGCGACCCCGGCGGTCGCGGCGCGGATCCCCGCCAGCAATCGGAGGCGGTTGACGCGCAGCGCGGCATCGTCGGCGTTCACAGTCACCTCGTCGAAGAACCGGTCCACCGGCGCGCGCAGGGTCGCCAGCGCCTGGGTCGCCGCCGAGAAGTCCTCTGTCTCGACCGCGCGGGACGCCGCCGCGCTCGCCCTCGCCAGGGCCTCATACAGGGCGCGCTCGGCTTCGACCGCGAAGACCGCCGGGTCCGCGTCCGCACCGTAGGAGGCGCTGTCCTTCTTCTCCTCGATGGCAAGGATACTGCCGGCGCGCTTGTAGGCGGTCAGCAGGTTGGCGCCGTCCTCTTCGTCCACAAAGCGTTCGAGGAAGGAGACGCGGGCCATCAGGCGCGTCAGGTCGTCCTCGTTCCCGAGCGCGAAGACGGCAGATACCAGATCGTGCCGGGCGCCGCGCTCGCGCAAATGCGCCTTCAGCCGGTCCTCGAAAAAGGCGAAAAGCGCCTCCCCTCCGGTATCCGCCCCGTAGCCCTCCAGCGCCGCCGCAATCGCAGGGCGTAGCGGAAGGCGCAGGCCGTTTTCCAGCACGATCCGGACGATGCCGAGCGCCGCACGGCGCAGCGCAAACGGATCGCGCGAGCCTGTCGGCCGTTCGTCGATGGAGAAGAACCCCGCCAGCGTGTCGAACTTGTCGGAAAGCGCCGCCACCATCGAGACCGGCGCGCCCGGCGCCTCGTCGCCCGGCCCCTGCGGCCGGTAATGCTCCGCCAGCGCATCGGCCACCTCGGCATCCAGCCCCTCGCCGAGCGCGTAATAGCGTCCCATGGCGCCCTGCAATTCGGGAAACTCGCCCACCATGCCGGTCACGAGGTCGGCCTTGGCCAGACGCACCGCCTGCCGGCAGCGCGCGGGGTCGGCGCCGGGCACGAGCGGAGCCAGCCGGTCCGCCAGGCGCTCCAGCCGCCGGACCTTGTCGCCGACACTGCCGAGCTTCGCATGGAACACCACCGCATCGAGCGCCGGCAGGCGGTCTTCGAGCCGGCGTGCGCGGTCCTGATCCCAGAAGAATTTGGCGTCCGCCAGCCGCGCTCGCAGCACGCGCTCATTGCCGGCCCGAACCGCCGCATTGCCGTCGGCAGCCTCGATATTCGCAACGAACAGGAAGCGCGGCGCCAAGTCGCCTGCCTCATCATCCACGGGGAAATAGCGCTGGTGGGTCTCCATGCTCGTCACCAGCACTTCGGGCGGCAGTTCCAGGAAGGCCGGGTCGAAGGCGCCAACGCCCGGCACCGGCCATTCGGTGAGGCCCGCATTCTCGGCCAGCAGGCGCGTTGAGAGGCGCGCGCCTTCCGGCGCCCCCTCGCGGATACGCTGCATGCGCTCTTCCGCGTCG
This sequence comes from Alphaproteobacteria bacterium, assembly GCA_965261985.1. Lineage (GTDB taxonomy): Bacteria > Pseudomonadota > Alphaproteobacteria > Bin95 > Bin95 > Bin95. The sequence goes on from OZ253490.1 coordinate 3,755,478, forward strand.
ATCAGCACATGGGCCGCGCGCAGCTTCGCCTCATAGTCCGCGAATCCGGTGACGGAAAAGGCCGCCGGCGCCATGAAGCGGTGGCCTTCTGTGCAGTTGGAAAAATCGAGCCGCCGCTCCGTGCCCCCGACTTCGACGCCGCCGGGCAGCGTCTTGCCGCCGAAGAGGGCCAGCACACCCCGCAGCGGCCGCACATAGCGCATCGGCGCATCGCCCCAGCGCATCGACTTGGGCCAGGCGAGCCGGCCCACCGCGTCCGCCACGATCTCGGCCAGCACCTCGCGCGCCGGCCGTCCCGGCACGCTGCGCACGGTGAACCAGAACTCGGCCTTGCCCTGCTGCCGGCGCTCGCACTTGTCCAGGCTGTCGAGACCGGCGGCTTTCAGGAACCCCTCGATGGCGCGTTCCGGCGCGCCCACGCGCGGCCCCTTGCGCTCCTCCACCCGGTCGGGCTGGCGTTCCGGCAGGTCCTCGACGACCAGCGCAATGCGGCGCGGCGTGGCGAAGGCGCGCGAGCGCCCATGCGCCAGGTCCGCTTCCTTGAGGCCGTCCAGCACGAGACGTTCGAAATCGCGCCGCGCGCGGTCCTGCATCCGGGCCGGTATCTCCTCCGACAGCAGTTCGACAAGCAGTTCGTTCATTGCGCCGCCGTATCCAGATGGCCGCGCGACTGCAGCCAGGCGCCGGCGGAGGCGCGGGCAAGCGTCCTCACGCGCCCGATATAGGCCGCCCGCTCCGTCACGCTAACGACGCCGCGCGCATCCAGCATGTTGAAGGCGTGGCTGGCCAGGATGCATTGGTCGTAGGCCGGCAATGCCAGCCCGGCCTCGACCAGCGCCGCGCACTCGCGCTCGGCATCGGCGAAGTGGCGGAACAGCGCTTCCGTATCCGCATGCTCGAAATTATAGGCGGAGAACTCCCGCTCGGCCTGGTGAAAGACATCGCCGTAGGAGAGGCCGGCGCCATTGAAATCGAGGTCGTACACATTCTCGACCCCCTGCACATACATGGCGAGGCGCTCCAGCCCGTAGGTGATCTCTCCGGAGACGGGGTTGCAGTCGAAGCCGCCGACCTGCTGGAAATAGGTGAACTGGCTCACCTCCATGCCGTCGCACCACACCTCCCAGCCGAGGCCCCAGGCGCCGAGCGTCGGGCTTTCCCAATCGTCCTCGACGAGGCGGAGGTCGTGCTCGCGCGCATCGATGCCGATCTCGGCCAGCGAGGCGAAATAGAGGTCCAGGATGTCGGGCGGGCTCGGCTTCAGCAGCACCTGGAACTGGTAGTAGTGCTGGAGCCGGTTGGGGTTCTCGCCATAGCGCCCGTCGGTCGGGCGGCGCGAGGGCTGCACATAGGCCGTGCGCCACGGCTCCGGCCCGAGCGAGCGCAGGGTCGTCGCCGGGTGGAAGGTGCCCGCGCCCACCTGCATGTCGTAAGGCTGCAGCACGGCGCAGCCCTGCCCCGCCCAGAATCGCTGGAGGGCCAGGATCAACTCCTGGAAACTCGGGACGGACTTCACGGCGCAGCAGCAGCCCGGCCGCGCCGCTTCGCAACAACGGACTTCCGCATCAGTCCCGGTCCCGCCTCCGGTAGGACCCACTGTCCGGGTCGCGTTCGAGGTCGATCGGCTCGCCGTCCTGCTCGTCCCGCGCCTTGTTCAAGAGCCGGTTGGCCTTGCGGGCCATGCCCTCAATCCGCTTCCAACCGAAGATCACCAAGCCGATGACGGCGGCGACAAGCAGCAATTTCAAGAGCATGAACCGGTCCTCCATTCGCTGCCCCCTTCATAGGCCATAGCGCGCCCAAAGCAACCGTTCCTCCACCGCATCGGCGAGGCCCGGAAGCGCGGGCAGCAGCGGGAAACGCCGGCGGCGGCGGAGCGCCATCCGCATCCGGACCTTCTTGCCGAAACGCTCGCGGACCACCTGGCGCATCTCGCCCACGCCGTCGGCGAGGCCGAGGGCGACCGCCTGCCGGCCCGTCCACACCTTGCCGGAAAACAGCTCGTCCCCATCCTCCCGGAGCCGGACGCCCCGGCGCGTCCGCACCCACTCGATAAAGACGTCGTGGATGTCTTCCTGCATGGCATGAAGCGTGGCGACGTCTTCCGGCTTTTCCGGCCGGAAGGGGTCAAGCATTCCCTTTCGCTCGCCCAGCGCATGCACCCGGCGCTCGACGCCCAGCCGCGCCAGCGCCCCGTCGAAACCGAAGCCGGCAAAGATGACACCGATGGAGCCGACGATGGACGCCTCGTGCACGAAGACCTCCGACCCGGCGCAGGCAAGCCAGTAACCGCCGGACGCCCCGACATCGTCCACGAAGCTGAGCACCGGCACGCCCTTTTCTTCGCCGAGCGTGCGGATGCGGTCGGCGATCCGGGCGGACTGGACGGCGCTGCCGCCCGGACTGTTGATGGACAGCGCGACCGCTTCCAGCCGCCGGTAGCCGAAGGCGCGTTCGATTGCCGGCGCGACGGCCTCGTAGGTGAGCGCACGGGCGCCGCTGCGTCCCGGCACGCCGATCACGCCAGCGAGCGGCAGGACGGCGACGGTCGGGCGGCGGCTGAGCTTCATCTCAATCCAGGTCGAAGACGTTGACGGGTTTCAGGTCGTCCCCCAGTTCATAGACGCGCGGACGCCCGGTCGCGATCTCGAATGAGGGAATGTCCTCGTCGGAGATGCCTTCCAGATGCTTGATGAGCGCGCGCAGGGAGTTGCCGTGCGCGGAGATCAGCACCCGCTCGCCGCGCGCGACCCTGGGCGCGACCTCGGCGTCCCAATAGGGCCGGACCCGCTCGATGGTGAGCTTCAGCGTCTCGTAGGTCGGCACGCCGCCCGGCACATCGGCATAGCGGCGGTCTGCCGCCTGCTCCTGCCAGCGCGGGTCGTCGCGGTCGAGCGCCGGCGGCGGCGTATCGAAACTCCGCCGCCAGACATGCACCTGTTCCTCGCCGTGGCGCTCGCGCATCTCCTGCTTGTTGAGGCCGGTGAGCCCGCCGTAATGGCGTTCGTTGAGCCGCCAGTCGCGGATCACCGGCAGCCACATCCGGTCCATGCGGTCGAGCGCGATCCAGAGCGTGCGCACCGCGCGTTTCAGCACCGAGGTGTAGGCAATGTCGAAATCGAACCCGTTGGCGCGGAGCGCATCGCCGGCCCGCTCGGCCTCCGCGACGCCGGCCTCGGTCAGGTCCACATCCACCCAGCCGGTGAACCGGTCCTCGCGGTTCCACACGCTCTGGCCGTGGCGCAGCAGAACGAGCGTCGTCACGGCAGAAGGTCCATCGCCTGTTCCAACTGCGCGATCCGGCCCTTGTGGTCGAGGCGCGTATCGAAACGCAGGGTCAGCCCGTCGATGCCGCAATCCCGGTATCTCCGGAAGCGGGCACGGACCATGTCGGGCGTGCCGACGGCGCCGAACGCGGTAATCATCTCGTCCGGCACGCGCTTGGCGGCGTCCTGGCGCTTGCCTTCGATCCAGAGCCGCTGGATCGCCCGCGCATCGTCCTCGAAACCGGCGCGGCGGAAGGCGTCGTTGTAGAAATTGGTCTGCGCGGACCCCATGGCGCCCATCTGGAAGGCGACGCCCGGCCGGCGATCCTCAATCAGCCGTTCCACATCGTCGTCGATGGCAACCGCGCAGGCCGTCTCGAGGTCGAGGTCGGAGAACTTGCGTCCGGCGCGCTCGGCGCCCTGGCGGAGATAATCGAGATGCGCTTCGGGATGGTCGGGCGAGAAGGAGGTACCGAGCCAGCCGTCGGCGGCCTCGCCGGTATATTCCAGCGCGCGCGGACCGAGCGTCGCCAGGTAGATCGGGATGTCCGCCGGCGGAAAGTCCAGCCGGATCGCCTTACCCTCCCCGCCGGACCGCGGCAAGCGGTATTCGGAACCCTCGAACTGCAGCTTCTCGCCCGCAAACGCCATGCGCATGATGGCGACCGTCTCCTTGAGCCGTGAGAGCGGCCGGGCATAGGCCGCGCCGTGTAACCCCTCCACCACCTGCGGGCCGCTGACGCCCAAGCCGAGCGAGAAGCGTCCGCCGGAGAGATGGTGCAGCGAAAGCGCCGTCATCGCGGTCATCGAAGGCGCGCGGGCGCTGACCTGCATGATGCCGGTGCCGAGGCGGATGCGCTCCGTCCGGCCGGCCAGGAAGGCGAGCGAGGTCGCGGCGTCCGCTCCCCAGGCGTCTGCCGACCAGGCGGTGTCCACGCCCAGCCGCTCTGCGGCCTGCACATATTCGACGAGCTGCGCGCCGTCGCTCCGGTCGTAGCCGCCGACGCCGATCGACGCCTTCATGGATGCCTGTCCCCCATTTTCCCCCGGCTCATCCCCCGGCCAGCACCCGGCGATAGACCTCGATGTCGATATTGCCGCCGCTCGCCACGAGGCCGACCGCCTTGCCCACCATCCGGTCGCGCTCCTTCAGCAGCGCCGCCAGCGGCGCCGCGCCGGCGCCCTCGATCACATTGTGGGTGTCGGTGAAATAGTGGCGCATCGCCGCCTCGATCTCGTCGTCGTCCACGGTGACGATGCGGGCGACATGCTCCAGCACGATTGCAAGCGCCGCCTCGTCCGGCGTGCGGCAGGCCATGCCGTCGGCCATGGTGTCCGCGCTGTTGGTGGAGACCGGCCGGCCCGCCTCGAAGCTCAGCGCGTAGCAGGGCGCCTTGCGGGAGACGACGCCGACGATCTCGGTGGCGAGGCCCAACGCCTCGCGCGCGGCAATGGCGCCGCAAATGCCGGAGCCGAGGCCGATCGGCACATAGAGCGCGTCCAGATGCGGCGCGGCGCACAACAGTTCGTAGCTGTAGGTCGCCACCCCGGCCACCAAAGCCGGATGGAACGACGGCAGGAAGTGCAGCCCCTCGCCTTCGGCAAGCGCGCGGGCATGCTCGAAAGCATCCTGGAAGTCGCTGCCATGCACCACCAGATCGGCGCCGAAGGCGCGCATGGCGGCGTTCTTCTCGCGGCTGTTGCCCTCGGGCACCACCACCGTCACCCGCTTGCCGGCCTGCCGCGCGGCATAGGCGACGGACTGGCCGTGATTGCCGCGCGTCGCAGTCACCATGCCCTCGGCCTCGCACTGTGCCATGTAGGTCAGCCCGCCGCGGATCTTGAAGGCGCCGATGGGCGTGTGGTTCTCATGCTTGACCCAGACTTCGGCGCCGGCGCGCTCTGCGAGAAGGGGCCAGACCCGCTCCGGAGTCGCCGGGAAGGCGCGGTAAACCAGATCGGCTGCCGCCTCGATTTCCGTCTTTCCGGGCAGTGTCATGGCAGTTCTATCGTCCCGCTGAGATACGGGGCCGCCCGCCCGGCAATCACCACCCGGTCCCCCTTCATCGTGCAGGCAAGGCGTCCACCGCGCACCGACACCTGCCGAGCTGTCAGAGCCGTCTTGCCGAGGCGATCCGCCCAGTAGGGCGCGAGCGCGCAGTGCGCGGAGCCCGTCACCGGGTCTTCGTCTATCCCCGCGCCCGGCGCGAAGCAGCGCGACACGAAATCGACCTCATCGCCCGGCGCCGTCACAGCGGTGAGCATGCTGTCGAGCGCCGCGAGCCGGTGGAAATCGGGACTGAGCGCCCGGATCGTTCGTTCGTCGTCGAACACCGCTACGCATATGGACCGCGCCGCCAGAACCGCCTCGGGGGCCGCCCCCAGCGCATCCGCCAAGCCCTGCGGCTCCGGCACCGCCGCCGGCGGATTCGCCGGAAACTCCATGCTCAGCACGGGACCGTTGCGATAGACGGTCAACCGCCCGCTACGGGTCTCGAACTCGACCTTCTGCGCTTGGCGCTGGATGTTCTCGAACACAACATGGGCGGAGGCGAGCGTCGCATGGCCGCACAGATCGACTTCGACCTTGGGCGTGAACCAACGCAACCGCCAGACCGGGCCCTCGGGCACGACGAAGGCTGTTTCGGAAAGGTTGTTCTCTAGCGCAATGGCCTGCAGCAGCGAATCCGGCGGCCATTCCTCCAGCAGGCAGACGGCGGCCGGGTTTCCGGCGAAAGCCCGGTCCGCAAAGGCGTCCACCTGGTAAAGCGGTATTCTCATGGGGCCGCGACCATAGCCCGGATTCCTCGCGATTGTCATGCCCTGCGCGGCGCTGTCGGGCCGGCAGGGCAAAAAATCCGGGCTGCCAGCGGCGAGCCGAAAATCCAGCCGGCTACGACCCTGCGAACCGCACCCGGACGAGCCCGAGAGGCCCGAAATCGGACACCGCCGTGGTGTCCGGTCCCGGAACCGGCAGCACGCCCGTGCAGGACCCCGTGGTCACGAATTGGCCCGCTGTCATGCCGAGGCCCATGCCGGAGAGATGGTTGGCGAGCCAGCGCACCGCCTCGACCGGGTGGCCCATCATCGCCCGACCGGTTCCCCGGCCGGCCTCCACACCGTTGAAGGTCAGGCTGACCTCCTGGTCCACGCAGTCGATACCCCGCCAGTCCTCGAATTCGTGCGCAACGATGTAGCGCCCGGTCCCGCCATGGTCGGCGATGGTGCCGATCGGGCCGAGCGGCTGGTCGTCGGCAAGCCGGCGCTCCGGAAGCTCGATGCCGGCGATCAGCGATCCGATTGCGGCCTCGACCTCTTCACGGCTGTAGGGCTGCCCGCGCGCCGGCAGGTCGGCAGAGAGCCGGAAGCCGTATTCGCTCTCGTAGATCGGCCCAAGCAGGTCGGCGTGCCGGTATTCGATCTCGGACCCCTCATCGACCATGCCCTCGCAGATATGCCCGGCGAACGGCCCGGAAAGGCCCATCGCCTGCTGCGCAGCCGTGGCAGTCGCGCCGATTTTCCAGCCGACGACCTTCCGGTCCTCTATCGCATGCAGCGCTTGCCAGACGGCCTTGGCCTCCGCCTCGTCCCGGGGCGCACAGGCCTCGGGGATTGCCGGCTCGCGCCGTCCCGCAAGGCGGGCTTCACGAAGAAAGGCCGCTGCTGCTTCCGCTCTCGACATCAATGCGCCTCCGCTTGCTTGCGCGCCTCGACGATATCGTCGGCGAGCTTTCCACCAAGTTCCTGAAGGTGGTCGAATTCCCACTCGAACGTGCCGACGCCGAGGGTGAGCGAGCGCAGTTCGATAATCATGTCGGACATTTCCGATTGCGGCAGGAAGGCCTCGACCCGATCCCAGCCGGTCCAGCCCTCGCGGGCATCGAAGCCCAGGATCTGGCCGCGCCGGCCCGCCAGCAGCCGCTGGATGTTCGCCGTGTATTCCGACGGGATATGCACCTGCACCTTCAGGATCGGTTCCAGCAGGGTCGGGCTGCAATTCGGCAGCCCCTCGCTCATGGCAAGCCTGCCGGCCGTCTTGAAGGCCATCTCGGAGCTATCGACGGGATGGTGCTTTCCGTCCTTCAGCGTCACCACGAGGTCCACGACCGGGAAGCCGAGCGGCCCGCGCGACAGGAACTCGCGCACGCCCGTCTCGACGGCCGGGATGAACTGGCGCGGCACCGAGCCGCCGACCACCTTCTCCTCGAAGGCGAACCCCTCGCCTCTCGGCAGCGGCGCGATATCGACAAGCACATCGCCGAACTGGCCGTGGCCGCCCGACTGGCGCTTGAACCGCGAATGCTGCTGCGTCGCCTTGCGGATCGTCTCGCGATAGGGGGTCTGCGGGCGCTCGGTCTCAACGGCAATGTGGTACTTGGTCTGGAGGCGGGAGACGCCGACCTGCAGATGCTGGTCGCCTTGGCCCCAGAGCAGCAATTGGTGCGTCTCGGGGTTGGACTCGATGCCGTAGGAGCCGTCTTCCTCCGCCAGGCGCTGCAACGCGCCGGAGAGCTTCACCTCGTCGCTGCGCTTCTCGGCATGGAGCGCAATCGCGTAGATCGGACCGAGCCGCTTGGGCCATGCCTCCGGCGTGTCCGCGCCGCCCGCGGTCAGCATTTGGCCGGTCCGGAAGGTGTCGAGGCGGCCGATGGCGACGACATCGCCCGCTTCGGCGCCGGCCACCTTGGTGAAGGCCGCGCCGTGCATGCTGGCGAGGTTGCCGAGACGCTCCCCGCCCAGATGGTCGCCCTCGTGCAGTGCGCCCGAGAGCACGCGGCCGAAATTCTGCTTGCCTTGGTGCTGCGTATGATAGGTCTTGAAGATCTGCACCGCGGTCCCCTCGCCCACCTCGAAGCGGGCGGCGGCGCGCGAAACATCCGGCGTATCGTGACGGAGCGCTTTCAACAAGCGGCGGACACCGTGGTCCCGCTCCGCCGCGCCGAGCAGCACCGGCACGACATGGCCATCCGCGAGCGCGGCCTTGAGATAGGCATAGATTTCGTCCCGCGCCGGGATTGCCTCCTCCAGCAACGCCTCAAGCAGCGTGTCGTCGAAATCCGCCAGCGACTCCATAAGTTCCTGGCGCGCGATCTCGGTGTCGTCGCCCAGCGCATCCGGCACCTTGACGAGGTCGGAAGGCGCGCCTTCGTTGTAGCTGTAGGCGCGTTCGCTGATGAGATCGACATAACCTCCGACGGCCTCGCCCTCGACCACCGGAATCTGGCGCACAACCAGCGGCTTGCCGGAAACCGCCTGCAGCGCCTCCATGGTCTCTGCGAGGCCCTGTGTGGCGGTGTCGATCTTGTTGATGAAGATGACGTGCGGAATGTTGCGCACATTGAGAAAGCGCAGGATCGGCGCCAGCATGATGGCGCGCGCCGGGTCCGGCTCGCAGACCACCACTGCGATATCGGCGACCACGGCGCCGTGCATCGCCTCCTGCAGGAATTCGACCGAGCCGGGGCAATCCAGCACCGTCCAGTCGTCGCCGAGATAGTTGAAGCGCGCCGGCAGGATTTCCGTGCTCATATTCCGGTCGCGCGATTCGGGCGAGGCGTCGCCGACGGTATTGCCGTCCTTCGCCGTGCCCTTGCGCGACACCGCCCCGGCGGCGTGCAGCATGGCTTCCATCAGGCTGGTCTTGCCGCTGAGATAGGGACCCACAAGGGCCACGCACCGCGCGTTCGTGCTCATTCTCCCTCCCCGCTACCGGCCCGTCCCGTCGGCCGGCACCCAATGTTTCCATGCGGCGGCACGCACGGCAACGAAAAAGGCGCAGTGCGTTCCTTGACTGCCTGCCGGCGGCGGGCAAGATGGCGCGCCCCGCAAGCGAAGGAAGCGGCACTATGACTTATGCGGTTCCGGCCCCGGCCCAAACGGTCCTGCCGGTCAGAGGATCGGGGGCGGTCTTTCCCGTCGGCCGGATATTCTGCGTCGGACGTAACTACGCCGAGCACACCCGCGAGATGGGCCACGACCCGGACCGAGAGCCGCCCTTCTTCTTCATGAAGCCCGCGACCTCGATCGTGGCCGGAGGCGGCGACATGCCTTATCCGCCCGGCACGGCGGACCTGCACCACGAGATGGAACTGGTCGCCGCCATCGGAACCGGCGGGCGGGACATAAAGGCGGAAGACGCGCTCGGCCATGTCTTCGGCTACGCGGCCGGCCTCGACATGACGCGCCGCGACCTCCAGGGCGTCGCCAAACAGCTCGGCCGGCCCTGGGAGATCGGCAAGGCGTTCGACCATGCTGCGCCCTGCTCGCCGGTGGTCATGGCGAGCGAGATCGGCCATCCGGAGGCGGGGGCTGTGCGCCTGCATGTCAACGGAGAGCTCAGGCAGGACGGCGACATCTCGCAGATGATCTGGAGCCTGCCGGAGGTGATAGCGCATATCTCGGCGCTCTTCGCCCTCATGCCGGGCGACCTCATCATGACCGGCACCCCGGCCGGCGTCGCCGCCGTTTCCCCCGGCGACCGCCTCAAAGGCGAAGTCGAGGGCATCGGGCGGATTGCAGTGAAGGTGATTTAGACTGCGCCATCCGCACATCGTTGGTAAACTTGACAACGATTAGTCGTTGGTATAGATAACAACGCATGGACGCCGAACTCCTGTTCGACGACAGGCTTGTCCTGAGCGACCGTGCGTTCGTTCAAATCAAGGCTTGGCGCGTTCCGGCACCGGTGCGGGGCAGCGGCCACAGGCTAAGATATTCCTTCGCTTTCGTCGTCGATGACGAGTGCGTCCTGCGGTTCGACAACGAGGCCGGGAAACGCGACCACAGGCATGTGGACGGAATCGAGACACCGCTGGAATTCGAGGACCTGAACGGACTCCTGGCCGACTTCTGGAAGGAGGTGGACGCATGGATAACGCGAAACGGATTGTGACCCTGACGGTGGCCCCCAGGGGCGAACTTGCCGCGCGCCTGGGTGCGGCGCTGGCGGGCCGGCGAATGGCGCCGCGCATCGCCTTCGCTTCCATCGATCTGCTCCACAGGGTATGCGCGCCGAAGCGCCTGGCGGTCCTGCGCGCGATGGCCGGCGCGGGCCCCCTGCCCGTGCGCGAGGTCGCGCGGCGGGTGGGCCGCGATGTGAAGGCCGTCCACCGCGACATGACCGCGCTCGTCAAGGCCGGCCTGCTCGACCGCGACGAAGGCGGCCGCATGAGCTTCCCCTATGACGGCGTCCGCATGGAAGTGGACCTCATGCGCGCCGCCTGACGGAGCCGCGCGGCTCGGGCTTGACTTCCGGGAAGGTGTGGTAAACTGGTCTTGCAAGGCGGCATGTCGAGCCGCATCGCTGCCGCGCAGGCGGCAATCTCAACCATCATCGGGAACGAACGAAAAGGGTATCCTGCGGCACGGACGCAGGGCGGATCATGACATATCGTAACTGCCCAGGATGTTGGCGATTGCAGCGGTCTCGGCTGGGCTTTGTTCAGGCGTATTCGATGTCTTCGATGAAGCTGTCGGGCGAGCCCATCAGGGTGTTGAGGACATCGCGGCCCTGCTTTTGAGCGGTGGCGATGATTGTGCGCAGGACGGCGAAGTCATCGGCGCCCGTTCGGGACCGGAAGCCGCCGGAGATTTTCTGGCGCAGTTTCATCATGCGCAGGTCGCGCTCGGCCTCATTGTTGGTGAAGGGGACCTGTGGGTCGGTCAGGAAGCGCAGGGTTGCGTCCTTGCGCTCATGCAGGCGCAAGGCGAGGTTATGGCCCTTGCGCCGCTTCGGGGCCCCGCGTCTTCCGGGCCTGGGAGGCGAGAGCGGCGGCTGGCTCTCATGGAACACCATCGCCTCGACAAGGAGCCTGTCGTAACCGCGCGCCAGCCGCGCCAACAGACGCGCCGGAACGACGATATCCCTCTCCCGCGTCAGCCGCGCCACGCGCCAGGCCCGGCGCAGAAGCCGCTGCATGCGCCCGGCCCAGTCTTCCTTGTCGAACTCCACCAGCGCCTGCAACTCCCGCAAGCGATGCGCATTGCAAAGCGCATGCTCCACACCCTCCATCGGCCAATAGCATTGCCAGTGGTCGTGCACCGCCACGCCGGTCACGCCCGGAAGCACGGCCCCGCGCCGCTCGCTCACCCGATACGCCGCCAGCAGGGGCGTGCAGATCACATGAAGCCACCGCGTGCGTCCGCCCACGCGCAGACCGGTCTCGTCCAGATGCTTCACCCGCGCCTTGCTTGCCGCCAAGTCCTGTATGTGCGCCGCCGCGCACCGCAGACGGGCCGCAGCACGCCTGCTCATCGCCGCCAATGTCGCCGGCGACACCCGCGCGCCGAACAACACCGCCATCACCTCAGACAGCCGCCGCTCCGGCAGGAACTGCGCATGACGCAGCCAGACCGCCGCACCCGAAAGCCGCTGGCCATACTGCACCGGTGCCGACACGCCTGGCGGGAACGACGCCCGCGTCACCTCACCGCAACACCCGCAGCGACGCGCATGACCCCGATGCTCCGTGACCTCCAGCGGGCGCGGCTCCGGCAGGTCGAATACTTGACGCGCGACCGGATCGCCGACCGCCGCCGCCGACGACAGCGACGCCCCGCAGCCCCGGCAGGACGCCGGAACATGCTCCTCAAACCGGTCCGGGCTGGCCGTACGGCACTGCGTCTTGCCCTTGTGCCCCGTCTGACCGCCCGGCTTACGGCCCGTCTTGCCCCTCAGGCTACGGGTTCGACGCTCCGCCGCTGGCTTCTTCAGACCGTCGCTCGACGGCGGCTGGCCGCTGTTGCGGCTGTTCAGACCAAGACGACGCTCCAACGCCGCTATCCGCTCAACAAGACGCGCAACCTGCTCCCGAAGCCAAGCGGTCTCCAACTCCAGACGCGCGATCTGCTGACCCGATGTCTCGGACACGGGCACCCTCAACGGGTCAAACGGTTCGGAATGGCTCATGGCGAGGTTGGCTCATTTTCAAACCCCCGCGTCAACCCCCACCAACTCAGACATCCTGGGCAGTTACGACATTTCATGACATTTCATGACACATCGTGCAGTCTGCCTGCGGCCCGGAGAGAAAGGGTGGGGACCGGTTCCCTTTCCCGAGCGACACCCTCCCAACGAAGAAGGGGTTGCAAAGCTGTGCTTCCGGGCTAACCTTGCATCGGGCTCCGGGATGCGAACTGTGCAGCGGAGCCGGATCGGCGCGAATGAGAGGCCGTTGGCCGGGCGCCGTGTATGACCGCCTCTAGATACAGAGTGCAAATGAAACAAAACATGCCACCGCGCCGCTCACGCGGCCGCAGCAATATGCGGAGCGGGCGAAGCCCCGCCCACCGCAACCAGGCTCTTGAAAGCAATGGCCCGGAAGGACGGGTGCGCGGCACCGCGCAGCAGGTCCTCGACCGCTATCTGGCGATGGCGCGCGATGCGCAGTCCAGCGGCGACTCGGTGTTGGCCGAGAACCTGTTTCAGCATGCCGAGCACTATCAGCGCATGGTAGCCCAGTTCGCGCCTCCTCCGGCGCAGCCGCAGCCGGCGCCCGCGGAACCTCAGCGGACCGGCGATGGCGCAGCGGAACCCGAGGCCGAGGCCCGGATCGACCGGGAAACTGCGGACCGGCCTCCGGAAGCCGACGGAACCGAACCGACCGGCGTTCGGCCTCGCCGCCGCCGCCGCCAGCGGAACGCTCCGGTCGAGGAGGCTTCCGCCGAGACCGGCGAGGCGCCCCCTGCGGCGGAGAGCATTCCGGCCGAAGAAGCCCCGGCCGGCGCGGCCTGACCTCCGGTTTCGCTCCGGCACGGAGCGCCGTCTTGCGCGTGCCGCTGGCGGTTCCCATATCCGTCTTCGAGCGGGAGCGGTGCGTAGGATACGGCTCTCCCGCCAGAGGCTTGCGTCTGGAGACGGAGACGGGAATATGGATTTCGAGACTTACACCGAGCGCGCGCGGGGGTTCATCCAGGCGGCGCAGAGCATGGCGCTGGCCGCAGGGCATCAGCGTTTCGTTCCCGAGCACATCCTCAAGGTCATGCTCGACGATCCGGAAGGTCTGGCCACCGGGCTGATCGAGCGAGCGGGCGGCAACGCCACGAAGGCGCGGACCGCCGCCGAAGCAGTGCTCGGGGGACTGCCGGTCGTCACCGGTTCGGGCGCAAGCGGGCTGCATCTCGCGCCCGAAACCGCGCGCCTGTTCGAGACCGCCCGCAAGGCGGCGCAAAAGGCCGGCGACCGCTTCGTCACCGTAGAGCGCCTGCTCCAGGCGTTGGCGATTGCGCGCGGCCCGCTCGCCCGGGCGGGGGTGGATGCCAAGGGGCTGGAGCGCGCGATCTCGGAGCTTCGCAAGGGTCGCACCGCCGACAGCGCCAATGCGGAGGCCGGGTTCGACGCCTTGGCCAAATACGCACAGGACCTGACCGAGGCGGCGCGCGGCGGCAAGCTCGACCCCGTGATCGGGCGCGACGAGGAAATCCGGCGCGCGATCCAGGTGCTCTCCCGGCGCACCAAGAACAATCCCGTGCTGATCGGGGAGCCGGGCGTCGGCAAGACCGCCATCGCCGAGGGCCTGGCGCAGCGCATCGTCAACGGCGACACGCCCGAAGGGCTGCGGGACAAGCGGCTGATCGCGCTCGACCTCGGCGCCATGATCGCCGGCGCGAAATATCGCGGTGAGTTCGAGGAACGGCTGAAATCGGTCCTCGCTGAAATCAAGGCCGCGGAAGGCCAGATCGTCGTCTTCATCGACGAGCTGCACACGCTCGTCGGAGCCGGCAAGGCCGATGGCGCGATGGACGCCTCCAACATGCTCAAACCGGCGCTGTCGCGCGGGGAGTTGCATTGCATCGGCGCGACGACGCTCGACGAATACCGCCAGCATGTCGAGAAGGACGCAGCGCTGGCGCGGCGCTTCCAGCCGGTCTTCGTCGGCGAACCCAATGTGGAGGACACAATCTCGATCCTGCGCGGCCTCAAGGAGAAGTACGAGGTCCATCACGGCGTGCGCATCATGGACAGCGCGCTGGTGGCGGCTGCCACGCTCTCGAACCGCTACATCACGGACCGCTTCCTGCCCGACAAGGCCATCGACCTCATCGACGAGGCGGCGAGCCGGCTCAGGATGCAGATCGATTCCAAGCCCGAAGCCATCGACGAACTCGACCGGCGGATCATCCAGCTCAAGATCGAGCGGGAAGCCCTGAAGAAGGAAACCGACGATGCTTCGCAGGGCCGCCTCGACAAGCTGGAGCGAGAACTGGGCGATCTGGAGGAACGCTCGGACGAGCTCACACTGCAATGGCGGAACGAGAAGGCGGCCATCGACGGCGCCAAGAGATTGAAGGAGGAACTGGAGCGCGCGCGGCAGGAGCTGGACGCGACCCAGAGGCGCGGCGAACTGGAGCGCGCCAGCGAGTTGCGCTTCGCCGTTATCCCCGACCTCGAAAAACGCATCTCCGATACCGACGGCCAGCGGGAAGGACGTTTGCTGGACGAGGAGGTCAGCGGCGAGCATGTCGCGGGCGTGGTCTCGCGCTGGACCGGTGTGCCGGTCGCGCGCATGCTCGAGGGCGAGCGGGAAAAATTGCTGCGGATGGAGGACGGGCTCCATGCCCGCATCGTCGGCCAGGACCGGGCCGTCAAGGCGGTCTCGGAAGCGGTGCGGCGGGCGCGAGCCGGCCTGCAGGACCCGAGCCGGCCGGTAGGCTCGTTCCTGTTCCTTGGGCCGACCGGCGTCGGAAAGACGGAACTTTGCAAGGCGCTCGCCGCGTTCCTGTTCGACGACGACACGGCGATGCTGCGCCTCGACATGTCGGAATACATGGAGAAGCACACCGTCTCCCGCCTGCTCGGCGCGCCGCCGGGCTATGTCGGCTACGAGGAAGGCGGGTCGCTGACCGAGTCGGTGCGCCGGCGGCCCTACCAGGTCGTACTTTTCGACGAGGTGGAAAAAGCGCATCCCGATATCTTCAATGTCCTGCTCCAGGTGCTGGACGACGGGCGGCTGACCGACGGACACGGCCGGACGGTGGATTTCCGCAACACGATCCTCGTCATGACATCCAATCTCGGCAGCGAGGTGTTCGCGCAGGCCAGCGAAAACACGATGCACGGGCCTATGGTGGACCGGGTCATGGAGGTTGTCCGGGGGCATTTCCGGCCCGAGTTCCTGAACCGGCTCGACGAGATCGTCGTCTTCCACCGCCTGGAGCGCGCGCATATGTCCGGCATCGTCGCAATCCAGCTCGAAGGGCTGCGCAAGCTGCTACGCGACCGCGACATCGCGCTCGACCTGGAGCCGACAGCGGTGGAGTGGCTGGCGGAGACGGGGTTCGACCCGGTCTATGGCGCACGCCCGTTGAAGCGGGTGATCCAGACCAGCCTCCAGAACGCCCTCGCCACGCGGATTCTGGAAGGCGCGGTGCAGGACGGCGACCGCGTCGAGGTCGGTGTCGAGGACGGCGGGCTCGTCATCCGCGCGGTCAGCGCGGCGGCGGACGCGGCGTAAGTCGAGTCGGCAAAGGAGTCGCTATTCGCCCCTGAACTGCGGGCGGCGCTTGTCCACGAAGGAGGCAACGCCCTCGGCGAAATCGGCGCTCATGCGCAGCCGGCCATAGGCCTGGCCCTCGATTTCCATCGCCTGTTCGAGCGGCGCATTCTCGCCCGCATTGAACACCTGCTTGAGCGTGCGCTGGGCGAGCGGGGAGAAACGGCGCAGCTCCCTGACCAGTGCGTCCGTCGCCGCTTCGAGTTCGGCGTCCTCGACCAGTTCGCAGGCCAGGCCCCAGTCGAAGGCTTCCTGCCCCGCGATCCGCCGGCCGCGCATCGCCACATTCTTGGCCCGCGAAACGCCGATCATGCGCTGCAGGCGCGCGGAGCCGCCGGAGCCGGGGATCATGCCGAGATTGATCTCAGGCAGCGCCATACGCGCCGTCTCGCTCACGATGCGGAAGTCGCAGGCCAGTGCGAGCTCGAAGCCGACGCCCATGCAGAAGCCCCGTATGGCGGCGATAACCGGCTTGGAGCACCGCTCGGCGGCGGCGATGTTCTTGTGAAGCTGCGATACCGTTTCGGGACTTGCTTCCATGAATCCCGGAATATCGCCGCCGCTGGTGAAATGCTCGCCCGCGCCCCGGACAACGACCACGCGCACGGCCGGATCGCGATCGAACGCCTCGAAGGCCGCGCGCAATTGCGGGCGCTGCGCCATCCGCACGACATTGAGCGGCGGCCGGTCGAGCACGATGTCGGCGCGTTCGTTTTCCGGGTCGAGTTCGATGCGGAAGCCGTCGGTCTCGGAAGTCATGGCGGGTGGGCGTCCCTTTGTTATCCGCCTTCCCAATACCCGAGGCGCTTGTCCCTGGCGATGTCCCGGGTGTCGCGGTCTTCCGGCGCCCCGTGCCCGCCGCCGCCGGAGGTCTGCAGCAGGATGCGGTCGCCCCGGCGCACGGGCAGGTTCGAGACCTTCGAACCGAGCTCGATGGTCTCGCCGCCGCGCGTCAGCACGGAACGCCCCGGCGCGCCCGGCCCGCCGCCGGCGAGCCCGTAAGGCGGAACCCGGAAACGCTCGTAATTGGTCGAGAGCATGCCTTCCTTGACATCCAGCCGGAACTCGCGCCTGAGCCCGAGGCCGCCGCGCCGCTTGCCCTCGCCTCCGCTGCCCGGCGCCAGGCCGTATTCGGTGACGGTAAGCGGATACAGGCTCTCGACCATTTCGATGGGCGTGTTAGCGAGATTGTGCAGGCAGGCGGAAAGCGCATTCGCGCCGTCGGCGTCGGGATGCGCGCCCCAACCGCCGACCTCGATATCGAAATAGACTTCCGGCCGGCCGGAACGCCCCTTGAGCCCCAGCGCATAGACGTAGCTCACCCCGTAATAGGCGGCGGATATGCGCTCCGGGGCGGCGCGTCCGAGCGCACCCAGCACGGTGGTGACGATCCGGTGCGCCGTGGCCATGCGGTTCGCCACCGGCGCGGGCAGCAAGGCATTGCAGATCGTGCCCTCGCGCGCTCTGATTTCAACCGGCCGGTAGGCGCCGGAATTCGCCGGGACATCGACCCCGGCGGCGCACATGAAGGCGCAATAGACGGCCGATTTCGACATGTTGAGCGTGCAGTTGACCGGCCCCGCAGCCTGGGGGCCCGAAGCGGAGAGATCGACCTCTGCCGTCTCGCCCTGGATGCGGACCTCCGCGGCGATCGGGCGCGGCTCCTCCGTGATGCCGTCGTCGTCCACGAAGTCCTCGAACCGGTAAGTCCCGTCCGGGATGCCCGCAATGGCCGCCCGCATCGCCGCTTCCGACCGGTCGAGGATGCGGTCGGCGGCGGCCTCCAGCCTGTCGGGTCCGAACCGTTCGGCCAGCCGCAGCACGCCGGCCGCGCCGATATCGAGCGAGGCGAGCTGGGCCTCGAAATCGCCGCGCACCTTTTCCGGCTCGCGGGTATTTGCATAGAGGACGCCGAGCAGTGCCCTGTTGGCCTGTCCGGCATCCCTGACCTTGCAGGGCGGAATCCGCAGCCCCTCCTGGAAGATCTCGCGCGCGCCGGCGTCGTAGCTGCCGGGGGCGCCGCCGCCGACATCGGTGTGGTGGGTGAGCGTGCCGGTAATCGCGATCCGCCGGCCCCGGAAATAGACCGGCTTGAAGGTCAATATGTCGGGCAGGTGCTGGCCGCCGGAATAGGGGTCGTTGGTGACGATGACATCGCCCTCGCGCCATTCGTCCAGCGGGATGGGCCCCGCGATGATGCCTTCGAGGCAGGTCGCCATGGAATTCAGGTGGATGGCGATGCGCGCCGACTGCGCAACATTGCGTCCCTGGGCGTCGAAAACGGCGGTCGAGTAGTCGAGCGTCTCGCGGACGACCGTGGAACGCGCCGTGCGCCAGATGGTCACGTTCATGTCCTCCGCCGCCGCGACCAGCGCATTGCGGATGATCTCGATGTCGATCGGGCTGAGGTCGGTCATGGCCCTTCTCCCCCGCGCCGTGCCACCAGGTCGCCCCCAGACGACATCGCCAGACGCCATCCGGGCGGGACCAGGAGCGTCGCATGGGCCTCCTCGATGAGGACGGGCCCCTCGATCGCTTCCGGCAGCCGGTCGCGGTCATAGACCGGCAGTTGGCGCCAGCCTCCGCCTATCCAGACGCGCCGCTCCCCCTTCGGACCGGCATCCATCGCGGTAGGCGGCTCGATCGCCGGCTTGGACAGCAATCCCCTGGCGGTAGCGCGCAAGGTGACGATCTCGACCGGCGCGCCCGGGTCCGAATGCGCATAGCGCGCCTGGTGCAGATCGTGGAAATCTTCGACCAGCCGGGCAAGCGACGGGCCGTCGGGCTTCGCATCCCCCCAGGGAACCAGCAGTTCGTAGGCCTGGCCGCGATAGCGCATGTCGGCGGCGAGACGGATATGGCGCGCATCTTCCGCAATACCGTCGGCACCGAGCAGCGCGTGGCCCTCGGCAAACAGTTCGGCCGCGAGGCCGGCCAGCACCGGCAGCGCGCTGTCGTCCGCATCGAGCAGGCGCGAGCGCGCCACATCGTGCGCGATGTCGGCGGTCAGGATGCCGCGCGCCGAGAAAGTGCCGGGGTCGCGTGGGAACACCACTTCCGCCATCTCAAGCTCTTCCGCGAAGCTGACGGCGTGCAGGCCGCCTGCCCCGCCGAACGCAGCGATGGCGAAATCGCGCGGGTCGGCGCCCTTCTCGAACAGGCTGAGCTTTATCGCCGAGGCCATATTCGCGTTGACGACCGCAAGGATGCCCTCGGCGGCCTCCTCCACGCCGAGGCCGAGCGGAGCCGCAATCCGCTCCGCGACGGCGGCGCGCGCCTGTTTCGCATCGAGCTTCAATGCACCGCCGAGGAAAAAGTCCGGATCCAGGCGGCCGAGAACGATATTGGCGTCGGTGACGGTCGGCTCCACGCCGCCTTTTCCATAGGCTACGGGCCCCGGATCGGCGCCGGCGCTTCGCGGCCCCACGCTCAGCGCCCCTCCCGCAGCCACGGAGGCGATTGAGCCGCCGCCCGCCCCGATGGTGCGCATCTCCACCATCGGCAGGCGCACCGGCAGGCCGTCGATCTCGCCTTCGGTCACGACCGTGCTTTCGCCGTCCCGGACCACAGACACATCGAAACTGGTGCCGCCCATATCGACCGCCACCAGGTTCGGCCGCCGAAGCGCCTGCGCAAGTTCCGCCGCCGCCATCGCCCCGCCCGAAGGCCCCGAAAGCAGCAGCCGGACGGGCAGCCGCGCCGCCTGGGCCGGCGTCGTCACCCCTCCGTTGGACTGCACGAGATAGAGCCGCGCATCCAGTCCGGCCTTGCGAAGCCTCCCCTCCAGCTGCTCCAGATAGACGCGCACCACCGGCACGAGCAGCGCGTTGAGCACCGTGGTCGAAGCCCGCTCGAACTCGCGGATCTCGGGGCTGACCTCCGAGGAGAGCGACACCGGAATGCCGGGCGCCTTCTCCGCCAGTATCTCTGCGACGCGGCGCTCATGCGCCGGATCGCGGTAGGCATGCAGAAACACCACGGCGACCGCGCCGACGCCGGCTTCCGACAGGGCGCGCGCGGCGCTCACGACCGCTTCCTCGTCGAGCGGCACCTCCTCGCTTCCGTCCCAGCGCATCCGCCCCTCGACGCCGTAGCGCCGGTCGCGGGGAACCAGCACCGTCTGCGGCGTCGGTTTCAGCGTATAGGGCTCGCGGCGCACATGGCGGCCGATCTCCAGCACATCCGCGAACCCCTTGTTGGCGATCACCGCGCCTTCCGGCAGCTTGCGCTCCAGCACGGCATTGGTGGCGATGGTCGTGCCGTGCAGGATGAACCCGACCTCGCCCGGCTCGAAGCGCAAGCGCTCGGCCGCCTCGGCAATGCCTGCGAGCAGCCCCTCGGAAGGGTCTGCCGGCGTGGTCGGCGTCTTCAGCGCGTGGACCGCGCCGGTCTGCGCATCCAGGACCATCAGGTCCGTGAAGGTGCCGCCGACATCCACACCGATGCGGTAGCGTGTTCCAGGTTCCGCCATACGAGCCTCTAACGACCCCAAATTACGGGCATGAGCAATCCGGCCGCCCTTCGACGCATTCTTCGACGCATTCCCTGCGGGCAGCAGCTTCCGCGCATGGCCGCCCGACCGGAGCGCAAACTAACGCGCCGCCGATATTCCCGGCTATCGGGCCGCGCCGCACACCTCCGGACATGTCATGAAATGTCATGTTCTGTCATGCGATGCCGAGAGCCGCCCTGTTCCGCAGAGTTTCAATTCGGGTTCGGACAGCGCCGGCAAGCATCCCGTCTCCACCCCTTGCCGCTCCCTCTCCGCCGCCCCGTCCACCCGGACGCCGCCTCTCACAGGGAGCTTACCACGCTTCCCCCCGGGTCACCGCCGCATTGCCGTGCGCCCAAGGTCGAAGAGCGGTTGTTGCCGGAGGCAGGGCGGCGGCGGTCGCCGAGGATTTCGATCTCCCGGCCATCATCTTCCTCCGCCAGAGCCTTCGGCAAAGGGCCGCAGGCGGCGGACCCCGGACATGTCATGTTCTGTCATGCGATGTCATGTTTTTCCGCCGCCCCGCCCCTCTCCGACTGCCTCGCCGAAGCGCCGCATGTCTCCATCCTGCATGTCGTCCCTCCATCGCGTTTCGTTGCGTTCGCGCCGCCGCCGGCTTGCCTGCGGCGCGACCCTGTTTCGCGCGTATCGCGCGGGCGCGTGCGCCCGCGTTTGCGCCGGCGCGGTTCGCGCGCCTGATTGCGCGCGCGAGCCATGCGCAGGGCGCACTTCTCCCGTCCGTTCCGTTGGGGGATTTTCGCACCGGTGCAAGGCGGGAGACGAAGCGGCCTCCGGATGCCGCTTCCTCCTGTCCCATCTTACCACAGATTTGTAGAAGTCAAACGAATTTAGGAATTATTTCAAAGTTAATGCGGTATCCAATCAACTGGGAGCGGGACAAACGGTATGCTAACACTGTCGCCCCGGCCCCCGGAGCCGGGGCCCAGTCGAGCCTCATGCCCCGACTTCGAGAGACTGGCCCCCCCGGATCGCCGCTGACGCGGCGTCCGGGGCGACAAGGGGTGTCTCGCAGGCGTCGGTTCAAAACGATCGGACCTTGCTCCAATGGGTCGTGACTTCCCAAGCCAAGCCCGAACCGACTCAGCCAGTTTCAAGCTGCTTCGGACTTGAGAATTTCGGCTTCGATATAGGCCCGGAAGCCCGGTATCGAGGTGAAGCAGCGGAATCCGGCTTCGCTTGCTAATCCAAGTTTAACACGCCACTTCAAAGATTGTTCATTATCAGTATCTTACGGGGGAGGAGATTCCTCGTAGGGCACTACATTCGGGTTTCTTTGGACGGATTTGGGTTCAGACGATCATTTTCCGAACGCCTCCGGGTGCGGGATCGAGTGCGAGCGCGCGATAGATTTCCAGTTGCCCGGGTTCGGCGCGTGTGGCCTTTCGGACGTGGAGGGTACGCCCGTCCTTGCGCTGGAAGGTTGCGGTGACGCGCTGCTGTCCTTCGAGGATAGCTCTGAGGCTGGCCCAGCTGGCGTGCTCGCCCTGCTCGGCGAGGCGGCGACGGATGGTCTGCACCATCTGGTAGGCGATCACGGTGATGAACAGGTGGCCGTCGGAGCGCCTCTGGGTCTGGTGGAAGATAGGGCGCAGACCGAGTTCGGACTTGAGCGAGCGGAACACGGCCTCGACGTCGGTGAGCGAGGTATAGGTCCGCCACAGCGCCTCCTCGTCCCAGTCCTCGACATTGGTGCGCAGGCAGTAGACGCCGGGATGGGTGATCATGGAACCGGCGAGCGGACGGCGCTTCCAGGTGACGGCGCGCGCCTTCTCGCCGCTGTCGTCGGCGATGACGTCGATGTCGTAGTGCGCGCCGGCGCCGCGGCTCTTCTCCTCGATGCGGCCGAGGCGCTGCCAGACCCGGTCGAGCCTCTTGCGGGTGCGCGGCCGCCCGAGGCCGTCGTGGAGCTTCTTCAACTCGCCCTCGAAGCGCGCGGCGAAGCGCTCCGCGATGCCCTGCTCCTTCTTCGCCCGCGCCTCGGAGTAGCAGTAGAGGCGCGTCTCCCCGCTGTCGGGGTCGACGACCTTGTGGACATGGACCGTGCGGCGCGAGCGGGTCTCGATGGCCTGCGCCAGTTCGGGGTCGAAGCGGCGGGTGCGTTCCCGGCTGACCGCCAGATAGCGGGTGCCGTTCCCGCGCAGCCAGGCGATGTTGGCCTCGGTGGCGATGCCCGCGTCCATCACTACCAGCGCGTCCGCCGGCGCGCCCAGGGCCTCGAGCATCGACGCCAGGGTCCAGTCTTCATTGACCGCGCCGGAGAACACCTCGGAGCGGCGCACGAAGCCCGAGCCGTCGAGCACCAGCCCCAGGGTCAGCAGCGGGCAATCCGAACGCTTCTCCTTGGAGTGGCCGCGCTCGGCCTTGCTCTGGGCCGCCGCCTCGCCCTCGAAGAAGGTGTTGGTCAGGTCGTAGAGCGTCACCGTGCGGCGCAGCCCGAACAGATCCGTCGCCCGGTCGAACAGATGCGCCTCGATCGTCGCGCGGTGCGACATCAGGGCATCGGAGGCGCGGTAGAGGCGCATCGTGCTCATGCGCTCGAAGTCCACGCCCAGCAACTCGCCGAGCGACGAACGCTCGCACAGCCAGCGCCAGGAGGCGCGCTCCGAACCCGGCCATGCGCGCAACGATGCTGGCCATGGCGAGCGCGCGCTGCGGGCCGTTGAAGCCCAGTCGCTCCAGAAGCCCTTCCAGGCAATGCTCCTCCATCGCCCACAGACCGACATGCTCGACCCCCGCCGAGCGCGGGCGGATCAGCTCCAGCGTGCCGACATCCACCGTCTGCAGGTCGGCGCCGCCGCCGGACGGCGCGCCGTTGACCAACTGCGCGACAAGGCGCTGGGCATGCCTCTCAACCTCTGCCGGACAGGACAGCGCCTCCAGATCGCTCTGGCGGTCGAGCAACTGCCGGATGCGGGCGCACAGAACCGACCAGTGATGGCGTTCGAGCGGGAAGTCGCTGCCGAGGTTGAGCAGTGTGCGCTGCCGGACCTTCTCGCCTGTGCGCTCCGAGCGCACCAGACGATGCGAATAATAGACCTCGCCGCCCGCGCCGGTGCGGGTTCTGGTGCGCCGGATGAACATGGCGCACAGCATAGGGACGGGCGCAAGAGCCTGGAACCCCAATGCAAAAATATTATGGCACTACATCGCCGGCCCGAAAACCTCAATCCAGCAATATCAAAAGCTTGTCAGACAAGCCGCCCTCAATATCGACCGAACCCGCTGCACAAACGTTAAACTTGGGCTAACGCCAGCACCTCGGCAGTCTCGTTCAGCAACACGGCTACAGGTTGGGACAGCCCCGGCTGAACGCCTTCCGGCCAAGCCAGATCGAAAATGGCCTTTTGTTCGCCCGACTGCGGGTCCGCATAGTCGAACGCCAGTACACCGCGCGCCAGACCTCTATGTTCGGTCCAGTCGTTCAGCATCTCCAGTTGCCGTTCTTCGAGCTCGCTGGAAATACCGCCTACCGGTTTCGGTGCCGGGTCGCGGTCCGGACGCTCCTGCATGACGAGCCACCGCGTATCACCGTGAAGCAGTTCTTCTAGACGCCGGTTGGCCGCCGCTGCCAGCAGACGCCGCCGGGCTTCAAGAAACTCCGGATAACGGTCTATTTTCCAGAGTGCCGGGTCCTCCGGTATCCATTGAGACGCCAACGCACCCGGGTGGTTCCGCTCAACTTCAGCGAAATAATCCTCCGGAAAGCGGTTGCTTATGTCGATATTCGTATCCTTGGTCAGGAAACAGAAATTGGCGAGTGCATTAACTTCCGCCCTGGCGTAATTCGCCTCGTAGAGTCGGGACTTGGGAAAGATATGATGGAACTCCAGCCGATTCATAGGACCGAGCATATCCGCCTTTAGCCGGAGGCCAGTGCCCCAATCCTTGGCTTCCCCCATGCGCGAGAGCATGTAAAGAATCGGATAGAAGCGCGCGCCAAGACTCCAACCGGAAAAATGATCTGGCCTTATGGCGAGATCGCCATGCCACAAGCGCAACGTCCCAAGCAGGCCATCGAGGCCATTCTGTTCGAGAGCTTCGATATCTTGGTCGATCGCCGTCTCGGTGGACGAGGAATATCTGCCCCACATACCGGCTTGCACAAACCAGAACAAGAGCTTGTCCCGTTCTTTGGCATCAAGGGTACCTGCCCTGTCCAAATGACGTACCATGACCGGCACAGCGAAACGGCCGAAAAACACACGACCGTGGTCCAGACCGAGACGGCCCGCAACCGCATTCAGGACGGTATCGATATGCCTTTCAGCAAGTTTCAAACTGTTCTGAACCGACTCCGCATCCTTGTCATGGAGATGGACGAATTTGGCCTTCCCGGTCAGCACCGTATTGATCGAGCGTAACAGCCAATCCATGGCAAAGTCATAGCCCGCATCCGACCATTTCGCCAACATATCCTTCATTGTAGAACGGGCATTCGGTGCATATTCTTGCCAAGGCTAAATCGCCTTTGGAAAGCTTCGTGCCACCGCTATTCACCCGATTGAATATATCGACGACAATATCCAAGGTCTTATCTTGTCCGGTTACCTCCTCGACGTATAGAACCGCATTCTGGATTCCATGGCGGTCGTTTAGCCGATTCAAGAATTCTTCAAATCGATCAGAATATTCCGGTACTTTCATAATTTCCTTCATGAATACTGCGACGTTCTCTTGCGTTAATTTAGTCACATCTATCCACAAAGGATCATTCTGCATTAATGCATGTTTGTAGAATGAGAATTCTTCCCGATCCAGATGAAAATGCAATCCGGTAAATACCTGCGGATCGCCATCGAAAAAGTCGGGAGCCTTGCCTCGTACAACGCCGTAGATCGAGGTCATGCGTTGCTGACCGTCCAGCAGCAGCTTGGCGATTCCGGCGACAGACGGGCCGTCGCCCCGGTGCGGCGCAGCGCCCGACTCTGTCGCCCAGACCAAAAGCCCGCCAACGGGATGGCGGCGATACAGAGATGAGAACAAGCCACGCACCTGGTCGCGGCTCCAGACATAACCCCGCTGGAATTCAGGCAACGCGATATGCCCGCTGTCGATGTGGTCGAGGATCGTCGAGACCTTCATCGGTTTCCCCCAATGCTGCGGCTTTTCTTCATCAACCCCGCATCGCCGCACCTGCCGGGTCGAAGAGCGGCTGTGTCTGCAGGCGGGCGGGGCGGCGGTCGCCGAGGATTTCGATTTCCCAGCCCTCCTCTTCCTCCGCCAGCGCCTTCGGCACATAGCCGCAGGCGACGGAGACGCCGGACCAGTGGGCGTAGCCGCCGGAGGTGACGGCGCCGACGACCTCGCCGCCGCGCCAGACAGGCTCGTCGGCCATGGCATCGGCGTCCACCGCCTCGACGGAAAAGAAGCAGAGCCGGACGGCGCCGCCCGAGTCCCGCTCGCGGAGCGCGGCCTGCTTGCCGATGAAATCCGCCGCCTTGCCATAGGCGATGAAGCGGTCGAGCCGCGCCTCCACCGGGCTGTAGAGCGGGCGGTATTCCATGGCCCAGGAACCGTATTGCTTCTCGACGCGCAGGCCGTTCAGCGCCCGGCTGCCGAAGGGGCGGATACCGTGCGCCTCGCCGGCCTCCAGCAGCAGGTCGAGCAACAGGCGCTGGTAGTCCGGCGCGACCCAGATTTCGTAGCCCAGGCCGCCCGTATAGCTCACCCGGCCGACCAGGGCGGGCGCCGCGCCGAGCGTCATGGGGCGCACATCCATGAAGCGGAACGCCTCGGCCGAGACATCCTCGCGGACAACCGCCGCCAGCACATCGCCCGCCTTCGGGCCGGCCAGCGCGAGGCCGGTGAGGGCCGAGCCAAGCGGCGTCACCGCAACCGAGCCGTCCGCCGGCAGGTGCCGGGCGAACCAGCGCATATGGTATTCCTCGGCCGGCCCCGAGCCGACCAGCCTCCGCACCCCGCCGCCGAGGTTGGCGAGCGTGAAGTCGCCGATGAGCTTGCCGGCCTCGTTCAGCATGGGCGCCATGCCCATGCGCCCTTCGCGCGGCAGGCGGCCCGCCAGAACCCGGTCGAGCCAAGCTTCCGCGCCCGGCCCCGTCACATCGTATTTGGCGAAGCCGCTGGTCTCCGCGAGCCCGACGCCCTCGCGCACGGTCCGGCATTCCTCGCCGACAGGGCCGAAATCGGTCGAACGGTGGAAGGAGAGCCGGTCCTCCACGCCGGGCGGCGCGTACCAGAGCGGCTGCTCCAGCCCCCAGGCATCGCCGAACACCGCACCCATCGCCGCAAGCCGGTCATGGACCGGCGTCGTGCGGAGCGGCCGCGCCGCCGGCAGTTCCTCGTTCGGGAAGCGGATCGAGAAGCGGCGGGAATAGTTCTCGCGGACCTTGGCGTCGGTGTAGGCGGGCGTCGCCCAGGCGCCGAAGCGGGCCACGTCCATCGCGTGGATATCGAAGCCGGGGTCGCCATCGACGATCCAGTTGGCGAGCGCGAGGCCGACGCCGCCGCCCTGGCTGAAACCCGCCATCACGGCGCAGGCGCACCAGAAGCCCGGCAGGTCCCGCACCGGCCCGACCAGCGGATTGCCGTCCGGCGCGAAACAGAACGGCCCGTTGATGACCCGCTTGATGCCGGCCTCCTTGAAGGCCGGGAAATGCTCGAACCCGACCTCCAGCGAAGGCGCGATGCGGTCGAGGTCGGCCGGCAGCAGCTCATGGCCGAAATCCCAGGGCGTGCTTACCGGAGACCAGGGCTTGCACGCCTTCTCATAGGTCCCCATCAACATGCCGCGCCCTTCCTGGCGCAGATAGATCTCGCCCTCGAAATCGACGACATGCAGCATCTCGCCGCCCGTGTCGCGGTTGAAGGCCTCCACCTCCGGCATGTCGTCGGTGATGAGATACATGTGCTCCATCGCCAGGATCGGCAGTTCGAGGCCGACCATGCGCCCGACCTCCCGCGCCCAGAGGCCGCCCGCATTGACGACATGCCCGGCGCGGATTTCCCCCTTGTCGGTTGTCACCAGCCAGCCGCCGCCGGGCAGGGGCGCCAGCGCCTCGACCTTCGTGAAGCGGTAGATTTCCGCGCCCTGCTTGCGCGCCGCCCCGGCATAGGCATGCGTCGCGCCGGAAGGATCGACATGGCCGTCGCTGGGGTTCCAGAGCGCGCCGACGAACTGCCGGGGATCGAGCAGCGGCATGTTCGCATGGGCTTCCTCGGCGGTGACGATCTCGGTCTCCAGGCCGAGATAGCGCCCGCGCGCATGGGCCATCTTCAGCCATTCCATGCGCTCCGGCGTGCCGGCCAGCATGTAGCCGCCCGACATATGGAGGCCTACCGACTGCCCTGACGCCGCCTCGATCTCCGGGTAGAGGTCGATGGTGTATTTCTGCAGCATGGCGACATTCGGGTCGCCATTGATGGTGTGCATGCCGCCGGCGGCGTGCCAGCTGGAGCCGGAGGTAAGCTCGTCGCGCTCGACCAGCACGATATCGCGCCAGCCGCGTTTCGTCAGGTGGTAGAGCACGGACGCCCCGACCACCCCGCCGCCGACAACGACGACCTCGGCATGGGTCTTCATGCTACGTCCCTCCCCGTCCCGTTCGCGCGCTCCTCAGCGAAGGCGGCCAGCCGGTCTATGAGTTGCGCGAGATCGCCCTGCACCGATGCGAAATCCGGGCTGAGGCGGCGCGTCGCCTCGTCGACATAAAGGTCCTTGTTGATCTCGATCTGGAGGCTGTGGCGGCCGGCATCGGGAGCGGAGAAAGCGCGGATCAGCTCGACGCCCTTGAAGATGTGGTTGGTCCGCACCTTGTAGCCGAGCGCATCCAAGGTTTCGGCGGCAACCGCCGTGAAGTCCGCCTCGCAGGTCGTGCCGTCGCGGTCGCCGAGCACCATGTCCGGCCGCCGCGTCATGTCCTCCCGGCTGCGCGAGCCCATGGAGTGGCAGTTCAGGTGATAGACCGCGCCGAAGCGCTCCAGCAGCCGGCCCTGCGCCTCGCCGAGCGCGCGGTGGTAGGGCGCGTGGTAGCGTTCGATGCGCTCCTGCACTTCCTCGACGGCGAGCCGGCGGCTGTAGAGCGCCCGGTCGTCGTCCCCGATGGTGCGCCGGATCAGCCCGTTTCCGCGCCGGGTCTTCTCTGTCGGCGAGAGCGGGCCGGGCCAGCACCCGTCCAGAAGGCAGGCGTCGATATCGTCCTCTGCGCGGTTCGGGTCGATATAGGTGCGCGGGAAATGCGCCTTCAGGAGCGCGGCGCCCAGCTTCGGCCCTTCGCCGAACAGCGCATCGACGGCCGTGTCCACCGCGTCCAGCAGCATCTCCCGATCGACCGCGGCACCGAAATCGGGCGGATAGTCGGTGCCGCTATGGGGCGAGTCGAGCAGCAGCGGACGCGCCGGGCCGGTCGGCCCCAGCATCGTCAGCACCCCCGGCAGCGTGTAGGTCGGAATCAACGGCTGGCGTCCCTTCGGCGAAGCGCGGGCGGGCGGGTCATGGCTCGGGTATGCCCTTCGTCGTCGAGTATTCCCAATGCAGCACCTCGTCCGGGAAGACGCGCGGATGGATATCGTGGGCCGCCGCCGCCGCCTCGGCGAAACCGGTCAGGATCAGCTTCAGCTTGCCCTTGTAGGTCGCGATATCGCCGATGGCGTAGATGCCGTCGCGGTCGGTCATCGAGGTCGCCGGGTCGATGGCGATATGGTTGCGGTCGAGGCCGAGCCCCCATTCGGCGATGGGGCCGAGATTCATCGCGAGCCCGTAGAAGGGCAGCAGGACATCGGCTTCGAGGCGGCGCATCTCGCCCTTCAGGGTCTTTACCTGCACTGCCTCAAGCCGGCCGTCGGCGCCTTCCAGCCCATCCAGATGGTAGGGGATCACGCATTCCAGCTTCCCCTCCCCCTCCAGCGCCTTCATGCGCTGAACGCTCTCCGGGGCAGCGCGAAACCGGGGGCGCCGATGCACGACCGCAACCGATGCCGCGACTTCCGAGAGCGACAAGGCCCAGTCCACCGCGCTGTCGCCGCCGCCGCCGATCACCACGCGCTTGCCGCGAAAGTCCTCGCGCCGGCGCACGGCATAGAAGACGCTCTTGCCTTCATAGGCGGCCAGGCCTTCGAGCGGCGGCCGGTTGGGGCCGAACGCGCCGGCCCCAGCCGCAATGACCACCGCCTTGCAGCGAATCGCAGCGCCCTTCGAGGTCTCGACCCGCCATCCGTCTTCCAGCGGCGTCAGCGCCTCGACCCGCTGGTCGAGGTGATAGACGGGCGAAAAGGGCGCCGCCTGCTCTTCCAGCCGGGCCACCAGGTCGCCCGCGTCCACCCTCGGGAAGCCGGGAATGTCGTAGATCGGCTTTTCCGGATAGAGCGCCGTGCACTGGCCGCCGATGGCCTCCAGCGAGTCCACGACATGGGCGCGTATCCTGAGCATGCCGAGTTCGAACACGGCGAATAGGCCGACCGGCCCCGCCCCGACGATCACCGCATCGGTCTCGTGTTCCATGCATGCTCCGGGATTGGAGGGCGCCGCAGCGCCCACTATCATGGAAGCCGCATCCAGCCCGATCAAGTCCTGCCGCCATGCTCCCAGAAGCCGTCGATCTGCCCGACCTTGCCGCGACCGGTCGGCTCGCCCGGCGGGTTGCGGCCTCGCTGCAGACGGGCGACGCCGTGGGGCTGATCGGCAGCATCGGCGTTGGCAAGACGGCGTTTGCGCGCGCGCTTATCCAGGGCCGCCAGCGGGACGCCGGCCTCAAGCCCGAAATCGTGCCGAGCCCGACCTTCACGCTGGTGCAGGTCTATGAGGTTCCCGCGCCGCCGGTCTGGCATTTCGACTGTTACCGGCTCGCCGCACCCGAGGAAGCGGTGGAACTGGGACTGGAACAGGCGCTCGGCGAGGGCGTGGCGCTGGTCGAGTGGCCGGAGCGCCTCGGCGGCTTCCTGCCGGCCAGGCGGCTCGATATCGCCTTCGAGATCGTCTGCGGCGAAGCGAGGCGCGCGCGGATCGAGGACCGCCGGTGAGCCGGGACGCCGCCATCTCGGCCTTTCTCGCGGAAGCCGGCTGGGAGGACGCCCGGCGCGAGCCCCTGGCGGGCGACGCCTCCTTCCGTCGCTATGTCCGGCTGAGGCGGAACGGCGAGACCGCCATGCTGATGGACGCGCCGCCGCCCGAGGAGGATGTACGCCCCTTCATGGCGGTGGCGGCGCGGCTCAGGGAACTCGATCTTTCCGCGCCGCAGGTCTTTCGGGCCGATCCCGCGTATGGCCTGCTACTGCTGGAGGATTTCGGCGACGACACCTTCACCCGGCTGCTGGAACGCGGCGAGAGCGAGCACACCCTCTACATGCTGGCAACCGACGCGCTGACCGCCCTGCAGCGCCGCCCCGATGCGGCCGCGGGCTTTCCGCCGTTCGGCATGGACAGGTTCCTGGCGGGCGCCGAACTCTTCCTGGACTGGTATCTGCCGGCCGCCATCGACCCGACGCCCGATCGGGAGGGTTTCCGCGCCGCCATGCGGCAGGTGCTGGCGCCTGTGCTGGCCGGGCCGCAAACCCTGATGCTGCGCGACTTCCATGTGGACAATTTGATCCGGCTCGACGGGCGCTGCGGCGCGGCGTCCTGCGGCCTGCTCGACTTCCAGGACGCCGCCGGCGGCCCGCCGGCCTACGACCTCGCCTCGCTGATCGAGGATGCGCGGCGCGATGTGGAAGAGAGCGTGCGCATGGCGGTGCTCGCGCGCTACCGCGCGGCCTTTCCGGGCGCGATGGACCTGGAGCGCGATGTCGCGGTCCTCGGCGCCCAACGCCATATCCGCGTGCTCGGAACCTTCATGCGCCTGGCCCGGCGCGACGGCAAACCCGGCTATAGGCGCCACCTGCCCCGGCTCAGGCGGATGCTGGAGCGCAATCTGGCCCACCCCGCGCTGGAGCCGCTGGCGGTGTGGTTCCGCCGCAATGTCGCCGCCGATCTCCGCATCCCGCCGGTTGCCGGATGACAGGAGCGCTGCCGCATACCGCCATGGTGCTCGCCGCCGGGCTCGGCTCGCGGCTCGGCGACGGGCCGCCGAAGCCGCTCCGGCGCGTCGCCGGCAAGGCGCTGATCGACCGCGCGCTGGACATGCTCGTCGAGGCCGGGGTCGAATGCGCCGTGGTCAACACGCACCACCGCGCGGACGAAATAGAGGCCCATCTGGCCGGACGGGTGCGGCCGGAAATCCGCATCTCCCGCGAGCCGCAACGGCTGGAGACCGGGGGCGGCGTTGCCCATGCGCGCGCGCTTTTGGGCGGCGAGCCGTTCTTCACCCTCAACTCCGACCTGGTATGGGGCCCGGACGGGGCCGAATGGCTCAGGCGGCTCGCAGCCGGATTCGATCCTCGCCGGATGGACGCGCTGCTGCTGCTCTACCCGACCGACCGGGCGGCCCACCATGACGGACCCGGCGACTTCCACCTGGCGTCGGACGGACGGCTTTGCCGGCGGCAAGACCCGGAAACGGCGCCTTTCCTGTTCACCGGCGCGCAGATCCTGGCGCGGCACCTCTTCGACGACGCGCCGACCGGAGCCTGGCGGCTCACGCGCGCCTATGACCGGGCGGAAGCGGACGGAAAGCTTTTCGGCCTGGTGTGCGACGGCGTCTGGCTGGATGCGGGCACACCGGAACGGCTCGCCCATGCCGAGCTTATACTGGCAAGCTCATGAATGTCGTTTCCATCCCCGCAGGCGCGCCGTTCCTGGAAACGCTGGCCGGCGCGCTCATCGAAAGCCCGACACTGGCCGACGACACGGTGCTCCTGCCGACGCACCGCGCCGGGCGCGCGCTCGTCGAGGCGTTCGCTGCGGCGGCGGATGGCGGGACGCTCCTGCTGCCGCGCATCCTCTCGCTCGGCGAGCTCGATCCCGACGAAATCGCCATTCGCGCCGAAGCCGAACCGCAGCTTGCCGACGACCTCAGCCTGAAGCCGGCGATCCCGCCGCTCAGCCGCCGCCTGCTGCTGGCAAGGCTCGTCATGCAGCGCGAGGGGCAAATCCCTCCCGACCGGGCCCTGCAACTCGCCGGCGCGCTCGCCCGGCTGATCGACGAAGTGCAGTTCAACCGCCTGGATTTCAGCCGCCTCGACACGCTGGTGGCGGAAGAGTTCGCGGAGCACTGGCAGCAGACGCTGGACTTCCTCGCCATCGTCACGAAGTCCTGGCCGGACATTCTGGAGGAACAGGGGCGGCTCGACCCCATCGACCGGCGCAACCGGCTCCATACGGCCCAAATCGCGCTTTGGCATAAGTCCCCGCCGGCGGGGCGCGTGGTCGCGGCCGGCTCCACGGGCATCATGCCGGCGACGGCGGACTTGCTGGCCTGCATCGCCGCCATGCCGCAAGGGCTGGTCGTGCTTCCGGGCCTCGACCGCCATCTCGACGACAAGGGCTGGAAGGCGCTCGAAGAAGGCCATCCGCAATGGGCGCTGAAGCGGCTGCTCGACCGGCTCGAGGTGGAGCGCGATGCGGTGCCGGACTGGCCGGAGCCTCGTCCCTCGCCCCGCAGCCGGCTCGTCGCGGAAGCCATGCGCCCGGCGGAAACGACCGAAGCCTGGCGCACCCTTGCGCCCGAACTCGGCGAAGGCGCCAAGGGCCTGACCGTCGCCCGCTTCGCCAACCCCGCCGCAGAGGCAGGCGCCATTGCCCTCATGCTGCGCGAGGCGGCGGAACGCGGCGAAAGCGCCGCCCTGGTGACGCCCGACCGCGACCTCGGCCGGCGGGTCTCGGTGGAACTCGGGCGCTGGGGCCTCGCGGCCGACGACAGCGCCGGCACGCCGCTCGGCAGGACGCCGGTCGGCGCCTTCCTGCGCCTCGCGGCGCATGCGGCAGCGGAGAATTTCACCCCCGCCGAACTGCTCGCCGCACTCAAGCACCCGGTTGCGGCATGCGGCATGGAGCCGGCGCGGTTCCGGAGCGCCGTCCGCCGGCTGGAACGAAAGCTGCTGCGCGGCCCGCGCCCCGGCAACGGGCTGAACGGGCTGTTGGAAGCCGCGGACCGCTCGCAGGACGAACGGGTTGCGAAGACGGCGCGCCGGGTCGCCCGCGCCTTCGAGCCGCTTCAGGCGCTCCGGCAACGGCAAGAGGCGCCGCTTGCCGATCTGCTGGCGGCGCATGTCGAGACGGCGCAGAACCTGGCGCGAGAAATGGAGCGATCCGGCGAGACCCGCCTCTGGCGCGGCGCCGACGGAGAAGCGGCGGCCGCGCTGCTGGCAGAATTCGAGGAAGCGGCGAAAGCCCACCCATCCGTCGCACCCGCCGACTATGCCGCGCTGTTCGACGAGCTGGTCGCCGGGCAGCCGGTGCGCCCGCCGCGCGCCCACCATCCGGGCCTCGCCATTCTGGGGCCCCTGGAAGCGCGGTTGCAACGCGTCGACCGGCTGGTGCTGGCCGGGCTGAACCAGGGCGCGTGGCCGGCCGAACCGGCGCCCGACCCGTGGATGAGCCGCGAAATGCGCGAGCAGTTCGGCCTGCCGGCAGCGCAAACCCGGCAGGGCCTCGCGGCGCACGACTTCGCCCAGGCGCTCAACTCGGGCGAGGTCATCCTGACGCGCTCCGAGCGGGTGGGCACCGACCCGACCGTGCCGTCCCCCTGGCTGCAACGGCTCGAAACCGTGCTGAAGGCGCTCGGACGCGATATCGAGGACCGGCGCTGGGCCGCCTGGCAGGCGGAGCTCGACCGGCCGGGCAGCGTGCAGCCTGCCGACCCGCCGAGGCCCTGCCCTCCGGTGGCAGCCCGCCCGCGCGAGCTCTCCGCCACCCGCGTGGTGACCTGGCTTGCCGACCCGTACAGCATCTTTGCCCGGCACATTCTCGGCCTGCGCCCGCTCGACCCCATCGACGCCGCCCCGGAAGCGCGCGAGTTCGGCTCGACGGTCCACGCGGCGCTGGAGCGCTTCATGCGCGAATATCCGGGCCCGGACCTACCGGACGAAGCCTGGGGCCGCCTGCTTGCCATCGGCGCAGAAGCGTTCGCCGAATTCGGGGACCGTCCGTTGGCGGCGGTCTTCTGGAACCGGCGCTTCGGGCGCGCGGCCCGGAATGTGTTCGACATCGAGAGGGAGCGCCGGCCCGGCATCGAACGCATCCTGACCGAAATCGCGGGCAAGACGCGGTTCGACTGCCCGGCAGGCCCGTTCATCCTCACGGCGCGTGCGGACCGGGTGGAATTGCGGACCGGCGCCGGGCTCGTCATCGTCGATTACAAGTCCGGCAATCCGCCCTCGGCGACAGCGGTGGTCGCAGGCACGGCGCGGCAATTGCCCATCGAAGCCATGATCGCCGAGGACGGCGGCTTTCCCGACTGTCCGGCGGACGCCGCTGCCGCGCTGGAATACTGGCGCACCGGCGGCGGGCGCGCCGACCGCGCCGCGCCGACCGTCATCGCCACAGCGGACGCCGCCGAGGGCAGGAGGCGCGCGCCCTACAACGCCCCTGCGCTGGTCGAGGCGACCCGCGAGGGCATCGGGCGCTTCGCCGCGGCCTTCGACGACCAAGGCATGCCCTATCTCGCGGAGCCGAGGCCGGATTTCGCCGGCGCCTACAACGATTACCGGCATCTTTCGAGGAAGGACGAATGGTCGCGGCGGCTCTGAACCCGGCGGTCGAGGCCGCAACCGCGCAACAGCGGCGGGCCGCCGACCCGGCGACCTCGGCCTGGGTGGACGCCAATGCGGGCTCCGGCAAGACCAAGGTGCTCGCCGACCGCGTGCTGGCGCTGCTGCTGCAGGGCACCCTGCCGGAACGCATCCTCTGCCTCACCTATACCCGCGCGGCCGCGGCTGAAATGCGCATCCGCATAGAGCGCGACCTGGCCGGATGGGCGACGGCCTCCGACGAAGAACTTGCGCCTGCGCTCGCCCGGCTCGGCCTCGAAGCCCCGGACGGCGACATGCGGGACCGCGCAAGGCGGCTCTTCGCCCGTGTCGTCGATGCGCCGGTCGGCCTTCGCATCGACACGATCCATGCCTTTTGCCAGAGCCTGCTCGGGCGGTTCCCCATCGAAGCCGGGGTCTCGCCCTGGTTCCAGCTTGCCGACGAGCGCGAGGCGCTGTCCATGCAGGCGGGCGCCCGCGACGCCGTTCTGGAGCGGGGCGGAGACGGCATCGACGCCGCCGCCGCACAGGTCGCCGACAACCTGGCGGAAACCAATATCCGTGCGTTCGTCGCTGAACTGTTGGGCAATCGCAGCGCGCTGGGTCCGCTGGCGCTCGCCGCGCTGGAGAGCAGGCTGGTCCTGCCCGAGGTTCCACAAAGGACGAAGGCGCAGGCGAAGGCTCTCCGGGAGGCGGCGTCGATCCTGGACAGCGGAGCCAAGACCGACAAGGACCACGCTGGACGCCTGCGGGACTGGGCGGAGATGGACGATCCTTCCGATGACGACATCGAGGAGGTCCGCAAGGTCTTCTACAAGTCGGACGGCCAGCCGCGCGACGAAATCGGCACGAAGCGGCTCGCGGGCCGCGAACGCCTGCCGGGCCTGCTGGAAGCGGAGCACCAGCGGATCGAGCGGCTGCGCGAGCACAGCCGGATCGAGGCCACGCTCAACGCATCCAGGGCGGCGCTGGCGCTCGGGGAGGCGGTGGACCGCGATTACCGCAGGTCCAAGCGCCGGGCCGGACTGCTCGACTACGATGACCTGATCGAGAGCGCGCTCGGCCTGCTGCGCACCTATTCCGCTGCCTGGGTTCACTACAAGCTCGACCGGGGCATCGACCATGTGCTGATCGACGAGGCGCAGGACACCAGCCCCACGCAATGGGGGCTGGTCGAGGCGCTGACGCAGGAATTCTTCGCCGGCGAAGGGGCGCGCGAGGTGACGCGCACGCTCTTCGCCGTCGGCGACCCCAAGCAGTCGATTTACCGCTTCCAGGGCGCGGAGCCGGCGCGCTTCGAGGTCATGCGCCGAGAGTTCGAGAGGCAGGCGCAGGACGCCGGACAGGGCTGGCAGAATGTCGCGCTGGAAGTCTCCTTCCGCGCCGCGCCGGTGCTTCTGGAAGCCGTGGACATGGTGTTCGCCGGCGAGGACAGGCTGGACCTCGGCCTTGAGGGCCCGGCGCCCGCCCACAAGCCCAGCCGCAGCGGCGCCGGCGGGCGCGTGGAGATCTGGCCGCTCGAAATGGGCGAGAAGCAGGAGGCCGGAGACCCGTTCGATCCGCCCATGGACTATCTCCGCGAGGACGCCGCCGAAACCGCCTTGGCCGACCGGGTTGCGCGACGCATCGCCGCCTGGCTCGACCGGGGCGAGCCGGTCGCGCCCGGCGGCCGACGCATGCGGCCGGGCGACATCATGATCCTGCTGCCGCGCCGCTCGGGCCGGGCCTTCATCCCGCGCGTCATCGCGGCGCTCAAGCAACACCGCGTGCCCGTCGCCGGCATCGACCGCATGACGCTGGCGGACGAACTCGCGGTAATGGACCTGGCCGCCATCGGCGACTTCGCCCTGCTGCCGGAGGACGACCTGACGCTCGCGACGGTGCTCAAGGGGCCGCTGTTCGGCTTCGACGACGAGGCGCTGTTCGAGCTCGCCCACGGCCGGAAGGGCACGCTCTGGGCTGCACTCCGCTTGCGCCGCGGCACGGAGCGCTTCGGCCCCTGCTTCCAGGCGTTGGGCGCGCTGCTCGGCAAGGCGGACTATGTCGGCGTCCATGCCTTCTTTGCGGGCCTGCTGGCGGAAGGCGGCCTGCGCCGCAAGATCGCGGCCCGGCTGGGCGAGGAAGCCAACGACCCGATAGACGAGTTCCTGAATGCCGCGCTCGACTATGAGCGCCGCCACCCGCCGAGCCTGCAGGGCTTCCTGCACTGGCTGCGAAGCGGCGAGGCGGAGGTGAAACGACAACTCGACCAGCGGGACCCCAACGAGGTGCGGGTGAGCACCGTTCATGGCGCCAAGGGGCTGGAGGCGCCGGTGGTGATCCTGCCCGACACCACGGGAATGAGGACCTCGCGCAACGACCCGCATTTGCTGCGCGAGGGAGACCTGCTGCTCTGGCCGCCTTCCAAGGGCAAGGACGCGATCGACCCCGAGTCGAAACGGCTGCTGGAAGCGCACCGCAAGGCCGACGGCGAGGAGCGCCGCCGCCTGCTCTATGTCGCGATGACCCGCGCGGCGGACCGGCTGGTGGTATGCGGCTGGAACAACAGCGGCAAGGACCTGCCCGAGGACTGCTGGTACCATGCCGTGCGGAACAGGCTGGCGGACCGCATGGCGCCCGAGGACGACCCCGACTGGGACGAGCCCCTGCTGGTCATGGAGCGGCGAGCCGAGGACTCCGAAGCGGACGCCGGGTCCAAGCACCGGGAGACCGCGCCTCCCCTGCCCGGCTGGGCGCGGCGGCCCGCCCCTCCGAGCCGGATTGCGGGCCCGCCCGGCGGCAGCGGCGAGGAGGCGTTCGCGGTCGCCTCCCCGCTGCGCGGCAAGTCCGCCGGCCGGTTCCGGCGCGGCCAGGCGATCCACAAGCTGCTGGAGCTGCTGCCGGAAATCGCCCCCGAGCGGCGCCTCGAAACCGCCCGCAGGTTCCTCGCGGCCGAGCCGGAGCTTGCAAGGCACGCCGAGGCAACGGCCCGCGAGGCGTTGGCAGTGCTCGACGATCCCGCCTTCCGCCGCGTATTCGGCCCCGGCAGCCGGGCCGAAGCGCCGCTGGTCGGCCGACTCGGCGGCGAAATCGTGAGCGCCCGGATAGACCGGCTGGCGCTGCTGCCGGAAGAGACGCTGATCGTCGATTTCAAGAGCGGGCGCGCCCTGCCCGCCGATCCCTCCGAGGCGCCCGCGGAATATCTGCGGCAATTGGCGCGTTATGTGGCGCTGTTGAGGCAGATGCGGCCCGATTGTCCCGTCCATGCAGCCCTGCTCTGGACCGAGGCGCCGTTGCTGATGCCAATTCCGCAGAGCTGCCTTGCGCCATATATGCCTTGACGCCTCCCCCCTTTGCCGCCACTTGAAGGCGAAAAGCAGGCGACTCCACGGGAGAGATGGGCATGGCCACTCGGCACACCACGGATGCGAATTTCGATGAGGACGTCAGGCAGGCTGGCAAGCCGGTCGTGGTCGATTTCTGGGCCGAATGGTGCGGCCCCTGCAAGCAGATCGCGCCTTTCCTCGAAGACATCGCGACCGAGATGGAAGAACGGCTCGATGTCGTGAAGGTCAATATCGACGACAATCCCAGGACCCCGGGCGAACTCGGCGTTCGCGGCATCCCGACGCTCATGGTGTTCCGGGATGGCGAGATGGTCGCACAGCGCGTCGGCGCCTTGCCCAAGAGCGCGCTGAAGCAGTGGCTCGACTCAGTCGTCTGAACGCGCCGCCAGCACCGCGCCGGCGAGGTAGAGCGAGCCGGCGATCAACACCGGCCTAACGCCCGCGAGGCGCCTGAGAGCCGTTTCCGCATCGGGCGCGGCCGAGGCCCTCATGCCGACGGTCCGCGCCGTTTCCGCCAGCGCTTCGGCGGGCACGGAGGCCGCGCTGCCGGGCACGGGCACCGTCACGGTCCGTTCGATATGGGGCGCCAGCGCCGCGAGGAACCGGTCGCGGTCCTTGGTGTCCAGCATTCCGACAACGAGATCGAAGCGCTCCGGACGCCCGGCCAGCCATTTCGCCAGCACGCGGCCCGCTGCCGGGTTGTGGCCGCCGTCGAGCCAGATTTCGGGCACCTCCGAGAGCCGCTGCAGCCGCGCCGGCCAGTGCGCATTTTCGAGGCCGCGAAGAAGCGCCGCCTCGGGCAGGCCGAAACCTTCGAGACAGGCAAGCGCGAGGCCGGCATTGCCTGCCTGGTGCGCGCCGGCGAGGCCCAACTCCGGCAAGGCGAGCTTCATCCGGCGCCCGTGGAACATGCCCTCCGACACCCGCCAGTCGTCATAGACCGGCGCGCCTTCGTGTGCCGCCTTCGCCAGGATGACGGCCCTGGCTTCCTCCTCCTGCGGGGCGAGCACCAGCGGGGCGCCGGGCTTGACGATCCCGGCCTTCTCGGCGGCGATTTCCGCCAGCGTCTCGCCGAGGAACTGCGTGTGGTCGCGGGCGACCGGCGTTATGGCCGTCACCGCCGGGCGTTCGACGACATTGGTCGTGTCGAGCCGGCCTCCCAGCCCGACTTCCAGCAGGAGCATATCGGCGGGCGCGCGGGAGAAGGCAAGGAGTGCCGCCGCCGTCGTGATCTCGAAGAAGGTGATCGGCCGGCCTTCGTTCGCGCGCTCGCATTCCTCCAGCAGCGCCAGAAGCTCGCCGTCCGGAAGCATCTCGCCGGCCACGACGATGCGCTCGTTGAACCGCACCAGATGCGGCGAGGTATAGACATGCACGCGCCGGCCCGCCGCTTCCAGCATGGCGCGCATGAAGGCGACGGTCGAACCCTTGCCATTGGTGCCGGCGACATGGATGACGGGCGGCAACCGGCGCTCCGGGTTCCCGAGCCGCTCCAGAAGATGCAGGACCCGGTCGAGCTTGAGGTCGATCAGCTTCGGATGCAGCGCCGTCAGCCGCGCCAGCACCGGGTCGAGCGCGCTCAACCCTCGATTTGCTCCGGGTCCGTCCTGCCGGAATCGTTCGCCGCCGCCGGTTCGGGGATTTTCGGATTGGCCAGCAGGGCTGCGCCGTCAACCTCGACCGGCGCCGGTTTCGGCTGCATCAGCATCGAGAGCAGCCGGCCGAGCGTGCCGCGCAGTTCGCGCCGATGCACCACCATGTCGATAATGCCGTGTTCGTGCAGGTATTCGGCGCGCTGGAAGTTCTCCGGCAGGGTTTCGCGGATCGTCTGCTGGATGACCCGCTGCCCGGCGAAACCGATCGCAGCGCCCGGCTCCGCAATGGCGACATCGCCCAGCATGGCGAAAGAGGCCGAGACGCCGCCCGTCGTCGGGTCGGTCAGCAGCACGATATAGGGCAGCCCCGCTTCCTTGACCTCGGCGACCGCAATGGTCGTGCGCGGCATCTGCATCAGCGACAGTATGCCCTCCTGCATCCGGGCGCCGCCGGAAGCCGTGACCGCGATCAGCGCGGCCCGCTGCACGACCGCAAGCCGCGCCGCGGCCAGGAACGCCTCGCCGACGGCAATCCCCATCGAACCGCCCATGAAGGCGAAATCGAGCAGCGCCGCGACCGCCGGCTGGTCGTCAATGGTGCCGTGCGCCACGCGCATGGCGTCCTTCGTCTTCAACTGCGCCTGGGCATCCCGCAGGCGGTCGGTATAGCGCCGCCGGTCGCGGAATTTAAGCGGATCGACCGGCGCATCCGGCAGCTCGATGGTCTCGTAGATGCCGTGGTCGAACAGCATGGCCAGGCGGTCCACCGCATTGAGGCGCATATGGTGGTCGCAATGCGGGCAGACATTGACCAGCTCGCGCAGCTCGCGGTGGAAGATCATCTGGCCGCAATTGTCGCATTGTAGCCAGAGGTTCTC
The DNA here is from genome assembly GCA_965261985.1 of Alphaproteobacteria bacterium. Taxonomy (GTDB): domain Bacteria; phylum Pseudomonadota; class Alphaproteobacteria; order Bin95; family Bin95; genus Bin95. Next base: position 3,796,124 of record OZ253490.1, read on the forward strand.
CGGCATGTCGGGCTTGCGGACGAGGCTGCGCAGGCGCGGCCTGACGAATTCGGTGAGCCAGTTCATGCGCGAGCGTCCGCCACGCCGCCGGCAAGCTGCCGGGCGAGCGCGCCGACCCGATCCAGCATATCGGGGCCGCCGTCCCCGATCTCGCGGACGATGGCGGACCCGACGACCGCCCCGTCGGCGACGCGGGCGACGGCGCCGGCCTGCTCCGCCGTGTTGATGCCGAACCCGACCGCGACCGGCAGGTCGGTGAAGCGGCGCAGGCGGCCGACGGCGTATTCGACATCGGTCATGGTCGGCGAGCGCGTGCCGGTGATGCCGGCTATCGAGACGTAATAGACGAAGCCGCTGGCCCGCTCGAGCACGAGCGGGAGGCGTTCTTCGTCCGTCGTCGGCGCGATGAGGCGGACGATATCGAGGCCCGCGCGCTCGGCCGGCCCGCGCAACTCCTCCTCCTCCTCGGGCGGCAGATCGACGGTAATCAGCCCGTCCACGCCCGCCGCCTTCGCATCGGCCGCAAAACGCTCCGCGCCGTAGCGGTAGATCGGGTTGAAATAGCCCATCAACACGATGGGCATTTCATCGTCTCCGGCCCGGAAGGCACGCACCAGGTCGAGGATGCGCCCCATATTCATGCCGGCTGCGAGCGCGCGTGCGCCGCCCGCCTGGACCGTCGGCCCATCCGCCATCGGGTCCGTGAACGAAACGCCGATCTCCAATATGTCCGCGCCGGCATCCGCCAGGCGGCGCAGAATGGCGAGGCTGGTGTCGAAGTCCGGGTCGCCTCCGCTGACAAAGGGCATAAAAGCCGCCCGGCCCGCCTCGCGCAATGCGGAGAAGCGCGCTGCGATCCGGCTCACAGGGAGATCCCCAGGGCGTCGCCGACACTGAAGACGTCCTTGTCGCCGCGTCCGCAGAGGTTCATCACCAGGATATGGTCCCGCGGCAGGTCGGGCGCGGCGCGGACCACCCAGGCGAGCGCATGCGCCGGCTCCAGCGCGGGGATGATGCCCTCCATCCGGGCGCAGAGCTGGAACGCTTCCAGGGCTTCCGCGTCCGTCGCCGAGACATATTCCGCCCGCCCGGTATCCTTGAGCCAGGCGTGCTCCGGCCCGATGCCCGGATAGTCGAGACCGGCCGAGATCGAATGCGCGTCCGTAATTTGGCCGTCGTCGTTCTGCAGGAGGTAGGTGCGGTTGCCGTGCAGGACCCCCGGGGAGCCGCCGGCGAGCGACGCTGCGTGCTCGCCGCTCTCCAGCCCGCGCCCCGCCGCTTCCACCCCGACAATCCGCACACCCGGCTCGTCGAGGAAGGGGTGGAAAAGGCCGATCGCGTTCGACCCGCCGCCGATGCAGGCGACGACGGTATCGGGCAAACGGCCCTCGGCCTCCACGATCTGCGTCCGGACCTCGTCGCCGATGACGCACTGGAAGTCGCGCACCATCTCCGGATAAGGCGCCGGGCCGGCAGCCGTGCCGATGATGTAGAAGGTGTCGTGGACATTGGCGACCCAGTCGCGTAGCGCCTCGTTCAAGGCGTCCTTGAGGGTGCGCGAGCCGCTCTCCACTGCCCTCACCTCGGCGCCGAGCAGGCGCATGCGAAAGACGTTCGGCGCCTGCCGGTCGATATCGACCGAGCCCATATAGACCGTGCATGGCAGGTCGAACCGCGCGCAGACGGTGGCCGCCGCCACGCCATGCTGCCCCGCCCCGGTCTCTGCAATGATCCGCGTCTTGCCCATGCGGCGGGCGAGAAGCATCTGTCCGAGGCAGTTGTTGATCTTGTGCGAGCCGGTGTGGTTCAGCTCGTCGCGCTTGAAGTAGATTTTCGCGCCGCCGAGACGGGCCGTCAGCCGTTCGGCGAAATAGAGCGGGCTGGGGCGGCCCGTATAGTGCTTGTGGAGCCGGCCCATCTCTTCGTGGAACGCCGGATCGCTTTTCGCCTCCTCGTAGGCGGCGCCGACCTCGCGGATGAGCGGCATCAGCGTCTCGGCCACATAGCGGCCGCCATAAAGGCCGAAATGGCCCCGCTCGTCCGGTCCCAGGCGGTAGCTGTTGGCGGCGGTATCGGGACTCATCGCGTTCGTTCCCCGGGTCGCGCAATCGCGCCGGACAATACGCGCCCAGGCGCCGGATTCAAAGCGATGCCGCCTTCTCCAGGAAGGCGCGGACCAACTCCGGATCCTTGACCCCCCGGTTCCGCTCGACACCCGACGACACATCGACCGTGCGCGCGCCGGAAACGCGCACCGCCTCCGCCAGATTGCCGGCCGTCAGTCCTCCGGACAGCAGCCAGGGCAGCTTCGGCAAGGGCGAGGCCAGCAGCGACCAGTCGAAGGCGCGGGCATTTCCCCCCGGCAGGCATGCGCCCGCCGGCGGCCGGGAATCGAACAGGATCCGGTCGACCGCCTCCTCGAAAGCAAAGGCAGCCGAGACATCCGCCGGCTCCGCGACGGGCAGCGCCTTCCACACCTCGCGGCCGAAGCGCCGGCGGACCTCCGCGGCCCGCTCCGGCGTTTCCCTGCCGTGCAGTTGCAGCACGTCGAGCCCGGCGGCCTCCACCGCCCGGCCGATAGCCTCGTCCTCGGCATCCACGAAGAGCCCGACCTTGAGTACGGCAGGGGGAACATGCGGCGAGAGCCGGGCCGCATCCTCCGGCGACAGCTCTCGCGGGCTTCCCGCGACGAAGGCGAAGCCGACCGCCGCCGCGCCGCCGTCCACGGCGCTTTCCAGAACCTCGCGGTCCCGAACGCCGCAAATCTTGACCTGGACAGGCATCACGAAGCGGCTGGCAGCACCGTGTTATTTCCGGTTCCGCCGGCCGTCACCTTTGCTTTCCCGCCGCCCGTCCGCATCGTTTCCCGGCGCAGGCGGCGGCTTCGCGCCCTGCCGCCCGCAATTCGAGCGAAGGCCCAACCGGCAACCAGGCCAACCGCAAGCGGCGCCAGAACGATCAGGTAAACCGGCAGCGATACGGTCGATCCAACCGGGAAAATACCGACCGCCACTTCATGCATGTTCTCGACTGCAAAGAGAGCCGCAACCAGGGCGGTCGCCAGAATACAAGCTGCCCGGATGAACGCCACGACAGGCCGGCCCTTATCCCGATTTCTCGTTCAAACGTTCGCGGAGGCGCTTCCCCGCCTTGAAGGCCGGAAGGTTTTTCGCCGCAACCGGTACAGACGTTCCGGTCGCCGGATTGCGTCCCGTACGCGCCTCCCGCCGTTTGGTCCAGAAGGCGCCGAAGCCGCGCAATTCGATGCGGTCTCCCCGCGATAGTCCTTCCGAAATTTCTTCGAAAAATGTTGCAACTAATTTAACAGCGTCGCTGTAAGCTAATTCAGGATTCCGGTCTGCAATGCGCTTGATGAGTTCGGACCGAGTCATGTACAAACTCCCATCGATACCAAATACTATCGCAGAGCAGGATGCCAAACTGCCATCAGTCCGTCAAGCAAAAGACTTTCCGCCGCCGCGTTTTTTCCGAGTAAACGGCCGGCAATCCGGTCCAGCCAGCCCGCGTCGCGATCCGTGTCCCGGTCAACCGCCGCGAGATTGCGCTCGATACCGTGCGCCTCCGCCAGCCAGTCGCGCGCCGCCGCCTCGCCGCCGATGGCATCGACAAGACCGTTCCCGACCGCCGACCGCCCCGTGAAGACGCGCCCGTCCGCCAGCGCCAGCACTTCCGCCCGGCTGAGCGGGCGGCGTTCGGCCACCATATCGACGAACATGGCGAAAATTTCGTCCACGAGAGCCTGGGCGGCTGCACGGCCGGCGGGCGTCAGCCGCTCGACCGGGTTCGGCACCGTTTTCAACGGGCCGCTGCGCACGACTTCCACGCCGATGCCGAGCGTTTCCAGCAGCCCGGCAACCTGCGGAGCCTGGAGAATGACACCGATGGAGCCCGTCAGCGTGGCGCTGCGGGCGAAAATGCGGTCCGCGCCGATGGCGGCCAGGTAGGCCCCCGACGCCGCCGTCGCGCCCATCAGCGCTGCGACGGGTTTGGTGGCGGCAACCTTCCTGAGCGCCCCATAGAGCGCTTCGGCCCCGGCCGCAGACCCGCCCGAACTGTCGATGACAACCAGAAGCGCCCTGGCGTGCTCGTCTGCGGCGATTTCGTCGAGCCGGCGCCGCAGCGCGCGGTCGTCGCGAATGAACCCTTCCACATGGACCCGCGCCACATGGTTGCTGCCGCCGGCGACGGGGACCCCCAAGGAATAAAGCACCGTTGCGAGCGCCGCCGCCGCAACGAACAGGGCCGCGAATCGCCAGAGGCGAAGCTGGCGCTTCAGCCGCGCATGGCGAATCGCCCGGATTGCGGCCACCTGCGCGGTTGCTCCGGTTACTCGTCCGTTTTGTCGTTCTCGTCCGTGTTGTCGTTCTCGTCCGCGCCGTCGTTCTCGGCGGCGTTGTCGGTCTCATCCGCGGTGTCGTCGGCTTCGGCGGTGTCGACGGTGTCGTCCTGGCGTGCGCGATTGCGGAGCGCGGCACCCAGGATGTCGCCGAGGCTGGCGCCGCTGTCGGAGGAGCCGAACTGCTGCATCGCCGAGCGTTCCTCTTCGACCTCCAGTGCCTTGATCGAAAGCTGGATTCGCCGACCGGCCTTGTCCACCTGGGTGATCTTGGCATCGATGCGCTCGCCGACGGCGAAGCGGTCCGGGCGCTGCTCCGAGCGTTCCCGCCCGAGTTCGCTGCGCCGGATAATGCCGGTCAGCTCGCCCGGCAGCGTCACCTCGAGCGCGTTTTCGAGCACGGACGCGACCGTCACAGTCAACACCGTACCGCGGCGGATGCCGCCGCCGCTGCCGCGCGCACCGCCGCGCGTCGCGCTCTCGAACGGGTCCTCGGAAAGCTGCTTTATACCGAGGCTGATGCGCTCCTTCTCGACATCCACATCCAGCACTTTCGCCTGGACCGTGTCGCCTCTGGAGAAGTCCTGCACCGCTTCGTCGCCCGACCGCCCCCAGGCAAGGTCGGAAAGATGCACCATGCCGTCGATTTCGCCCGGAAGGCCGACGAACAGGCCGAACTCGGTGATGTTCTTGACCTCGCCCTCGACCGTGCTGCCGAGCGGGAACTGTTCCAGGAAGCTTTCCCAGGGATTGCCATGCGTCTGCTTGATGCCGAGGCTGATGCGGCGTTTCTCCAGATCGAGGTCGAGGATGCGCACATCCACTTCCTGGCTGGTGGAAACGATCTTGCCCGGATGGACGTTCTTCTTGGTCCAGCTCATCTCCGAGACATGGACAAGGCCCTCGACGCCCGGTTCCAGTTCGACGAACGCGCCGTAGTCGGTGATGTTTGTGACACGCCCGAGATAGTTTGCGCCCACCGGATATTTGAGCGCCACGCCCTCCCACGGGTCCACCTGGAGCTGCTTCATGCCGAGCGAGATGCGCTGGGTTTCGAGGTTGAAGCGGATCACCTGGACCTCGACCGTCTGGCCGATCTGGAGCGATTCGCTCGGATGGTTGATGCGGTGCCACGCGATGTCGGTGACGTGCAGCAGCCCGTCCACGCCGCCGAGGTCGATGAAGGCGCCGTAATCGGTGATGTTCTTGACGACGCCGTTCAGGACCTGGCCTTCGCGCAGATTGGCGATGAGCTCGTTGCGCGCCTCGGCCCGGCTCTCCTCAAGCACCGCGCGCCGCGATACGACGATATTGCCGCGCGAACGGTCCATCTTGAGGATCAGGAAGGGTTGCGGCGCGCCCATCAGCGGCCCGATGTCGCGCACCGGGCGGATATCGACCTGGCTGCCGGGCAGGAAGGCGACTGCGCCGGAAAGATCGACCGTAAACCCGCCCTTCACCTTGCCGAAGATAATGCCGGAGACCTTGTCGCTGTCCTTGAACGCAGTTTCCAGATGGCTCCAGGCTTCTTCGCGCTTGGCCTTGTCGCGGCTGAGCACGGCCTCGCCGTTCTTGTCCTCGAGGCGCTCGACATAGATCTCGACCTCGTCGCCCGTAACAATTTCCGCCGGCCGGCCGGGCGTCGCGAACTCCTTGAGCGGCACCCGCCCCTCCGCCTTGAGCCCGACATCGATCAACGCCATGTCGTTTTCGACTGCGATGACCCTGCCTTTGACAACCGTTCCTTCGAAGCTCCTGGTCGCTTGCAGCGATTCCTCCAAGAGAGCCGCGAAGTTTTCTTTTTCGGCGCCTGCTGCGCCGGTTTCGGCAAGAGAAATAGCCATTCGGCTGCTGCGTTCCTTTCCAACTGCAAACCGACTCGCCATCCGCATCTTCTCGGCGAACGGCAGGCCGATCCTTCCTAATTATCCGCTCGGGCCCGACCCGCTTTCCAATGCCGCGAGACGTTCCCTCGCCAGCAGGAACGCCCGCTGAAAAACCGCATCCGGGGTCATCCCCGTGGTGTCGATCTCAACGGCGTCGTCCGCCGGCCGCAATGGCGCGGTCTGCCGAGCACGGTCCCTCGAATCGCGCGCGGCGACCTCGGCCAAAACCTGCGGCAACATAAGCGTTTCACCTTGTGACCGCAACTCTTGCAGACGGCGGCGCGTGCGCTCCTCGATGCTGGCCGTCACGAATAGCTTGAGTTCCGCGTCCGGGCAAATGACCGTGCCCGTATCGCGCCCGTCCAGCACGGCCCCCGGCGGTGTTGCCGCCACCCGCCGCTGGAACGCCAGCAGGGCGGTCCGCACCGCCGGCAGCGCCGCCACGCGGGAGGCCGCATCGCCTACCTCTTCGCCCCGCAGGCCCGGGTCTTCCAGCGCGGCCGGGTCCAGCGCCTTTGCATGCGCGGCGGCCTCCGCGGCGGCGTCCGGGTCGCCGCCGGCTTCCAGCACCGATTTCGCGACAGCCCGGTAGAGCGCGCCCGTGTCGAGATAGACATAGCCGAGCGCTGCCGCGAGCCGGCGCGCCAGCGTGCCCTTGCCGGCCGCAGCCGGCCCGTCGATGGTGACGATCACGCCTCGACCGCCGCGCCGAGCCCGTTCATCAACCCGACGAAACCGGGGAAAGAGGTCGCCACCGGGGCGATATCGTCGATCCGCACGGCCTTGCGCGCGCCCATGCCCAGCACCATGAAGGCCATGGCGATGCGGTGGTCGAGCCGGCTTGCGATCTCGACGCCCCCCTTCGGCCGCCCGCCCTCGACCTCCAGCGTGTCGTCGCTCTCCCGCACGCCGACGCCGCAAGCCGCCAGTCCGGCCGCCATCGCGCCCAGACGGTCGCTTTCCTTGACGCGCAGCTCGGCGAGCCCGGACATGCGCGTGGTGCCCTCGGCGAAGGCCGCGACCGCAGCCAGCACGGGGAACTCGTCGATCATGCTCGGCACGCGTTCCGGCGGCACATCGACGGCAGCAAGGGGTTTCCATTCCACCGTCACGTCACCGACCGGCTCGCCGCCTTCGACCCGTTCGTTGGCGACGGCAAGTCCCGCGCCCATTTCGCGCAGGGTCTCGACCAGGCCGATGCGGCCCGGATTGAGGCCGACGCCGGCGACGGTCACGCGCGAGCCCGGCAGGATGGCGGCAGCCGCAAGCGGGAACGCCGCCGAGGAAATGTCGCCCGGCACCGAGATTGCGCTTGCCGTGAGCTCCGGCTCGCCTGCAAGCCGCACGACACCGCCCTCCTCGCGCTGCACGGATGCTCCGAAATGCCGCAGCATGCGCTCTGTGTGGTCGCGCGTCGGCGAAGGCTCCACGACCACCGTTTCGCCCGGCGTATTGAGGCCGGCCAGAAGCACGGCCGATTTGACCTGCGCCGACGCCACCGGCAGTTCGTAGCGCACCGGCACCGGGCTGCCGGCGCCGACGACCGTGAGCGGCAGCCGGCCGTCCGCCCGGCCGTGGAAAGCGGCGCCGAATCGGGACAGCGGTTCGCTGACCCGGCGCATCGGGCGCGACCTGAGCGAGGCGTCGCCGGTCAGGGTCGCGGTCAACGGGTGCGTCGCCAGCAGGCCCAGCAGGAGCCGCGCCGCAGTCCCGGAATTGCCCATGTCGAGCACATCGGCCGGCTCCGTCAGCCCGCCGACCCCGCGACCGTGAACCCGCCAGCGGCCCGGTCCGGTGCGTTCCACCTCCACGCCCAGCGCGCGCAGCGCGGCCGCAGTCGCCAGCACGTCTTCGCCTTCGAGAAGGCCGTCGATTTTCGTCTCGCCGACCGCGACGCCGGCAAGCATCAGCGCCCGGTGCGAAACGGATTTGTCGCCCGGCGCGCGCACGTCTCCTCGGAGAGCGCCGCACGGGTGAGAAACCGCGCCGCCTGTCCCGGTCACCGGGCCATCCTCCATGTTCGTGTCACCGTTCGGTCGAATTCGTTTTGACACTCCGCCGGCCTTCTGGCAAACGCTCGCCGCTTTCGTTTGGTCCAATTTCCGGAGACCGCCCGTGGCCCGACCTAATCTCGGCAGCAAGCGTGTCTGTCCATCGTGCAGCGCCAAGTTCTACGACCTCGGAAGAGACCCTGCGGTCTGCCCGGAATGCGGGGCGAAGCATCCGCAGGCGAATTTCCGGAAGCCCCGCCGTGTGAAGCCGCCCGCGCCGCGCGCGGCGCCCAAGAAGCCTGTGCCGAAGGAGGAGGCCGAAGACAGTATCGATCTTGAGGACGAGAACGAGGACGAAGAGGACGCCGAGGACCTGGACGACGACGACCTCGGCGAGGCGGTTCCCGCCGTCGGCAAGAAAGACGGGCCGGAAGAGGTTTGAGGCGCCGACTCGCACTTGCCCGCAATTGTGGGCAACGATTATATTGGCGGTTCGCGGCGCGGCGGCCGAAGGCTTGCGCACCGCGCCGACACCTTGGGGGGCCATAGCTCAGCTGGGAGAGCGCTTGAATGGCATTCAAGAGGTCAGGGGTTCAAATCCCCTTGGCTCCACCACCCTAACCTACCAAGTATTCCCGCATATTCACTCTAAACCCTTGCTTCGGCAGGGGTTTTTTCTTACCCCATATTGTTGCCGGTTGCCGCGTTTTGCCGTATATTCCCGCCCTAGCTGATGGGCAAATTGATGGGCAAGACGATGACACTCACCGCAATGAAAGTGAGGGCGCTCGACAAGCCGGGGATGCACGGCGACGGGCGCGGCCTCTATCTCCGCATCGCAGCCGGTGGCTCAAAGGGCTGGATTCTCCGGGCCACGATTGACGGCCGACGCCGCGACATAGGCTTGGGGGGCTATCCGAGCGTCTCTTTGGCCAAGGCGCGACAAATTGCCGATGCACACCGGGCTGCCGTTGCCGAGGGCCGCGACCCGCTCGCCGAAAAGCGCCGGGCCGCCATGCCGACATTCTCCGAAGCGGCTGACAAGGTGCATGCGCTGAATATAGGCCGGTGGCGCAATGGGCAGCACACAACGCAATGGCGGCAAACCCTCCGCCTCTATGCCGACCCGGTCATCGGCAAGATGCCGCTCGACAGGATCGAGCGCCGCGACGTGCTGGCGGTGTTGACGCCCATATGGGCGAGCAAGCCTGAGACGGCGCACCGGGTCCGGCAGCGCATCCGCACCGTGCTCAAGTGGGGCATGGGGCATGGCTACATCGAGCAAAACGCCGCTGGCGAGGCTATCGACGGCGCGCTCCCGTCCATGCCCCGCTTGAAGGCGCATTTCCGCGCCCTGCCCCACGGCGAGGTTGCAGCGGCCCTGCAACGCTTCGATGACGGTCAGGCGTCCATGGCATCCAAGCTGTGCTTCAAGTTTCTGGTGCTGACCGCAGCCCGGTCCGGCGAGGCGCGCGGCGCCCGGTGGAGCGAGATAGACATGAACGCGCGCGAGTGGCGCATACCGGCGGACCGCATGAAGGCGAAGACCGAACACCGTGTGCCGTTGTCGGATGCAGCCGTGGCCGTGCTCGAAGCCGCGCGCCCGCTCCAAGACGACAGCGGCCTTGTGTTCCCGTCGAGCACCAAGCCCGGCTCCCCGCTCTCCGATGTGACCCTGACAATGCTCTTGCGGAAATACGGGCTGGCGGATCGCGCGACCGTTCACGGCTTCCGCTCCAGCTTCCGGGATTGGTGCGCCGAAACCGGCAAGTCCCGCGAAGTGGCGGAAGCCGCGCTGGCGCATGCCGTGGTCGGGGTCGAGGGCGCCTATTTCCGGACCGACCTGTTGGCGTTGCGCCGGATGCTGATGGACGAATGGGCGCGGTATCTGGGCCGCGCAACCGCCAAGGTGGTGCAGCTCTATGGCTAAGCGGCGAGGAAGGCCGCGCGGATCGCAATCCCTGACCATCAAACAGGCGGTGGGGACCTACCGGCGGATTGAGCAATTGAAGGCGGAGTTGGGCTCCGAACGGAAGGCGGTTGCCGAGGTGCTCAAGGAAACCCCCCTCATGAGCAAAAACAGCCGCACGGCGATTCTGTATCGCTATCAGCAGGGGAAGAAGCTCGAGCCCCATGTCGAAGCGATGGCGACCGTCATCTTCCGCATGCGGCAGACAGTCGAGTTCTTCCGGGCTGTAGGGCGCGCGGATTTTTTAGGCCACCTGCCGGCATTTTTTAGGCCAGCGCGCCGCCGATAATTCGCGCAAATACATGGGGACAGTTTCAAACGGAGCGTCCCCATGACTGAACTCAGGCTACTCCGGCGCCGGGAAGTGGAAGCCCGTACGGGCCTCTCCTGCACCAGCATCTATAGGCGGATGCGCGCCGGCACATTCCCGACGCCTATCCGGGTAGGGACCGGCCCCAACGGCGCGGTCCGCTGGTCGTCTGCGGAAATCGAGGCGTGGCTTGCCTCCCGCCCCCGCGCTGAAGGCCAACACGCAGCCGCCTGAAGCAGAACGGCCCGCCGATTCGGAGGACCGGCGAGCCGCATGCTGATGGCGCATAGCGGGGGCATCCGCCATGCCTGAGCAACGTAGCCGGACGCGCCCGGACGCGCAACACCGGCCCGGAAACCGCCACGACCTAGAGGTTTGCCTCGCCTATCTCGCCGATAGCCACCACTGGCCGGCGCTCCGCCGTCCAGCCCTGGTCCTGACTTGCCGCATGTTCCGGGACTATCTGCCCGAGCCGGACCCTGGCGCGCTCACGCCGGACGAATTCGACCTTTGGCAGACCCTCCAATTCTTCGACGTGGCGGTCCCGGAGGATCGGCTTTTGACCGACATGGAAGTGGAAACCTTTCTCGGCATCCTCCGGGCGCACCGGCCCATATCCAGCCGCCTCGCAAGCGAGGTGCCATGACGACCGGGAGCGTGCTGTTGAAGGACCTGCTGGCCGAAGACCCGCGCCTCGACTACGCACGAGAGGCCGGCTGGGCTTCGCCGGAGGAAGTGCAGAAGCTGAAAGCCGCGATGACGGTAGAGCGGCACGATGAGCCGCCCCAGGTCCTGCTCGATCTCGCCGTTACCGATGACTGGAGCATCCCGCCGCCGCCGCCCCGGGAATGGATTGCGCCGGGCTGGGTACCGGCGGACCGCGTGACGCTGCTAACCGGCGGCGGCGGTCTCGGCAAGTCCCGCCTTGCGGTCATGCTCGCCATAGCGAGGGCATCCGGGGCGCGGCGGTGGTTCGCCCATGACTCCGGCCCGGAACTCGACGGCGCCAGCTCGCATGTCGTTTTCGCAAGTTGGGAGGATGAGGTCGAGGAAGCGCAAAGGCGCTTCTTTGACTGGCCGGCAATCGCAGGACTGAGCGCGCCGGAGGCCCTGCAAGACCGGCTGGAGGATCGCCTGGCCTATATCGACATGGCCGCCGCCGGCCCGGTATGGCTCGACGGCGGGCTTACGCCAGTGGGGCAGGCCGTCCGAGCGGAGGCCAAGGCCCGCGCGGCCGGATTGATGATCCTCGACCCGCTGGCCGCCGCCTATGGCGACAACGAGAACGACCGGCCTGCGGTGCGGGCGTTCATGGCGAATTGGGGCGCATGGGCGGCGGAATGCCATTGCGCCATCGTGATCGTCGGGCATCCGCCGAAGAACGCGGCGGCCTACAGCGGGAGCACCGACTGGCGGAACGCGGCGCGGGCGATGCTGGTCCTGGAGGACGTTGACGGGCGTTTCCGCCTGAGTGCCGACAAGCAGTCATACGGACCCAGGCCCGACCCGCTGGAGCTTCAGCAATGGACGTGGTGGAGCGCAGGCCCATGGGACGGCGACGAGCCCGACGACGAACTGGACGAGGCGATCCTCGCCAACCTCCGCAGGACGCCCATGAACAAGACCGAGACGAGGCGGGCCGTGGGCAAGCAGCAGGTGCAGGTCTCTCGACGGATCGACGCCCTGCTCGCAAGAGGGGCAATCCGGGAGACCATACCCGGAAACCGGCTCACCAAATACGAGCTATCGGATAGCTCGGATAGCAAGCAATGACCGCCCGCAAGGCTTGCTATCCCGGCCCCTCTCCCTATGGGAGAGAGGGGGCGGGTGGGATAGCAAGCCGCGCCCCGGACGGATAGGACGCTCGGACGCATGGCGGAATGGCCGAATCCGGGGTGGGGTGCAGCCGGTATCACTCCACCCGATGAAGGAACACACTCATGCGCCGCACTCTGACCGACGCTGAATGGACATTCGCCCAGGGGCTGCATGAGCGATGGGCCGAGCAATGCAAGGCCGAGGGAATGCCCGTTCCGCCTGAGCCACTCGATAGCGTGATGCAGGCTGCTTTCATCGGGCTGTCCCGGCTGCACGAGGCAAAGCAGGAAGCAATTCAGCAAGCCCAGCGACAGCTCACCGAGATGGCCAACAGGGGCGAGAAACCAAGTTGATGGAGACGACCATGACCGATGAACCGCTTTGGGTTGAGCTAGCCCGCCGCCAGCTAGAGAACGACATCTCAAAGGCCATGCAGGGCCTATGGGATAGAGAGTATTTCATGCGGTTCGGTATCGGTTTTCCTGACGGCTGGCGACCCAGATAGTCGTGCACTGGACTGCCCAGCGGGTCCTGTGAGGGCCGCTGAGAGGCGAGGTTTGGGGGGCGGTTCGCAACTTCCTGCGATTTTTGGAGGGATTCCAAACTAATGCCTTGACAGGCAATCTATAAGAAATACTTATGGGACGGCCATGTTTGGGTTGTTCCGCAAGAGCGCGCCAGTAGAGGTCCGGCAGGAAATCGACGTCGGGCAACTCTACAGCCAATTCTACGAATTCAGCGGAATAACCTATGCGTGGATGGTCTCGCCCGCCGTACTGGTCGCCTCGCTTTCCGTCGCGGACGGCTCCGAAAATCTGGTGATCGAGGGCCGCCGGCTGGCGCGCACCTCGCCGCTGTTGACGGCATATCTGCGCTGCATGGAAGGCGGCGTTTTGTGCGGCGAGCCCGAGCCGCCCGTCTTCGCCGATACCGTGCCGGAGGCGACGGCGGCTGCGGCGGCGGCGCTATGGGTCCGGGTGCACGACCTGGAGCGCGAGCGCGGGCTGCTGCGGCAGGTGGCGACGGACGGCGAGCTGCTGATCCTCGACGATGGGCAGGTTATCCCGGCGGACGCCATGGACCCGGTTCTGACGGGGCCGGACTGGCGGCCGGTTGTGACGGGCTACCGGATCGGGCGCGCACCGACCGTGCGGCGGACCGGCTTCCACTACCTGGGCGACCGCGGCGACGGGCAGGTCCGGGCAATGGGCTGGATAGCGGCGGCTCTGCCCTATGCGGCCGCGCTCCAGAATACGCGCATCGCCGCCGGTCACGGGCTGGGCGCGCTGGCGAAGCTGGCGGCCGTCATCTCCAACGCCTCACCGGACCGCATCACGGCCGGGACCGGCTATCGGCCGGGCGTGGTGCAGGACCAACCGAACAACGCCGCCGGGCATGTCGAGTCCATCACGCGGACGGGCGTCGGGTCCGTCCCCTACATGAAGCCGGGCGAGGCTGTCGCGCGCGTCGCCGCCGGCCCGGACGCGCAGGCAATGGCCTATGAGAGCGTGCTGGAGCGCGACGGCGCGGCCGCCTTGAACTTGCCGATATCCGAGCTGCGTTCCGACTATTCGTCCGGGTCGTTCTCGAATCTCCGCATGGCGTGGCAGGACGCGGAACGGGAATACGGCCGGCGCCGCCGTTGGTGGCATCGCCACTACCGTTTGCCGCTCTGGCAGTCCGTCCTGTCCGGGGCCTTCGCGGACCGTCTTCTGCCCCGCATGGACGCGGCGACGCTGGACGCGCTCCGCAACCCGACCTGGCCCGGCCCGAAGCGCCAACCGCCGCAGCCGGAGAAGGAAGCGCAAGCCTTGGCGCTGCTGACTGACAAAGGCATCTACACGCCTGCGCAGGCGCTGGAAAAACTGGAGAAATGAGACCATGAAAAAGAGCGTGAAGCTGGCGCTGCGGGCAAGCGAGATTCGCAGCGAAACGAACAAGCTGGCGCCGGGCGAGGACTCCCTTGCCAAGCGCAAGGAACTGCTGGACGAGCTGGAGGGCGTCGAGACCGAATATCGGGCGGCGCTCACGGCGGAATCCGAGACCGAGACCGAGACGCGCGACGCATCCGGGCTCACGGCGGAGGAACGCGAGGCCCGCGACCTCACGTCCAAGGCGGAGGTGCGCCACTGGCTTGCCGCCGCTGCGCAAGGGCGCGCACCGGAGGGCCGGGCGGCGGAGGTGAACGCCGCGCACAAGGCCCCGGTCATCGGGCCGTCCGGCGGCGCGGTCATCCCGTGGGCAGTCCTGCGGCACTCCATGGAGACCGTCGAGGATCGGGCGTTCTCGACCACGGGCGGTTATGACGGTCCGACCCGGCAGCGGCCGATCTTGCAGGAACTGTTCGGGCCGGGCATCGCCGACACGTTGGGTCTGCGGTTTGACGACGCGGGAGTGGGTGCGGCGGAGTATCCGCTGCTTTCCGGCAATGTCGCGCCGGCCCAGACCAAGGAAGCGACGGCCGCGACGGCCGCGGTGGCGACCTCGTTCACCGTGGCGAGCCTGAAGCCGAAGCGCCTGACTGCCATCCTCGAATTCACGCATGAACAGGCGGCATCGGTGATCGGCGTGGAAATGGCATACCGGCGCAATCTCACCGACGCGCTGCGCTCGAAAATGCAGGACCTGCTGTTGAACGGCGCGGCACCGACGAACACCAATCCGCAGAATGTCGAGGGCTTCCTGACCAAGCTGACCGGGACGGACCTTTCGACCGCTGAGGCGGTGTATGCCGACTATGGCAAGCTGCACGCGGCAGCGGTGGACGGTATTCACGCCTCCATGGAGACCGAGGTCTCCAGCATCATCGGCGATGAGACCTATCGCCATGCGGCCGGGACCTATCAGGCCGGGTCCGGCGAGTCCGGGAGCGAAGCCCTGCGGCGCCGGTCGAGGGCCTGCTACGCCTCGACCTACATTCCCGCGATTGCGAGCATGAAGCAGTCTGCCGTCCTGCACGCCGCCGGCCCGAACGGCGGCGCCATGCGCGGCGATAGCGTCGGGGCAATGTGGGGCGGTGGCGTCGAGATCGTGCGTGATCCGTACTCGAAAGCGTCGCAAGGCATCGTCCTGACCGCAATCCTGCTTTGGGACGCCCATACCGTTCTGCGGGCGGCGGCCTACAAGCAGATCGACATTCAGGTGGCCTAGATGGACGCGCTCGAATACCGCTTCGCCGCCCTGGAGTTTCGCGACTCCGGGGCCGTGATCGAGGGCGTCGCCATGCCCTACGGCGCGACGGCGCGGATTCTCGAGATGTTCGACGAGCAGGTCGAGCCCGGCGCCTTCAAGTTTGAGGACGTGATCTTGAACCGGATGCACCTGCGGGCCGAGCCGTTGGCGCGTACTGGCGGAGGCGGGCTCACCCTGAGCGACAGCGCCGAACGGCTCACGCTCCGGGCGGAGATACCCGACTACCGGCAGGATATCCGGGACATGGTGGCGCGGCGCATCCTGAGGGGCTTCTCCGTCGAAATGCAGGTGACGGCGGAGGACTGGCCGTCGCCTGACAAGCGCATCATCCGCGCCGCGACCCTGACCGGGATCGGGCTTGTCGATCGACCGGCATATGGCGACGCGACGGCAGCGATCGCAGCGAGGATGCAGCAATGCCCGACGGGCAAGTCCTACCACTTCCTGCCGCTGGTGGTGTAAGCGCGCTTCGACGCTGGGCTGAAAAGCATCTCGTTGTCGCGGACGGGCCGCGCGCCGGGGCGTCATGGCAGCCGGGCGGTGCGCCGTGGTGCGAGCCGCTGGACGCCATGGACGATCCCGATCTTGAACAGGTGACGCTCCGGGGCAGCGTCCAGTCCGGGAAGACCGCGACCCTGATAGCGGCGGCGCTGGGGCATACGGCCGCCGGGCGGTCCGTCCTGTTCTTCGAGCCCGACGACAAGCTCAAGCGCACCATGGCCGCGCGCCTGATAGCGTGGGGCCGCGCCTGCACCGACGAGGCGGTCCGGGCGGCCTATGAGCCCAAGCGACCGCCTTTCGTGCGCTCTACCGACGCCGGCGGGCGCCTGGAGGTCATTTCCGCGAGGGAGGGCGGCGCCGGAGTCATGCGCACGGCGAGCGTCGTCATCGTGGACGAGCTGCGGTTGTTCCACCAGGACCTGCTGGGCGACCTGGTGGACCGCATGGCCGCCTATGGTGGCGAGGGCCGGCTGATAACCGCCTCCAGTGCCGGCTATGAGCACGAATGCAAAACGACCGTGGAACTGGAAAAGAGCGACGCCCGGCGCTGGTTCCTCCACTGTCCCGCCTGCGACCGCGAGAATGTCGCGGACTGGCGCAACGTGATCTTCAAGGGCCGCCGGTATCCGGTCTATGTCATGCCGTGCTGCGGCGCGGCGCTGGAGGGCATACCATTCCGGCGCGCGGTGGCGGGCGGCCGGTGGAAGGCGACCCAGGCGGAGGCCGTGCCGGGAACGGCGGGCTACCACCTCGACGCCTTCCTGTCTCCTTTCGAGTCCCTGCGGAGCATCGTCCGCCAGTGGAAGCGCGCGGACGCGCACCGGAAGCAGACCGGCTCCATGGCGGAGGTAATCAGCTTCCAGACCGGGCGGCTGGCCCTGCCCTACAAGCCCGAGGCCGCGCAAGGCGTCACGCCCGAGGGTCTGCGGTCATCGTGCAGGGAAGACTACGACCCGACCACCGTGCCAGCGGAGGCGGCGGTGGTGATCGGCGCCGTCGATGTCCAAGATAACAGGCTGGAGGCGGAGATCTCCGCATGGGGCTGCGTGGAGGTCGGCGAGGCCGACGCCTCCCGCGTCAAGGGCTGGGGAAGCCCGGAGTTCAAGGGCCTGATGCACGGCGGGCGCTGGTATCGCCTCCGCCGCTGGGCTCTCGACTACCGGAGGTTCTACGGCGACCCCGGCAACCCGGACCTATGGGCGGAGCTGGCCGCCTTCGTGGAGACGCCGCGGCCGCACGGGGCAGGTCCAATGGTGCGCCCGGCCCTGACCGTGATCGACAGCGGCGGACACTACACCGAACAGGCGGCCGAGTTCGTGCGCACCCAAGGCGGAGGTTACATGTGCCTGAAGGGCCTCCCGCCGCAAAGGTTCGGGGCGGTACTGGCCCGGCGGAGCGTGACCGCGGACTCGCTGGAGACCTACGGGCCGTCCGGGCTCATGCTCGTCTGCGGCAACAGCGCCAAGGCGACCGCCTTCTCCCTCATGCGCCAGTCCATCGCGGGCGTCGAGCCCAAGCCGATGACATGGCCGCAGGACGAAACCCGATACGGGCCGGAGGAATTCGAGGGCATTGTCTCCGAAACCCTCATGCGGACCCTGGACAAGAAGACCGGCGCGACCCGCTTGATGTGGAGGAAGATCGTGCCGCGCAACGAGCCTCTGGACCTTCTCTGCTACTCCCTCGCTGCCGTCTCTCACCTTGGCGTCGGCATCCTGCTGGCCGAGGCCGACAACATCCGGAGGGCCGCATGATGCGCACCCCATTGACCCGCGTCCTGATCGACTACGGCGAGGACGCCACCTATGAGCCGCCGGCTGGCGCGGACCGCTTCACGGCATGGAGGCGGAGCGAGATCATGCCGCCGTTCATCGATGCACAAGCCGAAACATCTTACGGCGGGCTCCCTCCGCAATGGACCATGTTCGGAGGCTATGACATTGCGGCCGACGAGGTGATCGAGGAAGACACCAGGGCCGGCGCGCTGCGCTCTGGTGTCACCGGGTTCGCACCCGTCGCGACCGGCTTCACCGCCAAATGGAATACGTTGATCGACTTCACGTCCGGGCTCGGCAGCGAGTGCTTGATGGTCGTCTCGTACACATCCGGGAAGGCGACGGAGAAGGTGGTCTACGCCATCCCGGCGCCGTCCGCGACGGACGCGGCGGTCATCGCTGCGCAGGAACGACGACTTCTCCAAAGCCTTCTGCTGGCCCGCGAGCGCGTCGCGGGGCATGGCGGCATCAAGAGCCATTTCGAGGGCGTGGAGTACGAGAACCCGGCCGTCCTCGACCGGCGCATATCCGAGGTCCGGGCGAGGATCGCGTGGTTCGAGCAAGCTGAGGCCGGCAACATCGCGCCCCGGATGGAGGTCTGGTAAACCCCGTTCCTGGCAACAGGGGCGTAGCAACGAATGTTGGACTGGATTCAGGATGTTGAAATCGAAGTGGTGGCCGATGTGATTTCCTCCATTGTGATCGCCGTCTTGGCAGCGTTTTGGGCGTGGCTGACTGGCAGGCGCCGGAAGGAAGACCGCGAGGCGATGAAAGAGTCCGCCGAGCGGCAGGAGCGGTTGGCCGAACGGCAGGAACGGTTGCTGGAGCAGATCGCCAAGAACACGAAAGGCGGCGACTGACCTCACCGCGCACGGTGACACGCCGCGACTGATGGGCAAATTGATGGGCAAGAGCACGATAATTTCTGAAACTCCTTTCTGGCATGGGGTTGTCGAAATGGTTCAAATCCCCTTGGCTCCACCAACCCATCCGAAAGGCCCGGCCGAGCGCCCGGCCTTTTGTCGATAAGCCCGGGCTGCGGGGCTTGAGGGCGCCGGCGTGCCCCGCCGGGCCGTAGCCGCCGCCCCGCTGCGCCTGCTTTCCCGCAAGGGCTTCCGCCGCGCCTGGGCGGCCGGGGCGCTGGCGGGCGCCATGCGCTGGCTGGAAACGCTGGCCGTGGGCTTGTTCGTCTTCGACGAAACGGACTCGGCCCTGGCGGTCGCGCTGGTGCTGTTCCTCCGCCAGGCGCCGATGTTCCTGTTCGGCGCCTTCGCCGGCGCGCTGTCGGAACGCGGAGACCGCCGGCTCATCCTGCTCGCTGCCATGGCCGCCATGGCCGCCGTCATGGGCGTGCTCGCCCTGCTGGCGCTTGCGGGGGAGCTGACGGTCTATCACGCGGCGGTCGGGGTCTTCTTCAGCGGCGCCTTCTGGGCGCTCGACTTCCCGGTAAGGCGCACCATGCTCGGCGACCTCGCCGGGCCGTCGCGCTTCGGCACCGCGATGGCGCTCGACAGTTCCACCAACAATTTCACCCGCATGCTGGGGCCGCTGGCGGGCGGCGCGCTGATGCTGACCATCGGCATTGCGGGCGCCTATCTGGCCGGTGCGGCCTGTTTCGGCGGCGGCGCACTGCTGCTGCTTTCCGCCTCCTACCGGCGACCGGCGGCGCCGCCTGCCGGCAGGGGCCTCTTTGCCGATATCCGCGACGCCTTCGCCTATTTGCCGCATGCGCCGGTCTTGCTGGGCACGATCCTGCTGACCGTGGCGATGAATGTCTTCGGCTTCCCCTATCTCAATATGATCCCGGTCATCGGCAAAGGGGAGCTCGGGCTGAACGCGCTCGCGACCGGCTCGCTGATGTCCGCCGAGGCGGCGACCGCATTCGCGACCGCGCTGGTGATTGCCGCGTTCGTCCGCCCGCAACATTTCCTGCGCCTCTATGTCATTTCGGGCGCCGCGTTCCTCGCGTGCATCGTCGGCTTCTCCTTCATGCCCGGCTATCGCGAGGCCATGACCCTGCTGCTGGCAAGCGGCATCGGCTTTGCAGGTTTCTCGGCCATGCAGGGCGCGCTGATCCTGCACAGCGCCGCGCCGGCGATGCGCGCGCGCGTCATGGGCGTCATGACGGTTGCGATCGGCGCGGGCGGCCCCGTCGGCACGCTGCATGTCGGGTTCATGGCGGAGCATTTCGGCGCCCAGACCGCGGTCGGAATCATGGCGGCGGAAGGGCTTGTATGCATGGCCCTCGTCCTGCTCGCCATTCCCGCGCTCCGGCCCTGGCGCGCTCTCAAGGCGCCGTAAAGCAGCAACGCGCGCGCCTTTCTTTATCGAGACCGGAGGGGCAATATGCGCGGCTACTCGCCAGAAGGACCTGCATTCCCATGCCCGCCCCGCTCCGTTTCGGCATCTTCCTTGCCCCCTTCCACCCGGTAAACGAGAACCCGACCGCCTGCCTCGACCGGGACATGGAGCTGATTGAGCATCTCGACCGGCTCGGCTACCACGAGGCCTGGGTCGGCGAGCACCATTCCGGCGGCTTCGAGATCATCGCCTGCCCGGAGATGTTCATCGCCGCCGCCGCCGAGCGGACCCGGCATATCCGGCTCGGCACCGGCGTCGTCTCGCTGCCCTACCACCACCCCTTCGCGCTCGCCGACCGCATGGTGCAGCTCGACCATATGACGAAGGGGCGCAGCATGTTCGGCGTGGGCCCCGGCGCGCTCGCGGGCGACGCCTTCCGCATGGGAATCGACCCGCGCGACCAGCGCCGCATGATGAACGAAGCCATCGACGCGCTGATGGCGCTGCTGAAGGGCGAGCGCGTGTCGATGAAGACCGACTGGTTCGAGCTGCGCGAGGCCCAGCTCCAGATGGCGGGCTATTCCTGGCCGCATATGGAGATGGCGGTGGCCTGCGCGCGCTCGCCGGCGGGCGGGCTGGCGGCGGGCCGGCACGGGCTCGGCATGCTGTCTATCGGCGGCACCTCGCCCGAGGCGCTGGAGGCGCACGCCAACAACTGGAAGCTCTGCGAGCGCGCGGCGGCCGAGAACGGCAAGACGGTGGACAGAGCGAACTGGCGCGTCGTCACGCTCGCCCATATCGCCGAGACCCGCGAGCAGGCCTACCGGAATGTCGAATTCGGCCTCGAACTCTGGGCCAAGTATTTCCGCGAGATCGCGACCTTCCCGATCGTGCCGCCGGACATCGACGACGCGGTGACCTACCTGACCGAGAACCGCATGGCGGTGATCGGCACGCCCGACGACATGATCGAGCATATCGAGCGCCTGCAGGAAGGCTCCGGCGGCTTCGGCGCGTTCCTGGAACTGGCGCATAACTGGGCCGACTTCCCCGCGACCAAGCGCCATTTCGAGCTGGTGCAGCGCTATGTGATGCCGCATTTCCACGGCTCGAATGCGCTGAGGCGCGAGTCCTACGACTACAGCAACGAGAACCGCGAACTCTTCGTCGGCACCGCCGCCGAAGCCATCGCCGCCGAAATCGCCCGGGAAGAGGCCCGCAAGGCCGCAGCGGACTGAGGCGTCGAAACCGGTCGCCGCTCATCATCGGGAGTCGCGGCAAATGGGCAGGAAACACGAGAACTACCGGGAAGACGTTCCCGGCAGGGCGAATGTAGAAGATACGCCGGAACTGCTGGCCTATTACGACGAACTCGACAGGCACCGCGCCGGCGCCTTGTGGACGGTCGCCAACAAGATCGAACCGTGGGAACCCGTCTCGCAGTCCGTCCCGGTCGTCTGGCGTTATCGCGACCTCCGCGGCCATGTGCTGCGGTCCCTCGATCTGGTGACGCCCGAAGACGCAGGCCGCCGGGTCGTCTATCTCAACAATCCCGGCCGCGCCGACGTCGCGGCGGCAGTGGGTTGGATCTATGCCGGACTGCAGGCGATGAACCCGGGCGAGGCGGCGAGCGCACATCGCCACTCGGCATCCGCGATCCGCTTCATCATGGAGGGCGAGGGCGCCTACACGGTCGTGGACGGGCACAAGATGACGCTCGGCGCGAACGACTTCGTGCTGACCCCGAACGGCACATGGCATGAGCACGGGGTCGAAGCGACGGGCAGCCCCTGTATCTGGCAGGACGGCCTGGACATCCCGTTCGTCAACGCCATGGAGGCGAATTTCTACGAGGTGCATCCCGACCTCGCCCAGGCGGTGGCCCATGAGGTCGACGATGTGACGAGCACCTGGGGCAATGCAGGGCTGACCCCGGTCGGCGGCGACTGGACGAAAGGCTATTCGCCGCTCCTCAAGTATGAATGGCTGGCGACCTATGAGGCGCTCTGCAACTACGCCGCCTGCACCGACGGCTCGCCCCATGACGGCATATTGATGGAATATGTGAACCCGGCGACCAACGGCCCCGTGATGCAGACGATGGGCGCCAGCATGCAGTTGCTGCGGCCGGGCGAGCACACGAAGGCGCACCGCCATACCGGCAGCTTCCTGTATCAGGTCGCGAAGGGAAGCGGCCATTCGGTCATCGACGGCCAACGCTACGACTGGTCCGAGCGCGACATCTTCTGCGTGCCGTCCTGGGCCTGGCACGAGCATGCGAACGGCTCGGAAACCGACGACGCCTGCCTGTTCTGCCTGTCCGACCTGCCGGTCATGCGCGCCCTGGGCCTCTACCGCGAACAGGCCTTCGGCGACAATGGCGGCCGGCAACCGCTGGTTTGAGGACCCGTCGATGAGGCTCGTTACTGGTCGAGGCCGGGCGAAGGGCGCAGCGTGCGCCGACGCCACTTAACCCCGTTCGCGACGGCACGGGGAAAGCGGCGAGCGGCACGCTCTTGTTCACATTGTCAATCAACGAGTCGTCTCGGACCAGGTTCGGGGGCTGAAAGGCTGGGATACGCGCTTCGTTCCGTCTAACGCAGTCGCCCGAGGGGACCTCCCGGAATCCGTCCCGCGCAGGGCGTGGTTCGGCTGTCGACCAAACCGCACGCATCCCGGCTTTCTCTTGCCCTGCCCCCACTGGCGCCAACTTGCGCGCGCCGGGCCAGCAGGCGCCACCTCTAGCTGAAACCCTCTTCCGCCCGTTTCACGGTCCCTCCTTCCGGGCCCTTGCGGCCCGGCCAGCTATGGGGCGAAGGCCGCACCCTTGCGGGCCCGGCCTTGCTGCGTTCATGGACAAATTTGCATAATTTTCTTAAACGAAAGCCTCTAAACCGGAACATTATGAATGTATCATCCTTCTCCCGTCCGGGCATTGACCCTGGGGAAAGGATGGTAGGCTGTATTCGACAGAGGCGGTTCCGCGGGGCTGCCTTTTCCGCATTCGGCGTCCGGACCGCGTCGCGCAATCAGACGCACCGGCGCGAGACGCACGCACGCGGTACGCGCGACCATAGGGTAGCTGGCCCGAGAGAGAGGACCGACGAGCCACGCACTCCCCCGCTCGCCCCAACGCCGGCACCCTTCGACAATAGCTGACAGAAATCTGTTTCGTTTCCCAAATACTCATAACAACGGCGTGACGTTATCTCCATGCCGTCGATAGATGTTGAAGCCCAACTCCTCATGAGCGCCCGGATTGAAGTCCCGAACACGCTGCGCTACCATTTCGATTACCGCCCTCTCTGTAGGATTTTCTCCAAGGTCGTAGTCTTCTGGATTACTTCGTATATCGAAGTAAGTATTCCAAAAGTATAAATCTACAGACGAGGAATTGATAAAATTCACTTCTTTAGAATATCCAGAAATCCAGCGAAGATTAGCCCGATACTGTCCAACATATTCAAACAGGAAACGTACATTATCTTCACTACTTAAACCAACAACTCCCTACAAATAACCCTCTAAAATCGGAGTCTCTTACTATGTTTCTTAATTCAGTTCTGGAGACTTTATTTTCCTCTAAACCCTCTGCTCCAAATATAGATGTTTGACCTTCATGACCATATGCAGCAATATAAATATTTCTGCTCCTATTTGAAACACGAAGGATAATTTCTCTGAGAGACCGTGCATTATTGAACATCTCATAGTGGTAATCTCCAGGATTTTCAGTATGGATATCCGCCAATAGGTCGAACAGCCCTCGTATCGAGGAGTTCCCCTCCGTCCACCAGCGGCTCTCAATTACTGCAAGATTAAGTGGCATTTTGCATGGACTCCACAATCGATCCTACGGAACCTGCTATGCGGATCCGTTCACGGTGACATTACGGTACTAACGGGCTCAGGCGAACGCCTCTTCCCAGCTTCCGCGTGTCGCGGCCTTGGCGTATTCGGTGGCGCGGTTCTCGAAGAAATTGGCGTGCTCAACGCCGTTCAGCATTTCGTCCATCCAGGGCAGCGGGTTTTCCGCCACGCCGAAGATCGTCGGTAGGGTAAGCTGCTCCATCCGCCGGTCGGCGATGAAGCGGATATAGGCCTTCACCTCCTCCGCCTGCAGGCCCTCCACACCGCCCATCTCGAAAGCGAGGTCGATAAAGGCATCCTCGTGGTGGATGACCGTCCGGCAGGCTTCGGCCAGGTCGCAGCGCAGGGCCTCGGTCCACACTTCGGGATATTCCTGCACGAAGGTGAGGAAGAGACGGATCGCATTCTCGGTGTGCAGAGTCTCGTCGCGCGCCGACCAGGCCACGATCTGCCCCATGCCCTTCATTTTGCCGAAGCGCGGGAAGTTCAGCAGGATGGCGAAGCTCGCAAAGAGCTGGACCCCTTCCGTGAACGCGCCGAACACCGCCAGCGTGCGCGCGATGTCCTCTTTCGAGTCGGACCCGAACTGGCGCATATACTCGTATTTGTCGCGCATCGCCTTGTAGTGCATGAAGGCCGAATACTCGACTTCCGGCATCCCGACCGTGTCCAGCAAATGGCTGTAGGCGGCGATATGCACCGTCTCGATATTCGAGAACGCCGCCAGCATCATCTGCACCTCGGTCGGCTCGAAGACGCGGGCGTAATGCTTCATGTAGCAGTTGTTCACCTCGACATCGGCCTGGGTGAAGAAGCGGAAGATCTGGGTAAGCAGGTTCCGCTCGCCCGGTGTCAGGGAGCGCCGCCAGTCGGTCACGTCGTCGGAAAGCGGCACCTCTTCCGGCAGCCAGTGGATGCGCTGCTGCGTCAGCCAGGCATCGTAGGCCCAAGGATAGCGGAAGGGCTTGTAGGTCGGGCTCGGGTCGAGAAGCGGCATGGGCGGCGGCCACAAGGTTTATGGGCCGCCAGTGTATAGCCGGAGCGTCCGTCTTGCTATAACGCACCGCTCGAAAAAGGCGTCCGCCCTACCCCATGACCCTCCCTATCTCCCTTCTCGACGAGGCGCTCGCCGCAGCCGAAGCCCATCTCGACGAAGCGCGCGGCAGCGTTGCGGCGCGCGTGCAGGCCGGTGGCCGGACCGACCCCGCCCTGCTCGAACGCGACCAATTCGCCGCCCACGGCTTTGCCTGGACCGCGACCTATGTTGCGGGCTTGCGGGAAATGCTCGGCTGGGCGCGGCGGCTGGAAGCCCTGGACCGCCTGACGGAACTCGACCGGCTCGTCCTTCAGGCCGCCTTCGGGGAGTATCTGGCCCAGCTTGCCGGCGGCATCGCCATCTCGCAGGGGGAAGTCGTCCGGCCGGCGGACCTCGGCCTCAACGGCGCGGCGCTGCGCGTGCCCGCCGTGGAGCGGGTTGCGGCGGAGGGCAACTCGAACGCCGTGCGCATGGCAATCGCCGCGCATCTTGCCGACGGGCAGAGGCCGTCCGACGGTCTCGACGACGAGTCGCTCGCCCTGGTGCGCAGCCAGTTCCGCCGATTCGCGGACGAACGCATTATCGGCCCGGCCCATGGCTGGCACAGCCGCGACGAGCTCATCCCCATGGCCGTCGTCGGCGACATGGCGGATATGGGCGTGTTCGGGCTCACCGTGCCCGAGGAGTGGGGCGGGCTCGGCATGGGCAAGGTGGCCATGTGCGTGGTCACCGAGGAGCTGTCGCGCGGCTATATCGGCGTCGGCTCGCTCGGCACCCGCTCCGAGATCGCAGCCGAACTGATCCGGCTCGGCGGCACAGAGGACCAGAAGGAACGCTGGCTCGCGGACATTGCGAGCGGCGCCGTGCTGCCGACCGCCGTGTTCACCGAACCCGATGTCGGCTCGGACCTCGGCGGCGTGCGCACCCGCGCGGTCCGGGACGGCGGCACCTACCGGATTTCCGGCGCGAAGACCTGGATCACCCATGCGGCGCGCGCCGACCTGATGACCCTGCTCGCCCGCACCGATCCCGACACGCCGGGCTATCGCGGCCTCTCCATGTTCCTCGCCCCGAAGACGCGCGGCGACGACAGCAACCCGTTTCCCGATCCCGGCATCGACGGCGGCGAGATTCCGGTGCTCGGCTATCGCGGCATGAAGGAATACGAGATCGGCTTCGACGGCTTCGAGGTGGATGCCGGCGACCTGCTCGGGCGCGAGGAGGGCCAGGGCTTCAAGCAGTTGATGGCGACTTTCGAGAGCGCCCGCATTCAGACCGCGGCGCGCTCGGTCGGCGTCGCTGAGCGTGCGATGGAGCTGGCGTTGGACTACGCCGCCAGCCGCAAGCAGTTCGGCAAGGCGATCCTCGGCTTCCCGCGCGTTGCCGGCAAGATCGCCTGGATGGCCGTCGAAACCCAGATTGCCCGCCAGCTCGCCTATTTCGCCGCGCGCGAGAAGGATGGCGGGCGGCGCTGCGACATCGAGGCCGGCATGGCCAAGCTGCTGGCCGCGCGCGCCGCCTGGGCCAATGCCGACAATGCCGTGCAGGTGCATGGCGGCAATGGCTACGCACAGGAATACGAGGTCGGGCGCATTCTTTGCGATGCGCGCATTCTCAACATTTTCGAAGGGGCGGCGGAGATACAGGCCCATGTCATCGTGCGCGGCCTGCTCGAACGCCGCAACTGAGCGCCCCCGGAGCGCATTTGCATGTCACGGATCGTTATCGTCGGCGCCGGAATAGGCGGGCTGGCCGCATCGCTTGCGCTGGCGAAGCGCGGCATCGACGCCCTGGTCCTGGAGCAGGCGCCGCGCATCGAGGCGGTCGGCGCCGGCATCCAGCTCAGCCCCAACGCGACCCGCATCCTGAACTGGCTGGGCCTGGAAGACGACATGGCCGAATGGGGCGTCGAGCCGACAGGACTTGCGATCCGCAGCCATGAAGGCGAGTCGCTGGTCCAGGCCCCGCTCGGCCGGGAGGCGCGCGAGACCTTCGGCTTTCCCTACTACCACGCCCATCGCGCCGACCTGCTGGACGGGCTGCTCAGCCGCCAGCCGCCGGGGCGGGTGCGGCTCGGGGCGCAGGTGGTCGCGGTCGAGGACGGGCGGCTCACGCTCGCGGGCGGCGAGACTGTCGAGGCCGACATCGTCATCGGCGCGGACGGCATTCACAGCCCTGTGCGCCGGCACCTGTTTGGCACCGGCAATGCGCGGGACTCGGGCTCGGCGGCGTGGCGGGCGCTGGTTCCGGCCGAGCGCCTGGCCGATCTCGACATTCCGCGCGAGTCGGGCGTCTGGTGGGGGCCGGACGCCTGCATGGTGCGCTACTGGGTCTCGGCCGGGCGGCTGATGAACTGGATCGCGATTGCGCGCACCGACCGCGAGACGCCGGAATCCTGGTCGCGGCTCGGTCGGGTCGAGGACGCCGCGAGGGCGATGGCCCCCTTCCCGCCCACGGTCACGCGCATGGTGGAACGCACCGGGACCGTCCATGAATGGGCGCTGTTCGACCGGGAAGGCCTGCCGGCCTGGACGCGCGGGCGGATTACGCTGCTGGGCGACGCCGCGCACGCCATGATGCCCTATCACGCGCAAGGTGCGGCCATGAGCCTGGAGGATGCCTGGGTGCTGGCCGGCTGCCTCGCCGAGGACACAGGCGAGGCAGGACTCGCCCGCTACGAAGCCTTGCGCCGCGACCGCGCCAACCGTGTGCAGGCGTGGTCGCGCGCCATCGAGCACAATTGCCTGCTAGGCCGACCCGGCAGAAGTCGCGGCGCGCAACGCGAAGCTCGCAAGGGACCGCAATGACTATCGCGGCGGCTTCCCTCCCGGACAAATCTGGCTTTACGGCTACGACGCCGAAGCCGCGCTCTCCGAAAAGGCCGCGTAACGGGCATTTCTCGGAGCGTCGTCACGCACGGGGGTCGAGGCGGGACGGCCAGCGCAATGCGCGGAAATCCGGCCCCGATACGTCCGTTAGAGCATGATCCCTTCGTATTGAACCGCAGCCTTCGGCAAGCCCTCCATCGTCACCCCGGACGGAGCGAAGCGAAGATCCGGGGGCCATTTTCCGGCCTTCCCGCCAGGCTCGGACGGCAGGGCTGGGCCCCGGCTCGCAGGCCGGGGCGACAGATGGGGGTTTGGCCCGAAATGCGGTCCGATCCGAACGGATCTTGTTCTAGCGGCGCAAGGGGCAGGGCGCGGACCGGGCGCTACCGTAGCGCGGAATGGCCGGCGCCTGAGGTCGGCCAAAGGAACGGGCCCCGCCCCTCATGCGAGGAGCGGGGCCCGAAGCACCGGACTATACCTTGACTATCAGAACTCGTACTTCATCACGCCGCCAACGGCATGAACGACTTTGCCGTCCATGATCGCCCCGGCATAGCCGAAACGCATCCGCATCCCGCCGACACCGGTTGCCTCCAGACCGGCGCCAAAACCGAACACGGTCTCGGGAGCATCGGGCAGCCGCGCCCGGCTGGAAGTGGACAAGATCCCCAGACGGTCCGACTGCTTCAGCTCATATTCCGGCGAATCGGTCCGCACTTGCATGGCGGTGAGCTTCAAGGTCGGGCGAAGCTTCAGGCCTTCCGGACCCTCCTGCCAATCCGAAGCGAACCCCAGCCCGGCCTTCACGCCGCTGTAGCGCTGCGTGAGGCCCGGCATGGCAGCGCGGAACACGCCGCCCTCTGCCGTGTGGCCTTCGTGCTCCAGAGAGCCCGCAAACGCACCCACCTGCGGCGTGACCGTCACGCTGCCCAGATCGATGTGAGCGCCTGCGCCCAGCCTGACGTCGTTATGCTCCGCACCGAACCGGCTGCGGAACCCGCCCCCAACCGTCGGGTTCTCGTAGGAGCCATCGACCTGCAGGTCCGCATGCGACAGGCTGAGCCTGGCGAACACGCCGTCCTCCTGCCACCCGCCGCTCACGCTGTAGCGGCTGCCGGCAACTGCCGTCATGTCCTGCGCGCCGCCGATACGCTCCGCCGCGATGTCCGGCGCCGCAGAGATGCCAAGGCTGAAGCCGTTGCCGACGCCGATGTCCATGCCGATTTCAACGCCCTCGGCCCGGTCGATGCCGCCCGCAGGCAGTGTCTGCGAATGGTTGCGCGCCCAGTAGCGTGTCTCCCGGTCCACGGTCTGCACGAAAGCGGGTTTCGGCGATATCGAGGCCTGTGCGTCGTCCGGCCCGAAGTCGAACAACGCGAAGATCAGCGCCAGCATCCCGACGCCTATCACGGCGCCGCCCGCGCCTACACCCGAACCGCCGCCGCCGGAACCGCCGGTGCCGGGCGTGCCGGTGGCGGGCGTGCCGGTGGCGGGCGCGCTGCCTACCGAGTCTTCATCGGGAAAGTCCTCCGCAGCCCGCGTGCCGACCGACGCCGTGGCCATCGCGGTCGCCGTGTTCGCGGACGGGTCGAACGATGCAAGGTCGGTCAACGAACCGTCACCGTCCTGGGTCTGCACCATCAGCGGCGCCCCGCCCTGCACGTTCGCGTCCTCAAGGAAGGTCGTGACCGCCTGCGCCGTATCGACCGCCCCTGCGTCCTCCGATTTCTGCATCGTGATCGCACCGCCCGTCTCGACGGTGGTGCCGCCGCCGGCCGTGATCTTCGGCGTGCCGCCCTGGGTCAGCAGGCCGGTCAGCCGCGTGCCGTCCTGCACCTCGACCGTCCCCGTCTGACCGAGGTCCATATGGCCGGTAATCACCAACCCGCCGTCCATCACCCTGACCCTGCTGCCGGTGAACGTGACATCCCCGTCGATGGTGAAATCGCCAGGGCACATCTTGTCCATGTATTCCAGGCTGGTCAGATTGCCCCTCAAAATGGAGGCTTTGGTGACATCCAGCTCGAGTGTGTCCGTGCCCGCGCCGAAGTCGATATTGCCCACGATATTCGACGCATACTCCACTCTCACGATGTCGTTACCGCCGCCCATCGAGACGTCGCCCCGCAACACGCTGTCGTGGATGACGAAGCGGTCGTCTTCGTCACCGAACGACACCCGGCCTCTCATCACCGAGTCCGATAGCGTCAGGGTCGCCGGAGCGCCCTCGAAGAGAACGGCCTGCGGCGCCATGATCGTCGACCCGTTGCTCACCGTCGCGACGATTCTGCCGTCAGCGCCGCTAACAGCGTAGATGCCGACCCCATCGTCCGCGTCATCCGTCTGGGAGTCGTGGTTCGCCGTTACCGTGCCGCCGTCGACCGTAACGGTGGCCTTGCCGGTGCCAGACGTATTGACTCGAATGCCCTGCGCACCGGGGCCTGACACAGTAATCGACCCCGTGTTCATCGCCCTCACGTCGCCAGCGTCGTTTATCACTGTGCCATCGTAGGAATAAAAGCCAACGCCTATGCCATACGCGAAATCGCCGGCCGATGACGTGTCATGAAACTTCCCGCGGCCGCCCTCGGTCGTGATCGTACCATCATTGCGAGCATAGGCACTGCCGAAGGCATCTACTCCGCCATTCGGCATACCCTCGTTTACTAGGATGGCGGCGCCCAAGCCCCCGGAACCGTCCGTCTCGGTCGAGATCGTGGCTCCAGCCTCGTTAAAGGCCTCCACCCTGTTGGGATTGGCGGCCGTTCCGCCGCGGCTCGCGAAGGCAACCACGGCATCGGCGTTATCGCCCGTCGTGGTAACGCTACCCTTGTTGCGGGCCACCGCCGTCGCGGAACCGCTGCTGCCGTCATTGCTGAGTACTGCAAACATCCCGACGCCGCGTGCGCCCTTCGTCTCGACCGACCCGGACCTTTCGTTCACGATGGTCGCATTGCCGAAGTCCGACTGCGCATACAGGCCGCGGGAACCGTACTCGGTGCCGTTCATTCCAGGCAGCGTGCTTTCCGACCCTCCATGGGTAATCACGGTGCCCGAGTTTTCGACCATGGCATCGCCGTTATCGGAATTTACCGTTATGCCGTCAGCAACTGACCCATGAGTCTCGATCCTACCGCCAGCCAAGTTCCGGGCTGTCGCGTTCCCGTCCGCGGATTGAGCTCTCATTCCATATGCGCTCAGCCAGTAGTTGCCAGCCGCGAATGGGTAGGCGTCACCCCTGGTGATGATCGTACCGTCATTGGTTGCAACTGCGTCTCCGTTGGCCGCCCAAGCGTACAGTCCCCTCGCACCGCTCCCGCTCGTCTCGATTGTGCCACCGGCCTCGTTGGTCGCGTGTGAATTGCCGTCCCCTCTACTCTGTACCCGTATGCCCGTTGACCCGACCGAAACGGGAGTGTTGTTGTTGCTTTGATCCAACCAAATGCCGACATCGCCAGAAGTCGTGACGTTCCCTTCATTGATCGCGGTCGCTGTCCCGGCACCGTTCCGGAGAATGACATAAATGCCCCGGGAACCCGTGCCGGTAGTCGTGACCGTGCCTTTGTTGACGGCCCGAACCTCCGCCTGGGCGCTCGTCGCATGTGAAGTTACCCGCATGCCTTCGGCAAAAAGATCACCGCTCGTCGAAATGGAACCGCGATTGATCGCCTCAATGCGGCCTGTATGCGCTTCGACGTTGTTTTGGAGGTCGACACCGCGCCTGAAGTCTCCCGATGCTTCGATGGTAGCGAAGGACTCGAACACGTAGTCGATCCCCTCGCCGCCAGGAGCGACACTGTTAATGTCTAAGTTAACAGCGTGACCTATGGCCGAGGAGCCAACAAGCGCGCCTGTCAGGGCTACCGGCTTCGTCCCCGGCCTGATTGTAAGCTCAGCTCTGTTGCGATCGACATTCGGATCGGAAACATCGATTACGAGCTTGGCGGCCCCTGCTGGGATGGGAGTTGGAAAATCACCGGCGTCGACTGTGTCGCCATCGGTGTCGGCGGTACAGACGACCCGGTAATCGGTCCCTGAGCCTGCCGTCCAATTGCCGTTGGCGTCCAGCGTGCCCTGCTCCCAGGTGGCCCCGCAGCTCACCGCGGCCAAGGCGGGGGAAAGCTGGGCCGAAGGCAATGCCAGCAATCCCGCAGCCAGAAGCGCCCATGCGCCTGCAATCGCGGGCGCGCGCATCGCCGCCAATCTTCCTGAGAAAAGGAAGAGTTCGGATGCTCTTCTGCCGGTCGAACGGTCGGTCATTGGATTCCCCTCAAGAGTTCGATCCTGTCTCGTCGCCCCGCTGACGCGGCCCCCAAAACCACCGATCGCAAACCGGCCAAAAGGAGTCGCGCCCTAATCATGGGGTGACATCAGATATACCATATCGGCATATCATTTTAAAGTTGTATCTCATTTATCCGGATGAAATGGACCCCGGCGCTGCGCAACCTCGCCGCGCAGCAGGGTCGAGACCGATTGGCGAAGCCGCTATCGTTGCCGGATGACAGCCGACAGAAAGTCCCCGGCGCGATGACGGCGGTTTCGGCCCGCGAGCTCCGCGAGGCGGCGGCGCTGGTCCGTCAGCGGCGGGCTGCGACGGACCGGGCGCTGCGGCGGCGAGGGTTTGCGACGCTTGCGGTCGGGCTTTCCTTCGGGCTCGGTCTCCTGCTCGCCTGGGCCGGCGACTGGCGGATGGGCGAGAGCCGGTTCCAGCTTCTCGTCGTCGTGGGCGCGGCCTGCTTCGCGGCCATGCTGGTCTGGGCGCTCGCGCCCTCCCGCCGCCAGCTCCTGGGCGAGAAGAGCGCGCTGGCGCCGCTGGTGCTGGAGACGCTCGGGGATTTCGACTACCTGCCGGGCGGGCGCATCGCAGAGGAGGTGCTGAAGCGTTCGCGCATGTTCGCCCGCTGGTCGGACTATACCGGCGGCGACCTGGTGCGCGGCGAGCATGAGGGCCTCGCCTTCGGCTATGCCCGCGCGGCGCTCACCAGGGGCGGGCCCGCAAAGCTCGAATCGCTCGTGACCACGGGCAAGGTGAAGGAGGTGTTTCGCGGCGCCGTGCTCGCGGTGGAGGGCCTGACACCGGCTGCCGGCGCGGCCTTCGCCCTCACCCGCCGAGACATGGCGATGGAATGGCTCGCCGACCTCAGCGCGGAAATGCCCGAATTGCGGCGGCGGAACGCGGGCGCCCTTGAAGTGTGGGCCGAGGACGCCCGCGATGCCGACCGGCTTGCTTCCCCGCCGCTGGCGGCGGCGATAACGGCGCTCTGCAGGGCGGCGGATGCCGACTCCGCGGAACTTTGCCTGGCCGGCACCGCCGCGCTGGTCAAGCTGCGCACCCGCCGTCCCATCCTGCCCGGCATTGCCGAGGACCCCGTTGACGAGGCCCGCGACCTCCACCGGGAGATGAAGGCCGCCCTCGCCCTTGTCGCCGTTCTGGCGCGCGACTAGCCTTAAACGCCGACGGACAAGGGGGAGCGGCGATGCAGTTCAACCGGGCCGACGAAGCCTTCCGCGAAGAGGTGCGCGCCTTCGTTCGCGACAAGCTGCCGCCGGATGTCCGGCACAAGGTGGTCTCCGGCATGGATATCGCCAAGGACGACTACATGCGCTGGCACCGCGCGCTTTACGAACGCGGCTGGGTCGCGCCGACCTGGCCGGAGGAGCATGGGGGCGCCGGCTGGACGCCGGTGCAGCGCTACATCTTCGACGAGGAGGCGGGGCTGGCGGGCGCGCCGCGACTCTCCGGCTTCGGCCTCGGCATGGTGGGGCCGGTGCTGATGGCCTACGGGTCCGAAGAGCAGAAGGCCGAGCACCTGCCGAAGATCCTCTCCGGCGAGCGCGTCTGGTGCCAGGGCTATTCCGAGCCGGGCTCCGGCTCCGACCTCGCCTCGCTCAAGACCCGCGCGGTGCGCGACGGCGAGGACTATGTCATCAACGGCCAGAAAATCTGGACCTCGCTCGCGCACCATGCGGACTGGATCTTCTGCCTGGTGCGGACCAGCGAGGAGCCGAAGAAGCAGGACGGCATTTCGTTCCTGATCTTCTCCATGACTGCGCCCGGCATCGAGGTCCGGCCGATCGTCACCATGAACGGCCTGCGCCATGTCAACGAGACCTTCTTCACCGATGTGCGCGTGCCGGCCCGGAGCCTGGTGGGCGAGGAGGGCCGGGGCTGGACCGTCGCCAAATACCTGCTCCAGCATGAGCGCATGAGCGGCGGCGGCGTGGGCGAGCTCAAGACGGCGTTGCAGCGCGTCAGGGACATCGCCGCCGGGGAAGCATCCGACGGCGGGCGGTTGTTCGACGACGCGGACTTCCGGCGACGCTGCACGGATATCGAAATCCAGCTTCTTTCGGTGGAACAGGTGATGCTGCGGGCGCTGGCTGCCTATTCGGCGGACCGGGAGTTGGGCGCGCTCACCTCGATGATCAAGATCAGGCGGAGCGAGGTGCAGCAGGCGATTTCGGAGCTCGGCGTCGAGGCGGCCGGTTACTACGCGCTGCCGATGGACGTGAATGCGCTGCGCGACGGGTGGAACGAGGAGCCCGTCGGCGACGAAGCCTTCAACGGGCTCCTGCCGAGCTACCTGTTCCTGCGCGCGGCCTCCATCTATTCCGGGTCCAACGAGATCCAGCGCAATATCGTCGCCAAACACCACTTGGGGCTTTAGCCCGGATTTCTCACCAATGTCACGGCCTGCGTCGCGTCCAGGCGTTCGATCCGCAAGGAGCGGGCCGAAAAGCGTAGCGGAGCCTACGGTTGAGGCCCGCGACGCCGCGCGCAACGCGGCGGGTTTTATGGATGGCGGCGTTGGCGCCGCCGCGGGCGAGCGCCTGGGCGCGACCCGAAGGGCGGCGCTGTCGAGCCGGCATGGTGCGTCAATCCGCTTGCCCGATGCCCCGCATCGCGCTACGCGTCTTTCCTCCCCTGCCGGCTCGACAGCGCCGCGCAGACCACGACATTGGTGAGAAATCCGGGCATGGTCCAGAGATCGTTTCCCGTCACTTGGGATGACCTGCATCGCGATACCAAGGCGCTGGCTTGGCGGCTGAGCGAAGCCGGCCCGTTCCGCGGCGTTGTCGGCATCGCACGGGGCGGGCTGGTGCCGGCCGCAATCGTCGCGCGCGAACTGGAGCTGCGCTTCGTCGAGACCGTGTGCATCTCCTCCTATGACGACCGCGAGCACCGCGACCCGGT
This sequence comes from Alphaproteobacteria bacterium, assembly GCA_965261985.1. GTDB lineage: Bacteria > Pseudomonadota > Alphaproteobacteria > Bin95 > Bin95 > Bin95. The sequence goes on from OZ253490.1 coordinate 3,831,156, forward strand.
GGTGCTGAAGGCGCTGGAAGGCGAGGACGGCGAGGGCCTGCTGATCGTGGACGACCTGGTGGATACCGGCGTCACCGCCCGCATCGTGCGTGCCATGCTTCCCAAGGCCCATTTCGCGACCGTCTATGCCAAGCCGGCCGGACGGCCGATGGTCGATACCACGGTGACGCAGGTGAGCCAGGACACCTGGATCGTCTTCCCGTGGGACGACGGGATACCGATCAGCGAGCTGACCGGATAGCGGCCGGCCAGGGGGGCCAGGAAAATGGACGAACTCGCAACCGGCTATGGGCTGATCGAGGGGCCTGTCTGGGACCCGGCCCGGCAGTGCCTCTGCTACTCCGATGTGCCGAACGGAGGCGTGTTCAGGCTGGACGCGGACGGGGGCGTCTCGGTGCAGTTCCCGCATCGCCGCGGCATCGGAGGCATGGCGCTGCACGAGGCGGGCGGGCTGGTAGTCGGCGGGCGCAACCTCGCCTTCAAGAGCTTCGCCGGCGGGCCGAGCCAGGTGCTGCTCGACAACGATGTGACCGAGCACGCCATCGGCTTCAACGATTTCACTACCGATCCGCAAGGCCGTCTGTGGGCGGGCTCGCTCGCCTTCCGCGTGTTCGGCGGGGAGGAGCCGCGGCCGGGCCATCTGCACCGGGTCGATCTCGACGGCAGCGCGCACACGCTCTCGGACGGCGTGATGCTGACCAACGGCATGGGCTTTTCGCCCGACGGCGGCCGGCTCTACCATTCGGACGCGCGCGCCGAACTCATCCGCGTCTATGACGTGGACGGCGCGGGCGGAGTCTCGCCCTGGCGGGCGTTCGCACGATTACCGGGCGATGTGCCGGACGGCCTGGCGGTCGCGGCCGACGGCACGGTCTGGGTGGCGCTCGCGCATGGCGGGCGGGTCGCGGTGTTCTCGCCGGAGGGCGAGGAGGTCCGCTCCATCCCGGTGCCGCTGCCGATGGTCACCAGCGTCTGCTTCGGCGGCCCCGACCTCCGCGACCTCTATATCGTCACCGGCTCGCGCGGCGGCCCGCACGAGAACTGCGGCGCCGTGTTCCGCACCCGCGTCGAGACACCGGGCCTGCCGCTGGCCGACTGCCGTGTGCGCCTGCCGGAGTGATCGGCGGGCGATGACACAAACGAAAGGATCTGCCGTGCGCAAGACCGCTCCCAGCAACCGCTCCCGCCTGCGCCGTAAATATGAGCGCGGGCATTACGACAAGCAGAGCCTCTACGAGATTCTCGACGCCTGCCTGCTCGCGCATGTGGGCTATGTGCTCGACGGCGCCCCGGTCGTCACGCCGACGCTCTACTGGCGGGAGGGGGACCATATCTACTGGCACGGGTCGTCGGCGAGCCGGATGCTGCGCAAGTCGGCGGGTTACGAGGTCTGCCTGACGGTTTCGGAGCTGGACGGCCTGGTAATGGCGCGCTCGGGCATGCACCACTCGGTGAATTACCGCTCGGCCATGCTGTTCGGGACCGCGCACAAGGTGACGCGCCGCGAGGACAAGATCGAGCGCATGCGGGTCTTCGTCGAGCAGATGTTTCCCGGCCGCTGGGAGCAGCTTCGGGAGATCAACGAGCAGGAGGTCAAGGCGACGACCATTCTCGGCATGCCCATCGACGAGGCAGCGGCCAAGGTCCGCACCGGCGGCCCGGTCGATGACGAGGAGGACTACGGCCACCCGGTCTGGGCCGGCGTCATCCCGTTCGTTGCCAAGACACCGGGCGGCCCGATCCCCGACGACCGCCAGGACCCCGACACCGCGCTGCCCGACCATGTGCGGAACTATCGGGTGGCAAGGAAGGTTTCCTGACGGCGGGCAGTCATTTGCGAGGCGCGCGGCGCCTGATTCGCCGATCTCGACGAATTCAGTGCTGTCTGGCAGTATCCGACATTATTCGACATGGAGGTGGCCCGGATGCCCAATGTCCACCTTACGGCACCGATGGAAGCCTATGCTCGCGGGCTGATCCAGTCTGGCACCTACGCCAATCTCAGCGAAGTGGTGCGCGCAGGGGTCCGCCTTCTGATGGAGCGAGACGGCGCGCGCCAGTTCTACGCGCTGAAGGCGGACCTGGAAGTGGCCATGCACGAGGCGGAGGCAGGCGCGTTCGACGACTTCGACCCCGATGCCTACGAGCCGGAGGCCGGCCTGCGGTAGCATCGGTGCAATGACAGTCAGATTGTCCCGTCTTGCGCTGCGGGACCTGGACGATATCCGGCGCTATACGACCGAGACTTGGAGCCGGAACCAGTGGTTGAGATATTACCGGGGCCTGGTACGAGCGTTCGAAGGAATCGTGGCCGACCCCGATAGCGGTCGCGACCGCAGCCTGTTCGCAGCCGGCTTGCGCTCGGTGAGTTACGGGCGCCATGTCATATTCTTCGCTCGGATACCGGCGGCCGGCAATGAGCCGGTAGTCCTTCGAATCGTTCATCAGCGCCGGCATATGCCGGCTTTGGCCTATTTCAACGACATAGACGGCTGAGGCGCCGGCCGCCGCAGAGACGCACCGGGCGCGATCCGCCTATTGGCCTGCGGGGTCACCCTCCGGCGCCGTCCTCCTTCGCCCCGATGAATGCGATTTCGAGCAGGTCGTCCGGCAGGGGACGCTGCAGCGCTGCCGCCTCCCCGGCGCTGCCGGAGAGCCAGGTCCCGAATTCGTCTTCGGTGTGCAAAATGACCGGCATGGCCTTCGGATGGATCGGCCGGACCACGTCGTTCGCCGGACAGGTGAGGAAGACCGTCGCCAGCAGCGGCGTATCGGTTCGAGCGAGGTCTTCATCGGACTTCCGCCTCAAGCCCTTCGTCCGCCAGTCCCACCGCCGCCAGAATCCCGGAAAGGCGAAGGGCGGGCGCTCCTCCGCTCCTCCCCTGAGCCGGAACCAGGCCGCCGCCTTGACCGGCCTGCCCCTCGCGCCCGGAATCGTCTCGGTCGGATGGTATTCCGCAAATGAGGTGGCCGGGACCAGGCATCGCTGCCGGGGATTGCGGATCGCGCCCCAGCTCCCCTCGATGTTGCGGGCGTTGGTCACCCAGCCGCGCGGCGTCCGGTCCCAGCCCCAACGCGCCCTGACCAGCTCGCGGCTGCCTTCCTCGTCGATGCGCACGATGGGCGCCTCGCCGTCCGGAAAGATGCCCGGCAGCGGTTCGAGATTGCCCAGCCTGTCGGTTGCCTTGAACAGCCGCCGCATCGCCTCCTGCGGCAGGGTGTTGGAAAAGAGGTTGCACAAGGTTCCTCTCCTTCCCGCCGCCGTTCAGCCCCGGCGGCCCAGCAAGACAGCGGCAACCCACACGGGCAGGCTGAGCAGGACGGCGCAGGCCGCAATCGCCAGCGGGCCGAGCAGACCCGCGAACAGCGATGCAACTGCCGTGAGGGCACCCAGTGCTGCGCCGGTCATCCAGGCGGCGCGACTATAGCCGAGGCGCCACAACCGACGGCAGGCCAATGCCAGCGGCAATCCGCAAGGCGCCACCGGCACCAGCGACCCTACCGCCATCAGGAAGGCAGTTGGCCACACGCCGGGATCCACTGCCGACACCGGTTCGCCCGCGAACCTGACTGCCGCCGTCGCGGCAACTCCCGCCGGCAACCATAACAGCGCCAACGCCCAGAACTTCCACTGCTTGAAGCGCCTCCGGTCACTCATGCCGAGCCGCCCCGCCGGTCGTCTGCCTCATTGCAGGAAGAATTCCGCTTCCGAAACCGGCTTTCCCTCGGGATTGACGAGGCGCATGCGGCCGTCGCGGCGTTGCAGGACGAGGCGGTCGTCCCAGAACATCGGGCGCAGGAAGCGGATGGCGAGGTCGAGGCGGTCGGGAATGCCGTCTTCCCCGGCAAGCGCCGCTACATAGTAGTGGATGCCCATGAGGCCCGCCGCGATGGGCGCACGGAAGCCGTAGCGCGCCGCGACCTCCGGGTCGTTATGAATCGCGTTGAGCGTGTCGTCGCTATAGGCCGCCACGCCCTCCGGCGTCAGGCAGTGCTCGACAACCTGCTCGAAACCGCCGTCATCGGGGCGAGCGCCAGCCCCGCCGCCCGGCCCCCGCTTGCGCGCCGGGTCCGGACGCAGGCCGGAGCGTTCGGTCTCGCAGACCTCCCTGCCCGACCGGTCCCGATAGCTGAAACGGCACCAGACCTGCCGTCCGCGGGGCACGGTGTCGATCCGCGTCACCTCGCCCGCCACGGTCAACGGCTCGTCCAGACGCACCGCGCCATGCAGGCGGAAACGCTGCGTCATATGCACCTGCCCGAGTATCGAGATGCCGGACTCGTGCATGGCCTTGAGCGCGCCATGCCCGAGGAAGGTCGGGTCGGCCAGCTCGCCGTAACGCCCGGCATCGATGCCGGCCGCGCGCAGCTTCGCTTCCTGGAACGCCCGTGCCACCGCAAAATCCACGGTCCTGAACTCGAAACCGGCTTCCAGCAACTCATCCCCTTGCATCGGCTTCTCCTTCCTGTGCCGCTTCGATCCCGGCGCGCCGGGCAAGTGTGCCGGCGAACACCCAACTCAGCGCTGCCATGCCCGCCGCAACCCCATGGCTGGCAACCCTAGCGCCGGTTTATGAAACTCCGGTTGCAGCGGCCTCCGTCAGCGCGGCCAGTCGTCCTCGCGGTAGAGGAACATCGGGCTGCTCCACGCCTGGAAGCCGTCTTCGGTGAACACCGACACCCAGATCGGGTTGTCGCCCCTGGCCGACAACGGCACCTCCAGCTCCGTCGAAAACTCCCGGCAGGAAAGCTCCTCCGGAAGCCGGAACACCCTGATCCGCCGTTCCAGGCCGCCCGCTTCCATGACCCAGTCTTCCAGGCCGATCTCGGAGAGCGGATGGTCGAGCGCGCCCAGATTGCTTGTCAGGTGCAGCATGCTGTCCGGCGCCTCGTCCAGCCACACGTCGAAGCCGCCGAAATTGCCCGTGGTGATGGCGTCGAACAGGATGGTGTCCGGCCCCCTCTGCTCCAGCAGGCGTTCCTTGTTCCAGGCGTTGACGGGCTCCATGCGGGAGATCGCGGCATGCTGGAAGCGCGCACGGCCCTTCCAGTTGGTCTCGCGCCCGCGCCCGCGATATTCGGCGCCGCTCCACAGCACGCGGATGCGCGAACCGAGTTGAGCCTTGTCATGCGGGCGCAAGGTCCGGACGACCTCCGTGCCGTTCCGCACCTCGATCCGCTCGATAGGCGACTGGGTCACGACCTCAAGCGACAGGGTGACGGCGGCATCGTCGGTCCGGGCGATGTCCCCCATCATGATTTCGCCGACCGGCCGCGGCGCCTCGCCCTCGAAGGCGTGCGGGTCGCGGTCGAACAGGTTGCCGCCGTTGGCGAACCGCGCGCGGACATCGAGATGCATCCGGGTGCCGGTGGTGCCGTAGGTGCGGCGGCGCTGGACCGCATCCATGATGCCGTCCCGGCTGAGTTCCGTGGCGTAGAAGCAGGTCAGCCCGCCATAGGCCCCGAATGTCGAGGCGCCCGGATAACTGGCGCCCGGCCGGCCCTTGTGGCCGTCGCTGTTGCAGACCACGCCGGAGCGGTGCCCCAGCGGGAACCCGTCGGTGAGCAGCCACTCGAAGGTGCCCCAGGCTGAGTGAATCTCCATCGCGGCTTCCCTGCGCGGGTCGTGCGCATAACCGATGTCGGCGTAGCGGCCGCCGACATGGGCGTAGATGAAGCAGTCCTCGTCGGCCAGCATCTCGAACAGGCGGTTGGCGTTGGGGGCATCGGTGTCGAGGTCGGACCGGTCCGTAAGCAGGGCGTGCGAGGAGCGGTGGATCGCCCGGCCCTCGCGGCGGAAATAGACATTGCGGTCGCCGCCGACGGCCGTGTTGCCGGACCACTCATAACCGGGGAAGGTGACGAACCTGCCGTCCTCGTGATGCTCCGCCGTCAGTTCGTTGACGTGCTCCCAGAAGGTGTTGTTGACCTGGAAGTCGTTGGCCTGATGCGCCGTTGCGTCGAGGAAAGACTTGTTGCGGGCGAAATCGAAATACTGCCGGGCCGTGGTGATGCCGATGCTCTCGCCGCTCTGCCCGTGCAGGTCGCCCCAATAGCCGCCGAACGGGCCGTCCCGGACGATGAGCGGATGCGATTCCGCCGCAAGCTGCCCGTTCTCGTCCCGAACGGCGATGCGCAGGATGCCCGGCTCGCTGACTGTGAGGCCCTCGAAACAAGCCGATTTGCGGCCGAGCGGGTAGTCAACCCGCTCCGGCAGGCCGGAAACCGGCATCGTGCATTCCAGGGTGAAACGGCCGCTCGCCCGGTCCGTCGGGTTGCCCCAGACATCCTCGGCCTTCAATCCGAACTGGAATGTCTCACCCGGGCGGCGCAACGACGGCAGCACTGCGCGCCAGCAGACCGGCGGCCCCGGCACGACGGAAATCGTCGGCGATTCCGGAATCGGCACATGGTGGCCGACGGCGCAGACATCGGCGAGCACCCGGAACTGGAAATCCATTTCCACCATCGTCTGCATCCGCATTCCGGCCGAGCCGCCGGAGGTATCGCCGAAGACGATGTGGATGGCGTCGCCCTCGCGCAGGAAGCCGCCCATGACATGGGCGGTCAACACCTTCCAGCGCGGCCGCGGGGCGCCGTGCGCGGCGTAGGAGAGCCGGATCGGCACGCCCTTGCTGGAGCGCGCGGTGACATAGTTGTCGCCGGCCGGATCGTGCATCTGCAGGCCGCCCCAGTCGCCGAGCGCCCGGAACGAGACCCGGATGCTGCCGGTATCGTCGAGGCCGTAGCGGCCGACCGTATAGACCAGCTCGAAGGTCTGGACGCTGCGGACCTCGACCGGATCGTTCGGTCGGAGCTCCGCATAGCCGTAAAGGACGGGGTCCGCACCGGGCTGCACCGACGGCCAGGCCTCACCCATCATCTCGTCGGGAAGCGGCCCGTCCCTGAATTCTTTCATGCTCGGCTCCTGGGTTTCCGGCAGCGCGCGGGTTCCCGTCCTGTCCCGCGCTACTCATAGCCGACCCGCGCGCCGGCGCCGGCCAAGCTGTCAGGTCATTACCGTCTCAATACAGCCTATCGTGTTACCCATCTACCCGGCTGCTCAGCGGGGCCGGCGGCGGCGGGGACGAGGCCGTTGGGGCGGACGCGCTTTGCAAACGACAGGAGTATGCCTATGATTGAAATTCATAGTTTGTTTGCATATTTGGATATAATTCCTGAAAAAAGGATTGACCCTCGGAATTCCGTGGTAAGATGAGACAAGAGAAGGCGGCATCCGCGGGCCGCCCCGTCTCCTGCTTCGCGCCGGCGCGAAAAAACCCAATGGAACGGACAGGAGAAGTGCGCCCGGCGTTCGCTTCGCGCGCGTGTGCGCAATCAGGCGCGCGAAACGTGCGCCGGCGCGAAACGCTCGCACGCGCGCACATGCGATACGCGCGAAAAAGGGACGCGCCGCAAGCCAGCCGGCAGCGGCACGGATGGAACGAAACGCGATGGAGGAACCATGGCCAGGATGCAGACGAACGGAACCCGGGCAACGCGGGCGGAGAGGACCGCAGCGCGGCGGGTCATGACGCCTCATGACAAAACATGACACTTCATGACACTCTCGGCGGCATCGGGGGAGAGCGAAGCCGCCAGGCCCTGCTTTACGAGACGACGGACGGCGCGGGCGGTCCGCGGGAGGCTTGCGGGTCATGATCCACCACACCTACTGGCGCAGCACGGCCGCCTACCGGGTGCGCATCGCGCTCCACCTCAAGGGGGTGGCGCACGAGTCCGCCTACGTGCATCTCTCGCGCGACGGCGGCGAGCAGAAGCAGCCGGCCTACCGCGCGAAGAACCCGCAGGGCCTCATCCCGGCCCTGGAGGTCGGCGACACGGTTTTCGGCCAGTCGCTCGCGATCCTCGAATATCTGGAGGAGACGCACCCCGAACCGCCGCTTCTGCCGAAGGACCCGGTCGAGCGCGGGCGCGTCCGCGCGCTCGCCAACCTGATCGCCTGCGACATGCACCCGCTGAACAATCTGCGCGTGCAGATCTATCTGCGCCGGGAGATCGGATGCAGCCAGGAGCAGGTGCTCGCCTGGTACCGGCACTGGGTAGCCGAAGGCTTCGGCGGCATCGAGCCCGAGCTCGCCCGGACGGCGGGCGACTGCTGCTTCGGCGACACGATCACCATGGCGGACCTCTGCCTCATTCCGCAGGTCTTCAACGCCCGGCGCTTCGGCTGCGACCTCTCGCCCTATCCGACGATCGCCGCAATCGATGCGCGGCTGACCGCCCATTCCGCCTTCGCTGCGGCCGAACCCCTGGCGCAAGGGGACGCCGAGCCGGACAACGACCCCGGCTGACCGCAACACCGAGCCGACACTTCACGACACCATTGGAGGCCCTGCCCCATGAACAGGCGACGCTTCGGCCGCACGAATATCGAGATTTCCGAACTCACGCTCGGCGGCGGCTTCGTCGGCGGGCTGCTGCTCCACGCGCCGGACGACGTGAAGCGGGAATGCATCGCGGCGTGCCTCAAGGCGGGCGTCAACTGGATCGACACGGCGGCCGACTACGGCGACGGCGAGTCCGAGAAGGCGATAAGCTGGCTGATCGGCGAACTGCCGGCGGACGCGCGGCCGCATATCAGCACCAAGGTCCGGCTGGACGCGACGCGGCGCGACAATTTCCCGGACCAGGTGCGCGCGTCGATAGAGGGCAGCCTTGCGCGGCTCAAGGTGGACCGGGTGGACCTGCTGACCCTCCACAACCCGCTGGTGCCCGAACCGGACCGGGCGACCCTCACGCTCGATGAGGCGCTCGGCGTCATCGACTGCTTCGACCGGCTTCGCGAGGAGGGCCTGTTCGACCATGTGGGCTTCACCGCGCTTGGCGACTGCGCAACCGTGCGCGCCGCGATTGCGTCCCGCCGCTTCGACATGGCGCAGGTCTATTACAACATGCTCAACCCGACTGCCGGCTTCGCCCTCGGCGACAAGACGGGCGCAAGCTGGTCGAGTTCGGACTTCACCGGCCTTCTGGATACGTGCCGCGAGCACGATGTCGGGGTGATGAACATCCGCATCTTCGCAGCCGGCGTGCTCGCCACGGACGAGCGCCACGGGCGCGAAATCCCGATCACGGCCAATGCCCAAATGGAAGCGGAGGAAGCGCGCGCCAGGGCGGTGCGCGCGGTGCTTGGGGAACGCGCCGAAAGCCGCTCGCAGACAGCGATCCGCTTCGGCCTCGCCCGTCCCGCGGTCTCGACCGTGGTGTTCGGCGTCGCCGAGATGTCGCATGTCCACCAGGCGCTCGCCGCGCCCGGCCTCGGGCCGCTTGAGGAGGACGCGCTCGCCGCGCTCAGCCGGGCATGGTCGTCCGATGCCTTCCGCGCCTAGGGCGCCAACCGGATCTTTGCGGCCTGCAGGAGCGCGTTATTGACGGCTGACCGCGCGGAATACGATGTCATCGTCGCCGGAGGCGGCTCGGCGGGGGTGGCGGCCGCCGTCGCCAGCGCGCGCCTGGGTGCGAAGACGCTTCTCATCGAGCGGTTCGGCTGCCTCGGCGGGGCGGCGACGATGCGCAATGTGTCCACCTATTGCGGCCTCTACACCCTTGAAGAGACGCCGCGCTGCGTCGTCGGTGGGATAGCCGAAGAAGTGCTGCACGGCCTCGGCAAACGCGGCGCGGTCACCGGGCCGCTCCGCCATCGGGGCGTGTTCGTCGTCTTCGAGCCGGAAGCCGTGAAGCTCGTCCTCGACGAGCTGGCCGCAGCAGCAGGCGTAACGGTGATGTTCGGCAGTTTCGTTGCGGATGCGAAGCGGCGCGACGGCAGGATGCGGACCGTCACCGTAGCCGGCCATTCGGGCCTTGCGACGTTCTCCGCCAAGACCTTTGTGGACTGCACGGGAGACGGCGACCTGGCAGCGTTCGGCGGCGCGAGCACCCGCTACGGCAACGACGAGCATGTGAACCTCGGCTCCCTCAGCACACGGTTCGGCGGCATTCCACCCGCCGTGCCCGTGACGGCCGAGCGGATTGCGGAGGCGGTCGCAGGCTTGGGCGCGAAGGCAAAATCGCTGACCAAGGACCGGAGCGTCGCGGCGCGCCTGCCCATTTCCGGCGATGTCGTCGTCTATCTCGCTTCCGAGGACTACGACCCGCGCGACAGCCTTTCCATGTCGGCCGCGGAAGTCGGGGGCAGGCGGCAGGCCTGGCTCTATCTCGAAGCGCTTCGGACCATCGAAGGGTGCGAGAACGCCTGGCTCGTTTCGACCGGCCCGGAGTTCGGCACGCGGGAATCCCGGCATCTCGACTGCGTACGGCAACTGACCTGGCGCGACATCGAAAACCGCACAAGCTTCGACGACTGCATTGCGCTCGGCGGCTGGGGCGCCGAGTGGCACGACCGCGCGACCTATGCGAGCAGCTTCGATTATGCGCCGGACCGGGGGGCCTACCAGATACCGCTCGGCTGCCTGCGCAGCATCGACACGGCGAACCTGTTTTGCGCCGGCCGCCTTGCCGACGGGGACCGCAAGGCCGGCGCGGCGATCAGGGTGATGGGAACCGCCTTCGCAACCGGCCAGGCTGCCGGCATCGCCGCCGCGCTCGAAGCCGAAGGCCGTTTCGAGGCTGCGGCCGTGCAGGTTGCGTTGAAGAAACAGGGCGCGATTCTGGACCTTGCCGACGCCGCGGCGTGATCCGGGCAAACGGCGGGACTACTCCTTCGGCGCGGCGATGAGGCCGTAATGCTGCGGCTGGCGATGCAGGGCGAAGTCGAAAATCTGGCGGCGGATTTCGTCGCAGCGGTCGAGGTCGCAATCGGCGACGACCACTTCGTCCCCGACCCCCTGGGCCATGGCCACGATCTCGCCGGTCGGCGCGACGATGGCGCTCTGGCCGATCAGGTCGCAGCCCTCTTCCCGGCCGGCCTTGGCGACGCCGACCACCCAATTGCCGTTCTGGTAGGCGCCCGCCTGCATGGAGAGGTGGTTGTGGAACCACATCAGGTGGTCGTGCTCGGGCACGGGCGGATTGTGGGTCGGCGTATTGTAGCCGAGCATGACCAGTTCGACGCCCTGCAGACCCATGACCCTGTAGGTCTCCGGCCAGCGGCGGTCATTGCAGATGCACATGCCCATCTTGCCGCCGAACGCCTCGAACACCGGGAAGCCCAGGTCTCCCGGCTCGAAATAGCCCTTTTCCAGATGCTGGAACGGCCGCCAGGGTTCGTGTTCGGCATGGCCCGGCAGATGCACCTTGCGGTATTTGCCGACGATCTCGCCCTTGCCGTTCACCAGGATCGAGGTGTTGAAACGCCGCTTGCCGCCGTCCGGCTCGCGGACCAGTTCGGCATAGCCGAAATAGAAGCCGACGCCGAGTTCCGCCGCCAGTTCGAACAGCGGCCGCACCGCCGCATTCGGCATTTCGGTCTCGTAGAAGGCGTCGAGTTCGGCTTCGTCCTCCAGGTACCAGCGCGGGAAGAAGCTTGTGAGCGCGAGCTCGGGAAAGACCACCACATTCGCGCCCTTGGCATGGGCCTCGCGCATCATCTCCGACATGCGCGCAACGCAGGACTGGCGCGACTCCTCGCGGGCGATGGGGCCCATCTGGGCGGCGGCGACACCTATTCGTCGGGGCATGGCGGTCTCCTTGCAGGCTTCACGCCGGCGCCGCGCCCGGCCACCAGATGGCAGGCGACCTGGTGGCCGGAAGCGACATGGCGCATCAGCGGCTCCTCGACGCGGCAGCGCGCCTCGGCCACCGGGCAGCGCGTGTGGAAGCGGCAGCCGGTCGGCGGGTTGATCGGGCTCGGAATATCGCCCTTCAGGATGATGCGTTCGCGCTTGGCGCCGGGTTCCGGTACGGGCGCGGCCGACAGCAGGGCGCGGGTGTAGGGATGGCGCGGATCGGCGAAGAGCGTCTCGCGGTCCGTTAACTCGACAATCTTGCCGAGATACATCACCGCCACCCGGTGGCTGATATGCTCGACCACGGCGAGATCGTGGCTGATGAAGAGATAGGCGAGGTCGAATTCGTCCTGCAGGTCCATCAGCAGGTTCAACACCTGGGCCTGCACCGAGACATCGAGCGCCGAGACCGGCTCGTCCGCCACGATCAGTCCGGGTTCGAGCGCCAATGCGCGCGCCACACCGAGGCGCTGGCGCTGGCCGCCCGAGAACTCGTGGGGATATTTCACCATCTGGTCGGGCCTGAGGCCCACCCGGCCGAACAGCGCGCGCACCCGCTCCTCGATCTCCGCGCGGGGGATTTCGCGGTAGTTCTCCAGCGGCTCGGCAACGATGCGCCGCGCCGACATCCGAGGATTGAGCGAGGCATAGGGGTCCTGGAACACCATCTGCATCTGGCGGCGGAGCGTGCGCATACGCGCTGCGCGGGCATGCGTCACGTCCTCGCCGCGCACCAGAATTTCTCCTGAGGTGGGGTCGATCAGGCGCAGCACCGTCTTGCCGACCGTGGACTTGCCGGAACCGCTCTCGCCCACGAGCCCCAGCGTCTCGCCCCGGCGGATATCGAAGCTCACGCCGTCCACCGCCAGCACCGAGCCCACCCTGCGCCTGAGGAGGCCAGCATGGACCGGGAAGTGCTTCTTGAGATCGCGCACCTCAAGGACCGTGTCGTCGTCGCTCATGCCGCCTGCTCCGCCACGCGTTCCCATTCCCAGCACGCCACAAGACGGCCTTCGCCCCGGCTCTCCAGCTCGGGCGTCTCGACCCGGCATCGTTCCTGGGCGAACGGGCAGCGCGGCGCGAAGGTGCAGCCCCGCATCTCCTGTTTGAGCGAGGGCACCACGCCCGGAATCTCGGCGAGGCGGCCCCGCCCGTCCGAAAGCACGCGGGCTGCAAGCTTGGGGATCGAGCCCATCAGGCCGAGCGTGTAGGGGTGCAGCGGCCGCGCGAAGAGGTCTGCCACCACCGCCTCTTCGACCTTGCGGCCGGCATACATCACCACGACGCGCTGCGCCGTCTCCGCCACCACGCTCAGGTCGTGGGTGATGAACACGATGGCGGCGCCGATCTGCTCCTTCAGCTGAAGCATCAGGTCGAGAATCTGGGCCTGGATCGTGACATCCAGCGCAGTGGTCGGCTCGTCCGCGATCAGGATCGACGGATTGCAGGCGAGCGCCATGGCGATCATCACCCGCTGGCGCATCCCGCCCGAAAGCTGGTGGGGATATTCCCCCGCCCGCTGCCGGGGCTCGGGAATCTGCACGATGTCGAGCATCTCGACTGCCCTGTCGGCAGCGGCCCGGCGGCCGAGGGCCTGGTGCAGTTCCAGCGATTCCGCAATCTGCCGGCCGACCGGCATGACCGGATTGAGCGAGGTCATCGGCTCCTGGAAGATCATGGATATCCGGTTGCCGCGGATCTCCCGCATCCGCTCCTCGGTCGCCAGCAGCAGATCCTCGCCTTCGAACAGGATGCGCCCGGCCTCGATCTTCGCGGGCGGAACGGGCAGCAGCCTGAGCACGGACATCGCCGTCACGCTCTTCCCGCAGCCGGACTCGCCGACGATGGAAAGCGTCTCGCCCCGGTCCACCCTTATCGACACCCCATCGACGGCCCGCACAATGCCGTCGCGGGTATGAAAATGGGTCTTGAGGCCGTCGATTTCGAGGATTGCGCCATTCGCCATCGGACTACATCCGCCGGGCGATGCGGGGGTCGAGCGAATCGCGCAGGCCGTCTCCCAATATGTTCACCGCCAGCACAGTGATCGCCAGGAACACTCCGGGGAAGAAGATCATCCATGGGGCGATCTGGAAGTAGGTCCGCCCCTCGGCCATGATGTTGCCCCAGCTCGGAATCTCGGGCGGGGTACCGGCCCCGAGGAAAGACAGGATCGCCTCGATCACGACGGCGGACGCGCAAACATAGGTCGCCTGCACGATTAGCGGGGCTAGCGTGTTGGGCAGGATGTGCTTCAGCAGGATCTTGGGCAGCCGCGTTCCGACGGAGACCGCGGCCTCGACATAGGGCTGCTCGCGCACCGTCAACACCACGGCCCGGACAAGGCGCACGACGCGTGGAATCTCGGGAATGGTGATCGCGATGATCACGTTCGTGATGCTCGCGCCGGCCAGGCTTATCAGTGCAATCGCCAGCAGAATGCCCGGAATGGCCATCAGGCCGTCCATGATCCGCATCACGACCGCATCCACCCACCGGATATAACCCGCCAGCAGGCCTATCGTGAGCCCGACTGCCGTCGCAATCGTCGCCACGGCAATCCCGACCATGAGCGAAATCTGCCCGCCATAGACGGTGCGTGCATAAACATCCCGGCCGAGGAAATCGGCGCCGAACCAGAATGCTCCACTCGGCGGCTTCAGCCGGTTGATCGGGTTGAGCCGCAGCGGGTCGGGCGCGATCCAGGGCGCGGCCAGGGCGATAAAGCCCATGGCCAACAGGAGCCCGCCGCCGACCACTACCGTCGGATGGCGGCGCCAATATTCGCGGAAGCGGCCCCAGGCGCCCGGACGGGGACCCTCGTCCTCGAACTCGCCGGGAAGCGCGGCGGCTTGCGGCACATCGGCCATCAGTAGCGAATCCTCGGGTCGAGGACGGTATAGGAGAGGTCGATTGCCAGGTTCACGATCACATAAGCGCCCGAGAAAATGAGAATGACTCCCTGGATGATGGGATAGTCGCGCCTCAGCACCGCGTCGATGGTGAGCCGCCCGAGGCCGGGAATGTTGAAGACGCTCTCCGTAACCACCACGCCCCCGATCAGGAGCGCGATGCCGATGCCTATGATGGTGACGATGGGTACCGAGGCGTTGCGGAGCGCGTGGCGGATCAGCAGCGCGTTGTTGTCGAGGCCTTTTGCCTTTGCCGTGCGCATATAGTCCTCGGTCAGCACTTCCAGCATGCTGGCGCGCGTGATGCGGGCGATCAGCGCCACATAGATGATGCCGAGCGCCACCGTCGGCAGCGTGATCGAGCGCAGGAACGGCCAGAACCCATCGCCTATTGGCTTGTAGCCCTGCACCGGGAACCAGCCGAGCGTGATCGAGAAAAGCCACATCATGGCGTAGCCGATGACGAACACCGGCACCGAGAAGCCCAGCACGGCGAACACCATGATGACCCGGTCCGTCAGCGTGCCGGCCTTCCAGGCGGCGATGACACCCATCGGCACGGCGACCAGAATGGCGAAAATGATGGTAGCGATGGCGAGCGCGAGCGTCGGCTCAAGCCGCTGGCCGATCAGCTTGGAGACCGGCAGGTTGGAGAAAATGGAGGTACCGAGATCGCCCGACAGGACGGCTCCGGCCCAGCTGAAGAATTGGACATGGAGCGGCTCGTTCAGGCCGAGGCGCTCGCGGATCTTGTCGATGTCCTCGGGCCGCGCATAGTCGCCGGCGATGACCACGGCCGGGTCGCCCGGCGTCAAATGCAGCAGCATGAAGACAGCGATGCCCACGACCGCCATGACGGGCAGGGTCGCAAGCAGCCGCCGCGCGATATAGGCGTACATTCAGATTTGACCCGAAAAAGGCGCCGCCGGGCGGAAAGGGCTCCGCCCGGCGGCTCCGGAAATCGTCATCCCGCGTCCGCGGAGATGTTCCAGAAGAACGGCACCGGCGAAACCAGCACGCCCTTGAGGCCCTTGCGCCAGGCCACCGGCTGGAACCACTGGCCGTAGTTCACATAGGGCACCAGATGGTCGAAGAGGCGACCCTGGAGCTTGTCGATGATCGCCTTCTTCTTCATCGGGTCCCCTTCGCGTGCGAACATATCGCGCAGGTTCTCGGTCTCCTCGTCCGTCGGCCAGCCGAACCAGGCCTTCTCGACGCCGCCGCCCGAGACGCCGATATTGGCGATGGGCGAGGTGGCGTCGGCGCCCGTCGCCCAGGTGTGGAAGATGTTCCAGCCGCCGTCGGCCGGGCTCTTCTTCTCCGCGCGCCGCGAGGTCAGCGTGGACCAGTCCATCGCCTGCACCTCGACATTCATGCCAATGTCGCGCAGCACCTGCGCCGTCACCAGCGCGGCAGTGTTCAACACCGGAATGTCGGTGGACTGCATCAGGATGATCTTCTCGCCCTTGTAGCCGGCCTCCGCGAGCAGCTTCTTGGCCATCTCAGGGTCATGCGACTGGAGCGCCTCGACACCGACATCCGACTCGTTCGGCGTGCCGCAGATGAAATAGGCGGCGCATACCCTGTAGAGCTTTGGATCGCCGACGATCGCCTGCAGATACACCGCCTGGTCCACGGCGTAGAGCAGCGCCTGGCGCGCCTTCGGGTGGTCGAAAGGCGGGTGCAGGTGGTTCGGCCGCATCCAGCCCTGCGTGCCGAGCGGGTCGATCACCGCGAGTTCGACATTCTCGCTCTGCTCGAGCAGCGGCACCATATCGACGGCCGGGGTCTCCCAGAGATCGACCTCGCCGTTGATGAGCGCGTTCATCGCGGTCGCGGGATCGGGAATGTAGAGCCACTCGACCCGGTCGAAATGCACGACTTTGCCCCCGGCTGCGCCCGAAGGGGGCTCGCTGCGCGGCACATAGTCCTCGTTCTTGGCATAGACGACCTTGGAGCCCGGCACCCATTCGTCCTTGACGAAGCGGAAGGGACCGGAGCCGACGACTTCCGAAACCTGCACGAAAGCGTCCGTGTCGGCATACTTCTTCTTCATCATGAAGGGGGTGTTGGAGCTGATCTTGCCGAGCGAGTCGAGGACCAGGCCGTAGGGCTCGTTCAGGGTGAGCGTGAAGGTCTTGTCATCGACCGCCTTCAGCTCCTTGGTGAAGTCCATGAGCTTCTGGCCCATGCCGTCGCGCTTGCCCCAGCGCAGGATCGAGGCCACGCAGTCCTCGGCCTTCACCGGGTCGCCGTCATGCCATTTCAGGCCGTCGCGCAGCGTGAAGGTATAGACGAGGCCGTCGTCGCTGACGGAGTGCTCGCCGACCATCTGCGGGTGGACATTCAGCTCTTCGTCCTGGGCGAAAAGCGTGTCGTACACCATGTAGCCGTGGTTGCGGGTGATGTAGGCCGTGGTCCAGATCGGATCCAGGTTCTTCAAGTCGGCATGCGGCACGATGCGCAGCACCGACTCCGCGGATGCAGGCCCGATGCCGAGGCCCAGCGCCATCGGCGCCGCGGCCAGCGCAGCGAGCGCCGCACGTCGCATAGCGGTCAAAAGTCGTGGCATGTTCGCTTGTCCTCCTCTTGGCGTCCCCTTCCGGCACGCAGCCGCGCCTGAGCGGCGTACGGCAATCCTGCGCGGGCCGGTCGAGCGGCTATGCTAAGCACGGTCGAGCGGCTTGTCACGTTTGCCGGCGGCCGTCCTGTAGGCGGCAATGTCGCGGGCCGGGAACATTGCGTGGCGGAACGGCTGCTCTATGGTCCCTCTTCCATGATCGATAGCTTCGACTATGTGATCGTCGGCTCCGGCTCGGCGGGCTCTGTGCTGGCCGCCCGGCTCTCCGCAGGCGGCATCCACTCCGTCTGCGTGCTTGAGGCCGGTCCGCCGGACCGCCATCCCTTCATCCACATCCCGGCCGGCTTCATGAAGACGCTGACGAACCCTGCGGTGAACTGGCTCTATTCCGCCGAACCCAGCGAATGGACCGGCGGCCGGCGCATCCACGCGCCGCGCGGCAAGACGCTCGGCGGGTCGAGCTCGATCAACGGCCATATCTACAATCGCGGACAGCGCCTCGACTACGATGGCTGGGCCCAGCGGGGCAACCGGGGCTGGGGTTATGCCGACGTGCTCCCCTACTTTAAACGAACCGAGAAGCGCGTCGGCGAGGGCGACGACACCTTCCGCGGCCGCGAGGGCAGCCTTGTCGTAACCGACAACCCCTACCGCCACCCGCTCTGCGAGGCGTTCATCGAAGGCGCCGTCGGCCTCGGCATCCCGCGCAACCCCGATTACAACGGCGCGGAGCAGGACGGCGTCGGCTATTTCCAGCGCGCGATCCACAAGAACCGTCGGGTGAGCGCGGCGCGGGCCTTCCTGCATCCCGCCATGCGCCAGCGCGACACCATGCTCGACGTGCGCACCCATGCCCATGCGACGCGCATCCTGTTCGACGGCCGGCGCGCGGTCGGCATGCGCTACCGGACAGACGGCAACCCCTATGAGGTGCGCGCGCGCCGCGAGGTCGTGCTGTGCGGCGGCACGGTCAATTCGCCGCAATTGCTGCAAGTCTCCGGCGTCGGGCCGCCCGAACTTCTCGGCGACCTCGGCATCCCCGTGCATCATGCGCTGCCGGGTGTCGGCGAGAACCTGCACGACCATTACGCCGTCCGGATTGTCGCGCGGGTCAAGGGCGCGGAGACGATCAACGAGCGGGTCCGGGGCCCGGCTTTCCTGGCGGAAGTCGCCCGCTACTTCGCCGGCGGCACGAGCGTTCTCGGGCTCGCGCCGTCGCTGGTGCATGTGTTCTGGAAGTCCGATCCGTCGCTCGACAAGGGCGACCTCCAGATGACCTTCACCCCGGCGAGCTACAAGGAGGGCGTGCAGGCCGCGCTCGACGACTACCCCGCCATGACGATCGCGCCCTGGCAGCAACGCCCGGAGAGCCGGGGCCATATCCGCATCGTCTCGTCCGACCCGCACGCGGCGCCGCAGATCCAGCCGAACTACCTGGCGCACGAGATGGACCGGCAGGTGCTGCTGGGCGGGCTGAGGCTCGCGCGCCGCATGCTGCAGACGCCGCAACTGGCGCCCTACCATGCCGGCGAGGAGTATCCGGGGGAACGGGTCGAGAGCGACGACGAGTGGCTCGACGTCGCCCGCCAGCGCGGCACGACCACCTTCCACCTGGTCGGGAGCTGCCATATGGGGCCGGATACCGACCCGCTCGCCGTCGTGGACGACCGGCTGCGCGTCCGCGGGCTCGACGGCCTCAGAATCGCCGATGCCTCGATCATACCGCGCATGCCCTCGGCCAATACCAACGCCGCCACGCTGATGATCGCGGAGAAAGCTGCAGACCTGCTGCTCGACAGGCCGGCGCCGCCATCCGTCCCCCTTCCCGACTGATCGGACAACCGCTGGCCATGGCTGCCGTCGATTTCCTGCCGCTGTTCATGTTTGCGGCACTTGCCGCATTCCTGTTCACCGGCTTCCCGGTGGCGTTCGGGCTTGCCGGCCTGACGATCCTGTTCGGCATCGTCGGCAACCTGATGGGCGTCTTCGAATATATCGAGTTCACCAACATGGTGTACCGCATCTGGGGCGGCGTGGCCGAGAACCTGGTGCTGACGGCCGTTCCGACCTTCGTGTTCATGGGCGTGATGATGGAGCGCAGCGGCATCGCGCACGACCTGCTCTACTGCCTCCAGGTGATCCTGAAGCGCGTTCCCGGCGGTCTCGCGCTTTCGGTGACCGTGATGGGCACCATCATGGCGGCGATGACGGGCATTATCGGCGCGTCGGTCACGCTGATGAGCGTGCTCGCTCTGCCCCACATGCTGAAAGCGAAATACGACCATGCGCTCGCCTGCGGCACGATCTGCGCCGCCGGCACACTCGGCATCCTGATTCCGCCCTCGATCCTGCTGGTGATCATGGGCGACCTGATGGCGGTCTCGGTCGGCAACCTCTTCCTCGCCGCGCTCTTTCCCGGCCTGCTGCTTGCCGGCCTCTATTTCATCTATATCTCGTCGATTTCCACCATACGCCCGCATCTGGCGCCGCCGCTGTCGGCGCTCGATGCGCCGCAAACGATCCCGGCCTATGCGGTCATGCTGCTCAGGGGTTTCATCCCACCGACCGCGCTGATCCTGTTGATCAAGGTCGCAATCTTCGGCGGCTGGGCGACGCCGACCGAGGGCGGCGCGGTGGGCGCCTTCGGCGCCACCCTGCTGGCAATCGTTAACGGCCGGTTCACGCTCGGGCTGATGAAGGAATGCTGCGACCGCACCGCGCTCACCGTGGCGATGATCTTCTTCGTCTTCGTCGGCGCCACCGGCTTCTCCTACGTCTTCCGCTCGCTCGGCGGCGACGATGTGGTGGACCATCTCATCCTGTCGGCCGGCTTCGGAAGCTGGGGCCTGCTGATCATGCTGATGGCGATTGTCTTCGTGCTCGGCTTCTTCCTCGACTGGGTCGAGATCACGCTGATCGTGCTGCCGGTCTTCCTGCCGATCGTCGAAACGCTGGCCTTCGGCGATCACCTCCCGCAGCATGAGGTCGTCTATTGGTTCGCCATCCTGATCGCGGTCAACCTCCAGACCTCGTTCCTGACGCCGCCCTTCGGCTTCGCGCTGTTCTACATGAAGGGCGTGGCGCCGCCCGAGGTGAAGCTGACATCGATCTACCGGGGCATCGTGCCCTTCGTGCTCCTGCAGTTGATCGGCCTCATTACGGTCATCTCCTGGCCCGACATCGCGCTCTGGCTGCCGCGCCAATTGCTGAACTGACGGCTTGCTCCGGCCGGACGGTTTGGGCGACACTGGACGGATGAACGACGCTCCGGATTCCGGCGAGCCCGGCGGCGGACCGGCGGTCCGCCCGGAAAGGGTGGCGCGGGTGCCGACGCGCCGGGAGACCGTGCCGGCGCTTGAGGAAATTCTGGAAGAGCCGTTCAAGGTGCTGGACCACGGCTTCGTGCGCGTCGTCGATTACATGGGCGGCGACGACGCCATCGTGCAGGCGGCGCGGGTTTCCTACGGCAAGGGCACCAAGCGCAGGTCGGCCGATGCGGCACTCATCCGCTACCTGCTGCGCCACCGGCACACCACGCCCTTCGAGATGTGCGAGATCAAGCTCCACATCAAGCTGCCGATCTTCGTCGCCCGGCAGTGGATTCGCCACCGGACGGCCAATGTAAACGAGTATTCGGCCAGATATTCGAAGATGGATCGGGAATTCTATCTGCCAGACCCCGAGCATTTGCAGAGGCGAGTCGTGAAACGTAAACGCAATGCACAACTCAACCTGTTCGAGCCACCCGAACTTATTGCACTTGCATCACAATCGAACTCGAATAAGCAGGGCCGTGAAGGTCAACTGACGGAAGCAGAGGTCCACGATTCCCTTTCGCGGCTCGATTGGGTTTCGAGCCGTTCCTACGGCGTTTACAAGAACCTGCTCAACGAGGACGAAACTGGTGCGAAGATCAGGGAAGACAGATTGGGAATCGCGCGCGAGCTCGCCCGCTCCGTCCTGCCGGTCAACTACTACACCCAGTTCTACTGGAAGTGCGACCTGCACAATCTGATGCACTTCCTCTCGCTGCGCGCCGACAGCCACGCGCAATATGAAATCCGCGCCTATGCCGACGTCATTCTCGACGAGATCGTGAAACGCTGGGTTCCGGAGACCTGGCGCGCATTCCAGGACTATGTGTACCACGCGGCCTCCCTCTCGGCCGGCGCTCTCGATGTCGTGCGGCGCATGCTGGCCGGCGAGAAGGTCGAGCAGCCCGACAGCGGCCTCGGCGCGCGAGAATGGCGGGAATTGATGGCCGTTCTGGACCGGGAGCCGTAGGCTCCGGCGTCAACTTTCGGAGAAAGCAATGAAAATCGAACTCCACCACATCAATGTCTGCACAAAAAACGTGGGCGAACTGGACGAGTTCTACCGCTCGGTCTTCGACCTCGAATCCATGGAGGGCCGCCAGGACAACCGGAACCTGGACCAGGGCTACAACGGCGGCGTGTCGTTCCTGACCGACGGCCGCACCGAAATCCACCTTGCCACGCAGGATCTGGGCGTCGGGCATCGCATGGGCCATGCCGTCAACCCGCTCGAGCGCGGACACATCGCCTTTCGCACCGACGATATCGAGGCGGTCAAGAAGCGCCTGACGGACCTCGGCATCCCCTTCTCGGACTATGGCACCTGGGCCATGGGCGGCTGGTACCAGATTTTCTTCCAGGACCCCGAGGGCACAATCATCGAGATACATCAGC
The DNA here is from genome assembly GCA_965261985.1 of Alphaproteobacteria bacterium. Classification (GTDB taxonomy): domain Bacteria; phylum Pseudomonadota; class Alphaproteobacteria; order Bin95; family Bin95; genus Bin95. The sequence goes on from OZ253490.1 coordinate 3,853,006, forward strand.
CCGGCTGCGAATGACGGCGACCGAAACGCCGCGCAGCCCGTGAGGCGGTGCGGCGGGATGCGCCGGACAGGGAGGCGGTGCGGCGGGATGCGCCGGACAGGGAGGCGGTGCGGCGGGATGCGCCGGACAGGGAGGCGGCATCGACTTATACTGCCGCCGCCTTCACTCGGGATATCGATACCATGCAATTCCGCAATCTGGGCCGCTCCGGCCTCCAGGTTTCGCTCGTCGGACTCGGCTGCAACAATTTCAGCCAGCGGCTCGACCAGGCCGGCACCGATGCCGTGGTCCACGCCGCACTCGACGCCGGCGTCACGCTGTTCGACACCGCCGACATCTATGGCGGGCGCGGCAAGTCGGAGGAGTTCCTCGGCAAGTCGTTGGGCTCCCGCCGCAAGGACATCGTGCTCGCCAGCAAATTCGGGATGCGCATGGCCGAGGGGCCTTATGGCATCGGCGCATCGCGCCACTACATCATGCACGCGGTCGAAGCCAGCCTCCGGCGGCTCGGCACGGACTGGATCGACCTCTACCAGCTCCACCAGCCCGATCCCCTCACGCCCATCGAGGAGACGCTGCGCGCGCTCGACGACCTCATCCGGCAAGGCAAGGTGCGCTATATCGGCCACTCCAATTTCGCCGCCTGGCAGACCGTCGAGGCGGAACTCACCGCCAGCCTGCACGGCCTCAACGCCTTCGTCTCCGCACAGGACGAATACAGCCTCGCCATGCGCGAGTTGGAGGACGACCGCCTGGAGATGATGGAGAAATACGACCTCGGCCTGCTGCCCTTCTTCCCGCTGGCGAGCGGGCTCTTGACGGGCAAGCACGGCGACAAGCCCCTGGCCGGCACGCGCATGGCGGACAGCAACCGCTTCACCGACCGCTACTGGACAGACGCCAATCTAGCCATGGTGCGCGAGCTCACCGCCTTTGCGCGCGAACGCGGCCGCTCCATGCTCGATCTCGCCATGTCCTGGCTGGCGGCCCGCCCGCAGGTCTCCAGCGTCATCGCCGGCGCGATGTCGCCCGACCAGATCCGGACCAATGCGGTCGCTTGCGACTGGGCGATGGATGAGGACGAACTCGCCGCCGTCGATGAAATCTGGACCCGCACGCACTCATGAACATGCCGCGCGCCGCCGGGCGCCCCTTCATGGCCCTGCCGGGGCCGACCAATATCCCGGAGCCGATACTCAGGGCGATGGACCGCCCGACCGAGGACTTCAACAGTCCGGCCTTCGAGGCGCTGGCGGCCGGCTGCTACCGGGACCTGAAACGGGTGTTCAAGACCGAGGGCACCATCCTCTGCTGGGCCTCCTCCGGCCACGGCGCCTGGGAGAGCACCATCGTCAACCTGTTCCGGGCCGGCGACACCATCGTCATCCCGGAGACCGGCGCCTTCTCGACCTGGTGGGCCGAGATGGCGGGCCTCTTCGGCGTCGAGGTGATTTCGCTGCCGGGCGACTGGCGCAGCGCCGCCGACCCGAATGCCATCGAGGACGTGCTGCGGAAGGACACGGGCCGGCGGATCAAGGCGGTCGGCGTCGTCCACAGCGAGACCTCGACCGGCGTGCTGAGCGACATAGCGGCCGTTCGCCGGGCGATGGACGCGGCCGGCCACGATGCGCTGCTGATGGTCGATACCATCTCCTCGCTCGCCTCCATGGACTACCGCATGGACGAGTGGCGCGTCGATGTCACCGTCGGCGGCTCGCAGAAGGGGCTGATGCTGCCGACCGGCCTCGGAATCGTCGGCCTGAATGATCGCGCGCTCGCGACGGCCAGGGACGGCGGCTCGCCGCGCCGCTACTGGAGCTGGCAGCGCATGCTCGACCTCGGCGGCGAGTTGCCGAAATTCCCCGGCACGGCGCCGACGCAGATTTTCTCCGGCATGCGCGTCTCGCTCGACATGCTGTTCGAGGAAGGTCTCGACAATGTGTTCGCCCGCCACCGCCGGATGGCCGACCTTGTGCGGCTCGCTATCGAGGAGTGGGGGCTGGAGCTGAACGCGCTCCGGCCCGAAGAACGGTCCGACACCGTGACGGCTGTCCGCTGGCCGGAGGGCCACGACCCCAACGCCTTCCGCGACAGCCTGCGCGACCGCTTCAACGTCGCCATCAGCCACGGCCTGCTCGATCTTGCCGGCAAGATCGTCCGCATCGGCCATCTGGGCGACCTGAACGAGACGATGGTCCTCGGCCTGCTGGGCGCCGTCGAAGCAAACCTTGCGATCGACGGCGTGCCCCACACGCCAGGCGGCGTCCGGAAGGCAATCGAACGGGTGACCGCCAGTTCCGCCTGACGGGGAAACCGAACCGGATAAAACGCGTGCTACCTAAATCAGACAGATCATGTGCCAGCGACAACCAATGCTGGGTCTCTTGCACAACGTCTATACAGCCGCTATACATCCACGCGCATTGTCAACCACAACTCGACACGCGAGGTCGATATGGCCCAGGTCAATTTCCGGATGTCCGATGAACGCTTGGCATTCATCGATCGCGCGGCGGCTATCCGGGGCGTCACTCGCACCGAGTTCGTTCTCCGCTCCAGCGAAGCGGCGGCGATCGAGACGCTGAACGAGCGTCCAGTTATCGCCCTCGACGACGAGACCTGGGATGCCTTCGCCGCCGCTCTCGACTCGCCGGCAGACCCCGACCTCGCGGTGAAGGCTCGTTTCGCACGCCGGCCCCAGTGGGACCGGTAACTGCCCCGGAACCGCTCGGGCCTCAGCACGACGTTTCGCAGTTCTCCTCGGGCGTATCCGGCCTCGACACCTGGCTGCAGAGAAAGGCGCGCCTGAATGAGGCCAAGGGTGGTGCGCGCACCTATGTTGCCTGCGACGGCAATCGCGTCGCCGGCTTCTACAGCCTAGCCGCCAGCACCGTCGAGAAGCGCCGGGTATCGTCCCGGGTGGGCCGCAGCATGCCCGAGCCGATCCCGGTCATTCTGCTGGGGCAACTCGCGGTGGACACGGACTTCCAGGGCCGCGGTCTTGGGTCCGACCTCTTGGTCGACGCGGCGAAGCGCGCCTTCGCGGCCGCCGAAATCATCGGCGCCCGGGCCATCGTCGTACAGGCCATCGACAAACAGGCTACGGCCTTCTACGGACGGTTCGGCTTCCGTCCGTTCTCGGACTGCGAGCCGCTCATGCTGCTCCTGCGGATCTCCGAATTGGAGGCGTTGCTTCAGCCCTGAGCGCCGCCGCAAAGGTCGCGACCGGATTCTGCTCTACCCGATTCCCAGCCGTCCGCTGGCGATGCGGGCGCCTTCGGCCATGGTCCGGAGCTTGGCCCAGACCACGTCTTCCGGCACCCGGCCCATGCCGGCGGAGGTGTCGAAGCCGCAATCGGTGCCGGCCTGAATGCGTTGCGGGTCGCCCACGACGCGGGCGGCGCGCTCCAACCGTTCGGCAACCGTCTCCGGATGCTCGACATAGTTGGTCGTGGTGTCGATTACGCCCGCGACCAGATACTGGTCCGGGGCGAGCGGCGAGCGGCCCAGTTCCTCGACCTCGTGCTGGTGGCGGGGATTGGCGAAGGGCAGCACCAGCCCCCCGACATCGGCCTTCAACAGGATCGGCAGCACGTCGCGGAGATCGACATCCATGTCGTGCGGCCCCTCATAGTTCCCCCAGCAAACATGCAGGCGCACCCGGTCGCGGGGCACATTGGCGAGCGCGCCGTTCAGCGTCTCGACCACGAGTTCCACCCAGTCCTGGAAAACGCCGAGCGGTTCGTCGGCGAACAGGAAATGGCGTTCCATGGCGAGGTCGGGCGCGTCGATCTGCAACAGCCAGCCGCACGCCATGACCGCTTCGTATTCGACCCGGAGCGCTTCCGCCACATCGGCGAGATAGGCTTCGCGGTCGGCGTAATGGCTGCTCTGCATCGCCGAGACCACGATGCCCGGCGAGGGCGCGGTCATGAAAGGCTGGGCGAAGCCGCCTCCGGCCCTTTCCAGCGTCCGGCGGAAGGTCTCGCACTCGTCTTCGAGCGGCGCCCGGTCCACATAGCGCACCGCGCCGAGGTTCATGGGCGGCTCCATGTTGGAAACCGCCTCGCCGCGCGCCCGCAGGAACGTCTCGTATTCGCGCACCAGCCCCGGATAGCGGAACACATCCCGGCGTCCGGGGCGCTTCCAGGTCCCGCCGAAGCCGCTCATGCGGTGCTGGACATAGAGGAAAAAGCCCTCGCGCTGCTGCTCCCCGTTATTGCCGATGGTGATGCCGGCCTCTATCTGCCGGGCGACAATTTCGTCGGTCGCCTCGCGGCCGGCCGCCGCCAGCGCCTCCGCGTCCACGGCCCCGCCCTGGGCGCGGCGCCCGTAAAGGCCGGTCAGTTCCAGCGGCCGGGGCAGGCTGCCGGCATGCGTGGTGGAAATGCTCATGGATTTTCGGCTCCGGAAGCGGCGGATTGACAAGGCGGGAGATGCATTCTTCCCGAACCCGACACCGCAAGGAAGGCCCCTGCCCCGATTTACCGCCGGATGCTCTCTCTGCCGGCCTGTTCCCGCAAGCGGGGGAACGGTATTTCAGCCGCCCTGCAATTCCCCCTCCTTCGCTTGCGAGGGTAGAGCCGGGGTGGGAGCCACGAAAAAAACTCACCGTAGGGGTTGAATTCGGCTGTTGTTGCTCTTATGTTCTCTGTGGGCACTAGAAAGAAAGCCCGGCGGCGGGGGCAGGCAGGCCTCTCGCCGTTACCAGGTTCGTGGGTAAGGGCTGCCGGTACCGGACAGCGCGGTCGCGCCAGAAGCGAAAGCAATAGGGCGACATAAAAAACGCTTGCGGAGCCTCCCCGTTCCGGCTGCCTCTGTGGCTGGAGCGCGGGCATGAAAAAGACGACGGTTGGCGCGCACCGGTCGAATTTTTCGACCCCTTAGAGCCTGACTCGAAACTCCTTCAAGTCTGCCAAGACCTTGCGAGCCGCCGGGTTGTGAGTCGGATATGGGCGATGTTGATCCACGCCTCGCTGGAGGCGACGGATTTTTCCCAGTCTTTTGCCAGCCGTCGGCAGCGCCCGAGCCATGCAAAGGTGCGTTCGACGACCCATCGTCGGGGGAGGACTTCGAAGCCCCCCGCCTCCGCGGGGGCAGGCTCCTGGCGGTGTCGGAGCGTTTGACGATCTCGAGCGTCCACTTTCCGATTCTGTCCAGGGCGCCGCGCAGTTTCGGCCCGGCATATCCGCCATCGGCAAACAGGTGGCGCAGCCAGGGGCATGCATGGCGTATCGATTTCAGCACTGCCGGAGCGCCGTCGCGGTCCTGAACGTCGGCTGCATGCACCACCAGTCCGAAGAGCATCCCGGTGGTGTCGACGACGGCGTGACGCTTGCGGCCCCCGGATCGGGTCCGGGGCAGGCTCTTGATCTTCTTTCCGGCATCGTAGCCGCTAACCCCGCCTGCCTCCGTGGTTTTCACCGTCTGGCTGTCGATGACGCCTGCGGTCGGCTGGGCCTCGCGACCCTCCCGTTCACGCGCCTGCATGGCCAGATGGAACCGGATCGTCTGCCACAGCCTGCTGTCGCGCCACTCGTAGAAATAGCGCTGCACCGTCGAGACCGGCGGGAAGTCCTTGGGCAGCATTCGCCATTGGCATCCCGTCGAGGCCATATACAGCACCGCGTTCACAACCTCGCGCAGGTCGGTCTTGCGCGGGCGACCGATACGCTGCGGCGCCGGCATGAAGGGCTCGATCAACGCCCACTCGCGGTCGGTCAAATCGCTTGCGTAGCGCGGGCAGTCGCGCCGATACTCACGGCGGGCGGTTTCGGTCCAGGGCATTTGTGGCTCCGTTCAGCTTCGTAACCGAACAGAATCACAAACCCTTGAAACCGCTCAACTCTTTTCGGGTCAGGCTCTTAGTGGTAAAGGGGTGAGTCTGCCCTGCGTTTGCCCGAGGCACACGCACCGCGCGCCCGCGAGGCCCGCCGCCCGGCTGCCGCCGGGGCGGCCCGGTCCGGCCTCCCGCAGAGCCTCCGGCGTAGCCGGAGAGGGGCGCATACGGCCCGGCGGCCCCCGCCGCCTTCCCCCTCAAAGCCTCGTGTTGCGCCCGGAATCCGCCCTCTTTCGCGCGCTGCTTCCGCGTGTCAGCCCTGCGGGAAATAGTCCTCGCAATTGCCTTCGCGACGCACGTCGGCCGTCGCGCAGTGGAGACCGCCGCCGAAAGCATAGGCGTCGCGGAACGGGACCGGGACCACCTCCAGGCCCAGCCTGTCGATCTGGTCCATCTGGTGGACCTCGCTCGCCTCAACGCAGACCGTCTTCGGGTCGAGTACCATCACATTCATCGACAGCCACACACTGGAATAGCAGAGCGACGGCGGGCTGTTATGCGCCGGACGGGCGGCATCGACGATCTCCCAGCCGTTGCGGCTGAAGATTTCGCGCTGCTCATCCGGCAGGCGCCGGTCCGGATTGTTAAGGACGAGGCCAGGCCGGAGCGGCGTGAAGCTCGCGTCGATATGGATCGGATAGGGATCGCCCGGAAAGTTGAGCGCGTGGACGCGGTGGTCCGGAAAGTGCCGGCGCAGCCACTCGATGCCGGTCAGATTGGTCGTGAAGCCGTGCTGGACGAAAAGGTCGCGCCCGAAACGCAGCACATCGGCCGCATCGAACAGCGGCTCCGCCTCGGCGGTGACGAAGTCCTTTGCCGCCACCATCTCCAGGCGCTCTTCGATCGTGATCTCGTCGGATAGGTAGTCGGGCTTGTAGGAGGCGGCGGTCAGCCGCGGCTTGGGCGCCGCCTCGTGGCGCATATCGGGGTCCTCGTCCCAGAAACGCTTCAACAACGGCCGGTAGCAGAGATACTCGAACCAGCGCGAGCGGTAGGACATCGTCGCTTCGAGCATCTCGCAGCCCACCGTCAGCAGCACGTCGCGCGGCGGCTGGCAGCCGAACATCGAGCCGTGGCTCCAGTCCGGCGTCGCGATCGGCCGGTTGAAGTCTATGGGATCGGGCCGGTCCACGCGGATGCCGCGCTTCTCCAGCATGGCGGCAAAGGCATCCAACTGCTCATTGGCCAGGTCCACCGTCTCCTGCGACCGGGGTCCGTGGACGCCGCGCATGTCGCTGTCCACCGGGATTTTCGGGTCGCTCGCCGGCTCCGGCGGCGGAATGCAGCAACCGTCCGCGCGCCCGACGATAACGTGGCGCAGCGGGTCCCACTCGTTCCAGCTATTGACGACCGTCTTCACGCTCTTCCCCTGCTCTTCTAGCGGCCGCCCGCCGCCCCTTGCCGCGATGCCCGACGCGGATCAGCCGCCGGCGCGGATCGTCTCGATGATCGAGGAGAAGTCCCGCGCGCCGTTGCCCCCGGCCACATGGAGCGCCATCAGCGCCTCGGCCAGCGCGCCCATCGGCGTCCCGGTGCCGCTCTTCATGGCGGCGTCCCTGGCGAGCCGCAGGTCCTTGACCATCATGTCGGCCGTGAATCCCGGCTGGAACCCGTTGTTTGCCGGAGAGGCCGGCACCGGACCCGGCACCGGACAATAGTTGGTGACCGCCCAGCTCTGGCCGGACGAATTGGCGACGACATCGAACAGAGTCTGGCGGTCGAGCCCGAGATTGTCGGCGAGCGTGAAGCCTTCGGCGACGCCCAGCATGTTGATCGCCAGCATCATGTTGTTGCAGGCCTTGGCCGCCTGGCCGTTGCCGGCCGCGCCGCAATGGACGATTCGCGCGCCCATATGCTCCAGGATCGGACGGGCCTTTTCGAACGCCGCCTCCGGCCCGCCGACCATGAAGGTGAGCGTGCCGGCAACGGCCCCGCCCGTGCCGCCCGAAACCGGCGCATCGACCATTTCCAGACCTTGCGCCGCCGCGGCCGCCGCAACGTCGCGCGCCGTGGCGACATCGATGGTCGAGCAATCGATCAGCAGGGTCCCGGGCTCCACGGCCGCCAGAACCTCGCCCGCGCCGAGATAGACCTCGCGCACCTCCGGGCCCGCCGGGACCATGGTGACGACAGCCTCGGCGCCCTTGACGGCCGCCGCCGCCGAGGCCGCCCGCGAGGCGCCCGACTCGACGATTTCGGCGAGCGCCGTATCCACCGGGTCGTAGGCGGTCACGGCATGTTGGGCCTTCAGCAGATTGCGGGCCATGGGTCCGCCCATATTGCCGACCCCGATAAATGCGATCCGCGCCATTCCGTCAGCTCCTCATGTCCGGGCAAAGCGGCGGACGGGATTGTCGAAGGTCAACTCCTCGTCCGCCGGGGAGAAATAGCCTGCGACCGCCTCTGCCGTCACCTCGGCAAGCGCACCCGGCTGCCAGTTGGGGCGGTTGTCCTTGTCGAGGATCAGGGCGCGGACGCCTTCGAAGAAATCGTGCCCTCGCATGAACGCCTGCGACATGCGGTATTCCAGCGCAAGCGCGGAGTCGAAATCGAGGCCGCTTCCGCGCCGGTATTGCTCGAATGCAACCTTGAGCGAGGTCGGCGCCTTGGTTTGCATGGCCCTGCGGGTCTTCTCCGCCCATTCGCTGCCCTCGCCTTCCAGCGCATCCAGCACCGCCTCGACAGACGCCTCCGAGAAGCAGCGCTCCATCGCGGACCGCACCGGCGCAATCGGAGGGGGGCCGGGGTTCTCGGAGAAGCGGTCCAGCACCGCGCTCACCTCGGCGTGGTTGACCTCGATATCCTCCCCGTCGAGCGGGGCGGCTGCCAGCGCCGCCTTCAACCCGTCCAGGCGCGCGCTCGGCACATAATGGGTCGCAATGCCGGCATGGTAGCTGTCCGCCCCGCCGAGCCGGGCGCCCGTCATGGCGAGATAGAGCCCGAGCCGGCCCGGCAGGCGGGGCAGGAACCATGTCGCACCGACATCGGGAAAAAAGCCGATGCCGGTTTCGGGCATGGCGAACACCGTGCGTTCGGTCGCAACGCGGTGCGAGCCGAGCACCGAAACCCCGACGCCGCCGCCCATGACGATGCCGTCGATCAGCGCGACATAGGGTTTCGGATAGTGGAAGACACGCCAGTCGAGGATGTACTCGTCCCAGAAAAACGTGCTCGTATAGGGGTCGCCCGTCCGCCCCGCCTCGCAGAGCCTCTGGATGTCGCCGCCGGCGGCGAAAGCGCGGTCGCCCGTCCCTTCCACCACCACGGTGCGAACTGCATCGTCCTGTGCCCAGGCCAGCAATTGCCGGTCGAAGGCGTCCACCATTTCCAGCGTCAGGGCGTTCAGCGCCTTGGGACGGTTCAGCAACGCCAGGCCGAGGCCGCCCGTCCGGTCGAACAGGATGTCGTCTTTCATCGCTCCAGCAGCTTGCGCGCGATAATCAATCGCATGATTTCGTTGGTGCCTTCGAGAATCTGGTGGACCCGCGTGTCGCGCACAAAGCGCTCCAGCGGGTAGTCCTTGAGATAACCGTAACCGCCATGGATCTGCAGCGCCGCATTGCAAATCTCGAAACCGGCGTCGGTAGCGAATCGCTTCGCCATGGCGCAATAGCGGGTCGCGTCCGGGTCTCCGGCATCGAGCGCCGCCGCTGCCCGGAAGGTCATCAGGCGCGCCGCGTCCAGATCGGTCGCCATGTCGGCCAGCTTGAATTGCAATGCCTGGAAGTCGGCGAGCGGGCGCCCGAAAGCCTTGCGCTCTACCATATGGCCGGCCGCGGCTTCCATGGAGGCCCGCGCCGCGCCTATCGAGCAGGCGGCGATATTGATCCGCCCGCCATCGAGGCCGGCCATGGCGATCCGGAAACCGTCGCCCTCTTTCCCGACCCTGTTCTCCGCGGGCACCCGGCAGTTATCGAACAACACCATGGCCGTCGGTTGCGAGTTCCAGCCGAGCTTCTTTTCCTGTGCACCATAGGACAGGCCGGGTGAATCCGCTTCTATGGCTAGGCAGGTGATGCCGCTTGGACCCTCACCGCCCGTGCGCACCATGCAGACAATGACATCGGTTTCCGACGCCCCGGAAATAAAGGCCTTGGAGCCGTTCAGGACATAATCGTCGCCGTCGCGTTCGGCGCGGGTCGCCAGCGCCGCCGCATCCGATCCGGCACCGGGCTCGGTCAGGGCGTAGCTTGCCAACATCCGCATGGAGCAGAGCCCCGGCAGCAACCGTTCCCGCAGCGCATCGTCGCCGAAACGGTCGATCATCCAGGCGGCCATATTGTGGATCGAAATATAGGCAGCGGTGGACGTGCAGCCGGCCGCCAACTCCTCGAACACGACTGCCGCATCCATTCGCGCCAAGCCCGAACCGCCGACATCCTCGCGCACATAGAGGCCGCCGAAGCCGAGCGCCGCAGCCTCGCGCAGTTCGGCCTTGGGAAACACGCACTCCGCATCCCAGCGCGCGGCATTGGGTGCGAATACCTCCTCCGCAAAGCGGCGCGCCGCGTCCTGAAATGCGCGCTGGTCTTCGGAAAGCGAGAAATCCATGGTCAGCCGATCATAGCTGCGATCCGAGGACCATGGCACGGGGAATCCCACTGAGGTCTGGACGGACATCCTCAACGCAAAGACCGGCCCCTCCGGCGAGCTCAGCAACCGCTTCCGCCTGCCCGAAACCCAACTCCAGCACTGCGACTCCACCGCGAGACAACAAGCGCGGGAGGTCCCCCAGAATGGCGCGGTAGGCGCCGAGGCCGTCTGTGCCGCCGTCCAGCGCAAGCCGGGGATCGTGGTCCCGGACCTCCGGCATGAGCTCCGCGATTTCGGCGCTCGGAATATAGGGCGGGTTCGAGACCACGAGGTCGAACCGGCCTCTCACCGCCGTCCCCCAGTCCCCTGCCGCGACAGCGGCCGGTAGCCCCTTCAGGTTCCGGCGCGCCGCCAGACAGGCGCCCGGCGAGCGGTCGATACCGAGCCCCCAGATGCCCGGTCGCTCCGCCAGCAACGCCGCCAACAGGCATCCGCTGCCGGTGCCGAGGTCCAGCACATTGCGAAAGGAAGGCATGGCGGAGAGCGCCGCTTCCACCAACGTCTCGCTGTCGGGGCGGGGATCGAAGGTCTCCGCCGTCAACAGAAAATCCCGGCTCCAGAACTCGCGCCGGCCCACTATGCGGGAGAACGGTTCGCGAGCCGCCCGGCGGTCCGCTAGAGCTTCCAGGCCGGGATGCGGCCTATCGGGCCAGTCTGCGAGCGAATTTGCGCCGCCGGCGTCAATCTGGAGCAGCCGCAATTCGCGCCGGGGCTCGGCGATCCCTGCCGCCGCCAACCGGTCGGCCAACGCCGCCAGCCGCGCCCGGCCTTCCGTTGGCACGGCGTTCACGACAATTGCGCAATGCGGGCCGCTTCGTCCTCGGCCGCAAGCGCTTCGATCAGTTCGTCCAGTTCGCCCTGGATCACCCGTTCGAGCTTGTAGAGGGTCAGGTTGATACGATGGTCGGTAACCCGGCCCTGGGGAAAATTATAGGTGCGGATGCGCTGCGAGCGGTCGCCCGTGCCTACCTGGCTGCGCCTTTCCGCCGCCCGCTCGGCCTCCGCCTGGGTGCGTTCGTGCTCATAGAGGCGCGCACGAAGCACCTTCATCGCCCGCGCGCGGTTCTTGTGCTGGGACTTCTCGTCCTGCTGCTGCACGACGATCCCGGTTGGCAGATGAGTGATCCGGACGGCCGAATCGGTCGTGTTGACATGCTGCCCGCCGGCGCCCTGGGCCCGGTAGGTGTCGATCTTCAGGTCCTTTTCGTCGATACGCACATCGACCTCTTCCGCCTCCGGCAACACCGCGACCGTGGCAGCGGAGGTGTGAATACGGCCCTGGCTCTCCGTTTCCGGCACTCGTTGTACGCGATGCGTACCGGATTCGAATTTCAGCCGCGCGAACACGTCCTTCCCGGCGACCGACATCACCGCTTCCTTGCAGCCGCCGAGCGGCGTTTGCGAGTGCGACAGCATTTCAACCTTCCAGCGCCGCATTTCCGCATAGCGGCGATACATCGCCAGCAGGGCGCCGGCGAAGAGGGCCGCTTCGTCGCCGCCCGTACCCGCGCGCACCTCCACGATGGCGCTGCGCTCGTCAGCCTCGTCGCGCGGCAACAACAGCACCTGCAGTGCCCGCTCGGCCTCCGCCGCCCGGTCGCGGACCCCGGGCAACTCCGCAGCCACCAGCTCGCCCAGCTCGTCGTCTTCCAGCATCGCTTCGAGATCGGCGACCTCGCGCTGCAACCTCCGGGCCTCCTCAATCGCCGCCGCGACAGTCGTCAGATCGGAGTATTCCTTCGACAAGGCCGCGAGCTCGCCGGAAGGCACCGCTCCGGTAGAGAGGCGCCCCCCGATTTCCGCGTGGCGGGCGAGGATGGCGTCGAGCTTCTCGTCGAGGCTCATGAAGCCAGCGCGGCCGCCAGCCGATCTATCGGGATCTCCTGCTGCTCCCCGGTCGCCATGTCGCGGACCGTTGCAACGCCTTTGGCAATCTCATCCTCACCCAGCAGCACCGCCGTCCCGGCGCCGATTCGATTTGCCTGCTGCATGCGGCGCTTCAAGTTGCCGGAAAAGCCTAGATCGACGGCAATACCGGCCCGGCGCAGAACGTCCGCAAGCGGCAGCGCATGCTTCTCCGCTGCCGGCCCGACGGGCACGAGCGAGACGACCGCCGAGGCTTCCGGATAATTCGTCGTCAGCATGGTGAGCCGCTCGATACCGCCGGCCCAGCCGATGCCGGGTGTCGGCGCGCCCCCCATCGCCTCGATCAGGCCATCGTACCGCCCACCCGCTATGACCGCGCCTTGGGCGCCGAGGGCGTCGGTGGTGAACTCGAAGGCCGTGTGCCCGTAATAGTCCAGCCCCCGCACGAGGTGCGGATTGCGGACATAGGGAATCCCAAGCGCATCCAATCCCGTGCAAACCTCAGCGAAGAAATCGGCGGACAGCGAATTCAGATAGTCGTCGTACCTCGGCGCACCCCTGGAGACCGCCATGTCGCGCTTGTCCTTCGAATCGAGCAGCCGCAGCGGATTGCGTCGCAAGCGGCTCCGCCCCTCCTCCGAAAGCTCTGTTTCGCGGCCGGAGAAATATCCGACCAGCGCGTCGCGGTATGCAGCCCGGCTTTCAATGTCGCCCAGCGTGTTCAACTCCAGGCGGGTAAGGTCTCGAATCCCAAGCGCATCGAGCACATGCGCCCCGGCCTGGATGACCTCGATATCCGCCGCGGGACCGGCAACTCCCAGCACTTCGATGCCGATCTGGTGGAATTGCCGCAGCCGCCCCTTTTGCGGACGCTCATGGCGGAACATCGGCCCGCTGTAGAAGTACTTTAGCGGCACTTGCTGCCGGAGGTTGCCGGAGATGAACGCCCGCGCCACGCCTGCAGTGTTCTCCGGGCGAAGCGTCAGGCTGTCGCCCCCCTTGTCGGCGAAGGTGTACATTTCCTTGGTCACGACGTCGGAAGTCTCACCGAGAGTGCGCGCGAAAACCTCTGTGAATTCGAAGACCGGGGTTGCCACGCTGCGATAGTTGAACAGGCCGGCTACGCGCCGCGCCGTTTCTTCGACATGGCGGTGCCGGGCCCACGCCTCGGGCAACAGGTCCTGAGTGCCGCGAACGGCACGGAGCTTTGCCATCAGGCAGCCTCTTGTGCCTGCTCGGCTTCGATTTCCCGGGCCTTGTCTTCGATGAGCTCGACGAGGTGGTCCACGATATCGGTGTTCTGGATGCGGTGATGCGGCAGTCCGGCCACATAGACCATATGCGTGCCCTTGCCGCCGCCGGTGAGGCCGATATCCGTCTCGCGCGCCTCGCCCGGACCATTAACGACGCAGCCGATGACCGAAACGGTCATCGGCGTCGTGATATGTGCAAGCCGCCTTTCCAGCACCTCCACCGTCTCAATGACCTCGAACTGCTGCCGGGCGCAGGAAGGACAGGACACGATATTGACACCGCGGTGGCGCAGGCCGAGCGCCTTGAGAATCTCGAATCCGGCACGGACCTCCTCATCCGGGTCCGCCGACAGTGAAACCCGCACGGTATCGCCGATTCCCGCCCAGAGCAGCGAACCCAGGCCGATTGCCGACTTCACCGTTCCGGTGCGCAGGCCGCCCGCTTCGGTAATGCCGATATGCAGCGGATACTCGCAGGCTTCCGCGAGCCCGTGGTAGGCCGCCGTCGCCAGGAAGATGTCGGATGCCTTGACGCTGATCTTGAACTCGAAGAAGTCGTTGTCCTCCAGAATACGGGCGTGTTCGAGGGCGCTCTCGACCAGCGCCTCCGGACAGGGTTCGCCGTATTTCTCGAGCAGATGGCGCTCAAGACTGCCGGCATTCACGCCAATCCGCATCGAACATCCATGGTCCTTCGCGGCCTGTACCACCTCGCGCACTCGAACCGCCGAACCGATATTTCCGGGATTGATACGCAGGCAGGCCGCCCCCGCCTTTGCCGCTTCGATGGCCCGCCGGTAATGGAAGTGGATGTCGGCGACAATGGGGACGCCGGCCTCCGGAACGATTTGCGCGAGAGCCGCAGTGCTTTCCTCGTCAGGACAGGACACACGGACAATGTCGGCGCCGGCCAACGCAGCCGAACGTACTTGCGCAATCGTAGCCGCGACATCGCCGGTCGGCGTGTTGGTCATGGTCTGGACGCTGATCGGGGCGTCGCCGCCGACCTCCACCGACCCGACCCGAATCTTCCGGGACGTCCGGCGATAGATGTCACGATATGGACGAACGCTCATGAAGCACCTTCCGGACGCTTGTCTTTGCGGGCCCGATTCCGGAGTTGGAACGGTCCTTTATCAGCCTCCGGTCCGACCTCGCAGCAGGTCGCCGTCGAGTGGTATATGGCGCATGACGGCGCCCACCGCGCCAAGCCTCGGAATCGGAATACCGTCAACAGTAATCTCCAACCCGCCCGCATTGCCGACACTCAGGACAAGGCCTCGACGGTCCGGAGCCCGATAACGTTCACCGATGCGCAGCAGCCGCCCTACTAGCACCTCGTCCGTCTCCAAAGATCGGACTTCGATATAGGTCGGTTCCACGGCCCGGAACATGATTCCGTCGGGAGCGGAAACGATATCGCCCGTTTCACCCCTAGCCCCGCGCCCCCGCATGGCCGGGTCCTCCGGAATTGGGGCGGCAACCGCCGGCAGGCCCGGCCGGACATCGTCCGCCGCGCCGTCTTCAGGATCGACCGACTCGAACGCTGCCGCCCGGTCGGCATCTCCCGCCGGCAATCGGTTGCTATCCGCAGTCGAAGGCCGCCCCGTCAGCCGGAACAGACCATTCACCGCCGCCGGCGAACCGGCAGCAGGCGGAGGCGTCACCAAGGCACGCTCCGCAGGCGCGAGCTCCGTCAGCAGCCGGTCCGGCAACTCCGCGACCACCCGCTCGTCTCGCAACTGCTCCACGCTGAAATAGTACCAGCCGGCATAAGCAGCGATCGCGAGCAGCACTGAAGCACCTATGAGCGCGCCGCCGGGCAAGGACCGGTCGCGTGCCGGCAACGGCGGCAGCGGCGTGCCCGGTCCGGGTCTCGATTCCAGCGCCGCTTCCGCTCGGCTCAACACCTGTTCCGGGTCAGCCTCGACATGGATGGCGTAACAGCGAAGAAAAGCCCGCGCATAAACCGAATTCGGCAGCGCCTGCCAGTCGCCCTCTTCAATGGCTTTAAGGTAAGGCATACGTATACGCAACGCCTGCGAGACATGGCTTAGCGTTTCGTGCCGCATCTCCCGGCAGCGGCGCAAAAAGGCGCCCACGGTTTCCTCATTCCGAGGCTCATATACTGCCGATGACGAATTACGCCGTCCTCTCGCCCGGATGCGAATTGCGCGTAAACGCGCATGCCATCCACCTGAACTTTGCATCGGCGCGCGAACTTCCTCTCCTTTTCTGAAATATGTCAGAGTGCGTTGCGACAAATCAAGCGCCAAATCGAAGTTTACAACGGAATATTGTGGTCTAGCGCGTAGGCGCGCAATTTGTCGCGCACAGTACGATCCGGCCGACCCGCCAGGGAACGGACATAGTCGGCGAGCGGCGCGACCTCTGTTGCGCGCAGCATCGCCTTGACCGGCCCGACCGAAGCGGGTGCCACAGAAAGCTTGCGGAATCCGAGGCCGATCAATGTCATCGCCTCCAACACGCCTCCGGCCATCTCTCCGCAGAACGCAATGGGCCGGTTTGCACCTGCGGCGCTGTCCACTATGTGGGCGAAGAACGCAAGCACCGCCGGCGACAGCAGGTCGTAGCGCGCCGCCACCCTCGGATTCGAGCGATCGGCGGCGAAAAAGAACTGCAGCAGGTCGTTGCTTCCAACCGAAATAAAATCCGTGATCTGCAACAGGGCCGGCAATTGCCAAACGAGCGCCGGCACCTCGAGCATGGCCCCGGCGGAGACTGAGGCGGGCGTATCCCTGCCTCGATTCTTCTCCCGTTCGATCTCCGCATCGAGGATCGCCTTGGCTCGCTCGAATTCGGAGACTTCCGCGACCATTGGAAACATCACATGCAGGTCGCGCCCGGCGGCCGCCCGCACCAAGGCCCGGAGCTGCTGACGGAGCATTTGCGGCCGATCGAGAGTGAGTCTCAGGGCCCGCCAGCCCATCGCTGGATTCTCTTCCTCCGCCAGCCGCCAGTAAGGCAGAACCTTGTCGCCGCCGATGTCCAGAGTCCGGAAAACCAGCGGCCGCCCCTCAGACAGGTCCAACGCCCGGCTGTACAAGCGTTTCTGGTCCTCTACATCGGGAAAGCGTGACCGGACCATGAAGGGAATCTCGGTCCGGTAGAGACCGACACCTTCGGCACCAACAGCGGCGACCTGTTGAATGTCGATCAGCAGGCCCGCATTGATACTGAGCGATACGTCCACAGCGTCGACCGAACGCGCCGCCTTGTCCCGGAGCACGGCGAACTGAGCCCGCCGCTCCTCCCGCATCTGCATCGCGCGATGGAAATTCTGCTCGACCTGCACGCCGGGCCGGATAAACACTTGACCGTTCTGGCCGTCCACGGCAATGCGGTCCCCGGTTTCGGCTATGGCCGAGATGTCCTTCAGGTCTCCCAGAACCGGAATATCGAGCGCGCGCGCCACGATGACGACATGCGCCGTGTGCGACCCTTCCTCCAGCAGCAGGGCGCGCAGCCTTTCGCGCGGATAGTCGAGCAACTCGGCCGGGCCCATGTGCCTGGCCACCAGAACCGCGTCCGCAGGAAGCTTGTCCTTTTGCATCCTCCCAGCCTCGCCGGCAAGGTGCTCCAGCAGCCGGTTGCTGAGATCTTCGAGGTCGTGCAGGCGCTCGCGAAAAAACGGATCGCGCAGCTGCCGCATACGTGCGCGCATCTGCTCCTGAATCCGCACCACCGCACCTTCGGCGCTCAGCCCGCCCCGCACGGCCTCGTGAATCCGCGAGAGCCATCCCCGGTCCTCGGCGAACATCCGGTATGCCTGCAACACCTCCCGGTGCTCACCTTCCCCGGCCAGGTCTGCCGCATGAAAGCGGTCGTCGAGCGCCCGGTGCATCTCCTCCAGCGCCTCGTCGACCCGCGCGATCTCTCCTTCGGAGTCGCCGCGGGACACCATGCTCTGCACAGGCAGCCTGGCCTCGTGCATGTAGGCGGCGCCGAGCGCGACACCGGCGTTCAGCACCCTGCCTTCCAGACGCACCGGACGCGGGTCCTCGCCGACGTCGTCGCTCGGCGGCTCGTGCGCTGCGGCGACCTCGGTAACGAGCATGGCCACCGTCTGCAGAGCATCGACCTCGTCCCTGGCATAGAGACGGGGACGGACGTTCTGTACGGTCATCACGCCGACCACCAGCCCGCCACGCAACAGCGGCACACCAACAAAAGAGTGAAACGCCTCCTCGCCGGTCTCGGGTCGGTAGGCGAAATTCTCGTGCGCCGCCGCCTCCGGCAAGTTCACCGGCCGGGCACTCTCCGCAACCATGCCGACCAAGCCTTCGCCGATCGCGAGGGTCGTATTGTGAACCGCCTGGCGATTGAGGCCCTTGGTCGCCGTCAGCAGCAGACGGTCCTCACCGTGGCGGATATAGATCGAGCAGACCTCCGCGCCCATCACGTCTGCAATTTCCGCAGAGATCCCGTCGAGGCGGTCCTGTTTGTCCACGACCGTCGCCGCCACCTCGCGGACGCGTTGCAGCAGCAGGCGCGAGGCGTCCGGGCCGCCGGCCTGTGTCACAGGCGCCTCCTTTCCGCCAACATGGTGAGGGCCTGCCCGCTCAATTCGTCGAGGATGGCGGATACCGGCTCGATCCGCTTCACCATGCCGATGCTCTGCCCCGCCATGACCGAGCCGTTCTCGATATCCCCTTCGATGACAGCGCGCCGCAGCGCACCGGCCCAAAAGTGCTCGATTTCCAGCTGTGCCTCCTTGAGGTCGAGTTCACCGGCCCGGTGACGGGCGATGATCTCATGCTGGAATGAGCCGAACCGGCGCGACGCATCGTTGGCGAGCGCGCGCACCGGAACGACCGGAAAGCGCGGGTCAACTTGCTGTGAGAGCACCGCGTCCCGCGCCTCGCCGCGCAGAAATGCCTGCTTGAAGCGCGGATGCGCGATCGACTCCTCGGCAGCGGCGAACCGTGTGCCGATTTGACAGCCCGAGGCGCCCATCTCCAGAAAGGCCATGATCGCCTCGCCCCGCCCTATGCCGCCGGCGACGAAAACCGGGACATCGCGGATCTGCGGCAGGATCTCCTGGGCCAGCACCGCCGTCGTGACGGGCCCGGTATGCCCGCCGGCCTCCGCGCCTTCGACGATAAGCGCATCGGCGCCATCCCGGACCAGCTTGCGGGCCAAGGGCAGGGCCGGCGCAAAGCAAACGAGCCGGGCTCCCCATCCCTTGACCCGGCGCATGGCGGTGCGTCCGGGCAGCCCTCCCGCCAGCACGATGTGGCTGACACGCATCTCGCCGCAGACGTCGATCAGCGCGTCCAGCTTCGGATGCATGGTGATGAGGTTGACGCCAAAGGGCTTGTCGGTGAGCGCGCGCGTGCCCGCAATCTCCAGCTCCAGCCGCTCCGGCTCCATTGCGCCGCACGCGATGACGCCGAACGCGCCAGCCTCGGATATCGCCGAGACCAGGTTCCGCTCGGACACCCAAGTCATCGCCCCGCCCATGATGGCGACCTCGCAACCGAGGAATTCCTGGCCCCGCGCCCAAAGCCGGTCGAGTTGCGCCCTCGCGTCCATTTCAATCGTCGCGGTCGAGTCCATAGGCCGTATGCAGCGCCCGCGCCGCCAGCTCCGCATATTCCTCGGCGATCAGCACGCTGATCTTGATCTCGGAAGTCGAAATCACCTCGATATTGATGCCGCGACCGGCAAGCGTCGCGAACATCTTCTGAGCGACGCCGGCATGGCTGCGCATCCCGATGCCCACGACCGACACCTTTGCGACATTCGGGTCCGGCACAAGCGAGTCGAACGCGAGCGACGCCTCCCTCAGCAAGGCCGCCGCCCGGTCGAGGTCCGCCTTTGGAACGGTGAAGGTTATATCCGTATGCGCACCGCCGTCGGCGACGTTCTGGACGATCATGTCGACATTGATCTCGGCATCGGCGAGCGGACCGAAGATCGCTGCGGCGATACCCGGTCGGTCCTCCACGCCTGTCAGCGTCACCTTCGCGTCCTCCCGTGAGACCGCAACCCCCGTAACCACCTGTTCTTCCACTATCTCATCCTCGCCGACGATCAGGGTTCCCGGCGTGTCCAGAAAGCTGGAGAGCACCTGGAGTCGTACGCCGCGCCGCATCGCCATGGCAACCGAGCGCGTCTGCAAGACCCTGGCACCCTGGCTCGCCATTTCCAGCATTTCCTCGAACGCGATGCGATCGATCTTCCTCGCCCTCGGGACGACCCTGGGGTCGCACGTGTAAACGCCGTCCACATCGGTATAGATGTCGCAACGGTCCGCCTCCAGAGCCGCGGCCAGCGCTACCGCGGTCGTATCCGAGCCTCCGCGGCCGAGTGTGGTAACCCGCCCGTCCGGCGACAGCCCCTGGAAGCCCGCCACCACGGCAACCTGTCCCGACGCCGCGGCGGACCGCAACGCGCCGCTCTCGACATGCCGGATGCGCGCCCGGCTGTGCGTGCCGTCGGTCCGGATCGGCAACTGCCAACCCTGGAAGGACCGCGCCGGCACGCCCATTTCCTGCAATGTGAGCGCCATCAGCCCGCTCGTGACCTGCTCGCCGGAAGCGACCACCGCATCGTGCTCCGCTGCGTCGTAGAGCGGCGAGACAGCGGCGACCTGCCCAACGAGATCGTTGGTGACGCCCGACATCGCCGACACCACCACAGCCACCTCGTGTCCCGCCGCCGCTTCACGCGCGACGCGCCCTGCCGCATTGCGGATATGCTCCGGGTCCGCGACCGAGGTGCCGCCGAATTTCAAGACCAGACGCGCCATGAACACCCTTCGACCGCCTGCAACGGCTTGCCGCCGGCGGGCGGGCGCAACATATTCCGGCCTCCCGGTTGGAACAAGTTGCGATGACAGAGCCCGGCGCGACCGTGGACGCGGAGGAAACCCGGCGTTTCGCCGCCATAGCGGATGAATGGTGGGACCCGGAGGGCAAGTTCAAGCCGCTGCACGCCATGAATCCGGTCAGGATCGGCTGGGTGCGGGACCGGATTGCCGAGCGCTTCGGCCGGAACCCGCTGGCGCCTCGCCCGTTGTCCGGCCTCAGCGTGCTGGATGCCGGATGCGGCGGCGGCCTCGTCGCGGAGCCGCTGTCGCGCCTTGGCGCGAATGTCACCGCGATCGATGCGGAACCGGAGACCGTCGGAATTGCGCGCGCCCATGCAGCGGCGGCCGGCCTCGACATCGACTACCGTTGCGCCGCGGTCGAATCGCTAGCCGGCGAGCGTTTCGATGCCGTTCTCGCGCTGGAGCTCGTCGAGCATGTCCCGGACCTCGGCGCTTTCGTCCGCGCGGCGGCAGCATTGCTCAAGCCCGGCGGTCTCATGCTGTTCTCGACCCTCAACCGCACGGCGGCGAGCCTGCTCAAGGCGAAGATCGGCGCGGAATACCTGCTGCGCTGGCTGCCGCCGGGCACGCATCGCTTCTCGCGTTTTGCGAAACCTTCGGAATTGGCCCGCGCCGTCCGGGCGGCGGGTTTGCGTCCGGCGGCGGTTTCGGGCATGAGCTATGCGCCGCTTTCCGGAGTCTGGTCCCTGTCCCGCGATCTTTCGGTGAACTATCTGATGGCTGCAACCTCTCCTACTGCCTCCGGCCTCGTCAGCGACTATGGCGGCCGGGAAGCCGGCCCGGTCGAACGCGACGAGACTCCGCCCGACGAGTTCGGCAAGCGCGTGGACGCGATGAAGGTGCTGCTTCAGGACTACGACCCGCGCCTCACCAGCGACAGCAGCCGGCGGGGTCAGGAGGATCTGCCCCAGGCTCTCTATGACGGCCTCGGCTACTATGAGCGCTGGCTGCTGGCCCTCAAAGCCAATGTGGTCGAGCTCGGCATCCTCCGGGAGGAGGAGATCGCCGAGCGGATTGCCCGTTACCGAGAAGAGGACTCTTCCAAGACATGAAGACCGGCGTATTCATCTTTCCGACGGACTACTCCATCGACATTTCCGAACTCGCCCGCGCCTTGGAGGATCGGGGGTTCGAGGCGCTTTTCGTGCCCGAGCACACCCACATCCCCACCAGCCGGCGTTCGCCCTTCCCCGCCGGCGGCGAGTTGCAGAAACGCTATGCGCACACCCACGATCCCTTCGTGGCGCTCGCCTTCGCAGCCGCCGCGACCGAGAAGCTGACCATCGGCACGGGCATCTGCCTACTGGCGCAGCGCGACCCCATCGTGACCGCCAAGGTCGTGGCCAGCCTGGACCGGCTCTCGGGCGGACGCTTCATCTTCGGTCTCGGCGGAGGCTGGAATGTCGAGGAGATGGAAGACCACGGCGCGACCTACCGCACCCGTTTCGCGATCGTGCGCGAGCGTGTGCTGGCGATGAAGAAGCTCTGGACGGAGGACGAGGCGTCTTTCTCCGGCGAGCATGTGTCCTTCGAGCCGTGCTGGTCGTGGCCCAAGCCCGTCCAGACGCCGAACCCGCCGCTCCTGATGGGCGGGGAAACCGACTACGCGTTGCGCCGGGTCGTGGACTATTGCGACGGCTGGCTGCCGCGCCCGCGTCCGGGATTCGACCCGAAAGAGCAGATGGCGCGCCTGCGCGCCCACGCGGACGCAGCCGGCCGGGACATGGCCAGCCTGCAGGTCACGCTGTTCCGCGCCCCGCCGGACAAGGACACGCTCACGGCCTGCGAGGATGCCGGCATCGAACGCGCATTGCTGGAGCTGCCGGACGCCAGCCGCGACGAGACACTCAGGCTGCTGGACGACTACGCGCCGCTGGCCGCTGCGTCCTGACCGTATCCGGGCCCCACCGGATATCGCGCCGGAATCCGGGCGCAATACGAGGCTTTGAAGGGGAAGGCGGCGGGGGCCGCCGGGCCGTATGCGCCCCTCTCCGGCTATGCCGGAGGCTCTGCGGGAGGCCTGGCCGGCCCGCCCCGGCGGCAGCCGGGCGGCGGGCCTCGCGGGCGCGCGGTGCGTGTGCCTCGGGCAAACGCAGGGCACACTCACCCCTTCACCACTGAGGGGTCGAAAAAATCGACCGGTGCGCGCCAACCGTCGTCTTTTTCATGCCCGCGCTCCAGCCACAGAGGCAGCCGGAACGGGGAGGCTCCGCAAGCGTTTTTTGTGTCGCCCTATTGCTTTCGCTTCTGGCGCGACCGCGCTGTCCGGTACCGGCAGCCCTTACCCACGAACCTGGTAACGGCGAAGGGCCTGCCTGCCCCCGCCGCCGGGCTTTCTTTCTAGTGCCCGAACAGAACATAAGAGCAACAACAACCAATTTCAACCCCTGCGGTGAGTTTTTTCAGCCTCCCACCCCGACCCCCCCTCGCAAGTGAAGGAGGGGGAATTGGAGGTAGCCGCAAGGAAAATAGCCCTGTCTCTCCGGGCTACCGGATGCACACATCTCGTTTTGAAGTGCGCCCGGTGCGCCCGTTGGCCCGGCCAGGCCGCGCTCCGCCCCGATTCGTCACCCTCGCGAAGGCGGGGGTCCATCCATGGCTCCGGATGCCGCCGCAACCGGTGGAGAGCAGGGCGAACCGCTTGCGGTTGCCGCGAAAACCAAGGCTGGGCCCCGGCTCGGAGGCCGGGGCGACGGACGGGGGCATGCAATACAAAGCCAACGGAAACAGATGTGTGAATCCGGTAGGCTCTCCGGGAGGGGTTGGGTGAGAGGCGCCCGTGGTCACCTCAGGAAAAATACACTCCCCTGGGGAAGGGCCGGGGGCAGCGGCGTCCGGGGGTACGGATCGGATAGAACGGTAACGGTTTGGACCGGGTAGATGGATAACGATGCCGGCAACCCGCTGCCGCGCCTGTCCAACAGGGCCGCCCGGAGGCTGTTCCTCGACCGGCACGGACTCGGGCGCCCACCGGCGGGGGAAGACCTGGCGGGCCTGGTCGCACGTATCGGCTTCGTGCAGATCGACAGCATCGCCACAGTCGAACGCGCCCACCATATGATTCTCGCGGCCCGGCGCCGTAGCTATCGGCCGCCGCAGCTTGCCGATTTGCTGGAATGCAAGCGACTGCTGTTCGAGCACTGGACCCACGACGCCTCGGCGATCCCGACGGTGTTCTATCCCTATTGGCGACTCCGCTTCCGACGCGACGCGGAGCGGCTGCGGGCGCGCTGGCGAAGCTGGCGCCGGGCGGGCTTCGAGGAGCGGTTCGACGACGTGCTGGAGCGCATTCGCGAAGGCGGACCGGCGATGGCGCGCGAATTCGGCGGCGGCCGACGGCGTGACGCATCCGGCTGGTGGGACTGGCATCCGTCGAAGACGGCGCTGGAATTCCTCTGGCGCACCGGCGCGCTCGCCATCGACCGGCGCGAAGGGTTCCAGAAGGTCTTCGACCTGGCCGACCGCGTGATCCCGCCCCCCTTCCGCGCCGCCGCGCCGGACGACCGGGAAACGCTCGACTGGGCATGCGCGGGCGCTCTCGACCGGCTCGGCTTCGCTTCGCCCCGAGAGATCGCGGCCTTCTGGGACACGACTTCCCTTGACGAGGCGCGTGCCTGGTGCGCCGCCCGGGACGCCAGCGAACTGGTGGAGGTGCAAGTGGAAGGCGCGCGGCCCGGCGAGGCCCGCCGCCTGTTCGCGCGGCCCGACATATGCGAGCAGGCTGAACGCGCGCCGGAGCCGCCCGCCGGGGCGCGCGTGCTCAGCCCCTTCGACCCGCTGCTGCGCGACCGCAAGCGGACCGAATGGCTGTTTGGCTTCCGCTACCGCATCGAGATCTATGTGCCGGAGAAAAAACGCGAATACGGCTACTACGTCTTCCCGCTGCTGGAAGGCGACCGGTTGGTCGGGCGTATCGACATGCGCCGCCGGGAGGGCCGGTTATGCGTTACGGCGTTCTGGCCCGAACCGGGGGCGCGCCTCGGCAAGGGTCGGCTGGAGCGCATCGGGCGCGAACTCGACCGCATCGCCCGTTTCGCCGGCTGCGACGGCCCGGTCTTCGAAAACGGGTGGATCAGGGAGACGCGGGGATAGTCCGCAACGCAATCGCGTCCTCGATCCACGCCTGCATATAGGCGGCGAAGGAGCGGCTGACGAAGAGGCGCCAGACGCCACCTTCACGCGGCTCCAGGAGCGCGTGGGCGCGCGCCAGTGCGGTTTGGGCGCAGACGCCCGGCCGGAGCGAATCGAGGTCGAGCCGGCAGCCGGAGGCCAGCACGTCGATGACGCCGGCGCCGGACAGTTCCAGAACGGCGCGGGCTTCGCTCACATCGACAATCGCGCAATGCTGGCCCTCCAGCACCTCTTCCAGCGCGCCGGTCACATCCGCATCCGACACAACCAGCCATTCGTCCGGCCCCAACCACAAGCCCTGCCCTGCTGCCACCCTGTTCGGCATCTCCGGCAGCTCGAAGCCCAATACCCCGGCCGCAGCGGCATGGAAGACCGCCCCGCTGCCCCGCAATACGGTCAGGCAAAGGCCGTCGATCTCGCGCACTTCAGCCATCGAGCCTCGCCCCCTCGCGGTCGTGGAAGACCGGATCGACGATCTGCACCCGGCTGTCCCCGGAGGTGGCCGAGGCCCAGACCCAGTCGCCGTGGCGCGACCGACCGCCCTTGACCAGGGCCAGCGCAAAGCCGCGCTCCATCGCTGCGCTCCAGTAGCTTGAGGTCACATGACCCAGCATCGGCACGGGCGGGATTCCGCGCGGCGCCTCGACGATCTGGGCGCCTTCCTGCAGCACCTCCAGAGGGTCCTCGGGCAGCAGGCCGACCAACTGCTTGCGGTCGGGCCGCTGGCTGTCCGGCCGGCCGAGGGAACGGCGGCCGATGAAGTCCTTGCGCGAGGAAACCATGCGCTCCATGCCAAGGTCCACGGGCGTCACGGTGCCGTCGGTCTCGTGGCCGACCACGATGAAACCTTTCTCGGCGCGCAGCACATGCATCGCCTCGGTGCCGTAGGGTACGGCCCCCGCTTCCACCAGCTTCTCCCAGACCGGCAGGCACCGGCGCCAGGGCATGTTCACCTCATAGGAAAGCTCGCCGGTGAAGGCGATGCGGTAAATGCGGCCCGGCACCCCGCCGATCCGGCCTTCGCGCATCGACAGGAAGGGGAAGGCCGCCGGGTCCAGGTCGATGTCCTCGACCAGCGGTTCCAGCAACGCCCGCGCGTGAGGTCCCGACACGGTGATCGTGCCCCATTGTTCGGTGACCGAGGTGAAATAGACCTGCAGCTCCGGCCACTCGGTCTGGAGCCATTCCTCCAGCCACTCCAGAACGGCGGCAGCATTGCCGCTTGTCGTGGTCATCAGGTAGCGATGCTCGCCGGTGCGGGTCGTGACCCCGTCGTCGAACACCATGCCGTCCTCGCCGAGCATCAATCCGTAGCGGCACCGCCCGATGCCGAGCGTCTTCCAGCCATTGGTGTAGATGCGGTTCAGGAACTCGGCCGCGTCGGGGCCGCGAATGTCGATCTTGCCGAGTGTGGAAGCGTCGAGGATGCCGGCCGTCTCGCGCACCGCGCGACATTCGCGGGCCACCGCCTCGCGCATGGTCTCGCCGCGCCTCGGGTAGTAGCGTGCCCGGAGCCAGTGGCCGACCGGCTCGAAAACGGCGCCGTCAGCTTCCTGCCAGTCCTGCATCGGCGTGCGCCGCACCGGGTCGGCGAGCGCGGCGATATTGCGCCCCGCCAGCGCCCCGAAAGGCACCGGCGTATAGGGCGGCCGGAAGGTGGTGTGCCCGACCGCCGGCGGCGGCAGGCCCAGCCCGGCAGCCATCAACACGAGCCCGTTGATATTGGAGGTCTTGCCCTGGTCGGTCGCCATGCCGAGCGTCGTCCAGCGCTTGAGATGCTCGACCGAATGCATCCCCTCCCGTCTGGCAAGCGCGACATCGGAGGCGGTCACATCGTTCTGGAAATCGACGAACGCCTTGCCCCCGCCCGCCGGCGGAGCGAGCGGCATCCCCGCTCGGCGCGGCAGGGCGTCGGGCGGGGACGAAACCGAGGGCGCCGCAAAGCCGAGTTCGCGGGCGAAGGCAACGCCGGCGTCCGCCCCCTCGGCAATGCAGCCTTCGAGGTCGAACCGGCCCGCTGACGCGCCGACGGAACGCTCGGCCTGCGCCGACCGGCCGGGAACGAAAGTCTGCAATTCGTCATCCCAGCGCAGCGTCCCGCGCGACTGGCTGAAGAGATGCACCGCCGGGTTCCAGCCGCCGCCCATCGCGATGAGGTCGCAGGCAATGCGCCGGGTTCCGCCGTCCGGGGCGGATGCGACCTCGATTCCGCTTACGCGGCTGCGGCCCAGGCTACGCACCGGCATGGCGCCGCGCAGCACGGGCAGACCGTCCGCATCCGCCGCACTGTCCGAACGCAGGTCCACAAGCGCCGCCACCTCGCCGCCATGCCGGGCGAACTCGCGGGCGGCGGCATAGACCGAATCGTCATTGGCGAGGAAAACCGCCCGGTGGCCCGGCACCACGGCGTAGCGATGGATATAGGCGCCGACCGCAGCCGCCAGCATGACGCCCGGCCGGTCGTTGCCGGGGAAGATGAGCGGCCGCTCATGCGCGCCGGTCGCCAGCACCACGCGCCCGGCGCGGACATGCCAGATGCGCTGGCGCGGCCGGCCGGCGCGTTCGGAGGGCGCAACGCCTTCCGTCAAACGCTCGGCCAGCGCGATGTAATTGTGGTCGTAGTAACCGAACGCCGTCGTGCGCGGCAGCAGCAGCGCCGAAGTGCCGGCAAGCATTCGCCCGGCCCATGCCGGGCCTTCCTCGCCCTCGACACGCTCGGCTCCGTCCAGCAGCGAGCCGCCGAAATGCGGGCGCTCGTCCGCCAGGACCACACGCGCGCCGGCGGCAGCGGCGGCGTGGGCGGCGGCGATGCCCGCCGGGCCGCCGCCGACCACCAGGATGTCGCAATGGGCGTGCCGATGCTCATAGACCTCGGGGTCCGGCTCGCCCGGCGCCCGCGCAAGGCCCGCCATGCGCCGGATCGCCGGGGCGTAGATGCGGTTCCACCAGGAGGGCGGCCACATGAAGGTCTTGTAGTAGAAGCCGGCAACGAACAGGCCCGACGCCAGGCCGGTCGCCGCGCCCAGATCGAACCGGAGCGACGGCCAGCGGTTGACGCTCTCGGCGGTGAGCCTGTCATAAAGCTCGATTTCGGTAGCGCGCAGATTGGGCTCCGCGAAAGGGCCGGGCTCAAGCAGGACGAGTGCGTTCGGTTCCTCCGCCCCGGCCGTCATCACCCCGCGCGGCCGGTGGTATTTGAAGCTGCGAGCGAAGAGTCTCACCCCGTTGGCGAGCAGGGCCGAGGCCAGCGTGTCGCCGGGGTGGCCGGTATAGCGCCTGCCGTCGAAGCGGAAGGCGAGCTCGCGCGACCGGCCGATCCTGCCGCCGGTCGGCAGGCGGCGCGGCCGGGTCACGTCTCAGTCTCCGACGGTTCGGGCCGGGGCGCCCCCATCGGATAGACCGCCGCAAAGTCGTGGCTGACCGTATGGCGCAGCGCATTGAACCAGCGCCGGCAGCCTTGGGCGTGCATCCAGCGCTCGGCATGGACGCCCTTGGGGTTGGCGCGCATGAACAGGTAGTCGGCCCAGGCTTCGTCCGGGAGCGCATCCGGGTCGGCCGGGCGCGCGATATGCGCCTCGCCGCCATAGTGGAACTCGGTTTCATCGCGCGGGCCGCACCAGGGACATTCAATGCGCATCATGGCCGGCCCCTCCCCTCAATGCGCCACGGCCGCAGCGCCGTGCTCGTCGATCAGCGCTCCGGAGGCGAAGCGGTCGAGCGCAAAGGGCGCATTGATCGGATGCGGCTCGTCGCGCGCGACGG
Organism: Alphaproteobacteria bacterium; assembly: GCA_965261985.1. Lineage (GTDB taxonomy): Bacteria > Pseudomonadota > Alphaproteobacteria > Bin95 > Bin95 > Bin95. The sequence goes on from OZ253490.1 coordinate 3,881,306, forward strand.
TATGGGCAAACGTCCATCCGGAGCTCGGCGTGGCCTTGAATCCGCCCGTGCCCCAGCCGCAATTGATGTAGAGGCCATCGACCGGCGTTTTCGAGACGATGGGCGAGGCGTCCGGGCAAACATCGACGATGCCGCCCCAGCTCCGGAGCAGGCGCACCCGGCTGAAGGCGGGGAAGAGCTGCATCAACGCCGCAAGCTGGTCCTCCAGCACATGCAGCCCGCCGCGCTGGCCGTAGCTGTTGAAGGCGTCGATGCCGGCGCCCAGCACGAGCTCGCCCTTGTCCGACTGGCTGATATAGACATGCACGGCGTTCGACATGACAACGCAGTCGAGCACCGGCTTCAAGGGCTCGGAGACCATCGCCTGCAGAGGATGGCTCTCCACCGGCAGGCGCAGGCCCGCCATCTCCGCCAGCACAGAGGAATGGCCGGCGGCCACCAGCGCCACTTTCTTCGCCCCGATGAAGCCCCGGCTGGTCTCGACGCCCGTGACGCGCCCGGCCACCCGCCTGATGCCGGTCACCTCGCAATGCTGAAGGATATCGACGCCTCTGGCATCGGCGCCGCGTGCATAGCCCCAGGCGACGGCATCGTGCCGGGCGACGCCGCCGCGCCGTTGCAGGGTCGCGCCGAGGACCGGGTAGCGCACGGACGGGGAGATCGAGATCGGCGGACAGAACGCCTTGACGCCTTCCGCGTCGAGCCATTCCGCATCGACGCCGTTCAGGCGGTTGGCGTTCACCCGGCGGATCGACTCGCGGACATCGTGCTCGGTGTGCGCCAGGTTCAATACGCCGCGCTGGCGCAGCATGACGTTGAAATTGAGCTCGCGGGACAGGCCCTCCCAGAGCTTCAACCCGTGTTCGTAGATCGCAGCGCTCTCGTCCCACAGGTAGTTGGAGCGGATGATGGTCGTGTTGCGCGCGATATTGCCGCCGGCGAGCCAGCCCTTTTCCACCACGGCGACATCGGTGACGCCGTGTTCCTTTGCCAGGTAGTAGGCCGTCGCCAGCCCGTGGCCGCCGCCGCCGACGATCACGACCTCATAGGCCGGCCTCGGTTCCGGCGAGCGCCAGAGCTCCGGCCAGTCCCGGTGGCCGGCAAGCGCATTGCGCGCCAGCGAAAAGATCGAGTAACGCGCCATAGGATGACGTCCCCCGGAGCGAACGGGCCGCATATAACCCAGGCGGCTCTGGACTTTCAGCCTATTGTGCGTCCCGGACTTGCGCAATTGCGACAAGCCGGCGACAAGCCAGCCGCGTTCGGTGGCATACCGAAGACGCCCAATTGGCGCTCGGACTTTTCGGGCGGTAAGTTCCGGGCAGCCCACTTCCGACCGCTCCACAGCATTGCGAGGCCAAGTCATGGCGTTTGTCGAAACGGAAATCCACGGCCAGACCATGGTCGTCCGGCTCAACCGGCCGGAGCGTCTGAATGCCCTCAGCACGGTGATCCGCCAGGGCATGGCGGAGGCGTTCTCGGAGTTTCGCGACAATGACGGCCTTGAGGTCGCAATCCTGACGGGGACAGGCCGCGGCTTCTGCGCCGGCGAGGACATGAAGGAGTCCGTCGAGCGCGGCGATGTCGACTCCGACAATGACGAACTCGAGGACCCGTTCGCCGACGGGACCCTGCAAAAGCCCGTCATTGCCGCCGTCAACGGCTTTGCGATGGGCGGCGGGTTCATGCTGGTGGAACGCACCGACCTGCGCGTTGCGGTCAAGGGCGCGCTCTTCGAGATATCGGAAGCGAAGCGCTGGCTGCTCGGCGGCTACAACCACGGCTACATCGCCAACCTGCCCTATCCGGTGGCGATGGAGATGGCGTTCGGGTTCCGCTTCACGGCCGAGCGCTTTCACGAGCTGGGCTTCGTCAACCGGCTGGTCGAACCGGACGAGTTGATGCCGACCGCGATGGAGATGGCCGACCATTTGCTGAGCCTGCCTCCGGCCTCGCGCGTCAACACGCTCTACATGATGCGCCAGATGCGGCCCACGGTGTCGCCGCCTCTGGAGCGGCTGGCTGAGGCGTTGCACCAGCACGGCTGCCTGGAGGACCGGATGGAATCCCGCCGCGCCTTCGCCGAGAAGCGCAAGCCTAGGTTCAAGGGCTGGGACGACCGGGCCGACCGCTACCGGATGCCGACCCTCGAGTCCGTCTCGGCCGGGGACGACTGACTCCACCGGCCTCCGCACGGCGAAACCGAAACGAGGAGCCGATTCATGACCGGTCGTCCGGGTCCGCTCACGGGCATCAAGGCCGTCGCCTGCTCGACCGCGCAGGCCGGCACGGTGCCCTACATGCTGATGGCCGACCTCGGCGCCGAGGTCATCAAGATCGAGCTGCCCGGCACCGGAGACAGCTCGCGCGTGGCGGGCGAGCTCAAGGGCGGCGTCAGCTCCTGCTTCGAGACCAACAATCGGGGCGTCAAGAGCCTGACCCTCAACCTGAAGTCGGACGAAGGCTGCGCGATCCTGCACAAACTGGTCGCGGATGCGGATGTCTTCGGCCAGAACTTCCGGCCCGGCGTCGCCGAGAAAAACGGCTTCGACTACGAGACGCTCAAGGCCATCAACCCCGCTCTGGTCTATGTCTCGATATCCGGATACGGGCAGGCGGGCCCCCATGCGTACCTGCCCGGCACGGACGCGGTCGGTCAGGCGCTCGGCGGGATTGCGGAAGCCTATGCGGGACCGGGCGAGTCCATGCGGACCGGCATCGTCTCGGTCGCCGACGAATCCTGCGCCCTGCTGGCGTTCGGCGGGCTGCTGGCGGCGCTGCATTGCGCCAGAACCACCGGGGTGGGCCAGAAGGTTGAAACCTCTCTGGTTGCCGGCGTCGTGCGGTTGATGGGCTGGACGCTCACCACGACGATGTGGCGCGGCCGCAACCCGATCACAGGCACCCGGATCAACGGCACGCGCGAGCGGCCCGGCATTGCAGCCAGCTTCAACGATGCCGACGGGCGCCCGCTCGTCTTCCAGCTCGGCCACCGGGACTGGAAGCGCGCGATGGAGGCGCTGGGCTTCTACGAGGTGCTGCAAGAACGCGGCGCGGACGACCTCGGCCTGGCGCTGGTTTCGGAGGAGAAGAAGACGCTGATCCTCTCCACGCTCGCGGAACTGTTCGCGACCGGCAGCCGCGACCGCTGGGTGGAGCTGCTGCGGGCCGCCGATATCGTCTCGGCCCCGATCAACACGCTCCTGGAAGCCTCGAACGATCCGGACGTGCTGGCGAACGGATATATTGCCGAAAAGCACTATCCGGAAGCGGGCGAGACGCTCAAGGTCCACGGCACGCCTTGGCGCTTCTCGGAAACGCCCGCGCAAATCGGCGTTGCGCCGAAGCTCGGCGAGCACAACGCTGAAATCCTGGCCCGGCTCGGTTACGATGAGGCGGCGCTCGAAGACCTGCGCGAACGCAAGATTATCTGAGGTTTCGATCCTTCCCGAAACGACTGGTGGTATTCCATGACGGGTCCGCTTGCCGGTGTCACCGTGCTCGACTTCACGCGCGTGCTCGCCGGCCCCTGGTGCACGCTGGCGCTGGCCGATCTCGGCGCAGAGGTCGTCAAGATCGAGAACCCGAAGGGCGGCGACGATACGCGGCGCTTCGACGTCCGCGAGGAGCTGGCGGGCGAGAGCGCCTACTTCGTCTTCGCCAACCGCAACAAGAAAAGCCTCGCGCTGAATATCGCCGTCCCCGAAGGCCAGGCGGTCGCGCGGCGGATCGCGGCCCGCGCCGATATCCTGGTCGAGAACTTCCGGCCGGGTGTGATGGCGCGGCTCGGGCTCGACTTCGAGAGCCTCCGCGAGGTCAATCCGGGCCTGGTCTATTGCTCGATCTCCGGCTACGGCCACGACAGCCCCTTGCGGGAGGTCGCGGGCTACGACCCCGTGGCGCAGGCCGAAGGCGGCATGATGGCGATTACCGGCGAAGCCGACGGCGGCCCGCTGCGCACCGGCATCTCCTATGCCGACATATTCAGCGGCTACAACGCGCTGCAGGGCGTGCTCGCCGCGCTCTACCACCGCGAACGCACCGGCGAGGGCCAGGCCATCGACATCGCGCTGCTCGACGGCGCGGTCGCCTCGCTCGCCAACCAGGCGCAGGTCACGCTCATCACCGGCCAGGATACCGGGCGCTACGGCAACGACCATCCGTTCCTGGAGCCGTTCGGCGTGGTCGAAGCCGCCGACGGGCCGCTCTATCTCGTCATCGGCAATGAGCGCCAGTGGGAGCGCTTCTGCCTGGATGTCGTCGCGCGCCCGAACCTGCTGGACCATCCGCATTTCCGGGACAATGCCGCCCGCCTCGCCAACCGGGAGGCCAACCGCGTGCTGCTGGCCGGGATCTTCGCCTCCGACACTCGCGCCGGCTGGATGGCGAAGTTCCGCGCGGCCGGCGTCCCCGCCGGCGCGGTCAGGAACATTTCCGAAGCGCTGGCGGCGCCGGAAGTGCGCGCCCGCGGCATGGTGCAGGCGGTGGACCACCCCAAGGCCGGCCGTTTCGAGGTCGTCGCCTCGCCGGTCCGCCTCTCGGCCACTCCGACCGCCGCCCCGGTAGCGGCCCCGCTGCTGGGCGAGCATACGGACACCGTGCTGGGCGCCTTCGGCTACGACGCCGAAGAAATCGCGCGCTTCCGCGCCGACGGCATTACCGCATAGGCGAGCAGGCCTTACGAGACGATCGGCAGCGTGACCGCCTCATAGTCGAGCGCGAGCGTGCGCCCCGTCTCGTCGTCGGCCAGGCGGGCCGCGAAGGTCTTGCCGGCGCGCACGCCTCCGATTGCCGGAATGGTGCCGAGGAACATCGCGAATTCCGGCGGCACCGTCTTGTAGCCCTGGAAATAGTCGGCGATCAGGTCCACCGGCGGGCGCACCGCCGCCATCGTGCCGCGCTGATAGGGCTCGCCGTCCTGGTCGCTCTCCAGCCTGAGCCGGTCCCAGCGCGGGGCGACATCGGTGCAGCGCCAGACATCGCGGCCCAGCGGCTTGGGGCACATCTGCTTGGAGACCGCGACGGACTGCGCCTCGAACTCCCGGTCGGTATGGTCGGAACCGACCGCCACCAGCATGCCGTGTTCGGCCGAGCCGATCAGCACCGCCTCCGCCTCGCCGGAGCTTCCATTGCCCAGCACCTGGATACGCTCCGCCTGCGTCGCCAGCGACGCGCCGACGCGGTAGTAGAGCGGCGTCTGCGACGGGGGCGCGACGCCGATTGCGGCGAGTTCGTCGATATGTTCCTGCACCGCCGCCGCATCGCGGCCCGACCAGCCGGCGATGACGATGACGGAGATCGGGACGTCTATGTCCTCGGTGCCCTCTGCATGGTGAAGCCGGAACCGCATCGCTTCTCTCCTCAAGCCGTTCGCCGCCAGGCCGTGCCGTCCGGCCCGTCCTCCAGCGCAATGCCGCGCGCCGAGAGCGCATCCCGGATCGCATCGGCCCGCGCAAAATCCCTCGCCCGCCTCGCCGCGAACCGTTCCGAGACCAGCGCCTCGATCTCCTGTGCATCGCCGCCCTCGCCATGCAGCCATGCCGTCGGGTCCTCCTGGAGCAGGCCCAGCAGCGCGCCGGCGCCGAGCAGCGCGCCAGCCAGCTCCGCCTTCTCCTCCGGGTCTTCCGACCGGTTGAGTTCCGTTGCGGTCTCGTGCAGCGCGGCTATGGCGGCCGGCGTGTTGAGGTCGTCGAGCAACGCCTTCAGCACGGCAGGCACAGGCTCGCCCGGTTCGGCACCGCCCGCATCGCGCAAGGCCCGGTAAAGCCGGTCGAGGCCGCTCCTCGCCTCCGCCAGCGTGTCGCGGCTGAAGTCGAGCGGCGCGCGGTAATGCGCCTGCAGCAGCGCGAGGCGGACCGCCTCGCCCGGCGCCTCCTCCAGCAGTTCGCGCACGGTCAGCACATTGCCGAGCGACTTCGACATCTTGTCGCCCTTCACCACCAGATAGCCGTTGTGCATCCAGTAGCGCACGAAGGGCGGGCCGTGGGCGCACACACTCTGGGCCAGTTCGTTCTCGTGGTGCGGGAAGATCAGGTCCGCCCCGCCGCCGTGAATGTCGAAGGCGTCGCCCAGATAGGCGCGCGACATGGCCGAGCATTCGATGTGCCAGCCGGGCCGGCCCCGGCCCCAGGGGCTCGGCCAGCCGGGAAGGTCGTCGGAACTCGGCTTCCAGAGCACGAAATCCGCTGGATCGCGCTTGTAGGGCGCCACATCGACGCGCGCGCCGGCGATCAGCTCGTCGCGGGAATGGCGCGAGAGCCGCCCGTAATCCGCCATCGACGGCACGTGGAAGAGCACATGCCCGTCCGCCTCATAGGCGTGCCCCTTGTCGATCAGCACCTTGATCGTCTCGACCATCGAGCCGACATGGTCGGTCGCGCGCGGCTCGACATCCGGCGGCAGCGTGCCGAGCGCGGCCATGTCGGCGTGGAACGCCTCGGTCGTCTTTTTCGTGATCCAATTGATCGGCTGAGCCGTTTCCTTCGCCCGCGCGTTTATCTTGTCGTCCACATCGGTGATGTTCCGCACATAGGTCACGCGCGGATAGAGCCGCTTCAGCAGGCGGTAGAGCACGTCGAAGACCACCACAGGGCGCGCATTGCCGATATGCGCCAGATCGTAAACGGTCGGCCCGCACACATAGAGGCGCACATGCTCCGGATCGAGCGGCTCGAAAGGCTCCTTGGCGCGCGCCAGCGTGTTGTGGACGGTCAGGGTCACGGGTTCGTCTCCGGCTCCGTTCGGTCGTTCGGCATCGGGAGCCGGATATAGGCCAAGCGGACGCCCGCGTATATCTCCCTGCCGGGAGCAAACAAGGGGGACACGGGAAATGTCATGATCTGTCATGTTTTGTCATGGTCCGGTCTCCGCTCCGGCCGTTCGCGCCGGCTCGGGGGTCGTTCACGAGGCATCGGGCCTCCTTCCGTTCAATGATTGACGGCGTTCCCCCAGAAGCCGGAGAGCGTCACTGTTTCACGCGCATTGCGTGTGCGCAAGCGTGCGGGTGCGCGCCCGTTTCGCGGCGGCGCGCGTATCGCGCGCCTGATTGCGCGTTTGCGCCCGCCCGCGCCCGCGTGCGCGAGGCGGCCGCGGGAGCGTCGGGGACGTCATGAAATGTCACGGTCCGGTGCCCGTTCCGGCCGGTTCCGCCGGTCCGGGTCGTTCGTTCATGGGGCATCGCGCCTCCTTTCGTTCAATGGTCCCGGACGGCCCCCAGAGCCGGAGGAGCGTCCCTAGTTGCGCGCGCGCCGCGTGCGCGCGGGCGCGGGCCTGCAGTGCGCGCGCCCGTGCGCGCGTCGGCGAGCCGGACGCAGGACACACCTATCCCGCTTGCTCACGCCGGAGCGTTTGCAGCGCCCCAGCCATTGCTTCCCTGCGCAGAAAAGCCGAAAGGCGGCCCCGGAAGCCGCCTCTCTCGCGCCCATTGTAGCACGGTTTCCTGACGGTCAAGCCCTTCGCGGGATTAAATTCCTGCAGTGTTCCGCATGAAACGCAGAGAGCGCGCTTCCGGGCCGGATCGAGGCGCCGATTCTTCCGCTTGGTGCGGCAAAGGCGGGCAGGTAGAATCGGGGTTTGCGGCACAGCATGGGGCGCGCCCGACCGTACAACCCGCTATCCTTCGCGCCGCAACCGACTATTGCCATTGCTGAGGACCTTCCCGCATGTGGGACGCTTACGGCTCGTTCTTGTCCAAATCCTTTCTCCGCTCCGAATGGGCGCATGAATACGAGACTTTCAAGGACAGCCTGGAAGAACATGAACTGCTCGAGCGGCTGATTCGCTGGTCCAACCGCGCGGAGCAAACGGAATCGACAGCCCAATCCGCTTTTCTCGAAGAGTTCTTCCATTCTACCTGGGGCTATCTACAGTCGGGCCAAGCTGGCGCCGAGGCCCGCTATACACTCTATCCGGAATTCCCCGTTCCCGGAGCGGGCCAGCAACGTGGAGTCGGTCACGCCGACGCCGCACTTGGCTTCTTTCCTGCTGATGGGGCCGACCTGATTCCCCAAGTGTTGATCGAATTCAAGAGCATCGAGAGTGCTCTCGACGCGCCTCAGAGGCGAAAGGGAAATTCCCGATCTCCCGTGAAGCAGGGCCTCGACTATCTGTACGCAGCTCGGCGAGGCCTGTTTGGAAACGAGCCGGTCTTGCCCATGTGGGCCATTGTAACGGACATGAACGAGTTCCGCCTGTATTGGGCTGACAGAGGCGAACGCCAACATATCGGGTTTACAATCCGCCCGACACACCTCTTTCAGGGTCCTTCCTTACTTGGCGACGACGAGGGGGCCCGTTTCGACCGGTTTCTTTTCGTTCATCTGTTTCACAACGATACGCTCATCGTGCAGGGAGCGAGCGGGAGGCCCACGCTATACTCGCTAATTCAACGACAACGTTTCCAGCAACACGATCTGCAAAACCAATTCTACGACGAATATCGTTCGTTCCGGGAACATCTCTATAGAACTCTCCTGTCTTGGAACGGTCCCGATACAGATGCCTTCCCAGGCACGAATGGCAAACTCGTTCGAATAACACAGAAGATTCTCGACCGGCTTATTTTTATATTCTTCTGCGAAGACATGGGGCGCGTTCTCTCGTTTCCTCCACAACTCTTTCGCAACTATCTGGTTGAGCGTTCGAATGATGAATTTTTCAATCCGTATGGCAATGAGTTGTGGCAGTGGCTTCGCCGTCTGTTCGACGCGATGAACGACGGTAGTCCTTTCGGAGACAACAGGCTAAATTCCTTTAATGGTGGCCTGTTTGCGTCCGACCCCGATCTTGATCGTTTGTATATTCCCAACATGATTTTTTGCGAACGCGGACAAGGCCAAAACGAAGCTAGTTTAGCTACGAATAAACGCACGCTGCTCTACCTGTCCGCCCACTACAACTACGCTTCCGGTTGGTCGGGCGGTTTGACGGGCGATGAAAGGACGCGTTCGGGCGAACGCAGCATCGGCCTCTATACCCTTGGTCGTATCTTCGAGCAGTCGATTACAGAGCTCGAAATACTGGTAGCCCGCGAGGACGGCCGTCCGTCCCTGAACGAAATAAGCAAGCGCAAGCGGGACGGCGTGTACTATACACCCGAATGGGTCGTCCAGCGGATCGTTCAGGAGACAGTAGGCCGCCGCCTCGCCGACATGAAGTCGGTTTCCGGCTGGCCCTCGGATTCAGAGGATCGGCTACCGACTCTCGACGAAATCACGGCTTATGAGAACCAACTTCGCGACATCCGTATACTGGATCCGGCATGCGGGTCGGGAGCGTTCCTCATCACGACGTTGAGCTTCCTGCTGGACGAATGGCGCGTGGTCCGGGAACTGCGCCGCCAACGCGGCCAAGCCATGGCGCGGGACGATTGGACGGATGACCAGGTTCGCGACATTCTTCAACACAATCTGTATGGCGTGGACATCAACCCGGCCTCGGTCGAAATCTCCAAGCTGGCGCTTTGGCTGCACACTGCCCGGTCCGACCGGCCCCTGTCGTCGCTCGACGGCCAAATTCGGGTCGGCAATAGCCTGATCGGACCGGATTTCTTCGAACGTACCCTGGCCGCCTATGACGACGAAGAACGGGAGCGGATAAATGCCTTCGACTGGCAACACGCATTCCCGAACGTGTTCGAGCGCGGCGGTTTCGACTGCGTGGTCGGCAACCCGCCATATGTGAAGCTACAGAACTTCCGCAAGTTCCAAGCCGATATGGCAGCGTATCTATCTCGGGCGCCTGAGCACGGCGGGGAGTACCAAAGCACACAAACTGGCAATTTTGACCTTTACCTGCCCTTTATTGAAAAAGGTCTCCTGCTCCTGAACGAAAACGGGCGCTTGGGTTATATCGCTCCATCTGTATGGATCATGAACGAGTATGGCAAAGGCCTCCGCGGCGTCGTAGAGAGCGGTCGGTATCTTTGGGGCTGGATTAATTTTGGTTCTTATCAGGTCTTTGAAGAAGCGACAACCTACACAGCACTACAGTTTTTCTCGCGCCAGCCAAATGATCGAGTCGCCATAATACAGGCGCCGAACGGCGTCGTGACCGAAAGCCCTTGGAAAGCGGAGAACATTGTGTTGCCTTATACGCGATTGGCATTTGGGGGAAACCGGTGGTTGTTGGAGACTGGTCCAGAGCGAAATCTAATAGATAAGCTTTGTGTCGGCGGATCACGACTTGATGATCGCCATCTTACCAAAGGAATTCATCAAGGATTGGTTACTAGTGCAGATCGAATCTATCATCTAAAACGTCTCGGGGAAAACCTCTATGAACAAAGGCCAAGCAAGGGAGAAAAACGAGGGAAGGTTGTTGAAATCGAAGATGGAATAATGAAACAGTTAGTTTCTGGCGCGCAGTCTAAACGCTACATTACCCCAAGAACAGACACCCATTTATTGTTTCCTTACAAGATAACAAATGGTGCGGGGATGCTAATCCCTTCTTGGGAAATACAAGAAAAATACCCGCTGGCTTGGTCTTATTTACAAAAGCATGAACAGGACCTAAGATGCCGAGAATCCGGGAAGATGAACGAAGCTGACAGCAGTTGGTGGGGTTATATTTATCCAAAGAATCTAGATAAGCAGGAAATACCCAAATTACTGATCGCGCAAACAGTAAAGGCCATGCAAGTTACAGCGGATAGGGAGGGATCATTTTACGTTAACAACGTGCGCGTGAACTCTGTGGTGCCGAGGGCTCCGGAGCTTATTTCATTTCTTCTTGCCATACTTAACGGCAAAGTAGCGAATTTTGTATTCCGTCGCACAGCCAAGCCGAAGGACAATGGATACTTTGAAGCGAACAAACAATTTATCGCTTATTTGCCGATACCCGATGCGAGTGGGGGAATCCAAAGACTATTATCCGACGATGCTACGCGCTTGCAGCAACTCTATTCTGAGCGGCGTGACATTCTGTTCGACGTCCACCGTCGTTTGGGGAGTATTCGAGTTCGTCGCCGCCCGGATAGTTGGCTGTTCCCGAACTTACCGACCTTGGATGAACTGGTCGATCAGGCGCCGAACCGCTCCGTTGGCGTCGAGCGTCGCGAGTGGGCAAGGGAGCGTCTGGCACGGGAGGTGGAGATACGACATGCACGCCTCGGAGAGCAGTTGGGTCCCGGAGCAGTGCTGTCGGCGCACTTGCGGCGAGGGGAACTACGGTTCCTGATCGACGGCATACCTGTCGTTGCCGGCATTTTCCTGCCTCGGAAAGTTGCCCCATTTGTATTGGCCCAGTGGCGGGTCCTGGCTGGTCGCCTCGAAGTCACGGGCAAACTCACGGGCAAGAAGCTGGCGGAAGACCTCAAGAGGGTCAGCGTCAACGCCGATGCGCACCTCATGGCCGAAGTCGTGCAACGGGAGGATGAAATCTCAGCCATCGATGCGGAGATTGCACGGCTGGAGGCCCGTGTAAACGAGACGATCTATCGTCTCCACGGTCTCACACCCGAGGAAATTGCGATAATCGAGGCGGCATCGCGATGATTGCCGGTTCGCGTTACAACAGGACCCGGCGGTTCAGGCTCAGGGACAAGCGATGAGCGACGAGGCTTACGATCCGGGCTCCGAGGGCGCCAGAATGGCCTTTGCCGATGCGATGTCCTATGGCGACTATCTGAAGCTGGATCGCGTCCTCGCCCAGCAGCATCCCCTCAGCGACGCCCATGACGAGATGCTGTTCATCATCCAGCACCAGACGAGCGAGCTCTGGATGAAGCTTGCCATTCATGAACTGGTTGCCGCCCGGGAAGCGCTGCAAATGGGCAATACGGCTCAGGTTCTCAAAATGCTGGCGCGGGTCAGCCGGATATTCGAACAACTCAACAGCGCGTGGGACGTTCTGCGCACGATGACCCCTGCCGACTACACCAGGTTCCGCGAGGTGCTCGGGCCGTCTTCAGGACTTCAGTCCTGGCAATACCGGATGATCGAGTATGTGCTGGGCAACCGGAACGCAAACATGCTGAAGCCGCATGAACACCTGCCCGAAGTCCACAGGATGCTGTCGGACGAACTGGAGCGGCCGGGCTTCTATGACGAGGTTATCGGCCTGCTGTTCAAGACCATCGACGGCCCGGCGGCCGCCATGCCCGCGCCTCAGCTCGGAACGCCCCACGAGGCGGTGCCGGAGGTCCAGGCGAAATGGAAGATCGTTTACGAGAACGTCGAGGAATACTGGACGCTTTACGAACTCGGCGAAAAGCTGGTCGATCTGGAGGACTATTTCCGCCGCTGGCGCTTCAACCATGTCACCACGGTGGAGCGGGTGATCGGCTTCAAGCGCGGCACCGGCGGCACCTCCGGCGTGCAGTATCTGCGCCGGATGCTGGGCGTCGAGCTGTTTCCCGAACTGTGGCATGTGCGCGGGGAACTCTGAGCCATGCCCGCGACGCTTGCGAGGAAAGAGCTTTTCGACCTCCCCGAAGGGGTGATCTATCTCGACGGCAATTCCCTCGGGCCGCTGCCCAGGGGCGCCCTCGAGCGCGTACGCCATGTCATCGGCGAGGAATGGGGCCAGGAACTCATTCGCGCATGGAACACGGCCGACTGGATTTCGCTTCCCCGGCATGTGGGCGACCGGATCGCCCGGCTGATCGGTGCGCCGCACGGTTCCGTCGCAACGGGCGACACGCTGTCGATCAAGGTCTATCAGGCGCTGGCGGCAGCCTTGAAGCTGCGCCCCGGACGCAAGGCGATTCTTTCGGACTCGGGAAACTTCCCGACCGATCTCTACATGGCCGAAGGGCTGATCCGCACGATAGACAAGGACTACGAACTGCGCACTCCGCCCCCGGAAGACCTGCCGGACGCGATTACCGACGAAGTGGCGGCGGTCATGCTCACGCAGGTCGATTACCGCTCCGGGCGGATGCACGACATGGCCGCGATCACGCAGGCTGCCCATGCCGCCGGGGCGGTCATGATCTGGGACCTTGCCCACAGTGCCGGCGCCGTGCCCATCGACCTTGCGGGAAGCCGCGCCGAGTTCGCCGTCGGATGCACCTACAAATACCTCAATGGCGGACCCGGCGCCCCGGCCTTCATCTATGTCCGCCCCGATATCGTCGAGGAAGTGGAGCCGGCGCTGGCAGGATGGATGGGCCACGAGGCGCCCTTCGCCATGGAGCTTTCCTACCGCCCCGCCATGTCAACGGAGCGGCTCAGGGTCGGCACGCCTCCGATCGTCCAGCTCGCCCTTCTGGACCGGGCGCTGGATGCGTGGGAAGGCGTCGATATGGCGGACATCCGGGCTGCCTCAGTCGCGCTGTCCGAGCTGTTCATCGCCGAGGTCGAGGCCCGCTGCCCCGGCCTGGCCCTTGCATCGCCGCGCAACGCAGCCGAACGCGGCTCCCAAGTGTCCTTCGCCTTCGAGCACGGCTATCCCGCCATGCAGGCGCTGATCGACAGAGGGGTGATCGGCGATTTCCGCGCTCCCGACATCATGAGGTTCGGCTTCACGCCCCTCTACCTGGACGAGGCCGACATTCTCGCAGCCGTCGAAATCATCGAAACCGTGATCGCCCGCGAACTCTGGCGCGACCCGAAATACCGGACCCGCTCGCGGGTGACATAGGACGGGAAAGGGGTTCGGCTCAGACTCGATACGGAGCCGAATGCCTCATCCTCTCCACACCTCTCCGAGGAAGCGGAGCCAGTTTTCGCCGGCGACCTTCTCGATCCTTGCGTCCGACCAGCCGGCGCGGTCCATGGCGGCGATGAGGTTCGGGTAGTCGCGCATGCCGTCGAGGCCCTTGGGGTTCGGCGGGCGCTGCGTGAAAGGCGGCGAGAGCGCCCTGCCGCGGCCCTTGTCGGAGCGCAGATATTCGAAGAAACCGACGCCGTGGCCCTGGGTGAAATCGGTGCCGATGCCGACGCTCTCTTCGCCCGCCACGCCGATGGTGTAGTCGAGCAGCGCCACCACATCGTCCACCGTGGCGGCGTTCTGCTGCGCCATGAAGGGGGTGTAGGCGACGACGCCGACGAAACCGCCCCGGTCGGAGATGAGCTTCAGCATCTCGTCGGACTTGTTGCGCGGGTGGTCGTAGAGCGCGTTGGGCGCGCAATGCGTGTAAGCCACGGGCTGCTTCGAGTGCAGGATGGCGTCGCGGCTCGTCCCGTCGCCGACGTGGCTGAGATCGACCAGGATGCCGAGCCGGTTCATCTCGTCGATGGCATCGCGCCCGAAGTCCGAGAGCCCACTGTCCCGGCTCTCCCAGCAGCCGGAGCCGACGAGGTTCTGCGTGTTGTAGGTGAGCTGGATCACGCGCACCCCGAGATCGTGGAAGATCGGCAGGTAGTCCACCCGGTCCTCAATGGGATAGCTGTTCTGCCAGCCAAGGAAGATGGCGACCTTGCCCGCCTCTTTCGCCGCCCGGATATCGGCGACGGAGCGGGCCTGGACCAGAATGTCGCCGTGGTCGCGGAAGCGCGCCTGCCACGCCGCAATATTGTCCACCGTCTCGCGGAAATTCTCCCAGACGGCGCAGGTGCAATTCGCGGCGGTGAGGCCGCCGTCGCGCATCTCCTCGAAGACCTCCCGGCTCCAGTCGGAGACGATCAGGCCATCGACGATCACAGGGTTTTCGAGCGACATGGAAACAACCTTTCGGAAATCGAATTCTTGCGTTGTTACGCGAGCGCCGCCGGCGGCACCATGGCGGCCGGTGTCCAGCGCAGGCGGCGCCTCGAGAGGCGCTGCTCTTCGTTCTCGTCGTCGTAATGCGCCGGGACGGGCTCGGGGAACCCGTTTTGCGGCAGGTCGAGCGTGTTGACGATCAAGGTCGCCAGCAGGCCGTCCGCCTCCTCCACCAGGGCCGAGACATAGACGCCGCAGTTCCTGCAGATGAGGAAGTCGGTAATCGCGAGGCCGAAGCGGTAGCGGTCCACGCCCGCTTCGTCCGCAATCGCGATCTCGAGACGCCCGTCCGGATCGCCGGTCGCGCGCACGCCATGCTTGCGGCAGAAGGTGCATTGGCAGGCCCGGATCGGCCAGTCCGCCACGGGTTTCGCCGTCAGATAGGCCACGCGGATGTTCCCGCAATGGCAGCCGCCGCGGTAAGTGTTCGTCATTGCCTCATTCTCAACTGTCTGCGCGCGTTTCCTTGCGGAGCATCGGCAGAACGCGGTCCGCAAGCAAGTCGATGCTGCGCAGCACGAGCTGCTGGTCCATGCCGAGCCACTGGATGCGGGTGACGATGCGGTTGCAGCCCGTCGCCTCCGTGAGCGAGAGCAGCTCGTCCGCGACTTCCTCCGGCGAGCCCATCACGACCCGCCCGGCGAGTAGTTCGTCGAGGTCGGGCTCGTCCTTGCCGACCCCGCCGATGGTCCGGAACAGGCCCCACTGGCCGAAGACCCGGTAGCTGGCTTCGAGAAACGGCCCTACCTCGCGGACCGCCGTTTCCCGGTCGGGCGCGACAACGATATTGCGCAGCATCGGGAAGCACGCCGGCTCGGGCTTGCCGAGCGCATCGAGCGTTTCTCTAAAGCACTGCGCCTGGCGCCTGACGACATCGCCCACAAGATGCGAGGAGGCGACCCAGCTGTCGCCGAGGCGCGTATCGGCCAGGCGGCCCGCGCGCTCGACGGCCGCATCGACGCTGCCGCCGAACCACATCGGCGGCCGGGGCCGGCGCGCCGGCTTCAGCGCAAGCGTCAGGTCGTCGGCCGTGAAATGCCGGCCGGCGAAGTTCACGGTCTCCTCGGTGAACAGCCGCCGGATCAGATCGACCCCCTCCAGATAGCGGCCGATCCGGCCTCCGAATTCGAGGCCCATCAGCTCGAACTCGTCCCGCTGCCAGCCGGGCGCGACGCCGAGCGTGAACTTGCCGCCGGAAACGGCGTCGAGAAGCGCCGCCTGCTCGGCAATCTGGAACGGATGGTAGAGCGGCAGGATCAGCATGCAGGTGGCGATCTGCATGCCCTCGGCCTCGGGCGCGAGGTGCAGCAGCGTCTCCAGCGGCGGGAACCAGGCGGTGTCGCCATAGGAGAGGTGGTTGCCGATGGCCACACCCTCGAAGCCGCCCTGGCGCGCGAGCCGGAGCTGCTCGACATGCTCGGCCATCTTCGTGCCCATATGTGCGTCCGGGCGATGTTCGGCGCTGATGAAGAGATGGAGGTCCATGACCCGTCAGATTGGCCCAAAGCGCGGCCGGGCGCTACACCCGAGACACCGGGCAGGCGTGCGGCCGGGTTACTGCGTCCCGGAGGGGTGCGGAACGAAGTCGGGCGCCTTGCGGCGCCCCTTGCGAGTATAGGCCTTGCGGTTTCGGACCCGCTGCGGACGCAGGATGCGCAGGGAGCGGGCCATCGGGTTGCGCCGTTTCGGCGGCGGCTTCCGTTTGCGCATGGGTCCCGGGCCCCGCAGTGCGATGGATGGTGGGCGCGGCTGGGTTTGAACCAGCGACCCCTGCCGTGTGAAGACCCTACCATGGGGCTTGTTCGTGGTCCAGACCACCCGATAGGCCCGTTTCGTTCACGTCCGTATCGTTTCGGCACGACTGTTTCTGTGCAATTGCACAGTTTCATGCCGTTCCTATCCTCCTGCCCAGCGCCTCGACGGCGCTTTGCAGATAGTCCGGGTGGTGGTGACCATAGGTCCGTTCCAGCATCTGGACGGTCATACCGAGATAGCCGGCCGCCGCCCATGTGTCCGCACCCGCCTGCATCATCCAGGTCGCGCAGGTGTGCCGCAGGTCATGTGGGCGCGCATGTTCGATGCCGGCTTCACGCAGCGCGACCTTCCATGCCGTCTTGACCGATGCCACGCGCTGGCCTCCTGCCTCCACCGCCCACGTCGCGCCCATGCGCTCCCACCTGCGCAGGTGGGCCAGTAGGCGGGGCGGTATCGGGGCAGGCGTCTGGCGCTTCTTAGTCTCTCGTGCGCCCGTCGCCCGCCGATAGAGAATGCCCTTCTCTGTGTCTATCCAGCCGCCGCTGACATGGGGCATAAACCTGAGGTTCAACAGCGCACCGGACCTCGTGCCCGTGTAAACCGCGATCAGGATGTAGCGG
The DNA here is from genome assembly GCA_965261985.1 of Alphaproteobacteria bacterium. GTDB lineage: Bacteria > Pseudomonadota > Alphaproteobacteria > Bin95 > Bin95 > Bin95. The sequence goes on from OZ253490.1 coordinate 3,898,330, forward strand.
GCCAAGTGCCTGCCCTGCCGGCTCCGGTATGCGGCCCGGAGTAGCGCAGCCACCTCATCGCGGGTGAGCCAGCGGTCGCGGGCCGGAGGCTGGGCAGGCAGCACCAACTGGCGGCCAGCGGTCAGATACCCCTCCCGGACGCAGTGATTGATTGCGGCCTGGAGCACCTGGAGTTCTTTTCGTGTGGTGCCGGGCGCTCTTGCCCTCGTCTTGGCATACCTACGGCATATTGCTCCGGTCATACCGGACACCGGCAGCGAGCCGAGTATGGGCACGAGCGCCTTTACGGCATACGCGATCCGCTCGGGCGCCGCGACATGGGGTGCCCTCTCGGTCAGATACCGGTCGAGCACCGTCGCGACAGTCATGCCATCCGGCGTAGCTGGGCCGGACGGTCTGCCTTTTTCGACGATGTATCTGGCGAGTGCCGCCTCAGCCGCTCGGCTGTCGCCAGTGCCCGTTGACATGAATCGCCCAGCGTCTCGGATGTAATATTTCCCATTGGGACGGAAATAGAGGCGCGCGCCTTTGGATTTTCTCGGCATAGCTTGACAAGCTCCTCAAGTGAGTTCGGATCAATTCGCAAGGCACGTCCGACGCGGACGAGGAGGCCGTGCTCTTCTGCTGCACGTCGAAGAGAGGCTACCGACACGTTGAGTTCGGCTGCTGCCTCTTTGAGGGTCAGCAGCCGAATCATCGGTCTATCACCCATTCAGCCCGCGCGGAGCCTTCCCGGAACATCAACGGTGGCGATTGGTCCACGATGGCCCATTGCTCGCCGTCCTCCGTATGGACGATGGCCGCGTGTGCCACCCACTTTTCGATGAGTTCATCGATTCGCGCAGCGTCCGGGGTATAGGCGGCGACGACGGAGGCGAGATTGAGGTAGGTCCCAACGTGGCTGCGGCCAATGTGCCAGAAGCCGGCAGGCTTGATCCGTCCCTCACGAAAGGCACGTCGGATCGCCGGCTCGCCCACGCTACACAGTTCGGCCGCTGCTGCGATGCTGATGCAATAGTGCATGTGCGCCCTCCGATAACGGTTCTATGAATATAACCGTTACGCAGACGTAACGCAACCCCTCAGGCCGCGTCCTCGTCGTCTTCCTCGACAGGCTCGACCGTGACCGCCTCATCCGACATGCCTTCCGTTCGGAACACGCGCATCAGGTGTTCCTCGCACCATGGGCATGACCTATCTACGGTCGGCCTGCCACACTTGATGGCGTCCAGATCATCGGCAAGGCGCGGGTCGATATGGGGCGGTATAAATTGGCAGCGCATGTCAACCGGCCTCCCGGAGCAGCTTCCGCCGTCGAGTGCTTGCCGCGCCCTTCCACCTGCCCAGCCGCAGGGCGGCATCCTCCAGATGACCATGGAGCACCCAGCCGGTTTTGGGATGCACCGGGAGCGCAAGGAGTTCGTCATCCTCGCGCTGGGTCCATGCTCGGCAGTGATATTCCACCGTGCCGCGCTTGTGCATCATCGACCAGTGCCGGTCACATAGGCCCTTGGCGCAATGCTTCCGCTCGCAGCCCGGCACAGTGCAGAAGCGTTCCGGCTTCCGAGGGTCATCGGTCGAGCCGTGACGCCACCACCGCAGCCAGTGGCGATTACACCAGCCGCGCGCCTTGACGGGTCGGTCACAGTCTTCAACCCGGCAGATTGTCATCCTTCACTCCAAAGGACAGGCGAGCGGAGCGGCGGAGATGACACCCCCCGCCCGCTGCGCGCTACGGCTCAGGACGGACCGCAGGCGCACCGGCGGGAAGGCAAATCTCGCCGGCTGTTTCGTGCTAAGAGGGTCGAGGCGGGCCGGTGCCAAGCGTCCAGCGGCCGCAGGCCCATTCAACCGCCTCGCCGCGCCCGCCATCATTCCGCCAGCAGGCCGACGATGTTCTGCGCCTCATTCAGCGACATGCCGGCTCCCGTCAATTTGGACAGGGCAGCAGCGCGACCTTGAAGATCGAGGGCGTAACCGTCGAAAGCGAGCTCGATGTCAGTTTCCAGCTTGCGCGACAGTTCCCAGGACAACAGCTTCGCCATCGGGAGCACGAGGTTCTGGTGCCAGCGCCGAAGCGCTTCACGCTGGCCCTGAGAGTCGCCACCGATGACGAGGTCGGCCGGTGTGCCGGTGCTCGCCAAGGTCCGCAGAAACGAATCGGCGGCAAGCTGCACGAGTGCGGCGGGTGGATTCGCTCCCAGGCGTCGAGGATCGAAGTCACGCATGGGAGCGCCGCTCCGGCCCATGTCGTAACCGGAAGCCGTGGTTTCGGGGAAGATCGGCCTTCCCTTCGCCGCCCGGATGTCCTGCCGGAGGTGGTGGAGCCGGTCGTGCCCTGTTTCGCCGTCCTGAGCGCCGCCATCGTCGGGCAGGGGAATCAGCATCGCCGGCTGGGCTCCGCTCGTTTCTTCTCCCAACGTGCGCTCGGTGCTCGCATACAAGTTCGATGTCGTACTCGCCCAGCGCATCGGCCCGCTGCCCACATACCTGGTCCCCGGATTCGAGCCCCAGGTTGTGAAGACGACGCCTGACTGCGGCAATAACCACGTCTCCGAGGAGGAAGGCCCGTATGCCGTGCACCGCACCATCCAGGACGCCTCGTCGGAGGTGCCGCCCTCGAAATTCCACTGAGCGGCCGGCACGAGCACCACGCGGCCGGAGGAAGCCCGGATCGCCGACAAGTGCTCCCCACGCAGCAGCACGTCACGAGCGACCTGCGCAAGCCATATCGGCGTAATCGCATCCACGGCCCAGGCCGGAGCCTTCACGGTGGCGCTCATGAACGCACGGGCCAGCAGACCGGCCGCCGCCTCGGCTGCTGCTGTAGATGTCGGTGTGGCGGCGAGCCCGGTTGCTTCGGCGTCCAGGAGCCGCAGGACCGCATCGCTGTAGCCGCCTGCGGACTGCCGCTCCTCCACCTTCCTCGACCATGGCCAGCGCAACGGCATCTAGTCGGCCGCCCCAGCACGACGGATGCGCCATCTCGACAAGAGGCCCAGCGCACCGGATCGGCGCGCAAAGTCCGCATGATTGGTCGTGTAGTTGAGAGTGGACGGCCCTAGAGTCTCCGATGCAACGCCTCCAAAATCGCTGCCCCAAATGTAGCCCACGAGACGGAAGAGGCTTTCGGATCGGATCGGATCGGGAGCCCCAGGCGCGTAGTCCTGAATGATCGCACTCGCCGTCTCCGCCATTTGGTCGAGACGAGCATCGGGAAGATCGGCCTCACGGGTTCCGATGGCTTCTCTCACACACGCACGAGCCGCTGGCAGCGCCGCCGGATCGCTGGGCCATGGGCTCACCACTACAGCCACGGCCTGAATCTCCGATGTCGAGGAGCACCGGCCGTCGCCAGTTCCTCCGATGTCGGCACCATGTCCGGTGGAGGCCAGCCGGCTCGTGCATCGGTGGCGCTCACGAGGAAGGCGCGGATCGGCGCGGTCGTGTAGATGCGCGTGTCGCCGTCAACCTTCGTCTCGGCTACTGCCCGGTCGAAATGAGGCCGCACGATGACGCCTGCTGCCTCATGGGCGGCCGTGGTGGCAGCACCGGCCGCGTCATCGGGAAGGTCGATTTCGATTTCGCCGTCGCCACTGTCGAGGATGCGTCCTCGAAGAGTGCCAGCAGACCTTGAGGCCAGCGGCATGTCATAGGAGCCGAAGCCTGCGATCACCTCTTTCTCGAAGCGTGTGAAGGCCCGCTCGAATTCCTCTTGAAGCGCCTCTCGAATAATCCGCGCCCGTGTGCACTCGGCCCCTGAGCATCGGCACTCGACGGGGACATCTACGGGGATGCGGGCCTTCAAGGTGCGGCCGGATCGCCTGCGGGCCTCCACGGTTGCCTGCTGGTAGGAGGGTCTCGAGGTAATCGCCGCGCCCACGAGAAGGCTGTTCCGCACCACGCGGATGTCACCCTGGCGCTCCTCTTCGAGAGGCTTGAATTCTACGGAGAGCCCCTTTGCCTGACCTGAGCGAATCCATGCCAGTGCGGCATCGCCCGCCGGTATCTTCGGCAAGGTCGCCGTCATGCGAAGAGCGTCCCGATCGGGGTGCAGTTCGAGCCCGCCGCCACCCGTCCAGGCGATCGCCTCCATTTGCCGGTGTTCGAGATTCAGCACCACGACATCCGCCGGCACGATGCTCCCAGGCGCGAACCGCTCCCGGTGCGACTCGCTCACGTCGCCATACCTCATCAAGACGCCACTGAGCTTCCGGCCCTCCGCTCGGAGTTCGCCACCGGCCCGCCGCTCTAACATCGCAGCGCCGTTTCCTCGGCAATCAGGGTCGCCGTGCCGCCCGCCGTCCAGACCCAGAACGGCCCGCCATATGCGCCGCCGTTGTATTCACTCACAAACCGCCGCCCTCGGCCTCCGAGCCGGGACCCTTGGTCGGTTGCCGGGTCCGGTGCGGTCAGAGCACGCCGGAGATAGACGGGCGGGCCAGCGGTATGTTCGATCCAGCCGGACCACAAAACAAGCTGCTCCGGCTGGATCAATTCGAACGGTCTAAATCCGAGTAATTCGCCGAGCCGTTGCGGCAGGACTGTAATTGTGAGTTCCATCTCGCACCGCCTCAGACCGCCGTGCGGAACGAAATTTGCCGGTAGGCGTTCGGCTGTTGCAGCACAAGGTCTCCGACAATTACATGAAGGGTGAACGAGGTCGTTCCGCTCGCAGAACCCGAGTAGATGTCAGTAATACCGACCTCGGCCCAGGTCGGCAGAGTAGCAAGACGAATCCCGCCGTCGGCGTTCATGAATTCGCTCATGCCGCCACGGTGCAAGATTGCCTCTTGAATGTTATTTGCCGCCGCCGGCATACGGGAATTAGTCCACCACGAATTGCCCCCATACATCTTCATGGCGTAGTCAGAAAACGCCATATCGCCAAGGTCCTGCCCCGCCGCGTCACGGAAGGTTTGGGCAGATAACGCATAGGTTGTCGCCCCCACGACGCACATAATTTCCGACATTTTCAACGCCCATAGGCCATCAATACCGCCAGCGAAGGCCGCCACAAAATCGTCGAAACTCGCCACCGTTGCGCCCGGTGCAGCCGGGTCCATTAGTTGATGGAAAAACCCGGAGAGATTGACGCCTTGTCCATCGCCATTGAGGCACTGATTATCGAGCTCCGACATGAGGACAAGAGAGAGGTTTTCGCGCAAGGCGCTCTCCCAGTTGTCTTGTCCGACGGCGGCGAGGTCTTCGAGCGCAATTTCCAGCCTTGCCGAGATTCTTTTCGGCGCGCTTGTCGAGACACTGAACGTCGCTGAAGTGGCGGCTGCGTCGGTCCCCTTTGCAAGAGCCGCCGCAGTCAGTGACCCTCCGATTGTCGCAGAAGCGTAAGTCCCGCTATTCACTTTCGGCATAGCAATCGAGAGTCTGGGGCAGACACTCTTTGAGAAGATCGCCGGCCTGATTACGTCCAGATTGACGCCAGTTGTCGCGGGTGTTCCGGTCACGACTCGCCGTTCGGTCTGCGGTGCCGGCCGCTCCCACATATCGAAAGGAATCGAGCCGGCACGGGTGCTGGTGGCGGCGCTCAGTTCATGCTCGGCCCCGTCGAGAAGACGGCCCTCCATCCGAGCGAGGAGATACCGGCCCAGGCTGGCCCGGCTCCTCAGTGCGACGCGCTCTCTCGTCTCCGCATCGGGCGATTCCTGGCGCTGCTCGGTGCGCTGGGCCTCCTCCTCTTCGCGCACGGCCTGTTCGGCACCGCGAAGCATTCTTTCGAGGTCCGGAACCGATCCTTCGAGTTCGTCGAATTCGGCTCGCGTTTCTACCGTGAGTGACGATTCCATGGACAGTTCGGCGAGACGCTGGGTGACGCGGCTTCTCTGTTCCCGGAGTTCGACAAGACGCTTTTGTTTCGGAGTCATGAGGTGCGAATCCCGAAAGGTTCCAGTGACAGGAATTATAAGATAAACATATGTAATGTTCCAGTATCATAATTAGATATGACATGAACGGCAAAGATGTCGTCGCCGATCTTCGCGCTCGTGGCGTCAAGCTGCCCCGGTTTCATGCCGATCTGGTGGAACGCATCTTCGAGCCCGACATCCAGATCGCCGGTATCAGCCTTCCTCGTGGGAGCGCGAAGACCTGGACGATGGCCCAGCTTGCCGCTCAGGCGATCACTCCCGGCTCGCCGACCTTCGCAGCTGGCGTCGAAGTGTTGGGGGTTAGCGCCAGCCTCGAACAGTCTCGCGTGCTGTTGCAATTCGTCCGGGAGGCGCTGGAGGCCCAGGGCCGGGAAGGCGAATTCCGATGGCTCGATTCCTCGCAGCGGCTGGCGGCCACTCACAAAGCGTCGAGGGCGCGGCTCAGAATCCTGTCGTCATCGGGTCGGCGGGCTATGGGGTTGGCGAATTTCTCGACGATTTTCGCCGACGAGCCCGGAGCCTGGGAGGAACGCGGCGGCGCGTTGATGTATGACGCGCTTCGCACGAGCCTGGGGAAGCAGCCTGGGCAGCGTCTTGTGCTCATCGGCACGAGGGCACCGGCACCGGAGGGCTCGTGGTGGCCAAATCTCCTCGACGCGGGCTCCGGTCGAGGGACAGTGATAGAGGTGCGATCCGCGCCGGATGACGAGCAATGGGACGCTTGGGCCACCGTGGCCGCCGTCAATCCTCTTCTCCGGCTCTCTACCAGCCTGAGAAAGACGGTATTGCGGGAGAGAGACGAAGCTCGACGCAGCGATGCGCTCCGGCCTGCCTATGAGGCATATCGGCTCAATCGCCAAATCGATGTCCGGAACGAGGTGTTGATCGACGCTGCTGCTTGGCGACGGGTCGAAGCTCGTGCAGCTCCTCCTCGTGAGGGACGGCCGATCCTGGCAGTTGATGTCGGAGCCGAAAGATCATGGAGCGCCGCCGTCCTGCTGTTTCCGAACGGCCGCTGCGAAGCTGTTGCTCTCTGCCCTGGGGTGCCGGACCTTGCGGAGCGAGAGCGCCAGGACGCGCAGCCGCGTGGGCTCTACCAGAAGCTGCACGAGGAGGGCGCGCTCATCGTCGAGCACGGCAAGCGGATGTCGAATATCGAGACGCTGGTCGAGCACGTCTTCGGGACCCTGGGAGTGCGGCCGGTGGCCTGTCTCAGCGACCGATTCCTCCTGGGCCAACTGGAAGATGCGCTCCGCGGCCGATGTCCATTGCAGACTCGGAAAACGAGATGGTCCGAATCGACGGAGGATGTCGCCGCCTTCCGCAGACTGGCCCTCGACGGAGGACTGGCCATCGCACCGGAGAGCCGGTCGTTGATCCGCGTGTCCATGGGAGCGGCGGCCGTGAAGATCGAGGAGGACAATATCCGGCTTCAGAAACGGAAAGGCGGCAAGAGCCGAGACGATATCGCCGTCGCCCTCGTGCTGGCGTCTGGGGCCATGGTGCGAGCCCAGCAGCGCCAGTCAGGGCCTCGATGGAGGTATAAGGCGCTCTACGCCGCCAACGCCGCCTGAGCCCTTCTGCTGAGCCGTCACCACCGAAAGCTCCACCGCAGGCGCTGGCAGGCCAGCCGAAGAGCCCGACTGGACCTGGATCGGTGGACGTGCCAGCGGTGCGGAGGACGGATCGGACCCATGCACGTCCACCACGTCGACCGCCTCGAAGACGGCGGCGAGGAATACGACATCCGCAACCTCGTGACGTGGTGCAGAAGCTGCCATCACGAGCACCACGCACCCGACCACCTCGACGCGGAACAGCGTGAATGGCGGGCCTTTGTCCGGGAACTACTCTAGGCGTTTGCAGAGAACAGGACCCACCCCGCAACCCCCGGCCTGTGATTCCGTGGCGCGCTGCAATCGTAGGCTCGGCTATAGAGTCGCGTTTCATTGAAATGCAACATTGCAGGCCCAGATTCAGCTTGTGACCACGACGATGAGTGCTCTTCAATGACTTCCGATAGTACGCCACCCGTCGAAGTCTCCGCGACCTTTGAGGGAGGACTGGACGGCTCCCTCTCGGCATCGGCTTCGCTTGGACCTCCGCCCGTCGAAGTCTCCGCGACCTTTGAGGGAGGACTGGACGGCTCCCTCTCGGCATCGGCTTCGCTTGGACCTCCGCCCGTCGAAGTCTCCGCGACCTTTGAGGGAGGACTGGACGGCTCCCTCTCGGCATCGGCTTCGCTTGGACCTCCGCCCGTCGAAGTCTCCGCGACCTTTGAGGGAGGACTGGACGGCTCCCTCTCGGCATCGGCTTCGCTTGGACCTCCGCCGCCGCCAGAGCCTCCGTGGTGGTCGGAGTGCCTAGACAAGCTGTTTGATGGCGCATGCCAATTGTTCGAATGGGCATGGCAAATCGCCGAATGGTTCCCGACATCAGGCTTCTTCCGTCTCCTCCCACGACGCACTTGTCGGTACGTGCTCGCCGCTCGCCAGCCGGAGGGTTAGTCATCGGCGGCTACCCTTCACCACCGGAGCCGCCCTCCGGGCTCTTATCTGTGTATGCTTCGAGTGCCACCTTCCGAGCCTGAGCACGTCGTCGATACCACGTCCTTCGAGAGACGCCTTCCGCCTCCCACGGCTTCATCGCTTCATTGCTCCCCACGCGCCGCTTTTCGCCGGACCGCACCCCACCAATACGGCCTCTCTGTCTCCGGCTCTCTATCCATTTCGGGCAATGCCAGCCTCGCGCTGCCCATTGTCGCCGATACCGCTCGATACTCTTCGCCATGGAGACGAGTTCGCCGTGGGGAAGCGGATGCTCGAATTGCTGATTCACCACTAACAGCGCCGGCAGGACGGGAAGTTCGGCATTCACCTTGCGGCCTGCCCAGGCCATGCCTGCCTCGAAGAGATCGCAGTTCCTCCCGATGGCAGTCTGGCGCACACGGGGCGGGCTCCAGCCGAACGGAATGACATCGGCGAGCCCGTCGAGGCTGTAAGGCTGCTTCGAGCCCCATGTCGTCTCAAAGATGTCCTGACGGTAGATCGGCGCTGGATTGTGAGCGAGCACGCCCGTGTAGCCTGCATCGGCGCCGAGCACGTGCTGGTAGTATTCGGCGATGTTCGCCAGATACCTCACGGGCTCCGGCCGTGCAGCAGGGTAGCGGTGCACCGGGGTTTCGAGGCAATAGGCGACATGGACGTGATCGTTCACGGGCCGGCGGACGATCCAGTTCGGAGGTGGAAGATCGGAGAGCCCAGGACGCCACCGGAGCGGATCGTCGCAGTCGAAGACGAGCGCAGCGATGGAGGACCCGGCCCGCCCATACTCCACCTCAGGGAATCGCCATGCTTTCTGTGGCGTCGTCCGAAAGCTGCTGTAGGGCCGGCCCTGCCTCTTGCCCAGGCTCACCAGCGGCCGGGGGTGCGCAGCCCTCAGGCCATGTTGCCGCACCTTGACCGGGGCAGCCTCCAATGGGAGGGCCAATTGCACCGGCCCGGCGCTCATATCTGTGTAAAACCGGGCCGTTTCTGTGCAATTGCACAGATACAACCCGGTCCTACTGAAGCGGAATGTCCGCTAAGTCTTTGATTTAGATGGTGGGCGCGGCTGGGTTTGAACCAGCGACCCCTGCCGTGTGAAGACAGTGCTCTCCCGCTGAGCTACGCGCCCGGAGGTCGGATCGTCTAGGCAGAGCGCGTCCGGCTGTCAAGCGCCGGCCCAGGGATCGTCGCGGTCCAGCAGCGCGTTGTCGGCGCCGAGCGCGGGCGCGGGCGCGCGCACCGCCGGGCGGCGGCCGTCGAAGGAGATGGGCAGCGCCAGCCCCTGCATGCCCTCCCGGTCCGGCACATCCGCAATCATGTCGAGCGCCTGCACCTGGGGCTCCTGCAGCGCCTCGACCAGATTGTTGATCGGCGAGGCCGGCACGCCTGCGGCTTCGAAGACTTCCATCCACTCCCGGACGGTGCCTTCCCCGAGGACCGCCTGCATATCCCTGACGATCTCCTCGCGCCGCTCCAGGCGGGCGGCATTGCCCTCGAACGCCGCGCTCCCGGCCCAGTCGGCCCGGCCGAGCGCCCGCCCGAGGCGCTTGAAGAGCCGGTCCGTCGCCGCGGTAATCAGCAACCGCCCGTCAGCGGCGTCGAAAGCCTCGAACACGACCACCCGCGGGCTGCCGGTCGGATGGCGCACGGGCCGGAGGCCGGTCGCCTTGTGCGAGACGAATTGCGTGGTCAGCAGGAACATGGCCGTTTCGAGCAGCGAGGTGTTGACCACCACGCCCTTGCCCGTCCGCTCACGCTGGCGCAGCCCGGCAAGGGCCCCGAGCGCCGTCCAGAGGCCGGTGCCGAGATCGCAGACCGCCGCGCCCATCCGCATCGGGTCCCCGTCGGGGTGGCCGGTATTGTCCATCAGGCCCGAGAACGCCTGGAAGAGGACCTCGAAACCGGGGTCGAGCCGCTTGGGCCCCTTGTGGCCGAACGCGCCCATGTCGCAATAGACCAGAAGCGGGTTCTCGCCGAGCAGCGTTTCCGGGTCGAGCCCGAGCTTGGCCGTGACGCCGGGGCGGAGGTTCTGGACGAACACATCCGCGCCGCGCACCAGCTTCAACAGGCCGGCGCGGCCTTCCTCCGTTGTCAGATCGAGCGACACCGAGCGCTTGGACCGGTTGACGCCGTGGAAGGTAGGCGCCGCGCCGAACCAGACCGGCGGCGTCCAGCGGCGCGACTCATCGCCTTCCGGGCGCTCGACCTTGATGACATCGGCCCCGAGCTCGGCCAACACCTGCCCCACGACCGGGCCGGCGATGATCTGCGCGAGTTCGACGACGCGCACTCCCGTGAGCGGCATGCACCATCCCCTCTCAGTTCCGTAGCCGGCCCGCGCACTCGCTGCTTGATGCAAGCCTGCCGGCCGCCTAACTCTACCTTGCAAGAGGATGGCACATCCGGGGAGACCGCGCATGATGAGCAGATGGGCAATGGCGGCCGCGATCGTGTGCATGGCGGGAACGGCCGCGGCCCTGGGCAGCGGCGGCGGCAGCGGCGGCGACAAGTCCGGCCCGCTGGCAGCCATCGAGAAGAAGATCGAGTCCGGCGAATACGAACAGGCGCTCGCCGACCTGGAAGTCCATATCGACAAAAATCGAACCAGCGCCGATGCGTTCAACTGGATCGGCTATGCGAACCGCAAGCTCGGCCGCTTCGAGAAAGCCAAAAAGGCCTACGCCCGCGCGCTGTTCCTCGATCCCGACCACAAGGGCGCGCATGAATATGCCGGCGAACTGCGCCTGTTGCTCGGAGACCTGAGGGGCGCGGAGCGGCATCTGGAGGCGCTCGACCGGATATGCCTGCTCGGCTGCGAGGAATATGACGAGCTGAAGGCGGAAATCGCCGCCTGGAAGAAAGCGAACGGCCAATGATGCTGCCGGCAGGGCGCCCGGCTCCAGCGGGACATTGCGGGCCGGCATGAGCCTCGGGCGCATCGGGGCCATGCTCGGCCGCTACTACTACCTGTACCGGGGCTCGATGCCGCGGATTATCGAGCTTGCCTACTGGCCCATCGTCCAGGTCGTGCTCTGGGGCTTCATCACCAAGTTCTTCCTGGAGCACAGCAGCTGGCTGGTGAATGCGGCCGGCGCGCTGCTGGCGGGCGTCCTGCTCTGGGACGTGCTGTTTCGCGGCCAGCTCGGGCTCAGCATTTCCTTCCTGGAGGAGATGTGGGCGCGCAATCTCGGCCAGCTTTTCGCCAGTCCGCTCAGGCCCTTCGAACTCATGGCGGCGATGATGCTGGCCAGCCTGTTTCGCACCTCGCTCGGCCTGATGCCGGCGACGCTCATTGCCTGGCTGCTGCACGAATATTCGATCTATTCGCTGGGCCTGCCGCTGATCGCGTTCTTCGCCAACCTCATGGTGTTCGGCTGGGCCATCGGGCTCGCCGTCTGCGCCCTGCTCATCCGCTACGGGCTGGCCGCAGAGAGCTTCGCCTGGGCATCGATCTTCATCCTGGCGCCGCTGAGCGCGGTCTATTACCCCGTCGATGTGCTGCCGGAGGCCGCGCAGGCGATTGCGGCCGTGCTGCCCTCGGCCCATGTCTTCGAGGGAATGCGCGCGGTCATGATCGAGGGCGCCTTCCGCACCGACCTGTTCCTGTGGGCTGTCGGCCTGAATGTCGTCTATCTCGCGGGCGGCGCGGCGCTCTTCCTCTACGCCTTCGAGATCGCGCGGCGGCGCGGCCTCATCCTGCAATCGGGCGAATAAGAAGGCGATTGCCGGCCGGCCCACGGTGGTGTAGCCAACCTGTGCCATGAACCATGACAGCTACACCGACGCCCATCTCAAGGGCGTGCTGGAGAGTGTGCGCAGCATCGCGATGGTCGGCGCCAGCCCCCACTGGAACCGGCCCAGCTATTTCGTGATGAAATATCTCCAGGCGAAGGGATTCCGCATGCGCCCCGTCAATCCGGTTGCGGCGGGCCAGACCATACTCGGCGAAACCTGCTTCGCCGAGCTCGCCGACCTGCCGGAACCGGTCGATATGGTCGATGTCTTCCGAAACTCCGAGGCCGCCGGCCCGCTTGCCGACGAGGCCGTGGAGATCGGCGCGAAGGTCGTCTGGATGCAGCTTACGGTCCGCAACGACGCCGCTGCCGACCGCGCCGAGGCGGCGGGCCTCACGGTGGTGATGAACCGCTGCCCGAAAATAGAATATGCCCGGCTGTTCGGCGAGCTCTCCTGGAACGGCTTCAACTCGCGGCGCATCTCGTCCAGGCGCCGCCGGATTGCCTGACGTGAGCGAAAACGAATCGCCCTTCGGCTTCGAAACCCTGGCCATCCATGCCGGCGGGGGACCCGACCCCGCAACGGGCGCCCGGTCCACGCCGATCTACCAGACGACCGCCTATGTCTTCGACGACGTCGATCACGCCGCGTCGCTGTTCAACCTCCAGACCTACGGGTTCATCTATTCGCGCCTGACCAATCCCACCGTCTCGGTGCTCGAGGAACGGGTCGCGGCGCTCGAAGGCGGCAAGGGCGGCACGGCGACGGCGTCGGGCCATGCGGCGCAGATGCTGGCCCTGTTCCCGCTCATGCAGCCGGGCGCCCACCTGTTGGCGTCGAACAAGCTCTACGGAGGCTCCGTCACCCAGTTCACGCGGACCTTCGCCAAATTCGGCTGGCAGGCCTCGCTGATCGATTTCGACGATATGGACACCGTGCGGGCCGCCATCCGCCCGGAAACGCGGGTGCTGTTCTGCGAGTCGCTCGCCAATCCGGGCGGCATCGTCAGCGACATGGAGGCGCTTGCCGCGATCGCGCATGAGGCGGGCATACCGCTGATGGTGGACAACACCATGGCGACGCCGTTCCTGTGCCGGCCGTTCGAGTGGGGCGCGGACCTCATCGTCCATTCCATGACCAAGTTCCTCTCCGGCCACGGCAATGCGATGGGCGGCATGGTGGTGGACAGCGGCGGCTTCGACTGGGGGCAGAACGACAAGTTCCCGTCCATGACGGAACCCGAAGGCGCGTATCACGGCCTGCGCTTCTGGGAGACCTTCGGCGATCTCGGCTACACGGTCCATTGCCATGCGGTCGGCCTGCGCGACCTCGGCGCGACGATGGCGCCGCTCAACGCTTTCCTGACGATCACCGGCATCGAGACCCTGCCGCTGCGCATGGCCCGGCACGGCGAGAACGGGCTCGAAGTGGCCCGCTACCTTGCCGGCCATCCGGCCGTTGCCTGGGTGTCCTATGCGGGCCTGGAAGACAACCCCTACAAACCGCTCGCGGACAAGTATCTCGCCGGCTCGGGCGGCTCGGTGTTCACCTTCGGCCTGAAGGGCGGCTACGAAGCGGGCGTGAAGCTGGTGGAAGGCGTCGAACTGCTGAGCCATCTCGCCAATCTCGGCGACACGCGCTCGCTCATCATCCATCCCCGCTCCACCACCCACCGCCAGCTCTCCGAGGAACAGGCCGCAGCGGCAGGCGCCGGGGACGAGGTGGTGCGGCTCTCCGTCGGCCTCGAAACCGCAGCCGACATCGTCGCCGACCTGGAGCAGGCGCTGGGCTGATACCGAGGCGCTCAATGCAGGACTCCGCGTTCCGTTGCGCTCCCCTCCCGCTCGGCGGCTACGGGATTCACACATCTGCCCGTGGTGGCTCCACATTGCGGGACCCCCAACCGTCACCCCGGCCTTGAGCCGGGGTCCATCCCCGGTTCTCGCGGCAGCCTCGGCGGTGCGGCCTCCTCTCCACCGGCTGAGGCGGCATCGGGAGCCGGAGATGGACCCCCGCCTTCGCGGGGGCGACGAAAGAGGGGCAAAGGCCGGCGAGACCGGGCCGGCAGGCGCGCCGGATACAAGACGAAACGAGATGTGTGGCAAAAATCTATCAAGAGATTGATGCTCACAGGGCTGACATGGATCGAGGCTATCTCCCATTTCTTTTCTTGATATACAGTATGTTATGAGGCATGTCAAGCGGTTCCTGGAAGGATAGATCGCCGTATAATGAAGAAAGCATCGAGAGCAAAAAGTCACACACAGGTGTGTAATCCGGTTTCTGACTACCATCTGTGAAATGGCAGGACGGCGTGGAATCAGGTAATCGCCGTATATGAACAGGTATAGTTTGATTATGTGGCGATTATACGGTTACCGTGCCGGCTCGTCCATATGACAGGAGTGGGTGTAAGTTAATTCTACCTTTGATACACCATCTTTGCTTTCTTATGTGGCTTGAGCAAAGGGATGAGATGGACGGGGAGCAGGGCGGTGGCGACAGGGACCGGGGAGCAACCGAAGAAACGGCGCAGCGTGCAGATGACCGATGCCGACTGGGCGCGCGTTCACGAGGCAGCCAAGGCCGAAGGATTGCCGCATGGCGATTACCTCTTCCGCGCCCACCGCTTCTGGCAGACATCGACCGATGCGGCGGAGACGGGAATGCCCCCGGAGGTGCTGCGCAGCATGATGCGCATGCTGCGCATTATCGAGCAGGCGGAGAAGCTGCGCTTCGATGATCTGGGCGATGGGCGGACATGGCGGAAGCTGGGTGCCGAGGCGGATCTGTGGCTCGACGGCCAGATATCGTTCGACTGAAGGGAGCGGCGGGGTGGACCGGGCAAGGCCGCGCAGCCTCTACCTCCCGCCCGAGACCTGGGAGGCGGGCGGCAAGCGGGCGAGGAAGCACAAGATGAAGATCTCCCGGTTCGGGTGGCTCTGCTGCGAGCGGACGGCCCGGGAGGAGGCGGCTCCCGTTCCGCAGCCGGCCGGGCACGCCCTTGCGCTCTCGACCGATGAACAGCAACGCTTCGATGCGGACATGCAACGCCTGGCCCTGTTCGGGCATTTCACGGTTTCGGCTGCGGGCGGCCGGGAGGCGACCGGTCTGCTGCACGAAGTCCTCCGTTTTCTTCATCTGCCTGACGGCGGCGAGGACGCATGAAGAAGACGCGCAAACGCAAGCCGGGCACCGGGCACTCGGTTTCCTACACGGACGCGCAGTGGGCTGCGATCAATGCGTGGGCGAAGGCGGCCGGCGAGACGGTATCGCGGTGGTGGGCCAAATGCGTCCTGACCGTCGACCTGTCGGCGCCGGAAAAGGTCGCAGCCCCGCCGCTGGTCCTGGATAAGGAGCAGCAGCGCCGAATTTTGCGTGTTGCGGGAGACCTGGCCGAAGGCGCGCGAGACGACGTGTCTTCCCGTTTCGGCGCGCTCGCGCGGGACCTGCTTCGGGAGCGGCTGCAGGCGATGGTTCGGGAGGGCCGGCGGGCGGAAGCCCTCGCCGGGCTCCGCTCCGTGTTCGGCGAGGCGCGCGCGGAGGTGATCGCTGCCGCCTTCATGCCGGACGGGCCGGAGGAACCCGGGATGCCCGGACGACAGAAGGGGCGTGGGACCGCAGAGGAGCCCGCACGGCGACCACGGCAGGGCAAGCTACTTTGATTGTCGGTTGGCGCGGCCGTTTAAGGCCACCTCAGGTGGGGGCATCCGCACCATCAAGTTCAGCCAAACGGTTACACTCGCCATGCGGGGCTGTCGCCATGCGGGGCTCGCACCCGACGGACCAGTCATCTATATTGGGTATTGCAATCTGACTTCGGGGCCAAAGTCTCGCTGGAACGCGCCGAATGCGCCCTAACTGGTGGATTGCTGGGCACGAACCATCTCGGAACATGAGCAGATGACTAAACTCTACCGGATATCGAACGGGAAACTTTGGGAGGTGAACAGCTCGTTTCTCCGAAATGAGTCAATGCTGCAAGACTGGATTGCAGACAAACCCGAGCTACTTGGGCTGGATATTTTGGTAATTGGCCGTGAGGTGCCAACCGGAGGCGGGGGCCGTATCGACATTCTTGCCATTGATCGGGAAGGAAATCTGTATATTGTCGAACTTAAGCGTGACCGCACTCCTCGTGATGTGGTTGCTCAGGTTCTCGACTACGCGAGTTGGATCACAGATCTCTCTACCAGAGAAGTACACGAGATCGCATCGAATAAGTTGGGAAAACCTTTACGAGATGCCTATAAAGAACGATTTGAAACTTCATTGCCTGAGCAATTGAACAGTAGTCACAATATGCTTATAGTGGCAAGCAAATTTGATGCTTCATCAGAGCGAATTGTCAAGTATCTTGCCAATGAACATGGAGTATCAATAAATTCCACGTTTTTCACTGTTTTTGAGGAAGATGGTCAGCAATTTTTGACCACCGATTGGTTGATGGATCAGCAGCAAGTTGTCGAACGATCAGAGATCAAGAAGAAGCAACTGTGGACCGGATATTACTACGTGAACGTTGGCGAAATTCAAGGCACAAGGAGCTGGAATGATATGCGCGAGTTCGGCTTTATAGCTGCCGGAAGAGGAAGAGCCTATTCACAAAAACTGGAACAACTGAGTGCCGGTAATTTAATATATGCCTATCAGAAGGGAAAGGGGTATGTTGGATTTGGAGAAGTGGAAAGTCCAGCGGTGATGGCAAAGCACTTCCGTCTCGACGACAATCGTCTTCTTCGCGAAGTAGAGTTAAGCGATCTAGGTATTTTTCACGATGAAGATAATGCTGAGATGGCAGACTACGTCGTTCGCGTCACTTGGAGGAAAACTGTGCCCATAGGTGAGGCAAAGACCTTCCGGGGAGTCTTTGCTAACCAAAATGTGGTTTGTAAGCTCACTCACGCCGAAACGCTGGACTTTTTGGCAGAAACATTCGGTACAAGAGATAGTGAGTCGCGCGACTAACCCGATCTAATCTCGGTGTCCGTGTGGTTAAGAACGCTGGCTACTGGTCCTGCGGTGCTCTCTGGTGCTAGGTAAGGTCGTATGTCCTTCAGCGCCGGCTTGTGTTGGTGCGGATGCCTCCACTTGCCAGCATTGCAACGTGCCAAGGTGATGCTTCAAGAACGTCGCGGAGATTGAGGGCATCTACGTGGAGAGTATTGCCAGCACCGGCGTCGGCCTATCAAATCCGACGTTCCAGCTTCACGGAGTTCCGGCCGGAAGGCGAACACGACGGCCCTGAGCCGGAGTCGGCGCGCTTCCTCGTCGAGCGCGAACAGGCCCTCGTTCCGGCCCGGCAGGTCCAGCAGGGCGGCCAGATCGACCTCGAAGAACTGCTCCGCAACGGAGCGCGCGCGCCACCAGTAGAGCCGCCAGACTGCGCCGTCGGTGAGGATGCCCCAGCGCAGCCGGCCTTCCGTCATCACATCGGCGCGGTCGAGATGGCTCAGCATCTGGGTGGCGGGCGTGGCCTCCGCTCCGTCCGCGCCCGAGCGGTGGTCCAGCGGGCGGCCTCAGCGCTTGCTTTCAACGATGGCGAGGCCGTGCTCGTAGCGCCTCTCTTCCGGCAGGCGGCTGGCGTGGTCCTTGGCCGCCTCATCGGTGAACAGGAGGCCGTCCGGCACATGGGTGCGGCCATGCGCCGAAAGCCTTTGCTGCCAGAGGCTTGCCGTCCAGCCAAGCCGCTCCAGCACCGGGCGGATCAGGTCGGTCTCGGTCTGCGGCTCGTTGGGTCCGCGGTCCGCCGGGAACCTATCGAAGAGGGCGCGGAGGTCCGTCCGGAGGCGTTCGAGCGCGGCATCGTCATGGGACTGCCAATTCTCCGTTTCGGCAATCGTGTCCCCGGGAGCAAATCGTGTGTCGTGTGTCTTGTATTGCGTAACAGACTACAATATGTTCTAGGAAACAAATATCAGGAGGTCTAACCATGGCCATGAGCGACCAATCCGGCGAGCCGCTGCATCCCGGTCCGTATGTCAAGCAGCATGTGTTGCCGAAGGGCATGACCGTCACGAAGGCCGCTGCCTTGCTCGGGGTCGGGCGGCCGGCATTGTCCACCTTCCTGAACGGCAAGTCCTCGCTATCGCAGGACATGGCACGAAGGCTCAAGCGCGCCTTCGAAGCCGACCGGGAAGACCTGCTGGCCCTTCAGGCTCAATACGACAGTCGCGTCGAGGCGCTGTGCGCCCCCGTCGTTGCCGAGCAGAATGCGCCGACCCTGGTCGAAATCAAGGCAAGTCAAATCAGCGAGTGGGCCGATGGAACGCGCGCCCGGGAAGAGTTGCCGGCATTGTTGCGACGGCTTGTCAGGGCGACCGGGATCGGGCTTACCCGCGCCGATTTTCCTGCCTTCGACAATGCCCAGAGACCCGGTCCGGACGGACAAGTCGAAACGACGATACCGGCCCCCTGGATACCGGTGGGCCGATCCCTCTGGGAGTTCGGCTGCGACGGAAGGCCGGTGTCGAAGGCAAACAGGGATTACACGCAACGCGTCAGGACCGTGCCGCCCGACGAGCGACGCGACACGACCTTCGTTTTTGTCACGCCGCACAATTGGTGGGGAAAGGAGAAATGGGCTGCCGAAAAGGCGATCCATAAGGAATGGAAAGATGTTCGCGCCTATGACGCGAGCGATCTCGAACAATGGCTCGAACAATCGGCGGAAACGCAGGTCTGGTTCGCCGAGCGGCTTGACGATCCCGTCACCGGCTATCGTTCGCCCGATATGGGCTGGTCGAACTGGGCCGACGCCTGCAAGCCGGCGCTCTCGCCCTGGCTGTTTTCGGTGGCCGATGATCCCATCGAAAGTTTTCAGCATTGGCTGGCGTCGCCGCCGGAAAGACCTTTCGTCGTGGCGGCGGATTCTCCCGGCGACGCCCTTGCCTTTGCCTGTCATCTTGTCCGGGAGGCGACTTCCGGGACGGAAGAGCCGGCTGCTCGCGGGCTCGTGTTCGACACGCCTGAAGCGATCCACCGGTATCGGCAATCCAATGCGGCGCCGCGCGTGGCAATCGTCCACCATGATCGGGTTGAAGAGGAACTCGGGGATCTGCACCGGCATTGCCATTGCATCATCGTGCGGCCAGGCAATGACGTGGACCGCAAGCCCGACATCAGGCTCGGGCTTCCGGACTGGCAGGAGTTTTCCGACGCGCTGGAAGCGATGGGACTCTCCCGGGACGACATCGACAGGCTCGCCCGGGAGTCGGGACGGTCGCCCGCCGTTCTGCGTCGGCGTCTCTCCGAAATCCCGCGCATCCGCGTCCCCGACTGGGCGAAGGACGCCCCGGTCGCCAGAAAGCTATTGCCGACCGCACTGGTCGGAGCCTGGCGCCGCGACTCTGCCGCCGACTGCGAAATTGTCCGCGCCCTGGCGCGGGCAGAAGCTGACAACGACGTCGAAAGCAATGTCGCGGAGTTGTTGAACCTGCCGGACTCGCCCCTCTGGTCGACAGGCTCCCATCGGGGAGTGGTATCTCGGATCGACGCCCTGTTCGGCATCGCCAAATTCTTGACCGACCCGGACCTCGACAACTTCTTCTCAGTAGCGGAACGGGTACTGTCCGAACCCGATCCCGCCCTCGATCTGCCGGAAGGCGAAAGATGGGCTGCCGTCCTGCATGGCAAGACACGCAGTCATTCGCCGGCCCTCAGAAAGGGCATCTGCGAAACGCTGACACTTCTTTCCCTGCATGGTGGAAATCTGTTTTGCGACAGGCTGGGGGTCGATCCTGAGACCCGGGTTTCGTCTCTCATCCGAAAGCTGTTGACACCTCTGACGACCGACAACCTGCTGTCGCACCTGAACGACCTGCCCGCCTATGCGGAAGCGGCCCCGGATAAGTTTCTGACGATCATCGAGGCCGATCTCCGGCAGTCCGAGCCGGCCGTCTTCGGGCTGCTGAAGCCCGTCGAGAGCGGCCCCTTCGGTCCCGGACAGCAGCGAACTGGGCTCTTATGGGCGCTCGAATGCTTGGGTTGGCAGCAGCTCGGGCGCGTCAGCCGGATACTCGCGCAACTGTCGGTAGTTCAGATCGATGACAATTTGGTGAACCGGCCGATCACCAGTCTCGAAGCGCTCTATCGCTCATGGTTGCCGCAAACATCGGCTCCGCTCGACGAACGGATACGGTCGTTGCAGATGCTGGTAAAGCTCTATCCGGATGTCGGCTGGCGGATTTGCGTTGCGCAGTTGAAGACGGGTCCCCAATTCGCATCTCCCAGCTATTGCCCCCACTGGAGCGGCGACGCCTCGGGCGCCGGCCGCGGCGTGACAAGAAGCGACTTCTACCGTTTCAGACGCGGGGCGCTCGACCTTGTGCTGTCATGGACGGATCACGATCACGGGACGCTCGGCGAACTTGTCGAGTTGTTTCACGATTTTGGCGACGAGGAACGGATCCGGGTCTGGGAGTTCATCGAGCAGTGGGCGGTCTCCGAAACGGATGACAAGGCCCGGGCCGCCCTTCGCGAACGGATCCGCCAACACGCCTTGACCCGCCGCAGCCGCCGACGCGGCGTGAGCGAAGAGGCGCTGGAGCGGGCGCGCGTCGTCTATGACCTGCTGGAACCCTGCGACCCGGTTGTCCGGCACCGTTGGCTGTTTTCCGGTTCCTGGATCGAACCGTCGGCCGACGAAAACGATGAGAACCTCGACTATGAGGCACACAACGAGCGGATAGGCCGGCTCCGCAACGAAGCCATGAAGGAGATATGGCAGGAGCGCGGATTCGAGGGCGTGACTGCGCTTCTTGCCGATTGCGGCGCGCCCTCGGTCATGGGGGCGTGCCTGGAAGCCCATATTGCGGAAGCCGGGGCCCGGATCGACTTTCTCGACCGCTGTCTTTCCGTTACCGGTCCATGGCAGAAGACGGTCGAGTTGTGCGTTTACGGCTTTCTGCATTCCGTCGACGACGACGCGCGCGGCGCGTTGCTTGCATCGACCGCCAAGGGTGGCAAACCGGACAGGATTGCCCGCCTCTACAGCCTGGCCCCGGTCCGCAGCCATACATGGCGTCTGCTCGACGGATATGGCGAGGAAGTCCAGAAGCGCTACTGGCGGCAGGTTGAGCCCGATTGGCAACACCATGGTCACGCTGATCTGGCCGAACTTGTCGACAGGCTGGTCGATGCGGGGCGCGGCCATGTTGCATTTTCGGCTGTGCATTTCGACTGGTCCAGGCTCGAGACAACGCGGTTGAAGCGCCTTCTGTACGAAATCGGTGCCGTCGATACGAAATCGGACCGCCGCCATGTGCCAGCCGCTCACGATATCTCGGATGCCTTCGACGAGCTGGACCGCCGTGGCGATGTCGATCGGGATGAGATGGAGCGGCTGGAGTTCATGTACCTCCCGGTGCTTGAGCACAGCAGGCACGGCATTCCCAATCTGGAGCGCCGGATCGCAGAGTCTCCGATCGACTTCGTTCAGCTTTTGGCCCTCGTGTTCAAGCGGAATGACAACGGTCAGGACCCGCCCGACTGGCAGATCGAGGATCCCGAAAAGCGAGGCGGGTCCGCTAATCGCGCCTATGGCCTTCTTGAGCGGACCGAGCGTATTCCCGGGACCGGAGACGATGGCGCTGTCGACGGGGAAGCGCTGCAACGGTGGGTCTCGGAAACGCGGCGCCTCTGCACGAAATACGGGCGCGCCAAACTCGGCGACGAGTATATCGGTCGGTTGCTGTCGAGAGCGCCGGGCGGCGAAGACGGTATAATGCCCTCCCCGGCTGTAAGCGCAGTTCTGGAGGAGATCGGATCGTCCGAAGTCGGCTTGGGGTTCGCCATCGGCGTCTTCAACGGCCGCGGGGTCACGACCCGCGCTGTCGGGGAGGGCGGAGCGCAGGAACGGGAACTTGCGCAGCAATACCGAAATTGGGCAAGTCAGAGGGCTCCGGATTTTCCTTTCGTCGGAAGCATTCTGGAAAATATCGCTGCCGATTATGACCGGGACGCGCGGCGAGAAGATGAGGAAGTCCAGGTCGAGCGACGATTGAATTATTGACCGGGTCCGGCAGGGAAGTCTCTGGCCCGGACAGTCATGCGGGCATGTTTGCCATTGGAATTGCAGTATCGGGGCTGCTGCGGGCAAGGCGGCTCCCGGCAGGATTTCGACCGACGGCCCAGGCAGGCGGACGTCCGGGACAGGCCGGCATCCGGGCGGCCTCTCGCCGGACATGGCATGCGGAACCGGATCGGCGGAGCACACCTTGCGCCGGGAGCCTGACGTTCACAAGCTCCGGCTGGGCCCGATGCGCTGGCCGAGCTTCTGCTCCTGCTGCTTCTCCCGCCTTGCCGGATGGGCGTCGCATTAGGCGGCGATATTGCGGAAGGTCTTCTTCTGGTTCTGCGTGAGATGGGGGATGGCGGCGAGTTCGAGCATTTCCTCGACGATCTTCGCCGCTGCTAAGCTGCTGCATCCGAGGCTAAGTGTAGACGCGAGGCGGGAGCAAGAGAAACGGGTGGCTGAGTATGCGTATAGACCCCACTTCAATCTTTGCTCCACCGCAGCATCAGGTCGTTGCGGACATGCCGGGCGATCCTGTCGGCCTGGCGCTGCAGGCCGTTGCCGCGTGAGTCGAACTGCCTTGCATCGAGGCGGAAGAGGCGCCCCAGGTTTCTCATGCGCCGGTGCATTCTCTCCTTGCCGCTTTCGTAATCCGGGTCGTCCAGGCCCATCACCTCGATGACGTAGCGCGCTGAATCCCCGAGGAGGTGCCGGTCGTCGGCGGGGTCGCAGCCCGGTCGGATGACGGTCAGGATGAAGTCGGGCCGGCAGCGGCCGCCGACCGTCTCGATGTCGAAGAGCGGCTTTTCGAGGTCGATGCGCACGGCGCCGCCGAGTGCGGCGCCCAGTCTCGCATTGTTCTCCAGGCTCCAGATTGCGGAGCGCAGCGCGCCGAGAGCCCGGCGCTCATTGTGCGAGTCCACCGGGACCGGGCACCGGGCCGACGCGATCGGCCGGGCGCAGGCCTCCAGGCATTCCCATTTCCCGGTCTCCGGGGACCGGCCTACCTCTCCGAGAAAGAGCCAGGGGCCTTCCACCCTGTTGCCCATGACGGTCGGGAAGACCGGGTCGGTCAGCACCCGTACATGGCCGAGTGCCGGATGCGCCCGGTTGACCTCGCAGTCGTCGATGTCCCGTGCCAGCCAGCACAGCCATGCGAACGGCGCGCCTTTCTTCGGCCACTCCGGTTCCAGGCGGTCCAGGACCTTCGCGACATGGCCCGATGCCCATGTCTCCGGGTCCGTGAACAGGAGATCGGCCGTCCCGATGTTCTCCGGGGTGCTCTCCGGGGTGCGAAAGGTCCCGGCCGCACGGGCGATTCGGGCAAGCCATTCCCCGGGGGATGCGAACCCTTCCGAAACGCTCAGCCTGTGCAGGCTTGCGGCCTGCATCAGCCTGTGCAGATGGCCGGCCAGGCTCGAGCTCTGGCTGCCCGTACCGGGTCCCGCGATCCGCCGCTGCGGGTCCTCGCCCGATGCTTCCTCGTCCGCGCGCTCCCTGCCGCCCGCGACCGGGCGGAGCACATCGCGAAAGACGATCGAGGGCATCCTCCTTCGCGCCCCGTCGCCGGGAGCGAAGATGCAGCCGTCAACATGCGGGACCTCCGCTCTGGGGAGATTGGCGAGGAATATCCGACCGCTATCCTCCCTTCGAAGCAAGCGGATGACCGGCCTTTCGGGGGCGGTCGAGCCCCGACAGTCGCAAAAGAACCAGAGCTTGTTCTCGTGTGCGTAGCCGACCGTCGCGCGATAGACCGCATCCTCCCCGGGAACGTCGATGCCCTGCTTCACCCTGCGCAGGGCGGCCTCCTCTTCCGGCAGGAGCGCCCGGACAATGGAGAGCGGCTTCTTCGCCTTCCTGTTCGTTACCAGGTGGAGAACCATGACAGGCCCTGAACGCCTTTCCCCGACGGACGCAGGATACAGCAGGGGCTTCCGCCTGGCCGACGCTGTCCGGGCGCCGGCCCATGCACTGTGCGGACCGGGAAGGACATGTCCCCTGCGTCCATCACAGCGTGAGCCTCATGACCCAATACCGCCCCATGTCCAGCTCCTGCCGCCACAGTTCCTGCCGCTCTTCACCCAGGCCCCGCCCCTGGACAAGGGCCTCGGCCTCGCGGTCTTCCTCCCCGATCCAGGATGCGCGCAGGCAGCCCCCCATGGTCAGCCTGGCAAGCGGCAGGTAACGCTCCCCGCAGGGCCGGTCGTCCGAGCGCGCCGTCTCCCGCAGCACGCAGACGTCCGCATCCGGCAACAGTGCCGCGCGCCGTGCGACAAGCTCGGCCTCGACATGCACGACGGTCTCCCGGCCGGTTCGGGCAAGACGGTCGTCGGCCGAGGGCTCGGCCGGAGCGTATTCGCTCCAGCACAGCAGGTCGCCGGCCACGACATCGCCCTTGCACAGGCGGGAGAAGCCTTCCGACGAGACCGGCCGTTCCCGCATCAGGGCCGCGTTGCGCAACTCTTCATGGATCCAGTCCGCACGCCGGACGGCTCCTTCCGCGAATTCTTCGGCGCGGATGTCTACGGCCGGACCGTCGCGTTTCGGCTCCGAAGAGATCCATTCCAGTTCCAGTTCGTCCTCCGACGCCAGCCCGCCGGCCAGTCCCGCCGCGACCACGACCAGTTCGCCGTCGGGCAAGCGGGGATGGTAGGCGATGCGCAGGCGGTCGCCTTCGACAAGCAGTTCGTTTCCCGGCCAGCGGTGCTGGAACGCATGCTCTGCCTGCGGATCGCGGAGACGCGCGCGTTCCTCGCGGATCATGTCCGTGACAAGCGCCTCCTCCGTCTCCGTGAGCCGGCTGCGTTCGGATGCTGCCTCGACGGCTTCGTCCAGACGGGTCCACACCTCCGGACGGCTCCGCCAGTGTCCGCTCTCCCGGAGGTCGTCATCGGCAAGCACCGCCCCGGCATCCTCCGCGAAATGCCGGCTGGCGTCATGCCAGTCCCGCCACTCGGGCAGCAAGGTCACCGGAATCCCCTCACTCTCCGCTTTCTCCCTGAGGCGCTCTTCCTCTTCTTCCAGTTCTTCCCGTTCGCGGTCGAGCATCTCGACGACCGCCCATTCCGCCGCACGGTCCGCATGCTCGTCGAGCACCGCCTGCAGCCGGCGCCGCTCCGCCGCCTCAAGCGCCTCCTTGTCCTTCAATTTCCCGGCGTCATCGGCGATCCCGGGCCAGTCGTCATGGTGGAAGGCCAGGACATTGCCCGCCTCCGATTCGCGGCGCACCTTGTCCAGCCTGTCCATGACATCCAGGAACCCGTCCAGCGGCTCGTGCCGGCGGAGTCGCTCAAGTTCGGCGGCGATACAGGCTCCGCCGTCCCATGCCCCGTCGAAATCGAAGCCGTGGCGGCGCCGGCTCCCCTCGCCGACGAAGGACTCTGCCGTTACCCTCAGCGCCTTCGCGAATTGCGACAGCGGCCTGTAGCCCGCATAGTCGGTGATCGAGAAATTCGGGCGCTGGCGGACGCGCCGCTTGTATTGAGTGTGAAGAATATCCCAGCGCCGCCGGTGCTCACGGGCGCCATCCAGGAAATCGGCGATCGCGGCGCGCGCCTCGCGGCACCTGCCGTCATAGGCCAGAACGCGCCTCGCCATCGCGGTGGCCGCACCGGACAGGCCCTCGCGCCGGGCAAAGGCGCGGACCTCGTCGACGAACCCGTCCCAATGCTCGTGGTAGAACCGGGTCCGGTCGGCGGCCCTGGCCTGTTGCAGGATGGTTCGGCGTATGGCGTGGAGGTCCGCCCAGGCCGGGTCGTGCTCCCTGAGCCTGTCGAGTCGGTCCAGCATGGCGGTTGTCGCCGCCGCTTCGGTCCCGATCGCCTTCAGGTGGGGCTGCCATGTGTCGGGATCGTCGCGCATCTCCCGCCGGCGTTCCGCAGCGGCCTTGCAGCGCTCCGACCAGGCGGGCCAGTTCTCCAGCAGCATCGGCGGTCCGTTGCGTGCGAGAGACTCCAGCATTGCGCGCCAATCCTGCAGCGCCACTGTCTCCTGCCCGAGCGCAACGAGTTCGGCTTCTCGTTCCTCGCAGGCCCCGGCCTCGGCAATGACCTCCTCGACCGCCGCCCGCGCGCGCGACGGCACGACCCGGTGCGGCGCAAGCGCATGGGCCATCTTCAGCAGACGGTCGTGGCCCTCGGCATAGAACGGGACCGTATCGGCCGCCTTCGCCCGCTCCCGCACGTCCTGCAGGGCCTCCAGGAACTCCACCACGCCGTCATCGACGGGGAGAATTTCGGCGAGCCGGTCGAGCCGCTCTGCCATCTTCTGACCGGCCTCGCCGGCGCGCTCGCCCACCTCTTCGAGCAGGGCCCTGCCGTTCGCCGCGAGGCGTTCCGACATCTCCCGCCAGGCCCGGTAGTCCTCCAGTTCGGCAATGGGGCAGTCGGTCGTTTCCGCCTCGTCCTCCAGCGCTCCCCGCCGGTCGTCGTGGACATCCAGCAGGCCCAGGAACTCGACAGCGCCCCGGTCGCCCTCGCGGCAGCCGCGGTCATAGGCAAGCAGCCCGTCCACGACCTCGCGGATCGGCGCGGGAAGGTCGGGGTACCGCTCGTCCAGCCGCCGCGTTCGACCGATCAGCCCTTCGTAGCCCTCCACGCGGAAGAGGATCGTGCCTTCATTGCGGGCTTTCTCCTCCAGCTCCGTCCATTCCCCGCGCGCAGACCAGGCCGGCAGCTTGTCGGGAATCCGGACGGCGCCGAGGTCCGGGCCGATCTCCTCGCCCACCGCCTCCAGCGCCGTCGCACGCTCGCCGGTATGCGCCTCCAGGACCTCGACCAGCTGCTCGCAATTGTCGGTCAGCACCACCGCGCTGTCCCGCGCCCGGCTGATCTCGACATAGAAGATGGACTGGTCGGCGAGCGCCCCGTGGCCCGAGTCCAGCACGGCGATCACCCCGTCCGCCGTGCTGCCCTGCGCGCCATGCACGGTCGAACTCCAGGCATGGTCGAGATGCCGGAGCTGGGGGTCGTCATGCGCGAGGGAGAATGTGCGCCCGTCCGCGCGGCGAAAGCGCACCCGCTCGGGCCCTATCGCCGCGACTTCGGACTGCTCGCCATTGACCAGGTCCCGCTTCGCGTCGTTGCGGGTCCAGCGGATGCGGTCGCCCGCCCGGATCTCGATCGGCTGCGTCTCGTAGACGTCGAGACGGTAGCGGACATGGCCCTGCTGCGGCGCCACATGGCGCGGCCTGCCGTCGGGATGCAGCAGCAGCACGCGGTCCTCCTCGATGCCGGTGACCGTCAGCGCCTCGTCCCTCTTCACCCGGTAGTTCATGAGGTCCTGGTTGGGCACCACCGTGTCGCCTTCGCTGTAGTTGCGCACATCCGCCTTCTCGGCGCGCGTCATGCCGAGCCCGACCAGCCGGTCGATCCGTAGCGCCCTGCCCCGGAGCACGCCCTCCTCCGCCAGCGCCTCGCGCACGACCGCATTGATCTCGGCGCGAAGCTCGTGCGTCGGCGCGACCAGCAGCGTCCGGGACCGGGTGTCGGGATCGAGCGCGAGCCAGGTCTCGGCCGCCTTCTGCCCGAGCTCGTCCCAGGGAACCTCATGCACGCTGCTGCCGAGCAGTTCCACCGCCTCGCCGGGCTCTCCTTCCTGCGCCGCGTTTACGGCCGCCCTCAGCTTCGGCTCCCTCTGGCGCAGGATCTCGTTCATCTCCGCCGTCTTCATGCCGGCCTGCTGAAGCAGGCGGAAGGGCTGGCCCGCCTCAACCGCGCGGAGCTGGCTCCGGTCGCCCACCAGCACGAGGCGCGCGACTTCGAGCTCCCCGGCGGCCCGCATCAGGCTCTTCATCTGGTCGGTCGAGACCATGGAGGCCTCATCCAGCACCAGGATTGCGCCCCGGAAGCGATCCCTCAGCCGGTCGATCACCGGCCCGCCGCCTGCCCCAGCCTGCCCCGGGCTCGATCCGGGGGCCCCCGAGCCGGGGTCCACCGCCCGGCAGCGGGCGAGGAACCATTGCAGCGTCCGGGCGGGCATGTCCGTCTCGCGCTCCAGCACCCGCGCCGCCGCCGCTGAGGGCGCCAGTCCGACTACAAGCCGGTTGCCCGCGAGTTCGCGCACATGGCTCAGCATGGTCGTCTTGCCGGTCCCGGCCCGGCCCTGCACCCCGACGATCCGGTCCGGCGTCAGCAGGATCGTACGCACCGCCTCCTCCTGTCCCTCCGTGAGGCCGGCGCCCGCGAGATGGCCCGCGACCTGCCGTTCCGTGCCGAGCGCCATGCCCTCCCCGATGCCGGCCTTCATCGTGGCGATCACCTTGCGCTCCGCCTTCAGCGCCCGGTCGGTGACGAACGCCCGGTCCGCGCGCCGGAGACCGGCCTCGACCAGATGCCTGTCCCGTACCATCCATGCGATCGCATCCCGGATCGCCTCGAGCGTATGCCGCCCCGGCGAGTGGCCGAGGGCGAGAGCTTCCAGCTGGTGCGCGGCGAACACCGACTGCCGCTCCTCCAGATGCTCCATGGCGCGGCCGACGATCTCCAGGGCGGACGGCACGGCCGGCAGCGAAACCCCGCGCCACGAACGGCGGACGATCGGAACCTCCCCGAGCTCCCGCGCCCGGTCCGCCCAGATCGTCCGCAGCATCGCGTGCAGCGGCTCCGCCTTGCGTTTGCGCGTCGCAAGCGCCGCGATCTGCGCCGCCGCCTGGCTGTGGTCCCAGCCCTTCTCGTCCATGTAGGCTTCCATCTGCTTCCTGCGGGACGAGAAGGCCTCCTGGACCCGCCGGTCATAGCCCGCGATCTCGAAGCTCCGCATGCGCCCCGCCATCGCCGGCAGGATCGAGTAGCCCTTCCCGATCAGGCGCCGCGCTAGCTCATTGCGGTAATAGGCCCCGATCAGGATCGCGTTCCTGTGCAGCTCGGTCGGCTCGATGCTCTTCCAGCGGCCCTCGCCGTCGCGGGTCATGTTCGCGACCACCGCATGGGTGTGCAGCTGCGGGTCGAGGTTCCGGCTCGCGATATGCCGGAACAGCGCCGCCGCCATCCCGCGCCCCTTGACGCGCGGACGCCTGCCGGTTGCGGGATCGTAGCCCCGCGTCTGCAGTTTCGTCTCCTCGATCCAGTCGAGCGTCGCCTTCACGGCCTCGTCATGGCAGCGCAGCACGCCCCGGTCGCCGCGCGGATGTTTCCGAGTCGGCAGGAGTGCGGCCAGCGACACCGATTTCGGCGCCGAGAACGTGATGTCAAAACCGGGGCGGTGCTCGTGCTTGCCGTCGCGCTTGCGCCCCAGCCGGATGTTCGTGCCCAGCACACGGCCCTGAAGAAGCGTCTCGAACGTGCCCGCCGAGACCTTCTGTCCCTCCTTCAGCCCGAGCGCCGCCAGACCTTGCCCGTACCAGGCGCTCGCTAGGCGGTGCTCTGCTGCCTTCGCGCGAGCCGCCTCACGGTCGCCGCCGGCCGCCGTATAGTAGCCGCCCTCCTCGTGGAAATACTCCGCCGTCGAGGACGACGACGTCAGATTGCGGACCTTCGCGACCATTGGCGGCGATCATAGAACCAAACCCACTTTCTGCGGAGGTCACAGCGGCCGACGCAAACAAATACATATTGGACGTCAACTGCGAATTCTGCTCGGGATATACCAACATGCGCCTGCGTATCCCTGCTAACCCTGCACCTCGCATAACGATCCGGTTGACCAGTCAGAGACTCCTGTTATGATTTTGCCCTCTGTAGTCCTCCGCCCGTGTATATTTCCGTCTACCATGGGCGACCAAGCTAACGTCTGCATCGCGACCGCACATGAAAGACCAAGACCGCACGTCCCGCATACTGGACAATCCGACCGCCCGAGCGATGACCGAAGCGCTGGCGTTTGCCAAGCTCGCCAAGTCGGTCACAGGATTTGTGAAACGACTCGGCGTCAACAACGAGGAGCTCGATAAAATTCACGAGCAAGCTGACGAAGCCGTGAAGCACTCAGATATTCTAACTCTACCTGACCGCTTTAACGATGCCTTTGCATCGCTGGGCTGGATCGCCGGTAACTCGATGTCTGTAGACGTGATGCAGACAGCTTTGGAATTTTACAAAGCAGGTAAATTAAAGGAAGCTGAAAATGAAATCCTAAGCTGGATCGACGAAAACACGATCAATCTATTCGCCATTCATCGTGCGAAGAAATTCAACAAAGTTTCGGATCGTTGGTTTCAGCTTCGGGAAGCACTGGCGTTGACGCTCGAAGAGCGTTATTGGTCTGCGGTTCCTTTGATTCTCATCGCGTGCGATGGATTTGCTTCAGATGTCTTGGGCACCAACCCATTCGAGAAAGACGCGGATCTGACTGCGTTCGACTCTATAGTGGGACATCCGAATTCACTCCCATTCCTAATCAAGCAGTTGACTAAAGGTGTAAGAAGGTCATCCAACGACGAGCTGTCACTGCCTCTTCGCCATGGCATCCTCCATGGTCAATCTTTGGGTTATGCCAACCGGATAGTTTGCATGAAGGCGTGGGCCTTGATGATGGCTCTCGTCGATTGGGCACATGATAAGGATAGTGAGGGAGAAAGGATTCAGTAATCTCACACGAGAAATAACAACAATGTTCTAGACTCTTTAAATGAGCTTCGTAAACTACAGGAAGATAAACACATTATGAATAACTTTAAGGTTCGAGAGACCAATGGTCCATTTGATGGTGAGCTGAATGAGAACACCCCAGAGTTTAGCATTCTTCAATTTCTTACATTCTGGAAATCCAAAAATTATGGAAATATGGGGCAGTATTCTACCAATGACTTAGGGTACTCCAGCAAGAAACTGGCTGGGGATTTACGCCAAATGTCTGAACTGGTCGAATTGCAAGACTTTGAAATACAGTCTGTTCGACAGACAACTGTCGTGCGAGCAGAAGCTCTGGTGGTTCTAAAAGGTCACTCTGGCAATCGCGCCGTTTCTGGGGTGTTCAAGATTGTTGCACTCAGATACACGGCGAAAGGCGATATGGCTATGCCGGCTGATTCGGGAAATTGGCTTGTACAGCAACGCTGCATCTACGAATTTCTTCACGGGAGAACTGTGGGAACTGCGCGTGGGGATTGAGCCTCTTCGATGCATTGCACCGAACAGGTCTTGAATGAGCAGAGGGCGCTGGGTCGGTCTAATTGGTCCGAAATCGGCGCTCTGCCGGGTCTGTCGGGCCTCAAGTTGCCGCCCAAGCGGGCGCGGTGGAGATCTGGACCGGTCCAAGCATACCCGCACTCGGTCGTCGCGTCGGCATCGCTGCTATCGACTTGGACGAACGGTTTCGGTAGTTGATTCGGTATCGTTCCGCGCTCGTCGCTTTTCGTTTATGGAAAGCGGTCATGCATCCGCTCGATGAGATTCTGAATGGCTGGCGCGAAGAGATTACCGCTTCTCCGTTCAGCCGGA
The DNA here is from genome assembly GCA_965261985.1 of Alphaproteobacteria bacterium. Taxonomy (GTDB): domain Bacteria; phylum Pseudomonadota; class Alphaproteobacteria; order Bin95; family Bin95; genus Bin95. Next base: position 3,929,888 of record OZ253490.1, read on the forward strand.
CGCGCGACATGGGGACGGCTTTCGAAGACCTCTGCGCAGCTTTCCTGACCCACGACCCCGTGCAGGCAGCGCAGTACCGGAACGTGCAATCCTATGCCGACTGGGCCCGGGAGCGGGGACTGCCGGCAACCGACGCCGGCATAGATCTGGTCGCGGAGTTGCGCGACGAGCCCGGTTTCTATGCCGCCATCCAGTGCAAGTTCCGCAATACCAGTGGGAGTATCCCGAAGGCTGAAATCGACTCATTCCTTGCAGAGTCCGGGCGTCCCGAATTCAGACGCCGTGTCTGGATCGACACGACAGGACGTCCGTGGTCGCGCAATGCGGAAGAAACGCTTCGGCGGCAGGAAAAGCCGGTGCAGCGGATCGGCTTGCACTACCTGAAGGCGAGTCCGATCCACTGGGCGGACTATGTCAGGTCGGGCGTGCTCGTCGAACGCGCCCCTCCGAAGGTCCCGCGGCCGCATCAACAGGACGCGATCGACTCCGCCCTTGAGCATCTCGGGGAAACGGGCGGACGCGGCAAGCTGTTGATGGCGTGCGGGACGGGCAAGACCTTGGTCGGTCTCAGGATTGCCGAGCGGCTTGCGGGTGCTGGCGGGCTGGTTCTCGTGCTGGTGCCCAGTCTGGCCCTGCTCTCGCAGACCCTGCGAGCCTGGCTCGACGATGCGACACTGCCGATCCGCGCCTTCGCCGTCTGCTCCGACAGCCAGACCGGTCGCCCGCGCCGGAATGCCGCCGACACGGCCGACATGGATGTGCTCGATCTCGCCTATCCGGCGACTACCGATGCAAACTCTCTGGCCGCACGCGTTCTGCCGGCCGTCCCGGACGCGGTGACTGTCGTGTTCGCGACCTACCAGTCTTCGGGGATCGTTGGCGATGCACAGCGCGACCACGGCCTGCCCGCATTCGATCTTGCAATTGCAGACGAGGCTCACCGCACGGCCGGCGCCCTCATTCCTGGCGAGGATCCTTCGCCCTTCGTGCGAATTCATGACAATGACGAGCTCCGCGCCGACCGGCGCCTCTACATGACGGCGACGCCCAAGGTCTATGCCGCCAGCGCCCGGAGCCGGGCAGGCGAACTCGCTACCACGCTTTGCTCGATGGATGACGAGGATCGCTACGGCCCGGTCCTTCACGAGACCCGGTTCGGCGATGCCGTCGACAGGGACCTGCTCTCCGATTACCGGGTGATCGTGCTGACCGTCCCCGAATCCCTGGCCGCCGGGATCCGCATCCGGAATTTCGCCGAAGGCACGCAACTCACCATCGACGAACAGGGCAGGATGATCGGTTGCCTGCGCGCGCTCGCCAAGACGGACGCCGACGAGTTTCCTGAGGACGACCGGGTCCCGATGCGCCGGGCGATCGCGTTCTGCAATCTCGTTGAGTCCTCGAAACGGCTCGAAGAGCGCATCCATGATGTCGCCGAAGCCTATGCCGAGACATATGGCAACGGACAGGCGCCTGCCGTTGCCGCTCGCCATGTGGACGGAACCTTCAATGCAACGGCCCGGGGAGACGCGCTCGCCTTTCTGGAAGAGGCGCCCGAAGGAGAGACCCGGATTCTCACCAACGCCCGATGCCTGACTGAAGGTGTCGACGTTCCAGCACTTGACGGCATCCTCTTTATGCATCCTCGCAAGAGCCAGATCGAGGTTGTCCAGGCCGTCGGGCGGGTCATGCGTAAATCGCCAGGCAAGAAGCTCGGCTATGTCATTCTGCCGGTCGTGGTGCCGTCCTCAGCCTCGCCCGAGCAAGCTCTCGCAGACGACAGGCGCTGGCAGACGGTTTGGCAGATGCTGAACGCCATTCGCAGCCATGACGAGCGGTTCGAGGGCATGCTCAACCGGCTGGAGTCGGGCGAGGCCGGCGACCGCATCTCGATTGTCACGCTCGCCGACTGGCAACCGTCTTCGATAGCGGCGGATATCGACAACCGGCCGGCTGGCGATCCGGACGCGCCGGAGGTTCAGTTCCCCGAGCAGCAGCAGATCGTCTTCGAGGGCCTTCCCGAGGCGATCCGCACCAGGATCGTCGAGAAATGCGGCAACCGGCGCTACTGGGAAGACTGGGCGGGCGATGTCGCCCGGATCGCCCGCGCGCATATCGAGCGTATCAAGGTGATCGTCGCGGCCGGCGAAGCGGAGCGCGACATCTTTCTGGAATTCCTGACCGAGCTTCGGGACGACCTCAATCCCGAAGTCTCGGAAGATGACGCCATTGAAATGCTTGCCCAGCACATGGTGACGCAACCTGTCTTCGATGCGCTGTTCGGAGACGCAGCGGCCGCGCGGCGCAATGCCGTGAGCCAGGGCATGCAGACGGTGCTCGACGTCCTGGAACCGGCCGGGATCGACGTGGAGGCCGAAAGCCTCGATCCCTTCTACGACTCCGTTCGCCGGCGCGTGCAAGGAGCCGCCAGCACGGAGGCGCGGCAGGCGATCATTGTCGAACTCTATGACAAGTTCTTCCGAAAGGCGTTCCCTAGGGTCACGGAGCGCCTCGGCATCGTCTATACGCCGGTCGACATCGTGGACTTCATTCTGCACTCCGTGCAGGACGTCCCGGCTGGGGAGTTCGACAGCGGCCTCGGCGAACCGGGCGTCCACATTCTCGACCCCTTCACCGGCACCGGGACTTTCATCGCCCGGATGATGCAGTCGGGGCTCCTGTCCCCGGAGCAGATTCTCCGAAAATACGGGGCAAATGGTGAGGCGCTGGAGCTGCATGCCAACGAGATCGTGCTGCTCGCCTACTACATTGCCTCAGTCAATATCGAGACGGCGTTCCAGGGCGCGACCGGGAGCCGTTACCGGCCGTTCGACGGTATATGCCTTACCGATAGCTTTGCGCTCAATGAGAACGATGACGAGCTCGAAGCACTCTTTCCCGACAACTCGGAGCGCCGCAGGCGGCAGCGGGAGCTCGACATTCGCGTCATCGTCGGCAACCCGCCCTGGTCGGTCGGTCAACGAAGCGCGGCCGACAAGAATCCCAATGCAAGCTATCCACGCCTCGAAGGCCGCGTTGCGGAGACCTACGCGGTCCGGTCACGGGCAACACTCAAGCGCAGCCTGTATAACAGCTACAGGATGGCCATACGCTGGGCTTCCGACCGGATCGGTGATCGGGGCGTCGTTGCCTTCGTGACAAGCGGGACGTGGATCGACGGCAATGCTGATTCCGGCGTAAGGGCGTGCCTGGCGGCAGAATTCAACTCGGTCTATGTCCTTAATCTGCGGGGGAATGCTCCCACCTCAGGTGATCTTCGGCGTGCGGAGGGAGGAAACGCATTTGACCAAGGGTCCCGTGAGCCGGTGGCGATCTCGGTTCTGGTACGCAATCCCGACGCCGCTCACCGTGGCTGCCGCATCCACTATCGCGATATCGGCGACTACCTCTCGCGCGAACGCAAGCTCGAAATGCTGCGCGAGTGGGGCTCGATCGGCAGCATCGACGACTGGCAGGAGATCGCGCCTGACCGCCATCACGACTGGATCGGCCAGCGCGACGAGGCCTTCCAGACGCTTTATCCGATGGGGTCGAAGCAGGCCAAGGCCGGCAGGATGGATGACGCGATCTTTGGACTGTTCAGCAACGGTTACAAGACCGGGCGCGATGCCTATGTCTATAGCTTCTCGCGCGATGATTGCGGCGATAACGCCCGAAAGATGGTGCGGGAATATCTCGATGCGATTCTGGACTGGAGTGAGTGCGGACACGATCCCGAACAACTCGATGCAATTGTCGAGTGCCATTCCTCGCATATCCGATGGGATGACAAGCTGAAGAATCAATTGCAACGCGGGCTACCAGCTGAATTCTCCGGACAGCACATCAGGAGAGTGGTTTACCGCCCGTTTGTTTCGCAGTTTCTCTATGCAGATACGACTTTTTCGCAGCGACCGGCTTTGACGGGTGAGATATTCCCGGTCGACGTTAGCGAGAACCGAGCCATCTGCGTTCCCGGCGTCGGCTCGACCAAATCGTTCTCGGCGCTCATGGTCGACTGCATGCCGGACCTGCATTTCGTCGCCTTCGGCCAGTGCTTCCCGCGTTATCGATACGTGAGCAGGGAAGACAGCGACCTTCTGGATGAAACCGCGGGCCTGCAGCGAATCGACAACATCTCCGACACTGCACTTGCAGCCTTCCGGGCCTACTATACGGACTCTGCGATCACGAAGGACGCGATCTTCGACTACGTTTACGGCGTTCTTCATGCGCCCGATTACCGCGCGCGCTTTGCCGACGACCTTTCGAAGTCACTGCCGCGCATCCCTCTGGCTCCGAATTTCCATGTCTTCGCCGACGCAGGCCGCGCGCTCGCCGAACTCCATATCGGGTACGAGACCGGGCCCGGGTATCTCCTCGTCCAAGAGGCCGCCGGCCTGTCGGGGCAGTCGGACGAACGGATTTTCGGCTCCCGTGCCATGAGGCTGGCCGGGGAAGACGACTCGGTCCTGATCGTAAACGACCGTCTGCGCCTCTCCGGTATTCCCGCCGATGCCCATCGCTACGAGGTCAATGGCCGCACCCCCGTCCGGTGGTTCATCGACCGCTATCGCGTCAGCAGGGACAATCAGAGCGGTAACATCAACGATCCCAATGCCTGGTTCGACGACGAAGCGGCCTTCATCGCTGCCGTCTCCCGCGTTGTGCACCTCTCCGTCGAGACCGTACGGATTATCGATAATCTTCCATATACGCTGAGCGAGTGAACTCGTAACCGGAGAATCGCATGGCCTGGCCGTTTTCCAATCCCCTCAGCGAGACTACTGTCGAAGACATTAATTTGCTGATTTCCGAGAGTGTCCCCGAAAACTTGCATTTGGAATTCAAGGAGACATTACCGACCAAGAGTGGATCCAAGGATCCTTGGATCATCGGAGAAAGTAGAATCGGTGACCGGGCACGAAATCGTATCCTCGAAGAGGTGAGGATTTTGTTGTGCAAAATCATCGCCGCCATATGGGCTGCAATGACGCCGTTCTCAGCCCTCAGAACCGCTTCTTAACAGCCGACTAATTACAACATCCCGAGCTACGATCAGGACGTATATCTATTGAAACCGGGACATTGTACGATACGCGTGGCCTCAAACCAGAGCGGGTGGTGGACCAAGCGTGAACAAACCTGTCTCGTCATCCCCGAAGACATCGAACTCGTGGAATAAAAGGAGAAACCGTTGCCAGCACCTTATTCCGGCGGATGCCAATGCGGACAAGTCCGCTACGAATTGATCGGAGAGCCGATACGGCTCTTCGCCTGCCACTGCACCGAATGTCAGCGGCAATCCGGCAGCGCCTTCGGCATGTCGATGGTCGTCAGACAGGACGATCTCAAGATCACTGGTTTGACCAAGAGCTTCACCCGTATCGCCGACAGCGGTAACGAAAATACCGGCGTTTTCTGTCCCAGTTGCGGTGTGCGTATCCATAATACGCCGCACAATCCGGAGGGCGTTTTCACGCTGAAGCCTGGCACCTTGGACGATACGAGCTGGCTCAAACCAACGGCCATGCTGTGGACGAAAAGGGCCCAAGGCTGGATTCCGATGCCGGAGGGCGTGCGAGAAATCGAAGGACAGCGTTAAACCGGCCTATTTCTTCGCAAATACGAAAATCACCGCCGATTTCGTCACCGGCCTTGCGGACATTCGAGTATTGCGGCGTTTGATTGCGGAACAGCGTGATGTTGATGTAGCGGGGCGATCCTATCTCGTTCTCATCGATCAACGCACGAATGCGCCCCACCGCGTCGAGACGCGAAACTCGTGGCCGACGGAGACGACGCGCTCGCTGGCCCGCGCTTAGGCGGTGATGCTATCGCATTCGGCGGTCGTCACGGCGATGGGTTTCTCGAGGGTGACGTGCTTTCCCGCGTCGAGCGCGGCCACGGCCGCATCCGCATGAAGATGGTTGGGGAGCACGACGTCGACGGCGTCAATCTGCGGGCGGCTGAGCAGCTCGCCGAGGTCGCTTACGAGGGTCGAGTGGCGCTCGCCAGCGTGTGCCGGCCGTTGCGCGCCACGCACGGCGATGGCGTCGAGATGGACACCCTGGATATTGTCGATGGCCGCGGCGTGGTGCTCACCCCAGGCGCCGTAACCGAAGAGACCGATGCACATGTGATTTGCACCACCCGCGGGCCGGCGCCGTGCCGTTGTCGCACGGAGGCCGGCCCGCGGCGAAGGACCAGCCACTCGAGTGCCATCAGTGCTTTGGCAAGCGGGTTTCGCAGCGCGTCATTGGTGGTGTTGGGCCTGGTGCACTTGTACGCAATTCGCACGATGAGATGGTCCTGGAGATTCTCACCCACCTGCGCCCGGTCGGCGGCGACGTCAATGCCGTGCTCGCCGAGGAGATCCGATCGCCGCGCAGCTCCCGAGGCGCTACTCGACGCGCGCAGGCGTTTGGTGGTTTGAATAATAGGCTATTCGCTGATCCAGACCTCACGGGTACCGAGCCCAGATCCTTACATCCCGGCCTACCTACATGGTCCAAATACCACTGAGCCTGCAGTGCGGCTGATCTGGAAGAGCGATCTCGGGGGCACCGAACAACGCTGGACAGCCATCGTTGCTCAGCTTCCCCCGTCGAGCGCCTCGGCGAACGAGGTGTTCTCCGCCTCCTCCCGCGACACGTACGCATCGTGGTCCATCTCGGATTTGACCAGGCGCGCCCAACGATTTGCCTCGGCCTTGGTGTTGAACGTCTTCATGGCCGGCGGATAGCCCTTGTCGCGGACCTGCGCTGCCAGCATAATGCATCATGCATGATGCATGAAGCACAGGACGGGCAACTCCATGAACAGAGTTCACCAATGCTGACGCCATCAGATATCCAACGCTACCGGGACGAAGGGCAGATTGTCCTGCCCTATCGCATCCCCGGGGCGATGCTCGCCTGCATTGAAAGACGGACTGACGACCTGCTGCGAGAGCACCCGGAGCTGTCGGCCGACTATGTCCCTGGACTGTCCGAGATCGACGGCCGGTGGCTTGCGGTCGCGCGAATTCCGGAACTCTTGAACGCCGTCGAGCAGCTCATCGGGCCGGATTTCCTCAACTGGGCATCGGCGTTGTTCGGCAAGCCCGCTCATGAGGGCATGGAGACACCGTGGCATCAGGACGGCGAGTACTGGCCCATCCGCCCCCGCGCAACCTGCACGGCGTGGATCGCCATCGACGACAGCACCCCGGACAACGGCTGCCTGCGGATCGTGCCCGGCTCCCACAAGAACCGGACTCTGTTGCCGCACAAGCTCATGGAGCCCGGCGACTACACCGTATATCGCAAGCTCGTCGACGAGGCGGACGCGGAGGCCAACGCACGGGACGTTGTTCTCGAGCGGGGGCAGATATCGATTCACGACGTCTACATGGTGCACGGCTCGCTGCCGAACAGGTCGCCCAGGCCCCGGCGCGGCCTGACCTTTCGATTCATGCCGACCACGTCCCACTTCGACTACGATCTCAACGACAGGCTGGTTCGCGAACTCGGCGTGCTGGACCTCGGGCATCGCAAGCTCTTTCTCATGCGCGGCGTCGATCGCTCAGGCAACAATCGCATCGTCGACTACCCGCAAGGACACGAGTCGTTTTGGGACGAGCTCGCCGGCGCCGGGGCGCAGTAGTCTTGGCCGGGGCACCGACCTGCGAGCGCACCGCTAGCGTCGATTGCCCAGAACCAGATCGGCCGCCTTCTCGCCACCGTGATGGAAGAGATGTTGGTATTGCTGGCCACGTGAATTTGTATGATTGATTCGTCGGCGGGGGTCGCTGCGCTCGCAGCGCCTCCTGAGACCGGCGTGACAAGAAGCCGCCTCGGGCAATACCGCCCCTGCCGCGTCGCACTCAGGAGGGCAAGATGTTTAGATCCACACCAAAGGCGCTGGTACTGGGGGCCAGCGTTAGTCTTGGTTTGTTCGGCGCTACACCCGGCGCACTGGCCGCCGAATTCGAGTTCAAGGTCGCCCACGTCGGCGCCGTCACCCAACCGATCCAGAAATGCGTGGAGGTGATGAAGTCATATGTCGAGACGTACTCCAACAACCGCATCGACATGCAGATCTTCCCGGCCGGTCAGCTCGGCAACTTCCGTCAGAACGTCGAGCAGGTGCAGCTCGGCTCCATCGAGATGTCCATCACCACCGGTGGCGGCATCTCCAACGTCCACGGCCCCATCCAGGCCTTCGACATCCCCTATCTGTTCAAGGATGATCGCGTCATCGGCAAGGTCAGGGAAGATCCCGAGCTCAACCAGATGCTCGGCGATGACATCCTGAAGGCGACCCAGACCGTTCGCCTGTTCGGCATAAGCGGCAGCGGAGGCTGGCGCAGCTTCGTCCTCGACAAGGGCCCCATCAACAAGCTGCCCGACGACTGGCAGGGCAAGAAGATCCGCACCGTCGAGTCGCCCATCTCCATGGAGCTGGCCAGGGCGGTCGGCTTAGCGCCCACGCCCATCCCGTGGCAGGAGCTCTACACCTCGCTGGCGACAGGCATCGTGTACGGCAGCAAGAACACGCTGACGCATATCATGGCGATGAACTTCGAGGAATTCCTGAAGCTCATATACATGGACAATCACACGCCCATGCTGTTGTTCTGGTGGATCAACGACCCGTGGCTGCAGTCGCTGCCGGATGAGCTGAAGTCGGTGATGGTGGGCGGCATGGAGCGGCTGAAGACGGTGTGCAACGGCTACTACGAGGTCTACCAGCTGCCGCTGTACAAGAAGTTCGCCGACGCCGGCGGCAAGATCCAGGTCCCGACCGAGGAACAGTTGGCGTTCCTCAAGAAGGGCCAGGCGGCGGTCGAGAAGTGGTTCGTCGAGAAGTACGGCACCAAGTACCCCGACGCCATTCGAGCTGCTGTGAAGCGGGCCGAGGTCGCCATCGCAGCGGAAGACAAACGCTTGCTGGGCAAGTAGAGCCCGATGTCCGGCGCAGGCATATTCGCAGCTCTCGCCGGGCATTCGTGTGGTGAGCCGGATCACCGAGATTGGCGAGTGCTTTCGCGGCAACACTGCCGATTGGAGGAATAGCGCATGCAGTTCCTGGCCAGAATCATCAATGTTCTGGACTGGGTCAACGGCAAGATCCTGTGGGTCTGCCGAATGGCGACGATGGCCCTGGTCGGTGCCATCGCACTGAACGTGTTCGTCGGCGTGTTCTGGCGTTACGTGCTCAACGACTCGTTGCCCTGGTACGAAGAATCGTCCTTGTACATGATGCTGTGGATGGTGTTCGTGGCCTGTCCCATCGTGCTCAAGCAGGGCGGCCACATTTCGTTTGATGTGCTCCCAAAGAAACTTGCCCCCCGACTACAGAACCTCAACTACCTAATCATCTATACAGTTGTTCTGGCTATTGTATGCGTGTTCGTCTGGCAGGGCAGTGGGCTTGCGTGGATTGCGCGTAATCAAACCCTGACCTCCATGGACATCTCGTTCATATACGTCTACGGAGCAATTCCCTTTGGTTGTGCCGTCATGGCGCTCATCTCGCTCGAGTTCTGGTTTCGTGCCTTGCGCGGCATCTTCAAACCGGATGAGACCAATCTTGGTTATGGCGACATGATGCACACGTCCGTCTCATGACCTGGCGTGAGCGCCAGGTGCCCAATTTCGACCCCTGACCCCTGCACAAAGGGGCTGGTAGCTCGAACATAAGGTAAGTCAACCGATGCCAACGACTTTTTTCTGGGTTTTCCTGGTCGCAATGGCGGTGGGTGTGCCGATTGTGTTCGCCATGGCGCTGGGCCCGCTCGCCGGCTTCGTGCTGGCCGACAAGGCTATGTTCTTCAAGATGCTTCCGCAGCGCATGTTCGCCGGCATCGCCCAGTTTCCGGTGCTGGCGATCCCGTTGTTCATCCTCGCAGGTGAACTCATGAACGTCAGCGGCATCACCCAGAACCTGGTCAACTTCGCCAACGTGCTGGTCGGGCACATCCGCGCGGGTCTGGCGCAGACCAACATCCTTGCCAGCATGCTGTTTGCCGGCCTAAGCGGCTCTGCCGTCGCCGATACGTCGGCCATTGGCTCCATCCTCATCCCGGCGATGGAGAAAGAGGGGTACTCGAAACAGTTCGCTGCCGCCGTAACGGCCGCGTCGTCGGTTATCGGGCCAATTATCCCGCCGAGCATCATCATGATCATCTACGCCTACGTCATGAAGGTGTCGGTGGCGGCCTTGTTCTTGGCTGGCGTCATACCCGGCATCATGGTCGGTGCTGGCTTGATGCTGGTGACGGCCTATATCGGCAAGCGCCGCAACTACCCCAAGGCACCTCGGCGCGCTAGCGGCGGCGAGATATGGGCGGCCTTCAAGAAGGCATTTCTACCCCTTCTGACGCCCGTCATCATTTTGGGCGGGATCATCTCCGGCGTGGTCACGCCGACGGAATCGGCCGGTGCGGCGGTGTTCTACGCGCTGTTTCTTAGCCTGTTCATCACGCGCACGGTCAAATTCGAAGATCTGCCGGCCATCTTGTACCGCACCGGTCTGGTCTCCTCGACCATTTTGCTGATCATCGGCTCGGCGACCATATTCGGTTGGGTGGCCACGGTGTCGGGCGTACCACAGACACTCGGCAAGTTCCTGTTCACGCTCACCGAGAACCCCTACCTGCTGTTGCTGCTGGTCAACGTTTTTCTGCTCATTACGGGAATGTTCCTGGACGTCGTGCCGGCCATACTGATCCTCGGTCCCGTCCTAGGCCCGGCGCTGGCGCAGTTTGGCGTCGATCCGTTGCACTTCGCCATCATCATGTGCATCAACGTGACCGTCGGCCTCGTGACGCCGCCGATGGGTCTCGTTTTGTTCGTGGCCTCCGGCCTGGCGAAGACGGGCATAGAAGTCATCGTCAAAGAGTTGTGGCCGTATTTGCTGGTGCACTTTACGGTGATCGTGTTGGTCAGCATGTTTCCGGCGCTCGTGCTGACCATTCCCAAGGCGTTTGGATTCCTTTAGCGAATGGTCGCCTTTGACCAACCCGCGTAGACGCGGCCCCTCCGGGTTGGTGCCACAGGGCGGTTCGGTGGGCTGATTGGCCTCGCAATAGGTGTTTTGTGCCGAAATATCGGAAACGAAGCTTGTTCGGGACGTTGCGTCGGAATGTCGGCGGGATCCTGACGGAGATGTGTCGTCAGCACGGGGCGGAACTGGTGGAAGGGCTGCGATGCCGGATCACGTGCATCTCTGTCTGAGCATTCCGCCGAAATTTAGTGTTGCTAACACGGTAGGGTTCCTGAAACGGAAATCGGCGATCCGGATCCATCGAGAATGTCTGAAGCGGAAACGCCAATTCACCGGGTATCGCTGGGCGTTACGTATGAACGTTGAGGGGTAGCTTCCGAATAGTCGTGCGCCGAGAACTCGGGACTCATGCGTCGGATCGAGGCGGCCCAGTTCACGGGCGTCATGCACTGCCCATAGGTTCCCCGAGGTCCCGCAAGTCCGGGATAACCTTCTCGGCAAACAATTTCATACTCCGAATCGCTGTCGCGACATCGACGCCAGGCCACATTGCCCAGCAAAAGTGTCGCTCAAAGGGTACCTCGGCATATTGCTGACGAATATTGTGGACGATCTCCTCAGGGGAGCCGACAAAATAAAGGTTTCGAGCCTCGAGGTCTGCATAGTCTTTTGGTGGCTCGCCAAACACTGGCTGGCCTCCCTTTTTGAACCATGATGCGTAATTGCGCAATTGATACAGCGCGTGGGGTTTGAGTCGTTCCCAATCCTGCTTTGGGTTCTCGCTGCAAAAAACCAGCGACTGCCGGCAGCGATACGCGGGTGTTCGTGATCCTTTCCGACCTCCTTGAGCGCGGCAATATACGCCGCATACCGGGCAGGTCCGCCGCCTAGAAGTCCCGTGCCCAGGCGCGCCGCCCGGTGCATGGCCGCTCCTTTCATCGCGCCGAACCAGATGGGAATGTGCGGCTGCTGCACAGGCTTAGGGGTGCAACGAATGTTGTCAAAGTCGAAATGCCGTCCGTGATAGGAAAACTCGTCTTCGGTCCAACACTTAATCATGATTTCCACCGCCTCCTCCGTGATGGACCCACGATGGCGGCGCTCCACTCCGTAAGCCGCGAACTCCTCAACCCGGTAGCCGACCGCCGGGCCGAATAGGAACCGGCCGTCCGACAGGTTGTCCACCACCGCACAATCCTCTGCCAGGCGAATTGGATGGTGAAAAGGCATGAGGATGATGTTCGTGCCTATTGTTACGCGAGTCGTGCGTGCGGCAATTGCTGCCGCGAAAGGTAGTAACGATGGAAGATAGCCGTCGTCAGTGAAATGGTGTTCAGACAGCCAAATATCGTCATAGCCGAGCTGCTCCGCCAGAACGATGTGGTCGAGAGTATCGCGGTACAGGTCGGGTAAACGCCGACCCGCTCCGACAGGGTTGCGCAGGTCATACCAAAGTCCGAACTTCATCTGATGCACCCTTCTCCAATATCAAGGGGTGTGAGGCTCTTGATGCCTCAATCCCCAATCCCGACAATTGGCATGCACGAACTCAGGAATGAGCCGTGCGCTGCACCGCTGCGCTTTGTCTTCTCACACCCTCTGTCACGACAGCAGGGGCATGACTTCATGAGCGAACCGGCTCATCGTCTTCTTCTTCCGTTGTACGGTTGGAGCCGGTAGGTTAATGTTGAAGTTGGTGACACCGAGTTCCATGTAGAGCCTGAAGTCGTTGGCGATCTGTTCGGGCTGACCCTGCAGCAGTAGTCGGGAGGAAGACCCTACTTCTGCAAAGACAACCGGCACAGTGAGCGAGATAGCGATGTCTTCGAGACTGCGTCCTGCGTCATCGAGCAGTGACCGCAACTGAGAGATCTTCTTGCTCAGTCCTTCCGGCTGCAACAGAGATGGAGGACGCAAGCCGATGGGCATCCAACCATCTCCCAGTCGGGCAACCCTTCGGAGGGCTGGTTTGCTGTGCCCTCCAATCCAAATAGGCGGATGTGGCTTCTGAATTGGCTTGGGACAGAAGCCAATATCTGAGACCTCGCGGTATTTGCCCTTAAAGGTCGGCTGGTCCTGCGTCCAAAGGGCCTTGAAAAGCCTCAAGTACTCGTCCGTTACTGCACCTCTCTCTGCGAATGGCGGTGCCCCTACGGCTTTGAACTCTTCCTCCATCCACCCGGCCCCTGCCCCGAGTGTGAGTCGGCCTCCTGACAGCGCGTCTATCGTGGCCAGAATTTTCGCCGTATGCACCGGCTCGCGGTAAGGGATGATAAGAACATGAGTACCAAGACGAATCTTGCTGGTGCATCCTGCAAGGAAGTTCAGCGCCGATAGTGGCTCATAGAACGGCTGGTCAGGGTCGAATGGCGACGCACCATCCGCTGCGTACGGATAGTTCGATTCGACTTGACGAGGGATGACCACATGATCGGCGAACCATACTGAGTCGAATCCTTCTGACTCCGCATGCTGAACCAACGCTCTCAGAGTTTCAGGACCGGCCAAGGGCCCGAACAACGCTTCTGATAAGACGCAACCGAATGTTAATGCCATCTGCCGTCTCCGATCAGGTGCCTTCGTGGTCCGAGTAACGTTGCGCTGTTTTCGCGAATCCGTCAAGGCGAGTGGGGTGCGTGGTGCTGGCGGGCGGCGCGTTTGTGCTCTACCAACGCCTAGTGACAGCGTTTGCTAATGCGTACGGCGGCACTCTACTGCTGGGCATCTCGGAATCGAGCCAGACGCCGAAAGTCGCAACCGGTATTACTTCGATACCCCGTTACCAGGATTTGGCAGAGCGCCTAAAGCTGATGTTTCGGGATTGCGTTGAGCCTCCACTCCCTAGTCTTTCGATTATGGCATTTCCAGTTGATGGAGACCGAGGAATAGTAGGTATCCAGACAAACCGGTCTCTGGTTGGGCCACACCGCGTGATTCCTACTTCGGTATGCCCAATACGAAGACTCGATAGATGCGAGACATTGAGCATGCGGGAAATTCACGACCTGACCCTTTCGTTGTCGCGGAATGTGGATCGCGTAGAGAACACCCTGGCAGATAGAGGCAGGCGCTTCACCTCAGAGTTTCAACGATTGGAAACCCCAGATGATGCCTTTGGACTTCGCTATACAACCATCCCGATTGGAGAGGACATTCGATTGGATCGAGTATTTGAGAATGGAAGTATAATTCCTGAGTTTTCCTGGCCACATGCCGAAGTATATCGAGAATTGAATGGAGAAACATTTCAACTAAAATCTTTGCAAAACTTTCATAATATGAGACCAAAAAACTGGAGACCGATATTACGCGGTGCCAGAGGTGAAGATACACATGAGAGGGTGACGGGAATTCAGAGGTACGTATATTGGGAAATTCACAGCAACGGGTTACTTGAATGTGGATATCTTTCGAATAGGACTTTATCCAGACCCGGGCGAGACGGTCGGATTGAAACACAGCTTCATCCGGACGTTGTTGTTTCAACGTTCTCACAGCTGACAGCATGGGCAGACCGACTAAGAAGCCAAGCAGGTATTCCGACAGCGGAATATGGGATTCAATTTGAAGCAAACATTTCCGGTGGCGATGTTGGTGTGCAGAAAATAGACGATACATGGTCGATACCTTTGGGTTCCATTGCTAGCGGCAAGGTCGTTTTTCCAATATATTCGGATGGCGGCGAAAATGAAGGCAATAGGGTACTGGAGTTATTTGAGAGAGACTTCTACAATTGTCTGGGTAGAGATGCGGGCGAGGGGCAGGGCAAGTTACGGAATATCGAACGATAGGTTGTTGTTCCACGCGCTGCTTTGATGCCGATCAGCGCCAAAAATGACGGGCGGCGTAATAAGGCCCCGTGCTTGGCAACAGCGCAGGGCGGGACGCAGCGGTGCAGTACCTTGGGGAGGGATTGCGACCTGTGCGGCGGTCGAGTACTTACAGCACCGGGTGCAGGTTTAATGCCCGAACCGCGATTCGGGGATAGATAAGCGTTGCAGGATTCGATCGCGCCTTCAGGGACCGCGGCAGTTCCCCCTCACCTCCTGGAGCTTCCGGACTCGGCTCGCGATCTGCTCCCGCCGGTACAGACTCGCCTTCTCGCAGCCGGCGCTATGTGCATATAATCTCCTTCATGATTCCCGGACACATCAGCAAAAAGAACATCGAGGCCGCCTTGAGCAGCATTCGCAGGGACGGGGTTCCGCCGCAACGACGGGCACGTTCTTACTGTGTGATCGTGAACGGCGAACATTTTCCGCCGAAGTACGCAATCGCGCTTGCCGATCGGATTGCGACAGGCGAATCGCTGAGTTCGGACAAGTTCGGCGGGGGGAAGGAGTCCAACGAATTTCTTGAGCGCCGTGGCTTCAATGTCGTTGAGTGCAGCTGCGGCGGCGCTCGTCATGACCGCTGTTCCTCGCCCACGACCGCTCCATCGGAACGGAAACGACGCGCGAGATCATCAAGTCGTCATTCGGAGCGATGCCCGGAATGCAAGATCCGGGTGCGCGAACTGCTGGAGCGCCTCTACGGAACCTGTCTAGTCAACCACGGGTTTCGCTGGGAAACCAGCCTCGCCGCATACCGTGGAACCCAGATCGAACCGACGTTGCGGAAGGTGGCCGCCGCGCTGACGGTGCATCAGGGGTTCGGCGTCGGCGACTTTGTGAAAGCCGAACTTCTTGCAGCCTGCGACTTCTGGGTTCCCGATCCCGGATTCATCGTCGAGTTCGACGAAAGCCAGCATTTCACTGCCCCGAGGAAACTCGCGCTCTCCGCGTACCCGGCGGAACACTCGTTGGGCTTCTCGGCGGAACGCTGGATTGCACTCTGCGAGCATCACGACGCAAGGGACAACGACCCACCGTACCGAGATGAACAACGGGCGTGGTACGACACGCTGCGGGACCTGGTCCCGTCACTTGAAGGCCGAAAACCAACCGTGCGGCTATACGCCCGCGACCGGGCGTGGTGCTCGCTGGACCCGGAAGACAGCAATCATCTGAGGACATTCTCCGGCCTGCTTCGCGGCGGCAATCGTACTTCCACCCGAACGAAGACGAGAGCGCGTTCCGCGGCCGCGCGAACGCAATCCGCCCTGCGTGTGGCGATGGTGTTTCCCAAGGTGAAGAAAGGCACCTCGAAGGGTATTCCGCCGAGCGGCCCTAAAGCCCAGAATCCCAAACTGCCCGCTGCTTCGCAATTCGCCGGGGAGCCGGTGGACATCGTGCTTTTCCCCGAAGGATACATACGTGCGGATGACGACAAACGCATCGACGCACTGGGAAAGCTTGCGTCGAAACTGGATGCCGCTCTGTTGGTGGGGGCGGTCGACCGAACCCTGGCTATCCGCGGTCGTACATCGCAGGTGCTGCTCCGTTTCGATCCCGACGGATCCGGTCCATCCCGGATCTACGTAAAGCACTCCACGGCGAAGGCCGTTGCCTTCGAGAGCCCCGATTGGCATCCGAACACGGCGCTCCCCACCATAGAGTTGGGAGGCGTGAGCGTCGGGGTAACGATCTGCCACGATCACTACCTGGGCCTGCTCGCCCGCCATCTCGGCCGATGCGGAGCGCAGCTTTGGGTCAATCCGAGCTTTGACAATGTGCGCGACATCAAGTGGTCTTCGATCCTGCGATTGAGAGCCGTTGAGAACCGCTTCTTCGCCCTTTGCACGCTCCACAGGAATGTGAACAAGAAAAATCGAACCCATCCCTTCGCGTTCTCTCCGCACGGCAACGAACTTTCGGCGAGACGAGCGGGTTCAAGGGACACACGAGCCCTATCCCAGTGTGTGGAGGCCGGGAATATCTACATCATCGACCTCGACATGGACGAGGCAGGTGCACCGCTGGACTGGTCAATGCTTCCTCCCGCCACAAAACGGCAGCGGCATCGAAATGTGCAACCCCAGAAACCCGTCCGTGTCGCGTTGAGGCACGGCGTTCCGTCCGTCCGCGGCCGCTCGCGGTGGAAATCCGTGCGCGCGTCCGATCGTGTTGAGACCGAATTCGGTCCAGTGTTCGTCGGCGTGGTGCCGGGAGAGAGGATTCTGGATGCGGCCGAGTGCTTTCAGGTTATCGATCAGGCAAAGCGGATAGGCTGTGCTCCGATCATCTGGAACCACTGGAAGCAACTTCCGACGGACTCCGGCCGTCTGGCCTCCCTCATGATGGGCCGCGCGATCGAATGCTGCGCGCCGGTGGTTATTTCGGACGGGGACAAGATTTGCGAACTGGTGGAGTTGTCCAACAGAAACAAGATCCCGGCGCGGCGCGCGATGGAAGAAACGCCAGGAGAATGGATCGTGGATGTCGGTTACGCGTGGGGCCTGACAAACGCGTTCAAGATCGTTTCGAAGCATCTTCTGCAAGACATGCGCGATACGGCGCTGGAACGCTATCGAAGCTTCATGTAGCCATCGGTTCATCCGATTCTGGCAACTCGATTTGAGCATACGGAGATGGGCGTGTCGGCTGCGTCGGATGCGAACCATGGCAAGGTCGGGTCGGCTGATTCTCATGCATTCCGGGCGTAAGGTTCCTCCCCGTTTATGGTTGTTGCGATAATCGTTCCGACGCGCTCTGCCGCGGCCTCAACCTCATGATCTCCGACATGGGCGTATCTGAGCGTCATGGTCGGCTGCGCATGTCCGAGCATCCGGGCGACGGTCGGCAGAGGAACACCTTTTGCCACGGCCTGGCTCGCCACCGTATGACGCAGGTCGTGCAGGCGCACATCCTCGATCCCGGCTTCCCGGCGTGCTCGGCGCCAGAGACCGAGCTGACGGGACTGTGGCTTTGCCGGGTCCCTTGGTGAGGGAAAGACGAAGGCGCCGCCTGTTTGCAGTTGGCGGGCGATGATGGCCTGCGCCGCCTCGCTCAGCCAGACCGTACGCGGCCCCGTCTTGCTGTCGGCCAGCCTGAGCATGTCGCCATCGACCTCTGACCATTTCATCGTCAGGATTTCGCTTTTCCGGCAGCCGGTCAGCAGAAGCAGACGGATGATGTCGGCCTGCGGTCGGCGCGAGGCCCGTTCCCCCACGAGCCGGTCCAGGGTCCGGTGAAGCCGGCCGATTTCCTCCTCGGACAGGAACCGGGTCATCTTTCGGCCCGGGTTCGGTCTGACGCCCGCGACCGGATCGGTCCCGACATGGCCGGCTGCTTTTGCGGCGCTCACGATCTGGCGCAGCACGGCGAGCGTGATGTTGGCAGCGCCCGGCGTCTTGCGGCTCATGGCGTCGAACCAGCGCTCGACTGCGGGCCTGCCGATGCGGTCGAGCCGCAGCGCGCCGAAGGCGGGCAGAAGCCGGCGCTTGACCATGTGCTCCACGCGCTTGCCCCAGCCCGGGCTGCAATGGCTCCACCGCGCCGGCAGCCAGTCATCCATGACGAAATCCCGGAAAATGGGAACGGCGGCCCGGCCGGCGGAGTCTTCAGCACAAAGGGGATGCGAACCGTCCAGCAAGGCCCGGCATTCGCTTCGGGCTTCCCCCACCGTCATCAGCGCGGCCGAGCCTATGGTGGTGCGCACCGCCCTGCCGTTCACGGTCCCGTGCCACACGAAACTGCGATGCCCGGAAGGACGAACCCGTACGCCCAGACCGACAACTCGAATGTCCTTGACGATGTATTCCGTCCCGACCGGCCGCAACCTTGCAACGCCTGCATCCGTCAGGCGAACCTTCCTCGCCCTACCGGTCATGACTGCGCCCCCGAGAGCAGCGGCGCCAGGGCCTCGACCGTCTCCCGGACCGTCGCGTCCGAGAGATGCGCGTATTTCAGCGTGGTCGCCGCATTGTCATGGCCCAGCAGCCGCCCCACCGTGCGGATCGTCTCGCCGCTCGACAGCGCCATGCTGGCGAAGCTGTGCCGGGTGTCATGAAGGCGCAAGTCCTCAAGGCCCGCCTCGGCGCGCAGCTGTATCCAGAAGGCGTCCAGCCAGCTCCATGGCGTGGTCCGGCCTCCGATGGGGAACACAAAGCGCGACGAACGCGGCAGCCCATCGAGAACTTCTCGCGCCGCGCTGCACAGCCAGACCGTGCGCGGCCCGGTCTTGCTATCCGCCAGGTAGAGCCTGCCGTCGCGATAGAAGCGCCATTCGAGGGTGACGATCTCCGACTTGCGGCATCCGGTCAGAAGAAGCAGGCGCAAGGCCGCAACCCGGAACGGCTGCCGGGCCTCATGCCGGTCCAGCACCATGCCGAGGCGGCGGTATTCCTCCGGGGACAGGAAGCGCTCCGAACGCTTCTGCCGGTAACGCCGGATGCCCTTGCAGGGGTTGCCGGTCTCCGGGCGCAGGCCCCAGGCCTCGGCCTGCTGCATGATGACCGACAGGATCGGCGCCGACCGGTTCGCCGCCGCCGGCGTCGCATGGAGCGAGCGGAACCAGCGCTGCACCTCCTCCCGGGTGATTTCCGCGACAGGCCGGCCAGCAAAGAAGGGCAGGATCTGACTACGGAGATAGCGGCGGTTGACCGCGAGCGTTCGCGGCTTCCAGCGCCTGCCATAACGGGAGAAGACCTCCTCGGCGACGGTCTCGAACAGCGCATCGCTGGAAGCTTCCGCTTCGATATCCCTGTCATCGCGCAGCGCGGCCAGCATGGACCGGGCGCGGGCGCGCGCGTTGGCCTCGGTCATGACCGCCGCGTCGCCGACGATCTTCCAGACCCGATGGCCTCGATGCTGGCTGTGGATGAAGTAGCGCTTGGTGCCCGAAGGCATGATACGGATGCCGTATCCCTTCAGTTCGGCATCCCGGACATTGCGGACGGTCTTGCGGGGCCGGAGGGTATCGACCCGGCGCTGGGTGAGGCGGATGGCTGGCATGACTGCGGTTCCCCGATCGGTTGCACGTGTGTGCAAAACCGGGTTCGATCTCGCGCCCGGTTGCACCGGAAACGGGAATATTCCACAATCATGTCAGATAGTTAGCACCGAAGGTGCGCCGAGATGTGTGCATACGGTAGCCCGGCCGGAGGGTCCGGGGCGGCGGAACGGGACCCCCGCGACATGTCATGAAATGTCATGTTTTGTCATGAGGCCCGCGGGAACTGTCATGTTTTGTCATGGTCCGCCGCGCCTCCGGCTCGATCGCCGCCCGCCCGTATCCCGCATGCCGTTCCTCCATTGCGTTCCGTTCCACTTCGTTCCGTTCGCCCCGCCGGCTCCCCCGAGCAGCGGGACCCTTTTTCGCGCGTATCGCGTGCCCGCGCCTGTGTCGGCGCGGGCGCGGGCGCGTGTGCGCATTTTGCGCCGGCGCGCATATCGCGCGCCTGATTGCGCCTGCGCGCGCGTAAGCCCGGACGCCGGGCGCACGTCTCCCGTCAGTTTCTCGGGTGCTTTTTCGCGCCGGCGCGAAACAGGAAACGAAGCGGCCCCGGGATGCCGCTTGCTTCTTCCTGTCCCATAGTAGCACGGATTTTCAGGAAGCAAGCCCGTTATAGGAAGTATTTCAATTTCCCAGAACAAATATCCATCGCCGTCGCCGGCCGCCGGGCCGGGGCGGTATTGCCTTTATCGGCGGTGGATATTGCGTTGACGTATTTCGGGAAGGGCATGTATTGACGGCCGAAACGGAATACCGGTAATCACTGAGTGCCATTTATTTGCGGAGGGGGTGCTATAGGCGGGGCCTCCGACTGTCGGGGCCGAGCGCATGTATGAGTCTGCCTTCAACCGAATCGAACGCGAACTGCGGAACGAGGCCGGGATCGCCAACGAGCTCGACTATGTGGAACAGATTTCCTGGGTGCTGTTCCTCAAATATCTCGACGACCTCGAAAGCGAGCGGCGGGACCGGGCGGAACTGAACGGCGAGGCTTGGGAGCCCCTCATCGAAAACGGCTATCGCTGGAGCGACTGGGCCGCGCCGAAGACGGTGCTCGGCGAATTCGACCACAACGAGGCAATGGTCGGCGACGACCTGATCGGCTTCGTGGACCGCGACCTGTTTCCCTATCTCGCGGACTTTCGCACAACCGCCGAAGGCCCGCGCACAATCGAATATAAAATTGGGGAGATATTCACCGAGCTTCGCAACAAATTCCGCTCGGGCTACATATTGCGCGATGTGCTGGAAATCGTGGACGGGCTCTCCTTCAACACCCAGGCCGAGCGCCACGAACTCTCAGAACTCTATGAGAGCCGCATCCGGCGCATGGGCAATGCGGGCCGGAACGGCGGCGAATACTACACGCCGCGGCCGCTCATCCGCGCCATGGTCCGGATCGTCGACCCGAAGATCGGCGAAACAATTTATGACGGTGCCGTGGGGTCCGCCGGCTTCCTCTGCGAAGCATGGGAGCATATGCGCCACCTGGACCTCTCCGCCTCGGAATACGAGATGCTGCAACGCGACACCTTCTTCGGGCAGGAGAAGAAGTCGCTCGCCTACATCATCGGCATCATGAACATGGTGCTGCACGGCATTGAGGCACCCAACATCGTCCACACCAACTCGCTCAACGAGAATGTGATGGACTACCAGGAGCGGGACCGCCACGACATCGTGCTCGCCAATCCGCCTTTCGGCGGCAGCGAACGGCGGGAGGTGCAGCAGAACTTCCCCATCCGCACGGGCGAGACGGCCTACCTCTTCCTCCAGCATTTCATCCGCAAGCTGCGCGCCGGCGGCCGGGCGGCGGTGGTCATCAAGAACACATTCCTCAGCAACACCGACAACGCTTCGGTGGCACTGCGCCGCGAACTGCTGGACTCCTGCACGCTCCACACGATCCTCGATTGCCCCTCGGGAACCTTCCAGGGCGCGGGCGTGAAGACGGTAGTGCTGCTCTTCGAGAAGGGCGCGCCCACGCGGAATGTATGGTACTACCAGCTCGACCCCGGCCGCTCCCTTGGCAAGACCAACCCGCTGAACGACGACGATCTTGTCGAATTCATCGATCTACAAAGAAGCTTCGAAGAAGGTCCGCAAAGCTGGCGCACCGCCCGCGCCGATCTGGACCCGGACACGCTGGACCTTTCGGTCAAGAACCCCAACGCGCCGGAGAAAGCACCCCTGCGCATCCCCGAGGAGATCATCGCCGATATGCTGGCCCGCGATGCCGAGACGGCAGAGATTCTAGAGAATATCCGGGGGCTAACCACAAATTTGTATCATGTTCTCTTTGATCCAAACAGGACCAATATGGTTGCTCGTTCTGTTGGAGAAGTTGTTACCCTACAACGTGGTTTCGATCTCCCGAGAAAGCATAGAAAATCCGGACCTTACCCAATAGTAAGCTCGAGTGGAAAAATAGATGACCATGTGGAGGCCAAGGTAGTTGGCCCAGGCGTCACTACTGGACGTAGCGGCAGCATCGGCAATGTATTTTACATAGAAAACGATTTTTGGCCGCTAAATACATCATTATATGTAAAAGATTTTCATGGAAACAATGTTCGTTTCATTTTTCACCTTCTCAGAGAACTCCGACTAGAGAGATTTGCAAGTGGTACTGGTGTTCCCACTCTCAACAGAAATGATGTGCACTCGGAGATTGTTCACTTACCCCTCCAAATTAGTGTTCAAGCGGAGATTGCAGAAGCACTTGATACTTTCGCTGAGCTAGTTGATGAACTCGAAGCTCTCTATAGGTTGAGAATCGAAATGATTGACGACCTGCGCCAATCCATCCTCTCGCGCGCCTTTAACGGCGAATTGAGTTGATACAACCGCTGTCATGAGCATACACAACGAGACGGAGGCCGAGACCCGCGCGGATCGTATCGATCCGGTGCTGCGGGAGGCCGGCTGGGGCGTCGTCGAAGGCTCGCGCATCCGCCGCGAGATGATCTGTCCCGGTCGTATTCAGGCAGGCGGCCAGCGTGGTAAGGGCCTCTCCTGCGACTATGTGTTGTTCTACCGGGGGCAGAAGCTCGCCGTGCTGGAGGCCAAGCGGGCGGGCCTCAGCCATCGGGAGGGCGTCGGGCAGGCCAAGGACTATGCCGGACGGCTCGGAACCCGCTTCGCCTATGCCTCCAACGGCCTGAAATGGTACGGCATCGACATGGCGACGGGGGTGGAAGGCGATATCGACCTGCCTTTCCCGACCCCGGACGAACTCTGGGACCGGACCTTCGCCGAACCCAACTACTGGCGCGACGCCTTCGGCGAGGTGGAGTTCGAGACGGACGGCGGCAGGTGGGAGGCGCGCTACTACCAGCACAAGGCGATAACGGCGGCGCTCGAAGCCATATCGCAGGGAAAGCGGCGCATCCTGCTGACGCTCGCCACCGGCACCGGCAAGACTTCCATTGCCTTCCAGATCGCATGGAAGCTGTTCCATGCCCGCTGGAGCCTTGCCGGCGAACCTGCGCGGCGCCCGCGCATCCTGTTCCTCGCCGACCGAAACATCCTGGCGGACCAGGCCTTCAACGCCTTTTCGGCCTTCCCGCCCGACGCCGTGGCCCGTATCGACCCCGATGCTTTGCGCAAGAGGGGCGGCAGCCCGCCGAAGAACGCGAGCGTTTTCGTTACCATCTTCCAGACATTCATGACCGGGGAGGACGAGCCGGCATTCACGGACTACCCTCCTGACTTCTTCGACTTCATCGTGATCGACGAATGCCACCGGGGCGGCGCACGGGACGAAAGCGCGTGGCGGGGAATTCTGGAGCATTTCGAGCCCGCCGTGCAGCTCGGCCTGACCGCGACGCCGAAGCGCCAGCATAATGCCGACACCTACGCCTGGTTCGGCGAGCCGGTCTTCACCTATGCGCTCCGGGACG
This sequence comes from Alphaproteobacteria bacterium, assembly GCA_965261985.1. Lineage (GTDB taxonomy): Bacteria > Pseudomonadota > Alphaproteobacteria > Bin95 > Bin95 > Bin95. Next base: position 3,953,617 of record OZ253490.1, read on the forward strand.
GGATCGAGGACGGCTATCTCACCCCGTTCAAAGTCCGCCAGATGGCGAGCACCATCGACGACTATGTCTATGTCCCGGAGGACGATGTCATTCAGGGCGAGGTCGAGGTGGGCCGCCGGTTCACCGAGCAGGACTTCAACCGGACAATCGAAATCGTGGAGCGCGAGCTGAGCCGCGTTCGGGAGTTCATGGGCCAGACCGACCGGAGCCAGAAGACGATCGTGTTCTGCGCCACGCAGGACCATGCAGCGCTGGTGCGGGACCTCGTCAACCAGGTGAAGGACAGCACCGACCCGAATTACTGCCATCGCGTAACGGCGAACGAAGGCGCGGTCGGCGAGCAGCATCTCCGCAACTTCCAGGACAACGAGAAGACGGTCCCAACCGTCCTGACCACCTCGGAGAAGCTCTCCACTGGCGTGGACGCGCTCAATATCCGTCATATCGTGCTCATGCGGCCCATCCGCTCAATGATCGAATTCAAGCAGATCATCGGGCGTGGCACACGGACTTTCGAGGGCAAGGACTTCTTCACGATCTGGGACTTCGTGAAGGCGCATGAGAACTTCAGCGACCCGGAATGGGACGGCGAGCCCGAAGAGCCCGTGCCGCCCCGGCCGGCGGGCGAACGGCCGGACTATCCCCCGCCGGGCGGTGGCGAGGACGACAACGGGTTCGCTGACGACACGCCAGAAAAAATCATGATCGAACTTGCGGACGGCAAGGCGCGGGCGATCCGCTTTATCGCCGCCACGACCTATTGGATGGACGGCAAACAGATCTCCGCCAAGGAGTTGCTGAACCGTCTGTTCGGCGACCTCAAGGGCATGATCGCCGATGAAGACCAGCTTCGCGCCACCTGGTCGGACCCTGACAATCGCGTGCGCTTTCTGCAACGGCTCGAAGAGCATGGGTACGACCGGGACAGGCTCAACGATATCCGCCTGCTTGTCGATGCGCCGGCCAGCGACCTGTTCGATGTGCTGGGCTATGTGATGTTCGCCAATCCCCCGAGGACACGCCGGGCGCGCGCGGACGATGTGCGCGACCGCAGCCTCCAGGCGTTCGACGACGAGTTGCGCGACCTGCTTCTCGGCATACTCCATGCCTACGAAACCTACGGCGAGGACGAACTGGCCGCCGGGAAGCTCCAGTCTTTCGTGACGGGGCGCTATGGCAGCGTGAGCGAGAGCAGGGAACGGCTTGGGGAACTGTCGGCGGTCCGGGACGCCTTCAGGCGGATGCAGGCAAGCCTTTACGCGCACTGATGCTTGGCTCCGGCCGGGGCCGGCGCTATGGCGGGCGGGGCGCGGATTTGCTATGGGCTGGGGTCCGGATGCCGGAGCCCACTTCGCATGGCCGATTTCTTCCGCACATCGCTGGCCGCAGCCGATCCCGACCTCTCCGCCGCCATCGGCGGGGAACTGGCGCGCCAGCGCGACCAGATCGAGCTGATCGCATCCGAGAACATCGTCTCGCGCGCCGTGCTGGAGGCGCAGGGCTCGGTGCTGACCAACAAATATGCCGAGGGCTATCCGGGGCGGCGCTATTACGGCGGCTGCGAATGGGTGGACCGGGCGGAGCGCCTCGCCATTGAGCGGGCGAAGCGGCTGTTCGGCGCGGCCCATGTCAATGTCCAGCCGCATTCGGGCGCGCAGGCCAACCAGGCGGCCTTCATGGCGCTCTGCCGGCCGGGCGACACCGTGCTCGGCATGTCGCTTGCCGCCGGCGGGCACCTGACCCACGGTGCGGCGCCCAACCTGTCCGGCAAGTGGTTCGACGCGGTGCAATACGGCGTGCGCCGCCAGGACAGCCGGATCGACTACGACGAGGTCGCACGGCTGGCCCAGGAGTGCAGTCCGCAACTCATCATCGCCGGGGGCTCGGCCTATCCGCGCGAGATCGACTTCCGCCTCTTCCGCGAGATCGCGGATGCGTGCGGCGCGAAGCTGATGGTCGATATGGCGCATTTCGCAGGGCTCGTTGCGGCCGGGGTGCATCCGAGCCCGCTGCCCTGGGCCGACATCGTCACGACCACCACGCACAAGACGCTGCGCGGCCCGCGCGGCGGCATGATCCTCTCCAACGATGCAAGCCTCGCCCGGCGCATCGACTCGGCGGTGTTCCCCGGCCTCCAGGGCGGCCCGCTGATGCACGCCATCGCCGCCAAGGCGGTCGCTTTCGGCGAGGCGCTCAAGCCCGAGTTCCGGGACTATGCCGAGGCCGTGGTAGCGAACGCCCGCGCACTGGCGGAGAGCCTGCAGGAAGGCGGGCTGGAGATCGTATCGGGCGGCACGGACACGCATCTCCTGCTGGTCGATCTGCGCCCGCTCGGCCTTACGGGCGATGTGGCGGAGAAGGCACTGGAGCGCGCGCGCCTCACCTGCAACAAGAACGGCATCCCGTTCGATCCCGAGAAGCCGACCGTCACTTCGGGCCTGCGCCTCGGCTCCCCGGCGGCGACGACGCGCGGGTTCGACGAGGCGGCGTTCCGGGAAGTGGGGCGGCTCATCGTCGAAGTGTTGAAGGGCGGCGAGGCGGCCGAGGCGCGCGTGGCGGAAGAGGTGGGAGCACTGCTCGCGCGGTTCCCGATCTACGGAACGCCCTGCGGGAGTTGATGCGATGCGGTGCCCGTTCTGCGCCCATGAAGACACGCAGGTGAAAGACAGCCGGCCGACCGAGGACAACGCCGTCATCCGCCGCCGCCGCTCCTGCCCCGCCTGCAATGCGCGTTTCACCACTTTCGAGCGGGTGCATCTGCGCGACCTCACCATCGTCAAGTCCAGCGGCAGGCGCGAGACGTTCGACCGCGAGAAGCTGAAACGCTCCGTCGCGGTCGCGCTGCGCAAGCGCCCGGTGGACGACGACCGGCTGGAGCGCATGATCTCCAGCCTGGTGCGTCAGCTCGAAGCCTCGGGGCAGACCGAGTTCCCCTCCGACCGGCTCGGCGAAATGGTGATGGAGATGCTCGCCGAGCTCGACCAGGTCGCCTATGTCCGCTTCGCGTCCGTTTACCGCGACTTCCGGGAAGCGAAGGACTTCGAGGAATTTGTCGGCCGGCTCGCCGACCGGGATGACTGACACCCGCGCCGTGGACGCAGCGCATATGGCCGCTGCACTCGCGCTCGGCCGGCGCGGCCTGGGCCTGGTCTGGCCCAATCCCGCCGTGGGCTGCGTGCTGGCGCATGGAAACCGCGTGGTGGCGCGGGGATGGACGCAGCCCGGCGGACGGCCCCATGCCGAAGCCGAGGCGCTGGCCCGCGCCGACGCCGGCGCGAAGGGCGCCACCTGCTATGTGACGCTGGAGCCGTGCAGCCACCGCGGCCGGGCGCCGCCTTGCGCCGACGCGCTCGTCCGGGCCGGCGTTGCGCGAGTCGTCGCCGCGACCGGCGATCCCGATCCCCGCGTCTCCGGACAGGGTTTTGCCCGGCTTTCGGCGGCGGGCATTGCTGTCGAACGAGGTCTCGGCGAAGCGCAGGCGCGGTTCGACAATGCCGGATTCCTCACGCGGACCGCCACGGGACGGCCCCTGGTCGCACTCAAGACGGCGACGACGCTCGACGGCCGGATCGCCGCGCATAACGGGCGGAGCCAATGGATTACCGGCCCCGAGGCGCGCGCTGCCGGGCATTGGCTGAGAGCCCGCTACGACGCCGTCATGGTCGGCGCCCGCACCGCGCTTCTGGACAATCCGCGCCTGGATTGCCGGCTGGACGGGCTACAGGACCGCTCGCCGCTCCGTATCGTGGCGGACGGCAGACTAGGCCTGCCGCCGACGCATCGTCTGGCGGCCGACGGGCGGCCGACCTGGGTGCTCTGCCGCGAGGATGCGGACCCGGACCGGGCAAGCGCGCTGGAGGATGCCGGAGTCCGGCTCGTCCGCCTGCCGGCCGACTTCGAGGGGCGACTGGACCTGGCGGCCGGCCTTCTCCGGCTCGGCGAGACCGGCCTGACCCGCCTGCTGGTGGAAGGCGGCGGCATGCTGGCTGCCGCCTTGCTGAAGGCGGACCTGGTGGACCGCATCCACTGGTTCCGTGCGCCCGCGGTCATGGGCGGAGACGGCGCGCCGGCCGTTGCGGCGCTGGGCGCGGAAGACCCAGGCGAAGCGCCGCGCTTCCACCTTCATGCGCGGCGCGAGGCAGGCAGCGACATCTGGGAGGTCTGGCGGCGATGTTCACCGGAATAGTCACCGACATCGGGCGCGTCGAGGCCATCGAACGACGCGGCGACACCCGTTTCGGGATTGCGACCGCCTACGACACGTCGGGCATCGCGCTCGGCGCCTCGATAGCCTGTTCCGGGGCCTGCCTCACGGTCGTCGCGGTCCGGCCGGGCGCGTTCGACGTCGAGGCCTCGGCCGAGACGCTCGCCTGCACGACGCTCGGCGGGTGGCGCGAGGGAACCGCCGTCAATCTCGAACGCGCGCTCTGCGTCGGCGACGAACTCGGCGGGCATATCGTCTCCGGCCATGTGGACGGCCTGGCGAGAACGGTGTCGCGCCGTCCGGAGGGAGACAGCGTGCGTTTCACGTTCGACGCCCCCGAAGCGCTGGCCCGGCTCGTTGCCTCCAAGGGCTCCGTCACGCTCGACGGCGTGTCGCTGACCGTCAACGAAGTGGACGGCGCCCGGTTCGGCGTCAACATCATTCCCCACACACTGTCGCACACGACATTGGGCGAGCTGCAGCCGGGCGACGCGGTCAACATGGAAATCGACATGCTGGCGCGCTACCTTGCCCGCCAATTGGAGGGATTGGGCCGTGGCAAGTAACCTCGACGGGCTCATGCGCGGACCCGCGCCGCGCACGACCGACGATCTGGGATACCTCTCCTCGATAGAGGAGATCATCGAGGAAGCCCGCAACGGGCGCATGTTCATCCTTGTGGACGACGAGGACCGCGAGAACGAGGGCGACCTCATCATCCCGGCGCAGATGGCAACGCCGGACGCGATCAACTTCATGGCGAAATACGGACGCGGGCTCATTTGCCTGGCGCTGACGCCGGCGCGCGTGCAGGAGCTCCGCCTGCCGCTGATGCCGCGCGAGAACGAGCAGCGCCAGTCCACGGCCTTTACTGTCTCCATCGAGGCGAAGGAAGGCGTGACCACCGGCATTTCCGCCCCCGACCGGGCGCGGACCATCGCGGTCGCCGTCGACCCGGCCCGAAGCGGCAATGACATCTCCACGCCCGGCCATGTCTTCCCGCTGGAGGCGCGCGAAGGCGGGGTGCTGGTGCGTGCCGGCCATACGGAGGCCGCGGTCGATATCGCGCGTCTCGCCGGCCTCAACCCGGCCGGTGTGATCTGCGAGATCATGAACGACGACGGCAACATGGCGCGGCTGCCGGACCTCGTTCCCTTCGCCCAGTTCCACAACCTCAAGATCGGCGCTATCGAGGATCTGATCGGGTACCGCCGGCGGCGCGACATCCTGGTCGAGCAGGTTGTCGAGTCGGAGTTCGAAAGCCGCTATGGCGGGCATTTCAAGCTCATCATCTACCGCAACAAGATCGACGGCGTGGAACACCAGGTGCTGGTCAAGGGCGATCTTTCGGGCAATGAGCCGGTGCTCGTCCGCGCGCATGCCTTCAACATCCTCGAGGACCTGCTGGGCGACCAGCACCGGGGGCGCGGGGGCGAGTTGCAGCGCTCCATGATGGCCATCGGCCAGGAAGGCCGGGGCGTGGTGATGCTGCTTCGCGAGCGCCATACCGCGCTGCTCTCGGCACGGATAAAGGCGGAGATCGACAGCCGCGAATCGCGCGGGCGGCCGCCGCTGCGCGACTACGGCGTCGGCGCGCAGATCCTCCGCGATCTCGGCGTCGTCAACATGGTGCTGCTGTCCGACAGCGACCGGCATGTCGTCGGTCTCGACGGCTACGACCTGCACATTACCGGCCGGCGCCCGATCCCGAAGGAGGAGAGCCTGTGGCCCACATCATGATGGTGGTCGCACCCTATTACGAGGACATCAGCGACGAGATGATTGCCGGGGCCGCCACCGTTATCGAGGAGGCCGGCCATAGCTGGGACCGGTACGATGTCGCCGGCGCGTTCGAACTGCCGGTCGCGATCTCGATTGCGCTCGACTCCCCGAAGCGGTTCGACGGCTTCATTGCCATCGGCTGCGTCATTCGGGGCGAGACGACCCATTACGACCATCTCTGCACCGAGGTGAGCCGGGCGCTGCAATCCCTGGCGGTCGAGCGCAAGCTCGCGCTCGGCTTCGGCCTTCTCACCTGCGAGAACGGCGAGCAGGCGCGCATCCGCGCGAGCGTCTCCGGCAAGAACAAGGGCGCCGAGGCGGCCCATGCCTGCCTCAAGACCATCGTGCTGAAGCAGGCGCTCGGGCGGGCGAATTGACGACGCCGGAGGGCGGGTCCGGGGCCGGGGAGGCCGAAGACGCGCCGCCCAGCCGGCGCCGGTTCGCGCGCCTTGCCGCCATCCAGGCGCTCTACCAGGCGGAGATGAACCGGGAAACGCCGGAAGCGGTATCGGACCAGTTCCGGCGCTACCGCCTTGGCAAGGACCTCGAAGGCATCCGGATGGACGCCGACCGGCGCTTCTTCGACCGCCTGCTTCGCGCCGTGGCGGCCAACCGGCGCGATATCGACAGCACGGTCTCGGCGGCGCTTAGCCGGGATAGCGGCCTCGGCCGGCTGGAGCCGGTGCTCCGGGCGGCGCTGCGGCTGGGTGCCGCCGAATTGCTCTATGAGCACGATGTGCCGCCGCGCGTCGCCATCCGCGAATACACCGACCTCGTGGGTGATTTCTTCGACGAGCCGCAAGCCCGGTTCGCGACCGCCGTGTTCGACCGCATCGCACGCAGCGCGCGGCCCGGCGAACTCGACGACCCTGCGCCCGATCCGGCGGCATGAGCCGGTCCGGCGAATTCGAGCTGATCCGCCGCTTCCTGGCGCCGCTTGCAACCGCCGCCGGCGCGGGCGGCCTTGAGGACGATGCCGCCCTGCTCGACGCGCCCGAAGGACAAATGCTGGCCGTAACCACGGACACCATGGTCGAAGGGGTCCATTTCCCCCCGGACGGTCCGCCCGACCTGATTGCGCGGCGGCTGCTGCGCACCAACCTCTCCGACCTCGCCGCCATGGCCGCCCATCCGGAAGGCTATCTGCTCAACCTGGCGCTGCCCGAACGCATCGACGATCCGTGGCTGGAGAGCTTTGCGGCCGGCCTCGCCGCAGACCAGGAGGAGTTCGGCCTCTCGCTGTTCGGCGGCGATACGGTCGGGACGCCGGGCGCGCTTACGCTCACGGTCACCGCCTTCGGCGCGGCGGCATCTCCCGTTCGCCGTTCCGGCGCAAGGCCCGGCGACCTCGTGTTCGTCACCGGCCCCGTCGGAGACGGGTATTTCGGGCTGAAGGCCGTCCGGGGCGAACTCGACGCGCCGCGCCTTGCGGAACGATACTGGCTGCCCTCGCCCCGTTTCGGCGCGGCTGAGGGCGCAACGGCCGCCGCCGACATTTCCGACGGGCTCGTCGCCGACTTGGGCCATATCTGCCGCGCCTCGGGGGTCGGCGCCGTCATCGACCTGGAGGCGGTGCCGCTGTCGGCGGAAGTCGCCGCACTCGGACCCGATGCCAGGCTGGATGCGTTGACCGGCGGCGACGACTACGAACTGGTGCTGATCGCACGGGAGCATGCCGCCGCGCCCATCGGACGGATCGTCTCCGGCGAGGGCGTGACGGTTCTCGACGGCGCCGGTCAGCCTGTCGCGCTCGCGCGGCAGGGCTACCGGCATGATTGAGGCGGCAGCGCCGGAAACGCTCGCCGCCGTCGCCGCCGCTTTCCTGCTTGCCGCTTTCGTCAAGGGGGCGACCGGGCTCGGCTTCTCGACCTGCGCCCTGCCGCTGCTTGCGCTCGCCATCGGCATCCGCGAGGCGCTTCCGCTGGTGCTGGCGCCGTCGATTGCGAGCAACCTGCTGGTCATGCGCGGCGCCGGGCATTTCCGCGAGACGGTCCGGCGCTTCTGGCCGCTCTGCCTGGCGGTGCTGCCGGGTATCGCGCTCGGCGTGGCGCTGCTGGTATGGGTCGATCCGCTGACCGCCGGGGCCGCACTCGGACTGGTGCTCGCGGGCTACGCCGCCTTTTCGCTCGCCAGCCCGCCGCTGATGCTTCCGTCCGCACTGGAGCGCCCTCTGCAATGGCCGGTCGGGCTCCTCAACGGCGCCGTCAACGGCCTGACCGGCTCGCAGGTGATGCCGCTCCTGCCCTATCTGCTGGCTCTGCGGCTCGACCCGAACCGCTTCGTGCAGGCCATCAACTGCGTCTTCACCTTCTCCAGCCTCGCCATGGCGGCCGGATTGTCGGAAGCGGGGCTGCTGACCGGCCCGGCGGCCGCGGTTTCGGTGTTGGGCCTGCTGCCGGTCTGGGCGGGCGTGAAGCTCGGCGAGGCAGTCCGCCGCCGCCTGCCGGCGGAGACGTTCCGCAAGGCCGTGCTCATGCTGCTGATCCTGCTGGGGGCGGTGCTCGCCGGGCGCTTCGTCCTCGGCTGAAGCCTCCTTCAGAGCAACCCTTTCGCCTTGAAGCTCAGCGTTTCGCCCCGCGTGACGATGAGATGGTCGTGGACGGCGATGCCGAGCAGCTTTGCAGCCGCCTCGATGCGCCGGGTGATCTCGATATCGGCTCCGGACGGGGTCGGGTCGCCGCTCGGATGGTTGTGGACCAGGATGACGGCAGCCGCCCCGACCTCGAGCGCCCGCTTGCAGACCTCGCGCGGATAGGCGGGGGTGTGGTTGATCGTGCCGATGGTCTGGCGTTCGTCCCGAAGCAGGCGGTTCCTGTTGTCCATGAACAGGATGCGGAACTCCTCGACCGGCCGCCGGCCCATTCGGGCGCGGCAATAGGCGATCACGGCGTCGTAGTTGTTCAGGAGCTCGCCGCCGAGCGCGGCCTCGCGGGCAAGCTCGATGCCGAGCGCCTCGGCAACCTTGATGAGCGAGACAGCCGCCTCGCCGACATCCTTCACCTTGAGCAGCGCAACCGGCTCGGCTGCGAGCACGCCGCTCAGCGAGCCGAAGGTCTCGATCAGGTCCCTTGCAAGCTGTTGGACATCGCGCCGGGGATAGGCTCCGAACAACAGGAGCTCCAGCAGCTCGTAGTCCCTCATCCGGATTTCGCCATGCAGGTTCTTCAGGAAATGCTGGCGCAGGCGCGCCCTGTGCCCCTGCCGCTGTTTCCTGATTCGCTCTTCGCCCTCCGGAACCGCGGCGTCCTTCGGGCGGGCGTGTCCCTGCGCCGCGGGCGCAGTTGTGCCGAAAAGCGGCCCTACCCTGCGTTCGCCCCCGTTCGCAGGCCCGTCACGCATAAGGCGGCTTGTCCCATCCCTTCGGCGAATAGGTCAGCACCTCCACCCCGTCCGGCACCACCGCGACCGTGTGCTCGAACTGGGCCGAGAGCGACTTGTCCTTCGTCACGGCGGTCCAGTTGTCCGCCAGGATCTTCACATGGAGGCGGCCGGCATTAATCATCGGCTCGATGGTGAAGAACATGCCTTCGCGCAGCATCGGGCCGTCGCCGGGCCGGCCGAAATGCAGCACGCTCGGCGGCTGGTGGAACTCCCGCCCGAGGCCGTGGCCGCAAAAGTCCCGCACCACGGAAAAGCCCATCGGTTCGACATGGGACTGGACGGTATGGCCGACATCGCCGAGATACGCGCCCGGGCGGACCGCCTCTATACCGCGCATCATCGCCTCATGCGTCGCCTCGACAAGCCGCCGCGCCTTTATGCCAACTCCCTCCCCGACCAGAAACATGCGGCTCGTATCGCCGTACCAGCCATCGAGGATGACAGTGACGTCGATATTGAGGATGTCTCCGTCCCGCAGCCGGCGCGGACCGGGAATGCCGTGGCAGACGACATGGTTGATGGAGGTGCAGATCGACTTCGGGAAGCCCTTGTAGTTGAGGGGCGCAGGCACGGCCCCGTGCGCGAGCGTGAAGTCGTGGCAGAGCGTGTTCAGGCTCTCCGTCGTCGCGCCGGGAACGACATGCGGCGTCACATGGTCCAGCACCTCCGCCGCGAGCCGCCCGGCCTTGCGCATGGCGGCAAGGTCGTCCTCGGTATGGATCGCGATCTCGTCTTCCCGGCGGCGGGTCTGTTGGCGCTTTAGCTGCATCTAGCCCGGATTTCTCACCAATGTCATGGTCTGCGCGGCGCTGTCGGGCCGGCAGGGTAGGAAAGACGCGTAGCGCGATGCGGGGCATCGGGCAAGCGGCTTGACGCACCATGCCGGCCCGACAGTGTCGCCCTTCGGGTCGCGTCCGGGCGCCCGCCCGCGGCGGCGCTAACGCCGCCATCCATATAATCTGCCGCGTTGCGCGCGGCGTCGCGGGCCTCAACCGTAGGCTTCGCTACGCTTTTCGGCCCGCTCCTTGCGGAGCGAACGCCTGGACGCGACGCAGGCCGTGACATTGGTGAGAATTCCGGGCCGGGCTCCGGACGGGTGCAGTTGGACAGGGGCCGGACCCAGCATAGCATTTCGCCGCAGCCGCCGCGCCGCCTTCAAGAGCGCGCCCGGCGGGGCTATCCTCCGCCGGCCCGCTCCGCCAAGGACAGCCCCCATGGCCGCTACGGTTACCGCCGCGCTCTGCATTATCGGCAACGAGATCCTCTCGGGCCGCACGCAGGACAGGAACATCGCCTTTCTCGGCAACGGCCTGAACGAGATCGGCATCCAGCTCTGCGAGGTGCGCATCGTGCCCGACATCTGCGAGGAGATCGCCGAGGCCGTCAACGCGCTCCGCGCCCGGTTCGACTATGTGTTCACCACGGGCGGCATCGGGCCGACCCATGACGACATCACGCCGGAATCCATTGCCGCCGCCTTCGGAACGGAATGGCACTACCACCCCGAGAGTTATCGGAGGATGGCCGAATGGTACGACCGGCGCGGCCAGGAGTTCACCGAGGCGCGCAAACGCATGACGATCACGCCGGTCGGCGCGGAACTCGTGGACAACTCCCTGTCCATCGCGCCCGGCTTCCGCATGGAGAATGTGTTCGTCTTCGCCGGCGTGCCGCAGATCATGCAATCCATGTTCGAGGCCGCCAAACCCTCGCTCCGGCGCGGCACGGTGATCCATTCGCGGTCGGTCTCGACCCGCCTGGTGGAAGGCGTGCTGGCGAGGGGCCTGGGCGCGGTGCAGCAGCGTTTCCCTGAGCTCGATCTCGGCTCCTACCCCTTCTACAACACCGACAAGGGCACCGGCGTGGCGCTTGTTGTGCGCGGGGCCGACCGCGCGCGCATCGATGAAGCGGCGGCGGAAATCCACGCTTTCATAAAGGAACTCGGCGGCGAGGTGATCGAGGACAGCGCAAGCTGACCCGTCTCGCCCCCTTCCTCTTCGTCCTGATCTGGAGCGGCGCCTTCGTCGCGGTCCGATCCGGACTATCCGACATCACGCCGTTCTACTTCCTGTCGGTGCGGTTCACCATCGCAGCCGGGGTGCTGGCGGTTGCAGCCGCGTTCGTCGTGAAGAACTGGCGGCCGGGCATTGCCGGGATCGCGCATCTGGCGTTTTCGGGCGCGGTCATCAATGCCTGCTACCTGGGCGGCGCCTATCTTGCCATGACCGAAATCCGAAGCGCCACCATGGCGCTGATGGGCGCGCTGCACCCGATCGCCACCGCGCTGGTCTCCGGCCCCTTGCTGGGGGAGCGCTTCCGGGGGCGGCAATGGGCGGGCTTCGCGCTCGGAGCTGCGGGGGTCGCGCTGGTCGCCGGCATCGGCGCCTTCGACCTGGGGCATCCCGCCGGCATCGCCTGGGCGCTGGTCTCCGTCGCATCGCTGACCGCGGGCACGCTCTACCATGCCCGCTTCTGCCGCGACGCGCCGCTCATCGGCGCCAACGCCGTGCAGCTCGCATCCGCTGCGGCCACCGCCTGGGCCTTCACCTGGGCGTTCGAGACACCGCACGCGGTCTGGACGCCCGGCCTGCTGGCATCGCTCGGCTATGTCACCTTCTGCGTCTCGCTCGGCGCCATGGGGCTGCTGCTCTACATGCTGCGCCACGGCGAGGCGGGCCGTGTGGCGTCGAATTTCTACCTGACGCCGGGGGTGACCGCCCTGCTCGCATGGGTCTTTCTGAGCGAGGACCTGCCCGGCGCCATGTGGCCCGGTTTTGCGCTCACCATGATTGGCGTCTGGCTCATCCGTCGACCGGCCTGACGAATCACGGGTGGAAGACCGTCATCAGTAGAGCGGCAAGCGGCATGGCCGCGAGGGTCGACAGGACCACTGCCGCCGAGGCCCGGCGCTCGTAAATGCCGTAATGCTGCGCCAGCACGAAGACATTGGCGCCGACCGGCATGGCTGCCGCCAGCACCGCCACTGCCGTCTCGAACTCCCCGAGCCCGACCGCGCCGGCCGCCAGCCACACCATGACAGGATGCACCAGCAGCTTGAGCGCGCAGACGGTCGTGCTGTCGCGGAGGTCGCCGGCGATGCGGTAGCCCGCCAGCGCTGCGCCGAGCCCGGCAAGCGCCGCCGGCGCAGACACCGCCGCCAGCAGGTCGATGACGGTTGCCGCGGGCCCCGGCAGCCGCCAGGGCAGCAGCGCCCAGAGGGTGCCGAGCGCGAGCGCGATCAGGAGCGGGTTGGCGAATATGCGCCCCATTGCGGCCGCCGCCGCTGCCTGGCTGCCCCTCGCCGTCTCGATCCGCAGCACCGGCAGGTCGATGAACAGGACCGTGGTGACCGCGATGATCGCTGTCATCGGCCCCGCGGCCGCCCCGCCCATATGCGCCACAATCACCGGCATGCCGAGGAAGACATTGTTCGAGAAGCAAGCCCCCATGCCGGTGATCGCGCGCTCTTCGTCCGGCGCGCGGCGGCCGAGCGCCTCGACAGCCGCCAGGAGGACCAGCGTCGGGCCGAAATAGGCCGCCACCAGGCGCCAGTCGAAACCCTGGACCAGCGCGCCCTCGGAGGCCGCCCGGAACAGCGCGGCCGGCATGGCGAAGTAATAGACGAAGGCGTTCAGACCCTTTGCGCCCGCCTCGTCGATCCAGCCGGCGCGCGCCGCCACCGCCCCGGCGAACACCAACAGGAAGGCCGGCAGCGCCACATCGAGGAATGCACCCATCGCCGCAGCTTTTCACGGTCGGCCCGGCAACGGAACCGGAGCGTTGCCGCAGGCAGTACTGCATCGCAGCGGGGATTCGAGCGCGGATTCCGCTATTCTTGCGCTTCCTGTCGGTCGAGGCGCGGGGAGGCGGCACGATATGGACGGAAGACACCGGGCGGTTTCGTCGGAGCCGAGCGAAACGCAGTATCGCGAGAACGGTACGCTCATGCGCGAGATATGGGCGCTGCCGCTCGAGGAAGCGTTCCTGGAGGCTTTCCTCCGCGACCTGTTCGAGCAGCACTGGCCGGGTATCCGTCTCGGCCCGATGATCGAGGGCGCCGCCTGGGAATGGAAATGTCCGGGCCCACCCAGCCGGATCGGCCTCTATGACGGCTATCTGACGGCGATGTTCGGCAATGGCGGACATTTCCACCTCTGCATCGGTGAGAACCGGGGCTCGCCGGCGAACCCGACCGGCCTGGCGCTGCTCGCACATCGCCGGCCCTCGCGGGCCGAAATATTCCGGAGCTTCGACCGGGACGCCAAGCCGCTCACCTGGGGTTTCGAAATGTGGAACGGCAAAGGAGAAAACGGCCTGACGGTGTTCTTCCCGAGCCCATTCCTGAACGACGACGACACACTCGCCGATCCTCCGGAGTTCAGCCGTTTGGCGACATGGCGCGCCATTGCGGGCCGCTGGCTCGGGCGGATTCCGGAAGCCCTCGACGAGGAAGGCATGGGCTTCGGCAAGGTCGGCCAATGACGTCCCGGCCGGAAAAGCGGTAGACTAGCGCTGATGAGCTGGCCCGGGAACGAGGAAACCCTCGAACAGCGCCGCGCGCGCTGGCGGAAACGCTACGCCGAAAGCGATGCGGTGGCGGGAATCGAGACGACCGGGGACTTCACACCCTTCCGGCAGATCGACGATGTCTTCACCCGCGCGTTCTGGGACGAGCGCGTGCGCACGAAGGAGTCGGATGCTTTCTTCAACTCCTACCGGGCGGACTTCACCGCGCGCCGGGGCGACGGCTTCAACCAGAGGGACTTCGCGCTCCGTAACGCCTCCTGGCTGATCTCCGACCTGATTACCAACCGCCATGTCGAGCAGGGTCGGCGGGAGGGCTTCCAGGCGGCGATCTCGGACGACACGCCTGTCGTTGCAGAGCAGCTCGCGGTCGACGATCCGGCGGCGATGGCGGCCGAGATCAAGAAGGTCGCCCGGTTCTTCGGCGCCCGCCTCTGCGGCATCACCGAGTATGACGAGCGCTGGACCTATGAGTCGCGGGTGGATGTACGCGACTTCACGGAGGCCTCGGTGGGCCTGCCGGAAGGGCTCGAAAACGTCATCGTGCTCGGCCACGAAATGGACGAGGGGCTGGTGGCCACATATCCCTCCGCGCTTGCCGGCGCCGCAACCGGGCGGGAATACAGCCACGAAGCGGCCATCGTCATGCAGACCGCCGCTTATATCCGGGCGCTGGGCTACCGGGCGGTCGCCTCGATGAACGACACGGCGCTCGCGATTCCCTATGCGCTCAAGGCCGGCCTCGGCGAATATGCCCGCAACCAACTCGTCATCACCCCGGAGACGGGCCCGCGCCTGCGCTTCTCCAAGATCTTCACGGACTTGCCGCTCGCCCATGACGCACCGCGCAAGTTCGGGGTGGCGGAGTTCTGTTCCATCTGCACCCGCTGCGCGGACGCCTGCCCTGCGAAGGCCCTGCCCTACGGGCCGCCCAAGGCCGACCGGCCGAACCGGTCCGCCATACAGGGCGTGGTTAAATGGACCTCGGATGCCGAGAAATGCTTCGGTTATTGGGCCAAGCTCTCCTCCGACTGCGCGATCTGCCTGCGCGTCTGCCCATTCAACCGGGACTTCCGGCGCTGGCCCAACCGGCTGTGGCGGCGCCTCGCGCTCTCGCCGCTGCGCCGGCTGGCGCTCTGGCTCGACGACCGCTCCGGCCGGGCGAACCGGCTCAGACCGAAGGATTGGTGGTCGGGCGGGAGGTGACCGCCGGGGCGCGTCCGTCAGGCTGCCCGCGTTCGATTCGCCGATATGCGCCCACGATCTTCCGCTTGACGGCCTCGACCGCTTCAGACTGCGCGCCCGGCAATTCCAGAAGCTGGATCGAGGCCCGGCCCAGCGGCGGCAAACCGGATTGCGGCGACACGACCTTCAGCGTTGTCGGGACGTTTCCGCTGGCCATGACGGTAACCGCACAACCGGCTACAACGGCGGCCTGCACGATCCGCTCGTCGGAGCCGAGCAGGACCTCGCGATAGTCAATGCGGGCATTCTTGAGCGCGGCGGCTCCCGAGGCCCGGAAATCACAGCCTTCCCCATACCAGGCAACCGGCACCGGTGCCTGGAGGTCGAGAGCGAAGTTGGAAGACGACACCCATTGCAGTTGTGGGCGGCACAGGTCGAGGGCATAAGGCGCATCCTCCGGCAGTGTCACAACCGCAAGGTCCAGTTCCCGGGCCTCGATCATCCTTTGCAAACAGCCGCTCGTTCGACACAGAATGTCGAGTTGTACCCCGCTGCGGTTCTTCAGCATGTCCTGCAGTAATCCGGGGAGGAGCGACGCAACATAACCCTCTGCGACGCCGAGCCGGATAGTGCTGGCAAGCGGCGCCGACATCAGCCGCTCGACCATCCGGTCGTGCATGTCCAGCAAAGCCCGGATCTCCGGCAACAGGCCCCGCCCCGCGGCCGTCAACTTCACATCCCGCGGGCCCCGGTCGAGCAGCCGTACGCCGAGCTTCCCCTCCAGAGCCCGAACGCGCAGGGACATTGTTGCCTGCGAATACCCCATCCGGCGGGCGCCCACGG
Source organism: Alphaproteobacteria bacterium (assembly GCA_965261985.1). Taxonomy (GTDB): domain Bacteria; phylum Pseudomonadota; class Alphaproteobacteria; order Bin95; family Bin95; genus Bin95. Next base: position 3,969,536 of record OZ253490.1, read on the forward strand.
AAAAGCTCCGTTCCGTCGCAACGGCCAAGAACGAACGGAACAGCTTGGTGTCCACATCGACCATATGCGTTGCATGCTCCCAATATCCAACTTGATCTAAATCAAGTTTCTGCACAAGACGCGGTCGCGAAGGAATGAACCCGACAGCCCGGTGCCGAAGTCGAGATCGGACCTTGAGGGAGTGGGGACGCAGCGGGAACGCCCTGCCTGTGCCGGCTGGCGCTCTGGCTCGACGACCGGCCCGGTCGGGCGAACCGGCTGCGGCCCCGGGACTGGTGGGCACACAGCAGATAGGCGCGGCAACGGGTAGTTGCCCCCGGCGGCCCCGCCGTGCAGGTTCGGGGCGGACGAAACGGGGGGAACACCGTGGCCGAAGGATTCGACATAACGCAGACGGGACGGATACGGCGGATCGGTATTGCGCGGCCCGAGACCGGGAACACGATTACCGATCCCATGCTGGAACATCTGGCAGACGCGGTCGCGGAGGCCGGCCGGGACCGGGCGGTCCACGCCGTGCTGCTGAGCGGGGCGGGGCCGGATTTCTGCCTCGGACGCGAACGCGGTGGCGGCCCGCCCCCGGCAACCGCCTTCGACGCCCACCGGGACGTGTTCTCGAAAATCCTCGCCGTCTATGCGGCCTTCCGCGCCTGCCCGGTGCCCGTGGTGGCCAGGGTGCGGGGCCGGGCGCTGGGTTTCGGCTGCGCGCTGGTGGGCGGGGCCGATGTCGCGCTCGCCAGCACGGATGCGCGGTTCGCCCTGCCGGAGATGCTGCACGGCACGCCGCCGACGCTCGCGATCTCGGTGCTCGCCGGGGTTGCGCGCAAGACCGTGGCGGACATGGTCTATTCGACCGAGGAGATCGACGCCCCCCATGCTCTCGCCGCCGGCATCGTCAGCCGGCTGACCGCGCCGGAAGAGCTCGACGCGGCCGTGGAGGCGCTGCTGGACCGGCTTGCCGGCTTCCCGCGCACCGATATCGCCACCGTCAAGCGTTTCCTCGCCACCGGCCCCGGCCTGCCGCCCGATGTTGCCGCCGACCTCGCCGGCTACACCATGGCCACGGTCAAGTCGCGCCGATAGGGCCGGCAACTCCCCTCGCATCGATCCCTTTCGCACGGATCGTTCTGAGCGCCAGCCATGCCCAAGGCCCAGGTCATCCACGTCAAGGGCACCTTGAAGAAGTCGCTGCACACCCTGCGCCGCCGGGGCATCTGCGTCGCTTACGGCCACGCTTCCGGCCAGCCCGACCCGGTGGATATCGTGGCGGAGCTCGGCGCGCGCGGTTCGCTCTACATCACCCGCCCGACGATCTGGGACTACCTGACCCCGCGCAGCGCCCTGCTGGAGGCGGCGGACGGCCTGTTCGCGGCGATCCGGGAGGGCGTGATCGGGAGTACCGTCGCCCGGACCGTTCCCCCTGCGCGACGCGGCTGAAGCCCACCGCTACATGGAAGCCCGCAAGACCATCGGCTCGATCGTGCTGTTGCCTTATACCAACGATCATCGATTGGAACCTTTGCCGATTGCCGCCGATAAACCCCTCTCCCGCTTGCGGGGGAGGCCGGGTGGGGGGCCGCTTCCGCGTCAGCGGAAGCGGCAGGCGAAGCCCGGCAAAGGCGCCCGTCACGCTGAGAGGCCCTCCCCCAACCCCTCCCGCCGAGCGGGAGGGGAGCACGACGTAACGCCCCCAAACATGAGTCCTGCATCGCGCACCTTGGTATTAGCCGGTGAAGGGCAAGCTTGACCGGCGCACGCCCGTTTCCTACGAAGCCGGGTGGACGGCCCCGTAGCTCAGCCGGATAGAGCGACGGATTCCTAATCCGTAGGTCGCAGGTTCGAGTCCTGCCGGGGTCGCCAACGGCGAATTACAGCTTGTCGGTGTATTGCGCCACGAAGTCGAAATCGAGCAATCGCTTGTAGGCTTCCATGAGGCGCGCCGTCACCGGCCCGGGCAGGTTGCCTTCCCCGATCCGCCGCCCGTTGACCGACGCGACCGGCACCATGCACAGGCTCGTCGATGTCAGGAAGCACTCGTCGCCGGTGAAGGCGTCGAAGAGGTCGAGGTCGGTCTCATGCACGGCGATGCCCTCGGCGGCCGCCAGGTCGATCACCGTCTCGCGGCTGATACCGGGCAGCACGAACCGGGCTCGCGGGGTAAACAGCTCGCCATCGCGCACGAAAAAGATATTGCTGCCGAGCCCTTCCGCGAGATTGCCGTCGTGGTCGAGGAGGATGGCCCAGGCTTGCGGGTCCTGCGCGCGCACCTCGCGGTCGGCGATCTGGAGATTGATGTAGTTCTGGGTCTTGGCCCTTGGGCTGACCGCGTCGGGCGGCGTTCGCCGGGTCGCCGGTATCTGCACCCGGACGCCGTCGCGGTAGAGCGGCGCGCGGGCCTTCAAGGGCAGCGGCGTACACTCGACGATGACCGTGGGCTCCGCCTCTTCCCCGCTGAGGAAGGGATCGGCGACCCCGGGGCTTACGCGCTGAAACAGCCAGTAGTCCTCGTCGGGGCCGATGAGGTGCAGGTTGCGCTCCAGCACTTCGTGGGAGATGGACAGCATCTCGTCCTTGCCGAGGCCTGAGTCGATCTGGAGATAGCGCATCGAGCGGAAGAGCCGGTCGATGTGCTCCTCCAGCTTGAACGGCTTGTGCCGGACGGTGCGCGCCGTGTCGAACACCGCCTCGCCATATTTGAACCCCCGGTCGCGGAACGACACGAGCACCCGACTCTCGGGCTTGATCTCTCCATTGTGGTAAGCGACCCGCTCATTGGCGTGTTGAACCATGACATGCACCCCGGTGCTGTGAATCGATTCCTGGAATGGGCGCGAAGCGCCCCGCGGCATTCGGCCGGGGTCACTCCGCGCCGGCGAGTTCGGCCAGCGCGACGGCGATGACCCTTGCGCCTTCGGCAAGGTCGCCGGGTTTGGCGTTCTCGGCCTCGTTGTGGCTGATCCCCTTCTCGCAGGGCACGAACACCATGGCCGAGGGGCAGAGCCAGGCCATGTTGCGCGCGTCGTGGCCTGCACCGGAATAGAGGTCCATATGCGATGCCCCGACGACTTCGACAGCGTGGCGCACGGCCTCGATGGCAGCGCCGTGGAAATCGACCGAGGTCGCGGCCTGCGGCTCCTCGATACGCACCCCGCACGGGCCCACCAGCGCCTCGCAAAGCGGCAGGATGCTGTCCCCGAGCCTCGCCCTGAGCGCATCGTCGGGATGGCGGAAGTCGATGGAGAAGCGCACACGGCCCGGCACGACCGAGGGCGCGCCCGGGAAAGCCTCGAACGCCCCGATGGTGAAGCGCAGAAGGTCGTCGGCGTCTTCCATCATGCGGTGCAGCGCCTGGACCATGCAAGCGGCCGCCAGCACGGCGTCCTTGCGCCGCCGCCGCGGCATCGTGCCGGCATGGGCCTCCTCGCCCGTCACCTCGACCTGGAACTTGCGCGTGCCCTGTATGCCGGTGACGACGCCGATGGTGTTGCCGGTCTCCTCCAGGCGTGGCGCCTGTTCGATATGGCCCTCGATGAAGGCCCCCATCGGCGCGGCCAGCGCCCGGTCGCCCACCGGGCCGACGGAGGCAAGCGCGGGCCCGAGCTTCTCCAGTTCGTCGCCGAGCCGCACGCCCGCCTTGTCCCGCACGTCCAGCATGGTCTGCAGGGTCGGCGGGTCCGCATAGACGCCCGAGCCCATCACGCCCGGCACGAAGCGCCCGCCTTCCTCATTGGTCCAGTTGACGACCTCGACCGGCGCGCGGGTCCTGACGCCGGCGCGCTCCAGCGCGAACAGCGCCTCCAGCCCGGCGAGCACACCGAAGCTGCCGTCGAACCGGCCGCCGGTCGGCTGGGAGTCCAGATGCGACCCGGTGGTCACCGGCGGCAGGTCGGGCTCCAGCCCCTCGCGGCGCAGGAACATGTTGCCGATGGCGTCCACCGCCAGCGAGAAGCCGGCCGCCCTGCCCCATTGCGCAAACAGGCTGCGCGCCTCGAAGTCTTCCGGCGTCAGCGCCTCGCGGCATACGCCGCCCTTCGCCGTCGCCCCGAAGCGCGCCATATCCTCGTGCATCTTCCAGAGTCCGGCTTCGTCCACGCTTGCCGCAACACGCTCAAACACCATAGCGACGGCCTCCTCGTTCCCGATCCAAGCGCAAGGCTGTAAACTCAGGGCCCATGCAGGGCAAGACCGCACTCGTCACCGGAGGCACCACCGGCATCGGTTTGGTGACCGCCCGCGCGCTCGCGGAGAAGGGCGCGGCCGTGACAATCGTCGGGCGCAACCCGCAGCGCGGGGAGCAGGCGGCGCGGGCGATTCGTGCAGAGGTTCCCGGCGCCGAAGTCCGTTTCGAGCGCGCCGACCTTTCCCTGCTGGACGAGTCGCGCCGCCTTGCCCGCAACATTTCCGAATCCATCGACCGGCTGGATGTGCTGGTGAACAATGCCGGCGCCATCTTCTCCCGACGCCGGGTGACGGCGGACGGGCTCGAAGCCACCTTCGCGCTCAACCATATGAGCTATTTCCTGCTGACCAACCTGCTGCTGAACCGGCTGCGGGCGGCGGAGGCGGGGCGCATCGTCGTCGTCGCCTCGGTGGCCCACAGGCGGGCCAGGCTCGACTTCGACGACCTGCAATGCGAACGCCGCTACAGCGCGCGGGTCTCCTACAGCCGCTCGAAGCTCGCCAATGTGATGTTCGCCTACGCGCTGGCGCGGCGGCTGGAGGGCAGCCCGGTCACCGTCAATGCGCTGCATCCGGGCCTCGTCGCCAGCCGCTTCGGCAGCAACAACGGATGGCTGTTCCGCAATGCCCTGAAGCTGGCATTCCGGGCAAGCGGCGCAATCGGCGTCGAGGAAGGCGCGGCCCTCAACATCCGGCTCGCCTCCGACCCGGCATTGGACGGTGCGACCGGGCGTTATTTCTCCGACGGCAGGGAGGTTCCGTCGTCCCCCGCCTCGCTGTCGGTCGAGGACCAGGAACGCCTCTGGGCCGCCAGCAAGGCCATCGCTGCACGGTAGAGGTCAGGGCAGGACGGCGAGGTCTAGCAGGGGAGCGTGCTGCTGCGCGCCATAGACATCCGCATCGCGCGGGCCGCCGGAGCCGACGGGCCGCCGGAGCGAGAATTTGACCGCCCGCGCAAAGGGGTAGAAGTCGAAACCGAGCAGTTCGTTGTCGGAAACGCCGTAAAGCCCGCAGACCGCCTGCCGGCTCAGCATCCCCGCCGACCGGACGGCCTCGAATGTCTCCTGGGTCTCGAACAGGATGTCGAAGGTCACGATGAAGGGGCCGGCATTCTTGGACCGGATCACCTCCGCGAGGTCCGACAAGGTCTTCATTGCAGCCATTCCAGCCGCCCGAAGCTCTCGGGCTCGTCGATTTCCATCAGGTGGTAGATGTTGAACTCATAGACGGGCCCGGCCGGAATCTCCGCCGGAGAGAACGGGAAGGCGATGTTGCCCGCCGTCGCCCGCCGGCCCTCGAAAGGCACATGCAGGATGGTCGAACGCGCGAGGCCGCAGACCGCCTCGGCGATCTCCGCCGTCTCCGCAACCACATCGATCAGGATTCCGATCTCGTGCGCGGCCTGCCGGTTGGGCTCCCACGCGCCCATCACCCCATCGAGGCCGTAGCGATGGAAGGTGATGCTGTATTGCGAGGGGTCGATGAACCCGGACTGGGTCTCGTGGATCTTGTCCCTGACGGCCTCCTGGATCGCGTCGATGGAGCGGATGAACGCCGGATCGCGCGCACCGCCGACCGTCAGCGCCCGATGCCCCGCGAGCCGCGCGCCCTCCAGCTTGACCGTGTAGCGCTCGGCCTCGCGGAACGCGCTGCCGGAAACGCGAACGCGGCGCGGGTCGATCTGGTCGAAGCGGGTCCGCCGGAGATCGACCGCCCCGCCCGGGCCCGCCAGCATCACCGGGTCCGACTTCTCGTAGAAGGTGTGCGCCGAGACGGAAGCCTCGGTGCAGGCCTTGTCCGGATGGGGCGGCTCGACGATGAAATGGTCTTCCCGAAGCCGCCCGAGAATGAGGTCGCCGCCGCCGGTCGGGCGTGACGCCAGACTGCCGCATTCGAGGATCTTGCCCATATGCAGCGCAAGGCCGCGGTCATGTCCCTGCATCAACGGCAGTGCGGCGATATTGGAGACATCCCAGGCGCGGCCGACGACCAGGATGTCGGGCTTGCCGGCGAGCGCCCGGAAATAGGACTCCGGCCCGACCTGGGCGACGATGTGCGTGGCGGCATCGACATCTTCGGTCGTGAGCGGCGCGCCGGTCTCGAACACGCGCACGCGCCCGTCTTCCATCGCCTCGCGCACCGTCTCGCGGTCGAGTTCCGAACGCAGCACGGCGATCTTCCGGTCGAGCCCCAGCTCCTCCAGCACCCGGCGCAGCAGTGTGAGCAGATGATCGACCTGCCCGTCGCCGCCCGCCCCGCCGGCGGAGCCGATGACGAGCGGCACGTCCGCATCCGCACCCGCCTTCACCAGCAGGCGCAAATCGCGCAGGATCATGGCGTCGCCCACAAAGGGCTTGCCGGTGCCCAGGTAGTAGGGGCCCGGATCGCTCGAACCCGCGTCGCAGGCAATGAGGTCCACGCCGGCTTCCACGGCATCCAGGAGCGATTCCTCGCGGAAGCCGTAGCCCAGCATTCCGTTGGAAACGACGACGAACTCATCGTCGCGCTTGCGTTCGATCATGGAAGTCCTCCTTACCCGCGCGCGTCGGCCCAGGCATCGATATTGAGGTCGCCGCGGAAGTCTGCCGAGACGACCGCCTTGCCGGGTTCGAGCGGAATGCCCGTCGCATCCGCAACGCGGTCGATGGCGTTGAACGTCGCAGCCACGCCCGCAGCATCCACCCAGCCGGCATCGCCGACCGCGCGCCGCAGCGCCGAAATCGCGGCCGCCATGCCGCCCTCCCCGGCCACCGCCTCCGCAAATGCGGCAAGCTCCTCGCCGGCAGCGACCCCGCCGCCGCCGCCGTCCATGATCGCCCCCAGATTGTAACTGTCGCCTGTTGTCCGGCCGCTCTCACGGAGCAGCAGCGCATGGCTGGTGGTTCAGTAAACGCACTGGTTGAGGGCGGAAATCCTTGCGGCCAGGAACTCGATCTGCGCATGGCCGATGGCGCGGTGTTCGACATCGAACGCGCGCATCCAGCGGCCCGGCAGATATTGCGTCTCGACGAGGTCGAAGAAGGCCCGCTTGGCCTCCGGCACCAGGGTAAGGGCCATGAGGATGTAGGCGCCCCTCGAACCCGAATAGATGTCCGCCTCGGCCCCGCTTTCCTCGCCATGCACGATCAGCGGCACCCAGGCCTCCTCCATGCGCGCCGAGGCCGGACGGTAGCCCGACGGCTCGCCCGGCTGCGGCTCCGGCAAACGGCGCGGCGGCAGGCCCATGGAGCGGGCGAAGGTATCGAGCGAGACGGTCACCGCCGTCACGCCCACCGTCTCGACATAGCGCGTTTCCTCGACGCCCTCGGCGAGGCGCGCCTCGAACCAGCGCCGCGTCAGCCGCGCAGGATCGGTGACGATCCGGTGGACGATCTCCACCACCGCCGGGTCCAGCGTGACCGGCCCGTCATGCGCGCCGGTCACGGCCTCCGGCGACAACGCCTGTTTGCGCGCGGCGCACAGCCGGCAGTCCGCCGCATGGCGGGTCTCTGCGGCAATCGCAACCCGCTCGGCGCCGGTCAGCCAGTTTCCGGGGGCGGCGATCCACGCCCAGGCGCGGGCATGAGCCGCCAGAAGATCGGCGCGGATCGGCGCCGGCGCATCGGGGTATCCCATCGTTCGAACCCTCCTGTCGTTCATCAGTCTATGCGCCTTCCTTTGCGGGAGGAACGCCTTCCTGCGCCTGGAGCACGATTCGATCCGGATGAATCGACGGGCGGTCGTTAGAGCACGATCCCTTGGTATCGGACCGCAGCCTTCGGCAAATCCTCCATGGTCACCCCGGACGGAGCGCTTCCCCTCATCGTCACCCCGGACGGAGCGAAGCGGAGATCCGGGGTCCATCTTCCGGCCTTCCCGCCGGGCTCGGACGGCAGGGCCGGGCCCCGGCTCGCAGGCCGGGGCGACAAATGGGGGTTTGGCCCGAAATGCGATCCGATCCGAACGGATTTTGCTGCAATACCGCCGTTCATGGCTCGGAATCGACGAGCCCATGACCGGGTTCCGATAGAGGGGATTCGTCCGGTCGGGCCCCACTCCAGCGGAGATGTCATGAAGTGTCATGTTTTGTCATGATCCGCCGCGCAGCGCTCCTCTCCGCAGGCCCAGGTGAAGCTCCGCCCGTCTGTATCCTGCATGTCGTTTGTATGGACGCCTCCCGGAACGCAAGGATCGATTTTTGTGTGACGGTCAGGCAGATTGCAGTTTTGTATCCGGCCTATCGATGCGGGGCTTTGTGCCCGCTGGCCCCGATGGAATTTGCCGATCCGCGCCTCATTTCCTCCGGTGAGCTTTTCGCCCTACACGACATGCAGGCTTGGCGGATCGCGGTCTGACCTGTTTGCCATCACACCTTGTCTTGCCTTGCGCAAGCTTTCAGCGACCGCCTCCTGTATCGGTTCGCAGTTCCGTCGTCAGCCGCGGCTATGCCGGCTGGCTGACAAAGTTCGTCTCGTATGTCCGGTCATGGGCCAGCAATGCCCAGATCGTGCGTGCGGTCTTGTTGGCCAGCGCGACCGTGACCACGTTAGGCGCTCGCCGCTCGGCCAGGCGCAACGCCCATGCGGGCGGCGCCTTGCTGCTGGTGAGCACGGCACGGGCGCCGTGGATCAACAGGGTTCGAAGGTATTTGTCCCCGCGCTTGGAGATGCCGGGCATGCGAACGCGACCTCCGGTGCCCGTGTGCCGTGGCACCGGGCCGAGCCAGGCGGCGAACTCGCGCCCGGACCGGAACGCCGTGGGATCGCCCATCGCGGCCACGACGGCCGTCGCAGTCAGCACTCCGACGCCGGGGATCTCCGCGACCCGCTGGCTGTCGGCGTTGCTGCGGTGCCAAAGCCCGATCCGCCGTTCGATCTCGCCGATCTCCCGGTCGAGCTGGCCGACCCGCGCCCACTGCTCGCGCAGGGTCTCCACGATCATCGCCGGCAACCGCTCCGCGACCCGCGTCAGGGCCAGGCCGATCGTTCGGCTTATGCTGGCGCGGCCCTGCGCCATGACCTCGCCGTATTCGGTCAGCAGGCCACGCAGGGCGTTGATCTGGGCGGTGCGGAACTTCACCGGTTGCTGGCGCATGCGGTGCATCGCCAGGACCGCCTGCTGCTCCTCGCTCTCGATCGCGACCGTCTTCACGCCCGGTTGCTGCCCCGCGGTCCAGATCGCCTGTGCGTCACGCGCGTCGTTCTTGTTGCCGGCCACGAAGGGCCGCACCGCTTTCGCCGGTAACAGCCTGACCTCGTGGCCGAGACCCCGAAGCTGGCGTGCCCAGTGCTGCGAGCCGCCGCACGCTTCCATCGCGATCGGACACGGGGCGCGGTTGGCGAAGCGATCCAGGAACTTCCCGCGCGTCAGCTTCAAACTCACGATCTCGCCCGTCTCCGTATCCACCCAGTGCAGTTGGAACACTCGCTTCGCCGTATCCACGCCAAAGACGGTTCTGTTAGTCTCCATATCGGACCCTCCGGTTTGCCTGCGAAGAGCTTGCTCTTCCCACTTGGCATTTCGATGCCGTCGGCCCGCGAGGGTCCAACTCAACCCGCCGGCCCACGAACATCAGGGGGTGGGAGGCGTCCATCCCATTTCCTCCATCGCGTTTCGTTCCGTTTACACCGCCGCCGGATTGCCTGCGGCGCGACCCATTTTCGCGCGTATCGCATGGGCGCGCGCGCCCGCGTTCGCGCCGGCGCGGTTCACGCGCCTGATTGCGCGCGCGAGGCAGGCGCAGGGCGCACGTTTCCCGTCCGTTCCGTTGGGTTTTTTTCGCGCCGGCGCGAGGCGGGAGACGAAGCGGCCCGCGGATGCCGCTTCCTCCTGTTTCATCCTACCACAGTTTTACAGAGGTCAAGCCCTTACCGGGAATTATTTCATGATTCATGAACGAATTGCAGTCATCGATCGTGGACCCGATGCTCCCGTCAGACCGGAAACCGACCGTGTTGCGTTGCGAACCGGATGCGAGGCCGGCGGCTGTCCACCGAACGGCAGTCGATTCAGCCGGATCGAATCGTGCTCCAATTCCTCCTGACTTATCGTATCATGGATTTCCGATAGGCAGGCCTTATTTGAGACTTATTTCCTAGCCCGGTGGGCCGGCCGGAAGATGGTCCCCGGACCTTCGCTTCGCTCCGTCCGGAGTGACGGTGGAGGGCGTGCCGAAGGCTGCGGGCCAATACGAAAGGATCGTGCCCTATTCCTTGTCTGGCGAGGAAGAGAAACGGTTCCGGGTGCGAGCCATGGTCTTGTCATTCACGGCGAACGCCATGAGCAGGCCGCTCGCGAGCACGGCGCCAGCCAGCAGGAACGACAGCGTGCCATAGCCGAACTGAGCCACCAGTACGCCGCCTATCGCCGCACCGGCTGCGGTGCCGCCCCAATTGCTGCTGGATATGACGCCTGCGAGCGCGCCCCGGGAATCGCCTCCGCTCTCCGCTATCAGAATCATGAGAACGGTGGTGACGGGAACGGCCAGCAACATGAAGAGGCCCGCCGCCAACACCGAGAACCACGTCCCCCAGCCGAGGAAAAACACGCCCACTCCCGGGATGGCCGCAGCCAGCAGCAAGGCGGCCGTTACGGGGAGCCGCCTGCGTGTGCGGCCTATCCTGCCGCCCAGCAGGGGTGCGGCAGTCATCCACAAGGCGACGACGGCCATGGGCAAGGCGACCTCTACGGTCCGCAAACCGTAGGTCACGATCAGGAAGGCCGGCAGGAAAGTGAGGATCACGCCCCAGGCGGTGCGCGCCAATATGTTCGTTCCGGCCATGTACCAGGTCACCGGAAATGCGACGACCCGGCGCATCCGTCCGGCCAGATCCGCGCGGGCCGCTTCCGGCCGGCGGTTGGGTACAAGCAAGAAGAGCAGCAGGGCGGCCAGCAGCAGCGCCAGCCCGAGCGCCAGAAAGGGAAAGCGCCACCCGGCGAAGTCGCCCAGGACGGCAGCCAGCGGGACACCCAGCATGATGCTCATGCCCGGCTGCATGGTCAGGAGCGCGATGGACATGGGCTGGCGCGTTTCCCGGATCATGTCTCCGACGAGCGAAATGCATGTGGGAGGCACCATGCCGCCGCCGATCCCTACCAGCAGGCTGAAGCCCATCGCCACGGCGAATGTGGGGGCCAGCCCCATGCCGAGCGAACCCGCCGCGAGGAAGCCAATTCCCAGGAGGAGCACCGGCTTGCGCCCATAGGCATCGGAGAAGGGCCCCGCCACCAGCGCGGTGACCGCCCAGACCGCAGCGGCGGCGGTGACAAGCTGCCCAGCCGCAGGAACCGTGGTGCCCAGCGCCAAGGCCATATCCACGAGCAACGGCGCCAGCATCGCCACCGCCGTAACGGCAAGGAACACGGCAAGCGCCAGACTGCCCAGGAGGAGCGGGCAGGCATTTTCTGCGGCGGAGCCCGGCGACACAGACATCGGTTCCCTTTAAGCTGCCTCTTTGGGCCCGGATGGGAACCGTACACGTTCCGGGGCCCGCCGCTGAGGCATTTTCCGATCCCGGTCGTTCCCCGTCGGGGTGCCGGCGTTCGGCTTCTCCGTCCTTGCGCCCCAGGCGCCGCGTTATGCGCCCTCAAATCCCGGCGAAGAAGTCGTTGCCCTTGTCGTCTATGACGATGAAGGCGGGGAAGTCCTCGACCTCGATGCGCCAGATGGCCTCCATGCCGAGCTCCGGATATTCCAGCGGCTCGACCCTGCGGATGTGGTCCTGCGCCAGACGCGCCGCGGAGCCGCCGACCGAGCCCAGATAGAAGCCGCCATGCGCCTTGCAGGCCGCCGTCACCTGGGCCGAACGGTTGCCCTTGGCGAGCATGACATGGCTGCCGCCGGCGGCCTGGAAAGCGTCCACGAAGGTGTCCATGCGCCCGGCCGTCGTCGGCCCGAAGGAGCCGGACGCCATGCCCTCGGGCGTCTTGGCGGGGCCGGCATAGTAGATCGGGTGGTCGCGGAAATAGTCCGGCATGGGTTCGCCCGCGGCGAGCCTCGCCTCGATCTTCTGGTGCGCGAGGTCGCGCGCCACGGTGATCGGGCCGGTGAGCGCAAGGCGGGTGCGGATCGGGTAACGCGAGAGCGTGGCGCGGATCTCGTCCATCGGCCGGTTGAGGTCGACCGCGACCACCTCGCCGCCCAGCATGTCCGTATCGGTGTCCGGCAGGAAGCGCGCCGGGTCGCGCTCCAGCGCCTCCAGGAAGACGCCGTCGCGGGTGATCCTGGCCAGCGCCTGGCGGTCGGCCGAGCAGGAGACGCCGATGCCGATGGGCAATGAGGCGCCGTGGCGCGGCAGCCGCACCACCCGCACATCGTGGCAGAAATATTTGCCGCCGAACTGCGCCCCGATGCCCATGCGGCGGGTCGCATCCAGAATCAGCTCCTCCGTCTCGCGGTCGCGATAGGCATTGCCATGCGGCCCGCCCTCACTCGGCAGGCCGTCCAGATAGCCGGTGCTGGCGAGCTTGACGGTCTTCAGGTTCAATTCGGCGGACGTGCCGCCGACGACGACCGCCAGATGGTATGGCGGGCAGGCGGCGGTGCCGAGCGTGCGGATCTTCTCGTCGATGAAGGCCAGCAGCCGGTCCGGGTGCAGCATCGCGGGCGTCGCCTGGTAGAGGAAGGACTTGTTCGCCGAGCCGCCGCCCTTGGCGATGAACAGCAGCTCGTATTCCTCGCCGGGCGTTGAATACAGGTCGAACTGCGCCGGCAGGTTGGAGCCGGTGTTGCGCTCCTCGAACATGGAGACCGGCGAGAGCTGCGAATAGCGCAGATTGTCCTCCGTGTAGGCACGGAAGATGCCGCGCGAGAGCGCCTCCTCGTCCCCGCCGCCGGTCAGCACGCGCTCGCCCTTCTTGCCCATGACGATGGCGGTGCCCGTGTCCTGGCACATCGGCAGCACGCCGCCCGCGGCAATGTTCGCGTTCTTCAACAGGTCGAGCGCGACGAAGCGGTCATTGGGCGAGGCTTCGGGGTCGTCGAGGATCGACGCGAGCTGCGCCAGGTGGCCCGGACGCAGCAGGTGCGAGATGTCGTGGAACGCCTCGCGCGCGAGCAGGGTCAGCGCTTCGGGCTCGACACAGACGAAGTCCCGGCCGCGGAACCGCTCGACGGAAACGAAATCCCCTTCGAGCGCGCGCCAAGGCGTGCCGCCCTTGGCGAGCGGGAACATCTCGTGGAAGGCGAATTCGGGCATCGGCGCGCCCCTCACTTCTTGCGGAACCGGTCCAGCGACACGACATTGCCGCCACCGCCGCCTTCATCCCCGGCAGGGTCTCCGTCTTCGCCGGACTCCTCCGCCGGCAGCAGCGGCTCGACGCCCTGGCGGGAAAAGCGCAGCCCGAAATCGACCGACGGGTCGTGGAACACGGTCACCGCCTCCCAAGGGACATGCAGGCGTTCTTGCGCGCGGTTGAAGGACAGCGTGACCTCGAAATGGGTCGAATGGACCTCCAGCCCGTAATACTGGTGCTGGAGCACAATGGTCATGGTGTCGGGATGCTGCGCCGCCAGGCGCGGCGACAGGATGGTGGCGGGGTGGCCGGTCAGGAAGGTGACGTAGAAATGGTGGTTGCCGGGCAGGCCTTTCTCGGCCACCTCCTCGAGCGCGCGCCGGACGATGCCGCGCATCGCGTCCTCGACCATCCGGTCGTATTCCAAGAAGTCCTCGGCCATCGCTCCCCCGCCCCCCGGAACGGTGCGGATGGAGGGCTTCTGTTGCCCGGTGCCCTCCAAACCGCGCTTACCCGATCAGCGATCAGGCAGCGAGTGCGACCTCATTGTCATTCGCACTTGAGTTGCGGCCCGATAACGGTGGTGCCATGCCGAGCGAAGACCATGCCTTTACCACGCACGTCGATCCTGGTTCGCCCCCGCAGGATGGTGGAGGCGCCGGGTACTGCCCCCGGGTCCGCAACGCTTATTTCACATAGCGTTTATCGCCATAGCCGAGCATGCCCGGCGCCTGCAATATAGGACGAAAGGTCTTGCCGGGCAATCGGCGCGGCTTCCCTTCCCGCGCAATGCGGTATAGCGAAGGGCGTTGAATGCGGAGGTCGGACATGGGTTCGGAACGGGCCGGACAGCACCTCGGCCGCCTTGGAGGACGGGCGGCCCTGGTTGGACTCGCCCTGCTGGCTGGCGCAGGAACGGACGCGGCGAGCGGCGGTATCGTGCCGCACCGGGCATTCTACGAAGTCGGGCTGGTTCGCGCCGGCGCGTCCTCCGGCATCGGCGCCCTGTCGGGAGCGGCGGCCTATGAGTGGACTTCCGGTTGCGAAAGGACGGTCGTGAACCGCGAAACCCGCCTGCTGATACAACCGGCGGACGGGGCGCCGGTCGCCATCCGGGTGGACTTTTCGGCGTGGGAACGGCTGGACGGCACGGCCTACGGCTTCTCGGGCAAGACCAGCCGGACCGGCGTTCCGGTCGAGGAGCGGCGCGGCGCCGCGAGTTTCGCGCCCGGCGAAGGCGGCGAGGTCGTTTACAGCCGGCCCGAAGGACACCGCCTCGCGCTCGCACCCGGCACGCTCTTCCCCGGCGCCTGGGTAAAGGACGTCATCGACCATGCCAGAACCGGCAACGGCCTGTTCACGCGCACGGTCTTCTTCGGCGAGGACGAGGACGACCTGTTGACGGCAAGCCTGCTGGTGTTGCCGGACGGCGCGGCCGGCACGGCGCCGGACGTGCCGGAGGAACTCGACGGCCTTGCGCGCTGGCGGGCGCGGATCGCCTTCTTCGGCGCGGACGACGGGGAGACGCCCGCCTTCGAATCGACCGAATGGTTCTACGAGAACGGCGTCGGGGGCGACGCGGTGGTCGCCTTTCCGGACTTCACGGTCCGCTACCGCCTGAAAGAGCTGGAACTGCTCGACCCGCCGGATTGCTAGCCTGGATTCCTTCCCGCGGTTGCGGTCTGTGCGGTGTTTCGAAATCGATTCGAACACCCGGTGCCCCCCTGGCCATTATTTGATGCGCCAAGCGCGCGCCCATGGCGCTATACTCGGTGCGTCCGCCACGAAACGGGCGGCTGACTACCCAACTGAGGAGGAACCGACTTATGAAGACGCAAGCTTCCCCCGCTCTCGCTGCGGCAGGCGCCATCGCCCTGGCGGGCGTGCTCGCGGCCGGCCCCGCACTGGCGGCCTGCGAAGACAACTGGAAGGACTGCGCCGGCAAGCCGTGGGTGGACGGCGATGTCATGGACACGCCCATGGGCAGCATCTGGTGGCCGCACGCCATCTGGGGCGAGGGCGACCAGGCCGGTTCGACCAACTGGTACAAAAAGCCTGAAGTGGTGATGCGGGCGTTGGCTGCCGTCGAGGAAGGCAAGACCTACAAGCTCGGCCATGAGTACCACTCCGGCATGCCGATGTTCGGCGCGCGCAAATGGGTGCTCCGAATCCCCGGCTCTCCGACCGGCGGTCCCTTCGGTAAAAACATGCTCGTCTATCATGACGAGTTCATTGCCACGGAGATCGGCCAGGCCGGGACCCAGTTCGACGGCCTCGGGCATGTCGGGGTCCAGATCGGCGCGCCTGGCGACAAGTCCAACATGCGCTTCTACAACGGCTACACCGTGCAGCAGATGCAAAGTGCGTACGGGCTCCAGGAGCTCGGCACCGAGAAGCTGCACCCGATCGTGGCGCGCGGAATCCTCATCGACTTCACCCTGGTCCGCGGCGACATGGAGCACGGCACCTGCGCCAACATGGACGATCTGAAGATGACCCTGGAGAAGCAGGGCATGGCCGACTTCCAGTTTGCGGAAGGCGATGCGCTCCTCTTCCGCTACAACTGGGAACGGCACTGGGAGGACCCGGCGGCCTACAACCAGGGCACCCCGGGCATCTGCATGGACGTGGCGCGCTGGGTATCGGATGACGTGAAGGCGGGCGTGGTCGCCGGCGACACCTGGCCGGCCACCGATCCGGTTCCCTATCCGGACGAGCCGGCTTGCGCGTTCTGCATCCACAACTACCTGCAGACGCGCCACGGCATCGTCACCCAGGAAAACCTGGCGCTGACCCAACTCGCGGACGACAAGGCCTATGTCTTCGCATACGTCTACACGCCGTCGCCGATTCGCGGCGGAACCGGCTCGCACGGCTCGCCGGTTGCGATAAGGTAGGCATACGACCTGCGCCGCAGCCGGGCGGCCAACTGCCCGGCTGCGGCCGCATCCGGAGCCGGAGACCCCTTGCGCCAGCCCGCTCAGCGGCGGCCGAACAACCGTTCTATATCCGCGAGCTTGAGCTCGACATAGGTCGGGCGGCCGTGGTTGCACTGGCCTGAGCGGGGCGTGGCCTCCATTTCGCGCAACAGCGCATCCATCTCCGCCGAGCCGAGCCGCCGGCCGGCGCGCACCGAGCCGTGGCAGGCCATGGTCGCCGCCACATCCTCCAGCCGCTCCTTCAGCGTCAATGCCAGCCCGTGCTCGGCCAGATCGTCGGCGAGGTCGCGCACCAGCCCCTTGACATCGGCTTCGCCCAGCGCCGCCGGCGTCTCGCGCACCAGCACCGCCTCCGGGCCGAAGCGTTCCAGCACGAGGCCGAGCTCGCCCAGCTCCTCCGCCTTGGCGGCCAGGCGCTCGGCCCCGGCCTCGTCGAGTTCCACCACCTCCGGCAGCAGCAGCGCCTGGCGCGGCGGCCGGCCGTCCGCGAGCGCCCGGCGCATGCGTTCCAGCACGAGGCGCTCATGCGCCGCATGCTGGTCCACCAGCACGATGCCGTCGCCGGTCTGGGCCACGATATAGGTGTCGTGGAGCTGGGCGCGCGCCGCGCCCAGCGGCAGGTTGGCGGCCTCGGGCGCGTCCGGCGCGGGCGGCGGCGCCGACGGTGGCTGTGCCGGGTCCAGCGGCGCCTGCCAGACGGCCGCGCGCTCGGCGAGCTCAAGCGGCGGCGCGGAGCTCCCGCCCGGCCGGAAGCGCCCCATGAGCGGCGCGGCAGCCATGGGTGCAGCAGCGCGGTGGCCTTCTTCCGCGAGCGCCCGGCGGAGCGCGGAGACGATGAGCGAGCGCACCAGGCCCCCATCGCGGAAGCGGATTTCGGTCTTCGCCGGATGGACATTCACATCCACCCGGTCGGGCGGCACATCCAGGAACAGCGCCACCACCGGGAAACGCCCGCGCGGCACAAGCTCCTCATAGCCCGCGCGGACCGCGCCCTGGAGCAGCCGGTCGCGCACCGGGCGGCCGTTGACGAACAGATATTGCGCCTGCGCCGTGCCGCGATGCCAGGTCGGCAGGCCGGCATGGCCGGAGAGGCGGAGCCCGTCGGCCTCCAGCGCAACCGGAACCGAATTGCCGGTGAAATCCGGCCCCAGCACATCCGCGAGCCGGGCGAGCGGGTCCGCGGCCGCCGGCGAGGCCCAGCCGCGCCGCCCGTCATGCTCCAGCGAGAAGGCGACCCCCGGGCGCGCCATGGCGAGCCGCTTCAGCATGTCGGCGGCGGCATGATATTCGGCGCGCGCGGATTTCAGGAATTTGAGCCGGGCCGGCACCGCGCGGAAGAGGCCGGCCGCTTCCGCCCGCGTGCCGCGCGCGCGGGCTGCGGGCTCCGGGTCGCCGATGGTTCCGTTATCGACCGAGAGGCGCCAGGCGTCCTCCGCGCCCTCGGCCCGGCTGGTAATCGTCAGGCGGGAGACGGCGGCGATGGACGGCAGCGCCTCACCGCGAAAGCCGAGCGTGCGGATGTCCACTAAATCGTCATCGGCGAGCTTCGAGGTCGCGTGGCGTTCGAGCGCGAGCGCGAGGTCGCCCCGGGCGATGCCGGCGCCGTCATCGTCCACCGAAATCCAGGCGGCGCCGCCCGCGCGCAGGCCGCAGTCGATGCGCCCCGCCCCGGCGTCTATCGCATTCTCGACCAGCTCCTTGAGCACGGCCGCCGGGCGTTCGACCACCTCGCCCGCCGCGATGCGGTTGACCACCGCTTCCGGCAGGCGGCGCAGCATCACCGCCGTCCCATCGCCGCGAGATAGTCCCGCGCCAGGACCTTGCCCTGCTCGACCGCCGGCTGGTCGAAAGGATCGACGCCAAGCAGGTGGGCCGCGAGGATCGTTTCCAGCATGAAATGCATCGTCAGCGCGCCGAGCGCCGTCTCGTCGACGCGCTCCAGCAGCAATTGGCGCACCGGCCGGCCCCTTTGCGCGAGCGTCTCGACGGTGGCGCGCGCCTCGGCGTCGAGCAGGTCGCCCATGCTGCGCCCGGCGAGCCATTCAAGGCGCTCGTCCTCCACCAGCGCCGGCGGCACGATGCGCCCGCGCCCCGCGGCTTCCGCCGTTACGACGGTGAACAGCTTGTCGTCCGGCCCGTCGAGCCAGAGCTGGAGCTGGCTGTGCTGGTCCACCGCGCCCGTGGCCGGAACCGGCAGCGTGCCCTTGCCGTCCTTGCCGAGGCTCTCCGCCCAGAGCTGGCGGAACCACATGGTGAAGGGAACCAGGCGGTCGGCATAGGCCATCAGCACGGCGCTCCGCCCCGAGGCCGCGTTCAGCGCCGCGCCAAGCGCCGGATCGCTCGCGCCGGGCGTGGCGGCATTCAGGCTCCGATGCAGCACCTGGTGCGCGCCTTCCCGCAGCGCCGCCGGGTCGAGGCCGGCGATCACCGCCGGCAGCAGCCCGACGGGCGTGAGCACCGCATAGCGCCCGCCTATCCCGGGGTCGTGGTCGATCACGGTGAAGCCCCAGGACTCGGCGAGGGTCCTCAGCGGGTTCGCACCGGGTTCGGCGATAACGGTCACATGCGGCCCCGCGCCCTCGCGGCCCACGGTATCCGCCAGCGCCTCCAGGCAGACCAGGAATTGCAGCAGCGTCTCGGCCGTGCCGCCCGACTTGGAGATGACCAGGAAGTCGGTGCGCGCGAAATCGAGGCTGCGGAACAGGTGGTCGAAAGTGTGGGGGTCGATATTGTCGAGGAAGTGCAGGCGGGGCGAATCGCCGCTCGGCCCGAAGCCCGAATCGGCGAGCGCGTAGAGCGCCTGCCCGCCGAGGCTGGACCCGCCGGTGCCGAGGACCACGACATCGTCGGCATGCTCGCGGTGGTGCTCGGCGCGCGCCTCGATCATGGCGAGGTCGCCCTGCGCCTCCGGCAGGCGCAGCAGCGGCAGGCTGCCGTCGTCATAGGCGCGGCGCAGGGCCGCCAACCCCTCCGCCATGCGCGCCAGCGCCCGCTCGAACGCGGCGGTGCCGGCGACGCCCGAACAGCGCGACAGATCCTGGCGGTAGGGAAGGTCGCCCAGCACCGTCCGCGCGCCTCCGGGCTACCGGCGCTGGATCGTCGGCGTTTCGCCCTCGGTCGCCGGCTTGCCCAGGGCCTCGTTCTCGCGCAGCCGCTTGCTCTCCGCCTCGGCATCGACGACGCTCGCATGCGTCTTGCGGTCTTCCCAGAAGATCAGGTCGTCGAGCAGCCGCCGGTTCTTGTCGGCGATCTCGGCGGTCTCCTTGTCGATGCGCCGGCGGAAGCTGCTGTCGGCCTGAACGCCGTCCATCTTGGAGAGCAGCGCGGACTCTCCCTGGGAGCGCTCCGCCCCCTCGCTCCCCGCCGTTCCGGTCAGCGTCTTCTGCGTGCTTGCGCGCGGCCGAAGCTCCTGCGGACGCACTGCGCCCGGGTTCGGCGGGCGGAGGCGGAAATCGGGCGGCACGGTGAGCGGCGCATGGCGCAGGACCTGGAATTCGTCCGGACCCTCGCGGTCGATGCCGAGGGTTTTCGCCACATCGCATGCGCCGAGCGCCAACGCGGCGCCCGCAAGCAGTGCTATCGACCGAATTTTCATCGGGTTCGTCCCTTCCCGCCGCCGGTTCCTCCGGCCCGCCGGCCGCGTATGAATGCGGCGTCGAACAACAGCATGGCAATGCCGACGGTAATCGCGGAATCGGCCAGATTGAAGGCATACCAGTGCCAGCCGCCGATATGGAAGTCAAGAAAGTCCACCACGGCGCCGCGCAGGAGCCGGTCGAGGATATTGCCGCCCGCGCCGCCGGCGACGGCGCCGAGCGCCAGCGCCTCGAAACGCCGGGGGGAGCGCAGCATCCACACGACCAGAACGACCGCCACGGCGGCCGCAAGCGCGGCCAGCACGAGCGGCCCGGCCGAGCCGAACATCCCGAAGCTCACACCCCGGTTCCAGACCAGCACTATGTTGAAGAAAGGCGCAATTTCGACCGGCAGGCCGGTCGCCGCCGCCAGCACCCAGAGCTTGGACGCCTGGTCCGCGGCGAAGACCAGGACCGCCGCGGCAAGCCCGTATGCCGCGGGCGCGCGCAGGGCGTCAGGCGGCCGCTTCGGGCGGCGGCGCCGGAACGGCGTCGGCGCAGCGCCGGCAAATGTCCGCGCCCGCCTCTCCCACATCCGGCAGGCGGCGCCAGCAGCGCGCGCAGCGCTGGTCCTCCGAGCCCACCGGCACGACCGCGACCCCCTCCACGTCTTCCAGCCGGAAGGCGTCATCAGGCGGCTCGCCCTCGCCGAAAGCGAGCGTCGAGACGATGGCGATCTCGG
This sequence comes from Alphaproteobacteria bacterium, assembly GCA_965261985.1. Classification (GTDB taxonomy): domain Bacteria; phylum Pseudomonadota; class Alphaproteobacteria; order Bin95; family Bin95; genus Bin95. The sequence continues at coordinate 3,990,184 of OZ253490.1, forward strand.
CCAGGTCGAGCCCCTCCAGCGCCGCACGGCGCTCCGGCGCCAGCCAGACCGCGGGCGCCGCCTCCAGGCCGGAGCGCATGCGCTTCGCGGCCCGCTCGCGCTCGATCGCCCCGGTCACCACCCGGCGCACGGCGCGCACCTCCGCCCAGCGCGCCGCCAGCGCGTCGTCCCGCCAGTCCTCCGGCAGATCCGGGAAGCGGCGCAGATGCACGGATTCGCCCTCGGCGTCGCCATGGCGCGCGAGCCAGGCTTCCTCGGCGGTGAAGCACAGGATGGGCGCGGTCCAGGCGGTCAGGCAGTCGAACAGGAGGTCGAGCACGGTCCGGGCCGACCGGCGGGCAAGGCTCGACGCCGGCTCGCAATAGAAGACGTCCTTGCGGATATCGAAGTAGAAGGCGGAGAGGTCCACGGCGCAGAAATTGTGCAGCGCCGTCCACATGGCGTGGAAGTCGTAGTCCTCGATGGCGCGGCGCACCAGCCGGTCGAGTTCCCAGAGCCGGTGCAGCACCCAGCGCTCCAGTTCCGGCATATCCGGCAGCGGCACGCGCTCGCCCGCCTCAAAGTCCGCGAGGTTGCCGAGCAGGTAGCGCAGCGTGTTGCGGATGCGCCGGTACAGCTCGGCCTGGTGCTTCAGGATGTTGTCGCCGATGCGCAAATCGTCGGAATAGTCGGCCGAGACCGTCCAGATGCGCAGGATGTCGGCGCCGTAGCGGTCGATGACAGTCTGCGGCGCGGTCACGTTGCCGAGTGATTTCGACATCTTGCGCCCGTCCTCGTCGAGGACGAAACCGTGCGTCAGCACGGTGTCGAAGGGCGCGCGGCCGCGGGTGCCGGAGGCTTCCAGCAGCGAGGAATGGAACCAGCCGCGATGCTGGTCCGAGCCTTCGAGATAGAGCGAGGCCGGCCAGCGCTGGGTCTCGTTGCCCTCCAGCACGAAGGCGTGGGTCGAGCCCGAATCGAACCACACCTCGACGATGTCCTGCACCTGGTCCCAGTCTTCCGGGTCGCGGTCCGGCCCGAGGAAATGCGAGGCCGGCAGTTCGAACCAGGCGTCCCCGCCGTGCTCGCGGAAAGCCGCCAGCACGCGCTCGTTGACAGCCTCGTCGCGCAGCACCTCCCCGGTCTCGCAATGGGTGAAAGCCGGGATCGGCACCCCCCAGGCGCGCTGGCGCGACACGCACCAGTCCGGCCGGCTCTCGATCATGGAGCCGAGCCGGCGGCGGCCGCTCTCCGGCACGAAGCGGGTGGCTGCGACCGCCTCCAGCGCCTTGTCCCGGAGCCCGTTGGTCTCCATCGAGATGAACCACTGCGTCGTCGCGCGGAAGATGAGCGGCGCGTGCGAGCGCCAGGAATGCGGGTAGCTGTGCTGCAGCTTGCCGCGGCCGAGCAGCGCGCCGGCCCGGTCCAGCGCCGCGGCCACCGCCTCGTCGGCGCCGCCCGGCTTGCCGTCCGCCATCAGCACCCGTTCGCCGGCGAAATACGGCACATGCGCCCGGTAGGTGCTGTCGCCGTCCAGATAGTCGGTGACTTCGAGCCCGTTCGCCACGCCCAGATTGAAGTCGTCGGCGCCGTGGCCGGGCGCGATATGCACCACGCCCGTGCCCTGGTCCATGGTGACGAAATCGGCGGCCATCACCGGCGACTCCGTGTCGTAGCCGAACGCCGCGAGCGGATGCGCGGCGACCGCGCCCACAAGCTCCGCGCCCTTGAAGCGTGCCAGCACCTCATGTCCCTCGATCCTGCATTCCTCAAGGAAGGGCTGGAGCCTGGCCTCAGCGACGATCAGCGCTTCCGGCCGGCCGGGAACGGAGACGCGCACATAGTCCGCCCCGGCCGCGACCGCGAGGCCGCGATTGCCCGGGATGGTCCAGGGCGTCGTCGTCCAGATGACGAGCGCGACCGGCCCCTCCAGCCCGTGCAGCACCGGCAGCGCGACATGGATCCAGGGCGAAACATGGTCGTGATATTCGACCTCGGCATCGGCGAGCGCCGTTTTCTCGGCGACCGACCACAGCACCGGCTTCATGCCGCGATAGAGGCCGCCATTCATGACATAGCGGCAGATTTCGCCGGCGATGGCCGCCTCGGCCCCGTTGGACATGGTGGTGTAATAGTTGTCCCAGTCGCCGATTACGCCGAGCCGCTTGAACTCCTCGCGCTGGGTGTCGATCCAGAGCGCGGCGAACTCCCGGCAAACCCGGCGGAACTCCAGGATCGGCACCGCGTCCTTGTCCTTGCCGCGCGCGCGGTAGTCCTCCTCGACCTTCCATTCGATGGGCAGGCCGTGGCAGTCCCAGCCGGGGATATAGTGGGCATCCATGCCGGTCATCTGCCGGCTGCGGTTGATGACATCCTTCAGGATCTTGTTGAGCGCATGGCCGATATGCAGGTGGCCGTTCGCATAGGGCGGGCCGTCATGCAGGATGAATTTCTCCCGCCCGCGCGCCGCCTCGCGCTGGCGGCCGAACAGGTCCTGCGCCTCCCAGCGCGCCAGCACCTGCGGCTCGCGCGCAGCAAGGCCGGCGCGCATCGGGAAATCCGTCTTCGGCAGGAAGACGGTATCGCGGTAATCCTGGGTCATTCGGGGGGTCGCCGTTCGCCGGGTCGGTAAAGGAAGGGCGCCGCCGGATTGCGGCCTCGCCTGAAAGCCTCAGTCCGACCGGTGCATGCGCTCGCTCCGCTCATGGCGCTCCTGCGCCTGAATGGAGAGCGTCGCGATCGGCCGGGCTTCCAGCCGGCCGAGGTCTATAGGTTCGTTGGTCTGCTCGCAATAGCCGTATGTGCCCTCGTCGATCCGCTTCAGCGCCTGGTCGATCTTGGCGATCAGCTTGCGCGCCCGGTCCCGCGTGCGGAGCGCGAGGCGCTTGTCGGTTTCCATCGAGGCGCGGTCGCCGTCATCGGCAACCCGGAGGCTTTCGCTCTGGAGCTGGACGACGGCCTCGGATGAATCGCGAATCAGGCGTTCCTTCCAGTCGAGGAGCTTCAGCCGGAAATATTCCTGCTGTCCCGGGTTCATGAAATCTTCGCTTCTGGAAGGTTTATAGTCGGGAGGTATCGAAACCCCCATAGAACACCCCTCTCGTTTCCTCCGCTGGCCGGAAGCTATCAAACGCGTCCACCCCGGTCAACGCCGCGGGCGGGCGCCTGAGCGCGACCCGAAGGGCGGCGCTGTCGGGCCGGCAGGGTGCGTCAATCCGCTTGCCCGATGCCCCACATCGTGCGCCAACGCGCGTGGACGCGCTGCGCGTCTTTCCTTCCCTGCCGGCCCGACAGCGACGCGCAGACCATGACATTGGTGAGAAATCCGGGCTAAAGCCTTGCGGCGCCCGCGCGCGCGCAGTCCTCGTCTTCCTGCCCGGTGCCGCCGCCGACGCCGCAGGCGCCGACCGCCGCTCCGCCGCGCACGATCGGCACGGCGCCCTGTCCATAGATCAGGCGCCCGCCGTCGGCAGCGGCGATGCCGCGGAAGGTCGGGTGGTCCGCGCGTTCCGTCAGGTCGCCGCTCGGCCTGCCGAAGGCGGCGGACGCGGCGGCCTTGCCCTGGGAGCCATAGACGGCAGCCCATATGGCGCCGTCCATGCGCTGAAACGCAATCAGGCGCCCGCCGGCATCGCAGACCGTGACGCAGATCAGGATGCCGAGGCTCTCCGCGTGCGCGATGGCGCCCCCGGCGATGCGGTTGGCTTCTTCGAGGGTGAGGGACATGAGATTTCTCCGGGTCGCAAGGGTTCGAGATCGAGCCGCCCATGTCGGGCGGGCATAGTGTATAGCAGTCATCCCAAAACCGGGGCATCGGCCAGGGAGCCTGTCATGCGAGCGAACGAAAAAACACTCGACCTCAGGTCTTTTCTCGAGGATCTGGAGGCGGCGGACCCGAACGGCATCCTGCGCATCCCGGAACCGGTCGGCATCGACTTCGATGTGACGGCGGTGGCGATGGAACTGGAGGACCGGGGCCGCGCGCCGGCGATCCTGTTCGAGAAGGTCGGGGACTCGCCCTTCCCGGTTGTCGCCAACCTGTTCGGCGACCGCCGGCGCTACGCCCAGGCGCTCGGCGTCCCGGAAGCGGACCTGATCGAGACCTGGGGCGGGCTTGGCGACAGGACCATCGACCCGGTGATCCTCGAGACGGGGCCTGTGCTGGACACGGTGATAACCGGCGCCGACGTCGATCTCGGCGCACTGCCGATCCTGAACCACTTCGCCGAGGACGGCGGCCGCTATGTGACCAACGGGATCGTCGTCGCCAGGGACCCGGACACCGGGGTGCGCAACGCCAGCTACCACCGCCTGCAGGTCATGGGCCGGACCCGTTTCGCCACCAGCCTGCACAGCCGCCGCCACCTCTGGAACTATGCGCAGCGGGCCGCGCTGAGGGACGAGGCGATTCCGGTGTCCATCGTCATCGGGCACCACCCGCTGTTCGCCTTCGGCAGCGGCTTGTGGAAGGGTCCGATGGACGCCGACGAATACGCCGTCGCCGGCGGCTTCATGGGCCGGGCGCTGGAATTGGTGGAGGGCGTGACGGTGCCGGTCGAGGCGCCGGCCTTCGCCGAGTTCGTCATCGAGGGCCATATCGTCCCCAATGAAGAGGCGGACGAGGGGCCGTTCGCGGAGTTCACCGGCTATGCCTCGGCGCGCTCGACCCGGCATGTCATCGAGGTCTCGGCGATCCTGCACCGCAGGGACGCGATCTACCAGGACATCGTGCCCGGCATCTCGGACGAACATACCGGCCTGCTGGCAGTGCCGATGGAGGCGCGGCTGCTCAAGGTGCTGCGGCAGAACTATCCCAACGTCACCGGCGTGGCGATGCCGAAATCCGGCGCCTGCCGCATGCATGTCTATATCGCCATGAAGGACCCGGCGCCGGGCCAGGCGAAGAACGCCGCGGCGACCGCGCTCGGCGAAGACCTCAGCCTCAAGCTGGCGGTCGTCGTGGACGACGATGTCGATATCGCCAGCGACCGGGACGTCATGTGGGCGCTCTGCACCCGCATGCAGGCCGATGCGGATGTGGACATCCTGAAGAACTGCATGGGCGCGATCCTCGATCCGTCGAACCATAACGGGCTGACCGCCAAGATGATTATCGACGCGACGAAACCCGGAGGCGACTTCCCGCCCCGCCACACGATCCCGGAGGACGCCGCCGCGCGGGCGCGGGAACTGGTCGGGAAATATTCGCCGTAACCCGGATCGCCCGCCACAGTCTGCGCGGCGCCCTCGCGCCCAAAAGGCGGAGAGACAGTCGGAACGTGTCATGAAATGTCGTAACTGCCCAGGATGTTGGTCGTAGGGGCGTTGGCGCCTGGGGTAGTTTCAGGCGTATCGGATTTCGTCGATGAAGCTGCGAGGCGACCCCATCAGGGTGTTGAGGACGTCCCGGCCCTGCTTTTGAGCGGTGGCGATGATTGTGCGCAGTATGGCGAAGTCGTCTGCGCCGCTTCGGGAGCGGAAGCCTCCGGAGATTTTCTGGCGCAGTTTCATCATGCGCAGGTCGCGCTCGGCCTCATTATTGGTGAAGGGGACCTGTGGGTCGGTCAGGAAGCGCAGGGTCTCGTCCCGGCGCTCATGCAGGCGCAAAGCGAGGTTGTGACCCTTGCGCCGCCTCGGGGCCCCGCGCCGGCCGGGCGAGGAGAGCGGCGGCTGGTTCTCATGGAACGCCATCGCCTCGACAAGCAGCCGGTCGTAGCCGCGCACCAGACGCGCCAACAAACGCCCCGGAACGGCCATGTCCCGCTCCCGCGCCAGCCGCGCCACGCGCCGGGCCCGAAGCAGATGACGCTGCATGCGCCGGGCCCAGTCCTCCTTGTCGAACTCCACAAGCGCCTGCAACTCCCGAAGGTGATGCGCGTTGCAAAGCGCATGCTCCACACCCGCCATCGGCCAGTAGCATTGCCAGTGGTCGTGCACTGCGACCCCGGACACCCCCGCAGGCACGGCGCCGCGCCGCTCGCTCACCCGATACGCCGCCAGCAAGAGCCTGCCCCGGACCCGATCCGGGGATGTGCAGATCACATGGAGCCACCGCGTGCGTGCGCCAATGCGAAGTCCGGTCTCGTCCAGATGCTTCACACGCGCCCCGACCGCCGCAAGCTCCTCTATATGCCCGCCCGCAGCCTGAAAACGCTCCGCCGCACGACGGCTCATCGACGCCAGCGTCGCAGGCGACACGCGCGCTCCGAACAAAACCCCCAGAACCTCCGACAGCCGGCGCTCCGGAAGGAACTGCGCATGACGGAGCCATACCGCAACGCCCGAAAGACGAGGGCCATACTGAACCGGACCCGATACGCCATCGGGAAACGCCGCCCGCGTCACAGCCCCGCAACGCCCGCAGCGACACGCATGGCCGCGATGCTCCGTCACTTCCAAAGGACGCGGCTCAGGAAGGTCGAATACCTGACGCGCTACCGGCGCGCCCACAAAAGACGCTCCCAAAAGAGACGCCCCGCAGCCCCCGCACGCCGCTGGAACATGGTCCTTCACACGGTCCGGGCTCGCCGTCCGGCACAGCGTCCGGCCCTTGTGGCCCGGCTGACCGCCCGGCTTGCGATCCGTCTTGCCACGAAGGCTCTGTGTGCGGCGCTCAGACGACGGCTTCTTCAAACCGTCGCTCGAAGGAGGCTTGCCGCTATTGCCGCTGTTCAGACCGAGACGGCGCTCCAGCTCACCTATCCGCTCCCGAAACCGCGCGGTCTCCTCCCGAAGCGAGGCGTTCTCCTCCCGAAGCCAAGCGGTCTCCAACTCAAGACGCGCGATCTTCTGTCCGGAAGTCTCGGACCCGGCCACCCTCAATGGGTCAAACGGCTCGGAACGACTCATCCAAAGGTTGACTCATTTTTCGTTCCCACCGTCAACCCCATAACCAAATCTGACATCCTGGGCAGTTACGACATTTCATGACGTGTCCCGGCGCGTTCGGACGGGGGCGCTGCGGCGTGCATCCGTTTCGCCACGCCTGCCGCGTGCGCCGGGCGCACCTTCCCCCTCCGCCTCCGGCATGTCTCTCGTCCTCCCTTGCTTTCCGGAATCGAAAAGGCGGCCCAGGAAGCCGCCTCTGCTCTACTCCCAGTTTACCACGACCTCCCCCATGTCGAGGCCCCCGGCACGGGCACAAGGTGTTGATCGGCGTGGAATATTGACCCCCGATTGGGGGTAATCGGCGTCCAAAATTGACCCCCCCATGGTTTGTTCCCATGAACGCACCTTGTCATTGGACGGACGAGGTGAGGGGGAGATGCTGGTAGTGGAAACGATCGCACGGATCCGTCGGGATCATCTGGTGAGGGGCGTTCCGATCAAGACGATCGCCCGGGATTTGAGGGTTTCGAAGAACACGGTGCGCAAGGTGGTGCGAGGCGATGAGACCTCGTACAGCTACGAGCGCAAGATCCAGCCGATGCCGAAGCTTGGACCGTGGGTGGATGAGCTCGAGCGCCAGCTGAAGGCCAACGAGAAGAAGGCGCGCCGGGATCGGCTGTCTCTGCTGCGGATTCATGAAGACCTTGCGTCTCTGGGCTATGAGGGCGGCTACGACGCGGTGCGCCGCTATGCCAGGGTCTGGCGGCGCCGGCACCGGCTGTTGTCGTCGTCCGAGGCCTATGTGCCGCTGATCTTCGATCCGGGCGAGGCCTACCAGTTCGACTGGAGCCACGAATACGCGGTGTTGTCGGGCACGACGACCAGGGTGAAGGCGGCGCACATGCGGCTGTGTCACAGCCGCATGCAGCTGGTCCAGATCTTCCCGCGCGAGAGCCAGGAGATGGTGTTCGAGGCGCACGAGCGCGCGTTCCGCTTCTTCGGCGGGGTCTGCCGGCGCGGCATCTACGACAACATGAAGACGGCGGTGAGCACGGTGTTCGTGGGCAAGAAGCGGGACTACAACCGCCGCTTCCAGGAGATGTGTACCCACCATCTGGTGGAGCCTGTGGCGTGCACGCCCGGGGCTGGCTGGGAGAAGGGGCAGGTCGAGAGACAGGTGGGTGACGTTCGCGGCCGCCTGTTCGTGCCCAGCCCGCGGGGCCGCTCCTACGCCGAGATCAACGAGTGGCTCATGGATCGGTGCATCGAGGACGCCAGGAAGCATCCGCATCCGACGATCCCGGGCAAGACGGTGTGGCAGGTGTTCGAGGAGGAGCGGCCCTTCCTGACAGCGTATCGCGGCCCCTTCGACGGCTTCCACGCCACTGAGGTAGCGGTCTCCAAGACTTGTCTGGTGCGCTTCGACAACAACCAGTACAGCGTGGCGGCCCGCGCGGTCGGGCGACCGGTGGACGTGCGGGCCTATGCCGATCGGATCGTCATCCGCCAGGACGGCGAGATCGTCGCCGAGCATCCCCGCAGCTTCGGGCGCGGCCGGATCGTCTACGATCCGTGGCACTACGTGCCGATTCTGACGAAGAAGCCCGGCGCGCTGCGCAATGGCGCGCCCTTCAAGGGCTGGCAGTTGCCTAACGCGCTCGGGCGCCTGCGGACCCGGCTTTCCGCCCGCGACGACGGCGACCGGCAGTTCGTCAAGGTTCTCGCGGCGGTGCTGGAGGACGGGCTGGAGGCGGTCGAGGCGGCCTGTGCCGAGGCGCTCGACAGCGGCGCCTGCAGCGCCGACGTCGTGCTCAACATCCTGGCCCGGCGGTGCCAGCCGGCGCCGCCGGCGACCATCCCGACGCCCGAGGGCCTGCGGCTTCGCCACCAGCCGGTGGCCGACTGTCGGCGCTACGACCGCCTGAGGGGGGCCGGCCATGGAGCGTCATGAGGTGCTGGCGATGATGACAACGCTGAAGCTCGCGGGGATGCGCGCCGCCTATGACGACATCCTCGCCGACGGGCTCAAGCGCCGTCATCCGGTGCAACAGATCTTCGGCGCTCTGCTGAGGGCCGAGATCGCCGACAAGACGGCACGCTCGATCAAGTACCAGATGGCGTCCGCCAGGCTGCCGGCGGCCAAGGAGCTGGCCGAGTTCGACTTCGCCGCCTCGCCGGTCAACGAGCCCCTGATCCGCGACCTCGCAATGGGCGGCTTCCTGGAAGCCAAGCGCAACATCGTGCTGGTCGGCGGCACCGGCACCGGCAAGACCCATCTCGCCGTCGCCATCGCGCGGTCCTGCATCCGCAAGGGCGCGCGCGGCCGCTTCTACAACGTCGTCGACCTGGTCAATCTCCTCGAGGCCGAGATCCGCTCCGGACGCCAGGGCCGCACCGCGGACCAGCTCACCCGGCGCGACTTCGTCATCCTCGACGAACTCGGCTACCTGCCCTTCGCCCAGGCCGGCGGGCAGCTGCTCTTCCACCTCATGAGCCGGCTCTACGAGCGCACCTCGATCGTCATCACCACCAACCTCGCCTTCGGCGAATGGCCGTCCGTCTTCGGCGACCCCAAGATGACCACAGCCCTGCTCGACCGCCTGACCCATCATTGCGAGATCATCGAGACCGGAAACGAGAGCTGGCGCTTCAAGAACCGCTCCTGACCCGGCGCCGACCGTCCCCGCGGCCCGGTTGCCCCGGTGGGCCAACAGGCACCCCCCACGCGGCTTCGCTCCGCGTAGCGCAGGGCGCTACACGAAGCCGCGCGGGTCCCCCCTGTTGACTACCGGGACAACCTCCGCCGTGCCACTCAGGGGGGTCAATATTGCACGCCGATCGGGGGTCAAACTTCAAAGCCGATTGACACACAAGGCAATCGCGCCAGGGTTCGAGGCGGGATGGCCGGTCTGCGATCCGGAGTCGCCTGTCTCCTGTTCCTTCCCGCTTGGGGGAAGCATCGGCCCTTCCGGATTAATCCGGTCTCTCCAAGAATATTGTCGGCGAAGTACTGCCCCGCTCTCCGCCAATCCGCTTGCCTCGCCTCACCGCCCCCGCCATTGTCGCCCGCCGATTCCGACCGGGTGCCCTCATGGACGACGCCACACTGAGTAACGACGCTCCCATCACCGAACCGGGGCAGGACAGGCTTGGCTTCGGCGAACTCGCCCGCCATCTGGCGAATGTCTTTCTCCGCAATGACCTTTCCGGCGGCTTGGTCGTCGGAATCGAGGGCGAATGGGGTTCCGGGAAATCCTCCCTGGCGAACTTCGCTCTGAAAGAGTTGGAAAATAAGAAAGACGAATGCGGGCTACGAGTCGTCCGCTTCTCCCCATGGATTATCGGAAACCGGGACCAGCTTCTTGGCCAACTATTCATCGACCTGGATTCCGCGCTCTTCGAGCTGCTTCCGACAGACCGTTATAAACAAATTCGCACGGCCCTCAGGAAATTTTCTCAAGGCGCCGCGCTTCTTTCAATCCCGCTCAAATTCGCTGCCGATATGGGGGTTTCCGCCGCTGGCGCCGTCGGCGGCATCGTGGACTCGGCAGCAAGCGTCGTATCCGAACTCGGGAGTCCTTCTCTCTCGAAACTCAACGAGGAACTCCGAAACAATTTGGCAGACTTTAAGGGAAGAATCGTCGTGTTCATCGACGACCTGGACCGCCTCGAACCGCAGGAAACCGTGGAGGTCCTCCGCTTGGTTCGCGCCGTCGCCGATTTCCCCAAGGTCGCCTACCTTCTCGCTTATGACCCTTCCATTCTGGCGAAAAGTCTCGAAACCGCTTTGGGCCTCGAAAACGGAAAGACTTATATCGAGAAAATCGTCCAAGCTTCTTTCACAATTCCCGAGCCGATGGGCTTCGATTTACGATCATGGCTTGCCGAGGAAACGATGGCAACCCTCGGTCGCGCAGACTTGACCCCCGAAGCCAATGAGCGCCTCGAACGCGCGCTAAGCTGCTGGTGCTCGGAATATATCTCAACCCCGCGCGATGTAGTCCGGGCGGCCAACGCTTTGAAGCTCCATATTGCGCCTCTGGTGGACCGGTTGGACCCGGCTGATGGATTGTTCATCCAGATTATTCGAATCAACCGCCCGGAGCTGCACAACTGGGTCGAACGTTACCTCGTGAAGAAATTCGGCTCGGACCCCAACGACTTTCATCTCGCCTGGAAGGACGCAGTAGAAGACAGCGACGGAGAACGCGAATTGGAGCTTGCCCGGATTATCGGCAAGCAGGGCGACACGCAGCTTCGATTTCTCGACGACCTGCGACAGCACTTGCCGCAAGCCTCTATCCCGGATAGCCACTCGCCGTTGGCTTTCGGCGCTGAGGAGCGGCAGCAATTCGCCGTCGGGCGCCGGCTATACAGCCCGAGCTATTTTCGCCAGTATTTCGCTCTGTCGACGCCCGCCGGTTTCTTGGGCGACGAGGAGGTCTTAGCCTTTCTCGACATGTGTCTGCGGGACCGAAAGACGGCCGTCCGCCATTTCCGGGACCGTTGCGCAGAAGAGCGCCCGCAAGGCGGCAACATGGCTCAAGTGCTTCTCTCCCGTATCCTGGAGCGCAAGGGAGACATTGCTCCGGACCTGATACCGGGCCTGTTCGCGGTTGTGGGCGATGGCATGGACGCATTCGGGCGCCGACTACCAGAACTGCCCGGAAATCCTCCATGGCTGTATGGCGCCGCGCTGGAGATATTTCGGCTGATTGGGCATTTAGATGATGAAGGGAAGAGGATGGGGACGCTGGGGGAGCTTTTTGCAAATGCAGCGTCTCTAGCGTGGTTGAATAGTATTGTCAGGGAGACGATCATCGAACATGGCTTTGCCGGTCACCAAGCGAGGCCGGTTGAACAAAGGCTTCTGGCCGAGGAAGAATTCGAATTCATAAGGGTTCAATTTCTGGAACGACTCGAACAGGCCACTGCAGCCGACCTCAAGGAAACTCCATATTTCTTGAGCCTGATGTATGGATGGCATTGGGCCGACGGTGGCAAGGAAGGAAGGGCGTGGGTGCGGAAGCAATCCTCCGAAGATTCGGATTTCGTCGATCTTATTGGACGTATGATGAGCAAGAAAACGATTTCCTACGGAAATGGAACCAGAGACGACTACTACCTTGCGAGACAAACATTAGAGATGTTTTTCGGATCGGTCGAAGGCGTGATGCGAGCGTTGAATAAAATTCTCTCGAAACCGGCGCAGCCGGATGAGTTGCGGGAGAGAGCGAGCCGGTTTCTTGCCTCAATACAACACGAAACACAAGCGTAGCGAACAGGTCTGCCCCGCTCATAATCCTTCGTCACGCGCCTCACGCAGCAACTCCGCTACCGGGCGCCGCAAGCGTGGCATGGAAGCACGAAACTCGGCCAGTTCGCGGAGCGGCAGCGGCTTTCCGGGGCGAACGACGGGCGAGAGATGCGCCACCGGTTTGCCCCGGCGAGTGATGACCACCTTCTCACCGGCTTCCACCTTGTCGAGAAGTTCGCCGAGCCGGGCTTTCGCCTGCGCTATGTTGACAGTCACCATGATGCCCTCACGCGGTCATCGGACCGTGTCCCACGATACGTTGTCTAGCCCCAAGGGGCGACGAGTCTCTCTAACTATTCCGCCTCCTGCCACCTCAGCACCGGCCGTCGCGCCGCGCGCGTCTCGTCCAGCCGCCGGCGGGGGGCGTGGAAGGGGGCTTCTGTAAGCGGCGCGCCGTCCTTCGCGCGCTCGGCCAGGCCCCGCATGATGGTGATGAAGCGGTCGAGGCTCGCGCGGGACTCGGTCTCGGTCGGCTCGACCAGCATCGCGCCGTGCACCACGAGGGGAAAATAAACCGTCATCGGGTGCAGCCCCTCGTCGATCATCGCCTTGGCGATGTCCAGCGTGCTGACGCCTGTATCCTTGAGCCCGCGGTCGTCGAACAGCGCCTCGTGCATCGCCGGCCCGGCATGGGCGAAGGGGGCCGAGAACGCGCCTTCCAGTTGCCGCAGCAGGTAGTTGGCGTTCAGCACGGCGTCTCCGGAGACCTGCCGCAGCCCGTCCGCGCCATGGCTCATCATGTAGGCGAGCGCGCGCACGAACATGCCCATCTGGCCGTGGAAGGCCTTCATCCGCCCGAATGCCGCCTCGTTCGCCTCCTCCAGCCTGAGCACCCCGTCTTCCTCGACGATACGCGGCACCGGCGCGAAGGGCGCGAGCGCCTCCGAGAACACCACCGGCCCGGAGCCCGGTCCGCCGCCCCCGTGGGGCGTCGAGAAGGTCTTGTGCAGGTTGATATGCATGGCATCGACGCCGAGATCGCCCGGCCGCACCCGCCCGACGATGGCGTTGAAATTCGCCCCGTCGCAGTAGAAATAACCGCCCGCCGCATGCACGGCGTCGGCGATGCGGCGGATGTCGTTCTCGAACACGCCGCAGGTGTTGGGGTTGGTCAGCATGACCGCGGCGACGCCGCCCTCGCCGGCTAGCTCCTCGAAGCGCACCGGATTGACCCGGCCGCGCCCGTCCTCCGGGATCGAGACGACCTCGAAGCCGAGCGCGGCGGCAGTGGCGGGGTTGGTGCCGTGCGCCGAATCGGGCACCAGCACGCGGCGCCGGGCGGCATTCACCGCGCCGCTCGCGTCCAGCGCCGCCCGGATCGCCATCATCCCGCAAAGTTCGCCATGCGCGCCGGCGCCGGGCGTGAGCGCCACGCCGGGCATGCCGGTCAGCACCGTCAGCCAGCGCTGGAGTTCGCGGCAGAGTGCCAGCGCCCCCTGCACCGTGCTCTCCGGCTGGAGCGGGTGGATGTCCGCAAAGCCCGGCAGCCGCGCGACACGCTCGTTCAGGCGCGGATTGTGCTTCATGGTGCAGGAGCCGAGCGGGAAGAGGCCGGTGTCGATGCCGTAATTCTTCTGCGAGAGGCGGGTGTAGTGGCGCACGACCGTCGGCTCGGCGAGGCTCGGCAGGCCGACGGGCTCGGAGCGCGCAAGCCCGCCCAGCCGGTCCGGGCCTTGCGTCTCCGGCCAGTCCACGCCGACCGCGCCGGGGCTGTCCTGCTCGAAGATCAGCGGCTCCTCGATCCGGAGCCCAAGGTCGCCGGAGACCGTGTCGTGGGAATCGCGGGTCATGACAGCGCCTCCGCCAGGGCCGCGAGGTCTTCCTCGTCCGCCGTCTCGGTCACCGCGACCAGAAGCAGGTCGTCGAGCCCCGCGCCGGGATAGAGGCGCGAGACGGGCACGCCTGCGAGAATGCCCCGGCCCGCCAGCCGCTCGACCGCGTCGGCCGCATCGCCGTCGAGCCGGACGGTGAACTCGTTGAAGAAGCGGGGCGTGACCACGCGCTCACCCAGCCGGTCCGCCAGCGAGACGGCGCCTGCATGGTTGAGGGCGGCGAGGCGCTTGAGGCCCGTTTCGCCGAGCAGTGTCAGATGGATGGTGAACGCGAGCGAGCAGAGGCCGGAGTTCGTGCAGATATTGCTGGTGGCGCGCTCCCGGCGGATATGCTGCTCGCGCGTCGCGAGCGTCAGCACATAGCCGCGCCGCCCGTCGACATCCACGGTCTCGCCGCAAAGCCGGCCCGGCATCTGGCGCACATGGCGCGTGCGCGCCGCGAACAGCCCGAGATGCGGGCCGCCGAAGCCCATCGCATTGCCGAGCGACTGGCCTTCCGCCGCGACGATATCGGCCCCCATCTCCCCCGGCGGCCTGAGCGCGCCGAGGGCCACGATTTCGGTGACGACGACCACCAGCAGCGCGCCCTTCGCATGAGCGGCTTCCGCCAGCGCCGAGAAGTCGGAGATATTGCCGAACAGGTCCGGATACTGGACGACGACGCAGGAGGTTTCATCGTCGATTCGCGAAGCCAGGTCCTCGCCGCCGGCGGGCATCGGTGGGGCCGCCTCCAGCGTGAAGCCCTGGAAGCGCGCTAGCGTCGCCGCCGTGTCGCGGTAATGCGGGTGGAGATTGCCGGAAACGACCGCCTTCGAGCGCCGGGTCACGCGGTTCGCCATCGTCACGGCCTCGGCCGCGGCGGTCGCGCCATCGTACATGGAGGCATTGGCGACCTCCATGCCGGTCAGCAGGCAGACCTGGGTCTGGAACTCGAACAGGTATTGCAGCGTGCCCTGGGCGATTTCCGGCTGGTAGGGCGTGTAGGAGGTGAGGAACTCGCCGCGCTGGATCAGGTAATCCACGGCCGCCGGGATATGATGGCGGTAGCTGCCGGCCCCGCAGAAGAAGGGGCCCGCGCCCGCCGCCCGGTTCCGCGCCGCCAGGCGCGAGAGCCGCCGCTCGACCTCGAGCTCGCCGGCATGGTGCGGCAGGTCCACCGGCTCCGCCAGCAGCGCGCCTTCGGGCACATCCGAGAACAGCGCCTCCACCGACGGAGCGCCGATCGCCCGGAGCATCTCGCTGCGGTCGGCGTCGGTGATCGGCAGGTAGCGCATCAGTCCAGTTCCTCAACGAAGGCCTGGTAGCCCTCTTCGTCCATCAGCTCGCCGAGCTCGCCCTCATCGTCGATCTCCATGCGGAAGAACCAGCCCTGGTCCTCGGCGGATTCGTTGACGAGGTCGGGCGATTCCTCCAGCCGGCCGTTGACCGCGAGGATCGTGCCGGTCACCGGCGCATAGACATCGCTGGCCGCCTTGGTGCTCTCGACCACCGCAGCCTCGCCTTCGCGCGCGACCTGCGTGCCCACCTCCGGCAGTTCGACATAGACGACATCGCCCAATTGCGTCTGGGCGTAGTCGGTGATGCCGCAGATTGCGGCACCGTCCTCGATCCGCACCCATTCATGCTCGCGCGTATAGTAGGTCTTGACGGCCATCGGACTTCTCAGCCTCGGAAATAGTTGTGGGGAACGAAGGGAAGGCGGACGACCCGGCCGGGCCGCGGCCGCCCGCGGACATCGAAGGCGACCGGCGAACCGGGTGCGGCAAGCGCGACCGGCAGGTAGCCCATGGCGAGCGGGCCGCCGAGCGTCGGCCCGAAACCGCCGCTGGTCGCATGGCCGACCGGCTCTCCGGCCTCGTCGAGCAGGTCGGCGCCCTCGCGCGCGATCACCCGGCCCTCGGGCCTCATGCCGACGCGGCGGCGGGCGGGCGGGTTGTCGAGGATGCGCGCCGCGCCGGGGAAGTTGCGTTCCTCGCGCCGACGCTTCGGCACGGTCCAGCCGAGGCCGGCTTCGAGCGGCGTCGTGTCCTCGCCGATATCGTGGCCGTAGAGGCAGAGCCCCGCCTCCAGCCTCAGCGAATCGCGCGCGCCCAGCCCGGCCCAAGCGACCGCTTCATGAGCGAGCAGCCTCGCGGCAAGCGTTTCCGCGTCCGCGACGGCAACCGACAGCTCGAAACCGTCCTCGCCCGTATAGCCGGACCGCGACACGCGGGCCGGCACGCCGCAGGCCTCGCCCTCGCGCCAGGCCATGAAGGGAAGGTCCGCGAAATCCGCCAGCACCTCTGCGGCCGCCGGCCCCTGCAGCGCCAGCAGGCCGCGGTCCGGCTCCGGCAGGATGTCCACCCTGCCGCCCAGATGGCGGCGGAGATGCTCGGTGTCGCGGTCCTTGCACGCCGCATTGACGACCAGCCCGAGGCCGCCCGGCAACCGCGCAACGATCAGGTCGTCCAGGATGCCGCCATCCTCGGCGGTGAACAGCGTGTAGCGCATCCGGCCATCGGCGAGGCCCTGGATATCGCCGGGCACAAGCGTCTCCAGCGCCGCATCGGCATCCGGACCCATCAGGCGCAGCTGGCCCATATGGCTGACATCGAACAGCGCGGCGCGGCTGCGGGCATGATTGTGCTCAGCGACGCTGCCCTCCGGGTAGCGCAGCGGCATGTCGTAGCCCGCGAAAGGCGCCATGCGCGCGCCGGCGGCGAGGTGCATGGCGTGAAGCGGGGTCTTGAGCAATTCGGTCATCGACGGACCCTCCGGCTTCCGGGCCTGCCTTGCGGCCTGCCCGTCTGCCCCCTCTGTCCGTCCGACCTGAAAGATTCCGGCTAGCGCCGTTACATCTTCGGTGGGGCGTATGCGCCCGCTTTCCAGAGTTGCCTCCCTGCGCGGTCCGGGTGCCTGAGAGTTTCCGGGGCGGTTGCTCCTTCGGCGCCGGCTCGAATTGCCGGACTCTCCCGCGCAGATCGACGGCAGGCCCATGCTCGCAAAGGCCGGGCCTGCTTGTCAATGCGCCATGAATACGGGGAGTTCGGCATTGAACAGGATATAGTTGGTCGGCCCGCCGAGCAGCGCCTGGCGCAGCCGGCCACGGGTATAGCCGCCCTTGACCAGGAGGTCGGCGCCGCGCTCGGCTGCGATCTCCAGGGTCTTGTGGCCGCTCTCCCCGAGCCCCGCCTCGACGACCAGCGAACCGGCTTCGATGCCCTGGCGGCGAAGCTGGCGCGCAACCGCCTCCCCGGTCGGCCCCGGCACCGTCATGCCGGTCACGGTCAACACCGTGACCTGCTCCGCGAGACGCAGCAGGTCCAGCGCGGCGCGAATCGTGCGGGCAGTTTCCGAGGACCCGTTCCAGGCGATCAGGATGTTCCGGCCGAACTCGGCAGGGGGCTCGGACGGCACGGCCAGAATCGCCTGGCCGCTGTCGAACAGGGCCGTTTCGAGCGTGCCGAGGGACGGTCCGCTGGAACCCTTCACCGGCCGGCCGACGACCACGACATCGTACACACGGGCATAGTTGCCGAGATTGTCGAGGCCGGTCTCGCTCTCCGACCACACCGCCCGGTCGCCGATCCCCTCGGCGTCGGCAAAGGCCTCGAACCGGCGTCGCGCCTCGGCGGCGCGGCGGTCGTCCTCGCGTTCGAACCGCTCGACAAGCGCCGGCAATGCAGCGCCGCTGTCGTCGGTCGCCATGATCGCGGAGGGGTCGGTGTGGAAGTGGGCGGCTTCGAGCCAGCCGTCGATGCGGGCGCGGAGGCGTTCTGCGGCGGTGAGCACGCTTTCCAGGGTATCCAGGTCGTTGGTCGGTACCAGAATCGATTTCATCCTGTCGTCCTCGCTTCGCCGGATATGGCCGCCGACGGGGTGACAAACCGCTCGCCATGGGCCAGTCTCGGCGACCGGATCGGCGGGCGGTGCGCGCCCGCAGTATCGCAGCAAAGAGGAAGATGCGCATGACGGACTTGCAGGACCGCCGGGCCGCTCTCGAGGCCCGGCATGCTGCACTCGACGACGAGCTTCGCGCTCTTGAAAACCACCCCTCCGCCGACGACCTGAAAGTGCAGACGCTGAAGAAGCGCAAACTCGCGCTGAAGGACGAGATGGCCGCCCTGGAGCGGTCCGGCTGACGTCCGCTCGGGGGATGCGCGGCTGAACCCGCCGGCGGCCTACTCGCCCGGCCGGTGTCGGAAGGGCCGGAATGGACCATCCGAGCTATCTCGCTGACGTCCTGATCTTCCTGCTGGCGGCGGTGGTCGCCGTGCCGGTGTTCCGCCGCCTCGGGCTTGCGGCTGTGCTCGGCTACATCGGCGCCGGCGCCGTCATCGGCCCGCATGCGCTGGGCCTGGTCGAAAGGATCGACAGCGCCCGCGCGCTGGCGGAGTTCGGCGTTGTCTTCCTGCTGTTCACGGTCGGTCTCGAATTGCCTCTCGATCGCCTGCGGGCGCTCGGCGGCAGCAAATTCGCCCTCGGACTGCTGCAGATCCTGCTCACCATGGCGGCGTTTTCGGGCGCGGGAATGGCTTTCGGGCTGCCGCCGCAGGCCGCGATTGTCGTCGCGGCGGCCCTCACGCTCTCCTCGACCGCCATGGTGCTGCAACTGCTCGCCGAACGGGGCGAGTTGACAAGTCAGGCCGGCCGGTCCGCCTTCGCCGTGCTGCTGGTCCAGGATATCGCCGTCGGCCCGCTCCTCGTCGTGACGCTGGTGCTCGGCGGCGCGCCGGAGGCAGTGGCGGAGGCGCTCTTCTGGTCTGTGCTGAAGGCGCTGGCGGCCGTGGTCGGCATCCTGGCGGTGGGGCGATGGGTGGTGCGTCCCATTTACGGGCCGGTCTCCGAGGGCGGCCAGATCGAGACCTTCACCGCGCTCACCCTGCTGATCGTGCTGGCGACCGGCCTCGCTACCGAACTCGCCGGATTGTCGATGGCCTTCGGCGCCTTCCTTGCCGGCATGTTGCTGGCCGATACTCGCCACCGCCACCAGGTCGCGGCAGTCATCCAGCCCTTCCGGGGCCTGCTGCTCGGCCTTTTCTTCATGACCGTCGGCATGGCGATCGACACGGGCGGGGTCATCGCGCGGGCCGGCGTGCTGGCATCGATCGTGGTCGGCCTGCTGGTTCTCAAGACCGCCGTTGCGGCTGCCATCGGGGCCGCACTCGGGATGCCCCGCGGGCGGGCGGTCTATGTCGGGCTGCTGCTTGCGGGCAGCGGCGAGTTCGGCTTCGTGCTGCTGGGCGCCGCGACCGGCCGCTCGCTGCTGGACGGGCCGGACGCGCAATTGCTCGGCATGGCGGTCACGCTGTCCATGGCGGCGACCCCGCTGCTGGCCTATGCGGGGCGCCGCGCCCTGCCCGACATCGCGCAGGCGTCGGGCGAGCGTGTCGAGGCCGCGGGACCGCATTCGGGCCATGTCGTCGTTGCCGGCTTCGGCCGGACCGGCCGCGAATGCGCCGCCCAATTGCGCGAGGCCGGCAGGCTTCCCGTCGGAATCGACGTCCATGCGGACAATATCGCGATCGGCCGCCGTCTGGGTTTCGAGGTGTTCCACGGCGACGCGGCGCGCCCGGAAGTGCTGGAAGCGGCTGGCGTCGAGAAGGCCAGCGCGGTTGTCGTGGCGTTCAACGACCCCAAACGCGCACTGACCATCGTCGGCCAATTGCGGTACATTTTCCCTCATCTGCGAATCGTCGCCCGCGCCCATGACGAGCATTGGGCGGAAGAGTTGCGCCGGGTGGGGGCCGACACGGTCGCCGCCGAAATGCAGGGCGTCGCAGACCGGCTGGTCGAGGCGGTGGACGGAGACGTCTCCGGCGCGCAGCCGTCGTGAAGCCCGAAGGCGGAGGTTGCCGCCCCGGACGCTTTGGTATAGACAACGCCGCTGCCAGATAGCCGGAAGAGGGTGCCAGATGGCCGTTCCGAAAAAGAAGGTGAGCCGGTCACGACGCGACCAACGCCGTTCGCATCACCGCCTCGGCGCCGAAACGCATGTCGAATGCCCGAATTGCGGCGAACGGACGCGCCCGCATCATGTCTGCGCGGAATGCGGCTACTACCGGGGCCGCGAAGTCGTCTTAGCCAGAGACGAAGCCGCCTAAGGCCCCTGTGCCCGACCCCATCGTCATTGCGCTCGACGGCATGGGTGGCGACCGGGCGCCGGATGTCGTGCTCCGGGGCGCAGCCATGGCCGGCGAACGCTACCCGGAAGCGCGCTTCCTGATACACGGCGACCCTGCGCGGATGGAGCACGGCCTGGCGGCGTTGAAGGCGTTTGGCGACCGGGTCGAATTGCATCCCGCCGAAAAGATCATCGCCGACGACGCCAAGCCCTCCTCGGCGCTGCGCGGCGGTGAAGGCTCGTCAATGTGGAATGCCGTGCAGAAAGTGCGCGACGGCGAGGCCGCCGGCGTTGTCTCGGCCGGCAATACCGGCGCACTGATGGCCGTCTCGAAGTTCCTGCTGCGCACGCCTCCGGGCGTCGGCCGCCCCGCGATCTGCTCGATCATGCCCACGCTACGCGCCGAGATTGCCATGCTCGACCTCGGCGCAAATATCGAGTGCGACGGCGAAAACCTCTTCCAGTTCGCGGTCATGGGCGCCGCGTTCGCGTCGGCGGTTCTGAACCGGCGTCCGACCGTCGGGCTGCTGAATGTCGGCCAGGAGGAGCTGAAGGGCGGGACCGCGCTTCGCGACGCTGCCGCCAGGCTCCGCGCCGTGGCCGACCCGGCCTTCGATTTCAGGGGATTCATCGAGGGAGACGACATTACCGCCGGCGCTGTCGATGTCGTGGTTACGGACGGTTTCACCGGCAATGTGGCGCTCAAGGTGCTCGAAGGTTCGGCGCGCCTCTACGGCACGGCCCTCCGGCGCGCCGTGAAGAGCTCGGCCGCCGGCATGGCGGGCTTCTGGCTGGCGCGGCGGGCGCTGAACAAGGTGCGCGACCGCTTCGACCCGCGCCGCTACAACGGCGCGGTGTTCGTCGGGTTGAACGGCGTCGTCGTCAAGGCTCATGGCGGCTCGGACGCCTTCGCGTTCGCCAATGCGATCGGGTTTGCGGTCGATATGGCGCACCACGGTTTCCTCGACGATGTCCGCTCGGCCTTCGAACGCATGGCGGCGCCGGTTGCGGCGACGGCCTCTTGACCGGCCTGCGAGCGCAATTCCGGGGCGTCGGCGCCTATCTGCCGGAGCGCGTCGTCACCAATGACGAGCTTGCGGCCTGCATGGACACCTCCGATGCCTGGATCCGGGAGCGCACCGGCATCCGGGAGCGGCGGATCGCCGCGCCGGACGAGAAGACGTCGGATCTCGCGCTCGAGGCATCGAGGCGCGCGCTCCACGCCGCCGGCAGGGAAGCCCGCGAACTGGACCTGATCGTGCTCGCCACCGCGACGCCCGACCGCACCTTTCCTTCCACCGCGACGGCCGTCCAGGCCGGGCTCGGCATGACCGAAGGCGCCGCCTTCGATGTCCAGGCGGTCTGCTCGGGATTCATCTACGCCCTGGCGGTGGCCGACAATTTCATCCGCGCCGGCCAGGCCCGGAGCGCGCTGGTGATCGGCGCGGAGACCTTTTCGCGGATCCTCGACTGGAACGAGCGCGAGACCAGCGTGCTGTTCGGAGACGGCGCAGGGGCTGTGGTGCTCGAGGCCTGCGAGGACGATCCGCGCCACCTGCTGTCCACCCACCTGCATTCCGACGGACGCCATGGCGAACTGCTCTATGTCGATGGCGGCCCTTCCTCGACCGGCACTGTCGGGCATTTGCGGATGAAGGGGCGGGAGGTCTTCAAACATGCCGTGACGAACCTGGCGCAGGTGGTGGACGAGGCGCTGGCGGCCAACGGCCTCGGGCCGGAGGCCATCGACTGGATCGTCCCGCACCAGGCCAATCTGCGCATCCTACGCGCCACCGGACGCAAGCTCGGCATCGGCGAGGACCGGGTCATCGTCACGGTGGACCGCCACGCCAATACCTCGGCGGCCTCGGTCCCGCTGGCGCTGGCGGCCGGCGTCGAGGACGGGCGCATCGCGGAGGGCGACATGCTGCTGCTCGAAGCCATGGGCGGCGGGCTCACCTGGGGCGCGGCGCTGGCCCGATGGTGAGCCCGAAACCCGCTTCCGTCTGCGTTGACCGGACCCGCGCGTCCGGGTTAGCGTCCCCTCCATGACTGGCAGGACCCTGACCCGCGCCGACCTTTGCGAGGCGGTCTATCGCAATATCGGCCTCTCGCGAAGCGATTCGGCG
This sequence comes from Alphaproteobacteria bacterium, assembly GCA_965261985.1. GTDB lineage: Bacteria > Pseudomonadota > Alphaproteobacteria > Bin95 > Bin95 > Bin95. The sequence continues at coordinate 4,012,372 of OZ253490.1, forward strand.
GTGCTCGTGGAAGCCGTTCTCGAAGAACTTGCCGTGGCGCTGGAAGACGAAGGCACGGTCAAGATCTCGTCCTTCGGCACCTTCGCCCTGCGAATGAAGGGCGAGCGGACCGGACGCAACCCGCGCACGGGCGAGGAGGTTGCCATTCCGCCGCGCCGAGTGGTCGCCTTCCGCGCTTCGCAGGTGCTGAAGCAGCGCGTCAGTGCGGGCCGCGCGGCGGCGGAGTAGGCGCCGGCTTCCATGGAAAAGCATCCGACCGCCTATCGCACGATATCGGAAGTCGCGCGGGAGGTTGGCCTCGAACCCCATGTGTTGCGTTTCTGGGAGAGCAAATTCCCTCAATTGCAACCGCTGAAGCGGGCCGGCGGGCGGCGCTACTACCGCCCCGAGGATGTCGAGACGATCGTTGCCATTCGCGAATTGCTGCATGAACGCCGCTTCACGATCGAGGGCGCGCGCAGGGCGCTGTCGGGGCAGGATGTGCCGGAATCGGAACTGCGGGGCATTCTCGACGAGCTGCGGGATATCCGCGCGCTCATGGAGACAAACGTGGTATAGTCCGCCGCTGTGAGAAGGTGGATTACGTCGCGACCACGTCGCGTGACGTTGAACAAATACCCGAAAAGAGGCGACGTGCCGTGACTAAGGAGCGACGATTCGTATGGCTACCGGTACCGTGAAATGGTTCAACACGACCAAGGGATACGGGTTCATCGAGCCCGACGAAGGCGGGGCCGATGTCTTCGTCCATATTTCGGCAGTGCAACGTGCCGGCCTCAATGCTCCGGCAGAAGGCCAGCGGATCAGCTTTGAACTGCGCCGGGACCCGCGCAAGGGCAAATTCGCGGCCGACAACATCCAATTCGTCTGATTCGGTTCCCCGCAGCCCGTCGCCGAGGAAAGCCGTTCCGTTGACAGCAGCGGGCCTCGTTTCTAAATCTCTGGTGACGGGCGGGACGCTTGCGGGCCCGCCCGCGATCTTTCGGGGAACGCTTCATGCTCGGCGTAGTCGCCAAGCGCCTGTTCGGCACCCATAACGACCGCTTCCTGAAACGCCTGCAGCCCGAGGTCGCAGCGATCAATGCGCTCGAACCCGAGCTAGAGGCGCTGTCGGACAGCGCGCTGCGGGCCCGCACGGACGAATTCCGCCAGCGCGTCCGGGGCGGCGCCGATCTGGACGACTTGCTCGTCGAGGCCTTCGCCACCGTGCGCGAGGCCTCCAAGCGCACGCTCGGCCAACGCCATTTCGATGCCCAGCTCCTGGGCGGCATGGTGCTCCACCAGGGCACGATCTCCGAAATGAAGACCGGCGAGGGCAAGACGCTCGCGGCAACCCTGCCGGTTTATCTGAATGCGCTCGCCGGCGGGGGCGTTCATGTCGTCACGGTCAACGACTATCTCGCGCAGCGCGACGCCGAATGGATGGGCCGCATCTACAACTTCCTCGGTCTCACCGTCGGCTGCATCACGCACGGGCTGCCGGACAGCGAGCGGCGCCGGCAATACGCCGCCGACGTCACCTACGGGACGAACAACGAGCTCGGCTTCGACTACCTGCGCGACAACATGAAATTCGCGCTCGAAGAAATGGTCCAGCGCGGCTTTGCCTACGCCATCGTGGACGAGGTGGATTCGATCCTGATCGACGAGGCGCGCACGCCGCTCATCATTTCGGGAGCCGCCGAGCAGTCCTCGGAACTGTATGGGCGCTGCGATCGCCTGATGGCGGAGATCCGGCCCGAACACTACGAAAAGGACGAGAAGCAGCGCAGCGTCACCCTGAACGAAGCCGGCCAGGAGCACAGCGAGGCGCTGTTGCGCAAGCACGAGCTGCTTACGGAAGGGAGCCTCTACGACATCCACAATATCTCCCTGCTTCACCATCTGAACCAGTCCCTGCGCGCCCACACGCTGTTCGAGCGCGATGTCGATTACATGGTCCGCGACGACAAGGTGGTCATCATCGACGAGTTCACCGGCCGCGCGATGGAAGGGCGGCGCTACTCCGAGGGGCTGCACCAAGCGCTTGAAGCCAAGGAGGGGGTTGCGGTCCAGCTCGAGAATCAGACGCTCGCCCAGATCACCTTCCAGAACTATTTCCGCCTCTACAACAAGCTCGCGGGCATGACCGGCACGGCGATCACCGAGGCGGGCGAATTCGCCGAGATCTACGGGCTTGAGGCCATAGAAATCCCCACCAACCTGCCGACCGTGCGCACCGACCACGACGACGAGGTGTATCGCACGGCGCGGGAGAAGAACGATGCCATCCTGGAGCAGATCCGCGACTGCGTGGCGCGGCGCCAGCCGGTGCTGGTCGGCACGGTCTCGATCGAGAAGTCGGAAGAGCTCGGCACGCGACTGAAGCGCGAAAAGATCGCCCACCAGATCCTGAATGCGCGCTACCACGAGCAGGAGGCGGCCATCATCGCGCAGGCGGGCAAGCCGGCCGCGGTGACCATCGCCACCAACATGGCGGGGCGCGGCACCGACATCCAGCTCGGCGGCAATGCGGAGATGCTGGTTCGCGCCGAGGGCGAAGAGCGGGAGCCCGAGATTCTGGAGGAGGTGGCGCAAGACAAGCAGGTGGTGATCGAGGCCGGCGGCCTCTACGTGCTGGCCACCGAACGCCACGAGAGCCGGCGGATCGACAACCAGCTTCGCGGACGCTCCGGCCGGCAGGGCGATCCCGGCGCCTCCAAATTCTTCGTTTCGCTCGAAGACGACCTGATGCGCATTTTCGGCTCGGAGCGCATGGACGGGATGCTGCGCCGGCTGGGCCTGGAGGAAGGCGAGGCCATCGTCCATCCCTGGATCAACAAGGCGCTTGAGAAGGCGCAGCAGAAGGTCGAGGCGCGCAATTTCGAGATTCGCAAGAACCTGCTGAAATTCGACGACGTGATGAACGACCAGCGCAAGGTCGTTTACGAGCAGCGCCGCGACCTGATGCAGGTCGACGATGTCCATGACGAGGTCGTGGACATGCGCCACCAGGTCGTCGAGGACGTCGTCCAGCGTTTCATCCCGGAGAAGGCGCTGCCGGAGCAGTGGGACGCGCAGGGCCTCCAGGACGAACTGCGCCGCGTGCTCTCCATCGACTTCCCGGCCCGCGAATGGGCGGAGGAGGAGGGAATCGCGGACGAGGAAATCTGTCGGCGCATTCTCGGCGCGCTCGACCGGCGCATGGCGGAGAAGGCTGCGAACTGGGGCGCGGACATCATGCGCCAGGCGGAGAAGAGCGTCCTGCTCCAGCTGCTCGACCAGATCTGGAAGGAGCACCTCCTCCAGCTGGACCATCTGCGCCAGGGCATCGGACTGCGCGCCTATGCGCAAAAGGACCCGCTAAACGAATACAAGCAGGAAGCCTTCGAGCTGTTCGATACCATGCTGGCCAGGCTGCGCGAGGCGGTGACCGGAACGCTCGCTCATCTCGATGTGCAACTGGACGCTCCCGCCAGCGACCTGATGCCGCGGTCCGAAGAGGGCGGCGACTGGCGCCAGTTGCACGACGAGCCGGAGCCGGCGTTTGCCGGCAACGGCGCCGCGATGCAGACCGCTCGGACGGCGCGCCGTCCGAGCGGCCCGTCCGATCCGGGCGATCCCTCGACCTGGGGCAAGGTGGCCCGCAATGCGCCCTGCCCCTGCGCGTCCGGCAAGAAATACAAGCATTGCCACGGCCGGCTCGCCTGAGCCGGGTTCCGCCCCTCATCCGCCAGTTTGTCTTTCCGGAGAAGGAAGCACGTACCCTTGTCCCTTTCCCCGCCTGCGCCCCGGCGCCAACTGCACAGCCGCCAGGTCCGCTGCGAGGGCTTCCTGCGCGAGGACGGACTCTGGGACCTGGAGGCCGAACTCCTCGACGCGAAGACCTACGCTTTCGAGAACCACTGGCGCGACCGGGTGGAACCGGGCGTTCCCGTGCATCGGATGCGCCTGCGGCTCACCCTCGACGACCGCCTGACGATCCTCGCCGCCGAGGCGGAGACGCTCGAGAGCCCCTACGCCGTCTGCAGGAATGCTGCCGGTAACTTCGCCCGCCTTGTCGGGCTGCGCATCGGCCCCGGCTGGATGCGCCGGGTCAAGGAACGTTACGGCAGGGCCGCCGGCTGCACCCATATTCTGGAACTGCTCTATCCGCTCGGCACCGCCGCCTACCAGACTGTGGGGCCCTGGCGCGAGCATCTGCGCCGCCAGGCCGGCATGACGGAAGCCGAGAGCATGAAGGGCGGTCCCGGCCTCGACTCCTGCATGGCCTTCGCCCGGTCGAGTCCGGTCGTCCGGGAGCTCTGGCCGGAGGAATACCGCGAGGCGGAACCGGCCTAGCCCGCATGTCTTACGAAGGTCATGGTCTGCGCGGCGCTGTCGGGCCGGCAGGGAAGGAAAGATGCGCCGCGCGATGCGGGGCATCGGGCAAGCAGATTGACGCACCCTGCCGGCCCGACAGCACCGCCCTTCGGGTCGCGCCCAGGCGCCCGCCCGCGGCGTCGCGGGCCTCAACCGTAGGCTCCGCTACGCTTTTCGGCCCACTCCTTGCGGAGCGAACGCCTGGACGCGACGCAGGCCATGACCTTCGTGAGACATGCGGGCTAACCGTCGGTTGCCCGGATCGACAGCGCATGCACCGGCCCCGCCATTTCCTCGGCAAGCACGTCATAGACGGCTCTTTGACGGGCCACGCGGCTCATGCCCCGGAACGCCCCGGCTGCGATCTCGACGCGGAAATGCGTCTCTCCGCCGGGGCGGGCGCCGACATGACCGGCATGGAGGTCCGATTCGTCGATGACCTCGAGCCGGCTCGGCAGGAAAGCCTCGCGGAGCTTTCGGGCGATATCGTCGCGGACAGGCATGGCCCGGCCCCCTTGTTCCCTCGGTTTCGTCTTTCCATACTCGGACGGTCATGGTCTATCACACCCGACAGCATCCCGTTGCCGGCGCCTGCTGCGAATGGCCGGACTGCGCGGCGGCGGCGGCCTACCCTGCGCCGCGCGCGCCGGACCGGTTGCACGAGTATGTCTGGTTCTGCCTGGACCATGTCCGCACCTACAACCGCGAATGGAGCTACTTTCCCGGCATGGACCGGGCGGAGATCGACGCGGCGGTGCGCACCGGCATGGAGTTCGCCCGGCGGCCGCTGGGCGGACGCTTCGGCGCCTCGCCGGCCTTCGACGACCCTCTCCGTTTCTTCACCGGAACCGTGGATCGCGCGCCGCCTTCGCGGCGCTGGCCGCCCGGAAGCCCGGAAGCGGAAGCAGCGGCCGCCATGTCGCTTTCCGACGACATGACTCTCCCCGCGCTGAAATCGCGCTATAAGGAGCTGGTCAAGCACCACCATCCCGACGCCAATGGCGGCTGCCCAGCGTCGGAGGAACGGATGAAATCCATAACCCGTGCCTACCGGGTCCTGCACGAAGCGCTCTCGGCGGCGCCGGCCCGGTAACCTGTCACTCAGCAGACTGGAAGAACGCATGAGCACGATGCACGGCATCCAGAGCGACGCGCATACCCGCGAGCCCGACAAGACACTATCCGTGCGCGAGGTCTTCGGATTCGACACGGACATGGTCGTGCCCGCTTTTTCGGAGCCGAACAATTACGTGCCCGAGGTCGATCCCGCCTACCATTTCGACGAACAGACCACGCTCGTGATCCTGGCCGGCTTTGCCCACAACCGGCGGGTGATGATCCAGGGCTATCACGGCACCGGCAAATCGACCCATATCGAGCAGGTTGCGGCCCGGCTGAACTGGCCGTGCATCCGCATCAACCTCGACAGCCATGTAAGCCGCATCGATCTGGTCGGGCGCGATGCCATCGTCGTGCGCGACGGCAAGCAGGTCACCGAATTCCGCGAGGGCATGCTGCCCTGGGCGCTGCAACATGCCACCGCCATCGTCTTCGACGAATACGATGCAGGCCGCCCCGACGTGATGTTCGTCATCCAGCGGGTTCTGGAGGTCGAGGGCAAAATGACGCTGCTCGACCAGAACCGGGTCATCCGCCCGCATCCGTCCTTCCGGTTGTTTTCGACCTCCAACACCGTCGGCCTCGGCGACACGACCGGCCTCTATCACGGCACCCAGCAGATCAACCAGGGCCAGATGGACCGCTGGAACGTAGTGGCGACGCTGAACTACCTGCCCGAGGACGACGAGCTGAAGATCATCCTCGCCAAGGTGCCGGAACTCTCCGACGAAAAGGGGCTCAAACGCGGCAAGCGGATGATCCAGCTTGCCGAACTCACGCGCCGGGGCTTCATGAACGGCGACATCTCGACCGTCATGTCGCCGCGCACCGTCATCACCTGGGCTGAGAACACGCGCATCTTCAACGATCTCGGCTTCGCATTCCGCGTCACCTTCCTCAACAAGTGCGACGAGGCGGAGCGGCCCATCGTGGCGGAGTATTTCCAGCGCTGCTTCGACACCGAGCTCCCCGAGTCCATCGTGGCGTCAGGTATCGGCCGCACGCCATGAGCCTTGCCGGCGACAAGGAGACGCCGCTCGACGCATTCAAGCGCGTGACAGGCGCCACGATGCGCGCCATGGGCGATATCGACGAGCTGGAAGTCTCCTTCGGCCCGGACAGGGCGTCACTGGAGCGCGGCCACGCCAAACTGCCGATGCCGGGGCGCGACCTGCCCGCCGCCGAGGCCGCCTTCGTGCGCGGCGAGGCCGATTCCCTGGCCCTGCGCGAGCGCCATCACGACGCGACGATGCATACCCGGCTGTCGCGGGGCGGTCCGCAGGCGCGCGCCGTATTCGATGCGCTGGAGCAGGCGCGGGTGGAAGCCTGGGGCGCGCGCCACATGTCGGGCGCGACGCGCAACCTGTCCGCGGCGGTCGATGAGCGTTGCCGCCGGCAGGGCTTCACGCGCGCCGCGTCGGCCGATGACGTGCCGCTGGCGGAAGCCGTCGGACTCTATGCCCGGGAAACCCTGAGCGGACAGGCAGTCTCGCCTGTGGCGGCCGGGGTGCTCGACCTCTGGCGGGACTGGTTCGATGAGCGCGCTGCGGATGCTTTCGCCCGCCTGGCGGGCCAGATCCACGACCAGGAGGCGTTTGCGACCCTTGCCGGCCGTCTTATGGAAGACCTCGAATTGATCGACGACTCCGCCTCGGGCGAGGAGGAGGGATCGGAAGAGGACGCCGACGATCAGTCCGAGGACGGCGAGGGCGACGGTGCGGAAGGCGAGAGCGACGGGACGCTGATGTCCGATGCTTCGGACATGTCCGACGCCGAAGGGGAAGATACCGGCGAGTCCGGTGCCGACGACGCCGATGCGGAAATCATGCCGGGCATGGGCGATGAGGAACCCGGCCGGTCCTCGCCGCAGGAACATCCGATGCACGGCCGCAACGACAATGCCGGGCCGGCTTACCTCCCCTGGACCGGCGAATTCGACGAGATCGTTCATGCGGACGAGCTTTGCGACGCAGACGAACTCGCCCGCCTGCGCCACCATCTGGACCAGCAGCTCGCCAGCCTCCAGGGAGTCGTGAGCCGGCTCGCCAACCGCCTGCAACGGCGCCTGATGGCCCAGCAGGTGCGGGCCTGGGAGTTCGACCTGGAGGAAGGCCTGCTCGACGCCGCCCGCCTCGCGCGCGTGGTGATCGACCCGATGCATTCGCTGTCTTACAAGATGGAAAAGCAGACCGATTTCCGCGACACCGTGGTATCGCTGCTGATCGACAATTCCGGCTCGATGCGCGGCCGGCCGATTTCGGTGGCGGCCATGAGCGCCGACATCCTCGCTCGCACGCTGGAGCGGTGCGGCGTCAAGACGGAGGTTCTGGGCTTCACCACGCGCGCCTGGAAGGGCGGGCAGTCGCGCGAGAAGTGGCTTGCGGCCGGCAAGCCCGCCAATCCGGGCCGGCTGAACGACCTGCGCCACATCATCTACAAGGAGGCCGATTCGCCGCTGCGCCGGGCGCGCAAGAATCTCGGGCTGATGCTCCGCGAAGGCATATTGAAGGAAAATATCGACGGCGAGGCGCTGCTCTGGGCGCATCACCGCCTGCTCGGCCGGGCCGAGGACCGGCGCATCCTGATGGTGATTTCGGACGGTGCGCCGGTGGACGACTCCACGCTTTCGGTCAATCCCGGCAACTATCTCGAACGCCATCTGCGCGAAGTCATCGAGTGGATCGAGACACGCTCGCCGGTGGAGCTGATCGCCATCGGCATCGGCCACGATGTAACGCGCTATTACCGCCATGCGGTGACGATCTTCGACGCCGACCAGCTCGGCGGCGCGATGATGGAGCAGCTTGCCGGCCTCTTCGACGAGGAGAGCCGCAGCCGCCAGGTGCGCGGCGCGCGACCCTCCGCTCGATGACGGTCCCGCTCAGAGCCTGACCCAAAATGAATCACGTAATTTCAACGGATTATGCTCCTTGATTTGTCCAGGCTACTGGCAAGGTGTATGCGATGACTGGCGAAAGACTTCGATGGTGGCAATCCCCTCCGCCCACGCTCGGCACCGCGTCGGTCCCGTTCAACTCGTCACGCGACGGCTCGCAAGATATTGAAAGACAACCTTTCTTTATGAGTCAGGCTCTCAGGCCGCGTGCGGCGCTGGCGACGCACGATGTCTTCAACATGCCGCCGCATCTGGGCGACCGGGACCTTTGGGCACAGGATGCCGCGCTGCGCGAAGGCGTGCGGCGCGAGGGAGCAGGCTGGGCCGAGGATCGCATCGCTGCATTCGCATGCCTCGTCGGCCGCACCGAGGTGGCGGAGAAGGCCGAACAGGCCAACCGCCACGGCCCGGAGCTGAAACCTTACGACCGCTACGGAATGCGGATCGACAGGATCGAATACCATCCCGCCTATCACGACCTGGTGGCGCTCGCGGTCGAGAACGAGGTCGCGAGCTTCGCCTGGAACCATGAGGGGCCGGGCGCACATGTCGGCCATATGGCGCTCACCTATCTGTTCAGCCAGATGGAAGGCGGCGCGATGTGCCCGATGGCGATGACCTATGCGGCGATCCCCGCGCTCAATGCGTCGCCGGCGATCGCCGAAGCCTGGATTCCCCGCCTGCTGTCGAACCGCTATGACGGGCGCGACGTGCCCGTCGAGTGCAAGCCCGGCGCCACGGTCGGCATGTTCATGACCGAGAAACAGGGCGGTTCCGATGTCCGCTCCAACTCGACCTGCGCACGGCTTGCGGACCGCGGGGCGGACGGGTCCTGGCGCCTGGTCGGGCACAAATATTTCTGCTCCGCGCCGATGTCGGACGCCTTCCTGACGCTCGCCCGGACCGAGGCCGGGATTTCCTGCTTCCTGCTGCCGCGCTGGACGCCGGACGGCGAGCGCAACGCCATCTCGATCCAGCACCTCAAGGACAAGCTCGGCAACCGCTCCAACGCCTCCGTGGAGATCGAGTTCGAGAACGCCTGGGCCGTCATGGTCGGCGAGGACGGGCGCGGCATTCGCACGATCATCGACATGGTGCAGGGCAACCGGCTCTATTGCGCGGTCAGTTCGGCAGCGCTGATGCGCCAGGCCGTCGTGCAGGCGGTCCACCACACGCGCCACCGCAGCGCTTTCCAGCGCCGGCTCGCCGACCAGCCCCTGATGCGCGCCGTGCTCGCCGACCTTGCGCTGGAAGCCGAGGCGGCGCTGGCGCTCGGGCTCAGGGTCGCACGCGCCGTGGACGAGGCCGGCGACGGCCCCGAGGCGCGGGCCTTCGCCCGCATCGGCACGGCGATTGCCAAATACTGGGTCTGCAAGCGCACGCCGGGCCACGCCTTCGAGGCGCTGGAGTGCCACGGGGGGCCCGGATATGTCGAGGACGGCCCGATGGCCCGGCTCTACCGCGAGGCGCCGCTCAACAGCATCTGGGAAGGCTCGGGCAATGTGTTCTGCCTCGATGTGCTGCGCGCCATGGCCCGCGATGAGGACGCCGCGCCGGCAGTGCTGGCCGAACTCGACGCCGCACGCGGCGCGCACCCGGCGCTCGACCGGGCGGCCGATGCGCTGCGCGACGACCTCGCGAGGCCGGAAGAGTTCGAGCCCGGCGCCCGCGCGCTCACCGAGCGGATGGCGCTGACGCTGCAGGCTTCGCTGCTCGTCCAGCACGCGCCGCCGGCCGTCGCCGACGCCTTCTGCGCCAGCCGGCTGGGCGAGCGCTGGACCGGCGCCTACGGGACCCTGCCCCTCGGCGTGGACACCCAAGCCATCCTCGCCCGCGCCCTCCCGGCGGCGTGAACCAGAGCACGATTCGATCCGGATGAATCGACTGGCGGTTGGTGGATAGCCGCGGGCCTTGCATCCGGTTCGTCGCCCCGGACCCCGTTCCGGGGCCCATCCCCAACTGTTTCAGCCTGGCGGGAAGGCCCGGGTGACGGTTGTGCCTCGGTTCACAACGCAACGCGGTCAGTTTGCGCTCTGGAGCACGGTCCCTTCGTATTGAACCGCAGCCTTCGGCAAGCCTTCCATTGTCACCCCGCACGGAGCGAAGCAAAGATCCGGGGGCCAACTTCCGGCTCTCCCGCCGGGCTCGGACGGCAGGGCTGGGCCCCGGCTCGCAGGCCGGGGCGACAAGTGGGGGTTTGGCCCGAAATACGGTCCGATCCGAACGGATTTTGCTCTAGCGGCCCTTGAAGACGGGCTCCCGTTTTTCGATGAAGGCGGCCATGCCTTCCTTCTGGTCCTCGGTCGCGAAGGTCGAGTGGAACATGCGCCGCTCGAAACGCACCCCTTCGCTGAGCGGCACTTCATAGGCGCGGTTCACGCACTCCTTGGTAATCAGGACCGCCGGGCGCGACTTCGCCGCAATCGACGCCGCGACCTCGACCGCGGTATCGAGCAGCTTGTCGGCGGGCACCACCCGGCTCACCAGTCCGGAACGCTCCGCCTCTTCCGCATCCATCATCCGGCCGGTCAGGCACATGTCCATGGTCTTCGACTTGCCGATGAAGCGCGCGAGGCGCTGCGTGCCGCCGCCGCCCGGCAGCGCGCCCAGATTGATCTCGGGCTGGCCGAACCGCGCCGTGTCGGCGGCGATGATGAAGTCGCACATCATGGCCATCTCGCAGCCGCCGCCGAGCGCGTAGCCCGCCACCGCGGCGATCACCGGCTTGCGGCAGCTCGTCACCCGCTCCCAGCCGACGGTGATGAAGTCTTCCAGATACACGTCCATATAGGTCTTGGGCTGCATCTCCTTGATATCGGCCCCGGCGGCGAAGGCCCTGTCGGAGCCCGTCAGCACGACACAGCCGATGGCGTTGTCGGCCTCGAAGCCGTCGAGCACCTCCGCCAGTTCCGAGATCAGCTTCGCGCAGAGCGCATTCAGCGCCGTCGGGCGGTTCAGGGTGACGATGCCGACCGCCCCCCGGGTTTCGACCAGGATATGTTCGTAGCTCATCGGGGGTGTTTCTGCCTCCGTTACCGCAACCGTTCAGGAGGCGGGAATCTGGCGGCCGGTTCCCCCACGGTCAACCGGCCGGGCCGGGGACCTTACCATCCGGAAAGGCGTGGTAAGATGTCGGTAGAGAAAAGGCGGCTTCCGGGGCCGCCTCTTTTCGTTCTATATCGTTCCGCATAGGTCTTTTTTCCACTTTAGTTCAGTAACTCAAGTCCCATTTGGGTTCCATGTCGTTCTTTTCCCTTCTGCAAAAATCCTATGCCAACTAGTATAACGATTAGTTGTAGCGGAGAGTGTTCGATATGGCAAAAAGGCCAAACCGCACGGCAAGGGCGCTTTCGGACCGCTTCGTGATGAACGCGAAGGCGGGATGGTATGCGGACGCGGCTTGCCCGACTCTGTGCCTGAAGGTCGCGCCGTCCGGATCCCGGTCCTGGGTCCAGCGGATCACGATTGCCGGGCGGCAGACCATGCTGGGGCTTGGACCTTATCCGGTCGTGACGCTTGCCGAAGCCCGCGACCTTGCTATCGACAACCGTCGTGCCGTCCGGGCGGGGATTGACCCCCGCGCGGCGAAGCGCGCCCGGCGCGCTTGCCCTACGGTCGCGGAAGCGGTGGACGCGGTGATCCGACTGCATAGGGCGCGGTGGAACGGGAAAGAGGAAGGGCAGTGGCGGGGGTCGCTAGGCGACTATGTGCTCCCGCATATCGGGTCTCGGCGGATCGATGAAGTGACGGTCGCAGACTGCAAGCGGTGCGTAGAGGGGCAATGGCTCGACAAGCATCCGACCATGAAGCGGGTTCTGCGGCGTATGCGGGTGGTCTTCGATTGGGCGATTGCGGAGGGGTACCGCGTCGATAATCCCGCCGGCCCGGCGCTCACCGCGGCGTTACCGAAGCCTTGCTCCCCTGCCAGGCACCACGCGGCGATGAACTATGCGGAGGTGGGAGCGTTTCTGCGGGCGCTGGACGGGGTAACGGCATGGTGGGCGGCAAAGGAATGTTTGCGCTTTACCGTGTTGACTGGCGTTCGCAGCGGGGAGGCGCGGGGCGCGGTATGGGATGAGATCGACTTGGACGCACGGGTCTGGGTGCTTCCGCGCAGGCGCATGAAGCGGGGTCTGGCGCATCGCGTTCCGCTTTCCGATGCGGCGGCGGCCGTGCTTCTCCGCGCCCGACAGGCGGGCGGTGGGCAGGGGCTGGTTTTCCCGGCGCAACGGTCGCGGGGGCCGATGACGGATGTTGCGGTGGCGAAGCCGCTGAAAGCGCTCAGACCGGATTGCACGGTTCACGGCATGCGGTCCGCGTTTCGCTCCTGGGCCGAGGAACGCTCCGGAGCGTCGGAACGGGCGATGGAATTTGCGCTGGGGCATGTGGAGGGAAGCGCAACCGTTGCCGCCTACCAGCGCAGCGACCTTCTGGAGGCGCGGCGAAGGTTGATGGACGATTGGGCGCATTTTCTCTCGAAATGAGGTTATCGCTTCGAGACCGCGGTAGCTGACAGCGTAACGGCAGCACCAGCGAACGGCCCAGAGCACGATCTCTCCCCGGAAGTGATGTCGCTTGAACTCGCTCATGCCTCACCCCCGCCCCACGTAGCGCGGTCAGTTCGGCAGTCTGGCGAACTTTGCAACAGAGCCGTCATGGAACTGTCCCTGGCGCACAGCGTCGGAAGCGCAGTCGAACGGGCCTGTGCGCGGTCCGACCTGTTCGAGAAGCGCCAGGCGTTCATGAAAAAATGGGCGGCCTACGCAACCGGAGCGGAGGTAAATCCATCTTCAATTACTATATTAGTTCAGCGATTTCATAAGAAGAACTTATTATCCCCATATATCGTGTCGGGGACTCTTGCGCTCGGGCGCACGCCGATGATGGTGCAAGCAACGCATTGAGGAGGCTCGGGAATGCCGACCGCTGACGATGACCGACTACTGCGACGTTCCGAAGTGGAGAGAATGACAGGTCTCAGTCGTTCCGCGATATACAGCAAAATGAGGAAGGGTGAATTCCCTGCGCCGAAGAAGGTTGGGCCCAACGCCGTGCGTTGGCTGCGGTCAGAGATACGCGGATGGATCGATGACGCGCCTTACATGCGCGTTTCAGAAAGTCCCGGCCGGTGATTTCGGAAAGTCCCGGCCGGCGATTTCAGTAAGTCCCGGCCGGTCTAATCGGGGCGATTTGAGTTCGGATTTCGGGTGTGCCAACAGCGGCGTCCACAGATGCTCCACAGGAAGCGCCGGGTCGGTCGGGTCGCGGCTGATCCTTCCCCATTGTGACATAGCCGATGCTCTTTTTGTGGTGACGTCGTGGCTGACAAGGCGAGTGCGGAGATGACTTCGTCAACAGAGATTGGCCGGTACCGGAGCATCATGAGTCAGCTCGTGCGGGGTTTGGCCATGTTGGCCGAGCAGATGGAAGGCTGGCTGCGAGATCCGACCGGTCGGGGTGAGCCCGCACAGGTACTTGCGGTGGCCGATGACTGGCATGACGGAATTGGGCTCGGCTGTACCCTGTTACTGCGCCGGACGCGATTTCACGCGGCCGCCGTGCTGCGGGCCAACGAAACCTGTAACGTGCATTCGCTTGGCGGTCGTGTCCCCAAGCGTGGTGTAGGAGCAGAGGCATCCGCTGGTAGCTGTGGGTAAGTGGCCCGCCGCAGCGACCGCCACGAGTCTGGCGGCGGGGGGCCACTTACCCATAGCGGAGGCCATCGCGGTACCGGTTTAGGGTTGGGCTAGCCAAGTCCACCTGACCGGAGGAAGACCACGATGACCACCAACGACATGATGACCCTGCGGGGGCTGTTGGAAAAGAGTTCCGACGCCGACCTGCTTCGCGAGATGATCGGGTTCACGGCCGAGCGTCTGATGACGCTTGAGGTCGAGGGCCTTGCCGGCGCCGCACACGGCGAGCGTTCGCCGGATCGGATCACCCATCGCAACGGCTACCGCGACCGGGTCTGGGAGACACGCGCCGGCACGGTTGAGTTGAAGATCCCGAAGCTGAGGAAGGGGAGCTACTTCCCCGGCTTCCTGGAGCCGCGTCGGATGGCCGAGAAGGCGCTGACGGCTGTGATCCAGGAGGCTTACATCAAGGGCGTGTCCACCCGCTCGGTGGACGACCTGGTGCAGGCCATGGGGATGTCGGGCATCTCGAAGAGCCAGGTGTCGCGGCTGTGCGGCGAGATCGACGACAGGGTCCGCGGCTTCCTTGAGCGGCCGCTGGAGGGCGACTGGCCGTATCTCTGGCTGGATGCGACCTATGTGAAGGTGCGCGAGGCCGGGCGGATCGTCTCGGTCGCGGTCACCGTCGCGGTGGCAGTCAACGACCAGGGAAGGCGCGAGGTGCGATCGGCGCGTCCGAGGCCGAGACCTTCTGGACCGACTTCCTGCGCTCTCTGGCCCGGCGCGGCCTGCGCGGCGTCAAGCTGGTGATCGCTGACGACCACAAGGGGCTGAAGGCGGCCACCACCCGGGTCCTCGGCGCAACCACCCAGCGATGCCGCGTGCACTTCATGCGCAACCTGCTCGCCCATGCCGGCAAGCAGGGCCGACGCGTCGTCTCCGCCTTCGTCGCCACCGCCTTCGCTCAGGAGGACGCCGAGGCCGCAAGCGCGCAGTGGCGCCTGGTCGCCGACCAGCTCAGGCCCAAGGCGCCAAAGCTCGCCGCCATCATGGATGAAGCCGAGCACGACGTCCTCGCCTACATGAGCTTCCCTAGGGAACACCGCCAGAAGCTGCACTCGACCAACCCGATCGAACGGCTCCATGCCGAGATCAAGCGCCGCACCAACGTCGTCGGCATCTTCCCCAACGAGGACGCCATCACACGCCTCGTCGGCGCCGTCCTCCTCGAGCAGAACGACGAATGGGCCGTCTCAAGGAGATACATGACACTGGAATCCATCGCTCCCGTGAGCGACAATCCCACCGTCAAGCTGCCCGCCCTCAGCCTGAGCGCCAGCGCCGCCCACCGGAGCGGGCGGGACCTGACGCACTGGAGCGGCGGGCTGAACCTGACCGTGCCGCTCCAGAACGACGATGCCAGGCGGGCGCTCACGAGGGCGCGGAACGGCATGCGCCGGGCGGAGATGCGGCTTGCGGAGCGGCGCCAGTCGATCCGCATCCAGGTGCGCCGGGCGGTGCACGATGTGGCGGTGGCGCTGCGCCAGATCGACCTCTCGCGCCAGGCGCGGGACCTGGCGGAGCGCAAGCTCGATGTCGAGCGCCGCAAGCTGCAGCAGGGCCTGTCCTCGGCCTTCCAGCTCGGCCGGTTCGAGGACGACCTCGTGGCCGCGCAGGGGCAGGAGCTGGACGCGGTGGCGCGCTACCGGGATTCGCTCGGCTCGCTGGACCGCACGCTCGGCACGACGCTCGACCGGTGGGGGATAAGCATCGAGCAGGTGGGGCGATGAACGGGCCGGACATCCACCGCGAGGTGCTCGATAACCTCGAGGACGGGGTGCTGGTGGTGGGCCTCGCCGGGCGGATCGAGACTCTCAACCCGGCGGCCGAGCGCATACTGGGCCTTGAGGCCGGCGAGGCGGACGGGCGGAACTTCGCCGAGCTGTTCATCGCGCGGGAGGGCTTCGACGATTTCACGCAGCAGGTGCTCGACGCGACGGCCGAGGGCGCCGGCGCGGAGCGCCGCGTAGTCCGCGTCGAGAGCGGCGGCGAGGCGCGCGCGCTCTCGGTCGCCACCTCCTATCTGAGGCGCGGAGAGGCCGGCGAGGCGGTGGCGGCGATCGCGGTGTTCAGCGACATCACCGAGCTGCGCGAACTTCGCGAGACGGAACTCAGGCTGGCGAAGGAGGCGGAGCAGCAGCACCGCCGCCTCCAGGACGCCTACCGGGAGATCGAGGACCGCAATGCGGCGCTGGCTTCGGCGCTGCGCAAGGTGCGGGTGGTGCAGGGGCTCGGCATGGTGCTGGCGGTGGGGCTGTTCCTCGGCGCGGGCTTCTGGACCACGCGCTCGCTGGACCTGTTCGACGGGGTGTCCGCAGAGGCCGCCGCCGTACCGGCCGGGGAAGGGCGCCGGATGACGGTCCAGCCCCGCAGGGTCTCGGACAGCATCACGCTCCGGGGCACGCTCGCACCCTGGCGCGTGGTGCCCGTGCGCAGCCCGATCGAAGGGGATATTGCGGTGGTGCATTTCCGGACCGGGCAGGACGTCGCGGAAGGCGGCGTGCTGCTGGAGCTGGATCTCACCCGGGCCAGGAAGACATACGCGGCTGCGCGCCGGCGCCAGGCCGGGGCGCTGAAGCGCGTCCAGACGCTGGAGGACTGGGAGAACAGCCCGGAAATGGTCAAGGCGCGCCGGAGCTTCACCAAGACCCGGCTCGACATGGAAGGCCGTCGCACGGCCATCAACAAGAGCCGCTTCCTGTTCGAGGAAGGATTGATCTCCGCGGACGAGCACGAGGACGCGGAGCGGCAGTTCAGGGGCCAGGAGCTCGACTTCGAGGCGGCGCAGGAGGAGCTGGCCGCCGCGCGCGCGCGGGGCAGCGAGGAGGCGCTGGAGGATGCGCGGCTGGAGCTGGAATCCGCCCGCGCGGAATTCCGGGCGGCAGCGGAGGCGCTCGGGCACGGCGCGGTGCTTGCGCCGGTTGCGGGCAAGGCGCTGGCGGCGGGCCGGGTCCGCAAGGAACTCGAGGCTGGCAATCCGGTGCGCCGCGGGCAGGACCTGCTCAAGATCGGCGATTTCTCGCGCATGGCGGCGTCGGTCCAGGTGGACGAGACGGACGTGGTCAGGCTTCGGGACGGGCAGAAGGTGACCGTTACGGGCAGCGCATTTCGGGGGCTCACGCTCAAGGGCGAGGTGACCCATGTCTCCTCTCAGGCGGCCCCCAAGTCGCGCGGCATCCCGAAATTCGAAGTGGAGGTCACGCTCGACCCGGTCGGGCCGGAGGGCGCGGCGCGGCTCCGCTCCGGCATGTCGGCCCGGCTCCGGATCGTCACCTACGACAACCCGAAGGCGCTGTCCGTGCCGCTCGCAGCGGTGTGGAGCCGCGGCCGCGCGCACCGTCTGCGCGTGGTCGATCCCGCAACCGGCGACATCGAGGAGCGCAAGGTCGAGGTCGGGCGGACCGCAAGGGACACGGTGGAAATCCGCCGGGGCCTGAAGGCCGGCGAAACCATCCTGGTTCCGGAAGGCTGAGAGGAACGCGATGCTGGAGCTTGCCGATATCTGCAAGACCTTCCGGCTCGGGCCGGTGGAGGTCGAGGTGCTGAAGGGCATCGACCTGCGCGTGGACGCGGGCGACCTGATCTCGATCATGGGGCCGTCGGGCAGCGGCAAGTCCACCTTGATGAACATAGTGGGCCTGCTGGGTCGCCCGACATCGGGCGCCTACCGCATCGACGGGCGCGACGTCGCGAGCATGAACGACCGGGAGCTTTCGGCCTTCCGCAACGAGCATATCGGCTTCGTGTTCCAGTCCTTCAACCTGCTCGGACACCTGACGGCGCTGGAGAATGTCGGGCTGCCGCTGGTCTATCGCGGCGCGGGACGGCGGGAGGCGCGCCGCCGGGCGGGGGACATACTGGGCAAGGTCGGCATGGACGACCGTCTGGACCACCGGCCGGACCAGCTCTCCGGCGGGCAGAAGCAGCGCGTGGCGATCGCAAGGGCGCTGGTGGGGACGCCGTCCGCGGTGCTGGCGGACGAGCCGACGGGGGCGCTCGACTCCGACACGGCCGAGGAGGTGATGCAGCTCCTGATCCGCCTCAACCGGGAGGAGCGGGTCGCGGTGGTCATCATCACCCACGACCCGGCGGTCTCCCTGCAATGCCGGCGCCGGGCGCTGATCCGCGACGGCGAGCTGCTCGAAGACGCCCGCGAGGCCGCGGAGACCGGCGCGGCATGAAGCATGCGGGCCGGGCGCTCACGGACAGCCTGCGCGAGGCGGTGCGCAGCCTGGTGCGCGCCCGCCTGCGCACCGTGCTGGGCCTGATCGGCATCGCCATCGGCATCGCCTCGGTGATCGCCATGGTCTCGGCCGGCGAGATCGCGAAAGCCGAGGCGCGCAAGCAGTTCGAGGCGCTCGGCACCGACATCGTCACCGTGCGGGTCGAGAGCGACTACCGGGGCCCCGGCATCCGGCTCGACGACGCGCTGGCGCTGGCGGAGTCGCTGCCGGAGATCTCCACAGCGGCGCCGACGGTGCCGGGCGGCAGCGGCTTCGTCCATGCCGGGCGGCGGGTCGGCAAGGGCTCCATGAAGGGGGTCACGGCGTCATTCGCCGACCTTGCGAAGCTCGAACTGGCCCGGGGGCGGTTCGTCTCGGACCTCGACGCGGGGACCCTCTGGTGCGTCGTCGGCGCCAAGGTCGCGGCCGCCATCCGCCGGGCCGGCACGCTCGACCCGATGGAAGCCGAGCTTGAGATCGACGGGCGCTTCTACAGGGTGGCCGGCGTGCTGGTGAGCCGCGAGGAGTCCTACGGTTCCCCGATCCGGGTCGAGGCCGACGAGTCGGTGTTCATCGCCGCCGTCACCGCCTGGCGGGTGACGCCCAAACCCAGAGTCGACAGCATCGTCGCCCGCGCTGCGCCGGGCGTCCACTACGAGGACGCGGTCGCGGCGGTCGAGGCCTGGTTCCGGCAGCGCGACCCCCGGCTCAAGCTCGAAGTCAGGAGCGCGAAGCAGCTGATCGAGCAGATGGAGTCTCAGCTCGGCGTGATGACCCTGCTGCTGGGAGCCATCGGCAGCATCAGCCTCGTCGTCGGCGGCATCGGGGTGATGAACATCATGCTGATCTCGGTGACGGAGCGCCGGCGGGAGATCGGCGTGCGCCGGGCGCTGGGGGCGAGCCGCGGCGACATCAGGCGCCAGTTCCTGATCGAGTCGGTCATCCTCACGCTTGCCGGCGGCCTCGTCGGCCTCGCGGTCGGCAGCGGCGCCACCTGGGGCATCTGCAACTACACGGAGTGGGATTTCTTCGTCTCGACGCTCTCCGTGGCCGTCGGGCTCGGCGTCTCCTCGGCGATCGGCGTGTTTTTCGGCCTCCAGCCGGCCCACCAGGCCTCCCGTCTCGATCCTATCGTCGCCCTGCAGGGGGAATGAACCGCTTCGCAGCGAAACGGCCGGCCCGAACTGCGCGAGCCGGCATAATGAAAGGACATGCAGACCATGCGAACTCGTATCCTGGCGGCGCTTGCCGCGCTTGCCCTCCTGGCGCCCGTTACGGCGGACAGCCACTCGAATCACGGGTCCGGCCCGGACAAGGGCGCCATCGAAGGGGTCGTCCGCGACTACCTGCTGAAGAACCCCGAGGTGATCGAGGAGGCCATCGGGATTCTCCGGGCGAAGCGGCAGGAGGAGGAGCGCAAGCGCGCTGAGGCCGCCATAGCCGAGAACGGCGAGGCGCTCCACTCGCACCCGATGTCACCGGTTTCCGGCAATACGGAGGGCGATGTCACCGTGGTCGAGTTCTTCGACTACCGCTGCGGCTTCTGCAAGCGCGCCCTGCCGGCGATGGAGGCGCTGCTGGAGGCGGACGCGAATGTGCGCGTCGTCTGGAAGGAGTTCCCGATCCTCGGCCCGGTCTCGGTCTTCGCCGCCCGCGCGGCGATGGCGGCCGAGCGCCAGGACCGGTACCTGCCCTTCCATCTGGCGCTGATGAAGGAGCCGGAGCTTACCGAGGGCAAGGTGGTGGAGCTCGCCGTCGGAGCCGGGCTCGACATGGAGCGCCTCCGGCGGGACATGGAGGACCCGGCCATCGCGGCCTATCTCGACGAGACCCGGGCGCTGGCGCAGCAGATCGGCATCAACGGCACGCCCGCCTTCGTGGTCGGCGGCAGGCTGGTCGGCGGCGCCGTCGATGCGGCCCGCATGAAGGAACTCGTCGCCGCCGCCCGCGCGGACGGCAACCGCGGATGAGGGGAGCGGCAGGATGAAGATCGAGATCCGCAAGGAGGGAGCGGCGGTCGTCGTCTCTCCCTCCGGGCGGCTGGACGGGTCCGGCGCGCCGGTCCTGGAAGCCGAACTCTCCGCCATCGCAAGGCGCGGCGGCGGCCGCGCGGTGCTGGACTGCGACGGGATCGTCTATATCAGCAGCGCCGGGCTCCGCGCGCTCCTGATAGGCGCGAAGACCTGCATGCAGGCAGGCGGCGAACTCGCCATCGCCGCGCTCCGGCCCGATTGCCGGGCAGTCCTGGAGGCGAGCGGCCTGCTGTCCATCCTCGGCTACCACGAGACCGTGGAGGCCGCGCTTGCCGCAGGCGCCCCCGGCCGACGGAAGCCGGAGGACGGGCCGGATATCGAGATCGGGGAGCGGCATGAGGGGCGCTCGCTCGTGCTCTCGCTGAACGGCCGGCTGGACAGCGCCAGCGCGCCGGTCCTGATGGCGAGGATTTCCGCCGCCCTGGAGCGCGGGGCTGTCCGCATAATGCTGGACTGCGCGGGCATGAGCTATGTCAACAGCGCCGGACTGCGCGCCCTGCTGATCGGGACCAGGGCATGCCGGCAGGAGGGCGGGAAGTTCGCCATCGCCGCGCTCGCGCCGCAATGCCGCTCGGTCCTGGAGATGAGCGGCTTCCTTTCGGTCATCGACTACCGGGAGACGCGCGAGGCCGCCCTCGCCGCGCTTGCCTGAGGAGGAGCAATGCCGCCAGCGCCGCTCGCCCTCCCGGATGGCGCGCCGGCGGGACCGCCTGTCAGCACTTCGGAGGGTCATGGAGTTCGACGGCTTTCAGGCGGTGGCGGATCGTGAAGTCGGGGAAGACGGTCACGGCGTCGTCGCGGAGGCCGTTCTCGTAGAGATCGGGGCGAAGTCGATAGAAGGTTTTTGCCAAGGCGCCCTCTTATGCCGTTCCATAAGGATTGAGAACGCGGCAACAATAAGAGTCTAGAAAGCAGATAGAGTAGTCTGCTCATTGGCCCATACTACAAACAAAAACTACAAACCCGGGCCGTAATCCGTAATCCCACCGCCGGGCACTGCGACGGGTTCGATCGGGAGGAATGCAGCGGTGCCAGCGATGAAGCAGCTGAAGTTGAGGGAGGTTCTTTCGCGTCGCGGCGCGATACGGCCCAAGGATCGGACTCAGGTCTGTGGCGCATGCTGGAAGAGAGGCCGGAACTGTGTGCCGACGGTATGCAAAAATTCCCGCCGGCGCTTCGTCAACCCGGCCGGGTCGGTCGAGACCGGTCCCGCGACAGGGTCCGTCGGCCCTCCGGCGACCGAGCCATCGGGCCTCTGCCGCGAGGGCCGTGTTGTGTAGCGAATTGCGAAAATTATGTAGTTTCACCGATGTTGCTTTACTACACATTAATTCGCATGCGCGATTGTTATATGGGCGATAAGCTCGCTGCAAGATCATGAGTAGCAAGCTGACAAATTGCGGGATGCCGTCGCGGGGACTGCGGGCAGTTGCGGGCACGCGAAAACGTGCGCGGTATCGGCGCGGTGTGCCGTCGCGGCCTCCGGTCCGGCGCGCCCGATGACCGAAACCGATCCGGGCATGCGCAACGGCAACGCCGGGCAATCGCCTCGGCAGGCGGACGAAGGATCCGGCGACGAGCGGCCGCTTCCCTGGTTGCTGCGCCAGAAGATTGCCGTCCCCGACCGGGTGGCCGGCTATCTCGACCGCGCGGGGCTCGTGGAGCGGGCAATGCCGACCCACCGCCGGCTGACGGTGCTAACGGCGCCCGGCGGGTTCGGCAAGACGACCCTGCTTGCCGAGTGCTGCCGCCGGCTTCGCGACGACGGGGTTCCCATCGCTTGGGTTTCCGTGGACGAGCAGGACGAACCCGCCGTTCTCGACACCTACATTGCCTATGCCTGCCAGAGCGTGGCGCCTGGCGCAGTTGCAGGATCGGAGAACCTCGCGGTATCGGGTTCGGTCAAGGCACGAGGCGGGAGCGAGAGCCGCACCGGGCTTGCGGTGCGCGAGATTGCGGAACTCGACGAGCCTTTCGTGCTGGTGTTCGATGAGCTGGAACGGCTGCCGAACCCGGGTTCGGCAGCGCTGCTGAACTTCCTGCTGCAGCGCGGCCCGCCCAACCTTCATCTGGCGTTTGCGTGCCGACAGTTGCCCGACGGCCTGAACATCGCGGGCGCCGTGCTGGAAGGCCGCGCCGCGATCGTGTCGACGGACGATTTGCGGTTCTCACAATCGGAGGTCGCGGACTTCTTCGAGGGGAAACTGTCACCCCCTCGACTGGCGGTGGTGATGTCCGAGTCGGCGGGTTGGCCGTTTGCGCTCAGGATTTCCCGCAACGAGATGGAGAGCGGCGAGCGGGGGAACGGGCGCGAATTCGTGGAGAACTGGGTGGAGTCGCGGCTCTTCGCCGGCCTCGGGGCGGAGGACCGGGAATTCCTGCTCGATATCGGGTTGTTCGAGTGGATGGACGCGGCGCTTCTCGACGACGTGCTGGAGCGCAGCGATTCGATGCGCCGGATCGACACGATGCCCTTCCTGGTTGGGCTTCTCGAGCCGGTCCGCGACGGCGCAACGGTTATCTGGCGGCTGCATCCGCTGATTCGCGAACACTGCGCCAGGCGGCGCTTCCGGGAGACCCCGCAGCGGTTTCGCACCATCCATCGGCGGATTGCCGAGACCCTCATGCGGCGAGGCGAAACGGCGGCCGCCATGCGCCACGCCGTCGAAGCGGGGGAACCGGCACTGGCGGGCGATTTCATGGAGCGCGCCGGCGGCGTCCGCCTGTGGATCCGCGGAGGGCCGGTCCAGTTCCAGGCCGCCGCCCGGTGGCTGGGCGAGGACGTCGTCGGGGCGCGCCCGCGGCTGGCGCTGGTCCACTGCCTGGCATTGGTGCTGTCGGGGCGTCTGGAGGAGGCCCGGGAGAGGTACCGTTGCGTGGCCGCGAGTCCCGGCGGCCTCGATGCCGATGCGAGCGACGCCGAGTTCGAGTTGGCAGCGGACGTCCGCGTGGTTCGCGGCATGATTGCCTTGTATGGCTGCGAACGTGTCGGCTCGGAGTTGATCCGGACGCTATTGGCCGACCTTGCGCAGCTCGCGGAATCGCCGCGTGTCGATCCTCTGATGCGCGGTCATATCGAGCACGGTCTGTGCATCGCGAGCAACATGACGGCGGAATTCGGGGCCGCGCTCGAGCATGCCGCGCGGGCGCGCCAACATTGCGGCGAGAGCCGCTACATGAGGATGTCCGTGGACATGCAGCTGGGGCAGATCGCCATGGCGCAGGGCCGGGTCCAGGACGCGACGGCGCATTACCTTGGAGTCGAGCGGGTGGCCAGGAAGAACTACGTGCCCGATCCCGTGCCGGCGGCGGTCTCCGGGGTCCTGCTGCAGGAGCTTGCGCTGGAATGCAACCGCGCTGCGCCGGACCCGGCGCTGACCCGCGTTCCCGGCGCGCTGGCGACGGGCAGCTCGCCCTTCTCGGCCTATGCGGCGGCCGCCGGCGCGGTGGTCGACCTGAGGCTTCGCGACGAGGGTGTCGACGGGGCGCTGGCGGCCGCCGACGAAATGCTGGACTACGTGCGGGCAGCCCGATTGCCGGCGCTGGTGCGCTACGTGTCGGCGCTGCGGGTTTCCCTGCTGGCGGTCGCGGGGCGAATCGGCGATGGCGAGGAGGCCTGGGTGCTGGACGATCTGCCGGAGGCGGCGGCGGACTGTCTGGACCTTGCCGGACAGAGCTGGCGGGAAATGGAGGCCCTGTCCTGCGCGCGCCTGCGTTTGACGATCGGGCGCGAGCGCTTCGAGGCGGGCCGCGGCTTCGCCGAAGAGCTGCGCGCGGTTGCGGCGGCGCGGGGGTTGAGACGAACGCTGATGCGCGCCCTGGCGCTGTCGGTGGTGCTGGAGCTCCGCGCAGGCGAGGCGGCCGCTGCGGCCGGACATCTGGAGGCCTACCTGCGCTTGTACGCCGAGACGCCCTACGCTTGGCCGCTGGTGCGGGAGCGCGCGGACTGCGCGCAACTCGTGGCTGCATTCCTGGTATCGGCCCCCGACTCTACCGTTAAGGAGACGGCGCGATCGCTTCTGACTGCGATGGAGAGGGCCGGCGACCCCCGGCAACCGGCGCTGAGCGTGCGCGAGAGGGAGGTGCTGCAACGGCTCGAGGAGAAGGACAAGGAGATCGGAGCCGCGCTGGGTTTGAGCGCGTATGGCGTGCGCTATCACATCCGCAAGCTGTTCGCCAAGCTCGGAGCGCGCAATCGGGCCGAGGCCGTGCGCCGCGCGCGCGAGATGGGATTGGTTCCGGGCGCATCGACACCCGAGTGAGCGCCGGAACTCCGGATTGCAGCCCCCCGATCGGGATCCGTTCCGGTAGGGGCAGGATCGTATCGGCCAGCTGCGGGCGGACGGCGTGGGAACCCGGGACGGCTCAGGGGTCGATTCGGCAATACAAGGTTTGCAGCCGGGACGGGTGTTGATCGGCGTGGAATATTGACCCCCGATTGGGGGTAATCGGCGTCCAAAATTGACCCCCCCATGGTTTGTTCCCATGAACGCACCTTGTCATTGGACGGACGAGGTGAGGGGGAGATGCTGGTAGTGGAAACGATCGCACGGATCCGTCGGGATCATCTGGTGAGGGGCGTTCCGACCAAGACGATCGCCCGGGATTTGAGGGTTTCGAAGAACACGGTGCGCAAGGTGGTGCGGGGCGATGAGACCTCGTACAGCTACGAGCGCAAGATCCAGCCGATGCCGAAGCTTGGACCGTGGGTGGATGAGCTCGAGCGCCAGCTGAAGGCCAACGAGAAGAAGGCGCGCCGGGATCGGCTGTCTCTGCTGCGGATTCATGAAGACCTTGCGTCTCTGGGCTATGAGGGCGGCTACGACGCGGTGCGCCGCTATGCCAGGGTCTGGCGGCGCCGGCACCGGCTGTTGTCGTCGTCCGAGGCCTATGTGCCGCTGATCTTCGATCCGGGCGAGGCCTACCAGTTCGACTGGAGCCACGAATACGCGGTGTTGTCGGGCACGACGACCAGGGTGAAGGCGGCGCACATGCGGCTGTGTCACAGCCGCATGCAGCTGGTCCAGATCTTCCCGCGCGAGAGCCAGGAGATGGTGTTCGAGGCGCACGAGCGCGCGTTCCGCTTCTTCGGCGGGGTCTGCCGGCGCGGCATCTACGACAACATGAAGACGGCGGTGAGCACGGTGTTCGTGGGCAAGAAGCGGGACTACAACCGCCGCTTCCAGGAGATGTGTACCCACCATCTGGTGGAGCCTGTGGCGTGCACGCCCGGGGCTGGCTGGGAGAAGGGGCAGGTCGAGAGACAGGTGGGTGACGTTCGCGGCCGCCTGTTCGTGCCCAGCCCGCGGGGCCGCTCCTACGCCGAGATCAACGAGTGGCTCATGGATCGGTGCATCGAGGACGCCAGGAAGCGTCCGCATCCGACGATCCCGGGCAAGACGGTGTGGCAGGTGTTCGAGGAGGAGCGGCCCTTCCTGACAGCGTATCGCGGCCCCTTCGACGGCTTCCACGCCACTGAGGTAGCGGTCTCCAAGACTTGTCTGGTGCGCTTCGACAACAACCAGTACAGCGTGGCGGCCCGCGCGGTCGGGCGACCGGTGGACGTGCGGGCCTATGCCGATCGGATCGTCATCCGCCAGGACGGCGAGATCGTCGCCGAGCATCCCCGCAGCTTCGGGCGCGGCCGGATCGTCTACGATCCGTGGCACTACGTGCCGATTCTGACGAAGAAGCCCGGCGCGCTGCGCAATGGCGCGCCCTTCAAGGGCTGGCAGTTGCCTAACGCGCTCGGGCGCCTGCGGACCCGGCTTTCCGCCCGCGACGACGGCGACCGGCAGTTCGTCAAGGTTCTCGCGGCGGTGCTGGAGGACGGGCTGGAGGCGGTCGAGGCGGCCTGTGCCGAGGCGCTCGACAGCGGCGCCTGCAGCGCCGACGTCGTGCTCAACATCCTGGCCCGGCGGTGCCAGCCGGCGCCGCCGGCGACCATCCCGACGCCCGAGGGCCTGCGGCTTCGCCACCAGCCGGTGGCCGACTGTCGGCGCTACGACCGCCTGAGGGGGGCCGGCCATGGAGCGTCATGAGGTGCTGGCGATGATGACAACGCTGAAGCTCGCGGGGATGCGCGCCGCCTATGACGACATCCTCGCCGACGGGCTCAAGCGCCGTCATCCGGTGCAACAGATCTTCGGCGCTCTGCTGAGGGCCGAGATCGCCGACAAGACGGCACGCTCGATCAAGTACCAGATGGCGTCCGCCAGGCTGCCGGCGGCCAAGGAGCTGGCCGAGTTCGACTTCGCCGCCTCGCCGGTCAACGAGCCCCTGATCCGCGACCTCGCAATGGGCGGCTTCCTGGAAGCCAAGCGCAACATCGTGCTGGTCGGCGGCACCGGCACCGGCAAGACCCATCTCGCCGTCGCCATCGCGCGGTCCTGCATCCGCAAGGGCGCGCGCGGCCGCTTCTACAACGTCGTCGACCTGGTCAATCTCCTCGAGGCCGAGATCCGCTCCGGACGCCAGGGCCGCACCGCGGACCAGCTCACCCGGCGCGACTTCGTCATCCTCGACGAACTCGGCTACCTGCCCTTCGCCCAGGCCGGCGGGCAGCTGCTCTTCCACCTCATGAGCCGGCTCTACGAGCGCACCTCGATCGTCATCACCACCAACCTCGCCTTCGGCGAATGGCCGTCCGTCTTCGGCGACCCCAAGATGACCACAGCCCTGCTCGACCGCCTGACCCATCATTGCGAGATCATCGAGACCGGAAACGAGAGCTGGCGCTTCAAGAACCGCTCCTGACCCGGCGCCGACCGTCCCCGCGGCCCGGTTGCCCCGGTGGGCCAACAGGCACCCCCCACGCGGCTTCGCTCCGCGTAGCGCAGGGCGCTACACGAAGCCGCGCGGGTCCCCCCTGTTGACTACCGGGACAACCTCCGCCGTGCCACTCAGGGGGGTCAATATTGCACGCCGATCGGGGGTCAAACTTCAAAGCCGATTAACAGGCGACCCCAATTACCGCGTCTACGCCCACGAGGACGGCTGCGGCGAGACGCAGCGTGTGGCGCGCGCGAACATGCAGACCGGCCGTTTCGCCTGCGAGACCTGCGGCGACGTCTGGCCCGCTGAGCCGAGCGCGGTCTATCTGATGCGCTTTTCGCCCCCCGACCGCCGCCCGGTGCTGAAACTGGGCATGAGCCGGGATCCGGATTCCCGCATGCGCCACCAGCTGGGCCTGCCCGACCATGTGGAGGGCAGGATCCTTCGGATCGTCCCGATGGAGACGGGCCACGCCGCGCTCATCGCCGAAAAGCGCCTGCACGGCGAGCTCCGGCGCCAATACCCCGAAGCCGTGGTGCCGCCGGAGGAATTCTCGGACTACCTCCGGGTCGTCAGCGAGATCTATGAGATCTGGCTGGAGCCCGCGATCCTGGAGATGCTGGACCGCGTCGAGGCGGCCGCGCGGCAGCCCGGGTGACCCGCGCGCACATCTTGCCTGCCGGCCCGCGCCATGAACGGCGGAGGGCGCAGGCCGGCTCCCTGACCATTTGTCGACAAGTCATCCGGGAACAGGCCTGCCCACAGGTAGCCGGGCTTGTCGCAAGGGCGTTTCGCCAGACCGTGTATATGGAGACAGACCTCATGCAGCAGAAGATCAGGGTTGAGCGCGTGAAACTCTTCGAGACCCTCCCGGCTGCGGAAGCGGCGGCAGACAGGATCGGCGAGGCCCGCGCCTGTCCGCTCGTGGACACGGACCGGGAACCGGTCGGCTGGATCGTCGAGCACCGGAGCGGCGCGGCGCGGCTGTCCGCGACCGGGGAGTGGATCTGACCGGATGAAAACGGGTCGGTTACGGATGAGTGCTGAACGACTAAGGATTTCGTCTCCAACCGGAAGCGACCCCTTCAAGCCCGACGGAGGCAACGCATGACGAGGACCGGGCCGCCCCGAATCGGTACCTCGTCCACTAGGCGCTGGTCCCCGGCCTGGCCCTGGTGGACAGGCCGAAGCACGAGACCCCGCAGATCGACGAGGTCCGCGCGCGCCTGGAGGCCGGGGAACCGGCCCCGTTCCGGCGCCGGCGCCGGTAGGGCCGCCTCCCGTTTGGCTCCGCCTGTCTGGGGTATTCTGCGTCGCCTGCGCTGGCGTCAGCACCGCTCTCCGGACACCCGCGGTGCTGGAACCCTAGGCCGGTAGCGGGCGGATTACGGCAGCTCGGAAAGATCGCTCTCCGCGCCAGTCGGGTGGCTACTTGATCAGGATGGGCCGCGCGCTTCGCATCGACTCGACCACACTTCCGGAGCTTTTTGAAAATGCCGAGAAAATCCGCAGGCGCCCGCCTCTACTGCCGCCCGGACAACGGGCTCTTCGTCATCCGCGACGGCTCCCGCGCACAGTCGACGGGCACAAGAGACCGCCGAGATGCTGAAGCAGCTCTCGCCCGGTACATCGCCGAACGCGACCGACCAGTCGGCCCGCGTGATACCGCTCAGGTGACGGTCGCGGAGGTCCTTGACCTCTACGGGCACGAGCACGCACCGAACACCAAGGACCCGTCGCGCATCGGCTATGCGATTGCGGCGCTCCTGCCAGTGCTCGGCGCCCTCCCGATTTCAAAAATTACGGGAGAGACTTGCCGTCGATACGGGAAGGCCCGCAGCAAAGCCGATGGAACGGTCCGAAAGGAATTAGGAGTCCTCCAGGCCGCGCTGAACTACTGTCACGCTGAAGGCTATGTGACCACAGCCGTAAAGGTGCGACTGCCTGCCAAGCCTGCGCCTCGCGATAGGTGGTTAACACGCGATGAGGCTGCCAAGCTGCTTCGTGCCGCATACCGCACGACGAAATGCCGGCATGTCGCGAGGTTCATTTTGGTGGCGCTCTACACCGGCTCCAGGTCCGACGCCATTCTCGGCCTCAGGTTCATGCCGCACGCTCAGGGCGGCTACGTCGATTGCGAGACCGGCATGTTGTATCGCCGGCCTCCGGGGCAGGCGGAGACCAAGAAACGGCAGCCGCCCATCCCCATCCCGCGACCGCTACTTGCCCAACTTCGCCGGTGGCAGCGCGAAGGAGGTCACTTCGTCGTGGAGGCGAGGGGCGGCCGCTGCGGACATATCAGGCGCGCATGGCAGACGGCGCTGGAGGTATCCGGCATAGAGCACTGCACACGGCACGATCTTCGCAGGACGGCGGTTACCTGGGCGATGCAGGCGAGCGCGGACAAGTGGGCTGCTGCTGGCTACTTCGGCCTCTCTCTGGACATACTCGAATCGACCTACGGTCACCACCATCCTGACTACCTCCGCAGCGCCGTAGAGGCGATGGAACGGAAGCCTGGTTCCGTTCCCTGCCTACCTAGGGCAGCGGCCGGATGAAACTGTGCGCTCGCACAGCTTTAGCGGACCTGAGCCCCGTCCAAACGCCTGAAACGACCCGATAAACCGTGAACTAGGCGCGAACATACCCCCCAACCAAGTCTTCGGGAGGCAGGGGCCGCAAGTTCGAATCTTGCCACTCCGACCAATCTTTTCAAACACCTGCATGCAAGCGCCGGCGCGGCCACGAAAATCGGCGCCGGTCAGGAATCCGCGGCCGACCAGCCGGCGAAGCGGCCCGGCCAGACCTCCGGATCGACCATGCTGCGGGGCGGTTCTCCGGCGATCGCCTGCGCGATCTGGTCGGCCACCCCGTGCATCATGGCGCGAATGCCGCGGTCCGTGTTCGATGCGATATGCGGGGTGACGATGACATTCTCCATGCCCAGCAGCGGATTGTCCGGCAGCGGCGGTTCGGGATCGGTCACATCGAGCGCCGCCCCTGCCAGGTGCCCGCCCTGCAACACCCGGATCAGCGCCTGCTCATCGACCACCGGCCCGCGCGAGGCGTTCACCAGATAGCCGCCCTCGGGAATCGTGCGCAGCTCCCGCTCCCCGATCAGATGGCGGGTAACCGGCGACAAGGGCAAATGCAAGGTGATGAACTTGGCGTTCCTCAGCACCGCGTCGAGGTCATCCGTCAGCGTCACCCCCTCCGGGCTATCCTGTCGCAGGTCGATATACGGGTCGCAGACAGTGACATTCATCTTCAGCCCGAGCGCGCAAATTTCCGCCACCCGGCGGCCGATACGGCCATAGCCGAAGACTCCCAGATTGCGCCCCAGCAGTTCCGTGCCCCGCATGTCCTCGCGGGTGAGGGTCCGGCCGCCCCGCAGGAAGCGGTCCCCGGTCACGACCCTTGCCGCCATGGCCATAAGCAGCGCGACGGTATGCTCCGCCGTGGACTGCGAGGGGGCGTCGGGGTTGTGGATGACGACGATGCCGCGCTCGCTCGCCGCTTTCACGTCGATCTTGTCCACGCCGATGCCGGGCGTGGCGACCATTTTCAGACGGTTCCCGGCGCGGGACATGAACCCGGCGTCGATTATCCGGCCGCCCGCAACCACGATATCCGCCCCGGAGACCTGCTCCAGGTCCGGATCGACGACCACTTCGGCCATCTCCCGAATCCGGTCCGCCGCCCCCATCGACAGCTCGTTCTGCATCACCACCTTAACCGGCATCCGGCTTCCCTCTCGATTCGATTGCTGCTGCCGTTATACACATCGATTTGCCGGATTGGCTTGCGAGGAGCGGGGTTCCCCGCCCGCCGCGGTCAGCCGATCCGCTCCCTGACGCCCGCAACAGCCTCCAGCATGCGTTCGTGGTCGCCGACGAAGCGCAGCACGATGTGGCCGGCCCCCCGCTCGGCATAGCCCCCGATCCAGTCCGCCGCCGCTTCGGGCGGGCCGGCGAAGGCAGTCTGGCGCCCGCGTATGGCGGTGGCGGGCGCACCGTAATAGCTCTCCAGATAGGCATCGATGCGCGCATTGCCGGCGTCCGCATCGTCATCGAGCGCGAGCGTCAGATAAACCGCGCCCGTTAACGCGCCAGCCGGACGCCCCGCCTCGACGGCGGCGGCCTGCACCGTCCGCCATCCCTCGCCCCAGCCTTCGGCGTCGGGACCCGTCGGGAACCAACCGTCGAATTCCCGTGCGGCGCGCTTCAAGGCGGCGGGCACGCCCCCGCCGAGCCAGATCGGCGGACCGCCCGGATTGTGCGGCGTCGGGCCGAGCACGCCTTCCTTCACGGGCCAGCGGCCCTCCCAGTCCACCGGCTCGCCCGACCAGAGCGCGCGGCAGAGCCTGAGCCCCTCCAGCATCCGGCCCACGCGCTTCTCGAACGGCACGCCGGCGGCGGCGAACTCCGCGCGGATATTGGGCACGTCGTTGGCGATGCCGTAACCCAGGATCACCCGCCCCTCGGCTATGCGGTCGATTGTGGCCACCTGATGGGCGAGCACGACCGGATTGCGCAGCGCCGGCAGCAACACCGCCGTGCCGACCGCGACGCGCTGCGTGCGCGCCGCAACCGCTGCCATCAGCGTCAGCGGGTCGTGGCGCGGCCGCGCGAGCAGGCTGTCGCCGATCCAGATCGAATCGTAGCCCAGCGCCTCGGCGCGCTCGGCAAGCGCCAGCATCGGCCCGGTCTCGTTCGCGCCGCTCATGATCCGTTCGCGCGTGGGCAGCAGGTAGCCGATCCTGGGTGCGGTCATGTGCCGGTGTCTCCGAAAGGGGGCGGACCGAGTCTTACTATTTCCGCCGCCATCGCAACCGCATGGCTGTCGCGCTGGACCGACCCGGGCGGAGGGGCTACCAGAATGCCATTCCGGGCATCGGGGAGAGCATCATGTTGCCATTGGAGGGGGTGCGCATCGTTGCGGTGGAGCAGTACGGGGCCGGGCCGTTCGGCACGATGCAGCTTGCGGACCTGGGCGCGGAGATCATCAAGGTCGAGAACATTGCCGAGGGCGGCGATGTCGGACGCTATGTCCGCCACTCGCAGGACCCGCTGCCGGAGGGCGACAGCCTGTTCTTCCAGGCGTTCAACCGCAACAAGCGCTCGGTCGCCCTCGACCTCAAGCAGCAGGCCGGCGGGGAGGTACTGCACGACCTGGTGCGCTCGGCCGACGGCCTGCTCAACAATCTGCGCGGCGACCAGCCGGCGCGGCTGGGCCTCACCTACGATGCGCTCAAGGCGGCCAACCCGGCCATCGTCTGCGTGCATCTGTCGGCCTACGGACGCGACGGCCCGCGCGCCGCCTGGCCCGGCTACGACTACCTGATGCAGGCCGAGGCCGGTTATCTCTCGGTCACCGGCGAGCCGGGCTCGCCACCGGCCCGCATGGGGCTTTCCATGGTCGATCTTGCGACCGGCGTACAGGCGGCGTTGGCCATGACCTCCGGCATCCTCGCCGCACGGGCCGGCGGCAAGGGCATGGACCTCGATGTCTCGCTCTACGACACGGCCCTGTCGAACCTCGGCTATCTCGCCTGCTGGTATCTGACCGCGGGCATCGTGCAGGGCCGCGAGCCGCGCTCCTCGCACCCGAACCTGACGCCTTCCCAGCTTTACCGCACGCGCGACGGCTGGCTGTTCATCATGTGCAACAAGGAGAAGTTCTGGGGCGAGCTGGCGGACGCGCTCGGCCGGCCGGAATGGAAGGACGACCCGCGCTTCCGGGATTTCGCTGCCCGTCTCGCCCACCGGGACCTGGTGACCGAAATGCTGGATGAGGCGCTGTCGGCGAGGACCACGGCAGAATGGCTGGAGGCGCTGCAGGGCCAGGTGCCGGTCGCGCCCGTGCATGACATCGCGGCTGCCATGGACGCGCCCTTCCCGACCGAGACCGGGCGCCACCTCTGGGTGGAGCACGGCTCCGGCCGCCGGGTCGGTTCCGTCGGCGCCCCGATCCGGACGGGAGAAGCGGCGCCGGCCCGGCCCGCCCCGGCAATGGGCGCCGATACGGACGAGGTGCTGGCGGGCCTCGGTTACGGACAGGACCGGATCGCTGCGCTCCGGAAGGCGAAGATCGTCTGAGGCAGCGGGCGGCCCGACAGGTTCAGGGCGCCGGTCCGTCCCCGAACTCTGCCTCCGCCAGCAGTACGGCCCATTGGGCGCCGTGCATGTCGCGGTCGTTGCGGCTTCCCTGCGGCACCGGGCGGGGGAAGCTGAACTTCACCACCCGGATTCCGGGCAGCTCATATCGGTCGATCCGCTCCGGCGCCACGCGGTAGAGCCGCCCGACCGCCGCCGTCGAGAGCGCCGCATTGACCCGCTGGAAGGCTGCATCCGTGCCGCAGAAGACATCCACCGTGACCATGAACGGACCGGCATTCTTGGACCGAACCGCCTGCACCGCATCACCGAGACGGGCCACACCCGACCTCCGTAACCTCCAGCCGGAACGCCTCCATCGGGTCGTCGAGCCGCATGACATGGTTGAGGGCGAATTCGTAAAGCGGGCCGCGCTCGGTCTCGGCCGGGGAGTAGGGAAAAGCGAAAGTCGGCAGGTCTTCGTCGTCGGTCAGCGGGAAGTGCAGCAGGAAAGGGTTTGCGAGCCGGGCGATCTCGGTCGCCGCCGCCTGCGAGGTCGCCGTCACGATGGCCAGCACGCCCACCTCGACCGGGTCGGACGCCCGCGCCTCCAGCGGGCCCAGCGCCGCATCGACGCCGATCAACCGGAACTCGATGGCGTAGTCGTGAGCTTCCATGCCGGTGCGGGCCGGAATTTCGCTGGCGAGGAACGCCTCCAGCCGGTCGAGCCAGCGCCGCGCATTCGCGACATAGCGCGCGTCGCGCAGGATCGCGAGCGAGGTCGTCTGGTATCCGGCGAGCCGGGCGCCCTCCAGCTTTACGGTGTAGGTCTCCGACGCGACCCACCGGGACCCGGAGATACGCACCCGGCGGTCGTCCAGCGCCTCGTAGGCCGCGCCGCGCGCGTCCAGCCAGCCGCCCGGCTCACGGAGGATGAAGGGGTCCGCATTCTCGTAGAGCATGTGCGCCGCCACGGACCCGGGCGTGCAGCGCGCGCCATTGGCATGGGGCTCGACCGTGCAGCCGGACCCGTCGAACTCGAGGCCGATCACGCCGCTCATCGGGCGCGTGGAGCAGAGCGCGCCGCATTCGCCGATTTTGGCGCCGTGCCAGGCGGCTCCCGCATGCTCGCCGTTCATCAGCGGCAGCGCCGAGATGGCAGCCGTATCGGTCGCGCGCCCGGCGATGACGACATCCGCGCCCGTGCGCAGCGCGGCGGCGATCTGCTCGGCGCCGGCCAGCGCGACGATATGCGTACAGCGTGCGATGTCTTCGGCGTCGATGCCGGATTCCGGCGCCCCGGCAAGCGGCGCCAGCCTGCCGGCCTGCAAGGCTTCCTGGACAGACCGGGCCGATTGGCTCGACTTCAGCACCGTCACCTTCAGGCGCCGATCGGTAGCCTCCGCGATGTCGCGAGTGGCCTCAAGCATCCAGTCCACCATGCCGTCGGTGCCGCATGTCCCGGCGGAGCCCAGCACGAGCGGGCAACCGGCCGCCTCGCGCGCATCGAGCAGTTCCTTCCATTCGGACAACACGGACGCATCCGAATATTTCGAAATCCCGGCGCCGAGGTAGAAGGGACCGCTGTCGGTCGAGCCGCCGTCTATGCAGATGATGTCCGGCTTGTCCGCCGCGGCGCGCCGGAGCGCCTCCCGGTCGAAGCCGAGGCCGAGCACGCCGGAGGGAACGAGGACGCGCGTCGCCATGTCATCCGGACCCGGGGCCGTGCCGCACTACGGCCCGCGCAGCCGGTCCAGCGCCGGCTCGAACAGCGCCGGGGAGCCGACGGCCAGCACGCTGCCGTCCGAATCGAGGCCGAGCGGCCTGCCCTGCCAATCGCCGATCCGCCCGCCGGCGCCCTCCACGATCGCGACATGAGCCAGATAGTCGTATGGGGCGAGGCCGGCCTCCGCGACGAGGTCGATCCAGCCGCAAGCCAAGAGGCCGTAGAGATGGCAGTCGCCGCCGAAATGCCGCTGGCCGCAGGCCGCCGACAGGCGCTCGAACGCTGCCCGCGAAGCGCTGTCGGGGAAGATGTCGGGCGAGGTCGCATTGAGCGATGCGGCCGCAAGGCTCTCACAGCCGCGCACCCGCACTGGCGCGCCGTTGAAGGTCGTCGGTTCGCCGGCGATACCGATCCAGCGCTCGGACAGAATCGGCATGTCGATCAGGCCCGCGACCGGCCTGCCCTCCTCCAGCAGCGCCGCCATGACGCCGAAGACCGGCTTGCCGTTGACGAAGGCGCGCGTGCCGTCGAGGGGATCGAGCACCCAGACGCGCCGCGCATCGAGGCGTTCGGAGCCGAACTCCTCGCCCAATATGCCGTCTTCGGGGAAGGCGTCCGCAATTTCCCGGCGCAGCGCCTGTTCGGCCTCCCGGTCGGAACGGGTTACAGGCGATTCATCGTCCTTGCGCTCGACGGCAACGCCGGAACGGAAATAGCGCCGGTGGATGGGACGGACGGTGTCGGCCAGACGGTCGAGGAAGGCGCGGATCATCTGCGTGGCGCGCCCCAGGGCCCCTCAGGGAAGCGGCAGCGGTTCGTCCGCCATGGTCCGCAGGAAGGCGATGATCGCCGCGCGGTCTTTCGGCTTCTTCAGGCCGACAAAGGACATCTTGCCGCCCTTCACGACCTTCCTCGGCTTGGTGAGATAGGCATCGAGCCGCTCATAGGCCCACTTGCCGCCGAACGCCACCATTCCCTTGGAATATTTGAAGCCTTCGCGCGACGCCACATCGGCGCCGACGATGTTCCAGAGATTGGGCCCGATGCGTTTCTTGCCGCCCTTGTCAAAGGTGTGGCAGGCCGCGCATTTGCGC
Organism: Alphaproteobacteria bacterium; assembly: GCA_965261985.1. GTDB lineage: Bacteria > Pseudomonadota > Alphaproteobacteria > Bin95 > Bin95 > Bin95. The sequence goes on from OZ253490.1 coordinate 4,048,369, forward strand.
GAAACCTTCTTGCCCGCCTTGGGCGTGGCCGCCGCCAGCAGTTCCGCGAGGCTCTTGGCCGGCTCGGCGGCCGCAGCCGCTCCTATCAGCGAGAAGCTCCAGGCCTGCCGTCCGTCAGCCTCCGGAACCATATCCAGTGCGGGCGCCGTTTTCTTCGCAGCCTGCGCGGGCTGCGGCTCTGCCGGCAAGGCCGCCTTCGGATCGGTCCCGCCTTGCTGGGCCGGCTCCGCAGAATCGCCTTCCGGAAGCGGCTGCGGCGTGGCCGAGAGCGTGCGCAGGTATGCGATGACATCGGACCGATCACGGGTCTTCTTCAGGCCCACAAAGGTCATCTTGGTGCCTTTGACGAAGCTCTTGGGCTTGAAGAGGAAGGCGTTGAGGTTGGCGTAGGTCCACTCACCCTCGTGAGCTGCCAGCGCATCGGAATATCCGAAGTCTTCGCGGGCCGCGATGTCGGCGCCCACGACGTTGTAGAGGTTCGGCCCCTGCTTGGCCGCGCCGCCTTCGTCGAAGGTATGGCAGGTCGCGCATTTCCTGGTGATCGACTGGCCGCGCGCGATATCGGCTTCCGCCAGCATCGCGGCAATTGGCTCAGGACCGGCAGGTTTGGCGGGAGCCGTAGGCGCAGCGGCGGCCATCTCGGTCCCATGCGGCTCGGCGCTGTGCCCGCCATCGTGTTTCGGGACCAGTGTGTTGCCGAAAATGCCGATAAAGATCGTCACGACACCGGCCAGCAACAGGCCGCCCGCAAGTTTGTTGAACTCGAAAACGTCCATCGCCTTGTCGTCCAGTTGACGGCCGCGCGCGCCAGGGCAATCTTGCACGGCGGCATGGCGTGTGCCGGGAAGTCATCTGTCGAATTCGGAGTGTAGGGACGGCTGAAATGAGCGGATATGCGGCGTTGCGTCGCGTAAATCAGGGCCGGTGAACGGTTCCGCGCTCATAGCCATACCGGCGCGGATGGCCTCGACGCGGCTGCCCGGCAAGCCGCTCGCGGACATTGCCGGGCGCCCGCTGATCGTCCATGTGCTGGAGCGCGCCGTCGAAGCGGACGTCGGACCTGTGCTCGTCGCCTGCTGCGAGCCGGCAGTGGCGGCGGCGGTGCGCGCGGCGGGCGGCGAGGCGGCGATGACCGACCCCGACCTGCCCTCCGGCTCGGACCGCATCCGCGCCGCCCTTGACGCCTTCGATCCCGACCGGAGGTTCGACCGCATCGTCAACCTCCAGGGCGACCTGCCGACGGTGCCGCCGGGCGATATCCGCGCCGCGCTCGCCTTGCTCGACGACCCGAAAGTGGACATCGGCACGGTTGCGGCGCGGATCGTGCGCGAGGAGGAGCGCACGAACCCCAATGTCGTAAAGGCGGTGTTCGGCGCAGACGGGCGCGCGCTCTATTTCACGCGCGCAACCGCCCCGACGGGCCCCGGTCCGCTCTTCCACCATATCGGCCTCTATGCCTGGCGGCGGACGGCCCTGGAACGCTTCACGGCGCTTCCGCCGAGCCTGCTGGAACAGCGCGAGAAGCTGGAGCAGTTGCGCGCGCTGGAGGCCGGAATGCGGGTCGCCGTGGCTGTCGTTGACAGCGTTCCGCTCGGCGTCGATACTCCCGCCGACCTCGCCCGAGCGCGAGAACTCCTTGCCGCAAAACCATAAGTCGAAACATCCGATGGCCGCCGACGCCGACGCCCGCCGGATCGCCTTTCAGGGCGAACCGGGAGCTTATTCAGACCTCGCCTGCCGCCGGGCCTACCCGGATCTGGAACCGCTCCCCTGCCGGGCCTTCGAAGACGCTTTCGCGGCGGTGGAGGAAGGCGAGGCGGCGCTCGCCATGATCCCCATCGAGAACTCGATCGCCGGACGGGTCGCTGACATCCACCGCCTGCTCCCGGAAACCGGGCTGCACATCGTGGCCGAACATTTCGAACTCGTGCGCCACCAGCTTCTTGGCGCGCCGGGCGCCAGCCTCGACACGATCCGGCGTGTGCGCAGCCATGTCCATGCGCTCGGCCAGTGCGGCAGGCTGATCCGCGAACTCGGCCTCACCGCACTCGTCCACGCCGACACGGCAGGTGCGGCCGCCGAGGTCGCGCGGCGGGCCGACCCCGAGGAAGCCGCGATTGCATCCACGCTCGCCGCCGAACATTACGGCCTCGAAATCCTGCGCGCCGATATCGAGGACGCGGCGCACAACACGACCCGCTTCATCGTGCTGGCCCGCGAACCGGCGCACCCGCCGCCCGGCGTGCCGGTGACGACCACGCTGCTGTTCAAGGTCCGCAACGTGCCGGCTGCGCTCTACAAGGCGATGGGGGGCTTCGCGACCAACGGCGTCAACATGACCAAGCTAGAAAGCTACATGACCGACGGCAGCTTCACAGCCACACTGTTCTACGCAGACATCGAGGGCCATCCCGAGGACCATTCCGTCCGGTTGGCGCTGGAGGAGCTCGACTTCTTCTCCCGCGAGATCCGCGTTCTCGGCGTCTATCCCGTCTCTCCGGCGCGGGGCCGCCTGAATGGCGATGCCTGCTGAGGCGCCGCCGCCACCCGAAAGCGAGACACGATGGATTTCGAATATTCCGACAAGGTCCGCCAGCTCCAGGAGCAGGTGACCCGCTTCATGGTCCGCGAGATCGTGCCGCGCGACAAGGAATGGCACGAACTGACCGAGCAGGGCGTCTTCCCGCCCCCCTTCTGCGCCGGCATCAAGACGCAGGCCAGGGAGGAAGGGCTCTGGAACATGTTCCTGCCCTCGCTGCCCGAGGATGCGCCGGGCACGCGCTGCACCAATCTCGAATATGCGCCGCTCGCCGAGATCATGGGCCGCATCTACTGGGCGCCGGAAATGTTCAACTGCAACGCGCCGGACACGGGCAACATGGAAGTGTTCCATATGTTCGGCACGCCGGAGCAGAAGCGGCGCTATCTGGACCCGCTGCTGGACGGCAAGATCCGCTCGGCCTTCTGCATGACCGAGCCCGAGGTCGCCTCTTCGGACGCCACCAATGTGCAGACGCGCATCCGGCGCGAGGGCGACGAGTGGGTCATCGACGGACGCAAATGGTTCATCACCAACGCTGCGCATCCCGAACTCGGCGTGATGATCGTCATGGGCGTGACCGACCCCGACACTGCCCCGCACCGCCGCCAGAGCCAGGTGCTGGTCGATCCCGACACGCCGGGCGTGCGCGTTGCGCGCAACATCCCGGTCATGCACCACACCGCGCCCGAGGGTCATTGCGAGGTCGTCTTCGAGAATGTCCGCGTGCCGTACGACAACCTGATGGGAGAGGTCGGAGGCGGCTTCGCCATCGCGCAGGCGCGGCTCGGACCGGGCCGCATCCACCATTGCATGCGCACCATCGGGCAATGCGAGGTGGCGTTGCAATTGATGATCGAGCGCGGGCTCAACCGCACGACCTTCGGCAAGCGCACGATAGACCACGACACGGTGCGCGAGGCCGTGGCGCTGTCACGGACCGAGATCGACATGGCGCGGCTGCTCTGCCTGCGCACCGCCTGGCTGATCGACCATCACGGCAACAAGGCGGCCCGCAACGAGGTCTCGCAGATCAAGGTGGTGGCCGCGCGCCTGCAGACCACAGTGGCCAACCGGGCGATGCAGGTGTTCGGTTCCATGGGCCTCACGCCGGACACGCCGCTTTCCTGGCTCTGGACCTGGGGCCGCGCGCTGCAGTTCATCGACGGGCCGGACGAGGTGCATCTGCGCGGCATTGCGCGCAATGTCGTCCGCGAACACGAGCGCTCGGGCCTCGACCCGGTGACGCCGCATTTCTATCGCATCAGCAAGGACTACGACGAAAGCCGCCTGTCGAACGCCTGAGGGTGGAGGTCCGCGTCAGTCGGCCCCGGAGAGGCTTTTCGTCAGCGTAACGAAATTGCGTCCGTCGGCCCGGCGGTAGTCCACGCGGTCCATCAGCTCATGTACCAGGAAAAGGCCGAGACCGCCGACGGCCCGGTCTTCGAGCGTTGCGTCGAAATCGACCTCCGGCGGCGGCCCCGAAGGGTCGAACTCCCTGCTGTCGTCCTCAATCGCCACGACCAGCCTGTCCGCCTCCTTCCGTAGGGCGATTTCGATGCGGTGCGGCTCGTCGTCGTCGTATCCATAGTCGATCGTGTTGGTCAGAACCTCGTCGATCGAGAGGTTGAGCGCATAGGTTATCTTCGGCCCGATCTCGCGGGCATCGCAGAACTCGTCGATCCGGGCCGCGACGCCGGCGATCTCGCGCACATCGTTGGCAATCGAGATTTCAATGCCGTTTTCGTCCACGGCCCTGATGTCCTTTCGAGAAAAGCTCGCGCGCCCGTTCCTCGCGAAGCGGCGGGCCGAAAAGTCCGTCGGCGGTTCGGTCAAACAGCCTGTCGACAAACACTCCCCGGTTCGGATGAGCATTGCCGCCGGAGCCGCACCATGTCAGGCGCCATGATCCATGTTGAGAATCATGAATTCCAAGACCGTTTTCTCATATGGTGAATAAGTTAATCTTATGAAGTTAGCACTGAAGGAATGTTGGATCGAGGACGCCCCTGTGCGCGAGTGGCCAGCGGAAGTCGATAGTCAGGCCGTCTTTTCCATCGCGGCGCGGACGTCTTCGGTGCGGTCGCGGGGTTCGGTCGCAATCATGGCGATCTCGGACACCGTGGCCCGCTGCGGCAGTGCAAGCGCCATCACGATCACCGCCGACACGTCCTCCGGCATCATCATCGTCGCGCGCGCCGCAGCGTCCGGCGGCAGGGCGCGCCTGTCGAGGATCGGCGTATCGACCTCGCCCGGCAGCACCGTAATGCACCGGATACCGTATCGCTGCACCTCCGCGGCAAGCACTTCCATCCAGGCGCGAACTGCGGCCTTGGCGGCGCTGTAGGCAGCGCCTGCCATGATGCTGGGGCGGATCGCGGCCATCGAGGAGACGGTCACCACGTCGCCCGCCCCGCGTTCGATCATCGCCGGTAGGAGCGCGCGGGTCAGCATGGCGGGGCCGAGCGTGTTCACATCCATGACCGCCCGCCACTCCTCCGGCCCTACATGGCGCGTGCTGCGCACGGTGGAAGAGAAGCCCGCATTGTTGACCAGGATATCGACCGGCCCGACCGCCTCGGCGAGGCGGAAGGCCTCGTCCGGGTCCGTGAGGTCGGCGGGATGCACGGAAATGCCGCCGCCAGCCAGCCGGGCGGTCTCCTCCAGCGGATCCCGCCGGCGGCCGCAAATCGCCACCTCCGCACCGGCCTCGGCAAGATCGAGCGCGAGTCGGGCGCCGATGCCGGTTCCGGCGCCCGTGACCAGCGCGCGTTTTCCCTGAAAGCTTCTCATGGGGTTCAATAACCTCGGTTGCGGTCGACGGGATGGGTGAGGGGTTCGCCGGCCCGGGCGCGGCGGATGTTCTCCGCGACCAGCGCCGCGCCGGTGACGGGGTTGGTGACGCCCGCGACATGCGGCGTGATGCACACCTTCGGATGGCGCCAGAGCGGATCGCCCGGCGGCAGGGGCTCGGGCTCGGTTACATCGAGCCAGGCCCCGCCGAGCCGGCCCGCATCGAGCGCTGCAAGCAGGTCTTTCTGCACGATCAGGCGGCCGCGCGAGGCATTGACGACGAAAGCGCCCTGGGGGAGCCGCGAGAGGCGTTCAGCGTCCAGCAGTCCGTCGGTTTCCGGCGTGAGCGGCAGCAGGCATACGAGAAATTCGCTTTCGGACAGCATCGTATCCAGGCCCGCCGCCCCGTGACGGTTCTCCAGCCCGCCCAGATCGCGGGGGCTGCGTGTCCAGCCCGAGACCCGGAAGCCGAGATCGGCAAGCACGTCTCCGGCCCGCCGGCCGATCTCGCCGCAGCCGAGGATGCCGACGCGGCGCGGCTCGAAATGCTCCTCGAACAGCTCCCGCCAGACGCCCCTTGCCTGTAGGGCCGCGTAGGCGGGCATGTTGCGGGCGAAATGCAGCACCGCATGGACCACCCACGCGGCCATCGCCGTATGCATCCAGGGGTCGACAAGACGGGTAGCCGGAACGTCTTCGGGCAGGTCGCCGAGGAAGCCGTCCACACCCGCGCCGGCAGAGAGCACGGCGCGCAGTCCGGTCATGCCGTCGAACAGGCCGGGCGCGCTCGCAAACAGCAGGACGAACTCCACCTCGGCCGGGTCGCCGATATCTGGCCAGTCGCGAATCTCGAGGTCCGGTACGGCCCGGCGCAATTCCGCCTTCCACAACGCGTCGTCGCCGGCGCCGCCGGTTTTGCAGATCAGGACCATGCGCCGATGCGCCCTCCGTGCCATGCTGGGGCAATAATGGCCCCGGAAGACCGCAAGACCAAGGCTGCGGAAGCGGTCATCGCGGATGCAGCCTCGCTCGAAGCTGTCTCGGCAGCGCTGGCGCAATGCGAGGCCGACCATGTGCTTCTTGTTAGCCCGCCGGACGGAGCGCTCACTTTGGGAGTGCTCTTGTTCCGCAAGCTCGTCGATCTCGCAGCGGCGCGTTTCCCGGACAAGACATTGCGCGGCCGGCTCGATTGCGCCGACCGTCCGGGCCTCGCACTCGCCGCCTTGCGCCACGGGCTCGATGCGGCAATCGAAACCGACGACGAGCGCTTCCGCCGCCTGCAGGAGATCGCCCGCGCCTCCGGGCAGCGCGTCGTGAGAATCCGGGGACCGGAAAGCGGGTAAGGGTATATGCTCGAAAGACGGCTTCTCGGCGATGCAACGCGGAGACTGTCATGAACCTTGCACCCACGCTCGACGACCGCCCCGACTGGCGCTACCTGCTCAACGAAATCTACTGGGTTTACCGGCACAGCTCCTCGGGCGGCAGCGTCCCGATCCGCTCCCACCATCGCCAGGTGCGCCAGCGGCTCAACCGGGCCATTGCGCAGAGCCCCTTCGTGCTGGAGCGGCGGCCCCGGACCAAGCCCGTCTGCGCCCATCTCGGACGCGCGATCGATAATGGCAAGCGGTTCGGCCCGGCGGCTCTGGTGCGCTGCGTGGAAACGATCGCGCCGGCGCTGGTCTGGCGCTACGGCTACCGCGTCATGCCGGGCAAGCTCGGCGACAAATACGCCTTTGCGGAGTTCCTGGGGCCGATGGGGCCGACAATGGCCGACGACCTGGTGCTCGGCTGCGTGTTGTTCGCGCCGAGGACGATTTATCCGAGCCATGCGCACCGGGGCGTGACCGAGAGCTATATCTGCCTGTCCGGGGCCATGTCGCAGAACGATGCGGCGGTCTATACGCCGGGCTCGCTGATCCTGAACACGCCCGACTTCGACCATAAGATCACCACCTGCGCACTGGAACCGACGCTTCTGGTCTATGCCTGGACGGGCAGCACGACCGACCTTGCCGAGCAGGAGATGGCATTCCGTCGCCCGCCCCGGAGGTCTTGAAATCGCCCGCCGGGCGGCGTAATCGAACCCGGCCAGCTTGCAAACCGGGAGCCGACTCCATGCGCGTCACAGATACGGTCAGGACCATCCTCTCCGGCTATGAGAGCGAGAATCCCGGCGTCAAGGCAAACCTCGCCCGGATCCTGATGCAGGGGCGGCTGGGCGGCACCGGCAAGCTCGTCATCCTGCCGGTGGACCAGGGCTTCGAGCACGGCCCCGCACGCAGCTTCGCACCCAACCCGCCGGCCTACGACCCGCATTACCTTTTCGACCTGGCGCTTGACGCCGGCCTGTCCGCCTATGCCGCGCCGCTCGGCATGATCGAGGCCGGCGCCGACAGCTTTGCCGGCCAGATCCCGACCATCCTGAAAATGAACAGCGCCAACAGCCTCTCCCGGCTCAAGGACCAGGCGGTGACGGCTTCGGTCGGCGACGCGCTCAGGCTCGGTTGCTCGGCCATCGGCTTCACCATCTATCCGGCCTCGGACGACCAGTTCGAGATGATGGAAGAGATTCGCGATCTGGCAAAGGAAGCGAAGGCGTTGGGGCTTGCGGTTGTGGTCTGGAGCTATCCCCGCGGCGGTGACCTCTCCAGGCAGGGCGAGACGGCGGTCGATATCTGCGCCTATGCCGCCCATATGGCCTGCCTGCTGGGCGCGCATATCGTCAAGGTGAAGCCGCCGGCGGCGGCGCTGGAGCTCGATGCGGCCGCGAAGGTCTATCGGGACCGGGAAATCCCCATAGCAACACTGACGGAGCGCACCGCCCATGTGGTGCAATCGTGCTTCGACGGGCGGCGCATGGTGGTCTTCTCCGGCGGCGAGGCGCGGGATACTGAGGGACTGCTGAACGAGATCCGCCAGTTGCGCGACGGCGGCGCCACCGGCTCCATCGTCGGCCGCAATGCCTTCCAGCGCCCGCGCGAAGAGGCGCTGGCGCTGCTCGGCCAGATTGTCGACATCTATCTGGGCGCGGCGTGAGCGCGTCCTCCCAGGAAGACGCCGCCGCCATCGAGAGCTGGCACGCCCACGTCTATTTCGATCAGACCAGCAAGACGCGAGCCTGGGACCTGAAGCAGCGCGTTGGCGAGGCGTTCGGCGACAGGGTGACGGTGGGGCGTTTCCACGAGCGCCCGGTTGGGCCGCACCCAATGTGGAGCTTCCAGATCGCCTTCGAGCCGGAGGCCTTCCCGGACCTGGTGCCCTGGCTCGCATTGGAGCGGGACGGGCTCATCGTGTTCGTCCATCCCAATGCGGGCGACGACCTCCTGGACCACCGCGACCGCGCCCTCTGGCTCGGCGCCGGCCTCGACCTCAATCTCGGCATGTTCGAACGGTCCGGCTGAAGGCCGCCTCCGAGCGAGGAACACCGGGACCGGGTTTCCTGCCGGCCTCTTCGACAATCCCGCAACGGTTGCGTGCATCTGCTGTTATCGGCTCTTGCGCCAGATCGTGGCGAGCCACGGCTGCTGCGCCCGCGGTCGGCCCGGCGGGCGGTAGTAGTGGTGCAGCCCCCGAAAACCCGCAGCGGTGACGTATCTGCGCCAGGTTTCGAGGTCGTGGAAGCAGCCGAAGCGTCCGCCAACCCAGCCTTCCTCATCGCGGCCCCGCGGGTTCGAGCAGAACAGCACGCCGCCAGGTTTGAGGGTCGCAGCAAGCTCCCGGAGGACACGGGTGAGCTGGTTACTCGGCACGTGAAACAGCGAAGCGTTCGCGAAGATCCCGTCGAAGCGGGCTGGCGGCAGGTCGAGCGCGAGGAAGTCCTGGTGCAGCACCTCGCAATCCGTCTCGGCCCGCGCGATGGCAACGAACGCGCCCGAGCCGTCCAGGCCGACGGCCTCATGGCCGAGTGCGGTGAACCGGCGCAGGTCGCGACCGGGCCCGCAACCCAGGTCCAGAATGACATGGGGTGCTTCACCCTCTATCGGCTCGAGCAGGGCCGCGATGTTCTGGCTGACGTCGTGATCGGCCGTGCCGCGGCGGTAAGCTGCTGCTATGCGATCGTATTCCGCGATTGTGACGGCAACGGCCTCGCGGGCTTCCACCACAGCCTACTTCTGTCTGGGCTCGCTCGTAGCCCGAGCGCGCCAGCGGGCATCCGCGAGGACCACCGAGGTCTCGATCTGGCGGTCGGGAACGGTCCAATAGCGTCGCAGCAATCTTGACTTCTCCTCCGCCGGAACCGTTTCGAACCCATGCCGGCGATAAAACGAGACCGCCCAATCGGCAGCAGCCCAGGTACCGATCAGGACCGGACGGTCTTCGCGCTCGCGTAATCCATCGAGCAGCGCCGATCCGATTCCGGACCGCTGTTGGCCGGTCGCCACATAGGCGTGGCGGATCAGCGTCACGTCCTCGACAAACTGGATGCCCATCACCCCGACAAGTCCGCTCCCCTCCATCTCGTATCCGTCGAAGTCGATGCCGGCCGCGATCTCATCGGCCAGCTCTTCGGCGGGCATGTAGGGCTCCTTCCATCGATCGTCCGGTATGATGCCGCGATAGGCTTGCGCGGCGTCGTTGATGATCGCGAGAATTCGGTCGAAATCGTCCGCCGTACACCGCCTGATCATGTTCCACTCCGGTTGTTGCTACGGTCAGCCCGCAAACGGCCTGATTCACCCAGAGGCCGATACAGTCGCGAGCTGAGGTTCAGAACGACAAGGCCGTGTTCTAACCGCGCCCGATAAAGGGCATGCCGTTCGCCATCACGGTCAGGAACGGCACATTGGCGTCCGGCGACAGGCTGGCCATGTAGAGCACGGCATCGGCGACATGGCGGACGTCCATTACCGGCTCGACCTTCGTGGAACCGTCGGGCTGGAGCACGCCCTTCTTCATGCGCTGCGTCATCGGCGTCTCGGCATTGCCGATGTCGATCTGGCCGCAGGTTATGCCGCAGCTTCGCCCGTCCAGAATGGTCGAACGGGTGAGCCCCGTGACACCGTGCTTGGTCGCCGTGTAGGGCGCCGAGTTGGGGCGCGGCACATGGGCGGAGATAGAGCCGTTATTGATGATCCGCCCCCCGGACGGGTCCTGCGCCTTCATCGCCCGGAAGGCTTCCCTCGTGCAGAGGAAGCTGCCGGTGAGGTTGGCGTCCACCACCGCCTGCCACTGGGCGAGCGTCAGCTCCTCCAGCGGCACCGGAGGCGCACCCGAACCCGCATTGTTGAACAACAGATCGACGCGCCCGAACCGGGCGACCGCCGCCTCGAACAACGCCTTCACCTGCGCCTCGTCGCCGACATCCGTGGCCTGGACCAGCGTGTTGTCCGGCCAGCGCGCAGCCACCTCCTCCAGCGGCGCAGTCCGCCGCCCTGCGAGCACCGCGTCGTAGCCTGCGCCCAGCAGGGCCTCGGCAGCGGCTTGCCCGACGCCTGTCCCGGCGCCGGTAACGATGGCGACCGGCATGGCACCTTACCTCCCTCTCGTCTCCGGACGGCGCCACTCTAGAGCCTTTCTGCGCCGCACGGAAACGGTCTAGGGTAAGGCCGGACAAGCGATGAAGGAGGCAGCGTCCGCATGAGTTCCGAGCAATTGGCGGCGTTGAAAGCCACGCTCCGGGAGCGCGGCAAACCCGAGAATCCCACCGTTGCCGAAATGCGCGCGCGCATCGCGGAAGTGGGCGAACGCTTCCCCGCCCCACCCGAGGCGGAAGTGACCCCGGTCACGGTCGCCGGGCGACCGGCGGAATGGGTCGTGGCGTCCGGCTCCAGTGCGGACCGCGCTGTGCTCTACCTGCATGGCGGCGGCTATGTCATCGGCTCCTGCGATACGCACCGCAACCTCGCCTACAACCTCTCCGCCGCCTCGAAGGCAAGGGTCCTGCTTCTCGACTACCGCCTTGCGCCCGAGTCTCCCTTCCCGGCAGCGGTGGAAGATGCGGTTGCCGCCTATTGCTGGCTGCTCGACGAGGGTTTTGCGCCCGGCAGGCTCTCCATCGGAGGCGATTCGGCCGGGGGCGGGCTCACCGTCGCTGCGCTCGTTGCGCTGCGCTATCGCGGCCAGCCGATGCCGGCGGCCGGGCTTTGCCTTTCGCCCTGGGTCGATATGGAAGGCGTCGGCGCCTCGATGACGGCGAAGGCGGACGAAGACCCGACGTTGAACCACGAGGTTTTGCTCTGGTTCTCCGAGCGTTATCTGGCCGGCGCCGACGCCCGCGCGCCGCTCGCCGCGCCGATTTACGCCGATCTCGCAGGCCTGCCGCCGCTGCTGGTCCAAGTCGGCACCGCGGAAGTGTTGCTCGACGACTCGCTCCGGCTCGCCGAATGCGCCCGTGCAGCGGGCGTCGATGTCAGCCTCGATGTCGCCTATGAAATGATGCATGTCTGGCACTTGTTCGAGCCGGTTCTGGACGAGGCGGGAGAGGCCATCGCGCGGGCCGGGGCCTTCCTGCGCGGGCGCATGCAGTGATCGGCCGGAGCCTCCCGCGCCTTGAGGACGCAGCACTTCTCACGGGGCGCGGTCGCTTCATCGACGACATGGACCTGGCGGGCCAGGCATGGGTGCGCTTCGTACGCTCGCCCCATGCCCACGCCGATATCCTGGGTGTGGACGACAGCGAGGCGCTGAAGGTGCCGGGCGCGGTCGCCCTGTTGCGCGACGGTCTCGAAACCGGGCCCCTCGACAACCGCTCGCCGGTGCGCCGGCGGGACGGGACGCCGCTGGTGCCGCCGCCCTTCCCGGCGCTGGCGCGCGGGCGGGCGCGCTATGCCGGCGAGATCGTCGCGATGGCCGTTGCCGAGACGGCGGCGGCGGCGCACGAAATGGCTGAAGCCGTTGCGGTGGACTACGGCCCGCTGGACGCGGCGGAAACGGAAGAACTGTTCGAGTGGGCGACCGGCGATGCGGCCGAGGTCGAGGCGCGTTTCGCGCGAGCGGCGCACCGCATCCGGATTTCGCTTGCGAACAACCGCGTCTCCGCTGCGCCCCTGGAGACCCGGGGCGCACTTGCCGAATGGGACGGGCGCGACGGGCGCTATACGCTCTTCGCGCCGACCCAGGGGCCGGGCCAGGTGCAGGAGGCGCTGGCCCGGTCGCTCGGCGCGGCGCGTGCCGATGTCCGCGTCATAACCCCCGATGTGGGCGGCGGCTTCGGCATGAAGAATGGCATCTTCGCCGAACAGATACTGCTCGCCTATGCGGCCCGGCAGCTCGGACGGCCGCTGAAATGGATCGACGAGCGCACCGATGCCTTCCTTTCGGACTACCACGCCCGCGACCACGACACGGTGGCGGAACTTGCGCTCGATGGCCAAGGACATTTCCTGGCGATCCGGACCTCGACCCAATCCGATCTCGGCGCCTACGCCACCGGCGCCGGCCCGGTCATTCCAACCGACGGCGGCTCGCGAATGCTGGCCAATGTGTACCGCATCCCGGCAGTCCACGCCGAGACTGTGTGCCGGCTGAGTCACACGACCCCGATCACCGCATACCGGGGCGCGGGCAAGCCGGAATACGGCTATATCGTCGAGCGCCTTGTGGACGAGGCCGCGCGCCGGCTCGCCATCGACCCGGCGGAGCTGCGCCGGCGCAACATGATCCGCCCCGAGGAGATGCCCTGGCGCACGCCGACCGGCCTTGTTTACGACAGCGGGGACTTCGCCGGCAATCTCGACGCGGCGCTCGAACTCGCCGACCGGGCGGGCTTCGCGGAAAGGCGGCGCGCAAGCGAGGCCGCCGGGCGGCTGCGCGGCTTCGGCTTCGCCTCCTATACCGAACCCGACGGCTACAAGGACGGGCGCGTGACGATGCGCTTCGACGAGGAGGGCCTGCTGACCGTCACGCTCACCGCCTCCAGCAACGGCCAGGGTTTCGCGACCACCTTCTCGCAGATCGCCGCAGAGCAATTGGGGCTGCCGATCGACGCCATACGCGTGCTGACCGGCGACAGCGACATTGTCGGGCGCGGCAGCGGTGCGGGCGGCTCGCGCGTCACCACCGTGGCCGGCGCGGCGATGGTCCGGGCGAGCGAGCGCATCGTGGAGAAAGGCCGGCGCATCGCCGCCGCCATGCTGGAGGCGAGCGGTGACGATATCGCCTTCGAGGGCGGCGCTTTCGAGGTCGTCGGCACCGACCGGAGAGTCGGGCTTCGGGAGGTGGCGGCGGCCAGCTTCAACCCCGCCTTTCTCGATGAGGACATGGATATGGGGCTGGATGCGTCGGGCCACTTCATCGCGCGCACCTACAGCTTCCCGAATGGCACCCATGTAGCCGAGGTCGAGATCGACCCCGAGACGGGCCAAGTCGCCCTGGAGCGCTACAGCCTGGTCAACGATGCGGGCGTCGCGGTGAACCCCATGCTGCTGGATGGCCAGTTGCACGGCGGCATCCTGCAGGGTGTCGGACAGGCGCTGATGGAGCACATCGTTTACGACCGCGAGACCGGCCAGCTTCTCTCCGGCTCCTTCATGGACTACGCCATGCCGCGCGCGGCCGACATCCCGTTCTTCGCGCTGGAGCGGCGCCCGACGCCCTGCCTTACCAATCCGCTGGGCGTCAAGGGCGTAGGCGAGAGCGGCACCACGGCCGCGCTGCCAGCGACGATGAATGCAGTAGCGGATGCGCTCGCTTCCGCCGGCGCCGGCAATGTCCAGATGCCGGCGACACCGGAACGCATCTGGCGCGCCCTCAGGGATCGGAAGCCGGAGGCGGGATAGCGGGTTATTCCGCCGTCCATGACCCGGAACCGGCGGCCCCGCTCTGCCCCGAAGGCGCGGAGACACCCCGATGATGTCATGAAATGTCATGAAATGTCGTAACTGCCCAGGATGTCAGATTTGGTTATGGGGTTGACGGTGGGAACGAAAAATGAGTCAACCTTTGGATGAGTCGTTCCGAGCCGTTTGACCCATTGAGGGTGGCCGGGTCCGAGACTTCCGGACAGAAGATCGCGCGTCTTGAGTTGGAGACCGCTTGGCTTCGGGAGGAGAACGCCTCGCTTCGGGAGGAGACCGCGCGGTTTCGGGAGCGGATAGGTGAGCTGGAGCGCCGTCTCGGTCTGAACAGCGGCAATAGCGGCAAGCCTCCTTCGAGCGACGGTTTGAAGAAGCCGTCGTCTGAGCGCCGCACACAGAGCCTTCGTGGCAAGACGGATCGCAAGCCGGGCGGTCAGCCGGGCCACAAGGGCCGGACGCTGTGCCGGACGGCGAGCCCGGACCGTGTGAAGGACCATGTTCCAGCGGCGTGCGGGGGCTGCGGGGCGTCTCTTTTGGGAGCGTCTTTTGTGGGCGCGCCGGTAGCGCGTCAGGTATTCGACCTTCCTGAGCCGCGTCCTTTGGAAGTGACGGAGCATCGCGGCCATGCGTGTCGCTGCGGGCGTTGCGGGGCTGTGACGCGGGCGGCGTTTCCCGATGGCGTATCGGGTCCGGTTCAGTATGGCCCTCGTCTTTCGGGCGTTGCGGTATGGCTCCGTCATGCGCAGTTCCTTCCGGAGCGCCGGCTGTCGGAGGTTCTGGGGGTTTTGTTCGGAGCGCGCGTGTCGCCTGCGACGCTGGCGTCGATGAGCCGTCGTGCGGCGGAGCGTTTTCAGGCTGCGGGCGGGCATATAGAGGAGCTTGCGGCGGTCGGGGCGCGTGTGAAGCATCTGGACGAGACCGGACTTCGCATTGGCGCACGCACGCGGTGGCTCCATGTGATCTGCACATCCCCGGATCGGGTCCGGGGCAGGCTCTTGCTGGCGGCGTATCGGGTGAGCGAGCGGCGCGGCGCCGTGCCTGCGGGGGTGTCCGGGGTCGCAGTGCACGACCACTGGCAATGCTACTGGCCGATGGCGGGTGTGGAGCATGCGCTTTGCAACGCGCATCACCTTCGGGAGTTGCAGGCGCTTGTGGAGTTCGACAAGGAGGACTGGGCCCGGCGCATGCAGCGTCATCTGCTTCGGGCCCGGCGCGTGGCGCGGCTGGCGCGGGAGCGGGACATGGCCGTTCCGGGGCGTTTGTTGGCGCGTCTGGTGCGCGGCTACGACCGGCTGCTTGTCGAGGCGATGGCGTTCCATGAGAACCAGCCGCCGCTCTCCTCGCCCGGCCGGCGCGGGGCCCCGAGGCGGCGCAAGGGTCACAACCTCGCTTTGCGCCTGCATGAGCGCCGGGACGAGACCCTGCGCTTCCTGACCGACCCACAGGTCCCCTTCACCAATAATGAGGCCGAGCGCGACCTGCGCATGATGAAACTGCGCCAGAAAATCTCCGGAGGCTTCCGCTCCCGAAGCGGCGCAGACGACTTCGCCATACTGCGCACAATCATCGCCACCGCTCAAAAGCAGGGCCGGGACGTCCTCAACACCCTGATGGGGTCGCCTCGCAGCTTCATCGACGAAATCCGATACGCCTGAAACTACCCCAGGCGCCAACGCCCCTACGACCAACATCCTGGGCAGTTACGTTCTGTCATGCGATGTCATGTTTTGCTGCCGCTCCGCCCCTCTCCGCCGGCCTCGCCGAAGCTCCGTCCTCCTGCATCCTGCATGGCGTTCCTTCTTCGCGTTTCGTTCCGTTCGCGCCGCCGCCGGCTTGCCTGCGGCGCGTCCCTTTTTCGCGCGTACCGCATGGGCGCGCGCGCCCGCGTCCGCGTTTGCGCCGGCGCGGTTCGCGCGCCTGATTGCGCACGCGCGAGCCAAGCGCAGGGCACACTTCTCCCGTCCGTTTCGTTGGGGGTTTTTCGCACCGGTGCGAGGTGAGAGACGAAGCGGCCTCCGGATGCCGCTTCCTCCTGACCCATCTTACCACGGTTTTACAGAGGTCAAGCCCTTACCGGGAATTATTTCATAATTCGTGAACGAATTGCTGCCTTCAGGAAGAGACCCTGGGACACGTCATGAAATGTCATGTTTTGTCATGCGATGTCATGAGGCCCCCTGCACCTCCGGTCTCGACCGGGCCCCTATGCAGCGCCTGCCGCGCACACCGGGCGCATGTCTTCCGTCCGTTTCCGGCATGGCTCTCTGGTACCCGCACTTTCCGGAAGCGAAAAGGCGGCCCCGGAAGCCGCCTCTTTTCTACTCCCAGCTTACCACGGTTTCCACCATGTCAAGTCCCCGGCGCAGGCACAGGGCCATGGCTTGAGAGTTTGAGGGCGGGGGACCGCCGCCGGCTTCGCACCTCGTTCGTCGCCCCGGACCCCGATCCGGGGCCCATCCCCGACCGTTTCGGCTTGGCAAGAAGGCCGGAAGGTGGCCCCGGCTCAGGGCCGGGGTGACGGTTGTGCTCCGGTTTGCCACGCAACACGGTCGGTTTCTGCTCTATGGAGCCGGAAACCCGTCCCTGCGGGAATCCTCCGAAATGCGTCTCGCACCGCGAATGCTGGCATCGGGCGCTACCGGCCGTCGGTCCGGTTCGGGATCAGTTCCTCTCCTGCCCGCGAGTGCCCGATGATGCGGGTGAGCAGCAGCACCGGCAGCGCGCCCGCCAACACGATGGCGAGCGCCGAGAGCGCGCATTCCTCCAGCAGTTCATCCGAGGCGTATTGATAGACATTGGTCGCCAGCGTCTCGTAGTTGAACGGCCGGAGGATGAGCGTCATCGGCAACTCCTTCATCGAATCGACGAAGACCAGCAGCGCCCCGGTGAGCACGCTGCCGCGCACGATGGGCAGATGCACGCGCGTGAGCCGGGAGAAGGGACCGTAGCCCAGCGTGCGCGCCGCGCTGTCGATATTCGGCGTCACCTTGGAGAGGCCGGCGTCGATGGTTCCGTAAGCCAGCGCCAGGAAACGCACGGTAAGCGCGGCCGAGACCGCAAACAGCGTCCCGCTGAAAAGCAGGCCCGTGGAGACGCCGAACTCGGCGCGCGCGAAGGCGTCGATGCCGCGGTCCAGGCCGGCGAGCGGGATCATCACGCCGAGCGCCAGGACCGCGCCCGGCACCGCATAGCCGAGCGAAACGAAGCGCGCCGCGCCCTGAGCGAGCGGCGGCGCGCCGGCCCGTGCGCCGTAAGCCAGCACAAGCCCGAACACCGAAGCCGCCAGCGCTGCGATGCCGGCAAGGATCAGGCTGTGTTTTGCGAAAGTCAGGAAGCCCGACAATTGGTCCGGCTGCCAGGCCGTGACCGCATACCAGACGAGCACCGCCGAAGGCAGGAGAAAGCCGAACAGCACCGGGAGCGCGCAAATCAGGAACGCGCCGGCGGCCCCCCGGCCGGAGAGGCGGCGCGGATTGAGGCGCCGGTAGCGCCCGCTCGTGTGGTGGAACCGCCGGCGCCGGCGGGCGGCGCGTTCCGCCCATATCAAGCCCGCAATCACTACCAGCAACACGAGCGAGAGCTGGGCCGCGCCGGCGGCATTGCCCATGTTCATCCAGACATCGAAAATGCCGACCGTGAAGGTGCGCAGCGCGAAGAATTCGACGGCGCCCAGATCGTTCAGCGTTTCCATGACGGCGAGGATGACGCCGATGGCCACCGCCGGGCGGGCAAGCGGCAGCGCCACACGCCGGAATGCCTGCCACGGCGTGCAGCCCAGCGCGCGGCTCGCTTCCAGCACGCAGATGTTCTGCTCGATGAAGGCGGCCCTGGAGACCAGATAGACATAGGGATAGAGCACGAGCGAGAACAGCGCGACGGCGCCGCCGAGCGAACGTATCTCGGGGAACCAGTAATCCCGCGCGCTGGTCCAGCCGAACCATGCGCGCAGGAAGCCCTGCACGACGCCTGCATATTCCAGGAGGTCGGTATAGACATAAGCCACGACATAGGCCGGCATGGCGAGCGGCAGCAGCAGCAGCCACTCGAAGGCCCGACTCCCCGGGAACCGGCACATGGTGACCAGCCAGGCTGCGGCGACGCCGATTGCCGCGGTCCCGAGCGCAACGCCCACGACAAGCAGGAAGGAATTCCAGACATAGACCGGCAGCACCGTCGATACGAGGTGGCGCCAGATGTCGAGGGTCGGCGTCACCGCCGTCCAGACGACCGAGCCGATCGGTGCGGCGGCCAGAACCGCCACCGCCAGCGTTACCCAAGCCCAGCCATCGGGTGTCGAGACGCCCCGGAGCAGGCGCCGCGGGCTAACCGCGCCGGCGACGGCCATAGAGCTCCAGGCGATGATCGACCAGATCGAAACCGAGCTTCTCGGCGATCCGGCTCTTCATCTCCTCGAGTTCGGCGTCGTAGAACTCCTGCACAGCCCCCGTTTCGATGTCGATCAGGTGGTCGTGATGGTCGCCGGCTTCCTCGTAGCGCGCCCGTCCGCCGCCGAAATCGTGACGCATGAGGACATTGGCGTCCTCGAACAGCTTGAGCGTGCGATAGACGGTAGCGATCGAGATATTCGGGTCGAGCCGGCTCGCACGACGATAGACGGTATCGACATCGGGGTGGTCGGGGCTGTCGGAGAGCACACGGGCCACTACCCGGCGCTGGCCGGTCAGGCGCAGTTGTTTTTCGCGGCACAGCTTCTCGATGCTGGTTTCTTCAACCATTCCCTGCCGTCCGGAATCCGCCCAAGGGTTTTGAATACAGGCCGCAAGCGGCCGGGTCAAACGACGCAGGCAGCGCAGTCAGGCGCGGCTTCGTTGACAATACGGACCCCCACAACGCTTGATCGGCGAAACAACAGACTCGGGGCGGAGCATGTTCGAGGGGTTCAAGAGGTCGCGGATCGACGCCGGGGCGTGCGAGATCCATGTCGCGCATGGCGGCGAGGGGCCGCCCGTCCTGATGCTGCACGGCTATCCGCAGAGCCATGTCGAATGGCACAAGGTCGCGACGCGCCTGGCGGAGCGCTACAGCGTCGTCTGTCCCGACCTGCGGGGCTATGGCGACAGCGACAAGCCGCCCTCCGTCCCCGGCGACCACACGGCCTATTGCAAGCGCGCCACCGCAAACGACCAGGTGGAGGTCATGCAGGCGCTCGGTTTCGACGCCTTCCACCTTGTCGGGCACGACCGGGGCGTGCGCGTCGGGCTGCGCCTGGCCCTCGACCATCCGGAGCGCGTGCTGAGCTTCACCAATCTGGACGTGGTTCCGTCTCTGGAGGCCTTCGAGAACATGGATGCATCGCTGGCCTTCTCCTGGTTCCACTGGAACCTGATGCGCCAGCCCTCGCCACTCCCGGAAACGGTGTTCTCGGCCAACCCGAAGCTGTTCCTGGATTTCTTCCTCGATCAATGGTCGGCGGTCCCGGGCGCGTTCGACGAGGAAGCCTGTGCGGAATATCTGCGCTGCTTCTCCGACCCGGAAACGGTGCGGGCGATGTGCGCCGACTATCGCGCCGTCGTGCTGGATATGGAGCATGACGCAGCCGACCGGGGCCGCAAGCTCGCCTGCCCGGTGCTCGTGCTCTGGGCCGGCAACATGCCGAAGCGTCCGGGCTGGCAGACGGGGGCGAAGCTGAACATGCTCGATGTCTGGCGCACCCGAGCGGACGACGTGCGGGGCCGCGCGCTCGATTGCGGCCATTTCATCCCCGAGGAAGCGCCCGACGAGCTGCTGGCCGAGCTATTGGCTTTCCTGCCGCGGGCGTAACTGCCTATTCCGTCCCCATGACGCCGAAGCCGGGCGGTATCCTCCCGGCCCAGGGGCGCGCCTCCTCGAGCTGCGCCGAGACGCGGAACAGGGTCGCTTCGTCGCCGTAGCGCGCGGTCAGCAGGCTGCCGACGGGCAGGCCCTCCGCATTCCAGTAAAGCGGCAGGGTCGCCGACGGCTGGCCGGTCAGGTTGGCGAAGGGCGTGAACGGTAGGAACTGCATGAAGCGTTCCATCACCTCCGGCCCTCCGTATTCATCGCAGTCGAAATGGCCGAGCCGGGGCGGCGGATGGCCGAGGGTCGGCGTCAGCCAAAGCGCGTAGCCCTCCATGAATGCCGCGAAGTCGCGGCTCATTTGGTGGAACCAGGCAAGGTCCGCCAGATAGTCCGCCGCAAGGATGCTGTCCGTCATCTCCAGCAGGTAGCGGTTGAACGGCTCGAACAGCGAACGGTCAATCGGCCGGCCCGCCGCGCGGGAAAGCCGCCTCTCGTGCCGCGCCACTGAGAATGGCCAGAAGCGGACATAGAACTCGCGGAATGTCTCCGCATCGAGCGGTGGTGCGGCCTCCTCCACATCGTGCCCGAGTTCTTCCAGCAGCTTCGCCGTGTCCCGCACGGCCGCAACGCAGTCGGGATGCAGGGAGGTCCCGGCGATCGACCGGTCGGTGAAGGCGATCCGCAGCCTGCCGGGACCGGCGCCGACTTCCTCGACGAACGGGCGCTCGGGCGGCGGGCAGGCATAGGGGTCTCCCGGCATGCCGCCCTGGGTTGCATCCAGCAGCGCGGCATTGTCCCGCACGGAGATGGAGACGGCGTGCTCGTTCGCGATGCCGCCCACGGCCTCCCCGACATCCGGCCCCATGGTAATCCGCGCCCGTGTCGGCTTCAGGCCGAAAATGCCGCAACAGGACGCGGGAATGCGGATCGAACCGGCGCCGTCCGTCGCATGCGCAATCGGCACGGCGCGGGCCGCCACCAGAACCGCCGACCCGCCGCTGGAGCCGCCGCAGCTATGCTCCGGGTTCCAGGGGTTCCGGCACGGCCCGAAGAGCAGCGGCTCGGTCGTCCCGAGCGAGCCGAGTTCGGGCGTGTTGGTCTTGCAATAAGCCACCATCCCGGCGGCGCGGTAGCGGCGCATGAGCTCGCTGTCGCGCGGCGCCGGCATATCCACCATCGCCCGGCTGCCGCCCGTCGTCGGCACGCCGGCATAGCTTATGGAGAGATCCTTGAGCGGAAACGGCACGCCGGTGAACGGGCCCTCCGGCAGTCCGGCCGCGATCTCGGCGCGGGCCTCGTCATAGAGGGTGCGCGTCACCGCGTTGAGGCGCGCATCGACGGCCTCGGTCAGCGAAATCGCCTGCTCCAGCGCCTCGCCCGCCGACAACTCGCCCGTCGCGATCCGGGCCGCAAGATCGAGGGCGCTCATGCGTCCGCTTCCTGACTTTGTTGGACCGCCTTCGCGGCCGCGGCGCGCTCGAACAACGCATCGAAATCGATGGGGTCGATCAGGAAGGGCGGGAAGCCGCCGTCGCGCACCGCATTGGCGACGATGCCTCGCGCGAACGGGAACAGCAGTTTCGGCACCTCGGCGCCGACCGCCCTGGTGCGCACCTCGTCAGGCACGGGCGGCACGGACGCCACCGCGCCATAGGAGAGCTCCACCAGGAAGAGGACATTCTCGCCACGCCTCGCGCGCGCCGTCATGTGCAGGACGACCTCGTAATGGTTGTCTTGCAGCGGGCGCACCTCGACATTCAGGTCGATGCCGATCTCGGGCCGCGAGTCCAACTCGTTGAAGCTCATCGGCGCGTTCGGACTCTCGAAGGAGAGGTCCTTGACGTACTGGGCGCCGATGGTCACGCGCTGCGGCGAGTCGGCGGCGGCGTCCGCGCCATTTCCGTTCATTGGCCGCTGCCTTCCTGCAAGGGCGTTTCGTCTAGCACGCGGGGATTACGGGAGGAAGCGCACCCGAGGGGTCGTGCTCGCGGATCGCACCGTTCTCGACGGTCTCACCGGTCAGCGCCCGGATCACGCCCCAATGGGTCACGGCGCAGATGCTGTCGCGGTCGGGGCGCTCGGCAATGGCGGCGCGGACGGCGCGAGCGCGCGCCAGCACCCGTTCGTCGCTCTCTCCGAGATCGCACCACCAGCGTTCGTCGAGCGCGGAGAAGTCGAGCGCCGGCCAGGCCTCGGTCAGCATTCCGGCGCGGGTCCCGATGTCGCACGAAAAGCCTGCCCGCTCGCGCAGCAGCGGCTCGATGAAAATGGGAACGTCCAGCCGCTCGGCGACCACCGCCGCCGTTTCCAGCGTACGGCGGTAGGGACTCGCGAACAGCAGCGAGATGCCCCGCCCGGCCAGTGCCTCCGCGGCGGTCCCGGCCTGGCGGCGGCCTTCCTGCGTCAGTCCCGGGTCGGGGAGGCCCGGATCGATGCGCGTCTGGCCGAAATGCAGGTTCCACAGCGTCTGGCCGTGACGCAGCAAAATCATTGCGGCCCTCCCGCACTGTCGTCGCGATATTCGCCTTCGATAATGCGCGCACCGCCTTGCTGCACGCCGCCCTCGCCGCCCCAGCGCCGCCAGGCCCAGCCGGCGGCGAGGTCGCGGAACGGCGGCAGCAGCAGCAGGAAACCGGTGGCATCCGTCACGAAACCCGGCGTCAGCAGGAAAGCGCCCGCCACGATCAGGCACACGCCGTCGAACATCTCGCGCAAGGGCGCGCCGCCTTCGGCGATTGTCCGCCGGGCGCGCATCAGCACGCCGATCCCCTGCGCCCGAATCAACCAGGTCCCGGCGAAGGCCGTGAGCAGAATGACGGCGAGCGTAGGCCACAGCCCGATCCAGCCGCCGACCTCGATGAAGACGGCGATCTCGACCAGGGGAACCCCGATCAGCGCCAAAAGGATTGCAAAGGCCATACTTGCCCTTTCCTAGACTTGGGCTTATCTCTGGTCAATCGAGTGAAAGGATCGGCCGTCGCGGCCGGTAGTGAGCGCCATGGACGGCGGAATTCCCTTCTTCGACCTGTTGTTCTTCGCCATGGTGGCTGCGTTCCTCGTCTTTCGGTTGCGCAACGTTCTCGGCCGCCGCCAGGGCCACCACCAGGCCCCGCCGCAGGCGGAACCGCATGCCGCCGGCGATGCGAATTCCAACGACAATGTGATAGCGCTGCCCGACCGCAACAAGGACGAGGACGAGGAGAGCGACGGCACGCCGCTGGGCGAAGGCGTGCGGCGCATCCGGAGCGTGGTCGGGGCCTTCGACCCGGACGGGTTCGTCTCGGGAGCGCGCGCTGCTTTCGAGATGATCGTCAATGCGTTCGCCGGCGGCGATCGGGACACGCTCCGTCCGCTGACCAGCACCGAAGTATTCGGCAATTTCGAGCGCACCATCGCCGACCGGGAAGCGAAAGGATATGTCCTCGAGGCGACGCTGATCGGCATCAAGGAAGCCGAACTCACGGATGCCGGGCTCGATGACCACGAAGCCTGGCTGACGGTCCGGTTCGTCTCGGAGCAGGTTGGCGTGCTGCGCGATTCCGAAGGGCAGACGCTCTCCGGGGCGACCAACGCCATTGAAGAGATCACCGACGTCTGGACCTTTGCCCGCGACACGCGCTCGCCGGACCCGAACTGGCGGCTGGTCGCAACCGGGGGCGAAAGCTGAACTGCGCCGAACCCCGGAGTAGCGACATGACTGGAACAACCGCCATGACCGGCAAGCGCGGGCTCATTATGGGCATGGCAAACGACCGCTCCATAGCCTACGGGATCGCGCAGGTGCTGGCCCGGAGCGGCGCCGAACTCGCCGTCACCTACCAGACGGAACCGCTGGCCAAGCGCGTCCGCCCGCTTGCGGAATCGCTGGGCGCAGCGCTGGTGCTGCAGGCCGATGTCGCCGACGACGCCAGCATGGACGCGCTGTTCGAGACGCTTGAAGCCGAGTGGGGCGGGCTCGATTTCATCGTCCACGCCATCGCCTTCTCCGACAAGGACCAGCTCAAGGGCCGTTATGTCGATACGACGCGCGAGAACTTCCGCATGTCGCTCGACATCTCGTGCTTCTCCTTCACCGACCTGGCGCGACGGTCGGCAGCGCTGATGGGGCCGGGCGGGTCAATGCTGACGCTGACCTATTACGGCGCCGAGCAGGTGATGCCGCATTACAACGTGATGGGCGTCGCCAAGGCAGCGCTGGAAGCGAGCGTGCGTTATATGGCGGCCGATTTCGGTATCGACGGCATTCGCGTCAACGCCATATCCGCCGGGCCCGTAAAGACGCTCGCGGCGTCCGGGATCGGCGATTTCCGCTTTATCCTGAAGTGGAACGAGTTCAACTCGCCGCTGCAGGCCAATGTCACCCTGGAGCAGATCGGCCAGTCGGCCCTTTACCTGCTCAGCCCGATGAGCGCCGGGGTCACCGGCGAAGTGCATCATGTGGATTGCGGCTACCACACCGTCGGCATGATGAATCCGCATCGAGCGGGAGATACGGCAGAGCTGCTGGCGAGCTTCAAGCCGAAAAACGGCTGATGGCCTCCAACGGATTCGGGCAGGCCTTTCGCTTCACCACCTGGGGCGAGAGCCACGGGCCGGCCATCGGCTGCATCGTGGACGGCTGCCCACCCGGCGTCGCGCTTGCCGAAGAAGACCTCCAGGTCTGGCTCGACAAGCGCCGGCCCGGCCAGTCGCGCTTTACCACGCAGCGCCGCGAGCCGGACAGGGTGCGC
The DNA here is from genome assembly GCA_965261985.1 of Alphaproteobacteria bacterium. Lineage (GTDB taxonomy): Bacteria > Pseudomonadota > Alphaproteobacteria > Bin95 > Bin95 > Bin95. Next base: position 4,072,947 of record OZ253490.1, read on the forward strand.
ATTCTCTCCGGCGTGTTCGAGGGGCAGACGACGGGCACCCCCATCGGCCTCCAGATCGAGAATGTCGATCAGCGTTCCAGGGACTATTCGAAGATCGCCGACCGTTTCCGCCCCGGCCATGCCGACTACACCTACTGGAAGAAATACGGCATCCGCGACTATCGCGGCGGCGGCCGTTCCTCGGCGAGGGAAACCGCCATGCGGGTCGCGGCCGGCGGTATCGCACGCAAGGTCCTCGGAGAGGGTGTGTCGATACGCGGCGCGCTCGTGCAAATGGGCAGAAAGAGCGTGGACCGCGCCCGATGGGACTGGGACGCGGTAGGCGCCAATCCCTTCTTTTGCCCCGACGCTGCCGCGGCGGAAGAGTGGGCGGATTACCTGGACGCCGTGCGCAAGGCCGGGTCGTCGGTAGGTGCGGCGATCGAGGTTGTCGCGGAGGGTGTGCCGCCCGGTCTCGGGGAACCGGTCTATGGCAAGCTCGACGGCGACCTCGCCGCCGCGATGATGAGCATCAATGCCGTCAAGGGCGTCGAGATCGGCGACGGTTTCGCTTCGGCGGCAAAGCGCGGCGAGGACGCCCATGACGAAATGGCCCCTGACGGCGACGGCGGCATTGCCTTTCTCTCCAACAGCGCCGGCGGCGTTCTGGGCGGCATCTCGACGGGCCAGGCGATCGTGGCGCGCTTCGCGGTCAAGCCCACCAGTTCGATCCTCATTCCGCGCCGGGGCGTGACGATGGCGGGCGAAGCCGTCGAAATCGTGACCACCGGCCGGCACGACCCCTGCGTCGGCATTCGCGCGGTGCCGGTCGGCGAGGCGATGATGGCGCTGGTGCTCGCCGACCATCTGCTGCGGCACCGCGCCCAGACCGGCTAAAGACCGCCCTTCCCCGCTTCCGGCCGGCGGGCCAGAATGCGCCGAACAGCCGGAGGACGACGATGGCCGGACCGCTTGCCGGATTGCGCGTAATCGACCTGACAACCGTGATGTACGGCCCCTATTGCACCCAGATCATGGGCGACTACGGCGCCGACGTGGTGAAGGTCGAACCGCCGGGCGGCGATATCAGCCGCCAGGTCGGGCCGAGCCGCAACCGGGGCATGTCGGCCGGTATTCTTACCAAGGCGCGCAACAAGCGCAGCCTGGTGCTCGACCTGAAGCAGCCTGCCGGGCGTGAGGCGCTCTACCGGCTTGCGCGCACCGCCGATGTGTTCATCCACAACATGCGCCCCAAGCCCGCCGCCCGGCTCGGGATCGACTATGCGACCATCGCAGAGCACCGGCCGGATATCGTCTATTGCAGCGCCGTCGGCTTCGGGAAAGACGGCCCCTATGCCGACAAGCCCGCCTATGACGACCTGATCCAGGGTGTGTCCGGGCTCGCCTGGCTGGAAGGAGAGCAGAGCGGCGGCGCGCCGCGTTACGCCCCCTCGGTGTTCGCCGACAAGACCAGCGGGCTGTTCGCGCTCTCCGCCGTGCTGATGGCGCTTCACCACCGCGCAAACACCGGCGAGGGGCAGGAAATCCATTGCGGCATGTTCGAATGTTTCGCTTCCTTTGTGATGAACGAGCACCAGCAGGGGCGCACATTCGACCCGCCGCTCGGGCCTGCGGGCTATGGACGCCTGTTGACGCCCTGGCGGCGCCCGCACGAGACCGCCGACGGCTATCTGTGCGTGCTGCCTTACAACGACCGTCATTGGCGCCGCTTCTTCGATATCGCCGGACAGCCGGAACTGGCGGATGACCCGCGCTTCGCCGACATGGCCTCGCGCGGCCGCAACATCGAGGAACTCTACCGGACGCTCGCGGACTTCATGCGCCGCCGGCCGACGGCCGACTGGCTGGCCGATCTCGAAGCCGCCGACATTCCCTGCATGCCGATGCACTCGCCCGAAAGCCTGTTCGACGACCCGCATCTGCAGGCCGTGGACTTTTTCCAGACCATGGAGCATCCGACCGAGGGTCGCCTGGTCCATATGCGCCCGCCCGTCTCTTTCTCGAAGACGCCGGGGTCGATCCGCCGCCAGGCGCCGCGAGCCGGGGAGCACAGCGAGGAAGTGCTCCGCGAGGCCGGGGTGGACCGGGCCGAGATCGAGGCGTTGATCGACACGGGCGTCAGCGCAACGGCAACGCCGCAATGAAGGACGCGCCCCGGAGCCCGCTGTTCAACGAGAACCGCATCAAGCTCGGGGCGATGGCCTTCAACTGCTCACACGGCTCCACGGTGACGACCGCCGACGGCGCCTGGCAGATGACCTGGGCGGATAACCGGAAGCTCGCCCGCATGGCGGACGCCGCCGGCTTCGAGGCGCTGCTGCCGGTCGGCCGCTGGAAGGGCTATGGCGGGGAGACGAACTTCAACAACCGGACCTTCGAAAGCCTGACCTGGGCGGCCGGCATCGCGGCCGCAACCTCGCACGCCACCGTCTTCTCGACTGTCCACGCGCCGCTCGTCCATCCGGTCGCGGCGGCAAAGATGGGCGCGACGGTGGACCATATTTCCGGCGGCCGTTTCGCGCTCAACCTCGTCGCCGGCTGGTTCAAGAACGAGTTCGACATGTTCGGCCTCGAGATGCGGCCGCATGACGACCGCTACGCCTATGCGGAAGAGTGGATCGCACTCGTGAAACGCCTCTGGAGCGCCAGGGAGCCCTTCGACCTCGACGGCCGGTTCTTCAGCGGCAAGGCGCTCTGGAGCGAACCGAAACCCTTGCAGCGCCCGAGGCCCGCGATCATGAACGCCGGCAGTTCGCCCGCCGGGCAGGCCTTTTCGGCCGCGCATGCGGACATGAATTTCGTGATGCTGCGCCAGCAGGACGAAGGGAGCGATCGGGCGCAGATTGCGCGGCTCAAAACCATGGCTGCCGATCTCGGGCGTTCGTCGCAATGCTGGATCCACGGCTATGTCGTCTGCCGTCCGACCCGGCGCGAGGCCGAGGGCTATCTCCACCACTATGTCGTCGAGCGCGGCGACGATGTCGCGGTCGCCAACATGCTGGAGATCTTCGGGCTGCAGTCCGGCACCCTGGAGCCGGCGGTGATGGATGCGTTCCGGTTCCACTTCAAGGCGGGGCACGGCGGCTATCCGCTGGTCGGCACGCCGGGAGACATTGTGGAGGAGCTGGAGCACCTCTCGGATATGGGCGTGGACGGGCTGCTGCTTTCCTGGGTGGACTATCTGGGCGAGTGCCACCAGTGGATCGAGGAGGTAATGCCGCTGATGGAAGCCGCCGGCCAGCGCCGCCCCTTCACCCCTGCCGAGCCGCTATAATGCGCCCGGACACCTGCCCCGGAGGACCCCGATGACCCGCGACGAGCTAAAGCAAATCACGCTCCAGTTCACCGACGCCTTCAACCGCGACGACCTCTACGGCGTCATGGCCTGGTTCGCCGAGGACGCGGTCTATGACGAGTTCCACGGCGGCCGGCATGAGGGCAAGGAGGCGATACGGGCGGCGTTCGAGCCGATGTTCACGGGCAAGTTCGGCAAGGTGCGCTTCGAGGAGGAGGACCTGTTCCTCGACCCGGAGGACGGCAAGGCGATGATCTCCTGGTCCTGCGTACTCACCACGCCGGAACGGTCGAGCGCCTGGCGCGGCCTCGACCTGCTGCATGTGGAGGGCGGCAGGATCGTGGCCAAGCACACCTATGCCAAGACGGCCCGCCCGCTGTTCGAGGCCCGCGAGGCCGCCTGACCGCTGCCAGTGTGAAATCCCATAGTGTCGGCCCTATCGCATCACTGCGCGGCCGAGCGCGGCGTCGGAACAACCCGGGTGACCTGGATCACGTCGCGGTCGATGAGATCCACGACCTTCGGCGCAACCTCGTCCTTCCAGAAGTCGCTCTCGTAAACGGCGGCGTAGAGCGCTACGCGCTGTTCTTCGCTCTCGAAGCGGCGCGTCCAGAAATAGACGGAGTCGTCGTCCTCGCCGCGGTAGCTTCCGGTGATCACCATCCCCTTTGAGACCTGGAACGGGATGATGGCCCCCTCCATGAGCTCGAGCCACTCTTCCATCTTGCCGGGCCGAACCGTGTATCGGCGAAGCTCGTAAAACGCCATCCGGGGTGCTCCCTTCTCTTCCGGAAAATTCGAGTGATCTTGCACGATGCAACTCCGCGTCGATACCCCTTGCGGGAGGATCGCGATGAGGAATGGGAACGAGGCGGCCGGTCCCGCAGCCGTTCTGCTATTCTCGCACCGCAAACGACGGGAGACGAGCCATGACGAGGATGATCGCTGTTGTCACCTACGGGCTGCCGGAAGGAACGGACCGAGAGACGGCCGTGCAGATGTTCCGCGATTCGATCCCGCGCTACATGGCGACAGAAGGCCTGATCCGCAAGAATGTCCTCTACAGGGACGGGCTCGGCGGCGGCATCTATCTCTGGGAGTCCCGTGCTGCGGCGGAGAAGGCCTACAACGCCGAGTGGACCGCCTACATGACGGCGAAATACGACCACCCGCCGCAAATCGAGATGTACGAAATGCCCATCACCATGGACCGGGAATACAACACGGTCTACGACGAGGGCGCTGCGTTCGAGGAGGCGGCCGAATAGCGGCCACGCCATAGACTGCCCCGGGCCGGCGCCGGATGCGGCGACGGCTTTGCCGTTTGCTTACTCCGCCGCCAAGGTGTCCGCTGCTGCCAGCGCGTCGGTCTGCGCACGGTCCATCGCTTCCCAATCGAACAACGCCGGCTGCTTCTCGACGAAGCGGGCAACGGCCGCCGTGTGGTATTCGGAGCCGGACGCAACCGACTGGGCGAAAGCCTCCATCTCCAGCATGGTGCGGTGGTCGAGGTTGAACGACTGGTTGAGGATGTTCTTCGAGAGGCCGATGGCGGTCGTCGATGCCTTGGTGAAACGCCCGGCGAGCGCGCGCGCGACGTCCATGAGCCCCTCTTCTTCATGCAGCTCATAGACAATGCCGTATTCCCTGGCCTCGGCGGCGGAGAGTTTGCGGGCGCTGAAGATCAGCTCCTTCGCCCTTTGCAGCCCTACGATCCGCGGCAGCAGGTAGAAACCCGACCAGTCGGGCACAAGGCCGATACGCCCGAACGCCTGCATGAAGATCGAGCGCGGCGTGGCCAGGATGAAGTCGCAGGCAAGCGCCAGATTGCAGCCGGCCCCGGCGGCCGCTCCGTTCACCGCCGCGATCACGGGCAGTTCGAGGTTCAGAAGATCGTAGAAGCGGTTGTGGCCCTCGCGCATCCGGCGGCGGCCCGCCTCCGCGCCCTTTTGGCGCGACTGCATCGCCTTCACATCGCCCCCGGCGCAGAAAGCCCGGCCCGCTCCGGTCAGGATGACAGCCTTCACGCTGCGGCCTGCCTCGCGCTTGAGCTCGACGAGCACGGTGTCGAGCTCGGTCCGCATAGGCTCGGAGAGCGCATTGCGCGCTTCCGGACGGTTCAAGGTAATCGTCGCAATCTCGTCGGCCACATCGAAGATCAGATGCTGAAAAGCCATAGGCTGCATTCCTCTCGCAGGTCGGGGCGTTCCCGCCGAACATAGCGGACCGGCAGTCGCGGGCAATCTGCCGGCACCGGCAGGCGTTGGCGGAAGAGGTCGGTCCCCTCGGCCGCGACAAACGGCCACCCTAATGCCCGAAGGCCGGCATCACGTCCTTTGCAAAACGGTCGAACTGTTCCAGCATCTGCGCTGTCGGCGTGCCCATGCTGGTGGACAGGTTGATGTGCTCCATGCCGGGATAGCGCTCTTCCAACCGCTTGAGGCGCTCGACCAGCTCCTCGGCGGTTCCGGCGAACCAGGCGCCCAGGTCCATGAAATGCTCCACGCGCGGCACGCCGTCCTCGTACCAGGCGCCCCGGCGCGACGACGCCGCGACGCCCTCGGGCGAAATGCCCGGCACGAAGCCGAGCGGCCCGAACATCTTGACATGCTCTTCATAGAGCGGAGTCAGCTCGCGGACCGCCTGTTCCTTCGTGTCGGCGAGATAGAAGAAGATTCCGATCGTCAGGTTCTCGCCGAGCGCAAGATCGAACCCGGCGCGGGCGGCTGCGTCCCGGTAGGCTTGGATCGGCCCTTCCGCCATGGTCGCCGCGCCGCCGCCGACGGCGCCCTTGATGCCATGCCGGACCATGAAGTCGAGCCCGCGCGGATTGGCGCTCACCACGGGCTGCCAGCATTCCACCGGCAGGTTGACCGGGCGCGGCACAAGCGTGATCTCTTCCAGGTCGTAGCCGCGGTAAGGCACGCGCGGAGGCAGGGTGTAGTGCGTGCCCTGGTGGCGGAAGCTCTCCTCGTTGAACGCCTTGAAGACGATCTCGACCTGCTCTTCGAACAGGTTCCGGTTGGCGATCTGGTCCTGCATCGGCGCGCCGAAGGTCTCGACCTCGCGGGTGTGGTAGCCGCGCCCGACCCCGAACACGGTGCGCCCGTGCGTCAGGATGTCGGCAGTGGCGAAATCCTCGGCCAGCCGCAACGGGTGCCACATCGGCGCGATATTGAAGCCGCAACCGATCCTGAGCGTGCGGGTGATATGGGCCAGATGCACCGCGCACATGAGGATGTTCGGGATGCACTCGTAACCCTCGTGCTGGAAATGGTGCTCGGCCAGCCAGAGCGTGTCGAAGCCGAATTCGTCCAGCTTTTTCGCTACCGCATCGGTTTTTGCGAAGACGGATGCGAGTTCCTCGTTCGAGTAACGCCGTTCATTGGCGGGGGTCGCGTCTCGCCCGCGGTCGGGCAGGTCGATATGCCCCGGATAGACGGTTGTGAACTTGCGGATCATGCAAACCTCCTGGGCGATGCTTCGCCGGCCGAAGGCGACCAGGGAACGCTCACCGGCGCGAAGAGGACAAGGAAAGGCATGGCGGACAGGGAGGGATTCGAACCCTCGATACCCTGACGGGTATGGCGGATTAGCAATCCGCTGGTTTAAGCCACTCACCCACCTGTCCCGAAAGCCGGCGAGACTTACAGAATCCGGCCCCTCGACGTCAACGCCCAAACGGGAATGCGCTTCCCGCACGGTTGGCCTTCGAACCGGGCCGCCCGATATGCTACAATCGCGGCGCGCCAACCCCGCGAGAAGTTTTATGATCCGTTCCTGTCTTATCGCCGCCGTCGCCGCCGCGCTTCTGGCCGGTTGCGGCGATTCCAAGGTAGAGCACGATTACCCGGACCCCCTGTACCGCAACCTGCCGGGGAGCCACGGCTCCAGCTATCGTCCCAAAGGCGGCGAACAGGGGATTTTCGGCGAGGGCGGTATCGATCTTTTGGGACGAGACCGGGAACCGGGCGGCGGATCCGGGATCGGCGTCAACAGTTTCCTCTGGCGCGCATCGCTCGACACGCTGTCCTTCATGCCGCTGGCGTCCGCAGACCCCTTCGGCGGCGTCATCATCACCGAGTGGTTCGCGCCGCCCGAAACGCCGGACGAGCGCTTCAAGGTCACGGTCTATATTCTCGACAAGCGGCTCCGCGTCGATGGTCTGAAGGTTGCGGTTTTCCGTCAGGAGAGGGGCGACGCCGGCTGGGCCGATGCGGCGGTGGGCGACCAGACGCACACCGAAATCGAGAACAATATCCTGGCCCGGGCACGGGAGTTGCGCGTCAGCAGCCTCTAGCATCCGGGAACACGGAGCGCCTTCATGGCCCGATACGACCACCGCGAGGCTGAGCCTTACTGGCGCCGGCAATGGGAAGAGGCCGGCTGTTTCACAGCCCGAGAGGATGCTTCGCGCCCGAAATACTATGTCATGGAGATGTTCCCTTACCCTTCGGGGCGCATCCATATGGGCCATGTGCGCAATTTCACGCTCGGCGACGTCGTGGCCCGGTACAAGCGTGCGCGCGGCTTCAATGTGCTTCACCCGATGGGCTGGGACGCCTTCGGGCTGCCGGCAGAGAATGCCGCGTTCGAGGCCGGCGTCCATCCGGGCGTCTGGACGCGCCGAAACATCGCGACGATGAAGGCGCAGCTTTCGACCATGGGCCTCTCCTACGACTGGTCACGGGAGCTTTCGACCTGCGAGCCGGATTATTTCAAACACGAACAGGCGATGTTCCTGGACTTCCTGGAGAAAGGGCTCGCCTACCGGCGCAAGTCCTGGGTCAACTGGGACCCGGTCGAGAACACCGTGCTCGCCAACGAGCAGGTGATCGACGGCCACGGCTGGCGCTCGGGCGCGCCGGTCGAGCGGCGCGATCTTGCCCACTGGTTCCTCCGGATTACCGCCTACAGCGACGAGTTGCTGGAGGCGCTGGACGGACTGGACCGATGGCCGGACCGGGTCCGGCTGATGCAGGCGAACTGGATCGGCCGCTCCGAAGGCGCACGCGTCAGCTTCGGCCTCAAAGGGCGCGACGATGCGCTCGAAGTCTTCACCACAAGGCACGACACGCTGTTCGGCGCTTCCTTCATGGCGGTCTCGCCAGACCACCCGCTGGCGCAGGAAATCGCTGCCAGAGACCCGGACATGGAGGCCTTCATCGCCGAATGCCGCAGCCTCGGCACCAGCGAGGCGGCGATCGAGCAGGCGGAAAAGCGAGGTCGGGATACGGGGCTCAAGGCCTTGCATCCCTTCGACGACGGATTGGAACTGCCCGTCTATGTCGCGAATTTCGTGCTCATGGAATATGGCAGCGGCGCCATTTTCGGATGCCCGGCCCATGACCAGCGAGACCTCGACTTCGCCCGCGCCTACGGATTGCCGGTGCTCCCTGTCGTCTGCCCGCCGGATGCGGACCCGTCGAGCTTCGAAATCGGGACGGAGGCTTATATCGGAGACGGACGGCTCATCAACTCGTCCTTCCTGGACGGGCTCGATGTGCCCGAGGCGAAACGCACCATGGGCGAGCGGCTGGAGGCGCTGGGCTCGGGCGAGCGCACCGTCCAGTACCGTCTGCGCGACTGGGGCGTCTCCCGCCAGCGTTACTGGGGCTGCCCGGTCCCGGTCATCCATTGCGGGGCCTGCGGCATCGTGCCCGTTCCCCGCGCAGACCTGCCGGTCACGCTTCCCGAAGATGTGACCTTCGATGCGCCCGGCAATCCGCTGGACCGGCATCCGACCTGGAAGCATGTCGCCTGCCCGTCCTGCGGCGCCCTTGCCGAGCGCGAAACCGACACCTTCGACACTTTCTTCGAATCGTCCTGGTATTTCGCCCGCTACTGCTCGCCGGGCGTCGAAGACCGGCCGTTCGATCGCGAGGCGGTCGATTACTGGATGCCGGTGGACCAGTATATCGGCGGCATCGAGCATGCCGTGCTGCATCTCCTCTATTCCCGCTTCTTCAGCCGGGCGATGAAGGAATGCGGCTATATCGGGGTCGAGGAACCGTTCGCCGGCCTCTTCACACAAGGGATGGTCTGCCACGAGACCTACCGTGCCCAGGACGGGGCCTGGCTGCAGCCGAATGAGGTGGAAGACGACGGCGCCGGCGGCAAGCGGCGGCTGTCGGACGGCGTGATCGTCGCCGTCGGACGGTCCGAGAAGATGAGCAAATCGAAGAAGAACGTCGTCGATCCCGAGGAGATCATCGACCGCTACGGCGCTGATGTGGCCCGGCTGTTCATGCTCTCCGACAGCCCGCCGGCGCGCGATCTGGACTGGACCGAGGCGGGCGTCGAAGGGGCGTGGCGCTATCTCAACCGGCTCTGGCGGCTGGTGGACGAGGCGCCGGAAGCCCCTGCCGGCGCCGGAACCGGCAATGCGGCGGAAGCGCTCAGGAATGCCGTGCACAAGACCGTCGACGCCATCACCGGCGACCTCGAACGCTTCCATTTCAACCGGGCGGTGGCGCGGGTCCGCGAGCTTACCAATGCGCTGGCGGAGGCTCTGCCGCCTGCCGACCCCGCGACGGCAGCGGCCTGCCGGGAGGGAATCGAGACGGTCGTGCGCCTGATCGCGCCGATGGCGCCGCATCTGGCGGAGAGTTGCTGGCGAAGGCTCGGGGGTCCCGGCCTGCTCGCCGACCGGCCATGGCCGACCGCCGACCCCGCGCGGCTTGTAGAGGACATTGTGGTGCTTCCGGTGCAGGTGAACGGCAAGCTGCGCGGCCGACTGGAGGTCGCACGCGGCTCGGAAGCGGCAGATGTCGAAGCGGCGGCCCTCGCGCTTGACGGCGTGCAGCGGCAGCTCGAAGGCAGGGCACCTCGCCGTATCGTCGTCGTGCCCGACAAGATCGTCAATGTCGTGGCCTGAGCCGCTTGCGGCAGGCATAGCCGGGGTCCTCCTCGCGGCCATGCTTGCCGGTTGCGCTCTGGAGCCCGTCCACGCGCGCCGGCTCCAGCATGGCCCGGATGTTTCGGCGGCGATGGCTCAGGTCGAGGTGGAGCCGATACCGGATCGTATCGGCCTCCTGCTGCGCCGCCGGCTGGAGGAGCGCCTTGCTCCGGGCGGCTCGACGGTTCCCGGACACCACCGGTTGCGCGTGCGGCTGCGCTCGTCATCGGCCGGCGCGCTTATCGGCAAGAGCGAGACCGTAACCCGCTCCGATCTGACGATTTCCGCAGAGTTCGAACTCCGGTTGCGAGGCGGCGAACGGCCGGTGCTTCGGGGCTGGGCACGCTCGGTGCACAGCCACGATGTCCGGAAGTCCGCCTTCGCGACGCGGGCGGCAGAGCGCGCAGCCCGCGAGCGCGGCGTCGATGCCTTGAGCGCACAGATCGCCCGGCGGCTGGCGCTCTTTTTCCGCAGCGGAGAAAAGGCGGGATGAAACTGTCCGGCCGACAGATCGGCGCGTTTCTGCGCAACGCGCCGCCGCCGGAACTGCTCGCCGTCCTCCTCTACGGACCCGACGAAGGGCTGGTACGGGAGCGCGCGCGCCTGCTGGCAGGCAAGATCGTCGAGGATCTCCGTGATCCCTTCCGGGTTGCCGCCTTGTCGGGAATGGACCTGAAGGCGGACCCGGCCCTGCTGGCCGACGAAGCAGCCGCCATCTCCCTTACCGGCGGCAAGCGGCTGGTGCGGCTGCGCTCCGCAGGCGACGATTGCGCACAGGCGCTTCAGGCCGCGCTCGACGGTCCCGCCACGGACGCGCTCATCGTCGTCGAGGCCGGTGAACTTCCGCCGCGCTCGGCGCTGCGCCGGCTGGCCGAATCGCACAGCCGGGCCGCCGCCCTGCCCTGCTATGCGGACGACGATGACGCTGTCGCCCGCCTGGTGGAGCACGCCGTGCGCAGCGGCGGCGCCAGGATTGAGCCGGATGCGCTCGCCTTCACCGCCGAGCACCTCGGGAACGACCGGATGGCGACCCGCATGGAGGCGGAAAAGCTCGCGCTCTACGCCGGCGAGGGCGGAACGATTACCCTTGAAGACGCAGTCGCCTGTATCGGCGACTCCGCAGCGCTTTCCCTCGACGACATCGCCTTTGCCGTCGGGGCGGGCGATCTCGCCGCGCTCTCGACCGCTCTCGACCGGGCCGCGGCGGAAGCGGCGGCGCCCGTATCGATTCTTCGCGCGGCGGGTCGCCATTTCCAGCGCCTCGATACAGCGCAGGCCCTTATCGCCGCGGGCACGGATGCCCGGAGCGTTATGACCCGGCTGCGTCCGCCGGTCTTCTTCAAGCGCCGGGAGGCGTTTCGCAGCCAACTCCGGCGCTGGCCGCAAAGCCGGATCCTTGCCGCTCTCGCGCGGCTCAATCGGGCCGAAATCGATTGCAAGACCACCGGTCTTCCGGACCGGGCAATCGCCGAGCGCGTCCTGATCGAGCTGGCCCGGGCGGGCGCTCAGGCGGCCCCGGCGATGGCGAGGAAATCGGCTGCGGAGAGGCTTGCGCCGCCGACCAGCGCCCCGTCCACATCGTAAGGCGCCAGCAGCGCCGCTGCGTTGTCGGGCTTGACCGAGCCGCCATAGAGGATGCGCGTTGCCTCGCCTCGCGCGCCCAACGCGGCGCGCAGCGCGGCATGGACGGCAACGACCTCATCGACGGTCGGCGTGCGCCCCGTGCCGATGGCCCAGACCGGCTCGTAAGCGACGACCGTATTGTCCGGCCGGGCGCTTTCCGGCAGGGAGGCGAGCAGGCTGGCGGCCACGACCGCTTCCGCCTCGCCCGCATCGCGCTCGGCCGCGGTTTCGCCGACGCAGACAATCGCGATCAGGCCCGCCCGGTGCGCCGCTGCTGTCTTCGCGCGGACGGCCGCATCCGCCTCGCCATGAGCCGCGCGGCGCTCGGAATGGCCGGTAGTGACATGGGAGCAGCCGGCATCGGCCAGCATTTCGGCCGAAATATCGCCGGTATGCGCCCCTGCCTCGTCGGCATGGCAGTCCTGCCCGCCGAGCGCGACCCGGCTGCCGGAGAGCGCCGAGGCAACCGGAGCCAGCAGGGTCGCCGGCGGGCAGACCAGAAGCTCCGTCGCTCCCTCCGGCGCCGCCGCCAGGGAGCGCGCCAGAGCCAGTCCCTCGGCAGCCAGACCGTTCATCTTCCAGTTGCCGGCAACAAGCGCGCGGCGGGTGGCGTTCATCAGGGCTTTCTCTCCTGTTTCCCGGCCAGCGCACGCACGGCCGACGACATCGCAATCCGCCCCTCGCCCTTGTAGGCCTCGTGGTTGGCCTCGATCGCGTCGCTTCTGTAGAGATAGTTGATCATCACGCTCGCCGACTGCGCGCGCCCGGTTGCGGAAACATTCGCCAGCCAGTTCAGCCGCTCCATACGCGCTCCGTTGGAGAGGTGGAAATGTGCCACCGGATCGGCCGCCCGGCTCCTGCGCCTGGCGTGGACGAGGTAGCGCGCGACCGCCCGCAGAACCGGTCCCTTCGCGGCTTCGGCGGCCTCCGGGTCTTCCCACCATTGCGGTTTCGCCAGGGCGGCCTCGACGGCCTCGTCGGGATTGCTCTCCAGCCATCGCCCGAAACCGGGGATCGGAGAAAGCGTGGCGAAGGTCTTGAGGTTGGGCAGTTCGGCGCGCAGATCGTCCACGACGCGCTTGATGAGGAAATCGCCGAACGCAATGCCGGCAAGGCCGCGCTGGGCGTTGGAGATCGAATAGAACGCCGCCGTGTCGGCGCGCGACGCATCGCCGACCGGGCTCTCCTCGTCGAGCAGCGCATGGACATTGTCCGCGAGCCCGACCTCCAGGGCCACCTCCACGAAAATCAGCGGTTCGTCGGGCATGCTGGGGTGGAAAAAGGCGTAGCAGCGGCGGTCCGAGTCGAGCCGGTTCTTGAGGTCCTGCCAGCTTCGGATGGCATGCACCGCTTCATAGTCGATGAGCTTTTCCAGCAGCGATGCCGGGGCGTTCCAGTCGATCCGCCGCAACTCCAGGAAGCCGACGTCGAACCAGCTCGCCAGCAGGCGCTTCAAGTCCTTTTCCAGGCCGGAGAGCGCTGCATCCTCACGCACGAACCGCATCAGGTCGTAGCGCAGATCGACCAGGAACTTCACGCCGTCGGCAAGCGCATTGAATTGCCGCAACAGGCGCTCGCGAGGGGCGCTCAAGGCGTTCCGGAGCGCGTCTTCCGCAGCCGGCCGTTCGTCCGGCTGCGCCGCTCCCAGCGCCGCCACTGCCTTCCCGACCGCTGCCGGATCGCGGTCGAACTCGGTCGCCAGTATCGTCAGGTAACGGCGCCGGCCGGTCTGCGACAGCTGCAGGTATGCCTTGCCGAGATCGGCCGCGCGGTTGCGCGCCGAGACCTCGCCGCCCTTGCCTTCGAGGCATGCCCGGAAACGCTCCCGAATGCGTTCCGCGTCCCCTTTGGTCAGATCGGGGTCCGGGTCGAGGTCGTCGCTGCCGATCAGGCCGCGCACCGCCTCCTTCAGCCCCGCCAGGGTGCGGTCGAACAGTCTGGAAACTTCTGCTTCGGACTGGGTCATGCCGCAAGCACCCGGCGGAGAACGGCCGGCAACATGCGGGGCAAGTCTTCCGCAATCAAGCCCGGCCCGAACTCCGCGGCCGCCTCTCCGTGCAGCCATGTTGCCGCAGCCGCCGCCTCGAAGGCGGCCATGCCCTGCGCCATCAGGCCGACGGCCATTCCGGCCAGCACATCGCCGCTGCCGGCCGTCGCCAGCCAGGGCGGCGCATTCGCCGAAATTGCAGCACGCCCGTCCGGCGCGGCGACCACGCTGTCCGCGCCCTTGAGCAGCACGGTCCAGCCGCTGGCCGCCGCCGCTGCGCGCGCCCTCGCGAGCCGGTCGCCGCCGAAGGGGAACAGGCGCGCGAACTCACCGTCATGGGGCGTCAATAGCCGGGCGCCGCGGCCGCCATCGGGCAGCCGGCCCGCCATCGCGGTCAGTGCGTCGGCGTCGAGCACGAGGGCTCCGGGACGAGCATGCGCCGCCTCCACCGCAGCAACCGTATCCGGGCCGAGACCGGCGCCGGGCCCGACCAGCACGGCGTTCTTGCGCGCATCCTCCAGCAGGCGCCGGAAGTCCTCGGGCCCGCTGCGCCGCGCAACCAGCGCCCCCGGCAGCGAGGCGGCATAGACCTGCCAGGCTTCGTCCGGCGCGGAAACGGTCACCAGGCCCGCGCCCACGCGCATCGCGCCCCTTGCCGCCAGCCTGGCCGCGCCGGTCGTTTCCGCCCCGCCCCAGACGACGGCATGGCCGCGCGTGTATTTGTGGCTCTTCGGCCCCGGAAGCGGGACCGTCCACAGATCCGGGCCGTTCTCGGCGGCGGAAGGCCCGACTGCCTCCAGCACGGCATCCGGAATGCCGATATCGGCCACGACAACCTCGCCGCAATGCAGCCGCCCCGGCAGCAGCAGGTGGCCCGGCTTCTTGCGGAAGAAGGTCACCGTCAGTTCGGCTCGCGGCGCATGGCCCAGCACCGCGCCTGTGTCTCCGGCGATGCCGCTCGGCAGGTCCACGGCGACCAGCGGCAGGTCGCTTGCCGCCTCCAGAACCTCAAGCGCAGCACCGGAGACCGGTCGCTTCAGCCCGGCCCCGAACAGGGCGTCGATGACGAGCCGGGCGTCCCCCAGCGCCTCCGGCCCGAGCGGTTCGACCGGCCCCGGCCAGGTCCGGGCCGCCTCCGCCGCGTCACCGGCGAGCGCCTCACGCGGGCCGAGCAGCGCCACACGCACCGGCCAGCCCGCGGCGAGCAGCCTTTCGGCCGCAATGAAGCCGTCGCCGCCATTGTTGCCGGGCCCCGCGAGCACCAGAACCGGCCGCGGGCTCCAGCGCCGGCGCACCGCATCGGCGATGGCCGCGCCGGCATGGCGCATCAGCTCGAAGCCGGCATGCCCGTAATCCGCCGCCAAGCGGTCGGCGCGGCCCATCTCGTCAACCGTCAGCAGGGCCGAGCGGCCGCGCATAGCGGCAGGAGCCGGTTCGTTCAGTCCCATTCCATGACGCGCTTGCCGTAGAGCGTCTTCACCACCGGGACCGGGCGGCTCATGTCGTGCAGCCGGTCCTCGGCCAGGCGCGATTCGATTTCCTTCAGGACGAGCGCCGTGATCGGCCGGAGCTTGAGCCGCTGCGCATCGGCGAGGCGGACCCAGTGCAGTTTCAGCAATTCGCCGGACCCCTCGCTGAGGTCGCCGCGCACATGCTCGGCGTCGATCGCGAAAAAGCGTGCGTTGAAACGACGCGGCCGGCCCGGCGGCGTCACGGCGCGGTGGATGTAGGTGAGCTTGTCGAGCGCCGGGGCATGGCCGGAATCGTAGAAGTGCCGCCAGTCGTCCGAAAGATCGTCGGGCGCCGCGCCGTTGACGGGCTCGCCGACCACCAGCCCGGCTTCCTCGAAGGTTTCGCGAACCGCCGCAAGCGCGAGCGCCCGGGCCCGCCGCGCGGTTGCGGAAGTCCGCAGCCGTTCCTCGACTTCCGGGCGCAGCTCGCGCGCCGCCGGCGCGTGGCCGTCCTGGGCATCCACCCTGCCGCCGGGAAAGACATAATGCTCGGGGTAGAAGACATGGCCGCGCGAACGCTCGCCCATCACCACCTCGCCCGTCTCCCGGCGCAGGATGATGAGGGTGGCCGCATCTCGGATCGGCGTCCTGGACGACTGCTTGCCGCTCACCCGCGCCCGCTCCCCGCCCCGGACGGGCCGTGGGGTGCCCAACCGGATTTGAACCGGCGACCTCCTGGACCACAACCAGGCGCTCTAACCGACTGAGCTATGGGCACCACGCGGAAAGCCTCGCAAGAAGGGACGCCATCTATGCCGCCCGACCCCCGAAGGTCAAGGCCGGGCAATCGCATTCGGGCCCGGCGGGGCAGTTGCGCCCGGGCGCAAACACCGCCGGGTTCCCGCTGCCCGGCTACCGGCTTCCGCCCCTTCCCCCGGACGCCGCCGGTCGCCGGGGGACGCACCCCGCCTTCGGAGAGGTCATGAAATGTCATGTTCTGTCATGCGATGTCATGTTCCGCCGCGTCGCGCCCCTTTCCGTCCGCCTCGCCGAAGCTCCGCTGTCCGTATCCTGCATATCGTTCCTCCTTCCGGTTCCGTTTCGTTTGCACCGCCGCCGGCTTGCCTGCGGCGCGTCCCTGTTTCGCGCGTATCGCATGGGCGCCCGCGCTCGCGTTTGCGCCGGCGCGGTTCGCGCGCCTGATTGCGCGCACGCGAGCCGAGCGCAGGGCACACTTCTCCCGTCCGTTCCGTTGGGGGTTTTTCGCGCCGGCGCGAGGTGAGAGACGAAGCGGCCCGCGGATGCCGCTTCCTCCTGTTTCATTCTACCACAGTTTTACAGGGGTCAAGCCCTTTCCGGGAATTATTTCATAATTTGTGAACGAATTGCTGCCTCCAGAAAGAGACCCCGGAACATGTCATGAAATGTCATGTTTCGTCATGCGATGTCATGAGGCCCCCTGCACTCTCCGGAATCGAAAAGGCGGCTCCGGAAGCCGCCTCTCTTCTACAGATAGAATACCACGCCTTTCCCGAGGGCAGGTCGCCGGCACGGGTGCGACAGGGCCGGGGCATTGCGGCGGATTTCGCTTTTGGCCATAGTCCGGCGCTTCCGCCAAGACAGGACACCGGCCGCCATGCTCCGCCTTGCCGACAACCTGAACCGACTGGGAACCGAGACCGCCTTCGAGGTCCTGGCGCGGGCGGGCAAGTTGCAGGCGGAAGGCCGCGACATCGTCAATCTCGGCATCGGGCAGCCGGACTTCAAGACGCCTCTCCATGTCGTCGAGGCAGCCGAGAAGGCGCTGCGCGACGGGCATCACGGCTACACCCCGGCCAACGGCATCCCGGCGCTTCGCGAGGCGGTGGCGGCGGATATCGCGCGCTACCGCGATGTCGAGGTCGATCCCGACCTGGTGATGATCCTGCCCGGCGGCAAACCCACCATGTTCTTCGCGATCCTGATGTTCGGCGAGCCGGGCGCCGAGATCGTCTATCCGAACCCGGGCTTCCCGATTTACGAGTCGATGATCGAATATACGGGCGCCACCCCGGTCGCCATGGCGCTGCATGAGGAAAACGGCTTCGCCTTCTCCGCCGACGAGGTGCTGGCGCAGATCGGCCCCGCGACGCGCCTGCTCATCCTGAACAGCCCCGCGAACCCGACCGGCGGCGTCGCGCCGAAGGCCGAAATGGACAAGCTGGTGGCCGGGCTCGAAGACCATCCGCATGTCGCGGTGATGTCGGACGAGATTTACAGCCGCCTGCTCTACGAGGACAACGAGCATGTCTCGCTGCTCGGCTATGAGAGCCTTCGCGACCGCACGATCCTGCTGGACGGCTGGAGCAAGACCTATGCGATGACCGGCTGGCGGCTCGGCTACAGCGTCTGGCCGAAGGCGCTCTTCCCGCTCGTCGAGCGGCTGGCGGTCAACTGCCACTCCTGCGTCAACGCGGCCACGCAATATGCCGGCATCGCCGCGCTGAACGGACCGCAGGACGCCGTGGAAACCATGCGCCAGGCGTTCGACGCGCGCCGGCGCATCATCGTGCGCGCCCTCAACCAACTTCCCGGTTTCCGCTGCGTCGATCCGGGCGGCGCGTTCTATACCTTCCCCAATATCGAGGGCACCGGCATGAGCGCACGCGAACTGCAGAGCCGGATGCTGGAAGAAGCGGGCGTCGCGACCGTGGCCGGCACCAGCTTCGGCGCGCATGGAGAGGGCTTCATCCGCTTTTCCTACGCGGCGAGCGAGGAAGACATCGAACGCGCGGTCGAACGCATCCGGACCGTGCTCTGACCGCCCGTTTGGCAGGCATCCAGACCGCCTATCGAATAGGCATTTGTTCTAAACTTGTGCAAGCCATGTGAGCCCAAGGCCGAGAAGTTCTTGATTCGCAACGAAAGCTTATGCCTTGCGGACTGGCATGGAGTGTGCTTTGCAACATACCGGCATAATGCCAACCACCGGCGGGACGGCGATGAAGAAGATTGAAGCGATCATCAAACCCTTCAAGCTCGACGAGGTGAAGGACGCGCTGCACGAGGTCGGCATCAAGGGCATCACGGTGCTGGAGGCGAAAGGCTTCGGGCGGCAGAAGGGCCACACCGAGCTCTATCGCGGCGCCGAATACGTTGTGGACTTCCTGCCGAAGGTGAAGATCGAGGTCGTCGTGGACGACGCCGCGGTCGAGCGGGCCGTTGAGGCGATCCAGCAGGCGGCCTATACCGCCCGCATCGGCGACGGCAAGATTTTCGTCTATCCCATCGAGGAAGCGATCCGAATCCGCACCGGCGAAACCGGCGTGGACGCAATCTAGGAACCCCCGGCGCGAGCGCCGTCCGGAACACAGAGGGAGCCTCTATCTCATGTCGCTCAACTGCAAGACGCCCGAGGACGTGCTCAGGGCAATCCAGGACAACGAGGTCCGCCATGTGGACCTGCGCTTCACCGATCCGCGCGGCAAATGGCAGCATACCGCCCAATATGTGACGACCATGGACGAGGACGTCTTCGTGGACGGCTTCTTCTTCGACGGCTCGTCGATCGCGGGCTGGAAGGACATCAACGATTCCGACATGATCCTGATGCCCGACCCGACGACGGCGGTCATGGACCCGTTCATGGCGGAGAACACCATGGTGATGTTCTGCGATGTCCATGAGCCGTCCACGGGCATGTCCTATGAGCGCTGCCCGCGTTCGGTCGCCAGGAAGGCCGAGGCCTATATCCAGGAAGCGGGCATCGGCGACACCGCCTATTTCGGCCCGGAGGCCGAGTTCTTCGTGTTCGACGACGTGCGCTTCGACGTGTCGATGAACAAGACCTTCTACATGCTCGACAGCGCGGAAGGGCCTTACAATTCCGGAACGGAATTCGACGAGGGCAATCCCGGCCACCGCCCGGACGTGAAGGGCGGCTATTTCCCCGTGGCGCCGGTGGACGGCGGCCAGGACATGCGCTCCGAAATGGTCTCCACCATGGCCGAAATGGGCCTCGACATGGAGAAGCACCACCACGAGGTGGCGCCCTCTCAGCATGAGCTCGGCCTGAAGTTCGGCACCCTGGTCGGGGCTGCCGACGCGCTGCAGATCTACAAGTATGTGACGCACATGGTCGCGCACAGCTACGGCAAGACGGCGACCTTCATGCCGAAGCCGGTGATGGGCGACAACGGGTCGGGCATGCATGTGCACCAGTCGGTCTGGAAGGACGGCCAGCCGCTGTTCGCCGGCCACGGCTATGCGGACCTCTCGGAGTTCGCGCTCTACTATATCGGCGGCATCATCCGGCACGCGAAGGCCATCAACGCCTTCACCAACCCGCTCACCAACTCCTACAAGCGGCTGATTCCGGGCTTCGAGGCGCCGGTGCTGCTCGCCTATTCCAGCCGCAACCGCTCGGCCGCCTGCCGTATCCCCTATGTCGCGAGCCCGAACGGCAAGCGCGTCGAGGTCCGGTTCCCGGATCCGGGCGCCAACCCCTATCTCGCCTTCGCCGCCATGCTGATGGCCGGCATCGACGGCATCGTCAACAAGATCCATCCGGGCGAGCCGATAGACAAGAATCTCTACGACCTGCCGCCGGAAGAGCTCGAAGGCGTGCCGACCGTCTGCGGTTCGCTGCGCGAGGCGCTCGAGAGCCTGGACGCCGACCGGTCGTTCCTGACGCGCGGCGACGTGTTCTCCGACGACCTGATCGACGGCTATATCGACCTCAAGTGGAACGAGGTCTATGCCCTCGAGCACACCCCGCACCCGGTCGAGTTCAAGATGTATTACAGCATCTGACCCGGCGGCAGACAGCTGCCAACGCGAAGCCCCGCCCCGGCGGGGCTTCGTCACTTAACCGCAAGGCACGAAGAACTGTACGAGGCCCCGACATGACTGCTTCGCTTGAGGAGCAACTCAACAAGGCAATGCACAACATATATGTCCGCGCCAAAAATGAGGCAGGATACAATGCTAGCTATTTCCTGCATATGTTGGGCGACTTGGGAGGATTCGGAACTGCTAAATCCCTTATAGATGCGGCTAAAATATCCGATGGATTCACCGCATTATGGGAACGGGGACGACTAGATTTGACAGTAGAAGCTGTGATCTTGGAGAGAATAGAATTTCACGATCTGTTTACCGAAGATGAGCTCAGCATCTGTAGAAAACGGCTTAATCAACTTGGATATAGAGGCTGAAATAAAGACTGTCACAGCCTATCGCGGGATAGGAAAAATTCAGACACCTGCGCCAACTCGTCGCCCCGGCCTCCGAGCCGGGGCCCAGCCCTGCCGCTGCAACCTGGCGGGAAGGTAGGGAGATGGACCCCGGCTCGGAGGCCGGGGTGACGATTGTGGACTTGACCCGAAAAGCGGTCCAATCCGAAAGGATTATGCTCCAAGTTCAAGATGTGTACTACAGCGTCTGACCCGGAATCAGGCGCCGCTCAGGGGTCCGCCTGCGTTGCCTCCAGGTCGCGGAGTTCCGTCTTTACGACCTTGCCGTAATTGTTCTTGGGCAGCGCCTCGACGAAGCGATAGGCCTTGGGGCGCTTGAAGCGGGCCACGCGGTCGAGGCAGTGGCGGTCCAGCGAGTCCCTGGCCGGTTCGCTGCCGGCGGCGACGACATAGGCGATGACATTCTCGCCCCATTCCGGGTCCTCCCGCCCGATGACCGCGACCTCGCTCACGCCGGGATGCGTCAGCAGCACCTCCTCGATCTCGCGCGGATAGATGTTGACGCCGCCCGAGATGATCATGTCCTTCGAGCGGTCCTTGAGCGTCACATAACCTTCCTCGTCGACGATTCCGACATCGCCGGTATGCAGCCAGCCGCCCTTGAGCGCCGCCGCCGTGGCGTCGGGGTTGTCCCAGTAGCCGTTCATCACGACCTCGCCGCGCACCTGGATTTCGCCGATCTCGCCCGGCGCCAACGTCCGTTCGTCCTCATCGGCGATCCGGACCTCGACATTCGAGAAGGCCCGCCCGGTGGAGGCCAGCCGCTCCTCGTAGCGGGGATGGTCCACATCCGCGATCTCTTCCCGGCGCAGGCTGGTGATCGTCATCGGGCATTCGCCCTGGCCGTAAATCTGGATCAGCTTCGCGCCCCAGAGCTCGAAGGCGCGTTTGGCGTCGGCCATATACATCGGCCCGCCGCCGTAGACGATCGAGCGCAGGTTGGCGACGTCCGCGCTCGCGGCCGCCGGGTGGTCGATCAGCCGCTTCACCATGGTCGGCGCGGCGAAGAAGCTGCTGCCCCTGTAGTGCCGGACCAGCTCGAAAATCTCTTCCGGGTCGAACCCGCCGTCCGGCAACACCTGGGGGCTGGCGCGGACGACATAGGGAATGCTGTAGCAGCCGGAAGCATGGCTGAGCGGTGCGGGATGCAGGACCGCGTCGCCCTCGGCGATCTCGTCCACGTCGGAGAAATAGCCGAGCGTGCAGTGCATCAGGTTCCGGTGCGAGAGCGCCGCACCCTTCGGCCGGCCGGTCGTGCCGCTGGTGTAGAACAGCCACGCATTGTCCGTCGGCGCGACATCGGCAAGCCCGATTTGCTCGCCTTCGTAGAGCACCCGGAAACCGGCCTCCCCGACCACGAGCATGCGTTCCACCTCGGGCAGGTCGTCGCAGACCGGGGCGAGCGCCTCCGCCAGGTCCGGCGTGACCGCCACGATCCGCGCGCCGGAGTTCCCGAAGATGTAGGCGAACTCCGCCGGGTGCAGGCGGGCATTGACGGGCACGGCGCAGAGGCCCGCATGCCAGATGCCGTAAAGCAATTCGATGAATTCCGGGCAGTTCCTCATCGCGATCGCCACCCGGTCTCCGGGACGGAGGCCGGCGGCGCGCAGCCATCCGGCGATGGCGGCCGCGCGGGCGGCGAGCGTGCGGTAGTCGGCATAGGGCTCGAGCCCGCGTGCGAGCGCGAGATTGTCCGGCCTGGCGCGGGCGGAGCGGATCAGCAGTGCGGCCAGATTCATCGGCGGTCTCCGGCAAGGGTCCGCCGCCAGTCAAGCAAGCCTTGGCCTCCGGCCGCAAGCCCCGTCGAGGAATCCGGGTCAGGCGCGGCTCACCGTCACATGCGCATCCTTGCGCCGGTCCAGGTCGGGAAGCAGTTCGGTACCCAGCCCCGGTCCTTCGGGGGGCAGGATCCAGCCGTTCTCGACGACCGGGACATTCGTCACCAGCTCCCGGTACCAGCCATCGTAGAACGCACGCACCGACTCCTGCACCAGGGCGTTCGGCACGCTGAGGGACAGATGCACGCAGGCCATGAACGCGACCGGCCCGGAGCAGTCGTGCGGAGCCACCGGCCGGTGGTAGGTGTCCGCCAGCGCCGCAATCTTGCGGGCCTCGGTCAACCCGCCGCACCATGAAATGTCGGGCATCGCGATGCCGCAGGCCCCGGTCTCCAGCAGCTCGCGGAACTCCCACTTGCCGCCGAGGGTCTCGCTGACGCAGATCGGCACCCGGGTCTTGGCCGCGTAGTCGGTCAGCGCCGCCAGGCTGTCCATGCGGATCGGGTCCTCGTACCAGAAGGGATCGAAGGGCTCGATGGCGGCCGCGATCCTGACTGCGGCCGGATGGCGCCAGAGCGAGTGCAACTCCACCATGATGTCCATCCGGTCGCCCACCGCGCCGCGAATCTTGCGGAACGGCTCCAGCGCCCGGTCGAGGTCGCGGGCGGAGATGTAGTAGCCGTCGGATTCCACCGCCGCATGGTCGAACGGCCAGATCTTCATCCCCGTGATGCCCTGCTCCAGCAGGCTGTGCGCCAGCTCGTCGGCGCGGTGGAGGAAGGCGTCGAGGTCTTCGTACGGGCCCTCGGCCGCGCCCTCCAGTCCCCAGTCGTCCGTGCCCCAGTCGGGACGGCTGCGAACGTAGCGATAGCCCGCGCAAGTGTTGTAGGTGCGGACCCGGTCCCGGCTGAGGCCGCCCAGCAACTGGTAAACCGGCTGTCCCGTCGCCTTGCCGAGCAGGTCCCAGAGCGCGATGTCCACTGCCGAGCGCCCCCGCGCCTCGGCCCCGGTGCCGGAGAAGCCGATATAGGGGGTGAGGTCCCGGCCGATGCGCTCGATCGCCCGGGGGTCGCGCCCGAGCACCACCAGCGCCGCCGATTCGTGCAGATAGGCCTCGACCGCCCGGGCCCCGAAAAACGTCTCGCCCAGGCCCACGAGGCCCTCATCGGTATGCACCCGCACCCACAGCACGTTGGGAAATTCATCGAGCCTGACGGTTTCGAGCGCCGTGATCTTCATGTGTCCGGTCCTCCAAAAGTGCGCCGGTATCGGGGCAGAGGCGGGCGCTCCCCTCGCCGGGCACGATAGCGTTATGCTCCGCTCATGTCCGGGCAAACGCCGATCGTCGTCGATGTGCAGACGGGCTTCGTCAACGAGCATACGCGCCATGTCGTTCCGGTCGTCGAGCGGCTGCAACACGGCTACGAGCGCATCTACGCCACCCGCTTCGTCAATGCCGCGGCGTCGCCCTATCGGGAGTTCCTGGACTGGCACCGGTTCGGCGAAGGCTCGACGGATGCGGAACTGGCATTCCGGCCCGCGCCCAATGCCGTCATCGTCGAGAAGCACATCTATAGCTGCGTGACCGATGCCCTTCTCCGCGAGTTGCGGGACCGGGGGACGACCGAGGTTGCGCTCTGCGGCATCGACACCGATGCCTGCGTGACGGTCAGCGCGATCGATCTCTTCCAGAACGGCATCCGGCCGGTTGTGCTGGCCGAAGCCTGCGCCAGCCACGCCGGCCCCGACTATCACGAAGCCGGGCTCAAGCTGCTGGCGCGGCTGATCGGGAACGACCAGATCGTGCCGTAGCAAGAACTGTCAGCCCACTCCGAAGCGCAGCAGCCGGCCCCCGGCGAGCATGGCGGCGGGGCGGGGGACGGGGCCGGAGGGATCGACCAGCAGGATGTCCGCCCGCTGGCCCTCGGCGAGCGTGCCCCGGTCGGTGAGGCCGGCGGCGCGGGCCGGGTTGGCGGAAACCAGCGGCCAGGCTTCCTCCAGCGCCAGGATGCCTTCCTCGGCGAGACGGAAGGGCGCCAGCAGCAGGGCGGGATAGTAGTAGTCCGACGCCAGCACGGTGCAGAGGCCCTTGCGCACCATGTCGGCGGCCGTGGGCGAGTCGGTATGACTCCGGCCGCGCAGCACGTTGGGGGCGCCGAACACGACGGCCTCGCCCGCCTCCGCCGCGTTGCGCGCCACCTCCTCCGTCTCGGGGAACTCCGAGATGAGCGCGCCCAGGCTGCGGTAGAGGCTGCGGTCCGCCAGCGACTCCTCGTCATGGGCAAGCCGGACGACGCCCGCGCCTTCCGCCGCCGCCGCGATCCGCCTGACGGCCGCCGGAACCTCGGGCGCGCCCTTCCGGACTTCCTCCAGCAAATCGAGAAAGGCGTCGTGCGCGAGCCCCGCGCGGTCCGCATATTTCCCGATCTTCTCCGCGTCGCGGCACTGGTCGTAGATCTCCATGAAGTGGTCGTTGAACGCGAGCAGATCGACCCGCCCCGCCGCAAGCCAGCCGCAAAGCTCATCCATCGCACCCAGATTGTAGGTCTCGATGCGCAGATGCAGGCGCGTGTCCACGACAAGCCGGCCTTCCAGCGCCTCCAGCGCCGTCATCAGCGCCACCAGCGTGTCGCGCCCGCGCAGCCCCGGCTCCCAGGACCATGTGACCGCGTGGAACGCCGTGGTAATGCCGTTGGCGGCCATCTGCCGGTCGGTGTCGAGCAGCGCCACGTCGAGCGGGAAATGGACGCCGGGACGCGGCATGATCTGGCGCTCGAAGGCATCGCCGTGGATATCCACGATGCCGGGCAACACCAGCAGCCCGGAAGCGTCCAGCACCTCGCCCCCGCCGGCAGCGGCCGCGATGCGCCCGTCGGAAACGGCAAGGTCGCGCCGCTCGAAGCCGCCTTCCGGCGCCAGAACCTGTCCGCCGGAGATCGTCAGCAAACGCCGGCTGCCTCCTTGAAGCGCGCGAGGGCCTGGATGCGTTCGTCCACGGCCTCGACCCGGTAGAGCGGATAGAGCGTCAGCAGGCTTGCGCCGAGCCCGCGCCAGCCTTCCGCAGCGGCGGCCCATTTCTGCACATCGGGCGAGGAAGCCCGCAGCCAAGCGTCGATGCCGAACGAGGCCGGATCGCGGCCTTCCGCTTCCAGCAGGCCGTGCAGCGTCTCCACGAGCCGCTTGCCGGTGTCGTCCGGCCGGGCGATGGGAATCCACCCGTCGCCCATCTTTGCCGCGCGGCGCAGCACGGCGGGATGCGTGCCGCCGAACCAGATGGGGATCGGGCGCTGGGGCGGCAGCGGGTTGAGCCCGGCATCGGCGAACCCGTGCCAGCGCCCCTCCGTCGTCACCAGCTCCTCGGTCCAGAGCCGGCGCATCAGCGCCACCTGCTCGGCCTGCCGCGCGCCGCGCGTTTCCCACTCTTCGTTCAGCGCCTCGTATTCGACGAAGTTCCACCCGGTGCCGATGCCGAGCCGGAGCCGACCGCCCGAGAGGATATCGACCTCCGCCGCCTGCTTGGCGACCAGCGCGGTCTGGCGCTGCGGCAGGATCAGCACGCCGGAGGCGAGCCCGATGCGCGTCGTGCAGGCCGCCAGATAGCCCATCGTCACGAAGGTCTCGTGGAACTGGTCCAGGTGGCTATAGGGCGGCTTCCAGCCCTCGCGGGACGCCGGATCGGCGCCGAGCACATGGTCGGGAACCGTGATCCAGTCATAGCCCAGGTCTTCGGCCGCCTGAGCCCAGTCCCTGACAGCGGCGAAGTCGGAGCCGAAATCCCTTGTCGGGAAAAAAGCGCAAAGACCGGTCATCGGGCGATCCTGTCGTTTCGGAGCCGGCAGTATAGAGCGGACCCGCCGCGCCCGGCAGGCCGGATGCCCTCGATACACTCCTGAGAGTGTCATGATATGTCATGTTTTGTCATGATCCGCCGCTCTCCTTCCGTGTGCCGGCCCCTTGATTTCCCCGCGAGGCAAACGCCGAACGCACCCCTCCCGTCCCCTCCCGCCGGGGCCATGGGGCCCCCGCGCCGTCCTCCGCAGGAAATGGAAAGAGGCGGCCCCTGACGCCGCCTCTCTCTACCCGCATTCTACCACGCCTTCCGTCATGGCAAGCCGCAAACCTGAAATTATTCCGAGGTTTTTCCCGAATTCGGCACTCTTTGTCGTCCAAAGCATTGCGATAGGAAACAAGCAAACAATACAAATGCATGGAACCGGCACGTCGGGGGCCGAAGCATCTGCTCTACCCTGCATGCCTTACGGGCGAGCGCGAGGGTGGCGACCCGTCCGGCGCCGAACATCTCCTTGATCATTGTGCCGAACGCAGTGACCACGCTTGCCTAAGCCGGCTATACGGAGGTAACCGGACGGGCCTGAAACGATAGCGGTCAGCGCCTAACGTCGGGGCAGCGAAACGCGGAAAAGGATTGAGAAATGACGCTGACGATGTTCCGGGAGCATCTGGCGCAGGAACTGCGATGTTTTCCGGAGGAACCCGGCCCGTCTTTCCACAGTTACGCCGTCACGACGGCCGCACTGGCAAGGATCATTCTAGAATATCTTGGCATGGACGACCTGACCGTCCCTGCGCCTTTCGGCGAACGCGCGCATCGGCTGAAGACTGTACTCGACCAGATCATCCATTTCCGAGAGGTCTGGCCAGAGGGCTTGCTTCCGTCTGGGAGGCCGGCGTCGATTATGGTCTATTCGGACCGAACCAAGCTGTACGGTGACCGCTTGCACGTGGCATGGGCGCCATATCGGGACGTAATTCTACGCTTAGCAAACGATGACGTATTCGTGGCGCGGTACCTGCTGCGCCGTGCTGTCACAGTGCTCATGCAGGCGACGCGGACGGAAAATGCGGCGCGCCGGTACGCTACCGGACATCAAAAGGGCGAGTACCGAAGGCGCATGTCTCGAATCACGATGGATGCTTGGGACATAGTCGTGGCGCTCAGCGAAGCGGGTAATGCAAAGACCCCGGGGGTAGTGTTCGACTGCTACGAAGAGCTTTTTGACGAGGCTAAGTCGACAAGGCACGTCCGATGTTGGACATGCGAGGAATTTATCGGGGGATACAGAAAATCTTGGACATGGACGGGCCTAAACCCGGACAAAGTAAACATCCTCGGCGCTAAGACGTGGTGTCATTTTATCTGTGATAGTAAACGAATAGAAGGGCGTAAAATTAAAGGCTTTGCGATCCCTCTGGACGCTTTTGTAGGTATTTTCCAAGATATCCTAGCACAATTGCCGTAGTCCGCGGAGCAGTTTTTTCCGCGCGATACAGGCGAACATGCTAGGGCGGTAATGCGGGGTTAAAACGCCGTTTCAGGGGCAATCAAGCGCCTCTATATGGGGCGTTCGGCCGCACCATTTTGACTCCAACAAGTCGATTCCTGCGCGCCGTTCCAGCCGTTCAGACTCCAGCAATTCGATTCCGACTCTAAATTTCGCGCTTGTCCACACCTGCCTTCTGGCGACAGCTTTCCGGACACCGAACCGGCCGAGGGTGCCCCCGCCTGTTCGATTGCTGCCATAATGTGCGCGATCGGAGGGGAGGGAGAGCCATGGGCGTGCTCGACGGCAGGACGATTCTGATTACGGGTGCCGGTTCCGGCATCGGGCGGGCGACGGCGCTGGCGGCGGCCGAGGCCGGCGCTTCGGTGCTTGCGACCGACATCGACGAGGCCGGCGGGCGCGAGACCGCCGAGCGCACCGGCGGGCGCTTCATGCTCCAGGACGTGACCGACGAGGCGCGCTGGCAGGAGGTCGCCGAGGCTGCCGGTCAGCTGCACGGCCTGGTCAACAATGCCGGCATCGCCATCGTGCGCCCGCTGCTGGAAACCAGCCTCGAAGACTGGCGCAAGCAGCAGGCGGTCAATGTCGAGGGCGTGTTCCTCGGCGTGAAACACATCCTGCCGGTCATCCGCGATTCGGGCGGCGGGTCGATCGTCAACCTGTCCTCGGTCGCGGGCCTGCGCGGCAACAGCGTCGGCCTTTCCTGCTACAGCGCGACCAAAGGCGCGGTCTGCCTGTTCACCAAGTCGGCCGCGCTGGAGAGCGCCCGGCGCGGATGGAACGTGCGGGTGAACTCGGTCCATCCCGGCATCGTCGACACGCCGATCTGGGACCGGATGGCGGAGAGCGGCCCCTCACCCTTCAACGACCCGAACGCCTCCACCGATCCCGTGCAGCGCGCCTCGGGACGGGTGCCGGGCGGCCGCCCCGGAACGCCCGGGGACATCGCAAACGGCATCGTGTTCCTGCTTTCCGACAACTCCTCCTACATGACGGGTTCCGAACTCGTCATCGACCACGGCATGACTGCCGGCACCTGAAGACTCCGACCGGGAAGGCCCGACCGACAATGCGCATCCTGACGACCCTGCCGCAGAACGACCTGAACGAAGTGCCCGCCGCCGCCGCCGAGGCCGAGGCCGCGGGTTTCGACGGCGCGCTCACCATGGAGAACCGCCACGACCCGTTCCTGGCGCTCGGCGTCGCCGCGACCGCGACGAAGCGGCTCGCGCTCGGCACAGCCGTCGCCATCGCCTTCCCGCGCAGCCCGATGGTGGTTGCGAACGCCTGCTGGGACCTGCAGACCGCCTCGAAAGGCCGCTTCGCGCTCGGCATCGGGCCGCAGATCCGCCCGCACAACGAGAAGCGCTTCTCGGTGCCCTGGACGGCGCCCGTGCCCCGCCTCAGGGAGTATGTGCAGGCGCTCCGCGCGATCTGGCGAAGCTGGGAGACCGGCGAGCGGCTGCGCTTCGAGGGCGAGCACTACACCTTCACCCTGATGACGCCGAACTTCACGCCTGCGTCCACGGGCCAGCCCATGGTGCCGGTCACCATCGCGGCGGTCGGCGACTATTCGCTGCGGCTCTCGGGCGAGGTGGCGGACGGGGTGCGCCTGCACGGCTTCTGCACGCGGCGATACCTGGAGGAGGTCTGCCTGCCCCGGATCGCCGAAGGCATGGCGCGCACCGGGCGCAAGCGCGAGTCCTTCGAGGTGACCGGCGGCGGCTTCATCGCCACCGGCGCGGACGACGAGGAAGTCGCGAAGGCGGTCGAGTGGATACGCTACCGCGTCGCCTTCTACGGCTCGACGCCGGGCTACTGGCCGGTGCTCGACCTGCACGACCTCGGCGATCTCGGGCGCAAGCTCAACCGGATGACCAAGGAAGGCGCCTGGGACCGGATCGCGGCCGAGATCGACGACGACACGGTGCGCCTGTTCGCGGCCGTCGGCCGCCACGATGAGCTTGCGGGCGCCGTCGAACAGCGCTTCGGCGGCGCGGCGGACGCCATCTATTCCAGCCTCTCGATGGACATGCGCCCGATGCTGCCGCCCGACCTGATCCAGGATATCCGGCGCCTGCCGACCGCCTTCGAGGGCTATGCGACAGCCTGGTGACATCGGCGAAGGCCGGTCGGCGGCACGATGACCCGGCCGCAGCCCGCCGCTGAGGGCCATCCGTGCCGGCGGCTTTCCATGTCCTGGCTGCTGATCCTGAGTTTCGGCTCGCTGATCTCGGTCTCCCTCCTCGTGGTGCTCGGTTTCGCCGTCTATGGCGGGGCCCGGAATACCGTGGACCTGTTGCGGGACAGGGCGGATCTCGCCATCGGGGCCCTGGCGCGGGAAGTCGCCGGGCATCTGGACTCTGCGGGCAACCAGGCAGGGTTCGTGGCGCGCGCCATGGTGTCCGGCGAGGTCGATCCGGACAATCCGGAGGAGGTGAGCGGCCTGCTGTTCGGTGCGATGGCCGGCAATCCCGCCGTCAACGCCATCGTCTATATCCGGAACGACGGGCAGGCGCTGCTGGCCGAGCGGACGGATACGCTGGCGAAGGTCCGTGTTCTGGACTTATCGCAGGACAGGGCGGCCCAGGCCGCGCTTCGCCAAGGCCGGACCGGCGGAGAACCCGTCTGGGTGCGGCCGATTTACCGGCCCGACTACAATTCGACCGTTCTCACCCTCCAGCAGCCCGTCCGCAAAGGCGGGAAAATCCACGGCGTTCTGGTCGCGGCGCTCGGTGTGCAGACCTTCTCCAGATATCTGGAGCAGTTCGGCGACCGGATCGGCCCCAACACATTCGTGCTCTACGGCAAGGACAGCGTGCTGGCCCACAGGCTGATGGCGCTTGGATATCCCGGCCTGTCGGTAGAGAAGCCGCTGCCTGCGCTTGCCGGATTCGCAGACCCGGTCCTCGCCCGGATGTGGGATGAGGACTGGACGCGGCGGTCGGCCATTGCGCCGCGCCCGCCGCTGCAAAGCCACCTCGTGGAACTGGCGGGCGCGCAGTATCTGTTCCTCTATCGCAAGCTCGATTCCTACACGGCGACGCCGCTCTATGTCGGGGTCTATTTCCACAGCGATGTCATCGGCGACGAGGTGGCCAGGCTGCGCGAATCGATCGTTGTCGGCCTGGCGGCGCTGGTGCTGTCGGTGCTGCTGGCCCTCGTTATCGGCAGGCGCCTTGCCCGGCCCCTGCTGCGCCTGTCTGCCGTGGCCCGGCTGATCGGCGAACTCCGGCTGGAAGATATTCGCCATCTGCCGCACAGCCGGGTGCTCGAACTCGACGAACAGTCGAACGCCTTCAACTCGATGACCGGCGCGCTGCGCTGGTTCCAGGCCTATGTCCCGCGCTCGCTGGTGCATCAGCTCGTGCGGGAAGGGGATCTCGCATCGCTGGCGTCCGACCGGCGCAATGTGACGGTGATGTTCAGCGATATCGCCGGCTACTCGACGATCTCCGAAGGCAAGAGCGCGGCTGAGGTCGCGGCCCTGCTCAACCGCCATTTCGGAATCCTGACCCGCGCCATCGAAGCCGAGGAGGGCACGGTGGACAAGTTCATCGGCGACAGCGTGATGGCTTTCTGGGGCGCCCCGGAAAAGCAGAAGAACCGGGCGATCCGCGCCTGCCGCGCGGCGCTCGCCATCCGCGCCGGAATCGCCGCCGACAACCGCGAGCGGGAAAGCCGGGGCGAGCCGCCCGTCCGTGTGCGCCTCGGCATCCATTCGGGACAGGCGACGGCCGGCAATATCGGCACGGCGGACCGCGTCAACTACACGGTCATCGGCGACGATGTGAACATCGCACAGCGGCTGGAGCAGCTTGGCAAGCAGGTTTCGCCGGACGCCGAAGTCGCGATCGCCCTCAGCGCGGCGACGGTGGCCGATCTCGACGGGCTGTTCGAGGTCGAGCCGGTCGGCGAGATGGAGGTCAAGGGCCGTGCCGCGCCGGTCGCCATCTACCGGCTGGTCGGCGCGGTTTAGCGGCTGGCGCCTTCATCGGCACGCAATCGCTGTGATAAGGTCGCGGCGAGGAACGAAGACGGGGAACGCGACCCATGCCCGACGATCTCGCGGATATCCGCAGCCATATCGGCAACCGGCACACGGACAGCGACGTTGCGACAGCCGCGCCCGTGCTGCTGTTCCAGAAGACGCTCGGGCGGCGCGACCTGGAGACGGAAGACGGCGCCGCGATTCCGCCCGGCTGGCACATGCTGTTTTTCCTGCCGCGCTTCGAGCAGGCGGAGCTTGGGCCGGACGGCGCGCCCTCCTCCTCCGGCGCGATCCCGGAGATGCCCTTTCCGCGCCGCATGTATGCCGGCACCCGCCTTGCCTTCCACGAGCCGATCCGCATCGGCGACCGCCTCCACCGGGAGACGGAACTGGTCGATCTCACCGTCAAGGACGGCAGCACCGGCCGCCTCGCCTTCGCCACGGTCGAGAGCCGCATCTCGACGCCGCGCGGGCTTGCCGTGGTCGAGCAGCGCGACACGGTCTATCGCGAGGAGACGCCCGTCGGCGCCGCCAACAAGGCGCCCCGGCGCGCCGCACCGCCGGAGGATACCGTCTGGGAGGCCGAAGAGCGGCCGGACGAAGTCACCTTGTTCCGCTTCTCGGCGCTCACATTCAATGCCCACCGCATCCACTACGACGCCGTCTGGGCGAAGGAGGTGGAAGGCTATCCGGCGCTCGTCGTCCACGGGCCGCTTTCGCAGAGCTACCTGATGAACTTCGCCCGCGACTGCATGGCGCCGAAGCGGATGACCTCCTTCGACATGCGGGCGCGCGCGCCGCTCTTTATCGACGGGCCGGTGCGCCTGGTCGGCAAACCCACCGAAGACGGCTGCGAGGTCTGGGCGGTGACGCCGGAGGGAACCGTCGCGATGAGCGCGTCGGCGGGCTTCGCCTGAGGGCGGGGCCGGACGACCGGAACGAAGGACAGCGTGGAGGCAGGAACATGGCACAGCAACTCGCAACCCGCCCCCTCGGCGACACGCTCGGCCTCGAAGTGGCCGGGGTCGATCTGTCGACCCCGATCCCGGAGAGCGTCTTCGACGAGGTCAAGCAGCATTTCTGGCGCAATCCGGTGCTGGTCTTCCGCGACCAGGACCTCGACGCGCACAAGGTGGCCGCGGTCGGCCGGCGCTTCGGGCCGCTGCAGCTCCATGTGCTGGTCGATTACCGCCATGAGGAAGTGCCCGAAGTCTCCTGGCTCACCAATGTGAAAAAGGACGGCTCCCTCGACGCGCTCGGCTACAAGCGCGCGACGACCTGGCATTCCGACGGCACCTTCGAGGAGCGCCCGCCCGCGGTCGCGATCCTGCACGCCAAGGAAATCCCCTCCAGGGGCGGCGGCACCATGTTCTGCAACATGATCCGCGCCTATGACACGCTGCCGGACGAGACGCGGGAGCGTATCGACGGCCTCACCGGCCGGCATCTCTACGCCGCCGGCCCCGGCGGCGACGCGACCGTGCCGCTCAAGGACTACCAGAAGGGGGGCCTGCCCGAGGTGCATCATCCGGTCGTGCGGACGCACCCCGAAAGCGGGCGCAAGATGCTCTATGTCAACTCGATCCATACCTTCGGCTTCGTGGAGATCGAGGGAGACGAAGGCGAGGAACTGCTGAACGGATTGCTGGACCACGCCACGAAGGACGAGTTCGTCTATCACCACCGCTGGCGCCCCGGCGATGTGGTGATGTGGGACGAGCGCGCCACCATGCATCGCGGCGCCGGCGACTACGCGCCGACCGAACGCCGGATCATGCTGCGCACCATCTCCTACGGGGAACGGCCTGCGTGACCGCCCCCTTCGCAAAGACGGTGCTGCTGACCGGCGCTGCCGGCGGCCTCGGCACGGCGATGGCGGAGGCGCTCGCCGGCGACGGCCACCGGCTGGCGCTGGTCGATATCGACGAGGTGCGCTTGCAGGCGTTGGCGAACCGGCTCTGGCAGAAGCACGGCGACGGCGTCGTGCTGCCGCTGGCGCTCGACCTTGCCGACGAGGAGGCTTGCTCCGAAGCCGCGGGACGCGCGGCGGAGCATTTCGGCCGCCTCGACATCCTGGTCAACAATGCCGGCATCGGCATGAGCACGCTGCGGCCCGACTACCACCTTTTACCCCTCGCCGGGCTCAGCGAGGTTTCGCCGGAGGACTGGCGCCGTTTCCTCGCCGTCCATGCCGTCGCGCCGTTCGTCTTCATGCAGGCCGCCGTTCCGTTCATGCGCGAGCGCGGCTGGGGCCGGGTCGTCAACATCACCACCTCGCTCTCGACCATGCTGCGGCCGCAGTTCTTCCCCTATGGCGCCTCCAAGGCCGCGCTGGAGGCGATGTCGGCGCAGTTCGCCGGCGAGCTGGAAGGCAGCGGCGTCACCGTCAATGTGCTGACGCCGGGCGGGCCGACCGACACCGGCATGGTGACCGCCGAGAGCGCGCCGGACCGCAGCGCCCTGCTCTCTCCAGACGTCATGGCCCCGCCGGTGCGCTTCCTTGCGTCGGAGATTTCGGACGACTTCACCGGGTGCCGGATCATCGCGGCGCTGTGGGACAAGCGCATCGCGCCCGTGGAGGCCGCGCTCAAGGCCGGCGGCCCGATAGGCTGGCCCGGAACCGGGCCGCCCGCCATCTGGCCGGAAAGCCTGCCGGGCGCCGAACGCGCCTAACCCGGCGGAATGCTGCACCGCAAAACGGCGCGCGCGGCTTGACTTCTCGGGCGCCGCAACCCTAAAAGGCCGGCCTTGCCCGCAACCCTGTCCTGCGGAGGTCCCCTTGAAGGTCCTCGTCCCCGTCAAGCGCGTCATCGACTACAATGTGAAGATCCGGGTCAGGCCGGACGGCACCGGCGTCGAGACCCGAAATGTGAAGATGTCGATGAACCCGTTCGACGAAATTTCGGTCGAACAGGCGATCCGCATGAAGGAAAACGGCTCGGCCGAGGAGATCGTCGCGGTTTCCATCGGCGTGCAGCAGTGCCAGGAGACGATCCGCACGGCGCTCGCCATGGGCGCCGACCGGGGCATCCTGGTGACGACGGAGGACGAGGTCGAGCCGCTGGCCGTCGCCAAGATGCTGAAGGCGATCTGCGAGAAGGAAGAGCCGGGGATGGTCATTCTCGGCAAGCAGGCCATCGACGACGACTGCAACCAGACGGGCCAGATGCTCTCCGCCCTGCTCGGCTGGTCGCAGGCCACCTTCGCCTCCGAGGTCGCGATCGACGGCGACAAGGCCAAGGTGACGCGCGAGGTCGATGGCGGGCTGGAAACGGTCGAGGTCACGCTGCCGACCGTGGTGACGGTGGACCTGCGCCTCAACGAGCCGCGCTACGCCTCGCTGCCCAATATCATGAAGGCGAAGCGCAAGCCCATCGACCGCTTCGAGCCGGCCGACCTCGGCGTCGATACCGCGCCGCGCCTCAAGGTGCTGCATGTCGGCGAGCCGGAGAAGCGCGCCGGCGGCGTGAAGGTCGAGACCGTCGAGGAGCTCGTGCAGAAGCTCTCCAGCGAAGCGAAGGTGATCTGACCCCATGAGCGTTCTCGTCATCGCCGAACACGACAACGCCTCGTTGAAGGCGGCCACGCGCAACGCCGTCGCCGCGGCGGCCGAGATCGACGCGGATGTGCATGTGCTGGTCGCGGGCCAGGACTGCGGCCCGGCCGCCGAGGCGGCGAGCCAGGTAGCGGGCGTCGCGAAGGTGCTCCTCGCCGAGGATGCGGCCTACGAACACGCGCTTGCGGAGAATGTCGCGAAGCTCGTGGTCGATCTGGCCGGCGGCTACAGCCATGTGCTCGCGCCCTCGACCGCGAACGGCAAGAACATCCTGCCGCGCGCGGCGGCCCTGCTCGACGTCGCGCAGATTTCGGACATCACGGAGGTCGTGTCGGCGGACACCTTCGTGCGGCCCATCTATGCGGGCAACGCCATGGCGAAGGTCCAGTCCAGCGACCCGGTCAAGCTCATCACGGTGCGCATGACGGCGTTCGACGCGGCGCCGGCCGAGGGCGGGTCCGCCACGGTCGAGGCGGCCTCCGGCTCCGGCAGCGTCGGGCTTTCCAGCTTTGTCGGGCGCGAGCTCACCAAATCCGAGCGCCCGGAACTCACCACCGCCGGCATCGTCGTCTCCGGCGGGCGCGGCATGGGCTCCGGCGAGAACTTCAACATTCTGGAAGCCCTTGCCGACCGGTTGGGCGCCGCGGTCGGGGCCTCGCGCGCGGCGGTCGATGCGGGCTATGTGCCGAACGACTACCAGGTCGGGCAGACGGGCAAGGTGGTCGCGCCGGAACTCTACATAGCCGTCGGCATTTCCGGCGCCATCCAGCACCTCGCCGGCATGAAGGACAGCCGGGTGATCGTCGCGATCAACAAGGACGAGGAAGCGCCGATCTTCCAGATCGCCGACTACGGGCTCGTCGCCGACCTGTTCAAGGCGGTGCCGGAACTCACCCAGGCGGTCACCGAATACAAGGCGGAAAACGATTGACCGCCATGCCGAGGGGTCTCGACAACCGCATCCGCACGGTGGGCGTCATCGGCGCCGGGCAGATGGGCAGCGGCATCGCGCATGTCGCCGCGCTTTCCGGCTTCGATGTGCGGCTGGTCGATGTGGAGGAGGCGGCGCTGGAACGCAGCCTCGCCGCCATCGGGCGCAATATGGACCGGCAATTGCGCCGGGGCCTGTTCGACGAGGCGGCGAAGGCCGAGGCGCTGGCGCGGATCGACACGGGCTCCGACTACGCCGGCTTCCGGGACTGCGACATCGTGATCGAGGCCGCCACGGAGAACGAGGCGGTGAAGCGCGAGGTCTTCAAGGCGCTGCTGCCGCATCTCGCCGACGGCGCCATCGTCGCGTCCAACACCTCCTCGATCTCGATCACGCGGCTGGCCTCCACGACCGACCGGCCGGAGCGGTTCATCGGCCTGCATTTCATGAACCCCGTGCCGATGATGACCCTGGTCGAGCTGATCCGGGGCATCGCGACCGAGGACCACACCTTCGAGGACGTGAAGGAATTCGCGCTCTCCCTCGGCAAGACGCCGGTGGCGGCGGAGGACTTCCCGGCCTTCATCGTCAACCGCATCCTGCTGCCGATGATCAACGAGGCCGTCTATACGCTCTATGAGGGCGTGGGCTCCGTGGACGCCATCGACACCGGCATGCGCCTCGGCGCCAACCACCCGATGGGGCCGCTGGAGCTTGCGGATTTCATCGGGCTCGACACCTGCCTCGCGGTGATGCAGGTGCTCTACGATGGGCTCGCCGACAGCAAATACCGCCCCTGCCCGCTGCTGGTGAAATATGTCGAGGCCGGCTGGATCGGGAAGAAGGCCGGCCGCGGCTTCTACGACTATTCCGGAGACCACCCCGTCCCGACGCGGTAGCCGGGTCCGGCGGCAGCCCGGAACGTCCCCGGATAACTCTCTCCGCTACACCACCCCGTCCGCTCGCAGCGCCTCGACTGCAGCGCCGTCATAGCCGAGCGCGGCCAAGACATCGCCTGTGTGCTCACCCTGGTCCGGCGTGTGGATACGGATATCGGGCCGGCCGCCGCTGCGCGAGAGCGTGGCCGCCTGGCCGACGACCCCGACATCGCCGAGTTCCGGATGCGCCATTGTCTTCTCGATGCCGAGATGGCGGACCTGCGGGTCGGTCATCGTCTTGTCGATGCTGTTGATCGGCCCGCAGGGCACACGCGCTTCGTTCAGCACCACGACCCACTCCTCGCTCGGCCGCCGCGCCGTGTATTCGCCGAGCACCTTGTTGAGCGCGATGCGGTTCGCGGACCGGCTGTCGTCGTCGGCGTAGTCGGGGTGGGAGACGAGTTCCGGGCAGCCGAGCGCGCCGCAAAGCCGCTCGAACATGGTGTTGCCGGAGGCCGCGATATTGATATGCCCGTCCGAGGTCGGGAACACGCCGGTCGGGATCGAGGTCGGGTGGTCGTTGCCCGCCTGCGGCGCCACCTCGCCCGACACGGTCCAGCGCGCCGCCTGGAAGTCCAGCATCATGATCTGCGCTTCCAGCAGCGAGGTATGCACCCACTGCCCCTCGCCGGAACGCTCGCGCTCGTAAAGCGCCAGCAATATGCCCTGCGCCAGATGCAGCCCGGCCGTCAGGTCCGCGACCGGGATGCCGACCCGGACCGGCCCCTGCCCCGGCAGGCCGGTGACCGACATGAGGCCGCCCAGGCCCTGCGCGATCTGGTCCACGCCCGGCCGGTCGCGATAGGGGCCGGACTGGCCGAAACCCGATATCGAGCCATAGACGATGCGCGGATTGACGGCGCGCACGGCCTCGTAGTCGATGCCGAGCCGGTGTTTCACGCCCGCGCGGTAGTTCTCCACCACGACATCGGCGTCCTTCGCCATCGCCAGGAAAATCTCGCGGCCCCTGTCGGCCTTGAGGTTCAAGGTCATCGACCGCTTGTTGCGGTGGAGGTTCTGGAAGTCGAACCCGCGGCGGCTGCCCGACACCACCGAGCGCGCGTCCCCGCCGGGCGGCGCCTCGATCTTGACGACATCGGCGCCCCAGTCCGCGAGTTGGCGCACGGCCGTTGGGCCCGCGCGGGCGCGGGTGAGGTCGAGGACCTTGATATGGGCGAGAGGCAGCGTGGCGGACATGGCGGCTCGGGCTTTCGTTCCGGGGAAACGGGCGTCATTCAAGCACGGCCGGCACCGGCCTTGCCAGCCCGCCGAACGCTTGCTTCAGGCTGCTTCGATGGCGCACAAGCAAGGAAACTCCGTTATGGTGGCCTGAGGAGCGACGGAAGCCGACCGGGATGACAGGCACGGGAACGCAGAAACCCGAAAGCCGCACGGCGCGGGTGGACGAAGCGCTGTTGCAGCGGATGGCGGCCGCCCTTGTGGAGGCGGCGGATCCGGAGCAGGTCATCCTCTTCGGCTCCCGTGCGCGCGGGGATGCCGGGCCGGAGTCGGACGTCGATCTGATCGTGGTCGAGGCCGAACCGTTCGGGCCGGAGCGGGACCGGTTCGCCGAGGCGGTACGACTCTGGCGCGCGCTGGACGGGTTTCGCGTCGCAGCAGATGTTCTGGTCTATAGCCGCGACGAGGTCGAATACTGGCGCGATTCCCTGAACCATGTGCTCGCCCGCGCGCTCAGGGAAGGCAAGGTGCTCTATGAGCGACCGTAGGAGTTCGCTTCCATCTCCCTGAACCGGGACCTGCGGCAACCTCCTACTCGCCACCCCGGACGCCCCGCTTCCCCCAACGTCACCCCGGACGCCGCGCCAGCGGCGAGCCGGGGTCCAAGATGTCGAAGCCCGGGCAGGTGGCATGACTGGGCCCCGGCTCGCAGGCCGGGGCGACAACATGGGCGAGCCTTTCATCCGGCCGTCGTGAAGCCGGATTTCCGCCTCAGTCGTCGAGCTTTCTGAGCGCGATGGGGTCGAAGGGTGCGGTGAAGCGGCCGGTGGGGCGGATGAAGTCGTAGGGCTCGCGCTTGAGCCAGCGGCCGCGCCCCGGCTCTGCCGTCACCTCGCCGTCATTCCAGATCACCTCGCCGCGCGAAAGGGTCGTCACAGGCCAGCCGGTCACGGACATGCCTTCATAGGGCGTGTAGTCCGTCAGCGTGTGCAACTCGGCGCTGCGGATGGTGACTTCCCGCTCCGCGTCCCAGATCGCGATATCGGCGTCGGACCCGACGGCGAGCGTGCCCTTCTTCGGATAGAGGCCGAACAGCCGGGCCGGATTGGCGGCAGTCAGCGCCACGAATTCGCAGGGCCCGATCCGCCCACTGGCCACGCCCTCCGAAAACACAAGCGGCAGGCGCGTCTCAAGTCCCGGAATGCCGTTCGGGATTTCGCTGAAACGCGCATTGGCGCCGTGAAGCGCCTTGCCCCTCGGGTCGTCGAAGCTGTAGGGCGCATGGTCGGAGCTCACGATACCGAGCGTCCCGTCGGTGAGCGCCCGCCAGATCGCCTCATGGTCCTCCACCGTGCGCGGCGCGGGCGAGCAGATGAACTTCGCGCCCTCGAAGCCGTCGCGGTCCATGTCGTCGGCGGTGAGCGTCAGATATTGCGGACAGGTCTCGCCGAACACCTTGATGCCGCGCGCTTGCGCCCGGCGGATTTCCTCGGCAGCCTCCTCGCAGGTGACATGGAAGACCTGGATCGGCAGGTCCAGAAGCTCGGCGAGCGCGATCACCCGATGCACGGCCTCGCGCTCGACGATCGGCGGCTTCGACCAGGCGTGGTAGCGCGGCGAAGTCAGCCCCGCCTCCAGCAGCCGGTCTGTCATCCACATGATGGCGTCGTGGTTCTCCGCATGGACGCAGACGAACGCCCCGTGCTTCTTGGCGCAGGCGAACACCTTGAGCAGTTGCGCGTCGTCCATCCGGTTCGACGGATAGGTCATGAAGACCTTGATCGAGCGGTGGCCCTCGGCAATCAGCTCGGGCAGTTCCTCTTCGATCACCGTGTCGGAAGGGTCGTTCACGATGATGTGGAAGCAATAGTCGATGACGGATTTGCGCGCGAGCGCGGCATAGCCGTCCATCGCTTCCTTCACGCCCCGGCCCCTGACCTGCGGCGAGAAGCTGATCGTGGTGGTGGTGCCGCCGCAGGCGGCCGAGATCGAGCCGCTGGTGAAGGTGTCGGCATTGGTGCCGCCGGTGGAACCGGGCTGCTCGATATGACAGTGGCTGTCCACGCCGCCGGGCATGACCAGCCGGCCACCGGCGTCGATTTCTTGCGCGCCCTTGTCGAGGTTCTCCCCAAGCGCCGCGATGCGCCCGCCGGTAATGCCGATATCGGCCCGGACCATATCGGATGCCGTGACGACCGTGCCGCCGCGAATGACCGTGTCGTATGCCGCCATTTGCCGTCCCTCTCCTTCAGCTTGCACCCAGAATAACCGAACGCGCGCGCAACGATTCCCCTGAATCGACGAAAAGCGTTTCCCCGGTAACGGAGGACGTCTCGATCAGGTAGGAGAGCGCCGCAGCCACCTCCCCCGGCCGCACCGGCCGCCTGAGCGGAAGCCGGGCGCCCAGCGTCTCCAGGCGGCCGGGCTTCATGCCCGCGCTTTCATAGACGAAGCCGGGCGCGATGGCGGCGATCCGCAGACGCGGCGCGAGATCGGCAGCAAGCGCCCGCACCGCGCCTTCCAGCCCGATCTTGCTGAGCGTGTAGGAGAGGTAGCCGGCCCCCGGATGGCGGATTTTCTGGTCCACGATATTCACCGCAAGTCCCGTGTCGTCCGGCCCGAGCGAGGCGGCGAACGCCTGGATCGCCAACAGCGGCGCGCGCAGATTGGTCGCCATGTGGGCGTCGAAGGAGGCGGCGTCCAGGCTCTCGATCCGGTCCGGCTCGAAGCGCGCAGCGTTGTTGACCAGCACGGAAAGCCCGCCCATCCGCGCGCGCGCCTCGCCGACAATCCGCGCCGGGACCGACGGATCGTCGAGGTCGCCCTGCAGCACGACGGCATCGAGATCGGCCGGCGGCCGGCTGCGCCGCGTATGGACGGCAACCCGGTGGCCTGCCGCCACCATCGCCCGCGCCAGCGCCAGGCCCAGGCGCCGCGCGCCGCCGGTAATCAAAATGCGTTCCGCCATTCTCCCGCCCCGGCCGTTCGAACCCGGCCCATCTTAACCGCATAGCAGCGTCCGCGGTCAGGAGGCCCGGAAGCGTTGCGACCAACCGTCCCGCCGTCTTCTACCCGGCCCCGCAATGCTTTATATCGGCTTTCCTTTGGGCGATGCTCAAACCGGCTCGAGAGGCTGCGGCTCTTTCCGAACGAAACCTGCGGAGGTGACATTCCTTGTCTGCGTTGC
Organism: Alphaproteobacteria bacterium; assembly: GCA_965261985.1. Taxonomy (GTDB): domain Bacteria; phylum Pseudomonadota; class Alphaproteobacteria; order Bin95; family Bin95; genus Bin95. Next base: position 4,114,298 of record OZ253490.1, read on the forward strand.
CACCCAAGCAGGGACTCTACGACCCGCGCAACGAGCATGACAGTTGCGGCGTCGGGTTCGTCGTCGATATCCAGAACCGCAAGTCCCACCGGATCGTCAGGCAGGGCCTCGAAATTCTGCTGAACCTGGATCACCGGGGCGCGGTCGGCGCCGATCCGCTGGCGGGGGACGGCTCCGGCATCCTGCTGCAGAAGCCCGATGCGCTGTTCCGCGCGATCGCGCCGGAAGCCGGCATCGACCTGCCGGACGAGCCCGACTATGCGGCCGGCTCCGTATTCCTGCCGCGGGCCGAAGCGCCGCGCGCCGTCTATGAGGCGCTGGTCGAGCGCATCGTGCGCGAGGAAGGCCAGCATGTCGCCGGCTGGCGGACCGTACCGGTGGCGAGCGAAATACTGGGTCCGACCGCCGCCGGCACGGAACCCATCGTGCGCCAGCTCTTCGTCGCGCGGGGCAGCGGAACCGAGCGGGGGGATGCGTTCGAGCGCAAGCTGTTCGTCATCCGCAAGCGGATCGAGAACGAGGCTGCGGCTGAGGCCACGCCCGGCCTCGACGATTTCTATATCGCCTCGCTCTCCTGCCGCACCGTCGTTTACAAGGGCATGCTGCTGGCGCCGCAATTGGGCGACTATTACCTCGACCTCCAGGACGAGCGGATTGCCTCGGCGCTTGCCCTGGTGCATCAGCGTTTCTCGACCAACACCTTCCCCTCCTGGCGGCTGGCGCACCCCTACCGGATGATCTGCCACAATGGCGAGATCAACACGGTGCGCGGCAATTACAACTGGATGGCGGCGCGCCGGCACGCCACCAGTTCCCGGCTGTTCGGCGACGACCTGGAGAAGCTCTGGCCGCTCATCCCGCCGGACCAGTCGGATACCGCCTGCTTCGACAATGCGCTGGAGCTGCTCGTCCGGGGCGGCTATTCGCTCGCGCATGCGATGATGCTGCTGATCCCGGAAGCCTGGTCCGGCAATCCGCTTATGGACGAGGAACGCCGCGCCTTCTACGAGTATCACGCGGCGCTTATGGAGCCATGGGACGGGCCTGCGGCGGTGGCATTCACCGACGGGCGGCAGATCGGCGCCACGCTCGACCGCAACGGCCTGCGCCCGGCGCGCTACCTCGTGACCACGGACGGCCTTGTGGTGATGGCCTCGGAAGTCGGCGTGCTCGACATTCCGCCCGAGCGCATCGCCCGGCAATGGCGTCTTCAGCCCGGCAAGATGTTCCTGATCGACCTGGAACAGCAGCGCATCGTGGACGACGGCGAACTCAAGTCCGAGCTGGCGCGCTCCCAACCCTACGGACAGTGGCTCGCCCGCACCCGCTTCCGGCTCGACGACCTGGAGGCGCCGCTGCCAGCGGCCAGCAATCGGCCGCCGGCTGGCGAGCTGCTCGACCGCCAGCAGGCGTTCGGATACACGAACGAGGATCTGGAAGTCTTCCTGCAGCCGATGGGCGAGGCGGGCGACGATCCCGTCGGGTCGATGGGCACCGACACACCGATCTCCGTCCTCTCCGAGCGCCCGAAGCTGCTCTACACTTATTTCAAGCAGTTGTTCGCCCAGGTCACCAACCCGCCGATCGACTCGATCCGCGAGGAACTGGTGATGTCGCTGGTCTCGATGGTGGGGCCGCGCCCGAACCTGCTCGACCTGGACAGCGGCGGAACGCATCGCCGTCTCGAAGTGTCGCAGCCGGTCTTGACGGACACCGACCTCGACAAGATCCGCCATGTGGGCGATCTCGTCGGCGGGGCGTTCCTGACCGAGACGCTCGACACCACCTGGGACGCTGCCGAGGGCGCGGAGGGCATGGGTCCGGCCCTGGAGCGGCTTTGCGGCGAGGCGAAGCGGGCGGTCGAACAGGGCTTCAATATCCTCATCCTGTCCGACCGCGCGGTCGGGCCGGACCGGATCGCCCTGCCGGCGCTGCTGGCCTGCTCGGCGGTCCATCACCGCCTGATCCTCGAAGGCTCCCGGACCGGCGCCGGCCTTGTGCTGGAAACGGGCGAAGCCCGCGAGGTGCATCATTTCTGCGTGCTCGCGGGCTATGGCGCGGAGGCGGTCAACCCCTATCTCGCCTTCGAGACGCTGGACGGGCTCCACGAGGACGGCGCCTTCCCCGCCGGCTATACGCGCGAGAAGGTCCACAAGAACTATATCAAGGCCGTCAGCAAGGGCCTGCTGAAGGTGATGTCCAAGATGGGCATCTCGACCTACCAGTCCTATTGCGGCGCGCAGATCTTCGACGCGGTCGGCCTCGCGAGCGAATTCGTGGACCGCTATTTCACCGGCACCGCGACCACCGTCGAGGGCGCCTCGCTCCCCGAGGTGGCGGGCGAAACGGTCGCCAGGCACCGGGCCGCCTGGGGCGACGCGCCGATCTACCGCAACATGCTGGATGTCGGCGGCGAATACACCTTCCGGCTGCGCGGCGAACGCCACCATTGGGATCCGGACTCGGTCGCCAGGCTCCAGCACGCCGCGCGCGCCGGGAATGCTGCGAGCTACGAGGAATATGCGGCGATCCTGAACGAGCGAAGCAGCGGGCTGATGACGCTGCGCGGCCTGTTCGAGTTCCGGGAGGACGGCAATGGCGTACCGCTCGAAGAGGTTCAACCTGCCGCGGAGATCGTGAAGCGTTTCGCGACCGGCGCCATGTCTTTCGGTTCGATCTCGCGCGAGGCGCACACCACGCTGGCCATTGCCATGAACCGTATCGGCGGCAAGTCGAACACCGGCGAAGGCGGCGAGGAAGCCGACCGCTTCGAGCCGATGGCGAACGGCGACAGCATGCGCTCGGCGATCAAGCAGGTGGCGTCGGGGCGGTTCGGCGTGACGGCCGAGTATCTCGCCAACTCGAACGACATCCAGATCAAGATGGCGCAGGGCGCCAAGCCCGGCGAGGGCGGGCAGCTTCCCGGCCACAAGGTGGACCGCAACATCGCACGCGTGCGCCACTCGACCCCCGGCGTCGGCCTGATCTCGCCGCCGCCGCACCACGACATCTATTCCATCGAGGACCTGGCCCAACTCATCCACGACCTGAAGAATGTGAACCCGGCAGCGCGCATCAGCGTCAAGCTGGTCTCGGAAGTCGGCGTCGGCACGGTCGCCGCCGGCGTCTCCAAGGCCAAGGCCGACCATGTGACGATTTCGGGTTTCGAGGGCGGCACGGGCGCCTCGCCGGTCACCTCGCTCACGCATGCCGGCTCGCCCTGGGAGATCGGCCTCTCCGAGACGCACCAGACCCTCGTGCTCAACAATTTGCGCACCCGCATCGCCGTGCAGGTGGACGGCGGCCTGCGCACCGGGCGCGATGTGGCTATCGGAGCCCTGTTGGGCGCGGACGAGTTCGGCTTCTCCACCGCGCCGCTGATCGCGATGGGCTGCATCATGATGCGCAAATGCCACCTGAACACCTGCCCGGTCGGCATCGCCACCCAGGACGAGGAGCTGCGCCAGCGCTTCGCCGGCGCCCCGGAGCATGTCATCAACTTTTTCTTCTTTATCGCCGAGGAAGTGCGGCAGATCATGGCGCGGCTGGGTTTCCGGCGGTTCGAGGAAATGATCGGCCGCTCCGACAGGCTCGACATGCGCCGCGCAGAGAACCACTGGAAGGCGCATGGCGTGGACCTGCACAGGCTGCTGTTCAAGCCCGACGTCGGGCCGGGCGTCGATATCCATAACAGCGCAGGGCAGGACCACGGCCTCGACCGCGCGCTCGACAAGCGGTTGATCGCCGAGGCGGCGCCCGCGCTGGACGAAGGCCGCCCGGTGAAGATCCGCACGCAGGTGCGCAATGTGAACCGCTCGGTCGGCGCCATGCTGGCGGGCGAGGTCGCCAAGCGGCGCGGCCATACCGCCCTGCCCGAGGACACCATCGTCATCGAGGCGAAGGGCGTCGGCGGGCAGAGCTTCGGCGCGTGGGCGACGCGCGGCATGGCAATCCATCTCGAAGGCGTCGCGAACGACTATGTCGGCAAGGGCCTGTCCGGCGGCCGGCTGGTCATCCACCCGCCCGCCGCGGCGCCCTATGTGCCGAGCGAAAATATCCTCATCGGCAATACCGTCCTTTACGGCGCGATCGAAGGCGAGTGCTACTTCTCCGGCGTCGCCGGCGAGCGCTTCGCCGTCCGCAATTCCGGCGCCTGGGCGGTCGTCGAGGGCGTCGGCGACCATGGCTGCGAATACATGACCGGCGGCTGCGTCGTCGTGCTGGGTCCCACGGGGCGCAACTTCGCCGCCGGCATGAGCGGCGGCATCGCCTATGTGTACGACCCCGACGGCGCCTTCGAGGAGCGGTGCAACCTGGCGGCGGCGGTGCTGGAGCCGGTCGCCGCCACCGGGCGGGAAGCCGGCGACCTGAACGACATGATGAACCACGACGAGGCGCGGCTCTACCGCATGGTCCGGCGCCATCGCCGCTATACCGGCAGCGCCGTGGCCGCCGCCATGCTCGAGGACTGGGACGCCGCCCGGGCGCGGTTCGTCAAGGTCATGCCCGTGGACTACCGCCGCGCGCTTACGGAGATGGCGGCCGCCGCCCAGGGTGCCGAGGCGCATGGGTAAGGTCACCGGGTTCCTGGAACACGGACGCAGCGAACGCCCCTACCGGCCGATCGAGGAGCGCGTCCGGCACTGGCGGGAATTCGTCGTTCCGCTGGGCGACGAGGGCACCAGGGAGCAGGCGGCACGCTGCATGGATTGCGGCATCCCGTTCTGTCACAACGGCTGCCCGGTCAACAACCAGATCCCGGACTGGAACGACCTGGTCTATCGGGACGACTGGCGCGACGCGCTGGTCAACCTGCACTCCACCAACAACTTCCCGGAGTTCACCGGCCGCATCTGCCCGGCCCCTTGCGAGGAAGCCTGCGTCCTCAACATCAATGACGATCCGGTGGCGATCAAGACCATCGAATGCGCCATCGTGGACAAGGGCTTCGAGGAAGGCTGGGTCGAACCGCAGCCGGCAGCCGTGCGCACCGGCAAGCGCGTCGCCGTGGTGGGTTCCGGGCCCGCCGGCATGGCGGCGGCCCAGCAATTGGCGCGCGCCGGCCACGATGTCGTGCTGATGGAGAAGGAAGACCGCATCGGCGGCCTGCTGCGTTACGGCATTCCCGACTTCAAGATGGAGAAGGACCTGATCGACCGGCGCATGGCGCAGATGGCGGCGGAGGGGGTCGTCTTCCGCACAGGGGCGCATGTCGGCCTGAATGTGGATGTCGAGGAACTGGTGGCGACCTATGACGCCGTGGTGCTGACGGGGGGTGCCGAAGCGCCGCGCGACCTGGCGGACACGCCCGGCCGCGATCTGGACGGCATCCACTTCGCAATGGACTTCCTGCCGCAGCAGAACCGCATCAATGCCGGCGACCCGGCGCCGGCGGACAAGATCGACGCCGTCGGGCGCAAGCTCATCGTGATCGGCGGCGGAGACACGGGCTCGGACTGCATCGGCACCTCGACGCGCCAGGGTGCGGCGCGCATCGTGCAGCTCGAAATCTTCGACGAACCGGAAGAGAATCCCGACCTCAGCCTGGTCTGGCCCTACTGGCCGCGCCGGCTGCGGATTTCCTCCTCGCAGAAGGAAGGCTCCGAGCAGCGCTACGAGATCGAGACCACGGCTTTCCTGGCAGACGCGGCCGGCGGCGTGCGCGCGCTCGCGACGCGGGAGGTGCGCTTCGAGCCGGGCAAGGGGTTCGTGCCGGTTCCCGGCTCCGAAGGCGAGATCGAAGCAGACATGGTGCTGCTCGCCATGGGCTTCATGGGGCCGGTCCGGGCCGGCATGATCGACACGCTCGGCTTGGCGCTGGATGCGCGCGGCAATGTGCAGGCCAATACCGAAAGCTACCGGACCTCGCGCGACAAGGTCTTCGCCGCGGGCGATATGCGCCGGGGCCAGTCTCTGGTCGTCTGGGCGATCAGGGAAGGCCGCCAATGCGCCCATGAGGTCGATGCCTTCCTGACCGGGCGCCCCTCCGAACTGCCGCGCTGAGCCTTTCGCGCGTTATTCGAGCGGCCTGTCGCGGCAGTCGAGCGCCCAGATGTCATAGACCGGGTGCTCCAGCGCCGACATTGCGGGGCTCGACGCGAACATCCATCCCTGGAACAGCCGCACCGGCGGTGCGTCCCGGCGGCTCTCGACGATGGTGAGGAAGACCGCGCTTTCCGGCGGTTCCTCCGGCGGCCGCTTCCGGCATGCCCAGACCGTGACCTCAAGCGTGCCGAAGCGCCGCGTCTGCTCGAGCGGCATCGTCAGGGTGGAAATCCGCGCGGTGACCTTGTCGAGCGCCTGGAGCACCGCCATCCCCATCTCGCGATAGGTGAACGCCTGCCGGTCCTGGGCATTCGCCGCCCCCGCCGCCAGCAACAGCAGCAGCAGGGCTGCACGCAGGCCGGAACGCCATAAAGCGGAAGCATTGCGGCGGCAAGCATTCCGCCATCGGCATGGGAACCGGCCCCTAGAGCGAAATCCGGTCCTGTGAGACTGCGACCGGAGACTTGCCAACATGTCGACCAGGCATCCCCACACTGTCGCCCCGGCCGGAGCGAAGCGGAGAGCCGGGGCCCAGCCCTGCTGTTGACGCCCGGCGGGAAGGCCGGGAGATGGACCCCGGCTCGGAGGCCGGGGTGACAAATGCGAACTCGGCCCGAAATACGGTCCAATCCGAAAGGATTGCTCCCTAGTCCTTCTTGTCATTGGCGCCGCTGAATATGAAGCGGCCGATCAGGTCCTCGAGGCTGATCGAGGACTGGGCGAACCGGATGCGCCCGCCAGGCGGGATGGTTTCGTCTTCGGCGCCGGGCGTCAGCTGCACATATCTGCCGCCGAGCAGGCTCTCGCTTGCGATCTTCGCGGAACTGTCGGTCGGCAATTCGACGGACGGGTCGATGGAGAAGGTGACGACCGCCGAAAAGGTCTCCCTGTCGAGCCGCTGGCCGGAGACCGTGCCGACCTTGATGCCGCTCATCCGCACATCGGCGCCGACCGCAAGCCCGCCGATATTGTCGAACTCGGCGACGACCTCATAACCGCCGCCGCGGCCGAGGTCGGCCGTCGAATAGGCGAAAAAGACGAAGGCCGCGGCGGCCAGCAGCACCGCCGCACCCGTTATCGTTTCCAGCAGGCTGCGCCGCATCACTCGGGCGTCCAGGCCTCGTAGTCGCCGGTCGCCGCCGCGCGGCGCCCGCCGGCGAAATCGTGCCCCGGCGGGCGGTAGGCCTCAGGCGTGCCGGTCAGGTTCGGCTCATGCGGCAGCTGCCAGGGATAGCGCGGCCGGTCGGCGGCCGGCGGCACATCGACCGTGCGGTGCAGCCAGGCATGCCATTCCGGCGGCACCCGCGAGGCTTCCACCGGCCCGTCATAAACCACCCAGCGCCGCTCGCGCCCGTGCAAGCGGCGGCGGCGGCTGCGGAAATAGCGGTTGCCCTGCTCGTCCTCGCCGACGAAGTTGCCCTGCATCCAAGTATAAAGCCGCGTTCCGATGGAAGCCACAGACGGGTCTCTCCAAGACTCCGGCACTTATCGCACCGGTCCGCCAACGGGGTCAATGTCGGGCAGAAATCTCCTCCCAAAAAGCTTAACCCATCAAGGACCTTAAGGACACATTTTCTGGTTATTTGACGAACAGGCGATACTAAATCTTGGGCCAGCCCGATTTTTGAGTTAAGGTGATGGCTGGTTGGTAGCTTAACCGTTTCGAGGGCAGTTCGCTTGCATTTTCAGCGTCACCACACCGGCGGGTGCGCATCGGCCTACGATGGCGTTGCGTTCGTTCGCAGAAACAGCGAAATCCGTAACCCCGACGGCACTCCCGTGTTCATTGCCGACGACATCATGGCGCCGCACGGCTGGTCGCAGGTGGCGGTCGATGTGCTGGCGCAGAAATATTTCAGGAAGGCCGGCGTTCCGGACCGCACCGAGCCCATAGCCGAAGAAGGCGTGCCCGACTGGCTCCTGCGCCGCCGACCGGCGGAGGGCGCAACGCTCGGCAGCGAGCGCGACGCGCGCGAGGTTTTCCACAGGCTTGCCGGCGCCTGGACCTACTGGGGCTGGAAGGGCGGTTATTTCTCCAGCGAGGACGACGCGCAGGTCTATTACGACGAGATGCGCGCCATGCTCGCCCGGCAGATGGCGGCGCCGAACTCGCCGCAATGGTTCAACACCGGCCTGCACTGGGCCTATGGCATCGACGGGCCGGCGCAGGGCCACTATTTCGTCGATCCCGCGACCGGCGAATGCCGCGCTTCCGATTCGGCTTATGAGCGCCCCCAGCCCCATGCCTGCTTCATCCAGTCCGTCTCCGACGACCTGGTCAACGAAGGCGGGATCATGGACCTCTGGCAGCGCGAGGCGCGGCTGTTCAAATACGGCTCCGGCACCGGCACCAATTTCTCGAAGCTGCGCGGCGGAGGCGAGCCGCTTTCGGGCGGCGGTCGCTCCTCCGGGCTGATGAGCTTCCTGAAGATCGGCGACCGCGCGGCGGGCGCGATCAAGTCGGGCGGCACGACAAGGCGGGCCGCCAAGATGGTGACGCTCGACATCGACCACCCGGATATCGAGGAATATATCGACTGGAAGGTCGTCGAGGAGCAGAAGGTCGCGGCCCTGGTCGCGGGCTCCAAGGCTTGCGAGAAGCATCTGGGCCGCGTCATCGCCGCCTGCGCCCCGGGCGGGCCCGGCGCCGGCGAGATCGACGAGGCCGCCCGGTTCGACCCGAAGCGGAACCGGGCACTCCGCAAGGCGGTGACGGCCGCGCGGGAAGCCGCGATTCCGGAAAGCTACATCCAGCGGGTGATCCAGTTCGCCCGCCAGGGCTTCTCGAAAATCGATTTTCGCACCTACGACACCGACTGGGACAGCGAGGCCTACCGCACGGTCGCCGGCCAGAATTCCAACAACTCCGTGCGGCTCACGGACGACTTCCTCCGCGCCGTCGGCGACGATGGCGAGTGGAAGCTGACGCAGCGCACGGACGGCAAGGTGTCGGACACCCTGCGGGCGCGCGACCTCATGGACAAGATCGCCCACGCCGCCTGGGCCTCAGCGGACCCCGGCGTCCAGTTCGATACGACCATCAACGACTGGCACACCTGCCCGGCGGAAGGACGGATCGACGCCTCGAACCCCTGTTCGGAATACATGTTCCTGGACGACACGGCCTGCAATCTGGCATCGCTCAACCTGATGGCGTTCCGCACGGAGGACGGCGAATTCGACATCGAGGGCTTCCGGCACACCGTCAGGCTGTGGACCGTCGCGCTCGAGATCTCCGAATCGATGGCGCAGTTCCCGTCGCGGCGCATCGCCGAGAGGTCCTGCCGCTACCGCCCGCTCGGCCTCGGCTTTGCGAATGTCGGCGGGCTGCTGATGGCGTCCGGCATCGCCTATGACAGCGACGAGGGCCGCGCGACCGCCGGCGCCATAACCGCGCTGATGACCGGCGGCGCCTATGCCACATCGGCGGAAATCGCCGGTGAGCTCGGCCCGTTCGAAGGCTATCCCGCCAATGCCGAGTCCATGCTGCGGGTAATCCGCAACCACCGCCGCGCGGCGCATGGCTGCACCGAGGGCTATGAGGGGCTGTGCACCGACCCGCAGCCGCTCGATGCCGATGCCTGCCCCTTCGACGGCCTCGCCGAAGCGGCGCGCGCCGCTTGGGACGCGGCGCTGGATTCCGGCGGAAAGCACGGCTACCGCAACGCGCAGGCCACCGTCATTGCGCCCACCGGCACGATCGGCCTGGTGATGGACTGCGACACCACCGGGATCGAGCCGGATTTCGCGCTGGTGAAGTTCAAGAAGCTCGCCGGCGGCGGCTATTTCAAGATCATCAACAGCCTGGTGCCCGAGGCGCTGGCCGCACTCGGCTACGACGAGGCCCCGGTGGAGACGATCGAGCGCTATGCGGTCGGCCGGGGCACGCTGAAGGGCTCGCCCGCCATCGGCCACGAGGCGCTGGCGGCAAAGGGCTTCACCCCGGAGATGATCGAGGCTGTGGAGGCCGCGCTGCCGAGCGCCTTCGACATCCGGTTCGTCTTCAACCGCTGGACGCTCGGCGAGGAGGCCTGCCGCAAAGCGCTCGGCCTGGACGACGCCGCGCTGGAGAGCAGCGACCTGCTGGGCGCGCTCGGCTTCTCCAGAGCGGAAATCGAGGCCGCCAACCTCTATTGCGGCGGCGCGATGACCGTCGAGGGCGCGCCGGGCCTCCGCGACGAGCATCTTGCGGTGTTCGACTGCGCCAATCCCTGCGGCCGGAACGGCACCCGCCATCTCTCGACGGAGAGCCATATCCGGATGCTGGGCGCGGTGCAGCCCTTCATTTCGGGCGCCATCTCCAAGACCGTGAACATGGCGAACGACGCCACCGTGCAGGACTGCATCGACGCCTATCTGCTGTCCTGGAGCCTCGGCCTCAAGGCGAATGCGCTTTACCGCGACGGCTCGAAGCTGTCGCAGCCGCTCGCGGCAACCGCGCTTGGCGGCGACCTTGCCGAGGACGTCGTCGAGGGGCCAGCGGCGGCGCGCGCAACCGTCCTGGCGGAGCGCATCGTCGAACGGCGCCTGATCGAGCGCCGGCGCCTGCCCGACCGCCGCAAGGGCTACACGCAGAAGGCCACGGTCGGGAACCACAAGGTCTATCTGCGAACCGGCGAATACGACGACGGCAAGATCGGCGAGATCTTCATCGACATGCATAAGGAAGGTGCGGCCTTCCGCAGCCTGATGAACAATTTCGCCATCGGCATTTCGATCGGCCTGCAATACGGCGTACCGCTTGAGGAATATGTCGAGGCCTTCACATTCACGCGCTTCGAGCCGTCCGGCATAGTGGAAGGCAATGACGCGATCAAGATGTCCACCTCGATCCTGGACTATCTGTTCCGCGAGCTTGCGATCTCCTATCTCGGGCGCGGCGACCTCTCGCATGTCATGCCGGACGACCTGCGTCCGGACAGCCTGGGCGGCGGCGAGAGCGAGGCGGCGCTGGCGGATCGCGAAATGGGCCAGCCGATCCCGACGATCGCCAGCCGCGGCTTTGTGCGCGACAACCTCTATGTGGTTCCGGGCTGGCGCAGCGAAACCGCCCTTGGGGCGCAGGAAGGCGTGGAGGAGCCACTCGCCGCACCCATGCCGGTTACGGCGGTCTCGGGACAGAATACGGCAGTCCGCCAAGCCCGGATGATGGGCTATGAGGGCGACGCCTGCGGCGGCTGCGGCAACTTCACCATGGTCCGCAACGGCACCTGCATGAAGTGCATGACCTGCGGCCAGACGGACGGATGCAGCTGACGGCCCACGCGCTGGTTGCGTCCGCCAATGGTCACCCCGGACGCCGCATCAGCGGCGGTCCGGCGACAGGTTCGGTGAATCCAGGATAGACGGCCCGGCCGCGCCCTGAAGCGGGAACCGACCGTGTTGCGTTGCGGACCAAGGCACAGCCGTCACGCCGGCCCCCGAGCCCTACCGGATTCACACATCTGTTTCCGTTGGCTTTGTATTGCATGCCCCCGTCCGTCGCCCCGGCCTCCGAGCCGGGGCCCAGCCTTGGTTTTCGCGGCAGCCGCAAGCGGTTCGCCCTGCTCTCCACCGGTTGCGGCGGCATCCGGAGCCATGGATGGACCCCGCCTTCACGGGGGTGACGAATCGGGGCGGAGCGCGGCTTGGCCGGGCCAACGGGCGCACCGGGCGCACTTCGAAACGAGATGTGTGCATGCGGTAGCCCCCGAGCCGGGGGCTATCTTCCGGCCTTCCCGCTGAGCCGAAACGGCTGGGGGATGGTCCCCGGCTCGGGGGCCGGGGCGACGAACCGGATACAAGGTCGACGGCCGGCTAACGACCGCCTGTCGATTCATCCGGATCGAATCGTGCCCTACCGCCCCGCGAAGACCGGCTTGCGCTTTTCGACGAAGGCCTTCGAGGCTTCGAGGTGGTCGGCGGTCAGGCCGGAGCGGGAGTGGTTGCGGGCTTCCATGTCCAGCGTCTCGGAGAGCGAGGCCGTGACGGCGCCGTTCAGGGTCTGCTTCATGTAGGCGAGCGTGATGCGCGGGCCGGCGGCGAGGCTTTCCGCCAGGCTCGCGGTCTCCGCCTCCAGCGCATCGTCGGCGACGACCCGGTTGAGGATGCTGAGCGCGCGCGCCTGCCCGGCGTCGAGCCGTGCGCCGGTCATGTAGAGTTCTTTCGCCTTGACCGGCCCGACCAGCCGCGTGAGGAACCAGGAGCCGCCGAAATCTCCCGACAGCACCACCTGCACGAAGGCAGTGGCGATGAGCGCCGTCTCGCTGCCGATCCTCATGTCGCAAGCAAGCGCGATCGACAGGCTGGCGCCGGCCGCCGGGCCGCTTTCTCGGGGGTGACGGATGAGGGACATGCGGTGCAAGCCACCGAAAACAGATGTGCGACTCCAGCGGCCCGCAAGTGGGGGAGGAGCTTTCCGGCGGCAGTCGGCAAAGGTTCCAATCGGCAATTGTTCATATAGATAGGAATTATTTCTGAAAGCGGACTTGACCTCAGGATATCCGTGATAGGATGGGTTTGAGGGAAGCGGCGTCCGCGGGCCGCCTTCCATTGCCCCGGCCCGGCGCCGGAACGACCCCGATTCAGCAGACAGGCGAGGTGCGCCCTCCGGCTCGCTCGCGCAATCAGGTGCGCGATATGCGCGCCGGCGCGAAACGCGCACGCACCCCCGCCCACGCCCGCGCAGGCGATACGCGCGAAAAAGGGTCGCTCCCCGCCGGGCCGGCGCGGCGCGGTCCCGATGCCGCTCCGGAGTGCCGAACGAACGCCAGTAGAACCAGGGAGCCGCCCCCCATACCCTTGCTCGATCCGACCGTCACGCTGTCCTCCCGGCAGGAGGCCTTCTGCCGCCATTTCACCGCCTCCGGCAATGCCGCAGACGCCGCAAGGCGCGCCGGCTATGCCGAAGGCTCCGCCCGCCAGACCGGCTGCGCCCTGCTGGAGCGGCCCTATATCGTCGAGCGGGTGCGCCGCATCCGCATGTCGTGGCAGCGCACGGCAAGGGACGAGGCCCGGATCGCGCTCGCCCGGCTGGAGCAGGCCTGGGACGCCGCTGTCGCCAGCGGGTCGGCTTACCTGATGCTCCAGGTCGTGCGCCTGCAGGCCGAGATCGCGGGCCTCACGAGACCGGCCGGTGCGAACCGGGCCCGGCTCTGGCCGGTGCCCGGCGAGGACGAGTTCGGCGAGATGGCCGCAGGGGACGCGCTCGAAGCCGGAACCGAGCCGGGACCGCTGACCGACGCCGTGCGCAGCGGACGGGACCGGGCCGAGCGCGCGCTCGCCCGGCACGGCGCGAACCGGGAGGCGCTGGAGCGGCAGGAGGACTTCGACGAGACCGCGCATGCCCGAACCGCTGAAAGGCTGGCCGAGGCCGTCGAGGAGCGAGAGCGCCTGCCCGTCTGCTTCGAGACCCCCGAACCGCCCCCGGCGGAAGACCGCCCGCTGGCCGACGATCCCCCGGAGGACACCTACGTCTCGGAGCAGTTCCCGGCCGAATGGGCGGACGGCGAACACCCCAGCGACGAGGACAGGGCCGACGGCGCCGAAACCGACTGGCTCTACCAGCGCCGCAACGGCTTCGCCGAACTCCACGATCCCTGGACGAAGGAGAACATCGAGCAGCGCAGGCAGAACAGCCTCGCATGGGAAGAGATGCGCTGCGGCAACGACCCGTTCACCCCGTTCGACCCCGACGAACCGGAGGAGACGGACTGGCCGGACACGGGCGAATTCGCCCCCGACCATGACATCTCATGACATTTCATGACACTTCGCAGGGGGTCCCCTCCCGGAGGAGGCCCCCCGATGGAAACACATGGAGCGGGAACCGAGCACAACCGTTATCCCGGCCGGAGCGACGAAAAGGGCCGCCCGCCGGCAGCGGTTCAAAAAGACAGGATCGTGCTCTACCGCCCGGCGAAGACCGGCTTGCGCTTTTCGACGAAGGCCTTCGAAGCTTCGAGGTGGTCGGCGGTCAGGCCGGAGCGGGAGTGGTTGCGGGCTTCCGTGTCGAGCGTCTCGGAGAGCGAGGCGGTGACGGCGCCGTTCAGGGTCTGCTTCATATAGGCGAGCGCGATGCGGGGGCCGGCGGCGAGGCTTTCCGCCAGGCTCGCGGTCTCCGCCTCCAGCGCATCGTCGCCAACGACCCGGTTGAGGATGCCGAGCTCGCGCGCCTGCCCGGCGTCGAGCCGTGCGCCGGTCATGTAGAGTTCCTTCGCCTTGCCGGGGCCGACCAGGCGGGTCAGGAACCAGGAGCCGCCGAAATCGCCCGACACCGCCACCTGCACGAAGGCCGTCGTAATCAGCGCCGTCTCGCTGCCGATGCGCATGTCGCAGGCGAGCGCCACCGAAAGCCCGGCGCCGGCGGCCGGGCCGCGGATCATGGCGATGACGGGCTTCGGCATTTCGTGGATGAGGCGGCTCACCTCCATGCGCCGGCGGAGCGACTGCGTGCGCCCCTCCAGCGTGTCGTCCCGGTGCGAACCGGCGGCCATGCCCTTCACGTCCCCGCCCGCGCAGAAGCCGCGCCCGGTGCCGGCCAGTACGATGCATCCGATATCGCTGTCCGCCGAGAGGCGCTGCATTGCCGAACCTGCTTATTCGTGACACTCCGCATGTGAGGCTGTACGGTCTCAATGTGTTCCGTATGAGGGGGTCACGGTTATGAGGTTCAAGGTTGCATCGCGCGTGCGTGGTTTGAGCGACGAGGCGTTTCGCGAGGCCTTCGGTACCGAGGAGCAGTGCCGCGCGGCGCTGCTCCGGCTGCGCTGGCCGGGCGGCTTCCTCTGCCCCTGCTGCGGCCATCGCGGGCATTGCGTGCTGGCGGGGCGCGGGCTCTACCAATGCAACCGGTGCAAGAAGCAGACATCGCCCACGGCGGGCACGATCTTCCACGCGACCAAGCTGCCGCTGACACTCTGGTTCGCCGCCATCCACCTGATCGTGACGGCGAAGAACGGCATCTCGTCGGTGGAACTCGGCCGCCGTCTCGGGGTCAAGCAGCCGACGGCCTGGGCCGTGAAGCACAAGATCATGGCGGTGATGGCGCGGCGCGAGGGGGAGACGCCGCTTACGGGGCGGGTCGAGATGGACGACGCCTATCTCGGCGGGGTGCGCTCCGGCGGCAAGCGGGGCCGCGGCGCGGCGGGCAAGACGCCCTTCGTGGCGGCGGTCTCGACCAGTCCCGAGGGGCGCCCGCGCAAGCTGAAGCTGGCGCCGGTCAAGGGCTTCCGCAAGCGCGAGATCGCGCGTGGCGCCAAGCACTGGCTGGCCCCCGGCGCGGCGGTTGTGACGGACGGCTTGGGCTGCTGGAGCGCACTCGACGAGATCGCCTGCAGCCATCAGGCAATCCGCACCGGGTCGGGCCGACAGGCGGCCCGCATGGCGCCGTTCAAATGGGTGAACACGACGCTCGGCAACATCAAGTGCGCGATCACCGGGACCTATCGCAAGCTCGGCCCCGATCACGCCGGGCGCTACCTCGCCAGCTTCGCCTGGCGCTACAACCGGCGCTATCAACTCCAGACAATGATCCCGCGTTTCGTCCATAGCGCCGCACGCACCGAGCCCATGCCCTATCGCCTCCTCATTGCCAGATGACTTTCAGGGATAAGCAGGTTGCCGAAAGCAGGCCGTCCAGCATGTCGTCGGTCAGCGCGTTCAACCGCTCCGGTCGGTTCAATGTCAGCCAGGCGACGCCGTTCTCATGGCGCTCAAGCAGGTCTTCGGACATAGTTCCCCCCTGTCGCATCGACGCGGCAAGGTAGAGCCGGTATCGGGAGCCTCCAACCATCGCCTCGCATGTATTGCAGAAAGGCGGAGCGTTGCGCCTCAAAACTCATTTGAGCCTGCGCTCCATTTCGATAGCTCCAAGAATTCCGATGATCGCGCCAACAGTGCCACCATAAAGGTCGGAATCTGAAACGCCGAGAGAGTCCAGCACGAAGATGCAAGTGGGAATCGCAATTGCCAACGCTCCGACGGCTGCGAGAAGGTGAAAAGCGGTTTTCATCAAAGCCCCTTTCCCTCTTGCTGGCCTAGGGTTTGTTGAGATTCATCGTGTATTGATGACGGTTGCGCATGCGTAGATCAAGGCTTGGAAGCTTTCGTCGGTTTTGCAGGCGCGCATGGCGATGCGTTTGAAGTCCTTGAGTTTAGCGAAGAAGTTCTCGATCAGGTGTCGCCATCGGTAGAGGTCTGGGTCGATCTGGCGGGGCGCGGTGCGGTTGGTGCGCTGGGCGATGACGATCTCGGCGCCCCGGTGTTCCATCTCCTCGACGATCCAGTTCACGTCGAAGGCCCTGTCGGCGATCAGCCCGCCGAAGGTGCGGCCCTCGATCAGCGCGGCGACGCCGAGGGTATCGTGACGCTGGCCGGGCAACAACTCGAAGCCGACCGGGTTGCCCAGCGCGTCGGTCAGGGCCACGATCTTGCTCGTCACGCCGCCGCGCGAACGCCCGATGGCCTGGCTCTCAGTCCCCCTTTTGCGCCCTGGCCGTGGCGGTGAACCTTGACGATGGTGCCGTCGATCATGGCGTACTCCATGTCAGGCTCTGCCGACACGGCCTCGAACATGCGCTGGAAGACATCGCGCGCGACCCAGTAGCGGAAGCGCTTGAAGACCGTGTTCCAGGGGCCGAAGTCCTCCGGCAGGTCGCGCCAGGGCGCGCCCGTCCGCGCGATCCACAGCACCGCCTCCACAAACCGCCGCCCGTCGCCGCCGGTGCGCCCCGGATCGGACTTCTTGCCCAGACAGTGCCGCGCCATCAAAGCCCATTGCGCATCCGTCAGAACCAAGCGGACCATCCCCCAATCTCCCTCTTTCGGGAGCTTGAATCACATATCCAAACAAAGGGGAATCCTAATTCTCAACAAACCCTAACCTGAACACCGCCCGATATGGGTTCCCTTCGAGCGTGCTACTCCGCCGCCTGCGGGCGGGCCGCACCGCCGATTTCCGAGAGCGGCCCGAGTTCCTTCTCCACCATCGGGCGGATGTCGGTCATGAGCTTCTCCATGCTGTCGAGCGCCGCTCGCTGCGAGGAGCCGCCGACCTGGAAATGGAACAATATATGCGCCGGCCGGGTCGCGCGGATTTCGGTCGTGAGCCGTTCCGCGATGGTCTCGCAATCGCCCACCAGCAGATTGTCGGCGATTTCTTCGAGCGACGGCTCGTCCGGCATCGGCACCTCGGTCATCATCGCCCCGTCCATGACCTCGGCGCGCCGGCGCAGGGCCGAGGCGAGACGCATCTGGTGGCGGGCGTTATCGACATAGGCGAGGGTCTCGGCGCGGCTTTCCGTCACGCAGAGGAACCGCTGGAAGCCGATCCGCATCGTCTCCGGGTCGCATCCCTCGGCCCGGTAGGCCTCGGCGATGCGCTCGCGCATTCCCGCCAGGTAATCCGCTCCGAGCCAGCGGCCGCTGAACATGGGCGAATAGCCGCGCCGGGCGCAGAGGCGGTGGCCGGTCTCGCCGTCGCCGGCGACCCAGATGTCCGGCCGCCCGTGGACCGGGCGCGCGCTGATATGAGTTTCGGGCATCCTGTAGTATTTGCCCTCATAGCTGAAGGTCTCGTTGTCGAAGGCGAGTTCCATCATGTCGAGGAACTCTTCCAGCCTCGGACGCGCCTCCGCGAGGTCCTGGCCGAAGCGCTCGAACTCATAGGGCTGGTAGCCGCTGCCGACCCCGAGGACGAGCCGGCCGTCCGAGCACGCATCGACCATGCCGATCTCGGCGAGCAGCCGCGCGGGCTGATAAAGCGGCGCCACCACGACGGCCGGGGCGAGCTTGATAGTGCGGGTCTCGCCGGCGCAGCGCGCCGCCATCAACAGCGGCGAGGGGCAGATGCAGTAGTTGGAGAAATGGTGTTCCGCGAACCACGCAATCTCGAAGCCGAGCCGGTCGGCCTGGCGCACCTGCTCGATATGCTCCTCGAAGACGCGCTGCGGCGGCGTCCCCCGCTCGCGGTAGCCCATCAGGCCGAAATAGCCGAAGTCCATCGTTCGCCTCCCTCGCACCGAAACCTGTCCGGCGGAAAGCATAGCAGCCGTCAGACGAGGCGGAAGCGCATGCCCCCGAGCGCGATAACGCCTTCTTCGACCGGCAGGCCCGCGGCGCACGCATTGGCGAAGGCCGCATCCGCATCCTCGCCCTTGAGGTCGAGCCCGGCCAGCCCCTCGCCGCGCCCGTCCACGGCCTCGACGAACCGCAGCGCGGCATTGTCGAACGGCATTACTGCTGCGCCCTGCCCGTCCCGTTCGAGCGGAATTTCGGCAATCTCGCTCCAGCGCCGGGCCAGCCGCTCCGGGTCGGGGCTCTGGAGTTCGGCGGCGCGGATAGCGGAAACAATCCCCGTGCGGACGTGTGGCTTCCAGTCCGGCCCGGCGGGATGCCAGGGGCCGTCCTGGGCCTCGCCGCCCTGCTGGCAGTCGATCTCGAAAAAGGCGCCGCCCGTGTCCCCGGGGTGCAGTTGCATGCCCTGGAAATCGCCGTGCTCCAGCGGGTTGGCGATCCTGACGCCGAGTTCGGCAACGCGCCGCCGTCTCGGCTCCAGATCGGGGCATTGCGTGATGACCATATAGCCGCCGTCGCCACCGCGCCGATCCAGGTAACGCCCGGCGGCGGTATCCGGCCGGGTCGGCGCGACCACCTCCAGGAACTGGCTGCCGACCGGCAGCAGCGCGTTCACCAGTCCGTAGGCCGCGACTGCATCGTCCACATAGCAGACCTCAAGCCCGAAGACGCGCTTCAGGTCCGCAACCACCGGCTCCAGGTCGTGCGCGACAAGGCAAATCTGCCTGAGACGCAGGCGCATAGGCGGCTCCTCCCTGCTCGACTGCCCCACTCTGCCGCGCGCACTCGCCGCTCGGCAAGCGCATTGACTTCGCTGCCGCCGCCGCCCGATATATTGTGAATCCGCTTTCCCCTGCACGCCCCCGATGAGGGCGAGGAGACGACCGACCCATGCCGACCCCCATGCCCCTGGGTGGCGTCAAGGTCTTCGACGCCACCCAGGGCGTCGCCGGCCCGCACAGCACGATGCTGCTCGCGCAACACGGCGCGGAAGTCACCAAGCTGGAGCCGCTCGACGGCGACTGGGGGCGCACGCTCGGCAAGACCTACGGAGACCAGTGCGCCCATTCCATCGTGTTCAACCGCGGCAAGAAATCGCTGGCGATGGACATGAAGAACAAGGCCGCGCAGGAGGTCGCCTTCAAGCTCGCCTCGGAAGCCGATGTCGTGGTCGAGAGCTTCCGCCCCGGCGTCATGGCGCGCTTCGGCATCGGCTACAACCAGGTGAAGGCCGCCAATCCGGAGGTCATCTACCTCTCTGTCACCGGCTTCGGCCAGGAAGGACCCAATAACCGCCGGCCGGTCACCGATTCGGTGATCCAGGCGTTTTCGGGCTGGATGTCGATCAACCGCGACGCTTCCGGCACGCCGCAGCGCATCGGCATGATCGCCATCGACGTGATGACCGGCCTTTACGCCTACCAGGCCATCTCGTCGGCGCTGCTGCGCAAGTTCCGTTTCGGCAAGGGCGCCTATATCGACTGCTCGCTGATGCAGTCGGCGGCGGCGTTCCAGTCCGCCAAGGTCATGGAGCACTATCTGGAAGGCGGCGCGCCGCAGGTGCTGTATGTGCCGGTCGGCACGATGCAGACGGCCGACGGCTACATCAATGTCACCGCCATGCGCGAGCACCACTATGTCTCGCTCTGCAAGGTGCTGGGCCGCGAGGAACTCGCCGAGGACCCGCGCTACGACGCCCGCGAGAAGCGCATCGAGCGCGAGGCGGAACTGATGCCGATCGTCCGGGCCGAGTTCCTGAAGCGCACGACTGGCGAATGGGCCGAGGCGTTGACCGAGGCCGGCGTGATGAATGCGCCGGTCTCGACCTACGACCGCTACCTCGCCGACGAACATGTCAAGGCGGTGGAGAGCGTGGCGTGGATGGAGCATCCCGGCATGCCGGGCGCCCTGCCGGTCTCGAACATTCCGGGCCTCGCGAAGGTCGGCTCCGACGAGGCGCTCGACACGGCCCCGCATATAGGGGAACACTCCCGCGAAATCCTGCTGCGGGAAGGCTGGACGCCGGCACAGGTGGAAGAACTCGTGGCGGCCGGGGCCGTCGGCGAGATGATGGAAACAACGGCCGAAGCGGCGGAGTAGAACATGAAATTGTTGCGTTACGGCCCGAAGGGCCAGGAGAAGCCGGGCCTGCTCGACGCGGCGGGCGCCATTCGCGACCTCTCGGGCGCGATTGCCGACCTCGGCCCCGAGGCGATTTCGCCCGCGGGCCTGGAGCGCCTGGCGGGCCTCGATCCGGCTTCGCTGCCGCAGGTTTCGGGCGCGCCGCGCCTCGGCCTGCCCGTCGCCGGCACGGCCAAGGTGCTCTGCGTCGGCCTCAACTATATCGACCATGCCAATGAGGTGGGTGCGCCGATCCCGAAGGACGCCATCTACTTCCAGAAGCCGATCACGGCGCTCACCGGGCCGAACGATCCCATCGTCAAGCCGGTCGATTCGACCATGCTCGACTGGGAGGTCGAGCTTGTCGTCGTCATGGGCTCGAAGGCGCAATATATCGGCGAAGGCGAGGTCATGGACCATGTCGCCGGCTTCGCGCTCGGCAACGATGTCTCCGAGCGCGAGTTCCAGACCAAGCGGTCCGGCCAGTGGACCAAGGGCAAGAGCCATGACAGCTTCGCCCCCATCGGCCCCTGGCTGGTGACCAAGGACGAGATCGCCGACGTGCAGAACCTCGAAATGTTCCTGAATGTGAACGGCGAGCGGATGCAGACCGGCAACACCGGCAAGATGATCTTCTCGGTGGTCGAGGCCGTCGCCTATGCGAGCCGCTTCATGACCCTGATGCCCGGCGATGTCATCATGACCGGCACGCCGCCCGGCGTCGGCGGCGGCATGAAGCCGCCGCGCTTCCTGGATGTCGGCGACGAGGTCCATCTCGGCATCGCGAGCCTCGGCGAGGCCCGCCAGACGGTCGTTTCCTGGGAGGACCGGCAGAAGGATTAAGCAAGCCTGCCGAAGTGAACTGTTTATGATCCTCCAACTGCACACCGACTGGAGGAACAGTGGTTTCTCTCGCTAACTTGTCGTGCGTGGTTGCGACTATGTGTGCGGCCATTCAAGCAGGAGATGAGGATGTCGAAGGACCATACGCCACTTCCTATTACTCCTGACGGTATCCAAAGATTGCCGATTAGTGACTTTGATCTTTCGGCAATCACTCATGATGTCGAAAAGTGGCAGACACACGGTAAATTTGCCTCCTATGACATCACTCGAAGGCGGGAAGGTGTCGCAAAAATTTTCCTAGAGAATCTCGCAGCAGAGGATGGGAGTTTAATGGTCTTCGAAATACATAAGCTCGGAAGAAAAGGACTATTTCGTATGAAGGCTTTCTGGGTCGTACAGCTTTATTCAGCCTTAGATACAAATGGCCCTCTGGAGAGGCATGGTTGCGTTTGGGGCAAGATGTGCGTCTCGGCAATCCACCAAGCCCACCTAGACGTCAAATACGGATTTATGAGCATTGCGGACTTCGAAATGGCTTCACAGGGACCTGATTGATCCACTTCTATTTTGGTTGTCTGTTTTATACACTTGACGGTACTGGCAAATAGTAAACGGACGAGTCGTTACAACTATCAACCCGCGCGGTGAGTCGATTGCCACGGAGCCTACTGCGTCAGCGCCCGTAGCACCTCGCTGTCGTCGTGCATGATTTCCTCGGCCAGCTTCATCTGGCGCTCGAATTCCGGATCGTAGGGCGTCAACCGGTAGCCGCCGTCCGGCGCCTCGGTGAGATAGAGCGTATCGCCCTTCGCCACGCGAAGCCGGGCCATCGCCTGCTTGGTGAGGATAACCCCGGACGACCCGCCGACCGTGGTGACCTTGAAGGAGAGCATCCGATTCTCCCATCTATATAATATTCATTATATAGCGGCTTGCTTGCGTTCCAAGACAAATGACACGGGCGCCCGACCGGGCGCGATGCGGAAGCGGGAACCGGCCGGCGCGCGAACTCGCCGCTGTCCTGTGGTAAAATCGGCCCATGTTGAGCGCTGAGCAGAACGCGCTGGTGACCCAGACGGGGACTGGAACGGCGGGCGGGGCGCTGATGCGCCGCTACTGGCAGCCCGCCGCCCTCGCGGAAGAGCTGGCCGGCGAGCGGCCGCTCGTCCCGGTCACGCTCATGGGCGAGGACCTCGTGCTGTTCCGGGCCGATGACGGGGGCCTGCGGCTGACCGCGAGGCGCTGCCCCCACCGGGGCGCGGATTTGCGCTTCGGCCGGCTGGAGGACGGCGGCATACGCTGCCCGTTCCACGGCTGGCTGTTCGACGGCAAGGGACGATGCCTCGAACAGCCGGCGGAGCCGCCGGGCAGCAATTTCCACGCCAGGATCCGCATGGCGGGCTATCCCTGCGTCGAGCGCAACGGCGTCGTGTTCGCCTGGCTCGGCCCGGGCGAGCCGCCGCCACTGCCCGATATCGACTGTTTCGCGGCGCCGGACCCGTTCACCTTCGCATTCAAGGGCTACCTCGAATGCAACTGGCTCCAGGCGCTGGAGGTCGGGATCGATCCGGCGCACGGCTCGTTCCTGCACCGTGTCTTCGAGGACGAGGACCCCGAGGAGGGGTACGGGCTCCAGTTCCGCGACCGGGTGGAGGGCACTGTGGCCCCGCTCACCCGGATCATGCGCGAGTTCACACGCCCCGAGATCCGTATCGAGGACACCGCCTACGGCATGAGGCTGACTGCGCTCCGCGATCTCGACGCGGCCAGCAAGCATGTCCGCATCACCAACCTCCTGTTTCCCAACGCCATCGTCATCCCGCTCGGCAACGACATGATCATCAGCCAGTGGCATGTGCCGATCGACGACACCCATTGCTGGTGGTACGCCATGTTCACGAGCTATGGCGAGCCGCTCGACAAGAAGGCGATGCGCGACCAGCGGCTCCAACTCTACACCCTGCCCGACTACAGGCCGCGACAGAACAAGGCCAACGACTACGGCTACGATCCGTCCGAACAGAGGCGGCGGACCTATACCGGCATGGGCGATGACATCAACGTCCACGACCAGTGGGCCGTCGAATCGCCCGGCCCGATCCATGACCGTACGGCCGAGCATCTCGGGACATCGGACCGGGCGATCATCCGCAATCGCAGGCAGTTGATCGCTGCGATCGAGGCCGGCGCCGGCGGCGCCGAGACGCCCCTGTCGCCCAATGGGTCGAACGACGCACCGCTTGCCGTCGACACGGTTACCGTGCGCGAGGGATGGGACGAGGCCTGGCGCCGCTACGATGCCGAGCGCCGCGCGCGGTCGGCCTGGGCGGCGCCGTGACGGGATCGGGCGGGCGGGCGGATTTCGTCGAACGCCACGGCCTCTGGGACGAAACCGCCCGCGAGGCCGCGGCCGAGATGCTCCGGCGGATCGAGGCGGACGGGATCGAGGTCGTCCGTTTTTCCTTCCCCGACCAGCACGGGATTCTCCGCGGCAAGGCCATCATGGCGGGCGAGGTCGCAAGCGCGCTCGCCGGCGGCGTTTCGATGACATCCACACTTCTGGTCAAGGACACCGCCCACAAGACGGTGCCGCCGGTCTTCCGCTCCGGCGCCGGGATCGGCATGCCTGATTTCACCGGCGCCGCGGACTTCCTGATGGTCGCCGACCCCCGGTCCTTTCGTGTCCTGCCCTGGGCGCCGCGGACCGGCTGGGTGCTGTGCGACATCCGCTGGCCGGACGGGCGGCCGATACCGTTCTCGACCCGCGACCTGTGCCGGGCCCAGCTCGACCGGCTTGCCGACCGGGGCTACGACTACATCGCCGGCATTGAGGTCGAGTTCCACATCTTCCGCCTCGAAGACCGCAGGATGGAAGCCGAGGGCGCGGGCCAGCCCGCCGAGCCGCCCGAGGTCTCGCTGCTCACCCATGGATACCAGTATCTGACCGAGATACGGCTCGACGAGCTCGACCCGATTTTCGAAATCCTGCGGCGCGATGCGATGGCGCTCGGCCTGCCGCTGCGCTCGCTCGAAGTCGAATTCGGGCCGAGTCAGGTCGAAGTGACCTTCCAGCCGGGCACAGGGCTGGAAGCGGCGGACACGATGATCCTGTTCCGCAATGCGGCGAAGCAGATTTGTGCGCGGCACGGCTATCACGCGACCTTCATGTGCCGGCCGCAGATCCCGAACGTGTTCGCGAGCGGCTGGCATCTCCACCAGTCCCTGCGCGAGCGGAAATCGGGCCGGGCGGTCTTCATGCCGGAAGAAGGAGAGGGCGAGGACGCGCTTCTGTCTGCGCTCGGCCGGCGCTTCGCCGCGGGAATTCTCCATCACGCGCGCGCCGCATCGGTCTTCACCACGCCCACGATCAACGGCTACAAGCGGTTCAAGCCGTTCTCGCTCGCGCCCGACCGCGCAGCCTGGGCGCGCGACAATCGCGGCGCGATGCTGCGCATTATCGGCGGGGCGGGGGAGCCCGGCACCCGGATCGAGAACCGCGCCGGCGAGCCCGCCGCCAACCCCTATCTGTACCTCGCCTCGCAGATCGTCTCGGGCCTCGACGGTATCGACGAGGAGCGCGACCCGGGCGAGGCGACCGAGACGCCCTACGACGCCGATGCGCCGCTCTTGCCGACGAGCTTGATCGAGGCCGTGGCAGCGCTCCGCGCCGACGAGGCGTTCATCCGGGCACTGGGCAAACCCTTCATCGACTATATCTGCATGATCAAGGAAGCCGAGATCGCCCGCTACCTGTCGGAGGTAACCGACTGGGAACAGCGCGAATATTTCCGCATCTTCTGACCGAGCTCGAAGCCGGCGCCTTACCGTCGGCGATGTCTTCCAGCGAGGCCCCCGCATGTCGCCCCGGACTACGATCCGGGGCCCAGCCCTGCCACTACGATCCGCAGCGCAGGTTCAGAGATGGACCCCGGCTCTCCGCTACGCTCCGGCCGGGGTGACAGAGGAGGGCCGCCCGTCTATCGCAGCGCGCGGTCCCACCCAAAATCCCCCCTTCCAAATCTTTCGCATCCTAATATATTGGGACAGGAAGATGAGGAGGCGAACATGGGGAGCGCGCCGGGGCTGGAGACGGGGCACCGTTTCGGCCTGAAGCTCGCGGAACTGTCGCGGCTCTGGCGCCAGGCGCTCGACGCGCGGCTGAAGCCGCTCGGGCTTTCGCAGGCGCGCTGGGCGGCGCTGATCCACCTCAGCGCCTATCCCGACGGGCTGACGCAGGGCCGGCTGGCGCTCCGGGTGGGCATCCGGGACTCGACCCTGGTGCCGCAGCTCGACGCGCTGGCCCGCGACGGCCTGATCGAGCGGCGCGGATCGCCCGACGACCGGCGTGCAAAGATGGTTCGTTTGACTCCGGCAGCGGTGCCGTTGCTGGACGAGATCGACCGGGTCGGCACGGAGCTCCGCCAGGAGCTGACAGTGGATATCGACCCGCAGCATCTCGATGTTTGTCTCCATGTTTTCAACTCGATACGGAACCGCCTGGAAGTGCTGAACGAGGACAGGGACAATGGCCGAAACGCCTGAGAGCACCGCCGCTGCCGCACCGCCGGCGCGGCGACGCGGCGGCGCCATGCGGGGGCTGCGCTATCTCGCGATCGCCGTCATCGCCTGCGTGGCGCTGGCCTACGGTGCGCGCGAGGTGTGGGACCGCTTCACGCATGTCCACGAATACGATGCGCGCATCAAGGCGAACATGGTGACGCTTGCGAGCAAGGTGGAGGGCGTAATCCTCGAACTCGCGGTCGATGAAGGAGACCGCGTGGAGCGCGGGCAGGTGCTGGCACGCCTCGACGACCGAATCCCGAAGCTCAGGGTGCAGGGCCTCGAAGCCCAACTCGCCGGGCTCGAAGCCGAACGGCGCCGGCTGCTTGTCGAGCGCGGGGTCATGGACGCGCAGACCTCGACCAGGATGCTCAGCCGCGAGAGCGATGTCCGTGCGAGCAAGGCCGGTCGCTCGGTGCTGCTGACGGACCTCGACCTCGCGCGCTCCGAACTCCGCCGCGCCAAGGCGCTCTACGAACGTCGGGTCGTCTCGAAACATGCCCTCGACCAGGCCAGCTCCAAAGTGGACCGGATCGAGGCCGACCTAGAAAAAGTCGATGCCGAGACCCAGTCTGCACGCGCCCAGATGGCCGAGGCTGAGGCCGAGCGGCGGCGCCTCGAAGTGACCGATTCCGAACTCGCCATGCTGGACCACCGCGCCGCCAGGCTGATGGCCGAGCTGGACCAGCAGCGGGTCGATGTGGACGACCGGCTGCTGCGCGCGCCCAATGACGGGCTGATCGACCGCATCTTCGTCGAGGACGGCGAGTTCGTGAACGACGGACAGCGCATGCTGCTGCTGCACGATCCGAGCGAGCTGTGGATCGAGGCCAATATCAAGGAGACCGAGCTCAGCCGGCTCAGGGTCGGCCAGACGGTGGCCGTTTCCGTGGACGCCTATTCCGACACCGAGTTCAAGGGCACCGTCGAGCGCATCGGCAGCGCC
Source organism: Alphaproteobacteria bacterium (assembly GCA_965261985.1). GTDB lineage: Bacteria > Pseudomonadota > Alphaproteobacteria > Bin95 > Bin95 > Bin95. The sequence continues at coordinate 4,140,870 of OZ253490.1, forward strand.
ACCACCGCCAACTTCGCCCTGCTTCCGACACCCAACCCGAGCGGCAATTTCACCAAGATCACCCAGCGCGTGCCCGTGCGCATCGGCCTGGAGCGCAACGGCATGACACTCCTGCCGGGCATGATGGTGGAAGTGAACATTGACGTCCGAGACCGTTGAGGTCCTGACGGAGCGCTTCGGCGCGCAATATCGCTGGTGGGCGAGCGGCACGGCGCTGGTCGCCATGATCGCCATGGTGCTCTCGGCGACGAGCGTCACCGTGGCCGTGCCGCACATCATGGGCGCTTTCGGTGTCGGGCAGGACCGCGCGCAATGGGTCGCGACCGGCTATTTCGCCGCCATGACGGCCGGCATGCTGCTCAATGCCTGGCTGGTCCGCCATTTCGGCGCGCGGGCGGTTCTTACCGGCACCCTGCTCGCCTTCACCGCCGCCGCCTTTGCGGGCGCCGCCGCGCCCAGCCTCGATGTCGTCATCCTCTCGCGCGTGGTCCAGGGCGCCTGCGGCGGCCTGCTGCAGCCGCTTTCGATGCAGATCCTGTTCCGCGTGTTCCCCGCCGACCGGCGCGGCACGGCGATGGGGCTGTTCGGCCTGGGCGTGGTGCTGGCGCCGGCTTTCGGGCCCGCGCTCGGCGGCCTTGCCATCGACGGCTTCGACTGGCGCTGGGTCTTCCTGCTTCCCCTGCCCGGCGTGGCCGCGGCCCTGCCGCTCGGTCTTCTCTTCATGCCCGAGCGCGAGGCTGTCGGACCGCGCCGGGCCTTCGACTGGCCGGGCTTCCTGCTGTTGGTCACAGCGATCGTGGCCCTTCTCGACGGGCTCGCCAGCGGCCAGCGCATCGGCTGGAGCTCGGACCGGATCGTCTTCGAACTCGCCCTTGGCACGGCCGCCACGGCGGGTTTCATATTCCGCCAGTTGACGGCGCGGTCGCCCCTGCTCGACCTGACATTGTTCCGAAACGGGCGCTTCGCCTCGGCCTTCGTCGTCGGCTTCATCTTCGGTTTCAGCATGTTCGGCTCGATCTACCTCGTGGCGGTCTTCGTACAGACGGTGCAGGGCTATACGGCGCTGCGGGCGGGGTTGCTGATGGTGCCGGCGGGGCTGCTGATGGCGGTCATGTTCCCGGTCTCCGGGCGGCTCAGCGACCTTGTGCCGGCGCACTGGCCGATCATGGCGGGCCTCGGCATATTCGGGTTCGGCTTCCTGCTGATGTCCACCGCGGATGTCGATACGCCCTTCTGGACCTTCGCACTCTTCATCATGATCAACCGCTTCGGGCTCTCCTTCGTCATTCCCTCGCTCAACACCGGTTCGCTCAGGGCGCTGCGCCCCGACCAATTGCAACAAGGGTCGGGCCTGGTGAACTTCACCCGGATGCTGGGCGGCGCCTGCGGCATCAACCTGCTGGTGGTCCTGCTGGAAATGCGCACCGGCGTGTTCGCCGAGGCCTTCGCCGCAACGCAGACGGCCGCCAACGCGGCCAGCAAGGCGATGCTGGACAGCGTGGGCCGGCTGGCGGCCGCCGGCGGGCTCGGGCCCGAGGAGGCGAGCGCAACCGCGGTCCGCTATCTGGGCGAGGTCATGCTGGCCCAGGCCCAGGCCCAGGCTTTCCAGGATGTTTTCGTGGCTGTGGGCCTGCTCGCTTTCGCCGCGCTGCTGCCGGCCTTCGTCATGGCGCGCACCGGCTTGCAGGAACCGGCGGCATCGGCGAGGCTGCAATCGGCATGACAGATCGCCTCGTCATCGGCATCAGCGGCGCGTCCGGCGTCGTTTACGGCGTCCGCCTGCTGGAGCTTCTGGCGGCAAGCGCCGTCGAGACGCATCTGGTGATGACGGCGTCTGCCGAGGTCACGCTCGCGCATGAGACCGACCGCAAGGCGGCCGAGGTCAAGGCGCTCGCGGACCGGGTGTACAACCCGCGCGACATTGCAGCTGCCATCGCGTCGGGTTCGTTCCGCACGCGCGGCATGGTGGTTGCGCCCTGCTCGGTCCGGTCGCTGTCCGAGATCGCCTGGGGCACGACGACGAACCTACTGACCCGCGCCGCCGATGTGACGCTGAAGGAACGCCGCCGTCTGGTGCTGCTCGTGCGCGAGACGCCGCTGCATACAGGCCATCTGCGCGCCATGGCGGCGGCAAGCGAGAACGGCGCCATCGTCATGCCGCCGGTCCCGGCGTTCTACGCCCGTCCGCGGAGCCTCGACGAGATGATCGACCACACGCTCGGCCGCGCCCTCGACCTGCTCGACATCGACCTCGGCACCGTCCGCCGCTGGGGCGAGCTGGGAGAAAGCTGAACCGGGAAGCGGTAATCGCAGCGCTCAATTTTCAAGGCCCTATCCTACTCTCCTAAGACCGCTCTTCCATCGGCTCCATTGTATAATCTGGCGACATAATTGGGGACAGCAGCATTATTGTCCTCAATAACCCAATATTGTTCGTTGCTCATTTCCTTTCCCTAGTATTTGATTTAAGTGTGTTCAAAGGTGCCAAAATCCAACGCCCTAGAACCCAAACCAAAGAAAGAATTGCTTGCGGTACCAAGATTATCACGGAAGCATCCAATAATTCTTGAAATAATATTGACTCATATATCTCTGGACTCATAGGCTGATAATGAGACCATTCTCGTTGGTAAGATGCCTCATCTACTGCAAAAATAACCCAAAAAGCGGTCCACAAAACAGATAGTGCAAACCAGCCACGCCATAGCACTTTTCGCCAAGGTAGTGTGACCATGATTCCTCTCTCCGACCGCCTTCACCATACTCTCCGTATGCCATTCGACTATTCCGTCCGCACCGGTCTCTGTTATCCACCCTCCCGGCAAGGCCTAATGCCCACTTGCTCAGGCGCGCGACAGCGCCAGCGGGGCGCCCTGCCGCCTCAAAGGCTCAGCACCATGCCTTCCCGGGCGACCTGCGTGCCCGGCCGGTGTCTTGCCGCCTCCGCCCCCAGCCGCTCCATCGCCTCGTCGCCGCGGCGCGGGTCGTGGTGGAACAGCAGGAGCGTGTCCGCCCCCGCCGCTTCGCAGAGCCTCGCGCCTTCGTTCCAGGTGGAATGCCCCCAGTCCGGATGGCGGGCGAACTCCTCCTCGGTGAACATCGCATCGTAGATGACGATATCCGCGTCCTCGATGAGCCCCAGAATGTTGCGGTTCGGCTCGCCCGGCTTGTGGCCGGTATCGCTGACATAGCAGACGGAGCGCCCGCCATATTCCACCCGGTAGCCGGTGGCGCCGCCCGGATGGTCGAGCGGGGCGGTGCGCACATGAATGCCGCCTGCAAGCGCGAAAGACTCTCCGGCCCGAAAGTCGATGCAGCGCAATTCAGCTGCAAAGCCCTCCAGCGGCACCGGGAACAGCTCCGGCGACAGCATCCGCTCCAGCACGGGGCGCACGCCGCCCCTTTCCGCCAGATGGCCGGCGCGGACGGCGAACCGGTTGCGGGCGTCGAAGAGCGGCGCGAAGAACGGCAGGCCGACCACATGGTCGAGATGCGTGTGGCTCAGCAATATGTCGGCTTCCAGAGGCCCCCGGCCGGCCAGGGCCGAGCCCAGCTCCCTCAGGCCGGTGCCGGCGTCGAGGACCACCAGCCGGTCCCCGCAGCGCAGTTCGATGCAGGCCGTATTGCCGCCATAGCCCGCCGTTTCCGGCCCCGGACAGGCGATGCTGCCGCGCACGCCGCGGAAGCGGACTTCGAACGATCCCGCCAATTCAGGGCGCCAACCGGTATCCGCCCGGTTCGGTCACCAGGATCCGGTTGCGGGGCGGGTCGCGTTCGATCTTCTGCCTCAGCCGGTAGATATGCGTTTCGAGCGTGTGCGTGGTTATGCCGGGGCGGTAGCCCCAGACCTCCCGCAGCAGCGTCTCCCGGCTGACGGTCGCCCCGTCGGCCCGGTAGAGATATTGCAGAATGGCCGTTTCCTTCTCGGTCAGACGCACCGTCCTTCCGCGCGCGCCGTCGAGGAGCTGCTTGTAGGCGGGCCGGAACTTGTAGCCGCCGATATCGAGGGCGGCGTCGTGGCTCTGTCCGTGCTGTCGCATATGCGCCCGCAGGCGAGCCAGGAGCACCTCGAATTTGAACGGCTTGGGGACATAGTCGTTAGCCCCCGCATCGAAGCCGAGCACGGTATCGGCATCGGTATCGACCCCGGTCAGCATGATAATCGGGACCCTCACCCCCCGCTCCCGCATCGTCCGGCAGAGCTCGCGCCCGTCCATGTCGGGCAGGCCGACATCGAGGAGCACGGCGTCGAACTGCTCCGAAGCCACGGCATCGACCGCTTCCCTGGCCGTGCCGACTTCCTGCGTCTCGAATTCTTCGTGCAGCTGCAATTGCTCGGCGAGCACGCTGCGCAGCGTTTCGTCGTCGTCCACGAGCAAAATCGTGCGCGCCATCCGGCCGGTCTCCGGGAGCGGAAATCGGCGCGGACGCTATCACAAGTTCGTGAGGGAGGCGATTCCCGGAGAGTCCGCGGAACGGTATCGACCGGCGTCAGCCGCGCGCCCCGAAAACCGCGCTGCCGACCCGCACATGGGTCGCGCCGAAACGGATCGCCGTCTCGAAATCCGCGCTCATGCCCATCGACAGCCCCGAGAGCCCGTTGCGCCGGGCCGCCTCGCGCAGGAAGGCGAAATGCGGGCCGGGCGGGTCTTCGGCGGGCGGAATGCACATCAACCCGACGACATCCAGGCCGTATCCCGTGCGGCATTCGGCGAGAAAGCCGTCGAGCGCAGCCGGCGCGACGCCGCCCTTTTGCGGCTCATCGCCGGTATTGACCTGCACGAAGCAGGGAAGCGTCCTGCCCGTCCGCTCGAACTCGCGCGCCAGCGCCGCGGCGAGCCGGGGCCGGTCCACCGTCTCGATCACGTCGAACAGCCGCACCGCAGCCCGCACCTTGTTCGTCTGCAATCCGCCGATCAGGTGCAGGGCGATGTCGGGGAACCGCTCTCGGAACGCCGGCCAGCGCCCCTCGGCTTCCTGCACCCGGTTCTCGCCGAAGAGCCGGTGCCCCGCTTCCAGCGCCCCCGCGACTCGCGCTTCAGGCTGCAGCTTCGACACCGCGACCAGCCGGACAGAGGAGGCATCGCGCCCTACAGCCTCCGCCGCCGCTCCGATGCGGCCCGTCACAGCCGCCAGGCGCCCGGCAGCGTCGGGGTTTTCCATACATCCCATCCCGGCAGGCTACCAAAGCGCGCGGTCCGGGTTAAGCCGCGCCGAGACGCGGCGTCGCAGAGGCTGTCAGCGGACCGGCTTGCGGTCGCGCGGGCGGACTTGCTATGGTAGACGCTGGCGGACGGGAGACCCGTCCGAGAGGTAAAGCCGGTGCCGTGTGCCGGTCCAAGGGGAAACAGCCACCGACCAAGGGAGTGCAAACATGAAGATCGTTCGTCTGGCATGCGGCATAGCCGCGACGGCCATGGTGGGAGGCGTCGCCGCATCCGCTTCCGCCGCCGATGAGGTGAACTGGAACTTCTCCACCTGGGGCAAGCCGCGTGCCTTCACCGCCGGCATGGAAGCGTTGCGCGACTATGTCGCCGAAAAGTCAGGCGGCAACTTCAAGATCAAGATTCATTACGGCGGCGCGATCTCGCCTCCGAAAGAGAATCTCGACGGCATCAAGATCGGTAGCCACGAGGCGGCGAACTTCTGCACCTCCTACCATCCCGGCAAGAACCCTGCCGGCACGGTGCTCGATCTTCCGTTCCTGCCGCTCGCCGAGCTGGAAGTGCAGGCGAAGGTGCATGAGGACTTCTACAGCCATCCGGAGTGGAAGAAGGAGATGAAGCGCTGGAACGCCATCCCCATCTTCTCCGGCATCCTGCCGCAGTATGAGTTCATGGGCGTCGGCGACGCGCCGAAGGACGCCTCGGACTTCAAGGGCATGCGGGTTCGCGCGCTCGGCGGCATCGGCGATGCGATGCGCAAGCTGGAAGCCGTGCCGACCACGATGCCGGCGCCGGAAACCTATACGGCGCTGGAGCGCGGAATCGTCCAGGCGATTTCCTTCCCCTACAGCTACACCTTCGGCGCCTACCGGCTTAACGAAGTCGGGAAATGGTTCACGGAAGGTATGGCGCTGGGTGCGGTCAACTGCCCGATCGTTATGAACGTCAACGCCTATAACAGCCTGCCCGACGAATATCGCGGACTGTTCGATGCGGACCTGAAGTGGAACTCCTACAATGCGCTGATCGCGGCTTACAAAGAGGCCGACAAAAAGTGGATTCCGATGTACCACAAGCAGATGCAGGTCGTGAAGTTCTCGAAGGAACAGCATGAGGCGCTCAAGAAAGTCGGCGCCGAGCCGGTCTGGAACGAGTGGGTAGCTAAATGGGCTGGCAAGATCCCGTCCCAGGAGCTTCTTGACTTCGTTCTTGAGCGTGCGGCCGCCCACAACAAATCGGCGTAACGCCGGGATCGATCGCTGCGCGGGGCCGCCTCTTCCCGGAGACGGCCCCGTTTCTTTGATCTAGCTTTTTCAAGGTAGGAAGCGGGAGGCAGGCGCTGCGATGGTGGGGACTTCCAACGAAGCAAATCTGAGCCAGGGCAACGGAGCCTTGGCCGCAATTGACCGCCATGTCGGTCGTGTTGAAGACGCCGTGACACTGTTCGCGGCGGTAACGATTTTCGTTTTGATGTTTTTCGTCGTGGTGGAAGTCCTGGGACGAAAACTCTTCAACCACCCGGTTCCGGGTGCGATCGACTGGGTGGAAGTCTATATGGCGATCTTTGCCTTCCTGCCCGTCGCATACGCTCAACGCCTCGGCGTGCATGTTCGTATGGAGTTGGTGGTCTCCAAAATGCGGGGCCGGTATCTCTGGGCCGCCGAGTGTTTTGCGATCTTCGTCGCCATCGTTTATTGCGTGATTATCATCGACAAGAGCTGGGAACACTTCCTGCGCGCCTATTTGGACGGCGACAGCTCTATCGATGTGCAACTGCAAACCTGGCCCGGCAAGCTCGTCGTACCGTGTGCGCTCGTGCTGTTGTGCATCCGCCTGGTTATCCAGGCCTGGGGCTATGGCCGCCTCTTCCTCGACCCGACCAAGGTGCCGGTGGCGGTACCGGTCATCCTGGGAGTAGCCGCGCATGCACGCGCAGAGATCGAGGAAGTCATGGGCAGGGAAGCGCAGGAACGCGACAACCGCCGCGACGGCGGAACGCAGGCCTGAGGGGGATAGAAGGTTATGGATCCGTTCAATGCAGGTTTGCTCTCCGTCGTCATCATCATCGGCATGGTGGTGCTCGGGGTCCGCGTTGCCTACGCCTCGGGAATTGCGGGTCTCATCGGCCTGATCTGGCTGCGCGGTTACGACGCCGGCGCCGGTCTTGCCGGATTGCTGGCGCATTCCGAGGTCAGCCATGTCACGCTCTCCGTGCTGCCGATGTTCATCCTTATCGGCTTTCTGGCCTATTATGCCGGGCTGACGCAGAGCGCGTTCTACTCGGCGCGTTGCTGGCTGGGTACATTGCCGGGCGGGCTGGCCGTCGCGACCGTGTTTGCAACCGCCGGGTTCGCGGCCGTTTCGGGAGCTTCGACGGCAACCGCTGCTGTCTTCGCCCGGGTCGCGATACCCGAAATGCTGAAATACGGCTACGACCGCAGTCTTGCAGCCGGCGTCGTCGCCGCCGGCGGCACGCTGGCATCGCTCATTCCCCCGAGCGCCATCCTGGTGATCTACGCGATCATCGTCGAGGAATCGGTCGGCGCCCTGCTGCTCGCAGGCTTCATACCGGGCGCGCTTTCGGCGGTGATCTATGCGGTGCTGATCGTCTTGCGCTGCAAGTTGAACCCATCTCTGGGAGCGCCGGTTTCCGCCGTACCTTTCGCGGAAAAAGTCCGATCTCTCGGCGGCGCGTCCGGTATCTTCTTCGTGATCGTCATCATCCTGGGTGGCATATACACCGGCTGGATGACACCAACTGAGGTAGGCGGCGTTGCCGCATTCGTGATCTTCCTGATTGCGCTCGCCAAGCGGAACATGGGCCTTGCAAACCTGCGCGAATCGCTCATGGAAACCGCGAAGCTCACGGTTTTCATCTTCACGATCATCTGGTCAATCCTGATTTATGTGCGGTTCCTCGGCTTTTCGGGCCTGCCGGAGGCATTCGCCAATTTCGTCGTCGGCCTCGATGTACCGCCGATCGTCGTGATGATCCTGATCCTGCTTGCCTATATCGTGCTCGGCATGTTCATGGACGGCATCGGGATGCTGCTCTTGACCCTGCCGGTCGTCTATCCGGCGGTTACGGCACTCGGCTACGATCCGATTTGGTTCGGCATCATCATCGTCAAGATGGTCGAGGTCTGCCTGGTCACGCCGCCCATCGGACTCAATTGTTTCGTGGTCAACGGCGTGCGTCCGGACATTCCCCTGGAGGACATCTTCAAGGGAATCTGGCCGTTCTTCGTGGCCGATATCATCACGGTCGGCGTACTCGTCGCGTTCCCCGGCATCGTGCTCTTCCTGCCGCGATTGATGATCCAGAACATCACAAGCTGAGTGCAAAAGGGCGCAGTTTTCCGTTCAGGAAAGCCGCGCCGCCAGGCCCATTGGTTCGTCGCGGAACAGCGCCGTTGGCATTTCGCAAAGATTGTCGGCGACGCGGGGCCGGAAGGCCATCCGCGCCAGCACGTCGCGTTCCATATCGACCCCCGGCGCAATCTCGGTGAGAACCGGTCCTGCCTCGTCGATGCCGAAGACACAGCGCTCCGTCACGACCATGATCGACTGTCCCCGCGCCAGGCCGGCACGGGCGTTGAAGCTGATCTGTTCGACTGCCTCGACGAACTTGATGGGCGCGCCGTCGCGCCGGATATCGAGCCGCCCGTCGGCCGCGCGTATGTCCGACTCCCCGGCCGAAAACTGGCCGCAGAACACCACCCGCTTCGCCCCCTGGGTCACATTGAAGAAGCCGCCAATGCCGGGTATGCGCGTCTTCAGCTTCGACACATTGACATTGCCGGCAGCATCGAACTCCGCCATGCCGACGAACGTAATGTCCAGCCCGCCGCCGTCGTAGAAGTCGAACTGGTAGGTGTTGTCGATAACCGAACTTGGGTTGATCGCAGCGCCGAATGAGAGCCCGTAAGCCGGATAGCCGCCCGTCGCGCCCGATTCGACCGTCAGCGTGAAGGCATCGCCGCAGCCCTCCTCGCCCGCGACCGTCGCCACATATTCCGGCGCTCCGACACCCAGATTGACGATATCGCCCCGGCGGAGTTCCATCGCCGCGCGCCGGCCGATAACCTTCTTGACCGACAGGGGAAGCGGCCGCCGCCCGCTCATGTCCGCGCGGACCTCGCCCGAAAAGACCGGATCGTAGGCGGTGGCGAAGGTCTGCGGATGGTTCTCGGGCCGCGCCACGACCACCCGGTCCACGAGATGGCCGGGGATAACGACACGCCTCGGATCGAGCGAGCCGCGCTCCGCAATGCGCTCGACCTGCGCCAGCACGACGCCGCCCGAGTTCCGCACCGCCTGCGCGAAGCTTGGACCCTGGAAGGTGCCGATCTCGCGCTCCATGGTGATGTTGCCGTCCGGGTCCGCCGTCGTGCCCCGCAACAGGCCGGCATCGAGCCGCATCGACGGGTAGAACAGCCAGTCGCGGTCCTTCAGGCGCACCCGCTCGACATAGTCCTCGACCGTGCGCGCGTTCACCTTGCCGCCGCCATGTTCCGGATCGACGAAGGTGCCGAGGCCCACATGGGTCACGAGGCCCGGCCGTCCGGCCGCGATCTCCCGATAGAGCTGGACGATGACGCCGAGCGGCAACAGGTAGCCCTCGATCTCATTGTCGATCAGGCGCTGCTGCAACATCCGGTTGAGGTTCAGATAGGAGGTAACGAGCCGGCGGATCATCCCGTCATGGCGCAAACGGTCGAGGCCGCGCCCGCGCGTGTCACCGGAGCCGGTCGAGGCGATGACGGTCAGCCCCCTCGGCTCCCCCATCTCCTGAAAGCGCCCTTCCAGCGCGAGCAGCAGTTCTTCCGGGCAGACCGAACCGACGAACCCGTCCACGCCGAGCGTCGCACCGGACCGGACCAGCCCCGCCGCCTCCGCAGCAGTGACGATCTTGCTCATGAATATCCCTCCCGGCGTGGAAATCGCGGCAGGCGCCGGGCCCTTACGCCGGCACGGCCGTGAAGCCCACCTGCCCGAGCGGGCCGAAATCCGCCAGGACGCGCGCACCGGGAGCAATCGCGACGACGCCGGTGCAGGTGCCGGTGGTCACATGGTCGCCGGCGCGCAGCCCGTCGCCCCGTTCGCGTAAGTGGTTGGCGAGCCACAGAAGCACCAGAGCCGGATCGCCTAGCGCCAGCGCTCCAGTCCCCTGCGCCAATGCCTCTCCATCCACCGAGAGCGCCACACCCGCGTCGCGCAGGTCCCGGTCCCGCCAGTCCGGACGGATCTCGCCCGCGACGAAAGCGATATTGGCGCCGAAATCGGCCGTCACACCTTCCCGCCCGAGACCGGCGAGCCCGCCCTCGAAGCGCGAACCGACGACCTCGATGCCGCCGGTGACGCCCATGACCGCAGCCAGCACCTCGGCGCGTTCGAACGGCGCCTCGCGCGGCGGCAGGCCCTCGCCCATGACGAACACGAACTCGCCCTCCACAGCCGGAGAGTGCGCCGCGAACACCACCACCTCCGCGCCGCGCTCGAAGCAGAAGGGCTCGAGCAGCGCCCCGGCGCCGGGGCGGTCGGTGCCGAGCTTGCGCCGGGCTTCGGCGCTGGTCGATCCGACCTTCCAGCCGGTACGTGCATGGCCGGAGGCCCGCACCGCCTCGTCCTGGACGCGATAGGCGTCTTCCAGATCGCCGAGCTCCCGCCGCGCGGCGGCCTCGACCAGGGTTCCGCCGCGCCGGGCGTCCCACAAGCGTTGCGCCAGATCCGGCATGGTGCGCCTGCCTTCCACTTCGAAGATCGGTTCCGCAACCCTATCCCGCCTGCCCAACGCGCGGAAGGCCGTGTCTGTTTGTCCCGGTGAACGGAACCGCGTAGGATGCCTGCAATGAAGGCATGTCATTGAAGGGGCGGAGATGCCGCAGCTAACCGTGCGAAATGTCAGCCCGGAAGTGGTGAAGGCGCTGAAGCGCCGGGCTGTTGCACACGGGCGGTCCGCTGAGGCCGAACACCGGGAACTCTTGTGCAACGCCTTGCTGGGACCTGCGGACGATTTCATTGCAAAGGCTGCAGCGTTACGAAAGCGGCTTCGCCCCTCGGTCGATAGCAGCGATGTAATTCGGGCCGATCGCGACCGGGATATTGCGAAGTGACAGGCTATGTTGTCGATGCCAGCGTGGCCGTGAAATGGCTGGCGGACGAGGCGTTTTCCGACGAGGCGCAAGCTTGTTGACGAGCGGTTCGACCCTTGCAGCACCGGCCCTGATATACGCCGAGGCCATAAATGCGTTTTGGGCGATGCATCGGCGCGGCGAAATTTCGGCAGCCGATCTGTCGGCGGCCGTGGACACGCTCAAGGCCGCGCCTATTGCAGTGCCCTTTTCCATGCTTCAACTCGCGGCCTCGGCGGCGCGGTTGGCGACCGACCTCGACCATCCGGCCTATGACTGCTTTTACTTGGCGTTGGCGATACAAACCCACTATCCCGTTGTCACAGCGGATTCGCGTTTCCACAACAGGGTGCGCGGCCATGCCTATCTGTCGGACTGTATCGTGCATGTTTCGCAGGCCGTATCCGGCCAACATCGTTGAGCGCCTTGGGTGGGCGGGAATACAAGAGACGGGGGCTGTTCCGCCAAAGGAGATATTCCGCTTCCGTCGCGAGGTCTTTTCCCGCGCCGGAATCGCGTTAGGCTTCCTGCGCTTTACCAAGGGGGCGGCAATGAAGCTCGGCATCTTCAGCTACAACACCGAATACGGGACCCGGCCCGACGACCTTGCGAAGGCCGCCGAGGAGCGGGGCTTCGAGTCCTTCTGGGTCGGCGAGCACACCCATATTCCGGCAAGCCGCGAGACGCCTTATCCGGGCGGCGATCCCCTGCCGAAGCCCTACTACCATATGGCCGACCCGTTCGTGTCGCTCATGGCGGCGGCAGGCGCCACCTCGACCATCAAGCTCGGCACGGCCGTCTGCCTAGTGATCGAGCGCGACCCGATCGTGCTGGCCAAGGAGGCGGCGACGCTCGACTGGCTCTCCGGCGGGCGGCTGCTGCTCGGCATCGGCGGCGGCTGGAACGCCGAGGAGATGGCCAATCACGGCACCGATTTCACGCGCCGCTGGCAAGTGCTGCGAGAGCGCGTCGAGGCCATGAAGGCCATCTGGACGGAAGAGGAAGCGAGCTACGACGGCGAGTTCGTCCGCTTCGAGCGCATCGTTTCCTATCCGAAGCCGGTCCAGCGCCCGCATCCTCCCATTATCTATGGCGGGGCCACGCCGCTCGGGCTGAAACGCACGGCGCGCTATTGCGACGGCTGGATGCCCATAGACGTGCTGATGGACGATTTTCCCGCCGCTGTCGCCGAGCTCGACCGCCTGACCGCCGAGGCGGGCCGCGACCCGGAATCGATTTCCATCTCGGTATTCGCCTTCAACGGCGCCAATGAAGAGGCGCTCCGCCGGCTTGCGGAGAACCCGCGCATCGAGCGCGCCGTGCTGGTGGCGCCCCGCTATACGGAAAAGGCCCTGCCCTTCCTGGACAATTTCGGCGCACTCATTCCCGCATTGGCTTGAGGTCGGCCGCAATTTCGCGCAGGCGGAATTTCTGAATCTTGCCTGAAGCCGTGCGCGGCATGGCGTCCAGCAGTTCCAGGCGCTCCGGCAGGTAGGGCTTCGCCAGCCGGCGCTCCAGCAGGAAGCCGCACATCGCCTCGAAGGTCAGCACTTCCGTCCCCGGCCGGAGCGTCGCAAAGGCGCAGGCGCGCTCGCCCAGCCGTTCGTCCGGCATGGCGACGATGGCGCAGTCCGCCACCGCCGGATGGCGGTAGAGCAGCTCTTCCACCTCAACAATGGGAATGTTCTCGCCGCCCCGGATGATGATGTCCTTGGAGCGTCCGGATATCCGGATATAGCTGTCGGCGTCCATGCGGGCATTGTCGCCGGTCTCGAACCAGCCCTCCGCATCCGTGTCGTAGCGCTCCGGGCGCTGCAGATAGCCGACGAACTGGCCGGCGCCCCTCACCTGCAAGCGCCCCTCTTCCTCGTCCGGAACCGGCGTTCCGTTCTCGCCGACCACACGCACTTCCAGGCAGGAAACGGCGCATCCGTCCGTCCCGAAGACCCGCGCCGGCGGGTCGGATTTCTTCGTGCCCGAGCCGAAGCCGTTCTCGGTCATGCCCCAGCCGGAATGGACGAAACAGCCCAGGCGCTCTCCAGCCTGCTCCACCAGCACGCGCGGAATCGGCGCTCCGGCGGAGACGAAGGTCTCCAGGCTTGAGATGTCGTAGCGGTCCAGCACGGGACTGGAGGCGAGATCGGTCAGGAAGGGCGTTGCCCCCATGGTGAAGGTCACCGCCTCGTCCTGGATCAGCCGCAGCGCCGCCTCCGGGTTCCAGATATCGAGATAGCAGGTCTTGGCGCCGAGCACGGGCGACAGCATCAGGCCGTACATGAACCCCGTCTGGTGGGCCAGAGGGGAGCCCATCAGAATTGCCGTATCCTCACCCAAGCCGATGCGCTCGACATAGCTCATCACCATGGCGATCAGCGTGTTGGAGGTGTGCATCGCGCCCTTGGGCTCGCCGGTCGTGCCGGAGGTGTAGAGAAGCTGGACCACATCGTCCGGATCGGGCTTCCCGGCTGCGAACACGGCCTCGGCGTCCGACTCCCGCTCCAGGCGCGGGTCGAGCAAGGCGGCATCGAAATTCTCGCCGATGACGAACAGGTGCTCCAGCTTCGGCAATGCCGGGCGCAGCTCCCGCGCCATGGCCGCGTGGTCGTGGCCGCGGAATATCTTCGGCGTCACCAGCGCCTTCGCTTCGGCGAAATCCACCATGAAGGCGAGTTCGCGCTCGCGGAAGATCGGCATCAGCGGGTTGGAGCAGACCCCGATGCGAAGGCAGGCAATGTGCAGGCAGTAGAATTGCCACCAGTTCGGGAGCTGGAAGGCGAGCACATCGCCCTTGCGCAGGCCGTGCGCATGAAGGCCGAGGGCCATCCGGTCGGAAAGCCGCTTGACCTGGCGCCACGACAGCGTGGTTTCCCCGCCATCCTCCATGCGACGGGCCACGACGGCGACGGCATCCGGCTTGCGTGCTACCGCCTCGTCGAAATAGTCGAGCAAGGTGCGGTCTCGCCAGTGGCCCTCGACGCGGTGTTTTTCGCCCCGCCAGGCCGGCATGATCGGATCGAAAATCATCGGCGTTCCCGGACACCCCGCGCCGCGCCGGCGACCGGAAAGAATGGGGCCAACAGGGCAGCGATCGGCGTCTCTCGCACTTTATGTCTCCTTCCGAAATGCCGGGCCGCTTGCTTGACCGGCCGGTGCAGAGGGGCTAGAAGCCGCGCGGATTGCCCAGGTAGCTCAGATGGTAGAGCAGCGGACTGAAAATCCGCGTGTCGGTGGTTCGAGTCCGCCCCTGGGCACCATCCTTCTCTTCATTCTTTCGGAACGGGCCGGTCAGGCGTCGTTCAGCACGTGAATCGTCCGCTTGGCGATCAGTTCCCTCGTCTTCGCCGCATAGGCCGCCATATGGGCCGAGGCGCCATGCGCGCGGAGCGCGTCCAGGCTCGCCCATTTCTCGATGACAACAAAGGTGTCCTCGCCGTATTTCGTCTGGATCGCGCCCGCTTCGGCGTCCACGGCCGCGCCGTATTCGATGCACCCGTCCTCCGCATGCACCGCCGGCACATTCGCATTGAAGGCTTCCAGTATCTCGGCCCGGCGGCCGGGCTTGGCCTGGATGACGGCGATGACATGGACCCTGGACATAAACTCTCTCCTCTCCCCGCCGCCCCTGCGGCAACGGTTCTCCCGGCGTTATTGACCGCTTTCGACCTCCCGGGTCAAGATGGCGCCATTCCCCGAACGCCCGGAGGCCCGGCCGATGCCCGAAGCGCGCGCTCTCTGCTCTTCCTGCGATATCTATTGCCAGGTTCTGGTCGAGACGACAGACGGGCAGGTTGTCCGGGTGAAGGCGACCGATCCGAGGCCCGGCCGCGCCAATATCTGCATGAAGGGCGTGCACGCGCCTGCCGGCTTCGCCCACCCCGAGCGCGTGTTGCACCCCCTGCGCCGAAAGGGGCCGCGCGGGGGCGGGGAATGGGAACGGGTCGGGTGGGACGACGCGCTCGACGACATCGCCGAACGCCTTCAACGGGTTATCGACCGTTACGGACCGGAGGGGTTCGCGGTCTCGACCAGTTCCTGGAACACGCAGAGCGACAGCGGCATGTGCCGGCGCTTCATGAACCTGGTCGGCTCGCCGAACTGGATTTCGGGCGTGGCGCTCTGCGCCGGCAATACCGCCGCCGTCAACCGCATGGTCTATGGCTGGTTCCCCTTCCCCGACTTCACCAAGACCGAATGCATCGTTCTCTTCGGGCACAACCCGAAACCGCACTCCTGGACGCCGGAATACAATGCCATCCGCCGCGCGCAGGAGCGCGGCGCGAAGCTCATCGTGCTCGACCCGCGCCGGTCGGAAAACGCCGAGCTTGCGGATATCTGGCTGCCGCTCAAGGTCGGCACCGATGCGGCCATGTGTCTGGGATGGCTCAAGGTCATTCTGGACGAAGGCCTTTGGGACCGGGATTTCGTGAAGCGCTGGACCGCGGGATTCGATGAGCTCCGGAAGCGCGTCGACGAGTTTCCGCTGGAACGGGTTGCGGAGATCACGGGCGTCGCGCCGGACCGGATCGCGGAAGCCGCACGGCTTTATGCACAGTCGACGCCGGCGGTCATTCCTTGGACGCCGATCACCGACCTGCAGCGCAACTCGACCTCGGCCATCCGGCTTCAGGCCACCCTGCGCGCCATCTGCGGCAATCTCGATGTTCCCGGCGGCGAGCTGCTGCACGGCTTCCATCCGCACATCGTGCCGGAAACCGACCTCGAACTGCACGATGCGCTGCCGGAAGCGCAAAAGGCCAAGCAGTTGGGCTCCGATACCCATCCGGTGTTCACCTATCGCGGCGCCGCTCCCCTGGAAGAGCCGACCCTGCGGGTCTGGGGCCGGCGCTACGCCAATCTGGTCTCCGGCTGCTACATGGCGACGCCGTCTGCCGCGTTTCGCGCCATGGCCGACGGCGAACCCTATCCGGTCAAGGCGTTCTTCACCCTCGGCAACAACACCCTGCTCAGCTTCGCCAACATGCAACTCATCCATCGGGCGCTGCTGAACCAGGACCTCATAGTCGCATTCGAGCACATGAAGACGCCGACGGCGGCCCTTGCCGACTACATCCTTCCCGGCGATGCCTGGACGGAGCGCAAGGCGCTGGGAGACGGTTTCGGCTGGACCGCGATCTACCGTACTTCGCAGCAGGCCGTAGCCCCTCCCGGCGAAGCGCGCAGCGTTTACGATTTCTGGAGCGGTCTGGCGTCCCGCATGGGCCTCGGTTCCCATTTCCCGTGGGAGAACGGCGATGCGTTGCTCGACCACCGCGTAGCGGGGCTTGGCATGAAATTCGACGCCTTCGCCGAGCGCCATGCCATACACACGGACGGTCTCGAATTCCGGAAATACGAAGCGAAGGGGTTTGCGACGCCATCGGGCAAGGTCGAACTCTCGTCCTCGGTGCTGGGCGCGCTCGGCTTCGATCCCCTGCCCTACTGGCGCGAAGAGCCGCCGGCGCCGGCCGACATGCCGCTGAGGCTGTTCACCGGCCTGCGCGAGGACGCCTATTTCCAGACCGGCCACCGCCATATCGCAGCCCTTCGCGCCCGTGCGCCCGAGCCGCTGCTCTACCTGCATCCCGCTGACGCGGCCGAGGCCGGAATCGCAGACGGGGAACCTGCGATCGCCGAGACGGCGCAGGGCCAGGTCCGGATGAAAGCCGCTATCCGCGACGACATGCAAAAGGGCTTGGTGCGAGTGCCCCATGGCTGGTGGCTGCCGGAAGTCGGGCTGGAGAGCGCCTGGGAAATGGCCGATGCGCAGCTCTGCCCCGACGACGAGGATTTCCTCGACCGCGAACAGGGCATCCCCCATTTCAAGGGCATCCCCTGCCGCGTCGCCCCGGCGGCATAGCGCACGGTTCGATCCGGATGAATTGACGGTCGTTCGGGCGACGGCCGCCCGTGGCCGGCATCCGGTGGAGGCGGGGCGGCGCGGCTGCGGGGACACCCCCTCGGAAATGTCATGAGATGTCATGTTTTGTCATGGACGGCGACTCCGTCGTTCCGCCGGCGTTCGTTCCGGGCATCCGGCGCGGCGTCGGAACGACCCTGTTTCGCGCGTATCGCCGCCCCTCCCCCTGGCGTCATCCCGGCCGGAGCGAAGCGGAGAGCCGGGATCTCCAGCGGCTGCCTCCGCCCTTGCGTCACGAGGCCCCGGATCAAGGCCGGGGCGACGCTAATTTGGCGTTGCCGGCTCCTCCCTCGCGAAGTGTCATGAAATGTCGTAACTGCCCAGGATGTCAGATTTGGTTATGGGGTTGACGGTGGGAACGAAAAATGAGTCAACCTTTGGATGAGTCGTTCCGAGCCGTTTGACCCATTGAGGGTGGCCGGGTCCGAGACTTCCGGACAGAAGATCGCGCGTCTTGAGTTGGAGACCGCTTGGCTTCGGGAGGAGAACGCCTCGCTTCGGGAGGAGACCGCGCGGTTTCGGGAGCGGATAGGTGAGCTGGAGCGCCGTCTCGGTCTGAACAGCGGCAATAGCGGCAAGCCTCCTTCGAGCGACGGTTTGAAGAAGCCGTCGTCTGAGCGCCGCACACAGAGCCTTCGTGGCAAGACGGATCGCAAGCCGGGCGGTCAGCCGGGCCACAAGGGCCGGACGCTGTGCCGGACGGCGAGCCCGGACCGTGTGAAGGACCATGTTCCAGCGGCGTGCGGGGGCTGCGGGGCGTCTCTTTTGGGAGCGTCTTTTGTGGGCGCGCCGGTAGCGCGTCAGGTATTCGACCTTCCTGAGCCGCGTCCTTTGGAAGTGACGGAGCATCGCGGCCATGCGTGTCGCTGCGGGCGTTGCGGGGCTGTGACGCGGGCGGCGTTTCCCGATGGCGTATCGGGTCCGGTTCAGTATGGCCCTCGTCTTTCGGGCGTTGCGGTATGGCTCCGTCATGCGCAGTTCCTTCCGGAGCGCCGGCTGTCGGAGGTTCTGGGGGTTTTGTTCGGAGCGCGCGTGTCGCCTGCGACGCTGGCGTCGATGAGCCGTCGTGCGGCGGAGCGTTTTCAGGCTGCGGGCGGGCATATAGAGGAGCTTGCGGCGGTCGGGGCGCGTGTGAAGCATCTGGACGAGACCGGACTTCGCATTGGCGCACGCACGCGGTGGCTCCATGTGATCTGCACATCCCCGGATCGGGTCCGGGGCAGGCTCTTGCTGGCGGCGTATCGGGTGAGCGAGCGGCGCGGCGCCGTGCCTGCGGGGGTGTCCGGGGTCGCAGTGCACGACCACTGGCAATGCTACTGGCCGATGGCGGGTGTGGAGCATGCGCTTTGCAACGCGCATCACCTTCGGGAGTTGCAGGCGCTTGTGGAGTTCGACAAGGAGGACTGGGCCCGGCGCATGCAGCGTCATCTGCTTCGGGCCCGGCGCGTGGCGCGGCTGGCGCGGGAGCGGGACATGGCCGTTCCGGGGCGTTTGTTGGCGCGTCTGGTGCGCGGCTACGACCGGCTGCTTGTCGAGGCGATGGCGTTCCATGAGAACCAGCCGCCGCTCTCCTCGCCCGGCCGGCGCGGGGCCCCGAGGCGGCGCAAGGGTCACAACCTCGCTTTGCGCCTGCATGAGCGCCGGGACGAGACCCTGCGCTTCCTGACCGACCCACAGGTCCCCTTCACCAATAATGAGGCCGAGCGCGACCTGCGCATGATGAAACTGCGCCAGAAAATCTCCGGAGGCTTCCGCTCCCGAAGCGGCGCAGACGACTTCGCCATACTGCGCACAATCATCGCCACCGCTCAAAAGCAGGGCCGGGACGTCCTCAACACCCTGATGGGGTCGCCTCGCAGCTTCATCGACGAAATCCGATACGCCTGAAACTACCCCAGGCGCCAACGCCCCTACGACCAACATCCTGGGCAGTTACGAAATGTCATGTTTTGTCATGATCCGCATGCGCATGGCGCATAGACGCTTGTCCTTTCAGGCATGAAGGGCATGGGCTGGGCAGGGGCTGCAGGTATTCCGTCCGTGTAGGGGGACAAAAGTAATGCGGAAGCTGGACTATGCCGGATATGAACGGACATGGCCGGACGGAGTGAGACGAGGGAAGGGTTTGCGAGGGATGAGCGGCGTAGAGTGACGCGGCGAAAAAGTCTTGCGGAATGAGCCTCTGAAGCGGCCCTAAAGCGGCGATTTACGAAGCCTCAAATTGTGGGAAAATGCGCGCCTCGTGAAGCTGTGCAACTTCGGCGACCGGGATCGCCATTGCGACGGCGGTCGGGGCGGCGTATAGAGAGGGCGGCGCCGGAAGCATCTGCCCTACTCTCATGCCTTCGGGCGAGCGCGGGGGTGGCGACCCGCCCGGCGCCGTCACTTCTCCACCCTCGTCCAACGCGACCGCGCGGCAGTCAAGTCGCGCACCTTCGCCTTGTGCAAGGTGTCGAGATAGATATCCGATCCGTCCTTCGTCGCCTTGATGGCCGCGCGCCATAGCTGGCCATCGACAGTTGTGAAGCCCAAGAACCTCCGGTCGCCGGACTTGAAGAGATCCCCCTCGTCGAGGATGCGCTGCACCAGCGCATAATCCTCGGCCTGCACGTCCCGATGTCCGACATCGAGATCGGTCCGCTGCCGGCGGCCGGCCTGTTTGGCGGCTGTCTCTCCCGACAGCCTGACGACGTGCGACCGCGCGCCGATCGCGCCGGCGACGCTGTCGTCGAGCATGCCGACCGCGAAGTCGCCATGCTCCGTTCTCCGCCCGGCCGTTTCCAGGAACCGTCGAAACAACCGCGTCCGCCAGGGCGCCCCCACGGCGGCCCTCCCAAGATCGGGCGTCGCCGCGTCGATCTTCCGGATGAGCCGGTCGGCAGAGTCCTTGCCGACATCGATCAGGCCGACATTGTGCTGGAAGCCGGGGTCGATGCCGACGGGCACCTGGACGGTGCGTCCGTTCCGCCTGTCGAGCCAGGGCCGGGTCTCGTTCCAGCCCTCCGGCGGTTCCTCCGACAGCTCGAAGCCGAACTCCTCCAACTCCTCGTGGGACAGCTGGATGACAGTGCAGCGGCAGCGCCAGCCGCAGGGCGGATAGTGGGTGCGCCAGAAGGGATGGTCCCAGGGCAGGACGGTGCCGTGCCAGCGCATGTGCTCCGGCCGGGTCCGCGCGTCCAGGACAGCGACATAGCGGAGAAGCGGCCGCGCCTCGGCCAGCCGCTCGATGCGCTCCCAGCGACCGCGCGCATAGGCCGTGGATGTCAATCGGCTTTGAAGTTTGACCCCCGATCGGCGTGCAATATTGACCCCCCTGAGTGGCACGGCGGAGGTTGTCCCGGTAGTCAACAGGGGGGACCCGCGCGGCTTCGTGTAGCGCCCTGCGCTACGCGGAGCGAAGCCGCGTGGGGGGTGCCTGTTGGCCCACCGGGGCAACCGGGCCGCGGGGACGGTCGGCGCCGGGTCAGGAGCGGTTCTTGAAGCGCCAGCTCTCGTTTCCGGTCTCGATGATCTCGCAATGATGGGTCAGGCGGTCGAGCAGGGCTGTGGTCATCTTGGGGTCGCCGAAGACGGACGGCCATTCGCCGAAGGCGAGGTTGGTGGTGATGACGATCGAGGTGCGCTCGTAGAGCCGGCTCATGAGGTGGAAGAGCAGCTGCCCGCCGGCCTGGGCGAAGGGCAGGTAGCCGAGTTCGTCGAGGATGACGAAGTCGCGCCGGGTGAGCTGGTCCGCGGTGCGGCCCTGGCGTCCGGAGCGGATCTCGGCCTCGAGGAGATTGACCAGGTCGACGACGTTGTAGAAGCGGCCGCGCGCGCCCTTGCGGATGCAGGACCGCGCGATGGCGACGGCGAGATGGGTCTTGCCGGTGCCGGTGCCGCCGACCAGCACGATGTTGCGCTTGGCTTCCAGGAAGCCGCCCATTGCGAGGTCGCGGATCAGGGGCTCGTTGACCGGCGAGGCGGCGAAGTCGAACTCGGCCAGCTCCTTGGCCGCCGGCAGCCTGGCGGACGCCATCTGGTACTTGATCGAGCGTGCCGTCTTGTCGGCGATCTCGGCCCTCAGCAGAGCGCCGAAGATCTGTTGCACCGGATGACGGCGCTTGAGCCCGTCGGCGAGGATGTCGTCATAGGCGGCGCGCATCCCCGCGAGCTTCAGCGTTGTCATCATCGCCAGCACCTCATGACGCTCCATGGCCGGCCCCCCTCAGGCGGTCGTAGCGCCGACAGTCGGCCACCGGCTGGTGGCGAAGCCGCAGGCCCTCGGGCGTCGGGATGGTCGCCGGCGGCGCCGGCTGGCACCGCCGGGCCAGGATGTTGAGCACGACGTCGGCGCTGCAGGCGCCGCTGTCGAGCGCCTCGGCACAGGCCGCCTCGACCGCCTCCAGCCCGTCCTCCAGCACCGCCGCGAGAACCTTGACGAACTGCCGGTCGCCGTCGTCGCGGGCGGAAAGCCGGGTCCGCAGGCGCCCGAGCGCGTTAGGCAACTGCCAGCCCTTGAAGGGCGCGCCATTGCGCAGCGCGCCGGGCTTCTTCGTCAGAATCGGCACGTAGTGCCACGGATCGTAGACGATCCGGCCGCGCCCGAAGCTGCGGGGATGCTCGGCGACGATCTCGCCGTCCTGGCGGATGACGATCCGATCGGCATAGGCCCGCACGTCCACCGGTCGCCCGACCGCGCGGGCCGCCACGCTGTACTGGTTGTTGTCGAAGCGCACCAGACAAGTCTTGGAGACCGCTACCTCAGTGGCGTGGAAGCCGTCGAAGGGGCCGCGATACGCTGTCAGGAAGGGCCGCTCCTCCTCGAACACCTGCCACACCGTCTTGCCCGGGATCGTCGGATGCGGACGCTTCCTGGCGTCCTCGATGCACCGATCCATGAGCCACTCGTTGATCTCGGCGTAGGAGCGGCCCCGCGGGCTGGGCACGAACAGGCGGCCGCGAACGTCACCCACCTGTCTCTCGACCTGCCCCTTCTCCCAGCCAGCCCCGGGCGTGCACGCCACAGGCTCCACCAGATGGTGGGTACACATCTCCTGGAAGCGGCGGTTGTAGTCCCGCTTCTTGCCCACGAACACCGTGCTCACCGCCGTCTTCATGTTGTCGTAGATGCCGCGCCGGCAGACCCCGCCGAAGAAGCGGAACGCGCGCTCGTGCGCCTCGAACACCATCTCCTGGCTCTCGCGCGGGAAGATCTGGACCAGCTGCATGCGGCTGTGACACAGCCGCATGTGCGCCGCCTTCACCCTGGTCGTCGTGCCCGACAACACCGCGTATTCGTGGCTCCAGTCGAACTGGTAGGCCTCGCCCGGATCGAAGATCAGCGGCACATAGGCCTCGGACGACGACAACAGCCGGTGCCGGCGCCGCCAGACCCTGGCATAGCGGCGCACCGCGTCGTAGCCGCCCTCATAGCCCAGAGACGCAAGGTCTTCATGAATCCGCAGCAGAGACAGCCGATCCCGGCGCGCCTTCTTCTCGTTGGCCTTCAGCTGGCGCTCGAGCTCATCCACCCACGGTCCAAGCTTCGGCATCGGCTGGATCTTGCGCTCGTAGCTGTACGAGGTCTCATCGCCCCGCACCACCTTGCGCACCGTGTTCTTCGAAACCCTCAAATCCCGGGCGATCGTCTTGATCGGAACGCCCCTCACCAGATGATCCCGACGGATCCGTGCGATCGTTTCCACTACCAGCATCTCCCCCTCACCTCGTCCGTCCAATGACAAGGTGCGTTCATGGGAACAAACCATGGGGGGGTCAATTTTGGACGCCGATTACCCCCAATCGGGGGTCAATATTCCACGCCGATCAACAATACAGGCGATCTGAGGACGCGCACCACGCCAGTGACGTTCCTCGGAGAGGCGCCGGGCGAAGCCGATATCGACGAGAGGCTCGACGTCTCCAACACCTCCATTTCCCCGGAATATATCGGCGTCGAACTCGCCGGGGGCGGGCGCGACTGGTCGCTGACCGGAGGCGCGCGATCGACAACAGCGCGCGACCGGGTCGAGCTCTCCGTCCTCGGCTCCTACTGGCTGGCGCCACTGTCCGACCTCACCGGACGCCGCCTGCCCACCACGCTCTGCTCTGTGCGCCTCAAGGGCCAGGTGGGCGCCCCGCCGCGCCGCGTGCTCAAGGTCGACGCAGACCAGGCGGTGTCGGTGCCGACCGCGAACGGCGTCTGGTCCCAGGCTCGCCAGCCCAGCCGCAACCCGGCCGCGATCCTGCGCGCCTTCGCGCGGGGCTGGTACGACACGGCCGAGCGCAGCGGCGGCGGGCCGGCGCCGACCGGCCGGCTGCTCGCCGGCACGGGCCGCGATCCGGAGACGATCGACGACGCCGTCCTGGCCCGGTTCTACTGGCGCTGCGAGAACCACGACCCGCCGCTCCGCTGCGATCTGGCGCTGCAGGGCGACGAGCGGCCGGCGGAAGCGATCGAGCGCCTGATCGCCGCGACGGGCCGGGCCGAGATCTCCTGGGCGACGGGCAAGCTCGGTGTCGTGTGGACCGAGCCCGACGACGCGCCGCAGGGCCTGATCTCGCCGGCGAAAGTCCTGCCCGGCACGCTCTCGCTCTCCTGGCGCGACGGCCCGCTCCCGGACGACATCGTGGTCTCCTATCTCGACCGCACGGTCTGGGAGGGCCGCGAGGTCCGCGTCCTCGTGCCTGGCGCCGACGGAGGGGGCCGCGAGCGCCAGGTGCGGCTTGAAGGCGTGACGGATGCCGACGCCGCCACCTTCCATGCCGCCTCGATCGCCGCCGACGAAGCCTTCCACCGCCGCGCGGTCTCCTGGAGGGCGGGTCGCGAAGGCGCGCTCATGACACGCGGCTCGCTCTGGCTCATGGCCGCCGACCTGCTCTCCGGAGGCGTGACGGGCCGGCTGCGCGAGTTCGGCGAGGGCCGCGTCCGCCTCGACCGCCCGGTCCGGCTCACCTCCCAGGCATGGCTCGCGATCGACGCGCCGGGCGCAGACCTCCACCGGACGCCCGTGCTCCGCGCCGACCCCGATCCCGACGGCGGCGATACCGACGCTCTCATCCTGGTCGAGCCGTTTCCGGGGATCGGTGCATCGGACACCTCGAAGCCGCGCGATGTCGTCTGGCGCCTCTACGATCTCGGCCTGCCACCGAAGCCGGTCCGCATCCTGTCCAACCGGCCGGTGTCGAAGACGGAGTTCGATATCGTTGCCCGTGACGAGGTGCGGGACTACTGGACCTTCCTCGACGACTATCGCGCCGCCGCCGCCACGCCCGGCCTGGTGACGGACCTGCCGGACCGGGTGAGGCTGACTTTGGACGGCGCCTGGAACTGGCCGCAGGCATGGACCGACGCCGGCATCGAGGATGCCTCTCTGATCGTGTTCGGCGCCGCTCGGGGAGCGCGAGGGGCAATCCAGCCGGGCGGGACCTACATAACCACCTATGACGAACAAGGGCCGGTATATGCATACGACCCGCCGGCCTGGGGATCGGTGGGCGCCGCTGGCGAAGACACCACGGTCACCTTCGGCTCCACGATGGAGATTGTGCCCGGCCAGGCGCGCGCGTCGACATCCACGTTCTCCTCCCCCGGTTTGCCGCGCCAGGACTGGAAGATCACGAGCGCCGACGCGCCCGTCACGTTCGATTTCGGCGCGGGTGGGCGCGGCGGCGCCGGCGGGCGCAACGGGACCGGGCAGGCGGCACGCGGCGCCGATGGCGCCGGCGCCTATGCCGAGATCGTGCCGTTGCCGCCATGATGCACACCCTCGTCATGCTCTCGGGCGGCCCGGACAGCGTCGCGGCGGCCTGGAACGCGGCTCAGGCCGGGCCGGTGCTGCTTGTGCACATGCGGCTGTCCCTGCATCCCGGCGCGAGGCGCGCCGAAGGCCGCGCGGCTCGCGCGACGGCAGCGTGGATCTCCGAGCACACCGATCATCCGGTGCGCTATGCCGAGCTGGCCTATGCCGTGCCGCGCGAGGTGCGCCTGGGCATCGGCGACATGGACCATTGCGCCTGGCCGCGTGCGGCGTTCCTGGCTGCCTGCCCGGAGATCGGCGCGCTCGCCCGCTGCGCCGTCGCCGAGGACGTCGCCTCGGGCTGGCTGAAACGCGCCGCCCATTACCGCGAGGCGGTCGAGATCGCGCTCGACGGTATCCGGGACCCCGACTGGCGTTGGACCGACCCGCTCGGCTGGCCTCCGCCGCCCAAGGCCGGGGTGCTGGACGTCATGCCGCCCGAGCTGCGCGAGATGGCCGTTTCCTGCCGCCAGTCCGCGCCGTCAGGCGCGCCGTGCGGCGAGTGCGACAAATGCCTCGGGGACCGGCCCGGAAGCGCCCCTGCGGGCGTTTTCCCGGCCCCGCCGCCGCGCCCGCGCGACTGGGGTTGGGACCGGCTCCTCCTCCTCGATCCCGACAGGCTCTGGCGGCGCGACATCCGCGAGCTCAAGCCCCGTACGCTCGCCCTCCTGCCGCACCCGGATCGCAAGGCCCTCGCCACGGCGTGCGCCGGCGCCGAGCGCATCGCCCAGCGTCACGGCATCGAGATCGCCGTCGAGCCCCTCTGGCTGCCCGGCCTCCGGCGCGCCGTCCCCGCGCCCGCCTGGCCCGCCGCGCGCGAGGCCGCCGCCCGCATCCTGGCCGGCCTCTGGCTACGGACCAACGAACGTCATAAATCGGAGGAAAACCAGCGATAAATCGGCCATGGATTTCCCGTCGAAAATCCCTCGAAAAATCCCGCCGAAATTAAGTTCTGCAGAATTTTTGTCCGCCTACAGTCCGGGTTCTCCGGCTTCGCGTCTTCGGCATGGGTCTTTCCTCTCGATCCCGTTTCGTTCCGCTCATCCCGCCGCCGGTTCATCCCCTGCGGCGGGACCCTGTTTCGCGCGTATCACGCGCGGGCGGGCGGGCCCGCGCGTGCGCCTTTGGCGCCGGCGCGAAACAGGAGGCGAGGCGGCTCCCGGGATGCCGCTTCCTCCTGCTTCATCCTATCACAAATTCTCCAGAGTCAAATCTTATCTAGGAATTATTTCTACAAATTGCGAAACGTGAGACCGCCTTCGACCCTGCGCCCCGCGGACGGCCGCGAGCCTCGCCCTCCGCCGACGGCGTCGGGAACCGGAAACGGCCGCCGTCTTCACCGGAGCGAGGGTTGCAGTTCGCCCCGAAATGCCGTTCAATCCGACAGGATACGGCTCTGGCGCGACTCGATCCGGTCGAACCGGGCGCCATTCCGCGAAAAGCCATCGGACGGACAAACTGAGGAGCGCGATTCGTGAGCGTATTGGCGCATGTCATCCTTGGAGGGCCGCAGCAGAACGAGCCCGCTGCAACGCAGGCTCTGGCCTACATATTGAAATCAAGTCCGGATATCGATATGACGGGATTTTCAATCGATCATAGAGCCTAAATCACCGGCATAAGCGACGACGACATTTGGGAATCTCGAACTTCTTCTGGAGGCTAGTATTTGTACAAGATTCCTCGGCAGAAAATCTCCAGCGAATCTGCCGATGATGTTGACTGGCATTTGGCGCTTCGGTCTCCGTCGTGGACAACCCAACCCGCGCTTGCGTTCCCCTGACCTGTCATCATGCTTTCAATTCGGAGCGACCAATCTCGTGTTGTCAACCACACGCGTCCGCATCGGTCACCGCCATGAACAGTGGAGTCCGAAGTTCATTTCTCTCGATCATCGCGCGCATCTCGTCTAGATCCTCCTCGAAGGCACTCATGTTGACTTGAAGATAGCGCCAGCAACTGAACTCCGGTCGTCCGCGAAGGGCTGTCGCTGATCGATGCGCCCGGCTCAAGCGGTCCAAGGCCTTATCGATTTTCCCAACTGCCCAATAGGCTATCGCCATGCACTGAAGATAGTTGGCAGTCTCTTCGCTTCCCTCCCCCGACTCATCGGTCTCCACTGCTCGCTCAAATGCCTCTCTTTCGATGGCCCCACCCCTCCCCCAAACTGCCATTCCATAGTTGAATGCTTCCACGATCCCCATCTCCGCGATACTGGAGCCCTCCTCTCGAAAGCATTTCTCGGCCTCCTCGCATCTACCAAGGCCCATGTATGACAACCCAAGACCGTGTCTGGCCCTATCACGCATGTCAGGCTGAATATCGGTTGACGCAACAATCTCTTCCCATAACGCTATTGCAATCAACAGATCTTCTTGAAAACGATTGAATGTGCCGGCCAACCAGTATTTTCCATGAAGGTCCAGCGAGATGACCGCGCGTGACTTTACAAACCGCTGTATTTCATATTTTTCCAATCGCACCAAACGCCGGACCGCTTCCCTGACCATGGGGGGGGCAATATATTCTGCCGCCAACACGCACCACGCATCATCCGCCGCTCCGTCCAATTCACCATTGTCCGTGCGGAACCGCGATCGTTTCAGAAACGCTTCCGGCCGATCATATCCACAGTAAATTGCTTGATTGATTAGTTGCGCCGCTGATTCAGGCTGGCGATCAGATTCCTTAAGCTCAGCAAGACGAAACAGGACCTCTCCATCATCTTGATGGGCTTGCTCAATCTTCGTAAGTCTCTCATCCCTTGTGAGTATGGAGTCATCTTCCAACCATTGCCCTCGCTCCCCCGCGCGCTCGATATATTCGAGTGCACCATCCCTATCATTCCAGTTTCTAGTTGATATCTCTTGTGCAATTTGGCTGTATTCATGTGCTAGGCGACTTCTGGGGCGGTCCTTCGAAAATACTACTTGGTTCAAAAGGGAGAGAGAGTCGTAGCGATGCACAACCATGGGGTCCCGCGGAAAACCGAGTTGTTGTTGAAATGCTAATATCTTGTCCTTCAGAATTTGATCTTCGTCGTCTAAGTCCGGTACATTTGACATTACGAAGTGCAGGGCTATATTCTTATTTCTTGGCTCATCGGCCTCAGCACGAATATCACGGACCACTTGTATCAAACCGCGAAGATTCTGTTCGTTGGGAAAAAATAGAATGACTACTGAATCGGGAAGTTGTCGTGTACAAATTCCACTGGAATCCGTATGACCAGTGCGGGAGTCTATCAAGACATAGTCCGGTTTAATAACCTGTTTCCATTGGTGTTTTACGTCTTCAAATAACAAATATCCGTCACGCTTCTCGTATAAGTCAATCCAGTCGACTTGCCCCAATGTTGCAGCGTAAGTGTCTGTTAGACCGGAACGCATGAGCCATATTTTTCCGTCTCCAGTACCGATTTCGGGGCAGTCTCCTATATAACTAGAAACATCAGGCGCTTTGCCGGTTTTCACATATTCAGCCACGAAATCAATTATTCCCGGAATTTCTTCTTTGGGTCGCAGGATGTCGAAGGTATCTAGTCCAGGTGCTTCAATGTCGAAATCAACAACAAGTACGTTGCGTCCGCGCAGGGCGAGGGTGACGGCCGTATTTACGAGAGCCATTGTGCGGCCTACACCACCCTTGAAGGAGTAGAACGTCGTAATGTACATATTCGTCACGCGACCCGACGTAAGTGGAAAGCCTGCTGTTCCATCCGCAGGGTAGTTGTCACTTTCACAGCTCGGAATTTGTTGTCCGCCGTAACTGCCGCACTTGTTTCGGAGAGTTTGGGCACTACGAATTCCTCGAGCCTCGCCATGATCTCTGGACACGCAAGCAGGCGAAGATATCGGTCGTTGGCATATGACTGGATAGATAGACCATTTTCCCACCGGTTTAGCGATGCTTCGCCAAGCCCTGTTACATGGGCAAAGGTGGCCCGCGTCATCCCATAGTGCTCTCTGATATGCCGAATCTTGTCAGGCGGCAGAACGCCCAGATGATCGCAGACCGCTGTGTGCTTGAGTCGTTCCGCCGTATCATCCAGATATTCGAATTCGCACATGCCGCACTGATGCACTGGCACTCGCACCTGCAACTCGACCGAGGCGTCCCCGGAACCATAATCGAACGCGTGAAGATTCCATGTGGTCGTTATACTTTCTTGACCGCACATCGGACAAGAAGGCACCGACTGCACAACCCGCATTTGTGTCCGCGGATGAGCTGGCTGGTGAGTGTTCGAGCCTCT
Source organism: Alphaproteobacteria bacterium (assembly GCA_965261985.1). Lineage (GTDB taxonomy): Bacteria > Pseudomonadota > Alphaproteobacteria > Bin95 > Bin95 > Bin95. The sequence goes on from OZ253490.1 coordinate 4,170,119, forward strand.
CGGATCCATCTCCTGGCTTTCTCAATCTCTCCGTTCGGAATAGTGGAAGCTGCGTCCGATGATCTTTCCCGATCTTAGCTGCAGCTTGACGTAGAGCTGTGCTCGGCCTGGCTCGAGGTCGATCTTCATCACGTATCCGGTGGCCCCTTTCGGCTTGTGCAGCTCCACTATCTCAATCGGGTGCCCGTCTTCGAGCCGTGTCGCGATGAGTTCCCATGCCGCAGCATCTGTGAAATGGGTATCGAGCACCCCTTCCGGGTTCCGTACCTGTCCTGGACGCCAGTCCGTCGGACGCTCAGTGCTGAACGCTGTCACGCGGGCATGGCTCCTTCGTGCGAGGAGAGCCAATTGACGTCTAGTCGATTCGCTCGGCACCGTCATTGGCCCGAACCCTCGCCTCTTTCAATCATATGAGGCGTCAAATCGGATTTCAAGCCATGATCCCGAACCGAATCTGGCAAATACCGCTTCACATGGCATCATTTGATTTGATCGGCCTCTTGTCGATAGACGGCCTGCGTCAGCCCTTGTCGGCTGCCCGGTCCGCGCCGACCTGGGCGGCGAGCGCCGCGCTCAGGAAGTCGTCGATATTCCCGTCCAGAACGCCTTGGGCGTTTCCCTTCTCCACGCCGGTGCGCAGGTCCTTCACCATCTGGTATGGCTGCAGGACATAGGAACGGATCTGGTTGCCCCAGCCGATATCCGCTTTCGCAGCCTGCTCCGCCTGCGCTTCGGCCTCGCGCCGCTGGAGTTCGTGCTCGTAGAGCCGCGCCTTCAGCATGGCCATGGCCGTCGCCCGGTTGCGGTGCTGCGAGCGGTCGTTCTGGCACTGGACAACGATATTGGTCGGGAGATGCGTGATCCTGACGGCGCTCTCGGTCTTGTTGACATGCTGCCCGCCGGCGCCTGACGCCCGATAGACATCGACCCTGAGCTCGCTCTCGTCGATCTCGATCTCGATGCGGTCGTCCACCACCGGATAGACCCAGGCGGAGGCAAAGCTGGTGTGGCGGCGCGACTGGCTGTCGAAGGGCGAGATGCGGACCAGGCGATGGACGCCGCTCTCCGTCTTCAGCCAGCCATAGGCGTTGTCGCCCTCGATGCGCACGGACGCGGACTTGATGCCCGCTTCCTCGCCGGGGCTTTCTTCAATCCATTCCAGCTTGTAACCGCCGGCATCGGCCCAGCGCACATACATGCGCAACAGCATCTGCGCCCAGTCCTGGGCCTCCGTGCCGCCCGCGCCGGCATTGACTTCCAGGTAGCAATCGTTGCCGTCGGCCTCGCCGGAAAGCAGGCTCTCCAGCCGGCGGCGGCTCGCCAGTTCCCGAACCGACTCAAGTTCGGCTTCGGCCTCGTCCAGCGCCCCCTGGTCCCCTTCCGCCTCGCCGAGTTCGTAGAGCGTGAGCGCATCGTCCAGCGCGGTTTCGAGCGCGCGGTAGCCTTCCAGCCCGGCGGCCAGGCGTGTCCGATCGCGCATGACCTCCTGGGCGCGCGCCGGATCGTTCCAGAGTTCGGGCGTTTCCGCCTCGGCGTTCAGGACCTCCAGCCGCGCCAGCGACGCATCCCAGTCAAAGATGCCTCCGGATCAGGACAAGGCTGTCGCGGATGTCATCCACCAGGGCCTGCGCTTCTGCACGCATCGAACAGTCTCCAACGAAGCCAGAATCGCTTCAATATATACCGGAAATCCGCTCGCCGCTTCCCGCCGGCAGGCGGCCGGGGTCCCCGGGACGCGGCTCGGTGCCGGGCTTGAAGGCCTCCAGGATGATATCGGCCTCGCCGGGTCCTGCCGGCTTGCCGCTGGTGCGGCCCATACGCAGAAACGACATGCCCGGCGGGATCCGGAACGGCGCTGCCGGCGCCTTGTCGAGCGCCTCGCGCATGAAGGCGCCGAACACCGGCGCTGCCACCGACGAGCCCGTCTCCGCGTGGCCGAGCGTGCGCGGACGGTCGAAGCCGACATACACCCCCAAGGCCAAATCGGAAGCGAAGCCCACGAACCACGCATCGACATAGTCGCTGGTCGTGCCCGTCTTTCCGGCAAGCGGCTTGCCGATCGCCCGCAGCCGGCGGCCGGTTCCGCGCAGCACGACGCCTTCCAGCATGGACACCACCTGATAGACGCTCTGGGGGTCCGCGATCCGCTCGCGCGGATCCGGCGGGTACGGCACCTTCGGACCGAGCTCGTCGAGCGCATCGCAGCCCGCGCATGTCCGCCGCTCGCGGCGGAAAACCGTGCGCCCGTGGCGGTCCTGTACGCGGTCGACGATCGTCGGCGAGATGCGGCGGCCGCTATTTGCAAGCATGGCATAGGCGGCCGTCATCCGGGACAGGGTCGTTTCGCCCGCCCCGAGCGACATCGACAGCACCTCCGGCATCTCCTGCTGGATGCCGAACCGGCCCGCGACAGCGGCGACTTCGTTCATGCCGACGGCTTGCGCAAGGCGCACGGTCATCAGGTTGCGGGACTTCTCGACGCCGATTCGCATCGGCACGATCCCGTGGAAGGAGCCGGAGTAGTTTCGCGGCCGCCAGAGCCCGAGATCCCCGCCCTGGTCGATAACGATCGGCATGTCGGCGAGCAGGGTTGCCGGCGTGTAGCCCTCCTGGAGGGCCGCCAGGTAAACGAAAGGCTTGAAAGCCGATCCAGGCTGGCGCATCGCCTGGGTCGCACGGTTGAATTCGCTGCGCTCCGCATCGTAGCCGCCGACCATGGCGAGCACATGCCCCGTATGCGGGTCCATCGCTATCAACGCGCCTTCGATCTCCGGGATCTGGCGAAGCGCCCATGTGCCGTCGGGGTAAGCGCCGCCCGGCCCCGCCCGGACCCGTTCGACCGCAATCAGGTCTCCGGCCTTCAGGACCTCATGCATGCGCTTGGGCGCCGCACCGACCTTCTGTTTGGGAAGCGAGCGCCTCGCCCATTTGGCCTCCGCCAGCGGGATGCGCCCGGCGCTGCCGTCCTTCAGGAGAATGGCGGCGGCGTCTGCCGAAACGCCGGCAACCGCGGCAAGGCGATAGGGGCTGAGCCCCGGCGGCTCCGGCGCCGACCTCAGCGCCGCGGCAAGATCGTCCTTGTCCAGGCGAGCGAGGGGGCCGCGCCAGCCGTGGCGGCGGTCGTAGCCCTGAAGGCCGGAACGCAAGGCACGCTCCCCGATCCGCTGCAGCTTGGGGTCTATGGTGGTGCGCACGGAAAGGCCGCCGGAATAAAGCTTCTCCTGGCCGAAGACCTCCATCAGCTCCCGTCGCACTTCCTCCGAAAACCACTCGGCCTCGAAAAACTCCGTCGCACCGCGCGAGCGGACCTCCAACGGCGAGGCGGTGGCTTCCTCGGCCTCCACCGGCGATATGCGCCCGTCTTCCAGCATCCGCCGGACCACCCAGTCGCGGCGCGCGACGGCCTGTGCGCGGCGCCGGACGGGGTGATAGTTGTTGGGCGCCTTGGGCAGGGCGGCAAGGAAGGCCGCTTCGGCAATCGTCAGGTCGTCGAGCGACCTGTTGAAATAGTTGAGCGCCGCCGCCGCGACACCGTAGGAGCCGTAGCCCAGGTAAATCTGGTTCAGGTACAGTTCGAGAATGGCGTCCTTGGGCAGCGCCTTTTCGAGCCGGAAGGCCAGGATCGCCTCCTTGATCTTCCGCTCGACGGAGACCTCCGCGCTCAGCAGGAAGTTCTTGGCGACCTGCTGCGTGATCGTCGATCCGCCCACCGGCCGGCGCGCCGACTCGGAAAGCTTGCTGCGAATATTTGTATAGACGGCGCGAAACAGACCGACCGGATCGAGGCCGGCATGGTCGTAGAAGGTCTTGTCCTCGGCGGCCAGGAACGCATCGACGACCCGCTTCGGGATCGCCTCGACCGGGACGAACAGACGGTGCTCCACGGCGAACTCCGCCAGCAGCCGGCCGTCGCCGGCATGGACCCGGGTCGCGACCGGCGGTTCATAGGTCGCAAGCCAGCCATAGACCGGGAGGCCGCGGGCGAAATGGTCCACCACGAACAGGCCAGCGATGCCGCCCAGCACCGTGCCCGTGGCGGCAAACCAGAAGAAGAAGCGCAACAGACGTCTCATTAGACCGAGAAACAAACCAATATCGTGGCAAAATCAAGGCTCACCCGCCCCGCGCGGCAAAGTAGTGCGCCAGCGCGGTCTCGATGGCGTCGGCCACCTCTTCGCGCGTCGCGGGCTGCCTGAGGCGCCGCTCGTCGGACGGGCTCGACAGGAAGCCCAATTCGATCAGCACGGACGGCACTTTCGGCGACTTCAGCACCCGGAAGGCGGCGGACCGGCGAGGGCGGCGCAACAAGGGTACGCGGGCCTCCAGTTCGGAAAGGAGCAGCTGCGCGAACTCCACCGAACGGTTGGTGGCGCTGCGCTGCTGCATGTCGATCAGGTGGCCGGCGACATCCGCGTCCCCGCCGAATTCGAGGCCGGCGATCAGGTCGGTCTTGTTCTCCTGCGCCGCCAGCTCGCTCGCGAGCCTGTCGGAGCCCCTCTTCGAGAGCGTGTAGAGCGACGCGCCGCGGGCCGTGGGGCGCGCCACTGAGTCGGCGTGCAGCGAAATGAACAGGTCGGCGCGCGCCGCCTGCCCGATGGCGACGCGCTTGCGCAGCGGCAGGAACCGGTCGTCATTGCGCGTCAGGCGGATATTGTATTTCCCGCTCGCCGCCAGGCGAAGCGCCAGGGTCGCGGCGAATGCGAGCACGACCGTCTTTTCGTGAACGCCGCTGCAGCCGATGGCTCCCGGATCGACGCCGCCATGGCCGGGGTCGATCACGACGGTCGGCCTCTCCAGGTCCGGTGGCAGCCGGGGCACGGGCACGACCGGGCGGCTGGCCTCGGGCGCGAGGCTCCCGAAGCTCGCGCCTGCCGGGTCTCCGGCGCGGAGCGGCGCCAGGTCGATCACGAGTCGGTGCCCCCGGCCGTGCGAGGGAGCCCAGACGCTGGCCGCCTGGATTCGCATCGGCGCCTCGAGGTCCAGCACCAGGCGCCATGTGCCCTCGTCGAACGCGCCCGCCCGAAGTCCGGCGATCGGGCCGGCACGGCGCGTCGGCAGCTCCGGAGCCCGGGCGGGCGAACGCAGGGCGACGACCGCGCGGTCGGGGTCGCGAAGTGTGAAGGCGCGGAACGGCGTATTCGCCGACAGGTCCAGCACAAGGCGTGCACCCTCGCCCCACGCGGCCAGGCGCATGCCCTCGATCTCGAACGCCTCGGCCTGGCCCGCGCCGAGAGCAAGCAACAGCAGGGCCCGGATTAGCGATTGCCGCCACACGGTTATCGGGCTAATGTAGCGCACGTTTGCTAGTCTGCGTTCCTTTTGCCGCGTGGGCTATTCCTGTCGCCATCCGAATAACTTTTTCGTTTGCGCCGCCAGTGAAAGTCCGGCCGGCCGGGGTCTACACGGATTGGCAATGAGCGTTCAATGTCCCATCCACGGCGCGCCCGGGCGGCTGAGCCCGCGCGATCGGAGGCCATGTCGATGACTGTCTTGTGCCTGCCGGATCGCTGCCCCCGCCGCGGCGCCGCCGCATTCCCGGAGCCCTACCTTAATGACCAGGAGCATGCTCATCGATGCAGCGCATTCGGAAGAAACCCGGATCGCTGTCGTCAACGACCGCCGGCTTGAGGACTTCGATTACGAAGCCGCCGCGCGGACGACCCTGAAAGGCAATATCTATCTCGGCAAGATCGCCCGCGTCGAAGCTTCGCTGCAAGCCGCCTTCGTCGAGTACGGCGGCAACCGGCACGGTTTCCTGCCTTTCGCAGACATCCATCCGGACTACTACCGGCTTCCCCAGGAAGACCGCCAGGCGCTGATCGAGGAGGAAGCGGCCGCGCGCCGCGACCGGGACCTCGAAGGCGGCGAGGAAGAAGAGGACGCCGACGAGGCCGAGGCCCAGGCCAATGGCCGCGACGAGGCGCAGGACGACAGGCGCCGGGCCAACAGGCTGCGCCGCCAATACAAGATCCAGGAGGTCATCAAGCGCCGCCAGATCGTGCTGGTGCAGGTCTCGAAGGAAGAGCGCGGCACGAAGGGGGCGGCGCTGACCACCTATCTCTCGCTTGCCGGACGGTATTGCGTGCTGATGCCGAACACCGGGCATGGCGGCGGCATATCGCGCAAGATCACCAATGCGACCGACCGGCGCAAACTCAAGGGCATCGTCGAGGGCCTTGAGGTCCCCGAGGGTGCGGCGGTCATCATGCGGACCGCCGGCGTCAAGCGCACCAAGACCGAAATCAAGCGCGACTACGACTTCCTGACCCGCACCTGGGAACGCATCCGCGAAGACACGCTGTCCAGCACGGCGCCCGCTCTCATCTACGAAGAAGCCGACCTCGTAAAGCGGGCGATACGCGACATTTACGGGCGGGACATCGAGGAAGTCCTGGTCGAAGGCGACCGTGCCTATCGCAACGCCAAGGACTTCATGAAGGCGTTGATGCCGAGCCACGCGAAACGGGTGCAACAATACAAGGACCAGGCGGAGCCGCTGTTCATCGCCCACGGCATCGAGGACCAGCTCTACGACCTGCACACGTCGCGGGTCGAACTTCCATCCGGCGGCTACCTGGTTATCGATTCGACGGAAGCGCTGGTGGCCATCGACGTGAACTCCGGGCGGTCTACGCGCGAACGCAATATCGAGGAGACCGCCGTCAAGACCAATCTCGAAGCGGCCGACGAAGTGGCCCGCCAGCTCCGCCTTCGCGACCTCGCCGGCCTCATCGTCATCGACTTCATCGACATGGACGACCGGCGCAACAATTCGCAGGTCGAACGCAGGCTCAAGGATGCGCTCAGCAACGACCGGGCCCGCGTGCAGGTCGGGAGGATCAGCGCACTCGGGCTGATGGAGATGTCGCGCCAGCGGCTCCGCCCGAGCATTCTCGAAAGCAGCACCATTGCCTGCCCGCATTGCAACGGCAACGGTTTCGTCCGGTCGGTCGAATCCAGCGCCCTGCAGACCGCCCGCGCCATCGAACAGGAGGCGCTCAGCGGCGTACATGGCGTTCTGTCCGTGTATTTGTCGACCGACACGGCGCTCTATCTGCTCAACTACAAGCGGGATCTGCTGAACCGCCTGGCCAGCGAACACGGCGTCGAAATCCTGCTTGAGCGCGACGACTCGCAGCCGCCCGGCTCGTGGCGTTTCGAAAGCCTTGCGCCGAAACCTCGGGTGGAGAACGTCGAGGCCGAACCGGCCGCTGCCGAACCGGCCGCTGCCGACGCGGCGGCGGAGGACACGCCCGAAGTCGAGGCCGAGGCCGAGGACGAGGAAGGCGGAGTGAAGCGCAGGCGGCGCAGCCGGCGGGGAGGCCGGCGGCGGAGAGCAGACGCTTCCGACGAGCCCGAGACGGTCGAGGCGGCCGAGACTTCCGCTGCGGCCGAGACTTCCGCTGCGGGCGAGGCCGAACCGGCCGCGGAAACGCCGAAGCCGCCGCGCCGGCGCCGCCGGGTTGCAGCCGCTGCGGAGCCGGAGCCTGAGGTGAAGGAGCCCGAGGTGAAGGAGCCCGAGGCTCCCCCGGCCGCTGAGGCGGGGATCGGCGAGGCCGTCGAGGAAGCGCCCAAGCCGAGGCGGCGGCGCACACGACGCAAGAAAGAAGAAGCAGCAAGCGAACCGGCCGCCGAGCCCGTGGCGGAGCAGGCGGACGCCGGCCCATCAGCTGACGCTGACGCCGCCGAAGCGCCCGAGGAGACTCCGAAGCCCAGGCGCCGGCGCACCCGCCGCAGGAAGGAAGAGGTCCCCGAGGCCGCATCTTCCGAAGAACAGCCGCAGGAGCCGCCTGCCGAGGAAACGCCGGCACAGGAGGCGCCAGCGGAACCCGATCCCGTCCCGGCCGCCGAGGCCGAACCCGATCCCGCTCCGGCCGCGGAGACAGAACCCGATCCCGCCCCGGCCGCGGAGACGGAACCCGATCCCGCCCCGGCCGCCGAAACGGAATCCGCTCGCCGGCGCGGTTGGTGGCGGCGCCAGCTGAACCTGGTCTGAACCCGAAACGAAGGGATCGAACGGCCCCATGACGACCAACGGCAAGATGGACCTGCGTTTCGACGAAGACGTCGCAGTCCTCGCATTCAACGATCCGGCGGTGTTGAACGCGATCGGCCACCGGATGCGCGAGGACTTCTCCGCTGCGCTCGACCGCATCGAGGCCAGCGACGCGCGTTGCATCCTGTTGACGGGCAACGGAAGGGCCTTCTGCTCGGGCGCGAACCTGAACGATCCCGACCGCCCGCCCCGCGACCGCGCCGCCGAGGCGAGGGGCGAGCAGAAGAGCGATCTGGAAGGCTGGTACAACCCGACCCTCGAGCGTTTGCGTGCGTCTCCCATTCCGGTCGTGTCCGCAGTAAACGGCGTCGCTGCCGGCATCGGCATGAGCTTCGCGCTCTCGGCCGACATCCGCATCGCCGCCAGGTCCAGCTATTTCCTCCAGGCCTTCGCGCGTATCGGGCTTGTGCCGGACGGCGGGGCCACATGGATCCTGCCGCGGCTTGTCGGCATGGCCCGCGCCATGGAGCTTTCCATGCTGGCGGACAGGCTGCCGGCCGGGACGGCGTTCGAATGGGGCATGGTCAACCGGGTCGTGGACGACGAGGCGCTGATGGACGAGGCGATGGCGATGGCGCGCCGCCTCGCCGCCGGCCCGGCCTCGCTCGGCATGATTCGCCGGCTCTACTGGCAGAGCCTGGAGAGCGGCTACAGCGCACAGCTCAAGCTGGAGGCCGATACCCAGACCGCCGCCGGCCAGACCCAGGACTATGAGGAAGGCGTCGCCGCCTTCCGCGAGAAACGCCAAGCCGCCTTCTCGGGCCGCTGAGCCGGCCCGGCGGAGGCAGTCCTAACCTGCCCGGCGCAGGAACGAGGCGAGGCGGTCCATCGCCGCCTCAACCTCTTCCGTCGCGGCGCAATAGCTGAGGCGAACGGTGCGGCTTCCCCGCTCCGGGTCGAAATCCACGCCCGGGGTGATCGCCACGCCGGTTTCGTCCAGCAGCCGCCGGCAAAAGGCCATGCTGTCATTCGTCAGGTGGCCGATATCGGCATAGACATAGAAGGCGCCGTCGGGCGCGGCAAAATCCCCGATGCCCATGGCCGGCAGGGCTGACAGCAGAACCTCCCGGTTGCGCGCATAGCGCCGGACATTCGCCTCCAGTTCCTCGCGGCATTCGAAGGCCGCGAGCGCGGCATATTGGGAAACCGTCGGTGTGTTCAGGAACAGGTTCTGGCCCAGCCGCTCGACCGCAACCAGCAGGTCTTCCGGCAGCACCAGCCAACCGACCCGCCAGCCGGTCATCGAGAAGTATTTCGAGAAGCTGTTGACGACGACGGCAGACGGCGAGCCGACTGCCGTTGCCTCTTTCATGCCATAGGCGATGCCGTGGTAGATCTCATCCGAGACCAGACGGACGCCGCGGTCGTGGCACCATGCCGCAAGGCGGGCGAGCGCATCCGGCGAGAGCATGGAGCCGGTGGGATTCGACGGGCTCGCGACCACCAGTCCGTCCAACGGCCCCTCGATGCTTTCCAGAAGCTCCGAAGTCGGCTGGAAGCGGGTATCCGGGCCCGTGGGCACCTGCTCGGTCTCTATGCCGAGCGCCGCCAGCACATTGCGGTAACAGGGATAGCTCGGATCGGTGAGCGCCACCCGCGCACCGGCGTCGAAGGCAGCGAGGAAAGCGAGCACGAACCCGCCGGACGACCCGGTCGTGACGAACACCCGTTCCGGGGCGACCTCCTCCCCGTAGCGTTCGCGGTAGTGCTGTGCGATGCGCCGGCGCAACGGATCGATACCCGGTGCATCGGTGTAGCCGAGCACCCGTTCGTCGATGGCGGCCTTTGCGGCTTCGCGGGCCCCCGCAGGCGCCGGCGTGCTCGGCTGGCCGATCTGGAGCGGAAATACCGTCTTGCCCGCGGCCGCGCGCTCGCCAGCCGCCTGCAGCACCTGCAAGACGATGAAGGGGTCGATCCCGCCCCGCCGGGAAGCCTGAAACGCCACGACTGCTTACTCGCCGAAAACCTGGACGGACAGGCCCGCGCCGCGCGGGTCCGCATGGGTTCTGCAAACTGCTCCGGTGTCGCCCGGCGCTTTGGCCCGGCAGCGAACCGCCGTGACAAAACCGATCCTTTCTACCTCCGTGAGGGCGAAGCCGGCCTCTCGCAAGCCGGCGCGCGCGGCATCCGGCGCCGCCGTCTCGACCAGGACCTGCCGCCCGGAGCCGAGCACCGCGCGCGGCCGGGCGATTGCGCTTTCCAGCGTATCCGCTTCCATGAGCGTCCGCAGCGCGACGACCGGACCGATACGCCCGGCCTCCATGCCGGAGGCCGCGCCGGCGAAGCGGACGTCGTTTCCGGACTCGTGAGTTACGAGAAATGGCGAGAGCGCGGGATCGGCTGCGCCGTCGGGCCCGGGCGCGGCAATCGCGATTCCGGTGCCGGCGGCCAGCCTGCCCGATCCGAAAGGCGCATTCATGGTGAGACCGCAGGCGACCGCAAGCCCGTCGGCATCCACAACGGCAAAGCCGGTTCCGCCGTCGGCTTCGGGCGCCCCGTCCGGCTCGCCGCCGACCTCGACCGAAAGCAATGGCGCAGCAGGGTCGGCAACCCGGTCGTCCTCGGCCAGTCGAGGCCACGATTCGGCCTGCCTCGGCCCGGCGCTCGCCCCGTCGGCAGCGAAATATGCTTGCCAGGATTCGCCTTCGACCGACAGCGGCTCCTGCCTGGACGGCAGGGCGCTTTCCAGCGCCGCCTTGTCGAGACGGTATCCCGCAGCAGCCGCTCCCTGCATCACCATTGTCGCCAAAGGACCGGAATACAGCGCTCCCGGCCCGTTCAGGCGTATCCGGCGCAGCATCCGGGCAAGCTCCGGCTGCACCAGCGTGTCGCCTTCCCGGATATGCCGGCCCGCAAAGGTCGCCACTGCATCGCCCGGCGCCGACAGGATGTCATGTGCGAAAGCCCGCGAAACGGGATGGCCCAGCAGGGCCAGACGCTCCGCCGCCGCCGGCACGGCGCTCCAGCGCAGGCGGCCGTGGGCCGAATGCATGAGGGCCAGTCCCCGCACCAGCATGGGCGGCGGCGCGCCGCCTTCCCCGCTCGCAGGGTGGATGAAGGAATAGGCCTGCTGCTCCCCCTCGCTGGAGTCATGCACGAGGCAGACCCCGCCCGCCCACAGGCTGGCGCGGGAAGGTCTGGTAACGGCGAGCGTCATGGCCAGCGCCGCGGCGGCATCGACGGCGGAACCGCCGGCTTTCAGAATATCGCGGGCGGCAAGCGCGGCGTTGGGCTCACCGGCGGCGACGCTGCCGAGATAGGTCTGGCGCGGAATGGCTGCCGGATCGACACCGGGGATGCTCCCGCACCCGCCGAGCAAGAGCGGGAACAGAAGCGCCAGCGCCGATTGACGCAGGCGTAGCCCGCGCCTAGCTTGCTCCGGACGCCTTGCGAGGTCGCCATCCATGAGGCCCATGCGATCCCTTCTCTGCGGCCTCTTCGCCGCACTTCTTGCGTGTTCGGCCGCCGCGCCTTCGGAAGCCCGGTCCCTCAACCTGGTCCGTGACGCGGAGATCGAGGAAACGCTTCGCCTCTATGCGAATCCGGTCTTCGAAGCGGCCGGCCTTTCGCCGGAAAGCATACGCTTGCATCTGGTGAATAGCGACCAGGTGAACGCCTTTGTTTCCAACGGGATGCGGATATTTTTGAACACCGGCCTGCTTCGGATCAGCCGGAATCCCGGCCAGGTTATCGGTGTGATCGCGCATGAGACGGGCCATATTGCAGGCGGCCATCTCGCCCGCCTCAAGGACGAGGTCGAGAACCGGACGGCGCAGGCGATCCTCTCGACGGCGCTTGGCGCCGCCGCGGGCATCGCCACGGGAGATCCCCGCGTTGCGCAGGCGGTGATTTCGGGCGGCATCACGCTCGCCGAACGCGGCCTGCTGCGTCATTCCCGCACCGACGAGTCGGCCGCCGACCAGGCGGCGATGCGTTTTCTCGACCGGTCGAAAATCTCCACGCGCGGCTTGATGGAATTTCTCGGGATTCTGGAAGACCGGGAAACGATCGCGGGCGGTGTCCAGGATCTCTATCGGCGCACCCATCCGATAACCGCAGACCGCGTCCAGATCGTGCGCGAACATGCCGCGCAGTCCCCCTGGGCGGGAAAGGACCTGCCGGACGACTTCCATCGGCGCCACGCCCGCATGGTCGCCAAGCTGGACGGTCATCTCGACCCTCCCGAGAAAACGCTCGCCCGCTACGACGCTTCGGACACCGCAATAGCGGCGCGTTACGCCCGCGCCATTGCCTATTATCGCATCCCGGAACTCGGCGAGGCGCTCGCCTTGATCGACGGGCTAATCGCCGAAGCGCCGGACGACCCGTATTTCCGCGAACTCCGGGGCCAGACGCTGTTCGAGAACGGCCGGGGCGCGGAGGCTCTGGCAGCCTATCGCGAGGCGGTCCGCCTCGCCCCTCATGCGGGCCTGATCCGTATCGAACTCGGCCGCTCCGCTATCGAGGTCGGCACGCCGGAAACGCTCGAGGAGGCCGTGCACAATCTGCGCGAGGTCGTGCGGCGCGATCCGCAAAGCGCGAGAGCCTGGTACTGGCTCGGCATTGCGGAGGGCCGCTCGGGGCAGCGGGTCCTGGCCGATCTGGCGCTTGCCGAACATGCTCTTCTCAGCGGCGATATACGCCGCGCCGGCGCTCTCGCCGACCGCGCCGGCCGCAAACTCCCCGAGAACTCCGCCGACTGGCACCGGGCCCAGGACATTCTCAATCGAGTCAAACCGCGCAAGGCGGAGAAATAGCCCGGTCCTACCCGCGCGGCGCGCCTCCGAGCTGGCGACCTCCGACGACATGCATGTGCAGATGCGGGACCTCCTGGTTGCCGTGGCGGCCGTTATTGCAGGTCGCCCGGTAGCCGCCTTCGGCAACGCCGTCGGCGCGGGCGACCGCCGCCATGGCGCGCACCCAGGCGGCCAGCTCGGCATCGCTGCCCCGTTCGGCGAAATCGTGCAACGTCTCGTAGCGGCCCTTGGGAATCACAAGAACATGGGTCGGGGCCTTCGGCGCGACGTCGCGGAAGGCGAGCGCATGTTCGTTTTCATGCACCTTGTCGCAGGGAATCTCGCCGCGCAGGATGCGCGCGAAAATATTGTCGTCGTCATAGCTCATGGGGATCGCTCGCTTGCGTCGGGTTTGCCTTCGCGCCGGGCCAGCGCCGCCCGCACATCGTCCGGCGCCACACCCGCATCGGCCCAGAGCACGAGCAGGTGGTAAAGCAGGTCGGCGCTTTCCTCGATCAACCGGTCCCGGTCTCCGCGCACCGCCTCGATGACCGTCTCGACGGCTTCCTCGCCCACCTTCTGCGCGATCTTCTCCCGGCCCTGGAGGAAATAGCGCGCCGTGCGCGAGGTCTCGGGGTCTCCGCCGCGCCGGCTTTCGATGACCGCATAGAGCCGGTCCAGGATGTCGGTATCGCTCATGCGCCGGGCTCCGGGCGCACCGGGATGCCGGCCGCCGCCATGGACCGCTTGGCCTCCGCGATGCTGTAGATGCGGTCGTGAAAGATCGAGGCGGCGAGCACAGCCGAGGCATGGCCCTCCGCCACGCCCTCCGAGAGGTGGTCGAGCGAGCCCACGCCGCCGGACGCGATCACCGGCACCGGTACCGCATCGGCGACCGCGCGCGTCAGCTTCAGGTCGTAACCGTCCCTGGTGCCGTCCCGGTCCATGGAAGTGAGCAGGATTTCACCCGCCCCGAGCGAGACCATGCGCTCCGCCCAGCCGACCGCCTCCATGCCGGTCGGCCGGCGCCCGCCATGGGTGAAGACTTCCCACCGGCCGGGTCCGGTGCGCTTCGCATCGACAGCGACCGTTATGCACTGTGTGCCGAACTTCCGGGCGGCCTCGCGCACGAATTCCGGGCGGGAAACGGCGGCCGTATTGATCGAAACCTTGTCCGCGCCGGCCAGCAGCAGGCTGCGGATATTGTCCACGGTGCGGATTCCGCCGCCCACCGTCACCGGCATGAAGCAGCGGTCTGCGGTGCGGCGCACGACATCGAGGATCGTGTCCCGCCGCTCGTGGCTTGCAGTAATGTCGAGGAAGCAGAGCTCGTCTGCGCCCGAGGCGTCGTAGAACCGGGCCTGCTCTACCGGATCTCCCATATCGCGCAGGTCCACGAAATTGACGCCCTTCACGACCCTGCCGGCATCGACGTCCAGACAGGGGATGACGCGCACGGTCAGCATTCGCCGCCCACCGCAATGCGCAAGGCGGTCGTAGGGTCGATCCGCCCGTCATAGAGCGCGCGCCCGCAAATCACCCCTTCGATACCCGAGGCCCGTTCGGCGTAGATCGCGCGGAGGTCGTCGTGGTCCGCCACGCCGCCGGACGCGATGACGGGCGTGGTCAGCGCCCAGGCAAGGTCCACGGTCGCATCCATATTGACGCCGCCCAGCGCGCCGTCGCGGGCGATATCGGTGAAGACGATGGCCGCAACGCCTGCATCCTCGAAGCGCAGCGCGAGATCGAGAGCCGGGGTTTCGGAGGTCTCGGTCCACCCCCTTGTGGCGACCATCCCGTCGCGCGCATCGATACCGACCACAATTCTTCCGGGGAACCGGCGGCAGGCGGCCCGGACCAGTTCGGGGTCGTTGAGCGCCGCCGTGCCGAGCACGACCCGGCGCACGCCCTTGCCGAGCCACATCTCGATAGTCGCCATGTCGCGAATGCCGCCGCCGAGCTGGACCGGCAGATCGACCGTGGCGAGCACGGCCTCGACGGCCTCGGCATTGACCGGCACTCCCTCCACCGCGCCGTTCAGGTCCACCAGATGCAGCCACGAAAACCCCGCAGCCTCGAACCGCCCCGCCTGGTCGCCCGGATCGTCGTTGAACACCGTCACCCGGCCCATATCGCCCTGGACCAGCCGCACACAGGAGCCGTCCTTGAGGTCGATGGCGGGGAAGACGATCATCCGTCCCGCCGCTTTCCCGAAGTCGGCACATCCTTGAAGAAATGGATACCCGGCACCCAGCGGCCGCGGACATGGGCGTATTTCGGATGCAGGCCCCATCGCCGGTAGCCGAGCGTCTCGTACATGGCGATCGCCTGGGTCTGGGTTTCCCGCACATCCAGATTGATGACCTTGAAGCGGCGGGCCTTGGCTTCCACCTCGACGGCCTCCATCAACAGCCGCCCGACTCCGACGCCGCGCGCCCAGGGCGCAACGAAAAGATGTTGCACCGCGACAATCGACTTTTGCGCCTCGTTGTTGCGGGGCGGGGCCACCATCTGCACGGAGCCGCAGATCGAGCCCTCGCGCCGGGCGACGAACAGGCTGCGCTCCGGCACCAGCAGCACGCCCTGCCAGTAGCGTTCAAGCCAATTGCGTTCGGGCGGGGACACGAAACCGAACCCGCCGCCGTCCAGAATCGCGGCATCGGTCGCTTCGCAAAGATCGAGCAGGTCGGTCTCGCCAAGCGACTTGAGCCGCTCCACCTGAATTTCATCCATCTCAGGGCCGCCAATCGAGGAAGTTCGCGATGAGACGCAACCCATATACCTGGCTCTTCTCGGGATGGAATTGCGTGCCGATCAAATTACCGCGACCGACGACGGCGGCGAACCGGCCGCCATGGTCGCTCACGGCCAGCATGTGCCCTTCTTCGGCCGGTGCAAACCGGTAGGAATGCACAAAATAGACGTAGCCTCCGGTACCGAGCCCGGCAAGCACCGGGTGGTCCGCGACAGCCGACAGCCCGTTCCAGCCCATATGCGGCACCTTGAACGCGGGGTCGCCGGGCTCCAGCGCCACGACGCTGCCCGGCAACCATGCGAGGCCCTCATGCACGCCGTGCTCGAGCCCGCGCTCCGCCATCAACTGCATCCCGACGCAGATCCCGAGGAACGGCCGGCCCCTGGCGATCACCGCCTCCTCCATCGCCTCGACCATGCCGTCCAGGCCGAACAGGCCCGAGCGGCAGTCCCCGAAAGCGCCAACGCCGGGCAGCACGATGCGATCTGCGCCGGCCACCTCGTCGGGATCGGAGGTTACGACGACCCGGCCCGCGCCGCCGTTCTCGTCGCACGCCCGCGCGAACGCCTTTTCGGCCGACCGGAGATTGCCGGACCCGTAATCGACAATAGCGGTGGTCACGACGCCGCCCGAGCGAGGAAACGGGCTTCGGCATCGGCGCCGTTCCGCCCGGCCGCCAGCGCGGCTGCGGCGAACCCCCGCCGGCCGAGGCTCCAGCGCGCCAAGTCGTTGCCTTCAAAGCCGACCGAGAAGGCCGCAAGCAGGAGCAGCGGCAGCGACAGCCACGGGAAATCGGCCAGAGCGACCGCCGCCGCAACTATCGCCAGAAGTCCCGCCGCTACCGCCCAGTCGCCGCGCCATGCCGCCCAGAGCGGCCCGAAAAACAGGCCCGGCCAGCAGAAACCTTCCTTGACGGCGCGAATTTCCGGCTCTTCCAGGACGCCCCGGCTGCGGCGGTGGATCGTGTAGATACGCATTGCGCCGGTCAGAGGCTGCCCTTGGTGGACGGCACGGCGTCGCTGCGGCGCGGATCGATCTCCGCCGCCAGCCGCAAGGCCCGCGCCAGGGCCTTGAAGCAGGCTTCGACGATGTGGTGCGTGTTCGTGCCGTAAAGGCATTCGACATGCAGCGTGGCGCCGGCATGTTGCGCAAAGGCCTGGAACCACTCCCGGAACAGCTCCGTGTCCATAGAGCCGAGCTTCTGCGCCGGAAGGTCCACCTGCCAGATGAGGTAGGGCCGGTTGGAAAGGTCGAGCGCGACGCGGACCAGCGCCTCATCCATCGGCACATAGGCATGGCCGTAGCGACGGATGCCTTTCCGGTCCCCGAGGGCGGCGGAGACGGCCTGCCCCACGGCGATGCCGGTATCCTCCGTGGTGTGGTGCGCGTCGATGTGCAGGTCGCCCTTCGCGGCCAGGTCGAGATCGACAAGGCCGTGCCGGGCCAGTTGTTCGAGCATGTGGTCGAGGAAGCCGATGCCGGTCGAGACGCTGTACCGGCCCTCGCCGTCGAGGCTAAGCCGGACATCGATCTCGGTTTCGGTCGTCTTCCGCGCTATCGACGCTTCGCGCATGGGCCGGGCCTCACGGGTGCGTTGCGGCGTCTTTTAGCATGGCCGCTGGGCAATGCCAGTGCGGCGGCGCCGTGGGCTCAGGCCATGCCGACGGGCTCGTCGAACTCTTCCAGAACCTCGCCTGGCCGCGCCTGCAGCATCTCCTCCAGCTCGCGGCGGAGCGCGGCGGCGCCCGGATCGTCGAAGCGGTTGTCCATTTCGTTCGGGTCGCTGGCGAGGTCGTAGAGCTCGCCGGCGCCCGAATTCAGCTCCAGCGTCAGCTTCGCCGTTTTCGTGCGCACCGTACGCAACTCCAGCGGCACGCCGCAGCGGCTCGCATTCACATTCCATTCGCTATACGCCACCTCGCGCCCGGCGCCCGGTGCGTTCTCGAACAGGTCGCGCAGGCTTTGCGACTGGGCGCGCTCGTCGAGCGCCGTGCCGCCGTAGTCGCAGAAGGTTGCGGGAAGGTCGAGCGTGGACACCGGGTCCTTCGCCTGCCGCCCGGCGGGAATGCCGGGCCCGCGGGCGATGAGCCCGACGCGCAACAGAGCCTCGTAGGGCGTCGGCCCCTTGAGGTAGAGGCCGTGGTCGCCGAGCAGGTCGCCGTGGTCGGTGGAATAGACAACGATGGTGTTGTCGCGCATCCCGAGCCGGTCGAGTTCGACGAGAACGCGCCCGACGGAGTGGTCGATCAGCGAGATCATGCCGTAATAGTTCGCCGTCATCTCGCGCAGTTCCGCCTCGGTCTGGTCCGGCACGCGCGAGAGCTTGGCGCGGAAGTCCCGCAGACTGGGATCCGCGAGCACCGGTTCCCGCTCGAGCGAGGCCCGGTGCCACCAGGGGCGGCGATCCAGGTCCTTCCCGCCTTCCGCCGGCAGCTCCACCTCGTCCGGATGGTGCAGCAGACTCCAGGGGTCCGGGCAGTCGAAAGGATGGTGCGGGTCCGGAAACGACACCCAGGCGCAGAACGGCGTGTCCGGCTTGCGGCCCTGCAGCCATTCCACCGTGCGGTCGGCGCACCACGCGCTGCTGTGCAGCGCTGCCGGCATGGCGGAATTCCAGGTCTGGGCCGCGCCAGGGCCGGGACGGGTTTCCGCGCCCCAGAGGTCGAATATGTCGGGATAGCCCGACTCCTCGAATACCCAGCGCTCGAAATGCTGCCCGCGCGGCGGCGTCACCGCTTCCTTGCGGTGGTGGAACCAGTGCCCGAGCACCATCAGCTCGACATGGCTGAAGCCCATATAGGGCCCGAACCAGGACGCATCGAAGTCGGCCGTGCTGTGGCTGCATTCCGGCGTGCCGGTCGGCGCAAAGGTGCTGCTGGTCGCGAAATGCGCCTTGCCGATGAATGCCGTGTCGTAGCCCTTGGCGTTGAGGGCGGTCGCGAAGCCGCGCTCGCCCGTCTCCGGGCGCAGGTCGATGCCGTTGTCCGCGACGCCGTGGGTCAGCGGCAGCAAGCCGGTCAGCATCGACGCTCGCGAGGGCTGGCACACGAGGTTCGGCGTGATGCACGCATCGAAATGCGTCCCTTCCGCCGCCAGCCGGTCCAGATGCGGCGTCCGCACACGGCGGCCGGCGAAGCCGTAACAATCGGCGCGCTGCTGGTCGGATGTGATGAAGAGAATGTTCGGCCGGTCGGACATGGCGCCTCGCGTCGGGGAAGGGAAATGGGGGTCAGTCGGATGCCGCGTCGGCTTCCCTGGCGGCGGCGCGTTCGCGCTTCTGCCTGAGGGGCAAGCGGATACCGAAATGCCAGATGAAGAAGACCGTGAGCAGCAGGAAGAAGAGCGAGATCGGGCTCGTCAGCAGGACGGTCAAATCGGACTTGTTGATGAGAACCGTCTGCCGGAGGTAGATCTCGAAATTGCTGCCGAGCAGGAAGCCGATCACGAGGCAGACGATAGAGAAGCCCGCCTTGCGCATGAGGTAGCCGACGCCTGCGAACAGGAACAGCATCCCCACGTCGAACATGGAGTTGGTCGGGATATAGACCCCGACCACGCAAAGCAGCACGACCGTCGGCAGCACGATGTGCTTCGGGATCCGGACGAACTGGACCCAGATGCGGATGCCCGCGCGCCCGATGATGAGATGGGCGAGATTGGCCATCAGCATGGACGCGAAGATGGAGTAGATGAGCTCGGCGTGGGTCACCATCATCAGCGGCCCCGGCACGACGCCGTGGATCATGAACGCGCCGATCAGGAGCGCCGCCGCCACATTGCCCGGAATGCCGAGCGCGATGGTGGGGATCAGGTTGGCGCCGACCACGGCGCTGTTCGCCGCTTCGGTCGCCTGGATGCCTTCGAGCTCGCCGGTGCCGAACTTGTCGCCGCGCGGGGACGCGCGCCTGGCGGCGCCGTATCCGAGGAACGCAGCCAGGGTGACGCCGAGGCCGGGCAGCACGCCGACGCCGGTGCCGATGCAGGCGGAGCGGATCAGGGTCTTCCAGTTGCCCCAGAACTCCCTGGGCGCGAGGCGGTTCTCGACCCGGAACTGCGATGCCGGAGGCAGGGGCGGCGGGGGCGGTTTGCCCCGGTCCCGGCGCATGTCGTAGAGCTGCGACAGGATGGAACTCAGCGCCAGCGTCCCGATCGCGAAGGGCAGCAGTGGAATGCCGTCGAAGAGGTAGATGGTGCCGAAGGTCATGCGCGCCGTGCTGTCCACCGGGTCCAGCCCCCAGGTGCTGAGGAACAGCCCGAGCGCTGCTGCGATGAGGCCCTTCACGAGCGACCGCCCCGCCAGGGCGGCGATCATGGTGAACGAGAAGAGGATGATGGTCGTGAATTCGTTCGGGCCGAATTTGAGCGCGATGGCCGCGAAGGGCGCGGCGAGCAGGATGAGCACGATGTCCGAAAACGTGTCGCCGAAGACCGAGGAGTAGAGGGCCGTCTTCATCGCCTTTTCCGGCTTGCCCTGCTTTGCGAGCGGATAGCCGTCGAGCGCAGTCGCCGCCGCTTCCGGCGTTCCGGGCGCGTTGATCAGGATCGCGGGGATGGCGCCCCCCGATGTGCCGCCCTTGTTGATGCCGACCAGGAAGGCGATTGCGGCGAGCGGTGTGAAATAGAAGGTGATCGGGATCAGCATGGCGAGCGCGGTCACGCTGCCGAGCCCCGGCAGGACGCCGAAGATGATGCCAAGCACGATGCCGACGCAGATATAGGCGAGGTTGACGAGCGTAAAGGCGGCCTCGAACCCGCCAAGCATGCTGTTGAGTATATCCATCGACCGGGTCCCGTTCTCGCTGCGCTCAGCGCCAGAAGGCGGGGAGTTCGGTGTTGAAGAATTGGTAGGCCGCCTGCGAAAGCACCACCGGCGTGGCAAGCGAGAACAGGGCGATGCTCCAGGGGTTCCTTGCCCCGACGAACAGCATGGTCGCGACCAGGAAGAGCGTCATGGCCGGCTCGAAACCCACATGTTCGATCAGGAACCAGGACGCGCAGGCAACGACCGTCCAGATGAGCAGGTTCAGTAGCACATGCCTGTTGGCGCCCGTCGCCTCGGCACCGAACTCCTCATCCAGCGGGTCCTCGCCGGATGCAACGCTCCTGCCGCCGCGGATGGCCTGCAACGTCATGACGGCCGCCAGCAGCAGGCACGCGCCGATGGCGATGGACGGCACCAGGGCCGGAGCAAGATCGAGCTCGCTTTCGGCCGGGGCGGTGTTGTCGGGGATCAGCCAGAAGAGGCAGTAGAGCGACGCCAGGACAAGCAGCACTCCCGCCCATATGTGGGTTGTTCTCAAGGGAGCGACCTCATGCGCAACGGGCGTGGAAGGCGGGTGCCGTGCCGGGACGCCGAGAGGCGCCCCGGCTCCCGGCACTCGGGCTTATTGCGTCGCCTTCAAGACCTCTTCCAGGCTCTTCGTGATGTCGGCCACGAAAGCCGTCATCTCGGACGAGGGGATGAAGCGCTTCGGAAACTGTAGGTTCTCCAGCACCTTGGTGAAGTCCGGATCGTCCATCGCGGCCTTGGCTGCCGCCTCGAGTTTCATCGCGATCTCGTCGGATATCCCCGCCGGGGCCATCAGCACGGAATTGCCGGGAATGGCGATGCCGTAAAGCTCCTGCGTCGAGGGAATGTCGGGCTCCTTCGCCAGCCGGTTCGGCAGGAAGGAGGCGAGCACGATCATCTTGCCGGGGTGCTGCTGGTGGATGCCGCCGCTATAGGCGAAGTCGATCTTGCCGCCGAGCAGGAACGGCACCATCTCGCCGCCGCCGCGCGTCGGGATCGCCGTCCACAAAACGTTTTCCTTCTTCGCGATGTAGTTGATGAAGGTCTTCGACATGCCGCCCATGTCCGCGACATTGAGCGGGTTGGTCCTGGAATATTCCAGCAGTTCCTTGAGCGTCTTGTACGGCTTGTCCGGCGTCGCGATGAGCGCCACCTGGTATTCGCTGATGCCCGCGATGACACGGATGTCGTCCACCTTGTAGGCGACGTCCTTCTTGGTCATCGGGTTCCAGATCGTGTTGCCGAGATCGGTATAGGCGATGGTGTGGCCGTCCGGCTTCGCCTTGGAAAGGAAGGTGATGCCCACGGCGCTGCCGGCGCCGGGACGGGGCTTGACCACCACCGTGCCGCCGAGTGCCTCCCCAAGCGCCTTGGACAGCACCATCGACATCGTGTGGGTGGTCCCGCCGGCCTTGTAGGGCACGATCAGCGTGATCGGCTTGTCCGGCCATGCGGCGGCGCTTCCGGCTACTACCGCCACCGCCGTTGCCGCCGCAGCGGCCAATGCAATTCGTTTGAGCATGTTGTCTCCCTGACTTTTCGGTTGCTCCCGTGATCGGTCTTCCTGCCGGGGCTCATGCATCGACGACGAGTATCTCCTCATTGTCGAAATAGTCGGAACGCAACACGGGGCTGCCCTCCGTCACCTCCAGCAAGTCCTCCATATGGTAGCCGCATTTCCCGACCCACCGCACGCGCGTCTCGATAGTGCTCATCATGCCGGGCTCGAACGCCATGTCCTCATGCGGGCTGATGAGCGGGCGCTCATGCACCAGCAGCCCGAGCCCGTGCCCGTTATGCGCGTAGGGGAAAGGAATGCCGTGGCGCTCATGCAGCGCCGTGGCGCGCTCGAATATCTGCCGCCCGGTGTTTCCCGGCCGGACCATGTCAATCAGTTCGCGGTGGATTTCGCGCAGCCGCGACCACCAGGACCGGTCCTCGTCGTTGAGCGGGCCCAGCTTCGCCGTGCGGCCGACATTGGAATAGTAGCGCCCGTAGCGCCCCCCGGCATCGGCCTTCAGGATGTCGCCGCGCTGCACCCGGTAGTCCGACGGGTCCTTGTGCGGAAAGCCGGTGTTGGGCCCGCCGTTAATATGCGTGAACGCCACGGACTCAGCCCCGTGCCGCAGAATGCCGTCGGCGAGGCGGAAGCACATGTCCCGCTCCGTGTCGCCGGGCCGCGTCGCCAGGAAAGCCTCTTTCAGCGCGCGTTCGGTGCCCCGGAAGCCGGCCGCGAGGCGCTCGCGCTCGCGCGGCGTCTTGATGACGCGCGCACGGTCGAAGATCGGCTCCGAGCGCCCGAAACGCGCATTGGGCAGCAGCGCGCGCAAACGCTCGAAATAGATCGCAGGCAGGTAGTCGAGCTCCAGCCCGACCGAGCCCCGCGCCGCGCCCAGCTCGTCGATGACCTCCGCCAGGATGTCTATGGGCGAGGTGACGAACTCCTTGTAGGTGCGGATGTCGTCGATCCAGGACTCCTCGCGCGCGAAGCCCTCCTCCACCCGGCAGAGGATGAAGACCGGGTCGCGGTCCCCGTCCCAGACCACCAGCGCCAGCCGGTCGCGGATATCGACCTGCGTCGAGATGAAGACATCGCTCGTATAGAGGACGTTCTCCGGCGATGCGGCCACGACAAGGTCGAACTCGCTCGCCTGGATAAGCCGTTTCAGCCTGGGCAGGTCGCCGAGCGCGTCCTCGAATCGTTTTGCCACCGGCCCCCTCCGAGCGGTAAACGGAGCGCGGACCCTAGCAGACGGCCGCCAAGCCTGGAACCCTGCCCCCTGCCTAAACCGGAGGCTCACACGAGCGCGTGCCGGATGCACCGTGTCATGGCCCAGCGGTCACCCGCGTTGGACCGGTGCGAGGCGTCCGCGGCCCCTGAACTGCCGTTGGATGTAAGCGCGGCGATCCTCGGGCGGCCACTCCTCGCGTTCGAACATCTCGAACATGGCAAGTTCGTCGGGTGAAAGAGGGTTCCCTTCGATCGCCTGCAAAGGCGCGGCCTCGGCAAGCCGCCCGTTCGCGGCCGCGCCTCGGGGACGATCGGGATTGCGCGGCATTCCGGTCATAGTTCGAACCTGTAGCAGATCGTTCCTTCGCACCGCCGGAACGATACTTCCCCCGCGACCGCAATGCGGAAGGCGCGGACTCGGCCCAAGCGTTGCCAGGCCTCAGCTAGGCGCTCGACACAGGGAATGGCGTGGTAATACCGCCGTTCTCGACAGGAGACTCATGTCGGGGAATTCCCGCAGGCATGGGCTTGACATGGGGAAAAGCGTGGTAAGCTCAAATTGAGAGGGAGCACCGGCGGAACATGACATCGCATGACATGTCCCGGCGTCTCTTCCTGGAGGCAGCAATTCGTTCACGAATTATGAAATAATTCCCGGTAAGGACTTGACATCTGTAAAACCGTGATAGAATGGGACAGGAGGAAACGGCATCCGGAGGCCGCTTCGTCTCCCGTGTCGCGCCGGTGCGAAAAAAACCCCAACGGAACGGATGGGAGACGTGCGCCCTGCGCTTGGCTCGCGCGCGCAATCAGGCGCGCAAAGCCGCGCCGGCGCAAACGCGGGCGCGGGCGCGCGCATGCGATACGCGCGAAAAAGGGACCCGCCGCAGGCTGGCAGGCGGCGGTGCGAACGGAACGAAACGCGATGGAGGAACGACATGCAGGATACGGACGGCGGAGCTTCGGTGAGGCAGGCGGAGAGGGGCGGGGCAGCGGCGAAACATGACATTTCATGACATGTCCCGGCAGCCGCGCCGCATCGCCTCTATCGGAACCCGGTCATGGGCTCATCGGTTCCGGGCCATGAACGGTAGTATAAGCTGTCATCAGCGGTGAGGCGGCTTTCGGGGCCGCCTTTTCGATTCCGGAGGGCGACGGAGGCTGGGAGGCATGTCGGGAACGGACAGGAGACTCGCGCCCGGCGCAGGGGGCCTCATGACAAAACATGACATTTCGTAACTGCCCAGCACATTGGTCATTGCGGGGTTCGTTCTTGGGTCAGGGTTCAGGCGTATTGGATATTTTCGATGAGGCTGTCGGATGTGCCTGTCAGGGTGTTGAGTATGTCCCATCCCTGCTTTTGAGCGGTGGCGATGATTGTGCGCAGTATGGCGAAGTCGTCTGCGCCGCTTCGGGAGCGGAAGCCGCCGGAGATTTTCTGGCGCAGTTTCATCATGCGCAGGTCGCGCTCGGCCTCGTTGTTGGTGAAGGGGACCTGTGGGTCGGTGAGGAAGCGCAGGGTCTCGTCTCGGCGCTCATGCAGGCGCAAGGCGAGGTTATGGCCCTTGCGCCGCCTCGGTGTCCCGCGCCGGCCGGGCGACGGGAGCGGCGGCTGGCTCTCATGGAACGCCAGCGCCTCGACAAGCAGCCGGTCGTAGCCGCGCGCAATCCGCGCCAGAAGCCGCCCCGGAACGGCGTGACCCCGCTCCCGCGCGATCCGCGCCACACGCCGGGCCCGAAGCAGATGACGCTGCATGCGCCGCGCCCAGTCCTCCTTGTCGAACTCCACCAGCGCCTGCAACTCCCGCAGGTGATGGGCGTTGCAAAGCGCATGCTCCACACCCGCCATCGGCCAATAGCATTGCCAGTGGTCGTGCATCGCTATCCCGGACACCCCCGCAGGCACTGCCCCACGCCGCTCGCTTACCCGATAGGCCGCCAGCAAGAGCCTGCCCCGGACCCGATCCGGGGATGTGCACATCACATGAAGCCAACGCGTGCGACCGCCGATCCGAAGCCCGGTCTCGTCCAGATGCTTCACCCGCGCCTTGCTGGCCGCCAGCTCCTGTATGTGCGCGGCCGCGTCCCGCAGACGCCCCGCAGCCCGACCGCTCATCGCCGCCAATGTCGCCGGAGACACACGCACCCCGAACAACACCGCCATCACCTCAGACAGCCGCCGCTCCGGCAGGAACTGCGCATGACGCAGCCAGACCGCCGCACCGGCAAGTCGTTGGCCATACTGCGCCGCGGCCGACACACCGGCCGGGAACGCCGCCCGCGTCACCTCACCGCAACGCCCGCAGCGACGCGCATGACCCCGATGCTCCGTGACCTCCAGCGGGCGCGGCTCCGGCAGATCGAATACCTGACGCGCTACCGGAGCGCCCACCGGCGACGCCGGCGACAGCGACGCCCCGCAGCACCGGCAGGACGCCGGAACATGCTCCTCAAACCGGTCCGGGCTGGCCGTACGGCACAGCGTCTTGCCCTTGTGCCCCGCCTGTCCGCCCGGCTTGCGCCCCGTCTTGCCCCTCAGGCTACCGGTTCGACGCTCAGACGCCGGCTTCTTCAACCCGTCGCTCGACGGCGGCTGGCCGCTGTTGCGGCTGTTCAGACCGAGACGACGCTCCAACTCCGAAATGCGTTCCTCAAGACGCGCGTTCCGCTCCCGCAGCCACGCGTTCTCCAACTCCAGACGCGCGGTCTTCCCACCCGATGTCTCGGATCGCGACCCCGGCAAAGGACCATGCGACGGTTTGGAACCACTCATGGAAAGGTTGACTCATTTTCAAACCACCGCGTCAACCCCTCACCAACACAGATATCCTGGGCAGTTACGACATTTCATGACATATCAGGGGGTGTCCCGGCCCCGGCCGCCCTGTCGGCCATGCCGGTGACGGCCGCCGGCCCGGTTGCTAGATTGGCGCCCACCGCCGGGGGGATATCCGCAATGACGAGATCGAGCCATGAATAGGCCTGAGGGCGGGTCCTGGATCGTCGGGGTCGATGTCGGCGGCACCTTCACCGACTTCTCCGCCGTCAACGACCGGACCGGCGAAACGCATATCTTCAAGCGTCCCTCGACGCCGGACGACCCGAGCCGCGCGATCCTCGAGGGCATCCGGGAAATGGCGGACGCCTGCGGGATCGCGCTCGACGAGGTATCCCGCCTGGCGCACGGCACGACGGTCGCGACCAATGCGCTGCTCCAGGGCAAGGGCGGCAGGGTGGCGCTGGTCACCACCGAGGGCTTCCGGGACCTGCTGGAGATCGGCCGGCAGGTCCGCCCGCACATGTACGATTTCCGCCGCACCTGGCCCGCGCCGCCGGTGCCGCCGGAGCGGCGTTTCGAGCTTGCCGAGCGCATGGATGCGGCGGGCAAACCGGTGCGCGCGCCGACCGGGGCCGATATCGAGGCGGCCGTCGAGGCGGTCCGCGCCAGCGGGGCCGAGGCTTGCGCCGTATGCTTCCTGTTTGCCTATCTGAACGGCACGCATGAACAGGCAATGGCCGCCGCCCTGCGTGCGGCGCTGCCGGACTTGCAAGTCTCGCTGTCGTCCGAAGTCCAGCCCGAGTTCCGGGAGTTCGAGCGCTTCTCGACCACGGCCGTGAACGCCTGTCTGCAATCGGTGATGGATCGTTATCTCGGCCGGCTGGAAGAAGGGCTTTCCCTTGCGGCCCCGCGCGCCAGCCTCGGCATCAACCAGTCGAGCGGCGGCCTGATGTCCGTTGACCGGGCGCGCTCCTTTCCGGTCCGCACCGCCCTTTCGGGGCCGGCCGCGGGCGTCGTCGGCGCGATCCACGCGGCGCAGAGCACCGGCTTCGACGATCTCGTCACGCTCGACATGGGCGGCACCAGCGCCGACATGGCGCTCATCCGGGGCGGAGAGGCCGATATCGCCTATGAGCGGGCCGTCGCGGGCTTCCCCATTCGCCTGCCGCAAATCGACATTGCGACCATCGGGGCCGGCGGCGGCTCTATCGCCTGGTTCGACCGCGATGGCCTGATGAAGGTCGGCCCGCAAAGCGCCGGCGCCGACCCCGGCCCCGCCTGCTACGGGCGGGGCAACACGGAACCGACCGTGACGGACGCCAACCTGCTGCTGGGCCGGCTGAGCGTGCGGGGCCTGCTGGACGGGAGCATGCGCCTCGACGAGGACAAGGCCCGCGCCGCCTTCGAGCCGGCCGCCGCGCGCCTCGGGCTTTCGGTCGAGCGCACTGCGGAAGGCGTGCTCGACATCGTGGCCGCCAACATGATCCGCGCGATCCGCACGGTCTCCGTCGAACGCGGCCACGACCCGCGCGGCTATGTGCTGGCCGCCTTCGGCGGCGCGGGGCCGCTGCATGCCCGCGATGTGGCCGCCGGCATCGGCATAGGCGAAATCCTTGTGCCGCCCGCTCCCGGCATCGTCTGCGCCGAGGGCCTGCTGGTCTCGGACCTGCGCGAGACCCTCACCCGGAGCGAGCGCATCGCCGTGTCGCCGGAGGCGTTTCCGCGCATTGCGGCCATCCTGGAGGAGCTGGAGGAGCACGCCCGGCTCTGGTTCGCGGGCGAAGGCACTGCCGAAGAAGGCCGGCAGACCGAGGTCTCGCTCGACATGCGCCATGTCGGGCAGAATTTCGAACTCGCCGTCACGCTGCCGGAAAGCCTCGACGACCTTCGCGACCGGTTCCTCGACGCGCATGAGTTCGCTTACGGCTTCCGCAATCCGGAAGACCCGGTCGAAATCGTCAATCTGCGGCTGACGGCGAAGGCCCGCCTCTACCGCGCCCCGCAGACAACGCTGCCGCCCGCCGAAGGGCCGCCTCGGCCGAGGGAACGCCGGCTCGCCCGGTTCGCCGGCCGGGAGTGCCCGGACACGCCGGTTTTCGACCGCGCCGCGCTCGGCGCGGGCAGCCGCATCGCCGGCCCGGCCGTCATCGAGCAACTCGACGCCACCGCTATCGTCTATCCGGGCGACACGGCGGCGGTGGACACTTACGGCAACCTCACCATACGGATCGCTGCATGACCGCGCTCGACCCCATCGGCCTCGAAATCCTCGCCAACGCGCTCCGCTCGATCACCGACGAGACCTTCGCCGCGCTGATGAAGAGCGCCTATTCGACCAACATCAAGGAGCGTCACGACCACTCGACCGCGATCATGGACGCGCAGGGCCGGCTGATCGCCCAGGCGGAGCAATCCCTGCCCATTCACATCGCGTCGATGAGCGGGCTGATGGATTGCCTGCTGGCGCGCTATGGCGACGATATCGAGGAAGGCGACATCGTCATCGCCAACGATCCGCACACGGCGGGCGGCACCCATCTGCCCGACATCAACATGGCCTCGCCGGTCTTCGCGCACGGGCGCATCGTCGCCTGGATCTGCAACATCGCGCACCACGCCGATGTCGGCGGCATGGCGCCGGGGTCGATGGCGGGCGGCATGTCGGAAATCTACCAGGAAGGCCTGCGGGTGCCGGTTGTCAAGCTCTTCCGCCGGGGCGTGCTGCAGAAGGAGCTGTTCGACCTCGTGCTCCTGAATGTGCGGCTGCCGAACGAGCGGCGCGGCGACTATTTCGCACAGGTTGCAGCCTGCAATCTGGGGGTGAGGCGCATGGCGGAGACCGTCGAAGCCTATGGCGCCGATACGGTCCACGCCGCCTTCGAGGACATGCTGGCGCGCACCGCAGGCCGCATGGCGGAGGCCATTCGCACCATCCCGGACGGCACCTACCGCTTCGACGATGTCATGGACGACGACGGCATCGACACCCGCGACATCCCCATCGTGCTGACCGTCGAGAAGGAAGGCGGCCGCGCCAGCTTCGATTTCTCGGGCACCGCTCCGCAGGTGCCCGGAAACATCAATGTGACCATGAACGCCACCGTCGCCGCGGTCACCTATGCGCTCAAGGCGCTGCTGGACCCCGAGGTGCCGAACAACCAGGCGGTGATCGACTGCGTGGAGATTTCGGCGCCGCGCGGCTCGCTGCTCAACGCCGTCTTCCCCGCTCCCGTGGCGGCCAGGGCACATACCTGCCAGCGGATCATCGACGTCGTGTTCGGCGCGCTCGCCCCCGCCCTGCCCGACCGCGCGCCGGCGGCCGGCAACGGCGCGAACACTACCGCCGTCTTCTCGGGCATCGACCCGCGAACGGGCGAGGGCTACCTCTATCTCGAAACGCTCGGCGGCGGCGGCGGCGGCTGGCCCGGCGGCCACGGCAAGGACGGCGTGCAGGTCGGCATCACCAACACCTCCAACCTGCCGGTCGAGGCCATCGAGACCGAATATCCGTTGATGGTCGAGCGCTACGGCCTCCTGGAAGGCTCCGGCGGCGCAGGGCGGTTCCGGGGCGGGCGCGGGATGTATCGCGTGGTGCGGCCGGTCGGACACGATTGCCTCTTCAACGGCGCGGGCGAGCGCTTTACCAACGCGCCCTGGGGCCTTGCCGGCGGCGAGCCCGGCGGCCGCGGCCGCTTCGCGCTCCTGGACGCCGCCGGCGCCGAGACCCCCCTCGCTACCAAGCCCTCCGGCATCATCGTGCGAGAGGGCGAGCGGCTCCTCGTCGAGACCCCCGGCGCGGGCGGGTTCGGGTCCCCCCCGTCGTGAGCCCCGTGCGCGTCGAACGCCGGGGGATCGCGCTTCATGTCCTGCTGACAAGGCCCGAGCGCCGCAATGCGCTGACCCAGTGGACCATGGAGGCGCTGCTGGCCGCGTTCCGGGAAGCCGCACGGTCGGATGCCCGCGCCGTCGTGCTGCGCGGCGAGGGCGGGCAGTTCTCGGCCGGCGGCGACATGTCGATGCTGGGCGCCATCCCTCCGCCGGCGGACCCGGACCCGCTGTTCCCGCTCTATCGCAGGATGGGCCATGTTCTGGAGCTGCTGAACGCCCTGCCGCAGGCCGTCATCGCCGTGGTCGAGGGCGCCTGCACCGGCGGCGGCCTCGGCATGGTCTGCTGCTCCGATGTCGCGATCATGCATGAGGACGCGAAGATCGGCCTGCCCGAGGCGCGCTCCGGCTTCATCCCGGCGCAGGTGATCCCCCATATCGTACGCCGCATGGGCGAGGGCTGGACCCGGCGACTGGTCGCAACCGGCGTCATCCTCGACGGCCGCCATGCTCGGCAAGACGGCCTGGCCCACATCCTCGTCGCCAGCCGCGAGGAGGCCGACGAGGCGCTGGCGGAGGTGCTGGATCAGGTCCGCCTCTGCGAGCCCTCGGCCGTCGCGGAAGCGAAACGCCTTGTCCTCTCGGTCGGCGACCGCCCGGTGGACGAAACCCTCGACGACGCCGCCCGCACCATCGCCGCCCTCCTGCGCGGCCCCGCCGCCCGCGCCGGCATAGACGCCTTCCGGGAAAAGCGTCCGCCGCCATGGGCGGAGGAGCCTTCGTCCGAAGATTGACCGCCTTGCCGCAGCCCGGCTGCCCTCAGCCCAGCCCTTCGATCCGTGCCGCCAGTGCCAGCGTGCGGCGGGCTTTTTCCACGATGGGGTAATCGACGAAATAGCCGTCCACCTGGATCGAGGCCAGGCCGGCGGCCTCGGCTTCGTCGAATGCCGCGACGATGCGCCGCGCGCGTTCCGTCTCCGCTTCCGTCGGCGAGAAGGCGTCGTTGACCGGGCCCACCTGGTCCGGATGGATGCAGAGCTTGCCCTGGAATCCCATGGCAAGCACGCGCCGGGCGGACGCGGCGAAGGCCTCCGTTTCGCGCAGCTCGATGAACACCGTATCGACCGGCGGCTCCAGCCCGCCCGCCCGCGATTCCAGCACGATTGCCGTGCGCGCATGGGCAAGCTCCGCCTCGTCCAGCGACCAGTGGAGCCCCACGTCGAGCGTGTAATCGCCGGCGCCGAAACAGAGCCGGCGGAGGCGCGAGCGGCAGTTGGCGATCTCCTTCAGGTTCGAGACGCCGAGCCCGGTTTCGACGATAGGCATGAGGTCGATGCTGCCTGTCTCCAGTCCGGCCTTGCGCTCAAGCTGGGCAAGCGTCCAGTCGATGGTCTGGAGCATGGCCGCGCTTTCGAGCTTCGGCAGCACGATGCCGTCGAGCCAGGGTCCGACAATCGCTTCCATATCCTCGAAGCACCACTCGGTCTCGGCGGCGTTGACGCGCACGAAGCCCTTGCACGGCCGCTGCCGCTGTAAGGCGGCGACGGCAAGCGCGCGGGCTGCGGGCTTCTTCGCGACCGCCACGGCGTCCTCAAGGTCGAGGATCGCCGCATCGGCGCCGGCCTGGAACACCTTCTCGGCCCGGCGGGCATGGTTGGCCGGGGCGAACAGGAAGCTCCGCCACGGCCCCGTCGAAAGAACGCTCACGTCCCTGCCTCACATTGCAGTCATGCCGCCGTCGATGCTGAGATTCTTGCCGGTGATGTAGTTCGCGCCCGGCGAGAGCAGGAAACAGACGCTCGGCGCCACATCGCTGGTCTCGGCATAACGGCCGAGCGGAATGCGGGCGATGGTCTGGGCGCCGAATTTCGGCCCGCGGATCACTTCGGTCATCGGGGTCACGACCGTGCCGAACGCCACCGAATTCACGCAGATGCCGTAACGCGCCCATTCGCGCGCGGCGCTCATGGTGATGCCGAGCACGCCGGCCTTGGCAGCGCCGTAGTTGATCTGGCCGATCGTGCCGGCCGTGCCGGCGATCGAGGACACATTGACGATCTGGCCGGGGCAGACGCCGAACTCGCCGGTCTCCGACTGCTTGATCATCTGGCGGCCCACCGACTGCAGGCAGAGATAGACCGCGGTGAGGTTCACATTGATGACCTGGTCCCAGTATTCGCGGCTCATCTTGTGGATCATGGCGGCGCGGACGATGCCGGCATTGTTGACCAGTCCGGTGATCGAGCCCCACTCGCCCACCATCGTCTCGACGATGCTGTCCGCAAGGCTCTGTTCGGTGACCGAGCCGTGGAAGCCCATCGCATTGCCCTCGCCGAGTTCGGCGACGAGGCTGTTTATGCCTTCCTCATTGAGATCGACGACGGCGACGCGGCCGCCCATGGAGACCACCGTGCGCGCGACCTCGCGGCCGACGCCCTGCGCCGCGCCGGTCACCAGGATATTGCGGCCTTCGAGGCTGAAGGGATTGCTCATTTGGGCGTTTCCTTATGCATGGAGGTTCCGTTACCGTAGCCGCAACTGCGCCGGCGGCAAGCGGGAGAAAGGGACGCATGACGGAGAATCCGCGCTGGAAGCAGCGCCCGGAGGGGTCCACCTGGGGCGATTGGGGGCCGGACGACCAGCTCGGCCGGCTGAACCTGCTGACGCCGGAGCGGGTGCTCGCCGCGCGCGAGGAAATCCGCCTGGGCGAGGTTTATTGCCTGTCCCTGCCGCTCGACTATCCGGGCCGCAACATCCTCAATCCGCGCCGCCATCCGCCGGTGCTGGAGCCGACCCAGGGGCCGGACGGCGCGCCCCGCTACAACTACCCGCTCCAGCTCGACGACCCGCGCCATATCGATGTCGGCTGCGACGACCGGGTGCATATGACGCTCCAGTACTCGTCCCAGTGGGATGCGTTCTGCCATATGGGCCAGCTGTTCGACGCGGACGGCGACGGCATCCCGGAAATCCGTTTCTACAACGGCTTCAAGGGCGGCGAGGACATTGTCGGGCCGGTGGACTACAACGCCGACGGCTCGCAGACGCCGCGCCCGGAAGCCATGGGCGCGCGCAAGCTCGGCATCGAGACCTTCGCTGAGAAGGGCGTGGTCGGGCGCGGCGTAATGATCGATCTGGAGCGCTTCTTCGGCCGCGACAGCCGCCATCTCGTCACCTGTGACGAGCTGATGCGCGTGCTGGAAGAGACCGGCGCCACGGTCGAGGAAGGCGACCTCGCTTTCTTCTACACCGGGTTCGCGGACCTCATCCTCGAAATGGAAAAGGAGCCCGACGGCCCCCGCCTCGCCAATAGCTGCGCGGCGCTCGATGGGCGCGACGACCGCCTGCTGCAATGGGTCTCGGACAGCGGCGTCGCCGCGCTGTTCGCAGACAACTACGCCGTCGAGCAGTCGCCCGCCCGCCCCGCGCCGGGAGAGCGCTACGCCAACTCGCCGCTGCACCAGCACTGCCTGTTCAAATTGGGCGTGCCGCTGGGCGAGCTCTGGCATCTCGGCGACCTCGCCCGCCGGCTCCGGGAACTCGGCCGGACACGCTTCTTCGCCACCTGCCAGCCGCTCCGACTGCCGGGCGCGGTCGGCTCCCCCGCCAATCCCGTCGGCATCGTCTGACCCGCCACCCAGGAAAGCGACTGCATCCCATGGCCATCACAAAGGGCATCGACCAGCTCCTCGCCGCCGCTCGCGCGAAAATCGAGGAAATCCCCGCCGCAGAAGCGCTGGCCCTCCGGGACGACGAGTCCGTGCAGATCGTCGATATCCGCGATGTGCGCGAGCTGGACCGCGACGGCATGATTCCGGGCGCGCTGCACGCGCCGCGCGGCATGCTAGAATTCTGGGTCGATCCGGCGAGCCCCTACCATCGCGAGGTGTTCGCGAGCGGCAAGAAGTTCGTGTTCTATTGCGCGAGCGGCTGGCGCTCGGCGCTGGCGGCAGAGACGCTGCAGGATATGGGCCTCGAGCCCGTGGCCCATATCGAGGGCGGCTTCGCGGCCTGGAAGGAAGCCGGCGGCCCGGTCGGCGAAAGGCCCCGAAAGGGAGGATAGACGGTCCATCCGGCACCGGCCCGGATTTCCGGACAGCGCCGCGCAGACCATGACCGTGGGGAGACTTCCGGGCCAAGTCGCCTGCCGGCACGCAATTTGCCTCTATTGGGGGGGGCGGGTCGTCCTCTGCAGGAGTTCGGAAGCGGCAATGACTAACATTTCGGCAAAAACTGTCCTTGGGACAGCCTCGGCGCTCTCAATTTGAGCATTCTCGCTGCCTGCGTTTGCGGCAGACGGGATAAGCGGCGGCGACACCGCCTGGATCATGACGGCGACGGCGCTGGTCCTGTTCATGACCCTGCCGGGCCTGGCCCTCTTCTATGCCGGCCTGGTGCGCTCCGTGAATGTGCTCTCGGTGATGATGCAGTGCTTCGCCATCGCCGGGCTCATGTCGATCCTGTGGGTCCTGTTCGGATACACGCTCGCCTGCGGCGAGGGCGGCCACCTGATCGGCGATTTCAGCCGCGTGCTGGCCTGGGGCATGGGCACGGAGGCGGCCTCCGGCAGCATTCCGGAAAATGTCTTCCTCGCTTGCCAGATGACCTTCGCGGTCATCACCCGGGCGCTGATCGTCGGCGCCTTCCCCGAGCGCATGAAGTTCTCGTCGATCCTGGCCTTCTCGATCCTCTGGCTGCTGGCCGTCTATGTGCCGGTCTGCCACTGGGTCTGGGGGGCGGCTGGCTCGCCGACATGGGCGTCAAGGACTTCGCGGGCGGCCTCGTGGTTCACGCGACGGCGGGCGTGTCGGCGCTGGTATTGGCCTCCCTGCTCGGCCCCCGGCGCGGCTTTCCGGGCGATTTGCGCCCGCCGCACAACCCCGGCATGACGGCCATGGGCGCGGCCATGCTGTGGGTCGGCTGGTTCGGCTTCAACGGCGGCTCGCAGCTTGCAGCCGACGGCGGCGCCGGCATGGCGATCCTCGTCACTCATCTCTCGGCCTCTACCGCGGCTGTCGTCTGGATGTTGATCGAATGGGTGCGGTTCGGCCGCCCGAGCCTTGTCGGCTTCGTCACGGGCGTTATTGCGGGCCTCGCCACGATCACCCCGGCGTCGGGCTTCGTCGGCCCGACGGGCGCGCTGATTATCGGCGCCGCGGCCGGCGCGATCTGCTTCTTCGCGGTCGGAATCGTCAAGAACGCCCTCAAGATCGACGACTCGCTCGATGTCTTCGCCGTCCACGGCGTCGGCGGCATCCTCGGCACGCTCCTTCTCGCCGTACTCATGTCACCCGTCTTCGACGGCCCCGGCTATGACGAGGGCGTCACGATGGGCGGCCAGTTGGGCACGCAGGTGATCGGCGCGGTGGCAACAATCGCCTGGGCGGCAGTGGTAACTTCCGTCGTCGTCAAGATCGTCGGCGCGCTTACCGGCGGCATCCGCACGAGCGAGGACGAGGAGATCCAGGGGGCTCGACCTCGTCTCGCACGGCGAAAGCGGCTACGATTTGCATTGATTCGGAAAGGAGACGTGCCATGAAGCTGGTGATGGCTGTCATCAAGCCGCACAAGCTCGACGCGGTGCGCGAAGCCTTGATGAGCGACGGCATCGAGGGCCTGACGGTTAGTGAGGTCAAGGGTTTCGGCCGGCAGAAGGGCCACACGGAAATCTATCGCGGCGCGGAATACACCGTAAGCTTCGTGCCGAAGGTGAAGATCGAGGTCGTGGTGGACGACGGTGCCGTGGAGCGCGCCATCGAGACGGTGCGCGCGACCGCAAACACCGGCCAGATCGGCGACGGCAAGATCTTCGTTTACGATGTGAGCCACGCCGTTCGCATCCGCACCGGCGAGAGCGGGTCGGACGCGCTCTAGCCTCCGCCCGCCGCCCCGGATACTCCCCGCAAGAGGAAATCGCTTCCATGACGACGGTCCGCAGCATGACCTTCGGCGTGCAGACCGCGCCCTCCACCGATGTCCGCAAGTCCGACAAGGTGCTCTACGACGAGGTGATCGAGGACGTGAAGCTCGCCGAGACGCTCGGCTACGAATCGGTCTGGATGCTGGAGCACCATTTCTCGGACTACTACCCGACGCCTAGCCCGCTCCTGTTCATGGCGCATGTTGCGGCGCTCTGCCCGGATATCGGGCTCGGCACCTCGGTGCTCGTGCTGCCCTGGTACCACCCGGTGCGCATCGCCGAAGAGATCGCGATGCTGAACTCGCTGACACGGGGCACGCTGCATCTCGGCCTCGGGCGCGGCACGGCGAAATCCGAATACGACGCCTACGGCGTTTCCATGCCTGAGGCGCGGGGCCGGTTCGCGGAATCGCTGGACATCATCCGCAAGGGCCTCTCGGGGCGGGAATTCACCCATGACGGGACCTATTACAAGGTGCCGCGCCCGGTCCGCCTGCGCCCCGAGCCGGTGGACAAGCCGATCAAGTTCTACGGCGCCATCGGAAGCCCGCAAAGCGCCGGCGTGATGGCCGGCCTCGCCTTGCCGCCGCTTTGCCTCTCCACCTTCCCCGCACGCCTGCTGGAGAGGATTCTCACGACCTGGGACGAGCAGGCGCCGGCCGGGTCCGACCGCGGCAAGGCCATCTCAATCAAGATGTTGATCGCCGACAGCGACGAAGAGGCCGTGAAGCTCGCGCGGCGCTATTTCCCGCCCTATTTCGCGATCCAGGCAGACCACTACGAAGCGGACGCGAACCCCTGGGCGAATATCGAGGAATACCAGCAGTTCTCCCGCATGTTCGCCAATCTGCGCAAGATGGCGAATCCCGACGAGCTCGGCCCCTATTGCGAAATGAACCTGGTCGGCTCGCCCGAGACCGCCGTGGAGCGGCTCAAGGGCTATGCCGCGCTCGGCTTCGACTACGCCCTGGTCTCGGCCGCCACGCCGGGCATGCCCAAGGACCTGCAACGCGAAGTCATGGCCCGCTTCGCCCGAGAAGTAGCCCCGCACTTCTCACCACGTTTTCGGGCAGAGGCGGCGGAGTAGAGGGCACTCGGCGGCTCAGGGCGGCGGCCTGTCTCGACGTCGCCGACCGCGACGCAATCGTTAACTCTCCACTGCGACATTTGCTTGCAACGACCCGGCTCGAACGGACGCTCGGCTATGGCGTCGGCGCCTACAAGCGGCGAGCGCCGGAGCGCCTTTAGGATTCCGCCTCGTCGCAGCGGCAAGGCCGCAATATCCAGGTCGGCCGCGCTCCGCTGACTGCTGGAGTCGGCGCCGCCCTCTGCCGATCCCCTGCGTTGGTTTTCAGCGGCCTGCCTCCGCTTCTCGTTGTCCACAATCGTCCTCCGGCACAGCACCCTAACGGTCTGCCCTGCGATCTCGCCCCATCCTGCCCTCGATTCGCGCAAGGCAGTGCAACTCCTGATGACATTGCGGGGCGTCTCGATGAATATAGGCGGCGACAGGCCCGAACAGCGAACCGGAGGTCCCATGTCCCTCAATGCCGAGCTTAGCCGCAGGATCTACACAGATATGTGGCGAATACGCCTCTTCGAGGAGGAGGCCCTCCGCCAGACCAGCCTCGGCTCCATCAAGGGCACGCTGCACACCTATTGCGGCGAGGAAGCGATCGCGGTCGCGGTATGCGCGCATCTGCGCGACGACGACTATGTGCTGGGCACCCATCGCAGCCACGGGCACTGCCTCGCCAAGGGCGCGCCGATGGAGCGCATGATGGCGGAGCTGTTCGGGCGCGCGACCGGCAGTTGCCGCGCCAAGGGCGGGTCCATGCACATCGCGGACTTCTCCCGCAACATCCTCGGCGCGAACGGCATCGTCGCGGGCGGCATCGGTCCCGGCACCGGCACGGCGCTCGCCAGCAGGATCCGCAAGAGCGACCAGGTGTCCGTGGTGTTCTTCGGCGACGGCGCGGCGGCGCGCGGGCCCTTCCATGAGGGCCTCCTGTTCGGCTCGCTCTGGAAGCTGCCGGTTATCTATGTCTGCGAGAACAACGGCTACCAGCAATGGGTGCCGCGCAAGAATGTTGCCGTGGTGGACTCGGTGGCCGACATGGCGGCGTCCTACGCGATCCCCGGCGTCTCGGTGGACGGGCAGGACCTGGAGGCGGTCTATGGCGCGGCCGAGGAAGCGGTCGCCCGCGCCCGCCGGGGCGAAGGCCCGACCCTGATCGAGGCCCGGACCTACCGCTTCTACGGCCACAGCCTGGGCGACATGGAGGAATACCGCTCGCGCGAGGAAGTCGAAGATTGGCGCGAGAACCGCGACCCCATCAAGCTGTTCAGCGCGTGGATGAGGGAGCGCCAGTGGCTCGGCGACGATGAGGACGAGGCCATCCAGGCGGAGGTGAAGGCGGAGATCGTCAAATCCGTGGCCTTTGCCGAGGAAAGCCCGCTGCCGAGCCCCGAGGACGTCATGACCGACGTGCTGGATGACGAATGGAGGGTTTCGGCATGAGGACCATCGCCCTTCGGGACGCGCTCCGGGAAGCGCTGCATGAGGAAATGGCCCGCGACGACAGCGTGTTCGTCATCGGCGAGGACGTGATCGCCCATGGCGGCCCCTACACCGTCACCCAGGGCATCGTGGACAAGTGGCCGGACCGGATCTTCGAGACGCCTATCGCGGAGGCGGGCATTGTCGGGCTCGGCGTCGGCGCGGCGCTGGCCGGCATGCGCCCGGTGGTCGAGATCATGTATGTCGATTTCATCACCTGCGCGATGGACGAGGTCGTCAATCAGGCGGCCAAGATGCGCTACATGACCGGCGGGCAGGCGAGCGTGCCCATCGTGATCCGCCTGCCCTGCGGCCCCGCCCGGCTGGTCGCGGCGCAGCATTCGCAGATCATGGAATCCTGGTTCATGCATGTGCCGGGGCTGCAGGTGGCGGTGCCGAGCACGCCCTACGACGCCAAGGGCCTGATGAAGACCGCGATCCGCAGCCCGGATCCGGTGGTGTTCTTCGAATACAAGGCCCTCTATGTGAGCGAGGGCGATGTGCCGGAGGACGACTATGTCATTCCGTTCGGCAAGGCGGACATCAAGCGCGAGGGCGAGGACGTCACGGTCGTCGCCATCGGCGGCATGGTGCCCCGCGCGCTCGAAGCGGGCATTGCGCTCGAGGACGAGGGCTACGACATCGAGGTGGTGGACCCGAGGACGCTGGCGCCGCTGGACATGGACACGATCTGCGAGTCGGTGCGCCGGACAGGGCGCGCGGTGGTCTGCGAGATGGATTCCTCCTTCGCCGGCAGCGGCGCGGAGATTGCCGCCTCGCTTGCCGAGCAGTGCTTCCACGACCTGCGCGCGCCGATCGTGCGGGTTGGCAGCCCGCATGTGCCCATGCCGTTCGCCGAGGAACTCGTCAACGTCACGGTGCCCGACAGCAAAGCCGTCTGCAACGCGGTGCGGAAGGTCATGGCCTGATGGCGGTCCGGCTCAAGCTCGCCGCGCTCGGCCACACCATGGAGCGCGGCAAGGTCGTGGAATGGTATGCGGCCGAAGGCGGCCGGATCGAACAGGGCGCGCCGCTCTACTCCGTCGAGACCGATAAGGCGACAGTCGATGTCGAGGCGCCGGCCGGCGGCGTGCTGCTGCGCATCGACGCGGAGGTGGACCGGGAATACCCGGTCGGCGCGACGCTCGCCTGGATCGGCGAGAGCGACGAGTCGCTGCCGGACAGGACGGACGAAACGGTCGCCGCGCCGGAGGCGGTGTCCGACGAGCAGCGGGTCACGCCCGTCGCTCGTCGCCTCGCCGAACGCCACGGCGTGGACGCCGACCGGCTGGAAGGCACCGGCCCCGGCGGCCGCGTCACCAAGGAGGACGTGCAGCGCGCCATCGACGCCGGCACCGCGCCGCCGCTTGAGAAGAAGGCGTCCGGCGAGCCCGATCACGATGTCGTCCCGCTTACCGCCATCCGGCGGGTGACGGCCGAACGCCTCAGCGCCCACTGGGCCGGCGCCCCGCAGGTGACCGAAGGCATCGACATCGACATGACCGAGATGCGCGCCTTCCGCAATGCCAGCCGCGGCGAATGGCGCGCCGCCTACGGCCTCGTGCCCTCGCTGAACGACATACTGCTGAAGGCCATCGCGGCCGCGCTGGAGGCGCATCCGGCGCTCAACTCGGCCTTCGTGAATGGCGAGGTTCACCGCTACCGGGAGATCAATCTGGGTGTGGCGGTCGATGTCGAGGACGGGCTCGTGGTGCCGGTTCTCCGCAATGCCAGCAAGCTCGGCCTCGGCGGCATCGCGACCGCCGCGGCGGACCTTGCCGAGCGGGCCAAGACCGGCAAGCTCTCTGTGCCGGATTTCGAGGGCGCGACCTTCACGGTCAGCAACCTCGCCGCGCTCGGCGTGGACTGGTTCACCCCGGTGCTGAACCCGCCGCAATGCGCGATCCTCGGCGTCGGCCGGATGCGGCGTATGCCCGCCGTCGTCCGGAACGAGGTTGCGGTTCGCGATATCGCCACTTTTGTGCTCACCTTCGACCACCGCGCACTCGACGGCGCCCCCGCCGCCCGCTTCCTCGCCAGGCTCAAGCGCCTGCTGGAATCGCCGGATCCGTCGCTGTTTTCGGAGCCGGCCGGGTAAGGCGCGCCGCATGCGGCCCTCGCGCTGAGCGATGCGCACCAAACACCTCATCCATGTCGTGAGCTGCCATGCCGAAGGCGAGGTAGGGGATGTGATCGTCGGCGGGGTGGCGCCGCCGCCGGGTGCGACGCTCTGGGAGCAGAGCCGATTCATCGCGGCGGACGGCTGGCTGCGCGACGTGGTCCTCAACGAACCTCGCGGCGGCGTCTTCCGCCATGTGAACCTGCTCGTGCCGCCGAAGGACCCTGACGCAAGCATGGGCTTCATCGTCATGGAGCCTGCCGACACCCCGCCCATGTCGGGCTCGAACGCCATCTGCGTCGCGACCGTGCTGCTGGAGACCGGCATAGTGCCGATGGCGGAGCCGGAGACCCGCTTCGTGCTGGAAGCGCCGGGCGGGTCGATAGAAGTCGCGGCATCCTGCCGCGACGGCAAGGCCGAGACGGTGCGGATACGGAATGTTCCCTCCTTCGCGGACCGCCTCGACGCGCCGCTCGAAGTGGACGGCCTCGGCACCCTTGAGGTCGATACCGCCTATGGCGGCGACAGCTATGCCATCGCGAACGCACACGCGCTCGGCTTCGCGCTCAGCCCCGGCGAGGCGCGCGACCTCGCCGAAACCGGCATGCGCATCGCCCGCGCCGCGAACGAACAGATCGGCTTCCGCCACCCCGAGCAGGTGGAGTGGGCGCATATCTCGTTCTGCCAGTTCGCCGCACCCCTCGAATACCGGGAGGGGGTGGCCCACGGCCGCAATGCGGTCGCTATCCGGCCCGGCAAGATCGACCGCTCGCCCTGCGGCACCGGCTGCTCCGCCAGGCTTGCCGTGCTGCACGCCAGGGGCCTTCTCGCCATCGGCGATGCCTTTGTGGGGCTATCGCTGATCGACTCCCGCTTCGATTGCCGTATCGAAGGCGAAACGACGGTCGGCGGCCGCCCCGCCATCCTGCCCTCGGTCGCCGGACGCGCCTGGATCACGGGCACGCACCAGGTCACTGTCGATCCCGACGACCCCTGGCCGCGCGGCTACCGCCTGAGCGACACCTGGCCCGACTATTCTTGAGCCGGGCCGTTCCTACGGACCGGTTTGCCGACTCGGAAGCAGCCGGATGCCCAGCGCGCCGAGTGCGACTGCCGCGCCGCGATCGATATATCTCCTGGCCCGCATACAGCGCCTCGCGACGGCCTCGGTGCTCATGCAGAAGGCGAGCGCCGAATAGAAGGCGATTTCCACCAGGAAGTGGTTGGCGACGATAATTGCGCTCGCGGCGGCGTCGAGCCCGGCGGGAAACACGGTGACGAGAACCGCCGCCGCGAAGAGCACGGACTTCGGGTTGAGCAGGTTCACCAGGAAGCCTTGCCGGAACGCGCGCGTCGCCGGCGCGGCCCGCGCCTCGATCGGGGCCGACGCCTGCCGCCACATCTTCCAGGCCAGATAGAGGAGATAGGCCGCACCGGCGATTTTCGCGCCCGTATAGACCGTCGGGAACAGGCGGAAGACGGCGCCGAGGCCGAGAAGCGCCATCGACGTCCATGCCGCCGCCATCGAGCCGAGGCCGACGCCAATCGCGACCCCTGCCCGTCGCCCCGCGTTCAGGGAAGTCTGCACCGCCATCAGCAGCGCCGGCCCGGGGCTCGCAATCGCGACCGCCAGCACGAGGTTGAACGCGAGGATCTGTTCCAGGGTCACAACCGGCTTTCTCCAACTTGGGTAATACCGCCTTTCACGGCTCGGAACCGATGAGCCCATGATCGGGTTCCGTTAGAGGCGCTGCGGCGCGGCCGCCGGGACACGTCATGAAATGTCATGAAGTGTCGTAACCGCCCAGGATGTTTGTGTTGGTGAGGGGTTGACGCGGTGGTTTGAAAATGAGTCAACCTTTCCATGAGTGGTTCCAAACCGTCGCATGGTCCTTTGCCGGGGTCGCGATCCGAGACATCGGGTCAGCAGATCGCGCGTC
This sequence comes from Alphaproteobacteria bacterium, assembly GCA_965261985.1. Lineage (GTDB taxonomy): Bacteria > Pseudomonadota > Alphaproteobacteria > Bin95 > Bin95 > Bin95. The sequence goes on from OZ253490.1 coordinate 4,212,329, forward strand.
TGGAGTTGGAGACCGCTTGGCTTCGGGAGCAGGTTGCGCGTCTTGTTGAGCGGATAGCGGCGTTGGAGCGTCGTCTTGGTCTGGACAGCCGCAACAGCGGCCAGCCGCCGTCGAGCGACGGTCTGAAGAAGCCAGCGGCGGAGCGTCGAACCCGTAGCCTGAGGGGCAAGACGGGCCGTAAGCCGGGCGGTCAGACGGGGCACAAGGGCAAGACGCAGTGCCGTACGGCCAGCCCGGACCGGTTTGAGGAGCATGTTCCGGCGTCCTGCCGGGGCTGCGGGGCGTCGCTGTCGTCGGCGGCGGCGGTCGGCGATCCGGTCGCGCGTCAAGTATTCGACCTGCCGGAGCCGCGCCCGCTGGAGGTCACGGAGCATCGGGGTCATGCGCGTCGCTGCGGGTGTTGCGGTGAGGTGACGCGGGCGTCGTTCCCGCCAGGCGTGTCGGCACCGGTGCAGTATGGCCAGCGGCTTTCGGGTGCGGCGGTCTGGCTGCGTCATGCGCAGTTCCTGCCGGAGCGGCGGCTGTCTGAGGTGATGGCGGTGTTGTTCGGCGCGCGGGTGTCGCCGGCGACATTGGCGGCGATGAGCGGGCGGGCTGCGGGGCGTCTGCGGGATGCGGCCGCGCACATACAGGAGCTGGCGGCCAGCAAGGCGCGGGTGAAGCATCTGGACGAGACCGGTCTGCGCGTGGGCGGGCGCACGCGGTGGCTTCATGTGGCCTGCACATCCCCGGATGTGGCCTGCACATCCCCGGATCGGGTCCGGGGCAGGCTCTTGCTGGCGGCGTATCGGGTAAGCGAGCGGCGCGGCGCCGTGCCTGCGGGGGTGTCCGGGGTCGCAGTGCACGACCACTGGCAATGCTATTGGCCGATGGAGGGTGTGGAGCATGCGCTTTGCAATGCGCATCGCTTGCGGGAGTTGCAGGCGCTGGTGGAGTTCGACAAGGAAGACTGGGCCGGGCGCATGCAGCGGCTTCTGCGCCGGGCCTGGCGCGTGGCGCGGCTGACGCGGGAGAGGGATATCGTCGTTCCGGCGCGTCTGTTGGCGCGGCTGGCGCGCGGTTACGACAGGCTCCTTGTCGAGGCGATGGTGTTCCATGAGAGCCAGCCGCCGCTCTCGCCTCCCAGGCCCGGAAGACGCGGGGCCCCGAAGCGGCGCAAGGGCCATAACCTCGCCTTGCGCCTGCATGAGCGCAAGGACGCAACCCTGCGCTTCCTGACCGACCCACAGGTCCCCTTCACCAACAATGAGGCCGAGCGCGACCTACGCATGATGAAACTGCGCCAGAAAATCTCCGGCGGCTTCCGGTCCCGAAGCGGCGCCGATGACTTCGCCGTCCTGCGCACAATCATCGCCACCGCTCAGAAGCACGGCCGCGACGTCGTAAAGGCCCTGACAGGCACATCCGACAGCCTCATCGAAAATATCCAATGCGCTTGAACAAAAAACCAAGCATGGCCGCAGCAATGACCAATGTGCTGGGCAGTTACGAGACGTCATGAGGGCCCTTGCACCGCCGGTCTCCGACAGCCTCCCTTCGCCGCGCCTGCCGCCCGCGCCGGGCGCAGTTCTTCCGTCCGTTTCCGGCATGGTTCTCGGGCTCCTTCGCTTTCCGGAATCGAAAAGGCGGCCCCGGATGCCGCCTTTCCTCTATTCCCAGCTTACCACGGCTTCCCCTATGTCAAGGCCCCGGCGCGAACGAAGGGCAATCGCCTGAGAGTTCGAGTGCGGGGGCGCAACCGACGGCTTTGCGCCTTGGTCCGGCCATCCAGCCGGAAGCCCGTGCCGACAGGGGTCCCCCTATATGAGTCTCAGATCGCGGACGCTGGTATAAAAGCTTCATGCCAGCCACGCTGGAAGACCTCTTTGCGCGCCTCGACGAAATCGGCGTCGCCCACAGCACCGTCTGCCATGAGCCGGTGTTCACGGTGGACGAGAACCGGGCGCTGCGCGGCGGCATAGCCGGCGGCCATTGCAAGAACCTGTTCCTCAAGAACCGGAAGAACGCCTACTGGCTGGTCGTCTGCCTGGAAGATACAAGGATCGACCTGAAAGCGCTGGGCGAACGCATCGGCGCAGGCCGGCCCTCCTTCGGCTCGGCGAATCGGCTCATGGAAGTGCTGGGCGTCCTTCCCGGCGCAGTCACGCCGTTCGCGCTCATCAACGACGACACGCAGCGCGTGCAGCCGGTGCTTCAGGCCCGGATGCTCGAAATCTCGCCGCTCAACTACCATCCGCTGCGGAACGACCGCACCACCGCCATCGCCCCCGACGACCTCGTGCGGTTCATCGAAAACTGTGGACATAACCCTGCCATCGTTGACTTTTGACCGGCTCCACTGCGATCGAGCCGGCGGCCGCCGGGGGCGAGGCGACTTATCGCCGCTGCGCTCTCGCCAAAGGGGGTCGGATGGCTCTAGAATGGTTGCATCCGAAAGCGGCCGGCCGGTCCCACGGTTCCGGCCGGGTTTTTTGCGCGACCACGCGAGATTGAGGAGGAAGGATGTACGCACCGAGTTTCGCTGCGCCCACGACGGTGGCCGAAGCGGTGCAGTTGCTGGCGAACGCAAGCGGCGTCGCCAGGGTGCTGGCGGGAGGCACGGACCTGCTCGTCCAGCTGCGCTCCGGCATTCTGAAGCCGGACCTGATCGTCGATACCAAGCAGATTCCCGAACTCAGGACGATTACGACCGAGGGCGGCGGCTACCGGATCGGCGCGTCCGTTTCCGGCGCCGAGGCCGGCGAGCACGAAGGCCTGTCGAAGGACTGGCCGGGCGTCGTCGAGGCCGTCGAGCTGATCGGTTCGACGCAGATCCAGGGCCGCGCCTCTTTCGTCGGCAATCTCTGCAACGCCTCGCCGGCGGCCGATTCCGTGCCGGCGCTGATCGCGGTGGGGGCCACGGTCGTTATCGCCGGGCCGAACGGCGAGCGGGAAGTTCCGGTCGAGGAGGTGCCGACCGCACCTGGCCGCACCTCGCTTGCCAAGGGCGAGATGGTGATCGCGATCAAGCTGCCGCCGAAGCCGGCGCGCACGGGCGACGCCTATCTGCGCTTCATTCCGCGCACGGAAATGGATATCGCCGTGGTCGGCGCCGGCGTCTGCGTGACGCTGGACGGGAACGGCGTTTGCCAGGCGGCGAAAGTGACGCTCGGCGCCGTTGCGCCGACCGTGCTGATCGTTCCGGACGCGGCGGCGGCGCTGGTCGGCGGCAAGCTCGACGACGCGGCCCTTGGGGCACTGGATGCCGCCGCGCGGGCCGCCTGCAAGCCGATCAGCGACAAGCGCGGCACCATCGAATACCGGACCAAGGTCGCGGGCGTGCTGGCGCGCCGCGCGGCTGCTATTGCCTTCCAGCGCGCGGGAGCCTGAATCCAGACCATGGCGAAACATCACATTTCCACCACGATCAACGGCGAGCCGGTCGAGTTCCTCTGCAGCACCGAGCAGACCATGCTCGACGTGCTGCGCGACGAACTGCATCTGACCGGGACCAAGGAAGGCTGCGCCACGGGCGACTGCGGCGCCTGTTCTGTCATGGTCGATGGCCGGCTCGTCTGTTCATGCCTGATGCTGGGCGTCGAGGCCGAGGGCCATTCGGTCGAGACCATCGAAGGCATGGCCGACGGGGACCGGCTGCACCCGCTGCAGCAGAAGTTCCTCGAATATGCCGCGCTGCAATGCGGCATCTGCACGCCGGGCTTCCTCATCGCGTCCAAAGCGCTGCTGGAACGCAACCCGGACCCGACGGAGGAAGAAGCGCGTTACTGGCTCGCCGGCAATCTCTGCCGCTGCACCGGCTACGACAAGATCATCCGCGCCGTGCTCGACACGGCCGCCGATATGCGAGGAGCGTCCTGACATGGCACCTGACGGAACCCCTGCCCTCAAGGTCGTCGGCACCCGCCCGATCCGCCCCGACGGCGTGGACAAGGTCACCGGCCGCGCCCAGTTCGGGGCCGACTTCCAGCTTCCGGGCCAGCTTGTCGGCAAGGTGCTGCGCAGCCCGCACGCCCATGCCCGCATCCGCTCGATCGACATCTCGAAGGCGGATGCGGTCCCGGGTGTCAAGGCGGTGATGACCGCCGCCGACATGCCCGAGATCACAAGCGAGGAAGCGTTCGTCGGCGAAGGCCCGGCGGACTTCCGCGACATGTCCTGCAACACGTTGGCGCGCGACAAAGCGCTGTATGACGGCCACGCCGTTGCAGCGGTCGCCGCGACCAGCGCCGCCGCAGCCGATGCCGCGCTTGCCGCCATCGAGGTCGATTACGAGGTGCTGCCGCATGTCATCGAGGTCGAGGACGCGATGGTCGAAGGCGCGCCCGTCCTGCATGACGACATGTTCACCTCGGGCGTCGATCCGAAGCCGACGACGCCCTCTAATGTCGCCAAACGCATGGTTTTCCAGCTCGGAGACGTGGACGCTGCCTTCGGCAAGGCGGAAATCGTCATCGAGCGCAAATACAAGACGGCGCCGGTCCACCAAGGCTATATCGAGCCGCATGCCTGCGTCGCGCAATATGCCGCCGACGGGCAGGTGCAGATCTACTGCTCCAGCCAGGGGCAGTTCATGGTCCGGGCCTATGTCGCCAAGCTGCTGGGCATCGATATTTCCGAAATCCGCGTGACGCCGCTCGAGATCGGCGGCGGGTTTGGCGGTAAGACGCTGGTCTATCTGGAGCCGCTGGCGGTCGTGCTGTCGCGGAAGTCCGGCCGGCCCGTCAAGATGGTGATGACTCGCGAAGAGGTCTTCCGCGGCTCCGGCCCGACCTCGGGCGGCACCGTCTGGGTCAAGATCGGCGCGAAGCGCGACGGCACCATCGTCGCCGGCGACGCCGTGCTAAAATACCAGGCGGGCGCCTTTGCGGGCTCGCCCGTCGCCCCGGGCTGCATGACCGCCTTCGGGATGTACGACCTTCAGGACGTGCGCATCACCGGCTATGACGTGGTCACCAACCGGCCCAAGGTCGCGGCCTACCGGGCGCCCGGCGCGCCGATCTCGACCTATGGCGTCGAGAGCGCGGTGGACGAACTCGCGCGCGAACTCGATATGGACCCGATCGAGCTCCGGCTCAAGAATGCCGCCAAGAAGGGCACCAAGGCCGCCTACGGCCCAACCTTCGGCGATATCGGCTATGTCGAGACGCTGGAAGCCGTAAAGAACCACCCGAACTACCAGGCGCCGCTGGGTCCCAATCAGGGCCGCGGCGTCGCATCGGGCTTCTGGTTCAATATCGGCGGCGAGTCCTCCGCGACCGTCAACATCAACGAGGACGGCACGGCGGTCGTGGCCACAGGCAATCCCGATATCGGCGGGTCCCGCGCTTCCATGGCAATGATGGCGGCCGAAGTGCTCGGCATCGATGTGGAGCGCGTGCGCCCGATCGTCGCCGACACCAGTTCGGTCGGCTACTGCTTCCTGACCGGCGGCAGCCGCGTCACCTTCGCGACCGGCATGGCCGTGGTGGAGGCGTCGAAGACCGTCATTAACGAACTGAAGGCGCGCGCCGCAAAAACCTGGGACATCCCCGTCGATGCGGTCGAATGGCAGAATGGCGAAGCCGTGCCGGCCGGCAGCAATGCGGGCGATTTCGAGCCGTTGTCGCTGGGCGACCTGGCCGCGAAATCAGGCCGCACCGGCGGGCCCATCGCCGGCACTTCGTCGCTCAACGCCCAGGGCGCGGGCCCCGGGTTCGGCACGCATCTGGTCGATGTCGAGGTGGACCGCGAGACCGGCCATGTGAAGGTGCTGCGCTACCTCGCGACGCAGGACGCCGGCCGCGCGATCCATCCCTCCTATGTCGAGGGCCAGATCCAGGGCGGCGCGGTGCAGGGCATCGGCTGGGCGCTCAACGAGGAATATATCTACGACGACAAGGGCCGGCTCGACAATCCGGGTTTCCTCGACTACCGCATCCCGGTGGCGTCGGACCTGCCGATGATCGACACGGTCGTCGTCGAGGTGCCGAACCCGAGGCATCCCTTCGGGGCGCGCGGTGTCGGCGAGGTGCCGATCGTGCCGCCCATGGCTGCGATGGCAAACGCCATCCAGGACGCCATCGGCATCCGGTTGACGGAACTGCCCATGTCGCCGCCGAAGATCCGCAAGGCGGTGGACGAGCAGGCGGCGGCGGAATAGCGCCGCCTTGGCGCGCATCGTCCTGACCCACTCGGCCTGCTTCCGATATACGGGCGGCAAGGCCGAACTGGAGTCGGGCGCTGCGAGCATTCGGGCCCTGGTCCGGGACCTGGAGACGCGCTTTCCGGGTCTCGGCCGCCAGGTCGAGGAAAGCATGGCGGTCGCCATAGACGGCGTGATGTACCAGGACGACCTGACCGCCCCGATCCCGGAAGGCGCCGAAGTCTATCTCCTCCCCCGCATCGGCGGGGGGTAGACTTCAGACGGCCGGCGCTGCGATACGGCCCCGGCAGTTTCCCCGGAGGCGGAAGGTAATTGTCCTTTTGCCCCGCCAAGGCTATCTTGCCTCTTGTGCAGGAGACATGCCCCGTGAATGTTGCGATACGCGCCCGCATAGACGAGAAAACCAAAGACGAGGCGGCGGCTGTGCTCGACGCCATCGGTCTTACGATATCGGACGCCTTCCGCTTGATGATGGTTCGGACCGCCGCCGAAAAACGGCTGCCCTTCGACCCTCTTGTGCCTAATGAAGAGACCGTGAACGCCATGGAAGCCGGCCGTCGCAACGAGTTGGTCTCCGTCGGCAGCGTCGATGCGCTCATAGCCGACCTGAATGTGGACGATTAGACGGACCGCGGCCTTCAAACGGGACTACAAGCGTGAAAAAAGAGGACGGTTCCGCAAGACCTTGGACGCGGAACTGAAACGGGTCATCATCGAACTGACCGCCGACCGGCCGCTCGATCCGCGCAACCGGGACCATTCCTTGGCCGGCCCGTGGAAAGATCATCGCGATTGCCATATCCGCCCCGAACTTGTGTTGATTTATCGCAAACCGGACTCCGTGCATCTCGACCTGATAAGGCTCGGCTCCCACAGCGAACTCGGCCTATAGTCGAATTGCAACTTTCTCTGCAGTTCGGATCCCAGCCGCCAGGTCGAGGAAAGCATGGCCGTCGCCATAGGCGGCGTCATGCATCGGGGCGATCTGACCGCCGCGATCCCCGAGAACGCATAGTTCTATCTCCTGCCCCGCCTCGCCGGGTTATACCAGCGTTCTCGACAAGGGACCGATGGTGGGGGAGTCCCGCAGGCATGGGTTTCCGGCTCGATGGCCGGCCCGGGAGGCGGGCGCTGGGGCAAGCGGGAGGAGACAGGGGGCCGGCGGACCCATGAAGCGCACATCGACGATCCCGCCCTCGAACGCTCAAGCGATTGCGCTCTGCCCGGATTTCTCACCAATGTCATGGTCTGCGCGGTACTGTCGGGCCGGCAGGGAAGGAAAGACGCGAAGCGCGATGCGGGGCATCGGGCAAGCGGCTTGACGCACCCTGCCGGCCCGACAGCACCGCCCTCCGGGTCGCACCCATGCGCCCGCCCGCTGCGTCGCGGGCCTCAACCGTAGGCTGTGCTACGCTTTTCGGCCCGCTCCTTGCGGATCGAACGCCTGGACGCGACGCAGGCCGTGACCTTGGTGAGAAATCCGGGCTGGCCGCGCCGGGAATTTGACATGGGGGAAGCCGTGGTAAGATGGGAGTAGAGGACAGGCGGCTTGCGGGGCCGCCTTTTTCGATTCCGGAAAGCGAAGGAGCCCGAGAGCCATGCCGGAAACGGACGAGAGACATGCGCCACGCGCGGCGACAGGGGGCTGGCAGAGACCGGGGGCGCCAGGGGCCTCATGACATCGCATGACAGAACATGACATTTCATGACGTGTCCCGGCGTCTCCTGCTGGAGGCGGAACTTTGTTCACGAATTATGAAATAATTCTCGGCAAGGGCTTGATCCCTGTAAAACCGTGGTAAGATGGGACAGGAGGAAGCGGCATCCGGAGGCCGCTTCGTCTTTCACCTCGCGCCGGCGCGAAAAAACCCCAACGGAACGGACGGGAGAAGTGTGCCCTGCGCTCGGCTCGCGCGCGCAATCAGGCCCGCGAACCGCGCCGGCGCAAACGCGGGCGGGCGCGCGCACGCGATACGCGCGAAAAAGGGACGCGCCGCAGGCAAGCCGGCGGCGGTGCAAACGAAACGGAAAGAGGAACGACATGCAGGATACGGACGGCGGAGCTTCGGCGAGGCGGACGGAAAGGGGCACGACGCGGCGAAACATGACATCGCATGACAGAACATGACATTTCATGACGTGTCCAGGCAGCCGCGCCGCATCGCCTTTATCGGAACCCGGTCATGGGCTCATCGGTTCCGGGCCATGAACGGCGGTATTAGTCTGAGGTAACGACAAAATGCACCGCGACTATACCGGCCCCGAATTCCTGCGCGACGGGTTCCGTCCGCTGTTTCTTGCGGCAGGCCTCTGGGCGGCGATTTCCGGCCCGTTGTGGATCGGGGTGTGGTCGGGTGCGGTCCGCTATCCGGGCCTGTTCGATCCTGTGGCCTGGCACATCCACGAAATGCTGTTCGGGTTCGTCGCCGCCGCGCTCGGCGGCTTTCTCCTGACCGCTATTCCCAACTGGACGGGCCGCCAGCCATTGCGCGGCCGCCTGTTGGGAGTCCTGGCCTCGGTCTGGCTTGCCGGCCGGATCGCTGTCTGGGCGGGCACTGTGCTCGGGCCCGGCGCGACGGCGGCCATCGACCTGACGTTCACCGGCGCGCTCCTGCTGTTTGCGGCCAATGAGATCGTCGCGGCAAGGAACTGGCGCAACCTGCCGGTCGTCATTGGTGTGTCGGCGCTGTTCTCTGCGAACCTGCTGTTCCATCTCTCGGCGGCCGGCCTCGCGGACACCGAGGAAATCGCGGTGCGGCTGGCGGTCGGCGCAATGGCCTTTCTGCTGACGCTGGTCGGCGGGCGCATCGTGCCGAGCTTTACACGCAACTGGTTCGCGCAGCATTCGGGGCCGGATATCGCCGCCCCGATGAAGGCTTTCGACCTCGCGGCGCTGGCCGTCACGGCGCTTGCCCTGCTGGCATGGGTTGCCGGCGGGTCCGCATCGCACACGGGTATCGCCCTGACGGCCGCAGGAGCGCTCAACCTCGCCCGTCTCGCGCGGTGGCGCGGCTGGAGGGCCGCGGCGGAACCGCTGGTTTTGGTGCTCCATGCAGGATATCTGTGGCTGGGCTTGGGGCTGGGCCTGCTCGGCCTGTCCATGCTCGACGGTCCGGTCCCGCAAACCCTCGCGCTGCACGTGCTGACCATCGGCGCAATGGGAACCATGACCCTTGCCGTCATGACCCGCGCCATACTGGGACACACCGGACGCGACCTGCGCGCGGGGCCGGGGACGGCTGCCATTTACGGCCTGGCGGCGCTTGCCGTGCTGGCGCGCGTGGCCTTCGAGCTTGCGATAGAGCCGGTCCTGCTGTGGATGACGGTGGCGGCATGGAGCCTCGCCTTCGCCCTGTTCACGGCCCTCTACGGCCCCATGCTCTTCCGCCGGCGCCGGGCCTGATCCCGCTGCCGCTGTTGGCGGCCTAGGAGACTGCGCCGCCCTCCGCCGACGGCGCCAGTGCCGCTTCCCAGACCTCTTCCGTCAGGATATCCTGCGTCCAAGGGCGCATGACCGAAGCGGCGCGGGCGTCGCGCAGGTGGCGTTCCAGCGGGAAGCGCCTGAGGATCGCGCGCCCGCCGCAGACCCGCATCGCTTCGGAGGTGACCGCCACCGCATGGCGCTGCACCACGGCGTGGGCGGCGCGGGCGCGCTGGCGGGTCTCGGGCGTCGGCGGCAGCTTCGCCTCCGAAACGGCATGATAGAAGAGCGAGCGAGCGGCCTCGACCTTCAGAATCATTTCGGCGACCGCATGGCTCGTCGCAGCGGCGACGGTCGGACGGCCGGGCGCGCCCGGCAGTTCGCCGCGGAGATAGGCGAGTGCGGTCTCGCAAGCCTCGACCATGAGGCCCAGGAATGTGGCGGAGAAGGTCATCCGCCCGTGCGAGGCGTTCAGATAGAGCCCGCCGAAGATGCCGGGCGGCAGGATGTCGCCGCTGTCGGGCACGAACACGTCCTTGAGGTGCATCTCGCGGCTCACCGTGGCGCGCATGCCGATCGGGTCCCACTCCCCCTCGAAGGACACGCCCTCGGCATCGCGCGGCACCTGGAGGTAAAGCGTGCGCTCCAGCCACGGCATCTCCCCGTCATCGACCAGGATCGCCGGCGTCGCGAAATAGTGCGCCGCGCCCGAGAGCGAAACGAAGAACTTGCGCCCCGTCACCCGGTAGCCGCCTTCGACCTTCCGCGCCTCGGTGCCGAAGCGCCGGCCGCCGACGCTGAAGGCCGTGTCGGTCTCGCCCTGCTCCACCGGCTCGCTGTGCGGCTGCCCGTAAAACACGCCCTCTTCCACCACCTCGCGGAACTTGGCGGCGCGCAGGCGTTCGTGGCGCGCGCGCTTGTCCTCCGGCATCTCGAACCGGTCCGCCATGTCGCCCATCATCATCATGGTGAGGCAGTGCATGTTGTAGGTGAGCGCCGTGGAGGCATTGCCCCGCGCGATTTGTTCCGCGACCAGGCAATAGGTTTCGAAATCGGCGCCGAGCCCGCCATGGGCTTCCGGCACGCAGAGCGCGAGAAACCCGGCTTCCCTCAAGTCGTCATAGTCGTCGAAGGGAAAGGCCGCCTCGCGGTCGAGGGGCCCAGCGCGCGGTGCGAACCGCTCCTTCGCCAGGCGGCGCGCCGTCTCGACGAGCTCCTGCTGAAACGGCGTCAAACGCATGTCCATGGGGCCGGCGCCTCCAGCTTGCGGGATTCATCCACAGTCCCGGACGGGCGGACCCTTGATCGCAAGCCGAATCCGCCGCACAAAGCCGCTTTATGGCCGATGTTGCTCCATACAGCTACCCGCATCGTCACCTGCTCGGCATAGAGGGCTTGGCGCCCGGCGAGATTTCGGCCCTGCTGGACCTTTCCGAAAGCTATGTCGAGCAGAGCCGGCGCGCTGACAAGAAGGTGTCGGTGCTGACGGGGCGCACCGTCATCAATGTCTTCTTCGAGACCTCGACCCGCACCCGCACGAGTTTCGAGCTGGCCGGCAAGCGGCTCGGCGCCGACGTCATCAACATCTCTCCCGATATCAGCGCCATCAAGAAGGGCGAAACCCTGCTCGATACCGCGCTCACGCTCAACGCCATGCGCCCGGACCTGCTGGTGGTGCGCCATCCTGAGTCGGGAGCAGTCCACCTGCTGGCGGAGAAGATGGACGGGGCGGTCATCAATGCAGGCGACGGCTGGCACGAGCATCCGACACAGGCCCTGCTCGATGCGCTGACCATCCGGCGGCGCATCGGGGGGCTCAGCGGCCTCACGGTCGCCATTTGCGGCGACATCATGCACAGCCGCGTCGCACGCTCGAACATCCACCTCTTCAACGCCATGGGCACCCGCGTGCGGGTCGTGGCGCCGCCTACCCTGCTTCCGGCGGAGATGGACCGGTTCGGCGTCGAGGTCTTCCACGACATGCGCGCCGGCCTCGACGGCGTGGACATCGTGATGATGCTGCGCCTTCAGACGGAGCGGATGCAGGGCAGCTTCGTGCCGTCGGTGCGCGAGTATTTCCATTTCTTCGGCCTCGACGCCCGCAAGCTGGCGGCTGCGCGGCCGGATGCACTGGTGATGCATCCAGGGCCGATGAACCGGGGCGTGGAGATCGACAGCGATGTGGCCGACGATATCCACCGTTCGCTGATCCAGGAGCAGGTGGAAATGGGCGTCGCGGTGCGCATGGCCTGCCTCGACCTGCTCACCCGCAAGCTGCAATCGAACCGGGCCGAAGCCGCGTGACGAAGCGGACGGTCCTGGTCAATGCCCGGCTGCTGGACCCGGCGACGCGGCTGGATGCGCCCGGCGGCATCATCATCGAGGACGGCCGGATCGCCGCGCTCGGCCCGGAAGTGACCGCCGGCTCGGCACCGGAGGGCGTGGCTGTCATAGACTGCGGCGGCGCCTGCGCCGCGCCCGGCCTGATGGATATGCGCGTGCAGCTGGGCGAGCCCGGCGGCGAGCACAAGGAGACCATCGACAGCGGCAGCATGGCGGCAGCGGCCGGCGGCGTCACCGCCGTCGCGGTCCTGCCCAACACCTCGCCGGTCATCGACGATGTGAATGTCGTCGAGTTCATCGCCCGACGCGCCAGGGAGGTACGCCGGGTCAAGGTGTTCGCCTACGGAGCCCTTACGCGCGGGCTGAAGGGCAAGCAGCTCACAGAGCTAGGCATGTTGAAGGACGCAGGCGCGCTTGCCTTCACCGACGGGCCGCGCGCGGTCTCCAGCTCCCGCGTCATGCGCCGGGCGCTGTCATATGCGCGCGCCTTCGATGCGCTCATCGTGCAGCATCCGGAAGAACCCGAGCTGGCGCGGGGCGGGGTCGTAACCGAGGGCGAGATTGCGACCCGCCTCGGCCTGCCCGGCATACCCGCCGTCGCGGAGGCGATGATGATCCAGCGGGACCTGCGCCTGGTCGAGCTGACCGGCGGGCGCTACCACGCCGCCCATGTCACCACCGCGCAGGGGCTTGCGCTCATCCGCCGCGCCAAGCGCGAGGGCTGGCGGGTCACCTGCGATACCGCGCCGCATTATTTCGCGCTCAACGAAACCGCCATCGGCGACTACCGGACCTTCGGCAAGGTCTCCCCGCCGCTCCGCGCCGAGGCGGACCGCCGCGCCGTGGTAGAGGCACTTGCCGACGGCACCATCGACGCCATAGCGAGCGACCACGACCCGCAGGACCAGGAGTCGAAGCGCCTGCCCTTCGCCGATGCGGAGCCGGGTATCGTCGGCCTGGAAAGCCTGCTGCCGCTATCGCTCGAGCTCTACCACAACGGGCACATGGCGCTGCTCGATGTGCTGGAGAAGCTGACCTGCGGCCCGGCGGACCTGCTAGGCCTTCCGCTCGGCCGGCTGGCGCCGGGCGCGCCCGGCGATGTCGTCGTCTTCGACCCCGACATTCCGGCGCGCATCGAGGTGGACGCGTTCCGGAGCAAATCCAAGAACTCGCCCTTCGACCGCCGCCCGGTCCAGGGCCGCGTGCTCCGGACCGTGGTGGACGGCAGGACGGTGTTCGAGGCCGATTGAACGACCGGCGTCGGGAACGCGGCCATGAACGAACCGATTCCGTCGAAGATGACCGCGGTGTTGCTGACCGGCCATGGCGGGCCGGAGGTCCTGGAGCTCCGGGAGGATATCCCGACGCCCGAACCCGGCTCCGGCGAAGTGCTGATCGAGGTGGGCGCAGCCGGCGTCAACAACACCGACATCAACACCCGCATCGGCTGGTATTCGAAGAAGGTGAGCGTCGCCACCGGACAGGGCGGCGCGGGCGACTTCCGCGAGATCGGTGCGGACGATGCAACATGGTCCGGCCGGCCGATGGCCTTCCCCCGGATTCAGGGCGCCGACTGCTGCGGCAGGATCGTCGCGGTCGGCGGCGGCGTGGACGCCGGACGGATCGGTGAGCGCGTGATCGTCAGGACCATGCTGCGCAGCTATGCCGGCTGCCGCCCCTATGAATGCTGGACCTTCGGTTCCGAGTGCGACGGCGCCTTCGCGCAATACGCGAAGGCTCCCGCCTCAGAGACCTTCCGTGTGCGTTGCGACTGGACGGACGCCGAACTCGCGTCGATTCCCTGTTCCTGGTCCACAGCGGAAAACATGCTGCACCGGGCTGCGGTGGGCGCGGAGCGCGTGCTGGTTACCGGAGCGTCCGGTGGGGTCGGGTCGGCGGCCATACAGCTTGCGCGCCGCCGGGGGGCGCATGTCATTGCCGTGGCGGTCGAAGCCAAGGCCGAAGCAATTCGTTCGATCGGCGCGCACCGGGTCATCGACCGCCATGCGGATATTCTTACCGAGCTTGGGCCCGACTCCATCGACGTCGTCGTCGATCTGGTGGCCGGAAATGCGTGGCCGTCGCTGCTCGACCTGTTGCGGCGCGGCGGGCGTTATGCGGTCGCCGGCGCCATCGCAGGGCCGCTGGTGGAGCTCGACCTCCGCACGCTCTACCTGAAGGACCTGTCGTTCTTCGGCTGCACCTTCCAGCAGGACATCGTGTTCGAGAACCTGGTCGGCTACATCGAACGCGGTGAAATCCACCCGGTGGTTTCCGGAGTCTTCCCGCTGTCCCGGATCGCAGAGGTACAGGAGATATTCCTGGCCAAGGCATTCGTCGGCAAGCTGGTGCTGGAGCCGCCGGCCCCCTCGCCAACACGGTCGCTCCGGCCCTGAGCCGGAGCGATGCCCCTCACCCATCACCCCGGACGGAGCGCAGCGGAAGTTCGGGGTCCATCTTCCGGTCTTCTTGCCGAACGGCAACTGTGGTTTCCCGGCCCCTCCGTTGAGGTTAGGTCCGAACTCATGTCGATTGCATGTCCTGTCCGCCGGCCCGGAGCCGGCGAGGTTCAGCGCCGCAGACCGGCCACGGCGTCGATCTCGACCTTCATTCCGGGCACGGCGAGTTCCGCGATTCCGATGAGGGTGCTGGCGGGACGGGCGTCTCCGAAGAACTCACGCCGGACGACATCGACTGCGTGCCGGTCGTTCACGTCGGTGAGATAGACCGTCACCTTGAGTATGTCGGCGAATGACGCACCGGCAGCCTGCAGAATCCGGTCCATGTTCTCGAACAGCCGCCTCGTCTGGGCGCCCGCGTCGTCACCTCCGACCAGATTGAGGTTTTCGTCAACGGGCGCGATTCCCGATACGAACAGGAGATCGCCGAATCTGACGGCATCCGTGTAATGGCTGATAGGTTCATTGAGTCCGTCGATACGAAACTCTTCCCGTTCCGGCCTGGGCATGACTGCGTACTCCTCTCCCGATGTCCAACCATTCCCCACCGGACCGCGTCCGGGGCGGCAGCACCGGGTTGGGCCGCCCCGACAACCTACTGCGACGAGCGCAGCCTCGGGTCGAGCACGTCCCGCAAGGCGTCGCCGAAAAGGTTGAAGCCGAACACCGCAAGTGTGATTGCAAGGCCGGGGAATATCGCGACCCAGGGCGCACTTTCGGCGAACTCCTCCGCTCCTCCCTGCAGCATGAGGCCCCAGGCCGGCGTCGGCTCCTGCACGCCCAGGCCCAGATAGGAGAGCGACGCCTCGGTCAGGATCGCCTGCCCTACAAAGGCCGTGACCATGATGAGGAAGGGCGCCATCACATTGGGCGCCATATGGCGCAGGATGATGCGCGCATGGCCGAAGCCGCAGGCCTTTGCGGCGTCGATATAGGGGATTTCGCGGATCTGGAGCGCGGAGGACCGCACCACGCGCGCGCATCTGGGGACGAAGGGGACGATGATCGCCAGGATTACGTTCTCCGTACCGGGGCCGAGGATCGACACGACCGCGAGCGCCATGATGACCAGCGGGAACGCCATGAAGACATCCATGACGCGCTGGAAGAACAGGTCGAACAGCCCGCCGAAATAGGCGCTGGAGACGCCCAGAACGAGGCCGAGGAAGCCGCCGACCGCCGCAGAGGCGAAGCCGACGAACAGCGCCGTGCGGGCGCCATAGACGATGCGGGAATAGACATCGCGCCCGAGCATGTCGGTGCCGAAGACATAGGTGCCGTCCGGCGGCGCCAGCATGGACTCATAGGAGTTGAGCAACGGGTCGAACGGCGTCACCACATCGGCGAACATGGCCATCAGGACCATGAGCAGCACGATAGCGGCTCCGGCAACGCCGATCGGTTGCTTCCGGGCGATGTCCAGCAGCTTCTCATGCCATGGCTTGAGGGCCGCCGGCTCCTCGAACATGGCGACTGCGAGCCGGGCTTCCGAGACGGTTGCCATGAGACAGACCCTCCTAGCTGTAGCGGATGCGCGGGTCGAGCACGGCGTAAAGAATATCGACCACAAGATTGACGAGGACGAAGATCGTGACCACCAGCATGACCAGAGACTGGGTCATCACATAGTCCTGGTTGCCCACCGATTCCACGAACAGCTTGCCGATGCCGTTCAGGTTGAAGACCTGCTCCGTCACCACCAGGCCGCCCATCAGGAAGGCGAACTCGATGCCGATGATCGTCACCACCGGCAGCAGCGAGTTGCGCAGCGCATGGCGGTTGATAATCATCTTCTCCAGCAGGCCCTTGGCGCGGGCGGTGCGCACATAGTCCTCCCGCAGCACCTCCAGCAGAGCTGAGCGCGTCATTCGGGTCGCCACTGCGGAATAGCGGTACCCCGTCGCGACGGCCGGCCAGATCAGCATCGACAGGTTGTAGCCCGGATCCTCCCAAAGCGGCCGGTAGTCGATGGGTGGCATCCAGGGCGTGCCGAGATAAGCCTGGGTCGTGATCAGCAAGCCCAGAATGATGATGATGCCGAGCCAGAAGGACGGCATCGCGATGCCGGCAATGCTGATCGTGCGGACCACATAGTCGATCCAGGTATTCTGCTTGATCGCCGAGATCGTTCCGAGCGGGATGGCGACAAGAATGGATACGAGCGTCGCCATGATCGCAATCTGGAGCGAAAGCTCGAACCGCAGGGCGACCTCGAAAGCGACCGGCCGTCCCGTCCACATCGACTCGCCGAAATTGAAGGTGAAGAAACCCGTCAGGAAATCGTAAAGCTGTACATACATGGGGTCCTTGAGCCCCAGCTGGATCTGGCACTGCTCCAGCGCCACCGGATCCACCCATTCGCCGCCGCCGCCGAGCCTCAATTCGCAGACATTGCCCGGAACCGCGCGCAGCAGCAGAAATACCAGAATCGCCGCACCCACAAGGGTCGGGATCAGCAACAACAGCCTTTTGACGACATATTTATACATGAATGAACGCCTCTAAGAGAGAAGGCGCCGCCCCGGAGGTCCGGAGCGGCGCAAGAGGTTTGGCGGTCAGCCGCCCAGTTCGTCCATGGTGCGCTGTTTGCGCTCCTCGTCGGAAACATCGAGCCAGATCTGGTCCAGAGACTGGTTCAGGTAATGCGACGGCGCGATCTTCCAGCCCTTCACATAGGAGCGGTGCGGGTTGATCTTGTTCCACCACAGGACCTGCCCGAAATGCGCTTCTTCATGCAGGACGCGCTTCTCGAACTTCCGGTAGATTTCCTTCTGCTTCTCGAAGTCGCCTTCCCGGTTCATCTGCTCATACCACTCGTCGAGAACCGTGTCCGTGTAGTAGCCGCGATTGTCCGCCGCCTTGTCCTTCGACAACCAGGCGCCCGCATCCACGATCGGATTCACAACGCTCTGGCAAGACGGCCAGATCGCGACATCGAACGCGTCGGGATCGCGCAGGCCCGCATACCAGGGCCCGGTCGGTACCACTACCTGCTCGACATCCAGGCCGACCTGCTTCCACTGGTCCAGCATCCAGGTGCCGACCACCTTGTAAGGCTGGTCCACGGCGCGGTTCCAGATCTTGAAGTGCGCGCCCTCGGCACCCGCCGCCTTGAGGAGCTCGCGTGCTTTCTCACGGCTCTTCTTGATGTCCGGCCAGTAACCGTAATAAGTCTTCAGCGTCGCCTCGTCCGTCGCTACCGGATGGCCCGGCAGCGCGAGGCCGCCAACGGTCTTCACGATCGCGATCTTGGACAGGTAGTTCGACGCGCCCCAACGGTCGAGGGCCAGGGTCATGGCTTGCCGGACGCGCTTGTCCTGGAAGAGCGGCTTGGTCTGGTTTCCGGCATAGCCGAAGGTGCAGTTCCAGGCGCTTTCCTGAACGGTAATGCCGTCGCCCAGCGCCTTCACGAGGTCGTCGCGGGACTTCGGCGGGAAGCCGCGGAACTCGATGTCGGCGCGGCCGCCGCGGATCGACTGGATGCGGATCGACATTTTCGGAGCCGAGATCGCGATATAACCATCGAGGTACGGCTTGCCTTCGTGATGGTAGCTATCGTGGCGCTTGCCCTTCACGAACGCGCCGGGCTGATGCTCGACGAAACTGAAGGCACCGGTGCCGTTGATGTTGTTCTGGTGCCACTTCATGCCGTATTGCGGATCCTTGCCTTCCGGATCCTTCTGCTCGATGTCCTTCTTCGCGTAAACGAAGTTGAACGGCGTCGCGACCATCGGAATGAAGCCGGGCGAAGCGTATTTCAGGTCGAACTGGACCGTGAAGTCGTCCGGCGCCGAGATGGCATCGACCATCGAGAAGCGGCTGACGCGGTTGCTTAGGATGCCTTCCGGCGGGAAGATGATTTTGTTGAAGGTCGCGACGATGTCGTGCGCCGTAAGCGGCGTGCCGTCGTGGAACTTCACACCCTGCCGGATCTTGAAGGTGTAGGTCCCGCCTTCGTTGGTCGGCGCGGGCAGGTCGCCTTCGCACAGGTCGCAGATGAAGTCCGAGGACTGCGGATCGTCCGGGTTGACACGGATCAGCAGGCTATAGAACGGCCGGATCGGGTGGATCATGCCGAAGGTCGATTCCCGGTGTCCGTCATAGGACGGGATCTTGGAGCCGACGACGATGCGCAGCACGCCGCCCATCTTCGGTTCCTCCGCCGACGCCGCGACTGTTGCGCCGGTTGCAACCGCCGCCCCCAGCCCGGCCGCAACGGCCCATTTGGTCAAGCTTGTTTTCATATCCGTTACGCTACCTCCCTGTTTTTCGAGCCCTGCAACAGGGCCCGGCTTGGTCGCAGGCGCCGTAACGCCTCCGTTTCCGCCCTCGCTACAGGCGGCATTCAAGCGCTACACCTCCGTGCAGGCAACCCAATGGCCCGGTTTCACTTCGCGGAAATCCGGGAACGCCCTCGGGCAGCCATCGACCGCCATCTCGCAACGCGGATGGAAGACACAACCCGAAGGTGGATTGATCGGGCTCGGAATCTCGCCCTTGATGATCTTGTGCGCGCGAGCCTGCTCGATCACCGGATCGGGGATCGGCACCGCTTCCAGCAGCGCCCTGGTGTAGGGATGCATCGGGTTGTCGAACAACTCGTCCGTCTCGGCAAGTTCGACCATCTTGCCCAGATACATCACCGCAACCCGGTGGCAGAGATGACGCACCACCGACAGGTCGTGGCTGATGAAGAGGTAGGTCAGGTCGAACTCGTCCCGCAACTCTTCCAGAAGGTTGATGACCTGAGCCTGGATCGATACGTCGAGCGCCGATACCGCCTCATCGCAAACGATGAACTCCGGTTCCAGTCCGAGCGCGCGCGCGATGCCGACGCGCTGGCGCTGGCCGCCCGACATCTCATGCGGATACCGGTCCGCGAAGGCCGGGTTCAGGCCGCAGACCGCCAGCAATTCGCGCACCCGCGTCTTGCGTTTGGCCTTGTCCGGGATGAGGCCATGCACCCGGATCGGCTCTCCGATGATCTCACCGATCTTGAGGCGCGGGTTGAGGGAACTGTAAGGGTCCTGGAAGATCACCTGGATGCGCCGCCGCATAGTCCGGAGCGCCTCGCCCCGAAGTTCGCTCAACTCGCGCCCGTCAAAGACGATGGAACCTGCCGTCGACCTTTCCAATTGCAGGATGCAGCGACCGGTAGTGGTCTTTCCGCAACCGGACTCGCCCACGAGGCCGAGCGTCTCGCCCCGGCGAATCTCGAAATCGATGCCGTCCACCGCTTTCACATGCGCGACGACCCGGCGCATTATCATCCCTTCGGTGACCGGGAAGTACATCCTGAGCCCGTTCACCGAGACCAGCACGTCTCCCGTAACCGTGCCGCGGGCGCTGGTCTGTACCGCAATATCGTTCATGCGACCTGCTCCGCCTCAGTACCGATCTCATGGGCCCGGAAACAGGCCGCCCGGTGCCCTTCGCCTACGAATTCCAGTTCCGGGAAGGCCCTGGCGCACTGTTCCTGGGCATAGCGGCAACGCGGCCGGAACGAGCAGCTTCCGTCCAGCCGGGTGAGGTCCGGCGGCTGGCCCTCGACCGGGTCTAGCCTGGCGGTGCGCTGCTGGTCCACGCGCGGCACGGAGTTCAGCAAGGCCAGCGTGTAGGGATGGCGTGGACGATGATAGACGTCCTCGGCGGTGCCGGTCTCGATGATCTTGCCCGCATACATCACATTCACCCGGTCGGCATAGCGGGCCACGACGCCGAGATTGTGGGTGATGACGATCATCGCGACGCCGAGCTCGCGGGTCAGGTTCTTCATCAGCTCCAGGATTTGCGCCTGGATCGTGACATCGAGCGCCGTCGTCGGTTCGTCCGCGATAATCAGCTTGGGCTCGCAGGCGAGCGCCATCGCGATCATTACCCGCTGGCGCATGCCGCCCGAGAGATGGTGCGGATACTGGTCCAGCCGACGGGGCGGATCGGAAATGCCGACCATCTCCATCAGTTCCAGCGAGCGCGACGCCGCTCTTTCCTCGTTGTAACCGAGATGGTGGACGACGGTCTCAGTCAACTGCGTGCCGATGGTCAGCACCGGATTGAGCGAGGTCATCGGCTCCTGGAAGATCATACCGATATGCCGCCCGCGAACTTTCCTGATCTCCCTGTCGCTGAGCTCCAGCAGGTTGCGCCCCATGAAGCCGATACGCCCGCCCACGATCTTCCCCGGCGGGTCCGCAACCAGGCGCAATATGGACAGCGCAGACACAGACTTGCCACAACCGGACTCGCCGACCACAGCCACCGTTTCGCCCTCTTCCACAGTATAAGAGATGCCGTCGACGGCGAGCACTGTCCCCGCCGATGTGAAGAACTGTGTCTTCAACTCGTCAATTTCGAGAAGAGCCACACAACCTCCCGACGTGTCCCGGAGCGACGCCCCACGCTCGATTTCGCGACCGTATGCATAGCATTCATCCTTGTCAATCGCGCCTCATGCGGCCCATGTTGGCACCTATGCGGGTATGTCTTTGCAACGATCTTTCCGCGCAGGCCGTGGAAGGCGCTCTCGGGGCGGGCGCGCGCCGCGTGGCGGAAGTATTCCGCCGCAACGCCTGCGCTCCGGTCTGCGGACGATGCATCGAAGCGATCCGCGACATTCTCGACCGCGCAAGGGAGGAAGAAGAGGGATGAGCGTTGAAGCCCGGGAGGTGGGGCCGTACCGGTTCCGCGAGAGTTACGGCCGCTATTTCGAGGATTTCGCGGTCGGCCATATCTACGAGCACCGGCCGGGGCGCACCATCACCGAGAGCGACAACACCTGGTTCACCCTGCTGACGATGAACCAGCACCCGATCCATTTCGACAAGGAATATGCGCGCCACAGCGAGTTCGGGCGGCCGCTCGTCAACTCGACCTTCTCGCTCTCGCTCGTGGCCGGGATGTCGGTGTCGGACACGAGCCAGAAGGCTATCGCCAATCTCGGCTGGACCGATATCTCGCTCACCGCGCCCGTCTTCGTCGGCGATACCATATACGCGGAATCGGAAGTGCTGGAGAAACGCGAGAGCCGGTCGCGCCCGACCCAGGGGATCGTGCGCATCGCGACGCGGGGCCTCAAGGCCGACGGCACTGTCTTCATGAGCTTCGAACGCAACATGCTGGTTCCGAAACGGGGCCATGCCGTCGATGACAAGGCCGGGTATTGAGCCCGTGAACGCCCCCTCGCCCGACGCCGCCGAGATCGAAGCCGCCCTGCTCGACACGGTGGACAAGTTCCTCGACCGCGATGTGCGCCCGCATGTGCTGGCGCTGGAGCACAGCGACACCTGGCCCGCGGACATCGTCGAGCGGATGAAGGAACTCGGCCTGTTCGGCGCGATCATCCCCGAGGAATATGGCGGTCTCGGCCTCGGCGCCTCGATCTATGCGCGCATCGTCGAGCGGGTGTCGGCTGTGTGGATGTCGCTCTCCGGCATCTTCAACTCGCACCTCATCATGTCCGCTGCGGTGCTGCGCTTCGGCACGGAGGAACAGAAACGTACCTGGCTGCCGCGCTTCGCATCCGGCGAAATCCGCGGCGGCCTCGCCCTCACTGAGCCGAACTGCGGCACGGACCTGCAGGCGATCCGCACGACCGCGCGGCGCGACGGCGACAGCTATGTCGTGAACGGCACGAAGACCTGGATATCGAACGGCATCCACGGCTCCTGTTTCGCACTCCTCGTCAAGACCGATCCGGCGGCGAGCCCGCGCCACCGGGGCATGAGCCTTTTCCTCGCCGAGAAGGGCCCCGGCTTCAGCGTCAGCCGGAAGCTGGAGAAGCTCGGCTACAAGGGCATCGATTCCGCCGAGCTCATCTTCGAGGACTACCGGATCCCTGCCGACCGGCTGATCGGGCTGGGGGAAGGCAAAGGGCTGCGCCACGCGCTCGGCGGGCTCGAACTCGGCCGGATCAATGTCGCGGCGCGCGGCGTCGGCGTTGCTCGCGCCGCGATGGAAGATGCGCTTCGCTACGCCCAGCAGCGCGAGACCTTCGGCCAGCCGATCGCGCAGCACCAGGCGATCCAGATCAAGCTCGCCGACATGGCGACGCGCGTCGAGGCGGCCCGGCTGCTGGTCGAGCAGGCCGCCCGCGCCTACGACGCCGGCGAGCGCTGCGACATGGAGGCCGGCATGGCCAAGCTCTTCGCTTCCGAAGCCGCGGTCGAGAACAGCATGGAGGCGATGCGCGTCCACGGCGCTTACGGCTACTCGAAGGAGATGCATGTCGAGCGCTATTACCGAGACGCGCCCCTGCTCGCCATCGGCGAAGGCACCAACGAGTTGCAGCGCATCATCATCGCGCGCCAGCTCGTCGAGCGGAATCCCGCCTGAGGCGGCGGGCGCGGCCATGGCGGAGCTTGTGCGGCTCAACTGGGACGACCGGGGCGCAGCGGGGCGCATCGCCCGGGTCACCTTCGACATCTAGTCTTCATGCACCAAGGTCATATGATGCATCTCTGAATTTATTAATTGAAGGATGGAGCAACAAGGATGACAGCACGTTGGCGAATTCGAAACATTAACGGAACCGCGGATAACAAGTGCAAATGCGGATCATGGAAACAACACTGGATGAATGAGACGGGTCGAAATTGGCCAAGAAAATGTGGAATTTATCAGTGCAATAACAATGCAGTAGTCGGCGCACATGTTCAGCTTTATGACGGAAAGACAGATGGTTCTTGGTATATTCTTCCGATGTGTAAGTCGTGTAATGGGAAGAAACATAACCTAGTGGAAGCTCGGAAAGATAAGAGGTTATATCTTGCGTGGGCCAACAGATCCTATACGTGTGACAGATATTATTGACCTCAAAATACGGACGCCTACCGCACCGACGAGCCAGCCCGCATGATGACCGCATTCCTGGGCCGCCGGCGCACCCCCGCGCCGGACTGACGCATCTCCGTCCCGATCCGCAGACGCCGGAAGAGGCCTCCCGGAACCCCTCTCGCGCCGCGCCGGGGAGGACGCTCCGCGATGTGTCATGAAATGTCATGTTCTGTCGTGCGATGTCATGAGACTCCCTGCGCCCCGGTCTCCGCCGGCCGTCTTTTGCTGCGCCTGCCGCGTGCGCCGGGCGCAGATTTTCCGGCGGTTTCCGGCGTGGTTCACTGGCTCCTTCGCTTTACGGAATCGAAAAGGCGGCTTCGGCAGCCGCCTTTCCCCTACTCTGAGCTTACCACAGCTTCTCCCATGTCAAGTTCCTCGGTGCGGGCAGAGCGCAATCCGGGTGCGGGGTCGCCATCGACAGCTTTGCGCCTCGGGCCGGACATCGAGCCGGAATCCCCTTAAATGAGTCTCAAATCACGAACGCTGGCCTAGAGTACGATTCGATCCGGCTGAATCGACTGCCGTTCGGTGGACAGCCGCCGGCCTCGCATCCGGTTCGTCGCCCCGGCTAAGGGCCCGGGGCGACGGTTGAGCCTCGGTTCAAGGCGCAACACGGTCGGTTTCCGGTCCGGTGGGCGCATCGGGTCCACGATCGATGGCTGCAATTCGTTCACGAATTATGAAATAATTCCCGGTAAGGGCTTGACCTCTGTAAAACCGTGGTAAGATGGGTCAGGAGGAAGCGGCATCCGCGGGCCGCTTCGTCTCTCACCTCGCGCCGGCGCGAAAAAACCCCAACGGAACGGACAGGAGAAGTGCGCCTTAGTGTTTGCCCGCGCGCGCATGCGCGCGCAATCAGGCGCGCAAACCGCGCCGGCGCAAACGCGGGCGCGCGCGCCCATGCGATACGCGCGAAAAAGGGATGCGCCGCAGGCAAGCCGGCGGCGGCGCGAACGGAACGAAACGCGAAGAAGGAACGCCATGCAGGATGCAGGAGGACGGAGCTTCGGCGAGGCCGGCGGAGAGGGGCGGAACGGCAGCAAAACATGACATCGCATGACAGAACATGACATTTCATGACATCACCGGGGTGTCTCCGCGCCTTCGGGGCAGGGCGGGGCCGCCGGTTCCTGCCCCGGCTCGCAGGCCTACCGGATTCACACATCTGCCACCGGTGGCTTTGCATTGCATGACCCCGTCCGTCACCCCGGCCTCCGAGCCGGGGCCAGCCTTGGTTTTCGCGGCAGCCGCAGGCGGTTCGCCCTGCTCTCCACCGGTTGCGGCGGCATCCGGAGCCATGGATGGACCCCCGCCTTCGCGAGGGTGACGAATCGGGGCGGAGCGCGGCATGGCCGGGCTAACGGGCGCACCGGGCGCACTTCAAAACGAGATGTGTGCATCCGGTAGGCTCGCAGGCCGGGGCGGCAGTATCTGCAACCCTTCCGACCCGGTCCAGTAGAGGCGGATACCGCTCTAAATCCGACCTTCCTCGACCGCATGGCAGGCGGTTTCTGCGGCCCCGTATCGTTTCAGCACCGGCGTCTCAGCTCGGCAGCGTGCATTGGCGAACGGGCAGCGCGGGTGGAAATGGCAACCGGCGGGCGGATCGAGCGGGTTCGGCACTTCGCCGCCCATCGGTTCACGCGCATGGCCGGACATGGCGAGGTCGGGAATCGCGTCCAGCAGCATCTGCGTATAGGGATGGCGCGGCGCGGCGAAGAGCGTGCGGGAGTCCGCGATCTCCACGATCCGGCCGAGATACATGACGCCCACCCGGTCCGAAATATGCCGCACAGCCGCCAGGTTGTGGCTGATGAACAGATAGGTCAGCCCGAGCTCTTCCTGCAGGTCGCGCATCAGGTTCAGGATTTGCGCCTGCACCGAAACATCGAGCGCCGAGGTCGGCTCGTCGCACACCAGGAATTCGGGATTGCTGGAAAGGGCGCGCGCAATCGAGATGCGCTGGCGCTGACCGCCGGAAAACTCGTGCGGGTATTTCTCGCCGTCCGCCGGCGAAAGGCCCACTTGCGACAGCAGGTCGCCGACGCGCTCGTCCAGTTCCGACCGCCCCTTCGCCAGTCCGAAGGCGCGGAGCGGCTCCGCCACGATGTCGCGCACCCGCCACCGGGGATTCAGGCTCGCATAGGGGTCCTGGAAAATCATCTGCAGCCGGCGCCGGCTGCGGGCGCGCTCGCCCGCCGGGAGTCCGGTGAGGTCCCGCCCGTCGAACAGCACACGCCCGGAAGTCGGTCGGTAGAGGCCCACAACCAGCCGGGCGACGGTGGATTTGCCGCAACCGGACTCGCCGACGAGCGCCAGCGTTTCCCCCTTTGCCAAGGAAAAGGAAACGCCGTCCACGGCCTTCAGAAAAACACGCGGGCTGCGCTCGATGGTGCGCGAAAGCCAGGGCTTCGAGACGTCGAAATGCCGCGCAACCGCCTCCGCGGCAACGAGTTCAGCGGAGCTTGGGGTTGAGGGCATCGCGCAGCCAGTCGCCGAGCAAGTTGACCGATAGCACCAGCACGGCAAGCGTGGCGCCGGGGAAGATCGTCACCCACCATTCGCCGGAGAAGAGAAAATCGTTGCCGATGCGGATGAGGGTTCCGAGCGACGGTTCCGTCGGCGGCACCCCGATGCCGAGAAAGGACAATGTCGCCTCCGTAATGATCGCAACAGCGAGATGAATCGTGGCGATCACCAACACGGGTCCCATCGCGTTCGGAAGAATGTGGCGAAGCATGATGCTCGCCGAAGTAATGCCGATCAGCCGCGCCGCCTGAACATATTCCTTGTTCTTCTCGACTAGGGTCGAGCCGCGCACCGTGCGCGCATATTGCACCCACCCGGAAATGCCGATGGAGAGCACCAGCACATAGATCGCCAGGTCGTCCTGGCGTTCGCTCGGCAGGATTCCACGCAGCACGCCGTTCACCAGAAGCGCGATCAGGATGGCGGGAAAGCTGAGCTGGATGTCCGCCACGCGCATGATGAAGGCGTCGATGCGCCCGCCCGCATAACCGGAGACGAGGCCGAGGCCGACGCCGACGAACAGCGAAAGCAGCACGGACGCAATACCGACCCCGATCGAAATCCGCGCGCCATAAAGAATCGCCGAAAGCAGGTCCCTGCCCTGATCGTCCGTGCCGATGGGGAATCGGGCTTCCCCGTCCTCGGACCAGACCGGCGGAATATGGGCGTCGAGAAGGTCGAGGCTTGCGAGGTCGAACGGGTCGTAAGGCGCGATAACGGGGGCGAGGAACGCGGCCAGAACCACCGCGCCGGCGACCGCCGCAGCCGCGACCGCGATCCGCGAACGTGTGAAGGAATACCAGAGGTCGCTGTCCCGCCAACCCCTCACCAGGCGGCCCCCCGGTCGAGCCGCAGGCGCGGATCGACGACATAGTAAAGCAGGTCCACGGCCAGGTTGATTGCAACGAAGAGGAATGCGATCAGCATCAGATAGGCGGCCATGATCGGGATATCGACGGTCTGGATCGATTGCAGGAACAACAAGCCCATGCCCGGCCACTGGAAGACGGTCTCGGTGATGATCGCAAAAGCGATGATACCGCCCAGTTGCAGCCCGGTAATGGTGATGACCGGCACCAGCGTATTCTTCAAAGCATGGCCGAAATGCACGGCCCGGTTCGACAGCCCGCGCGCGCGGGCGAATTTGATGTAGTCGGTGCGCAACACCTCCAGCATTTCCGAACGCACGAGGCGCATGATGAGCGTCATCTGGAAGAGGCCCAGCGTGATCGCGGGCATGACGAGAGCCTGGAGCCCGCTTGCGGTCAGCAATCCGGTCGTCCAGCCGCCGAGATCTACGGTCTCGCCGCGCCCGAAGCTCGGCATGACGCCGAGCGTCACCGAGAAGACGAAGATCAGCAGAATTCCGATCAGGAAGGTCGGTAGCGAAATACCGGCCAGCGAAACCGCCATGAACACCTTCGACAACCAGCTCTCGCGGTAAAGCCCGGTGAACACGCCCATCGGCACGCCCACCGCCAGGGCGAAAAGCGCCGAAACCATTGCAAGTTCGAAGGTTGCGGGAAAGCGCGCGCCGAGCAGCTCCGTTACCGGCTTCTTGTGCTGGTAGGAGATGCCGAAATCGAGCCGCGCCGCCTTGGCGATATAGCGCGCGAACTGCACATGGAAGGGGTCGTTCAGGCCGAGGCGTTCCCTGAGCGCCGCGCGTTGCTCAAGCGTCGTCTCGATGCCGACCATCTGATGCACCGGGTCGCCGACGAACCGGAACATGGAGAACGCAATCAACGCCACGAACAGGATCACGACGATGGATTGCATGAGGCGCCGGAGGGTGAAGGCGATCATGGGTCGAGCCTGCTACGCGCCCCCGCGGGCGGTCAAGCGTGTTATAGACTGGCGGCCCGAGAGGATGAGGAGAGGGTCTTCATGCGTATCGTCGTCAACGGCCAGCAGGCTTTCGGCAAGGCGGTGCTCGACGCGCTGGTCGCGCGCGGCGACGATGTCGTCGCGGTCTATTGCGCTCCCGACACCAGGGCCGACCGCCCGGACCCGCTGAAGGTCGCGGCCGGTGAGCGGGGTCTGCCGGTCTTCCAGCCGAAGAGCTTCCGGGACCCGGCCATCCACGAAGAGTTTGCGACGCTCAAGCCGGACCTCTGCGTCATGGCCTATGTGACCAAGATCGTGCCCTCTTCCTTCCTCAACCTTCCGACGCTCGGCACCATCCAGTACCACCCTTCCCTGCTGCCTCTGCATCGCGGTCCGAGTTCGATCAACTGGCCGATCATCCAAGGCCGGGCGGAAACGGGGCTCACCATCTTCTGGCCGGACGACGACCTCGATACCGGCCCCGTGCTGCTCCAGAAGAAGACCGCCATCGGTCCCGATGACACGCTCGGAAGCGTCTATTTCGACCGCCTGTTCCCGATGGGCGTGGATGCGATGCTGGAAGCCGTCGATCTCGTTCGCGCCGGAAATGCCCCGAAGATCGTGCAGGACGAGGCGCAGGCGACCTATGAGAGCTGGTGCACCGCGGACGATGCCGGGATCGACTGGTCTTGCCCGGCGGACGAAATCTACAACCTCATTCGCGGTTGCAACCCCCAGCCGGGCGCCTGGACAATGCGCGCGGGCGCCAAGCTCCAGATATTCGATGCCCGCCCGGAAAAGTCTTCCGCCGACGCCAGGCCCGGAACGGTCCTGTCGGTGAGCGACGACGGCGCCACGATCGCGGCTGCCAGCGGGGCGGTGCGCGCGATCCGGGTCCGTCCGGACGGCGCCGGAAAGATTGGCCCGGTGGAGGCGGGGCTCGAAGCAGGCGAAATTCTCGGCGCATAGCCCGACCGGGCGGCAGTTTTCGGCAAAGGAACAGGCGATGAAACGCATCTTCGTCACGCGGCGCCTGCCGGAACCCGTGGAGGCCCGGCTTGCCCGGACGTTCGACGTGACCGTGAATTCCGAAGACGGCCCGCTCACGCCTGCCGATGTCGTGGCTGCGTGCAGCGGAATGGATGCGCTCGTCATCAACACGACCGAGCGTCTCGACGCCGCCGCCGTTTCAGGCCTTCCGGCTTCGCTGAAGGCGGTGGCCACCTATTCCGTCGGCCATGAGCATCTCGATCTCGACGCTCTGCAGGCGCGCGGCATTCCCGTTGTCTATACGCCGGATGTGCTCAGCGCTTCGGTCGCCGACAACGCCATGCTGCTGATGCTGGGCGCCGCCCGCCGGGCGCGCGAGGGACAGGCGCTGATCCTCGAGGGCAGATGGAAGCGTTGGGGGCCGCGCCAGCTGGTGGGTACCGAAGTTAACGGCAAGCGGCTCGGGATATTCGGCATGGGGCGAATTGGGCGCGAGATCGCCAGGCGCGCCCGGGCTTTCGAAATGGAGATCGGCTATCGCAATCGTCGGCCGCTGGAGGCGGAAACGGGTCTGTATTTCGCCGATGAGGGAGAGTTCCTGTCCCGCAGCGAAATTCTGGTCATTTCAGCCCCTGCTTCGCTGGAGACGCACCACTGGCTGAATGCGGAACGAATCGCCCGCCTTCCGAAAGGCGCGCTGGTCGTGAACATTGCGCGCGGCAGCCTGGTCGATGACGACGCCCTGATAGCGGCGGTAGAAAGCGGACATCTCGCCGGAGCCGGTCTCGACGTGTTCGAAGGCGAACCGAATGTCCACCCTGCCTATCTGCGGCTCGGCCGCATCTACGTGCAGCCGCATATCGGCAGTTCCACGATGGAAACCCGGCTCGCTATGGCCGAGCATGTGATCTCGGGGCTGGAAGCCCTGTTTGCCGGGCGCAATCCACCCAACCGTCTCGTTTAGGCGCGCCGTCTGCGACATTCGGCCTTGCCGGATATTCACGCTTAAAGGCGCCGGAACGGGCGGAAGTCCTTGACAATTCCCGAAGTCCGCATAACAACTAGGCCAACATAAATTTGATGAGAGATCGTTCGACAGAACACATGACATTCCAAAATCTCGGACTGAGCGAAGAAACGCTCAAAGCGGTCGAGGACTCGGGCTACACCGAACCGACGCCGATTCAGGAACAGGCAATTCCGGTTGTGCTCATGGGACGAGACGTCCTGGGTTGCGCACAGACCGGCACCGGCAAGACCGCCGGATTCACCCTGCCGATGATCGACATGCTCACCAGCGGGCGGGCGCGGGCGCGTATGCCGCGCTCCCTTATCCTGGAGCCGACGCGCGAGCTTGCCGCCCAGGTGAACGAGAATTTCGACCGCTACGGCAAGTATCACCGGCTTAGCACGGCGCTGTTGATCGGCGGAGAGAGCTTCGTCGATCAGCAGAAAGCGCTGGGGCGCGGCGTCGATGTCTTGATCGCCACGCCGGGCCGGCTGCTCGACCTTTTCGAGCGTGGACGCATCTTGCTGAGCGACGTCAAGGTGCTCGTCATCGACGAGGCCGACCGTATGTTGGATATGGGTTTCATCCCGGATATCGAACGCATCGTCGGCCTGCTGCCCAAGAAGCGCCAGACGCTATTTTTCTCGGCGACAATGCCGACCGAGATTCGCAAGCTGGCCGACAATTTCCTGAGCGAACCGAAGGAAATTTCGGTTACCCCGCCCGCTTCTCCGGCGGAAACGGTCGATCAGCAACTGACGCTTGTCCACCGAGACGACAAGCGGGCGGCGCTACGGGAAATTCTGCGCACGGAGGAGGTCGAGAACGGCCTCGTCTTCTGCAACCGCAAGCGCGACGTCGATATTCTCGTGAAGTCGCTGACGAAGCATGGGTTCGAGGCTTCGGCGCTGCATGGCGACATGCCGCAGTTCCGGCGCACCGATACGCTCGACCGCTTCAGGTCGGGCGAAATCCGGCTGCTGGTGGCCTCCGATGTGGCGGCGCGCGGCCTGGACATCCCGCGGGTCAGCCACGTCTTCAACTTCGA
The DNA here is from genome assembly GCA_965261985.1 of Alphaproteobacteria bacterium. GTDB lineage: Bacteria > Pseudomonadota > Alphaproteobacteria > Bin95 > Bin95 > Bin95. Next base: position 4,242,929 of record OZ253490.1, read on the forward strand.
CGTGCCGATCCATGCGGAAGACTATATCCATCGCATCGGGCGAACCGGCCGGGCAGGACGGTCGGGCACGGCCATCACCATCGCGGAACCGGAAGACGCCTTCCATGCCGGGCGGATCGAGAAGCTGATCGGCCGCGATGTGCCCCGGCGCACGCTTGAGACGGTCGAAACCGCGAACTGGGACGACGAACCGAAGCGCCGCCGCCGCAGCCGGGCCGCCCCGGCCGAGCGCAGCACTGCCCGGACCGAACGCAGCGCCGCCCCGAAGGACCGGCCGAGCCGCAGAACGGCAGCGCCCGCCGCAAAGGAACGTGGGCGCCGAACCGCTCCGCCGGCCGAAGCGTCCTCCCCGAACACGGCCTTTGGTGAGCACATTCCGGCATTCATGCTGCGTCCCGGTCCGGACGCGCAGTCGGCCTAAGAGCCTGACCCGAAATGAATCGCGTTATTTCAACGGATTATACTCCCCGGTTTTGTTCAGGCTACGGGCGGGGTGCGAGCGACGACTGGCGAAAGGCTCCAGGGGCAGCAATCCCTCCGCCCACGTTCGGTACTTCGCCGCCTCCGTTCAACTCGTCACCCGACGGCTCGCAACACACTGAAATACAAAACTTTCTTTATGAGTCAGGCTCTAAGGTTCAGCTTCAGGTCGGGAGGCCGGAATGCGACCGATCTTCGTGATGGTGAAATGCTCGCTCGGCAAGGCGTATGAGGTTGCCGACCACTTGGCGCAGGAGGTCGAGCAGGCTTCGGAAATCTACTCCACATCCGGACAGTACGACCTGCTGGTCAAGTGCTATCTCGAAGACGATGCGGATCCGGGCCATTTCGTCACCGAGCGTCTGCAAACGCTGCCGGGCGTCGCTGACACATTTACCCTGATTACCTTCAAGGCGTTTCAGTGAACGGCGACAACGACCCGTTGCCGGTCAGCGTCATCACCGGCTTTCTCGGAAGCGGCAAGACGACCCTGCTCTCCCGCCTGATCCGCCAGGACGGGATGGAGCGCACCGCCGTCGTCATCAACGAGTTCGGCGAAGTCGGCCTCGACCACGAGCTGGTCGCGGCATCGAGCGACGAGAACATCATGGTGATGGACTCCGGCTGCATTTGCTGCTCGATCCGGGGCGAGCTCGCCGAGACCCTGCGCGATCTGTTCGGGCGCCGCGCACGCGAGGAGATTCCGGCCTTCGACCGCGTGGTGATCGAGACCACCGGGCTCGCCGATCCGGCACCCGTGCTGCACACGCTGATGGCAGACCCGATGGTGGCTACCTGCTTCCGGCTCGACAGCGTGCTGGCTACGGTGGACGGCGTACACGGCGACGGCCAGCTCGACCGGCATGAGGAATCGCTGAAGCAGGCCGCGATGGCCGACCGGCTGCTACTGACCAAAACCGACATTGCCGAAGAAGACTGCATTTCCTCGCTGGAGGACCGTCTGGCCGGCATCAACCCGAGCGCACCGCGCTACCGCGTGGTTCAGGGCGAAATCGATCCGGACCGCCTGTTCGGGGCCGGTCTTTACGATCCGACCACCAAGTCGGCAGATGTCCGCAACTGGCTGCGCGAAGAGGCTTTCGAGGCGCAGAAGCACGACCACGATCACGATCACCATGGCAGCCATCGCCACAACGATCGGTTCACCTCCTTCTGCGTGCGCCGGGATGGCGCTTATTCCTGGAACACTTGGGTCGGTTTCCTGGAAGCGCTGATTACCTCCCACGGCGAGTCATTGCTCCGTCTCAAGGGCATACTGAATGTTACCGGGCTGGAAACGCCGGTCGCCGTGCATGGCGTGCAACACATGTTCCATCCGCCGGCGATCCTGGAAACCTGGCCGTCCGACGACCGCACCAGCCGGATCGTCTTCATCGGCGACGGGCTTTCGCAAAATGGGATCGAGAAAATGCTGGCCGCCTGGCTCGAGGCCGATGAAGGGACTACCCCGTGAAGATCGCGAATATCGAGACTGTCACCCTGTCCATTCCCTTCGACCACGGCGGCCCTCCCACTGGCTTCGGCGGAACGGAATGGCGCAATCTCGACACTCTCCTCATCAGGGTCGAGACCGATGAAGGCCATGTCGGCTGGGGCGAGGCGTTCGGCTTCAATGCGATCCCATCCACGCGCGCGGCGCTGGAGACGATGATCGCCCCGCTCGTCATCGGCCGGGACGCGGGCGACATCGCGGCGCTGCACGCCGAACTCCAGAAGACGCTACATATCTTCGGGCGCTACGGGCAGACGATCTATGCGCTCTCGGGCCTCGACATCGCACTCTGGGATATCGCCGCGAAGGCTGCAGGCATGCCGCTGCACCGTATGCTCGGCGGCGCGCAACGCATGTCGCTGGAAGCCTATGCGAGCCTGCTGCGTTATTTCGATCCCGATCTGGTGGGCGAGCGCTCCGCCGACGCTGCGTCGCAGGGCTATCGGTGGGTCAAGCTGCATGAGCGCATGGAGCCTGCCGTGGGCGCCGCCCGTGCCGCGATCCCGGCCGAGGCGAAGCTGATGGTGGACACCAACTGCCCCTGGACCCTGGCGGAGGCAGTCGCAAAGGCGGAATCCTTCGAGCCGCACGACGTGCATTGGCTGGAGGAACCGATCTGGCCGCCGGAGAATTTTGCCGGCCTCGCCGACCTGCGTCACAGGACCGATATGGGCATTGCGGCTGGCGAGAACCTCTGCACGGCATGGCAGTTCCAAGCCATGCTGGAGGCCGATGCAGTGGATGTGGCCCAGCCGAGCGTTACCAAGGTCGGCGGCGTGACCGAGATGCGCAAGGTCGAGGCACTCTGCAATCTCCACAATGTCCGCTATGTGCCGCACTCGCCCTATTTCGGGCCGGGCTTCCTCGCGACCCTGCACCTGCTTGCAGTCGCGGACACCGACGAGCCGGTCGAGCGCTTCTTCGGGCGGCACGAGGCGGAGATCTTCGGCGACCTCTGCAAGGTCGAAGACGGGCGCATCGCAGTGCCCGACGCTCCCGGACTCGGGTCCGACCCGAGCCCGGAAGTCTTGCGGGACTATGCCGTGGCTTGAACGACCGCGGGTCTATTCCTGCGGGTAGCGCCAGGGCGTTTCCGGCTGCTCGGCTTCCTCATCGACGGTCCATTGCGGCAGCGAGAAACCGTCCGCCACCTTTGAGAACACCATCCGGACCCGCGTGCCGATCCCGATCGATGCAACCGTCTCGGGCGGCGCAAACTCACCGTCAGCCATAACGAGGTTGCCCGCGACGCGCAGCGCCTCATGCTCCGACGGCTCGCCCTTCTGCGTGTCGAGATCGACCAGCAGGATCATGTAGGGCACCTTGTCGCGAAAGGCCGGCTGAATCGGGTGATGAACCTCGACATAGGAATGCACCGCGCCTTTGCCCTCGACGGGGACCCACTCATATTCGCGGTCCGTGCTCCACGGGCATGCGGTCGTCGGCGGGTAGCGCAACAGGCCGCTTTCCGGGCTCCGCTGCAGGCGGAACTCGCCCTTGTCGCACCAGGCGAAGAACTCCCGGTTTTCCCGGTCGACATCGTCCACGGTGAGCATCATGCCCATATATTCGCCTTGAATAGGCATCGTTCCCCCCCTCAGCGCGCGTCTTCGGTCATGATCATGGCCGAGCCGGTGCCCGGCATGGCCCAGCCGAGATTGGCCGTGAGCTCGACGTCCTTCACCTGTCGGCAGCCGCCTTCGCTGTAGTCGTAGGTGTGCCGCTTCTTGCCGTCCCGCCCGACGGGGCAGCTATCGTCCACCTCACCCCGCAACTGGCGGGTGTTCTCGATCACCATGTTCATGCCGTGGGTGTAACCCTCGCAGAGATGCCCTCCGGAGGTGTTGTTCGGGCACTTGCCGCCGAGTTCGATGATCCCGGAGGACACATAGTCGCCGCCCTCCCCCTTCTTGCAGAAGCCATAGTCTTCGAGCTGCAGCATGGTGGTGAAGGTGAAGGCGTCGTAGGAGCCGGTCATATCTATGTCTTCCGGCGTCACGCCTGCATTGGGGAACAGGATGTCCTTTGCGTAGTGGCCGGCGACGGTGGAGATCGGCCCGTGCTGGTAGTGCATGTCGATGCGCGGCTTGCAGCAGCGCCCGACCACGGACTGAATAACCGCCGGCGGATTCCGGCAGTCGCGCGCCCGGTCCAGCCGGGTGACGATTACGCAGGTCGCGTTGTCGGTCTCGACACAGCAGTCGAGCAAATGCAGCGGCTTGCAGATGATACGGCTGGCGACGACATCGTCCGCCGTCAGGCGGTTCTTGTAATACGCCTTGGGGTTGTTGGACGCATGTTTGGAATGGGCGACCTTGACCGCCGCCACCTGCTCCGGCGTGGTGCCATAGTCGTACATATGGCGCAGGAAGGTTGGGGCGAACATCTGCCCGGCGCTCTGCCAACCATAGGCGCGGTGATGGATCTGGTCGCCGTTGATCGGCACGGCCGACCGTGCGCCCGTGCCGCCGATGCGCACCTGGCTGTAGCCGTTCATGGAGCGGAAGATCGCCACTGTCTTGCACATGCCGGCTTCGATGACGCCGATGGCGATGCCAATCAGCGCCTCGGTCGAAGAGCCTCCGCCATGCACATCCATGTAGAAGTTCAGCCGGATGCCAAGATCGCCTGCGACAAAGGGCGAGAACACCGAATCGTTGCCGGAATAGCTCAACATGCCGTCGATATCGCCCGGCGCCAGGCCGGCATCGTCCATGGCGTTCTTGATCGCCCAGGTAGCGAGCGAACGGGTCGAGTATTCCGAGCCCCGCATATAGGCGGTCTCCCCGACCCCGGCGATGGCGTATCGCCCGCGGAGATGCTTCGGCGACGAGGTGTCGACGTCGCTTACGCTGGACAAGGTCATGGGGATGCTTTCTCCATTTGCGGTCGTTCGAGGTTGGTTCGGGTATAGCGTAGAAGCGCCGCCGGGTGTCAGACGCCCTGGGACGACCAGCCGCCGTCCACAGGGATAGTGACGCCTGTGACGAAAGCGGCAGCGTCCGACGCCAGGAACAGCGCGGTTCCGGCCATCTCCTCCGGCCGGCCCCAGCGGCCCATGGGCGTGCGGTCGAGGATCTGGCGGTTGACCGGCTCATTGGCCTGGACCGGGGCGGTCAGCTTGGTCTCGATCCAGCCGGGCGCGATGCCGTTGACGCGCACACCGTCGCGCGCCCATGCGGAAGCCAGGGATTGGGTAAGCTGGAGGATACCGGCCTTGGAAGCGCCGTAGCCCGGCCCGCGCGGCGACGAAAAATAGCTCGTCATGGACGCGATATTGACGACCGAGCCGCCGGAGGCCTTGAGGTGTTCCCGGAACGCATGCGACATGCGGTAGGCGCCGTTCAGATTGACCTGCACGGTGTATTCGAAATTGTCGGGTTCGAAGGCTTCCGGCCCACGTACGGTCGTACCGGCTGCATTCACGAGCACATCGAGGGCCGGCATGCCGGCGGCGAGCGCGAGGATGCCGGCATTGTCGATCATGTCGAGCTGGCGGTAGGCCATATCCGCCAGTTCATCCGGATACTCGCCCGGACCGGCTCGCGTGCCGAGAATTGTCACTGTCGCGCCGGCGTCGCGGAAACCGACCGCGATGGCCCGGCCGATTCCACTCGACCCGCCGGTGACGAGCACGCATTTGCCCGTGTAGTCGAATCGCGCTGTCATCCTCATCCCCTCCCGGACGCGGCGCCGCGCCTATTCTGGCATGGCGAACGGAAAGGCGCACCCTTGCGGCTGCTCGGGCGCCGGCGCAATATTCGAAGAGACGAGCGAGGAGAGTTTCCATGGTCGACGTCGCCCCTCTCGATAGCACTCTGGGCGCGCGGGTCACGGATGTTGCACTCGGCGACATGGGCGCCGGCGAGTGGCGTGAAGTCGAGGAAGCCTTCCACAAATACGGCGCGCTGGTGTGCCCCGGCCAGCATTTGACCGATGAGGAACACATTGCCTTCGGCGAGCGGTTCGGCGACATCGAAATCCTGCGCGACGGGGCCAAAGCGGTGCACATCTCCAACAAGAGAGCCGATGGCGGCCTGATGAACCCGGAAGAAAAGCGCTACCAGACATTGCGCGGAAACGAGGGCTGGCACACCGATAGCTCCTACATGCCGCTCGCCGCCAAGGCATCCGCGCTCTCCGCCGAAATAACGCCGTCAGAGGGCGGCGAAACAGAGCTTGCGGACATGCGCGCCGCCTACGATGCGCTGGACGACGGGACAAAAGAGCGGATCTCGAACCTCTCGGCCCACCACTCGCTTTATGCCTCGCAGGCGAAAGCGGGTTTCAGCTTCAAGACCGGCGAGGGCTACGGCTACCACACCCGAGGCGCGCCGCTGCGCCCGCTGGTGAAGACCCATCCGGTAACCGGGCGCAAGTCGCTGTTCATCGGCCGTCACGCCTTTCGTATTCCCGGTATGAAGGACGACGACGCCCAGGCGCTGCTCGACGAACTGCTCGACCAGGCGTGCCGGGCGCCGCGCACCTACGCGCATCGTTGGGAACCCGGCGACCTGATGATCTGGGACAATCGCTGCATCCTGCACCGCGCCTGTCCATACGACTATGGCGAGCCGCGGGTCATGCGCCATGTGCGGGTCGCCGGCGACCCGGCGAGCGAGCTCGCCGCCACCGGGGCCGACGAACGCGCCGATGCGTTCGAGCCTGCACTGACCAACCGCTAACCGGCAAGTGGAGACCGCCCAAGCCATGACCGCCTTGCCGCTGTTCGATGCCCCGCCGGTGGACTACGGCGCGGCGGAACCGAAGATGGTGCGTTATCGAGAGGCCGGAACGCTGCGTGCGCTTGCCCTCGACAATCGGGGGCCGCTGAGTTTCGGCCCGGACGGCGCGCTCGATCCGACGATCCTCGATTCCTATTGGCGCCACGGCTTCTACATCTTCGAGGGGGTGCTGGCAGCCGAGGAGCTTGCGGACATCGAGCGCGACCTTGCCGACCTGCTGGAGCACGCGCCGGTTTCACCCGGGGCAGAGGTGGATAAACACGGCCAGCCCGCCTTCAACAGCGGCCGGGAATCCCGGGGCATCGGCTGGGTCAAGCCACTGTCGGACCCGGTTGGCGGCACGGACTATGCCCACGGCCGGCATCCCGCGAAGATGGCCGAGCCGGACGCGCCAGAGGGTGCACCTTCCCATGTGCTGCAGCTCATTCACGGCTCGTTGCAATATTCGGAGGCATGTCTGCGGCTCTACGGCCATCCCGGACTGCTGCGGGTGGCGGAAGCGGTGAACGGCCCGGATTTCACGCCATTCAATGAAGCGGTCTGGATCAAGCATCCGCGCCTCGGCGGATCCGTCGCCTGGCACCAGGATGGCTGGACCCATTGGGACAGCCCGGCGTTCGACCAGGGGAGCCACGGTTTCAACTTCATGGCGCAACTCTACGGTTGCGACGCCGTGAACGGCCTCTGGGTCGTTCCGGGATCGCATCGCGGCGCCAGGGCGGACATCAAGGCAATGGTGGCGGCTGCCGGGTCCGACCGGCTGCCGGATGCGGTTCCATTGATCTGTGCGCCGGGCGACGTGGCCATCGTGAACCGGCAGGCGCTTCATGGGTCCTTCGCCAATACCGGTTCGAAGCCGCGCGTGACGCTGAACATGGGCTTCCACCGCCGGCGTTCCGTGCTGGATGTGCGGAGCGGCGGCGTCCACAATCCGGTTTCGGTTTATGACTCGGCGTATATCGAGCGCCGGGCGCGCCTGATCCTCTACGCTATCGACGCGCGCCACCGGCGCTGGCCGGACGAAAAACCCTATCGCTATGCGCCCCTCGCCGACCGGACCGACGCGTTCCAATGGACGCCGGCGGCGAAGGAAGACATACGCGACTACAATCTGGAGGACATCGGGATCTAAGGCCCCGATGCGGTGTGAAGGAGGCGACACATGGAACTGACAGCACAGCAGGTCGAACGTTTTCAACAGGATGGCTTCCTCATTTTCCCGGCGCTGTTTTCGCCCGAAGAGGTTGCACGGCTCCGTAAGGAAGCGAACCGGGTCGCAAAACTCGAAGCGGAATGCGTCTTCCGGGAAGGGGCCGGCGGCCAGCCTAAGACGATGTTCCGTCTTCACGCGGAGGAAGGTCCGACTGCATCGCCTGCCTACCATGCCGCCGCCCATTCTCCCCGCATTCTCCGTCCCGCCCAGCAGGCGCTCGGCACGGATGAGGTCTATATCCATCACTGCAAGGTCAACATGAAGGCGGCCATCGAAGGCAGCGCCTGGCCCTGGCATCAGGACTTCGGGACCTGGCATCTGGATGGTATCGACGAGCCGTCCCTAGCCACCTTCCTGGTGATGCTGGACGAGGCGACGGAGATGAACGGCTGTCTCTATTTCCTGCCAGGCAGCCATCGCGCCGGACGCAACGATCCCTATTTCGATACTTCCACCGCCTACGGTCTCTGGGCATCGAAACCGGAATCCATGAAGGCCGCTATGCGCGCGCTTCCCGATCCCGTGCCAGTAGCGGGGCCGCCGGGGACGGCCGCGCTGTTCCATTGCAACCTGCTGCACGCCTCGGGCCACAACCTCTCGGCTACGGACCGCTGGCACGCCTATTTCTGCTTCAATGCCTGCACCAACCGCCCACGCGATGTGGAGAACCCGCGCCCGGACTATGTGCGCTCGACCGACTGGCGCCCGATGGCCGCGGGGGCGGACGCCATTCCCTGACCGACTGCCGGCCTATGCGGCCCGGACCAGCACATGGCGTTTGCGGCCGGCCGAGAGCTTGATCGCGTCTTGTCCCTCCATGTCCGCAAGACCGATCAGCCGGTCTTCGCTGGCGACAGGCGTATCGTTGAGGCGCGCGCCGCCGCCCCTTATGAGTCGCCGCGCCGCGCCGCCGGTGTCGGCAAGTCCTGCCTGGCGAAAAAGGGAGAAGGCCGGAATTCCGGCTTCGAGCTCAGCGCGCGGAACCTCTATTTCCGGCAGTCCTTCCGCCGACTCGCCCTGCTCGAAGGTTAGCCGAGCCGTTTCTGCCGCCTGGCGCGAAGCATCGGTGCCATGGCAAAGCGCGGTCGCGGCGTCGGCGAGCGCCTTCTTGGCGTCATTCAGTTCCCGCCCTTCCAACGCTTCCAAGCGCGCAATCTCGTCCATCGGAAGTTCGGTGAACAGGCGCAGGAAGCGCCCGACATCGCCGTCTTCGGTGTTGCGCCAGAACTGCCAGTAGTCATAGGGAGACACGCGCTCGGCGTTCAGCCAGACGGCCCCGCTCGCCGTCTTGCCCATCTTGGCCCCGCTCGCCGTCTGGATGAGCGGAGTCGTGAGCCCGAACAGCTCCGCGCCCTCAACGCGCCGCCCGAGGTCTATGCCGCTTACGATATTGCCCCACTGGTCCGACCCGCCCATCTGGAGCCGGCATCCGAAACGCCGCGCCAGTTCGACGAAATCGTACGATTGCAGCACCGCATAGTTGAACTCCAGAAAGCTCAGCGGCTGCTCTCGGTCGAGACGCAAGCGGACGCTGTCCATGGACAACATCCGGTTGACGGAGAAATGCCGGCCGTACTCCCGTAGAAACGGGATGTAGGAAATCCGGTCCAGCCAGTCGGCATTGTTGACCATCACCGCGTCGGCCGGACCCTCGCCGAAGGTAAGGAATTTCTCGAACACCCGACGGATTCCGGCCATGTTCGCGGCGATCTGCTCGTCCGAGAGCAGCGGGCGCGCTTCCTCCTTGCCGGAAGGGTCGCCCACCTTTGTGGTCCCGCCGCCCATCAACACGATCGGCTTGTGGCCCGCCTGCTGGTATCGGCGCAGCAGCATGATCGACACCAGAGAACCGACATGCAGGCTGTCGGCCGTGCAGTCGAAGCCGATATAGGCCGGAACGGGCGGTTCCTGCAGCAGAGAGCCGAGCCGGTCGGCATCGGTGCACTGGTGCAGGAAGCCGCGTTCGCGAATGGTCTCCAGAAAAGACGGCACGGTCATCGGTCTCGCTGTTCGGGAGGAACGAAGCGCCGTTTATCATGGCGACCGGAAGCCGACAACGAAGCTGGGCGCATCGTATGGACCTGACGATCGGCCTGATGAGCGGCACCTCGATGGACGGGGTGGACGCAGCTCTTCTGGAGACCGACGGCGAAGATGCGGTCGGGCCGCTGGGTTTCGTCTCCCTGCCCTATCGCGAGACAGAACAGGCGGCCATCCGCGCGGCGCTCGGCGCCGGGGACGGAGAGAAAGTTCGTATCGCTCGGACCGTTGTGACGGAAGCCCATATCCGCGCCGTCTTTCGCCTGCTGGAAAAGACCGGTGCGCGGAGGGTCACGGCCATCGGCTTCCACGGCCATACGCTGGACCACCGTCCGCAGGACCGCTTCACTTTGCAGGTCGGCGACGCGGCTCGCCTTGCGCGGGAGACCGGCATCCCGGTCGTCGCCGATTTCCGCAGCGCCGATGTCGCGGCAGGCGGTCAGGGCGCGCCGCTCGCACCGGTGTATCACCGCGCCCGGCTGGCCGGCGAGGCCTGCCCCATTGCAGTGCTCAATATCGGGGGCGTCGCCAATGTCACCTGGATCGGGAGGGACGGCGCCATGCTCGCCTTCGATACCGGGCCCGGCAATGCGCTGATCGATGACTGGTGCCGCCGCCATACAGGCAAGCCCATGGACCGGGACGGACGGTTGGCGGCGCAGGGGCGCGTGGACGAGGAGGCATTGCAGCGGCTTTTGGATAATCCCTATTTCGCTGCGCCGCCGCCGAAATCGCTCGACCGGCAGAGTTTTTCTTCCGCACCTGTTGCGGCCCTTTCACCGGCCGACGGCGCTGCGACGCTTACCGCCTTCACCGCCGCCGCTGTCGCGCGCGCGCCGCTGCCGGAGCCGCCGCGCCGCTGGATCGTCTCGGGCGGCGGGCGGCGGAACCCGGTCCTGATGGCCGCCCTGCCCGGCCCGGCCGAGCCGGCCGAAGCGCTCGGCTGGGACGGGGACGCGCTGGAAGCCGAGGCTTTCGCCTATCTCGCCGCCCGGAAGCTCAGGAACCTGCCGGCGAGCTTCCCCGGAACCACCGGCTGCCCGGCCCCGATGACAGCGGGACGCCTATTTGCGCCGTGAGACGCTGGCGGCAGAGACCGCTCCCAGAATCGCGACTACGCCGATAGAGGCAAAGGCGTATCCCCAGGCATTCACCGACGCCGCACCGCCCGACGTTTCGAGTACAATTCCTAACAACGCCGGGCCGACAAAGCCGCCGGCGGCGTTGGCGAAGGCGTGAACGGCCAACGCCCGTCCGCGCAGTTCGGGTCCGCTCACCTCGATCACGCCACCTGCGAGCGTGCCCGAATCCATCAGCACGAACAGGTTGTGGATGAGCACCGGCCCAAACAGAAGCAGCCAGAACGGCCAGTCCGCCGCAAAGCCGACAATGCAGGCCGCCGCGCCGGATAGCAGCAGCGACAGCGCCGACACCTGTGCCATGCCCAGACGCCCCGCAAACCAGGTGCCGACCATGCTCATCGGCGCGCCCAGCAAGGTGAGCAGCATAGCGAGGAGCGGCCAGTTCCAGTCGGGCGCCCCGATGTCCATTGTCGCCGCAAACACGAAGAACGCGACCATCCAGCTTCGCAGCGCCAGCAACTCGATCGAATGGCCGAAATTCGCCAGGATCAGCCGCATTGCGTCGCGATTTGCGAACACGGGCCGGATATCGAGGGAAGCGCCGCCGCCTCCCGCCGCAGGTTTGGGCGGAATCAGGCTCCAGACCAGCAGCGCCGCCACGACTGCCCCGATGCCCGGAACGAAGAACGCCACACGCCAGCCCATCGCCGCATCCAGCCAATAGGTCGTCACATAGGAACAACTCGCCGCGAGCGGAAAAGTCGAGATGTAGAAGGCGGCGGACCAGGCTTCTTCGCCGGGCGGCGTCCGGTCGGCAATGACCTTGACGCCGGGCATGTAAATCCAGGCGAATCCGATCCCCTGAATCAGGCGGAAACCGAGGCCCGACCAGAACCCGTCGGCGAGCAGCGCGAAGCCGAGATATCCGACAGCATTGGCTACCGAACCGGCGATGACCAATCGACGGGCGTCGAAGCGGTCGCTGCCAATGCTCACGACGATCGCGAAGATGGACGAGAAATAGGGCGCGCCGGCAAGCCAGCCGGCCTCGCTCTCGGATAGCGACCACAGCGCGATGAAGTCGGTCAACAGCGCCGGCAATCCGTGCAGGCCGATCAGGTTGAGGCCCAGATGCGCGCTCATGATCCACAGCAGATGGCGGGACTTCATTCCCCGGCTCCCCGGCCCGGCCGGCGCAGCAGCAGGACCAACGGCGTAGCGGCGGCAATCGCGACCGCCAGCAGCATGAAGTCGTTGACGAATGCGATGGTCTCCGCCTGGTGCAGGACTTCCCGGCGCAGAGCCGCCACCGCGGCCGCGCTGTCGAGGTTCCAGGGCGACAGGTGCAAGGCCTCGCTATAGTCCGAGATGAAGTCCTTCAGCGCCGTGTAGTTGGCTTGGGAGTTACGGGTGAGCACGGCGACGACGATAGACGTGCCCATGGATGCTCCCACGGACCGGATCAGTGCGAACAGCGCCGCCGCTTCCGTCCGGTAGCGCTGCGCGAGGGTCGAGAAAGTGACGGTGGCGAGCGCCACCCACATCATGCCCATCCCGGCGCCGTTTAGTATCGTCGTCCAGACGATATCCGCAGCGCTCACCTGATGGTTCCAACCGGTCATCCAGAGATTTGAAACCCCGACGGCGCCCAAGCCGGCCAGAATGAGGTATTTGCCGGCAACCCGGTTCGCCAGCACACCGGCGAGGAACATTGCGATACCCGTACCGATACCTCGTGCCGACAGCACCCAACCGGCAGCCAGCACCGGGTAGCCTTGAATATTCTGGAGGAAGAGCGGCAGCAGGAACATGCTGGCGAAAACCGTGACGCCGAAAACGAAGATCAAGGCCAACCCGACGACGAAGTTCCGGTCGCGGAAAATGGCGAGGTCGATATAGGGCGCCCGCGCGGTTAGCGAGTGAGCGATAAAAAGGTAGAAGCATAACGTGGCGAGTCCCGCTTCCAGCACAATCTCCGGCGAGTGGAACCAGTCCTGCCGCTCGCCCCGATCCAGAACCAGTTGCAGGCAGGCAACGCCGATACCCAGAGTCAGAAGGCCCAGCCAATCGAGCGAGATGCCGCGTTTCTCGGTCTCGGGCGTGGTCATCCAGATTCCAAGAAATGCAATGCAACCCAATGGTGCATTGATAAAAAATACGTAGCGCCAACCGTAAAATTCCGTAAGCAGCGCGCCCACGGTCGGCCCCGCTACCGGCCCCAGAATCATGCCCATCGACCAGATCGACATGGCGAAGCCGTGCCGGTGGCGGGGGTAGGTGTCGAGCATGATCGCCTGGCTGATCGGCAGCAAAGGCGCGCTCGCGAAGCCCTGCAACGCCCGGAACAACACCAATTCGCCCAAGCTGTCCGCGGAGGCGCATAGCAGCGCCGTCACGGTGAAGGCAGCGATGGACCACAAGAACACCAGGCGCCGGCCGAACTTGACGGCGAGCCAGCCGGACACCGTGGTGCCGAGCGCGGATGCGACGATAAAGGCGGTGACGACCCAGCCAATCTGGTCCGGCGTTGCCGAGAGGTTGCCCTGCATCGAAGGCAGGGCAACATAGGCAGTGCTCATATTGACCGAGTGCAGCAGCGAGGCCGCGAGCACCGGTATGGTTATCGTTACCGTTTCCGCGCGGGTGAATGGCCCCGCCGCCGGCCGGTTACGGGTCGAAAGCAACGGCGGAGCCGTTTTTCCGAATCGTCAGACCGAGGAGTTCGGGTCGAAGTTCGGCGGTCGCTTCTCCAGATGCGCTGACAGGCCTTCCTCGACTTCCGGCCCGGTGAAGCCCAGCATTTCCAGCGCGGTCGAGGCGTCGTAGGCCGGTCCCATCATGCGATACCAGTTGTTCAGCGCATATTTGGTCCAGCGGATGGCGCTGGGCGCTCCCTTGGCGAGCTTGCGCGCAACTTCCAGCGCCTTGTCCTGCAGTTCGTCGTCCTCGACGCAGAGCGATACCAGCCCGATCCGCTCGGCTTCCTCGCCGTAAACCGACTCGCAAAGCATCAGGTAGTACTTCGCCTTCGCCATGCCGCAGAGCAGCGGCCAGTTGATGACCGAGTGGTCGCCCGCAGCGACCCCGAGCCGCGTATGGCCGTCGATAATGCGCGCCGATTTGCCGGCGATGGAAATGTCGCAGAGCAGCCCGGCGACCAGACCGGCGCCCACGGCAACGCCGTTCAGCGCGGAAACGGTCGGCTTGCAGCAATCTATAATGTTGTAAACGAGGTCCCTGGCTTCCTTCCAGGCGCGGACGCGGTCGTCATAGTTGTCGATGTTCTTGCGGATCATCGAAAAGTCGCCACCGGACGAGAACGCCTTGCCCTTGCCGGTCAGGATCACCGCCGACACATCGCGATCCTGGTCGATCTCCCGCCAGATATAGGTCATGTCCCGGTGGCCGTTGGAGTCGAGCGAATTGTAAGTTTCCGGCTTGTTGAGGGTCAGGCGCAGAACGCGCTCTTCCGGCCAGTCGATCTCGAACGTCCGGCGGTAGTCGTCGTAGCGGTCGCCCATCGGGGCTTTCCTCCTGCTGTGTCGCATGTCGATTGCTGCCGCGCGGTTCTCGCGCGAAGCGGGTTCCGGGTCAATCGGCGCGGCGTCGTGCCTAGAGCGCTTCGGCTTCTGCCACTTCCCCCTCCATAGAGGCAAGTTCGCCCAAGGTGAGGGGCTTGATCGGCGGGCGGATACGGAAGCTTCCAATGTCCTCAACCGCCAAACCGCGCTCATCGGCAATGATTTCGGCGACCGCAAGCCCGCACATCCGCCCCTGGCACGGGCCCATCCCGGCGCGCGTGAAGGCCTTGAGCTGGTTCGGTCCCATGGCGCCGTCGCGCACCGCCTGGCGAATGTCGCCGGCCGTCAGGCTTTCGCAACGGCAGACCAGCGCCTTGCCCGCAGGCAAGCCGGTATGGGGACGGAACAGGCGGTCGAGGAAGGGCCGCGTTGCACGTTCCCGTTCCAGCGCCCCGATGAGCTCGGCGGGGTCGATGCCCGCGACGAGCCGGGCTGCGATCCGTCCCGAAAGGGCGGCGGCGCGGGCGCCTGCAATGCCGCCGGCATCGCCGGCAACCAGCAAGGTTTCCCGGTCCGTTTGTCCCAGCGGGTCCGCCACCGGCGCCCAGTGGCGTTGCTCCGCATGCCAGCGGTGCGGGAGGCCGGCCTGGCGCGAAAGGTGGGTCTGCGGCACCACGCCTTCATGCAGCAACAACAAGTCGCAGGCGATCTCGCCGCCGTTGAATCTTACCGAAGCTCCGGTCGCCTCCAGACCGGAGATGCCGGAGCGGAACGCGACGCCCGCGCGCTTCAGCCTGCGCCGCATCGCAACACCCCTTGCGAGGTCGCGCCAACCCGCAAGCGCGCGCGGCAAGGCTGGCGCCGCGTCCAGATAGTCGCTACGGACGGTCGTCTCCAGCACCGCCGCGACCTCCGCGCCCGCATCGAGCAACTGGCAACCGACCAGCAGGAGCAGCGGGCCCGATCCTGCCAGCACGACCCGCCCTGCGGGCACCAGCCCGGAAGCCTTGAGCAACGTCTGCGCGGCCCCGGCCCCCATGACGCCCGGCCGCTCGGCGCCCGGAACCGGCACCGGCCGCTCCATGGCTCCCGTCGCGATCAACACGCGGTCGGCGGCAAGCGTCGCGGCCTTGCCGTCCCGGCTAAAGGCGAGCCGGGCTCCGGCATCGAGACGCCAGACGGCGCTGTTCGGGCGGTAGTCGATGCCGGCCGCGCGGAAATCCCGCGCCAATGTCCGGCCGGCGCAATATTCTTCGCCCAGTATCGCGGAGAGTTCGGGCCCGGCCCGCTCGATGCCGCGATAGATCTGCCCTCCGGGTTCCGACTGGTCGTCGAGGACGGCAACCGAGAGCCCGTGTTCCGCCGCTTCCACTGCGGCCGCCATTCCGGCCGGGCCGGCGCCAACGATGGCCAGATCCAAATTCATGGCTTCGGGCGCACTCCGTCGTCGCGGCGATTGACGCGGAGCCCCTCGCGCACCGGCGTCATGCAGGCCTGGCGGTTCGGCTCGCCATCGATCTCGACCAGGCACTCGAAACAGACGCCCATGGCGCACCAGGGCCCGCGCGGCCCGCCATCGACCGGTGCGTGGCGAAATGCCGAGACTCCCGCGGCGAACATGGCCGCCGCAACGCTGTCGCCGGGCGCGGCGGCAGCGGGCTCGCCGTCGATCTCGATCGTCACCGATGCCTCGCGCTCAGGCAGCCTCCGAAACATCGAACCTCCGCGCGCTGAACGCCCCGAACCCGTCCGGCTCCCTTCCTTCGGCGATCCAGTCGGGCAAGCGGGCAGCGTGGACGGCGGCGAGTGTGACGCCGCTGTGCATGGTCGCAACGAAGGCGCCCGGATGGCTTTCCGACTCGTCGTAGATCGGGCAGCGGTCCGGCGGGATAACGCGCAGCGCCGCCCAGCTCCGCACCAGCCGCAACCGCTCCAGCGCCGGCAGCGCCCGGATGGCGCGCTGGGCCAGCCCCCGCGCCGCCTCGAGCGTCGTGCCGGTATCGAACCCGACGCTCTCCTGCGTCGCGCCCACCATGACGGTGCCTTCCGCCGTCTGGCGGATATTGCCCATCGGCATCGGCAGGAAGCGTTCGACCCGCTCCGTCACCAGCACCTGCCCACGCTCCGGCACCGTCGGCACATTCAGGCCGACCTGCGCCGCCAGCGGCGGAATACCGTTGCCGGCAGCCAGCAACAGCTTCGGCGCCGCGAAAGCGCCAGCCTCGGTCTCCACCCGGAAGCCGCGCTCGATATTGCGGACCCGCGCCCCGGACCGATAGCGCCCGCCCTTCGCCTTGAAGCCGGCATGAAGGGCGCGCAGCAGGTAAAGCGGCCCGCAATGGCCGTCCTGTTCCGAGAAGGACGCTCCGACGACCTCCTGCCCGAAACGGACGCCCGGCGCCATCCGCTCCAGTTCGCCGCGCTCGATCATCCGGGCGTGATAGCCGCCCCCCTGCTCGGCCATGGCATCGTTGAGACGCCGTTGCGCCTCCCATTCCCCGTCGCCAAGGCACAGGATCGCGCCGCCGGGCCGCTCATGGTGGATGTCGATGCCCGTGACCTCGGCAAGCTCCGCAGCGAAACCCGAATAGCGATCCGCCGACTCCTGCGACCACTCCTGGTAACGCTGCAGGCCGAACCCCTTGGTCTGGACCCACACAAGCCCGAAATTGCCCCTCGCCGCCCGGAATGCATCGTCGCCCTCGTCGAGCATCAGCACGTCGAACCCTTTCCCGGCGAGCCCGTAGGCTGCCGCAGCACCGACCAAGCCGCCGCCGATGACGATGATGTCTGCCGTCCCCTCAAGCATGGCGCAATCGTGCGTTAGCAGCCCATTCGGCGCAAGCCACGCCCCCGGACGTCATGAGATGTAATGAAGTGTCATGTTTTGTCATGAGATGTCATGGCCCACCGGACCTCGGTCCGGCGAGCGCACCATTTCCGCGCATATCCGAGCGCCGTTGCGAACGTCATTCACGGTCGTCGGTTCTCCTTTCGGCACAGGACGGGATTGGCGGTGCGCTGTCGGTCATCGGAGCGAGCCCCATGTTTCGCGCGTATTGCGCAGGCGGGCGTGCCCGCCTGCGCGCCGGCGCACGTTTCGTGCGCCTGACTCCGCGCGCGAGGCGCCGGAGAAGCACCTTCGGATGCGTCCCCGCCTAATACCGCCGTTCATGGCCCGGCACCGATGAGCCCATGACCGGGCTCCGATAGAGGCGGTGCGGCGCGGCTGCCGGGACATGTCATGAAATGTCATGTTCTGTCATGCGATGTCATGAGGCCCCTGGCGCCCCCGGTCTCTGCCAGCCCCCTGTCGCCGCGCGTGGCGCATGTCTCTCGTCCGTTTCCGGCATGGCTCTCGGGCTCCTTCGCTTTCCGGAATCGAAAAAGGCGGCCCCGCAAGCCGCCTGTCCTCTACTCCCATCTTACCACGGCTTCCCCCATGTCAAATTCCCGGCGCGGCTAGAGCGCAATCGCTTGAGCGTTCGAGGGCGGGATCGTCGATGTGCGCTTCATGGGTCCGCCGGAACCCTGTCTCCTCCCGCTTGCCCGAGCGCCCGCCTCCCGGGCCGGCCATCGAGCCGGAAACCCATGCCTGCGGGACTCCCCCACCATGAGTCCCTTGTCGAGAACGCTGGTATGAGTACAGCTTACCACGCTTTTGCCAGTGTCAAGGTTACATGGGAACAAAATGAGTATTTATCGATTTCTTCCGCGCACTCAGGCCGGTGGTGGCCATCATGGGGCCGAACCTCATGGCTGAAGGGCTGCTCCGGCAACGGTGAGAAATGCGGGCCTATCCGCGACACCGGGTATCCTTGCCGGAAAGAACCGCCCCGCTTAGGGTTCGAGCAATGATCGAACGCTATTCCCGCCCCGAAATGGCGGCCATCTGGTCGCCGGAGACCAGATTCCGCATCTGGTTCGAAATCGAGGCGCATGCCCTGGACGCCATGGCGGCGCTCGGCGTGGCGCCCGCCTCGGCGGCGCGCGCGGTTTGGGAACGGGGCGCCTTCGAGATCGAGCGCATCGACGAGATCGAGGCCGAGACCAGGCACGATGTGATCGCCTTCCTGACCAATCTCGCCGAACATGTGGGGCCGGAAGCGCGGTTCGTGCATCAGGGCATGACCTCCTCCGATGTGCTCGATACCTGCCTGGCGGTGCAGCTTGCGCGGGCCAGCGACATCCTTCTGGCGGACCTCGACCGGCTGCTCGCGGCGTTGAAGGCGCGGGCCCTTGACCACAAACACACGCTCTGCATCGGGCGCAGCCATGCCATCCATGCCGAGCCCACGACCTTCGGCCTCAAACTGGCCGGCCACTATGCCGAATTCGCGCGCAACCGGGCCCGGCTGGAGGCGGCGCGGGCGGAGATCGCGACATGCGCCATTTCCGGCCCGGTCGGCACCTACGCCAGCATCGACCCGCGCGTTGAAGCCCATGTTGCGGAAAAGCTCGGCCTCGCGCCCGAGACGCATTCCACACAGGTCATCCCCCGCGACCGGCACGCCATGTTCTTCGCCGTGCTGGGCGTGATCGCGAGCGGCGTCGAGCGGCTGGCCGTCGAAATCCGGCATCTGCAGCGCACGGAGTTGCGGGAGGCGGAGGAGTTCTTTTCCGCCGGGCAGAAGGGCTCGTCCGCGATGCCGCACAAGCGCAACCCGGTATTGACTGAAAACCTGACCGGGCTTGCGCGCATGGTCCGGTCTGCCGTGACCCCCGCGCTCGAGAATGTCGCGCTCTGGCACGAGCGGGATATCTCGCATTCCTCCGTCGAACGGATGATCGCCCCGGACGCGACCGTGACCCTCGACTTCGCGCTCTACCGGCTCGCCGGTGTCGTGGAGCGGCTGGTCGTCTATCCGGAGGCCATGCAGCGCAATCTCGACAGCCTGGGCGGCCTCGTCTTCTCGCAGCATGTGCTGCTGGAACTCACACAGGCGGGCATGAGCCGCGAAGACGCCTATGGCAAGGTCCAGTCGGTGGCGATGGCGGTCTGGCAGGAGGGCAGCTCTTTCCGCGCGCAACTGGAACGGGACCCCGAGATCGCGGCAGTCGTGCCGCCGGCCCGGTTGGACGAGATTTTCGACATGGAGCGCCAGACAGCCCATGTCGAAACGATTTTCGAGCGGGTCTTCGGCGCCTGAACCGGCCCGCCGCCTGCACTGGGGAGAAACTGCCATGTCGGATCGCACCGTTGATGTCGTCGTTGTCGGCGCCGGCAATGCCGCCATGTGCGCGGCGCTGGCCGCGCGGGAGCAAGGCGCGGACGTGCTGGTGCTGGAGCGCGCGAACGAGGATGAGCGCGGCGGCAACTCCGCCTTTACCGCCGGCAATATCCGCACGGTCTTCAACGGCGTCGAGGACATCGAGGCGCTGGTCCCCGACCTGACCGAGGACGAAATCGCGATCACCGATTTCGGCGTCTATAGCGAGGCAGACTTTTACGACGACATGGGCCGGATCACCGAATACCGGACCGACCCGGACATGTGCGAGCTGCTGGTTACGCGCTCGCTCGATACCATGAAATGGATGCGGGAAAAGGGCGTGCGCTTCCTGCCGATCTACGGCAAGCAGGCTTTCAAGATCGACGGGCGTTTCAAGTTCTGGGGCGGGCTGGTGCTGTCGGCCTGGGGCGGCGGGCCGGGACTCGTGGACGCCCTGCATGCGTCCTGCGCGCGCGAAGGCGTGGAGGTGCTCTACGGCGCACGCGCCACCGGCCTGCTGCATGACGATGACGGCGTGAAGGGTGTGCGGGTGCGCCAGGACCGCCGGAGTTTCGAGGTGCGCGCCCGCGCCGTGGTGCTCGCTTCCGGCGGGTTCGAGGCGAACCCGGAGATGCGCACCCGCTATCTCGGCCCCGGCTGGGATGTCGCCAAGGTGCGCGGAAGCCGCTTCAACACCGGCGACGGCATCCGCATGGCGCTCGACGCCGGCGCGCGCGCCTACGGCAATTGGTCCGGCTGCCATGCGGTCGGCTGGGACTTCAATGCGCCCGAGTTCGGCGACCTCGCCGTCGGCGACAACTTCCAGAAGCACAGCTACCCCTGGGGCATCATGGTGAATGCGGAAGGCCGGCGCTTCGTCGATGAAGGCGCGGACTTCCGCAACTACACCTATGCGAAATACGGCCGCGTCATCCTGAACCAGCCGGGCCAGATGGCGTGGCAGGTGTTCGACAACAAGATCATCCCGAACCTGCGCGACGAATACCGCATCCGCGAGGTCACCAAGGTCCGCGCGGACACGATCGAGGAGCTTGCGGCCAAGCTGGACGGGGTGAACGCCGAAAACTTCCTTGCGGAGGTCGCCGCCTATAACGCCGCCGTGCGCGCCGACGTCCCGTACAACCCGAACGTCAAGGACGGGCGCCGGACGGACGGCCTGGCGGTGGACAAGACGAACTGGGCGAACACCATCGACGAACCGCCGTTCGAGGGCTACCAGACGACCTGCGGCATCACCTTCACCTTCGGCGGCGTGCGCGTGAACGACGAGGCCCAGGTGATGGACACGGACGACATCGAAATTCCGGGCCTGTATGCAGCGGGCGAGCTGGTCGGCGGCCTGTTCTGGTTCAACTATCCGGGCGGCACCGGGCTGATGGCCGGCGCCGTGTTCGGCAAGATCGCCGGCACCGCTGCCGGCCAGTCGGCCGTCGGCAATCGCTGACCGGCGGAAGAACGACCTCCCCGCACACCGTTTCGGAGACCAGGCCCATGGCGCGCGCGCCCTACCCCGATATCGAAACCCTGCCCGACGACCTAAGGGCATTCCTATCGCGTTTCGACCCGCTCATGAATGTCTTCCACATGATGGCGCATGCGGGGGCCGCGCTGCCGCATTTCATGCGTCTCGGCAATGCGATCCTGTTCAAGGGCAAGCTCGACCCGGTGCTGCGCGAAATCGCCATATTGCGCGTCGGCTATCTGCTCGATGCGTCCTACGAGGTCCACCAGCACAAGGTCGTTGCACGCAATATCGGCATGGGCGAGGCACAGATCGCCGCGGTGGAGCATGGCGAAAATGCCGAGGCGTTCTCCGAGCTGGAAAACCTGGTGATCCGCTTCACCGACGAAGTGGTCGCCGGTGTCCGCGCGAGCGACGCCACATGGACGGCGCTTTCCGCCCGGCTCGATCCGGGCCGGATGGCCGAACTCACGCTTGCGGTGGGCTTCTATTCCATGGTTTCCGCATTCCTGGAGAACTTCCAGGTCGAAATCGAACCCGAAGGCGTCGTAGAAGACCCGATGAAGCGTCCGAGGAAGGCCGAAGAAGCCCGTCCAACTTGAGCCCAGGAGGCAAAGCCGTGTCCGAGTCGCGCTGCTACTACGTGCCGAGCGGGGGCCTGCCGGGCCAGACGGAACTGCTGACCGGCCGGGCCGTATTCACGGAAGCCTATGCCGTCATCCCCAAGGACGTGATGAGGGATATCGTCACGAGTCTGCTGCCGCACTGGGAACGTACCCGCGCCTGGATTCTTGCGAGGCCGCTCTCCGGCTTTGCGGAGACCTTTTCGCAATACATCGTCGAGGTGGCCCCCGGCGGCGGCAGCGACAATCCCGAACCCGATGCCGGCGCGGAAGCCGGCCTGTTTGCGGTTGCCGGCTCCTTCGAGCTCCAGCTTGCCGGGCGGTCCTGGCAAATCGAAGCCGGCGGCTTCGCCTACATCCCGCCCGGCGCCGCCTGGAAGCTCCGCAACAATGGCGCCGGGAACGCCGTCTTCCACTGGATACGCAAGCGCTATGAGCCGGTCGAGGGCCTGGCCCTGCCCGACCCCATCGTCACCAGCGACCGGGAAAGCCCGCCCGTGGCGATGCCGGACACGGACGGCCGCTGGGCGACCACGCGCTTCATCGACCCGAACGACATGCGCCATGACATGCATGTGAATATCGTCTCCTTCGAGCCCGGCGCGGTCATCCCGTTCGCCGAGACGCATATCATGGAGCACGGCCTCTATGTGCTCGAAGGAAAGGGCGTTTACCGGCTCAACCAGGACTGGGTGGAAGTCGAGGCCGGGGACTTCATGTGGCTGCGGGCCTTCTGCCCCCAGGCCTGCTATGCGGGCGGGCCCGGCCCGTTCCGCTACCTGCTCTACAAGAATGTGAACCGCCACCCCCGGCTTGCGCCGCTGCTGTAGAACCGGTCCGCAAGGATCGGCCCTGCCTTTACCTGTCCTCGTACCATGCGACGATCAGCCGGCGCTCGCCGTCTTCCATCCCGGCAAGGTTGCCGGGCGGCATGGCGCGCGAACGGCCGGCCTGGAGATAGACGAGGCGGGCGTTCCGCAAGAGCTGTTCATCGGTTTCGAGGACGATGCCCTTCGGCGGGCGATGCACCCCTTCCCAGACCGGCTCCTCGGCATGGCAGACGAGACAGCGGGTGAGCATGGTTTCCTGCACGGCGGCGAAATGGGGGGAAGCGGCCAGTCGGCGTTCTGTAGGCGAGAGCGCCGCCGCGCCATTGCCCGAGCCGGTAAGGACCGCCGGCATGGTCGAAAGCCAGACGATAACGACGAACAACACCGCTGCAGCGATCCACGGCCAGATTATATGGCCGCGCCGCTCATGCAGGCGGTTGAAATAAACGCGGATCAGGACGCCCATGAGGAATATCAGGGACGCAATTGCCCAGCTGTATTCGGTCGCGAAGGCAAGCGGGTAGTGGTTCGACAGCATCAGGAAAATAACGGGCAGCGTCAGGTAATTATTGTGGGTCGAACGCTGATTGGCGATCCTGCCGTATTTGGCGTCCGGAGTGCGCCCTGCCTTCAGGTCTTCGGTCACGATGCGCTGGTTCGGAATGATGACCAGGAACACATTGGCGCTCATGATCGTCGCCGTGATCGAACCCAGATGCACGAAGGCGGCCCGCCCGGTAAAGACTTGGGAGAAGCCCCACGCCATGGCCACCAGAACGACATAGAGGAACAGCATCAGCCGCGTATTGTCGTCCCCGAACCGGCTCTTGCAGATGAGATCGTAGGCGAACCAGCCGACAACGATGGAGGCAACGGAAATGCCGATTGCCACCTCGTTCGACAGTTCCATGACCTCGTTATCGACGAGGTAGAATTCCGGATGGGCGTAATAGAGGACGCACAAGAGGGCGAAGCCGGAAACCCAGGTGGCGTAGCTTTCCCATTTGAACCAGGTCAGGTGCTCCGGCAGTTCTGCGGGAGCGACCGTGTATTTGCGGACATGGTAGAAGCCGCCGCCATGGACCTGCCATTCGTCGCCGCGCACGCCTTCGGGAAGGTCCGGCGGGCGGCGAAGGCCGAGATCGAGCGCGATGAAGTAGAACGACGTGCCGATCCACACGATGGCGGTCGTCACATGCGCCCACCGAACGGTGAATTCGAGCCATTCGCCCAGGACAGGAAGCAGCGCCTCCATTATCCGGCTCCCTCCCGCTTCAGCCGCTCGATGGCAAGCAGCAGGCGCTCAGGCGTCGCCGGCGTGTCGAGCCTCGGGCAGCATCGGTAGCCGGCGGTGCTCGCCACGGCCATGGACAGCGCCTCGACCACGGACGCGCATAGCAGCAATGGCGGCTCGCCGATGGCCTTGGACCGGCCGATCGTCGGCTTGGCGTTCTCGGACCAGTTGGCGAGATGCACGTTGAACACGAGCGGACAATCCGAGGCGAGCGGGATCTTGTAGGTCGAGGGCGCATGGGTGCGCAGCCGGCCTTCACCGTCCCACCAGAGTTCTTCGGTCGTCACCCAGCCCATGCCCTGGATAAAGCCGCCCTCGACCTGGCCGAGGTCGATGGCCGGATTGAGCGACCGGCCGGCGTCGTGGAGGATATCGACCCGCAGGGCGCGGTATTCCCCGGTCAGCGTGTCGATTTCGACTTCGGTGACCGCCGCGCTGTATGCGAAGTAATAGAAGGGCTGGCCCCGCCCGGTGGCGCGGTCCCAATCGATTTCCGGAGTCCGGTAGAAGCCCGTCGCCGAAAGCTGGATGCGGGCGAGATACGCAGCCTCCACCAGATCGGCAAAGGCGATGTCCTGGTTGCCGACCCGCACGCGGTTGGCTTCGAAGACGACCTGGTCCGGCTCGACATTCCAGTGCTCGGCGGCAAAGGCCACCAGGCGGCGCCTGATCTCGTCCGCCGCTTCATAGGCCGCCATGCCGTTCAGGTCCGAGCCCGTCGATGCGGCGGTGGCCGACGTGTTCGGGACCTTGCCTGTGCTGGTCGCGGTAATCTGGACCCGGTCGAGATCGACCTGGAAGCAGTCCGCCACCACCGAGGCGACCTTGATGAAGAGGCCCTGCCCCATCTCCGTGCCGCCGTGGTTCAGGTGGATCGACCCGTCCCGATAGACATGCACCAGGGCGCCGGCCTGGTTCAGCCAGGTTGCGGTGAACGAAACGCCGAACTTGACCGGCGTGAGCGCGATACCCCGGCGCAGGATTCCGCCCCGGTCGTTGAAGTCCAGCACCGCTTGGCGCCGCGACGCATAGTCGGCGCGTTCCTCGACTTCGCCGACCAGGCGCGGAAGGATGTTGTCCTCGACCGGCTGGTGGTAGGGCGTCAAGTCCCGGCCGGTACCGCCATACAGGTTCGCCTTGCGGACATCGAGCGTCGGACGGCCCACGCTGTAAGCGATCTCCTCAACGATCCGCTCGGCGGCCATAACCCCCTGCGGCGATCCGAAACCCCGGAAGGCCGTGTTGGAGACGGTGTTGGTGCGCATCGGCCGCGAGCGCAGGCGCACGGCTGGGAAGAAATACGCATTGTCGGCATGGAACAGTGCGCGGTCCGCGACGGCCCCCGAGAGGTCGGCGGAGAAGCCGCAACGGGCCGCAAGCACCCCGTCCACGGCCAGGATGCGGCCCTCCTCGTCGAAACCGACATCGTAGTCCACACGGAAATCGTGCCGCTTGCCCGTGGCGGTCATGTCGTCGTCCCGGTCGGGGCGCAGCTTGACGGCGCGGCCGAATTTCCGGGCTGCAAGCGCGGCGACCGCGGCGAACAGGTTGGATTGGGTCTCCTTGCCGCCAAAGGCGCCGCCCATCCGGCGCACCGTCACCGTAACCGCGCTCGACGGAACCCCGAGCACATGGCCCACCATGTGTTGCACTTCGCTCGGATGCTGGGTCGATGAGACAACCCGGACTTCGTTGTCCTCGCCCGGCAGGGCGAGCGCGATATGGCTTTCCAGATAGAAGTGGTCCTGGCCGCCGACCCTCAGCGTGCCTTGCAGGCGGCGCGGCGCGGCGCGAAGCGCGGCCTCTACATCCCCCCTCTTGAGCGTCAGCGGCTCCGTTACGGTATCGACCGCCTCGTCCGTGTCGATAACGGCCGGACGCTTCTCATAGACGACCTCGGCGAAGCGCACGGCCTTCCGTGCTTCCGCCCGCGTCCTTGCAACAACCGCGAACATGGGCTGGCCGTAGAATGAGACGACCCCGTCGGCGAACACCGGATCGTCGCCTGCGCCGGTCGGGCCGATGTCGTTTTCGCCGGGAATGTCCGCCGCCGTCAGCACGCCGACAACGCCCGGTGCGCTGCCGACTGCGGACAGGTCCATCTCCACGATGCCGGCATGGGCGGCTGCCGAGAGGCCGAGACAGGCATGCAGCGTGCCGGCCGGCTCGACAATGTCGTCGGCATAGGTGGCGCGGCCCGTGACATGCTTGCCGGCAGAGTCGTGCCGGTAGGCCCGGTGCATATGTTCGCGTGTCGCGGGGCCGGTCATGACGAAGCTGCCGGCGAATGGTCCAGATAGAAACGCATCAGGAGGTTCCGGGCTACCAGCGCCCGGTACTCCGCCGACGCGCGCCAGTCGGAAATCGGCGTGAAATCCCGGTCCAGCGCCTGCCCGGCGGCCCCGAAGGCGGTCTCGTCCCATTCCTGCCCGAGCAACGCCGCCTCGCCCGCTCCGGCGCGCCTGGGCGTTGCCGCCATGCCTCCGAAAGCAAGCCGGGCATCCTCTATGCGGCCCTCCCGGACGCGAACCATGAAGCCCGCGCAAACCGACGAAATGTCCTCGTCGCGGCGCTTGGAGACCTTGTAGAAGCCGAGCATTGCATCCGAAGCAGGCCTCGGGACGCGCACAGCTTCCACGAACTCGCCGGGGCCCAGGTCCTGGCGCCCGTAGGCGATGAAATATTCCTCCAGCGGCAGAATCCGCCGCTCCCTGCCTTTGCGCAGAACCAGCTCCGCGCCGAGCGCGATCAGGACCGGGGGCAGATCGGCGATGGGCGAACCGTTGGCGATATTGCCGCCGACCGTGCCCATATTGCGTATCTGCCAGCCGCCGATCCGGCTCCAGTACTCCGCCAGTCCGGGTACTGCCTCCGTTAGCGCAGCTTCCGCGTCCGAATAGGACACCGCCGCGCCAATTTCGATTGCCTCTTCGCCTGCTCCTATCCGGCCGAGCCCGTCCAGATGGCCGATGAACACTGCCGGCGCGATGTCCCGCAGATCCTTGTTGATCCAAACCCCGACATCGGTCGCGCCAGCGACCACGGTTGCTGTTGGTTCCGACGCCAGCACATCGGCCAGATCGTCGGTATCCGCCGGAACGATAACGCTGCCGCCGGCCATCTCGACCCGGCTACCGTCCGCCATCGCCGCCAGCCGCTCGCCGACCGCCTTGCGGTTCCTCACCAGCCCGTCGTCTTCCGGCACTCCGTAGTCGCCCGCAGAGGCGGCTGCCCGCAGGATCGGCGCGTAGCCGGTACAGCGGCAGAGATTGCCTTGCAGGGCCTTTCGAATGGCGGCTTCCGCCGGTCTCGGCTGTTCCAGCCACAGCGCATAAAGCGCCATGACGATGCCCGGCGTGCAGAAACCGCACTGGCTGCCGTGGAAATCGACCATGGCCTGCTGAACGGGGTGCAGGCCGCCATCCGCGCCGGAGAGATGCTCGACCGTCACCACATGGCAGCCGTCGAGGCTCGGCAGAAGCCGGATGCAGCTATTGACGGCCTCGTAGCGGACTTCCCCGTCCCGAAGCCGGCCGACCAGCACGGTGCAGGCTCCGCAATCCCCTTCGGCGCACCCTTCCTTGGTGCCGCGCAGGCAGCGGTCGAGCCTCAGGAATTCGAGCAGGCTGTCGCCGGGTCCGGCATCGTCGAGCGCGACCTCTTCGTCGTTCAACAGGAAACGCAGCTCGTGCCTGATCGCCGCCATGGCCTAGCTGCCCCGATAGGTGGAATAGCCGAAAGGCGAAAGCAGCAGAGGCACATGGTAGTTGGCCCCGGCATCGGAGATACCGAAGCGCACCGGCACGGTATCGAGGAAGGGCGTATCCGCTCCCCCTGACGCCGCTGCGCGGTGATAGGCGCCCGCCTCGAACTCGATTTCATAGACGCCGGCGGTCAGCGCCGCGCCATCCAGCAGCGGTCCGTCGGTCCGTCCATCGGCATTGGTGACGGCAGAGCCCAGCAGGCAACGCTCCCCCGCTTCGAGCCGGTAAAGCCGAAGTGCCAGCCCCGCCGCGGGACGGCCGAGCGCCGTGTCCAGCACATGAGTGGTCAGCCGACCGTCGGGCATGAGCGCCCCCTCGGACTCATTGGGAGCCTTCCTGTCGGGAGGCGGTATTCTTGTACGCTAGCAATCAGCATTTTTGCGATCAACACAACGGGGATTATCGAAAATGGTTAGCAGGACGAAGAAAGCAATGTTGCGGTACCCAAGAGACTTGCACGGTTACGGCGCCGAGCCGCCGGATCCGAAATGGCCCGGCGGCGCGCGGATCGCCGTGCAGTTCGTCATCAATTACGAAGAAGGCGGCGAGAACTGCATCCTCCACGGCGACCCCGCTTCGGAAGCGTTTCTTTCGGAGATCGTCGGTGCAGCGCCGTGGCCCGAACAGCGGCACTGGAACATGGAGTCGATCTACGAATACGGCGCCCGCGCCGGCTTCTGGCGGCTTCACCGGCTGTTCACAGGCCTCGGCGTCCCGGTCACTGTCTATGGGGTGGCGACGGCGCTGGCCCGGTCGCCGGCCCAGGTTGCGGCCATGCAGTCCGCCGGCTGGGAGATCGCGAGCCACGGCCTCAAATGGATCGAATACCGGGATATGCCGCTCGAAGAGGAGCGCGAACATCTGGAACAGGCCGTGCGCCTGCACACGGAAGTCACGGGAGAACGGCCGCGCGGCTGGTACACGGGGCGTTGCTCGACGAATACCGTTGCGCTTGCCGCGGAAGAAGGCAGTTTCGATTATATTTCAGATATTTATGCCGATGACCTGCCCTATTGGACTCGGTTCAGCGCACGCGACCAGTTGATGGTTCCCTACACGCTGGACGCCAACGACATGCGTTTCGCCGTCGCGCAGGGCTTCAATTCCGGCGACCAGTTCTTCGCCTATCTGCGCGACAGCTTCGACGCCCTCTATGCCGAGGGAGAAGCTGGCAGCGCAAAAATGCTCTCCGTCGGCCTGCATTGCCGGCTTGTCGGGCGGCCCGGCCGCGCGATGGCGCTCAGGCGCTTCATCGAATATGCCGCAAGCCATGACCAGGTCTGGTTTGCCCGGCGCATCGACATCGCCCGGCACTGGCAGGCGGTGCATCCACCTCCCGCGCCGCGCGAACGGCCGTCCGCGATGGACCGGGAGGCCTTCGTTTCCCGGTTCGGCGGCATCTTCGAGCACTCGCCCTGGATCGCGGAACGCGCCTGGGAAGACGAACTCGGGCCGGCGCACGATACCGCCGTCGGCCTGCACAGCGCCCTGGTGAGGAAATTCCGCTCCGCGAGCGAAGCGGAGCGGCTTGGAGTGCTCAAGGCCCATCCCGACCTGGCGGGAAGGCTGGCGGCGGCCCGAAGACTGACCGAAGCTTCGGCAACCGAGCAGGCGTCGGCCGGGCTGGATGCGTTGACCGACGCCGAGCGCGCCCGGTTCACCGAGCTAAACGGGGCCTATACGGCCAAACACGGCTTCCCGTTCATCATCGCTGTCCGCGACCACGACCGCGCGGGCATCCTGCGCGCGTTCGAGCGGCGCCTGGCCAACGAGACGGACACCGAATTCGCCGAAGCCTGCCGCCAGGTCGAGCGCATCGCCGAACTGCGCCTCTCGGAGATGCTCGACTAGAAGGCAGCGCGCCTATCCGGCGACCGGGCGCGCCGTGTCGCGCACCTGCGTGCGGTGCATGTGGCGGCGGCTGCCGGCCGGCAGTGTGTCGCGCCGATGCAGCGTGCAGCGATTGTCCCAGATCACGAGGTCGCCCACCCGCCAGTCCTGCGTCCAGACGAACCCGCTCGCTTCGATATGCGCCCAGATTTCGTCGAGCAAGGCATCGCTTTCGTCATCCGAAAGCCCGACAATCCAGGCATTCGGACGACGGCCTACGCACAACGCCTTGCGGCCTGTCCTCGGATGGGCGAGGACGAGGGGATGCACCGCGCCCGGCCGGTCCTCATTCGAGTACTCTTCCTCGTAACCGTGGCGCAGGCCGCCATCGGATGAGCGCGTCGCATCGTGCTTGCAGCGGAGGCCGGCGATCCGCCGGCGAAGGTCGTCCGGCAGTGCGTCGTAAGCCTTGTAGAGGTTGTAGAACTGCGTGGCACCGCCCTCTTCCGGGACTTCTATGCCGTAGAGCAGGCTCGCCTTGGGTGGGACGTCGTTATAGGTCATGTCCTGGTGCCAGACGAGTTCGGAGTTTCCGAGCGCGCCGGCCGGCTTGCCGTCCACGACGATATTGGAGACCACGACAATTTCGGGACGGTCCGGATTGAACGGCTTGCCGCCGCGCCCCGTCGGCGCCATGTCCAGCTCACCGAAACGGCGCGAGAAGGCGGCCAGCGCGTCATCGTCCAGCGTCTGTCCGCGGAACCGCAGCACAAGATGGTCGTGCCAGGCGTCCTCTATGCGGCGGAATTCGGCGTCGCCGATGTCCTGTCTGAGGTCGATCTCGACAATGTCCGCGCCGAGCGCACCGCCCGTCGGAACGATCCGAATGTCTGTTGCCGCCGTTCCGGACATGGCTCTCTCCCGGTTGCTTTCGCCGTGACGGTAGCCGAAGACGGTACCGTGAAAAAGCGGCCTGCGCCGCCTAGCTCGGGTCCAACGCCTTCGCATGAACGGTCACGACATCCGTGTCGTGATATTGCTGGTGGCGGACCGACGACGCGAGATGGCGCAGCAGCCGCAGGGAGATTTCGTGCTCGACCGGCGTGCCGGCCGTGTGCTCGCCGAGCAGGGAGATTCGGTCTTCGAGGTTGCGCTCCTCACCGGCGGCAACGACGAATTCCAGCACCGCTCCCCCTTCCTCGCGCGATGCCGAACGCGCGCCCGACCGCCGATCCCACTACGACGCCGATGACCGGCGCCCAGAGGCGCCAAACCCCGGTGGCGGCAAGTGCGATGGCGGCGATAACTGCCATGGTGACAGCAGCCGACACGGGAGCGGCAAGCGGCGGCGCCCCCTCCGGCACCTTGTCCAGCATGTCGAAGACAATCGGCATGACCGTGACTGCGATCAGCATGATGACGGTGCCGGCGACCGACGGCGTGAAAATGCGGCGAACCAGGGACAGACGCGCCGCCAGCGCGAACTGGAAGAGCGACGAAATGACGACAAGCGTGGCAAGCAGGGCCGGACCGCCCTCTGCAATCGCCCCGATACAGACGGCGATGAGCGCGCCGGAGGTGCCCATCAGCAGGACATAGCCGGCGCCGATGCGGCCGACGCGCACTGCCTGGACAATTGCCGCTTACCGCAACGGCTGCAAAAGCCGCCCAGGACAGGTAAGAGTCGTTTCCTCCGCCGGCGCGGATCACGATGGAGGGGGTGAGGACGATCCCGGCGGTGGTGAGCATCGCCAGCTGCAGCCCGAGACCGAACACCAGCGGCGCCGGAGGCTTCTCGTCGGCCGCATACCGCACATGACGGCCTGCTTCGCTCGGTTCCATTCCCCCTCCAGCAAGCCCTACCGGATGCACACATCTCGTTTCGAAGTGCGCCCGGTGCGCCCGTTAGCTCGGCCATGCCGCGCTCCGCCCCGATTCGTCGCCCCCGCGAAGGCGGGGGTCCATCCATGGCTCCGGATGCTGCCGCAACCGGTGGAGAGCAGGGCGAACCGCCTGCGGCTGCCGCGAAAACCAAGGCTGGGCCCCGGCTCGGAGGCCGGGGCGACGGACGGGGGCATGCAATACAAAGCCAACGGAAACAGATGTGTGAATCCGGTAGCCAGCAGGCCGGAGCCTGCTAGAGCGCCTCGGCGATGGCGCGCCCGAGTTCAACGGTGGTGCCGTTGCCGCCCATGTCGGGAGTCAGCGGCCCGGCGCCTGTGAGAACCGTTTCGATCGCTCGCTCAATGGCCTCTGCCGCGTCGCTGTGGCCCAGATGCTCCAGCATCATCGCGCCGGACCAGATCTGGCCGATGGGATTCGCAATGCCCCGCCCCGCAATATCGGGCGCGGAGCCATGCACCGGCTCGAACATGGACGGCATGTCGCCCGCCGGATTGATATTGGAAGACGGCGCGATGCCGATGGACCCGGCCACGGCCGGCCCGAGGTCCGACAGGATATCGCCGAACAGGTTCGACCCGACGACGACATCGAACCAGTCCGGGTGCTGAACGAAATGCGCCGTCAGGATGTCGATGTGGTACTGGTCCGTGGCCACATCGGGATATTCGGCGGACATGGCCCGGAATCGCTCGTCCCAATAGGGCATGGTGTGGATGATGCCATTGGATTTCGTCGCCGAGGTGACTTTCCGGCGCGGCCGCGTTGCCGCCAGGTCGAAGGCGTATCGCAAAATGCGATCTACGCCGCGCCGGGTGAAAACCGTCTCCTGAACCACCATCTCCGCATCGGTGCCGGCATAGAGCCGCCCGCCGATTTCCGAATACTCGCCCTCGCAATTCTCGCGGATGACGTAGAAGTCGATATCTTCCGGACCCCGTCCCGCCAGCGGCGAGCTAATCCCTTTCAGAAGGCGAACCGGGCGGAGATTCACATACTGGTCGAACCTGCGGCGGATAGGTATCAGCAGGCCCCAGAGCGAAACATGGTCCGGTACGGTCGGCCAACCGACGGCGCCGAGAAAGATCGCATCGAACGCCGCCAGACGGTCGAGGCCGTCCTCCGGCATCAGGCGCCCGGTCTCCGCATAGCGCTCGCAGGACCAGTCGAAGCTTTCGAATTCGAATTCGATGCCGTATCGCCGCCCCGCCGCGTCCAGAACCCTGACGCCTTCCGGCACGACTTCCTTACCGATACCGTCTCCCGGAATGGATGCAATGCGATAGCGGGGCATGAAGCGGACCTTCCCGATGGCGTTGCGCCGGTATCGGTACGGGCCGCCGCATTGTCAACCCGCCCGCACGGGGCTAAGAGGCGGCACTATGAGCGACAATTCCGCCGAACGAGCGCTTGCCGGCTTCCGGCAACGGATCGACCGCTGCGACCTTGCGATTCTGGAAAGCCTGCGCGAGCGGGCGCGGGTTGTCGAACTGGTCGGCATGGACAAGCGCACCCGCGGCGTCGCCGACGTTTACAGGCCCGGGCGAGAGGCCGCGCTGATGCGCCGGCTGGCCGATGCCGAAAGCGCCCCCTTCCCTTCCACCTCGCTGTTCGGCGTCTGGCGCGAGGTTATCGGGGCGAGTTTTGCCATCGAGGGCGCGCCGCTGCATGTCATGAGCGCCGGCGCCTGTGCATGGGAGCGCGCCCGGAGCCACTATCGCGGCGCCCGCCATTCCCGCGTTTCGAGCGCCGTCCGGGCGCTGCGGGGCATTGCCGCCGGCGAGGCTACTCTCGGGGTAGCGGCGCTCGATGACGACGAGCCCTGGTGGCCGTTGCTGGCCGAGATCGAACCCGCCCTCCACATTGTCGCTCGCCTGCCCTTCGCTCCCGAACCCTATCCGGTCGAGGCCGCCGACGCGCTGGTGATCGCGCGCAATCTGCCGGACCCGAGCGGCGGCGATCTTGCCGTCGCCATCGCATCGGAAACGACCGGCGAAGTCCTGGCGTCATGCGGCGGCCGCTTTCTGGTTGCAGTGCCGGAGGTCGGCAGCGATATGATCCCCATCGGCGGTTATGCTGCGCCGATCGTTCTCAAGGAGACCGCAGGATGACCGTGCCTGCCCCGCGTGCCGGCGTGCTGGAGATTGCACCCTATGTCGGCGGCGAAAGCGATATCGAGGGCATCGAGAATATCGCCAAGCTGTCGTCG
This sequence comes from Alphaproteobacteria bacterium, assembly GCA_965261985.1. Classification (GTDB taxonomy): domain Bacteria; phylum Pseudomonadota; class Alphaproteobacteria; order Bin95; family Bin95; genus Bin95. The sequence continues at coordinate 4,276,671 of OZ253490.1, forward strand.
AACGAGAACCCGCTGGGCCCGTCGCCGCGGGCGGTAGAAGCTTTCGGCCGCGTCGCATCCTCCCTACACCTGTATCCCGACGGCGCTGCGGAGGAACTCCGAGCCGCCATCGGGGAAGTCCACGACCTCGATCCGGAACGCATCGTGTGCGGCTCCGGCTCCGATGAACTCCTGTCCCTGCTGGCCCATGCCTATGCGGGCCCGGGCGACGAGGTAATCTATCCGGAGCACGGCTTCGCCATGTATCCGATTGCGACGCGCGCGGCGGGCGCCCATCCGGTGGTAGCGCCGGAACGCGACTTCACCGCCGATGTCGATGCGATTCTGGCGGCGGTGACGACGCGCACGAAGCTGGTCTTCGTCGCCAACCCGAACAACCCCACCGGGACCTATATCTCCGGTGACGAACTCGTCCGGCTGCGCCAGGGATTGCCGCCGGGCGTGTTGCTGGTGGTGGACGCAGCTTATGCCGAATATGTCGGCCGCAACGACTATGCGGACGGGCGCGAATTGGTCGAGGCCGGCGGCAACACCGTCATGACGCGCACCTTCTCCAAGATTTACGGACTGGCGGCGCTCCGGCTCGGCTGGGCCTACTGCCCGCCCAACGTCGTGGACGTGCTGCAACGGGTACGCGGGCCGTACAATGTCAATGCCGCGGCCCAGGCAGCAGGCGCAGCAGCGATACGCGACGCCGGGCATGTCGAGTTCTCGCGCGCGCATAACGACAAGTGGCTTCCCTGGCTCACGGACGAAGTCCGCGCGCTGGGATTCGAAGTCCTGCCGAGCGTCGGCAATTTTGTCCTGATCCGGTTCCCCGACGTGGAAGCCGCGTTGGCCGCATTGCAGGACCGCGGCGTAATACCGCGCCGCGTTGCCGGTTACGGCTTTCCGGACGGCCTTCGCATTACCGTGGGGCTGGAAGAAGACAACCGCGCCATCGTGGCCGCCTTGCGGACACTCAGCCGGTGACCGAGCCGTTGTTCGACCGGGTCGCGCTGATCGGGATCGGCCTGATCGGCTCGTCTTTGGCCAGGGTCATGCAGCGCGAGCGACTCGCCGGCAGCATCGTCGCCTGCGCCCGGCGGGAAGAAACGCTGGCTGCGGTGCGCCGGCTCGCGATTGCCGACGACACGACGCACGACCCGGCGGAAGCCGCCGATGGAGCCGATCTCGTCGTCGTCTGCACGCCCATCGGCTCCTATGCGGCGATCGGAGAAGCTATCGGGCCTCGGCTCCGGCCGGGCGCCATTGTCAGCGACGTCGGCTCCGTGAAGCAGACGGTGGTCCGCGACCTGGGCCCGCATGTGCCGGACGGCGCGCATTTTGTGCCGGCGCACCCCGTGGCAGGCACCGAACATTCCGGACCGGAAGCCGGGTTCGCAGAACTCTTCGAGGGCCGCTGGTGCATTCTTACGCCGCCGCCGGGCACCGCGCCCGAGGCCATCGAGAAGGTCGGAGAGCTGTGGCGCCGGGCTGGCATGATGCTGGAAACCATGACGCCGGCCCATCATGACCAGGTGCTGGCGATCACCTCCCACCTTCCGCATCTGGTCGCGTTCTCGATTGTGGGGACCGCGGCCGATCTGGAGCAGGACCTCCGCCAGGAAGTCATCAAATTCGCAGCCAGCGGTTTCAGGGACTTCACCCGCATCGCAGCCAGCGACCCGACCATGTGGCGCGATATTTTCCTCAACAACCGCCATGCGCTGCTGGATGTGTGCGGCCGGTTGCTGGAAGACATTTCCCGCCTCCAGAGGGCCATCCGCTGGGGCGAGGGCGAGGAGATCGAGCGGCTGATCGAAGCCTCGCGCGAAATCAGACGCAAGCTGATCGACGCCAATCAGGCATGACGGCAATCGCCGAGCGTGCTTTCCGGGGCAAGCTCATCGTGTTCCGCCGGCTGGACGCGCTCGACGCCTTGCTGGACCACGCGCGCGGGATCGCATGCGGCGCCTTCGCCGACCCGGTCCGGGACGAAGGCCGGCTCGACAGCGAACTGTGGCGCGAGAAGGCCACGGCGGCGCGGCGGACCTTCATGCACTCCGAGGCCGTGCCGGGCCTGCTTTGCGCCCTCTTCGCCGAACTGGGCTTCGACCCGGAGACGACCTATCGCGACCGGGCGATCCTGCGCTTCCAGCCGGGTCGGGCAGCCTGCCGGACGCGCCGCCTGCGCGACTTGCCGCCGCATCGGGACAGCTGGGGCTCAAACCTGATGACCCAGCTGAACTGGTGGGCGCCGGTGTTTCCCGTCGAGCCCGGCGCGACGATGGAAATCTGGCCGGATTACTTCGACCGACCGGTTCCCAACAGCAGTGCCGATTGGGATATCGACGCCTTGCGTGCCGGCGGAGGGAACTATCCGCTGCTGCCGGAAGCGGCCCGGCCGGAAGAGGAAGGCGAACCCGTGCTGATCGAGCTGGGGGAAATGCTCTGCTTCTCCGGCGCGCATCTCCATGCAAGCCGGCCGAACCGGACCGGGCGCACGCGTATCAGCATCGATCTGCGCACCGTCGATGTCACCGACGGTCCCGGCGCGCCCAATGTGGACGGCCGCGCGCGCCATACTGCCTATGACTGGTTCCACCGCCTTTCGGACGGCGCTTGCCTCGCCTCTGCAAGATAGGCCGCCGTTTCCGCAAATCCCCCGAACGGGAAGAAATGCAGCCCTTCCACGGACGAAGGTGCGTCCCGGAGGCCGGAAATCAGCGCCGCCGGAGTCCAACGCCCGGCCATCCTTAGCAGGCGGCCGTCACGCCATAGTCCTCGGAGCGAGCGCCCGACGCCGCACATCTTCGCGTATTTCAGCAGCGCACCGGGGCTGGCCACGCCGGGCAGCCCCACCCGAATCGGAGCCGTATTACCGAGACCCGCAATCCGCTCTTCCCATGTCAACACGGCTTCGGCTTCGAACACGAACTGCGTGACAATCGCTGCTTCTGCGCCGGCGGCGCGCGCCCTGGCTATCTTGGCAAGCAACGCCGCGTCGCGGTCTTCCTCGGGATGACCGGCGAAATAGAGCCGCGCGAACCTTCCGGCGGCCGGTCCGATCAAGTCGCCCGCTTCGGAAAAGGGGCCGAGCGGCTCGTTGCGGTCGCCGCCGACCAGAAGCAACTCGCTGACGCCGATCGCCCGCAAGGCCTCCAGGTGCCGGTCCAGAACGGCCGGGCTCTCCAGATGGCGGGCGCCGATATGCGGGACCGGCAACATGCCGGCGCCGGCAAGGCGCGCCGCAGTCCTGACAATGTCGCCAAGCGCGCCGTTCGGCAAATGGGTGACGAACACGCGCGTGCCCTGGGGCAGGAGTGCCGCGAAGGAGCCGACCGTGCGGGCGCCGCCCGGTGTCGTCTCTATGGAAAAGCCGTCGATTTTCATGCCGGGGAGCGTCCCGCGCCTCGAACTCCGCTTGCGGTCCGGGCGCGACCAAGAGTTTCCCCTATGCGACAGCTTGTCGTGGGAGGCATATTCGATGTCGCGAATGGGAGGCTTGCCGACGAGAGCGTGCGGCAGGTTCCTGAAGTCAATGAGGGAAGGAGCCCGATCCATGCGCACTCATGCCCGGGCAGTGGTTGTCGGCGGCGGTTGCGTCGGCGTGTCGATCGCCTACCACCTCGCGAAACTCGGCTGGTCGGATACCGTGTTGCTGGAGAAGTCGGAACTGACGGCCGGCTCGACCTGGCATGCAGCGGGCCTGCTGCCGCTCTTCAACATGAGCTACAGCGTCGGCCAGATCCACAAATACTCGGTCGATCTCTACAAGGCGCTCGAAGCCGAGACCGGCCAGGATGTGAGCTTTCACGTCACCGGCAACCTCAGGCTCGCTACCAATCGCGACCGCATGGACGAATACCGGAAATATTGCGGCACCGCGAACACCATCGGCGTTCCTTTCGAAATGATCGGGCCTGACGAAATCCGCGCACTCTGGCCGCTTGCGAATACGCAGGGATTGGCAGGCGCGCTCTTCCACCCGCATGACGGCCATGTGGCTCCGGTCGATCTGACCAACGCCCTTGCGGCAGGCGCGCGCGCCGGAGGCGTGGAGATTCATCGGCACACCAGGGTCGTGGACATCAGGCCCGAACCGGACGGGTCCTGGCGGGTCGTCACGGACAAGGGCGAGATCGTCGCCGAGCATGTCGTGACCGCGACAGGTGCCTGGTGCCGGCAGACGCTCGCTATGGTCGGGCTCGACGTGCCGGTTATCTCCGTCGAGCATCAATACATTGTGACCGATGCGCACCCCGCACTGACGGCCCGCCATGCCGAGGGCCTGCCCGAGATGCCGGTGCTGCGGGAGAGCGATGCCTCCTACTACCTCCGCGAGGAGCGCGACGGGCTGATTCTCGGCCCTTACGAAGCCGGCGCACCCGCCTGCTTCGTGGACGGGGTGCCGGACGACTTCGGCCAGGAACTGTTCCCCGGCGACCTGGACCGGCTCGAGCCCCATATCGAAGCAGCGATCAACCGGGTGCCGATCTTCGGCGAAGCCGGCATCAAGGACGTGGTGAACGGTGCCATTCCCTATACCCCCGACGGCAATCCGCTGATCGGCCCGGCTTACGGCCTCAGGAATTTTTGGCTCGCCGAAGGTTTCAGCTTCGGCGTCACCGCGGCAGGCGGGGCCGGGCGCTTCCTCGCGGAATGGATGGAAGACGGCGAGCCGCCCATAGACATGCTCGCGGTGGACCCGCGCCGTTTCGGCGCCTACGCGAACAAGAGCTATGCGGTCGAAAAGAACGAAGAGGCCTACCGCAACGTCTTCACCGTCCACTATCCGGACGAAGAGCGCCCGGCGGCGCGGCCGGCAAAGACGAGCCCCGTCCACAGCCGGCACGAGGCGGCCGGAGCCGTGTTCGGCCAGCGCTACGGGTGGGAGCGGCCCAATTGGTTCGCCCCTGCCGGGGCGTCTGCCCGCGACGAGTGCAGCTTCCGGCGCACCAACTGGTTCGTCCATGTCGGCGAGGAATGCCGGCTTGCGCGCGAGCGCGTCGGGCTGATGGATATCACCAGCTTCTCCAAATTCCGGGTCTCGGGCCCCGGCGCGGAAGCGTTTCTCGACGGCTTGCTAGCCAACCGCATGCCGAAGAAGACCGGCGCCCTGCGCCTCGGCCATGCGCTGACTTCGGCCGGCGGGGTCCGCTCGGAATTCTCGATCATGCGCGACGGGGAGGAAGAGTTCTACCTCGTGTCGTCCGGGGCCGCCGAGCGCTTCGACCACGACTATCTCGCCAAGGCGCTGCCCGGCGACGGTTCGGTCAATCTCGACAACATCACCGAACGCCACGGCGTGCTTGTGCTGGTCGGGCCTCATTCCCGCGCGGTGCTGCAAAAGCTGACCGACACCGACCTCTCGAACAACACCTTCCCCTGGCTTATCGGCCGGCATATCCGTGTCGGCGTGGCGCCGGTGCGCGCGCTCCGGGTCAATTTCGTGGGCGAACTCGGATGGGAACTACACCATCCCATCGAGTACCAGACCGGGCTTTACGACGCGCTCATGGCGGCCGGCGCGGAATTCGGCGTCGGCGGCGTCGGGATGCGGGCGATGGAGTCGCTCCGCGTCGAAAAGTCCTACCGCATGTGGGGCATGGACCTGACGACCGAGTATTCCGCCTTCGAAGCCGGGCTCGACCGTTTCGTCGCCCTGAACAAGCCGGGCTTTCTCGGTCGCGACGCACTCGTCCGGCAACGGGAGGAAGGCGTGCCGCAGGCCTTCGTGACGCTTGAAGTGGATGCGGACGATGCCGACCCCTGGGGCAATGAGCCGCTCTATTTCGAAGGACAGATGGTCGGCCGCGCGACCTCCGGCGTTTACGGCCACACGGTCGGCCGGAGCCTGGCCCTCGCCTATGTGCGCCCGGAGGCGGCCGGTCTCGGCACTGAACTCGCTATCGACATCCTCGGCAGCCATCGTCCCGCCCGCGTCATTCCGGAGTCGCCCCACGACCCGGAAAATACGCGGCTCAGGTCATAGCAACGCCGTCGCCGAGCGAGATGCCGAGGGAGCGAGCGGTGCGCACCAGCGGACCGTTCAAATCGACCGCGCTGTAGGCCCTGATAGCGTCCTCCAGCGGCACGTCGATAACGGATCGGTTGCGCCAGGCGACCAGCCGGTCGTGGCGTCCCTCGGCCAGCACATCGACCGCGTGGACGCCGAACGCGGAAGCAATGAGCCGGTCCTGCGCAATGGGCGTGCCGCCGCGCTGGATATGTCCAAGCACGGTGACTCGAGTCTCGGCGCCGGTCAGTTGCTCCAACCTCGCCGCCACCCACTGGCCGATGCCCCCATAGCTCGCCGTCTCGCCGGCCGCGCGCCGCACCGCTTCGCCTGTCTCGGTGCGCACCGCTTCGGCTACTACGACCAGCGCAAAATTACGTCCATGCGCCTTCAACGCCCGTATCTTCGCGGCAACGTGCGCAAGGTCGGGGGGAATCTCCGGTATCAGGATCGCGTCCGCCCCGCCGGCAATGCCGGCCGAGAGTGCGATATGGCCGGCGTCCCGGCCCATCACTTCCAACACCATCACCCTGTCATGGCTCGCCGCCGTCGGTTGCAAATGGTCGAGCGCCTCGGTGGCCGCCGCCACCGCGCTGGCGTGTCCGACAGCCGTCTCGGTCGAACCCACGTCGTTGTCGATGGTCTTGGGGATGCCGACCAGGCGGATGCCGCCCTGCTGCGCGAGCCGGCGCAATATCGCAAAGCTTCCGTCGCCGCCGATGCCAATCAGGGCGTCCAGCCCCAATTGCCGGTAGCCTTCGATAATCTCCTCCGACCGGTCGATTCTGGAGCCGTCGGGCATCGGGTAGTCGAAGGCGTCACCCTTGTTGGTCGTGCCCAGCACGGTTCCGCCGAGTCGAAGCATCTCGCCGGTAAAGCGTTTCGGGTCCAGCACCTCGTATTGCAGAGGCCTGGACAACAGGCCAAGCGTGCCTTTCTGGATGCCGACCACGGTCCAGCCGCGGTTTCCGTTCGCGTGTAACGTCACAGCCCGGACGGCAGCATTCAGCCCGGCACAATCGCCGCCGCTGGTCAGGATTCCGATGCGCCGTATCTCGCTCACCACAACCGCCTCTGCTATAGTGGATGAAGAGACGGAGCATAGGTGCAATGGCCAGTCCGACGGAAGCCGACGCGAAAGCCTCGAGGCTTGAAGCGTTGCGTTCGGAACATGCAGACCTGGACTACGCCATCGCCGCGCTCACAGAGAAGGTTCCGTTCGACCAGGTACAGGTGCAGCGACTCAAGAAACGAAAGCTGTGGTTGCGGGACATGATCGCAAGACTGGAGGCGCAGGGCCATCCGGACCTGATCGCCTGAACGGATTGCCCCATGTCGGCCTGCCGCCGACGGAATTCAAAATAGCGAAAGGTTCGGGATCATGGGCGAGGCCGCCGTTCGCATCGGTATCGTCATGGGCAGCCAGTCGGATTGGGCGGTGCTGCAGCGGGCAGCAGAAACGCTGGAGGCGCTCGAACTGTCCCATGAAACGCGTATCGTCTCCGCACACAGAACGCCCGACCGCCTCTACAGCTATGCCCGCTCGGCCCGCGACCGGGGCCTGATGGCCGTGATTGCGGGCGCCGGAGGCGCCGCACACCTGCCCGGCATGGTGGCCTCCATGACGATCCTGCCGGTCTTCGGCGTGCCGATGCCAAGCCGGGCGCTTTCCGGCCTCGACAGCCTGCTCTCTATCGTGCAAATGCCCGCCGGAGTGCCGGTCGGCACGCTGGCAATAGGCGAAGCCGGCGCGGTTAATGCTGCACTGCTCGCCGCCGGCGTCGTTGCGCTCTCGGATCCGGCGCTTGCCGACCGGCTGCAAGCCTGGCGCGACCGGCAAACAGCGTCGGTCGCCGAAGTCCCTCAATGAACCGGATCGACCCGGGCGGAACTATCGGAATTTTCGGAGGCGGCCAGCTCGGCCGAATGACGGCTCTTGCCGCTGCGCGCCTCGGCTATCGCTGCCATGTCTTCTGCCCCAAGGCGGACAGTCCGGCAGTCGAGGTCTCGGCGGCGGCCACGATTGCGGACTACAGCGACCTTGCGGCTCTCGATGCGTTCTCGGCGGCCATAGACGTCGCAACCTTCGAGTTCGAGAACGTGCCCTACGAGGCCGTGGCGCGGGTGGCTGCGAGGGTGCCTGTGCGGCCCGGATGGGAAGCGCTACGGACCAGCCAGGACCGCGCCGTGGAGAAGCGTTTCCTCGACGCCATCGGTCTGGAGACGCCCACCTGGATGGAAGTTCGCTCCGCTGCTGACCTCCGGCATGCGCCCTGCCCCGGCATCCTGAAGACAGCGCGGCTCGGCTATGACGGCAAGGGCCAAATGCGCCTCGACGAAGGCTTCGATGCCAGGGCGGCCTGGGAAGCGTTCGGCGCCGAACGAGGCGTCGCGGAGGCGCTTGTCGATTTTTCAGCCGAGGTTTCGGCGATTGCGGCGCGAGGAGCAGACGGCTCGGTTGCCATCTTCGATGTAGCGAAAAACGACCACTGCGGCGGCATCCTGAGGCGTACGGCGGTGCCCGCACCCGTCCCGGCCTCCTTGGCAGCCGAGGCGCAGGCGCTTGTGGCGCGCGCGGCAGCAGCGCTCGATCTGGTCGGCCTGCTGGCGGTCGAATTCTTCGTGACCCGGGGCGGCAGGCTGCTCGCGAACGAGATAGCGCCCCGACCGCATAATTCGGGCCACTGGACGCAGGATGCCTGCGGCGCCGACCAGTTCGAGCAGTTCGTCCGCGCTATCGCCGGCCTGCCGCTCGCCGATCCGGCTCGGCACAGCGATGTCGAGATGGTCAACCTGCTCGGGGCCGATGTTCATGCCTGGCCGGAGTTGCTCGCCGAGCCGGGGGCCCGCCTCCACCTATATGGGAAACGCGATGTCCGACCAGGCCGCAAGATGGGCCATGTTAACCGCCTGTCACCGAAAACGGGGTGAAAACGCCCGGAAGCTGGGCAGCCGCTCGCCGCACCGCTTCAACCGCGCCCGCGCCTTGCCGATGAGCGCCACATCCTCGAGCCGGCGGTCGAGGAACGCCCATGTGGTCTCCAGCCCTTCCGACCGGTCGTTCAGCCAGACCTGCAGGACCGCAGCGTAGATCCCTGCGAGTGTGGCGCGCTTGGTGTAGTAACTGAAGTCCGTGCTTCTGTCGTCCGCAAGAAGCCAGACCGCGTCCACCGTGCGGTACAGCGACCTCAAGGCCAGCGGTGCGTTATGCGGAAGCGACAGCCGTGCTGCCGCGCGCCGAATAGCCTCACGATGCGGCGCATTCTGCTCGAGCCGAACGCGAAGCGCGGCCCGGACTGTCGCCGCCGCGCCTGCCGGAGCGGGATCGAGCGCCGATACCTCCTCGATCATGCGCCGGTCGGCAAGCGCCATATGCACATCGATGGCCTCCATAGGCCCCCGAGGGAAAAGCACCGCAGCCTCGCTTTCGTCGAGACCGGCGGCCTCGGCGCCGGCACGCAGCGCTGCCATGGTCCAGCCGTCGAATGCGATATGGGGCAGCGCCGCCTCCACGACGCGTTCGCGTAACTGTTGCCTGCTCTCCTGTTCGACCACGATGCACCTGCCTCTGCGGCGGACGAATGGCCTATGCCGATCCGCCCTTCTGCATTGCAAACCTCCGTGCTATAAACATGCCCCTCGCAGCGACCGTCATAGGAGCATTGAGCACCCGTGCATGTTACCGTCCGTGACAACAATGTCGATCAAGCGCTCAGGGCGCTGAAAAAGAAAATGCAGCGCGAAGGCATCTTTCGTGAAATGAAGCTTCGCCGTTCTTATGAAAAGCCCTCCGAGAAGCGCGCCCGAGAGCAGGCCGAGGCCGTCCGCCGCCATCGCAAGCTGATGCGCAAGCGTTTGGAGCGCGAAGGATACTAGCTCCACTATGAATGCCTATGACCGGGGCCTCGACCGACGGGCAGCAAATTACGAACCGCTGACGCCACTCTCATTCCTGCAACGCACCGCCTGGGTTTTTCCGGAGCATCCGTCGGTCGTGCATGGCGGGCGCCGGTTCACATGGCGCGAAACCCGCCAACGCTGCCATATGCTTGCGGACGCGCTTGCCCGGCGCGGCATCGGCAAGGGCGATACCGTGGCCGTGATGGCCGCGAACACGCCGGAGATGCTGGAGTGCCATTTCGGCGTTCCGATGTCGGGCGCCGTTCTGAATACACTGAACATCCGCCTCGACGCCGCGGCAATCGCCTTCATGCTGGAGCATGGCGAAGCAAAGGCCGTGTTCGTTGACCGGGAGTTTTCGGCCACGGTCCGCGAGGCGCTGGTCCTGCTCGGGCGCGAGATGCTGACCGTCGATATCGACGACCCGGAATACGATGGACCGGGCGACCGGATCGGCAGCCTCGACTACGAGGCGCTGTTGACCGAGGGAACCCCCGATTTCGCATACTCGCCGCCGGCAGACGAGTGGGACGCCATTTCGCTGAACTATACGTCCGGCACGACCGGCAACCCCAAAGGGGTGGTCTATCACCATCGCGGCGCCTGGCTGACCGCAACCGGGAACACGATGGCCTGGCAGATGCAGCTCCATCCGGTTTATCTCTGGACGCTGCCGATGTTCCACTGCAACGGCTGGTGCTTCCCGTGGACGATCACCGCCCAGGCCGGCACGCATGTGTGCCTCCGTCGCGTGGAGGCCGGGCGCATTTTCGACGCGATTGCGGACGAAGGCGTGACGCATTTCTGCGGCGCCCCCATCGTGCTCAACATGCTGTTGCATGCGCCGGAAGAGCAACGCCGGAGCTTTGCCCGGCGCATCCAGGTGATGACCGCCGCCGCGCCGCCGCCGCCTTCGACGCTGGAAGGCATGGAGGCCATGGGTTTCGACATCACGCACACCTACGGCCTGACGGAATGTTACGGCCCGGCCGTGGTTTCGGCCTGGAACACGGATTGGGACGCATTGCCCGGCGCCGACCGCGCAGCAATGAAGGCGCGGCAGGGCGTTTGCTATCCGGTGCTCGAAGGCCTGACGGTGATGGACCCCGAATCGATGGCCGAGACGCCCCGCGACGGCGAGACCATCGGCGAGGTCATGATGCGCGGCAATGTCGTGATGAAGGGCTATCTGAAGAACGAAACCGCCAGCGACGAGGCGTTCGCCGGCGGCTGGTTCCATACCGGCGATCTCGGCGTCATGCACGAGGATGGCTATGTCGCGCTGAAGGACCGTTCCAAGGACATCATCATTTCCGGCGGGGAGAACATCTCATCCGTCGAGGTGGAACAGGTTCTGTACCGGCATCCCGCGGTGCTCGAGGCCGCGGTCGTCGCCAAGCCGGACGAGACATGGGGCGAGACCCCCTGCGCCTTCGTCGAGCCGCTTTCCGGCGCGGAGCCGACGGAAACGGAGGTCATCGCCTTCTGCCGGGACAATATGGCCCATTTCAAGGTCCCGCGACGCATCGTCTTCGGCCCGCTGCCCAAGACTTCCACCGGAAAGGTGCAGAAGTTCATGCTCCGCGAGCGGGCGCGCGACCTGAGCCGATAGCAGGCGGCCGAAGCGAAGGTCGCGGCAGGCGTTCCTTTATTGCGGACTTCCCTCCCGAAACGCTCGTGCGAGCGCGCAAAAGTCCTCAACCGTCAACGCTTCGGGGCGCAGCGTATCGTCCAGGCCTGCGCGGGCCGGGAGAGCGCCAAGTGTGCGACGGAGCATCTTTCTCCGCCCCCCGAAAGCGCGGGCCGTAATCTCTTCTAGATCGGCCATGACTGCCGGAACCGGCGACGGGCGCGGCGTCAACGCGACCACGCTGGATGCGACCTTCGGCGGCGGCGTGAAGGCGCCGGGAGGCAAGTCGAAACAGCGGCGGACCTCGGCGCGCCATTGCACGAGGACCGAAAGCCGGCCCCGGGCCTTGCTGCCCGGCGAGGCCACCAGGCGGTCCGCAACCTCTTTCTGGAACATGAGGGTCATGGACTCGATCCCGGCCGTTCGGCGTAGCCAGCCAACCAGCAGCGGGGTCGCAATATTGTACGGCAGATTGGCGATGAGCTTGACCGGCGCGGGGCCGAGGACGGTTATATCCACATCGAGCGCGTCCGCAGCCATGACCCGAAGCCGCCCGCCGCTTGCTGCAGCGAGCTCCGCCAACGCCTCGACGCAGCGAGCATCGCGCTCGACCGCAACAACCCGCTCCGCTCCGGCCTGCAGCAGCGCGCGTGTGAGGCCGCCGGGGCCGGGGCCGATCTCCACCGCCGTACGCCCCTCCAGAGAGCCTGCCGCGCGGGCGATACGGTCTGCGATGCCGGGGTCGAGCAGGAAATGCTGGCCGAGCGCGCGCCGGGCGCCCAGCCCATAGCGGCGGATCAGTTCTTGCGGGCGCGGCAGGCCGCCGTCAGACACTTTGCCGGCGCTCTGCCATCGCATGGGCGAGTTTCAGGGCGGCAATCAGGCTGTCGGGCCGTGCGCGGCCGGTGCCGGCGATGTCGAGCGCCGTCCCGTGGTCCGGCGATGTCCGCACGATCGGCAGGCCGAGCGTGACATTCACTGCATTATGGAAATCGAGCATCTTCACCGGGATCAGCGCCTGGTCGTGATACGCGCAGAGCACTGCATCGTACCGGGCCCGGGCTTCGGCGTGGAAGAGCGTGTCCGCCGGCAGGGGCCCTCGCATGTCGAGCCCTTCCTGCTTCAGCCGCGCCGCTGCCGGAGCCATGACCGCGCCTTCTTCCGCACCGAGCGTCCCGCCCTCCCCGGCATGGGGGTTCAAGCCGGCCAGCGCCAGGCGCGGCGCGGCGATGCCGAAATCGGCCCGAAGAGCATCGGCAACGATTCGCGCCGTCTCCTCAATCAAGGCCCCCGTCAGCCGGCCTGCGACCTCCGAGAGCGGAATATGCACAGTCAGAGGGACCACCCGAAGGCCCTCGCCAACCAGCATCATGACCGAGCGACGCATACCGGTGAGTTCGGCAAGGAACTCGGTATGGCCCGGATGGGCAAACCCGGTGCTCATCAGGCTTTCCTTCTGGACCGGAAGCGTGACGACCGCCGAAGCGGAGCCCGAACGGACGGTTGCAACGGCCCGTTCGATGGAAGCGACAACCGCAGGGGCATGCGCGGGGTCGGCCGTTCCCGGTTCGACCGGGCCTGCGAGGGGCAGCGGCAACACCGGCAAGGCATCCGGAAATATCTCCGCGACAGCGTCCGGGCGCTCGATCTCGCGGATGGGTACGGCGGGATCTATCCGGCCCAGCCAGTCAGCATCCCCGACCAGGAAAAACGCCGGCACGCCGGGAGCAGCCCAAGCCTTCAGTGCAAGTTCCCCGCCGACGCCGCCCGGTTCGCCCATGGTCAGCGCGAGCGGCCGCAGAGCAGTCATTTCCGGCGGAATATCAGGGCAGTCCGGCGTAAATCGCGCAAATACCGGTTCGCACGCCGATTGATGCGCTCAAGATGCAACTGCCGCTCGATCTCCGCCCGTTCACTGGCGTCTTCCGGCGGCCTTGTTCGCTCGCATACCATCAGCACCAGAAAACCGCCTTCCCACGGTATCGGATCGCTCGCAGCGCCCGGCTCAAGTGTTGTGACAGCCCTTCGCAAGCGCTCATGGAGGTCGCCGATCTTGAGCGGACCGATGTCCAGCGGTCCCTCGATGCCCGCCTCGGAAGCGGCGCGCTCCATATCGGCGCAGCCGGCGACCGTGCCCCGGACTGCCGCCGCCCGCTCGCGGAGCGTTTGCACCTGAGCCGGCCCGGCGCCTTCCGGCGCGGCGAAATAGAGGCGTTTGAGCGCAAGTTTCTCCTCCAGCGCCTTGGCGCCTTCGACAACGCTCCGCTCGCGCAGCAAGAGGATATAGAACCCGTTTTCGAGGCGGATCGGGGAAGAAATACCGTTCGGCGCCAGCGAATCGAGCGCGGTTTCCAACCGGGCATCGAGCCGTCCGGCGCGCACGCGCCCAAGATCGCCGCCAATGGCCGCGGAAGAGGATTGCGAAAATTGCCTGGCCAGTCCTGCAAAGGAGGCGCCTGCACGCAACTGTGCCGCGATCCCGTCCGCAGCGGTGCGCACCTCGCCTTCTCTCGCCGGATCGTCCAGCGCAAGGAAGATTTCCGAAACGACATATTCCCTGGAGCCGACGGTGGCGCGCCGTTCCGCCAGGCGCGCCTCGACTTCATCGACGCCGACCTCGACACGCGGCGCGATCCGCATGGCCAGCACCTTGTTCCAGGCGATCTCCACTCGCAGACGTTCTTTCCACGTCTCGATATCGAGCCTGTTGGTGCGGAAAAATTGGCCGAGTCCGCCGGGCTGCATGTTATTGCGCTTCTCGATCGCCTCCATTTGCTCTTCGATTTCGCGCTCGCTCACACCAATTCCGAGCCGCGCCGCCTCCTGGCTTTGCAGGCGTTCGTCCATAAGGGTACGCAGGATCTGGGATCCGAGGCGGCGCCGGGCCTCCGGAGTATCCTGAACATCCGAAGACGACAATGCGATGCCCAGCCGGGCAATAAGGTCGTACTGGGTGATGATGTCGTCGTTGACGACCGCCACGATTCGACCTGCCTGCTGGGCTTGGGCAACGCTGCAAGCAGCCAGGCCGCACAAGAAGAAGACAAACCGCAGGCATGCGTAACGCATCTTCGCCGTTCCCGTCTGGTCTTGGCTCCCGCAGTTATGCCGTTAGCCGTCCTCTAGATGCAAGAGCGCCGCGCATCCGAGCATTACCGCAGCCGCTGCCGGCGTCCAGGCTGCCAGAATGACCGGCGCCCGCCCCGACAGGCCAAGTGCGAAAACGACATCCGACAGGATGAAGAGCAGAAAACCGGCTCCGACCCCGGCGGCAAGCATCGCCGCTGCGCCGCCGCGCCGCCGCGACCGGATCGAAACCGTTGCACCGATCAATAGCATCGCTGCCGTCAAGACCACGGATGCAAGCAAGGCATGGAAGCGGAGCCTGTATTTTCGCGCCGGGAAGCCCGCTTCCTCCAGTGCTTCGATATATCCCGGCAATCTCCAGACCGACATTGTTGTCGGTCCTGTCAGGCCGTCTTCGATGCGGTCCCAACTGAGCGTCGTGGGAACCGTATCGGCAGTACGCCGGACGGGCGCATCCCTCAAATCGGCGTCCCAAACGCCCTCCAGAAGCCAGTGCCCGGCGCGCAATTTTGCCGATCTCGCGTCGAGGCGATTCCGAAAGCTCTGCATGCCTTCGAATCGGTAAAGCACAACATCGTGAAGCACGCGGTCCTGTCCGACGCGATTCGCAAACAGGATGGTCAAATCGCCTTCATTGACCTCTCGTAACCATAGCCCAGAATGTGAAATCGACGACACCGGGGCCGCGCTGCTGAAATACTGCGCTTCCAACTGTTCGAACCGGCTTTGCGCCGCCGCGGCCAGTGGGCCGTAAAGCGTCACCTTTCCGGCGCCTAGCAGGAACGCAACCGCCAGCGCAGGCAGCAAAATCCGCCAGACCGAGACTCCGGCCCCGTGCGCTGCGGTCAGTTCGTTGTGCCGCGCCAGGCGGTCGAACGCGAACAAGCTGCCGAAAAGCACCGCGAATGGCAGCAAGAGCTCCAGCATCGCCGGCAGCTTGAGCGCCGCCATCTCCAGAACGATGCCGAACGTCGCCTCGTCCCGAGAGCCGGATCTGCGCAACAGCTCTATCATGCCGACCAGCCACACAATCGCAGCCAATGCGAGCAGGACAATGCATACCCAACCGAAAAACCGCCGCGCCAGATAGCGAAAAAGCACCCCGAAATGGCCCATCGCCGGCCCCGTTTCAGACGGAGGCCGGGCGGCGGCGGCGGCCGCCCAGCGCCAGAAGCACGAACCCAATCACGATGGGAGCCGCCCCGACGGCATATTGAAGACCGGCAAGGGCAGGCAGCTTGGCCACCGCTGCTTTGACGGCATAGGCCCCAACCAGGAGGCCGAAGGCAAGCGCGCCCGCCAAAGCCGGCCGAAACGAATGGCCCCGCCGATTCATGCCGCCCAAGAGCAGGCATGCCAGCGCAACGGCGGCCAGGGCTCCGGGCATGAGGCCGCTTGCGAGCCTGAAATGTCCTTCCGCCCGGTGCTTCGCGACATTTCCGCGTCCCACTTCTTCCGCGGAGGGATTTAACAATTCTCCCAAAGTCCGCTCCCGCCTGCTGCGCGATCTGGCCGGAACGGCGGGCAAGTCGAGTTCGATCGTGTTGCGGTCGAAATACACAAGAGTCAGGCGCCCGGTCTCCCGGTCGATCTCGTGCCGACTTCCGTTGTAGGCGGTCAGCCTCGGCACCCCGCCCGCTATCGCCACGGTCCCTCTCTCGGCCATATAGGTTATGCGCCGGTCGGGATCCCGGTCGTCCTGCAGCAGGATACCGGAATACTCACTGTTGCCGACGCCGTCCTGCACGAACAGCGTCACGTCCCGATCGATCTGCCGGAAGACGCCCGGCCGTACAAACAGGACGGAAAAGCGGTCCCGCAGACTGGACTGGAGGTCTCGTAGCTCGCGTTCCGAGGTCGGCGCCAGTACCAGCGCATTCCAGGCGACAACACCCATGATCGCGAGTCCCAGCACGAGGGCAGGCGCAGCCAGACGCAGGTCGCTGATGCCCGCTGCCCGCATGACAATGATCTCACTGTCGGAAGTCATTCGGACATAGACGAGCAGGATGGCGATGAGTAGCGCCAGGGGCAGTGCGACACCCGCCAAATAAGGCAGCGCCAGGAGCACGAGCGCTGCAAAAAATTCGACGGCAATGCCGCCTTCCACGATGTCATCGACGAAACGCAGCGCCGTCGCCAACAGCAGCAGCGGGCAAAGCGCACCGGCCGCAGCGCCCAGCGCGACAAGTAAGCGCCGCAGGACGTAAAGATCGGTCTGGCGCATCGCGAACCTGTATGCTGCTTTACCGGAAACTAGACAAGCTGCATGAGGGTTCCCATGAAGGTTTCTTTCGCAGCTCCCGCCCTGCCCCGCTCGGGAGCTCTGGTGCTGACCGTCGCAAAAGGCGGGTCTCTGGAGGGCTTTGCGGCCGAATCGGACGACGCCTCCTCCGGCGCGCTCTCGAAAGCCATAGCGGCATCCCGTTTCGACGGGGAGTCGAAGACGACGCTCGAAGTGTTGGCTCCCTCCGGCCTCGACGCCGAACGGGTTCTGCTCGTCGGAGTGGGAGAGGAACTCGATGTACGCCTTGCGGAGGATGTCGGCGGCACCGTCTATTCTGCGCTCGCGAAGTCCGGTTCGGAGTCGGCGATGCTTGTCTGGCCGCGAGCCGGGTCGGGCGCTGCTGCGGGTCTCGGTGCGGCACTTGCGGCCTACCGTTTCGACAACTACCGAACGCAGTTGAAGGATAAGGACAGGCCGACGCTCGCCGAGCTCGTCATTGCGGCCCCGGATGCCGATGCCGCCCGCCGGTCCTATGAAGAGGATGGCGCCAAGGTGGTCGAAGCCGTTGCCTTCGCGCGCGATTTCGTCTCGGAGCCGGGCAACGTCCTCTATCCCGAGACTTACGCGGAGGGGCTTCGCGAATTGGAGGCCGTCGGCGTTTCGGTGGAAGTGCTCGACCAGGCGGCGCTCGAAGAACTGAAGATGGCGACTTTACTGGGCGTGGCGCAAGGCAGTGCGCGCGAAGCCCGGGTGGTCGTCATGCGCTGGCAGGGTGCCGAAGGACCGCCCATAGCGCTTGTTGGCAAGGGCGTCACCTTCGATACGGGCGGCATCTCGATAAAGCCCAGCGGCGGCATGGAAGAGATGAAGTGGGATATGGGCGGGTCTGCTGCCGTGGCCGGAGCCATGAAAGCTATCGCCGGGCGCAAGGCGGCCGCTCATGTCGTCGGTATCGTGGGCCTCGTGGAAAACATGCCTTCGTCGACCGCGCAGCGACCGGGCGATGTCGTTACCAGCTATTCCGGCCAGACCGTCGAGGTAATCAACACGGATGCCGAAGGCCGCCTCGTTCTGGCGGACCTGCTTGCCTATGTCATCGAACATTACGAGCCGCACGCCGTCGTCGATCTGGCGACGCTGACCGGCGCCATGGTGAATGCGCTCGCCCACGAATATGCCGGCATGTTCTCCAACGACGATGAACTCGCAGCCTCGCTTCTGGCGGCCGGCGAAGCCGTGGACGAAAAGCCGTGGCGGTTTCCGCTCCATGACGTCTACGACAAGATGCTGGAATCCGATATCGCGGACATGAAGAATATCGGCCCACGGGAAGCAGGCGCGATAACGGCAGCGCAGTTCCTGAAGCGCTTCGTCGGCGAAACGCCATGGGCCCATCTCGATATCGCCGGCACGGCCTGGACCGACAAGGCGCGCCCGACCGTGCCGAAGGGGGCGACAGGTTACGGCGTGCGGCTGCTCGACCGGTTGGTCCGGGATGTCTGCGAAAGCTGACCCGCCGGCTTTCTACGACCTGGACGGCGCCCCGCTCGATCTGGGCCTGGGACGGCTGCTCGAAACAACGCTGGCCGATGGCAGGCGGGCATGTGTGCGCCTCGGCCAGGAAGAGCGCGTCCCGGCGCTCGATCAGGGCCTCTGGACCTATCGCAACGACAGCTTCCTGCCGCATGGGTGCGAAGGCGATCCCTCCGAACATCCGGTTTGGGTGACAGCGGCGGTCGGGAATCCCAACGGCGCCGACCTGCTTGTCGTCGTGGACGACGCATCGTTGGACAGCCGGGACAGTTTCGCCGACACCGTCTATCTGTTCGACCGGCGCGACCCCGCGATGCGGGACATCGCCCGCGACCGGTTCGCCGCGTTTCGCGACGAGGGTGGCCGCCCGGTCTATCTGCGGTTCGGGCCCGACGGCTGGCCGCAATCGTAACAGCGTCGTTGTGCGGACCGGGCGGCATGGCTATAACGCCGCGCCCGCCGTGCTGGCGGAGGAGACCTGAAGTGGCGACCGAACGCACATTGTCTATTGTGAAACCCGATGCGACCCGACGCCAGCTGACGGGAGAGATCGTCGCCCGGCTGGAGAAGGCGGGATTGTGGGTCGTGGCCCAGAAACGCATTCGCCTGACACAAGAGCAAGCAGAGGGCTTCTACGCCGAGCACAGCGAACGGCCGTTCTTCAACGACCTTTGCGCCTTCATGACCTCCGGCCCCGTTGTCGCTCAGGTCCTCGAATCCGAGAACGCCATCGAGCGCAATCGCGAGATCATGGGCGTCACCAACCCGGCCAATGCGGCCGACGGCACGATTCGCAAGGACTACGGCGAGTCGATCGAAGCCAACTCCGTCCACGGCTCGGACTCGCCGGAAAGCGCGGCACGCGAGATCGCCTACTTCTTCAGCGCCTGCGAAATCGTCGGCTAGGCCCGGTCCGGGCTATCCACACGGGCTACGGACAGGGCATCGACCCGGACGGCCCCCGAGCGTTTCAGAACGCGCGCGCAGGCTTCCAGCGTAGCCCCGGTCGTCAACACATCGTCCACGATGACAATGTGCGCCCCGCGCACCCGCGCCCGCCAGGCCGGCGCGACGCGGAACGCGCCTGCGACATTGCGCCCGCGCTCGCGCCGCCCGAGCTCGGTTTGCGGGCGGGTGCGCCGGATACGCCGCAGCATATCGGGGGCGAAGGCCGCCTTGCCTTTCGCGGCGAGCCGCCCGGCCAGCAGCGCAGACTGGTTATAGCGGCGCCGGTAAAGCCGCATCCAGTGAAGCGGCACCGGTGCGATCCAGTCCGCATCCTTCAGCAAGGCCGCGCCCGCTTCCAGCGCCCATACCGTCAGCAAGGGCGCAAGGCCGGTCTCGTCGCGAAACTTGAAACGATGAATGAGCTCTCTTGCATTACCGGTATAAATCAGCGCGCTTCTTGCACGGTCGTAGGCCGGACGGCGCGCCATGCACGCCCCGCACAGGGACTCCGCTTCAGCGTCGAAGGCGAAGGGGCGCCCGCAACCGTCGCACAGCGGCTCCGCCACGAAATCGAGGTCGGACCAGCAGGCCGCGCATAGAGTCGTCGGGTCCGCGACCGGGCCCCGGCAGAAAGCGCAGCGCGGCGGCAGCGCCAGGTCCAGAAGCCGCCGCGTAAACGCCGCAGCTCCGACTCCGGGAAACACCCGCCGGGATCAGGCGGGGCGGCTCCAGAACCGGGTTGTGCCGTCACGGTCCAACTGTTCCACCAGCCCGGTTTCCCAGTCGAGATAAGCCTGCATCGCGTCCTCGACCGTTCCGCCCTGCTCGTAGGGCTTCAGCCACACATCGTCCGCCGTGTCCGCCATATGCCCGGCTCCACTCTCCAGCGGTCCGTTCCACGCGTTCGTGCCGCCTTCGAGCACGGCTACCGGGCGGTCGAAACCGGATGCCGCCAGGCGGGCCAGCATTCCGTCCGGCGAAGTAAAGACATAGCGGTCCGCCTCCGGCAGCCGCGCCGAGGCGAGCCTTGACCGGATCGCAAACCAGGCCCCCGGTATATGCCCCTCGGAATAGGTCTTGCTGTCGGCGAAATCGACCACGACCGCGCCCTCCAGCGCCTCGGGGCCGACTGTCGGCTCCTCTGCGAGCCCCGGTATCTCGGGAGTGCCGGGTCCGGTTTCCAGAGGGCCGCTGTCGAGCGCCCCTTCCAGCACTGCGGCGTCCCAGTTCATCTGCCGGAGCCAGTGGGTAGTCATCGCCGCGCGGACGCCGGTGTCGTCCACCAGGAAGACGCGGGCGCCCTGCACCGCCGCATAGCGGTCGGTCCCCTGCACCAACTGGCCACCGGGCGCCGAACGCGAGCCTTTCAGGTGCCCCGCTTCGAACTCATGCGGATGGCGCACATCGAACACATAGGTCGTCCGGTCCGGCGCAGGCGCGATCTCACGCACGACCGGCACCTCGAAGCGCTCGGCGACCGCCCGGGCGCAGGCCCGCGCCGCCTCCAGCCCGGCGGCAGTCGGCTCGGGCGCCGGGCGCTCGTTGCCGCGCTCCAGTTCGAGGCCGGCGAGATGCCAGCCCATCGTGCCGTTGCGCAGCGCTGCGACCCGGTTCGGTATCCCGGCATTGATGAGCGATTGCGCGCCGATGATGCTGCGCGTCCGCCCCGCGCAATTGACGATCACCGTGGTATCCGGAGAGGGCGCGAGGTCGTGGACGCGATAGACCAGTTCGGCGCCGGGACAGCAGGTCGCGGTCGGAATGTTCATATTGCGGAATTCGTCCATCGGCCGGCTGTCCAGCACCACCACCGGATCGGGGCCTTCGAGCATTTCCTTGAGCTCATCGGCCGACACGGACGGGGTGTCGTAGGCGTGCTCGACATATTCGCCGAAAGCCTTGCTCGGCACGTTGAAACCGGAGAACACCTCGTAGCCCGCCTGCCGCCAGGCTTCGACACCGTCGGCAAACAAGGCGACATCGGTGTAGCCGAGTTCGCGGAGCCGCGCCGCGCCGCGTTCCGCCAGTCCCTCGCCATTGTCGGTGACGACGATCCTTGTCGCCTGGCGCGGCACCAGATCGCGGATCGACAACTCGAGCCGCGAGAGCGGGATATTGCACGCTTGCAGCAGATGCGCGGGCGCGAACGAGCCTTCTTCTCGCATATCGAGAATGGCCAGTTCTCCGTCTCCGTCCAGCGCCTCGCGCAACTTCTTGGCCGAGATCGGGCTATAGTTCTCGTTCATTGGCTTTCCTTCCGGCGCAGCGGGGCGTCGATGATACCGCAACTCTTCGACCGAAGCGCCCTTCGGCGCCACCGCGACCGGGCGGCGGCAGCGCCGCCGGACGCCGGTTTCCTGTTTCGCGAGGTGGCGGAACGTCTGGCCGACCGGCTCGACGACGTGACCGTCGCCTTCCCGCTCGCCCTCGATATCGGCGCGCGCGACGGCGTGCTGGCGCGTGCGCTGGAGGGCCGGGGCGGAATCGAGACCCTCATCCGCCTCGAAGCGTCCGAGGCGCTCTGCCGCGCCGGAGGCGGAGTTGCCGCCGTCGGCGAGGAAGACCGCCTGCCCTTCGCCCGGCAGAGCTTCAACCTGATTGCGAGCAATCTTGCCCTGCACTGGACACAGGACCTGCCGGGCGCGCTCGTCCAGATCAAGCGCGCGCTCAAGCCGGGCGGCCTTTTCCTCGCCAGCCTGTTCGGCGGCGAAACGCTGACCGAACTGCGCCACGGCCTGCTCGGCGCCGATGCCGCCACGTCCGGCGGTGCTGCACCCAGGGTCTCCCCATTCGCCGATTTGCGCGACGCCGCCGGGCTCTTGCAGCGCGCCGGCTTCGATCTGCCGGTCGCCGACCTCGATACCATCCTGGTGACCTACGACTCGCCGTTCAAGCTGATGGCCGACCTGCGCGCCATGGGCGAGACCAACGCGCTGGCAGCCCGGCCGCGCCATTTCACCCGCCGCGCCCTCTTTGCCGAACTCGCCTCGCAGCACACCGGCCGGCAGCCGGCGACCTTCCAGATCATCTACCTGTCCGGCTGGGCCTAGAGCGGAAACCTTTCGGATTGAACTGCATTTCGGGTCAGGCCCAAATTCGTCGCCCCGGCCCCCGAGCCGGGGCCCAGAACCGCCGTTGTAACCCGGCGAGGCCTTGACAAACTGGACCCCGGATCGGCGCTGACGCACCGTCCGGGGTGACAGTTGAGGCAGTGCGTTCAATCTCGTTTTAGTCCGATGGGACCATGCTCTAGACAGCGGCTTCGCCTCGAACCAGGCGCGTTCCCGCCACCATGGCGCGCAGTTTCTCCCGCGCCAGCCAGCGCGGCAGCGCCGAGAAGCCGCAATCGGCAGTCACCCAAAGCCGGTCCCTCGGCACGACAGCCAGCACACGCTCCAGCCGCGCGGCGACCTCCTCCGGCGTTTCGATGTGGAACGACTTCACGTCGATCACGCCGGCCGCGATCCGGTAGCGCTCCGCCAGCGCCGGCAACAGGTCCAGGTCCGCCATCTCCCGGTTGGCGAATTCCAGCACCAGCATCGAGCAGTCGAGCATGGCCATGCCCGGCAGCAGGCGCGCGAAACCGCGCGGCGCATAGGGGCGGGATGCGTTGTTGCCGAAGCAGATATGCACCGCGACGTGCTGCGAATGGCCGGCCACGGCCTTGTTGATCGCTTCGGCGCGAAGGCGGCTGTCCAGGTCGTAGGAAGGATCGGTAAAGCCCGGCTCGTCGATCTGGACCAGTTCCGCTCCCTCCCCGGCGAGCCTGTCGAGTTCCTCTTTTACGATGCCGGCGATGTCGTCGAGCAGCGCCATCGCATTGCCGCCATAGGGGCCTTCGGGCTCGATCTTGGGCATGAAGGTCAAGGGCCCGGGGAACGCCACCTTGAGCCGCCGGCCGGGCGCCAGTTCCCGGAGACGGCGGTATTCGGCGGCGATGCCGAGACCGCCCGGCGCACGCACGCGCTCCCGGGCCACGAAATGCGGCGCGCGGTCGTAGCCCGGAACGCCGAGCCGCCGGCCGGCCGGGGTCCGATCGATACCGGTCAGCCGGTCGTACATCTCGTAAACGAACCGGCTCCGGCGCAACTCGCCGTCGGAGATTATGTCCACCCCCGCCTCGATCTGGTCGGCAATGGCGATGCGGGTCGCGTCGTCGAAGGCTTCCTCGACATCCGCCGCCCCGGTCCGTCCGCCGCGCATGGCCTCCCGGAACAGGAACAGCCAGCCGGGCGCCGCGTAGGACCCCACGCCCATCGTCGGCAAGTCCATGCCGTTCCCTCCTTTTCGAACGCCGCGCCGGAATGGCGACGACCTATCCAACCCCCGGGGGCCACTCCACGGACATGTCATGAAATGTCATGTTTTGTCGTAACTGCCCAGGATGTTGGTCGTAGGGGCGTTGGCGCCTGGGGTAGTTTCAGGCGTATCGGATTTCGTCGATGAAGCTGCGAGGCGACCCCATCAGGGTGTTGAGGACGTCCCGGCCCTGCTTTTGAGCGGTGGCGATGATTGTGCGCAGTATGGCGAAGTCGTCTGCGCCGCTTCGGGAGCGGAAGCCTCCGGAGATTTTCTGGCGCAGTTTCATCATGCGCAGGTCGCGCTCGGCCTCATTATTGGTGAAGGGGACCTGTGGGTCGGTCAGGAAGCGCAGGGTCTCGTCCCGGCGCTCATGCAGGCGCAAAGCGAGGTTGTGACCCTTGCGCCGCCTCGGGGCCCCGCGCCGGCCGGGCGAGGAGAGCGGCGGCTGGTTCTCATGGAACGCCATCGCCTCGACAAGCAGCCGGTCGTAGCCGCGCACCAGACGCGCCAACAAACGCCCCGGAACGGCCATGTCCCGCTCCCGCGCCAGCCGCGCCACGCGCCGGGCC
Source organism: Alphaproteobacteria bacterium (assembly GCA_965261985.1). Lineage (GTDB taxonomy): Bacteria > Pseudomonadota > Alphaproteobacteria > Bin95 > Bin95 > Bin95. The sequence goes on from OZ253490.1 coordinate 4,300,868, forward strand.
CGAAGCAGATGACGCTGCATGCGCCGGGCCCAGTCCTCCTTGTCGAACTCCACAAGCGCCTGCAACTCCCGAAGGTGATGCGCGTTGCAAAGCGCATGCTCCACACCCGCCATCGGCCAGTAGCATTGCCAGTGGTCGTGCACTGCGACCCCGGACACCCCCGCAGGCACGGCGCCGCGCCGCTCGCTCACCCGATACGCCGCCAGCAAGAGCCTGCCCCGGACCCGATCCGGGGATGTGCAGATCACATGGAGCCACCGCGTGCGTGCGCCAATGCGAAGTCCGGTCTCGTCCAGATGCTTCACACGCGCCCCGACCGCCGCAAGCTCCTCTATATGCCCGCCCGCAGCCTGAAAACGCTCCGCCGCACGACGGCTCATCGACGCCAGCGTCGCAGGCGACACGCGCGCTCCGAACAAAACCCCCAGAACCTCCGACAGCCGGCGCTCCGGAAGGAACTGCGCATGACGGAGCCATACCGCAACGCCCGAAAGACGAGGGCCATACTGAACCGGACCCGATACGCCGTCGGGAAACGCCGCCCGCGTCACAGCCCCGCAACGCCCGCAGCGACACGCATGGCCGCGATGCTCCGTCACTTCCAAAGGACGCGGCTCAGGAAGGTCGAATACCTGACGCGCTACCGGCGCGCCCACAAAAGACGCTCCCAAAAGAGACGCCCCGCAGCCCCCGCACGCCGCTGGAACATGGTCCTTCACACGGTCCGGGCTCGCCGTCCGGCACAGCGTCCGGCCCTTGTGGCCCGGCTGACCGCCCGGCTTGCGATCCGTCTTGCCACGAAGGCTCTGTGTGCGGCGCTCAGACGACGGCTTCTTCAAACCGTCGCTCGAAGGAGGCTTGCCGCTATTGCCGCTGTTCAGACCGAGACGGCGCTCCAGCTCACCTATCCGCTCCCGAAACCGCGCGGTCTCCTCCCGAAGCGAGGCGTTCTCCTCCCGAAGCCAAGCGGTCTCCAACTCAAGACGCGCGATCTTCTGTCCGGAAGTCTCGGACCCGGCCACCCTCAATGGGTCAAACGGCTCGGAACGACTCATCCAAAGGTTGACTCATTTTTCGTTCCCACCGTCAACCCCATAACCAAATCTGACATCCTGGGCAGTTACGTTCTGTCATGCGATGTCATGTTTTGCCGCCGCCCCGCCCCTCTCCGACTGCCTCGCCGAAGCGTCGCTTGTCTGCATCCTGCATGTCGTCCCTCCATCGCGTTTCGTTCCGTTCGCGCCGCCGCCGGCTTGCCTGCGGCGCGGCCCTTTTTCGCGCGTATCGCATGGGCGCGCGCGCCCGCGTTTGCGCCGGCGCGGTTCGCGCGCCTGATTGCGCGCGCGTGGATAAACGCAAGGCGCACCTCACCTGTCCGTTTCGTTGGAGCTTTTTTTCCCACCGGTGCGAGGTGAGAGACGAAGCGGCCTCCGGATGCCGCTTCCTCCTGACCCATCTTACCACAGTTTTACAGGGGTCAAGCCCTTACCGGGAATTATTTCATAGTTCATGAACGAATTGCGATCTCCGTCCCGTTAGCACCGGTCCCGGAGCTCAGAATCCGTAGCGCCAGCCGGCGAGCAGGCTGAATTCAGGGGCGGCCGAAGCGTCATGGCCCGGCTGCGATGTCCAGCCTCCGCCCAGCCGCAGCTCGCTGCCGTTGCCCAAGGGTTGGCGCCACTGTGCCGTGACGTCGATCTGCCGGCCGCCGGGTTCCAGATCGGCGGCAAAGGAGTGACGCAGCACCTGCCCGTCCTTGGTGCGGCCGACGGGAGCAGTGAGCCGCGCGCGGCCCGCCTCGACGCGGAGCGGCTGCGCCAGCGCGAACGACAGTGTGTTGCCCCGCGCCAGTGGCCTCTCCGCGCGCAGGACGAAGGCGCTGGTGGCAAGCGGCGAGACGCCGTCCAGCATCCCGCCGCGCGCGGCCGCGTTGACGGTACCGATCTCGGCTCCGGCCTGGAGATGCCATCCGCCGATCCGGGCCTGCCCCTCGACGCCGGCGAAGGCGGAACTCCCCGACACGCGGCCGAAGGCGCCGGACGAGGTGCTGCCCAGTATGGTTTCTCGCTCGGCCACCAGGCCGCCCCTGAGGCCCAGCGGCGAACCCGGCGGCTGCCATGACAATGTGGCACCCGATGCCGGCGCCTGCCCGTCCATGCCTTCTGTGGAAAACGCGGCGACGCTGAGTGCGCCCTGCCCAACCGTGCCCAGCGTCAGCGCCTGTCCGGCGAGCGAGATGTGCCCGCCGTCGCTGCCGAAGGCCGGGGCCTGCAACACACCGAGGCGCAGCCCACCCGCGCCGGCACCCCCGTCTCCACCGGTCAACATGGCCATACCGGGCTGCAACGCCCCGGCTTCTGCAACAGCCCGCCGCTGCGCCATGAAGCTACGCAGCCGCGCCCTCATGGAGGGGTCGGGTGAGTCGCCGGCGAGGTCGTCGAGCCGAAACCAGAACGGCGCGCCCAGCGTATCGAAGGCGGCGATCTCACGGCCGGAGAGCGCGCGCGCCAACCCGTTGCCCAGCGCTCCGCCGGGCTCGAAGCGGGTTTCCGCCAAGCTACTGCCGGGGCCGCTCACCCGGGTGCCAAGCGCCACGCTGGTGACGCCGACAGGTGTTGTCGCGGCGGCAAGGTCCATCAGGCCCCGGCCGTAAATGCTGCTGTTCGAATAGATGCCCTGCTTGTTGGCGGTCGCAAGAAGCCGCACGACCAGAGCCGTGTTGGAGAGCTGGCTGCGGAAATAGTGTTTCATCGCAACCAGCCCGCCGGTCACCATCGGCGCGGCAAAAGATGTTCCGTTGGCGGTGTAGGCGCCGCGCACGCCGGGGCTGTTGTCGTCGGGGTCAGGCCCGAAATACGCTACCCGGACCCGTACTCCGGGGGCCGCGATGCACCACCGGGCAGCGATACCGCAGCGGTTGGAGAAGGAAGCGATCTCGTAATCGCCGTCGCCGTCGCTGTCCGGCGCGACCGCGACGGCGGCGATCGAATGCCCGCGCAGTTCGGAGATCCGCGCCGGCAGGCCCGCCAGGATCTCGGGCGATTTGGCGTTGACCTGCCTGTTCCCGTTGACGTCGACGCAGAGATCGGGATTGCCCGTAAAGTCCGCCCCGTCGCAGGGGTCTCCATGCGCGTTGCCGGCAGCCCAGACGAAGACGGTCTTGTCGGCCGCGCCCGCCTGCGCCAGCGCCGCGATGACGTCGCCGAAATTGTTCCGCAGATTCTGCGCGCTGTACTGCTCGATGATCCCGGTAAAGCCCACGCTAACATTCACGAAATCGATGCTACGGCCGCCGCTCGACCAGGCGGCCACATGGTTGATCCTCGACGCCCACCGATCATCGACACCATTCAGGTCAGCAAGCGATACAGGGATATAGTCGCCACCACCCGATCCGGCGCGGAGGGCGAACATCGCGACATCGGCGCCCCGGGCCACGCCGCGCGGAGCCGTCACTGACGCGGTGAATGCGGCGGAGGGCCGGCCGACAATGACACTCGCGACCGCCGTGCCGTGGGAAACCTCGTCGCCGGTCTCGTCGGTTGCGCCCGAGAAGAAATGCTCGGTCACCCTCTTGCCGGCGAACATGGGGTGCCCGGTCTCGATGCCGGTGTCGATGACGCCGACGGTCTGGCCGGCGCCCGGTTCCGTGCCGGCCCCGTGCTCCAGCTCGAGTTGGGCATAGGCGCGGTCCGCCCGGATCGCGGTCAGTCCCCACTGGTTCTTGAAATCCTCGTCGCCGCTATGGTCTTGCTCGATCGTCTCACGCTCCTCCCGGTACCTGACCGGGGAAACGCAACCGAAATCGGCAGTGCCCACGCAACTTGGCTGCAGCGGTGGCGGCTGTGGTGGTGACGACGGAGGCGGCCGCGACGGCTGTGACGGCGACGGCTGCGACGGCTGCGAAGGAGGCGGCTGCGGCGGGCGAGACTGTGGCGTCGCTTGCGGCCCGGCCGGCGAAGAACCGCTCCCGCCCCCTCCACAGCCCGCAGCGACGAAGAGGCCGCAAACGGCAAGGACATAGACCAGCGCCTTCACGGAGCTGCTGTCCCTTACGTCCTATTCGCCGACATATGGACGGGCACCCGGGCGGTCCCATCCGCCCGCCACCGCAGCGCCCGGGCCGAGCGCCGTTGCAGGACCGGCAGCGCCGCTTTGCGGAGTTCGCAGGCCGAAAGCGGGGTCATCGCGCCGGGGACTGCCGATTGCGTCGCGTGCCGCAACGAGAGCGGCTTCGCCGATCAATTTCGGCTCTGTTGCGTGTCGACACCGCACAGCCACAGAATCCATCTCACAAGGAAATAACAGAATATAATGAAATAATTATATTTCAATTTGCAATCTACAGAAGCAGCGCGGAATGACTGGAACGGACTTCCGCTTCGCCAGTTCGCGACGCGGGCGGGTTACGTTCCCGGACAAACGGTTCCGCAACCGGCCCAAACGGGGTAGAAGCGGCGCGCAGTCCCCCGGCCGACCCGACAGGAGCACGCTACCATGGCCATCCTCGCCCAACGCCTTGCCGTCATCCGCCCGTCCCCGACCGTGGCGCTCAACACCAAAGCGATGGAGATGAAGGCCGCGGGCCATGACGTAATCGCGTTGGCGGCGGGCGAGCCGGACTTCGACACGCCGGAGAATGTGGCCGACGCCGGCATCGCCGCCATCCGGGCCGGCGACACCAAATACACCGCGCCCGACGGCCGCCCGGAACTCAAGGCCGCGATTGCGCGCAAGCTGAAGCGCGAGAACGGGCTCGACTACACCCCCACCCAGGTGACCGTCGGCAATGGCGGCAAGCATGTGCTCTACAACGCCTTCATGGCGAGCCTGGACCCCGGCGACGAGGTGGTGGTGCCGGCACCCTACTGGACCAGCTATCCCGACATGGTGCTGCTCTGCGGCGGCGTTCCGGTCACGGTCGAATGCAAGGCGGACGCAGGTTTCAAGATGACCCCGGCGCAGTTGGACGCCGCCATTACGCCGAAGACCAAATGGGTGCTGCTCAACAGCCCGAGCAACCCCTCCGGCGCCGCCTACAGCCATGCCGAGATGAAGGCGCTGACCGATGTGCTGCTCGCGCATGAGCATGTCTGGGTGATGACCGACGATATGTATGAGCACATCGTCTATGACGATTTCAAGTTCGTCACGCCGGCCCAGGTGGAGCCGCGGCTGATGGACCGCACGCTCACGGTGAACGGCGTCTCGAAGGCCTATGCGATGACGGGCTGGCGCATCGGCTATGCGGCCGGCCCGCTGGACCTCGTCAAGGCGATGGGCACCGTGCAGAGCCAGAGCACGAACAACCCTTCCTCGATCAGCCAGACGGCCGCGGTCGAGGCGCTGGACGGCCCGCAGAACTTCATCCCGGAGCGTGCGGCGGCTTTCCAGACGCGGCGCGACCTCGTCGTCTCGATGCTGAACCAGGCGCCGGGGATCACCTGCAACCGGCCGGAGGGCGCCTTCTATGTGTATCCCTCCTGCGCAGGCTGCATCGGCAAGAAGACGCCGGACGGCCGGGTTATCGGTAGCGACGACGAGTTCTGCGCTTACCTGATCGACGCCGAGGGCGTGGTCACGGTTCCGGGAACGGCGTTTGGCCTGTCGCCGCATTTCCGCATTTCCTACGCGACCGACGACGCGACGCTTGAGGAGGCCTGCCGGCGCATCCAGCGGGCAGCGGCTGCGCTCTCATGAAGATCGCGGTCGTCGGCGCGGGCGGGGTCGGCGGGGTCTTCGGCGCGCGCCTCGCGGCAGCGGGCCACGACGTTTCCTTCGTCGCGCGCGGGGCGCATCTGGAGGCGATCCGGAGCGACGGCCTGCATGTGACAGGCGGTCCCCGCGACCTGCATATCCGCCCGTCGCTCGCCACCGACCGGCCGGCGGAAATCGGCGTCGCGGACGTCGTGTTGTTCGCCGTCAAGCAATGGGACCTCGATAGCGCCGCTGCGGCGGCCCGACCGCTGGTGGGCCCCGGGACCACGGTCGTGCCGCTCCAGAACGGCATCGACGCCCGCGAGCGCCTCGGCGCGGTTCTCGGCCTGGACCCGGTTATCGGCGGCACGGCCTTCATCAACGCCTTCATCGGCGCACCCGGCAGCATCGAGCAGCGGACGCCGTTCAACCGCCTGGTCTTCGGCGAATGGGACGGACGCCCGTCTCCCCGCGTCGAGGCGCTGGCGGCGGCGTGCGAGCCGACGGATATCGAGGCTGTGGCGAGCCCCAATATCGAGCGCGATGTCTGGAAGAAATTCGTCTTCCTTGTGGCCGTGAGTTCGGTCAACGCCGTCGTGCGCGGCAACAACGCCGTGGTCCGGCGCTGTCCCGAAACCGAAGCGCTGATCGGCATCTGCGCGGCCGAAATTGCCGCAATCGGCCGGGCGCGAGGTGTGCCGCTCGATGCCGATGAGGGCGAGCAGGCGGCCCGGCTTTCAGGGAGTTTCGGCGGCGACGGCATTGCGTCGATGGCTGCCGACCTCATGAAGGGAAGCCGCCTCGAACTGCCCTGGCTCGCCGGCAAAGCCGTGGCGCTGGCCCGCGAGACCGGCGTTGCGGCGCCGGCCCTGCAGACCATCCACGCTGCCCTGCTGCCCTGGCAAGACGGTGCGGCGGCCCTCGCCGGGTAGGCTCCCCATGCACCGGTTTTGCGTCGCGCCGATGATGGACCGGACGGACCGGCACTGCCGGTTCTTCCACAGGCTGCTCTCTCGGCGGGCGCGCCTCTACACGGAGATGCTGACCGCCGGCGCCGTCATCCATGGCGATCGGGACCGGCTGCTCGGCTTCGGTCCGGTGGAGCGGCCCGTCGCGCTGCAGCTTGGCGGCAGCGACCCGGACATGCTCGCCGAAGCGGCGCGCGTCGGCGAGCGCTTCGGCTATGACGAGATCAACCTCAATTGCGGCTGCCCGAGCGACCGCGTGAAGAAGGGCCGCTTCGGCGCCGGCCTGATGGCCGAGCCGGAGCTTGTCGGACGCTGCCTCGCCGCCATGCGGGCTGCGGTATCGGTTCCGGTGACAGTCAAATGCCGTGTCGGTATCGACGACCAGGACGACGAAGCCCTCGCCCGCTTCGTCGAGACCGTCCATGCGCTTTCCGGCGTTACCGTCTTCATCGTCCATGCCCGCAAGGCCTGGCTGAAGGGTCTCAGCCCGAAGCAGAACCGGGAAGTGCCGCCGCTGCGCTATGAGTTGGCGTTCGCCCTGAAGGCGGCCCGGCCGGACCTGACGATCGTGCTGAACGGCGGCGTTTCCGATCTGGACGCTGCCGAGGCCGTCCTGGCAGATGGGGCCGTGGACGGAGTCATGCTGGGCCGCGCCGCCTATTCCGACCCCTGGCTTCTCGCCGATGCGGACCGCCGCCTGTTCGGCGAACACAGTCCGGCGCCGACGCGCCAAGACGCGCTCGCTGCCCTGCTGCCCTATGCGGAGCAACTGGCGACGGGTGGCATCCGGTTGCACGCGCTGGCTCGCCATATCCACGGGCTGTTCCAGGGCTGCCCCGGCGCGCGCGCCTTCCGCCGCCATCTGGCCGAGAACGCGCACCTGTCGGACGCGGGACCGGAGGTGCTGGCCGCGGCTGCCAGCCTCGCCGCGCCGCTTGACCGTCTGGCGGTCTGAGGCCGAGGCGCCCTACCGCGCGGTCCAGCCTCCGTCGATCACGAGTTCGGCGCCTGTCATGAAGGCGCTGTCCGGCGAGGCGAGGAACAGGACGCCTGCCGCAATGTCTGTCGGCCCGCCGAGGCGCTTTATCGGGTGCTGGTCGGTGACGAACTGGCGGACGGCATTGTCCGACATGCCCGTGCTCATCCAGCGGTCCATGACCTGCACCGCCATGTCGGTGTCGATCAGGCCCGGATGCACCGAATTCGCGCGGATGTTGTAGCCGAGCTGCGCAACCTCGAGGGCCGCCGATTTGGTGAGGAGCCGGACCGCGCCCTTGGATGCGCTGTAGATCGCCGAGAGCGGCGAGCCGACAAGGCCGGCAACCGAGGAGATGTTAACGATGCTGGCGGCGTCCGCTCCTGCCGGCGTGTCCTTCATCGTCCGAATGGCGTGCTTTATGCCGAGGAAGACGCCCATGACATTCACGTCCATCAGGCGCCGGTAGTCCTCGACGGACATCTCTTCGAGCTTCGCGTAGCTATAGATGCCGGCATTGTTGACCAGGATGTTCAGCATGCCGAAACGGCTTTCGACTTCGGCGACCGTTCCTTCCCAGGCAGATTCGTCCGTGACATCTTGGGCGATGAAATGCGCGTTGCCGCCGGCAGCCGCTATCTCCTCCACCGTCCGCCGGCCATTGTCCTCGATCAGGTCGGAGACGGCGACGCTTGCGCCGGCCGCCGCCAGCCGCCGCGCGGTCTCCGCCCCTATGCCGCGTCCCGCGCCCGTTACCAGCGCAACCTTGCCGTCCACTCGATTCATGCCTCGTCGCTCCTTGCCTTTGGAATGCCGTGTCCCGCCGGCTATGACGGCAGCAGGTCCGCCAGTTCGTCCAGCCCCCGGATTTCCGCCACCGGATGGAACGGCAGCTTCTCGAGCGGCGCGCCGGCCCGGTTTATCCACACCGAGCGGAACCCGAAGGCCGCCGCTCCGGCCACGTCCCAGCCATTGCCGGAAACGAAACAGACATGCGCCGGCTGCGTGTCGAGCGCATCGACCGCGAACTGGTACACCGACGGATGCGGCTTGAAGACCCCGCATGCCTCCACGGAGAACACCCGGTTGAGCAGAGGCGTCAACGCATTGGCGTTGACGGCGGCGGTAAGCATCGTCTGGGTGCCGTTGGAGAGAACCGCCGTGCGCATCCGCCGGCCCTTTATCGTTTCCAGACAGGCCCGCGCGTCCGGGAATGCGTCGAGCGAAAGATAGAGCGCCATCAACTCGGCCCGCAGTGTCGGGTCTTCGACCTCGCAAGCCGCCATCGCATAGTCGAGCGCCTCGCCCGTGACCTGCCAGAAGTCCGCATATTTGCCCATCAGCGAGCGCAGCCAGGTGTAGTCGATCTGTTTCTGCCGCCAGAGCGCGGACAGGCGGTCGGCCGCAGGCCCGATGCGCGCCCTCCGCGCCGCCAGCGGGGCGTTGAAATCGAACAGGGTGCCATAGGCGTCGAAGACGCAGGCATGGATGTCGTGAAGGTTGTTGTCGCCTGGCATCGGTGTCCGGTTTCCCGTTGCGGTCTGCTTCAACTCCAGACTAGCTTGCCGCGTGCTCCCCGCGAAACTATGTTTCGCCCCGACAGGCAGAGGAGGTCCAGGCCATGTTCAAGGGATCGCTGGTGGCGTTGATTACCCCGTTCCGGGAGGGCGGAGTCGACGAGAAAGCGTTTCAGGACTTCGTCGAGTGGCAGATCTCCGAAGGCACGCACGGGCTGGTGCCCTGCGGCACGACGGGCGAGTCGCCGACATTGAGCCATGACGAGCACAAGCGCGTGACCGAACTCTGCATCGAGGCGGCGGCAGGCCGCGTGCCGGTCGTGGCGGGCGCCGGCTCCAACTCTACGGCCGAGGCCATCGACCTCGCCCAGCACGCCAAGCAGGCCGGCGCCGACGGCGTGCTGGTGGTGACGCCCTATTACAACAAGCCGAACCAGGACGGCCTCTACGCGCATTTCAAGGCGATCAACGACGCCGTCGAGATCCCGATCATCATCTACAACATCCCGCCGCGCTCGGTGGTCGATATGACCGTCGAGACCATGGCGGAGCTGGCCAAGCTGCCGAATGTCGTGGGTGTCAAGGATGCGACCACCGATCTCCAGCGGCCGATCGAGACGCGCGTCGCCGCGGGCCCCGATTTCTGCCAGTTGTCGGGAGAGGACGGCACCGCGCTGCCCTTCCTGATCCAGGGTGGCGTCGGCTGCATTTCGGTGAGCGCCAATGTCGCTCCGAAGCTCTGCTCGATGATGCACGAAGCCTGGCAGCAGGGCGCGCTGGAGACGGCGATGCAGATCAACGAACGCCTGATACCGCTGCACAAGGCGATGTTCTTCCAGCCGAGTCCGGCCGGCGCCAAATACGGCGCCCATCTGCTGGGGCATTGCACGCCGGATACGCGCCTGCCATTGACGCCGGCGGCCCCGGAAACGCAGGGCCGTGTGCGCAGCGCGATGACCGGCCTCGAACTGATCGGCTAGTCCCGCCAGATGGCCGTCCGGCTGGTTGCCCAGAACCGTCGGGCGCGGCACGACTATTTCATCGAGGACGTGCTCGAGGCCGGCATGCAATTGTCCGGCAGCGAGGTGAAGTCGCTCCGCGCCGGGCACGGTTCGATCGTGGAAGCCTATGCCGTCGAGCGGTTGGGCGAGGTCTTCCTCGTCAACGCCCATATCCCGGAATACAAGCCGGCGCGGCATTTCGGCCACACGGCGAAGCGCCCGCGCAAGCTTCTGCTCCACAGGCGCGAGATCGACCGCCTGGCCGGCGCCGTCCGGCGCGAGGGCGCGACCATCGTGCCGCTCAAGCTTTATTTCAACGAGCGCGGGCGCGCGAAGCTGGAACTCGGCCTCGCCAGAGGCAAGCGCAAGGTGGACAAGCGCCACGCGATCAAGGAACGCGACTGGAAACGCGACAGGCAGCGCCTGATGAAAGCGCGGGACTGAGGGGTTGACCGCCGATCGGATAACCGAATTTCCAGAGGACCGCCGCCCCGCAATCGAGCCTGTTGGGCGGCCCTCCAACCTGGTGGAACTGTTGTCGAAGATGGAACCTCTGGATGAGGACTTCCCGGAGATAGCCGATCCGCCTGCGCAACCTGAAGACGTGCTTTGACACAGTGGCCTTTCGCCAACGGGGGAGACGACCGTAGAACAGCCATGAGCGCCTACGAGAACTACACCGCGGTTTCGGAAGACTACGACCGCACCCGCATCCCGGTCGGGTTGGAGATCATCCTGGGTTGTCTGGCGTCCGTCGGACGCTCGCTCGCTTCGCTTCGTCTGCTCGACGCCGGATGCGGGACGGGCAGCTACTGCGCTGCGCTGCGTCGGTACGCAGGCGCAATCGACGCGGTGGACCTGAACCCGTCGATGCTCGGTGTGGCACGGGCAAAGCTCGACGGCAGGCCGGGATGCCCGGTCGCCCTGCACGAGGCCGGCATCGACGCGCTGCCGTTCGAGGACGCCTGCTTCGACGCGGTGATGGTGAACCAGGTGCTCCACCATCTTCCGGACTCACCGAACGACGGCTGGCCGATGCTGCGCCGGGTGCTCGGCGAGTTCGCGCGGGTGCTGCGGCCCGGCGGTGTGGCGGTCATCAACACCTGCTCCCATGAGCAGCTCCGACGCGGCTGGTGGTACGCGTCGCTCGTTCCGGAAGCGGTCGCGACGATTCGCCGGCGGCACGCGGACACGGAGGTGCTGAAAGGACTGCTCGCCGAGGCCGGACTCATACCGCGGGGCCGATTCGTGCCGAGCGATGCAGTCATGCAGGGCGGTGCATATTTCGACCGACGCGGCCCGCTCGATCCCGCATGGCGCCGTGGCGACTCGTTGTGGTCGATGGTGTCCGAGTCGGAGCTGGAACGGGCCCTCGACCGGATCCGCGCCCTTGACCCGAGTTGAACAGTGCGCGATGATTTTTGACGATTTCGGTTTCGGCAAGCTATTGCAATCATTGGACAGTCGGGTTGAGGTTTGGGAGGGTTGGAGAAAATGTAGTGAAACATTTTCACGGTTTTGACTTTGTTTGCTGGATATCGATGATGTTCCCGCATACAACGGTGTCATGTTCGTGCGCGAAACGACCGCCCGGGGGCACCGTTATCTCTACCTCGTCGAGAGCGTGCGCGAGGGCAAGCGGGTGCGCCAGCGCACGATCCGCGCGCTCGGTCGCAAGGACGCCCTGCAGGCGAGCGGGGAACTGGACCGCCTGATCGCCTCGCTGGCGCGCCACTCGGATCGGTCCCCGGTGCTGAACGACATGGTGGACGGCGCTCTTGCCTGCGTTCGGATCGGCGGTCCGCTGCTGTTCGGGCGTCTGTGGGACCGGCTGGGCCTCGGCGATGCGGTGAAGGAGCTTGTGGACGGCCGCGGGTTCGGCTTTGCGGTCGAGCGGGCGGTGTTCGTGAGCGTGCTGCACCGGCTGTTCGTGTCGGGCTCGGACCGGTCGTGCGAGAAATGGATGGACGACTACGCCATCCCCGGGATCGAGGGCCTGCGGCTGCACCATCTCTATCGGGCGATGGCGTGGCTGGGCGAGGAACTGGAGCCGACCGGCGAGGGCGGTCTGGCGCCGCGCTGTGTGAAGGACGACATCGAGGAGCGTCTGTTCGCTCGCCGCCGCGACCTGTTCAGCGACCTGTCGCTGGTGTTCATGGATACCACGACGCTGTCGTTCCATGGCGCGGGCGGAGAGACGCTTGGCGCGCACGGGCACTCGAAGGACCACCGCCCGGACCTTCGCCAGATGGTGCTGGCGGTGGTTCTGGACGGCGAGGGCCGGCCGGTCTGCACGGAGATGCTGCCCGGCAACACGGCTGACAGCACGGTTCTGCTGCCGATCGTGGACCGTCTGCGGTCGCGCTTCGGGATCGGTCGCGTCTGCGTGGTGGCGGACCGGGGGATGATCTCGGCGGCGACGATCGCGGCGCTTGAGGAGCGAGGTCTGGACTACATCCTGGGTGCGCGCGAGCGGCGCACGACGGTGGTCCGGGAGGTGGTGCTCAGGGACGGGAAGCCGTTTGTGCCGCTTTCGATCGAACGCGCGCGCGGCGAGACGCAGCTGTTCGTGAAGGAGGTCACGGTGGCCGGCGCGCGCTACATCGTGTGCCGCAACGAGGCGGAAGCGGAAAAGGACCGCGCCGACCGGCAGGCGGTGGTCGAGGGCTTGCAGAAGCGGCTCAAGGGCAGCGAGAAGGCGCTGATCGGCAACAGCGCCTACCGGCGCTATCTGCGCAGGACGGGCGCGGGCAAGGCGTTCGAAATCGACGCCGGCAAGCTCGCCGACGAGGCCCGCTTCGACGCCATCTTCGTGCTGCGCACGAACGCCGCAATGACGCCGCTCAATGCCGTGCTGCGGTACAGGGAACTGCTCCGGGTCGAGGACCTGTTCCGCCGCGCGAAGGCCCAGCTGCGCACCCGCCCGATCTACCACTTTTGCGACGCCGCCATCCGCGGGCATGTCTTCTGCTCCTTCCTCGCCCTCGTCCTCCAGAAGGAGTTGGCCGACCGCTGCCGCGCCGCCGGCGTCGATGTCGAATGGGACGACCTGATCCGCGACCTCGACCGCCTGCAAGAGGCCTCCATCGAGAACGACGGCAAGCGCGTCACTACCCGAACCCATGTTCAGGGCCAGGTCGGGAAGGTCTTCCAGGCCGCTGGCGTCGCCTTGCCGCCGAACTGGCGCGAACACACCGCCTGACCGTCTCCAGAATCGCGAAAATGTAGTGGGTACAACCGGAACCGCCGGTGTAACCCCCTGTTCCGTCAAATACTTTTAATCTGTGCTGTTGAAGTTGGGCTTGACGAAGCGGGAACGCTCGACGCCTTCGTCGACGAGCAGGACCGCATGCGGCCGTCCGTCGGACAGGTCGGATTCCATTGCGCCGTGCGCGAACCCGCGGCGTAGACCGCCGGCCCCATCGAGAACCGTCGGGTGGTCGGCCGGTTCCGGGGCCGGCATACAGAATTGCGGCGGCAGAGATGGACCCCGGATTTCCGCTTCGCTCCATCCGGGGTGACGGGGGTGGGGGCGAGACGACAATTCTGGTGCGTCTCCGGTTTCAATCCAACACGACCGGATTCCGCTTTAACTGCTCGTTGCCGGTATCATTTTCCGACCGGTGAAGCGCAACAGTGGAATCGTCGAATTTTCCGCCGCAGCAACGCCCTCCTGCCTGTCGCCAGAAACCCCTACCGGTTCAGCCGGGCGGCCTCGCCGATGACGCGGACGGCCTCCTCGCTTCGGGTGCGCACGGTGATGGCGGTGGCGCCGCTGTCGGCCCAGGCGCGGAAGCGCTGCTTGATGCGCGCCGGCGGGCCGATCAGCGCCTTCATGTCCACCCATTCGTCCGGGACGGCATCGGCCGCCTCGTCTTTGCGCCCGGCGAGATAGAGCTCCTGGATGCGGTCGGCCGCTTCCTCGAAGCCCCGGCGGCACATCATCCGGTTGTGGAAGTTCTTGTCCCGGTGCCCCATGCCGCCGACATAGAGCGCCTCGCGCGGCTTCAACTGCGCCAGACCGGCCTTCACATCGTCGCCCAGAATGACATGCGGCGAGGCGACGATCTCGAAATTGTGGAAGCCCTTGCCATTGCCGGCGCGCGCAAAGCCCTGCTCCAGCCAGGGCCGGTATTCGTCGAGCGTGCCCGGCATGAAGCCGAGCGGCAGCCAGCCGTCGGCAATCTCCCCGGTGAGGCGCACCGTCGATTCCGCTCCGGTGCCGAGATAGATCGGGATGTCGGGATTGGGATGCAGGATCATCCGGAGCGGCTTCGCCATGCCGGCGGAGCCTTCGCCTTCATAGGGCAGCGAGATTTCGCGGCCCTCATGCGTCACCGGCTCCTCGCGCGCGAAGATCTTGCGCATGATCGCGACATAATCCTTGATCCGCCAATAAGGCCGGCCCCATGGCTGGCCGTACCAGCCCTCGACGATCTGCGGCCCCGAAACGCCGATGCCGACGATCATCCGCCCGCCGCCGGCGAGCGCGTCGATGGTCTGGGCCTGCATCGCCGCATTGGCGGGTGTGCGCGCGGCAAGCTGGATGATGCCGGTGCCGAGCTTGATCCGCTCGGTCACGGCAGCCAGATAGGCGAGCGGCGTCATCGCATCCGTGCCGTAAGCCTCGGCCGTCCACACGGTGTCGTAGCCGAGCTTGTCGGCCAGCTTCACCAGTTCCGTCGGGAAATCGAGCCGCGCGCCCGAATAACCGATTGAAAGACCGAGCTTCATGGGGAGGGTGCCTCCGGACGAAATGAAAACGCGACGCCATGCCGGTCGCGAACGGAAAACGGCGAAGGTCGGCTACTCTGCCGCTTCCCGCCAGGCCAGCGGCAGGTCGAAGGGACAGTCGCCGGAGAGGGACGGCACGCGGGCGCGGGCTTCCGCCACCCGGGCGGTGTCGATTTCGGCCGTGACGATACCCGGCTCCTCGCCGCCGTCCGCCAGCACCTCGCCCCAGGGCGCCACGATCAGCGAATGGCCATAGGTGCGGCGCCCCTCGGCATGTTCCCCCACCTGCGCCGGCGCGACGATGAAGCAGCCGGTCTCGATGGCGCGGGCGCGCAGCAGCACATGCCAATGGGCGCGGCCCGTGGGCACCGTGAACGCGGACGGCACCGTAATCACTTCCGCCCCCGCCTGCGCGAGCGCCCGGTAGAGCGCCGGAAAGCGCATGTCGTAACAGATGGTGAGGCCAAGAACTGCAAGCGGCGTGCTGACGGTGACGGCGCTCTCGCCGGGACGGTAGGTCCGGCTTTCCCGGTAGCGGTCGCCCTCGCCGATATCCACGTCGAACATGTGGATCTTGTCATAGGTCGCGGCGATCTCGCCGGCCGGGTCCAGCAGGTATGACCGGTTGGCGAGGCGCTCCTCCTCGGTGCGCGTCACCATGGAGCCCGCCAGCAGCCAGGCGCCGGTCTCGCGCGCCCACTCCCGGAACGCGTCCAGCCCCCGGTGGTTCTCCTGCGGCTCCGCCTTCTCCAGCACCAGCCGCCGGCGCGGCTCCAGATAGGAGCAGACCTCGGGTGCCGCGATGAACTCGGCGCCCATGTCGCGTGCCCGGCGGACCATGTCGCCGAGCGTTTCCAGGGTCGGTCCGGTGTCTCGTTCCGCGGTGTTCTGCAGGCAGGCGACCGTGAAGACGCTCATGACGCCTGGCCCTGCAGCATCGGATCGAGCCGTCCTGCCCGCTCAAGCGCCGCGAGCTCGTCCGACCCGCCGACATGCGCGCCGTCGATGAATATCTGCGGCACGGTATGGCGGCCCCCGGACCGCTGCATCATCTCGCCGCGCAACGCCGGGTCGCCGTCCACATTGTATTCCGTGAAACCGGCGTCCTTGCTCTTCAGCAACCGCTTCGCGCGGTAGCAGAAGGGGCACCACATGCTGGAATAAATCTCTACCCTGGCCATGGTCCCCACCATATAGCCGCGCCGCCCGCCTCGTCGAGACCTTCGCGCCCTTGACCCTTCGCGCTTCGGTGCGGATAAACCGCCCGCCGAACGGAGAACCGTCGATCATGAAGCGCATTTTTTCCGGCATCCAGCCGACCGGAAACCTGCATCTTGGAAACTATCTGGGCGCCATCCGCAATTGGGTGGATATGCAGCAGGATTTCGACTTCAACTGCATCTTCTGCATCGTCGATCTGCACGCGATCACGGTTCCGCAGGACCCGGCCGAGCTGACCGCCAACACCCGCGAGGTGACCGGGGCCTTCATTGCGTCGGGAATCGACCCCGAGCGCTGCATCGTCTTCAACCAGAGCATGGTGTCCGCCCATGCCGAGCTTGCCTGGGTGCTGAATTGCCACGCACCCATGGGCTGGCTCAACCGGATGACCCAGTTCAAGGAGAAAGCCGGCAAGCGGCGCGATGCCGCTGCGATCGGGCTTTTTGCCTATCCCGTGCTGATGGCCGCCGACATCCTGCTCTACCGCGCCAGCGACGTGCCCGTCGGCGAGGACCAGAAGCAGCATCTCGAACTTTCGCGCGACATAGCGGGCGCCTTTAACCGCCACTATGACTGCGAGGCGTTCGTGCTTCCGGAACCGCGCATTTTCGGCGCGGCGACCCGCGTCATGAGCCTGCGCGACGGTGCCGCCAAGATGAGCAAGTCCGATCCCTCGGAGTATTCGCGTATCAACCTCTCCGACGACGCCGACACCATCGCGCAGAAAATCCGGCGGGCGAAAACCGATCCCGAGCCGCTGCCGAGCGAGCCTGCCGGGCTCGAAGGACGCCCGGAGGCCGAGAACCTGGTCGGCATACATGCCGCGCTTGCGGGATTGGACGAAGCTGCGGTCTGCAGAGAGTTCGGCGGGCGCGGCTTCTCCGACTTCAAGGCCGCGCTCTCGGACCTCGCGGTAGAGGTGTTGTCGCCCGTCACGGCGGAGATGCGCCGCCTGACCGCCGACCCCGGCTATATCGACGGCGTGCTGGCGGACGGCGCATCGCGGGCAAGCGCCATCGCCTCTGCCACGATGAGCGAAATCAGGGACATCGTCGGCTTCCTGACGCCCCGGCGCGGCGCATGAAGAAGGCGGAGGTCGAAACCTTTTTCGACCGCCTGGCGGCCGCCCTGCCGGAGCCGCAGGGGGAGTTGCACTACGTCAACCCCTATACGCTTCTGGTCGCGGTCGTGCTGTCGGCGCAGGCGACCGACACGGGCGTCAACAAGGCGACACGCGGCCTCTTTGCCGCTGCCGACACGCCGGAGGCCATGCGCGCGCTCGGCGAGGACCGCGTGCGCCACCACATCCGCACCATCGGGCTTTTCAACGCCAAGGCGCGCAATGTCATCGGTCTCTCGCACATCCTCGTCGAGGAGCATGGCGGTACCGTGCCCGACAGCCGGGAGGCGCTGGAGCGCCTGCCCGGCGTCGGCCGCAAGACGGCCAATGTCGTGCTCAACACCGCCTTCGGCCAGCCGACCATCGCGGTGGACACACATATCTTCCGCGTCGGCAACCGCACCGGCCTGGCGCCCGGCAAGACGCCGCTGGAGGTGGAGAAGAAGCTCGAACGCCGCGTGCCGGCGCACCGCAAGCTGCACGCCCACCACTGGCTGATCCTGCACGGCCGCTATGTCTGCAAGGCTAGGAAGCCGGACTGCCTTGCTTGCACGGTCAACGATCTCTGCCGCTTCAAGGGCAAGACGACGGTCTGAACGGGCGCGTCCCTACCGGAGCTCGACCGCGTAGGTCTCGACCGGCGGCAGGGATTCTACCAGGCCGCGTTCCACAACGAACTCAGCGAACCGCTCATAGCGCCGCCGGTCGAGGGCCGCCGGACGCAGCGCGAAACGCGGCAAGGTGTCCCGCCAGGCGCGCCGGTTCAGCTCGTCGTCGAGGTCCTTCCGGTCGCCGGCGATGAATAGCGCCCAGGCTTCATCGGGATGGTTGACCATGTATTGGACGCCGCGCTCCACCGCGTCCACGAAGGCGCGGTAGGCGGGACGGTCGAGCGTGTCGCTGTGGGCTACGACGATCAACTCGTCATAGGGCGGCACGCCCTCCTCTTCGAGATAGAAGGCGCGGCCCGGATGGCCGACGATATCCATCTGGTTCAGCTCGAAATTGCGGAAAGCGCCGATCACGGCATCGACCTGGCCGGCAATCAGCGACGGCGAGAGAGACCAGTTGACGTTCACCTTCTCGATATCGTCCATCGTGAGCCCGTGGGGCTGAAGCACGCCTTCGAGCAGGGCGTCTTCCAGGCCCGCCACGGAAAAGCCGACCCGCTTGCCCTTGAGGTCGGCAATTGTGCGGATCGGGCTGTCTTCCAGGACCACGATGGTGTTGAGGGGCGTCGCAACCAGGGTGGCGATGCGCGTCAGCGGCAGGCCGGCGGCCGCCTGCATGTGCAATTGCGGCTGGTAGGAGACCGCGAGGTCGGCCTTTCCGGCAGCGACCAGCTTGGGCGGGTCGTTCGGGTCCGCCGGCGGCACGAACTCGACCGACAGCCCCGCGTCGGCGAAGTAGCCGCGCTCCTGGGCGACATAGAGCGGTCCGTGGTCGGGGTTGATGAACCAGTCGAGCAATACGGTGAGTTTCTCTTCCGCCGCCGCCGGGAGGGCGGCGAGAAGACAGGCGAGGGCAACTGCCGGGAGACGGAGCATCATGGTTCGTTCGGGTCCTCTGCGGGCTCTCGATAAAGGGTGTCGACCTGCCACGGCACCGCAAGGCGTAGCAGCCGGTCGACGGTGAAGTAGAGGGTGAGCGCCATCGCCGCGAGGACGAGTAGCGCGGCGAACATGAGGTCCACCTGCATCCGTGCGTTGGCGTGCAGCATCAGGTAACCGAGGCCCGCCGACGCGCCGACCCACTCGCCGACAATGGCGCCGATGGGCGCGACCGCCGTGGCGACACGCAGGCCGGACGCGCAGGCCGGCAGGGCCGCAGGAATCCTCAAGTGGAGAAGCTGGCGCCAGCGCGATGCGCCCATGCTGCGGGCCAGATCGAGCCAGCCGGGGTCCGTCCGGGAAAGACCGTCATAGAAGGCGGCTGTCACCGGGAAGAAAATGATGAGCACGGCCATCGCCACCTTCGAGGCCATGCCGTAGCCGAGCCAGAGCACCAGAAGCGGCGCGATCGCAAAGACGGGAACGGCCTGGCTCGCCACCAGCACCGGCAGCAGCCACAGGCGCGCCGGGCGGACATGGGCGACCACCAATGCCGAAAGCGCACCGAGCGCCGCGCCGATGGCGAGGCCCAGCAGGATTTCGACCAGCGTGGTACCGGCATGGGGGAGGAGCAGGCCGGCATGCCCGACCAGCGCCGCCGCCACGGCCAGCGGGCCCGGCAGGATGAACGGCTGCGCCTCCGTGACCCATACGACCGCCTGCCAGACGACAACCAGCCCGGCCGCGACAATCGCCATGCGCAGCGCCGCCCTCATGCTGCAAGCCGGGCGAGCAGCGCGCCCTGCGCCGCCAGAACGGCCGGATCGCGGACGTCCCTCGGCGGGGCAAGGTCGGGCACCGGCAACGCTTCCAGGGCGGCCGGACGGCCGGTCATGACATATACACGGTCCCCGAGGCGCAGCGCCTCCAAAGGGTCGTGAGTCACGAGCAACACCGTGCGCCCCGCCAGCAGGCGCGCCGCCAGGTCCTGCGCCGCATGACGGGTAATGGCGTCCAGACTGCCGAACGGCTCGTCCATCAGCACGACCGGACGGTCCTCCATCAGCGTGCGGACCAGCGCCACGCGCTGGCGCTCACCTCCGGAAAGCGTCGCCGGCCTCGCCCGGGTGGAATCCGCCAGACCTACCCGGTCCAGAAGGAGGCGCGCCCGATCGAAGTCGGGCCGCTCGCCGCGCAGCCGCGCGCCCAGCACCGCGTTGTCGAGAACGCTCGCCCAGGGAAGCAACAGGTCGTCCTGGCTCATATAGGCCACAGGCGCGGCCCGGACCCGGCCTGCAGCCCCGCCCCGAAGCCCCGCAATGAGGCGGAGCAGGCTCGACTTGCCGACGCCGCTCGGTCCCAGCAGGCAGGTCCAGAGGCCGGCTTCGAGGCGGACATCCAACCCGTCGAACAGAGGCACGCCGGCGAAGGACAGCGAGGCCCCGCGAATATCGACAGCAAACTCTTTTTCCGGCGCAGCTCCGCCCACACGCTCCCTCCGCCGGTACTAACCGGATCAGGTTCCTGGGGTCGTCCCTGTATGCAGGACCTCTCAGCCGCGAGCAGGCGGCTCCCCCGAGTGGAAGGCGTAACATGGGCGGCACCTGCGGCTTTGGCAAGGCCCCGCGACGAGAGGCGGTTGCCGTGCTTCCTCTACAGCGCTGCTTCGTCGAGCGACTGGATGAACTGGATGCCGCGGATGTTCTTTCGTCGCAAACGCCTGTCATTGGCGATGAACAGGTCCGTCCCCGCCGCAGCCGCGCAGGCGAGCTGGATCGCGTCGGGAGCACGAATCGAACGGTCCTGGCGAATCTCCGCGAATCTGGGAGCGACGCGCAGGTCGAACGGCAGCACCGTCGCCGTCTCTTCGATTGCCTGCCGGTAGCTGCGCACCAGGTCTTCGTTCCCGGCTTCGACCGGCTTGACCAGAATCTCGCCGAGCGTGAGTGCCGAGGTAAGCAACTCGTCGCCGCGCTCGGTCATTCTCCGACGCAGCACCCGAACACGCCTCGCTGCAAAACCCCGACCCTCGAAGAAATACACAAACAGGTTCGTGTCCCAGAATATCCGGCTCACTCCCAGCCCTCGCGAAGACGGCGGACATAGGCGTCGGCATCCTCGTCCGCCCAAATCTCCTTGCCGCTGCCGAACAAGGCCAGAAGCGGGTCCACAACCGGCCACGCGCCGCCGGCTTCTTTCAAGGACAACTCCGGCTCGCCGGTGACATATGCCGCCTGCGTCAGGTAGTCGTTGCGGTACCAGTCAAGCAGATTCCGATAGGCTGGCGGAAGCGCATTCCGGTCGGGAAGAGCCGTCCCGGAACGTCGCTCCGGATGGCAGGGATCTCCCGGTCGGTATAGCCGCCGCCGCCCTCTCGATGTTTCGGTCAGCATTTTCGCCCGGTTGGGCTGGGGCTTTTTGCCGGCTACGCAATGAACGGACACATGCGCCTGGACACTGGAAGCGCGCATCTCGACCCCCGCCGCATTCTCCGTAGCAACCTGTGCGACGATTTCCGCGACCGGGAAATCCGCCCGGTCCGGATGAGCCCGATGAAGCATGGCCGTCGCGACCCACACCGCGTCCGCAACCTTCATAACCATTTTGCTGCGCCTTTCCGCCGACTATATACAGTCGATTATATTTATATATATTATATTAACAACAATTAAATAATTTCTGCCGTCCCCTTACGCTCCCGAAGCCACACTGCCCCTCCCGGTCTTGCCCATAACCGGCATTCTATATCAGCCCGCCGCCGGAGCGTCAGCATCGCCGAACCGTGCGGAGAGGAGCCTGCATTCGGACTACTGCCGCCCGCCGGCAGTGAGACACCCCACGAAGTGTCATGAAATGTCATGTGTTGTCATGAGGCGCCGTGCGTCCGCCGGCCGCGAGGCGGCGAAACGACTACGGACGCCGCCTCTCAGGACCAGCTTACCATGCCTCTCACCATGTCAAGCCCGCGCCGCGGACTTTGCGCTTGCGCCCGGCCCGATTCTGCCTATCTTGCGCAGCCTGATGCGGGAGTAGCTCAGAGGTAGAGCATCACGTTGCCAACGTGAGGGTCGCGAGTTCAAATCTCGTCTCCCGCTCCAGACCCTCCCCGGAATTGCCTCAACGCCGCTTGGGCAGAACCGTTCGAAGAGCCTGCTCGAAGGCCTCCGGCTGTTCGTACATGGCCCAATGCCCGGCGCGCGGCACCATGGCGATGCGCGCCGCCGGCCGGATCGCGCGAACGGCGGCGATGCGCTCCCGGAAGAACGGCCATGCGGTCCAGTCCCATTCGCCCCAGATCGCGGCCAGCGGCGCCTCGATTGACGGCAGGCGGTCGCGCAAGGCCGGCGTGGCGCTCACCCACCGGCTCTTGGTGACGGCGCGCATCGTGTTGGTGACCTGCATATGGACCGCGAAGTCATCCACGGCGCGCGGGTCGGCCAGCATCAGGATCTCCAGATTGCGCCGCGCCAGGCTCTTTAGCTGGGCCGGTATCATGTCCCGCCGGAACCGCTCCATCGCCGGCCCGCGCGCGCGGCGCAGCCCCATCGCGCCGACACCGACCATGGTGAAGCTGTGCAACAGGTCCGGCAGGTAGGGAGCCGCGTGGCCGCCGACGATTCCCCCGAATGAGAACCCCACCAGATCGACCCTCCGGCCCCGCTCTTCCAGAACCGTGCGCAGGCCTTCGGCAACGATGCGCCCTATCGAGTCGATGTCCCGCCGGTCCGGCGCCGGCGCGGACTCGCCGAGGCCGGGCGTGTCGCAGGCATAGACCCTGCGGTCGCGCGCCAGGGACCGGACATTGCGGAACCAATGCCACCAGGAGCCGTAGCCGCCATGCATCAGCATGAGCGGCGGCGCTCCCGGCTCGCCGAAAACCCGCCAGACCATTTCGCCGTCGCCGCAGGGCGATGTCTTGATGGTGGCGTGAGCTTCCACGGCGCGAATTGCAGCGCCAACCGCCGGAGGCGGGCTTACCGGCGCCCGCAGGGCTCTCGGTTCGGTCCGCGCCTTGCCGAGGACGGTCACGCGCGCGCCTTGGGCCTCGTGCGGTGAAGCAGAACCAGGCAGTCGCGCTTCTTGCGGCGAAGGTCGGCGCAGGCCCGCTTGGCCGCGTCTTCCTGGAACCCGGCCAGACGCGCCCGGTAAAGCTTGCGACCGTTGGACGCTTTCATCGGCCAGGCGCCCGCATAGACCCCGTTGGGCAGCGCACGCAGCAACTCGGCAGCGGTCTGGGCTTGTCTTCGCGCCGTCTTCCGGTTCGCGTAGACGCCCACCTGCACGGCGTAGCCGCCGGTGTCGGCTGCGGGGGGCGCCGGTGGCAATTTCGGCACCGCCGCCATGGCCGGCAGCTTCGTTGTCGCCGGCGCCGGCGAGGCGCGCGGCGGCGGCGCGGCCAGGGGCGACGGGACAGGCGGCGGGGCCACAGCGGGGGCGGCGCCGTGGCGAATGACAAAGCAGTCCGTTCGCCGCTTCTTGAGCTTGCGGCAGGCACGGGAAGCGGCCGATTTGCTGTATCCCACCAGGCGGGCGCGGTAGAGCGTGCCGCCCTTGTGGCGCGCCCTGGGCCATGCGCCCCAGACGCCTCCTTTCGGAACGCCCACCTTTTTCGCCGCCGCGCGCGCCAGGCCCCGGGCAGCCCCCTTGTCCCGCACCGCACCCACCTGCACCGCCCAGACAAGACTGCCTTCGTTCACGCCCGGACGCGGTTTCAGCCTGGCGAAAATACGGTCTGTCAGCTGCGCGACATGGCGGTCGCGCGAGCGGGCCGTGCGCCCGCCCATGACCACGGTAATCAGGCGGCGGCCGTTGCGCCTGGCGGAAAAGGCGAGATTGAAGCCCGACTTGGAAATGTAGCCCGTCTTGAGCCCGTCAGCGCCGGAATAGCGCCGCAACAGGCGGTTGTGCGAACGGTAGGTGCGGCCCCGGAACTTGAACGAATTCATGGAAAAATAGTCGTAATACTGCGGGAAGTCCGTCATGAGGGCGCGCGCCAGCCGAGCCATGTCACGGGCCGTGGTCCATTGCTGCGAATGCCAGAGCCCCGAGGCATTGCGGAAGGAGGTGTGGCGCATTCCGAGCGCCCGGGCCTTCCTGTTCATCACGCGGGCGAACTTCCGCTCGCTGCCGGCGATGGCGTAGGCCACGGTCGTTGCCACATCGTTGGCCGACTTGACGACCAGCGCCCGGGCCGCATCGCGGACGCTGATCTTCGACCCGCGTTTGACGCCGAGGCGCGAGGGCGGCTGCAGCGTTGCGCGGTAGGGAACCTTCAAGGGCGTCGAAAGCTTGTATTTGCCGTTCTGCAACCGCTCGAAGACAAGATAGAGGGTCATCATCTTGGTGAGCGACGCCGGATAGCGGCGCGCCGTGGACCGTTCGCCGTGGAGCACCGCGCCGGTGTCGGCGTCGATGACGACCGCAGCATAGCGCGCCGCCGGCGCGGGACCGGCAGCGACAACGACTGCAGCCAGCATCAGGACAGCGAGAATCGCCTTCATAAGCCCTCCCCGGCCGGCATAGAGTCAAACCGGCGGCGCCGCAATGCCGCACGAAGTTTTTCCCCCGCCGACAAGTTCGCGGCAGCGCTTGAACGGCGGCGGCTTACTCCTACTTCGGTACCGACTATGCTAGTCTCGCGGATGCGTTCCGAGTACGGGAGGAAGTGGATGAGCGACGAGCGGCGAGGCGGAGACGGCGACCCGACGACGGGTGTGCTCGTCAAGACCAAGCCGGAAACGAAGAAGCCGTCGCTGTACAAGGTCATCATGCTCAACGACGACTACACACCGATGGAATTCGTCGTCCACATCCTGCAAGCCTTCTTCCACAAGAGCCGCGAGGAAGCCACGAACATCATGCTGATGGTCCACCAACGGGGGCTCGGGGTATGCGGGGTCTTTACCTACGAGGTTGCCGAAACCAAGGTGACCCAGGTCGTGGACTTCGCGCGGCGGCACGAACACCCGCTGCAGCTGACGCTTGAGAAGGAGTAGCCGGTCGATGCTGTCGCGCACCCTCGAACAGACGCTGCACCGGGCGCTTTCCTACGCGAAGGAACGCAGCCACGAATATGCGACGCTGGAACATTTGCTGCTGGCGCTCACCGAGGATCGGGACTGCGTCGCGGTCCTGCGGGCCTGCTCGGTGGATGTGGACACTCTGAGGTCGGAGGTATCCGGCTACCTGGACGAAGAGCTCGACAACCTCATCGTGGAGCACGAGGGAGACCCAAAGCCGACGGCCGGCTTCCAGCGCGTCCTCCAGCGCGCCGCAATCCATGTGCAGTCTTCGGGGCGCGATGAAGTAACGGGCGCCAATGTGCTCGTCGCGATCTTTTCGGAGCGGGAAAGCCACGCCGTCTTTTTCCTGCAAGGCCAGGAGATGACGCGCCTCGATGCGGTCAACTACATCAGCCACGGTATCGCCAAGAGCGCCGGCCATTCGGAGCCCCGGCGCGTGCGCGGCGCCGAAGAGCGGCAGGAGAACGAAGGCAGCGAGTCCGGCAATCGCAAGGGCCCGGAGGCGCTGCAGGCCTATTGCGTCAACCTCAACGAAAAGGCGATTGCCGGCAAGATCGACCCGCTGATCGGGCGTGAGCTCGAAGTCGAGCGGACAATCCAGATTCTCTGCCGGAGGACCAAGAACAACCCGCTCTATGTGGGCGATCCCGGCGTCGGCAAAACGGCAATCGCCGAGGGCCTGGCACGCAAGATCGTCGAGAGCAGCGTGCCCGAGGTGCTGGCTGACGCGACCATTTACGCGCTCGACATGGGATCGCTGCTGGCGGGGACGCGCTATCGGGGCGACTTCGAGGAACGGCTGAAACAGGTGCTGACCGAACTCGATGCGCTCGAAGATGCGATCCTGTTCATCGACGAGATCCACACCGTCATCGGCGCCGGCGCGACCAGCGGCGGTTCGATGGATGCTTCCAACATCCTGAAGCCCGCGCTTGCGAGCGGCACGCTGCGCTGCATCGGCTCGACCACCTACAAGGAATACCGCAACTATTTCGAGAAGGACCGCGCCCTGGTGCGGCGTTTCCAGAAGATCGACGTGAATGAGCCGTCGGTGCCGGACGCCATAAAGATCATGATGGGGCTGAAACCCTATTACGAAGAGCATCACGGCGTCCGCTACACGACCGAGGCCATCCGCACCGCGGTCAGCCTGTCCGCGCGCTACATCAACGACCGCAAGCTGCCGGACAAGGCCATCGACGTCATCGACGAGGTCGGCGCGGCCCAGCTCCTGCTGCCGCCGAGCCGCCGCAAGAAGACCGTCGGCGTGCGCGACGTCGAGGGCATCGTCGCCAAGATTGCGCGCATCCCGCCGAAGAGCGTGAGCCGGGACGACCGCGAGGCGCTGCAGACGCTGGAGCGCGACCTGAAGACGGTGGTGTTCGGCCAGGATCCGGCCATCGAGGCGCTGGCGAGCGCCGTCAAGCTGGCTCGGGCCGGGCTGCGGGAACCCGAGAAGCCCATCGGCAGCTACCTGTTTTCGGGCCCCACCGGCGTCGGAAAGACCGAGGCGGCCCGCCAGCTTGCGCGTTGCCTCGGCGTCGAATTGGTACGGTTCGACATGTCGGAATACATGGAGCGCCACAGCGTCTCGCGGCTGATCGGCGCACCGCCCGGCTATGTCGGCTTCGACCAGGGCGGGCTGTTGACGGACGCGGTGGACAAGAACCCGCATGTGGTGCTGCTGCTCGACGAAATCGAGAAGGCGCATCCCGACGTCTTCAACGTGCTGCTCCAGATCATGGATTACGGGAAGCTCACCGACCACAGCGGCAAGAAGGTCGATTTCCGCAATGTCATCCTGATCATGACGACCAATGCCGGCGCGGCGGACCTCGCCAAGGCAGCCATCGGGTTCGGACGCGGCATCCGCGAGGGCGACGACAAGGAAGCCATCGACAAGCTGTTCACGCCCGAGTTCCGCAATCGTCTCGACGCGACCATTTCCTTCGGCAATTTGCCGATCGACGTGGTGCATCGGGTCGTGGACAAGTTCGTGGCCGAACTCGAAGGCCAGCTCGACGACCGCCAGGTCGAAATCCTGCTGACCGACGCGGCCCGCGCATGGCTGGCCGAAAAGGGCTACAGCACGGAATACGGCGCGCGCCTGCTGGCCCGCGTAATCCAGGAGCACATCAAGAAGCCGCTGGCCGAAGAGCTGCTGTTCGGCCGTCTCGCCAAGGGCGGCTCGGTGGAGGTGGATGTCGGCGAGGAGGGCCTCAGCTTCGCCTTCGCCGACCCGCCGCCGGCGAAAGCGAAAAAGAAAGAACCCGCAGCCCTCTAGCCTGCCCTCGACCGCTCGGCCAGCGTGAGGACGTGCCAGGCGGCCTTGAGATGGGGCATGTCGAGCATCTTGCCGTCCATCCCGACAGTTCCCGCCCCGCCGGCATTCTCCATCGCCTTCACGACGCGCCGGGCGTAGGCGACTTCGTCCTCGGTCGGCGCATAGGCGCTGTTGATCGGGTCCACCTGCGCCGGGTGGATCGCCACCTTGCCGGTAAAGCCCGTCTTGCGCCCCTGCAACGCCTCGCTGTGCAAGCCGTCGAGGTCGCGGAAATCGGGATAGACCGAGTCCACCGGCTCGGTCCCGGCCGCCTTGCACGCCGCCAGGCAGAGCGACCGAGCCAGGCGGTACACGTCTTCATAGTCCCCGTTCGGCGCTCGGTTGGTCGAGGCGCCGAGAGCGGCGGAGAGGTCTTCCGCGCCCCAGGTCATGCCGTAGATGCGCGGGCTCGCGCCGACGAAGCTGTCCATGGTGAACAGCGAACGCGCGGTCTCGGTGGCGACCACGAGGATTTGCGTGGCCCCGAGCGGCACATCTTCCCGCGTCTCCAGAGCCGAGAGATAATTGTCGAGCTTGACCGCCTCGGCGGCGGAAAAGGTCTTCGGCAGCACGATCCCATCCGGGGCGCCGGCCATCACCGCTGCGAGGTCCGATAGCGCGAATTCGGTGTCGAGAGGGTTGATCCGCACCCAGAGCTGCTGGGCGCGGTCTTCCCGGGAGGCTTCGAGGCGCTCGCGGACCATCTGCCGCGCCACGGGCAGATTGGCCTGCGCGACCGAGTCCTCGAGGTCGAGGATCAGCGCATCCGCCGGCACCCCGCGCGCCTTTTCGAACTTGCGCGCGCTGTCGCCCGGCACGAACAGGAAGCATCTGAGCGCGTCGGTCATGACGGGCGCTTCTTCATCATGCCCTGGCGCTTGCAGCGGGCGACCTCCTGCCCGCGCTGGTTCAACGCCCAATGCTCGAAGGTGACAATGCCGACTTCCGGCCGGGACCGGCTCTCCCGCTTGTCGAGGATCTTCGTGTAGGAGGCGATCGTGTCGCCGTGGAAAACGGGACTGCGGAAGACGCAGTCGGTCATGCCCAGATTGCCGACCGTCGTGCCCAGCGTCGTTTCCTCCACCGACACGCCGATCATCAGCCCGAGGGTGAAGATCGAGTTGACCAGCCGCTGGCCGAACTGCGAGTTCTCCTTCGCGAACTCCTCGTCCAGATGAAGCGGCTGCGGATTGTGGGTCAGCGCCGTGAACAGGATGTTGTCCATCTCCGTCACCGTGCGGGTGATCGGGTGTTTCCACTCCATCCCGATTTCGAATTCCTCGTACCAAAGACCGGCCATCGCCGCCTTCCTTCCCTGTCTTCTTTCTCCGCGTATTTCTCTGGGTAGCGTACCGCTTCGACTCAACGCTTTCGGTATTGCGTCGCGCCGAACATCATCTCGCGTTCCTCCTCGCTCATGCCGCCCTGCCGGCGCCGGTCTGCCAGCACCGCGCAACCGCGTTCTACCGCCGGGCGCGCTTCGATTTCCCCGAACCAGCGCGCGAGATTGGGATGCGCTTCCAGGTTCTGCCCCTGGTTTTCCCAGCTGCGAAGCCATGGATAGGTGGCCATGTCGGCAATCGAATAGTCGCCGCCGCCAAGCCATGCACTCTCGCCGAGCCGGCAATCGAGCACGTTGTAGAGCCGCGTTCCCTCATTGACGTAACGGTCTATGGCGTAAGGGATTTTCTCGATCGCATAGTTTCGGAAATGGTTTATCTGTCCCAGCATCGGGCCTACATGCCCCATCTGGGTCATCAGCCACTGCAGGGTGCGGTAACGCTCTGCGGGGTCCGTCGAAAGAAAGCGGCCGGTCTTCTCGGCGAGATAGATCAGCATCGCGCCGGATTCCGCGAGCGCAAAGGGCTTGCCGCCGGGCCCTTCAGGATCGACCATCGCGGGCATCTTGTTGTTCGGGCTGATCTTCAGGAAGTCGGGCGCAAACTGGTCGCCCTTCCCGATATTCACCGGAATGACATTGTACTCGAGGCCCGTTTCCTCCAGCATGATATGGACCTTGTGGCCGTTCGGGGTCGGCCAGGTATAGAGGTCGATGGCGGCGGTCATGGGCGCTGGCCTTTCCTGCTATCCGGGGCGCCGCCATTCTAACCCATCGCTGGCAGGTTGCCGGCCCCTGCGACATCGGCGCGTGCGAGTTTCGCGGGGCTTGTTCCCCTGCGTGTTCCTGCCTAATCATGCCGCTTTCCACACTATGGGCGGAGACGCGGAATGGACGGCGACACGCGCAACGCACTGGCCGGCTGCTCGACAGCGACGATTACGATGCAGTTGCTGAAGCGCGGCCTGCGGGCAACGGCGATGCGCGGCGTGGCGCCGCTCGCCGCCGGTCAGGGGCGCGTTGTCGGCGAAGCCTATACAGTCCGGTTCATCCCGATGCGCGAAGACCTCTCCGACCCGGCGATCCTGAGCGCAAGGGAGAATCCGCAGCGCCGCGCCATCGACGAATGCCCCGAAGGCGCCGTTCTGGTCATCGACGGCCTCGGAAACGGCGATGTCGGCACGCTCGGGGACATTCTGGCGGAGCGCCTGAGGGTGCGGGGCGTTGCCGGCTGCGTGACGGACAGTGCGGTAAGGGACGCCGAGGCCGTCATCGCGACCGGGCTGCCCGTCTGGTGCAACGGCCGGGCGGCGCCGCCCAATATCGCCGGCCTCGCCATGGGCGACCTGCAGACCCCGATCGGTTGCGGCGGCGTGGCGGTCATCCCGGGCGATGTGGTGGTCTGCGACGGCGACGGCGTCGTGGTGATACCGAACGCGATGGCCGAGAGCGTCGCCGCCGATGGCGTCGAGCAGGAACGGCTGGAAACTTTCGTCCAGGAGCGTATTCGCGCCGGCCATCCCGTCGCAGGGACCTACCCGCCCAACGAAGAGGCCCTGGCAGCCTACGAGGCCTGGAAACAGGCTGGGAACTGACCCCGCGCCCCCGAAGAACCAAGGGAACCTTTCATGGCCCTCAAGATCGACGCGCAATTGCGCGGCTTCGACCTTTCGCAAGTCCCGGTGCAGGCACGGCGCCTCGAGGAACTCGGCTTCGACGCCGCCTGGACCTTCGAGGCGGCGCAGGACCCGTTCCTGCCGCTGGCCATCGCGGCCACGGCCACCGAGAAGCTCGAACTCGGCACCAATATCGCGGTCGCCTTTGCGCGAAGCCCGTTTTCCATGGCCGGGACGGCCTGGGACATCCAGCGCGCGTCGCGCGGACGGCTGCATCTTGGTCTCGGCACACAGGTGCGCGCCCATGTAGAGCGGCGCTTTTCCATGCCGTTCGACAGGCCGGCGGCGAGGATCACCGACTATATTCGCTGCCTGCGCGCGATTTTCGATACCTTCCAGACCGATGCGCGGCCCAACTATGAGGGCCCGTTCTACCGCTTTCGGCTGATGAACCCCTTTTTCAATCCGGGGCCGATCGGCCATCCGCACATCCCGATCTACCTGGCCGGCGTCAACCCGCGCATGTGCCGGGCAGCGGGCGAGGCGGCGGACGGTTTCCATATCCACCCCATGCACTCCGTCTCCTATCTCGAAGACGTCGTCAAACCCGCCATCGACGAAGGCGCCAGGACGCGCGGCAAGACTGTCGCCGATCTCGACCTGCAGACCATGGTCTGGCTGGTTACGGGCGACAGCCAGGCGGAGATGGACGAGGCTTTCGAGCAGGTCCGGCGCGACGTCTCGTTCTATGGCTCAACACCGAACTACCGGCGCGTGCTGGAGCATCACGGCCTTGCCGATCTCGGCAAGACGCTGAGCGGGCTTGTCCGCCAGGGCGCGTTCGACGAAATGGCTGCCCTGGTTCCCGACAGCCTGGTCGAGGAAGTGGCGATCATCGGCAAGCCGGGCGAAATCGGGGAGAAACTCCGCAGCCGCTATGACGGCCTGGTGGAAAGAGTGGCGCCCTACCGGCCCATTCCGGACAACGACCAGGCGGAGCGCTGGCAGGCTTTCACGTCCGCAGTTCGAGGCTGAGCGCGCGGGCGACCCTGGCCTGTGCGCGCGCCATCGCCGGCGCTTCGCCGGTATAGCGTGCGGGATCGAGCAGCGCGGCGATGCGCGGCGCATCCAGATGGGCAGCGATTTCCGGGTTTCCCGCCAGCAGGTCGCGGAACTTGCCCTCGCCCCTGGCCGCCGCCTGCGCGGACTCGTAAACGACATCGTGCGCCTCTTGCCGGCCGAGCGTTTCGCCAAGCGCCAGCATCAGCGGTTCGGCCATGATGAGACCGTCGGAAAGGTCGAGATTGGCCTGCATCCGCTCGGGCTTCACGGTCAGCCCTTCCAGCACGGCGACGAGCCGCGACAGCATGTCTCCGGCGCCGACGCATGCCTGTTCCAAACCCCTGCGAATAAGCATCGAGGTTGCCCGGTCCGCCTCGTGCTCGGTCTGCATTCCCTCCAGCACCAGCGGCAAGGCGGCGCGCACCTGGGCCGCGGCGGCGACGATGTCCTGGCTGAGAATTGGATTGCGCTTCTGCGGCATGGTCGAAGAGCCGACCGTGCCGCGCGGCACGGGCTCCTCCAACTCTCCGAACTCCTGCTTCATGCCGGTATAGACCTCGCGCCCGATCTTGGCCGAGGTCGAGGCCAGCAGGGCCAGAAGCGCCACATACTCCCCGAAATGGTCGCCCTGCGTGCGTGACGGCACGGGCATGGAGCCCATCTCCAAATGGACGGCGAGACGCTCCTGGACTTGAAAGCCGTGCTCCCCGAAAGAGGCCAGCGTGCCCGCAGCACCTCCCAGCATGGCGACGAAAGTGCGCCCTTCCAGGCCGCGCAGACGTTCGACATGGCGGGCCATCTCGTCGATCCAGACTGCGACCTTGGCGCCGAATGTGGTCGGCACGGCGTGCTGGCCGTGCGTGCGGCCCGGCAGGGCGGTGTCCGCCCAGGTTTCCGCAAGACCGGCCATCGCTTCCAGCGCGCGCCCGATCTGGCCCAGCAATACCCCATGCACTCGGCGAAGCAGCAACAGATCGCCCGTCTGCACGATGTTCTGCGTTGTCGCGCCCCAGTGCACATAGTTGCCGGCATCGCCCTCGCAGATCTCCGAGAGCTCCCATACAAGGGGCACCAATTGATGCGCCGTACGCCTGAACCCTTCGGCCAGGCTGTCCCGGTCGATCAGTTCAAGCTTCGCCTTGGCCGCGATCTCTTCCGCTGCGGCTTGCGGAATCATGCCGAGATCGGCCTCGGCGCGGGCCAGTGCCGCCTCCACATCGAGCCAAGCCTGCCATCGCGCCTCGATATGAAACAGGGCGCGGACGCCCGGGTCCGGGATGCGCAGGTCGGTCGGGTTGACGGTTGCGGTCATCGAATGCCTCTTCGTTCAGCCGGGCGGGACGATGCGCTAGACTGGCCCTTGCGGCAAGCACGGGAAAGGCAGGAGGGGCATGACGCTTCGAGTGGGCATTGGCGGCTTCGGCACCATCGGCAGGAAGGTGGCCGCCGCCATCGACGCGGGCATCGAAGGCCTGGAGCTCGCCGCCGTATCGGCGCGGGATACCGCCCGCGCCGAAGCGCGTCAGGCGGATTTCCGCACGCCGGTGCCGGT
Source organism: Alphaproteobacteria bacterium (assembly GCA_965261985.1). Classification (GTDB taxonomy): domain Bacteria; phylum Pseudomonadota; class Alphaproteobacteria; order Bin95; family Bin95; genus Bin95. The sequence goes on from OZ253490.1 coordinate 4,333,567, forward strand.
CGTCCCCCTCGGAGAGCTGGCGGCACGCTCCGACCTGGTGCTGGAATGCGCGCCGGCGGCCGTCTTCGAAGAGGTTGCCCTGCCCACTATCGAGCAGGGGCGTATCTTCGTGCCGACCAGCGTCGGTGCACTGCTGCCGCGCATGCATCTGGTCGAGCGCGCGAAGGAGACCGGCGCGCGGATCGTGGTGCCGACCGGTGCCCTGCTCGGCCTCGACGCCGTTCGGGCAGCGGCGGAGGGAACCATTCACCGGGTGGTGATGGTGACGCGGAAACCGCCAGGCGGACTCGCGGGGGCACCCCATCTGGTCGAGAACGGAATCGAGGTGGAAGGCCTGACGGAAGCAAAGTGCGTCTTCAAGGGCAGCGCCCGGGACGGCGCGCGGGGCTTCCCCGCCAACGTCAATGTCGCCGCCGCCCTCTCGCTCGCCGGCATCGGACCCGACCGCACGGAACTGGAAATCTGGGCGGACCCGGCCGTGGACCGGAATCAACACAGGATCGAGGTCGAGGCCGACAACGTGCGTTTCACGCTTGAGATTGCGGGGGTCCCCTCTGAGGAAAATCCCCGCACCGGCAGGATCGTCGCCCCAAGCGTAATCGCCTGCCTGAAGAGCCTCACCCAGACGCTGAGGATCGGCACCTGACACGGCGGGCGGCGCGCAGGCGCGCCTGTTACGGATCGGTTTTCTCGATGGGATCCTCGTTCGGGTTCCAATCGCGCCTCTTCGTGCCCAACAACGGGCCGAACAGGCCGCGGAGAAAGCCCGGTGCAAGAGCTGTCAACGGATTGACCTTCGTTCGAGGCCGGTCCACCGGACCGTACAGTTCGTAGTTGGCAGCGAACAGGCCTTCGCCCTCGCCGCCGGTCAGCAGGTCCCCGATCAAGGGGATCGACCCGAGCACCCGGTTCACGAAATAAACGGGAACCACCACCCCGTTGAGCGCAACGGTCTTGCGGTCTCGGTCGAATTCTCCGCGGAATGTCACGCCGATGGACCTGCCGAAGGCTCGGCCCGGGCCGATTCCGACACGCCGGTCCCGTATCTTCAACGGCGTCTCCAGGCGTTCGAAACCGAGACCTGAATCGCTCGAGAGGGCATCGCCGATACCGGTGAGCGACGCAGCGGCAAGCAGTCGGGTCAGAACCGGCGCGTCCTTTATTCGGAAGTCCTTGACGACCAACGACCCCTCATAGCCGTCCAGTGTCCCGGCGGGGCCTCCGGCGCTGAGACGCAGCAGCCCGCCCCGCATGTTCCGATACCAGCCGAGCGCAGCGAGCAGTGCGCCCGCATCTTCTGCATCGACTTTCAATGCCCTCTTGCCTGCATCCGGTCCAAGAGACAGCGAGACGGCTCTGCCGTTTGCAGTTCGGGCTTCCGCCGCAGCCTCCGATACCCGTTCCCCTTCCAGCCGGACTTGTGCGCCAAGCCCGTGCAACGGTGTGTCGCCTCCCACCCAGGCACGGTCCACATCCAGACGAATCGCAAGACCGTCGTGTTGCGCGGGCGTTTCGCCGTCGTTTCCATCCAGGAACCGGGAAAGATCGATACTCGCTCCCTTTGCCTGCACGGAGAGCGTGCCGTCAGACATTGGCGCGACTTGAACCGCAAGTTCCGTTCGTTCTCCCAGCCGCAACCGTTCCAAGGATGCTTCGATCAGCTTGCCGTCGCCGGTGTCGAAACGGCCCCGTCCGGCAAATTCGAGACCCGGTCCGGCGGCGGAAATCGATGATGCGTGGAACACACCCTCCAACCCCGAGCGGATAGTCGCCTCGAGCCACGCCGGCTCGCCGGCCGGCTTCTCCCAGCCCAGCGGTCCCAGCCGGACTCCGCTGGCCCCGAGACCGGCCTTGACGGCATATTCGGCCGTCTTGTCCCGATATTCGGTCGCGGCGACATCGATCTCGACGGGACCGGTCACGAAAGGCGCGAGGTCGAAGCCGAGGCGCGCCCGCCCGCCCTCATCGACGGTCGTGCGCAATCTGTAAACGGTCTCCACCGGGTCGCGATCCGAGAAGCGCTGCTCGAAATCGAATGTCGCCGGCTGGCTGTCGAGCGAGCCGCCGCCGGAAACGGAGACATGCTTCTTGTCCACCTTCACGTCGATCCGCGCCCGTTCGAGGTCCGCCTTGAGCGCGGCAACTGGCATGCGGGCCTCGACAACCTCTCCTTCCGCCTCGAACTCGACATCGTCGAGCGCCAGTGCTTCCAGGAGCGGCAAGCCCACGCGGAGACGGAACGCGGCATCGCCCCCAACCGCCGCCGGGTCCATCCGCAGATAGCTGGCATAGCCGAGAGGCTCGCGGTCGACAATTTCGAGCACTCGGCTCAACGGCCCCTCGAAGCGCACATCGACTGCGAGCCTGGATGGCGGCTTCTCGCGGTCCAGCCCGACAAAGTCCACCTTGCCTGCCGCGATCCGCATGTCGCGGTATTTGCCGCCAGACAACGTCAATGCGAACGACTCACCATCGAAGACCGCACTGCCGCCGATATCCTCGAAAGGCGGAAGCGGGCGCCAGTAGCGCGCGGTAACGCCGGAAAATGACAGGCTGCCGTTGAATTCAGGCGTTCCGCCAAAGCCGAAATCGGGTTCGACCTCAATATCGGCATCGACGGCGATCCGAGCCGTGTCTATCCGGCCTCGGCTCAAGTTCGAAAGCACCCACTCGCGGACTCCGGGCGATCCGATATCCGGCGGCCACAGAAGCCTGAGGTCGTCCACCGGGATGGCCGCCGCCTCGCTCTCCAGATGCATGTCCCATCCGGACTCCAGGCGCTTGCCGGCGCCGCTGGCTTCGATACGGCCGCGACCCAACTCAAGATTCAGGGATTCGACGAGTATTTGCCCGGCCGCCAGATCCACCTGCACAAGGGCGCTGCCGCCTTTGACGGCAACGGCGTCCGACTCCGGACCGGCGGTGCGCAGGCGGCCGGCGCCAATGGTCAATCCCGCATCCAGAGCCACGGGCCGGACGTCCGAATCGAACATCCATGCCACGGTGCCCGAGACCGGCGCGTCCAAGGAAGTCGCATAGGCGTAACCGGGCTTGAGCAACGGCGACAACAGCGCAGGCGGCACATCCTCCAGATGTGTGAAAGCCGAGAGCTTGCCGTCCTGCCTCGCCCCGCCGCCCGACAGTCGCGCGGTATGGCCGAGCGCCTTGACTTCGACCGCCTCGATCTCCAGCCGCGTAAGGCCGTCCACCGCGCGGGCGCCGATGGCAAGCCCATCCACCGGAATGCTGCGCCCGGCATCGTGGGGATCGACGATGGCGCCCCCGGCTCCGTAGAGGTCGGCACCGAGTGCGTTGACGGTGTAGTCCGAGGACAGATCGACAGTGACGCTGCCGCTCAACGGTGTCGTCACATGGCCGAGCAGCGTCAACAGCGGATGGGCCCCCGCGATAACCTGGGGCCGCAACCCGTGGAGTCGTGCCGAAAATGACGGCCCGCCCGCTTCGCCGGACGGCGATAAGGTAAAGTCGATATCCGTTTCCGTTTCGCCCAGGCGTAATGACGCCGCCCCTTCCGCAACCATGCCGTCCGCACCGTCCCGGAAGGCCAGGTCGAGCCGAGGCACGCTCCATTCCGCGTCCATGACGTCATCGACGACGGTCAGCGCCGCCGCGCGCACGCCGAAGCCCGCGAGTGCGGGCATTCCGCCCGCCGCACCTGCGGTCAGCAGCCCCCGCAGGTCGAATTCCTGCGGCTCTCCTTCCGTTTCCGCGCCTGCAACGGCGAGGAGAATGACGGCGCCGTCGGTCCGGCGCCGCAGGGTGGCCCTGACACCGAGAAGCTCGACTTCCCGCGGCACGATCCGGCCGCCGAGGACCCCGCTTGCGCTCAGGACGAATTCCAGTCCCTGCGTCTCTACCAGCGGCACGCCTTCAAGATTCACGAGCCGCGCATCGGAGACCCTGAAACGCAGCAGCCGTTTCCAGCCGGCCCAGGCGGCCTCGACCGACTCCAGTTCCATCCGGTAGCCGTCCTGCGGGCGGGAAAGGGCCGCCTCGACATGCGGCACGAGCAAAGCGAGATTCACCGGCCCCTGCGACAGGCGCCAAACCGCTACAGCCGCCAACGCCACAACGGAAACCGCGAGGGCTGCCAATATCCACAGGATATGCCGAAGCCTTACTCGCAATATTCCGCTCCGCTTGACCGTCTTTCACTATATGGGACCAATAGGAACCATGACGACCGCAGACAACAGCCCGCATCCGGCCGATCCGGCCCTGGCCGCCCTCCGGCTGGATGACTGGCAGGCGCGGGTCGGACCTTTGGACCGGGGCAGCGCCAGAGGCCAGGCCGTCTGGGCCGCTCTGGGGTCCAGCCCGTTTCTGGCCGATTGCCTCCTGCGGTTTCCGGATTTTGCACGCGAATTGGTTGCAGAAGGACCGGACAGGCCGGTCGAAGAGATATTCGCCCGGTTGCGGGGACTCCCGCCCGATTGCGACACCGCCCGCTGGATGCGCTTCCTGCGGGAGGAACGCGCCCGGCTCGCAGCCGCGGTCGCCATTGCCGATATCGCGGGCGAATGGCCGCTCGAGCGGGTAACGGGCACGCTAAGCGACTTTGCCGCGGCCGCTCTGGATGCCGCCGTCCGGCATCTGCTTGCCGCAGGGCGCGAATTTACCGGCGCCGAGCCGGAAGGATCGGGCATTATCGTTCTGGGCATGGGCAAGCTCGGCGCCGCCGAGCTCAACTATTCCAGCGATATCGACATCGTGCTCATCTATGACGACGCGATTGCGCCGGTGCGGCGGCGGGACCGGGTCGGTCAGGCGATGGTCCGCTTTGCCCGCGATCTCGTCCGGCTGCTGCAGGAACGCACCGCAGACGGCTATGTGGCGCGGGTCGATCTGCGGCTGCGGCCCGACCCTGCCTCTACGCCTCTTGCCGTCCCCATCCGGGCGGCCGAAGCCTACTACGAGAGCATGGGCCAGAATTGGGAACGAGCCGCCATGCTGAAGGCGCGTCCGGTGGCCGGCGATCTGGCTGCCGGGCAGGACTTTCTGGACTACATTCGACCCTTCATCTGGCGCCGCAGCCTCGATTTCTGGGCCATTCAGGACATCCATTCCATCAAGCGCCAGATCCACGCCCATCGCGGCCACGACAAATTGGCGGTCGCGGGCCACAATGTGAAGCTCGGGCGCGGCGGCATCCGCGAGATCGAATTCTACGTGCAGACGCAGCAATTGATCTGGGGCGGTCGCGATGTGAGCCTGCGCGTGCGCCCGACCTGCGAGGCGCTCGAGGCACTTGTCGCGGCAGGCCATGTCGAGCGCGGCGCGGCCGACCGCCTCCGGGACGCTTACGGGTTCTTGCGCGGCGTCGAACATCGCATACAGATGATCGACGATCGCCAGACCCACGAGGTGCCCGACGCGAGCGGGCTCGAAGGGTTCGCGCGCTTTGTGGGTTATAGCGGGGAACGCGCCTTTGCGGATGCGTTGCTCGGCCATCTGGCCGCTGTCCGGCAGCTTTACGACACCTTGTTCTCCGAGGCTGACACGCTTGCCGAACCGGGCAATCTGGTGTTCACCGGCACGGACCCCGATCCGGGAACGACGGCGACGCTGACCGAGCTGGGCTTTCGCGATCCGCAGCGCGTCTTCGAGATCGTGCGCGCCTGGCATTCGGGCTCGATCAGGGCAACCCGCAGCGCGAGGGCGCGCGAGATCCTGACGGAGTTGGTGCCGACCCTGCTGAAGTCCCTTGCCGGCGCCCACGAGCCGGACCGGGCCTTGTTGGATTTCGACCGGTTCCTTGCCCGATTGCCGATCGGCGTTCCCGTCTTCGCAATGTTCCAGACCAATCCGCAACTCATCGACCTGGTAACGGAAGTGCTCGGAAATTCTCCCTTTCTGGCCGAGCATATGACACGTCACCCGGGCGTGCTCGAAGGCATCCTCGCCGGGGGCGCCGTGCTGGACGGCCGGGTACGCGAAGACCTCGATAGCGCGCTTCGGGCGACACAGACCTATCAGGACGTGCTCGATATCGCGCGGCGCTGGGCGAATGACGCGCGCTTCGATGTGGGCATCGGCCTGCTCCAGGGCCGGCGCACGCCGTCGGAAGCCGGCGCCGACCTCTCCGAAGTCGCCGATGCGACAGTCGAGTCGCTGTTGGCAGCGACCCTGGACGAGTTCAGGGAACGGCACGGCGCCTTTCCGGGCAGCAGCTTCGCCATCCTGGCTTACGGAAAATGGGGAAGCGGGGACCTCACGCTCGGCTCCGACCTCGATATGGTTGCGGTCTATGACGCACCGACGGAGGTAACGCATTCGGACGGTCAGAAGCCTTTGTGGGCATCGACGTACTTCAACCGTTTAATGCAACGCCTCCAGACTGCGATCACGGCCCAGACCGGAGAAGGGCGGCTGTTCGAGATCGATCTGCGCCTAAGGCCGTCCGGAAAGGACGGGCCGCTCGCCATTCATGTCGATGGCTTCGACCGCTACCAGAAGGAAGATGCCTGGACCTGGGAGCACATGGCGCTCATCCGGTCCCGCGTTGCAGTCGGTCCGCCGCAATTGGCGGCGAGGCTGGATGCCACACGCATGCAAGTCCTGGCGAAACCGCATTGCGGACTTCGCCGCACCGTCCGCGAGATGCGGGCGAGAATGGCGGCGCAACGCAAGACCAATGAACCGTTCGACCTGAAGCACCGCCCCGGCGGCCTGATCGACCTCGAGTTCCTGGCGCAGTATCTGGTGCTGAAAAATGCGGGCGCGTATCCTCCCATCGCGGAGCGCTCGGCGGCCGCGATCTTCCGCGCTGCAGGCGCCGCCGGGTTCGAGAGCGGCCCCGCTCCCTGGGACGATCTCGCTGCCACGGCCCGGAGACTGGCCGGACTGCAGGCCCTCTTCCGCCTGTCCGGCGCGTCTCCGCCCGACCATATGCCGGCTCTGGCCCGACTTGCCGCACAACTGTGCGACTGTTCCGATTTCGCGGGCGTACAGGAACGCATAGAGCAGGACGGCGTTCTGACGCGCCGCTTCTTCCAGCACCATCTTGAGGAGAGGTAAACCGAATGGTCCTGAAGCCTGGCGATCCCGCCCCGGATTTCCGTCTGCCCGCCGACAGCGGGAACAGTGTCGCACTCGGCGACTACCGGGGACGCAAGCTGGTGCTCTATTTCTATCCCCGCGACGACACGCCGGGCTGCACGACGGAGGCCCAAGCTTTCCGGGACGCCCTGGACGAGTTCGACCGGGCCGATGCGGCAATTCTGGGAGTATCCCCGGATACGCCGGCAAAGCACGACCGTTTCAAGGCAAAGCACGGCCTGCCCTTCGCCCTCGGGTCGGACGAAGACCACTCGGTGGCCGAGGCCTATGGCGTGTGGGTCGAGAAGCGGATGTACGGCCGCGTCTATATGGGCATTGAGCGGTCGACCTTCCTGATCGACGAGGAAGGCCGGATCGCGCGCATCTGGCGCAAGGTGCGCGTCAAGGGCCATGCCCAGGCGGTGCTCGACGCGCTCACCTACGACTGAGCCCTCCGGCGAGCAGTAACAGCTTCGCACCGGCCATCCAGGCGGCGCAGCCGAGGCCGAGGCCGGCAAGGCTGGCACCGGCGTCGATAGCCCATCCGAACGCTGCCGGCGCGAGCGCGCTGGAAAACACCATCAACACGAAGAACACCGAGCGGATCGCGCCCAACTGGGCAACCCCATAGACCTCGGCCCAGATGGCGCCAAGCAAGGTCTGCGTCAGACCGCCCGAGATGCCCAGCAGCGCCATGAAAACGAACGCGATCCAGGGGGCTGTGCCCGCCGACAGCGCAAGGCAGGTGGCGATGAGCGGCAGCAGCAGGGCCGGCAACATGGCGCGCGCACCGAAGCGGTCTATCGCGGGGCCCACGCCCAGAGATGTGACGACCTTCGCGGCGGCGAAAGCAGTGAAGGCCGCGGCGACCAGTTCCATGCCCCAGCCCTGCCCTCTGGCGAGAGGCTCGACGTGAAACATGTAGCCCGTGGACACGAAGGCAGGCGACAGCACCGCCGGCAGGGCCAGCAGGAAACGCCGGTCGCGGAACAGCATCGCCCAGGCTCCCACGCTTGCTGAACCGGGCCGGACCGGGGCCGGCATTCGTGGAAGCAAAACCAGTGCCGACGGTAGTATTGCGACGACGAGCAGCGCCGACGCCGCCCACCAGACTTCGCGCCATCCGAGCAGCACCGCAAGCGCCACGGCGACCGGCGGCAACAGGGCTTCGCCCAGCGGATGGCCCAGCATGACGACGCTGAGCGCTTTGCCCCTGTCCCGGTCGAAATGGCGCGCTGTTGCCGTATGGGCGGTATGGGTCACGAGCCCCTGGCCGAAGAAGCGCAGCGTGCCAAGGGCAATCGCCAGCATGAGCACGCCGGCGGAACTGGCCATGATCGCGCAGGCCGTCGCCAGGCCGACAAGGGCGAGAGCTGCATAGTAGCGGAGCGAAACGCGGTCGATCAGCCGACCGGCGAAGGCGAACGCCATCCCGCTGACCAGCGTGCCGGCCATGTAAAGCGAGCCGAACCCGGCATGGCTGAGCTCGAACTCAGCCCGAATCGCGGCGCCGAACAGGCCGATATAGAAGGTCTGCCCGAAGCTGGAAAAACAGGCCAGCAACAGGCCGAAACCGAGAAAGGGCGCGTTCGCGACGACGAAACGGAAATAGGCGGCCAAGGTCCTGCCCGGTTGTATCGGAAGCGCCGACAAGCCATAACCGGCCCGCAAGCAAATAGTAACGAGGAAACAGGCGCTTCTCCATGTCGCATTCCGATTCGCTGTTCGATCTCACCGGCGAGGTCGCCGTCGTCACGGGTTCCACCAAGGGTATCGGCAAGGCAATCGCCTGCCGCATGGCGGAGGCTGGCGCCAATGTGGTGGTCTCTTCCCGCAAGGCCGACGCCTGCGAGGCAGTGAAGGCCGAAATCAATGAAAAATGGGCGCGCAACGGGGCCGAGGCCATTGCCTGTCCTACCCATGTCGGACACAAGGAGGAGCTGCAGAATCTGGTCGATTGCGCCGTCGAACGCTGGGGCAAGCTCACCGTCGCCGTGCCCAACGCCGCTGCAAATCCCTATTACGGGCCGATAGCCGGAATCCCCGATTCCGCGTTCGACAAGATCATGGAGACGAATATCCGCTCCACGCACTGGCTCTGCACGCTCGCCTTGCCGCATATGGAGGCCGCCGGCAGGGGATCGATCATTATTATCGCTTCGATTGCGGGCCTTAAGGGCAATACAACGCTTGGCGCCTACGCGATCTCGAAGGTCGCGGAACACCAGATCGCGCGCAACATCGCCGTGGAATACGGGCCGCAGAACATCCGCGCCAATGCGATTGCGCCGGGCCTCATCAAGACCGATTTCGCCAAGGCGCTGTGGACCGACCCGGTGCGTCTGGACGGCGTCAACCAGACGCTGCCGCTCAGGCGGATAGGCGACCCGGACGAGGTTGGCTCGGTCGCCGTCTTCCTCGCCAGCCGGGCTGCGTCCTATGTCACCGGCCAGGTCATCAATGTCTGCGGCGGCGCGGCCGTTGTCTGAGACGCCGATGCGGATCGCCGTCGCAGGACTGGGTGCGATGGGCGGCATGATTGCCGCCCTGCTTTCGCGCGGCGGCGCGGAGGTGTCGGGGCTCGCACGCGGCGCCACCCTGGAAGCGGTCCGTTCGCGCGGACTGCTCCTCGACTTCAAGGGCGAACGGCACGAGGCGCGGATCGCCGTCGATGACGACCCCGCCGGGCTGGGCGTGCAGGATGCGGTGATTATCGCGGTCAAGGAGCCGGCCCTGGCGGGGCTGGCGCCTTCGCTCACCCCGCTGATCGGCCCGGAAACGGCCATCGTCACCGCGATGAACGGGCTTTCCTGGTGGTTCTTTCATGGAACCGATGGCCGCAGGATCGCCTGCCTCGACCCGAAAGGCGAGATCGAGGCCGCCCTGCCCTCGCGGCAAGCCGTGGGCGCCGTGTTGCACTTGTGGGCGACGGTGCCGGCGCCCGGCCATATCGATGCCGGCCCCGGGGACCGCATCATCCTCGGCAGCCCGGGCGCGATGGACTTGTCGCCCCTGGCCGGTGCGCTCGCGGCCGGCGGGTTCCATGTGAAATGCTCGGACGACATCCGCGCCGAGGTCTGGAGCAAGCTGCTGGGAAACCTTTCCGGCAACCCTATCAGCGCCATCACGGGCGCCACGCTGGACCGCATTCTCTCCCCCGACGGCACGCTGGAGGTCGCAATGGCCCTGATGGCCGAGACAACTGCCGTGGGGCGGGCCATCGGTATCGAACCGTTGATCTCGCTCGAAGCCCGCGTCGAGCTCGGTCGCAGCCTCGGCGCGTTCAAGACCTCCATGCTGCAGGACTTCGAGAACGGCAAGCCGCCGGAGATCGCGGCGCTACTCGCCTGCGTCAGCGAAATCGGCGCAACCGAGGGAGTGCCTACTCCGCTTATCGACGCGATGGCCAATCTGGTAACGCTCCGCGCCGAAGCGGCAGGCCTTCTCTGAGCCTTTAGTCCCGCAACCGCGCCGGCCGGCCGATTCCGCCGCTACAATCCCGGTCCATGTCGCGACCTTCCCCAGTCGAGCGCCGCATCCTGTTCTGGATGTGCATTCTGATCGGCGTCAACCAGCTCGGTTTCGGCGCAATCGTGCCGGTGCTCCCGCTTTACGCGCAGGATTTCGGCGTCACGGCGTCAGCAGTGGGCATGGCCGTCGCCGTCTATGGGCTCGCCCGGTTCCTCATCGCCATGCCCGTTGGGCGGCTGTCCGAAGCGCTCGGACGCCGAACGGCGCTGGCGCTCGGCGGGTTGCTCTCGGCAACCGGCAATCTCTGGTGCGCCTGGGCGGCAGATTTTCCCGAATTCGTGCTGGCGCGCTTCGTCGCTGGCGCGGGAGCGGGCGCGATCATAACGACGGGCCATGTCGTACTCGCCGATATCACCAGGCCCGAATGGCGCGGGCGCGCCCTCGGCATCTATCAGGGCACGTTCATCTTCTCGGTCGGCATCGGTCCCTTTCCCGGCGGGTGGCTGGCGGAGAACTGGGGTCTGGAAGTGCCCTTCATCGCTTGCGGTCTTGCAAGCGTCGTCGCCGGCGCCATCGCCTGGTTCGCGGTCGGCGAGACCCGCGATCTCGCAAGCAATGGAAAGGGAAGCGGCCCCCGGCCGGACTATCTCCGACAGTTGCGTCTTGTCATCGCGAACCGCGCCTTCCTGCTGGTGAGCTGGGTTTCCTTCATCAATGCCTTCTCCCGAACCGGCGGGCTCTTCACCATCGTGCCGATCCTGGGGGCCACGCGCCTCGGGCTCGGAACGACCGAGATCGGATTCGGCATCGCTCTCGGCGCCGTTCTCGGCCTGCTTGCCGCCTGGCCGACGGGCATGCTGACGGACCGGTTCGGCCGCAAGACGGTGATCGTTCCTGCAACGGCGATTTCCGGCGGCGCCATGCTGCTGTTCGCGCTGGCGCCCTCCTATTTCTGGTTCGCGGCAGCCTGCGCGCTCTGGAGCGTCGCCACATCGGTCGGCGGCGCCGCCCCCGCGGCCTATGCGGCAGACAACGCGCCCGCCGGCATGAACGCCGCCACCATGAGCAGTTTCCGCATGCTGGGGGACGCCGGCTATGTGCTCGGGCCCGTGATATTGGGCGCTGTGGTGGACGCCGGCGGAGAGCACACCGCGCTTTATCTCGCTTCCGGGCTGCTCGTTGCGGCGGCGCTTGCTTTCGCCGGCCTGGCGCAGGAAAGTCGGCGTTTGTGAGCGCCGCCGGGTCGAGCCGGATCAGCGGTCGGCAATGGCTGATCGTCGTGACGGTGCAGTCCGTCACCCTGCTCTTCGGTATCACGCTGACCAGCGTCACCGTCATCCTGCCGCAGATGAAGGGTGCCTTGTCGGCGACGCAGGACCAGATTTCCTGGGTCCTGACCCTCAACCTCGTCGCAGCCGCCGTCGCCACGCCGCTGACCGGCTGGCTTGCCGGCAAACTCGGCCAGCGCAACCTGCTGCTTGCATCCGTGCTCGGCTTCACCGGCGCCTCCGTGCTTTGCGGCTTCGCCACTTCGCTGGAAACCCTGATCGCAATCCGGGTCGTCCAGGGCGCCTTGGGAGCGCCGATCTTCCCGCTCGGCCAGGCGATCCTGCTCGGCAGCTTCAACCGGGAGCAGCAACCCTTCGTCGTGATGATGTGGGGTGTCGGCGGCGTGTTCGGACCGATCCTCGGGCCTACCTTCGGCGGCATCGTCGGCGAGTTGCTGGACTGGCGCTGGGCATTCTTCCTGATCCTGCCGCTGGGCCTCGCCGCCTGCATCCCGATCCTGCTGGCCATCGACCATCGGGAACGTGGCACGGCGCGGCGTTTCGACGCCGCCGGTTTCGTCATGATCGCGGTCGCCATCGGCGCCACGCAGCTCTTTTTCGACCGCGGCCAACGCAATGACTGGTTCGACTCGCTGGAGATCGTGGTCGAGGCCGCGCTCGCGGCCGCAGGCTTCTATCTCTTCCTGGTCCATAGCTGGCTCGCGCGGGTGCCACTCTTCGCACCGGCAGCCTTTACCGACCGCAATTTCGTGCTCGGGCTCTTCTTCGCCCTGGCCATGGGCATGCTGCAATTCACACCCATGATCCTGTTTCCGCCGCTGCTGCAGGAGTTGCGCGGCTTCCCCGAGGCCGTGGTCGGCTACCTGATCGCGACGCGCGGCGTCGGCAACCTTTTGAGTTTCCTGATCGTCGCGCAGTTCACCCGCCGCGCTCCGCGCCTCTGCCTCGCGACCGGCATGGTCATACAGGCATGCGCCGGGGTCTGGATGGGTTCGCTCGACATCAACCTCAGGAGCGAGGACGTGTTCTGGTCGAACCTGATGCACGGGTTCGGCTTCGGCCTCTCCTATACGCCGCTCGCGATTCTGACGTTCTCCACCCTGCCGCCGGCATACCTGACCCAGGGCAATGCGGTTTTCAGCCTCCTGCGGATGCTGGGCAGCAGCATCTTCATCTCGCTCACCCTGCTCCTGTTCTTACACACGGCCGCAGAGGCGCGGGTCGCATTGACGAGCTTGGTCAGCGTTTTCGACTTCAGCCTCGGCGCCCCCTGGCTCGCGCCGTTTACGGACGCGGGCGGCAGCGCCGACGTCGGCCGGCTCGACCGCGCCCTCTATCTCCAGTCCAGCATGATCGGCTATCTCAATACCTTCCACCTGCTGACCCTGATTCCGGTCGTCGCCGCGCCGCTTGCATTCCTGTTCGCATCCCGGCGCGCCAATGCGATTGCCGCAAGCAACCAGTCTTGATAGACCGGCGCACCCTTCATGTCGGAGCCGTGAATCCTATGGTCGAACGAGTGCGAGTCGGACAAAGCCAGGTCGCCGCCGAGCTGCACGCTTTTGTCGAGAACGAGGTTCTGCCCGGCCTCGACCTGGCAAGCGACGCTTTCTGGCGGGATTTCGACACCCTGCTGCACGACCTCGCGCCCGTGAACCGCGACCTGCTCGCCCGCCGCGAGGCACTGCAGGCGAAGGTCGACGCCTGGCACAAGGCCCGGCGCGGCCAGCCCATCGACCCGGACGCCTATCGGGCCTTCCTCGCCGAGATCGGCTATCTGGTGCCCGAGGGGCCCGATTTCGGCATCGAGACCTCCCATATCGATGAAGAGATCGCCCGTATCGCGGGACCCCAGCTCGTCGTCCCGGTAGCCAATGCCCGCTACGCGCTCAACGCGGCCAACGCGCGCTGGGGCAGCCTCTACGACGCGCTCTACGGCACGGACGCCATCCCCGAGGACGGCGGCGCGACCCGGGGCGGCGGCTACAACCCGGTGCGCGGCGACAAGGTCATCGCCTGGACCCGCGCCTTCCTGGACGAGGCGGCGCCGCTCGCTGCGGGCTCGCACAGCGATGTCCTCGCCTACCGCATCGAGGGCGGCGTCCTCGTCGCGGACTTGCCCGGCGGCGGTTCGCCTCTGGCGGAGCTGGGCCTGTTCGCGGGTTACCGGGGAGATGCGGCGGCGCCCGAGGCCGTGCTGCTCCGCCATAACGGGCTGCATATCGAGATCGCCATCGACCGCGCACACCCGGTCGGCCGGACCGACAAGGCCGGCGTTTCCGACGTGCTGCTGGAATCGGCGGTCACGACCATTGTGGACTGCGAGGACTCCATCGCCGCCGTCGATGCCGAAGACAAGGTGCTGGCCTACCGGAACTGGCTCGGCCTCATCAAGGGCGACCTCTCTGCGAGCTTCGACAAGGAACGCGGGGCGGTCGAGCGCCGCCTGAACCCCGACCGCCGCTATACCGGCGCCGATGGAAGCGAGGTTGTGCTGTCCGGACGGTCGTTGATGCTCAACCGCAATGTCGGCCACCTGATGACCAACCCGGCGGTGCTGGACGGCGAGGGCCGGGAAGCGCCGGAGGGCATTCTCGACGCCGTCTTCACATGCGTGATCGGCCTGCACGACCTCAAGGGCAACGGGGCCCTCGGCAACAGCCGGGCCGGTTCGATCTACATCGTCAAGCCGAAGATGCACGGGCCGGAGGAAGTCGCGTTTGCGGACACGCTCTTCGGCCGGGTCGAGGACATGCTGGGCCTGGAGCGCTACCGCATCAAGATCGGCATCATGGACGAGGAACGGCGAACGACCGTCAACCTCAAGGAGTGCATCCGCGCCGCGCGCCACCGGGTCGCCTTCATCAATACCGGCTTCCTCGACCGCACGGGCGACGAGATCCACACCTCGATGGAAGCCGGCCCGATGATCCGCAAGGCCGACATGAAGGCCGCATCCTGGCTGCACACCTACGAGGACTGGAACGTCGATACCGGCATTGCCTGCGGCTTGCGCGGCCGCGCCCAGATCGGCAAGGGCATGTGGGCCATGCCGGATCTGATGGCCGACATGCTGGAACAGAAAATCGGGCACCCGATGGCCGGCGCCGACACCGCCTGGGTGCCCTCGCCCACCGCCGCAACGCTGCACGCGACGCACTACCACCGCGTCCGGGTCGAGGAGCGCCAGGAAGCGGTCGCCGGCCGCGCGCGGGCCAAGCTCGGCGACATCCTGTCGATCCCGGTGGCGCCGCGTCCCAACTGGTCGCCGGAGGACATCCGCGCCGAGCTGGAGAACAACGCCCAGGGCATTCTCGGCTATGTCGTGCGCTGGGTCGATCAGGGCATCGGCTGCTCGAAGGTCCCGGATATCGACGATATCGGCCTCATGGAGGACCGGGCGACGTGCCGCATCTCCAGCCAGCACATGGCCAACTGGCTGCATCACGGCGTCTGCACGGAAGACGATGTCCGCGCCACCATGCAGAAAATGGCGGCTGTGGTGGACCGGCAGAATGCCGGCGACCCGGCCTATATACCGATGGCGCCCGCTTTCGACGGTCCGGCATTCAAGGCGGCCTGCGACCTCGTCTTCCAGGGCCGCGAGCAACCTTCGGGCTACACCGAGCCGGTGCTCCACCGCCGCCGCGCCGAGGCCAAGGCAGCCGGCTGACGCCCGCGCCGGATTCCAGACGCAACACGAGGCTTTGAAGGGGAAGGCGGCGGGCGCCGCCGGGCCGTATGCGCCCCTCTCCGGCTACGCCGGAGGCTCTGCGGGAGGCCGGACCGGGCCCGCCCCGGCGGCAGCCGGGCGGCGGGCCTCGCGGGCGCGCGGTGCGTGTGCCTCGGGCAAACGCAGGGCAGACTCACCCCTTCACCACTGAGGGGTCGAAAAAATCGACCGGTGCGCGCCAACCGTCGTCTTTTTCATGCCCGCGCTCCAGCCACAGAGGCAGCCGGAACGGGGAGGCTCCGCAAGCGTTTTTTGTGTCGCCCTATTGCTTTCGCTTCTGGCGCGACCG
Organism: Alphaproteobacteria bacterium; assembly: GCA_965261985.1. Lineage (GTDB taxonomy): Bacteria > Pseudomonadota > Alphaproteobacteria > Bin95 > Bin95 > Bin95. Next base: position 4,349,408 of record OZ253490.1, read on the forward strand.
CGCTGTCCGGTACCGGCAGCCCTTACCCACGAACCTGGTAACGGCGAAGGGCCTGCCTGCCCCCGCCGCCGGGCTTTCTTTCTAGTGCCCGAACAGAACATAAGAGCAACAACAACCAATTTCAACCCCTGCGGTGAGTTTTTTTCCGCCTCCCACCCCGGCCCCCGGATCGAGGGTCCAGGGCAGGCTCTCCCTCGCAAGCGAAGGAGGGAGAAAAGGGAAGCCTCCGCAAGGAAAATAGCCCTCTCCCTCCGGGAGGCGTCCCATTTCTTCCCTCCTTCCGGGCGGCCCGGAAGCAAAACGGACCACGAACACTGTTACCCATGTAACCGGTCCATAGTGTTACCCATCTATCCGGTTGCTCAAAGCGCGGAATGGCCAGCGGCGTGCCTTACATCTCGCGCCCGAGGGCGAGGAAGCGCTCGCGGCGGGAGCGGCGCAGCGCGCTGCCTTCGATGCCGTCGAGATCGCGGAAGGCTTCGTCCAGGGCTTCGCCGAGCGAGGTTATGGCTGCTTCGGGATTGCGGTGCGCCCCGCCCAGCGGTTCCTCGATAACGCGGTCGATGACACCGAGACCGAGAAGGTCCTCCGCCGTCAGCTTGAGCGCCTCGGCCGCTTCGGGGCCGTGCTCGCTGCTGCGCCACAGGATCGAGGCGCAACCCTCGGGGGAAATTACCGAATAGATCGCGTGCTCCAGCATCAACACCCGGTCGGCGGACGCCAGCGCCACCGCCCCGCCGGAGCCGCCCTCGCCGATAACGGACGCGATATAGGGCACGCGTAGTTCGAGGCCGATCTCGATGCAGCGCGCGATCGCCTCCGCCTGGCCGCGCTCTTCCGCCTCGACGCCGGGATAGGCTCCCGGCGTGTCAACGAAGGTCAGCACCGGGATGCCGAAGCGGTCCGCGAGGCGCATCAGGCGCTGCGCCTTGCGATAGCCTTCGGGATGCGCCATGCCGAAATTATGCCGCCGGCGCGATTCGAGGTCGGCACCCTTTTCCTGCCCCAGCACAAGGACGGACCGGCCCCGGAACCTCCCGAGGCCGCCGACTACGGCCGCGTCGTCGCGAAACGCCCGGTCGCCCGAGAGCGGGAGGAACCCGTCGATCAGTCTTTCCACGAAATGCGTCAGGCGCGGACGCCCCGGATGGCGGGCCACCTGCACCCGCTGCCAGGGCGACAGCTTCGAATAGGTCTGGACCAGCAACCTTTCGGCCTTGGACCGCAGTTCCGCGATTTCCTCGGCGATGTTGAGGTCGCCATTGCCGGCAAGCTGGTTCAGCTCGTCGATCTTGGCTTCCAGTTCCAGGACCGGCCGTTCGAACTCCAGGGGCACCAGCATCAGGAACCGCTCCTCGACGCCAGCGGATGATGGTCGAAGACGGCGCGCCGCAACTGCTCCTCCACGACATGGGTATAGATCTGCGTCGTTGCGATGTCGGCGTGGCCGAGCAATTGCTGCAGGCTGCGCAGGTCCGCCCCGCCTTCCAGCAGATGCGAAGCGAAGGCATGGCGCATCACATGCGGCGATACCCGGGCGGGGTCCAGCCCTGCGCGAACCGCCAGCTCGTCCAGCAACTGGCCGACCCGGCGCCGTGTCAGGTGGCCTTCCTTGCTGCGGGACGGGAACAGCCAGCGCGAGCGGCGACCGCCCGCGAGATAGCAATGGCGCACCGCCGTCCAGGCATCGATGGCGGCCCGCGCCGGACCGCCGAGCGGCACGACGCGTTCGCGACCGCCCTTGCCCCGCACTGTCAACCAGCCGCGTCCGGGCGGCACATCGGACATGACGAGGCCGACAAGCTCCGAAACGCGCAGGCCCGCGCCGTAAAGCAGTTCCAGAATACAGCCGAGCCTGAGCCGCACCGGCCCGTCATAGCTCTCGACGGCCTCGATCATCGCGCGCAATTCCTCGACGCTGAGATGGCGCGGCAGGGGCCGGCCGATCTTGGGCGCATCGAGCCGGTCCGCCGGATTGTCGCCTCGATAGCCCTCGGCCGTGCAAAACAGGAAAAACTGGCGCAGCGCCGAGCGCCGCCGCGAGACCGTCCGCGGAGACCGCCCGGCTTGCAGCAGGCCGGCCAGATAGCGGCGCAGGTCGGCTTCCCCGGCCGCCTCCAGGCCGCTGCCGAGTGCGGCATCCGCATCTTCCAGGTCGCGGCGATAGGCGGCGACCGTGTTGGCGGCCGCCCCGCGCTCCACATCGAGCGCCTCAAGGAAGGCGTCGAGCGCGATCGCGGTCACTGGGCCGCCTCGACAAGGCACTCGAACGCATAGGCCCGCGCCTCCGCCGCCAGCCCAACGGCCACAAGAGCCCGGACAATCGCAACCGCCGTCGGGACGTCGCCCCGAGCCCGGCCGCCGGAGGCAATAACGGCATAAAGCGCGGCCTCGCCGATCCGCCCCTCCATGCCGGCGGCATTCAGCCCGCGCCACACCACCGGCGCGGGAAACTCGCCCGCTGCGGCGTCGAGGTCGGTCAGCAGAGCCGTCCAGTCGTCCGGCCGCACCGGCTCGCCCACCGCTTCCATCAGCGCAAACAGCATGACGGCGCCTGGATACGGAGGCTCGCCGCCGCCCGCTTCCAACCAGCGGCGCAGGCCGTCACCGGCCCACGACACGGCATCCTCGGCGTCGGCGAGTTTCATCAGCGGCCAGGCGAGAACCGCACGCTTGCTGTCCGCTTCGAGCGCTGCGCCCCGTTTCACCGCTGCGACATACCAGCGCTCCGCAATATCGAAGCGGCCGGCCGCAAGCGCGGCAAGAACGATCGTCACGGTATGCGGCGCCAGTTCCGTCGTTGGAACGACCGGCGCGGCGAACTCGACTGTGGCGGCCGCCAGCGGCGCCAGCAGTCCGGCCGCCAGCGCATCCTCCCAAAGCAGCGCGAGCGCTTCCATCTTCTTTTGCGGGTCCTCCGCCTCGACCGCCGCACGCGCGAGCAGCGCACGGGGATGCTCGGTATCGGAGGCCCTCAGATACCGGGCAAGCAGGGCCTTCGGTTCGAGCAGGCCCTTCCGGGCGGCTTCCTCGGCCTCCGCCTCCGTCCGGACGAGGCCCGCCCGCGCGCGCACCGCCTCGGCATCGCTGCGCAGGCTCCAGACCTCCGGCGGCGCCTGGTCCAGCCAGGCCAGCATCGCCACATTGAGCGCGGTCATCGGGCCGTCGTCCGGCAATGGGGGCGCCCCTTCCGCCGAGGCGTCCATCGCGCGCAGGATCAGCCCCTCGAACAGCGCGTCTCCGCCCGTATCGACTTCGCGGAGGATATCGAGAATGAGCCGCGCCCGGTCCACATTCCCCGCCGTCACGGCGCAGAACGCCGCAGCGCGCTGCACGTAAGCCGTGGGCGCACGCATCATCTCCGCATCCGCAGCGGTGCAGGCCGCCTGGAGGTCTCCCGACGCCAGGGCCGGATCGACGGCCTCGGAGCCGACCGCGGCAGGAGGAGCTTCGAGGCCCGCCGCCTCTGCCAGCAGCGCCGCTTCCCGGCCGCGGCCCAGATTGCGTAAATGCCGGACCCGCAGGGGCGCGAGCCGCGGCCCTTCGCCCTCCGGCGGCGCCGCACCGGCTGCCAGCACCCGGAACAGCACGCTCCTCAGCGCCGGCGAGGAAACGGTCTGCGGCAGCCCTTCGAGCAGGCGGGCGACCGCCGCGCGCGAACTGCCGCGCCAAAGCGGCAGGCCGAACCCTCCCTCGAATCCCGGCACACCTGCCGAGTCGGGGTCGCTGGGCCTGGCCGGCGCGCTCAGAACCGTTTGCGGTCCCGACAGTTCCGGTTGCGGCGGCTGTTCCTCCGGCTCCGGGACCTTTTCGGCAGCCGGCGGGGGGTCCGCTGGAATGAGCTGGATCGGCGCGCGCTTTTCGGCGGCCGCGGCGGCCGTTGCGACGAAGCCCGCCGCAAGTCCAAAGATCAGCGCCCTAGCGAGGGAAACGGTCATCCGGCAACACTTTCTCCACCGCCATTTCCGGCGGAAGCGATTCGACGAGACCGAAATACAGCAACCCGGCCAACACCGCCGCGCCGATAAGCACGGCCAGCGCGTTCAGGAACAGTCTCCGAGCGTCCATAGCCCTTCCTCGCTTCCGCCCTCCGGGGTGACGGTCCCGCTCTCATTCCCGATAATGCGATTCTAGCGAAAGACGATCAAAGGCGCGAATGCGGCAAATTCGAGGCTTTGCTTCCTGCTACAAGCGCCCATATCCCGGGAATGCCGCGTATGAGCCTCACCAGATCCGTCGCACTGATCGGCATGATGGGCGCCGGCAAGACCAAGGTCGGCCAGCTACTGGCGCAGCACCAGGGGCTCGAATTCACCGACGCCGACACCGAAATCCAGGAGGCGGCCGGCTGCTCCATCGAGGACATTTTCGAGACACGGGGCGAAGTCGCTTTCCGCGAGGGCGAGCGCAAGGTCATCGCGCGGCTGCTGAACGGCCCGGTGCATGTGCTCGCTACCGGCGGCGGCGCGTTCCAGAACCCCTCCACGCGCGCTGTCATCGGCAAGCGCGCAGTGTCGGTCTGGCTGAAGGCGGACTTCGATGTGCTCTGGGAGCGCGTGTCTCGGCGGACCAACCGCCCGATGCTCAAGACCCCCGACCCGCGCCGCACCCTCTCCGACCTGATCGAGGAGCGCTATCCGGTCTATGCGCTCGCCGACCTGACGGTCGCCAGCCGGGCGGGGCCGGTGGAGGAGACCGTGGCGCGGGTGGAAGAGGCGCTGCGCGGCGCGGGCTATCTGGCCGGCAAGCGCGCGGAGGACGGCCGATGAACCCGATTCGGAAAATCGAGGTCGGTCTCGGCGAGCGCAGCTACGACATTTTCGCCGGGCCGGGTTTGATGGAGCGTGCGGGAGACTATCTGCTGCCGGTGCTCAAGCGCCGCCGCGTCGCGGTCGTCACGGACGAGAATGTCGCCGCGCACCATCTTGCGCGACTGGCGGCCGGGCTCGACGCCGCAGACATTGCCTTCGCGCCTGTCGTGCTGCCGCCCGGCGAGGCAACAAAATCCTTCCACCACCTGGAAGACCTGCTGACCCGGCTGCTGGACGCCGGCCTCGACCGGGGCGGCTGCATCCTCGCGCTCGGCGGCGGCGTGGTCGGCGACCTTGCCGGTTTCGCGGCGGCCATCCTGCTGCGCGGCATCGACTATGTGCAGATACCCACCACGCTGCTCGCCCAGGTGGACAGCGCCGTCGGCGGCAAGACGGCCATCGACGCGCCTCAGGGCAAGAACCTGGTCGGCGCCTTCCACCAGCCGCGCCTGGTGCTTGCCGACACGACATCGCTCGCCACCCTGCCCGACCGCGAACTCCGGGCGGGCTACGCGGAGGTGGTGAAATACGGCCTCATCGACCGGCCGGATTTCTTCGGATGGCTGGAGGAGAACGGCGCGCGTGCGCTTGCCCGCAAGGATGACGCGCTCGCCCACGCCATCGCCGTTAGCTGCGAGGCGAAGGCCGATGTCGTGGCGGCCGACGAGCGCGAGACCGGGCGCCGCGCCCTGCTCAATCTGGGCCACACCTTCGGGCACGCCTTCGAGGCGGAAGCCGGGTTCGGCGACGCGCTGCTGCACGGCGAGGCGGTTTCGCTCGGCATGGTGCTGGCCTTCCGGATGTCGGTCCGGCTAGGGCTCTGCCCGGTTGAAGACCTCGCCAGGATGCGGGCGCATCTCGCGGGAGCCGAGCTGCCCGTGGACGCGCCGGGCGCCAATGCCTCGCCCGGCCGCCGCGACGCGCTGATCGAGCGGATGCGCCGCGACAAGAAGGCGGAAGCCGGCAGGATCGTCCTGGTGCTTGCGCGCGGCATCGGCCGCGCTTTCGTCCACCGCGATGTCGAGGAGGAAGCGCTGGCCGCCCTGCTCGACGAGGCGCTGGCAGCATGACCGTCGAATTTTGGATCGTCGTCGGCGCCATAGTGGCGCTTCTTGTGCTCTCGGCGTTCTTCTCCGGGTCCGAGACGGCTCTCACCGCAGTCAGCAGCGCACGCATGCACCATCGCGCGCGGCGCGGCGACGTCCGCGCTGCCGCGGTACGCCGCCTGCGCGCCGACCGGGAGGGGCTGATCGCGGCGATCCTGCTCGGCAACAACCTGGTAAACATTCTGGCCGCCTCGCTGGCGACAAGCCTGTTCATCGGCCTGTTCGGGGAGGCCGGCATCGCCTATGCGACCGCCGCGATGACCTTGCTGATCCTGGTCTTCTCGGAAGTGCTGCCCAAGACCTACGCCTTCAACCGCGCCGACCGGGTGGCGCCCGCCGTGGCGCCGGGGATAGCCCTTCTGGTGCGGGTGTTCGGGCCGCCGGCGCGGTCCGTCCAGTGGGTGGTGCGCGGCATCCTTCGCCTCGCGGGTATAGCGGACATTCCGCCGGGCGGGTCCGAGGAGCATGAGGAAGAGCTCAGGGGCGCCATCGAACTGCATCGCGGCGAGGGCGAGGAAATCCGCGACGAGCGGCGGATGCTGCGCAGCGTGCTGGACCTCGGCGATGTGTCGGTCGGCGAAGTGATGACGCACAGGCGCAACATGGCGATGGTGGACCTCTCCTTTCCGCCGGAGGAAATCGTCGCGCAGGTCCTGGCCAGCCCCTATACCCGCCTGCCGCTCTGGCGGGACGACTCCGACAACATCGTGGGCGTGCTGCACGCCAAGGCCGTTCTGCGGGCGCTTCACGAAACCGGCGCGGCAAGCCTCGATGCGGCTGCGCTCGCGGCCAAGCCGTGGTTCATCCCGGACCAGACCAACCTGCTCGACCAGCTGCACGCCTTCCGGCGCCGGCGCGAGCATTTCGCCCTTGTCGTGGACGAATACGGCGCGCTGATGGGGCTGGTGACGCTGGAGGACATTCTGGAGGAGATCGTCGGGGACATTGTCGACGAGCACGATGTCGCGGTGCCGGGCGTGCGTGCCGAGCCCGACGGCTCCTATGTCTGCAGCGGCGGGGTGACCATCCGCGACCTCAACCGCGAGTTCGAATGGACACTCCCCGACCAGGACGCCACGACCATCGCCGGCCTGTTGCTGCGCGAGTCGCGGCGCATCCCCACGCCCGGCCAGGCGTTCGATGTCCACGGATTCCGTTTCGAGGTGCTGCGCCGCAACCGCCAGCAGATCGCGTCGATCCGCATCACGCCGCCCCGACGGTGACGACAGGGCGGCCGGGGCTATAATCGGCGCGATTTCGAGGGAGGGCCCCATGGCCGAGCGCGAATACTGCACCGTCGAGCGCGACGGGCGCCTGTTGATTGTCACCCTGAACCGTCCGGAGCGCTACAACGCGCTGCATTTCCCGGCGCATTTCGAGCTGGCGGAAGTCTGGGACGAGTTCGCCGCCGACCCGGAGCTCTGGGTTGCCATCGTCACCGGTGCGGGCGACAGGGCGTTCTGCGCCGGCAACGACCTGCGCTACCAGGCCGAAGGCCATGTCCGCAAGCGTTGCCCGACCGGCTTCGCCGGCCTCACCGACCGTTACGACCTCAACAAGCCTGTCATCGCCGCCGTCAACGGCTTCGCGATGGGCGGCGGCTTCGAGACCGCGCTGGCCTGCGACCTGATTATTGCGGCCGAGAACGCGGTCTTCGCCCTGCCGGAGCCGCGCGTCGGCCTCATGGCCGGCGCCGGCGGCGTCCACCGCCTGCCCCGGATCATCGGCCAGAAGCGGGCGCTCGGCATGATCCTGACGGGACGGCGCGTCGGCGCCGCGGAAGGCAAGGAGCTCGGCTTCGTCAACGAGGTCGTACCGGAAGGCGAGGCAGTGGCGGGCGCCCGGCGCTGGGCCGAGCAAATACTGGAATGCGCGCCGATCTCGATCCGGGCATCGAAGGAAGCGGTCTATGCCGGCATGAACGAAGCGACCGTCGAAGCGGCGATTGCCCGGACCTATGAGGAACAGCATGTGCTGATCGACAGCGCCGACTATATCGAGGGCCCGAAAGCCTTCGCCGAGAAGCGCGCGCCGGCCTGGCAGAACCGGTGATGGAGCCGCAAACCTGGCTCGACGGGGTCTGGCATTCCGGCAACCCGCCGATATTCGGGCCGATGACCCATGCGGCCTGGATGGCCTCTGTCACCTTCGACGGGGCGCGAGCCTTCGAAGGCGTAATGCCGGACCTCGACCGCCACTCTGCGCGCGCCGGAGACTCCGCCCGCGCGCTCGGCCTCGCGCCGAAGATCTCGGCGCGGGAAATCGCGGAGCTTGCCGTCGAGGGCGTCCGGCGTTTCCCGGAGGGCACGGAACTCTACATCCGCCCGCTGTTCTGGGCCGAAGACGGGTTCGTGGAGCCGGACGCCGAGTCGACGCGTTTCATGCTGACGCTCTTCGAGATGCCGCTGCCGACTCCCGACGCGACCGTGACCGCGGCCCTTGCCGAGGAGCGCCGGCCCCGCCCCGCCATGGCACCGACGGACGCCAAGGCGTCGTGCCTCTATCCCAATGTGCAGCGGATGCTGCGCAAGGCGCGGCAGCGGGGCTTCTCGACAGCCCTGGTGCTGGACCCCGACGACAAGGTGGCCGAATTCGCGACCGCCAACCTCTTCATGGTCAAGGACGGCAAGGTCGCGACGCCTGCCGACAACGGCACCTTCCTGAACGGCATCACCCGCCAGCGGATTATCCGGCTGTTACGCGAGGACGGGCACGAGGTCGCCGAACGGATCGTCGAGCTCGACGAACTTCTGGAGGCCGACGAAGTCTTCGCGACCGGCAATGCGCCCAAGGTCATCGCCGCGAGCCGCATAGAGGATCGCGACTTCCAGCCGGGTCCGGTCGCGCGCCGGACCCGCGAACTCTATTGGGCATTCGCCCATGCGCACGGGAAACCGGAGGATTTCGGGCTGTGAAGGCCATCGATCCCCGGACGCTTCCGGCCAGGACCGGGTCGGCCTATCCGCCGCCGTTCGACGAACCCGTCCGCAAACGGGAGAAGCGTGCGCTGGGAGACCCGTTCGGCCTCCGGAACTTCGGCGCCAACCTCGTGCGCCTTCCTCCGGAGACGGAGAGTTCGCAGCGTCATTGGCACAGCCGGCAGGACGAGCTTGTCATGGTCATGGAAGGCGAACTGGTGCTGGTAACTGACGATGGCGAAGAGACGATGACGCCCGGAACGGTCGCGGGCTTTCCGGCGGGGACGCCCGACGGGCACAAGCTGGTCAACCGCTCTTCGCAAGACGCCGTCTATCTCGAGATCGGCGACCGGATGCCGGGCGATGCCACCGCCTATTCCGACATCGACATGCGCTCTCTTGCAACCGAAGGCGCCCGACGGTTCATCCACAAGGACGGTACCCCTTACTGAGGAGAAACGCGCATCATGGCGCTCACGATCTACGGCATCGCCTTCAGCCGCGCCTTCCGCTCGCTCTGGGCGGCAAACGAACTCGGGCTCGACTACACGCATGTGCCGACGCACTTCATGAAGGAGTCGAAGCAGCCCGACTATCTCGCCGTCAACCCGAACGGGCGCGTGCCGGCGATGGTGGACGGCGACCTCGTGCTGTTCGAGTCGATGGCGATCAACCTTTACCTGGCCCGCACCTACGGGGCGCCGCTCAGGATTGACGATCCCATGGACGAGGCGCGCGCGGTGCAGTGGAGCTTCTGGGGGATCACGGAACTGGAGAACACGCTTCTCCAGGCGATGTTCACCTCGCTCGGCATGTTCGGGCAGGAGGCCGATGCGGACAAGGCGAACGAGACCCTGAACAAGGGCGCCGGTCGCGCGCTCACCGTGCTCGACCGGCATCTGGAAGGCCGGGACTGGCTTGTCGGCGAGAGCTTCACTGTCGCCGACCTGAATGTCGCCGGGGTCCTGAACCTCGCACGCACCGCCAGGCTCGACCTCTCGCAGTGGCCGAATGTCGCTGACTGGCTCGACCGCTGCTACGACCAACCGGGGGCGAAGAAGACTGTCGAGATGGCGCGCGCGGCCCGGGGCTGAACATTCCGGGTTCGTCGAATGGCCGTCCGGCAGCGGGAGACGGCGATGAAGATTGTGGATGTCGAGGCGATTGCGCTTGCCGTTCCGATGAAGAAAGGAATCGCGGCGCCGATCAGCATGCCGCGCGCCGATGAAGTCGCCGGGATCGTCTTCAGGGAATACCGCTCGGTCATCGTCCGCATCCGCACGGACAACGGCATCGAAGGCGTCGGCGAGTGCATGACGCGCCTTTCGGGAACGGCGCTGCGCGATATCGTCCGCTATGTCGCCCCGCTGCTGGTCGGCAAGGACCCGCGCGATGTCGAATATCTCTGGGACCTGCTCTGGTCCGTGATGATGAACCGCGGCCACCAGAAGGGCTTCTACCTGGAGGCCATGGCCGGCATCGACACGGCGCTCTGGGACATCTGGGGCAAGTCCGCAGGCGTGCCGGTGTGGAGGCTCCTCGGCGGCAGAACCAACCCGAGGCTGTGGGCCTATGCCTCGTCGCTGCGCCTGCGCGACATCGGGATATTGCGGGACGAGATCGACGCGCATAAGGCCAAGGGCTTCAACGCGATGAAGGTCAAGATCGGCAAGGACCCGATGGACTGGCGCCGCGAAATCCGCACCGTAGAGCAGATCAGGACCCATGCAGGCGACGGGATTACCCTGATGGCGGATGTGAATTGCGGCTACGGGCACGACCGCAAGACCGCGCTTCAGGTCGGCCACGCGCTGGAGGCGCTGGGCCTCTACTGGTACGAAGAGCCGCTGGCGCCGGACGACATAGACGGTTACGCTTGGCTCAGGGAAAAGCTCGGAATCCGCATCGCGACCGGCGAGGCCGATTTCAACCGTTTCAGCTTCGCGCGCTTCTTCAAGCGCGATGCAATAGACATCGTCCAGCACGACGCCGCGCGGGCAGGAGGCATTACCGAGGCGCGGAAGATCGCCGATATGGCATCGGCCTTCCATGTGCTTTACGCCCCGCACACCGGCAGTTCCTCCAACATCATCATGACGGTCTCGCTGCACCTGGCGACCTACGCGCCCAATTTCCTGATCTACGAATACATGCAGAGCGACTGGAACCGGGAGGAGCGCAACCCGCTGCGCGAGGACCTGTGCGACCTGCCGATCAAATCCTTCGAGGACGGCTATCTGGAAATCGAGGACCGGCCGGGCCTCGGCATTACGCTGAACGAGGAAGTCATCGAAAAATACCGCTTGCCCTGATGCGCGAGCGACATGCGGATTTACAGAAAGCTGTTGGGGATCCAAAGCGCAATTTCGGGAGACATAATCAGGAATCCGATCATCAGCAGCAAGCTGAAGAAGAACGGGATTACGCCGATAACCACATCGATGATCGATCCCTCGTTGCGGATACCCTGAATGACATAGAGGTTGATGCCGATGGGAGGCGTGATCTGCGACATCTCCACGAGCAGCATCATGATGACGCCGAACCAGACGGGATCGTATCCCAGCGCCACGACGATCGGCGTGGTGATCGTCACCGTAGTAATCATCATGGATAGGGTTTCCATGAAGCAGCCGAGGACGATGTAGAACAACACGATTATCAGAATCGTATTCAGCGGACTGAGATCCAGATCCCGCACGGTCTGGGTGATCTGTTGTGTCAGTCCTATGGACGAAATGACGAAATTCAGGAAAAACGCGGCCAGAATGATGAGCGTGACCATGGCGGTAATACGCATGGTTCCCTCGAGAGCCTCGCGCAACATGCCAAGGTTCATCTGCCCCGCGAGCACGGCAAAGCCGAGGGCGGTGAGGACGCCGAGTGCAGCCGATTCCGTGGGCGTCGCCCAGCCCGAATAGATCGATCCGATGACGATGACGAAGATGAACAGCGGCGGAATCAGGTCGTTCAACAGGCGCCAGTAGCCGGGATGGGCGACCGCCGCCGTTTCGCCGCCCCATGCCGGACGCAGGGTACATGCGATGACCACGGTCCCCATGAACAGGGCGGTCACGATCAGTCCGGGCAAGATGCCCGCAAGGTAGAGTTGCGGGATGGAGGTGTCGGTCAGGACACCGAATATGATCATGTTGATGGAGGGTGGGATCAGGATGCCGAGAGTGCCGCCGGCCGCCAGTGTCCCGAGGAACAGCCTGATATTGTAGCGGTGCCGGGCCGCCTCGGGCAGCGCCACGGTGCCGATGGTTGCCGCGGTCGCAACGCTCGATCCGGAAGTTGCCGCAAAAAGGCAGCAGGCGGCGATATTCGAGTGCATCAGGCCGCCCGGAAGCCAGGAAATCAAATGACTCAGCGCGCTGTACATGCGCGTGGCGATGCCGGAGCGCAGGACGATCTCGCCGAGCATGATGAAGAGCGGGATCGCGACCAGCGTGTATTCCGTGCCGGCCGACCAGGTGATCATTCCCATCGCCCGGATCAGCGGAACGGGCGAATAGAGTTGATCCAGACTGACGCCCAGGACGAAGATCACTGCGGCGATCGGCAGGCTCAAGGCAATGAAGATCAGCAGTATTGAGAATGTTACGACGATCATGCCATTGTCGGCCTTAAGGCGCGCCTGTGATGGGCAGACCGCCTCTGCGGCGCATGCCCGGACATCTAGCGTCCCGGACACTGTAGGTGCCGTTGAGAGCCGGCGTCAACTTGCGGCAAGCGCGATCCGGCGCGGGGTGGACTGCTGGGAAGGAGGTCCTTGGCAATGGCGAATTCCCCTGGCGCCTCCGCCCGCCTTGCCGATACGACTGCAGCCCGGATGCGCATGGATATCCGGACCGGCGCTTATCGCGGGGTCACCTTCGGCCTAGCGCCTGGGTTCGTGCAGGCCAACCTGGTCATCCTGCCGGCGGATTGGGCGCCGGAATTCATGCGCTACTGCCATGCAAATCCGGAAGCCTGTCCCCTACTGGCTGTATCGGAGCCTGGAAGTCCGCAGCTGCCGGCGCTGGGCGACGACATCGATATCCGGACCGATGTGCCGCGATATCGGGTCTTCGAAGATGGTGTCGAGGTCGCAAAGGCCGATCGACTAGATCGATGGTGGCGGGACGACCTCGTATCGTTCGCCCTCGGCTGCTCCTTCTCGTTCGAAGAGGCGCTGCTGGAAGCGGGACTGCCGATTCGGCATCTGGAGCTCGGTTCCGACCAGCCTGTCCCCTGCTACGTGACGAACATTGCAACGCACCGGGCGGGGCGGTTCGAAGGACCGCTTGTCGTGACCATGCGGCCGTTCCTGCCGGCGCAGGCGATCCGCGCCATCCAGATCTGCTCGCGCTTTCCGAAGGTTCATGGCGCGCCGGTGCATTTCGGCGATCCAGACAGGATCGGCATTGTCAATTTCGACCGGCCGGAATGGGGGTCGGCTCCGGTCCTGTACGACGGCGAGGTCCCCGTCTTCTGGCCCTGCGGGGTAACGCCCCAAGTCGCCATCGAACAGGCACGCCCGCCCTACTGCATCACGCACGAGCCCGGATACATGCTGATAACGGATGTAAGGAACGCCGCCCTGGCGTCTTTCTGACCGAGGGCGCGCCTCTCCGCGGGCGCGTTGACATGTCGCAGCTCGAGTAAGACACTGTTATCCAACTTTGAACGTCGTTCAAAAGCGCGCCGAGGCGCCGCCCGACACCGAGGATGTTGCGGCCGCGGCCGTTCGGCACTTGGATGACCAGCTTGGAGAAAGAATCATGACCGTGAGAAACGTGGCATTGACCGCAATTCTTCTGGCGGGACTGGCCTGGAGCGGGCCCGGCGCCGCACAGACCAGACTCAACGTGCAGGGTGGCTGGGCCACCGGCGGAATCTTCACCGAGTTCGAGGTGCCTTTCTGGACGGAAATCATTCCCGAAAAGACTGGAAACGCCGTATCGGTGCGCCTGACGAACCTGAACGAGATGGGCCTCAAGGGTACTGAAGTCTTTCGTATGATGCGGCTCGGATTGATCGACTTCGGAACGTCGGTGCTCGGATATGTGGCCGGAGACCATGCCGAGAACGGGGCGCCAGATCTGGCGGGAATCGCCAATTCGGCAGCCGAGGCCCGCATGGCAGTAGAAGCCTGGCGGCCAGTTCTGAACGAGCTCTACACCACGAAATACCAAGTGACGCCCATTATCTTCTATCCGGCGGAGGCGCAGGCGATCTATTGCAACACGGAGATCGGCGGCCTTGCGGACCTGCAGGGAAAGAAGGTGCGCGTGTTCACCCGGTCGATGGCGGATTTCCTGGAAGCGGCGGGCGCGACTCCGATCACCATGTCCTTCGGCGAGGTGGTCACGGCGCTCCAGCGGGGCGTGATCGATTGCGCCGTGACGGGCGCCCTGTCGGGTAACAGCGCCAAGTGGTTCGAGGTTTCGACCCATTTCTTTCCCCTGCCGCTCGGATGGGCCGTGTTCATGTACGGCGCGAGCACAAGGTCCTGGGAAGCCATGGACCCGGAGGTCCGGACGATCATCGAGACCGAGCTGAAGAAGCTGGAAGACACGCTCTGGAACAATGGCGACTACCGGACGGCGCAGGGGATCGCCTGCAATACCGGGGATGACTCCTGCGAAAAGGGAACCAAGGCGAATCTGACGCTGGTCCCGCTCACCGACGCCGACAAGGCGAGGCAGAAGGAGATCGTCGAATCGACGGTCATCGCGCGGTGGGCCGAGCAGTGCGGCGCAGCCTGCGTCGAACGCTGGAACGAGACGGTCGGCAAGGTCCTCGGCTACACGGCTTCCGCAGAGTGACGGGCCGCCCTCCGCGGCGCGCTGCGACGGAGGGGACATCCGAATGACCGATGCCGCGGGCGGGACCGTTGTGCGCGTTCTTGAGCGCGTTTCGCGAGTGGCCGTCTGGATTGCGGGCGGCATGATGCTGGGCACGGTGGGGCTGGTATCCGCCGAGGTCGTCCTCAGGAAAGTGCTGAACATGTCCTTCGGCGGGGCCGATGAGCTGTCGGGCTATGCCTACGCCATCGCCTCCAGCTGGGCGTTCGCCTTTGCGCTGCTGTCGCGGGACCATATCCGCATCGATGTCGTCTATGTGGTCTTCCCGCCCCGGGTGCGGGCCGGCCTCGATATGGTCGCCCTCGCCTCGCTCGGTGCGTTTGCAGTCACGCTGGCAATCTATGCCGGCCAGGCGCTCTCCTTTTCCCTTGAGATGGGAGCGACGGCGAACACGCCGCTCGCCACGCCCTTGTGGATCCCGCAGGCGCTCTGGCTCCTGGGGTTCATTCTCTTTCTGGTCGTTCTGGCAGTTCAGTTCGCACGCAGCGCCGCCGCGCTGACCCGTGGAGACCTGGAGATGCTGCGCAGCATTGCCGGCACGAAATCGGTTCGCGACGAGGTGCAGGAGGAACTCGGCCGCCGGATGTGACGGGATCGGGGTCTGTGCTCAATTGGGGGCGTCCGGCCCGTCCGCTCAAGGCATCACGCCATGGCGCCATGTCGGGCTCGCTGCCTCGGTGCGGCGCATTTCCGCGCGGTCCAGGGCTTCGATCAGGCGCGGGCGGGTTTCCGCCGGGTCGATCACATCGTCGATCTTCATGGCTTCGGCCGCCGGCCAGGCGCCGCAGAGGCGCCCGTATTCCCGGACCAGGCGGTCGTAAAATCCATCGGGGTCCTCGGCGCCTGCGATCTCCGCCTTGTAGGCCGCGCGGATGCCGCTCTCCAGCGGGATGGCGTTAAAATCGGCCGTCGGCCAGGCCAGTACGGCCGACTGTTCGGCGCCATAGCCGCCCATCGCAGCCGCGCCGTAGCCGAACGCCTTGTGCAGCACGACCGTCACAAGCGGCGTGTTGGCGAAGGCAAAGCTGCTGGCGACAGCCATGCCGACGCGCAGCGCCCCTTCCCGCTCCGATTTCGGCCCCGTCATCACGCCCGGCGTGTCGGTCAGGAAAACAATGGGCAGATGGTAGGCCGCCGCCAGGTCGATGAAGCGGCGCAGCTTGTGGCCGGCCGCGGCCGTGATTGCTCCTGCCATCGCCATCGGCTGGTTCGCCGCAACCGCCACCGCCCGGCCCTCCAGGCGCGCGAAGCCGGTAATCATCATGCGGGCATGTTCCGGCTTGAGCTCGAAGAAGCTGCCCCGGTCGAACACGGCCGCAATGGCCTTCTTCATATCGTAGGGGCGGCGGCGGTTCGCCGGAATGAGATTGCGAAGCACATCCTGCGCGTCGTCGGGCGCGGGTTCCGATTCAACCCGGGGCGGCCAGGCCCAGGCATTCGCCGGCATGAACGAGAGGTAGCGCTTCAGTTGCCCGATTGCGTCCGCTTCGTCTTCGGCGGCGTTGTCAGCGACGCCCGAGACGCGGCAATGCACCTCCCAGCCCCCGAGCTCCTCCTTCGAGACAAGCTCGCCCGTGCCCATCGCGACCAGGGGCGGGCCGCCGGCGGCCAGCATGCCCTCCCCCTTCACCATGACGATGAACTCCATCATCGACGCCAGCAGGGAGCTGTCTCCGGCGGTGGGGCCGAGCACAGCCGCAATCGTGGGCGCGGTGCCGGAGAGCCGCGCAACATTCATGAAGTGGTGCATCGGCGCCAGCCCCTCGCCGATATATTCGTCCGTGCGCGCGCCCGCGCCGTCGAACAGCCAGACCAGGGGCACCCGGTCCCGCCGGGCCAGTTCGATCATCCGGTGCTTCTTCTCGAAGTTCACCAGCCCGAGCGAGCCGCCGAGCACGGTGAAATCCTCGGCCACGACGCCGGCAATGCGCCCGTCGATCCGCCCGAAACCGGTGACGACGCCGTCGGCGGGCGTGTGCTTGTCCTTCACCGGCGTGACGCGGGTGGGCGCATGGGTCGCAAGGCCGCCGATCTCGGTAAAGCTGCCCGCATCCATGAGCATCGCGGCCCGCTCGCGCGCCGTCTGCTTGCCGGCCCGGCGCTGGCGGGCGACCTTTGCCTCGCCGCCGTGCCCTTCGGCCACGGCCCGGCGGCGCGCGAGTTCTTTCAGCAGGTCGGTCATCCCCTCATCCTTCAGCGTGCCGTGCAGCCGTCGCCGGGCGCGCGACCGCTTCCGGAATCAGGCCGCGTCTCTCAGCTTGAGCTTGAGGCCGACTACCGCATAGCAGTCGAGCCCGGTGATCTCCGCAATCTCGGAGAATGGCAGGCGCGTCTCATTGAGCAGCACCGTCGCATGTTGAACGGGCTCCAGACGGCGCCGGCTTCGACACATGAAGCTCTGCCCCGCCCGGCTGGACGGGCGCCCGGCCTCGCGGTCCAGTCCCCGACGCAGCGCGTCCTCCCACGCGGCGCGGAAGCGGGCGCGATCCTCCTCCGCCGGCCGTTCATTCTCCTGGAAGGCGTGGGCCCGCGCCGCCGCCCGCGCTCGCCGCATCCGCTCGAACGGGCTTTCCTCGCGGACGGGTTCCGGCTCGCCGCCCGTCCGGGCCGCTTCGGCAAGCGACATCCCGTGACGCGACGCCAGCCGCCGGGCCGCCGCCAGGGCCGCCTCGCGTTCGCCGTCGAAGGAACTGCCGGCCGCCAGCGCCAGCAAGCTCCGGAAACGGGTCCGCTCCGCCTCTGCAAATCCGGTCGAGATCGAGCCTCTCCCCAGCAGGAAACGATAAATCTACAATCCCGGCGTCCGGGAGGGAAACCGATATTCGCCAAATGTGGTCGGCAGCGAATGCCGGTATGCTGGCGGAAACAGGGAGGGGCGAAGCATGGCGGACGAGATTTTCGGCTTTATCGGGCTCGGCAATATGGGCGGGCCGATGGCCCGGCACACCGCCGCAACGGGGCGCGAGACGGTGGTGCACGATATCGCCGGCACCGCGGACCGGGCACCCCCCGGCTCCGCCATCGCGCAGTCCAACGGCGAGGTGGCGCGCCGGGCCGGCATCGTTGCCCTGTCGCTGCCGACCGTCGCTGCGAACCGGGAAGTCGTGCTGGAGATCGCGGCTGCCGCACATTCAGGGCAGATCGTCGTCGATACCTGCACCATCGGGCCGGCTGCGGCCCGCGAGAACGCCCGTATCCTGGCCGAGGCGGGCATCGCCTATCTCGACAGCCCCGTATCGGGCATGAAGTTCCGCGCCGAGGAGGGCACGCTGGCCAGCATGGCGTCCGGTCCGCAGGAGGTGCTGGACCGCGCGCGGTCCATGGTCGATACATGGTCGCGGACGATCTTCCATGTCGGGCTCGAACCCGGGCTCGGCCAGACGATGAAGCTGGTCAACAACGCACTCAACATCTCCACCCTGGTCACATCCTCGGAAGCGGTGGCCTATGGAGAGCGCGCCGGCCTCGACATCGCCACCATGCTGGAGGTCATCAATGCCAGCACGGGGCAGAACTTCACGACCCTGCACGCCTTTCCCAAGCATGTCGCGACGGGCGAGTTCGCCGGGTCGGGCGCAGAAGCCCATGTCGTCAAGAAGGACCTCGGGCTGTTCGTCGAGGGCGCCGAGGCGGACGGCGCGCCCTGCCCGACCATCGTCCGCGCCTACGACACCGTTGCCGCCTTCGCGGACTCCGGGCCGGTCCAGGACATGATGCGGATCTATCCCTTCGTGCGGGACCGGGATTTGTAGCGTTTGCATTTTCGTGGCAAATGCGGGGCCGGTTTGCGGGTAAGGTCGGCTATCTCCCTGTTCCGGCGGGTCCGCAATGTTCGATGATCCCGGCAAGCGCAATGTGCTGCTGCTTGCCGTCTGCCAGGCGCTCTACATCTCCGGCACGTCGCTGATGATTGCGACGGCGCCGCTCGTCGGCCATATGCTGGCCGACGATCCCGGCTGGGCAACCGCGCCGCTCGCGGTCCACCACGCCGGCGTGATGAGCGCGACCATCCCGGCGTCGCTGCTGATGCGCCGGATCGGGCGCAGGGCGGGATTCATGCTCGCCACGGTGATCGGATCGGTCGGCGCATTGATCGCCGTCCAGGCGATCTTCGACCAGAGCTATTGGGGCTTTTGCTTCGGTGTATTCGTGATCGGCTGGTTCAACGGTTTTGCCATCTTCTACCGCTTCGCCGCCGCCGACACTGCATCGGCGGCTTTCCGGCCCAAGGCGATTTCGCTGGTTCTGGCCGGTGGGCTTCTGGCGGCCGTCATCGGCCCGGAGCTCGCGAAACACTCGCTCGACTGGCTGGCGCCGGTCTTCTACGCCGGCAGTTACCTTTCTCTGGTTGGCCTGTACGCCATTTCCTTCTGCATTCTCGCCTTCGTGCGTATTCCGACGATGAGCGCCGAAGAGCGCCGGGAGACGGGCAGGCCGTTGCTCGAGATCCTGCGCCAGCCCGCCTGCATCGTGGCAATCCTGGCCGGGGCAGCAAGCTACGGCACCATGTCCCTGGTGATGAGCCCGACACCGCTCGCCATGCTGGCCTGCGGCTTCGCCAATGTGGATGCGTTGAGCGTCATGCAGGCGCATATCGTCGGCATGTATCTGCCTGCGTTCTTCACCGGCCACCTGGTATCCAAATTCGGCGCGCGACCGATCATCCTGGCGGGTGTCGCCTTGATCGCCGTCTGCGCCGCCGTCAATCTCTCCGGCATCGGCTTCATGCATTTCGCGGTCGCCCTGTTCCTGAACGGCGTCGGCTGGAATTTCATGTTCGTCGGCGCTTCCTCGCTGCTGACCGAAGTGCACACGCCGGCCGAGCGGGCCAAACTGCAGGGATTCAACGATTTCGTCGTCTTCGGCACGATCGCCGCGGCGTCGTTGTTCTCCGGCCGCATTCTCGAGGATTTCGGCTGGGATTGGATCAATATCGGCATCCTTCCGTTGATCGCTGTATCGCTCCTCGCAACCCTGATTTTCGCAAGGCCCAGCGGACAGCGCACCGCCTGAAGCCTGCTCATGCGACAAATCGGGGCTTGAGGGTCTCCGGACCATCGCCTACACGCGCCGACGGCGCGTTCATCGACCCGAGGGGAACCAAGCCATGTCGTCGGTCCTGATTTTTGTCATCGTTTGCGGAATTGCCGCGCTGCTTTACGGCGTCGCCGCCTCGCGGTCGGTTCTAGCGGCAAGCCCCGGAAACGCGCGCATGCAGGAAATTGCAGCCGCGATCCAGGAAGGCGCCCGCGCCTATCTGAACCGCCAGTACCGCGCCATCGCCATTGTCGGCGCTGCAATCTTCGTCGTGCTGCTGCTACTGCTCGGGATTCACGAAGGCATCGGCTTCCTGATCGGCGCCATTCTCTCGGGCTCGGCCGGCTATATCGGCATGAATGTCTCGGTGAAGGCGAATGTCCGCACAGCCGAGGCGGCGCGCCAGGGCCTGGCCCAGGGGCTGGCCGTGTCGTTCCGATCCGGCGCCGTGACCGGCATGCTGGTCGCGGGCCTGGCACTGCTCGGCGTCTCTGTCTATTACGTCATCTTGGTCAACATCGGCGCCGAAGGGCGCGGCCTGATCGACCCGCTGGTGGCGCTCGGCTTCGGCGCCTCGCTGATCTCCATCTTCGCGCGCCTCGGCGGCGGCATCTTCACCAAGGGCGCCGATGTCGGCGCGGACCTCGTGGGCAAGGTCGAGGCCGGTATCCCGGAGGACGATCCCCGCAACCCGGCCGTGATCGCGGACAATGTCGGCGACAATGTCGGCGATTGCGCCGGCATGGCCGCCGACCTGTTCGAGACCTATGCGGTCACCGTCGTCGCGACCATGGTGCTCGGGTCGATTTTCTTCGCCGCCGATACTGCCCTCGCCGCAAAGGTGATGTCCTATCCGCTCGCTATCGGCGGCGTGTGCATTCCGGCGTCCATCGTCGGCACCTTCTTCGTCAAGCTCGGCGCCTCGCAGTCGATCATGGGCGCCCTCTACAGGGGCTTCATCGTGTCGGCGGTGATCTCGCTCGGCGGCATACTGGCGATGACCGCCTGGACCGTAGGCTTGGGTCCCATCGGCGAAAGCGGCTTCACGGGCACGCAGCTGTTCGTCTGCGGGGCCATCGGCCTTGTCGTTACCGGCCTCCTTATCTGGGTGACGGAATATTACACCGGCACGGACTACCGCCCTGTCCGTTCTGTGGCGCAGGCCTCGACGACCGGCCACGGCACCAACGTCATCCAGGGCCTTGCGGTCTCGATGGAAGCCTGCGCCCTGCCGGCGATCATCATCTGCATTGCCATCGTCGCCTGCCACCAGCTTGCCGGCCTGTTCGGCATCGCCATTGCCGTCACGGCCATGCTGGCGCTCGCGGGCATGGTCGTGGCGCTGGACGCCTACGGCCCCGTCACCGACAACGCCGGCGGCATCGCCGAGATGGCGGAAATGGAGGAGGACGTTCGCGACATCACGGACAAGCTGGATGCGGTCGGCAACACCACCAAGGCCGTCACGAAGGGCTATGCAATTGGCTCCGCCGGGCTCGGCGCGCTGGTGCTGTTCGCCGCCTATACCGAGGACATCAAGTTCTTCAGCGCCGCCGGGGACCAATACCCATTTTTCAGCGGAATCGCCGAACAGGTGACCTTCTCGCTCTCCGACCCCTATGTCGTCGTCGGCCTGTTCGTCGGCGGCCTGCTGCCGTTCCTGTTCGGTTCCATGGGAATGATGGCCGTGGGCCGGGCCGGCGGCGCGGTCGTCGAGGAAGTGCGCCGCCAATTCCGCGAGATCCCCGGCATCATGGAAGGCACGGCGAAGCCGGAATACGGCCCTTGCGTGGACATGCTGACGCGCGCGGCGATCAAGGAAATGATCGTGCCCTCGATGCTGCCGGTGCTCTCGCCGATCGCGCTCTTCCTGCTGGTCTGGCTGGTTGCGGGCAAGGCGGCGGCGCTGACCTCCCTCGGCGCCATGCTGCTCGGCGTCATCGTCACCGGCATCTTCGTCGCCATCTCGATGACCGCCGGCGGCGGCGCCTGGGACAATGCGAAGAAATATATCGAGGACGGCCACCACGGCGGCAAGGGCTCGGAGGCGCACAAGGCGGCCGTTACGGGCGACACCGTGGGCGACCCCTACAAGGACACTGCCGGGCCCGCGGTCAACCCGATGATCAAGATCACCAACATCGTGGCGCTCCTGCTGCTGGCGGTGCTCGCGCACTGACGGGTTCCCGCCGGCACGGCTCACTCCATGGGCTGAGCCGGCAAGCCGCGCTCCGGCGGCGGCAAGGCGCCCGTTCTTGACCGGGTTTCGGCGCGCGTCCTAGTGTCGTCGGGCGCGCTCCGACGGACCCATCCCTTATGCAGGCCGATACGGTCGATGACCTCTTTCGCCGTTTCGGCCCGAATTACCGTTGGTATGTGACCTTTGCGGGCCTGATCGGCGGCTTTTCGATGGTGCTGTCGGCGACCATCGTCAATGTCGCCGTGCCCGAGGTCATGGGCGCGTTCGGCGTCGGCCAGGACCAGGCGCAATGGATGGCGACGGCCTTCCTTGCGACGATGACCGCGAGCCAGCTGCTCAACGCCTGGATCACGGAAGCCTTGGGCCAGAGGCTGGGCTTCGCGCTGACCCTGGCGGTCTTCATGGTCGGCGCACTGCTCAGCGCTACGGCCACCACGATGGACATGCTCATCCTCGGCCGCGTTCTGCAGGGCGTCGCGGCGGGCATTGTCATGCCAATGACCATGGTAACGATCTTCACCGTGTTCCCGCCCGAGCGTCGGGGCATGGCGATGGGCATATACGGGGCCGGCGTCGTGCTGGCGCCGGCGCTCGGGCCGACGGTCGGCGGCATCGCCATCGACACGCTCTCGTGGCGGGCCATGTTCCTGCTGCCGCTTCCCTTCTGCGGCCTGGCGCTCATCGCCGGCATGTTGTTCATGCCGTCCAAGGGGCGCATCGGCAGGCTGCCGCCCTTCGACTGGTTCGGCTTCGGCTTCCTTGGATCCGCCCTGTTCCTCCTGATGACCGCGGTGGCGTCCGGATCGCGCGAAGGCTGGCTCTCCAACCACATCCTGACCTACGCCGCGCTGGGAGCGGTTTCGGCGGCGGCCTTCGTGCTCATCCAGATGAAGAGCCGGGCGCCGCTCCTGGATGTGACCCTGTTCCGGCACCGCGCCTTCACGGCGGCGGTCGTCGTCGCCTTCGTGTTCGGCCTCGGCAATTTCGCCTCCGGCTATGTCATTCCCGTCTTCGTCCAGCAGGTCCAGAGCTTTACCGCGACCAAGGCCGGGCTGGTGCTCATGCCCGCGGGCCTGCTGCTGTTCTTCGCGCTGCCGCTCACCGGGCGCGCGGCCGACCGCCTGCCCGACCACATCCCGATCCTGGCCGGCCTCGGCTTCTTCGCGTTAGGCACCTTCCTGATGGCCTCGGCCGATGCCAATACCGGCTTCTGGACCTTCGCGGTCTTGGCGATGATCAGCCGGGTCGGCATGTCTTTCATCATGCCGGCCCTCTCCGCGTCCGCCCTTCGCGCGCTTCCGAACGAAAAGCTGGCCCAGGGGTCGGGCGCGATGAACTTCCTCCGCCAGCTCGGCGGGGCATCGGGCACCAACCTGATCGTGGTCTGGCTGCAATTGCGGACGCACTGGCACGCCGAATCGCTCACCGCCACGCAAACAGCGGGCAACACGGCGAGCCGGGGATTCCTCGAGACGGTCGCCAACCAGCTCGGCATTGCCGGCCTCCCGGACGCCGCCCGGCTCAGCGCGGCGCTCGACTATCTGGGCCAGGTGGTCCACGCCCAGGCGCTGGCCTTCGGCTTCCGGGACTGCTTCCTCGCGCTCGGAATCGTGTTCGTGCTGGCGATGCTGCCGGCGCTCAATCTGGCGCGCCTCCCCCGCAGGGAGTAGGCTCCCGTCCGTGGCCGCTTGCTGGAATTGGTAGACAGACCGGACTTAAAATCCGAGGCGCTTTTGCGCGTGAGGGTTCGAGTCCCTCAGCGGCCACCAAGCCCCGAGAAGACAGCGGAAGGCGGCCGCGCGGCGGGCCTCAGGGATAGAAGACGATCAGCCCCTCGCCGACCAGAGCCGGGCGGTCGGTTCCTTCGATCTCGACCGTGTTGTCGACCGCGCAGCGCACGCCGCCGCCCTTGACCGGCTCCGTGGACGCCAAGGTCTGGCGCAGGCGGACCCTGGAGCCCGCCGGCACCGTATTGGTGAAGCGCACCCGGTTGAGGCCGTAATTGATCGCCCGGCTGGCGCCCGGCACCGAAAACACCATCAGGCCGGCGGTCAGCGACAGGGTGAGGAAGCCGTGGGCGATGGTCTTGCCGCCCGGCATGTCGGTCTGCGCGCGCTCCGTGTCGAGATGGATCCACTGGCGGTCCTCGGTCGCCTCGGCGAACCCGTCGATCCGGTCCTGGCCGATGGCGATCCAGTCGCTGACCCCGAGTTCCTTGCCGACCCAATCCTCAAGGTCGGCGAGCGTTGCGATCTTCACCACAGGGACGCCCTCCTCTCAATCCGGCGCGACCCTAGCCGATCTCAGCTTACTTGGACAGTTCCGCCAGGATGCCTGGCCAGTGGCCGTTTGCGGAGGCGATATGGCCCGGTACGTCCTTCTCCCAGTTCTTCTGCACCGACTTCGAGTAGTTCAGGAAGAGCTTGCCGTCCACCACCCGCCATGCCTTGGGGTCGATGGGCGCGGTGTTGCCCTGCGAAACGGCCCAGGCGCAGTAGCCCCCGTATTGCGGCGCATAGCGCTCCGGGTCGGCCTCGAAGGTGTCGCGATTGGCGGCGCTCGCGAAGCGCCACTTGGCCCCGTTCCATTCCAGCTCGTGCCGCGACTTGCCCTTCACCGGCTCGCCGGCCTCGAAATAGGCGACCGGGTCGTAGCCGTGGATCGCGGCGCCGCTGCGCTGGAAGACGGGCTCCTTCGCGGCTGCGAACCCGGCCAGCAGGACGAGCAGGGAGGTTGCCGCAAGACGTGTGAAGACGGTTCGCATCGGATAGTCCTCCGGATGTGTTTCCTGCCGGGGAGATTGGCCCCCCGACCGGCATCGGCCAATCACGATACGGTGAACAGCTCCTTGACGAAATGGGACTCTGTCGTGTTCGACAGGTCGTTGAGGGCGCGCGTCCTGCCGGTCCGACGATAGCCGAACGCCTCGTAGAAGGCGTGGCCCTCCAGGAAGCGCGTGTCGGACCAGAGTTCCACGAACCCGCTGCCGCGCCGGCGCCCGGCCTCCTCCGCCATACCCGCCAGACGCCGGGCGATCCCCTGCCGGCGGAAGTCCGCGAGGACATAGAGCTTGTGCAGTTCGATGCCGGCAGGATCGGCTGCGGGCGCCCAGCCGCCGGAAGCCACGATCCGGCCTCCGGCATCCTCCGCGACCCAGTATTCGCCGCCTGCCGCATCGAAATGGCTCCGCATGGCGCGCAATTGCGGCTCCTCGGCATCGACATCGAGAATGCAGCCCTCATAGGCCGACCAGCAGAGGTCGATCAGCCGGATCAGCCCGTCGGCATCGCTGTCGCGCACCGGCCGGATGACCGCGTTCACAGCAGCACTGCCGCGGCAAGGCCGAGAAAGGCGAAGAAGCCGACAACATCGGTTACGGTCGTCAGCACCACGGAAGACGCAACTGCCGGGTCGATCCGCATCCGGTCGAGCGCCAGCGGGATGGCGACGCCCGAGAGGCCCGCAACCAGGAGGTTGACGACCATCGCCCCTGCGATCACCGCGCCCAGTTGCCAATTGCCGAACCACGCGAATGTCAGCGCGGCCGCGATTGCCGCGAACAGCAAGCCGTTGAAGCCGCCGACCAGGACCTCCTTCACCACGATACGCATGGCGTTGGTGGCCGAGAGCTCCTTCGTCGCAAGCGCGCGGACCGCCACGGTGAGCGTCTGCGTGCCGGCATTGCCGCCCATCGAGGCAACGATCGGCATCAGCACCGCGAGCGCGACCAAGGCTTCTATCGTCGCCTCGAACTGCGCAATGACGACCGAAGCCAGCGCCGCCGTGGCGAGGTTGACGAGCAACCAGGGAAACCGCTTCGCCGCCGTCGTCGCCGCGGCGTGGTAGAGGTCGTCCTCGTAAACGCCGCCGAGCTTCAGGATGTCGTCCTCGTGCTCCTCGTCCATCACATCGACCACATCGTCGATGGTCAGCACGCCGGCGAGCCGCCCGGACTCATCGACCACCGGGGCGGAGGTCAGGTCCTGCTGGCGGAACAGGAACGCCGCTTCTTCCTGGTCCATGGAGACCGATAGCACGACGGGCTCATCGTCCATGATCTCCGCCAACGCGACCGGACGGCGGCTGCGGAGGATGCGCGAGAGGGGAAGACTTCCGACCGGGCGGTGGCGCGGGTCCACGGCGAAGATGTCGAAGAAGACATCCGGCAGGGACGTGTCCGCACGCAGATAGTCGATGGTCTCCCCCACGGTCCAGTAGGCGGGCACCACCACCGTCGCCCGCTGCATGAGGCGCCCGACAGTGTCCTCTTCATAGGTCAGCGCCTGTTCGACCGCCGTGCGGTCCGCCTGCGGCAGGCGCGCCAGGATGTCCTTGCGGGTCTCTTCGTCGAGATCGGCCACAACCTCGGCCGCATCGTCGTCGTCGAGCCCCGCAACCGCCCGCGCAAGCTCCTGCGGCGCCATCTGATCGACGACCTCGCCGCGCACGGTCTCGTCGAGTTCGGCCAGAATGTCGGGGTCGAGCGCGCCGCGCAGCGCCTCAAGCACCGCAGACCGCTCATCCGGGGCGATGCGTTCCAGCAGGTCCGCCACATCGGCGGCATGGAGGGGAGCGAGCCTGGCGCGGACGGCCTCGGCGTCATCCGCATCCAGCACATCCCTGACCAGGTCGGGCGTCAGTGCCGGCGTTTCCTCGGCCCGGTCGTCTTCGCGCGGGACCGTATGGGGCTCAGCCATCGTATCCCTCCAGACGTCCTGGGCTCATGGTGCGGTCGAGAAGACTCGAACTTCCACGGGGTTGCCCCCACAGCGACCTCAACGCTGCGCGTCTACCAATTCCGCCACGACCGCATGTCGGAGACGCGCTAGACTGCCCGCCTCAAGGCGAGGGCGGGATAGCAAATCGCGATGGCGGTTTCAAGACCGGTGGAATGGCGCATCGACGACACGCCGGTCGGCTACGAGGCGGCTGTCGCAGCCATGGAAGCGCGGGTCCAGGCCGTCAGGCAGGACCGCGCCCCGGAACTCGTCTGGCTCCTGGAGCACCCGCCGCTCTACACGGCCGGCACCTCCGCCGACCCGGCCGAACTGCTCTCGCCGGACCTCTTCCCGGTGTTCAGGACCGGGCGCGGCGGGCGTTACACCTATCACGGCCCGGGCCAGCGCATCGCCTATGCCATGCTCGACCTCCAGGCCCGAGGGTTCGGCGTGCGCGACTATGTGTGCGGCCTGGAGGAATGGCTGATCCGCACACTCGCGCGCTTCGGCCTGGTGGGCGAACGGCGCGAGGGGCGGATCGGCGTCTGGGTCCGGCGCGGCGGCCGCGAGCGCAAGATTGCGGCCCTCGGCGTGCGGGTGCGCCGATGGGTCGCCTTCCACGGCGTCGCGCTGAATGTGGAGCCCGACCTCGGGCATTTCGACGGCATCGTGCCCTGCGGCATCGAAGGCTTCGGCGTGACCTCGCTCGCGGACGAGGGGATCGTCGCGTCTATGCCCGAGGTGGACTCGGCGCTCCAGGCAAGTTTCGAGGAGGTGTTCGGCCGGCCGCCCTGCCCGCTCTGACCGGCAGCGGCCGGTTCAGCGCCTCTTTTCGACCCGAAACCGCTTGTGGCATTGCCCGCAGACGGCGATCAGCTCCCGAACTGCCTGGCGGGGCGCGGCGGCCTCCGACGCTACTCGTTCCGCGGCAGCAGTCAGCTTCGCCGCAAGCGCGTCAAATGCCGCCCGGTCCGAAGCAATGGCCGGCAAGGCTTCCGACGGCGGATGGAAGCTGCCGTCGGGAAACAGCATCGGGATGCGCCCGGCATGCCCGGCAATCCGCGCTGCGGCGTCCTTGACCGCGTCCGGCTCCGAGCCGTCGAGACCGTTGCGGATAGTCTTCATCGCCCGCCCGATATCCACCATGGCGTCCATGCGCTGCTTGACGATGCCCGTCGCACCGCTGTGCGCCGCCAGCAGAAAGCCGGCGAGCAGCAAACAGACTGTCTTCTTCATCGCCGCAGGATCGGTCAATCCCGTTGACGGCGCAAGCTTCCACGCCTAAAACGCCGTTCCTCTGGCGGGGTAGCTCAGCGGTAGAGCAGGGGAATCATAATCCTCTGGCCGGGGGTTCGAATCCCTCCCCCGCTACCATCCTGTTTCTACAATCTATTGATCTACAAAGACTTTTGGGAAAGTCGCCGTCACGTTATCCCACAGTTTAGCCGACAATCCTTAGCCTTGCGATCCGCGACCGGCCGCCGGTAGATTCGCCCCCGGTGTCCCGGATTTCATCGTCGCCGCGCAGCGCGGCCCCGGAGCGTCCGGCCTTACACGTGCTGCTTCGCCTCGAACGCCGAGACCTCGCTCATGAATGGCGCAGCGACGTCGGCATTGATCTTGCAATCGAGAAAGACCGGGCCTTCCGGCGCCGCCAGCAAAGAGGCAAGCGCGCTCAGGTCGTCAGGCGTGCGCACCGTGTGGGCGTCGTAACCGAAAGCCTCGGCGACGGGCGCGAAATCGACGTCGGGGAAGACCGATTTGGCGACCGGGAGCTGGCGCAACCTCAGATGATGCAGTTCCGCGCCGTAGGCGCAGTCGTTCATCAGCACGATAACCAGCGGCAGGTCCTCGCGCACGACAGTTTCCAGTTCGCCCATGGTCATCAGGAAGCCGCCGTCGCCCACCACGAACACTGTCGGAATGTGCGGACGCGCCCGGGCGAAGCCGAGCGCCGCGCCGAACCCCAGTCCGATGGAGGCGAAATCGTTGGTCATCTTGAAATGCCCGGGGTCCGGGACGGACAGGTACGGCACAACGCCAAGAAAATTGCCTGCGTCGTAAACGATATTCCGGGCTTCCGGCAGCATCCGGTCGAGCATGGCGGCGAGCGAACGCGGATCGATCGTGCGCGCCGTATTGGCCAACGGAAAATCGTTCGCGATGGTGAAGCTGTCGAGGACGGCCATGCTCTCGGCGCTGTGCTGGGGCTTGTCGGCGGGCGCCCTGTCCGCCGTCGCTTCGAGAAGCTGTTCGATAGCCAGCCTGGCGTCGCCCACCACGGCGACATCGGCCGTGGTCCAGCGGCCGATGCTGGCCCGCGAGGCGTCAATGTGGATCAGCGGCGCATCCGGCAACGACTCGCCGAAGCTCATGGTGAGGATGTTCAGCCCCGCGCCGACCGCAAGCACGCAATCGGCCTCGCCCGCCATGCGCCGCGCCGCGGAATGGGAGAACGATCCGATGATGCCGAGGTTCAGGGGATGGCCCCGGAACATGTCCTTGCCCCTGGCCGTCGTGGACAGCAACGCACCGGTCTTTTCTGCCAGCCGGATCAGCGCCTCGCGCGCACCCGCCTTCCAGGCGCCATGGCCCGCCAGGATGAGCGGCCTCTTCGCCCGGTCCAGCAGGGACGCGGCCGCCTCGATGGCATGGGCACGCGCCGGGCGCGCCGGACGCGCAGGAACCGGCCCGGCGTCCAACGGCTCCGGAGTCGGTGCGCCCGGCTCGATTGCGATTTCCGCATGCTGCACATCGACCGGCAGGAGCAGCGCGACGGCCTGTCCGGTCCGCGCAAGGGCGGCCGCATCCGCCAGCGCGGCGCGGGCTGTCGAGGCGCCGGTGGGCGCAAACACGCGGACCCCGGCTGCCTTGAGGACGCCGGCGCCGTCCAGCCCCTTGTAGTCGGGCCCCAAGGTGTTCGCCGGCCCTGTCGGCAGCGGCGCCTCGCCATAGACGATCAGAACGGGATTGCCGGTTCGCGTGGCGAAGGACGCGGCCTGCAACCCGTTGGCGAGCGCAGGCCCCCGCCCGACACAGGCCACGCCGAGACGTCCCGTAGCGGCCGCATAGCCGTCGGCCATGCCGATGGCGACATTTTCGTGTCGTGCTCCGATCAGGCCGATCCCCATTGCATCCAGAGTCACGGCGAAAGCCGCCGTGTCATCGCTCATCAGCCCGAAGACCGAGTCGACGCCCATCGCCTTGATGTCCTCGGCCAACGCCTGATAGACGGGAATAGTCCGCGTCCCCGCTGCGCTGCCTTCGAATTCCCGCGTCTTCATCCTTCGACCCTCCAGTCCGATTTGCGCTGCCTGCCTTGGCGGGCCCCGCCTCTCCTGCACGAGTTTGTCGCGCAATTCCATTTCGCCGAACATCATACTCGATGTCGACTGCCTCGCCGCCAGAGAAGCTCCGCTCTCCTCCACGGATGCCACAGCCTCCGCGAGGTCCCTGCCGGGCAGAGTGCAAGAATGCGCCTGCCGAGTGTTTATGCTTCGTTTGGCAGGACGGTCGGGGGCGTATGCAAATCGTAGTCTAATACCGCCGTTCACGGCTCGAAACCGGTGAGCCCGTGACCGAGTTCCGATAAAGGCGCTGCGGCACGGCTTCAGGGACACGTCATGAAATGTCATGTTCTGTCATGCGATGTCATGTTTCGCCGCCGCTCCGCCCCTCTCCGCCGGCCTTGCCGAAGCTCCGCCCGTCTGCATCCTGCATATCGTTCCTCCATCGCGTTCCGTTCCGTTCGCGCCGCCGCCGGCTTGCCTGCGGCGCGTCCCTGTTTCGCGCGTATCGCATGGGCGCGCCCGCCCGCGTTCGCGCCGGCGCGGCTCGCGCGCCTGATTGCGCGCGCGAGCAAGTGCAGGGCGCACGTCTCCCGTCCGTTCCGTTGGGGTTTTTTCGCACCGGTGCGAGCCGGGAGACGAAGCGGCCTCCGGATGCCGCTTCCTCTTGTCCCATCTTACCACGGTTTTACAGGGGTCAAGCCCTTACCGGGAATTATTTCATAATTCGTGAACGAATTGCTGCCTCCGGGAAGAGACGCCGGGACATGTCATGTTTCGCCGCCCCGCCCGCTGGCACTCTCTCCCAATGCCAGCCTACCACGCTTTCCCCCATGTCAAGCCCGCGCCGAACCCGGCGACGCAATGGACGAATGCGAATGCCCCCGCGCCGAACCCCCGATGCCGGGCCCGGCCATCGAGCCGGAAACCCGTGCCTGCGGGAAGCCCTCGACATGGGTCCCTTGTCGAGAACGCCGGTATAACCCATTCGCCTTCCGGGATTTCCCCGGTCTCGAAGCCACGAAGTTCAATCCACTCGTCATCGTGCCGCAACCGGTTAGCCCGGATTCCTCACCAATGTCATGGTCTGCGCGGTACTGTCGGGCCGGCAGGGAAGGAAAGCCGCGCCGCGCGATGCGGGGCATCGGGCAAGCGGATTGACGCACCCTGCCGGCCCGACAGCACCGCCCTTCGGGTCGCGCCCAGGCACCCGCCCGCTGCGTCGCGGGCCTCAACCGTAGGCACCGCTACGCTTTTCGGCCCGCTCCTTGCGGATCGAACGCCTGGACGCGACGCAGGCCGTGACATTGGTGAGAAATCCGGGTTGATTCAATGTCCCGTCCGTGGTCCTCGCCGTTGGCTCATGCCGTTTGATTTGGACCTGACAACCGACGGAGACGCCTCCCGCCGCTAGGAAGCCGCCTTGCCGGGTGCCAGCTTTCCGGGAGGCCAGTCGTCCTCCAGCTTGCATCCGCGTTCGAGCTTGCTCCTGTATTCCTTGCCCTTCGCGGTTCGTATCGTGACCGAGGCACTCTCGCGTTCGACATCGACGATGACGGTGACGCGATATTTGTTCTTGACGTAAACGAACCTTGCATATCCGCCATGCTCGGTGAAAAGGCGGCGATGTGTGACCATCGACGCTTTCCTTTGGCTACCCGCCCCAAATGCAGTCCAGGCCATGAAGCCGGTCGGAAATTCCTCTTCGACCAGAAAGCAGAGATTGCGGGTTCCCCTTTTCCCAATGGAATAGCTGCCGCTCCAGGCGCCGAGAAAGCTGCCTACCCCGCCATCCGCCGGCGGCCGGTAGCCGTCAGGCAACAGGTAGGCGGGAACCGGGCTCGGCGCCGGACATACGATCTCGCCGGCTTTCGGGGCCTCCCGCGCATCCAGGAAATCCAGGAGGCACCTCCCGTACCACCTATCGAACTGATTGGTGTTGCCTGCGAAATGTCCTCGGATGGGCATGGTGTCATCCAGAAAGACGAAACTCGTCCCGGTGGCCTGGAGCGTCTGGCGGTAGGAAGCATGGGGCCGGTTGAAACCGACGCATTCGTCGCCGTCGGCGACCATGAGCACGGTGCGTTGCGCCGTGTTCCTTTCGAGCGCCTCCCTCAACTGGCGCGGAAGATTGTCGGCCCGCCGTCCAATTCCGCTGCCCCTGCCACAGGCGTCGGAGCCGTGTCCCGGCGCAATCGCAATAACGCCGTCCGCAATTCCCGGTATCCCAGCCGCTTCGAGCGAGATCGCGCCGCCATAGGACTGTCCGGCCAGGATAACCCGCTTGTACCC
This sequence comes from Alphaproteobacteria bacterium, assembly GCA_965261985.1. Taxonomy (GTDB): domain Bacteria; phylum Pseudomonadota; class Alphaproteobacteria; order Bin95; family Bin95; genus Bin95. The sequence continues at coordinate 4,381,629 of OZ253490.1, forward strand.
GTCGCTCCGGGCCTTGCTGGCGCGATCCTGCAGGTCCGCGACATGTTTCGGGCCGCTGGTTCTCCAGCTGGCCTCATGCAGGTTGTTGCGGTTGACCTTGATGACGTCCCAGCCGGCCGCGGCGAACTTCTTGACGAAGCGCAGCGGCTTGCCCTTCCACTGCACATTCTGCCCGCTGACACCGTGGCTCCAGAATAGGACGCCCCTGGCCGCGTCGGGCCCGTTCGCTGGCCTGTCGGAATAGGCCTCCACCTGCCAGTAGGCCGGCGAAGTGCCCTTCGGCGGGCCGTAAAGATGGGCGGACATGCCCTGCTGCTGGCAGGCTGCCAGGATCGGCAGGAGGATCGTTGCATAGGCAAGGCGGTGCAAGCCGGTCCTCTCCTTTCTTGCCGCCTCGCCCCTTGCGGCGGCGGCATGCGCCGCCGCCGCCGGAGTTCCAGTCAGGTCGTCAGCCAGCCGAATTGCTGCGGCTTGCGGCCGGCCTGCGGATGCAGGCGGACATTGACGAGTGCCGGGCCGTCGAAGGCCGTCGCCGCCTCAAGTGCCGCCGGCAGGTCCGCCGGGTCATCGATGAAGGCGCCGAAGCCGCCGAACGCCTCCATCATCTTGTCGTAGCGCGCGCCGTAGATGAGCACGCCGGCCGGGTTGTCGAACGGGTCCTCGGGATATTCCGGGATGCCCTGCCCGATGCCGCCATTGTTCAGCACGACGATCTTGATCGGCAGCTTGTAACGGCAGGCCGTTTCCATCTCCATGCCGGAGAAGCCGATGGCGGAATCGCCCGAAACCGAGACGATCGGGCGGTCCGGATGCACCACGGCGGCCGCGACCGCGAAGCCCATGCCGATGCCCATCGTGCCGTAGCTACCCGCGTCGAGGCGCAAGCGCGCCGATACATTCGGAAGCTGCGTGCGCCCGATATCCATCGTGTTGGCGCCCTCGCCGATAATCACCGCGTCCTTGCCGGCCCAGGCGTTGATATCCTTCAGGGCGCGGTAGTAGTTGGTCGGCGTGGAGTCGTCTTCCAGCATCGGGCGGATCTGCTCGGCATTGCCGGCCGCCTTCTCCGCGATGGCACCGCGCCAGGCGGTATCGGCCGGATAGAACCACTGCCGCCCGCCAAGCGCCGCGTTCAACTGGCCGACCACGGCCTTGCCGTCGCCCACCAGGGCCACTTCCGTCGGCATATTATTGCCGATGGCCTCCGGGGAAATGTCGAGCTGGACGATGCGGACCTTCTTGTTGAATCGCGGCGGCTGGCCGAAATGCATGATCCAGTTGAGCCGCGCGCCCATGAGAAAGATCACATCGGCCTCACGCAAGGCATGGCTGCGCGCTGCGCCGACAGACAGCGGGTGGTTGTCGTTGACGACGCCCTTACCGAGCGGCGACGCCAGGAACGGCAACTGGGTGCGTTCGATGAACGCGCGCACCTCGTCTTCGGCGCGCGACCAGGCCATGCCCTTGCCGACGATGATCAACGGACGTTCTGCGGATTCGAGAGCGTCCAGCGCCGCCTCGATATCCCCGGCCATCGCCTGCATCCGGGGCGGATCGGCGACCGGGGCCGCCTCAACGATGTCCGCGTCCTCAACTTCCTCGCGGATGATGTCGTCCGGCATGTCCAGATAGACGGGGCCCGGACGACCGTAGATCGAGGTGCGCACGGCCTTTTCGACATAGAAAGGAATACGCCGGGCATGCTCGACCGCATGGGCGAACTTGCAATAGGGCGCGGCGAGCTGGACCTGGTTCTCCTCCTGGAACGCGCCCATGCCGTTCTGATAGACGGGCGAGGCGCCGCCGATCAGGATCATCGGCCAGCAGTTCTGCTCGGCATTGGCAAGACCGGCGAGCGCATGGATGACGCCGGGGCCCGAGACCGTGAGGCACGCGCCGGGCCGTCCGGTCAGATAGCCGGCGGCCTGCGCGGCATAGGAAGCCGCCTGCTCGTTGCGCATGCCGACATATTTGATGCCGATCTCCTGTGCTGCCTTGGCGATCGGCTGCACCGGAAATCCAACGATGCCGAACATGTACTCGACGCCGTGCTTCTTGAGTTCGCGCGCCATGATCTCGGCGCCGGTCATATTGCCCATCTTGTGCTTTTCCTCCAGAGGGGGTTGGGGGCGAAACTAGCAGCGGGAGTCCCGCCGTGTCATCCCGCGCGCGGGCCGGCGGAACCTGCGGCAAATGCCATCAGGCGGGTCGATACAGCCTCCGCCTGCTCCTGCTGAACCCAGTGTCCGGCGCCGTCGATGAGCCATGTGCCGGCCCAGATAGCCGCGCGTTCCTCCATGGCCTCCAGCGCGCCGGGGCTCTGGTAAACGCCCCAGTCCGCGGTTCCCGAAATGAAGCATGCCGGGACCTCGATGCGGCGCCCGGAGAAAAGCTCGTGTTCCCGGTCGAACCGCCCGCTCGTCCGGCAGCGATACCATTGCAGCCCTCCCTGGAACCCGTTTCGCTCGTATTCCCTTGCATAAACCGCGAGTTCGGCGTCCGGCAGCCAATGGCAGGCGGCAATCTCCTCTTCGCCCGGCATTTCGGCGGCGACTGTCTCCGCCATCGTCCGGTCCCGATCCATGATGTAGTAGGTCGGCATCCGAGCCAGCTCTCCGGCGCTCCAGGAAGCGAGCCGGAACGGGCGGTTTCCGGCCCAGTCGGCGCTCTTGTGGTGGAAATAGGCCCGAAGGAAGGCGTGGACGCCCTGGGGACAGTGCTCCATGTCCGCATTCGCCCGCGGCGTGGAATAGTACCAATGGTAGTGCTTGCGCGGCCTGTCCAGGGCGGCCAGGTCGTCGTGGATCGACCCTGTGGGCGGCGGTTGCGGCGAAATGTCCGGCGGGCCCGGAAACGGCGCGCTCATCAGTGCAAGCCTGCGGAAGATGTCGGGGCGGATCAGGGCTGCCCAGGCCGCGACCGACGCGCCGAAGTCGTGGCCGGCTAGCAGCGCAACTTCCCTGTGACCGAGCGCGTCCAGCAGCCCCATGATGTCGCGCACGAGGTTGAAGAGCCGGTAGGACCCAAGATCGCCGTCATAATCCGGGTCCCAGCCCGTCGTCCGCCCGTAGCCGCGCTGGTCCGGCGCGACGACATGGAAGCCCGCTTGCGCCAGCGCCGGCATGACGCGCCGCCAGCTATAGGCCAGTTCCGGGAAGCCGTGCAGCAGCAGGGCGCAGGGCCGGCCCGGCTGCTCGAAACCGGCTTCCAGAAAGTGCATCTCGAGCCCGTTGCCGTTCGCCGCCATCCGCGAACGAATGCCGGCCGGCAACGGCACCGCGCCATAGGCGGTCTCTCGGATTTCGGTCAAGGACAGGGCCTCCAACGATCTCTCCATCCTGTACCATATCGAATTGCCTGGCGGATGCAGCCGTGCCTGCCAACTCGAATCGGCGCGCTTGCCAGTCGGAAGGCCGTAACACACACTTGCCCTCGCGAACTTGCCGACGGGAAATGCCGATGACTGCCTATCTGATCGTGCGGGCCGAGGTGGCCGAGAACGACCGCGCTGCCTTCGACCGCTGGTATTCCGAAGAACACCTGCCGGACGCGAAGGCGGCATTCAAGGTGCAGAAGGCGTTTCGCGGCTGGAGCGATGATGGCTCGCATGTTGCCTTCTATTCTTTCCCCGATCTGGCGGCTGCAGAGAAAGCCACGAATTCGGAAGCGATTGCCGCACTCATTGCGGAATTCGACCGAGTCTGGCAGGACCGGGTCACCCGCTCGCGCCGGATCGTCGATGTCGCGCAGGTTCTGGACTAAGCGGGCGAACGAGGAGGAACGGAACATGGTCTATCGTCATATAGATGTCAGGACATCGACGCCGACGGTCGGAGCCGAGATTCGCGGCGTGGACCTTCGCAAACCCCTGTCCGAGGATGTCTTCGACGAGGTCCGGTCCGCATTTCTCCGCCATCAGGTCGTGTTCTTCAAAGAGCAGGAAAAGCTGTCACCGGACCAGCAGACCGCATTTGCCCGGCGCTTCGGGGGGCTCCACCTGCACCCGGCGGCGCCGCATCTGGAAGGCTTGCCGGAGGTCTTCGTGATCCACACCCACAAGGGATCGAAGATCGCGAACGGCAATGGCTGGCACACGGATGTCTCCTGCGACGCGGAACCGCCGCTCGGCACCATGTTGCAATTGCACCATTTGCCGAGCCAGGGCGGCGATACGCTGTTCGCCAGCATGTATGCGGCCTGGGACGCATTGTCGGCGCCGATGCGGGCATTCCTTGAGACGCTGAACGCCCGCCATGAGTCCGAACATGTTTACCGCGGCCGTTATTCGGACCGGGATGTGGACGACGCCGGCAAGGTCTATCCGGAATCCGTGCATCCGGTCGTCCGCACCCATCCGGAGACCGGACGGCGGGCGCTCTATGTCAATTGCGGCTTCACCACCGGTATCGAGGGGCTTGGCAAGGCCGAGAGCAGGGCGCTGCTCAATTTCCTCTTCGAGCATATCGAGCAGGAGCGTTTCCAGGTCCGTTTCAAGTGGGAAGCCAACGATATGGCCTTCTGGGACAATCGTTGCCTCCAGCACCACGCCATGTGGGACTACTGGCCGGAGGAGCGGAGGGGACACCGGGTCACGATACAGGGCGACCGCCCGTATCTCGCTCCGCTTGCGCTTGCGGCGGAGGCCGCGGAGTAAGGCAACTTCGGCAACAGGCAACCGGTTCCCCGGGGTGCCTGCCTGCAGATTTCCCCGTCTCTGTGAGTAAATCGCTCGCGCCGGCCGGGCGAATCCGGTTAGGTCCGGACTCGCTGACAGCGAGGGAGCGCGGGCCCGATGCCTCATGCCGATTTTGTGCATCTCCGGGTGCATTCCGCCTACTCGCTTTCGCAAGGGGCGGTCCGGGTTGAGGATCTGGTTTCGCTTTGCAAGCAGTCCGACATGCCGGCAGTGGCGGTCACGGACAGCGGCAATCTCTTCGGCGCAATGGAGTTCGCCGTCTCCGCTTCGCGCGCCGGAATCCAGCCCATCGTCGGAACCCTGCTCCCGGTGGCAGAAACGCCCCAGCAGCGCGGACGCCATGTCGGCGAGCCGGCGCCGATCCTGCTGCTGGCCCAGAGCGGGACCGGCTACCGCAATCTGCTCGAACTTGTCAGCGCCTCCTTTCTGGAAACCCCCGGATCGGAAGCGCCGCATGTGGAGTGGAGCCGCCTCGACGGCCGCACGGACGGCCTGATTGCGCTGAGCGGCGGTCCCGGCGGCCCGGTCGGGCGCGCCCTGGCCGAAGGCAGGACAGAGGCCGCGCGCCAATTGCTGGAGCGCCTGGACGGGCTGTTTCCGGGACGCCTCTATGTCGAACTGATGCGCCACGGCGACAGCGGACGCTCGCCGGCCGAGGAGGCGTCGGTCGGACTTGCCTATGCGCTGGACCTGCCTCTGGTGGCGACCAACGACGTTCATTTCGGCGCGGAGGACGATTACGAAGCCCATGATGCGCTGCTCTGCATCGCATCGTCGCGGCGGGTCGAGGAAGAAGACCGTCCCCGGCTGACGCCGGACCACCGCTTCAGGACGGCCGGGGAAATGCGGGCGCTGTTCGCCGACCTGCCGGAAGCCGCGGACAACACGCTGGTCATCGCACAGCGCTGCGCCTTCATGCCGACCGAATCTGCGCCCATCCTGCCCGCCTTCGATTCCGGTGTGGACGAGGCGGAAGAACTGCGCCGTCTGGCGCGCGACGGTCTCGAAGCGAGGCTCACCGAGCATGTCTTCCCGCGCGGCGCCGGCGAGGAGGATGCGAAAGCCTATCGCGACCGGCTCGAATACGAGCTCGGCGTCATCGTCGATATGAACTTTCCGGGCTACTTCCTGATCGTTTCCGAGTTCATCCTCTGGGCCAGGGAACAGGGCATTCCGGTCGGGCCGGGGCGCGGCTCGGGCGCGGGGTCCGTCGTCGCCTGGGCCCTGCAGATTACGGACCTCGATCCTCTGCGCTGGGGGCTGCTGTTCGAGCGCTTCCTCAATCCCGAGCGCGTCTCGATGCCGGATTTCGATATCGACTTCTGCCAGGACCGCCGCGACGAGGTGATCGCGCATGTCCAGCAGCGCTACGGCCATGACCGGGTGGCGCAGATCATCACATTCGGCAAGTTGCAGGCCCGCGCGGCGCTGCGCGATGTCGGCCGGGTCCTCGGCATGCCGTTCGGTCAGGTGGATCGGATCAGCAAGCTGGTGCCTCACAATCCCGCCAATCCGCCGAAGCTGGCAGACGCGGTCGCCAACGAACCGGCGCTCCAGGCTATGCGGGACGAAGACGAGACCGTCCGCCAGCTCATCCATCTCGCGCTCAAGCTCGAAGGACTGTACCGGCACGCCTCGACCCACGCGGCGGGCGTCGTGATCGCGGACCGGCCGTTGCGGCATATCGCCCCGCTCTATCGGGACCGCGGCTCCTCCGACATCCCGGCGGTGCAATTCAGCATGAAATGGGCGGAAGCCGCCGGCCTGGTCAAATTCGACTTCCTCGGCCTCAAGACGCTGACGGTTCTCGAAGACACCCGGAAGATGCTCGCGGGAAAGGGCATCGAGATCGACCTTCTGCAACTGCCGCTGGATGACGAAAAGACCTTCGAAATGTTGTCGCGTGGGGACACGGTCGGCGTGTTCCAGATGGAAGGCTCCGGAATGCGCGATATGTTGAAGAAGCTGAAGCCCAGTCGGTTCGAAGACTTAATTGCCGTTGTTGCGCTTTACCGCCCGGGACCGATGGAGAATATTCCATCCTACATCAAACGAAAGCACGGGAGGGAAGAAATAAGCTATATGTACGAGACCCTCCAACCCATTCTGGAGGAAACATACGGCATTATAATTTACCAGGAACAGGTCATGCAAATTGCACAGGTCCTGTCCGGCTATACGCTCGGCGCTGCCGATCTGTTAAGACGAGCCATGGGCAAGAAAATCCAGTCGGAAATGGATGCACAGAGGCAAACCTTTATCGACGGCGCGGTTGCAAGAGGCGTCGATGCCAAATTAGCGGTAACGATCTTCAATCTTGTGGATAAATTCGCTGGATACGGTTTCAACAAATCCCACGCTGCGGCTTATGCGCTTATCGCCTATCAGACGGCATGGCTGAAGGCGAATTACCCGGTTGAATTCATGGCCGCGTCAATGACCCACGAACTCAGCAATATCGACAAGCTGGCCCCCCTGCTCCGTGAGCTGGACAGGATGAACATCGCGCTGTTGCCGCCCGATGTGCAGCGGTCAGGCGCCCTGTTCCAGGTGGAGGCGGTCCCGGAAGGCACGCCCGCTATCCGCTATGCGCTGGCCGCCGTCAAATCGGTCGGCAGGGGCGCCATGGAAGCGGTGGAGAGAGAACGCCTCTCCGGCGGTCCCTACAAGAACCCGTTCGACTTTGCCGGCCGGCTGGGGCCCAGGGCGTTGAATTCCCGGCTTCTCGAGAAGCTGGCGGAAGCAGGCGCATTCGATTCGCTGGAGGAGGACCGGGCGCGCGTGTTCGCCGGCGCGGAGATGCTGCTGCGCCATGCGGCTGTCGAGGAGGAGGAACGGACAACCAATCAGACCAACCTGTTCGGGGCGGTCGAATACCTTGTGCCCGACCTGAAACTGCCGAATGCCCAGAGCTGGGAACCGATGGAACGCCTTCAACACGAATTCGACGCCACGGGCTTCTATCTGTCCGCTCATCCGCTGGATGAATATCGGCGCTATTTCCAACGACTCAGGATCGAACCGATCCGCGCATTGCCGGATGTCGTGAGACGCGGACGCAGCGCGGTAAAAATTGCAGGGACCGTGTTGTCCAGGCAGGAACGCACGTCGAAGCGTGGCAACCGTTTCGCTTTCATCGCCGTTTCCGACAGTTCCGGGCAGTCGGAGATCACGCTCTTTTCAGAAGTGCTGGCGTCGGCAAGGACGCTGCTCGACGCCGGAAAGCCGCTGCTGTTCACCTGCGAGGCCACCATGGACGGCGAGGATGTGCGCCTGACCGCCCAGACCGTGGAACAACTGGATGCCGCCGTCGGCAAGACCGGGAACGGCCTCAATATATTCATCGAAGACTGCAAGGCCCTGCCCCGCATCCGGAGCGTGTTGCAGCGGGAACCGTCGGGGCGCGGCGAAGTCCGGATCCTGTTCGACATGGACAGCACGCATGAAGTGCAAGTGTCGCTGGGCAGCCGTTTCGCCGTCACGCCGGGCATGCTGATGGAACTGAAGGCGATGAACGATATCGTGGACGTACAGGAAATTTAGCCGGCTATTCCCTCAAGCGAACGACGGGCCAGAGCATGCGGGCTAGCAGCGCGGCGCCGATCACCACCGCAAACAGGCGTCCGGTGTGGTGCGTCGCCACGAAGGCGACATCGATGTCGAGCGACAGCGCGATCAGGTTCATTTCGGCGAATCCGCCCGGCGTATAGGCCAGATGGACGGCCTTGAAGTCGAAGCCGCCCACAGCCGCGACCAGCCCGGCGACGACGAATGCCGCTGCCAGAAACAGCGCGTAATACATGGCGGAGACCGCAACCGTGCGCCCCAGCTCGCGAGGCCGCACGCCGACGAAGCGGGCGCCCGCGCCGCAGCCGATAAACACCTGGGCGGCCGCAAGCAGCTCAGTCGGCGGGCGGGAGTCCGTCAAGCCGCCTATATGCACGGCGGCGCTTACCAGCATCGGGCCTACCATCTGCCAGGCCGGCACGCGCAACAGTTTCGCAGCGCCGCCGCCGACGACCGCCGAGGCGGCAAGTAACGCCCAGTCCGCAAGGCTCAGATCCGCCAGCCGGGAACCGCCGAGGTCGGCCGGCGGCACATAGTCGGCGAGCAGCCGGTAAGCCGGCGGCACGATGAACATCACCATGAGGATGCGGGTCGAATGGGACAGCAGGATGGCGCGTTCGTCCGCCCCCATGGCAGGGCCCAGCAGCGCCATCTCCCCGAGGCCGCCCGGCGCGGCGCAGAAGAAGGCCGTGCGGCGGTCCATCCGGCCGACCCGGCGGAAAAACCATGCCCCGCCCACCGCGCCGGCAATGGTGAACGCGAGCATGCCGGCAAACACGCCGCCCCAGCTTGCCACCCGGTCCAGCACATCGGGCGCAAAGGCGGCGCCCAGCATCACGCCCAGCACCACCATCCAGACGCGCCGCACATCGTTCGGCATGAAGAGCCGGACGCCCGCCAGCGCCGCGACGGTGCAGGCGGAGAGGCTGCCCATCATCCAGGGCAAAGGGCTCTGCAGGAGCGAGAACAGATACCCGCCGGCGGTCCCGATAACGAGCGTCTTCAGAAGCAGGGGCCAGTTCCGCGCAAGCTCGCGCAACGCGCGCATCACGGTTGGAACTGCTCCTTCAGGATACGCTCCTCCAGGCCACGGTCCGGGTCGAACAGCAAGTGCAGCGACGTCCCCTCGTCCCGATGGACCAGAACCTCAGCGGCGTCGCGCACTTCTGTGAAGTCGGCAACCGCGCTGACCGGCCGCTTGCGCGCCTCAAGAACGGTCAACCGCACCGACACGGTATCGGGCAGGATCGCGCCGGGCCACCGCCGCGGCCGGAACGCGTTGATCGGCGTGATGCACAGCGACTGGCCCCGGAGCGGCAGGATGGGTCCATGCGCGGACAGGTTGTAGGCCGTGCTCCCGGCGGGCGTCGCGACGATGACGCCGTCGCACATCAGCTCTTCCATCCGCTCGATGCCGTCGATTTCGATACGCAGCTTCGCCGTCTGCCGCGTTTCGCGCAGCAGAGAGACTTCATTGATGGCGCGCGCCCGGCGCACCTGACCGGCAAGCGTGCGCGCCTCCATGAGCAATGGATGGAGGCTCACCGTCTCGGCCGCCGCGATCCGCTCGGGAAGTCCCTCGGCGCGAAAACCGTTCATCAGGAAGCCGACGCTGCCCCGGTTCATGCCGTAGATCGGCGGCGGGCTGTCCCCGAAGCTATGCAGGGTCTCCAGCATGAAGCCGTCGCCGCCGAGCGCCACGACGACATCCGCTTCGGCCGGTGCGGTTTCGCCATAGGCGGCCACCAAGGCCTGGCGGGCCTCCTGCGCCGTAGGCGTCCCTGCGGCAACGAACGCCAGGCGCGGACCGGCCATCGACAGACGCGGCCTGCTTCAGCCGCCGGTCACGCTCATATGGCGCGGGACCGAGATCGCACCCCGCCGCCGGTCGATGACGAAATCGTGGCCCTTGGGCTTGCGCGAGATCGCCTCGTGCACGGCCTCCTCCAGCAGGGCGTCTCCGGCATCGGCCCTGAGCGGCGCGCGCAGATCGGCCGCGTCCTCCTGGCCGAGGCACATATAGAGCGTGCCGGTGCAGGTCAGCCTTACCCGGTTGCAGCTCTCGCAGAAATTATGCGTGAGCGGCGTGATGAAGCCGATCCGCTGCCCGGTTTCCTCAACGACGGCGTATCGTGCGGGGCCGCCCGTGTTGTAGTCGGTTTCGGTCAGGGTCCAATTGCGCTCGACCTTCGCGCGCACCATCGAGAGCGGCATATACTGGTCGAGGCGGTCCTCGCCGATGTCGCCCATCGGCATGACCTCGATGATGACGAGGTCGAAGCCGCGTTCGCCGCACCAGGCGATCATGGCGTCGAATTCGTCGTCGTTCACGCCGCGCAGCGCGACCATGTTGATCTTCACCGCCAGACCGGTGGCCTGCGCGGCGTCCAGCCCGGACATCACCTGCTCGAACCGGCCCCAGCGGGTGATCTCCTTGAACTTCACGGGGTCCAGGGTGTCGAGCGAGACATTCACCCGGCGCACGCCGGCTTCGAAGAGGCCGTCGGAGAAGCGGCCGAGCTGGCTGGCGTTCGTGGTCAGCGTGAGCTCTTCGAGCCCGCCGCCGTCGAGATGGCGCCCCAGCGACTGGATCAACTGCATGACATTGCGCCGCATCAGCGGCTCGCCGCCGGTGAGGCGCAGCTTGCGGACGCCAAGACGGACGAACACGCTGCACAGCCGGTCGAGTTCCTCCAGCGTCAGCAGGTCCCGCTTCGGCAGGAACGTCATGTGCTCCGACATGCAATAGACGCAGCGGAAGTCGCAACGGTCGGTCACCGAGACGCGCAAGTAGGTAATCGCGCGCCCGAACGGGTCGATAATCGGCGCTGTGCCACCCCAAGGGCCACCGTCCATCGTTGAGAACCCTCCTCCGGCTTGTGGGACGCAATATAGACAGCGAGCGCCGGTCCTGCCAGCCCCTGCCCGATGGTTACGCGCTCGACCGACCGCCGCCGTTACAGGGCGCTGTGCAGGATTTCCATGACATCCTCGATGCTGCGCACCGGGCGCGGGTTGGCGTGGACGAAGGGCTCGCGCATCGCCTGCTCGGCGATCTCCGGAAACCGGTCCGGGCCGACGCAGACATCGCCCAGCCGCGACGGCAGTCCCAGGCGCGCGACGAGATCGGCAACGAGATCGGCGGCGGGGCGGTCCGGCTGCCCCATCGCCTCGGATACGACCTGCTGGCGCTCCGCTCCCGTCTGCCGGTTCCAGCGCAGCACCGGAGCCAGCATCACACAGGAGGTATAGCCGTGCGGCACATCGCAGGCGCCGCCGAGCACATGCCCGATTCCGTGGCTGGCCCCGACCCGCACCCCTGCCGTAACGCCGGCCATGGACATCCAGGCGCCGAGCTGGCTTTCCAGCCGCGCGTCCACATCGTCGGGAGCCGCCCTGGAGGCAGCGAGCGAAGGGGCCAGCAGCTTGAGGGCCTGGAGGTTCATGGCGTCGGTATAGGCGTTGGCTCCGGGCGCGCAGAGCCCTTCGACCGCATGATCGACAGCCCGAACCCCCGTCGAGAACCACAGCCACTCCGGCGTATGGCGCGCGGCCCAGGGATCGAGCACCACCGAGGTCGGGATCATGTCCGGATGCTCATAGCCCTGCTTCTCCGGGATGCGCGTGTCGGTGCTGCCCTGGTAGTGGTAGTACTCGCCGCCCGAAAGCGTCGTCGGCACGGCGATCTGGCCGATATCCGGCCCTCTGAAGTCCGATTGGGTCCTGGTCCCGTCCGGCGCAGTGACCGTGCGGAACGGTTCCAGGTCGTCCACGCTCTCCAGCCCGTGCGCCAGCGCCAGCCGCGCCATCTTGCCGACTCCGGAGGCCGAGCTGCCCCCGACGGTGACGATCAGGTCGGCCTTCGCGGCGCGCGCATCGCGCGTCGCGGCAATCACCGTTTCACGGTGAACATGGGCCGGGATACCCTCGAACAGTCCCGCAACGCGGTTGCCGAGCCCTCTGCCGATTTCCGAGACGACATCGGTGGTGCGGTTCAGGGTCCGGCTCACAATAAGGAAGACACGCTGCGCCCCCAGCCGCCCGGCCTCTTCCGCGACGACCTCCGCTGCCGGCCGTCCCCACACGACCCTCTGCATCCGCGAGAATACGATCTGACCTGCCTCGGTCATGTTTCAGCGCCTCCCAAAGACGATCCGCCAGCCCCGCAGCCGCAAAGGCTCGGCCGCACGCGCGTCGCCCAGATCGTAGTCGAGTCGACGGAGTTTTCGGATATAGGCGCGCGTCAGGGCTGAGAGCGCGCGTCCATAGGAGTCCGGAGCCGGCGTCAGGAGGGCCGCGGCTTCCTCGGCGATCGACCGAGCCTCGGCCCCCTCCGGCAATGTCCAGCGGAAGAAGGCTGCGGCGCGCAGCCAGCCGACCAGCGCCCAGGCCGTGCCGATATCTTCGCTGCCCGCTCGCCCGCTGACGACCTGTCCCGCAAGCGCGGCCAGCGTACCGCCCGTGTCCCGGGCATAGGCCGGCAGGTCGGCGGGCGGCGCTGTTTCCAGGTCCGTTTCCCGCGCATCCAGAAGGCGCCGGAGATATTCCGGTGGCAGGTCGTGTGCGCGCATGGCGGCCGCCAGCGGTTGAAGTACGGCGTGGCGGCGCTCCCGCCCCGACGCGAGCTCGTCGAGCGCGTCGCGCCACCATTGAAGCCGCATGGCGCCCAGCACCGGTTCGCCCACGGTCTCGCGCAGATGCGCCACCTCCAGACTGAAGGCGTGCAGCGCATAGAGCGCGGACCGCGCCCCGGCCGGCTGGAAAGCGATCGCCGCTGCCCGGTCGGGGTCGAAACGGACCACCCGGTCCCTGCAATAGACGGCGTCGTTGCTCGGCTCGGCCATGGCCCATTGTATTCGGGACGAGAACTGCTGGAAGCTCGCGCGGCCGGTTGCGGTCGACGCGGGAATGTACCGCCAGTCCGCCGCGACAGGTTCAGTTTGCTGCTTGCCTGAAACGAGGCGCAGCAGCGCCCGTTCGCGTAACTTTCGGAGGCCGGCGGACTTCCAGCGAAAGCGGTCTTTCCTAAGGCTTTGCGACCGAAATGGTTGCAACAACAACATAAACTCATCTTGCTTCCGGACGTCGCCGGTCTGCTATAATCGCGCCCAAACACATCGGGAGGAGACGTCCATGAAGAATCCCCTGGAATCGTTGCACATGACCGTCGGACTGGGGGTCGTGTTAACCATCGTCCTGATCGTGGTCGCTCAGGCGATCGGCAGCTAGGCGCGGAAAGGGAGGACGATACGTCATGGAAAATGAATTCCTTCTCCATCTCGTTCGATGGTTCCATGTCCTGAGCGGCGTGATGTGGATCGGCCTGCTCTGGTACCTGAACTTTGTGCAGGTGCCGACTATGCCCAAGATCCCCGATGAGATGAAACCCGCCATCGGCAAGCACATCGCTCCGGCGGTGCTGTTCTGGTTCCGCTGGTCGGCGGCCTCGACCGTACTTTGGGGCCTGTTGCTCGTCCTGATGCAAGGCACGTTCAGCGACTGGCTTGCCATCGGTCTCGTCGACAGCAGCAGCACCAGCGCCTTCATCGGCATCGGCATGTGGCTCGGCCTCATCATGGCCTTCAATGTCTGGTTCGTGATCTGGCCCAGCCAGAAGATCGCGCTCGGCATCGTGGAGGCGCCGGACGACCGGAAGCCCCCGGCCGCACGCCGGGCGCTGATGTTCTCGCGCACCAACACCATGCTCTCGATCCCGATGCTTTACGGCATGCTGGCCGCGCAGAACCCGCCGTTCTGATGGCGCCTGCCGGCCCGGCGTCGCCAGCGCCGGTCGGGCCGGCAGCAATCAGGGAGCATGCGCTGGGACTCGGTTTCGATGCCGTCGGCTTTGCGCCGGCGGCATCGCGACTTGAGGTCCGCCGGAACCTGCGGGAGTTCCTGGCGGAGGGCTGCTACGGCGACATGGGCTGGCTTGCCGCGCATGAAGGACGCCGCTCGAGCCCGGATGCGCTTTGGCCGGAAGCGCAGACAGTGATCGCGCTGGCGATGAGCTACGGCCCGGCAAGCGACCCTCTGGACCGGCTTTCCCACAAGGAACGCGGCGCGGTTTCGGTCTATGCGCAGACGGCCCGCGACTATCACGATGTCGTCAAGCGAAAGCTGAAACGGCTCGCCCGCTGGCTGGTCGAAACCTATGGCGGCGGGGTCAAGGTTTTCGTCGATACCGCCCCCGTCATGGAGAAACCGGCGGCGGCGGCGGCAGGTATCGGCTGGCAGGGAAAACACACCAATCTGGTATCGCGCCGCTACGGCTCCTGGCTCTTCCTGGGCGAGGTGTTCACGACGCTGGCGCTCGCCCCGGACGAACCCCATGAAGACCGTTGCGGGAGTTGCCGCGCCTGCCTGGACATCTGCCCGACCGAGGCTTTCACCGCCCCTTACCGGCTCGATGCCCGGCGCTGCATCTCCTACCTGACAATCGAGCACAAGGCGCCCATTCCCCGTGAGTTCCGCCGCGCCATGGGAAACCGGATTTACGGTTGCGACGACTGCCTGGCCGTCTGCCCGTGGAACAAGTTCGCCGCCCGGGCCCGCGAACCCGACCTTCTACCGCGCATCGAACTGACGGCGCCCAAACTCGCCGATCTCGCCGGGCTGGACGAGGCGGGATTCCGGGAGGTCTTTGCGGGTTCGCCGATCAAGCGGACCGGCCGCAACCGCTTCCTGCGAAATGTGCTGATCGCCGTCGGCAACAGCCGCGACGCAAAGCTGATTCCAACCGCGATACATGCGCTCGACGACGGGGCGCCGCTTGTGCGCGGAGCGGCCGTCTGGGCGCTTCGCGAACTGCTGCCCGCGCCGGATTTCGACGAACTCAGAAATGCGCGGCTTCCTGCCGAGTCCGACGCTTCGGTCCGCTGCGAGTGGACCTATGAAGAGCCGTTGCCGTCGAGCCGGCGATAACCGCCCGCGAAAAAGACCAGCGGCCGGATCGCTTCGGACGAAGCCAGGTTTTTTGCGCGGCCGATCAGAATATCGTGGTCCCCGCCGTCATGGATCGATTCGGTGGTGCATTCGATCTGCGCGACCGCGCCCGCCATGAGCGGAGCGCCGCTCGCTTCGCCGATGGAAAAATCGATGTCGTGCCAAGGGCGCGGCGCGTTCTTGGTCGCGAAAATCGAGGACAAGCCCGATTGGTCCTCCGCCAGCACATTGACAGCGAAATGGGTACTGTCGAGAAACGCTTGGCGGCAATTCGCTTCCTTGTCGAGACAAAACAGCACCAGCGGCGGTTCGAGCGACAACGAGCTGAACGATCCGATCGTCACACCGTGCATTTCTCCGTCCTGCGCCGTGGTCGTGATCACGGTCACGCCGGTCGGCATTCGCCCAAGCGTATCCCGGAATGCTCGCGGCTCGACGGTCATCCCCGGTTTCCCCTTCAAGTCCGACGCAAAACCCAGGCCCCCGCACAAACGGGCAGCCGGCACGACATCGAGGCCACTCGTCTGGGTTGCACGGATTGCCGGTTATCCTATTGACGCGGTGCCGGACGCGCAAACGGCGAACGGACGGTCGAAGCGGGCCATTCGGGCTGCCACTTGCCGGACCGAAAGCGGTTCGGCCATATAGAAGCTCCGGAGCGACGGGGGACAACCGATTGGAATACCGGAATCTCGGGCGGAGCGGACTCAAGGTTTCCAAGCTGTGCCTCGGCGCGATGATGTTCGGCGGGCCGACGGCGCCGGACGATGCCGACGCCATGATCGAGGAAGCCCGGAACGCGGGCGTCAACTTCATCGACACGGCGGACGGCTACAACCGGGGACGCTCCGAGGAGGTTGTCGGCGGGGCCGTGGCGCGCGACCGCGACGACTGGGTCATCGCCACCAAGCTGTTCGCCCGGATGGGGGAAGGACCGAATGGGGGCGGCCTGTCCCGGAAATGGATGGTGCGCGCCTGCGAAGCCAGCCTGAAACGCCTCGGCACCGACCGTATCGACCTCTACTACCTCCACAAGGAAGACCCTGACACGCCGCTCGAAGAGACCGTGCGGGCGATGAACGACCTGATCCGGGCCGGCAAGGTGCTGTATTACGGCGTATCGAACTACCGGTCCTGGCGCATCGCCGAAATCTGCCGGATCGCGGACGCCTTGGGGGCGCCGCGCCCGGTCGCCAGCCAGCCCTATTACAACGCGGTCAACCGGATGCCGGAGAACGAGCACCTGCCGGCCTGCAACTGGTTCGGGCTCGGGGTCGTGCCTTACAGCCCGGTCGCGCGCGGGGTGCTGACCGGGAAATACCGCGCCGGAGCCGATCCCGAAACCGGCAGCCGGGCCGCGCGCGGCGACCGGCGCATCCGCGAGACGGAACTCAGGGACGAATCGCTGGAAGTCGCAGCGAAGGTGGCCGCCCACGCGGAACGGCGCGGCATGTCAGCCGCCCAATTCGCGACCTTGTGGGTGCTGAACAACTGCTTCGTTACGTCGGTGATCGCCGGCCCGAGGACGCGCGCGCAGTGGCGCGACTATCTGGGCGCGATGGATTGCACCTTCACCGCCGAGGACGAGGCGCTGATCGACAGCCTGGTCGCGCCGGGCCATCCTTCCACGCCCGGCTACAACGATCCGCAATATCCCATCGAGGGGCGCCCGGTCCGGA
This sequence comes from Alphaproteobacteria bacterium, assembly GCA_965261985.1. Classification (GTDB taxonomy): domain Bacteria; phylum Pseudomonadota; class Alphaproteobacteria; order Bin95; family Bin95; genus Bin95. The sequence goes on from OZ253490.1 coordinate 4,398,516, forward strand.
CCGCCGCGCCAGGACGAGAGGCTCCGCAATGACGACCGACCATCGCGCTTACGCCGGCCTGCGCGTATGCGACCTGACACAGGGCGTTGCGGGACCCCATTGCGCCTTCCTGCTCGCCCAGCACGGGGCGGACGTCATCAAGATCGAGCCGCCCGGCGGTGACTGGGCACGCGGTATCGGCAAGCGCCACGGGCCCTACTCCGCCTTCTTCCTGCAGGTCAATCGCGGCAAGCGCTCGCTCGCCCTCGACCTCAAGCAGCCGGCAGCCAGGGACGCGGCAGCGAAGATTGCGGCAGAGGCGGATGTCGTGCTGGAGGCCTTCCGGCCGGGTGTTACGGCCCGGTTCGGCCTCGACTATGAGAGCGTTCGCGCCGTCAATCCGGATGTCATCTACCTGTCCGTGACCGGCTACGGCCAGACGGGGCCCTGGAGCCGCAAGCCGCTGACCGATTCTATCGCCCAGGCGGTCACCGGAATGATGTCGATGAACCGCGACAAGGACGGTCTGCCGCAGCGGGTCGGCATGATCGCCATCGACGTGATGACGGGACTGTATGCCTTCCAGGCGGTCTCGGCGGCGCTCTATGCCCGCACGGTCCGGGGCGCGCCCGGCCGCTATATCGACATGAGCCTCCAGCAGTCCGCCGGCGCGTTCATGGCCGCCAAGATGATCGAATACCACCTGGAGGGGCCCGTGCCCCAGGCCGTCGGCGTCCCGGTCGGAACCTTCGAGACCGCGGACGGGTTCGTGAATATCAACGCCCGCAGGGACAAGCATTTCGAGGCGCTTTGCCAACTGATCGACCGGCCCGACCTTGCCGGCGATCCGCGCTTTTCGACTTACGCCGCGCGCCTCGACAACGAAGCCGCCCTGCTGGCGCTGCTTCGCCCGCTGGTAACAGAGCGGTCCACCGCGGAATGGGTCGAGGCGCTCGGCGAGGCGGACATTATCGCGGGGCCGGTCAACGACTTCGGCGACTATTTCCGGGAGCCGCAAGTGCTCGCCAACGACTCCGTCGCCTGGCAGGAACACGATGCGGTCGGGCGGGTGCCGATGCATGTCGTGCCGGGTATCGAGACGGCCCCGGCAGGCAGTTTTCTCGCCACGGCGCCGGACCTCGGGGCCCACAGCCGCGCCGTCCTGCGCGAGTTCGGCTATCGCGACGCGGACATCGACGGGATGGCGGCTTCGGGAGCCGTTATCGACGGCGCGCGCATGGACTCCGGCGGCGCGGCGTCACAAGCTGCCGCCGACTAGGAAACGGGGGGAGGCAAGGCCGGATGAACCGCTTCGACTACATCGTTATCGGCGCCGGGTCCGCCGGTTGCGTCATGGCCAACCGGCTGAGCGAGGACCCGGAGACCAGCGTGCTGCTGCTCGAAGCGGGCGGGCGCGACATCAACCCGTTCATCCACATCCCGGCCGGGTTCTTCAAGACTCTCTACGACACGTCCGTCAACTGGTGCTACGCGACGGAGAAGGAGGAGAGCAGCGGCAACAGGGCGATCCACTGGCCGCGCGGCAAGGTGCTGGGCGGCTCATCGGCGATCAACGGCCATCTCATCGTGCGCGGCCAGCCCGAGGACTATGACGGATGGGCGCAGCTCGGCAATCGCGGCTGGTCCTATGAGGAGGTGCTGCCCTATTTCAGGAAATTCGAGAACCGGGCGGGCGGCGATCCGGAGATTCGCGGCCAGGGCGGCCCGATCAACGTCATCGACCCCATAGAGCAGCACCCGCTGACGCGACTGTTCATCGAGGCCTGCGTCGAAGCCGGCATCCCGCGCAATGACGACTACAACGACGGGAAGCAGGAGGGCGTCGGCTACTTCCAGCACGCGATCCGCAACGGCCGTCGGGAAAGCACGGCGCGAACCTATCTGCGTCGCGCGCGCGGGCGCACGAGCCTGCGGGTGGAGACGCATGCGCTCGCCCTGCGGCTCGTCGTCGAGCAGGGGCGTGTGGTCGGGGTCGTGTTCCGGCAGGGCGATGTCGTCCGCGAGGCCCGCGCGAACTCCGAGATCATCCTTTCGTCCGGGTCCATCGCCTCGCCGCAACTGCTTGAATTGTCGGGCATCGGCGACGGCGAACGCCTCAAGCCGCTCGGCATCGAACCGGTTTACCACCTGCCCGGCGTCGGCGAGAACCTTCAGGACCACTATGTCGCGCGCATTTGCGTGAAGGCCAGCGGCATCCGCACCTTCAACGAACGCTCGCGCGGCCTGCCGCTGCTCTGGGAGACCGTGCGCTACGCGACGACGCGCACCGGCCTGCTGACCGCCGCGCCCGGCAATGTCAGCGCCTCGGTGCGGATCATGCCGGGCATGGCGACGCCGGACGTGCAGTTCAGCTTCGCGCCGGCGAGCTACAAGGACGGGGTCATCAGCGTGCTCGACGACTACCCCGGCATGACGCTCGGCTTCTGGCAGCACCGGCCGGAAAGCATCGGTTCCATCCATATCGGGGAGAACGACCCCGACCGCTACCCGGTCATCCGCCCGAACTACCTTGCTACCCGGACGGACCAGGATACGGTGACGGCGTCGCTGAAGCTGGCGCGCAAGATCTTCGCGCAGCCCGCCATCGCGCCCTATATCGAATGCGAAACGATACCGGGAGCCGAACGCACCGGCGACGATGAGATCCTCGATTACTGCCGGTCGAACGGCGCGACGGTTTACCACCCCATAGGCACCTGCAAGATGGGCGACGACCCGATGGCCGTCGTCGACTCCTCGCTGCGCCTGCGCGGGCTCGAGGGGCTTCGGGTGGTGGACGCCTCGGTCATGCCGCGCATGGTCTCGGCCAACACCAATGCGGCCGTGCTGATGATCGCCGAGAAGGCCGCTGACATGATCAAGGCGGGAACCTAAGGCGGCTCCGGCCGCCAACCGGGAGAGAACCCATGGTCGAATACGCCCCCTATCCGGACGGTACGCAACCGCCGGTCGACTCGAAACGATATTTCCGGACCACGCAGCTCGCTCCGTCGTTGCCGACCATCGAGGCGCCGGTGACGATCTCCGAGATCACGGGGCCGCTGTTTTCGCGCGAAGGCATCTCGCCGGACGAGGCGGACCTGACCGAAGGCGGCAAGGCGCTCGGCCAGTTGATGGTGCTTGCAGGCCAGGTCCGCGACGAGGATGCGCGCCCGCTTCCCGGCGTGCTGGTCGAGGTCTGGCAGGCGAACGCGTCGGGCAAATACCGCCATCCGGTGGACGGGCGCGATGCGCCGCTGGACCCCCACTTCGTCGGCGGAGGACGAGCGGTGACGGACTCGGAAGGCCGGTACCGCTTCGTCACCATCAAGCCGGGAGCCTATCCGGTGCCGAATTCCGGCAATTGGTGGCGTCCGCCACATATCCATCTTTCGATCTATGGCTATGCGTTCCTGAGCCGGATGATCTCCCAGGTGTATTTTCCGGGCGACCCGCTGAACGAGCTCGACTCCATCTTCATGTCCGTGCCCGACGCGGATGCGCGAAGGCGTCTGGTCGCAACGCCCGATACTTCCGTCGGCCTGCATGAACACGCGCTCGGCTACGGCTTCGATATCGTGCTACGGGGCCGCGACCAGACGCCGATGGAAGCAGAAGGGTTGCAGGCATGAGCGTCGCGCCGACCGCGTCGCAGACGCTGGGGCCGTTCTTCAACTATGCGCTGCCGTCGATTCCCGACCTCACCGGCGGCGGCAGGGCGCAGGGACGCAGCGTTCGCCTGCAGGGCCGGGTCACCGATGTGAACGCGGCGCCCGTCCGCGATGCGCTTGTAGAGATCTGGCAGGCCAATGCGGCGGGCGGCTATGCGCATCCACTCGACAAGGACGACGCGCGCCCGCGCGATCCCCATTTCAATGGCTTCGGACGGGTTTTGACCGACGCCGAAGGTACGTTCTCCTTTACGACGGTGATGCCGGGCCCGGTGCCCTTCCAGGGCAATCGCTGGCAGGCGCCGCATATTTCGGTGGCGGTCTTCGCGGCGGGGCTGCTGTGCCGGATGCGGACCCGCGCCTATTTCCCCGATGAAGAGCTGAACGCCGGGGACCCCGTGCTGGCTGTCGTGCCTGCCGAGCGCCGGCCGCTGCTGGTCGCGCGCGCTGACGACGACGGCTATCGCTTCGACATCCGCCTCAGAGGCGAGAACGAAACGCCGTTCTTCGGCGATTGACCGGAACCGGGCGAAACAGGCCGATGGACAGCATATTCGTGCTGCATGAGAACGAGGAGTGGATAGCGCCGCTCAGGGCCGCCTTTGCCGCTCGCGGCCTGGCGCTGGAGGAGTGGTTCCTCGACGAAGGCCTCGTGGACCTCTCATCGGCGCCGCCCGAGGGCATTTTCTACAGCCGCATGAGCGCATCGTCGCATACGCGCGGCCACCGCTACGCACCGGAACTGGCGACCGCCGTGCTCGACTGGCTGGCTGCCCATGGACGCCGCGTGGTGAATGACGGGCGCGCCCTGCGGCTGGAGTTGTCGAAGGTCGCGCAATACCGGGCCTTGCAGGCACATGGCATCGCCGTGCCGCGCACCGTTGCCGCCGTCGGCCTGGAGCGGATCGTCGATGCGGCGCGGCGCTTCGACGGTCCCTTCATCACCAAGCACAACCGCGCAGGCAAGGGCCTCGGCGTGCGCTTGTTCGAGGATGCGGCGGCCCTCGCCGCGCATGTTCGAACCCCGGCGTTCGAGCCTCCCGTCGATGGCATCACGCTGGTGCAGGAATACATCGACGCGCCTGAGCCGTTCATCACCCGGGCGGAATTCGTGGGCGGGCGGTTCCTGTATGCGCTCCGCGTCGATACCTCGGAAGGTTTCGAGCTTTGCCCGGCCGACATCTGCACGGTGCCGGGCGTGGAAAAGTTCCGCATCCTCAAGGGCTACCGGCCGCCGCAAACCGACGCCTATGAGGCGTTCCTGGCCGCCAACGACGTCGAGGTCGCCGGCATCGAGTTCATTCTCGACGCTGACGGCAAGGCCTGGACGTACGACGTCAATACCAACACGAACTACAACACCGAGGCCGAAGCGCACGCCGGCATTTCCGCGCTGGACGCGCTGGCGGAGTTCCTGTCGCGCGAGAGCCGGCGTCTCAGAGTCGCGGCCTGAGCTTCTCCACAAGGGCGTCGAGCAGTTTCAGACTTTCGGCCTCGTCCACCGGCGGCAGCATGAAAACCGCGCGCGCAACGCTCGCAGTCTCGGCCCTGTCGAGCAGAGCGCCGTCCGGTTCTACCCCGAAGAGCGTCACCGCAATACTGTCCGGGTCGCGTCCCGCTTCGGCAACCATCTGCCGGAAGCGAGGCAGGATTTCCAGCACGTCCTGATTGCGCCCGCCTATCGGCATCCAGCCGTCGCCATAGGCTGCCGCCCGGCGCGCGCCCCAGGGAAAGGCACCGCCGACGATCACGGGCGGGTGCGGACTCTGCACAGGCTTCGGCCACTGCGCCATGGAGTCGAAATCGACGAATTTTCCGTGGTACTCGGCCTTCGCCTCGGTCCAGATCGCCTTCATGGCTGCGACGCGCTCCTCCATGAGCGCAAAGCGCGTTGAATAATCGGTGCCGTGGTCGCCCATCTCTTCCGCATTCCAGCCGCCGCCGATGCCGAACAGGAACCGCCCGTTCGAAAGCCGGTCGAGCGTGGAGACTTCCTTGGCGGTGTAGATCGGGTCGCGCTGCACGACGAGGCATATGCCGGTGCCGAGCTTGATCCGCGAGGTCGCCGTCGCCGCGCTGGCAAGCGCCAGGAACGGGTCCATGACGTCGTAATACTGCTTGGGCAGTTCGGCGCCGCCGGGCCAGGGAGACTTCCGCGACCACGGAATATGCGAGTGCTCGGGAGCCCAGAAGGACTCGAAACCGCGTTCTTCGGCGGCGACAGCGAGCGCGGCCGGCGCAATGGAATAATCGGTCGGGAACTGCGCGATGCCGTAGTCCATGGAGATGTCGCCCTTGTGCAGTGACTGGGAGTCCAAGCAGGCACCCTACCCTATTTCCGGCAGCAGAGAAGCGGCCCCCGCAAGCGTCGATGGATCGCCTTCTATCCAGACCGTCTTGTCCCGGCTCCGCTGGCCCCGCACGACGCGGACCCGCCCTTTCGGAACGCCCAGCGCCTTCGCAAGCAGGTCTTCCACGGCCTTGTTGGCCCTGCCCTCTGTCGGGCGCGCAGAAACCCGAACGGCCAGCCGGGCGCCGGACTCGACGAGACCGCCCAGGCCCGGCCGGCGCGCACCGGGCGTCACGCGCAGCCTGAGGCGAATGCCGTGGTTCAACCGCTCGACCCACATTGCCGCAGCATCTAGCCCGGATTTCTCACCAAGGTCACGGCCTGCGTCGCGTCCAGGCGTTCGATCCGCAAGGAGCGGGCCGAAGAGCGTAGCAAGGCTACGGTTGAGGCCCGCGACGCCGCGGGCGGACGCCTGGGCGCGACCCGGAGGGCGGTGCTGTCAGGCCGGCAGGGTGCGTCAATCCGCTTGCCCGATACCCCGCATCGCGCTGCGCGTCTTTCCTTCCCTGCCTGCCTGACAGCACCGCGCAGACCATGACCTTGGTGAGAAATCCGGGCTAAACGGATTTGCCCTTGAACTGCTACGGAATCGGACCGAGTCTTTTCCCTATGCGGGCAACCGACGGGCAGGCGCGAGTCATCGCGCTACTCGGGCCGACCAATACCGGCAAAACCTATGCCGCCGTGCAGCGCATGCTCGGGCACGAATCCGGCATGATCGGTTTCCCGCTGCGGTTGCTGGCGCGCGAGAACTACGACCGTATTGCCGCCATCAAGGGCGCCAGTGCGGTTGCGCTGGTCACCGGCGAGGAAAAACTGATACCGCCCCGGGCGCGTTACTTCGTCTGCACGACGGAGTCGATGCCGCTCGACCGGAGCGTCGCCTTCCTTGCCGTGGACGAGGTGCAGATGGCGGCGGACCCGGAACGCGGCCATATCGTCACCAACCGCCTTCTCCATGCCCGCGGCAAGCACGAAACCATGTTTCTGGGCGCCGAGACAATCCGCCCGCTATTGCGCCAACTGGCCCCCGAGGCGGTGGTCGAGGACCGGCCCCGCTTCTCCCGGCTCGACTACTCGGGCTACCGCAAGGTGACGCGGCTGCCGCCGCGCTCCGCAGTGGTCGCATTCTCCGCGAGCGAAGTTTACCGCCTGGCCGAACTCGTCCGCCGGCAGCGCGGCGGCACTGCGGTGGTTCTGGGGGCGCTGAGCCCCCGGGCACGCAACGCCCAGGTCGGCATGTACCAGGCGGGCGAGGTCGATTACCTGGTCGCCACCGACGCTATCGGCATGGGCCTGAACATGGATGTCCACCATGTCGCGTTCTCGGCGCTCAGCAAATTCGACGGCCGGCGCATGCGAAAGCTCGCCGCAGCCGAGATCGGCCAGATTGCCGGGCGAGCCGGGCGCCATGTGGCCGACGGCACGTTCGGTGTTACCGCCGAACAGCAGCCGATGGACGAACGGGCGGTCGCACGGGTCGAGGAACACCGGTTCGAGCCCCTGCAGACGGTCTTCTGGCGCAATGACGACCTCGACTTCTCAAGCGTCGATGCTCTGCTGGCGAGCCTTGGGCGCCCGCCTCCTCTCCCCTTCCTCGTGCCGGGACGGGACGGCGAGGACCAACAGGCCCTGGCCGTGCTGGCGCGCGACCCAGCAATCCGGACGGCGGCGGCCGGCCCGGAAAGGGTCGCCATGTTATGGGATGTCTGCCAGGTGCCGGACTTCCGCAAGACGCTGACCGATGCCCATGCCCATTTGCTGGGGCGCGTTTTCCGCTACCTGACCGACTGCGACGGCCGGCTGCCGGCGGACTGGGTAGCGCGGCAGGTCGGCCGGCTGGAACGCACGGACGGCGACATCGACACGCTTATGGCGCGTATCGCCGGTGTGCGCACCTGGACCTATATCGCCTACCGCGCCGCGTGGCTGGACGACGCCGCCGGCTGGCAGGAGCGCACCCGGCGGCTGGAGGACCTGCTCTCGGACGCATTGCACGAACGGCTGACCCAGCGCTTTGTGGACCGGCGCACGGCCATGGTGGCGCGGCGCTTGCTGGAAGGCGGCGACCTCGAAGGAGCCGTGGCGCGGGACGGCTCCGTGTTCCTCGAAGGCGAAACGGTCGGGCGCCTGGACGGTTTTCGCTACACCGCTGCCAAATCGGAGCGTGGCGGCCGGCCTCTGGTGCTGGCCACCCAGCGCGTTTTGCGGCAGGAGGCGGCGCGGAGGGTGGATGCGCTTGCGTCCGCCAGCGACGACAGCTTCGCACTCGACGCTTCCGGCCAGGTGCTTTGGAACCGCGAGCCGGTCGCCCGCCTGGTTGCCGGCGCGACGGCGTTGTCTCCCGGCTTGCGCGTCCTGCCTTCGGACCTTCTGGAGACGGCGCCCCGGCGCCGCGTGGAAGTGCGCCTGCGGGACTGGGTCGCGGGCCTGGTCGCCCGCGATCTCGCGCCGCTCGCGGCGCTCGCCGGAACCGAAGGGCTTGCCGGCCGGGCGCGAGGAATGGCCTATCGGCTCGCAGAAGCGCTCGGAACGGTGAGGCGCGATGCGGTCGTTGACCTCGCGGGATCGTTGAAGCGTACCGACCGTCAGGCGCTTGGGCGGCTGGGCGTCCGTTTCGGCCGCGTCGCCGTTTACCTGCCGACGATGCAGAAGGCCCGGCCCGCCGGGCTGCTGGACCTGCTTTGGCGCATCCACCGGAACGCCGGCGGCGAGCCGCTGGCCGCGAACCGGCAGCTGCTGCCCCTGGACCCCGCTATACCCGCCGCGCGCTATGCCGCCGCCGGTTATCTCGTGGCAGGCCCACTCGCGCTCCGCCCGTCGGCGCTCGAGCGTCTGGCCGAGGCCGCCGCATGCCTTGCGGAGCAGGGACCGTTCGTGCCGACCCTGCAGCTTGCCAGATTGACGGGATGCCGCCTCGACGACCTGCCGGCGGTTCTGGCGGATATCGGATTCGAGGCGAACGACACTGCTACCGGCATGCAGATGACGCGCCGCCACAAAAGACCGCCGCGCCGCATACAGGCCCGACCCGGATCGCCGTTCGCAAAACTCGCGACCCTCAAGGTCGGATTGTGAGTGAGCCGCCGGCAGGCCAAAGGCTCGATCAATGGCTCTGGCGCGCCCGTTTCTTCAAGACTCGGGGCCTGGCGACGAAACTCTGCCATGCCGGCCGGGTCAGGGTGAACCGCCGGCCGGTGCAGAAGGCGCACCACATCCTGCGCGTGGGCGATGTCCTGACCTTCCCGCAGGCGGGCACTATCCGGGTCGTACGGGTCGAGGCGCTGGCGGAGCGGCGCGGACCACCGCCGGAAGCCGCCCGGCTGTATGCGAGCCTCGACAGTTGACAGACCCGTGCCGACTGCTAAATGGCGACACTCGCTGCGCCGCACCGCAGACGGCTTGGAGACACCGCGCATGACCTATATCGTCAACGATGCCTGCATCCGGTGCAAATACACCGATTGCGTCGAGGTATGCCCGGTCGATTGCTTCTATGAAGGCGAGAACATGCTGGTCATCCATCCGGACGAATGCATCGACTGCGGCGTCTGCGAGCCGGAATGTCCCGTCGAGGCGATCAAGCCCGACACCGACCCCGGCATGGAGGAGTGGGTGGACTTCAACCGCCGCTATTCCGAAAGCTGGCCCAATATCACCTACCGCAAGGACGCTCCGGCGGACGCGGAGGCCTGGGAAGGCGTCGAAGGCAAGTTGGAAGCGCATTTCAGCCCCAAGCCCGGCGGTTGAAAACGCTGGGCCGCGCGCCGGCTCCAGGGCGATCGACTTTCGTTTTCGCCACAACCATCCGACCGGTTCCGACGGGTCCGGGGCTGCGCGAGTCCGACGCCGGCAGAGGCGTGGTATCCTTTCCTTGAGGGCCGGCCTTCGGGATCGGTTCGCCGCCCCGCCACAGCATCGACAACAACATTCTTCAATGGACGGGAGGCGCTCGTCCGGCGGACAGGGTGTCGGGCGGATCATGACATTTCATGACATTTCCCGACGGTCCCTCTCCGGCCGGGAGGCGAAGAACGACAAGGGACACGGGTCCGCCCCCGAATACGGATTGCCCCGCCGCGGGTCGCCATCCGGTTGATTTTATGCTAAAGTCGCACACAGGCTTGGAGGAAGCTCGCTAATCGCAGCAGACCGCAAGTGCGCCCCGCTCGCTGAAACGACCGGGCGCGTTGTCGTTGCAGTTGGCGCATCGGTACGGAATTGGGGACCAACAAGACAGGATGACAAAGCGGAGTAATTTCAGGGCCGGGAATCATGTGGTCTATCCGGCGCATGGCGTCGGCAGGGTTCTGGCGGTCGAGGAGCAGCATATTTCGGGTTACGAACTGGAGATGCTGGTCATTGAGTTCGAGAAGGAAAAGATGCTGCTGCGTATCCCGACTGCGAAGGTGCAGTCGGCAGGCCTGAGAACGCTTTCGACGAAGAAGGAGATGCAGAACGCCCTGCGCACCCTCAAGGGCAAGGTGCGGATCAAGCGAACGATGTGGAGCCGGCGCGCCCAGGAATACGAGGCGAAGATCAACTCCGGCGATCCGATTCTCATCGCCGAGGTCGTGCGGGACTTGCATCGCAACGCAGACCAGCCCGACCAATCCTACAGCGAGCGCCAGATCTACCAGGCTGCGCTCGAACGACTGAGCCGGGAACTGGCAGTGGTGGAGAAAATCGACGAGGACAAAGCCGTCAAAAGAGTTGAAATGGTGTTGCAGGCCGTCTGAACCCGATAGCGACAAGATATCGCATCGCGAGGCGGTCTGCTCTCCACCGGGCAGACCGCCTCTCGGCTTTTGGGAGAGCGGAATCGCGACACAGGTTGAATAACCGCGCGATGCTGCCCACCTGTTGAAGGACGCTGCACTCGTTGGGCAATCGGGGCGCAGCGCAGGAAGGAACGAGATGAGCTACCTGGACCGGTCGGCGAACAGCAGGGGGACGCTGAATTTCGTCCGCCATGCAATGAGCACGCCGCTGCTCACTCGCGAGCGCGAACAGGAATTGGCGCTGCGCTGGCGCGATCAGAACGACGAGGCCGCCCTGCACGAGCTGGTCAATGCCTACACGCGCCTGGTCGCGGCCACGGCGGCGAAATACCGGAACTACGGCCTGCCCATGGCCGACCTGATGCAGGAAGGCGCAGTCGGCCTGATGCAGGCGGCGGCCCGGTTCGAACCGGAGCGGGAGGTCCGTTTCTCGACCTACGCCTCATGGTGGATCCGTTCGGCGATGCAGGACTATGTCCTGCGCAATTGGTCCATCGTCCGCACCGGCTCCACTTCTTCCCAGAAGTCCCTGTTCTTCAATCTGCGCCGTCTGCGGGCGCGGATCGAGGGGCGGACCGGCAAGCCCCTCGACGACCGGGGACGGGAGCGTATCGCGGCGGAACTCAAAGTCGCGCGCAAGGATGTGGAGACGATGGAGGGCCGCCTGACCGGCGCGGACCGGTCGCTCGATGCGCCGGTCGGCGAAGACGGCGACGAGACCTGGGTGCATTTCCTGGCCGATCAGCGACCGTCTCCGGAAGACAATGCCATGGAGCATCTGGACGGCGACCTGCGCGCCCGCTGGATCCGGGAGGCGCTTGGAGAACTGCCCGAACGCGAAGCGAAGATCATTCGCGAGCGGTTGCTGGAAGACGAAGCCCGCACGCTGGAGTCGCTGGGACAAGAACTCGGCGTCAGCAAGGAACGGGTCCGCCAGCTGGAAGCCCGCGCTCTCACCAAGCTTCGCCGCAGCCTGGAATCGCGCTGGCGCGCGGACGGCAACCTGCTGCCCGACGCATAGCTGCATAGCTGCAACGCCGCCGCACGCTACAATAGGCCCCCAACGCGGACAGACGACAAGCCGGCCTACTGCCGGACCCGGAGGGGCCTATGCGCCGGACCGCGGCAACACCCGGATGAAGCACTACACCGAACGCGTGCTCGTCACCGGAGGGGCGGGATTCATCGGCTCGCATCTTTGCGAACGGCTGATGGCCGACGGCTGCGACGTCATCTGCCTCGACAACCTGTTCACCGGCGCCAAGGCGAATATCGCGCATCTTCTGGACGAGCCGAATTTCGAGTTCATCCGCCACGATGTGACGGAGCCCGTACGACTGGAGGTGGACCGCATTTTCAACCTCGCCTGCCCGGCGAGCCCGGTGCATTACAAGCACGACCCGGTCCAGACCGTGAAGACTTCCGTGCATGGGGCGATCAACATGCTGGAGCTTGCCAGGCGTTGCGGGGCGCGCATCCTCCAGGCCTCGACCAGCGAGGTGTACGGCGATCCCCTGTCCCATCCGCAGAAGGAAGACGACTGGGGCAATGTGAACCCCATCGGCCCCCGCGCTTGCTACGACGAAGGCAAACGGTGCGCCGAGACGCTGTTCTTCGACTACCACCGCCAGCACGGCGTCGATATCCGGGTGGTCCGCATTTTCAACACCTACGGCCCCCGCATGCATCCGTCCGACGGGCGCGTGGTCTCCAATTTCATCGTGCAGGCCCTGCTCGACCGACCGCTCACGCTCGCCGGCGACGGCAGCCAGACCCGGTCCTTCTGCTATGTTGACGACCTTGTGGACGGCCTGATGGCCTATATGGCGCAAGAGGACGCGCCGCCGGGGCCGGTCAATCTCGGCAACCCGCAGGAGATTGCTATCGCATCCCTCGCCGAGACGGTCGTGCAGCTGTGCCGTAGCGGATCGCCTACGGTGTTTGTGCCGCTGGAAAAGGACGACCCGTCGAGGCGCCGCCCGGACGTCTCGCGCGCCGCCAGCCTGCTTGGCTGGTCTCCGGCCACCCAACTGGAAGACGGCCTCGGCAGCACGATTGACTGGTTCCGCGAACTGCTTCGCACCGTCCCGGAACACCGGATCGATGTTGCACGACCGTGAGGGCGTCTGGGCCGTCGTCACCCCTGTTTTCGAGGACGGCGAATCCTTTGCCTCGCTCTGCCGGGACCTGGCGCGCCTCGACGCCGGGCCGGTGCTGGAAGTCCTTGCAGTGGACGATGGAACGATCGGCGCGCCGCCGTCGGTCGGCGCCATTCGCGATGCGAGACTGGCCGGCCGGATCGTCCGCCTCAAGCGCAATAGCAGTCACCAGACGGCGATCTGGGTGGGCCTCGCCGTGGCCGCCTCGGAGCCCCGCTATGCAGGCGCAATCGTCATGGACAGCGACGGCGAAGACCGGCCGGAGAATGTGCCGCAACTGCTGGCCGCAATCGGAACCGATTGCAATGCGGTCGTCGCGCGGCGCGGAAGGCGGACGGAATCCTTGCCCTTCCGGCTCTTCTATCGGCTTTACCGGCGCTTTTTCCGCCTGTTGACGGGCCGCGAGATCCGGTTCGGCAATTTCTGCGCCCTCGACCGGCGCGCCCTGTTGCGCCTGACGGCCATGCAGGAGACGCGGATCCATCTTGCCGCAGCGCTCATCAAGTCGAGGCTGCGGCGCGTCGAAATCTCCTGCGACCGGGGAGCGCGCTACGACGGGCGGTCGCGCATGAACTTCTACGACCTGGCGCTGCACGGCATCCGGGCGGTTGCGGTGTTCGACGACGCCGTGCTGACCAGAATGGGCGCCGTATGCGCCGGGGCGGCGGTCTCCGGCGTTCTGGTCTTCCTGGTCGGCCTCGCGTTGAAGCTCGCCGGCGAGACGCCGCCGGGCTGGTTGACCCTTGTGACCGGCTTCCTGGTCCTGGTCTTTCTCCAGACCGCGATTCTCAGCCTGGTCGCGCTCATCATGAACGCGCTCGGCTACCGCTCGCCGGCAGACCTCGACGCGGCCGCGGCCTCGCTCATTCTGGAGACCGAAACGACCGGGTTCGACAATCCGGCCGATGCGTGAGGAAGCCGGCCGGGTCCTGCGCTTCGTGCTGAACGGGCTGTTCGCAACCGCCGTCCACTACGCGGTGCTTGCGGGCCTGATCGAAGGCGCGGGAATGGCCTCGGCGGCTCTTGCCAATGCGCTCGCGGCCGTCTGCGGCATCGCGGTCTCCTATGCCGGCAACCGCAGTTTCGTGCTCAGGAGCCGCGCGCCCCACCGCCGGGCCGGCGCACGGTTTCTCGGCTGCTATGCGGCGGTGGTCTCGCTCCATGGCGGCGCGATGGCGCTGTGGGCGGACATCGGAGGCCTCGACTACCGGATCGGCTTCCTGTTGTTCACCGGCGCGGCAGCCGTGCTCACATATCTGCTCAACCGCTTCTTCGTCTTCAGGGAGCCCGAGGCGGGACTATCGTCCAGGTGATCCGGATCGGGCGGGCGGTCGAAGAGCCGCTCCACCGGAAGGTTTCCTGCCGCAGCATCAACCCGGCGGTCAATGCAGCCAGGCCCGGCGCGGGTTCCGAACCGGTCTGCCGGACGGGCCGCGCCCTTTCCGGCTACATCCCCCGCCGAGACCCAGGGCGATTTACGTTCGTCGCCATCTATGGAAACCGATGGCGCGCCAAGGGCCGCCAACGCAACCAGCCCCGCTTCCCTGACCGGCCCGGCAACGATCCGGGGCATCGCGCCGGTCTCGCTCTCATATGCGCGCAGCAGCCGGGACGCGATTTCGTCCTGCAGCCAGAGGACCCCCGAGGGCTTGTCCGAACGCTCGGCACGGAGCAGCACCGAGGCCGCATAGGTTGCGGGAACCAGCGCGACCGGCACGGTGGCCATGGCCGCGATCCGCGCGAGCCTGCGCCCCCCGAAACGCCCCGGCAGCAGCGCCAGCAGCAGCAGGCCGGAAAGATTGAACATCGGCATCCCCCACATGTCCTTCAGCCCCATGCCGGTTGCGCCGGCCGCAAGCGTCGCCAGCAATGCCGGCAGAAGGCCCATGAAGGCGAGGAAGCGGCGCCCGCGCGCTTCCTCCGCCGGCAGACGGGCCGCGCCCCTGCCGAACAGCCCGGCCTGCGAGCGCCATCAGCAGGAAAACGCCGTGGTCCGGGATCTGCGTGAGCAGAAACGAGAGCGGCCCCGCCGGGGCGCGCCATCGGTCTTTCCGAGAGGGTCATCGGTAGGGAGGCTTCCCTGCGCAGGGTCCCGCGCCTTTATTCGGCGACCGGCCTGCGTTGAATGACCGGCATGAGCACGCCGGTCAGCGTCGTCTCGTTGTACTGGTTCCAGGCGCGGAACGACATACGCATATTGCCTCGGTCGGGATGGGACGATAGCAGCAGTTCCAGGACTTCACAGGTAACGCGGAGCGTGTCGCCCGGCCGGATCGCGCGCTGCCAGCGCACCTCGTCCATTCCTCTTCCGCCCATATTGCCGGGCCCGAACACCCGCGCCTGGACGATCAGGCGGAAGACGACCGCAAGCGTTTGGAAACCGCTCGCCACCAGCCCGCCATAGATGCTCTGCCCGGCCCGTTCGCGGTCCATATGGAAATATTGCGGGTCGTACTGCAGCGCGAAGTCGATAATGCTGCTTTCGGTGAAGGTATAGCCTTTCGTATCGAAACGCTGGCCGACCTTGAAGTCGTCGAACCAGCGCCCCGTATCGTCTGCCCTCATCACCAGACGCCGGTGTTCTCCATGGATGCCCATGGCTCGGCCGGCTCTCGCGGGCCGCCCGCCTGGAGCAGCTCGATGGAGATGCCGTCCGGCGAGCGGACGAACGCCATGTATCCGTCCCGCGGCGGGCGGTTGACGGTGACGCCCGCTTCGGAGAGAGAAGCGCAGAGGCCGTAGATGTCATCGACCTCGAAGGCGAGATGGCCGAAATTGCGCCCGCCGGCATAGTCCTCGGGATCCCAATTGTAGGTGAGCTCCAGAACCGGCGCCTTCGCATCGCGGGCCACCGCTTCATCCGCCGACGCGGCAAGGAAGATATTGGTATAGCGGCCCTTCTCGCTCTCCGTGCGCCGGGTCTCGACCATTCCGAGCAGGCCGCAATAGAAGCCCAGGGTCCGGTCGAGGTCCGAAACGCGGACCATGGTGTGCAGATAGCGCATGGATGGAATTCTCCTGGAATGGCTCAGGCTGGCGGCAGCATATGCGCGGCTTACCGCCCTTGAAAGACCGGTGCGCGCTTCTCCATGAAGGCAGCGCGGCCCTCGCGGTAGTCCTCGCTGTTCGACGCCCGCATCTGGAGGTCGTGGTATCCGGCTTCGGTCTCCGCCATGCGTCCGGAAACGACGGCGTTCAGGCCTATCTTGGCGCCCATGATCGAAAGCGGTGCATTGCCCGCCATCGACTCCGCGAATTCGACCGCCGCCTCGACCGGGTCGCCGTCCACCAGCATATCCACAAGGCCCATTTCCGCGGCTTCCTCGGCGGTGAAGCGCCGGGCCGTGTACATGATCCTCTTGGCGTTGGTGACGCCGACGATATTGGCGAGCTTCTGCAGCCCGTCCATGCCATAGATGATCGACAGCCGCGCCGCCGGAATTCCGAAGCGCCCGCTGCGGTCCGAAACGCGAAAGTCCGCACAGACGATCAGCCCGCAGCCCCCGCCGACCGCATAGCCGCGAATCGCTGCGATGACGGGCTTGGAGAGTTCGGCAATGGAATGCTCGGCGAAGACCACCTGCCGGCCGTAATCCGCTGCCTGCTCGGCGTCTCCACGCACATCGGCGAACTCGGAAATGTCGGCCCCGGTGCTGAAATTGTCGCCCGCACCGGTGAGCACCACGGCGCGCACGTCGCTGTCGTGCTCAAGCTCGGTAAACAGCCGGCCGAACTCGGTCCACATCGCCTTGGTGCAGCAGTTCTTCTTCTCCGGCCGGTCGATGGTGACGACCGCAACCTGGCCCTGCCGGCGAAGCTTGATCTCGTCCATGGAACTCTTTCTCCTTGTCGCCCGCGCCCGTTATGCCGTGCCGGCGCCGCCCTTGCCAAGAGAAACCGGTTGGCGAGAATGGCCGCAGGCTTCGCAAGGAAGGAACAGCATCATGGCTGGAGCGCTGGACGGGCTTAGAGTCATCGACTTTACCACCAATCTCTCGGGACCCTATTGCGCCATGCTGCTCGGCGACCAGGGCGCGGATGTCGTCAAGGTGGAGCGCCCCGAAGGCGAAGCCATGCGCCAGACGCCGCCCTTCGTGAACGGCGAAAGCGCACCGTTCATGCTCTGGAACCGCAACAAGCGCTCGGTGACGCTCGACCTCAAGGCCGAAGACGGGTTCCAGGCCGCCTGGGACCTTTGCACTTCGGCCGATATCGCGGTCGAGAATTTCCGCCCCGGCGTCATGGCTCGGCTCGGCCTCGGCTACGAAGCGCTGGCCGCGGAGAACCCCGGCCTTGTGATGACCTCGATCTCCGGTTTCGGGCAAACCGGGCCCTACGGTTCGCGCGGCGGCTTCGACCTGATTACCCAGGCGATGTCGGGCCTTGCGGCGACCAACGGTCCGGAAGACGGTCCGCCCTTCCGCCTGCCGATCGCCATCTCCGATGTGGGCGCGGGCATGTTCGGCGCCTATGCCACCATGGTCGCAATTCACGGCCGCACACAGACCGGCAAGGGCCAGCATGTGGATGTGTCGCTCTATGAGAGCGCCATGTCGTTCTGTGTCTATGAAGCGGCGGGCTATTTCGCGACCGGCAAGACGCCGGAGCGCATCGGACAGCGCCACCGGGGCAGTTCCCCCTACCAGATCCTGAGGGCCAAAGACGGTTATCTCGCGGTCGGCGGCGCGCAGCAGAACCTCTGGTTCCGCATCTGCAATGTGCTCGGCCGACCGGACCTGCCGGAGGACCCGCGCTTCAAGACGCGCGCCGACAGGGTGGCCAACAACGATGCGCTGATCGAGATCATCGAGGGCGTCATGCAGACCCGCAACCGCGGTGAATGGCTGGTCGAGCTTGAGGAGGTGGGCGTGCCGGCAGGCCCGGTGATGGATCACGGCGAGGTGTTCACCGACCCCCACACGCTCGCCCGGGACATGGTGGTCGAACTGGACCATCCGGCGGCCGGGAAGATGAACACGATCGGCACGCCGGTGAAGCTCACCTCCACACCCGGCGCCATCGACAGGCCCGCGCCGCTTCTGGGCGAGCACACCGAAGAGGTCCTGGCAGAGCTCGCCGCCCGCAAGCGCGCACCGCTCGCCGCCGCGGAGGAATAGCCCTCCCGTTCTCGACAGGCGGCACGGAAAAGGATAAATCTCGCATCCTCGGTGGGGCGCATAGCTCAGTTGGTAGAGCAGCTGACTCTTAATCAGCGGGTCCAAGGTTCGAGTCCTTGTGCGCCCACCAAATAAATCAACAGGTTACGGCATATTCCGCCATGAGGCAAAAGCGCCGTGTCAGCATTATGTCAGCACGCCAGGCTAGCGCACGGGTCAGCGCGCTGGTCAGCAGACGCTGACCTGACGTGCCTCGGAAACCAAATAGTGGCGCGACAAGCGCGCTACATCTCGCCGCAGGCTTGACGGCCCATTTCAGAGTGGCTTCGAGGGAGCATGGAACGTGGTTATGCGATCCCTGCACGTGATCCCGCCATCGTGGGTTTGCAGCCTCACGACCACGAACACGATGCGAGCCAGTTTTTCCTCTAGCTTCTCGTCGCGAGACTCTTTCGCGAATCCGTTGTGAGCGAACCACCAGCCGATTGCCCGATGCGCCAGTTCTCCCGCCCTCTTCTCGCTATACATTCCATAGGCATTTATCAATGCAGCTATGAAGGAGCGTCGGGTATCGTTGCAGGTGTCGTGAGTTGCGGTGCCGGCATAGCCTATAACGCTCAGTGCAACCTCGATCTCGTTATTGTCCCAGTCATACCGGGTCCAAGCTATCCAGTTGCCGTCGCCCAACTTGACGTATTCTACTGCTCGATCGGCGTCTTGCTCCAAATTCATCATTCCATGGTCCCAGAGCGTGAGCGGTTCGCTCATCAGCCATTTTCCAATAGGCCCCGGCTCCGCGCGCGCGGGTGTCATCAGGCAGCAAAGTAGGGCAACTGTGCCGACCGCGCGCACGAGCGCCCTGCTATTTTCCATCATGACCTACGATCCTTCCTCACGCCTTCGCTGATGGCCCTTTTGCGCTGAAGCCTAGAAGAAATCCGGCTAGGAAGGTGATCCAGAAATCAGGCGGGCCGAGGCGGAAACCGCTCAATGTCCTCGGCGGTGAGGGCACGCATGGTCCCACCGTCGCAGGTCGTTAACTTAGCAAGGTCGATGGCGTGAACCATGTTTCTTTGCTGGCCCCTGGTCAACCCGTACAGGTTCACGTGACACAACGGGTCACGCTTTGAAGGTTCTTTCTGCGCGGTCACGCCCTTGGGCAAGGATTCTACGTCGATGTACCAAAGTACCGGTCGTTCGCCGGACACGTCTGGGTAATAACATGCCATGACGTGTTCGCACTCGCTTCCGCTTTCTCGTCTGGCACATTGAGGGCAGAAGCAAGAGGCTCCCCCATCTGTGCTGGAATTCGAAAGCGCGGTCTGCTCGTATCGGCCCTTATCAGTACTATAGTGCCGGGTGTGGAGTAGCCGAATAACCTCTGTGCCCAAGGCAACCTCTCGATGTAGTCGGTGATAAAGGCGATGTCGCAGTCGTCTTCCTCGCAGTGCGGCTCGTCGTCTATCGCGTGGCATAGGTTCAGCGTGCGACCGTCAGGCTCGCACGACACCTCGACGTCCTCGTTCGCGTACCGGCCGCACACCAGCACGCCCCCGTCCAGATAGGGGAAAGCCTCGATCACGCGGGCCGCCGTGCTCAGCAACAGCGCGTCAATTTTTAGGGCTGTCTCGTGCGCCGCCTCCGTTGCGCCTCGTCCCTCACCGTACTGCCAGCCGTTGGGCAAGTCGCGGAACGAGTCTATGGTCGCGGCGGCAGAGCGAGACGGATCTAGAGGGCTGCGGACATTTAAGTTGAGCACCCGCAGCTTAGCCGTGCGGTTGATCAGAGCGTCCTGCACCTGCCTTACTCCTTGCTGCTGGGACGGGAGCCGCTTGAGCCGCCGTGAGTGCGGCATTCATTTGCTCCATCGTCGGTATCTCGCGTCCGCTCGCCCGCTCTATATGGGCAACTAGCTGCTGCATGCCTACCATCAGTGCCTTCGCGGTCGTGAACGACATGTGTAGCCGCTGTTCACGTTTGCCGTTCAGCTGGGCGACGACGCATACGTCAGACAGGGACATAGAAAACTCGAAACCGTTACAGTATACGTTTGGCACACTGGTCCGGTCCGTCTCGTCTTGTAGGAGCTGCCCTGTGCTGGGAGCCGAACTGGACGTGCTGCTCTCCATCTCTGTCATTCTGCACGCTCCTTCCTTGGCATGCTGGACTACAGAGTTTACGAGCACGCCCGAGCCGCGACAAGCAGCGCGTCTCGTCCCCTACCACTGGCAGAATCTTCATCGGTGTTGCCTAGCCTTGTGCCACGGGGACAGGGCGGGGCGGGCACGACCCGCTGCTGATGCTCCGCGCACCATGGCCCACTGCTGACCGTCGGCCGGCCACACTTGATCTCGTCGCGGTAAAGCACCTCGTCGGGCAGCGCCGCGAAGTCCAGCTCGGCTTCGATCCACTGGTCGCCCCGCGACACGGCTAGGCGGCCTGCGCGGCGTCCTGCCGCTCGCGCTCCGCCCGCTCGCGGCCCTGGGCAAGCAGCTCGTCCTCGATCATGCGCTTGCGGCCCCTTATGCATGCCATGCGCCTGCCCGCGCCGGCTCATGCGCGCGCCCGCGCGGGCGGCCGTTGCCTATCAGCGAAGGCCCGCCGCGCCCGGTTGCAGTCGCCTTTACAGGAAAATATGACGAAATAAAAATTACGTTATAACAATGTATTAGAAAGTTTTTTCACTATTTGTTCACTTTATCGTTGTATGCCCGTTTCAACGAACTTACGGCTGGTTTCACCAACAGGGGCCAGCCCGGCCCCGTAGCCAACAGGGGAAGCAAGCAATGAAAATCGCGACGGAAATCATGGGCTGCCTGGCAGCCGAGGACGAAACGGCGGCCAGCTTGGCGGCAACCCTGGGCCAGCCGGTTAGCGTCATTGACGAGATGCTGGCCCATATGCAGGCCGTGGGTCTGGTCGAACCGGTTGAGGCGGACGGCCGGCGCTACTGGCGGGCTGCCAGTTAACCCGGCCCGCCAACCGCCCTACAGGCCCGCCCGGCATTGTCGCGGCGGGCCTTTGAGTCAGGGGAGCAACCCCGCAATGCAGAACAGGAGAACCAACCCATGGCGCGTTTCATCTGGACCCCCGAAGCCCTTACCGAGCTGGCCCAGCTTCACGAAGCCGGCGCGGGCACGACCGAGCTTGCCGAGGCGCTGGGCACGACGCCCCCGACCATTCGCCGCAAGCTGGCGCAGCTTGCCGCTGACGCGGGCGGGGGCGCCGCGCTTGTCGGCTTTGCCCCCGCCGAAGCCGAGCAGGCCGACGCCCCCAGCGTTGACGACTTGCCGGGCGTGACCACCGAGGACGTCAATGCCGCGCTGGCAGCCCTCGAAGCCCCTGCCGACGAGCAGCCGGAGGACGAGGGGCCGACCGAGGACGAGGCCCATGCCATGGCCGCCGAGCAGGCCGAGGCCGCGCCCAGCAGCGACGACAAGGGGGCCCCGGCCGAAGCCGAAACCGAAGCCCCTGCGGCGGCCCCCAAATACCGCTGGCATGCGCTGGCGGCGGACGAGCAGGGGCAACCCCTGCCGGTTGCCGAGGTTGCAATGGTTGAGGCGGCGGATGAGCAGGGGGCCGGCGCGGCCCTTGCCGGCTTCGACCATGGCGGTTTCGTTGTCAGGGAAAACAGCCGGGGCCAACTCCGCTACGACTACGGCGGCGGCTGGGCAGTTACCCCGGAAGCCGCCGTTGCGCTGGCCAAGGGCGAGCCTGCGCCGGGCAATACGGCCCGCGCCCCGCATGCGCCTGCCAGCGCCCCGGCAACGCCGGGCGTTGACAAGCAGCCGAAGGCCCCTGCCGCGCCGCGCCAGCGTAGCCGGGTCGATGTCACCATCGACGCCATGCGGCGGCCCGAGGGCGTCACCGTGGCCGAGCTGGCCGAGCTGTTCGCCAGCGAGTTCGGCGACGGCAAGTTGAGCACGGCATCGCAGGCCATTTACAAGGCCCCGGCCAGCCGCAAGCTGAAGCATTTCAACACGGGCGAAAAGCGCGACGGCAAGGCGGTTTACCGCATCGACGCCTAAAACCTACAGCGGCCCCGGCTGGCAACGGCCGGGGCCTTTCCTTGTGCGGGCGCAACCCGCCAGGGCGCCCCAAATGAAAGGGGCTTACAAAGATAGGTTGGCGTGCCGGATGTCGCGCCCGCCAGATCGCGGGCCGGGTCGAGCATAGGTTTCATCGCTTCACCTCTTCCAGGGCAAAGCCCTTACTCTTCAGACAGGCGGTTTCATATTCGAATCGTGGCGATCCTATTTTGAAACCGCTTCCACCAACCTCCAGCGCCTTCATCTCGCACTCCGCTTTCGCGCGCTCCTGTTCGGCAACGGATAGCGTCTGATGCGTCCAAACCGTTTCCGTGGGCTCATGGACAAACACCAAGTAGTAGACCAGCCCGCACAACAAGGAGATTCCCAGCACCATAACTGCCAGCTTGGCTAGTTCGTTCGCATACGTGCGTAGGAAGACCCAGTGACGCTCGATGACGATAACCAGCCAGAGACAGAACAGAACGGTTCCGACCCCGGCTGCCATGTAGAACCAGCCGGGATTCATGACGCCAGACCACTGTCGCCATTCGGTCGCGTCTCCCAACATTCCGGGGATTCCCCAAATGAACGACCCGAGGCCAAAAACGCCGAACCACGGACTGCCGAAGATCTTCTTCCAACCCATCCCGCCACGCTGCCGGGAGTCGGGCTGCCCATCAACCTATCTTTGTAAGTCCCAAATGAAAGGTGACGGGCGTTTCCGGTATGGCAGGCCCGGAAACCGCTGTCAGCGGTCATTTGGGCCGCGCCAGGGGCCTTGGGGCTTTGCGCCGGGTCGGGCACAAATACCGCCCGCGCGGTATGGGCCGGACAATAGGCGCTACCCGGCGCTTGCGGCTTGCCGCAATGGCAGCTCGCCAGCTCCGCATCTGTCATTTTAGCCGGGTCGCCGTTGACCCACTGACAGCCGGTTGCCATGGGCTAGGCCCCGGCGCGGGCCTGCGCTTCGATGTTGGCGCGGCGGCGAGCCTCCGACCGTAGCTCGTCTTCGACCGCGCGGCGGTGGGCCGCCTCGGATTCCTGGCGCTGCCGCTGCCGGGCTTCATGGTCGCGCCGCGCCTGTTCACGCTTGCCGGCGATGGCGGTTTCGATGTTGGCCTCCGCCGTCCGCAGGACGGCCAGCGTGACGGCTTCCCCGCTATGCCGGGCCTCCGCCCGTTGCAGGGCAGCGCGCCGCGTCGCGGCCTCGTTTCCCGCCGCTTCCTCGATGGGGCGTTGTTCGCCGATGGCGTTGCGGACCTCCGCCAGGCGGTTCTCGATGGCGTCGGTATTGTCGATGCCGGCGAGGATGGTTCCTGACTTGGCCATATCGGCCATGCTGGCCGCTTGGGAGGACAGGGTTGTCATGGTTCGTGCTCCTTGCTGGTAAGCCCTTGGCCGAGGGTATGGTCGGGCGGGGTTGAGGGCCACGATTTCAACGGGTTTGGCCGGTTTTCGGGATGATGACCGTATGCGGGATCGACTCTTGGCGGGTTAGGGGGTGCGCGCTGCGGTCGGTGGCAAGCCGCCGGATCGGGGGTGGGGTGGGGGGTGATTGGGATGAGTCACGCGCCATCCAAGAGGCGATAGACCAGTTCGCCCTGCCGCCGCCCGACGACGGCGGCCTGCCTCCCGCGAGCCGGCCCGGCTTTGCGCAGGGCCTGCCTCGCAGTCGAGAGCTTGCCAGCGCCAGGGCCTAGCGCGGCGTCGAACGCGGCGGCCAGCTCCGGGGCCGTCACGCCCTCGCGGCGGGCCAGAAGAGCCAAGGCCAGGTCCACCCGGTTCGTTGTTGCCGGCAGGACCAGCGGGCCGGCTGGGGCTGGTATGTCTGGCAATCGGCTCAGCGTCGGGCGCGGCTGCCTCCGGGGCTGCCCTGGGGCCACCTGGGGCGCTGCTTGCCGCCTTGCCGGCCCTGGGGCCGCCGCTGGGGCCTGTGCGGGCTTGTCCGGGCTGCCTGTGGGGGCGGTGCAGGGGCTTGGCGGGCCGCAGGGGCCGTGCCGGCGAAGGTTGCCATGGCAGCGCCGCCCCAGACCCCCGCGATGCGCGCCCGCACGGCTGGCACTGTGATATTGAGTTCGGCGGCAATCTGCGGGGGCGTCAACCCGCCGAGGACAAGGCTGCGCAGCTTGGCGACCGCCTCCGGCGACCATGCGTCAGGCATGGTGAATTGAGGAAACAGCCAGCAGGATAATCATCCTAGTTGACGGCAACAAATAGGGGCTTGAATATAACGCAAAGATTGGGAAATGAAACCTATTTCTGTAACCTGTTGAAACTGGTGTATAAACCGCAGAAATCATATGCCCATAATAAGCAATTATGAAATTTTGTTCGCCATTTGTAGGAAATAACCCCTCGACTAGGAAAGGCAGGCCGAGGCTGGGCTAGCCAGCGCCCCGGCCTGCCTTCAACGCAGCGGCCGGGCCTGGGAGTATCGACCCCGACAAGGGGCATCAACGTCCCTTGTCACCTCTGCGCCCACCAACGGGCCGCGGATACACCGCTGGCAGTTTCGTTGTCGCACTGGGGCGGCCCGTATGGCCCAGGACAACCCCGGCAGGGCATAGGCACAGCCCACCCCAGCCCTGGATCGCGCCCTACAGGCCGGAAATGCGGCCTAAGCCGCCAGCCCGGACGCCGCCATGCCAGCGGCAAGGCGGGCGGCGCGCTCCTCGGCCTCCAGATCAGCCCGGCGCGCGGCGGCCCGGCGCTCCACCTCGGCGGCTTCCTCGCGCGCCTTGGTGGCGCGTTCGGCACGGGCGCGGGCTTCCTCGCGCTCCTGCGTCCGCGCCGTTGCAGCCGCCTCGGCTAAGGCCGCGTCGGTTTCACGCTGGGCGGCGGCGATGGCGATAATGACGGCGCGCGCGTCCTGCTCGGCCTGCTCGCTCCGGGGCGCGTCCCAGAAGCTGCCGGCATAGCCGGCGATGTAGCTGTGATACACGTCCGCGCGGCTCATTAGGCCCTTGAGCAGTTCCGCCCGCGTTGACAGGCCGTCCAGCCCGATCGGTTGGCTCTGCACCGCATAGGCTGCCTCGGCGACGGGCGCGAAAGGGTTGAAATCGTCGTCGCTGGCGCGGCCCCGCAATACCAGCTCAAAATCCTCGCGCATTTCCGGCTGCGTCTGTTCGGTCAGCATCATGACGGCATGCGCCGCGCGTTGCGCCTTGAAGCCCATGGGGCCAAGCATGCCGGCCGTATGCTCAATGATGGCCTCGCGGTCGAGGAGCGCCCGCCATGCGCGGAACAGCTCGGCGGTCGGCGTTGGTTCTAGCCACCGCAGCGGGTCGCCGAGCAGGGCCAGGCCGTCGTTGAACGCCATAGCGCCGGCAGGATCGCCAGCTGCCAGCATTCGGTAATCTTTGACAGCAATGGGTCTCATTGTAGTCCTCCGGGGTTATGCCGGGGTGCCGCCCGGCGCGGTTCTACGGGGTGCGCTGGCAGGGGCCAGGGCCGGCGCGGGTAGAGCCTCCGCCAAGGCAGCGGGCTCATGCTCAATCGTATCGGCGCGGAGCTTGTCGCAGACGGGGCATTGGCCGGGTTGATGCACCAAGTCGCGCCCGTTGCAGGGGAGCGTGACAACATGGCTATGCTGGACGTGCCCTTCGTGCTTCACGATCTGGCCTTGCCGCCATGCTGCATCGCGGCGCTCGGCCAGTCGCAGCAACAGCCGGCTGTCATATCGCCGGACATAGCCGGCAACTTCGCCCTCGTAGAAGTGAGGCTCCAGCCAACCCTCAACGGCGCGGCGGCGAATCTCGCGCTCGATAAGCGCCGTCCCTGCGGAATGGGCGTCGTCCCATTCTTGAGCAAAGGCGGGGTCGCGGTTGCGGTTCAGATAGGCGCTGCTCTTGGGGCAACCGCTGTCAACGCATGCCTCCGCGACCGTTGCGCCGGCCGCCAGCGCGTCAAGAAAGGCCCGCTTCCAGTATCGCTTGCGACTGGGCCTGCGGCGGGCTTGCTGGCCCGTCGGTCGGTCAATGGCGGCAACCTCGCCCATAACCCCGGCTCCCTCTGTTCGCGTTGCTCTAGGTCCATGAAGTCCAGCAAGGCTACCGTCCGGCAGCATTGAAACAACGATTTCCGTCACCAAAAACCAAATGAAATGAGATACTTGCGGGGCCGACCCATGCTCGGCAGGGGACCACCGTCAGCACATGCCGGATGCCATATGCCTTGCAAGGTAGTCCCATGCCCTACGCGCGCCCGCGCGTGCAAAAAAAGCTGCGGACCGCTCCGCAAAAATTTTTTTGCACGCGCGCCAGCGCGCGCGTAGTGCCATGCGCGAGGCATTTCAGGCTGCATCCAGCCAAGAGCAATAATCGCCCCAATGAAACGGGGCCGGGCTGGGGCTGTCCTCAGGCCAGGGCAATCGCTTTCCTGCTTATCCGTGACACTCCGCATGTGAGGCTTTACGGTCTCAATGTGTTCCGTATGAGGGGGTCACGGTTATGGGGTTCAAGGTTGCATCGCGCGTGCGTGGTCTGAGCGACGAGGCGTTTCGGGAGGCCTTCGGCACCAAGGAGCAGTGCCGCGCGGCGCTGGTCCGGCTGCGCTGGCCGGGCGGCTTCGTCTGCCCCTGCTGCGGCCATCGGGAGCATTGCGTGCTGGCGGGTCGGGGTCTCTATCAATGCAACCGGTGCAAGAAGCAGACATCGCCCACGGCGGGCACGATCTTCCACGCGACCAAGCTGCCGCTGACACTCTGGTTCGCCGCCATCCACCTGATCGTGACGGCGAAGAACGGCATCTCGTCGGTGGAACTCGGCCGCCGTCTCGGGGTCAAGCAGCCGACGGCCTGGGCCGTGAAGCACAAGATCATGGCGGTGATGGCGCGGCGCGAGGGGGAGACGGCACTTACGGGGCGGGTGGAGATGGACGACGCCTATCTCGGCGGGGTGCGCTCCGGCGGCAAGCGGGGCCGCGGCGCGGCGGGCAAGACGCCCTTCGTGGCGGCGGTCTCGACCAGTCCCGAGGGGCGCCCGCGCAAGCTGAAGCTGGCGCCGGTCAAGGGCTTCCGCAAGCGCGAGATCGCGCGCGGCGCCAAGCACTGGCTGGCCCCCGGAGCGGCGGTCGTGACGGACGGCCTGGGCTGCT
The DNA here is from genome assembly GCA_965261985.1 of Alphaproteobacteria bacterium. Lineage (GTDB taxonomy): Bacteria > Pseudomonadota > Alphaproteobacteria > Bin95 > Bin95 > Bin95. The sequence continues at coordinate 4,425,698 of OZ253490.1, forward strand.
GGAGCGCACTCGACGAAGCCGCCTGCAGCCATCGGGCGATCCGCACCGGGTCGGGCCGACAGGCGGCCCGCATGGCATCGTTCAAATGGGTGAACACGACGCTCGGCAACATCAAGTGCGCGATCACCGGGACCTATCGCAAGCTCGGCCCCGATCACGCCGGACGCTATCTCGCCAGTTTCGCCTGGCGCTACAACCGGCGCTATCAACTCGAAACCATGATCCCGCGTTTCGTCCATAGCGCCGCACGCACCGAGCCCATGCCCTATCGCCTCCTCATTGCCGGATGACTTTCAGGGATAAGCAGGATCGCTTTTGGGTCTGTCATAGTGCGGCGCGTATCATTTTGAGCAGGAAGTCATCGTTCCATGCTGCGCGCTTGAGTTTTCCGCGCATGGCGTCCCTGGTCGGTTCGCGCCGTGCGATGTTCAGGGCGAGGCGTCGCAGCAGAGCGAGGTTTTCGGGGCCGTGGTCCTTGCGGTTGCGCTGGCGGTCCTCGTTCATGGTCACGTCGAGCACCCAGTGCAGGCAGTTTTCAATGGCCCAATGGGCGCGCACGGCGTGCTGGAAGCGTTCGGGCGAGAGCGGCGCGCTCATGATGTAGTAGCGGGTTTCGGTTGTCGTCTGCCTGGCGGTTTCGCGCCTCGCCTCGATCTTGCCGATCGCGGCCAGGCCCGGCCAGTCATGATGCTCCCGCAGCCATGCACTCTCGTGGCAGACAGTGGCGCGGCGCGTCTCGATGCGCCCGTGATCGCCGTCAACATGCTGACATGATTGCAGTTTGTCCGCCTGGGCGGGATCGGCCAGATAAAGCCGCACATCCTCATACAGGCTGTCCTGATTGGCCTTGAGCGCCAGAACATAGTCCCCGCCCTTGGCGGTGACGGCCTCGGCTGTCGCCCTCTGGGTATGCATCGCGTCCGCCGTCACGATCCGGCTCTCGAGCGCCAGCATCTCAAGCAGCCTCGGCATGGCCGCGATCTCGTTGGACTTGTCATCGACCTTCACCTGGCCGAGCACCAGACGGGCCTCGGCTGCGAAGGCCTGCACCAGATGCACCGGCGAACGCGCGGCGGCATCGGCGAAGGAACGGCGCAGCGACTTGCCGTCAATGGCGATGACATCGCCGTCCAGCACCGCCGCCCAGTCCTCCAGAAGCCGCAACAGCACTCCCTGCAGGCCGCCGGGATCGAGGGCGTTGAACAGGTCCGAAAAGGCATCGTGGCTCGGAATGCCGTGCTTCAACCCCATGAAACGGCGCAAAAACCCCTCCTTGGCCCGCCCATACCGCTCCATGTCCGCGCAGCCCTCCCCGCCGCACAGCGTCGAGAGCAACGCGATCATCAGCATCTCATGCAGTGAATGCCGTGTCGCATTGCTGCGCCGCGGATCGCCAACCCCTTCGAATACCGTCGAAAACTCCCCCATCTCGCACTCCCAAAACCTGAACCGGAATCGGCAGTGTGAATCGACAACGCCAACACATCATCCCTAATTCTCAAAAGCGATTCCCCTGTCCTCAGGCGGGTAGTCCTCGCGCAACGGGGCAGCCGCATAAACCTTGCGCCGGGGCTGGCCCGTCCCAGCGCCCAACACGGTTCGCGCTACTACGCCCAACATGCCTAGGAGCTGCTCCAGCTTGTAATCCGACAAGCCAAGCAGGCCCCGGCTGGCCCCAACCTCCAGCATGGCGTTTCGCAAGCGTTCCTTGGTGAACAGCACCTCCTGCTCCATGTTCACAGTCCAGTTCGCGGCAAGCAGTTCCCCAAGCGTCTCCGGCGGCCTGTCCAGCAACGGCTCAACCAGCTCAACAAACCGCCCTTCAACAGTTGTGAGCCATTGGCCCATATGGCTCACAAACGCCGGGTCGTAGTGGGAATATGTCGCCGTTATCTCACCTTTCGCGTTTCGTTCCTCATGCTTGCGGCCTGTAGGGCGGTTCCCCCATGCCGCAAGCAGAACGGCCCGCTTGTCCGCGTATTCCTGTCGCATTGTTTCAAGGGGCGCATAGGCCGGGAAACTGGCCTCATTTACGGCGGCCTGTAGCTCGTCCAGCATGGCCTCCATTGTCCGGGCCTTTTCAGCCTGGGTCAGCTTGCGCTGCTCGAATACGGTAAGGCTTTGCTTGGCCTTTTCCTGCTCCTTGAGCAGCCGCTTTAGGGCCTTGCTGGCGGGGCTTGCCTCGGACTTGCGCCTTGCGCTACGGTCTTTGTTAGCCATGGGTTGCCTCCATGGTTAGGGGTGAACTTCGGTTCTCCCGTTCTGGTTAGGGGCGCTGCTTCTCCTGCCGCTTCCTCGAAGTTTCGGCCCGGCGCGTTGACGGACGCAGCCGGGCCGTTCTTTTCAGGCCCGCCTTAGTGAAGGTCCTCCTTTGTTGGAAGGCCAAGCTGCCGATGCGTGTCTTGCGGTAGTTCCGCCATGCAGGCTCGCGCGATTGCAAAGCGGAAAACGTCAATATCGTCCGGCTCGCGTTCGCCCAGCCGTTGCGCCTTGCCCCGTATGTGGCCGCGAAGCGCGACAAAGCGCAGGACATCATCGCCATCAAGTTCAACGGCAAATTCGCGGCTGGTCATGCGGCGTTCCTCGCGGGCTCCAGCGCATCGAGCCATTCCTTAAGGTCGCGTCGCCGCCAAGCGATGCTGCGCCCGCCGATCCGAACCGGGAGCGGGAAGCTCGGCGGGTCGTGCCGATAAACTCGATGATTGATCTGGTCTTTGCTGAGGCCGGTGAATTCGGCGGCTTCGCTAAGCCGCAAAAGCGCGGATTCCATGGTGATGCTCCGGTTGTTCGTTTTGCTGAACAGTCCGCGCATCACGCGCCTGGTGGTTTAGCCTTCCACCCCGGCCCCGTCCATGCAGGACGGTATGCAGCGTTGTAACTAATTGCGCCGCGTCGGTCAAGGGCGACGCAGAGGAACAACCTTCCCGCCGCCGTTCTCCATCATGTCAGCCATGGCCGAGCCAACAACCTCGCGCGCCTCCCTAACCGGGTTCCCGACGGCCCTGACGTAGCGATCCGCCATGGCCGTTGTCTTGTGGCCAAGGAGGTCGCGAAGAACATGCGTCCCGACGCCTGACGCTGCGGCTTGAGTCATGACGGTTCGGCGGAGGTCGTGGGGCCGCACGTCGGTCAGCCCGGCCGCTGCGGCCGCCTTGGCGAACACGGATCGACAATGCTTGTAGGCGACGGCCGTCCGGCCGTAGGTGAATACATACGGGTTGCCGACGATGGCCGGCAGGCCGTCCAGGATCGCCAGCGCGGCCCCCGGCAGATCGTGGACCCGTGCCCCGGTCTTGGTCTCCGGCAACCGAACCCGTCCGGCCTCCATGTCGATATGGCCCCACTGCATCGCCAGCACCTCCGAGATTCGCAAGCCGGTCACGGCTGCCATGCGGATTGCCGCCACCGGAGGCGTATGATCCTCCTCCAGTGCCGCCAGCGCAGTAGACAGCGCCGCCAGCTCGCCCGCTGCCAACACCCGGTCGCGCGGCTGCTCGACGGCCCGCTCAACACCTCTCGCCGGGTTGCTGTGTTGGGGGCGCCACTCCCATGCCTCGGCGACCGTGAAAACGCGGCTGATGAGCGCCAGCACCCGGTTGCGCGTCGGCCCCGGCATCGGATCGACAAGGCGTTCCACGTCCGCCCGCGTGATGCTGGCCAGCTTCCGGTTGCCCCAGTGAGGCAGGACATACCTGGCCGCCCCCTTTCGATATTCACTCCGGGTTCGCTCGGTCATGCGGCCGTTGGCGATGCGGCGCTCCGAGAACGGCCCGAGGAATCGCTCAAAGGCGTCCTCGACCGTCGGGGCCTCCCGACGCTGCCGGCGAGCTTCGAGCGGGTCGGCCCTGCCCTCCCGCACGGCCAGCAACAGCTCCTGTGCTCGTCCCCGCGCTTGCTTCAGGGTCAGCTCCCCGGCTCGGGCCAGCGTCATGCGTCGCTCGCGCCCGTCAACGCGATAGTTGATGACGAAGCTCTTGGCTCCGCCGGGCGTGATTCGCAGGCCCAGGCCCTTCACCTGGAGGTCCCATATGATGGCCGGTTTCGGCCCCGGCTTGGCGTCCCGGATGACAGTCTGTGTCAGCATAAATTAGTTGCCCTTTAGCTGCCCCTGACAGCGCCGAGTCAGCACTATGTCAGCATTTCAGCATACATGCAGGCGCAACGGTCTACAAGTGAACGCAACCGTATACAGAAATATTTCTCACTGTTTCAACGGGTTATGGCAACTTTACACAACCCGGCGCAATGGCCTACAATCTTATTAGGCGTAACTCTTAATCAGCGGGTCCAAGGTTCGAGTCCTTGTGCGCCCACCATCCATCGAAAATGAGCCGGTTCGGCAGGAGGTACCCATGGCGCTCAAGGACAGCGTGGCCGGAATCCTGGAGGCGGCGGTTTCGAGAGGCGATGTGCCGGGTGTCGTGGCTGCGGCGACGACGGCGGAAGGAACCGTCTATGAGGGCGGATTCGGGGAGCGGGCGGTCGGCAGCGACACCGCGATGACCCCCGACACGGTCGGCTGGATCGCATCCATGACCAAGGCCGTCACGGGCGCGGCGGCCATGCAACTGGTCGAGCAGGGCAAGCTGGAACTGGACGGTCCCGCAGGCGCGGTCATCCCGCATCTGGGCGAAGTCGAGGTTCTGGAAGGTTTCGATGACAAGGGCCAGCCCAGGACGCGCCCGCCGAAGCGCCCGGTGACGCTGCGCCATCTGCTGACCCACACCTCCGGCTATGTGTACGAGATCTGGAACACGGACATCCTCGCCTACCAGGAGGCAAAGGGCGTGCCGCAGATCACGAGCTGCGAGAACGCGGCGCTCACGACGCCGTTGCTGTTCGATCCGGGCGACCGCTGGGACTACGGCATTGGCATCGACTGGGCCGGCAAGATGGTCGAGGCGGTGAGCGGCCAGCGGCTCGGGCAATATATGAAAGAAAACATCCTCGACCCGCTCGGCATGGGCGACACAGCCTTCAAGGTCTCGCCTGCGATGCAGGAGCGGCTGGCGACGGTCCATGTGCGCGGCGAGGGCGGCGCCTGGGCGCCGATGGAATTCATGGTCGAGCAGGACCCCGAGTTCGAGATGGGCGGCGGCGGCCTCTATTCCACCGTCGGGGACTACCTCAAGTTCATCCGCATGATCCTGAACAAGGGCACGGCCAACGGCCACCGGGTTCTGAAACCGGAAACCGTCGAGGCCATGTCGGTGAACAGCATCGGCGACAACCGTGTCGTTAACCTCTCGACGGCCATGCCGCCTTTCTCCAACGATGCCGAGTTCTTCCCTGGCATGGAGAAGACCTGGGGTCTGACCTTCATGATCAACAACGAAGAGGCGCCGACCGGCCGGACCGCCGGCAGCCTGGCATGGGCCGGCCTCGCCAACTCCTATTTCTGGATCGACCCGGCCAGGGGCATCGGCGGCGCTTACCTGACCCAGGTCCTGCCCTTCGCGGACGAGAAGTCCCTGCCGCTCTTCCTGGACTTCGAGACGGCGGTGTACCGGAGCCTGTAGTTCCACCGGCAAGTCACGCGATGAAGGGCCCATGTGTTCCAAACGGATGTTCGAAGGACCCGTTTGCCTGGGGAAAGTATAAGCCGCCGGTGGCGCGCCTGACGGTTTTGATTGTTTCTGCGCTCTTGGTCGCGGCATGCAACACTACGGCAACCGGTGGCCGCGACAGCAAGTTATCGTGGTGGAAGAAAATTCCCGTCGAAAACCTGATCATAAATGTTTCCGATATACCAGAAATCAATCTTAGTGATGCCAAACAAAAATCGATTGGAAGGACTGAAATTCGACAGATCGTTGGTATTGGTGAGGCGGATGACGGTTTCGTGGAATTTTGGCAAAACTCAGAGGGAGTGATCCATCCATCATATTCCGCATGGGTAAAGCAACAGGGCAATATGGATAGTTGGATAAAGAGCGAATTGAAAGGCGAGAAATTTCATTATGAAGAATCGATTCCAATCGAAGAGCTAGGTCGTATCGTCTGGAGAAAAAGGTGGATTCACAAGGGTAGAATTGGATGAGTACATCGAGTATCGGTAAGTAAGAAAACCTGCAATTTCGGTAGAATGTTGTTCCTGAGATTTGATTCTCGCTACCAACCCTATAACCAACACCTCTATGATATGGAAGTATCGATAAAGGACTGTTCATACCAAGGCGCATTGATTAGAATTCATGTGCCTATTTCCGCTGTCCGATGGACATGATCTTCCACGGTTGCTCGATGAGTTTATTCCAAGCTTCGCAACACAGGGCGACGATATCGTCATATGACTTGAAAATCCGATTGCACAACCAGTGTCGCGCATGAACGGCCATTGATCTTGGCGGCAACGGCAGAAGCGTGATGTTGGGTAGGATCACGAGAATGAGTCTCTTTCAATGCTCGCTGGTATTATCCCGGCGCTTCTCCAACAAACAAACTCTGCCCAAATACCCCTGCGGTCTACGCCGCGGGTTCGCGCACGGCGCAATGGAATCCGACCTGTCCGACGGACGGCCGCATGCGGTCCTGCTCGTCGACGAAGGCGTCGAGCGTTCCCGCTTCGTCAAGGGCGCGGATCCGGTCGAGGGCCCGTTCCAGTTCCGACTCGGACACCATCGACCACAACGAGTCGCCACGGCGCCATGCGGGATCGAGCGGGCCGCGTCCGTCGAAATATGCACCGCCCTGCATGACTGCATCGCTCGGCACGAATCGGCCCCGCGGTATGAGTCCGGCCTCGGCGAGCAGTCCTTTCAGCACCTCCGTGTCCGCGTGCCGCCGGCGAATCGTCGCGACCGCTTCCGGAACGAGCGACGCGTACCACCAGCCGCGTCGGAGCTGCTCATGGGAGCAGGTGTTGATGACCGCCACACCGCCGGGGCGCAGCACCCGCGCGAACTCGCCGAGCACCCGGCGCAGCATCGGCCAGCCGTCGTTCGGTGAGTCCGGAAGATGGTGGAGCACCTGGTTCACCATCACCGCGTCGAAGCAGGCGTCCTCGAACGGCAGCGCGTCGATGCCGGCCTCGTGCAGGGCGACCGGGCATCCCGGCCTGCCGTCGAGCTTTGCCCGTGCCACACCGAGCATCGACGGGTTCAGGTCCACCGCGTCGATTGCGCCTGCGTACCGACGCAGCGCAGCGCAGTAGCTGCCCGTCCCGCATCCGGCGTCGAGCAGACGAAGCGAAGCGAGCGAGCGTCCGACGGACGCCAGACAACCCAGGATGATCTCCAACCCGACCGGGATGCGGGTGCGGTCGTAGTCTTCCGAAACCGCGGTGTAGTTCTCGTAGGCGCTCATGGCTGTTCTACGGTCGTCTCCCCCGTTGCAAGCGCCGCGCGGTCAGTACGCCGCGTATCGCACGAGCACCACCAGAACGGCCAGCATCTGAACAAGGTTCACGATGACGCTCACCCGAGGGTACCCTATTCCGGCAAACGCGATTGGGACGGCTGGGAGAAGTATTCCCGCTCGTCCTCGCGCATCCGCCGCAGCCGGCCCCGTTCCGTCGGCCAGCCGGTCGGGTTCTCCTGCTCTCCCGATTCCCAGCGCAGTTCCGGGTCCGCATAGATCATACCAACGCGCATTGATTAGAACTCATGTGCCTATTTCCGCTGTCCGATGGACATGATCTTCCACGGTTGCTCGATGAGTTTATTCCAAGCTTCGCAACACAGGGCGACGATATCGTCATATGACTTGAAAATCCGATTGCACAACCAGTGTCGCGCATGAACGGCCATTGATCTTGGCGGCAACGGCAGAAGCGTGATGTTGGGCGGGATCACGAGAATGAGTCTCTTTCAATGCTCGCTGGTATCAGGTCTCAGAACGGTGGCAGAAATCAAGGAATTCCTGGAAACCGCTCGTACCGTCGGTCGGGGATACAATAAGCGGCGAACAGGAACCAGTTGACGGAACTGCTATCGATGCTGTTACATCGGAACTACGCAGCTCAAGCACCCTCCGCCACATAGTCCTCCACCAGCGTGAACTTGCGGATCTTGCCGGAGCCGGTGAGCGGGAAGGCGGGGACCTCGCGCCAGACGATCGGGGTCTTCTGCGGCGAGAGACGGGCGCGGCAGTGGCGGCGCAGCTCCTGCGGGTCCATCGCCCGGCCCGGTTCCATCCGGACGAAGCAGGCGACGATCTCGCCCCACCTGTCGTCGGGCAGGCCGACCACGGCGACCTCGGCCACATCGGGGTGTTCCAGCAGCGTGTTCTCGATCTCGGCGGGGAAGAGGTTCTCGCCGCCCCGGATAATCATCTCCTTCACCCGCCCGGTGATGCGCAGATAGCCCTGCCGGTCGAGCGTGCCGAGATCGCCCGTATGCAGCCAGCCATCGGCGTCGATGGCATCGGCTGTTGCCTTGGGGTTGTCGTGGTAGCCGATCATCACGCAGTAGCCACGGACGCAGATCTCGCCGACCTCGCCCACCGGCAGCACACGGCTCTCTCCGTCCACGCTGCGGATCGAGACTTCGGTCTGCGGCATCGGCAGGCCCGTCGTGTTGCAGATGATGTCGAGGCTCTCTCCGGAATGGTGCTGGGTGACGAGGGGCGACGCCTCGGTCTGGCCATAGACCGTCTCGAATTCGCAGCCGAAGCGCTCGGTCGCGTTGCGCACCAGCTCGGGCGCAACCATCGAGCCGCCGGAGACCGCGATCTCGACCGACGAGAGGTCGAACGGTTCCTGGTCGAGGCATTCCATCATCGCGACCAGCATGGTCGGCACGCCCAGGATCGCCGTCACCTTCTCGCGTTCGATCAGCCGCAGGATCGCCGACGGGTCGAACAGCTTGATGAGGAACATCGCGCAGCCGGTTTGGAGCGCGCCCAGCGTAATCAGCCCGCAGCCGCTGGTGTGGAACATCGGCATGAAGTTCGCCCAGACCGAGTCCGGACGCGTACCCGACCGGATGGCGCTGTAGCGCGCATTGTTGGTGAGCGAGCGGTGAGACAGCACGGCCCCCTTGGGGAAGCCGGTCGTGCCGGAGGTGTATTGGATCTGCGCCGCATCGTCCGGGGTGACTTTCGGCAGTTCGGCCAGCCGGTCGCCGACACGGTAGAGCGCCTCCGCATCGTCCAGATCGACGATTTCGCGCACGGCCCCAAGACCGTCGGCGGCGACGACGGCGATTTCCGACATGGGATTGCCGCGATAGCTCTCCACCGAGAACAGCCCGGAGGCGCCCGACTGCTCCAGCACATAGCGCAGCTCGGCGGTCTGGTATGAGGGGTTGGCCGTCACCAGGATGAGGCCTGCGAGCCCGCAGGCATATTCCATCAGCACCCATTCCGGCACGTTGGGCGCCCAGACCACGAGCCGCTCGCCCGGCGTGAAACGCGACGCCAGCGCCTTCGCCAGCCGCTCGCTGTCGGCAAGCAGTTCCGCATAGGTCCAGCGGCGTGCTGTCTCGCCGTCGAGGTCCACCTCGACCAGCGCCGTGCAGTCGCCGCGCCGGTGCGCCATCTCGCGCAGCGCGCCGCCGACCGTCGTCTCCAGCACCGCATCGTCGGTCTGGGCGGGAATGTAGGATTCGGTAAGGTCGAAGCGGTACATTTTGGGCGTTCCCCAACTAAGGAGTTGAATGACTCGTCTGCGGCGTCAGCTTCTTCAAGCCGCGAAATCGGCTGTCCCGACCTCGCGCTCCAACCGGGCTCCCAGCAGCCGGCGCGCTTCTTCCAAATCGTAGTCGGCCTGCAAACCGAACCAAAAACGCTCTGAAGTTCCGAAATAGCGGGCCAGTCGCAGCGCCGTATCGGCGGTTACGCGGCGTTTGCCATGCACGATCTCGTTCAGGCGGCGCGGCGGTACGCTCATTTCTCGCGCCGCTCGATTCTGGTTGAGTTGCAGCGGTTCGAGAAATTCCTTCAGCAGGACTTCTCCCGGATGAATGTTCGGAAGCTGCTTCATCGAACGGCGCCTCCCTCGGTTGTTACCGGCGCATCAACGTGGCGCCGCCCTTGACTGCACCGTCACCAGACCGGCGGGGGGATCGACGATGACGCGGTCGCCGGTGGCGATCAGGCGGGTGATGTCTCCGTCCTCAAAGCGGTCGCAGAGCGCCATGCCTGCAAAGGCCGCGCCCTGGGCGAGGATCGTATTGGCGGCATTGAACAGGATCGCCTTCGGGGCCAGCCCGCGCGTCGCCATCTCGCGCAGCATCCAGGCCGACGCGACCCCGCCCTTGGCGGTGTTCAGCACCAGCACCTTGTCCACATAGGAGAGGCCGGCCAGCTTGTGCCCCGGCCGCGAGAAGGTGCCGGCCAGCCGGTCGAGGTCGTAGCGCGCGGAAAAGTCGTCTTCGGCGACCAGCGCCTCGCCCTCGACCCTGGGCCCGATGCCCGGATGGCAGCGCAGCAGGACCGTCACGGGACGCGCCCTGTCGCGGCCGCCGTCACGCAGTCCTCCATGCTGGCCAGCGCCGGCCGGTAGCCATAGCCGCCCAGGATGTTGACGATCTTGACCGAGTTGCTGAGCAGGCGGGTCCAGCCGTTGGCCTCGCCGATCTCGCGCGCATACTGGTTGTAGAAGCAGGTGCCGCGCAGAACGACCGCGCCTGATGCCTCGATCCGCCCGACGATGCCGAGCCGCTCGCAGTCCGCCGCAACTGTCGGCGAAGTGCAGACGACCAACGCCGTTCGCTCGTGGACATGGAGGCTGTCCAGCAGGTCCGCAACCCGCGCCATTTCTACATGCGAAAGCTGCGGCGCGGCGAAGACGACCACATCGACCTCGTCGCCGCTCGCGCCGAACCTGCCGCGCAGGCCGTCCAAGTCGCGGCGCCCGATTTCGACCGGCTCCGGCGGCGGGCCGTCGCAGACGGCTTCAAGGTCCAGCGCCTCCGGCGTCACGCCGACGATATGGAAGAGCGGCGTCGAACCGAAGCTCGCCATGGCGGCGCCGAAATGCTTCATCTCGTCCGAGGTCGGCGCGCCCTCGATGCCCTCCAGCACCGGCACTTCCCAGTAGGAACCGCAAAGCCGCCCGATCGAGCCGCCGAGCACGCCCCAGTCCGTCAGGCCCTCCGGGCGTTCCGTGACTATGAAGCGCCTCGTCGCGCGCCTGTTGCGGTCCAGATGCAGGCCGTAGCGCGGCGTCCGCCCGGTAAGGCCGGCAGCCATCGCGGAGGGGCCGCCCTCGAAATTGGAGCGCGCGCCGAGCACGCTGTTGCAATAGATCACCACGCCCGTGTCGCCATAGGCGACATGCTCGCCCCGCACCGGCGGCATGATGGTCTGGTAGGTAACGCAACTGTCGGTCATCAGGATGCCGAGCGCCGTGCAGGCGGCGATCGTGCGCCGTTCGAGCTCCGCCATCGCCTCGGTCTGGCCGAGCGGACGGTAATACGAGAGATCGACGCCGCGCGGGTCGGTCAGCATCGGCACGCGCACCCGGCGCTCGGCTCGCGGATGCACGGCCAGGCCCTCCAGGAAGGCCACGCCCGCCTCGCCCAGCGACTCCGTGTCGGCCATCATGTGCGCCTGAGAGACGGGCACGAAATCGGCCGCGTCGAACATGCCGCCGACCTCGACCATATGCGCCATCGCCCAGCGCCGGGGCTCGCCCATCTCGCCGGCCAGCATGGCCTTCTCTTCGTCGTTCAGCTTCACGGGTGCAGCGGCCTCCTCCCGACAGGCGGCGACTCTACATGCGGGACCGTCGGGACGGGAAGACGGATCAACCGCCGCTGCCGGCGGCCACGATCGCGGCATAGGCCTCCGGATCGGTGACGCCTTCGGAGCCGATCGACAGCACGCGGGAGTTCGCATCCAGCCCGAGCACGCCGCGCAGCGCCTCGCTTCGGGCGGCGGCGATCAGTGCTGCAAGTCCGGCGACGGCGCTCTCGCCGGCTTCGATTGTCGGGTCGCTCCCGGCCGGGCGAGCCAGCAGGCGCGTGGCGGGGCCGACGAAACTCTCGGGCACGGTCAGGAAGTCGCTCGCCTCTTCCGACAGCACCTCCCAGGCCATCCCGGACGGCTCGCCGCAGGAGAGGCCGGCCATGACGGTCTCCTCCTCGATGCGGATGCCGGTCATCTTGCCCGCCCGGGCGCTCTCGAACAGGCAGGCCGCCAGCTCGGGCTCCGCGACGACAATGCGCGGCGCCTCCTCGCCCCAGTGCTGGCGCAGCCCGGCGGCCACGGCGGCCGCCAGCCCGCCGACGCCCGCCTGCAGGAAGGCATGGGTCGGGGGCCGGTCCAGCACATCGCAAATCTCCCGAACCATCACGCCATAGCCCGCCATCACGTCGCGCGGGGGGTCGGTATAGCCGGGCCAGGAAGTGTCGGAGACGACAAACCAGCCATTCGCGTCGGCCTCCTCGCGCGCCAGAGCGACCGAGTCGTCGTAATTGCCGTCGATGCGGACCACCTCGGCGTCGAGCGCGCGCATGGCCTCGGCCCGGGCTTCGCTCACTTCGGCGTGGATATAGATCCGGCAGGGCGCGCCGAACCGCCGGCAGCCCCAGGCGAGCGAGCGGCCGTGATTGCCGTCGGTGGCCGTAACCAGCACGATCCGGGACGCGAGGCCCGCATGCCTGCCATCGCGGATATCGCCCGGCGCGACGGGGCGGCCGAGCGCGCATGAAATCTCGCCTTGCAGAATTCGAAGCGCGGCATAGGCGCCGCCGAGCGCCTTGAAACTGCCGAGGCCGAATCGCGGCCCCTCATGCTTGTAGAGGACCTTCGCAAGGTTCAGCCCGCCGGCGAGCGCGTCGAGCTCCAGCAGCGGCGTCGGCGCGTAGCCTTCCCATTGCGCGATCTCGGCGACCGCCTCAGCGAAATCGGCGGCTGAAATGACGCGCGTCGCGGCATCGCCGGTGAAACGGGGACCGGCCGCATGGCGGAGCCGGGCGCTGTCGAAATCTTGGAACATTCGGCCTGTCTCAGTCAGGGAACGGCGAAATGGTAGCAGCGGGGGCCGTTGTCGGGATAGTTTGCCGCCGGCGGTTTCGGGCGCCGCCGACCGGTCTGCGCGACCGTCAATCGAACAGGGGGTAACGGCGATGGAACAGCTCAAGACGATCCGGAACGGCGCAGCGGTGCAACCCACCTTTTCCGCCGCCGAGATGGAGCGCCGGCTCGCGGCCCTGCGCGCCCATATGGCGGAGCGGCGGATCGACGCCTGCCTGTTCACCTCCCATCACAACATCGCCTATTTCAGCGACTTCCTCTACACCTCCTTCGCGCGCCTGTTCGGCCTCGTCGTCACGCAGGACGGCCAGACCACGATCACCCCCAATGTGGACGGAGCGCAGCCCTGGCGCCGGACCTTCGGGGACAACCTCGTCTATACCGACTGGCACCGGGACAACTACTTCGCCGCCGTGAAGACCCTGATCCCGGACGGCTGGCGGGTCGGCATCGAGTTCGACCACATCAGCGTCGAGAACCTGCGCAAGCTGCAGGGCGCGCTGCCGACATCGGAGCTGGTCGATGCGGGCAAGCCCGCCATGCGGATGCGCATGGTGAAGTCCGACGAGGAGGTGGCCTGGATCAGGGAGGGCGCGCGCATCGCCGATATCGGCGGCGCGGCGGCCGTGGAGGCCATCGCCGTCGGCGTGCCGGAATATGAGGTCGCGCTCCACGCCACCCGGGCCATGGTGCGCGAGATCGGCCGGAGCCAGCCCCATGTGGAGCTTCTGGACACCTGGTCCTGGCTCCAGTCCGGCATCAACAGCGACGGCGCCCACAACCCCGTCACCTCGCGGCGGATCGAGCGCGGCGACATCATGGTGCTGAACTGCTTCCCGATGATGGCCGGCTACTACGCCGCGCTCGAACGCACCCTCTTTGCCGAAGAGTGCCCGGACGAGCATCTGCGCCTGTGGAAAATCAATGTCGAGGTCCACGAGGCCGGGCTCGCGCTGATCCGCCCCGGTGCGCGCTGCTGCGACATCGCCGCCGAACTCAACGCGATCTACCAAGGTTACGGCCTGCTGGAGTACCGCACCTTCGGCTACGGCCACAGCTTCGGCGTGCTCTCACACTACTACGGCCGCGAAGCGGGCCTGGAACTGCGCGAAGACGTGGACACCGTGCTGGAGCCGGGCATGGTGCTCTCCATGGAGCCGATGATAACGATCCCCGAAGACCGACCCGGCGCCGGCGGCTACCGCGAACACGACATCCTGGTGGTGACGGAAGACGGAGCCGACAACATCACCGGCTTTCCGTACGGGCCGGAGAACAACATTGTGGGCGGCTGACCCGCGCGCCTCCAACCCGCCGCCCCGGACGCCCGCCGGGCGACCTGGGGCCTCCATGCAACGGGGCTCCCGCCGCTCATGCCGGTCGGCGCGTGACTCACGATGCCGGGGAACGCCCCGTCCGTCCTTCAATTCCATTGTCGCCGAGCGCCTTGACCACGGCCTCGGGGTCCCGGTCGATGACGGTGAGCAACACCCGCGCCGCCCTGTCGGGAACGCGCCGGCCCTGTTCCCACTCCTGAAGAGCACGCGCGTCGAGACCGAAACGCTCGGCGAACTTCCGCCGGCTCAAACGGAAGCGCTTACGGAGAGCCACAATCCGGCCGGCAGCGGGATCGTCGACAATCCGGCACGGCAGGGCCGTCTCGCCGCGAACATGGCCGAGAACCTCGCCCAGAGCCGTTTCGATCTCAAGCCCGAGCCCGGTGCGTTCCGCCGTCATTGTCCCGTTGTCTCCTTCTTGATCGCGGCGACCAGACGCGACAACGCTCTCGTGTCCGTCGGCGTGAGATCTTCGCGATCCGCTTTCGCGTAGGCCGTCAGCAAGTAAATCGCATCAGGACCGGCATGGTAGAAATAGACGGTGCGGATGCCGCCTCGCTTCCCGCGTCCCGATCCGGCCCATCGCAGCTTGCGGATACCGCCGGTACCCCGAATGACGGGCGCCGCATCGGGGGCGGCGACGATACTTTCCTCCATTTCTTTGCGGGCCTCTTCCCCAAGCAGCTTGCGAATCGCCCGTTCGTAAGTGCGGGTAGAGAAGACCTGCATCGTCCCTCAATATGCGGCAATGCCGCTGTCGAAGCAAGCGCTGCGGCTCATCGCCGCCGGCCGCCGCTTGCGCACCCGCCCCTGCCCCGCTCTAATGCGGGCTCATGAAATACATCCTTGAGGACCGGCGGGTGGAGGCGCATGAGAGCGCCTGGATTGCGCCGACGGCGGTGTGCATCGGCAGCGTGCGCGTGCTGCGCAATGCGTCGATCTGGTGGAACGCGGTGCTGCGCGGCGACTATGAGCCCATCGAGGTCGGCGAGGAGACCAACATCCAGGACGGCTCCGTGCTGCACACCGACCCCGGCTCGCCATTGGTGCTCGGCCGCAATGTCACGGTCGGCCACATGGCGATGCTGCACGGTTGCATCGTCGGCGACAACACCGTGATCGGCATCGGCGCGGTGGTGCTGAACGGCGCGAAGATCGGCAGCAATTGCGTGGTCGCCTCCAAGGCGCTGGTGCGCGAGAATGCCGAAATCCCCGACAATTCCATGGTGGTCGGCATTCCCGGCAGGGTGATCCGGCAGGTGACGCCGGAGATGTCCGCCTTCTTCGCCGAGCAGAACCAGTGGTATGTGACCAACCGGGCCCGCTTCAAGGAAAGCCTGCGGCCCGACGAGGACTGACCGATCAGCGAGTGACCGATATGACCGACAACAGTAATCGCGCCCTTGCGGGCGTCCGCGTGCTCGACCTCACCCAGTTCGAGGCGGGCCCCTCCTGCACCGAAGCGCTGGCCTGGCTCGGCGCCGATGTGGTCAAGGTCGAGCGGCCCGGCAGCGGCGAGCAGGGCCGCTTCGCCTCCACCGACCGGCCGGGCGTGGACAGCTACTATTTCATGCTGCTGAACGCGAACAAGAAGAGCGTCACCGTCAACCTGAAGAGCCCGGAAGGGCTGGAGACGGTGAAGGCCATGATCGCCAGGGCCGACGTGATGATCGAGAACTTCGCGCCGGGCGCCATCGAACGCCTCGGCCTCGGCTACGATGTCGCGAACGCGATCAATCCGGGCATCATCTACGCCCAGGTCAAGGGCTTCGCGCGCGGCGGCCCCTACGAGAAGTTCCTGTCCTTCGACATGATCGGCAAGGCCGTGGGCGGCGTCATGGCGATCACCGGCGACCCGGACGGACGGCCGATCAACCCCGGCCCGACCATCGGCGACACCGGCACCGGCCTGCATATGGCGATCTCGATCCTGGGCGCGCTCTACCAGCGCGGGCAGACCGGCAAGGGCCAGCATATCGAGGTCGCGATGCAGGACGCGATGATCAACTATTGCCGGCTCGCCTATGCCGTCCAGGCCACGACCGGCAAGGCCGCCCAGCGGCGCGGCAACGAGGTCATCATGGCCGGCAGCGCGCCCTCGGACGTCTTTCGCTGCGCGCCCGGCGGGCCCAACGACTATGTCTATATCTACACGACCCGCGCCTCGAACCTCCACTGGGAGCGGCTTTGCGAGGTGATCGGCCGCCCGGAGCTCAAGGACGACCCGCGCTTTGCCAGCGCGCCCGCGCGTTCGGCCAACCAGGAAGACCTGGACGAAGCCATCACCGCCTGGACCTCCCAGCGCAGCAAGGAAGAGGCGATGCAGGCCATCGGCGCGGCAGGCGTGCCGGTGGGCGCGGTGTTCGATTCCAAGGAGCTTTCCGATAGCGAGGACATGCGCGCGCGCGGCATCTTCCAGACCGTGCAGCACCCGGACCGCGGCGACTTCCTGATGCCGGGCTGGCCCGTGAAGATGTCGGGCAACGATGTGCCGGTCGAGTGCTCGCCCACGCTTGGCGAACACACCGACGAGGTGCTGTCGGACTGGCTCGGCCTTTCCGGCGGCGAGGTTGCCGAACTGCGCGACAAGGGCGCCGTCTGACCGGCTGCGCCCCGAACCCCAACACCGACAGACCGAAGGAACCCGGCTTCCATGTCAGAGAACATCGCCGAGCAGCTTGCGCCGACCGGTGTGCTGCGCGCCGGCATCAACATGTCGAACTTCCTGCTCGTCACCGGCCGGACCGAGTCCGGCGACCCCGATGGCGTATCGCCCGACATGGCACGCGCGCTGGGCGAGCGGCTGGGCGTGCCGGTGAAGATGGTGCCCTTCCCCACGCCCGGCGAACTGGCGGACGCGGCCGAGGACGATGTCTGGGATATCGGCCTGATCGGCGCCGAGCCGCAGCGGGCGGAGAAGATCGCCTTCACGCTGGCCTATTCGGAAATTGAGGCCACCTACCTGGTGCCGTCGGGCTCGCCGATCCAGTCGGTCGAGGAGGTGGACCGCGCCGGCATCCGCATCGCTGTCTCGGCCCGCAGCGCCTATGACCTCTGGCTCACGCGCAATATCGAGAATGCCGAACTGGTACGCGCGCAGGGTCTCGGCGCCGCCTTCGAGCTCTTCGTCGAGCAGGGATACGAGGCGCTGGCCGGCCTGCGTCCGGCGCTGATCTGCGATGTGGAGAAGCTGCCCGGCGCGCGTATTCTGGACGGGCGGTTCTCCGCCGTGCAGCAGGCCATCGGCGTGCCCCGCTCGCGGCCCGGGTCCGCCGCGGCTTTCGTTGCCGAATTCGTCGAGGAAGCCAAGACGAGCGGCCTGGTGGCCAGCCTGATCGCCCGCCACGGCGTCGAGGGCCGCCTGATGGTGGCCGCCGCAGGTTAGCGACCGGCGGGTTCGGGAGAGCCCGTCTCATGCGCCCGGTGGCGGTCCTGCGCACGCTGGGGACGCTCGCCCTCCTTCTTGCCGCCGGGCTTTGGGCGGCGGTCGCGGCCCCGGCATCCGCTCACCCGGTCGAAGACGGGACGACACGCACCGCCGTCGTTTCGGCCTTCCCGCCGGGGATGGCGGGAGACTGAAACCGCGACATGAAGGGAAACGCGATGCCCGCCCTCGATATTGCCGATTGCATCAACGAGACCTGCCCCTGGTCGGGCAAGCCGGTGCAGGCGGACTCGTTGTCGGAATATGACGGCCAAGTCGTCGGGTTCTGCAACATCGGCTGCCGCGACAAGTTCGAAAGCGCGATCCGCCATTTCGAGCAGGCGAAGGCATCAAGAGCCGGCACCTAACGAACCGGGAAGCGCCTGCCTTGCCGGGCTATGGGTTTTGGTTTCGTCCCCCATTCGTCACCCCGGCCGTAGCGGAGCGGAGAACCGGAGACCATCTCCCGGCCTTCCCACCGGGTTCGAGCGGCAGGACACGGCCCAAGACCGGAAGCGATGACTCGTTCCTGAAATTAGAAATAATTCCTAATATGAGCTTGACCCCTGTAAAACCGTGGTAAGATGGGTCAGGAGGAAGCGGCATCCGGAGGCCGCTTCGTCTCCCGCCTCGCGCCGGCGCAAACGCGAGCGCGCGCGCCCATGCGATACGCGCGAAAAAGGGTCGCGCCGCAGGCTAGCCGGCGGCGGCGCGAACGGAACGAAACGCGATGGAGAAACGACATGCAGGATGCAGACGGACGGGGCGTTGGCGAGGCCGGCGGAGAGCCGATCATGACGCCGCATGACAAAACATGACATTTCATGACACCCCCTTGGAGTGGGCCCCTGCGTTTCCGGAGCCCGCCCCGAAACCGGCTGGGACGGGCCGCAGGCAAGCCGGCGGCGGCGCGAGCGGAATGAAACGCGATGGAGGAACGACATGCAGGATGCAGACGGATGGGGCGTTGGCGAGGCCGGCGGAGAGCCGATCATGACACCGCATGACGCATCTTCGATGCTAACATGTTGAGGTAGCGTTTGTTTTTCCTCGTGCAATTGCGGGTCCGGGGCAGAAATGCAACTGCGTTTTCCCCCACCTGCAACAGAATGCAGGAGGAATATCCATGCCCAATGTCCGCCTCACCCGGAGACGGATCGAGGCCCTTGAGGCCAGGAAGTCGCCATACGATGTCCGCGACGCCGAACTGAAGGGCTTCGGTGTCCGCGTGTTGCCCTCGGGCGGCAAGCGTTTCTTCGTCCACAGCCAGCATGAGGGCCGGCGCTTCTGGAAAACCGTAGGCGACGCCGCCAGCATCGGCCTGGAGGAGGCCCGCCGGCAGGCAGCGGAACTGCTGGCCGCCATCCGGCGCGATGAGACGCCCGCCTTGCCGGAGGAGAGGCTCTTCGAGACCGTGGCCGAGGAAGTGTTCGACCGCTACGGGCGGAACTGGAAGCCCGGAACCCTCAAGGTCAACCGGAACTATCTGCGAAACACGATTCTTCCCCGGTTCCGGGGCCGGAATATTGCCGACATCACGCGGCAGGACGTGCAGCAATGGTTGGCTTCCCTGCGCGCGACGCCCGTGGCGGCTGACCGGTCCGCGCCGATCCTCTCGGTCATCATGCGCCAGGCCGAACTCTACGGCTACCGCCGGGAAGGCAGCAATCCCTGCACCGGCATCCGCCGCTACCGGCGCAAGGGACGCGAACGGTTCCTGTCGGAGCAGGAACTTCGCCGGCTTGCACCGGTGCTCGACGGCCATGAAGCACGCCATCCGCGCGACGTGGCTTTCCTCCGCCTGCTTCTCTTCACAGGGTGCCGCAAGACCGAAATCCGGACACTGCAATGGTCCGACTACCGGGAGGGGCGCCTGTTCCTGCGCGACGGCAAGACGGGGCCGCGCACGGTCTGGCTGTGCTCGCCCGCCCGCGTCCTGCTGGACGGGCTCCCGCGGGAGGGCCGGTGGGTCTTTCCCTCGCCGCAGCGGCAGGGGCCGGTATCGTCGGTCGTCTTCGAGACGTTCTGGAGCCGGGTCCGGAAGGAGGTGGATATTGCCGATGTGCGCCTCCACGACCTCCGTCACACATATGCCAGCATCGCCATCATGCAGGGCGAAAGCGTCACGACGACCGGGCGCCTGCTCGGGCACAGCGATGCGGGAACGACGTTGAAATACTCCCATCTTTCGGACCGCTCGGTTCGGGAAGCCGTCGACGCTCTCGCCGGCATTCTCGGGGAGGGCTGAGCCATGCCGGTACGGAAGAGGCTCACCGACGCCGGCGTTGCACGGCTCCGGCCCAAGGAACGCGAATATACGCTCTGGGATACCGGGGTGGCCGGGCTCGGGGTGCGAGTCCGCCCCTCCGGCAGCCGGACTCTCGTCTACCACCGCAAGACGCCTGACGGCATACGCAAGATGTCGTTCGGCCCGGCGGTGCTCTGCAAGGTCGAGGAGGTGCGCCGCGCCTGTCTTGCGGCGGCATCCGGGACAGAGGATGGGGAGGATGGCTCCCGCGAGGCGGCGCCCCTGTTCCGAGACTTCGTCGCCGGCCCCTGGAAGGCGGTCCGCCTCGACCGGTGCAAGCCCTCCACGCAACGGAACTATGGCGGCCTTCTGAGGCGTCAGCTGCTGCCGGCCTTCGGCTTCCTGCTCCTCGACCGCATCACCCGCAGCATGGTGCTTTGCTGGTTCGAGACCTGCAGCAGGACCACGCCTGGAAACGCCAACAGGGTGCTAACCCTGCTCGGGCAGATACTCAATCATGCGATCTCCTGCGGCCATATCGAGGCCAACCCGGCAAGGGGCATACAGCGCAATCCCGAGGCCCGGTTCACCCGGTTCCTTTCGGTCGAGGAAATCGCCCGCCTGCACAGGGTGCTGGACCGTTATGCCGACGGCTCCCGCTCACAGGCGCAGCAGGCCGATATCGTCCGCCTGCTGCTGCTGACCGGCTGCCGCAAGAGCGAGATCCTCCGTCTCGGCCGGGATGAGGTAAAGGGCGATCGGCTCGAACTCCGCGACAGCAAGACCGGGCCGAGGACCGTCCTTCTGAATGCGCCGGCGCGGGCCATCGTCGAACGCCGCACGGAACAGGGAAACGGTCCTTGGGTCTTTCCCTCAGCCAGGGACCCGTCCCGTCCCCGATCCCGTGAGCTCTCGCTCTGGAACAGGGTGCGGCGCGAGGCGGGGATCGAAGACGTTCGCCTGCATGACCTCCGCCATACCGTCGCCAGTCAGGCCGTATTGAACGGCGTGCCGCTGCCCGTTACCGCCCGTCTGCTCGGGCACGCCAATGTCCGCATGACCATGCGTTACGCTCATGTCGGAGACCGTGAAATCGAGGCGGCGGCAGAACGGGTCGGGCAGGCCATCGAAGCAATGATGGGCCAGGGAAGCATCCATCGCTCCGAAGGCCACGGTTTCGCGAATTTGCCCGACAGCCCTCATTGACAAGAACAACATCATCGGTGCGTGGGGTGTGAGACCAACGCGCTGAAGGGCGTCCTGATCGCGCTTCCTGACCGCTCGAACCGTCGGGCAATGAAAGCCGTTGTGCAACCAACATTTAGCCCGAGCGGCGCTTGAGCGGCAGCGCCCGCCGCGCACTTGCGGAGACAGTCCCCGAACCGCCGCGCGGCTTCCGGGCGGCACTATAGGAAGCACGAGGTAACAGATCAATGCATGCGGGCGCGCGCGCCGGCGGCGTCATTCCCCCGGCCCGCAGCGTCGTCGGCGGTGCGGACTCTCGCACTACCGCCGCGCCGCAGCGGCCGCCGCACATGTTCCCGCAGCGCAGGATCGGACCGTGCATACGCCGCTGCTCCGCACAGTCGTCGCCCGTCGCGACGGCACGGCAGGCGATTGCGGCGTGTAACGTGGCGCGCTACAGTGAATCATGAGGATCAGGCACAAGGGGCTGCGGGCGCTGCACGAACGCGACGACGCGGCGCGGCTTCCCGCCGGTCTCGTGCCACGGCTTCGGCGTATCCTGTTCCGTCTGCAAGAGGCGACCCATCCGGGAAGCGCCGACGCGCCGGGCTTCCGGCTGCATCCCCTCAAGGGCGACCGGGCGGGCCAATGGAGCGCCCGCGTCTCGGGCAACTGGCGCGTGGTGTTCCGCTTCGAGGACGGCGAGGCCGTGGACGTGGACATGATCGACTACCACTGACCGGAGGGAGTGCTGACCATGAACGACATCGCGAACGATCGCGTCGGCCCGATGCAGAACCCGCCGCACCTGGGCGAACTCATCCGCGAGAGCATGGACGACCTTGGCTGGAACGTGACCGAGACGGCGGAGCGGCTCGGCTGCGAGCGCGGAACGCTGTCGCGGCTGCTGAACGGCAAGGCGGGAGTGTCCGCGAACATGGCGCTGTCTTTGGAGGATATCGGCTGGGGCACCGCCGAGCACTGGATGCGGATGCAGGCGAGCTACGAGCTTGCGCAGGCGCGTCGGGAGAGGATCGCCGCCGAACGGCGTGCGGGCGGCTTCCACGCATGATCGGTGGGCAGACCGGGTAGTATCCTGGCGGCTGCCCATCATTTGTTTTCGGCCGACGGCAGGCCGTCCGATGGGGCGTACGCGAAGGGCGGCGCAACTTGAGGGGCGGCCTGTCGTGGGACGAGGTTCCCGCCCGCGCCGTCGCGGCGTGAGCGCCAGCGCTTCGGCGTGAATCGAAATTCCGTAAACAGGCCAGCTCGTTGACCTCGGTAGACTGCATGATATCCTCCAACGAATCTCTTCGACGCGCAGGAATGTTTCAATGCCAATTCTGGTTTGCCGAGTTGCATGGATGCCCTTCTACCAAGATGTGGGAGAGCCGGCATACAGTGGAGATGGTTGGGTTGCAGGGGGCAACACCCCATTCGAGGCGCTTAATTTTCTCCCCGTTGATAACGTCTACTACGGATACGTCGCCGTTCCCAACGCGAACAACCTAGACATCAATCGTCTCGTTGCAAACACGGACGAAGACGAAGTAGACGGCATCTTGGTAGTGTTTTGCGCACCTCATCCCGCTACCAATAACCTGCTCGTAGTTGGCTGGTATAACAATGCCACGGTATTTCGACGGTGGATTGACCGTCCGGATCGCGAAGACTTAGGGTTGGTTCGATTCATATCAGAAGACACTACGCTCGTCGAAGAGGCACAACGCGGCTTTTCTATTCCTCGCGGGATCGATGGGTTTGAGATTGGCGGTATCGGCACGGCTGGAATATGGTATGGTCTGAACTGCGAAGGTGCCGAGCAATTTTTGGAGGACCTTCATCAATACATTAATCAAGTTACAGAGGATAAAGAAACGCCAGTGCAAACAATGCTGGAAAGCAAACGCCGCAGCAAGTCATTGGCTCTTGAAAGGCGTGGCTCGGTTAGAGGTTTCATTAAAATCAAGGGGTTCAGATGCGAGGCTTGTGGACTGGGAATCAATGAAGACGAACAGCAGATATGGGGTTCAAGTTTTGAACTTCACCATTTGATACCCTTCGATGAGCTTGAGGAAGGCCATTTTTGGGAGGTTAATGTTGAAGATTTTGCAGTATTGTGCGCGACTTGTCATCGTGGAATTCATCGATGGGGATATCTCGGGGGTGACATTTCCAACATTGACCAATTTTCTCACGACTATCTTGAGAAGTGCCGGGCGCTCTGTCAAAGAAAACCAAGAACGCCAAAATAGGCGCTTCGGTATGAAATTGCCAATTGGCGCTGATCTTCCTGCGGCGCGTGGCCAACATTTTGTTATCCCTCCGTGGTTAGGTTTGATCGCTGACGTGCATACAAGGGAAATTACTCACCAAAACGCTCACGGCAGCGTGCGCGATCAGCGTTAAGAAGCTTGATCATTACGCTCACGACATCGCTAGTGGACCCCTTGTAGGCTTCGTAATAGGCTCGCGCATGCGTTTCGTCCGCTGCGCTCTTGGCGTTCTCATAGACGGCTCGAGCTTTACGTTCGATTGGTTCATAGGCTAGTCTCGCCTTACGAATAGAGGAGGCGTATCGTTCTTTCGCGGACGAGGCCACTCGTACTCTAACTTCATGAGCAGCTTGCGCGGCCTTGTCTAGATCGACTTTAGCGTTGCGTTTGGCAGCCTCGTAGGTAGCTTCCGCTTTGACTGATGCGGTCGCGTGAGCGGCATTAGCCCTGCTTTCGGCAGCGTAGGTCTTGGCTTTGGCTTCCTCCAATGCGCGATCATATGCGGCACGACCTTGGATTGTACCGGCATTGTAGGCACGGTGAACCTCTTGGATCGCGGCCTTGCGGGCGGGCAGAATATTCCTTATGGCGGCGTCGTAGATGGCTTGAGCCTCTCGGCGGTCGGCAAAATAGTTCTCCCGAGCTCTGGTCACGGCGGCCTTATGGGCGGTCCGTGCCCTGTCTACAGCGGCTCTCGCGCGGTTGAGTGTAGCCTTGCCCTCACGTTCGGCGTCCTGATGGGCAGCTTCTGCCTCGCGTTCAGCCGCTTCGTAGATTTGTCTAGCTTCGCTCGTGGCGGCGTTGAACGCTGCCTTAGCTTCACGCTTTGCGGCGTCATTGGCGGCATCGGCTTCCATGTAGTTGATGCATGTCTCGTCGCTTTGTGCGGCTAGCGGCAATGGCGCGGCGAGCAGCATTGTGGAGGCAAGCACCAAGGAACGGATCATACGGATCATACGGCGGTCTCCAGTATTCAGTTGTGTTCCTTCGGCTCCAGACAGGGTGTCGGAAGCTCAGTCTAACATCGCGCGCAAAATAGCGGCACCGACCCTTTCCGCCGCATCGACAAGGTGCGCATCGTCAAGGTGGGCGTAGCCCGCCGTGGTCCGGTGTCGCCGATGGCCGAGCAGCTTGCCCACCAGGGGCAGATTCTCGCCCGCCATGACGGCTTGGCTGGCCGCAGTGTGTCGCAGGTCGTGGAGGCGCAGCCTGCCGAGGCCGGCATCGGCGCAGACCGTCCGCCAGCACCTCGTGAGGCTGTAGGTGCCCCGGGCCTCGGCGTGGCGCGAAAACAGGAAGGCGTCAGGGTCGCGCGCGTCGGGCAGCGACTCGATAAGCGCCCGTGCGGCCTCGCCGAGCGGCACCGCGCGCGGGCCGGTCTTCGAGTCTTCGAGATTGATGGCGTCCTCGCCGATATCGCGCCAGCGCAGATCGAGCACCTCGCTGCGGCGGCATCCGGTGAGCGCCAGCAAGCGGATCGCCGCGACGGCCTCGGGCCAGCGGGCCTCGCGGGCGTCGAGCGCGCGCCCGAGCCGGGCGAGCTCGTCGGCGTCGAGGAAGCGGGCAACATTGTTCTTCGGGTTCTTCGCGATGCCGATACAGGGGTTGGAGCCGCGCTCGCGCAATCCCCACTCTTCGGCCCGGTTCATCATCGCGCGGAGTATCTCGAAGGCGCGGTTGGCCGCGCCGGGCTTGTCCCTGCTGGCCGCGTCGAACCACGCGGCCACATCCTCGGGGCCGATGCGGTCGAGCGGCATCCTGCCGAACGCGGGCAGGATGCGGGCCTTGAGATAGATGCGCATGGTCCTGCGCCCGGAGGGCTTCCAGTGCGGTTCGCAGCGCCGCAGATACTCGTCCGCGAACGCGCGCAGCGTCGGGGTCTCCTTCTCTCGCCGGATGTCGTCGGCGGGATTAATGCCCGCGCGAATGCGCGCGAGTATGTCGCGAGCGCGGCGGCGGGCCTCTGCAAGCTCCATCTCGCCGTGCCGGGCGATGACGATGCGGCGGCTCCGTCCCTCGATGCGGGCCTGCACGATCCAGACCTTGCGGCCCGACGGGTGGATGCGCAGCCCGAAGCCGGGCAGCGCCTTGTCGAACAGGATGGTGTCCTTGCCGTTGGGCTTGCTCTCGCGGGCAAGGCGCGGGGTGAGGTCAAATGTGGACATGGCGGGACGCTCCCCTGGTCTGGGCTTCGTGTCCGGCCTGGGCCGGACGCACGGCGCGGGACGCCCGTCCGCCGCCTTCCTCCTTTCCGGCCAGGGCGGCATGGATGCGGTTCGATACCCTGTCGGCGGCGTCGGCGACGGACCGGTCGGACAGATGGACGTAGCGCTCGGTGGTCTCGACCAGCGCATGACCCAGCAGCTTGGCGATGGTCACCATGTCCACGCCGTTCATGGCGGCGGTGGACGCCCAGCTATGCCGCAAATCGTGCAGCCTCAATCCGGGCAGGCCCGCCTCGTCGCGGATGCGGTCCCACTGGTATCCGATGTTGTCGATGGGCCGCGTCGGCGGACGTGCCGGAAAGAGATACGGGCAATCGGGACCGTAGCGCGGGATGGCGTCGATGACCGCGCGCGCGGCGCTCGACAGCCAGACCGTGCGGGGCCCGGACTTCGAGTCGGGAAGGTGAATGCGCCTGTCCTTGATCCAGTCCCATTCGAGCGCGGCGATCTCGCCGAAGCGGCAGCCGGTCAGCATCAGCAGCCGGACGATGGCGACGATGTGCGGGCACCAGAACTCGTCGCGGGTCAGCACGGCGTTGAGCCGGGCCATTTCCTCGGCGGTGAGGAACCGCTCCACAGGTTTCGTCTTGTAGCGCCGGGTGTTCTTGCAGGGATTGGAGTTGTGGGGGCGGTATCCCCAAAGCTCGGCCATGCGCATCATGACGGACAGGGTGGGCATGGCGCGGTTGGCGCTGCCGGGCCGGTCGCTCATGGAGGCGAACCAGTCCCTGACGTGCTCGACGGTGATGGCGTCCACGGTCAGATGGCCGAAGGCGGGCAGGATATGGTTGCGGACCATGTAGGCGCTGGACTCCAGGGTCCGGGGCTTCCAGTGCCGGGCGTAGCGTTCGAGGAACTCCCCGGCGAAGGCGTCCATCGGATGCCCCGGCGTCCTGGGTCCGTTGTCCGTCTTCGCCGGCTCGATGTAGCTGGCGATGAGCCTGCGGGCCTCGCGCCGCGCCTCGGGGATCGTCATGGCGTCGGCGCTGCCGATGGTGGCGTAGCGCCTGCGCCCGCGCACCATGCGGGCGAGGGCGAAGCTGCGCGCGCCGGTAGGGGAGACGCGCAGACACAGGCCGGGGATTAGTAAGCATCCGCCGAGGACCGCAGGGTATCCTGGGGTGAATTTGTCGGCGGGGTCTTGCTGATTGGGGAGTGTCGGCTGGCTTGTCTGGCTATGCAGCGTGATGGTGCTGCCGGCTGTCCTGCCAGTTCCAGGGAAGGAGTTCATCGAGCCGTTTCTGTGGCGTTCCGGCGATGCGTCCGAGGACATCGGCGAGCCAGGCTTGGGGGTCGACGTCGTTCAACTTGGCAGTGCCGATGAGGGTGTACATGGCCGCGGCGCGCCTGCCGCCGCGGTCCGAGCCGGCGAACAGCCATGACTTTCTGCCGAGGGCAATACCCCTGAGCGCGCGCTCGGCGGCATTGTTTGTAAGGCAGATGCGTCCGTCGTCGAGGAAGCGGGCGAAGCGGTCCCAGCGCCTGAGCATGTAGTCCATGGCCTTGGCCACGGGGGCATGGCGGGAGAGCCTGGCGCGTTCGGCCTTCATCCAGGCCTCGAGATCGGCCAGCGCCGGCGCGCTCAGTTCCTGTCGGACGGTATGGCGCTGCTCGGCGGTCTTGCCCTTGATGCCGCGCTCGATGTCGAACAGCAGGTCGATCCGCTTCACCGCCTCCAGCGCCAGCGGCGAGATCGGCGGCGCATTTTTGCCTCGCCCCTTGCTCGCCGCAATGTCGGCGAGCTCGAAGAACTTCCTCCGGCTATGCGCCCAACACGCTGCCTCGGTGACAGGCCCCGGCGATCTTCCTGCCGCATAGAGGCGGTTGTAGCCGGCGTAGATGTCCGCCTGGAAGATGCCGGTGAAAGTCCGCAGATGCTCTTGCGGGTGTTTGCCGGACCGGTCCCGCGAGTAATGGAACAGGGCCGCCGGCGGGTCCGGACCGCCGAACGGCGCGTCGTCGCGGACATAGACCCAGGCCCGCGCGGTGTCCGTCTTGCCCTTCGCCAGCACCGGCACGGGGGTGTCGTCACCGTGCAGACGCTCCGCCGCCAGCACATGGTCTGCGATCAGGTCGTGCAGCGGCTTCAGCGCCACGGTGCAGGCGCCCACCTGGTCGGCCAGGGTCGACAGGCTGAGGTCGACGCCTTCGCGGGCATAGCGGTCCCGCTGCCGGTTCAGCGGCTGATGCGTCCCATACTTCTCGAAGACAAGCATTGCGAGCAGGTTGGGGCCGGCCCAGCCACGGGGAACGACATGGAACGGCGCCGGCGGCTGGGAGATCTTCTCGCAATGGCGGCAAGTGAACTTCTCGCGCACCGTCTGGACCACCTTCCACTGGCGCGGAATGACCTCCAGCGTCTCGGTGATGTCCTCGCCGATCTTCGAGAGCTTCTCCGAGCCGCAGCACCCACAGGCACTCGGCGCGGGCACCACCACACGCTCCCGCGGCAGATGTTCGGGGAACGGCTTGCGCCCGGACCGGCGGCGGCGGGTGAACCCCTTCACCTGCGTCGTCCCGGCTGCCGCCTGTTCGGCCGCCAGCTCGTCCTCGGTGGCACTCGCCTCAAGCTCGTCGAGCTGGAGTTCCAGTTGGTCGAGAAGCCGCTGCTTGCGCTCCGAACGCTGGCCGTAAAGCGCGCGACGGAGCTTCTCGATCATCAGCTTCAAGGCGGCGATCTGCGCTTCGGCCTCGGTGGCCTTCGCCCTGGCATCGATCACCTCGGCTTCCGCCGCAGCCAGCGCCGTCCTCAGAGCGTCGATGTCCGATCCGTCCGGCATGCCCGGAAGCGAATCACAACAACCGCTCCGCCGCTATGCCAATCCTGTCGGGTGAGTCCATTTGCCGCCCGTCAGCCGGCCCGCGACGGTCGCCAGGTCCGAACCGGGTTGCGCCAATCGATCCCCTCCAGCAGGTAGCCAAGCTGCGCCGCGCTGATCGATACCGCTTCGCCCGACGCCGAAGGCCAGGGGAACCGACCGCGCTCCAGGCGCTTGGCGTAGAGCGACGTGCCGAGCCCGTCATGCCAGAGAATCTTGACGAGGTCACCTCTGCGTCCACGGAAGATGAAGAGGTCGCCTGCATGGGGATCGCGGCCCAGGCCCTGCTGAACCTGAAGCGCCAGCGTGTTCATCCCGCGCCGCATGTCCGTCACGCCGGTCGCGAGCCAGACCCGCGCCCCGCTCGGCACCGGGATCATCGCCGCTCCAGAACCCCGAGCACCCGCGACAGCGCCGTCGCGTCCACATCCCGGTCGACCGTCACACGCGAGCCGTCCGCCAGGGCAATCTCGATCCAGCCAGAGCGCGAGGGTTCGACATCCGTCGACCCCGGCAACAGCTTCGCCGGCTCCGCCCCTTCCGTCGACGAGACAACCACCGGGACGAAGCCGCCCACCACACGCGCCAGCTCCCGATACTGGCGACGCCAACCGAAGACCTGGTTCGCGTTCACGTCATGCCGGCGCGCCACAACCGAAACTGAAACCCCGGGCTGATAGCTCTCCGCCACGATCCGGCGCTTCCGCGCCTCGCTCCAGCGACGGCGACGACGGCGAACCATAACCTCGCCCCTGGCGCCCGACTGTTCCGCTTCGTCCGACATCCGCACAAGTGTCCACTTATCCTTAATGGACACTTACGGCGTGCCCACCTCCGAGCGCGCACCATCCCAGATCCCGGACAAAAGCCACAGGCGGCCTACCTCGGAGGCTTACCCAGCACCTCGCAACCCAGCGCGTTCACGCTCTCCCGCACCCGCCGCTCGGCCTCCTCGAACTCCTCGGCAGACCGGTCTGCGCCAAGCTGCCGACGACAGACCCAAGCCATACGCGCAACCGCCTCCGCAACCCGGACCGGCAAGCCCGAAACATCGATGGACGAAGGAGCCGGACGCGGCGACACTGACATGGGAATGCTCCTGATGTCGGGGTTTGACGCACGGCATCCTACCGCCTCCGGCGGTAGCGAGCGTTCCCACCTTCCTCTGCCTCACCATGCCTGAATGACAATATCCCCGCACCGAACGGGCGATTGTCACCAAAGGCCCAATTCCACCCCCTCCTGCGACCCCATAATCTCAATAAATAAACAACTTACCCACACCATGCCGGACTTGCACCCGAACCACTCTACAAAGAAATCTACCGGCTCAAGGGCTGGGAGTGGAAGGGGATGGGCGTCGGTCGGCACCAAGAATGCGGCAAGATCACTCTCATGGTCATCTATATGCCATTAGCTCCAGGGCTGGTTTCCGAATTGAAGAACCGCAATCCGAAAACATCATCCGGCGAATTGCCTGTCAAATATCACCAGTATTTCGAGGAAGAAACAGGTCTTGTTCCTTTGCTTCTGCATATGACACGGATCACCACGATGATGGAAATGTCTCGCGATTGGCCTGATTTCATGGGGCATTTCCGGGCGCGGTTTCAGGAGTCGCCTGGAACCCGCTACCGTGAGATCAAGAAGCGTCATGATCCGCCGAACCAAGGTGAACTCAACGTGTAGGAAGACGCCCCGAGGGGGAGGAACGGAACCCTCAGGGTCCTCGGTCAGTCCTGAAGGCGCGGATCGTCGAAGACGAGACCGGACAGCGCCCATGCTTCGGAGACCGAGCGGCTACTGTCTCGCCAGAGAGAATGCGCCTGCGATCTCGTCTCGCTCGAACACGCCGCCGGCCTCTTTGTGGTTCTAGCAGCGAATAGACCAAACGCTGCATCGAGACGGAGACTGATCGTTGTAGGTTGGCGACTTGGTTCCGCGCCGTCCCGTATAGGGGTTGACGTTGGGTCTCACTGACCAGTTGTCATTGTGACTGCGGTTCGGCGAGGATCGGTAATGTGGCTGGACATAAGTTCCATCGCTCCGATAATAGCCCCGAACATAGGTGTCCGCGAGAGCAGCACCAATTAACATTGCGGATGCGATGACCGTCATCAGGGCTAGTGTCCTGTCATACATGATATGTCGTATATTTCATGGTAGCTTTCTCGTCGTCCAACGACGGCGAGGAGGTCGGGATGAAGCGTTACGTGGTGACCTTGGAGAAGGAGGAGCGGGACGAGCTCGCGGGGGTCACGCGCAAGGGCTCGCATCAATCGCAGAAAGTGATCAACGCGCTGATCCTGCTCAACTGCGACGAGGGCGAGTTCAACGAGCACCGGGCGCGCGGGGAGGCCATTGCCGAGATCCTGCGCATCAGTGCGCGCAAGGTGGATCGGGTCAAGAAGCGTTTCGTCGAGGCGGGCATGGAGGCGGCGCTCGGCGGCCGACAAGGTCGCCGTCCCAGCTACGTGCGCAAGGCCGACGGCGAGTTCGAGGCGCGCCTGGTGGCACTGAGCTGCGCCGAGCCGCCGGAGGGCTACTCGCAGTGGTCGCTACGGTTGCTGGCGGACCGTGTCGTGGAGCTCGGCCACATCGACAGTGTGTCGCACGAGACGGTGCGCCGGGTCCTAAAAAAAACGCAATCAAGCCGTGGCGACGCGTCGGCTGGGTGATTCCCCCACAGGGCAACGCGGACTTCGCCGCGGCGATGGAGAAGGTACTCGACATCTACCGGCGTCCCTACGATGCGACCTCTCCGGTGGTGTGCATGGACGAGACGCCCCGGCAACTGGTCAGCGAGACACGCGAACCGGTTCGCGCGGCGCCGGGTCGCCCGGCGCGCGAGGACTACGAGTACCGACGCTGCGGAAGCTGCAACGTGTTCATGGCGACCGAACCCCTGGCCGGGCGGCGCATGACCAAGGTGACGGCGCGCAGAACCAAAACCGACTGGGCGCACTTCCTCAACGACATCGCCGAGCGCTACCCCGGTGCCAAGAGGATCACGCTGTTGATGGACAACCTGAACACCCACCGCCCCGGCGCCCTCTACGAGGCCTTTCCGCCGGCCGAGGCCAAGGCCCTGTGGAACCGCTTCGAGTTCGTCTATACGCCCAAGCACGGCAGTTGGCTCAACGTCGCCGAGGTCGAACTCAACGTCATGACCCGTCAGTGCCTCAACCGCCGCATCGCCTCCCTTGAGGTCCTGCGCGACGAGGTCGCGGCTTGGCAGGCGGACCGAGACCGCATCCAGAGCAAGGTCAACTGGCAGTTCACCACCGACGACGCCCGCGTGAAGTTGAAACGTCTTTATCCGACATTTGATGAATGACAGGACACTAGCTTGATGGTTCTCATTTCGAATTCTCCCACTGCTGTAGCTGGAGCCTACATCATCTTTGGCGGCAGGACCAGCAGGACAGCGAAGATCGCGAGAAGGAAGAAACCCCAAAGCATCAACCCGGTTCGCAGTTCCCGGTTGTGGCGCTCGCACCTTTCAGGAAGGGCGGATCATGCCGAAACCGCTATTCAGCCGAGAGCGCATCGCGCAAATTGTCGAGGAACGAATCCGCCTCGATGGCGACCGCTTCCAAGAATTGATTGAGGGGCGTTCCGAGCGGCGTAGCGCCTTCGGGCGCGGGCTTGGGCAGACTGTCGAGGATGCTTCGGAGCATGGCGGGATCGGCATTGGCGACAACCGCCAGCGTCGCAATAAGGATTGCCCGCGTCGCGCTTAGCTCAATGCGCAATTGCTCTACAGCGGTTGCTATGTCGGTTTCTTCCGTCATGCCGCCTCTCAGAGCCTGACCCGAAAAGAGTTGAGCGGTTTCAAGGGTTTGTGATTCTGTTCGGTTACGAAGCTGAACGGAGCCACAAATGCCCTGGACCGAAACCGCCCGCCGTGAGTATCGGCGCGACTGCCCGCGCTACGCAAGCGATTTGACCGACCGCGAGTGGGCGTTGATCGAGCCCTTCATGCCGGCGCCGCAGCGTATCGGTCGCCCGCGCAAGACCGACCTGCGCGAGGTTGTGAACGCGGTGCTGTATATGGCCTCGACGGGATGCCAATGGCGAATGCTGCCCAAGGACTTCCCGCCGGTCTCGACGGTGCAGCGCTATTTCTACGAGTGGCGCGACAGCAGGCTGTGGCAGACGATCCGGTTCCATCTGGCCATGCAGGCGCGTGAACGGGAGGGTCGCGAGGCCCAGCCGACCGCAGGCGTCATCGACAGCCAGACGGTGAAAACCACGGAGGCAGGCGGGGTTAGCGGCTACGATGCCGGAAAGAAGATCAAAGGCCGCAAGCGTCACGCCGTCGTCGACACCACCGGGATGCTCTTCGGACTGGTGGTGCATGCAGCCGACGTTCAGGACCGCGACGGCGCTCCGGCAGTGCTGAAATCGATACGCCATGCTTGCCCCTGGCTGCGCCACCTGTTTGCCGATGGCGGATATGCCGGGCCGAAACTGCGCGGCGCCCTGGACAGAATCGGAAAGTGGACGCTCGAGATCGTCAAACGCTCCGACACCGCCAAGAGCCTGCCCCCGCGGAGGCGGGGGGCTTCGAAGTCCTCCCCCGACGATGGGTCGTCGAACGCACCTTTGCATGGCTCGGGCGCTGCCGACGGCTGGCAAAAGACTGGGAAAAATCCGTCGCCTCCAGCGAGGCGTGGATCAACATCGCCCATATCCGACTCACAACCCGGCGGCTCGCAAGGTCTTGGCAGACTTGAAGGAGTTTCGAGTCAGGCTCTCAGGCATCGCTAGGGGCCGTTAGGGGCCTTGTCGCGGTAAGAGCGGGCCACACAACCGGGCATTTGCCCTCGAAAGCTGCTGCAAGCGCGCTCTACGCGCGGCCGTTGGCGGTTGCTTCGCCAACCGGGCGCTTGTAGGTGGCAACCGCGCAAGGCGGGCGCTTTCCTCTATCGCCTTCAAGAGCGCGCGGCGGGCTTGCTCAGCCGTCATCGCGCTTCGTCGCTGCTCTGCTGATTCGATAGCAAATGTCTGCGGCCGCGTCCCTGTCGATAGGCCAACCATCGACCCGCCAACTTTTCATGCACTCGTGAAAGTATTGAGTTTCGGGCGACGGTTCACCGCATGCGGTCAACGCAGCGAGCGCGAGCGGGGCGAGCGCGCGCGCCGCGACCCTCATTTGAAACCCGTCCGAATCCCGGCCGCGCAAAGGCAGGCCAGCGCAAACGCGACCATGAAAAGTGCGAACATGAGCGGACTCCCTATCCACCGTTCCACGAAACCGACGACGACAAGCGCGCAGAACAGGAAGCCGAGAACCTTCAATCCGGTTGCCATTTCACGGTTGCGGCGCGCGCGCCTTCGGAGCCTTGTCGCGCGCGCGGCTGCTTCCTGCATGGCCTTGCCCTTCCCGTTGGACCCTCGCGGCCTGCCGGCAGTTTAGTGGACTGCCGTACCAAGGAGGTTTTGGAATGCAGGCCGCGAGGGCGGCGGCCGCAGTGCCGGACCCCGGCCCCGGCCGAGATGTCACAACCGACCGGGGGCAGACCACGCGGGACCGAGGGTTGGCCGCGCGGGGTGTGTATTGCGACCGCCGATGCGAGCTTACCGAGGCCCCGGACTCACTGTCAATGTTTCGCCATACGAAATGAACGCGGCATGGCTTTCGCCCGCATCATAGCATCGCGCACCTCATCCACTGGTTGTGGTTTCGGTGGCCTCGGCGGTCCCGGTTTGCTGATCGCCGCGATGAAGACGATGAACCAGAGCGCCAGAGAGAGCACACCGGCAACGATGCAGAAATCAACCAATTCCTCCACCACGACACCGGCAACACGTCGCCAGACGAACAGCGACAGCCATGTGAGGGTGCATTGGGCTAGTGTCCTGTCATTCATCAAGTGTCGGATAAAGACGTTTCAACTTCACGCGGGCGTCGTCGGTGGTGAACTGCCAGTTGACCTTGCTCTGGATGCGGTCTCGGTCCGCCTGCCAAGCCGCGACCTCGTCGCGCAGGACCTCAAGGGAGGCGATGCGGCGGTTGAGGCACTGACGGGTCATGACGTTGAGTTCGACCTCGGCGACGTTGAGCCAACTGCCGTGCTTGGGCGTATAGACGAACTCGAAGCGGTTCCACAGGGCCTTGGCCTCGGCCGGCGGAAAGGCCTCGTAGAGGGCGCCGGGGCGGTGGGTGTTCAGGTTGTCCATCAACAGCGTGATCCTCTTGGCACCGGGGTAGCGCTCGGCGATGTCGTTGAGGAAGTGCGCCCAGTCGGTTTTGGTTCTGCGCGCCGTCACCTTGGTCATGCGCCGCCCGGCCAGGGGTTCGGTCGCCATGAACACGTTGCAGCTTCCGCAGCGTCGGTACTCGTAGTCCTCGCGCGCCGGGCGACCCGGCGCCGCGCGAACCGGTTCGCGTGTCTCGCTGACCAGTTGCCGGGGCGTCTCGTCCATGCACACCACCGGAGAGGTCGCATCGTAGGGACGCCGGTAGATGTCGAGTACCTTCTCCATCGCCGCGGCGAAGTCCGCGTTGCCCTGTGGGGGAATCACCCAGCCGACGCGTCGCCACGGCTTGATTGCGTTTTTTTTAGGACCCGGCGCACCGTCTCGTGCGACACACTGTCGATGTGGCCGAGCTCCACGACACGGTCCGCCAGCAACCGTAGCGACCACTGCGAGTAGCCCTCCGGCGGCTCGGCGCAGCTCAGTGCCACCAGGCGCGCCTCGAACTCGCCGTCGGCCTTGCGCACGTAGCTGGGACGGCGACCTTGTCGGCCGCCGAGCGCCGCCTCCATGCCCGCCTCGACGAAACGCTTCTTGACCCGATCCACCTTGCGCGCACTGATGCGCAGGATCTCGGCAATGGCCTCCCCGCGCGCCCGGTGCTCGTTGAACTCGCCCTCGTCGCAGTTGAGCAGGATCAGCGCGTTGATCACTTTCTGCGATTGATGCGAGCCCTTGCGCGTGACCCCCGCGAGCTCGTCCCGCTCCTCCTTCTCCAAGGTCACCACGTAACGCTTCATCCCGACCTCCTCGCCGTCGTTGGACGACGAGAAAGCTACCATGAAATATACGACATATCATGTATGACAGGACACTAGGATGAATCCGAAGGCAGTGGCGGCGACGTGTCCCGAGAACTTCATCGGCTGGCACCGAATGCGGCGGTAAGGTCGTCGCGCTCTACGGAGCCGGCAACGCCGATATGGTTGCGACCGTAGAAGCGGCCATACAGGACGCCGGCGTCCCCGCCCGTGCTGCGGATATAGTTGCCGCCAACGATGATCGTATAGCCGAGATTGCCGGCGTTCCACTGGACGCCGGTTTCAAGTGCGCCAACGTCTTCTCCAGCCGCCCATGACTGCATTTCGGTGAAGTCGGCGCGTCCCGCCATCGTGGCAAGCGTGACGCCTATTTCGGCCTTGCCGCGAACCGAACGCTGTTCGGGCGTGAAGCCCAGGAGTTCGCCGTTCCATGTCGCAGTGCCCTGGAGTGCCCGGTTGTCAGCAAGCGCGGTGGAAGGGTCGCCGCCTTCTGTCCAAGGAACACTGATGCCGTTCCGATGCCGGACGCCGAAGGACACGCTCCCGGCAGTACCCGTCAGACTGGTCGTCTCCGCCTCCCATGGACCAAGGCTGTTGATCGAAAGATCCTCCAGGTCCGTCGCCACGCCCAGCCGCGTGTAGAAGACTTGCAGGGCCGCAATGTCGATCGGTCCAAGCTGCGTCTCGAAGGGCGGCAGGATTTCGCGCAGGAAGGAATCTGGATACTCACTCGGCACTACATGGCCACCAAACCCCAGCGCATGTAGAAGTTCATGGATCATAGTGGACAGCGTGACCCGCCTGGCAGGATCGAGCCGGGAATCGATCCAAACATGCGAAGCGCGATGCTCTGTCTTCTTGCCATCTTCGATTCTGAAGCGATGGACTGCTTGCCCGGTTGGACGAAAGTTCGGATCGGGCAAGGGTTGCCAATCGTCATGCGGGGCGAAGTCAACGAATATCTCGCCGTCCGGCACATCGCCTATCGGGGCCAGCGCCGGCGCATCGGGACCGATCTTGATATGCCTATCATAGGGCAGTGCGCGGTTCACCATGGCGACCGAGTGCAAGATCATTGCGCGTTGATGATCCTTGGTTTCTTTCGCGATGCGCACTGTAGGAATTCCAGAATGCCGGGCCAGCCCCGGAGCGTGCCGCCAAGTCGCTTCCCGATTGTTCCCCGAATACCACGGACCGCCGCTTGCATGGACACCCAGATAGTCCAAGACGTCGGCCGCCGTCGGGCCGTCAGTCTCCGTGGCCATACGGACGGAAACGCCCTGCGGTCCCCCTGGAGACTGCGGCCCCGATCCAACGCCAGTATTTCCTCCTCCACCGCCACAAGCAGCAAGCGTGAAAATGACGACGGCTAAGGTGGCGGCTGTGCGCATTGGGAATCCCCCGGTTTCGCTCGGCCGCGACTGGTGTCGGGCCGGTCGCCAAACGACTGCCGGTAGATGCGAGTCCTCGCCTATTCGCCGAGGCACGGGGAGCGACCCCACGCCGGGCATGCGGCTCTTGTATTCAGCGGGCGGCCCGACATAGAGCCGCCAGCAGTCGGTTGGCGATGGGGAAGCCTGCGCTTGCGCCGGCAGGCCAGTCAAGGGACGGGGGCTGGTCCCCCTGCCGCGCCGTTGCTACCGTGCCTCGTCAACACCGAGAGGCCGGCATGACCGACGATCAGGAATTCAGGCTAGATGACTTCACTGCGGAAGCGGTAGTCGATCCCCAAAACGAACGAATGATATTGTGCCGTATATCTTCACGGTCTTCTCTCGGGACTGCTGGACCGGAAACAGCCTTTTCCATCCGGCCGGAAGTGGCCCGAGAAATAGCTTCCCGTCTATTGGCCGCAGCGTCTCAGGCAGAGGATCCTCGCGCGTTTCACTGATCTTGCTCATGCAGCGACTCTAGCGGATCGCAATCCGCCTGCCGCCTGCCTGTCAGGGATTCTGTCAAGCGCATTGCGGGCAGGCCGGATCGGGCATAGGCTTCGGAGGCGATTCACCCCTTACCCAACCGGAGATGCCGACATGCCAGCCTCAAAGGAGAGTGAGTCCCAGAAGCGCCCGCGCGGCCGTCCTGTGACCAGAATCATCAAGCTGCCGACGACCAGTCCGGAGGAGGCGGCAAGGACATTTTTCTCAGGAGTGAAGCGTCCCGACCCTTCGCTGCGAATCACGAAGCGGAAAAGGCCAGCAGGATCAACAGCCTAGCAGCCGCTGGCTAGTATTCGCCATAATCACCGAAATTTGCAAGAAAACTCCGGATCAAATTTTGGGAGCTTATATGCCTATTACTACAGTTGCGCGTTTGAGCGAAGAGTGATTCATTCCGTCATTGGCCTTTTCGGGGGAAGGACGTAATGAGCGTTGCGGAGTGGTGTAAGCGGGGCGACCGGGGTACCTGGATTTCAGCTTGACGGGGGCTTGCACTTCCAGGGCAGGAGCTCGTCGATGCGGCTGTTGGGATGGCTGGCGGCGATTTTCTCCAGCGTGGTCTTGAGCCAAGCGTAGGGTTCTACGCCATTCATCTTGCAGGTCTCGATCAGGCTGGCGATACGGCCCCATGCGCGCGCGCCCTCGTCGTGGCCGGCGAACAGCGCGTTTTTCGCTGTGAGCTTCACCGGGCGGATGCGATTTTCAACGAAGTTGCTGTCCATCTCGACGCGCCCGTCGTGCAGGAACGCCAGCAGCCCGTCCCACTGGTTGGCGATGTAGGTCAGCTTCTCGCCGAGGCGTGAGCGGCGCGAGACGCTCAAGCGCTGCTCGTCGAGCCACGCGCCGAAGGCGTTCACCAGCGGCGCCGACTCGGTCCACTGGACGAACTGGCGCGTCGCCGGCGGCTCGCCCCGGATCCTGTCCTCGATCCTGTAGAGCTGCGCGATGCGTGCCAGACCGGCCTTCTCGATCGGCGAGGCGCTGCTGTCGAACACCTCCTTGAGGCCGCGCCTGGCATGGACCCAACATGCAGCCAGCGTCAGCGCTCCGCCCGGCCGGTCCGGCCAGGCCAGCCGGTTGTGGCCGGCATAGCCGTCGACCTGCACCGTTCCCTGGAAGCCCTCGAGCAGCTTCTCGCCATGCTTGCCGCTGCGCCCGGGCGCATACTCGTACACCACGCCCGGCGGATCGGCCTCGGACCAGGCTCGCTCGTCGCGCGCCATCGTCCACATGTAGCCGGTCCTGGTCTTGCCCCGACCCGGGTCGAGAACCCGAACCGTGGTCTCGTCCAGTCCCAGATTGCTCGACGTCTTCAGCGCGTCCTTCAGGCGGTCATACACGGGCCCGAGGTGGAACGCCGCCTTGCCGACCCAGCCGGCCAGCGTCGAGCGGTCCAGCTCCAGCCCCGAGCGGGCGTAGATCTGAGCCTGACGGTACAACGGACAATGGTCGGCATATTTCGAGATCAGCACATGGGCGATGGCGCCTTCGATCAGCCGGGCCGGCGCCGGGGCCTGGGTGACGCCTTCCTCGCACCGGCGGCAGGCGTATTTCGGGCGCACCGTGACGATCACCCGCAACTGCGCCGGCACGATGTCAAGCCTCTCGGCGCGATCTTCGCCGATCCGCACCATCTCTCCGCAGCCGCAGGGGCAGAGCGTGCTCTCCGGCTCGATCACCTGCTCGATCCGGGGCAGATGTTCCGGCAAATGGCCGAGATTGCGCGCCGGGCGAGGCTGCTTCGGTGCGCGCGGCGGCGACGGATCGCCAGCCGCGGCCTCCGCTTCCATCTCCGCGGACGCGCCCTCCAGGTCCTCGAACGCCAGCTGGCGCTCGTCCGCCGACAGCTTCTCCGACCTCTTGCCATACAGAAGGCGGATCAGTTCAAGGTTCAGATGTTCCAGACGGCGGATGCGCTCCGACTGCGCCTCATTCTCGGCGCGAAGCGTCTCCAGTGCCGCAAGCGCCTGCCTCGCAGCCGCCGCCTGTTCGGGCGTCAGCGTTTCGAGGTCCATCTCCGCAAGCGCAGCCATGGCCCGCTTGGTAGCACAGCGCCGGAAGGGCGCAGGCCCCGATCCGTCAGGTGAGTCACTCCGCCTCAGCCGGGGCCCGGACCAACGGCGCCCGCACACGCCGCCAGTCCAGCCCGGAGAACAGCGCCTCGAACTGCGCATGGCTCAGGGTCATGACACCGTCGCGGATGGCCGGCCACGCAAAGCCCTGTTCCTCAAGGCGCTTGTAGACCATGACCAACCCGGTCCCGTCCCAATAGACCAGCTTCAGACGGTCACTGCGCTTCGCCCGGAACACGAACACCGTGCCCGTGAACGGATCCCGGCGCAGCGCGCTCTTCACATAGGCAACCAAGCCGTCGTGGCCCTTGCGGAAGTCCACGGGCTTCGTCGCAACCACAATCCGCACCCGGTTCGAAGGGAAGATCACGATGACGCCGCGTTCAGCGCTGAGACGATCTCGGCGAGTGCGAGCCGCCAGGCCGGCACCGCCGCGTCCAGACGGACCGTAACCTTCTCCAGAACCACTTCCACGCGCTCGCCGACCGCCGCGGGAACGCCCGACCCCTCCGCACACACCGCCAGCGGCACAAACGCCATATCCGTATCCGGCGACGGCAACACAAGACGACCGTCCCGCGCCAGGCGGCGCCAGCCCGTCAGCTGGTTCGAATGAACATCATATCTCCGCGCAACGCTGCGCACCGTCGCCCCCGGCTCCAGCGTCTCCGCTACGATCCGCGCTTTCACCTCATCCGGCCAGCGACGACGACCGCCACGCACCCCAAGCACTTCTACCTTGCTGAGAGTCTCAGTTGAGGCCTCCATTGTGAAACTCACCTCCTGCTCGCATCGCAGCGGTGAAATCTCAAATCAGAAGCTCAACTGGAAGGTGCCCCGGTCGCCCCGCTTACGGAGTGGTCGGGTTCGCTTCTGGAGTGGGAGCGGGAGTTGAGTTCGTGGAAGTCGCGTCTGGGTCCGGTATTCGGTCGTCGTCAGCTTCGTGAGACGGGAGGGGCGTTTCTGGACGGTCTTCTTTCGGGTATCGAGCGCAAGACGGGCTGGATGACGGCGGAACAAGCGGGCCTGGCCCGGCCCTGGCGGATGCAGGGGCTTCTTGGGCGGAACCGCTGGGACGCCGACGCGCTGCGGGACGAGGTCCGGGCCTATGCGGTCGAGGCGCTGGGCTGCGCGGACGGCGTGCTGGTGGTGGATGAGACGGGCTTCGTGAAGAAGGGCCGGCACTCGGTCGGCGTTGCGCGCCAATATACGGGCACGGCGGGCGGTGTGGAGAACAGCCAGGTGGGCGTGTTCCTCGCCTATGCGGGTCGTTTCGGCCAGGCGCTGATCGCCGGCGCCTGTATTTGCCGCGCGGCTGGGCAGAGGACGGCGCGCGCCGGGCGAAGACGCAGGTGCCGGAAGAGACCGCCTTCGCCACCAAGCCCGTGCTGGCGCGGGAGATGATCGGCGAAGCTCTCGACGCGGGAGTTCCTTGTGCCTTCGTTCTGGCCGACGCGGTCTATGGGTCCGACATCCGTCTGCGCCAGATGCTGGAAGGGCGGGGACAGAGCTACGTGCTGGCGGTCCGCAGCAACCACTATCTGCGCTTCCTTACCCCTTCCGGGCTGATCGAGACCGATCCCGCAACGCTGGCCGACAATCTGGAGGACGACGCCTGGGCGGTCCATGCCGCCGGCGAAGGCAGCAAGGGCCTCAGGCTCTACGACTGGGCGCGCATTCCCATGCCGTGGCCCTGCCCGGAGGACCGGGAACGCTGGCTGCTGATCCGCCGCTCCCGCAACGACCCGGACAAGCAGGCCTACTATCTCGTCTTCTGCCCCACCGATACCACGCTCGCCGAACTCGCCGGTGCCGCCGGCCTGCGATGGACCATCGAGGAATGCTTCCAGAGGGCCAAGGGCGATCTCGGCCTCGATCACTGCGAGGCCCGCTCCTGGCACGGCTGGCATCGCCATATCGGCCTCGTCATGGCCGCTGCCGCCTTCCTCGCTAAACTCGCCGCCGACCTGCGCCGCGCCGCATCCGGCAAACGGAACGAAACGAGTCCCAACCCGCCAATCGCCGCCTGACCCTCCTCGCTGCGCTCATTCCCTCGGTCCCCGAAATCCGAACCCTCCTCGCCCGCATGGTCTTCAGGCCCCCGCTCAGGCCTTCCGGCATAATCCAGTGGTCCATATGGCGACGAACGCACCAAGCCCGGGCCGCAATCTCACACTACAAACGCCGACATAACACGCAACTGCAGTACTAGTCGAATTTCAGAGTGATATTCGACGTCCAATCATCCAATTCCCTTGATAATCCGCCTTCTACCGCCGCACTTAATTTTCCCCCAACCTCTTTTACGGCATTAACAAATTTCTTCCGCTCCGGATCGTTTCCAACGGCATTGGGATGCCACGCGCTAGTCTCCCAAGGACTGGATTCGGATGGAAATTTGAAATTCTCGGGACTCACCAAATATTGTAAGCGAACAAAGCGGCATTGGTTTGCTCGAAAAAAGGAATTCATCATATATGTCGTTCTTCCACCTCTACTTGTTCTCCACCTCTACTTGTTCTGGTGTATTGAAATATTTTCTTTTGATAATCAGATTTTGTTTCTCTGTTCGTATCTATTATATAATGATTTACATCCCAACATTCTACACTATTATGATTGTAATTTTGTCAGATTCGTTGTGATGAGTATTCTTTCGATCACATATTGCCTTATTCCGTTGCCATCCATTGCAACTCGCGTTTTCGATATTGGCCGTTATAGCAATTGCATCGAACCCAGATTTATTTCCTTCTTGAATCAGAAAGGAAAACCCGACTTTGCCGGAATTATCCGGTCTGGCTGTGCCAGATGCCAGAATTTCCCATTCCCCCGTAGGAAGTGGAATTTGAGTTTTCCCTACAGTCACAATATTACTGACTTTTCTTCCAAGTGGAATATCGGCGAGCTCTTCGGATTGTCCCAGTGAAGAAAGCGGTCCAAGCAACAGTATGGCAAGTAGGAGGACGCGGGTCATTGGTTTGGTTTCCCCGGAACGGTGAATATTTCTATTCAAAGAACAGAACTGAACCATTTGCAAATGTCAAGGGTGTGAATCTCGTATGGCGATGATGGCGTAGGGCTGAGGGGCTGGGTTCATGCTGCGCGGCTGTCGATTTCGGTTCGACTGTTGTCGTTTGCAGGCTCGTCGTGAGGTTCTGCCATGAGGGTGTTAGCGGCGGTTAGGAAGAGCGTTTATTTGCTGGCGTGCGGCGGCCGGTCTGGTCGGCTTGCGAGCAGCGGCGCAGGAGGTAGGGCGGCCGTTCATGGGACATGGGATTGTTCGGTCATCGGTTTCGATCGGTTCGCCAGCACGTTCACGTATGAGCATATCGTTCCAGTCCTGACCGTCGAGGGCCGGTCGGAGGCGGACGATTCTGGTGTCCTTGTCTTGCAGACGCCCCGCGGCGTGATCGCCGTTTCGTGTATCCAACCGCATCCATGCGGCCCTGACCGGAAGGGAGCAAAGAGGCGGGCGGGCGTCCCGCGCCGTGCGTCAGGCCCAGGCCGGACACGAAACCCAACCCAAGGGAGAGTCCCGCCATGTCCGCATTTGACCTCACCCCGCGCCTTGCCCGCGAGAGCAAGTCCAACGGCAAGGACACCATCCTGTTCGACAAGGCAGTCACCGGATTCGGGCTGCGCATCCACCCGTCGGGCCGCAAGGTCTGGATCGTGCAGGCCCGCATCGAGGGACGGAGCGCCGCATCGTCATCGCCCGGCATGGCGAGATGGAGCTGGCCGAAGCCCGCCGCCGCGCCCGCGACATGCTCGCGCGCATCCGCGCGGGCGGGACCCCTGCGGACGACATCCAGCGCGAGAAGGAGACCCCGACACTGCGGGAGTTCGCGGACGAGTATCTGCGCCGCTGCGAACCGCACTGGAAGCCCTCCGGGCGCAAGACCATGCGCATTTACCTGAATGCCCGCATCCTGCCCGCGTTCGGCAGAATGCCGCTCGACCGCATCGGCCCCGAGGACGTGGCCGCGTGGTTCGATGCGGCCAGCAAGGACAGGCCCGGCGCGGCCAACCGCGCCTTCGAGATACTCCGCGCGATGATGTTCAGGGCTGAGGAATGGGGATTACGCGAACGCGGCTCCAACCCCTGTCTCGGCATTTCGAAGAACCCGAGGAAGCAGGTCGCCCGGTTTCTCGACGCGGACGAGCTGGGCCGGCTCGGACGCCCGCTCGACGCCAACGAAGCGCGCTGGCCCGAGGCGGTCGCCGCGATCCGCCTGCTGGCGCTCACCGGATGCCGCCGCAACGAAGTGCTCGATCTGCGCTGGCGCGACATCGCTGAAGATGCCATCAACCTCGTCGATTCGAAGACCGGCCCGCGCGCGGTGCCGCTCGGCGAGGCCGCGCGGGCGCTCATCGAGGCGCTGCCCGGCCCTCGTGACTCGGACGCATTCCTGTTTCCGCACCATGCCGAAGGCCGGGGTATCTGGATTCTCACGAACTGTTGGCGAACGACCTGCGCGGGTGCGAAGCTGGACAGGCTCCGCCTGCATGACCTCCGGGACACGGCGGCCAGCCAGGCGGTCATGGCGGGCGAGAACCTGCCACTGGTCGGCAAGCTGCTCGGGCACCGCCGCCACCGCACCACCACCGGGTACGCCCACCTTGCCGATGCGCACCTAGTCGAGGCGGCGGAGAAGGTCGGAAGCATCATCGCCGACGCGATGGAACACAGAACGACTGGCAATGATTACTCCGGACACCTATGATTGCCTGCCGTTACAAAATCAAGCGGCACCATCACCGAGTCAACCATCCAACACCAGCAACCAATTGGAGACCGCGTCCATGAAGTCGATCAACATTTCTTCGGTTGCACTCTGTGTAATGGTTTCTCTTGCTGTTACTTCATTGGCCTCCGCTCAGTCTACACTTGATATTGATGAACAACGAGCCGCTACGCTCGAGAAATTGGAATCAGATGTGCCCGATCCAGATGGAATACGCAGAATCGCAAGAGAGACATTTTCGAAACCAATCTCGGACCAAGATACAGACGTATTGCAATCACTTGCCAAGCAATCCAATGTTTATGCGAACATGGTCAACTTCATAAG
Organism: Alphaproteobacteria bacterium; assembly: GCA_965261985.1. Taxonomy (GTDB): domain Bacteria; phylum Pseudomonadota; class Alphaproteobacteria; order Bin95; family Bin95; genus Bin95. Next base: position 4,470,245 of record OZ253490.1, read on the forward strand.
GGATGAATATGACGATTATCGCCGAGAAAACTACAGCTACGATTTTGTTTTGGAAAAATTAAATCCTTCATTTGGGCACTATACTAGAATCGTGAATGAATTCTTGGCCGTTCGCAACCAATCCTATTTTAATTTGGGGATGAAGGAAAAGGAGGCCGGAAGCAACGTCCCCGCATTACTTTGGTTTAGAGACGCCTTTCGGTTGAGCAGTTTCGATTGTGGAAAAAACCAAGCGCGCCAGACATTTATGCGTTGGAAAGCAGAGCAGGAAATACAGAACCTGCTTGGCTTGTCCTCGGTCAAAGCCTACGTCACATGGCAATAAAGCGGTGCATTTTATATCTCTGTAGCCCCTTCGAATTGATAGCAAGGGCTCGTTATAAAGAGATCAACTTATCCCCAAGATTCGAGGAAATGCAATACTTGGCAGCTTCCTCATGCTGCCTCAACCTTGTATATCCTTAGGTGATGCTCTCCGGAAAGCGATTCTTTTAATGTGTTTGTTATGCTCGCTTCGAATGGTTCTTTTAGCTTATTCATGAACGTTTTAGGTTTGTCTAAGAAGTAATTCTTATCCATCCTAAGGACGGCATCTTGAGGCAGTTCATATAGCTCTTGGTGACCGTTTTCTGGGTTCTTGAAGTAAACGTGCATTACCGCGTCCGTAAGGTATATGAAATAACAAACGGCGCCAGCTTTTTTATTTGCAAGATGCAACCGAAATAAATCTTGAAACACGGAGCCTGCCTTTTGAGTCTTGGGTTGATTCTTTCCTCCTGGTGTTTCTCGGTCATACTTGAACTCTATGGCGATGTTATTTTCACAATATTCGGAAATCCATGTATCAATTTGTGCTCTTGGTATCTCGGGATGAGGATATTCCAATATCACGGAGTTCGGTTCTACGTTGTGGTTCAGCAACGATGCGAATAGCGTGTATCTCACGGAATCCTCAGTTGTCAGAATTTGGTCCCGAAGTCGGGATTCCAAGAGTTTGGCGAAGTCCTCAAATATCGCATTCATCGCGTCTGAAGGCATGTAAGTTTCTCCGCTAGAGATTTACCCTGGTTGCAGCAACGCTCAGAACTGGAATCTTCTGGCGACGCCCTGCGTTTCTGGTAGGCGGTTTTCGAATAGTCCTTGGTGTTGGCGGTGGCGCGAGTGTCGGTGACGGCCTGAAAGTGCGCTTATTTGCTGTGGTCGTGCGTTTGGTTGGGGCGCGACAAACAGGGTGAGACTCGCGACGACCGGTGTGGGACGGGGTCCGGGGACGGAAGGAGGGCGTAGCCCGACTGGAGTCCCCGGCCCCCGTCGCGCGGAGATTTTCGCCTCCTGGAGGGAGGAGGTCTCCTGGCGATAGCGGTCGCCGTTGTCGGGCGGCGACAGCGGGACCGGCGGGGGTAAACTCAGGCTGTTGAGAACGATGCGACGCCGGTCCCGTTTGCTTGCTGGCAACGACCGGCGCCGCACCCTGCGAGCCATGCAAGGCACGGCCCATAAGCGCAGTATCGTGCGGGTTTGGGTGTGGGTCCACCCCGTTCTCGTCGGTCTGTGCGATGAGGAACGCCGCCCGCCTGTTCACCTGCGCTTGCTGCCATCGCCAGGTGGTTCTGTGCCGGCGCTGCGATCACGGCAACATCTACTGCTCGCGGCCCTGTAGCGCTGGCGCGCGCCAGCGCTCTCAGCGCCTTGCCGGAGCACGCTACCAGCAGAGCCTCCGGGGCCGGCATAAGCATGCCGACCGTCAGCGCCGCTATCGCGAACGCCGTTGCGTCCGGGAGCCGGAGGATGGGTGTATTTTCCGAGGTCATGCAAGAGCCCGGCAGTTCGCGCCAGCTCTCCACAACCGACAGGTTCGAGAAACCCAGCCGCACGCTCGCCGGTTTCGATAAGATGCTGGCGCAGCGAATGCCACTCCGATTCCTCCAGATCGCCGCTATGTGCGTAGTGGGGCAAGTTCTCTCTCCTTGCTATCTTTCGGATGCAGGACTCTATTTCCAGCTCGTCCGCGCGCACCGCAGCAGGGCAGGCAGAGGCTTAGCCAAGCTCGGAAGCGCCAAAGGACGTCTCGTTGCACTGCCTGCGTGGAACCAGCCGTGGCTCTCGCCAAATCGGAACAGGTCGCGGCTATCAGGTCCATGCACGTACTGTTTCGGGTATCAGTAAACCGCCGGTCCTTACCTGCGATGCCATGAACTGAAGTTCCCATTGCATCCAGACGCCGGAGGCAATGCAGGCGAGCACTCCGAGCAGGATTGCGCCCGCCACGATCCAGCGCATGCGCCTGGAGAGGCGTCGTCGTTCGAGGACGGTGGCGGCGGTCCGCTCCAGCACCTCGCTGACACCCTGCGCCTCTCCCTGGAACCGGCCGGCCATGTCGCCGGTCGCTTCGTCGAGCTTCCGGGCGAGCCGGCCCTCGAACCGGGTGAGGCCGAGCGTGTGGTCCGCGGTCTTGCCGGTCAGCTCGCGCTGGCCCTTTGCGAGCTTCTCGACGGCTTCCCGGAGCTTGCCGAGTTCTTCCGGCGTGGCGGATGCGGCCTCCGCCATCTCCCATATTTTCGGCATCGCCATTGCGGTGGCCTCGATATGGCCGGCCAACCGGTCGACATGGGCGGTAATGCGGCCTTCGGCCCCGGCGATTTCCGTGCCGGCGGCGCCGTCCTGCGGCGCGGGCGGGGCCGGCTGCCTGTCGGCCAGCCTGGCGTCGATGCGGGCGAGCATGGCGCTGAGGGCTGCGATGTCCTCGGTCTGGCTGGCGGTTTCGGCTTCGAGCCTTTCGAGCAGCCGGCGCAGGGCGGACAGGATTTCGGCGGGGTCCGGCAAGTCCGCCTGCGGGCCGTCCGGCTCCCGTCCCTCCCGCCGCGCCAGTTCGCGTTCCGCCTTTTCGGGATCGGACCAGTCGCTCGACATGGGATGCAGGGTCTCCGGCAGGGTCGCGGGCGGCGCCGGGGCCTGGAGGTGGAACGTGAGCCCCGGCGGCGGCGGGGGCGGGCGCGCCGCCGCCCGCGATGGAGTAAGCTTGGCCCATGGTTGCGACGGCGGTCAATCTCACTTCCGCCTCCTCGACGGTGCACTATTTCCGCCGCGAGGGGCACGGACTCGGCGCGCCCGCGAACGACCCCGGATCGGGCGAGGATTATTACGCCCGCCGGGACGACGAGCACCGCAAGGCGAGCCGGTGGCGGGGCAGCGGGGCCGAGGCGCTCGGGCTGACCGGCCATGTCGAGCCGGGAGAGTTCCGGCGCGTGTTGCAGGGATACGTTCCCGGCACGGACATCCGGCTGGGACGGCTGCGCGACGGCGAACACGAGCACCGCCCGGGGGTGGACATCACGCTGTCGGCGCCGAAGTCGGTTTCGCTGGAGGCGCTGCTGGGCGGGCCGGGTTCTGCAAGAGCGATGCGCGCGCACGATGCGGCGGTGCGCGCGACGCTGGACTTCATCGAGACGCGGCTGCTGCGGACCCGTCGCTGGAGCCGGGAGGAACGGCGCTCGGTTCAGGAGAACGCGCCGGCGCTGGTGGCGGCGACCTTCCGGCACATCACGAGCCGCAACAACGACCCGCAGCTTCACACGCACTGCGTGATCGCGAACATGACCCGCGACGGGGAACAGTGGCGGAGCGCGGAGATCGGCCTCTTGCGCCGGTCGGAGAAGCTGATCGGGGCCTTCTACCGCAACGAGCTGGCGCACGGGCTGAGGAAGGCGGGCTTCGCGCTGCGGCCGTCGATGATCGGTCGTGTGCCGGGGTTCGAGATCTCGGGCTGGCCGCGCGCGGCGCTGGAGGCGTTCTCGAGCCGCCGGCGGCAGATACTCGACTACATCCGCGAGAAGGGCTGGCGCTACGGTGCCCGCACGGCGCAGGCGGCGACGCTGGCGACGCGGGCGCGCAAGAACGAGCCGCGCCGGGCGGAGCTGGAGGCGCTGTGGCGGTCCTTTGCGGAAGAGAGGGGGATCGGCAAGCAGCCGCGCCGGAAGGTCGGCCTGAGGAACCCGGAGCCGCCGACGGCGCTGGAGATCGCCTGGCGGGTTCTGGAGCAGCTGGAGGAGCGGGCCTCGGTGTTCCCGGCGCGGGAGGCGCTGGCGCTGGCGCTGGCGCATTCGCCCGGCCTCTACCGGCTGGAGGAGATCGAGGGGGCGTTTGCGGCGCTGGAGCGCGAGGGCCAGCTGCTGCCGGCGATCCGGCGCGGGGTGGGCGCGGCCTGGACGACGGCGCGGGCGGCCAATGCCGAGCGCGAGGTGCTGGAGCGCATGAAGGCGGGCATCGGCGCGGTCCGCCCTCTGGCCGCGGGTCCGGTCCCGGAAGACTTGCTGGAGGGCCTGACCCGGGGCCAGCGCGAGGCGGTCGGTCTCATCCTGGGAAGCCGCGACCGTGTCGTCGGGGTGCAGGGCCATGCCGGCGCCGGCAAGACCACGATGCTGCGCCGGGCGGTATCGTGCCTGGGAGAGCGCCGGGTTCTGGGCCTGGCGCCGTCGTCATCGGCGGCGCGGACGCTCTCGCGCGAGACGGGCCTCGCCTGCCGGACGCTGCAATGGTTCCTCGCGCGCTGCCGGGAGGTGGCGGACGGCGTGGCGGATGCGGAGACGCTCGGCTCCCTGAGACAGCGCTATGGCGGCGCGGTCATCGTGGTGGACGAGATGTCGCTGGCGGGCACGGCGCAGGCCCGCGCGCTGCTCAGGATCGCGGACCGTCTGGAGGTGGCGCGGCTGGTGCTGGTGGGCGACAGCCGGCAGTTGCGGGGCGTGCAGGCGGGCCAGCCCTTCCGGCAGATGCAGCAGGCGGGCATGGGCGTTGCGGAGATGGACGAGTTGCGCCGGCAGAGCGACCCGAACCTGAAGGCCGCGATCGGGGACATGATCGAGGGCGAGCCGAGCGCGGCGCTGGAGCGTCTCGGGAGCAATCTTCTGGAACTGCCGGCGGAGGAGATCGCGGGCATGGCGGCCGCGCTCTGGCTCCGTCTGTCGCCGGAGGCGCGTGCCGGGACGGCGCTGCTTGTGCCGACGCGCGCGCTCAGGGCGGAGGTCGAGGAGGCGGTGCGCGAGGGCCTCGAAGCCGAGGGTGCGCTGCGCGGCGGCTCGATGGAACTCGAAACGCTCGTGCCGCTGAACCTCACGCGCGCGGAGACGGGCGACGCGCGCAACTGGCGCGAGGGCGACATCGCGCTCTTCAACCGCGACATGAAGCATTTCCGCATCGCCAGGGACGACGCCTGCACGGTGATGGAGGTCGAGGAGGACCGGGTCAGGCTTGCCCACGGCGACGGCCGGCCGCGCCACCTGAAGCCGGGCAGCGAGCTGCGCTACCGGCTCGACCTGTTCGAGGCGAAGACGCTGCGCATCCGCGAGGGCGAGCAGTTGCGCTGGACGCGCAACGACCGGGAGCGCGGCTTCGCCAACGGAGACCGCGCGGAGGTGCTGGAGATAAGGGACGAAGCGCTCCGCATGCGGCTTTCGGACGGGCGCGAGATGACCTTCGCCCGGAACGACCCGCAGCTTCGCCATCTGGCATACGCGTATGCGTCCACCGTGCATGCGGCGCAGGGGCAGACGCATGACCGGGTGATCGCGGTGCTGGACACGGGCGCCGGGCCGCTGGTCAACCAGCAGACGCTCTATGTGCAGCTGAGCCGGGCGCGCGAGCAGGCGGTGGTGCTGACCGACAACCGCGAGCAGCTGGTCGAGACGCTGGAGGCGAACACGGGCGAGCGGCTGACGGCGCTGGAGGCGATCGGCGAGGAGGCGGCGGCGCGCATTCCCGCGAAATCCGCCATCCGTCCGGAGACGGCCGAGATATTCCTGGAGAGTTGGCGGGCGGAACGGGAGAACGAAGCTGCCCGCGTCGGGGCCGAAGCGCAGGCGGGCCGGGTCGCGGCCTGGCTGGAAGATGCGGAGCGTGCGCTTGCCGCCCGCCCTTCGCCGGATGCCGCAGACGTCCGGGCCGCGCCTCTGGACGGCTATGCGCATGAGGAATGGCGGCTCGGTCTGGAAGCGCTGGCAGCGGAAGCCCGCACGGCGGTGCGCGAGGCGGTCGAGGCGGGCGCCGTGGACGACCCTGCGGTGCGCCGGGCCGGGGCGTTGCAGGAACGGCTGGAAGGCGTCCTCGCCGAAGAGGAGGCGCGGCTGGCGGCCGGTCTGGCGGCCGCGCGGGCCGAAACGTGGCTCACCGCCTGGCGCGGGGCGGCCGGTCCCGGGGACCCGTTCCGGGCGGGATCGCCCGACGCCGGGATCGCGGACGGGCGGGACATCGCCGCCGACCCGGCGCTTTCGGAAGACCTGCGCCGCGCCGTCGCCGGGATCGTGGAGGGCCACGACGCCCGCGAGGCCGCCATGCGGGCGGCGGAGCCCTGGCTGCGGTCCTGGGAGCGGTTCGAGGCCTCTTTCGCGGACAGGGCCGCCGCGCTGGATGCGCCGGAGGCGGCCGGGCGGATCGAGCGCGCCCGCGCGCTGCCGGGCGGCCTGCCGGAGCCGGTGTGGGGCCGCATCGCCGCCATTGTCGACGCTCGTGACGACCGCATCGCCGAACACGAACGGGAGCGCGAGCGGCAACGGCGGGAAGCCGAGGCGCGGGCGCGGGCGGAAGAACAGGCGCGCGGGTCCGCGCTCGAAACGGCGCGCGCGCATGCCCGCCACGCCGCCGCCCACGCCCTCGAAGAGGCCGGCGCCGTTCGCCGCGAGCTCGCCAGCGGCCCGGCTGCCGGAACGGGCATCGGCGCGGCGGCCGACCGTCTGGCCGCGCTGGCCGCCGACCGCGACCGCCTCGTCCCGGACCTCTCCTCCACCGAGGCGCAGCGTCTCGACGAGGCCGTCGGCGAGGCCGCCGGGACGCTGACGGTGCGGATCGGCCGGGCGCAGCGGCGCCTCGAAGCCATGTCGGACCATCTCGGCAGGGCCTGGATCGCCAGCTGCTGCGACGCGCTGCGGGCCGGCTGGGAAGCGCACACGGCCTCGGAAGAGTTCCGGCCCCTCGACGCCGAAAGCCACCGCAGGTGGATCGGGAACTTCCGCAAGGTGGCCGCCGATCCCCACCTCGACCCCGCCCGCAGCCGCAGCCTGAACGGACTGCTGCACGATTACGACACGGTCTGGCCGGAGCAGCGTGCGCACTATTCCGATGTCGTCGGACGCTGGAACGCCATGGTCGGGACCTCGCGCGAGCGGGGCGTTTCCACCTCCGACATTCACGGCTTCGAGGCCCTGTTCGAAGAGGTTCGCGGCCTCGCCGCGCTCGCCCCGCTCTCGAAGGAGGAGCGCGACGCCCTTCACGCCGTCATCGAAAAGCAGGAGGAACACGAGAAGATGACGCTCACCCGTTCCCTGAGCCACGGCCTGTAGCGGGCTGCAAACCCTGCGGCCCGGCTTCCTTCAGAACAGCGCCTTCTGCGGCCCGCTTTCCCGGCCGCGCGCCGCACCCGCCTTCTTCGACGCCCCGGCGGCGGGAGGTTCGGGTGAGAAGGCCGCCGCAACCCGTTCCGCCCTTTCCCTGCCGATCGCAGGGGCGAGAACCGCGCCGAGCTCCGCCCCGCGCCCCGCGGCGGCGAGCCCGCAGGCCCAGTCCCCGAACAGCATTGCCAGCCGCTCCTGCATGCCGTCGCGCGCCAGCCCGCCGTCCGTCCTGCCCGGCAGCAGCGGGCGCAGCCGGCGCACGGCCTCCAGCAAGGCGCGCTCGCCGCCGCCGTCAGGCGCCGCAACATCCCCGTCCGCCAGCGCGGCGTCCACAAGACAGCGCGATATCGACACTCCCTGCCGCTCCGCCTGCTCTGCGGCCAGCGCCCATTCCTCGTCCGTGGCCGAGACCGACAGGCGCATCAGGGCCGGTCCGGGCGGTGAAGCGTTCATTTGCCCCTGTCCTCCACGCCGGTATCCGCCGGCGCTGCGGGCGCTCCCGGACCGCCGCTCTCCGGCCCTGCGCCGCGAAGGAGATCGACGAAGGCCACCAGTCTGCGAACCCCGTCATGAAGCTCGGCTCGTTCCTCCTCCGTCAGCGCAACCGCCGGAGCTGTCCCGAGGCCCTTCAGCGCCCGCTCCAGCACGAAGCGGGACACCGGCTTCCCGGCCGCCGCCGCCCGCTCCTGGATGGCGGCGTATTCCCCGGGACTGCAATACACGCTGCGGGGTCGTTTCCGGCTCATCCGCCCGACTCCATCGAACAGGCGCGCTTTCCGACCGTCACCTGCACCGGGAAACGCATCGCAATGACATCGCCCCCCCTGCACCTCGATCGCGCCGCCATGGTTTCCTGTGGCGTGACAGTTCAATCCTTGTGGCGCAGCACCATAAGAGAAACGGGCTGTGGTGCAATGACACAAGCCGGACATGATCTTGTGGCATGACAGCACAACACAAGCGCGCCATAAGCGGACGCTGCGTCCTTCGCTCCCGGTCCGTGGGCACAATTCCGCGCCGGGCCATATAAACGCCATATATCCGGACCCCGGATGCGCTATCGAAAAACTATACAAGCGGTATATTCTTGATCACAATAATTTCAATACAACTTATCTGTCAGATGGTTGGAATACCGTCACTTTCCATAGATATAATTACACAACAACCGGGTATCGAATACGATACGGCCCCGTCCGGCCGCTCACCGGTCCCGCCGGAGCCCGTCGAGCGCGCCCCGGACGATGCGCGCGGCACGCTCCGGGCCGACAACCGGCGCCAGCAGCGCCTTCATCGCCTCATGCCGGCCGGTGCGCGCCATCTCCACCAGCCGGGCCTCGAACAATATCCGGACCGAACCGGCGAGATCGGGCGAGCTTTCGCCGGAGGGCGCGACAAGCCGGTCGATCGACGCCTCCGCCCTGACCATGGCGTCGTGCATCGCCCGTTGCTGCCTTTCGTCCAGAACCAGCGCATCGCCGGACTCCGTGTCGCCCGCCCCGTCGCGGCCCAGAACCCGGTCAACGACGAAGCGCGACATCGGCTTCCCCGCCAATTCCGCCAGTTCCCGGATGCGCTCCCACTCCAGCGCCGTGCAGGACAGCGAATGCGATACCGACCGTTCCCGCGGCGCCCTCATGGGCCATCGTTCCCGCCAGGCCCCGGCAACTCCCGGCGGCGGCTTTCATCCGGCCGGGCCGGCGACTGCCTGCCGTTACGCTCCGCCGCCGCTTTCTGCGCCGCCTGCCGGTCCCGCAGCAGGAACGCTACCGCCTCGCCCAGCGTCATCCCCGTTCCCGGCAAAGGGCGCAGCAGGTCCTCGCAGACCAGCAACAGCCGGGCCGCCCGGTCGTGCAGCCGGCGCTGCTCTTCCGCCGTCAGCGCCATGCGGTTCCCGCCGCCCAGCACCCGGCTCAGGATGAAGGGCGAGACCTTCATGCCGGCCTCCTCAGCCAGCGCCTGTATCGCCCGCCAGTCCGACGGCGTGCAGGTGATGCAGCGCTGCCGCGACCGGCGCATCTCAGCCTTCCTTCTCGTCCGCGGCAACTGAGGCTTCGGCCTCCTCCGCCAGGCGCCGCCAGATCCCGCCCATGCCGTCCTGCTCGAACCGCAGCCGCTCGGCCGATACCAGAAGACGCTGGTCCACCACCGCGCGCCGCCGCACGGCCAGCGGCAGGTCGTCCCTCTCCGGCTCGGCAACCGACGGTGCGAGCGCGCGCTCGAGCACGAACGCCGAGGCCGACATGCCGGCGGTGCGGGCCCGGCTGCGGACCATGCCCCACTCCCTGTCGCTCGCCATCACCGAGCGCGGTCTCTTGTTGCCGTCATCGTCCGTCATGACACCCGTCCCGACGCCCACCATGAGCACAACCTATCAATGCCATATCGATGTTCACTCCATATGTCATAGCCCGGATATGCGTCTACTCCTCATCTTGAAGCCCCAGAAGACTTCTATCATGCGGAATCCCCGGATTGCAAATTCATCTCTGATTTCCAAAAAAATCATACAAAGCCAATTGTGACCCAAGCCTCTTGAAGTGGCTGCAAAAATCCCGTAGATATCAACATTACGAGGAAGGCAGCGCTTGGGTCAGCCATGTGGTCCTATAACGTGAAATCCCCTCATGTTAGGCACACCGCATGACAAAACATGACATTTCATGACACCCCCTTGGAGTGGGCCCCTGCGTTTCGGGAGCCCGCCCCGAAACCGGCGGGCCGCGCCGTTGACAAGAAATCGGGGACCTTCGAGGATGCCGGCGGTTCCGAAGCTGCTTCCGCCTCAAGGCAAGTCCGGGCGTCAGGACGGGATCGGGAACCTATCGGGAGGACAGAAATATGAAAAAGCTCTTGGTTGCGCTGACTTCTGCGGCTGCGGTCCTGACCGCGGCGGCAACGGCGGCGGAGGAGCCCAAACGGGGCGGGACCCTGACATTCTCGTACCGGATCATCGCCGGGCATTTCAATCCGACGATCGCCTCCGGCACGCCCACGGGCATTCCCGGAACGCAACTGTTCGCGGCGCTGCTCCGGTTCGACGATGAGTGGAACCCGCAGCCCTATCTGGCGGAAAGCTGGGAGATCTCCGACGGCGGCCTCAAGGTGACCGTCAAGCTGCGCGACAATGCGCGCTTCCACGATGGCAAGCCGATCACGTCGGAGGATGTGAAGTTCTCCATCGAGACCTACCAGGAGCATCATCCGTTCAAGCCGATGTATGCGCCGGTGGAGTCCATCGACACGCCGGACCCGTTGACTGCGGTTTTCAACCTCAGCAGCCCGCACCCGGCGATCCTGCTTGCGTTCTCCTCGCAGCTCGGCGTGGTCATTCCCAAGCATGTCTATGGCAACACCGACAACATCCGCCAGCATCCGCAGAACAGCCAGAACGTGGTCGGCTCGGGCCCCTTCAAGCTGAAGGAGTTCAAGCCCGGCGAATACATCATCATGGAGCGGAACGAGGACTACTTCCTCGAGGGCAAGCCGTATCTCGACCGGATCGTCTACAAGAAGATAACCGAGACGACGAGCCGCGTGATCTCGCTTGAGAAGGGCGATGTCGATCTGACCGCGTTCGAATCCGACGCGCCGTTCCTCGACCGTCTGAAGAAGAACGACCACCTGACGCTGACGCCGGACGGTTATTCCGCCATCGGCCCGCTGGAGTGGCTGGCGTTCAACACCGAGAGAAAGCCGTTCGATGACAAGCGCGTGCGCCAGGCCGTCTCCTATGCCATCGACAAGGAGTTCATCCTCAAGGTGCTCTATGGCGGCTATGCGCAACGGTCCCTGGGTCCGATCCATCCGGGCAGCGTGTTCGCCCCGAAGGACGTGAACCCCTACAATTACGATGTCGAAAAGGCGAAGGCGCTGCTCGACGAGGCCGGCTACAAGCCGGACGCGGACGGCATCCGCATCCGCACCACGCTGGACTACATCCCCGCCGGCGGCACCTGGAAGCGCAAGACAGAGTTCGTCAAGGCGCAGCTCAAGAAGGTCGGCATCGATGTGACGATCAAGGCCTCGGCGGACTTCCGGGGCTGGATCAAGACCGTTTCCAACCACGAATTCGACATGACGATGGACTCGGTCTTCAACTGGGGCGACCCGGTGATCGGCGTGCACCGCACCTACCAGTCCACGAACATCCGCCCGGGCGTGCCGTGGCACAACACCCAGCAGTTCAAGAACGCCGAAGTCGATGCGGTGATGGAGGAGGCCGGCAAGGAACTGGACCGGGACAAGCGCGCGGCGCTCTATGAGGAAATGCAGAAGATGGTCGTCGATGAAGCGCCCATCGCCTATCTGCACACCTCGCCCTACCACACGGTCTATAACCACAACCGTGTCGGCAACCCGCCCGTGAATTCCATCTGGGGCGTGTGCTCGCCGTGGGACGAGATCTACATCAAGTAGCGCAACCGGACCCCGGGCCCCGGCACCGGGGCGGCATAGCGGTATTCCGCCCCGGCGCCGCGACCTCAAACCGAGGATCGAAGCGTCATCGCGTTCCTGACCGTCATCGCCCAGCGCCTCTTCTACGCTGCTGCGTTGCTGCTGGCCGTCGTCGTCTTCAACTTCATCCTCCTGTCCCTGGTGCCGGGCGACATCGCCGACACACTCGCCGGGGAAAGCGGCGGCGCCAGCGAAGAGGTGATGGCCGACATCCGCCGCACCTACGGGCTCGACCGGCCGTTCCACATCCAGCTGGCGACCTATGTGGGCAAGGTGGTCCAGGGCGACCTCGGCATGTCCTACTACTTCAACATGCCAGTCACCGAACTGATCCTCGGGCGCATCGCGCCGACCCTGCTGCTGGTGATCACCGCGCTGGTGCTGGCAATCCTGATCGGAACCCTGTTCGGCGTCATTGCCTCCAGAAGGCCCAACGGGCTGTTCAGCCATTTCGTCACCGTGCTCGCCCTGGTCGGCTTTGCGGCGCCGGTGTTCTGGACCGCGTTCCTGCTGATCGTGCTGTTCGTCGCCATTCTGGAGATCATGCCGCTCTCGGGCCTTGTGGACCCGACCACGCCGAGAGGCACCCTCACCTGGTATCTCGACGTGCTGCATCACCTGTTCCTGCCCGTGCTGTCGCTGTCCTCGATCTATCTGGCCGCCTACAGCCGCCTCGCGCGGGCCAGCATGATGGACGTGCTCGGCTCGGACTTCATCCGTACCGCGCGTGCCAAGGGCCTGGGCGAGACCTCCATCACCTACAAGCACGCGCTCCGCAACGCGATCATCCCGGTCATCACCATTGCCGGGCTGCAATTCTCGCACATCTTTTCCGGCGCGGTGGTGGTGGAGACCGTGTTCACCTGGCCCGGATTGGGCACGCTCGCCTTCGAGTCGATCCTGCGCGGCGACACGCCGACTATCATGGGCATCCTGTTCTTCTCGGCCATGATCGTCATCGTCGTCAATCTGCTGACCGACCTCGCCTACCGGCTCGTGGACCCCCGAATACGCTCGGCGCGCAACGCATGAGGGAGCCTGAGACAAAGGCGCCCGAGCCCGGACCTGCGGCTTCCGACGGCGGCCCCGAACCGGTCCGCGTCGAGCGTCCCGTTCTCGAGTTCCTGCGCATGTATGTGCGCAATTGGGCGGCGGTCGCAGGTTTCCTGGTCTTCTCGACAATCGTCTTCGCGGCGCTCTTCGCACCCCTGATCCTGGCTGTGGACCCCTTCGAGATGGTGTCGATGCCCTTCACCCCGCCGGGGCAGGACGGCTACATCCTCGGCACAGACAATCTCGGGCGCGACATGCTGACGGCGATCCTCTACGGCGCGCGCGCGACCCTGGTAGTGGGCGCCTCAGCGGCGGCGCTCACCATCTTCATCGGCATAACCATCGGCTCTCTCGCCGGCTACTACCGAGGCTGGGTCGATGAGGTGCTGATGCGCATCACCGAGTTCTTCCAGGTGCTGCCGCCGCTGCTGCTGGCGATGGTTCTGGTATCGCTGTTCTCGCCGACGCTTACCACCGTCGCCATAGCCATCGGCGTCGTGACCTGGACCGGAGTGGCGCGGCTGGCGCGGGCCGAATTCATGCGTATCCGAGAGCTCGAATTCGTCAAGGCCGCGCGCTCCATCGGTTCCCGCGACCGGCGCATCATCTGGCGCGTAATCCTGCCCAACGCCCTGCCGCCCCTGATCGTCAACGCCGCGCTCACAGTCGGCATCGCGATCCTGTTCGAGGCCGCACTCAGCTTCCTCGGGCTCAGCGACCCCAATGTGATGAGCTGGGGCAAGCTGATCGGCGACAACCGCGACTATCTGCTGGACGCCCCCTGGACGGTCACAGTTCCGGGCGTCGCCATCTTCTTCACCGTGCTTGCCGTCAGCCTGATCGGCGACGGACTGAACGACGCCTTCAATCCGCGTCTGCGGGAGCGTTGACCGTGGACGCGCCGCTGCTCGAAGTCGAAGGCCTTGAGGTCGAATTCAGCACCCGCCAGGGCGTCGCCAGGGTCCTCGACGGCATCGAGCTCTCGCTTGAACCGGGCCGAACGCTGGGAATCGTGGGCGAGTCCGGATGCGGCAAGAGCATGACCGCCCTCTCGATCATGCGGCTCGTTCCCGTGCCGCCCGGTCGGATCGGCGCGGGGTCCGTCCGGCTAAAGGGCGAGGACCTGTTGCAAGTCAGCGAGAAGCGCATGCGGGAGGTGCGCGGCAAGGACATCTCGATGATCTTCCAGGAGCCGATGACCTCCCTCAACCCCGTCTATTCGATAGGCGACCAGATCGCCGAGACCGTGCGCCTGCATGAGGGGCTCGGCCGCAGGGACTCGCTCGACCGCGCAATCGAAATGCTCAAGGCGGTCCATATTCCCGCCGCCGAACGCCGCGTGCGTGAATTCCCCCACCAGATGTCCGGTGGGATGCGCCAGCGCGTGATGATCGCGATGGCGCTCGCCTGCCGGCCGAGCGTGCTGATCGCCGATGAGCCGACAACTGCGCTCGACGTGACCGTGCAGGCCCAGGTCTTCGACCTGCTGAAGGAACTGCAGGAAAAGACCGGCACAGCCATCATCCTCATCAGCCACGATATGGGCGTGATCGCTGAAATGGCCGACCGTGTGATGGTGATGTATGCCGGCCGGATCGTCGAGGAGGCCTCGACCGATGAGATTCTCGAAAGCCCGAAGCATCCCTACACCCAGGGCCTGATCGCCTGCGTGCCGCATTTGGAGGAGGAGCCGCCTCTGGAGCGGGCGACACTTACCGAAATCCCAGGCGTCGTTCCGGCCCTGACGGAGCTCGGGTCGGGCTGCTCCTACGCGCCGCGCTGCGCCTACGCCGCCGACCGCTGCCGGCGCACAGCGCCGGAACCGCTGGAAGTCGGCGAAGAACACCGCGTCGCCTGCTGGCTCTATGACGAGGCAGGCGCAGCGTGACCGGGCGGGACGCTCCGGCCGGCGGCGCCGACCATCTTCTCGAGGTTCGGGACCTCAAGGTCCATTTCCGCCTGCCGCGCCGCAACATGCTGACGCCCGGCGGCACGGTGCATGCCGTGGATGGCATCACCTATAGCGTGCGCCGCGGCTCGACCTTCGGCATTGTCGGCGAGAGCGGCTCCGGCAAGACGACTGCCGCGCTCGCCGCCATGCGCTTGGTGCCCGTCACCGGCGGATCGATCCGGCTGGACGGCGTCGAGATGACGACCCTTGGGGGCGATGCGCTGCGCCGGATGCGCCGCAAGATCCAGATCGTGTTCCAGGACCCCTACTCGTCGCTCAATCCGCGCATGCGAGCAGGAGCCATTGTGCGCGAGCCGATGGACCTGATGGACATGGGCGAGCCCGGTGAGCGCGACGCCCGGGTCGCAGAATTGTTCCGCCGCGTGGGCCTGCGGCCCGAGCAGAGGGCCCTCTTCCCGCACCAGTTCTCCGGCGGGCAGCGCCAGCGCATCGGTGTCGCAAGGGCGCTCGCGACGCAGCCGGAGCTGATCGTCTGCGACGAGCCCGTCTCGGCCCTCGATGTGGCGATCCAGGCGCAAATCCTGAACCTGCTGCGCGAACTGCAGGACGATTTCGGTCTGACCTACCTGTTCATCTCCCACGATCTCGGTGTTGTGCAGCATATCTGCGACGACATCGCGGTCATGTATCTCGGCGAGATCGTCGAGCAGTCGGACCGCGTCTCGCTCTTCACCCTGCCGTTACATCCCTACACATGGGCGCTGATCTCGGCCGTGCCTTCGGCGCGGCGCCGCAAGGGCGCAAGGGACAGCCGGGTGCGCCTCCAGGGCGACCCGCCCAATCCGATCGACCCGCCGCCCGGCTGCCGGTTCGCGCCGCGCTGCCCCTTCGCCGTGGACAGGTGCCACCGCGACAAGCCGGTCCTGCGGGAGGTCCGGAAAGGGCATCTCGTCTCCTGCCACCTGGTCGGGGACGACAGCGTGCCGCCGCATGCAGCCATCGCCAACGCCTCATAGAGGGAGGCTTCCGACGGCCCGCGCAGACCGCTTCCGTCGGCCGCGGAAAGCCTTTATCCATAATCCTTTCGCACCCACCGCATCCCCAAACACGGACGGAGGTCCACGACACCATGCCCGAACTCTTCGAAGTCCTGCACGGCACCCGCGCGATGCGCCGGCTGAAGCCGGACCCGGTGCCCGATGAGTTGATCCGCAAGATCCTGGAGGCCGGCATCTCGGCTGCCAATGGCGGCAATTTCCAGCGCTGGCGTTTCATGGTCATCAAGGACCGGGCGATCAAGCAGGCCGTCAAGGTGCACTACCAGCGGGCTTTCGACGAGATCATCGGGCCGCGCTACCGGGAAAGCGCGCCGCCGCCGGGCGCCTCGGCGGAGAAATACCGCCGCCAGCACGATGCGGTGGAATACCTGACGGAGCATTTCGACGAGGCGCCGGTCTGGATCGTCGCCTGTCTGCAGGAAGGCGAGGCGCCGACCCGCATGTCGGGCGCGTCGATCTATCCGGCGGTGCAGAACATGCTGCTGGCGGCGCGCGGGCTCGGCCTCGGCTCGACGCTCACCACCCGCCATCTCCTCTTCGAGGAGGAGAGCGAACGGGCGCTCGGCCTGCCGCCCGGAGTGGAGTCCTATGCCATCCTTCCCATCGGCTGGCCGATGGGCAATTTCGGCCCCGTCGGCCGCGGACCGCTCGAGGAAATCGTTTATCTCGACCGCTGGGGCGAACCCTGGGAGGCGCTGGGTGCCGCCGGGGAAGACGGGGAATAGATGCGATGATTACGATTCACGGACGCCCAAACTCGATCAATGTCCAGAAGGCGATGTGGGCGGTCGGCGAGATCGGGCTGGCCCACGAGCGCCTCGATGTCGGCGGACCGTTCGGCGGCAACGACACGCCGGAATACCGCGCCATGAACCCGAACGGGCTGGTGCCGGTGCTGGTCGATGGCGACACGGTCATCTGGGAGAGCCATACCATCGTCCGCTATTTGGGTGCGCTCCACGACGTCGGTGGGCTCTGGCCGGAGGACCCCGCGGAACGGACCCTGGCCGACCGCTGGATGGATTGGGCGACCGCCTCCCTGCAGCCGCAGATGACGCCCGTTTTCTGGGGCGTGGTCCGCACACCGGAAGCCGAGCGCGACATGGACGCGATCCAGCGCGCCGCTGCCGCGCTGCAATCGATCTGGGGAATTCTCGACGCGCATCTCGCGGACCGCGACTTCGTTGCGGGCGGCCGCCTCACCATGGGCGATATTCCGGTGGGCGCCTTCTACTGTCGCTATACCCGCTTGCCTGTCATCGAACGCGCAAGCCTGCCCAATTGCGACGCTTGGCTGGCCCGGCTGGGCGGGCGCCCGGCCTTTGCCGAACATGTCGCCGGCATTCCGCTGACCTGAACCGGCAGGCTCAGAACAGCGAGCCCTGGTCCGGCTTGCGCGCGCGGCCCGCTCCGTCCTTGAGGATGCGGGCCGCCGCCTCGCCGTCCGAGAAGACGATTTCGACCCGTCCCCGCTGCCGGGCTTCGGCTGCCGACACGACCGGACCGCGTTCGTCCCGGACGAGCGCGAAGCCGCGCTCCAGCACGCGACGGTAGGAGGAATTCTCCAGCAACGCGCCGGCCCGCTCCAGAACCGCTTCGGCGTCCCCGGCCAAGCGGGCCCATGCTGACGTTAGCCGCCGACCCGCATCCAGCCGCTCCAGCAGGTGCCCTTGCGCCTCGATCGTATGCCGTCCGGCGCGAAGAAAGATCGCGCCCAGCGCCGCGAGCCGCTCCTCCTGCTTGTCGATCAGCGCGCGCGGCTGTCCGAACCGGGCCGACAGTTCCACGAGCCGGGACGCGGCCAGCGCCACGCGCGTCCGGAGCCCCGCTTCCATGCGCTCGCCCCTGTCGTCTAGCCGCTGGCTCGCCTGTTCCAGCAGCGCCGTCGGCGCCGGCAGGCCGCGCGCGAGGCCCGAAATGCGCGCGCGGCGCTCCTCCACCATGCGCGCACCGGCGGCGAGCAGCCGTTCGCCCTGCCCGGCAGCCCGCGTCAGAAGCTCCGAGCGCACCGGTACGGCAAGTTCGGCCGCAGCCGTCGGCGTGGGCGCCCGCAGGTCGGCCGCCAAGTCGATCAGCGTCGTATCGGTCTCGTGGCCGACAGCCGAGATCAGCGGGATGGCCGAGGCCGCCGCGGCCCGCACCACCGCCTCCTCGTTGAAGGCCCAGAGGTCCTCCAGCGAGCCGCCGCCGCGCGCCACGATCAGCACGTCCGGAACCATCTCCGGCGGCAGCGCGCCCATGCCGTCAATGGCGGCGGCGATCCGCTCGGCGGCGCCCTCTCCCTGCACCGGTACCGGCCAGACCAGCACATGGCGGGGGAAACGCTCGCGCAGCCGGTGAAGGATATCGTGCAGCACCGCACCCCCGAGCGAGGTGACGATGCCGATGCGCTCCGGTAGGAAGGGGATCGGCCGCTTGCGGTCGGCCTCGAACAGCCCCTCTTCACCGAGGCGGCGACGGCGCTCCTCCAGCAGCTTGAGCAATGCCCCTTCGCCCGCAAGGTCGAGGGCGTCCACGACAAGCTGGTAACTGGAGCGCGCGCCATAGGCCGTGACCCGCCCGGTCGCCACTACTTCCATGCCGTCTTCCGGCCTGAGCCCGATTCGCCCCGCCGCGCCGCGCCAGCACACGGCGTTCAGCACATCGCGGTCGTCCTTCAGGTTGAAATATAGGTGGCCGGAAGCGGCGCGTTTGAAGCCGGATATCTCGCCGCGCACGCGGACGCGCGGAAACTCGGCTTCCAGATTGCGGCGAACGGCCGCGGAGACCTCACCGACACTGTATTCCGGTATGTTGGAAAGCGGCGGCGCTTGCGTCATGGGCGTTGGAGATACACGCGAATCGGGAGGGCGTGAAGGCCATGCGGGTTCTGGTGGTGGGCGGCGGCGGGCGCGAACATGCGCTCGCCTGGACGATTGCGGCCTCTCCGCTGGTCGAGCGGCTGCTCTGCGCGCCGGGCAATCCCGGCATCGCCGCCGAGGCCGAGTGCGTGCCCGTCGCTGCCGAGGACGTGGAGGGCCTGGCGGCGCTGGCGCAGCGGGAGCGCATCGACCTCGTCGTCGTCGGGCCGGAGGCCCCGCTCGCGGCCGGGCTGGCGGACCGTCTCCGGCAGACCGGAATTGCGGTGTTCGGGCCGGACCGGGCGGCGGCACGGCTCGAAAGCTCCAAGGCCTTCATGAAGGACCTGGCCCGCCGCGCCGGCATCCCGACCGCGGGCTTTGCGGTCTTCGACGATGCCGGCGCGGCCATCGCCCATATCCGCGCGCATGGCGCCCCGGTCGTGGTGAAGGCCAACGGGCTCGCCGCCGGCAAGGGCGTCACGGTCGCCGCGACGGTCGAGGAAGCGGAAGCCGCCGTCCGCGCCGCCATGGTCGAGCGCGCTTTCGGCGAGGCGGGCGCGACGGTCGTGGTCGAGGACTGCCTTGCGGGCGAGGAGGTGAGCGCCTTCGCGCTGGCGGACGGCGAGCGCGTGCTGATGCTGGAGACGGCCCAGGATTACAAGCGCGTCGGCGAGGGCGACAGCGGCCCCAATACCGGCGGCATGGGCAGCCACTCGCCCGCGCCTCCGGTGACGCCGGAGCTCGCCGCCAGGATCGAGCAGGAGATCTTCCTTCCGGCAATCCGGCAGATGGCGGCGGACGGGACGCCCTATCGCGGCGTGCTGTTCGCCGGGCTGATGATCGCGGACGGCGACCCGAAGCTGCTGGAGTTCAATGTGCGCTTCGGCGACCCCGAGACGCAGGCGCTGATGCTTCGCCTGCGCTCGGACCTGCTGCCCGCCCTGCTGGCGGCGGCGGAAGGCAATCTTTCCCATGTCGATCTCCGTTGGTCGGACGAGGCGTCGGTCTGCGTGGTCATGGCGAATGGGGGCTATCCGGGCCCCTATGAGCGGGGCGGCGAGATCGCCGGGCTGGACCGCCTGCCGGACGGCGTCACCGTTTTCCACGCCGGCACGGCGGCAGCGGAAGACGGCCGCGTTCTCGCGACCGGGGGTCGCGTTCTGGGCATATGCGCGGCCGGCGCGGCCCGCAGCGAGGCGCGGGCGCTGGCCTATCGCGGCGTCGATGCGATAGACTGGCCGGGCGCATTCTGCCGCCGGGATATCGCCCGCAGCGGTGAATAGCAGGAGGAAGTCCCATGACGGCGCTCGAACCCATCGCCGGCCCGTCCGTCTGGCACGGGGGCGAACTCATGCAGCGCGATGACTGGATCGTGACGCTCGACGAGCAGGAAATCGCCGAACTGGAAGCCGCGGCCTCCGCCACGCTCGACCGCGAGCTTACCGCGCTCGCCCGCGATGACCTGCCCCTGCCGCGCCTCGATGCGCGCCTCAACGAAATGCGCGCCGCCGTCGTCGAGGGCTGCGGCTTTGCGCTGATGCGCGGCCTGCCGGTGGACCGCTGGTCGCGGGAGTTGGCCGCGCGCGCGTTCTGGGCCATCGGCGCGCGGATCGGCATGCCCGTCTGCCAGAACCCGCTCGGCCATCTGCTCGGCCATGTGAAGGACCTCGGCGTCGATGCCTGGGCTCCCAACAAGCGCGGCTACCAGTCCTCCGCCGAACTGCCGTTCCACACCGATATCGGCGCGGAGATCGTCGGACTGTTCTGCCTCGTCCCCGCGCGCAAGGGCGGCCTTTCCAGCATCGTCAGCGCCGGCGCGGTCTGGAACCGCATCCTGGAACGCCGGCCGGACGCGGCGAAGGTGCTGGCCGAGCCCTTCCTGATCGACCGGCGCGGCGAAGAGGTCGAGGGCCAGCTTCCCTGGTACGAGATGCCGGTCTTCATGCAATCCGCCGACGAACGCATGACGGTCAACCTGGTGCGCCGCTTCATCGACTCCTGCACCCGGCACGAGGGCGCGCCCGAACTGACGCGGGCGCAGATCGAGGCGCTCGACCTGCTGGAACTGACCGCCGCCGAGCGGGACCTCCGCCTCGACATGGATTTCCAGCCGGGCGACATCCAGTGGATCGACAATCTCGCCGTGCTGCACACGCGCACCGCCTATGAGGAACTTCCGGGGCGGAACCGCCACCTCTACCGGATCTGGCTCGCCGTGCCCGACGGGCGCGCGGTCCCGGAGCCGTTCTTCCGCCGCCACGGACGCGACCCCGCGACCGGCCGGCCGCTCGGGCTCCAGCTACCGGAGCATGTCACGCCGACCGCGCCGCTCGATGCGCTCGAAGCCGCCGCCGCGGCCTGACGCTCCCGCTACTTCGCCTCGACACCGAGGATCGAGCCTGTCACCGCGCGCGGGTCGCGCTCCGGCCAGCGTCCTGAATCGACCTGGGCGAAGAAGTCCCCGCAAATGCGGTTGAACTCGTCCGGGTCCTCGATATTGATGGTGTGGCCGCAATTGACCATCACCGACAGCGCCGCCGAAGGAATGGTCTGCTTCATCAACACGCCCGGCAGCAGGCAGGGCCAGTCCTCGTCGCCGGTCAGCACCAGCGTCGGCACGCGGAGCGCCGCCATCTCGTCCGTAAGGTCGTAAAGCGAAGGCCGCTTTGCCTGGAGGCCGCGCATGGTGGCGGCCGCGCCCGCCTGCGAATGTTCGGCAAGCTGGTCGCGAAACTCGCGCCAGCCGCGCGGGTCCTTGTTCTCGAACTGCACGCGGGTCGGCCCTTTCGAGTAGATGTCGGCGAACGCGTCCATGCCGTCCCGCTCGATCAGCTCCGCCGTCGCCTCGGCCTCCGCCTTGAACTGCGCGCGCTTGTCGGGCTCCGCGCCGTAGCCGCAACCGGCCACGACGAGGGAGATCGCGCGGGCCGGGTGGCGGAAGCCGAAATGCAGCGTGGCGAACCCGCCCTTGGAGAGCCCGCAGACATGCGCCCGGTAAATCCCCGCCGCATCCATCACGGCGGCGATGTCGTCCGCGGCGCGCGTCTGGCTATAGCTGGCGGGCTCTTCCGGCACCTCGGAGGGCGGGTAGCCGCGGGCATTGTAGGCCAGCGCCCGGTAGCGGTGTGCGAAATGCCGCATCTGCGGCTCCCAGGAGCGCATGTCGCCGGCGAATTCATGCACGAAGACGACCGGCGTCCCCTTCCCCGCCTCCTCGTAATACAGGCGCACCCCGTCATCGGTCGTTGCATAAGGCATGGGTTCTATAGTCCTCCATTGCAGGCCGGTCGCGCCGGAGCATAGCCCGATACGCCCGGCCACGGTAACGGCTCGCGGGCCCGCCGCCCGGTCGGGCCGAATATGAGGGCGGCAGATGGCGGGACGGCAGCGAGGCTGTCC
Source organism: Alphaproteobacteria bacterium (assembly GCA_965261985.1). Taxonomy (GTDB): domain Bacteria; phylum Pseudomonadota; class Alphaproteobacteria; order Bin95; family Bin95; genus Bin95. The sequence goes on from OZ253490.1 coordinate 4,492,347, forward strand.
TTCGGTCCGGAGCGGACACCCCGGAAAGTGTCATGAAATGTCATGAGGTGTCGTAACTGCCCAGGATGTTGGTCGTAGGGGCGTTGGCGCCTGGGGTAGTTTCAGGCGTATCGGATTTCGTCGATGAAGCTGCGAGGCGACCCCATCAGGGTGTTGAGGACGTCCCGGCCCTGCTTTTGAGCGGTGGCGATGATTGTGCGCAGTATGGCGAAGTCGTCTGCGCCGCTTCGGGAGCGGAAGCCTCCGGAGATTTTCTGGCGCAGTTTCATCATGCGCAGGTCGCGCTCGGCCTCATTATTGGTGAAGGGGACCTGTGGGTCGGTCAGGAAGCGCAGGGTCTCGTCCCGGCGCTCATGCAGGCGCAAAGCGAGGTTGTGACCCTTGCGCCGCCTCGGGGCCCCGCGCCGGCCGGGCGAGGAGAGCGGCGGCTGGTTCTCATGGAACGCCATCGCCTCGACAAGCAGCCGGTCGTAGCCGCGCACCAGACGCGCCAACAAACGCCCCGGAACGGCCATGTCCCGCTCCCGCGCCAGCCGCGCCACGCGCCGGGCCCGAAGCAGATGACGCTGCATGCGCCGGGCCCAGTCCTCCTTGTCGAACTCCACAAGCGCCTGCAACTCCCGAAGGTGATGCGCGTTGCAAAGCGCATGCTCCACACCCGCCATCGGCCAGTAGCATTGCCAGTGGTCGTGCACTGCGACCCCGGACACCCCCGCAGGCACGGCGCCGCGCCGCTCGCTCACCCGATACGCCGCCAGCAAGAGCCTGCCCCGGACCCGATCCGGGGATGTGCAGATCACATGGAGCCACCGCGTGCGTGCGCCAATGCGAAGTCCGGTCTCGTCCAGATGCTTCACACGCGCCCCGACCGCCGCAAGCTCCTCTATATGCCCGCCCGCAGCCTGAAAACGCTCCGCCGCACGACGGCTCATCGACGCCAGCGTCGCAGGCGACACGCGCGCTCCGAACAAAACCCCCAGAACCTCCGACAGCCGGCGCTCCGGAAGGAACTGCGCATGACGGAGCCATACCGCAACGCCCGAAAGACGAGGGCCATACTGAACCGGACCCGATACGCCATCGGGAAACGCCGCCCGCGTCACAGCCCCGCAACGCCCGCAGCGACACGCATGGCCGCGATGCTCCGTCACTTCCAAAGGACGCGGCTCAGGAAGGTCGAATACCTGACGCGCTACCGGCGCGCCCACAAAAGACGCTCCCAAAAGAGACGCCCCGCAGCCCCCGCACGCCGCTGGAACATGGTCCTTCACACGGTCCGGGCTCGCCGTCCGGCACAGCGTCCGGCCCTTGTGGCCCGGCTGACCGCCCGGCTTGCGATCCGTCTTGCCACGAAGGCTCTGTGTGCGGCGCTCAGACGACGGCTTCTTCAAACCGTCGCTCGAAGGAGGCTTGCCGCTATTGCCGCTGTTCAGACCGAGACGGCGCTCCAGCTCACCTATCCGCTCCCGAAACCGCGCGGTCTCCTCCCGAAGCGAGGCGTTCTCCTCCCGAAGCCAAGCGGTCTCCAACTCAAGACGCGCGATCTTCTGTCCGGAAGTCTCGGACCCGGCCACCCTCAATGGGTCAAACGGCTCGGAACGACTCATCCAAAGGTTGACTCATTTTTCGTTCCCACCGTCAACCCCATAACCAAATCTGACATCCTGGGCAGTTACGAGGTGTCATGATCTCCCATGCGCAGGGCGCATATTCGGTGGTCCGTTCGGGCATGAAGTTGTCGTTTCGCACGGGTGCCGCCAGCCTTCCCCCGGTTCGCCCGCCTTCCTGTCTTCGCCATAGCCGTTCCTCCATTGCGGTCCATTCCACTCCGTCCTTGCCGCCGCCGCTCCCCCGTGGGGCGGGACCCTTTTTCGCGCGTATCGCATGCGCGCGCCCGCCCGCGTTCGCGCCGGCGCGGTTCGCGCGCCTGATTGCGCGCGCGAGCCAAGCGCAGGGCGCACGTCTCCTGTCCGTTTCGTTGGGGGTATTTCGCACCGGCGCGAAGCAGGACACGAAGCAGTCCGCGGATGCCGCTTCCTCCCTGTCCTATCCTACCATAGATTGGCAGGGGTCAAGCCCTCATCAGGAATTATTTCAAAAATATATGAACAAACGGCTTCTTCCGGAACCGCCTGTCGGACCCCAGAGGCCCGCTCCAATGAAATGTCATGTTTTGTCATGAGGCCCCGGTCGCCGTCCGCTTCCGAAAGCCGGGACCGCGGCTGGCCTGCAAGAATAGCTTACCATGCCTTTCCCGATGCCAAGGCCGAGGCGGTTAGCGGTTCTCCAGCAACTCGACCTCGACGAACACGAACTCGCCGCCGCTGACATTGATGACATTATGCGCGACGCCGCGCGGCCGGTCGCAGGGCGCGCCGGCGACGAGCTCGGCGTCGCGCGTCCCGTCGGGCTCAACGAGACGCAGCGTTCCCGTAGTCAATGGCGGGCCGATGCAATGAGGCGACCCGAAGCGATTTCTCTTCGAGGCCTCAAGTCGCCGCAGGAATTTTCGCTGTGACCGGAACCAGGTTATATTAAAGTATAACCAAGGAGGCACCCATGCACTCGACGAATCTGCGCAAGGTCGGCGGTTCCGTGATGCTTGCCGTGCCCCCGGCCCTTCTCGACGTCCTGAACCTCGGGGTCGGGGCCAGGGTGGATATCGGGATCGAAGACGGCCGCCTTGTCGTCGCGCCTTGGGCACGCCCCCGCTACACGCTCGACGAGCTTCTGGCGCAATGCGACGACGATGCCGCCCTTTCCGCCGAAGACCGCGCCTGGCTCGATGCGAAGCCGGTCGGCAATGAGCTGCTGTAGTGGAACGCGGCGACATCTGGCTTGTCAGCCTCGACCCCACCGCCGGCCATGAGCAACAAGGGACACGACCGGTGCTGATCGTGTCCCCTGCGCCGTTCAACCGGGTGACCGGCACGCCCGTCGTTCTGCCGATAACTACAGGCGGCGACTTTGCGCGTCTGCGCGGCTTCGCGGTGTCGCTTGAAGGTGCCGATACCCGAACCACCGGCGTCATCCGCTGCGACCTGCCCCGCGCCCTCGACCTCACCGCGCGCAACGGGAGGCGCCTCGAAACCGTCCCCGAGCACATCGTGGACGACGCCCTCGCCCGCCTCACCGCCATCCTCGAATAACCGGACCAACTATTTTCCTTCCATCAGGGCGCATATGAAATTTATTCCTGCTCCCTCTCCTTCACTCGACAGATCGACTTTTGAAATTACAAAGCCGGATTGCGAAAAATGAAACAGGCCGACCGACGCATTCATCGTTTCCTTGAGGTTTGTCTTTACGGTCTCCAGCAACCGTCCCTCGGCATCGAATGCCTCGATCGCGACCGGGCGGCTGCCTTCGACAACCTCCAGATTTACGGATGCCGCCGGCCGTGAAGGCACGATCTCCATGCCTGCTTTGGAGAACAGGAGCTTGCCTTCATCGATCTCCAAAGACCCTGCAGCCCCCGAACCGGCCGTGCCGCGAAACAGCAGTCCGTTTACTTCGATTACCGATGCATATTCAGGATCCTTGCGGATCTCGACCGCCCCATAATGCCCGTCGAACGATACGCATGCATTGTCCATAGTGTGATCGTTATCCGAACCCTCATGAGCCGGGGCATACCCGACTCCCATCGCCAGCACCGCCGAAACAACCGCTGACGCAAGCGTCCTTCCCCTCATACCTTGGCCCTCCTGCTACTTTGCCCCGTGTCTTTGCTGCCAGTCCCGGGACCTCCATGACATCGGTGTAGCCGATGGATGGATCGCTTTCCGTCGCAAGAACTCCGTCTTCAAACCACCGCCGGGCTCCGGCGTTCGAGCAGCAGCACATCGCGCCATTCGCCGGCAAGCGGGCCGTGGGTCATGCGGCCGAGGCGTTCGCGGATGCCGACGAGGCGGAAGCCGAATTTGCGGTGGAGCGAGATGCTGGCGGCGTTTTCCGGGAAAATCCCGGCCTGGAGCGTCCAGAACCCGGCCTGCTCCGATGACTCGATCAGCGCGCCGAGGAGTCTGTCGCCGACGCCCCGGCCGCGCACGCCGTCCGCCAGATAGACCGACACCTCACCCACCCCCGCATAGACCTGCCGCGACGAGATCGGCGAGAGCGCGGCCCAGCCGACCGCGCTTCCCCCCTGTTCGGCGACGATACGGCAGCATTCGAGATGGCCGGCGTCCCATTCTTCCCAAGCGGGTACCGTGTCCTGGAAGCTGGCATGGCCGGTGGCAATGCCCCCGCCGTAAATCTCCAGCACAGCCGGGCCGTCGCCGGCCCGCATCGGCCGGATTTCAACCATCATTCGTCATATACGACGAGGCTGACGACCGGCGTATCGAGCCGCGCGCGGCCGCCAAGGAAGGCGAGTTCGACCAGGCAGACCGCGCCCCGCACATCCGCGCCGATGCCGCGCAGCAGGTCGATACCGGCGCCGCATGTGCCGCCCGTGGCCAGCAGGTCGTCCACCACCACGACACGCTCGCCCGGGCGGACCGCATCGGCCTGGATTTCGATGGTGTCGGTGCCGTATTCGAGGTCGTAGCGGTGCGAAACAACTTCGCCGGGCAGCTTGCCCTCCTTGCGGAGCATGGTGAACCCGATGCCGAGCCGGGCGGCGACCGGGGCCGAGATCAGGAAACCGCGCGCCTCGATGCCGGCCAGCCGGTCGGCGCCGAATTCCTCCACCGCCTCGCAAAGCCGGTCCACCGCGAATCGCCAGGCGACCCCGTTCCCGATCAGCGTCGAGATGTCGTAGAACAGGATGCCGGGCCTAGGGTAGTCGGGGATCGTCCGGATACAGGATTTGAGGTCCATGAACGGTCTCGCGGGTGAAGGCAAGGAGGGAAGCCTAGAGCATCGGCGCGGCAAGCCCAACGGTCTCACGGGCCTGCTGCTGGCGGTATCTGCTGCGCTGCTGGCGCCGGGGCTGTCCCTGCCGGCGATAACCGTCGAGCGGCTCTGGTTCGAGATCGACTATTCGATCCTGGGCGCGGTCGCCGCGCTCGCCGGCGACGGGGACTGGTTCCTGGCCGCTATTATGGGCGGGTTCTCGGTTGCGCTCCCCATTGCCAAGCTGGCGTTCGCCGGCTGGGCGTGGTTCTCCGGCAGGATCGCCGGGCGCGCCTTCGCGGCGATGGGCGCGGTCTCGAAATATTCGATGCTGGATGTCTTCGTGGTCGCGCTCACCGTGCTGGTGCTGGACGGGCGGCTGCTGACAAGCGCCTCGGCCGGCCCCGGCATCGTCTGCTTCGCAGCCTCGGTGCTGCTCTCCACCTGGGCGATACGCCGCCTAGGTCACGCCGAACGCTGAGCCGCAAGCGCCGCAAGCCGCCGCTCGGCGAGCTCCGCGCGAATGCGGACCAGCACCACGGCGATCCAGAAGAAGAAGAAGGCGGCGTACATGACCAGCAGCGGGCGCAGCATCGCCGGGTCGATGGCGGGCGCGCCGAAACGACTGATGCTCGCCGGCTGGTGCAGCGTGCTCCACCAGTCCACCGAGAACTTGATGATCGGGAGGTTGATTGCGCCGACCAGCGCCAGCACCGCCGCTGCCCGCCCCGCCCGGCGGGGATCGTCGAACGCCCGCCAGATCGCCATGTAGCCGATATAGAGGAACAGCAGCACCAGAACGGAGGTGAGGCGCGCATCCCACACCCACCAGGTGCCCCAGGTCGGCAGGCCCCAGAGCGAGCCGGTGACGAGCGCGATGAGTGTGAACCCGGCGCCCGGCGCGGCCGAGGCCTTGGCCGCGAGTTCGGCCAGCGGATGCCTCCAGATGAGCGCCCCCGCACTCGCCAGCGCCATGACCGCATAGGTGCTGAGCGCCATCCACGCCGCCGGGACATGCACATACATGATGCGCACCGAGTCCTTCTGCTGGTAGTCGATAGGGGACTCGACCAGCGCGAGCCAGAGCCCGACCGCGAAGGCGACCGCCGAGATACCAGCCGCCCAGGGCAGGATGCGGCCGGCAAGGCGGCGGAAGCGGCCGGGATTGGCGAAGCGGTGCAGGGTGCGGGCCAAGGGTTTTACTGCTCCACGGCGTGACGGAGCGCCGCCGATGCGGCTGCCGGGGCGAGCGCCAGCGCACCCAGCGCGATCGCGGCAAGCAGGGCGAGCGCGCCCTCCCGGCCTTCGGCGGCGGCAGCCCCGAAGATCAGGACCGGGATATAGAGCGGCAGCAGGAGAATGGCCGTCAAGACCCCGCCCAGCCGCGAGCCGAGCGTGAGCGCCGCCGCCGCCGCGCCGATGAGCGTGAGCGCGGGCGTGCCGACCAGGAAAGAGAGCGCCAGCATCGCGAGCCGGTCGCCCGGCACGGCCAGCATCGACCCCAGCAGGGGCGCAATGACGGCCATCGGCAGACCGGTCGCGAGCCAGTGCGCGGCGCATTTGGCGAGCACGACTGTCACCAGAGGTTCGGGGCGGGCGGCCAGGAGGTCGAGCGTGCCGTCCTCCCAGTCGGCGCGGAACAGGCGCTCCAGCGACAGCAGGGCCGCCAGCAGCGCGATCACCCAGAGCAGGCCGGAGCCGACGCCGGCGAGGATGCCGGGATCGGGCCCGAGGCCGAGTGGGAACAGCACGGCGCCCAGCACGAAGAACAGCAGCGCCAGTCCGCTTTCGCCACCCTGCCTGCCGGCGAGCGCGAGGTCGCGGCCGAGCACGGCGAGAAAGGTCGTCACGGGCTGGACGCGCCGAGGTCGATGCGGTGGGCGGCCTCCACCCCGAGCGGGATGTGGGTCGCGATGACGGCCGCCCCGCCGCCGGCGAGATGGGCCTCCAGGCCGCGCCCGATGCCTTCTGAGGCCGCATCGTCGAGGCCAGAGGTCGGCTCGTCCAGCAGCCAGAGCGGCGTCGGCGCGGCGAACAGGCGGGCGAGGCCGAGCCGGCGCCGTTGGCCGGCCGAGAGGAGGCGCGCCGGCAGGTCGGCGAACGCGGCGAGGCCGACGGCCTCCAGACCCGCCGCAACGGAGCCCCGGCCGGCGAGCCGCACCCAGAAGGCGAGGTTCTCGGATACGCTGAGCGCCGGCTTCACCGCATCGACGTGGCCGACATAGTGGAAGTCCGCCTCGCCCCGGCCGGTCCAGGCGACCGTCCCGGCCGAAGTCGGCAGCAGCCCCGCCAGCACGCGCAGCAGGCTCGACTTGCCGGCGCCGTTGGGACCGGTGACGAGCGCGGCTTCGCCGGGGGCGAGCGCAAGGTCGAGACCCCGGAACAGCACGCGCCCGCCGCGCTCGCAGGCGAGGCCGCGCGCCTCCAGCATCAGCCGCCGATCGCCACCGCAGCGGTCGGCGACTGCACATGCGCTGCCGCCTGATTGCCGCGCATGACGATCTGCGGATTGGCGAACAGCTTCTGGCCGACGGCGCTTTCGGTCACTTCGGTCGGGAACCGCCCCGCGATGGCGGCCCGCACCTCGGGCGGCAATTCGCGGTCCATCGTCACCTTGCCCTCGCCGCTCACGTCGATCCGCGGCCGGTGGACCGCATCGTCGAGGTCGAGGCCGAAATCGAGCAGCATGGAGGTCAACTGGAACACCGCCGGCGCGATCCGCCGCCCGCCCGACGCGCCGAGCGCGAACCGCCCGGTCCCGTCCGGCCCCGTCACCACTGCCGGCGCCATATTGTTGAGCGGCTTCACCCCGCCCTTCAGCGAGCTGGGCCGGCCGGGGCGCGGGTCGAACCAGAACACGCCGTTGTTCATCAGTATTCCGGTGCCGGGCAGCATGAAGCGGGAGCCGAACCGCTCCAGCAGCGTGTTGGTCAGCGTCACCATATTGCCGGCCGCATCCACCACCGAGAGATGGGTGGTGCAGCCGCGCCCGGTGGCGTCGCCGTCATGGCCCATATGCGCGAAGCGGTATTCATAGGCTTCCGACAACGCCTCCGCCCAGGCGACATAGGCCGAGGCGTCGAGCCCGGCGGTGCGGTCGAGCCGGGCGTCGAGGTTGCCGAGCGCCCGCGCCATGGTCGGGCCGGCGTTCAGGCCCGGCATCAACCGCACCACGCCGTCATGATGCGGCACAGAGAGCGGCTCCACCTCGAAGGCTTCGTAGGCGGCGAGGTCGTCAAGCGAGAGCGGGCCGCCCGATGCGGCCATGTCGGCGACGATGCGCCGGGCGGTCTCGCCCTCGTAGAGGTCGCGGGGGCCCGCTTCCGCAAGGCGGCGGAGTGTCTCCGGCAGCCGCCCAAGCGGGCGGCGCAGCGGCGCATGAGGCGTTTGCGAGACCAGCGGCGCGCCATCGGGAAGATAGGTGTCCCGTGCCTCCGCATAGCGCCCGAGGCCGGCGCTCATGCCGAAGGCGATCTGGAGCGTGGTGTACCAAGAGGCGGCGAGGCCGCGGTCGGCCGTTTCGATTGCAGGCGCGAGCGCATCGGCCCAGGCGAGCGTGCCGTAGCGCTCCAGCGCCATGGCGAAGCCGGCGACGGCGCCCGGCACCGCCACGGCCTCGGGCCCGATCATGTTGCGGTCGTCGGTGACCCGCGGCCAGACGAACAGCGCATCCTCCGGCCCCTGCTCGCCGCTCAGCGGATAGCGGGCAGGATCGAGGGCTGCCGGCGCGGTCATCGAATAGTCGATACCGACCGTGCGGCGCTCCTCCGCCAGATGGATCAGCATGACGCCGCCGCCGCCGATGCCGCTCATCCAGGGCTCGGTCGTGGCGAGGCAGAGCGCGGTGACAACCGCCGCATCGACGGCATTGCCGCCCGCCTTGAGCACCGCCGCGCCCTGCTCAGCCGCCTCGCTCTCCTGCGCCGCCACAAGACCGTGCCGGGAGCGCGCCGCCGGCTTGCGCAGGCTCCAGTTCTCCGCGCGGAAGGTCATGTCCTGCATCCCCTCTCGAAACGCCTCAGGCCGGCAGGATTGCGCCCCCGGTGACGGTGGTGCGCAGGAAGCGGCGGAGCTCGCTACGGGGATAGTCGAGCCGCCCGCAATGCATGACGCCGCCGCGATTGTCCCACATCAGCGTGTCGCCGACCGACCATTCGTGCTCCCAGCGGAATTCCGGCCGGTCCAGCATGTCGAACAGCTCGTCCAGCAGCCGGTCGGCTTCCTCCTGCTCCATGCCGACGACGCCGACGGTCGACATCGGATTGGCGTAGATCGCCGCCCGCCCGGTCGCCGCATGCGCGTTGACGACCGGATGCACGGCGCGATGCTCCTTGTCCAGGCTCCGCGCCGCAATGGCGAGGCTCTTGTTGCGCTGGTCCGTGCCATAGACGAACAGCGCTTCGAGCCCGCGCGCGCGGCTCCGCACCTCTTCCGGCAGCGCTTCGTAGGCGGCGGCGGCACTGGCGAAGCAGGTATTGCCGCCCGAGGACGGCACGTTCGTTGCATGCATCAGGGTCGCCTTGGCCGGTATCGCGTCGTAGGCGAGGTCCGAATGCCAGCCGTTGCGGACATTCTCGATGGCGCCGCGCCGGGCGCCAGTCTCATCGAAACTACCGTCCGCATGCTGGCTGGTCATCACCACCACGTCCGGCGCCTCGGGGTGATGGTACGCGCGCTGCACATGCGGTTGGAGCGGACCGTAATGGCGGGAGAACGCCATGAGCTCCCCCGGGCTCATGGGCGCCTCGCGGAACAGCAGCACGCCGTATTCCGCGAACGCCGCTTCGACCTCCGCCACGGTCTCCCGGTCGAGAGGTTGGCGCGGGTCCACGCCCACGACTTCTGCGCCGACAGCCGGCGCCAACGGTTCGAAATGCACGCTCATATCGGCTTCGCTCCCTTGAGCAGAATGCGCTGGTGCCGCCGCTCCTCGCCCACGGGGAAGTCCGTGTTCACCGAATGCAGCAGGCAGCGATTGTCCCAGATCAGGATGTCGCCGAGCCGCCAGGAATGGTCGTAGCGAAAGCGGCCGGCGGTCATATGCGCGTAGAGGTTGTCCAGCAGCGCGTCGCTCTCCGCGCGCTCCAGCCCGACCACGCGGTCGGTGCGGTTCGGGTTGAAATAGATCGCCCTGGCTCCCGTGTCCTCATGGGTGCGCACGAGCGGGTGGACGATGTCCGGCGTTTCGGCGGCCTCCTCGGCCGTACGTGTCTCGGCCCGGCCCGGCGCGCGCGGCGTATCGTAGCCGTGGACCGCCTCGGCGCCCTCGATCCCCGCCCTGGTGCCTTCGTCCAGCGTCTCATAGGCCCGGCGGGTGTTGCAGAAGCGCGTCTCGCCGCCTGAAGACGGCAGCGCCAGCGACTGGAGCATCGTCGCCTTGGCGGGCACGGCGAAATAGCTGTCGTCCGTGTGCCAGCCGGAAAGACGCACAAGCGTCAGGTCGTCCGGCTTGTCCTCGGGGCGCTTGTAAGTGCTTTCCAGCACCGAGACCTCGGGCACCTCGCCGTGGCGGCGATGGCGGAGAAGCTGTAATTGCGGCTCGCCGAAAAGGCACGCGGCGCGCAGGAAGTCCGCCGGGGAAAGCGGCTCGGTGCGGAAACAGAGCAGATGGCGGTCGAGGAATGCCTCCTTCACCGCCGTCGCATCGCCCTCGCCGAGCGGCTGCGTCAGGTCGAGGCCGACAACCTCCGCACCGAGAGCGTCGCTCAGCGGGCGTATCTCCAGTGCCATGGAAACGATCTCCTTACCTTCACTCCGCAGCCTGCGGCTGCTTCAGGCGTAGCAGGAAGCGCATCTGCCCTTCCAGCACCAGTTCGCTGCGCTGGTTCCACACCCGGCTTGCGAGCGTCATGACGCCGGTGGTGCGCTGCGGCTCAAGCGAAACGATCTCGAGCTCGGGATAGAGCGTGTCGCCGGAGAACACCGGCTTCAGGAAGCGGCTCGACTGCTCCAGGAAGCCGACCAGCGCATCCTCCATCTCGGCCGCGAGCCCGGTCGCGCCCGGCGCGGTCTGGATGAGCGTCTGGAAGCCGTGCGCCATCAGGCCCGGCCAGCCCCGGCTGCGGCAATGCTCTAAGTCGTAATGCATCGGCGCATTGTCGCCGCTGGCAAGCTGGAAGGCATAGAACAGCGACTCGGAATGGGTGCGCGACGGCGCATGGAAGGTCTCTCCGACCCGGAAATCCTCGAAGCCGCGCTGCGGCGCCGGGGCGCGCGGGGACATGGGCAATCCTCTCCTCCGGACAAGCGCCCCATGCTGCCACGGCGCAGCAACCGGCGGAAGGGGCCGCGCCCCGCTGCGCACAATGCCTGCACCATGTAGAGTCGGTCTGCCACCGCAGCGGGAGGGACGGCTATGGAACCCGGGTCCAATGTGCATCTGATCGGCGAGGCCGGCGGGCGGGGGCGGCTGAATACGCCTGCCCTGCTGCTCGACCTCGACGCGCTCGACCGCAATATCGAGCGCATGGCCGCCCACTGCCGGCGGACCGGGCAAGCGCTGCGCCCGCACGCCAAGACCCACAAGAGCATCGAGATCGCCCGCCGGCAGGTTGCGGCGGGCGCGGTCGGCCAGTGCTGCGCAACGCTCGGCGAGGCGGAGGTGCTGGCCGGTGCGGGTATTCCGGGCGTGCTCATCACCTCGCCCGTGGTCGGCCCCGGCCGCGCGGCGCGGCTGGTCGCCCTGAACGAGGCGGCCGAGGGGCTGATGGCGGTCTCCGACGACTCCGGCGCGGTTGCGGCGCTGGCAGAGGCCGCCTCCGGCAAACCGCTCACCCTGCTGGTGGATATCGATGTCGGCACGAGGCGCACCGGCGTGCTGTCGGCCCAGGCGGCGGTTGCGCTCGCGCGGCAGATCGACGAAGCGCCGGGCCTCGTCTTCGCCGGCATCCAGGGCTATGCCGGCCATCTCCAGCATGTGTACGACTATGGCGAACGCGCCGAGGCGGTGGCGGAGGTCTCGCGCCGTCTCGCCCATGTCGCTTCCGTGCTGGCGGATGCCGGCCTGGCCCCGTCGCTGGTCACGGGCGGCGGTACCGGAACCCACGACCTCGACTACCGCCATGGCGTGCTCGGCGAACTCCAGGCGGGCAGCTATACGGTAATGGATGTGGATTACGGCAAGGTGGCGCTGACCGAGGCCGGCCCCGGCCCGTTCGAACCCGCCATGTTCGTGCAGGCGACCGTGGTGAGCGCGGCGGGAGACGAGTTCGCAATTATCGACGCCGGGCTGAAGGCGCTCGCGACCGATGGCCCGATGCCGCTGTTCGCGCGCGGCGCTCCGGACGGCGCCACTTTCAGCTTCGCCGGCGACGAGCATGGGCGCGTCCACTATGCCGAGGGCAACCCTGCCCGGCTCGCGGTCGGCGAAATCGTTGAGCTGCATCCGCCGCATTGCGACCCGACGGTCAATCTCTACGACGTCTATCACGCCATGCGCGGCGAGGTGCTGGAGGCCATCTGGCCCGTGGACGCGCGCGGCCGCCGTTAGGGCGCTGGATTCACGCGGGCGCTTCCGGTTTACTCCGGCGCAAGCGTGGCGAAACGGAAGCGGCGGCGGACCCCATGGATGCGATGAACGATGCCAGCCCCATCACGATGGAGGTCGGCGAGACCTGGCCCGAGATCCGCGAGGCGGTGCGGCGGCTCTGCTCGAACTATCCAGGCGAATACTGGCGGGAGCTCGACCGCAACCGCGAATATCCGGAAACCTTCGTAAAAGCGTTGACGGACGCGGGCTATCTGGCGGTGCTGATCCCGGAGGAATACGGCGGCTCGGGCCTGCCGATCTCCGCCGGCAGCGCCGTGCTTGAAGAGGTCAATGCCTCCGGCTGCAATGCCGGGGCCTGCCACGCCCAGATGTACATCATGGGCACGCTGCTGCGCCACGGCAGCGACGAGCAGAAGCAGCGCTACCTGCCGAAGATCGCGACCGGCGAGCTGCGCCTGCAGGCATTCGGGGTGACGGAACCGAGCAGCGGCACCGACACGCTCAGCCTGCGCACCACGGCTGTCCGGGAAGGCAACGGCTATGTTGTGAACGGCCAGAAGATCTGGACCAGCCGTGCGCAATATTCCGACCTCATGCTGCTGCTGGCCCGCACCACGGCGAAGGACCGGGTGGCGAAACGGACGGACGGGCTATCCGTGTTCCTGGTCGATATGCGCGAGGTGCTCGGCAACGGGCTGGAGATCCGCCCGATCCGCACCATGATCAACCACCAGACCAACGAGCTCTTCTTCGACAATATGCGCATCCCGGCCGATGCGCTGATCGGCGAGGAAGGCCGGGGCTTCCGCTACATCCTCGACGGCATGAACGCCGAGCGGATTCTGGTGGCGTCGGACGCGCTGGGCGATGCCAAGTTCTTCATCGACCGCGCCGTGGCATACGCCAACGACCGCAACGTGTTCGGCCGCCCGATCGGGCAGAACCAGGGTATCCAGTTCCCGATCGCGGAAGCTTATGTGCAAACCGCCGCGGCCGAGTTGATGATGCGCAAGGCGGCGGCGCTGTTCGAGGCAGGCGAGCAATGCGGGGCCGAGGCCAATATGGCCAAGCATCTCTGCGCCGAGGCGTCATGGAAGGCGGGCGACGTGTGCATGCAGACCTATGGCGGCTTCGCCTTCGCGGAAGAGTTCGATATCGAGCGCAAGTTCCGCGAGGCGCGCCTCTACCGCACCGCGCCGATCTCGACCAACCTCGTGCTCGCCTATCTCGCCGAGCACGTGCTCGGCCTGCCGCGCTCCTACTGAAGCGGTATCGGATCGACTTCCACCGAGACGGAAGGCTTGCCAACACTGTCGCCCCGGACCTGATCCGGGGCCCAGTCGAGCCTCATGCCCGAACCTCGACAGACTGGACCCCGGATCGCCGCTCGCGCGGCGTCCGGGGTGACAAAGAGGCCTTGTCGGAAGACCCGATCGAAACGACAGGACCAGGCTCAAACCCGCGCTCCTACTGATCCGGCAGGCGTACGGGCTGCCCGTGCGGCGTCGCCGCATGGGCGCGGCGCCAGGCGCGCTCGCGGGTGTTGAGTTCGTCTGCGCCGGCAAGGTTCTTTTCGGCGGTCAACGCTTCCAACGCGGCGAGCCAACTTTCCCAGTATGGCCGTTCGGGCTCGGCCCGGAGCGCCCGGCCCAGATGTTCGGACCATTTCGGCCAGGTGAAATGCCCCGCCTCGTGCAGCCGCACCGTCATGGCGAAAGCCCGCGCCTGCCAGGGCTCCTCGAACGGCGCTTCCGGTGTCACGCCGGCTCCAGATAGGGTTCCCAGAGGTCGATCATGACCGTGTCCGACGCCGGTGCGGACGGCCCCCAAAGTTCGCGGGCGGAGAAGCGCACGCTGTAAAGGTGGCGCGGGTCCGGGTCCCCTTTTGCCGCATGGGTATCCGGGAAGACATGCGCGCCCCAATGGCGCTCGATCCTGCCCGTGCGTCCGCGACAATAGCGCGGCAGGCGCGTGTGGCCTTCGGGATGGAGATTCAGCGCCCGCACCGCATCGCCCGGAGCGAAGGCCGGGGCGGCGTTCGTTTCGCGCTCGGTCGGGCCGCCGGTCTTCAGCGCCTTCGCGACATTGCCGGCATCCAGCCGCCTGAGCTTCGTCGGCTTGCCTTCCAGCAGGCCGCGCTCGGCCAACAGCGACTCAAGACCGAACAGCCAATGCTCGTAATAGGATGTCGTCAGATAGTCGCCGGGCGGCATGCTCTCCCGCGCATGGCGCGACTTGTCGAGGTTCCATTGCCCGGTGAAGCCCATGGCGAGGTTGAGGGCGAAAGCGCGCCGCTCCCACTCGGCATGGAAGACCGGCTCGTCTGCCTCCGGGCCGACGGGGCCGAAGCCGTGCATACCGCCGAGGTCGTGCGCGCCGTTCACGGACCCGGCACCCTGGCCGTGCCGATCATGGCGTCGCGCGTCACCAGCCCGGCAAGCGCATCGGCATCCCAGCCCTCCGTGCCGGCGGGCCGTTCGGGCAGCACCAGATAGCGGATTTCGGCGGTCGAATCCCACACCCGGACCTCGACATCCTCAGCCACTTCGGTGCCGAACTCCGCGAGCACGGCGCGGGGCTCGATCACGGCGCGGGCCCGGTATGGCGGCGCCTTGTACCAGACCGGCGGCAGCCCCAGCACCGGCCACGGATAGCAGGAGCAGAGCGTGCAAACGACGAGGTTGTGGACCTCGGGCGTGTTTTCGACGACGACCATGTGCTCGCCCTGCCGACCCGTGAAGCCGAGTTCGGCGATGGCGGCGGAACCGTCGGCCAACAGGCGTTCCCTGTACTCCGGGTCGGTCCAGGCGCGGGCCACTACCTGCGCCCCGTTATGCGGCCCGACCTCGTGCTCATAGGTCTCGATCAGCCGGTCCATCGCCGCCGGATCGACATAGCACCGCTCCGCCAGCAGCGATTCCAGCGCCTGCACCCGGACTTCAAGCCCATCCGGCTCATGGTCGTGCATTACCGCCTCTCCGATCCGCTCCGGTGCATGCGACTATAACAGCGCCCGCAATTGCCGGTCGAGGCAGCTGTTGCTCTTGATTGTCGATAGGTGAGAGGTTACTCTACACAAATGATAAGGAGCTTCCGCAGCAAGGGGCTCAGACAGCTCTATGAAAGAGGCGACAGGCGAAGAGTTTCTCCGAAACATACAGACAAGATCGAGCGTATTCTCGCGCGTCTCGATGAAGCTGAAGACCCGAGCGCGATGGACCTGCCCGGTTACCGCCTCCATCCTCTCAAGGGCGATCTGGCCGGGTTTTGGTCGGTGACGGTCACCGGCAACTGGCGCATGATCTTTCGCTTCACGGATGGGCATGTCAGCGATGTGGACCTGATCGACTATCACTAGGGAGACCGGCCATGGCGATGAAGAACCCTCCGCATCCGGGATTGGCCGTCCGGCATGACTGCATTGAACCCTTGGGGCTTACCGTGGGGAATGCCGCCAAGCGCCTCGGCGTAAGCCGGAAACAGCTTTCCGACCTCGTCAACTGCCATGCCGGCATATCGCCGGAAATGGCGATCCGCCTCGACAAGGCGTTCGGCGGCGGGGCGGGAACCTGGTACCGGATGCAGGCGGCCTACGACCTGGCCCGCGCCATGGAGCGTATGGGCGACCTGGAGATCGAGCGCCTGTCGGCAGCCTGAGCGGACCGTGACGGCTTTACTGGCATCCGGCTCGCGGTCGCGGCGTCAATTCGACCCATCCTTGCCCGTCATGCCTCCTCCATCGTTTCCCCGCCGCCGACGAGCTTGAGCGCCGTAGCCGCCTCTTCCAATGCCTCCAGCAGAACGGGCCGGCCCGCCGCCGTTGCATCCACCAGCGCGTCCCCGGAAGGCGCATTGTCGCAGGCCTCGGCCGCACCAAGCGACTCCACCGCCTCGGCAAACAAATCGACCGTCTCCGCAGCGGCCGCTACCGCTTCCGACGCGAAAGCACCGCCGGCGGCGGCCTCGCCCAGTTCGACGACCAGCAGTCGGGCAGTTCCGGCAAGACGTTCCGCCGCGCGTCGGGCGTCTTCCGGCTGCGGCGGGCGGCGGGCGGCCGCTCCGTAAGCAGCCTGGTGGCCGTCCCCGCTTTCCCCGTTCAGCGCCAGCGCAGCCGCATGGAGGTCGGGGCGGCCGGCCTCGAACAAGGGCCCTGCCAGATCGGCGAGATCACGGCCCCACCCCCCCTCGCCGGCAATGCGTCCCCGAATCGCCTTGACCAAGTGTTCGGCCGCGTCGGCGCTGGCGGCGACGACCTTTCGACTGCCGGCACGGTCCAGCCCCGGGCGGGCGGAGGGCAAGCGCGCCATCTCATCAACGGCATCCCGCAGGAAACGCAGCGCATTGTCGATAAAGGTTCGATAGACTTCGGGCTCCATGGCGGGCTCTCCCTCAGTCCCGGGCCTCGTCCAGGCGCCGGCGATAACGCGCCCCTCGCGGACAATCGGGTAAGCGATCCGGCCGAACGCACCCGCCTCGCGACGCAGCCATTCGGCAGGTAAAGCCTGCGCCTCGACATGCAGGCCCGCTACATGCAGCCGCCGACAGGCCGCCCTTTCCGCCTCCCGGCCCAGGTCGCCGTCGGTGACGAGCGCCAGGTCCCAGTCGCTGTCCTCCCGCCAGTCGCCGCGCGCACGGGAGCCGAAGAGCACCGCCGCCTCCACGCCGGGAATGTCCCGCACCGCCGCCTGCGCCGCCGTTCGCAACGGCTCCGGCACCGGACAGGGATGCTGCCTACTGTGTTCTCCCATCGCTTCGCTCATCGACCGAAGATCGAATGAATTCCGTTGAGATAACGCCGAAAGTCAACGATATTCAACTGCTGGAAACCTCTCCACACAGCACCGCAACATCGGGAGACGCTTGTCCCATGCCACTCGACGAAGGACCCCGCTTCGACAAATCCAACCTGCCGAGCCGGCATGTCACCGAAGGGCCGTCCAGGGCGCCGCACCGTTCGTTCTACTACGCCATGGGCATGACGGAGGAGGAAATCCACTCCCCGCTCATCGGCGTCGCCACCTGCTGGAACGAGGCCGCGCCCTGCAACATCACCCTCTCGCGCCAGGCCCAGGCGGTGAAGGCGGGCGTCAAGGCCGCCAACGGCACGCCGCGCGAGTTCACCACAATCACCGTCACCGACGGCATCGCCATGGGCCACCAGGGCATGAAGGCCTCGCTGGTGTCGCGCGAGATCATCGCGGATTCCGTGGAGCTCACCATGCGCGGCCATTGCTACGACGCGCTGGTGGGGCTTGCCGGCTGCGACAAGTCCCTTCCCGGCATGATGATGGCGCAGGTGCGGCTCAACGTGCCGTCCATCTTCCTCTACGGCGGCGCGATCCTGCCCGGCAATTTCCGCGGCCAGAACGTCACCATCCAGAATGTCTTCGAGGGCGTCGGCAAGCATGCGTCGGGCGAGTTCTCCGACGCCGACCTCAAGGAGCTGGAAGAATGCGCCTGCCCCTCCGGCGGCGCCTGCGGCGGCCAGTTCACCGCCAACACCATGGCCACCGTGGCGGAAGCCATCGGGCTTGCGCTCCCGCATTCCTGCTCGGCCCCGGCGCCCTACCTCTCACGCGACGCCTACTGCGAGGACGCCGGCCGGCAGGTGATGAACCTCATCGAGCTGGGACTGCGCCCGCGCGACATCGTCACCCGCAAGGCACTGGAGAACGCCGCCCGCGTGGTCGCGGCCTCAGGCGGCTCAACCAATGCCGGGCTGCACCTGCCGGCCATCGCGCATGAGGCGGGCATCGATTTCGACCTGCTGGAAGTGACCGAGATCTTCCGCAAGACCCCCTATATCTGCGACCTGCAGCCGGGTGGGCAGTATGTCGCCAAGGACATGTACGACATCGGCGGCATCCCGGTGCTGCTGAAGGAGCTGCTCGACAACGGGCTGCTGCACGGCGACTGCATCACCGTCACCGGCAAGACCATGGCCGAGAACCTGGCCGACCTCGAATTTCCGACCGACCAGAAGGTCGTCTATCCGGTGAAGACGCCGCTGAGCGACACCGGCGGCGTGGTCGGCCTGCAGGGCAGCCTCGCCCCCGACGGCGCCATCGTGAAGGTCGCGGGCATGGAAGTGCTGAAGTTCGAGGGCCCGGCGCGCTGTTTCGACCGCGAGGAAGAAGCCTTCGACGCTGTGATCGACGGGCGCATCCTGGCGGGCGATGTCATCGTTATCCGCTACGAAGGCCCCAAGGGCGGACCTGGCATGCGCGAGATGCTGGCGACGACCTCCGCCATCTACGGGCGCGGACTCGGCGACACGGTCGCGCTGGTCACGGACGGGCGGTTCTCCGGCGCGACGCGCGGCTTCTGCATCGGGCATGTCGGGCCGGAGGCGGCCGAGGGCGGACCCATCGGGCTGCTGTGCGACGGCGACATCATCCGCATCGACGCCGTTGCAGGAACGCTCGACGTGGACCTCTCGGAGGCCGAGATGGCGGAGCGCGCCAAGGACCGCGTTTCGCCCGCGCCCGAGTTCGGCTCGGGCGCGATCTGGAAATACGCCCAGACCGTCGGCTCCGCGCGCAACGGCGCCGTCACCCATCCGGGCGGCGGCGGTGAGGTCTCGCAATACGCTGACATCTGACGGCATCCAGGGGCGGGCGGCCCGTTCCGGGCTGTCCGCCCCATT
The DNA here is from genome assembly GCA_965261985.1 of Alphaproteobacteria bacterium. Classification (GTDB taxonomy): domain Bacteria; phylum Pseudomonadota; class Alphaproteobacteria; order Bin95; family Bin95; genus Bin95. The sequence continues at coordinate 4,511,321 of OZ253490.1, forward strand.
GCCCCGCTTGATTGCGGTGCTACCTAGTGTTACCGTATTGTCAGGAGAAACACTCAATTGACAGTCAAGTCGTCCATTTCGCTGACAGACCGGCAATACGCCTTCGCCAGGACGCTGGTCGATGACGGGCGCTATACCAGCATCAGTGCGGTTCTTCAGCAGGGCATCGACCTGCTGCAACAGCGTCTGGATGCGGAAGAACTTGAGCGCAGGGCGCTTAGCGAGGTCTTGTTGCGCCGGCAGGCGGGTGAATTCGTCCCAGCGGAAGAAATGGACGCCCGGTTGAAGCGGATGATTGCCGACAAGAAACTCAGCCGTGGCGTTCCGTCTTGAGTTTTCGGCGGCGGCTGAGCGCGATTTCGAACTGATTTTCGACCATCTCATCGAAAGCTATGTCAGCTTCGGCGACCGGATGGATGACGCCATCGAGCATGCGGTCGCCCGTATTCTGGAAATTCGGTCGACTGCCGACCGGATCCTGACCGCGCCGTTCCGGGGCGAGCGTCATGACGACATTCTGCCGGGACTCAGGCACTTGTCACTCGATCGCGCGATATATTGGTTCGAGGTGGACGAAGGTCAGGAGACCGTCCGCGTCCTGGCCGTGTTTTTCAGCAGGCAGGACTATATCCGTCATATGCTCGCCCGGCTATTGGAGGGCTGAGCGGACCCATTGCCGTCCCCTCCGCATCAGCAGGTGTAGTTGAGCCCCAGCCGCCCGCCGTCCACATAGATCGTCTCGCCGGTGATGTAGCCGGCCTTTGCGGAGGCGAGGAAGGCCACGACATCGCCGATCTCGCGCGGTGAGCCCATGCGCTTCAGCGGCGTGCGCGACATGGCGACCTGCATTGCCTCGGGGTTGGCATTGACCCCGGCCATCATCTCCGTGTCGATGGAGCCGGGCCCCACCGCATTGACCCTTATGCCATGCGGCGCGAGCGCGAGCGCGGCCGCCTTCGTGATCTGCATCACGCCGCCTTTCGAGGCGCAATAGGCCGGGATTGCCGGAATCGCGACCTGGGCGTTGATCGAGGACATGTTGACAATGGCGCCCCTTATGCCCTTCTCGACCATGGTCCTTGCCGCGCGCTGCGTCGCGACGAAGACGCCGACCAGATTGACGCCGATCACCTGCCGGAAATCGTCCAGTTCGTAGCTGAGGAATTCTCCCGGCAGCGCGATGCCGGCATTGTTCACCAGCGTTGCAATCGGCCCGTAGTCGGTCTCGATCCTGTCGAACAGCGCGGCGATCGCGGCCGGGTCGCCCATATCGCAGATCAGGCCCACGGCCCCGTTTCCGAGCCGCTCGGCAGCTTCCCGCACGCCGTCCTCCCTGATGTCGGCGAGAATCGGGCGGTGCCCGTCTTCGGCGAGCGCCTCGGCGCAGGCATAACCGATTCCCTGCGCGCCGCCCGTGACCAGTGCTATGGGCTTGTCGGACATGGCTTCCCTCTCAAGTCTTGCGGCGGCGGTTGTTGTACGCCTCGCGCTGCATTCCGCAATCCGCCGCGGGAATGTTGTGGAACGACCCTAACCCAAGTTTAACACGGCATTTTGAAGATCGTTCATTATCAGTGTCTTATGGAGCAATAATTCCGCGTAGGGCACTACATTCCGGTTTTTTCGCCTGGTCCGGGATCAGACGATCATTTTCCTGATGCCTCCGGGAGCGGGATCGATTCCGAGCGCGCGAAAGATTTTCTGCTGTTCGGGCTCGGCCCGTGTGGCCTTGCGGACATGCAAGCTGCGGCCATCCTTGCGCCTGAAGGTCGCGGTGACCCGCTGCTGGCCTTCGAGGATGGCTCGCAGGCTGGCCCAGCTCTCTCTCTCACCCTTCTCGCCGAGGCGTCGGCGGATGGTCTGCACCATCTGGTAGGCGATCACGGTGATGAACAGATGGCCGTCGGAGCGCCTCTGGGTGCGGTGGAAGATGGGGCGCAGGCCGAGTTCCGACTTGAGCGAGCGGAACACGGCCTCGACATCGGTGAGCGAAGTGTAGGTGCGCCACAGCGTCTCCTCGTCCCAGTCCTGGACGTTGGTGCGCAGGCAGTAGACGCCGGGATGGGTGATCATGGTGCCGGCGAGCGGGCGGCGCTCCCAGGTGACGGCGCGCGCCTTCTCGCCGCTGTCGTCGGCGATGACGTCGATATCGTAGTGGGCCGCGGCGCCGCGGCTCCTCTCCCTGATCCGGCCGATCCGCTGCCAGACATGGTCGAGCCTCTTGCGGGTGCGCGGCCGCTTGAGGCCGTCGTTGAGCTTGCTCATCTCGCCCTCGAAGCGCGCGGCGAAGCGGTTTGCGATGCCCTGTTCCTTCTTCGCCCGCGCCTCGGAGTAGCAGTAGAGCTGCGCCTCTCCACCTTCGGCGTCGACCGCCTTGTGCACATGGACCGTCTGGCGCGACCGGGTCTCGATGGCCAGCGCCAGATCGGGATCGAAGCGGCGGGTGCGTTCCCGGCTGACCGCCAGATAGCGGTAGCCGTTGTCGCGCAGCCAGGCGATGTTGGCCTCGGTGGCGATCCCCGCGTCCATCACCACCAGCGCGTCCGACGGCGCGCCCAGGGCCTCGAGCATCGACGCCAGGGTCTTGTCTTCGTTGACCGCGCCGGAGAACACCTGGGAGCGGCGCACGAAGCCCGAGCCGTCGAGCACCAGCCCCAGGGTCAGGAGCGGGCAATCGCCGCGCTTCTCCTTGGAATGGCCGCGTTCGGCCTTGGGCTGGGCCGCCGCTGCGCCCTCGAAGAAGGTGTTGGTCAGGTCGTAGAGCGTCACCGTGGAGCGCAGGCCGAACAGATCCGTCGCCCGATCGAACAGATGCGCCTCGATCGCCGCGCGCTGCGCCATCAGGGCATCGGAGACGCGGTAGAGGCGCATCATGCTCATGCGCTCGAAATCCACCCCCAGCAGCTCGCCGAGCGACGAACGCTCGCACAGCCAGCGCCAGCTGGCGCGCTCCGAGCCCGGCGCCGCCATGCGGGCGATGACGCTGGCCATGGCGAGCGCGCGCTGCGTGCCGTTGAAGCCCAGCCGCTCCAGCAAAGCCTCCAGGCCGAGCCGCTCCATGGCCCACAGCCCGACATGCTCGACGCCGACCGAACGCGGGCGGATCAGCTCCAGGGAGCCGACATCCACCGTCTGCAGGTCGGGGCGCCCGGTCCCGCCGGACGGCGCGCTGTTGAGCAACTGCGCGGCGATGCGCTGGGCGTGCCGCTCGACCTCCTCCGGACAGGACAGCGGAACCAGCTCGGCCTGGCGGTCGAGCAGCTGCTGGATCCGGCTGCACAGCACCGCCCAGTGCCGCCGCTCGACCGGGAAGTCGCTCCCCAGGTTGAGCAGGGTGCGCTGGCGGACCTTCTCGCCGCTGCGCTCCGAGCGCACAAGGCGATGCGAATAATAGACCTCGCCGCGCCCGCCGGTTCTGGTCCTGGTGCGCCGAATGAACATCGGGCACAGCATAGGGGCGGGCGCAAGAGCATGGAACCACACCACCAAAATATTATGGCACTACATTGCGCCTCCGAAAACCTCTATCCAGCAATATCAATGACTTGACCGCGGAATGCCGCTCAATCTCGTCCGAATCCTGTGCCCCACCGTTAAACTTGGGCTAAGCAGGGACGGCCGGCAACCGCGTCAGGCGCTCCGTCAGCAGGGCGAAGAAGCCGTCGGCGTCGATGTCTTCGAGAACGCGGGCATTGGCGCGCTTACCGCTGCGGCCGCGCACATCGCAGACCGTGCGGCCGAAGCAGGGGCCGTCGGCGGTATCGATATCGACCCGCATCTCCCGGCCCTCGAACAGGCCCGGCTGCAACAGATATGCGATCACGCAGGGATCGTGGAGCGGCGCGCCGTGATGGTAGGCGGCCATGTTCTTCGCGCCGTAAAGGTCGAGCATGCCGCAGACCGCGGCAGCCGGCACCGTGCCGAGCGCGCGGATGGCCTCCAGCCTCGACGGCGTCGCAATCGCCCGGTGCGTGACGTCGAGCCCGATCATGGTGAGCGGCGCGCCCGCCTCGAACACCACATGCGCCGCGTGCGGATCGGCGAAGATGTTGAACTCGGCAGACGCCGTGACATTGCCGGTCCCGATGGCCCCGCCCATGGCGACGATCTCGCGCACATTAGCCAGGATTGCCGGGTTCTTGACGATGGCGAGTGCGATATTGGTGAGCGGTCCTAGAGTGGCGAGGGTGACGGGCTCCGGTGCCGAGGCGAGCGTCTCGACCAGGAAATCCACCGCATGGGTTTCCTCGGCGGGGCGGCTCGGCTCCGGCAGGTCGGCGCCGTCGATGCCCGTCGGCCCGTGTATGCGCTCGGCGGTGACGGGCTCGCGCACCAGGGGACGCGGGCAGCCGGCATAGACCGGCACTTCGGGCCGGCCCCCGAGTTCCCGGATTCGGCGCGCATTGCTCTCGGTCAACGCCAGCGGCACATTGCCGGCGACGGCCGCGATGCCGAGAAGGTCGAATTCCTCCGGCGCGGCGAAGGCCAGCAGCAGGGCGACGGCATCGTCCTGGCCGGGGTCGCAATCGACGATCAGCGGGCGCGGGCTCATAACGGATTCCAATCATACCCGCCGGCAAGGTAGGCGAAAGCGGTTTCCCAGCGGTGTCGACGGCCTGCGGCCCCGCGGGAAACAGCCGAAAAAAATGTCAGATGGCCCGCGCGACCCTGTGCCCATCGACGATAGCGATTTCAATATCCCGCGGCTGGAAGCAATCGCCAACGAGGTGCAGCGATCCACGATGCGCCGCAAGCTCCTCGTAGAGCCTTGTATCGGCCTTGCCGCCCGACCCGAACACGACGCTGTCGAAACCCTCAATCGTCCTAGGCTCCCAGGTTACGACGTTATACGCCTCGGCGCCGGTCTCATCGATTTCCCACAGCGCGGTGTGGGTCGTCAGAACGACACCGGCCTTCATCAGTGTTTCCAGCAAGTGGTGGCGCGCCGGCGAAGGCATGAAGGGCGCAATGGTTTCCAGCCCGGTCAATAGCTCGACCTTGTGCCCGCGGGCCGACAGATAGTCGGCGGCGGTAGCGGCCTCGGCCCGCCCGACCGTATCGACCACGAGCACGTTCTCGCCGAGCGCCGCATTACCCGACAATACATCGCGGGCGGAGAAGACGTGCGGCTGCTCCGTTCCCCCGATTTCCGGGAAATATGCGGTGGAGCCGGTCGCCAGGACGATCTCGTCTGGGTTGGCGGCCAGTACATTTTCCGCGGAGGCCTCCGTCCTTAGTCGAATTTCGACGCCGTGTTTCGGCAATTGACGTTCGAACCAGAGGATAATCTCCTCGAAATTGCCGCGATTCGGGGTCTTCATGACCAGATTGATCTGGCCTCCCAGCCTCTTGCCTCGATCCATGAGAACAACGTCATGGCCCCGCTTGCCCGCAATGCGTGCGGCCTCCATGCCGGCCGGTCCCGCACCGACGATGACGACCCGTTTCCTCACCTCGGCCCGTCGCAGTTCGGCCCATTCCTTCTCCCGTCCCGTAACCGGGTTGTAGATGCACCCTACGCCGAGCCCGAGATCGACATGTCCGACGCAGGACTGGGTGCAGGCGATGCACGGACGAATATCGTCCACCCGCCCCTGCCGGGCCTTGTTCGGGAAGTGTGGATCGGCAATCAGGGTTTTCGCCATGCCGATAATATCCGCCTTGCCATCGACAAGAACGCGCTCGGCAACCGCCGGCGAGTCCATCCGGCCCGTGCCGACGACGGGTCGCGCGACGACGGCTTTCACGGCCTCCGGCAGATAGGTGAACGCGCCCGGCTCGTAGTAATGGCTCGGCCAATGCATGCGGCCTTGCCTGGGGCTGGGCACGATCCCGTGCCAAATGTTGAAGTAGTCGACCAGGTTTTCCCGGTCCAGGAGCCTCGAAAGTTCAACGAGGTCCGACAGTCGCAGGCTGTAGTCCACGACATCGTCATAAAGGCGAATACCGAGGATCCGCTCCGCTCCCAATTCGGATCGGATCGCCTCCAGGGTCTCGCGCAGGAACGTCATGCGTTCCTCTGTCGTGCTACCCCCGTATTTGTCCGATCTCCGGTTTCCATGCGGATGAAGGAAATTGGCGATCAGGTAGTCCATGCCCACCGCCAGCTCGATGCCGTCGAAACCGCTCCGGCGCATGCGGCGCGCAGCTTTTGCGAAGCTCTCGACGATGGCCTCCGCTTCGCTGGTGGTGAGTTCGTGCGGCATGTAGACCGGCACCGAAAAATCCGGCGGCGGCACGGCCGAAGCCGCCACGATGGGCCGGCCCAGAAAGGCGGAGTCGTCGGCGACACGGCGCCCGCGGTGCCCCAGCTGGGCCAGGATCGGCACGTCGAATTCATGCACGGCCTCGGCAATGCGCCGATAGATGGGAACGATCCTGTCGTGAAAATTCGTGAACGATAACGTCGTCTCGCCATCGTACACCGGCACCGTATGCCCGGTGACGATGAGGCCGGCGCCGCCTTTTGCCCGTTCGCGCAGATAGTGGACATAGGCTTCCGAAGGCGTGCCGTCCGCCGATTGATGATGCGCGGCGTGACCGGTATTCATGATCCGGTTCTTGAGCGTATAGGTCCCCACGGCGATCGGGCTGAACAGGTTCGGAAATGTGTCGGTCATGGTGCTGCCCGCGGGATGTTCGCCCTTTGCCGCCGTTCGACCGGCCGGCGAAGCCGCCCTGCGCGACCTTACGCCTTGACGCCGGCAGCGAACAGGCGACTGTCATGCTCCGCTTGCAGCTTGCCGCCCCAAGCGGCCTTCCATTTCTCCAGTGACAGGACCCGCATGAACGAACCTCCCTTCATACCGCTACCCGGCTATCGGGAGTATCCCGTGGACGAGATGATGAGGCGGGCGCACGAATTCCATGCGGAGCTGAAGCGCCGGCGCACGGTCCGGGACTTCTCCAGCCGCCCCGTGCCGCGAGCGATTATCGACGACTGCCTGAGGACAGCGACCACCGCGCCGAGCGGCGCAAACCTGCAGCCCTGGCACTTCGTCGTCGTGGGCGACCCGGAGACGAAGCGGCGGATTCGGGTTTCAGCCGAGGAGGAGGAGCGCCACTTCTACCGGCACCGGGCGCCCCGGGAATGGCTGGACGCGCTGGCCCCGCTCGGCACGGACGAGCACAAGCCGTTCCTCGAGCGCGCGCCCTGGCTGATCGCGACCTTCGCCCAGAAGCACGGCCGGCTTGCCGACGGCCGCAGGGTCAAGCACTACTACCCGACGGAGTCCGTCGGGCTCGCGACCGGGATGCTGATCGCGGCCGTGCATGTCGCCGGGCTGGCGACGCTGACCCACACGCCCAGCCCGATGAAATTCCTGAACGAGATACTGGGGCGCCCGAAGACCGCCGAGCGCCCCTTCCTGCTGCTGGTGGTCGGCTACCCGGACGAGAACGCGACAGTACCCGACATCGGGCGCAAACCGCTTGCCGAGGTGGTGACATATGTCTGACCGAGCGGAGGGCCAGCGATTGTCCCGCGCCCGACAACAGCGCCCGAACGTTAGCCGGCGTGGATGCCGGGCCGGCGATGGGCCCATGGCGCGACCTGCTCCAGCGCCGAACCGATCCGGAACAGCGCCGCTTCGTCGCCATAGGGCGCGACGAACTGAACGCCGATCGGAAGACCGTCCCCGTTCCAGTGCAGCGGAACGGAGGCGGCCGGATTGCCCGATGCGTTGAACACCGAGGTGAAGGCGATCGTGCGAATGACATCCCGCCACTGCGCCTCGGCGTCGTCGCGCGACGGGGAGAGCAGACCGAGCGGCATAGGCGGAATCGGCGTGGTGGGCGTGAGGATAAGATCGAAATCGAGGAAGAAGCGCGCCACGAGGCGGCCGAGCGCGTGAACGCCGTTGAGCGCGCGCACGTAATCGGCCCCGCTGCCGCGATCCTCGCGCGCCATTCTGAGGTTGTTCTTCTTCACATCGTCTTCGGTCATGGGGCGGCCGAGGCTCTGCTCGATCAGTTCGACGGTCTCGCGCGCATTGCTGTAAATGATCTGCAGGTCCGCATCGAGCATGGACCGGGGAACAGGAAGGGCCGCTTCCTCGACCTCAAGGCCCAGCCCGCGGCAAAGCCCCGCCGCCGCATCGACGGCGTCCAGGCAATCGGGATGGGTTTCGACGCCGAACCAGGCATCGCGGATGACGGCGACCTTCATTCCCGCGACGTCTCTGCCGACTTCTTCCACGAACGGTCGTTGCGGCGGCGCAGCCCAGTAGGGCGCTCCGACATCGGGACCTGCCGTGCAGTCGAGCAGCATTGCGCTGTCCCGCACGCTTCTGGAAATGGCATGTACGGTCGCCAGGCCGGACCATCCCTCACCGACATCGGGACCCATGGGATTGCGGCCGCGTGTCGGCTTCAGCCCGAACAACCCAGTGCAGGATGCCGGCACGCGGATCGAGCCGCCGCCATCGGACGCATTCGCGATCGGAAGGACACCTGCCGCCACCATGCTGGACGCGCCGCCCGATGAGCCTCCCGAAGTAAGGTCCGGGTTCCAGGGATTGCGCGTCACGCCGTGAAGTGCGGATTCCGTGGTCGTCGAGAGGCCGAATTCGGGCGAAGCCGTCCTCCCGAAAATGCTGAGGCCGGCGGCCTTGTATCGAACGACCATCTCGCAATCGCGGTCGGCGACCGTTCCTGCTAGAGCGCGGCAGCCATTGCTTTGCGGCTGTCCTCCGTAGTCCTCGTACAGGTCCTTGAGGAGGAATGGCACGCCGTGGAACGGACCCTTCGGCAGGCCCTTGCGGACGCGGCTCCGGGCGTGGTCGAACCATGGATAAACGAGCGCATTGAGTTGAGGATTGACGCGCTCGGCACGCTCAATCGCCTCTTCGAGAACTTCCAGGGCGGAGAGTTCTCCGCGAGCGACGAGACCGGCGAGATCGGTGGCATCGAGGTCGGCATAGCCTTCAATCGTCATCGAATGCTCCCGCGAAGTTCATCGGTGACAGCGCTTCTAAAGCCCAGCGGGGAGCGGGTGGCCTGTGGCGACCAGCTTCTTCCTGAGGCGTTCGAGCAGGCCGTCCATTTCGGCGTGGTCCCTGGCGTCCATCCTCGGGCCCGGATCGCGGGCCTTGGCCGATGCGATGGCGCCCCGGCGCCGCAGCGTCTCCTTCCTCAGCGCGAGTCCGAATCCGATCTGCTGTTCGTGGCGCAAGACCGGAAGGTAGAGATCGAACAGGTCCTCCGCTTCCCCGGTCCTGCCGCTCTCGAACAGGCGGCAGACCTCGACCAGCATTCCGGGAAAGGCGAAGCCGGTCATGATGCCGTCGGCACCGCGCGCGAGTTCCTGCGGCACATAGAGGCCGTTATTGCCGGTCAGGATGCTCACCCGCCGCGTGCCGTCGGTTTGCGGCGCCTCTCTGAGACGGCTCAGCTTCCGGTGGCCGGGACAGTCCTCATGCTTGAACATCTTGAGCTGGGGAAGCTTCGCGATCAGCCGGTTCACGACCGCGACCGACATGAAGACCGTCGTCGTCGGCGGGTAGTCCTGCAGGCAGACCGGGACCTCTTCGCCCAACCGGTCGCCGACGGCCTCGAAATAGGCCTCGACCTGTTCATCGGTCTTCAGCCCCGGCATGCCGGCGACCATTACGCCGCCCGCCCCTTCATCCATCGCGCTTCGCGACAGCGATACCAGGTTATCCATCCCGGGGTTGCTGACCCCGACGATCGCCGGGACCCGCCCGTCGATTCGTTTCAGGACATGGTGCGTGAACGCGGCCTGCTCATCGAGCGAGAGTTTCGGCGCTTCGCCCATGACGCCGAGCAGCGTGAACCCGTGCACACCCTCCTCGAGACAGAACTCGACCAGCCGGTCCGTGCTCTGCAGGTCCAGGGACCCGTCATCGGTGAACGGGGTCGCCATGATGACGAAGACGCCCTTGCTTTCCTCAGAAATCAGCCTGGTCATGGGTCCTCTCCTGACGTCTCATCGGGGCGTGATCGACACCTTCCAGCCATTCGGCGCCGGCCGACAGCCAAAATCGATCACGCGGGAATGGCCCGCGCGAAAGGTAGAACTAGACCGTCCCGGACCTCGCGGAAGACGATCTCCACCGGCAGGTCGAGCTTGAGGCCCGCCGAGGCGGCACCGAGCATCTGGCATTGCAGGCGCACGCCTTCCTCCAGTTCGACGGTCGCCATGACATAAGGAATCTCGTCCCGGAAGCCCGGCACGAAGGGGTGGTGTACCTCCGTCCAGCTATAGAGCCGGCCCTGCCGCGACGCCTCGATCCAGCGCACCTCCAGCGAATGGCAGACGGCGCACATCGGGCGGGGATAGTGGCGGAGCGCGCCGCAATCGCCGCATTGCTGGATCAACAGGCGGCGCTCCTTCAGCCCGTCCCAATAGGGCCTGGAATCGATGGTGGCCTCGGGTACCGGTCGTTCGACACTCACGCCGCCGCTCCCATGATCGCGACCGAACCGTCGCCGAGGTCGCCATAGCCGGTGACGAGGCCGATCTCGGCATCCGCCACCTGCGCCCGGCCCGCCTCGCCGCGCATCTGCTTCACCAGTTCGCAGACATGGTTCATGCCGACGATATGCGCCTGGCTCAGCAGGCCGCCATGCGTGTTGACCGGCAGCGCGCCGTCGAGGCCGATCCGGCCGCCCTCGACAAAGGCCCCGCCCTCGCCCTTGCCGCAGAAGCCCAGGTCCTCCAACTGGCAGATCACCGTCCAGGTGAAGCAATCGTACACCTCCGCGACATCGACATCCTCCGGGCCCACGCCGGCCATGCCGAAGGCGCGCGGCGCCGCCTTGGCGAGGCCGAGCCGGGTTATGTCCGGGCGCTGGGTGATGACGCTCGGCGAGTCCGGATGGCCTTCGGCGACGCCCAGTATCGGCACCGGGCGGCGCGTGTCGGCCGCACGCTCGGCGCCGGAGACCACTATCGCCGCGCCGCCGTCGCTCTCCAGGCAGCAGTCGAAGAGCCGGTAAGGGTCGCAGATCATCCTCGATGCGTGGTGGTCTTCCACCGGCATCGGTTTCTGCATGATCGCGTTGTCGTTCAGCATGGCGTGTCGGCGCATGGTGACGGCGACTTCCGCGAACTGGTCCGCCGTCGTGCCGTAGAGCTCCATATGGCGGCGCGCCATGGGAGCATAGAGCTGTGCCGGGGCTATGGTTCCGGAAGGCGTCTCGAACTCGGAGACGACGTGGAATTGCGGCATGGCGGCGACGCGCGACGCCACCCGCGAGTCGGAATAGCCGCGCCGGCCGATCGGCAGCAGCACATTGCGGCAGAGTCCCGTCGCCACCGCGAGCGCCGCCGCCTGGATCGCCGCAACGCAGCTCGCCCCGCCCATCGGCGCGGTCGCCGAGAAGGTCACGTCCTCCAGGCCGAAATTGGTGATGAAGTCCTCGGCAACGGCCGCGCCCGAGGCATAGGGCAGGATGCCGTCGATATCCTTCGGCACCAGGCCCGCGTCCTCGACGGCGCGAAGCGACGCCTCTAGCTGCAGCGCCAGCGCGCTCTTGTCCGACCCGCGCAGATAGGCCGTCTCGCCGATTCCAACGACCGCCGCCTTGCCGTTCAACGATGCCGCCATAGCCTCCCCTCCCCCGGTGTTCCCGACTGCCGCGATGCTATCCCGGCCGCACGGGCGGCGCTATACCGCCCCCTTCCGGCACGGCGGAAATGGGAGGACCTGTCCATGATCCGGCTTACGCTTGCGGCGCTGGTTCACGTATTCGCGGCGGGCTGCGCGCTGGCCGAGCCGGCGATCGGGCCGCGCCCGCAGGCGGTGGACGACATTCTGCTCCCCGACCCGCCCGGCATCCTTGTCGAGGATTGGGCCACGGGGCTGGAAGCGCCCTGGTCGCTGGTCTTCCTCCCCGACGGAAGCGCGCTGGTGAGCGAGCGGCCGGGGCGGGTGCGCCTGGTGAGCCCGGACGGCGCACTGGCGGCGCAGCCGGTCCTGTCGGTCGAGACGGCGCGGTCGGGGGAAGGCGGGTTGATGGGCCTCGCGCTGCACCCCCGTTTCGCGGAGAACGGGCTCTTCTACGCTATGGCAACCGGGCGGCGGCCGGGCGGGGCGGTCAACCGCGTGCTGCGCTACCGGATCGAAGGCGGCCGGGCGTATTTCGACAAGACCGTGCTGGACGCCGCGCCGGGCGCCCGGGCACATAATGGCGGGCGCATCGCCTTCGGGCCGGACGGCATGCTGTATATCGGCACGGGCGAGATCTGGCAGGCCCGGCTTGCCCAGGACAGGGGCTCGCTCGCCGGCAAGATCCTGCGGCTCACGCCCGAAGGCGGTATTCCCGCCGACAATCCGTTTCCGGGCTCGCCGGTCTGGTCGCTCGGCCACCGCAATGTGCAGGGCCTCGCCTGGCGCCTCGGCGGCGACCTCTTTGCCAGCGAGCACGGCCCCTCCGGCGAGTTCGGGTTCGGCGCTTACGATGAGGTCAACCGCATCCGTCCGGGCGGCAATTACGGCTGGCCGCTGGCGGTGGGTGCGCCCGGCCGGCCGGAATGGGTCGATCCGGTCGTAAGCTGGCCGCGCAGGACGACCCCGCCCTCCGGCATGGCGTTCTGGGACGGCGCGGTCATGCTCGCGACCTTGCGGAGCGAAGCGCTGGTCCGGATCGTGCTGGACGAGCAGGGCCGGGCGACACGCATCGAGCGATGGTTCGCGGGCCGCTTTGGGCGGCTGCGCGACGCCGTGGCGGGCCCCGACGGCGCACTCTATGTGCTGACCTCCAACCGCGACGGGCGCGGCTCGCCCCGCGGCGGAGATGACCGTATCCTGCGCATAACCCGTCGCCCTTAGGAGACTGTATCTCATGTCGGACCCCTTCGCCCCGATCCATGAACTCGCCCCGGAGATTGCCGCCGGACGGCTCTCGCCCGTCGAGGTGACCGAGACCTGCCTGGACCGCATTGCGAGCATGGACCCGAAACTCCATGCCTTCGCCGCCGTCTATGCGGACGAGGCGCGCGAGGCCGCGGAGGCCGCGCACAAGGCGATCCGCGCCGGGCACCGTATCGGCCCGTTGCACGGCATCCCCATCGGCGTCAAGGACCTCTGCGACATGGAGGGTCGGGTCACGACCGGCGGCGCGGCCATCTGGAAGGAGCGCATTTCGCCCACCACCGCCACCCTGGTCGAACGCCTGCGCGCCGCCGGCATGATCGTCATCGGCAAGACGCATACGGTCGAGTTCGCCTATGGCGGCTGGGGCACCAACAACTCGCTCGGCACGCCCTGGAACCCCTGGGACCGCGACACGCACCGCATCCCCGGCGGCTCGTCGAGCGGCACCGGCGCGGGCGTCGGCGCGGGGCTCATCCCCTGCGGCATCGGCACCGACACCGGCGGCTCGGTGCGCCTGCCGGCCGCCTTCTGCGGCACGGCCGGCCTCAAGACCTCGGTCGGGCGGATCAGCACCCACGGTGTGCTGCCGCTCTCCCACACGCTCGACACGCCGGGGCCGCTCGCCCGCGCCGTCGAGGACTGCGCCTGGCTGCTGGAGGCCATGCAGGGCCCGGACCCGCGCGACCCGAAGACCCGCCGCCTGGCGCCGGTGGACGCGACCTCTGCCCTGCGCCGAGGCGTTCGCGGCCTTTGCCTGGCCCGCATGCCGGACTCCGAGCGGCCGGGCTTCGACGCCGAAGTGCTGGCGTCCTATGACGCGACCCTGGCCGCGTTCGAGGGGCTCGGCGCGCATATCGTCGATATCGCCATGCCGCGCGCGATGGCAGATTTCGCGCAGCTGGTCGCAAACATTATCGGCGCCGAGAGCTACACCTATCTGAAGGACGTCGTGGACAATGAGGAGCAGCAGCTCGATCCGGATGTGCGGCCGCGCGTGGCGGCGGGCGGACGGCTCTCGGCCCGCGACTATGTGGCGACGCTGCTCGACCGCGAGGCGATCATGGCGGCCTTCGACGACGCCATGGACGGGATCGACGCCCTGCTGACTCCTACCGCCTGCTTCGCGGCGATCCCGGTCGCCGAAGTGGACCAGAAGCAGACGCCCGCGACTGTGACCCGCATGGGCAACTACCTGGGCCTGACCGGCCTCGCCATGCGCAACGGCTTCACCGGAGCCGGCATGCCGACTTCCCTGCTCGTCAACACGCGCGACGGGGACGAGGCGCTCGCGCTGCGCATCGGCTGGGCCTACGAACAGGCGACGGACTGGCACCGACGCACGCCGGAGGGATATTGAGGACATGGCCCGACTGGGAAGCATGGCCGCCGAGATCGGCGCGAAGCTGAAGGAACGCGGCGAGACAATCGCCATTTTCGAGAGCTCGTCCGGCGGCCTGGTGTCGGCGGCGCTGCTGGCCGTGCCGGGCGCCAGCCGCTACTACCAGGGCGGCGGCGTGATCTACACGCAGGCGGCGCGGAGCGAATTGGCTCGCATCGGCGAGGCCGACATGCAGGGCATCCGCTCCTCCTCCGAGCCCTACGCAAAACTGCTGGCAGGCCGGGCCCGCACCATCTTCGGCACGGACTGGGGCCTGGCCGAAACGGGCGCAGCCGGCCCCGACGGCAACCGCTACGGCGACGCTCCGGGTCATAGCTGCCTTGCGGTTTCCGGCGCCATCGACTTCGCCGAGACGCTGGAGACGGGCGACGCCGACCGCGAGGCGAATATGTGGCGCTTCGCCGAGGCCGCGCTCGACCTTATCCGCCGGGCACTGGCCTTCTGATCCCCTGAGCCCTTAGCCCGCGCGGCGGGCGTTCTCGGCTACTGCCTCGACGACCATGGGCGCGGCCCCGTCGGGGACGTCGTGGCCCATGCCGTCGATAACGACCATGCGCGCGCCGGGGATCGAGTTCTTCACGTCCTCGCCCTGCCCTACGGGAACCAGCGGGTCGTCGGCGCCGTGGATGACGACCGTGGGCGCCGCGATGCTGCCGAGCGCGGCGCAACGGCTGTCGCCGGAGGCGATGCTGGCCAGCAGGTGGCGCCCATGGCCGGCGGGGTAGTAGGCGCGGTCGTATAGCGCGCTGGCGCGCGCCTTGACGCCGGCCTCGTCGCGCGGGAAGCCCGGCGAGCCCATGATCCGGTTCTGCTCCCAGGTGAGTTCCATGAAGGTCTCCCGGTCGATATCGGACGGGCGCGGCGCATTCAGCCACTCCGAGGCCGCCTTGCTCGGCCGCGGCAGGCCGCGCCGGCCGGAGGTCGCCATGACGGAGACCAGAGACTTCGTCTTCGCCGGATGGCGGATCGCCACGAGTTGGGCCACCGCGCCGCCATTGGAACTGCCATAGATATGCGCGGCCCCGATGCCGAGCGCATCCAGCAGGCCGGCCGCATCGTCGGCCATGTCATCGATGGTATAGGGCGCCTCGACGGGCTCGCCGGCCCGCGCCTGCTTGAAGGCCCGGCCGATATTCGCCGGCCCGGCCTCATCGAACCGGGTGGAGAGCCCGGAATCGCGGTTGTCGAACACCAGCGGCCGGAAACCGGCCTCCGCCAGCCCGTCGATCAGCGCATCCGGCCATGAAATGAGCTGCATGCCGAGCCCGCCGATCATCGCGATCGGCTCGCCCCCGGCCGGCCCCCGCAGCTCATATTCGATCTCGATCCCGTTCGCCTGCGCCCGCGCCACGGCTTCCTCCTCTCGAATGCACCCGACGCCGGCCCGATACCGGCGCCTGATTGCTTGACTCGCTGTCGGCACTAATATCCACTTCCACATCGTCAACTCCTTGGCATGCGGCAAATCGACCTGCTTGCCAACGGAAATACGGGAGGAAACGACATGAAAACCGTGTTGCGCACTATAGCCACACTTGCCTTTCTGGCCGGCGCATCGGCACCCCTGCAAGCCGCCGATTTCGAATGGAAGATGCAGGCAAGCTGGCCTCCGGGCGGTCCGGGCACCCAGTGGGAAAACTTCGTGATGTTCACCGATTCGGTGGAAAGGATGTCCGCCGGCCGGTTGATGATCGAGCCGCTTCCCGCCGGCGCCATCGTGCCCGCCTTCGAGGTGCTCGACGCCACCTCCCGCGAGGTGATCGACGGCGCTCACACGGCGATGGGCTACTGGGTGGGCCGCAGCAAGGCGGCGATTCCGCTCTCGCACGGGCCGTTGTTCGGCATGGACTTTATCGACTTCTTCGGTTGGCTCTATCACGGCGGCGGGCGCGAGCTCACCAACCAGTGGTACCAGGAGAAGCTGAAGGCGAATGTCGTCTCCTTCCCCATCCAGCCGTCCGGACCGCAGGCGCTCGGCTGGTACAAGGAGGAGATCAAGACCTGGGAGGATTTCCAGGGCCTCAAGCTGCGCATCTACGGCCTCGGCAACCTGGTGTTCAACGCCGCCGGCGTGAGCGCCGTGCAGCTCCCCGGCGCCGAAATCCTTCCGGCAGCCGAACGCGGCGTCATCGACGCGGCGGAATGGGTCGGCGGCATCGCCGACCTCGAGTTCGGCTTCCACACGGTCTGGAAATACACGATGGCGCCCGGCGTCCACGAGCAGGTGACGGTCGGCGACCTTCTGATCAACAAGGACCGTTGGGACTCCCTGCCTGCCGATCTCCAGGCGATCGTCGAGGCGGCTGCGGTCGAGACCTTCTGGGTGTGGAAGACCAAGTGGCACGGCCACAATGCTGACGCCTATGAGGAGATGACCACCAAGCACGGCGTGACGCTGATCAAGACGCCGCAGGGAATCCTGGACGAGTTCATGTCGGCCTACGACAAGCTCGCCGTGCAGTGGGAAGAGGAAGACGAGTGGTACAAGAAGGTGCGCGATTCGCAGCGCGTCTATGCCGAGAAGATCGTGCCGTACCGCCGGTTCTCGCAACCGCCTTATGAGTATCTGAGCGACTATTTCTGGAAGGACAAGATCGACTGACCGGTCCCTTGTCCGGACAGCGGACGGTGCCGGGTCCGGCGCCGTCCGCCCCCGTTCCCCATATCCGTGGAATCCGAACTCCATGACCACCGACCTTTTGCGCGAGGACATACCGCCTCCCTGGCTGCTCGGCACCGTCCAGGGCATTGACCGCTATGTCGGCCGGGGTTCGGGGCTGTTGTTCTGCTGGCTCATAATTCCGATGGTGGCGTCGCTCACCTATGAAGTGTTCGCCCGCTACCTGTTCCACGCGCCAACCATCTGGGCCTATGACACCACCTACATGCTCTACGGCTCGCATTTCATGCTGGGCTCCGCCTATTGCCTGCTCCGGGGCGGACATATCCGCACCGACATCTTCTACGGCAAATGGTCCGAGCGGACGCGGGGCCGGGTCGATGCCGCGCTCTACCTGCTGCTGTTCTTCCCCGGCATGTTCTTCTTTCTGGTGCGGGGGTGGAACGAGGCCTACCACGCTTGGGACATCGGCGAACGCTCCGACCTGACGCCGTTCCAGCCGATCATGTGGCCTTTCAAGGCGGTCATTCCGTTCACCGCCGCCATGCTCCTGATCCAGGGCCTCTCGGAGTTCCTCAAGGCTGCCTGGGCCGCTCGCACCGGCAAGGAACTGTTCCCGAAATCCGACACGCCGGCGGAAATGCTGTGAGTAATGAAATCCTCGGACTTGTCCTGCTGGTCGCGCTGCTGACCGGCATCTTCGTCGGCTTCCCGATCGCTTTCACGCTCATCATTCTCGGCATCGTCTTCGGCTATGTCGGCTTCGGCGAGACCGTCTTCTTCCAGATGGTCTTCCAGACCATCGGCATGATGAAGGAGGAGGTGCTCGCCGCCGTCCCGCTGTTCATCTTCATGGGCCATGTGCTGGAACGCGCAGGCTTAATGGAGCGATTATTCACCTCCTTCCAGTCGATCATGGGCGGGTTGCGGGGCTCGCTCTATCTGGGCGTGCTGTTCACGGCGACGATCTTCGCCACTGCCACCGGCATTATCGGCGCCTCGGTCACCGTCATGGGCCTGCTGGCCGCGCCGGCAATGACCCGGAGCGGCTATGACCAACGCCTCTCCGCCGGCGTCATCACGGCAGGCGGATGCCTCGGCATCCTGATTCCGCCGAGCGTCCTGCTGGTCGTGCTGGGGCCGGTGCTTGGCGTCTCGGTCATCCACCTGTTCGCCGCCGCGATCGTCCCCGGCATCCTCCTGTCGGGCCTCTACATCTCCTATACGATCATTCGCTGCCTCATCAACCCGGCCCTGGGACCGCCGATTCCGCCGGAACAGCGGCTTACCTCCGGATGGGCGATCTTGCGCGAGTTCGTCTCCGGCGTGGTGCCGATGGCCGTCATCATCTTCGCCGCGCTGGGCAGCATCATCATCGGCCTCGCCACGCCGACCGAGGCTGCGGCGATGGCGGCCGTCGGCTCGTTAGGGCTAGCGCTGGGCTACGGCAGGCTGAACTGGAAGATGTTGCGGGAGGCTGCGCTCAACACGCTGGAAACCTCGAGCCTGGTACTGTTCCTCGCCGTCGCGTCGAATGTGTACGGGTCGGTCTTCACCCGTCTCGGCACCGGCACCATGCTCGCCAACTGGCTGCTGGAAATCCCGATGCCACCGCTGGCGATGCTGGCCGTGCTGATGGTGGTGCTGTTCCTGCTCGGATGGCCGCTGGAATGGCCGGCGATCGTGTTCATCTTCGTGCCGATCTTCCTGCCGGTCATCATCTCGCTGGGCGGCGACCTGCCGGCGCTCGGTATCGACGAATCCTGGGCCGACAAGATGCGAGTGCCGCACCTCGTTTGGTTCGGGACATTGCTGGCCGTGAACCTGCAGACAGCATTCCTGTCTCCACCGGTTGCGATGGCCGCCTACTACCTGAAGTCGGTGGCGCCTGAATGGGACCTGCTGAAGATCTACGGCGGCATGTTCGACTTCATGTTGCTGCAATGCGTCGGCCTGGCCATCGTGTTCTTCGTCCCGGAGGTCGCGCTCTGGCTGCCATCGGTGCTGTTCAAGTAGCGTCAGGCTACCTTCCATCGTGGAAACGCCGGCGCCGTCCTCATGGGCGGCGCCGGCGGCGTTCATGAGAGGAGAGAATCCGTGCTGCTCGACGGAATCAAGGTTATCGAGGCGGCGACCTTCATTGCCGGACCGGCAGCCGCGATGATCCTGGGCGAGTTCGGCGCGGACGTGGTGAAGATCGAGCCGCCGGGCGGGGACCCGTTCCGCCAATCCGCGGGCGCGCCTGGCAATCCGCCGACGCCGTTCAACTACCCCTTCAACATGGACAACCGGCACAAGCGGAGCCTCGTGCTGGACCTGAAGCAGGACGCCGACCGCGACCGGCTCTACGACATGGCGCGCGAGGCGGATGTGTTCATCACCAACGCGCCGCTCGGCACCCGCGCCCGGCTCGGCATCCGCCACGAAGACCTGGCGCCGCTGAACGAACGGCTGATCTACGCCTCCGTCACCGCCTATGGCGAGACCGGCCCCGAAGCCGCGCGCACCGGCTTCGATTCGACGGCGCTCTGGGCCCGCAGCGGCCTCATGGACATGGTGCGTCCCGCGCCCGAGTCGCCGCCGGCCCGTTCGCTGCCGGGCATGGGCGACCATCCGACCGCCATGACCCTGTTCGCTGCGGTGATGATGGCGCTTTACCGCCGCGAGCGCACGGGCAGGGGCGGCGTCGTGTCCACCAACCTCATGGCCAACGGCTTGTGGTGGAATGCCTTCCAGACCAGCGCCATTCTCTGCGGCGCCGAGCACCGGAGGCGCGCGGCGCGGGAAGATGCCTCCAACGCGCTCCACAACCTCTACCGCTGCCGCGACGGGCGCTGGTTCCATCTCGTGGTGCTGCCGGAAGACCGCAATTGGCCGAAGCTTGCGGCCGCACTCCAAAAGCCGGAATGGCTCGACGACCCGCGTTACCGCGACCGCCCGGCGCGGGTTGCCAACCGCCACGCGCTGATTGCCGACCTCGACGCCGTATTCGCCGCCCGAGACTGGCCCGAATGGCGCGAAATCCTCGTCCGCCACGCCGTCAGCTTCGGCGAGATCGGCACGCTCGCCGACATACCGGAAGATGTGCAGATGCGGGAAAGCGGAGCACTCGTCCCCTGCGACGACCCGGAGACGGGGGCGCCCCTGGCGCTCGCCGCTCCGCTCTTCCTGCAGGGCGAGGACCGCCGCAAGCCGAAGGCAGGGCCGGCGCTTGGCAGCGGCTGAAACGCCCAGCCGCCGCGCTCAGACGATGGTCTGTTCCCCCAGGCGGCGGACGGCGCCCGTGAAGACAGCGACGACCTCGCCTTCTTCCTCGCGCACCTCGACCGAATAGGCGACCGTTCGCCCGGCGCCCGCCTGCTCCCGCGCCTCCGCTACCAGAAGGCGGCCCGCCCGGCCCGGACGCAGAAAGGAGATCGAGCAGAACTGCGCGACCGAGACCCGGTTCCGGCTGTTGCTGGCAAAGGCCATCGCCGAATCGGCAAGGGAGAAGATGTAGCCGCCATGGCAGACCCGGTGGCCGTTCAGCATATCCTCCGTCACCGGCATCGTCATGCGCGCCCAGCCGGGACCGACCGCCTCCAGCCGGATACCGAGGTTGCGAGACGCCGCGTCCTTTTCGTACATGGCGTCTGCGACTCGCCGGGCGAGCGCGTCGGCCGCACGATTTTCGGGCTGCGCATCCATCAGCGCCCCGCCTCGAAATCATGGATATAGTCCCGCGTCTCAGGCACCGCATCCTGGTCCTTCGTCAACTGAATCTGGAACACGGTCACGACCCCGTTCAGGAAACCGACCTCGCAAGCGGTGAGGTAGAACTCCCACATCCGGCAGAAACGCTCATCGTACATCGACAGCGCCCTGTCCCAGTTCGAAACGAAACGGTCGCGCCAGGCCCGAAGCGTCTTCGCATAGTGGCGCTTCAACACCTCTATGTCCGTCACCAGCAAGTGCTGCTCCTCTATCGCCGGCGTTAATTCCGAAAGCGTCGGCAGATAGCCGCCCGGGAAGATATAGCGCGTGATCCAGGGATTGACCGGGCCCGGCATGTCGTAGCGCCCGATCGTATGCACAACCGCAACACCGTCATCCGTCAACAACTCCCGCACCTTCCCGAAAAACTCCCGATGGTGCCCGAGCCCCACATGCTCCAGCATCCCCACCGAAACGATCCGCTCGTAACGACCCGCCTCCTCCCGATAGTCCTGAAGCTTGAAGCGCGCCCGATCCGACAGGCCCGCCTCCGCTGCCCGCGCATTCGAAAGCTCATGCTGCTCGTGGCTAAGGGTCACACCCGTCACATCGACATCCGCTTCCTGAGCCAGATACAGGCCCAAACCGCCCCAGCCCGAGCCGATGTCCAGAACCCGGTCCCCCGAACGCAGCAGAAGCTTCGCCGCAAGATGCGTCTTCTTGCGCCGCTGCGCCGTCTCGATGTCGTCATTGTCCGAGGCAAAGTAAGCGCAGGAATACTGCCGGTCGCTGTCCAGGAAGAGATCGAACAGTTCCGGCCTCAGGTCGTAGTGATGTGAAACCTTGCGCCGCGCCGCGCCAACCGGATTGTGCGTCCGGATGCGGGCGACAATCTTCCGCGCCAGCGTGAAGAGGCGGGAATCGTTCCGCAGCCTGGCGCGGCGCTCATTGACGAGAGCGACGGTCAGGAAGTCGAACAGCGTCCCCTGCTCGACCGTCAGCCGCCCGTCCATATAGGCCTCGCCCACGGCAAGCGCCGGGCTCAGGAACATGGCCCGCGCTATCGAGGCGTCATGCAGGCGTACGGTAGCCGACGGCCCGCCGGCGCCTTCAATGCGGTGTACGGCCCCGCGCGGGTCGATCACCGTCAGTGTGCCGAATTCGACGAACCTGCGCAGAAACGGCAGATAGAGCATGAGCTGCGCCCTCCCCCGCTTTCCGGCCGCGCTACGCCTGCCCGGCGCCCGTCAATGCGCAGCCTCGAAGGCGTGGATGTAGTCCCGCGTCTCCGGCACTGCATCCAGGTCCTTCGCCAGTTGAATCTGGAATACGTTGAGTTCCCTGGAGAGGAAACCCACCTCGCAGGCGGTCAGGTAAAACTCCCACATCCGGCAGAAACGCTCATCGTACATCGACAGCGCCCTGTCCCAGTTCGAAACGAAACGGTCGCGCCAGACCCGAAGCGTCTTCGCATAGTGGCGCTTCAACACCTCTATGTCCGTCACCAGCAGGTTCTGCTCTTCTATCGCGGGCATCAACTCCGAAAGCGTCGGTACATAGGTGCCGGGAAAGATGTAGCGCGTGATCCAGGGATTGACCGGGCCCGGCGTGTCGTAGCGCCCGATCGTATGCACAACCGCAACGCCGTCATCCGTCAACAACTCCCGCACCTTCCCGAAAAACTCCCGGTAGTGCCCCAGCCCCACATGCTCCAGCATCCCTACCGACACGATCCGCTCGTAACGACCCGCCTCCTCCCGATAGTCCTGGAGCTTGAACCGCACACGGTCGGACAGCCCCGCCTCCGCCGCCCGCGCATTCGAAAGCTCATGCTGCTCGTGGCTCAGCGTCACGCCCGTCACATCGACTTCCGGCTCTGAGGCCAGATACAGGCCCAGGCCGCCCCACCCCGAGCCGATGTCCAGAACCCGGTCCCCCGAACGCAGCAGAAGCTTCGCCGCAAGATGCGTCTTCTTGCGCCGCTGCGCCGTCTCGATGTCGTCATTGTCCGAGGCAAAGTAAGCGCAGGAATACTGCCGGTCGCTGTCCAGGAAGAGATCGAACAGGTCCGGCTTCAGGTCGTAATGGTGCGAAACCTTGCGCCGCGCCGCGCCAACCGGATTATGCGTCCGAAGACGGCCCAAAAGCTTACGCCCAAGCGCCGCAGGACCCTTGGAGCGGCCGAGATGCGCCTCGCGATGATTGACCACCAGAATGGTGAGGAAATCGAACAGCGTGCCCTGCTCGACCGTCAGCCGCCCATCCATATAGGCTTCGCCCACGGCAACCGCCGGGTTGCGGACGAATGCCCGATCCACCGAGGAATCGTGCAGACGGACGGCGACCGATGGACCGCCCGCGCCCTCTATGCTCTGTGCGTCTCCGCGCGGGTCGATAACGGTCAGCGTACCGAATTTGACGAGCCGGCGTAGCAACGGCGCGAACAGCATCGGTCCTGCTCTCTCCTTTCCGCAGGCCTGGCGCCAGCGGGAATCGAAAGGCTACCGCTCCTCGGCCGGTTCTTCCACGGCCGCTTCCCCGGTGCCGGCTTCCGCCGGAGCGGATTCGCCACCCTCCCCGGCGCCGTCCTCGAAGAACTCGGACAGCCCGCTCTCGAAACGATAGGCGTCCTCGTCGTCCATCGCCAGCACATCCTCACCCCGCGCCTGCGCTTCCGCCTCATCCAGCGTGCGGGCGACATTGGCGGTAATCGGCACCAGGACCTCCGGATGCAACTGCACCGTAATGTCGTGGAGGCCGAGCGACTTGATCGGCTGCGACAGACGGAGTTGCCGGCGGTCGATCTCGACCCTCGCCTCGCTGGCGGCCTCGGCGACGTCGCGCACCGTGACCGAGCCGTACAGATGGCCGGTGTCGCCGGCACGCCGGATCAAGGTGACGCTGAAGCCCGCCAGCTTCTCGGCGACGCTTTCGGCCTCGCCCTTGCGCTCCAGGTTGCGCGCCTCGAGTTCCGCGCGCCTCGCCTCGAAAACGGTCATGTTGTCGGGCGTTGCGCGCAGCGCCTTCTTCTGCGGCAACAGGTAGTTCCGGGCGTAACCCGGCTTGACCGTGACGATATCGCCCATCAGCCCCAGGCTCTCAACCCGTTCCAGAAGGACCAGCTCCATTACTCATTCTCCTTCGGACCGCCCCCGAGACGGGCACGCAAACCGACATAGGGCTCCGCGAGGCCCAGCGCCGCAACCAGCACGAACGGCCAGGCCATCAAGAGCCCCAGCAGATAGAAACCGGCCAGCCACACCGCCCGCCCCGGCAACCGGGCCGCTACGGCATGGACGACAGCGAGCCCCTGCAGCAGGAACGGAACGGCGAAGACGATGGCCAGATTCCGGCCGATATACTCCAGCGCTCCGCTTGCGGCAATCCCGGCGAGGCAGGAAAGGCCGAGCGCATACAGCGGCCAGGCCGGCAGTGTCATTTCGCGCCACGGAGGCGACGGACGCCGCGCTATAGCGAGACGGGCGGCGATGGACTGGCCGAGCACGCCGTCGAGCGCCAGCGTGAGGAAAAGCAGCGCTGCAGCGATGCCCGGCAGGAAATTGGCAGCGCGCTCCGCCAGGCCCTGCTCCTTGACCCGTTCGGCGATCTCCGTCGGCATCCCGGCATCCAGAACCGCCTCGATCGTCTGCTGCACTTCCAGGCGCGGATCGACGCCCTCGAGCAGGGTGACGGCGAACATCGCCGCGAGCGCCGCTGCCGCCATGGCCGTGAGCGCCGCAACGAGGCGGCCGGGCGGATACCACTCGACGCCGCCCTGCGCGTCCGGGCGGTTCAGCAGGGCCTGGCGGCACAGCACGGCGACCGGAAGCCCGATAATGAGCGCGAAATAGCCGGCCGTGAAGAATCCGACGATCCCGGCGACCGTGACAGCGCCGACAAGCGCCGCCGCTGCGGCCGGTAGCCAACCCAGGGAAAGTCCCACCAGAAACAGCGGCGCCGCGGCGAAATAGACCAGCAGCGCAGCACCCAGAGAGCCCGTGACGATGGAACCGAAGAGCGCGCCGGCGGCCAGCCCGCCAACGGTCAAGAGGATGAGATCCTTCCCCATCCAACCCGCGCGGGCAGCAGTCCTGAACCTACTTTACGACGAAGGGCAACAGCGCCATGTAGCGTGCGCGCTTGATCGCCCGCGCAAGTTCGCGCTGCTTCTTCGCCGAAACGGCGGTTATGCGGCTCGGCACGATCTTGCCGCGTTCGGACAGGAAGCGCTGCAGCAGCTTCACATCCTTGTAGTCGATCTCGGGCGCGTTGGGGCCGGAGAACGGGCAGCTCTTGCGGCGTCGGAAGAACGGGCGGCGCGGCGCGGCGTTCATTGGGCGGCCTCCGTTACAGCGGCGGCGGGCGCCTCGCCGGCGCCTTCCGGTTTCCTCTCCCCGGCATCCCGGCGCGGGCGCGCATCGCGTCGGCCGCGGTCGTCGCGCGGGCGGGCCTGGAGCATCACCGAAGGCCGTTCATCGACGGTCTCGATCCGCAAGGTCAGGTAGCGCAGCACGTCTTCCGACAGGCGCATCCGTCGTTCGAGTTCCGCAACCGCATCGCCGATCGTCTCGAAATTGAAAAGGACGTAATGGCCCTTGCGGTTCTTCTTGATTCGGTAGGCCAGGGTCTTCAGGCCCCAATGTTCGCGCTTCTCGACCTTGCCGCCGAGAGACTCCACGACGGACACATATTCGTCCGCCAGGCTCTCCACCTGTGCGGGCGACATGTCCTGACGCGCTATAAAGACATTCTCGTAGAGAGCCATCGCCGATGCGTTTCGTCCCGGGAGTTGCACTGGGAGCGGGGTTATACACGAACCCGCAACGCGCGCAAGCCGCCCGCTTCTTCCCTTGACAGCCTTTGCCGCCGCGCCTTGATTGCAATCCGGTGACAGGGCATCTGGAGGGGTTCGTGGCACGAGCTTTCGTCTTTCCGGGACAGGGGTCTCAGGCCGTAGGAATGGGCCGAGCGCTGGCGGAGGCCTCGACCGCTGCGCGCGAGGTCTTCGAGGAGGTTGACGACGCCCTCGGGCAGAACCTCTCGCGCCTGATGTTCGAAGGCCCCGGCGACGAACTGACCCTGACGGAGAACGCGCAACCCGCGCTGATGGCGCACAGCATTGCAATCATGCGGGTGCTGGACCGCGAGGGCGGCGTGTCGCTGCCGGCTGCCTGCATGTACCTGGCTGGACACTCGCTCGGCGAGTATTCGGCGCTGACCGTGGCCGGAGCCTTTCGGCTTGCGGACACCGCACGGCTTTTGAAATTGCGCGGCCGGTCGATGCAGAACGCCGTGCCCGTGGGCGCCGGAGCCATGGCGGCGCTGCTCGGCCTGGACTTCGGCGAGGTAGCGGAGATCGCCCGCGAAGCCGCGGAAGGCGAGGTCTGCGACCCGGCCAACGACAACGCCCCCGGCCAGGTCGTGGTGAGCGGCAACCGCGCGGCCGTCGAACGTGCGGTAGAGCTGGCCAAGGCGCGGGGCGCGCGCCGGGCGATCCTGCTGGATGTGAGCGCCCCCTTCCATTGCTCGCTGCTGCAACCCGCCGCCAACGCCATGGCGGAGGCGCTGAAGTCCGTTGACATTGAAGACCCCTCGGTGCCGCTGGTCGCCAATGTCACGGCGCGCCCGGTGGAAAGTGCGGCCGACCTGCCGGACCTCCTCGTGCGCCAGGTGACGGCGACCGTGCGCTGGCGGGAAAGCATGATGTTCATGCGCGACAACGACGTCGACCGCGTGGTCGAGCTCGGCGCCGGCAAGGTGCTTTCCGGGCTGGTGCGGCGGATCGACCGGGAAATGTCCGGCGTCGCGGTCGAAGGCCCGGACAATATCGAGGCGCTGTTGAAGGAGCTTTGACGGCCATGCTGACACTGACGCCTGCCGGCAACGGCTTCGCGAGGATCGTGGAGGGTATCGCGCTCCACGGGCACCCGGACGAGGAAACCCGCGAGGCGCTCGATACTGCGCTTGCCGAACACGGTGTGCTGGTTTTCCTCCGACAGGCGCTCTCGGAAGCCGAGCTTGCGAAGGCCGCTTCCTGGTTCGGCGCGCTGGAGTTGATCGTGCGGGAGGACTGGGCATCGAAATACCAGCCCGAGATCACCTACATCTCCAATATGCGGGGCCCCGGCGGCAACACCATCGGCGGTATCGGCCAGGGCGAGCTCGCCTGGCATACCGACCAGTCCTACATGGCCAATCCGGCCACCGGATCGTTGCTCTATTGCGTCGAGACGCCGGCCGGCGGCGCACCCACCTGCTGGGCCAATCTCGAAGCCGCCTACGACGCGCTCGACGAAGGCTTCAAGGCCGAGATCGACGGGCGGCGGGGCGTTTTCAGCTATGCCGTGCGCGTGGCCGGCTATGGCGAGATCGACAAGATGGCCGAAGACGAGATTCGCCGGCGTACGCCCGATGTGACCCATCCGCTGGTGCATACCCATCCCGTGACGGGGCGCAAGGCGCTGTATCTCGATCCCGGCACCATGTCCGGCATCGAGGGCATGGAGGCCAACGAAGGCCGCGCCCTGCTCGACCGCCTGATCGCACATGCGACCGAACCGCGCTTCGTCTACCGCCACGACTGGCAGGTCGGCGACACCGTGCTCTGGGACAACGGTTTCCTGCTCCACCGGCGCGACGATTTCGACCCGACGGAGAACCGCTGGTTGAAGCGCGCCACCTTCCGGCCTTCGCCGGCCCGGCACATCGTGCCCGGACACGCCTGAGTTCCGGTGCCGCCTTGGCGCTGACGGCCCGCCTCTATATCCAGGCGTGCATCCGGGCGGCGTCCGTCCGGGGCTGCCCGGCCCAGGTTGCGCGGCGCGGCTTCGATGGCGCCGGCGCGGTGCTGCTGAAACTCAATCGCCTCGACGGAACGGCGCAGCTCCTCCGCCCGGCCTGGATCGACGGCGACCGCCGCCGCTGGCTCGCCCGCCCGCCGGGTCCCGAGGCCGACACCGACGAGGAAATCGCGAGGGAAGCCGCGCGCGACCCGGACCTCTGGGTGCTGGAAATCGAGGACCGCGAGGGACGCCACCCGCTCGACGAGCCGGTGGAATTATTGGCCTAGACAGTCCTGCTTCACCACGCTCCTGTTAGGCGATTGTCCTACTATCTCCGTATAGTGCCTGCCGTTGCAAAAGCGCCTCACCCTCCGGCCATGTGTCAACGCCGCGCACCGACAACCTTCGGATACTCCAAGAATACTCCCTCGGGCTACGCACCCATCTCCACACCTCCTTTAAACCGAGGGAACTCAGATCCATCTCAGTGGGTCGTCTACCCAACCTCATTATCACCCGCGCTTCAAGGTCTCGTAACATTGGGTAACCGCCACCGCCTCTCCTCAAAGGATGGAAAGCGTCAATTTGTTTCAACGGCCGATTCTCAAAAAATTTACTGAGTAGTGTTCGAACCTCCCCAACGGTTTCAGAAAATATTTGACATTCTACCCCTTGCCGATATGCCACTTTTCCCGGTCGAAGAGACAACAGGAGTTCTGTCTGCCGTCGACTCAATCCAAAGTCTCCTTTAAGATTCAAAACGATTTCCCGATAGTCAAAAGATAATCTATTTTGGTTAGCCAAGTAACAAATACCAAAGTTACGAACTGAAGAAAACGCTAAATCCGCTGCAATCAGGTTGTCTTCAACACGCCCATCCGCCGAAAATCTCTCGACTGGAACGGCCAAATACACACTTTTAACTGCGTCTTCCAAATAAGTCGCCTTAGGCTTAGCCTTATTCAATTGATATCTCAGCCAATTACCTCTGTCCGCAACAATTATACCTTCGCGTTTGATATGTTGCACAAACAAGCTACGCGCCTCCCTCATTTTCACAAAACGAGAAGGAGAATAAACCGCAACTGACCATCCTGCGACGCGCCAACTGTCTATTAATTGCTCTCTCATCTCTCCATTTTCAGAGATAATCAAGACATCCTTGTCACTTAAATCGTCGCAAGATTTTCTTGCCGCTGATCCAAATACACACACACTGCCAATTAAATCACCACTCATCTCGTCACCCGCCTAAAGAGCATAGAAGCCAGCAGCGCAAAGAGACAAAATCCCACTACACTCTGAAATGCTGCGAACAATCTCCCACTGGTAGTAGTCGGAACGAAATCGCCATAACCAAGCGTCGTTAGGGAAATTATTGTAAAATAAATCGAGTCGACATAATTCCCGATTAATGAGTCATCCTTGGACAAACCAAACTCATTCCGGAAACACCAATTTATCAAAGAAAACAGAAGTATCGTAGCTATTGTAGTTCCTATAAAATTTCTTATTCTTACCCCCGATCCAAATAACTTCTCCCATAACCATCCTCGCCCCCATGTAAGACACAACATCACGAGTTGAATCTGAAAAAGCCTGCCAATTGAACCTTTTTTATTGAACATTTCAGAAATTTTGTAAAGATCTTCATACCGTTGCCACTTCAAGAACATGAATTGTGCGGCGCGTTCGAATTCCTTTTGGTCCTCATCTCTACTGTTCTTGAGTAACATATGAAAGAGGTGTGCGCCAATATTTTGGTGTTTTTGTCGGTCCAAGCAATTCGCAAAACTCTGTGGATCAATGTACGTGGATGAAATCGATACTTTGTGAGTGTTCGTAGAGACGAATTGGCAATTGTGGAATTCACAACTAATGATACTGGAGCCAATGAACTGACATCGATCAAAAACGCAGTTCCTGAAGATGAGGTCTTTCATTTTTGTTTTTGAGAAACTTACCAATGTAAACGTCTTATTTACTATTCGAGCAGTGCCCATAAGATGTTCTTGGGACAGTTCATCAGGCATATAAATCACGTTTTTAACAATACCGTTCTGATGTAATGTACCATAAAAGCCTTCTTGACTACAAATTAAATCGGCGTTTTCCAACCTCCAGAAAATGTCTTCTCCACTCATGCCCTACACTGGCCTCCAGTCTCGGAACGAAAGTTCCGCCGACAACAAAATCGACTGTCGCCCCGCCTGAGCCAATTGCCCTACTCCGCCGCGGTCAAACCGGGGCGGTAGAGGGTGCGGGGGCCAGTGCGTTCGTATTTGCGCGCCGGCGTCTCCACGACATCGGCAAGCGGCGCGGCCTGGCGGGAACGCAGGACCTGAATTTCCGGCGGTCGGCCGTAATCCGTGGTGCGCTGCACCGGCCGGCGCCCCGCCGCCAGAATCGTCTCTTCCATGCGGTGCGGCGCCATCTCCTGGCCGTGGACCGTGCCGGCCGCGCGGGTGATGCTCTCGTTCATCAGCGTGCCGCCGAGATCGTTCGCGCCTGCCGCCAGGGCCGCCGCAATGCCTTCCGGCCCCATCTTGACCCAGGAGGTCTGGATATTGACGAAATGCGGCGCGAGCGCGAGGCGCGCCACCGCGTGCATCAGCACCGCCTCCCGGAAGGTCGGCCCCTTGCGCGCCCGCCCTTTCAAGTAGATCGGTGCTTCCATGTGGACGAAGGGCAGCGGCACGAATTCGGTGAACCCCCCGGTGCGCGCCTGGAGATTACGCAGCCGCAGCAGGTGGCGCGCCCAATGCACCGGCCGCTCGACATGGCCGTACATGATCGTCGTCGTGGAGCGGATGCCGAGTCCGTGCGCGGTCTCCATGACATCCAGCCATTGCTGCGTGTCGATCTTGTCCGGACAGATGATGCGCCGCACCTCGTCGTCCAGCACTTCCGCCGCCGTGCCCGGCAGGGTGCCCAGCCCCGCAGCCTTGAGGTCGCGCAGAAAGGACTCGACCGAGACGCCGAGCGTGTGTGCACCCTGGAACACCTCCAGCGGCGTGAAGGCGTGGACATGGATGTCGGGGGCCGCCGACTTCACCGCATCGAGGATGTCCAGATAGGTCTGGCCGGTATAGTCGGGATGGATGCCCCCCTGCATGCAGACCTCGGTCGCCCCCCGGTCCCAGGCCTCGCGAACGCGGCGGCGGATTTCGTCGAGGTCCAGGTCGTAGGGGCGCCCGCGCAGGTTCTCCGAAAGCTTGCCTTTGGAGAAGGCGCAGAACTGGCATTTGAAGTAGCAGACATTGGTGTAGTTGATGTTGCGGTTCACCACATAGGTGACGGTGTCGCCCGCAAGCCGCGCCCGCACCCGGTCGGCAGCCTCCGCCACGGCGTGGAAGTCGTCATCGCGTGCCTCGAACAGCCGCACGATGCCGGCTTCGTCCAGCGGCGCGCCCGCCTCCGCACCGGCAAGGATCGTCGCGACATCGGCGCTCGCCGCACCCCGCCGGGGGATCGGCGCAGGCACCGTCAGCTCGCCCGGCGACCAGTCGTCGGGCCGCGCGAGGCCCTCGGCGTCCGATAACTGCAACGCACGGGTCAGCATGGCCGGCGCCAGCCATTCATCGTTGAGGTAGCGCGGATAGGCCGTGAGGCGCTCCACCAATTGCTTGCCGGCCGCGGCCGTCTCCCGCGCGAGCGTCTCCAGATGCGGCCAGGGCGCTTCCGGGTTGACGAAATCCGGCGTCACCGGCGACACGCCGCCCCAGTCGTCGATGCCGGCAGCCACGATAGGACCGAGCGCGCCCGGCGAGAGATTGGGCGGCGCCTGGATCGAGGCGGCAGGGCCGAAGATCAGGCGGGCCGCAGCGATCGTCCAAAGCAATTCCTCGGCGTCCGGCTCCGGCGCAGCGGCCATCTTCGTATCGGGCTTGGCGCGGAAGTTCTGGACGATGATTTCCTGCACCGCGCCGGTTGCATCGTCGATTTCGCGCAGCGCCAGCAGGGCTTCGATACGCTCGCGCCGCGTCTCGCCGATGCCGATCAGGATGCCGGAGGTAAACGGCACCTTCGCCTCGCCCGCGAGCCGGATGGTCTCAAGCCGGCGTGCCGGCACCTTGTCGGGCGAGCCGTAATGCGGCATGCCCTTTTCGCAGAGCCGGTCCGAGGCGCTTTCCAGCATGAGGCCCATCGAGGCCGAAACGCCGCGAAGCTCCGCTAGCTCCTCCGCCGTCATCAGGCCGGGATTCAGATGCGGCAACAGGCCGGTCTTCTCGAACACCAGCCGGGCCATGGCCTTGAGGTAGTCGAGCGTCGATTCGTAGCCGAGCTCGGCCAGCGCTTCGCGCGCCGCGCGGTAGCGCCGTTCCGGCTTGTCGCCCAGAGTAAACAGCGCTTCCTTGCAACCGGCCGCCGCCCCCGCCTGCGCGATTTCCAGCACCTGCTCCGGCGTCATGTATGCGGCCTCGCCCCGGCGCGGCGGCTTTGCGAAGGTGCAGTAATGGCAGACATCCCGGCAGAGATGCGTCAGCGGGATGAAGACCTTGCGCGAATAGCTGATTCGCGGCCCGTGCAGCCGGTCGCGCAACCGCGCCGCGGCATCCATGAGGCCCGCCAGATCGCGGCACTCGGCAAACGCCAATGCTTCGTCCGGTTCGGGGCGCCGGGCGATATATTGGGAAAGTTCCATGATGCGCGACCTTATCGGCGAACTGCGTAGTTCGGCAAACATATGGCGCAGCCGGGCCGGCAGGTCCATGGGGCCGCCGTCTAATATTCGGGCTGCCGCTTCTCCAGAAAGGCGGCGACCCCTTCCCGGAAATCGGGAGAGGCGCGCACCCGGTCGCCCAAAGCCTGCTCGCGCGGCTCCTGCGAAAGCGTCCATTCCTCCAGCCCGGCGGTGACCTGTTCCTTGACCGCCTGTACGGCTACCGGGCTGTTGGCGGCAATCAGCCGCGCCTTCTCCACCGCCCAGTCCAGCAGCTCGCCGGCGGGCACCACGGCGTTCACGAGGCCGATGGCGCGGGCTTCATCCGCGTCCATGAGGCGCCCGGTCAGGATCATGTCCATGAAGTGCACATAGCCGATCTGGCGAACGAGTTTGGTCGCCGCGCCGCCGAACGGATAGATGCCCCATTTTACCTCGGGCAGGCCGAAGCGGGCATGCGGCGCGGCGGCGCGCAGGTCGGTCGAAATCAGTAATTCGATCCCGCCGGCAACGCAGTCGCCATTGACCGCCGCGACAATCGGTTTCCGGTAGCGCTTCGTCTTGAGCAATGCGCGAGAGACCGCTGCCGCCGTCTCGGGGGACGCCGACAGGTCGCCCGATACATCGGCGCCGCTGCAGAACCCCTTGTCCCCGGCTCCCGTCAGAACAACGGCGCGGGCGGGCCCCGCCTCCAGTTCGTCCCAGAGATCGGCGAGACGGACCATCATCGCGCGCGTCATGGCATTGCGGCGCGCCTCGTTCTCGATCCGCACCAGGGTCACATGCCCGCCCAGGTCCTCAAAATGGATACGCATCTCGCGGCTTCCTCATGCTCTGCCGCCAAGTCTATGCTGCGGAACCGGCTCCGCAAACGCACGGGGGAAGATCGAAAATGCCCGCCGCCATTTCGCTGGAGGATTGCCGCGCCCTCGCATTCGAGGCGTTGTCGCATGCAGGCGCCTCCCGCGCCCAAGCTGAGGAGATTGCGGACCACATCACCCGCGCGGAGGCCGACGGCTGCAAGAGCCACGGCCTCTTCCGGCTGCCGGGCTATATCGCCTCCGTTCGGAGCGGCGCCGCCGACCCACAGGCGGAGCCGGAAATCGTGGACGCTGCCCCGGGCCTCGTCGCGGTGGATGCGCGCCGGGGCTTTGCGCCGCTTGCGATCGCGCGCGGGCGCGCCGTGCTGGCGGAAAAGGCGCAGTCCCAGGGCGTCGCCTGCATGACGATCCGGAATTCCTTCAACTTCGCGGCGCTTTGGCCCGATGTCGAACCCTTGGCGGAACAAGGACTGGTCGCTTTCACGTTCGTCAACTCGCAGAGCTTTGTCGCGCCCGCCGGAGGCACAGAAGCGCTGTTCGGCACCAACCCGATGGCCTTTGCCTGCCCGCGCGGCGACGGCAGGCCGCCTATGGTTTTCGACCAGGCGTCTTCGGCTGTTGCGCGGGGAGAAATCCAGATCGCGGCGCGGGACGGCCACGCGGTTCCGCCCGGCTCCGGCCTCGGCCCGGACGGGCAGCCGACGACCGATCCTTCGGCGATTCTGGAAGGTGTGCAGTTGCCGTTCGGCGGCTACAAGGGCTCGTCCATCGCGCTCATGGTGGAACTGATGACCGGCGGGCTTGCCGGCGGGTTCTTCGGTTATGAGAGCGCCGCCGACTACAAGCGCGACGGCGGCCCCTCCAACGGCGCCCAGTCGTTTATCGCCATCGACCCCGTCCGGCTCGCAGGACCTGGCTTTCTCTCCCATATCGAGGAGCTGTTCGAGCGCGTCCTCGCCAATGGCGAAGCGCGGCTGCCGGGCGACCGCCGTCTCAAGGCCCGCGCACGCACGGCGGTCGAGGGCATTCAGGTGGATGACGCGCTCCACGCCACCGTGCTCGGCCTTGCCGGCAGGACATAGGCCCGCTTCCGGCAACGGCCGTCTTGCTCTAGGTTCGAATCAACAGATTACGCACTCCGGAGAGGAAACCGGCCCGATGCACTTCGAATTCAACGACCGGACCAAGGAACTGGTCGGCCGCGTGCAGGACTTCATGGACCGCTACGTTTATCCGAACGAAGAGGTCTATTACGAGCAGCTGGAAGAGGGCGACGACCGCTGGAAGGTCATCCCGGTTCTGGAGGAGCTGAAGGCAAAGGCCCGCGAAGAGGGGCTCTGGAACCTGTTCCTGCCGGAAAGCGAACTCGGCGGCGGCCTCACCAATCTCGAATACGCGCCGGTCTGCGAAGTCATGGGGCGGATCAACTGGGGGCCGGAGGTCTTCAACTGTTCGGCGCCGGACACCGGCAATATGGAGGTGCTGGAGCGCTACGGCACGCCGGAGCACAAGAAACGGTGGCTCGAACCGCTGCTGGCTGGCGAAATCCGCTCCGCCTTTGCGATGACCGAGCCCCGCGTCGCCTCGTCCGACGCGACCAATATCGAAAGCCGCATCGAGCGCGATGGCGACGAATACGTCATCAACGGGCGCAAATGGTGGACCTCGGGGATCGGAGACCCGCGCTGCAAGGTGCTGATCTTCATGGGCAAGACGGACCCGGGCGCCCCGACCTACAACCAGCAGTCGATGATCCTCGTGCCCACAGATGCGCCCGGCATCGAGGTCGTGCGGATGCTGAAAGTGATGGGCTTCGACGACGCGCCCCACGGCCATGGCGAGGTGGACTTCAAGGATGTTCGCGTGCCGGCTTCCAACATACTTCTGGGCGAGGGGCGCGGCTTCGAGATCGCGCAGGGCCGCCTCGGCCCCGGCCGTATCCACCACTGCATGCGCATCATCGGCGTGGCCGAGCGCGCACTCGAGATGATGTGCCAGCGCGGCACCCAGCGGGTCACCTGGGGCACGCCGGTGGGCGACCGCGACAATTTCCGCGAGCGGGTCGCGAATGCGCGCATCAATATCGAGATGTGCCGCCTGTTGACGCTGAAGGCCGCCTACATGATGGACACGGTCGGCAACAAGGCCGCGCGCCAGGAGATCGCGATGATCAAGGTGGCGGCGCCGAACATGGCCCTTCAGGTGATCGACGACGCCATGCAGGCCCATGGCGGCGGGGCGATGAGCCAGGCGTTCAAGCTGTCCTTCATGTGGTCGAGAATGCGGGCGCTGCGCTTCGCCGACGGTCCCGACGAGGTCCATCGCCAGCAGATCGCGCGGCTGGAAATGCGCCGCCAGGTCGATTGGCCGCCCCGCGCCGCCCAGGCTGCGGAGTGAGGACCGGGTGCGGGGCGGGAGCGGCGACGCTGCCCCGTTCCGCATAAGCAGAGGCCGGACGCCGGAACAGTGAGGAGCGCGACATGACCATTCCGACGCCGAGGCCGCTGCACCCCTCCATCGGCGCGGAAATCTGCGGCCTCAACCTGCGCGAGACGCTTTCCACGGCCGCACGCGAGGCCATAGCGGCGGCACTTGCCGAGCATCTGGTGCTCGTCATCCGCAACCAGACCTTCACGCCCGGCGAGTATCTGGCGGCCTGCTCGCAACTCGGCGAGCCGATGGCGCAGCACTACACCCAGCACAACATGCCGGACCAGCCGATGATCGGGCGCATCTGGCACCGCAACGGCCAGCTTCCGACCGAACTCTGGCACACGGACCACACCAACCGCGAACGCCCGCCCAAGGCAACGATCCTCTACGGCGTCGAAATTCCACCCCTGGGCGGCGACACCAGCTTCGCCAATATGCGCGCGGCCTATGCCGGGCTCGATGCGGAGGAACAGCAGCGCCTGGCCGGGCTCAGCACGGTCAACGGCCTGGACCGCCACCTCACCGACACTCGCACCGAGGACCGGGAGAAATACGACATCCCGGCCGTCCATCCGATGGTGCGCACCCACCCCGAGCACGGCTCCAGGGCGCTCTATTTCCACATCAGCAAGGCGCAGCATATCGAGGGCATGACGCCGGAAGCCTCGCAGGTGCTCATGCAGCACCTGCTCGACCGGACGGTCCACAGCGATGTCGTCTATCGCCATAGCTGGCGCCAGGGCGACATGGTGGTCTGCGACAACCGGGCCACGATGCACCGCGCCCACGGCGACTATGACCGCCGGCACTCCCGCACGCTGTGGCGTATCATCCTGGAGGGCGACCGCCCGGTGTAGCGCGCGCCTGGTGCAGCATCGGATCGGATTGGACTGGGCCCAACGACTTGCCAACACTGTCGCCCCGGGTCTAGTCCGAAGCGATTTGCAAACAACCTCTTAACTAGCTGTAGTGGTTAGACTAATTTTCTTTCCCGAGGCCGGCAGAGTGGAAAGGTGGGACCAGCAATCAAATCGAAAACAGCCTTTCTCAATACCGGGACCGTCGCCGGCTGCGTTTGGTAACGGATTAGCATTTTCGAGCCTCCAGGCAATTTCGCAACGCGCGTTCGATTCATGTCTGGACTGGAGCGGCTTCATGGGCGAGATCGAGCGCCCGGAGAGCCATATACCTGACACTGGAATCTGTCGCTCCAATGAGCAATGATGATCCTATCGAGCTGCCAGCCGTTGCAGCCTGAGCGTCCCGGCCCTGCCCGCCGGATACCGCATGGAGTGCGACGCTCTTGCACCACGGGGCTGGGACACGGTCGAGAGTGCTTGTCGATTCGGTAAAAGAGCCGAAGACACATGCCGGCCGTTTGACCGTGGAAGGATGCCAATGATCGGGAAAACGAACCTCCACCGCGAGGTCGCACGGTTCCAAGCACCCATACTAAGCAAGAGCCTGTCCCAGATCGCGACCTCGTTCGGCGGTTTCTTCGCCACCTGCGCAGCGATGTATGTCGTCGCGGACGTATCTTTCTGGATGGCATTTGCGCTCGCACCCCTGGCCGCCGGCTTCCTGGTGCGCATCTTCATCATCCAGCACGATTGCGGCCATCTGGCGTTCTTCCGCACGCGCCGTGCAAACGGGATCGTCGGGTTCGTGTGCAGCCTGCTGACGCTGACGCCCTATGCGTCCTGGCGCCGGCAGCATGCGGATCACCATGGCGTCTGGAACGATCTGGACCGTCGCCAAAGCGGCGCCGATATCTATTCCTCCTGCCTGACCGTCGCCGAATACCGGGCATTGAGCCGGAGCGCGCGTTGGCGGTACCGCACGGTGCGGCATCCGCTCGTCGCCAACATCCTGCTGCCGCCCCTGGTCTTCATCCTGCTCTACCGCCTGCCATTCGACATGCCGAAATCCTGGCGGCGGGAACGGCGCATGGTACACCTGACCACGCTTGCGATCGTCGCAACCCTCGGCGGCCTCGGCCTGCCGCTCGGCTACGAGTGCGTGGTCGCCGTGCAATTGCCGGTCCTGGGTCTCGCGGCGATCATCGGCGTCTGGCTGTTCTCGGTGCAGCACCGTAGCGAAAGGACGCGATGGGTCCGTCGCGACGCGTGGGAACCAACCTCCGCGGCCCTGCAGGGTACGACCTATCTGCGCCTGCCGGCAGTCCTGCAATGGTTCACCGGCAATATCGGGTTCCATCATGTGCATCACCTGAACCCGCGCGTGCCGAATTACCGGCTGCAGGAATGCCACGAGCGGGTCGCGACACATTGCGATATTCCGGCACTGTCTTTCCGGGAGGGGCTGCGGGCCTTGCGTCTGGTTCTGTGGGACGAGGATCGCGACAGGATGGTGTCGTTCCGCGGATCGGCCGGTGCGGTGGCGCCGTGAATCCGTTCGAGTGCACATTGTTGCAAGGATCATCGCGAAGAAATCCTACTTCTGGTTTCTTTCGCCGCTTGGTTCTGTACTCTGGCGCCGTCACACCTTGCCTTTCCACGGAACGAGGGATCGTTCGGCCCGGCGCATGCCGAGGTCGAAGACGAACGCGACGGCGCCGATGACGATAATGCCGAGGAACACGATGTCGGTGGCCAGAAATCTGGCCGCGTTCAGCACCATCACGCCGATTCCCGCCTTGGCGGCCACCATCTCGGCGGCGACCAGCGTCGTCCATCCGAATGCAATGGCGACCCGCATGTCGGTGAGAATCTCCGGAAGCGCAGCCTTCAGCACAACCTGGCGCAATACCTGCCGGTGGCTCGCCCCCATCGAGTAGGCCGCATGTATCTGCTCGATGGAGACGGAGCGCACACCGGCGCGGGCGTTGATGGCGATCGGGGCGAAACAGGCAAGGAAGATGAGGAAGAGCTTGCCGGTCTCGCCGATCCCGAACCAGATAATCGTCAGCGGCAGATAGGCGAGCGGCGGGATCGGGCGGTAGAACTCGATAGGCGGATCGAAGACGCCGCGCGCGTGACGGTTCATGCCCATCGCGATGCCGATCGGCACCGCCGTGACGGTCGCCAGGGAAAAGGCGCCGAAAACGCGGTAGAGGCTCCAGAGAATGTGCTCATGCAGCGCGTGGTCGCTGAAGCCGTGGCACTTCGCCTCGACCTCGGCCCGGGCGCCCAGGGTGGCGAGCAGCCTTTCGAAATAGTGTTCCGTGCAAGCGATCTTGGCGAATTTGGAGATCACCATCTCGGGAGCGGGCAGGAACAGCGGCCGGATCAGTTCGAGCTGGGTGACCAGCCACCAGCCCCCGAGAATCGCGAAGATGGTGACGACGCTGACCGCCGTGCCAGAGCCGCTCCCCGGCGCGCCGTACTGCTCGACTGCCTGCGGCCCGCGCCGCCTGAAGAGGCCGCGCATCATGGTAGCCCGTCACCGGTTTCTTCGCCGTAGATGATCGACAGGACTTCCTCGCGCAGCGCAATGAATTCCGGCGACGACTTGACCGCCCTCGCATTGCCGGTCTCGAAGAAGCGGCGACAGAAGTCGAGATCGTATGAGTGCGTGATTCGGCCCGGCCGCGGCGACATCACGATCAGGCGGGTCGCCATGAACAGGGCTTCCTCAACGCTGTGCGTGATGAAGAACACGACCTTCCGGGTCTTTCTCCACGCATCCAGCACGAGCTCCTGCATATTCTCGCGGGTGAACGCATCGAGCGCGCCGAGCGGCTCGTCCATGAGCAGCATGTCGGGATCGCAGGTCAGCGCCCGGGCAAGCCCGACGCGCTGCTGCATACCCCCGGAAAGCTGGTAGATCGGATAGCGTTCGAAGTCCGACAATCCGACCAGGGCCAGATACTCGCGGGCCCTGGCGCGGCGCTCGTCCTTGGCGACGCCCTGCAGCTTGAGACCGAACTCGGTGTTTTCGACGACATCGAGCCAGGGAAGAAGCGCGTGTTTCTGGAACACCACGCCGCGGTCCCGTCCGGGGCCCTGGACCGGTGTGTCCTTGTGAAGGACCTCCCCCGAGGTCGGCGAGAGGAAGCCTGCAATGACGTTGAGCAATGTGGTCTTGCCGCAGCCGGACGCACCGAGCGCCACGACGAATTCGTTCTCGCGAAAGTCGAGATTCACATCGTCGAGGGCCCTGACGACGCCCTGCCCGTCAACCGCCGGAAACTCGACGGCCACACGGTTCAGGCTGACAATCGCGGTCATGCCTGCCTGCTTGCAACCTCAAGCGGGCTGCCCGGCCCGGGAGCCAGGCAGTTCCGGCCGCTCAACAGCCCCCGTCCAGCACCATCCGGGCGAATTCGGGCGTGGCGGAGTCGGCATAGTCATCGAGCACACTGTCCAGCTTGCCCTGCGACACCAGGAACTCGGACGCCGCCTTCAGCGCGTCCTGCACGCCGCCGCCGAGCCAGGTGCCCGACACCTGTTCCTCGAGCGTCGGGTAGTCGTAGAGGGCGAGCACGCCGCCGACCCGGTCCGGATTGCCGGAAACGGCGTTGGCGATTGCCGCTGCGCTGTCCGTTCCCGGCCCGTAGGCGCCCGGATTTGCGCGATAGTCGGCGTCGACCAACGAGACCATCTTGACCCATTGGCAGGCAAACTCCGGGTTCTCGTCCGTGAAGCCCTTGCGCGCCACCATGGCGTCGAAGGTGGCCTTGCCCCAATTGCTGAGGTCGCCCGAGGTCAGCAGCACCCGGCCCTTGCCCTTCATACGGCCGAGAGCGGGGTCCCACACGAACCCGCCATTGATGTCTCCGCGTTCCCAGGCCGCGACCATGTCCGGCGGCGACATGTCGAGCACCTCAAGGTCTCTTGGCGAAATGTTGAACTGTTCCAGCGCGAACATCATGTGGAAGTGCGTCGTGGAGCCGAATGGCACTGCGATCTTCTTCCCGACGAGGTCCTGGGGGCAGTGACGGAGTCATCGACGACCAGCGCTTCCGCATCGTTGATGTTGTCGTAAACGTAGATGACCTAGAGATCGACGCCCCGGCTGTAGCCCGCCGCTGTGGGCGATGAGCCGTTGAGCGATATGTCCACCGAACCCGAGGCCATGACATTGATCACCTCGGTGCCCGAGGTGAATTTCACGAAGTCGATGCTCTTGCCGCCGAGGCCGTTCGCCTTGAGCTCCTCCATATTGGCCTTCCACGGCCCGTACACGAGCTGATAACCGACCGTGACATCGGCCGCATGGACGTTCGTGGCCATGGTGACAAGCGCAGAAGCGGCTATGGCCGCAATCGAATGCAATCTTTTGTTCATGGTGATCCCCTTCTCTTGCAGCCGCGCTGCGTCAGCTTCCGTCGACGGGCAGCCGGCACATGAAGGCCAGGCAGCCCCGTCGCAGTCCAGCCCGATTCGTCGAACCGGGACTGCTCCAGCTTACAACAGTGCAGCAGCGCCAAACAGCAAAGACTGAGGCCGAAGAGGCGCGCTGCTAACGCCCGCCGGAGCCCGGCAAGGGCGCCTCGACCGGTGCGGTTCCGGAGGCACGCGCCTCCTCGATCAGCGCGAGCGCCCGTTCGCCGTCGCCCACCTCGTTGGCCAGCAGTAGAATGAGCCGGGCGTCGAGGCGCTGGCTTTCGGCCTCGTCCAGCCCCCGATGGGCCTCCACCAGAGCCGCGTAAATGTCGTCGGCGCGCTTCATGGCCGGCCTCGCGCCCGTTCCAGCGCCGCATCGACGCGCACGGGATCGAAACTCCGCCAGCGTGCCGCAACATGCTGGTCCGGGCGGAAAAGCCAGGTCGTGCCCGGCCGCCCGTCGTAACGCGCCGCCAGCGGGCCCTCGGGGCCCGCGCAATGCATCGGCACCGCCGTATCCCCCTTCGGTCCCGCCTCGCCCGGCCACGCGAAATGCAGCAGCGCGAAACCGCCGGCCAGCCGGTCCAGCCACCAGCCGTTCCCCAAGGGCGCGTCCACGGCCGCCGCGCCCGGCTGCATCGCGCCTTTGAAGTCTGCGCATTCCGGCTCGTCGGGCGTCGAGAGCGGGGAGCCGGCCAGCAACGCGGGCGTCGAAAGCCGGCCGCTGTTGACGAAGGCCCGCGCAAATTCGTGCCGGCGCGCGAGCGTGAGCGCAGCGTCCCGGAATGCCTGCGCCGCCCCGCCGACCGGCGTCATGAAGTCGGTCGAGCGCGAGGAGTTCAGGATATTTTCGTCGGCGGCGGGAATGCGCTCGGCCTCGTAGCTGTCGAGCAGTGCGGGGCCGGCGCGGTCCTGTATCGTTTCCGCAAGCTTCCAGGCGAGGTTGTCGGCGTCCTGGATACCGCCATTGCCGCCCCGCGCGCCGAAGGGGGAGACCTGGTGCGCGGCGTCGCCGAGAAAGAAGATGCGGCCGTGCCGAAACCGCTCCAGGCGACGGCAGCGGAAGGTATAGACGGAGACCCACTCGAGATCGAAAGGCATATCCTGGCCGATCATCGCCCGGATACGCGGGAGCACTCTTTCAGGTTTCGCTTCCTCCTCAGGGTCGGCGTCGGGGCCGAGCTGCAGGTCGATGCGCCAGATGTCGTCCGGCTGCTTGTGGAGCAACGCGGAACGCCCGGCGTGGAAGGGCGGGTCGAACCAGAAACGGCGCTCCGCCGGGAACTCCGCCTTCATGCGGACATCGGCGATCAGGAAACGGTCCGGGAAGGACTGGCCGCGAAACGGAAGGCCGAGCCCGTTCCGTACGGTGGAGCGCACCCCGTCGCAGGCAAGCAGCCAGTCGCAGGTGAAGGCATAACCGCCCGCGGGCGTCGAGACCCGCACGCGGACCCCGCCATCCCGGTCCTCGGCCCCGGCGAGCCGGGTCTTCCATCGCAGGTCGATGCCGAGCGACCGGGCGCGATCCACCAGATACTCCTCGACATAATATTGCTGGATGTTGATGAAGGCGGGCCAGCGATGTCCCTCTTCCGGCAGCAGGTCGAACGCATAGACGAGCGCATCGCCATGGAACACCCTGCCCCGGTTCCAGACTACCCCCTTCGCGGCGAGTTCTGGGCCGATACCCAGGCGGGACAGGATCTCCAGGCTGCGCTTGGCGACGCAGATAAGCCGCGAGCCGTCGCTGACCGTGTTGCCCTCGTCGATCAGCAGGACATCGACGCCCCGGAGCTTCAGGTCGATGGCGGCGGCAAGCCCGACCGGCCCGGCGCCGACAACGCAGACGGGATAATGCCGCTCCCGCCCGTCGAGATCGGCAGGCTTTCGGAACGGATAGACCGGGTTCACCCGGCTCGGCTTTATGGCTGCCTGCATGGCCCTGCTATCGCCACCCTCCCGCGGTCGGGCCGGACATACGCGGGGCCGACGCCGGGCGCACTATACTCGCCAGAATATCCGCACCCCGTGGGAGCCGATCCGCAATGGCGCGCGTTCGCAACATCCTTTTCATCATGACTGACCAGCTTCGCTGGGACTACCTCTCGTGCTACGGGCATCCGGCCCTGGAGACGCCCCATCTGGACGGTCTGGCGGCAAAGGGAACGCGCTTTACCGGCGCCTATTGCCAGTCGCCGATTTGCGGCGCCTCGCGGATGTCCTTCTATACCGGGCGCTACATGTTCAGCCACGGCGCCACCTGGAACAATGTCCCGCTGAGCGTGGGAGAACTCACGCTCGGCGACTATCTGCGCCCGCTCGGGCTGCGCACCGCACTTGTGGGCAAGACCCATATGGCCGCCGACCGGGACGGCATGCGCCGGCTCGGCATCGACCCGGCGAGCAATACCGGCGTGCTGCTTTCGGAATGCGGTTTTGAGCCCTATGAGCGGGACGACGGGCTGCATCCCGACATCTCCGCCGACCCGGACCTCGCCTATAACCGCTGGCTCAGGGAGCGCGGCTATCCCGGCCCCAATCCCTGGCACGACTTTGCCAACTCGGCCGAGGGGCCTGACGGAGAGCAGCTTTCCGGCTGGTATCTGCGCTACTCCCCGCTGCCGGCGCGCGTGAAGGCCGAGCATTCCGAGACCGCCTACATGACCGGGCGCGCAATGGACTTCATCCGCGAGCAGGGCGAGGAACCCTGGTGCCTCCATCTCTCCTATATCAAGCCGCACTGGCCCTATATCGCGCCCGCGCCTTATCACGGCCTTTACGGGGCCAATGCCGTGGCCGCCGCCAACCGCCACGACGACGAACGCCGCGACCCGCATCCCGTCCACGCGGCCTTCATGCAACATGAGGACAGCCGCAGTTTCGCCCGCGACGAGGTGCGGCGCGCGGTCATCCCAGCCTATATGGGACTGGTCAAGGAGATCGACGACCATATGGGCCGGCTGTTCGCCTTCCTGGAGGAACGGGGGCGGATGGAGGACACGATGATCGTGTTCACCAGCGACCATGGCGACTATCTGGGCGACCACTGGCTCGGCGAGAAGGAACTGTTCCACGAGGAAAGCGTGCGTATCCCGCTGATCCTCTACGACCCGGCCGGAAGGCCCGGCGCGGTAATCGACGACCTCGTCGAATCCATCGACCTCGCGCCGACCTTCGTGGAGGCCGTCGGCGGCGAGGTCCAGCCGCACCGCATGGAGGGGCAATCGCTGCTGCCGCTCTTGCGCGGCGGGGAGGCGTCGGCGCGCGACGCGGTGTTCGCCGAAACCGACTATGCGCACCGCGCCGCCCGGCTCACACTCGGGCGGGGCGTCAACGAGGCGCGCGGCTACATGGTCCGGACCGAGCGCTGGAAATACGTGCTTTGGGAAGGGTTCCGCCCGCAATTGTTCGACCTCGCCGAAGACCCGCTGGAGCGCGCTGACCTTGGCGACGACCCGGCCCACGCCGCCACGCGCGGCGAACTCCGCGAACGGCTGTTCGCCTGGCTCAGGGGGCGGCGCACGCGCACCACGCTCTCCGATACCGGCGTGGCGCAGCGTACGGACGGGAGCCGCAAGCGCGGCTTCATTATCGGAGTCTGGTAGCGCCCGCTATTCCTTGCCCTTATGCTGCGCCCAGGCCCATGACGGAAACCAGAACCCTCATCCTTACCGGAGCCAGCCGAGGCATCGGCCATGCGACGGCCATCAAGTTCAAGGATGCCGGCTGGCGGGTCATAACCTGCTCGCGGCAGGCCTTTCCGGGCGGCATCTGCCCGTGGGGCGCGGGGCCGGAGGACCATATCGAGGTGGACCTCTCCGACCCCGAAGGGCTGGCGGTCACGATTGAGGAAATGCGCAAGCGGCTGACCGACGGGTGCGTCCATGCGCTGGTGAACAATGCCGCGGTCTCACCGAAGGCGGACGACGGCGGGAGGCTCGGTATCCGCGACACCCGTCTCAGCGCCTGGCACCATGTCATGCAGGTCAACTTCTACGCCCCGCTGATGCTCGCGCGCGGCCTGGCGCGGGAGCTGGCGGCCGGCAAGGGCTCGGTGGTCAATGTCACCTCGATCGCCGGGGGGCGCGTGCATCGCTTCGCCGGACCTGCCTATTCCACCTCGAAGGCGGCGCTGGCCGCGCTCACCCGCGAGATGGCGGCGGAGTTCGGACCGGAGGGAATTCGCGTCAACGCCATCGCGCCCGGCGAGATCGACACGCCGATGCTGTCTCCCGGCACCGACGAGATCGTGCGCGCCATCCCGGTCGGCCGCATGGGCGAGCCGGGCGAAGTCGCCGACACCATCTATTTCCTCTGCACGGA
Organism: Alphaproteobacteria bacterium; assembly: GCA_965261985.1. GTDB lineage: Bacteria > Pseudomonadota > Alphaproteobacteria > Bin95 > Bin95 > Bin95. Next base: position 4,556,182 of record OZ253490.1, read on the forward strand.
TGGGTCGCGCTACATCAACGGGGCCGAAATCCACGTAAACGGCGGCCAGCACGTCTAGGCGCAGCAGGCGCCGAATTGACAAGGCGCCACGGTCTCAACAGGCTTCCGGCGGAACCGGGACAGGGGGAAGCGCAGGATGCTGGCGGACAACGCCGAGTTCGATTTCATCGTCTCTGGCGCGGGTTCGGCCGGCTGTGCCGTGGCCGCGCGGCTGAGCGAGTCCGGCCGCTACAGCGTACTGCTTCTGGAAGCGGGGCCGCGCGACACCGACCCCTGGATCCACATTCCCCTCGGTTTCCCCAAGCTGTTCACCGACGCGCGGGTCAACTGGAAGTTTGAAACCGAGCCCGTGGAGGCGCTCGACGGACGCAGGCTGTTCCAGCCGCGCGGGCGCGTGCTCGGCGGCAGCAGCTCCATCAACGGCACGATCTACATGCGCGGCCAGCCGCGCGACTACAATGGCTGGCGCCAGCGCGGGCTGGAGGGCTGGGACTGGGACTCGGTGCTGCCCTTCTTTGTCAAGGCGGAGGACAACGAACGCGGCGGCGATGCACTCCACGGCGCGGGCGGCCCGCTCAGGGTCTCGGACGTGCCGACCGAGTGGGACCTGCCGCGCGCCATGGTGGCCGCCGCCGTGGATGCCGGCATTCCCGCCAACCCGGACTTCAACGGGCCCGAGCAGGAGGGGACGGGCTTCTACCAGTTCACGGCCTCCCGGAAACGGCGCTGGAGTTCCGCGAAGGCCTATCTCGCGCCGGCCAGGCAGCGGCACAACCTGCATGTCGAGACCTCCGCCCAGGCCCGCCGTCTGCTGATCGAGGAGGGACGGGCCGCGGGCATCGAATACCAGACACCGGCCGGGCCGAGGCGCGCGCGGGCCAGGCGCGAGATCGTCGTGTCCGGCGGCGCGTTCGGCTCGCCGCATCTGCTCCAGCTTTCGGGCATCGGCCCGGCGGAGCATCTCAGCGACATGGGCATCCAGCCGGTGCGGGACCTGCCGGGCGTCGGCGCCCATCTCAGGGACCATTTCAACACCTATATCAGCTTCCGCTGCGCCCGGCCGGTCACGATGAACGACCTGGCGCTGAGCCTTCCGCGCCGCCTCGCCGCCGGTGCGCGCTACGCGCTTCTCGGCGACGGCCCGCTCGCCAGTACGGGTATCTGCGCCGGCGCCTTCGTTCGCAGCGACCCGCGGCTGGACGGTCCCGACCTCCAGATCAACATGCTGAGCTGGAGCGCGGCGCGGCGGACGCCCGACACGATCGTGCCGCATCCCTTTTCCGCCTTCACGCTGAGCCCGGTGCATCTGCGCCCGGACTGCGACGGGTCGGTGCGGCTGAAGAGCCCGGACCCGCTGGCCGCGCCGGCGATCCGTTACGAGTTCCTGCGCAGCGAATACGACCGGCAGACAATCCTCTACGGAATGCGCCTGTGCCGGAAGATCGCCGGGCAACCCGCGCTCGAACCCTTCATGGCGGGGGAAGTGCTGCCGGGCCCGGCCTGCGAGAGCGATGACGACCTGCTCGCCGACGTGCGGGCGCGCGCCGTCGCCAACTACCACCCGGTGGGCACCTGCCGCATGGGTCCGGAAGCCGACTCCGCCACCGACGCCCGGCTGCGCGTGCACGGCATCGCCGGGCTGCGCGTCGCCGATGCCTCGATCATGCCGGCCATCGTCGCCGGCAACACCAATGCCCCCAGCATCATGATCGGCGAAAAGGCCGCCGCGATGGTGCTGGAGGACGCGCGGTAGCGCTATATATGCAGTGCAAATGCTGGGCCGGCTGGAAGTGAAGCAGGAAAAAGCGATGCACTACGTTGCGGTCGTCAACAAGGACCCGGACAGCACATACGGTATCCGCTTTCCCGAAGCGCCGGGCTGTTTTTCGGCCGCCGACAGCTTCGAAGACATCCTTCCGAACGCCATTGAAGCGCTGGCGCTCTATTTCGAGGATGGCGACGAGGCGCAGCCGCGCGGGCTGGAAGCGGTACGCGAGGAAGTCGCCGAGGAGATTGCGGCGGGCGCTGTGCTGATCCTGGTTCCCTGCTTGGCAGACCGGCGCCGGACGGTGCGCGTCAATCTCAGCATCGACAAGGGACTGCTGGACACGCTGGACGAAGCCGCCCGGATGCTTGGCATCAGCCGTTCGGCCTTCCTGGCAAAGGCGGCAGCAAGGGAAATTCGCGATCCGGCCGGATAGCTGGCACCTCCACCCCGCTTATTCGACCGCGATATCCAGCCAGCCGAGGGGGGTGACGGTCGCGCGGTCGCCGGGGCGAAGGACGACGGTCGTGAGGTCGCTCTCGACGATGGCGCGACCGATCCGCCGTTTCGCGGCGAGCCTCCGGCGAGGACCGTCGGCTCGGCATCCATAAGAAAAAACTATAGATGCGGAAGGAAAACGGTATTGGGACTGTTCCCGGAGCATCGGTAGATTGCGACCGTCCAATGGGGACCCGGTTGAAGCGGAGAGGGGATCGGAGATGCAGATCGTTCACAAGATGATGATTGCGATCGATAAGACAGACGGTCGCCACCGGTTGCTCGTCGCGGGACTTGCCATGGTTGTCATGATCATCGCCGGCATAGAACCGGCGCTGGCAGCCAGGTAGCGGCTTGAGATCGTCCGCGCCGGGACGTCTTTCCAGACGGGTCCATTTCTCGGGCGCGATGGCGGTTTCCGGCGCTGTCATAGGCCTTTGTTAACGGCGGCGGACGGTGCGGGTCGATCCCGGCCTCGACAAGGGCCTTCTGGACACGCTGGACGAAGCCGCCCGGATGCGCGGCATGAGCCGTTCCGCGTTTGTGGCGAAAGCGGCAGTCAGGGAAATACGCGATCCGGCGGGATAGCCGGCGCCGGCGCCCCGCTTATTCGACCGCGATGTCCAGCCAGCCGAGGGGGGTGACGGTCGCGCGGTCTCCGGGGCGGAGGACGACGGTGGTCAGGTCGCTCTCGACGACCGTAGGCCCTTCCAGCGCCTGGCCGGGTCTGAGCGCAGCGAAATCGTAGATCGGCGCTTCCAGCCAGCCGCCCATATGGGCCTGCCGCACCGTGCGGGGAGCGGCATCCGACCCCGCGTCGGGCACGCGCTCTTCCGGCAGGCCCGGCAAGCGGCCGATTGCGGCGGCGCGGGCATTTACCAGCACCACATCGTCCTCACGCAGCGCATAGGTGAACAGCGCCTCATGGCGGTCGTGGAAGCGCTCCGCGATCCGGTCCAGCAGATCGTCCGCCTGCCAGTCGAGGCCGTCCAGCGCGACATCCACCTCGAAAATCTGCTCCCCGTAGCGCATGTCGGCGGTGCGCTGCACCGCGACCTCTCCGGAATGGCTGGTCGCGAGACGGTCGCGGGCCGCGCGTTCCAGCTCGTCATAGACCGTGCGCACGGCAGCGGCATCGAGCGCCGTCGCATCGCCGATATGCGTGCGGGAGGCCTCGAAGCGCAGGTCCGTCGCCAGCATCCCCCAGGCGGAGAGCACGGAGGCCACTCGCGGCACAACCACGCGGGCGATGCCCAATTGCCGGGCGACATCGGTGATATGGAGGCCGGCGGCACCGCCGAAGGCCAGCAGCGCAAAGCGGCGCGGGTCCACGCCGCGCCGCACGGAAACGAGGCGGATGCCCTCGGCCATATTGGTATGCACGACGCGGTGGACGCCTTCCGCCGCCGCCATGCGCTCGACCCGAAGGTCGGCGGCGAGCCCGTCCAGGGCCGCTTCCGCCGCCCCGGTGTCGAGCCGTTCGCGCCCGCCGAGAAAGTTGGCCGCGTCCAGGAAACCGAGCACCAGGCTCGCATCGGTCACAGTCGGCAGGGAGCCGCCGCGTCCATAGCAGGCCGGGCCCGGATCGGCGCCGGCGCTCAGCGGGCCGACATGCAGCACGCCGCCCGCATCCACATGCGCTATTGAGCCGCCGCCCGCCCCGATGCTCGCGATGTCGAGGGAGGACAAGGCGATACGCTCCCCGGCGATGCCGCGATCCGACGATAGCGCTGCCTCGCCGCCCGAGATGAGCGAAATGTCGGTGCTCGTGCCGCCCATGTCGAACGGGATTAGGTTGCCCATGCCGAGCAACCGGGCGGAGTAACGCGCGCCCGCAACGCCGCCGGCCGGCCCCGACAGCACTGTCCCGGCCGCCAGCCGCACCGCCTCTTCGAGCGGCGCGACGCCTCCGTGGCTCAGGATGATGAGCAGGGGGCCGGCATAGCCGTGCTCCGCCAGCCGGGCGGCGAGGCGGCCCAGATAGCCGGAAAGGGCGGGGCCGACATAGGCGTTGACCACCGTGGTCGAGACGCGCTCGAACTCCTTGATCTGCGGGAACACGTCCGAGGACAGCGACAGGTAGGCCTCCGGCATTGCCCGGCGCACCGCCTCGGCGGCCGCGCGCTCATGGGCATTGTCGCGCCAGGCATGCAGGAAACAGATGGCGATGGAGTCGACGCCGTGCCCGCGGAGCGTCTCGACCGCCTTCTCCAGCGATGCCGGATCGAGCGGCGTCTCCACAGCGCCGTCGGCGCGCAGCCGCTCCGTCACGCCGAGGCGACGGCGGCGCGGCACCAGCGGCTCCGGCCGCGCGAGGCGCAGATTGTAGCGATCCGGCTTCAGGCCCTCGCGCATTTCCAGCACGTCGCGGTGGCCCTCGGTCGTCAGCAGGCCGACCGTGGCGCCCTTGCGCTCCAGGATGGCGTTGGTCGCCACCGTCGTGCCATGCACGATGCGCTCCGTCCGCCCGAGCAGGGTCGCAAGGTCGAGGCCCATCGTCCCGGCCAGTCGTTCCAGCCCGTCCAGCACCCCGGCGGACTGGTCCGCGGGCGTCGAGGGCGCCTTGGCGATCCGGGTCTCGCCCTTGCGATCCACGGCGACGAGGTCGGTAAAGGTGCCGCCTATGTCGATGCCGATCCGGTATTCGGTCCCAGAGTCGCTCATGTGTCAGTGCCATTCCCTGCGCCGCCAGGGGCGTCCAGCGCCTGTATCCCGTGTCGAAACCGTATTTCCGGATGCGGAACCGCCTCCTGACGGCCCGCGACGCCCTGCCCCTCCCGGCCGCCGCTCCGCGACGACGGCAATGTAGCAGACTATTCGCCAGTCGGAATCCGGCGAGCAACAGTACCGAGTACAGTGCCCGGTTCGCTTCGCAGCAATGGCCGTTCACCGCCTGCCTCGAGGCCGTGGCTATCGCGGGTTGACGATCGATCCGACCATTTCCATTTGCTTACAGAAGGCGCGGTGTACACTTTTTGTGGCTTCTGGCTATGCTCAAGCGTACGGTGCAGACTGGTTTGACGCTCCGATACCCGGCATCCGGCGCACAAGACCTCCGAGTGCCTCTTTGTTGCGGTTTGGAGTGACGAGCATGGACCGTATCCCGTCAGCGTATGCCGAAGGTTATGCCAAGGCTCTTGGCTACGATCGGGCGGCGGCAGACAACTATATACGGCATACGACTATCGGCGATCCCGAGCTGGACCCGGTAATGCAGGAACTCTCCTCGTTGCCTCCTGCGGATCTGCACCGTTTCATCAAGGCTGGAATTGAGCAGCAGGAAGAGGCTCTGAGCAAAGCCCCCAGGATGCTGCGCGATTTCTTCGAAACTCTCGACGAGCCTCCTGCCTGGCTCGACTACGAAGACCTTCGTCCGGGGATTCGTGCATTTCATGCAAACGTGAACCTCATGCTCGTCGCGTTCGTGACGGGGGTGTTGGTGGAAGGATTTTCGACGCTGATTGCCAAATCCTTCAGCATTACCGGGCGAGTGTCTTCGACCAAGAGACGCCTCCAGCAGAACAATCGCCACATGATGGACATATTCTTTCCCGGTGGCCTGTACAGAGAATCCGATGGCTGGAAGCTGTCCACGCGCATTCGCTTCGTTCATGCTCGAATAAGAGTTCTGCTGGACAAGTCAGAGAATTGGGACCATGGCGCTTGGGGTGGACCATGGCGCTTGGGGTACACCGGTAAGCGCAGCGCATTTGGGGTTTGCCATCTCCGTCTTTTCCAAGCGCCTGTTGGAATACTCGTTGCAGGTAGGTGCGCGCTTTGACCAGGAACAGAAAGAAAGTATTCTGACTGTTTGGCGCTATGCCGGTTATCTCATGGGAATACCTGAAACCATCCTCTACACCAACGGTGCGGAGGCAGAAGAAATGTACAAGATGGGCTATTTGTGCGAGCCTGTCCCGGACGCCGATTCCATAGCTGTGGCGAACGGGTTGATTCAGGCCATTCCGTCGGTTGCGGACGTAACGGACCCGGACGAACAGAAGAGGTTGACGGACTTGGCCTATCGCCTTTCGCGAGCGCTCATTGGGAACCGACTGGCTAATCGCTTCCGGTTCCCCGCGATGTCGACCATGGGAACGTTGTTCATGTACCGGATCAAACAACGCATTCAACGACGGTTGAAGGGCGATCTATTGGTAAGGCAAACAAACTTCTCCCAGCTTCTCCAAATCGCGGTGTACGACCAGCATGGCTTGAGCTACGATATGCTCGACCACGTCAAACACTCGATGTCGAGCTCCTGGTGAGCGGTGCCCGGGCCGTTGAGCGGCCGCTTCCCTCCGGTTGACAGGAAGCAGGAAGTCGGTTCGGTGCAACCAAATTGTCTGCATTTGGCTTTGTCGATAATGTTACGCATCGCACCGATACGCCCGTCCGTGCTGCGGGCAGGCCGCGCCTATGGCTATGACCCCTGCGCCAATTGACCGCTTCGTCGCCACCGTTCTGCACCGTCGGTGGTTGATTGCCGCGTTCGCAACACTGCTCATGCTGGCCCTGACCGGGGGCGCCCAATTCGTCAGTGTCACGAACGACTACCGGAGCATGTTCGCGGAGGACAATCCGCAGCTTGCCGCATTCGATGCGCTGGAGAACACCTACTCGGCATCCAATATGGCGCTGATCGCCGTGGCGCCTCAAGGGGAGGTGTTTACCCGAGAGGCGCTCGGCGCGATCGAGGAGCTGACCGAGGCCGCGTGGGGCGTGCCCTGGTCCACCCGGGTCGACTCCCTCACCAATTACTCCCATAGCGAGGCAAACGAGGACGACCTGGTCGTCGAGCCGCTGGTCGAGGGGGCGCAGTCGCTCAGCGATGCCGACCTCGGGCGAATCGAGGAAATCTCTTTGACAGCTCCGGACCTGGCCGGGCGTCTGGTGTCCCATGACGGACGTGTGGGCGGGCTGGTGATCAGCTTTGCACTGCCTGAGAAACCCGACGCCGCGGTAGTTGAGATCACAGACTATCTCGGCGCTCTTCTCGATTACGCCCGGATGAGTCATCCGGATATCGCTTACTACCTGACCGGCGATGTGGTCATGAACCGTGCCTTCGCCGAGTCCACGAAGGCTGACCTGGAGACCCTGGGGCCGATCGTGTTCCTCGTCATTGTGGTCGCTGTCGCCGTCCTGCTCCGGTCAGTGCTCGGCGCCCTGGCCCTCGTCGTCGTACTTGTGTTCGTCATCAACAGCACACTGGGGTTCGCCGGCTGGATCGGCACGGAGTTCAACCCCGCCAACTCCGGCGTGCCGATTATTGTGATGACAGTCGCTGTTGCGCACTCGATCCATATCGTCACCGCCACTCTCAATGGCCTTGGCCGCGGCCTCGGCCGAAGCGAGGCGATTGCCGAGTCGCTCCGCGGAAATGCCTGGCCGGTGTTCCTGACGAGCGCCACGACCATGATTGGATTCCTGAGCCTGAATGCCTCGGATTCGCCGCCTTTTCAGGTCCTGGGCAATCTTGTGGCGTTCGGCGTGTTGTGCGCTTTCGTCTACTCCATGACGCTGTTGCCGGTGCTTCTTTCGATCCTTCCCCTGCGCGCGCGTCCAGGGCGGAGCGGATGGTCGGGCCTCTTCGACCGCTTCGGCGCCTTCGTCGTTGCGCGCCGCAAGTTCCTGCTCGGGTTCATTGCCCTGGTCGCCGCCGTCCTGATGGTCGGCATTCCCCGCATTGAGCTGACCGACAACTGGACGCAGTATTTCGATGAACGTTACGAATTCCGGCAGGATACCGACTTCGTTGTCGAGAACCTGACCGGCATGGAAACGCTGGAATATTCGCTGGAGGCAGGGCGCGAGGGCGGCATCGCCGACCCCGGATATCTGCGGATGGTCGAGGCCTTTGCCGGGTGGTACCGGGAACAACCCGAAGTCAGCCACGTCCAGGCCTTTCCGGACATCATGAAGCGTCTGAACAAGAACATGCACGGCAACGATCCCGCCTTCTACCGCCTGCCAGACGATCCGGCCCTCGCTGCGCAATACTTGCTGCTGTACGAACTCTCGCTTCCGTTGGGCAACGACCTCAACAATCGTATTGACGTTGCCAAGTCTGCGACGCGCATGACGGTCGTGCTCCGCAGCCTGTCATCTCAAGCCCAGCGCGAGTTGGACATGCGTGCGCAGGCCTGGCTCCGCGCCAATGCGCCCGCTCTTGCGAGCGAGGCCTCGGGGGTCAGCATCGTCTTCGCCCACCTGTCCCAGCGAAACATCGAGAGCATGTTGCGCGGCACGATCATCGCCATGGCCCTCATTTCGTTGATGCTGATCTGGGTTTTCAAGAGCGTGCGCCTCGGCTTGGCCAGTCTCGTGCCCAACTTTCTTCCCGCTGCCATGGCCTTCGGTCTGTGGGGCTATCTGGTCGGGCAGGTGGGCCTCGCCGGGTCGGTAGTCACCGCGATGGCATTCGGCATAATCGTGGATGACACCATTCATTTTCTAAGCAGATATCTGGAGGCGCGCCGCGACGGCCAGACCGCCTCCGAGGCGGTGCGCACCACGTTTCGCACCGTGGGGCAGGCACTCTGGACCACGACCGTGGTCCTGTCGTTGGGCTTCCTGGTGTTCGCATCTTCGGGGTTCGAACTGAGTTGGGCGCTGGGCCTTTTGATTACGATCACACTCGGCTTCGCACTCCTCGCCGACTTTCTGCTGCTCCCGCCCCTGCTGATGGCGATCGACCGCAAGAAGCCGTGATCGGTCCGCCGCCCGCAGCCGTTCCGGGGCCCTTGGGGAAAAGCGAGGTCTCCGACGCCTGCTCATCAGGAAGGCGGACATTGCTTGACTCGGACTGCCCGGTCGGAAACCATGCGGCAAGCAGGCCCTTGAGGCGGAGTCGGATTGCAGCCGGCGCTACAGCGGGATGTCGAAGCTGAAAACGGCAATTGGCGAAACCGCCCTCGAAAGCGATCTCGCTTACCAGACGGAAAGTCTGCAAGGCGTTTCCCGCACATTTGCACTCACCATTCCCCAGTTGCCGGCCCGGCTGCGGGATACGGTGGGCAACGCCTATCTGCTTTGCCGGGTCGCGGATACCATCGAAGACGAAGCGGCATTGTCCGCGATGCAGAAACGGGAGTTTTCGGAGCGCTGGGTCGGCGTTGTCGAAGGCAGCGAGGACGCCCAGAACTTTGCAAATGGCCTGAGCGTCCTGCTGACCCGTTCGACAACGGATAGCGAACGCGACCTCATCGCCAATGCTGCCCGCGTCATAAGGATCACCGACAGCCTTTCGCCCGCCCAAAGGCAGGCGCTCCTGCGCTGCGTGACAATCATGACGCGCGGAATGGCGGAGTTTCAGGAACAGGCCAGCCGCGAGGGCCTGAGCGATCTCCGGCATCTGGACCGCTATTGCTACTATGTCGCCGGCGTTGTCGGCGAAATGCTGACAGAGCTCTTCTGCGACTATTCCGAAGAGATCGACGCACGGCGCGAGGAGCTTTTCGCCCTGTCGGCCTCCTACGGGCAGGGCCTCCAGATGACCAATATCCTGAAGGACATATGGGAGGACCGGGACCGCGGGGCGTGCTGGCTGCCGCGCAGCGTCTTTCTTTCCGCCGGCTTCGACCTCCGCTCGCTTTCGCCGGGCCAGGCCGACCCCGGGTTCGTCGAGGGGCTCAACAGGCTCATCGCGATCGCCGGCCAACATCTTGCCAATGCGCTGCGATACATCCTGCTCATCCCGGCGCATGAGACGGGTATTCGCCGTTTCTGCCTGTGGTCGCTCGGAATGGCGGTCCTCACCCTGCGCCGCACATACACGACGCCCGCATTCGGAAGCGGCCAGGAAGTCAAGATCTCGCGGCGTGCTGTAAAGACGGTGGTTGTCGCCACCAGCGCGCTGGCGCGCTCCAATGCGGCCTTGAAGATTCTGTTCGTCGGGCTCAGTCGCGGTCTTCCCCGAGTCCGTGAGGCGGGCTATCCCGCCGTCTGATTCGGCGATACCCAGGAGGAATTGGAGGCGTATCCCGTGCGTTTGTTCCGAAAAGACGCGAATGTTCGAGCGCGCCCGCTGGTGCTTCGGCTCCTCATTGCAGGCCTTCCGGTCTGCCTGTGCCTCCCCTCCGTCGCCCATGGCGCGACACCGGAGGAAACCGGCCCGCAGATCGCGCGCGACGCCCGCGAACGCGATGACGGGTTCGGCAATTTTACGGCCAGCCAGGCCATGGTTCTCCGCAACAAGCAGGGCAAGGAGAGCCGCCGGCAACTCCGGGTGAAGGTTCTGGAGGTCGCGGACGACGGCAACAGGACGCTGTTCGTGTTCGACCGGCCGCGCGACGTCAAGGGGACGGCATTCCTCATCCATGCCCACAAGCAGGAGGCGGACGACCAGTGGCTCTACCTGCCGGCGCTCAAGCGGGTGAAGCGCATCAGTTCGTCCAACCGCTCGGGCTCCTTCATGGGCAGCGAGTTCTCCTATGAGGACCTGGGCGCGCAGGAGATCGCAAAATTCTCCTACCGCTACCTGCGCGACGAGCCTTGCGGCGAACTCACCTGCTCGGTGACCGAGCAGGTTCCGACGGACAGGAAATCCGGCTACCGCCGCCAGCTTGTCTGGCGCGACCGGGACGAGCTTCGCCTCTGGAAGGTCGAATATTTCGACCGCAAGGACTCCCACCTGAAGACGCTGACGCTGGACAAATTCGAGCGCTATCTGGACCGCTACTGGCGCGCCTCCGAGATGACCATGGTCAACCACCTCACCGGCAAAAGCACCGTCATGCACTGTTCGGATTTCCAGTTCCGCACCGACCTGAACGAGCGCGATTTCACGAAGACCGGGCTGAAACGGGTGCGTTGATGGGGCGGCGCGCCGGGCTCCTGCCGAGCACCGCCGCCGGACTGGCGCTTTCGATGCTCGGAGCGGGGGCGCAGGCCGCGGATATCGAAGTCGAGATATCCGGCAGGTTCAGCGTCGAAAGCCGGTGGTATCCGGATAGCGCTCAGCATTCCGGCCAACGCTCCCATGCAAGCGGCTTCACGGCGAAGCCGGAATTCTATGCCGAGGACGAGGAGGGCCGCAGCCTCACGATCTCACCCTTCTTCCGCTACGACACAGCCGACCCGCGCCGCACGCATGCCGACCTGCGCGAAGCCTTTCTGCTGCTCTATGGCGAGCTCGGCAACGGGGAGTGGGAATTGCGCCTCGGCGTGGACCGGGTGTCCTGGGGTGTGGCGGAGGTGCGCAACCTCGTCGATATCGTCAACCAGACAGACCTGGTCGAGCATCCGGACGAAAAGACCAAGCTCGGCCAGCCGATGGCGCACGGCACCTGGTCTGCGGACTGGGGCTCGCTGGAACTGTTCCTCTTGCCCTGGCACCGCGAGCGCATCTATCCGGGCCGCGCCGGCCGGCTGCGGAGCCGCCTGGTCGTGGACAACGACAAGGCCACCTGGGACAGCGCCGCCGAGGAGCGCCATATGGACTGGGCGGTCCGCTACAGCGGAAGTTTCGGTCCCGTCGATCTCGGCCTCAGCTATTTCGACGGCCAGAACCGGGAGCCATCGCTGCGCCCTGTGTTGGGCGATGTCGGCGGGCCCGTCCTGCAACCGCACCACGAGAAAATTCGCCAGTTCGGGCTGGACGCGCAGCTCACGACGGGCCCTGGCTGTTCAAACTGGAGGCCATCCGGCGCCTCGGCGCCAGCAACCGTTCCAGTCTGGAACACCCCTTCGGCGAGGAAGACGACTACGGCACCTGGATCGCCGGGGGCGAATACACCTTGTATTCCGTCTTCGACACGGACGCCGAAATCACCCTGTTGGCGGAGTGGTACCGGGATGGGCGGGGACCGGAGCGCGCGACCAACGCGTTTGAGAACGACCTGTTCCTCGCCGCCCGCCTGGCCTTGAACGATGTCGAGAGCACCGAGTTCACCGTCAGCGTGGCGGAGGACCTGGACCATGGCGGCCGGGCCTTCGGCTTCGAGGCGAAGCGGCGGCTGGACGACAACTGGTCGTTGAAGTTCGAGGGCACGGCATTCCAGGATGTCGACTGGACGGGGGATGCCCTCTACGACGTACGCCGCGACAGCTTTGTCGCCCTGAACCTCGTTTACAACCTGTAGCCGCCGGTCGCCCGCAGGTCAGGGGCGCCCGCCCATTTCGCCAATTCGGGCGGCGAAAGCCGTCATGGCCGACATGACGGCTTCCCCGGCCTCGCGCCAGGGGGCATGACCGCAGCCGGGTAGCAGCACGATTTCCGCCGGACCGGATAGCTGCGCGGCGATGCGGTCGGTCTGGGCGCGCGTGCCATAGGGGTCGGCGTCGCCCTGGAACGCCAGCAGCGGCGCGGTGACCCCCGGCAGGTGGCTTTCGATGTTCCAGTCCCGGAAGCGCGGGTCGAGCCAGGCCAGGTTCCACGCATCGAAAGTACCTGTGGCGTCCCGGTGCCAGCGGGCCAGCCGCTTGTCGAGGCCGCCGCTGTCGAATGCGCGACGAGCCTCCGCGATGGCGCGAATCGAGCAGTCCTCGACAAACACATGCGGGGCCATGACAACCAGCCCGGCGACGGCCTCGGGAAAAGCGCCGGCATGGATGAGCGCGATGGAGGCGCCGTCGCTATGGCCGACAAGCAGCGGCCGTTCGATGCCGAGGGCCGCCAGCAAGGCCGGCAAGCGCCGCTCGGCCTCGACATGCATGTAATCGAGCGGAAACGCCCCGCCGGCGGGCCGGGACGAACCGCCATAGCCGAGGCGGGAATAGACCAGCGCGCCCGCGCCCGTCTCTGCCGCAATCCGGTCCGGAAAATCGCGCCAGAGGGCAGCCGACCCGAGCCCCTCATGCAGGAAGACCAGCGTCGGGCGGTCGGGGTCGCCCTCAATGCGGCGGTATTCGATTTCGCCTTCGTCGAGGACCAGCCGGCCTTCCGGGCCGCCCGGACCGCTCATGCGCGGAGCTTGTATCGCTGGATCTTGCCGGTCGCCGTTTTCGGCAGCTCGTCCACGAATTCGACCCAACGCGGATATTTGTAGGACGCAAGCTGGCCGCGCACGAAGTCCTGAAGCTCCGCCGCCCCGGCCTCCCTGCCCTCCTGCAGCACGATGAAGGCCTTGGGCTTGATGAGGCCGTCGGGGTCCGCCGCGCCGACGACGGCGGCTTCCAGCACGGCTTCATGCTTCAGCAGCGCGCCCTCCACCTCGAAGGGCGACACATAGATGCCGCCGACCTTGAGCATGTCGTCATCGCGGCCCGCGAAGGCGTAAACGCCGTTCTCGTCGCGGGTGTATTTGTCGCCGGTGCGGGTCCATGCGCCCCTGAAGGTCTCCATCGAGCGCGCCCGCCGGTTCCAGTAGAACACCGCGCCGGTCGGCCCCTTGACCTCGAGCGCGCCCAGCGCGCCCGCCTCCTCGATAACCCGGTCGTCGTCACCCACCAGGCGGACTTCATAGCCCTCTACCGGGCGCCCCGACGCCCCGGGAGCGATGTCGCCGACACGGTTGGTGATGAAGATATGCAGCATCTCGGTCGAGCCGAGCCCGTCCAGGATGTCCACGCCGACGGCTTCCTGCCAGCGGCGCAGGATTTCGGGCGGCAGCGCCTCGCCGGCCGAGACCGCAAGCCGGAGTTCGTGTTCCCCCGGCCCCGGCGCCTCGCCGCTCGCCAACAGCATGGCGAAGAGCGTGGGCACGCCGAAGAAGATCGAGGGCTTCGCCTCGCGCAGCAGGCGGCAGATGGAGGCCGGCTCCGGCGGTCCTTCGAGCAGCACGGCTGTGGCGCCGGCCGCCATCGGGAATGTCAGGCCGTTGCCGAGCCCGTAGGCGAAGAACAGCTTGGCGGCGGAGAACAGCACGTCTCCCTCGGTCACGCCAAGCGTCGGCCCGGCATAGAGTTCCGCCGTGCGCGCCATATCGCCATGCAGGTGCACCGCCCCTTTCGGCTGGCCCGTCGTCCCCGAGGTGTAGAGCCAGAAGCACATCTCGTCCTCGAAGGTATCGGCCGCCGGGAAGTCCGCACTTTGATTGGCAATGAGATACGCCAGCATATCGCCGTCCCTGATCAGGCGATCGTGCAGGCCCTCGAAAACCGGGGCGAGATTTGCGGAAACGAACGCCGCCTGCGCGCGGCTGTCGCGCAGCATGAAGGCGTAGTCGTCGCGCGTAAGCCTTGTGTTGACGGGCACCGGGACGACGCCGGCCTTGATGGCGCCCAGGAAGCAGGTGTGGAAGTCCGCCGTATCGTTGAGGCAGAGGAGGATGCGCTCCTCGCGCCGGATGTCCAGCAAGGCGAGCGCATGTGCAAAGCGGTTCGCCGCCGCGTCGATGTCGGCATAGCTATGGGCGCCCCGGCTGTCGATCACCGCCGTTTTCGCGCCCCGCCCGGCTGCGAGGTTGCGCCCGATCAGGTCCGCCGCCGCGTTGTAAACGGTCATCGCGCTCACGCCTCCGCCATGGCGCTTTCATACCACGCCCGCGCCCAGTCCGCCGCCTCGTCCTCCGGCAGTACGCCGGAAGACGCATTGTGGCGCATCGGCTCCCCGACCCGCTTCGCGCCGAGTTCGCTCAATATGCGGTCAAAGGTCATGCCGCCACCGCAGAAAGTGCGCGCATAGGTCATGTCGCCGAGTGCGAACAGGCCGTAGCGCACATGGGCGAGGCCGGGCCGTTCGCGCTCCAGCGCCTCTGCGAACGTCTGGCCGTTGTCCGGCACGTCACCCTGGCCGTAGGTGGAACTGACCACCAGATAGAGGCCGGGCGCCGTGAAGGCGTCCGCCTCCAGATCGTCCATAGGCTGCACCTCGACTTCGGCGCCATCGTCCTCCAGGGCGGCCTGGATTTCCTCTGCGACGAGATCGGCCGTTCCCGTCATCGTCGCCACATAGATGGTGACATGGCTGCTCATAACCTGCATTATAATTCCCATGCCCGACGCCGCCAAGGAAAACCTCGCTGCGCCGCTCGGCGCCCGGCTGCGGACGCTTCGGGCCGCACGCGGCATGAGCCGGCGTATTCTGGCGCGGGACAGCGCGGTGTCGGAACGCTATCTCGCCGAGCTGGAAAACGGCCGGGCGAATCCTTCCGTCGGCGTGCTGGCCCGGATCGGCGCGGCCATCGGCGTGGATATGGCGTCGCTGTTCCCGCCCCGGTCCCACGACGCTGCGGCTGCGGCCGCTTTGCTGGAACGGCTCGGCCCCGAGGACCGGGCGGCAGCACGCACGCTGCTGGAGCGCCATTTCGGCCATGCGGCGGACAAGGCCGAACGAATCGCCCTGATCGGCCTGCGCGGAGCCGGCAAGACGACGCTCGGGCGCCTTCTGGCCGAACGTCTCGGCTGGCCGTTCGTTGAGCTTACGCGGGAGATAGAAAGCGGTTACGGAGCCAATGTCGCCGAGATTCTGGCGTTGTCGGGCCAGCCCGGTCTCCGGCGCCAGGAACAGCGGGCGCTCGGCCGGGTGGTGGACGAGGGACAGCGCATGGTGATCGCCACGCCAGGCGGCATCGTTGCCGAAACGGCGACTCTCGACCTGCTGCTCGCCCGCGCCCATACCGTCTGGCTGACCGCTTCGCCCGAAGAGCACATGGCGCGCGTCGCCGCCCAGGGCGACCGCCGGCCGATGGCCGAAAACCCCGAAGCGATGGCCGACCTCCGCGCAATCCTCGCCGCCCGCAGCCCCGACTATGCCCGCGCCGACGCCCGGCTGAATACCTCCGGCCGCGGGGTCGAAGATTGCCTCGACGAACTGGAGCGGATCGCGCGGGGCCTGCTCGGAGCGAAGCGCGGCGACCGGGACTTGACGCCGCCTCAACCGGAAATATAATGCATATATGACCGACAACACCCTCATCACCTACGACCGCGATCCGGAGCATTACAGGCACTGGTCGCTCTCCGTGGACGAAGCCGTGGCGACGCTGACGCTTGCGGTGGACGAAGATGGCGGCCTCCGGCCCGGCTATGAGCTGAAGCGAAACTCCTACGACCTCGGCGTCGATATCGAACTGAACGACGTGCTCAACCGCCTGCGCTTCGAGCATCCGCAGGTGCGCGCGGTGATCGTGACCAGCGCGCTCGACCGCATGTTCTGCGCCGGGGCCAATATCTACATGCTCGCCGGGTCGAGCCACGCCGCGAAGGTGAACTTCTGCCGGTTTACCAATGAGACCCGCAATTTCATGGAAGATGCGAGCCAACGCTCGGGTCTTGCCTTCATCGCGGCCTGCAACGGCACGGCGGCGGGCGGCGGCTACGAGCTGGCGCTGGCCTGCGACGAAATCTGGCTGGTCGATGACCGGTCGAGCGCCGTTAGCCTGCCGGAAGTGCCCCTGCTGGGCGTGCTGCCGGGCACGGGCGGCCTGACGCGCATTACCGACAAGCGCCGGGTGCGGCGCGACCTGGCGGATGTGTTCTGCACCGACCCCGACGGCGCGCGCGGGCGGCGCGCGCTCGAATGGGGCCTGGTGGACCGCACGGCGCCGCCGCAGCGTTTCGAGGCCGCAGTGCGGGCGCGCGCGGAAGAACTCGCCGGCCGCCCCGGCCTGCCTGCGGGCAATCCGGTGGCGCTCACTCCGCTGGATCGGCGGATCGAGGCGGACGGATACCGCTATCCGAATGTCCGGGTGCGGATCGACGATGCGCGCCGGCTGGCCGAGCTTACGGTCGTCGGTCCCTCCGGCCCGATTGCATTGGAACGCTCCGCCGACTGGTGGCCGCTTGCCGCCGCGCGCGAGCTCGAAGACGCCGTGCTGATGCTGCGCACCAATCACGAGCAGGTCGGCGCCTGGGTGCTCAAGACCGAGGGCGACCCGGAGGCGCTGCTCGCCGTCGATGCGCTGCTGGCCGAGGGCGCCGAAACGGACCGGTTCCTGCGCGAAACCGTTGCCTGGTGGCGCCGCGCGCTGGCGCGGCTGGATGTGACCTCGCGCTCCCTGATCGCGCTGGTCGAACCGGGCTCCTGCTTCGCCGGCCCGCTGATGGAACTGCTGCTCGCCGCCGACCGCAGCTTCATGTACCTGCCGCTCGACGAGCCGGACACGGCGCCCCAAATCGCGCTCGGCGCGCTGAACCGGGGCGGCCTTGAGACGGCGAACGGGCGCACGCGCCTCGACTGCCGCTTCTCCGGCGCCGTCCCGGAGTTCCAGGCCGCGAGTTTCGGGCCGGAAGAGGCGCTCGCCGCCGGGCTCGTGACCTTTGCGCCGGACGAACTCGACTGGGAAGACGAAGTGCGTATCGCGCTGGAAGAACGCGCGTCTCTCTCGCCGGATGCGCTGACCGGCATGGAGGCGAGCCTGCGCTTCGGCGGTGCGGAAACGCTCGCCACCAAGATCTTCGGCCGGCTCTCCGCTTGGCAGAACTGGATTTTCAGCCGCCCCAACGCCGTCGGCGAAGAGGGCGCGCTCAAACGCTTCGGCTCGGGCGTCCGGCCGGGCTTCGACTGGAGGCGCGTGTAATGGCTGTCGATTACCGGGGACGCATCCCCAACAATGTCGATCTTTCCGGCGACCGGCGCCTGCAGCGCGCCCTGGAGCACTGGCAGCCGCGCTTCCTGAACTGGTGGAGCGAGCTTGGGCCGGAGGGCTACCAGACGGCGGATGTCTATCTGCGCACGGCGACGGCCGTGGATGCGAAGGGCTGGGCCAGCTTCGGCCATGTGCGGATGCCGGACTATCGCTGGGGTATTTTCCTGGCCGAGCCGGAGCAGGACCGTGTCATCGGGTTCGGCGACGAGATGGGCAAGCCGGTCTGGCCGGAGGTTCCGGGCGAATTCCGCGCCGCACTCCGCCGCCTGATCGTGACCCAGGGCGACACCGAGCCCGCCTCCGTCGAGCAGCAGCGCCGCCTCGGCCATAGCTGCCCGTCGCTCTACGACCTGCGCAACCTCTTCCAGGTCAATGTCGAGGAAGGGCGCCATCTCTGGGCGATGGTCTATCTGCTGCACGCCCATTTCGGGCGCGACGGGCGCGAGGAGGCGGAGGAACTGCTCTACCGCCACTCCGGCGATCCGGACAACCCGCGCATCCTGACGACCTTCAACGAGCCTATCGACGACTGGCTCTCCTTCTTCATGTTCACCTATTTCACCGACCGGGACGGCAAGTACCAGTTGAAGTCGTTTGCGGAGTCGGCCTTCGACCCGCTCGCGCGCACCTGCTCTTTCATGCTGACCGAGGAAGCCCACCACATGTTCGTGGGCGAGACCGGCATCGCACGGATCGTCAAGCGCACGCTCGAGGTCATGCAGGCGCTCGGTTCCGACGATCCCGACGCCGTGCGCGCCCAGGGCGCCATCGACCTGCCGATGCTTCAGCGTTACATCAATTTCTGGTTCTCCTCCTCGCTCGACCTGTTCGGCTCCGAGACCTCCTCCAACGCCGCCGCCTATTTCGCCTCCGGTCTCAAGGGGCGGCCCGACGAGACGAGCTTCGAGGACCATCTCTGCCTCGATTCGAGCGAACTCATCGGCGTGCCCGACGAGGCGGGAGGCGTCGCCGAGGAAGAGGTGCCGACCCGCAACGCGATGAACGAGATCACGCGCGGGCTTTATGTGAAGGACTGCGCCATCGGGATCACGCGCTGGAGCCGGGCGATCCGCCGGGCCGGCTTCGACACCGAACTGTTCCTGCCCTCGACGCGCTTCCGGCGCACCATCGGCCGCTGGGCCGGGGCGTCCGTCGCGCCCGACGGCTCCCGGATGGACGACGACCTCTATCGCCGACGCCTGCCCGGCTGGCTGCCGACGCCGGAGGACAGGGCCTATGTCCACTCCCTGATGCACGCCGTCACCGAGCCCGGCAAGATGGCGGGCTGGATCGCCCCGCCCGCGCGCGGCATCGACGGCAAACCGGTCGACTACGAATATGTGAAGCTGCATTGACAGCGCGTTTCGCGATCGTCGGATCGGGGCCGGCGGGCTGCTATCTGGCGGACGCACTCGCCCGCGCCATGCGGGTTGCGGTCATCGACGTGTTCGAGCGGCTGGACGAGCCGTTCGGCCTGGTGCGCTTCGGTGTGGCGCCCGACCATGAGCAGACCCGCGCCATTGCCCGCGTGCTGCGGCGGCCCTTCGACAAGGGGACGGCCTCGCTCCATCTCGGCGCCGAGATCGGGCGGGATATCGCCTTGGACGCGCTCCGCCGCGACTACGGTGCCGTGGCGCTGGCGACCGGCGCGCCCGCGGACCGCAGGCTCGGCGTCCCCGGCGAAGAGCTGGCCGAGCCTTCGGGCCGCTTCATCCGCTGGATCAACGGCCACCCCGAGGCGGCCCCGCCGGCCCGTCTCGCGGGCGCGAGGCGCGCGGTCGTCATCGGCGCCGGCAATGTGGCGCTCGATGCTGTCCGCTTGCTGGCGAAACACCGCGAGATCGACTGCCTGCGCCCGCTCGCGTTGGAGCGCATCGACCTGCTGATCCGAGGCGGCCCCGAGGACGTGCGGTTCAGCACGGCCGAACTTCTCGAAATCGGCGAGCTTGCGGCCGCCTGGCCCGATCTCGACGCCTTCGGCGAGGCGAACGGCGAGGCCGCCGCCGTACTCAACGACTTCGCGGCGCGTCCGCCGGGGCGCGGCATCCCGATCCGCTTCCATTTCCACACCCGCCCGACGGCCTTTCTGGGCGAAGGACGGCTGGACGCGGTCGAGACCGACCGGGGCGCATTGCCGGCCGACCTCGCCATCTCCTGCATCGGCTACGAGAAGGCCGCCGTGGACGGCGTCTGGCCGACCGGCCCGGAAATAGAACCCGGCCTCTACGCCGTAGGCTGGGCCGCCCGCGGCCCAAGCGGCACGATCCCCACAAACCGAACCGAAGCCCGCGCGCTATCCGCCCGGATGATCGCCGGCCTCAGGCAGTAAGCCGGCTCACAATCTCCTCGACGGCGGCGTCCGCCAGCGCCCGGATTTCGGCATCGGTGCGGTCCTGGATCGGGTGCGGCACGAACACCATGGGCGGCTCGTAGCCGAGCGCGGCCGATTGCGCCTGCCACGCCTCCACGAACTCTGTGGTCGCTACGCCGACGCCGACGACGCCGCGCGCTTCGAGGTCTGCGATATCATGCGTACAGCACGATGTGCAGGAGCCTCAGTCGGCGAGCCCTTCGACGACGACAGCCGCCTCGGCAGCGATCTGCTGCTTGACGGCGATCGGCGCCGTGCGGGCGAAGGTCGGCTTCATGTAGCGCTTCACTTCGATGCCCCGCTCGCCGAGGCGCATGTCGAGGCGGTCGAGAAAGACATCGCCGCGCGCCTTGGAAATGTCGAGCAGGGCCACGGTCTTGCCGTCCAGCGAGGCCGGCCGGGCCAACGGCTCGCGCCGCGCCGGTTCGACTTCGCCGGTCGGATCGACCAGCACCGGTGTGTTCCTCACGTTCCAACCTCCTTGGTTACGGGAATGCTGCCGACCGGGCCGGTGGCGGCCCAGCCGGGCAGAATGGCGGAGAACATGCCCGCGCCGCCGCCGGCGCGCACGATCAACAGCCCGTTTTCGCGCAGCTTGGGCGTGCTGTGTCCCGGCTCGTCGAGCGCCGCGCGGAGCGCCGCCTCCAGATCCTCGCGCGGCCAGCCGGCGGCCCGGAAGACGCGGTCATGCTCCGGCGACACGACCACTACGGCGTCGATATTGCGCCGGTTCCGGTTCTCCAGACCGCAGAATACATCCGCGAAAGTTTCGACCAGCGCCTCGGGCGTGCGGGAATCCTGGTCCACCACGCCCATCACGCCGTAGCCGGCGAACAGCGTGACCGCGGAACGCCCGGCACCTGCGCCCCGGCTCTCCGAGAGCGGCGGCCAGGCCGAGCCTTCCTCGTCCTCGGGGAAGCAGAAGGTGTATTTGCCGGGACTGCCGAGCGCAGCCCGGTCCACGCCCTGCGGCTTGCCGCCGCCGACATTGCGCACCACCAGCTGCAGCGCGCGGCCGATTGTGGCGTTGGCGCGATTCCCCTGGCCGAGAACATTGCCCTTCGCGTTCATGCCGATTGCCAGGCGCACCGGCCCGTTCACGATGACGATGGGACCGATGTAATAGGTCGTCGCGAGCACGCCGTGCATGCAGAAAACGTCGTCCAGCGCCGCCTCGACCGCCGCCAACACGACCGGCAGATATTCCGGCTTGCAGCCGGCCATCACGGCGTTGACCGCCACCTTCTCGACCGTGCAGGGCTGGAGGTTGGGCGGCACGAGGCCCAGCACTTCGCCCGGATCGCGGGTCGTGCCGTCGAGCATGGTGAGCACCCGCGCCTCGGTCGGCGGCACCACCGGCAGCCCGTCCGACCAGCCGCGGTCGTAGGCGGCCTCGATCTCGTCCTCCAGCGGCGCCAGCGGCACCCTCCGGGACTTGAGGCGCGCCGAGCCGAAGCGCGCGGCCAGCGCCTCCGGCATTCCCGGCTCGACATTCTTTGCCCCGCAGCCGGGACGGAAGGGCGGCAGGTCGGCGCCGAGGCCGTCGAGGCCCGTCAGGCGCTCCCACTCGGCGCGGTCCCAGCCCCAGGTTCGCTCGACCTCCTCACCGTCCTCGCGCCGTATCAGCGTCGGCACGATCTCGACGCCCAGGCGGAAGGACCGCTCAAGCCCCTCGTCGAATTGCCCGGGCAGGCTCTCCGGAAAGGCGGGGTCGTCCTGCGTCCACACATCGAGCGCGATCCCGGAGGCCGCAAGCGCAGCATAGACCGGCTCCAGCAGGGTGCATGTCGGGCAGTCGCGCTTCACGACCAGGGTAAGTTGTTTCGTCATGACGCAATCAGGCTAGCACACAAGTCGGCCGTTCCCAGATGCCGTCGAGCCGCCATTCCGGTTGGACCGGCATATCGCGGACCAGCAAACGGAAACGGCGCCGAGGCGCGGCTCGCCCCAAACCGCTTCGATTGTAGGCTGCCTGCGCCAGTTGTCAGATAAGTTTGGAGCGCCTCCAGTAAAGATATTCGTTTTGCCTCGCATAAGACACACACCTCTGCCGCTCGGCCTCTTTCTCCTGCTGTTTCTTCTGGGCTTTCCGCTCCCTGGTCAACTGCTCTTTCCGTTCGATTTCGCTCGTCAGAGCGGCGCTGGCGCCGGCGTTCGCGCCGGCTTCTTCAAAGAGAATCCGGCCCAAGGGCTTGCCCTTGCCCCCGTCCCCGGCCCGCTCCGCAGCCAAACTCTTTTCCAACTGAGCGTGGATGCGCCGCCGAAGTTCAAGCTCCGCAGCATTTTCCGCCTCGCGCCTGCGGGCTTCCTCCCGCACCCGCCTCTCACGCTCGATAACACGCTCCTCCTGCTGCAATATTGCACCGAACTCGCTCTCGGCCGCTTCGTCCGCAATGCAGTCCATGGCGATTTGCCACGACGTTCGGTGCTTGTCTTTTGCGACGGCAGCCAACGCTCTCGCAACCGCCGTTTCCTCCATCCCGGACGCGCCCGACTCTTGCGCCACGCGGTAGTCGTCAAGCCACCGGGCCAATGTCTCGCGGACCTTTCTGCTCTTTTTTTCGCGGAACATGCTCGCCAGTCTCCTTTTCCACGGAGCCGATATGCGCATGCTACATCGTCGGAAGCGACTGTGGCAGCTATATGGCGCGACCGCCCTGCCGAATCGTCCCGCGCCTGTCTTGCAGGAATCAGGCGGGAGCGCGGATGGCGGCTTCCTTGACCTCTTCGGAAGCGTCCCGCTCGAAGCGCGCGAAGTTCTTCCGGAAGTCCCGCGCCAGCGCCGCCGCCCTTGCGTCATACGCATCCTTGTCCGACCAGCTTGTGCGCGGGTCGAGGGCCTCGGGCGGCACATCCGGGCAGGCGGTCGGCCAGTGCAGGCCGAACACCGGATGCCGGGTTGTCCCCACCCCTTCGAGCGAGCCGTTGAGGGCGGCATTGACCATGGCGCGGGTATGCGCGATCGACATCCGTTCGCCCTTGCCGTTCCAGCCGGTGTTGACCAGCCAGCAATCGACCTTGCGCTCGGCGATCCGCCGCCCCAGCAGTTCGGCATAGACCGCAGGACGCCGGGCCATGAACGGCGCGCCGAAACAGGTGGAGAAGGTGGCCACCGGCTCGCTGCCGAGGCCGCGCTCCGTGCCGGCGACCTTGGCGGTATAGCCCGACAGGAAATGGTACATCGCCTGCGCAGTCATCAGCTTCGAGATCGGCGGCAATACGCCGAAAGCGTCCGCCGTCAGCATGACGATATTCTTCGGCGGGGGTCCGAGCCCGGTCCGGCTGGCATTGGGGATGAATTCCAGCGGGTAGCAGGAGCGGGTGTTCTCCGTCACATCGCGGTTGGCGAGGTCCAGCGCCCGGCTGCCCGGGTCGATGGCCACATTCTCCAGCACCGTACCGAAGCGGTGGCTCGCCGCATGGATTTCCGGTTCGGCGTTGCTGTCGAGGTCGATGACCTTCGCGTAGCAGCCGCCCTCGAAGTTGAAGATGCCGCCGTTCGACCAGCCATGCTCGTCATCGCCGATCAACTCGCGCCCGGGGTCCGCCGAAAGCGTTGTCTTGCCGGTGCCCGACAGGCCGAAAAATATCGCCGAGCCTTCGGGCCCGATATTCGCCGAGCAGTGCATCGGCATGACACCCTCGGGCGGCAACAGGTAGTTCAGCAGCGTGAATACCGACTTCTTGATTTCGCCGGCATAGTAGGTCCCGGCGATCAGGATCAGCTTCTGCGAGAAACCGATGGCGATGACCGTCGAGGACCGGCAGCCATCCACTTCCGGATCGGCAGAGAAGCTCGGCGCGTGGAGGATATTCCATTCCGGCTCGAAAGCGGCAGGTTCGGCCGGCCGCAGGAAGATGTTGCGGGCGAAGAGGCTGTGCCAGGCCTGCTCCGTCACCACCCGCACCGCCAGCCGGTGCTCGGGGTCGGCGCCGGCATCGCAATCCTGCACATAGAGCTCGCGGCCCTGCAGATGGCCGAGAATGCGGCGGCGGAGGGCGTCGAACTTCTCCGGCTCCATCGGCCGGTTGACGGCGCCCCAGTCGATGCCCTCTTCCGTCTCCCCGTCGCGAACGAAGAACTTGTCGTCGGGCGACCGGCCGGTGAACTTGCCCGTCCGGCACACGAGTGCGCCGCCGGCCGCGAGCATGCCCTCGCCTGCGCGAACCGCCGACTCGACCAGGGCCTCGCGGCCGGGATTCCAGTGCAGGGCGCCGGGTTTCGGGATGCCGATAGCGGCAAGGCGTTTGTCGGAGGACAATAAAGGCCTCGAGTCGCGGATTCGGGACGCCGGAACGGTTACCGCCTTCTATGCAAGCGGCGGAAGCCGCGCAATGCGCCGTCATGACGCGCCGATGGCAATCTTGCGCGGAATTCATGCGCCAATCGCCGAAATTCCGCCATAATGCACATGGAGGCTTTAGCGCCCCGAAAGCGGGTAATGTTCTCGGGAGGATCGCAATCCCATGAAACATACGATCGCCCTCGTCGACGACGACCGCAATATCCTCACATCCGTCACGATGGCGCTTGAGGCGGAAGGCTTCGACGTGCGCGCCTTTGCGGATGGCGAACAAGCCTGGCGGGTGCTGCACAACAACGACGTCGATCTTGCGGTTCTCGACATCAAGATGCCGCGTATGGACGGCATGGAGCTGCTGCGGCGCCTGCGTGCAAAGACTGCACTTCCCGTCATCTTCCTCACCACCAAGGTAGAGGAGCGCGATGAGGAACTCGGCCTGAACATGGGGGCCGACGACTACATAAAGAAGCCGTTCTCGCAGCGCCTGCTGATCGCCCGTATTCGCGCCCTGCTGCGCCGAAAGGAGCTTGAAAGCGAGGACGGCGCCCGGAATGTGCTGGTGCGAGGCGACCTCGCCGTCGATCCGGACCGCCATTTGTGCACCTGGAAAGGCGAACCGGTGAAGCTCACGGTCACCGAACTGCTGATCTTGCGGTCGCTGGCCCACCGGGCCGGCCACGTCAAGACACGGGACCAGTTGATGACTGCCGCCTACGGCCCCGACGTGTTTGCCAACGACCGTGTCATCGACAGCCACATCAAGCGGATGCGCCGCAAATTCCGTGCCGTGGACTCGACTTTCTCGTCGATCGAGACGCTTTACGGCGGCGGATACCGCTACCGGCCCTCCTAGCCGCAGGATGGCCCAGCAGAGCGGCCGCTCGGCGCCCCGGCGCAAGGCGAGGCGATGGTACCGTTCGCCGCTGATGCGCCGCCTTCTGGCGGTGAACCTGCTTGCGCTCATCATCCTGGCGGCCAGCCTGCTCTATCTCGGCGGCTACAAGCGCGAACTGATCGAGATCGAACTCCGCCTGGTAGAATCCAAGGCCCGGACCATCGCGGTCGCCCTCGGCCACGACTCGATCCAGCTTCTTGCCGATGGCGAACCGGTCCTCGATGCGAAGAGCGCCGAGCCCTTGCTGCGGCGGCTCATCGAGGAATCGGGGCTCCGGCTGCGGATGCGGGTGCGGCTGTTCGGCTCGGACGGGACCCTCCGGCTGGACAGCCGGGGATTTTCCGGTTTCGGCGACACGGTGGAAAGCGAGCCGCTACCCCCGGCCGACGAGTCGAACTTCTTCCATGCCGTGCTGCGCTGGATGCTGGGAATTTTCGACCTGGCCTTCCAGAAGCTGGAAGCCATAGAGCCTTATGTGGAGCATGCGGAACAGCAGGCCTCCGACTATCGCGAGGTTCAGGGGGCGCTGCGCGGGCAAACGGGACAGGTCGTCCGCGCGCTCGGCGCGAGCGGCCTGGTGCTGAGCGTCTCCTTGCCGATCCGGAGCTTTAAGCGTGTGGTGGGCGCGACGATGGTTTCCGCCGACGGCCGCGCTATCGACGAGGCGGTAGGCGAGATCCGGTTGAATATCCTCTCGGCCGCCGGCGTGGCGCTGGTCGCAACCGTCCTGCTTACGGTCTATCTGGCGCGCGGCATAGCGAGGCCGTTGAGGGCCCTTGCGGCTGCGGCCGAGCGCGTTCGTCCCGGTTACGGCCGGGTGGAAATCCAGGACCTGAGCGGGCGCAAGGATGAAATCGGCGACCTCTCCGGAGCGCTGCGCCGGATGACGCTTGCGCTCTGGGAAGGGATGGAAGAGACCGAGAAATTCGCCGCCGACGTCAGCCACGAACTCAGGACGCCGCTGGCCTCCACCTACAGCGCGGCCGAGACCGCGATACGCGAGGACGACCCGGCGAAACGGCGCAAGCTGATGCAGATCGTCCTGGACGATGTCCGGCGGTTGAACCGGCTGATCGACAGCGTTGCCGACTTTTCCAGTCTCGGCGCCCAGTTCTCGCGCGCGGAAACCCGCCCTGTCGATTTCCGGGCGACGATCGAGGCCTGCGTCGATACCGAGAGCCCGCCGCAGCCGATATTGACGGTCGAGTCGGCGGAGCCGCTCACTGTCCGCGGCCTCGAAGAGCAACTGGCGCGGGTCGTCCGCAACCTGATCGACAATGCCCGGTCGTTCTCTCCCGCGCCGGGGGGCGCAAGGCTGTCGCTTGCGCCGCAGGACGACGAGGTGGTTCTTCGGGTGGACGACGACGGCCCGGGTATCCAGGCCGGCAAGGAGGAGACGATCTTCGACCGCTTCTATACCGACCGGCCGGAAGCCGACGGCCTTGCCGAAAGGCATTCGGGCCTCGGCCTCTCGATTGCGCGCGATATCGCCAAGCTCCACGGCGGAAGCATCGCGGCATCCAACCGGCGGGGCGCCGACGGCGCCACCGTGGGCGCGCGGATCGAACTTCGCCTGCCGATGGCCCGGGCCTGATGCGGGTTCACGCAAGCTGCATCGCCTTCGAGGGCGCGGGCGTGCTGCTGCGCGGGCCTTCGGGGGCGGGCAAGTCCGACCTCGCGCTCAGAGCGGTCGAGGCAGGCGCGCGGCTGGTTGCCGACGACCTCGTCGCGCTCGACCTGCGCAGCGGCCGGGTCTGGGCGAGCCCGCTGCCCGAAGCCGGCGGCAGGCTGGAAGTACGCGGCGTAGGGATCGTCCGGCTGCCCGCATTGGACGGCGCACCGCTGGTCCTGCTGGCCGACCTTGCCGCGCCGGAGCGCCTGCCCGAACCCGATTTCGAGTCCGTCCTGGGCCAGCCGGTGAGGCGTATCCGGTTGGCGCCGTTCGAGATTTCGGCGGCGATCAAACTGCGTCTTGCCGCGCATATGGCATCGGAGGATAAAGGCGGGGCACGAGTGTCGCACAACGATGACGGTCGGTAGCGAATCCATGCGCAGACGCCTCGTCCTGGTAACCGGCATGTCCGGGGCCGGCCGATCCACCGCCCTGAAGGAACTCGAGGACCTCGGGTTCGAAGCGATCGACAACATACCGCTGGCGATGCTCGACGGCATCGATGCAGACCGTTCCGGGCGTCCGCTGGCGGTCGGGATCGACCCCCGCGCCCGCGATTTTGCCGTCGACAGCATGCTGGAGCGGATGACCGACGCTGCGGCGCGCTTCGACATCGTGTCGCTGTTCCTGCATGCCGACGAAGAGGCCCTGACGCGGCGCTACCGGGAGACGCGCCGGCGGCATCCGATGGCGCCCGACGGCAGCCCGCTGGCCGGAATCGAGCGCGAACTCCGGCTGCTGGAACCGCTGCAGCGCGCCGCCGATATCGTCATCGACACCTCGCTGCTGACCGCCCACGATCTTCGCCGGCTGCTGCGGGCGCGTTTTACTTCCGACCCGCAGGAAGGCATGTCGATCTTCGTCACCTCCTTCTCCTTCCGCCTGGGCCTGCCGCGCGAGGCGGACCTGGTGTTCGACATGCGGTTTCTGTCCAACCCCCACTACATCGATGCGCTGCGGCCGTTGACGGGGCGGGACGGAGCGGTCGGCGCCCATATCGCAAGGGACCCGGACTTCGCGCCCTTTCTCGAAGGCGTCGCCGCCCTGCTTTGGAAGCTGCTGCCGCGCTATGCGCGGGAGGGCCGCGCCTATCTGACGATAGCGGTCGGCTGCACCGGCGGGCGCCACCGTTCGGTATTCACCGCGGAGGAGCTTGCGCGCCTGTTGCGCGAACGCGGCTGGCGGGCCACGCTGACCCACCGCGACCTCGAAGAGGCGCCGGAACGAAACCATTCGGACACGGCAGGCGAACCGTTCGCCGCAATGGAAACGGAGAACAGCCCATGATCGGCCTGGCGCTCGTTACGCATGGCCGCCTCGCCGCCGAACTGCTTGCGGCGCTCGAGCATGTCGTCGGGGCGCAGGAGCAGATCTCGGCCGTGTGCATCGGCCCCGACGACGACATGGAGGACCGCCGCGCCGAGATTGCCCGCGTTTCGAAGACGCTCAATACCGGAGACGGCGTCGTCCTTTTGACCGATATGTTCGGCGGCACGCCTTCCAATCTCGCCATTTCGGTGCTCGGCGCGTCGAACAAGGGCGAGGTCGAGGTGATCGCAGGCGTCAACCTGCCGATGCTGGTCAAGCTCGCGACCTGCCGCCAGCACAAGACGCTGGCCCAGGCTGTCGCGGATGCCGAGGAGGCCGGGCGAAAATACATCCAGATCGCGTCCAAACTGCTCGCCGAGGCGTCTGGCTGACATGCCGTCGGCGCATTTGCGGATCGTCAACGAACGCGGCCTGCATGCGCGCGCCGCAGCAAAGTTCGTGGGGCTTGCGGGGCGCTTCGACGCCGAGGTGCGCGTCATCCATCACGACACCGCCGTGCCGGGGGTCTCGATCATGGGGCTGCTGCTTCTGGGCGCCGGCCGGGGGTGCGAGATCGAGGTCGTTTGCGAGGGGGCCGAGGCGGTGGACGCGCTGGCCGCTCTCAAGGCCCTGGTGGCGGACGGCTTCAGCGAGAGCTAAGGCGTTCCGGTTGAAGGGGCTGGGAAGACGAAGGAGAGGCTCGCCTTTGTCGGGAACTATATCCTGCGCCGCAACGAGCCGGCCGCCGGGGAGGTGCCGGCGGCGCAACCGCGGCGAGGCCGGGCCCTCGCGTTCCGGTTCCCGACGGACGCGCCTTCCCGGAATTGTCGTCGATGCCCCATTGGGTTATCTTTCCATACGATGCAGACTGTCGCCGAGACCCCGACCTTTACCCGCCAGGCCGCCAAGCTTTTCAACGAGGACGAAAAACGGGAATTGATCGACTACTTGGCCGAGAATCCCTTGGCCGGCGACGAGATTCCGGGGACGGGCGGCGTCCGGAAGCTGCGGTTCGGAGCCTTGGGCCGCGGCAAGAGAGGCGGTGCGCGAGCGATCTACTTCTACGGAGGCGAGAGAATGCCGATCTATGCGCTTCTCTCCTATGCGAAGTCCGCGAAGACCGACATGAGTCCAAGGGAGCGCCGCGCTGTCACCCGGATCGTCGAAGCGATCGGGAACGCCGGGAAGGAGGAGAGATGAGCGACTTCGGAGACGACCTGATCCGGTCTCTGAACGAAGCCCTGGCCCACGCGAAGGGCGAAGGCCCGGCCATCGTCCACGCGCCCGTACTTCCGCGCGAAGTCCGCAAGCGGGCGAAGCTCACGCAGGCGCAGATGGCGCCTCTGATGGGCATGAGCCTTTCCGGCTACCGCAAGTGGGAGCAGGGCGCGCGGCAGGTCAGCGGCCCGGCAGCGGCGCTCTTGCGGGTGATCCAGAAAGAACCGGAGGCCGTCAGGCGCGCGTTGACCGCCGATGGATGAATGGGCTTTGAACATGGCCGGTAAACAACCCCAGGAATGGAGGAGTCGTTGCGAAATCCCGAATTCCGGGATCGGGAATGCGACGCCCTCACTGCCGAGCAACGGGGCGGCGGGGGACCGTCTCCCTTACTTCCTCCCGGAGGTTCCCTGGTTCAGCGGGTTGGACGGCGGCGTGGCTGGCGGTGGGCTGGCACCGCCCTGTGGCCGCCGTTTGTAGCCCTCCGCTACAACTACAGGCTGGTATCCCCAATGCCGGGTGGGCGGCAGCGGCGGACGCGCCGGCTTGTCAGCTTTGCTTATCGGCATCCGCCAGACTTAGGGGGCAGCGTTGTGGAGATCGGTCGGGGCGCTTTTCAGACGTGATCTGGACCGGGATTGAGGTTGATTGACGTCTGCTGTCTGTATCTGTTTTCGAGAACTTCATGAACCTGCTCTATGAAATGGCGCTCCCATATTAACTCATTGTCGTGACCGTACGCCATCTCGATCCGCGCCTTGCATCGAAGCGCATCCCCCGGCCTTACTTCGATTTTTCGTGCCTGAAAGCCCAGCAGCCAAGAAGCGTCCTCAATCCGGGCCGACAACGCGCGGCTCCCATGGCGAAAATCCCACATGCTGGAGCCAAGATAGTCCGGTTTCCTAACTACGAGAACCATGGATGGAACATTATGTTTCTGTACTTCCCGAATAGCGAATTCCTGTATCGCCTGAATATCGACCCTGAAGGTTATATCGAACTCGGCGGGCTCTCCATCCGGCACAATCATGGCCGCCTCATCTCCTTCTACGAGATGGTCCTTCACTTCGTCAAAATCCGTAATCGCTTCGATAAGAGAGGCAGGGTTCACTTGCGGAGTTCCTGCGCCGCCGAACGCCCCTTCAACGAGGATGCGCGCCATTTGGCGATGAAGTCGGCGGGCGTCACGGCACCTGTGTTCCCTTCCCGTTCCATGCGCCGCATCCTGACACGAGTGGCCGCCGGCGGACAAGGCGTCCGCCCGCCGTTCGGCGGCTCCGGTTGAAAGGGAGGCCCCCGGTTGCTATACGCGGCGGGCTCCGACCGTAGCTTCCGATACGCAGGGATATATCCTCCGATGCCCGATTATGAGGTTGCCGATATCTCGCTCGCCGATTGGGGCCGCAAGGAAATCGCCATCGCCGAAACCGAAATGCCGGGGCTGATGGCGATTCGCGAGGAATACGGCCCGGACCGTCCGCTCCATGGCGCGCGCATCGTGGGCTGCCTGCACATGACCATCCAGACGGCAGTGCTGATCGAGACGCTGAAAGCCCTCGGTGCGGAAGTGCGCTGGTCGTCCTGCAATATTTTCTCGACCCAGGACCATGCCGCGGCGGCGATGGCGGCTGCCGGCGTGCCGGTGTTCGCCTGGAAGGGCGAGACGGAGGACGAATACTGGCAATTCGTGAGGCGCAGCATCGAGGGTCCGGACGGCTGGCGGCCGAACCTGCTGCTCGACGACGGCGGCGACCTCACCAAGCTCATGCATGACGACTACCCGGAACTGATGGCCGATGTGTGCGGCGTGTCGGAGGAGACCACGACCGGCGTGCTGCGCCTCTACGACATGGCGAAGACCGGCGCGCTCGCCTGCCCGGCATTCAACGTCAACGACTCGGTGACGAAATCGAAGTTCGACAACCTCTATGGCTGCCGCGAGAGCCTTGTGGACGGGATCAAGCGCGGGACCGATGTGATGATCGCCGGCAAGACCGCGCTGGTCTGCGGCTATGGCGATGTCGGCAAGGGCTCCGCCCAGAGCCTGCGCAGCCAGGGCGCCAGGGTGCTGGTCAGCGAGATCGACCCGATCTGCGCGCTGCAGGCCTGCATGGCCGGATACGAGGTCGTCCGCCTTGAGGACGTGGCGGACCGGGTGGATATCCTGGTGACGGCGACCGGCAATACCGATGTCGTGACCGTCGAGCACATGCGCGTCATGAAGGACCGCGCGATCGTCTGCAATATCGGCCATTTCGACAACGAGATTCAGGTGGACGCGCTGCGCAACCTGGTCTGGCACAACGTCAAGCCGCAGGTGGACGAGGTCGAGTTTCCCGATGGCAAGAGGCTGATCCTGCTGGCCGAGGGCCGGCTGGTGAACCTCGGTTGCGCCACCGGGCATCCGAGCTTCGTGATGTCGGCGAGCTTCTCCAACCAGGTGCTGGCGCAGATCGAACTGTGGACCAACGGCGCGCAGTACGACCGGCGGGTGCATGTGCTGCCGAAGCATCTCGACGAAAAGGTCGCCATGCTGCACCTGGCGAGGCTCGGCGCCCGCCTGACCGAACTGAGCCCCGTCCAGGCGGACTATATCGGCGTTGCGCAGGAAGGGCCGTTCAAGCCCGACTACTACCGCTACTGACCGCCGCCGCCGGAGCCGCGCAACAGGCCGTCCAGGACGGTCGTGAGCAATGCCAGGTCGGCCGGGCGGCTGAGGCGATGGTCGCCGTCCTTCACGAAGATCGTCCGCACGTCCTCGCCCCTGAGTTGTTCGGCCAGACGCAGCGATTCCCGCCAGGGAACGGCGTCGTCGCGCATTCCGTGAAGGAGGCGCACCGGCCGAAGGATGGGGATCGGGCTGTCCATCAGGCAATGGCGCTTGCCGTCCTCGATCAGCGCCTTCGTGAACGTGTACGGGCCGTCCCCGTATTCGCTCGGACGCAGGAAGAGGCCCCGCTCGTCGAGCGCCTGGCGCTGGTCCGCTGTCAATCCCGCTTCCATGCGCCGCACGAAATCGGGCGCCGGCGCAATGCCGATGAGCGCATGGACCCGCTCCGGGCGCGCAAGGGCGGCAAGCAACATCAGCCAGCCGCCCATGCTGGAGCCGACCAGCAGCTGCGGCCCTTCGGTCAACCGGTCCAGCACCTCAAGCGTGTCGGCAAGCCAGTCCGAAAGCACCGCCTCCTCGAACCGCCCGCCGGAAGCGCCGTGGCCGCGATAGTCGAACCGCAGGAACGCATGGCCCCGCTGCCGGCAGTGGTCATCCAGGGCGCGCGCCTTCTCGCCCGTCATGTCGGACATGAAGCCGCCGAGGAAAACAACCCCCGGCCCCCGCCCGGCTACGCGCCGGTAGGCCAGCGGCGGCCCCTCCGGGCGGGCCAGCACGTCCGGCGCTGCATGTTCGTTGTTCGTCATGGGGCATACGACTCCTGGAAACGCCCGCCGGATACAGCGAACCCGTTGTAGCAGGGTGCGCGAGCCGCCGGGAAAACCCGGCCTTCACATTGCTTTCGATATTGCCGATGGTCGCGACCGCCATGCCTTCGATCCCCGCAGGAACGCCGTTGACGGGCAAGACCGTGCTGCAGGTGCTGCCGGCGCTGGAGGCGGGCGGCGTCGAGCGGGGCACGCTGGAAATCGCTGCGGCGCTCCGCGAGGCCGGCGCGCGAGCATTGGCGGTCTCCTCGGGCGGACGGATGGCGGCGGGGCTCGGCGCGGACCATATCCCGATGCCGGTCCACACAAAGAATCCCCTGGGCCTCTGGCGCAATGCGGCCGGCCTGAAGGCGCTGATCGAGCGCGAGGGGGTGGATCTCGTGCATGCCCGTTCGCGCGCGCCGGCCTGGAGCGCCCGGTCGGCGGCCCGGCGCGCGGGGGTTCCCTTCGTCACCACCTTCCACGGCGCTTACGGGGCCCGCAGCGCCGCCAAACGCGCCTGGAACCGGATCATGGTCCGGGGCGATCTGGTTATCGCCGTCTCGGACTTCATCGCAGCGCATATTCAGGAAATCTATCGTTGCCCGACCTCGCGCATCCGGGTCGTGCATCGGGGCATCGACGCAGCGGCCTTCGATCCCGATGCCGTCCCGCCCCGCGAGAACGCGGCCCTGCGCGCGGCCTGGGGCGTCCCGGAAGGCGCGCGCGTGGTGCTGCTGCCGGGGCGGCTCACCCGGCTCAAGGGCCACGCCGTGCTGATCGAGGCGATGCGGCTGCTCGCGGACCCGAAACTCGTCGCCGTGTTCGTCGGCTCCGACCGGGACCGCGATGCCTACCGGCGGGAACTGGAGGCCCTGGCGCGCGGCCTTCCGGTGCGCTTCGCCGGACATACCGACGATGTGGCGACCGCCTATGCCGCGAGCGATGTCGTCATTTCGGCTTCCGTCCAGCCGGAATCCTTCGGCCGCGTGTTGGCGGAGGCCGGAGCCATGGGCCTTCCCGTCGTTGCCAGCGATCACGGGGGCGCGCGCGAAATTCTCCTGCAGGGCGAGACCGGCTGGCTGGTTCCGCCGGGCGACCCCGCCGCGCTCGCCGAAGGCATTCGCACCGCGCTCGCCGCCGCGGGCCCGGCCCTCGCTGCAAGGGCGCGCACGCATGTGCTCGCCCGCTTCACCCGCGCGGCCATGTGTGCGAAGACGCTTGCGGTCTATGGAGAACTGCTTTGACGCGCTCCCGGAAACGCCCGACCGAAGCCGGACAGCGTCCCCCGTGGAGCATGCGCGAATGACCGGCGGCGAACGCCCCCCGATTTCCTGCTACATCCGCACCCTCAACGAAGAGAGCCGGATCGGGGCGGCCGTCGGAGCTGCGTTTTCGGTTGCGCGCGAAGTCGTTGCGGTCGATTCCGGCTCGACGGACGGCACGGTCGCAGCGGCGGAAGCCGCAGGTGCGCGGACCGTTGAGCAGCCCTGGCTCGGCGGGGGCCACCAGAAGCGCGTCGGCGAGGATGCCTGCCGGCACGACTGGCTGCTGGACCTCGACGCCGACGAGATCGTCAGCGAAGAACTGGCCGGGGAGATACTGAAACTGTTCGCATCCGGCGAGCCCGACGCCGATGTGTTTCGTTTGCCTCTCGTGATCGTCGACCCGTCCGGCCGCATCTGGCGAAAGGCGCGCGCGCCCCGGCGCGCCAAGCTCTACGACCGGCGCAAGGTCCGCATTCCCGCCCACGGCGCATGGGACCAGTTCCGCATTCCCGCCGGGCTTCGGGTGCGGCGGCTCAAGGGCCCGCTCCTGCATTACGCATTCGACGATATCGGCCATCTCTCCCGCAAACAGGGCAGCGCGATGGTCCGGCGCGTCCGGTTCCTCGACGACGGGCGGCGGCGCCCGGTTGCCCTGCGCGTCCGGTTCGGCCTGCCCGTCTTCTTCCTCAGGAATTACGTGTTGCACGGCCAGTGGCGGGAAGGCCGCTACGGGTTCCTCTTCGCGCTCACCACGGCTTACAACCACTGGCTGCGTTACGCGATGCTCTACGAACGTCGGCTCGCAGGGCGCGGAGACAAGAAGGATGCCGGCTGACGGGCATTTCCGGGGTTGGATGCTCCCGTCGCCCTTGGAAGTCCTTGACGCCGCTTTAGGACGCGGGCAGGCTCACGCTTGTATGGCGTTCTGACATAAAGAGCGCCGCGGCCTGTGGAAATTCCGAAAGCAGGCGCAACAGGGAGGAGAGTCTTCGATGACAGGACTGAAACGACTTGCGGCCTGGTGCCTCGCACTTGTAGCGGGCGCTCTGGTCGCGACCGCGCCGGTGCGGGATGCCGCGGCGCAGGACACCATCAAGCTGCAGTTCCAGACGGCATTCCCGTCTTCGTTCTACACCCATAACAGCTTCCTGCACTTCGCAGAGCGCGTGAAGGCGATGTCCGCAGGGCGCGTTGAGATCAGGGTGCAGCCCGGCGGCGCGATCGTGCCTTCGTTCGAGGTGCTCGACGCAACGGCCCGCAAGGTGCTGGACGGCGGATTCTCGGCGGCGGCCTACTATGTCGGCAAGAACCGCGCCGCGGCGCTGTTCGGCCCGGCTCCCGGCGGCCCGTACGGCTTCGACTGGATCGACTATTTCGGCTGGGTCCATGACGGCGGCGGCCTGGCACTGCACAACCAATTCTTCAAGGAGATTCTAGAGCGCGACGTTGTCGTGTTCCCGATCTCACCGGTCAGCAACCAGCCGCTCGGCTGGTTCAACCGGGAGCTGAAGGACTGGGAGGACCTCGCCACCATCAAGTGCCGGGCGACCGGCATCACCGGCGAAGTCATGTCGAAGTCCGGCATGAAGACCGTCAACATGTCCGGCGGCGAAATCCTGCCGGCCGTCGAGCGCGGCATCATCGATTGTGCGGAATGGGCCGGGCCGGCCGCCGATATCGACATGGGCTTCTACCAGATCCTGAAATACTACTACCTGCCGTCCGCGCATGAGCCGGCAACGATGCTCGAGCTCCTCGTCAACGGCGAAGTGTGGCGTTCGCTGCCGACGGACATCCAGGAGATCTTCAAGTCGGCAGCCTGGGAGGCGACGCTCTGGCAACAGCTCGAGACGCACAGGCTCAACGCCATTGCAATCGAGAAGCTGCAGGCGGCCGGTGTCAATTTCCGTCGCACGCCGGACAGCATCCTGACCGGACAGATGAAGGCCTGGGAGGAAATCCGCGACCAGGCGGTCAAGGAGAACCCGTTCTTCAAGAAGGTGCTCGATTCCCAGCGCGAATACGCCTCGAAGATCGTGCCGGGACGGCGCTTCGCCCAAATCGATTACAACTGGCTGGCGGACTACTACTGGCCGCAATGACCGGCGCGGCGTGACGGATTGCCCGTTGTCCGCGCGTTGCGGGCGGCGGGCAGCCCGGCTTCGCCCGACGCGAACCCCAGGACGAGCGCGTATGGAGGCAGGGCCATGAAGGCCGTGGTGTTTCTCGGCGACCGCAAGCTCGAATTTGTGGATTTTCCCGATCCGGTTCCCGGACCCGGCGAGGCGGTGATCGAGATCAGGGCTTCGGGCATGTGCGGCAGCGATCTCAAGATGTACCGGGTCAAGGGCGGAGCGGCGGCCCTCGGCATGGTCGCAGCAGACGGCCCGGTGATCGCGGGGCACGAGCCCTGCGGCGTGGTGGCGGCCGTCGGGGACGGCGTGCCGGAAGCGCTCGCCAAAGTCGGCGACCGCGTCATGGACCACCACTATGACGGCTGCGGCGTGTGCAAGCATTGCCGGCAGGGCTGGTCGCAAATGTGCCTCGAGGGCACCACTGTCTTCGGCGCGACCGGGCACGGCGCGCATGCCGCCTACATGAAGGTGCCGGCGCACACGCTGGTGAAGTTGCCCGACGAGCTTTCCTACAAGACCGGTGCCGCGATTTCCTGCGGAACCGGCACGGCCTACGGCGCGCTGAAACGCCTCGCGCTGGCGGGCGACGAAACTATCGCGATCTTCGGCCAGGGCCCGGTCGGGTTGAGCGCGACGCAATTCGCCAAGGCCATGGGCGCCCGCGTGATCGCACTCGATATCGGCGAGGAGCGCCGCGATCTGGCGCGCCGGTTCGGCGCCGACGAAGTTGTCGATCCGCGCTCGAACGATGTCGTCCAGGCGATCCGCGACCTGACCGACGGCGAAGGCGCACAGAAATCGCTCGATTGCAGCTCCAGCTCCGAGGCGCGCCGCGACGCCGTGCGCTGCGTGCGAAGCTGGGGCACAGCCTGCTTCGTCGGCGAGGGCGGCGATGTCACCATCGACGTGTCGAACGACATGCTGCGCCGCCAGGTGACCGTGGTCGGCTCATGGACCTTCTCCAAGAACGGCCAGGCCGAATGCGCGCGTTTCGTCGCCGAGCGCAAGATCGATGTGGACGCATTGTTCACGCATGAGTTCACGCTCGACCGGGCCGTAGAGGCTTACGAGCTGTTCGACACCCAGACGACCGGCAAGGGCGTATTCCTGATGTGACGGCCGGCGCTGGAGCAGCCGGCGCGGGCTCCGCAAACCCGGGAGGGGACTAAGCTGCGATGAACGAAACGGTTGAGAAATGGATGCGACGTATCGTCGGCTTCGTCGATGGCGTGTCGGACTGGATCGGGGGCTGGATCCTCGCGTTCCTGGCGCTGCCGCTGCTCTATGTCGTCTGCTTTGAGGTGTTCTCGCGCTATTTGTTCAATGCGCCGACCGACTGGGCCTACGAGCTCACCTTCATGCTCTATGGCGCCTTCTTCATGCTGGGCGCCGGATACACCCTGCTCAAGGGCGGCCATGTCCGCACCGACATCTTTTACAATAACTGGTCGTTCCGTCGCCGCGGCACCATCGACACGACGCTCTACGTCGTCGCTTTCTTCCCCGGCATGATCTTCTTCTTCATCGTCGGCTGGGAAGAGATGCTTCACGCCTACAACACCGCCGAACGGTCGGATGTGACTCCGTGGGGGCCGTCGATCGTTCCGTTCAAGGCAACGATCCCGGGCGCGGCAGCGCTGCTTATATTCCAGGGCGTCTCGGAACTCTGCAAGAGCATCTACGCCATGGTGGAAAACAAGCCGCTTCTTGAGGACGCGGAGTTGATCGGGAGCGAAATATGAGCCCGGATATTCTCGGCCTTGTCCTGCTGGGCTCGCTCATTGCAGGCATCTTCGTCGGCTTCCCGATTGCCTTCACGCTGATCATCCTGGCGACCGGTTTCGGCTATGCCGTCTTTGGCGATTCGGTCTTCTACCAGATGTACTTCCAGACCTTGGGCATCATGAAGGCAGGGGAGCTCGCCGCGGCTCCGCTGTTCATCTTCATGGGCCATATCCTGGAACGCGCCGGGTTGATGGCGCGGCTGTTCCGATCGTTCCAGTTCATTCTGGCGCCGGTGCGCGGGTCGCTCTATCTGGGCGTGCTCGGCACCGCGACGCTCTTCGCCACGGCGACCGGCATCATCGGCGCGTCGATTACCGTGATGGGCATGATGGCGGCGCCGGCCATGAACCGCGCCGGCTACGACCCGCGCATGTCCGCGGGCGTCATCGCCGCCGGCGGTTGCCTCGGCATCCTCATCCCGCCGAGCGTCATGCTGCTGGTCATGGGCCCCATCATCGGCGTCTCGGTCATCGACCTGTTCGCCGCCGCGCTCATTCCGGGCCTGATTCTCGCGAGCCTCTATATCGGCTATGCGATGATCCGCTCCTTCCTGAACCCGGAACTCGGGCCGCCACTGCCACTGGAAGACCGCGCGACCTCGATGGGCCAGATCTTCCGGGAATTCTTCTCGGGCATCGTGCCGCTGGCCGTCATCATGTTCTCGGCCCTTGGCAGTATCATCGTCGGCATCGCGACGCCGACAGAGGCAGCGGGCATGGGCGCGCTCGGCGCAACGCTGCTGACCGTGGCCTATCGCCGGTTGACCTGGCGTATCCTGCTCGAGGCCTGCCGCCAGACCCTGACCACATCGAGCCTGGTGCTGTTCCTGGCCGTCGCCTCGAACATCTACGGCGCGGTGTTCACCCGGCTCGGCACCGGCAACCTGCTCACCGACTTCATGCTGTCGCTGCCGGTGGAGCCGCTCGGCCTGCTCGCCATCCTGATGGTGGTCATCTTCATTCTCGGGTGGCCGCTGGAATGGCCGGCAGTTGTGTTCATCTTCCTGCCGGTCTTCGTGCCGGTGGTGATCAAGCTCAACTTCGACCTGGTCTGGTTCAGCACGCTCGTGGCGGTCAACCTGCAAACGGCATTCCTGTCGCCGCCCGTTGCGATGGCCGCATATTACTTACGGGCCGTTGCGCCCGAATGGTCGCTCGGAGACATCTACCGCGGCATGGCAGCCTTCATGTGTCTGCAGGTCGTCGGCCTGGCGATCGTGTTCTTCTTCCCCGGAACCGCGACCTGGCTGCCGAGCGTCCTGTTCGACCGCTGACCTTCCGATCGTTCGCCCTTCCCCGCCCCGGTGCGCTTGCGCCGGGGCGGGGCGGCGGCAATACTCGGCTGCGGACGAGAAGGAAGCGGGAAAGCCCCATGAAGCATCTGTGGTTCCACCTCATGCCCTATACCGAGCTGCCGGACGATTTCCGGGAGCAGAACCCGTCGGTATGGGTCGATATCCATTCGCGCCTCTTCGATCCGGAGCGCGCGCATTACATGTACAACGACTTCATGGACGAGATGGAATATGCGGCGGAGGTGGGCTTCGACGCCGTGTGCTGCAATGAGCACCACTCCAACGGCTACGGGCTGATGCCCTCGCCGAACCTGATCGCCTCCTCACTCGCCCGGCGCGCGAACCCCGACACCGCGCTCTGCGTCATGGGCAACAGCCTGGCGCTCTACAACCCGCCGACCCGCGTCGCGGAAGAGTTCGCGATGATCGACTGCATCTCGGGCGGGCGCCTGATCGCCGGCTTCCCGGTCGGCTCGCCGATGGACACCTGCTACGCCTACGGCCAGAACCCGAGCCTGCTACGCGAGCGCTATCTGGAAGCCCACGACCTCGTGATGCGCGCCTGGACCGAGCCCGACACCTTCGCGTTCGATGGCCGCTTCAACCAGCAACGCTATGTCAATATCTGGCCGCGCCCGGTGCAGAAGCCGCACCCGCCGGTCTGGGTCCCCGGCGGCGGCTCGGTCGAGACCTGGCGCTGGTGCGCCGAGATGGACTATGTGTACTGCTACCTCTCCTATTTCGGCTACAAGGCCGGCCAGCAGACCATGCAGGGCTTCTGGGAGGAGATGAAACGGCTCGGCAAGGAGCCGAACCCCTACCGCGCCGGCTTCCTGCAATTCGTCGGCGTCGCCGAGACCGAGGCGGAAGCCTATGAGCTCTACCGCGAGCCGGCGGAGTATTTCTACGGGCGGTGCTTGCATATCGACCCGCGCTTCGCCGCCCCGCCGGGCTACACCACGGAGGCGACGCAGCGCGCCGGCATCCAGAGCCAGGTCGCCAATGCCGCGATGCAAAACCGCAAGGCGCTCCAGGTCAGCAAGTCCGCGCGCGAGTTCGACGCCATTCTGGACAACGGCTATGTCATCATCGGCACGCCGGACCAGGTGGCAGAAAAGCTGCGCCATGTGATCCGCGACCTGCGCTTCGGGCAGCTCATGCTGTTGCTGCAATTCGGAAATATGGACAAGCAGTTGGTGAACTACAACTCCCGGCTCTATGCCGAGCAGGTGATGCCGCAGCTTCAGGATGTCTGGAGCGACTGGGAAAACCACTGGTGGCCGACGCCGATGGCGGCTGCCGACCGGGCCGCGCCCGACCCCATCGCACACCGCTCCGTGGCCGCGGAATAGGGGCGCAACAAGTAATGGACATGGCTTCCCCGGCCCCTGCCATCGACCATGTGGATGTCAACGGCGCCCCCTGCCGCGTCTGGCGCAAGGGGACAGGCCGGCCGCTCGCCTTCCTGGCCGGCCATGGCGGGCTGCCGAAATGGCCGGCCTTCCTCGACCGGCTGGCGGAAAGCCACGAAGTCGTGGTGCCTTCGATTCCCGGTTATCCGGGCGGCCTCGGGCACACGAAGCTCGACAGCCATCTGGACTGGGTGCTGGCGGTCCGCGACCTCTTGAACGGCTGCGGCCTCGAAGGCGGCGACACCCTGCTGGCCGGCTCTGGCCCCGGCGCGTCCTTCGCGCTGGAGATCGCCGCGCTCTGGCCGCACAAGGTGGACCGGCTGGCCCTGGTCGCGCCCTGGGGCCTGTTCGACGAAGCGGAGCCGATGACCGACCCCTGGGCCCAGCGTTTGCCGGAATTGCCGGGAATGCTGTGCGCGGATCCCGAAAGCTGGAACGCGCTCAAGGCCCCGCCCGAAGGTGCGAATTCCATCGAATGGCCGATCGAACAGACGCGCGCGCTGGAGGCTTCGGCGCGGGTTTTCTGGCCACTTGGCAATAGCGGGCTGGAGAAGCGCCTCGGCCGCGTGCGCGCGCCCGCGCTGCTGCTATGGGGCGCGGAGGACCGCATCCTGCCGCGATCCTACGGCGAGCGCATTGCGGCCGGGCTCGGCGGTCCCGCGCGGCTGGAGGTCATCAACGGCGCAGGCCACCTTGCCGAACTCGACAAGCCTGCCGAGGTGGCGCAAGCGGTCGATGCGTTCTTCGCCTGACCGGCCGCTTACAGCGATAGGGAGAGCGCCCGATTGGTTTTCCCGGAACTTCCGAATCGGGTCTTCGACATCCTCTATGCCGACCCGCCCTGGGACTATAAGGGCCAGTTGCAGCATGCCGGGCCGGGCTCCGGCGACTCGGGCGGCGCCGTCCGCCACTACCCGACGGTCACTCTGGACGACCTCAAGTCGCTGCCGGTCGCAAACATCGCGGCGCCCAACAGCCTGCTGTTCCTCTGGGCCACCAATCCGCATCTCGACCAGGCCATCGACCTGGGCAAGGCATGGGGCTTCAAATGGGCCACGGTCGCCTTCGTGTGGGACAAGCAAAAGACCAATCCCGGCTTCTACACGCTAAGCCAGTGCGAGCTCTGCCTCGTCTTCAAGCGGGGCAGGATTCCGCAGCCCCGAGGTGCCCGGAACATCCGCCAGCTTGTGAGCGCCGGGCGCGGCCCGCACTCGGAAAAGCCGGCGGAGATCCGCAAGCACATCGAGGCGATGTTCCCCACACAGTCCAGGATCGAACTGTTCTCCCGCGAGCACGCGCCCGGCTGGACGGCGTGGGGCCTCGAAGCCGCAGGCGCCTCGATAGTCCGGGACGAGCTCGAGGGTACCGCCGATGAGTGAAACGGGCTTTGCCGTCCGGGCGCTCGGCGAGGTCGTGCTGCGAACTGGCCGGCTGGACGAGATGAGGGCGTTCTACAGGGACATAATCGGCCTTGAGATAATGCAGGTCTTCGAGGACGGCATGACCTTCTTCCGCCTGGCGCCCGGATTCGAAGGCCACACGGCGGTGCTGGCGTTGTTCCCGCTCGACCGGGGCGAGGGCTGGCAGGGCCACGACCGGAGCCGTTCCACCCTGCACCATTTCGCGCTCGGCATTCCCCATGCCGAACGTCCCGCCGCGCTGGCAGCCCTCGCCGACCGCGACCTCGACCCCCGGACCGCCTTTCACGACTGGGTCGGCTGGCACTCCATCTATGTCCAGGACCCCGACGGCAACACAGTCGAACTCGTCAGCGCCCCGGAGCCGTCATGACGGACCGCAGCCCCTCCGGGCAAGACCCGCCGCCGGCCGCGCATCTGCATCATGTGCATCTCTTCGCGGCGGATATAGACGCGACGGTCGCGTGGTGGCGGGAGAAGCTTGGGGGCGTGGTGGCCTTCGATGGCGAGTTCGGCGGGGCCCGCAATGTGTTCATGGAAGTCGGGCGGGGCCGCCTCCACCTTTACGACCAGCCGCCGCGCGGGGCGCCGGGCGGGGCCGTGCATCATGTCGGCATACAGACGGACGACCTTACCGCGCTCCACCGCCGATTGACGGCCCTCGGCGTGCCGTTCCGTTCCGGCATCCGCGAGTTCGGGTCGTGGCGCTACATCATGTGCGAGGCCCCGGACGGCGTGCTGCTGGAGCTCTTCCAGATCGACACGGACAGCATGCCCCCGGCGCTGGCCCGCTACTTCGCCCTTTAGGCCTGCGTCCGCTCGATTGCTACGGGCTGCCTATCTTCGACCCGGTGCTCGCCCGCCCAGTCAGCCCAAGGCCTTCGAGAAGCCCGGACAAGCGGGCGGTTTCCTTCTCAACCGCGGTCAAGCGCGCAGCCAGACGGCCCGAACTGG
The DNA here is from genome assembly GCA_965261985.1 of Alphaproteobacteria bacterium. Classification (GTDB taxonomy): domain Bacteria; phylum Pseudomonadota; class Alphaproteobacteria; order Bin95; family Bin95; genus Bin95. Next base: position 4,599,369 of record OZ253490.1, read on the forward strand.
TAAGGATCAACGTCGCAAGCCCAACTCCGACCGTGGCGCCGACCGCTACGACGGTAAAGGTTGTCATCGCTCCTCCTTTCGGTATCGCGTAGCCCGACACAAAGCCGGACAAGCATGGCGACGGCAATTTCGAGCTCCGCCTCCGCTTCCTACCGCAGCGAGCTGCCGAACAGGTCGCGGGCGACGATGTGGCGCTGGACCTCGTTCGGGCCTTCGCCGATGCGGCGGATGCGCATTTCGCGGTACCAGCGCTCGAACGGCAGGTCCTTGGTAACGCCGTAGCCGCCGTGGATCTGCATCGCCCGGTCAACGACTCGTCCCGAAGCCTCCGTCGCCACGATCTTCGCAAGCGCGGAGTCGGTGCGGAACGGCTCGCCCCGCCGCGCCTTGTCGGCGGCTGCCAGCGTGACCCAGAGCGCCTGGCGAATGTCGATCTCGTTGTCCACCACCATCCACTGGATGCCCTGGCGGTGGGCCAGCTTGTCGCCGAAGGTCTCGCGAATCTGGGCATACTCGATCGCCAGTTCCTGCGCCTTTAAGGCTACCCCGATGCAGGTCGCGGCATAGGGAATGCGTTGGCGGGACACGCGGTCGTTGGCGATTGCGAAGCCGCCGTTCACCTCGCCCAGCACATTGGCGTGCGGCACCCGCATATCCTCGAATTGCAGTTCGGTCGCGTAGCGCGCCGCGCGCAGCGTGTGGACGATGCGCCGCACATGGAAGCCCGGCGTGTCGGTCTCGACGATGAAGCAGGTGACGCCTGCCCGCCCCTTGCTCGGGTCCGTGCGGGCGAAGACGAGGCCGAAATCCGCCCGGTCGGCGCCGGAGATGAACATCTTGGCGCCGTCGATGACCCAGTCGTCGCCGTCGCGCACGGCGCGGGTCTGGATGGCGCGGGCGGGGTCCGAGCCGCCGGAGGGTTCCGTCAAGCCGAAGAAGGTCTTCTTCTCGCCCCGCAGCATCGGAAGGAGGAAGCGCTGCTTCTGGTCCTCATCGGCCTCGAACATCTGGGCGAGGCCCGCCCCGCCGAACACGTTGTAGCAGGGCGCATAGAGGCCGGCCCGGTGCTGCGACATCTCGATAGCGAGCAGGGTGCGGGTCACGATATCGACATCCGGACCGCCGTATTCGGGCGGAATGTCGAGGCCGTACAGCCCCATCTCCGCCACTCTTCCCGCGAGGCGTTCATGGTCCTCCGGCGGCAGGCTGTCGGCATCGGGGTCGAGGCCGTCCTCGAGCGGCACGATCTCTTCGCGCACAAATCGGCGCACCTGGTCCACGATCAGTTTCTGCTCGTCGCTGAGAGACAGGTCCATGAGCTGCGTGCTTTCCCGATTCCTAGAATTCTGCCGAGGCCGGTCAGGCGGGGCTGAGGCGTCCAAGGCCGAGGGCATCCTCCGGCGGGTTCCAGTCCGGCAGGTACCCGTGGTCGGCCCGGTGGACCATCATAAGTTCCAGCCAGCGGGTGCGCGGCTGGTGGTTGACCTCCAGGCGGAAGAACAGCCCTTCGCCGCGTTCGGCCAGTTCGCGCGCGAGCTCGCCGCGCAGGCCGAACAGCGACCGGGCATCGACCCTGACGATGGCACGCACCGCGGCCCCGTCGTCGGAGAGCTGATAGACGCCGAGCTGGCCGCTGAGCGCGGCGACAGCGGCCGCATCGAGCCGCCGCCACGGCTTGTCGAGTCGGATGGCCATCTATTCCCCCGCAAAGTTCGCCGGGCGCTTCTCCAGACGCGCGGCAATGCCTTCCTGTGCGTCGCGCGAAAGGCGAGCGGCGCGCAGCATCGCCAGCAAATCTTCATGCGGTGTCGCATCGCGGAAGGCCATTTGCCGCAGCATGACGGCCTTCATCGCCTTCATGGCCAGCGGCGCATTGGCGGCAAGGCGCGCGGTGACGGCTTCGACCGCCGCCTCGAGCCCGGCGTCAGGCACGACCTTGTGGATCATGCCGAGCGCATGCATCCGGGCGGCCGGCAAGGGATCTCCCAGCAGCAGCATCTCGCGCGCGGCGACCGGGCCGCCCGTCTCGACGATCTTTTTGGCAAGGAACCAGGTCGGCACCAGCCCGATCTGGGCGAGCGACATGCCGAATCGCGCGCTCTCCGCGGCCACCACCAGGTCGCAATGCAGCGCGAGTTCGTTGCCGCCCGCGATAGCGTCGCCATGCACGACCGCCACCACCGGCAGCGGATAGTGCTGCACCGCGTCGAGCACAGCCTCAATGGGGCTCTCGGTGTCGAGCGTCCCGGCTCGCTCCCGCAGGTCCATCCCGGCGCAGAAAACCGGCCCCTCGGCGCGGAGCACGGTCAGCCGCTCGGCCCTGTCCGGCTCGCTGCGGAAGGCGTCCAGCAGGGCGTCGAGCATGTTGCGGTTCAGCGCGTTGCGTTTCTCCGGGCGGTTCAGCCGCACGGTGCGCACCGGGCCGTCGCGTTCGATCGGGACAATCGTCATCGATTCCTCAAACTGTCATTTTTTCGGCGCGAAAGTCTTGCACGGGCGCGCGTGCTGTCCAACCATGCCTGTCTTGGGGACAGATCCAGAGGCACGGCATGAAACCTTCGCTTGCGCCCGACCTGAAAAGCGTTCGCCGTTTCGACGTCACGGCGGACCAGACCATCGACTTCATGGGCGAGGACCTGCGCGTCTTCGCCACCCAGTTCATGCTGGCGCGGATCGAGCAGACCTGCCGCGCCCTGATACTGTCCCATCTCGACGACGGCGAGGACACCGTTGGCGCGCGGGTGGAGATCGACCATCTGGGGCCGACGCTCGACGGCATGTGGATCGAAGTCAGCGCCCGCATCGTGTCGCTCGACGGGCAGCGTGTCGAGCTGGCGGCCGACATTTGCGACGCGCTCGGCCAGGTCGGCCGCGCCCGCCACACCCGTTTCGTCATCGACAAGACCCGCCAACGCGAACGACTCTTAACTCGAAGGGCCAAGGCCGAGGCGGCCGGCGCGTTGTAGCCCCGGGCGGCAAACGCCCCCGACACGGCCGATTTCAACGGTTGAGGACGGAGTCGAACCCCTCGAAATGGGGATGGCCCAAATAAAGGTCCCGCCCGGCGCCGGCGCCCGCATGGGCCTTCCGGAACGCTTCCGAGCGCGTCCACGCGACAAAGGCCTCGCGGTCGCGCCAGGTCGAGTGCGAGGCATAGAGTGTGTGGTCGTCCTCCTCCGGCCCTTTCAGGAGGCGGAACTCCAGGAATCCGGGCACGCCGTCGAGATGGGAATCGCGCTCCGACCAGAGCCGTTCGAAGTCCGCCTCGCGCCCGCGCACAATGCGAAACCGGTTCATCGCAATGAACATCGCCTGCCCGTCCTTCCTCGCCGCCGTCCCGCTGCGAGGCAAGAATACCCGCACGCGCCGGCAGGGAAAGGGGAGAACGCGGATGGCAGCCGCGGGGAGCGGGCTTGCGCAGGCGGCGGGTTGGGCATACCGTTTTTCCTCCCGCAGCCGGTTGCGGGCGGACGACCAACTGCAGCTACCTCGACGAGTCGGCATCTTCGATGCTGACGCCGGTGGACCCCATGACCGACATCCTCGACAGCGCGCCTTCCCGAACCGAACTCAGCGACGACGAATGGCGCCGCCAGCTCACCCCGGAACAATACCGGGTGGCGCGCCGGCACGGCACCGAACGCCCCTTCGCCAACGAATATCACGCGACCAAGACGCCCGGCACCTATCGCTGCATATGCTGCGATATCCCGCTGTTCGAGAGCGACACCAAATTCGACAGCGGGACCGGCTGGCCGTCCTTCACCCGGCCCGTTTCCGCCGAAGCCGTCGCGGAAAAGGTGGACCGGAGCTGGTTCATGACGCGCACGGAGGCGTTGTGCGCCGGTTGCGATGCGCATCTGGGCCATGTCTTCCCGGACGGCCCGCCGCCAACGGGGCTCCGCTACTGCATGAACTCGGCTTCGCTTCGCCTGGAGCCGAAAGACTAGCTTCCACTTCCAATCCGACCGAACCCAAGGAAAGACGCCGCCCATGCTGTACGAACTGCGCACCTACAACGCCGCGCCCGGCAAGATCGATGCGCTGAATGCCCGGTTCCGCGACCACACTTGCAGCCTCTTCGCCCGCCACGGCATCGGCGTCGCCGGCTTCTGGATCAACCGGGCCGACCCGAACCAGCTCATCTATATCTGCACCTTCGAGGACGCGGCGCAGATGGAGAGCGCCTGGGCGGCTTTCCGCGACGATCCCGAGTGGCAGAAGGCGAGGGCCGAGAGCGAACGCAACGGCTCGCTGGTGAGCTCGCTCGAAAGCGTCGTCATGGACCCGACCGACTATTCCGCGATGGCGTGAGCGCACGCACGCGGAGACCACCGGGTAATGGCGGGCGCGGCCAAGGATGCCGCCGAGCATCTGGCGAGCCTCAAGGACGGCCGCGCGGTCTGGCTGGACGGCGCCCGCGTCGAGAACCCGACCGAGCACCCTGCCTTCCGCAACGCGGTGCGTTCTGCGGCCGGCCTTTACGGCTACCAGGCCGATCCGGCGAATCTGGAAGCCATGACCTTCGCCTCCCCGACCGGCAGGCGGCGTGTCAATCGCGCCTGGCAAATGCCGACCTCTCTCGAAGAGCTCGTGCAGCGCCGCCGGGCGCTTACCGCCTGGGCCGAATGCCATGCGGGCTTCATGGGTCGGGCGCCCGACCATCTGGCGTCGGCCGTCACCGGGCAGATCATGGGGCTGGAGGTGTTCGAAGCCTACGATCCGGCCCGCGCCCGCGCGTTCCACGACTATTTCGTGCATGCGCGCGACAACGACCTCTACCTCACCTATGTGATCGTCAATCCGCAATTGGACCGCTCGAAGAGCACGGGCGAGCAAGGGCGCGACAGCCCCATGCTCCGCATAGTGGACGAGGACGCGGAAGGGGTAACGGTGCGCGGCGGCAAGATGCTCGGCACCGCGGCGATCCTGGCCAATGAGATGTTCGTCGCGCATCTCCAGCCGTTGAAGCCGGACGAGGAGGACTACGCGCTCAGCTTCGCGGTTCCCATGGCTGCCAGGGGCCTCAGGCTGCTCGCTCGAAAATCCTACGAGGGCCGCGCGCTTTCCGGTTTCGACGACCCGCTCGCCTCGCGCTTCGACGAGAATGACGGGCTGGTCTGGTTCGACGATGTGAAGGTCCCGTGGGAGCGCGTCTTCGTCCATCGCAGCCCGGCGATGTGCGCGCGCCAGTTCCACGCCACGCCGGGCCATATCTACCAGAACTACCAGGCGCAGATCCGGCTGGCGGTAAAGTTCAAATTCCTTGTCGGGCTGGCGCGCCGCATCTGCGAGACCATCGGCACCGCGAAGATGCCGCCGGTCGCCGAAACCCTCGGTCTGCTGGCCGCCCAGGCGACGGCGGTCGAGACCATGCTCTACGGCATGGAAGCGAAAGGCAGCCAGCGCGGCCGGTGGTTCGTGCCGGATGCGCATTCGGTCTATGCCGCCCAGACCTACTGCCAGGCGCTCTATCCACGCATGGTCGAGAGGGTGCGCGGCCTCGCAGGCGGCGCGCTCATCATGCTGCCCTCCTCGGAGCGCGACCTCGCCGACCCCGAACTCGCGCGGATCCTGCAAAGCGTCCAGCAGTCGGCGGACGGCGCGGCGCCGGTCGAGCGCGTGCGGTTGATGAAGCTCGCCTGGGATGCGCTCGGCTCCGAATTCGCGGGCCGGCAGACGCAATACGAGATGTTCTACGCCGGCGCGCCCTTCGTGACGCGGGGACACAGCTTCCGCACCTTTGACTGGGAGGGGGCCGAAGCGCTGGTCGCGGCCGTCTCCGGCTCCGCTGCAGAAACGAGGACCGAATCCGCATGAAATTCAGCTTTTCCGAGGAGCAGACCGAGTTTCGCAACATGCTCCGCCGTTTCCTGCAGGACCGTTCGCCGACAACCGAGGTGCGCCGGGTCGCGGAAACCGAGGCCGGCTACGACCCCGAGATCTGGCGGATGATGGCGGAGGAGCTGGGCGTGACCGCAATCCATATCCCCGAGGCCTATGGCGGGGCCGGGTTCGGCATCTCGGAACTCGCCATCGCCGCCGAGGAGGCGGGCCGCGCCCTTCTGCCCTCGCCCTTTTTCGGTTCCACCGTCATGGCGGCGACCGCCATTGCCGAAGCAGGCGATGACGCCCGGAAGCGCGCCCTCCTGCCCAGCATTGCGAGCGGCGAGACGATTGCAGCGCTTGCCGCCGCCGAACCCGGAGCCGGGTGGAATGCCGACGCCTTCGCCGCAACCGCCCATCCGGAGGGAGGCTCCTGGCGGCTGACGGGTCGCAAGAGCTATGTGCTGGACGGCATGGCTGCCGGTCTCGTCGTCGCGGCGGCCCGGCTGCCGGACGGCAATCTCGGCCTGTTCAGCCTGCCGGCCGACAGTGCCGGCCTTTCGCGCCGGGCCCTGCGATCCATGGACCCCACCCGCCGGCTTGCGGAGATGGATTTCGACGGCGCCCCCGCCGACCTGCTAGGCCGGCCGGAAAGCGGCGGCCCCGCCTGGGCGCGGACGCTCGACATCGCGGCGGTCTGCCTGGCCGGCGAGATGGTCGGCGGCGCCGAGCGGCTGCGCGAGGACGCGCTCGAATACGTCTCGATGCGGATGCAGTTCGGCCGCTCCATCGCCTCCTTCCAGGTCACCAAGCACAAGGCGGCCGACATGCTGCTGGAAGTCGAACTGGCCAAGGCGGCCGCCTACTATGCCGCCGCCGCGGCCGACGACGACGGCGAGGAAACGGAGCAGCCGCTCTCCGCGCTTGCATCCCTCGCCAAGGCAACCGCCTCGGACACCTATATGCAGACCGCCATCCACGCCGTGCAGATGCATGGCGGCATCGGCTTCACCCACGACAACGACACGCAGCTCTGGTTCAAGCGCGCGAAGTCGAGCGAGGTCTTCCTCGGCAGCGCCGCCGACCACCGCGAACGCATGTTGCAGCACTGGAGCGCCTGACATGACCGACTTTACGGAAGATGAAATCCGCGCCGAGGCCCGCGAGTGGCTGACGGAGAACTGGGACCCGAACCGGGGCCTCGTCGAGTGGCGCAACATGCTGATCGATTCGGGCTGGGGCGTGCCGCACTGGCCGCAGGAATGGCACGGGCGCGGCTTGCCCGTCGGCATGACACCGGTAGTCGAGGAGGAATTCGACAAGCTGGGAGCGGTCGGCGTTGCCAAGATGGGCATTCGCACACTCGCCGCCGCGACGATCCTCGAACACGGCACCGACCTGCACAAGCAGCGCTTCCTGCGCGGCATCCTCACGGGCGAGGAGACCTGGTGCCAGCTGTTCAGCGAACCCGGCAGCGGCTCCGACCTGGCCGGGGCCGTGACGCGCGCCGACTTCCGGGACGGCAAATGGATTATCAACGGCCAGAAGGTCTGGAACACCAGCGCGCACCACGCCGATTTCGGCCTGCTGCTGGCGCGGACCGACTGGGACGCCGTCAAGCACCAGGGCCTCAGCTACTTCCTGCTCGACATGCGCCAGCCGGGCGTCGAGGTCCACCAGCTCAAGCAGATGAACGGCCACGCCTCCTTCAACCAGGTGTTCTTCACCGACGCGGCGATAGAGCCGGAATACCGGATCGGCGAACTCGGAGCGGGCTGGCGGGTCGCGACGACCACGTTGATGCATGAGCGGCGGGGCGCGGACGGTGTGCGCCGCTATGCCGCCGGCAGCGACCGGCCGGGGCGCATTTACGAGGAGGAGCGCGCCGAGGTCGCAACCGTCATGGCACCTTACGTGTGGTATCCGCAACGCACCGGGCGCGCCGACCTGCTGATCGAGCGCGCCAAGGCGGCGGGCCGTTGGGAGGACCGGGCGGTGCGCCAGGAGATCGCCAGGGCCCTCACGCTGGCGCGGACCGCCGAATGGACGGCGCGGCGCGCGCGCGAATCGCAGCAAATGGACCGGCCGCAGGGCCCGGAGGGTTCCATCGGCAAGCTCGCCGCAAGCGTCGTCGCGCGGGCCTGCGCGAAGGCGCACACCATGATCGCCGGGCCGGACGCGATGCTCACGGGCGAGGACGACGGCACCGACGGCGTGGTGGCGGAAATCCTGGTCTCGACGCCCGCCATCTCGATTGCCGGCGGCACGGACGAGATTCAGCGCAACATCATCTCCGAGCGCATCCTCTCCATGCCCAAGGAACTCCGCCACGACACCGACCGCCCCTTCCGCGACGTGCCGCGAAATCAGGTGGGATAAACGAGGGCGTTAACCGTTGGCTTCGCGAAAGACTCTGAATGCGAAAAACCTGGAGGCGCTGGGCGCCCGGCAGCTTGCAGAACTGCTGATCGAGATCAGCGCCGGAGATGCCGTAGCGAAGCGCCGGCTCCGCCTCGAGTTGGCCGGGCAGGAAAGTCCTGCTGCGGTTGCTTCGGAAGTCAAGAAGCGCCTGGCGACGATCGGGCGGGCGCGTTCATTCGTTGACAGGCGGCATGCCCGCGCGCTGGCAAACGATCTCGACATACAGCGCCGGGCCATTGCCGGCTCGATAACCGACGGGGACACCGCCGAAGGCCTCAGCACGATGTGGCGGTTCATGTGGTTGTCCGGCCCGGTCCTCAACCGCTGCGACGACAGCGACGGAGCGGTCTCCGATGTCTTCGGGGAAGCAGTCGACGACCTCGTACGGATAGCGGAAGCGGCGCAGCCGGAACCCGAGGCCTTCGCTCACAGAGTCCTGGAAGCGTTGACCGCCAACGACTACGGCCAGTACGATTCCCTGGTGCGCGTTCTGGCGCCGATACTGGGCCAGACCGGCCTGGAACACTTGCGGCTGGGTGTGACCGCCCTGTCGAAGGAACCGGTGCCCAAGCCGGAAGACGGCGAACGGAGGATTGTCGGGTATAGCTCGGCCGGCCCGCTATACGAGGACGATCTGGCCGAAACCTCCCGGAAGCGCAAAGTCCGGGCGGCGTTGATGGATATTGCAGACGCCCAGGGGGATGTCGACGCATATGCCGCGCAATACGACGATGCGCAACGCAAGGTGCCTCGTATCGCGGCAGATATTGCCCGCAGGCTTCTGAATACGAATCGGGCGGCTGAGGCGCTGGACATCCTCGACGCGGCCGACTGCAAGCACCGTCACCCCTATCGGGTGGATTTCGAGTGGGACGACGCCAGGATCGACGCCCTCGAAGCGCTCGGGCGCGGCAGCGACGCCCAGCAGCATCGTTGGGCGTGTTTCGAGCGCTTCCTGTCGGCCGAACACTTGAAAGCCTATTTGAAGCGACTGCCCGATTTCGATGCGATCGGCGCTGAAGAACAGGCGCTCGATCATGCGCAAGACCATGCAAGCCCGCTTGCAGGGCTGGCCTTCCTGATATCCTGGCCCGACCTCGACAGGGCCGGCAAGCACATCGTCCGGCGGGCGGCCGAACTCGATGGCAACCGCTACGAATACCTCGTCCCGGCCGCGGAGGCCCTGGCGGACAGGTATCCGCTGGCCGCAACGATGGCGCTGCGGGCAATGATCGACTTCGCCTTGGACAATGCCCGGTCTGCGCGCTACGAGCATGCCGCGCGGCACCTTGCGGAGTGCTCGAACCTGGCGCACGGAATCGAGGATTTCGGATCCTTCGAGACCCATGCCGATTATGAATCCAGGCTGCGCCGGGAGCACGGGCGCAAATGGTCTTTCTGGAGCCTGATTGGGTAGTCGGTTCCGAAGCACTTCAGAGCGCGATCCGTTCGGGTTGAAACGGCAGGGCCGGGGCATCGACCGTCGCGTCGACAATCACCCGCAAGCGACCGCCCAGCACAATCTTCATCCGTCCATATAATACCAGCGGTCGTTGATTGGCACCGATGGCGGAGTCCGGGGCGACGGTTCGGGCCCGCAACCGTCGCCATGAGTCTCAAATTGAGACCGCTGGTATTACTCTTTCATATCGATCGTCCTTGTGGGTGCCGCTCTCGGGACGAGCCCGGGGAGCCGAGCGCCCGCTGGAGGCGAGCTCGACCTCTCCCCGCCTCCTATTGCCGCGAGATCGAAAACGAGAACGAGCCGGACATCACATGGCCATCGTCTCCATGGGCCCGCCACTGAACGCTGTAGTCCTCCGGATCGAGTTCGGGGAGCGCGACGACGATCTCTGCGGAAGTCTCCTCCGATTGCCGAAACTCCACAGGTATTACTTCGCCGGCAATCGTCGTCAGCCGAAGCACCGCGAGGCGCGCAGGATGGGCAAATACGATCCGGATTTCTTTCGGCGAGCGGCCCATGGAAGCGCCGTCCGACGGAACCATCTTCTTGACCATGGACGCTCCGTCCATCGCCACCTTCATTGCGGCCTCGCCGATCGCCGTTTGCTTCGTGACCGTGTGGCCGGGCGCGGCCAGGGCGGTGGTTGTAACGAGCAATACCGTCAGACAGGCACCGGTCAGTGCACCGACCATCGTTGTCATGTCGCTCTCTCCTGTGCGCACGTTACGCGTCCACACCCTCAGGTGCGGATGTGGATGTCGTCTTTGACGAGTTGTTGGTCAGAGGCAGGCCGGGCCTGTGTCCCCGCAGGCGGCCGGTACCAGCCGGGATCGTCGTAGCTCGTCAGATGCTCGCGGACCTTCAGGATCGTGAACATTCCTCCCATCGTGATGTAGTCGTAGGGGCCATGCGCGCCGACCATCGGGATACTGTTTTCCGGCACGGGCATATGGCCCCTCTCGATGTGTATTCCGTGCTCGCCCATCCCCTGCTCGCCCATGGTCATGTACGCTGGCAACAGGTTCGCCATTTGCTTGTTCAATGCTCCGGGCTGCGCACCGACCATGTTGGGGATGCCATGGCCCATCTGGTTCATGACATGGTGGGTCATGTGACAATGCATCGCCCAATCCCCCGGATTATGCGCTGCGAACTCGATGGTCCGCGTGCTGCCGGTCGGCACAAGGACGGTCGTCTCGGGCCACCGGGCGGCGGCCGGGATCTCGCCGCCGTCCGTCTCGACGATCTTGAATGCGTAGCCATGGAGGTGGATCGGGTGATGGTCCATCGCGCTCAGATTGCCGAACCGGATCCGGACAAGCTGATCTTTCCTGGCGACCAATGGCGGGGTACCGGGATAGCACCGGGCGTTCATCGTGAGGACGTTGAATTGGCTGCCCACGTTCGTATCGGGTCTGAAGGTACCGGGACGGATTGCCCACTCGCTCAACATGATGGCGAAGTCGCGGTCGGGTCGTGGGCGCCCGGGGCGGCGCGGATGCACGACGATCATGCCCATCAGGCCCATGCCCATCTGGGTCATTTCGTCGTGATGCGAATGGTACATGAACGTGCCGTGCTGCCGGAACGTCCACTCGTACAGATAGGTCTCACCGGGCCGGATGGCGCGCTGGCTCAACCCGCCGACGCCGTCCATGCCGCTAGGCAGGATCACGCCGTGCCAATGCACCGTTGTCGGCGCCTGGAGCCGGTTGGTGACGTAGACCCGGATCCGATCGCCTTCGACCGCTTCGATAGTGGGGCCGTGGACACGGCCGTTATAGCCCCATAGCTTGCCGGTCAGGCCCGGTGCGAACTCGTGCTTCACCTCTTCGGCGCGGAGATGGAAAACCTTCACACCGTCGATCACGTGGAAAGGAAGGCTCTCGCCGCCGGGCGTCACGATCGGCATGTAGTCACGACCCGGCTCGCCCGGCGGAACCGAAGCGTCGGGAGCGATGGTCTGACTGTGCGCAACGCCGGTGCCCGGGGTCTGCGCGCGAGCGATGCCCGGGAGCGCGGCGGCACCGCCGAGAACCATGGAAGATGCGATGAGCGCGTCTCGCCGCGTTACGGTCATCTAGTGACCCCCTTTGTTCTGCTGCCCCGGCGAACCGGCGGTTATCGCCGCGGCATCGCCGGTTTCGGTCGGGAGGCGTCCATTGAGCAGTTGTTCGACCCGGGCGCGTGAGATCCAATAATCCCGCAGCGCCTCGATGTACCGCTGCCCTGCCACGATTTGCTGTTCCTTGGCGTCAAGCAAGCGAAAGACACCGATTTGCATGGCGTTGTATTCGCGCAATGTCCGATCGAGAATTTGTACCGTCAGCGGCAGGATATGCTTTCGGTAATATTCAACCGTTCGGCGTGCTTTCAACAGGCGGGACCGCTCGATGCGCGCCGCCGAACGGATGCGTATGGCGAGATCGGCGTAGCGTTCCTGCGCTTTGACGATCGCAGATCTTGCGCTTGCGCGCCGCGCCTGTCCCTGATCGAAAATGGGAATCGGAAGCGCGATGGCAGGCCCGATCGACCACTCGCGCTCGTCACGCTCGGCCTCGGCACCGAGCTCGAACTCGGGAATCAATGACGTAACCTTCGTCACGCCGTGGCGGCGTCCGAGCGTAATCAGATTTTGCCGTGCGATTGCAAGATCGAGACTATTGGCAACCGCCGCACTCTCGGCGCGATCGAGGTCGAGCGCGGTCTGCGCTATTGTCGGGAGCCTCTTGGTGACGCGCCATTTCGTGTCGGTCCCCCAAACACCCATCAGCACATTGAGCCGTTCCCGCGCTTCAAATACCCGAGCCTCGGCCTCCGCGAGACCGAGGCTCGCCTGGGCAGAGAGAAAGCGCTCGTTGGCAAGGTCGAGAGCGGGGATGTTCCCTGCCCGATGCAGTGTCTGAGCCGCTTCCAGAGATGCAACGGATGACGCTTCTACCTGTCGGAAAAGAGAGAGGATTTGCTGCCGGGCTTGAAGCTCACGGAACGTCACACGGGTTGCTGTCGCGACGTCGATCACCTTGCCGATGACAGTTAACTTGGTTGCCTCGAACTCCGATTCAGCGACACGCTGTCGCAGGTGGATCGTGAGGACATCGAGAAATTCGAAGACCACCCCCACACCCAAATTCACCGAAGCTCCCTCTTCCGGGAAGCCCAACGCTACGTCGAAGATCGGATTGCGTAGAAGGCCCGCCTGGACCAGCGCGGCCTGGGCGATACCGAGGTCGAAATAGGTGGCCTGCAGCGACCTGTTGTTCAGAAGCGCAATCTGAACCGCGGAATCCTCGGTGAGATCTTCGGATAGGAGTTCGGCGACCGCTGCCTTCGCGGCATCCGCGTCCTCTTTCGACCGGACCCACCTCGCCTGCTTTTGCAGGCGCTTCTCGACCGCGGCCGCGACATCGTGGAACTCTCCGTCCTGGGGAACGCTTACACATGCCGCCAATAGCAAGCCGACCGGTATCAAGGCGAAGATCGATCGCGGGCCAGTCATTCAGTGGGTATCCCATAGCGAACCATCCGGTGAGAACCAGCGCTCGGCAGAAATATCCGTCGCGCAGGGGATTGCATCCGCACTGAAATCGATTCGGTCATCTTACCCGGCAATCCCCGGATGACTTCTCCCAACCGCCGACAATGATTGTAGAATGGGTATCCGACCGCACATTTGTCCCTGAGCCGTCATGACAGACTGTAGTCTGCACTCGACCGTTTGAGAAACTCTCCAACCAGATGGTGCTCGATGAGTGTCTCACGAAATGTCGAATGGAGGAAATGCTTAATGTTATCCATGGGCGTGGAATTCCTCCCGGATGACGGAACGGATACACTCTCGACGCGTCGAAATTATCATTTGCTGCGACATGCCGCCATCAGCCGTCGCTAAATTGAAAAAATCCGAATGCGGTTTGATGACTGATATTCCATTCGCTGTTTCAAGCTCCACCAAATAGTTATATGCATTTTGTTATAGAATACCGCAAAATTTATATAACGTGCTGCAAGATCAACACGGAAATTGCTCCAGCTTAAGGGCCAGGGCGACAATTTCGGGCTCGGACCGAAATGCAGTCCTATCGGAACGGAGTCCGCGCTAATACCAGCGGTCTCGATTTGAGACTCATGGCAACGGTTGCGGGCCCGAACCGTCGCCCCGGACCCCGATCCGGGGCCTGTCTCCGGACTGTCCCGTCTGCCGCAACGGCGGGAGATGGGCCCCGGTTCGGAGGCTACCGCATGCACACATCTCGTTTCGGTCTGTATCCGGTGCACCCGCCGGCCCGGTTTCGCCGACCTCCGTGCCCCCTTTGTCACCCCCGCGAAGGCGGGGTCCATCTCCGATTCCCGATGCCGCCGCAGCCGGTGGAGATCGGGCCGAACCGCTGAAGCTCCCGAGGGAACCGGGGCTGGGCCCCGGATCGGGGTCCGGGGCGACGATCGGGATACAAGGCCGGTGGGGTGGTAGGGTTTTCTGAATTTTGGAAATAATTCCTGATTGGGGCTTGACCTCAGAATATCCGTGGTAGAATGGGCTTGAAGGAAGCGGCATCCGCGGGCCGCTTCCCGCCGCGCCGGCCCGGTGCCGGAACGACCCCGATTCAGCAGACAAGCGAAGTGCGCCCAACGCTCGGCTCGCGCGCGCAATCAGGTGCGCGATATGCGCGCCGACGCGAAACGCGCATGCCCGCCCGTGCGCACGATACGCGCGAAAAAGGGTCGTTCCCGCACCGGGCCGCCCTGTCTGCCAACCCGTCCTCACCGGCCCGTTGCGGTGCGATACCGCAGCGGATGGCCGGACCGAACGCAAGCGGAACGAAGGAGCCGCCGCCCATGCTTGACGCGACCGCCGCGCTTTCCACCCGGCAGGAGGCCTTCTGCCGCCAATTCACCGCCTCCGGCAATGCCGCAGACGCCGCAAGGCGTGCCGGATATGCCGAGGGCTCGGCGCGCCAGACCGGCCATGCGCTGCTGGAGCGGCCCTATATCGTCGAACGGGTGCGCCGCATCCGCATGTCATGGCAGCGCACCGCAAGGGACGAGGCCAGGGTCGCGCTCGCCCGGCTCGAGCAGGCCTGGGATGCCGCCGCCGCCAGCGGATCGGCCTACATGATGCTTCAGATCGTCCGCCTCCAGGCCGAGATCGCCGGGCTTGTGAGGCCGGCCGGCATGCGCCGCGCCGTGCTGTGGCCGGTTGCCGGCGAGGACGAGTTCGGCGAGATGGCGGAGGGCAACGCCCTCGAAGCCGGAACCGAACCGGGCCCGCTGGCCGACGCCGTGCGCAGGGGCCGGGACCGGGCCGAGCGCGTGCTCGCACGCCACTGCGCCAACCGGGAGGCGCTGGAGCGGCAGGAAGACTTCGACGAGACCGCGCATGCCCAAACCGCCGAACGGCTCGCCGACGCTATCGAGGAGCGGGAGCGCCTGCCCGTCAGCTTCGAGCCGGCGCCTGCCCCGCCCCCGGCGGAGCACCGCCCGCAAGCCGACGACCCGCCCGAGGAGACTTACGACGAGAAACTATTTCCGGGCGAATGCGCCAGCGAACGACCCGGCGACGACAGGGTCGATGGCGCCGAAAACGACTGGCTCTACCAGCGCCGCAATGGTTTCGCCGAACTCTACGATCCCTGGACGCCGGAGAATATCGAGCTGCGGAGGCGGAACAGCCCCGCATGGGAAGACGCGCGCTCAGGGAACGGCCGCTTCGACCCGGACGAACCGGAGGGGCCGGAGGACGGGGAATTCGCGCCCGGCCATGACAAAACATGACATTTCATGACACTTCGGGACTTCCCCGATGCCCTGCAACGGGCCCCGTTCGTCACCCCGGCCGAAGCCCCCAATTGTCACCCCGGCCGGAGCGAAGCGGAGAGCCGGGGGCCATCTCCCGGCCTTCGCGCCAAACGGAACTGGCCGGGGCTGGGCCCCGGATCGCAGTCCGGGGCGACGACTCGGATGCAAGGCGGCGGACCATGACAAATCACGACATTTCGGGACTGTCCGTTCGAGCGACAGCTATGGACACCGCCGAACTCATGCTTGCGGGCGGCGGCTCAGGGGCCGAGCGTCCGTGCGACGCGGAAGCCGTTGATGTAGTAGGCCCGTTCTTCCGAACTCGTCCTGAATCGGGTGGCGGAGCGCAGCGATTCGGGGCCGTTCAGCCACGAGCCGCCGCGCAGCACGCGCCAGTTGCAGTCGCCGGCCCGCCGCGCGCTGCCATCCGCCGGCGCCCCCGCATGGCTCGGGTTCCAGCAATCCTCGACCCACTCCCACACATTGCCGTGCATGTCGTGGAGGCCGAAGGCATTGGGCGGGTAGGACCCGACCGGCACCGGCCCGCTGCCGCCGTAATTCGCCCGGTCCGGCGCGAGCCGGTCGCCCGTGTGATACGGCCCTGCCGTGCCCGCGCGCGCCGCATATTCCCACTCCGCATCGGTCGGCAGGCGGTAGTCCCTGCCGGTCCGGCGCGAGAGCCATTCCACGTAGGACTTTGCGTCGAACCAGGACAGATAGGCGGCGGGGAGCCGGCCCCGGCCCCAGGGCGTGCCCGGCTTGTATCCCCCGCAGCCGCCGTCTTCGACGCAGGCGTCCCATTCGTCGAAGGTCACTTCGTAAACGCCGACCGCCAGGCGGCGGTCGATCCGTATCCGGCGCGCGGGGGTCTCGTGTTCGCGGTGTTCGGCTCCCCATGCCGGCGAGCCCATGATGAAGCTACCTTCCGGCAGCACGGCCATTTCCGGGCATTCCGGGCAGTCGCGGAAACGCTCTCCCGGCTCCTGCGCCAACGCCGGCGTTGTCCACAGGATGACGACTGCCGCCAGCGCTGCGGCCAGGTGGCAAGGCCGCATCATCCCCGCCTGCCTTCCCGCGCCGCCAGCAGGGCCAGCGCATCCGCTTCGGCGAGGCCGTCCTCCGCGACAGCGGTCAGCACGGCTTCGGCGGAGAAATTCTCGGGAGCGTCGTTGAGCGCCGCCCTCAGCTTCGGCGGCAGTGCATCGTACGCCGCCATATCGGCCTTCGCCGTGGTCGGCCGGCCTGTCCTATGGCGGTTGGCGTTCACCCGGTCTCCATCGGGAGGGACGGGTCGCGCGCCCAGGCCTGGAGCGAGTCGTCATAGACGGTCACGTTCTCCTGCCCCAGCAGGTGCAGGGCCATGGCGCCCAGGCTGGCCGCAATGCCGCCGCCGCAATAGGTCACCACGCGCCCGGCTTCCAATGCGCCGACATCCGCGAATTTCTGCCGGACAGCGGACATCGGCAGCATCGCGCCCGTTGCCGGATCGACGAGGTCGCGGCTCGGCACAACGACCGACCCTGCAATGCGCCCCGGCCGCCCGTAATGCTGCCCGCCGCCGGCATGCTGCTCCGCCGTCAGCGAGTTCAGCACCACGGCGCCCGGATCGGCAAGCGCCGCCTCGACTTCCGTCTGCCCGACGAAATAGCCCGGCCGGCGCTCCGCCTTGAAGACGGCCCGCGCAGGCGTCTCGTTCCCGGCAGCGGTCGGCCGCCCCTCGGCGCTCCACTTGCCCCAGCCGCCGTCCAGCACCGCCGCCCGGTCATGGCCGAACGCTTTCAGCATCCACCAGAGCCGCGGCGCCCAGTTCGGCGTGCCGCCGGAATAGACCACCACGGCGCTGTCGCTGGAAACGCCGAGCGCGCCCATCGCGGCGCCGAAACGGGCCGCATCCGGCAGGGTGAAGCGCATCCTGCTTTCCGGGTCGGAGAGGTCGGTAATGAGGTCGGCGAATACCGCGCCCGGAATGTGGCCGGCGAGATAGTCGTTCCGCCCGCTCTCGGGCTGCATCCTGCCGCCCGGCAGGGGATGCAGATGGACGGTTGCGTCGAGAATCCGCAGCGCCGGATCGTCCAGGCGCGCCGCCAGCCATTCCGTAGAGACGAATGCTTGCATGGTCGTTACTCTAAGCTGTCCGACGGTGGGAACAAGCGGCAAGTGGACAGAGATGCGCGGCTCGGCGCGCTCTACATGGTGCTCAGCACCATCATCCTGACGACGCAAGACGCCATCGCCAAATGGCTCACCGCCGACTACCACTCCGGCGAAATCCTGTTCTACCGCACGATCTCCGGCATGGCGGTGGTCGCCTGGCTCATGCGCCGGGACGGCGGCTGGAGGCTGGTCGTTCCTCGCGTGCCGGGGCTGACCCTGCTGCGCGGCGTGCTGGCGGTCCTGTGCAGCCTCGCCATCGTCATGTCCTGGGCGGTGCTGCCGCTCGCAGACGCCATGGCGGTCGTCTTCGTGAGCCCGGTCATCCTGACGGCCATGTCCTGGGCCTTGCTGGGCGAACGGGTGGGCCCGCGCGGCTGGGCGGCCGTGTCGATCGGTTTCATCGGCGTGCTGGTGATGATGCGGCCCGGCACCTCGGCCTTCCAGTGGGCGGTCATCGTGCCCATCGCCGCCGCCTTCATCTCGGCAGGCCGAGATGTCATCACACGCAAGCTCGGCCCGATGGAGGCTTCCACCACGATTTTCCTCTACAGCCAGATACTGACGCTTGTGGGCGGCGGTCTCACGCTGTTCTGGCAGGCGCACTGGCCCGGCTGGTTCGACTGGCTGCTGTTCGGCGCCGCCGGCGTGATGGCCGGCATCGCGCAATATCTCATCATCGCGTCCTTCCGCCTCGCCCCGGCGTCCCTCGTCTCGCCGCTGCGCTATCTCAGCCTGGTCTGGGCGGTCGGCTTCGGCTGGTGGCTCTGGGGCGACCTGCCCGACATCTGGATGATCTCCGGCGGCGTCATGGTCGTCGCTGCCGCCATCCTGACCACGCGGCCAGGCCGCCCTTGATCGCGGCCTCCGACGCCGCCACGATGCCGGGGCGTCGATGAGAGGAGCGTTTCCATGTCCATGCCCGAATTGCGCCGTTCCGGGCCGATTGCCTATCGCGGGGCGGGCGATGGCCCGGCCCTGCTGCTGCTGCACGGCATCGGCGGCAGCTCCAAGACCTGGGAAGAGCAATACCGGGCCTTCGCCGGCAGCCATCGGGTGATCGGCTGGGATGCTCCCGGCTTCGGCGGCTCCGATCCGACACCGGAACCGAGCGCCGACCGTTGGGCCGATGAGGCAATGGGCCTGCTGGACCGGCTCGGCATCGACACGGCCTTCCTGCTGGGTCACTCCATGGGCGGGATCATTGCGCCGCGGGTTGCTGCGCGCCATGCCGGCCGCATCGAAAAGCTGGTCCTGTCCGGGACGCGCGCCGGCTTCGTCGGCGCCCTCGGGTTCGAAGAGCGGCAGCGTGAGTTCGATACGCTTGCCCCGGAAGAGCGCGGCCGGGTGCGGGCCGCTTCCATGACCGCGCCCGGAGCGTCGCCGGAAGTCCTCGCGCGGCTCGCCGGGATCGCGAGCGAGGTGACGCGCGAGGCATTCACGGGCGGCGTCGCCGTGCTCAACCGGACCGACAACCGCGATATTCTCAAGGCGCTCGACATACCGGCGCTCGTGCTTTGCGGCATGCAGGACGGCATCGCCCCGCCGGAACGCGGGGAAGAGATCGCCGCATTGCTGCCGGACGTCCGGATGACCTGCTTCGACGGCGCCGGCCATGCGGCCTATGCCGAGAAACCGGAGGAATACGATGCGCGGCTTGCCGAATTCCTCGCGGAGTAGCCCCATGCTGGAGACTCACGGACGCTACGACTATTCGAGCATCGTCTCGCGCCCGGTCTATGACTGGCCGGGCGGAAACCGCCTCGCCGTCTATGTCGCGCTCAACATCGAGGTGTTCGCCTGGGGGCGGGGCAAGGGCGCAGGCATCGCGCCGCCCGACCAGGCCGCGAGCGCATCGGTTTATTCCTGGCGCGACTACGGCAACCGCGTCGGCTTCTGGCGGCTGATGGAGCTGTTCGACGCGCTCGACATTCCCTGCGAGGCGCAGGTGAACACTGCCATCTATGAGCATTGCCCGGACATCGCTGAACGGCTGCGGGCGCGCGGCGACGAGATCCTGGGCCACGGCATCACCAATTCCGAGGATCAGGGCGGCCTCCCGGAAGACGAGGAACGCACACACATCGAGGAGGTGACGCGCGCTATCGTCGAGAACGAAAGCGCGCCGCCGACCGGCTGGATGAGCCCCTGGCTCTCCAACAGTCCAGTGACGCTCGACCTGCTGCAGGAAGCCGGCTACCGCTATGTCATGGACTGGACGCATGACGACCAGCCGGTCTGGATGCGCACCCGTTCCGGCGGCCGTATCCTCTCAATGCCCTACCCCATCGAGACCAACGACAACCGGGCGCTCGTCTGGTTCGGATATTCGTCCGACGACTTCGCGAGCATGCTGATCGACTGCTTCGACGAGATGCTGGAGCAGTCGGCGGCGATGCCGCTGGTCTGCCCGATCTCGCTGCATCCCTTCGCCGTCGGCCGGCCCTACCGCATCCGTGCGCTCCGCCGCGTCTTCGAACATATCGCGAAGCACCGCGACCGCGTCTGGCTCACCCGTCCCGGCGACATCTGCCGCCATGTCGAGAGCCTGCCGCTTGGCACCGTGCCGGGCGATAGCTGATACCGCCGTTCTTAGCTCGGAACCGATGAGCCCGTGACCGGGTTCCGATAGACGCGCTGCGGCGCGGCTGCCGGGACTGTCATGAAATGTCATGAAATGTCGTAACTGCCCAGGATGTCTGAGTTGGTGGGGGTTGACGCGGGGGTTTGAAAATGAGCCAGCCTCGCCATGAGCCATTCCGAACCGTTTGACCCGTTGAGGGTGCCCGTGTCCGAGACATCGGGTCAGCAGATCGCGCGTCTGGAGTTGGAGACCGCTTGGCTTCGGGAGCAGGTTGCGCGTCTTGTTGAGCGGATAGCGGCGTTGGAGCGTCGTCTTGGTCTGAACAGCCGCAACAGCGGCTAGCCGCCGTCGAGCGACGGTCTGAAGAAGCCAGCGGCGGAGCGCCGAACCCGTAGCCTGAGGGGCAAGACGGGCCGTAAGCCGGGCGGACAGGCGGGGCACAAGGGCAAGACGCAGTGCCGTACGGCCAGCCCGGACCGGTTTGAGGAGCATGTTCCGGCGTCCTGCCGGGGCTGCGGGGCGTCGCTGTCGTCGGCGTCGCCGGTCGGTCATCCGGTAGCGCGTCAAGTATTCGACCTGCCGGAGCCGCGCCCGCTGGAGGTCACGGAGCATCGGGGTCATGCGCGTCGCTGCGGGTGTTGCGGTGAGGTGACGCGGGCGGCGTTCCCGGCCGGCGTGTCGGCCCCGGCGCAGTATGGTCCGCGGCTTGCCGATGCGGCGGTCTGGCTGCGTCATGCGCAGTTCCTGCCGGAGCGGCGGCTGTCTGAGGTGATGGCGGTGTTGTTCGGCGCGCGGGTGTCGCCGGCGACATTGGCGGCGATGAGCGGGCGGGCTGCGGGGCGTCTGCGGGCTGCGGCCGCGCACATACAGGAGCTGGCGGCAAGCAAGGCGCGTGTGAAGCATCTGGACGAGACCGGACTTCGCATTGGCGCACGCACGCGGTGGCTCCATGTGATCTGCACATCCCCGGATCGGGTCCGGGGCAGGCTCTTGCTGGCGGCGTATCGGGTAAGCGAGCGGCGCGGCGCCGTGCCTGCGGGGGTGTCCGGGGTCGCAGTGCACGACCACTGGCAATGCTATTGGCCGATGGCGGGTGTGGAGCATGCGCTTTGCAACGCGCATCGCTTGCGGGAGTTGCAGGCGCTTGTGGAGTTCGACAAGGAAGGCTGGGCCCGGCGCATGCAGTGCCATCTGCTTCGGGCCTGGCGTGTGGCGCGGCTAGCGCGGGAGCGGGACATGGCCGTTCCGGGGCGTCTGTTGGCGCGGCTGGCGCGCGGTTACGACCGGCTGCTTGTCGAGGCGCTGGCGTTCCATGAGAGCCAACCGCCGCTCCCGTCGCCCGGCCGGCACGGGACACCGAGGCGGCGCAAGGGCCATAACCTCGCCTTGCGCCTGCATGAGCGCCGGGACGAGACCCTGCGCCTCCTGACCGACCCACAGGTCCCCTTCACCAATAATGAGGCCGAGCGCGACCTGCGCATGATGAAACTGCGCCAGAAAATCTCCGGCGGCTTCCGGTCCCGAACGGGCGCCGATGACTTCGCCGTCCTGCGCACAATCATCGCCACCGCTCAGAAGCACGGCCGCGACGTCGTAAAGGCCCTGACAGGCACATCCGACCGCATCATCGAAAACATCGAATACGCCTGAACCCTGACCCAAGAACGAACCCCGCAATGACCAATGTGCTGGGCAGTTACGAAATGTCATGCGATGTCATGTTCCGCGGTCGTGTCCCTGGAGGTGGTGTAGGAGTTTTGGCTTCCTTCGGTAGCTGGGGATAACCGGCTCGCCGCTGCGACCGTCATGAGTCTGGCGGCGGCGAGCCGGTTATCCCCAGCGGAGGCCATCGCGGTTCCGGATTAGGGTTGGGTCGTCACAAACCAACCTGACCCGAAGGGGAACCACGATGACCCAAGACATGATGACCCTGCGCCGGCTTCTGGAGAAGACCTCGGACGCCGACCTGCTTCGCGAGATGATCGGATTTACGGCCGAACGGCTGATGGCCCTGGAGGTGGAGGGCCTGACCGGCGCAGCTCCCGGCGAGCGGACGCCGGCGCGGATCAACCACCGCAACGGCTATCGCGACCGGGTCTGGGAGACCCGCGCCGGTACGGTCGAGCTGAAGATCCCGAAGCTCAGGAAGGGGAGCTACTTCCCCGGCTTCCTGGAGCCCCGGCGGATGGCCGAGAAGGCGCTCGCGGCGGTGATCCAGGAAGCCTACATCCAGGGCGTGTCCACCCGCTCGGTCGATAACCCGGTGCAGGCGATGGGGATGTCGGGCATCTCGAAGAGCCAGAGCCTGCCCCCGCGAAGGCGGGGGTCTCGCGGCTGTGCGGCGAGATCGACGACAAGATCCACGGCTTCCTCGACCGGCCTCTGGAGGGCGAGTGGCCCTATCTCTGGCTCGACGCCACCTATGTGAAGATGCACGAGGCCGGGCGCATCGTCCCGGTCGCGGTCACCATCGCGGTGGCGGTCAACGACCAGGGCCGCCGCGAGGTGCTCGGCATGGCGATCGGCGCCTCGGAGGCCGAGACCTTCTGGACCTCGTTCCTGCGTAGCCTGGTCCAGCGCGGGCTCAAGGGCGTCAAGCTGGTGATCTCCGACGACCACAAGGGCCTCAAGGCCGCCGCAACCCGTATCCTTGGCGCCACATGGCAAAGATGCCGCATCCACTTCATGCGAAACCTGCTCGCCCATGCCGGCAGGCAGGGACGGCGCATCACCTCCGCCTTCGTCGCTTTCGCCTTCGTCCAGGACGACGCCGAGGCCGCAAGCGCCCAGTGGCGTCAGGTCGCCGACCAACTCAGGACCAAGGTGCCGAAGCTCGCCGCCATGATGGACGAAGCCGAACACGATGTGCTCGCCTATATGACCTTCCCCAGGGAGCACCGAACCAAACTCCACTCCACCAACCCCATCGAACGCCTCCATGCCGAGATCAAGCGACGCACAAACGTCGTCGGCATCTTCCCCAACGAGAACGCTATCACACGCCTCGTCGGCGCCATCCTCCTCGAGCAGAACGGCGAGTGGGCCGTCGCAAGGAGATACATGTCTCTGGAATCCATCGCTCCCGTGAGCGACAATCTATCCGTCAAGCTGCCCACTGTGGCTGCCTGAGCGTCCCGGCCCTAACCGCCGGATACCGCTTCGGACGCCAGGCTCTTAGAGCCTGACTCATAAAGAAAGTTTTGTATTTCAGTGTGTTGCGAGCCGTCGGGTGACGAGTTGAACGGAGGCGGCGAAGTACCGAACGTGGGCGGAGGGATTGCTGCCCCTGGAGCCTTTCGCCAGTCGTCGCTCGCACCCCGCCCGTAGCCTGAACAAAACCGGGGAGTATAATCCGTTGAAATAACGCGATTCATTTCGGGTCAGGCTCTTACACCACTCCACGGGACATGATCGAAGTTGCCGGTTTTGTCGAGGCGTATGCGCATCTGACGGACTCGGCCGGCCGCCGTCGGATCGTACGCCACGGGCATTTGCCGGAGCGCGAGATCCAGACCGGCATTGGTCCGGTTGCGGTGCGCTGTCCCAGGGTGCGCGACCGAGGCGCCGGCGAGACGGGGCCGCGGATTCGCTTCACCTCACGGATCTTGCCTCCCTATCTCAGGCGCGCCAAGTCGATCGAGGAACTCCTGCCCTGGCTTTATCTGAAGGGCATCTCCACGGGCGATTTCTGCGAGGCGCTTGCGGCGCTCTTGGGGCCCGAGGCGCCGGGGCTCTCGGCCTCGACCATTGCCCGCCTCAAGGAGGTCTGGCAAGGCGAGCTGGAGCATTGGCAACGGCGCGATCTCTCGGCCAAGCGTTATGTCTACTTCTGGGCCGACGGCGTCTACTTCTCACCACGGCTCGACCATGACAAGCAATGCATGTGCGTGATCATCGGTGCCGACGAGCTGGGCCGCAAGGAGCTGCTGGCGATCGCCGACGGCTACCGGGAGAGCGCCCAGTCCTGGCGCGAAGTGCTGCTCGATCTCAAGCGCCGCGGCCTGGCGATTGCGCCCGAGCTGGCCACCGGCGACGGGGCGCTCGGTTTCTGGAAAGCCTTGCGCGAGGTCTAAAGCCTTGCGCGAGGTCTACGGGACGACGCGCGAGCAGCGCTGTTGGGTGCACAAGACCGCCAACGTGCTCAACAAGCTCCCGAAGTCCGTCCAGCCACGCGCCAAGCAGCACCTACAGGACATCTGGATGGCCGAGACCCGCGCGGTGGCCGAGAAGGCCTTCGACTTCTTCCTCGAGGCCTATGGCCCCAAATACGACAAAGCGGTGGCCTGCCTGGCCAAGGACCGCGACGTGTTGCTCGCCTTCTACGACTTCCCGGCCGAGCACTGGAAGCACATTCGCACCACCAATCCCATCGAAAGCACCTTTGCGACCGTGCGCCTCAGGACCACCAAGACCAAGGGCTGCCTCAGCCGCATGACGGCGCTCACCATGGTCTTCAAGCTGTGCCAGTCGGCCAGCAAGAAGTGGCGCCGCCTGGACGGCTCGCACCAGATCGCCGACATCATTCAAGGCGTCAAATTCAAGGACCGAGAAAAGCTAAACGAACGCGCCGCCTGAAACCTGCGTCACCAACTTTTGACAATAGCTCTGAGGTCCACCACCATGTTGCGATGCGTGCCGAGCGAGTAGCGGCGCTGGTAGGTCATGGTGCAGTCGCCGATTTCCATGGCGAGGTCGAGCGCGCCCTCCGGCGCGGCCGGGTCGGCGAAATGGGCCAGCACCGAGGCCATCCCCGAAGCCCGCTCCAGTTCCCGCCCCAGGATGAGGAAGCGCCAGCCGGTGAAGCGGTACATGTTCTCGTGCACGAGGCCGCTCAGGCCCGCAATGCGGTGCAGCAGGCCGGTCATGATGCGCGCGGTATCGTCGCCCACCCGCGCCGTCCGGGCCATCTCCTCGGCCGCCTCGTTCAGGTTGCGGAGCGCTGTCCAGCCGTCGATCGAGAAGCGGTCATGCACGCGGCTCGCGCAGACCAGCGCGGAATCGAGCGTCCGCAGCAGGCCTTGCGGCACATTCTCCCCGGGGTCCAGCGGCAGGTTGCGGAGATAGTCAGAGAGGCTTGCCTGAAGGGGGCTGTCCCGCGCGCCCGTCTCCGCCATGCGCAGATGGAGCGCGCGCAACAAGCGGATCGCGGCCTCGGCCCGCTCGACATAGCGGCCGAGCCAGAAAGAGGTTGTCCGCCGCCCGGCTCGGCAGCGTTCCCGGCAGCGGCCGGACATAGGCGTCGTGAGGCCGCGCGGTCATCGTGTCGATGGGCACGGGCGCATCGCCGATCACCCAGATGTCGGCCACCGAGCCCCGGTCCTGCACCGGGGCGCCTGCGGCCGTGCCGCCGAGGCGGGCATAGCCGCCGGGCATCACCCGCCAGCCTTCGGGAGTGCGCGCGAGGAACAGGCGCAGCGTCACGGGCTCGGCCCGGAGCGCGCCGTCGGCCCAGGCCGGCGCCGTCGACAAGCGCGCGGGCTCCGCTTCCGCCGCCCACCAGGCGTCCGGCGACCCCGGCGCCGGCCCGCCCCCATGTTCGGCGATCTTCGGCAGGAACGGCGCCAGGGCCGGGTCTTCGAGCACGCCCGAGCCGAGCGCATTGACCGCTGCGAGCGTGCCTTCCCGGAGCGCCGAGACCAGGCCGGGCACGCCGATGCCGGACGCTTCGTCGAGCTCCAGCGGGTCCGCCATGCCGGCCCGGAGCCGGCGCCAGACGACCCCGAGCGGGCGCGGGCCGGCCACGGTGCGGATCACTGCGGCGCCGTTCTCGATGGCGATGCCCTCGCCCTCGAACAGCATGAAACCGAGATAGCGCGCCAGATAGGCATGCTCGAAATAGTTCGCCCCGCCGGGGCCCGCCGTCAGCATGCCGACCCGCCCGCCGCCGACCCGGTCGAGCCCGCCGAGCGCGTCGCGGAACGCCCGGAAAAAGCCGGCGAGGCGATGCACATGGGACTCCTGGAACAGGTCCTGGAACACGCGCTGCGTGGCGAGCCGCGTCTCCAGCGCGATACCGGCCCCGGAGGGCGAGTCGGTGCGGTCGCGCAGCACCTGCCACCGGCCGTCCGGCCTCCGGGCGACATCGAAGGCAAGGAAGTGCAGGGTGTGGCCGGAGGCCGGACGGACGCCGACCAGCGGCCGGAGCCAGGCAGGGTTGGCGGCAACCGGCCCCGACGGCAGCAACCCGTCCGCGACCAGCCGGTTGTCGCCGTAGAGGTCGGCAGCGACTGCCTCGAGAAGTTCGGCCCGCCGCGCCAGACCGTCGGCAAGGCGGCGCCACTCCGCCTCGTGCAAGATGAGGGGGACGGGGCTGAACGGCCATGTCCGCCCGCCGGCGCCTTCCGTCCCCTGCCGGCGGAAGAACACGCCGGCATCGTGGAGATATTGCTCGCCGCGCGCCGTCCGCCGTTTCAGGTCCGCTTCCGAGAACCGGCCGAACCCGTCGGAGAACTGCCGCCAGACCGGGCGGACGCGGCCCTCGGCGTCGAGCAGTTCGTCGAAACCGCCCGGCTGCGGACGGTAGCCGGCGAGCCCCGGCCCCTGTTCCATAGCGTGCCGTTTCGTCGGGTGCAGCACCGCTCTCTCTGCGGGTCCAAGAAGGGAGCGCATATGGTAGCCGCCTCCGGCCGGGGGCGGTAGCAGCCGGTGGAACCGTTGTTGCGCCCGCCAGGCTCCCATGCTTCCTTTCGCCCCATGTTGAAGAACCTTTGGTACACGGGCGCGCCGCTCGACCGCATCTCGCATCTGCGGGAGGACGCAGCCTGGGTCGCCGCAAGGCGCCGGGCGAAGGACACCCGGCTGGTGCCGGTCTGGCGGTCGCGCTCGCTGGTCCACACGGAGGACGACCGGGCGCTGATCCTGACCGTCGAGGAAGCCGGCGACCTGCTCGATTCCGCCCAGCATGAGGTGATCCTCGGTCTGGAGGGCGACACGCTCTATATCGGCCTCGACCTTTCGCATCTGGAAGACCCATACGGCCATCCGCGCATCGAAGCCGAAGGCGCGTTCGAGGACCTGCGCGAGATCGGCCCCGTCATTCCGGCGGAAGAAGGCGCCATCCTCGCCCATGCGCGCGGCATGATGACCTGGCACCAGCGCCACGGCTTCTGCGGCGTCTGCGGCGCGCCGACCGAGGTCAGCCACGCCGGCCACCAGCGCAATTGCACAAGCTGCAAGGCGCAGCATTTCCCGCGCACCGACCCCGCGGTCATCATGCTGGTCCACAAGGGCGACAACTGCCTGCTGGGGCGCACGCACCAGTTCCCGCGGCGCATATATTCCACGCTCGCAGGCTTCGTCGAGCCGGGTGAAAGCCTTGAGGAAGCGGTCGCGCGCGAGGTGTTCGAGGAGGCCGGCGTGCGCGTCGGCGAAGTGCGCTACATGGCTTCCCAGCCCTGGCCCTTCCCGTCGTCCCTGATGCTCGGATTCCATGCCGAGGCGGAAGCGATGGACCTCAAGATCGACCCGAAAGAACTCGAGGACGCCCGCTGGATGACGCGCGAGCAGATAGACCGGATTGAGGATTTCGACATGGAGCTTCCGCGCCGCGACAGCATCGCCTGGCGGCTGGTCAAGGCGTGGCTGGACGGCGTCTGATCTGCTCCCGCCACAATACGTAGAGGCCCGAAGCGACGATCAGCCCGCCGCCGGCGAGCGTCGCCGTATCGGGCAGGTCGCCGAACCACAACCAGCCGACCAGCACGGCCCAGAGCATGCGGGAATAATTGAAGGGCGCGAGCAGCGCGGCTTCCGTGACGGCGAAGGCGTTTATCATAAGGAAATGCGCGCCCGCGCCGATTGCGCCCGACACGGCCATCCAGGCCCATGTCTCCCAGGCGGGCCACTGCCAGAAGAAGGGCATGGCTGTGCTGAGCAATAGCGCGCCGCCCGCGGAGGTGTAGAACAACGTCGCCAGATGGTCTTCCCGCGCCGTGATGATGCGCGTGACAATCTGGAAGCCGGAAAAGAAGACCGCGCCGATCAGCGGCAGCACCGCCGCCCAGTGGACGATGCCGAGGCCCGGCCGGATCACGACGACGACGCCGATCCAGCCGAGCAGCACCGCCGCCCAGCGGTGCGGCCCGACCCGCTCCTTCAGGATCGGCCAGGAGAGCGCGGTCATGAACAGCGGCGCAGCGAAGCTGATGACCGTCGCATCGGCAAGCGCCAGATATTGCAGGCTCACGAACAGCATGGAGAGCGAGCCCACCAGCAGCGCCGCCCGGAACGCCTGCAGCCCCGGGTTCTGGGTGCGGAGCCAGCGCCGGGGCGGGACGCGGGCAATCAGGAAACCGATGGCGAGAGTGACGGTGATGAAGGTGAAATAGCCCCAAGCGATCTGCACGCCGCTCAGCCCGGACGCGACATGCTTGGCGATGGCATCGACCGCCGTGATGCCGACCATGGCGACGAGCATCAGCGGGATACCGAGGGAGGGGCGGTGGCGTGGGGGCAAGGCTTCCGTTCCGGCGGGGCGCAGCCGGACTGGAATAGCGGCAATTGCCGCGCCGGGCTATGATTGCCGGGAAAGACTCGGGATTTCGGGAGGGAACGACCATGGACGGGCTCCGGACAGCAGTATCCGACGGGACGGCAGCAACGAACCGGCCGATCGCCGCCATGCTGGCGGAGTTCGCCTGCGGCCTGGACGCCCGCGATGTCCCCGATCGGGTGATCGAGCGCGCCCGCCTCCACGTTCTGGACTGCATCGGCATCGCGCTCGCCTCGACCGGCTACGATTTCGGCCGCAAGACGCTGGATTCCATGCGCGAGCTCGCCGGCGAGGGGCCGTCGCCGGTGATCGGCACGGATGTCCGCCTGCCGATGCGCGATGCGGCCCTGGTCAACGGGGTGCTGGTCCACGGCCTCGACTATGACGACACCCATTCCGACGGCGTGGTCCATGCCTCCGCTTCGGCGCTCTGCGCAGGGCTCGCGCAGGGCTTCGCCGCCGGCGTGTCCGGGCGCGAACTCCTGGCCGCCTACCTGGTCGGCGTGGAATCGTCGTCGCGGATCGGGCAGGCGGCCCAGGGCGGCTTCCATGTGCGCGGCCACCATCCGACCGGCCTGGTCGGCGCGTTCGGCGCGGCGCTGACGGCTTCCCGCCTCGCCGGCCTCTCGGAGCAACAGGCGGCAATGGCCCAGGGCATCGCGCTTTCCATGGCCGCCGGCAGCCTGGAGTTCCTGAGCGACGGCGCCTGGACGAAGCGCATCCATCCCGGCTGGGCGGCCGTGGCCGGCATCACCGTCGCCGCGCTTGCCGGAGGCGGTTTCCAGGGTCCGAGCGCGCCCTATGAGGGCCGGTACGGCCTCTACAACCTGCATCTGGGCGCGGACCACGAGGCGCGTCTCGACATGGCGACCGCCGATCTCGGCGAGGTCTGGGAGCTGGAGAACGTGGCCTTCAAGCCCTACCCCGCCTGCCACTTCAACCACGCCTTCGCCGATGCGGCGCTGGCGCTCCGGCAGGGCGGCCTCCGGCCGGAGGATGTGGACAGCATCACGGGCTATATCTCGGATGCGCAGGCCAATGTCGTCTGCCGCCCGGAGGAGACCAAGAAGCGCCCGCAGAACAGCTACGACGCCCAGTTCTCGATGCACTACACCATCGCGGCGGCGCTGACGCACGGCCGCTTCACGCTGGACGAGATCGACCCCAAGGCGATTTCCGACCCGGAGGTGCTGGCGCTGGCGGAGCGGGTGGATTTCGCCATCGACCCCGAGTCGGCCTTCCCGCGCTACTACTCCGGCGAGATACGGGTGCGCACCCGCGACGGCCGCGAGCTTCGCCACCGCGAGTCGGTCAACCGCGGCTCGGACGCCAACCCGCTCTCGGCCGAGGATATCTGCACCAAGTTCCGGGACAATGCCGCGCGCGCCGTCAGCCCGGAGCGCACGGAGCGGATTTTCGACGCCGTCATGGGCCTCGACCGCGCCCCCGACCTCAAGGAGCTCGACGCCGCCCTCTGTAGGGCGTGACCGCCGAGCAGGAAATCGATGCTGTTTGCGGCAGCGTGAAAACAGCGAGGGCAACGGATGTAGGCCGGGCTGTTAACCATCGTGAATGCGGTCCTACCGGGTTTTCTCACGGTATGCGTATTCCGACTGATCGCCCCCCGGACGGAAGGAACGGGCACCATGCTGGTCGCTACGGCGCTGGCATGGAATGTTGTCATCGACGCGCTGGTTCAGGTCCCGGCCGCGTTGGGAACGGCAGAACTACCGGCCTACTTGGATGATTGGCTAAATTTTCTTGTCGCCGCCGCCCTCGGTTTTCTGGCCGCTAAGGCATGGTCAAGTTCGAGAATTCACCGATGGTTGCAGAGACTGAGGGTGACGAATGTTGGGCCGCATGCCCGCATTGATGCCGGGATGTTCGCGCTTGCGCGAACACACAAATGGGTTTCGGTAATCCACGTGAAGGATGAAGGAAAGCCGATCTACGGGATTGTCCATAGTTGGTCGATTCAAGAGCAGGGAGGCGGCATCGGTGTCCGGACCCGGAGGCCGAGCACGGCCAAGCCGGATGAACGATACCAGGACACCCGAACCGTCGAGCATGTCTATTTGCCTCTACAAGAGGTAAGGAAGGTGGAGTTCGTAGATCCCGAACCGACGAAGGAGGAATCTGCATGACCCGAAACAAGCCCGCACCGGATTTCGATATATTCCAGCGCGAACAGTGGCAACCGACAGATGAGTTGGTCCCGGACCCGCCACCGCCGCCGCCATCGGAAGGCAGTGAGTCAACGGACGAAGGCGGGGAAAGCGGCTGACTGCCTGGAGGATACAAAATTGACGCGGCTCACGTCCATGGCCATAGTTTGAAGGCGCACATTGAGAGGACGGTCGATGGAGACGGTGAGGGTCGGGTCGGTCGAGGAGTTCGAGCCGCTGCCCGCCAGGAAGGCGGTCGAGATCGGCGGCGAGGAGATCGGCATTTTCCGCCTCGACGACGGCTTCTACGCCTGGCGCAGTGTCTGCCCGCACCAGGGCGGCCCGGTCTGCCAGGGACGGATCTACAACCGGGTGCTGGAAGCGCTCGACGCGGGGCGCCGGTCGCTCGGACGCCGCTATGACGAGGAACGGGTCCATATCGTCTGCCCCTGGCACGGACTGGAATACGACATCCGGACCGGCCGCCATCCCGGCAATGACGGCATGGCGCTGGAGCCCGTCGCGGTCCAGGTGCAGGGCGGAGAGGTCTATGTCTCCCTCTGACCTGCGCGGCCGCAACGACGCCTATGCGGGCTTCGACGAGGACGCCCGCCGGCTCTGGACGATGGCCGCCGAAGCGGTCGAACGGGGCGAGGCCCACCGGATACCGGACAGCGCCGTCGCCGACCTGATGACCGCGGCCGTCAAGCTGTACGCCGCCAAGGCCGACGGCGAGGCGCGGACCTTCCGCCCGCTGCACGGCCGCTATGACGAGGTGGTGACGCCGACCGAGGCGCTGACCGCCGTCACCGAATTGCTGCGCGCGCTGCGCCTCGGGCCGATGGAGTTCGGCCTCTGGTCGCGCCGCCGCCCGGAGGATTACCATATGAGCGAGGCTGCGCCGGCGGCCGAGCAGGAGGAGGCCTGAGCCCATGGATGCCCCGATCCGAACCGCCAGCGCCATGCCCGTGCAGCAGATGGGCGTCGAGACCGACACGCGCGATTATCTCGCCCATGCCCGCGCCCATGCCCGCAAGGCGGGCTATGCCGACTGGACGATCGTCGATATCGACGCCCACCATGTCGAGACGGTCCACTGGCACGAGATCATCGACTACATCGAAGACCCGGTGCTGCGCCACCAGGCCTCGATCTACCAGAAGGAGCGCATCGGGGCGCCGCCCTACGGGCTCAACGGCGATCTCGGCCTGCGCTACCAGGATGTCGGCGGGCGCATCCCGCACCAGTCCTCGCAACGCGAGAAGGTGGACGAGCCGGGCGTGCATCGCGACGTGGCGCTCACGCGCCGTGCGATGGACGCGCTCTGCCTGGACTATATGGTGCTCTTCCCGACGCCGATGCTGTTCATCGGCATGCACCCGCAGGTGGAGATGGAGGTGGCGCTCTCGCGCGCCTACAACCGCTGGCTGGCGGAGAATGTGCTGTCCTCCGGCGACGGGATCATGTCGCTGGCGGTGCTGCCGTTCAACTCGCCGGACGCCGCCTGCCGCACGGTCGAGGACTTCGGCGACAACCCCAATGTCATCGGCTTCACCGTCACCTCGACGCGCTACAAGCCGGTCCATTCCAACGAATATATGCGCCTCTACCGCATGATCGAGGAGACCGGCAAGCCAATTGCCTTCCATGCCGGCTACCACTGGCAGGACCCGTCGCTGGCGACCTGCAACAGCTTCCTCGGCATGCATGCGCTGGGCTTCGTGTGGTGCAATCTCGTCCACATGACCAACTGGATTCTGAACGGCATTCCCGAGCGCTTCCCGAAGCTGAACAGCCTCTGGGTGGAGAGCGGAATTTCGTGGGTCCCGTTCCTGATGCAGCGGCTCGACGATCAGTATCTGATGCGCCAGAGCGAGGCGCCGCTGCTGACGAAAATGCCGTCGGACTATATGCGGGAGAGCTGTTTCTACACCTGCCAGCCGCTGGAGAAGAGCAGCGAGGTGGGCCTGAAGGCGACCTTCGAGATGATCAATGCCGAGACGCAGCTACTCTACGCCTCGGACTGGCCGCATTTCGACTTCGATGCGCCGCGCGTGATCTACGACATCCCGTTCCTGAGCGAAGACCAGAAGCGAAACATCCTCGGCCGAAACGCCGCCCGCGTCTTCAACCTGCCGAAGAAGGAAGACGCACGAAAGGCGGCTTGATCGGCGGGTTATCGCCCGCTGTCACGCTGCACATCGGAGCGCGATTCGGTCCGGCGGAGTCGGCTGCCGTTTGCTGGACGACCGCCGGCCTTGCATCCGGTCGTCGCCCCGGCCTCCGAGCCGGGGCCCAGCCCTGCCGCCCGAACCCGGCACGAAGGTCCGGAGATGGACCCCGGACCTCCGCTTCGCTCCGTCCGGGGTGACGATTGCGGACTCGGCCCGAAATACGCGGCAATCCGGACAAATTCCGTCCCGATCCCGGTCGGCGGGGGAGGGCCTTGCCGGGCGGGATAACGAAGCAGTTCCTGAATTTTGGAAATAATTCCTGATTGTGGCTTGACCTCAGAATATCCGTGATAGGATGGGTTCAAGGGAAGAGGCATCCGCGGACCGCTTCCCGCCGCGCCGGCCCGGTGCCGGAAAGACCCCGATTCAGCAGACAGGCGAAGTGCGTCCTGCGTTCGGCTCGCGCGCGGAATCAGGTGCGCGATACGCGCGAAAAAGGGTCGCTCCCGAGCCGGGCCGCCCTGTCTGCCAACCCGTCCTCACCGGCCCGTTGCGGTGCGATACCGCAGCGGATAGCCGGACCGAACGCAAGCGGAACGAAGGAGCCGCCGCTCATGCTTGACGCGACCGCCGCACTTTCCACCCGGCAGGAGGCCTTCTGCCGCCATTTCACCGCCTCCGGCAATGCGGCCGACGCCGCCAGGCGCGCCGGCTATGCCGAGGGCTCGGCGCGCCAGACCGGCCATGCGCTGCTGGAGCGGCCCTATATCGTGGAGCGCGTGCGCCGCATCCGCATGTCATGGCAGCGCACCGTCCGGGACGAAGCGCGGATCGCGCTCGCCCGGCTGGAGCAGGCATGGGATGCCGCCGTCGCCAGCGGGTCGGCCTACCTGATGCTCCAGATCGTCCGGCTTCAGGCCGAGATCGCCGGGCTCGCGAGACCCGCCGGCATGCGCCGCGCCGTGCTGTGGCCGGTTGCCGGCGAGGACGAGTTCTGCGAGATGGTGGGCGGCGACGCGCTCGAAGCCGGAACCGAACCGGGACCGCTCGCCGACGCCGTGCGCAGGGGCCGGGACCGGGCCGAGCGCGTGCTCGCGCGCCACTGCGCCAGCCGGGAGGCGCTGGAGCGGCAGGAAAGCTTCGACGAAATCGCGCATGGTCGAACCGCCGAACGGCTCACGGAAGCCGTCGAGGAGCGGGAGCGCCTGCCCGTCCGTTTCGAGCCGCCCGCCCCGCCCCCGGCGGAGCACCGCCCGCAAGCCGACGACCCGCCCGAGGAAACTTACGAAGAAGACGGGTGGGTCGGCGACGAGCGGCCCAGCGACGAAGACAGGGTCGATAGCGCCGAAAACGACTGGCTCTACCAGCGCCGCGAGGGCTTCGCCGAACTCTACGACCCCTGGACGCCGGAGAGCGTCGAACTGCGAAGGCGGAACAGCCTCGCATGGGAAGACGCGCGATGCGGCAACGGCCTCTTCGACCCCGACGAACCGCAGGGGTCGGACAACGGAGAATTCGCACCCCGCCATGACATCTCATGACATTTCATGACACTTCGCATGGGGCCCCGATTCCCGGCGAGGCCCAACCAAGCCGAGAGAGAGTCCCTCCCCCGCCACTCCCGCGAGCGCTACGGGATGCACACATCTCGTTTCGAAGTGTGCCCGGTGCGCCCGTTGGCCCGGCCAGGCCGCGCTCCGCCCCCATTCGTCACCCCCACGAAGGCGGGGGTCCATCCATGGCTCCCGATGCCGCCGCAACCGGTGGAGAGCAGGGCGAACCGCTTGCGGCTGCCGCGAAAACCAAGGCTGGACCCCGGCTCGGGGGCCGGGGTGACGGACGGGGGCATGCAATACAAAGCCAACGGAAACAGATGTGATTCCCGTAGCCCGCGAGCGGGAGGGGAGATTCATGGTGCGGTTTGCAAAAAATTTCCCCTCACCCCGCTTGCGGGGAGAGGCCGGGAGAGGGGCTGGCGGCGGCGGGGCCCCTGCCCGTCAGTGCGAGTGGCGCGGCGGTTCTGCGGCGACGCGGCGGTAGCGGGTGGCGAACTCCAGGCAGCCGCCCTCGGCGAGCTGGCCCACATGGCTGCGGTAGAGCTCTTCCCAGGGCGTGTGGTTCTCCAGCACCGGCGGGTCGTAGGCGGCGCGGCGCGCAGCAAGCGTCTCGTCCGGCAGCAGGATATCGACGCGGCGCGTTCGCAGGTCCACCCGGAGGCGGTCGCCCGTTTCCAGTATGGCGAGATTGCCGCCGACCGCGCTCTCCGGGCTCGCATTCAGGATCGACGGGCTGCCCGAAGTGCCGGACTGGCGCCCGTCGCCGATGGTCGGCAATTCGCGCACGCCGGCGCGGATGAGCGCGGCGGGCGGCTGCATGTTGACCACTTCGGCGGAGCCCGGATAGCCGACCGGGCCGGCGCCCCGCATCACCAGGATGCTGGTCTCGTCGATCCCGAGCGCCGGGCCGTCGATGCGCGCGTGGTAGTCCTCCGGCCCGTCGAAGACGATGGCGCGGCCCTCGAAGGCGTCGGGGTCATCCGGGTTCGAAAGGAACCGGGCGCGGAAATCCTCGGAAATGACGCTGGTCTTCATCACCGCGGCGTCGAACAGGCTGCCGCCCATGACGACAAAGCCGGCGTGCTCCTTCAGGGGCCGGCCGTAAGGGCGGATGACGTCCTCGTCGAGCGGAGCGGCGTCGCCGATATTCTCGGCGGCGGTCTTGCCGGTAACGGTGAGCGCATCGCCCTTCAGCCTGCCGGCACGCAGCAATTCGCCCATGACCGCCGGGACGCCGCCCGCGCGGTGGTAGTCCTCGCCCAGATAGTCCCCGGCCGGCTGGCAGTTGACCAGCAGCGGAATGTCGTAGCCGACGTCCTGCCAGTCATCGAGCACCAGCTCGACTCCCACATGGCGCGCGATGGCGTTGATGTGGATCGGCGCATTGGTGGAGCCGCCGATGGCGCTGTTGACCGCAATGGCGTTCTCGAAGGCGGCGCGGGTCAGGATGCGGTCGGGCGTCAGGTCCTCATGGATCATGGCGACGATGCGCCGGCCGGTCTCGTAGGCGTATTGCGCGCGCTCCTTGTGCGGGGCGGGCGGCGCGGCGGAGCCCGGCAGCGACATGCCGAGCGCCTCGGCGAGCGAGTTCATCGTCGTGGCTGTGCCCATGGTGTTGCAATGGCCGGGGCTCGGCGCCGAGGAGGCCACCATCTCGATGAACTCCTCATAGCCGATCTCGCCCGCCGCCTGGAGCTTGCGCGCCTCCCAGACGATGGTGCCCGAACCCGCGCGCTTGCCCTTCCACCAGCCGTTCAGCATCGGGCCGCCGTTCAGCGAGATCGCCGGCAGGTTCGCCGTCGCCGCCGCCATGATCATCGCCGGCGTGGTCTTGTCGCAGCCCGTGGTCAGGATCACCCCGTCGATGGGGTAGCCGTGCAGCACCTCGACCAGGCCCAGATAGGCGAGGTTGCGGTCGATGGCGGCAGTCGGCCGGCGCCCGCTTTCCTGGATCGGGTGGACCGGGAACTCGATGGCGATGCCGCCCGCCTCGCGGATGCCGGCACGCATCCGCTCGGCGAGGCTCTGGTGGATGCGGTTGCAGGGCGAGAGGTCGGAGCCGGTCTGCGCGATGCCGACGATGGGCTTGCCGGACTGCAGCTCCTCCCGCGTGATGCCGTAATTCATGTACCGCTCGATATACATCGCGGTCATCCCCGGATCGTGCGGGTCGTTGAACCAGTTTCGGCTGCGCAACTGCTTCCCGGCCATGACGCGGACTCCCCTGTCGGTCGCTGGGGTGAGACTAGCGAAGCGTTTTGCCGCCGGGAAGCCGTGCGCTACACTCCGGGGCCGCGACAGGACGGGGGCCGGGAACGGTCATGCAGGGAATGCGGGTAACGGTGTTCGGCGGCGCCGGTTTCGTCGGACGCTACATAGTCAAGCGGCTGGCGGCGGCCGGCGCCGGCGTGCGGGTCGCATGCCGGGACCCGGAACGGGCGAAGTTCCTGAAAACCGGCGGCGATGTCGGCCAGGTCGTGCCGGTGCAGGCCAATCTGCGCTATCCGGCGAGCGTGCGCGCAGCCGTCGAAGGGGTCGATGCCGCGATCAACTGCGTGGGCGTGCTGGTGGGGCGGGGGCCGCAATCCTTCGCCGCCATCCATGCGGCCGGGGCGGGCGCGGTTGCCTCCGCTTCCGCCGAGGCGGGCGTCGGCAAGCTCGTGCATATCTCCGCCATCGGGGCGGATGCGGAGTCCACGGCGGAATACGCCCGTTCCAAGGCCGCCGGCGAGGAGGCGGTGCGCGAGGCCTTCCCCGACGCCGCGATCCTCAGGCCGAGCCTCGTCATCGGGCCGGAGGACGACTTTTTCAACCGGTTCGCGCTCATGGCGAGACTCGTCCCGGCGCTCCCGCTCATCGGAGGCGGCCTCACCCGCTTCCAGCCCGCCTATGTGGGCGATGTGGCCGAAGCTGCGGTTGCGGCGCTCGACCGGGAGGGCAGCCTGTTCGAGCTCGGCGGGCCGAAGACATACAGCTTCAAGCAGTTGATGGAATTGCTGCTGGCGGAGATCGGCCGCAAGCGCCTGTTGGTGCCGGTGCCGTTCGCCGTGATGAAGGCCAAGGCTGCCTTGATCCAATTCGTGCCGGGCGCGCCGATCACGCCGGACCAGGTCGAATTGCTGAAATACGACAATGTCGTGCCCGAGGGCGCGGCCGGCTTCGCGGAGCTCGGCATCGAGCCGAGGGACATCGAAACCGTCATACCGACCTATCTCGAACGTTTCCGCGTCCGAGGCCACTTCGCCCGGCGCGACCCGGCCTGACGCAGCAAACAATAGCCCGGCTGCCCGGAGGGCGCGAGGCGCGCGCCATCGCGTCAGCACTTCTGGCAATGGTGCTCTGGGGCGCCTGGTTTCCGCTGTCCCGGCTTTCCGTCACCGAGTCGATCACGCCCGGGGACCTGGCCATCCTGCGCGTCGGCGTGCCGGCGGCGCTGCTGCTGCCGGTCGCGCTCAGGCACGGCTTCAAGGCGGGCAAAGCGGGCTGGTGGGGCACGGCGGCGATGGCGGGGACCATCGGCATTCCCTTCGCGCTGGTGCTGGGCACGGGCCTGCTGCATGCCCCGGCCGCCCATGCCGCGATCTTCATTCCCGGCACCTTCCCGGCGCTCACCGCACTGCTTGGCGTGCTGCTGCTGGGCGAGCGGGCCGGGCGACTGCGGCTCGTGGGCGTGGGGTTGACGGCGGCCGGCGTCGGGCTCACCGCGATATCCGCGCTGGGCAATGCGCCTCCCGGCGGGCTCGGCGGCTATGCGCTGTTCCACCTGGGCGCGTGGATGTGGGCGGTCTATACGGTGACGGCGCGCCGGGCCGAGATCGCGCCGCTTCACGCCGCAGCCATCCTCTCCACCGTCTCGACGGCGGCCTTTTTGCCCTTCTTCCTGCTGTTCGGCGAGAGCCGGCTGCTGGAAATTCCCTTCGGTTCCCTCGCCTGGCAGGCCCTCGTCCACGGCATTCTGGGAGGCATCGTCTCGATCTGGCTCTACAGCTACGCGATCGGCGTGCTGGGGGCAGGCCGCACCGGCGTGTTCGCGGGACTGGTGCCGGGCCTGGGCGCGCTCTTTTCGGCGCTGCTGCTCGGCGAGAGCCTCGCCTGGCCGGAGCTCGCCGGCCTCGCCGTCGTCACCGCCGGCATCGTGATGGTGCAGGCGGGACGGTGAAGGGGCTACCTCCCCCTGGCGACGCGGCTTTCGGCGGCGATGTTCCACCAAGCGCCGGCGACGATCATGCCAGCGCCGACCAGCACCATCGTCTCCGGCACCTCCAGGTAGAAGACGAAGCCGACCAGCCCCAACAACGGAAGCTGGATATAGGTGACCGGGACCACGACGGAGATCTCGCCGAGCCGGATGGACTGGTTCATGGTGAGATGCGCGACCACGCCCGTGAAGCCGACGATGGCGATCCAGCCCGCGTCTTCCCACACGACCGGCGTCCATTGGCCCCAATTGGCGAGCGCCGCAATGGGGAGTTGGATCGCCAGCATGTAGAGGACGATCTGGATCGGCGTGTCGGTGCGCATCAACTCCTTGGAGAGCACACTGGCGCCCGCATAGCCGGCGGCGCCGAAGATGCAGATGAGCGCCGCCCACTCGACCGGCACGGCATGGGGGCGCAGGATGACCAGCACGCCCGCGAAGCCGAGCGCGATGACCGCCCAGCGCCGGAGCCCCGCGCGCTCGCCGAGGAAGGCGAGCGCGAGCAGCGTCGCCCAGATCGGTGTGGTCGCCATCAGTGCGCTCACATCGACGAAGGTCAGCACCGCGATGCCGTAGAACCAGGCGTACTGGCCGACGAAATGCACGCCGTTGCGGGCGAGATGCAGGAACGGGCGGCGGGTGGCGATGCGCCCGGCGGCGAGCGCGAGCGGCAGGGCGGCGAACAAGCCCACAAAGCTCCGCAGCACCATGATCTGCGCCGTGGACATGGTGTCCGAGAGCTGCCGCCCGGCGACCGCCATCGCCGTGAAGCAGAGCACGGTGGCGCACATCCACAGCGCGCCGACGATATTGTTCCGGGCGGCGATGCGCCGGTCGGGCGCCCTCATCCGCGCGGCGCAAGGCCGGCGAGCAGGCGGTCCACCATTTGCGGCGCCTCGCCCACATAGTTGGCCGGGTCGCAAAGCCGGGCGAGCGCGTCGCGGTCGAGCTTGGCGGTCACCTCGGGCATGCCCTGCAGCACATCGAGCAGGGCGCGCTTCTCCTCGGTGGCGATGCGGCAGGCGTCATAGACGAGGTCATGCGCCACCTGGCGGCCGAGCGCGGGTGCCAGGCCCATCATCACCGCTTCGGAAACGATCAGGCCGCGCGTCAGGTCCATATTCGCCTGCATCGCGTCCGGATCGACGCGCAAGCCCTCGATGAGAAAACGCGCCTGGGCAAGCGCGCCGGACGCCAGCACAAAGGCTTCCGGCAGGGCCGCCCATTCGACATGCCAGGGGCCGGTGGACCGTTCGAGGTCGGCGGCCATGGCGTCCATGACGAGGGCGGCGCGGCTCTGGACCTGCTTGGTGCAGGCGAGGATGAGCTCGCTGGAGACGGGGTTGCGCTTCTGCGGCATGGTGGAGGACCCGCCGCGGCCGGGCGCGAAGGGCTCGAACACCTCGCCCACCTCGGTCGCCGTCAGCAGCACGACATCGGTGGCGATCTTGGCGAGCGAGCCGGTGACGAGGGCAAGGAAGGCCAGCGTCTCGGCGATGGTGTCGCGCGCGGTGTGCCAGGCGATGGCGGGGCGGGCGAGGCCGAGCTCTTCCATCAGTGCGTCGGCGACCTCCAGCCCGCGCCCGTGGAGCGAGGCGAGCGTTCCGGCGGCTCCGGCAAACTGGCCCTGAAGCACGCGCGGGCGCAGTTGGTCGAGGCGCTCCAGATGGCGCTCGATGGGCGCCAACCAGACCGCCGCCTTGTAGCCGAAGGTGATCGGGAGGGCATGCTGGAGGTGCGAGCGCCCGGCCATCGGCGTGTCCCGGTGCTCGCGGGCGAGGCGCGCAAGCCCGTCCCGGATGGCGACAAGGTCCGCTTCCACCAGACCCAGCGCGTCCTGGATCTGGAGCACGACGCCGGTGTCCTTGATGTCCTGCGTGGTCGTACCCCAATGGACGTAGCGTCCCGCATCCCCCTCGCAGAGCGCGGCGAGGCGGTGGACCAGCGGCGTGATGGCGTAGCCGATCCGGTCCACCTCCTCGCGCATGAGGTCCATGTCGATCAGGTCCGCATCGGCCTTGGCGGAAATCTCCGCGCCCGCCTCCTCCGGGACGATGCCGAGCCGCGCCTGCACCCGCGCAAGCGCGGCCTCGACATCCAGCCACCTCTGCACCTGCCCGCGCTCGGAAAACACCGCCCGCATCGCCTCCGTGCCGAAGAGGTTCCCATAGATCCCGCTGTCGATAATGGAGACTGGCATCGCCTCGCACTTCCCCCGCTGCCGCTGGCCTCCGCACCCTAAAGCGTTTCGCCCTTTGCTGAAATCGCCTGCCGCTTGCGGGCGCGGGGGCGAGGGGGCAGTCTGTCGGCGTTATTGCAGAGGGGAAGCCGGGCGATGGTGAAGGCGCTCTTGTTCGATGTGTTCGGCACGGTGGTGGACTGGCGGGGGTCGGTCGCGCGGGAGGCGCGCAAGGCGCTGGCGCCGAAGGGCTACGACCTCGACTGGCACGCCTTTGCGCGGCATTGGCGGGACCGCTACCAGCCCGCGATGGAAGAAGTCCGCAGCGGCGCGCGCGCCTACACCATCCTCGATGTGCTGCACCGGGAGAACCTGGAGACCGTGCTGGAGGAGTTCGGCGTGTCGGGCCTGAGCGAGGCGGAGAAGGACGATCTCAACCGCGCCTGGCACCGCCTCGACCCCTGGCCGGACGCAGTGCTGGGCCTCACGCGCCTCAAGCGGAAATACATCGTCGGCACCTGCTCCAACGGCAATATCGCGCTCATGGTGAACATGGCCCGCCATGCCCGGTTGCCCTGGGACGCGATCCTCGGAGCGGAGGTCGCGCGGGCCTACAAGCCGCAGCCGGACGCCTATCGGTTGAGCTGCGCCGTGCTCGGCCTCGCGCCGGAAGAGGCGATGATGACGGCCGCCCACAACGGAGACCTGCACGCCGCCGCCGCCCAGGGCATGGCGACCGCCTTCGTGCCGCGCCGGACGGAGCACGGCCCCGGCCAGACCACCGACCTAGAGGCCGACCCCGGCTTCACTGTTGTCGCGGAGGACTTCATCGACCTCGCGGACCGGCTGGGCTGCCCGTAACGGCGGGCGGCAGTGCCCCGTCAGGCGGCCAGCGCCTCCTCGACGAAATCGAGCCGGTCCTGGCCGAAGAACATCTCGTCGCCGACGAAGAAGGTGGGCGCGCCGAATGCCCCGCGCGCCACCGCCTCTTCTGTGTTGGCGATCAATTGCTGCTTGATTGCCGGGTCCTGCGTTGCGGCGAAGAGCGCATCGGCGTCGAGGCCGGCGGAGACGAGCACCGCGCGCAGCACATCGAGGTCGCCGGTGTTCCTGCCATCGACCCACATCGCGGTGAAGACCGCGTCGGCATACGTCTTGAAATAGCCGTCGCGCTGGGCGGCGAGGCAGCCGCGCATCAGGCCGAGCGTCATGATCGGGAAGAACGGGTTGCGCTGGAACGGCACGCCGTAGCGTTTGGCGAAACGCGGCAGGTCGATGCCGTAATGGGCGGACTTGGCCTCCACAGTGCCCGGCGGCGTATTGCCCGTCGCCTTGAAGACGCCACCGAGCAGCATCGGCTTCCAGGCGATCTCCGCCCCGGTGCGCTCGGCGATGCCGGGCATCTGCGTGTGGGCGAGATAGGCGGTCGGCGAGCCGACATCGAACCAGAACTCAAGACGTTTCGGCATGAGGGTTTCCCGGTCTCCTCGGAGTTTCCCGGACTATAGCGTTTCCGGTGCGGCTGAAAACGCCCTCCGGTCGCAAATGCAAGCGCCCTGAACAGCGAGGTCGCCGCATTGACAGGGCGGGTCGGTTCGGGAATGGTCCGGGGCCTTTTTCGGGGGGAGGAACGCGCATGTCGGACCGGACCATGCAGGCCGCCATCGACCGCGCTTGGGAGGACCGCGCCGCCATCGGGCCGGACACGAAGGGCGAGGCCCGCGAGGCTATCGAGGCGGTGCTCGATGCGCTCGACCGGGGCAAGGTTCGGGTGGCCGAGAAGGTGGACGGCGAATGGCATGTCCATCAGTGGTGCAAGAAGGCGGTGCTGCTCTCCTTCCGCCTCGCCGATTCCGCCCCGGTCTCCGGCGGGCCGGACGGGGCGCCCTGGTACGACAAGGTGCCCTCCAAATTCGAGGGCTGGGACGCAGCCCGCTTCGCCGAGGCCGGCTTCCGCGCGGTGCCCAATTGTGCGGTCCGGCACTCCGCCTATATCGCGCCCGGCGCCGTGCTGATGCCCTGCTTCGTGAATGTCGGGGCATGGGTCGGCGGGAACACGATGATCGACACCTGGTCCACCGTCGGCTCCTGCGCCCAGGTCGGCGCCAATTGCCATATCTCGGGCGGCGTGGGGCTCGGCGGCGTACTGGAGCCGCTCCAGGCCGAACCCGTGATCGTCGAGGACAACTGTTTCATCGGCGCGCGCAGCGAGGTCGTCGAGGGCGTGATCGTCGGCGAGGGCGCGGTCCTTGCCATGGGCACCTTCATCTCCGCCACGACGAAGATC
Source organism: Alphaproteobacteria bacterium (assembly GCA_965261985.1). Lineage (GTDB taxonomy): Bacteria > Pseudomonadota > Alphaproteobacteria > Bin95 > Bin95 > Bin95. The sequence goes on from OZ253490.1 coordinate 4,642,662, forward strand.
GTGAACCGCGACACGGGCGAGGTGCATACGGGCCGGGTGCCGCCCTATGCCGTGGTCGTGCCGGGCAGCCTGCCGGGCCGGCCGCTGCCGGACGGCAGTCCGGGGCCGAACCTCTCCTGCGCCGTCATCGTCAAAACGGTGGACGCGCAGACCCGCGCCAAGACGGCGATCAACGACCTGCTGCGCGATTGATGCCCGAGGGCGCACTCGACCTCGCCCGCGCCCTGATCCGCTGCCCGAGCGTCACGCCGGCCGACGAAGGCGCGATGGACGTGCTCGAAGCGGCGCTGGCCCCGCTCGGCTTCGCCTGCGAACGGATGCCGTTCAGCACGCCAGGCACGCCGGATATCGACAATCTCTACGCCCGGCGCGGTAGCGAGGGACCGCTGTTCTGTTTCGCGGGGCATACCGATGTCGTACCCGCAGGCGATCCCGCGGACTGGAGCGTGCCGCCCTTCTCCGCGACCGTCGCCGACGGGCGTCTCACCGGGCGCGGCGCGGCCGACATGAAAGGGGCGATTGCGGCCTTCGTTACAGCCGTTGCCCGCCTCGGCCCGGTTCCCGGCTCCATCGCGCTGCTCATCACCGGCGACGAGGAGGGGCCGGCGGTCAACGGTACCCGGCGGATGCTAGGGCGGCTGGCGGCGCGCGGCGAACGCCTCGACGCCTGCGTCGTAGGCGAGCCGACCAATCCCGTGCGCTTCGGCGAGATGATAAAGATCGGCCGGCGCGGCTCGCTGAACGGGCGCCTCATTGTCGAAGGCATACAGGGCCACGCCGCCTATCCCGACCTGGCGGACAACCCCGTCCATCCGCTACTCGCCATGGCGCACGGTCTGGCATCGACCGCGCTCGATGACGGCACGGAGCATTTCCAGCCGTCGTCGCTCCAGGTCACCAGCGTCGATGTCGGCAACCCGACCACCAACCTGATCCCGGCCCGCGCGGAGGCGCGCTTCAACATCCGCTTCAACGACCGGCACAGCGGCGCCGGGCTGGAGGCGTGGCTACGCCAGGCGCTGGACCGGCATGGACACAACTATGCGCTGGAGATTTCGGTCAGCGGCGAGTCTTTCCTCACGCCGCCGGGGTCGCTGGTGGACCTTGCGGCTGACGCCGTCCGGAGGGTCGTGGGCCGCACGCCGGAGCTTTCGACTTCGGGCGGCACATCGGATGCGCGCTTCATCAAGGACTATTGCCCGGTCGTCGAACTCGGACTGGTTAGCGAAACCGCGCACAAGGTGGACGAATATCTGGAGATCGAGGACCTCGAAAACCTGACGCGCGTTTACGCGAGGATGCTCGCGGGCTATTTCCTCTCCTGACACCGCTCGGGAGAGCGTTTCGAATGCTCTGGGAAATTCGGACGGGCTGCGCCGCGGCACTGGCTCTGGCTGGCGGAAACACGGGACCGATTTCCGCCCTCACGGATTTCTGGCGCTCTTTCCGCGCGGCAGCAGTCGCATTTCCGCTGTCGCTGCTGATGCTGGCCATGACGCCGCACGGTTTCGAGGTTACGGCGAAACTCGTTGCGGCGGATGTCTTCGGCTATATCGCGACCTGGACCGCATTCCCGCTCGTCATGGTTTACCTGGTGGAGCGGATGCAGGTGTTTCCGCGCTATTGGAGCTTCATTGTCGCCACGAACTGGGCGAACCTGCTGCAGAGTGCAGTCTTCTGCGTCGTCGTCCTGGTGAATTCATCGGGCGTCCTCCCGGAACCCATCGCAGCGATGCTGTTCATGGCGGTCTGGTTCTGGATCCTGCTGTTCAAATGGCGGCTTGCCCGCCACGGCCTCGGGATCGCAAATCTCCCTGCGGTCGGCATAGTCCTGCTCGACCTCGCGATCCGCCTCGTCTTTGCCCGCGCAACGATCTGGTTCGGAAGCTGAGCGCCCGAGAACGACGCGGCCCGCCCGAGCCGAAGACTTGACATGGGGGAAAACGTGCTATGATGCACATAGAGAGACGGCTTCCGGGGCCGCCCTTTTTCAATTCCGGGCGGCGAAAGGAGTGCAAGACCGTGTTGGAAACCGACGGGAGACGTTCGTCCGGCGACCGCATGCGCGCGGGCGCGATACGCGCGGCAAAGGGAGCCGGCGGAGACGGAAGGAGCAACGGGGGATTGTGACAAAACATGACACTTCATGACGCCTCCGGGGGCAGGGAGGGCCTCCCGGCGGCCAGCCGCATGTTGACAGCGGGCGGAGCGGGCGGGTAGAAGCCGGGGCTTCCGGGCCGGGATGGATGCGATGAAGGTCGTTCGTTCGTTGAAGACATTGAAGAAGCGCCACAAGGACTGTCAGGTCGTGCGGCGGCGCGGACGCATCTACGTCATCAACAAGACCAACCGCCGGTTCAAGGCGCGGCAGGGCTGAGCCGCTGCGCGCGCTGGCGTTCGCAGTCTTTCTTGCGCTTTCGGGCGGCATTGCCGCCGCCGACCAGAACGATCCGGAACTGCCCGCGCTGTTCGAGCGCCTTCAACAAGAGATGACGCCGCAGGAAGCGGCAGAGGTCGACCAGCGCATCTGGCTGCTCTGGCTGCATTCCGAAGACAAGGCGGTCAATCGGCTCATGGCCCAGGGTGTGATTGCCATGCAGCGCGGCGCGCTCGACCGGGCGCTCGACCGTTTCGATGAAATCGTCGAGCGGGCACCGGACTTCGCTGAAGGCTGGAACAAGCGCGCCACCGTCCTCTACATGATGGGGCGCCACCGTGATTCCGTGGCCGATGTGCAGCAGGTGCTGAACCTGGAGCCCCGCCACTACGGTGCGCTGTCGGGCCTCGGCATGATCCTGGTCGCGATCGGCCAGGAGGAGGACGCACTGGAATGGCTGCGCCGCGCGCTGGAACTCAACCCTTATCTCGATGGGATCCGGCTTCTGGCGGACGAGCTCGGCGAGCGCCTGAAAGGCAAACGAATATGACCGGACTGCCGGCCGCCACGCTGGCGCAATTGGAGGCCGCCGGCGTCGAGTCCGGCCGTCCGCTGCTGATCTCGGATGCGGACGAAGTGCTGTTCCGCTTCGTCGAGACCTTTGTCGGCCATATCGGGGAACGCGGCTATTCGTTCGACTGGTCGTCTTTCCGCCTGACGGGGAATGTCCGCAGGGCGGTTGACGGCGCGGTGCTGGACCAGTCTCAGGTGTTCACCCTGATACAGGACTTCTTCGCCGAGCGCGCGGAGGACATGCCGCCGGTGCCGGGCGCAGCGGATGGGCTCGCCCGACTTGCGCGCGCCGGCGTGCAGATCGTGGTGCTGACCAATATCCCGACAGCCCAGCGCGACGCCCGACAGGCGGCGCTGGCCCGGAACCGGATGCCCTACCCCGTCGTCGTGAATACGGGAGAGAAGGGGCCGGCCGCTGCATGGCTTGCGGCGCGCGCTGGAGGCCCCGCCGTCTTCGTCGATGACGGCCCGAATAACCATGTCTCGGTCAAGCAGGCGGCGCCCGGCATCGCATGCTTGCATTTCGTGGCAACCGAACGTCTTGCGAGGCTGGTCGAGAAGCCGCCGGAAGCGGACGGCCGCCCGGAGAACTGGCCGGCGCTCGAACGCGCCGTCGCGGCCTCGCTCGGTCTTACTTGTGGCGGAACGTGATCCTTCCCTTGGTCAGGTCGTAGGGCGTCATCTCGACATCCACCCGGTCTCCGACCATGACCCGGATACGGAATTTGCGCATCTTCCCTGCGGTGTGCGCAATAATTTCGTGCTCGTTTTCCAGTTTCACGCGAAACATCGCGTTCGGCAGCTTTTCGGTTACGGTCCCGCCGAAGACCATCATTTCCTCTTTCGACAAAGGCAAGCGCCTCCTTTTCCCTGTCACCGACCCTTTATTCAGGATAGTAGCCGGCCTCGTCAACCGAGACCGTCGGAACCCGCGCCGCAAACGACAGCGACTACTCTTTCGCCCGGACCGGGTCGATAGGCTCCGGCCGTCAATGCGGCCAGGGCCGCGGCGCCGGAAAGCTCCGCCGCCACGCTCGCCTCGAACCAGAGCCAGCGCGCTGCCTTTCGCATTGCCTCATCGTCCACCAGAACGATGCGGTCCACGCCGGCGGCAATGAGTTCGAGGTTGAGCGGCGCCGAGCGCAGCGGCGCCAGCGTGCCGGCCTCGGTCTCGATCCGCTCCAGCGTCACGAGCGCGCCCGCCACCAGGCTGTCATGGAGCGTCGGTGCGCCGACCGGCTCCACGCCGATCACGCGGATAGAGGGCTTGAGCGCCCGGAGTGCCGTCGCAACGCCGGAGATCAAGCCGCCGCCGCCAACGGCCACGAGGACCGTATCGGCGTCCGGCACATCCTCGAGCAGTTCGAGCCCGAGCGTTCCCTGGCCCGAAACGACCGCCGGGTCCGCGAAAGGATGCACATAGGCGGCGCCCCGGGCAGCGGCATAGGCGAGCGCCGCTTCATTGGCTTCGTCGAACACCGAGCCTGCGACCTGCACCGCCGCGCCCCAGCCGCGCAGCTTCCGCGCCTTGGCGTCGGGCGTGGAAGTCGGCAGGAAGACGGTGGCCGGCACACCGAGCACGGATGCGGCATATGCGACGCCCAGGCCGTGATTGCCGCCGGACGCCGTGGTCAATCCGCCTGGCGCCTCCAGGCCGAGCGCCTTGTTGAGCGCGCCGCGCGGCTTGAACGACCCGGTGACCTGGAGGCATTCGAGCTTCAGGAACAGCTGCCCGGAACAGGGCGGTTCGCGCAGCGCAGCCGCTTCGAGAACGGGCGTGCGGCGAACATTGCCCGCAATGCGGGCAGCCGCAGCGCGAATGGTTTCCAGACTGACCGGAGCGCTCGTCACCGGCCCGCCAGTTCCAGCCACTCGTCCTCGGTAAGCACGCGGACGCCGAGCTCCTCCGCGCGACGTTTCTTGGAACCCGCCGCCTCTCCGGCCACGACGAAGTCGGTCTTTGCCGACACGCTTCCCACAACACGCATCCCGATCTGCACGGCCCGCGCCTTGGCTTCCCGCCTGCCGAGTGCGGCGAGCGTCCCGGTAAAGACCACTGTCTTCCCGGCAAGTCCGCCGCTTGCCCCGTCATCCCCGTTGGAGAAGGAGACGCCGGCGGCGTCCTCGACCGTCACCTCCTCGGCCAGCGCCTCGACGATCTTCCCGCTTCGGGGATCCGAAAAGAATGCCACCAGGTCTTCCCCGCGTCCGGTCCCCATCCCGTCGATGCCGATCAGCGCGTCCCATGCCTCGCCTTCGCGCGAAGCCGCAGACACCACCGCCTCGCGGAGCGCATCCAAGCTGCCGTAGTGCTTGGCCAGCAGTCGCGCATTGCCCTCGCCGATATGGCGGATGCCGAGCGCGTAGAGGAAGCGGTCGAACGGCACCCGACGCCGTTCCTCGATGGCCGCCAGCAGGTTGTCCACCGACTGTTCGCCCCACCCCTCGCGCTCCAGCAATTCGGCGCGCCGCTCGTGCAGGTTGAAGATATCCGCCGGCGCGGCGATCAAGCCGTCGGTGTGGAATGCCTCGATATGCTTGCGTCCGAGGCCCTCGATGTCGAAGCCGCCGCGCGAGACGAAATGCTTGAGCCGCTCGACCGCTTGCGCCCGGCAGATCAGACCGCCCGTGCAGCGCCGCACGACATCACCGCCGTCGCGCCGCGCTTCGGAGCCGCAGACCGGGCAGGTCTCCGGGAGGCGGAACGGTTCGGTTCCTTCCGGACGCCTGTCGAGCCGGACCTCCAGAACCTGCGGGATGACATCGCCCGCCCGCTGGATAACGACCGCATCGCCGACACGAATGTCCTTGCGTTCGATTTCGTCCTCGTTGTGCAGTGTCGCACGCGAGACCACGACGCCGCCAACCGTAACGGGTCGGAGGACGGCAACCGGGGTGAGCGCGCCGGTCCGGCCCACCTGGACCAGGATATCCTCCAGAACGGTCTCGGCGCGCTCGGCCGGGAATTTGTGTGCAATCGCCCATCGCGGGGCGCGCCCGGCGAAGCCCAGCCGTTCCTGCCAGTCGATCCGGTCCACCTTGTAAACGACGCCGTCGATGTCGTAGTCGAGCGAAGGGCGCAGCTCGCCGATTGCCCGATGGGCGTCGATCAGTTCCGCCGCGTCTTCGGCGCGCGACCCGTTCAGTTCGACCTCGAATCCCCATTCCTTCAGCCGTTCGAGCCCAGCTGTGTGCGTCTCGGCCGGGCGCTCGCTGACTTCCCCCCAACCGTAGGCGAAGAAGCGCAACCGCCGTCCCGCCGTTACCGCGGAGTCGATCTGGCGCACCGATCCCGCGGCCGAATTGCGCGGGTTGGCGTAGAGCGGCAGGCCTTCCCGTTCCCGTTCTTCGTTGAGCCGCCGGAATTCGCCATGCGCCATGTAGATCTCGCCGCGCACTTCCAGGATATCGGGCGCCCGACCCGGAAGGTGCTTCGGCACACTCTCGACGGTTTCGATATTGCGGGTAACATTCTCGCCTTCGCGGCCGTCGCCCCGCGTCGCCGCCTGCACCAGCCGCCCGTCTTCGTAGCGTAGCGCGATCGAGAGGCCGTCGATCTTCGCCTCTGCCGTCACTGCAAGCGGCCTTTCGGGCGCGAGATTGAGGAAGCGGCGCACGCCCTGGACGAACTCGGCTGTATCCTCCTCGTCGAAGGCATTGCGCAACGACAGCATCGGGCGCGCATGGGTGACCTTCTCGAAACCCGGCGCGGGCCGGGACCCGACCCGCCCGCCCGGACCGTCGGCCGGCGCAAGGTTCGGGAAGCGCGCCTCCAGTTCCATATAGCGGCGCACCAGCGCATCGAATTCGGCATCCGAAATCGAGGGTGCATCTTCGCTGTGATAGAGCCGGTCGTGGCTAGCGATCTCCCCAGCGAGCCGGGCCATCTCCTGGGCGGCCTTATCTGCTTCCATGCTGTCCGGATCGTCCGTCATCCGCCTTCGCCCAGGATCAGCGCACGGGCAGCCCGCCTGGCCGCGCCGGTTATCTCGGCGCCGGCCAGCATACGCGCAATCTCTGCCTCGCGCCCGCCATCGTCCAGTTCGGCCACCGAGGTGCGCGCACCGTCCTTGGACACCCGGAAATGCCGGGAAGCACGCGCCGCCACCTGGGGCGAATGGGTGACAACCAGAACCTGGCCCGCCTCTCCGAGCCCCGCCAGGCGCGCGCCGACCGCCGCCGCCGTCGCGCCACCGATTCCGGTATCCACTTCATCGAAGATCATCGATGGACCGCCCTCTGCCGCGAGTGCCGCCTTCAGGGCCAGAGAGAAGCGCGCCAGTTCTCCGCCCGAGGCGATGCGCCCGAGCGCCCCGAACGGCATGCCGGTGTTGGTGCGAACCTCGAAACGCACGCTGTCCGCGCCCGTTGGCCCCGGCCGACCGGGCTCCAAAGTCACGCGAAATGCCGCCCGGTCCAGCTTCAGCGGCGGCAGTTCGCGCCTGACACGGCGCGACAGGGTAGAGGTTGCCTCTCGGCGGCTGGCGGTGAGCGCGGCGGCGGCCCGGTCGAATGCCGCCTGCGCACGCGCCCACGCCGTTTCCAGGCAAGCGGCGTGGGCGCCGCCTTCGTCGAGCGCCTCGACCCGCCGGCGCATATCGTCAAGCAGCCCCGGCAACGCCTCGACCTCGACCCGGTGCCTGCGGGCGGCGTCGCGGAGCGCGAACAACCGTGCCTCCACCGCATCCGCCGAAGCCTCGTCTTCCTCGATTCGGCTGCCGAGTGCCACGACCAGCCGCTCCGCTTCCTCCGCCTCGATGGTCGCCCGGTCGAGTGCCGAAAGCGCCTCGTCGAAGAGTCCGGCTGCCTCCGGGCCGGCGTGGGCCAGCGCGCGGGCGGCGCCGCGCAACGCAGCCGCCGCATCGTCGCCCAAGAGGGCACGAGCTTCGGTAGCCGCTTCCAGAATCTTTCGGTGCGCCAGAATCCTGCGGCGGCGCGCCGCCAGACAGGTCTCTTCGCCGGACTGAGGGGCCAGAAGTTCCAGCGCCTCCAGTTCGGCCTCCAATTCCTCTCTCGCCACCAGGTCGCGTGCCAAGGCCTCGCGCGCCGCCGCGGCAGCCTTTTCCGCGCGGACCCGCGTCTGCCACGCATCGGCCACCGCCCCAACGAGATCGTCGTGGCCGGCGAACCGGTCCAACAGGCCGCGATGCGAGGCTTCGTCCAGCAGGCCCCGCTGCTCGAATTGGCCATGAATCTCAACCAGTTCCTGGCCCAGCCGGCGCAGCAGGCCAGCCGCGACGGGCATGTCGTTCACGAAGGCTCGGGACCGACCGTCCCGCCCGAGCATCCGGCGCAGGACCAGTTCCTCGGCTGCATCGATTTCCAGTTCCCGAAGCGCTGCCGCCGCCTCTTCCGGAGGTGCTTCGAAGCTGGCGGCAACATCGGCCCGCTCAACTCCGGCCCTGACGAGCCCGCTATCGGCCCGCGCGCCCAGAGCCAGGCCGAGCGCATCGAGCAGGATCGACTTGCCGGCCCCGGTCTCGCCGGTAAGCACGGAAAGACCCGGCCCGAAGGAGAGCTCCAACCGTTCGATCAGCACCACATTGCGGATAGCAAGCCCGCACAGCATGGCAGCCGGGCGCTATCCCTTGGGGGCGGGCGGAGGCGCCTCTGCCGGCGGCTGAGACGCTTCGTTTCTCCCTCCGGCGCGCTCCTGCTCCATCCGCCGGGCACGCTCCATGAGAGCCGCATCTTCGGCCGCCCTCTTTTCGGCCAGTTCCTTCGCCAGCTCCTCGGCGCGCTCGCCGCCGCCGCCAACGGTTTTTGCCGGATCGAACACTGCGTTCCAATTCCGCGAGAACCAGTCTTCCCCGTCGCCTTCCGGCTCGTTTCCGCCCTTTTCGACCAGGCTGTAGCTGTCCACATACCATTCGTTGCCCGGATAGTTGTGCTGAAGCACGGCGGCAACCCGGACCGCCTCCTCATCCAACCCCGCGGCGGTATAGGCCTCCGCAAGGCGATGCAGCGCCTCCGGCACATGGCTGGTGGTCTGGTATTCGTCCACCACGATGCGGAACCGGTTGACCGCAGCCAGCAAATGGCCCTGGCGCAGATAGAAGCGGCCGACGCTCATTTCCTCACCGGCCAGATGGTCTTGCGTCAGGTCGAGCTTCAGGCGGGCGTCGTTCGCATAGTCGCCGCCCGGGAAACGCCGTACCACCGCCTCCAGCGCCGACCGGGCCTTGCGCGTCAGGCTCTGGTCGCGCCCGACATCCGAAATCTGTTCGTAGTAAGAGATCGCTGTCAGATAATACGCGTAGGAGACGTCCGGGTTGCCCGGATGAAGCTCGATATAGCGTTCGAGGGCAGCGATCGCTTCGTCGTAGTCGTCTGCCTGGTAGTTGGCGTAGGCTCCCATCAACTGCGCCTTGGTGGCCCAGACCGAATAGGGATGCTGGCGCTCGACCTCGTCGAACCGTTCGGCAGCGACCTTGAAATCGCCCTCCAGCAGCGCATCCATGGAATCGTTGTAGAGCTCCTCCACCGGACGCTCCACATATTCCTCGCCGCTATCGGAACTGCACCCGGCAAGCGTTCCGGCGACGAACAGCGCAGCAAAGACATTTCGCCAAAGACGACCGTATGCCCGATTCACGGCACCCTCATGGCAACGGGGAAAGGCAGCATCAGTTTATGCCATGCGCGCGTAGAAGCATAGCTTCAGGCGACGACCCGCTGCTCCTCCGTTTCGGCGCCTTCCCATCGCCACGCCGAATCGTCGGCGAACAGCGCGCGCAGCAACAGGTTGTTGAGCCGGTGCCCGGACCTGTAACCCTGAAACATGCCGACAATCGGGGCACCCGCCAATGCGAGGTCGCCGATAACGTCGAGCACCTTGTGGCGCGCCAATTCGTCCGGGTAGCGCAGACCGCCGTCGTTCATCACCCCGTTTGGCGAGATCGCCACGGCGTTGTCCAGCGAAGCGCCCTTGGCGTAGCCGTGCGCACGCAGCCATTCCAGCTCATGCAGGAATCCGAAGGTGCGCGCCCGGCCGACCGCTTCCGAAAATGTCTGGCGCGCCGAATCGAAATCGAAACGCTGGATTCCAACATGGGGATGGTCGTAGTGGATCGTGCAGGAAGCCTTGAACCGGTCCGACGGCAGCAACCGCGCCCAACTGTCGCCCTCCTGCACCTGGACCGGCTTCAGGACCTCGATCCGACGCCGCGGCCCGGAAGGCTGCGGTCGGATACCGACGCAACCGATAAGGAAAGTGAAGTCGTCGGAACTGCCGTCCATGATCGGCAATTCCGGCGCATCGACCTCGATCGTGGCATTGTCGATCCCGGCGCCAGCCAGTGCCGCCAAAACATGCTCGGGCGTACGTATGCTGACATCGTAACGGTTGGACAATACCGTGCATAATGTCGTATCGACGACCATGTCCCACCTTGCAGGCACCAAGCCGGAATCGCCCGCAACATCGAGACGCCGGAAGACAAATCCATGTCCCGCAGGCGCAGGCCCCAATGTCAAATGCACCTTGCGGCCGCTATGGATACCAATACCTTCGCACGCAATCGACGTCCGTAAAGTGCGCTGTCCGCGATCCACCCTTCGCGAAAGACGTTCGATCGGTTTTCTCTCTCGTTCGCTCATTGCGTTGTAATATGACTTCCCAAACTGGCGAACCGGTAAGGAGACCATAAAGAGGTGTTTCGCCACCCTACAAGTCACACTTTGTTAAGGAATGTTACGGCGGGATCTGCCTGGGGCGTCCTGCCGCTCAAGAACCCTGAAAGTGCGAAAACCCGCCTGGCAGCGGCTCTAACTCCAGAAGAACGACAAAAGCTGTTCCGCGTCATGGCAGAGGATGTCCTGACGGCTCTGGCCGACGCCCGCGGATTGGAGGGGTCGGTTGTCGTTACCCGCGACCCTTGGGCGCTGGCGCTGGCGGCAAGCCACGGCGCCGCCGTTCTGGAGGAAAGCGCGAATCGCGGCCAGAGCCCCGCCGTCGCCGACGCGGTTCGCGCGCTGGCGGAAGCCGGCGCAGGCGCCGCACTGGCCTTGCCGGGCGATGTACCGCTCGTCTCGCCGGAGGAAATCGACCGGGTCCTGGCTGCCCACGGCCCGGCCCCGGCCGTAACCATGATGCCTGCCGCAGACGGACGCGGGACCAATTGCGTGGCCTGCTCGCCGCCCGACGCCATCCCGTTCCATTTCGGCCATGACAGCTTCGAGCCGCACAGGGCCGAAGCGCGTGCGCTCGGCATCGAACCGCTGGTCCTCGCCGACCTGCCCGGCATCGCGCTGGATGTGGACAAGCCCGGGGATTTGCGCATGCTGCTGGCACAGGGAGGCTCCTGTCGGGCGCTCGCCTGGTTGAACGGCACGGACATACCGGCGCGGCTCGCCGGGGAGGAGAGGGAAAAATGACGGCGCTTCAGTTCGGGATCATGAATCGGGGCCAGTTCCCGATCGGAGACGATCCGAAGCTGCACTGGGACGAATTGGTCGAACAGGCGCGCGCCGCAGAGCGGCTCAAATTCGACTCCATCATGAAGGGCTCGCACTACAGTTCCTGGCCGTTGATGGACTTCCAGCAAGTTCCGTTCCTGGCGCGTATGAGCGGCGAGTGCCCCTCCCTGCGCCTGCTGTGCGGCATCTGCCTGCTGCCGCTCCACAAGCCGCTCGATGTCGCCGAAATCTTCGCCAATCTCGACGTCATGAGTGGCGGCAAGCTCATCTTCGGCGTTGGGCTCGGCTACCGGGAAGTGGAATTCAGGGCGTTCGGCACAACGCAGAAGGATGCAGTGCCCCGCTTCGTCGAGAGTCTCGAGGCGATCCGGCGGCTGTGGACCGAGGAGCGGGTCACGATGAAGGGCTCGCATTTCGAGCTCATCGAGGCCGCCTGCACCGTCAAGCCGATCCAGAAACCGACGCCGCCCGTCTGGGTCGGCGCCAATGCCGACCGGGCGATCGAGCGCGCCGCCCGGCTGACGGACGCCTGGTTCATCAATCCGCACAACACGGTGGCGACCACGGCCCGGCAGATGGAGGTGTACAAACGCGCCCTCGACAAGGCCGGCAAGCCGATGCCGGCGGAACTGCCGATGATGCGCGAGGTCGTGGTCGGCCGGTCGCGCGAAGAAGCCATACGCACCGCCGAGCCCTACCTGATGGCGAAATACCGCGCCTACAAGGAGTGGGGCCAGGACAAGGTGATGCCGGAAGGCGACGGCGATTTCGGGCAGGACTACGAGGACCTGCTGAAAGACCGGTTCCTGTTCGGCTCGCCCGACGAGGTGGCGGAGCAGATCATCGGCTATATCCACCGCTTCGGCATCAACCACTTCGTGTTCGGCATCCAGTATCCCGGCATGCCGCAGAGCATGGTGCTCGACGAGATGGCGATGCTCGCCGAAGAGGTCATCCCGAAGGTCCGGTCCGGCGTTTAGGGCGGTATCCGACCTTACCGGACCGGGCCGGAAGGGATGTAGATACTGCCGCCCCGGCCTGCGAGCCGGGGCAGGAAGCGGCGGCCCCGCCCTGCCCCGAAGGCGTGGAGACACCCCGGGACGCACCTTCGGTGCTAAGGCATTGATAAGGCGTTTGTTTTTCCTCGTGCAATCGCAGGTCCGGGGCGGAAATGCAACCGCGTTTTCCCCCGCCTGCAACAGACCGCAGGAGGAAAACCCATGCCCGGTGTCCGCCTCAGCCAGAGCCGGATCGAGGCCCTTGAGGCCCGAAAGTCGCCTTACGATATCCGCGATACCGAACTGACGGGCTTCGGCGTCCGCGTCCTGCCCTCGGGCGGCAAACGCTTCTTCGTCCACAGCCAGCATGAAGGGCAGCGCATCTGGAAGACCATGGGCGACGCCGGCAGCATGGACCTCGACGAGGCCCGCCGGCGCGCAACGGAACTGCTTGCCGCCATCCGGCGCGACGAAACCCCCACCCTGCCGGAAGAGAGGCTCTTCGATGCCGTGGCCGAGGAAGTTTTCGACCGCTACGGACGCAACTGGAAGCCCGGGACCCGGAAGGTCAACCGGAACTATCTGCGCAACACGATCCTTCCCCGGTTCCGGGGACGGAACATCGCCGATATCACGCGACAGGATGTGCAGCGATGGTTCGCTTCCCTGCGCGCGACGCCCGTGGCCGCGGACCGGTCCGCACCGATCCTGTCCGTCATCATGCGCCAGGCCGAGCTCTACGGCTACCGCCCGGAAGGCAGCAATCCCTGTACCGGCATCCGCCGCTACCGGCGCAAGGGACGGGAGCGGTTCCTGTCCGGGCAGGAGCTCCACCGGCTTGCACGAGTCCTCGACAGCCATGAAGCACGGCACCCGCGCGGCGTGGCGTTCATCCGTCTGCTGGTGCTCACCGGATGCCGCAAGAGCGAGATCGTGACGCTCGGATGGTCCGACTACAGGGAAGGGCGCCTGTTCCTGCGTGACGGCAAGACCGGGCCCCGGACCGTCTGGCTGTCCTCGCCGGCCCGCGCCGTGCTGGACGGGTTTCCCCAGCGAGGCAAGTGGGTCTTCCCCTCGCCGCAGCGGCAAGGGCCGGTGTCCGCCCCGGTGTTCGAGAGGTTCTGGAGCCGGGTCCGGGAGGCGGCGGAGATTGCCGATGTGCGCCTCCACGACCTCCGCCACACATATGCCAGCATCGCCGTCATGCAGGGCGAGAGCATCACCACTACGGGACGGCTGCTCGGGCACAACGACCCGGAAACCACGCTGAAATACGCCCATCTCTCCGACCGTTCGGTCCGGGAGGCGGCCGACGCTCTCGCCAGCATTCTCGGGGAGGGCTGAGCCATGCTGCGACGCAAGAGGTTGACCGACGCCGGCATCGCAAGGCTTCGTGCGAAGGAGCGCGAATATACGGTCCGGGATACCGCGGTCGCCGGTCTCGGGGTGCGGGTCCGCCCCTCCGGCAGCCGGACCTTCGTCTACCATCGCAAGACGGCCGGCGGCATGCGCAAGATGTCGTTCGACCCGGCGACGCTCCGCAAGGTCGAGGATGTGCGCCGCGACTGTCTTGCAGCGGCGTCCGGGGCGACCGATGCGGACGATACCTCTCGCGAGGCAGCGCCGCTGTTCCGGGATTTCGTCGCCGGCCCCTGGAAGGCGGTCTGCTACGACCGCTGCAAGCCCACGACGCAAAAGAACTATGGCAGCCTCCTGAAACGCGAGCTGTTGCCGGCCTTCGGGTCCCGGCATCTCGACCGCATCGCCCGCAGTATGGCGCTCCTCTGGTTCGAGGACTGCAGCAGGACCACGCCGGGGGCGGCCAACAGGGCGTTGACCCTGCTCATGCAGATCCTCAACCATGCCGTGTCCTGCGGCCATATCGAGGCCAACCCGGCGCGCGGCATCCGGCGCAATCCCGAGGCCCGGCTCACGCGCTTCCTGTCCCGCGAGGAAATCGCCCGCCTTCACCGGGTGCTGGACCGCCACGCCGGGAGCTCCCGCTCACATGCGCAGCAGGCCGACATCATCCGCCTGCTGCTGCTCACAGGGTGCCGCAAGAACGAGATCGTCCGTCTCCGCCGGGACGAGGCGAAGGGCGACCGGCTGGAACTCCGCGACAGCAAGACCGGGCCGAGAACCGTCCTGCTGAATGCCAGGGCGCAGGAGATCGTCGAACGCCGCATGGCGCAGGGCAACGACCCCTGGGTCTTCCCCTCCGTCAGGGACCCGTCCCGGCCCCAGGACACCAATGTGCCGCTCTGGTATCGGGTGCGGCGCGAGGCCGGCATCGAGGACGTCCGCCTGCACGACCTCCGCCATACCGTGGCAAGCCAGGCTGTGCTGAACGGCGTGCCCTTGTCCGTCACCGCCCGCCTGCTCGGGCACAGCGACGTGCGCATGACCATGCGCTACGCCCATGTCGGAGACCGCGAGATCGAGGCGGCCGCGGAGCGGGTCGGGCAAGCCATCGACGCCATCATGGACGGCAGGGTGTTGAGCGCTTCGCATAGCTGTTGAGATCGGGGACCGGCCCGAAATCGGGGCTCATCGGGTTGCGGCAGAAATTGGCGTTGAACGCCACCCCGGGGGCCGATTTCCGGGCAGGGGATCGGCTCGAAGGCCCGAAGGTCGGCTTCATTGTTGCTCGGCGCGTGGTTTCGACGCCGATCGGCGCCGCAAGCAGTTGATCCTGCCGGATTCTGAAGGGTCAAAGCCTGGGTCTGACTCACTTTCGATGACGTTTCGTCAGGCGGCGGCGACGAGGCGTGCTCGCAGCAGGTCGAGACTGGCGCGCCCGTACATCTGGCGCTTGAGGGCCTTCAACTTGTTGATCTGGCCTTCCGTTTGTCCGTTGAACCACGGCTCACGAAGGGCTGCCAGAACCGCATGCCTGTCGGCGTTCAGACCGCGGGCGAGGGATGCGAGGAGGCTGTCTTCGGCCTCGCTCAACCAATCTTCGAGATTGTCGTGTTCGCCGTTTCTGACCATGTTGACGAAGCGCTCGCCCAAGGCGCTGGCCGCGGCGAGATCCGGAACGGCGGCTTCGATCCGGGCGAGGAGACTGCGTCGGACCTTGAGAGACGATCACGCGTCGTCGTCATCATGCGGGCAATCCTCCGCGCGGACGGACATCTGCCCGGCGCAGAGTAGGCAGACGCTTCCGCGCGCCGCTGTCGTGTCGCCCATTCGCCGACGACGCGCAGACTTCCCCCGAACCCCTCTGCGCGAAGACAGCGCCACAGTTCGGCGCCATTCCGGCAACCGCCTTCCCATTCCCTCGTGAGCCGGGGCAACCACGGCTCGAGACTGCTCTGGCGTAGCCGGAAGGCATCCTCGCGTTCGCCGCGCAGGATCTGGCGGACGAGATTGCGGCTCAATCCGGTCATGCGGACGATCTGCTTGATCGGCACACCGTCGCCGGCCATGCGCCGAGCCGTCGAGTTGGTCTGCTGGCGGCGCTGGAAGCCCTCATACAGAAGCCTCTCGGCTCCGGCCAATGACGCGGAACGCGATCGGGCATGTCGTCAGCAGCCGCCTCGACCGCCTCGGTATCACCGGCAAGCGCCGCGGTCCCCACGCATTGCGCCACGCTGCGGCCCAGCATCTCCTCGATAAGAGGCTGTCGATTAAGGAGGTCGGCGATTACCTCGGTCATCGCAGCATCTCGGCTTGACGCCAAGGTGCGGCCGCCGCAACGCTTTCAATCTCTGCCGATAAATACATGATATTAACACTAATTTAGCGCTATTACTCATGATATATTCATAAAATATGGTATAAACTAACTGACACGGATCATCACGTTGAAGCGTTGCGGTGAGCAACCCGAAGGATGGCGACCGGTGGTTTTCACTTGGGAGGCCGATGCATCTGGCGTTCTTGGGAAGTCTTATGCGATGCGCGAGGGAATTGTGCCTTGAGCGTAGATGCTAACCACTATCGAAACGCCAAGTCAGATCGGCAAGACTCGAGGTAATGAGTTGAAGCAACGCCTAAATGCCGCCGTAGCAACGGCCCTTGTGCTTAGCATCGCTGCCACGACAGTCCCGGCCGGGACTGTCGTGGCCCAAGAGGCCACCTCTGCCGATGTCAGAATGCAGCTGCTGCAGAGCGTCGGCGAAATCCATGACATTCAGGCTGCATTGGGCATCGAGCAGAAACCGGTCGTTACCGGCGCATCGGAATCTATAAAAACCCTCGCACAACCTTCCGCTTTTACGCTTCGTTGCGAGGGAGTTGAAGGGCATCCTAGAACACTTGGATAGCCATTAATTGTCAAGCAGCGGTCTAATCGGGACCGACAGGAGGGGACGCTTCATGGATATTGGAGAAAGCAAGGGAGATAGCGTTTTTGTTTTGGAACCCAAGGGTCGGCTCGACAGTACGAACGCGCACGAATTCGCAGAAAGGTTGCTGGCCGCGTTGCAGAGGGGCGAGAAGGTCCTGCTCATCGACTTCAACAAACTGGACTACATCAGCTCGGCCGGTCTGCGCGTGTTGTTGGTGGGGGCGAAGCGGCTCCGGCAGTCCGGCGGCACGATCACGCTCTGTACCTTGAACCCGAGCATCCACGAGGTTTTCAAGATCAGTGGTTTCCTCGCGATTTTCTCGGTGCATAGCGACAGGGCTGCGGCACTGGCGGCTATGGGTTGACCGCCATGCTCAATTTCTCCGAAGAGATCAGGCTGTTCCGTCTCGATGATCGGGACGACAGCTTCCTGCCGATTCCGGAATGATCGATGCATTGCGCATTGGCCGGCGCGTGACGAACCGGGAATCGCGGGCCGGGCGGCGGCTGCGCAGTCGACAAGAAACCTCGACCTTCGGGGACGCTAGCGGTTCCGGGGCTGCTTCCGGCTCAAGGCAAGTTCGGGCGTCACGACGGGACCGGGGACCTATCGGGAGGACAGGAATATGAAAAAACTCTTGGTTGCGCTGACTTCTGCGGCGGCGGTCCTGACCGGCGCGGCAGCGGCGGCGGAGGAGCCGAAGCGGGGCGGAACGCTCACATTCTCGTCCCGGGTCATTGCCGGCCACTTCAATCCGACGATCGCCTCCGGCACGCCCACGGGCATTCCCGGAACGCAACTGTTCGCGGCGCTGCTCCGGTTCGACGACGAGTGGAACCCGCACCCCTATCTGGCGGAAAGCTGGGAGATCTCCGACGGCGGCCTCAAGGTGACCGTCAAGCTGCGCGACAATGCGCGCTTCCACGACGGCAAGCCGATCACTTCCGAGGATGTGAAGTTCTCCATCGAGACCTACCAGGAGCATCATCCGTTCAAGCCGATGTATGCGCCGGTGGAGTCCATCGACACGCCCGACCCGTTGACCGCGGTATTCAACCTCAGCAGCCCGCATCCGGCGATCCTGCTGGCGTTCTCCTCGCAGCTCGGCGTGGTCATTCCCAAGCATGTCTATGGCAATACCGACAATATCCGCCAGCATCCGCAGAACAGCCAGAACGTGGTCGGCTCGGGCCCCTTCAAGCTGAAGGAATTCAGGCCCGGCGAATACATCATCATGGAGCGGAACGAGGACTATTTCCTCGAGGGCAAGCCGTATATCGACCGGATCGTCTATAAAAAGATTTCCGAGACGACGAGCCGCGTGATCTCGCTCGAGAAGGGCGATGTCGATCTGACCGCGTTCGAATCCGACGCGCCGTACCTCGACCGCCTGAAGAAAAACGAGCACCTGACGCTGACGCCGGATGGCTATTCGGCCATCGGCCCGCTGGAGTGGCTGGCCTTCAACACCGAGAGAAAGCCGTTCGACGACAAGCGCGTGCGCCAGGCCGTCGCCTACGCCATCGACAAGGAGTTTATCCTCAATGTGCTTTACGGCGGCTATGCGCAGCGGTCGCTCGGTCCGATCCATCCGGGCAGCGTGTTCGCCCCGAAGGACGTGAACCCCTACAATTACGATGTCGAAAAGGCCAAGGCGCTGCTCGACGAGGCCGGCTACAAGCCGGACGCGGACGGCATCCGCATCCGCACCACGCTGAACTACATCCCCGCCGCCGGCACTTGGAAGCGCGAGACCGAATACATCAAGGCGCAGCTCAAGAAGGTCGGCATCGATGTGACGATCAAGGCCTCGGCGGACTTCCGCGCCTGGATCAAGACCGTGTCCAACCACGAGTTCGACATGACGATGGACTCGGTGTTCAACTGGGGCGACCCGGTGATCGGCGTGCACCGCACCTACCAGTCCGCGAACATCCGCCCGGGCGTGCCGTGGCACAACACCCAGCAGTTCAAGAACGCCGAAGTCGATGCGGTGATGGAGGAGGCCGGCAAGGAACTGGACCGGGACAAGCGCGCGGCGCTCTATGAGGAAATGCAGAAGATGGTCGTCGATGAAGCGCCCATCGCCTATCTGCACACCTCGCCCTACCACACGGTCTATAACCACGACCGTGTCGGCAACCCGCCCGTAAATTCCATCTGGGGCGTGTGCTCGCCGTGGGACGAGATCTACATCAAATAGCGTAACCCGGTTCCGGACATGTAACGGTTCGGCCCTCCAAGAGAACGATCCCAACGCTTTGAATCCCGACCTGCGAAGCGCACCTGCATTGTCATCCCGGATAGCGCCAACGACGATTCGTGCATGCACGCCTCTTGGGAGACAAGTCGTTTTTCGGTTGGTTCTGGATCATTGGTTCAGGGTAAGCATCCGCCGAGGACCACAGGGTATCCTGAGTTGGATTTGTCGGCGGGGTCTTGCTGATTGGGGAGTGTCGGCTGGCTTGTCTGGCTATGCAGCGTGATGGTGCTGCCGGCTGTCCTGCCAGTTCCAGGGAAGGAGTTCGTCGAGCCGTTTCTGTGGCGTTCCGGCGATGCGTCCGAGGACATCGGCGAGCCAGGCTTGGGGGTCGACGTCGTTCAACTTGGCAGTGCCGATGAGGGTGTACATGACCGCGGCGCGCCTGCCGCCGCGGTCCGAGCCGGCAAACAGCCATGACTTTCTGCCGAGGGCGATACCACGAAGGCAGCGTTCCGCGGCATTATGCCGATATCGGCATAATGAATAGGCTCTTATCGGTCGTGCGCAGCAGGACCGATAAGATCATTGAGCTGAGCCGCGCGGCACGGCGGTGATGCCGGGCTATGGGGAAAGTAACGGCTCGATGGGGGTCGATTACGTCGGGAAGACGCAACCGCCCGACGCCGACAGAGACGACGGCACTGCAAAATTCGGCACGGCGGTGGTCCTGGCGTCCGAGCAGCCGCTAGGGTGGACGGTTCTTCGATGCACGGCGCAGTCCGGGCGCAGGGATGACCGTGGCGCGCCGATCGGCGCGCTGTCATTAGACCTCGACGGTGACCGGCGCATCGTCATGGCGGTCCGGTCTTCATCGCCGCTATTCCCGTTCGGTGCTGCGGCTCCAGAACGAGTATCTGCCGCAACTCTCCCCTGCCGCACTGCCCGCAGACGGCGATGTCGATCCCGGTCAGACGCAGCAGCATCTCCCGCGTCGTTTCCGGCTCACGCGGTTCGGGAGCCGGCTGGTGAAGCAGCCCCCGACAGAGGGCGAGCTTTCGAGCCCGGCAGCGATTGGCGAGGAGCCCGTAGTGACGCAGCCGGGTGAAGCCGCGCGGCAGCACATGCAGCAGGAAGCGCCGGATGAACTCGTCGGCGTCGAGACGCATCACCTTGACCTTGTTCTCATCAGCGTAGTCGCGCCAGCGGAAGCGAACGTGCTCGCCGTCGAAGTCGACGAGGCGATGGTTGCCGATGGCGGTCTTGTGGGTGTAGCGCCCGAGATAGGCCAGGACCTGCCCGGCGCCGGCGAACGGGGCCTTGCTGTAGACCACCCAGTTGTTCGATCGCAGCGCGGTCTTCAGGCATTCGAACTCGCGGCTGTCGCCGCCACCGGAAGCCTTCAACCGAAGCTCGCCGTCGCGGTGCGCGGCGCCGAGGAAGTCGAGATACTTGCCGCGGAAGACCTTCGAGAGCGCGGCCGTCGGGAACAGGAAGCCCTTGCGCCGCCGTTGACATGGCATTCACCTGCTGGGTGCACGACCTTATCATGACTCATATTTCCTGAGCCAACCCCGAAATATCTTGGGTTGTTTGATGGCCGGCGGGCCTGCAACGATTGCGACCCATGCGCGGTCATCACCTGCGAAACATGTATACCCATGGCGGCAAACCAGCCCGGCGCAATCTGACTGTGACCGACTTGCGTGCGTTCAAGGGAACGCGGATCTTTTCGCAGGTCGCACCCCATACCGACGCGGAAGGTTCCGCCGCGGCGGCCGCCGGCGTCGACCTCGTTGCCATCGACCGTCCGCTGCCTGCGGAAGTGCGTGAGGGCGCGCCGGAGGCGTCTATGCATGCGGCGGTGGGCCTGACAGCCTATCGCAGCGAGGTTGCGGCGTTCGAGGCCATGAACGATGGCGCCGATGCGGTCGATACGCTGCACAGACTGCCGACGGTCTCGAAACCGGCCAAATTCTGACATGCCGAGGGTGGCGCATTTCGGCCTTGTCCCGCGTCATCCCACCTGGATCGACGGTCTGCGCGCCTGTTGCAGGACCGCAGAAGAACATCATGAGCCGGGCGGTGCGTGAACCGAGGCAGGAGATCGCGGCGCTGCGCGAGCGCAACGCGAGCCTCCACGCGGCGATCCTGCGTATCGGCGCGAGCCTCGACCTCGACACGGTCCTGCGCGAGATCGTCGAGAGCGCCCGGGCGCTGACCGGCGCGCGCTACGGGACGATCGCGACCGTCGACGCTGCCGGCGATATCGAGGAGTTCATCGCTTCCGGCCTGTCGGACGACGAGCGCCGGCAGATGGTGGAGTGGCCGCACGGATACGCGTTCTTCGAGCACCTCCGGGACCTGCCGGGCGCGCTGCGGCTGGCGGACCTGCCCGGCTATATCCGCTCGCTCGGCTATTCCGGGGAGCTGACGCTGTCGAAGACCCTGCTGGCCATGCCGATGCGCCATGCCGGCGTGCAGGTCGGCAACTTCTTCCTCGGCGAGAAGGAGGACGGCTACGCGTTCACGGAGGAGGACGAGGAGGTCCTGGCGCTGTTCGCCTCGCAGGCGACGACGGCGATCGCCAACGCCCGCACGCACCGCGACGAGCAGCGGGCCCGGGCCGACCTGGAGGCCCTGGTCGACACCTCGCCGGTCGGGGTGGCGGTGTTCGATGCCCGGACCGGCCGGCCGGTGTCGTTCAACCGCGAGGCGCGGCGGCTCGTCGGCGGGCTGCGCAGTCCGGACGCCCCGCCGGAGCAGCTTCTGGAGGTCATCACCTGCCGGCGCGGCGACGGGCGCGAGATCCGGCTCGACGAGCTCCCTCTCGCCGACGAGTTCCGCAATGCCGAGACGGTGCGCGGGGAGGAGATCGAGATCTCGGTCCCCGACGGGCGGAGCGTCACCGTGCTGGTCAACGCAACACCGATCCGTTCGGCGGACGGCGCGGTCGAGTCGCTGGTGGTCACCCTGCAGGACCTGGCGCCGCTCGAGGAGCTGGACCGGCTGCGCGCCGAGTTCCTGGGCATGGTGAGCCACGAGCTGCGCACGCCGCTGACCTCGATCAAGGGTTCGGCGACCACCGTGCTGAACGCCAGACCGGAACTCGACCCGGCCGAGATGCGCGAGTTCTTCCGCATCATCGACGAGCAGGCCGATCACATGCGCGGGCTGATCGGCGACCTGCTGGATGTCGGGCGCATCGACTCGGGCACGCTCTCGGTATCCCCCGAGCCGATGGAGGTCGCGGCCCTGGTGGAGCGGGCCCGGAACACCTTCCTGAGCGGCGGCGGCCGGCACGGCGTGCTGGTCGACCTGCCGCCGGACTTGCCGCGCGCGATGGCCGACCGCCGGCGCATCGTCCAGGTGCTGAACAACCTGTTCTCCAACGCCGCCCGGCACGCCCCGGAGTCCTCGCCCATCCGCGTCAGCGCTGCGCGCGAGGGCGTCGACGTCGCGATCTCGGTCGCCGACGAGGGCCGGGGCATCGCGCCGGAGCGGCTGCCGCATTTGTTCCGCAAGCATGGCGGCATCGCGGGCGGCGACCGCGAGGGCGCGCTCGGAGCGGCCGGCCTCGGCCTGGCGATCTGCAAGGGGCTGGTGGAGGCCCATGGCGGGCGCATCCGGGCCGCGAGCGGCGGTGCGGGCCAGGGCGCCGAGGTGACGTTCACGCTGCCGATGGCCGGGGCGGGCGGCGAGGGCGCCGCGGCGGGCTTCGCCCCGCTCCACCCAGCGGGACCGCGCGACGGGCCGGAGCAGATACCCGTCCTCGTGGTGGACGACGACCCGAAGACGCTGCGCTACGTGCGCGACGCGCTTGCCGGGTCGGATTACCGCCCGCTGGTGACGGGCGATACGGAGGAGTTGCCCGGCCTGATCCAGACCGAGCGGCCGCGGCTGGTCCTGCTCGACCTGATGCTCCCCGGGACCGACGGCATCGAGCTGATGGAGCAGGTTCCCGAGCTCGCCGACCTGCCGGTGATCTTCATCTCCGGCTACGGCCGCGACGAGACCATCGCGCGGGCGCTGGAGGCCGGCGCCGTCGACTACATCGTCAAGCCGTTCTCGCCGATGGAGCTGAGGGCGCGCATCCGGGCCGCCCTGCGCCGGCAGGCCGAGCCCGAGCCCTACCTGCTGGGCGATCTGGAGATCCACTACGAGGAACGCCGGGTGAGCATGGCCGGCCGGCCGGTTCCGCTGACCGCGACCGAGTACGAGCTGCTCCGCGCGCTCTCGCGCAACGCGGGGCGGGTGTCGAGCCACGAGGACCTGCTGCGCCAGGTGTGGGGCGGGCGGCACTACGGCGACACCGAGCTGGTGCGCACCTTCGTCAAGAACCTCCGCCGCAAGCTTGGCGACGACGCGGCCAGCCCGGTCTACATCGTCAACGAACGCGGGGTCGGCTACCGCATGGCCCGGCCGGACGACGCGTGAGGGTCCGGCCGTCGGTCGCCGGCGGGCTATAGCGACACTTGCCGGCGTGGATCGGATCGCGAGCGGCTCCGCCACCCTCGCCGGATGCCCCTGGCCGGCGCGCAACGCCGTCCGCCGGCAATTGCACCCGAACGGCCTGAGCCGCGGCGGGGCGAGCCGGTCGAGCAGATCCAGCGGCGGCCATGCGAGCCACGGGCCGGTGGCCATAAAGAACAGCCCGGCAGCCCCGGCCCTTAGGACCGTCGCGGCGCGCTCGCCGGTGTCCCGGACGAGGTGATGGCGGCGCACGGCGTAACCAGAGCGGGAATCCAGCCGTTGTTCATGATAACGCCATTGGATTGGCGCGATTATTCACATCACGTCCATGTTGTTCGCGCAATATCCCGGGCAAGCTTGTCCGCAGGGTGGCGCCGATCCGCTCCAGCAATTGGCGCCCGGAATCGGATGACACGCGCCGCGCACCAGATCGACGACCCCGCCGCCCACGTCTCTCGCTCCCTGGCCGAGACCGATCCGCCGGTGCGCGCGGCGCTCGACAGCGAGACAGCCCGCCAGTGCGCGCAGATCGAGCTCATCGCCTCGGAGAACATCATGAGCCGGGCGGTGCGTGAGGCGCTCGGGCACGAGATAGGCAACAAGACGCTGGAGGGTTATCCCGGAAATCGCTTCCACGGGGGCGGCGAGTATGTCGATGTCGTCGAACGCCTCGCCATCGAGCGCGCGAAGGAACTCTTCGGCTCGGCCTACGCCAACGTGCAGCCGCACTCGGGCACGCAGGCGAACCAGGCGGTGTTCTTCGTGTTCCTGCGCCCCGGGGACCGTATCCTGAGCCTCGACCTGGCGGCGGGCGGGCATCTCAGCCACGGCGCCGGGGCCAACCTTTCGGGGCGCTGGTTCGACTCCCATCACTACGGAGTGGACCGCGCGAGCGGCCTGCTCGACTACGACGAGATCGAGGCCCGGGCCCGCGAGGTGTGCCCGGCGCTGCTGATCGCCGGCGGTTCGGCCTATCCGCGCGCGATCGACTTTGAACGCATGGCAGCCATCGCCGAAGCCGTCGAAGCACGGCTGCTGGTGGACATGGCCCATATCGCGGGTCTCGTCGCCGCCGGCGTGCACGCCTCGCCCCTGCCATACGCCGACATCGTCACCTGCACCACGACAAAGACCCTGCGCGGACCCCGGGGTGGCCTCATCCTCGCGCGCTCGGAGGAGTTCGCCAGGCGCCTCCAGTCCGCGGTGTTCCCCGGGGTCCAGGGGAGCCTTCACTCCAACGTCCTCGCCGCCAAGGCGGTGTGCCTGGCCGAGGCCCTTCGCCCGGAGTTCAGGGTCTACGGGCAGCGCGTCGTCGAGAACGCGCAAACGCTCGCCGCCGCGCTCGCCGACCGCGGGATCGGGATCGTCGGCGGCGGCACCGACACCCACATGGTGCTGCTCGATCTCGCTTCGCTCGGCCTCCTCGGCCAGCGGGCGGAGACCGCGCTCGCCCGCGCCGGGATCACGTCCAACAAGAACCCGGTCCCGTTCGACGCGCGAAGCCCCTCGCAGTGGACCGGGCTGCGACTGGGCGTCTCGGCCGCGACGACACGCGGTCTGGTTCCCGCCGACATGGAAGTGCTGGGCAAATGCATCGCCGATCTTCTCCATGCCGAGGCCCGCTCAGACCCGGCCCCGGCACTTGCGCGGGCCAGACCGAAAGTCGCACAGCTTGCTCAAGGCACTGGCGGGGGCGGCCCGGCATAGCGCCGGTATGGCTCTGCTGCCCCAGGTGCAGGAGATCGTCGATGGGGACGAGCCGGCGGAGATGAACCTCTTCATAGTCCGCACCCGGCTCTACCAGGCGGAGCTCGATCCGGCCGCGGCCGAAGAAGCCCGGCGCCTTCGGACCTGGCTCGCCCGTCACCACTGACCAGGGAGTCCTGCGAAGTCGCGGGCGGCGCTGAGGCCACCACGCATGACGTTCATCCTGGGCGACGACGCCGGGCGGCAGGTCTACATCCAGACCGAGTTCCGCGTCGGCTACCGCATACGCCGGGCGGTCGATGACCAGACTAGTGTCCTGTCATACATGATATGTCGTATATTTCATGGTAGCTTTCTCGTCGTCCAACGACGGCGAGGAGGTCGGGATGAAGCGTTACGTGGTGACCTTGGAGAAGGAGGAGCGGGACGAGCTCGCGGGGGTCACGCGCAAGGGCTCGCATCAATCGCAGAAAGTGATCAACGCGCTGATCCTGCTCAACTGCGACGAGGGCGAGTTCAACGAGCACCGGGCGCGCGGGGAGGCCATTGCCGAGATCCTGCGCATCAGTGCGCGCAAGGTGGATCGGGTCAAGAAGCGTTTCGTCGAGGCGGGCATGGAGGCGGCGCTCGGCGGCCGACAAGATCGCCGTCCCAGCTACGTGCGCAAGGCCGACGGCGAGTTCGAGGCGCGCCTGGTGGCACTGAGCTGCGCCGAGCCGCCGGAGGGCTACTCGCAGTGGTCGCTACGGTTGCTGGCGGACCGTGTCGTGGAACTCGGCCACATCGACAGTGTGTCGCACGAGACGGTGCGCCGGGTCCTAAAAAAAACGCAATCAAGCCGTGGCGACGCGTCGGCTGGGTGATTCCCCCACAGGGCAACGCGGACTTCGCCGCGGCGATGGAGAAGGTACTCGACATCTACCGGCGTCCCTACGATGCGACCTTTCCGGTGGTGTGCATGGACGAGACGCCCCGGCAACTGGTCAGCGAGACACGCGAACCGGTTCGCGCGGCGCCGGGTCGCCCGGCGCGCGAGGACTACGAGTACCGACGCTGCGGAAGCTGCAACGTGTTCATGGCGACCGAACCCCTGGCCGGGCGGCGCATGACCAAGGTGACGGCGCGCAGAACCAAAACCGACTGGGCGCACTTCCTCAACGACATCGCCGAGCGCTACCCCGGTGCCAAGAGGATCACGCTGTTGATGGACAACCTGAACACCCACCGCCCCGGCGCCCTCTACGAGGCCTTTCCGCCGGCCGAGGCCAAGGCCCTGTGGAACCGCTTCGAGTTCGTCTATACGCCCAAGCACGGCAGTTGGCTCAACGTCGCCGAGGTCGAACTCAACGTCATGACCCGTCAGTGCCTCAACCGCCGCATCGCCTCCCTTGAGGTCCTGCGCGACGAGGTCGCGGCTTGGCAGGCGGACCGAGACCGCATCCAGAGCAAGGTCAACTGGCAGTTCACCACCGACGACGCCCGCGTGAAGTTGAAACGTCTTTATCCGACACTTTATGAATGACAGGACACTAGCGGCCCGCTCCGCGCTGCCCCCTACGGCCTCCCGGCCTTCGGCGACCGCTTCACGTCGACGCCGGAGATCAGCGTGGGAATCTCAAACGCCGGGCGGGAATACAGCCTGGGCTGGCGGCTAGTGCGCGGCGGCGACAAGCCGGATGGAAGCGCGTTGGAACTCGCCGTCGAGGCGCAGCGGCGCGAGAGTGCCTCCCGTCGCAACGCTCTGCCCGCGCATGCCCTCAGCGTCCGTATGATATCGCGGTTCTAGGCTGGACTACTGGCGCGAGCGCCGCCATCCTGCCGACCGCGCCTCGGCCTCGGAGCAGAACCACCGCTCGCCCCTCGAGGTGTCGATGCGCGTCTGGTCGTAGAGCCTGTGCCCCTGCAGCTCGCGGCCGAGGTCATTGGCGGCCTGAGACCGACGAGGAACAGGACGCGCGATTGTCCGCCATGAACTACGCCCTGGATGTCATCTACTGGCGGAGATGGTTCCACCTGGTCTTCCTGGCGACGACATTGGTACTAGTTGCCTCTCCCGCATTCTTGGAATGGGAAGTTCGCGGGAAGTGTTTTGTGTGATCGGGGGCCCGGAAGACCCGTGGCAGGAAGTGACTCCCGAACGCCACCTCCGTCCGGCCTCGTGAAAGAGGCTCTGACGGAACCGTCGGAGCTCGGCCAAAGATCCGATCCCGGTTCGGTACGTCGTGACTTTGCTCGGCATGCCAGCGCATAGCAGAGTCAAGGTAGTAACGGTCATACCAGTCAATCGACCCGTGGAGTGTGAGCAGATCAACAAACTTTGACTCCAATCCACCGGCAATTGTCAGGCGATCTCTAAAGTTCTTCCCGATGTCCTTCGCCCATCCCCACGCGATTTGAACAGGTTACCGACCGACACCGCAAATTCTATAATCAATATCAGTACGGTCAAGACTGCACCAATAATAATGTACCCGTTTCCCATAAGATGGAGCCGAGTCACCCTGCCATAGGTCTGATCCAACATTTGGTTAATGTCCGACAATTTTCGGTCAACTCGCCTCCGCATATCGTTTAGTTCTAACGTCCAAACCTGCGGCCATTCCCGGGCTTGATCGTCAACGTGAAACCTGGCTACTTCTCCACATTCACCACTCTGCAGATCTCCAAGAAACGCTCCTGTATTGGTCACGATATTTCTCATCGACAGCCATGCCTGACAGTAGAACCTGTTCGCCGCCTCGACCGCGAATTGATTTGTCCCCTGTGTCACGACTGTCTCAGAGCCACTCCAACGTTCTCTTGCTGATCGAAACGTCAATATCGTTTCCGCGTGCATTGCAAGGCTTTCAGCCAAACGCCGCCGCTCCACCAAGTCTTGACGCGCATGGCGAAGGCTCTGCAGCCTTTTCTCTTGTTCAGCCATGGTCCTGTCCAGCTCGATGGATCTGTCGGCATGCTCGGTCACGCCCCAAATGAATATCCCGAGAACGACGAGCTTCATCAACCCCATAAAGACATCGGAAATCATGACTGCGCTCCTCAATTCCCCTCGCGGGACTCTCCGTCATCCTGCAATGCCCGATTACGCGACCGTACCATACGCCGGTGCCGACGAACGCCCCATGCTCGCGGCTCGCTCGGACCTCAATCCAGCCCCCGCGCTTCGTAGCACGCACGTATCGGATGAAGCTAAGTGGCCATCGGCGCCCCTGTCGGTTGAGGTGGCCTCGCCTTTTCGGACAACTTGGCGGCTAGGCCAAGGTGTATTCGGCTTGATGCTCAGGCCGCCAGAATCTCCTTGGTTTCCCTCGACCGTCCCGACCACGCTGACGCTCAGTACCGCACCGTCATCCGGAACCCGACACCGTGCTCGGGCTCTGCATCGTCGTTGGCGCTCTCGCGCCGCCGCGCCTCCAGGGAGAACTCCAGAGACCCGATGTCGCCACGCCGCCGGTCGCGCACGAACCGCCAGACCAGGCTGTAGTCCCGGTGGCCCCCGACATCCCGAACCCGGCCTCCGGCGTCGAGGTGAACCGGTCGCCGAACGCCCCGAAGCCGTAGCCCAGCTTCAACTCCAGGCGCCGGCGCTCCAGCTCGTCGCCGTTGTCGTTCGCCGCCAGCCCCGCCAGTGCGGTACGGCCCAGCAGCGCGTCCGCCCCGCCGCGAGCCGAGACGCCCATGGTCTGGCTCAGCGTCAGGCTCGGACCCCGGTCCGAGCCTGGCGTCGGGTCCCAGCCGAACGACCCCGCAATGCCGCGCTCGCGGAACCCGGCGCTCTCGTGGGTCAGCAGACCGCGCGCGTTCGCCTCCGCCCGGATCCCGGTCCCCGGGTCCGACCAGGCAAGCCCGCCGCCGAGGTCGAGACCGAACCCGGTCTCCGCGTCGCCGCCGTCATGGCGCACCCCGATCTCGAGCCGCGGCACGAGCGTGCCCGTACCGATCTCCAGACCCCGCCACGTCCCCTCCAGCCCGAGCCGGAGACGCGTCACGTCCGTCCGCGCCGCCGCCCGTCGCCTCCGACGATGTCTGCACGACCATCGCGTCGGTCTTCACCGCAAGCTCCGGTCCGCCGTCCGCCGGCGCCTCGACCACCACCCCGCGCAGCCCCGCCGCCGCCATCATGAGGTCCATGTCGGTCTTGAGCGGCCCGCCCTCCTCCGGCGTCAGCGTCAACGTGCCCGCGCCGTAGCCCGCCGCGCCCCACACCGTCACACGGTCGGTCAGCGTGGAGCATTATTCCGCCGCCGTTAACACCGCCCGCTTATCCGTTCTGACTGTACCGGCAGGAGGTCGGTATTTTCACCATCGGATCGCGCTCCGCAGCACGATGGCGTTATTGGGTCGGGGTTTGTCGTCGTCTTCATCTCGGCTCCCTTCGAGCGTCAACCTGACGGTGGGTGCAACTTTCCACCGTCCTCCCATCCGCCAGGTCCGGTCACCGTCCCCGGTCAGCTTGACGCCCGCGTAGGGCGACATCACACCGGGTCCGAACGGCGAGCGAACCCCATAGCTGAGTTCGCTCTGAAGCGCTGCTGCGTTGCCGTACTCCGGGCCTCGCCCGAGCCGGGCCATGTCGTCACTCGACCAGAGTCGGTCCACACCACTTGACGCCGTGCCCCACGACGGTGCGATCGTGAGCGCGAAGCCCCGCCCGTCGTCGCTGGGTGCGATCGTCATCGCGGCGCTTGCGCCCCTTTCTTCATAGTCCTCGTCTCCGTGCGCGATGAGCCCTCGCACAGCGGCTTCGAACGCGAGGCCCGTTGCTGCATCCCGGTAGCGCACCCGGACGCCCGCCTCGAGCCCGAGGCCGGTCTCTGCATCGCCTGCATCGTGGCGCAGCCCGATCTCCAGCGACGGCGTGAGCGTGCGCCCCGCCTCGAGCTCCCACGTCTTCGCACCGTCCACGACGAGCCGCTTGCGGGTCGTACGTCCCCGTGCCGCTTCGAGGTTGCCGCATCGAGTACTTGTTGCTTCCTCCGATTGGGTTTCCGACCAGGTGAAGTCGGACCGGACCGCGATCTCGAGCCCGCCCGGTGATGAGGGCTGGAGCACAGTGCCACGCACGCCGGCCGCGGCCATCCTCATATCGATTCCGGTCTCGGCGTCGGCGCCGTCGCTGCACCGATCGGCCAGCGTCAGCGTGCCGGTGCCGTACCCGGCGATGCCCCAGAGCGCGACGTCTTCTCCGATGCGTTTGCGCACGTAGGGGTGGATGCTCGTGAGCGTGCTGCTTACCTTGCCCCCTCCGGCAGTTGGCTCCATATCGCTTGAGTGCCGATACGAACCGTCACCGTGGTTGTATGCCAGCGCGGCGCCACCGAGCCAGGACCCGGTCTCGGCGTCTGCGCCGAGTACTGCGCTTGTCACCTCGCCGCTGAGGGTGAGATCGTCTTCGGTGGATGAGAACTCGCTTCTCGCGATGCGTCCCCAAGCGGTCCAGACGGGTGCGGCTCGATCGCCCGCATTGGACGAAAGCTGGAACGCGCTTCGAAGAATGGCGTCCGCCGCCGACAGGGTGCCGAGCTTGGGATCGGGTCCGGAATCGATCCAGGCAGCTTCGTCCTCATCCTTTGGGTGTGCGACGCCGAGTTCGTGCCCGGCGACGGTAACGTGCGTCGCGCTCCTGCCGTCGAACCTCCCGCCAATTATGTCCGCCACCTGGTGCGCCACGGTCCGCCCGAACCGCGCGAGCCACTGCGTTTGGAGGGGATCGGAGTTCTCGATTGTGCCGGTCGCCTGCCCGCGGCCGATCTTCACTCCGGACGGGTTTCGCAGCACCAGGGTGAAGATCTCCTCCCCCTCGTCGACGGCGTCGTCGAGTGCGCCCACGATGACCGTCCGTGCGGTCTCGCCCGGCTCGAACTCCAGCGTACCGCTCACCGCTTCGTAGTCCGATCCGGCGTGCGCCGTTCCGTCGACCGTCAGGTAGTCGACGCTGACGTTGCGGTCGACTGCGCGGCTCAGGGTGACGAGGAACCGCAGTGCCTTGTCTACGCCCTCTTCGGCGCGCGCGTCGGCGACCGAG
This sequence comes from Alphaproteobacteria bacterium, assembly GCA_965261985.1. Taxonomy (GTDB): domain Bacteria; phylum Pseudomonadota; class Alphaproteobacteria; order Bin95; family Bin95; genus Bin95. Next base: position 4,673,725 of record OZ253490.1, read on the forward strand.
ACGGAGAGCGGGCCCGGGATGGTCCGGGAGCTTGCGTTCGAGAGCACTGTCCCGTTGTTGGTGCAGATGGCGCCTGGCTCCTGGCAGGTTTGGCGGAGCGGGAGCGAGATTGTTACTGCGTCGTCCGACGTCGGACGGATGGTGATCTCCCAAAGACGATGGTTCGATCCGAGCCGTTGCACGCGTTCTATCGTTCCGCCGGTTACGTCGAAGCTGGCGGGCCGGGGGGCTAGCTGCGTTGCGGCGAGTACCTTGTTCAGGTAGAGCTGCATGGTGAACGCGTTGATTCCGTCGTGTTCCTCGGGCGGCGAGTTCAGTCGCCCCAAGAAGGCCGAGCTCTCAAGCGTGCGGGGCTTGCTCTCGACGGTCTCCTCGAATCCGCTGTCGTCGGTGAACGAGACCGCGACCTTCATCTGAGTGCCCTGATCTTCTTCCTGTACTCGGTACGACTTCGTGGTCGCGCCTGGGATCGGCTCGTCCGTTCCGGTGCCGTCGCTGCGCTTCCACTGGTATTGGAATTCGGCGTTGGCGATGCCATTCGGATCTTCGATCTCCCGAGTGTTCGCCTTCAACTTCTTGCCAGGCATTGCTTGACCGACTACTCGGGGGACTCCGGTGGGAGGGTGGTTGACCGCCAGGGCGCTCACCTCGGGCGTCGCTGGTGATTCCGCTCCGTTGCCATCCGCGTTGACGGCACGGACCCGGAAGCTGACCCGCCGTCCGGCGCTGAGCGGCTTGACGGTGTAGGTCGTTGCGGTGCTTTCGGTGCCCCACCAGTATTGACCGACCGTGGTGCTGCTGTCGCGTTGCTGGTACTCGTACTCCTGGATCTGCCCGGCCCCGGTGCCCGGGGCCTGCCAGTCGAGGCGTATGCCACCAGGTACCGGTGTTGCCGTGAGGTCGGTGGGCGCTCCGGGCAGTTGCACCGCGCGCGGTCCTTCGAGCCAGATCCCGACCCGTTCCTCGGTGTTCCAGTCGATTTCGTGTTGGCCCGTGGACCAGCGGTACCAGTGCTGGCGGCCGGTGCTTGAGCTGTCGGGGAGGTCGATGTGCCGGGCGCTGTCGAACTCCAGCACGTCGGTGCCGATGTGCAGCGCCATGGAGTTCGGCAGCGCGTCGGCGCTGCCCATGTACATCCACAGGTGCACGGTGCCCGCCGAGTAGTAGAGCGCTTCGATGGCTCGGGTGGCGCCGGCGTACTCGAATTCGGCGTGGGACAGGTACCCAAGCTGATTTGCGGGCTGATAACCGTAGGTCTGTATCCCGTCGTCCGCTCCGATCCGCATCGTGCCCCACCACACCGTGTCGGTGTTCGGAGGCCCGGTCAGGACTGTCGGTTCCTCGTCGTCGTCGACGTGCACCTCGAGGACGGGTGGTGTCCCGGCGAAGTAGGTCGGCGGCAGTTCGTGGCGCAGGGTCACCACCTCGTCGGCGAAATCCATATCCTGGAGCGCTTCGACGGACACGGTCTGGCGCTGGTTCCAGTTCGAGGGGTTGAACGTGAGGCTTGTCGGGCTCACGGCAACGCTGGTGTTTTCCGTCCCGGTGATGGCGAGCGTGATCGGTTCGGGCGGAGCGGCGATGAGCCGGACGCGGTATTCCACTACTTCGCCTTCGGCGAGCTCGAGGACTTGGGAGTTGAGTGCGACACCTGCTTCGTCGTCGTCGATGATCGTGACGATCACCGGCTCTGCGCCGATCTCATTGCCTTGGCTTGAGAAGTGCCGGATCTCGACGCGTTCGTCGAGCGCGTTGGCATCCTCCCGAGCGGTCTTGCTGACTCGTATTGTCTGGTCCTGGTTCCAGTTCGATTGGGTGAATTGGACTTCTTCGGGAACGGTTTGTACCTTCGGACCGGCTTCGATGTGCACGGTGTAGGTGCCGGCGCTTTCGGGCCATGCGTTCAGGCGCAGCCTGTAGGTGACGGTGTGGCTGTTACCTTCCTGCAGTGAGAGGGTGAGCGGATGTGCCCTGACAAGGGCTTCGTCGTCCTTGATTTGGACCGTCAGCGAATTGATGCTGAGGTCTGCGTAGGTTCCTGATGCGATGTGCGAAATCTGGACTGTCTCGTTCTGGCTGTCGGCGTCGTGCGCAGCGGTGATCCGGATGGTCTGCCCGGTGTTCCAGTTGGAGCTCGTGAAGGTCACGGTTGCAGGATCGGCCGAGACGTCGCTTCCGGCATCTGGGGAGATCGTGATCGGGATCGGCGCGTTCGGTTGGGCGTCGAGCACCGCGGTGTAGGTCCGGCCCTGGGCATCGCCTTCGACGACGGTGACCGTGTGCTTGTTGAGGCGCACCGCCACGCGGTCGTTGTCCTTCACGGTCAGTAGGAATGGTTCCAGGGAGACAACATCGTCGTAGCCGCCGCCTGCGGCGGTGTGGCTCACGATATAGGTTTCGTTCGCGTGGTTGTCGTCGGCCGTGGCCTTCACGGTAACCGTCTGTGGGGTCTCCCAGTCGGTGGTGGTGAAGGTGAGGCTAGCGGGGCTGATCGTGACCGGCGCGCCGGCCGGGGCTGCGATGGTGACCGTGACGTCGGCGGTTGGGACCACTTGCAGGTGCACCGTGTATTGTTTTCCGGTTGGGTCTTCTTCCGTGATAGCCAGTTGTGTCTTGCTGAGGGCGATGTTCTCGCTGTTGGGATCGATCACGGCGACCGCGACTGTCGGGGCTCCGATCGCGTCGTAGTCCGCGCCGGCGACGGTGTGGGTGATGGTGGCGCTCGCGTTGTTGGTGTCGGCGTCCGTGGGGGCGCTCACCTGGACGGTCTGGGAGACATCCCAGTTGGAGTTGTTGAAGGTGAGCGAGGTGGGGCTGAACGAGAGGACGGTGTTCGTGCTGGCCGGGGTGACGGTGACCGTGCCGGTCGGTGCTGTTTGCAGACGCATCGTGTACCTGCCGCCGGGAGTGTCACCTTCGGTGATCGTCAGTGCTTGCGGGTACACGTGCACGCCGATGCCTTCGGCGATGGTTTGGCCGCAGGTGACGGCTGTGCCCTCGTCTCGGGAGTTGCAATTGTGGACGCCCCAGCCTATGTGACTGCACTCCGACAGTCGTGATTCGCGACCGGTGCAGCGCAGGTCGTCAAGCCAGATCTGCTGGCCCGATCTCCCTGGGACCTTGATGCTGTGGCTCTCGGCGCGGTCGTATCCGAGCTGGCGGCAAACGACATTGGCGTCTTGCCGGTCGAAGAAGTCGTCGCATACGATTCCCCACGTGTTCTCGTGGTAGATCTCGATCCGTCCGTTCCCGGGCGTACCGTCTCCATTGATGAGGCGAATGTCTCCGTCGTCTACTTGCGCGTTTGCCGCAGCCGCCAGTGCCCAGGTCATGGCGAGCGCTGCCAAGCAGAAGATGGCGCGGGGTGCTTGGCGTCCGCGCGGTTTGGGTCCGTGTGCGAACCGCGTCGAGGTGGTTGCCATGAAAAGCGCGCGTGGGGCGGTTGCAAGTTGGCGATCGCGCACGGTTTCTTCCGTGTATTCGGGTCTGGGGTTTTCGCGTGGTGCGGTGGCAGAGCCGGAGGTCCAACTCGTCCTCGGGATGCTTTGCGGCGTCCCGGACGCTGCGGCCGTCACGATGTCGGTCGGGTAGCTGTCAGGCATCATTCGTCACTCCTTTCACCTCTATGCGAACAGAGAATGAGACCCCACCCAGAGGCGCCGCCGGACGCGGCAGCAGCCTGGCACGCGCCAGCGGCGGACAGGTCGGCGCCGCCGCGGAGAAGGGACGCCCACGAGGGCGGGGAAGCGCTAGCCCGGATTTCTCACCAAGGTCATGCATCGGGTAGGGGTAGAGCCCGGTCACCGTCGAGGTGACCTCTGTGTTCATCCGGTAGCCTGCCGAGCGGGAGGGGAGAAAAGGGGCAGCCTCCCGCGAGCATGGGTCCTGCATCGAGCGCCCTGGTTTCAGTTGCCGTTCAGATAGTCGACGATCCGGTCTGCGAGCGTGTCGGGGTCCTCTTCCGCGCCATTCAGCACAAGTTCGGCAGCTTCGGGCGGTTCGTAAGGCGATCCGAGCCGGGCCCTCCGAACCATTCTCCGAAACGCCAGCCCATCGCGGTCCAGACCACGATTCGACAAGCGTGGTGAGGTGCGCAGTCGCTCGCAACCGATTTTACTCAAGGTCTGGCTCAGTATTATTGAGGCAATTCCCGGCACGGAACTTCACGCGCAACCTGTGCCGCCCCCTGAAACCACGCCGGGAAACTGCACCGGCACCGGCGGCCGCAGAGATGCTGCCCGCGCTCACACCGGCATTTTACGGCGCATGCGTTGAGTTGCGGATCTCGTGCTTTCCTCTCCGGCGGACCGCGTCCGGACCCGTTCCCCCACTCGATGCTGTTTCGCCCTGCGATTGGCCGCGGCCCACGCTGCTTCTAGTTTGGCTCAGTAATATTGCGCCTGGCACCGGAGCGCGGGACGCATGAACACCGAACGATTGCCCCCTCTCAATTCGCTCAAGGCATTCGATGCGGCGGGGAGGCATAGCATGCGCGATTGCCTGCGGGCGGGAAGCGGTCGGTCGCGGGGTTCGGGCGCCGTGCTCGTTACCGGGGGCGCCGGCTACGTTGGCAGTCACATCGTGCTCGCGCTGCGCGACGCCGGCTATCCGGTCGCGGTGGTCGACGACCTGTCCACGGGCGATCGGGACGCGGTTCCCGCGGGAGTCCCCCTCGTCCGGGCCGACGCGGCCTGCGGCGACGCGATTCGCGGCGCGATCGCCCGCTACGGCGTGACCGCTGCGGTGCATGCCGCCGCCGCCCTCGACGACGCCCCGGAGTCGGCGACCCGCAATCGTCGGATGTGCGCAAGCTTCGTCGGCGCCTGCGCCGGCAGCGGCGTGCGGCGTCTCGTGCTTACCTCGAGCGCGGCGGTTTACGGCGCTGGCCCGGCCAGCGCGATCGCCGAATCCCGGGCTCCCGCGCCGGCCTGGCCCTACGGCGTCGGCAAGCTGGCGTGCGAGGCGGCGGTGCGGGAGGGTTTCGGCGCGCCTGGGCTCGGCTACGTGATCTTGCGCTGCTTCAACGTGGCCGGCGCGGACGCCGCGGGCCGCGCCGGGCCGCGCGCCGGAAAGGCGCTGGTGAAGACGGCCTGCGAGACGGCGCTCGGCGCGCGCGGTCGCCTGACGATATTCGGCACGATGTCAGAGTGGGAATGTGACTATTCGATATAATTCCCTTGAGAAAGGCGAGCAGGTCCCGGCTCGCTTGGTCCATGACATCGAAAATCCCGCCATCGACGCCTTGCGCCAGCGCCGCGTCCACACCAAGACCCATGCCGAGCAGTACGAGCGCGACCCCCGCGCCGGCGCCCGCCAGCCCTCGCCGCGTCGTGAACCTCCCGACTTCGATGCGCGCCCCCGCCGGCGCCCGCCACAGCGCCCCGACCGACCCTCGAATACGCCACGACGTCTCCTGAGCCTTCAGGACATGCGCCCGACTGCAATGAACGACAGCACCAGCTCCAGAGCGCTGTCAATGGCTGTGGACATCGCCTCGCCCGAGAACCGGATCTACCGGTGCAAGGCCTGCCTGCGCCGCGTGCTCGTCTCGCTCAAGGCTCCTCGAGGCGGCCGGAGACGGGCGGGTATATGGCTTCCAGCAATTTTTCGCCTCAGGCGAGCGCGTCGAGCGCTTCCTCGCACGTTTCCCAGTAGTCGATGACCGAAAGAAAGCCGCTCATCTCCATGACCGAGCGGCATTGCGACATGAGCGCGGCGACGGCGAATTTCCCGCCCGCCTGCCGGCATGTCTTGGCCCCGATGAGGACCGCGCGCAGCCCGGTGCTGTTGATGTAGGTCAGGCCCTCGCAATCCAGTAAAAGGCTGGTCGTCCCGCGCTCGATGACGGCGGAGATTTTCGTCAGGAGGAGCGACGCGCCGCCTCCCTCCAGCCTGCCGGCCAGCGAGAGGACGACCGCGCGCGCCTCATGCCGCTCGGCGATTTCCATCGAATCCCCGCCTTCCGGCAGGCGGGTCCGGGCGGTTCCGCCGAGTGCGGCCTCCACGCTCGGATAATAGTTCAGCACGGACAGGAGCCCGGTCGCTTCCATGACCGCCCGGCAGTCGGGCCGGAGCGCGGCGATGGCCAGTTCCCTGCCTTCCTGCAGGCAGGCCTTGGCGCCGATCAGGATCGCGCGCAGCCCGGCACTGCTGATATAGGCGATCCCCCCGCAGTCCAGCACCGTGCGATGGCCGCGTCTCGCGACGGCCTTGAGTCCGGCTTCCAGAACCGGCGCGTGGGCCCCGTCCAGACGCCCGGAGGGAGAGAGGACGACGCCAGCTCCCCGCCTGCGGGTTTCGATCTTCATTGCATCCTTCCCCCGTTTCCGGTTGCCGCTTCGCGCGCAGGCGTTCGAGTGCGCCCGAGATGGCGTTTATCAGGACCGGCGCCGTGCCGGTGTCCAGCCGCCCGGAAAGCGAGAGCAGGACCGTGTCTCCCTCCTGCCGCTGCGAAATCCGCATGCCGGCTTCGTCCCCGGGCACGGCGCGAGCGCATGCGTCGAGCGCGGCCTCCACGGTGTCATGGCATTTCAAGGGCGGGCCACAGCCCGTCCGCCGCCAGGACCGCCCGGCAGCCCGGCCGGACCGCGGCGAGGACGAGTTCGTTGCCTTCGCACAGGCAGGCCAGGGCGCCGGCGAAAAGCACGCACACCCCGGCGGGGCCGATATCGACGATCCGGCTGCAGTCCAGCACCGCGCGGGCGCCGCCGAGCCGCCCGGAGGGGGCGAGGATGACGACCGGCCCTCCGTCCCGGCGGCTCGTGTCACCCACTATCGTCATCCGCTGTCGCCTGCTGAGCGCGCGGCGGCGACCAGTTCCTTCATGCGCGCGGCATCGACGGCGCCGCCGATCAGCCTGCCGCCGACCACGAAGGCAGGCGTGCCGTTGATGCCGATCTGCTGCGCCAGCGCGCGGGTCTCGTCGAGATAGGCCCGGATGGCCGGGTCCTCCATGTCCCGCCCGAGCCGCTCCATGTCGATCCCGGTCTTGCCGGCGATCTCCAGCACCTTGCCCTCGGTGAGTTCCGGCTCCTTCATCAGCGCGAGGTGGACGGGGTAGTACTTGCCCTGCCGGTTCGCCGCCATGGCCACGTGAGCGGCGAAGACCGAGACAGGGCCGAGGATCGGGAACTCCTTCCAGACGACGCGCACATTCGCGTCCTCCTCCAGCAGCGCCGTCATCGTCGGCAGCGCCCGCTTGCAGTAGCCGCAGCGATAGTCGAAGAACTCGACCACCGTGACGTCGCCCCCGGCATTGCCGGAGACGGGCGACATCGGGTGCGAGTGGAGCGCCTCGCCGTTCTCGCTTATGGCGGCTTCCGCGCGCCTGCGCTCCTCCTCCTGCCGCTTCGCCCGGAGAACCCCGATGGCCTCCCCGATGACTTCGGGGTTCTTCAGCAGGTAGTCGCGGACCATCCCTTCGATGACCGCCTTGTCTGGGGCCGCCGCATGGTCGGAATGGCCGCCCGCCGCAATGGGCGCCATGAGGGCAAGCGCGGCGAGCGCCGCCAGGATACGGATTTGCATGGGCTGCATGTCCTTTCTCGCGCCGGCTCCGGACATCGGGCCGGCCGTTTCGCCAAGGGCGCCGTGCGGCGCGGTTCATTCCCCCTGCAGGGCGACGATCGGGTCGAGGCGGGAGGCCTGGTAGGCGGGCTGGAGCCCGAAGAACAGGCCGACCGCCGAGGAGACGCCGAGGCCGACGGCGACCGAGAGCGCCGAGACGAAAAACTCCCAGCCGGTATAGTCGCAAATGCCCCAGGTGACGCCGCTGCCGAGCGCGAGGCCAACCAGGCCGCCGGCGAGCGTGAGGATCACCGATTCGATCAGGAACTGGCGCTGGATGTCCCCCCGGCTGGCGCCCAGCGCCCGGCGCACGCCGATCTCGCGCCGGCGCTCCGTCACCGAGATCAGCATGATGTTCATCACCCCGATGCCGCCGACGATGAGGCTGATGCTGCCGATGGCGCTCAGTAGCAGGGTCATCACGCCGAGCTGCGACTCCATCTGCTCGATCAGCTGCTTCGCGCTCTCGACCTCGATCCTGAGGCCGGGGTCGCGCTCCTTGAACCAGGCTTCGACCGCCGCGACCGCGTCCTCGTGGTGGACGCCCGGCGCGGCGCGGGCGACGATGGTCTCCACGCCGGGTTTGGGCGTCACCCGCCAGGCGGTGACGGCGGCGACGAACACCGATTCGTCGGCCTCGACCCGCACGGGCGAACCGTAGGCCTCCTCACGGCTCTCCAGCACGCCGGCCACCCTGTAGAAGCGCCCTTCGATCTCGATTTCCGCTTCCATTGGATCGAGCGTGCCGGCCCGGCGGATGGCGACGGCGACCCTGGCGCCGACGACGCACCAGTGGCGCCCGGCATCCAGGTCGGAGATGAACCGCCCCTCCGCCAGTTCGAGCTTCACGAGGTCCGCATAGGAGGCCGTGACTCCCTTCATGGAGCCCCTGCCGAGCCGTCTTCCCGCATGGACGAAGCCGCCCGCGCCCGCGACCGTAGGCGCCGCAGCGGAGATCGCCGGCAGCGACCCGGCGAGCGCGAGCGCGTCGTCGAGCTGGATCCCCCGCCCCCGGTAGCCTTGCGCCGTTTCCACGGTGACGATATCGGTGCCGAGCGCCTCGAACTGCCTGCGCGCCTCGGCGGTGGCGATCTCGCCGGCCGAGACCATCGCGATCACCGAGGCGATGCCGATGGCGATGCCGACGAGGCCGAGCACGGTCCTGAGCCGTGCGCGCGCCAGGCTGCGCGCCGCCTCGCGCAGGCTGTGGATGAACGCCAGGCCCGTATGCTTCATGCCGCGCCGTCCTGCCGCGCCTCGCGGCGGTCCTCCAGCAGCTCGCCGTCGCGGATCAGCGCCCGGCGCCGGCATTTCAGGGAGACCGTCGGGTCGTGGGTGATGATGACGACCGCCACCCCCTCCTCCCGGTTGAGGCGGATCAGCAATTGCATCACGTCCTCGGCCGTGTCGGAGTCCAGCGCGCCGGTCGGCTCGTCGGCCAGCACCGCTGACGGCGTCCCGGCGAGCGCCCGGGCGATCGCCACGCGCTGCTTCTGCCCCCCGGAGAGCTGGTCCGGCCTGTGGTCCAGCCGGTCGCCCATGCCGACCTTCTCCAGTATGTCCCGCGCCCGGCGGCGGGTTTCCCGCCGGCCGAGGCCCCGATAGACCAGCGGCAGGGCGGCGTTCTCCAGCGCCGTCAGGTGCCCCAGCAGGTTGAAGGACTGGAACACGAAGCCGACATGCGCGTTCCGGAAGGCCGAGAGCTCCCGGTCGTTCATCGTCGAGACATCGCGGCCGCCGACCCGATAGGAGCCCGAAGTCGGGCGGCCCAGCAGGCCCAGAATGTTCATCAGGGTGGACTTGCCGCTGCCGGACGGCCCCATGATCGATATGAGGTCGCCCGCCTCCACGCGGAGGTCGACGCCCTTCAGCACCTCGACCTCCACCGGTCCGAGCCTGAAGGACTTGCGGATGTCTGCAAGCTCCAGCACCGCCGCCGCTCAACCTCCCCGCGCCAGGATGGTTTCGCCCGGCTCAAGGCCGGCGCGGATCTCGACCGAATCCCTGGATGTCGGCCCGATCTCGACCTTGCGATCCTCGATCTCGCCGGTCGCGGGATCGACCACCTTCACGCGATGCGCGCCGCCGCGGCTCTCGATCGCGTCGATGGGCACGGTCAGCGCCTTCGGGTTGTCGTAGGTGACGATCCGGAGCCGGGCCGACATGCCGGACCGGAGCCGCGCCGCCGCCTCCGGCCCGACCGGATCGAGCGTGACCGTGACGTCGAATTTCGGGATGCCGCGCGACGCGGGGTCGGCCTGCAAGGAGACATGCGTCACCGCGCCCTCGAGTTTCAGCCCGCGAAAGGCGTTGCCGGTGACCGTGACCTTCTGTCCGGCCCGGAGCTTCACCACATCCGCCTCGTCCACCTTGACGTCGGCCGCCATGCGCGAGAAGTCGCCGATCGCGAGCAGTTTCTGCCCAATCCGCACCGGACTGCCGGCCACAAGAGTCTTGTCGCCGCGGCCCGCCGCCAGCACCGCACCCGTAATCGGTGCACGCAGCGTGCCGTGCCGGAGCGCTTCCTCCGCCGCCTGCAACGCCGCGCGCGCGGCATCCAACTCCAGCTGCGCATCCTCAAGCGCCTCCTTGCTGCCCCGGGCGCGCACGGCGGCGAACTCCTCCTCCGCCGCCACGAAGTCCAGCTCCTGGCCCCTGAACTGCCGCTCCGCATCCTCGTGCTCGTCCGCGGAGATCAGCCCCTCCCCGAACAGGAACCGGCTCTTGTTGATCTTCGTGCGATGGCCCTCCATGTCGAGCTGCGTCTTGGTGAAGCTCCGCCGCGCCTTGACCATCTCCGGGCTGTTCTCCCAGTCCTCCAGACCCTGCACGCGCTTCAGCGCCTTTGCGTGGCGCCCGCGCGCGCCGGAGTGCGTCCGCCGCGCGCGGGCAAGATCGAACCCCAGCAGCGGATCGCCTGCCGCGACTTCCTGCCCGGTCCGGTAATGCACCGCCTCTATTGCGCCATCGACGGGGCTACGCACGGCCACTGTCCGCCAGGGCGCCAGCGTGCCCCGCAGCGTGATGCCGTCCGAAACCCGGCGAGGCCGGACCGTCATGCGGTTTCCGCCCTCTGCCGGAACGGCGGACGACTCGGCCAGGGCGTCCTCGAACAGGTCGAGCGAGCGCGTGGTCCAGAAGCCGGCGCCGAGGAACAGCCCCAGCGCCAGCACCATGCCGAGCCCCTGCACCACCCGCACCTTGCGCAGCGCGGACGCCAGCGCCGCATTGCGGTCCTCGATCTCCCGGTAGGCGCCCTGGAGCCGGCGGTGCTGGTCCTCCGCCTCCTTCGCCAGCCTGAGTTCCGTCTCCCGCAGTTCGTGCAGTTCGGTGATGTCGCTGAAGACCGCGATCGCCGCCACGGCCTCGCCGTCCTCTCCGCGCCTCAGATAGGAGGTGGCGACCGAGAGCGAGCGCGCCTCGCCGCCGCCTCGCAGCTCGACCACGCGGCGCCCGCCGCCGGCATCGCCGGTCGTTGCGTCGATCAGCAGCTGCGTGAAATCGTCGAAGCCCTCCCGCAGGACGAACAGTTCCACGAAGCCCTGTCCCTCCGCTTCGCCTGCCTCCAGGCCCAGTATGCGCTCGGCCGCCGGGTTGAGCGTCTCGATCCGCCCGCCGAGCCCGACCACCAGCACCCCGTCCTCGAGGTTGTCGAGCACCTCGCGGTGGATGTCCGGCCCCGTCATCGTCCCACCTGCTCGACGCTTATCCCCCAGCGGTCGAGCGTCCTGCCGAGCGTGCGGTCCAGCGAGCCGAGCGAATCCCGGTAGCGCGCCACCGCGTCCAGTTCCTGCCCCTGCGCGGCCACGAGGTCGTCCTCGAACCGGCCGAGCTGGAAGGCGGAGGAAAGCCCCTGCTGCAGCTTGCGGCGCTCGACATCGAGCTTGCGCTCCGCCAGATCCCGCGCCTGGCGCGAGAGGTCAATCTGGCGCAGCGCCACCGCCACATCGTGCACCGCCCGGCGCACCTGGATGCGGATCGACTGGCGCCGCTCGGCGAGGTTCATTTCCGCCCGGCGCAGGCTGTTGCGTGCGCGCGTGAGCGCCCGCCGGGCGTCGTCGTTCTGGAGCGGCACGATCAGGTTCAGCCCGCCGCTCCAGTCCGTGCGGTCCCGCCCGCTGCGGTGCGAGGCCTGCGCGCTCAGCGCAAGGTCCGGCAGCAGGTTGTTCTCCGCTTCCCTGAGGCCGAAGCGGGCCCGTTCCATGCCGATCTCAACGCTGAGCCAGTCCGTGCGCCGCGCGAAGGCCGTCTCCAGGCTCTTCTCCAGGTCCGGCTGCTCGGGCTCGACGGGCGGTTCGTCCTGCACCTCGACGCGCACGCCCTCTTCGAGGTCGAGCGTGTTGACGAGGCTGGAATTGGCCGTCTCCAGCGCGTTCTCGGCATCGGCCAGCGCATATTCCTTGTTGGCGACATCGGACTCCGTCTGCACCAGGTCCTGCGGCGCCATCCGGCCCGCCTCGACCAGCAACCGGTTGATCGCCAATTGCCGCTGCGCCCGCTCCAGCGCCTCGCGCGCAATGGCGAGCCGCCGCTCCGCCCTCAGCACGCCCCGGTAGGCCGAAATGACCGATCCGACGATGCCGGCAGCGCTGTCCCGGAAACGGCGGAGGTTGATGCGCTCCCCAAGGCGCGCGTTTCGGAGGCTCCAGGTGTCGATATCCGGCCCGAACCCCCTGAGCAGCGGCTGCTTGAAGGTCAGGCTCGTGCTCGCCTCCCGGTCCTGCTCCCCCGCCAGCGGCTTGCGCCAGGAGAGGCTGAAGAGGCCGCCGGTCGGCACGCGCAGGCTCGGCCCGATCGACACATCCGCCGTCTCGTCCCCCCGGCTTGCGGCATTCGTCCCCAGGCTGAGGCTTCCCGCCATCGGGTCGTAGCGCTCCTCCGCCGTCTCCAGCGCCAGCGCCTGCTCCTCGCGCCCGAGCCTCGCGAAAATCGCCGCGCGGCTCCTCGACAGCGCCAGCCGGATCGCCTCCTCAAGCGAGAGGTCGAGGCGCTCCGGTCCGCCCGTCTGCGCTACCGCCGGAAGGGCCGGAAAGGTCAGCGCCATCCAAAGCGCCAGAAAGAGCAGGCGCAGGAACCCCAACCCGGCCAGCGCGGCAACGCAACCGCCTGCTGGCCTCTCTCGTCCCGGGGACCCGCAACCCCGCGGCATCCGGCGCAGAGTACAAACTCACTCGATCAGGAGGGAGTATTCCTCCAAATGCGTGCTCACAACGGTACCGTGGCAATTCGGGGTCCGCAGTTTGCCATAGCAATTGTAGTGCCCAGAGATATCGTCGACATCGGCGGTGAACTGAACCACGTTCACAACAGTGGTCGACGTCATCGTTCCGGCGTCGTCCCATGTGTTGGTTAGACTACCGGTGCCGCACCCCGCGGTTATGGTGCAACTCTGGCTCGTTCCGTCCGTGGCGTCGATCGTCGAAACATACCTGTCGTGGTCGGAGGCCGTGCAACCTTTACTACTAGTCAGCTCGTGATACAGAACCGCACTGATGTCGTCCCATGCGGCGTCGCAGTCGTCCTCCGTGCAGAAGTGGTCGCCGCAATTGCAACTGCTATCGTCCGCGCAGAGGGGCGCAGCCGGCTCCGTCCACACATCGCCCGAGGCATTCGCTTGGCAGTAGACGTAGGCCCCGTTTCCCCGGCAAAAGTCATAGCGCTTCCGGTGCGTACTTACATCTACCGTAGTCGATGTCCAATAGCTGCCGTGCATCACTACGTGGCCGATCCAGCCATCTACGGGTATCACCTGATTCTTGGAGCAAAGGTCCGATTCGTCAATGCAGCAGGTGATATCTCTGATATCGTAAACTTCGATACCGGCTCTATGCGCTCCGTTAGCAACCATGTGAATGTGTTTGTCGGTACTGCTCTTCACATCGATGTGTGCGACTGTCGTGCCCCACAAGCCGCAATAGTTTTGGACTCCGAAAGTGCTCCCTGCACCCCAGCCCTCACTTACCGGCGGTGAGTTGTTCCACCAAGCATGCATGCAACTTGCCAAACTATGCGGTACCCTTGCCCAGTTGTTGCAAGCTCCTTCTCCATGCAACAAACCACTCGCGGGTCCGTCTGCATTCACGCGATGCGGCGCGAACAGTCCGACCGCCATGCAAGCGGACAGTATTGCGACGAGGAATCCTGTTCTCATGGTTCCATTTCCTCTTCCGGGTTCAGGTGGCCTTGCGCCTTTAACATCGGCAGCCTCCTGCCTCACGTCCACGGACCGTGACGCCGTCTCCAGCCCCGTCCCCCGGAGCGCTACGGCAGGACGGCGCCAGCGCGCCTGTCAGCCAGGGAATTGATCGCAGCGTTCGCGGCCCTTCGCAACCGGTATTTCTCAAGGTGTGGGCCAATATTGCTGAGCCAAGGCCCGGACCGCCGCAGCACGCACAACCGCTGCCGCCCCCTCAGGCCACGACCGGCGTACGCAGCGGAACCGGCGGCCGCAGCCGCACCGCCTGTCATCGCGCCGGCCTCTTGCCAACGCATCCCTTGAGCTGCCGGTCCCCCGCCGTGCTCTCCGGTGGGCCGCGGTCCGGACCCCTGGCCGCGCGCGATGCCGGTGCAGGCGGCAATTGACCACGGATCACATTCCTTCTAGTCTGGGTCAGTATTGTTGACCCGGATACCGGAGCGCGGGACCCATGAACACCGATCGATTGCCCCCTCTGAATTCGCTCAAGGCATTCGAAGCGGCGGCGAGACACGAGAGCTTCCTGGAAGCGGCGGCCGAACAGGGCGTCACGCCGGGCTCGATCAGCAGGCATGTGAGGCTGCTCGAGACCTATCTGGGAACCGAACTGTTCGTCAGGCGAAGCAACGGGGTTACGCTCACCTCGGCCGGAAAGGAATACGCCGGGACGGTCAGCGGCATATTCAGGGACCTGAGAACCGCGACGGATCGCGTCCGCAGGCCGTCGGGCGACCGCGCGATCGTGATCTCGACCCTCCCGATATTCTCGGAACGCTGGCTCTACCGCCGCATTCCGTCATTCAGGAAGGCGTTCGACCGGGCGGAGCTGCGGGTCGAGGCTCACAACGGCGAGCACGAGGCGGACCGGGAAGACGTGGATGCGTGGATCCTGTACTCGAAAGGACAGCATCCCGGCTACAGCGTCACGCCACTGTTCGGAGAAGAGGTGTTTCCCGTCTGCAGCCCGCAATTCCGCAAGACGCTGTCGGCCCGCCCCAGCGCGGACGAAGTTATCGGGCAACCCCTGCTGCACGACATCTACTGGGACACCGACTGGCCGGACTGGGCGCGGGCGCTACTCGTGGAGCATTATTCCGCCGCCGTTAACAGGCGCGCGCCTGGTGCCACTGTCACCCGCAGCGGCACGGGTGCTGGCGGAGACCGCGGATAGAGCCGAGCGTGCAGCGCCGCGTCGTCGAGGTCAGGCGGCAATGGCCAGGTCAACCCTGCCGCCGCCGCGCGCTCGAGAACATTCGACACCGTGCCGGCGCTCACCCCGACCGCGACCTGCGCCCGTGCCAGGCCGAGATCGTGACGGTGACGATGGATATCCCGTATTGTCATGATGCCAACCCTCTTCATAGAGCTCTCCTCGCTTCGATCCCTGGATCGATGAGGCAGAGCCGGAAGAGAACCGGCGCGTCCAGAACCTCAATGCCACCGATGCACTACGGCGGAGCGCCCTGTGGGCTGGCGATCCGCCTGGCGACGGTCAAATGTCGCCAGAATTTGCAGTTACGCCGGTCTCAAGGGGGCCGCAGCAGGTTTCACCGCTGGTTGAGCACAGAGTCGTCCTTCGCGTTGTTCACCCTCGCGGTAATGAAGTCCGTGTCGCGATACTGTCGGTGACGGACCTCCGATGCAAGGTGTCGTAACAGCCGAAGCGAGATGTCGCGGTCCATCCCGTGTCCGGATGGCGCGTCGCTTAGCATCGCGATGCGATCCTCGATGTTGCTCTCGCTTGGCCTCGCGATGAACTCGAGCACTGCCGTGTTCCCCTCTCTTTGGACGCTTATCCGCAGGCGTCGCCGCGGCGCGTTTTCCTCCTCCTCGACCAGTGTCACTAGCGTCTCCTCCGCGATGGCCTCCAGGGTTGCTACTGTCTTCTTCGTCCATCCCTGCTCGCTTGCCACTTGAGTGACGAAATCCTGGATCGTTCTCAGTGACGAAACGTCGAGTTCGGTCTCGAGCCTGTGCCGTCGTCCTCCCGTCAGTTCGAGTATCGTCGTCAGTAGGATGGCCATCATCCCCCCCACAATGAGGCCGTTCTCGAAGACACCGCCCGCGATCTCCGAAATCGGCTCCGGCGCGATAAGTCCATACTCACACCCGACGGCAGCACAAAATGAAAGTCCGACAATCAGTCCCTGACGATGGTCAAGGCCGTTGGAGACGACCATCTTGATTCCGGCAACGAACAGCACTGCGATCATCACGAAGACATATCCCGCGAATACAGCCGCAGGGAGTGCCAGGATCAACGCGATCACCTTGGGAACAAACGCGATCGCCGCAAACACTGCACCGAAGGAGAGACCTACCCATCTTGCACTCACATGTGTGATCTGGATGAACGCGATCGTCTGCGACCTCGTCGACATGAATATCCCGCCGCCAATACCGGCGATCAGGTTCGCGAGCGAATCGCGCGTCACGGCTCCCTGCACGGTGCGGAAATCCGCCGCGCGCGGTACGCGCCAAGATACATCCTGTACAGCGAGTGCAGTTCCCATGGCGCGGATTGCACAGGCCATGGACACGAGCAGGAACGCAGGCAGAAGCACCCAGAAGGACGGACCGAAGTCGGGGACGAGCACCACGTTTGCCGCTCTCGGAACGCCTATCCATGCCGCGTTCTTCACCAATTCCACATCATAAAGACCGTACAGCGAGGCGACTGCAGCGCCGCCTCCCAACCCGAAGATTGCGGCCCAGGGACTTAGCCGGCGTCCCCCCTTCAGCACGATGAGTACGATTATTCCGAGCGTGACGATCATGCATATGAATCCCTCCACCGGTTGGTGCCCGGGCGGCAAATCGGTAATCCTGTCGGAGGCGATCGGTACCAAGCTCACGGCCATCAGGATGAGGATGGTGCCCGATACGCTTGGGGTCAGGATCCGCCGGAACATTGCGATCCTTGACGCGAAGACAAACTGGAACAGTGCCGATGCAATCAGCAGCGCCGCAAGCAGTTCTGTGCCTCCTGCCTTGATTGCGTCGCTGCTCACCGCAATCGCCGCCGCCACCGTACCGGTCACCAGCACGTACCCTCCTCCGAAGCGTCCAATTCGGACTGCTTGGAGCGCCGTGATTCCTGCAGTCACGATCAAACACACGAACACAGCCCAGGCGATCACTTCATCCGTCGACCCGGCGGCGCGGTGCACGATCGTTGCGTGAAACACCGAACTGCTCACCGCAAGCAGTGCCAATTGGGCACCCAGACCTACGGTAAGTCCGAGTGGGGGCCTCTCGTCGGCCTGATAAAGGAGCTCGTTCGCGTTACGTTCAACAGGCACTGTCGCCGTCATCGACTACTTCCCCCTCCAGAGAACTCCAGCACATCCGCCATCCGATCCCCCCCTTTCAGTCCCCGGTGCACCATGACGATCGGTGGAAAACCTTTCCACGACCGTGCCCTATCTGCGTGTGCTTCAGACGTGCCTTCGCCGACACCTCGTGAAATGAGTTCTCTGCGAACCCTACGATGTCAACGGCGGTTTCCTCCTGTGGGTTTCTGCCTCGTGCCTCGGCGTTGCGCAGAAAGGTCTTGCGCAGTTCGTCCGCCGTCCACGTTTCGCTCGCGTGGGTGGCGTACTCGAGCAGCTGTCCGACGATGGTATTCCGGTTTTCGGGGTTCCACCCGCGCTTGACCTCTGCAGGTGTCGGCCCTGCGTCCTGGTCGACCAGCAGGTGCTCGAGCGCCCACCGCGGTCCCTCTTCCGATGCTTCGGCACTGCCTTTCTCGCCGCTGATGAGAAGCTAGTGTCCGGAGTCCCCCGGGCGCATCTGTTTCCCGTCAAGCAACTCCGGATGCTCCGCGATGAGCCTCTGAAGCTCGTCTTCGGCGACGAAGGCCGTCTCTTCGAGCTGCTCGATCCTGCCGTGCGCGTTCTCCCCTAACTGGAAGCCGTAGGCTGACGCACCGAATACCGGCGCCGAGGTGTCCGTCACCTTAAGCGTGTAGGTCCCGACGCTGTCGCCTTGCCCCGAGGCTATTATGTAATAAGTGCCGCTCACCTGCGGCGTGAACACCTGACGGGGATTCAGACCCTCGCCCCCGTCGTAATCCCGCGTGCCGTGGAGCCCGTTGCCTGAAGAATCCCGCAGCCAACGCAGAAACGGGTCCGCCAGCGTCCCCATACCGGTGGCGGCGCCTTCGAGATCAATCCGGTAGGTGCGCCCTGCCACCAGCTCGACGGCATAGGCGTCGCTGTCGTTTGTCGTTTCGATCTCGCCCGTCAGCGAGTTTCCCACCGTCACCCGTCCTGTGGTGCTGATACTGTCGCCGATGTTGTCAGGCATGACCGATCTCCTTGTTCATAAATCTGTTTTTTTCGTATCGGTGAGCCAGGAACGCCCCGCCCGGCTGAGAATTTTGAGGGATGCCGTCGCCGGTCGAGCTTGGTGCGGGATGAATGACGCGGGTATGGCGGGCGACCAGCTCGACCGCGAACCGATCGATGCTCCGACCAGCCCCGACGACGCCGATGGCGGGTCCGCCGATGTCGACCGAGACGCTGGTGCCCGAATAGCCGTCAGGCACGATGCAGGCGCCCTTTCTGCGACGGACCGCCGCACCCCGGGTGGGACCGCAGTGCGGACTTTCGAAAAGGGAGGGAAACGCCGCCGTGCCGACCGGCGCGCGGTCCCGTCGTAGCGTTGTCGGGCGGTGGCGGCCCCGTGACAAGACACACACAGACAGCACCGCCGGAAACCTGGCGGCGCTCATGACGGAGTCTTGTCGAAGTGGGTACCGCTCGGAGGGCAGGGGCAACGAGCCCTTGAGAAGGCCGCGCGGCCTCTCGGCCCTTATTTCACTTGACCGGTTTGGAGCATCCCTGCGCATTGTCAAATCTCCCGGCAAACTATGGAGCGATCTGAGCCCTGACCCTGCCGAACCATTCTCCAAAGCGCCTGCCCATCGCGGTCCAGACCACGATTTGACAAGCGTGGGGCGATACGCGGCCGTCCACAACCGATATTCCTCAAGGTGTGGGTCAATATTGCTGAGCCAAGGCCCGGACCGCCGCAGCACGCACAACCGTTGCCGCCCCCTCAGGCCACGACCGGCGTACGCAGCGGAACCGGCGGCCGCAGCCGCACCGCCTGTCATCGCGCCGGCCTCTTGCCAACGCATCCCTTGAGCTGCCGGTCCCCCGCCGTGCTCTCCGGTGGGCCGCGGTCCGGACCCCTGGCCGCGCGCGATGCCGGTGCAGGCGGCAATTGACCGCGGATCACATTCCTTCTAGTCTGGCTCAGTATTGTTGACCCGGATACCGGAGCGCGGGACCCATGAACACCGATCGTTTGCCCCCTCTGAATTCGCTCAAGGCATTCGAAGCGGCGGCGAGATACGAGAGCTTCCTGGAAGCGGCGGCCGAACAGGGCGTCACGTCGGGCTCGATCAGCAGGCATGTGAGGCTGCTCGAGACCTATCTGGGAACCGAACTGTTCGTACGGCGAAGCAACGGGGTTACGCTCACCTCGGCCGGAAAGGAATACGCCGGGACGGTCAGCGGCATATTCAGGGACCTGAGAACCGCGACGGATCGCGTCCGCAGGCCGTCGGGCGACCGCGCGATCGTGATCTCGACCCTCCCGATATTCTCGGAACGCTGGCTCTACCGCCGCATTCCGTCATTCAGGAAGGCGTTCGACCGGGTGGAGCTGCGGATCGAGGTTCACAACGGCGAGCACGACGCGGACCGGGAAGACGTGGATGCGTGGATCATGTATTCGAAAGGACAGCATCCCGGCTACAGCGTCACGCGGCTGTTCGCAGAAGAGGTCTTTCCCGTCTGCAGCCCGCAATTCCGCAAGACGCTGTCGGCCCGCCCCAGCGCCGACGAGGTCATCGGGCAACCCCTGTTGCACGACATATACTGGGACACCGACTGGCCGGACTGGGCGCGGGCCGTCGGCGCAACGGCCGGCGAGCTTGCCGCCAACATGCGCTTTGCGCTCTACAAGGGCGTCATCCAGGCGGCGGTCGACGGCATGGGGATGGCCGTCGGCCATGGCGAGATGGTCGCCAAGGAGCTGGCGACCGGAAAGCTCGTCCCCCTGCCCCATCTCTCGGTGGTTTCCGGGAAATCCTATCACCTGGTCATGAACGCTTCGTCGGCGAACGACCGGACCCTCATCCGGCTGAAGGAATGGCTCCTGCAAGAATGCGCGGAGCGCGAATCGCCGAACGGCTGACGGTTTTCCACGCCGCCGGGCTCCCGCCCGCGATTGCCGGACGCCGGCCGAACCGCCTCCCTCATCGCGCCGGCTTCGGTATTCACTGACCGGAAGGCCGGCGCCAGGCTGTCCTGCCGGCGATTCCGGACAACCCGGACGGACGCCCGCGCAGCCCACGATTGACCATGGTCTGCAATAATTCTAGTCTGCCTCAACTTCTCTCAGGCTCCGCCAGTGCCGGAAACACATGTCCAATAAGCCGCTTCCGCCGCTGAACTCGCTCCAGGCATTCGAGGCGGCGGGAAGACATGAGAGTTTCCTGTATGCGGCGGCCGAACTGGAGGTCTCGCCCGGCGCCGTCAGCAGACATGTCCGGCAGCTTGAGCGGTTCCTGGGAACCGAGCTGTTCGTCAGGCGCACCAATGGCGTGACGCTCACCCCGGCCGGCAACCTCTACGCCCGGAAAGTGAGCCGCATCGTCAGGGACCTGAGAAGAGCGACGGCTGAAGCGCGCAAGCCGGATACCGCCGACGGACCCTGATCCGGACGCCCCGTATCGTTCGGATTGTCGAACCGAGCAGGGGGCCTTCTCATTCGGGAACACGTTCGACCATGTAGGCGTCGACATCGTCGGGGATCATCGACCTCCGCTCGGATATCTATGTCTGCTACCGCCGCGAGCATATGCCCGACGGAGCAAGACGAATCCTGGGCTGCGACGGCGTCGTGATCAGCTTCAACGGCAACCTTGTCGGTGATCCCAGAGTGCGCAACATCGCGGTCCGCGATCATGACCTCGGCGGATACGACGGGCTTGCCGGCCAACCCGAGGAGGGCTGCGAAGAATGACCGACACCCCCATCGACCGACACCCCCATCGACCGGGCCCGCGCGCTCGGCCTGCACGGCCTCGTCGCCCACTGGGATGACGTCGGAGAGACCGGATGGTTGCCCACCCTGATCGACTGGGAAGAAGAAGAGAGGCGCAGCCGAAGCCTCAAGCGGCGCCTCGCCGACGCCTGCCTCGGACAGTTCAAGCCCCTCGCCGACTTCGACTGGGACTGGCCCAGGCGCTGCGACCGCATGGTCGTCCAGGACCTTATGAGCCTCGACTTCCTCAACGAGGCCGCCAATGTCGTCCTGGTCGGCCCGAACGGCGTCGATAAGTCCACCATCGCCGCCAACATCGCCCACCGCGCCGTTCTCAAGGGACACACCGTGCGCTTCTCCACCGCCGCCGGCATCCTCGGAGAACTCGCCGCCCTCGACAGCGACACCCTGCTCCAGCGCAGGCTGCGCTTCTACGCCCGCCAGCACCTGCTGGTGATCGACGAGGTCGGATACCTCTCCTACAGCACAGGCACCGCACGCGCCGGCAATCGCCTCCGGTCACCGGAACCTGCGCTTCGCCGTTTCCGCCAGCACGGCGCCGTCGTCGAAGGTCGAGGCCCGCCGGCGCAACACCGCCCGGGCCTCCAGATCGTCGCGCGGATAGCGTATCCACGCGCCGAATCGGTGGAACACCGGCCTGCTGCCGGTGACCCGGTAGCGGGCGAGCGTCTCCACCGACAGGCCGGGCCAGGCAGCGGCCTGTTGCGCGTCCGGATACCCTGTTTCCCTCGTCATGCCCGTCTTCCTTCGCCTGGTCCGGAAGGCATCCCGGCACGTGCCGAATGCCGCCGGGCCCTCAATGCGAGGGAATCTCGGCGAGTGGATGATCGTTATGCGATCTTCAGGAGACTGCCCGGGCCAGGTCCCGCGATCGCGGGCCGGCATCGCTCCGGTACGGCCGGTCCCGGAAGCGGACAGGGCCCGCATGCGCAACCGCCCGCGATGAGCTAGGTTCCGCCCATGGTCGCGACGGTGGTCAGCCTCACCTCGGCCTCCTCGACGGTGCATTACTTCCGCCGCGAGGGGCACGGGCTCGGCGCGCCGGCGAACGATGACGAGGCCGGCGACTACTATGCGGGCAAGGGGGACGAGCACCGCAAGGCGAGCCGGTGGCGGGGCAGCGGCGCAGCGGCGCTGGGACTGACGGGTCATGTCGAGCCGGGCGCGTTCCGGCGGGTGCTGCAGGGATATGTGCCGGGCACGGATATCCGGCTGGGTCGGCTGCGCGACGGTGCGCACGAACACCGCCCGGGGTTGGACATCACGCTGTCGCCGCCGAAGTCGGTGTCGCTGGAGGCTCTGCTGGGCGGACCGGGTTCGGCGCGGGCGATGCGCGCGCACGATGCGGCGGTGCGCGCGACGCTGGCGTTCATCGAGACGCGGCTGCTCCGGACCCGGCGCTGGAGCCGGGAGGAGCGGCGCTCGGTGCAGGTGAATGCGCCCGCCCTGGTGGCGGCGACCTTCCGGCACATCACGAGCCGCAACAACGACCCGCAGCTCCATACCCACTGCGTGGTCGCCAACATGACGCGCCACATGGAACAGTGGCGGAGCGCCGAGATCGGCCTGCTGCGCCGCTCGGAGAAACTGATCGGGGCCTTTTACCGCAACGATCTGGCGCACGGGCTGCGTAAGGCGGGCTTCGCGCTGCGGCCGTCGATGATCGGGCGGGTGCCGGGCTTCGAGATTTCGGGCTGGCCGCGGGCGGTGCTGGAGGCGTTCTCGAGCCGGCGCAAGCAGATCCTGGCCTATATCCGGGAGAAGGGCTGGCGCTACGACGCGCGCACGGCGCAGGCGGCGACACTCGCGACCCGGGCGCGCAAGAACGAGCCGCGCCGGGCGGAGCTGGAGGCGCTGTGGCAAGCCTTCGCCGAGGAGCACGGCCTTGCCAAGCGGACGCTCAGGAAGATCGGCATGCGCCGCCCGGAGCCGCCGACGGCGCTGGAGATCGCCTGGCGGGCGCTGGAGCAGCTTGAGGAGCGCGCCTCGGTGTTCCCGGTGCGGGAGGCGCTGGCGCTCGCTCTCGCGCACTCGCCCGGCCTCTACCGGCTGGAGGAGATCGAAGGGGCGTTTGCGGAGTTGCAGCGGGACAGGCACCTGCTGCCGGCGGTCCGGCGCGGCGTGGGCGAGGCCTGGACGACGGCGCGGGCGGTCAGGGCAGAGCGCGAGGTGCGCGAGCGGACATTGGGCAGTGCCGGCACCGTGAAGGCGCTTGCCCGGGGCGCCGTCTCCGAAGAGGCGCTGGAGGGCCTGACCGATGGCCAGCGCGAGGCGGTGAGGCTCATCCTCGAGAGCCGGGACCGGGTCGTCGGGGTGCAGGGCTATGCCGGCACCGGCAAGACCACCATGCTGCGCCGGGCGGCGTCGCTCTTGGGCGGGCGGCGGGTGCTGGGCCTGGCGCCGTCCGCCTCCGCCGCCCGGACGCTCTCGCGGGAGACGGGCCTTGCCTGCCGGACGCTGCAATGGTTCCTCACCCGCTGCCGTGAGGTGGCGGACGGGGTTGGGGATGCGGAGACGCTGGCAGCGCTGAGAGAGCGTTACCGGGGCGCGGTGGTCGTTGTGGACGAGATGTCGCTCGCGGGCACGGCGCAGGCGCGCGCGCTGCTCCGGATCGCGGACCGGCTGGAGGTGGCGCGGCTGGTGCTGGTGGGCGACAGCCGGCAGCTGCGGGGCGTGCAGGCGGGCCAGCCCTTCCGTCAGATGCAGCAGGCGGGCATGGCAACGGCCGAGATGGACGAGCTCCGCCGGCAGCGCGACCCGGACCTGAAGGCCGCGATCCAGGACATGATCGAGGGCGAGCCGGGCGAGGCGCTGGAGCGTCTCGGGAGCAACCTGCAGGAGTTCCCGGCGGAGGAGATCGCGGGCATGACGGCCGGGCTCTGGCTCCGGCTCTCGCCCGGGGCGCGGGCCGGGACGGCGCTGCTGGTGCCGACGCGCGCGCTTCGTGCCGAGGTCGAGGAGGCGGTGCGCGAGGGCCTCGAAGCCGAGGGCGCGCTCCGCGGAAGCTCCATGGAGATAGAGACGCTGGTGCCGCTCAGCCTGACGCGCGCCGAGACGGGCGACGTGCGCAACTGGCGCGAGGGCGACATCGCTCTCTTCAACCGCGACATGAAGCACTACCGTATAGCCAGGGACGATGCCTGCGCCGTGATGGAGGTCGAGGAGGACCGGGTGAGCCTCGCCCATGCCGACGGCAGGCCGCGCCACCTGAAGCCCGGCAGCGACCTGCGCTACCGGCTGGACCTGTTCGAGGCGAAGACCTTGCGGATCAGGGAAGGCGAGCAACTGCGCTGGACGCGCAACGACCGGGAGCGCGGCCTCGACAATGGCGACCGGGCTGAGGTGCTGGAGATCCGGGGCAGGGCGCTGCGCATGCGCCTCTCCGACGGACGCGAGATGCTGTTCGCCCCGGACGATCCGCAGCTCCGCCACCTCGCCTACGCCTATGCCTCAACCGTGCACGCGGCGCAGGGGCAGACGCATGACCGTGTGATCGCGGTGCTCGACTCGGGTGCGGGACCGCTGGTGAACCAGCAGACGCTCTATGTGCAGCTGAGCCGGGCGCGCGAGGAGGCGGTGGTGCTGACCGACAACCGCGAGCAGCTGATCGAGACGCTGGAGGCGAACACGGGCGAGCGGCTGACGGCGCTGGAGGCCATCGGCGAGACGGTCGACGACCGGGCGCCGGCGAAGAGGACGGTCTCAGTGGAGGCCGCGACCGCGTTCCTGGACGGCCTTCGCGCGGAGCGGGACCGGAAGGCCGAGGCCGAGACGGCCCAGGTTCAGATGGAGGAAGCCGACGGGGTCCTGGCGGCGGCGCGTGCTCGTGCGGCGGAAGCCGAACGCGCCTTCGCCGCCCTGCCGGCGGTCGAGCTCGACGACAGGCAGACTTTCCGGGACCGCCTTGCAGCGGCCGAACTTGCCGGGGAAGCCGCGCATGAGGTCGCCGCCGCCGCGGATGCCGTTCTGGAGGCGGCGGTCCGGGCGGGCCGCGCCCCGCCGCTCGACGGTGACGCGATCGGGGCGGCGAGGACGGGCGAAGACGAGGCCCGTGCGCGCCTCGAGGCCTGGCGGTCCCTGGAGGCGGCCCTGTCGGCGGCGGACGAGGCATCCGGCCGGCTGGCGCCCGGGAATGCGCTCGGCGACAAGGATATCGACGATGCTTCGATGGAGCGCCATGGCGAGGCCGCCCGGAAGGCGGCCGCCGCCTTCGACGAGCTTGCGCAGAGCGCGCATGCGGCGGGCGAGACGGCGCTGGCCGCCGCCGCGGGAGAACGGGCTTCCGGCCACGGGCTGAATGAGCGGTTCTGGGCCTACAAGCTGGCGGAGCGCCGGTTTGCCGTAGCGGTGCGGGCGGAGCGGGACATGGCGCCGCCGCAGACGGTCGACGATGTCCGGGCCTGGCGCGGGCTGCGAGAGCGGCAGGCGGATGCGCGCGCTGACGGAGCCGCCATCGCCGAGGCGGTCGCGGCGACGCACGAACGCCTGGGGAGCGATCCGGGCGGGACGGCCCAGTGGCGCGAGCAGGCGGCGACGTACCGGAAGCAGGCCGGGACGATGCGCGCCACGCTCCTGGCGCTGGACGAACTGGAGAGGCGGGTGAAGACCGCGGCAGCCACGCCGCAGGACGCGGCGGCATGGCGGGCCGCCGCGGCGGCGGCGGATGCGATCCTGCGGGGCTCGGGCCAGGACCTGAGGCACAGGGCGCTGGACGCGAGCGCTACGGAGATGCTCCGCGAATTCGGGGAAGCGGCCGAGGCGCGCGAGGAGAAGCGGGAAGCGCTCAGTCGAAAGGAGAGGAGCAAGGACATCCGGAAGCACTACGACAACCTCCGCGCGATGTGGGATGAATTCGAGGAGAACCTCCGGGCCAAGGGACGCGTCGCGTTCGCGGACCCGCTCAACGCAGCCTTCATCGAACGGGCCCGGGAATTGGCGGTCGACCCGGATCTCGACGCCGGGTCGAAGGACAAGCTCCGGACGTTCCTGCACGAACACGACGTCGTGCAGCCGTATGCCGCCCGGCGCTGCAGGGAGCTGACGGACAGGTGGGAGGGTATCTGCGCCCGGGCGCGAGGCGTCGGCCGGTTCTCCCTGCCGGAGAGCGCGGAGACCGTCGAGGCGATGCGCGCGCTTGCCGCCGAACATCCCCGCCACCTGAGGCCGGAGCGGAAGAAGGCCTTCGAGGACGCCGCCGCCGCATACGACCGCCTGCGGCAGTCGCAGCAGGAGCTCACCCGAGGGCGCGGCATAAGCCCATAAGCCGAACGCCAGTGGCAGGATAGGCTCGCCGGCATGGATGATCGGGTGCCGAAAGCCGGTCACGCAGAACGGCGCGGACCGGCTCTGCATCCGGCGGGTTCGGATGCCTGATTTTCCTGGCCGCGCGCTCCGCGATTTCAGTCTTCCAGGCCGGGATATCCGTCCAGTTCGTCGAGCGAAAAAGTGCCGCTGCCGGATTTGCGGTGCGCGGCGGCGGCCTTCATCGCCGCCGGTCGCCCCGGCCCTTCATCCTTCTTGCGTGCTCCTCCCGTCACTGCTGCGTGTCCATCTCGAGGGCGACCATGGACTCCTGGTGCTCCCGCTCCCGCATCGCGGCCCGTTCATCCATGCGGCGGCCCCAGGCACGGATATCCAGGACGATGGCGACGGTCGCGACAAGGGCGACGACCAGGAAGCCGGCCGCTGCGATGAGGGCCATGTCGACCGCCATTGCAGACCTCTCGAGGGCAGCCGCCAGGCTTGCACGAACCTCCATGGCGAAATGGCCTCCGTTCAGCTGCCTGCGGACAGGCGGCGGTCGACCCGGCAACTCGGCAACGGGGCGGCATCGGCTTGTGAGCCGTGCGCGTTCATGCGCCGGCCAGCGACCGGGGATCGGTCGGGACCTTTCCTGTCTCCAGCTTCCGGAGAAGCTCCTCGAGCGCGCTCATCCGGAGTTCCGCCCCGGCGGAGGCCTCGAACCCGCCCCCGGACCGCAAATGCCGGAACAGGCAGGCATTGACCGCATGGCCGAGCTGGTGCCTCACCTGCAGCTCGATATCGCCGCCCCGGCCTTGCAACCGGACCTGCCGCCACTCGACCGATGCTTCCACGTAGGCGATCCCGAGGGACCTCACCTCCGCGCGGGCCGCCTCCGGATCGAACAGCTTCCCGAGGCGCCGGCGGGCCAGGAGCGCGCCCCAGGGCGTCAGGCTGCCCCGATACCGGTAGCCGACCGTTCTCTGGCCCGGGCTGTCCGACAGCGACTCCGTCCGTTTGCCCAGGAGGACGCTCGTGAACAGGCGGTCGAGCATGTCGGCATGGAAGCCGAGCGCAGCCTCCATGCCGGCTTTCGCCTCCTCCCGGTCCGCGTCCGGCGCCGGCAGAAAATACCACTCCGTGGAGAACAGCCCGCCCCGTCCGCCCTCGATGGAGAAGTAATGACCGAAGCGGTTCAGCACCAGGTCCATCGCACTGCCTTTTCCTGCCGCGAACGCTGCCGGCATTGCGGCCCCGTCCCGCCCGTCCGGGCCGGCGCGCAGGAGCCGCGCTTGCCTTTAGCGCCGCCGCGCATCGAGGCCCTTCATCCACCTTGCGTGTTCCTCCTGCCGCCGCCACGCGTCGATCTCGAGGGAGATCATGTATTCCTGATGCTCCCGCTCCCACAGGGCAGCCCGTTCCTCCATGTCGCGGCCCCACCTGTGGAGCTTTCGGAGGACGGCGGCGACCAGGACGGCGTAGAGAATGAGCCCGGCCGCCACGATGATGAGGAACGTCCGGACCGGCGCTGCGGACGACGCCAGGGTCGCGGAGAAGATCGCATGATCTTCCATGGCGAAATGTCCTCCGCTCAGCCGCCGGCGGTGAGGCGCCGCCGCGCATTGCCCGCATCCCAGAGGCCGGCCGGCACCGCATAGCCGCCGGCGCCCGGCCCCGCGGCCGCGGCCGCCAGCAGGGAGTCGAGCCGTTCGACCTTCCGGGTCAGTTCGGGCGCGAACCCGAACGCGTCGAGCGCCAGGAGGTGGCGGAACAGGCTGTTGATCGGCGTGGAATATTGACCCCCGATTGGGGGTAATCGGCGTCCAAAATTGACCCCCCCATGGTTTGTTCCCATGAACGCACCTTGTCATTGGACGGACGAGGTGAGGGGGAGATGCTGGTAGTGGAAACGATCGCACGGATCCGTCGGGATCATCTGGTGAGGGGCGTTCCGATCAAGACGATCGCCCGGGATTTGAGGGTTTCGAAGAACACGGTGCGCAAGGTGGTGCGGGGCGATGAGACCTCGTACAGCTACGAGCGCAAGATCCAGCCGATGCCGAAGCTTGGACCGTGGGTGGATGAGCTCGAGCGCCAGCTGAAGGCCAACGAGAAGAAGGCGCGCCGGGATCGGCTGTCTCTGCTGCGGATTCATGAAGACCTTGCGTCTCTGGGCTATGAGGGCGGCTACGACGCGGTGCGCCGCTATGCCAGGGTCTGGCGGCGCCGGCACCGGCTGTTGTCGTCGTCCGAGGCCTATGTGCCGCTGATCTTCGATCCGGGCGAGGCCTACCAGTTCGACTGGAGCCACGAATACGCGGTGTTGTCGGGCACGACGACCAGGGTGAAGGCGGCGCACATGCGGCTGTGTCACAGCCGCATGCAGCTGGTCCAGATCTTCCCGCGCGAGAGCCAGGAGATGGTGTTCGAGGCGCACGAGCGCGCGTTCCGCTTCTTCGGCGGGGTCTGCCGGCGCGGCATCTACGACAACATGAAGACGGCGGTGAGCACGGTGTTCGTGGGCAAGAAGCGGGACTACAACCGCCGCTTCCAGGAGATGTGTACCCACCATCTGGTGGAGCCTGTGGCGTGCACGCCCGGGGCTGGCTGGGAGAAGGGGCAGGTCGAGAGACAGGTGGGTGACGTTCGCGGCCGCCTGTTCGTGCCCAGCCCGCGGGGCCGCTCCTACGCCGAGATCAACGAGTGGCTCATGGATCGGTGCATCGAGGACGCCAGGAAGCGTCCGCATCCGACGATCCCGGGCAAGACGGTGTGGCAGGTGTTCGAGGAGGAGCGGCCCTTCCTGACAGCGTATCGCGGCCCCTTCGACGGCTTCCACGCCACTGAGGTAGCGGTCTCCAAGACTTGTCTGGTGCGCTTCGACAACAACCAGTACAGCGTGGCGGCCCGCGCGGTCGGGCGACCGGTGGACGTGCGGGCCTATGCCGATCGGATCGTCATCCGCCAGGACGGCGAGATCGTCGCCGAGCATCCCCGCAGCTTCGGGCGCGGCCGGATCGTCTACGATCCGTGGCACTACGTGCCGATTCTGACGAAGAAGCCCGGCGCGCTGCGCAATGGCGCGCCCTTCAAGGGCTGGCAGTTGCCTAACGCGCTCGGGCGCCTGCGGACCCGGCTTTCCGCCCGCGACGACGGCGACCGGCAGTTCGTCAAGGTTCTCGCGGCGGTGCTGGAGGACGGGCTGGAGGCGGTCGAGGCGGCCTGTGCCGAGGCGCTCGACAGCGGCGCCTGCAGCGCCGACGTCGTGCTCAACATCCTGGCCCGGCGGTGCCAGCCGGCGCCGCCGGCGACCATCCCGACGCCCGAGGGCCTGCGGCTTCGCCACCAGCCGGTGGCCGACTGTCGGCGCTACGACCGCCTGAGGGGGGCCGGCCATGGAGCGTCATGAGGTGCTGGCGATGATGACAACGCTGAAGCTCGCGGGGATGCGCGCCGCCTATGACGACATCCTCGCCGACGGGCTCAAGCGCCGTCATCCGGTGCAACAGATCTTCGGCGCTCTGCTGAGGGCCGAGATCGCCGACAAGACGGCACGCTCGATCAAGTACCAGATGGCGTCCGCCAGGCTGCCGGCGGCCAAGGAGCTGGCCGAGTTCGACTTCGCCGCCTCGCCGGTCAACGAGCCCCTGATCCGCGACCTCGCAATGGGCGGCTTCCTGGAAGCCAAGCGCAACATCGTGCTGGTCGGCGGCACCGGCACCGGCAAGACCCATCTCGCCGTCGCCATCGCGCGGTCCTGCATCCGCAAGGGCGCGCGCGGCCGCTTCTACAACGTCGTCGACCTGGTCAATCTCCTCGAGGCCGAGATCCGCTCCGGACGCCAGGGCCGCACCGCGGACCAGCTCACCCGGCGCGACTTCGTCATCCTCGACGAACTCGGCTACCTGCCCTTCGCCCAGGCCGGCGGGCAGCTGCTCTTCCACCTCATGAGCCGGCTCTACGAGCGCACCTCGATCGTCATCACCACCAACCTCGCCTTCGGCGAATGGCCGTCCGTCTTCGGCGACCCCAAGATGACCACAGCCCTGCTCGACCGCCTGACCCATCATTGCGAGATCATCGAGACCGGAAACGAGAGCTGGCGCTTCAAGAACCGCTCCTGACCCGGCGCCGACCGTCCCCGCGGCCCGGTTGCCCCGGTGGGCCAACAGGCACCCCCCACGCGGCTTCGCTCCGCGTAGCGCAGGGCGCTACACGAAGCCGCGCGGGTCCCCCCTGTTGACTACCGGGACAACCTCCGCCGTGCCACTCAGGGGGGTCAATATTGCACGCCGATCGGGGGTCAAACTTCAAAGCCGATTGACAGAACAGGCAGGCGTTCACGGCCGGCGGCAGCTTGTGGCTCACCCAGAGATGCAGGCCCGAGGGCCTCCCCTTGCCGCTGAAGCGAAGCCCGGTATCGGCGTAGAAGGTGCCGTCCGGGGACGCGCCGCGCCGGACGGGGAACGCAGCTTCGCCGAACAGGCGCTCCAGCCGGCGGCGCAGCAGGCGCCGGCCCGTCCATGTCAGCCTGCCGGCATACTGGTGGCCCGAGGTCACCGCGAACCCGTCGCCGCCCCGGTCCTCGCTGCCGCTCAGCACCGGCTGCCTGCCGCCCTTCAGAACGCGTGCGAAGACGCGGTCGAGCAGCTCCCCGTGGAAGTCGGCCGCTGCCAGCAACCCGTCGCGTATTTCCGCACTGCCGTCGCCCCGGTCCGGAAGCGGCTCGAAGATCCAGCGCGTCTCGTTCAAGCCGCCCTCCCTGCCATGGAGGCGGAACTTGTAGTCGAAATGCGTGCAGACCAGTCTCAAGGCGTCGGCCCCCCTGCGGCATCGGCGGGCCGGTTCAACGTCTGTTGCGCGGCCCTTCTGAATACGGTAACATCGTTATCGTGTTCAGGATAGCATGCGGCAGGAGCAAACGCCATGCCCGAGGACAGATCCCCGTCGCGCCTCGCCGCCATGCCGCTCGGGGAGGAGTGGTTCGCCGGGATTGAGAGCGAACACAACCGCAGGGGCTATCAGCGCGATGTCGGGGAGTTCATGCGCCATGCGGGCTTGCGCGAGCCGGAGCGGTTGCGGGACGCGGCGCCGGACCAGGTGGAAGCCTGGCGCGAGGCGCTGCTCGCGCGCCCGCTCAGGCCGGCGACCGTGCGCCGCAAGCTGTCGGCGCTCTCCTCCCTGTTCGACGACCTGCTTGCCAGGGGAGCGGTGGAGGCCAACCCGGTCCGGGGCGTCGAGCGGCCCGTCGATGAAGAGGGCAGGACTGCGGCTCCCGTGCTGACCGGCGAGCAGGCGCGCCGGCTCCTCGACGCGCCGCCCGGGGGCACGATCAAGGGCCTGCGCGACCGCGCCATTCTCGCCGTCATGCTCTGCCAGGGGCTGACGCGCGAGGAGCTCTGCGGCCTCAGCGTCGGCGATCTCGTCCGCATGGACGGCCGGCCCTGTCTGAAGGTCGCGGGCAACCGGGGCCGGATGCGCATCGCCGCACTGCATCCCGAGGCCGAGCGGCGGATCGGGGACTATCTGCGCCGCGCGGGGCACGGACGGGACCCGTCCGGTCCGCTGTTCCGTCCCGTGGCCAACAATCGCGGCGGCGGCGGGCTCGACCGCGCGCTCGATCCGGGCTCCGTCTACAGCAATGTCGTGCGCTACTACGCTAACCGCTCGGGGCTCACGCGCGAGGTCGAGGGGCTTTGCGCGCATTCGCTGAGGGCGACCGCGGCCGCGACCGCGCTCGGCGAGGGCGCCCGGCCCGAGGCGGTCCGCGACTGGCTCGGGCACACCAACCTCGCCGCGACCCTGCTCTACTACCGCCCGCCGGCGAGCGACCGCATCGACCCGACCTTCCGCATCTCATACCCGAAGCCGGAGCCCGTGCGGGAGAAGGTTGGACTGCCCGCATTTCTCAAGGCGGCGCTCGCCGAGGCGGAGGCCGGAGACGATCGCCGGAACGCTGCCGCGCAATCCGCCGACCGGGCGAGCTGACGACCGCAACCGATGTTCGCCGCCGGTCCGATGTCAGGGGTGGGTGCGGCTGGAAGACGATCGGCCGGCATCCGGAGACCGGGACCGCAGACCGCCGGCACTGGACGCGCCGACCGCGTTCAGTTTCGGCGCCATGACCATGCTGATGGCGATAATGGCGCTCAAATGAGAGGCCCGGCGTCGGGCGTGCGGACAATCCGGTCCGACGCCCCGTCGCCGGGCTCGCCGAACACAAGGGGGAATTGGGATGGCGGTCAAGCTCGAAGACATCATGGCGCGGCGCGACCCGGAGCACCGCCGGGAGATCGAAGAGCGGGCCGCGGAACTCATCGCCGAGGAAATGACGCGGCGCGACCTGCGCAGGGCCCTCAGGCGCGCCAAGGTCCGCATGGCGCGCGGACCCGGTATCGGATGGGCCGATGTCTCGCGGCTGGAACGGCAGTCCGACCTGCTGCTCTCGACCTTGCGCGGAACGGTCGAGGCCATGGGCGGAACCCTTTCGCTTAACCGGCTTGCTTCAGTGTGAGGATGGCGCCGGATGCGGTGCAGATCAGCGCTTCGTAGGAGATATCAGGAGTTTGGGAGGAGGGCCGGTGAGAAGTGTACATAGCGCGATCTTCGGGGTTGAGGTGCGCAATGAGAAGGCCCCGCGCGGCCTGTGCCGGCGGGCCTGGTAGTATTGAGGCGGGTGGAACGGGTTAGGGTGGACCCGGTGAGGGAGTCGATCCTGGAGCGGCGCGGATCAGGCCCTGAATGCCATTGCAAGGACGGCGACAAGCGTCGCCAGACCGATAACCAGATTGATGCCGATTATCCATCGGAGTCCGGTAATGTCGCTGCGTATGGCAGTAATGTCTGCCTTGGTTGCAAGTTCGCCCTGACCGGAGCGGATTGCCGAGGCGACCGCTTCGGCCTGCTTGCGGTTCATGCCAGCATCTTCCATGTGCTGCGCAGCGGAAAGAGTGTCGAAAGAAGCAGCCATGGCGTTGTCTCCCCGGGTGGTGCCGGGATTGGGTTGACGGGTAAGTCAGGATGAGGGTGGGGTCAAGGGCTGAGCGTCGGACGGCCAGGGGAATCGCTTTTGAAGATTTTGTGACGGCTTGCGTATTTGGATTCAGACTGCCGTGCACGTCATTTGGTGTTCAGGGGTTTGAGATGCAGGAGTTTTCGGCGTTATTTGAAGGGGTTGAGGATCCCCGTTGCAGCAATGCGACGCGGCATTCACTTCATGAGATGCTGATGATCGCGCTGCTGTCGACGCTGTGCGGCGGGGAGGGATGCGCGGACATGGAGCGGTTCGGACGGGCGAAGGAGCCGTTTTTGCGCCGTTTCATGGTGCTGGCGCACGGCATTCCGAGCCATGACGCCTTTTCGGACCTGTTCAACGCGCTCGATCCCGGCGGGCTGCAGAGGGTGCTTCTGCGGCTTCTGGAGGATTGGTCGGCACTTCTGGAGGACGATGTCATCGCGATTGACGGCAAGTCTCTGCGCCGGTCCTTCGCCGATGCCGCCGCGCGCTCGCCGGTGCACCTGGTGCAGGCCTTCGCCGCCCGGGCGCGTCTGGTGCTCGGCCAGGTGAAGGTCGCGGACAAGTCGAACGAGATCGCGGCGATGCCGAAGCTGCTTGAGATGCTGGCGCTGAAGGGACGCATCGTGACGGCCGATGCGATGCATACCCAGAGGGCGGCGGCCGAGTCCATCACCGCCCGGGGCGGGGACTATGTTCTGGCGCTCAAGGGCAATCAGGCCAGCTTGCATGACGATGTGCGGTTGTATCTGGACGACCCCGCCCGGGCGGACGAACTCCGGTCATGTCAACAGGTTGACGGCGATCACGGGCGCATCGAGACGCGCTGCGCCACTGTCTGCCACGAGGTCGCATGGCTGCGGGAGCGCCATGACTGGCCGGGGCTGGCCGCCTTCGGCAAGATCGAGGCGAGGCGCGAAACCGCCAGACGCACGACAACCGAAACCCGCTACTACATCATGAGCGCGCCGCTCTCGCCCGGGCGCTTCCAGCACGCCGTGCGCACCCATTGGGCCATCGAAAACTGCCTGCACTGGGTGCTGGATGTGACCATGAACGAGGATCGCCAGCGCAACCGCAAAGAACACGGACCCGAAAACCTCGCCATGCTGCGACGCCTCGCCCTCAACATCGCAAGGCGAGAACCGACAAAGGACGCCATGCGCGGCAAGCTCAAGCGCGCCGCGTGGAACGACGACTTCCTAATCAACTTGATCCGCGCCGCTGCATGAAAAATCCAAAAGCGATTGCCCTGGTCGGACGGCAGGGTCATTCAAAGAAAGGCCTTCCTGCTTATTCGTGACACTCCGCATGTGAGGCTGTACGGTCTCAATGTGTTCCGTATGAGGGGGTCACGGTTATGAGGTTCAAGGTTGCATCGCGCGTGCGTGGTTTGAGCGACGAGGCGTTTCGCGAGGCCTTCGGTACCGAGGAGCAGTGCCGCGCGGCGCTGCTCCGGCTGCGCTGGCCGGGCGGCTTCCTCTGCCCCTGCTGCGGCCATCGCGGGCATTGCGTGCTGGCGGGGCGCGGGCTCTACCAATGCAACCGGTGCAAGAAGCAGACATCGCCCACGGCGGGCACGATCTTCCACGCGACCAAGCTGCCGCTGACACTCTGGTTCGCCGCCATCCACCTGATCGTGACGGCGAAGAACGGCATCTCGTCGGTGGAACTCGGCCGCCGTCTCGGGGTCAAGCAGCCGACGGCCTGGGCCGTGAAGCACAAGATCATGGCGGTGATGGCGCGGCGCGAGGGGGAGACGCCGCTTACGGGGCGGGTCGAGATGGACGACGCCTATCTCGGCGGGGTGCGCTCCGGCGGCAAGCGGGGCCGCGGCGCGGCGGGCAAGACGCCCTTCGTGGCGGCGGTCTCGACCAGTCCCGAGGGGCGCCCGCGCAAGCTGAAGCTGGCGCCGGTCAAGGGCTTCCGCAAGCGCGAGATCGCGCGTGGCGCCAAGCACTGGCTGGCCCCCGGCGCGGCGGTTGTGACGGACGGCTTGGGCTGCTGGAGCGCACTCGACGAGATCGCCTGCAGCCATCAGGCAATCCGCACCGGGTCGGGCCGACAGGCGGCCCGCATGGCGCCGTTCAAATGGGTGAACACGACGCTCGGCAACATCAAGTGCGCGATCACCGGGACCTATCGCAAGCTCGGCCCCGATCACGCCGGGCGCTACCTCGCCAGCTTCGCCTGGCGCTACAACCGGCGCTATCAACTCCAGACAATGATCCCGCGTTTCGTCCATAGCGCCGCACGCACCGAGCCCATGCCCTATCGCCTCCTCATTGCCAGATGACTTTCAGGGATAAGCAGGAAGGCCTTTGTAACGGCGCGTATTGCGGAGTTTCGGTTTTCGCGGAAGTTTTCACGGGCTTCGGGTATCGGGACATGGGAGCGGCGTATGAGGGCGATGGCGAGGTTGCGCAGTGTGGCGAGCGGCCTTGCTCCGGCGCGTGAGCGGCAGCGATCTTCGTTGAAGGAGACGTCGCGGACATGATGCAGTCGGTTTTCGATGGCCCAGTGGGCGCGAGCGAGGGCGAGCAGGCGCTCGGGGCCGGCCTTGTCCGGCGGCAGGCTTGTGATGAGATAAGCGGTCTCGACGCTCTCGCGCCCGCGGCTCTCCCTTCGCCGCTCAAGCCTCGCGATCTGTGCCAGACCCGGCCAGTCGAGATAAGCAACAGCCTCGCTCGATAGCGCGATCCGTCGGGTCTCGATCCGCCCATGACCCTTTTCGATCGTCTGTGCTTCACGCAGGTCCGGCGGTGGCTCGCCCGAGGGGGGAATCGTCGCCGAAAGCGGCTTCGATGTCGCGCCTCAGCGTCGGCTGGTTCGACTTGACGGTGAAGAGGTAGTGCCCGCCGGCCTCCTGG
The DNA here is from genome assembly GCA_965261985.1 of Alphaproteobacteria bacterium. Lineage (GTDB taxonomy): Bacteria > Pseudomonadota > Alphaproteobacteria > Bin95 > Bin95 > Bin95. Next base: position 4,709,693 of record OZ253490.1, read on the forward strand.
ATATGCCGGCTGAGCGCGCGCTGCGCGAAGATGGCGTCGCCTGTGACGATGGCGCCCTCGAGCGGCAGGTCCTTGAGCAGGTCCAGCGCCGCCGTGATCTCATTGGCATCGGGCTCTACCGCCAGATCGCCGATCACTGCGCCGATACCGACTGCAAACGCCGAGAGGACATGAAGCGCTTTGCGCTCGCCGCGCTTCGAGCCGCGCAGTGTCTTGGCGTCAATCGCCACATGGCCCGGTTCGCCCTGCCCAAGCGCGTGACGGCCCAGCACCCGAGACAAGGCGTCTGCATCCAGCGAAGCGAAAAAATAGTGGTAGGTCGCGTGGCAGGGCGCCTTGCCGGACGTAATCCCAAACGACCGCAGCGCCTCCGGACGCAAGCGGCGGCCCCAACGGAAAATCCCCCGAAGGTCGTTCGCTCCAGACAGCATCGCCGCCAGCGAAATCCCCAACAGCGAGCGCAACCGATACTGACGCCCCTTACGGCCCCGCCGATCCGGAACATCCTCCAGAGCATCCCACAATGTCTTCCCTGACATAACCGCCGCCTCCCTGAATTCGGCGACAACCTTAAGAATCCATCCCGCAAACTTTGTCACCAGCCAAATCTGCGCTTCTTTGAATCACCCTGGTCGGACGGGATGTCGATTTGCATCTGGCCGCGCTCGGTCAGGATGTGGGGAACCTCGATCCGCTCCGCCGATGCGCCGGGATCGGAGCTGGCGCCGTAGCAGGCGGCAACGATGAAGATCGGTCCCTCGTAGTCGAGCTTCTTCCATCCGTTGTCGAAATTGGCCTCCTCGGTCGCCCTGTTGAGGGCGGCTTCGAGGTCCTCGTCGTCCTGGACTTCGATCTGAACGGTGTTGGACATGTGGGTGGCGAAGCAGCACTGGGTGGAGCAGCCGGGGGAGGTGATGGTGGCGAGGCGTCCTTCGGGGGCAAGTATCGCATATGCCGACTTGAGGTGCCTGAGATCGGCATGGCGGCTGTGCGGCGATGAGGGCGGGGCGCAGGCCGGAAAGATGATCGGAAAGGGATTCGGCGTCATATGCGGTGACGGAAGCCGAAGGAAAGAGATTGCGGAGAGAGCCTGCACCGCTCGCTGCGCAAGATCATCAAGACGCGCGGCAGCTTCCCGAGCGACGAGGCGGCAACCAGGCTGCTGTATCTGGCGATCTGAAATGCCGGCGTCCGCTGGAAGCGGCCCATTGCCTGGACCGCAGCCATGGGGCAGTTTGCGCTCCTGTTCGAAGATCGCTTTCCGGCCTCAGCGCGCTGAGGCCGGAAAGCGACAACCCCACGGCGCCGCTTACACAGATAATCGGACATACCCCATGGGGAGACTGACCCGGTGCCGGGCGAGACGGTCTTGCCGCGCGCTTCCTCCCGGCAAGCACAGGAGCGTGAACCATGCGCACCTTCACGGCCGTCGTCGAACGATGCCCCGATAGCGGCGTCCATGTCGGCTACATCCCCGGTCTGGCCGGCGCCCACACACAGGGCGAAACTCTCGACGAACTCCACGCCAACCTCGTCGAAGTCCTCGCGCTCATACTTGAGGACGGCGAGCCCGCCTTCAAAGCTGAGTTTGTCGGCACTCTGACCGTCCGCGTCTGACCTGCCGGACGACCCTGCAACCGAAATCGCTCCGTCCGTCCGGCATCCTGGCGGTCGGGCCGCGGCCGCCGCCATGACGGCGGTCGCCAATGGCGGCGCACAGCCTGGCACGAGGCATCGTCCGCGATGAAGGTGCCGGCCGCATCCTGAATTTCGATGATCCTGGGAATCAAATAAGTCTATATACAATTTTCATACAATATGACTTTCAAGATAACTAATCTATTTTATGGTAAAAAAACGAATAAACTTGGATGATCTACAGAATATATCCAGTATCTCATACAAATGAAAACATGTATCATACGATAGCGCGGTTCCGCGTTCGCGGCCCGTCACCCGCCGGGCCGGACCCGTTCCGCGGCCCGTCGAACGATGGCGGCGGCGCGGTCGGGGCCGGTGACCGGGGCAAGCAGGGACAGCATCTCGTCCAGGCACCCCTCCCGCGCCATCTCGTCGAGACGCGCCTCGAACAGCATGGCGACCATTGCGGCAAGGCCGGGCGTAGATCCGCCGGCGGAGCCGAGCAGCTCCGACAGCGCCGCCTCCGCGCGGACCGCCGCCTCCTGCATGTCCCGCTGCCCATCCTGGTCCAGCACCAGCGCATGGCCGGCCTCTTCATCGCAGAACCCGTCACGCTTCAGCACACGGTCCACGATAAAGGGCGAGGTCGGCCGGCCCGCCCGCTCCGCAAGCTCCTGCATCCGCATCCATTGCAGCGGTTTGCAGGAAATCGAATGCGAGACCGACCGGTCCTCGGGGGCCTTCATTGCGGTCCCTCCCCGAACAGGTCCGGCAGGCCCCGCCGGGCGCCGGAACCGGGACGGAGCGATTCCCCGTTCCCGGATTTCCCCGCCTCCTGTTCCCGCTGCCGGGCCTGGAGGTCGCGCCAGAGGAATGCGAGCGCCTCGCCCAGCGTCACGTCGCTGCCGGGCAGGAGATCGCGCAGGAGGCCCTCCGACAGCGACGCCAGGCGGATCGTCCCGTCATGCAGGCCCCGCTGCTCGTCGCCCGTCAGCGCCAGCCGGCAGTCCTCGCCCAGCACCTCCCTGGCGATGAAGGGCGAGGTCTTCATCCCCGCTTCCTTGGCCAGAGCCTGCATCGCCCGCCAGTCCGCCCGGCGGCAGGTGACACAATACTGCCGCGCGTCGCTCATCTCATTCCTCCCTCTCGTCATCCGCCACAGAAGCTTCCGCCTCCTCTTCCAGGCGCCGCCAGACCCCGCCCCTGCCTTCCGCCTCGAACCGCATCCGCTCCACCAGCACGAGAAGGCGCAGGTCCACCACGGCCCGCCGCTGCATCGCCAGGGGCAGGACCCCGGCACGCTCCTCGACCGGCTCCGAAGGGGCGAGCCCGCGCTCGATGAGGAAGTCCGAGGCCGACTTGCCGACCTTGCGGGCGCGCGTGCGGACCAGGCGCCAGTCGCCGTCGGTGGCCATCACCGAGCGCGGCCTTTTCCTGCCGTCATCCGCCGCCATGATGCCTCTCTGGCCAGGTGATCCGACGATAATTCATCGATGTGCTATCGATGCTCATGTGAACAGCTGTCCTCATATCCTGGTCTCAGTAGAGACTGATGGCATTCCATCCAATTTTCAATATAAAAACCCCAATCTGTTACTGAAGAACCATTTCTCCTAAATTTCCTACAACCACATATGCGACACAAGGTCCTTGCATGAACCCCATATATCCTGTACTATCCCCCACTCTACGAGGAAAGCAGCGCTTCGCTCAACAAGGGTGCCTACAATTGAAAAATCGCGTTTGTGTGGCACACCCCGGGGATGTCATGTTTTGTCGTAACTGCCCAGGATGTCTGAGTTGTAGGGGGTTGACGCGGGGGTTTGAAAATGAGTCAACCTTTGGATGAGTCGTTCCGAACCGTTTGACCCGTTGAGGGTGCCCGGGTCCGAGACTTCCGGACAGAAGATCGCGCGTCTTGAGTTGGAGAACGCTTGGCTTCGGGAGCGGATAGGTGAGTTGGAACGCCGTCTTGGCCTGAACAGCGGCAATAGCGGCCAGCCGCCGTCGAGCGACGGTTTGAAGAAGCCGGTTGGTGAGCGTCGCACGCGGAGCCTTCGTGGCCAGACGGGTCGGAAGCCGGGGGGTCAGGCGGGCCACAAGGGCAAGACGCTGTGCCGTGTTGAGAGCCTGACCCGAAATGAATCGCGTTATTTCAACGGATTATACTCCCCGGTTTTGTTCAGGCTACGGGCGGGGTGCGAGCGACGACTGGCGAAAGGCTCCAGGGGCAGCAATCCCTCCGCCCACGTTCGGTACTTCGCCGCCTCCGTTCAACTCGTCACCCGACGGCTCGCAACACACTGAAATACAAAACTTTTTTTATGAGTCAGGCTCTGAGACCCCGGACCGGGTGAAGACCCATGTTCCGTCGGTGTGCCAGGGCTGCGGGGCGTCGCTGTTGGGAGCGGCTTCTGTGGGCGCGCCGGTAGCGCGTCAGGTCTTCGACCTTCCTGAGCCGCGTCCGTTGGAAGTGACGGAGCATCGCGGTCATGCGTGTCGCTGCGGGCGGTGCGGGGTCGTGACGCGAGCGCCGTTCCCCAAGGGGGTATCGGGTCCGGTTCAGTATGGCCCTCGTCTTTCGGGCGTTGCGGTATGGCTGCGTCATGCGCAGTTCCTTCCGGAGCGCCGGCTGTCGGAGGTTCTGGGGGAGTTGTTCGGGGCTCGTGTGTCGCCTGCGACGCTGGCGTCGATGAGCCGGCGGGCTGTGGAGCGTCTGCGTGTTGCGGCAGGGCATATAGAGGAGCTTGCGGCGGTCGGGGCGCGTGTGAAGCATCTGGACGAGACCGGACTTCGCATTGGCGCACGCACGCGGTGGCTCCATGTGATCTGCACATCCCCGGATCGGGTCCGGGGCAGGCTCTTGCTGGCGGCGTATCGGGTGAGCGAGCGGCGCGGCGCCGTGCCTGCGGGGGTGTCCGGGGTCGCAGTGCACGACCACTGGCAATGCTATTGGCCGATGGCGGGTGTGGAGCATGCGCTTTGCAACGCGCATCGCTTGCGGGAGTTGCAGGCGCTTGTGGAGTTCGACAAGGAAGGCTGGGCCCGGCGCATGCAGCGCCATCTGCTTCGGGCCTGGCGTGTGGCGCGGCTAGCGCGGGAGCGGGACATGGCCGTTCCGGGGCGTCTGTTGGCGCGTCTGGTGCGCGGCTACGACCGGCTGCTTGTCGAGGCGCTGGCGTTCCATGAGAGCCAACCGCCGCTCCCGTCGCCCGGCCGGCACGGGACACCGAGGCGGCGCAAGGGCCATAACCTCGCCTTGCGCCTGCATGAGCGCCGGGACGAGACCCTGCGCTTCCTGACCGACCCACAGGTCCCCTTCACCAACAATGAGGCCGAGCGCGACCTGCGCATGATGAAACTGCGCCAGAAAATCTCCGGAGGCTTCCGATCCCGAAGCGGCGCAGACGACTTCGCCATACTGCGCACAATCATCGCCACCGCTCAAAAGCAGGGCCGCGATGTCCTCAACACCCTGATGGGCTCGCCCGACAGTTTCATCGAAGACATACAATACGCTTGAACGAAACCCAGCCGAGACCGCTGCAATCGCCAACATCCTGGGCAGTTACGAAATGTCATGTTTCGTCATGCGATGTCATGATTCGGCGCAAACCGGGTCCGCCGGGCGCGACTCCCGATCCGTTGCCTGTTCAATGTTGCGAATGGCGCGGCGCGGCGGCGAAAAGGCCCCCGACACCGCCTTTCAATTACAGTTTACCACGCCTTTTCCGGCATCGGGCCTAAGCTGCCCCTGCCCTGCATCGGGCCCCGGCCGGGCCGTCGCCAACAGGGGAAACGCGTTTGTCCGGCCGTCAGCCCCCGACTGCGTCGAGCGCTTCGACCTCGGAACCGTGAATCTGGATGATCTTGTCGAAACCGGAGAGCTGGACGATCTCCCGAACGGTATCGGGAAGCGCGCAGAGCGCAAAGCTCGCATCGCGCCGCCACAGGCCCTTGGCAATCACCAAGACTGCGCGGAGGCCGGCGCTGCTGATATAGGAGAGTTGGGACAGGTTCACGACGACGGCGCGGTCGTCGTCCTGGATCGCCGCTTTCATCTTGCTTTCGAAATCGCGGGCCGTCGCACTGTCGATACGGCCGTCCGGCACCGCCAGCAGGGCGCCACTGCGCCGTTCCATCCTGACTTCCATCCTCATTCCTCCTGTCTTCGCTTTGCCGCGTCCGGCGCGGCCCAAACGCCGGTTCGTCCGACCGCAAATTCTGTCTGCCGTATCTTTGCACGATCCCGCCGCCCGACATAGCCTCCGATACCGGCAACCGGTCAAGCCTGGAGGTCGTAACCGCGCTCGCCGTGGGCCGCAAGGTCGAGACCCACCGGTTCGTCTTCCTCGTCCACCCTCAGGCCGCCGATCAGCGCGCCCGCCGCCTTGACGATGATGGAGGTGGCGAGCCCCGGCAGGGTCATCAGCAGCACGAGCGCGCTCGCGGCGATGATCCAGGCCGTGTCGCCCGCGTTCGCTCCCGCCGCTCCCGCCGCCGCCGGAAGCGGGAGCACCGCAGCGGCAGCCCCGAAAACGATCCGGCGCAATATCATCCTCGTGCCGCTCTGCCCGGACCGAGTATCGCATCGACATGCACTGCGGCGCGGGCGGCGACGTCCCGCACCGACTCGCTCAGTGCCTCGAAGACAAGCTTGCCGCCGGACCGCCCGATGACACCGACCAGCGCCGGCCCTACGGCTTCCTCGACGAGTTCCCCGTCCGCCGCCAATTGCACGAGGCCCCAGAGGTTGCGCCAGAGCCGCGCGGCCTCCGCCAGGTCTTCCGCCGCGTCGGCGCCGATGGAGCCCAGGGCCTGCGCCGCCTCGAAAACCGCCGGCGCGTCGTCGTCGAGAACGGCCGGCCGTTCGCCCGCATGGAGCAGGCGCAGGAAGTCGGCAGCGGCCGCCACATCCCGGAGGCCGCCGGCCATATGCTCGATGGCCCAGAGGTCGCCCCCGGCGTCCCCCTTCCGTCCTCGTACCGAAGCGAGGCCGGCCGCCAGCGGCCCCGCCGGCCGCGGGGCGGCGAGCACGACCCGCTTCGCCTCCTCGAAGCGCTCTCCCAATCCGCCCTCGGACCATACCACGCGCACCCGCCGCAGCGCCGCGAGCTCCGGAGCCACTGCGCGGTCGTGCGGATAGTCCTCGAAGGCGCGGAGCGAGCAAGCCAGCGGGCCGCTGCTTCCCGTCTCGCGCGGCCGCATGTCGATCCGGTAGAGGCCGCCCTCGGCGGTCTCCGCGGTCAGCGCGGCCATCAGGCGCCGGCAAAGCCGCACATAGTAGGTGTCGGCATCCAGCGGCCGCCGACCGTCCGACCCGACATCTTCGTGGTCGTACAGCAGCATGAGGTCGAGCCGGGAGTTCACCGTCATTTCGCGGCTGCCGAGCTCGCCGAACGCCAGCACTGCAGCCCTTCCGCCCGGCACGCGCCCGTGCGCGGCCGCGAAAACCTGCTGAACGGCCGGCGCAAGTGCGCCGATGCACACATCCGCAATATCGGCAAGCGGCGGCGCCGCATCGACCGGCGAAAGCCGCCCGCGCAGCATGTGGGTGCCGATCTGGAACATCCGGTCGTTGGCCCATCGCCTGACGGCGTCCAGCAGGTCCTGCTGGTCCTGCGCGCGTGCGGCCGCCTCGCCGAGTTCGGCCTCCATCTCCGGCCGGCCGAATTCCCGCGCGTAGAAGACGCGCACCAGGCCCCGGCGGGCGGCCTCCGCCATTTCGGGCTCCAGACCCTCTTCGTCGGGCAGGTCGAGATCGGTAAAGTCGCGGCTGAGCGCGCTTTCCAGAAGCAGCGGACGGCGGGCGAGCCAGCCGGCGAGCAGGGGCGCGGAGCCAGCCACGTCCACCACGATGCCGAGCAGCTCCGGCCGCGCCGCCAGCAGAGAGAAAAGGCGCATGTCGGCCGGCAGCCCGGAAAGGAAACCGTCCAGGCGCGAGAGCGCCGCATCCGGGTCCGGCGAGGCGGCAAGCCCCGCCAAAATGCCCGGCGCCAGCCTGCCCAGCAGTTGCCGCGCCCGATCGCTGCGGAGCGCCGGCGCGCCGCCGGCCAGCCAGTTCCCCACCGTAAGGGCGCCCCGGCCGGCATCGGCGAAGCCCATGCGGGCGAGCGCCGCCTGCGCCGCGTCCCCGTCGGAGAAATCCACCCCTTCGGCATCCGGCGTTTCGAGCCGGTCGGCGAACAGCGCCGCGTACTGGCGCTCGACCGCCGCGATATGGCCGTTGAGCCGGTCCTCGAACGCGCCGACGGAGGGGAAGGCCATGAACGCGGCGATGCCTGCCATGCCGGCCGCGCTGTCGGGCAGACTGTGCGTCTGCCGGTCGTCCACCATTTGCAGCCTGTGCTCCACGCCGCGCTCGAAGGCGTATGCCGCGCGAAGGTCCGCCGCCGCGCCGGGTTCGACATGCCCTGCCGAGACGAGCGCCTCCAGCGCCTCCAGCGTGCCGCACCCGCGCAGGGCCGGATTGCGGCCGCCCCAGAGAAGCTGCTGCGCCTGCACGAAGAATTCGATCTCGCGGATGCCGCCGCGGCCGAGCTTGACATTGTGCCCTTCCAGGCCGGCCCCGCCTGCGCCGCGCGAGGCGTCGATCTGCTCCTTGATCGCCCGGATGTCCTGCGCCGCAGCGAAGTCCAGATGGCGGCGCCAGATGAAGGGCTGCAGCGCTTCGAGGAACGCCTCCCCTGCCTCGATGTCGCCGGCGACGGGCCGCGCCTTAATCATCGCCGCCCGCTCCCAGTTGCGCCCGGCATTGCGGTAATAATGCTCGGCGGAGCGCACCGACACGGCCGGCGGGGTGGAGCCCGGATCGGGGCGGAGGCGAAGGTCGGTGCGGAACACATAGCCCTGCGCCGTCTGCTGCCCGACGATCCGCACCAGGCCCTGCGCCAACCGCGTGAAGGCCGGCTGTATGCCGCGCCTGCCGGTGTAGGGCGTGCGGTCCTGGTCGTAGAACAGGATCAGGTCGATATCGCTCGAATAGTTGAGCTCGGAGGCGCCGAGCTTGCCCATGCCGAGCGCGAACAGGCCCGAGCCGCGCTCCGGCTCGTCCGGGTCCGGCAGCGCCAATTCGCCTGCCTCGTGCAAGCCGCGAAGCAGATGCCGGCAGGCCGAGCCCAGCGCAACCTTCGCGAACTCGGAGAGTGCGCCCGTCACCTTCTCCAGCGCCCAGACGCCTGCAATGTCGGCCAGCGCGATGGCGAGCGCCACGCGCCGCTTGGCCCGGCGCAGGCGCAGCATGATGTCCGCCGCCGCCTCTTCCGCGAACCTGCTGCGGTCGGCCGCCTCTTCATAAGCCGCCCGGTAGGCGGCGTCCGGCCCCGCCTCCACGGCCAGCCGGGCGAATTCGGGATCGGAAATCAGGCTATGGCTCAAATAGGGGCTGTTGGCGAACACCGAGGAGAGGAGCCGCTCCGCGCCCGGATCGCCGGGCGCCGCCAGCATGAAGGAACGCAGCGACGCATCGCCCGCCTCATCCGCCGCCTCGCGCCAGCGCCGCCAGCAGGTGTCCGCCGCCTCGGCATCGGCCACCACCGGCAGCTCCGCGCCGCCGTCGATCCACTCTCCCGCCAGACCCGCCATCCGGAGCCGCCTTGCGTTTAGGGGATTCCGGAAAGGCTGCGCCTTTTCGCGCAGGCGTTCAACGAACTAATCCGCGCTACCGACGCCCGTACGGGTCTCCTCCAGCACCTGGTCCACCACGGCGCGGAGCGCTTCCCGATGGTCTGCGCCGTCCAGGCGGCAAAGGCTGTATCGTTCGAGCTGCCGGTCTGCGGACGAGCCGTCATGCAGGATTGCGCCAATCCTGCGAAGCTCCTCCTCGCAATCGAGCGCGCGGGCGTCCTCCGCGACTTCCTCCACCAGCGCCTCGACGCAATCCGCGATGTCGATCCGGCCGCCACGCTCCACATCGCCAATGAAGGCCAGCGTGCCGTAGCGCCGGGCCAGCCAGCAGTTCTCGGCGATGATCTCCGTCGGCGGCTCGGGTGGAAGCCCTTCCGCCGCGTCGCGCCGCAGCAGCCAGCGGAGAATCGAGGCGTAGAAGGCCGCGAGCGCCATCGAGTCGTCCATTCGCGGGCAGATGTCGCAAGCCCTGAGTTCGATCGTCGGATAGGCGTGGGAGGGGCGGATATCCAGCCGGAGCTCGCTGCTGTCCTCGATGGCGCCGATGCGCCGGTATTCCTCCACCAGCCCGTCGAACTCGGCCTGCGAGGCGAACGGGCGGGGCAGGCCCGTGCGCGGCAGGGCGCCGATGATGACGGGCCGGTAGGACTTGAAGCCGGTATGGCTGCCCGCATTGAAGGGCGAGGATGCGGAGAGCGCGATGAACAGCGGCATATGGCGGCGGATCGCGGTCATGACGCGGATGCGCGAATCGGGGTCGCCGAAGCCCGCATGGATGTGCATGCCGCCGACCAGGAAGCGCCGCACGGCTTCCTGCAAAGCGATTTCTGCCTGGCGGTAGCGGTCCTTCGGTGTGACCCGTTGCTCCCGCCAGGCCGCAAACGGGTGCGTCGAGGCGGCCATTGCGCGGGCGCCACAGGCTTCGGCAGCTTCCACGACGAGCCTGCGCGTCTCGGCGAGAGCGGTGCGGAGGTCTCCAACCGAGTCGCAGACCCGCGTGTTGGTCTCGATCTGCGAGCGCAGGAACTCCGGCACCACCTTGTGCGGGCCGCTCTCCCGTTCGCACCGCTCCATGATCGCGGGATCGGGATCGGCGACGATGTCCCGCGTTTCCGGATCGACAAGGAAAAACTCCTCCTCGATGCCGAGCGTGAATTCCAGACCCGGTTCCGGCATCGAACTCTCCATGCTGGCCGCCAGCTCGTCTTCTAGGGCAGCGTCGGGCCCGTTTGAAGCGTCAGGCATGCCGACCGGACATCTACCCAGTCCTCCTCCGTCAGGGCGGGCCTGCCGGTCCGGCGTTCCGCACCGCGGATATGCGCCAATCGTTCGGCGCTCGCCGGGTGGGTGGAGAGGATGCGGACAAGGGGACTGTCCTTGTCCTTCTCCGCCAGCCGGGCGAAGAAATCCAAAAGCCCGCCCGAACCGATTCCGGCGGCCTGCAGGCGTTCGAGTGCAAAGGCGTCGGCCTCGCGTTCGGCATCGCGCGAATAGCCGCTGTTCAGCGTCCATTCCGCGAGCCCGCCGGCCACCGTGCCGCCGCTCAGGTCGCCAAGCAGCACGCCGACCAGCAGGGCCACGGCGAAGGAGCGATAGACGGCGCGCGTCGAGTGGTCATGCGCGATATGGCCGAGCTCATGGGCGGCGACGCCCGCCACCTCGTCCGCGCTCTTCGCCTCGCGGATCAGGCCCCGTGTGAAGACCATGATGCCGCCCGGCAGCGCAAACGCGTTCACCACGCGGGAATTCACGACGACCACGCGCACGACCGGCGGGTCCGGAAGATCGGCCGCAAGGCGGTTTGCGAGGCGCTGCAGCACCGCCAGCCCGTCTTCCATCGAACAGTAGCGCCCGCCGCCCGCCGCACCGGCCGGGCCAGGCAGCAGCTCGACCAACTGGGCCAGAACGGCCCGGCCGATTCGATATTTGGTGGAATCCGGTGTCACGGCCGCAAGCTGGGCCGAGAGCAAGGGGATTATCACCGTAACGATGCCGGCAAGCGACGCGCCGGCCAGCACGACCCAGAGCGCGATCCGGGCAACCGCCCTCCCGGAGGTCCTCTGCCGGCGCCTGAGGCGCGGGACCGTCTTGCCGAGCGCAGCAACCACATCGTGGTCGTCCAAGACGAGCCGCGCCGTCGTGCCGGCGAGTCCCAGCCGCACCGGCTCGCCCGCGCGGGGTCTTTCCACGAGCCGGACGCCCTCGGCCGGCCAGGACCCGAGCACGGGGCCGGCCTCGTCGAAGATCGCGATACCCGTCGCCGCAATCTCGACCTCGACCGGCCGGGAACGCGCCGTCAGCCCGTCATAGTATCGCGCTGGATACCGCGCCATACGCTAGAACCCGCCGACATCCAGCGCCTCCGCCGTCCCCTCGCCATAGCCAGGCACGGCAGCGGAAGACTGCACGACGTCGTCGAGCGCCTCGGCGTTCAGGATATCCAGCGTCTCGCAGGCATGCGCCAGCAGCGGGATGTCCAGGAACAATGTTCTGAGCATGCCCGTGAAGAGCACCAAAACGATGACCGGAACGAAGATGGCCAGAACGGCAGTCGTGCCTCCGTCCGTGAGGCCCGTCTTTCCGGAGCCGATCATCATGGAGAGAGCAAAGGCGCCCAGCAACACGCCGATCGCAAACATGACAAGGACAAAAATCAACAGGCGCCAGAAGACGAATTTCGTTCGGGCGAAAGAGGTGAGACCGGTATCGCCGATACTCAGGCAACCGATCATATGCCGGTACTCGACGACGCGGTACCGAATCCACAGCAGGAACGAAACCGGAAGGAGTATCAAGGGCAAATACACCATCGACTTGACAACATAGGGAACGCTGTCGAATGTTTCGTATTCGACATAATGCGATATGGCCTCGAAATTTTCCAAGTTCAGCGCCGCGAAAAGCCCCAGCGCCCCGATCAGCGATGCAATAACCACCACCCACCGCCGAAACAGCCAACGGGCGTCGGGAGTCAAAGCGATCCCTGCTGTCCCGAAATAGGCATGGCGGGCGAAATAGCCGAGGGTTGCGGCCCGCGCCCAGGGATAAGCGAGCCCCAAAGTCACCGCCGTAAGCAGGCCGTAGCCGAAGGAAATACGCGCATAGGCGAGCGACGAGCCGCCGAGCCCGAAACGCACACCGCGCCATGCCGTCCGGGTCAACCGGTAGCGGCGCATGCGGTGGATGGCGATCTGGATCAGGAAGAACAGCACCAGATAGTACAACGCTTCGAGCACCAGAAGCACGTAATCCGGCCCGTCTGCGAAGACGAATTGCAGCACGGAATAGACGGCGAAGACCGGCAGTAGCGCGGCGACGGCGATCAGGAAGCCGATGAACAGCTCGCCGCCTGTGCCGAGATATTCCAGCGCATCGTCCAGCAGCACGGTATGGCGCCAGACGAACCGCCGGACATGCGTGCGCCCCCAGAAGCGGTAGATGCCGAGCGTCAGGACCGAGAAGAGCAGATTTCGGAGCAGAAGCCCCGCCAGCGGCCCCCGCCGGCCCTCGAACCGCGCCGCTGTCGCAGCAGAGTCGACTGTCGCCGCCATCGCCACCTCCTATTCCGTCCGCCGCTCCATGGCAGCGATCACCGCATCGCCCATGCCCTCGGTCGGAACGGCGCGGCCGCCGCCCGCAATGTCGGCCGTGGCCGCGCCACCCGCGACGGCATCGTCCACGGCTGCCTCGATCAGCTCCGCATCTTCCGGCCTGCCGAAGCTGAAGCGGAACATCATGGCGGCGCTCTGGATGGCGCCGAGCGGATTGGCAATGCCCTTGCCGGCTATGTCGGGCGCGGTGCCGTGGACCGGCTCGTAGAGCGTGCGCCGCCGTCCCGTCGCCGAGTCCACCGCGCCGAGCGAGGCCGACGGCAGCATGCCGAGCGAGCCCGTCACCATGGCCGCGCAGTCGGAGAGGATGTCGCCGAACATGTTGCCCGTCACGAGCACATCGAACTGTTTCGGCCAGCGCACGATCTGCATGGCCGCGTTATCGACATAGAGGTGGTGGAGCGCGACCTCTCCATGGCCGTCCGCATGGACCCGCTCGACAACCCTGCGCCAGAGCTGCCCGACCTCCATCACATTCGCCTTCTCGACCGAATGCACAATGCCGCGCCGGGCGGCCGCCAGTTCGAACGCAACCCGGGCGATGCGCTCGATCTCCCCGCTCGTGTAGCTCAGCGTGTTGAAGCCGCGTTCCTGTCCGTCCGGCAGGCGTTCGATGCCGCGCGGCCGGCCGTAGTAGATGCCGCTCGTAAGTTCCCGCAGCACGATCATGTCGACGCCGGCGATGACTTCCGGCTTCAGGCTCGATCGGTCCGCCATCGCAGGATGCACCTTGACCGGGCGGAGGTTGGCGAACAGGTTCAGCTCCTTGCGCAGCGTCCCGATTCCCGTCGGACCCCTCTTCTCGCGCGGCATTGCGTCGTATTCGGGCCCGCCTTCCGCGCCGAACAGGATGGCGTCGGCCGCCTCGGCGTCGGCGCGCACTTCGTCGGTCATGCCGGTGCCGTGCCGGAGCTGGCTGGCATAGCCCACCTGCCCCTCGGCGATCTCGATGTTGAAATCCCGGTGTTCGGCGATCCACTCGACTACCCGGCGCGCCTCGCGGGTCACTTCGGGCCCTACCCCGTCGCCGGGCAACACCATCAGCTTCGGAGTATTGGTCGTCACGCCTTCCCTCTCCGGCCATCGAACTACCCGGAGACGCTATAGCATGCACTGTTGCCGCCCCGTAAGCTTGGGCAACGAATGGAGGGCGGCTCTTCGATGAATGCGGTCGCGACCGGCGGCAGGAGTTTCTACGGCGCGCGGCTCGGCCTGCTGGTGCGGCAGACGCGCTTTCCCCGGCTGCCCGGCGACCCGGCCAATGCGCGGAGTTTCCCGTTCAGCGTGCGCTATGCCGTGCTCGAACGAGCGGACCGCGCTTCGGCGCTCAAAGCGGCGGAGCACCTGCTGGACGAGGGCGCGGAGGGCATCGGTCTTGCCTTCAATGCTGGGTTCGACCTGGCCGACGCGCTCAATGCCCCCTTTGCCGGCGCGCTCGACGCGGACCGGAGCCTTGTCGAGGCGATGCTGCCGCCCGATGCCGAACTCGGCGTGCTGGCGTTCTCCGGAAATGAAGGGGACATCCCCGTGACGGGCTATCTCGCCGAGGCCGTGGCGGAAGACGCCGACCGGCTGGAAGTCGAACGCGCGCGGGACAGCCTTGTCGAGGCCGCCCGGCACGCTGCGGCAGAGCGCCCCGCCATCGCGGCCTGGCTGCTGTATGAGCCGGAAATGGGTCCTTTCGCAACCGATATCCGCGCCGCCACCGGCCTGCCCGTATATGACCGCGTGCGGTTCCTCTCCCGGTTCCATGCCGGCTTGGCGCCCAGGGTGTTTCCCCAATGACGGTCGCGGTCGGGGGCGCGCCCATCGGTGGGGCGGCGGTCGGCATCCTGATGCTGGATGCGCGCTTTCCCCGCGTCCTCGGAGACATGGGCAATGGCGACACCTGGCCGTTCCCGGTGCTTTATGAGGTGGTGCGCGGGGCAACGCCCGATCGGGTGGTCCGCCTTCGCGCCGCGGGGCTGGACAGCGCCTTTCTGGACGCGGCCCGGCGGCTGGTGGACCGGGGCGCGGGCGCGCTCACCACGGTCTGCGGGTTCCTCTCGCTGTTCCAGTCGGAGCTCGCCGCCCATGCGGGTGTGCCGGTCGCCTCATCGACCCTGATACAGGTCCCGGCGCTCGACCGGATGCTGCCGCCGGGCCGGCGGACGGGCGTGGTCACGGTCAGCCGCGAGAGCCTGTCGCCCGACCACTTCACGTCTGTCGGCGCACCCGCCGACACGCCGGTCGAGGGCGTCGAGGGCGGGAACGAACTCACCCGCGTGCTGATCGGCAACGAACCCTGGCTCGACACGGCGGCCGCCGAAGCCGATGTCACGGCTGCCGCCCGCCGGCTTACCGCGCGCACCCCCGAAGTCGGTGCCATCGTGCTCGAATGCGCCAACATGGCCCCTTACGCCGCCGCCGTGCGCCGCGAAACGGGGCTGCCGGTGCATGACATATACAGCTTCATCTGCTGGGTGCATTCCGGCTTCGCCGAGGAGCGCTGATCGAAATTTATCCCTATATCGGTGTATTCTTGCTGCGTACTATTCTAACGATAAATTTCTATCTCCAACTGACATAAGCCTTTATATGGGATAATCCCAAGAGACTCTGCAACTCTTGCTCAGCTCTCCAGCGTAGACAGGATTTGGGTTTGCCCCCAGAGCCACAATCGAATCCGCTAAGCCTGAATGCATCTTTGAAATACAGAAAAGCTTCCATTGTCTCCCCCTTATTCCTAGAAATAATTCCAAGATTAAAATATGATTTATTCCTGATTTTAACAAATTCATTGAAAACCTTACCATACTCCTGAGCAGAGCCAATCACTTTTTCCTGAATGAAGTCATACTTGTAACTATCTCGATAATAATCGTCGTATTCATCATAAATATAATTCACCAAATTCGCAACTCGATTAGCTTCCTTGGCCAATTTCTTCAATTGCGCTTTTTCCTGTCCTTCTATTGGTGTGGAGAGTAACTCGGAAGCAAATAATCGAATTGCATCCAAATCCGGAACTTCGGTCACATCGAACTCTTCCAAGGCTTTTTGACGCTCCTTTTCAATGGATAGTGTATTAGGTTTCTCCTGTGCGGAAAGGGTATTACAAATACCAAGCAAGACGAACAAAAGTGCTGCATGGACGATAAATCTCAACATCATGGACTCCTTAGCTGAGCAGCTTGACCTCGAACTCTCGTTTTCGGATTGGAACAAGCTGAAATCGTGGTGGATGACCCTTCTGCCATGGCGCGAATTTATTGCAAAGAAACCACTGCCCAATGTCCTTACTAATCAATTCCCGACATGTGCCGTCACGGAATGAGCGCTTGGCGACATTGACCTCTACTATCCGGCCGCTGTCCGCCGCCGTAAGTCTTAGCGTGACCGACTCCCAGCTCTTATCGAAGAACCGATCCTGATCCGTGGCCGACACCTTCAGCCCATAGCCTGCTCCTGTCTTACTTGGCCGACCGTTATGCCACGCCGTTACAATAAAGCCGACCCGTTTCATCCTTCGCTCCATGCATTGACCAATGCTTCGGTCTGTTCACTAATACCGTCGGCGAACATACTGTCTGAGGCTGCACTGCAGCAGCATCCTAACCCTCGACAATGCCGACGACAATCCTGTCGGCGAAGGCGCGTGTGTCGAGCGGACCGCCGTGGTCGCGTGTGCGCGTCTAGGCTGTAGCAAGCAGCCTCTCGACGGTGCGTTCCGGCTTCGCCAACGCACATCGGCGCCCGGTGGCAGCGGGCAAGCGAATGAACGATATCCGCCGCCCGATCTCGATATTTTGAAATAATTCCTCATAAGGGCTTGACTGGGGGAAAAGTGTGGTAGAATGAGAATTGAAAGGCGGCTCCCGGGGCCGCCTTTCCGCTTTTCTGCGCAGGAGAGCGGCTGGGGCCGCAAAAAGCCCCGGCGGGAGCGGACGGGAGACGTGCGTCCGTCGTCTCGCGCGCGCAATCAGGCGCGCTAACCGCGCCGGCGCAAGACGTGCCCGCCCGCCCGCGCAGCGGCGCGCGCGATACGCGCGAAACAGGGACCCGCCGCGGGCCTGCGGCGGGAGTGGAACCGGATCGAGAGGAAGGACCTATGCCGAAGAGAGAGAGGCGCCGGAACAGGGCGGAATACCTGGCGCCCCTGCCCGAAACGATGGCGTCATGCCGGAACGGGCACCCGAATATGCGCCCTGCGCATGGGAAACATGACAGAACATGACATTCCATGACACTCTTGGGGGGCTCCGCTACAAGCCCCTGCCGGAAACCGGCAAAGGGCGGCCCGCGCCCGAACGGCCGGGGGTGACGATTGCGGGCCAAATCCGCAAGCCTTCCACGCTATCCCTCGGAAATGCCGGCGACGACCTTGTCGGCAAACGCCCGTGTGCCGAGCGGCCCCCCAAGGTCGGGTGTGCGTGTCTCCGGCGACGCGAGCAGCGTCTCTACCGTGCGCGCCAGCACCCGCGAGGCTTCCATGAGGGTGTTGTTCTGCTCCCGCGCGCCTTTCCAGGCCAGCAATTGTGCCGTTGAGAACAGGAGCGCGCTCGGATTGGCGAGGTCCTTGCCGGCGATGTCCGGCGCGCTGCCATGCGCGGCCTGCGCCACGGCCACCGCGTCGCCCGCATTGATCGAGCCGCCCAGTCCGAGGCCGCCGGACAGTTCTGCCGCCAGGTTGGAGAGGATGTCTCCGAACATGTTGGTGCAGAGCAGCACATCGAAGCGCTCGGGCTCGCGCACCAGCAGCGCCGCTGCCGCATCGACATGCACGTCATCGACCTCCACCTCGGGCCAGTCTGCGGCAACCTCATAGGCCACGCGCTCGAACAACCCGTCCGTATGCTTCAGCACGTTCGACTTGTGGACGACAGACACCTTGCGGCGCCGGTCGCGGGCAGCGGCGAAAGCGGCGCGGGCGATCCGCTCGGAGCCGTGGCGGGTGATCTTGCGCACCGCCAGGCCGACATCCTCGGTCGCCATGAACTCGCCCGAACCCGCGAACATGTTGCGGTCGGCGTAGAAGCCTTCGGTGTTCTCCCGCGCGACCAGCAGATCCATGCCCGGCGCCAGCGCCGGTACGCCCGGCAACGCACGGCTCGGGCGCATATTGGCGTAGAGGTCGAGGCGCGTGCGCATGGCCGCGCTCGGATTGACGCCGCCCTCTTCCGGCGGTGGGTAGGCGGCGGTATCGACGGGCCCGAGGATGGCGAGGTCCGCCGCGCGCAACGCCGCTTCTGCGGCATCCGGCCACGTCGTCCCGTCCCGCTCCAGCGCGGCGAGGCCGACGCGGCCTTCCGAAAGCTGCAATCCGAGCGCGAACCGGGCGTCCAGCGCCTCAAGCGCGCGCCTTGCCGCCGCCGCGATCTCGGGACCGATGCCGTCGCCCGGCAGAATCAGGACCTGCATCTGAAATTTGGCCTCCTGTCCGAATTGATTTCCTGCGCCGCTCGCCTATTTCCCCGCGCCCACTCAGGCAAGAGAGGAGTTCCCTGCCAGTGTCAAGCAACCGCAGCCTGCGTCCGGAGACCATCGTGCTCCACGCGGGCCACCGGGGCGACCCCAATACCGGTTCGGTCGCCGTCCCGATCCACCAGACCGCGTCCTACCGGTTCCGGGATACCGAGCACGCAGCGAACCTGTTCGCGCTCAAGGAACTCGGCAATATCTACACCCGGATCATGAATCCGACCCAGGCCGTGTTCGAGGATCGAATGACGGCGCTCGAAGGCGGTGCGGCGGCGCTGGCGCTGGCGTCCGGCCAGGCGGCGACGGCTTTCTCGCTCCAGAACGTCGCCCATGCCGGCGACAATGTGGTGAGCGCCACCGACCTCTACGGAGGCACCTGGAACCTGTTCGCCAACACGCTCAAGGACCAGGGGATAGAGGTGCGTTTCGTCGATCCGGCCGACCCGGAGAACTTCCGGCGCGCCATCGACGACAAGACACGCGCCTTCTACGCCGAGACGCTGCCGAACCCGAAGCTCCATGTCTTCCCGATCCGGGAAGTCGCCGATATCGGGCGCGAATACGGCATCCCGCTCATCATGGACAACACCGCCGCGCCGCTCCTTTGCCGGCCCTTCGACCACGGGGCGGCCGTCGTCATGTATTCCACGACGAAATATATCGGCGGCCACGGCACATCCATCGGCGGCATGCTGATCGACGGCGGCAATTTCGACTGGGAGGCGTTCCCGGAGCGCCAGCCCTATCTGAACGAGCCGGACCCGAGCTATCACGGCGCTGTCTGGGCCCAGGCGGTCAAGCCGCTCGGCCCCATCGCCTATATCCTCAAGGCCCGGACCACCCTGCTGCGCGACCTCGGCCCGGCAACGACGCCGATGAACGTCTTTCTGGCATTGCAGGGGCTGGAGACGCTACCGCTGCGCATGGAGCGCCATAACAGCAACGCCGCCGCCGTCGCCGACTACCTGAACGGCCACGCCAAGGTCGCGAAGGCGATCTATCCGGGGCTTATGGACGGCGAGCCCCACCGCCGGGCCGACGCCTATCTGGACGGCGGCTACGGCGCGTTGGTGGGCTTCGAACTCAAGGGCGGCAAGGAGGCCGGGCGAGCGTTCATCGACGCGCTGCAGCTGTTCTTCCATGTTGCCAATATCGGCGACGCCCGCAGCCTCGCCATCCATCCGGCGACGACCACCCACTCGCAACTCTCGGAGGAAGAGCAGGCGGCAACCGGTGTCACGCCCGGCTATGTGCGCCTTTCCATCGGCCTGGAGCACATCGACGACATCCTCGCCGACCTCGACCAGGCGCTCGCCGCCGCGGGCTGAAACTGCCGTCTTTTGGGGACCGTGCGCCCGCGCCCCCGGTCCCTTTTGCTTTCAGAACCCGTACATCTCTCCCGCCTTGCTGCGGGCGCCGGAGTGCTCCATCAGGAAGGCGCGTAGCGCGGTGTTGAAGCCGATGGAGTCCTCGATATTCGAGAGGTGGCGGGCGCGGGGGAGCACCAGCAGGTTCGCCGAGGGAATCCTGTCCGCGATCACCTCATGCGCGGAGACCGGCGTGCCGGGGTCGTTCTCGCCGACAATGGCGAGCGTCGCCACATGGATTTCATGCAGCCGGTCCGTCAGGTCGAGCTGCGAGATGGCCGCGGCGCAGCCCTTGTAGCCGGCGAGCGGCGTGGACCGGATCATGGCGCGCACCGCATCCACCTCCTGGCCGCGGTCGGCTGCGAATTCCGGCGAGAACCAGCGATCGATAGTGCCCTCGACCAGGGACTCGATGCCGTTCGCTTCCGCTGCCGCGATGCGCTCCTGCCATTGCTCGCGCGCCTCGGCGTCATAACGGCTGGAGGTGTCGCAGAGGATGAGGCCGCGCAGCAGGTCCGGGCGTTTCAGCGCGAAGGTCTGGGCGGTCATCCCGCCCATGGAGAGGCCGCAAAACACCGTCTTCTCGATGCCGAGCTCGGTGAGCAGCGCAATCGCGTCGTCGGCCAGCATATCGAGCGTATAGGGGCCTTCCGGGGCCGCCGAGGCGCCGTGCCCGCGCGTGTCGTAGCGCAGCACGCAATAGTCCCGGAGCGCGGGCATTTGCGCATCCCACATGCGGTGGTTCGCCATCAGCGAATGGGACAGGGTCACGACCGGCCGCGTTTGCGACCCTTCGAGCGAGTAGAAAATGTCGGTGCCGTTGACATGGGCAGTCGGCATGGTGTGCGTTCTCCTCGACGCGGAATGGGAGCGGCCGGGCTAGCGGCCTGCGGGAGCCGGGCCAGCCTGGTGGAAGGCCATGCGCCAAAGGCCGTCCTCCTGCACGAACCCGTTGGTTGCGACCAGCAGGCCGCCGGCCAGCCGTTCCACACAGCTTACCAGAGCGAAACCCTCATGGCACAGCGCCACCGGGGAAACGCAAACGATGGCCGGCCGCGTCGGCGCGCCCAGGATCGCGTCCCAGCTTGCGATCACCGCCTCGCGCCCGATGATCGCGCCGCCGCCGGGATGGACGCAGACCACCGGCGCGCGCTCGGCCCAGAGCCGGCGCATCGCCTCCCGGTCGCCTTCGTCGAAGGCGAGGTAGAAGGCCTCGTTCGCGGCAAGCACCTCGTGTTCGGCCATGGCCGTCATGTCCTCCCCGCTCCGGGACCGGTTGCCCGGTCGCCCGCAAGGTCCGCCGGCTTCAGGAAAAGCAGCGCCAGCGGCCCGAGCGCCATCACCAGCGCGATATGGGCGAAACCGACACCCCAGGCCAGCACGCTTTCGCCGCCCATCGCGTCGATGATAACGCCGAGCAACACAGACCCGACGAAACCCAGCCCGTAGCCGACCAGCGAATGGACAGCGAGCGTGGCGCCGCGCCGCTCCGGCTCCGAGGCGCCGACCGTGCCGGCGGTAAGCGCGGCCGAGTCCGCATAGATCGCCATGTTGTAGAGAATGCAAAGCGCCGCCGCCGCCCAGTAGCCCCAATGGGAGATGAAGCCGGTTGCGCAGGCGAGCGCTATGCACACGCTCATGGTGAGCAGCACCCAGCGCTGGCGTCCGATTCGAATGGCGAACTCGTTGCCGGCCAGGCTGCTCGCGGTTCCCAGAAGCTCCATCGTCATGGCGATGACGGTCGGCGCAAGCCAGAGTTCCGGCCCGAGCCCGGACCGCATGGCTGCAAAGGTCAGGAACGCCACCGCCCAAGAGCGCACCGCAAACATCTCCCAAGTATGCACCCCGTATCCGGCGATATAGGCCATCGCGGAGCGGTTGCGGAGCACATGGCGAAAGTCGGCGAGCGGGCTCGTACCGGAGGGCGTCGGCTCGCGGCGCGGGAACAGCAGGAGCGCGATGAGGAAGGCGCCGCCCGTGCCGAAGGCGCTGACCAGGAAGGCCGTCTCCCAGCCGAGCCACTGGTTGATTTGTCCCGCCAGGAAAAATGAGAGCGCACCCGATCCGCCCATCGTCGCGGCGTGGAAGGCCACCCCGCGCGAGCGTATCCGCCCTTCCAGCTCGTCGCTCAGCACCCTGAGCCCGACCATGTAGGTCCCTGCCCAGCCGAAGCCCGCAAGCGCGCGAAACAACATTCCGGACGCGAAATCGTGGGCGGCATAGGCCATGCCGAGATGGCTCACCGTGCTGGCGAAGACCCCGATCAGGTAAATCCGGCGCGCCTGGAAGCGGTCGGTCCCGGTCACCAGCACCAGCACCGACAACGCATAAACGCCGAAGATGATGCCCGAGAGCCAGCCGCCCTGGGTGTGGCTCAGCGACCATTCCTTCATGAGTGTCGGCAACACGGCGTTGAAGGTTGTCGCCCCCATCTGCCCGACAAACTGGGCGAGGCAGACGGTAACGATCAGTGCGGTCGCGTTCATCGGGGTGGCACGTCAAGCGCCGGCCGGGCCGCGAGCACCCGTTGACGCGCTCACGCGAGGCCTGCCTTCTCGCGCTCCTGTTGACGCAGGTCGCGGCGGCGGATCTTGCCGGTGGCGGTCATTGGCAGCTCCTCCACGAATTCGACGGCGCGGGGATATTCATGCGCCGAGAGGCGCTCGCGGACATGGGCGCGGAGCACGGCTTTCAACGTCTCAGTCGGCGCCTCGCCCTCGCGCAGCACCACGAACGCCTTCACGATGTCGCCGCGCACCGGGTCCGGCGCGCCGACCGCTGCCGCCATGGCGACCGCCGGATGGCCCATCAGGCATTCCTCGATTTCGCCGGGGCCGATGCGGTAGCCGGCCGAGGAGATCACATCGTCCTCGCGCCCGACGAAACGGAAGGCGCCGTCCGCGTCCTGGACGCCGAGATCGCCGGTGAGCAGCCACTCGGCGTTGAACTTGGCCGCGGTCGCGTCGGCATCCTGCCAGTAGCCGAGGAACATCACCGGGTCGGGGCGGCGGACGGCGATTTCGCCCGACTCGCCGGGCGGCAGCGGGTTGCCGGCGCCGTCCAGCACCGCGACCTCATGCCCCGGTATCGCCCGCCCAAGCCAACCCGGCCGGACAGGGAACAGGCTCGCGCAATTGCCGATCACGAGGTTGCATTCCGTCTGGCCGTAGAACTCGTTGATCGTGAGCCCGAAGACCTCGCGCCCCCAGCCCAGGAGCTCCTCGCCCAAACTCTCGCCGCCGCTGCCGATGCTGCGCATGGCGAGGCCGGGCGTGCGCTGCGCGGCCTCCGATGCCTGGCGCATCATCTTGAGCGCCGTCGGCGGCAGGAAGGCGTTGCGCACGCCGTGCCGCGCGATGAGCGCGAACGCCTCCTCCGGGTCGAACTTGCCCGTACGCGAGGCCAGCACCGGCACGCCCGCCGCCCAGGCCGGAAGCAGCACATCCAGCAGGCCGCCGGCCCAGGCCCAGTCCGCAGGCGTCCAGAACAGGTCCCCCGGCCGCGGGAAGAACTCCTGCGGCAGGGCCACGCCCGGCAGGTGCCCCGGCAACACCCGATGTCCGTGCAGCGCCCCCTTTGGCGGGCCGGTCGTGCCGGAGGTGTAGATCAGCAGCGCCGGGTCGTCGGGGCCGGTATCGGCTATGTCGAAACGGTCGGAGCCGCGTTCCAGCACCTCCCAGAAATCCTCTGCAATCACCTTGGAAAGTTCCGGCAGGTCGAGCGCGGCAACCTTCTCCCGGCCCTCCGCGTCCGTGATGAGCGCCTTCGCGCCGGAATGGCCGAGCCTGTATGCCAGCGCTTCCTCGCCGAACAGCGTGAACAGCGGCAGCGCCACCGCCCCGAGCTTGTAGGCGGCAAGATGGGCAAGCCCGGTCTCCACGCCCTGCCCCAGCAGCACGGCAACCCGGTCGCCGCGCCCGATTCCCGCGGCGGCAAACGCATTGGCCAGCCGGTTGGAGAGCCGGGAGAGTTCCCGGAACGACCAGAGCCGGGGCTCGCCGCCCGCCGGGTCCGGGCAGATCATCGCCGGGCGGTCGCTGCCCACATGCCGCTCGCAGGCATGTTCGGCGATGTTGTAGCGGGCCGGCAATTGCCAACGGAAAGCCGCCCTCACCGCCTCCCAGCTTTCGCGGCGTTCGACGATCATCTGGGCACCGGCTCCAGGTCGAACCGCACGATCTCGCCCGCAAGCTCCGGCGCGGCTGCCGGAAAGCGCCGCGCGAGCTCCGGGTCGTGGCCGGGGATCAAATGGTCGCGCGAGAGGGCGCGCGCTTCGAGCGTCCGATAGCCTTCCAGCATCTCGCGCAGGTCGTAGAAGACGCGGAAGGGCCTGACCTGCTCCATCTCCTCGTAGAGATGCACGGCGTCCGAGGCGACGATCACCGGCCCGCGTCGCGTCTCTACCTCCAGCGCGATCTGGCCGCGCGAATGGCCGCCGATGAGGATCTGCCTGAGGCCGGGCGCAAGCTCGCCGTCGCCGTCGTGGAACCGGCACTGCCCGTCATAGTTCAGCCCGACGAGCGTGAGCGTGTTGCGCTTGCCGTACATCTTGAGCGCCGGATGGGTCACATCCCGGCCGGTGACGGTCAGCATCTCCCGTTCCTGGATATGGAACATCGCCTGCGGGAAGGCTTCGAGATTGCCGACATGGTCGTAGTGGCAATGCGTGACGATGACGTCCGAGACCGTGGCGGGGTCGATGCCGAGCCGGCGCAGGCCGTCCGCGGGATCGTAAAGCGTCTCATGACCGAGCCGGTCGCCGACACGCACCGCATAGCCGCAATCGACCACCCAGACGCGCCCGCCGCCCCGGATCGCCCAGAAATAGAAGTCGAGGCCGGGCGCCTGCTTCGCCGGATCGCCGTCGATATACATCTCGCTTTCCGGCCGCAAATCCTCGCGCCCGTAGCGCAGGCCGTAGATTTCGTAGTCCGGGGTCATGTTCTCTCCTCTCGCCGGCCAGCATAGCGCGCACCGGGCGCGAGGCGTATAAGCCGCGCGCGCCCATGTCCGACACTGCCGCCCCCGCTTCCCCTGCCGCCGCGCAGCCCGAATACAGCGAGCTGCAGCGCTGGCTGACGCTGATGACGGTCACGATCGCCACCACGCTCTATGCGATGACGGTGACGATCGCCAATGTCGCGCTGCCCAAGATGCAGGGAACCTTCGGCGCGACCCAGGACGAGATCGCCTGGGTAGTCACCTTCAACATCATCGCCACGGCCGTGATGACGCCGGCCACCGGCTGGCTCGCCGAGAAGGTCGGGCGGCGCAATGTGATGGTCTGGGGCATTGCCATCTTCACGGTGGTCTCCGCGGCATGCGGCTTCGCCGAGAGCCTGGAGCAGCTCGTCTTCTTCCGCATTCTGCAGGGTCTTGCCGGCGCGCCGCTGGTACCCGTGAGTCAGGCCATCGTGATGACGATCTTCCCGCGCGAACGCCACGGGACCGCACTTGCGGTCTGGGGCATCGGCGTCACCATCGGTCCGATCATCGCGCCGACGCTCGGCGGCTACGTCACCGAACTCTACAACTGGCGGTGGATCTTCTTCCTGCTGGTGCCGGTGGGCATGGTCGCCTTCCTGTGCGCCGCGGCCTTCGTGCGCCGCCGGGCCCAGCGCCATCCGACAACGCTCGACTGGACCGGCTTCATCGCCCTCTCGCTCGCCATCGCCTCACTCCAATTGATGCTCGATCGCGGCGAGCGGCTCGGCTGGTTCAACCACAACGAGATCATCCTGGAGGCGTTCGTTGCCTGCCTTGCGTTCTATGTGTTCGTTGCACACATCTTCACGGCCGAACGCCCCTTCCTCCAGCCGCGCCTCCTCACCAACCGCAATTTCGTCATCGGGCTGGCGCTCACCTTCGTGTTCGGCCTGCTGAACTTCACGCCGATGGTGCTGTTCCCGTCGCTGCTGCAGGGCCTGCGCGGCTATCCGGACGGAATCATCGGCTATCTGCTGGCCATACGCGGCCTCGGCACGCTTTGCGGCTTCCTGTTCATCATGTTCTACGGCCAGCGCATCGACCCGCGCCTGCTGCTGCTCGCGGGCTTCCTCACCCAGGGCATTTCAGGGCTGGCGATGGCGCAGTTCGACATCAACCTCACCACCTTCGGCGTCGCCTGGACCTCCATGCTGCAGGGCTTCGGCGTCGGGCTGATCTGGGTGCCGCTCTCCATCGCGACCTTCTGGACGCTGGCGCCAAGGGACATGACCGAGGGCACGGCCCTCTTCCACCTGATGCGCAATATCGGCTCGTCGATCCACATCTCGCTCTCGGTGGCGCTGGTGATCCACACGGCCAAGATGAGCTATTCGGAACTATCCAGCTTCGCCACCCCTTACAATGCCGCGCTCGACCGGGTTGCATCGGAGGGGCTGTGGAGCCTGGAGGGCGGAGCCGGCATGGCGGCGCTGGTCCGCGAGATCGGCCGCCAGGCGCAGATGATCGGCTATGTCAACGCCTTCTACTTCTTCTCCGCCACCGCCTTTATCTGCGTCCCCCTCCTCTTCTTCGTTCGCAGGCCGACGGCGGCGACCGCCGGCTAAAGCACCTCGTCTCCTCGTGAGACGGTTTCGCCGTAGCGGGAAAGGGAGGGGGGCTTGAGGCCGGTATAGGCGCGCTCGATCGCTTCGGCCGTCGCGCGGTTCTCCCGCTCGAAGAGGCTGTTGCCGGCAAGGTCGCTCTCCACCAGCAGCGGGCCGAAGCGGCTGACCTCGAGTACCCAGACCGCCTGCGCGATGCCGAGGTCCTCCAGCCAGTGCGCCGCCTGCACCCGCTTGACGCCGCGCCCGAGCAGCGCGCCCGTGCCATAGCCGACCGTGGTGAGATAGACCGCCCCGTTCGGCACGAAATGCTCGCGGTAGTCGGCCTCGGACATGCCGCCCTTGCCGACGATGACCTTCGCGCCCGAAATCTCGAAGAAGCGCTCCATGAAGCGCGAGAAGCGGAAGCTCGCCGTCGCCGTCACCGCGCCGAGGTTCAGGCTGCCGTCCTCGCGCACGCTGGCAGCGGGCGAGCAGTGGAAGTTGACATTGCTGAGCGCCTTGAGATCGACCGGCGGCGCCATGCCCTCGTCCACCACCCGACGGTAGAGCCCTTCGCGGCCGGTATAGATCACGCCGTCCAGATAGACGATGTCGCCTATGGCGAGTTCCTTGAGCGCCTCCGGCGAGACCGGCGCGCTCAGGCGGTGCGTGCGAGGGGTGTGTGCCACCCGACGGTCTCCCGGCGCATATAGGGCGTGAACCAGCGCGGGTCGCTGCGGTATTCGACCTCGCCGCCGGCATGGACCCGCGCCGTCGCCCGGCGCGAGGAGAGGCAGAAGCAATGCACGCTCATCGGCATCCCGCCGGTATGCGTGTAGCCGACCTCGACATGGCAATCGATCACCATCGACGAGCCGACGAAGCCCATCGGCCCCATGCCGATATTGTTGCCGAGCTCCTTGAGCTCCGCCTCCAGCTTCGCGATCCCCGGGTCGGGATTGGGCTCGCCGACCGGGCGCAGGCAGGCGGCCTGCTTGCCGAGCGTCATGGAGGTGTCCTTCGAGCCGCCGAGCCCGATGCCGACAATGGCCGGCTGGCAAGCGAGCCCGCGCCGCCCGAACTGCACCAGCGTGTCGAGGAAGAACCGCTTGATGCCGTCTATGCCGTCGGCCGGGAACAGCATCCGGTAATCCGTGCCGAACAGCCCGCCCTTGTGGACGGTGGTGATGTCGATCCAGCCTGCGTCCGGCTCGAAGCTGTATTCGATCTCGGGCGCGTTGATGCCGACATTGTTGTCGTGGTCCGTGCGCCAGAGCGGATGCACGCGGTTCGGGCGGAGCGGCACGGCGCGCGTCGCCTCGGCCGTCGCCGAGCGGATCGCCTCCTCCAGCGCCACGAAGCCACCTTCCGGCCGCGCCTCGTTGCCGGCCTTCACATAGAAGCGCGGCACGCCCGTATCGGCGCACATGGCGCGGCGGTCGGCTTCCGCCGCTTCCCAGTTCTCCAGCATCGCTTCCAGCACGAAGCGGGAGAGCTCGTTCTGCTCGCGCTCCAGCATGCCGCGAATGCCGTCGCGGTAGTCGCGCGGGATATCGATTGCAGCCCGCGCCATGATCTCGCAGGCGGCCTCTCGCAGCGTGTCTCGGGCGATCTCAGGCATGGCCGACCGAATAGGCCCGGCACCGCCCGGCGTCAACCGCCGGCGCTCAGGTCCCCCCCGGAAAGACCCATCGAAGCAGCTCAGCATGCACGATCCCGCCAAGGCGGCGAGACCGGCCCGGCAGCCGCCCGTATCGCTGCCGGCCGCCGGCAGGCGCGCCTTGCCGTCGGAGGTGTCATGAAATGTCATGTTCTGTCATGCGATGTCATGTTTCGCCGGCGCTCCGCCCCCCTCCGCCGGCCTTGCCGAAGCGCCGCCAGTCTGCATCCTGCATGTCGTTCCTCCATCGCGTTTCGTTCCGTTCGCGCCGCCGGCGGCTTCCGGGCGGCGCCTCCCTTTTTCGCGCGTATCGCATGGGCGCGCGCCCGCGTTTGCGCCGGCGCGGTTCGCGCGCCTGATTGCGCGCGCGAACCAAGCGCAGGGCGCACCTGCCCTGTCCGTTCCTATCGGTTTTTTTCGCGCCGGCGCGAAGCGGGAGACGAAGCGCCCTCCGGATGCCACTTCCTCCTGTATCATCCTACCACGGATTTCGCAGGGGTCAAGCCCTCATAGAGAATTATTTCATAATTCATGAACAAATCGCGGCTTCCACCCCGGCGGCCTCATCCCCGCCGGAAGCGGCCCTGCATCCGGGTCGTCGCCCCGGACCCCGATCCGGGGCCCAGCCCCAGCCGTTTCGGCCTGGCGGGAAGGCCGGAAGATAGCCCCCTTGGCCGGGGTGACGGTTGTGCCTGCGTTCGCAACCCAACACGACCGGTTTCCGCCGCCTCCGCGAGGAGATACCGGAACATGTCATGAAATGTCATGTTTCGTCATGACGCCCTGCGCTCCCTCTATGTCCGGGGCCTCCGTTCGCTGCCTGGAATCGAAAAGGCGGCCTCGCAAGCCGCCCCTCCTCTACCGATAGCTTACCACGCTTTTTCGGACGGTCCGGCGGTCGAGTTCAGCACCGGCCTGGCGCCCCCTTCACGCCGGCGATCACTCGCCGAGCGGGAAGGTTTCGGGCGGGACGTGTTCGTAGGGCAGGAGGGTGAGGTCGGCGGGGCCCCAGTCGGGCGTGTCCAGGATAACGATGGCCGAACAGAGCGGCTCATAGACCTCGCGGAAATGGGTCTTCGAGCGCAGCAGGATGTAGCGGAAATCGCCGGGCGAAAGGCCGAACCGGGTGAAGCAATCGAGGTCGATGGCCGAGTAGTTGGCCGTGACCAGGGAAATTACGATTTGTCCGGCGCGGATGAGCGCCGACGGCCCGAGGGAGATTTCCGTTCCCGTCTTGAGCGGCCCGGTGATGCGGAACCGTTTCTCTCCGGCCTCAAGCACCTCGACCTGTGCTTCTATCGGGCCTCCCGCCTTCTCCGACGAGCGCCCGCCGAAGGCGAGTTTCAGCCGCGCGCCGGGGCCGGCGGCGACACAGGCCGCAGCCGCCTCCGGGTCGCAGAAGAAAGGCGCATAGGCGGGGCCCATATCGCGGGCCAGCATCTCGCGCAGCGTCCAGGTGCTGTCGTTCATCCGGTCCGCATGCTCCAGCAGGCAGACCGGGGCGCCCTCGATTGCCGCCGCCTTCTCCAGCCCGTCCGCGACGCTATGGACCAGCTCGCGCTTGAGCAGCCGGAAGCGGTTGAGGCTGCATTGCTCCGACAGGTCCGCCGCGGCCCGCCGGGCAAGGTCCTCGTCGCCGTCCGCCACGGCTATGACGCTCATCCCGGTGTCCGGCGTGTCGGCATAGGCGAAGCCGCAAAACACCGACACATCGAGCAGCCCCTCCTCCCGCGCCTGCCAGGCGGCCGCCTGGCGCTTGATATCGGCCAGCGGGCGGAGCGCGGTTGCCGTGAAGATGCTGGGCAGCATCACGCCCGGCTTGGCGAACGCCATGACCGGGCGGACCCGGCCCTGCATCGCCGCCAGCAGGATGCGCGCCGCGCGCCGGCCGGTTTCGGCCATATCGACATGCGGGCTGCAGTGGTAGCCGGTCACGACATCGGCGGCCTCGATGACCTCGGGTCCGAGATTGCCGTGCAGGTCCATGGCGCAGGCGACGGGGAAGTCCGGCCCGCGCGCCGCGCGGATGGCGGCCAGCACATGCGCGTCGGCCTTGCGGTCGGCCGGCGCGGCGAGTGCGCCGTGGAGGTGGATCAGCAACCCGTCGAGACCGTCGAGGCCGGCGACGATCTCTTGCGTGTAGCGTGTGAGCGCCTCCTCGCTGGCCGCCGCCGCCGCGCCCGCGCCCACCGCCAGGATGCCGTGCATCGACGCGCCTTCCGCCTCGCAGACATCGATGAACCCGCCGAGCGCGGTATTGGCACCCCGGTTCCCGGCGATGACTTCCGGCCCCCGCAGCGCGCCCTGCTCGAAGACGTCGATGCCCGTGGTCTCGGGCAGGAAGGTCACGGATTCGAGGCTGAACTCGGCGATCCCGAGGCGCATGAGGACTTTCCTCCCGGTGGCGTGGGGTCTGGAATCTGATAATGCTTTCCGATCAGCGCAAGGGAGAGGGGCGATGCAGGCGCACGCGCCGGATACGCGGAGCTTCGCGACGCATCTGGAATGCAGCTACACCGGCGAGCGGCTGGAGGCCGACCGCCTGCACAACCTGTCCGCGGCCGGCAAGCCGCTGCTGGTGCGCTACGACCTGGAGGGCGCCGCCGCTTCCCTCACGCGGGACGCGCTGGCAAAGCGGGCGCCGACCATGTGGCGCTACCGGGAGCTGCTGCCCGTGCGCCGGCTGGAGAATATCGTGAGCCTCGGCGAGGAGATGACGCCGCTCGTGCCGGTGCCGCGCGCCGGCGAGGGCCTCTATGTGAAGGACGAAGGCCGGCTGCCGACCGGCTCCTTCAAGGCGCGCGGGCTGGTGATGGCGGTCTCGATGGCGAAGGAGCTCGGCGTCGAGCGGATCGCCATGCCGACCAACGGCAATGCCGGGGCGGCGCTGGCCGCCTATTGCCGGCGCGCCGGCATGGAAGCGTTCGTGTTCTGCCCGGCGGACACGCCCGAGGTGAATGTGCGCGAGATCGCGCTCCAGGGCGCCGAGGTCTGGCGGGTGAACGGCTATATCGACGATTGCGGCAAGCTCGTCGGCGAGGGCCGGGACGCGATGGGCTGGTTCGACGCCTCGACCCTGAAGGAGCCCTACCGGATCGAGGGCAAGAAGACGATGGGCCTGGAGCTCGCCGAGCAATTCGGCTGGACCCTGCCCGACGCGATCTTCTATCCCACGGGCGGCGGCACCGGCCTGATCGGCATGTGGAAGGTATTCGCCGAGATGGAAGCTATCGGCCTGATCGGCCCCGAACGCCCGCAGATGATCGCCGTGCAGGCGGAAGGCTGCCAGCCCATCGTGCGCGCCTTCGAGCGCGGAGAACGCCATGCGGAGCGATGGGAAGGCGCGGAGACCATCGCCATGGGCATCCGCGTGCCGGCGGCGCTCGGCGACTTCCTGATCCTCGACGCGGTGCGCGAAAGCGGCGGCTATGCGGTGGCCGTGCCGGACGGCGAAATCGAGGAGGCCCAGGCCGAGATGGCACGCGAGGAGGGGCTGCTGCTCTGCCCGGAGGGTGCGGCCACCTACGCCGCGTGGCGGCGCGCCAGGGCCGAGGGGCGGCTCGCCCCCGGCGCCCGCGCCGTGCTGTTCAACTGCGCCACCGGCCTCAAATACCCGATGCCTGCCATGGACCGCCGCCTGGACCGGACCCGGCCGATAGACTGGAAAAGTCTAGGCGCCTGACCCGGCCGCAGCATTGACGGGCCGCTCCCGGAGGCGCAGCATCGCCTTCCTCTCGCAGCCTGCCGGAAGTGGGCCGGACCGAAACGCGCTACGACCGCCCCAGGCGGCGAGACAGGAGGCACGAAGGAGGAGTAAGCCGATGCGTCGCGCACTACCCGGTCTTGTCGCCGTCTTCGCCCTCGCTGCCGGAGGCGCCGCCGCCGCGCCCCAGGCCCTGATGGTGGCCGCGGGCGGCGGAGAGGTGCATATGAACTGTTCGGGCACGGATTGCCGGGCGGAAATCACCACCTTCTGCCTGCAGCCCGACCGCCCGAATCCCGACTTCGGGCACCGCTACAACATTCTGGCGATGGCGGACCAGCGGGGCGCGATCCAACTGGTCGGCTATCGCAAGGACGGCGGCGAGGTCGTGTTGCCGCTTGAGAGCAGCGCGATCCTGACCGCGGAGCGCGACCACTCCGCCGTCATGCTGACCGTGCCGGCGCCCGTGCTGCGCGAGTATGGCGTGACCCGCCTTTCGGTCCGGGTAAGCGAGCCGGTCATGCTCGTGCCGCGGGCCGTCGCCGGCGATCCGCGGGCGCAGGACGAAGAGGACCTCGCCTTTCTGGCGACGACTGCGCGCCAGGCCGCCGCCTATGCCATCGAGGAACACCCGGACCAGGTCGGCGCGACCCGGATCGTCCGCGATGTCGTGAACGGCGTCCCCGCGGACCGGCCCACCACGACCGGCGAGCGGCAGAAGGCATGGACCGAGTCCGAGCCGCAACGCGAGTCGCCCGACGCCCGGTCCATGGCGCGCAGCGCCTATGACGGCTGCAGGGATGTGAACGCGACAGACAATGTAAGGCTCTACGGCTTCCGGTCCTGCATGGGCGTCATGCATGACGAGATCATCGGCGAAGTAAACGACGCCTATGCCGAACTGATCGGCGCCGGAAGCTGAAGGCGCGCTGGCTTTATCGGAGGTCGGCACTTGTTCCCGGATCGGCGCTGCCGTTCGTAGGCGTCGCGATCCATCGCATAAACGAGACGAGGCCTTTTACCGATCGTAAAGGTCTTCCCGTGCGCTCTTCAGCGCGCCCAGCGAAGCGCCTTCCTCAAGCTGCGCCATCATTCTCCGATAGGCTGCCGCAAATTCCGGATCGGCCGGCTTGTCGTCACTATGGGGCACCGATCCGGTTACGGGGCGGCCCCGCCGGCAAATCGCAACCGATTCGCCGCGCTCCACATCCTCCCGGATGAGCCTGGTGAACACCCGATCGGCAGTCATGGGGCGACATAATGCGCAGCGGCCCTCCGCTTGGCCAGTATTCGGTGCATTTCGCGCTTTGCGCCGCGCCTGTCGAGGGTGGGACCGACACCATATAGCCGGTCAGGCCGGGACGAAGACCTGCATCGTCTCGGCGACCCCTCGCAGCCGGAACCGGTCGAGCGGCGCGAAGGCGTCCGGCAGTCCGGCCGCGAAGGCGTGCGAGGCGAGCAGCGGCCGCCCGGCCTGCTTGCAGGCGTCCGCGAGGCGCGCGGTTTCGTTGACCGCCGGCCCGATGGCCGTGAAGTCGAGCCGGTCGGCCGTGCCGATATTGCCGAAGCTGACCGCGCCCAGATGCAGCGCCAGCGCCGCGCGCAGCTCCGGCCATTCCGGGTCGCGGTATTCGTTCAGCCCGTCCAGGCGCGCGAGCGCGCCGCGGGCCGCCGCCAGCGCCCGCATGCAGGCATCCGGCCTGCTACCCTCGACCGGGAAGATCGCGAGCACGGCGTCGCCGATGAATTTGAGCACTTCCCCGCCCCGGTCCGCGACCGAGCCGGCCGTCGCATCGAAGAAGGCGTTGAGCGCATCGAGATAGCGGCCGCGCGGCAGCCGCTCGGCCATGGCGGTCGAGCCGCGCAGATCGGCGAACCAGACCGCGGCCTCGATCTCCTCCCCGTCGCCGCGCCGGATCGAGCCTTCGAGGACGCGCCGCCCAGAGCGCTTGCCGAGATAGGTGTCGAGCAGGGTGCCTGCCGTCGCCCGGAGGATATGGACCTCGAACAGCCGGCCCAGCAGCCCGACCGACCCGCTGATCCGGCCGAGCGCCTCGGTGGTGAATCCCCCGGCATCCCGCGTCGCGAAGGTCACGGCATTCAACTGCCCGCCGGAAAACGACATCGGCAGCGCCGCATAGTCCGTCGCGCCCGCTTCCGCGAGCTCGCGCAGGATCGGGTAGTCGAGCATGGCGTAGTCGCCGGCGAGGCGGCGGCGGATGGCGCCTGCGCCTTCGTAGAGCGGCGCCAGCGGGCTGCGAAGGAAGGCGTCCGAGCTCACCGTCTCGCGGGTGGCGTAGGCGACCTGCACGCCGTCCGCATCCGCCCGCCAGGTGTGGTTTTCCGCCACCAGCAGCGGGTGCAGCGTGCGCAGCCCCACCTGGACCCGCCAGACCGGAATGCCCGCCGCGTTCAGCGCCTGCCCGTAAGCCGCCGTCAACGCGCCCGGCGACTCGCACTCCCACGCCGCCCCGATCAGCCAGTCGTGAAGCGATGCCATGCCGCCCGCCCTGTCCAAGAGTGCCAGCGCCGTCAGGCAGCGGCGAGCGCCGCTTCCACGGCGACGATCTGGTCGTCCACCGAAATGTCCGCGACCGAAGTCACCTCCAGGTCGCGGTCTTCATGGACATCGCCGTCGGGGCGGAAGCGGGCGTGCAGTTCGACTCGGGTGTCGCGCTCGCGCAGCAGCTCCTCGATCTGCGGGCGGAAGAGCGCCACCATCGCCGTCACCCAGCGGTTCGCCGGCCATGAGGGCTGGGCGTGGTCGATGTTGAACTGGTCCAGCATGCGGATCGCGTCGCGCGCCCGGTACCAGACCTCACCCGTGACCCAGCGGTTGGTGGTGAACAGGCGCAGGGGCCGGCCTTCTTCGTCCACCGAAATGGCGGCCAGGTGGCTGAGCGCGTCGTTCGGGTCCTCGGGCATGGCGAAGCCGTCCACCGGCGCCGGCTTCACGCCCACGGGCATGCCCTTCGGGCGCAGGAAAGTGTGGAAATGGCCGTGCTCCGGGAAGCGGCTCTCGGAGAGTGGATGGGCGTGGAAGTAGTACTGGCTGTGCGTCTGCCAGTCGTACACATCGCCCTTCGGGTAGTGGTCCCAGACCTCGAACGGGTCCTGGTGGCGCAGCACCTCGCCGACCACATGGTCGCCCGTGTTCGCCAGCGCGCGGACCGCCTCGCGCACCTCGCGCCCGGCCGCCGCCATGCGCTCCAGCCGCTTCCGAGCCAATCCCGAAAAATCCTCCATGCCGCCTCCCGCTGCCGCCCCTCCGATATGGGCAGCGGGATGCGCCCCGGTCAAGCATCCCCGGCTCGCTTCCTGAACCAATCCTCCACGATCTCCTGCGGGGACAATTCGGCGAAGCGCCTGGGCAGGAGCGGCAGGTAGAGTTCGCGCCATCGTTCCTCGGCGGCGGCGGGATCTTCATTGAAGCTGCGCCGTTCGTTCAGCAACCGGCGCACTTCCGCCCGGCGCAACGCTTCCTCGGGCGGCAGACTGCGGGGGCTGCAATCGTTCAGGGCGTCCGCGACCCGCTCCGCGACCGCCCGGCAGGCGAGGTCGGCCTCCCTGTTGGCGAAGCCGCGCAACTCGTCGATTTCGTATCCATCGACCCGGATGCCGCCTTTGTCGATGCTCTCGACGGCTGCAAGGCTGAGCGTCGCCCGCACGCCGTCAGGCGCCCGGATCGAGAACAGTGCCAGGCGGCCGAGGGACGAGCCGTGAATGTAGGATTCGGCGTAGCGCAGGCAGTTCTGCATGCCCCTGCCTTCCGCGCGGACCGCGCCGGGAGTCGCCAGGAACCGCGCTCCGGCAATCCCGGAACCGGCAATCAGGCCGGGCGGCTCGGGCCATTCCGAACCGATATCGGCGCGTTCGAGAATGCGGACGCGATGGACGCAGCGCGCCGCAGCCCCTTCGGCGAAGGCAAGCAGTTGCTTCCCCGTGAGTTCGGGCCGTCCGGACCCGTCGAGCAACCCGATCAGGGCGAGAATGCCGCGATCCACCGGATCGGGCCCCGCCGGTTCGTCCGGATCGACCGCGCCCTCCGGACGACGCCGTGCCGCGAAACCGGCCAAGCAATCGGCGGAGGCCGCGGCGAGCCCTTCGATCAGCGGCTCCGGATCGCCGCCGTCCGGGTCGTGGCCGCTCCAGGCGAAACTGCGGAACGCCAGCATCCCGGCCTCATAGCGCGCCGTCACGCCGCCACCCATCGCGCCCGCCCGGACGATGGCCTGCACAGCGAAGCCGAGTTGCCTGCGCGTTCTTCCGCTGTCGCGGACTACTTGTGCCAGCAGTTCGCCGCCATCGCGTTCGTTCGCTTCCAGCAGAATGGCGCGGAACCGGGTGTCCTGCC
This sequence comes from Alphaproteobacteria bacterium, assembly GCA_965261985.1. Lineage (GTDB taxonomy): Bacteria > Pseudomonadota > Alphaproteobacteria > Bin95 > Bin95 > Bin95. The sequence goes on from OZ253490.1 coordinate 4,745,645, forward strand.
GCCCCTTGTACCGTCCGAGCAGATGCAGCAGGCCCGGATCGGCACGGTATTTCGGCATCCGCTTTGCCACGAGGCCCGCGCTCTTGCATTTGTCGAGCCGCTGGCAGCAAAGCAGCCGCTCGGCCACGGCGCGCGCGCTGGCCCGGTTCTTGTCGATGCGGCGGAAGAACCGTTCGGCTTCTCCGCTTTCGAGGGCCGCGGCGAAGGCCCAGGGATAGTGCACCAGGAACCACTGCCGGTCCCGCCCTCCAGCGCGGCCCTGGCTGAGCAGCGCCAGCCCCTCCATGGTCATCCCGGCCTTGACCGCCTGCCGCCCCAGCCTGTTCCGGCACTCATCGACAAACCCGTTCCAGACCGCCAGCGCCTCCTGCTCCGTCTCGGACGGGCTTTCCACCATCCGCCGGAGCGCGCCGGCGCTCTCCGGCTCCGTGCCCAGAACCCGCCCCAGGCACCCGATCAGATGCTCCGCCTCCGCCGCCAGCCTGCGCCGTCGGCGTTTGGAGGGCCGGCGGCGGCGCAGAGCGTAGTTCCGCAGCCGTTTCGCCGGAAACGGTTTCGTGGTGAGCGCGTCCGCAATATGGATATTCGCCGCGAACGCCCCGGAAACGACGCAAAGATTGCGTCCGCGACCGCTGCGTCCGTCGTCCAGCAGCCAGGCAGGCAAGACCCGGACGCGGTCGCCGCCGACTGTGTGGCACGAGGCGGAATGGCGGCGGACGGTCCGCTCCCCCACCGCCTCGGCAATCGGTTGCAGGTCGGGGCCCGGCTGAGTTCCGTCCAGAACTTCGAGCCCGCCGTCCACGCCGACCAGCAGCTCCAGGGTCCAGCTGTCCATTTCGGAGACGGGCGCACCGGCCGCTTCCCGGGCCTGCCGATAGACCATCGCCAGGGATCGGTCGATCGCAGGCCCCGAATTGCGCATGAGCCACCTCGCATCCTCGATGCCGGCCCGAGGATCCGATGAGTCTCCCCAGGCAAGTGCCAAGATAACACGGCATTTCGCCGACAGTGATGCAGCGCCTGGGCATAGCCGTCGCCTCCTTGTGTCATGGCGGATGAACGGCCGGCTCGGCTATAGTGCGGCCGCTTGGAACCCAACGCCCGAAGGAGCCGCCCATGCGACTCGAAAACAAGGTCGCCATCGTCACCGGAGCCGGACAGGGGATCGGGAAGGCGATTGCCGCCCGCTTCGTGCGCGAGGGCGCGAAGGTGCTGCTCTCGGATATCGACGGGGCCAAGGCCGAGAGCGCCGCGCGCGCTATCTCGAACGACGCGGCCGTCTGCTCGGCGACGGCCTGCGACGTAACCCGGTCCGGCGAACTCAAGGACATGGTGGCGCTCGCCGTCGAGCGCTACGGGCGGCTCGACATCGCGGTTGCCAATGCCGGCATCGGCTACGAGGCCGACTTCCTCGACCTGGAGGAAGCGGATTTCGACCGCGTGATGCGCGTCAATGTCAACGGCGTGATGCTGACCGTCCAGGCGGCCGCTCGCCAGATGGTCGCGCAGGGCGGCGGCGGGGCCATCGTCACCATCGGGTCCATCGCCGGCAAGCGTGTGATCCCGACCCAGATCCCCTATTGCACCAGCAAGGCGGCGGTGAACCTGATGACCGCCGGCATGGCGCTCGCGCTCATCGACCGCGGCGTGCGCGTCAATGCCGTCGGCCCCGGCTCCACCAACACCGACCTTATGCGCGAGATGGTGTTCTCCTCGCCGGAGTCGCGCCGCAAGGTGCTGTCGCGCACGCCCATCGGGCGCCCGGCCGAGCCCGACGAAATCGCCTCCGTCGCGCTTTTCCTCGCGAGCGACGACTCCTCCTATGTCACGGGCCAGGTGATCTTCGCGGACGGCGGGCGCCTGCCGCTCATGTACACGGTGCCGGTGGACGAAGAGGCGGTGCGATGATCGTTCCGAAGGGACTGCTCGACGGCCATATCGCCGTCATCACCGGCGGCGGCTCCGGCATCGGCCGCGGCACCGCGCATGTGCTGGCGGAGGCCGGGGCGCAGGTCGCTGCCGTCGATATCGTGGGCGCGAAGGCCGACGCGGTCGCCGGCGAGATCGGCGCGGCCGCGCGCGGCTATGAGGTGGACGTGACCGATGCCGAGGCCTGCCAGGAACTTGCCGGCCGGGTGCGGCGCGATTTCAGCGGGCCCGCCTCGATCCTGTTCAACAATGCCGGCATCGTGCGCCGGGCGGGGCTCTCCTCCAACACCGCGCGGCAGGACTGGGAAGACACCGTCGCGGTCAATGTGAACAGCCTGTTCTACATGACCCATGCCTTCCTGGAGCAGCTGAAGGAAACCAAGGGACGGATCGTCAATACGGGCTCGATCCAGTCCACCGTCCACACCCCCAACTCCGTGGTCTATACGACCTCGAAGGGCGCGGTGAAGAACTTCACCGTGGGGCTGGCGGCGGAACTCGGGCCGTTCGGCATCCGCGTCAACGCGGTTGCGCCCGGCCTCATCTTCACGCCGATCAACGAGGACGGAATCCAGAAGAAGCCGGAAATGCTGGAGCGGTTCATGCGCCATATCCCGATGGGCCGGCACGGCACCCCGGAGGACATCGCCGGCCCGGTGCTCTTCCTGGTCTCGGACCTCGCGCAATATGTCACCGGCGTCACCATCGCCGCCGATGGCGGCTATCTAACCGTCTGAGCACGGCAGAGAACGGGAAAGGACCGGCAATGACCGTCAAGGCCGCCATCGTCTTCAAGCGCAAGCCCGGCATGGAGCTGGAGGCATTCCGCTCCTACTGGCTGAACGAACACCCCAAGGCCGTGCTCAGGATGCCGGGGCTGGTGCGCTACTGCCAGAACCACCCGCTGCCCGGCGGCTACCGGAAGGGCGAGCTCGCCTGCGACGGCGTGGCCGAGACCTGGTGGGAGGATATGGAAACCCTCCGGCGCAACGCCGCCCTGCCGGAATTCCAGGCGCTGTGCGAGGACGAAGCGCGCTTCATCGACCGCGAGACCATGACGACCCTGCTGGTCGAGGAGCATGTCATCGTGGACGGCGACCGGCCCGCGGACGGTGTGAAGAACATCGAACTCATCCTGCGCAAGCCGGGCATGGAGGTCAGCGCCTTCCAGGACTTCTGGCGCGGCACGCACGGCCCCCTCGCCGCGCGCATTACGCAAATTCGCCGCTATGTGCAGAACCATGTCCGCCCCGGCGCCTACCGGGATGGGCGGCAGCCGGCGCTGGACGGGCTCGCCATCACCTGGTTCGACGACACCGATGCCATGCGCGCCTCAGCCGCGTCGGAAGCCTACACCACCACCCGCGCCGACGAGGCCAATTTCATCGACGAAGACCGCCTCGCCTTCGTCGTAACGAAGGAGCATGTCATCGAGGGGTGACGGGTTACTCCCTGCGCCAATCCGAAGTCCAACTCGCCGGCACCGGGATGAACCGGCCCTCGGCACTCGCCCTGACGCATACAGGCGCATGGACGCATACGATAGCCGCATTGCCGCAAAGCCGGTTGTGCATGTCGGCTGCAATCCAATACCATCCGTGAGGAGATTGCAGCGGCTAAGGAGGCTCTCATGCCGGATACGCCGAAATGGCACATCGTCGGGGACTGGTTCGACAATTGCAGTTGCGCCGTCGCGTGTCCCTGCACCTTCGCGCAGGCGCCGGACAACGAGTATTGCGAATCGGTCCTCTTCTGGCACGTCACGCGCGGGCATTACGGGGACACGGTGCTCGATGACCTCGCTTTCGTGCGCGTCGGCCGCTGGGACGGCGATTTGTGGGCCGGCAAAGTCTCGGGCCGGGCCGGCGTCTTCATCGACGACCGCGCCGACGACGCCCAGGCCGAGGCCTTGACGGCCATCATCGGCGGTCGCGCCGGCGGGTTCATGGGCAAGGTGGGCGCCCTGTTCACCGAAGGCCGCACACTCGTCGGCAGCGAGCGCGCGAAGATTTCATTCGAGATCGCTCCGGATCAATCGCGCTGGGGCGTCGATATTGCCGGCAAGGTCACGGCCTGGGCGGAGGCGCTGACCGGACCGACCAGCAATCCGGGCGAATATCCGCGGCTGGCCAACGCACCGGGCTCGGAAACCGGGCCCGGACCGCAATTGGTGACCTGGGGGAAAGCGACCGTCTGCCGCGTGGACGCTTTCGGCTTCAACTTTTCCTGGGACGTCAATTCGGCCAAGCACATCCCGTTCGACTGGACGGGACCGTAGGTCTCCAGCCCGGGTTCCTCCCCGCGGTCAAAGCAATATCGCGGCGCCGGCGAAAAGCAGGGCGGCGCCGTATGCCCAGGTGAGCCAGCCCGGCAGTCGCGGCCATTTCTCAAGCGCCACCGCAACGGTCAGGAACACGATCCAAACGGGATTCATGACGCCGGCGACGAACAGCAGGAGCATGAGCGCCCAGCAGCAGCCCGCGCAATAGAGGCCGTGCTTGAGGCCCATTACGAGCGCGCCGCGCATGCGGTCGCGCCACTCCGCCATCAGGAAACCGAGCGGCGTGCGGCAACGCCTGAGGCAGGCCTGCTTCAACGGCGTCAGCTGATAGAGGCCGGCAAGGAAGAGCAACCCTGCTGTCAGCCCTTCCGATTTGCTCACGATCATCGGCGTCAGCATGGCGCTCGCCTGCAAGGCCCACTGCGCGCCGGCGGCGAGCGCGGAAAACCCGATCCACACGAGGAGATAGGCGCCGGCGAAGACCAGCGACCGCGAAACCGCCTGCCCGGCCGATGCGTTGCGGCGCTCCACGGAATCGAATGTCAGGATCATGGGCGCCGCCGAGGGCAGCATCATGGCGACCATCATGCCTGCCCACATGGCGACCACGGCCACCGCCGTTTCCCTCGACCATGCGGTATCGAGCGGCATCATCGACCGGACGAGGGGATGCGCCATGTCGAGTGTCATCCAGGCGACGAACGCCCAGCCCGCAACGAAGACGAGCCCCATTGCGGTCCAGATTTCGGCCTGGCGAAGAAGCCGGCGGACGACCGCGTGCATCACCGGCCGCTCCCGGATGCATGGGCGCAGGACGATCTTGGCAACAAGTCCTGCCGCGCACAGGCCCGGCCTTCCCGCAAGCCGGAGCCGCCGGGACGAAGAAGCGACGGCCAATCGTTCACGGTCGGGCCGGATTGCGATCCGACAGCGATGAGGTGTCCCAATTCGGGTCCGGCTCGGCAGGTTCCGGGAACAGGCCCGCGCTCCCGATCGCTTCGATGGCGCAATATTCGTCCTTGTCCGATGTGTCGCCGCTGATGCCAACGGCCCCGAGCGTGACGCCGTCGCTCGTCTCGATCAGCACGCCGCCCGGCACCGGGATCAGCCGCCCGTCCGACGCCGCGGCAAGCGCGGCCTGAAAGGCCGGTCGTTCCGCCAACCGGTCGCGGATGAGGCGGCTGGAGATTCCCATGCCGAGCGCACCCCACGCCTTGCCGAAGGCGATGTCGAACCGCAGCAGGCCCGAACCGTCTTCAGACTGCATGGCGATCGGCTTGCCGCCTGCATCGAGCGCGACGACCGTGAGCGGCAGGAGATCGGCCTTTCGCCCCAGCCGCAGGGCCTCGGCGACGATTGCATTGGCGCGGTCCAGCGAAAGACTTGTTTGCAGGCGCATGGGGGCAGGCTCCTTGTCATTGCTCGCGCGTTCCGGCGGCCGGCGCCAGCCCGGCTCTCGGCCTGGATCGAGGTGATGGCGATGCGCTACCCCGGCGCCGGTCCGACTGCAAGACAATCCCGGCGCGCCATGGCATGATGGCGGGATCGGGCGGGCCGTTCCCGCCGGCGAGCGAGGCACCATGGCGACGCGCACAATCCCCGTCCTCGACCTCGGGCGTTTCGAGAGCCCGAACCCGGCAGAGGCCGCTGCCGCCGCACGGGAGCTCGACGGCATCTGCTGCGAGATCGGCTTCGTCGTCATCAGCAATCACGGCGTGCCGGAACCGGTCCAGACCGCGCTCTACGACGCCGCACACGCCTTCTTCGACCTGCCGCTCGATGCCAAGATGACGGTCCGCCGCCCGCAGCACGACCAGAATCGCGGCTATATCCCCTATGGCGAGGAGACGCTGGCGCGGATGCATGGAGGCGACACGCCCCCGGACTTCAAGGAAGTCTTCGCCGTCGGCCCGTTCGACCGCCCGGACGACCGCTATCACTCGCACGAACTTTCCTATCCGAACTTCGCGCCCAATCTCTGGCCCCCTGCGCTGCCGTCGCTCGAACCCGTCATGAAGGCCTATTTCGCGGCGCTCGACGACCTCTCCTGGCGGCTCGCCCGGTATTTCGCGCTCGCACTCGGGCTGCCAGCCGACTGGTTCTCGGACAAGCTCGACCGCCATGCGAGCCAGCTCCGGCTGCTGCACTATCCGGCGCCCTCGGGCGAGCTGGAACCCGGCCAGTTGCGCTGCGGCGTCCACACCGACCTCGGCATGATGACGGTCCTGCGCAACGAGGCGGCGGCGGGCGGCCTCCAGGTGCGCCCGCGCGCCAGCGACTGGATCGACGCGCCGGCCATCGACGACACCTTCATCGTCAATATCGGCGACCTGCTGATGCGGTGGACGAACGACCGCTGGGTCTCCACCCCGCATCGCGTGGCGGTGCCCGAGGCCGAGGCCCGCTCCCGCTCGCGCCGGCTCTCCATCGGCTATTTCACCCGGCCGAACTACGACGCCCCCATCGCCTGCATCGACACCTGCATAGATGCTGCGCACCCGCCGCTCTACGCGCCCACCACGGTCAAGGTGTACAACGACGCCCGCTTCGCCCGAGGCGCCGGCCCCCGCCGCCAGGAACCCGCGCATATGGGCGGCGCATAGCAGGCTGGGCCGTATCCGCTACACAGCGCAGCGGTTTCACCCCTCGTCCCGTTCTTCCCAATCGGTGTGTCGGGACAGGTCCATCGAATCGTGCAGGAGGCGGAGGACATCGATCCGGGGCGGTACTGCCAAACTGGCAATTCGGTACACCACGAGATGCCTGCCCCTTCGTCCCCCGCGCGCAACATGCAGGGTCATTAGGCTCGCTCCGATTTCATTGCGCTCTCGCGAGCCGGGAACCAGCGGCCCCTTTTTCAGCGTTCTTAGCGCCGCCTTCAGGGTCTCAGCATATCGACGCGCCTGTGACTCGCCGAACCGCTCCGATGTCCAACGCAGAATGTTGCTGAAATCGCTTTCCGCCGCCGCGGTTAAACGAACGCGCCAGCGGGAATCTTCGGTGGTCACCCGGTTTCGTCGTTCGGTTCGCGGTGATCGAGTGTCTCAGCAACCAATTCGGACAAGCGTTCCTGCAGCGCTTCCTCCGTATCGAAGACGCGATAGCGCCCGGCAGCGATGTCCGCAATACCGATCTCCGCGGCCTCGCGTAAAGCCTGGAGCCGAATCTCGTCTTCAGCTTCCTGCCGCTCGACCAGCCTCAGTCCTTCCCGCATGACCTCGCTGGCATTCTGGTAGCGGCCGGAGGTAACCAGTCTCGCGATCATCGATGCTTGCCGGTCCGAAAGAACAACATTGCGAGTCGGCATAATCGACTCCTCGTCGCCGGGTCACGATTGGCATAATATGCCATTCTTGCCTGTCCTGCAATGTCCCGGCAGGAACGCCGAAGGCGCCGGCCGATGCGCGTCACGGCAGCGTCACGAGGCCGCCGGAGGTCACACAGGTCTGGCCGGTGATGAAGCTGGCGGCGTCGCTCAGCAGGAAGCAGGTCAGCTCGGCGACATCCTCCGGTGTGCCGGTGCGCCCGGCGGGCGTTTCGCCGACGATGCGCGCGCGCATTTCGGCGCTCATGTCCTTCGTCATGTCGGTGTCGATGAGGCCCGGCGCCACGCAGTTCACCCGGATGTCCGGCCCGAAGGCGGTGGCGCAATTCCGCGTGAATCCGATTACTGCTGCCTTCGATGTGCCGTAAGCGATCAGCCGGTCGCGGCGAATGCGGCTCGGCGCAATGCCGTTGACCGAGGAGATACAGACGATGCGGCCGTCCTTCCGCGCCAGCATGGCCTCCTTCGCGCGCCAGACGCAGTGGAATGTGCCGTCGAGATTGACCGACAGAATCCGCCGCCAGATTTCCAGCGGCATGTCCCTGTCATCCTGGAACGATGCGGCGCCGGCATTGGTCACCAGCAGGTCCACCGGGCCGCGCTCGTCCTCAATGGCGTCGAACATGGCGGAAGTCGCCTCCCAGGAGGCGACATCGGCCTGGAAGACGCCGCCCTGCCCGCCCTCGGCGCACATGAGATCGAGCGTTTCGGCCGCCGCTTCGCCGCTCTCCGCATAATTGACCGCGACCCACGCGCCCTCGCGCGCAAGCTGCACGCAGATGGCCCGCCCGATGCCGCGCGACCCGCCCGTCACCAGGGCCGTGCGCCCCTCGAATCTCTTGCCGTTCATGCGCTCCGCCTCAACCCGCCGCCGCGCGCCGGGCCTCCAGCGAGGCCGTCAGCAGGCACAATATCTCGAACAGGATATTGGCCCCGGCGAGCGCGGTAATGCCGGCGGAATCGAAGGGCGGCGACACCTCCACCAGATCGCCCCCGACGAAGTCGATGCCCGCCAGCCGGCGCAGCAGGACAAGCACCTCGGCAGTGCTGAAGCCGCCGATCTCCGGCGTGCCGGTGCCGGGCGCGAAGGCCGGGTCGAGGCAGTCGATATCGAAGGAAAGGTAAGTCGGGCCGCTGCCGACGACCTCGTGGGCGATTGCGGCTGCGCCCTTGGGGCCGATCTCATAGACCTCTTCCATCGGCACGACGCGCATGCCCGAATCGTAGCTGAACCTCCACCTGTCGGGCTGGAAGAGCGCGCCCCGAATGCCGATCTGCACCGTCCGCTTCGGGTCCAGCAGCCCCTCCTCCACCGCGCGGCTGAAAGGCGCGCCGTGATGGAAGCGCGAGCCAACATCGTCGTCGGCGGTGTCGCAATGGGCGTCGATATGGACCATGCCGACCGGCGGCCCGCCGGAGAACATGGCGCGCATGATCGGCAGGCTGATCGAATGGTCGCCGCCGACCGAGAGCGGCACGACGCCGGCCGAGCGCACTTTTGCGAAGCCCTGCTCGATGTCGGCATGGGCATCCTCCAGCCGATAGACCCGCTCCGTCCAGATATCGCCGCCGTCCACGACACGCGCAGCGTCGAAGGGCGCCCCCCCGGTGGCCTGGTTGACCTTGCGGACCATGCTCGACAGGTCCCGGACCGCGCGCGGCCCGTGGCGGGCGCCCGGCCGGTTACTCACCCCGCCGTCGAAGGGTACGCCCAGCACGGCGATATCGGCCCCGCTCACATCCTCCGAATAGGGCAGGCGCATGAAGGTCGGCAGGCCGAGATAGCGAGGACGGGTCTGGGGGTCGCTTGTCACGGTCCGGGTCTCCGTTCTAGAGGCTGGAACGGGTATATGTAGCGGATTCCGGCAGCGAAGGGAGGGACGGGATGACCGAGAGGGAGAACGGCGCCGCGCAATCGCAGGGCGGGACGGCGAGGCTGCCGCTCAAGGGGGTGCGCATTATAGATTTCACCCAGGTGCTCGCCGGCCCCTATTGCACGCAGCAATTGGCGCTGCTCGGCGCCGATGTGGTCAAGGTCGAGAACCGCGCCGGCGGCGACCAGGGCCGCAGCCTCGGCCCCGCCACGGACCCGCGCTTCATCGAGGCCGGTATGTCCACGCTGTTCCTTTCCGTCAATGCCGGCAAGCGTTCGGTCACTCTCGACCTCAAGCATCCCCGCGCGGGCGAGGTCGTGCGCCGGCTCGCGGCGTCCTCGGATGTCGTTGTCCAGAACTTCAAGGCCGGGACGATGGACCGCATGGGCCTCGGCTACGAGGCGCTGCGGCAAGTCAATCCGCGCCTCATCTATTGCTCCATATCCGGTTACGGCCAATCCGGGCCGCGCGCGCCCGACGCCGCCTACGACCCGTCGATCCAGGCGGCGTCCGGCATGATGGCCGTCACCGGCCTGCCCGACAGCGGGCCGCTCAAGACCGGATACTGGTTGACCGACATGGCGACCGCCACGCAGGCCTGCTTCGCCATCTCGTCCGCGCTCTACCACCGGGAGCGCACCGGAGAGGGCGACCATCTCGACGTTTCCATGCTCGACACCGCGGTCGGCATCATGGCGCCGACGATCACCCCCTGGCAGGTGAACGGGCAGGAACCCGGGCCGAACGGCAACAGGTCCCAGACCGGCAACCCGACCTCGGATGCCTTCCCGACTGCTGATGGCTTCCTGATGGTCGCTGCGCCGACGGAAGGCCAGTTCGTCTCCTTCGCCCGCACGATCGGGCGTGCCGACCTCCCGGAGGACCCGCGCTTCACCACGCTCGCGGGCCGGATTGCGCATGCAGATGCGCTCCGCAAGGAGCTTGTTGCGGCACTGGCGGCGGCCGATGCCGGCACATGGGAAGTGCGCCTTGCCAAGGCCGGCGTGCCGGCCTCGCGTGTGGCATCGGTGCCGCAGGTCTGCACGGACGGCCAGCTCGCCCATCGCGGCATTTTCCGGACAGTTTCCCGCCAGCAGGCGCTTGGCGGCGGGGAGGGCGTCTATGTGGACTTGGCCTTCCACGGCACGAACACCGCCCGGGGCACCGACCGCCCGCCGCCGCTTATCGGCGAGCACACCGGCGAAGTGCTGGCCGAGTTCGGCTTCTCGGAGGAAGAAATCGCCGGCCTGCGCCGGGACCGCGTAATTTAGATACGCCCTACCCGTCCGCGCCCAGAAGCAGCCGGGCGCAATCGGCGGCGGCGCGTTCGGCGCGGGCGGCAAGCATCGCCCGGTCGGCGCTGCTGATCGGGTGCTCGATGACCGCAAAGGGATAGTCCTCCGCGCCGAGCACGCGCGCCATCAGCTCGGCCGCGCTCACAAAGGTCTCCGTCATGATGCCGGCGGACGGCACCCCGATGCGCTCTCCGGCAACCGCGTCATGCAAACTGCACGACGAGCAGCTGCCTCAATCGCCAATGCCAGCGACAAGCGCATCCCAGCTCTTCGCTTCCTCCAGCAGGCCCGCTTCCGCCGGCGCGCTGTAGTTCGATTTGGTGCGCAGCACGACTTCGCCGACGCCGTAGCGCTCCTTTAGCACCTGCTCGAAGGCGGCGAAAAAGCCCCTGGTGCCCTCCTTGCCGTTGGAGATCACTCCGACGGTGGCGCCCTCCAGCGCCGCAAGCCGGACCGCGGGCGCAAATCCCGCAGCCCCTTCTTCATGCGACGGATCGAGTATCTGCATGCTTTTCCAACTCCCTGGTCCGTTCGACTATGGAATCTCGCAATCGACGCAGGCGCCGATGGCAACCGTAACGGCCCGGCTTTTGGGCCCGAGCCAGGGCGGGATGACCGCGCCGAACCCGCCGGCCGGCCCGCCGGCGGCAATCACCAGCAGGTCTTCCGGGGCCGACAGCGCCGTATATTCCCAGCCGCCGCGGTCGCGCACCACCGCGCCCTTGCCGCAGTCGGCCCATTCCGAGCGCAGGATCCGCGCCTTCTCGAAGATATAGGCGCGGACATCGGCCTTGGACCAGCCGGCGGCGTGGAAATGGGCGCGCAATTGCGGCGGCACGACGATGGCGTAGTTGCCCGGCCAGATCGAGTAGTGGCGCATGTTGGCGCGTATCTCGGACGCGAAGGTGTCGAGAATTTCCTCTGGCACGGTCGTCCACTCGTTCATCAGCTGGCGCGGCGCGCCGGCCGCCATCGCGGTCACGCAGGAGGCGCCGACGGGCATGCCGCGCTCCTCGGCGAGCGGCAGCCAATCCGAGCCGGCTTCGTCCTCCGCCACGCAATAGCTGATCTTGCCCGGATGGCCGAGCACCGAACGGTCGATGGCGCCCGGCCGGACATCCATCATGTTGATGAGACAGAGGCGCAGCGCGCGGCCGACTACCGTCGAGGCGCGGTCGCTGGACGCGAGCGCATTGAAGGTCGCGTCCATGCCGACCTCCGCCGCAATCGGCCCGTTGACGACGACCAGCACCGCGCAGCCGCCCGTGCTGGCGGTCGCGCCGTGCAGCAGGAAGGGCTCCTGCAGCATTGCCGTGAAGGCAGCGACGACGAGCGGGAAATGCATCGGCAGGCAGCCTGCCATGACCGCGTTGATCGCAAGCTTTTCGGCAGCGATCGCGCGGGCGCGGACCGGCTCCACGCCGACGAGATGGGCCGGCGGCAGGCCCGCCCACTCCAGGCAGGCTTCGACCGCTTCGTCCGTCGGCGGCACCACCGGCAAGCCGTCGGTCCAGCCCCGGCTGTGATAGAATTCCTGCGCCGCCATCATGTCGGCAACCTCGTAGCGCCTGGATGCGAGCGGCATAGGGCCCCCAAAGAATGCTCGGACGCGGCAAGCGACCGGCCGTTCCCGGCCATCGTGGCCCGGTCGGCGCCCTGGCGCAAGCTCGGAGCAATTGCGTTGCGCTTGCCTATTGGTTACTGCCATTGAGATGGTCGATAGTCATGATGGTGTCGATGACGGCGGTGACATTGCGCTTGGCAGCAGCGGGCGGTCTGGCGGCACTGGCGGCCGGTTGCGGCGGAGGTGGCGGAGGTGGCTCGGCTGCTACCGGCAGCGGCGGACCCGGTCCGAGCGCGCCCCGGCCCTGTGTGGACAATCCTGCCGACGAATATGCCGGCGACTGCGAATACAGGAGGACATGGGGCCTCGCGGCAGTGAACGCCGGCGCCGCCTATGAGCGGATCGCGCAACGCGACGGCGCGGGAACTGCGCCCGGAGACGGCGCCCGCGTCGCGGTAATCGACAACGGCATCGACGACGGACACTGGGAGTTCGATCCGAACCTCATTACGGAGAGCGGCGCGGCCGGTACCGACAAGGAACACGGCACGGCGGTGTCGAGTGTCATCGTCGCGCGGCGCAACCAGACGTTCCCGTCCTACATTCCGAGCAGCAAGGTCCAGGAACTCTCGAACTTGGACTTCCACGGCATCGCCTGGGGAATCGACAGTCTCGAAATGCGCACAGTCCCCCTCGGCAGGGCCGATCCGAACCAGAATTATGTGGGAATCGGCGTAGCGAATGTGGACGATCGGGTCGATTGGCTGGCGCAACAGTTCTCCGCCCTGACGACATCGCCCGATTTCGTCAATATGAGCTTCTCCGTCCGGGGACTGGTGGAGAACTATCTGAACGAGACCTTCGGGTCGCTCTACGACCCGGCCATCCAGACCCTGGCCCAGGGAACATCGAACGGGAGGACAATTCTGGTCATCGCGGCCGGCAACCACCATGGCGACAAATGCGAAAGCCCGGAGCCGAACTGTGTCGGAGGCAGGCTGAAAGCCACCTCGCCGGCGCTCTATGCCGGCCTGCCCGTGCTCGAAACCTCCCTGCAATCCCATGTCGTAGCCGTGGTCGCGACGGACAGCCAGGGCCGCATTGCGTCGTTTTCCAACCGCTGCGGAATCGCCGCGAAATGGTGCCTTGCGGCACCCGGACGGGGAATACGGGTCGCCACCTTCGAAGAAGGCACCCAGCCCGGCACGGTATTTCGCGGCTACGACACATGGAACGGCACCTCTTTCGCGGCACCGTTCGTGACCGGCGGCCTGGCGGTGATGAAGCACTGGTTCCGCAGCCAAATGCTGAACGAGGAATTGCTCACGCGCCTCTACGAGACGGCGCGGGTGACGCCCGACCCGGTTCCCTCCGGCGGGACATGCCCAGAGCATCTCGACCTCGACAGAGATCTGAGCAACTGCGAACTCTCCTCGATATTTGGACGCGGGCTAATGGACCTCGACGCCGCCACGGCCCCGGTCGGCATAATGTCCCTTGCGCTGGGCAACCGGGTGGCCGGCGGCGGGCCATCGGCGCAATCGAGCCAGGTTTCGCCCGGCCACGCTATGGGAGACGGGATGCTCCGGAGCCTTGCAGGTCAGCAAATCGCCCTGTTCGACTCGCTCAACGCACCGTTCTGGATCGACGCCGGCCGCTTCGTTCAGGAACCGGCGCCGGCGGGCCTGGCGACGCGGCTCTCCCGCTGGCTTCGGGCGAGGGCGAAAAGGCGCTGGCGGAAGGCGCCGGCCCGGCCGGAAGCAGCCTGCGTCTCGGCTTCGGCGCGACCGGCGCCGGGCATATGGGGCTTGCCTCGCGGCCGGCAACGGCGGAGGCACGGTTCGGCGATACGGTTCTTTCGGCATTCGCCTCGACCGGCTCCGGCGGCGAGGGCGGCGTTCACACCATGGAAGGAGATGCGCACGGGCTCACGCTCGCATGGCAGCCGTCGGACGCGCCGGCCGGCCTGCACGCAGGCTGGATCAGGGAAACCGACGCCCTGTTCGGCTCGGGCGTGGAAGGCGCGTTCGGCAGGCTCTCTTCCAGCCTCAACTTCGTCGGCGCGTCGGGCGCGTTCGACGCCGGCGGCTGGCGCTTCGACATGGCCGCCGAGTTCGGAAGGGCAATGCCGGATGCCGCGGGCGGAATGCTGGCGGTCGGGGACAAGAATGCCTTCAGCTCGGCCTTCTCGGCGGCAGCGGCACGCCCGCTCGCGAACGGAACGCTGAGGCTGTCGCTGCAACAGCCGCTGCGCGCCGAGAGCGGAAGCCTGCGCCTTTCCCTCCCCGTGGGCCGGACGCCGGAAGGCGAGGTGCAGCGCCGGCAGGTCCCCGTGGGTCTCGAGCCTTCGGGCCGCCAGGTCGATTTCGGCATCGACTGGACGGAGGAGGTCGCGCCCGGTGCGATCTGGCGGGTCGGGGCTGTGTTGAGTCATCAGCCGGGCCACGATGCAGGCCAGGCCGCCGAGGCCATCGTTCTCGCCGGCCTTCGTGTCGGGCTTTAGCCGCTCCGCAGCCCCTGCGCCCCTAAGCCACTCCGTCCAGCCGGTCGGCTACCGCTGCGGCGTCGGCGCGGCGCGAGGGGTCGCCCCAACCTCCGCCACCGCCCGACAGCACCTCGAACACGTCGCCCGGCGCAACTGCGATGCCGACCTGTTTGCTGGGGAGCACGCGCCCGCCGCCGGAGCCGTGATGGATATAGCGGTGCGGCAGCCCGTCACTACCGCCCAGTATGCCGCGCGCGCCGTAGCGCACGCCGTCGCCCGCGGTGTTAGCGACGGCAGGCTCTTCCGTCTCGACCCGCAGCTCCAGCTCAGCCCCGCAGCCGCCCCGGTATTCCCCGGCGCCGCCCGAGCCCGGCCGGAATTCGTGGCGCGCGACATGCAGCGGGAAACGGACCTCCGCCACCTCGACGCTGCCGAATTTCAGCCCGCCGGCGGAATGCCATTCGCCGACCGAGTGCCAGCCGTCCCCACCCGGCGAGCCGCCGCCTCCCGGACGCGCATAGAACATGTGCCAGATGAAGTCGCGCCCGTTGCGCGGGTCCCGGCCCTTGATGGCGATGCGCAGCCGGCGACCCCAGCCCGCCATGGTGCGCGCCGGGCAGGACTGAGCGAGCGCCGTTATGACGGCCTCGATGATCTCGTTGCCGCAATGCGAGGTGCACATGGTGACCGGGAGCCCGTCTTCGGCCCACACGATCGTCCCCTCCTTCGCCTTCACCGTAAGCGGGCGGAACGCGCCCTCGTTCTTCGGGATCTCCGGGTCGATCAGGTATGCGAAGGACTGCGTGACCGCCGAGATCGTATTGGCGTGGCTGGAATTGACGAAGGCGGTGCTCTGCGGGTCGGACGCGCTCAGGTCCACCGCGACCTCGCCCCCGCGAACCGTCGCCGTGGCCCGTACGGCGATATCGTGGCGACCGTGGCCGTCGTCGTCGAGGAAAGCCTCGCCATGGAACACGCCTTCCTTCCATGTCTCGACCTCGGCCCGCGACCGGCGCTCGGCGCCGTCCAGCACCGCCTCGCAGGCCGCCATCACCGTCGGCGCATCGAACGTATCGACCAGCGCCTGGAGCCGGGCTTCGCCCAGGCGCACCGAGCCGATCTGCGCGGCCAGGTCGCCCTTGAAGTCGCGCGGATGGCGGACATTCAGCGCCAGCATTTCCAGAAGGTCGTCGCGCGGGCGGCCGCGTTCCCAGAGCCTGAGCGGCGGGATACGCAGGCCCTCGTGGAATATCTCGGTGGCGGCCGGGTTGTAGGCGCCGTGGGTCGCGCCGCCGATATCGCTGTGATGGGCGCGGTTGATGGTCCAGAAGGCCATCCGCCCGTCGATAAACACCGGCGCGAAGACCGTCACATCCGGCAGGTGGCTGCCGCCGCCGGCATAGGGGTCGTTGACGACGAACAGGTCGCCCTCATGCACATCCTCGCCGAACCGGGCCGAAACCGCCTTCGCCGCCCAGGGCATGGCGCCCACATGGACCGGAATATGCTCGGCCTGCGCAACCAGCCGGCATTGGCTGTCGCAGATCGCCGCCGAGAAGTCGCGCGAGGAGTTGAGAATCTGCGAATAGGCGGTGCGCAGCATCGCCTCGCCCATCTCCTCGACAATAGCGGTTAGCCGGTGGCTCACCACGGAGACGGTGATCGGATCGAGATTGCGCGTCATTGCCGGGCTCCCCGGAAGGCGGTTGGGCTTATCGTAACACCCTTTCGGCGACGGCAGACACAAGCCGGCCCGCATGAAGGGCCGTCGTCAGGATCCACTCTCTCCCGACCCCAACAACGCCCTGAGGCCGCGCACCGGCCCAAGCGCATCCACTACCAGGCGCGTGAGGGCGGCGCGCTTCGCCATGCCCTCCCGGAGGAAGAACCAGCGCCTCCGCAGCCGAAACAGCGGGTCGGTGGGGCCGACGGCGCGTGTCGCCTGAATCATGGAATCGTTGCCATCGTCGGCCAACAGGTGCCGGACGACGGGCGGGCGCACGCAATAGGTCGGGAGGCCCGTGCGCCAATAGGCTGCGAGCGACCGGTCGATATTCAAGCGCACGCGGGGAAATGCCTCCAGGTAGCGCCGGGCCGCCGGGCGGGTGATCACATAGCCCTGGGTGCCGAAATGCGACCAGCGAAGCCAGCCGAGTCGGTGGCCGGTATCCAGTCGTATATGCGGAATGAAGCGCCGGACGGCGCGGCCCCGATTCAGGAAGACGACACCGAACGATCCCGATGCCCGCTCCAGCGCGTCGAGAACGGCGGGCAGTTCGGGCGCAGGCTCGATGTCGTCCTCCAGAATCGCCATTGCCTCCGGCCCGTTATCGATCATGTCGGCGAGTATTGTGCGGTGGCTGATCCAGTTTCCGAACGCGCCCGCTCTCATCGGCCACCCCTGCCGGTCGAGCGCCTCGTAGTCGATCAGCGCCTCCTGTTCCGGCGTGAGATGCCGGCCGTCCACCGCACGGAACAGGTCGAACGCAAGGCCGAGCTCGTCCAGAGCGGCGGACACCCGACAGCGGCGTTCTGCAGCGCGTTCGAGATTGATGACGACGATCTTCAAGCCCAACCCCGCTCGATTTCAAAAGGCGGGTGGCCGTTCCCGCTCCCGGCGGTCGGCCAGGCGCGACAATTGGTCCCAGCACGCAGCCAAGGCGCCCAATGGAATTACGCCGTCTAGTAAACCGGGTGCGCGACCATCGCCAGCGACGCTTGGATTTCCCAGACCGACTTCGCCACCGCCTGGCCGATCAAGTCCAGTTTGCGCACCTGGTCGATGCGGCCGCGGCCGCGCTCCAGCTCGCGCGAAGACAACAACTCGTTGAAGATGCCGCAGGCATCGCACAGACAGATAATGACGATGTCGCGGGGGTCCGGAATCTCGTCCGACAGCAGAACGCCCATGATCCGGAGCTTGACCTCGCGCTCCGCCCGGCCGTCGATAGTCGGATAGCGTCGCGAGCGGAAGACCCAGAGGAACCGGTCTTCCTCGCGGTTCAGAATGCCGCTCTCCACAAGCCGGGCCAGTGCGCCTTCGCGGATTTCGTCGGCATAGGCGGCGGTGTTTTCCACCCAGTAGCGAGCGCCTAGGACTTCCCCGGACGCTGCGATGCGCTCCAGCGTGGGATCGAGCAAGGAGTCGCCGGTCGATTTCCTGTCCACGAGGATGAGCGAATCGATGTCGGTGTCGATGCGGTCCGCCAGCGCCAGGTCCATCAACACTGCGCCCGCCAGCGCGCACTGCATCGACCATTCCGGAATCGGCATAAAGCTGCCGTCCTTGTCGTCGAGCAGGAGCAGCATCATCTCTTCGGCAAAGCTGAGCATCGCCGTCAGCCCATAGCCGCCAGAGCCGCCGCCCTGTCGTCATGCACTGTGAAGATGGTGAGAAAACCGCTGATCTCGAACACCTCGCGGATACTCGGGTTGAGGGTGCAGAGCGCGATCGTGCCGCCGGACTGCTGAAGTCGCTTCGCCCCCATCAACAGCACGCGCAGGCCGGCCGAACTGATGTAGTCCAGTTTGTCGAAGTCGATGAGCAGGGCCGTCTCGCCCTGCTCCAGCGCACCCATCACCCGCTCTTCGAAGCTGCGCGCGTTCGCGCTATCGAGCCGGCCCACGGGTTCCAGCACAAATACGGCGTCTTCCTTGCTCTCTCCTATATCCATGAATCGTCCCTGCCTGTCGGTCCCGAATTCGCCCGGCTCCCGGACCATAGCCAATTTCCCGGCCGGTCGCCATGCTTTCCACGCAGCCAGGTATAAGCAGCCAGGTATAAGCAGCAGCGATCGACCGGACACGGTAACCGGCGCGTGCAGCGGGCCGGTTCGCGCAGAAAAGGGGACGGCGGGCATGGAATGGGAAACGATACGCCTCGCTGAGGACGCGCGGGGCGTCGCGACGCTGACATTTGCGCGCCCCGACCGGTTGAACGCCCTCACCGCGAAGACGATGGGGGAGATCCATCTGGCGCTCGACGCTCTGCACGGACGAACGGACCTGCGCGTGCTGCTGCTGGCGGCCGAGGGCCGGCACTTCACCGCGGGCGGCGATATCAACATGTTCCGGCATATGGGAACGGCGCCCGCCGAAGAGCGGCTGCAGGCGGCGCTGCGCGGCTCAATGCTGAGCCACCGCATCGCCAGCCTGCCCTGTCCGGTCGTGGCGCGGGTGCAAGGCGGCGCGTTCGGCGGTGGCGTGACCCTGATCGCGGCGAGCGACGTTGCGATCGCCGGCGCCGGCGCGCGCTTCGCGTTCACGGAACTCCGCCGGGGCGTCGTGCCGACAGGCGCGCTCAAGGCGCTGCTGGCACGCATCGGGACGGCCGCCTACAAGCGCTACCTGTTCACCGGCGAAACCTTCGATGCGGCCGAAGCATGGCGCATCGGCCTGATCGACCGCGCGGTGCCCGACGATGGCCTCGACGAAGCGGTGGAAGCGGCCGTGAGAGGCTGCCTCGGCGCGGCGCCCGGCGCGGCCGCGGCCGTCAAGCGCGCGCTCGACCTTTACGACCGCAGCGGCCCCGATGCGCTCGGCATCGACGGCCTCTACGACTTCGCCGAAAGCTGGGCCAGCGAGGAAGGCCGCGAAGGCGCCGCCTCCTTCCTGGAAAAACGCCCGCCCGACTGGGAAGCCTGACCGGAAGCAGGCGCCAACCGCTCATGCAAGGCGGCGCGCGGCCGCTTCGACCAGTTTCAGCTCGGGGCAGCCGGGTTCCAAGCCGAACGCGGCGGCGAAGGCATCGAGGTCCGGACGCCCGCGCCGCTCGCCGATTCCGGCCAGGATTCCGAACGCCAGGCGCTCCGCCTCGATTTCGAGGCGTTTTACCGACCCGCGCCAGTCTTCCCGGGCCCTGTCGTCCAGCCCGGCGACCGGGCGGCGGAGATGGCGGCGGAGCGCGCGCAGCGGCCGCACCGCCCGGGCCCGCCAGGGGCCCACCGCACGGTCGCCGGCACGGAGCACCGTCTCGTCCGCGCCATCGCCTAGCCAGGCTGCCCAGAGCAGGAGCGGCACATCGACGCCGAAACCGTCCTGGAGGGTGAGGCAGGCATCGCCGACACCGGGCTCCGCATAGAGGCGCAGGGCGAAATCCCAGAGCGCGCGGCCGGCTTCCGTATCGGGGAACTCCCTCTCCATCGCCGTCGATTGAAGCCGGGCCGGCGCCGGTTGACAATGGCCCGACCGACGATCCGACGAAGGGGGAAGCCGCGCCATGACCAACGCACCTGTCGTAAAGCCGTATGGAAGCTGGGCGTCGCCGCTCTCTGCCGAGCGGATCGCGGAAGCTGGGGTCGGCCTTTCATTCGTGCGCGCGGACGGCGAGTGCCTCTACTGGCTCGAAGGCCGGCCGCGCGAGCGGGGCCGCAGCGTGCTCATGCGTTACCGGAAGGGCGAGGTCCGCGAAGTGCTGCCGGCGCATTTCGACGTGCGCTCGCGGGTGCATGAATACGGTGGCGGCGCCTATGCCGCTCATGGCGGCCGGGTCGTCTTTTCCCAGTTCCCGGACGGGCGCGTCTGGCTGGTCGAGGAGGACGGCGAACCGAGGCAGATCACATCCGACACGGCCCTGCGCTACGCCGATTTCGCCTTCGCCCCCGACGGCATCTACGCCGTGCGCGAGGACCATCGCGGGCCGGGCGAACCGGTCAACAGCGTGGTACTGCTGGACCCGGACCGGATCGGCGAGGGCAAGCCCGTCTGCTCAGGCCGGGACTTCTACGCCGCACCGAGGCCCGGTCCCGACGGGCGCGGCCTCGCCTGCATCGCCTGGGACCATCCCGATATGCCGTGGGACGCGACCGAGCTGCTGCTCGACGGCGAGGCGGTTGCGGGCGGGCCGGGGGAATCGGTGCTGCAGCCCGCCTGGGCGGCGGACGGGCGGTTGCTCTATATCTCGGACCGCTCCGGCTGGTGGAACCTCTATGTCCATGACGGCGGGGGCGGCCAGGCGCTCATGCCGATGGCGGCGGAGTTCGCCGGACCGCTCTGGGGTCTCGGCGCGCAAAGCTACCGCTGCCTTACCGACGGCGGCGTCATCGCCCGGTATGAGAAGAACGGCGGCGTCTTTGTCGAGCGGCTTGGCGCCGGCCCCTTCGACACCGGATTTTCGCGGCCGGCCTGCCCCGCGCCCTTCGGCGGCGGCTGGGCGGTGCTCGGCGCCGATACCGACCGACCGGCCCGGCTCGACCTGCTGCGCGAAGACGGCCGGCGCGAGACGCTCGCCCGCTCCGCTCCGGAAGACCCCGACCCTGCTTTCGTATCCCGGGGCGAGCCGGTCTCCTTCCCGACCAGCGGCGGGCGGACCGCCCATGCGTGGTTCTATGCGCCGAAGAATCCGGGCTTCGCCGCGCCCGAGGGCGAGCTCCCGCCGCTTGTCGTGCGGTCCCACGGCGGCCCGACGGGCGCCTCGGACAACGGCTATTCGTCCTCCATCCAGTATTGGACGACACGCGGCTTTGCGGTCGTGGATGTGAACTACGGCGGCAGCAGCGGCTACGGACGCGCGTTCCGCCGGCAATTGGACGGCCAATGGGGCGTCGTCGATGTGGACGATTGCTGTGCGGCCGCGACATGGCTGGCCGAAACCGGCCGGGCAGATCCGGACCGGCTTGTCGTGCGCGGCGGCAGTGCCGGCGGATATACAACGCTTGCCGCGCTCGCATTCCGGGATGTTTTCAAGGCGGGCGCCAGCCTTTACGGCATCGGCGACCTCAAGGCCCTTGCAAGGGATACGCATAAATTCGAGAGCCGTTATCTCGACCGTCTTATCGGCCCGCTACCGGAAGCCGAGGCGGTTTACGACGCCCGCTCGCCGCTGCTTCACGCCGACGGTATTTCCTGCCCGGCGATCTTCCTGCAAGGCACGGAGGACAAGGTTGTGCCGCCGGACCAGACGGAAGCCATGGCGGCCGCGCTGCGGGCCAGGAGAATTCCCGTCGCACTGCTGTTGTTCGAGGGCGAAGGGCACGGTTTCCGGCGGTCGGAGAATATCGTAGCGGCTTTGGAAGCCGAACTTTCTTTCTTCGCCCGGATTCTCGGTTTCGAGGCGCCCGGCGTGCCGGAAGTCGCGTTTCTCGATGACGGACAAGACGCGCGCGACAATTTAGCCTGAGACGCTAACAGAAAGGGCGTTACATTTTTCGACAATGTTTGCTATTGTGTCGCAATGCGCGTTCGACGCGAACTGACGTGTGGAGACTCCAAAATGATCGATGAGACCGCCCTGACAAAGGGCCAGCTTCGCAAACTCAATGCACTTCGCAAGTCCGTGGGCAGTACGATAGCCGACGACGCCTTTGCCAAATGGCTCGACCAGGCGGCGGACGCGCCGGATACGGACGATAATGCGGAAATCATCGCCGATGCGTTGTGGGCCCTGATTCAAGAAGGCAAGCTCACGATTCGACGCGGCGGCTATCTGGTTCGGCGCGGGCGCAAACGCGTGATCGTGGAAGCCCGCGACGACTGACTGCCGCTCGGGCGCCGGCTCTACATGTCCCGGCGCCCGCACATCGCCGACGCAGGAAAAGACTTCGGTCGGTTCGGTCGTTGACAGCGCTGAAGACCGGCTGCCATCGGCATTCGTCGCTGCCCATGCACAACACATGCACTGCTTGAGCGGGGTTTCCGCGCTGACGCTCATTCGGCAAACCGTGTCGCGCTTGTCATGTTGCACCTGTTCCGGAGGTCGTTGGCGAGGGGGTTTTGCTGTACCCGGTCCACTGCTTAAGGATGCCGCCCAAAAGGCGGAAAACGCATACTTCCTCCCCTCCGGGAACCGGATGCACGAACCGGATCGTGCCATTACGAAAGTTGATCGGAGGTCGAAAACCGGCATGACACCAACGGTCGATGATTATCGGCACGCCTGAATAGCGTCGTATAACTCTTTCCTGTCCAGCGGCAGCAGAAGCGCTGCATATCGGAAGATAGTCGCCGGCGCGGCGACCGAAGGACCTCTCGACAAATCCATGAAGCACAGGCTCCGAAATGACCCTTGTGTCACTTTTCCGTCATCTTGCTAACCGACCGGCCTGCCGCTCGCACGGGCTTCGTTTCCCCTGCAAGGCGGACGGAAAATAACCGCCGCCCGAACGCGGCCGCGCCTTCCTTTCCGGTTGCCCTGCGACGGTCAGCCGTTGCGGGCAGAAGATTCCGAACCGGAAAAGTTCCCTTGCGAGGTGCCGCCCGCTCGCCTCGACAGCAACTCGGGCACGCTGTTACTCTCCGGTCCCACGTTGCGGCTTGCGGGAGAAGGAAGGCGAATGTTGAAGATTTACAGGGTCGGGGACAGGGCGACGAAGACGGCGCCGGCGGACCGGTTCACGGGCGATGTGTATCAGGACGAAGTGCTGGTCGGCGCCGCCCCCTCGCGGATGCGGGCGACGAATGTGACCTTCAATCCCGGCGCGCGGACGGCCTGGCACCGCCATCCGGTCGGCCAGACGCTCTGGGCCGTCTCCGGGGTCGGGCGCGTGCAGGTCGAAGGGGGGCCGGTTGAGGAGCTCCGGCCCGGCGACACCGCTGTCATTCCACCCGATGCGCGCCACTGGCACGGCGCCGCGCCGAACAGCATCTTCACTCATCTCGCCATGTCGGAAACCGGCGAGGACGGCGGCGGGACCGAGTGGTTCGAGAAGGTCAGCGATGGCGACTATTCCGGCTAGGCCGGCGCGATGACCCTGAATGTCGTCATGCACCCCGCCGCCCGCGACCGCGTGGCGGACCGGCTCGCCGCACTCGACCTGCCGCTCTGCGTGTTCCCGCTGCTGGAGGACGGCCGGTGCATGGCGGACGGCGGAGCGAAGCCGCTGGCCGAGGCCCCGGCGGAGGCGGTCTGGCTTTCCGCCGATATGGCAGGCGGGCCCCTTGCGGACTGCCTGAATTCGATTGCCGCGTCGCGCACGATCGAATGGGTGCAGACATTCAACGCCGGCCTCGACCATCCGGGCTACCGCGACATCGCCGCGCGCGGCATCCGCATCGGCGCCTCCAGCGCCCAGGCGGTCGCCATCTCCGAATATGTCTTCGCCCATGTGCTGGACCTTTACCAGGGGCTGCCCGACCGGCGCGCGGCGCAGGCGGCGGGCGCGTGGAAGCAGCTCCCGTTCCGCGAGATCGCCGGCACCGTCTGGCTCATCGTCGGATACGGCAATATCGGGGGCGAGATCGGCAAGCGCGCCGGCGCGTTCGGCGCCCGCGTGGTGGGCGTGCGCCGCAGCGGGGCGCCGGCTCCCCATGCCGACGAGGTCTGCGCCATGAGCGAGCTCCGGGATCGCCTCGGGGACGCCGATGTGGTCGTGCTGTGCTGCCCGCATTCGTCGGAGACCGACCGGCTCGTCGATGCCGGGTTCCTCGCGCGCATGAAGCCGGGAGCGGTGCTGGTGAATGTCGCGCGCGGCGGCGTGGTGGACGATGCCGCGCTGCTGGTCGCGCTCGACAGCGGCAGGGTCGGGACTGCGGTGCTGGATGTGTTCGACCCGGAGCCCCTGCCCCGGAGCAGCCCCTACTGGGCGCATCCCTCGGTCCGGCTCACCGGTCACTGCTCCTTCGCCGGCAATGGCACGCATGCGCGCGCCGACGACCTCTTCATCGCCAATCTTCCGCGTTATGCTGCGGGCGAGGCGCTGGTGAACGAGGTCGATCTCAAGGTCTATCTCGAAACGCTGCCCTGAAACTGCCGACCCGAACGGGAGGCCCGTGTCCATGACCGAAATCCGGCCCCTTTCCGAGCATACCGGCGTGGAGATTACCGGCGTCGATGTCAGGCGGCTGGACGACGACGGGTTCCGGTCGATCTACGACGCATGGCTCGATTACGGCGTCGCCGTCGTGCGCGACCAGACGCTCGAGATCGACGACTTCATCGCCTATAGCCGCCGCTTCGGTTATGTCGTGCCGCATCCTTCCCGATCGACGCGGCACCCCGACCGCCCGGAGGTCACCGTGCTCGGCGTCGGCAAGTTCCACGCCGACGGCCGGCTGAACGAGGAAGTCTATCGGCGCGGCGCGGCCTCCTGGCACACGGACGGCGCCTATGACGAGGTGCCGTTCAAGGCGACGCAGCTCTATGCGCTCGCCGTGCCCAGCCAGGGCGGCGATACCGGCTTCTCCTCCATGTACCGCGCCTGGGACGCCCTGCCCGAGCGGCTGCAGTCGAAACTCGAAGGCCGGAGGGGCGCCTTCACCTATGGCGGCGGCAAGCGGGGCTCGGACGCCCTGCTGAACCCGGAGGACCGCGGTCACGCCCCGGTGTTCCACCCGCTGGTCCGCACGCATTCGGAAACGGGGCGCAAGTCGCTCTATTTCGATCCCGGCAAGATCGTCTATGTCGAGGGCCTGCCGTCGGCGGAAAGCGACGCGCTCATCCACGAGCTCGAAGAACGCATGGTGGTGGCGGATGCGCGCTACGACCACCGATGGCGGGTCGGCGATATCGTCATCTGGGACAATCGCTGCATGGTCCACAAGGCCGCCGGCGACTACCCGCCGGAGGAAGACCGCATCCACTGGCGCACCTCGATCAAGGAGGCGGATATCGGCGCGCGCGTCGCAGGCGGCTGAAACGGAACCGGGAGACAGCAGGCATGGGCATAGAGGTGAGACCCGCTTCGCCCGCCACGGGCGCAGAAATCCTGGGAGCCGATATCGGCGCGGGACTGGACGACAACGAATTCGCAGCCGTCCGGGCGGCGTTCGACAAGCACGGCGTGATCGTGCTGCGCAACCAGACGCTGACGCCCGAGAAGCAGGTCGCCTTCACCCGCCGGTTCGGCGAGCCGGAGTTCAATTTCAACGCTGCCCGCTTCGGCATCGACGGCAGCCCGGAGATCTACCTCATCTCCAACGTCGTCGAGCACGGCGCGCCGATCGGCACACGGCGCGCGGGCGAGACCTGGCACACCGACATGAGCTATGCCGAACGCCCGGCCGGCGCGACGATGCTCTATGCGGTCGAGGTGCCGGTCCTGAACGGCCTCGGGCTCGGGGACACCTGCTTCGCCAATTCCGCCGCCGCCTGGGACGCCCTGCCCTGCGCGATGCAGGAGGAAATCCGGGACCTGCGCGGCATCTTCGACTTCCGGGGGCGCAAGCGTTCCTCGCCCGTGAGCGCCGAGGACATCGCGCAATATCCGCCGGTCGAACACCCCATTGTGCGCACCCATCCCCGCACCGGGCGCAAGAGCCTCTATATCGTGCGCGACGACTGCACCGGGATCGTCGGCAAGGACGAGGAGACCTCGAGGGGGCTTATCGAGGCGCTGGCCGACCACATCGTGCGCACGGAGTTCATCTACCAGCACCGCTGGCAGGTGGGCGATGTGGTGGTCTGGGACAACTGCACCGTGCAGCACCGCGCCGTGCAGGACTACGACCTGCCGCAGCGCCGGCTCCTGTGGCGCACCACCATCAAGGGCGACATCCCCGTCTGACTACCGGCCGGGAGCGGAATCGTCCCCGGTTGTCAGCCCGGCGAGGGCGACCAGCCATAGACCCGCTGGAGGGTGCCGCCCATCAGTTCCGCCCGCTCGCTTTCCGTCAGCCTGTCCGTCCGGCGGAACGGCTCCACGCCCTGCTCATAGGCGATGAGGTTGACGGCGCGGGTCCAGTCCGTGCCCCAGAGGCAGCGGTCGATGCCGAAGCGCTCGAAAATGCGTGAGAGCGGGTCCCAGATGTCGTCATAGGGATAGGGCCTGTGCGAAAGCGTGCAGGCCCCCGTGATCTTGACGACGACATTCTCGCATTTCGCGAGCGCCAGCAGGTCCGGCAGGTCGGCGAAAGGTTCCGGCGGCGCGGGCGGGTCGAAAGGCTGCTTCAGGCCCAGATGGTCGATCACCAGCCTTGTGTCCGGATGCGCCTTCGCGAGCGCCAGCGCCTGGTCGAGCACGCCCCAGCAGAGCAGGTTGACGGGCAGTCCGCAGCCGGCCGCAGCCCGGAGTATGCGCGAGACGCCGGCATGGTCCGGGTCCTTCGAAACCCCGTATGCCAGCATGATCCGCACCGCGACCGCGCCTTCCACCGCCGCCCAGTCCGCGACGGTCTCCGCGACGCCGGGGTCGGAGGGATCGACCGGCTTGACCAGGCAGAAGCGGGCCGGATGCGCGGCATAGGTCTGGAGCGCATAGCTCGCGTCATAGCGGTACATGCTGTAGGGCGAGACGAGCATCGCCCCGTCCACACCGACCGCATCCATAGCGGCCACCATGTCGCTGCCCGTGACCTCGGGCGGCCCCGCAAGCGTTCCTACCCAGGGCCGCCCGGGACGGTCGCGCTCATAGGCGTGAACCTGCGCGTCGATGATCGGCACCGTATGCATCTCCTTTCGAGGTGGCGGTTTGGCGCGTCAGGCGGCCAGTTCGAGGATTTCCATGACCTCTGCCGGGCCATCTATGGGGCGCGGGTTGCGCGGGACCCAGGGCGTGCCCATCGCCTGCTCTGCGATCCTCTGGAAATGCTCGCGCCCGACGCCGGCGGCGGAGAGGCTGCGCGGCATGCCGAGCCCGCCGATGAACCGGTCGAGCAGGTCGCCTGCGTCCGCCTCCGGCTCGCCCATCGCCGCCGCCACCAGCTTCTGGCGCTCGGCATTGGCCGGCCGGTTCCAGCGCATCACAAAGGGCAGCATGATGCAGGAGGTGTGGCCGTGCGGCGTGTCGAACACCGCGCCAAGCACATAGCCGATGCCGTGGCTCGCCCCCATCGGCACGCCGCTGGCGAGCGGGGCCATGGACAGCCAGGAGCCGAGCTGGCAATCCAGCCTCGCCTCGATGTCGGCCGGGTCCGCCTTCACCCGCGCCAGCCCCTGTGTCAGCAGCGCCAGCCCCCGGAGCGCCTGCGCGTCGCCGTAAGCGTGCGCTTCGCCGGAGCAGACACCCTCAACGCAATGGTCCACCGCGCGCACGCCGGTCGAGAGGAACAGCCATTCCGGCGTATGCACCGTCGGCGCCGGGTCGAGGATGACCGCGCTCGGAATCGCGTCCGGATGGCGGAACAGCTCCTTCAGCTTGACCCGCTCGTCCGTGACGCCCGCGATGGCGCTGAACTCGCCGGCCGAAAGCGTGGTCGGGATGCTGATCTGCGGAATTGCGGGTCCCACCGCCGGGTCGTGCAGCGCGTCCATCTCCTCGGCTGTGCGGATGTCGTTCGCGAGGCACATCCGCACCGCCTTGGCGCCGTCGGTCAGCGAACCGCCGCCGAAAGTGACGATGAGATCGGCGTCCGCGGCGCGTGCGGCCTCCGTCGCCGCGATTACATCCCGGCGCGGCGTGTGCGGCGCCATGCGGTCGAACTGGCCGGCGACCTTGTTGCCGAGCGCGCGGCGCAGCTTTTCGATCTCGCCGGTCTCCCGGTTGAGCGTGCCGCTCACCATCAGGAAGATGCGCGAGGCGCCGAGCCGCTCCGCTTCCTCGGCCACCGCCTCCTCCAGCGGTACGCCGAAGCTGACCGCCTCCATACGCCCGAACGCCACCCGACCCGAATTCATTGCCCGTTCTCCCCGGCTTCGCCTTCGACGCCCCCCGGTTGAACCGGCGGCAGCAACTGAGCTATCGGCGCCGGAAGGTCACCGGCCACTGTATCCCACACAAGGCGAAGATCGATGTCGAAATAGGCATGCACGAGGCGGTGGCGCATTCCCACGATCTCCCGCCACGGAACCTGCGGATGCGCCTCCCCGGTCTCTACGCCCACACGGGACGCCGCTTCCTCACGCTGCATAGACGACCTGCGCAGAGTCGAGAATCGCTTTCCTCCTGACATAGTTTCGGCTGGCCTCCACGGCCGGGCGGGTGACAAGGTCCGCCTTCCGGCCCAGGACCCGGCTCAACTCGTCCTGCATCCGAACAAGATCCAGAAGGGTAGGCCGTGCCTGCGGATCGAAACTGACAAGCAGGTCTATAATCGCTATCGGGACCGAAATCGTCGCGCAACGCCGAGCCGAACAGCGCAAGTTCCACTACCCGCCAGTGTTCGCAGAAGGCCTCAATTTCATCCGGGGGCATGTTCACAAGAGCATTCATCGACAACTCCCGCCCGCTGCATTGCCCGGCTTGAGCATATGGCGGCCGGCTCCGCCGTCAATCGCGCGCCCGGTTCCGACGTGTCCTTGGGGTCCACTCCACCGGCACCGCTCCACCGGAATGTCATGAAGTGTCATGTTCTGTCATGACCCGCATGCGGATGGCACATGTCCGATGGCCCGTTTGGGCATAAAGCCGTCTTTTTGGGCAGGGGCTCCGGGTATTCCGTCCAGTTTCCCCGACTTCGCGTCTTCGGCATGGGGCTCTCCTCTCGATCCCGGTCCGTTCGTCGGTGCCACCGCCGGTCTGCCGACGGGACCCTTTTTCGCGGTAGAGTCGAGGACTGGCGCGCCAGCTTTAGGGTCCGGTGGCTGTTCCGGCGCTTTCGCGTCGGGCCTCAGTCCGGCTCCCATGACTGCGTTTCCAGTCCCCGCTCATCAAACCGGACGTGCGGATTTCCCGCATCCGGCTTTCGGACGAGATCATGCCTTCGCACTCGGAAGGCCCATGGTCGTTCGCGTCAGGCGCACGAGGCTGTATTCGCCATGCTGCCTCTCGTCCGGGAAGTGCACAGTCTTCCCGACCTTCACCTTGTGCTTTCGACAGAGCCACTGGCGTAGCCGCCTATCAGCTCCCGCGCCAGTTCCCCAAGCCAGCGCCCCACGCCATACGCCTCAATGTCCGCAAAGCTCTCTCCGTCCGCCCCGGCAGTGCCGTCGCTGCGACGGACCCGCCTCCAGGCTTCGGCGAGAAAGTCCTCGCGCCACACCTTGTCGATCGGCGCGTGGAAACGCCGGTCGGGTTCTTCCTTAGCTTTCGTGCAGCGCGTCGATCAAGGTGAGATTCCGCGTCGATCTGGATGAGACGGGGACGGCGGGCCGAGACGGAGGGAGGGCGTAGCCCGACTGGAGTCTCGGCCCGCCGTCGCGCGAAGATTTCGCGCCGTGCCTCATGGCGTTGGCGGTCGGTCGGGGACCATGCTCGTGTTTTTTCTCAGTTGGGGAGCACGGGGTGCCCGGTCGCCACATCACCGATCGCCGGATGAGGCTATTCATGACCCTGAAGAAGACCCACACGATAGAGATCGCGGCCGCGAAGTCGGGCTTCAGCCGCGCCACGGGCTACAGGCATGCCCGCGATCCATCCCTTGGCGAGTGTCAGACGGCGCCGCGTGGCCGGCGTCGTCCGGACCCGCTTGGCGAGGTGTTCGAGGCCGAGGTCGTGCCGATCCTGAAGCGCAGTCCGGGGATCCGCCCGATCGGCGTGTTCCGGGAGCTGATGCGGCAACACCCGGATCTGGACCCCGGCGTCCGGCGCACGCTGGAACGGCGGATCCGCATCTGGCGCGCCGAGCACGGTCCCGAGCAGGAAGTGATCTTCCGCCAGAAGCACGAGCCGGGCCGGCAGGGCCTGTCGGACTTCACGCACATGTCGTCTCTGGGGGTGACCGTCGCCGGCCAACCTCTCGACCACATGCTCTATCACTTCCGGCTTGCCTGGTCGGGCTTCGCCCATGCACGGGTGGTGCTTGGCGGCGAGAGCTTTACCGCGCTCGCGGAGGGGCTCCAGGGCGCGCTCTGGCACCTTGGCGGCGCGCCGCGCGAACACCGCACCGACAGCCTGTCGGCAGCGTTCCGGAACCTGCGCAAGGAGGATGTCGACGACATGACGGAGCGCTATCGGTCGCTGTGCGCGCATTACACCATGACGGTCTCGCGCAACAACCGCGGCGTAGCGCACGAGAACGGGTCGATCGAGGGCCCACACAGCCACCTCAAGCGCGACATCGCCGACGCGCTGGCGCTGCGCGGCTCGACCGACTTCGACGATCTCGACGGCTATCGTGTCTTCATCGCCCGGGTTGTCGGGCGCGCCAATGCCCACCGCGCCAAGCGCATCGAGGCCGAGCGGGCCGTGCTCTGCGACCTGCCGGCCATGCGCGCCGCCGATTACGAGGAGACCGGTGTGCAGGTCACTTCCTCCTCGGGGTTCATCCTGCGACGCGTGTTCTACACCGTCCCCTCGCGCCTGATCGGCCATCGGCTCGGCGTGCGCATTTACGACGACCGTCTCGAACTCTTCCTCAGCGGCACCCACCATCTGACCCTGCCGCGCGGACGGGCGCGCTATCCGGGGCCCAACGGCCATGTCGTCAACTACCGCCACGTCATCCACTCGCTGAAAAAGAAGCCGATGGCACTGCTGAACCTGGTCTACCGCGACGCCCTGTTCCCGCGCGAGGCCTACCGGCAATGCTTCGAGCGGGCCCTGGAACGGCTGACGGAGCGCGAGGCCTGCCGGCTGACGGTAACCCTGCTCGCGCTCGCCCACGAAGAGAACTGCGAGGCCGAACTGGCCGCCGCCATCGACCAGGCCCTGAAGGCCGGCGGACTGCCCGTCCCCGGCGACCTCAAGGCGTGCTTCGCGCCACACCCGGCCCGGATGCCCGGCGTCGACGTGGCCAGGGCGCCGCTCGCCGGTTATGGGGCATTGCTGAGCACGGGAGGCCCGGCATGACAACAGACAACGACAGGACCGCGACCGACCCCAACAAGGTCGACGCCATCAAGCTCTCCCTCATGCTCACCGAGCTCCGCCGGCCTTCGATCAAGCAGCTCTGGCAGACCTTCGCCGAACGCGCCGACAAGGAGGGTTGGCCGGCGGGCCGCTTCCTCGCCGCCCTCGCCGAGCACGAACTCGCCGAGCGCGACCGAAGGCGCATCCAGCGCCATCTCCAGGAAGCCCGGTTGCTCCCCGGCAAGACCCTGGCAAGCTTCGACTTCAACGCCGTGCCGATGCTCTCCAAGGCACAGGTCATGGCGCTCGCCGCCGGTGACGCATGGCTCACCCAAGGCGCCAACTGTCTGATTTTTGGGCCGCCAGGCGCCGGCAAAAGCCACATCGGTTCCGCGATCGGCCTCGCCCCGGTCGAAAACGGCTACCGCGTCCTCTTCACCCGAACCACCGATCTCGTCCAGCGTCTTCAGGTCGCGCGGCGCGAGCTCGCGCTCGAAAGCCTTCTCACAAGGCTCGACCGCTACCACCTCCCGATCCTCGACGACATCGCCTATGTCCAGAAGGACCAGGCCGAGACCAGCGTCCTCTTCGAGCTTATCTCGGCCCGCTACGAACGACGCTCGCTGATGATCACCGCAAACCAGCCCTTCGGCGAATGGCACAAGGTGTTCCCGGACGAAACAACCGCCGTGGCCGCCGTCGACCGCCTCGTCCATCATGCGACCATCCTCGAGATGAACGTCGAAAGCTACAGACGACGCGCCGCCCTCGAAAACACAAAGCGAAAACGCGGGCGGCCCGCAAACTTCGCCACGGATAAAAACACCGCTCAAGAATGAGCCATGCAACGGCGCCGACAGAGCGGCGCCGCCAACAACCGTTCCCGGCCCGCAGGAATACCCTTCCTTGCGGGCCGTCTTCTGCCTCCACACCTCCCCGGCGCGACACTGACCGATGGCGGCGAAATGCCTGTTTGTCGCTCCGCGACAATCAAAATAACCAAGCCCCTTGAAATCTCCGTCACCACCCGCAATCATCCTCACGCCGCTGACGCCGTGAATCTCATCCTGATTGTCGCGCGCGGTATCACCCTGATTGTCGCGCTATAGCTTTCGCATGTAACACGGTCCGGAGTCGCCGGACATGTTCCGACCCTGGTAGGCTCTCGCCAGTGGTCATGCCTTTCCTCCTTCCCGTATCGCTCTCGAACCAGGGCTCCTTCCCTCCGCCGGCGTTACCCGGCCTCACCGGTACTACGAGCCCATCCGCCACCCTGCCGGCCCAGCCTGCCCCTCGCGGGGGTCCGGTTGGTGTGTGCTCACCACCGACAGGGCTTCCCGTGTTGCTACCCTCCCCCTCTTCCATGCGTGCCGCCGCCACTACCCCGGCGGAACCGGCCAGTGCTCGTGTCGCTCGCTTCCCAGCCAGTGGCAGCCTTCCCCGCGATACGGTCGGGTCGGCTTCCGCATTGCACGTTTCGAGGCCTGCTCGGCGTTCACTCGCGTTGCGGCCCGCATGGTCGCCAGGCCGCCCAAGGCAGCCTGTTCCATCGGAGTGCTTCAGGCCATGTCGTTGCCTCCATCGCCCGCTCCGATTGCTACCGGCTGGAGCGACAGTTGCCGGGCGGGATTCGCACCCGCTAGGGGATGGCGCCTTTCCACGGCACACCGTATCGCATGTGCGCGTGCGCCCGCGTTCGCGCCGGCGCGGCTTTGCGCGCCTGCCTTTGCGCCCGCGCGCGCAAAGGCAGGCGCGAGACGCACCTCTCTCGTCTGTTCCTCCGGGGTTTCTTCGCGCCGGCGCGAAGCAGGAGGCGAAGCGGCCCGCGGATGCCGCTTCCTCTTGTCTCATCCTACCACGGATTTCACAGGGTCAAGCCTTCACAAGGAATTATTTCAAAAATAAGGAGCAAAGTTCCGCCTCCGGGAGGCGACACCCGGGCGAGTCATGAAATGTCATGTTCTGTCATGCGATGTCATGAAGCCCTTGCGCCCCCGGTCTCGGCCGGTCTCCTTTCGCCGCGCCTGCCGTGCGCGCCGGGCGCATGTCTCCCGTCCGTTTTCGGCATGCCTCCCGGGCTCCAGCACTCTCCGGAATCGAAAAGGCGGCCCCGGAAGCCGCCTCTCTGCTCCCAGTTTACCACGGCTTCCCCCATGTCAAATCCCCGTCGCGGCTCCGCTTCGCCGGACGCCTCCGAAGTCGAGCGTTACAAGCGTTGCTTCCAGTCACTACGCACCCTTCGTCGGAGGCTCCACAGTCCGGCGGCTCATGACAGTCCGCTTCTCGACCCCGTATCCGAGCCCCTCGTAGAACCGGCGCAACGCCTCGTTTTCCTCCCGGATCATCAGCATCGCCTTGGGGGCGCCGATTTCCCGGAGCCAGCCTTCGGCATGGCGCATCAACCGTTCGCCCAAACCCTGCGAGCGGTGCTCCGGCGCGACCGCGACGTAATAGACCCAGCCCCGGTGGCCTTCGTATCCGGCCATGACGCTGCCCGCGATCCGCCCGCCGCCCTCCCTGGAGACCGCCACGAAGATGTCGAACGAGGCGTTGGCCCGCGCGCTTTCGATATCGCGAAGCGGATCGTTCCACGGGCGCACCAGCCCGCAGACGCGCCAGAGTGCGGCGACTTCGCCCTCTTCGCCGTTGCGGATCGGGCGAATGACGAACCCGGTACGTCCCCCTTTTCCTTCGCCAGACGAATTCCCCGGCATCGTATCCTCGCTTACGCCCGTCCCGCCGCGATACTAGGGCAGATACCGCCCTCTGGCGCGCGGGCTCGGTTCGCGGCATCATCCGCGCCTTCCCCATCGCCATCCGGAGGTCGGTCCCATGGCTCGGCGCGGCATGAGTTTCGGCGTCTTCCTCGCTCCCTTCCATGCGCTCGGCGAGAACCCGACGCTCGCCATGGAACGGGACATGGAGTTGATCGAGTGGCTCGACCATCTGGGCTATGACGAGGCCTGGATCGGCGAGCACCATTCCGCCGGCTGGGAGATCATCGCCGCGCCGGAAATCTTCATTGGCGCCGCACTCCAGCGCACCAAGCACATCAGGCTCGGCTCGGGCGTGACCTCGCTGCCCTACCACCACCCGATGCTGGTGGCGCAACGCTTCGTGCAGCTCGACCATATGAGCCGGGGGCGCACCATGCTCGGCTGCGGGCCGGGCGCGCTGGTGACCGACGCTTACATGATGGGCATCGCGCCGACCGACCAGCGCCGGCGCATGATGGAGTCGCTGGAGGCCGTCATCGCGCTGCTGGAGTGCAAGGAGCCGGTGACGATGGAAACCGACTGGTTCACGCTCCGCGAAGCACGCCTGCATCTGGCGCCCTGGACGGAAGGCCGCTTCCCGATCGCCGTCGCCTCCACGATTACGCCCTTCGGCATGATTGCCGCCGGGCGCCACGGCATCGGCGTGCTGTCCATTGGCGCCGGCATTCCGGGCGGGCCGGAAATGCTGGCGAAGCAGTGGCAGATCGCGGAGGACGAGGCCGCGAAGCACGGCAAGACCATGGACCGCAAGGACTGGCGCGTAGTCGTCAACATGCACCTGGCGGAGGACGACGAGGAAGCGCTGAGGCAGGTGAACAAGGGCGAGCGGCTCGAAACGGTGACCTATTTCCAGGAAACGCTGGGCCGCCCTCCCGGCCGGGCCGACGATCCCGTGCGCGAGGGCGTGAAGATGGGCACGACGCTCATCGGCTCGCCGGAGACCGCGATCCGGGGCATTGAATACCTCCTCGAACTGTCGAAGGGCGGTTTCGGCGGCATCCTCTTCCGGGCGAACGAGTGGGCGAACCGCGAAGACACCATGAAGAGCTACGAGCTGTTCGCCCGCTATGTCGCGCCCCGCTTCCAGGGCTCGATGGACACGCTCTACGGCTCCAACGCCTTCGTGCGCGAAAACCGGCTGCGTGTGCTGGAAGGCAATGTCGAGGCCGTCAGGCGCGCCTTCACCGACACCGGCCGCGAAGTCCCCGCCGGCTTCGAGGAACGCACGCTGGGCGCCGGCGACCTGCCGAAAGAGGACACGGCGGCGGAGTAGCGGGACCCAGACCGATTGCCCCTTGTCGTGGACGACGGACACCCTGCACATGCCCCTGGCGCAGATCGAAGGCGGCGACATCCACTATGAGGAGAGCGGCGGCGGCGCGGCGCTGGCGATGCTGCTGCCGCAGAGTGCCGGGCCGGTCGGCGTGCGCCCGTTCCTCGACCGGTTGGCGGAACGCTTTCGGGTGGTCCGCTACGACCAGCGCGGCACCGGGCGAAGCGCGCCCGTGGCCCTGCCCGAGGGCATGACCATGGCGGGCCGTGCGCCGGAGCTTGCAGCACTTCTCGACGCGCTGGGGATCGACCGGGCGCACCTGTTTTGCCACTCCACCGGCTGCGGCATCGGCCTGTCGCTGTCCGCCGCCCGCCCGGATCGGGTCGCGGGGCTGGTTCTGGTCAATCCGTGGAGCCATGGCGATGCGCATCTGACGGCCATGCAACGCCTGCGCGTGGCCGCCGCGCGGGCGCTCGACCCGTATCGCTACGCCTGGTTCAACGCCAGCCTGCTGTTCCCGCCCGACTACCGCCGTGCGCACGCCGAGGCATTCGAGACGCTGGCAAGGAACGCGGCGCCGCAGGATGCCGACCGGATCGAGGGCCGGCTGGAGGCGATCCTGGCTTTCGACGCCCGCCCGCTGGCGCCGGGCCTGACCTGCCCCACCCTGGTCGCGACCGCGGCCGACGACCAGTTGATGCCGCCCTGGTTCGGCGCGGAACTCGCGGCACTGATCCCCGGTGCGGCCTACTGCGCGCTGGACGGCGGCGGCCACATGCTGCCGGAGACGCGCGGCAACGCGTTGGCCGACGAGGTTGCGGATTTCCTCGATACGGTCGCCTGAACCCTTCGGCCCCGGTGGCGTAGCGGCGCGCCCGCATGTCCCGTCTCTATCTCCCGGCCTCCCGCACTGTCACCCCGGCCGGAGCGAAGCGTAGAGCCGGGGCCCAGTTTGCCGAAGCCCCGCCAACTGGCCCGACTGGGCCCCGGATCGCAGTCCGGGGCGACAGAGTGGGCAAGTCTTCGGTCGCAATCCTACGTGATTGCATACCGCACCGGCTACGCGGGCTGAGAACCGGGCCAGGTCGCCTGCCGGCTTCTTCGTGCCCCGCCCGACGGCGAAACCGGACCCGGACGCCGCGCTCTGCGTCCGGGACGTATCTCTCGACTACCACTGCTCCTCGCCTTCCGGCTTGCCGAAGTCCACCTCTGGGTGAAGGTTCTCCGCCGTCATCCGGTCCAGCATGTCGGCGAGCCTGTATTCGCTCCTCGGCCGCGCAGCCCGCCCGGACTTCGCCTCGATGTTCGCCGCCGGGCTTTCCGGAATGTCGTGCCGTTGCACCATAGCCTTTACTCCCTTCCCGTTCACAACCCCGCAAGTTCCTCCCCGAGGCGGGCGAGCACGGAGTCCAGCCGGTCCACCGCTTCGTCGATCTCGCCCCGGTCGATGCAGAGCGGCGGCGCCACCG
This sequence comes from Alphaproteobacteria bacterium, assembly GCA_965261985.1. Classification (GTDB taxonomy): domain Bacteria; phylum Pseudomonadota; class Alphaproteobacteria; order Bin95; family Bin95; genus Bin95. The sequence goes on from OZ253490.1 coordinate 4,782,455, forward strand.
GGATGACATGGCCGGCGCGGCCCAGCATCCCGTGCTCGCGCATGAGCCGGACAGCGCGCCGGTCCAGCTCCGCCTCCTTCGGGAACTGCGCCCGCGTCTTGCGGTCCCTCACCAGCTCCAGCGCGCAGAACAGCCCCATGCCGCCGCGCACATCGCCCACGATCTCGTGCCTCAGCAGCGTCTGGAGGCGCTCGAACAGGTAGTCGCCCATCTCGCGCGAACGCGCCGCCATGTCCTCGCCCTCCATGATGTCGAGATTGGCGAGCGCCGCCGCGCATGAGGCCGGATTGCCCCCGAAGGTGATGAGGTGCTGGAAGGTCCGCTCCTCCCCGCCGGCGAAGGCGTCCGCGACCTTGCCGGTGGCGATGGCGGCGCCGATGGGCAGGTAGCCGCTGGTCAGCGCCTTGGCGACGGTGAAAATGTCGGGCTTCATGCCCCAATGCTCCATCGCGAACATTTTGCCCGTCCGGCAGAAGCCGGTGATGACCTCGTCCGCGATCAGCAGCACGCCGTAGCGGTCGCAGATCTCGCGCACCGTCGGCCAGTATTCCGGGTGCGGGGTGTGGATGCCCGCCGCCGCCGAGACCGGCTCGCCGATGAAGGCCGCCACCGTCGCCGGGCCTTCGTGCAGGATGGCCCGCTCCACGTCGCGGGCGCATTCCAGACTGCACGCGCCCGCCCCGGCGCATAGGTGGCAGCGATAGGCGGCCGGCTGGGCCACATGGATATTGCCCGGCACGAGCGGGCCGAAATGCATCGGCACGCTGCCGCCGCCCGGCCCGCCGCGGCCGAGGCTGGTGCAGGCGAGCGTCGCGCCGTGATAGGAGCCGCGCCGCGAGAGCACCTTCCAGCGCGTCGGCTCGCCGTTCAGGTGGTGGTAGTTCTTGGCGATCTTGAGCGCCGTCTCGTTCGCCTCCGAGCCGCCGCTCACGAAATAAACCCGCGCCGCCTCGTCCTGGCTGAGGCGCGCGAGCCGGCCCGAAAGCGCGGCCGTCGCCGGGCTCACCGTGTCGTTCGGCGTGAAGGCAAGCTCCAGCATCTGCCGATAGACCGCATCGGCGATCTCCTGCCGGCCGTGGCCGATATTCACGAGCCAGAGGCCCGACATCGTGTCGAACCAGCGCTCGCCCTCGCCGTCCATCACCCACACCCCCTTGCCATGGGTGACGACCTGAAGGCCGGTCTTGCCCGAGACATTCCCGGCCGGGCGCGAGTGCGGCCAGAAATGCGCCTCGGCGTCGGCGCGCGCTCGTTCGAGGTCGGGGGCATTGGCGAAATCGGGCATCGGAACGGTCTCCCTCTTGTCTGCAAGGTTTACGGGCGTTGCGGAACGCTCCGGGGGCATCCGCGCAAACTGTACCACCTGCTCCCGGACCCGAACAACGCGCGTCCCCGTTCCGGACATGCGGGAGCGGGGACTCCCATTCGGTCGTCGAACGCCGGAGGCAGCCGGGCCGGAGAGATGCAGCCTGCCCTCGGAGACGTCATGATGTGTCATGTTTTGTCATGATCCCCATGCGCAGGGGATATGCCCTGCATCTCGTCCGGGCATAGCGCGTCATCCATGAACCTCCCCTCCCGCTTGCGGGCTGCCGGATTCGCACATCTCGTTTCGGCTTGTACCCGGTGCGGGTGCGGTGCCTGCCGCGCCGGTCTCCGCAGCTCCTTTCGCCGCCCCTGACGCCCGCAGGGCGAGCCAGGGCCTCCCTGCAACGGAGTTCCGGCCGCGCAAGGGGTAATACCAACGATCATCGATTGGAACCTATGCCGATTGCCGCCGACAAACCCCTCTCCCGCTTCCGCGCCAGCGGAAGCGGCGGCGCCAACGCCGCCATTCGTAACGTTCGCCGCGTTCAGCGCGGCGGCAGGCGAAGCCCGGCAAAGGCGCCCGTCACGCCGAGAGGCCCTCCCCCAACCCCTCCCGCCGAGCCTACCGGATGCACACATCTCGTTTTGAAGTGCACCCGGTGCGCCCGTTGGCCCGGCCATGCCGCGCTCCGCCCCGATTCGTCACCCTCGCGAAGGCGGGGGTCCATCCATGGCTCCGGATGCCGCCGTAACCGGTGGAGAGCAGGGCGAACCGCTTGCGGTTGCCGCGAAAACCAAGGCTGGGCCCCGGCTCGGAGGCCGGGGCGACGGACGGGGGCATGCAATACAAAGCCAACGGAAACAGATGTGTGAATCCGGTAGCCCGCCGAGCGGAGGGGAGCACGACGTAACGCCCCCAAACATGAGTCCTGCATCGAGCGCCCTAGTATAACGCCCGCCGAGAGAGGTCCCGGATCGGGTCCGGGGCAGGCTGCCGACGCGCCGTCCGGAACGACGGGAGAGGCTTATCGGTTCTTACTCGCGGCCGTCGGCATAACGCCCGTCGAAACCCACGCTTCCGCCCCCATCTGAGCCTGCGGCGCGGTCTTCGGCTTCTCGGCGCCTCTGCCGTTCGAGCCATGCCTCGAATTCGGGCGTCGTCAGCTTCCCGACATATTTCCGGGTGCCAAAGTTGTACTCGTCCTCGCTTCCGTCGTAGTCGTTCTCGTCGGTCGCGAGCGGTCCGAAATGGCGCTTCTGTTCTTCGAGCCAAGCCCGGAATTCGGGCGTGTCCTGGCTGCCGACCCAGGTTTGGCCGCGATAGCGGTACTCATCCTCGCTGCCGTCATAGCCGGACTCCGCGGGGCGCGCCCCCGCAACCGCATCCTCGAAACCCTCCGACGGCTCCTCGGAGGGCGCCGGGTCCGGCTCGGGCAGGTGTGCGGCGGCCCAGTCCAGCACGGCCAGAAGCTGGCGCAGATGGGCCAGCGCGGCGCGCCCGGCCCGGTGGTATTCGCCCCAGGCGCGGTCGTCCTGCGGCGGCGGCCCGGCGCTCATGTCTTCCTCATAGGCCGCGGCAAGGGCTTCGGCAGCGGGCGCCAGCCGCGCAGCCAGCTTCGCCGCCAGTTCGGGGCGGGGGTCGTTCACCGTCATCGGTTCTCCTTTCAGGCTGGGAGCACGGCCAGCGCCGCGCCCCCCTTTTCCGCGCGTATCGCACGCGGGCGGGCATGCGCGTCTTGCGCCGGCACGCGTTTCGCGCGCCTGATTGCGCGCGCGAGACGGCGGACGCACCTCTCCCGTGAGTTCTGGACGAATTTTTCGAAAATGGCGCCGCGCGGCACCGGAGAAGCGGCCCCGGAAGCCGCTTCCCTCAAGGACAGCTTACCACTCTTTTTCCTATGTCAAGCAGTAATTGGAACAAAACGGGGAAATAGTAGAACATTTTCATGGATTGCCACCTCCCCCTCCCGCCTTCTGGAAAGGTCGGGGAGAAGTCGCAGAGAGGTCCGGGCCGGCAGCGTCTCCCCCAATTAATCCCGCATGTCCCAAGTGACCGCTTCGCCTGATGCCCGATTGGCACGATTCTGCTATAAGAATCACCGGCTTGAGGGGGTCGGAGGGTGGCTCGGATGCGGAACCCGGAGGGTGAATCGGATCATGGGCCACTCCGGCCCCTTTTCGACCGCCGCCTGAAACTGGAGTTCCACGGATCGCGGGTGACCTCCGACGCGGGGTTGCTCGCTTATCGCGAACTGGACGACGCGCTCGGGCTGACCGCACTGGCGGGCGGCGTGCTCGCGGGTCGGGTTCATTGTCACCAACCTGGGCCGCCCCGCCGAGCGGGTGGTTGCGTTCTACAATCAGCGCGGCACGGCTGAGCAATGGATCGAGGAGGGCAAGAACGCAATCCGGTGGACACGCCTGTCGTGCCGCAGGTTCGACCGCAATGCCGTTCGCCTCCAGCTTCACGCGCTCGCCTGCAACCTCGGCAACTTCATGCGCACCCTCGCGCTGCCCGATGCCGTGGAACAGCGGTCACTGACCGGCCTGCGAGAGAAGCTCATCGAGATCGGAGCGAAGATCGTGCGCCACGGGCGCTACGTCACGTTCCAGATGGCCGAGGTTGTCATTCCTCGTGACCTGTTCGCCGACATCCTGCGCCGTATCGACCGGCTCAGACCGCCGCCAGCCCCGGCATGAGCGATGGCACCCCGTTCCTTCGCGTCGCCGCCGACAGGATCGGTGCGCCCGGATCGCCGGCAAAAATGCCATTCCGCGCCACCAACGCCGCCAATTGGTCCTCAATCATCCGGATCGGCGCGAAGATGGCCGTCATTCGAAGGTGAATTGCACGTCGAGCGGTTTCGAGTCACACTCGACGGGCTGGAAGGGTTCCATATGGAGAATCCCGGATTAGAGGGAGAGAAGATGAACGACGACGAACGCCGCAATCTGGCGGTGATTACCGAGGTTTGCGATGCCTTCAACCGGCACGATGTGGAGGGCATTCTCCGGCACTTCGTCGACGATGCGGACTGGCTGCTCTCGCGGGGCACGCCGCCGGAGGGCGGTCGCGTGCGGGGCATCGAGGCGATCCGCGCCATGCTGCAGCGGCGCTTCCGCACCGTTGCCGACATGCACTGGGAGATCGCCAGCCACTGGGTCGGCGGCAACCGGGGCTGCTCGGAGTGGACCGTCACCGGCACCGAGAGCAACGGCAACCGGATCAACTGGCTCGGCATCGACGTGTGGGAGCTGAACGACGACGGGCAGGTCACCACCAAGGACACCTACTGGAAATTCGCGGGCGAGGAAGCGCCGGACTCGGACTAGACACCGGCCCCGCCGGCCGTGGCGGATTGTTGACAGCGTTCCCGCCGGCTCTCTATAATAGCCGGGCAGCGCCGGCGCGGGACGCCGCCGGAGGGATGGCCGAGTGGTCGAAGGCGGCGGTTTGCTAAACCGTTGTACGGTGACAAGCCGTACCGTGGGTTCGAATCCCACTCCCCCCTCCGCCATCTCCCGATCCGGCCAGAATCCGCGTTAATGGAGGCCGTCTCTCTACGATGTCCACCATGAACGAAATCGCCGCGAACTCGACCACCCTCGCATTCCGATGTGACCATCCGCTGGCTCCGGAAACAATCTCCATGGCCCGGCGGATTGCAGAGGAACTGGCTCGGCAGCAGGAGCCGATCGGCGAGGACCGTCCGGTCTGGCTGAGCATCCCGATTAATTGCTTGCCGGGGCGCTTTCCACTGGTGTAATAGAACAAAGAAGAAACTATTGGCGCAATGCGCGAGCGCATGGCGCGGGGAGCCGGCATGGCCGACAACTCAGCAATTGAGTGGACGGACGCGACCTGGAACCCGGTCACGGGCTGCACGAAGATCACGCGCGGCTGCGACAACTGCTATGCGGCCCGTTTCGCGGAGCGCTGGCGCGGCATTGAGGGGCATCCTTACGAGCAGGGATTCGACCTGCGGTTGTGGCCTTCGAGGCTGGATCGACCGGCGCGCTGGAAGAAGCCGCGCATGATTTTCGTCAACTCCATGAGCGACCTCTTCCACAAGAATGTGCAGAGAGACTTCATCGATGATGTTTTCGACCGGATGGAGGCGGCCAATCACCATATTTACCAACTGCTGACGAAACGAAGTTCGCTCATGCGGAACTACCTCCGGCGCAGATATCCGGGCGGCGTGGCGCCAGCACATATCTGGTGCGGCGTGTCGGTGGAAGACCGGTCGGCTACAACCAGAATCCGGCACCTCCAGGCGGCACCGGCGACCGTTCGTTTCCTCTCGGTCGAGCCGCTGCTGGGACCGGTTGGCGCTATCGACCTCACCGGCATAGCCTGGGTCATCGTAGGCGGCGAAAGCGGCCCGAATGCACGTCCGATGCTCTATGAATGGGTCTGCGACATTCGCGACCAGTGCTCGCGTGCCGGGGTACCGTTCTTCTTCAAGCAGTGGGGGGGAACAAACCCCAAATCGGGAGGACGTCTGCTCGAAGACAGGGAATGGAACGAGTTTCCCTGGCATGCTCTACCGCAAGCTATGTCTCCTGTGTCGCGGGCGAGAATTGCTAATGCTGCCTGAAATTGAGCACTACCGGCACCGCAAACCATCGTACATCAAACATTTGTTCCTCAACAGATATCTTGAAGCCGCTGCCTACAAACTCCTGCAGCCAAGTTCGACAAAGCCGATCTTTAACTTCGTGGATGCATTCGCCGGCCCTTGGCGGGTATCGGACGATCACAAGGTCTCTGATGCGTCGTTCTCGCAAGCGATCACGACGTTAGAGACAGTACGCCAGACTCTGAGCAAAATGGGGCGAACAGATATCAAGATACGTTACCGGTTCTGCGAGCGCAGTCTAGAATCTGCGGCCAGGCTGCGCCAGTTCGCGTCTGATCAGCACGAATTCGACATTAAGATCTTTCAGGGATTATTTGAAGATAACCTCGATCAAATTCGATCATCATGCCCGAATGGATTCACTTTCACATTCATCGATCCTACTGGCTGGAATATCGAGTCTGACAAAGTTTTCAGATTCTTGAGGGCGCTTGGTGGAGAATTTCTCTTTAATTTTATGGCCGAAGGAATTAATCGACATGCCGCGTGGGATGGGGTAGCAGAATCTGTCGGTCGCTTTCTTGCAGACCCATCTTGGAAGGAGGAATTCTATAATTTGCCGGATTCGTTGAACAACGAAGGCAAGATTCTTTTTCTCCTAAAGAGAAAGATGAAGGAGAGTCATGTCGCAACTTATCTACCTGAGATAGTCATCAGGAGACCCCGAGACAATCGAATCAAAATGCGGCTCTTGCTTGGAACACACAGCGCGCGCGGTGTTGAAGTATTCCGAGACGTGCAAGAAAAGGTCGAAGAGGCGGCTGTATTGATGCGCTACAAGGATAATGTCGAGAGAACTGGACAGCCATTTTTATTTCCTGACGACCACCTTGCTGAATTGCAAGCAAAAACGGAGGGAATAGGTTGCCCGGCATATCTCGAATCGGCAGCCGAGGTATTGCTTCGCTCTGTGCTAAGTCAGCCCGGTATCGGGTTTGAGGAATTAGCGGGTGTCGTTATGGAGGAAGTACCGGTTCGGCGGACCCATTTGAATAAGCTGTCAATGCAGCTTCGCAAGGAACGGCGACTGAGATTCGACCTACCTCCTCGGAAACGAACGCCGACCCCGGCAACAGCGATATGGCCCAGCTAGCATCCGCGCAAACCGTACTACCCTTCCGGGAACCCGAACAGCGCCGGCGCTTACAGCGGAGCGGCCCGCCCCTCCCCCGCCTCGTACAGCGCACGGAGGCCTTCCCGGTAGGTCGGGTAGCGGAGGCGCACGCCCAGTTCCGCCTTGATGCGGGCGTTGGAGACGCGCTTGCTGTCGCGGTAGAAGCTGGCTGCCATCGGCGAGAGTTGGGCGGCTTCGAAGGGCTCGGCCGGGGGCGGCGGCAGGCCGAGCAGGAGGCAGGCGAATTCCGTCACCTCCGCCGGCGGGGCCGGCTGGTCGTCGGCGAGGTTGTAGGCGCGGCCGGGATTGGGGCGTGCGATGGAGGCCGCCAGCACCGCGGCAATGTCATCGACATGGATGCGCGAGAACACCTGGTCCCGCTTGACGATCCGCCGCGCGCGGCCCGCCCGCACGGTGCGCAGCGCATTGCGGCCCGGCCCGTAAATGCCCGCGATCCGGAAGACATGCAGCGGCAGCCCCAGCGCCGCCCAGGCGGCCTCGGCCCGGACCCGCCGGCGGCCCCGCTCCCCCGTCGGCAAGAGCGCGCTTTCCTCGCTCGCCCAGCCGCCGCCCCGGTCGCCATAGACGCCCGTGGTCGAGAGGTAGCCGGCCCACGCAAGCCCCGGCGGCGCCTCGAATCCCGGCAGGAAGGGATCGCCCGATTCGCCCGGCGGTGCGGAGAGGAGGAGATGCGTCGCCTCCGCCGTGGCGAACCGGTTCCAGCCGCGCGCGGCGAACCGCGCAGCCTTTTCCGGCTCGCGCGTCGTGCCGGCGATCTCCCAGCCCTCGGCCGCCAGCCGGAGTGCCAGCCGTTCGGCGCAATAGCCGAGCCCGTGGACGAAGAGCCTCACCGGCCCCGGGCCCGGCACGTCAAAAGTCGAGGTTCGCGTAATGGGCCGCCGGCCGCCAGCCAGGCACCCGGTCGGAGAGCAGGGGACGGACCGACGGGCGGGACTTGAACCGCGCATACCATTCATGCGCCGGCGCGTGATCCGTCCAGGGAACCGCGCCCATATAGTCGAGCGAGGAGAGATGCGCGCCGGCCGCGATGTCCGCCAGCGAGAACCGGTCGCCGGCCAGCCAGTGCCGCTCCGCCAGCAGCACGTCGATATAGCGGAGATGCTGCTCCAGGTTGAGCACGCCCGCGCGCACGAATTCGGAGTTGGGCGGGCCGTGCCCCGCCAGGCGCTTCATGATGCGCTCGCGGTAGAGGTAGTCGGTCACCTCGGAGGCGAATTTGCCGTCGAACCAGAGGGCGAGGCGGCGGATTTCCGCCCGCTGCTTCGTCCCGCTGCCCAGCAGGGCCGGCGCCTCGACGGCCTCCTCCAGATATTCGACGATGGCCTGGCTTTCCGCCAGGGCATGGCCGTCGTCCAGCAGCAGCACCGGCACCGTTGCCGCCGGGTTGAGCGCGACGAAGGCCTCGCGCCGTTCCCAAACCGGCTCTTCCTCGAGCGCGAACGGGATCTTGAGTTCGCCCAGCGCAATACGCACCTTCCGGCAATAGGGCGAAAGCGGCAAGTGAAGCAGGGTCGCCATGCATCCCCCCATAAGCGGCACACCAGTTTAACCCGCAACCCGCCGGCGGTGCTATATCCCCTCGCAGTTCCTCCGGATTCGGATCGTCCTTGCCGCTTTTCCTCATCGTCCTCCTGGCGCTCGTCCAGGGCATAACCGAGTTCCTGCCGGTCAGCTCCTCGGCGCATCTGGTGCTGGTCCACGCCGCCTTCGGGGAACACCGCCCGGAGGACGCGGCCGCGCTCGTCCTCGATGTCGCAGCCCATCTGGGCACGCTCGGCGCCGTGCTGGTCTATTTCCACCGCGATATCGCCCGCCTGGTCCGGGCGGGCCTCGCCGGCCTTGCCGGCCCCCGGCCGGAGGGCTGGGCGCTCGGCTGGCAGGTGGCGGCGGCGGCGGTTCCGGTTGCGGTTGCCGGCGCGCTCTTCAAGGACACCATCGCCGCGGAGGCCCGCAGCGTTGAGGTCATCGCCTGGACAACGCTCGGATTCGGCCTGGTTCTCTGGGCCGCCGACCGTTGGGGACGCCGGACGAAACGGCTCGATTCGCTGCGCCTGCCCCAGGCGCTCGCCATCGGCGTGGCGCAAATCCTCGCGCTCGTGCCGGGGGTCAGCCGCTCCGGCATCACCATGTCGGCGGCGCTGGCGTTGGGCTTCGAGCGGGCCGAGGCGGCGCGGTTCGCCCTGCTGCTCTCGATCCCCGTCATTCTGGGCGCCGGGCTGTGGACGGCGCGCGACCTCGTGCGGATGGGCGATCCGTCGATTGCCGCGGCAGCGGCTCTTGCAGCCCTGCTCGCCTTCGCGGCTGCGCTGGCGGCGATAGCGGCGATGATGCGCTGGCTTGCCCGCGCGAGCTTCACCCCCTTCGTCGCCTATCGGGTCCTGCTGGGCGGCCTGCTGCTCGCCTGGGTCTATTCCTGAACCGCCTTCCCGGCCCGCAAGAAGAAAGGACCGGCCCCGTGACCGCTCTCGCAGGCATCCGTGTCGTCGATCTGACCCGCGTGCTCTCCGGCCCGTGGTGCGCGATGCAGCTCGCCGATTTCGGCGCGGAGGTGCTCAAGGTCGAGAACCCGGCCGACGGCGACGAGACGCGCAGTTTCCTCTCGCCCGCCCGCGACGGCCATTCGACCTATTTCCTGACCGTCAACCGCAACAAGAAGAGCCTCGCCGTCGATCTCACCAGGCCTGAAGGCGCCGAGATCGTGCGCGGGCTCGCGCGCATCTCCGATGTGCTGCTGGAGAACGCCCGCACCGGCGCGCTGGACCGGCGCGGCCTCGGATATGAAGTGCTGGCGGCGGAGAATCCGGGCCTCGTCTATTGCTCGGTTTCGGGTTACGGGCGCAGCGGCGCGCTCGCCGACCGGCCCGGCTACGACCCCGTGGCGCAGGGCGAGAGCGGCTTCATGTCGCTCACCGGCGAACCCGACGGCCCGCCGATGCGCACCGGCGTCTCGCTGGTCGATATCATGGCCGGCATGTATGCGGCCCAGGCGGTGCTGGCGGCGCTGGTCGCGCGCGGGCGCACCGGCCGGGGCCAGCGCATCGACGTGCCGCTGTTCGACACCGCCGTCGCCATGACCTCGCATGCCGCGACCGCCTGGCTGGAAGGCGGGGTCGATATCGGTCGGCCCGGCAATTCCAATCTGGTCGCCATGCCGGCCGGCCTGTTCGAGGCCGCGGACGGCCCGGTGATGATTGCGGTGACGACAGACCGCCTGTTCCGGCGCCTGGCCGAGGAGGTCTTCCACCGCCCCGACCTCGCTGGCGACCCCGCCTTCGCGACCAATGCCGCGCGCATGGAAAACCGCGAGGCATTGACGGCGGCGATGAACGACATCCTGAAAGCCGATACGCGGGACGGCTGGATCGCGCGCATGCGGGCCGCAGGCATCCCCGGCGGGCCGGTGCGCAATGTGGCCGAAGCCTTTGCGTCCGAGGAGATGGCCCAGCGCGGCATGGTCGTCACGCAGGCGCACAGCGCGCTGGGGGAGGTGCGGGCCGTGCGTTCGCCGGTGTCGCTTTCCGGGACGCCGGTGCGCGCCCCGGCCGGTGCGCCGCTGCTCGGCGAGCACACCGGGGCCTGCCTTGCGGAGCTGCTGGGCTATTCGCCCGAAAAAATCGCCCGGCTCTGCCGCGACGGAACGGTTCTGCAGGGCTGAAATGCAAGGCGCCCCGCCGTTGCCGGCGGGGCGCCCCGTGACCGTTCTACCGGTTGCCCGGCTTGCAGCCTATTTCGAGAGATGAATGACGACCCGGCGGTTCAACACCTCGCGGGTGTTGTCCGGAGTCCTGATCGCCAGTCCGTCTTCGCCCACCGCCTTCATGGTGACGCGGTCTTCGGGAACGAGCAGGTCGAGGGTGAACACCTCATAGACCGTCTGCGCCCGCTTCTCGGAGAGCTTCTGGTTGTATTTGGAAGGACCGCTCGTGTCGGCGTGGCCGGAAATGTTCACGGTCGAACCCTTGAACTTGCCGGACGCCGTATAAGCCTTGTTGATTTCCTGCTGGGCAGCTGCATCGATAGCCGCGCTATCCCAGGCGAAATAGACCTCCCACGGGCCCTTGTCGACGGGCTTCGCGGGCTTCGGCGGCGGCGGCCGTAATGCCTCTTCCGCAGCGTTTGCGCCTTCATCGAACATCGCCTTGCAGTTCGCGATATCGTCGGGCTGGAAGTTCTCCTCCTGCTCCTGCAGCCAGCAGTCGAAGCCGACCTGCGCCATGGCGGCCGCGTTTCCGGCCTTCTCGCGCCCGCCGCCGTCCAGGATGGTATCGAGCCGAGCACGCGCGATCTCCAGCGGGAGCATCGCATCGCTCGGCAGTTTGCGTGCAGAGAGATCTTCCGGCATCACATCGGCGCCGCTCGCAGCCGCCAGCACGCGGGCGGAAAAGACTCGAGCGTCTTGCCAGTCCGCTTCGGCCGCTTCCAGGCTCGCGAGCTTCTTGTAGCCCTCGATTAACCCCATCTGGAAGTCGGACCCGGTCGCCTCGGCCATCTGCGCGTCATTCAGGTTCGACGCGCATCCTCCGAGCGCAAGCGCAGCGGTCCCGACCACAATATAGGTAGTGATCCGTGACAGCATGATATTTCCTCGCGATTGCCGTTTGTCTGAAGTAGCGGGCGGCCTGATGGCTGAATCGGCCACCGCTACGATAAAGGTTTATGCCCGATTCGCAAACATAAGTCACATGTTTGCTGCGGCTTCTTTCAGCGGTGTGCCGCTCTCGGCGAGGCGCCGCAGAAGGGGCGCCGGCGCCCAGCGTTCTCCATAGCGCCGGTGCCATGCCGCGATCCGGTCGTACACCTCCCGCACGCCGATGGTATCGGCCCAATACATGAGCCCGCCGCGGTAACGCGGAAACCCGAAGCCGTAGAGCCACATCGTGTCCACTTCCACGGCGCGCCTGGCAATGCCCTCCTCAATGATCCGGCAGGCTTCGTTGACGGACGAGAACAGCAGGCGCCGCACGATCTCCCCATCATCGAAATCCCGCTGCTCGATGCCCGATTCGCCGGATATACGGCGGATCAGCGCCGCCACCTCCGGGTCGGGATGCGGCGTGCGGTTGCCGGTTTCGTAGCGGTACCAGCCGGCGCTCGTCTTCATGCCGAGTCGGCCCGCTTCGACCAGGGCATCGGCGATCGGCAGCCGGCGGGTCGTCGGATCGGCGGCTTCCCTGCGCCTGCGCCCGGCATAACCGATGTCGAGCCCGGCGAGATCGCCGACCGCGAACGGCCCCATGGGATAGCCGAACTCCGCCATCGCCTTGTCCACCTGCTCCGGCAGCGCCCCTTCTTCCAGCAGGATGACCATCTCGGTGTTGAACGGCGCGCGCGACCGGTTGGCGACAAAGCCGTCGCAATTGCCGCAGACGACGCCCACCTTAGCGAGCCGTTTGGCTAAAGCCTGGACGGAAGCCAGCACCTCCTCGGAAGTCCGCTCGCCGCGCACGATCTCCAGCAGCTTCATGACATTGGCCGGGCTGAAGAAATGCGCGCCGGCCACGTCCTCCGGCCGCTCCGTCGCGGCTGCGATCTCGTCGATGTCCAGCGCGGAGGTATTCGACAGCAGCAGCGCGCCCGGCTTCATCGTCCGGTCCAGCGACCGAAAGATTTCGCGCTTGACGCCGATTTCCTCGAACACCGCCTCGATCGCGACATCGGCGTCCGCAATGGCGTCGTAGGTCTCGACCGGTTCGATCAGGGCCAGACGTGCCTCCATTTCGGCCGGATCGAGCGAACCGCGCGCGACGCTCGCTGCATAGGTCTTCTCGATTCGCTCGATTCCGCGCGCCAGCGTCTTCGGGTCCTTGTCCATGATCTTCACCGGCAGGCCGGCATCGGCGCAGGTCATGGCGATCCCGCCGCCCATGGTGCCGGCGCCAACGACCGCTGCCGTCGCCACCGGACGCGCCGGCGTCCCGCGCGGTACATCCGGCGCGCGCTGCGCTTCCCGCTCGCCGAAGAAGGCGTAGCGCAATGCCTTCGCCTCTTCCGAGTTCTCCAGTTCTTCGAACAGCGCGCGTTCCTGCCTGAGCCCTTCTTCGAAAGGCGTCGAGCAGGCGATCTCCACGCAACGGATGCAATGCCAGGGGGCCTTCTGGCCGCGCGCCCGGCGGGCGATCTTGCGGCGCATCGCCTCGAAAATGCCGGCATCGTGGTCCGGTATCTCCCGTTCCGACACTCTCGGCAGGACAGGCGCATCCATGACCCGCATCGCGAAGGCGACGGCGGCGTCGCGCAGCTCCGCGCCGTCCACCAACTCGTCCAGAATTCCGAGCGCCAGGGCTTCCGGCGCGGGCACATGGCGGCCCGAGACGATCATCTCCAGCGCGGCCTCGGGGCCGATCAGGCGCGGCAGGCGCTGCGTGCCCCCGCCCGCGGGCAGAATGCCGATCAGGACTTCCGGCAGACCCACCCTGGCGCCCGGAACGGCTATGCGGTAGTGGCAACCAAGTGCGTTCTCAAGGCCCCCGCCGAGCGCGTAGCCGTGAATCGCGGCCACAACCGGCTTCGGGCTCGCTTCCAGCGCGTCATGCGTGCGCCGAACGACTGTCGGGCGTCCCTTGCCGAAACCGCGAATGTCCGCTCCGGCGATAAAGGACCGGCCGGCCCCGATCAGCACCATGGCCCGCACCTCGGCATCGGCGATGCCGCGGTCGAGCGCATCCAGTATGCCTTCGCGGACGCCCGGCCCGAGCGCGTTCACAGGCGGGTAGTCCACCGTGACGATGCCGATGGGGCCCTGCCTGCTGAAATGGACGACTTCGGGCATCCCTCTCCCCCTCCCGCTTTCCTTTGCGGCGCCTTATAGCGGATAGGTGCCCGCCATGCGCGCGCGCAAGCCGATGAGCGCCAACACCGTGTCGATGGCCGGCGTCGCAACGCCCGCCCGTCGGCCGAGCTCGCAAACCGCGCCCACCAGCGCGTCGATCTCCATCGGCCGGCCGCGCTCCAGATCCTGCAACATGGAGGTCTTGTGCGCACCGACGGCGACAGCGCCTTCGAGCCTGCGTTCCAGCGGTATCCGGAACCGCGCGCCCAACGCCTCGCCGACGGCCTGACCCTCGCGCATCATCGCTTCGACAAGCCGGCGCACACCGGCATCCGCGCCGATTTCGGCCAGGGTCGCATGAGTAAGCGCCGAAATCGGGTTGAAGCAGAGATTGCCCCACAGCTTCACCCAGATCTCGTCGCGGATGCGGGGCCTGACGGGCGCGCGGAAGCCTGCGGCGATGAGCAGCCGGGAAAGCGCCAGGGCCCGTTCGCTGCGCATTCCGCCGGGCTCGCCGAGGGTATAGGTGTTGCCGTCTATATGCCGGCAGACGCCGGGTTCGACGATCTCCGCCGCCGGATAGACGACGCAGCCGATGGCGCGCTCCGGGCCCAGCCCGAACCATTGCGCGCCGCCCGGATCGACCGCTTCGACCGGCCCTGCGGGAAACCCGGTCTCAATGCCGTGGAAATACCACCAGGGAACCCCGTTCATCGCGGTGACCACCGCCGTGTCGGGCCCCAGCAACGGACGCATCGCGTCGACCGCGCCCGGCGCCTGGTGGGCCTTGAGCGTTACGATCACAACGTCCTGGACACCGAAGACCGCGGGGTCTTCGCTCGCCGCGACCGGCAGCGTGAAGTCCCCCTCGTCGGAGACGAAGCGCAGCCCGTTCGCCTGCAGGGCGGCGAGATGGGGTCCGCGCGCGATCAGGCCGATTTCGGCGTCGCCCTGCCGGGCCATAAGGGCCGCGAGGTGGCAGCCGATCGCCCCCGCCCCGTAGATGGCGACCTTCACGGAGCGAGGCCGAGCTTCTCGGCGAGCCCGATGCGCTGGAGCTTGCCCGTCGCGCCCTTGGGAATCTCGTCCACGAACACGATCCGGCGCGGCACCTTGAAATCGGCAAGCCGGGCGCCGGCGAAGTCCTTGAGGTCCCGGTCGCTCGCCTCCGCCCCCTCGGCCAGCACGACGGCGGCGGCCACCTCCTCGCCGAGCGTCCGGTGCGGCAGGGCGAAGGTCACGACCTGCTGGACGGCGGCATGGTCCATCAACGCCTCGTCCACCTCGCGCGGCGATATTTTTTCGCCGCCCCGGTTGATGATCTCCTTGAGCCGCCCGGTAATCGTCAGGTAGCCCGCCCCGTCCAACACGCCCTGGTCGCCGGTCCGGAACCACCCTTTCGCAAACGCGCTCTCATTGGCCTCCGGATTGTTCTCATATGCGGCCATCACATTCGGCCCCCGGATAACCACTTCGCCCGTCTTGCCGGGCACCAGAAGACTGCCCGCCTCGTCCATGACGGCGATGTCGGGTCCGGCCGCCACGCCGACGGACCCGGCGCGGCGTTCCGCAGGCGGCAGGGGGTTGCTCGCCATCTGGTGGGCCGCCTCGGTCATGCCGTAGCTCTCGATGACCGGGCAGCGGAACAGGGTTTCAAGCTCCCGCATCACCTGCGGCGGCAGGGACGACGAGGAGGAGCGCACGAACCGCAGTTGCATGGCGTCCGTTATCTCGGCGTTCCGCCGGGCCCGGGCCAGGATCGCCTGGTGCATGGTCGGCACGGCGGAGTACCAGGTCGGCCTGGCATCGGCGAACCACTCGAAGACCCGGAAGGCGTCGAAGCCCGGCGTGCAATAGATGCTCGTTCCCGCGCGCATCGGCGCAAGCACGTTGGCGATCAGGCCGTGAATGTGAAAGAGCGGCATGATGTTCATGCCGCGATCAGCCGGCTCAAGATGGAGCGTCCGCACGATATGCTTTGCCGAAGCGCAGATATTCGCCTGGCTGAGCGGCACGATCTTCGGCCGCGAGGTCGTGCCGGAGGTATGCAGCACGAGCGCGGTATCGGCAGCGCCCGCATAGCCCTTCACCGGCGTGCCTTCGCCTCCCGTGCCCTCGGCGAGCAGCGAGAAACTGCCTGCCGGCCGCTCCGCGTCGCCAACCAGCCGGAGCACCGGGATGTCCAGCCGCGCAGCGGCTCCCACCGCCGGCCCGTTCTCGGTTTCGGAAACGATCAGCGCCTTGGCCGAAAGGTCGTCCAGGTAGAAATGGAATTCGTCTCCCCGATAGGCCGGGTTGAGCGGCGCGACCGTGGCGCCGGCGCCGACGGTCAGGAAGGCCGCCGCCATCTCGGGGCCGTTGGGCAGCACCACCGCCACCCTGTCGTTCCGGCCGATCCCGAAGGCGTTGAGCGAAGAGACGGTTTCGTCCGCCAGCTTGCCCAGCGCCCCGAAAGTCAGGGAAGCGCGACCGGGCGCGGCCAAAGCGACACGGTCGGCGGGATGGGCCGCAATCAGGTCGGCCAGCGTGCAGGGCAGGTCCATGTGCGGTCCTCGTTCTTTCAGGGCTCGACGACGACCGTGCCGAGCTTGTCCAGGCTTTCCACCAACTCGTGTGCGGCGACGATCTCCTCCAGCGGAAACCGCGACGCGACAGGAAACAGCCGCTCGCCGCCCGCCGCCCAGCGCGTCACATCGCGTTGCGCCTGCCGGCGGGCCTCCAGCGGGATGCTGTTCAGCACCACGAAATGCAGCGTGGCGTTGAGCCCCATGAGCGCGCGCACGTCGATCTCCGGTTTCGGGTTGCCGTCGCTGGCATAGATTGCAACGGCGCCGTTGCGTTTCAACGCACCCATCGCAATGTCGAGATTGCCGCCGAAATCGACCTCGACGATGCGGTCCACGCCCTCGCCGCCGGTAAGCTCCCGCACCCGCGCGACAACATCATCCTGGCGGTAGTTGACGGTTGCATCCGCCCCGCCGGCCACGGCATGCGCCGCCTTCTCCTCGCCGCTCACCGTCGCCAGCACGCGCGCGCCGCCCCATTTCGCGAGCTGCACGGCATAGTGCCCGACGGCGCCCGCACCTCCCGCCACCAGCACCGTCTTCCCCGCGACCGACCCGTCGGCGAAGACGCAGCGATGCGCCGTCATCGCGGGAATGCCGAGTGTGGCCCCCTCGGCGAAACCGAGTTCATCGGGAAGCGTGTGAACCAGCCCGGCGTCGAGCGCGATATATTCCGCTGCGGTGCCGAATGCGCGCCCGAGCCGCTGGCCGTTATAGAGCCAGACCCGCCGGCCGACCCACGCGGGATCGACCCCTGCGCCGATCCGGTCCACCGTGCCGGCGCCGTCGCTGTTCGGAATAACGCGGGAAAACTCGAAGCCGTAGTCGCTGACGCCTGCGCGCAGCTTCACATCGGCCGGATTGACGCCCGACGCCGCCAGGCGGACGCGAAGCTCGCCCGGCCCTGGCTCCGGCGTCGGCATCTCGCCGATTTCCAGCACGTCCCGCGCCGGTCCCTTGCGCTCGTACCACGCCGCCCGCATCGATCCCCTCTCCCCGATCCTGCATTGCATGATTTAATGCGCGCCCGCAACAAGTCGAGAGGCAGGCAGCAGGACCATGAAGCGAATCGTCTTTCTGGAGCGCAACTCCTTCCCGCCCGGCGTGCCAATTCGCAGGCCCGGCTTCGAGCATGAATGGATCGAGTTCGAAGAGACCCACCCCGACCGGGCGGCGGAGCGGCTTCGGGACGCCCATGTCGCGATCACGAACAAATGCCGCATCGACGCCTCGGTGTTCGAGGCCGTGCCCACGCTGGAGCTCGTGGCGGTTTCGGCCACCGGCACCGACTGCGTGGACAAGGACGCGGCGCGGTCGGCCGGCGTGCCGGTCACCAATGTCACCGGCTATGCTGCGGACAGCGTCGCGGAACATGCCCTCGCCCTGCTTCTCGCACTGGCGCGCGCCGTGCCTGCCTATGACCGCGCCGTGGCCGAGGGGCGCTGGTCGAAGGCGCGCCAATTCTGCCTTTTCGACTATCCGATCCTGGACCTGGCCGGGCGGCGGCTCGGCATTGTCGGCGCAGGCGTCATCGGGTCCGCCGTCGCCCGGAAGGCCGCAGCTTTCGGCATGGAACCGATCATCGCCGGACGCAAGGGTGCAATGCCCGGTCCCGGCCGGATGGCCTTCGAGGAGATGCTGGCAAGCGCCGACGCCATCTCGATCCATTGCCCGCTCAATGACGAGACCCGCGGGCTGATCGACAGGGCGGCGTTCCGGGCAATGCAGCGGCGGCCCTTCCTCATCAACACGGCACGAGGCGGCATCGTCGATGAGGCCGAGCTGGTCGAGGCGCTGGACCGGGGGACGATCCGGGGCGCGGCTTTCGATGTCGCGACGGTCGAACCGCCGCCGGAAGGCCACCCGATACCCGCTCTTGCCGGCCGGCCGAACGTCATCGTGACGCCCCACGTCGCCTGGGCGAGCGAAACTGCAAAGGCCGCCCTTGTGGAAGGCCTCGTGTCGGGGCTGGAAGCCTGGGCGCGCGGCGAGATCCGCAACCGCGTCGCTTGACCGGCGAAGCGCGCTGAGGCGATATCGGGGTCCGGTCCTCACCCACGGCAAGGCGGCGCAACTCATGCCCATCGTAAACCGAATAGCCGAATTTCACGACGAAATGACCGCATGGCGACGCGAAATCCACATGTATCCCGAAACGGCGTTCGAGGAGGTGCGGACATCCGCCTTCGTCGCCGACAAGCTGAAGGAGTTCGGGGTGGACGCCGTCCATACCGGCATTGCCCGGACGGGCGTCGTCGCCGTGCTGCGGGGACAGGGCGACAGCCAGCGGTCCGTCGCCATCCGGGCCGACATGGACGCGCTCGATATCGAGGAGGCGAACGACTTCGACTACAAGTCCCGCAATCCGGGAAAGATGCATGCCTGCGGCCATGACGGGCACACAACGATGCTGCTCGGAGCCGCGAAATATCTTGCCGAAACGCGCAATTTCGACGGCACGGTCTATTTCGTTTTCCAGCCGGCAGAGGAAAACGAGGGCGGCGGTCGCGCCATGGTCGAGGACGGGCTGTTCGAGCGCTTCCCGGCGGATGCGGTTTACGGAATGCACAACTCGCCCGGCGTGCCGGTCGGGCGTTTCACGACCCGGGCCGGGCCGGCCATGGCGGGCTTCGATATCTTCGAGATCGAAATCGACGGCTACGGCACACATGCCGCCCGGCCGCATCAGGGCGTCGATACGGTCGTCGTGCAGGCCCAGATCGTCACCGCGCTCCAGACCATCGCGAGCCGGTCGATCAACGCCATCGACTCGGTCGTGCTCACGATTACGCAAGTGCATGGCGGCGATACCTGGAACGTGATTCCGCAGACGGTGGTGCTGCGCGGCACCGTCCGGGCCTTCAAGCCGGAGGTGCAGGACCTGACGGAATCGCGCATGCGGCGCATCTGCGACAATATCGCGGAAGCCTTCGGCGCCACGGTTTCGGTGCGCTATGAGCGGCGCTACCCGCCGACGGTCAACGATCCGGAGCATGTCGATATCGCCGCTGCCATCGCGACGGATGTGTTCGGTGCGGGCAATGTGAGCACCGACGCACCGCCCGGCATGGGCTCGGAAGACTTCTCCTTCATGCTCAACGCCAAGCCGGGCGCCTATGTCCGCATCGGCAACGGCGCCGAGGGGGAGCATGGCGGCGTGGTGGTCCACAACCCGCATTACGACTTCAACGACGAAGCCCTGCCCTGGGGCGCAACCTACTGGTCGCGCCTGGTGGAGACGACACTGGTGCGTGCATGAAGCTCGAGGACTTCGATGCGCTCAGCTTCGACTGCTACGGCACGCTGATCGACTGGGAATCCGGCATACTCGCCGCGTGGCGCGCCTGGGCTGCGAAAGAAGGCGTCGAAGCGTCGGACGACGCCGTGCTCGAATGCTTTGCCGCCAACGAGTCCCGACAGCAGGCCGAGACGCCGGGCCTGCCCTACCCGGAGGTCCTGGCGCGGGCATTCATGGCCATGGCCGCAGACTTCGCCCGCACGCCCGTCGAGGCCGACGCGGTGGCGTTCGGGCGTTCCGTGCCGGACTGGCCCGCCTTCCCGGACAGCGCCGAGGCGCTGGACTATCTGGGGCAACACCACGAACTCATCGTGCTGTCGAATGTGGACCGGGAGAGCTTCGCCGCCTCCGCCGAACGCCTCAGAACGCGCTTCGACGCGGTATTCACGGCCCAGGACATCGGTTCCTACAAGCCCGCAGCCGCGAATTTCGATGCACTGCTTGCCGGGCTGGAAGCGCGCGGCATGGCAAAGGCGCGAGTCCTGCACACGGCCCAGTCCCTGTTCCACGACCATGTGCCGGCGGCGGCCGCCGGCTTCGCGACCTGCTGGATCGATCGACGCAAGGACAGAGCGGGCTGGGGCGCCACCATGCCGCCGCCTGCGGAGGTCAAGGTCGATTTCCACTTCGGCTCGATGGCAGAGCTGGTCGAGGCCCACCGCCGCGGAGCTTAACCCCGGCCCCGGCGGGGGCTACAATCCCGCGGGCGGCCAAGGGGGTGTGTGCGTCATGCTCAAGAGCATAGTGGTGGCGGTGGATCCGTCGCCGTCCAGCGTGGAGGCGGAGAAACTGGCGCTTGCCCTTGCGGGCAGCCACGGCGCGCAACTTGTCGGAATCGGGGTGCTCGATACGCCTTTCTTCACCGCGCCCATGGCCCGGCCGATGGGCGCCGGCGCCTACAAGGAACATCGCGATGAGGCGCTGGTCGAGGCCGCGCGCAAGCGCCTCGAAGCCAGGCTGAAGGAATTCGAGGCCGCCTGCGCCGCCGCCGGAGCGGCTTACGGAGCGATCGAGGCCGAAGGCGTACCGCACATGCTGATCGAAGCCGAGGCGGATCGCCACGACCTCATCGTCATCGGGCGCGAGACCAACTTCCACGGAGTCGAGAAGCACGACATTGCCGATGTCGTCCAGCGCCTGCTGCACGACAATCCAAGGCCGGTGGTCATGGTGCCCCCTGCGCCGCAATCGGGCGAACGGGTCGTCGTGGCCTTCGACGGCAGCCGGGAATCGTCCCGCGCCATGCACATGTACATCCTGCTCGGCCTCGCCCGGGGGCGGGAAGCGCATATCGTCAGCATCGCTGCGGACCGCGCTGCCGCTTTGGAAACCGCCGCCAAGGGCGCCAGCCTGTTCCGTTCACACGGCTTCGACGCCGAAGCGCATGGGATCGCGGCGCGCGGCAATCCGGCAGACGCCATCCTGTCTCAGGTCGAGGCCATGAACGCCGGGATGCTCGTCATGGGCGCCTTCGCAAGGCACAACGTCGTCCACAATATCCTGGTCGGCTCCGCTACCCGCCGCCTGCTGCACGACTGCCCGGCCCCGGTGTTCGTGCATCACTGAACGGCAGCCGGAACCCCGGCGCCGATCCGGCGCGGTTATGCCGCCCAGTGCTCCTTCAGGTGGTCTGCGGCGTCGCGAACGGCGCGCGCCGCGACCTCGACTTCGGGAGCCATTTTCAGGAAACCGTGCGGCACGCCCGGATAGAGGATGTACCGGTGGGGCACATGAGCTGCGGCCAGCTTCAGGCCCAGCGCCTCCGCATCGTCGCGCAGCGGGTCTAGCGCAGCTGCGGTCAGGAGGACCGGCGGCAGATCGCGGAAATCCATGTTGAGGGAGCAGAACAGCGGGTCGCGGCCGTCGTCCTCCCCGCGCAGGT
Source organism: Alphaproteobacteria bacterium (assembly GCA_965261985.1). Lineage (GTDB taxonomy): Bacteria > Pseudomonadota > Alphaproteobacteria > Bin95 > Bin95 > Bin95. The sequence continues at coordinate 4,804,054 of OZ253490.1, forward strand.
ATTCCGCATAGAAGCGCCGCATGATGTCGAGGCCGAGGCCGTAACGGCCGTCACCGTAAGCCGCGGCAGCGGACCCGAGCGCATAGCCGTATTCCGGCATATGGCCGTAGCAGCCGTAGAACAGCAGTGCTGTGCTGAGCGCCTCGCGCCGCCGGTCCAGCACGGCGAGCGCCAGGTTGGCGCCAGCGGAATCGCCTCCGACCGCCAGCCGCGAGGCGTCCACACCGATGTCGTCACCGTGCTCTGCCAACCAGTCGCAGGCAAAAATGCATTCTTCCACCGGGATCGGGAACCGATGCTCGGGAGCGAGGCGGTAGTCGACCGATACCACGACCGCATCGGCCTCCCTCGCCAGCAGGCGGCAGAGCGTGTCGTGCGATTCGACGCTGCCGAGCATGAAGCCGCCGCCATGCAGGTAGAGCAGTCCCGGCAGACCGGTCTCTTCGCGCGGCCTATAGACCCGCACCCGGAGTTCGCCATGCGGCCCGGCCAAGGCGAGATTGACCACGGAGGCGATCGGCGGGGGATTGGCGTTCCAATAGGTCGAGGATGCGTCATAGGCGGCGCGTATCTCTTCCGCCGGCGCATCGACCAGCACCTTGAGGTCGAGCGCGGGCGAGACCGCTGCGGCGCGCTGGCCTGCTTCGACGATTGCAGGATCGATGGTATCGACGCGGGTCATGGCCCCTCCCCCAAAGGCGATGGCAACTGTCGCGGATTACAAGGCAACAGCGCCCCCCGCAACCCCACTGCGCCCTCTGCCCGCCCGGCAAACCCTCGACAGTCCGGACCGAACGGGATTACCCGGCCGGACCAGGGCTGGGGTCTTGCATCGGGAATGGCGTGGTAAGCTGTCTGTAGAGATGAGGCGGCTTCCGGGGCCGCCTTTTCGATTCCAGGCCGCCTTGCTTGCGCTGTCCGGCCGGCAGCGCGAACGGAGATTGTAGACTCGAAACGACCGGCCTCGTCGTCCGGTCAGGCTTGAACGCATGCCGATGACGTCATTATAGTGAAGACTTACCGGCCCGTGCGCCCGGCGGTCATGATTCGCGGACGCCAAATTGTCCGATCGATCCATAATTGAGCGAAGTTCTAGGGTACTCGTCATGGACATTCTGGTGGACGATATCAGCCCGTTCGGGCGTTACAGGCTCGGGCCCGTTCGCGGGATATTTCACGCTTCGATGAATGAGATCTACAAGGCGGGCTGGTTGGGTCGCCGCGTCTTCGGCCGACTGCGGTGGTTGGACAGGCTATGCTCGTACCGCACGCGGGAGATCGTGGATGTCGAGCGCTTCGGCCTGCGCTGGCGGCTCTACCGGCGGGGCAATGTGGCCGATTCGCGCCTGCTGTTGCGCCCCGACGCATTCGAACCGGTCGAAATAAGGGCGATTCTCGATTCGGTAGCGCCAGGATCCACCTTTGTCGATATAGGTGCGAATTGCGGGTTTTATGCCTTGAGCGTTTCCCGCGTCCTTGCCGGGACCGGGCGCGTTATCGCCATTGAGCCCCATCCGGGAATACGGCGGCGGCTTGCCTTCAATGCGAGGCTGAATTCCACTTTCCCCATCGGTATTCTCGGCTGCGCTGTCGGTGATCGTCCAGGCACGGGCAAGTTGCTGGAGGGCGAGCGCAATCTCGGACAAACCCGGGTTTCAGACCGGGGCTCGATCGACGTCGAGGTCCGGACCCTGCTCGACATCGCTGCGGCGGAGAAGCTGGAACGGATCGATGCGATCAAGGTCGATGTCGAAGGCTTCGAGGATCGTGTCCTCGATCCCTTCCTGCGCGATGCGCCCGACCGGCTTCTCCCGCGAATAATCGTCGCCGAGTACATCTTGAGCGACGATTGGAAAACCGACTGGTTGGCCCAAGCCGCCAAACGCGGCTATCGCGAACGAACGCGTGCTCGGCTGGGGAACGCCATTCTGATTCGGACCTGATCCCGCCATGAGACAGAACCGCATCGACGTCCTCCACCATATCCTGCCTTAGAGCCTGACTCATAAAGAAAGTTTTGTATTTCAGTGTGTTGCGAGCCGTCGGGTGACGAGTTGAACGGAGGCGGCGAAGTACCGAACGTGGGCGGAGGGATTGCTGCCCCTGGAGCCTTTCGCCAGTCGTCGCTCGCACCCCGCCCGTAGCCTGAACAAAACCGGGGAGTATAATCCGTTGAAATAACGCGATTCATTTCGGGTCAGGCTCTTAGTTGTTCCGCGACGCGCAGACGGCGTGCGGCCATCCCTCGACCGCCTGCCACTTGTTCCCCGACCGGTCGTCGGAGGTCTCGCTCGCGCCGATGGAGCGGCTCGGGATCGCGACTGTCAACGGCGGCGCAAAAATGTACCGGCGTGACCCCTTCGAGGGTGGGTGCGTGCCCCGCCCGCCCGAATGCGATTGCCCAGTCGCGAACCCTGTGGGTTCTTGGCGGGCGGAGGCCGGCGCGGTACCTTGTCCGGGAACCGGTCCACGAAGCCCTTTCGTCTCATAGGCCCTGAACAGGAACGGCAAGGTTCGGCCATGGTCGCCCGAAGGGAAGATGCAGGATTGGGCGCCGTTCCGCTGGCGTCCCTGGAAGCGGTCGCGCTCGATACGGAAACCACGGGCCTCGATACCGGCAAGGACCGCATCGTGCAGGTGGGCGCCGTCGCGCTGAACGGCACGACTATCGACACCGGAGAGACGTTCGACCGGTTAGTGGACCCGGAGGTGCCCATTCCGCCGTCCTCTACCGAAATCCACGGCATCTCGGACGAGGATGTACGTTCGGCGGAAAAGGCGAGCGAGGTCCTGCCCGCACTGGCACGCTGGATCGGTCCGCGCGTGGTGATCGGCTATGCAATCGGGTTCGACCTGGCAATGCTCAGGGCGGAGCACGACCGGCACGCGCTTGCCTGGCATGCTCATCGGTCCCTTTGCGTCCGCCAACTCGCCGCGCTGTTCGCGCCCGGGCCCGCAGACCCATCGCTCGACGCGATAGCGCGCTGGCTCGAAGTCGAGATCGACGGGCGCCACAGGGCGCTCGGCGATGCGCGGGCCGCGGCGGCGATCTATGCCGCCCTGGTTCCGCGCCTGGCGGAGAAGGGCATCGCAACGCTGGCCCAGGCGGAGCGAGCCTGTCTTGCGCTCACTGCGCAATTGGACGAGGAGGCGAAGGCAGGCTGGCACCCCGTCATTGCAGCGGACCGGCTGCATCGTGCCGATTTGAACGCATTCGCCCGTGTGGACAGTTTCCCTTTCCGCCACCGCGTCGAGGACATCATGTCTGCGCCGCCTGCGGTAGTGGAGCCTTCGATGCGCCTTCGCGACGCCTTGCGGCACCTTACCGAAAGGAAGATCAGCTCGCTTTTCGTTTCCTCGGGGGCCGACATCGGCATCCTGACCGAGAGGGATATCGCCCGCGCAATCGACTCCCTCGGGGCCGATGCGCTGAACGAGACGGTGGACCGCTTCGCCGCACGGCCCCTGGTGACGATACCCGCCTCGGAGTTTCTCTACCGCGCGAACACGCTCATGACTGTCGGGGGATTCCGGCATCTCGGCGTTGTCTCGGCGGACGGCAGGCTCGTCGGGGCCATCAGCGCCCGCGACCTGCTGAAGCAGCGCGCGGGCGATGCCATCTTCCTTGCCAGGGAAATCGACCACGCGGAGGCGCCGGCCGATCTCGGCAAGGTCTGGGCCAACCTGACCAGGATTGTGGGCGGCCTCGCAGCCGACGAGGTCGATGCGCGCATCGTCGCATCGGTCGTCTCGCGGGAGCTCCGCGCCCTGACGCGGCGCGCCTGCGAACTGGCCGAACGCGACATGGCTATGGAAGGGTTCGGGCCGCCGCCCGTTCCCTTCGCCGTCCTGATTCTCGGCTCCGGCGGACGCGGCGAAAGCCTGCTCGCCATGGATCAGGACAACGCCATCGTTTACGCATCCGGCGCTCCCGGCGGACCCGAGGACCGGTGGTGCGAAGAGCTCGGGACCCGGCTCGCCGATATCCTGGACGGCGCGGGCGTCTCCTATTGCAAAGGCGGGGTCATGGCCCGGAACCCCGAGTGGCGCATGGACGCGGACCGCTGGCGCGCAACGGTGGGCGGATGGATCGGGCGCTCGCTGCCGGAGGATGTCCTCAATTGCGACATTTTCTTCGACGGCGTCCCCGTCTACGGCGATGCCGGCCTCGGCGAGGGATTGCACCGCGACGCCCTGGACATGGCGGCGAATGCACGGGCCTTTCAGGTCGCGCTCCGCGCCAATGCCGTCGATTTCACCTCGCCGCTCGGCATGTTCGGGCGGTTCCGCCTGAATAAAGGCCGCCTCGACGCCAAACGCCACGGGATCATGCCGATCTTTTCGGCGGCGCGCATTCTCGCCATCCAGCACAGTATTCAGGACCGCTCGACGCCGGCGCGGTTGAACGCGGCAGCTGCGCTGGCGAATGCCAACCGGGAAGCCATCGACGACCTCATCGAAGCGCACCGCATCCTGCTCGATGAGATTCTCGCCCAGCAGCTCCGGGATATCGGTCGGGGCATTGCCCACGGCAATTCGGTCGCGCCGAAGGAGATGTCCGCCCCGAGGCGGCGGCAATTCCGCTGGGCCCTGGAGCAGGTGGACCGGGTGCGCGGCGTGTTGGGAATGCCGATGTTCGGTTGACCCGGGGTGGGGGGTCTGCGGGGTCCTGCCGTGCGTGGAACTGGAATTGGCGGCGCGACCCGGTGCAGTATTGCCCCGCCCGAACCGAACCCGGACCTGCTGCTTATGCTCCATCGACTGCCTGCCGCACCGAACACCGTCCATTGGGGCTTCTTCGACGCCCAGCTCGCGCCTGTGCTCACCGTCGAGAGCGGCGCTGAAGTGGAGATCGAGACCGTCTCGGGAGCGCCGGACGCTCTTCCGGGCGAGGGCTTCGAGGTTCCGGAAGCGTTGCACCGCATCCATGCCGAGACGCCCCGCCCGCTCGGCTCGGGGCATATCCTGACCGGGCCGGTCGCCGTCGCCGGGGCCGTTCCGGGCGATGTGCTCCAGATCGATATTCTGGAGGTGCGGCTCGGCACCGACTGGGGCTGGAATGCGATACGGCCCCTGGGCGGCGCGCTGCCGGAAGACTTCCCGGAAGGGCGGATGGTCACGATCCCGCTCGACCGGGAAACCGGCGAAGCCCAAATGCCGTGGGGCAGGACGCTCGCCTGCCAGCCGTTTTTCGGCGTCATGGGCGCGGCTCCGCCGGACCATTGGGGCATGGTGAGCACGATCCAGCCGCGCGCATTCGGCGGCAATATCGACTGCAAGGAGCTGACGGCCGGTTCGGTGCTCTACCTGCCGGTGTTCGCCGACGGCGCGCTGTTCTCCTGCGGCGACGGCCATGCCGTCCAGGGCGACGGGGAAGTGTGCCTGACGGCAATCGAAACGGCGTTGACCGGGCGCTTCCGCCTCACCCTGCGCAAGGACATGGCATTGGAGGCGCCGATGGCCGAGACGGCGGACCGGTGGATCCAGTTCGCTTTCGATGCCTCGCTCGACCGGGCCGCCCGCATCGCGCTCAGGCGCATGATCGACTTCATCTGCCTGCGCTCGAACCTGTCGCGCGAAGACGCCTACATGCTGTGCAGCCTGGCCTGCGACTTGCGGGTCACGCAGCTCGTGAACCAGCAGCAAGGCGTCCACGCCATGCTGGACAAGCACACGATTCCATAACGAAACGAACGGAGGATCGCCCCATGCACTTCGGCGTCGCGATGTTCGTTACCGATTATTCCATGCGCCCGGCGGCGCTGGCGCGGGCCCTGGAGGAACGCGGTTTCGAGTCGTTCTGGGCCCCGGAGCATTCCCACATTCCGGTAGAGCGCGCATCGCCCTGGCCGCAGGGCGGGGCCCTGCCGGAGAAATATGTCGATGTAGCGGACCCGTTCATCGTGTTGTCCATGGCCGCCGCCGCCACGGAGCGCCTCAAGGTCGCGACCGGGATTTGTCTCGCCGCCCAGCGCGACCCGATACAACTGGCGAAGGAAACCGCCAGTCTGGATGCCCTGTCGGAGGGGCGTTTCCTGTTCGGTATCGGGGGCGGCTGGAACCGCGAGGAGATGGCGGACCACGGCACGGCATTCGAAGAGCGATTTTCGGTCCTGCGCGAGCGTATCGCCGCAATCCGCGCCATCTGGAACGAGGAAGAAGCGGCCTTTTCCGGCCGGCATGCCTCCTTCCCGCGAATGCGCTCGCGCCCGAAACCGGCGCAGCCCGGGGGACCGCCGGTGCTGGTCGGCGGCGAGTTCCCCCACGGTGCGCGCCGGGCGCTCGCCTGGGGGGACGGCTGGGTGCCGCACGCCCAAAGGCCGACCTACCACCTGCTCGACAAGCTGGCCGCTTTCCGCGCCATGGAAGCGGAAGCCGGGCGCTCCGTGCCGATTACGGTCTTCGGCGCGGAGGACGATGCCGCCCGGCTCGACGCATGGCGCGAAGCCGGGATTGCGCGGGTCGTCTTCAACCTGCCGAGTGCCGGGGCCGATATCGTCCTGCCGCTACTCGACCGCTGGGCGGCCCGGTTGTGACGGCGCTGATCGTCGGCGGCGGCCTCGGCGGCCTGGCGGCGGCGCTGGCGCTGGCGCGGCAAGGCTTCGCAAGCCATGTGCTGGAACAGGCCCCCACCTTCGGGGAGATCGGCGCCGGTATCCAGCTTGGGCCGAATGTCTTCCGCATGTTCGAGCGGCTGGGCATCGGCGAGGCCATTTCACGCGATGCCGTATTCGTCGACCGGTTGGTGATGATGGATGCGCTCACCGACGAAACCGTCGTGACCGGGGATTTGGGCGAAGCGTTCCGGAAACGGTTCGGGGCGCGCTATGCCGTGACGCATCGCGCAGATTTCCACCGCACCCTGCTGGAAGCCTGCGAGGCGGCGGGGTCGGTGACATTCGAAACGAATGCAGAGGTCGTCTCGGTGGAGGACCTGGGCGGACGGGTCCATGCCCATCTGGCGAACGGCGGGCGGCGGGAAGGCGCGTTCCTGGTCGGCGCCGACGGCCTCTGGTCGAACGTGCGCGAGCATGTCGTCGGCGACGGCCCGCCCAAGGTCTCGGGCCATATCGCCTATCGGGCCGTGCTGCCGATCGAGGATGTGCCGGAGGCGGTGCGCTGGAATGCGGCGGCGCTTTGGGCGGGGCCCCGCAACCACCTGGTCCACTATCCGCTGCGACGCTCGACGCTGTTCAACCTGGTGGCGGTGTTCCACTCCGACCGGTATGTGGAAGGCTGGGACAGCGAAGGCGACCGCGACGAGTTGATGGAGCGCTTCGTCGGCGTCTCTCCCCGGCCGATGGCGCTCCTCGAAAAGATCGAAACCTGGCGGATGTGGGTGCTTTGCGATCGCGAGCCCGTCTCCGAGTGGTCGCGCGGGCGTATCTGCCTGCTGGGCGATGCGGCGCACCCGACACTTCAATATCTGGCCCAGGGCGCGTGCATGGCGGTGGAGGACGCGGTGGCGCTGGCCGACGCACTCGCCGCGAACGACGATATCGAGCGGGCGTTCCGCTCCTATGCGCAAGCCCGCTATCTCCGCACGGCCCGGGTGCAGCTTACGGCGCGGATGATGGGCGAGATCTATCACGCGGAAGGCGTGCGCCGCGAACTGCGCAATCATGTGCTCTCAAGCGCGGAACTGCGTGAGGGCATGGCCTGGCTTTACGGCGGTCCGTGAAGTCGGAACCGGTTCCGCTACTCCTCCCGCTCGTTTGCCAGCGCGTCCAGCCGTTCCTGCATCCGGGCGATTTCGCTGCGCATCGCCTGCAGCTCGCTGCTCGCATCGGGCGTCTTTTCCCTGGGCTCCGGCTTCGGCGTTCCGAAGGGATTCCAGACCCGCATGGCTTGCTCGAACATCGCCAGGTTGCGCTTGCCGATATCGTCCAGGGAGCCGAAGGAAAGGCCGGGTCCGTAGGCGCGCTCGACCTCCCGGCGCATGGCGCCCCGGTTGGCTGTGAACCATTCCATCGACTGCTCGAGATAGGCCGGCAGCATCCAGCCCATATTGTCCCGGTACATGGAGATGATCCGGCGCAGAAGCGAGACCGGCAGAAGATTGGCGCCGTTTTGTTCCTCGTCGACAATGATCTGGGTGAGGATGGCCCGCGTCAGGTCCTCGCCGCTCTTGGCGTCCTCGACAATAAAGTCCGCCCCGTCCCGGACGAGCTGGGCCAGGTCCGCAAGGGTCACATAACTGCTGGAATTGGTGTTATAGAGGCGCCGGTTCGCGTATTTTCGAATACGGATCGGCGCCTCGTCCTTGCTTGCAGCCATGACGGCGCCGCCTCAAGAGGTCCGAGTTGCGGTGCACCATAACACAGGCGGCTTCTAAGCCCCCACCAGCCACTCATCGACCAGCGCCAGTTCGTCCCCGCTGAGCGGACGCTGAGCCTGTTCGCACCGCACAACGATATAGTCCCGGAACGCCTTGGCCACGACATCCGGGTCGGACGCATCCGAAGTGACGTCGAAGCCCGACTGCCAGAGCCCGGTAGTGACGAACTCGGCCGCATCTTGCGGTAGCGTCAACCCTTCGTCGCCGACACGTTCCTGAAGCAACTGCGACATGACGGCCCGGTCGGTCACGCCCTCGTCGAACAGCTTGGCCATATGCTCGAACAACAGATCGAAACCGTCCGGGTCCAGTGCCGGAACGCCAACCAGATGATGGACCGTCTCGATCAGGGCCGGCAGCCCGTCGCTCTCTTCGTCCGATTCCGCCGGCGGATCGAATTCCAACGACCCGGCCGGGGCAGGCTCCAGCGGCGCATCGCGCAGCGACATCTGCCACTCTTCGCCGGGTTCGCCGCATTCCAGCACGGGGTCGACCGTCGTCAACGCCTCGGCGAGGCGGCGCAGAGAGCGGAAACCGAACCAGTCGCTGTTGCGGAAATTAGCGAAACGGAAAAAGAAGTGCGGCAGCTCGGCTGCCGGAATCGGTCCGTCCTGCTCAATCGACTCATGCAGGACGACGGCAACCTCGGGAAGCACCGAATAGTCTCCGGTCAACGAGGGCCGAGGCGTAAACGGACGGGGCGCCAACGGGCGCGGCGCATCCGGCGGGCTCGACATGGCCGGTCCGTCTGCCGATACGTCGCCGAGCGCGCTCTCGATAAACACCGACTGGTCGATCGTATAGCTGCAGGCGGCTGTGAGCGCCGGCGCAACGGCCGCGTTGGCGAGGATAGCCGTGCGCCGGTCATGGGCGCGCAGTCGCAGCAATACCGGGGTGAAGTCGGCATCGGCCGACAGGATGATGAACTCATCGAACGGTGTGGCATGGTTGAGCGCATCGACGATATCGATCGCCATGTAAATGTCGGTGCCGCTCTTGCCGCCGCCGGTAAGCGGCGGGCAGTCGATGACCGAGAAGGCGCTCCTTGTGAAGAAGCCGCGGAACCGGGAGAAAGTGGCGGGATTGAGATAGCAATTGCGCATCAGCAGCGCGCGGCGCGTACGGCCTTCCCTGCCGCCGCCGGTAGTGTGATAACCGCGCTCCAGCCAGTGCATCCAGCGCCCCGGCTGTTCGGCAAAGCGCTTGGCGGCGCGTGGATCGACCGCTTCCAGACTGAGGAATACATTGTCGAAATCCACGAAAAGGGCAGCCCGAACCCTGCCAGGGCGGGAAGGCATCATGACAACCTCAATCCAATCGAAATCCGCTATCCAATTGCGACGGGCGCAAACCCGTCATTCAAATGTAAAATCCTGTTCCGATGAGTCAAGGGCCGGAGAAAAAACAGGCAGACTACTTTCTCGATCTCTGGGAGAGGAACGTCCTTGCCTGGTGGCGCGAGACCGCAGGCTTGTCGTTCCCGTCGCAGCCGCATGACTCTGCCGGGCAACCGGACCGGCCCGAGGCCGCTGGCGCTCCACATGGCGACAGCGGCGGCCGTTTGGGGCGGCGCGGCGGCGGCCGCAGCGGCGGGACCTGCTAGCGCCTTCCTCTGGCACCGCGACCTGGCGGACGAATTCGCCCGGCATACCGTCGTTCCCGAGGCCGTCGGAGAGGCGGCCCTCCAGCGCCTTCTCGATTTCGAGGCGGCTATTGCGCGCTATTGCGCCCATCCGTTTCGACGCGGCGCCGGGACGGAGCCGGTCCTCGCGCGCCGAGGTGCGGCCCGGCTGATCTCCTACGGCGAAGGCGAACGGACGGCGTTGATCGTGCCTTCGCTCGTCAACCGCTACCATGTCTGCGACCTTACGGGGCGCCGCAGCTTTGCGCGGTGGCTCGCTGCTCGCGGTTGGCGCGTGCTGCTCGTCGACTGGGGGAGCCCCGGAGAGCGCGAACGCCGGTTCGATTGCACAGACTACATCCGCAGCGTCCTGGAGCCTTTCGCCCGCGAGGCGGCGCGCGTCTCGCAACAGCCGCCGGTCGTCATCGGATACTGCATGGGCGGACTCCTGGCCCTTCCGATGGTTTTGCGGGCGCGCACGGCGTTTTCCGGCCTGGCGCTTCTAGCCGTGCCCTGGGACTTCCACGGCGGTGGCAGCGCGCAAGCGAGGCGGCTTGCGTTTGCCGGATCGACCTTCGCGGACATGCTGGCCGAGAGCGGAGAAATGCCGGTCGATGCGCTCCAGACCTGCTTCTACGCCCTCGACCCCATGCTCACGCCGCGCAAATTCCTGGCCTTCGGCGCACTCGAGCCCGGCTCGGAAACGGAACGCGCCTTCGTGGAGCTCGAGGACTGGGTGAACGATGGCGTGCCTCTGGCGGCGCCGGTAGCCCGCGAGTGCTTTGCCGGCTGGTACGGGCGCAACGACCCCATGCGCGGGCAATGGCGCATCGGCGGCGAGCCGGTCCGGCCCGAGGCCGCAACGCTGCCGGCATGGGTCGTCGTTCCGGCCGGCGACCGCATCGTGCCCCCTGCCTCGGCGCTTGCTCTTGCGCGCGCCCTGCCCAATGCCACCGTGCGCCGCCCGCGTCTCGGGCATATCGGGCTGATGGCGTCGAAAACCGCGGCCCGGCGCGTCTGGCGGCCCTTGCTGGCCTGGATGAACGGTTTGCCGTGACACGATGCCACGGCCGCAGAAGTTTATGTTGCATCGCAACATGACGATGCCATCTTTTGTGCATTGCAAAATAGGGAGCCGAAGCAATGCCGAGAGTGGCCCTGATTACCGGCGGCACGAGGGGGATAGGCGCCGAAATTTCACGAGGCATGCAGGCCGACGGCTACGACGCGGTTGCCGGGTTCCACCTCAATGTCCAGCGCGCGCAGCGCTTCCACGAGGAAACGGGCATCGACATCGTGCAGTTCGATGTCTCCGACCACGACGCCTGCGAGCGGGCGGTCCATCGGCTCGAGGAGAGCCACGGGCCGGTCGATATCCTCATCAACAATGCCGGCATCACCCATGACGTCTTCCTGCACCGCATGCCCCAGGAAGCCTGGCACGAGGTGATCGAGACCAACCTCACCTCCTGTTTCAATATGTGCCGCGTCGTTGTCGGCAAAATGCGCGACCGGGGTTTCGGGCGCATCGTCAACGTGTCGTCCGTCAACGGCCAGACGGGACAGATCGGCCAGACCAACTACGCTGCCGCCAAGGCCGGCATTCTCGGCTTCACCAAGGCGCTGGCGCTGGAAAACGCTTCCAAGGGCATCACCGTAAACGCCATCTGTCCCGGCTATGTCGATACCGAGATGGTCCGTGCGATCCCGGAGCGCGTGCAGGAAGCGATCAAGAGCAAGATCCCGGTCGGGCGCTTCGGGAACCCGAAGGAGATCTGCCATGTCGTGCGCTTCCTGGTTGCGGACGACGCCTGTTTCGTTACCGGCTCGACAGTCTCGGTGAACGGCGGCCAGTATATGGCCTGACGTTCGAGAGGCAGGGCGATGGTTGGCGCGGAGAGGCCGGTCGTGGGGGTCGGGGCGGTCGTCCTGCGCGGGGGCGATGTGCTGTTGATCCGGCGCGGCGAGCCGCCGCGCAAGGACCAATGGAGCATTCCCGGCGGCAAGCAGGAACGCGGCGAAACGGTCCGGGATGCCGCACACCGGGAAATCCGCGAGGAGACCGGGGTCGAGATCGCGTTGATCGGCCTCGTCGATGTCGTGGACGGGATACGCCGCGACGAAACCGGTGCAGCGATATCCCATTACACGCTGATCGACTTTGCCGCCGAATGGGTTTCCGGCGAACCGGTGGCCGGGGACGACGCGGCGGAGGCGCGCTGGACCTCCCTGGAAAGCCTCGACGATTACGGGCTTTGGTCCGAGACGCGGCGGATTATCGCCGCCGCGGCCGCGATGCGTGATGATGCGCGGGATCGTAAAGGCGGCTCTCCCGGAACCCTCCGGCCGCCAGCGCCCTGCCGACCAGGATGAGCGCGCTGCGGGCGAGGCCCGCGGCTTTCACGCGCTCGCGTATCGTGGCGAGCGTGCCGGTCACGATCAGCTGGTCCGGCTGGCTGGCGCGATAGACCACGGCGGCCGGACAGTCTTCCCCCAGCACCGGGCTGAGCGTGCGGACGACATTCGCGAGATTGGCGGTCGAGAGGTGGATCGCCAGGGTGCCGCCGCTCCTCGCCTGGGCGGCAAGGTCCTCTCCCTCGGGCATGGCCGTCGCACGCACGGCGGTCCGCGTCAGCGTGACCGTCTGGGCGACGCCCGGCACGGTGAGCTCGATGCCGAGCGCGGCAGCGGCGGCGGCGAAGGCCGGCACCCCCGGAGTGACCGTGTAGTCTATTCCGAGCCGGTCGAGCCGCCGCATCTGTTCGGCGGTGGCACCGTATAGCGACGGGTCCCCGGAATGCACCCGCGCCACATCCTTGCCCACGGCGTCCGCCGCAACGAATTCGGCCTCGATCCCGTCGAGGGTCATCGCCGCCGTGTCGAGGACCCGGGCATCGGCGCGCGCCTCGGCGATTACCTCCATCGGCACCAGCGAGCCTGCATAGAGCACCACCGGCGCCGAGCGGACCAATTCCAGCCCGCGCACGGTTATGAGGTCTGGCGCGCCGGGGCCCGCACCGATGAAATGCACGGTCACGACGGATAGCCCCTGGGCGTCACGACTCGGCCGGACACAACGGTCGTCCGGCTGTTCCCGACAATCAGCACGGTCGTCATGTCCACAGCCTCCCGGTCGAGGCCGGACAACTTCTCGACGGCCACCTCCTCGTCCGCGCGGCCGAGATTGCGGGCCCTGACGACGGGAGTATCGGGGTCCCGGTGCCGTGCGAGGATCGCCAGCGCCTCCTCAAGCGGCCGGCGGCGTTCTTTCGAGGCCGGGTTGTAGAAGACCACGACGAAATCCGCCGCCGCGGCCGCTTCCACACGGGCGCGAATGACCTCGAGCGGCGTCAACAGGTCCGACAGCGAAATAACGGAAAAATCGTGGCCCAGCGGCGCGCCGGCCCTCGCGCTCGCAGCCTGCATTGCCGAGATGCCGGGCAGCACCGTCACCGGGACGGCGCCGCCGCTGCGCTCCAGCGCCAGCCCGGCGAGCGCATAGATGCCGGCGTCTCCGGAAGCGAGGAGCACCACATCCTTTCCGTCACGGGCGAGTCGCAGCGCGAGGTCTGTGCGCTCCCTCTCCTTGCCGATTGCCAGGGGGTGGCACCGTTTCGTTCCGGTGAGATCGACGACCAGATCGAGATACGGGCCGTAGCCCACAATGTCGGTAGCGCCGGCGATAGCAGCCTCCACCTCGGCCGTTCGCATGGCGGGAGCGCCGGGGCCGATGCCCGCTACCGTCAGCCGGCCTTTCGGCGCCGCGATCCGGGCGACGGCGCAAGTAACCCGCGTGCCGATCCGCTTTTGCACAGCCAGGATCGCGCCCTCGCCGGCGGCGGCAAGCGCGGCCGCTTCGGCAACGCTTGCGGTGCCGACAGCGGCAGCGACCGTTGGAGACGGGTTCGGCGCCTCGATCCGGTCCAGCGCCGCCGCATCGAACAGGCGCATCGGCAAATCGAGCGCCGCGACGGCCGGTTCATCCCCCTTCAGGTCGAGCGTCGCGACGGCAGCGAGCGAGGCCCGCGCCAGTCCCTCGGCTTCCAGCGTCCGGGCAACATGGCCGAGCAGAAGGTCGCTGGATGCGCCCCGCTCCAGCCCGACGCCGAGGACAAGGCTGGGCGGATGCAGCAGCAGCTCGTCCTCCTTCGGAGCCGGGGACCGATCGGACACCCGCACCGCCAGCCGGCCCTCCTCCGACCACGGCAGCGGCGCGAGCCACCGGGCATCGCCAGCTTCGACCTCCAGGCGTACCGGCTCTCCGGCGATCAGCGCGGCCATGACCGGTTTCGCCATTTCGGGATTGGCAAGCGTCCAGCCGGGCGGCGGGTCGTCCAGCGCGACCCCGAACAGGACATCGCTTGCCGTCGTCACGGCAGCCTGCACCCCGAGCGTTCGCGCGATCCGGCGGGCCAGACGGTTGGCGCCGCGATGGCCGCCGAGCAATGGAACCACTGCGCTCCCGTCCTCCGCCACGGCGACGACCGGCGGCTCTTCGCGCTTGTCGGCCAGCAGGGGCGCCAGACGCCGGATCGCGATGCCGGCGGCCATCACGGCGACAATCGGTTCTCCGGATCGAAACCGGCCTTCCATCGCGTCAAGCGGCACGGCTTCGAGGTCGAGCCGTTCCGCAAGCCTGGCGCCGCGCGCAGTCAGCACCACGGCGACCGTCATAGCCAGGCCCTGCCCCGCTTGTGCAGGAGTATCGTCGAGAAATAGGGCACGTCCGTCGGATCGACGCCGTCGAGCGGCAGAACCCGCTCGTCCGGCAGTCCGGCATGCACGACCAGCCGAGCGCGATCCCCGAGGTCGAGGCGCATCAGGAGGGTCCTGACGCGCTCGAAATGCCGCCCGACCTTGACGAGGGCCGCTGTATCGCAAGCCGAGAGCCGGGTTTCGAGTTCCGCGTCGCCGAGCGGGGCCGGCAACACCGAAAGCACATCGTTGCGCGCCGCAAGCGCCGACCCTGCTGCCGCCGCACAAGCTGTCAGCGAGGAAACGCCGGGCACGACTTCGACGGGCCAGTCCGCCGACAACCGGGCGAACAGATACAGGAAGGAGCCGTAAAGGAAGGGGTCTCCCTGGCAGAGCACGGCGACGCCGCGCCCGGCCTCCAGATGCGTCGCAATCTCCCGCGCAGCCCGGTCGTAAACGGCCTTGGCAGGGAAACGCGCCGCCTGCATCGGCATTCTGATCGGCAGCTCGATCCGGGCGTCGTCGAGATAGGGAGCGACGATGGAACGCGCGAAGCTCTTCCCTTCGAGCGGGGCCGGAAAGGCGAGCACATCGGCCCGCTGGATGATGCGCAAGCCTTTTAGCGTCAAGAGTTCGGGGTCGCCGGGGCCGACGCCGACGCCGCAGACCCAGCCGCTCACGACACGGCCCCCCGTAGCTTCCGCGCGGCCCATTGCGTCACCGCCATGGCAGGCCGGAATGCGGTGAAGCGTCCGACCGGCGCCGCCGATTCCACAGAAATACGGTAGAGGTCGCCGCCCAGTTCGGATCGGGCCCGGATTAGCCGCGCTTCGCTTTCCAGAGTAACGGCGTTGGCCACGATGCGCCCGTTGGGCCGCAGCGCTTCCCATGCGGCCTCGAGAACGCCCTCCGCGCCAAGGCCGCCGCCGATAAACACGGCGTCCGGCGCCGGCAATCCCTCCAGCGCTTGCGGTGCGTGTCCGGCATGGATTTCCAGCCCCGGCGCGCCCAGACCCTCCGCATTGCGCGCCATCGCCGCACGTCGGGCGGCGACCGGCTCCACCGCGCTTGCCGTTCCGCCGGCCCGTATCCACTCGATGGAAACTGCCCCCGAACCCGCCCCGATATCCCAGAGATGCGCTCCTGCCGTCGGCGCCAGCAAGGCGAGCGTCGCCGCGCGGATATGAGCCTTGGTCAGCATGCCGTCATGCTCGAAGAAATCGTCCGGCAGGCCGGGCGCGCGGGAGAAGATCCTCGCTCCATCGCCAGCAACGCATTCGACGGCCAGCGTGTTGAGATCGGGAACCTCCGCAGCCCAGCAGTCGGCGCGTCCTGTCACGCATGTCTCCAGAGGACCGCCCATATGCGCCAGTGCGGTCATGCAACTGGCGCCGTAACCGTGACACGTCAGCCAGGCCGCGACACGGGACGGCGTGCCGCCGTCATGGGAGAGCGCCAACAGCTTCGCGCCGGGCGCAACATGCAGCGCGAGCAGCCCGACGGACCTGCCGTGCAGCGACAGCGCCGCCACGCTTTCCAGCGGCCATGCGAGCCGCGCCGCAGCCAGGGAGAATGCACCGACGGCCGGAAGAATGCGCATTTCCTCAGTCGGCACCCTCCGGGCCAGCGACTTGCCGATGCCGAACCACATCGGGTCTCCGGTCGCCAGCACAACGGTCGGGCGCGGGCGCCGTGCGAGGATCGCGTCCACCGTCCGGGACAGCGGCCGCTGCCAGGTCATTCGCTCCGCCGGCCCCGCCCCGGCAAGCGCCAGATGGCGTTTGCCGCCGACCAGAAACTCCGCGCTCTCGACGATGGCGCGGCCTGCCGGATCGAGGCCTTCCTCACCGATGCCGAGCACGGTCAGCCAGGGCGTCACGAGGCGGTCTCGGACGGATGGAGCAGCGCGTTGACGGCGGCTGCCGCCAGCGCGCTTCCGCCGAACCTGCCCCGCAGGGCGATATGCGGCAGGCCGCTTTCGATGAGCGCCGCCTTCGACTCGGACGCCCCCACAAAACCCACGGGGAAACCCAGAACCGCCAACGGCGCAGGCGCACCGTCCGCCACGAGCTCAAGCAACCGGAAGAGCGCCGTCGGGGCGTTACCCACCGCTATGACGGCGCCCTCGAAACGGTCAGCCAGCGCATCCATCGCAGCCATAGCCCGCGTCTTGCCATCGGCGCGCGCCGCTTCCGCGACCGGGGGGTCGTTTATGGCGCAGACGGCCTCCCGGCCGATAATGCCTTCCGCCGTCATGCGCGTGTCCGCGATAATGGGCGCCCCGGCTGCCAGGGCGGTTTCCACCCGTTCGACGACTCCCGCGCTGAAGGCAAGGTCCTGCACGATCTCCGGCCGGCCGCAGGCATGAACGAGCCGCAAGGCAACCGCGACAGCGCGCGGCGGCAGGCCAGAGAGGTCGGTTTCCTGCCGGGCCATCCGAAAGGAAAGCCGGTAAATCGCCGCCGGATCGCGCAGATATGTGTGCATCAGCGGACGTGGGAATGGCTGTGCCCGTGCTCGTGCTCGTGGGAATGCGAATGGCCGCCGCGCACATGGTGGTGATGACCGGCTTGCGGCGTGCCCACCTCATTTTCCCGCCCGACGATTTGCTCCCGGTATTTGCAGAGCGCGCAATTCATCAGGTTGTCGCCCGTGAGCGTTCCCCGGACGCGCTCGGCAAAACTGTCCAGCACCAGGGGGTGGTCGTTCAGATAGGGCGCCTTGACGAAGGATAGTCCCGGATGGGCCGCCGCAACCCTGTCGGTCCGGTCGTAGATGCGGCGCACCAGAACGCCGGTGAACAGGAAATAGGGAAAGACGACGATCCGCCGGAAGCCGAGCCGCGCGGCGCATTCCAGCCCTGCATCGACGCGCGGGTGCGCGACGCCGGAATAGCAGGTCTCGGCCCAGCCGAAGCCCATTCCCTCCCACAACATGCGGGCAACCTTGCTGATATTGGAGTTGGCATCGGGATCGTTGGTGCCGCGCCCCACCACCATCAACAGGGTATCGGCGCGGGGCACGTCATCGCCGAGCACGCTCTCGATGCGCTCGCGCGCTGCCTGCAGCAGCCTGGCGTCGATGGCGAGGTCCCGCCCGAGCCTTATTTCGATACCGGGATGGGCATGCGCGAACTCGTTGATTTCCGAGGGCACGTCGTTCTTCACATGCCCGGCGGCGAACAGCATGCCGGGTACGGCGAGAATGCGCCGGTTGCCGCGATGGACCAGCGCCTCCAGCCCCTCGCGGATCACCGGGCGCGCAAACTCCAGAAACCCGATTTCCAGATCGTAGTCCGGCAGGCGGGGCCGCAGCCCCTCGGAAAGGGCCAGGAACTCGCGCACGGCATCCGCATCGCGGCTGCCGTGGCCGCAAACCATGACTCCGGTTTTGGGCATCGCGCCTCTCATTTCGAGTAGAATCGCCGCCATGATAGACGGATCGGCAAGCATCGTCCCGATCCTGCTCGGCGCCTTGCTGCTCGACGCCGCGCTGGGCGACATGCCGGCCCTGTTCCGCCGTGTGCCGCACCCGGTCGCGCTGGTCGGGCGCATGATCGACCGTCTGGATTCCGGCCTCAACCGTCCCGAACGCCCGGCCGTCGACCGGCGGATGCGCGGCGCCTTCGCCTTGCTGGCGGTGACGGCGACCGCCGCGGCGGCCGGCTGGGCTCTGAGCTTGCTCGGGTGGCTGCCCGCTTTGCTGCTGGCCTTCCTGCTCATCGCGCAGCGCGGGCTCCACGACCATGTTACGGCGGTCGCCGCCGGGCTCGACTCCGGTCTCGAACAAGGGCGTGAGGCCGTGTCCCATGTCGCCGGGCGCGATCCGGCTTCGCTCGATGCCCACGGCGTCGCCCGCGCCGGGATCGAATCGCTGGCGGAGAACTTCTCCGACGGCGTGGTCGCGCCCGTTTTCTGGTTCCTGCTTCTCGGCCTGCCGGGGCTTTGCGCCTTCAAGGCAATCAACACGCTCGACAGCATGATCGGCCACCGCACGCCGCGTCATGAAGCGTTCGGTTCCTGGTCGGCGCGTGCCGACGATATCGCCTGTTTCCTGCCTGCCCGCCTCTCGGCGCTATTGCTCATGGGCGCAGCGTTCTGCTTCCGCCGGACGAGCCCGCTCGGCGCGTGGCGCGCGGTGCTCAACGATGCGCACCGGCACCGCTCGCCGAATGCCGGCTGGCCCGAGGCGGCAATGGCGGGCGCGCTCGGCCTCGCGCTCGCCGGCCCCCGGCCCTATGGCGGAAAAACGGTTCGGGACGCCTGGATGGGGCGCGGCCGCAGCCGGGCGACAACGCAGGATATCCGTCGCGCATTGCGCCTCTTCATCGCGGCATGCGCCCTGCACGCCTGCTTGCTGGCGGCACTGTGGGCTGCCGGATAACGACCGCCGGTGGAAGGAATCAGCCCAGCAGGGGCGCCAGGATCTCGTCGAGTTCGTCCGCTGTCAGTGCGCCCGGATGTTTGCGTCCGTCAATTATGAAACTCGGCGTCGATTCGATCTTGTAATCCTCTTGTCCGGCCAGACGTTCCTGGATGATGTTTTCCAGCCGCGCCTCTTCCTGGAGGCAGCCGATTGCGCGTTCCTGGCCGAGGCCCGCGAGCTGACCGAGACGCACAAGTTCCGCCAGCGGGTTGTCCGAACGCGCCCAGCCTTTCTGGCCTTCGAAGAGCAGTTGAAGGAACGGGAAATAGCGTTCGGCCGGCACGCATTCGGCAAGCGCGGCGGCGCGGAGCGCCAATCCGTCGAGGGGAAAATCGCGAAAGACGAGCTTGACCTTTCCGGTGTCGATATAGGCGCTCTTGAGATGCCTGTAACCCTCGGCATGGAACCGCGCGCAAGCGGGGCAGGTCAGCGATGAGTATTCGAGGATTGTGACCCTCGCGCTGTCCTCGCCCAGCACCCGGTCTTCCGGCCCGATGTCGGGATTCGAAACGGCGTCCGCCGCGTGGGCCGCAACGCTGTCCAGCGGGCTCATGGAGAGTTGCGTGCCGGACGACACGCCGAAGAAGGAGTTGTAAGCAGCACTGACGATAACTGCAACCGCCATGGCTACAACAACGGTCCATATGTTCCGCATCGACCGAACCTCATAACAAGATATAGTATTTTATCTCGAAATTACGGCACGAACAAGGCGCCCTCACTAAAAAATTTCGCCTTGCGGAAACTATTATGCGGAGATCGCGCCGGAAGTGTCGTTCCGCTTCTCCCGCGCCTGCACTGCGCCGCCGAGCCGGGCGAGCGTGGCGCGCAGCTCGGGGTCGGATATGCCGGAAACCGCAACGGGCTCGGGTGCCGGCTCCGTCGAAGATCCTGCGATCGGCGGCGGCACAACCCGGCCTTGCTTCAAGGCGATGCGGACCACCGCCTTGCGCCCGAGGAACAGGTTGACGCGCTCCCGGATCGACGGGGCCTGGTGCTGGACATAGGGCGCCCAGGCGGACGCGACGCGAAGGTGCAGAACACCGCGGAATAGCCGCAACGGCCGCGTCCATGCCGCAATTTCGGCCCCGACGACGCTCTCCCAGCGCAGCAGCAGGCGGGTCTCGGAAAATCCATGCTTTCGCGCTGACGGCGCCAGTCCGCGCTCCAGCGCCGCCCCGACGGCGACGAGCCGGCCCAGCCTGCTTGCGCTCCGGGTCCTCTTGGTCATGCACACAGCATGCCCGAAACGCGAAAAAGCTCAACGAAGGAAACCCGCCGCCTTGCGGACGGTATGATGGGCCGGATCGGTTCGGCGGCACGAAGGGAAGGCGATGGAGGCGAAGGCGGAGACGCTGCTTGCATGGTACGACGAACATCGCCGCGAACTTCCCTGGCGCGCGCCGCCGGGAAAGCGCACAGAACCCTATCGCGTCTGGCTCAGCGAGATCATGTTGCAGCAGACCGTTGCGGCCGCCGTCGGACCGTATTTCCGCCGGTTCGTCGAACGCTGGCCCGATGTCGAGGCGCTGGCCGCGGCCTCGCTGGACGAGGTGCTGCAGGCCTGGCAGGGGCTCGGCTATTACGCCCGCGCGCGCAATCTGCACGCCGCCGCCCGCATCCTCGCCGCGCAACATGGCGGCCGCTTCCCGGACAGCGAGGAGGGGTTCCGCGCCCTGCCCGGCGTGGGCGCCTACACCGCTGCGGCCATCGCCGCGATCGCATTCGACCGCAAGGCGACGGTCGTGGACGGCAATGTAGAGCGGGTGATGGCGCGCCTGTTTCGCATCGAAACGCCGATGCCCGCCGCGAAGAAAGCGATCCGGGACGCAGCCGCCCGCCTTACCCCGGAGGCGCGCCCCGGCGACTATGCGCAGGCGGTCATGGACCTCGGCGCGATCGTGTGCCTGCCGCGCCGCCCGCGCTGCGGCGCCTGCCCCTGGTCGCAGGCCTGTCGCGGCAGAGCGGCCGGGATCGCGGAAAGCCTGCCTGTCAAGGCGCCGAAGCGGCAGCGCCCGGTGCGGCGGGGCATCGCCTACTGGACCGAGGACGGCGCCGGGCGGGTGCTGTTGCGCCGCCGTCCCGAGAGCGGCCTGCTGGGCGGCATGATGGAAGTGCCGTCCGGCCCCTGGGTGGAAGACGGCCCGCCGCCTGAGGGCCCGCCCGTCGAAGGGACCTGGCAACCGCTCGGCGCCGTGGCCCGCCACGGTTTCACCCATTTCATCCTCGAACTGGATGTGCGAACCGGCAGCAGCGCCGGCCCGGCCCCCGAGGATTGCCTCTGGGCGCCCATCGACGCTCTTGCGGACTACGCCCTGCCCACGGCCATGAAGAAGGTCGTGCGGCTTGCGCTCGCCGGCAAGGAACGGCTATTATGAACATATGAAGAACAACGGTATCCTTCTGACACGCGGCGTGTGCCGGTTCCTACGCCGGGGCGGCTACGGAACGCTGACCGAATTCACGCTGCGCAACCGCCGCCGCGTGGATGTCATCGCGCTTGCGGAGGACGGGCGGATTGCCGTCGTCGAAGTGAAGTCCTCCGAAGTCGATTTCCGCGCCGACGCGAAATGGCGCGACTATCTGGGCTTCTGCGATGCCTTCTATTTCGCCGTGCCGGAAGACTTTCCCAGGCACCTGATCCCGGAAAGCTGCGGCCTGCTGGTCGCGGACGGCTTCGGCGCCGAGATGCTGCGCGAGCCCGAGGAAGGCAGGGTCAACCCGGCGCGGCGCAAATCCCTCATCACGCGGTTCGCGCGCACGGCGAGCCTCCGCCTCCAGGCGCTGACGGACCCGGACAGCGGTTTCAGCGGGCGCTGAAGGCGGCGGTCCGCTCGAATGTCTCGGGGTCGTTGTAGGAGCGCACGACCGCGTCCACTTCCCGCTCCATTGCCTCTGCGACATCGCCATAGGCGGCGCGGTTGAGCGTGCGCTTCATGTCGCGGACGGCGCGCACTGGCAGGCCCGCGAGCCGCTCGGCCACGGCTTCCGCCTCCGCGAGTAACGCATCGTCGGCCGCAACCCGCCAGGCGATCCCGAGTTCATTGAGCGCCGCCGCCCCGTAGCGTTCGCCCAGCATCAGCATTTCCTTGGTCTTCTGGAGGCCGATCAGGTTCGGCAGGATCGCCGAGACGCCGCCGGTGACGAACAGGCCCCAGGACACTTCCGGGAAGAAGCCGCGCGCGCTTTCGGCCCAGATCGGGAAGTCGCAATTGAGCGCCCATTCGAAGCCGCCGCCGACCGCCCAGCCGTGGATCGCGCCGACAACCGGCACATCGCCATAGACGATGGCCCGCGTGACATCCTGGATCGCCTGCGCCCGCGACCGGGCCTCGGCCTCGCTCGCCGCGAGCTTGCGCGCCTTGAGGTCCGCGCCGGCGCAGAAGGCCCGTCCCGCGCCCCGGAACACGATGGCGCGCGTGCCGCCATCGGCATTGGCGGCGCGAAACTCCCTCGTGAGCGCGGCGACCATCTCGTCGCTGATCGCGTTCAGCGCCTCGGGACGGTTCAACACGATATGGCGCACGGCGCCCCGTTGCTCGGTGAGCACGACGGACCCGGTTGCGGACATGGCTTCGACCTCCTGGACTGGCCGGCTATTGTAGCGGCTTCCGCTCGGGAGACTGTGCCCCCATGACCAATCTCATTCAATTGGAGATCGCAGACCGCCGGCCCTTTGCCGACGGAGAGGGGTTCGGGGGAACCGGCGCCTATGAGCGCATTGCGGCGCGGGCACTCTTCCGGGTCGATCCTCTGGCGCCGGCGCAGGCGGGCGTGACCGACATCGGGCTGGCGCCAAGGGACGGCGAGGGGCTGGTCTCGTTCAGCGCCGATGTCTTCATCCTGCAACCGACGGACCCGGCGCTCGGCAACCGCCGCCTGTTCTTCGATTGGGGCAATCGGGGAAACAAGCGCGCGCTCCAGTATTTCTGCGATGCCCAACACAGCAACGACCCGGAGCGCGCGGCCCATGCCGGCAACGGATTCCTGTTCCGTCGCGGCTACACAATCGTCTTCGGCGCCTGGCAGGGCGACCTTCTGCCGGGCGAGGGCCGGGTGTTGCTCGACCTGCCGGTCGCGCGCCAGGAAGACGGCCCGGTGACCGGACCCGTGCGCACCGAGTTTATCGCCGACGAACCGGGCGTCACCTGCCTGCCGCTCAGCGGCCGCGGATCGACGCGCTCGCACCCGGCGGTTTCCCTCGATACGGCCGAGGCGCGTCTCACCATGCGGCCCTATGCGGACGCAGTGCGCCAACCGGTGCCGTCGAATGCTTGGTCCTTTGCGCGCATCGAGGCCGGCGGCGGGCTCGACGGGCTCGGGCCCGAACGGTCCGTGGTGCCCTCCGACAGCAATATCCACCTGCCGGAAGGCTTTCGGCCGGGCTGGATCTACGAACTCGTCTATGAAGGCCGCGACCCGCTGGTTATGGGCCTCGGCCATGTCGCCGTGCGCGACCTGGTGGGCTGGCTCCGCTACGAGAAAGGCGTCGGCAATCCCCTCGGCGGGATCGACAGGGCCTACGGATACGGCCGCTCGCAGACGGGCCGGGCGATCCGCGATTTCGTATGGCAGGGCTTCAACGCCGATGCCGCCGGGCGTCGCGTCTTCGACGGGCTGATGCCGCACGTCTCCGGAGCCGGCGGCAAGTGGCTGAACCAGCGCTTCGCCAATGCCGTGGTCTCCGGCGGCCAGCAGCATGAGGACCACTACGCGCCCGCCGACCGCTTCCCCTTCGCCTACAGCCCCTGCACGGACCCCCATAGCGGGCGGCGCGATGCGATCCTCAAGCGGCCCGAAACAGACCCGCTCATCGTCCACACACAGACCGCGACCGAGTATTGGCAGCGCCGGGGCTCCCTGGTCCACACGGACTGCGAGGGCAACGACCTCGCGGAACCGGAGGGGGTGCGCATCTACCACTGGACCGGGACCCAGCATTCGGCCGACCCCAATCAGCAAGTGCCGCGAAAGGCCGTCTGCCGGAACTGGCTGAATGTCGCGCAGACTTCGACGCTGTTCCGCGCCGCGCTCGACGCGCTCGACCGCTGGGCGGGCGGAGGACCGCCGCCCCCGCCGAGCCGCTATCCCCGTGTCGCGGACGGCACGCTCGTGCCCTACGAAACCTGGAGCCAGCAATTCCCGGCGATCCCCGGCGGAGCCGTGCCGCAATCGCCCAACAGGATGCCGGCGCTCGATTTCGGCCCCCGCGCCGGCGAGGGCATTCTCGACCGGGAGCCGCCGGAGGTGCTGGCGGAAGAAGGCTACCCGGTGCTGGTGCCGGCGGTCGATTCGGACGGAAACGAGATTGCGGGCGTGCGCGCGCCCATGATCGCTGCGCCGGTCGGCACCTTCGCCGGTTGGAACCTCCGCAGGCGCGGCATCGCCGGCGGGGCGATGCACGAGTTCTCCGGCAGCTACATCCCCTTCCCGGACACGCCGGAGGAACGCGCGGCCACGGGCGACCCCCGCCCTTCCCTGCTCGAACGCTACGGGGACGCGGCGGGCTATGTGCAGGCCATCGAGGCGGCGGCGCGAAAGCTGGTCGAAGACGGCTTCATGCTCGAGGAGGACATGCCGCGCGTCCTCGCCCGCGCGCAGGACTGGGGCCGCCCGCTGACCGATGTGCGCCTTCCCTGACCGGCCATGACCTATCCTCTCGACCATACCGGCCAGATGCGCGCCGATCTGGATGCGGGCGCCGCCGCCTGGGAACGGCTGGGCTTCCTGCTCTCCCCGGAAACGCCGCAGCAGGGTGCGGCGCCGGGAGAGAGCGGGTTGCAGCCCTGGGCCACCGCCAATCGGTGCGCCCTCTTCCATCGGGGCTATCTGGAGCTGATCGGCCTCCGCGCCCCGGAGCGGTTCAATCCCTGGGTCCGATTCATGGCCCGATATGAGGGCATTCATATCGCGGCCTTCCGCTGCGAGGCGGCGGACCGGGCCTGGCCGGGCATGGCGGAACAGGGTTTCGATCCGCCGGTGCAGCGCGCCCGCTCGACGCCGGCGGGGGAAATGCGGTTCCGCAATATCTTTTCCGAGGACGCCCACTGGCCCGAGGGCCGCATCATCGTCATCGAGCACCAGACGCCGGAGGTGCTGTGGCGCCCGGAACTGCTCGAGCATCCGAACGGCGCCCGCGCGCTTCGGCAATGCCTGTTCGTCTCGGACCGGCCGGACGATCTTGCGGCCCGGCTGGACGCCTTCGGCGCGGACCCGGCAGGCTACGCGGTGCTGTCCGCCAGAGCCTTTGCGGATCTGTTCCCCGGCCAGGCCGTGCCGGCGGTGCCCTGCATGGCCGGGCATGTCATCGCCTTTGCCGATCTCGACCGCGCGGTCCGCCTCATCGAAGGCAATGGCGTCACGGTCGGGTGGGACGGCAGGGGACGGGCCTTTGTCGGGCGGGAGGACAACAACGGCGCCGTTATGGTGCTGATTGAGGACAGCCCCGCCTGACGGCATAATCGCATCTTTCCAGCGAGGAGCAGGGCAATAGCATTCGGCGGCTACGCTGAACTCCATCCGTCACCCCGGCCGGAGCGAAGCGTAGAGCCGGGGACCATCTCCCGGCCTTCCTGCCGGGTTCGGGCGGCAGGGCTGGGCCCCGGATCGGGGGCCGGGGCGACAGGGATGGGTGGCAAAGGCGGTTCGGTATCGAATGTGAAGGCACTGCGGCAAAGGGGGAGACCATGACAGGGGACCGGTTCCGCTTCCCGAAGGTCGAGTTCGGCCCGGAGGAACGGGCGCTGCGCGAGGAAATCCGCGACTTCATCCGCGCCGAACGGGCGTCGGGCGGCTTCACGCCCATGGCGGACAGTTGGGGCTCCGGCTGGTCGCCCGAATGGTCGCGCAAGATGGGCGAGCGCGGCTGGCTCGGCATGATGTGGCCGAAACCCTACGGAGGCGGCGAGCGCCCGGCGCTGCACCGCTATATCGTCACCGAAGAGATGGTTTCGGCCGGCGCGCCCTGCGCCGCGCACTGGGTCGCCGACCGCCAGTCGGGGCCGCTGCTGCTGCGCTACGGCACGGAGGAGCAGCGCCGCACGATCCTGCCCCGCATCGCCGCCGGGGAGTGCTATTTCGCCATCGGCATGAGCGAGCCGGATTCCGGTTCCGACCTCGCCTCGGTCCGCACGTCGGCCGCAAAGGTGGACGGCGGCTGGTCGATCGACGGGCGCAAGATCTGGTCCTCGGGCGCCCATCGCTCCCATTACATGATCGCGCTGGTCCGCACCGCGCCCCGTGACATGAAGGCCCGCCATACGGGCCTGACGCAGTTCCTGATCGACCTCAAGTCGCCCGGCATCGACATACGCGGCATCCGCAATATCGCGGGCGAGCGCCACTTCAACGAGACCGTGTTCGACGATGCGTTCGTGCCGGACGACATGGCCATCGGGGAAATCGGGGACGGCTGGCGGCAGGTGACGAGCGAGCTCGCAATCGAACGCTCCGGGCCGGAGCGCTTCCTGTCCACCTTCCCGGTGCTGACGGAACTGGTGCGCGAGCTCGGCCCCGAACCGGGCGAGAGGGACGCCGAAACGGTCGGCGCCCTGGCGGCGCGGTCCATGGCGCTCCGGCGCATGTCGCTCGGCATATCCAGGCTGCTGGACGAAGGCGAAGCGCCGGAAGTCGCCGCCGCGCTCGTCAAGGACCTCGGCACCCGCTTCGAAGGCGAGCTGGTGCGCGAGGCGCGGAACCTGCTGCCCGCAACGGCGGCGAGCCAATCTCCCGACCTCTATGGCAAGGTGCTGGCCGACGGGGTGCTGCATGTGCCCTCTTCCACCATTCGCGGCGGCACCAATGAGGTGTTGAAGGGGATCGTCGCGCGGGAGCTCGGCCTCAGATGAGCGACCGCATCGTCCTCGACACGACCGAGCGCATCCTGACCGACCTTTGCCCGCCGGAGGTCGTCAACGATGCCGAGAACGGCGTCTGGCCGGCGGCGCTCTGGGAGGCGCTGGAGGAAAGCGGCCTCACATTGGCCTGGATCGGCGAAGAACTCGGCGGCGGCGGCGCGGAAGTCGGCGACGGCTTCGACATCCTGAAGGCGGCCGGCGCCTGGGCGGTTCCGGCGCCGCTCGCGGAAACGCTGCTCGCGGGCTGGCTGCTGGAGCAAGGGGGCCTTGCCGCGCCGGGAGGCGCGCTGACCGTGGCGCCGGTCGGCGCTGCGGACACCGTCGAACTCGCAGGCGGCGTGCTCTCCGGCACGGCGCGGCAGGTGCCCTTCGCCCGCGATGCCGGGCATATCGTCCTGCTGGCGGCAGGCCGCATCCTCCTCGTCGAGCAGGCGTCCTGCGCGCTCGTGCCGGGAACGAGCCTTGCCGGCGAAGCGCGGGACGACATCGCGTTCGACGGCGTCCGGCCGCTGCGCTCGGCGCCGGCGCCCGAAGGGCTCGACCGCGACCGCCTTGCGCTCGTCGGGGCCGCAGTCCGCTCGGCGCAGATGGCCGGCGCGCTTTCCCGGCTGCTCGACCAATCGGTCCAGTATGCGCAGGAGCGGGAGCAGTTCGGCCGGCCCATCGGGCGGTTCCAGGCGGTGCAGCACGCGCTGGCGGAACTGGCCGGCGAGGCGGCGGCGGCGGAAGCGGCGGCGGATGCCGCGGGCGAGGCCGTCGCGGCAGGGGATTTCGGCCCCGCCGGCGTCGCGGCGATTGCGGCGGCCAAGGTGCGCGCAAGCGAGGCGGCATCGAAGGGCGCCGCCATCGCGCACCAGGTCCACGGCGCCATGGGCTTCACCTACGAACATTCGCTCCACCACCGCACGAGGCGGCTTTGGTGCTGGCGCGACGAGTTCGGCAATGAGCGCGTCTGGTCCGTCCGCCTCGGCCGCCTGATTGCAGCGCAAGGCGCCGACCGGCTCTGGCCTTTCGTGACCGGGAGCCACGCGGCATGACCGACCGGCGGGAGGCTGTGGACGCGCTCAGGGCCGAACTGCGCCGGCGGGGCCTCAACGGCTTCATGGTGCCGCGCGCAGACGAGCATCAGGGGGAATATGTGCCGCCGAGCGCGGCGCGGCTCGCCTGGCTGACCGGATTTACGGGTTCGGCCGGCATTGCCGTGCTCCTGCTCGAAAAGGGCGCGGTCTTCAGCGACGGCCGCTACACGCTGCAAATGCCGGAGCAGGTCGATACGGAGATCTTCGACTGTCTCCACATCGGAGACGATCCGCCGGTGGAGTGGATCGCAGCGAACCTGCCGCCCGGTGGCGCGCTCGGCTACGACCCCTGGCTGCATGTGGAAACGGAGGTCCGGAAATTCGAGGAGGCCATCGGAAAGGCCGGCAGCCGGGTGGTTGCTTGCGCCGACAATCCCCTCGATGCGGTCTGGACCGACCGGCCCGCGCCGCCGACCGCGCCGATGGTGGCCCACGACATCGCTTATGCGGGCCGGGAGTCGGCCGACAAGCGCCGCGATCTGGCCGCCGCTCTCGGCGAGGCCGGTCGCGACGCCGCGGTGCTGACCATGCCGGATTCCATCGCCTGGCTGCTCAATGTGCGGGGCGGCGATGTCACCCACACGCCGCTGCCGCTCAGCTTTGCACTTCTGGACCGCGAGGGACGGGTGGAGTTGTTCGTCGATCCGGCCAAGCCGGCGCCCGGCCTGGGCGGGCATCTCGGCAACGAAGTGTCGCTTGCACCGCCGGAGGCTTTCGGGCCGGCGCTGGACGGGCTCGCCGGCAAAAAGGTGCTGGTCGATGCCGACCGCGCGCCAGCCTGGGTCGTTTCGCGTCTGGAAGCGGCGGGTGCGGAGATCGTGCGGGAGCGCGACCCCTGCATCCTGCCCAAGGCCTGCAAGAACGAGGGCGAGATCGCGGGCACAAGGGCCGCGCATCGCCGCGATGCCGGCGCGATGGCGGACTTCCTCGCCTGGCTCGACCGGGAAGGCCCCTCCGGGCGCCAGACGGAGCTTTCCGCCGCGGCCCGGCTGCGCTCCTGTCGCGAAAGGCTGCCGCTGTTCCGCGACCTCAGCTTCCCGACGATTTCCGGCGCCGGGCCGAACGGCGCGGTCGTCCATTACGGCGTGACCGAAGCCACCGACCGCGCGATCGCGCCGGACATGCTCTATCTGGTCGATTCCGGCGCGCAGTTCCTCGACGGCACGACGGACATCACCCGCACCATCGCCATCGGCAACCCGACCGAGCGCCAGCGCGCCTGCTTCACCCGCGTCCTGAAAGGGCATATCGCGCTCGCCACGGTCCGGTTTCCGGGGGGGACCACCGGCGCCCAGCTCGACACGCTGGCGCGCGCGCCGCTCTGGCAGGCCGGCCTCGATTTCGACCACGGCACCGGCCACGGCGTCGGCAGTTACCTCTCGGTGCATGAGGGGCCGCAGCGTGTCGCCAGAAGCGGCAACGAGCCGCTGCTGCCCGGCATGATCCTCTCCAACGAACCCGGCTACTACGAACCCGGCGCCTTCGGCATCCGCATCGAGAACCTGTTGCTGGTGCGCGCGGACCCGGAGTTCCCGGACATGCTGAGCTTCGAGACGCTCACCTTCTCGCCCATCGACCGCCGCCTCATAGACACCGCGCTGCTTGCCCCCGCCGAGCGCGACTGGCTGAACGCCTATCACGCGCAAGTGCGCGAGACCGCCGCCTGCGAGGACCCGATATGGCTGGAAGCCGCCACGGCCCCGATCTGACTCCGCCGGAACCGGGCCGCGGACCTTGACATAGGGAAAGGTGTGGTAAGTTATCGGTAGAGGAAAGGCGGCTTCCGGGGCGGCCCTGTTGCAAGGTCCGGCTGTTTGGTGACGTGTCTGCGTGATCTGCCGCGAAGCGCTTCCTCGGCAAGGCGCTGAGAGGAGTGAAGGAGTGGGAGCAGCCCGAGGTGCTCAACACCGACAAGGCGCCGACCTATGCCGCTGCCATCGCGGAGCTCAAGGCCGAGGGAAAATGCCCGAAGGACACGAGGCACAGGCAGGTGAAATACCTCAACAACGTCATCGAGGCCGACCACGGCAAGCTCAAGCTGCCGATCCGGCCCGTTCGCGGGTTCAAGACCTTGAAAACGGCCTATGCGACGATCAAGGGCTTCGAGGTGATGCGCGCGCTGCGCAAAGACCAGGCCGGGATTTTCAACTTCCAGGGCGGCATTGTCGGCGAGGCTCGGATCGTCGAGCGCGCCTTCGGTCTCGGACCGTGTGCCCTGACCGAGGCCATGGCGTTGCTACAGGACCATCTGGCCAGCGCAGAATCATGAGGTGAACAGGAAGCCCCTGATCACACTTCGCTCCTTCGCCAAGTTTGCAACAAAGCCCACGACGTGTCCTGGTCACGGACGAGAGGGCTGTTTTCAGCGGTCGCCCCTCTACATCCGCGTTCGCGCGATCCGGCCGGTTCACGGGTGTGCGGCAGGCGCCGACTAGCTTGCGCGTCGAGCCAGTCCGAATCACGCCGAACGGCCCGCGGGGTTCACGCGGGAAATCCCGGTTTTCGACAAGGGCAGCTAATTCCCTCTTGTTTGAAAGTCGAATCATACTCATACATAGGTCTCGCAGGGGAGAGGCCGACCTATGGCGAAAATCGAGGGCATCAGGTTCACGAACTACAGAGTACTGAGAGACGTGACGCTCGGCAAATTGTGGAATACACCGCACAATCAACCGCTGACACCAATGACAGCAGTGATCGGCAAAAACGGCGTTGGCAAGAGCTCGCTGTTCGATGCTTTTGGCTTTCTTGCTGACTGTCTGAAGCTTGGTGTTGAAGAGGCGTGCGATACCCGCGGCCGTGGAGGATTTGATCGCATTCACTCACAGGGAAACAAAGGCCCTATCGAATTCGAGGTCTATTACAGGGAAGAAAGTAGTGCTCGCCCTATAACGTACGAACTAGCTATCGACAAAGACGGATCGGGCCGCCCATACGTTTCTAGCGAACGTCTCCGTCAACGGCGTCGGGGTCAGAGGCGTGGCTGGCCCTTTTCGTTTTTAATTATGGAAGATGGAAATGGTTTAGTATGGAAAGGCGAAGCACAGGGACAGCAAATCGCCGAAAATGAGGAAGAAGAGTCCGATATTCTTGCACTACTAAAATCGCTCTTACATTCTGAGGATGAAGAGAGCTCTGAGCGGGAGGTCATAGAACTCCAAGATAAACGAAAACTCGGTATTGCAACGCTAGGAGCCTTGAAGCAACATCCCAGAATATCTTCATTTCGACAATTTATTGAAGGATGGTATCTGAGCTATTTTACACCAGATGCCGCTCGCAGTTTGCCGATGGCCGGCCCACAAAGACATCTAAATGTTCATGGAGACAATGTGGGTAACGTCGTTCAATTTATGAAGCGGGAGTATCCGGATAGGTTTGACCGCATTTTAGGCGGAATTGCAGAGAAAGTCCCCGGAATAAACCACATTGACACAGAGCGAACTGCCGACGGTAGATTGCTTCTTCGATTCAATGAAAAGGGTTTTGAGGATCCACTATATGCACAACAAATGTCTGATGGCACGTTGAAAGTTTTTGCCTACCTCCTTATGCTAGAGGATCCGCAGCCACCACCATTCATATGTGTCGAAGAACCTGAGAATGGTCTCTACCATAAACTTCTGGAGGTCTTGGCAGACGAGTTTCGTAGTCATGCAACACGAAGACGAAACGGATCGCAAGTCTTCGTCACAACTCACCAACCGTATTTTGTCAATGATCTTTCTCCGGAAGAAACGTGGGTATTAGAAAAAGAGCCGGACGGCTTCTCTAATATTCGCAGAGCTAGCGATGACCAAACTGTCAAGGCTATGGTGAGCGAAGGACTGCCTCTAGGTGGTCTATGGTACAGTGATTATTTGGATCGGAGGTGATCGTGCATTTTGAAATATTGGTTGAAGATCGATCTGGAAAAATTTTACTGGGAAATATAATAGAACAAATTCTCGGTCGAAATTTTTCGCAACATTCATGGAACATTTATTCGTATAAAGGCATTGGTCAGATACCAAAAAACCTGACGGCAACGGTCGATCCACGCAGACGTTTACTCTTAGATCAATTGCCGCGCCTATTGCGTGGATATGGAAAGGTCATGCAGGACAACGCTTGTGTAATTGTGGTAGTCGATCTAGACAATAAGGATTGCATGGCATTTAAGCAGGAACTACTTGATCTCCATGCCACATGCAATTCACGCCCTAGAGTACTATTTCGAATTGCTATTGAGGAGGGTGAAGCTTGGCTGTTGGGGGATCGAAGTGCGGTCAATGCCGCCTATCCCCACGCAAAGGACACGGTCTTGAACGGATATGTTCAGGATAGCATATGCGGAACCTGGGAAATACTTGCCGATGCTATTCACCAAAGTGGATCCGGTGGACTCGCAAAATTGGGATATCCCGAAATAGGTAAGGCGAAGTGTAAATGGGCTGCTGAGATTGGTCGACATATGGATATACATCGGAACCGATCCAAGAGCTTCCAAGTATTTCGGGATGGATTACAGAAACTTATGTAGTAACTCCACATGAGAAATGCGAACTGCTGCTCTGTCCTTTGCGCGCCGTCCGGTCACCTCCATCCGAGCCCCCGAATCACTTTGCTGCAGTCATCCTGCCCGAGACGGCCGCCAGGTGCGAACCGGGTTCCTCCAGCCGAGCCCCTCCAACAGGTAGCTGAACTGCGCAGCGCTGATCAATACCGCCTCGCCCGACGCGGACGGCCACGAGAACCGGCCCCGTTCGGTACCGGGAACATCGGCGCCCCAGGACCCCGAGGACCCGCACCAGGGCCGCTGCGTCCACGCCCCGGTCGACAATCACCCAAGAACCGTTCGCCAGCGCAATCTTCATTGGGCCCGACGACGATGGTTCGATAGCCTTCTGGTGTTGTTTGGCGTGCGGTTTCAACGCCGATCAGCATCGCAGTCCGTTGACCTGGCGAGATACTGAAGGACTGAGAGTCCGTTTGAGAATGCAATCTTGGTCGGGTGTGCTGCGCGATTTTCCCGCTGCGACACTCCCGAAGCAACGATCCATGCCACTTTGGGCCGTCCGAGCGGGCCAAAATCACCAGTTGAAGGCATTCTCAAACGGTCTCTGATGTATCGGGCTTACCAACGGGCCATGACTGGAAATGGCAATTTGTTCGTCAAGTTTGAAATAATTCCTGACAACGGGTTGACCCTGTGGAATCTGTGGTAGGATGAGACAAGGAGGAAGCGGCATCCGGAGGCCGCTTCGCCTCGCGCCGGCGCGAAAAAACCCCAACGGAACGGACGGGGTAAGTGTGCCCTGCGCCTGCGTCGCGCGTGCGCAATCAGGCGCGCAATACGCGCGCCGGCGCGAAAGGCGCGCACGCGCACACATGCGATACGCGCGAAAAAGGGTCGCGCCGCAGGCAGTCCGGCGGCGGCGCGAACGGAACGAAATGCGATGGAGGAGCGGCATGCAGGGTACGGAAGGCGGAGCGTCGGCTAGGCCGGCGGAGAGGGGCGTAGCGCGGCGGAACATGACATCTCATGACACATCGCATGGGGTCTCCCTGCCCTGCCCGATCTTGCCAGGCCGAGAGAGGGCCCTTGTATCTCCCCGGTTCGTCGTCGCGGCTGCGGAAGCGGACGGGGAGAACAGGGACGGCGGAACGATATGCAGAATGCAGACGGACAGAGCCTCGGCGAGGCGGTCGGCGAGGGGCACAACGCGGCGGAACATGACATCGCATGACAGAACATGACATTTCATGACACTTCCCAAGGCAGCCCGCCGCGCTCAGGCCGGGATGACGAATTGAGTGCCGTGCAGCATCCGGATGCGATTGCCGGGTTCGGGGCCGGTCGAGTGCTTGACCGGCAGGAGCAAAAGACCTAATGCTGCGCCGCCGCACCACGCATGACCCACGTGCCAAGAAATCACCCGGGCGGACAAGCCGGGGGCCGGTAACGAGGTATCGGTGCGACAGGCGGGAAGACGGACGGTTCTCGGTCGTTTGCCTATCCGCCGCCCGAGCCGCGGTTAGAAGCCCCTTGGGAGGGTTATGCGATGACGGCGCGCATTCGCCAATTCCTGGACGAGTCCCGGCCGCCGACGCCGTGCCTCGTGATCGACCTCGATGTCGTGCGGGACAACTATCTCGCCTTCACACGCCTGTTGCCGCAGGCGGCGGTCTATTACGCCGTCAAGGCCAATCCGGCGCGGGAAATCGTCTCGCTGCTGGTCCGCCTCGGGTCTTCCTTCGATTGCGCCAGCATTTACGAGATCCGGGACTGCCTCGCCGCCGGCGCGCCCGCCCGCCGCCTCTCCTTCGGCAACACGATCAAGAAATCCGCCGATATCGAGGCCGCTCACAGGCTGGGCGTGGACCTGTTCGCCTTCGACTCTGCGGCCGAACTGCACAAGCTGGCCAGGGCCGCGCCCGGCGCCCGCGTCTATTGCCGCATCGTCATGACCGGGGAAGGCGCGGACTGGCCGCTCGGGCGCAAATTCGGCTGCGAGGTCGATATGGCGCGCGACCTCATGCTGGAGGCGGGCGGGCTTGGCCTCGAGCCCTACGGCCTCTCCTTCCACATCGGCTCGCAGCAGCGCGACGTGCGCCAGTGGGACGTGGCCTTCGGCCAGACGGCGATGCTGTTCACGGCGCTCGACGAGGCCGGCGTGAAGCTCGGCATGGTGAATGTCGGGGGCGGCTTCCCGGCCCGCTATCGCAAGGACGGGCCGAGCCCGGAAGAGCACATGCACGCGCTGGCGGCGGCGGCCCGGAACCGTTTCGGCAACCGGATGCCGAACCTGATCGTCGAGCCCGGCCGCGCCCTGGTGGGCGATGCCGGCCTCGTCCAGAGCGAGGTCGTGCTGATCTCGCGCAAGGGCTACCGGGACGAGGAGCGCTGGGTCTATCTGGATATCGGCAAATTCGGCGGCCTGATCGAGACCATGGACGAGGCGATCCAGTATCGCATCG
Source organism: Alphaproteobacteria bacterium (assembly GCA_965261985.1). Taxonomy (GTDB): domain Bacteria; phylum Pseudomonadota; class Alphaproteobacteria; order Bin95; family Bin95; genus Bin95. Next base: position 4,839,028 of record OZ253490.1, read on the forward strand.
CGACGGAGCGCGACGGCGCGGAATGCGGCCCGGTCGTGCTGGCGGGGCCGACCTGCGACGAGGCGGATGTCATCTACCAGCACAGCAACTACCGGCTGCCGCTTTCGCTGGAGGTCGGCGACAAGGTGGCGATCGAGTCCGCGGGCGCCTATACGGCCTCCTACAGTTCGGTCAATTTCAACGGCCTGCCGCCGCTTGCGACCTACTGCATCTGAGCCGGAACTGCTTCCGCGCATTGACAGTGCGCTTCCGCTGCCCAGATAATCACGGGCTAGTAGGAGTATGTTGGCGTCATGAGCGCAGGGATCCGGATTTCCGACAGGGCCGCCGAGCGCGTGTCCTATCTCCTCGACCGGCAGGACGGCGCGGACGCGATGCTGCGTGTGTCCGTATCGGGCGGCGGCTGTTCCGGGTTCCAGTACGGCTTCGCCTTCGACGACGCGCGCAACGATGACGACCTCGTGTTCACCCATGCCGGCGTCGATGTCGTGATCGACGAGATGTCGCTGGAGCTTCTGGAAGGCGCGGAGATCGACTTCGTCGAGGACATGGCCGGTTCCGCCTTCCGGATCGACAACCCCAACGCGACGGCTTCCTGCGGCTGCGGCTCGTCTTTCGCCGTCTGAATGAAGATCGCGAGCTGGAACGTCAACTCGATCAAGGCCCGCCTGCCCGCCGTGATCGAGTGGCTGGGCTCGGCCGCGCCGGACGTGCTGGCGCTGCAGGAAATCAAATGCACCGCCGACACCTTCCCGTTCCTTGAAATAGAGGCGGCGGGATACCGCGCAACGGTTCTCGGCCAGAAGTCCTATAACGGCGTCGCGCTCATCTCGAAAACGGCCCCGGAGTCGGTGCATGAGGGGCTGCCCGACGACGGCGAGGACGACGACCAGGCGCGCTATGTCGAGGCGGTCTTCGACAGGGTTCGCGTCGCCTCGATCTACCTGCCGAACGGCAATCCGGTCGCAAGCGACAAGTTCCCCTACAAGCTCGCCTGGATGGCGCGGCTGAAACGCCATGCCGCCCGGCTGCTGGCCGACGAGGTGCCGACCGTGCTCGGCGGGGACTTCAATGTCATCCCGGAACCGGAGGACTGCTACGACCCGGGCGACTGGACCGGGGACGCGCTCTACCGGCCCGAGAGCCGGCGGGCCTTCCGCGAAGTCCTGCATCTCGGCTGGACCGACGCCTTCCGGTCCCTCCATGCGCGCCGCGGCGGCGCCTTCACCTTCTGGGACTACCAGCGCGGCCGCTGGCAGCGCGGCGAAGGCATCCGCATCGACCATCTGCTGCTGTCGCCGGCGGCGGTGGACCGGCTGGAGGAATGCGAAATCGACACGGTCCCGCGCAGCCGCCCGAAAGCCTCGGACCATACGCCGATCTGGTGCAGCCTCGGCCCCGCGCCCCCGGCGGGAGACCTGTTCGGCTCGCCCGGCGACGACGTATAGGGCAACAGGCGGTTGGCGGCTGGGTGCAGTACGACGTTTCTTCGGGGAACGGTGCGCAACGGTGGGGACGTTGCGCATCCGGCTTCCCAGACTGTATCATAATGTGATACGTAAATGCCGTGATCGTCAGCACCAAAGGCAAGCTTGCCGCGGACGCAATCGGTGACCGCTACGGCAAGGGTTTCCCAACAGCCCTGGCGAAGCGGACACGCGCTATGCTCTCAGCTATGGATGCTGCGGTGGTACTCGACGATCTCGGACTTCCACCGGGGAACCGCCTGGAACAACTTAGGGGCAACAGAGCCGGCCAGCATTCGATTCGCATTAACGATCAATGGCGTATCTGCTTCGTTTGGACTGAGCAAGGACCGGCAGAGGTCGAGATCGTGGACTACCACTGAAGGGGTTGAAGATGACGCTGTTGAAGAATCCCTCTCATCCGGGCGACGTGCTTGCGGAACTCTATCTTGAGCCGCTTGGCATGAGCGCAATCGCACTGGCGAAACGCCTGAATGTCCCCCGGACGCGAGTCGAGCGGCTCGTAAAGGGCGAAACAGCACTGAGCGTGGATACCGCAATGCGCCTCTCGAAGTTCTTCGGCAATACCGCGGAGTTCTGGATGAACCTGCAACGGACTTACGATCTCGCGCGTGCGCGCAAAACCGTCGATCTGTCCGACATTACGCCCCTGGCGGCCGCCTGATCCCAGAGGGCCGGATCAGCGCGGCGCGAACGCGCCGGAACCGGCATACAAGAGCGCCTTTTCGAAACCCGGCAGTTGCCGAGCCCTTGCCGGTTCGATTTCCGAAACCTCGTCTCCGCCTACCGTGAAGAATGCGGTTTCGCGGCGAAGGCAGCCGGAGGGGCAGTCGCCCCAGGCGCGGTCGATAACGATATGCCAGACCGCGCCGAGGCGCGCCGCGGCAATGTCCGGGCCGTCGCCGAGTACCGCATCTGGTTCTGCTCCCCTCACGCCCTCCACCTCGCGGTAGGCGCGGGCCACGGCACCGATATTCACCGGCGCGGCGAAGCGCAGCAGGGCGGTATCGGCGAAGGAAAAGACGCGCACCGATTCGAGGCCGAGCTTGTCGCCCAGCGCATCGAAGGCCGCATAGCCGGTCTTGCTGTCCGGCGCATGGGCAAGCGCCTCCAACAGGGCCGGCTCCGCCTCGATGAACAATGCGCCGGGATCGAATGCCGCCCGCGCCCGGATATCCGCGAGGTCAGGGCGACGTTCACGGACCCGCGCCAGAACCCGGTCGATCTCGACAGAAAGCTGCTGACGCCTCGCACGGTCGAATACAAGACAATCGCGACACTCGGCCGCGAGGATACGGTCTGCCAGAAGCGCCGCCTCTCCGCCCCGGGCCGGAACGCCCCATGCCAGAAGCCCCAGCACGGTCGCTGCCAGAAGCGCCGCCCTCCCTATCTCGCGGGTCCGGAAGCCTCGCATGCCCATGCCTTGCATGGTAGGAATCGGGCATGGACTTCGCAAACAAGACAATCATTGTGACCGGCGGCGCCTCCGGCATCGGGGCGGAGACGGTGCGGATGCTGCGCGCGTCCGGCGCGGACGTGCTCGTGGTGGACCGGGACGCCTCCTCCGGCCTCGTCGGCGATGTGACCGATCCCGCACTCGTCGCCGCGGCGATGGAACGCTGCCCGCGCCTCGACGGCCTGGTGACGGCGGCCGGCATCTCGGAGAGCGGCGTGGCGATCGAGGATATCGATCCCGAGGACTGGGACCGTGTGTTCGCCGTCAACGTCAAGGCGACCTGGATGTGGCTGGCGGCGGCTGCCGGGCCGATGCGCGCGGCGGGCGGCGGGGCGGTCGTCGGCATCGCCTCGCAGCTCGCCTTCGCCGGCGGCTCGCAAAATGCGGCCTATATCGCGTCCAAGGGCGCGGTGGTGTCGCTGGTGCGGACCGCGGCGGTGGAACTCGCCGGCGACGGCATCCGGGTCAACGCCGTAGCGCCCGGCGCCACGGAAACGCCGATGCTGAACCGCAGCCTCTCGCGCCAGGCGGACCCCGATGCGGCCCGTGAACGCTCCCGCGCCCGCCACGCCATGGCCCGCTTCGGCAAGCCGAACGAGATCGCCGAGGCAATCTGCTTCCTGCTCTCCGACCGCGCCAGCTTCATCACCGGCACCACACTCCCGGTGGACGGCGGCTGGCTCGCGGCCTGACTAACGGCCGGCCAACCGCGCTTCCGCCACCGCCAGGTCCTCTGGCGTGTTGATGTTGAAGAAGGGGTCGTCTTCGGGCGCGACCGGGAAATCCACATCCGCGCATCGGTAGCGGGCGGTCCAGCGGTCCACCTTGCGCAGGCCCTCCTCCGCCAGGGCATGGTACAGGTCGTCGGCCAGCCGGACGGCCCAGAGCGCGAAGACCGGGTGGCGCTGCCCGCCGGAGGTTGCAGTGACGATATCGGCGCTGTCCGCTTCGGCCGCCAGATCCCGGACCAGCGTCTCGGGGAAGAAGGGCGCATCGCAGGGGAAACTCGCAACCCAGCCATAGCCGACCTCGCGCGCCCAGACCATGCCGGCAAGCACGCCGGCGAGCGGCCCGACGAACCCCGCGACTGGATCGGGCAGCACGGGCAGGCCCAGCTCCGCGAACTCTTCCGCCGGCGCATTGGCGTTGACGGCAAGGCAAGCCACCTGCGGGCTGGCGCGCGCGGCTGCATGCGCCAGCAGAGGCCGGCCATCCAGTTTTGCAAGCCCCTTCAGCCCGCCGCCCATGCGCCGGCCCAGGCCGCCGGCCAGCAGAAGCCCTGCGCAGTCTCGCCGGGGGTCAAGCGACATGGGTCAGGCAGCGTCATCCGCGGCGACGGTCGGGTTGGCGTCGAAGACGAGCCGTTCCGAGCCGGAGAGCGCAATGAAGCGTTTGCCCTTCGCGCGCCCGACCAGGGTCAGCCCCGCCTGCCGGGCCAGCGACACGCCCGAAGCCGTGAAGCCCGAGCGCGAAATGAGGATCGGCACGCCCATCTGCACGGTCTTGATGACCATCTCGCTGGTGAGCCGCCCCGTGGTGAAGAACAGCTTGCCCGCCGGCGAGACGCCGTTGAGCCGCATATAGCCCGCGATCATGTCCACCGCATTGTGCCGGCCGACATCCTCCAGATAGAGGAGCGGCCGGTCGCGCTCGCAGAGAATGCAGCCATGGATGGCGCCGGCAGCCAGATAGAGGCTCGGCCGGCGCGCGATCTTGGCCGAGAGCGTGTAGATCCAGGAGGTAAACAACGGGTCGGGCGGCAGTTCCGCCGCCTCGAAATTGTCCATCACATCGGCGAACACCGTGCCGACGGCGCAGCCCGAAGTGCGGACCCGGCGTTCCAGCCGGGCTTCGTAGTCGGTCGCGCGCGCCGTGCGCACGATGGCCACGTCGAGTTCGTCGTCAACATCGATGCCGGTGATCTCGTCGTCCGGGCGCAGCATGTTCTGGTTGACGAGGAAGCCGACGGCGAGCCAGTCGGCATGGTCGCCGACGGTCATCGCCGTCACGATCTCCTGGCTGTTCAGATAGATGGTGAGCGGGCGTTCCACAACGACGCGGGTGCTGCGTTCCCGCCCCTCATGGTCGATGCCGGTAACGGCTTCGGTCAGTCTGGGGTCGTCGGGGTCGGGCGCGACCAGGAACTCCTGCATGAACTCGCTCATGTTCTCCACTATGCTCCGGGGCATGAAGAGGCTCAACGACTGTTTCGCGGCGGGCGACCGGCTGCTGACCGTCGGCGAGGCGGCCGAACGGCTGCGGACCCGCCTCGGCCCCATGGTCGAACGCGAGCAGGTCGCGCTGGCGGAGGCGCGGGGACGAATCCTGGCAGCGCCGCTCACGAGCAGGCTCGATGTCCCCGGTTACGACAACGCTGCGGTGGACGGCTACGCATATGCCCACGGGTTCGAGCGCTACCGCATGGCCGGGCGGGCGGCGGCGGGGCGGCCGTTCCCGCATCCGCTCGAACCCGGCGAGGCAGTCCGCATTCTCACCGGCGCGCCGGTGCCGGAAGGCGCGGACACCGTGGCGATGCAGGAGGACTGCACCCGCGAGGGCGAGACGGTGGCAGTCCCGGCGGGTCTCAAACCGGGCGCCAACTACCGCAAGGCGGCGGAGAATATCCGCCAGGGAGAGACGGTCTTCGCGGCGGGCCAGCGGCTCGGACCGTTGCAGCTCGGCGTCGCCGCCTCGCTCGGCGAGACCGCGCTCGAAGTCTTCCGGCCCCTGCGCGCCGCGCTGTTCTCCACCGGGGACGAACTGGCAGTGCCGGGCGAGCCGCTGGCGCCGGGGCAGCTCTACGATTCCAACCGCACGATGCTGCGCGCCTTCCTGGAAGCCGACGGCCTCGCCGTGACCGATCTCGGCATCCTCCCGGACGATGCGCCCTCGGTGCAGACGGCGCTTGCCGAGGCGGCGCGGACGCATGACGTGGTGATGACCTCGGCGGGCATCTCGACCGGCGACGAGGATCATGTGGCCGCTGCCGTGCCCGAGCTGCACTTCTGGCGCCTCGCGGTGAAGCCCGGCCGGCCGCTCGCGCTCGGAAGCATCGGGAGCGCAGCCTTTGTCGGCCTGCCGGGCAATCCGGTGGCCGCCGCCGCCTGCCTCCTGATGCTGGTGCGCCCGATGCTGGGCCTGCTCGGCGGGGCCGGATGGGAAGCGCCGCCGGCAACGCTGGTGCCAGCCGGCTTCGCCATGAAGAAGAAGACCGGACGGCGGGAATGGCTGCGCGTCAGCCTCGGCGAAGACGGCGCGGCGCGGAAGGCGGGACCCGACGGCTCGGCCCTGCTGCGTGTCATGGCCGAGGCCGACGGGCTGCTGGACGTGCCCGAAGACGTGGCCGCCATCGTCCCCGGCGACCGTTTCCCGATGTTTCGGCTTTGATTCCGCTCGCCGATGCGCCCGTGCAGGTCCTGACGGTCGGCCACTCCAACCATTCGTCGGAGGCCTTTCTGGCCCTTCTGACGCGGCATGGCATTGCGGCGCTCGGCGATGTGCGGTCCGCGCCCTACAGCCGGTTCAATCCGCATTTCAACCTGAAGCGGCTCTCGGCATCGCTCTCCGCCAGCGGCATCGCCTATGTCTGGCTCGGGCGGGAGCTCGGCGGACGGCCCGACGATCCCGCCTGCTACGAGGATGGCGAGCTCCGTTACGACCGCCTCGCACAGACCGCGCTCTATCGGGAGGGTATCGAACGGATCCTGCGCAGCGCGGCGGAGCATCGCTTGGCGCTTATGTGCGCGGAGAAGGACCCGCTCCATTGCCACCGGGCACTGCTGGTCTCCCGTTCGCTCGAGGAACGCGGGCTGGAGGTCGCGCATGTCCTCGCCGATGGCACCCTCGAGCCCCATGAGAGCGTAATGAACCGCCTGCTCGCCTCCCGCCGCCCGGACGACGACCTGTTTGCAGAGCCGAAATCGCGCGCCGAGCGGATCGCCGAGGCCACCCGCGCACCGCCGCGCCGGCGCAAGCGCGGTTAGCCTGCGGCCCGGAGAGGCGGCGCGGCTGGCGGGACACACCGGGAGTGTCATGAAATGTCATGTTTTGTCATGATCCGTATGCGCACGGCATATATCCGATGGCCCTTTCGGGCATGATGCTCGCTTTTCGGGCAGGGCTCCGGGTATTCCGTCCCGTTTCCCCGATTTCGCCTCTTCGGTATGGGCCTGTCCTTTCGATCCCGGTTCGTTCCGTTCATACCTCCGCCGGCTTGCCTGCAGTGGGTCCCTTTTTCGCGCGTATCGCATGCACGCGCGTGCGCGCCTTTCGCGCCGGCGCACGTATCGCGCGCCTGATTGCACACGCGCGCGCGCGGCAAGCGCTGGACGCACGTCTCCCGTCTGTTTCTCAGGTTTTTTTCGCACCGGCGCGAAGCAGGAGGCGATGCGGCCCCGCGGACGCCGCTTCCTCTGTCTCATCCTAGCACAAATTTACAGGAGTCAATCCCTTACCGGGAATTAATTCATAATTCATGAACAAGCCACTCTTCCGGTCATTGATCCGGCCCTACCGTCCGGTAGCCCAGAGAGGCGGGGCGCCGGGGCGGTGGAAGTCGATCCAGGCGCCCAGCCCCTCCTGCGACGGGACCAGCAGGCGGTCCGGCCGCCCATGGACGGTAATGCCAGCGTTTGCAAGGAGGAAGCGCGTCCGGTCCAGGTCGGCGCTTTCTATGCCGACTGCGGCGCCGAAGGGCGGCGGCGGGTGCGTCGCGTCCGGCAACAGCGCCCCGAGCGCGTCCGGGCCTGCAAGCGCGAAACAGCCCCGGTCGAGCGCGATCTCGAATACCGGGCCCTGCTTGCGCGCGGGGCGGTTGGCGAACCGGGCGTAGCGGTCGGCGGCCTCTGCCGGGTCGGCGACGATTTGCAGGAAGCCGGTCAGCGCCCGCGCGGCATTGGCGTGGCTGTCCATGCCCGGCAGCCAGATCAGTTCGGGCGTCTCATGGGTGAGTAGTTGCACGCGGCCTTCCGGCATCGCTTCGGTCGTCGCCCGGCGGACGGTCGCGCGGACGATGCGCCCGTCCTCCAGCGGGCGGCGCAGGAACACGGTGGGCCGCATTTCCGTGCCGCCGACATCGTGTTCCTCCACCCGGCCATGCGCCAGCGCGAGCAGGTGCAGCCCCTCATAGCGCGCGAGGCCCGAGGCGAGTTCGGCACCGAGCGGCGTGTCGGCGACCTGGGCGAGCGCTTCGATATAGCCCGCCTCGAAGACGATCAACCGGTTGGCGGTGCCGGACCGCTCCAGCCCACCATCCGTGTTATTGTAGTGGATATTGACGGGCGACACCGTGAAGCCGAGCCGCCCGAAGCGCGCGGTAGCCCCTTCGAGATCGGCGAGGAAGTAGCCGACATGATCCAGGAAAAGTCGGTCGCCTGTCGGAAGCCGGTTCATGCCGTTACCCTTGCCTGACCGGCATTGCGACTCGTTTCAGCGAAGGTAGCGACGGCGAGGAGCATGACGGCCGCACTGCCGAAGAACACCCAGCGCGGGTCGCCCGCATCCATCACCCAGCCGAACAGGACCGGGGCGATGAAGCCTCCGATGGAGAGGCCGGTGGAGGTGAAGCCGAACACCTTGCCCATCTGCCCCGGCGGCGAGATGCGCCGCACCAGCAGGTCCCGGGTCGGCATGATCGCGCCGTGCATGACCCCGGCGACCATCAACAGTGCGACAATGCCGTAGAGCGGCAGCGGAACCGCACCGATGACGTTGACGGTGAGGAAGACCGTGCCGATGGCGCCGAAGAACACGAGCTGCGGGCGGCCGGTGCGGTCCACCATCCAGCCGCCGGCAAGATTGCCGACCGAGGCCGCCACCATGTAGGCGATCAGCGCCTTCGCCAGAACGGTGTCCTCGAACCCGCGCAATTCGTGGAGCGCCGGAATGCCGAAGGTACGGATGCCGCCGAGCGACATGGAGTGGAACATCTGGAACAGGAACAGCAGGACGACCGGCACTGTCAGCAGCAGGGCGATCCCGTCCGAGGTCGAACCGCCCTGTTCGCGCCGCCGCGCCTTGCTGTCGGCACTCTCGAGATGCCGGGCCTGGAACAGCAGCGCAAAGGAGACGGCGACCCCGATGCTGCCTGCGATGAGGAAGACGTTCTTCAAGCCGACGATATCGGCAAGGTCGGGACCGAGCAGCGCAAGAATCCAGCCGGTATTGCCGCTGACGGCGTGTATGGAGAAGGCGCGCCCCATGCGGTGCTCGGCGACCGAGGCCGACAGGATGGCGTAGTCGGCGGGGTGGAAGACGGAGTTGGCAATGCCGCCGATGACCGCGAGCGGCAGCATCGCCCAGAAGGACGAGACCAGACCGAAGCCCATGACGGCCCCGGACAGCACGGCAACTCCCACGATGAGCGGCACCCGCCCGCCAATGCGGTCCACGACGAACCCGATGCCGGTCTGACAGACCGCCGCGCTGACCGCGAATGCGCCCGCCAGGATACCGACTTCCCAATAGCTGAAACCGAGTTCGTCATGCATGCGTACCGAAAGCGGCAGCAGCAGGAACACGAACATGTGGCTCATCGTGTGCGCCGCACCGATCAGGCCGATGACCCGCGCATCGCGGGCGAAGCTGTCTGCAGGCGCTGTCATGCGGGCAGACCGGCGAGGAAGCCGGAAACGGCGGCGTTGAATGCCTCCGGATTGTCGACATTGGCGGTGTGGCCGGCATCGCGCAGCACGACCTTCCCGGCATTCGGGATTTTCGCGGCCATATAGTCGGTGCCGGCGAGGAAGGGCGTATCCCGCTCACCGGCCAGCACCAGCGTCGGCACGCGGATCGAGGGCAGCGATTCGAGCACGCTGCCGTCGTGGTGGAGCATCGTGTAGCGCGCCGCGCGGGCGACGCCGGCGAGGTCGCGGTGGCCGTCCGTTTCAAGGCTCTGCAATGCGCGTGGCTCGCGCGCGGCGATCCGCTCGGCCCGGTCGCGCGCGCGTTCGTTCCAGGCCTGCCGGGGTTCGTCACGGCGAAAGCCGGGGCCGCAGTCGAACAGCATCAGCGCCCGCACGCGCTCCCTATGGCGGAGATGGAAGGCAAGCGACAGGTAGCCCCCGAGCGACAGGCTGCCGATGACTGCCCGCTCGATTCCCTCTGCGTCCAGCAGCGCGAGCATGTCCGCAATGCAGGCCTCCGGGTCGTAGAGGCCGCTGTCTTCCGGCGAGTCGCTGCGGCCGTGCCCGCGCAGGTCCCAAAGAATGAGCCGGTTGGAAGCCGCCAGCAACTCGATCTGGCCTTCCCACATGCGCGCGGTCAGCCCGAAACCGTGCGTGAGCAGCACTGCCGGCCCCTGCCCATGCGTCTCGTAGTGGATCGCGGCGCCGGCGCCGCGGCTCATGCGGCTCATGCGGCGAGCGTCTCCGGCCAGACGGGGTCGTGCGAACCGAGCGGCACGGAGGACCGCGCCCAGTGCGGCGGCGTGCGGGACATCTGCGCCACCGGGGCCAGATGCGTCAGCCGGCCATGCGGGGTGTCGCTTTCCATGGCGATCGCCGCGAGTTCCTCCGGTGCGAGTTCCGCCGGCACGTCCTGCCAGTCTTCGACGAGCCCCATGCCCTTGATCCATTCCGCCATGCCGGCGAGCGAGAGCTTCACATGCCAGCTTCCGCCCTCCTCCGCGCGGCGCAACAGCGCCGTCACCACGCCCCATGCGGCCAGGTAGCCGGCGCAATAGTCGAGCGGCTGCACCGGCAGGTTGCGCGGCGCTTCCGGGGAGCCCTGCACCGTGGACATGCCGGAGACATTCTGCAGGATGCTGTCGAAGCCCCGGCGCGAGGCGAACGGCCCCTCATGGCCGTAAGCCGACAGCGAGACATAGACCTTGCCGGGGCCGATATCGCGGGGGCCGAAGCTGCGCGCGGCCAGCGTGCCCGGCCGGTAGCTCTGCACGAACACGTCTGCCTCGGCGGCCAGCGCGCGAAGTTGCGCACAGCCGCGCTCCTCGCGCAGATCGACGAAGGCCGAGAGCTTGCCGTGGCCGGTATCCATGACCAGCGTCGGCGCGAAAGGCAGGTGCGGCCCGGCAATGCGCATGACATCGGCGCCGTGCTCGGCGAGCGTGCGCCCGCAGGTCGGCCCGGCCAACACGCGCGTCAGGTCCAGCACGCGAATGCCCGCCAGCGGCCGGTCGTCGCCGCGCGGGGGCATCGGAGGGCCGTCCCCGACACGCTCGATCGTCACCGGCGGTAGCGCCGCCAGCACCTGCCCATGCGGGTGTTCGGCCCATTCTCCGGGCGTGCGCGTCAACGCGCCGCAGAGGCCGGCCGCGGCAATGGCGTCCTCCAACTCCCGCCCACCGCGCGCCGCGACGGCCCCGGCAAACGCCCCCTTTTCGGCCTTTGCGCCAAGCAGCGCCAGCATCCCATCGCGGTGATGGGGGAAGTTGCAGTGCAGGAAGACATGCCGGCCGTCCCCGGTCGGGTAGAGGCCCGAGAAGGGGTCCCATAAGGAGGACGGCGCCACTCCGTCGATCCTGAGATAGGTGGCGGAACGCATGGCCGCGGCCGCATGGCGGCGGTCCACCGCCACCGACTGGCGCTCGCCCGTGCGCAGCTCCCAGAAATCGGCGGCGGCCTGCGCGGAGGCGGCTATGGCGACGGCGCCCGCCTCGCCGATCCGGTAAGGCGTCGGGAAGACCGGATCGGCGCCGCTCAGTGGAACATTGCGGATGGCTTGATGTATCATCCGCCAAGCATAGCAAGGAGGAAACAGATGGGCGATGCGCCGCTGTCGGGCATTACCGTTCTCGACCTGACCCAATTCGAAGCCGGCCCGTCCTGCACCGAGGCGCTCGCCTGGCACGGCGCCAATGTCATCAAGGTCGAGGAGCCCCGCCGCGGCGACCAGGGCCGGCTCGGCATTTCCGAGCGGCCGGACATGGATTCGCTCTATTTCATCCTGCTCAACTGCAACAAGCGCTCGATTACCTGCAACCTGAAGGAAGAAAGCGGCAAGCAGGTCCTGCGCCGCCTGATCGTCAAGGCCGATGTGCTGATCGAGAACTTCGCACCGGGTGCCATCGAGCGGCTCGGTTTCGGCTGGGACGAGTTGCAGAAGCTCAACCCGCGCCTCGTCTTCGCGCAGGTCAAGGGCTTTGCAACCGACGGTCCCTACGCCAAATACCTCTCCTTCGACATGATCGCCCAGGCCACGGGCGGCGTGATGAGCATTACAGGCATGCCGGACGGCGTGCCGATTCGCCCCGGCGCCACTATCGGCGACACGGGCACGGGCCTGCATATGTGCGTCTCGATCCTCTCCGCGCTCTTCCAGCGCGAGCGCACCGGGCGCGGCCAGCATCTCCAGGTCGCGATGCAGGACGCGATGACGAACTATTGCCGTGTCACGTTTTCGCGCCAGCCGATGATGGAGCACCCGGCCCCGCGTCTCGGCAATTCGGTCGCCTCGGGCGCACCGGGCGGGCTCTTCCCGTGCAAGGGCGGCGGGCCGAACGACTATTGCTTCATCTTCGTCGCCCGCGACCTGACGGCGCATTGGGAGCGGGTGTGCAAGGCCATGGGCCGCGAGGACATGCTGGCCGATCCCCGCTTCTGCGACGGGCACAAGCGCATCGAGCACAAGGCCGAGATCGAGGAAAACGTATCCGCCTGGACCCGCGAGCGCAGCAAGCAGGAAGTGATGGAGGCCATTGGCGGGGCGGGCGTGCCCGCCGGCGCGGTGTTCGACATCAAGGACCTGATCTCCAGCGAGGACATGCACCGCCGGCGCATCATGCAAACCATCGAGCATCCGGACCGGGGCGCCGTGGTGGTGCCGGCCTGGCCGGTGCGCTTCGGCGGCGAGGCGCTGGACGTGGTGCGGGCGCCGCTGATCGGCGAGCACAACGAGGCGGTGCTGGGCGAGCTGCTGGACATGCCGCCCTCGGAGGTGGCGGACCTCAAGCAGGCCGGCGCGCTTTGATCTCGCCGCGATGATCCGGGGCGCCGAAGAGCTCTACACTCTCTCCGCCGCCCCTCCGGAGCTTCGGCCGGAGGGGCGGCGGTTCTACTTTCTCCGCCACGGCGAGACCGCAGGCAACGCCACCTTCATCGTGCAGAGCCCGGTCATTCCGCTCAACGAAACCGGGCGGGCGCAGGCGGCGCGGGCGGCGAAGAAACTGGCGGATGCCGGGGAGATTACCCGCATCGAGGCGAGCAGCTATCCGCGCGCCTACGAAACCGCGCAGGCTGCCGCCCGCCGGCTCGCCGTGCCGATGAACGCCACGCCCGGGCTCGGCGAACGGCTGTTCGGCGAGCTCGTCGGCCGGAGCGCGCTGGAGCTCGACTGGCGCGCGCAGCCCGCCGGCGGCGAGACCCTGCCGGCTTTCGTCGCGCGCACCAAATCGGCTGTGGCCGACGCCCTGCAGGGCGTAGATATCCCCTGCATCGTGGCGCATGGCGGCAATCTGCGCGTGCTCATGGCCGCCCTCGGCGCGGACTTCCGCGACGAACTCGCGCCCAACGCCCTCCCGATCCGCTTCGACCGCTCGGACACGGGCTGGACGGTGACGGCCCTGTAGTTATCGCGGAACGCCCACCGGCAAAGCAATCGGCGACATTTTTCAGCAATCTCAATATGTTGTACTGGTTGCATCATATAGCCGATTTTATCTGGGCGCGTCGTGACGACTTCGTGTAGCTTGCTCTTCTTGCGGTCATTCTCATTTGATTCTGGTTACAGTCGTTTGCTAGGATTGCTGGTGAGGAAAGTGGCGACCCAAGCTGCGGACGACAAGGTGCAGCCTCCGACGCGGCCATGAAGGTGTAAAATCGTGCAGGTTTTTGTGGCATTTAAAATTTCTGACCCGAAGCGAGTTAAATCCGAGCTCGAACTACACTATAAGGGCAATTATTATGATGCGGGCGACAACGTATATTTTATTTCTACGGTTGGCGAAACGACTCGACAATTGGCGACCAAAATTGGCTTAGGCGATGATGACGGCGTTGGCGTTACGTCCGGCATCGTTCTGCCTGTTACCAATTTTTGGGGACGCCAAAATAAAGATCTATGGGAATGGATCAACGTTAGGCAAGCAGCATAATGGTTGACGATCAACGAGCGAGCCCGGAAGAAGCGACTGGCACTCAAGGGCCGGCAACGCCTGACGCAGTTGTCGATCTTCCGCGCAACAGCGACAATGCTTGGATAATGCAAGCTATTAACCAATTAGCCAGACGACTCGACGGAGTAGAAAATCGACTGCGGCGTATCGAAAACCGAATCGCCTGGGCCATCGGTCTTGCAGTCGGCACAGGAATTATCATTGGCTTGATTTCAAGAATCATCGATTTTTCATTCACTATATCAATCGTACCCTCACCGTAACAATTACGATTGCGGCTATATTTGTTGCTTGTCGTGCAATCTCAACTCAACCGAACCCAGACAATCCTGTAGCCCCACCTCAGCCCGCCTTCGCGGCGAGCGTCAGCACGCAGCGATAGACGACCTCAACGAAACCGTTTGCGCTCGCGTGCCGGTCCACGAGCGCCTCGACCTCCCGGTCGAAGGTCTCCGCTCCGGCGGCGTCCCGCGCGGCCTGCGCGCGCGACGAGGACCTGGACATCGCCATGAAGGCGTCCCTGCCCATCGGTCGCCTCCACACCTCGCCGTCCTCCTGCGTCCGGGCGGCCCAGTCGAGCGCGCCGAGCTCCCCCCGGATATCGAATTCGCGATAGTCGCGCCGGTAGCCGGGGCTGTAGCGCTCGAGCAGGACTTCATAGCCGGCGGCGAAAGGGTCCCGCCGCCAGTCGCGGTTGTTGTAGAGGATGGCGACGCCGCCGCCGGGCTTCAGCGCCCGCCCGCATTCCCGGTAGAAGGCAGGGCGGTCGAACCAGTGCAGCGCCTGGGCCGAGAACACGAGATCGATGGCCCCGTCCGACGAAGGCAGCGCCTCCGCCTTGCCGTCGCGAAAGGCGATCCCGAGCGCGGCCTCGGTCGCGGCCGCCGCCTCCCGGCGCATGGCGGGGCTCGGCTCTATGGCCAGGATGGACGCCCGCGGGCCCAGAACGCCCGCGAGCGCGCGGGTGCCGATCCCGGTTCCGGCGCCGACATCCAGCACCTCGACGGGCCCGTCCGGTAGCCAGCCGGCGATCGTGGCGACCAGCCGCTCAGGATATTGCGGCCGGGCCTTCCGGTAATCCCCGGCAATGCGTTCGTAGTCGGGCTTCATGCCGGCCATGTCCCTCAGCCTGCATGTTCCCTCAGGAACGCCGCCAGCGCGGTTTCCCATTTCGCCCAGTCATAGCTGGGGGCGAGATGGCCGTAAGGGCTATCGATCTCGAAATATGAGGCCGGCGAACGCAGCAGGGCGAGCGTCGGCTCCGCAAGCGCAGGCGTGAACAGCCTGTCGCTGCGCGCCAGCACATAGAGCAGCGGCGCGCGAATGTCGCCGGCGCGCGGCCGGACATCGTAACGGGCGGCCGCGCGCGCCAGCACGATCATCGATTCCGGCGTGAACTCCCGCGCCCATTTCCGCGCCAGCGCCGCCACCTCGCCCCGCCCGGCCTCGCGGGAGCCCAGCCGGTCGGAGAACCAGTCGAGCGCGCCATAGCCTTCCAGCGTCTCGGTTCGCAGTCGTTCGAGTTCCTCCGTCGGGTCTTCGATGCCGGCGAAGCGCGCTTCGAGGCCGGTAGCCCGTTCCTCTCCCGTCCGCGCCGAGATCGCGGTCGCGACCGGCGCCAGCGCGCGCATCCGGTCGGGATGGCGGCTGCCCCATTCGAAGGTGAGATAGCCGCCATAGGAGAAACCGACCGCCGCCGCCAGCCGGCCGACGCCCAGATGCTCCAGCAGGCGGTGCTGGGCCGCCACCATGTCGCCCGTTTCGATATCCGGGAAGGGCTGGCCCCGGACCGGGCCGCTGCTGCCATATGCCGAGCCGATCATGTTCGAGCAGACGACGAACCACTTGTCGGTGTCTATCGCCCGGCCCGGCCCGACCAGCGGCTCCCACCACCCTCCGGGGCCGGCGACATGCGGGTTCGAGGTATAGCCGTGCGCGAGCAGGATCGCGTTGCCGCCGTCGGCGTCCAGCCGGCCCCAGGTCTCATAGGCGACGGCCAGCCGGTCCAGCCGGCCGCCGCGTTCGAGATCGAGCGGGCCGCTCTCGAAGAGCGTCGATGTCGGCAGGAGCATGAGGCGCCGCCTCCTGATAGGATGGCGCGTATGCTACCCGAAGCCTTCCTCGCCCGCACCGCCGCCGATGTCGGCCGGCCCAAACTCGCCGTGCTGCCGGTCGGCGCGTTCGAGCAGCATGGGGGCCACCTGCCGCTCGCGACCGACAGCCTGATCGCGGGCGCGCTCGCGGCCGGTCTGGCGGAGAAGATCGGCGGACTGCTGCTGCCGGTCCTTCCCATCTCCTGCTCGCAGGAACATGCGGGCTTCCCCGGCACGGTCTGGCTTGCGGCGGACACGCTCGCAGCCGTCGTCGGGGACATCCGCGCGAGCCTCGCGCATTCCGGCATCGAGCGGCTCGCCATCGTCAACGCGCATGGCGGCAATCTCGTCCTGGCGCATGCGGTGCGCGAAGCCAATCTGGAGGCTCCGCGCGTCTGGCTCGGCCCCGGCCGCCATATCCAGGAAGCGGCCTTCGCCGCCGCCGGCATCGAGACGAGCGTGCATGACGACATGCATGCCGGCGAATACGAGACCTCGGTCCTGCTCCACTGCTGGCCGCATCTCGTGCGGATGGAAGAGGTAGCGGACGAACTGGCAGAGCGCCCCCTTCTCGCCGTCCGGGGCCTCGCCGCCTATAGCCGCTCCGGCGTCGTCGGCCGCCCAACCCGCGCCACAGCCGTGAAGGGCCGGGCAGCGATTGAGGCGATGACGGCGGCGATGGCGGCGGAGGTGGGCGAGGTGTTCGGCCTGGAGGTGTGACCCGGATTCCGGGCCTTCGCCCGGCCCGGTCGGACCTCGCCGGGAAAGACACCGTGCGAGGTGTCATGAAATGTCATGTTTTGTCATGAGGTGTCGTGTTCCGCCGCCGCCCCGGCCCTTTCCACCTGCCTCGCTGAAGCTCCGTCCGTCTGCATCCTGCATGTCGTCCCTCCATCGCGTTTCGTTCCGTTCGCGCCGCCGCCGGCTTGCCTGCGGCGTGTCCCTGTTTCGCGGTAGAGTCGAGGACTGGCGCGCCAGCTTTAGGGTCCGGTGGCTGTTCCGGCGCTTTCGCGTCGGGCCTCAGTCCGGCTCCCATGACTGCGTTTCCAGTCCCCGCTCATCAAACCGGACGTGCGGATTTCCCGCATCCGGCTTTCGGACGAGATCATGCCTTCGCACTCGGAAGGCCCATGGTCGTTCGCGTCAGGCGCACGAGGCTGTATTCGCCATGCTGCCTCTCGTCCGGGAAGTGCACAGTCTTCCCGACCTTCACCTTGTGCTTTCGACAGAGCCACTGGCGTAGCCGCCTATCAGCTCCCGCGCCAGTTCCCCAAGCCAGCGCCCCACGCCATACGCCTCAATGTCCGCAAAGCTCTCTCCGTCCGCCCCGGCAGTGCCGTCGTTGCGACGGACCCGCCTCCAGGCTTCGGCGAGAAAGTCCTCGCGCCACACCTTGTCGATCGGCGCGTGGAAACGCCGGTCGGGTTCTTCCTTAGCTTTCGCATGTAACACGGTCCGGAGTCGCCGGACCTGTTCCGACCCTGGTAGGCTCTCGCCAGTGGTCATGCCTTTCCTCCTTCCCGTATCGCTCTCGAACCAGGGCTCCTTCCCTCCGCCGGCGTTACCCGGCCTCACCGGTACTACGAGCCCATCCGCCACCCTGCCGGCCCAGCCTGCCCCTCGCGGGGGTCCGGTTGGTGTGTGCTCACCACCGACAGGGCTTCCCGTGTTGCTACCCTCCCCCTCTTCCATGCGTGCCGCCGCCACTACCCCGGCGGAACCGGCCAGTGCTCGTGTCGCTCGCTTCCCAGCCAGTGGCAGCCTTCCCCGCGATACGGTCGGGTCGGCTTCCGCATTGCACGTTTCGAGGCCTGCTCGGCGTTCACTCGCGTTGCGGCCCGCATGGTCGCCAGGCCGCCCAAGGCAGCCTGTTCCATCGGAGTGCTTCAGGCCATGTCGTTGCCTCCATCACCCGCTCCGATTGCTACCGGCTGGAGCGACAGTTGCCGGGCGGGATTCGCACCCGCTAGGGGATGGCGCCTTTCCACGGCACACAAGTACCGCGGGTGCGCGTGCGGGCGTTTCGCGCCGGCGTGCGTAATGCGCGCCTGATTGCGCGCGCGAGATCAGGCGCAGGGCGCACGTCTCGCTTCCGTTTCTCAGGGGTTCTTCGCGCCGACGCGAATCGGAAAACGAAGCGGCTCCGCGGACGTCGCTTACTCCTGTCTCATCCTAGCATGGATTTTCCAGAGTCAATTCCTTTCAAGGAATTATTTCGAATTTTCATGAACAGATTGAGTCTTCCGGTCGCGGGTTCGATTCGACCGTTCGGTGGACAGCCGTCGGCCTCGCTTCCGGTTCGTCGCCCCGGACCGCGCAGCCGTCAATCGCCTGTCCGGTTCCGGCGGTCCTTCCCGGTCGGAACGGCACCCATGCCCGGGACGCCCCATCCGGCCAGCGCGAGGACAAAGCCCGCAATCACGGCGCGAACGGTGTTCCAGACTTGCCACGGCTCGGAGTAACTCCGCCATGCTTCCTGCGCCTCGGCGGGGTCGAGCGGCGTATCGACCATAGCCAGCGCCTCATTCATCGGCACATTGGCGGTCATCGTCGGAACCATGGCGCCCAGAACATAGAGAAGACCGGCCAGGGCGAAGTAAATTGCGGCCCGCCGCTCCCGGACTCTCGAGGCAACCAACGCCGTGAAAATCAACAGGACGGGCGTGCCGAAGAAAGCGGGCGCGAAGACCCAGTTGCGCACGCTCGCATTCATGGCCTGCATGGCGGCTATGGCGGTATTCGGGTCAGCCGCATCCAGGCCCCACATGGTCGAGCAGGCCCATGCGAAAAAGAAACCGAACATGGCCCCGGAAAACAGCAGCGACAGAACAACCAGCGGCCTAAGCAGGGGAGTCCCGCGTTGGTCGACTTCCACGGTCATCGATACCCCCGGTTCTGCGCCGGAAGGAGGATAGTCGCGCGCCATTCCGAGCCCATCCATAAACAAAATGAGTTTCACGCGGCTTCGCGGTCGAGCACTCTTCGGCGCTACGTACCGATTGCCTGGCTCCCGGTACCGATATAATGTGACCACAGTGGTTACAAAAGGGTCGCCATGCGGGAAGTTCAATTGCGCGAGGCCAAGGCCAGGCTGTCCGCCCTGGTGGAAGATGCGGCGCAAGGAGAGGCTGCCGTCATCACCCGCCATGGTAAGCCTCGGGCGGTCATCCTCGGGATCGGAGAATGGAACCGCCTCAACCGGGCTCCGTCCTTCGGCCGCCTGCTGCTCGCCTCGGGACTCGAAGACGACGACCTGCCGTCGCGCGACGCGAGCCCGCCGAGGGATATCGGGCTTTAGGAACCGGCTCCTTGTATCTGGTCGATACCGACATCCTCTCCACCGGGGCACCGGACCGGAGAGCGCAGAGCGCAACGCTCGCCGGGTGGATGGATGAACATTCCGACGCCCTGTTCCTGTCCGCCGTCACAGTCGCAGAGATTTGCAGCGGCATCGCCAGGCTGCGACGGATCGGGGCCGCCGCAAGAGCCGCACGCCTCGACGACTGGCTCGAACTCGTGCTCCATCTCTACGGCGAGCGGGTGCTTCCCTTCGACACTGCGGCGGCGCGTCTGGCGGGAACCGTGATGGACAACGCGCGTGCGGCGGGCCATTCGCCCGGCTTTGCCGACATTGCCATCGCAGCGACTGCAGGCAGTCGAAACCTGACCGTCCTCACGCGCAATCTTCGCCATTTCGCGCCCCTCGATGTCCCGGCGTTTAATCCCTACGAAGAGCTGCCCGCCTGATCTTCGATGCTGACGACCGGGAAGACCGACTGTAGCCTGCCGTGATCCGGGCTTCTTTCCGTGACGGAGTGGCGATTGCCTGGCGACGCAGCCAACAGCCGATATTCGCGCTCGGACCGCAACGCGCTACCGGATCGGAACGGCAAGCGCCGCCGAACCGTAAACGGTCACTTCGGCAACCCGTACTCGTCGTAGAGAAGGTCGCCATGTTCGACCGCAGAGGGGCCCGGACCCATGAGGCGAGCGCATCGCTCTGCGATGTCGCGGAGTTCTTGCAGCAGTCTTTCCCTGTCCTGACGGCAGGTCTCTTCGTTCTCGATGTCTGAGCCCATTGCCGATCCGCCGGGTAACGCGCCGTTTACGGCATCCAGCTAAAGCGACCGGCCGGATTGCGCAATACCGGTCGCTGCCTATCCCAGGGGAATCGCTTTTGAGAATTAGGGATGATGTGTTGGCGTTGTCGATTCACACTGCCGATTCCGGTTCAGGTTTTGGGAGTGCGAGATGGGGGAGTTTTCGACGGTATTCGAAGGGGTTGGCGATCCGCGGCGCAGCAATGCGACACGGCATTCACTGCATGAGATGCTGATGATCGCGTTGCTCTCGACGCTGTGCGGCGGGGAGGGCTGCGCGGACATGGAGCGGTATGGGCGGGCCAAGGAGGGGTTTTTGCGCCGTTTCATGGGGTTGAAGCACGGCATTCCGAGCCACGATGCCTTTTCGGACCTGTTCAACGCCCTCGATCCCGGCGGCCTGCAGGGAGTGCTGTTGCGGCTTCTGGAGGACTGGGCGGCGGTGCTGGACGGCGATGTCATCGCCATTGACGGCAAGTCGCTGCGCCGTTCCTTCGCCGATGCCGCCGCGCGTTCGCCGGTGCATCTGGTGCAGGCCTTCGCAGCCGAGGCCCGTCTGGTGCTCGGCCAGGTGAAGGTCGATGACAAGTCCAACGAGATCGCGGCCATGCCGAGGCTGCTTGAGATGCTGGCGCTCGAGAGCCGGATCGTGACGGCGGACGCGATGCATACCCAGAGGGCGACAGCCGAGGCCGTCACCGCCAAGGGCGGGGACTATGTTCTGGCGCTCAAGGCCAATCAGGACAGCCTGTATGAGGATGTGCGGCTTTATCTGGCCGATCCCGCCCAGGCGGACAAACTGCAATCATGTCAGCATGTTGACGGCGATCACGGGCGCATCGAGACGCGCCGCGCCACTGTCTGCCACGAGAGTGCATGGCTGCGGGAGCATCATGACTGGCCGGGCCTGGCCGCGATCGGCAAGATCGAGGCGAGGCGCGAAACCGCCAGGCAGACGACAACCGAAACCCGCTACTACATCATGAGCGCGCCGCTCTCGCCCGAACGCTTCCAGCACGCCGTGCGCGCCCATTGGGCCATTGAAAACTGCCTGCACTGGGTGCTCGACGTGACCATGAACGAGGACCGCCAGCGCAACCGCAAGGACCACGGCCCCGAAAACCTCGCTCTGCTGCGACGCCTCGCCCTGAACATCGCACGGCGCGAACCGACCAGGGACGCCATGCGCGGAAAACTCAAGCGCGCAGCATGGAACGATGACTTCCTGCTCAAAATGATACGCGCCGCACTATGACAGACCCAAAAGCGATTGCCCTGCTGCCTATCCGCCCTTCCCATCCCACCGTCCCTGCGCTCTACTGGCGCGCGAGTTTCTGCCGGAAAGATTGAGCTGCTTGCCATGACCGCATACAAATTCGACGACCGCGCCATCGACTGGGCGCCGTTCAACGGCTTCGACGGGCTCTACTACGCCATCCAGAGCGTGGACCGGGAGCTGAACCGGGTCGATATGCTGATGAAGTTCGATCCCGACACGAACTGCGTGCCGCACACCCATGTCGGCGTCACCAAGACGCTGGTGCTGGAGGGCGAGCACCGCATCTACAAGCCGGCGCCGGACGGAACGCTCAGGCCCCCCGACATCCGCCCGGCCGGGACCTTCTCGGAAAACCGGGGCGACGAGACCCATGTCGAGGGCGGCGGGCCGGAGTGCGCGATCATCCTGCTCTCGATGCAGGCCGTGGAGGGCGATGTCTATGACATCCTCCGCGAGGACTTCTCGCTCGACCGCAAGATCACGCTCGACAATTTCGCCCGCGGCCTGGAGCGCCAGCGCGCAAGGGCCGCCTGAGGGCGAACGCGCCGGACCGAAGCGGTCCCTGGCCTATCCGCCCGGCATGCCCTTGTCCTTGGGGAGGTCCGGGTGCATCGGGTTCCAGGGTTGCGCGCTGCCGACGAAGATGTCCCGGCTCGGCCGGTAGCCGCCCGGGTCGTCAAGGCTTCCTGCATACAGCGCGCGGGCGGATGTGTTCGCCCCGTTGACCAGGAACACCGGAGAGCCGCATGAAGGGCAGAAGGCCCGGCGCATGGGGTGGCCCTTGTCCGCAGGCCTTTCGAACCAGCCCGGCTCGCCGCTGAGCAGGGTGAATTCGCTCTCCCTCACCACCACGGCCGGAAAATAGGCGCTGCCGGTTGCCTGCTGGCAGTCCCGGCAATGGCAGTTGCCCATAAAGCGCGGCGCGCCCGTTACCTCGTAGCGGATGGCGCCGCAAGCGCAGCCGCCGCCGAATGGGACTTCCATGATGGTCCTCCTTCCGGGTAGCGGATCGACTATACCCGGTTCCCGTCCGAAGCACAGGCAAAACGCCGGTTCGACCGATTCGGCGCGCCGTTTAGCGCAAGGGCGGCTTGAGGGCGGGTGCGCAGCTATTCGCCGCTTTTGGCCGATGCGTCTTCGGGCGGCAGGGGCGCGGGCTTGCGCGGCTCGAACGCGCCCGGCCACAGAACGTAAGTGTCCTGATCCAGAGGCAGAGGGCGCAATTTGCCGTAAACGCCGTTCTCGTCATCGACGATGGGGGATATGCCAGCGACCTCCCACTCCGCGATGGGGCAGTCGAGTGCGGGCGGTTTCGTACGTCGCGTCAGCAGGGCTGCGTCTATATCTTCATGTTCGGGAAGTTGCCTTGCCTCCTCCCAACGGGTGAGTTCGTCATGAAACGCCTGCCGGAAGACCGCACATTCTTCCGTCGGCAACCAGCTCGAACGGTTGTGGAAGATGATCCGCAGCGCCCGCAGTTCGTTCGGTATGCCAGGGAAAGGCCCCGTCGGTGCGGAAACTCTCCAGAATCGCGGGGAGCGACGCGCGAACGAATTCGAGCGCCCTTTCGTATTCCCGCTCCTGCCATTCCGGTGGGTGGGGTCCGCACAACCATTTTTGCCGGTCGAAGGCATGGTGCGTCCGCGGCAACTCCGCCGGGCTTTCGGCGAAAAGGTCAAGTTGCCGTTTGGGCATCCTCGTCCTCCATGTCTGGCGCATCGCCGGCCTCTCTCCAATTCGGCTGGAAAGCCAAGGGATTTTGCAACGCCGCGGCCAACAACTCATCGGCTTCATCGAACAAAAACAGCAACTGGTCGATCCGCGCGACAAGGCCCAGAATACTGCGGTGCATGGCCGCATTCAGCGCCTGTCCCCGGCGCGCGCGCAGCCAACGGTAAAGCACGGGATAGCCGCTGACGGCGAAATCCCAGACGCGCACAGAAATACCGGCCACGCGCATGTCCCCAGCAGCGGTCAACACCAGCGTTCCCTCATCGCCCTGCCGCGTAAAGGCGCGCCGGGGCGTCGGGACATCGAGAACGGGGCCGGCGACCCGCCCTTCTATCCGTCCCCGGAAAAATCTCTCGGCCGGATCGGCCGCGAATGTCTGGAGCGTCCTTATGCGAGCGCCCACTTCCGCCGTCCGGCGGAACAGGCCGGCTTCGGCCGGAAACGGAATGTGCGGGAAGGCATCTTCCAGATCCCAAGCGAAACGGGTCGTATAGCCGGAGGCCGACAACAGGGCGAGTACGGCATCGAAGACCTCCTGCGGACCGACCGCCGCACCCAATCCGTCCTGTAAATCATCGAGAAACTCCCCGTTGAGCAAGGTGCCGCCCCGCCCTTCCCGACCGTCCCAGAGCGGAAACACCCAGCCGCCATAGCTGCCGCGAAAAGCGTGCTAGTCCGGGACAAGGCCGTGACACCAGACCGCCGGGCCACCGCCGGTGCCATCGCCCAAGGCAAACAGCGCAACATTTTCCTCGCCCCAAACCGCTTGAAGCGAATGGCGTGGACGATCAACGTAGTTGGGGTGGTTATACAAATGCCTGATGTCGAGCGGCCGATAGGATACCCGCGTAATCGCCGCCCTGTCGAAGGGCGATTCTAGCGCGGGGCCGACCTTGTTGGCAGCGGAATCGCGGAACTCTTCCTGAGCCTTGGAATAGTCGCCGGTTTGCCAGGTAATGATTCTTCGTTCCAACAGGTTGGCTTCCGTCGCATAGACGAATCGGTCCCTGTAGGTGACGATGCCGTTGGAACGGAAATCGAAGATGCAGTCGAGCGCAGGCCAGTCGCTTCCGACGAAGCCGGCCGGCGTCAGTCGGTCCATGCCCGCTGCCTCGATCGGACGATAGGCAAACTGCTGTGGATCGGCCGCAGCAGCGTTCGCCAGATTGAGCTCGTCCAAACGGCTGAATGCGCCCTCCCGCCAGACATCGGCATATTCGACCCGCGCCTCGCCCGGAGCGCCACGGGCGGCTTCAGCGACGAGGATGCAAACGCCTGTCTCAATGTCGAAGATATTCTCATCCCGCTCGACCGGGGCCGGGCGAACGGCACGGGTGTTTCCACGGAAATCGACGATGCGGATGCGCTCGAAGCGTTCGCGCAGCATCTTGCGCAACCCGCCGAAACCCCGCCTGGTGAGGAAGTTGCGGTTGGTGATGAAGGCGAGAACACCGAGGCCCTGCGCCCCTTCCGCTTCAAACAGCCGCCACAGCGCCCAGCGGTAGAAGGCGACGTAGAGATCGGGAAAAGCGTTAAGGGATAGTCCGTGCCCGGCTTCCCGCACGGGGCGTTTCAGGTCCTCCCAGCGAGCGTCCATATCGGCGCCGATGAGTTCCGCCGCCTCGCCGGCGCGCAGGCGCTTGTAGGGCGGGTTGCCCATGACGACCAGAATCGGCGCATCGCGCTTGACGGCGTCGGCCTCCCGGCGCTCGGCCACCATGGGCGCGCTCAGAAATGCCAAATGCGGCTGCACACCTGCTGTATCCGCCGGTGGGGCGAGCGTGTCGGTCAGGAATATCGGCAGGCGGGCGGCAGCGGCGCCCCGCCCGGCTACCTCCCGCGTCATCCGGTAATGAGCGACGGCATAAGGCCCCACCAACAGTTCGAAGCCATGCATCCGTTGAGCGAACGCCTCGATCTCGGCTGGAACCGCCCCCTCGCCGAATCGTTCTTCGGCCTGCTGTGCGGCCTCGCCGGCGGCGGCGACCAGGAATGTGCCGGTGCCGCAGGCCGGGTCGAGCAGATGGACGTTTTCGTCGAGCAGTCCCTCCGTTCCAAAGGAACCGCGAAGCGCTCGGTCCACTTCGGCGACGATTAGCCGGACGACCTCGAGCGGCGTGTAATAGACGCCATATCGCTTGACCGCCTCGGGGTCGAAAATGCGCAGGAAATCCTCGTAGAGATAGAGCACCGGGTCGCGGCCGTTGTCTGGCGCCAGAAGAGCCGGATCGACGGCGTTCACGGCATCGACCGTTACATCGAAGGCAACGCCGAGCATGGTCCGCACCTCGTCCAGCGTCAGCGCCCTAAGCGTACCCCGCAACAGCGGCCAGGACGAGTCGGGGAGCAATTCGTAAGCTTGCGTGCCGACATCCCTGCCGCTGGCCTCTCGGGCAAGCAGCAAACCGAATACCAGGGTCTGGGCGAAAGCCGAAGAGAACCCCGAATCGGTGTTGGCGGGGTCGTATCCGCCCGCCTCCGCGCGCGCAAACAAGGTCTCGTTGAAGTCCGCCCGGACTTGGGAGACGACCTCATCCAGTCCTTGGCCGCATTGCGCGGCGACCACAGACCGAACCAGCCGCGCGGCATGTGCGAGCACGGCCGCCACTTCCCCGGCGTCCTGGGGTGCAGCGGGCTGAGCCATGGCCAGGGTCCGAAGGATGGCCGCGAAGCCGGATGCGTCGCCTCCGCGAATCAACCGCCCCGCGCGCGCCGCCGACATTCCTGGCTCCAGCACGGCCGTGGGCAGAATCTCCGCCTCGGCTTCGAGCGCGTCCCGGCGATAGAGCCGGATCGACGTGAAGTTGCAAAGCGCCCAAAGGGGCAGTTCGCAAAATCGCGCAAACTGCTGGGCATTGTGGCCCGTGAACCGGTCCGGATCGAGCGCGAGGCCGGGTTGCTTCAATTCGATAAAGGCGCGAGCGGGCGCCCCCGGACGTTTGAGGGCCAAATCCGGACGCCCCACTCCGGGGCGCCGGAATTCCGGCAGCACATTGGGCGCAATGGCGGTAACCTCGGGCAACATCGCCTCGACAAGGGCCTGAAAGCGGGGTGCAAGGAGCAGTTCGAGTGCCGTGCCATCCCCGACTGCGCCGGCATTGGCCGCCCGGTCTCCACGCACTGCTACCGCAAATTCCACAATCGCATCGACAATCGACATGGCAGCACGCTAGAGCCGTTTCGCCACTAGGGAAAGCGCCGTTCAAACGTCCGCCCGAGCGTTGCAGCAAAGCAGCCGGCAGGGTATGAGCGGCGCCATGGCTGCACGTCAATATGTTTATGTCATGCACGGCCTCGCCAAGGCGTATCCCGGCGGGCGCAAGGTGCTGGACAATATCCGCCTCGCCTTCCTGCCAGGCGCCAAGATCGGCGTGCTGGGGCCGAACGGCGCCGGCAAATCGACGCTCATGCGCATCATGGCCGGCATCGAAACCGAGTTCGACGGCGAGGCGTGGGCGGCGGACGGGGTGCGTGTCGGCTACCTGTCGCAGGAGCCGGAGCTCGACCCCGAGCGGGACGTGATGGGCAATGTCATGCTGGGCGCGGCCGAAACGGCGGGATTGCTGGAGCGCTTCAACGAGGTAAGCGCGCGCTTCGCCGAGGAGATGACCGCCGAGGAGATGGACGCGCTGATCGAGGAACAGGGCGAACTCCAGGAGCGGATCGAAGCCGCGAACGGCTGGGAACTGGAGCGCACCGTCGAGATCGCCATGGACGCGCTGCGCTGCCCGCCGGGCGACGCCGACACGGCAGCGCTTTCCGGCGGCGAGCGCCGGCGCGTCGCGCTCTGCCGGCTGCTGCTCTCGAAGCCGGATCTGCTGCTGCTCGACGAGCCGACCAACCATCTGGACGCGGAGAGCGTCGCCTGGCTCGAACGCTTCCTGGAGCAATATGAAGGCACGGTGGTGGCCGTCACCCACGACCGCTACTTCCTCGACAATGTCGCCGGCTGGATCCTGGAACTCGACCGCGGGCGCGGCGTGCCGTTCGAGGGCAACTACTCCTCCTGGCTGGAGCAGAAGGAGCGCCGGCTTGCGCTGGAGGAGAAGCAGGAAAGCGCGCGGCAAAGGGTGCTGCAGCGCGAGCTCGAATGGGTCCGCCAGAGCCCGCGCGCCCGGCAGGCCAAGAGCAGGGCGCGGCTCCGGGCCTATGAGGAACTTCTGGCCGAGGGCGCGCGCCGGGCGCTGGACACGGCCGAGATCGTCATCCCGCCGGGGCCGAGGCTCGGCGATGTCGTGATCGAGGCGAAGGGTGTCGCGAAGGCGTTCGGCGACCGGCTGCTGATGGAGGGGGTTTCCTTCCGCCTGCCGCCGGCGGGCATTGTCGGGGTCATCGGGCCGAACGGCGCCGGCAAGACCACGCTTTTCCGGATGCTGACCGACGAAGAGACGCCTGACAGCGGCGCGCTCCGGGTCGGCGAAACGGTGAAGATCGGCACGGTGGACCAGAGCCGCGATGCGCTCAACGCCACCAACACTGTCTGGCAGGAGATTTCCGGCGGGCTGGACACGGTCACGCTCGGCGGGCGCGAGGTCGCAAGCCGGGCCTATGTCTCGACGTTCAACTTCAAGGGCCCCGACCAGCAGAAGAAGGTGGGCAGCCTGTCCGGCGGCGAGCGCAACCGGGTCCATCTCGCCAAGATGCTGAAGTCCGGCGCCAACCTGCTGCTGCTCGACGAGCCCACCAACGACCTCGATGTCGAGACGCTGCGCTCGCTGGAAGAGGCGTTGCTGGCCTTCGCCGGCTCGGCTCTGGTCATCAGCCACGACCGCTGGTTCCTCGACCGGATAGCCACCCACATCCTCGCCTTCGAGGGCGACAGCCATGTCGAGTGGTTCGAAGGCAACTACGCGGATTACGAGGCCGACCGCCGCCGCCGCCTCGGCGCGGAAGCCGACCGCCCCCACCGCATCCGCTACAAGCCGCTGACGCGCGGGCCTTAGAGCCTGACTCATAAAGAAAGTTTTGTATTTCAGTGTGTTGCGAGCCGTCGGGTGACGAGTTGAACGGAGGCGGCGAAGTACCGAACGTGGGCGGAGGGATTGCTGCCCCTGGAGCCTTTCGCCAGTCGTCGCTCGCACCCCGCCCGTAGCCTGAACAAAACCGGGGAGTATAATCCGTTGAAATAACGCGATTCATTTCGGGTCAGGCTCTTAGAGTCTGGCCCAAAAAGAATGTTTGTTTTTCAGTATCTTACGATTCTTCTGGTGAGGAGTTGAACGGAGGCGATGAAGAGCCAGGCTTGCGCTGTAGCGATCATTGCCTCGAAGTCTTTCGCCAGTCGCCGGTTTCGGTTTAGCCACGCCAGCGTGCGTTCGACGACCCATCGGCGGGGGAGGACTTCGAAGCCTTGGGCGCCGTTCGGGCGTTTGACGATCTCGAGGGTCCATCGCCCGACCCGCTTCAGGGCGGCTTCGAGTTTGGGGCCGGCATAAGCGCCGTCGGCGAAGACATGGCGCAGCCACGGGAAGCTGTACCGGATGGAGGCGAGCAGGGCGGGCGCGCCGTCGCGATCCTGGATGTTGGCGGCGTGGACCCGGGCGGCTACCAGCAGGCCGCCGGTGTCGGTGAGGATATGACGCTTGCGACCCTTGACCTTCTTGCCTGCATCGAAGCCCCGTGGGCCGCCGCTTTCGGTGGTTTTCACGCTCTGGCTGTCGATGACGCCGGCCGAAGGGCTGGCTTCGCGCCCCGCCGCCTC
This sequence comes from Alphaproteobacteria bacterium, assembly GCA_965261985.1. Classification (GTDB taxonomy): domain Bacteria; phylum Pseudomonadota; class Alphaproteobacteria; order Bin95; family Bin95; genus Bin95. Next base: position 4,867,946 of record OZ253490.1, read on the forward strand.
GCGGACCGCCATCAGGAGATGGCGATTGATCCGCATCCACAGACCGCCGTCCCGCCACGCGGCGAAATAGCGCTGTATCGTCGAACGGGGCGGAAACTCCTTCGGCAACATCCGCCAGGGGCAGCCCGAACGCAAAACATACAGGATGGCGTTCACCACCTCCCGCAAATCCGTCGTCCGCGGCCGGCCCAAAGCCTTCGCCGGCGGCATATGAGGGGCGATCACCCGCCACTCCGCATCGCTCAGATCGCTTGCGTAACGAAGGCCCGTGCGGGCATATTTCGGGCGAGTGATTTCAGTCCACATCTTGTGCCTCGCTGATTGCTTCAACACATCCAGTGAATCACAACACGCTGAAATCACTCAATTCATTTCGGGCCGGACACTTAGCCCAAGTTTAACACGGCATTTTGAAGATCGTTCATTATCAGTGTCTTATGGAGCAATAATTCCGCGTAGGGCACTACATTCCGGTTTTTTCGCCTGGTCCGGGATCAGACGATCATTTTCCTGATGCCTCCGGGAGCGGGATCGATTCCGAGCGCGCGAAAGATTTTCTGCTGTTCGGGCTCGGCCCGTGTGGCCTTGCGGACATGCAAGCTGCGGCCATCCTTGCGCCTGAAGGTCGCGGTGACCCGCTGCTGGCCTTCGAGGATGGCTCGCAGGCTGGCCCAGCTCTCTCTCTCACCCTTCTCGCCGAGGCGTCGGCGGATGGTCTGCACCATCTGGTAGGCGATCACGGTGATGAACAGATGGCCGTCGGAGCGCCTCTGGGTGCGGTGGAAGATGGGGCGCAGGCCGAGTTCCGACTTGAGCGAGCGGAACACGGCCTCGACATCGGTGAGCGAAGTGTAGGTGCGCCACAGCGTCTCCTCGTCCCAGTCCTGGACGTTGGTGCGCAGGCAGTAGACGCCGGGATGGGTGATCATGGTGCCGGCGAGCGGGCGGCGCTCCCAGGTGACGGCGCGCGCCTTCTCGCCGCTGTCGTCGGCGATGACGTCGATATCGTAGTGGGCCGCGGCGCCGCGGCTCTTCTCCCTGATCCGGCCGATCCGCTGCCAGACATGGTCGAGCCTCTTGCGGGTGCGCGGCCGCTTGAGGCCGTCGTTGAGCTTGCTCATCTCGCCCTCGAAGCGCGCGGCGAAGCGGTTTGCGATGCCCTGTTCCTTCTTCGCCCGCGCCTCGGAGTAGCAGTAGAGCCGCGCCTCTCCACCTTCGGCGTCGACCGCCTTGTGCACATGGACCGTCTGGCGCGACCGGGTCTCGATGGCCAGCGCCAGATCGGGATCGAAGCGGCGGGTGCGTTCCCGGCTGACCGCCAGATAGCGGTAGCCGTTGTCGCGCAGCCAGGCGATGTTGGCCTCGGTGGCGATCCCCGCGTCCATCACCACCAGCGCGTCCGACGGCGCGCCCAGGGCCTCGAGCATCGACGCCAGGGTCTTGTCTTCGTTGACCGCGCCGGAGAACACCTGGGAGCGGCGCACGAAGCCCGAGCCGTCGAGCACCAGCCCCAGGGTCAGGAGCGGGCAATCGCCGCGCTTCTCCTTGGAATGGCCGCGTTCGGCCTTGGGCTGGGCCGCCGCTGCGCCCTCGAAGAAGGTGTTGGTCAGGTCGTAGAGCGTCACCGTGGAGCGCAGGCCGAACAGATCCGTCGCCCGATCGAACAGATGCGCCTCGATCGCCGCGCGCTGCGCCATCAGGGCATCGGAGACGCGGTAGAGGCGCATCATGCTCATGCGCTCGAAATCCACCCCCAGCAGCTCGCCGAGCGACGAACGCTCGCACAGCCAGCGCCAGCTGGCGCGCTCCGAGCCCGGCGCCGCCATGCGGGCGATGACGCTGGCCATGGCGAGCGCGCGCTGCGTGCCGTTGAAGCCCAGCCGCTCCAGCAAAGCCTCCAGGCCGAGCCGCTCCATGGCCCACAGCCCGACATGCTCGACGCCGACCGAACGCGGGCGGATCAGCTCCAGGGAGCCGACATCCACCGTCTGCAGGTCGGGGCGCCCGGTCCCGCCGGACGGCGCGCTGTTGAGCAACTGCGCGGCGATGCGCTGGGCGTGCCGCTCGACCTCCTCCGGACAGGACAGCGGAACCAGCTCGGCCTGGCGGTCGAGCAGCTGCTGGATCCGGCTGCACAGCACCGCCCAGTGCCGCCGCTCGACCGGGAAGTCGCTCCCCAGGTTGAGCAGGGTGCGCTGGCGGACCTTCTCGCCGCTGCGCTCCGAGCGCACAAGGCGATGCGAATAATAGACCTCGCCGCGCCCGCCGGTTCTGGTCCTGGTGCGCCGAATGAACATCGGGCACAGCATAGGGGCGGGCGCAAGAGCATGGAACCACACCACCAAAATATTATGGCACTACATTGCGCCTCCGAAAACCTCTATCCAGCAATATCAATGACTTGACCGCGGAATGCCGCTCAATCTCGTCCGAATCCTGTGCCCCACCGTTAAACTTGGGTTAGCGCGCTATCCGACCCAACCGGACCGAAACGCAAGGCCAGCCAGGTCCCGCGGCGCTCCGCGAATAGATCACTTGTTGCCGTACAACCTGTCGCCGGCGTCTCCGAGCCCCGGAACGATGTATCCGTGGTCGTTGAGTCGTTCGTCGATGGCTGCGGTGACAATCGCCACATCGGGGTGGACTGCGTGGAAGGCCTCTATTCCCTCCGGGGCCGCGAGCAGGCACAGCATCTTGATATCGCGTGCGTGCGCCTCCTTGAGCCTCGTAACCGCGGCAATGGCCGAGTTTCCCGTCGCCAGCATGGGGTCGAGAACGATCACCGGGCGGTCGCCGAGATCGTCCGGCACCTTGAAATAGTATTCCATCGCCACCAGCGTCTCCGGGTCGCGATAGATCCCCACATGCCCAACGCGGGCCGAGGGGATGAGGTCGAGCATTCCTTCCAGCAGGCCGTTTCCCGCCCGGAGGATGGAGATGAGGACGAGTTTCTTGCCGGTCAGGAAGGGCGCGCGTGTCTCCGCTAGCGGCGTCTCGATGCTGCGGATCTCGGTTGCAAGATCGCGGGTGACTTCATAGCCGAGCAACAGGGAAATCTCGCGAAGGAGCAGCCGGAACCGGGCGGTATCGGTTTCCCTGCGGCGCATGAGGGACAGCTTGTGCTGGACCAGCGGATGATCGACGACCGTGACATTTTCCATTGAAGAAACCCCCATTCGTTTTCAAGGTCAGAAAACCGTGCCGTCCGACGCCAGGCGGATCGGCGGACCGCCGCCTTCGCGCGCCGCGCTCGCCAGCATACGCCCGGCGGCCCAGGTTCCGCCCTCGAGCAGCCCTGCGAGCGGCAATTGCGCGCCGTCCAGTCCGAGCCGGTCGCGCACGAGCGGCGCAAGCCTGTCCAGAAGCGCGACCGTGAGCGCGCGCCATTCCACGACAAGTTCGTCGCCGGGAGGATGCTCGACGGCGAAAACCCCCTCGTCCCGAGGCGCCAGCACACCCGCGTCGATGAACAGGCCGCCATTGCGATATTCCGCCAAGCCCGTCAGTTCGTGGGGATCGCGCATAGGAATACCCGCCTCGGCCAGCGGCTCCATCAGCGAGTATGCGAGCCATTGCGTGAGCTTGTGGAAGGGAACGAGCCTGTCCGTCCCGTCGGCGCGTCGGAGGCTTCCATGGTACCACACATCGCCCAGACCGGCGCCGTCCACCACGATGCGCTCCGGCCAGATGGGATGAAGCGCATCGAGCAGAGTTTCCAGAACTTCCGCCGCGCTCGGCGGCGCCGGAAGCGCACGGAACCGGTCGTAAAGGCCGCCGACCCTGGGCGGACACCCGAAGAGATCGGGCCGCTCCTCAAGCGCCCGGCCCAGCGAGCGAAGCAGACCCGCGCGCCCCTCCATTCCTTCCAGCCGGTTGCCGGGGCCTGCCTGGAACGCCTCTGCCAGCCGCTCCGCGCCGCAGGCCCGCAAGGCGCTTGCATCCGTGCGCAGCGGGCGGGCTGCAACGGACGAGAACACGCCGGCCGAGAACATGGCGAAACTCGCAACCGCGAGGCCTTCCGACCTGGTGAATTCCCAACCCGTCCCCGCTTCGCGATAGCGCCAGCGGGCGCCGGCGCCTGCGTCCAGAAGCACGCTCGGGACGACCAGATCGAGCGCAGCCCGCGCCCGGTCGTGCCGGTCGAGACCACCCGCCAGGGCGTTCCAGCGGTCGGTTCCACCGACCTCGAATTGCCGCCAGCGGCTGTGCGGCGGAACGGCCAGGTCCGGATACCGTTCCCTCGTCACGCCGGCGACAATATCGGCGACTGCGGGAAGCCGGTCGGCGCGCACATCGAAATGCGGAAGGGTCCCGCGCTCGCCGATGGCGAGTATCTCATGGCAGCGCCGCCTGATCTCTGCGGGATGGCCGAGGCGGACTGCGACCGGGCTGCGCGCCGGCGTGCCGGGCGGCGTGCTCACGGTGCGATTCCCGGGGGAAGGATTCAGGCTTCCGGTCCCCGCAGCAAGAATTCGGGGCTAATCATGCAGCCCCCGTCCCCTGGCCGCCGTCAGGTCCTCCTCAGCCACCGGTGTCGCGCTGAAATACCCGGCCGCCGTCTTCGCACGGATCTCCACGCTCGCGTCATCCGGCACGAGCCCCGCCGGAATCGCGACCTGCTCGGCAATGTCGATCCCCTGACGCACCAGGGCATCGAATTTCATGTTGCTCATCGAAACGAAGCGGTCGATGCGCTCGATGCCGAGCCAGTGCAGGACATCGGGCATCAGTTCCTGGAACCGCATGTCCTGCACCCCGGCAACGCACTCGGTGCGCTCGAAATAGGTTTCCGCGCGGTCTCCGCCAGGCTGCCGCTTCCGCGCGTTGTGCACCCCGGCAACGCACTCGGTGCGCTCGAAATAGGTTTCCGCGCGGTCTCCGCCAGGCTGCCGCTTCCGCGCGTTGTACACCAGGAATTTCGTGACTTCGCCGAGCGCGCGGCCTTCCTTCCGGTTATAGACGACGATACCGCAGCCGCCCATTTGCGCGGTCTCGACGCAAACCTCGATGCCATGCACCAGGTACGGCCGGCAGGTGCAGATATCGGAGCCGAACACATCGGAGCCGTTGCACTCGTCATGCACGCGGCAGGCGACTTCGCGGCCGGGATCGGCAATCGCGTCGAGATCGCCGAACAGATAGGCGGTAATGCCTCCGATCGGGGGAAGGAACACCTTAAGGTCGTTGCGGGTGACCAGCTCGGTGAACATCCCGCCGGAATGCTCGTAGAGGCATCGCCTCAGCTCGCTCTCGCTCACACCGAACCGCTCGGCGATGCCCGGCAGATACCAGACCGGCTCGACCGCCACCTTGGTGACGCGCACATCCCCGCTCTCGGTCACGATCCGCCCGTCGACCTTTACCCGGCAGGCCGCGATGGCGCTGTCGAACTCCGGCAATTCCAGTCGCGCTTTCGTGACCGCGATTGTCGGACGGACATCCCAGCCGTCCCGCAGCCTGTCCCCCCAGGCCTCGTTCACCAGGTGGCCGTAGGGGTCCATGGAGACGATCCTCTCCGGCGAGGCCCATTGCGGGTGCGGACCGATCCGTTCCGCCGGGGACGTGTCGGTCAGATCGGGCACATGCACGGGATCGAGGGTGCCCGCCGCAATCGCAAGCGCGCGATAGACGGAATAAGAGCCCGAATGTGCCCCGATCGCGTTGCGCTGCGGCGTCAGGGTCCCCACTACAGGACCGCGTTCCTCGCATGTCGCCGCGCCCCACCGGAGCGCTGCGGCGCTCTTCCGGCCTTCGGGATGCGATGTGAGCTTGATTTGCCGGGTTTTCATGGCGGGGGTTCTGTTGTTGCCGGATCGAGCGGACTTCCAAGTTTGCGGCAGGTTTCTGACATAAGCGAGCATTACCGCTCTATCAACCTCCATCGCATGACAGGCGTGCAGCCCGGCCGAATGCCGGCGTCGGGCAGGGTGGACATGGCTTTCGATCGGGCATAGCTATCGGCGGCCCCATCCGATCCCGATGAAAGGCGACGCAAATGTCGATTCCGGCGATCGATATCGGCCCTTACCTGCAGGGCCGGGATGAAGACAAACGCAGGGTCGCCCGCGAAATCGCCGTGGCATGCGAAGAGTCGGGGTTCTTCTGCATTACCGGCCACGGCGTGCCCGCCGACCTCATTGCCCGCACCCGGCAGGCGGCGGTCGATTTCTTCGCCCGGCCGACTGCCGAGAAGCGTTCGATCCTGCGGCCCGAGAACCGGGTCGGGCGCGGCTACTACCCGTTTGCCGACCGCTCGCTCGCCTACACGCTCGGAGTGGAGACGCCGCCCGATCTGCAGGAAGCCTTTGCGATGGGCCCGCCCGATGTCCCCGACGACGACTACTACTACCGGGGCGAGGTGGCGGAGTATTTCTTCGCGGAGAACCGCTATCCCGCCAGGCCCGAAGGCTTCCGCAGGACCGTGGACGACTATTTCGGCGCCCTGCTCGGGCTGTGCGACCGGCTGATGGGGGCGATGGCGCTCGCCCTCGATCTCGACGAGAATTTCTTCGCCGACAAGATCGACCGGCCCGCCTGCGGATTGCGGCTGATCCGCTACCCGGCGCAGACCGATGCCCCGGCGGGGCGGCAGTTGCGCGCCGGCGCCCATACCGATTACGGCACGCTTACGGTGCTTCGCGGCGACGACGTGCCGGGAACCTTGCAGGTCAAGCTGCCGCGCGGCGGCTGGACCGATCTGCGCCCGCCCGCCGACGCCTTCGTCTGCAATCTCGGAGATGCGATGGCGCGCTGGACCGGCGGGCTCTGGGCATCGACGCTGCACCGGGTCGCGAACCCGCCCGAAGGGACCGCGCAACGCGACCGGATCTCGCTGGTCTTCTTCCACCAGCCCAATTACGACGCCATGCTCAACGGGATTTTCGAAGACGCCGGGGACGCGGTGACCCTGGCCGAACACTACATCGAGAAGATCCACCTCGCGGCCGGAGCCCGACGGTCCCCGGGGCCGGCAACGGACGAATAGCGCTCCCGGCGCGCGGTTACAGCCCCACATCCTCCGGGAAATATTTCATGGCGCAGCGGAGCGGGTTGGGCGCGGCCTGTCCAAGCCCGCAGATGGACGCATCGGCCATGACGGACGCCAGGTCCTCCAGCACGTCGCGGTCCCATGCAGGCTCCGCCATCAGCCGGGCGGCCTTCTCCGTGCCGACGCGGCAGGGCGTGCATTGCCCGCAGCTTTCATAGGCGAAGAAGCGCATCAGGTTGAGCGCCGCAGCCCCCATATCGTCGCCTTCCGCCAGCACCACCACCGCGCCCGAGCCGGTGAAGCAGCCATGGGGCTCCAGCTTGCCGAAATCGAGCGGGATGTCCGCAAGGCTGGCCGGCAATATGCCGCCCGAGGCCCCGCCCGGCAGGTAGGCCTTGAAGCGCCGGCCTTCCGCCATGCCGCCCGAGAACTCTTCGATCAGCTCGCGCGCGGTGACACCGGCGGGCACGATCTTCACGCCCGGCTCGCGAACCCGGCCGGAGACGGAATAGGCCCGCCAGCCCCTGCCGCCGTGGCGCCCGGTTTCGGCGAACCAGGCCGCGCCCCGCTCCAGGATTGCGGGCATCCAGTAGAGCGTTTCGACATTGTGGACGAGTGTGGGCCGGCCGTGGAGGCCGACCTGCGCCACATAGGGCGGCCGGTGGCGCGGCAGGCCGCGCTTGCCCTCGATGCTCTCCAGCATCGCCGACTCCTCGCCGCAGATATACGCGCCCGCGCCCCGGCGCAGATGCACGCCGCCGGGCGGTGCCAGCTCCCCGAGCCGGTCGATCTCGGCTGCCATGATTTCGCGTGCGTCGGGATATTCGTCGCGCAGATAGATCGTGATCGTGTCCGCCTCGACCGCCCAGGCGGCGATCAGCGCGCCTTCCAGCACGGCGCCGGGCGCCGTTTCCAGGAAATAGCGGTCCTTGAAGGTGCCGGGTTCGCCTTCGTCGGCATTGACGGCCAGATGGCGCGGCTTCGGTCCGGCGCGCACGAAGCCCCATTTGCGCGCGCTCGGGAAGCCGGCGCCCCCCATGCCGCGCAGGCCCGCCTCCTCGATCTCGCGCGCGACCTCCTCGCGGGTGCGGCGGCCTTCGAGGCAGGCGCGAAACTGCGCATAACGCCCCTCAGGCGCCGCGGGAACGGCATGTCCTGCCCCGCCGCCGGCGACCGCCGCGCGCACCTTTTCGGGCGTCGCCGCGTCCACATGCCGGTGTCCCGCCTCGACGACCGGCGCACAGTCGCAGCGCCCCATGCAGGGGGCGGTGACGACGCGCGCCTCCGGGAAGCCGGAGCGCAGGGATTCCAGCAACGCCGGTGCGTCCGCCAGTTCGCAGGAGAGGCTGTCGCAGACCCGCAAGGTGAGCGCCGGCGGCGCTTCCTCGCCCTCCTTCACCGTGTCCAAGTGCGCGTAGAAAGTCGCGACCTCCCAGACCTCCGCCATGGCAAGCCGCATCTCTTCCGCCAGTGCGGCCAGATGACGGGCCGAAAGATGGCCGAAGCGCCCTTGGACAAGGTGCAGATACTCGATCAGGAACTCGCGGTGGCGCGGCGCGTCAGCGAGCAGCTCCCGCACTTCCACAAGAGCTTCCGGCTCGACCTGGCGCCCCTTGGGCTGGGTGCGCCCCCGACGACGCTGCTTGACCGCTTCTTCCGGCACGTCCCCCGCATCCTTCCCGCCGACCCGCTCGCCCCGATATACAGGCCGGAGGACGCCATGCCCATAGCGCACATGCGTTCCGGCCCGCTCCGGGCGGCGCGCATTGACATTGGCGGACCGAGAGCGCATGTAGTTCCCGTAATTCATCTTCCGGGCCCGCGTCCCAACGTGCTTGCGCGGCATCAGACCCGGAAACATGCAACTCCACCCGTTCCGGTCGCTCCCGCGGCCGGCATATGCGCCCGAAACCAGCCGTCCCGACAAGCGGGCCGCGCCGGGCGGCAAGGAACAATGTGACCGAACAACTGTTTTCCGAACTCGGCCTGGCCGAGACCCTGCAACGTGCGCTGGCCGAGCGCGAACACACGACACCGACGCCGATCCAGGCGCAGGCCATTCCGGAGGTTCTGGCCGGGCGAGACGTTCTCGCCATCGCCCAGACCGGCACCGGCAAGACGGCGGCCTTCGCGTTGCCGATCCTGCACCGGCTCGCCGGTGCGAAAAGCAGCGTTCGCGCCCGCGCGCCGCGCGCCCTCGTCCTGGCGCCGACGCGGGAACTGGCGATCCAGATCGCCGACGAGTTCCGCGCCTATGGCACCCATCTGCAGCTGCGGCTTGCGGTCATCTACGGCGGCGTCGGCCAGAGGCCGCAAGTCAATGCGCTGGCGCGCGGCGTCGACATCGTCGTCGCCACGCCCGGGCGCCTGCTGGACCTGATGGGACAGCGCCACGTCAACCTCGACCGGGTCGAGCATCTCGTCCTGGACGAGGCCGACCGCATGCTCGACATGGGCTTCGTTCGCGATGTGCGCCGCATTCTCGCGGTCCTGCCGACGGTGCGGCAGTCATTGCTGTTTTCCGCCACCATGCCGCGCGATGTGGCGCGTCTGGCGAGCGACTTCCTTCGCGATCCCGTCCGGGTTGCGGTGACACCGCAGGCGACGCCGGTGGAGCGGATTCTCCAAAGCGTCTTCCACGTCTCGTCCGGGGACAAGCAGCGCCTGCTGGCCGAGATTCTGGATGACCCCGCGCTCTCGCGGGTGCTGGTCTTCGCCCGCACCAAGCATCGTGCCGACCGGGTAGCAACCCAGCTGGAGAAGGGCGGTGTCGCCGCCGAGGCGATGCACGGCAACAAGTCCCAGGGCGCTCGGCAGCGAGCCCTCGAACGTTTCCGGCAGGGCAAGGCCCGCGTCCTGGTCGCAACCGACATCGCGGCGCGCGGCATCGATATCGACGATATCAGCCACGTCATCAACTACGAGCTGCCGAACGTGCCGGAAAGCTATGTCCACCGCATCGGCCGCACGGCGCGGGCCGGCGCCGGCGGCATCGCCTATTCGTTCTGCGACGCGGGCGAGCGCGACTCGCTCGGCCAGATCGAACGTCTGATCCGGCAAAGACTGACCGTGATCGGGGACGACCCCGCCCCGGCATCCGCCCGCCCCGCGCAAAGCCGCCCGCGGCGCAAGGGCGCCGGAACCGGCCGCAAGCACGGAACCCCCCGCTTCGCCGAGGCACGGCCCTGAACGCGAGCGCCGGGACCCTACCTCAGCCTATCTCGCCGTCGTCGTCGCGGGTGACGGCGATCACCGTCGAGCGCGGCGCGGTGTCGCCGCCGCCCGGGAAGTGGCCGCCGCCCTTGTTGCCCGGATGCTGGAGGCCGACGAACATGGTCTTCCGGTCCATGGACCAGCAAAGCCCGGTCACCTCGCACTCCTTCGGACCGACGAGGAAGCGGCGGATTTCGCCGCTGTCGGGGTCGGCATAGAGCATCTGGTTGTTGCCCTGGCCGGCGAAGTCGCCCTCGTTCTTGAAATTGCCGTCGGTCTGGATCCAGAGACCGCCCTTGCTGTCGAACACGAGGCCGTCCGGCGAGTTGAACATGTTGTCGGGGGTCACATTGGCTGAGCCGGCGTTGGCGTCGTTATGCACCGCCGGGTTGCCGGCCACCACGAACAGGTCCCACTCGAAACCGGCGGCGGTATGGTCGCCGCCCGCCGGCCGCCAGCGCACGACCTGGCCGTATATGTTGCCCTCGCGCGGGTTGGGGCCGCCCACCGGCGTCGGGTCGCCGCCCTTGTTCGGCTTCTTGCCGCGGTTTTTGTTGTTGGTGAGGCAGCAATAGACCTCCGCGCGCTTCGGATTCGCCGCGACCCATTCCGGCCGGTCCATGGTGGTCGCGCCCACTGCCGATCCGGCCATGCGCGTGAGCACGGCAATGTCGGCTATCGAGGCCATGCCGGTCGCCTCCGGCGTCAGCGCCAGCCACGCGCCGCTGCCGTCCTCGGCGAACCGCGCCACCGAGAGCGAACCCGACTCCAGAAGGCCGGTATTGTCGCCGCCTTCGACATAGCGGCCTTCGGAGACGAAGCGGTAGAGGAACTCGCCGCGCTCGTCGTCGCCCATATAGACCGCGACATGCCCGTTGGCCGCGACAACGACCTCGGCATTCTCATGCTTGAAGCGGCCGAGCGCCGTGCGCTTCTTCGGCACCGATTCCGGGTCCAGCGGGTCGATCTCGACGACATAGCCGGCCCGGTTCGCCTCGTTCGGGTGTTTCGAGATGTCGAAGCGTTCGTCCGCCGTCGCCCAGGCATAGCCCCAGTCCTTCAGGCCGATGCCGTAGCGCTTCATCGTGTCGGACACCGCAAAGTCAGGGTCGGACGACGAGAAATAGCCGTTGAAGTTTTCTTCGCAGGCAAGATAGGTGCCCCAGGGCGTCCTGCCATTGCCGCAATTGTTCCAGGTGCCGAGCGCCCTCGCGCCGGCAGGGTCGGCGGCCGTCTTCAGCATGTCGTGGCCGCGCGCAGGCCCCGTGATCTTCATCGGAGCGTCGGCGGTGATGCGCCGGTTGAAGGGCGAATCCAGCACCGGACGCCAGGCGCCGTCCGCCATCTCGACCTCGAAGACGCTGACGCCGTGGCCGGCCTTTCCCTTGCGCACGTCGTCGGCGTTCTCGGGCAGGCCGGAAGCGCGGTTGCCGTAGATGACGGACCGGTTCACAAATTCGTTGTTGACGGCAAGCACGGTCTTGCCATCGACGAAGAAGGTGGACATGCCGTCATTGTTGTCGCCGAAGGCGCGCTCCTGGCTGGAGCCGGTGCCGCGCGTCGCGTGGTCGAACGGCGCGCCGTCGGACCAGAGCGGGTCGCCCCAGGCGATGACATTCTGCCAGGAGAAGCCGGGAGGCACGGTCACCGTATCCAAGCTGTTGGCGGCCACGGGCTCGAAGCCGAGGCCGCCCATGCCGGCCGCATGCGCCGGGCGGAACGCGCCCAGGGCGAAAAAGGCGCCGGCCGCGCCGAGGGCCGCCGCGCCGCCCAGAAAGCGGCGGCGGGAGACAACGCGCTCGAAGCCGGTCGGCTCGGCGCGCGGGTCGTTCAGTTCGTCGAATTCGTCGAACGAGAGTTCGCTGGCGTGGTCGGGCATGATGCTCCTCCGTTTTCTTCACTATAGTCCGATACGAACACGAAAAGCCGATGACCGTCCGTTATCGCTTCGATGACAGCCCGGTTTCAAGGACGATCCGCCGCACCGTCTCGGCTGCGCGGCGGCTGGGCCGTCCGCCGCCGCCGAGCATGCCGGCCAGCTCCCGGAAAGCGGCCAATTGTGCCTCGCGCGCCTCCTCTTCGGTGAGCAGCGGCCGGAGTGCCCGCGCGAGCGGCCCCGGCCGGCAATCGCCCTGGATCAGTTCCGGAACGACCGGGCGGTCGAGCACGATGTTGACCGGGCAGAACAGGCGCGTGCGGACCGCGACCCGGCCGATCAGCGCCGTCGCCGGGTTGAGCCGATAGGCGGTCACCTGCGGCACGCCGGCAAGCGCGAGTTCGAGCGCGACCGTGCCGGACGCCCCGAGAGCCGCCCGGCTGGCGGCGAAGGCGTCCTGCTTCTCCTCCTCGCCGAGCGTCACCGTGACCGGCCACGGCCAGCCCGCCACCGCGTCGCGCACCCGGCCGGCGACCGTGCCGACAGTCGGCACCGCCAGATGCAGGCCGGGCGCGTTGTCCGCCAGGCGCTCCAGCGCCTCCCGGAACACCGGCAGCAGCCGACGCACCTCGCCCGACCGGCTGCCGGGCAGCACCGCCAGCAGGGTGCTCTCCGGCGCAATGCCGTGCCGGGACCGGAAAGCCTCTCCATTGCCCGGCGCCGCCTCGATGAGCGAATGGCCGACGAAGGTCGCCGCCAGCCCCTCGCGCTCGAACAGCGGCGGCTCGAACGGCCAGAGGGTCATCAGGTGGTCGAAGAGCGGCGCCATGCGGCGTGCGCGGCCCGGCGCCCACACCCACACCATCGGCGCGACATAGTGGATGCGCGCCGCCGGGCAGCCGGCGGCAATCAGGCGCCTGGCGACGCCCTTGTTGAAACCGCCGGAATCGATGGTGACGACAGCGTCCGGTCGGAAACGCAGGATGTCTGCGACCGTCTCGTCCATCCGGCGCAGCAGCCTCCGGGCGCGGGGCAGCACCTCGAACAACCCCATGACGGCCGTCTCGGCCTGCGGGAACAGGCTGGCGACGCCCTCGCCGGCCATGAGTTCGCCGCCGACGCCTGCCGCCTCCACCGGCCCACCCTCGCGCAACGCCCCAAGCAGCCGCGCGCCGAGCGCGTCGCCGGAGGGCTCGCCGGCGATGATGTAGATACGCAGGTTCACCGCCGTCGGCTGCCGCTTCGGCCCGGCAGGCTGGACGGAGACCCGGGATCGTGCAGTAATGCGCCAAGGGGAACGGGGAGGACCATGTCGGGTTTGGCACGCATGATCGGGCAGCGGCTGGCGCTTGGCGTCTTCACGCTTCTGGTCGTCAGCATGGTCATCTTCGCGGCCATCGAGGCGCTGCCGGGAGACTTCGCCCAGGCAATCCTGGGACAGGGGGCGACGCCCGAAGCGGTCGCCGCAATCCGCGAGAGCCTCGGCATGGACCGCTCACCGGTGGCGCGCTACTTCGTCTGGCTGGGCGGCGTGTTCAGCGGCGATTTCGGCGTCAGCTTCAACCAGTTGAGCTTCCAGTCCCAATACGGCCAGACCGGCGAACGGGATATCGTCACCGTAGCCGACCAGCTCGCGCCGCGCTTTGCGAACACGATTTTCCTTGCCGCCACGGCTGCGGCCGTGGCCGTGCCGCTGTCGCTCGCGCTCGGCATCCTGGCGGCGCTCTACCGGGGCTCGATCTTCGACCGGGCGGCGAATGTCGGCACACTCACCTCCATCTCCAGCCCGGAATTCTTCATCGCCTATATCCTGATCCTCTTCCTGGCGGCCGCCAATCCGATCTTCCCCTCGATCTCGAAGATCCATGCCGATCTCGACTTCTGGCAACGGCTTTACCGCACCGTGCTGCCGGCGCTCACCCTGACGCTTGTCGTCACCGCCCACATGATGCGCATGACGCGCGTTGCGATCATCAACCTGCTGGCCTCGCAATATATCGAGATGGCGCGCCTCAAGGGAGTCCCTGGCTGGCGGGTGATCGTCCACCACGCCCTGCCGAACGCGCTCGCCCCGATCATCAATGTGATCGCGCTCAACCTCGCCTACCTGGTAACCGGCGTCGTGGTGGTGGAGGTCGTGTTCGTCTATCCGGGCATCGGGCAGATGTTCGTGGACGCGGTGAAGCTGCGCGACATGCCGACCGTGCAGGCTTGCTGCCTCGTCTTCGCCGCCGCCTATATCCTGCTCAACCTGCTGGCCGACGTGTTCTCGGTGCTGACCAATCCGCGCCTCCGGCATCCGAAATAGGCCGGCGCAATGGGCTTCCTCACCTATGTCTTCCTGCCATTGGCGGTCCTGACGGGGCTGGCCTGGACGGCCCGCACCGGGTTCAGGAGCATTGCCGGCCCCTTCGGCGCCATCTTCCGCGCCATGCCGCTGACGGCCGCCTTCGGGCTCACCGTCGTCACGCTCTACACCCTGGCGGCGCTGTTCGCGCCGGCCATCGCGCCCTATGGCGAGTCCCAGGTCTTCGACGAGTTCAACCTCTTCCCAGGCGAGAACCCGGACTTCCTGCTCGGCACCGACCAGCTTGGCCGCGACCTGCTCACCCGCCTGCTCTACGGCGGGCGCAACACGATCGGCATCGCGTTCGTGACGACGGCGCTCGCCTTCCTTATCGGCGCGACCTTCGGCTTTATCGCGGCGGTGCTCGGCGGCTGGCTGGACCAGGTCCTGTCGCGCACGGTCGATGCGCTGATGGCGATCCCTCAGCTTATCTTCGCGCTGCTGCTCCTGACCATCTTCGGGCAGTCCACGGTGAACATGATCCTGGTGATCGCCGTGCTGGATTCGACGCGCGTGTTCCGCCTCTCCCGTGCGGTCGGCGGCAACATCGTCGTGATGGACTATATCGAGGCCGCGAAGCTGCGCGGCGAGGGGCTCGGCTACCTGATCTTCAAGGAGATCCTGCCCAATGCCGCCGCACCCCTGCTGGCGGAGTTCGGCCTGCGCTTCTGCTTCGTGTTCCTGCTGATCGCGGCGCTGAGCTTCCTCGGCATCGGCATCCAGCCGCCGCTCGCGGACTGGGGCACCATGGTGCGCGAGCTGTCGATCTATATCGGCTATGCGGAATACGGCGACTGGCAGGCGGCATCCCTGCCGCTACTGCCGGCGGCGGCGATCGCGCTTCTGACCGTCGCCATCAACTTCACCGTGGACTGGATGCTCGACCGCTATTCGGGCCTGAAGGACTGACGCAAGGAGACCGACCGATGAGCAGCGGCCACCCGCTGGCGACGATCCGGGACCTCAAGATCGAAGGCCTTGCAGGCGAAGACTGGCTGCCGATCGTGAACGGCATCGACCTCGATCTCGCGCGAGGCGAGGTGCTGGGGCTGATCGGCGAATCCGGCGCCGGCAAGTCCACGGTCGGCCTGGCGGCGATGGGGTTCACCCGCGACGGCTGCCGTATTTCCGGCGGCTCCATCGAGTTCGACGGCATCGATCTGGTCGCGGCCTCGGCCGAGGAGAAGCGCAGCCTGCTCGGCCGGCGCATCGCCTATGTCGCGCAGTCCGCGGCCGCCAGCTTCAACCCGGCCCACAGGCTGATCGACCAGCACACCGAAGGGCCGGTGTTGCACGGCGTTTCCACGCAGCAGGAAAGCCAGGAAGACGCGATGGCGCTCTATGCGCGGCTCCGGCTTCCGGAACCGGAGAGCATCGGCTTCCGCTATCCGCACCAGGTCTCCGGCGGGCAGTTGCAGCGCGCCATGACCGCCATGGCGATGTCCTGCCGCCCCGACCTCATCGTCTTCGACGAGCCCACCACGGCGCTCGATGTCACCACGCAGATCGAGGTGCTGGCTGCCATCCGCGACATCGTCGAGCAGTTCGGCACGGCAGCCATCTACATCACTCACGACCTCGCCGTGGTGGCCCAGATGGCGGACCGGATCAAGGTGCTGCTGAGGGGCGACGAGGTGGAGGAGGCCGACACCCGCTCCATGCTGGCGGACCCGAAGGAGGATTACACCAAGTCGCTATGGGCGGTGCGGAGTTTCCGGCGGCCGGAGCAGGCGCCCGTGGGAAGCGCGGTCGAGCCGGTCATCTCGGTGGCAGGCATCACCGCGGGCTACGGCACGGCCGCCGATGTGCTGCACGACGTATCGTTCGATATCCATGCGGGGCGGACGGTCGCGGTGGTCGGGGAGTCCGGCTCCGGCAAATCGACCGTTGCGCGCTGCATTACCGGCTTGTTGCCGCCGCGCGGCGGCGAGGTGCGGTTCAATGGCGAGGCCCTGCCCGCCCACTACCGGGCGCGGTCCAAGGACCAGCTTCGCCAAGTACAGATGATCTACCAGATGGCCGATACCGCCCTGAACCCGAAGCTGCGCATCCGGGACATCGTCGGGCGTCCCGTGCAGTTCTACGGAGGGCTCCGGGGCGCCGGACTGCGCCGCCGGATCGAGGAACTGCTGGAGCAGATCGAGCTCGAACCCGACCTCTATATCGACCGCCTGCCTTCGGAGCTGTCGGGCGGGCAGAAGCAGCGCATCGGCATTGCGCGCGCGCTCGCCGCGGAGTCCCAGTTCATCATCTGCGACGAGGTGACCTCCGCCCTCGACCAGCTTGTCGCCGAGGGCATACTGAAGCTGCTGGACCGGCTCCAGAACGAGCTGAACCTCGCCTACATGTTCATCACCCACGACCTCGCCACGGTGCGCGCGATTGCCGATGAGGTGGTGGTGATGAAGGACGGGCGCGTCGTGGAAGCGGGGCCGAAGACGGAAATGTTCACGCCCCCGCACCACGATTACACCGACCTGCTGCTGAGTTCGGTGCCGGAGATGGATCCGGACTGGCTCGACCGGCTGCTGGAGCAGCGCGGCGTGGAAAATATCGGGGAGGCGGCGCGCGTCAGGCTCGACTAGACTGCCCCGAGCAGGTTCGGACGACGAACGAAACAATCGTACGGAGGCATCCTCATGAATCTCAAACTGGACAGACGGACGCTACTCAAGGCGAGCGCCGCCACGGCGCTGGCGGCAGGCGTGGGGCCGGGGACGGCCTTTGCCGCCGGGCCGAAAGCCGGCGGCACCTTGCGGCTCGGCCTTTCGGGCGGCAACAGCACCGACAGCTGGGACGGGCGCACCCATTCCGACGTGTTCATGCAGGTCGCAGCCCAGGGCGGCGTGTTCGACTGCATCACCGAGGTTGCTGCCGACGGTTCGCTGGCCGGCGAGCTGGCCGAGAGCTGGGAGCCCTCGGCCGATCTCGTGACCTGGACCTTCAACTTGCGCAAGGGGGTCGAATTCCACAACGGCAAGAGCTTCGGCGCCGACGATGTGATCGAATCGCTGCAATTGCATGTGGCGGAAGGTGCGAAGTCGCCGGCCAAGCCGCTCGTCGAGCCCATCGTCGAGATGAAGAAGATGAACGACCACCAGGTGCAGTTCGTCCTCAACGCCGGCAATGCCGACTTCCCCTACCTGCTCGCCGACTACCACATCCTGATCCATCCGGCCGGGATGGTGGACGAGAGCATCCGCAAGGGCATCGGCACCGGCGCCTACCGCAATGCCGGCTTCGATCCGGGCGTGCGCCTGCAGCTCGAGCGCAATCCGAACGCTCACAAGAAGACCTGGTTCGACGAGGTCGAGGCGATCTCGATCACCGACCCGGCGGCGCGCGTCAACGCACTGATGACCGGCGAGGTGGACGCGATCAGCCGCATCGACGCCAAATCGGTGCGCCTGCTCGACCGCAATCCGGGCGTGGTGGTGTCGGAGACAACGGGCAACCAGCACTACACCTTCCCGATGATCACCACGTCTGCGCCCTTCGACAGCAACGATGTGCGCCTCGCGCTCAAGCTCCTGTTCAACCGCGAGGAGCTGGTCCGCAAGATCCTGCTGGGGCACGGCAAGGTGGGCAACGACCACCCGATCGGGCCGGCCAACCGCTTCTACCATGCGGACCTGGAACAGCGGGTTTACGACCCGGACCAGGCAAAGCACCTGCTGAAGAAGGCCGGGGTGGACAGCCTGCAGATCGACCTCTCCGCCTCCGACGCCGCCTTTGCCGGTGCGGTGGACGCCTCGCAGCTCTTCCAGGAATCGGCGAAGGCCGGCGGCGTCTCCATCAACGTCATCAAGGAGCCGGCGGACGGCTACTGGTCCAATGTCTGGATGAAGAAGCCGTTCTGCGCCTGCTTCTGGTCCGGGCGCGCGACCGAGGACATCATGTTCTCGACCGCCTACGCAGCCGGCAAGCCCTGGAACGACAGCTATTGGGACCACAAGCGTTTCAACATGCTGCTGGCCGAGGCGCGGACGGAACGAGACGATGCGCGCCGCCGCGAGCTCTATCACGAGATGCAGGTCATCGTCCGCGACGAGGGCGGCGTGGCCGTGCCGATGTACGCCAACTGGATCGACGCCAAGTCGAAGAAGCTCGCGCACGGGCCGAATCTCGGCAATGTCTGGGCGCTCGACTCCGCGCGGATCATGGAACGCTGGTGGTTCGCCTGATCGGCAAGCCGGACAGTAGCCAACTAAAGGGGCCGCTGCGCGTCGCGCGGCGGCCCTTCCTTTTCCAGCCCGGCCGCGAGCGGAAGAGCCGGTTACCCGTAACGCCGCACCAGACGGTCGAAGCTGGCCCCGACGATAGCGTCCTGGCGCAGAAAGCGGCGTGCTTCCAGACCGTGCACCGGCTCGACGCTGAGGACCGGGCCGACGGACTCGGCGTCCAGTTGCATGCGCGCCGCCAGTTCGAAATTGTAGGCGAGGTAGGTCGCCTCCTCGACCGAATTGCCGACGGTCAAGAGGCCGTGATGCGCGAGCAGGATGGCGCTCTTGTCGCCGAGCGCTTCCGAGATGATCCGCCCTTCCTCGTCGGCGACCGGGACGCCCGGCCACTCGGGCAGCCAGGCGCAATCGTCGTAGAACACCATCGTGTCCATATGGCTGCACACCAGCGGCCGGCCGATCATCGACAAGGCGGAAGCGGCCGGCGGATGGGTGTGTACGATGCAGTGCGCATCCGGCCGGACGCGGTAGATCCACACATGGAAGCGCACGGCAGGATTGGGAATTCCCTCACCCTCGACGGTCCGGATGTTCTCGTCGACACGCAGCAGCGTGTCTTCCGACGCTTCCTCGAAGCCGGCGCCCAGCGGCAGGGTCCACCATCCGTCCAGCCCTGCCCGAACCGTTAACTGCCCTGCAAGGCTCGCAGCATGTCCGTTCGCGGCCAGGATACGCGCGGCCAAGGCAAGCTTGGCCTTGTCCGAGCGAACAGCGCGCTGCAGTCCGGCCCCGATGGTATCGTCCACATTCGTGCGAATTTCATCGGGCATGGTCGCCTCCACTGACGCGCGGTTCATGGGAATGCGGGCTTAGCCTGCCTTGCGACGGGCGGCGAGGACCGCACCGAAGGAGCACAGGAAGGCGACGACGAGGAACGCCCCGCAGCCGAGGAACAGCAGGACCGGCCAGTCTCGGTCCATCGCCCACCCGAACAGGAGCGGCGCGAGGCCGCCGCCGAGGGAAAGCCCGACAAATACGAAACCGATCACCCGGCCCGTGCTGCCCGGCGGCGTGATCCGCCGGAGCATCAGGTCGCGCGCCGGCAGCACGAGGCCCATTCCGAAGCCGGCGGCTCCCAGCATTGCCGCAAGGCCGACAGCGCCGATATCGGCAAACCCGGTCAGCGCTGTGAGCGCGCCGCCGCCGATCAGCGCCACGCCCGTCAGCCGCACCTGAAAACTCTCGCGGTCGGGCAGCGCACCGCCCGCGAGGATGCCGAAGGCGAGCGCCAGCAGGGCCGTCGTCAGCACCGCGCCCGCGGCAGCCGAGTCGAGGCCGTAGAGCTTGCCGAGCCCGATCACGGTGAAGGACATGATGCCGCCGCTCGCCAGGCCGTAGGCCGCGAAGAAGCCGAAGAACAGCAGAATCGGCAGGGAAAGGCGCTGCGCCGTCGCGGCGTCCGCCATGTCCTTCGGGCGCGGCGGGGAGGCAACGGCGGCACCGCTCATCGCCATAGCCAGCACGGTGACAATGCCGGCTGCGCCGAGCAGCATGACTGCGTTTCGCCACCCCATCCACACGGCAAGACCGAGTACGGTGGCCGGTGCAACGGCTGTGCCGAAGAACCCAAGGAAAGTGTGCAGGCTGTAGGCGCGGGGCAGTCGCCGTTCGCGGATACGCGCCGCCAGCACCGCATAGTCTGCGGGATGGAAGACGCTGTTGCCGATGCCGGCCACTATGGCGAGCAGCGCCAGCACCCAATAGCTGGGCGCAAGCCCGATGGCCGCGACGGCGGCGGCGTTGAGCGCGAGGCCCGCCAGCAGCACCGGCCTGGCGCCCCAGCGGTCCACCGCCAGCCCGACCGGCGCCTGGAGCACGCCGCCCACGAGCGCATAGCCGGCCGCCAGCGCCCCCAGCATCGTGTAGCTGGCTTCGAACTCCTCCCGGAAAAACAGGAAGAGCGGCGGCAGCGTGAGCGCGTAGAAGTGGCTGAGGAAATGCCCGGCGCCGATCAGCGCGAGCGTCCGGGTTTCCCCGGCATTCGCTCCGGTGGCCGCAATCCGCGCCATGTCTCTATCCTCTCGCCGCCACCGCCCAATATGCCTGCCGCCGCGCGAAGACGGAACCGGGGCGGCTTGCCGTCCCCGCCCGCCATCGGCATCATCGCCCACCAAGGAGAGACGATGGTCGCGGTAACGGACGAGCTTCTGGACGAGATGGTCCGGGCGATCGTGGAAGAGGTCGATCCCGAGCAGGTGATCCTGTTCGGCTCGCGCGCCCGAGGCGATACGCACGAACACTCGGACGTGGACCTGATCGTCATCGAGGCCGAGCCCTTCGGACCGGAGCGGAGCGCTACACCCCCTACGCCGTCCAGTTCCGCTACACCGGCGTCGATCCCGAAACCGTGGCCATAGACCGCGACGCCGCCGCCGAGGCTGTCCGGGAGCTGCTGTCGCATATCGCGCGGGAACTGGCGGAAGCGGAAGGCGGGAAGACGGAAGACTGAACTGCAATCGGCGTCAAGCGTGGCTGCCGCCCGTCATCCGTTTGCCAAAGCCGTGTCATCGGTCTGACACGGCTTTGGCAGTATCATCGCCTTGCACCCTGGCCATTTACGCACCTATGTTGTCGGCAGGGCCGATTCGGGTTCGGAGTGCAGGGAGGGAGTTGTGACGTCGCCTGTGGAGAGCGCGCCGACGCTGGTGCTCAATGCGGATTTCCGCCCGTTGAGCTATTTCCCGCTGTCGCTCTGGTCGTGGCAGGAGAGCATCAAGGCCGTGTTCCTCGACCGGGTGCAGGTGCTGGCGGAATACGACCGCGAAGTGCGCTCGCCGACGCGCGCCATGCGGCTGCCCTCCGTCATCGCGCTCCGGGACTATGTGGCGCCGGCCCGCCATCCGGCCTTCACGCGGTTCAACGTGTTCCTGCGCGACCGCTTCGGCTGCCAGTATTGCGGTTCGCGGCTGCCGCCCGAGGACCTGACCTTCGACCATGTGCTGCCTCGCTCGCGCGGCGGGCGCACGGGCTGGACCAATGTCGTGGCCGCCTGCGGGCGCTGCAACCGCGCCAAGGGCGACCGGCTGCTCCGCGATTCGGGCATGCGCCTGCAGAAGCTTCCCGGCCGGCCGAGCGTCTGGCGCCTCCAGGAGAACGGGCGC
Source organism: Alphaproteobacteria bacterium (assembly GCA_965261985.1). Taxonomy (GTDB): domain Bacteria; phylum Pseudomonadota; class Alphaproteobacteria; order Bin95; family Bin95; genus Bin95. The sequence continues at coordinate 4,889,712 of OZ253490.1, forward strand.
CGTTTCCCGCCCAATTTCCTGCACGAAAGCTGGTCCGACTTTCTGTACTGGGACAGCGAGCTCGAACAGGGCTGACGCCTGCCTCCCCTCTTCCGGCCTCTCCCCAGGCGGGTGAGAGGAGAATTACACGCCCGGACTGCCGCCCGCCCGCCGGGCAGCCGCTCAGGCGAGGCTTTCCTCGATGCGGATCGCCTCGTTCCACTTGGCCATGCGCTCGGAGCGGGCGAAGGAGCCCACCTTGAGGCCGGGCGCGCGCCAGCCGACGGCGAGATGCACGATGGTCACGTCCTCGGTCTCGCCCGAGCGCGCCGAGACGATGCCTCCGAACCCGGCCTTGCGCGCCGCGTCCCAGGCGGCCTTCGCCTCGGTGAGCGTGCCGCGCTGGTTGGGCTTGATGAGCAGGGTGTTGGCCGCGCCCCGCCGCGCCGCCTCCTCGACCCTTCGGGCCGATGTCACCAGCAGGTCGTCGCCGACCACCTGCATGTGCTCCCCGTGGGCAGCCGTGAAGGCGGCGAAGCCCTCCCAGTCGTCCTCGCCGAGCGGGTCCTCAACCGAGACGACCGGATAGCGCGCGAGCCAGCCGCCGACGAGGCGCCCCATGCCCTCGCTGTCCAGCTCCCGGTCTTCAAGCGCGAGCCGGTAGCGCCCGTCCCGCCCGAACTCGCTCGCCGCCACATCGAGCGCGATGGCGACCTGCTCCTCCGGGCGGAACCCGGCGCGTTCGATGGCGCGGGCCAGCATGTCGAGCGCGGCCTCGTTGGTGTCGAAGTCGGGCCAGAAGCCGCCCTCATCCGCCACGCCCCGGAGCCGCCCGGCCTCCGCCATCAGCAAGCCCGCCGCGCGATAGACCTCGGCGGTCCAGGCGCAGGCCTCCGCGAAGCTCGCTGCGCCGGGCGCGGTCACCATGAAGTCCTGGATATCGACCCGCCGGCCGGCATGGGCGCCGCCGCCGAAAATCTGGATTTCCGGGGCCGGCAGCGAGACCGGTCCCTCGCCCGCAAGCCAGCGCCAGAGCGGCATCTCGGCCGCTGCAGCCGCCGCCCAGGCCGCGGCCATCGACACAGCGACAGAGGCATTGGCGCCGAGGCGGGACTTGTCCTCCGTGCCGTCGAGCGCGATCAGCCGCGCGTCCAGCGCCTCCTGGTCTTCGACGCTCGCGCCCCTGAGTGCCGCCGCGATCTCGCCCTCGACGGCCGCCACCGCCTGCATGACATCGAGCCCGCCGAAGGCCGCCCCGCCGTCGCGCCGGTCGAGCGCCTCGCCGGAGCCGGTTGAGGCCCCGGCAGGCGCAATCGCGCGGCCCATCGCGCCGCCCGCCAGATGCACCTCCGCCTCGACGGTCGGCCGCCCGCGCGAGTCCCACACCCGCCGCCCGCGCACCCTCTCGATCTCGAACACGCTCACCTTATGCGGCCCGAATAGGAGGCCTGGATATCGCCGCCCTCGCGGAAATAGGTCTTCGATGCGTCCCGCACGGGCTGGAAATCCCAGGACTTGCGGGCGCCGGTCGCCAGCGCCCCGCCCACGAGACGCCGCGCCGCCTGGACTTCGCGCACCGCCCGATCGAGGGCGGGCACGTCCCAGGTCCGAGCCGCAACCGCCTCGAGTTCGGACTGGACAGCCGCGAAGCCGGGCCTGCCGGCGAGGTTCCGGGTCTCGTCCGGGTCGGCGTCGAGGTCGAACAGGAGCGGCGGGTCCTCGGGACAGGCTATGAGCTTGTGCGGCCCCTTGCGGACCATCAGCAGCGGCGCGGTCACGCCCTCCGCGGTGTATTCCGCAAAGACGGTGTCCGGCCAGTCCGCTGCGCGCCCCGTGGCGAGCGGGATGAGCGAACGTCCCTCGATCGGCGCGGCGAGGTCCGGCAGCGCACCGTCACCCGCCAGTTCGAGCAGGGTCGGGAACAGGTCGAGATGGGACACGTTCTCCCGCACCCGCCCGGGGCCGAAGGCGAAGGGCGCGTGCAGGATGAGGGGCACCCGGACGGACCATTCGAAGAACGACATCTTGAAGAACAACCCGCGCTCGCCGACCGAGTCGCCGTGGTCGGCGGTGAAGACGATGAGCGTGTTCTCCGCCGCACCGATCTCGTCGAGCGTGTCGAGCAGCCTACCGAGCTTCGCATCCACATAGCTCGTCAGCGCATAATAGGCGCGGCGCATGCGCAGCAGGTCCGCCTCACCGACCGCCTCCAGGTGGCGGCCGGTCAGGAACCAGTGGCGGCGGCTGTGCGGGTCGCGTTCGTCGAGCGGAATGTCCGGAACCCGCGGCGCGTCGATTTCGGCGTCGCGGTACTGCTCCCACCAACCGGGGGGCGCGAGATAGGGGTCGTGGGGCGAGATGAAGGAGACCGTGAGCGCGAACGGCCGGCCGTCCCCGCCGTCTCCATGCTCGTGCAGCCAGCGAATGGCCTCGAATTCCACCTCGTCGTCATAGGCGATGTTGACGCTGCGCCGGTGCGTCCCGGCGTCGAGCACTGCGCGCATGCTGTGGTACCATTCGAGCCAGCTCTCCCCGTCGAGCCGCCAGTCCGGCGACCACAGGAAGTCCGCCGGATAGATGTCGGTGGTGATCCGCTCCTCATAGCCGTGCAGCTGGTCGGGGCCGACGAAGTGCATCTTGCCCGCGAGGCAGGTCCGGTAGCCGGCAAGCCGCAGATAGTGCTGGAAGGTCGGCACGGAGGCGGGAAACTCGGCGGCGTTGTCGAACGCGCCGATGCGCGACGGCAGGCGCCCGCTCAGCATCGAGAAGCGCGCCGGCGCGCAGAGCGGGAAGTTGCAATAGGCGTTCTCGAACACCGCGCCTTCCCCGGCCAGCCGGTCGAGATTGGGCGTGCGCGCCCGCGCATGGCCGTAAGCCGGAAGCACTTGCGGCGCGAGCTGGTCGGCCATGACGAAGAGGATGTTCGGACGCCGGGCCATGCTGCGCGCTCCCCCCGCCGGGAACCGGGAACCGGCGCGGACTCTAACCCGGACCCGCCGCCATTGTCATGGCTTTGCACGACACTGCGGGAGGCGCGAAAAGTCCCCTCATCATGCCCCCTCCACCCAGGCCGCCGCGACTTCGGCGAGGCTTGCCGGCGGGTGTTGCAGCAGGCGGCGGGCGAAGGCGCGGGGGCGGGCTTTTTCGTCCTCGCGGGCCAGATATTCGACCGGCGACTTGCCGTCGATGCGCGCGAGCAGCAGGCCCGGCAGCAGGCGCGCGGCGCGGCCGTCCAGCCCCGCGTCCGGCCCGTAGCCCTCGACCAGCGCGCGGAAGCAGGCGATATAGGCCGGCTCGTGCCGGGGCTTCCAGACGCTCTTCAGCAGCATGTGGTTGAGGCAGAAGGCGATGTCGAAGGCCGGGTCGCCGTACCAGGCGCATTCGGCGTCGAGGAAGACCGGCCCCTTTGGCCCTACGAGGATGTTCTTCGGGCTGACATCGCCATGCACCAGCGTCTCGCGGCGCCCGGCCGTTACCTCGGCAAGGCCGGTCAGCACGGGCGCCAGGTCCTTGTGCCGCTCGGCCGTCGCAAGCAGGTAGGGCTCCAGCCGGATGGCGTGGAAGATCGCGTCGGTGGCGAACGCGGCGGCGGTCGCTTCGTCGCCCGCATGGGCGCGGTGGATGACGGCGAGCCGCCTGCCGACCTCCCGCGCAAAACCGGCATCGACGCGGCCTTCGGCGAGTTCCGCCTTCCAGACCGGGTGCGTTTCCGGCTCCAGCCAGGCCATGGCGAGCGCGCCGGCGTCCCTGTCCTGTCCCAGCAGGCGCGGCGCGGCGGAAGGCAGCAGCGCGTTCACGGCCGCGAGCCAGCCCGCCTCCGAGCCGTTGCGTTCCACCGGCGCGCGCCAGTCCGCCTCGACCTTGAGCTTCGCCAGCGCGCGCTTGACGCAGACCGGCCCGGCGGCCGTCTCCACCCGGTAGATGTCGGAGGAGACCCCGCCCGCCAGCGGCTCGAAGCGGGGCCGCTCCTCGCTGCCGACCAGCCCCATGCGCCTGAGCGCGGCGGCCAGCGCCTGCGTGCTTCCAGCCCCGACTTCGTTCACAGGCGCGGCTCAGGCGTCAGGCGGCCGCCATCGCATAGACGCCTTCCACGCCGTCCGGCAGCTCGATCTGCGCCCAGCTCTTGCCGCCGTCCTCCGTGCCGAAGGTCCGCCCGCCGCGCGCCGCGCACCAGACGTGGTCCGGGTCGGACGCGCTTTCGGCCACGATCATCAGCGTCGAGTTCACATCGACGCCGTTGTCGAACCGCTCCCAGGTCTCGCCGAGGTCCGTGCTGCGCCAGAGCGAGCCGGCATCGCTGGTGGCGGCCTTGCTGAACGCGCCGAAGATCGTCTTCGGGTCATGGCCCGAGACCTGCACATCGCGGGCATAGGTCAGCGGCGAGAAGGCGCCGATGCCGAGTTCGCGCCAGGTCTCGGCCCGGTCGTCGGAGCGGAAGAGGCCCATGCGCGTCGCCAGGAACACCGTGCCCGGAAGCGCAGGGCTGATGGTCAGCGAGTGCGAGTCCATCATGCCTTCGCTCTCCATGTCGGAGCCGATGGCGCTCTTCAGGTGCTCCTCGCCCGCAAGCCGCAACAGGTCCGCATTGCAGCTTTCCCAGGTGTCGCCGCCGTCGAGCGAGCGCAGCACGCCGCCGACCTCGAGCCCGGCATAGATTTCGTCCGGCGCGCTCGGGTCCGCCGTCATGCGGATGACGCGGGTCGGGAAGCCCATGTCGCAATGCCCTTCCGGCACCGGGGGCCTGAGCCGTTCCCAGCGCGCGCCGCCATTGGTGCTGCGGTAGATGGCCGTGCCGGTGGTGCCGGCATAGAGCGTGTCCGGGTCGCCCGGCCGGGCCAGCACCGACCAGGTGGTGCGCTCCTCCGAGGGCAGGTTGAGCGAGCGCCAGCTCGTGCCCCCGTCCTCGCTGACATAGGGGCCGGCCTGCGTGCCCGCATAGGCCTTGTCGCCGACAAAGCCGAGCGCGCGGATCTCCGGCTCATCCGGCAGCCCGCGGCTCACCCGCTGCCATTCCCCGGCGCCTTCCTCCAGCCGGAACAGCCCCTGACGATGCTTCATGCCGGGCTGCGCGGCCCCGACGAGCACGATGCGATCCATGACTAGCGCCCTCCTCCCTGTGGCGCGAGCAGTCTATCGCCGCCTGCGGGGGGATAGAAGGCCGCCGCCGCAACGGGCGCGCCGGGCAGGGCCGGTGCATGAATCTGTCCGGCCTCAGGGGCCCACTCCATGGGGTGTCGTGAAATGTCGTGTTTTGTCATGAGGCGTCATGCTCCGCCGCCTATCCGCCGCCCCGGACTGCGGTCCGGGGCCCAACCCGAACCCGCTCGGCCCGGCAGAAAGGCCGGAGATGGCCCACGGCCCGGGGGCCGGGGCGGCGATTGCGGACCCGGTCCGCTTGGGCCTCGCCGAGGGAGACCCCGTGCGGTGTGTCATGAAATGTCATGAGATGTCATGAGCCGCCGCGCCGCGCCCCTCTCCGCCGGCCTCGCCGAAGCGCCGCCCGTCTGCATTCGCCATGTCGTCCCTCCAATGCATTTCGTTCCACTCCGTTCCGTTCGCGCCGCCGCCGGCTTGCCTGCGGCGTGTCCCTTTTCGCGGTAGAGTCGAGGACTGGCGCGCCAGCTTTAGGGTCCGGTGGCTGTTCCGGCGCTTTCGCGTCGGGCCTCAGTCCGGCTCCCATGACTGCGTTTCCAGTCCCCGCTCATCAAACCGGACGTGCGGATTTCCCGCATCCGGCTTTCGGACGAGATCATGCCTTCGCACTCGGAAGGCCCATGGTCGTTCGCGTCAGGCGCACGAGGCTGTATTCGCCATGCTGCCTCTCGTCCGGGAAGTGCACAGTCTTCCCGACCTTCACCTTGTGCTTTCGACAGAGCCACTGGCGTAGCCGCCTATCAGCTCCCGCGCCAGTTCCCCAAGCCAGCGCCCCACGCCATACGCCTCAATGTCCGCAAAGCTCTCTCCGTCCGCCCCGGCAGTGCCGTCGCTGCGACGGACCCGCCTCCAGGCTTCGGCGAGAAAGTCCTCGCGCCACACCTTGTCGATCGGCGCGTGGAAACGCCGGTCGGGTTCTTCCTTAGCTTTCGTGCAGCGCGTCGATCAAGGTGAGATTCCGCGTCGATCTGGATGAGACGGGGACGGCGGGCCGAGACGGAGGGAGGGCGTAGCCCGACTGGAGTCTCGGCCCGCCGTCGCGCGAAGATTTCGCGCCGTGCCTCATGGCGTTGGCGGTCGGTCGGGGACCATGCTCGTGTTTTTTCTCAGTTGGGGAGCACGGGGTGCCCGGTCGCCACATCACCGATCGCCGGATGAGGCTATTCATGACCCTGAAGAAGACCCACACGATAGAGATCGCGGCCGCGAAGTCGGGCTTCAGCCGCGCCACGGGCTACAGGCATGCCCGCGATCCATCCCTTGGCGAGTGTCAGACGGCGCCGCGTGGCCGGCGTCGTCCGGACCCGCTTGGCGAGGTGTTCGAGGCCGAGGTCGTGCCGATCCTGAAGCGCAGTCCGGGGATCCGCCCGATCGGCGTGTTCCGGGAGCTGATGCGGCAACACCCGGATCTGGACCCCGGCGTCCGGCGCACGCTGGAACGGCGGATCCGCATCTGGCGCGCCGAGCACGGTCCCGAGCAGGAAGTGATCTTCCGCCAGAAGCACGAGCCGGGCCGGCAGGGCCTGTCGGACTTCACGCACATGTCGTCTCTGGGGGTGACCGTCGCCGGCCAACCTCTCGACCACATGCTCTATCACTTCCGGCTTGCCTGGTCGGGCTTCGCCCATGCACGGGTGGTGCTTGGCGGCGAGAGCTTTACCGCGCTCGCGGAGGGGCTCCAGGGCGCGCTCTGGCACCTTGGCGGCGCGCCGCGCGAACACCGCACCGACAGCCTGTCGGCAGCGTTCCGGAACCTGCGCAAGGAGGATGTCGACGACATGACGGAGCGCTATCGGTCGCTGTGCGCGCATTACACCATGACGGTCTCGCGCAACAACCGCGGCGTAGCGCACGAGAACGGGTCGATCGAGGGCCCACACAGCCACCTCAAGCGCGACATCGCCGACGCGCTGGCGCTGCGCGGCTCGACCGACTTCGACGATCTCGACGGCTATCGTGTCTTCATCGCCCGGGTTGTCGGGCGCGCCAATGCCCACCGCGCCAAGCGCATCGAGGCCGAGCGGGCCGTGCTCTGCGACCTGCCGGCCATGCGCGCCGCCGATTACGAGGAGACCGGTGTGCAGGTCACTTCCTCCTCGGGGTTCATCCTGCGACGCGTGTTCTACACCGTCCCCTCGCGCCTGATCGGCCATCGGCTCGGCGTGCGCATTTACGACGACCGTCTCGAACTCTTCCTCAGCGGCACCCACCATCTGACCCTGCCGCGCGGACGGGCGCGCTATCCGGGGCCCAACGGCCATGTCGTCAACTACCGCCACGTCATCCACTCGCTGAAAAAGAAGCCGATGGCACTGCTGAACCTGGTCTACCGCGACGCCCTGTTCCCGCGCGAGGCCTACCGGCAATGCTTCGAGCGGGCCCTGGAACGGCTGACGGAGCGCGAGGCCTGCCGGCTGACGGTAACCCTGCTCGCGCTCGCCCACGAAGAGAACTGCGAGGCCGAACTGGCCGCCGCCATCGACCAGGCCCTGAAGGCCGGCGGACTGCCCGTCCCCGGCGACCTCAAGGCGTGCTTCGCGCCACACCCGGCCGGATGCCCGGCGTCGACGTGGCCAGGGCGCCGCTCGCCGGTTATGGGGCATTGCTGAGCACGGGAGGCCCGGCATGACAACAGACAACGACAGGACCGCGACCGACCCCAACAAGGTCGACGCCATCAAGCTCTCCCTCATGCTCACCGAGCTCCGCCGGCCTTCGATCAAGCAGCTCTGGCAGACCTTCGCCGAACGCGCCGACAAGGAGGGTTGGCCGGCGGGCCGCTTCCTCGCCGCCCTCGCCGAGCACGAACTCGCCGAGCGCGACCGAAGGCGCATCCAGCGCCATCTCCAGGAAGCCCGGTTGCTCCCCGGCAAGACCCTGGCAAGCTTCGACTTCAACGCCGTGCCGATGCTCTCCAAGGCACAGGTCATGGCGCTCGCCGCCGGTGACGCATGGCTCACCCAAGGCGCCAACTGTCTGATTTTTGGGCCGCCAGGCGCCGGCAAAAGCCACATCGGTTCCGCGATCGGCCTCGCCCCGGTCGAAAACGGCTACCGCGTCCTCTTCACCCGAACCACCGATCTCGTCCAGCGTCTTCAGGTCGCGCGGCGCGAGCTCGCGCTCGAAAGCCTTCTCACAAGGCTCGACCGCTACCACCTCCCGATCCTCGACGACATCGCCTATGTCCAGAAGGACCAGGCCGAGACCAGCGTCCTCTTCGAGCTTATCTCGGCCCGCTACGAACGACGCTCGCTGATGATCACCGCAAACCAGCCCTTCGGCGAATGGCACAAGGTGTTCCCGGACGAAACAACCGCCGTGGCCGCCGTCGACCGCCTCGTCCATCATGCGACCATCCTCGAGATGAACGTCGAAAGCTACAGACGACGCGCCGCCCTCGAAAACACAAAGCGAAAACGCGGGCGGCCCGCAAACTTCGCCACGGATAAAAACACCGCTCAAGAATGAGCCATGCAACGGCGCCGACAGAGCGGCGCCGCCAACAACCGTTCCCGGCCCGCAGGAATACCCTTCCTTGCGGGCCGTCTTCTGCCTCCACACCTCCCCGGCGCGACACTGACCGATGGCGGCGAAATGCCTGTTTGTCGCTCCGCGACAATCAAAATAACCAAGCCCCTTGAAATCTCCGTCACCACCCGCAATCATCCTCACGCCGCTGACGCCGTGAATCTCATCCTGATTGTCGCGCGCGGTATCACCCTGATTGTCGCGCTATAGTTCACTCGCGTTGCGGCCCGCATGGTCGCCAGGCCGCCCAAGGCAGCCTGTTCCATCGGAGTGCTTCAGGCCATGTCGTTGCCTCCATCGCCCGCTCCGATTGCTACCGGCTGGAGCGACAGTTGCCGGGCGGGATTCGCACCCGCTAGGGGATGGCGCCTTTCCACGGCACACCGTATCGCATGTGCGCGTGCGGGCGTTTCGCGCCGGCGTGCGCAATGCGCGCCTGATTGCGCGCGCGAGCAGGCGCAGGGCGCACGTCTCCCGTCCATTCCGTTGGGGTGTTTTCGCGCCGGCGCGAGGCGGGAGACGAAGCAGCCCACGGATGCCGCTTCCTCCTGTCCCATCCTACCACGGTTTTACAGGGGTCAAGCCCTTACCGGGAATTATTTCATAATTCATGAACGAATTGCAGTCATCGGCCATGGACCCGATGCTCCCGTTAGACCGGAAACCGACCGTGTTGCGCCTTGAACCGAGGCTTAACCCGGATCGTGTCCCGGGATGTGGTGTAAGAGCGATGCGCTCTACGCGGTATCCGGCGGTTGGGCCGGGACGCTCAGGCTGCCGCTGCGGGCAGCTTGACGGTGGGATTGTCGCTCACGGGAGCGATGGATTCCAGCGTCATGTATCGGGCTCTCTGGACCGCCCATTCGTCGTTCTGCTCGAGGAGGACGGCGCCGACGAGGCGTGTGATGGCGTCTTCGTTGGGGAAGATGCCGACGACATTGGTTCGCCGCTTGATCTCGCCATGGAGGCGTTCGAGCGGGTTGGTCGAATGCAGCTTGGTGCGGTGCGCCGCAGGGAAGCTCATATAGGCGAGCACGTCGTGCTCGGCCTCGTCCATGAGGGCGGCGAGCTTGAGCGCCTTGGGCCTGAGCTGATCGGCGACCTGGCGCCACTGGGCCCTGGCGCTGTCCGCGTCCTCCTGGGCGAAGGCGGTAGCGACGAAGGCCGAGACGACGCGCCGGCCCTGCCTGCCGGCATGGGCGAGCAGGTTGCGGGCGAAGTGCACGCGGCATCGCTGCCATGTGGCGCCGAGGATGCGGGTCGCGGCGGCCTTGAGGCCCTTGTGGTCGTCGGAGACCACCAGCTTGACGCCGCGCAGCCCGCGCCGGGCCAGCGAGCGCAGGAAGTCGGTCCAGAAGGTCTCGGCCTCGGATGCGCCGATCGCCATGCCGAGCACCTCGCGCCTTCCCCGGTCGTTGACCGCCACCGCGACGGTGACCGCAACCGAGACGATGCGCCCGGCCTCGCGCACCTTCACATAAGTCGCGTCCAGCCAGAGATCGGGCCAGTCGCCTTCCAGCGGCCGGTCGAGAAAGCTTGCGATCTTGTCGTCGATCTCGCCGCACAGCCGCGAGACCCCCGCCTTCGCGCATAAGCGCTAACTTGTTTATCTTTGGCTTTTTGTCTAGGGTTTCCGGGTGTTTGGGTCCGGAGGCTTTGCGATGGATGAGGATTGGGCGGTTCTTCGGTCTTTTCTTCCGGCGGGCTGGGAAGAGTTGGGTCGTTCGAGCGGCGCGCTGAAGGGTCTGCGCAAGGACAAGTCTGCGGAGTCGGTGCTTCGGGTTCTTCTGTTGCATTTGGGCTGCGGGCACTCGCTGCGCGAGACGGCGGTGCGCGCGCGCAAGGCGGGTCTGGCGCAGTTGTCGGACGTGGCGCTGCTGAAGCGGCTTCGCAAGTCTTCGGACTGGTTGCACGGTCTGTGCGTGGCGCTGTTTTGCGAACGGGGTCTGGCGGTGGAGCCGGGCTTGCGTGTGCGGGCGTTCGACGCCACCACGGTGCGCGAGCCCGGGCGGACAGGGTCTCTGTGGCGGGTTCATTACAGCCTGTGCCTGTCTTCGTTGCGCTGCGATTTTTTCGAGGTGACGCCGGCGCGGGGCGCGGGCGGCGGGGAATATCTGGCGCGGTTTCCGGTTAGCGAGGGCGACCGCATTCTGGCCGACCGCGGCTATTCGACGGCGGCGGGGCTTCGCCATGTGTCGGCGGCGGGCGGACACATTACCGTGCGGGTGAACACCGGAGGGTTGTCCCTTCGAACCCTCGACGGGGCGCCCTTCGAGCTTCTTGCCGCGGTGTCCGGGCTGACAAGCGCCGGGGCTGTCGGGTCGTGGCCGGCGGCGATCGCCGGGGAGGTGAAGGTCTGCGGTCGCATCTGCGCGGTCCGCAAGTCGGCGGCGGCGGCCGCCCGGGCGCGCAGGACGGCGCATCGCGAGGCCCAGCGGAAGGGAAGCGAGGTCAAGCCCGCAACGCTTGCTTTTGCGGACTATGTCATCGTCTTCACCACCTTCTGCGAAAAGAGGTTCAGCGCCCGCGAGGTTCTGGAATGGTATCGCCTGCGATGGCAGGTCGAACTGGTCTTCAAACGTCTCAAGTCTCTGGCGCAGTTGGGCCACCTGCCCAAGCGCGACGACGAAAGCGCCCGCGCCTGGCTTTACGGAAAACTCCTCATGGCGCTGCTGGCGGACAAGCTGGTCCGTCATGCCTGCGCCATTTCCCCCTGGGGATACGACCTGGCGCCGCCACAGGCCCCATAGTCCCTGGCGGGAGTTCCGATTTGCGCTCAACCAGGTCCGAAGGGCCATCGAGCCCCCTTTAGCCTCGCCTGCACGATCGACGAATGGAACGATATTGCCAAAGCACTCTCCGAACCGCCAAGACGGCGAAGGCTCCAACGCACCATACCTTTCGATCTGTAAACAAGTTAGCGCTTATGCGCGAAGGCGGGGGCAGGCTCTGGCTCTTCGAGATGCCCGACATCCCCATCGCCTGCACCAGGTCGTCCACCGAGCGGGTCGACACGCCCAGGCCTCCTGGATCACAGCGCGTCAGCGCCTTCTCCGCCATCCGCCGCGGCTCCAGGAAGCCGGGGAAGTAGCTCCCCTTCCGCAGCTTCGGAATCTTCAGCGCCACCGTGCCGGCCCGGGTCTCCCAACTCCGCTCGCGATAGCCGTTGCGGTGGGTGATACGCTCCGGAGAACGCTCGCCGTGAGCCGCGCCGGTCAGCCCCTCCACCTCCAGCGCCATCAGCCGCGCGGCCGTGAAGGCGATCATCTCGCGAAGCAGATCGGCGTCGGAGGTCTTCTCCAGAAGCGTGCGCAGGGTCATCATGTCCTGGGTCATCGTGGTTCCTTCCTCAGGGTCCGGGTTGATGCAACTGCCCAACCCTAAACCGGAACCGCGATGGCCTCCGCTGGGGATAACCGGCTCGCCGCCGCCAGACTCATGAAGGTCGCGGCGGCAAGCCGGTTACCCCCAGCTACCACCCGAAGCCAGAGCTCCTACACCACGCCCCGCACCGGTGGGTGCTAACTATCTGACATAGTGTCGTTTTTTCTCCCGAAAATTGCCAGCTGGGGAAGTAGTCTGCAACTGCTTGTTCCCTGGCTGCAACCGGAGCCGGGAGAAATTGCATGCCCAGAACCACCCTCACCGAGGCCCGCGTCAGGACGCTCAAACCCCGCAAGACGGTCCATGAGGTCCGCGACGGCAAGCTCAGGGGCTTCGGCGTCCGCGTGTCGTCCTCGGGCCGCAAACAGTTCTTCATCCAGTGCCAGCATCGCGGCGAACGCATCTGGAAGATCGTCGGCGATGCCGGGAGCCTGAGCGTCGGCCAGGCGCGGGCTTCGGCTGCCGAAATGCTTGCCGCCATCCGGCGCGGCGACGCACCGCCTCATTCGTCCGACGAAACACTTTTCGAAGCCGTTGCCGAGACGGTGTTCCAGCGTTACGGGCGTGTCTGGAAGGCCGGGACGCTCGACGTCAACCGCTGCTATCTGCGCAACCAGCTGCTGCCGCATTTCACCGGGCGGCCGATCGCCGATATCGACCGGCAGGAGGTGAGAAACTGGTTCGCCCGCCTGCGCGCCACGCCGGTGGCCGCAGACAGGTCCATGCCGGTTCTCTCCGTCATCATGAGGGAGGCGGAACGGATGGGTATGCGCCCTGAGGGCTCCAATCCCTGCCGGGGTATCCGGCGCTACCGCCGCAAGGGACGTGCACGGTTCCTCTCCGACGATGAAATCCGCCGCCTGTCCGCAAGGCTCACGGCCCATGAGGCGCGATGGCCGCAGCAGGTCGCCGTCATCCGCTTGCTGCTGCTCACCGGCTGCCGGAAGGGCGAAATCCTGACCTTGCGCTGGGCCGACTGGCGCGATGGCCACCTGCACCTCCGCGACAGCAAGACCGGGCCCAGGACGGTCTGGCTGTCCGGGCCGGCCCGGACCGTTCTCGATGGCCTCGAACGAAAGAACCGCTGGGTGTTTCCGGCATTCCGGGGGCAACGGCCCCGGAGCGCAAGCTGGCTCGACGGCGTCTGGTGCCGCGCCCGCAAGGAAGCGCAACTTGCCGACCTGCGCCTTCACGACCTGCGCCACACGCATGCCAGCCTGGCGCTGAGGCAGGGCGAGACCGTGCTCGCCATCGGCAGGCTGCTCGGACACCGCAGCGCGGAGACGACGCTCGGATATGTCCATCCGGCCGACGCCATGGTGCGGGACGCCGCCGAAACGGTCGGCGCCGTGCTGGGGGGCTAAACGATGCCAGGCAGGGAACGGATGAAGCTCACCGATGCCGCCATCGCCCGGCTCCGCCCCCGCGAGCGCGAATACACGGTCTGGGACAACCGCGTCCCCGGCCTCGGCGTCCGGGTGCGCCCGTCCGGCGGGCGCAGCTTTGTGCTGTTGCTGGACAGGGGCGGGCGCTCGAAGCGCCTCTCCTTCGGCCCGGTCGGCGTGAAGAGCGTGGAGGAGGTTCGCCGGAAATGCCATGCCCGCCGGGCCGAGCCGGAGTCCGGTGAAGAGACCGCAACGGCGCCTCCGGTTCCCCTGTTTCGGGACTTCGTCGCCGGCGCATGGAAAGAGGCCCATTTCGACGGCTACAAGCCCTCGACGAAAAGGAGCATTCGCTACGAGCTGGCGGGCCAGCTTCTTCCGGCTTTCGGCGCGAAACCGCTCGACCGCATCGGGGAGGCCGGGATCGTGCGCTGGTTCGACCGATACAGCCGCACGGCTCCGGGCAATGCCAATCACACCCTCGTCCGTCTTCGGCAAATCCTCAACTTCGCGGTCGCCTGCGGCCATATCGACAGCAATCCCGCCAGGGGCGTCGAACTCAACCGGCGAGCGAAACCCACCCGGTTCCTATCCCGGGAAGAGGTCACCCGTCTCCATGGCGCCCTGGACCGGCACAGCCGGAAGTGCGGCGGGCAACAGGCCGACATCATCCGCGTGCTGCTGCTGACCGGGTGCCGCAGGGGAGAGATCGTCAACCTCCGCTGGTCCGAGTTGCGTGGCGCCGAACTGCGCCTCGCCGACAGCAAGACGGGGCCGAGGACGGTCCCCCTCAACAGCCAGGCCCGGGCTATTCTCGACCGGCAGCCGCGCATGGGGAGCCCGTTCGTGTTTCCGTCGCCCCGGGACCCGACCCGGGCGCGCAGTCGGGAACTCGCACTCTGGACCCGGATTCGGCAGGAGGCCGGGATCGAGGATGTCCGCCTTCACGACCTGCGCCATACCATGGCGAGCCATGCGGTGATGAACGGCGTGCCCGTGCCGGTCGTCTCGCGGCTGCTCGGTCATTCCAATGTCCGCATGACACTGCGCTACGCCCATCTCGGAGACCACGAGATCGAGGCGGCTGCGGAACGGGTCGGAGCCGCCATGGCGCAGGTCATGGCAGGCGAACCTCCTGTCTGAAACCCGCCCGCGACGGTCGGGACCGAGCCCTCGTCGAGCGGCTCCGCCCAGGTGACCGTCACCGTCGGCCCCGCCACTGCCACCGCGCCGGTCGCCGCTATCGTCGCCGTCAGATCCGTCGCAGTGCTGAACCAGAGCGTGCCGTCGTGTGTTGCTAAATGCGGGGTTCTGACCCTTCATTATCCAATATCATCCGTTACTTATGGCGCCAATCGGCGTCGAAACCGCGCGCCGGGCAACAAAGGACTGCCCGATCGACGAGCACAACCGCATCTACCGGGAGACCGAGAAGCAGATGCGGGCCTTCGCCCGGGGCGCGCAATCTCGAGGGCATGACGGACGAGGAACTCGGCTTCGAGATGATCCGGACCGGCTTGCGGGCCGGGGGCCTGCCCGAAAGCGGCTGGCTGCGGCACCCGGTACCGACCGCCCAGGAGCCCGGCAAGGAGGTCCGCTGGATCGCGGAGAACCCGGACATGGAACTGGACGCTCCTTCCGTCATGACAGTCCTCCGAAAACAGGGTCCGGTATCATGACACAACGATGCTACCGGCCTCCCTTTTCTCCGTCCGGCCCTCCCCTGAGACCACCGCCCGCGCCCGGCGACCTCGTGCAGAGCCCCTGCGCCGACAGCGGCATCCCCGCCCGGCGGGTCGCCGGCTCCAAGCGCCGGTCCGCAGGACCGCCCTCGGGCAGGCAGTATACCGACACGAGCAACTTGTGGTCAGTGGGTTTGCTGCGTGGATATCCTTACACTATGAAGGATCATCCCTCTCGATGCGTAATGCCTGAAGCCAGACTCATACGAACGGCCCCCGTGTCCCCGCCGCACCCCAACCGTTCGATGCCTCGGGAGAGGCAAGCTCGTAGTTGTGCAGTAACCAGACAAGCTGGAGATTGATGCCACTTAGATTGTAGTTGTCCGATCGAAAGAACGGCGCAATTTGCCTTTGAATTTCTCTCCAATACCAACAGTTTTGCAACAGATAATGCGAACTATTCGCACATTTATTGGCGGCATGAATGCGAATCGTTCGCAGGTTATTCTCCTCCCGTATGTGCTCACTTACAGGTTGCTTCATTGGGTATATGCACCGTATAGTTGGGGTAACGCGCTCGCGTAGGGCGGCGCAGCAAGGGATTGGAGCGGGCTATGAAGGGCGACGCGAAAGTCATCGAAATTCTGAATGCCGTTCTCAAGAATGAACTGACGGCGATCAACCAGTATTTCCTGCATTCGCGAATGCTCAAGAATTGGGGGATCGTGAAGCTCGCCAAACACGAGCATGAGGAATCGATCGACGAGATGCGTCACGCCGACGAACTCATCGAGCGCATCCTGTTCCTGGAAGGCCTGCCGAACCTTCAGGACATCGGCAAGCTCTCGATCGGGGAGACGGTCCAGGAAATTCTCGACGCCGACCTCGCGCTCGAGCACGCCGCCATTCCAGCGCTGCGCGAGGGCATCGCCCATTGCGAGCAGGTGTCCGACTATGTGACGCGCCATCTGCTGCGCGGCATCCTCGAAAGCGAGGAAGAGCATGTGGACTGGCTGGAGACGCAGGCCGAACTGATCGCCCGCATGGGCATGCAGAACTACATTCAGTTGCAGAGCGAACCCGCCGACGACTAGCCGGTCCGGGCGTCAAGTGCCTCCCTCGCAAGCGCGGATGTGCCGAGGGAGTCCGGCGGGGCGCTGACCGCCGCGTCATGCTCCCTGTCGATCAACTCTTGGGCAGTCGGCAAACAGCGCCCGCAGCGGGGGGCGCCGCCGAGCGCCGCATAGGCCTCGTGTGCGCAGCGCAAGCCGGACCGTGCTATCTCGCGAATCTCGGCGTCGCGATAAGCGTTGCACAGACAGACATACATACCGCTGCTCCCGGTCGTCTCAATGGCAGCCTGCCTTGAATAAGAATGCAAGTCAATCGCAATTGGACGTTGCTTGCTTGAGCCGGCACCAGCGAGTGGCGAGAAGAAGTGTCGCGCCAAGAATGGGTCGGCGACCCGCCAGTTGCGAACCGACGGTTGGGGCAGGCGACCGGACAGACCTGAATTCCTATCGATCATTCCCGGCGGTCTCGGCTCAATGTCCGAGTGCGGTCGGTTTCACACTGCTCGCGAAGCCGAGGTGCTGGATCGCTGTCGCCATCGGTATCGCACATCGCATTCTGTCCAGCCGGCATCTGCGTGGGAGAAGGCCGTACGCGGTAGGAGCGCGCCGAACACAGAAGCAACATGGCGAGCGTTTCCAGGTCGATGTTTCTCCATATGAACATGATGGAACCTCCAGGTCGGATGTCTTGGGCTGTTCGACGTCCGCTCTCTCGCTCGAGTGGATGTTTCTTCCTCTCGGGTGAGGTTCCGTACAGAACTCCGAAGCAGGTCGAATCCCTTGAATTGGGGTCCTGCGAGATGGAAATGGCGGCGCGCGTCCCCAGAACGAGGAGCTGTGCGAACTGCCTCCGAACCGGCCCAAGTCTCGAAACCCGCATCGGAATGTCGAACGATACCCGGCCGGCGACCGGTTCCGGGGAAGCATGAACTGCCCTAGAATTCTGCAGAGAGCAGCAGGGAGATCGTTCTGCCGTCCTTGCCGGAGCCGCCGCAGGTGAAGGACTGTTCCGGGCTGGTTTCATGCGTCGCCTTGCAGGTCATCGCGTCGTAGTCGCTGTGATGGGCATATTCGACCGCAATGCCGACGCCCTCGACGAGTACGGTGGAGAATCCCACCAGAGTGCGGCTTTCCGGCATTTCCAGCGCAAGCGCTTCGCGGGTGCGCTGCCAGCCAATGGCAATCGCCGCGTCCCGGCCTCCGAGCGAAAAGGCATAACCCATCTCGATTCCGTAGGCCGAAGGCTGGGCCAGTTCGCCGCCATATTCATAGTCCGGGACTTGAATATTGGGGTCATCGAAGGCGTCAGGCAGTTCGCCTGCGGCGACATCCAGCTCGTCGAACTTGTCGCGCGCGCTCATGTAGTGGCCGGAGAACGACACGGGCCCGATGCCGATGCCGCCGGCGACCGCAAGACCGGCAACCTTCTTGCTGCCTTCGGGCGGCCCGTCGTCCGACTCGTAGGCATCGGCCGTGCGGAGGTCGTTCAGCCAGCCGACGCCGGCATTGACGCTCATGCCGCCGAACTCGATCTCGTAGTCCGCCTGGACTCCGAAATTGCCGATGCGGTCGTCCCCCTTGTAATCGACGTCGCCGTTGTAGGCGTAAACCGAGGCCGAGAGGCCCCCTGTCTCGACAGCGATCTGCAAGGCGGTCTCGGCGACCTCACCGATCTCCAGCGCCGTGGGATCGGAGACGAGCTCGGTTCCGAAGTCGGCGAAGGGCAGGGTGAACTGGCCGGCTGTGAAGGACACCGGCGAATCTTCCATGCCGACGGTGAAGGCTGCCGTATCGACCTCGATCTTGCCGTCATCGTCCTTGGTCAGCACGAGTTCGGCGCTGGCCGAGTCGCCGATCTCGGCGGTGAAGGCGACATCCACCGTGTCCAGCGTGTTGTCGGAGGTGGCCTTGTCCTCATATGGGCTGTCATGGGCGACCAGGACTTCGATCGCGCCCCCGACTTCGAGGCCGTCGGTCCAGCCTCCGCCGGACTCCTCGACCCCGGCCCGAATATCGGCTGCGGTCTGCTCCTGCACCGCCACCTTCGCCTTCAGCTTCGCGAGGGCCTGCTCCTTCTCGACCATGGCCGCGTCGCGTTCGGCGAGGCGCTGTTCAAGTTGCTGGATGCGCTTCTCGAGTGCTTCGAGACGGGCGTCTGTTGTTTCCTGCGCCAGGGCAACATTCGACAGCAGACATGCGGCGAGAGCAGCCGCTGCCAACAGTCCGTGTATCCTCAGGTTCACGAGTCTTGTCCTTTGGGTCAGGTGACCGGACGCGGAGCAAAATCGTGGCTCCGTCCGGAGCGCTCGGGCTGTCCGGGTGGCGATCAGGCTCCGGCGGCGCCTTCGTATCGGCTTCTTTCGGGGAGTCCGGGTGACGGGCAGGCCGCCCGGATGGTAGAGAGTGCATGGGCGGCGCTGCGCGGTTGCGCCGCCCATGCAGCGGCAAGGAGGGCCGGAGGAGGCGCTCTCCTTGCCGTTACCGGATCACTGGAAGACCGCCTCGGGGCTATCGAGGCTGTCGGAGCCCTCGAATTCCAGACCCGCCAGGTCGAGCGCCCCTGCGGCCTTCGTGATCGCATCGGTCTGCACGGTGAGCGCGTCGATGGCGGCCTGTACGCGCGCATTGCCGGCCGCATTGTTCTCGCCGATCATCTGGTCGTAGGCCTCGCCGCCGTCGGCCGCCATCACGAGTTCGGCCATCGCCGCCATGGTTTCGTCGAGACGCGCGCGCAACGCCTTGTCGGCATCGGGCGAGACCGCGGCAACGAGCGAGGACAGGCCGGGACCCGAGACCATGCTGCCGTCCAGCCGCTTGTATTCGCCGAGATAAATGTTCCTGATGCCCAGCGCGTCGTAGTAGTGCGAGTTGTGGGTGTTGTCGCTGAAGCAGTCATGCTCTTCCTCCGGGTCGTGAAGCAGCAGGCCGAGCTTCATGCGCTCGCCGGCGAGTTCGCCGTAGGAAAGGCTGCCCATGCCCGTGACGATGGTCGCAAGACCTTCCGCCGCATCGCCGCCCACCAGCGCCTCGGTGGCGGGCCCGTGGGACGTCCACTGCGCCGTCATCCAAGCCAGGTCGTCCACCAGCAGGTCGGCGGCGGCCTTGAGATAGGCAGCCCGGCGGTCGCAACTGCCGCCGGTGCAGTTGGACGCATCGAAATCGGTCGCCGGCCGCATGCCTGAGCCCGGCCCGGAGCCGTTCAGGTCCTGACCCCAGAGAAGGAACTCGATGGCGTGGTAGCCGGTCGCGACATTCGCCTCGACGCCGCCGAGCTCATGCAGCCTGTCGGCCAGAAGCGCCGCGTCGATCATGGATGCGTCGATCTCCTCGCCGGAGAAGGTGAACATGGCATTGGCGACGACATTCGCGCTGTAGCCGGGGTTTTCCTGCGACGAGTCGCCGTAGCCGGCATCGACATAGTCGATCAGGCCCTCGTCGAGCGGCCAGGCGTTGACCTTGCCTTCCCAGTCGTCAACGACGGCGTTGCCGAAGCGATAGACCTCGCTCTGCTGGTAGGGCACGCGGGAGGCCAGCCAGGCGGTGCGGGCCGCGGCCAGCGTTTCCTCCGACGGGGCGGCGATCAGCTTGTCCACGGCTGCCTGAAGCGCCTGCGCGCCGATGAGCGAATCCTCATAGACGGCATGGGCCAGCGCCGCATAGTGCGAGAGCACCCTGCCCTCGGGCGACCCGGCGTCCGCGGCGGCCTTGCTTCCGCCGCCGACGGCCGCGGCCAGGCCCGATCCCAGAAGGCATGCGCCGAACGCTGCGGCCAGCATTCTCTGCGTATTCATGGACTCGCTCCATTCGTCCTAGTTGCGAATGCTAACGATTCTCAATATCATGCGGACTGTCAACCCCCTGCGCAGATATTTGTCCAATGAACGGCTTCAGGCATACCGCGACAGCGCTTCTCGTCCCGTTCGTGGGAGTCGCCGGGCTGTCGGGCGCATCGGATGCGGACCGGGCGAGGATCGAGGCCGTGACAAGGCCTGCGACCGACTTCTCCGTCCCCGAACGCTACGAACGGCGATCCGGCGGAGCAGCAACGTCCTTCGCTACGCCGAACCGCGACGCTTTCTCGCACCCGTCGGCGAATATGCCGTTCGAGCGTCAACTCGATTTCGAGGTCGGCGACGGCGTCTTCGTCAAGATCTGGGTTTCGTCGCCCAGCTCGACCCGGTCTTCGGACGGGCTCGGGCCGCTGTTCAATGCGCGGTCCTGCCAGAGTTGTCATGTCAAGGACGGCCGCGGCCGGCCACCGGTGCCGGGCGATGCGGCCGTGTCCATGGTGCTCCGTCTTTCGGCCGGGCCCGACGGCAGAGCGCCCGAACCGGTCTATGGAGGCCAGCTCCAGAACCGTTCCGTGCAGGGCATACCCGCCGAGGGCAGGATGACGGTCGCCTGGGAGGAAGTCCCGGTCCGGCTCGCCGGCGGTAGTTGGGTCTCGCTGCGCCGACCCCGCTACGGCCTCGCCGACCTGCGCTACGGGCCGCCGGCGCCGGACCTGCGGATGTCGCCGCGCGTTGCGCCGCCGATGATCGGCGCAGGGTTGCTGGAGGCGGTCCCGGATCGCGACATCCTGGCTCGGGCCGACCCGGAGGACAGTGACGGCGACGGGATTTCCGGACGCCCGAACCGGGTGTGGAGCGAGGAGCACGGCAAGGCCATGCTGGGCCGGTTCGGCTGGAAGGCGGGCCAACCGACGCTCGTCCAGCAGGCCGCAGCCGCCTTTCGCGGCGATATCGGTATCTCCACACCGCTCTTTCCGCTCCCTTACGGCGATTGTACTGAGACGCAGCCGGCCTGCCGCGATGCTCCCCACGGCGGCGATGCAAACGGCGTCGAGGCGGGCGACACGCTGTTCGACGTACTGATGTTCTATGTTCGCAACCTGGCCGTGCCGGCCCGGCGCAAACCGGAGCACCCACTGGTGCTGCAAGGCAAGCGCCTGTTTTACGAGGCCGGCTGCACCGGTTGCCACACACCCAAATTCGTGACCCGCCGCGCCTCCATCGGCGCCGAGCAGTCCTTCCAGTTGATCTGGCCCTATACCGACCTGCTGCTGCACGACATGGGCCCTGGCCTTGCCGACAATCGGCCCGAAGGCGAAGCGACCGGCCGCGAATGGCGCACGCCGCCGCTCTGGGGCATCGGCCTGACGGAAGTCGTGAACGGCCACCGCTTCTTCCTGCATGACGGGCGCGCGCGTGGATTGCTCGAGGCCGTTCTCTGGCACGGCGGCGAGGCGGAGGCCGCGAAGGAGCGCGTCGTGGACATGACGGAGGAGGAACGGGAAGCCCTGCTCGCGTTCCTGCGCTCGCTTTGATGGAACGGACCCGGAGTCCCGCGATGCTACATGCCATTGCCCTCAAAACGCTTGGTTTGGCGCTGGCAGTGTTTGCCGCGCCGGTTTCCGCTGGCGACAAGCCGTCGCCCGAGGCTTTCGCGCGGGTCAATATTGGCCTTGCGGAAGACCACGTCCGTCCCCGCTACGAAAGGCTCGCAGCGAGGGCGGAGGCGTTCGAGGCGGCAGTCGACTCGCTCTGCAAGGGGCCGGAACCGTCCGCTCACGCGAAAGCGCAGGACGAGTTCCATGCGCTGATGGATGCCTGGATGGATGTCGAGCATCTGCGCTTCGGGCCGTCGGACATGCTCATGCGTGTGCATCGCTTCCACTTCTGGCCGCAAGCGCATGGAAAGGTGGACAAGGCCCTCGCAAAGATGCTTGCCGACGGCAACGCGGCCTTGCCGTCACGCATCGGCGGCGCGAGCGTCGCCGTCCAGGGCCTGCTGGCCGCCGAAGCTCTGCTTTACACATCGGAGGCCGAAGACGCCGGACCGGGAGGCGGGTCGGCCCGATGCAGCCTGCTCGCGGCGGTTGCCGGAAACATGTGGGAGATGGCGGATGGAATTGACGCTGAATGGTGGCGTGGACCGGACCCGTTCATCCGGCTCCTGACCGGCCCTGGCCCGGCGAACCCGTATTTCGAGACTCATGGCGAAGGGGCTCTGGCATTCCTGAAGAGCCTTCACGACGGCCTGCAGCGTGTCGCCGACCTGAAAATCAAGCCTGTGATCGGGAAGGACATCGGAATGGTCCGTCCCTATTTGGCGGAGTCCGGACGAAGCGGCCGCTCGATCCGCAATATCGTCCGGAATCTCGAAGCGCTGCAGGAGTTGTATGACGGCAACGGGGGGCCGGGCATCGCGGCGCTTGTCCGGGCTTCCGACCCGAACCTCGAACAGCTGCTCCACAAGGGGTTCCGTGCCACGCTCGCGACCGCCCGCTCGCTTACGGGACCGCTGGAAGCGGTCGCAGCGGACCCCGCGCAACGCCCGATGGCGAAAAAGCTCCATGTCCAGGTGCGGGCCCTTCGGCAGATCGTCAGGAACCGGCTGGCCGGGGCGCTCGGCCTGCCTATCGGCTTCAATGCCCTCGACGGCGATTGACCGCAGGCGGGTGCTCCGGCTTCTCGCCGGAGGGCTGACAACGCCGCTCTGGTCCGGGGCGGCGGGAGCGGCGCAGCGTAAACACCTCTATCTGTCAGCCGGTGCGGACGCTTCGGAAAGCTACCGGGCCGCCGGATTTTCCGCATCGGGAGCGCGGATTCTGGACGAAGAGCTACCCGCGCGCGGACATGCCTTTGCCGTCCGCCCGGACGGACGGCAGGCAGTGCATTTCGCCCGCCGCCCGGGAAGCTTCGCCATTGCGTTCGACATCGACAAGGGACAGGCCGCCTGGGAATTCACGGCTCCGGAAGGCCGCCATTTTCAGGGTCATGGCGTCTTCGAGCCCGCAGGCCGCCTGCTCTACGCCACCGAGAACGATTTCGAAGCCGGCCGCGGGGTAATCGGCATTTACGATGCGCAAGACGGGTTCGCCCGGCTGGGTGAATTGTCGTCGCATGGCATCGGCCCCCACGACGTGGCGCTGCTTTCGGACGGCCGCACGCTCGTCGTCGCCAATGGCGGGATCCAGACGCATCCCGACTATCCGCGCGTGAAGCTCAACCTGTCGACCATGGAGCCGTCTCTTTGCTACATCGACCGGCAAGATGGCGACTTGGTGCGGTGCTCGCGGTTGGACCGCGAACTGCGCCAACTCAGCATCCGCCACCTCGCTGTCGGCATGGGCAATCGGGTCTTCGCAGCCATGCAGTATGAGGGGCCCAAGGCGGACAGCGTGTCCCTCGTGGCCTTGCACCGAGATCGCGGCCCGTTGGGTGGCCTGGAGGCGCCAGCCCGGGTCTTGCGCGCCATGAGGCACTATTGCGGCGATATCTGCTTCGACCGGGGAGGCCGGTTCGTCGCCGTTTCCTCGCCGCGCGGCAATCTGGTGACGGTTTGGGACGGCGACGCCGGAGACTTTCTCCTTTCGGTACCGTTTGACGATTGCTGCGGCGTTGCACCGGGCGCACGTTGCGGGGAGTTTCTGGTCAGCAGCGGGTCGAGCGGCGTAGTGCTGCTGGACGCGCGGTCTCGCAGCGTATCGTTGTTCCGCACCGGCTTTCCGCAGGCGCGCCGCTGGGACAACCACCTGGCTGTCGTGGACCTGCCGGGCCGCGATGCGTAACGCCCTGGGGGCGGCCCCGCCGGTCACCTTGACCGGCGGGGCCGCAAAACGGCACGCTCAGCCGTCGTAATCGACGCGGTCCGCCATCCGGCCGGCTTCCTCGCGCAGTTCGGCGATGCGCGCGAGCGACAGAGTGTCGGGCTTGAAGCTGGCAAGCCTTTCGGGTCCGGCGACATCGGGACTTACCGGATATTCCCCGTTCACGCGGGCATAGATGCCCTGGCCTTCCTTGCCGGACAGGAATTCGAGCAGCGCCACGGCATTGGCCCGGTTGGGCGCGCCCTTCACCAGCGAGGCGCCGGAGATGTTGACGTGCGCACCGCGTCCGGCCTGATTCGGGAAGACAACCCTGACGGAGTCGGCCCAAGGCTTCTGCTTCGGGTCGTCTAGCATCTTCTGGTAGTAGTAGTGATTGCCGATCGAGAGATCGCATTGGCCGGCATGAATGGCCTTCACCTGCGCGCGGTCGTTGCCCTGCGGACGGCGGGCCAGGTTGGATTTCAGGCCGGCAAGCCACGCTTCCGCCTTTTCCGCGCCGTGATGGGCGATCATCGAAGCGAAGAGGGCGACATTGTACACATGCTTGCCGCTGCGCGTGCAGATGCGCCCCTTCCACTCCGGCTCGGCGAGTTGCTCATAGGTCTCGATCCCGCCTTCCGGGACGCGGTCACGCGATGCATAGACGATACGCGCGCGGGTCGTCAGCCCGTACCAGTTGCCGTCCGGGTCCCGGAGCGAGGCCGGGATGTTGGCAGCGAGCGTGTCGGTCTTGACCGGTTCGACGACGCCGGCCTTCGCTGCATCATGCAGCCTGCCGATATCCACGGTGAAGATCAGGTCCGCCGGGCTGGCCGCGCCTTCACTCTTCAGGCGCTCGATAAGCCCCTTCTTCGCGAAGACGACGTTGACCTCGATGCCGGTCTTTTCCGTGAATGCGTTGAACAGCGGTTCAACCAGGAACGGCTGCCGGTAGGAATAGACGTTGACATCCTCTGCTTGCACTGACGCCGCTGCGACGACGGCCAGACCGGCAGCCGCTGCGATTCCGAGAGTTCGGTTACGCATGGGTTCTCTCCATCTTCCTTTGTGATATTGATAGTCATTGTCAATAATGACGAAACAGTGAAATCGGGCAAGATGCGAATGCCTCGCATTATCGCGACATATCGGCGCGATAATTCTCGCAATCAGCGGAGCAAGTCGCCAGTCGTTCCTGTCATGCCTTTTGGCGGTTGTTCGTCGGACTCCTTCAATGGGTCTGGCTCCGACCATGCCGGCTGGTGCCGAGCCCCATTACGGCATCTCAATCTCGATGAAGGTGGCTTCGGACAGCAACGAGGAGGCGGGTTCTGAACTCGACATTGTACGATTACGCTGCGAAGCATAGCGCCTGAAGCATGCGTTTGATTTTGTCGGGCGGGACTTTTTGCATTTCCCGGTCTGTCTGCGTAACTACCGATTTGGCGTCCCAATCCGCTTCCCGCCCCTGCACGCGGCCTCGCCGGGGTCCAACCGGTGATCTTCGACGATCACCGAGGCATCGAGGCTGCGGCCGACACCGCGGCCGGCGGATCGCCTCTGCCCGCCCGCTGCCTGGTGCGTATTCAGATAGTTGGTCTCGTCCGTCATTCCCGTCACCCCCGGCTGCGATGACGCCCGGACCGTTCCGGACACACAATCGGTCACCCAAGCGGGTACGGAACCCGCCATATCATCCACCGCGGCCTGTTGCGGGAGATGAATTTTCGCGCCGCCTCGTCCATGCTGCCCGATGCTCTTCAGTCCGGGCAAAAGGAGGGGCGGACATGACCTCAGGGGAGAACGAGCGGGAGGAGGCGTCCCCGCCGGACGGCGACGACATGAACCTCCTGATCGGCTGGCGCGCCGGCGGAGAAAAGGCGGCGCGCGAACCGGAGCCGGACGGCAATGTAGAAGACCCGGCCGAAAGGGGTGCGCCGGCGCCCCGAAGTCCGTCCGAGATGCCAGCACCGAACGACGAACCCGGGACAGGAGCCGTGGCCGTTTCGGCTCCCGGTTCTGCTGCAACGATCACAGAACTCGCCGCCGGCCAGCGGCGGATCCTGGCCCTTCTGGAGGAACTCGCGCCGAAGCATGCCGCTGTTGCGACCGGCGATACCGGGACCGACCTGGACGAGGCGGCGCGTTCGATCGCAGCGGCGACGGAGTGGGCGAGCGACATCCGGGCGGCGATGGACAGCCTGCTGGTCACGGCGGGCAAGTCGATCCGCGACCTGGAGAAGGCGGAGCAGGGCCTCGGCATCGAGGCGGCGGCGCTCAAGACCCGGGCCGAGGGGATCGACGGCCAGATCGAGGCGCTCGGGTCGGGCGCACGGACGCTCGGCACGCGATTGAAGGAGCTGGACCAAGCCCGCCAGAACCTGGACGCGCGTTCTGCCGAACTCCAGGCGGTGAAGCAGGAGATCGAGAAGTATTACCGGGAGTGGACTGCGGCCGCGCTGACCTACCGGCAGGAGATGGCCGCGCTGTCGAAGCACCTGGGCGAGGGCGAGAACCTGGTGGCGCGGGTGGAGAAGGCGATCGGCCCCTGGACCGCGCAGATCGAGAAGAGCCTCGACAGGAACGCGGAGGCGCAGAAGCGGGCCGCGGCGGAAACCTCCGGCAATGTGCAGCGTTTGACCGAGAGCGGAGGCGCCTTCCTCGAGAAGTTCGGCACGACGTGGGAGGAAGCACTGGAGGGGTTCCGGACCGAGTGGCGCCGCACGCGGCGCTGGTCCGTTCCGGTGCTGGCGGCAACGCTCGTTCTGGCCGTGCCCGGGTTCACCGCAGTAGGGGCGATCGGGCAGAGCCAGTTCGGCATATTCGCCCCCCATGACGACACGGAGGGCTGGAAGCGGTTTGTCTGGAAGCACCATGGGGATGCGCTGAAGGAATGCGTGGCGAGAGCAGCAGGATCGAAGCGACCCGCCCCGTGCTACTTCGAGGTCGACTGGCCATGAGCACGGTCGCGCCGCGCGGCAGGATCGCGGTTCGGCAAGGCTGAGCAGGCCGCATGGTTGCGGGCCTGAAGGACCTCAGCTCGACCACGATGACGGTCGAGTATTTCGCCGAGGAGGGCTACTACGCGAAGAACGACCCCCGGCAGCGCCGGGCGAGCTTCTGGCACGGGGCCGCTGCGGCCGCGCTCGGCCTGCCGAAGCATGTGTCGCCACGCCGTTTCGAGCGCATCCTCTCGGGCTTCGTGCCGGGCACGGAGATCCGGCTCGGGCGGGTGCGTGACGGCGAGCATCAGCACAGGCCGGGGTTCGACCTCACGCTGTCGGCGCCGAAGACGGTCTCACTGGAGGCGCTGCTGCATGGCGACCGGCGGGTGACGGGCGCGCACGATGCGGCGGTGAAGGCGACGCTCGACTGGCTGGAGACGGATCTGCTGCAGACGCGTTCGTACGACCCCGTCACGCGGCAGCGTCCGCGCGTGGCGGCGAACGGGCTGGTGGCGGCCGGGTTCCGGCACCTGACGAGCCGGGACCAGGACCCGCAGCTGCACACGCACTGCATCGTCGCCAACATGACGCGCAACCGGTCGGGCGAGTGGCGGAGCGTCGAGCCGACGGAGATGCGGCGCAATGTGCGGCTGATCGGGGCGTATTACCGCCAGAACCTGGCGCGGCGTCTGCTGGCGCTCGGGTTCCGGATCGAGGCGACGATGATCGGCGGCCTGCCGGGGTTCGAGATCGCGGGCTACGGGCGGGAGTTCGTGGACGCGTTCTCGTCGCGGCGCCGGGAGATCCTGGCCTGGCTGGACGAGCACGGTCTGCCCTGGAGCGCGGCGCTGACGCAGCTGGCGGCGCTGATCACGCGCAAGAAGAAGACGGACAAGGATATCGACGAGCTGAGGGCGGAGTGGAAGGCGCGCGCCGAACGGCTCGGGCTCGCGCGCGACCGCGGCATTGCGAAGCCGGGTCTCGGGCGCAAGTCTCCGGTATCGCGGCAGGCGGCGCGCAAGGCGGGCCGGCCCTATGTGCGTACGGCGGAGGAGTTGCGGCCGGAACCGCCGGGGCTGAGCGCGCGGGAGGTGGTCTGGCGCGCGGTGGAGCACCTTGCCGAGCGCGCCTCGGTCATCCGGGAGACCGACATCCGTGCGATGGCGCTCGGCCATGCGCCCGGCCGGCACGAGCTCGGGGATATCGACGCGGCTGTGGCGGGGCTCATTGCCGACGGCCACCTGGTGGAAGCCCAGGTCCCGAGAGGCCGGTCGTTCGTGACCTCGAAGGCGCTCGGCCTGGAGCGCGGGATCATGGCCCACAAGCGCCAGGCGCTGGGCGCATCCCGGCCGATGGCGGAAGAAGAACGCGTCTCGGGCCGGCTTGCCGAAACGGCGCTGACCGAGGGGCAGAAGGAGGCGGTGCGCACGATCCTGCTGTCGCATGACGGGATCGTCGCGGTGCAGGGCGCGGCCGGCACCGGCAAGACGACCATGCTGAGGGAAGCGCTGGGGCTGCTGGGCGAGCGCAAGGCAATCCTGCTGGCGCCGTCGGCGGCTGCCGCGCGGGTGCTGGCGGAAGAGACCGGCGCCGGCGCGCGGACGCTGCAATGGTTCCTCACCCGCCATGGAGACCTCGGCAACGCTGCGCGCGTGGCGCGGGACCGGCGGGACCATGAAGGCTCGGTGCTGGTGCTGGACGAGGCGTCGATGGTCTCGACCGTGCAGATGGAGCTGCTGATGCGGATCGCGGAGCGGCTGCGCATCGCGCGGCTGGTGCTGGTCGGCGATCGGCGCCAGCTTCGCGCCGCGAGCGCGGGCGAGCCGTTCCGGGCGCTCCAGGAGGCGGGCGTCGCGACGGCGGAGATGGAGGAGATCCTGCGCCAGCGCGACCCGGCGCTGAAGGCCGCGGTCGAGCGCCTGAAGGAAGGCCGCGCCCGCGAGGCGCTTCAGGGCCTCGAACATGTGCACGAGGCGCCGCAGCAGGAGCTGGGCGCGGAGGCGGCCCGGATCTGGCTGGCGCTCGATCCCGACGAGCGGGAGAGGACGGCGATCATGGCGCCGACGCACTTCATCCGGGCCGGGATCCACCGGGTCGTGCGGGACGGGCTTGCGCGCGAGGGCGTGCTGCACGGACGCGAGCTCGAGATCGAGCGCTATGCGAACCGGCACCTGACGGCCGCGCAGCGGGCGGACCTGCGCAATCACGAGCCGGGCGACATCGTGCTGTTCCACTCGCGCGTAGCGCCGTTGCGGGTCGAGAAGGGCGACGCCTGCCGGGTCATGCGCGCGGAGGGCGAGTTCGTCTTCCTGGAACACCCGAGCGCGCGGACGATCCGCATCCGGCCGGGCGACAACTGGGTACGCTACCGGTTCGGGCTCTACGAGACGGCGCGCATCCGCATCCGGGCGGGCGACCGCATCCGCTGGACGATGAACGACGAGCGGCGCGGCCTGGTGAACGGCGGCGAGGCGGTCGTGCTGGAGATTGGGCAACGCCGGGTCCGGTTCGACCTCGGAGGGGGCAAGGCCCTGTCGCTTGCCCGCACCGACCCGCAGCTCCGTCATATCGACCATGCCTGGAGCACGACCGTGCATGCGGCGCAGGGCATGACGCGCGACGCCGCGATCGGGGTGCTCGACACCGGACACGGGCAGCTGACCGGCCAGGCGGGCCTCTATGTGGAGGTGAGCCGCGCCAGGGACCGGTTCGTGCTGGTGACGGACAATCGCGAGCGCCTGGAGGAGGTGCTGGAGGCGAATGACGGCTCGCGCATGACGGCGCTGGAGGCGGTGGGCGAGGAGGAGGACCCGCCGCCCGCCGCGCCTGCCGCGGCGCTCGCCATGCTGCGGGAGCTGGAGGCGGACTGGCGCCGGCTCGTCTCGCATGCCGAGGGCCGGGAGCTCACCCGCATGGACGGCTATGCCCGCATCGTGACCGGCACGGCAATGCTGGCGGAGAATATGGAGCTTCCGGCGGACCTGCGGGCGTTCGTCGAGGAGGTCCGGAGCCGTGACGCCCAGGCGATCGCGGAGCGCAGACGCGGGTTCGCGTTCTTGCGCAAGGCGGAGATGCACTGCCGCAACTGGCCTCTCCTGAAATGGGCGGCGGCGAAGCGCGGGCGTCGTCTCGGCGCGCTTCCGGAGCATGCGGCCTGGCTGACGGAGGGCGAGGCGCTTGCCGGGACGGGCGAGCGACTTCAGGCGGACGGCGGCAGAGGCATCGCCGGAAGGATCGCATCTGCACTCCGGCGCCTGGTGCGGAGTCGGGACGTCGACGAGGCGGCGCGGTTCCGGGAGGCCGCTGCGCGGCACGAGGCCGGCGCGCGGGCGGCAGGCCTCGACCCCCGGGTCACGGCCGGCGCCGAAGCGCTTGGCGAGTGGGCGCAGCGGCTCCGGGGCCTGAGCGGGATGCCGGAGGCGATGCGCCCGACCGTCGAGGCCTGGTGCGCGGCGGGCGCGGAGCGCGGGCCCGCTTCCGGAACGGAGCCCCGGGAAACGCCGCCGACGCCCGAAGACAGGAAGGCCGTGCTGCGAATCGAGACGTTCCTGCTGGATTGCGAGGGTCTCCTGTTCGAGGCCGCCCTTGGAGGGGCGGACCTGCCGGTCGGCGCGGCGGAACCGGACCCCTGGGCCGCGCAGGCCGGGATGCTTCGCCGGCAGGGGCTCGGAATGCTCGGCGACGGGCCGGGCGCGAGGCTCGACGACCCGGTCAGGATCCGCCTTGCGCGTGTCGAGACCGACCGCGCGCGGGTTCGCGAGGCGGTGGACAGGCTCGCAGAGGCAGCACTGCAACGCCGCTCGGAGAGGTTCATGGCGCTCGCCAGGATGGTGAGCCGGCAACGACGCGAGTCCGGCTCCGACCCGGTCGATCTGCCGTCCTGGGCCGCACTTCGCGACCGGGCGGCGGACCTCCGGGGCGAGGCGTCTCTCGCGCCCGAGGTGCAGCGCGCCGTGGGCCGGGTGCTCGACCGCGACGCCCGTGCAAAGGCCGAGACCCGGCCGGTCGAGGCATTCCTGGAAGCGGGCGGCGCGCATCTGCGCCGGCGGGAGGGTCTTGAGGAGAGAGCCGGCGAGCGCGGGATTGCGCCCTTCACGCTTGAGGACATGACGGCATGGTGGGACGGCTGCGGGGACATCCGCGACACCGGCCGGCGGCTGCTGGGCGGAGCGGGGGCCGACGCGGCGGAGGCGCGGGCCGCTGCCCGTCTTGCGGACATGCCCCGCCTGCGAGGTCGGGTGCGGGAGGTGCTGGGCCGGCTTGAGGCCGTGCAGGCTCGGGACCGGGGCGATGTCTTCGAGGCGCTCGCGGACCGGGTCGAGGCGCTCGCCGTCGAACAGGACACGCTGGAGCTTTATGTCGACGAATACGACCATGCTACGGCCCTTGCGGAGGAACTGGAGAGTCTGGAGGCGTTGCCGGAAGCGGCCCGGCAGAGGGTCGAGAGCTGGCTCGCCCGCGACCGCGAATGGCGGGAGGAACTGGCGTCGATTGCACGGCTCACCGGCGCGCAGGGACAGCAGGCCGACCCGGCCGCGCGCCGCGAGGCTGCCGGACGGCCTGCCGTGGCGGGGGCCATCCGCCGCGAGACCGGACGGCTCGCGCGCCTGCCGGAACCCGAACGCTTCGTCCCCTGGACCGGGGAGGAGCCGCTGGTCCCCGGCGACCGGCTTCGCATCGGCGCCGATGACGGCATGATGGAGACCGTCGTGGTCTCGACGGGAGAGGCCGGCGGCATGCGCCCGGACGACGATCTGGAGTTGCAGATCCTGTTCCCGACAGGCCCGGATTCTCCGCCCGACAAGGGGCCGATCGTTCCGTTCAACGCCCGGTACATGGTTCGCAGCGGTTGCGCCCGCGCTGCGTGGTCCGACGAGGGGCTCCGGGAGCTGGAGCTGGCACGGCAGCAGTCCGTGCCGTCGGGGCTCTGCCGGTTATCCTGTCCCGAGCCGTTGCCCGGCGACCGCATCGCCTGGACCGAGGATGCGGGGTTCGAAGGTCGGGTTCGCACGATCGAGGCCAAGGTAACCGCGCGCGTCGACGACATCCTCTACGGCAGCGCCAGGCTGGAACTGGAGGTCCTCGACGCCTCCGGTCCCGGGGCCCCCGAACCGGGCAGCGGCATACAGAGGACGATCGCCGCCGTCACCGCGCGCGGCTGCTTCCGCGCCGACTGGACCGACGAGGCGCAACGCGAGCGCATCCTCAACCCGCCCCGGCCCGCCCCGGCGCCCCGGCAGGCGCAGGAAACGACACGGGAGCAGCGCATCGACCGCTCCGAAGGTGGCGGGATATCCGCGTGAGGTCCATTGGCCCGGACATTCCTTGCCGGGGCAATCGGGGGGCGACACCGGCCCTTCGACTCCGATACCCCGGTCCGGCCGGATGTTGTGCAAGAACGATCCCAAGCCCTGCCGGGAGCGGCGTGGCCACCGCCGGCGCGGTCAGGAAGGCGCTGGTAACGCCGGCCGGCGCCGCAGCGAGGATCATCACGCCGATGGCCAGTTCCGGCGTGAGTGGCCAGGTGCTCGCGATGGCGAAGGCGACCCGCGGCAGAAGGATGATTCGGGCAATGAACCCGACAGCGTACTAGCGTGGCTGACGGGCGACACGGGCAAAGCCCTCGAACGGAGCCGCTGGCCGGCTACTCCGCCCGCGTCCAGGTCTGGGCCTTGCAGAGGACGAAGAGGACGCAGCCGCTCACCTTGAGGGTATTCGGATCGACGAGGTCCATCTTCGAGCGGTAGGTGTAGCCGTCCTCGGGGTTGTAGATCCGGCCGCCTCTCCATCTGCCGTCGCCGTCGTCGGAGAAGTCGTGCAGCATCTTGAGTCCTATGATCGGTCGGCTGCGCAGGGTTTCGTCCTCGTTGTTCTTGTCGAGCTTGGGCGTGCCGTCCTTGTCGAGGGGTTCCTTCAGCCAGGCGATCTTGCCGCAGAGCTTGTGGCCGCATTGCTCGATCACGACGCGCGACTTGCCGCCTTCGGTAAGCCATGCGCCACGAGGGTCGGCGTGTGCGGTGCTGGAGACGCCGGCGCCGATCACGCCGGCCACCAGTGCGGCGAGCATCCCTTTCCTGTTCATCGGGACGCCTCCCAGCGTCGATCCATTGTACGATGAACGAATTATGTGCCCGGCACGGTTGGCTGTCCACAGAACACCAGACCGGAGGCGTTTGTACTGTCTGCGGGCGCCACGGACTTGATCCGGGCGACCGGTTGCTCCGTCTCGAACCGCTGCCCGGCGACCGCATCGCCTGGACCGGGGATGCTGGGTTCGAAGGTCGAGTTTGCACGGTGGAGGCGCAGGTAACAGCGCGCCTCGATGACCTCCTTTTCGGCAGCGCCAGGCTGGAACTCGAGGTCCTTGACGCCTCCGGCCCCGGGGCCCCCGGGGCCGGGCAGCAACATTGAAAGAAGTACGAAGGCCGTCACCGCGCGCGGCTGCTTCCGGGCCGAATGGAGTGACGAGGCGCACCGCGAGCGCATCCTCAACCCGCACCGGCACTCCAGCAGGCGCAGGAAACGACACGGGAGCAGCGTATCGACCGGTCCGAAGGCGGCGGGATATCCGTGCGAGGTCCATTGGCCCGGACATTTCCTGCCGGGCAATCGGGGCGTCCATCGATCGAATGCGTCGTCGCGTGACTGCTGGAGAATTGCAGCCTTGAATCACCGGATTTTCATGAACGTCGATCTTGGGGCTTGGGTCTACGGGACGATCAGGAGACGCCGGCGCGGCCTGTCGTGACGACTCGCGTGGATCGAGACATATCGGAACATCGGAGGCAGGTCCGACACCAGCGGCGCAAAGGGCTGTCCGATGAAGGCCGCGGAAAGCTTGAGCCCCGACGGTCCGGACGGCGACCTGGCCGCGCATGTCTGGGGAGAAACTCGAAATATGCGGTCGGCGCCCCGCCGGCGATCACCCGAGCAACGGCGGCTCGTTCTGCATCCACTTGCGAAACTGTCGCTCGATGACCGGCGCATGGTCGGGGCCGAATGCTTCCGCCAGCAGCGGCCCGAGCTCATCCTCCCGGCCCTGCCGGACCATGTCGCGCAGCACCGTCATGAGCAGCAACTCCACCGACTGCCGAAGCCGTGCGATGGAATTCCCGCGTGGACCCGCCGCCGCGAGCGTGTTTTCCACCATGCGGGCCACCCGGTCGAACAGCAGCCGCTGTTCTGCTTCCGAAAGGGCAAGCGATGGCCCGGACAGCGCCTCCGGGTCGAGTTCGACGTTCAGCCCCGCAGAAATCATGTGGTCGTTGATCGACACGCTGCGCCGTTCCGTAATCTCCCTGATCCTCTCCCAGTCCAGAACGGAGCAGGAGATCGTCAGCCGCGCCCGCTGGCCCGCACGGCGCGCCATCATTGGTCTGTGCCGCCCGACCGGCGTGCCTGGAGCTCGCGCTGGATGAAGGCGATCGCGCCGAACAGCGAAAGGTCCGTGCCGGGAAGCGCCTCGTGCAGCGCCCGGTGGACGGCGTCCATCCGCGCCACCCGGTCATACAATGTCCGCTGTTCCTCCTCCGTGAGCGCCAGCCGGGGCTCCTCGCGAGGCGGTGCGCCCGCGTCCTCGTGCAGGGCGCAGGCTACCAAAAAGTGCGAGACCGGCATGCCCGCCGCCTCGGCCCTCTCCCTGATCGCAGCCCGCTCGACCGGCGTGCAGCGCAGGGAACGTCGAACCAGTCTTGTCATGATCCCCTCAGGGCTGCGGCGCGGGGCCGCCCTCCGGATCGGCGCTGCCCGAGACCGCCTGCCAGCGCGCGGCCGCATCGGGATCGGTCAGGCGGTCCAGATCGCCTTCCCGGGAGAGCCAGGCATCGACAGCATCGCCGAGAGCGGCCCAGCGGTCCTCCAGGCCGAGTTCCGCCATGCGCTCCTTCTCTATCTTCGCCAGCACCAGCATTTCGCGCACCGCGAGCCGAAGAACGACCGCCGGCACGGCCTCGGCCATGGTTGCCCGGTGAACGATGTAGCGCGAAATCTCCATGCCCGCCTCGGCGGCAAGCTCCCTGATTCGCGCCCACTCGTTCGCCGTCGCCATCACCCCATGCTGGGTGCGGTGGCTTGCCGGGGAACGGCTCACGACGACGCTCCCGGAGCCGCTGTAGACATCTCCGACTCCATTTCTTCCGGACATAAAACTTGTATTTCACCTATATCAGTCCTCATATTAATCTCTCTCCCGATTCGAACCCATGCATCACTGCCATGATCCTGACTGTATCCCAATACAGCAAGCGTCCAAGCATCAAACGACTTCCTGTGCCTCCCAGTTTCGATGCACCATATCAATCTACTTCCCCAAGTTCCATAAATTCCTTTCTTGTGCTTCTCCGTAGGCCATCATGTCTTGGTGCCATTGCCTCTTGCAATGCCCACAACTATCCTTTATATAACCGATCTTCATGGGAGGGATACGACCCGATATCAGATAGTGACCTACGGTGGAAAATCTCATTAGATTTTTACACCACGCCTGGGGACACAACCTTACCATGCCGTTCCGGGGCGCAAGTTCGCGCCTGCGCGCCACCGCGGGCGGATGCCGGCAGGTCGGAAACATGCTAAGCGGGCCGGGTCATGGAATTCGTTGCGATCCTCGCCCTTGCGGCCGCTTTCCTGCTTCTCCGGAGGCGGCGCCGGCGATGGACGCCCCGCAGGCGTCATGCGCAAGGCGGCCGGCGTCTGCCGACTCCGGCCGCCGGCAGCGTCATCGCCGGCAAGGCGTGGGTCACGGACGGCGACGGGCTTCGGGTGTCCAGCTACACGGTCCGCTTCGCCGGCCTCGACGCGCCGGAATGGGACCAATGGGCGAAACACCGCGACGGCTACTGGTTCAAGCACGGCAAGCACGTCAAGAGCGCCTTAATCGAGACTATCGGCGGCCGGCATGTTCGCGTCACCGTGGAGGGATACGACAAATACGACCGCGTGGTCGGCACGGTGACCTGCGACGGCAAGGATGTGGGCGCCTGGCTCGTCCGCAACGGCCACGCCATCGCCGCCTACGGTGACCGCTACAACGGCGTCGAACGCGAAGCCCGCCGCGAAAAACGCGGCCTATGGGGCCACGACGTGGCCTTCGACCCGCGCTACTGGCGGCGGCGGAATGAGGGGCGGGAGTGATGGCGATTAACACTTTGCGACGGCTCCACTGTCTTGACTCAGTTGCCCCGTCGCCAGCAATCGTGCAGCGGAAACCCCTGCGGCGTGTGGAGACAGGATAGCAATGAAACGGGCGGTCCGGCTTGCTGCCTCAGCGGCATTATTTTCAGTGACGGCGTTGGGAATTTTCCCCGTAGCCGCTCAGGAGTTCCGAGAAGTTGTCGTGGCCTACGATCAGGGCGACTACGTTATGGCTCATCTAGGGTTCTTGAGCTTTGCCGAGCAGGGCGATGCTCGCGCTCAATTCTATCTCGGCCGCATGTTTATGGACGGTGAGGGTGTTCCACAGGACTACGCTGAGGCCGCGAAATGGTATTGGCGCGCTGCCAACCAAGAAGATGCCGCGGCTCAAAACAATCTCGGCGTCATGTATGAGAACGGCGAGGGGGTTTCTCGGGATCTAGAGCAGGCATATATGTGGTTCAATCTTTCGGCCTCACGCCTCCCGGCTTCTGATAAGAAAATGGGCAAGACTTATGGACTGACTGGACTACCGGCTAACACCGGCAATTCTTTTGCAAACCGCCCTTTTGTGCCGTTAGGTGACAAGGCGGCTTCGACTACAGGCAGGCGAGTAGAGAATAGGCGCGAGAAGGTGGTACGGAACCGCGACCGCGTTGCAGCACAACTAACCCCCGCAGCACTCGCCCGAGCGCAGCGGATGGCGAGAGAGTGGCGTCCGGGAAGAGACGCCGCCACCAGCCTTCCAGTAATGCCTACGGCCGACGATGAAGACCTAAAGGTCGAAGCTCGCGAGGCGCTGCAATTACGGCGCAGCGTCGCGGAGGGTGGCCAAGCCGTTTCGGCCGATACCGTGGAAAAAGCCCTTTATGAGGCGGCGGAGACGCGCATCATGCAGCTCGCGGTCGAGAACACCCGCCTCAGGGACCAGCTGGCCGACCTCGATGCTATCGAGCAGGACAGCGAGGGCCGTGTCACAGCGCTGCGCCAGCGGATCGACGAGCAGATCGCCGAGATCGAGCGGCTGGAAGTGCTCCGTCGGGCGCTGACGGCGGCCAGGAAGAAGCTCGAAGCGCAGAAGGCCGAACAGATCGACCGCTTGGCGTACCTCAGAACACGGGCTGAGAAGGCAGAAGCCGAATCGCGGCTGGCGAGGGACCAAATCGCCCGGCTGGCGTCCAATATCCGGGCGCTCAAGGAACAGGTCCGCCGCCTGAACGCGGCGCTGGAGGCGTCGGAGGCCAAGACCGAGGGGGCCGAAACGCTGGTTCTCGACGCACGCCTCAACAGCGCCCTGGTGCGCAAGATCGACGAGTTGCGCCGCTTCCGCTCGGAGTTCGTCGGCCAGTTGCGCGAGGCGCTCGCCGGCCAGCAATTGGTGCGGACCGAGGACGACCGCTTCTACCTGCCGGCCGAGGTGCTGTTCCTTAGCGGCTCCGCCGATCTGGATACAGACGGTCGCAAGAATGTGCGCCGGATCGGCGCGGCGCTGACCGATGTGGCGGCGCGTATCCCCGAAGACCTTGACTGGGTGCTGCGTGTGGACGGGCATACCGACCGGCAGCTGCTTCGCGACAGATCCCGCTACAAGACCAATTGGGAACTGTCGGTCGCGCGGGCGATTGCGGTGGTCCGGCTACTGGTCGATTCGGGCGTGCCGGCCGAACGCCTGGCCGCCACCGGCTTCGGGGAGTTCCACCCCCTCGACCCGGCGGATACGAGGGATGCCTACCGGCGCAACCGCCGCATCGAGTTCTCGCTGATGCGGAAGTGACCGGGCGCAGGCCACTACTCGTCAAAGCCGTTCCGGCCAGAAATAGCGCATCGGCGCAAGCCAATAGGCTTGCGGGTCCTGTTCCGCTGCATGGCGGTCTCTAGCAAGATCGGCCGTCCAGCGTTCCTCGAAGCCTTCCCTCGCACATACGGCAGCAACCAGCGCGTCGCGTTCATGCTCGTTTCTCCAAGAAATGCAAATCCTGAACCTTGCGGCGAAGCCCGGTCCGTCGAGTCTGAGCGCCCACAGCAGGGCCTTGGGATGCGACTCGGTGATTCTTGTACCGGGGAACTTTTCTCTGACACGGAAGGCCA
This sequence comes from Alphaproteobacteria bacterium, assembly GCA_965261985.1. Lineage (GTDB taxonomy): Bacteria > Pseudomonadota > Alphaproteobacteria > Bin95 > Bin95 > Bin95. Next base: position 4,927,650 of record OZ253490.1, read on the forward strand.
GCATCGCTCCGCCGACAAGCGCAGCGCCCCGCAGGGAATTCACCGCTTGCACCGTCCCGGACCGGATACTGTATTTCTTCCGGAGTCTTTCGTCAGCCATTCGCCCGGCACCAAGCCGTGAAGACCACCACATCGGCGCGTCGATGCCGAGGCCGAGCGGTTTGCCCCTGCCGGCTATCCTCTGGACGGCCTCATCGACGGAAGAAACTGTGAGACATTCCACTCCACCGGAAGTGTCGAGGAACGCCAGACCGAACCCGTTCACCCCGCCGGGATCGGCTCCGACCCAGAACCCGGCCTCGGTCACGCCGAATTCCGCCTTGTGTTCAGTCTGAGCGCCCGCCGGGTCGGGTCAGCCGCCGCCCTTCTTCCGCGACTCATAAAAATCGATCAGGCGCAGCGCGTCGGCGGCGTCCATGCGGCCGAGGGGGCCGTCGCTGTAGCTGGACACCTCGACCCTGTTCTCGCCGTCGAGGATGAACTCCGAGGGCTGGACGATGTTGCGCCGGTCTTCCCACCAGGCGCCGATCCGGTCCGCATCCGCCCGCGTCATGCCGTAGGCGAAGGGGAAGCTCTTGCCGTCGGCCAGTTTGCGCGCATTGCCCTCATCGTCCACGCTGCCGGCCAGGACCGAGACCCCGCGCGCCTCGAACTCCGGCCATAATTCCTGGAAGCCGTCCAACTGACGGCGGCAATAGGGTCACCAGTGGCCGCGGTAGAACAGCACCGCCTTCCATGCGCCCGGCATGTTCGCAGGCACCTCCGCCTGCCCCCGGTCCAGCAGGGTCAGCGAAAGGGTCGGAAACGCGGCGCCGATGCCCAGCTTTTCGCCCATGGCGGTTCCCCCTCCTTGCATCCGGCAAGGCAGCCATCCTGACATGCGGCGACGGGCGGAGCAAACGCCCAGCCGAGTTGCCGTCAGCCCGCCTCGTCGCAGGTCCTCGTCGGCAGGCCCGGCCCGCCGGCGCGGGCGCTGCGGCGCTCGAACAGGAAGACATCGTGCCACACGCCGTCGAGATGCCCGTAGCGCTCCCGGCAGCCGACCTCGCGGAAGCCGCATTTCCGGTGAAGCGCGATGCTGGGCAGGTTCGCGGTCAGGATTTGCGCCTGCAGGGTCCAGTAGCCCTCCGCCTCGGAGGCCGCGACCAGGCCCTCCAGCAGGGCGGTTCCGGCACCCGACCCCTGCATGTTCTCGCCGACATAGACGCTGACCTCAGCGACGCCGGGCGCGCCTCAGGTATCGGGCGCGGGCGTGAGCGCCGCCCAGCCGACCGCGCGGCCGTCGCCGCCGCGCGCGACGAGCCGGCCGACGGCCAGATGGTCCTTGTTCCACGCCTTCCAGCTCGGCGGGTTCTTCATGAAGGCGGCGATGCCCGTCCTAAGGCCCGCGCGGTAGATGGCGCGGACCTCGGGCCAGTCGCTGTCCTGCATCGCGTCGATAGCGATCATCGGCCGGGCCAATCGGTTCCTTCGGCGGCATTGCCGGCAATTCTGTGCGCCAGGCGGCCGGGGCGGTCAAGGGGCGGGGGCAAGAGGGCGCGGCCCCGATTGTCACCCCGGATGGAGCGAAGCGGAAATCCGGGGTCCAGCCTATCGAGGCCTGGACAGGCGGCTCGACTGGGCCCCGGCTCAGGGGCCGGGGCGGCAATGGAGGTGCCGGGGCAACCGGGAAACCCCCTCCTATTGACTCGCCCATCAATGGAACAAATAATGAACTTATGTTGCCTGTTTTCCCCCGCAAGGACCCTGCCGGGCTCGCCGCGCTGCGCCGGCGGATCGCGCTGCTGGAGCGCCGGCCGGCCGTTGCGGAGCCGGCGGGGGGCGGGGCGGCGGAGGCCTGGCGGCTCGGCCTCGACGCCCTGGATACCGCCCTGCCGGAGCAGGGGTTGGCGGTAGGCGGGCTGCATGAGGCGGGCGGCAGCGCGACGGGAGACGGGCCGGCGGCCGCTGCCTTCCTCGCCGCCCTGCTCGCCCGGCTCGAACGCCGGGACGGGCGGCGCGCCGTGCTGGTCTGCCAGAGCCGGGTGAGCCCTTTCGGCCGGCTCTACGGGCCGGGCTGGCGGGACCTCGGCCTCGAACCGGCCGACCTGCTGCTGCTCTCCGCCCGCCGCGACCGGGATGTCTCCTGGGCCATGGAGGAGGGCCTGCGCAACGCCGGCCTGGCGGCGGTGCTGGGCGAGGTCGAAAGCCTCGATTTCACCCTGAGCCGCCGGCTTGCGCTCGCCGCCCGCGAGAGCCTGACCCCCGCCCTGCTGCTGCGCCGGGACGGCCTCGGGCCGGCAAGCGCCGCCTTCTCGCGCTGGCGCGTTGCGGCACTGCCGGGGCGCGCCGACCCGTTCGACCCCGCCGCGCCCGGATTGCCGCGCTGGCGCCTCGAATTGCTGCGTTGCCGGGGCGGACGCCCCATGACCTGCACTGTGGAGTGGAACCGTGAGACGGGCGATTTCGGTATGGCTGCCGCGCTGGCCGATCGACCGGCTGCGCCGCGCACGGCGGCCCGCCGCCCTGCCCTCGCGCAGGCCGCCGGTTGAGCCGCTGCCGTTCGCGCTCACCGCGCCCGGCCGCCACGGCACAGTGCTGGCGGCGGTCAACCGGCAGGCGGAAGCCGAGGGGCTCGCGCCCGGCATGCGGCTCGCCGACGCCCGCGCCCTGCTGCCCCGCCTCGCCGCTGCCGAAGCCCGGCCGGCAGAGGACCGGCGCGGCCTCGAACGCCTGGCGCTCTGGTGCAACCGCTTCACGCCCTGCTGCGCGGTCGATGGCGCGGACGGCCTGCTGCTCGACATCGCCGGCGCCGACCATCTTTTCGGCGGCGAGGCGGCGATGGCGGCGGAGGTCGAGGCGCGCCTTGCGGGCCTCGGCTTCGAGGCGCGGACCGGCCTTGCCGACACGCCGGGGGCCGCCTGGGCGCTCGCCCGCTTCGGCGGGGAGGACCGCCGCATCGCCGCGCCCGGCGGCACCCTTGCGGCGCTCGGCCCGCTGCCGGTCGAGGCGCTGCGGATCGCGCCCGAGGACACCCGCCTGCTGCGCCGCCTCGGCCTCACGACAATCGGCGCGGTGGACGCCCTGCCGAGCGCCTCGCTGGCGCGCCGGTTCCGGGGGCGGAGCGGCGCCGTTCTGGAACGCCTCGACCGCGCGCTCGGCCGCAGTCCCGACCCGGTGGCATCCCTGCCGCCGCCGCCCGCCTGCCTCGCGCGCCTCGCCTTCCCAGAGCCGCCGACCGACCTCGCCGGGCTGGAGGCGGCGCTGGCCCGGCTGATGGAAGACCTCTGCGCCTCGCTGGAGCGGGACGGGCTCGGCGCGCGGGAGCTTTCGCTCCTGTTCTGCCGGGTGGATGGCGGCACGGCGCGGCGCGGCGTCTCAACCGCCCGCGCAACCCGCGACGGCGCGCATCTGCTGCGCCTCTTCGCCGGCAAGATCGAGACCGTGGACCCCGGTTTCGGGATCGACGCCATGGCGCTCCACGCGGTCCGCGCCGAGCCGCTCGCGCCCGAGCAATTCCGGCTGGCCGAGGGCGGGCGAGGGAGCGGCAAACTCGGTCCCCTGATCGACCGCTTGCAGGCCCGCCTCGGCGAGGGGTCGGTCTGCCGCCTCGAACCGGTCGAGAGCCACCTGCCGGAGCGTGCCGAGCGGCGGGCGGACCCCGGCCGGGAAGCCGCGGCCCGGCCCGCGCGGCCGGGCCTGCCGCAGCGCCCCTTCCGCCTGTTCGGCCGGCCCGAGCCGGTGGAGGCCGTGGCCGAAGTGCCGGACGGGCCGCCGGCGCTGTTCACCTGGCGCCGGCTGCGCCGCCGCATCGCCCGCGCCGAGGGCCCGGAGCGCATCGAGCCGGAATGGTGGGCCGGCAGCCCGGCAGACAAACCGCGCGACTATTACCGCGTCGAGGACACGGAAGGCCGGCGCTACTGGCTCTTCCGCGCCGGGCTCTACCGGGACACCGGCAGCGGGGAGCCGCCCCGCTGGTATATCCACGGGCTCTACGGATGAGCCGCGCTTCGACACCCGTTGCCTATGCGGAATTGCAGGCGGTCAGCAATTTCAGCTTCCTCCGCGGCGCCTCCCATGCGGAGGAGCTGGTGGAGGAGGCCGCCCAACTCGGCCTTGCGGCCATCGGCATCGCCGACCGCAACACGCTCGCCGGCGCGGTGCGCGCGCATGTGGCGGCGAAGCGGGCCGGCATAAGGTTGCTGACCGGCGCCAGGCTCGACCTCGCCGACGGCGCCTCGCTCCTCTGCTATCCCCGCGACCGCGCCGCCTACGGCCGCCTCTGCCGGCTGCTCACCCTCGGCCAGCGGCGCGCGGCCAAGGGCGAATGCGTGCTGCACCGAGAGGACCTGCTCGCCCATGCCGAGGGGCAGCTTCTGGTCGCGCTTCCGCCGGACCCGTGGCGCAAGGGGTTCGAGGCAGAGCTTGCCGGGCTTCGCCGGGCGCATGACGGCCCTCTCTACCTCGCCGCGCACATGCTCTACCGGGGCGGCGACCGCGCCCGCCTGGGCCGCCTGGCGGCGCTTGCGGAGCGCTCCGGCGCGCCGCTCCTCGCCACCAACGACGTCCACTACCACCGCCCCGAACGCCGGCCGCTCCAGGACGTGCTGACCGCCATCCGCGAGCATGTCACCGTGGCGGAAGCGGGCCTGCTGCTGGCCGCCAATGCCGAGCGCCACCTCAAGGACGGGGCCGAGATCGCCCGACTCTTCCGCGACCATGAGGAGGCCGTTGCGCGGAGCCTCGAAGCGGCCGCCCTCTGCACTTTCAGCCTCGACGAGCTCGCCTATGAGTATCCCGACGAGCCGGTGCCGGCCGGCAGCACTCCGCAACGGCATCTGGAGGCGCTCGCCTGGGAGGGCGCCCGATGGCGCTATCCGGACGGCATCCCCAAGAAGGTTTCCGCCGCGCTCCGGCACGAGCTCGGGCTGATCGGCGAACTGGACTACGCCCCCTATTTCCTCACCGTCCACGACATTGTGCGCTTCGCCGACCGCGAGGACATCCTCTGCCAGGGGCGGGGCTCGGCGGCGAATTCGGCGGTCTGCTACTGCCTCGGCATCACCGCTGTCGATCCGGCCCGGATCGACCTGCTGTTCGAGCGCTTCGTCTCCCGCGAGCGCCGCGAGCCGCCGGATATCGACGTCGATTTCGAGCATGAGCGGCGCGAGCAGGTGATCCAGTATATCTACGGGCGCTACGGCCGCGAGCGCGCCGGGATCGCCGCCACCGTCATCTCCTACCGCGCCCGGAGCGCGGTGCGCGATGTCGGCAAAGCGATGGGGCTGTCCGAGGACACCGCCGCCGCGCTTGCCGCCGCCGTCCGCGACATGCACCGCGAGGGGGTGCCCGAAAAGCGCCTCCGCGAAGCCGGGCTCGACCCCGCCGACCCGCTGCTCCGCCGGACCGTGGCGCTCGCGACCGAACTGCAGGGCTTCCCCCGCCATCTCTCCCAGCATGTCGGCGGCTTCGTGCTGACCCGCGGCCCGCTGAATGAAACCGTGCCGATCGGCAATGCGGCAATGAAGGAGCGCACCTTCATCGAGTGGGACAAGGACGACCTCGAAGCGCTCGGCCTGATGAAGGTCGATGTGCTGGGGCTCGGCATGCTGACCTGCATCCGCAAGGCCTTCGAGCTGCTGGCCGCGCACAAGGACCTGGCGCTCACGCTCGCCACGGTGCCGGCGGAGGACCCGGAGGTCTATGACATGCTGTGCCGGGCCGACACGGTGGGCGTCTTCCAGATCGAGAGCCGAGCGCAGATGAACATGCTGCCGCGCCTGAAGCCGCGCCGCTTCTACGACCTGGTGATCGAGGTGGCGATCGTGCGGCCGGGCCCGATCCAGGGCGACATGGTGCATCCATACCTGCGCCGGCGCGACGGGCTGGAGGAGGTGGTCTATCCGGCACCTGCGCCGGAGCACGGGCCGCCGGACGAGCTGCGCAAGGTGCTGGAGAAGACGCTCGGCGTGCCGCTCTTCCAGGAACAGGCGATGCGCGTCGCCATGGAGGCGGCCCGGTTCACGCCGGACGAGGCCGATGCGCTGCGCCACGCCATGGCCACCTTCCGCAAGCGCGGCACGCTCGGCCGGCTCCGGGACCGGATGGTGGGCCGCATGACCGCGCGCGGCTACGACCCGGAACTCGCCGCGCGCTGCTTCCGCCAGATCGAGGGCTTCGGGGATTACGGCTTCCCGGAATCCCATGCCGCCAGCTTCGCCCTGCTGGCCTATGTCTCCTCCTGGCTCAAATGCCACCATCCGGATGCGTTCGCCTGCGCGCTCCTGAACGCCCAGCCGATGGGCTTCTACGCCCCCGCCCAGATCGTGCGGGACGCCCGCGAGCACGGAGTCGAGGTCCGCCCGGTCGATGTCCATGCGAGCGGCTGGGACAACAGCCTGGAACGCAGGACGGATGGGGCTCATGCGCTCCGCCTCGGCCTGCGCCAGGTCACCGGCCTGCGCGAGGAGGACGCAAAGCGCATCCTCGACGCCCGCGGCACCCCCTGGCCGGATATCGCCGCGCTCCGGCGCGGGGCCGGGATCGGGGCGGCCGCCATCGAGACGCTGGCCGCGGCCGACGCCTTCGGCTCCATGGGGCTCGACCGGCGCCGGGCGCTCTGGCAGGCGGGCGCCCTGGAGAAATCAGCGCCGCTGCCCCTCTTCGAGGCGGCGGGCGGGCCGGCCGAGGGCGCGGAGCCGCCGACCGCGCTGCCCGCCATGGCGCCGGGCGAGCAGGTCGTCGAGGACTACCGCACGCTGCGGCTCTCGCTCCGGGCGCATCCGCTCGCCTTCCTGCGCACGCGCCTGACGGCAAGGGGCGCGCTCGCGGCCGAGGCCATCGTCCGCGCCCGGGACGGGCAACGCGCCTCCGCCGCCGGCCTGGTGCTGGTCCGCCAGCGCCCCGGCAGCGCCAGCGGCGTCATCTTCATGACACTGGAGGACGAAACCGGCGTCGTGAATATCGTGGTCTGGCCGAGCGTGCTGGAGAGCTTCCGCAAGGCGGTGCTGGGCGCGCGCCTGGCGATGGTGAAGGGCCGCATCCAGCGCAGCGCCGATATCGTCCATCTCGTCGCCGACCGGCTGGACGACCTGACCGGCTGGCTCGACCTGCTGACGCCGGAGGGCGAGGCCGCGCCGACGCCTCCCGGCCCCGTCGCCTTCCCCTCGCGCCATCCGCGCAACCTCCGTACGATCCCGAAATCGCGCGACTTTCGGTGAGGCTGACACGCGCCCATGGCGGCAGCATCGACGATATGCGAGACTGCCGGGGCCGGAAGGGCCAGAGAGACAACGCCATGACCCCGGACACGATGACAATGCTGATCGCAGCCGCCGGCATAGTTGTGACGCTGGGCACACTGATCGTCAGCCTCTTCGTCTGGCTGCGCTCCGACATCAAGACGCTCGACATGAAGGTGGCCGATCTGGGCGAGCGCGTGGCGCATCTGGGCGAACGCATGGCGCGGGTCGAAGGGAAGCTGGAGTTCCTGGAGCGCTATATCACCCGGCAGAACGAGCCGCCGCCGGCTCCGGCGGAATAGAGCGCCTGCCCGGCCGCGAATTCCCCTGCCGCCCGAAACCGCTTACGCTCCCGCTTCCGAAAGACGGCATGGACGGAAGGAAGCGGCGCGATGGCGGAAGCTGAGTTCGATTATATCGTCGTGGGCGCGGGGTCCGCGGGGGCGGCGCTCGCCAGCCGGCTGACCGAGGACCCGAACTGCAAGGTGCTGCTGCTGGAAGCCGGCAAGGCGAGCCATCCCTATTCGCGCTTCCCGATCAGCTTCGGCCTGCTGATCGACAACCCGGCCGCCAACTGGTGCTTCATGTCCGACCCGGAACCGAACACCGCGAACCGGGAAATCCCGGTGCCGCGCGGCAAGCTGCTCGGCGGGTCGAGCAGCATCAACGGCCTCGTCTATGTGCGCGGCCAGCCGCTCGACTACAACACCTGGGCGCAGATGGGCAATCGCGGCTGGACCTGGGAGGACGTGGCGCCGGTCTTCAAGCGCATGGAAAGCTACGAGAAGGCCGGCGACGGCATCAGGGGCGAGGACGGCCCGCTCCAGGTCACCGAGGTGCCGGACCGGAACCCGCTTTACGACGGGCTGTTCGCCGCCGCCGCCGAGGTCGGCCACAAGATCAACCCGGACTACAACAGCCCCGACCAGGAAGGCGTGGTCAAGACGCAGGTGACGATCAAGAACGGGCGGCGCATGTCCACCGCCCATTGCTACCTGCGGCCCGCCATGAACCGTCCGAACCTCCGGATCGTGACGGAGGCGAGCACGCGCCGCGTGCTTATGGAAGGCAAGCGCTGCGTCGGCGTCGCCTACGAGAAGGGCGGGCGCACGGTCGAGGCGCGCGCCGGGCGCGAGACGGTGCTTGCCGCCGGCGCGGTCTGTTCCCCGCAGATCCTGGAACTCTCCGGCATCGGCCGCCGGGAGGTACTGGGCGAGCACGGCATCGAGGTGCAGCACGAACTGGCCGGCGTCGGCGAGAGCTTCCGCGACCACATCAACGCCCGCATCCAGTGGCGGGTGACGGCCAGGGGCGCCTCCTACAACGAGCGCATGGGCACGCTGTTCGGCAAGGCCGGCCAGGTGTTCAGATACGCCTTCACGCGCGGCGGCTTCATGAGCCTGCCTTCCGCGCCGCTGCTTGCCTTCCTGCGCACCCGGCCGGAGCTGGAGACGCCGGATGTGCAGATGCACCTCGTGCCCTATGCGGTGAAGGACCCCAAGCGCCGGCTGCTGCAGCCCTTCCCGAGCATGACCATCTCCTGCTACCAGCTACGGCCCGAGAGCCTGGGCTCGATCCACATCCGCTCGGCCGACGCGGACGCGCAGCCGGCGATCCGGTTCAACTTCCTGCATGACGAGATCGACCGGCGCGCCATGACCGGCGGCTTCCGCATGATGCGCGAACTCATGGCGGCCGACGCCATGGCGCCGCTCCGGGGAGCGGAATACTCGCCCGGCGAAGAGGTGGCGAGCGACGACGAGATCCTGGACTGGATTCGCAACAACTCCCAGACCGCCTACCACCCCATCGGCACCTGCCGCATGGGCCCGGGCCCGGAGGCCGTGGTCGATGACCGGTTGCGCGTCCACGGGCTGGAAGGCCTGCGGATCGCGGATGCCTCGATCTTCCCGACCATGCCGTCAGGCAATACCAACGCGCCCTCGATCATGATCGGCGAGCGCTGCGCGGACTTCCTGCGCGCCGGCGCCTGACGCCGCGCCGCTACCGCGGCGGGTGGGCGCGAACGACCCCTTCGTTGACCTCCGCGCCCCAGCCGGGACCGGTCGGCAGGATGAGTTCGCCGTTCTCGATGCGGGGCGGCTCGGTCACGAGGTCGTCCTTCCACGGCACGTCGTCGATGTCGATTTCCATGATGCGGAAGTTCGGCACCGTCGCGCAGAGATGCGCGCTCATCAGCGTCGAGAGGTGGCCGTAGAAATTGTGCGGCGCGATGTTGACCTCCCAAGCGTCACACATGGCGGCGATCTTGAGGCTTTCGCTGAATCCGTTCCACGGCACGTCGATGATGGCGGCGTCCATGGAATACCGTTCCAGGAAAGGCCGGAACTGGCGCCGTCCGTAGAGCGATTCGCAGGACGCGATGGGCGTCGTGACCGACCGGCGGATCATGGCCAGCCCTTCGGGGTCGTAATTGTCGATCTCGATCCAGTAGAGGCCGAGATCGTCGAGCGCGCGGGCCAGCGCCATGTAGCCGTCGGTGCGGAAGTTGAAGTTGAGGTCCACCAGGATATCGACCCGCCCGCCGCTGCCTTCCTGGAAGGCCGAGATCTGGTTGCGGAGCGCGCGGACCGTCTCGCGCGTGAGGTTCAACTCCGGCCCGTCGCCGGCCGAACGGCCGAAGCCCGGCATATAGACATAGGGCTCGCCGCCGTCGAAGCGGTACATGTTGCATTTCAACGCCGTGAAGCCGCGCTCGCGCACCCGCGCGCCCAGCGCTTCCACATCGTCGAGGCTGCGCAGCGGCTGCTCGCCGACCATGTCCGCATGATTGACCAGATAGGTGCCGCAATGGGACCAATAGAGGCGGAAGCGGTCGCGCACCGGGCCGCCGAACAGCTCATAGACCGGCACGCCGAGCGCCTTGGCCTTGATGTCCAGAAGCGCGTTCTCGATGGCGGCGATCGCCTGCGCGTTCATGCCGCCCGGCGCCTGGCGGGTCTGGGCGTAGAGCATGGCACTTATCCGCTCGACGGGCCGGGGGTCGGCGCCGATCAGCGTCTCTCCCAGCGCGGCGATGACGGCGCTCAGGCCCCGGCTGCCATAGCTTTCATTGTATTCCGACCAGCCGACCGGCCCCTCGTCGGTCACGATCTTCAGGAAGGAGATGTTCCGCCAGCCGGCATCCACATGCAGGTTCTCGAATCCCCGGATCTTCATCGGCCTTGCCCCCTGTCGGTCCCTCTGCAGCCCGCCCTGCGACTATGGCACGGTTTACATGGGCGTTCGATAGGGCGAGGCTGGCGCCCGTTTTCGCTATCCGGTTGCAATGGAGGCATGCCGTCCCATGCGCTTCGGGGTCTTCTACGAATTGCAATTGCCGCGGCCCTGGGCCGAGGGCGCCGAACACCGCCTTTTCAAGGAGGCGCTGGACCAGGTGGCGCTCGCCGACCGTCTCGGCTTCGACTATGCGTGGGAGGTCGAGCACCATTTCCTCGACGAATACAGCCACGCCTCCGCGCCGGAAGTCTTTCTCGCCGCCGCGGCGGCCCGGACGAAGCGCATCCGGCTCGGCCACGGCATCCGCCAGGTCATTCCCGCCTACAACCATCCAGCCCGCACGGCCGAGGGCCTCGCCACGCTCGACCTGATCTCGGACGGGCGCGTCGAGTTCGGCATCGGCGAGGGCGCGACGCGGCTTGAGCTCGGCGCCTTCGGCATTTCCGCCCGGCGCAAACGCGCGTTGGCTCTCGAAGCCACCGAGCAGGTCTGCAACATGATGGTGCTCACGCCCTATCCCGGCTTCGAGGGCGAGGGTTTCTCCATGCCGTGCCGCAATGTGCTGCCGAAGCCGTTGCAACAGCCGCATCCGCCGCTCTGGATGGCCTGCACCAACCGCGACACGATCCGCGTCGCCGCGCAGAACGGCATCGGCGCGCTCGCCTTTTCCTTCCTCGACCCGGAAGAAGCGCGCACCTGGTCCGGCATCTATTACGACACCATCAGGAGCGAGGAATGCGTGCCGCTCGGCTGGTCGGTCAACGCCAATCTCGCCATGGTCTCCGCCTTCTCGATGCATGAGGACCGGGCGGAGGCGATCCGGCGCGGGCAGGACCATTTCGAGTTCTTCCGCTATGCGCAGCAGAAGCTGGTCGCGGAGGACTTCACGCCCGGCTATTCCGACATCTGGGGCGAGTTCACGGCCAAGCGCGGGGCTGCGACCGACGCGCTGATCCAGGCGGCGCTGGCGCGTGCGGAATACGATGGCGCCGGCATCGGCACGCCGGACGACATGGCCCGCCACCTCGCCGGCATGCAGGCGGCCGGCGTGGACCAGGTGATCTTCCTCCAGCAGGCCGGCCGCAACAGCCATGCCAATATCTGCGAGTCGCTGGAGCTGTTCGCGCGCACGGTCATGCCGGAATTCGCCCGCGACGTCGAAGCGCGCGAAGCCGCCAAGGCCGCCGAACTCGCGCCTTACATAGAGGCCGCGCTTGCCCGCAAGACCTATATGCAACCGCTCGCCGAGGCCGATGTGCCGGTAGTTAAAGCCTCGGTGCGCGTCGCCGGCGCAGACGGCAGGCGCAAGGCGGCCGACGCGGCGGAATAAGCGGGCGCAGTGGCCGCTTCTCGACCGTTCGAGACGAACCGCTCAACGCGAGAGGACCGAGGCGCTCATACGAACTAACCGTCGACCGCGCTTCGCTCCTCTCCCGCGTCTGAGAAGTTGGTGATGACGACGCTGCCCTGCGGAAACTCGGCGACGATGGTCAACTGTCCGCCAACGGCCTCGATATAGGCGCGCAAGTTCGATACATACATGTCCGCCCGCCGCTCCAGTTTGGCAACGGCCGGCTGTTTGACCTTCAGAACCTCTCCGACAGCCTTCTGGGTCATCGCTCGCGCCTGCCGCAGTTCATGAAGCGGCATGGTCGCTTGGAGTTCCGCCTTGCGTGCATCGACGCGCCCACGACGCTTCGGTGTGAAACCCTTTGTCAACTCGCCAAAGGCATGCCTTCCGCTCATTCGATCAGCCCTTCCTCTTTCAACTCTTTCAGATGCTCGTCGTAGAGCTTGTCGGCCAGAGGCACGAACCGCCTGTAGAACCGGTCTCGCCCGGTCTTATCGCCGCCGATCAACAGAATTGCCGTCCGTCTCGGATCGAAGGCGTAGAATACGCGGATGGCTCGACCGTCACTCTGGACCCGCAGTTCACGCATATGGCCATGGCGGGAGCCCTCTATGCCGGAAGAGTAAGGGAACCGGAGTCCCGGCCCGTACTCCGCCAGCAACTCAACCGTGGCGGCAATGTCCTCCTGTTCGCTGTCAGTTAGCCGGGTCCACCAATCTCCGAATTCGTCCGTGTACTCGACGTTCCAACTCATTGACCTCTATATTCCTTATCTGGAATATTATCAAGACACCCGGATCGGACTTCTTGTTGCGAATATGCCGCCGGACGCCTTTCGAACATCGGCGCAAGATACCTTCTTTGCGTAACCGCACTGCCGGCTATCCGGCCTGGGCGGCACAAGGTGCCATCAGGGGCGTAATTCCCGAGCCGACTGCGCAGCGAGGCCCGGCTATCCCGCTAATTCCGGCATGTTGGCGGCGCGGCTGGCGAGGGAGATGGCGGTCATTTCGGCAACATCCCTGGCGGCGGCTACCGCCTCGCCGGTGCCGACGCCGCAATCGACCTGCATGGCGTCCAGGAAGCTGACGATATCCTCCGTCGGCAGGTTGCCGACGGACCCGTAATCGCCGGGAAACGCGATGCCGCCGCCGATGCCGCAGATCGACCCTTCGACCATGGTCACGCCGGCATCGAGCGCCGCCATCACATTCGCCTGCGCCCAGCCGCGTTTTTCGTGGACATGGAAGCCGAACTCGCAATCGGGGAAGCCATCGAGCGCCATGCGGAACAGCGTGTTCACCTGGCGCGGCTCCTCCATGCCCGTGCTGCCGGCCAGATAGAAGCGGCGCACGCCCATATTGCGCAGCCGCGCGACGCAATCGAGCGTGCGCTCCGGCGCAATGACGCCCTCATAAGGGCAGTAGAGAGACATGCCGAGCGCCATGATGAAGGCCCGGCCGGCCTCGTCGGCGACGCGGAAACAGTCTCCTCCGGCCTGGATCGCCTCATCCACCGTCATGTTCTGGTTCTTCGCCATATAGCTCCCGCTCACCGTCATCAGGCCGAGTATCTCGTCGATATCGGTCTCGACGGCGCGGAGCGCACCGCGCTTGTTGGGCACCAGCGCGCGATAGACGGTGCCCTTGCGGCGCTTCACCCGCGAGACGACTTCCTCGGCATCCGTCAGCATCGGCACATAGCGCGGGCTGGCGAAGCTGGTGATCTCGATGACGGGAAAGCCGGCATCGGTCAGCCGGTCGATCATCGCAACCTTGATGTCGGTGTCGATCCACCGGCCGAGGGACTGCAAACCGTCGCGCGGCCCCACTTCGACCACCGTCACCCGTTCGGGCAGTGCCAGCATGTTCTCCCTCCCGTCGTGCCGGTCCGAGCCGTGCGCTCAGTCGAGCGGCAATCCGGCCTCACGCAATTCCGCTTCGTCGAAACCGAGCCGTTCCACGAGAACGGCCCGGTTGCCGGACCCCAGTTTGGGCCCGGCATGGCGAATCCCGCCGGGCGTGCGCGAGAACTTGCCGACCACATTCTGCATCCTGATCGGGCCGCCTAGCTCACCGTCCTCGACCGCGACGATATTCTCACGCGCCTGGAAATGCGGGTCCGCGAAGATCTCCGCAATGCTGTTGCACGGCGCCACGGCCGCATCGAACCGGTCGAAGAGCGCGATGAGGTCGTCGCGGTCGAACCGCAATATGGCCGCTTGCAGGGCATCGTCGAGCTCCGGCGCGTTCTGGATGCGAAGCCGGTTGTCGAGGAAGCGGGGATTGTCGATGAGTTCCGGCACTTCGAGCGCCTCGCACATGCGCTCGAATGTGGACTGGGCGCTGCCCGAGATCGAGACCCACTTGTCGTCCTTCGTCCGGTAGGTATTGCGCGGCGCGGTGAACGGCAACCGGCTGCCATTGCGCTCCTGGACGATGCCGAGCTGGTCGAAATCCACCACCTGCGGGCCGAGCAGGGTGAACAGCGGTTCGTAGATGGCGAAGTCCACGACCTGCCCCTTGCCCGACAGGCGCTTTTCCTGGAGCGCGACCATGGCGAGGAACGCACCCATAAGGCCCGCGCTCTCGTCGGCCAGGCCGAAGCCGGGCAGGAGCGGCGGGCGGTCGGCATATCCGGTGATATAGGCATATCCCGAATAGCCCTCCGCCAGCGTGCCGAAGCCCGGCCGGTGGCTGTTGGGGCCGGTCTGGCCGAAGCCCGTCAGGCGCACCATGATGAGGCCCGGATTGTCCGCGCTCAGCACGTCGTAGCCGAGCCCCCAGCGCTCCAGCGTGCCCTTGCGGAAGTTCTCGATGACGATATCGGCGTCCGCCACCAGGCGCTTGACGATCTCGGCGCCGAGCGGCGTACGCATGTCCGCGGTGACCGACTGCTTGTTGCGGTTCACCAGCTTGTACATCAGCCCGACGCCGTTCCTGTCGTTGCCCCAGAAGCGCAACTCGTCGCCGGTATCGGGGCGCTCGACCTTGACGACTTCGGCGCCGAAGTCCGCCAGGAACATCGAGGACACGGGACCGGCAAGGAAATTGGAGATATCGACGATCTTGACGCCGGCGAGCGGCGGAGCGGCTTCAGGCATTGCTAGGTTTCCATGCGGGTCAGGACTTCCGGAAAGCCCTTTCGGACCGTGGAACCGTGCCCCGAAACGGCCCGCCATGCAACCGCCGCGCCCGCTTCGGCCGGGAGGCGCGTCCCGGCTTCGGAGGGGACACCGCGATGTGTCATGAAATGTCATGTTTTGTCATGAGGCGCCGCGCCGCCCCCTCTCCGCCGGCCTCGCCGACGCTCCGTCCGTCCCGGTCCTGCATGCCGTTCCTCCATTCGGTTTCGTTCCGTTCGCGCCGCGGGCCTGCCCGCGGCGTCCCTTTTTCGCGCGTATCGCATGCGCGCGCGTGTGCGCCTCTCGCGCCGGCGCGGTTCGCGCGCCTGATTGCGCGCGCGAGCCAAGCGCAGGGCGCACGTCTCCCGTCCGTTCCGTTGGGGCTTTTTTCGCGCCGGCGCGAAGCAGGAGACGGAGCGGCCTCCGGATGCCGCTTCCTCCTGTCCCATCCTACCACGGATATTTTGAGGTCAAGTCCTTTTAGAAGATTTATTTCATATCAAGCGAACAAACCACTATCACCTGTAGAAGACACCGGAACATGTCATGAAATGTCATGTTTTGTCATCAGACCCCCTGCACAGGGCGCATGTCTCCCCTCCATTTCCGGCATGGCTCCTGGCTTCCTTCGCTCTTCGGAATCGAAAAGGCGGCCCCGGAAGCCGCCTCTGCTCTCCTCCCAGTTTACCACACTTTTCCCTATGTCAAGGTTTCTGGCAGCGGAATGAAGCGGCCTTACCTGCCGGCCGACGCTTTGCCATGCCCGTCCGCATCCGACAGAATGGCGCCCCATGAACCGCAAACGCTTCGTTGCGGCGCTGCTGCGCCATGAGACCAACACCTTCTCGCCGGTCCCCACGCCCGTCTCGGCCTTCGGCCGGATCGGCTCGACGGACGGGCCGGCGCGGGGCGAGGAGGCGGTGCGCGTCTATCGCGGAACCAACAACCCGCTCGCCGCCTTCATCGACATCGCCGAACGCGAGGGCGCGTCGCTCGCCGTGCCGATTGCCGCGAACGCACACCCGAGCGCGCCCGCGCCCGACGACATTCTCGACCTCGTGTCCGACGCCATCCTGGAAGCGGTCCGCGAAGGCTGCGACGCGCTCTTCCTCGACCTCCACGGCGCGATGGTGACGCAAGGCTTCGACGACGGCGAGGGAGAGTTGTTGCGCCGCATCCACGCCGAGGCGCCGGAGCTGCCGATTGCCGTCGCGCTCGATTTCCACACCAACCTGACGCGCGACCTCGCACTCCTGCCGACGGTGCTGGCCGGATACCGCACCTATCCGCATATCGACATGTACGAGACCGGCATGCGGGCCGGCGAAGCTTTGCTGCGCGCGATGGCGGGCGAGGCGTCGGCGACCGCCTGGCACTCGCTGCCGCTGATGCCGCATATGAATGTGCATTCGCCCTCGCGGCCGCCCATGCAGGCGATCGTGGACCGGGCGCGTGCTGCGGAGGAGAGCGGCGAGGTGCTGCTGGCTTCGGTGTTCGGCTGTTTCCCGCTCGCCGATATCGAGCATGTGGGCATCTCGGCCGTCGTCGTCGGGTCGCGGGACAGGGCGGAACGCCTGGTGCTCGACCTGATGGGCGAGGCCTGGGACAAGCGCGCCGACTTCCTGTTCGAGATCGAGCCGATGGCGGACTCCTTGTCCCGCGCCGCTGCGATGAAGGACGGGGACGGCCCCGTGCTGCTGGTCGATCACGGCGACAATACGGGGTCGGGCGGCAACCAGGATGTCATGGCGGCCTTGCGCGAATGTCTCCGGCAGGGCCTGACGGACATGGTCGCGGGGCCATTCGCCGACCCGCAAGCCGTGGCGGAGATGATCGCCGCCGGCGTCGGCGCGGAGGTCGAGGTCGAGATCGGCGGCAAGACCGACATGCCGGCGATGGGGCTCGAGGGCGAGCCGCTCCGGCTCCGCGGCCGGGTGCGGCGGATCACCGACGGCGAGTTTACCGTCACCGGGCCCATGTTCACCGGGGTCCGGCTCTCCCTCGGGCGCACCGTCGTCCTGGATACGGGCGCGGCCGAGGTGGTCGTTTCCGAAGACCGCTACGAGCCGTTCGATACCGGCTGCTTCACCCATTGCGGCATCGACCCAGCCTCGAAGCGCTATGTGCTCATCAAGTCGCGCCAGCATTTCCGGGCCGGGTTCGAGCCGATCGCGCGCGAGATCGTCATGCTGGCCGGGCCGGGTACAACGACTTCGGACTACAGCCTGTTTCCCTGGAAGAAGCTGCGCCGCCCGATCTATCCCCTCGACCCCGACATTCCCTCCAACCTGCCAAGCCTGAAGGAGGCCGCGCCGATGACCCTGACCATGCTCCAGCACGTCAACATCATGACGGACAAGCTCGATGAGACCGTCGCCTTCTACGAGGACATACTGGGCTTCGAGAACGGCGAGCGGCCGAATTTCGCCTTCCCCGGCGCCTGGCTCTACTGCGGCAAGGAGGCGGTGGTCCACCTGATCGGCGTGGACGAACAGGAGGCTTCCGGCTCGGGCTGCATCGACCATGTGGCCTTCGCGGCCGAAGGCTTCGACCGCTACACCGCCTTCCTGGGCGAAAGAGGCTATGAGCACGAAACCCGCGCGGTGCCCGGCGGCAGGCTGCGCCAGATCTTCGTCCGCGACCCCAACGAGGTGCTGATCGAACTCAATTTCCGCGCGGACGAATAGCGCGGCGCCCTCTTATACCAGCGGCGCTGATTTGCGGCTCATGTTGGGGATTCCCGTAGGCCCCGGTTTCTGACTCAATGGCCGCACCCGGTATTGGAGGTTTGGCATGGGAGCGGCGATCCCATTGAGGGGAGATTTCGATGCGGCGTCGGTGCGCCGTCTGGCGCAGCAGAGCCGGGCCGGTGCGCAGAGCCGTGGCCTGCTTGCGGTGGCGGCGATTTACGACGGGCATCGTCGTACGGATGCGGCGCGTTTTGCGGGTGTGGGGCTGCAAATCGTCCGCGACTGGGTCATGCGCTTCAACGCGGAAGGCCCGGACGGTTTGCTGGACCGCAAGGCGTCGGGTCCGCCATACAAGCTGAGCGAGGAGCGGCGCGCGGCGTTGGCCGGGATTGTGGAGAGCGGTCCGGACCCGGCGATCCACGGCGTGGTGCGGTGGCGGCGCTGCGACCTGGCGCAGTGGCTCCGGGAGCAGTTCGGCGTGTCGTTGGCACAGACGACGGTCGGGCGGGAGTTGCGCCGGATAGGCTACGCCAAGCTCTCGGCGCGCCCGCGCCACTATGCCCAGGACGAAGATGCCTTGGCGGCGTTCAAAAAAACTTCCCCGAACGCCTGAGGGAGATCCGCACCAGGCTCGACGACGGCGTCGAGCTCGAAGTCCGGTGGCAGGACGAGGCGCGTGTCGGACAGAAGAACAAGATCGCCCGGCGATGGGCCAGACGCGGCACGCGCCCGTCAGCGCCCAGGGACCGGCGCACGACCTCGGCCTATATCTTCGGAGCCATCTGCCCGAAGAAAGGCAAGGCGGCAGGCCTTGTCATGCCCCGGGCCGACACGCATGCGATGAGTGCGCATCTCGCCGAGATCGGCCTCGCAATAGACCCCGGCGCGCACGGCGTTGTCATCCTCGATCGGGCGGGATGGCACACCTCCTCCAAGCTCGAAGTCCCCCACAACATCACCCTGATGGCGCTCCCGCCCCGAGCGCCGGTACTCAACCCGGTCGAGAACATCTGGCAGTTCATGCGCGACAACTGGCTCTCAAACCGCGTCTTCCAAAGCTACGAAGACATCCTCGATCACTGCTGCCAAGCTTGGAACAATCTCGTCTCACAGCCAGAACGTATCGCCTCTATCGGAACACGAAAATGGGCCCATGGATTCTAAACAAAGGCCGTTGGTATAACTGGCCGCGACTAGAGCAGAATCCGATCATTTTGCGATGTATCCGGCGGCGTTGAAGTAGTTTTTGCATTCTTGTGGTGAGAAGCTTTGTGAGATTTGGCCGATGGCGTTCCACAAGCCGTCGACGGTTCACTCGGCGGCTTTTCGAAGCCTGGCCTTGAGCTTTGCGAAGGCGAGTTCGATGGGATTGAAGTCGGGGCTGTAGGGGGGCAGGAAGAGGAGTTGGGCGCCGGCGTCCTCGATCGTCTTCCGGGCCTTGGGTCCCTTGTGGCTTGAGAGGTTGTCCATGACGACGACATCGCCGGGTCGCAGTTCGGGGACGAGGACCTCTTTGAGGTAGGTCTCGAAGGCGTCGCGGTCGATGGCGCCGGTGAGCACGAAGGGGGCGATCATGCCGTGGCGCGTGATCCCGGCAACGAAGGTGGTTGTGTTCCAGTGTCCGTGAGGCACGGCCATGCGCAGGCGTTCGCCTCGCGGGGCCCATCCATGGGTGCGGGCCATGTTGGTCTTGGCCCAGGTCTCGTCGATGAACACCAGCCGTTCGGGGTCGAGACCGGGCTGGCTGTCCCGCCAGGCGCGCCGCTGGGTCAGCACGTCCGGGCGGTCTTGCTCCGCCGCGTGGCCGGTCTTTTTTTTCGCGTGATGCCGTGGCGCACAAGAAAGCGCTGCACCGTCCCGTAGCTGAAGATGTAGCCCCGATCCCCAAGGGCCGCACGCAACTCCTCGATGGTCTTGTCCGGCTCCTCCTCCAGAAGGGAAAGGATCACACCGCACTGCGCCTCGATCCGCCCCGAGCGACGGTCTCCGCCAAGCGCCTTCGGACGCGCGTCACCCTGTTCGCGTTCCAGCGCGCGCCACCGGCTCACGCTTGCCGCGCTCACGCCGAACCGCGCCGCAGCAGCTCTATGGCTCATACCCTCTGAAACCGCCGACAGAACACGAGTGCGAAGATCAAGGGAAAGTGCTTTCGACATGACCGCCGGCCTCCTCCCTCCGGCACACATCTTGAATCACAAATCCCCAGCCCCGTGAATCCCTAACGATTCAATCAGATCAGATCACGCTCTAGCAGGCCCTATACACCTTCCAGGTCCAGCGGCAGGCCGGTGTAGTTTTCGGCCAGGGTGCGGCGGGCGGCGTCGGAGCCGAGCATGTATTCGAGCTCGGCCCCCTGCAGCCGGCGTTCGAACTCGTCATGCGCGGGATCGCGGTGCAGCAGGCGCGTCATCCACATGGAGAAGCGCTGCACCTTCCAGACGCGCGCGAGGCAGGTTTCCGAATAACTGTCGAGGCCCGCCTCGTCGCCGTCCCGGTAGTAGCGGGTTAGCGCCCGAGCGAGCGCCACCACATCGGCGAAAGCGAGGTTCATGCCCTTTGCGCCGGTCGGCGGCACGATATGGGCCGCATCGCCCGCGAGGAACAGGCGCCCGTGGCGCATCGGCTCGGCCACGAAGGCGCGCATCGGCGTCACCGACTTCAAACGCAGCGGCCCCCGATTGAGGCGGACGCCGAGGCGCCGGTCCAACTCGTCCCAGAGCTCGTCGGCTTCCCAGCTTTCCGGGTCCTCGTCCGCCCCGCATTGCACATAGGCGCGCGTGAGTTCCGGCGAGCGCATGCTGAACAGCGCGAAACCCGCCTCGTGGCGCGCATAGACCAACTCGTCCTGGAACGGCGGCGCCTCGGCCAGCAGGCCGAGCCAGGCATAGGGGAACTCGCGGTGGAAGAGCGTCAGCGTCTCCGGCGGGATCGAGGCGCGCGAGACGCCGTGATAACCGTCGCAGCCGGCGATGAAATCGCAGGCAAGCGCCCCGCCCGGCCAGACAAGGCGCGGCTCCGGGCCGTCGATGCCTTCCAGGCGGACGCCCTCGACCTCGAAGCGCAGGTCGCCGCCGGCTTCGAGCCGCGCCGCCACCAGGTCCTTCACCACCTCATGCTGGGCATAGACGGTGATGCCCTTGCCGCCGGTCGCCTCCAGGAAGTCGATATGGCGGCGCCGGCCGCCGGTCGAGATTTCAATGCCGCGATGGCGGAGAGCCTGTTGCGCCATCCGCCCGCCGAGGCCGGTGCGGTCGAGCAGGTCCACGCTGCCCTGCTCAAGCAGCCCGGCGCGAACCCGCGTCTCGATCCAGCCGCGCGAGCGGCGCTCCAGGATGACGCTTCCGATGCCGCCGCGGGCGAGCAGGTGCGACAGCATCAGGCCGGCGGGGCCGGCGCCGACGATCCCGATCTGCGTGCGCTCCACGGCTGCTATTCGCCCGGCGCCGCCCGAACGGTTGCGGCGGCGTCCGCCTGCGCGCCGGCCGGCAGCCACATCGCCGCCATCACCACCACCAGCGCCACCGCCGCCAGCACATAGAACAGCAGCGCGAAATCGCCGGTGTAGTCGAAGCCCAGGCCCAGCAACGGCAAGGCGACGAGGCCGCTGCCGAGCGACAAGGCGAACCGGATGCCGTATGCGGTCGAAAGCCATCGTTCCGGCATGTAGCGCGCAAACAGCAGGTCCGAGATCGGCTGGTTGCCGACGACGATCGCCACAGCGATCGTGAGCACGCCGACCTGCGGCATGTCGTAGGCGAAGGCCGCGGCGGCCAGCGCCGGCGGCAGGCCGGCAAAGACGACGATGAAGAGCCGGCGCAGCGGGAAGCTGTCGGCCAGCCAGCCGCCCACCAGTTGTGCAAGGCCGCTGACCACCAGAATGCCCGACACGGTCGCCGACAGGAGAAGCGCGTCGTCGCCGAAGGTGGAAACGCGATGACTGACGATCTTCGGCACGCCGTTGGTCAGGGCCTGGAAGATCAGCCCGGTGGCGGCGGTGATGATGCCGAGGATTACCATGGCGCGCAGGAAATCGCGGCGCTCGGACTCGGGACGGGCCCTCCACGCTTGCAGGAAAGCCCCGCGACCCGAGCCTTGCGGCGATGCCTTGGGCTGCGCCCGGCGTATCGGCAGGCTTTCCCGGAAGTAGACATGAAAGGCGATGCCGAGCGCGATGGAAACCAGCCCCGGCACGACAAACACGGCCTGCCAGCCGCCGACGGCGAACAGGACGCCCACGACCACGGGCGTGACGGCCATGCCGGCGCTGCCGAAAACACCGTTGATGCCGAGCAGCCGTCCGCGCCGCTCTCCCGCCCCGCGCACGATCAGCGGAATGCCCACCGGGTGGTAGATCGAGGCGAAGGTGCCGATCAGGAACAGCCCGACGCCCAGCGTCGCCGGTCCGTCGGCGAAGCCCGTGAATACGGAAGATACTCCGGTGCCGATGAAGAACACCGTCATCATGCCGGGGCCCGACCAGCGGTCCGCGAGCCAGCCCGCCAGCGGGCCGCCGAGCCCGAACATCATCATCGCCGGCGTAAACAGGACCGCCAGTTCGCCATAGGAAAGCTTCCAGAATATGCCGTCCCAATTGCCGATCAGATACATGAACAGCAGCATGAAGATGTGGTCGATGCTGTGCCCGACGCACAGGAAGAGATAGGGGCCGGTCCGCATCACGCCTCCTGCGCCTCCGGAACCGACACCTCCTCCTGCACCCAGGCAAGGAACGCCGCATCGCCGCCGGAGATCGGCAGGGCCACCACGCAGGGGCTGTCATAGCTGTGCGTTTCGCGCACCCGGCGCACGGCTGCCTCGACCCGCTCCTCGACGGTCTTCGCCACCAGCACGACCTCGTCCTCCTCCTGCACCGCGCCCTGCCAGCGATACACCGAGGTAGCCGCGCCCAGCACATTGGCGCAGGCTGCCAGCCGTTCCCCGACCAGCATGCGGGCGAGCGCCAGCGCTTCTTCGCGGTCGCCGGCCGTCATGTAGAGAAGGCAGGGGCGGGACATGGACGCCTTCATGTCACGAGACCTCGCAGGTTGGCAATGCCGAGCGCGAGCAGGCCCGCCATGACGAGCGTGCGGAACCGCCCGACCGGCATCGCCTCGCGCAGCCTGCCGCCGGCGACGAGGCCGACGAGCGCCGGCAGGAAGGCCGCGGCGGAAAGCGCCCAATCCTCCGCGCTCACGAGCAGGCCGTGGCCGGCAAGCGCGAGCGCGAGCGTGGACGAACCGGCAAGCAGGGTCCAGCCGAGCAGGCCGACCATGGCGCCCGGCTCCATGCGAAGCGCGAGCAGATAGACGCCGAGCTGCGGGCCGAACACGCCGGTGATGCCGCCGACTGCGCCGACCGCCGTGCCGACCAGCGGCGTGACGACCGGCTCCAGACGCTCCGGCAGCCGGGGTTCCCAGCGCGTCCAGGAAACCGCGACATAGGCGATGACGATAAGGCCGACGAGCGCGTTCAGAAGGTCGGGGTCGCCCTCGGCAATGAAGCCGGACGCGATCCAGATGGCTGCCATCAACGGCAGGATGAGGCTCAGCAATTGCCGCAGGCGGGGCCGGTTGCGCCAGGTCGCCCAGACCTGCCACACATTCGCGGCCACAAGCGAAACCGCGATCAGCGGCAGCGCTTCGCGGAGCGGCATGACGACCGCAAGCACGGAGATGATGACGAGCGGCATGCCGAGCCCGATGGCGCCCTTGACGAGCCCGCCGAGGAACAGTCCGGCAATCGCGACGGCAAGGGTGAACGGCTCCATGGAGAACCCTCTCCGGAAGCCCGCCGCCGCGTCTGGTCGGAGCGGCAGGATTCGAACCTGCGACCCCCACACCCCCAGTGTGATGCGCTACCAGACTGCGCTACGCTCCGACGCCGCCAACATACCCGCCCCGCCGCTGCGCGCGCAAGTCACCGGCGCGAGCGGGGCGGCGCGAGCGGGACCCAGGGTTATTCAAAGAAGGGCGTTTGTTACGGCGCGTATGGCCGAGGCCCGGTCTTCGCGGAAATCTTCGCGGGCTTCGAGCATTGGCGCGACGGAGCGGCGTATAAGGTTGATGGCGAGGTTTCGCAGCGTGGCGAACCGTCCTTCGCCAGCGCGGGTTCGGCTTGGCCAGAGGCGGGAGCCCATTCCAGCAGGCTGGCACTTCAACGCAACTTCGCGAGAACGATCCGTTCGGCAGGGTGAACCTCTGGAAACCGGCTATAACACTCGCACCAATCGGCGGCGGCAGGAGAAAGCCAGCGAGTGATCTGCACGATGTTCGCGTAGTGCTTGGGCAGATCCCACTGGAGTATCGGCTCGTGGTGGGCGACCCGGTTCCGGAGCGTTCTGATCGGCCTCAGCGGTGAGGAAAGGTCTTTGCGGCGGAGGCCCTTGCCGTCTTCCCGACGCGCGATGCCATGCAGGGTTTTCTGCCAGAGGACTTCGTAATCCGGCGACAGCATCGAGGTCCAGAAACTGAAGGTAAGGGCAGATACGATACGGCCGGGGGCCGGGTCCTTCCCGAATTCGGCGAGTTCTTCGTATGCCTTGCTGAGCTGGCGGCGCTGGTTCTCGATCGGCAGAAAACCGTCTTCGTCGAACCAGCGCGCGTGCAGTGCTTCTTCGAGGACGGAATGCACGCGGTTCCGAAGCACGACCTCCAAGACTTGCAAGGGAGTGTACAGGGCTTCGGAAAGTCGCGTGTTGAGGGCGTAGAGTTCACGAGCGCGCGCGCGGTCCCCGTCCGCCCATTCGCGATAGCGGGCGAAGCGTTCAGGCGACAGGGCCGCTTCGAAGTCGGCGGTCACGGCTGCAATCCTCTTGCCATCCGGCGAGCGTGGGCCTAGATTCAAGCGTGGAAACCCCGGTACCGTCTCTGCCCTAGGCACGCGGCCGGGGTAAATTTTTCCGGGGATCGGTTCCTCGACGGCCGACGGGTGTTTCGGCGCGCCGCCGCGCCTCCCGGCCCTCTTCCTTCGCTTCCGCAAAGTCGGGCTCCAAATTTCGGATGCGCTCCACCAGCCCGTCTAGATGGTAGATATTGCTGTTCCAGTCTCCGGCAGCGGTCTTTCGCAACTCCCGGCGATCACTACAATTCCCGACGCCTCCTCCCGGAAACGGTGCCCGGCAGAGCGCTCGGAGGTGAGGCCAATTCGGGCGGGGATGCGGCCGTCCGGACGGAAGCGTTTCGCGAATGACAGGCCGGACCATGACCGAAGATAGCATTTTGTTCATAAAATTTGAAATAATTCTTCTAAAAGGGCTTGATCCTGTGAAATCCGTGATAGGATGAGATAGGAAGCGGCATACATGGGGCCGTTTCGTCTCTTGCTGCGCCGGCGCGAAAAACCCCCTGAGAAACGGACGGGAGACGTGCGCCCTCCGCTTGCCTCGCGTGCGCGCAATCAGGCGCGCGATATGCGCGCCGGCGCGAGACGCACGCACGCGCGCACATGCGATACGCGCGAATAAGGGACCCGCCGCAGGCAAACGAGCCGGCGGCATCGATAACGGAACGAAACACGATGGAGGAACGACCGTGTCGAACATACAGAGGCGGGCAAATCGGGGTGAATGCCCGGACGCGCCCATGCGGAACGACAGCTTCATGCCCAAACGAGCCATCGGATATGAGCACTGCGCATAGAGGATCATGACATTTCATGACACATCCCGTGGGGTCTTCGCGCCCGGACCTCGGGAGGCGACCATGATGGCTCAGCCCCGATTGCGGCTACCCTGGGGATTGGACGCCGCTTCCGCTTCGTGCCAAGAGGAAGACACATTGAAAGGAGACGCATCGCATGGCCCTGATCGCCAACCGCACCAAGGAGAAGCTTGCAGCCGGGGAGATTGCGCTCGGCCTCGGCCTGCGCCTCGCGCGCATGCCGGAGATCGCCAAGATCGCCGCGGTCTGCGGCTACGATTGGCTGTTCGTCGATATGGAGCACGGCGCGTTCTCCGTCGATACGGCCGCGCAGATCTGCGCGGCGGCGCTGGACGCCGGCATTTCGCCGATCCCGCGCGCGGCGGCACACGAGCATTTCCACGCGACCCGGCTGCTGGACTCCGGCGCACAGGGCGTCGTCGTGCCGCATGTCGATAGCGCGGCCCAGGCCGAGGCAGTGCGCGACAATTGCCTCTACCCGCCGGTCGGCAAGCGCTCGGTAGCCGGCGGCATGGCGCAGCTCGAATATGAGGCCCTGCCGGCGGGCGAGGTCACGCGTCTCATCAACAGCGCGACGCTCACCGTGGTGATGATCGAGACGCCCGAGGCCGTCGCCGCAGCGGACGCCATCGCGGCCGTCGAGGGCATCGATGCCCTGCTGATCGGCACCAACGACCTCTGCGCCACGATGGGCATACCGGGGCAATACGGGGACGAACGGGTCGTCGATGCCTATGACCGGGTGGTCTCGGCCGCGCGCAACAACGGCAAGCATGCCGGCATGGGCGGCGTCTACGATGAGGAACTCGCCGGACGCTATATCGCCATGGGCGCGCGGCTGGTGCTCGGCGGCAACGACCTGCCGCTGCTGATGGGCGCCGCCAGGGCGCGCGCAGACTTCCTGCGCGAACTGGCATAGCGCGGGCTCGGGACGGCGCTAGTCGAAAGACGTGCCGGTGGCGCCGCCCCGGCCGAGCTTGTAGGTGACGACGCCTCGGGCGATCTTGCGCCCGTCGTCGTCCGTCACCAGCACGTCCACCACGGTGATCGACCCGCCCCGGCGCAGCACGACCGCCTCCGCCGCCAGGCCGCGGCCCTTCAGCCCCGGCGAGAGGTAGTTGACGGTGAAGCCGACCGTGGCCCCCTTGGTCGCCTCGACCACGGACGGGCTCGTCCAGGCGGCCGCGGTGGCGGCCGTGTCGATCAGCGACGCCGTCGCGCCGCCGTGATAGATGCCGGCGCCGTTGCCGAGCTCGGGCCGCCAGGGCAGCCGGACGACGGCGCGGTCGGACTCGAGGACGGCCAGTTCCATGCCGAGATGCACGCCGAACGGCCCGCGCACGATGGCCTCGCGGATGCGCTGCTCGCCGACGGGGCTCGGACCTTTCCGCGCGGTTCCGCTCACCAGGTTTCTCCGGAGGGGCGGATCTCGACATTGAACGACCGGGCCGAGCAGTCCTGGTGCGCGATGCAGAACACTTCCTCGCCGATGGCGTCCGGCTTGATGTAGAAATCGTCCGGCTTGCCGGGATGCCGGCGGCGGGTCCAGCGCAGGTCGATCACCGCATCGATGACGATATAGGCGACATGGACGCCCTTCGGCCCGAGTTCGCGCGCCATGGATTCGGAAAGAATGCGCTGCGCCGCCTTGGTCGGCGCGAAGCCGGAGAAGCGCGGAATGCCCCGCCAGGCCGAGGTGTTGCCGGTGACCATGAGCGCGCCCTCGCCGCGCGCGATCATCGCCGGCGCGGTCAGCTGCACCAGATGCAGGAGACTCATGGTGTTGACCTGGAAATTGGCCTGGATATCCGCCGGGTCCATGTCGAGGAAGCTGCCCCAGCTTCCCCGCGCGGCGTTGTGAACGACGATATGCGGGTCGTCGCCGAGTTCTCCGCGAACGCGCTCCAGCGTGCCCGTCAGTGCCTCCGGGTCGGCGATGTCGCAGGGAAACGCCGACGTGCCGGGGATCGTTTCCTCGTACTCCCGCAGCCGCGACTCGGAACGCGCCAGCATCGCCACGCGGTAGCCGCCGGCCGCGAACCGCCGGACAACGGAACCGCCCGTGCCCCGCCCCACCCCGGCTACCAGCGCGATCTTCTCCGCCATGAAAATTCCTCCTCCGGGTCCGTTCCCCGTTCAGGCCGGTTGATCCATTCCTTCCAATGTTGCGCCGCGCCCCCTGCGCATGGCCATGGCGCGACGCAGCAGGAACGCAGCGATCGCCAGATGAAAGATGTTGAATGCGACCGCGTTGACGAAAGCAAGCCGGTAGCTGCCGGTGAGATCGTGGATGCTGCCCGCGAGCCAGGCCCCGAGCGCCATGCCGAGCATGGTGAACAGGAGTGCGAGACCGATGCGCCCGCCCGCTTGCCGCGCCGGGAAATACTCCCGGACGATGATGGCGTAGGACGGGACGATGCCGCCCTGGGAGAGGCCGAAGAGCGCCGAGACGACCAGCAGGACGACCCGCCCGTCGGCAGGCAGGAACAGCAGGAGCGCCGCCGTCTGGCCGACGGACCCGAGCGCGAGCGTGCGCAGCCCGCCGATACGGTCCGATATCCAGCCGGAACCGAGCCGGCTGAAAATGCCGAACCCGTACATCAGCGACAGCATCAGCGCGCCGTCGGCCGGCCGCAGGCCGAGATCGTCCGCCATCGCTACCGCATGGACCTGGGGGACCGCCATCGCCACGCAACAGCCGATGCCGGCACAGCAGAGCAGTCCCTGCAGGACCGGCGCCCGAAAACCGAGCGGCCGGGCCGATTGCGCTGCCTTCAGCGTTCCGGTCAGCACATGGCGCGGGGCGGGGCGATGCAGGACAAGGGCCAGCAGCGGCAGCGAGGCGAAAGTCAACGCACCGAGAACGAGATACATGTCGCGCCACCCATGGGCGTCCACAATGGCCTCCAGCACCGGCGGCCAGACCATGCCGGACACATAGGAGCCGCTGATGACCACGCCGACAGCGAGCCCGCGCCGGCGCTCGAACCAGAGCGAAATATCGGCCACCATCGGGGCCATGGTGGTCGAGGCGCCCAACAGGCCGATCAGGAGGCCGTGGACCAGAACCGCCTGCCAGAGCTCGACGGCGTGTCCGGCAATCCAGAAACCGAGACCGAGCGTCAGCCCTCCGGCAAAGGCGACCCGCATGGCGCCCAGCCGGTCGGCGAAGCGGCCCATCCAGAAGCCGCCGAGGCCGAATCCGACCATGAACGCCATATAGGGCAGGGTCGCCGATGCGCGCGAGACCTCGAATGCCTCCTGCATCGGCTTGAGAGCGACGGTGCCGGCAAGCATGCCCGACGCGCCGACGACCAGGATGACGAATGCGGCCGCCGCCCGATAGACGGGATAGAAGGATGCTGTGCCGGTCATGCGGCTTCTGCGGGCAGTCCCCTGCCGGTCTCGTGCCCGCGCCTAGGCGGCGGACAGGAATAGGGAGACAGCGGCCATCGCCTGCTTGCAGACGGTATTCCGGGTCATGGCTGCGCCTCCTCGATGCCCGCCGGCATGAATAGAGCGTTTCCGCTGGAACGGGAACAGCCTCAAGCGCGGCTGCGGGCGGCCTTCGCGTCCTGGCGGCGGTAGTGCAGCAGCATGGAGCGGGCCAGGGGCGCGGCAAGGCGGTTCGACGGCACCGGATGCGGCCGGCGCAGCGCCGCCGGCACCGGATCGTCGGCCTTCACTCCCTCGAGACAGCGCCCGGCGAGCAGGCGGCCCATCGCGGTCGCCAGCGCGACGCCGCGGCCGTTGTAGCCGAGCGCCGCCCAGACGCCCGGCCCGAGTTCCAGGGCGCGTGGCAGGCGATCCACGGTCATCGCCACCTTGCCGTCCCAGACGAATTCGAATTCGGCCTCGCCGAGCTCCGGGAAAGCGGCCTGCAGGCGTCGCCGCGCGACGGTTTCCGTGCGTCCGCGCGCGCCCCACGGCAACACGATGTCGCCGCCCATCACCATGCGGCCCTCCCGGTCCCAGCGGAAGGCCCAGAGCAGCGTGCGGCTGTCGGACACGCTGCGGTCTCCGGGCAGGATCTGGCGGCGCACATTGCCGCCTTGCGGCGCGGTAGCGGCGAGGAACAGCCGGAACGGCACGATTGCCCGCCTCAATCCCGGCCAGAGCCCGCCGGTATAACCGTTGGTCGCCAGCACCACCCGGTCCGCCGTCACCGCGCCTCCCGGCGCCTCCACGCGCCAGCGTCCGCCGGACCGCGCAAGCGCCGTCGCCGGGGAGCGGCCATGGACCGCCGCGCCGGCATCGATGGCCGCCTTCGCCAGGCCGCGCGCATAGGCAAGCGGCTGGATATTGCCGCCCCAGGCGTGATGGAGCGCGCCCTGCCAGTAGCGGCTGCCGGTCATGGCCTCGGTCTCGTCCCGCTCCAGGTAGCGGACCGGCATGTCGCGCCGGGCCCAGGCCTCGGCGCGCGCCCGCACCATGCCGTCGCGGGCCGGGCTGTCCACCGGCAGCAGCCAGCCGACCGGCCGCGCGTCGCAGTCGATGTCCAGGCGGTCGATCAGCTCGAAGACGAACCGGGCCGACTCGGCGACGAAACGGTTGAACCGCTCGCCCTCGTCCGGGCCGAACCGGGCAATCGTCTCCTCCGGCCCGTAGCGCGAGAGCATCGGCACCACCTGGCCGTGATTGCGCCCGGAAGCGCCGAAACCCGGGTCCTCCGCCTCCAGCAGCACCGTGCGCGCGCCCGCCTCCGCCAGGTGCAGGGCCGTGGAAAGCCCGGTGAAGCCGCCGCCGACAACACAGACATCCGCCTCGCATTCGCCTTCCAGAGCGGGAGCCGGCGGCGGTGGCGGGGCCGTTGCGTGCCAAAGGACGGAAGCCGGATCGGAGGTGTTCATCGCGCCCGGAGCATAGGTGGAAAAAAGGCCCGCGGCGAGCGCGGGCCAAGTGGGGAGAGAGACGCCGCCGCCCCTATCGGGAGCGTTGGCGGCATCGCAGGTTCAGTCGCAAATGCCGTGCCAAAGACGAGAGCCCGGCCAGGCTCGCGGCTTTGCCGGTAGCTGGCGCGAACTTCGGCAGACCGGCGCGGCATCTGCCCCAAATCGCGGCAGCCTTTCAGCGGCGGGGCCCGGCGGCGAGGGCGCGGGGCAGCGCCTCCTCCGCGAACAGGCGCATGGACCGCTCGACGGCTTCGGGCGCGAGGCCGCCGAAATTATGCAGGGTCAGCACATGGCCGAGGCCCCAGCCGGCGAGCTGGCGCAGCTTCTCCGCCACGGTTTCGACCGAGCCCATGAGCGAGAGGCCGGACGCCATGATGTCGTCCCAGGTCTGCCGGCGCGCATAGAGCCTGGTTGCGACATAGAGCTCGAAGGCCTCGGCAGCCATCTCGTGCGCTTCCTCGTCGGTTTCCGCGACGAAGGTGTGGAAGGCGAAGGCCGCTGCGTCCCCGGCAGCATCCAGCCCGGCCTCTGCCCGGCCCTCGGCAAAGGACCGGAACAGGGTGGCGACATCGTCCATGCCGGCGACCGAAGCGTAGGGCACGCAGAATATGGAATTGCCGGCCTTGCCGACATGCCAGGCGGCCTCGGGGCGCAGCACCGCGACATGGATCGGCACCGGGCGCTGCACCGGCGCGACATTCAGGCTGACGCCGTCGATCTTGTGGTAGCGCCCGTCGAAATCGACCGGCTCGCCGGAGAGCGCCAGCCGCAGCACCTCCAGCGCCTCGTCGAAGCGGTCGCGCTTCTCCTGGGGAAGGACGCCGAAGCCCTCGAACTCGTGCGCGAGATAGCCGGAGCCCACGCCCAGCACCAGCCGTCCGCCGGAAAGCATATCCACCATGGCGTAGCTCTCGGCGACCGTCAGCGGATTGCGGAACGGCAGCACCGAGATCGCCGTGCCGAGCCGGATGCGGCTCGTCCGCGCGGCCATGGCGGTGAGCAGCACCGCCGGGTCCGGCACCGCTCCGTATTCGTGGAAATGGTGCTCGGCGGTGAAATACGCCTCGTAACCGAGGCGTTCGGCGAGCACGCATTGCCCGATGGCTTCGTCATAGAGGGTGGCGACCGAGCGCGGACGGCCCGGGTAATGATCGCCTATGGAGAGGATCGAGTAGCGCATGGAGCCCGAGTATAGGCAGCGAAGCCCGTACCGTCGTCAACATCGGCCAGCCGGTCGGCGAGCGCCGCCGGGAAGGGTAGCTGCACGAGCGCATCGGCGAGCGTCTGCGGATGCGACCAGCGCACCGGGCCGGCGAAGAGCTGCGTGCGCCGTCTGACGCCGACGAGCCAGAAGCCGCCGTCCTCGGCCGGCCCGAACACCGCCCGCGCCCCGCAGAGCCGGCGGAAGGCGCGCGCGACATGGTGCGGCCGCAGCGCAGGAATGTCGCTGCCGACCAGCACCGCCGGCAGGGGAACGCGGGCGAGCGCACGGTCCATCCGCGCGCCGATATCGCCCTTTCCCTGCCCGAAACGCGCGAGCCCGCGAGGCCAAGGCCCCCGCGCGCCGTCCGGCGTCACCGCGAGCACGACCCGCCAGCGCCTGTCCGCCGCGAGCCGGCGCAATTGTTCGGCTGTCGTGCGCCGGTAGAAGGCGGTGGCGCACGCGGGCCCGATGGCAGCCGCCAGCCTGGTCTTGACGGCGCCGAACCTGGCCTCGCGCAGCATCACGACCACCGTGCCGCGCCGCATCCCGCAAGACCTCATCCGTAGAGCCTCTGGATACGCTCCGGCGCCATGCCGGCGAGGAACAGCGAGAGACAGGCCAGATTCCGCACAGGCCGACGCCAGTAGCCGTCCCGGCGGTAGCGCAGGGCGGAAGTAACGACCTCGGGGTCGAGTTCGGCCAGACGGCGCCGGCCGATCCGGCGAACCAGGTCCACATCCTCCATCAGCGGCATATCGCGATAGCCGCCGACCGCATCGTAAAGAGTGCGCGGCATAACCAGCCCCTGGTCGCCGTAAGGCAGGCCGAAGCGCCGGGCGCGCCAGTTTGCGAGCCGCTCGACCCGCCGCGCCGCCGGCGCGGGATCGTCGAGGCGGAGACGGAACCAGCCGGCCCGGCCATCGTCCCGGAGCGCGCCCGGCCAGTCCGGCCCAAGACGGGAATCGGCGTGAAGCACCAGCAGCCACGGCGCGCTTGTGGCCGCCACGCCGGCGCGCAACTGGCTGCCCCGCCCTTTCGGCGCCTGGATAACACGCGCGCCGCCCGCTTCCGCAATCGCCGGCGTCCCGTCGGTAGAACCGCCGTCTGCGACCACAACTTCCTCGATCCGCTCCCGCCCCGGCGCCAGCGATTCCAGCGCCGCGGGCAGGCCGACGGCGGCATTCAGGGTCGGGATCACGACCGCAAGCATGGCGTCCGCCTATAGCTGCGCCCGCCCGCGCCGTCCACAGTCCGCTCGGCGGCGAGACTGTCATGAAGTGTCATGTTTTGTCATGAGATGTCATGTGCCCGCGCGCATCGCACCCGGCCTTCCGTTCTCCGGGTCCTGTC
This sequence comes from Alphaproteobacteria bacterium, assembly GCA_965261985.1. GTDB lineage: Bacteria > Pseudomonadota > Alphaproteobacteria > Bin95 > Bin95 > Bin95. The sequence goes on from OZ253490.1 coordinate 4,960,379, forward strand.
CATCGGTCCTCCTTCATGTCCTGTTTCATTCCATTCTCACCGCCGCCGACTTGCCTGCGGTGCGTCCCTTTTTCGCGCGTATCGCATGTGCGCACACGCGCGCGTTTCGCGCCGGCGCGCATACCGCGCGCCTGATTGCGCGCGCGAGTGGGCGCAGGGCGCACTTCTCCTGTCCGTTCCGTTGGGGTTTCTTGCGCCGGCGTGAGGCGGCAGACGACGCGGCCTCCGGATGCCGCTTTCCCTGTCTCATCCTACCACAAATTTTCCAGAGTCAATCATTTTCTATGACTTTATTCCATTTCGTGAACACTCGGGCGCAGCTTCTTATGCTGGGAGTTCCCGGCACTCCACTCCGCAGTGAGATGGAGTGGGCCCCCGTGGCTGGACAGTCATATTGAACTGATTTGCTCGGCGCATTCGGACTGCCGAAAAACGACATTCCGGTTTACAGGACGACGCCGACAGCGGGACGGCTGGGGCGCGAGATGGTCGCTAACCTGCAAGTACTAGGCCGATTAGCGGTGGCACAAGTCTGTTTCCTAGACAAATGGCGATAAGATAGCGATGGTAACTCGGCGAATTGAGCTTATTTTTGCAAATATCGTCGATATGGAAGAGGCGAAAAGAAGACATGACTCGAATGGAGACCATTCATCCAGCCGCCCTGAAGGCAGCCCGCAAACGCGCGAACGGGAGGCGCGGCCTCACCCAGGAGCAACTCGCCGAAAAGATTGGCTGCGGCAAGGACACGGTCAGTCGGTGGGAGCGTGGCAGGTCGCGCCGGGTGCGGGCGCACCTCCGCGAGCCCTTGTGCAATGCGCTTGGGGTCGATTGGGAAACGCTGGCAACGCCGCCTGCCCCAGAGCAAACTCCCAAACCGTTCGGTCTTACCCGGATGCAGCGTTGGGTTGCACGCCATGTTCCGCCGGCACTGCTCCTCGTGGCTGTGCGTTACGGCATTCGGCCGACGGACGTGCTCGACATCGCTCCGCTGCTCTTCCTCATCGTTGCGGAACGAAGCCTGTTGGAACGACAGCGGCGACTCGATGAGATTTACGCCACGCAAGACGAAGCTGACCAAAAGTTGATGGAAAAATCGGAGCATCTCGGGAGGATAATCGTCGCCCGCAGCACATCCGCCAACGATATGCTGGAGCAGGAGGAAAAGTCGCTCCGCGAGCGGGACATATATGGGCGCCTCATCGAATATGAACTCTGGGAAGACGGCGATGAAGGGCCTTTCGTCCATTTCGTACGCGATCTCGCAAAAGGGTTGCCCGAAGGTGCAGTGTCCTCCATCGAGGCATTCGGAGGCGACACGATCGACCGATATCGGATCGCAGAGGATACGTTGCGCGAATGCACAGGCATTTCCGGGGATGAAGAAGAGACCGAAATCCTGGACCATATCCGGTCGGGCGGAATCGACCTCGGTAAGTGCCTTCGCGCAAGGCGCGAGCGGGACGATGTCGGTTACCGGCAGTGGCTCCGAGATGAATCGGCACGGTCGGAGGAAGAGTCCCGCCGCGAGCTAATCGAGATATTCGGCGAGTCAGTACTCCGTAAGGTCTCGGATACCGTAGCGGCTGCGTCGCACGAAAGGGAAGACCGATGACGAGCATCGCCATAACGCGCCACGGCGAAGCGAGAATGTCGCAACGCGGCATTCGCAGGTCTGACCTCGATATCCTGCTTGCCCACGGCACCGAAATCGGCCCGGACCGGATCATGCTCAAGAACCAGGATGCGGCAAAGGTCATCCGGAACCTAAAGAAACAAATCGCCAAACTAGAGCGGTTGACCGGCAAGGAGGTCGTCGTTGCGGACGGCCGACTCATCACGGCCTTTCACCGGACAAGGCCAATCCGGCTATCCAGCCGAACGACAGGACGAGGAAGATAGGAACAATGTCCGAAATTGAATATCGACCTATCGACATAGACTTTGAGGTTTATCAACTCATCGTGCTTGAGAAGCGTGGGTTCGATGAGTCAGACAACGAAGCCCTCAGGCGACTTCTTGGGTGGGATAATGTGCCTTCCAATTTGGAATTTAATCCTCCATTGAAACGAGCTCCATGGTCCGGGAATGATATCGTATTGCCCGAAGGAACGAAGTTGCAAATGACCTATCGCGGCGTGGAACACAACGGCGTAGTGGTCGGCAGAAAGTGGGAAGTAGAGGGCAAGTGCTACAATACGCCGTCGCAGGCAGCTGCGGGCGTAGCGCGGACCAAGCATGGAGACAAAACAAATCTCAACGGTTGGAAATACTGGTTCGTCAAACGACCAGGGGATACTGGTTGGATCGCCATAGATGATTTGAGAAAAGGGAAAGTACGCTGACCGGAACGGCTTCCCGGATTAGGGCTGACGCAAACTCCTCGGCGGTCTTCGGTCTGGTTCAAGCGGAACGTTGAGTTGATGCGTGTCGTTCTCTGCCTCGCTCCATCCGTCATCCGTTAGGCTTGCCTGTTGGAAGCCGAACAGGGTGCAGGGTGCATTCTTCCTGTCTATCCCTTTGGGAACCGCACCGGCTCCATGAGCCGGCCTTCGGGTGCGTCCAGCCACACCAGAGTGCTCCCTACCGCTGCCGCGCATGCAACGCCCGCCAGAGGTCCGGTCTAGAAGCTGTATCTCAGCGAAAGGACGGTTTTCGTTTCCTCTACGTTCAAGAACCTTGCGCCGTCGAGGGATATTCGAGCCTTAGCATGGTTGACGCCCAGATTGGCCGACAGCCCCCGCGCGAAATCGTATTGAGCGCCCAGCGCGGCCGAAGCCTCGTCCTTGCCCTCGATGCGTCCGATCTGGCCTTCCAGGGACAGGGTTAGCGCGCCGGTTTTCGCGCGAATGCCGGAGGCGGCATACCAGCGCTCGGCGTCCGGTCCCTTCGACGAAAAATGCTCATAACCGGCGCCCGCATCGACCGTGGTGCTGCCGTAGATGACCTCGCCGACAATGCCGAGACCCCTGGTATCGAACCGCCGCCCGCCGACCGGGGCATAGACACCTTCCGCGGCCCGCAGCGTTAGCCGCCAGTCCCTTGTGCCCGCCGGGCGCTGGAAGGTCGCCCCGAGGTCGAGGTCGCCGTCCTCATCGACCACGGCGCCGACGACCCACGGGCCGAAGCGTCCCGTATACGCGCCGCTCCAATCCTCAAGCGCGCCGAGGAAGTCGTCGAAGGCCAGCGCGGCATTGCCGGCTCCGCGCAGGCGCCGAGTCCGGTCGCGCACGGCGCCCGAGACATTGCCGCCCAGCAACGTGCCCCAGTAGCTGCCGACCGACAGCGCCGCATTGTCCGTGTAGTCGTCTCCGGCCCCGAAAACGGTTGTCGGGTCGGAGGCTTCCTGGCCGAAATAGGAAAGGTTAACCCGCCAGCGGTTCGGAAGTTGCGTCCCGGCGCTGACCTGGAAGTTCCCGATATAGCCTGTATCGGTGTCGTCGCCGCCTTCCGTATCGACGGTCCATCGTGCATCGAGCAGGCCGGTGAGCACGAAGGTCACATCGCCGATTTCGAACGCGAGCGGCTCCTCCATGGACGACAAGCTTTCATAGTTGAGGGAAACGGACTGCGCCGAGGCGGGGCCGGCCGCCGCGAGCCACGCAGCCGCAATCGCGGCGGGAAGCAGGCCCCGCCGAGCCCGGTATGCGGTCATGGCCTCAGACCTTCGCCGGGAAGGTGGAAAGAAAGGCCTGCCTGGCCAGCGCTCGCCCGGATTCCAGTCCCTGCGCGTTGTCTATTGCCCAGTGGACACCGCCATAGAGCCGGCTCAGGCCGTTTTCTTCGGCCATGCGGCTCAAGCCGGTCCAGAGCCGGTTGACGCCCTGCAGTTGCGGCCACAGCACTTCGTCGGGCGAACGCCCGGAAAACGCGACATCGTCCCGGCCCAGGATCAGGGCGATCATCTCGGCCGCGGCAGCGCCGAATGTGGAATGGCCGGACGTGTAGGCCGGAAATTCCGGCGTAGGAATGTAGCTGCGCCAGCCGCGCTGGAGGATCACGCGCCGGTCCGGGCTCCCGAATGCGGGCGCGCGCACGCGAATGGCGCTCTCGGGCCGGACGACGTCGTAGTGGTATTTGTTGTCCCAGGCGCAGATGGACGCGTCGCACTGGGTCATGCCGATCAGCGCGAAGGCTCGGGCGAGCTCGATGAAGGAGAGGCCCCGGTCCTGCAAGAGCTGCATGGCGATATAGAGCATGTGCCCCGGCGGGGTGATGCCCCACGGGCCGTCTTCCCAGAAGAGCGCAATCTCCGACTGGTCGGCGGTCCTGACGCTGCTGTCCATTCCCCCGAGGCGGCGGATCGTGTCGAACTCTTCGGCGAACTCAGGGCTCGCCGGATCGTAAAATCCGCTCACCCGGAACTGCGAACCGCTCTTCATCGTCCATGGCTCGATCCGGCCGTGGCCCGGATAGAGGCAACGATCGAAGGAGGCGAAGGCAGGCCCCGGCGCGGCGCCGTAGAACGGGCCCGTCGGGCTCCACCGCAACGAGTCCGCGCGCCGTCGGTAGCGCCCGAGATAGTAGTTGACCTCGCTGGGCTCCGAACCGTCGTCCGTGCGCATGTCGAGCACCCGGCGGCCCACCGCACGGCCCCATTCGACCCCCAGCGACTTCGCCTCGCTATCGGGGAAGCGGTTCAGGAAGGCGATGCGCTCGAACAGGAACGGTTGCTGGAACGCTTCCGCCGCTGCCGCCGCGAAGGCGACGCCATAAGCGACCTCCGGGTCGGCGTCGCGCGGTCCGGGCCCGATTCCGAACGGCTCTTCATAGGCCCCGGCGATTCCGTTGGCAGCCAGGAATCCGGCTGCGGTGCCCAGCCCGTAATTGTAGGCGGCGCGCGGCGTCAGGACCCTCTGGTCCCGCACCTGCTGCAGGGCCGTATCGACCCAAAGGAAGACGGTGTTCCCGTTCTGCGGTTTCAGGATCTGGCTCGTATAGGACGAGCGATGTCCCTGGGAGGCTACGTGCAGGCCGGCGCAGCCGGCCATGGACAGGGTGGAGGCCGCAGCAGCGGCGGCAGCGAGGAACTGCCGTCTGGTGTGGCTCATTGCAATCCTTTCGGTTCGAGAGTCCATGGATGCGGTTCGACATGCAGTCGGAGGCTTGCCCGACTGCCGGGAAAACGATGAGGAAGCAGTGCCGGATCGCCGGCTCAGGCGGCCATCGACACCGAACGAACGAGCGTCATGCCGGATGCGAATCCGGAGCCAACGGCGCACCCGCGCAGAAGGCGGGCAGACCGGGTCCGGTCAGGCGGCTCGGGGCAGCGTCAGGTGCCCGGAGGGCGATCGGAACGATGTGGAAAATGAAGGTCCATACGCATGGAAATAATAGGCGCACTTGCCCAATTATTACTCATCCAACCGACTCTTCCGTAACGTAGATCGAAATGCGTCGTTTCGAAGCATTTCCATGATGCGCCCGTCATAGACGTTTCCCCCAATCGCGCATCGCCGAGTACATAGAATGGAGCGCGATGGCAGTGGATAACCGGCCGAAAAAAGAAACGCAAGCGACACTTTGGCACCCTGTCCGGTTGCCTCGCCGCCTTTCCGGCGGCTCGTCAACAGCGCAACGATAGCTGCAGACGGCTGGCCTCGGGCCAAGGGCAAGGCACCGATGCGACAATAGGCACAGCCCCGCCGGCTTGAAGGGCGGCAGGCGAGCCGTTATATCCGGTCCTCAATAAGCCTCCGTGCCAATGACCGCACTGCCCCGGCGCCCTTTCCGGCGGAACGGGAGGAGATTTGTGCAGGCGCGGAATGACGAATGGACCGTCAGATTGAAGGAAGGAGACCCGTCCCATGTCCGATCAGAAGCGCCTTTCCGGCATGACCGTAGCAGTGCTCGTCGCCAATGGCTTCGAGGAAATCATCATGACCGACACGCAGAAGGCGCTCGCTGCCGAAGGTGCCGCGATTCGCATCGTCAGCCATGAAGTCGGGCTGGCCAATGGCTGGCATGAAGGGACCTGGGGCCACAATTTCTACATCGAGACCCGCATTTCGGACGCGCTTCCCAGCGATTTCAACGGCCTGCTGGTGCCGGGCGGCGAGCGCAGCATCGCCACGCTCAAGGAGAACGCGCATGCCCGCCGCGTGGTCAAGGGCATGGTGGACGCCGGCAAGCCGATGGCCATCGTGGGCGATGCGATCGAAATGCTGGTGGCGGCGGAGGCCGTGAGGGGCCGCAAGGTGACTGGCGTCGAGACGTCCCGCGCCCGGGTCGAGGCGATGGGCGCCGTCTGGTCCGAAGCCCAGCTCACCGTCGATGGCAGCCTGATTACTGCCTCGGGTTCGGAAGATCTGGAGAGCCTGATCTCCATCTTCGTCGACAGCCTCGTTGCCGCCCCCGAAGGCGAACGCCAACAGGCCGCCTGACGCTACCCTGCAGGAAGCGGATCGCTGCCGGCGCCGGGATATTTCCGGCGCCGGTTTTCGTCAGGGGCTCAGAACACGCCCGCTTCGAGGCCGGCGGCGAGAGTCATGCCGAGTTCCTCGCAGTCGGCGGCGAACTCCTCCCGCCATTCTCCCCGGCAGAGCACCGGCTCCGCCACCGCGCGCCAGCGCAGGCCGATCGCGATGGTCTCGATCGCGCGCCTTGTGCCGGTGCCGTCATGGCCGGCGCGGATATAGAAGCCGAAGGGGCGGCCCTGGGTCTCCTCCAGGCAGGGATAGTAGATGCGGTCGAAGAAGTCCTTCAGCGCGCCGCTCATATAGCCGAGGTTCTCGGTCGTCCCGAGCAGCAGCGCATCCGCCGCAAGCACATGGTCCGGCGTGGCGTCGAAGGGGCTCAACACCTCCGTTTCGACGCCCTCGATATCCGGATGGCGCGCTCCCCCCGCGGCCGCATCGCGCAGCCGCAGCGTATTGGGCGAGGGCGCATGGGCGACGATCAGCAGGCGGCGGCGGGACATGCCTGCTCCAGAAGGAAGGGAGCGCCCGCCCCCTCGGCAACGGCGCGGATTTCCTCGAACAAGGTTTCCGTCATCGGGATTCCGGTCCGAAGCCGGTCGCGCCGCGCGGCATGTTCGGGATCGCCGGGCACGAGCACCGGCCGGGCCGGGTCGATCGGCGGCGCCGCGCGCAGCTCCGCCATCAGGCTTCCGAGGCCGGCGCCGAAACCGGAATTGAAGAAGGCCGGGTCCAGCGCCATGAAGAAGTGCCCGACCTCGATGAACCGGCCGGGCTCGCCCGTCTCGAGGTCGATGCCGCCGATATTCGCGCCGCCGAGGACGCTCGCCAGAATATCCACCATCACCGCAAGGCCGTAGCCCTTGTGGCTGCCGAGCGTGCGGTTGCCGCCGAGCGGCGTCAGGCGCTTCGGTTTGGCATGGAAAGCTTCGGCCGCATCGGTCTCGGGCAAGCCGTCGGGGCGCACCGCCCAGCCCTCCGGCAGGGACTTGCCGGCCCGGCGCGCAATATTGATCTTGCCGACCGCAACGGTGCTGGTCGCCATATCGAGCGAGAACGGCTCGCCCTCCGCCGGACTCGCCGCAAACGCGATGGGGTTGGTGGAGAAACGCGGCTCCCGGCCGCCGGTCGGCACCACGGCGCGCTGTGTGGTGCCGGTGCAGGCGAAGCCGACCAGCCCGCGCTCGGCAGCGATAGTGGAATAGACGCCGGCCGCGCCGAAATGGTTGGAATGGACGACGACCGAGACGCCAAGGCCCGCCGAAGCCGCCTTGTCGCAAGCCCGCTCCATGGCGAAGCGGGCTGCCGGGTGGCCGATGCCGTGGCCCGCGTCCACCAGGGTCAGCACCGGACCTTCCCGAAGCGTGCGGACCTCCGCCAGAGGGTCGATCTTGCCGTCCCGGCGGCGCTGGTCGTAGGTCGGCAACATGCCGACGCCGTGGCTGTCGATGCCGCGCAAATCGGCCTCGACCATGAGGTCCACGGCGGTCTCGACGGGCTCGGGACGCATGCCCCAGGAGAGGAAGATGGCCCGGATCTGCGCCGCCAGCAGGGTATGCGGGATCGCAATCATGAGCGTGCGGCGGTGCGGCGTCGATGCGAGCCGGCGGCTGCTATCGGGCCTGCAGCGCCAGAAGCGAGTCGATCTTGCGGTGCAGGCCCGCCTGGCCAGATTCCAGCTTCGCCATACCGGATTCCAGTTTCTCCTGGCCCAATTTCAAGGCGGTAACGTCGGTTTGCAGCACGGCGACTGCGACGCCGTTCTCGTGGATCGCTTCGCGGTTGGCCTGCGTTTCGAGCGCGATCCAGCCGACAAGCGCGAGGAACGCGACGACAAGAGCCACGGCCATCGGGTTGCGGGTTATGTCCGCGCCGTTCGACTTCGCAATCAGCCGGCGAATGGCCTGCCGCTCCGCAGCGGTGAAGGGGGTGTCGGTCGTCTCTGCGGCCATCGGTCCTGTCCTTGCCGGCCGGTGGAGACTACAGGCCGGTCGCCCGCCTGTCAGCACGAAACCCTCCGGGCGCGTGCCCGATACGGGGGCCCCTACCCCTCCAGCAGGAACGGGGCGCCGGCGCGGCTGCACACGTCGCGCAGCTCCTCGAACAGCGTGTCGGTCATCGGGATGCCGTTCGCCTTCCGCTCGGCATAAGCGGCGTATTCCGGGTCGCCGGCGGTCATGACCGGATGGGCCGGATCGACGGGCGGCGTCGCCCGGAGCATGTCGAGCAACCGGTCCATGTCGGTCTCGAACTCCCCTTCCCCGCGTAGCTGCGAAGGGTCGATGGCGAGGAAGAAGTGCCCGGTCTCGTCCGCCAGGCAGCCGGAGAGCGTCGCGCACAGGATTTCCACCATGGCGCCGAGGCCGTAGCCCTTGTGGCCGCCGAGCTCGCGCGTGCCGCCGAGCGGCGTCAATCGCCCGGTCTCCATCGCGAGTTGCGCATCCGCGATCGGCGCGCCGGACCGGTCCACCATCCAGCCTTCCGGCAGCGGCTTGCCCGCGCGCCGCGCAATCGAGACCTTGCCGAACGCGACCGTGCTGGTCGCCATGTCGAGGGCGAAGGGCCGGTTCGCCCCGGCGGGAGCGGCGAAACCGATAGGGTTGGTGCCGAGCGCGGCATCGGCGCCGAACATCGGCACGACCTGCCTGGTCGGCGCGTTGGTGAGCGAGAGGCCGAGGAGTCCGTCGTCTGCCGCCATCTTCGAATAATAGCCGGCCGCGCCGTAATGGTTCGAGTTTCGCACCGCAACCGCCGCCGCACCGACCTTGCGCGCCTTGTCCATGGCGGTCCGCATGGCGAGCACGGCGGGCGGATGGCCGAGGCTGCGTCCGGCGTCGATGAGGGCCAGCGCGCCCGCCTCCCGCTCAACGCGGATCTCGGGCCTCGGCTCGATGCTGCCCTCCTCCACCGCCTTCTGGTAGTAGGGCAGCATGCCGACCCCGTGGCTGTCGATCCCGGCAAGGTCGGTCTCGACCATGACATGAACGGTCGTTTCGATATGGTCGCGCGCCATACCCCAGGTCTCGAAGACCGCGGCAATCTGGCGGCGGAGCGTCCCGTCATCGATGGTGTGAATGGCCTCTCCCCCCGCTTCAGCGCATGATAAGCACGCCGAGGGAGGAAGCGCGATGGCCGATTTCGACATGCCCGCCGAAGACGTGGACGCCATCCGGGCCTGGTTCGACGAATGGGGCGCGGAGGTGGCGCGGCGGGACTTCGCCGGTGCGCGGCGGCGCTTCGATCCGGGCGTGCTCGGCTTCGGCACCTGGATGGACCATGTCGAGGGGCTGGATGCGCTGGAAGCGCGGCAATGGCGGCGTATCTGGCCCAGCATCGAGGATTTCGAGCACCGCACGGAGGGCCTGCGCTGCCTGGTCTCGCCGGACCGCCTGATGGCCTTCGGGATGACGGTGTGGACCTCCACGGGCTTCCACGAAGACGGGAGCGCCTATGACCGGCCCGGCCGGACGACAGCGGTCTTCACGCGCGAGAAGGCCGGCGACCCGTGGCGCTGCGTGCACACCCATGTTTCGCTCTTCCGGGATGTGCCGCAGCATTCCATGGGCCGCCGGGACTGAGGCGGGCCGGGCCGGCTCAAGCGGGCCGGCCGTGCCAGGCGCGGTTCGGCCGCAACCGGGCGAAGCCGGCCCTGACGATGCCTGCGAGCCGGGCGAACGCACCGGCAAACGCATGGGCGCGCAACTGCCGGCCGCGGGCCAGCGCCCGGTCGATTTCGGCCTGGGTGGGGGTGTGGGGTCTCTGGATCATCGGTCTCACTCCGGGTTCGATTTCCGTTGACCCAGCATTTATTGCCTCGTTTTGCATTTACAATGAGACGGGAAATATATGATATGTGCAAATAATGCACAGATAGGTGTGCGATGAATTCCCTGAACGCCATCCGCCTCTTCACCGCCGCCGTGGATGCCGGCAGTTTCTCCGAGGTCGGCCGCCGGCTCGGCATGGCGCCCTCCTCGGTGTCGCGGCAGGTCGCGGCGCTGGAAGACAGCGTCGGCGCCCAGCTCATCCACCGCACCACCCGCAAGCTCGGCCTGACGGAGGCCGGACGGCTCTATTTCGAGCGGGTTTCGCGCATCCTGGCCGAGCTCGACGAGGCGTCGGCCGCCGTCTCGCATCTGGAGGAGTCGCCGCGCGGCGTGCTGCATGTCAACGGGCCCACCGCCTTCGGGGTCCGCCACATCGCGCCGGCGCTCCCGGATTTCCTCGACCGCTTTCCCGAAGTGCGGATCGAGCTGACGCTTACCGACAATTTCGTGGACCTGCTGGAGGTCGGCGCCGATGTCGTCGTGCGGGTGGGGGCGCTGGAGGATTCGAGCCTGATCGCGCGCCGGCTCGCTCCCAACCGGCGCATCCTCTGCGCCAGCCCCGGCTACCTGGCCCGCGCGGGGACGCCGGAATGCCCCCATGACCTCGCGGACCACAATTGCCTCGTCTATACGCGCCGCCACGGCAGTGTGAACTGGAACCTCGGCGGCCCGGACGGGCTCGCGGAGGTGCGGGTCGGCGGCAATCTGCGCACCAACAACACCGAGGCCGTGCATGCGGCGGCGCTGGGCGGGCTCGGCATTGCGCTGCTGCCCTCCTGGCTGGTCGGGCAGGAGGTGCAGGCCGGTCGCCTGGTCGCGGTCCTCTCGGGCTACCGCGCCTCGCCGGGCGCGCTCGACACCGGCATCCACGCCCTCTACCCCGCCGACCGCCACCTCTCCACCAAGGTCCGCGCCTTCGTCGATTTCCTGGTCGAACGCTACGGCCCCCGCCCCTACTGGGAGGACCCGCCGGGAGGCAGGGCCGATGCCGTCCCGCGGACCGCGCGCTGAAAATCGCGCGCCCGCATCTCGAATTTCAGCGTCTCCAGCCCGAAGGCCCGGACGAGCCCGGCGCTCCGCCTCATGCCAAGGCGCGTCGGCACGGCGATGCCGCCGGCAGATGTGTGCTTCCAGCTGGCCGCCTGGCGGGCGAGGAAAGCGGAAGCGGGCGGGATGCCCCTGCGAAGTGTCATGAAATGTCATGAGATGTCATGGGCAGGGACGGATTCTCCGTCCTCGGGCCAGCCCGTCTCCTCCGGTTCGCCGGAGACGAACGGGTCGTTGCCGCAGCGCATCTCTTCCCATTCGAGCCTGTCCTGTCGCCGCTGCTCGATAGTCTCCGGGGCCCAGGGGTCGTAGATTTCAGGGAAGCCGTTTCGGCGCTGGTAGAGCCAGTCGTGTTCTGCGCCGTCGGCCCTGTCGTCATCGATCCTGTCCTCGTGGCCGGGCGGGTCGTCGCCGGCCCACTGGCCGTCTTCGTGGGTGTCCTCGGGCGGGTCGTCGGCGAGGGGGAGGTCTTCGCGCGGGGGCGGTTCGGAGGTCTGGAAGCAGACGGGCAGGCGCTCTCGCTCCTCGACGGCCTCGGCGAGCTTCCGGGCGGTTTCCTCATGCGCGGCCTCGTCGAAGCCTTCCTGCCGCTCAAGCGCCTCGCGGCTCTCGCGGTGGCGGGCAAGCGCGCCCGGCGCGGTCGCGTCCGCTGCGCACGGCCTCGGCAAGCGGGCCCGGTTCGGTGCCGGCCTCATGCCCTGCGGCCATCTCGCCGAACTCGTCCTCGTCGGGCATCGGCCAGAGCCGGGCCCGGTTCGCACCGGCGGGTCTCGTGAGCCCGGCGATCTCGGCCTGCAGGCGCACGACCTGGAGCATCAGGTAAGCCGACCCGCTGGCGACAGCGGCATCCCAGGCCTGCTCCAGCCGGGCAAGCGCGATCCGGGCCTCGTCCTTTTCGGTGCGCCGCCAGGACATGCGGATGCGGCGCACCCGCTCCACGATTGAGCCCGGCTTTCTCCCCAATGTCATGGTCTGCGCGGTGCTGTCGGGCCGGCAGGGTAGGAGAGCCGCGCAGCGCGATGCGGGGCATCGGGCAAGCGGATCGACGCACCATGCCGGCCCGACAGCGCCGCCCTCCGGGTCGCGTCCAGGCGCCCGCCCGCGGCGTCGCGGACCTCGACCGTAGCCCCGCTACGCTCTTCGGCCCGCTCCTTGCGGATCGAACGCCTGGACGCGACGCAGGCCGTGACATTGGGGAGAAAGCCGGGCCAGGGCCGCTCCAGCAGCGCGCAGCCGGTCTGCCGCGCCGAGCGCTCGGAGTAACCGGCCTGCCTTGCGGCGTCTGCGGCATTGCCGGAGGCGACAAAGTGGCGGCAGAAGGCCTCCTGCCGGGAGGACAGCGTGACGGTCGGATCGAGCAAAGGCATGGGCGGCGGCTCCTTGGTTCCGCTTGCGTTCGGTCCGGGCTTCCGTTGCGGTATCGCACCGCACCGGGCCGGGAGGAAGAGGTGGTGGAAACTGTCGTCCCGGCCCCCGAGCCGGGACCCAGAACGGCCTCACACCCCGGAAAGGTCCGGGAAGACTGGACCCCGGATCTTCGCTGCGCTCCGTCCGGGGTGACAAAGAGGGCCGGTGGGGGAGCGACCCTGTTTCGCGCGTATCGTGCGCGGGGGTGGGCGTAGGCGTGCGCGTTTCGCGGCGGCGTGCGTTTTGCGCGCCTGATTGCGCGCGCGAGGCAAACGCAGGGCGCACTTCGCCTGTCTGCTGAATCGGGATCGTTCCGGCGCCGGACCGGGGCGAAGGAAGGCGGTCCGCGGATGCCGCTTCCTTCAAGCCCATTCTACCACGGATATTCTGAGGTCAAGCCCTGTTCAGGAATTATTACCCGGTTAAATCGACAACCGTTGCTACAATGCGCTCCTTATCCCAGCGGTCATCGATGGAAACCGATGACGGAATCCGGGTTCGGCGACGGTAATGAGGAGCCGGGGCATCTGTTGCTGCCCGGACGGAGCGGCCCCACTTGTCACCCCGGACGGCGCGGAGCGCCGAGCCGGGGTCCAGCCTGTCGAGGCCTCTGCCGGGCTGCGGCGGCGGTGCCGGGCCCGGCTTCGGTCCGGGGCGACAGTGCGGGCCCGCGATTGCTGCCATGGGGCTCACAGCGAGATCGCCGGTGGCGCACATCTGTTTTCGTTGGCTTGCATGGCATGTCCCTCATGCGTCACCCCCGCGAAAACGGCGGCTCGCCCCCTCAGGACCGCCGTTTCGTCTTGCCGTGGACATGCGGCGGCAGCGGGGCGGCGGGGCCGCCGGGGCGGAGCGGGCGGGGGGCGAAGCGGCCAAGTGTCACTGCCCGGTCGTACATCACGATGGCGCCGGCCATGGCGACATTGACGCAGAAGGATGTCGGAATGCGGACTACGTGGGCGCAGCGCTCCAGCACCGGCGCGGACAGGGAATCGCGCTCCGGCCCGAGGATATAGGCGGCGCGCGCCGGGTGGCGGAAGCTCGGCAGGTCCACCGCCTCGTCGATCAGTTCCACGCCGACCAGCGCGCAGCCGCGCGGCAGCACCATGGCGCTCGCATCCGGGAAGGCGTAGAGCGGCACCCGGCCGGGCGCATGGGAGGTGTCCCCGCCTCCTCGCCCGGCCCGTTCCGCATAGCTGGCCCCGACCGTGAACAGGAAACTCGCACCGAACGCCTGCGCCGAGCGGAACAGGTTGCCGGCGTTGAGCGGCTTGCTCAGCCCCTCGACGCCGATGCCGAAATAGCCTTTCATGACGCGGAGGATTCTGGACCGGGGAGGCGGGACTGTCCATGCGCGCGGTGGTGGTGGACGACTGGAAACCGTTCGACGAACTCGAACTTCACGAGACGCCGCCGCCGGCGCTCGGGCCCCGCCATGTGCGCATAAGCGGACGGGCCTGCGGCGTGTCCTTCGCCATGTCGCTGGTCGTGCAGGGCCGCTACCAGCGCCGCCCGCCGCGCCCCTTCGTGCCCGGCACCGAATATGCCGGGGTGGTGACGGAGGTGGGCGCGGAGGTGACCCGCTTCCGGCCGGGCGACCGGGTGCTGGCGGTGCTCGACTGGGGCGGACTGGCGGAGGAAGCCGTTGCACTAGAGGTCAACACCTTCGCGATCCCCGACAGCATGGAATTCCGCCATGCCATCGCCTTCACCAACTCCTACCACACCTCCTATGCCGCGCTCTGCTGGCCGAACATGCTGCGCCTCGCGGCCGGAGAGACGCTGCTGGTGCATGGCGCGGCCGGCGGCGTCGGCATCGCCGCCGTCGAGATCGGCAAGATCCTGGGCGCGCGCGTCATTGCGACGGCCGGCTCCGCGGAGAAGCTGGCGGCCGCGCGCGAGCACGGCGCCGACCATGCGATCAACTACCGCGAGGCCGATTTTCGCGAGGAGGTGCTGGCGATCACGGAGGGACGCGGGGCGGATGTCATCTACGACCCCGTCGGCGGCGAGGTGTTCGACCGTTCGCTGCGCTGCATCGCCTTCGAGGGGCGGATCATGCCGGTCGGTTTCGCCGGCGGCACGATCCAGCAGATCCCGGCCAATATCCTGCTGGTCAAGACCGTGACCGTGGTCGGGATGAATTTCGGCACCTATGTCGGCTGGAGCCCGAAGGATATCCGCTACGAGGTCGAGGACCGGATGCGGGCCGGCATGTCGCAGCTCTTCGCCTGGTTCGAGGAGGGCCGCCTGAAGCCGAGGGTGGACCGGACCTTCCCGCTGGAGGGCTTCAAGGACGCGATGGCGGCGGTGCTCGGGCGCCGCGCGATAGGCCGGGTCGCCGTCGTGATGGGGGAATGACCGTGGGCCGGCCGACCGGTCTCGTCGCTGCGGCGCTTGCCTTCGTCCTCGCCGCCTGCTCCGGAGTGGACCGGCCCGGCGTGCCGGCGACAAGCGCGGACATGGGGGAGGCGCGGCGGCTGCTGCAGAGCAACGCATTGCCGCAGCAAAGGGCGCTCGACGAGGCCGGGCAGCACGCCTCGCTCGCCAGGGTGGTGCGGCATATCCGACCGGCCGCCCATCGGGTCTGCCAACGCATGAAGGGCTCGAATTGCGGCGCGATCCTCTCCCGCAGCCCGGTCCGCTCGAGAGACCGCGATATCAACGCCCATGTCGATGGCAGCCATCGGGTGACGATGAATGCCGGCCTGCTGCGGGCCTCCGGGTCGGACGAGGAAATCGCCGCCGTGCTGGCGCATGAATACGGCCATGTCATCGCCGACCATGTGGACAAGCGCATGGCGGATGCGGGTGTCGGCGCGCTGGGCGGGCTTCTCGCCGGCGCGCTGATCGGAGCCGTTATCTGCGACCGCTCCGATGGCGACTGCATGGGGGACATGGTGCAGACGGGCGGATCGATGGGCCTCGGCGTCGGCGCGCTCGCCTATTCGCAGCAGCATGAACTGGAAGCGGACTATTACTCGGCACTCATTCTGGCGGAAGCGGGCGTGCCCCTGGAGGCAGGCGAAAAGATGCTGATGCGGCTCGCGCGCACCAAGGCGGGCCGGGAGGGCGGCTTCGGGCGGCTCGGAGTGGCGATGGCCAGCACCCACCCGGCCAATGACGAGCGCATCGCCAGCTGGATCGCGAACCGCCGCGCGCTCCAATACGCCCTTGCCACCGGGCTTCGTTCCGATGCCGAACTGGCCTCGGAGGCAAGGCGCCGGGCGCTGGAGGCCGGCGCCGCCGAGACTCGCTGGGCGAATCCCCGCACCGGGCATAGCGGGGTCGTATCCGTGAAGAGGCGGTGGCGCGCCGCCGGCGGCGAGGCCTGCGTCCGATACGGCTGGAAGAGCTGGCAGGGCGCCGGGGACGGCGAGAAGGCAGGCGAGGAAACGGCGTGCAGACAGGCCGGCGGACCGTGGCAGGTCCGGTAGCGGCAGAGCGCGGGTCCGGCAGCCGGGTCGGCGATTCTCGGCTGGCGGCGCGGCTCCGTGCGGCGGTCGAGGGCGAGGTGCTGTTCGACCCGTTCGAGCGCGGGCGCTATTCCACCGACGCTTCCATCTACCAGATCGAGCCCATCGGGGTCGTGCGGCCGCGTTCGGTCGCGGATGTCGAGGCGGCCATGGCGATTGCGCGCGAGGAGGGCGTGCCGGTGCTGCCGCGCGGGGGCGGCACCTCGCAGGCGGGCCAGACCATCGGCGAGGCGCTGGTGCTCGACTGCTCCGCCCATCTGGACCGCATCCTCGCCGTCGATGCCGGGAACCGGCGGGCGCGCGTCGAACCGGGGGTCGTGCTCGGCCGGCTGAATGCGCGGCTGCGCCGGGACGGCCTCATGTTCCCGGTCGATATCTCCACCGCAAGCCGGGCCACGCTCGGCGGCATGGCGGCGAACAACTCCTGCGGCTCCCGCTCGATCCGCTACGGCAACATGGTCCACAACACCCATGCCATCGAGGCGATCCTGGCCGACGGCAGCCGCCACCGCTTCGCGCGCGTGCCCGGCAATCTCGGCTCCGGGGGCGGTACGCCCGGCTATATCGACCTCGTGCGCAAGCTGCGCGCCATCGCCGAGCGCGAGCGCGACGCCATTGCGCGCGGCTTCCCGAAGGTGCTGCGCAAGGTCGGCGGCTACAATCTCGAAAGCGTGGATGCCGCCGGACACAACATGGCCCATCTGCTGGTCGGCTCGGAAGGTACGCTCGGCTTCTTCACCGCCGTTGAGGTCGATCTCCAGCCGGTCCCGCCGCACAAGGTGCTGGGTGTATGCCACTTCCCGCGCTTCCGCGACGCCATGGACGCCGTGCCGCGCCTGGTGGCGCTCGACCCCGATGCGGTCGAGCTGGTGGACCGGACCATTATCGAGCTCGGCAGCGATATCCAGATGTTTCGCGAGACCGTCCGCGAGGTCGTGCAGGGGCGGCCGGACGCGCTGCTGCTGGTCGAGTTCGCCGGCGAGGACAGGCCCGCGCTGCTCGCCCGGCTCGAAGCGCTCGACGATACGATGAGCGATCTGGGGCACCCCGGCGCTGTCGTCCGGGCCGTCGATCCGGCGCTCCAGGCCCGCATCTGGGGCGTGCGCGAGGCGGGGCTCAACATCGTCATGTCGATGAAGACGGAGGGCAAGCCGGTCTCCTTCATCGAGGACTGCGCCGTGCCGCTGGAGGACCTTGGCAATTTCACCGACCGGCTGACGCGCGTGTTCGAGAAACACGGCACGAGGGGCACCTGGTACGCCCATGCCTCGGTCGGCCTCCTGCATGTGCGCCCGGTGCTGAACCTGAAGCAGCCCCGGGGCGCGGCCGCCATGCGCGCCATCGCCGAGGAAGCCTTCGCCATGGTGCGCAAATACAAGGGCAGCCATTCCGGCGAGCATGGCGACGGCATCGTCCGCTCGGAGTTCCACGAACGCATGTTCGGCCCGGCGCTTGTGTGCGCCTTCGAGGAGGTGAAGGACGCCTTCGACCCGGCCTGCCTGTTCAACCCCGGCAAGATCGTCCGCGCGCCCCGGATGGACGACCGCTCGCTCTTCCGCTTCAAGCCGGGCTATGCGGCGGCCCCGCTCGCCCCGGCGCTCGACTGGTCGGACTGGCCCGGCGGCTTCCTCGGCGCGGCCGAGATGTGCAACAACAACGGCGCCTGCCGGAAGGCCGACCCCGGCGTCATGTGCCCCTCCTTCCGGGCGACCGGGCGCGAGCGCGACCTGACGCGCGGACGCGCCAACACGCTGCGCCTTGCGCTTTCCGGCCAGCTCGGACCGGACGCGCTCGTCTCGGACGACATGGCCCGGACGATGGAGCTCTGCGTCGGCTGCAAGGGCTGCCGGCGCGAATGCCCGACCGGCGTGGATATGGCGCGGATGAAGGTCGAGTTCCTGCACCAGTACAAGGCCCGGCGGGGGCTCACGCTCCGGGACCGGCTGGTTTCGTCCCTGCCGCATTATGCGGCCCGACTGGCTCCTTTCGCGCCGCTGCTCAACGCCGCCGAGCGGGCCGCGCCGCTCAGGGCGATGCGCGAGCGCGCCACCGGTTTTTCCCGGCATCGCCGGCTGCCGTCCTGGCGGCGCGACCGTTTCCGGCCGGCCGAAACCGGGGGGCCTGCGGGCGGGGACCGGGAGGCCGTGCTGTTTGCCGACTGCTTCAACACCGCCTTCGAGCCGGAGAACGCGCGCGCGGCCGTGCGGGTGCTGGAGGCCGCCGGTTTCCATGTTCGCCACCCGCGCGGGCCGGATGGCAACCGGCCGCCCTGCTGCGGGCGGAGCTGGCTGGCGGCAGGCCGCATCGACCGGGCGCGGGCGGAGATGCGCCGCACGGTCGCCATGCTGCTGCCCCATGCCGAAGCCGGTATGCCGATCGTCGGCCTGGAGCCGTCCTGCCTGTTCACCTTCCGCGACGAGCTGCAGGCGGTGCTGCCGGGTCCGGAGAGCGCCCGCGTCGCGGAGAGCGCGGTCATGCTGGAGAGCCTCGTTTCCGAGGGCGAGGCGGCGGGCCGGCTGGCCTCCCGGCTCAGACGGCTGCCGGAAGTCCGCGCCCTGGTCCACGCCCATTGCCACCGCAAGAGCTTCGACGGCCCGGCGGCGCTGCTGGCCGCGCTCGCGCTGGTGCCGGGGCTCGAGCCCGAACCGGTCGAGAGCTCCTGCTGCGGCATGGCGGGCAGCTTCGGCTACGAGGCCGAGCATTACGAAATCTCGATGACGATGGCCGAAGCCTCGCTGCTGCCTGCCGTGCGCGCCGCCGGCGAAGGCGCGCTCATCGTTGCGGATGGCACCAGTTGCCGCCACCAGATTGCCGACGGCGCCGGCAGGGCGGCGCAACATCCCGCACGCATTCTCGAAAGGGCGCTTGCATGACCGACATCCATGTCTGGGGCATCGTCTCCACCCGCGCACTCCGGGTCCACTGGACCCTGCAGGAACTCGGCCTGACATACGGGACGACGCCGATCCGCACGCGCACGCCGGAGCAGACGGCGCCCGCCTACCGCGCCGTCAACCTGCTGCACAAGATCCCGACCTTGGAGATCGACAGCGTGCGCTACACCGAATCGGGCGCCATTGCGCTCGAACTGGCGACGCGCTTCCGGGACCGGGTCGATCTCTGGCCTGAGGCGGAACGCGCCCGCGTGCTCGAATGGTGCTTCTATGTGGCGATGGAGCTCGACGCGACCTCGCTCTACGTCATCCGCCGCCACGGGGACCTTTCGGAAATCTACGGCGAGGCGCCGGTCGCGGTGTCGCGCGCGCGCGAATACTGGCTGAAACAGGCGGCGAAGGCCGAGGCGGCGCTCGCCGACGGGCGTCCCTGGCTCCTGGGCAAGACCTTTTCGGTCGCCGACATCATGCTGGGCTCCTGTCTCGGCTGGGCCGGCCGCCGCGGCGTCGCCGTGCCGCAACTCCTCCAGGACTACGACGCCCGCCTCCGGACCCGCCCCGGCCGCCAGCGCGCCGAAGAAGCGAACGAAGGCCGGCTGGATACGGCGGTCGGAGGATAGAGCTGTTGCAGCGGGCGCCGAATCGCGGTTCAATGTTTCTATATTTGTTCACCACACTGTCGGACACCGGGCAAGGGAGCAGCCGGGCGTAATGGCAGACCGGGAGGATATGCTGTTGCCTCTTGACGACTCGAAGAGCGAAGCGAAAGCGACCAAAGACGCCCGGTCGGATTTTCGCGACCTGGCCTTTTCTTCAAACCGCGGTGAGCCCGTTCATAGGTGGGTCCCGTGGATCGCGGGCTATTCCCGGCAATTCGTGGAACGCGCCATCGACCTGCACATGAGCGGTCCCGGTGCGGTGCTCGACCCCTTTGCCGGAGTAGGGACGACGCTTGTGGAGGCAGACCGGAGGGGGTACGAATCGGTCGGCTTCGAGATCAATCCTTATGCGGCGTTCGCCGCCCGCACGAAACTTGCTGCCCATCTCGTCGATACCGGACTCCTGCGCGATACCATCGGCGCATTTGCACATTTTGCCCACGATGCCGAACGGCATAGCAGGGAGCCTCGGGCAACGCCTCCCGCTGGCTTCAACACAAGAACAGCATTCTATAGTCCCAGTGTTCAATGGAAAGTATTGACGACACAAGACTTTATTGTGGACATCTCCGACCATTTGATCGCCGACTTCTTTCGTCTTGCTTTTGCATCGACAATGGTTACCTATTCGAATTATTCATATGAACCAAGTCTCGGACGGAAGGCAACGGCCGGCCGGCCCGATGTTGACGATTATCCAGTGTTCGCAGAACTGACTGCAAAGCTGACGGTCATGGCTGCCGATGCAGACTTGTGGAGAGAAGGTCGAGACAATCGGCAACAGCATCGCAGTAAAATTCATGGTGTTTCGTTTTTCGAATTCTACAAGAAAATTTCTCAAGAAAGTGTCGATTTGTTAATTACCTCGCCTCCATATTTGAACAACTATCACTATAACCGCAACACAAGGCCTCATCTTTATTGGCTAGGATTTTGCGACTCTCCTAAGGATTTCAAACAATTGGAACAGAAAAATTTCGGCACTTACTGGCAAACGGCAAGGGACATGAGCCCGATACCCATTAACTCCGCAATTGCGAATGACGAAATCAACTCTCTGCTGTCCAATTTGCGTGCCGTGAATCCCGAAAAAGGAATATATGGGGGACAAGGTTGGGCGAACTATGCCGCGCTGTATTTCAATGACTGTCTGCGCTTTGCCGAGGGCATGAAATGGTGCCTTCGCCCGGGCGCTACCGCCCTGATCGTTATCGGTAACAGTATCCTGCAAGGCATACCTGTGGCTACCGACCGTTTCCTCGCCGAAATCGCCGAGAGCGCCGGCATGGAAGCTATCGAGATACATACGCCACGCGATGCCCGTGTCGGCAACAGCATCGTCAATTCGAGCGTCCGGGTAGGCAAGGCCAATGGCGGCCGCTTGTACGAATCGGTGGTCGAACTGCGCCGGCCATGACTGTAAAGCTGTACGATCCGCTGACCTACGAGAACCTCATGGCCGGACTCACGCTACATTTCGGCGGGCAGGCCAAGGTCCCTTTGGACGGTGCCGAAGAGGCTCCGGGTCCTGGAATATATGCCCTGTTCTACACGGGACAGTTCGACGCCTATCGCCCGATTTCGGGGACCGATGCCCCGATCTATGTCGGCAAGGCCGTTCCGCCCGGGTCTCGGCGAGGAGACGATGTCGATATCGAAAAGCCTGTCCTGCGGCAAAGGCTACGGGAGCACGCACGATCTATTGCCGCTGCGGACAATCTCGACCTCTCGCACTTCACCTGCCGGCACCTCTCGGTAGTTCCTGTCTGGATTACCCTGGCCGAACGCTTTCTCGTCAACCGCCATCGGCCGCTTTGGAATGTTTGCCTCGACGGCTTCGGAGACCACGATCCCGGTCGGGGTAGAAGCGGGAGCGAACGGAGTTGGTGGGATACACTCCATCCCGGACGGCCCTGGACCGAAAAGCTTCAGAAGAACAAGTCCGAGGCGGCAGCGTTGACGATGGTGCGCACTTTCCTCGATGGAGGAAGCTGATGCGCTCCGGTCCGTTCCAATTTGCCAGCCGGCGACAATAGCGCACGGTCTCGGCGCCATATTCCACGCTGGCGATAATATGGGCCAGCCGCCGTCCTCAGTCCGTCAGGTCGTCCCAGAGTTCCCTGACGCGGGAGAAGAAGCCTTCGGTTTCGGGCGTGCGGTTCTGGCCCCCGCCTTCCTTCTCGAACTCGCGCAGCAGCTCCGCCTGGCGGCGTGTGAGGTTGACCGGGGTCTCGACCCGCACCGTCACCAGCATGTCGCCGCGCTGGCGGGTATTGAGCACCGTCATGCCCTTGCCGCGCAGCCGGAAGCGGTTGCCGGACTGGGTGCCCGGCGGCAGGTCGATACGTGCGCGCCTGCCCTCGACGGTCGGGACCTCCGCCGTCCCGCCCAGCGCCGCCGCCGTCATCGACACCGGGACCTCGCAATGGATATGCGGGCCGTCCCGGTCGAACATCGGATGGTCCTCGACATCGAGGAATATATAGAGGTCGCCCGGGGGACCGCCGCGCTCGCCGGCATCGCCCTCGCCGGCGAGGCGGATGCGGTTGCCGGCCTCGACACCTGCCGGAATGGCGACGGTGAGCGTGCGCGTCCGCTGCACCCGGCCCCGGCCCGAACAGGTCCGGCAGGGGTCGCGCACCGTCTCTCCCGACCCCTGGCAGGCCGCGCAGGCGCGCTCCACGGTGAAGAAGCCCTGACTCGCCCTTATCCGCCCGGCGCCGTTGCAGGTCGAACAGGTGACCGGCGGCGCACCGCCGGCTGAGCCGGTGCCGGAACAGGATTCGCAGGCCGCCGTGCCCGGCACCTCGAACGTCGCCTGCTTGCCCTGGAAGGCCTCCTCCAGCGTGATGCGCATGTTGTAGCGCATATCCGCGCCCTGGCGCCGGCCGCCGCGTCCGCGCCGCCGTCCGGCGAGGTCGCCGAACATCTCGTCGAAAATGTCGCCGAAGCTGGAGCCGAAATCGAACCCGGCGTTCGCTCCTCCGGCGCCCTGGGCGCGCTGCGCGAAGGCGTCGTGGCCGAGCCGGTCATAGACCTGGCGCTGCTCCGGGTCCTTCAGGACGTCGTAGGCTTCGTTGATCTCCTTGAAGCGCGCCTCGGCGCTGCTGTCGCCCGGATTGCGGTCCGGGTGGTATTCCTTGGCCAGCCTGCGATAGGCGCGTTTCAGGTCGTCCGCACCGGCCGTCCGGGGCGCGCCGAGGACTTCGTAGAAGTCGCGTCCGGCCATCGGAGCCGCCGCCCCGCCGGATCAGGCGGAGCGCTTCCGGGCGTCGTCGTTGTCGTCCACTTCCTCGAAATCGGCATCGACCACCCCGTCGTCGCTGCCGCCGGCGTCCGCATCCGGACCGTCGCCCGCCTCCGCCTCTTCCTGCTGCGCGGCATACATGGCCTCGCCGAGCTTCATGGCGGCGGCGGCGAGGGCGGCGGTCTTCTCCTGGATCGCGGCTGCGTCCTCGCCGTCCTTCACGTCCTTGACTGCCTGGACCGCCTCTTCGATCCCGGCCTTGTCGTCGGCGCCGATCTTGTCACCGTGCTCGGCAAGCTGGCGCTCCGTGGTATGGACCAGGCTTTCGGCCTGGTTGCGCGCCTCGGCGAGTTCGCGGCGCTGACGGTCCTCCTCGGCATTCGCCTCGGCTTCCTTCACCATCCGGTCGATCTCGGTGTCGGAGAGGCCGCCGGAGGCCTCGATGCGGATCGCCTGCTCCTTGCGGGTCGCCTTGTCCTTGGCGGATACATTGACGATGCCGTTGGCGTCGATATCGAAGGTGACCTCGATCTGCGGCACGCCGCGCTGGGCGGGCGGGATGCCGACCAGGTCGAACTGGCCGAGCAGCTTGTTGTCCGCCGCCATCTCGCGCTCGCCCTGGGAGACGCGGATGGTCACCGCGTTCTGGTGGTCCTCGGCGGTCGAGAAGGTCTGGCTCTTCTTGGTCGGAATCGTGGTGTTGCGGTCGATCAGACGGGTGAACACGCCGCCCAGCGTCTCGATGCCGAGCGACAGCGGCGTCACGTCGAGCAACAGCACATCCTTGACGTCGCCCTTCAGGACGCCAGCCTGAATGGCCGCGCCGAGCGCCACCACCTCGTCCGGGTTGACGCCGCGATGCGGCTCCCGCCCGAAGAAGGTCTTCACCGTCTCGATCACCTTCGGCATCCGCGTCATGCCGCCGACCAGCACGACCTCGCCGATGTCGGAGGCGCGCAGACCGGCATCCTTCAGCGCCTGCTGGCAGGGCCCGACGGTGCGCTGGACCAGGTCCTCGACCAGCGCCTCCAGCTTGGCCCGGGAGAGCTTGATGTTGAGGTGTTTCGGCCCCGACCGGTCCGCCGTGATGAACGGCAAGTTGATCTCCGTCTGGGCGGTCGAACTCAGCTCGATCTTGGCCTTCTCGGCCGCTTCCTTGAGGCGCTGCAACGCCAGCTTGTCGCCGCGCAGGTCGATTCCCTGCTCCTTGCGGAACTCTTCGGCCAGATATTCGATGATGCGGTTGTCGAAGTCCTCGCCGCCCAGATGGGTGTCGCCATTGGTGGATTTGACCTCGAAGACGCCGTCGCCGATCTCCAGCACGGAGACATCGAACGTGCCGCCGCCGAGGTCATAAACGGCAATAACGCCGCTTTGCTTCTTGTCGAGGCCGTAAGCGAGGGCGGCCGCGGTCGGCTCGTTGACGATGCGCAGCACATTGAGGCCGGAGATGCGCCCGGCATCCTTGGTCGCCTGGCGCTGGGAATCGTTGAAATAGGCCGGCACGGTGATGACCGCGTCGGTCACCGTCTCGCCGAGAAACGCCTCTGCCGTCTCCTTCATCTTCTGGAGGATGAAGGCGCTGATCTGGCTCGGCGCATAATTCTCGTCGCCGGCCTTCACCCATGCGTCGCCATTGTCCGCCTTGACGAGCGCGAAAGGCAAAACCTCCTTCTCGCTCTGGATCACCGGGTCCCCATAGGTGCGGCCGATCAGGCGCTTGATGCCGAACAGCGTGTTGGTCGGGTTGGTCACCGCCTGGCGTTTGGCCGGCTGTCCGACCAGACGCTCGGCGTCGCCGGTTACCGCCACCATCGAGGGTGTGGTGCGCGCGCCCTCGGCGTTCTCGATCACCCTCGGTTCGCTGCCATCCATCACGGCGACACAGGAATTGGTCGTGCCGAGATCTATTCCGATAACCTTGCTCATGCGGTTCATCCCTACCCGATGCGGCAAGCCCGGACTGCCCGCTGCGGCAGCGCCTGTCCCGGCTCCCTTCCATGACACTGAAAAAATCGGGCGCGCAATCGGGCGCGCGCGCGACATTCCTTAGCGCGGGTATATATGAACGCCCTACTTGCCCTACAAGACCCGGCGACCTTGTGCGAGGTGCGGCAAAAACTGCCAATTCGGGCAAAAAAATGACCTCTGCGATCATATCAGCGAGCTACCGCACCGACATCCCGGCCTTCTACGGCGACTGGTTCGCCCGCCGCCTCGCCGCCGGCCATGCGCTGGTGCGCAACCCCTGGTCGGGCAGGACCTACCGGGTGGACCTCACGCCCGAAGCCGTCGCCGGCTACGTCTTCTGGACCCGCAATCCCTCGCCTTTCATGCCCGTGCTGGCAGGGCTCGAGCGGCCCTTCGCCGTCCAGTTGACGATCACCGGCTACGGGCGCCGGCTGGAAGCCTCGGTGCCGGCCCCCGAGCGCGCCGTCGATGCCGCGCATGCCCTAGCAGCCTGCTATGGCCCGCGATGCGTCGTCTGGCGCTACGACCCGATCCTTTCGCCCACCCAGGACCATGTGGAAGCCGCCGGCCGGCTGGCCGAAACGCTGCTTGGCGCGACCGACGAATGCGTCATCTCCTTCGCCTCCTTCTACCGAAAGACGCAGCGCAACCTGGCGGCTGCAGGCTTCGATTGGGAAGAACCCGAACTCGACGGCCGCCTCCGGCTGATCGAAGCCTTGGCGGACGCCGTTGCACCGCTCCGCCTCACGGTCTGCGCCCAGCCCGAACTCACCGGGGGCGCAGCCGAGCCGGCGCGCTGCATCGACCCTGTCCGCCTCCGCCTCGGCGCCCAGCCGGAACATGGCAATCGACCGGGCTGCGCCTGCGCCGCCAGCCGGGACATCGGCGCCTACGACACCTGCCCGCACGGCTGCCTCTACTGCTATGCCAACGCCTCGCCCAAGGCTGCCCGGCGGCGTTTCAAGGCGCATGATCCGGAAGCCGAGATGCTCCGCTGAACAGCCTCATTCAGCCGGCCGCAACCGCCTCCAGCATGCCCGCGACCGCGCTCTCGAACATGGCCGCCGTCAATCTGCCCGTATTGGTGTTGTAGCGCGAGCAATGATAGCTGTCGGCGAGCAGGCGCCCGCAGCCGAGCCGATGCAGGGCGCCATGGGCGAACGGCCAGGCAGCGCGCCTTTCGCCGAGTGCGGCGAGCACGGCATCGTGGGCGACGCGCCCGAGCGCCAGCAGCGCACCGCCGTCGGGCAGGGCTTCGAGTTCACCGGCGAGGAAGGGACGGCAGGCGGCAACCTCCGCACCGACAGGCTTGTTCTGCGGCGGAACGCATCGCACCGCATTGACGATACGGCAGCCGGTCAGCGTGAGTCCGTCCTCGGGGTGACCGTCGTAACGTCCCCGGGCCAGCCCGAGTTTCAGTAGCGTTGCGAACAGAAGGTCGCCAGCATAGTCGCCTGTGAACGGCCTGCCCGTCCGGTTCGCTCCCCGCAGCCCGGGAGCCAGGCCGACGATCAGGACCTTCGCGCTCTGCGGCCCGAAGCCCGGCACGGGCGCATTGAACCAGCCGGGTTCGGCTTCGCGCCAACGGTGCCGGAACGCCCGGAGGCGCGGACAGAAGGCACAGTCCGGATCAGGCTCCATAGCGTTCTTCGGCGCCATCCTCGGCTTTTTCGGCTTCCTCGAAATGCTGGCTCTCGCGCTGGGCGCGGCGCAGCTGGGCGGCTTCCCGCTCGTCCTGGTTGCGCGCGATCGACGGCGCCAGGTCGAGCAGTTCCATGAAGAAATCCGCCTGGCGGCGCAGGTCGTCCGATACCATGGGCGGCTGGCTCTTCATCGTGCTGACCACGGTGACGCGCACGCCGCGCCGCTGCAGCGCCTCCACGAGGCGACGGAAGTCGCCATCGCCCGAAAACAGCACGATATGCTCCAGATGCTCGGCCATCTCCATCGCATCGACGGCGAGTTCGATGTCCATATTTCCCTTGACCTTGCGGCGGCCGAGGGAGTCGGTGAACTCGCGGGCGGGCTTGGTGACGAGGGTGAAGCCGTTATAGTCGAGCCAGTCCACCAGCGGGCGGATCGGGGAATATTCCTGGTCCTCGATCAGCGCGGTGTAATAGAGGGCGCGGATCAACCGCCCGCGTTTCGAGAAGTAATCCAGCATCCGCTTGTAGTCGATATTGATATTCAGGCCGCGCGCGGCGGCATAAAGATTGGCACCGTCGATAAACAGCGCCATACGTTCTTCCATATAGGTGCGCATGGTGTAAGGAAGCTCCGAAAACCGCATCAATCCGCTAAACTGTTGCCACCAAACTAGGCGAGCGCGAGCCGGGCGACAAGGGGCCGCCGGGGATGATTCTGATCGGACTGGGGGCGAACCTGCCGTCGCCCGAGCACGGGTCGCCGCAGGCGACGCTGGCGGCGGCGCTGGAGGCGCTGGCGGCGCGCGGCGTCGAGACGCTGCGGCGCTCGCCCTGGTACGAAAGCGCGCCGGTGCCGCCGAGCGGCCAGCCCTGGTATGTCAACGCCGTGGCGGAAGTGGAGAGCGCGCTCTCCCCGCAGGTGCTGCTCG
Source organism: Alphaproteobacteria bacterium (assembly GCA_965261985.1). Lineage (GTDB taxonomy): Bacteria > Pseudomonadota > Alphaproteobacteria > Bin95 > Bin95 > Bin95. Next base: position 4,987,898 of record OZ253490.1, read on the forward strand.
CCGCGCTGCTCGATGTCGAGGCCGGCTTCGGCCGGGTCCGGAGCGTCCGCAATGCCTCCCGGACGGTCGATCTCGACCTTCTCGACTATCGCGGCCTGGTCACGGGGCCCGGCGAGAAGCCCGAACTGCCTCATCCCCGCCTCCATGAGCGCGCCTTCGTGCTGCTGCCCTTGCGCGACCTCGCGCCCGGCTGGCGCCATCCGGCCTGCGGAGGGACGGTGGATGCACTGATCGCGGCGCTCGACCGGCCCGGCCCGGTCCGGCGGCTGCCATAGGGCCGATTTGCAGCGCTGCGGAAAGGCATTGCCGCGCGCGCCGCGTTAGGTTAAACTATGAACTTCTTCAGCCCTCGCCCGCCGCCCGGCGGGAATTCCGGCCCCTTCCCCTTGCGTTCGAATTTTCCGCTTTTGCGGGCGAGCCGGCTTTCAACATCAACGGATGGACGGTCCGAGGTCATGCTCGACGATATCGCGGCGCCCGAAAAGGTCGCGCATCTTCAGGAAATAAAGGAAAAGTCGGCGGCCGAGCTGCTCGCGCTGGCCGACGAGCTGGAGGTCGAGAACGCCTCCACCCTGCGCAAGCAGGACATGATGTTCGCGATCCTGAAGAACCTTGCCGACGACAATGTGACCATTATCGGCCGCGGCGTTCTGGAAGTGCTGTCGGACGGGTTCGGCTTCCTGCGCTCGCCCGAGGCCAACTACCTCCCCGGCCCGGACGACATCTATGTCTCCCCGCAACTCCTGCGCCGCTTCGGCCTGCGGACGGGCGATACGGTGGACGGCGAGATCCGCGCCCCCAAATCGGGTGAGCGCTATTTCGCGCTCACCAAGGTCAACCTCGCCAATTTCGACGACCCGGAAGCCGTCCGTCACCGCATCAATTTCGACAATCTGACGCCGCTCTACCCCGACGAGCGGCTGCATCTGGAGATCGACCAGCCCAAGACCAAGGACTACACCACCCGTGTCGTCGAGCTGGTGGCGCCGCTCGGCAAGGGCCAGCGCGCGCTCATCGTGGCGCAGCCCCGTACCGGCAAGACCATGATGCTGCAGAACGTGGCCCATGCGATCTCGCACAACCACCCCGAGGTCTATCTGATCGTCCTCCTCATCGACGAGCGTCCGGAGGAGGTGACGGACATGCAGCGCTCGGTGCGCGGCGAGGTCATCTCCTCCACCTTCGACGAGCCGGCGACCCGCCATGTCCAGGTGACGGAGATGGTGCTGGAGAAAGCCAAACGGCTGGTCGAATACAAGCACGACGTGGTGATCCTGCTGGATTCGATCACCCGGCTGGCGCGTGCCTACAACACGGTCGTGCCGTCCTCCGGCAAGGTGCTGACCGGCGGCGTGGACGCCAATGCGCTCCAGCGCCCGAAGCGCTTCTTCGGCGCGGCGCGCAATATCGAGGAGGGCGGCTCGCTCTCGATCATCGCGACCGCGCTGGTCGAGACCGGCTCACGGATGGACGAGGTGATCTTCGAGGAGTTCAAGGGCACCGGCAATTCCGAGATCGTGCTGGACCGGAAGCTGTCCGACCGGCGCGTCTGGCCGGCGATCGACATCGGCAAGTCGGGCACCCGCAAGGAAGAGCTGCTGGTGGACCGGGCCGAGCTCTCGAAGATGTGGATGCTGCGCCGGGTGCTGATGCCGATGGGCACCCAGGACGCCATGGAATTCCTGACCACCAAGCTCCGCGAGACCAAGAGCAACAACGACTTCTTCCAGGCGATGAACCAGTAGCGGCGGGAGGCGGCGATGGCGCCGGGTTCGCCCGCAGTCCGGGGAGAGAACGAAGGCGAGGCAAGGCGCCGCCGCACGCTCTTGAGCATGGCCGACCGCTATATCTGGTGGAAAACGCCGGAGGAGGCCGTCCGCTATCCGGACCGCGTGCTGGCGCAGGTCATGGATATCGGCACTTTCGAGGACTGCCGCGATATGAGGGCGGCGTTCGGCGACGAGCGCCTGCGCGAGGTCATGCGCCGCGCCGAGCCCGGCTGGTTCCGCGCCCGGAGCTGGGCCTTCTGGCAGGCGGCGCTGGACCTGGACGCCGGCCCCCGCCCGGTCCGCCGCAAACTTCCGCCCGCCCCCTGGGAAAGCGGGGAATGACGGGCTTCGCGCCGCGATCGGATATCCTGCCACCGGCGCAGGCCGCGCTCTGGCCTGCCCTCGCACCCGTCGCCGGCCTCGGCTTCACGCTCTACGGCGGAACGGCCATCGCCCTTAGGCTCGGGCATCGGGTGTCGGAGGATTTCGACCTCTTCAGCCTGGCCACGCTCGACAGCGACGCGCTTCGGCAGGCTTGCCCGTTCATCGCAAGCCGGCCGGCGCTGCGCGAGGATGCCGACAGCTTCATCGTCAGGACTGCGGAGGACGTGTTGCTGTCCTTCTTCGGCGGCATCGACAACGGACGGGTCGAACCTCCGGATACGGCTCCGGAAAACAACCTGCCCGTCGCGTCCGCCATTGACCTGCTCGCGACGAAGCTAAAGACGATTCTGCAACGGGCTGCGGCCAAGGACTATGTCGACATCGCGGCCCTGCTCAGGTCCGGCCTCGCTCTGGAACGCGGCCTTGGCGCCGCGCGGGCTCTCTACGGCCCGGGCTATCCGCCCATGGAATCGCTGCGCGCGCTTTGCTGGTTCGGGGACGGCGACCTCGACACCCTTGCCGAGGAGGACCGCAGAACGCTTGCCGACGCGGCCGCCCGGGTTGCGGGCCGCCCGATCCCGGTAGTGCCGCTGCTCCCGTAACTTCCGCACGGGCCGCCGACCGCCGCCGCCGGAGACCCGGACCCGACGTAAGGACAACCGCGCCGCTCACCATCGTGGCCGCAGGCCGAAGTATCCCCCGCTTTTCATTGTTCCCCGTTATTGCGACACTCGAACGGCAGCGCGACGTGCGAAGCCGGGGACCGCCGGTTGACAGACTTCTGCATCGTCGCACACGGAAAGTCGCAAGGGAGCGAAAGATGGCATTCGACTTGGTTATCGCCGACGGCACGGTAGTCGACGGCTCCGGCATGGCGCGTTACCGGGCCGATATCGGCGTCAGGGACGGCCTATCGTGGAAATCGGCCGGATAAGGGCGCCGGCGGACCGGAAGATCGATGCGGAAGGCCGGATCGTCGCTCCCGGTTTCATCGACGGCCACACCCATATGGACGCGCAGGTCGCCTGGGACCCGCTCGGAAGCTGCTCCTGCTGGCACGGCGTCACCAGCGTCGTGATGGGGAATTGCGGCTTTGCGCTGGCACCCTGCAAGCCGGAGGCGCGGGAGTGGTACGCCGAATGCCTCGAAGCCGTCGAGGACATTCCCAAGGAAGCGATGATGGCCGGCATCGACTGGACCTGGGAGACCTTCCCGGAATATCTGGCGACGGTCGAAGCGCTGCCGAAGGCGATCAACTACGCCTCCTATATCGGTCATTCGGCCTTGCGCATGTATGCGATGGGCGAACGCGCGCTCGACCAACTGGCGACGGATGACGACCTTGCGGCCGTGGCCGAGATCGTCGAAGAGGCGATGCGGGCCGGCGCGGTCGGGCTTTCGACCTCGCGGTCGGTCACCCACACCCGCCCCGATGGCGGGCCGGTGGCGAGCCGGATCGCGGACTGGCGCGAACTCGCCCATCTCGTCGATGTCATGGGCCGGCTGAATGCCGGCGTCCTCCAGCTCGGCCCCGATGTCTCCGGGGGTGCTGCCCAGCGGGCCTTCCTGGAGGAACTGGGCAGGATCTCGATGGACAGCGGGCGGCCGGTGATGTTCGGCACCGTCTCGACGGTCCAGGGCGACAATCCCAATCACTGGCAATACCAGCTCGACTGGATGGACGCGATCTCGGCGGGCGGCGGCCGTGCGTTCGGGCAGGGCACGACACGTTCTATCAACGCCATATTCTCGCTGAAGTCCTATCTGCCCTTCGACGGGCTGCCGACCTGGAAGGCCCTTCGGCAACGCCCGATCGAGGAGCAGAAAGCCGGCTTCCGGGACCCGGAGCTGCGCGCCCGGCTGGTCGCCGAAGAGGCCGCCATGAAGCCCAAGGGCACCGAATTCCAGGGCGGCGGCGCGGCCACCACCGACCCGCGCAAGCCCGACTATACGGGCCTGTTCCCGATGTTCGACGTCAACTGGGACGAACCGAGCATCGACGAGCTCGCCCGGCAGCGGTCCTGCAACCCGGTCGAGGTCATCATGGACCTCATGCTGGAAAACGAGGACCTTGTCTTCGTGCAGCCCCTGATGAACAACGAGCCCGACGATGTGCTGGGATTGCTCCGCCATCCCCGCACGCTTGCGACCTTCTCGGATTCCGGCGCCCATGTCGCCCAGGAAATGGGCTCCTCGCTGCAGACCCACATGCTGAGCTACTGGGTCCGCGACAAGCAGGCATTCTCGCTGGAGGAGGCGGTCCGCATGCTCACCTTCGAGAACGCCTCGGCCTGGAATATCGCCGACCGCGGCCTGCTGCGGGCCGGAATGGCCGCGGACATCGTGGTGTTCGACGAGGCGGCGGTCAAACCGTGCCTGCCGACGGTGGAATACGACCTGCCCGGCGGCGTCCGCAGGCTGGTGCAGAAGGCCGAGGGCATCGACGCCACCATCGTCAACGGCGCGGTCACGCTGGAAAACGGCGAGAGCACCAGCGCCATCCCGGGCGCCCTCATCCGGGGACCGCTGGCGGCGTAGCGGCGGCCCTCGGCCGCCGCTCTACCCGCTACCAGGTCTCGCCGAAGGGGCGCAGTTCGACGCGGAAGGACCAGGCGGAGCGTTCATGACGGACGACGCGGTTTGAACTCCGGCAACGCCCACATGCCGCTTGCCCTGCTAATCCCAAAGGCGCGCGATGCTGTGACCACCCTAACTGTCCGTCGACTGTCCTATCTGTACAGATCATCCAATCGGTACGACTCTACCACTCCGACTCGGTCGACCCGTCCTCAGAGTCGTCCGGCAGTGCGAAATCATATAGGTCCGCAATTCTGATTTCAGGTTCCTTCAAAGAACACAACAAATCGTTCAGTGCATCAGCGGCAACATTACATTCTCCAAATTCCAATTCCAATCGACCAGAAAAATGAAATGTATGGGTTACTTCAACTTCCGAATAATGATCATTTAGAAATGAAGTGGAGTATTCTCTTGGGTCCAATTCAATCGCATCCATTATTGGCAAAGCAAATTGGTACATAAGCTCTGTTTCTGCATGAACTTCTGCCATAAATAATCTATCACCAATGTACTCCATACCTTCAATATCAACTCTATGCGGCGCACTTATTCCGCTGAGGTATATCTCACCGCTTTCTCCCGGAAAATTGTCTCCGTATATTGTCGAATAATTACCGGATAACAACTCTTCTTCTATGTATTTTGCAATTTCTTCCGATTTTACCTTTGCGATTTGCAAGACATGTTCGCATACAACGGAGCTGTGCTCCATAATTTTTTGCTCCGCAAAGAAATCTCTAACCTTCGGACTAGTAATGAATTTCAGAAGATCGCTCCAGCAATCGATAGCAATGCTCTCACATGCGGCTCGCAGCGCGCCATCCGCTACGACAACCTCTAGATCAGAACCATAGCATTTCTGTAAGCTAATAATCTGTTGGAATATGAACGAATCAGGAATGTCTCCACGCGTCTTTGGATTCTTTAGAGGTGGATATCCTTTGAAATAGGCTTCAAGTGCACCGTCAAGTTGTTCCAAAGTGATTGTGTGCCTAATAGCTTTATGCTCTTCTAACCATTGGGAAAAAGCGGAAACACGTTCAAACACTAGATCATCCAGATCGCACCTTAGTTGTTCCAAAGTGAGCTTTAAGTCCTTTGATTTTGTGCCTAGAGGCACATGGTCCAAGGCTTTAGAAATATTATTACTTGCATCAGCAATCCTTTTCCTTTGGACTTGCTCTAAATACGACGTATGCTCCCTCTCAACCACATAAGGTACATGAAGAACCACTTGTCCTGCACCCATAAGTCGCGCCAGAAGTTTAAAGTCCGTAGAATCTAGTCTTGGACATTGTCGAAATATACTACTATCCAAAACAACGTGCATCATTGACTTAGCCTGACGTGATAGTGCCCGACAATCCGTGCCAAGCACTCCTACTAGGTCTCGCCGAAGGGGCGGAGTTCGACGCGGATGGACCAGGCGGAACGGTCTTGGTGGGCGACGCTGTAGATTTCCTCCGCGATCACCGGGGGCTTCGCGAAGAAGTCGTCCGGCTTGCCCGGCGCCAGCACCTCGCGGGTGCGCGGCGTGTCGATTGCGGCGTCGATGATGAAATAGGCGACGTGGATGCCCTCAGGCCCGAATTCGCGGGCGATGGATTCCGCCAGTATCCGCTGCGCCGCCTTGGTCGAGGCGAAGAAGCCGAAATTCTTGCCGCCCCTTGTGGCCGAGGTGTTGCCGGTCACCAGGATCGCGCCCTTGCCCGCTTCCAGCATCGCCGGAATGGTCTCGCGGGCGAGATAGAGCAGCGCCGTCGTGTTGACGCGGAAGTTCCTTTCCAGGTCGTCCGGGTCCAGCTCCAGGATGCCGCCCCGGGTGGAGCGGAGCGCGTTGTGGACCACGACTGCGGGCGCGCCCATCTCCGCCCCGATGCGCGAGACGGTTTCGACGAGGGCATCCAGATCGGCGACGTCGCACCGATAGGCGCGGGCGTCCTCATACTTGCCGGCGAGCGCGTCGAGATTGTCCGCATTGCGGGCCAGCATGGCGACCCGGTAGCCGCTCTCGCCGAAGCGTCTGGCGGTCTCGGCGCCGGTGCCGCCTTCGGGCCCGACGCCGGTGACGAGGCAGACCGGCTTGCTCACGGCCAGCAACCTAGATCTGGAAGGCCGGCCGCGCCGACACCTTGGCGAACCAGGCGGCGGTGGCGGGCCATGATGCGTTGATGTCCATCTCCAGCGCATAGGCCATGCGCAGGGTGAAGAAGGCGGTGATGTCGGCGACGGTGAACGCCGGTCCGGCGACGAACTCGTTCTGAGCCATGTGCGGCTCGACGCGGCCTAGGAAGACTTCCATCATCTCCTTGCCCCGGGTAACCATTGCCGGCGATTGCGGCAGGTCGGTGCGCGTGCCGGGCACGACCCTGCCGGCGAAGTTCGGCAGATGGTTGCGCAGCGCGTGCAGCAACGGGACGAAACCGTCCAGCTCGAAGCGGCGCAGCCACATGTCGATGACGGCGCGCTCCGCGGGCGTGCGCCCGAACAGCGGCGGCTCCGGGTGCAGCTCCTCCAGATAGCTGCAGATCGACATCGATTCCGCGATCGCCGAGCCGTCGTCCAACACCATGAACGGCACGCAGTGGAAGGGGTTCAAGGACATGAACGGCTCGACGAACAATGCGCCTTCGCGCACATTCACCTGCTCGGTCGGGACCTCCAGCCCCTTCTCGGCCAGATAGACCTGGACGCGCTGGGCGCTGGGCGCCAGCTTGAAATCGTAAAGCTTCATTACCGTTTCCTCTCGCGCCGGCGCGCCGCCGGCGCATTCTTCTTCGGGACGTCTCAGTCGAACATATCGGGGTCGGTCCGCACCAGGTGGTCGTAGTCCGTCTGGAAGCAGAGCCACGCGGTGTAATCGCTGCCGACATGCTCGCGGCTGTAGCGCGCCTTGTCGGCCGGAATCTCGATCGGCTTGTGGCCCGAGGCCTCGACCATCAACTGCTGCTGGCAGCAGCGCTCCAGCGCCAGGAACATGAAGGCGGCGGCGTCGATGCTGTGCCGGCTCACGGTGAACAGGCCGTGGTTCTGGTGGATTGCCGCCCTCACGCCCTTGAAGGCCGGCGCGATGCTGGCGCCCGCACCGCGTTCGACCGAAACCTGGCCCGCCTCCTCGCCGATCACCGCATGGTCCTCGAAGAACATGCACGCATCCTGGGTGATCGGCGCAAGCGGCCGGCCCTGCGCCGCATAGGCGGAGCCGTAGAGCGTGTGGGCATGGCACATCGCAAGGATATCCGGATGCTCGGCATGGACCGCCGAGTGCACCACGAAGCCCGCCCGGTTGACCGCATAACCGCCCTCGACGACCTCGCCGTCATGGTTCACCAGAATGAGGTTGGACAGCTTGACCTCGGCGAAATGCACCGCCATCGGATTGGTCCAGTAGAGCTCGGGATATTCCGGATCGCGGATCGTCAGATGGCCGGCGAAACCGAAATCCAGCCCCCAGCGGGCGAAGGCCCGGCAGGCGCCGACCAGATGGCGCTTGCGGTGCTGGCGCAGCTCTTCCGGGTCGTTCGTGTTCAGCTCCCGGGGAAATTTGAGACCCGCCTGCTGCGGTTGGTAAACGGATATGCGATCTCCGAGATCGAGCATGGGTCAGCCCCCCAGCGGTGTTGCGAACCGGCATGCGCGACGGAACCATAGACGAGCCGGTTCCCCGCTCCAAGCCGGTCCGGGGGACGGGGACCCCCCATGCGTATCATGAAATGTCATGTTTTGTCATGCTCCGCCGTTGCGGCGGCCTTTCCTCCATCGCGTTTCGTTCCCTCCGCGCCCCCGTCCTCCAGGCCGGGACGCGGACCCTGTTTCGCGCGTATCGCGTGCCCGCGCGCCCGCCCGTGTCGGCGCCGGCGCGGTTCGCGCGCCTGATTGCGCCTGCGCGCGAGGCGGACGCGGGGCACGCGGGGCGCACCTTTCCCGTGCGTTTCTTCGGGGTTTTTCCGCGCCGGCGCGAAAGGGAAGGAACCGGCCCCGCGGATGCCGCTTCTTCCTGCCCCATCATAGCACACTTTCTCAGTAGTCAAGCTTCATTCGGGAATTATTTCATGTTTTCCGAACGAATCGTGTCTTCCGGCCGGAAACCGGACGCCGCCGAGGCGGATGGGTGCATCCGGCAGCCCTTGGCTCCAAAGCGCCCTCAGGGTTCCTCCGCCCTCACAGGCGCATCCCCTGCCGCCTCGATGAAGCGCCGGTCGAAGGTCAGCATGGCCTCGCAGCCCGCGGCAGCGCCGAGATGCAGCGCATCGGCAAAGTCCACGCCCCCTTCCGCCCGGGCGAGGGCTTCGGCGAGCAGGGAGGGGTTTTCCACCGAGAGCCCCGGCAACCCGACAAAGGATCGAAGGGCCGCCGTGATCTCGTTGCCGGTAAAGCCGTAAACGCTGCGCAGCACCCATTCGCTTTCGAGCAGGACAGTCGTGCTTGCGAAGATATCCCCTGCATCCACCGCCGCTCGCGCCCTGGCGGCCTGCTCCGGGTCGTCGCCGATCAGGTACCGGACCACGATATTGGTATCAACCGCCCGCATGGCGTCGTTTCGCTTCGGCGAGCACCCCTGCTTCCATCTCCTCAAGAGACCTGGCGGGACCGTCGTAGGCGAGACAACCGAATACCTCCTCCGGCCGGGTTTCGGCGAAGGCCCGCGCGGGTTTCAGCACCACGCCGCCGGGCGTGTCCTCCACGACCAGCCGCGTGCCGGCCTCCCACCCCAACTTCCTGCGAATCGCGCTCGGCAGAACCACCTGGCCCTTTGTAGAGACTGTAGCGGTGAGCCGTTCCTGCACCGGCATCGTCGTCCCTCCTCCAGCAAGGTAAGACAAAAGTAAGATACACGGATTGGCGGCGAAGACCAAGGGCCGATTCCGGAAACCTCCCGCCCATCCGGCGAAAGAGCGACCGCCCGCTGCTGAAAAATGGCGTTTCACCGCGCCTTTCCATTGGCTTTAAATCCACCGGAGCGACACACGTACTCATCGCCGATTTTGTCGCCCGACAGATTGGAGGCCGGTAGCATGGCGTCCTTGGAGAATACAGAAACCAGTGTCGCGCAGAATCCGTTGGTCGATGTCATGGAGCGCCTTGCACGGATAGAAGCGCGACTGGACACGATGGCCACCAAGGAAGACTTGGCGAAGCTCACCAACAAGTTCTGGAGTACCATGTTCGCCATAGCCATCATGGCCGCCGGCCTCGTTACCACGGCGACCAAGGTCTAGCTATAGCGAGGCCATGTATGCAACCAACTGGAATTCGGATTTAACTTCAAGAATAGTGACGCAAACTATGTGCACTTAAACACGACAAGTGAAGTTAATTCTAATTCCAGATTTTTCAGATAGGGAGAGTTCACCCTGAATTCTTCATCAATTGAGGATGCAGAATCAATAACGACAAACCTCTTGCTCTCCGGATTTTCCTTCTTGATCGTAAACCAATGATCTTCAGTGCCTACTATTGCACATTTTGGATCACAAATTCGGAATATTTCTTGAAGCTTTTCCACATATTCTTCCTTCGTATTGGGCGGGTCTCGATCAAATGGATAATCAAATTCAAATTGGTCAGCATGTCCAATATGCTTCCTGCAATACTCAAGCATTTTTTCATATCTTCAAAATAGGTCCCTACCCAAATGCCCGACGGCCACGTCAAGTCCCCCCCGAGAGCACGGCATGCCAGCCTAAATACTCGGAATTCATCTTCTACACCACACGCCTTGAAAGCATTAGTGACAGCATACATCCCGCAAAGTCCATCGTATGCTCCTTGATATGCCATGCCTTATTCTCTCTCTTGGTAGATCGAAGAACGGGAAGCCCTTTCCGGAAACCCGCTTCACTCCGCCGCCAAATCCTTCTGGTCGTCCGCGTTGTAGTTGGCGTCGTACCACCAGGCGAGGTGGTCTTCGTAGATCACCGGCGGCCAGCGGGGCGGGTTGTCGGGGCCGGTGCAGGTCGGCGCGCACCGGACTTCGGCGTCGAGGTTCGGGCCGAAGAAATAGGGGATGGCGTAGCGGTGGCGGCCGACGGGCGGCTGCGCGCGGTGCGGGGTGGACTGGTAGCGCCCGTTGGTCCAGCGGTGCAGCATGTCGCCCGTATTGACGACGAAGCTGTCCTCGACGAAGGGCACATCCTCCCAGTCGCCGCCTTCGGGCCGGATCTGCAGGCCCGGCACGTCCGACTGCGCCAGGAAGGTCAGGAAATTGGTGTCGGTGTGCGGCGCGATGCCGTAGCGGCCGGGCTCGCGCTCGGTCGGCGGGTAGTGCGAGAGCCGGAAGGAGAACTGGCTGCGGGTGAAATGGGGCGAGAACCAGTCCTCCGGCAGGCCGAGCGAGAGCGAGAGCGCCGGCAGCACGCTCAGCGCCAGCCGGTCCACCGTCTCGCAATAGTCGAGCACCGTCTCGCGGAAGCCAGGCAGGTCCTCCGGCCAGTTGTTGGGGCCGGCGAAGCGGCGCCCGGCCAGCGGGTCTTCCGGCCCGCGCTCGCGCTTGATGAAGAAGGCCTCGTTCATGTCCGGCTTGGCCGCCGACTCGCTCACCCGCGAGGTGCGCACATTGTAGCGCGCCATCGCCATGTAGCCGTTGTTGTGCTCGTTCATCAGCACGGCGTGCTTGGCGGCCTCCGGCCGGGCGTGGAAGCGCTCGGCCTCCGCGAACATGCCCCGGATCTTCTCCTGCGGTACGCCGTGGTTCACGACGATGAAGAAGCCGACATGCTCCAGCGTGTTGCTGAGCGCGTCCGCCACGTCCTCCCGGCTCCGGGAAAGGTCGATCAACGGAATCATGGCCTTGTCTCCCTCCGTCGTTCTAGCCGGCGACGGCCGGCTCCACCGCCTCCAGCATCCAGCGGGCGAAGCCGGTCATGCGCGCATCCGCGCCCTCTGCGCCCATAACCTGCACACCCACCGGCAGGCCGCCCACCGCCATCAGCGGCATCGAGACGGCCGGCGCGAACAGGATCGAGGCAGGCGCGTTGAACACCGCGTCGCCCGTCGGCCGCGCCAGGGGCGGCTCGCCCGGCCTGTCGCCGGCCCACACATGGGCCGGGCCGGGGCAGCTTAGCATGAGTGCGCCATCGACGGTTTCGAGCGCGCGCGCCCACGCCGCCTGCGCCGCTTCGCGCCCGTCGAGCGCGGCATGGTAGTCCGCCACGGTCATCGCCTCGGCGCGCTTCAGCGAGTCGCGGGCGCGGAAGCTGATGGCGTCCGGCCCCATATCCGCCAGCGCGCGGTGCAGCCAGCGGTTCTCCCAGCCGATGACGGCATAGCAGATCGCCTGCGCCTGCATGAGTTCCGCGTCGAGAGCCACCAGCACCGGGTCGTCCTCCGGGCGCAGCACGGCGACACCCGCCGCCTCCACAGCTTCCAGCAGGCGGCCGAACGCCTCTTTGGTCGCATCGTCGATCGTGGGCCAGCCGGCGCCCTCTATGGCGAGGAGCCGGCGCGGCTGCTCGGCCGGCGGCGGGTCTGCCGGGCCGGCGAGGCCGCGATGGCCGGGGTCGCCGCCGGCGCGCTTCGCGATCTCGGCTGCGGTGCGCCACATGTCCTCGATGGAATTGGCGTGGATGCCGTTTACGCTCTGGCTGCTCGCCTGGCGCTCGCCCCGGTTGATCGCGCCCCGGCTCGGCTTGAGCGCGATATTGCCGCAATAGCCCGCCGGGCGGACGATGGAGCCGCCCGCCTGGCTGCCGATGGCCGCCGGCAGCATCCCCGCCGCCACCGCCGCCGCCGAGCCCGAGGAGGAGCCGCCGGGCGTGCGGGCCGGATCGAAGGGGTTGGTCGTCGGCCCCGGATGCGCGCCGCCGAGCTCCGAGGTCACGGTCTTGGCAAGCACGACCGCGCCCGCCTCGCGCAGCGGCGCGACCGCCGCATTGTCCCGCTTCGGGAAATTGCCGCGATAGGCCTCGCAGCCCATCTCGGTCGGCATGGTCCGCGTTTCCAGCAGGTCCTTGATGCCGACCGGCATCCCGTCGATGGGCGAGAGCGCCCGCCCCGCCCGCCAGCGTTCCGCGCTGGCGTCGGCGGCCTGCCGCGCACCCTCCATGTCGGTCGCGGCAAGCGCCTGCAACACCGGCTCCCGCGCCTCGATGACTTCGAGGCAGCGCTCCAGATAGCCGCGCGGCGTGTCGCTGCCTTCGCGGAAGGCCGGCAGCGCATCGTGGAAGGTGAGGCCCCGAAAGGTCCTGGGATCGTATCGCATGGCAGAAGCCTAGCCCCGGCGGCGCATGGCGGCAAATATCCGCCTGCCGCGCCGGCTCGCGTGAAAGTCATTCGGAAGACAGCGCCAGAGGAACCATCTCCGATCGCCCGATAATGCGGTCGCGGGTGAGCAGAGGGACATCATGCACGACGCTGGTTGCCGCAATGATCTCGTCCGCCGGGTCGGCGCGGAAGTCGAGGCGGACCGATGCCCTCGCGACGTCGATGTCGATGGGCCAGACATGCAACCCGGCAAGCACGCGCGCGACTTCGCGGTCGTCGAGGTCCATCTCCAGCCGCCCGAGCTGGATCAGCTTGGCAAGCTCCCACAGCACGATAGCCGAAATCGACCAGCTGTCCCGCGCCAGCAACGCCCTCTCCGCCGGCCGAAGCCCGCCGGAGAGGGCGAAAATGAGGATATGGGTGTCAAGATTCAGCACCGGCTTCCCATTCGACGCCCGTGCTGAAGATGTCCCCCCGGATTTTCACCTTGTGGCTGAGGCTGCCGATAAGCTCGGCGTGCCGCCGCTCATAAGGCAGCAGGCGCGCGACCGGCTTGCCGCGTTTGGTGATGACCAGACCGTCATCGCCGAGATGGTCCAGCAACGCCAGGCACTGCTCCTTGAATTTCGCTGCGCCGATGGTCTTCATTTCTCCACTCCCGCATGAAGTGTCCATGTTTTACAACCAGTCATCTAAAGTGTCTATATCGTGCGGTCAGTCGATAAATTCCATGCCTTGCGCCAGTAGCACGAAGGCCGCGCCTCCCCCTCTTGTCACCCCGGACGGCGTGCCTCCACCTCTTGTCACCCCGGACGGCGCGAAGCGGCGATCCGGGGCCCAGCCCGCCGGCACCGCGCCGGGTCGCAGCGGCGGTGCTGGACCCCGGCTCGGAGGCCGGGGCGACAACGAGGGTGGCCGGTGTTCGAAGCCGGCGGCGTTTCCTCCCCCGTCAACCCCGACAGCCCGCCTCCCCCATCGTCACCCCGGACGGCGTGCCTCCACCTCTTGTCACCCCGGACGGCGCGAAGCGGCGATCCGGGGCCCAGCCCGCCGGCACCGCGCCGGGTCGCAGCGGCGGTGCTGGACCCCGGCTCGGAGGCCGGGGCGACAACGAGGGTGGCCGGTGTTCGAAGCCGGTGGCGTTTCCTCCCCCGTCAACCCCGACAGCCCGCCTCCCCCATCGTCACCCCGGACGGCGCGGAGCGGCGGTCCGGGGCCCAGCCCGCCGGGACCCTGCCGGGTTGCAGCGGCGGTGCTGTTAGCGTTTCATTTGGCCCGACCCGGGCGACCATGTGAACGGAGAACGACCGATGACGCGGTTCTGGACGGTCTGCCTTGCGCTCATCCTCGCACCGCTGGCCTCGGCGGATGGCAAGGAGTTGAAGCCGAAACCCGGCGATATCGGCGGGGTCTTCTATACGGAGGTGTCGGGCGAGCCGGAGCCCGCGCCCGGCGTAGTCCCGGCGGACCGGCTCATGCAGGCGCGGGCCCGGACGAATGTGCGCAGCGGGCCGGGGACCGACCATGCCAAAATCGGGCTGCTGGAAGCGGGCCGGGAGGTGCGGGTGACGGGCGAGGCCGGCGAGTGGCTGCGGATCGAGGTCCCGGACGGCGGCGCGGCCTTCGTCCACGGCTCGCTGCTTGCCGCGCCCGTCCCGCAGGGCCGGAACCGGGCGGCGGCGCTCTCGCCGAAATGCGCAGGGATGAGCAAGGGCGGCGCGTGCTGGCAGGAACTCGCCGACCGTCCAGGCTGCCACTTCTGGTACGACTATTACAATCCCAAGGTAAGCTGGACCTGGTCGGGAGCGTGCCGGGACGGCGCCGCAAACGGACGGGGAACGCTGGCGGCGACGTGGAGCGGCGGGTCCGCCGAACTCGGTGGAACGCTGGATGGCGGCAGGATGCAGGGCCGGTGGGTCATCCGCTACGCTGACGGGAGGGTTGACGAAGGCACTTATCTGAATGGCAAGAAGCACGGCCGGTGGACCGACCGCTACGCCAATGGGCGGGTCGATGAAGGCCCCTATGCGAATGGCAGGAAGCACGGCCGATGGGTGGATCGCTATGCCAGCGGCAACAGCTTCGAATACGACTACCGCGACGGCTCGGTGGACGGACAGCCGGGGGTCTATGTCATCGAGGACGGTGAACGCTATCCGGGGCGCTGGTTCGGCAACTGCTTCCTGGACGGCGAGGGCCGCTTGTGGGTTTGGCGCGGCAACAAGGACAATTGCCCCTCCGAATAGCGGAATGCGGCCCATCCCCGCCCCCCCTTTGCCACCCCGGACGGAGCGGAGCGTTGAGCAGGGGCCCGGAATGCCGGAACCCAGCCGGGTTGCAGTGGCGGTGCCGCTACGGTTTCACTTGGCCCGGCGTGCCTTGATCGTCCGCTTTGGAAATGCCATGCCTTGCGGTGGCGCAAGCAGCGGGTAGCGGGATGGCGGAATATCTGAAGCGGGGCCGGACGGAGGCCCAGCGCGTCGAGGCGGATGCGAAGGTGCGCGCCGCCGTCGAGGCGATCCTGGACGACATCCGGGCGCGGGGCGACGAGGCCGTGCGGGCGCTCTCGAAGAAGTTCGACGACTGGTCGCCGGAGAGCTTCCGGCTGTCGGAGCAGGAGATCGAGCGGGCGCTCTCGCAGGTGGCGAAGCGCGATCTCGACGACATCCGCTTCGCCCAGGCCCAGGTGCGCGGTTTCGCCGAGCACCAGCGCGCCGCGCTCAAGGACATCGAGGTCGAGACGCTGCCGGGTGTGGTGCTTGGGCATAAGAACATCCCGGTGAACTCGGTCGGCTGCTATGCGCCCGGCGGCAAATATCCCATCGTCGCCTCGGTGCATATGAGCGTCGTCACCGCCAAGGCCGCCGGCGTGCCGCGCATCGTGGCCGCCGCCCCGCCCGCGCAAGGCGGCGGCCCGCATGCGGCCATGGTCGCCGCCATGCATATGGGCGGGGCCGACGAAATCCTGGTGCTGGGCGGCGTGCAGGCGGTGGGCGCGATGGCGCTCGGCACGGAGTCGGTGGCGCCGGTCGATATGCTGGTCGGTCCCGGCAACGCCTTCGTTGCGGAGGCCAAGCGCCAGCTCTTCGGCCGTGTCGGCATCGACCTGCTGGCGGGCCCGACCGAGACCCTGCTGGTCGTGGACGAGACGGTGGACGCCGAGCTCTGCGCGACCGACCTGCTGGGCCAGGCCGAGCACGGTCCCGACAGCCCGGCCATACTGGTGACGAACTCGCGCACGCTGGCCGAAGCCACCATGGCCGAGGTCGAGCGCCTGCTGACCATCCTGCCGACGGCCGCCAATGCCGGCGCCGCCTGGCGGGACTATGGGGAGGCGATCGTCTGCGCCGACCATGACGAGATGCTGGCGGAAGCCGAGCGCATCGCATCCGAGCATGTGCAGGTGATGACCGACCGGGACGAGTGGTACCTGGAGAACATGACCAACTACGGCGCGCTGTTCCTCGGGCCGCGCACCAATGTCTCCTATGGCGACAAGGTGATCGGCACCAACCACACCCTGCCCACCCGCCGCGCGGCGCGCTACACGGGCGGCCTCTGGGTCGGCAAGTTCATCAAGACGCACACCTACCAGCGCATATTGACCGACGAGGCCTCGGCCGCGCTCGGCGAGGTCTGCTCCCGGCTCTGCATGCTGGAGGGCTTCGTCGGCCATGCAGAGCAGGCCAATCTGCGCGTCCGCCGCCTCGGCGGCCGTAACATCCCCTACGGCACGGCAGCGGAGTGACGGCGCTGCTGCCCGGCGCGATCGACTGCGACCTGCATCCGGCGCCGCCGTCCGTCTCCGCGCTCCTGCCATACTTGGAGCCGCATTGGGCCGATGCGGCGGGGCATCGCGGGCTGCACGAGCTGGAGACCATTGCCTGGCCGCCCAATGCGCCGCTCTCCTGCCGGCCCGACTGGCGGGACGGCGCCGCGCGGCCCGGCAGCGACCCCGCCCGCCTGATAGGCGACGCCGTGGACGGCTTCGGCACCCGCTACGCCATCCTCAACTGCCTCTACGGCGCGCCGATGCTCTATTCCGAGGACATGGCGGCCGGCTTCTGCCGCGCGCTGAACGACTGGCTGAAGGCGGAATGGCTCGACCGCGACCCGCGCCTGCGCGCCTCCATCCTCATGCCGCCGCACGCCCCGGACCTTGCGGCGGAAGAGATCGAGCGCGCCGGGGCGGACCGGCGGTTCGTGCAGGTGCTGCTGCCGGTCATGGGCGAGACGCCGCCCGGCCGGCGGACCAACTGGCCGATCTACGCCGCGGCCGAGCGGGCGGGCCTGCCGGTCGCCTTCCATGCCGGCTCCGCCTACCGCCACCCGCCGACACCGGTCGGCTGGCCCTCCTATCTCGCCGAGGACTACGCCGCGCAGGCAACCGCCTTCCAGTCGGCGCTCACCAGCCTCATCGCCGAAGGCGTGTTCCGGAAGTTCCCGGAGCTTACCGTCGTGTTCGCGGAATCGGGCGTCGCCTGGCTGCCGGCGCATCTCTGGCGGCTGACGAAATACTGGCGCGGGCTGCGCATGGAAATCCCCTGGGTGGACCGCAGCCCGGAGGAGATCGTGCGCGAGCGCATCCGCTTCACCATCCAGCCCTTCGACGCGCCGCAGGAGCCGGAGGCGGTGGCCCGCCTGCTGGACCATCTGGGCTCGGACGACATGCTGCTGTTCGCCACCGACTACCCGCACTGGCAGTTCGACGGCATGGGCGCGCTGCCCGAAGGCTTGCCAGAGGCCCTCGTCCGGCGTATCGCAGTGGACAATCCGCGCGCCACCTATCCGCGCCTCAGGGAGCATGTGTCTTGCTAACTTGGTGATTGGTGTTGGTATGAATTACATTGCATTGTAATCATCGTGCCCTGCGTCGACATCTATCTGTCTTGCGCTCTTAAGTTGCCCTCCAAGTAGGAGAAAATCCCGTGAGGCTCAGCGATAAGGACTTAGACAATATGCCCTCTGATCGCGAGGGTGCTTTTATGTATCTCGAACAATTAAGCAAAGAGGAATACGAACTCCGCGCACGAAACGATAAGGATCACAATACTAACGAGGATGGTAGATATTTTGGTTCTTTTGAACCAGAATGGACGTATGTCTCAGACATTCTGGCGTGTCTTGATGAATTGATTCTCGAAATTGATGTCCCAGATATTACCGACATTTTCAAAAACGATTGGGACAAGGATCAAGACATTATGAAAGAGTTTAATTTCTTTAGGCAGCGAGTGAACTACATTGTTTCCAGATTTAGGATTAGAAGGGCGAGGATGTACAATGGGAGTGCTGGCACTCCTGTATCAATAAAGTCAAATTACAAAGAGGAAATTGGAAATTTGCTGAACACTATCAGAAAGATAGTTAATCAACAGGTAGTTGATGACAAGAAAAAGGAGGCAATTTTCAAGAAGATCGTCTCCTTACAATTGGAGGTGGACCGAGATAGAACCACCATTGATGTTCTGTTTGGAAACATGCTGGATTTTACGAAAACTTTAGGCGAGTGCACGGATAACCTAGAACCCCTGTTGGAAAAAGTAGAACGATTGAAAAAACTAATTTGGGACAATGTTGGCAAAGTTGATGCTCTTCCAGAGAAGGAGAGGCCCAAGCTCATTGAGTCACCATCTAATGAACTAGACGATGACATTCCGTTTTGATGGAACCTACTGTGTGTACAGTTTAAGGTGATCTGTACAGATAGGGTAATCGCCTGACAGTGGCGGCTTCAGCTGGCGACAAAGGACTTGCCAGAAGACCTCGTCCGGCGTATCGTGGTGGATAATCCGCGCGCCACCTATCCGCGCCTCAGGGAGGGGGAGCCGTGACGACCGAAGTCCTGGAACGCCCAGCCGGGGAGAGTGCCGCAGAGTCCGACACCCGGATCGCCGACTGCGACATCCATCCGAGCCCGAAATCGCTCGAGCGCGAGATCTACCCCTTCCTCGAGAAGCGCTGGCAGCGCCATCTGGAGCGCTACGGCGCCAGGCCCCGCCAGCCCTTCCTGAACGGCCCGGCCTATCCGAAGGGCCAGCCCGACGCCGCGCGCCGCGACGCCTATCCGCCCGCCGGCGGCCGGCCCGGCAGCGACCTTGCCTTCATGCGCGCCCAGCATCTCGACCCGAACAATGTCGGCTTCGGCGTGCTGAACCCGCTCAAGTCCGGCCAGGGCCTGCAGAACCTCGACTTTGCGGACGCCTATTGCCGCGCCATCAACGACTGGCAGATCGCCTTCTGGACCCGCGAGGAGCCCCGGCTCAAGGCCTCCATCGTCGTCCCCTATGAGGACACCGCGGCGTCGGTGCGCGAGATCGATCGCTGCGCCGGCGAGGAAGACTATGTCCAGGTCTTCATGCTGAACCGCACGGCCGAGCCGATGGGCCAGCGCCGCTACTGGCCGATCTACGACGCCGCGGCCGCGGCCGGCCTGCCGCTCGCGGTCCATGCCTTCGGCTTCGGCGGCGCGCCGATAACCGGCGGCGGCTGGCCCTCCTACTATATCGAGGACATGACCGGCCACGCCCAGTCCAGCCAGGCGGCGCTCACCAGCATGGTGTTCGAGGGCGTGTTCGACCGGCTGCCCAGCCTCAGGATGGTGCTGATCGAGAGCGGCTTCGCCTGGCTGCCGGCGCTCTGCTGGCGGCTCGACCGGGTGTGGGCGCGGATGCGGGACGAGCTCCACCGCTGCAAGCGCCGGCCGAGCGAGACCATCCACGAGCAGGTGTTCCTGACCACGCAGCCGATGGAGGAGCCGCGCCGCCCGCGCCAGCTTCTCGACTGCATCGAGTGGATCGGCTGGGACAGGCTGCTGTTCGCCACCGACTACCCGCATTGGGACTTCGACCGGCCGGACCGGGTGCTGCCGCCGTCGGTGGATGCCGGGAAGCGCCGGGCCTTCTTCCGCGACAACGCGCTCAAGGTGTACGGCCGGCAGATGCCGTGACCCGCCATGCGGTGGCCCCGGTCTCCGAGTTTCCGCCGGGCACGCGCCGCTGCGTCGTTCTGGAGGGGCGGCGGATCGCGCTGTTCAATGTCGGCGGGCGCTATTTCGG
Organism: Alphaproteobacteria bacterium; assembly: GCA_965261985.1. GTDB lineage: Bacteria > Pseudomonadota > Alphaproteobacteria > Bin95 > Bin95 > Bin95. The sequence goes on from OZ253490.1 coordinate 5,007,891, forward strand.
CCTGCTGGACCGCTGCCCGCACCAGGGCGGCCCGCTGTCGGAAGGGGTGCTGACCGGCCTGGTCGAGGCCGAAGCGCCCGGCGATTACAGCTTTTCGCGACCGGGAGAAATCCTGCGCTGCCCCTGGCACGGCTGGGAGTTCGACCTCGCCACGGGCGAAAGCCGCTTCGACCCCCGCCGCCACAAGACCCGCGCCTACCGCGTCACCGCCGCTTCAGGCGAGGACCTCAAGGCCGAAACCGTCCCGGTCTGCGTCGAGGAGGACTATGTGGTCGTCGAGACCTGAGGCGCGGCGGGCCGGTGACAGGAGAGCGGCGCAGGCGTAGCATGGTCGGGAAGCTGGCAATGGAGCGAACGGGATGAGCGCGGGCGCGACGCTGCGCAGCCGGAGGACAGGCCGGGCCACCTATCGGGATGTGCTCGACGCGCCGCCGCATATGGTCGCCGAAATCGTCGAAGGCGCGCTGCACCTGCAGCCGAGGCCGGCCATGCCGCATGCACTGGCGGGATCGTCGCTTGGTGATGAACTAGTCAGCCCTTTCCAGAAGGGCCGGGGCGGGCCCGGCGGCTGGTGGATCGTTTACGAGCCGGAGCTCCATTTCGGCGAGGATGTGCTGGTGCCCGACCTTGCCGGCTGGCGCCGGGAGCGGATGCCGGACTACCCGGATACGCCCTATTGCACCCTCGCGCCGGATTGGGTCTGCGAGATACTCTCTCCCTCGACGCGGAAGTTCGACCTCGAAGAGAAGCGCCCGGTCTATGCGCGGGAAGGCGTCGGCCATCTTTGGTTAGTCGATCCGGCCGCCCGCACGCTGGAAGCGTTTGCGCTGCGGGACGGCGAGTGGTCGCCAGCAGGTTCGGCGAAGAACGACGACTCTGTGTCCTTCCCGCCCTTCGAAGCCATCGCCTTCCCCCTGGACGCGCTCTGGCCCTGAAGCGCGCCGGCCTACATCCAGTTTTCGACGCTCAGTCCCTCGAACGCCCGGAAGTCGGCGATGTTCGATGTCACGAGAATCGACCCGTTGATGTGAGCGATCGCGGCGATCCGGTCGTCGACGAAGGGCGGCGGTCAGCCGCGCACGCTCCCCGACGTTCGACCGCGGCCGCAACGGTTCCGAGACGGTATCGGTGTCGAGGAGATACTTCACCGGTTGGCTACAGCCACACCTCTCGCCCGGCCGTTTCCTCGCGCACATCCCCGAACAATTCATCGGGGTCGAGCGCGAGCCCGGCAAACTCGACACTGCTCTCGAACTCCCGGTACGCGTCGCCAAAGCTCCGCCGCTGCGAAGAGAGCCGCTCGAACTCACGGCACCCGATCAGAACCGCTACCGTCTCGCCCCGGCGGGTAAGCTCCACTATCTTGCCGTTCTCGGCCTCCCGAACCAGGGATGGGAGGTTGCGCCGGGCTTCAGCTATCGAATGTCGGTCTGCCATCGTCCCCGCCCCCATGTTCATCATCATGTACATGACAGGTCATGCTGCGACGACGAGAAACCCCGAACCTCTCGACAGGTTCACGCCGGTCCACGAACCGCGTCTGCAACCCGGACGATCGCGGCGAGGCTCCGCTCCACATCGTCGTCGGCGGTGGCCCATGACGAGACGCTGATGCGCATCGCGGCCCGGCCGTTCCATCGGGTTCCCCCGCACCAGCAGGTCCCTTCGCGCTGCACGCCGCGGATTACCTCCGCAGTCGCCCCATCGCCGCCGAATGCGACGAGCACCTGGTTCAGCACCACGTCGTTGAGGACCTCGCAGCCCGCGTCGCGCAGCCCGGCTGCAAAGCGCCGGGCCTGGCGACAGTTGCGCTCGACCAGCTCCGCCATGCCGTCGCGGCCGAGCGATGCCAGCGCCGCCCAGACCTCGACGCCGCGCATGCGCCGGCTGGTCTCCGGCGTGAATTCGAACGGCTCCCGGTTCTCCCGGTCGGGCAGATAGTCCGCCTGCACCGACATCGCGCCGCGCAACGCACCGGCGTCGCGCACGATGGCAAGCCCGCTGTCATACGGCACGTTGAGCCACTTATGCGCGTCGGCTGCCCAGGAGTTGGCGCGCTCGACGCCCTGCGCGAGCGCCGCGAACTCCGGGGATGCCCTTGCCCAAAGGCCGAAGGCGCCGTCCACATGGACCCGGACATCGCCGGCGCGCACCGCGTCGCATATCGCGCCCACCGGATCGAACGCCCCGGTGTTCACGTTCCCCGCCTGGGTGCAGACGATTGCCGGACCGTCCAGGTCGGGAAGCGCATCCACGCGCATGCGGCCCTCGTCGTCGGCCGGCACCCGGATCGCCCGGTCCCGCCCGAGCCCGAGCATGCCCAGCGCCTTGAACAGCGTGGCGTGCGCCTGCTCCCCCACCACGACGGTAATCTCCGGGGCCCCATGGAGCCCGTGCCGGTCGGCGTCGTGGCCATGCGCGAGCAGCACGGCGCGCCGGGCGGCGGCGAGCGCGGTGAAGTTCGCCATCGTCGCGCCGGTGACGAACGCAGTCCCGGCATCCGCCGGCAGGTCGAGCGCTTCGAGCACCCACCCTGCCGCGACCCGCTCGATTGCGGCGCCGACCGGCGAGCTCACTTCGCTGAAGGCGTTCTGGTCCCACGCGGCCGCGAGCCAGCTCGCGGCCAGCGGCGCCGGCAGGACGCCGCCTGTCACGAAGCCGAAATAGCGCGGGCCCGCGCTCGCAATCGTGCCCTGCCCGCCGATCTCGTCGAGCCGGGAGAGAATCGCGGAGGCAGGCAATCCCTCCTTCGGCAACGCCCCGCCCAGCGCCGGCGCCAGCTCGCCTGCCCCGCGCGACGCGGCCACAGGGCGTTCGGGAAGCGAGTCCAGAAACCGCACCGCGCGCTGGAACGTCTCGTCCAACAGCTCCCGCATGCCGATCATGGTGCATCCGCTCCCGGTGTGCGTGGAATCGTGCGCCCTTGCGCGCCTGAGGCGCAGCCGGAAAACCGGAGCGCCCGGCGGCGCGACGCGGCCCGTCAATTATATCCGCAGGCGGGCCGCCGCGGTAGGTCACGGCCCGGGGTCAGGGCAAGGCGAATTCCAGGCTCACCCTGAGGCCGGGCGGGTTGCGGCCGGGGGCTGTGTCGGCGAGCACGAGGCGGGCGTTGTGGCGCCGGGCGGCGGCGGCGGCGAGCGCCAGGCCGAGGCCGTTGCCGGGCAGATGGCGGCTCGGGTCGAGGCGCACGAAGCGTTCGAGCACGCGCTCCCGGTCTTCCGGCGCGATGCCGGGGCCGCTGTCGGCCACGGCCACGCCGGACGGGCCGACGGCGACGGAGACCCGGCCACCTTCCGGCGTGTATTTGACCGCGTTGTCGATGAGGTTGGAGAGCGCCTGGGCCAGCAATTCCGGCTGTCCCCGGATTGCGGGGGGATGTCCTTCGTTCCCGAATTCGAGCTCGAGGCCGCGCTCCGCCGCCGAGGGCGCATGAAGCTCCACCAGGTCTTCCGCGAGCCCGGCCAGATCGACGGGGACCAGCGGGGCCGGACCGGACTCCGCCCTCGCGATCGCCAGCAGCATGTTGAAGGTATCCATGAGTTCCTGCACTTCGGCGACGGTGCGCTCCAGCGCGTCCCGGTAGGCGCCGGCCTCGGCGGGCCCCCGCAACACGTCCTCCAGCCGCGCATGCAGGCGGGCCAGCGGCCGGCGCAGGTCGTGGGCGACATTGTCCGTCACCTCGCGCAACTCGCTCATCAGCAGCTCAATGCGCCCCAGCATCCGGTTGAGGCTCATCGAGAGGTCGTCGAACTCGTCGCCGCGTCCCGTCACCTGCACCCGGCGCGACAGGTCCCCGTCCTCCATGATCCGGCGGCCGGTTTCGTCCACCGCCTCGACCCGCCGGCGCAGGTCGCGGGAAACCAGGACGCCGCCGGCCAGCCCCGCCAGCAGGATCAGGCCTCCGGCTGCCGCACCGAAGACGACGATCCGGCGGCTGAGCGCCACTTCCTCGCCGATGTCGTGGCCGACCAGCAGCCGGAAACCGCCGGGAAGGTCGGTGACGAAAGCGCGAGCCGTGTGCCGGTGGGGCGGCTCGCCGTCATGGGCGCGGCGATAGTGGAAATCGTACCACCCGTCGGACTCGCTCACCGTCCCGGGCCAGATATCGAGATTGCCGGCGGCCTTGCGGCCCCAACGGTCCACCAGCAGGTAGAGCGACCGGTCTTCGAACCCGGTTCGCCGGTCGATGACGGCGCGTAGCTGGCGCGGCCCGAATTGCCGGTAATGCTCGGCCAGCCCCTCCAGTTCCGCTGCAACCGTCTGCCGGCTCTCGAATTGCAGCGCTTCCAGCGATTCGCTGTAGAGATAGCGGAAGCCGGCGAAAGCGAAGACCGCCAGCACGGCCAGATAGACCAGCGTCAGCCGGAAGGCCGAGGTGCGCAGCAGGTCACTCGGGCGCAAGGCGGTATCCGACTCCTCGCACGGTATGCAGCAGCGGCCGGTCGAAGCCCTTGTCGATCTTGGCCCTGAGCCGCGATATCTGGGCGTCGATCACATTGGTCCCCGGATCGAAGCGGATGTCCCAGACCTGCTCCAGCAGCATGGTCCGCGTGACGACCCGCCCGGCATGTTCGGCCAGCACTTCCAGCAGGCGGAACTCCTTGGGCTTGAGCGGCACCGGCAGCGGCTTTCCCGCCCGGTACACACGGCGCTCCAGACGGTGGATTTCGAGGTCGCCGATGGTGAAATCGGTTTCGGCCGCGGCCGGGGCGCGCCGCCGGGCGAGCGCCTCGATGCGCGCGCGCAATTCCGCAAAGGCGAACGGCTTGACCAGATAGTCGTCCCCTCCGGCGTCCAGCCCCTTCACCCGGTTGCCGACGCTGCCGAGCGCGGTGAGGAACAGGACCGGCGTTGGGTCGCCCGCCGCGCGCAGTTCCCGGACCAGGGTAAGGCCGTCCAGCCCCGGCAGCATCCGGTCCACCACCAGCACATCGAAGCCGCCTGCGAGCGCGATCTCCAGCCCGTCGCGCCCGTCTTCCGCGATCTCGACCCGGTGCCCTTCCTCGCGCAGGCCCTTGGCCGTATAGGCCGCCGTCTCGCTTTCGTCTTCGACGATGAGGATGTTGAGCATGGCGCCGCATCCTAACATGGAGCCGGACGGGCAAAAGAAGGACGCCCGCCGGCGGGAGGAGGAACCGGCGGGCGCCCCGGGGGCGGGGTCAGGCCGTGTCGAGCGGCAATGCCACGAACCGGTCCCGGTTCTCCCGCCTGAGGAGCATCACGACGGCCTTGCGGCCGGCGGTCCTGAGTTCGGCGACGATCCCGTCCACGTCGCCGGGCGTCTCGACGGTGCGGCGGTCCACGGAAAGGAGGACATCGCCCTTCTTCACGCCCTTGCGCGCCGCCGGGCTGCCGGGGGCCACATCCGCGACCACGACCTTGCCGTCCGCCTTTCCGAGATGGAGCCCGGCGAAGCCGCCCGCCGGGGCGCCGGCCTCGACGACCCGGTCGCTCGCCGGCATCGCGGCCAGCGTCACCTCGGCGCTTGCTTCTGCGCCGTTCCGCCAGAGCATGAGCGCCACCGTCTCGCCCGGGTCCCGTTCGGCGATCATGCGCGGCAGGCGGCGCATCTCGCCGACGCGCTCGCCGTCCACCTCCAGGATCACGTCGCCGGGCTCGACGCCCGCGCCTGCCGCCGGCCCGGATGGATCGACCGACGCCACCAGCGCGCCTTCGGCCTTGTCGAGGCCGAGGCCTGCCGCCAGGTCGTCGCCGACATGCTGGATGCGCACGCCGAGCCGCCCGCGTTCGACAGCGCCGCTCACCTTCAGCTCCGCCACGATATCGCCCGCAAGCGCGGCCGGGACGGCGAAGCCGATGCCGACGCTGCCGCCGTTCGGAGAGAAGATCGCCGTGTTCACGCCGATGACCTCGCCCTTGAGATTGAAGGTCGGGCCGCCGGAATTGCCCCGGTTGATCGGGGCGGAAATCTGGAGGAAGTCGTCATAGGGGCCCGCCCCGATCTGGCGCCCGCGCGCCGAGACGATGCCGGCCGTGGCGGAATGGCCGAGGCCGAAGGGGTTACCGACCGCCACCACCCAGTCGCCGACCCGCACCTGTTCGGAGTCGGCGAACGCGACATGGGGAAGCGGCTCCTCCGCCTCCACCTTGAGGAGCGCGAGGTCCGTCTTCGGGTCCGCGCCGACGAGGCGCGCGGACAGCTTGCGCTTGTCGTGGAAGGTGACGGCGATCTCCTTCGCGCCCGCCACGACATGGTGGTTGGTGACGATATGGCCGTCCGCCGAGATGACGAAGCCGGAGCCGACCCCCGTTACCGGCTGCCAGTCTCGCCATTTTCCGGGCCAGGGCGCGCGGTCGCCGAAGAAACGGCGCATGAACTCCTGCCGGCCCGCAGGCATGTCCGCCTTGACGCTCTTCTCGACGCGGATGTTCACCACGGCGGGCGTTACCCGCTCGATGGTTCCGGCCAGGCTCGGCAGCGCGGCGGCGGCGGCATCGGGCGCCCCGGAGGTCTGGAGCGCGCCCACTTGATACGCGCCGCCGGCCGCAAGCGCCCCGCCGAGCAGGATCGCGGCGACCGTGCGCCGGGACGGCCGGCGAACGAACAGTCTGGTTTGCATGAAGTCTTCCCTTCCGCTGACGGTGCGGCGCAAGCCGCGTTCGGCAGAAGATAGGGAGCCGGCCTTACCGGAACCTTGCCGCCGCCTTACGATCCGGCAAGGAAACGGGCCAGAAGCCGCCGGGCGGCTGCCGCCGGCGCGGCGTGGCCCGCTTCCACCTCGCGCTCAAGCGTTTCGGCGAGCGTGCGCAGGCCCCGGTCGCGCCGGAGCGCGTCCAGTGCGCCTTCGGCGATCTCGTTCCACATCCACGCCTTCGCCTGCCGGGTGCGGCGTTCCTCCAGGCTTGCGCCCAGCGCCTCGCGGAAGGCGCCGACCGCCTCCCAGACCTCCGGGATGCCCGCTCCGGTGAGCGCCGAGCAGGTCTGCACCCGGACCGTCCAGCCGGGCGCGGAAGGGCGCAGCAGGTGCATCGCGGCCTCGTAATCGGCCGCCGTGCGCCGCGCCTGCGCGGTGAGTTCGCCGTCGGCCTTGTTGACCAGAACGAGGTCGGCGAGCTCGACGATGCCGCGCTTGATGCCCTGCAGCTCGTCGCCACCGGCCGGCAGCAGCATGAGCAGGAACATGTCCACCATGTCGGCGACGGCGGTTTCCGACTGGCCGACCCCGACCGTCTCCACCAGCACCACGTCGAACCCGGCGGCCTCGCAGGCGAGCATCGCCTCGCGGGTGCGCCGTGCCACGCCGCCGAGCGTCGCGCCCGCCGGCGAGGGGCGGATGAAGGCGGCGCCGTCCCGCGCCAGCGCCTCCATGCGCGTCTTGTCGCCCAGGATGGAGCCGCCCGAGCGCTTCGAGCTCGGATCGACCGCGAGCACGGCGACCCGGTGCCCCGCCTCGATGACATGGCGGCCGAAGGTCTCGATGAAGGTCGATTTGCCGACCCCCGGCGCGCCGCTGATGCCGAGCCTCACCGACCGGCCGGCTTCCGGCAGCAGCGCCTCCAGAAGTGCATCGGCCCGGTCCCGGTGGTCGGGGCGCGAGGATTCGATCAGCGTGATCGCCCGCGCAAGCGCCCGGCGTTCGCCCGAAAGCACTGCCGCCGCAAGGCGGGAATGATCGTTCTCCTCCATGCGTTCCGGAGCGGGGCCCGGCGCTCAGGCCGCGAGCGCGGCGCCGCGCACCAGGCCCAGGATTTCGGCGGCGGCGGCGGGGATATTGGTGCCGGGGCCATAGACCGCGGACACGCCGGCCTCTTTCAGGAAGGCGTAGTCGCGGGTGGGGATCACGCCGCCGCAGACGACGAGGATGTCGCCGCCGCCCTCGGCCTTCAGCGCCTCGATGAGCTCGGGAACGAGCGTGCGGTGGCCGGCCGCCTGGGTCGAAATGCCGACGACATGCACATCGTTCTCGACCGCCTGGCGGGCCGCTTCGGCGGGGGTCTGGAACAGTGCGCCCACATCCACGTCGAAGCCGATATCGGCGAAGGCGGTGGCGATGACCTTGGCGCCCCGGTCATGCCCGTCCTGCCCCATCTTGCAGACCAGCATGCGCGGCCGCCGGCCCTCCGCCTCGGCGAAGCGGGCGATGTCCGCGCGGATTTTCTCGAAGCCGGCATCGCCCTCATAGGCCGAAGCATACACGCCCGAGACAGACTGGATCGCCGCCCGGTGCCGGCCCCAGACCGCCTCCATCGCATCCGAGACCTCGCCGACCGTGGCCCTCGCCCGCATCGCTTCCACCGAGAGCGCCAGCAGGTTGCCGTCGCCGGACCCCGCAGCCGCCGTTATCGCGTCGAGCGCCGCCCGGCAGGCCGTCTCGTCGCGCGAGGCGCGAATATCCGACAGCCGTATCATCTGCATCTCGCGGACCCTGGCATTGTCGATGTCGAGGATTTCGACCTCGCTCTCTTCCGTCGGCCGGTATTTGTTGACGCCGACCACCACGTCCTGGCCCCGGTCGATGCGCGCCTGGCGCCGGGCCGCAGCCTCCTCGATGCGCAGTTTCGGCATCCCGGCCTCGACCGCCCGCGTCATGCCGCCCAGCGCCTCGACCTCGCCGATCAGCTTCATCGCTTCGGCCGCCAGCGAGCGCGTCAGGCTCTCGACATAGTAGCTGCCGCCGAGCGGATCGACCGTGCGGGCGATGCCGGCCTCCTCCGCCAGGATGAGCTGGGTGTTGCGCGCGATCCGCGCGGAAAACGGCGTCGGCAGCGCGATGGCCTCGTCGAGTGCGTTGGTGTGGAGCGACTGGGTGCCGCCCAGCACCGCCGCCAGCGCCTCGATCGTCGTGCGGACGACATTGTTGTAGGGGTCCTTCTCGGCGAGGCTCACGCCCGAGGTCTGGCAATGGGTGCGGAGCGCCATCGACATCGGGTTCTTCGGCTCGAACTGCGCCGTCAGCTCGGCCCATAGCATCCGGGCCGCGCGCAGCTTGGCCACCTCCATGAAGAAGTCCATGCCGATGCAGAAGAAGAACGAGAGCCTGGGCGCGAAGGCGTCGATGTCGAGCCCACGCGAGAGTGCGGCACGGACATAGTCGAGGCCGTCCGCCAGCGTGAAGGCCAGCTCCTGCGTGCAGGTCGCGCCCGCCTCCTGCATGTGGTAGCCGCTGATCGAGATCGAGTTGAAGCGCGGCATGCGCTCGGCCGTGTGCGCGATGATGTCGGCGACGATGCGCATGGAAGGCTCGGGCGGGTAGATATAGGTGTTGCGGACCATGAACTCCTTGAGGATGTCGTTCTGGATCGTGCCGGAGAGCTCCGCCTGCGACACGCCCTGTTCCTCGCCGGCGACGATATAGCCCGCAAGCACCGGCAGCACGGCGCCGTTCATGGTCATCGACACGCTCATTTCGCCCAGCGGGATGCCGTCGAAGAGGAGCTTCATATCCTCGACGGAATCGATGGCGACGCCCGCATTGCCAACATCGCCGGAGACACGCGGATGGTCGCTGTCATAGCCGCGATGGGTGGCGAGGTCGAAGGCGACCGAGAGGCCCTTCTGCCCGGCGGCGAGGTTGGCGCGGTAGAAGGCGTTGGACTCCTCCGCAGTCGAGAAGCCCGCATATTGGCGGATGGTCCAGGGCCGGTTGGTGTACATGGTGGCGCGCGGGCCGCGCAGGAAGGGCGCGAAGCCGGGCAGCGAGCCCAGATGCTCCATCTCCTCCAGGTCGGCGGCCGTGTAGAGCGGCTTCACCGGTATGCCTTCCGGCGTCTCGCGCACCAGTTCGTCCGGCGAGCGGCCGCGCAGGTCCTTCTGCGCCAGCGCCTCCCAGTCTTCCAGCGACGGGTTCGGGAATTCGGTCATGGCAGCCTCTCCGTTCCGTCCGGCGGGGAGGCCATTTTATAGCGACTCGGCGGCGGCGCGGGAATCGCGCCGTCCGGCGTCAGTCCACCCCGTCGATCGCGATGAACTCGCCGACCGCTGCGTGCGTGCGCAGCGCCTTGATCTCGGTGTATTCCGGCGAGTGGTAGAACGCCTCGGCCTGCTCCATCGAGGGAAACTCGATAATGACCATCCGGTCCTTGAATTCGGGACCTTCGAGCGTCACCGGTTCGCCGCCGCGCGCGATGAAGCGCCCGCCGAAGGAGGCGACGCAGTCCGGGGTGCGGGCGGCATAGCGCTTGTACTGCTCGGGATCGGTCACCTTCACGCGGGCGATGACATAGGCGGTCATAAGGGGCTTCTCCTTACCTGCCGGCGGTATTCGATTGGCGTCCACTCTACCGCAGGTCCGGTTCACGGGACATGAGTCCGAGGCATCATGGCGGTGCCGGCTTCGCGGTCGGTCAGGGCCGGGTAGCGGCGCGGGCGGAAGAGCTGGTAGTGCCACCATTCGTGCATGTAGAAGTCCCAGCCCGCGGCGGCCATCAGGCCCAGCAGCAGGGCGCGGTTGCGCTGCGCTTCCGGGGAAACCGCCGTCGATCCGTGGTGGGAGGCCGGGGTCAGGTCGTCGAAGCCCGTGCCCGTGTCGAGGGGCGCGCCGTCCGGCCCGGTCAGCGTCAGATCGACGGCCACGCCGCGCGTGTGGATGCCGCCCCGGCGCGGGTCGGCGATATAGGCGGGGTCCGGGATAGAGCGCCAGAGCGCCCACTGCGCCTCCAATGGGCGGAAGGCATCGTAGAGCAGGAGACCCAGCCCCTGCGCCCGTGCAAGGCCGGCCGCCCGGACCAGCGCCGCCTCCGCCTCCGGCACGAGCCAGGCGGCCGGACGGGCATAGATCGGCTTCCCGACAACATTGTCCGCCCGCGCATAGGCGATATCGAAGGCAATGCCGTGGCGCTCCGGCGATAGTTCGACAAGCATGGCGGCGGACTCTACCGGCCCCTGCTCGCCCGCCGCAACCGGACGGGCCCGGGCGTTTCGGACAATCGGCGTCTCACCGGACGGCGCCGGGTTCGACGAACATCACGACAATGCCGGCCGCGACCATGGCGGCTCCGGCGAAATGCCGCCACCCGAACGCTTCGCCGAAGAGGACCGCCGACACGACGGTTGCGATCACGACGGTGCCTGCGACGACCACCGGAATTGCCACCCCGGCCCGCATGGGCCTGTCCAGGCCTATCCCGCCGAAGAGGTAGAAATATCCGATCTCCGCAACGCCGATGCATATGCCCGCCAGCACGGCCCAGAAATACACCCTCGGCGCGAGCGAGAAGACATGACCGCCTTGCGCGGCCAGAAAGCCCAGGAACAGGACCGAAGTCGAAAGGGCCGCAAGTTGCAGGCAAACGGTTGCCAGCACTGTCGTGGTAGCGGACGCCGGGACATGGGCTCCCGATAGTTTGATCAGAAGGTTGTAGCCTGCGTAGAGCAGCGTCACCGCCGCCAGGAGCATCGCAGCGACCATGAGCGCTCTCCATCCGGTTTCCTGGGGCCGGTCAGATCGCCGCGGCGGCCTTGCCCCTGCCATAGCTCTCCATCGCAGCCAAGACCTCGTCCAGCGACCGGCGGGCGCCGGTCTGCAGATACTCCATCGCCCGCAATGCGCCTTCATGCGCTTCCGGGCCGGACCCCGCAACGCAGTCCTCGATCGCGCGACAGAAATAGTCGCCCCGATGGCCGTCGACGAAGGCGGATTGCTGAATGTCGATCGCGATGAGGGCCGGCCGGCCTTCGATCGGGCTGCGTTCGGGAGTTCCAATATCGGTCATATGGGGACCCCGCTTCAGGTTGAGCCGCTCTCCTGTGCACCCGGCAATCCCGGCCTGCATCGCTGCGACCGTCAAGCGGCCCGGATCCGGGATCCAGGCCGCCTCGTAAAGCCGCGCCACCTCCGGCCCCCGGTAGAGCGACGGCTCGCAGACCGCAAGCGTCGCCGCGCTCGGGAAGATGCCCGGATTGCCCGTGTAGCTCTCCGGCAGCAACGCCTTGGCGGCGGCGTTCGGCGTCGCATAGCGGATCGCCTCCGCGATGGCCGGGCCGGCTTCGGCTTCCAGGACGAAGTTTATGAACGCATGCGCGTTCTCGGGATGCGGCGCGCCCCGAGGGATCGCGAGCGCGTCCTCCCACACGATCGACCCCTCGCGGGGCACGACATAGGAGATGTCGTCGTCCTCCGCCATCGCCTGCAGGATGTCCCCGTTCCACTCCATCGCGATGTCCACCTCGCCGGAGAGCAGCAGGTCCTGCCCGTTGTCGGGCGCGAACAGCCTGATGTGCGGCTTCTGCGCGACGATCAGCTTCTCGGCCGCCTCGACGATCTTCGGGTCGGCCGTGTTGAGCGGATGGCCCATATATTTGAAGGCCGCGCCCAGCACCGCGCCCGCCTCACCCAGAAGCGCGCAGCGGCCGCTATAGCGGTCGGAGTCGTAGAGCCACCCCCAACTGTCCGGCACCCTGTCGCAGCGGGACTTTCGATAACCGATCCCCATCGTACCCCACATATACGGGACGGAATGGCGCCGGCCGGGGTCGAAGGCGGCATCCCGGAAGGCGGGCTCGATATTCGCCATGTTGGGGATGGCCGCATGGTCGAGCGGCATGAGCATGTCCGCCGCGATCATGCGCTCGACGAAATCGTTGGTCGGCACGATCGCGTCGTAACCGGGATTGCCCGCCTTCAGCCTCGCAAACAGCTCGTCATTGTCCGCATAGAGGTCCATCCGGACCGATATGCCGGTGCGCGCCTTGAAATCGGCGAGGGTGGTCGCGCCGATATAGGTATCCCAGTTGTAGAAATTGAGCTTCGGCTCTTCCCCGGCGAAGCCGCCTTGCGGCAGGATCGCGAGGCCCGCCACCGCCGCGCCCGTGCCGGCAAGGAAGCGGCGGCGCGTCGGCCGGGTTCCGAAAGCCGGGCGCATCGCAGTCTCCTTGGGCTTTCCGGGGCGCGATCCGGGCGAGTGTCGAGCGGGCAGAGGGAGAAGTCAAATGCAGGGGGTTGTCCGGGATGCACGCTAGAATAGGGGGCCGGACACGGATTATCGCGCATCTCGGCGTGCCGACCTGGAGCTTCAAGTCGCCGCTTATCTACAACCCCTGGTTCCGGAGCCGGGGCATCGATTGCGTCGTCGTGCCGATGGGCTGCGAGGCGGCGGACTTCGCGGCCTTCCTGCCGCTAGCCCGCATTTCTCACCAGGGTCATGGTCTGCACGGTGCTGTCGGGCCGGCAGGGAAGGAAAGACGCGAAGCGCGATGCGGGGCATCGGGCAAGCGGCTTGACGCACCCTGCCAGCCCGACAGCGCCGCCCTCCGGGTCGCGCCCAAGCGCCCGCCCGCCGCGTCGCGGACCTCAACCGTAGGCTCCGCTACGCTTTTCGGCCCACTCCTTGCGGATCGAACGCCTGGGCGCGACGCAGGCCGTGACCTTGGTGAGAAATGCGGGCTAATATTCCGCCTGCGCAACATTGCCGGTGCGCTCATCACCATGCCGCACAAGGTTGCGGCGGCGGGGCTGCTCGACGAAGCGAGCCCGGCCGTCGGGATCTGCGGGTCGTGCAATGCGGTGAAGCGGGACGGTAACGGCCGGCTCCTCGGCGACATGTTCGACGGCGAAGGCTTCGTGCGCGGCGTGCGCGGCAAGGGCCGCGCGGTCGAGGGCGCCTCGGCGCTGGCGGTCGGCGCGGGCGGCGTCGGCTCCGCCATCGCGGCGTCTCTGGCCCGTGCCGGCGCAGCGCATCTCGCCCTTTTCGACATCGACGGCGGGGCCTGCGAGAAGCTCGCGGGCCGGCTGCGCACCCACTATCCGGACCTCACCATCGAGACCGGGTCGAACGATCCGCACGGCCATGACATCGTCGTGAACGCAACCCCGCTCGGCATGAAGCCCGGCGATGCCCTGCCGATGGACACGGACCGAATCGCGCCCGGCAGTTTCGCGGGCGATGTGGTGCTGACGCAGGAGGAGACCCCGTTCCTGGCCGCGGCCCGCGCCAGGGGATGCCGGACCCAGGCCGGAATCGACATGGTCTTCGAGCAAATCCCGGCCTATCTGGATTTCTTCGGCTTTCCCGCCGCCACGCCGGAGGAACTGCGCCGGCTCGCCGAACTCGATGACTAAAGACAGAACCGGGCCGCAGCCGTCCTGTCTGCGACGCCGTGGCTTCCCGGCCGCGTCTCGACCGGCGCGGCCCGACGGCCTATCACATTGAGCCAACCGCCCCGACAAGGTCCTATGCTTGACCGGTTCCAGGCCCTGCCGCCCGCCGCCCAGGGCATGTCCCTGATGATTTTCACCACGCTCTGCTTCACGGCGATGCAGACGATGGTGCGGCTGATGGGAGAGGCGCTGCCGCCTTTCGAGGTCGCGTTCTTCCGCAACCTGTTCGGCCTCCTGGCGCTCGCGCCGCTCTTCCTGCGCCGCGGCATAGCGCCCCTGCGTACCAAGAAACTGCGCCTGCATGCGCTGAAAGGCGCGGTGCAGGCGGGCGGGATGCTGGCCTTCTTCACCGGGGTCACGATGATCCCGCTCGCCGAGGTCACGGCGCTCTCCTTTTCCGCGCCGCTGTTCGGCAGCCTGCTGGCCGTGATCCTGCTGGGCGAGGTCATCCGTGTGCGCCGCATCACGGCGCTGGCGGCCGGTTTCGCCGGCGTGCTGCTGGTGCTGCGCCCGGGTTTCGCGGAGATCAGCACGGGCGCCATGCTGATCGTCGCCTCCTCGCTCACATGGGGCATGGCGATCACACTCATCAAGGTGCTGGCGAAGACCGAATCGAGCGTGACGCAGACCGCCTATATGGGCCTGTTCCTCACCCCGATCACCTTCGTCCCGGCGCTCTTCGTCTGGGAATGGCCGCAACCGGAGCATTATCTCTGGTTCGCGGCCATCGGCATTGTCGGCACCGTCGGCCATATCGCCTTCGCCCAGGCTGTCAAGCTCGCCGATTCGACAGCGGTGCTGCCGCTCGACTTCCTGCGCCTCATCTGGGCGAGCATGGTCGGTTTCTTCCTGTTCGCCGAGGTGCCCGACGCCCGATCCTGGCTCGGCGGCGCGGTGATTTTCGCCTCGGCTACCTATATCGCCTTCCGCGAAAGCCGGCTGGCGCGGTCGAAACAGGCTCGGGATGCTTCCACCGACACTTGAACAACTCAGCAAACGACTTTAATATAATGAGGGTTTTGACATTTCGGAGTCATTCCGATGACCAGCGCGATCATGCGTTCCGAGCGGCCGGTGCTGTTCTCGCCCCGGCTGCGCCGCGGACTCCGCCGGCTGGGCCTGAGGTCGCTCGGCAGCGCGCAATTGGCCGTTGGGCTGGCGCTGGCGCTGGCGCTGGTTACCTACGACGCCTCCGATCCGTCCGCCAATGTCGCCTCCGGCGGCTCGACCTCGAATGTGCTCGGCAGCGCCGGCGCCTGGATTGCGGACTGGCTGCTGCGCGGCTTCGGCGTGGCGGCCGCAGCCGCGGCCGTCGCCCCGATCGCCTGGGGATGCCGCGGGCTCAAGCTGAAGCGGACCCGCCGCACGCCCCTGCGCCTGGTCGCCCTGGTCCTCGTTCTGCCCTGCCTCGCCATGGGGCTGGCGGCGTTCCAGGGCATCGGGGACTGGCCGCTTCGCGAGGGGCCGGGCGGCGTTGTCGGAACGGTGCTGCACCACCGCGCGGATCTGCTGTTCGGCAGTTCGGCATGGATCGTCCACGCCGCCGCTTTGGGTGTTGGGGCGCTGCTCGCGGCCTGGGCGTTCGGTTTCGACCTCGAGGACTGGGCCTGGATCGGCGCGGGCGTTCTTGCCGCGGGCCGGGGGCTTCGCCGGGCTGCCGGCCTGGTCCCCATGCCGTCGGTGAACCTCTCCGGCCATGTCCGGCGGACCGGAAACCCGCACCGCACCCGGCGCCGGACTGCGCCGGCGCTGCGCCAGGCAGGCATCGAAGAGGAAGACATGGTACCCGTCGAAGCGGAGGAGGTGCCGCCGGTGCCGCCGCCGCCCGCTCCGGAACAACCGTCGCCCCGGCGCCGGAAACGCGGACCGACAATCCAGCAACGTCGCCTGCCGCTCGACGACGGCTATGTGCCGCCGCCGGTCGAAATGCTGCAATTGCCGCCGCCCGACGCCGAGCGCGGCATGCCGGACAACGAGACCCTGGAGCGCAACGCAGCCCTGCTGATGTCGGTGCTGGAAGACTTCGGCATCGGCGGCGAGGTGGTCGCGGCCCGTCCCGGCCCCGTGGTGACGCTTTACGAGTTCGAGCCGCAGGCGGGCATCAAGTCGTCGCGCGTCATCGGGCTCGCGGACGACATTGCCCGCTATATGTCCGCCGTCTCGGTGCGCGTCGCGCTCGTTCCCGGCCGCACGGTGATCGGCATCGAAATGCCGAACCGGGTCCGCCAGACGGTCTTCTTGCGCGAGCTGATCGAGACCGACGCCTACGAACTGTCGAAAGCCGACCTGCCGCTGATCCTCGGCAAGGATATCGGCGGCGCCCCGAAGGTCGCCCAACTGGAGCGGATGCCGCATCTGCTGATCGCCGGCACGACGGGTTCCGGCAAGTCGGTTGCGATCAACACCATGATCCTCTCCCTGCTCTACAGGCTGCCGCCGGAACGCTGCCGGCTGATCATGGTCGATCCGAAGATGCTGGAGCTCTCCGTCTATGAGGGGATACCCCACCTTCTGACCCCGGTCGTCACCGACCCCAAAAAGGCCGTCGTCGCGCTCAAATGGACCGTGCGCGAGATGGAGAACCGCTACCGGGCGATGTCCGCGCTCGGGGTGCGCAATATCGGCGGCTACAATGCGCGCATCGCCGAGGCGCTCAAGCAGGGCGAGACGCTGACCCGCCGGGTGCAGACCGGCTACGACCCGGAGACGGGCGCGCCGGAGTTCGAGGACCAGCCCCTCGACATGCGCCCCCTGCCCTTCGTCGTGGTGGTGATCGACGAGCTCGCCGACCTGATGCTGGTTGCGCGGAACGACATCGAAATCGCGATCCAGCGCCTGGCCCAGATGGCGCGGGCCGCCGGCATCCACCTGCTGATGGCGACCCAGCGGCCTTCCGTCGATGTCATCACCGGCACGATCAAGGCGAACTTCCCCACCCGGATCAGCTTCCAGGTCACCTCCAAGATCGACAGCCGCACGATTCTGGGCGAGGGCGGTGCAGAGCAGCTTCTCGGCCAGGGCGACTTGCTGTTCATGGCCGGCGGCGGGCGCATCGCCCGCATTCACGGCCCCTTCGTCTCGGACGAGGAAGTCGAGGAAATCGTCGCCCATCTGAAGACCCAGGGGTCGCCCGACTATCTCGACGCGATCACCGAGGACGATGATGTCGCCGCCGGGATTCCGGGCTTCGAGAAAAGCGACGGCGAAACGGCAGACGACGACCTCTACGACCGCGCCGTAGCCTTCGTCGCCCACGAGCGGAAGGTATCCGTCAGCCTCATACAGCGCCATCTTCGCATCGGCTACAACCGCGCCGCGCGCATCGTCGAGGAGATGGAGGCGCAGGGCGTCGTCAGCGGGCCGAACCACCGCAACAAACGCGAGGTGCTGGTGGGCGGACATGTCGATTGACCGGCTGCGCCGGGCCGCGGCGGCGGCCCTGCTTTCCATCGCGCTCGCCTCGCCGGCCGCGGCCGACCGCGCCGCGCTCGACGAGGGGGACCGCGCCGCGCTCGCGCGCGCCGAGGCCTATCTCAACGGCCTGACCACGCTGCAGGCGCGCTTCGTGCAACTCGATTCTTCGGGCCAAGCCGCTACCGGCAAGCTCAAGGTCAAGCGTCCGGGGCGGATGCGCTTCGAATACGATCCCCCGACGCCGATCCTGCTGGTGTCGCCCGGCTCGGAACTGATCTATTACGACCGCGACCTCAAGACAGCGACCCGCCTCGACTTGGAGGACACGCCCGCCTGGTTCCTGCTGGCGGACAAGGTGTCGCTGTCGCCGGGCGGTCCTTACCGGGTCGTCGATGTCCAGAGCTCGCCCGGCCTGCTCGTCTTCACGGCCGAGGACGCCGACGCCCCGGAGAACGGATACATCGCCGTCAGCTTCGCCGACCGGCTCGGAAAGCTGAAGCTGTCGGGATGGGTCGCGGTGGACGCGCTTGGCCAGCCGACCCGGGTCACGCTCTTCAATGTTGCGGCAAACCTGCCGATCGACGACTCGGCCTTTGCGTTCAACGAACCCCTTTCCGCCTTCGAGAAGCAGGAGCCCTAGACGGCGTTGCACACGGGAGGTCGAGCGCACATTTTGCCTTTTGTGCTACAGTTGCCGGCAATGGACTTTGGAAAAGGGTTGAACCTCATGGCGCTTTCTGAGGCGCTCGACCACACGGACGCTTGGCGCGAACGGATCAAGGCGGACCTCGCCGCGCAGATCGAAGCAGGGGCAACGCTGTACGGTATCCGAGAGGATGGCTGCTTCGTAGCCCGCAACAAGTCCGGAGACCGGATCATATCCCGAAAAGGCGAACCTGTTTCGCCGCCCGGCAACGACTGAAGCCGGGGACCGGAACCCTGCCGACACTGTTCGTCGTCGCCGGTCCGAACGGCTCCGGCAAGTCGACGCTAACGAAGTCCGCTCGCTTCCGGCAGGCGCGGATTCTGGATCCGGATGCGGTCGCCCGCGAAATCTCGCCGGATAATCCCGCCCTGGCGGCGGTTATGGCGGGCCGGCGGACTGCGCAAGAGCGCCGTGCAGCAATCGCTGCCAGCGAGACCCTGGTCCAGGAAACCACTCTGTCGGGCCGGGACACGCTCCGGCTGATGCAGAGCGCCCGTGCGGCGGGTTACCGCGTCGAGTTGCACTATGTCCGGCTCAAATCCGCCGAAGTGAGCCTGCTCCGCGTTCGTTGCCGCGTGCTGGCCGGCGGTCATGACGTTCCGGAAGCGGATGTACGTCGGCGTTTCGCGCGGTCATTGGCGAACCTGCCGCGCGCCATGGCCCTGGCCGACGAAACTCGGTTCTACAGCAACGACGACGTTATGGACCCTTGCCGCGAAATCGCCATTTTCCCGGACGGGCCGCCGCCGCGCTGGGTCGCCGAGGCATGTCTGGCGGCCCTCCTTTCGCCGGAAGCGGAAGGCGGTTGAAACCGGATGCCCGGAGGCGAATAATCCGGGAAAGCCGGCCATGACGGAGCTTTCCACGATGCAGACACTGACCCCCGAACAACGCCGCAACTGGGACATCGACGGCTACCTGCTTGTCGAGGGAGCGTTGGCGCCCGACCGGGTGGCCTTCTTCTCGGACAAGATCGACGAGATCCGCAAGCGCCCGGGTTATGAGCCGTTGTCGGGCATGCTTCCGCGCGGCCACTATAGCTGGGTCGAGCAATGCACCGACCAGAACCCCGAAGCCTTCATGGACCGGCGCGACCTGCTCCCCTACGACCAGTCCTTCATCGACCTCATCGACCATGTGCCGGTTTTCGACCTGATCGTCGATATCATGGGGCCGAACCTCGCCTTCAGCATGTCGCAGGCCATCGTGCGCGCCTCCGGCGACGGCTTCGAGGGCTTCACGCACACCGATGGCGGCGAGGGCCAGCGCGAGGTGCGGGTGACCGAAACCAGCCGGCCCATTGCGCTCAAGGCGCTCTATCTGCTGACCGATGTGGAAGGCCGCGACGCCGGCAATTTCACCGTGTATCCCGGCAGCCACATGCGCCCCTTCCCCTGGGACCGCCAGCCGCCGCTTTCGCCGCAATCGCCGGGCGCGGTCCATCTCGAAGGCAAGGCCGGCGACTGCTTCATCTTCTCCCATGCGCTCTGGCACGGGCCGGCGCCGAACCGTTCGGGCCGGGCGCGCAAGACGCTGCTCTACAACTATTCGCAGATGTTCATGCGCGCCTACGACTATCACGGCTCGCACAACCTCACCCAGCGCGGCTCGCCGCGCCAGCGCCGCCTGATGGGCGACCTCGGCTACGACTTCCGCCCCGGCTCCTACTTCTATGTGCCGGACGACCAGACGGAGGTCATCATGGGCAGGAGCGCAGCCGCAGCCGAATAGTCCGCAGCGCCGCGGACGGCCGCCTTTCGCCCCGCCGCTTCCCTGCAAGCGGGCGAAAGTAACCGGCAGCAGCCTCAGGCGGAGGGCGGACGAAGCTGGCGGAGGATGTGCCTAGCGAGCCGGTCCTTTATTTCCCGGTGACGCGGGACCGGCTGGGAAACGCCGGTATCGGGGTTCCGGTACCAGTCATGCTTTCCGCCGCGCCGTATCGGGACGCCTCCGGCTTCCCCGATCCTCCTGAGCAACTCGGTGCGCTTCACGCCACCGCCAGATCGGCGACGCGACGGATCCCGGGCAGGCTCCCGCCCGTCAGGTCGGCATGCAGGTCCTTCAGATGCGCCTTGAGATCATCCAGGGTCTCGCCCTGGGTCCAATAGTCCGGAAACTCCTGGAGGTAGCCGAGCCATGCGTCTTCCTCCTGCCAATATACGAACTTGGTCATCTCTGCTGCTCCCGAAGTAGCGGGCAGTGCGATCCGGCTCCTCCAACCTAGCGAAGCCCGGAGGACGCTTCAACAACGGGCTCATACGCCGCGTCAGGCCGCGAAATACCCCTCGTTCCACAGCAGGCGCAGGCCCACAATGCGCACATTGCCGCCCAACGGCCATCGTCGTCCTTGCGGCGGTTTCAGCCTTCGAAGGCGACGAAGGTTCTGAGTTCGATGCTCTCGCGCGGCGGAGCGGCAGGGTCCTGGTCCGGCAGGGCGAAGGCGCCGTGCGGCGTGTAGCGGGCGCGGCCGTCGTCCAGGCTGTCCCAGCCCTTGATGAGCAGCACCTCGTCGCGCTCCATGCGCGGCACCCAGTACCAGCGATGCGCGGGCGAGAAGGCGAGCTGGTAGATTTCGCCCACCCGGTCGGGGAAGACCTGGTCGGTGGCGAGAAGGTCCTCTTTCGGGATGCTGCCGGCATCGGCAAGCGCCAGCGGCGAGCGCTGCACCGGCCCCCGGATCGGCCGCCAGACATTGATCTGCACGATCCGCCCGCCGGCGCCGAGCAGCCGGTCCACGGTCTCGTCTCCCAGCACGTCGCGGGCGCGTTTCGGCCCGGAGTCGTCGGTATAGTCCACATGCACCCGGCTTGCCGGCATCCGCATGCCGTCCGGATTGGTGGCTCCCGTATCTGCATCCGAACGCCGTGTGCGGTCGAACACGACGGCGATGTCGGCTCCGGTCAGGCGTTTCAGCAGGTCCTCGACCTCCCGGTCATAGACATCGGCAACCGCCTCGTCGTCATAGAGGTCGTCCACCGCCGTCTCATGGCGGCGCAACTCGAAGCCCGTCACATCGAGCGAGAGCCGGGCCGCATCGGCGCGCATGTCGTGCATCGACACCGGGCGTTCCTCGGTCCTGAAGTGGATCTTGGGCACCCCGCCGGTGATCCGCGAACTCTCGAACCACGGCTTGGTGTCCTGCCTGACCGTGAAGGTGAGGTCCGCAACGATCCGGTTCAGGCTGTGGGCGTCCGGCATGGCAACACCGAGGCTCCTTTACGTCTCTTGCCCGACGGGCGACATTCGGGCCGTTTGGTGGACCGAATCCGGCCGAGGGTCAAGAGCGCGGGCCGGGAGGGCAGGGCAATCGCTTTTGGATTTTTCATGCAGCGGCGCGGATCAAGTTGATTAGGAAGTCGTCGTTCCACGCGGCGCGCTTGAGCTTGCCGCGCATGGCGTCCTTTGTCGGTTCTCGCCTTGCGATGTTGAGGGCGAGGCGTCGCAGCATGGCGAGGTTTTCGGGTCCGTGTTCTTTGCGGTTGCGCTGGCGATCCTCGTTCATGGTCACATCCAGCACCCAGTGCAGGCAGTTTTCGATGGCCCAATGGGTGCGCACGGCGTGCTGGAAGCGCCCGGGCGAGAGCGGCGCGCTCATGATGTAGTAGCGGGTTTCGGTTGTCGTGCGTCTGGCGGTTTCGCGCCTCGCCTCGATCTTGCCGAAGGCGGCCAGCCCCGGCCAGTCATGGCGCTCCCGCAGCCATGCGACCTCGTGGCAGACAGTGGCGCAGCGCGTCTCGATGCGCCCGTGATCGCCGTCAACCTGTTGACATGACCGGAGTTCGTCCGCCCGGGCGGGGTCGTCCAGATACAACCGCACATCGTCATGCAAGCTGGCCTGATTGCCCTTGAGCGCCAGAACATAGTCCCCGCCCCGGGCGGTGATGGACTCGGCCGCCGCCCTCTGGGTATGCATCGCATCGGCCGTCACGATGCGTCCCTTCAGCGCCAGCATCTCAAGCAGCTTCGGCATCGCCGCGATCTCGTTCGACTTGTCCGCGACCTTCACCTGGCCGAGCACCAGACGCGCCCGGGCGGCGAAGGCCTGCACCAGGTGCACCGGCGAGCGCGCGGCGGCATCGGCGAAGGACCGGCGCAGAGACTTGCCGTCAATCGCGATGACATCGTCCTCCAGAAGTGCCGACCAATCCTCCAGAAGCCGCAGAAGCACCCTCTGCAGCCCGCCGGGATCGAGCGCGTTGAACAGGTCCGAAAAGGCGTCATGGCTCGGAATGCCGTGCGCCAGCACCATGAAACGGCGCAAAAACGGCTCCTTCGCCCGTCCGAACCGCTCCATGTCCGCGCATCCCTCCCCGCCGCACAGCGTCGACAGCAGCGCGATCATCAGCATCTCATGAAGTGAATGCCGCGTCGCATTGCTGCAACGGGGATCCTCAACCCCTTCAAATAACGCCGAAAACTCCTGCATCTCAAACCCCTGAACACCAAATGACGTGCACGGCAGTCTGAATCCAAATACGCAAGCCGTCACAAAATCTTCAAAAGCGATTCCCCTGCGGGAGGGGGAAGGAGTTTCCATGCGACTCGAGGACAAGACGGTACTGGTGACGGCCGCGGGACAAGGCATCGGCCGCGCCATCGCGTTGGCGGCGGCGGCGGAGGGCGCGCGGGTGATCGCGACGGACATCGCGCCCGAAAAACTCGCGGATATGGGCGGCGGCATCGAGACTTACTGCCTCGACGTGACGGAAGGACCGGCCGTTCGAGCCTTCGCCGAATTGTTCGGCCCGGTGGATGCGCTCTGCAATGTCGCGGGCTTCGTCCACCACGGCACGATCCTCGAAGCCACGGAAGCCGAGTTGGATTTCGCCTTCGACCTCAATGTGAAGTCGATGTTCCGCACCGTCCGGGCCTTCCTGCCCGGCATGATGGCGGCGGGCCGGGGCTCCATCGTCAACATGGCCTCGGTCGCGTCCAACCTGAAGGGCGTGCCCTTCCGCGCCGTCTATTCCACCACGAAGGCGGCGGTGATCGGCCTGACGCGGGCGGTGGCGGCGGACGCGATCTCCTCGGGCGTGCGCTGCAACGCGATTGCTCCCGGCACCGTGCAGTCGCCCTCGCTGGACGAGCGCATCGCCGCCTTCGACGACCCCGTGCAGGCGCGCAAGGACTTCATCGCCCGCCAGCCGCTCGGCCGTCTCGGCACCCCGGAGGAGATCGCCGCGCTCGCCGTCCACCTCGCCGCCGACGAAAGCGCCTACACCACCGGCGCCGTCTTCGTCGCCGACGGCGGAATTACGCTGTAGGGACGGCCCCCTACAGGTCGCCGTCGGCTTTCATCATGTCGAGGGCGCGGGCGAAGGCTTCCGCGGTGGCGTCGATCTCCGCCTCGCCGTGGGTGGCGGAGATCGTGCCGCCCGGCCAGCCGGTGAAATCGACGCCGTGGACATTCATCGCCAGCCGAAGCTTGTGCGCCGCGCCCGGCGCATTGCCCCGGAGCTCCTCGTAGCCGCAGGCGAACGGGTCGAAATTATCCGGCGAGACATCCGCCCGTCCCGCGGGGTTGGTGAAGATGTGGAAGACCGAGAAGGTGCCATAGGCCGCCCAGGCAATGCCGGCGGCCCGTATCGCGTCGTTCAGGCCGGCGCGCAGCCGCTCGCCCATGGCGTTGGCGCGCTCGCATGCGCCCGTCGCATCCAGCTTCGTCAGCGCCGCGAGGCCGGCGGCCGCGGCCACCGGGTTGGCGTTGTAGGTGCCCTGGTGGCCGATCTTCTCGATGCCCTTCTCGCGGGTGAGGTCGAAATCGAGCCGCTCGAAGAAGTCGGCCCGGCCGGCGACCGCCCCGCCCGGCAGGCCGCCCGAGACGATCTTGGCGAACGCGGTGAGGTCCGGCCGGATGCCGTAATGGCCCTGCGCGCCGCCAGGGGACACGCGGAAGCCGGTCACCACCTCGTCGAAAATGAGCGCGGTGCCGTTCTCGGCGGTCGCCTCGCGCAGCCCTTCGAGGAAGGCCGGCGAGGTCGGCACCATGCCGGTGCTGGAGCCGGTCGGCTCCAGGATGGCCGCGGCGATCTCGCCGCCCGCCAGTACCGCCCGCGCGCCGTCCAGGTCCTCGGGATCGACCAGCACCGTGCTCTCGGCGATGCCGGGCACCAGGCCGACGGCCGAGGAGCCGTCGAAATGCGAGTTTTGGCCCGACGCCATATGGTCGTGCCAGCCGTGGAAGTGGGTGCGCACGCGCAGGATCTTCGTGCGCCCCGTCGCGGTCCGCGCGAGGCGCAGCGCGAGCAGCGTCGCTTCCGTGCCGGAGGAGGTGAAGCGCACCTTCTCCGCCGAGGGCACCAACGACTGGATCTTCTGCGCCCAGCGCAACTCGCCTGTATGGCTCGCGCCGAAATGCGTGCCGCAGGCGAGCGCCTCGGCGACCGCCGCCATCACATCCGGGTCGTTATGGCCGAGCAGCAGCGCGCCGTGGCCGCCGAAATAGTCGATATATTCATTGCCATCGACATCCCATTTGCGCGGGCCCTGGGCGCGCTCGACATAGATGCCGTAGGGCTCCAGCCGGCGGCTGTCATGCGTGATGCCGGAGGGGAAGGTGCGGCAGGCCTCGTCGAACAGTCTGGCGCTGGTCGGCGTCTTTTGCCGGTAGGCGGCCAGAATGCCGGAATTGCTGAGTGGGGCTTCGGGCATGGCAGTCAGACTCCGTCGAGTTTGTAGAAGCGCCGCGCGGTGCCGGCGAACAGGTCGGCTTTTTCGTCCTCGGACGCGCCGGCGGCAAGCTTCTTGAAGGCGTTCCACATCACAGCATAGCTGCACGACGCCTTGTCCACCGGGAAATTGCTTTCGAACATGCAGCGCGAGGGACCGAAAGCCTCGATGCAGGTCTCGATATAGGGCCTCCATACCGCGACGAGCGTGTCGGAGGACGGCGCCCGGTCCTGCTTGTGGAAGTCGAACCCATAGACCTTCATGCCGAGGCCGCCGAGCTTCACATGGACGTTCCCGCACTCGGCGATGGCCCGGATGCCGGCCTGCCAGCCCGGGAAAATCTCTTCGTGACACCCGGTATAGGGGCCGATGCCGAGCGGCCCGCCGACATGGTCCAACACGATCCGGGCGTCGGGGAAGGCGCTTGCCAGACCCACGACATCCTCAAGCTGGGTGTGGTAGAGCCAGGCCTCGAAGGTCAGGTCGAGCGCAGCGAGCCGGGCGAAGCCCTCGCGGAAAGTCCCATCGCCGTAGAGCCCCGGCGGCGGGTTCGTGTGGCTGTTGCGCACATCCGGGCTCGGGTCGTATCCGGCGGCGTGGCGGATGCCGCGAAAGCGCCCGTTGCCGGCGGCGACCTCGACCTGCAGCACGTCCTCGACCGCAGCGCCCAGAGTGAGGTCCGCGAATCCGACAATGCCGGCGCAGGTCTGCGTCTCCCCGTAACGCCCGGACGCGCTCATCGCGGCCGTGCCGTTGACGAATTCGACCTCGCCGACCGACGCCTCGGCCTCGGGGCCCCCGGATCGGTACATCGAGCCGCACTCGACGAACACCGTCGCGCGCACATTGTGGCCGCTGCCGGTGTCTTCCAGCAGCTCGTGCAACAGGTAGCGGTGGAAGGGGAAGTCCCAGAGATGATGGTGCGGATCGACGATGGGCAGGTCCGGCTCCAGGACCTCCTCCTCTGTCGTGGCGAGCCAGGCGTCGTCAATGGCGGTCATCCGCGACTCGACGGAGTTTGCAGTCATTCCAGTCCGATCTCCTCTCTCACCCCCGGCTCCAGCGCCGCATGGAGCTTCGCCAGCCGATCGTAGCATTTGGCCTGATAACGGAAATGCGGCTGACGGAAGCGGTGTCCCGCCAGCATAACATCGACATCGCCGGCCGCATTGGCCCGGAGAAACGGCCAATAGACCTCGCGCGCCATCCCCAACAGCGCGGCGACGGCAGGACCCGGCTCCTCCCACTCGCCCTCGACGCCGGAAAGGTCGTCCGCGCGCCGCACCCAGGCGTCGGTGCGCGGCGCGCGGGCGCGCATGACGGCCATTGGCGTCGGGTCGATGCCGAGCGTCTTCAACTGGCCGAACAGCGCGAGATCGGCGACCGAGGGTCGCGTGCCGAACAGGAACCGCCCGTTGGCGACCGTCGTCTCAAGCGCATCGAGCACGCGCCGGTAGCTCGCCTCGAAGAGCGGCGCGGCCTCCGGCGTGCAGCCGAGGAAGCCCATGCGCTCGACCTGCCGCTCCCGGAAGGCCGGGACGGCCGCGGCGATCTCGCCTGCGTCGAGATCGCCGTGCGCGTCGTCCATCACCCAAAGGGCGGCGAAATCGGCATCCTCGGAGGTCCCGAAGCGGTAGTGGAAGAGGCATTTGGAGAGCCATTCGTCGGCCATGTCCTCGATCAGCCAGGCGAGGAAACGGTCGCGCGCGTGCTCGGGCAGCAGCGAGCGCTCGTCCTCATGCCGGCTTTCCAGCTCCTCCAGTATGGGCGTGCTGTCGGTCCTGAGCTCGCCGTCCGGGAATTGGAGCACCGGCGTCAATTGCGGGCGCACATGGGCGAGCGGCTCGTACATCTGCACGAAGCGGCAGACCCAGCGACAGGGTAGCCGGCGGTAGCGCAGCGCCGCCCGGAGCTTGACCGTGTACGGGGACGCCTCCACCCCATAGAGGACATAGGAGCCGGACGGGCTCCCCGAACCCCCGCCGGGCCGGGTCAATGGGACAGGATCTGGCTGAGGAAGAGCCTGGTCCGCTCCGATTGCGGGTTGTTGAAGAAAGTCTCCGGTTCGTTCTGCTCCACGATCTGGCCTTCGTCCATGAAGATGATGCGGTGCGCGACCTGGCGGGCGAACCCCATCTCATGGGAAACGACCAGCATGGTCATGCCGCTTTCGGCCAGATCGACCATGACGTCCAGCACTTCCTTGATCATTTCCGGATCGAGGGCCGAGGTCGGCTCGTCGAACAGCATGATGCGCGGCTGCATGCAGAGCGAGCGCGCGATCGCGACCCGCTGCTGCTGGCCGCCGGAGAGCTGCCCCGGATATTTCAGCGCCTGGTCGCCGATCTTCACCCGTTCGAGATAGTAGCGCGCCAGCTCCTCGGCTTCCTTCTTCGGCTCGCGCCGGACCCAGATCGGCGCGAGGGTGCAGTTCTCGATCACCGAGAGATGGGGGAAGAGGTTGAATTGCTGGAAGCACATGCCGACTTCGGACCGGATCCGGTCGATGTTCTTGAGGTCGGAAGACAGCTCCGTGCCTTCGACGACGATCGTGCCCGCCTGGTGGTTCTCCAGCGCGTTGATGCAGCGGATGAGCGTGGACTTGCCGGAACCGGACGGTCCGCAGACGACGATGCGCTCGCCGCGATAGACGGTCAGGCTTATGTCGCGAAGGGCGTGGAACTCCCCGAACCACTTGTTCATGCCGGCGATCTCGATAGCGGCCTCACCCGACACCGTCATGTCGCGGCGTTCTTCGTCCCGTTCGGTTGCGGCGGCGGTCATGGGCCCGGCCCTTCCCTATCGGTGTCCGACATCGAGGTTGCGCTCCAGATACATGGAATAGCGCGACATGGCGAAACAGAAGATGAAGAAGAACAGCGCGATGAAGCCGTAGAGCTCCCACACGATACCGTTCCAGTTCTGGTCGGCGCGGATCGGCTGCAGCAGGCCCACGGGGTCGAGCAGCCCGATGATGATGACGAGGGTGGTGTCCTTGAACAGGCCGATGAAGGTGTTGACGATCCCCGGAATGGAAACCTTGAGCGCCTGCGGCAGGATGATGAGGCGCATGGACTTCCAGTAGTCCAGGCCGAGCGAGTCGGCGGCCTCGTACTGCCCCGCCGGCAGCGCGGCGAGCCCGCCCCGGATAACCTCCGCCATATAGGCCGAGGCGAAGGCGGTCACCATGATGACCACGCGCAGGATCAGGTCGAACTCCGTGCCGGGCGGCAGGAAATAGGAGAGCAGCAGCCAGGCGACGAACAGCAGCGTGATCAGTGGCACGCCGCGGATGAACTCGATGAAGCCGACGCAGCAGGCCTTGATGAGGATCAGGTTGGAGCGCCGGCCGAGCGCGAGCACGATGCC
Organism: Alphaproteobacteria bacterium; assembly: GCA_965261985.1. GTDB lineage: Bacteria > Pseudomonadota > Alphaproteobacteria > Bin95 > Bin95 > Bin95. Next base: position 5,036,106 of record OZ253490.1, read on the forward strand.
GATGGGCAGGGAGCCCGCAATGCCGGAGACGCCGATGATGGTGGACAGCAGGAAACCGCCGAGCCTGGCGGACTCCACCGGCTCGAGGCCAATCGCCAGCACGGCGCTCAATGCGTCGTCGAACACGGTTACGCCGAACAGCCACCAGAGCACCGTCGCAAGGATTCCCGTGCCGACGGCTGCCAGGGAAGCGATCCCCTCATCCAGCCTTCCGCGCGCAAGCAGCGGCAGGAAATGGACGCAGGCCCAGCCGATGGCGGGACCGGCAACGGCCCCGACCGGCTCCCAGAAGGAGCCGCCCCAGATGAGCCAGTAGGCGAGGACCGGATAGAGGGCGGTGAAGATGAGCAGCTTGCGCGGCGCAGAGCTGAACAGCGCGGGCCAGATCGCAACGAACAGCAGCACGAAGGTCGCGACCGGTCGCCAGCGCAGATCGTCCGGATAGAACCCGAATACGAACTGCAGGAAGCGTTCGTTGATGACCGCGAAGCAGGCGCCGTCATCGACGGCCCGGCAGCCCTGCAGGGAGGACGCATTCCAGACCGAGTCCAGAATCAGCCAGGGCACGACCGAGACCAGGATATAGGCGACGAAGGCGACCGACAGCAGGGTCGCGACCGTGTTGAAGATGCTCGAGAAAAGGTTGTCCCGCGCCCACCCGAGAACGCCGCCCGTCCTTACCGGCGGCGGCGACGGCGGGATTTGCCGCTCGGCAACGAATGCGACGGGCCTTTCGCCGGCCATCTCAGCGCTCCTTCAGACTGGCGCGTCTGTTGTAGGCGTTCATCGCCCCGGAGATCGCCAGCGAGGTCACCAGGTAGAACGCCATCAGGAGCAGGATGCACTCCATCTCGCGGCCCGTCTGGTTCAGTGTGATGCCGCCGAGCGTGCCGGTGGCGTCCATGTATCCCACGGCGATCGCGAGCGAGGAGTTCTTGGTCAGGTTGAGGAACTGGCTGATGAGCGGCGGCACGATGACGCGAAGCGCCTGGGGCAGCACGACGAGGCTCATGGCGCGGCCGGGCCTGAGGCCGAGCGCATAGGCTGCTTCCGTCTGGCCCTTGCTGATCGCGAGGATGCCGGCGCGCACGATCTCGGCAATGAAGGCGCCGGTATAGACCGAGAGCGCCAGCCACAAGCCGATCAGGCTGTCGCGCATGTAGATTCCGCCCTTGAAGTTGAAACCCTTCAGCGCGGGAAGCTCCAGCGAGACCGGCGAGCCCGCGGCGAAGAACGCGAGCAGGACCGGAACGAAGAGAATCGCAAGCCGGACCCGGAACACCGGCAGGATCCGGCCGGTCGCCTCCTGCCGGGTCCTGGCCCAGCGGCCGAAATACCAGGCTGCGGCTATCGACAGCAGCAGCACCGCCCCCACGGCGGCCGAACCCGCTTCGAAGACCGGAGCCGGGACGTAGAAGCCCCTGTTGGTGATGAAGACGCTGTCGAACAGCAGGCCGCTCATCGCATCCTCGCCCCGGAAGGACCTGATACCCGGCAGGGCTTCGTTGACGATGGCGACCGTGAACAGGATCCAGATAAGGACCGGAATATTGCGGACCGTCTCGATATAGACCGTCATCAGCCGCGCGACGACCCAGTTCCGGGAAAGCCGGAGCACGCCCGCGAAAATGCCGATGACCGTCGCGGTAATGCAGCCCATGACCGCGACGAGGATCGTGTTGATAATGCCGACAAGGGCGGCGCGCCCGTGCGTGGACGTCGAATCGTAATCGAGCAGGTGCTGGTTGATGTCGTAGGCGGAGGTTTCGAAGATGAAGCCGAAATCGATGTCCTTGCCCAGGGCCGCAAGGTTCCGGACCGCGTTGTCTATCGCCCATGCGAAGGCCAGCATGATGACGGCCAGCGCAAAGATCTGAATCGTGTAGGAACGATATCTGGTGTCGTAAAGAAGCTGTCTGACGCGAAAAGGTTCCGGAGGCGGCTGTCCTGTCATGGACATGCGTCACAGCTCCCCGTCAAACTGGGCCGCACAGCCTCGCCGTTCGAAGGCCCCCGGCCCGGACAGAGTAAAGGGCGCTTCCATGAGGAAGCGCCCTTCGAGTTGCAGTGCTTACCGGAACGGCGGGGCGTAGAGAATGCCGCCCTTGGTCCAGAGCTGGTTCAGCCCGCGAGCCAGGCCGATAGCGGTGCTCTCGCCGATATACTTCTCGAAGATCTCGCCGTAATTGCCGCCGGCCTTGATCGCGTGGATGGCCCAGTCCGGGGAGAGGCCGAGCATCGCGCCGTAATTGCCCTCGACGCCCAGCAGACGCTTGATCTCCGGGTCCTTGGTGTCGGCAGAAGCCATGCTGTCCACATTCGCCGCCGTGATGCCCTTCTCCTCGGCGATGATGAGGGCGTTCAGCACCCAGCGCACGATGTCGCCCCAGGCGTTGTCGCCGTGGCGGACCAACGGCCCGAGCGGCTCCTTGGAGATGATTTCCGGCAGGATGACATGGTCTGCCGGGCTCTCGAAGGTGGCGCGGGTCGCGGCCAGGCCGGAGGCGTCCGTGGTGTACAGGTCGCAGGCGTTCGCCAGATATTTCTGCTGCGCCTCGGCGTTGGTTTCGATCGGTACCGGCTCGTAGTTCATGTTGTTGGCGCGGAAGTAGTCGGCCAGGTTCAGCTCGGTCGTGGTGCCGGTCTGGATGCAGACCGTTGCGCCGGCGAGTTCGGTTGCCGACATCACGCCCGCGTCCTTGCGGATCATGAAGCCTTGGCCGTCATAGTAGTTGACGCCCAGGAACGAGAACTTCAGATCGACGTCCCGGCTCAGCGTCCAGGTCGTGTTCCGGTAGAGGACGTCGATTTCGCCCGAGGCGAGCGCCGTGAAGCGGGTCTTGCCGGTGGTCGGCGTGAACTTGATCGCATTCGGGTCGCCGAACACGGCCGCCGCCGTCGCGCGGCAGAAGGTGACGTCGAACCCGTCCCAATTGCCGTTGGCGTCCGTGAATGCGAACCCGGCGAGACCGGTGGAAACGCCGCACTGGATGAATCCCTTGGCCTTCACGTCATCCAGCGTCGCCCCGTGGGCCCCGACGGAGAACGCCGCGGCCGCGGCAGCGGCTACCAATGTCGTTTTGAGTTTCATGGGTTCTGGTTCTCCTGTTCGAGTTCTGTACGCTCCCGCATGGAATTTTGCTGCGGCCCCGCTCCTCAAGGCCACCTGTGAGCTGTCGAACGCGGAATGTAAACTCATGCTACCTAACGACACGCCGGTAGGCAACCGGATTTCCCCGGTGGCGGCGGACCTTTCGGTGCAGCGGCAGCTCAGGCGGCGGCGAATTCCCTGAACGCGCGCGCGCCTTCCGCCGCATGGCTGAGCGCGATACCGTGGCGGGCGCCGGGGAACACCTGAAGCCGCGCATCCGGCAGCACCCCCAGCAGGTCCGCGGCGACGGTCATGGGCAGGAACGGGCTCGAGTCCGGATGCAGCAGCAGCACCGGGCAGGCGATGCGCCGGAAGGTGTCCGAGAGCTCCGCACCCATCAGCAGGTCGGCGGCATCCAGCAGCGACGAGGCGGCCGTGCGGCTCTGCACCTCGTGCGTCCATTGCCGTTCGGCGGCGCCGACCTTGCCGTCGGCGAAGCGGCGTTCGACCATCTCCTCCGACCAGCGCGCCATGCCGTCCGCCTCGACCGCCGCCCGCCAGACGGCGACATTGCGGATCGCCGGCCCGTAATGGCCGGTGGAGCAGGCGCAGACGCTCGCGATCCGCTCCGGCTCCCTGGCGGCCGTGAACAGGCAGGTCGTGCCGCCGAGCGACTCGCCGACCAGGTGGAAGCGCTCGAAGCCGGCCGCATCCGCGACCGCCATAATGTCGTCCGCAAGCCCGTCGAAGGACCAGCGGTGGCCCGAATCCGGCAGGGTCGAGCGCCCGAAGCCGCAAAGGTCGAAGCGCGCGATGCGGAACCGGTCGATCAGGCCCGGCAGCCAGCCGGACCAGATGTCGCAATCCACCGCGACGCCGTGGCAGAAGAGGACGGCCTCGCCGGGCGCGTTCCAGGGCGGCACGAGGTCCACCGTCTCCACATGGAGGGCGTAACCGTTTCTCTGGAGCATGGTCATGGGGACCATGAAACGCACTTGCCTCCGGCTTGTCAAAACCGGCTACGATGAAGCCGCCATGGCAGTGCTCGAAGTCGAAATCTGGCGCGGGGGCGAGGACGGCGCCTGGCGCAGCTACACGGTCCCGCACCGGGCCAACCAGACGGTGCTCGACGTCGTGACGCATGTGCAGCGCCATATCGACCCCTCGCTCGCCTACCGTTTCGCCTGCCGCGTGGGCATGTGCGGCTCCTGCGCCATGACCGTCAACGGGCGCCCGCGCTGGACCTGCCGCACCCATGTCTCGCGCGCTGCACGCAAGGGCCGGGTGCGCATCGGGCCGCTGCGCAACCTGCCGGTCATCAGGGACCTCGCCGTGGACATGGCGCCCTTCTTCGAGAAATGGCGCGACGCGGAGGCGCGGTTCGTCCCCTCTGCGGCGCCGCCGGAAGCGCCGGTCCGGCCCGACGAGCCCGAGCGCGCCGCCGCCGACGCCGGCATCGAGTGCATCAATTGCGCCGTCTGTTACGCCGCCTGCGACAGCGTGGCCTGGAACCCCGACTATCCGGGGCCGGCCGTGCTCAACCGGCTCTGGACGCTGGTGAACGACCGGCGCGACGGCGACCGGGACGGCCACCTGGATGCCGCCGGGGAGGGCTGCCATCTCTGCCGCAGCCACCAGGAATGCGCCGACGCCTGCCCGACCGGCCTGAATCCGACGGCCGCCATTGCCGGCCTGAAGCGCGAGGTCTTCCGCCGCGCGCTCGGCGGCCGCACACGGGAACGGCGGCGATGAAGGAAGCCTGGCTGTTCGCCGCCCAGCGCGTCTCGGCGATGGTGCTGGCGCCCCTGGTGCTGCTGCATCTGGGCGTCATCCTCTATGCCGTCCGGGACGGGCTTTCCGCCGGGGAGATCCTGTCGCGCACCGAGGGAAGCTTGTTCTGGGGCGCGGTCTATGGGCTGTTCGTGCTGGCGGCGGCCGTGCATGCGCCCATCGGCCTGCGCGCCGTGCTGCGGGAATGGGGCCGCTGGCGCGGCGCCGGGCTCGACATTGCCATGACCCTCTTCGGATTGCTGCTGCTCGCGCTCGGCCTGCGCGCCGTAATGGCGGTGCTGTGAGACGCGGACCCTGGTGGGCCTTCCTGCTGCACCGGCTTTCCGGCGTGGCGCTCGCGGTGTTCCTGCCGTTCCATTTCCTCGTGCTCGGCCTCGCGGTGGAGCAGGCCGCGCTCGACGACGTGCTCGACTGGACGGAGAACCCCTGGGTCAAGCTCGCCGAAACGGGGCTCGTCGTGCTGCTCGCGCTCCACCTGACGGGGGGCCTGCGCCTGCTGCTGCTTGAGTTCGGGCCCTGGTCCGACCGCCAGCAGTCTCGGATCGCAGTGGCCGGCGGGCTGGCGCTGCTCGCCGGCTTCGGCTTCCTGGCGGCGGCATTTGCATGATCGAGCGCATGGACAGGGACATATTGATCCTCGGCTCCGGCGGCGCCGGGCTGTTCGCCGCGCTGCACGCCTACCGCGCCGACCCGTCGCTCGACATCGCCATCGCGGCGAAGGGCCTGCTCGGCAAGAGCGGCTGCACCCGCATGGTGCAGGGCGGCTACAATGTCGCGCTCGCGCCGGGAGACAGCCTCGAACGCCATTTCATGGACACCATCGAGGGCGGGGCCTGGATCAACCGCCAGGATCTCGCCTGGACGCTGGTCGAGGGCGCGGTGGTGCGCATCCGCGAGCTCGAGGACGAGATCGGCTGCTATTTCGACCGCAATCCCGACGGCAGCATCCACCAGAAGGCATTTGCCGGGCAGACCTTCGACCGGACCGTCCACAAGGGGGACCTGACCGGCATCGAGATCGTCAACCGGCTGATGGAGCAGGTCTGGGCGCGGGCGGTGACCCGGCTGGAGGAGCACCGGGCGGTGGCGCTGATCCCCTCGCGCGACGGCTCCAGGCTCGCCGGCGTGCTGCTGATCGACATCCGCAGCGGCGCGCTGCGCTTCGTGCGCGCCAAGGCCGTGCTGCTCGCGACCGGCGGCGGCCCGACCATGTACCGCTACCACACGCCCTCCGGCGACAAGACCTGCGACGGCATGGCGATGGCGCTGGAGGCGGGCCTCGCGCTGCGCGACATGGAGATGGTGCAGTTTCACCCGACCGGGCTCTATGCCGGCCCCGGCACCCGCATGACCGGCACGGTGCTGGAAGAGGGCCTGCGCGGCGCCGGCGGCTACCTGCTCGGCGGCGACGGCGAGCGGTTCATGGAGCGCTACGACCCCCGCCTGGAGCGCGCCACCCGCGATATCGTCAGCCGCGCCATGGCGCGCGAGATGCGCGCCGGCAATGTCACCGAAAGGGGCGGGCTCTACATCTCCATGGCCCATCTCGGTCCCGCTTCGGTCGAGGAGCGCTTCAAGGGCATGGTCGAGCGCTGCCGGGACTGCGGCTTCGACCTCGCCGGCGGGCTGGTCGAGGTGGTGCCGACGGCGCATTACATGATGGGCGGCGTCGCCTTCGAGCCCGACACCACCACGGCCTTGGCCGGCCTCTACGCCGCGGGCGAGGACACGGGCGGCGTCCACGGCGCGAACCGGCTCGGCGGCAACGGCGTCGCCAACTCCACCGTCTATGGCGGTATTGCGGGCGACCGGATGGCGGAGGATGTGGACGGGCGAAGCGCCTTTCCCGACCCCGACGAAGCGGTGCTGGAGGCCGCCGCCGCGCGGTGCCTTGCCGTCTTCGACAAGCCGCCCGGCGATCTCGGCGGCATCCGCGACCGGCTGGCGGACCTGATGTGGGACGAGGTCGGCATATTGCGCTCGGCCGAGAGCTTGGCGCGCGCCGAAGCCGGGCTCGCCGACCTGGCGGCGGAGGTGGAGGCGGCCGGCGCGGCCGGCGGCGGGCGGGCCTTCAACCTCGCCTGGCACGACCGGCTGAACCTGGAAAGCCTGGTGACGGTTTCGCGCGCGATTACGGCGGCGGCCCGCGCCCGCGAGGACTCGCGCGGCGCCCATTTCCGCGAAGACTTCCCCGAAACCGGCGACCTCGCCGCCACGCGCTACACCGCCGTCCGGTTGGAGGGCGGCGCGCTTACCGCCTCGTCGGAGCCCGTCGCCTTCACCCGCATCAGGCCGGGCGAAACGCTGCTGGACTGAGCACCAGGGGCCCGGCGCCCCGAAGAGTCCGCATTGCTGCTGGGTACCGGCCCGGTTCGGGTGTGTGCTTGCGACATTCTGTCACCAGGAAGGACGAAACCCATGAAGACCGCAATTCTCGCCGCTCTGTTCGCCGTCTTGGCCGCGGGCGCGGCTTTCGCACAGGGGGCGCCGTCCACCCCCGGCGCGACGGTGTATTTCGCGAACCTTTCCGACGGCGACACCGTGTCGAGCCCGGCGAAGATCGTCTTCGGTTTGTCGGGCATGGGCGTAGCGCCGGCCGGTATCGAAAAGGAAGGCACCGGCCATCACCACCTGCTGATCGACCGTCCGCCGATGGGCCAGGGCGAGGACGGTGAGGAAGAGCTGCTCTACAGCGTTACGACGGACGACAACCACCGGCATTTCGGCGGCGGCCAGACCGAGGCCAGTGTGGAACTGGCGCCCGGCACGCACACGCTGCAGCTGGTGCTGGGCGACCATGGGCATGTGCCGCACACCCCGCCGGTGATGTCGGACGTGATTACGGTCACCGTGAAATAACGCCGGACGCCGCGCCCCGCCCTGCCGCGAGGCCCGGGCCGGCGGGGCGGCACAAGGCGCTGTCCTGCCGCGTGGCGTGCAGCCCCGGCTTGCACCGGAAAGGGCGACTTGCGCCGGTTCTTCGCTCCGGGGCTGAAACGAAAGGGGAGCGATGAGACTCCGCATCCACCGGGGCACGAAGGAAATCGGCGGCACCTGCATCGAGGTCGAGGCAGTGGGCAAGCGCCTCGTGCTCGATGTCGGCCTGCCGCTCGACGCGCCCGACGAAGCGCAGGAGACGCTGCTCCCCATGGTTCCAGGGTTCCGGGAACCGGACGCGAGCCTGCTGGGTGTCGCGATCTCGCATCCTCATCAGGACCATTTCGGTTCCTGCTTATCCCTGAAAGTCATCCGGCAATGAGGAGGCGATAGGGCATGAGCTCGGTGCGTGCGGCGCTATGGATGAAACGCGGGATCATGGTTTCGAGTTGATAGCGCCGGTTGTAGCGCCAGGCGAAGCTGGCGAGATAGCGTCCGGCATGGTCGGGGCCGAGCTTGCGATAAGTCCCGGTGATCGCGCTCTTGATGTTGCCGAGCGTCGTGTTCACCCATTTGAACGATGCCATGCGGGCCGCCTGTCGGCCCGACCCGGTGCGGATCGCCCGATGGCTGCAGGCGATCTCGTCGAGTGCGCTCCAGCAGCCCAGGCCGTCCGTCACAACCGCCGCTCCGGGGGCCAGCCAGTGCTTGGCGCCGCGCGCGATCTCGCGCTTGCGGAAGCCCTTGACCGGCGCCAGCTTCAGCTTGCGCGGGCGCCCCTCGGGACTGGTCGAGACCGCCGCCACGAAGGGCGTCTTGCCCGCCGCGCCGCGGCCCCGCTTGCCGCCGGAGCGCACCCCGCCGAGATAGGCGTCGTCCATCTCCACCCGCCCCGTAAGTGCCGTCTCCCCCTCGCGCCGCGCCATCGCCGCCATGATCTTGTGCTTCACGGCCCAGGCCGTCGGCTGCTTGACCCCGAGACGGCGGCCGAGTTCCACCGACGAGATGCCGTTCTTCGCCGTCACGATCAGGTGGATGGCGGCGAACCAGAGTGTCAGCGACAGCTTGGTCGCGTGGAAGATCGTGCCCGCCGTGGGCGATGTCTGCTTCTTGCACCGGTTGCATTGGTAGAGCCCGCGCCCCGCCAGCACGCAATGCTCCCGATGGCCGCAGCAGGGGCAGAGGAAGCCGCCCGGCCAGCGCAGCCGGACCAGCGCCGCGCGGCACTGCTCCTCGGTGCCGAAGGCCTCCCGAAACGCCTCGTCGCTCAGACCACGCATGCGCGATGCAACCTTGAACCCCATAACCGTGACCCCCTCATACGGAACACATTGAGACCGTACAGCCTCACATGCGGAGTGTCACGGATAAGCAGGTTTCAGTTTGGCGAGGCACATCCGGCCGGAGGTACCGATCTGGATCGGCGAGGCCGCGCACAACATTCTCACGGCCGCGAGCGTCTGGGTGCCGAACGGCCACGCCTTTGCCGATCCGCAGTTCCTCGCCGACCGGACGCCGGTCGAGATCGGGCCGTTCCGCATCACGCCCTTCCTCATCGACCACAGCGCCTTCGACGCCTACGCCCTGCTGGTCGAGGCGGATGGCCAGCGGGTGTTCTACTCGGGCGACTTCCGCGCCCACGGCCGCAAGGGGGCGCTGTTCGAGGCGGCGGTCCGCAAGCCACCGACGGATATCGACGTGCTCCTGATGGAGAGCACGACGCTCGGGCGGGCGGGCACGGAGGAGGGCTTCGCAACCGAATCCGATCTCGAAGCGCGCTTTTTCTACCCCTACCATCATCCGCCCATCGGTCCGCAATGTGGTCCCTTTGACAACCACTAGGCACCCGCGTACGTTCCCGTCGCCACCGCACAAATCTCGTTCACAGTAACTTTCGACAAAAACACTCCCGCCCGCTCCGTATCAACTCTGCTGCGATAGCATCACAGGCTTATCCCAAAGGCTTTTAGAGAAATGGCAAAGATTCGTAACCCCGCCCCTTTCTCGGACTTCTACGGCGTTCCTACCGAAACATTGTTTCAATTAGGCATCCTCGATCCCACACTAAACGTCGATACTCGTCTTTTCATTGACCCGCTCTTACTGACAAGAAGTCACCATCCTGAGATGTCGATAGGCGCCCGCCGCACTTATGAGCAGCACTTTACTAAAGTGATTAAGTTTCTACAAGCAACGACGACCATCAATGACGTAGCGTGGCGAACCGCTCGCCGCCTGTTGTCATTCCCTGAAATCAAGTGGACGTGCCTTGGATATGGTGCATTGTCCGTTTCCGGCAGCGGCTCTGGTAGTGGACTTACGGATCAACTCTTCGACACCGCTTGCGAAATTGTTCGCCTAGGAGTCGATGACCCAGACTTATTTGTCGCGATGGCACTCTTTGAGGAGGGCATCGGGCCTGCTCGTATCAGTGACATGACAACTAATGTTATATTCCCCGACCTTCTACACTTTAATGCAAGGATGTTAAGGGAACTAAATGTGCCCACAAATCAACAGACACTTCGGCTCAAGAACGGCACACGCTACGACGTGTCCCTACCAAATAATCCATTTATCCCGGAGGGTGGCCCAGTGGTCCTTTTGCCATCGGATATTTTGCGAGACTTTCCAGTTGCCACAGACTGGTCTGAGGTAGCTGATGCTGCATCAAAAAATGAACAATTGCGTAATGATGTAAATTACCACATATCCAAGCTCTGGGAAGGGAAAAGCAGAGAAGGGAAAAATCAAATAAAAGAGTGGGCCATGTCCAGCAAGGAGAAATTCGAACAACTTCTGGAAATAATTCGCGATACCAACGCAGACCCTTATGACACTTCTGGCGACCCCTTAGGTGAACTTTCGTGGAGAAAAATTGCAACAACTATGGCTAACGACGAGCCGCTATTAATTGAACAACCAGAAACATTGGATTTAATCGGTGTTGCCCATATTGTTGATAATATCATTGAGCAATTCCGTTTCTTGATAGAAGATAGACGATTTTCTGAAGAACTGTATTACGGAAGCAAGTCGCGACCGGAGAAAGCAGCGCAACGTTTGTTTTTCGCCGTTGCATATTCATATTGTAAAGCAAATGATTTGGACTTAACTCCTGAGGCAGATACGGGTAACGGTCCAGTAGACTTCAAGGTATCGAAAGGGTTTTCTGGTCGAGTTCTAGTAGAGATTAAGTTGTCTACCAATACGAAGTTGGTGCGGGGTTACACTCGACAGCTAGAGGCGTATACGACGGCGGAGGAAACGGAAAGGGGCTATTATCTGGTTATTGATGTCGGCAAAATGGGGCAGAAAGGTGAAAATATTACCTGCTTATCCCTGAAAGTCATCTGGCAATGAGGAGGCGATAGGGCATGGGCTCGGTGCGTGCGGCGCTATGGACGAAACGCGGGATCATTGTCTGGAGTTGATAGCGCCGGTTGTAGCGCCAGGCGAAGCTGGCGAGGTAGCGCCCGGCGTGATCGGGGCCGAGCTTGCGATAGGTCCCGGTGATCGCGCACTTGATGTTGCCGAGCGTCGTGTTCACCCATTTGAACGGCGCCATGCGGGCCGCCTGTCGGCCCGACCCGGTGCGGATCGCCCGATGGCTGCAGGCGGCTTCGTCGAGTGCGCTCCAGCAGCCCAGGCCGTCCGTCACAACCGCCGCTCCGGGGGCCAGCCAGTGCTTGGCGCCGCGCGCGATCTCGCGCTTGCGGAAGCCCTTGACCGGCGCCAGCTTCAGCTTGCGCGGGCGCCCCTCGGGACTGGTCGAGACCGCCGCCACGAAGGGCGTCTTGCCCGCCGCGCCGCGGCCCCGCTTGCCGCCGGAGCGCACCCCGCCGAGATAGGCGTCGTCCATCTCGACCCGCCCCGTAAGCGGCGTCTCCCCCTCGCGCCGCGCCATCACCGCCATGATCTTGTGCTTCACGGCCCAGGCCGTCGGCTGCTTGACCCCGAGACGGCGGCCGAGTTCCACCGACGAGATGCCGTTCTTCGCCGTCACGATCAGGTGGATGGCGGCGAACCAGAGTGTCAGCGGCAGCTTGGTCGCGTGGAAGATCGTGCCCGCCGTGGGCGATGTCTGCTTCTTGCACCGGTTGCATTGGTAGAGCCCGCGCCCCGCCAGCACGCAATGCCCGCGATGGCCGCAGCAGGGGCAGAGGAAGCCGCCCGGCCAGCGCAGCCGGAGCAGCGCCGCGCGGCACTGCTCCTCGGTACCGAAGGCCTCCCGAAACGCCTCGTCGCTCAGACCACGCACGCGCGATGCAACCTTGAACCCCATAACCGTGACCCCCTCATACGGAACACATTGAGACCGTACAGCCTCACATGCGGAGTGTCACGGATAAGCAGGAAATATTATGTCGGAAAGAAACCGGCAACAGCTGAAGGGTCATGCTGGTCCGAAAGTGGTTTTTATTGATGGTAGTCGAAAGACGTCCGCAAGCAAGCGATAAATTGGGGTTGTCGGAAAAGAAGTGACTAAATTGTCATCGTCAGGATCGTGACGGTTCCGCGTACGGGATTTCTGGATCAGGTCGCGTGGATGACCGCCATTGATAAAGACCGCTGCTGTCAAACTAAGGGATCCGCATGATCAATCCGGAGGGCTTCCAGAAAGATGCCTGCTTACAGGCGTAACGGATACAAACTATGGCGCCTTTGTGCCGACCTACATGTGTCAAGGTTTCCTTCCAAACTCTCCCCTACTCCAGCATCGCCGCCCTGAGCTGCTCCCGCTCCTCCGCGCCAAACCCCACAGCGTTGGCGAGCCAGCCCTCCAGCCCGCCATGCTCTCTGTCCAACGTTGCCCATGACGCGGCCAGATATTCCTCCCTTGCGGCGAACGCCGGCTCGTAGATTTCGCGCGGCAGGCACTCGGGTTCGCGGCCGCCCCGGTCCCAGTGACGGTTGGTGAGCAGGTAGTCTTCCATGATCGTGGCGCGCGGCACGCCGAGCGCCTCCAGCATCACGGCGGCGGCGAAGCCCGTGCGGTCCTTGCCGGCGGTGCAGTGGAACAGGAGCGGCGGTGCGCCCTCCGCCGCGAGCCGCCTCAGGATCGCTTTGCAGGCGGGCGCATACTTCTCCGGATAGCCGGCATAGCTTTCCCTGAGCCACGCCCTTGCCGCTTCCGCCGAGGGCACGCCGCCCACATCCAGCGTTTCCAGCAGGGAAGCCGCCGGCTTGTCGGGCAGGCCCACATGCACGCTCGCGACCGACTCGGGCAGGCAGACGGGCTCGCCGGCGCGCTCCGGCCCGTAGCGCAGGTCGAGCGCCTCCTCGATGCCGAGCGCTTCCAGCGCCCCGTGGTCCGCAGGCGTCAGGTCGTGCAGCCCGTCGGCCCGGAACAGCCGGCGCCAGCGGACCCGGCGGCCACAGCCGGTCTCGTAGCCGCCCAGGTCGCGGACATTGGTGGCGCCCTGAAGCGGGATCAGGCGGTGCATTGCGGCTGTTATACTTTCTTTCCAGAATTTCCCCAGCGACAGCGAAGCCTGACCCGGTCTAATGACCCTCCCATGACAGCACAAGCCGATCCCCGGTTCGCCGAGGAACCGCCCTTCGAGGCTCCGCCGGACGACGACCCCGCCTACCGCCAGCCTCCGGCCAACCTGGAGATCGAGATGGCGCTGCTGGGCGCGATCCTGGTTGACAACCGCATCTTCGAGCAGATCGGCGACTTCCTGGAGCCGGAGCATTTCTTCGACCCGAGCCACCGGCGCATCTACGACGCCGTTCGCCGGGTGACGGAGCGCGGCGGACAGGCGAGCCCGGCAACCCTCAGGGACTATTTCCAGCAGCAGGACCGGCTGGCCGATGTCGGCGGGCCGCGCTACCTGGCCGAACTCGCCGCCAGCGCCATCGGCGTCATCGACGCGGTCGCCTTCGGGCAGGCGGTCCACGACCTGCATCTGCGCCGCTCGCTCATCTCCATCGGCGGCGAGGTCGTCAACGAGGCCTATGACAGCGACCTCGACCTCACCGCGGCCGGCAGGATCGAGAAGGCCGAGCACCGGCTGTTCGAACTTGCCACGACCGGGGCCGAACAGACCGGCTTCCGGCCCTTCGTCCGGACGCTCGAATCCGCCATCGACATGGCCGAGAGCGCCTTCCGCCGCGAAGGCAGCCTGACGGGTGTGACGACCGGCTTCAAGGACCTCGACGGGAAGCTAGGCGGCCTCCAGCGCTCCGACCTCGTGGTGCTGGCCGGGCGGCCGGGCATGGGCAAGACGGCGCTCGCGACCAATGTCGCCTTCAATGCCGCGCGCGCCAGCGTGCGCGAGCGGGACGACTTCGACGAGGTGCACGAGATCGACGGCTATGCGGTCGCCTTCTTTTCGCTGGAAATGTCCGCCGAGCAACTGGCGCTGCGCATCCTCGGCGAGCAGGCGAAGGTGTCCTCCGACGAGGTCAGGCGCGGGCGCATCAGCCAGACCCAGTTCGACGCGGTTCTCCAGGCCAGCCGCGAACTGGAAAACCTGAAGCTCTATATCGACGACACGCCGGCGATCAGCGTCTCCCAGCTTCGCACCCGCGCCCGGCGCCTGCTGCGCAGCCACGGCCGGCTGGACCTGATCGTGGTGGACTATATCCAGCTCATGCAGCCCGGCGCGGGCCGGCGGCCGGAAAACCGCGTGCAGGAAGTCTCGGAAATCACCCGAGGGCTCAAGACGGTGGCCAAGGAGCTGGACCTGCCGATCCTCGCCCTCTCCCAGCTCTCCCGCGCGGTGGAGCAGAGGGAGGACAAGCGCCCGCATCTTGCGGACCTGCGCGAATCCGGCTCCATTGAGCAGGATGCCGATGTGGTGATGTTCATTTACCGCCACGAATATTATCTGGAGCGTCAGGAACCCGAAGACCTGAACAGCGACAAGCATCGGGAATGGCAGGTCGAGATGGAGCGCGTCCACAATCTGGCCGATGTCATCATCGCCAAGCAGCGCCATGGGCCGACCGGCAAGATCGAGCTCTATTTCGAGGGGCGCTTCACCCGCTTCGGCGACCTCGAAAAGAACCGCGATGGCGAGCCTCCCCTCTGAGGCGGGCTGCATATGACGCAGCAAACCGGAATGGTGGCGCCGCCGGGGCGGCTGCGGATCGACCTCGACGCGGTTGTCGGCAATTGGCGCAAGCTGGACGCGCTGGCGCCGTCGGCGGGCGTCGTCAAGGCGGATGCTTACGGGCTGGGCATGGACCGGGTGGCGCCGGCGCTCCGCCGGGCCGGCTGCCGCAGCTTTTTCGTGGCCGGGCTGGACGAAGGCGCGGCGCTTAGGACCCTCCTCCCGGATGCGGAAATCGCCGTGCTGAGCGCGCCGGTAGAGGGCTTCCAGCCGGTCTATCGCGAATACCGCCTGCTGCCGGTGCTGAACCATGCAGGCGACCTCGCTGCGTGGCCGGACGAGGATGCCGTGCTGCATATCGACACCGGCATGACCCGCCTCGGCCTCGACCCCGCAGAGGCGGCGGCGCTGGACCGGCGGCGGTTCCGGCTGGTGATGAGCCACCTCGCCTGCGCCGACGAGCCGGAGCACAAGCTGAACGAGGCCCAGCGCCGCCTGTTCGCGGAACTCACGGCCCGGTTCGATGCGCCGGCGAGCCTCGCCAACTCCTCCGGCATCTTCCTCGGCGCCGGCTACCGGTTCGACCTCGCCCGGCCCGGGGCAGCGCTTTACGGCCTCAACCCGACCCCGGACGGGCCTAACCCGATGCAACCCGTCGTTCGCCTCGAGGCCCGCGTGCTCCAGGTCCGCGAGGTGGACCGGCCGCTCACGGTCGGCTACGGCGCCGCGAGCGAAGTCCGCGCCGGCCAGCGTCTGGCCACGGTTGCCGCCGGCTATGCGGACGGCTATCTACGCGCCGCAAGCCCCAGGGCCGGGGCGTCGCTGCATGGCCAGAGGGTTCCGTTGATCGGGCGCGTGTCGATGGATTCGATCGTATTGGACGTGACCGGGCTGCCGCGGGGGTCCGTAAAGCCGGGGGACTGGGCCGTCCTGATCGGCGAGGGCATGGACGCCGACGAGCTCGCGGACGCCGCCGGCACCATCGGCTACGAATTCCTGACTTCGCTCGGCGCGCGCTATGCGCGGACCTATACGGGCGGCGCGGACTCCGGCGCTTGAACCCCCTGGCGGCGATCGGCCGGGCCTTTCTCGCCCTGCTGGAGGCTGTCGGCCGGCTGGTGCTGTTCGCATTCGCCGCCGTTTCGCACATGGTCCGCCCACCCTTCTATCCGCGCATCCTGCTGCGCCAGATGGTGGATATCGGCTACTACTCCCTGCCGGTTGTGGCGCTGACGACGCTGTTCAGCGGCATGGTGCTGGCGCTCCAGAGCCATACCGGCTTTGCGCGCTTCTCGGCCGAGGGCGCGGTCGCGGGTGTCGTGTCGCTCGCCATCACGCGCGAGCTTGCGCCGGTGCTGGCGGGCCTGATGGTCGCCGGGCGGGTCGGCGCGTCGATGGCGGCCGAGATCGGCACGATGCGCGTCACCGAACAGATCGACGCGCTCTCCACGCTCTCGACCGACCCGATGAAGTTCCTGGTGGCGCCCCGCATCCTCGCGGGCTTCGCCATGATGCCGCTGTTGGTGCTGGTCGGCGATGTCATCGGCATATTCGGCGGCTATATCGTCGGCATCTACAAGCTGGACTTCGGCGCGGCGGCCTATATCGACCAGACATGGCGGTTCGTGGAGACGATCGATGTCGTGTCCGGCCTCGTCAAGGCCGCGGTGTTCGGCTTCCTCGTCTCGCTCATGGGGTGCTATCACGGCTACCGTTCCGAGGGCGGCGCGCAGGGCGTCGGCCGGGCGGCGACGAATGCGGTGGTCTCCTCGGCCATCCTCATCCTGGTGTTCAACTACATCATCACCGAACTGTTCTTCTCCAAATGAGCGCCTCATGCGAACCGAAGATCCGCATCCGGGGCCTGCATAAGGCCTTCGGCGCGAAGAGCGTGCTGCGCGGCGTCGATCTCGATGTCGGCGCGGGCGAGTCGGTGGTCGTCATCGGCGGGTCGGGCACCGGCAAGTCGGTCACGGTCAAATGCGCGCTCGGCATCGTGGAGCCGGACCGGGGCAGCATTCTCATCGACGGCGCGGAATCGGTCGGTCTGAGGGGCGCGGCGCGCGAGGCCGTCAATGCGCGCATGGGAATGCTGTTCCAGGGCGGCGCGCTGTTCGACAGCCTCTCCGTCTGGGAAAACGTGGCGTTCGGGCTGGTGGCGGGCGGGCAGAGGACGCGCCGGGACGCAAAGCCCGTGGCGCTCGACACGCTCGCCCAGGTGGGCCTCGGCCCGGAGGTCGGCGAGCTGATGCCGGCGGAGCTTTCCGGCGGGATGCAGAAGCGCGTGGCGCTCGCGCGGGCCATCGCGTCCCGGCCCGACATCATCTTCTTCGACGAGCCGACAACGGGCCTCGACCCGATCATGGCCGATGTCATCAACGACCTCATCGTCGAATGCGTGCGGGAGCTCGGCGCAACGGCGCTGTCGATCACCCACGACATGGCGAGCGCGCGGAAGATCGCCGACCGCATCGCCATGCTGCACGAAGGGCGGATCGTCTGGTCGGGCGCCGTGGCGGACATCGACGACAGCGGCAATGCCTTCGTGGACCAGTTCATCCACGGCCGCGCGTCGGGGCCGATCCGCATGGCGGTGCGGGGGTGAGCCGCAAGGACAGGAGCTATGTCTGCCAGACCTGCGGCGCGGCGGTGCGCCAGTGGGCGGGGCGCTGCGCAAGCTGCGGGGCGTGGAACAGCCTGGTCGAAGAGGCGGCCGGACCCGCCAAACGGCCCGGCCGGGCGCTCGACCTGGTGCCGCTCGACGCCGCCCCGCCGGCCGTCGAGCGCCGCGCGACCGGCATTGCCGAGTTCGACCGGGTGCTGGGCGGCGGGCTGGTGCCGGGAAGCTGCGTGCTCATCGGCGGCGATCCCGGCATCGGCAAGTCCACCCTCCTGCTCCAGGCGGTCGCGCGGCTCGCCGCCCAGGGCCATGACTGCATCTATGTCACCGGCGAGGAGGCGGTCTCGCAGATCGCCCTGCGGGCGCGCCGGCTCGGCATGGCCGATGCGCCGGTGGCGCTGGCGGCCGCGACCGCGGCGGGCGATATCGCGGCCACGCTTTCCAAACGGGGCGAGGTTGCGGTGGTGGATTCGATCCAGACCGTGCATCTCGACGGCCTCGACTCCGCCGCCGGGTCGGTGGCCCAGGTGCGCGCCTCGGCCCAGGCGCTGATCGAGGTCGCGCGCCGGCGCGGCACGGCGCTGCTGCTGGTCGGCCATGTCACCAAGGACGGCGCCATAGCGGGCCCGCGCGTGCTGGAGCACATGGTCGATACGGTGCTCTATTTCGAGGGCGAGCGCGGCCACCATTTCCGCATCCTGCGCGCCGTGAAGAACCGCTACGGGGCGACCGACGAAATCGGCGTCTTCGAGATGACCGACCGCGGCCTCGGCGAGGTCGCCAATCCCTCCGCGCTGTTCCTCGGGGACCGGCGGGAGGGCGCGGCGCTGGCCGGCACGGCGGTCTTCGCAGGCATGGAAGGCGCGCGGCCGCTGCTGGTGGAGATCCAGGCGCTGGTCGGCCCGCCCGCCGCCGGCTCGCCGCGCCGGGCTGTGGTCGGCTGGGACGCCGGGCGCCTCGCCATGGTGCTGGCCGTGCTGGAGGCGCGGGCCGGGATCGCGCTCGGCGGGCGCGACATCTATCTCAATGTCGCGGGCGGGCTGCGCATCTCGGAACCGGCGGCCGACCTCGCCGCCGCGGCCGCCCTCGTCTCCTCGCTGGAGGGCGCGGCCGCGCCGGCGGGCAGTGTGTGGTTCGGCGAAATCGGGCTTACCGGCGAGGTCCGCCCGGTCGCTCACAGCGACGCCCGGCTTAGGGAAGCGCAGAAACTCGGCTTCGAGACCGCCGTGATCCCCTCGGCCAGGCGACCGCCGAGCGGCGGCGCGCTCCGCATCGAGACCGTCGGCCATGTCGGGGAGGTCGCCGCGCGGCTCGGCACCGGACGGCGGGCGGCAAGGCGCTCCGGCGCATGACCGACATCTACACGCTCGACCTCGCCCTGTTCGCCGTGGTCGTGGCTTCGGCCATCATCGCCTATCTGCGCGGTTTCGTGCGCGAGGTGTTTTCGCTCGCAAGCTGGATCGGCGCCGCGGTTATCGCCTGGCTGGCCTTCGATCCCCTCAGCGCGGCGCTGTCGCTATATATCCAGCCGGCGCTGCTGGCGCGGATTGCGGCCGGCGCCGGCAGTTTCCTCGCCGCCCTGGTGCTGCTCTCGGTCATTGCAGGCCGGATCGCCGGCCGGGTCGAGCGTTCCAGCCACAGCGCGCTGGACCGCGCGCTGGGCTTCCTGTTCGGCCTCATCAGGGGCGCGGTCATCATCAGTGCGCTCTACCTCGTCGGGTCGAGGATCGTCCCGCCCCAGGACCAGCCGGTCTGGGTGCGCGAAGCCCGCAGCGTCCCCCTGATCGAGGCGGGCGCACGGCAGCTCGAGCAATTATTGCCGCAGCGCGTCGCCGACTACGGCACCTCGGAGGCCGACCGGCTGCAACGGGAGATCGAGCGGATCGAGGCGGGGCGGCGCCTCTACGAGAAACTGGAGCGGCCCGAGGCCGAGCCGGAAACGGCTGCAAAAAAACGGCCCAAGGGGTATAAGGACAAGGATCGCCGCGACCTCGACCGCCTGATCGAGGGGAGCCGGTGAAGGGAGGCCCGTTTGCGAGCCGTTCACCCCTTCGACGACGACAAGCTGCATGAAGAATGCGGAGTGTTCGGCATCGCCGGCCATGCCGACGCGGCCGCGCACACCGCACTCGGCCTGCACGCCCTCCAGCATCGCGGCCAGCAATCGTCCGGCATCGTCTCCTGCGACGGCGAGCAGTTCTACAGCCTGCGCGGGCCGGGCCAGGTCAGCGAGACCTTCGGCAATGAGGAGGCCATCGAACGCCTCCAGGGCACGATCGCGATCGGCCACAACCGCTATTCGACCACCGGCCTTCCGGTCGCCCGCAACATCCAGCCGCTGTTCGCGGATTTCGCCTTCGGCGGCGTCGCGGTGGCGCATAACGGCAACCTGACCAACGCGCTGTCGATCCGGCGCAAGATGGCCGGCGAGGGCGCGCTGTTCCAGAGCACGACCGACACCGAGGTCATCATCCACCTGATCGCGCGCAGCCGGAAACAGAAGCTGGTGGACCGGATCGTCGAGGCGCTGGGGAAAATCGAAGGCGCCTACTCGCTCGTCGCGATGTCGCGCAGCAAGCTGTTCGGTGTGCGCGACCCGCACGGCGTGCGCCCGCTGGTGCTGGGGCAGCTCGGCGCGGCCTGGATCCTCGCCTCCGAGACCTGCGCGCTCGACATCATCGGGGCCGACTATGTCCGCGATGTCGAGCCCGGCGAGATGGTGGTGGTCGATGCGGGCAGGGTCGAGTCGCATTTCCCCTTCGCCCCGATCCGGCCCCGGCCGTGCATTTTCGAGCTCATCT
This sequence comes from Alphaproteobacteria bacterium, assembly GCA_965261985.1. Taxonomy (GTDB): domain Bacteria; phylum Pseudomonadota; class Alphaproteobacteria; order Bin95; family Bin95; genus Bin95. The sequence goes on from OZ253490.1 coordinate 5,056,347, forward strand.
ATTTCGCGCGGCCCGACAGCGCCGTGTTCGGCCGCAGCGTCTATGAGGCGCGCATGGAGATCGGGCGCGAACTGGCCCGCGAGGCGCCTGCACCGGGGGATGTGGTCGTGCCCGTGCCGGATTCCGGCGTACCCGCCGGGCTCGGCTACGCCCAGCAGGCCGGCCTGCCCTTCAGCCTCGGCATCATCCGCAACCACTATGTCGGACGGACCTTCATCGAGCCGACGCAGCAGATCCGCCATCTGGGCGTGCGCCTGAAGCACAACGCCAACAAGGCGGTGCTGGCCGGCAAGCGCGTCGTGCTGGTGGATGACAGCATCGTGCGCGGCACCACCTCGACCAAGATCGTCGAAATGGTGCGCAATGCCGGGGCAGCGGAAGTGCATATGCGCATTTCCAGCCCGCCGACGACCCATTCCTGCTTCTACGGCATCGACACGCCGCGCCGCGATACGCTGCTGGCCGCCCGGTTCGACCTGGAGCACATGCGCCGCGAGATCGGCGTCGATTCGCTGGCCTTCATCGGCCTGGACGGCCTCTACAAGGCGCTCGGCGAGGCCGGGGGGCGCGGCACCGCGCCGGCCTTCTGCGACGCCTGCTTCACCGGCGACTACCCGATCGACCTGCTCGACCGGCAGGACGGCACGACCGGCGACCGGATGTCGCTGCTCGACGAACTCGCCTGAGCCCGCCGCCCGTGCCTAACCCGCATTTCTCACGAAAGCCATGGCCTGCGTCGCGTCCAGGCGTTCGCTCCGCAAGGAGCGGGCCGAAAAGCGTAGTGGTGCCTACGGTTGAGGCCCGCGACGCCGCGGACGGACGCCTGGGCGCGACCCGGAGGGCGGCGCTGTCGGGCCGGCAGGGTGCGTCGAGCCGCTTGCCCGATGCCCCGCATCGCGCCGCGCGTCTTTTCCTACCCTGCCGGCCCGACAGCGCCGCGCAGACCATGACCTTCGTGAGAAATGCGGGCTAAGCCGAAACCGCTCGACGGCCGGGTCGCGCTGGTGACCGGGGCCTCCAGGGGGCTCGGCCGGGCGGCGGCGGTGCGGCTTGCCGCGGCCGGCGCCCATGTCGTGCTGCTGGCGCGCACCGTGGGCGGGCTCGAAGAGACCGACGACACGGTGCGGACCGCAGGCGGCCAGGCGACGCTCTTGCCGCTCGACCTTACCGCGCCCGGAGACCTGGAACGCGCGCTTGCCGCGCTCGGCGCCCGGTTCGGGCGGCTGGACATGCTCGCCTCCTGCGCCGCCGCGCTCGGCACGCTCGGGCCGGTGCATCAGCTCGCCGACGACGCCTGGCGGCGCGTGCTCGACACCAACCTCACCGCCGCCATGCGCCTGATCCGCACGGCGGACCCGCTGCTTCGGCGCGCGCCGGCAGGCCGGGCGGTCTTCGCGGCCGGGTATCCCGCCGCCCGCGCCTATTGGGGGGCCTATGCCGCGAGCAAGGCCGCACTGGAGACGCTGGTCCGCATCTGGGCAGCGGAGACGGCGCGAACCGCGCTCCGGGTCAATCTCGTCGATCCGGGGCCGATGCGCACCCGGTTGCGCGCCGCCGCCTTTCCCGGCGAAGACCCGGCGGCCCTGCCACCGCCCGACGGGGCGGCGGACCTCATCCTGCGTCTTGCCTCGCCCGACTGCGCGGCGCATGGGCAGGTCCTCAGCCCGTAAGGGGCGCCGTCGCGTTCGCCTTCAGCGCGCCCGGCTCCGGGCATAGTCGGCCCAGTCCGGCATCCCTGCCCGGACATAGAGGCCGGCGGCGTCGTTGTAGAGCCGGCGCGCTCTTGCGGGGTCGGTAGCGAGCCCGGCCCGCGCCAGCGTGACATTCGCGCGCCCGCGCACCGAGACCGCCTTCAGGTAGATGGTATGGGCCTCGTCCAGCAGGCGTTCGGCCTCCGCGCGCGCGCCGGCGCCCGCCTTCACCGATGCGAGGCCGACCAGCGCATTCGCTTCCCCGATCCCGTTGGCGAGGCCCGCGAAAAGGCGCCTGGCTTCGAGATAGCGCCGCTCGGCATCCGCCAGATCGTCTCGGGCCAGCGCCATGTCTCCCAGCCCGTGCAGGGCGTCCGCCTCGCGCCGCGCATCGCCGAGGGCGGCGAAGGCGTCGCGGGCCTGCCGGTAGGCCCGTTCGGCATCCACCGCCTGCCCTGCCTTGCGGGCGGCGAGCGCTTCGTCGAAAGCCGCTGCAGCCGCCGCAGCCGATACGGCCGGGCGCCCCTCCTCCGTCGGGCTCTTCGCGGCCCGATCTTCCCCGGGCGAAACTTCCGCAACCGGATTTTCCCCGGCCGGCGGCGCGGCGGCGATGGCCGGGGCCGGTTCCGGTCGGCCCGCGAGGCCGCGATGCGCCACCACCTGCATGAGGGCGGAGCCGAGCAGCAACACCAGCGCAGCGGTAAAGGACCGCCTCCCCGCCCAGTGCCGCCAGCCGCTTTCCCTCCTGGCGAGCAGCCCGGCATAGACCAGCAGCAAATTCAGGCAGCCGAGCGCAAGCAGCACGAGGCCGCCCGCCACCGCCAGCCACGCGACGCGCTGGAGCGTTTCAGCGGCCTCGAACACCGAGTCCCGCGTCTTTCGATTTTGCTGCCTGGTACAGGGACGTCTTCCCGCAACCGTCCGTCGGGGGTTCGATTATGCAACCTCCGGCTTTCCGGCCGCAACCGGACCTTCCCATGTCTCCTCGGGCGTGCCACCCGGGCGGCTGTGCTCCCGCGCTCTTGCGTCATGTCGCGCCCCGGCCGAACATCGCTGCCGGACACGGGGGAGGGCACAAGCGGTGTCGCGAATCGGAATTGCGTTCTCGGGCGGACTTACCGCGACGGAGATCGCCGACTGCGCGGAGCGGGCCGAGGCGCTCGGATACGAGTCGGTGTGGGTCGCAGAGGGACATGGCGGCGACCAGTTCGCGATCCTCGCGGCCTGCGCGCTCCGCACCCGGCGCGTGCGGCTCGGCACCGCCATTACCAGCGTGTTCGTGCGCACCGCGCCCACGATTGCCATGGCGGCCGCGGCGGTGGACGAGCTTTCGGGCGGCCGGTTCGTCCTCGGGCTCGGGTCGAGCCACAGGGTCCAGGTCGGGCCCGAGCACGGGGTGGAATATTCCAGGCCCCTCGGCCGCGTGCGCGATACCACCGCCGTCGTTCGCGCGCTGCTCCGCGACGGCCAGGTCAGCCATGAAGGCGAGACGGTCCGGATCGAGCACTTCGATCTCTGGTTCCGGCCGTTCCGGAACGACATGCCGATCTACATTTCCGCCCTGTTCCCCAGGATGACCGAGCTTTGCGGCGAGGTCGCGGATGGCGTGATCCTCACGCGCGGCACGCTCGCGAGCGCGGCCCGGGCGCGCGCGCATGTGGCCGCCGGCGCCGGCCGGGCCGGCCGCGACGCCGATGCGGTCGAGATTTCGTCGCTGTTGCCCACGAGCGTCTCGGCGGACCGGAACCAGGCCTATGCCGCCGCCCGCCCCGGCCTCGCCTTCTATGCGGGCTTCTTCCCGCGCTACAACCGCCTGATCGCCGAAAACGGCTTCCCCGGCGAGGCGGCCGCAATTGCCCGGGCCTGGGCCGACGACGACAGGGCGGGCGCCGAGCGGGCCGTGACCGACGACATGATCGCCGCGACCGGCATTGCCGGCGAGCCGGCCGAATGCCGGGAGCGGCTCGAAGCCTATCGCGCCTCGGGCCTCGACCTGCCCATCATCAGCCCCTTCGCCCGCGGCCCCGGCGCGAAGGAGAAGTTCCTCGCCGCCATCGAGGCCTGCGCGCCCCGGTAGTCGCACCGGCCCGACAGGGCGCAACACGGACGTTGTCCCGCCCCAATGTCATCCGGCCGGAGCGAAGCGCAGGGCCAGGGCGACGGAAAGGGCAATGCCGGGCCCGCCCCCTCTTGTCACCCCGGACGGCGCGTCAGCGACGATCCGGGGCCCAGCCCTGCCGTTGATGCCGGGCGGGAAGATCGGGAGATGGTCCCCGGCTCGGAGGCTACCGGATTCACACATCGTGTTTCATCCGGTATCCGCGTTGTATGGCTCGGAACTGATAGAGGCCGCGCCGCATGACGACGGGTCCTGGTTTTCCATAGTATCCGGTCCATCCTCCGAGGCGGGCGCATACCCATGCGGCGAAGGCGAGGGAGCCTTTGGGATGGGGGTTTTTCTGTTTTTCGGTCTTGCCTTCGAGCGTGGCCGAGACGGCTTCGAGAGCGGGCCGGTCTTCGGCTTCGAAGACGTCCCGGAGCGGTCGTTTGGCGCTGCCGTCGCGGTCCTGGACCATCTGCATGCAGGAGACGCCGGCCACGAGGGTCATCGCACAGAGCGTCCTGAAGGGGGCGGTCTCCATGGAGACGCTCTCGATGTCGAAGCCTTTGGACTTGATCGTGCGGAACAACTGCTCGATCACCCAGCGTCGGCGGTAGAGTTGCGTGATCCAGCGCGCCTGCTCGAAGGTTTCGATCCGGTGGCCGGTCAACAGCCGCCAGTGCGCCGGCGTCACCCCGGGCGGGGGGTCGATTTCGCGCGCCTCGACAAGGAAGACGGGCTGGTGCGCCGCCACGCCGGGCGCCACAGGCCGGTTCTTCGGGCGTTGAAGCGAGACCGCGCCGAAGCGCACGGCGATGCGGGCCTCGCGCTTCTTTTGTCCGGGACGGGCCGGCAGGTCGATCGCATGCTCCTTCTCCGGCCTGTCGGCCAGGCTGGAAAAGAGCTTGCCCGCCCCCTCCGGGACCGCCCGGTCCTGCGCGGCCCGGACCAGCACCTCCACACCTTCGGGCCTGTCGGCGAACATCTCGTAAATGTCGCCCTCACGGTCGGCGACCGCCGTCACCCGCGCCGCGCCCGCCGCCGCCAAACGCCCGCTGGCCCGCAGGCCATCGATCCAGCGCTGGCTCTCCTTGTCGCAAAGAGCGCGCCCCTTCGCGCCCTTGCCCCGGCCGCCATGGCGCTCAATGATCCGGGCATCCACCAGGCCGAGCAGGGCGCCATGCTCGCCCTCAACCGCAATCGTGGCATGGCCGACAAGGCTGTTGCCCCGGCCGTCGTCGCGGAAACTCGTCGTGTCCCGGATCGCCAGAACATCCAGCCCGGCAACGCGCGACGCCGTGCCCGCCGCTGCCTGTTCCACAATCTTCTCCACCGTCACCTTGTCATTCCGCAGAAACCGACCGATCCGAACCTCGCCTGCTCGGCTGCCCCCCAGCCGCCGGATCGAAATACCCCGTGGGCCGTGCCTGACAAGACGATCATGCAAAAAACCACACGACCGGTCCACTCGCCGGTCCCCAAAAACCGCCACAGCGCCGACCATGCTTCTTCCTCTCTTGAAAAGGCCCGATCTCCATCAAAACCAGCGAATCACAAAACCCTCAAACCGCATACTCGCAACCTTCAAAACACACCCGTATTCGAGATGTGTGCATGCGGTAGCCTGGAGAGAGAGGGCGATTTTCCTTGCGGAGGCTTCCGAATCCCCCTCCTTCGCTTGCAAGGGGGGCGGAGTGGGAGGCAAGAAAAATTTCTCACCGAAGGGGTTGAATTCGGTAGTTGTTGCTCTTATGTTCTCTGTGGGCACTAGAAAGAAAGCCCGGCGGCGGGGGCAGGCAGGCCTCTCGCCGTTACCAGGTTCGTGGGTAAGGGCTGCCGGTAACGGACAGCGCGGTCGCACCAGAAGCGAAAGCAATAGGGCGACACAAAAAACGCTTGCGGAGCCTCCCCGTTCCGGCTGCCTCTGTGGCTGGAGCGCGGGCATGAAAAAGACGACGGTTGGCGCGCACCGGTCGAATTTTTCGACCCCTCAGTGGTGAAGGGGTGAGTGTGCCCTGCGTTTGCCCGAGGCACACGCACCGCGCGCCCGCGAGGCCCGCCGCCCGGCAAGCCTGCCCCCGACCCGATCCGGGGGCTGCCGCCGGGGCGGCTCGGTCCGGCCTCCCGCAGAGCCTCCGGCGTAGCCGGAGAGGGGCGCATACGGCCCGGCGGCCCCCGCCGCCTTCCCCTTCAAAGCCTCGTATTGCGTCCGGAACCGGGCTGCTGCCGGCGTTTCCGCCCGCCGCATTTGTCGGAGCCGGCCGGGCTTGCTAGAAGGGCGGCCGATTTTCCCGGCCCGAGGCCCAGATGCGAATCCAGGCGAACACCATCCGTCCCGGCAATGTCATCGAGCATGACGGCAAGCAATGCGTCGTTATCAAGATCGACCTGATCCTGCCCGGCAAGGGCAATGCGTTCATCGCTGTCGAAATGCGCGACCTGAAGACCGGCGTGAAGACCCAGGAGCGCTGGCGAACCGCCGACAGCGTGGAACGGCTGACCACGGACGAGCGCGCCTGCCAGTTCCTCTATGCCGAGGCCGACGGCTACACCTTCATGGACAACGAGACCTACGACCAGTTCTCGCTCGACGCCGCCATGATCGGCGACGGCGCGCCGTTCCTCCAGGACGGGCTCGAAGTGAAGGTGATGACGGTGGACGGCAGCCCGGTCGGCCTCGAACTGCCGACCCGGATCGCGCTGGAGGTCGTCGAGGCGCAGCCCGTGGTCAAGGGACAGACGGCCTCCTCCTCCTACAAGCCGGCCCTGCTGGAGAACGGGGTCAAGGTGATGGTGCCGCCGCATATCAAGGTCGGCGCGCGCATCGTCGTCAATCCGAACGACCTCAGCTATGTCGAGCGGGCGAAGGACTGACCCGCGATGCAGCGCCCGGCCGAAATCAACGTCATGCTGCGAGCGGCGCATTCAGCCGGGCGCGGGCTCGCGCGCGATTTCGGCGAGGTCGAGAACCTGCAGGTCTCCGAGAAGGGCCCGGGCGATTTCGTCTCGATTGCGGACAGGCAGGCCGAACGCCGGCTTGTCGAGGAACTTGAGCGGGGGCGGCCGCGCTACGGCTTCCTGCTTGAGGAAGGCGGCGCCATCGAGGGCGCCGACACCAGCAACCGGTGGGTCGTCGATCCACTGGACGGTGCCGGAAATTTCCTGCACGGCATCCCGCATTTCTGCATATCGATCGCGCTGGAGCGGGATGGCGAACCGGTCGCCGCGCTGGTCTATAACCCGCTCACCGACGACACTTACTGGGCGGCGCGCAACATTGGCGCCTATGCCAACAACCGCCGGCTCCGGGTATCCGCGCGGGCGCGCCTCACGCAGTGCATCCTGGCGACGGGCGAGGAGGTGGGCGCCGACGCCGAGGCCATCGACCGCTATCTCCGCCAGCATGCGACGCTGAAGAACGCCGGCGTGAGCCTGCGCCGGTTCGGGGCGGCGGCGCTGGACCTCGCCTGGGTCGCGGACGGACGGCTCGACGGCTTCTGGCATTCCGGCCTCCGGCGATGGGATATCGCGGCCGGCGTGTTGCTGGTGCGGGAGGCCGGCGGCGCGGTCTCCGATATCGACGGGTCCGGCAGAATGCTGGAAACGGGCAATATCCTTGCCGCCAACGACCGCCTGCACGGCGCTTTATGCGGAGTCATGGCGGAAACCGGGCGCCCGGCTCCGGTTGCGCCGTCGGGGCGGGCGGCATAGCCCGGATTTCTCGCCAATGTCATGGTCTGCGCGGCGCTGTCGGGCCCAGGCGCCCGCCCGCGGCGTCGCGGGCCTCAACCGTAGGCACCACTACGCTTTTCGGCCCGCTCCTTGCGGATCGAGCGCCTGGACGCGACGCAGGCCGTGACATTGGCGAGAAATCCGGGCTAGAGTGACCGCCATACTGCCCATGCCGTGGCGGAAGGGGAGATGGCGCGCTACCGAGGCATTTTACTGGCGGCAGTTGCGCTGGTTCTGCTCCTCCCGGCCGCCCAGCGGGCCGATGCGCAGGACATGCTGATTGTCGATGGCGGCGGCGCACGCTGGAGGAGCGGCGAGAACAGGGAGCCGGCCGTGACCGTCGATCTGGGCATCATCGACTCGCTGGCGGCCGACCGCCGTCCGAACGCCTCCCGCAGGCAATATCGCAGGCCCCGCAGATATCTGACCCTCAATATCCCGCAGCCGGAACCGCCGGCCGCGCCGCTTTCGATCGGGCGCCCCGCGCCGGCTGCCGCTCCCGCCGCGGAGCCGCCATCGAAGACGCAAATGCCGCCGGCTCGCACCGAGGCTCCCGAACCGTCCGCCGAACCGAAGACACCGGCCGTATCGGCGCCGGCGGACCGGCCTGCCGCCTTGCCGGCGGGGCGCCTGCCCGGCGGGACGACGGCCGCAACACCGGCGCTCAGGGCTTTTCTGGACCGGGCCGCCGGGAATCGGCCGAGAAGAAATGCCACCCCGACAATGGCGCCAACAGGGGCGCCCTCCGATTCGCAGCCGTCGGCAAAGCCTGCGCGGGCGAAGCTTCCACCGCCGCCGCGCCCGATAAAGCCGCGGCAGGCGGAATCGAACGCTGCGGAGGCCGCGAACCCGAAGGCCGGAACGGCGGCTCGTACCGCCCTGCCGCCCCCGGCCCCTGCGACCGCGGCGCCCGCGCCTGCGGGGGCCTCTGCCGCTCCCGCGGTTCGGTTGCCCCCACCGCCTCCGGCGACCGGGACGCCCGGAGGCGGCGTCCTGCCGCCTCCGGTGGAGCCGAAGGCCGGCGCCTCGACAACGCCGCGCCGACGGCTTGCCTTGGATGCAGCCCGCCGGCCGCCTTCCACGGCGGCGGCCTCGGCAGAGGCCGGTTCCGAGAGGTTTCTCTATGGAGCCGGACGAACGACGCTCGGCAAGGGCGAGCGCGAGCGGCTGCGCGGCTTTGCGTCGAAGGTGGCCGGGCAAGCCGGTCTCGACATAGAAATCCGCGCCTATTCCGGTCCTGTCGGCAGGGACGAGGTGGAAGCCCGCCGGACGGCATTGTCGCGCGCCATGGAGGTCCGCCGCCTGCTGATTTCCGCCGGCTTGCCCGAAGCACGTATTCTGGTGCGGGCGGCCGGTGTCGGCGAAGAGTCGGCCGGCCACGTCGATGTAGTGCCGGTCAGACGAAGTTGAGAGAGCCGGCCGAAGCCGCTGGCCGCCCGGCAGGGATCGACCGAGAACGATGACTCGCCCGAACCAGTATCTGATACGCATGGCCGTGTTCGTTGCGGTGGTCGTCGCAGCGGCCGCGCTGCTGTTCGGCCCGGTCGCGGAGGCCTTCATGGCCAATCCGGCGCTAAACGGCCTGATCCTGGGCGTGCTGCTGATCGGCATTGCCTACAATTTCCGTCATGTGATCCAGTTGTTCCGGGAGATCGCGTGGATACACTCGATCCAGGGACCGGCGCCCGGCCGGGGCGCGCCGGAGCCCGCGAGGCCGCATTTGCTGGCGACCCTAGCGACGGCCTTTTCCGCGGAAGCTCCGGTCCGGTTTTCCGCCGTTTCGATGCGTTCGATCCTTGACGGCGTGGCGTCGCGTGTGGAGGAAGCAAGCGAAACGGCGCGCTATCTCGCCGGATTGCTGATCTTCCTGGGCCTGATCGGCACATTCTGGGGGCTGATCCAGACGGTCTCCGCCATCGCCGACGTCATCGGCGGGCTGGAAATCGCCGCCGGAAGTCTGACCGGCGTCTTCGAGGAGTTGAAATCGGGCCTCGATGCGCCGCTGGCGGGCATGGGCACGGCTTTCAGCTCCTCGCTGTTCGGGCTTTCCGGCGCACTGGTGCTGGGATTCCTGGACCTGCAGGCGTCCCAGGCGTCGAGCCGTTTTGTGAACGAGCTGGAGGAGTGGCTGTCCTCGCTCACCCGCCTCGGCTCCAGCGGCGCCGGCTTCGCGGATGGGGACCAGTCGGTGCCGACCTATATCCAGGCATTGCTGGAAACCACAGCGGAGAATCTGGAGGATTTGCGCCGGATCGTCGGCCGGGCGGAAGAAGGCCGCCATTCGGTCAACCGTAATCTCGAGGCATTGTCGGAGACGTTGGGAGGGCTCGCCGAACAACTCCACAGCAGCCAGTCCGTCCATGCCCGGCTCGCCGAGGAGCAGATCGAGACCCAGACGCTGTTGCGCCGGATTCTCGAGGGCGGACAGCGCGGCGGCCTCGACGAAACGACCCGCCGGCACATCGCCAGTCTGGACGGGGCGTTGTCGCAGATGCGCGATGAGCTGCAGGCCGGGCGCAACGAACTGACTCAGGACCTGCGCAGCGAGATCAAGCTGCTGGCCCGCACGATCTCCACCCGCCTGGAGGACCGGCGGTGAGCGAACGCGTCCTGATCGTCGATTTCGGCAGTCAGGTCACGCAACTCATCGCCCGCCGGGTCCGGGAGGCAGGCGTCTATTCCGAGGTCCATCCCTTCAACAGGGTGGATGCGGCCTTCGTTGCGGAATTCGCGCCGATTGCGGTCGTGCTCTCCGGTGGGCCGGCCTCCGTCCTGTCGTCATCGGCCCCGACTGGCGACCCGGCGCTGTTCAAGGCGGGCGCGCCGGTGCTCGGCATCTGCTACGGCCAGCAGCTCATGGCGGCGCAGATGGGTGCCCGCGTCCTGGCGGCTGACCGCCGGGAGTTCGGGCGCGCGACCGTCGAGGCGGTTGCGGACTGCGCTCTGTTCCAGGGGATTTGGGAGCCGGGCGGGCGCTATCCGGTCTGGATGAGCCATGGCGACCGCGTCGAATCGCTGCCGGAGGGATTCGCGGTCGTGGCCCGCAGCGCGGCCGCGCCCTATGCCGCCATCGCCGACGAGGGCCGCGGGTTCTATGGCGTGCAATTCCACCCGGAGGTCGTGCATACGCCGGACGGCGCCGGGCTGATCGGCAACTTCGTGTGCCGTATCGCCGGGGCGAAAGGGGACTGGTCGATGGCGGCGTTCCGGGAGACCGCCATCGCCGGGATACGGGCTGAAACCGGCGGCGGGCGGGTCGTTTGCGGACTTTCCGGCGGCGTGGACAGCACTGTTGCCGCGCTATTGCTGCATGAGGCGGTCGGGGACCGGCTCACCTGCGTTTTCGTGGATACGGGCCTGATGCGCGCCGGCGAGGCGGATGAGGTGGTGGGCCTGTTCCGCAGCCATTTCAACATCCCGCTGGTGCATGTCGATGCCGGGCGGCTCTTTCTCGAACGGCTGGCCGGAGTGGACGATCCGGAACGCAAGCGCAAGATCATCGGGGGTGCCTTCGTCGAGGTCTTCGAGGCGGAAGCCGCCCGGCACGGGGGAGCCGACTTCCTCGCCCAGGGCACGCTCTATCCGGATGTCATCGAATCGGTCGCCTTCGACGGCGGTCCTTCGGTGACGATCAAGTCGCACCATAATGTCGGCGGCTTGCCGGAACGCATGAACATGCAACTGGTCGAGCCGCTCCGCATGCTGTTCAAGGACGAGGTCCGCGCGCTCGGGCGCGAGCTCGGCTTGCCGGATGCCTTTGTCGGTCGCCACCCCTTTCCGGGTCCGGGGCTGGCGATACGGATGCCGGGCGCGGTGGAGCCGGACATGCTGGAGGCGCTGCGCCGCGCGGACGCGATCTTCCTGGAGGAGATCCGGTGCGCCGGCCTCTATGACGACATCTGGCAGGCTTTCGCGGTGTTGCTGCCGGTGCGCACGGTCGGGGTCATGGGCGACGACCGCACCTATGAGCAGGCCTGTGCGCTGCGCGCCGTCACCTCCGCCGACGGCATGACGGCGGATTTCTACCCCTTCGACGCCGTGTTCCTCGGCCGCGTCGCGGCCCGGATCGTCAACGAGGTCCCCGGCATCAACCGCGTCGTTTACGACGTGACCTCGAAGCCGCCCGGCACCATCGAGTGGGAGTAGGCGGCCTCAGCCGACCGCCACGCCGTATTTCTTGCCGAGCGCCTCGAACTTGTCCCAGGTGGCGTCCTCGATGTCGATGCCGCTCGCCCGGCGCGCCTCGGCGTTGCGTCGCTCGATCTCGCCGGGAGCCAGCACTTCCTGGAACCCGGAAGCGGCGCGCGTGTCCTTGAGGTAGTCCACGAACTCGTCCACCTCGCGCCCGAACTCGTCCGGGTCGCGGAAAGCCGACGCCTTGAAGAGCGCGAGGAAGCAGCCGTCATTGTGCCGCCCCGTCGGCTCGATGCCGAAGCCGAGCCCGGTCAGCAGGCCCGAGAGGATCTCCACCATCGCGGACAGGCCGTAGCCCTTGTGCCCCTCGCTGCCGCCGAGCGGCAGCAGCACGGCGCCTTTGCCGAAGTCGTTGGGGTCGGTCGAGGCCCGGCCGTCGGAGCCCACGATCCAGCCTTCGGGGATCGGCTTGCCGCGCGCCTGGGCGAGCTTGATCTTGCCGGCGGCAACGGAGGAGGTCGCCATGTCGATCAGCACCGGCTCGCCCCTGGCCGACGGCACCGCCATGGCGATGGGGTTGGTGCCGAGGCGTGGCTCGGCGCCGCCGAAGGGAGCCACCATCTTGGGCGACCGGCCGGAATCGGCGGTCATCATCGCGATGAACCCGGCCTTGGCGGCCATGGTCGGATAGGCGCCGAGGCGTCCGACATGGCTTTGGCGGAAGATCGTGCAGGCGGCGACATTCTGCGCTTCCGCCTTTTCCATGGTGAGCTTCAGCGCGCGCTCGGCGATGGCGTAGCCGAAGCCCCAATGGCCGTCCACCACCGTCGTCGTCGGGCTCTCCCGGACGATCTCGAAGGGGGCGCCGGGGACGATATGGCCCTTCTCGACCCGCTCGATATAGGTCGGGATCTGGATCGCACCGTGGCTGTCGTGGCCGCAGAGATTGGCGTCGACGACATGGCGGGCGACAATTTCCGCCTCGTCGCCGGGCGTGTTGCACGCAACCAGAAGGCGGCGAATGGTGTCTTCCAGCTTCTCGGCGGCGATTATCGGCATCGGTGCGGTTCCTCCCTCTCATGTCGCGACTTCGGAGCATGGACCGGCTACGGTGCCGGGGTCCAGTCCGGAAAAGACGTGCAAGTTCGAGCCCGGAGCCTTGGGGAGAGTTTCGAGTGGGCAACGAAAGCTATCGGAAACTGGAGCGCCGCTTCGCGCGCATCGGCGATCTCAATGCGGCAGCGCGAACGGTGCGATGGTTCTCGCTGACCTACGGGCCGGCCGGCGGCGAGACATCGCGGGGGCACCAATTGGCGACGCTGGGCGGCCTTGCGCATGAAATGCTGGCGGCGCCGGAATGCGGCGAGACGCTGGCGGCGGCCGTAGCGGACGAGCCCTGGCAGGCGGCCAATCTGCGTGAAATGCGCCGCATGCACGCAAGCGCTACCGCCGTTCCGTCCGATCTTGTGGAAGCGAAGGCGCGCGCCGTCTCCAGAGCGCAGGCGGTATGGCAGCAGGCGCGGCCCCGGGGCGATTTCGCAGCGTTCCTGCCGGCGCTTTGCGAGGTCGTGGCGCGCGTCCGCGAGGAGGCGCGGATCAAGGGAGAGGCGCTCGGCCTCGCGCCATACGACGCGCTGCTGGATGCCTACGATCCGGGCCGCCGCAGCAAGGGCGTCACCGCGATGTTCGCGGAACTGGAAGCGGTGCTGCCCGGCGTCATCGACCGTGTGCGGGGAGGGCCGAAACCGCCGGGGCCGGACGGGCCGCGAGACGCGGTGGAACGGCTCGCCCGTCGGCTGATGACCATGCTGGGCCTGGAGGAGCAGCATGTGAGGCTCGACGAGTCGGCGCACCCGTTCTCGACGGGTGAGCCCGAGGATGTGCGCATCACCACCCGCTATTCGGGGTCGCCGGGCGAGGCGCTGATGGCGGTGCTGCACGAGAGCGGACATGCGCTCTATACGCGCGGGCTGCCAGAGGACTGGCGCCGGCAGCCGGTCGGCCGGAACCGGGGCATGACGGCGCATGAGAGCCAGTCGCTGTCGATCGAGATGCAGGCCTGCCGGTCGCAGGCTTTTGCCGCCCACTATGCCCGGCTTCTGAATGAGGAATTCGGTGCGCAAGGCGCGTGGGATCCGGACAGACTCTACGGCGTGCTCACCCATGTCGAGCCGGGTCCGATCCGAGTCGAGGCGGACGAGGTGAACTACCCGCTGCATATCGCAGTCCGCCACCGCTGCGAGGTCGCATTGATCTCGGGCGGGCTCGATCCGGCCGATCTGCCCGACGCCTTCGATGACGCCGCCGAGTCGTTGCTCGGCATCCGCCCGCCGGACCCGCGCGAAGGCTGCATGCAGGATATTCACTGGGCAGGCGGGTCGTTCGGCTACTTCCCGACATACACCCTCGGGGCGCTGATGGCGGCCCAGGTCGCAGAAGCGATGCGGGCGGCGCTTCCCGACCTCGACCGGGACCTTGAGCGCGGCGACTTCGGGCCGCTGGTCGGATGGCTCAGGGCGAATGTGCACAGCAGGGGCTGCTTCGACCCCACCTCGGACGCCCTCCTCGAACGGGCGACAGGCCGACCGCTCGACACCGGCGCCTTCCTGCGCCATGTCGGGGAGCGCTATTCGCGCTGACATTCCCCCGCCGCCAGTGCGGTTTCCGTCCGGGGTGGAAAGGCGATAGATTAGCGCTGTCCGGCGGTCTGCCGCCAAACCGGGGAGGTTTACGACATGAAGAAAACCGTGCTTGCGCTGGCGGCCGCCGCCGCGCTTTTGGCGTCGCCGTCGCTCGGCGCCGACAAGGTGAAGATCGGCTTCGTCACCACGCTCACCACACCCGCGGGCGTCATCGGCCGCGACATGGTCGATGCCGTCAATCTCGCCGTGCAGGACATCGGCGGCATGATGGGCAGCCTGGAGGTCGAGCTCATCATCGAGGACGACGGCTTCAAGCCGGAGACCGGCAAGCAGAAGACCGACAAGCTGGTCAAGCAGGACGATGTGCACTTCGTCACCGGGTTCATCTGGTCGCATGTGCTGCTCGCCTCGCGCAAATCGGCGCTGGACGGGGGCAAGTTCCTCATCAGCTCCAATGCCGGCCCCTCGCAGATCGCCGGCAAGCTCTGCCACGAGAACTTCTTCTCCACCTCCTGGCAGAACGACCAGACGCCGATGGCGATGGGCGAGGTGCTGAACCAGCAGGGCGTGAAGTCCATCTATGTGATGGCGCCCAATTACGCTGCCGGCAAGAACATGGTCGCGGGCGTCGAGCGCACCTTCAAGGGCGAGGTCCTCGGCAAGGACATGACCAAATGGGGCAAGGACGCCCAGCTCGACTTCTCCGCCGAGCTCGCCAAGGCCAAGGCCGTCCAGCCGGACGCGATTTTCGTGTTCTATCCGGGCAAGGCCGGCGGCGCGTTCATCAAGCAATACCAGCAGGCCGGCCTGCAGGGCGACATCGCCCTCTATTCGGTGTTCACGGTCGATTCGATCGCGCTGCCCAAGCTCCAGGCCGGCGGCATGACGGGTGTGCTCGGCTCGCTCAACACGCAGTTCTGGGGCCCCGACCTCGATACGCCGCAGAACAAGCAGTTCGTCGCGGGCTTCAAGAAGGCCTATGGGCGCTATCCTTCCTTCTACGCCGCGCAGTCCTACGACACGATCTTCCTCATCAAGAGCGCTGTCGAAGCCGTCGGCGGGAACCTGGACGACATGGACGGGATGCGCGCCGCGATGGCGAAGGCCGACTTCCCCTCCGTGCGCGGCCCCTTCCGCTACGGCAACAACCACTTCCCGATCCAGAACTTCTATCTGAGGAAAGTGGTCGAGGATGCGGACGGCGTATGGACGACGACGGTGGTCGATACGGTGTTGAAGGACCATCAGGACTCCTACGCCAGCGAGTGCAAGATGTAACGGAGGGGACAGCCCGCCCATGGATGCGGGCCTCGTCGCCGCGCAATTGCTGAACGGGCTTCAGCTCGGAGTGCTGCTGTTCCTGCTTGCCTCCGGGCTGACGCTCGTTTTCGGCATCATGGACTTCGTCAATCTGGCGCATGGCTCGCTTTACATGGTGGGCGCCTATTTTTGTGCCGTGTTAACCGAGGCGACAGGCTCCTTCCTGCTGGCAGTAGCGCTGGCGCTGCCGGCGACTGCGCTGGTCGGCGCGGCGGTCGAACTGCTCGTCGTGCGGCGGCTCTACCGCCGCGACCATCTCGACCATGTGCTCGCAACCTTCGGCCTGATCCTGTGCTTCGACGCCTTGGTGCAGATGATCTGGGGGCCGGAGGGCATGGCCATCCGCTTGCCCGAATGGGCGGACGGGCAGCAGGTGTTGCCGGGCGGGCTGGTGTTCCCGACCTACCGGCTGTTGATTATCGGCACCGGGCTCTCGGTAGCCGCCGGGCTCTATGTGCTGGTCGTGAGAACGCGGCTGGGCATGCGCATCCGGGCGGGCGCCTCGAACCCGGCCATGGCCGGCGCGCTCGGCATCGACATCGGATTGCTGTTCACGCTGGTCTTTGCGCTGGGCGCGGTCATGGCGGGCCTTGCCGGCATGATGATCGCCCCGATCACCGAAGCCTCGATCGGCATGGGCAACGAGATCATCATCACTGCTTTCGTTGTCGTCATCGTGGGCGGCATCGGCTCAATTCGGGGCGCGTTCGTTGCCGCGCTGTTGATCGGGATGATCGACACCATGGGCCGGTCTTTCCTGGACATGGGCCTCAAGCTGCTGATGAGCGCGCAGTCGGCCGAGACTTCCGCGCCTGCGCTTTCGGCGATGCTGATCTACATCCTGATGGCCGCCGTGCTGGCTTTCCGTCCGCAGGGCCTGTTCCCGCCGAAAACGCGATGAGCCGGACGGTCGGCTGGCTCCTGCTGGCGGCGCTCGCAGCCGGACCGCCGCTGGCGCTGGCTGCCGGCCAGCCCTTCTACGTCGATATCCTGACGCGCCTCGTTTGCCTGGCCGCGGCCGCCACTTCGCTGAACCTCATCCTGGGCCATGGCGGCATGATCAGCTTCGGCCATGCGGCCTATATCGGCATCGGCGCCTATGCGGTCGGCATCCCGGCCTATTACGGACTCTATGACGGCTGGCTGCATCTTGTGCTGGCGGTCGCCTGTTCCGCCCTGTTCGCACTGGCGACAGGCGCAGTCGCGCTGCGCACCCGCGGCGTCTATTTCATCATGATCACGATGGCGTTTGCGCAGATGGTGTTCTTCGCCGTCGTCAGCATTGAGGAATACGGAGGCGATGACGGCCTCGTGATCGACATCCGGTCCGAGTTTCCTCTGGTCGATCTGGAGGACAGTCTCACCCTCTACTATGCCTGCTTCGCGCTGTTGCTGGGCACGCTTTACCTGGTGCATCGGGTGGTGCGGTCGCGCTTCGGCATGGTGATAGAAGGCGCCAAGGGGAACGAACGCCGGATGGCCTCGCTCGGCTTCGCGTTCTACCGCCACCGTCTCGCCGCCTACACGCTGGCCGGCGCGCTGTGCGGGCTCAGCGGCGCGCTGCTGGGCAATTTCACCAATTTCATCAGCCCCGAGATGATGGACTGGACCCGCTCCGGCGAGTTGATCTTCATGGTCGTACTGGGCGGCACGAACGCGCTGTTCGGCCCGCTGATGGGTGCGGCGGTCTTCCTGCTGCTGGAGGAATTGCTGTCCGGCTGGACGCTCTATTGGCAGCTTCCCTTCGGACTCTTGCTGATCCTGGTCGTGCTGTTTGCGCGCGGCGGCCTTGCGGGACTGCTGGAGAGCCGTCGTGGCTGAGGCGCTGCTCCGGATCGAGGACCTGCAAAAGAGCTTCGGCGGAGTCGCCGCCGTCGATGGCGTGTCGATGGAGGTGAATCGCGGCGAGGTGCATGCCGTTATCGGGCCGAACGGCGCCGGCAAGACGACGCTGATCTCGCTGCTGGCCGGAGAGCAGCGCCCGGACGGGGGCCGCATCCTGCTCGACGGGCGGGACATCGCCCACAGGCCGGCGCATGCGCGCGCGCAGCTGGGCTTTGCGCGCTCGTTCCAGATCACCAGCGTCATGCCCGAAATGCGGGTGCTCGACAATGTGCTGCTGGCGGTGCTCGCGCGCGACGGGCGGAGCTACCGGTTCTGGCGCCCCGCCAGGCAGGACCCTGAACTCATCGCCCCGGCGGCGGCGGCGCTGGAGCGGGTCGGCCTCGCCGATGCGGCCGAGGAGCGCGCCGGCGCGATCAGCCACGGCGAGCACCGGCAGCTGGAAATCGCCATGACGCTCGCGGCGGAACCGGAACTGCTGCTTCTGGACGAGCCGATGGCGGGCATGAGCGCGGAGGAAAGCCAGCGCATGACCGGCATTCTGGAAGACCTGAAAGGCGAGAAGACCATGCTGCTGGTCGAGCACGACATGGATATCGTGTTCGCGCTCGCGGACCGGATCAGCGTGCTGGTCAACGGGCGCATCGCCGCTTCCGGAGCCCCGGAAGCGGTGCGCGCCGACGAGGCCGTGCGCCGCGCCTATCTCGGCGACGAGGCAGGCTGACATGCTTCGGATCGAGGGGCTGGAGACGTTCTACGGGCGCAGCCAGGCCTTGTTCGGGGTCTCTCTGGAGGTGGGCGAGGGCGAGGCGGTGGGCTTCATGGGCCGCAACGGCATGGGCAAGACGACGACGGTAAACTCGCTCTTCGGCATCGTGCCGGCGGCGGCGGGCGCAGTCCTGTTCGAGGGCCGCGAATTGCGGGAAATGCCGTCCCATCGTATCGCGCGCCTCGGCCTCGGCCTGGTGCCGGAGGGCCGGCAGGTCTTTCCGAACCTGACGGTGGAAGAGAACCTTGCGGCGGCGGCCTCCAACCGCGGCGGCCGCGCCAGCCCGTGGACGGCCCCGCGCATCTTCGCCATGTTCCCGGAACTGGAGGCGCGCCGGCGCAATATGGGCAACCTGCTTTCGGGCGGCGAGCAGCAGATGCTGGCGATCGGCCGCGCGCTCACCACCAACCCGAAGCTGCTGGTGCTGGACGAGGCGACCGAGGGGCTGGCGCCCCTGGTTCGCCGGCGCATCTGGGAGTGCCTCGCGGGCCTGAAGGCCGAAGGACAGGCGATCCTCGCCATCGACCGCAATGTCGCCGACCTCGCCCGCCTCGCCGACCGCCACTACATCGTCGAGAAAGGCCGTATTGTGTGGACCGGCAACAGCGAGGACCTGACCGGAGGCCGCGCAGATCTCGAACGTTGGCTCGGGGTGTAGCGGGAGCGGATTCCGGGCGCAGCACGAGGCTTTGAAGGGGAAGGCGGCGGGGGCCGCCGGGCCGTATGCGCCCCTCTCCGGCTACGCCGGAGGCTCTGCGGGAGGCCGGAACGGGCCGCCCCGGCGGCAGCCGGGCGGCGGGCCTCGCGGGCGCGCGGTGCATGTGCCTCGGGCAAACGCAGGGCAGACTCACCCCTTCACCACTAGCCCGGATTTCTCACCAAGGTCATGGTCTGCGCGGTGCTGTCGGGCCGGCAGGGTAGGAGAGCCGTGCAGGTCGATGCGGGGCATCGGGCAAGCGGATCGACGCACCCTGCCGGCCCGACAGCGCCGCCCTCCGGGTCGCGCCCAGCCGCCCGCCCGCTGCGTCGCGGGCCTCAACCGTAGGCTCTGCTACGCTTTTCGGCCTGCTCCTTGCGGATCGAACGCCTGAACGCGACGCAGGCCGTGACCTTGGTGAGGAATCCGGGCAAAGGGGTCGAAAAAATCGACCGGTGCGCGCCAACCGTCGTCTTTTTCATGCCCGCGCTCCAGCCACAGAGGCAGCCGGAACGGGGAGGCTCCGCAAGCGTTTTTTGTGTCGCCCTATTGCTTTCGCTTCTGGTGCGACCGCGCTATCCGGTACCGGCAGCCCTTACCCACGAACCTGGTAACGGCGAAGGGCCTGCCTGCCCCCGCCGCCGGGCTTTCTTTCTAGTGCCCACAGAGAACATAAAAGCAACAACAGCCGATTTCAACCCCTGCGACGAGTTTTTTCTTGCCTCCCACCCCGGCCCCCGGATCGAGGGTCCGGGGCAGGCTCTCCCTCGCAAGCGAAGGAGGGGGATTCGGAGGCAACCGCCAGGAAAATAGCCCCCTCCCTCCGGGAGGCCGCCCTATTTCTCCCCTCCCGCTGGGAGGGGTTGGGAGCGGGCCGCGCGAAGCGGGGAATGGCGGGAGTTACTGCCCCGGTTCCAGCGCGGTGCGGATGGTAGGCAGGCGGCGGAGCAGCAGGAATACGGCGAGCAGGCAGAGGCAGGCGCCGCCGAGCACCGGCAAGGTAAGGCCGATGCGGTCGGCAAGCGCGCCCATGGTGAGCGCGCCGAGCGCCGGGCCGGCGCGGAAGGAGAGCCCGTAAACGCTCAGCACCCGGCCCAGCATGTCCGCCGGCGTGCCCATCTGGATCAGGCTTTGCGCGCCCACGCCCATGACCAGCATGGCGAAACCGGCCACGGCCAGCGCCGCCAACGCGAGTTCGAAATATCCGGTGATCGAAAACAGCGCCACCATGGCCGCGTGAACCGCCGCGCCGGCGAAAACGATGGCGGCAAGCCCGTCCCGGTTGCCGCGCCAGGCGAGCCAGAGGCCGCCTGCCAGCGCACCCAGCCCGTTGACGGCAATGAGCCAGGCGAAGCCTGCCGCGCCGCGTTCGAACACGACATCGGCAAAGGCGGGCAGCAGCTCGACATAGGGCCGGACCAGCAGCGCCCCGGCCAGCAGCAACAGGATCAACGGGCCGACGCCGGCGTGGCGCCCGATATAACGGAAGCCTTCGCCGATCTCCGCGAGCAGGCTCCGGCGCTCGCGCCGGACCTGCAAACGAGGCCTGAGGCGCAGCATCGGCAATACGACGAGGAAGGCGGCGAAGGTCGCCGTGTTGCCGAGGAATGCCCAGCCTGCGCCGGACACCGGACCCAGATGCACCATCAGCGGCCCGGCCAGCATGGGGCCGACGAAGCGCGCGCTGTTCCAGCCGATCGAATTGATCGCGATCGCCGACGGAATGTCCTCCCGGCCCACGAGCGACGGCACCAGGGACAGGCGTGCCGGCTGCGCGGCGGCGGTGGCCGTGCCGAGCAGCAGCGTGAGCAGGAACAGCAACTCCGGCGTTATGAGGCCGGTGACCGTCAAGAGCCCGAGCGTGAGCGCCTGAGCGCAAAGAAGGCCCTGCATCGCGGCGATGATGCCCAGCCGGCTGACGCGGTCGGCCACGGCGCCAGCAAACGGTCCCAGCAAGATGGAAGGCAGGAATTCCGCCACGGCAATCAGGCCGAGAAAAAACGCGGATCCGGTTAATTCCCAGGCCAGCACGCCCACGCCGGTGCGCTGCATCCAGGTGCCGACCAGCGATACGGCATTGCCTGTGAAATAGAGGCGGTAGTTGCGGTTGGCGAAGACGCGCCCAATGCCGCCCGAGGCGGGAAGTGCCATCAATCCAGCCGGTAGCCCTGTTGCCGGAGGAAGGCGCCGAAATCCTCGCGCTCGGTGTGCGAAACCTGGCGCGCCTTGTCCTCGGACCAGCCGTAAAAGGAGGCCTCGCCGTAAAGGTCGAGGTCGCGCTGCTTGTCCGTCGGAATGCTGTACACCGCGTCGCGGCGGCGGTCATAGGCGTCGATGCCTGCGGCAAGCTTGCCGTCGTCGTAGCGGTCGGTGTGGACCGTGACCGAGGGCGGCACCCGCATCGAAATGAAACCCTGTGCCGCCGGCCAGCCGACGCAGAGCCCGGCGACCGGGAAGACCCATTCGGGCAGGCCCAGAAGCTCGCCCACCCGGAAGGCATGGTTGCGCAGCACGCTGATCGGGCAGCAGCCGAGGCCCATCGCCTCGGCCGACAGGATGAAGGTTTGCATGGCGAGCGCCGTATCGACGGCCGGGTTGAAGGCCGCGTCGAAATGGTCGTTGGCGAAGGGCTTGCCGCGCAATTCGCAGATGCGCCTTATGCGCCGCCCGTCGCCGCACCAGACGAGGAACACCGGCGCCGTGCCGATCCACGGCATGCTCGGGATGAGCGCTGCAACTTCCGCCCGGAGCGCCGGGTCGGCCACCCGTAACACGGATGCCTGCTGGAGGTCGGATTTCGCGCTGGCCGAAAAGGCGCAGGCGAAGAGGAGGTCAAGCGTCTCCTCCGGGACTGCGCGGTCCGCATAGCGGCGTTGGGTGCGCCGGTCGAGGACGGTCGCGAGCGGCCCTTCCGCCGGCAGGTCCGCGCCGCCCCGCGTCTCGGGGCCGTAACGCTTCACAACGAGATCGGCCAGGGTATCGAGCATAGTTTTCCTCTCCGGTTCGCGCCGGCAGAAGCCTACGCCCCCCGAACCCGTGGCGGAAGGCGGCCGGCCCTTGCGCAGGGCAGCACTTCCATGACCGAGGCGACGGTCGGCAGCCTTTCTCGAGCAGTGTCACGCATGAGCCGGCGACAGCGGGGTCCCGCTACAGAAAATCCCGTTCGTGCACAATTGCCGTGAGATAGCCCGCGGCCAGAAGTCGACGGGTGTCGGTCATCTCCAGCGGCTGTTCCCGGCGCCAGGTGTCGAGCACATCGCGCGCACGGTTCCCGGCAGCGGCCTGGATTTTGGCGTCGTACTGGGCCATCCGGACGTCGTCCTCGGCGGCATCGGCCCGGCCCGACAGCACCCGGGCGATTTCGATGACTTCCGTGTTGTTGGGCCCGAACGCCTGCTCGCGTTCGGCGAGCGCGGTCGTGAGCAGGGCGTCGGCCGTTTCGTCGTCGTCCAGGAAGAGCCGGGCAATCGCGAGGTTGAAGCGGGTCAGGGCCACCGCACCGCTCAGGAACGCGCGGTGCCGCGCACGCCGGACGTCGCCATAGGCCGCGACATGGCGCTGCTCCATGCGCTGGTGAAAGAGCGAACTGCGCGCCACGGCGCTAACCGCCATGCCCCGCGTCCACCCCAGCGCCGCGTCCCAAGAAGCAAGCGCCGACAACAGGGCGGGGACCGTGCCGTCGTGGTCCCGATCGATCAGGAGGGCGAGCGCGCTGTTGTTCTGGCTGGCGGCCCGGCGCGGATCGCCCTCCGGAAAGTCACGCGCCAATGCGCCCGCCCGCCGCCACAGGTGGACTGCCTCCTCGCGCCGCGCCGAGCGGTAGGCGTCGAGTGCCGCCGCTGAGAGGGCATCCCACTCCCATTCCGTCGCCACCTCGGCCATGGTCGGGCGTTCAGGCAGCGTCAATCGTTCCGGAGATAGCTCTTCATCGAATCGTCCATGGCATCGACCCAGGCGGTATGGTGGGCTGGGGCCATCGTGCCGGTCATCACCGACTTGTACCTGTTGTCCCGGAACGTCATGATGTTTTGCTTCTTGTGCTTCTTCCACTGGAAGAAGGCGTCGTCCGCGCCGTCCACATCGAAGCTCGGATAGTCCGTCTCGGCAATCAGCTCCCTGACATAGTCGCCCTGGTAACGGATCGCGCCGTAATCGTCCTCGATCGCGTCCTCGCTGGCCTCGCGTTCGACAACATCGGCCGCCCGGGCGTCGCGGTCGGGCATCTGGATCCGGCCCATGATGACATCGCGGACATACCAAGCCTGGGCGTCGAACATGTTGAAGGTGTACCACTGGTCCTGCATGCCGAGATAGAACAGCTTCGGATTGTCGACCCACACGACGCCCTTGTAGAGGTCGGCCGTCGCCAGCCGGTTGGCGGTCCGAAGGCGGAGTTCCGACGCCATGAACGGGAAGTGATGCACATAGCCGGTGCACAGGATGATGGCATCGACGTCGGCCGTTGAGCCGTCCTTGAAAGTGCAGGTATTGCCCTCGACCTTCTGCAGCAGCGGCACCTCTTTCCAGTTGTCCGGCCAGTCATAGCCCATGGCCGCGGTGCGATGGCTGACAGTCACGGACTTGCAGCCGTATTTCCAGCACTGGGAACCGATGTCCTCCGCCGAATAGCTGGTGCCGATGATCAGGATGTCCCTGCCCTTGAACTCCACCGCGTCGCGGAAATCGTGGGCGTGCAGCACGCGGCCGTTGAACCGGTCCAGACCGTCGAAATGCGGCACGTTCGGGGTCGAGAAGTGACCGGTCGCGACGACGACATCATCGAAATTCTCGGTGGTCTCCTCGTCGGTCGCGAGATTGTGCGCCGTGACGGCGAACAGGCCCGTCGCGTCGTCGTAATCGACCCGCCGGACGGTCGTCCGGAAGCGAATCGCATCGCGCACGCCCGCCCTCTTTACCCGGCCCTCGATGTAATCGAACAGTACTTCACGCGGCGGATAGGAGGCGATCTGCTTGCCGAAATGCTCCTCGAACGAATAGTCCGCGAACTCCAGTCCCTCCTTGGGGCCGTTCGACCACAAGTACCGGTACATCGAGCAATGGACCGGCTCGCCGTATTCATCCAGCCCGGTGCGCCACGTGTAGTTCCACAAGCCGCCCCACTCCGCCTGCTTCTCGTAACAGACGATCTCCGGAACGTCCGCCCCGCCGGCCTCCGCCGACTGGAACGCCCTTAGCTGGGCGAGGCCGGACGGCCCGGCACCGATCACAGCAACTCGTTTGCCCATGGTCCTACCCACTGTTGTGGCCGGCGGTCCGGTCTGACCCGAATCGCCCGCACGGTTTCAAGATTCGCCTCAGCGGCCGATACCGATCCACACCAATTCACACCACTATGTGCCACCTTATGCCCGTATGGTCTCGATTCCCAGCGGTGATTCGGCCCAACGGGATCGGACGCAATCAAGCGCAATGGCGACATTAATGCAAATTTCGCTTGCATCCAGCCCCTAATTTGTCATGCTGTACGGGATTGACCGCAATCGTACAAATTCGGGCGATCCGCCGTGCGAATTGGTCAGAATTGGTCATGGCGCTAACGGATCGGCCTCCGGTTACGGTCACGCAGACCTTGCGGTGCGCTGCCGGGTTGCCGTTCAGCCCCTTGGCGACACCGCGGGGCAACGGGCGCCGGCGCCGGCGTATCAAATCTGGGAGGCACGTAATGTCACGCAAGTCACTTGACCGCAAAATCAGCAGGCGGAAATTTCTCGGGACCACGGCGGCGTCGGGGACGGCGCTGGCGGCGATGGGCACCGGCCTGTCGCGCGTCGCCTTCGCCGACAGCCATACCATCAAGATCGGATTCCTGGCCCCGCTCACCGGCCCGGTGGCGGCCTGGGGCAAGCCCGGTCTGGACGGCTGCCTGATCTGGGCGGACTGGGTCAACGCCAAGGGCGGGGTCAACATCGGCGGCCAGTCGTACAACGTCGAATTCATCGGCTACGACAACGAATACGACGCCGCCAAGGCGCGGACCGGCGCCACCAAGCTGATCAAGGAAGACGGCGTCAAATTCGTCATGATGCTGGGCGGCGACACTTGGCCCGGCGTGCAGAAGATCGCCGAACGCGAAGGCATGCTGTTCTCGACGCTGCTGCCGAGCGACCTGTCGCCTGACAGCACCACCCTTCTGGCACCCTGCGAGGTGCATCCCATCTACAACGTGACCGGCGTCGAATGGCTGGCGGAAAACAAGCCGGACCTGAAGACCGCCGCCATGTGCGCGCAGGACGATTCCCTCGGGAAACCTTCGGTAGCGACCTACCTGGCGGCTTTCGAGGCGGCCGGGATCGAGATGATCGACGAGCCCCTGTTCTTCGACCCGGCGACGACCGATTTCGCGCCGGTCATGACCAAGCTGCTGGCCGGGAACCCGGACATCCTCTGTCTGGATACCTGCTACGCCGACTATGTCCATCCGCTGTGCGAACAGGCATTCCAGCAGGGCTACAAGGGGCAGATCATTTCCTGCACCGCTGACTTCTATCAGAAGATCATCGAAAAGACGTCGAAAGAGTTCATGGAAGGCTTCATCTTCCAGTTCCCGGACTTCGACGACCCGGCGCTGAATGGCGAGGGAGTGAACTTCGTCAACCCGAACGAGTTCTACGCGGAATACGCCAAGCGTTACGGCGCGTCGGAATGGGGCGCCGTTTCCTGGGAATACGCCTCGATCATGGATCTGTGGGCCGACGCCGCAAGCCAGGCGGGCAGCGCCGAACCGGCGGCCGTCCTGGAGGCGATGAAGGCGGGCGGCACGGGGAAGCACGCCTTCGGCGACGCCAAGTGGTGGGGCACGGAACTGTTCGGCATCGACAACGCCCTGGTCGGCAACTGGCCGGTCGTAGCGATCGAAGACGGCAAGGCCACGATCAAGGGCTTCAAGTCCATTCCCGCCTGGTGGGACCAGCATAAGGACTTGATGATCAAGCATATGACGGCTCTGGGCCAGATGTGGAACCAGCGCGGGTAAATCTCCGCGTTCCGCATGGCCCCGCTGCCGTGCTACTACAGACTGCCGGGATCGGGCACCGCCCGGTCCCGGCATCGTTTGTCCGCCCCCCAGCCCTTGAGGCACGCCGATGGACCTGCTGTGGCAGACCGCCGTCAACGCGACGTATGCCGCAAGCTACATGGCGCTGATCGCGGTCGGGCTGGTCATGATCTTCGGCGTCATGGGCGTCATCAACTTCGCCCATGGCGAGCTGTACATGGTGGGCTCCTATTGCGTGGTGTTCCTGTACGCCCAGGAGAACTTCCCGTTCCTGCTCGCGGTCGCAGCGGGCCTGATCTTTGTCGGCATTGTTGGCATCGTCATGGAACGAACGATGTTCCGCCCGCTGCGCGACAATCCGCTGGGCGGCCTCATCGCCTCCATCGGATTCCTGCTGATCCTGCAAACTCTGGCCGTGTTCGGCTTCGGCCGACGCATGGGTCATGTGCCGCCCTCGACCCAAGGCAAGATCGAGATGTTCGGCGCCATCCTGACGTATCAGCGGCTTTTTGTGATCGTCGCCGCCATCCTGTTGCTCGCCGCTCTGTGGGCCTTCCTCAAGCGCTCGAAATTCGGCCGGGCATTGCGTGCCTGCGCCCAGGACGCCGAGGCCGCCTCGCTCCAGGGCATCTCGATGAACCAGACGGCGCGCATCGCCATGTTCATCGGCGCCGCCCTGGCGGGCGTGGCCGGCGCCCTGACGGCGCCTCTGGTCAGCCCGACACCCTATATCGGCCACTCGATCATCGTCACGGCCTTCATCATCATCATCGTCGGCGGTGTGGGCAGCCTTGAAGGCGCGGTCATCGCGGCGGTGCTCTATGCCTTCGTCCACACCTTCGTCACGACCTTCTTCGACGGGGTGGTCGCCAACATCGTCGGGCTGGCTCTGATGCTCGCCGTACTGGTGGTCCGGCCGACCGGCCTGTTCGGGGCGAGGGAACGTGCCTGAACCGGCGGGCGCCATGCCGGCAGCTAGGACCGGCGGCTCGATCCGGCGGATCGCGTGGCGGCTGCGGCTGGTCTTCCTGTTCGCGACGCTGGCGGCCCTGCCCTACCTGCTGAGCTACTCGCAGCAGGAAATCGCGGTCCTCCTCGTCATCAACGTCCTCCTGGTTTCCAGCTATCGGCTGTTGACGCTGACCGGCGAATGGTCGCTCGGTCACGTCGTCATCATGGGGGTCGGGGCCTATGCCAGTGCGCTGCTGGCAAAGCAGTTCGGCGTTCCGGTGCCGCTCTCCATGCTCCTCGGGGGCGGCATGGCGGCCGCGACCGCCGCGATCCTGAGCTTCCCGCTGTTCCGGATGAAAGGTTTCTATTTCCTGATCGGCTCGTTCGCGGCCGGCGAAATCATCCGGCTGATCTGGAAACGCTTCACCGATCCCTTCGGCGGTCCCAAGGGTCTGAAGCGCATCGATCCCTTTCCCGACATCGAAACCGGTTTTCTGTCGATCGATTTCTACGAGCCGGTCAACTACTACTTCCTGGCGCTGGTCGTCGTCTCTGCCTCGCTGTTCGTCCTCTACCGTATCGAACGGTCGCGCATCGGGTTGACCTTCCACGCGATCCACTGGCAGGACCGGCTCGCCGAATCGGTCGGCGTGGACACGTTCCGCTACCGCACCCTCGCCTTCGTCACCGCCTCGTTTTTCGCCGGGATAGCCGGCGGCCTGTACGCCCACTATATCGGCGCGGTGAATCCAACCCGTTTCAGCGTCGATCAGATGGTCTATGTCCTGGTCTGGGCAATCGTCGGCGGCACCGCGACCTTCCACGGCCCGATCCTCGGCGTTGTCGTGCTCACCGTCATCAACGAGATCGTCTTGCGCGCGCTGGGCCTGGACACGGCGCGTCCCCTGATCTACGGCGCCATCCTGATCCTTTCCGTCCTCTACCTCCCGAACGGGCTTGAAAGCCTCGGACCTCGGCTGCGGGCCCGGTTACAGCGTTGGCGTGGCGGGCCGGCCGCAGCCGGAAGAGAGCCGGCATGAATGTGCATGGCGAACGGCCGATTCTCGAAGCCCGCGGGCTGACCCGCCGGTTCGGCGGCCTGATGGCGGTCGACAATTTCAGTTTCTCGGTACACGAGGGCGCGATCCACGGCCTGATTGGGCCGAACGGTGCGGGAAAGACGACGACCTTCAACTTGATCAGCGGTTTCTATGCGCCGACCGCCGGGCGGGTGTTCTTTCGCGGCCTTGACATCTCGGGTCGCAAGACCAGCGTGCTCGCCGCGATGGGGCTGGTGCGCACGTTCCAGGGCTCGACCTTGTTTCAGGAATTTTCGGTCCTGGACAATGTCCGGGTCGGGCGCCATCTCGGCGCCCGGGCCGGTTTCCTCAGCCGCCTGATCGGCACGGATCGGCTGTCTGAGCGGGAAGCGGACGCAAAGGCGCGGGAAACGCTGGCCTTTTTCGGACTGGAGGAGCTGGCCGACGAGCCGGTGTCGAACCTGCCGCACGGCCACCAGCGCATGCTCGGCATGGCGGTCGCCCTGGCCGCTGAACCGAAGGTGCTGCTGCTCGACGAGCCCTTCACCGGCATGAACCCGGAGGAGACCCGGCGCATGATGGCGCTGGTCCGGCGCATCCGCGACCGCGGTGTCACCGTCATGCTGGTCGAGCATGACATGCAGGCGGTGATGAACCTCTGCGACATCATCACGGTGATGAATTTCGGCGCCTTGCTGGTCGAGGGCGCGCCGGAAGCGGTGCGCAACGATCCCGCGGTGATCGAAGCGTATCTCGGCTCGGCCACGGCCAACGGAGCCGGCCATGCTGCTTGAAATCCGCGATATCGAGGTGCGCTACCAGAAGACCGCGGCGCTCAAGGGCGTTTCGATGACGGTGCCGGCGGGCGGCATCGTGACCATCATTGGCGCGAACGGCGCCGGCAAGACGACGACCCTACGCGCTATTTCCGGGCTGGAACCGCTGACCCGGGGAGAAATCCGCTTCGACGATGCAAGGATCGACGGACTGGCGCCGGAAGAGATCGTGCGCCGGGGCATCGCCCACGTGCCGGAGGGTCGGCGGGTGTTTCCGGACCTGACCGTCGAGGAAAACCTGCACACGGGCGCCTTCCTGCGCACGGACAAGGTTGCCATCCAGGCGTCGCTGGCAGAGGTCTTCGACCGCTTTCCGCGCCTCGCCGAGCGGCGCCGGCAATGGGCGCGGTCGATGTCCGGCGGCGAGCAGCAGATGCTGGCGATCGGCCGGGCGTTGATGAGCGCCCCCCGGGTGCTGTTGCTGGACGAACCGTCGATGGGCCTGTCGCCGGTGATGGTCCAGGAGATCGCGCGGATTGTCACCGATATCTCGGGGCGCGGCATCCCGGTCGTGCTGGTCGAACAGAACGCGGAAATGGCGCTGCGGCTGGCGCGGTATGCCTACGTGCTTGAAACCGGGGCCGTGGCGCTGGAAGGCCCGGCAACCGACCTGCACGAGAATGCCCACGTTCGCCGCGCCTATCTCGGCGGATAGCACCGGCGAGACAGCGCCGGAGGCAGGCGGCGCTATTCGGACTATCCGACCCCGGTGGCCCACTCCAGCGCCGGCATATGTTCCCACCGTCGTTGAAACACCGTTCAAGCTGGCCACGGCTTCAAGGCCGGCATGACCGCCCTGGAGGACAAACACGCAGGAAAAAGGCCCGCCATCGCTGGCGGGCCAGTCGCAGTATCGAGCCTCGGGCCCGACGACTTTACATCTTGGCTGCGGCCACCCAGGGCTCCCACTTGGCCTCGTTGTCCGCCATCCACTTCGCCGCCGCGGCGTCCGCCTCCATCTTATCCACGTCGACCAGCTTGGCCATGACGGCGATGTCGAGGTTCGAGAAGCTCATCTTCTGCAGCAGCTTGTAGGCGTTCGGCCATTTCTCGGGGAAACCCTCCCAGACGCCGAGCTTCAGATAGCCGTCCTTCGGGTTGCCGCAGTCATAGGCCTTGTCCGGGTTCAGGCCCCATTTGGGGTCATTGCGGCACATCTCGTCATACGCCGGAAATTCCACGAACTTGCCCTCGTACAGGGCCTCGATGAAGTTCGGCGTCCAGTTGAACAGCACGATCGGCGCCTTGCGCTTGCTGGCCGATTTCAACTCCGCCCACAGGGCGGCGGCCGAGCCCGCGTTCACCACCTTGAAGTTCATGCCGAGCCCGTCGACACGTTCCTGATCGTGCTTCAGCCAGTCGACCGGACCGGCAAGGAAGCGGCCGTTCGGCTTGGTGGCGGCGGTCGCGAACATGGCGGCGCACTTGTTCAGCGCCTCCCAGTCGGGCAGTCCGGGGCAGGCCTCCTCGACATATTCCGGATACCACCATTCCTCGCGGGTCTTGGCCTCATGGGTCGCCACCGTGATCACGCAGCCCGCGTTTAGCTGCTTCTCGTAGCTGACGCCGAACGCGCCCTGCCAGACCTCGTGCACGAGGTGGATGTCGCCTTCGCACATCGAGGTGTAGACCACCTGGCTGTCCGCCGACACGTAGGCGACCTTCTCGCCCACCATCTCCAGCATGTTGCCGACGATACGGGCGCCCACGAGTTGGCTCGACCAGTTGTGGAGCGGGATCTTGATCGTCTCGGCGGCCGTGGACTGGGCACCGGCGATCAGCAATGCGGCCGCACCGGCCGCCATCGCAATCTTCCGCATGATTTTTCTCCCTCGTTAGTTTAGCGTCGAACCAATTTGAACCAATTGTGCGATTTCCGACGCGCTATCAAACATAATCCACTGGAATGTCGCCATGTCAACCGGTATTGGCCAGACATCCACTGAAAATGGTTCATAATGGTCTAAAATGGTGTATACTGGTTCGACTGTGGTCGCTATGGCATTTCGCGGGCTGTAAAAACATCGTAGCGTATGCGCATCGGCGCCGGTCGCCCGGTCGTATAGAGTCGTAAAATCGGGCCGCTACGACAGCGGTGGCAGGGAGGGCAGGATATTGGAAGCCAAGATCGCCTGCCGGAGCATCTGGAAACTGTACGGCAGGGACCCGGAAGGCTTTCTGGCCGCGCATGGCGGCGATCCCGCGGACGGCGCCATTGAGGCCGACGGCTATATCCCCGCCGTGCGCCACGCCAGCCTGGAGGTCTTTCCCGGCGAAATTCTCGTCATCATGGGGCTCAGCGGCTCGGGCAAGTCGACCCTGGTGCGCTGCCTGTCGCGCCTGATCGAGCCGACCGCCGGCGAGGTTCTGTTCGACGGACAGGACCTGATGAAGATTCCGGCCAGGGAGCTGATCGAGATCCGCCGCCACAAGATGGGGATGGTGTTCCAGCATTTCGCCCTGTTGCCCCACCGGACGGTTCTCCAGAATGTCGCTTTCCCGCTGGAGGTGCAGGGTATCGACCGGGCGACGCGGGAGAAGCGGGCGCTGGAGATCATCGAGCTGGTCGGGCTCAAGGGGCGCGACCGCTACTACCCGCGCGAACTGTCTGGCGGCCAGCAGCAGCGCGTCGGCATCGCGCGTTCGCTGGCGGTCGAACCGGATGTCTGGTTTCTCGACGAACCCTTCTCGGCGCTCGATCCGCTGATCCGGCGCGAAATGCAGGATGAGTTCCTGCGCCTGCAGACCATGCTGCAGAAAACGATTGCGTTCATCACCCACGATTTCGACGAAGCGATCCGGCTTGCCGACCGCATCGCGATCATGAACGAAGGCCGGATCGTGCAGATCGGCACGCCGGAAGAGCTGGTGACGCGGCCCGCCGACGGCTATGTCGCCAACTTCACGCGCGACGTCGCCCGGGAAAAGCTGCTGACGATCGCTTCGGTCATGGAAGCGGCGGCGGAGGGTCAACCGGTGTCGGACAGCACGGTGCGCCAGACCGACAAGGTGACCGACGTCGCGCGGCTGATCGTCGACAGCGAGCTTCCCCTACGGGTTGCCGACGACAGCGACCGGATCGTCGGCGTGGTGAGCCGCGACCGCGTCCTCGACCTGCTGTTCTCCCGGGAGCCCGACTCCGGTGGCTGAAGCTGCAGTCCTGAACGGCGAAGTCGCGGTCCGCCGCTGGGTGGCCGGCACCGGGCAGTCCGGTGTCCGCGTCGCGCTCTTCCTGCTGGCGCCGTCCGTGCTCGTCCTGTCGATCGGACCGTTCCTGCCCGACTGGCTGAGAATCGTCCCGCAGGAGTGGTCGGCGCCGTTCGTCGGCTGGATCAACGCGGCGGTCGAAGTCCTGCGCAGGGAGGAGATATTCGGTCTCCTCACCTTCCGGGACATGACCCGGGCCATCGCCAACCTAATCGATTACCCGTTGGATTTCGTCGAGGCTATTCTGGTCGCCGGATTTTCGGATTCGGTTCCGGGCCTGCCCTGGATCGCGGTCACCGGACTGGCGGTCGTGCTCGGCTGGTATCTGCAGGGCCGCCAGCTCGGCATCATCGCCGGGTTCTGCTTCGCCTATATGGCGATCTTCGGCAAATGGGAACTGTCGATGGTTACCCTGTCGGTGGTCCTGGTGGCAGCGCCGATTGCCGGCGCCATCGGGGTCGCGCTCGGCATCGTGGCCTACAAGACACGCTGGTTCGAGACATTGCTGTGGCCGATCCTGAACGTCATGCAGGCGCTGCCGCATTTCTCCTACATGATCCCGGTCGCCATCTTTATCGGCATCGGCCACAAGGCGGGCACGATCGCTACCATCATCTTCGCCTTCCCGGTGATGGCACGGCTGACCCTTCTGGGGCTGAAGGGCGTGTCGCCGGAGGTGCGCGAGGCCGGCATCATGGCCGGCTGCACCAGGCGCCAGATGCTGTGGAAGGTCGAACTGCCGGCGGCACGGCCGACCCTGATGGTCGGCGTCAACCAGGTCATCATGCTGTGCCTGGCGATGGTCGTCCTCGCGTCCTTCGTCGGCGCCAAGGGACTGGGCCACGATCTCCTGAACCGGCTGCGCTCGCTGTGGATCGGCCAGGCGCTGGAGATCGGCGTGGTGATCGTGTTCATGGCGATCATCCTCGACCGGCTGAGCCAGGCCTGGGCGCGGAAAGAGCCGGAGCGTATGCGGGAAGGGCCGTTCCATGTCCGGCATCCGTTCATCGCCGCCGGCGCTGTCGTCGTCGTCGTCTCCTATATTTTGGCGGCGCTCGTTCCGGCGCTGCAGCTCTGGCCGAAATCGCTGTCGATCACCACCGCGCCGCTATGGGACGCACTGGTCGACTACCTCATCGTCTACGCCTTCGACTATCTGGAGCTGATCAAGGACACGCTTCTGATCCATGTCCTGATCCCGATGCGCGACCTTTATTTGATGCTTCCCTGGTCGGCGCTGCTGGTCTTCGCGGTCACCCTGGGGTGGTATTACGGCGGCTGGCAGGTCGCCGGCATCCAGGCGCTGTTCGCCCTCTATCTCGCCTTCGCCGGCTTTTGGGAGCGGACGCTGATCACCGCCTACATGGTCAGCTTCGCGGTGATCGTCTGCGTGATAATCGGGTCGATGGTCGGCATCTGGGCGGCGGCCGGGCCCAGGCGTACGAAGGTCGTGGAGCTGATCCTGGACACCTTCCAGACCTTCCCGTCCTTCATCTACCTCATCCCGGCGATCATGCTGTTCAGTGTTAACGACTTCGCCGCCATCATGGCGATCGTGATCTACGCGACGATCCCGACGACCCGGTTGACGATCTTCGGGTTGCGGACGGTGCCGCACGACATCGTCGAGGCGGCGATCACGTCGGGCTGCACACCGCGCCAGGTGTTGTGGAAGGTGCGCATGCCGCTCGCCTTCCCGGCGATCATGCTGGGCATCAACCAGACGATCATGTACGCGCTGTTCATGGTGGTGATCGCCGCCTTCATCGGCACCACCGATCTCGGCCAGGAGATTTTCCGGTCCAAGGCCGATAACGATGCAGGCAAGTCTCTGGTCGTCGGGCTGTGCATCGCCTTCCTGGGCCTGATCGCCGATCAGCTGATCAACGCCTGGGCCCGGGAACGCAAGAAGGTGTTGGGGCTGGAATGACTGACGAAACACGCAAACCGCCACTCGCGCAACGGCCCTCGACCGCCGGCGCCGTGCTGCTTCCCGGTGTGCCCACCTTGGGCTTCGGGGTCGAGCGCTATGTCGCCGAGGGCGGGGGCGCGACCGTCTTTTCGCTGGAGCCGGGCGATGCCGTCACGGTTCGCGACCGGGAAGGGCGCCAATCCGCCCAAGTCGCCGCATTCGCGCCGGACGGCTCGGCCGATACGCAAGCGCTGGGCGTCGCCGCGAACGGAGAGGCCAAGGGTCTCAAGGCGATCCTGGGCGCCGGCAACGAACAATCCCGGTCGCTGGCGGGAAGCCTGCAGCGGCGCGGCCTCGACATCGCCGCGGCGCGGTCCATCGACGTCCTGGGCGGCGAGTCGCGCCCGGGCGATGAGGCAACGCTCACCGCCGAGCGGCCGCTGGTGTGCTTCGTGGCGGCGCCCGGCGGCCCGATGCGCGTCGACCGGCAGGACCCGCCGACCTGGATCGAGATCTTCGTCACCCGCGCCAACCCGGTTGTGCCCGCCGAGCACCCGGTGCCGGAGCCCCTGGCCGACCCCCGTATCGACCGGCGCATCGCGGCCCGTACGGCCGAGGCATACGAGGTCAAGGCCGGCGAGTTCATCCAGATCATCGATGTGCAGGGCCGGGAATGTTCCGACTTCCAGGCGTTCACCGTCGCCGGCCTCGACGCGGGGCGGGAGCTCTGCCTGGACGCAACCGCGACCCGCACGCTGATGGGCAGCGCCTATCCGGCGCCGGGCCTGCTGTCGAAATTCTACGACCCGGACCTGCATCCGATGGTCGAGGTGGTGCGCGACACCTGCGGCCGGCACGACAGCTTCCTCTACGCCTGCACGGCGAAATACTACGACGACATGGGCTATCCCGGCCACGTCAACTGCACCGACAATTTCAACCGCGCCCTGGCGCCCTTCGGGATCGCGGCGCGGCGCGGCTGGATGGCGCTCAACTTCTTCTTCAACACCGGGTTCGACGACGCCAACCAGGCATTCCTGGACGATCCCTGGTCGCGGCCCGGCGATTATGTGCTGCTGCAGGCGCTGACCGATCTGGTTTGCGTCTCATCCGCCTGCCCGGACGATATCGACTCAGCCAACGGCTGGAACCCGACCGACATCCATGTGCGGGTTTACCCGCGCGAGAACGTGTTTTCCAAAGCGGTGGCCTTTCGCATGACTCCCGACGCCGATCCCAAACTCACTCGGGAGACCGGTTTCCACAGCCGGTTTGCCGAGCACACGAGAAACTTCACCGAATATAACGGCTTCTGGCTGGCCAACAGTTTCACCAACCGGGGTGCGCTGGACGAATACTGGGCCTGCCGCGAGCGGGCGGTCATCATGGACCTGTCGCCGCTGCGGAAATTCGAGGTGCTGGGGCCGGATGCCGAACGCCTGATGCAATGGGTGCTCACCCGGAACATGCGCCGGCTGGCGACCGGCCAGGTCGTCTACTCCGCCATGTGCTACGAGACCGGAGGCATGATCGACGACGGCACCGCCTTCCGCCTCGGCGACGACAATTTCCGCTGGATCGGGGGCTCCGACTACGGCGGCGAATGGATGCGCGAGCAGGCGGCGAAGCTTGGGCTCAATGTCTGGGTTCGCTCTTCGACCGACCAGCTCCATAACGTGGCCGTCCAGGGTCCGAAGAGCCGGGACATCCTCAAGGACGTGGTTTGGACGCCGCCCGTCCAGCCCTCGATCGAGGAGCTCGGCTGGTTCCGCTTTGCGATCGGGCGGATCGGCGACCATGCCGGGATCCCGATCGTCGTCTCCCGCACCGGCTACACCGGCGAACTTGGGTTCGAGGTGTGGTGCCACCCCCGCGACGCCGCGGGCGTGTGGGACGCGATCTGGCAAGCCGGCGAACCGCACGGCCTCTCGCCCTTCGGGCTGGAGGCGCTCGACATGGTCCGCATCGAGGCCGGCCTGGTTTTCGCCAACCATGAATTCGACGATCGGACCGATCCGTTCGAGGCCGGCATCGGCTTTGCGGTGCCGCTGAAGTCGAAAGACGACGATTTCGTCGGCCGGGAAGCCCTGATCCGGCGCAAGGACTCGCCGCAGCGCAAGCTGGTCGGTCTGGAACTGGAAGGGCAGGAGACGGCGGCGCACGGCGATTGCGTGCATATCGGCCGTGCCCAGGTCGGTATCATCACCAGCGCCATGCGCTCACCGATCCTGCGCAAGAACATCGCACTGTGCCGGATGGATGTGACTGCATCGGACGAGGGGACTGCCGTTGAAGTCGGCAAACTGGACGGCCACCAGAAACGCATTCCGGCCCGGGTGGTGCCCTTCCCCTTCTACGATCCGACGAAATCCCGGGTTCGGGCCTAATCCGGCCCACCGACAAGAGCATTCGATGTCGAACGGGTTTGTCGCGGCCTGCATCCACAACAACGCTACTCCGGATGTCGACTTCAACATTGAAACGACGCTGCGGCTGGCGGAGCAGGCGGTAGAGGCCGGCGCACAATCGCGACCGGCCGATAACGCTGGCGGCGCCGCTGGATACCGCCGCCGAGCGAACGCCGGCGGGAGCCGTTTTTCTATGCCGACGCAGCGCCCATCAGGTCCTGGCGCGCCTTCTCCAGATGCTCGTGGATGTGCTTGACCGCGGAGATCATGTCCCGCCGTTCGATCGCCTCGAACAAGGCGCGATGCTGGCGGTTGTATTCGTCGATCTCTTCGGGCGACAGGATCTTGGTCTTCATGGCGCCCCACTGGTCATGGCCGCGAACCGCGTTGATCTGCTGGTAGAGGTGGAGCAGCAGGGGATTCTTGGAGCTCCTGGCGAGCCATTCGTGGAACATGCTGTCGTGCCGGGTAAAGGCATCCTTGTCGTTCCGGCACTGCTCAAGATCGTCCAGTATCGATCCCAGCATCTTGATTTCGTTGGCTGTCGCGTTGAGCACCGCGAGACGGATCATGTGCGGCTCGACCGCCAGGCGCGCTTCGATCAGCTCCAGCGGGCTGACGCGGCTGACGATGTCGTATGCGGCGCTCATCGACATGTCGTCGCTCTTGACGAACGTGCCGCTGCCGACCCGCCGTTCGATCAGTCCGTCGGTCTCCAGATTGAGCAGAACCTTGCGGATGGTACTGCGCGCGGTGTCGAAGCGCTCGGCGAGCTCTCGCTCGGCGGGCAGCTGGTCTCCGTTCACGTAGAATCCGCCGCGAATGGCCTCGCGCAGCTGGGCCGTGATTTGCCCGACATGGCGGCCGCGCTCCCCGTGGCTCGGGCCGGGAACCGGCCGGAATTCCTGTGCGGACCCGCGCGCGTCATCCATGACGGCACACTCCCGAATTCGCTGAAGACACCACTGTTACGCTAATTGGTTGATATTGGCACCATTGGTTTGCAATTGGTCACAAAACAGTGCAAGATAGGAATCGTTCAGTCCGGCCGCGTTGTCGGTCTGAGCTGACTGTCAAACCCGCAATTGCCAATGACACCTTGGTCCTTCGATGCTGATTGTGCTAGCCAACGTCATTCGGTCGGTGCGAGTCTAATGGTTCGTATTGGTCAAGTCAACGGCCCGAGCGATGCAGCAAGCTTCGGGAAAGGGCGCCAGGAGGGGACGGCGACATGATGGATATCGAAGCCTTTGTAAAACAGGACGGCCGCGACGATCTGGTCAAACAGGTGCGCAAGAAGATCGACGAAAGCGGGATCCAGTACCTGTATCTCCAGTTCGTGTCGATCACCGGCCGGATATGCGGCAAGGGCATCCCGGCGGACCATTGGGAAACGATGGCCGAACGGGGCTTCCAGCTGGTCTACGGCGCGACCGTCAACCTGTTCCTGAACAGGCATGGCGAATATCTGGGCTACGGACCGCAGGAAAAGGAGCTGGTCGGCATCCCGGAGCCCGAAACGTTCTGCCAGCTGCCCTGGGACAAGCGGGTCGCCCGGATTTGGTGCACCCTGTTCCGCAACCGGGAAGAGCGCGAGGATCCCGGCACCTTCCTGACTTCCGACTGCCGCGGCAATTTGCGCCGCATCCACGCGCAATTCCAGGAAGACCATGACGGTCTGCATCTGCGCCACGGCACCGAGCCGGAGATGATGTGGCTGAAACGGGATGAGGACGGCAAGCCGGACGGCGGCTTCTCCAAACCCTATTGCTACCATATCGACCAGTTCGAGAGCCTGCGTCCGGTCTATATGCGGGTGATCGAATATTCGCGGGCGATGGGGCTGGACATGATTCAGGGGGATCACGAGGACGCGCCCGGCCAGCTCGAGCTCAACTTCACCTTCGACGACGCGCTGCGCACCGCCGACCGGCTGACGACCTATCGCCAGATCTGCGCCCAGGTTGCCCGCGAGTTCGACCTGATCGCCTGCTTCATGTCGAAGCCGTTCATGGGCGTCTCGGCTTCGGGTTGCCATCACAACATTTCGCTGTGGCGCGGCGGCGAGGAGGTAGTGAACCCCCTCGGCAACGATCCGCTGCCCGGCATGGAGAATAACTTCACCTATCTGAAGGGCGGCGAGAACACCTTCATGCCCGATACCGACGATGTGCAGCTGCCCGGCAAGGTCGGGCTGCAGGTGGTCGGCGGGATCGTCAAGCATCTGGGCGCGCTGACAGCTATCGGCTCATCCACCGTGAACTCCTACCGCCGCCTGTGGGATACCGGCTTCTGGGCGCCGGTCTTCGCCGACTGGGGCTACCAGAACCGCACGACCGGGCTGCGCATATCCGCGCCGGGCCGCTTCGAATACCGATCGGTGGATTCGATGGTGAACCCGCATCTGATGGCCGGAGCGATCCTCAAGGCGGCCGACGACGGTATCAAGAACGACATCGATCCGGGCCCACCGGAAGACCGCAACATCTATCAGGCCATGGAGGCCGGCAAGCTGGTCAGGAAACTGCCCATGACGCTCGGCGCCGCGCTGGACGCGCTCGCCGAGGACGAGGTGATCCAGGCCGCCATGCCCGGCGACATGTATCGCCTTTACGAGGAGTACAAGCGGGACGAGTGGGAGCGTTTCCTGCACACCACGACCGAGTGGGACACGGACACCTATCTGAATTGCCTGCCTTAGGCGCGGCGCTCGAAGGGAGAGACATGCTATGTGCGGCATTGCAGGACTGATTTACCGCGACGGCGCCCGCAATATCGGCGGGGAAATGACCGCCATGCTGCAGGCGCTGAAGCACCGCGGCCCGGATTCGACCGGGTTCGCGATCTACGGCGAGCCCGGACCGAACGAGTACATCTTGCGGTTCAAGGTGGCCGAGCAGGAAGATTTGGGCCGCGGGACGAAAATCCGCCGGGCGATCGCCGAACGCAAGGCGGCGGTCGACGGGTTGCTGAAGGAGCTCGGCGTTGCCGTCCTCGATCTGGACGAGCCGACGGAATACGCGAACCGTTACCGCATCTCCTATGATGGCGATCTGAAGGCCCTTGCCGACCAGATGGAGGAAATCGAGGGTACGGAGATCCTGTCGATCGGCAACGCCCTGGAACTGGTTAAGGATCTGGGCGACGCGGCCGACGTGTCCGGCGCCTACGACCTCGGCGAGTTCAGGGGAACTCACGGCATCGGCCACACAAGGATGGCGACCGAATCGGATGTCGATATTCGTTCCGCCCACCCTTACTGGGCCTATCCGTATAACGACATTGCGGTCGTCCATAACGGCCAGATCACCAACTACTGGCTGATGCGCCGCCAGCTCGAGCGCAACGGACAGCGCTTCGTCAGCAACTGCGATTCGGAGCTTCTGGCGGTCTACACTGCGGTCAATCTCGAGAAGGGCATGACGCTGGAGGACTCCCTGCAGAGGTCGATCCACGAGATCGACGGGGTATTCACCTATCTGATCACCACGCGGAACGAACTCGGCATGGCCAAGGACACCATGGCCGCGAAACCGATGGTTCTCTACGAGGCGGACGACATGGTGGCGCTGGCTTCGGAGGAAGTCGCGATCAGGGCGATCATCCCGCACGAGATCGACACCACCGACCCCTATGACGAGGAGGTTCGGGTATGGCAGGCGTGAGCGACTCCGTTTCCACGCAGATGGGCATGCATACCGAGCCCCTGACGGGCCGGGACATCAAGACCAAGTTCAAGCTCAAGAACGAAGGCGGTTTCGCCTACCACTTCGCGCGGGATGTCGACTTCAACCGGCGTGCCGAAATCGACTGCGCCGAGCTGGAGCCGTCGGAAATCAACCGGAAAATCCGTGACCTGATGGATGCCGGTCACGGCAGCATCGTGCTCCGGAATCCGGGCGCCAAGCATTCGCTGATCGTCGGCATCCTCAACCGGATGAACTTCATCGTCGAAGGCAGCCTAGGCTATTTCGGCTGCGGCCTGCTCGACGGCCCGAATGTCCGGATTTCCGGGCGCGTCGGCTGGTCGTTCGGCGAGAACATGATGGCCGGTGTATGCGTGATCGAGAAGAATGCCGGCTCCACGTTCGGCGCCGCGCTGCGCGGCGGCGATCTGGTGTGCAAGGGCTCGGTCGGCTCGCGCACCGGAATCGACCAGAAGGGCGGCACCATTATCGTCGGCGGCAATACCGGCGCGTTTTCCGGGTTCATGATGCAGCGCGGGCGCATCGTGGTCTGCGGCAATGCCGGAAAAAACCTCGGCGATTCGATGTATGACGGCACCATCTATATCGGCGGCGAGATCCGGGATCTGGGCGTCGACGCGGTCCCGGGGGAGCTGACCGATCTCGACCGCGCCTGGCTGACCCGCAAGCTAACCATGTACGAATTGCTGCCCGAGAAGGGCGTCGATCACTTCACCAAGATCGTCGCCGGCAAGCAGCTCTGGAGCTACGACAATCTCGAACCGACGGAGAAGAAGCTGGTCCTCTAGGCAGGGCTCGCTTCGCGAAGCGCCGTCGAACCGCAGGAAGAGACCGACATGTTGGACGATCCGACCCCGGGCGACACCGGCCATTCCAGGCAGGAAATCGAGGAAAAATACATCCTCGGCAGGAGCCAGATTTTTACGCCGGAAGTCATCAACGACATCCATGTGAAGTCGGAACTCGGCCGCTACCGGATGCGCGGCTTCTCGCTGTTCAAGAAGATTCCGCATTGGGACGACCTGACCTTCCTGCCCGGTACGCTGACGCGTTTCGTGATCGAGGGCTATCGCGAGAAATGCGAGACGAAGACGGTGATCGGTCCCCGCGCGAAGCGGCCGCTGGAACTGGACATTCCGATCTACATCACCGGCATGAGCTTTGGCGCGCTCTCGTTCGAGGCCAAAACAGCGCTTGCCCGCGGCGCCACCATGGCCGGCACCGCCACTTGTTCCGGCGAAGGCGGCATGATCCCCGACGAACGGCGCTATTCGTCCAAATGGTTCTACCAGTGCATCCAATCGCGCTACGGCTTCAACCCGCACCATCTGCTGCTGGCGGACGGGTGCGAATTCTTCATCGGCCAGGGCTGCAAGGTCGGGCTCGGAGGCCATCTGATGGGCCAGAAGGTGACCGACCAGGTGGCCGAGATGCGCTCGCTGCCGGCCGGTATCGACCAGCGCTCGCCAGCCCGCCATCCCGACTGGCTGGGGCCCGACGATCTGGCTTTGAAGATCCTGGAAATCAGGGAAGCGACCGACTGGCAGATTCCGATCCAGCTCAAGCTCGGCGCCGCGCGCGTGTATGACGATGTCCGCATGGCGGTGAAGTGCGATCCGGATTCGATATATATCGACGGCATGGAAGGCGGCACCGGCGCCGGCCCGCATCTGGCGACCGAGGAGACCGGCGTGCCGGGCATCGCCGCGATCCGCCAGGCCCGACGGGCAATCGACGGCCTCGGCAAGCGGGGCGAGATTTCGCTGGTCTATGCCGGCGGCATTCGCAATGGCGGCGACGTGGCCAAGGCGCTCGCACTCGGCGCGGACGCCATCGCGATCGGCCATTCGGCGTTGATGGCGCTCAACTGCAACAAGGACATTCCCGAAGCCGACTTCCTATCGGAGATGGGAGTTCCGGCCGGCGCCTGCTATCACTGCCACACCGGCCGCTGCCCGGTCGGCGTCGCTACCCAGGATCCGGAATTGCGCAAGCGGCTCAATCCCGACGAAGCGGCGGAGCGCGTCTACAACTTCCTGCACACGCTGACCATGGAAGCGCAGATGATGGCCCGCGCCTGCGGCAAGACCAACATCCACAGCCTCGAGCCCGAAGACCTGGCCGCGCTGACGATGGAAGCTTCCGCGATTGCGCAGGTTCCGCTTGCCGGCACCGAGTACACGGTCGGCGTCAAAGACTATCACCACATCTAGACGGAAGGGCTCGCAAGATGGCCGGATCCGGATACAAGGGCGCCAAGATCGACGACGTCGACCATTTCCTGAAGGGCGGCGGCATCGATTCCGAACGCGAGCAGACCATCGGGCAGCACATCGGCTACCGCTACGATGTCAACCTGCTGCCCGACTACGACAGGCTGACCCCGTTCCTGAAGGACTATATGGAGTTCATGGGCTGGGACGACCTGAACTGGCTGGAAGATGTCCATATGGGCTATGACGACGGTCAGGCTGCGGTGTTCGACAGGAATATCAACGGCTGGATCGCGATCCCCGAGGACATGGAATTGCCGGACAACCAGCAGGACCGGGACATGATCGCGCGGGAAATGCTGATCAGGTTCCAGATGTCGCCCGACCATCCGATGGTCGAGCTGTACAAGGCCTATCGGAAGTTCTGACGCTTCAGCGGGGTTAGTCGGCCTGGACCGGTAGCGCGGCCGCCGCCATCCAGTCCGGCGTGAAGCCCAGAATGCGTACATCGTCCGACAGCCGGGTGTTGAACAG
This sequence comes from Alphaproteobacteria bacterium, assembly GCA_965261985.1. Classification (GTDB taxonomy): domain Bacteria; phylum Pseudomonadota; class Alphaproteobacteria; order Bin95; family Bin95; genus Bin95. The sequence goes on from OZ253490.1 coordinate 5,099,098, forward strand.
CCGGTTGTGCCACAGCGTGTTGCGGTAGGCCGGCTCCTCCGGCGCCATCTCGCGCGGGGCGCAGGGCAGCCGGTAGGACTGACCGAACTGCCGGAACTCCAGCCGACAGGCCCCAAGCTCCGCCAGCAGCGCCGCAAGCCGGGATTCCGGCAGGAAGAGGGCGGTCATCTCGTCCGAAAACCGGTTGGCCCGGTGGTAGTGGGTCGATTGCAGGAAGGTGAGGCCTTTCTGGTAGACCTCGTTGGGGTCGTGGTTCTTCCGGACCTGGAATTCGAAAAAATCCGAGCTTTCCGCCGGGTCGTTGCGGACCAACAGGATGATCGTACCCTCGGAAAGGGTGCGGCCTTCGGGCGACAGGATCTTCGGCCGCATCCCCTCGGACGGCCGCCCGCCATCGTCGCGCATGGCGATCTGGCGCAGCCGGCACTGCCAGATGAGAAACTGTTGGCGCAGGGTCTCCGGGGTCACGATGCTCGCCCTGTCTCGTTTGCCGGCGGCGACGTTAGCAAGGCGGAAGACCGTATGGTAGCCCGCATTTCTCACCAATGTCATGGTCTGCGCGGCGCTGTCGGGCCGGCAGGGAAGGAAATCCGGGCTAGACGCCGCGGCGCCACTGTCCGGGCGTCGTGCCGCGCCGCCGCTTGAGGTGCCGGCCCAGGTGGGACGCCGACTGGAAGCCGCAACCGACGGCGATTTCCGAAACGCTCATACCGGTCTGCCGCAGCAGGCTGGCGGCGCGGTCGATCCGCAGGTCGAGATAGAACTGCCCCGGCGCCCGGCCGAGCCGGCTGCGGAACAGCCTCGTGAGCTGCCGGGCCGAAAGCCCGACCTCCGCGGCGATCCTGTCCAGAGGCAGGGTGTCTTCCAGATTCCGTTCCATGAGCAGGATGGCCTCCGCGAGATGCCGGTTGCGGCCGGCCATGCGGATAGCGGCGGTCACATGTTGCTCCTGCGCGGCCTCGCGAATTCGGTCGTGGACGTAGTTTTCCGCAACCAGGGACGCGGTCTCACCGCCATGGGCCTCCATGACGAAGGTCAGCATGAGGTCCAGGCTGGTCGTTCCCCCGGCGCAGCTGAACCGGTTGCGGTCGATCTCGTAGATCGAGGTGCGGATATCGAGGTCGGGGAACCGTTCCCGGTAGCTGTCCAGGCATTTCCAGTGGATGGTCGAGCGATAGCCGTCGAACAGCCCGGTGGCGGCGACCGGGAAGGCGCCGTCCGATATCGACCCGATCCGGGCGCCGCGGCCCGCGGCCCGCGCCAGCGCTCCCACAAGCGCTTGCGACTCGTAGTCATGCGAACGCTCACCGCCGACGACGGCGACCAGATCGGGCGCATCGCCGGATGCGCACCGATCGGCCAGGGATGCCGCCGGCAGCCGGATATGGCTGGATGAAGGGACGGAATCTCCGGCCGGAGGATCGCCCAAATCGGCCGATAGGCGCCATTCATAGGCGCCGCGGCCGAGCACCAGATTGGCCGCCCGCAGGGCATCGACCGCGCAGGACAGGGCGAGCAGCGAAAAGCCCGGAACCAGGGCGAACTCCACGCGAACCGGCTTCTCCATCGCCTTCGACCTCCCGGGAGTACAGCGCAGTTCTGTCAGAATAGTGTCTTTTTCCGTCCGCCAAATTGTTTTTCCCGCGCGCTGAGGGACGCAGGATGCTGCGACACCGCTCGTACAATCCTGTTCGAAAAGGTATCCCCCATGAGTATTCCGACCCATGCCCGTCATGTCGTTATCGGCGCGGGAATCCACGGCCTGTCGACCGCCTGGCGGCTGGCCGAACGCCTGCGGGCGGCCGGCAAGGGCGACGGCGCCGATATCCTTGTGCTCGACAAGAGCGCCATCGCCGCCGGCGCCAGCGGCATCGCCTGCGGCGTGGTCCGCAACAACTATTTCCAGCCCGCGATGCGCGAGCTGATGGCGCACAGCGTGGATGTCTGGGAAACCGACCCGAAGGGCTTCAGCTACCATCCCGTAGGCTACATGCAGGTCAGCCACGAGGCCATGCGCGAGGATGTGACGAGCATCTACGAACAGCAGAAGGAGATCGGCTACCCCTCGGAATTCATCGAGGGCGAGAAGGACTGCATGACCTATATGAAGGGTCTGCTGTCCGACTGGCGGGCCGAAGGCATCACCTCCGTCCTGCACGAGAAGAAAGGCGGCTACGCCAACAATACCGCCGCCATCTACGGCCTCGCCGGCAAGGCGGAGGCCCAGGGCGTCCGTATCATGACCGGCGTGACGGCGATCGGCTTCGAGCAGGGCAGCAATTCCGATGCCGTCACGGGTGTCGTCACCGACCGGGGAACCATCAAATGCGACCAGGTCGTTGTCGCGGTCGGTCCCTGGGTCAAGACGATCTGGGACATGCTCGACCTGCCGCGCGAGGTGTCGATCAAGGGACCCGACGGCAAGACGCATGACGGTATCCCGACCTGGCGCTACTGGTGCTTGGAGGAAGGCGTCATCGGTGTCGATCCCGACCTGCAGAAGCTCAACGACGGGGGCATGCCCCCGGTCATCCATGTCGATACCGATGCACCGCTGCGCTCGGACGTCGACGGGTCGGTCATCACCGAGAAACCGTGGGGCATCTACTACAAGCCGGATTTCCATTTCGACGGCGTCCAGGGCGGCGCCATGCCCTATGAGGTGAAGACCCCCGCCGACGACGTGGCGATCGATCCCTACGGCCCCGAATCGCCGGAATTCATCGTCGGCGACGATTTCGCCCATATGTGGTGCTCGGCGCTGGCCTTCTGCCAGGAGCGCTTCTCCGGCCAGATCGGAAAATTCAGGAAGGAGCCGTCGGGCGGTCTGGGCTGCTTCACGCCGGACAGCTTCCCGGTGTTCGACACCTTCTGCGAGAACGTCCACATCATCGCGGACAGCAACCACGGTTTCAAAATGATCGGCGTCGGCCACCTGGTCGCAGACGAGATGATGGGCGAGAAGCAGGCCCTGCTCGAACCCTTCCGCTTCAGCCGCTACGCCGAAGGCAAGCTGCACCCGACGAGCAACAGCCCGTTCCCCTGGAGTTGACCCCAGGCAGGGCAAGGAACAAGCCCCCGCCAGTCTCCCGGCGGGGGCTTGTTCGTTGAGCTGCGCCCCCGGGCGCGTCAGTCGCCTTCAAGGGCTTCGTTGATCGAGGCGTCGTCGCCGTGCCGGCTGACGATTCCGTCATAGTCGGCCTTCTCGCCCCGAATCTGCAGGACGTGCCAGCCGAGCCACAGAACCACACCGACGATCAGGAACAGCACTTCGGCTCCCTGGAAGGGATAGATGGCGCCGACGTCTTTCAGATCGACAGCCCAGCTCTCGATGCCTGTCGTTGACATGCTTCTTTCTCCTTTCTGGCCTCCGGTCCGCCGGCGACGAGGCGCCGGCGGGTTCCGGGGCGAATGGGGTCAACCCGTCAGACGGCCGCCTTCTCGGTTTGGCGGACATCGGCTGCGGCCGCCTGTTCGTCGCGGTCGGTCGCGAAGTCCAGCCCCAGCAGCTCGACCTGCTTGGGGATCCGCAGCATGCCGGCTGCGGCAAGGATCTTGGCAACCACCCAGCCCGGCAGGAAGCCGAGCACGAAGAACATGATGATCGCGCCGGCGAACTGGCCGAGCGGGTTGATCGTGGCGTAGCCTTCATAGGGCGAACTCGGATGGCCCCACAGCACGAAGCCGCAGATCACCAGGCCGATAAAGCCGGCATAGCCGTGAACCGCCACAGCGCCAACCGCATCGTCGATCTTGAACTTCCGCTCCACCCAGAAATGCAGCTTGTAGGCGCAGTAGGTGCCCACGCCACCGATGATCATGGCTTGGATCGGATGGTACAAATCGTTGCCCGCCGATGCCGTGATGAGGCCCGCCAGACCGCCGGAATAGGTCCAGAAGGCATTGCCCTTGGAGGCCAGGTAGCCGACCAGCAGGCCGCCCGAAAGCGACATCAGGAAGTTGACCGTGATGGCGCCGAGGGTGGTCGGCGTCAGGTAAATGGTCGTCGCCGTCCAGGTATCGCCCGTGATCTGGCCGCCGATGGTCCCGGGGTCGATGATCGGCACGTTGCAGGCCACGTAGAAGCCCCAGAAGCCGGCATAGATCAAGAACAGGCCGATGCACACCATCCACGGGTTATGGGGACTGATGTCCCGCGGCGTGCCGTCCGCGGCGAACTTGCCGAGCCGCGGGCCCAGCACGACCAGAATGCCGAGCGCGAACCCGCCGGCGATGGCGTGGATCACGCCGGAGGCGTAGGCGTCGTGATAGCCCAGCAGCTGGACCATCCAGCCGCCGGGATGCCAGCCCCAGGCCGCGTCGATGATCCAGGCGCCCGATCCGATCACGACTGCGAGAATCCAGAAGGCGCCGGAATTGATCCGCTCGATCACCGAACCGGACACGATGGAGGCCGCCGTCCATGAGAACAGCAGGAAGGCCGCCCAGAACACACCGGTAATCCGGTCGCCGGCGTTCGGGCCCATGGTCTCCGACCAGGGCGTGTTGGCCGCCCCCATCGCAAGATCGAGGCCTCCTGTAATCCAGGGCCCGTTCGGCATGGCCCAGTACAGCCACCAGCCGAAGAAGAAGAACGTGATCGTGACCAGCGGGATCAGCATCGTGTTCTTCATCAGGGTGTGCATGTGGTTGCGCCGCCGGCTCGCGCCGACTTCGTACATGCAGAACCCGATATGGATAAAAAACATCAACGGTATAGTCGCCCAGTAATAGAACTCGGTGAATACCGTCGTCAGGGCGTTGAGATTGCCTTCCATGGCTCTGGCTCCCCGAACGGTTGTTTCATGGCGCCGGACGGGCGGCAGAACCGGTTCGAACCAATTTCTCCAAGCCGGCGGCCGCCCAGTCCAGTGAAGCATGGCGGTTTTCCCGGAATATTTCAACAATTTTAGCTGTAATTCGATTCGAATTGGTCAGAAATGGTCCAGACCGGCATTGAACAATCAACGCCTGTGCGGCGCTTCAAGGCGATGGCGCGACGGCGTTTCGCCGAACCGCTTCCGGTAGGCGGTGGCGAAATGGGCAGCGCCGGAGAAGCCTGTGGCAATCGCAATTTCAAGGATGGGCAGGTCCGTCTGGCGCAATAGTTCGCGGGATTTTTCCAGGCGCAGGTCGCGATAGAACGCCCCGGCGCTGCGGCCCAGCCCGGCGCTGAATTGCCGGTTCAGGTGACGCGCGCTCACGCCGGCAATTTGGCCGAGGTCGGCAAGCGGCAGCGGGTCGGCGATGTGGTTTTCCATGGCCTCTATCGCGACCAGCACGGCGTGCCGGCTGGTGCCGTAGCGTTCCGCGAGGCCGGCCCGCTGCGGACCGCCGGCGGGACGCACATCGGTATGCATGAACCAGTCGCTCACCTGCCGCGCGAAGTCCGCGCCGTGATGCTCGGCGATCAGAGCGTGCATCATGTCCAGCGGCGCCGTCCCGCCGGCACAGGTGATGCGGTCCCGATCCACGACATAAAGGGTGCGCTCCAGGAGGAGTTCGGGGTGACGCTCCGCCAGGGCGGCGGCGTGTTCCCAGTGAATCGTCATTCGCCGGTTTTCCATGACGCCTGCATTGGCGAGGACCGCCGGCCCGCCGGAGACGCCGCCCAGCATGCGGCCGTGCCGCGCCTGGCGTCGCAACCACTGAAACAGTGCCGCGTCGCGATACCCGACCGGATCGCCGCCGGCGACCACGAGCACCAGGTCGAACGTCCCGGTCGCCTCCCCGAGTCCCCTGGCCGCAACCGAAGCCGCGGACGAACTGTTCAGCATTCCGGATTCCGCCGGGCCGGCAGCGAAAATGAAGGTCTCGTAGATCCGTCTGCCGGCCAGCAGGTTGGCGGCGCGCAAGGGTTCGCTCACGGCGGCGAACGACATCAGCGCGAAGCCCTCGACAAGGACGAACGCGATGCGGCGGGCGGGGAAAGGCGGTTCCGGCATGTCTTGAATATTAAAGAATACGTCCATAAACGGAAAGCAGGGAATGGAGGACCGGCGTATCGATCGGCCGTTCGCCAGAGGACGCCATGCGCTACTCCGTCCTGCAAATCCTCAAGGAAGGCCTGACCGGCAACCGCGGCTGGAAGCCGGTCTGGCGCGAGCCGGAACCGAAGCGCCACTACGACACCATTATTATCGGCGGCGGCGGGCACGGCCTCGCCACGGCCTACTATCTGGCCTCGGTGCACGGCCTGACCGATGTCGCGGTGCTGGAAAAGGGCTGGCTCGGCTCCGGCAATGTCGGCCGCAACACGACGATCGTCCGCTCCAATTATCTGCTGCCCGGCAACGAGCCCTTCTACGAGATGTCGATGAAGCTGTGGGAAGGTCTGGAGCAGGACATCAACTACAACGCCATGGTCTCGCAGCGCGGGATTATCAACCTGTACCACAGCGACGCCCAGCGCGACGCCGCCGCCCGGCGCGGCAATGCCATGATCCTCGCCGGGGCCGATGCGGTCTTGCTCGACCGCGAGGCGCTGCAAAGGAAATGCCCCTACCTGGACTTCGACAACGAGCGCTTCCCGATCGAGGGCGGCCTGTGGCAGCCGCGCGGCGGCACGGTGCGCCACGATGCGGTGGCCTGGGGCTATGCCCGCGGCGCCGACCGGCGCGGCGTCGACCTGATCCAGAACTGCGAAGCGATCGGCTTCGATATCCGCAACGGCGTCTGCCACGGCGTCGAGACGCCCCTCGGCACGATCGGGGCCGACAGGGTGGCGGTCTGCGTCGCCGGTTCCTCGGGCCGGGTCATGGGCTACGCCGGCCTGCGCCTGCCGATCGAAAGCCATGTCCTGCAGGCCTTCGTGACCGAAGGGCTGAAACCCGCCATTCCCGGTGTCATCACTTACGGGGCCGGGCACTTCTACGTCAGCCAGTCCGACAAGGGCGGGCTGGTCTTCGGTGGCGATATCGACGGCTACAACTCCTACGCCCAGCGCGGCAACCTGCCGATGGTCGAGGATGTCTGCGAGGGCGGCATGGCGTTGATGCCGATGATCGGCCGGGCCCGGGTCCTGCGCATGTGGGGCGGCCTAGTCGACATGTCGATGGACGGCTCGCCCTTCATCGACAAGACGCCGGTCGACGGGCTCTATTTCAACGGCGGCTGGAACTATGGCGGCTTCAAGGCGACTCCGGCGAGCGGCTACTGCTACGCCCACCTGATTGCGACCGGCGCGCCGCACCCGGTCGCCACCGAGATGCGGCTGGACCGTTTCGAGCGCGGCGGCGCGATCGACGAAAAGGGCGCCGGCGCCCAGGCGAACCTGCACTAGAGGGCGCGGGATGATTATCGACCATCCGCTCCTCGGCCCGCGCGACGCGGCGGAATTCACCGTGCTCGGCGACGCCGGGCTGATCGACCGGCCGGACTGGCAGGCCGAGGACGCCGCGCAGCGGTTCCACGATTATCTGCATCTGCGGGACAACCCGGCCGGCGAGCACCGGGAGCTGTGGTTCCACGAACAGGGCGACCGGTCCTGGCTGGTCGTCACCCGCAACACGCTGACCCACGAGGTCTTCAAGGTCGAGCTGGCGCGCGATGTCGCCATTGCCCGGGGGCGGGACCGGTGAGCGGGCCGTTCCGCCTCCATGGCGGCCGGATCGACCGGGGTGCGAGCCTCGATTTCCGGTTCGACGGCCGGAGCCTTTCGGGTCATCCCGGCGATGTGCTGGCCTCGGCCCTGCTCGCAAACGGGGTCCGGCTGGTCGGCCGGAGCTTCAAGTATCACCGGCCCCGCGGCGTCTTCACCGCCGGTTCGGAAGAGCCCAACGCGCTGGTCGAGCTGCGCGGCGGCGCATACCGCGAGCCGAACACAAGGGCGACCGTCGCCGAACTGTTCGACGGGCTGGAAGCGTTCAGCCAGAACTATCGCGGTTCGCTGCGCCACGACCTGCTGGCGGTCAACGACCTGCTCGCGCCCTTCCTGTCGGCCGGCTTCTACTACAAGACCTTCATGTGGCCGAAATCCTTCTGGGAGCGGGTCTATGAGCCGGCCATCCGGGCGTCCGCCGGGCTGGGCCGCCTGTCCGGCGAGGCCGACCCGGACAGCTACGACAAGGGCTTCCTGCATTGCGACCTGCTGGTTATCGGCGCGGGCCCGGCCGGGCTTGCCGCCGCGCTGGCAGCAGGGCGCAGCGGCGCCCGGGTCATCCTGGCCGATGAGGACTTTGTCATGGGCGGGCGGCTCAACGCCGAGACCCATGAGGTGAACGGTCGGTCCGGCGCGGACTGGGCCGCCGAGGCCGTGCGCGAACTGGCGTCCATGGACCGGATCCGTCTCCTCCCGCGGACCACGGTCACCGGCGCCTACGACCACGGCATCTACGGTGCACTCGAGCGTCGGACCGACCATCTCGCCACCGTCAACGGCAAACCGCGCCAGGTCCTGTGGCGGATCTACAGCAAACGCGCGATCCTCACCGGCGGCGCCACCGAGCGGCCGGTCGCCTTCGGCGGCAACGACCGCCCCGGCGTCATGCTGGCCGGGGCGGTGCGCGCCTACGCAAACCGGTACGCCGTCGGCGCCGGGCGGCGCATCGGCGTCTTCACCAACAATGACGACGGTTGGCGCACCGCCGCCGATCTCGCCGCGAAGGGCGTCGAGGTCGCAGCGGTTATCGACGTGCGGGATCGGGAGCCGCTTGCCGAAGTGCCGGGCGCCCGCATCCTGATGGGCGGCAGGGTGACGGCGACCCGGGGCCGGCGCGGCCTGAAGGGGATCGTGCTGGCGACCGGCGAGCGGATCGCGCTGGACTGTCTTGCGGTTTCGGGCGGCTGGAACCCTAATGTCCATCTGACCTGCCATCATGGCGGCCGGCCGGTCTGGCGTGCGGATATCGCCGCTTTCGTGGCCGGCGGCGGCCTGCCGGCCGGCATGACCGTGGCCGGCGCCGCCAACGGCAATTTCACGACCGCGGCTGCGCTTGCCGACGGCCACGGTGCGGCTGTCGCGACGCTTGCCGATCTCGGCTTTTCCGCCGCCGCAGGCGATGCGCCGGGGGCGAGCGACGAGGCTGCCGGGGTCTCGCCCTTCTGGCATGTCGAGGAGAGCAGCGGCCGGGCCTGGCTCGACCTGCAGAACGATGTGACTGTGAAGGACGTCGTGCAGGCGCACCGCGAGGGTTTCCGCTCGGTCGAGCATCTGAAGCGCTACACCACGCTCGGCATGGCGACCGACCAGGGCAAGACGGCCAATGTCGGCGCGCTCGCCATCATGGCCGAGCAGACGGACAAGAGTATCGCCGAGACCGGCACGACGATGTTCCGCCCGCCCTACACGCCGGTGCCGATCGCGGCCTTCGCCGGGCGCTCGCGCGGCAGGGACTTCCGCCCTACCCGCCTGACGCCGAGCCACGACTGGGCGGCGGATCGGGGCGCCGTCTTCGTCGAGGCCGGCGCGTGGCTGCGCGCCCAGTGGTTTCCGCGGCCGGGCGAGACCCACTGGCGGCAATCGGTGGACCGGGAGGTCCTGCAGACCCGCGGCTCGGTCGGCATTTGCGATGTCACGACCCTGGGCAAGATCGATATCCAGGGCCGCGATGCGGCGGAATTCCTGAACAAGGTTTATGCCAACGGTTTCGCCAGGCTGGCGGTCGGCAAGGTGCGCTACGGCCTGATGCTGCGCGAGGACGGCATCGCCTATGACGACGGCACCACGGCGCGGCTCGGCGAAAACCATTTCGTCATGACGACGACGACCACGAACGCCGTTCTCGTGTTCCGCAACATGGAGTTCGCCCGCCAGTGCCTGTGGCCGGGCCTGGACGTCCACCTGATTTCGGTCACCGAACAATGGGCGCAGTTCGCCGTCGCCGGCCCCAATTCGCGCGCGCTGCTGCGGAAGATCGTCGATCCGGAGCACGAGATCTCCAACGAGGCCTTCCCTTTCATGGCCTGCGGCGAGGTCGGCGTGTGCGGCGGCACCCCGGCCCGGCTGTTCCGTATCTCCTTCTCCGGCGAGTTGGCCTACGAGGTCGCTGTGCCGGCGCGCTACGGCGAAGCCCTGATGGAAGCGCTGATGGCGGCCGGCGAGGAGTTCGAGGCGGTCGCCTACGGTACCGAGGCGCTCGGGGTCATGCGGATCGAAAAGGGCCACGCGGCAGGCAACGAGCTGAACGGCCAGACCACGGCGCGGATGCTCGGCATGCAGCGCATGGTGTCGAAGAACAAGGACTGCATCGGCAATATCCTGTCCGAGCGGCCGGAGATGAACCGCGAGGACGGGATGGAGCTGATGGGCTTCAGGCCGGTGGACCGCTCCCGGGAACTGCCCTCCGGCGCCCACTTCCTCGCAACCGGCGCCGAGGCGACGATGGCGAACGACGAGGGCTGGATGTCGTCCGTCGCCTGGTCGCCGGAACTGGGCCATTCGATCAGCCTCGGCTTCATCCGCAACGGCCACACCCGGATCGGCGAGACGGTGCGCGCCTGGGACGGCGTGCGCGGCAGGGACGTGCCGGTCGAAATCGTCTCGGCCCACTTCCTCGATCCGGACGGGGAGCGGCTTCGTGGTTGAGTCCCCTCTCAGGGCCCGACCGCCGCTCGACGGCTACGACCGGACGATCAGCGCGGTGGCGCTCGCCGAGGTTTCCGGCCTTGCGCTGGTGTCGGCGGCCGTGCCGCAGGGCGGGGACGAAGCCTTCGCCGCGGCGCTCGCCGGCGGGTTCGGCGCGGTGCGGCCGGCGACAGGCGGCTCGGCCGCTGGCGACAAATTCGGCGCGCGCATCCTCGGCATGCAGCCCGACCAGATGTTCATCCTGTTCGAACCGCCGGACCCGGACCGGCCGGCCGAAACGGTGTCGGCGGCACTCGGCGGGGCCGCCTACGTCACCGACCAGACGGACAGCTGGGCCATGCTGCGCATCGCCGGCGCCGGTGTCCGCAGCGCGCTCGAGCGCATCTGCATGCTCGACCTGGACGACGTGGCCTTCCCGGAAGGCCGGGTGGCGCGCACCGTCATGGAGCATCTCGCGGTCACTATCCTGCGCGACGACGCCGACAGCTTCCTGCTGATGAGCCCGCGCTCCTCCGCCCGCTCTTTCCTGCATGCGGTGGAACTGTCGGTCGTGAACGTATCGGAATAGCAGTCCCGTGCCGGATCGCGCCAAACGGCGCAAGCCGCACGATGCTATCGCGCCGGCGTCCACTGGTGACGCCCCATTGAGTGGACTGCCGCGATGAGGCAGTTTGCGATCCTGTTCGAAGATCGCTTTCCGGCCCCAGGGGCCCACTCCACCCGCCTGTCCTCCGCCTCCATGGCCGCAAACTTGAACGCTTCCTCCCGAGACACCCGAAAGGCGCTCCTCCCGTGACCGACGGCATCCGTTCCGGCCTCGCCCAATACGGCGATGCGGGACTCTCCTTCTTCCTGCGCAAGGCCTTCATCAAGGCGATGGGCTATTCCGACGAGGCACTGGAACGCCCCATCGTCGCCATCACCGACACGTTCAGCGGCTACAACGGTTGCCACCGCACCGTGCCGGAGCTGATCACCGCCATCGAGCGCGGCGTCATGCATGCCGGCGGGCTGCCGATCCGCTTTCCGACGATCTCGATCCACGAGAGCTTCTCGCACCCGACCTCGATGTTCCTGCGCAACCTCATGGCGATGGACGCGGAGGAGATGATCCGCGCCCAGCCCATGGACGCGGTGGTGCTGATCGGCGGCTGCGACAAGACGGTGCCGGCGCTGCTGATGGGGGCCGCGAGCGCCGGCATTCCCGCCATCATGGAGGTGACGGGGCCGATGATGACCGGCCATTTCCGGGGCGAGAGGCTCGGCGCCTGCACGGACTGCCGGCGGCTCTGGAGCCTCTACCGGGCCGGCGAGATGGACGAAGCCGAGATCGAGGCGGCAGGCGGGCGGCTGATGCCGACGGCCGGCACCTGCATGGTGATGGGCACGGCGTCCACCATGGCGCTGATGACCGAGACGATCGGCATGATGCTGCCGGGGGGCGCGGCGATCCCGGCGGTCCATGCCGATCGGCTGCGCCATGCCGAAGCCACCGGCGCCCGTGCGGTTACGCTCGCCGAAGAGGGGCTGACGCCCGACCGCATCATGACGCCGGCGGCGTTCGAAAATGCGTTCCGGATGCTGCTCGCCGTCGGCGGCTCGACCAACGGGCTGATCCACATGGCGGCAGTGGCCGGCCGGCTCGGCATCGAGGTGGACCTCGCCGCCATCGACGCGATGGGACGGGAGACGCCCGTGCTGGTGGACCTCAAGCCCTCCGGCCAGCACTACATGGAGGACCTGCACCGGGCCGGCGGCGCGGCGCCGATCCTGAAGGAACTCCGCGGGCTGCTGAACCTGGACGCGCTGACGGTCACCGGGCGCACGCTCGGCGAGGAGATCGACCGGGCCGCCAACGAGCCCGGCCAAACCGTCGTGCGCCCGCTGGCGGAGCCGATCTGGCCGGAAGGCGGGGTCGCCGTGCTGCGCGGCACGCTCGCGCCGGACACGGCGGTCATCAAGCAATCGGCGGCGAGCCCGGAACTGCTGGCGCATGAGGGCCGGGCGGTGGTGTTCGACGGGCTGGAGGACCTGGCGGCACGGATCGACGACCCGGACCTCGATGCGGTCGAAGACGATATTCTGGTGCTCCGCAATGCGGGGCCGAAAGGCGCGCCGGGCATGCCGGAAGCGGGCTCGCTGCCGATCCCGAGGAAACTCGCGGCCCAGGGCGTGCGCGACATGGTGCGCATTTCCGACGCGCGCATGTCCGGGACGGCGTTCGGCACCATCGTGCTGCATTGCTGCCCGGAAGCGGCGGTCGGCGGGCCGCTCGCGCTCGTCCGCACAGGGGACCGCATCCGCCTCGACACGCCGGCGCGGCGCCTCGACCTGCTGGTCGATGAAGCCGAACTCGCAGCGCGGCGCACGGCGTGGCGCCCCCCGGTCCATACCGGCGCGGGTCGCGGCTATCTCAAGCTCTATCTGGAGACCGTGACCCAGGCGAACCGGGGCTGCGACTTCGACTTCATGGCAAAGGCAGGCAGCCCGGAGGCCGAGGCGTAGGCCGATATACCGGCCCAGGGCTGCGATGCCGTCGGCCGGTTTCGGACTATTCGAGACTTTCCCCCAAGGTCTCGCGAGCGCGCCGCACCAAGTCCCGACCGGCATCCGTCACTGCTTCGGCCAGCGGGTCGATCCAGCGCTGGCCGTGGGTGGCCAGGCGGTGGATCAGGCCGATCCGCCGCAACGGCTCGGGCGAGGCGAACCGCAGAAAGCCGAGGCCGGGAGACATCGCGCTTTCGCAGGCCACGGCGGTTTCCGGAAGCAGCGTGATGCCCTCCCCGCCGGCAACCAGCCGCGACAGCGTCGCCAGCGAACCGGCGCCGCGGTGGACGTCCTGCTGGCGCCACATCGAGCAGGCCCCCATAACCTGGTCGGCCAGGCAATGCCCGTCCGCAAGGGTAAGCAGCGGCCCGACATCGGCCCGCGCCAGATCCTCGGGGCGCGGGATGTCGGCATGCGCGCGGACGGCGCCGAGCGGGCCGGCGCGGCCTGCGACCAGGAACCGGTCTTCGAACAGTTCCCGTTCGGGAAGCTCGATCATGCCGACCGGCAGGGAGAGGATCGCCGCGTCCAGGCGACCCGACTGGAGGTCCGACAAGAGCTCTTTCCCGGTAGCCTCCACCACGGTGAGTTCGATGCGCGGCGACGAGTCCTGCAAACGCTCCAGAAGGCCCGGCAACAGGTAAGGCGACAAGGTGGAAATAATCCCGACCGTGACCAGCGCCCGGCCCTCGTCGAATTGTTTCCCCATGAGCTCCAGGAAATTGGTCTCGTCCAGGACCCGGAGCGTCTGTTCATGCGCCTCCCGGCCCAGCCGGGTGAGGTGGATGCCCCGGCTCTCCCGCTCGACGAGCGGCCCGCCCAGCGTCGTCTCCAGTTCGCGAATCTGGAGCGATAGCGCGGGCTGCGAAACGAACACGCTCTCCGCGGCGCGGCTGAACGAGCTGTGCCGGACCAGAGCCTGAAAATAGCGCAATTGGCGCAGGGTAATGGGCACGGCGCCGGCCTCCCGCAGGTACAAAAGCAATAAGAGTATCTTATCGCATTGGCCGAATATTTGCAGGCGAATTTCGCATTTGCATGGGAAGCGATACCGCCGGTCTGCCGGCCTTGCTATGGTCCTCCGCGAAGCCGCATTTCCGGGGATTGCAGCCCATGTTCGAGTATCTGAAAGAGCGCGCCGACGCCAATCCGCATATCGCACTGCAGCGGAGCTTCGGACCGCTGACGCTCGACCTCCGCTCGGGCGGAGACGGGACAGTCGCGACCATCGACGAGCAGGGCGTTCGTTTCGGGCCGTCCGGCTCCTCCGCAGCCGACCTTGTGCTGAGTGCGGCGCCCGACGCCTGGGCGGAGCTCCGCAAGGCCGAGCCGGCGCCGGGTTACCAGACGCTCGCCACCATGCGCCGTGCCCGGCATCTCATCGTCACGGGCGACATGGCGAAATTCTACCGCCACCTGCTGCTGCTGGAGATGCTGTTCTCGCCTCTGGAAGACGGCAAGGCACCGGAAGCGGCGGTCGGCGCGCCGTCCGTCGAGCCCGTGGTCGGGCGCTATCTCCGCCTCGCCATCGCCGGGCGGCCGCACCGGGTCTATTTCGAGGAGGCCGGCGCCGGCGTGCCGCTGCTTTGCCTGCACACGGCCGGGAGCGACGGGCGGCAGTACCGCCATATCCTGAACGACCCGGAGGTGACGGACCGGTTCCGGGTCATCGCCTTCGACCTGCCCTGGCACGGCAAGTCCTCGCCGCCCAAGGGGTTCGAGGCCGAGGTTTATCGCCTCACGACCGATTCCTATGTCGAGACCGTCATGGCCGTGGCGGACGCGCTCGAACTGGAGGCTCCGGTCGTCATGGGCTGTTCCATCGGCGGCAGGGCCGTGCTGCATCTGGCGCTGAGGCACGGCGCCCGCTTCCGCGCGGCGATCGGGTTGCAATCGGCGCTCTATGCCGAGGACCGGAGCCTGGGCGACCCCCCGCCGGACATGGCGCTTTGCCGGCCGGATATCCACGCGGGCATGACGGCCGGGGCCTCGATGGCAGGCATGACCGCGCCCCAGTCGCCGGCGGCCGAGCGGTGGGAGACCATGTGGCACTACATGCAGGGCGGGCCCGGCATCTTCGCCGGCGACCTGCACTACTATTTCGAGGACGGCGACCTGAGGAACGGGGGAGCCGCGCCGCTGGCGAACTCGGACTGCCCGATCTATCTGCTGAGCGGCGACTACGACGTGTCGGCAACGCCGGAAATGGGCCGCGAGCTGGCCGAACTGATCGGCGCCGCGCATTTCGAGGTTATGAAGGGCGTCGGCCACTTCCCGATGTCGGAGAACCCCGAGGCGTTCCGAGGCTACCTCCTGCCGGTCCTCCAGCGCATCCTGGCGCTTCCGCCCCGGTAGGGCTATTCGGCGAGGCGGGCGGCGCGGCGGCGGGCGGCCTCGGCGATTGCGGCGGCGTCGACCGTCGTCAGCGCACCGTCGCGGACGACCGGGCGGCCTTCCACCAGCAGGTCGCGCACCGGGAAAGGGCCGCAGAAGACGAGCGCGGCCACCGGGTCCCAGACGCCGGCGGCGGCGAGGCCCGAGACATCCCAGATCGCGAGGTCGGCCCGCTTGCCCGCTTCGATGGAGCCGAGTTCCGCTGCGCGTCCGAGAATGCGCGCGCCGCCGAGCGTCGCCATTTCGAGGGCTTCGCGCGCGCCCATGGCGGTGGCGCCATGGTGGACCCGCTGCAGCAGCATGGCCTGCCGCGCCTCGGGCAGCAAGCTGCCCGAGTCGTTGCTGGCCGAGCCGTCCACGCCGAGGCCGACGGCGACCCCGGCATCCAGCATCGCGCGGACCGGCGCCAGGCCCGAGCCCAGCCGGCAGTTCGAGGAGGGACAATGCGCGACCCCGGTTCCGGTTCGGCCGAAGAGAGCGATTTCGTTCGCATCGAGTGCGGTGCAATGCGCGTGCCAGACATGGTCGCCTGTCCAGCCGAGCTGTTCGGCATAGTCGCCCGGCCGGCAGCCGAAACTTTCGAGCGAAAAGGCGACGTCCTCGGCATTCTCGGCCAGATGCGTGTGTAGGCGCACACCCTTGTCGGCGGCGAGCGCGGCGGCGTCGCGCATGAGTTCGCGCGAGACCGAGAAGGGCGAGCAGGGCGCGATGCCGATCCGCACCATCGCGTCCTCCGAGGTGTCGTGGAAGGCGTCGATGACCCGGATGCAGTCCTCCAGTATGTCGGCCTCGCGTTCGACCAGGCTGTCGGGCGGCAGGCCGCCCGCGCTCTCGCCGACGCTCATCGCGCCGCGCGTCGCGTGGAAGCGCAGGCCCACCGTGGCGGCGGCCTCGATCGTGTCCTCCAGCCGGACGCCGTCGGGATAGATATAGAGATGGTCCGAGCTCATGCCGCAGCCCGAGAGCGCGAGTTCCGCGAGGCCGAGTTGCGCGGAGACGAACATGTCCTCCGGCTGCATCCGCGCCCAGAGCGGGTAGAGCGACTTCAGCCAGCCGAAAAGCAGCGCGTCCTGCCCGGCCGGCACGACGCGCGTCAGCGACTGGAACAGATGATGGTGGGTATTGACGAGCGCCGGCGTCACCACGCAGCCGGCCGCGTCGATGACCTCCCAGCCCAAAGGGTCTTCCGGCCCGCCGGAACCGACGCTGGCGATTTTTCCGCCTTCGACGAGGATGTCGGCATTGGCGGGCTCGCTGCGGTCCCCGTCCATCGTGACTGCGATATCGGCGTTGCGGATCCAGATTCTCTTGTCGGCCAACGGATCGCTCCTCGGTCGGGGTGGACGTCGTCAGTCCAGCAGCCGCTTCAGTTCGTAGAGCCGCTCCAGCGCTTCCCTCGGGCTGAGTGCGTCTGGGTCCACGGCGGCGAGAGCCTTTTCCGCTTCCGAGGGCTCCGGGGCAGGTTCCGGATTGCGGGCGGCGGCGAAGAGCGGCAGGTCATCGGCGAGACGCGCAATGGCGCTGCCCTGCTCGCCCGTCTCCAGCAGGCGCAGCACTTCCTCCGCCCGCTCGACCACTGTGTCCGGCAGGCCCGCGAGGCGCCCGACATGGATGCCGTAGGAGCGGTCCGCCGCGCCGGGCGCGACCTCGTGCAGGAAGACCACCGTGCCCTGCCATTCCTTGACCCGCATGGTGCGGAGCGCAAGGCGGTCGAGCTTGCCGGCCAGCAGGGTGAGTTCGTGGTAATGCGTTGCGAACAGCGCCCGGCAGCGGCAGATCTCGTGAAGCTGCTCCACCACCGCCCAGGCGATCGACAGGCCGTCGAAGGTTGCGGTTCCGCGCCCGATCTCGTCCAGGATGACCAGCGACCGCTCGCCCGCCTGGTTCAGGATCGCCGCCGTTTCCACCATCTCCACCATGAAGGTGGAGCGCCCGCGAGCGAGGTCGTCCGAGGCGCCGACGCGGCTGAACAGCCGGTCCACCGCCCCGATATGGGCACGGTCCGCCGGCACGAAACTGCCCATCTGCGCCAGGATGGCGATGAGCGCGTTCTGGCGCAGGAAGGTGCTCTTGCCGGCCATGTTCGGCCCGGTAACCAGCCAGAGCCTCCGCTCCGGCGAGAGGTCGCATCCATTGGCCACGAAGGGCTCGTCCAGCGCCGCCTCGACGACCGGATGGCGCCCGCCCTCGATCTCGAAGGAAAGGCTGTCGTCCACGACCGGCCGGCTCCAGCCGCATTCGACGGCAAGCGCGGCGAGGCCGGAGGCAGCGTCCAGCAGGGCGAGCGCCGCCGCCGCCGCCGCAATCGCCGCGCCCTCCTCCAGCACGCGTGCCGAAAGGCGCTCGAATATGGCGAGTTCAGCCGCGAGCGCCTGCTCGGCCGCGCCGGCAATGCGCGCCTCCAGTCCGCCGAGCTCGACGGTGGTGAAGCGCATCGAGTTGGCCATGGTCTGGCGGTGGATGAAGGCGTCGTTCGCTTGCAGGCGTCCGGCGGCGGCCTGCGTCACCTCGACGAAATAGCCGAGAATGTTGTTGTGCCGGATCTTGAGCGAGGCGGCGCCCGTCTCGGACGCATAACGCGCTTGCAGGCCCGCCACCGTCTTGCGGCTGTCGTCGCGGAGCGCGCGCAGGCGGTCGAGCTCGCCGTCATAGCCGGCGGCCACGAAACCGCCGTCGCGCGCGGCCAGGGGCAGGTCGGGGCCGAGCGCCGCCGCCAGCGCGGCAACGATCTCGTCATGGCCCCGGAGCGCGGCGCAGGCCTCCTCCAGCAGCGGCGGCGGGGCGTTGAACAGGCCGGCAATTTCGCCCGCGAGCGCAAGCGCATCGCGGATGGCCGCCAGGTCGCGCGGGCCGCCGCGCCCAAGGCCGAGGCGCGAAAGGGACCGCTCGATATCCGGCGTGCGGGCCAGCCGCCCGACCAGATCGCGGCGCACGCGCTCCTCGCGGCATAACCGCTCCACCGCGTCGTGGCGAGCCGCGATTGCCGCCGGGTCGGTCAGGGGCGCGGCGAGCCAGGCCGCCAGCAAGCGCCCGCCGCCCGCACTGCGTGTCCGGTCGATGGTCGCGAGCAGGCTGCCCCGGCGCTCACCGGAAAGCGTCGCCGCCAGTTCCAGATTGCGGCGCGTCGCGGGATCGATCTCCAGCACCTGTCCGGGACCGGCGGGGCGCGGCGGCTCCAGGCGCGGCAGGCGGCCTTTCTGCGTCAGTTCCAGATAATCCACCAGCACGCCGCAGGCGGTCTGTTGCGCGCGGTCGAAGCGCCCGAAGCCCTCCAGCGTGGCGACGCCGAACGCCGAGAGCAGGCGCCGGCGCGCGTTCTCGCTGTCGAAGCGCGCCGCCGGCAGCGGCGTGGCCGCGCCGTCGAACCCGGCCTCATCCAGCAGCCCTTCGGGCAACACCAGTTCCGAAGGATCGATCCGGGCCAGCAATACCGGCAGGCCGCCATCCTCCACGCTTTCGACCCGGAACTCGCCGGTCGAAATATCGGCCCAGGCGAGCGCCCTGGCGCTGTTGGCCTCGGCCAGCACCGCCAGATAGTTGTGCCGGCGCGCTTCCAGCAAGGCGTCCTCGGTCAGCGTTCCCGGCGTGATCAGGCGCACCACATCGCGCGCCACGACCGCCCCGCTGCCGCGCTTGCGCGCCTCGGCGGGGTCTTCGGTCTGCTCGCAGATGGCGACCTTGAAACCCTTGCGGATCAGGCGCTCCAGATAGGCTTCATGCGCGCGCACGGGGACACCGGCCATCGGGATGTCGTCGCCGTCATGGCGGCCCCGCTTGGTGAGCGCGATGTCGAGCGCGCCTGCGGCCTTGACCGCGTCCTCGAAGAACAGCTCGTAGAAGTCCCCCATCCGGTAGAACAGCAGATAGCCCGGATTCGCCTCCCTGATGGCGAGGTATTGCACCATCATGGGCGTGTTGCTGGCGGGTCGGGCGGGTTTCATGGGCGCTGGCGGCTGGCCTTTCAGAGCTCGGGCGGCCCCAGCATTCCGCATCCAGCCCGTTTCGCCAATGCCGATGCTCGGCGCGAGCGCAGGACATGCGGAATGGGCTATGCTGGAGGTCGAATTCCAACTCGATGCCGGGCCCGAGGGCCCAGGGGGGAAACGACATGGATTTCGGCTTCAGCATCCCGCACAGGGGACCGCTCGCCAATGCCGCCGACCAGAAACGGCTTGCCGAGACGGGCGAGCGGCTGGGCTACGGGGCGCTCACCGTCTCGGACCATATCGTCATCCCGCGCGACATCGACTCGAAATATCCCTATTCCGAGACGGGCGACTTCCCGGGCAGCCAGTCGGGCGAGGCGCTGGAGATGATTGCGCTCCTGGCCTTCCTCTGCGGCGTCACCGGGAAGGCGCGGCTGATTACCTCCGTCATGGTGCTGCCGCACCGCAATCCCGTGCTGGCAGCCAAGCAGCTTGCGACGGCGGACCTCTTGAGCGGCGGGCGCGTCACGGTCGGCTGCGGCGTCGGCTGGATGCGCGAGGAGTTCGAGGCGGTCGGGCTGCCGCCTTTCGACGAGCGCGGCCGGGTCGCGAACGAATATCTGGAGGTCTTCAAGGCGGTCTGGACGCAGGACCCCGCCAGTTTCGCCGGCGAATACGCCAATTTCTCCAATGTCTCCACTTTGCCGCATCCGGTGCAGAAGCCGCATCCGCCGCTCTGGATCGGCGGCGAGAGCGTGCCGGCGCTCCGCCGCGTCGTCGCCTTGGGCGATGCGTGGTATCCCATCGGCAACAACCCGCGCGCGATGCTGGACAGCCTGGACCGCTACCGGGCTCGGCGCGACCTCCTGTTCCGGACCGCCGAGGCGGCCGGCCGCGACCCGTCCACCATCGGGCTCGCCTATTCCGCTCCCTGGCATTTCGAGGAGGCCGCGGATGACGGGGAGGGCGGCCGCCGCTTCCTCACCGGAAGCGCGGAAGAACGCGCCGCCGACCTCCGCGCGCTCGGCGAGCTCGGCGTCGGCTGCGTCTTCCTGAACTTCGCGGCGCGCTCGATAGAACGGACCGAAGACCGCCTCTCCCAGTTCGCCGAGGAGGTCATGCCGCTGGTCGGCGGGTAGCCGCCGGGCAGCGCCCCCTGCCAGAAAGCGCCGTGGGGAGACCGTCGACGGCGAATATCCCGGTATGGCAGGGTGTCGTTAGCAAGTAGATTTGACCGGTATGGCAGGGTTGTTATGACCAGTCTGACTAGATAGGATGACGCCATGGCGCTCAACTATTCGATCTACGAGGCGAAGGCGCGGTTTTCCGAGGTCATTCGGCAGGTGCGCGAAGGCAAGGTCGTTACTGTCTCTTATCGGGGGGAGCCGGTGGCTGAAATTCGTTCGATAGGGCGGAAGGCGACGCTCGACGAGCGGCTGGAGGACCTCGAACGCAGCGGCTCCCTGGTTCGTTCGGCGCTTCCGAGGCAGACATTCCGGCCGGTTGAGCGGCGGCCCGGCGCACTATCGAGGTTCCTTGCCGAGCGCGAGGAATGAGCGTCGCTTATGTCGACGCCTCGGTATTGGCGGCGGTCGCCTTCGATGAACCCGGTGCGGCCGCATGCGCGCGTCGACTGGAGCAATTCGACCGCCTGATCTCGTCCAACCTGCTCGAAGCCGAACTACGAGCGGCGTTCGCGCGCGAGAATCTGGCCTTCCGGGAGAGCGCAATTGCGGGGATCGAATGGATTCTGCCCGACAGGCCGCTTGCGTCCGAGTTTGCGGCGGTTCTCGAAACCGGCCGTCTCAGGGGCGCGGACCTTTGGCATGTTGCAACAGCCCTTTATGTCTTTCCCCGGCCCGGCACCCTCTTTTTCGCGACGCTCGACGCCCGGCAAAGCTCCGTTGCAGAGGCTCTGGGTTTCTCGGTTCCTTGGGCGGCGAACGCCCTGTGACTCGCACCGGTGGTCATGCCGCTGGTCGGGTAGCAAGCCGGTGCCCTCAACCCCGGTCGCGCATGCGCCGCGTCCGAAGGCGCAGGACGGCCTGCATCCAGACGATGCCGCCCAGCACCATGACGGCGCCGCACCATTGCCAGGGGCCCAACCGCTCGCCGTAAAGCGCCCAGGCGGCGAAGATGCTGGTGAGCGGCTGGAGGTTGTTCAGCATCGAGGTGTTCTCGGCCCCGACCAGTCTGACAGCAGCGTAGTAGAGCGGGATCGACGAGACCTGGAAGGCAATCACGGCAAGGCCGCCGGCCCATCCGGCCGCGGTCTCCGGCAAGCGCACATCGCCGGAAAGCAGCGCGGCCGGCACGAGAATCGCCGCCGCCACGGCGGAGAACCAGAACATCACCGGCAGCGGGTCGGCATGCGCCATGCCGCGTGCGAGCCATAACACGCTGACCGAGCAGGCCACACCGGACGAGACGCCGAGGAAGACGCCATACGGATCGAGATTGTCGAAGCCGACGCCGAGCGCGAGCCCGACGCCGGCGAAGGCCAACACCAGCGCGCCCATGACCGCCGCACTCGGCCAGCGCCGGTCGAGCGCGGCGGAGAGCACGCCCACCAGCGGCGGATAGACGAAGAAGCAAAGCGCGGCGAGCCCGACCGGGATCGTCTCCACCGCCGCGATGTTGCCGTAGAACATGTGCGCCGCCAGCACGCCGAGCCCGAGGCAGGAGAGCATGTCTCGCCTCGGAAGGCGCAGGTTGCGCCTGCCCGCGACGCAGATGAGCCAGAGCAGCAGCGCCAGTGCCGCGGCGCGGACGGGGGAGATCGCAAGCGGCGTTGCGCCCCCCTCATAGGCGCCCCGTGCCGACGCGATCGCGAGCCCGAGGCCCAGCGAGGACGCGACGGCGAACAGATATCCCCGCCGAACGGGCGTCACCCGCCGGTCTTCGCCCGGAGGAGCGGCTTGCCGGGTTCGCGCGCCGCGACCCCGAAACATATTGCGGGCAGAGGCGGCCGGGCGCGGTAGCTGTCCAGATTCATGCCGAGCCCCTATATGATGAGTCGCCCGCCGGAAAGGTTTAGCAATGCCCGATACCGAGCGCGAGAGCGCCCTGCTGCCGGTCTGGGACCTGACCGACCTGTACAGCGCGCCCGACGGCCCCGATGTCACCCGCGACCTGGAAACCGCCGACGCCGAAGCCCGCGCGATAGCAGAGCGCTGCAAGGGCAGGCTCGCCGGGCTCGACGGCGACGAGCTTGCAGACGCGGTGGAAGCCTATGAACGGTTCCACGAAAGGCTCTCACGGCTGATGAGCTATGCCGGCCTGCTACGCGCCGAAGACATGACCTCTCCCGAGACCGGGCGCTTCTACCAGACCTTGCAGGAGCGTTTCGCCGCGATTGCGGCCCATACGGTCTTCTTCCAGCTCGAACTCAATGCCATAGACGATGCCGTCCTGGCGCGCCAACTGGATGGAAGCAAACGTCTCCGCCGTTACGGACCCTGGCTGGAACAGAGCCGTTCCTTCCGCCCCCACCAGCTTGCGGAGGACATGGAGCGCCTGCTGCTGGACCGCGATGTCGCGGGCTCCTCGGCCTGGACGCGCCTCTTCGACGAGACGCTTGCCGGCTTGCGCTTCCCGTTCCGCGACCGGCGGCTCACCGCTGCGGAGGCGCTCGACAGGCTTTCCGATCCCGAACCCCAGACACGCAGGGCCGCGGCGGCATCGCTTTCCACAGTGCTGGGGGAGAACGCCCGGCTCTTCGCGCATATCTTCAATACGCTCCTGAAGGACAAGGAGATCGACGACCGCTGGCGCGGCTTCGCGCGCCCCGTTTCCGCGCGAAACCTGCAGAACCGGGTCGAGGAGGAAGTGGTCGATGCGCTGGTCGCCTCGGTCAAGCGGGCCTATCCGGACCTCTCCCATCGCTATTTCCGGCTTAAGGCCGAATGGCTCGGGGGCGGCAAGCTCGCCTGGTGGGACCGCAACGCGCCGCTGCCCGAATCGGACACGTGCGAATTTTCCTGGCCGGAGGCGAAACGCATTGTGCTGGAGGCCTATGGCGCGTTTTCGCCCGGCATGGCAGAGGTGGCGCGGCGTTTCTTCGACAATGCCTGGATCGACGCGCCGCCGCGGCCCGGCAAGACGCCGGGCGCCTTCTCCCATTCCACCGTGCCGAGCGC
This sequence comes from Alphaproteobacteria bacterium, assembly GCA_965261985.1. Lineage (GTDB taxonomy): Bacteria > Pseudomonadota > Alphaproteobacteria > Bin95 > Bin95 > Bin95. The sequence continues at coordinate 5,122,629 of OZ253490.1, forward strand.
GCATCCCTATGTGCTGCTCAACTACCAGGGCAAGGCGAGGGACGTGGCGACGCTCGCGCACGAACTCGGCCACGGCGTGCATCAATCCCTGGCCGGGGCGCAGGGCCATTTTCTCGCTTCTACGCCGCTTACGCTTGCCGAGACCGCGTCGGTCTTCGGCGAGATGCTGACCTTCCAGGCAATGCTGAAGGCTGCTCCGCCCGAAGGCCGGCGCGCGCTCCTCGCCGGCAAGGTCGAGGACATGCTGAACACCGTGGTGCGCCAGATCGCGTTCTACGAGTTCGAGCGCCGGCTGCATGATGCGCGCGCGGATGCGGAACTGTCGGTGGACGATATCGGCGACATCTGGATGGACACGCAGCGCGAGAGCCTCGGCGACGCCTTCGCCTATGACGATTCCTACCGCCCCTTGTGGGCCTATATCGGCCACTTCGTCCACTCGCCCTTCTATGTCTATGCCTATGCCTTCGGCGACTGCCTGGTGAACGCGCTCTACGCGGCCTATGAGGACGGGAGCGAAGGGTTCGAGGCGAACTATCTCGACATGCTCGCGGCCGGCGGGTCGAAGCACCACAGCGAGCTGCTGGCCCCGTTCGGCCTCGATGCCCGCGACCCGGCATTCTGGGACAGGGGCCTCGCGCGCATCGCCGGCTTCGTGAACGAGCTGGAGGCCGCATGAGCGACGACACGGCTGGCATTGGGGGGCAGTTGCGGCGCTACGCCCGCGTGGGCGGGGCGGTCGGCGGCCTTGCGGCGAACTATGCCGGTCGGCGCCTTCTCGGCCGCAAGGTGGAACACGACACGCATGCGCGCGAACTGGCGGCTGCCGTCGGCGGCCTCAAGGGGCCGCTGATGAAGGTGGCGCAGATCCTGGCCACCGTGCCGGACGCGCTGCCGCCCGCCTATGCCGAGGAATTGCGCCAATTGCAGGCCGATGCGCCGTCGATGGGCTGGCCGTTCGTGCGTCGGCGCATGGCGGGCGAACTCGGCCAGGGCTGGCGGGAGCGGTTCGCGGATTTCGAGCGGGACGCGGCGCACGCGGCCTCGCTCGGCCAGGTCCATCGCGCGACCGCGCCGGACGGGACGCGGCTCGCCTGCAAGCTGCAATATCCCGACATGGCCTCGGCGGTCGAGGCGGACCTGAAGCAGCTGCGCCTGGTGCTGGCGGTGTATGAGCGCCGCGACCGGTCGATACGCACGGACGGTATTTTCGAGGAGCTGTCGGAGCGGCTGCGCGAGGAACTCGACTATTGCCGCGAGGCGAAGCACATGCGCCTTTACGGTGCGATGCTGGGCGGCGAACCGGGCGTGACGCTGCCGGAGCCGGTGGACCCGCTTTCGACCGACCGCCTGCTCACCATGACCTGGATCGACGGCCGGCCGCTGCTGGAAGCCGTGGACCAGCCCGTCGAGGCGCGCAACCGGCTAGCGGAGAACATGTTCCGCGCCTGGTATGTGCCTTTCTACGAATACGCCGTCATCCACGGCGACCCGCATCTCGGCAACTACTCGATGCGGGAGGATTTCGGCCTCAACCTGCTGGATTTCGGCTGCATCCGGGTCTTTCCCCCGTCCTTCGTCAAAGGGGTAATCGACCTCTACCGGGCGCTCAGGGACGGGGACGAGGCGCTCGCGGTCTCCGCCTACGAGACTTGGGGCTTCGAGAACCCCTCGCGCGAGCTGGTCGAGGTGCTGAACATCTGGGCGGAGTTCCTCTACGCGCCGCTGCTGCAGGACCGCGTCCAGCGCATACAGGAGAGCGAGAGCGGCCTCTATGGGGCCACCGTCGCGGCCAAGGTCCACCGCGAGCTGCGGCGTGTCGGCGGGGTCCGCCCGCCGCGCGAATTCGTCCTCATGGACCGCGCCGCCATCGGCCTCGGCTCGGTGTTCATGCGGCTCCGGGCCGAGGTAAACTGGCACCGCCTCTTCCACGGCCTCATCGACGGCTTCGAGGTGGAGGCGCTTGCGGCGCGGCAGCAATCGGCGCTGGAGGCCGCGGGGTTGTAACGCAAAAGGCGAGAAACCGGATGCCGGCTGCGGAGGCCGCGCCACTCGGAAGGAGGCGGAAATGCTGTGGGAAACCTTCATCACCTGCGCCGTGACGGGGTCCGGGCAGAGCCATCTGAAGTCGGACCTGGTGCCGACCTCGCCGGCGCGCATCGCTGCGGCCTGCGTGGAGGCGGCGAAGGCGGGCGCGGCGGCGGTGCATTGCCATGTGCGCGATCCCGACAGCGGCGCTCCGGCGCGCGACCCGGCACTCTACCGCGAACTGGTGGCCAGGGTGCGCGATAGCGGCGTCGATGTCGTGCTGAACCTGACGACCGGCATGGGCGGCGACCTCGTGCTGGGGCCGCCCGAGGCGCCACTGCCGCTCAACGCCGAAGGCACCGACATGGCGGGTGCGGCGGAACGCGTGGCGCATGTCGAGGAACTGCTGCCCGAAATCTGCACGCTCGACTGCGGCACGATGAATTTCGCCGAAGCCGACTATGTGATGACCAACACGCCCGGGATGCTGCGGGCGATGGCGAAGCGGGTCCAGGCTCTCGGCGTGCGCCCGGAACTGGAGGTGTTCGATCTCGGCCATCTGTGGCTGGCGAAGCAGCTCCACGCCGAAGGGCTGATCGACGACCCGGTGCTGATCCAGCTTTGCATGGGCGTACCATACGGCGCGCCCAACGACCCGGCCTCGCTGCTCGCCATGACCGGCGCGGTGCCGGACGGCTGGACCTGGTCGGCTTTCTCGCTGGGTCGGATGCAGCTTCCTTATGTAGCGCAGGCGGTGCTGGCGGGCGGCAATGTGCGCGTGGGGCTCGAGGACAATATCTGGCTGGAGCGGGGTACGCTCGCCTCGAACGGCGCGCTGGTCGAGCGTGCGGTGGCGATCCTGTCCGCGATGAATGTGCGCGTTCTGGGCCCGGAAGAGCTGCGCAGCCGGCTGCAGTTGCGCAAACGATGATAGCAAAGGCCGCGGTCGTCGGCGGCGGGGTCGTGGGTGCGGGCTGGTCGGCCCGGCTGCTGCTCAACGGAATCGATGTTGCACTCTGGGACCCGGCACCCGGTGCGGAGCACCTGGTCCGCCGCACGTTGGACAATGCGCGTCGCGCCGTCGGCGCCCTGCTGGATACGCCTTTGCCGCCGGAGGGCGCGCTGCATCTGGCCGGGTCGCTGGAGGAAGCCGTCGCGGATGCGTCCTATATCCAGGAAAGCGTGCCGGAGCGACTCGAAGCCAAGTGCCGGGTGCTTTCCGAGATCGACTCGGTCGCCGCGCCAGAGGTGCCGATCGCCTCCTCCACCTCGGGATTCAAGCCCTCCGACCTCCAGGCGGGGTTGCGGCATCCGGAGCGCGCGATGGTCGCCCATCCCTTCGTTCCGGTCTATCTGCTGCCGCTGGTCGAGCTGGCGACGAGCCCCCGGAACGACCCGGCAGCCGTGGACCGGGCGGCCGCCTTCCTGGACGGGCTCGGCATGCATGTGTTGCGGCTGCGCAAGGAGATCGACGCCCATATCGCGGACCGGCTGCTGGAAGCCGTCTGGCGCGAGGCCCTCTGGCTGGTCAAGGACGGCGTGGCGACGACGGCAGAGATCGACGATGCGATCCGGCTCGGTTTCGGGCTGCGCTGGGCGCAAATGGGCCTGTTCGAGACCTACCGTATTGCCGGCGGCGAAGCGGGGATGCGGCATTTCCTCTTGCAGTTCGGCCCATGCCTGTTGCAGCCTTGGTCCCGGCTCACGGACGTGCCGGCGCTGACCGACGACCTGATAGAGCGGATCGTGGCGCAGTCCGAAGCACAGTCGGGCGGGCGGCCGGTTCGCGAACTGGAGGAGATACGCGACGACAATCTGGTTGCGATCATGCGTGCCCTGAAGGCGAAAGGCTGGGGTGTCGGGAAGACGCTCTGCGAAGTCGAACGCCGATTGAGCGGCTTGGCGGAACCCTCATAAGGCAAGGAGACGGCGTCATGGCAGGGAACAGACCTGAAGCGCTCGTGGCGGAAACAGGGCTGATGAAAGGCCTCCATTCCGGCATGGGATTTGCAGCGAAAGGCATGGTGGCCGCTTTCGTCGTGTTCACCGTGCTGAATGTCGAGTTCGCCAACGGCATCTACACGGCGGTCCGCGACTGGATCCAGGTGTCCCTTGCCTGGTACTACATTCTCATCGTCGTCGTGCTGGTGTTCGTCTGCCTCTACCTGCTGTGCTCGCGGCACGGGTCGGTCCGCCTCGGAGACGACGATTCGCGACCGGAGTTCAGCAATTTCTCCTGGTTCGCGATGCTGTTCTCGGCCGGTGTCGGCATCGGCATCCTGTTCTTCGGCGTGGCCGAGCCGATCTTCTATTTCGACAACTCCGGCGCCTTCGGCTATCCGAACAATCCCCATGCCGATGCAGTCGGCGTGACCGACATGGACATGAACCGCGCTGTCCATGCCATGCGCGTGACCTATTTCCACTGGGGATTCCACGGCTGGGCGATCTACGTGATCATCGGGCTCTGCTTGGCCTATTTCGGCTTCCGCAAGAAGCTGCCGCTTACCATGCGTTCGGCGCTCTACCCGATCATCGGCGACCGCATCTACGGGCCCATCGGCCACGGCGTGGACCTGCTTGCGGTGTTCGGCACCGTGTTCGGCGTCGCGACCTCGCTCGGCCTCGGCGTGACCCAAATGGCGACCGGCCTGAATGTGCTGTTCGGCATCGATCCCGGAATTGCGACACAGATCGTGCTGATCGTGGTCATCTCGATCATCGCCACGCTCTCCGCGGTCTCGGGCGTCGGCAACGGCATCCGCATCATCTCGGAGTGGAACATCTGGCTCTCGGTGGTGCTGTTGGCCTTCTTCCTGTTCTTCGGGCCGTTCAAATGGCTGATGGGCTTCTTCGTGACCTCCATCGGCGACTATCTCTGGAACGTGATCCCGATGGGCTTCTGGACCGCCGGCACCGAGACGGAGATCGCCTGGCAAGGCGGCTGGACCATCTTCTACTGGGGCTGGTGGATTTCCTGGGCGCCGTTCGTCGGAATGTTCATCGCCCGCATCAGCCGCGGGCGGACGATCCGCCAGTTCATGGTGGGCGTGCTGTTCGTGCCGACCACCATCGCCTTCTTCTGGCTGTGCATGTTCGGCGGCAACGCCATGTACATGGAACTCATGGCAGAGGGCGGCGTGGGCACGGCCGGCATCGTCGATCTGGTGAAGGCATGGAACCTGCCGTCGGCGCTCTACGGCACCATCGAGCGCCTGACCGACATCTCGACGTTGCAATGGGCGATGTCGGCGCTCGCGACCCTGCTGCTGGCGACGTGGTTCATCACCTCGTCGGACTCCGGCACGCTGGTCATCACCACCATGCTGTCCATGGGCGACGATAATCCGCCGCAACGTTTCCGGATCGTCTGGGGCCTCGGCGAAGGCTTCGTCGCGGGCGTCCTGCTGCTCGCCGGCGGCCTCAAGGCCCTTCAGACGGCTTCCATCGCCGCAGCGCTGCCGATCTCGGTCATCATGCTGTTCATGACCTACGGCCTGATAAAATCGCTGTCGGAGGACAGCTCGGCCGTGCCGGCGGAGGCAAAGGCCGAGCCGGCGCCGGCCTGACCGGTTCCGTGCAAGCAGGGCGTTGCCGTTCCCGGACGGCAGCGCCCTGGCGGCGCCATTGCAGCATCGGCCCGAATTTGAATGCGATGGAGGGCTGGCAAACGGTGTCGCCCCGGCCCCTGAGCCGGGGCCCAGAATGGCCTCCCTGCCCGGCACTGCCCGGAATTCTGGACCCCGGATCGCCGCTGGCGCGGCGTCCGGGGTGACAAATTTGGGATTGCTGCGAACCCTCGGTTCAGAACGACGGGACTGTAATCAGGCGCCCAGCGTGCGCTTCAGGTTGCGGTCCACGGCGTCGAGGAATCCGGTCGTGCTGAGCCAGCCCTGGTCGGGGCCGACCAGCAGTGCCAGGTCCTTGGTCATCTCGCCGCCTTCCACGGTCTCGATGCAGACCCGCTCCAGCGTGCGGGCGAACTCGGAGACCTCGGGCGTCTCGTCGAACTGGCCGCGATAGTCGAGACCGCGCGTCCAGGCGAAGATCGAGGCGATGGAGTTGGTCGAGGTCTCGTTGCCCTGCTGGTGCTGGCGGTAGTGGCGGGTCACGGTGCCGTGCGCCGCCTCGGCCTCGATGGTCTTGCCGTCCGGGGTCATCAGCACGGAGGTCATCAGGCCGAGCGAGCCGAAGCCCTGGGCCACCGTGTCGGACTGCACGTCGCCATCGTAGTTCTTGCAGGCCCAGACATAGCCGCCTTCGAGCTTCATGGCCTGCGCCACCATGTCGTCGATCAGCCGGTGCTCGTACCACAGCCCGGCCGCCTCGAAGCGGTCCTTGAACTCGGCCTCGAAGACCTCCGCGAACAGGTCCCGGAAGCGACCGTCATAGGCTTTCAGGATCGTGTTCTTGGTGGACATGTAGCAGGGGTAGTTACGCATCAACGAATAGTTGAAGCAGGAGCGTGCGAATCCCCGGATCGAGTCGTCGAGATTGTACATCGACATCGCGACGCCGCCGCCGGGGAAGTCGAACACCTCGCGCTCCATCGCCTCGCCGCCGTCCTCCGGCTCGAAGCGGATGGTGAGCTTGCCCTTGCCCGGCACGACGAAATCGGTCGCCCGGTACTGGTCGCCATAGGCATGGCGGCCGATGATGATCGGCTTGGTCCAGCCCGGCACCAGGCGCGGGACATTGCCGCAGATGATCGGCTCACGGAACACCGTGCCGTTGATGATGTTCCGGATCGTGCCGTTGGGCGAGCGCCACATGGCCTTGAGGCCGAACTCCTCGACCCGGTCCTCGTCCGGCGTGATCGTGGCGCACTTGACGCCGACGCCGTATTTCTTGATCGCGTTGGCCGAGTCGATGGTGATCCGGTCGTCGGTCTCGTCGCGCTTCTGGACCGAGAGGTCGTAATATTTAAGGTCGATATCGAGATAGGGCAGGACCAGTTTTTCCTTGATGAACTCCCAGATGATCCGCGTCATCTCATCGCCGTCGAGCTCGACGACGGGGGTTACGACCTTGATCTTGCTCATAGGTGTGCCGCTCCCGGCGTGCTTGTCGGCCGCCGCCGAGGGCTTGGCCGTACCGTGTTGAAACGAAGGGCCGCAACATAGGCCCGCGCCAACGGGCACGCAAGCTGCGGCGAGGCGTCCTCGCTTATGCAGCCGGCGTTGCACGGAAGCGGATGGGCATGGAGACCGTGCCGCGCAGGCTGACGCCGTCGCGCCAGTCGAGCCGGTCCGCCGCGATCTCGATATCCCCCATCGCCGCCAGCAGGCGCGGGAAGGCCAGCGCCGCCTCCAGCCGTGCAAGCGGCGCGCCGACGCAGAAATGGATGCCGAAGCCGAAGGCGATCTGCCGGCCGTTCCTGGGCGCGATGTCGAAGCGTTCCGGGTCCTCGAAGGCTTCCGGGTCGCGGTTGGCGGCGTTCAGCATCAGGAACACGCGCTCGCCCGCGCGGATGTGTGTGCCTCTTATCTCAAGGTCGTCGACTGCGATCCGGGATACTGCCGGGGCCGGGGAGTCGAAGCGCAGCATCTCCTCTACCGCCGCCTCCATGCGCTCCGGCTCGCGGCGCAGCAATGCCTGCTGGCCGGGGTGATGGATGAGGCGCATCAGGCCGTTCGCAAGCAGGCCGGTGGTCGTCTCGTGGCCGGCGAACAGCAGCAGGATGCAGTTCGCCACCAGGTCGTCGTCGGAGAGGCCGGGGCTGGCGGCGAGTTCCGAGATCAGGTCATCGGCCGGTCGGCGGCGGCGCGCCTTCAGCAGCTCGCGGAAGGTGTCGTCGAGGCCGGCCACCGCGGCTTCGGCGCGGACATGCTTGTCGGGCGCGGTCTGCGAGGAGCCGACGAAGAGCGCAAGGTCGTGGCTCCAGCGCTGGATGTCGTCCAGCCGGTCGGTCGGCGCACCCAGGATCTCCATGATGACGCCGGCCGGCAGCGGATAGGCGAAGTCGGCCACGAAATCCATGGCTCCGCCGTCCGGAATCCTTGCCAGCAGGGCGTCGATGCGCCGGGTGATCCGGGGCGCCATGGCCGCGAGCGCAGCGGTCGTGAAGCGGCCGTTCAGATGGGCGCGGATACGGGTGTGCCCGGGCGGGTCGAGGAAGACCGCCCAGCGTCCGAGCGCGCCCTCGCTCCGCTGCAATTGCTTTCGGCGCGCGGGGTCGAGCCCCTGGAAATAGGCTGCCATCCGCTCCGCCGAGAACCGCCGGTCGCGCTGGACCGCAAGGCAGTCGTCATAGCGGGTCAGAAGCCAGGCTTTCAGCCGGTCGCTCCAGGCAACCGGAGCTTCGGCGCGTAGCCGGGCGAGCGCAGGATAGGGGTCGGCGATGGTCGCCGGATCGGTCGGATCGTAAATCTCGTCGATGGCCGTCATCGGCCCGCCAGTCTCTCCGGTCGCCGCGAGCATGGCCCCCGGACCCGCTCGCCGCAAGCCGATGCGCCAACGCCCCCTTTTCGGCCGGCGAGCCTTCTTGCGGCGCCGGCCCAACCGGGCCGCTCTGGAGCCGGGGCGGCGCCCCCTTCCAATGCCGGGCCTTGCCGGGGCCCGGCCGATGGCGCACCATCGGCCGCGTTCCCGACGCGGATGCGCCGTTCTCATGGACCTCGACTACCGACCCGACGCCCCGCGTGCGCTTGAAGGCGTGCGCGTTCTCGACATCTCCCGGCTCGTGGCCGGAAATGCGATTACCCATGTGCTCGCCGACCACGGCGCCGAGGTCGTCAAGGTCGAGGACCCGGAGCAAGGCGACGCGCTCCGCCACTGGACCGCCGCCGGGATCGCCTGCAACTGGAAGGTGTATGCGCGCAACAAGAAGAGCATCTCGCTGAACCTGCGCAGCGAGGCGGGACGCGCGGTCCTGCTCGACCTGCTGCCGACGGCGCAGGTGCTGGTCGAAAACTTCAAGGCCGGCGCGCTGGAGCGCATGGGGCTCGGGCCCGAGGTCATGCTCGTCCGCAACCCGAAGCTGATCGTCGCTCGCGTCAGCGGCTACGGCCAGACCGGCCCCTATGCCGGCAAGCCGGGCTTCGGAACGCTGGTCGAGGCGATGTCCGGCTTCGCCTACAAGAACGGCTTCCCCGACAAGCCGCCGGCCCTGCCGCCGCTTGCGCTTGCCGACAATGTGGCCGGGCTCTACGGCGCGTTCGGCGTCATGGTGGCGCTCCGGGAAGTCGAGCTGAAGGGCGGCGAGGGCCAGGTGATCGACCTCTCGCTGCTGGAGCCGGTGGTGTCGATCCTGGGCCCCGACGCCGCGATCCACAGCGCGACCGGCGAGGCGCCGGCCCGGCTCGGCAACGCCTCCAACACCACCTCGCCGCGCAATGCCTATCGGACCAGCGACGGCGAGTGGGTCGCCATGAGCGGCTCCATGCAGTCGATGGCGATGCGCATTTTCCGCGCCATCGGCCGCGCCGACATGTGCGACGACCCCCGCTACAACACGCCGACGGCGCGCTCGGCCCATCGCGAGGAAGTCGATGCCATCGTCGGCGGCTTCATCGCCGAGCGCACCCTCGCGCAAGCGATGGAAGTCTTCGAGCGCGAGGGCGTGACGGCGGGGCCGATCTATTCCGCCGCGCAGTTGAAGGAAGACCGCCATGCGCGCGAGCGCGGCGTGATCGTCAACCTGCCTGACGACGAACTCGGCCGGCTTCCGATGCACAATGTCATTCCGCGCCTTTCGAGGACGCCGGGCGCCATCCGTACGCCCGCGCCCGCGCTCGGCGCGCACAACGAGGAAATCTTGGGAGGTCTCGGCCTGGACCTCGCCCGACTCAAGGAGGAGGGCGCGATATGAGCCTGCCCGTCTGGCGCTCGCTGCTGTTCATCCCGGCGACGGCGCAGAAGTTCATCGAAAAGGGTCCCAGCGTCGGTGCCGACGGGCTGATCCTCGATCTTGAGGACTCGGTCGCGGCCAATGCCAAGGAGTCTGCCCGCGCCGCGGCTCCGGACATCGTGCGCGGCTTCGCCGCGAAAGGCATCGACACGCTGGTGCGCATCAATCGGCCCTGGCGGCTAGCGGTGCGCGACCTGGAGGCGATCGTCATCCCCGAGCTCACCGCCCTGCTCTGCCCGATGGTGGACAGCGCCGAGCATATCGTTGCGCTGAGCGAGACGGTGGCGGAGCTCGAGGCCGAGCGCGGCATTCCGGCCGGCCAGGTCCGGCTCTGCATCGCCGTCGAGACCGCGAAGGGCTATCTCAACCTCCGCGATATCGCCCTTGCCGACCCGCGCAGCGTCTCGCTGTCCGTCGGGTCGGAGGATTTCGGCCTGTCCATGGGCATGATTGCCGACGAGGAAACGCTATACGGCCCGAAGCAGCAGGTGGTGGCCTGCGCGGCGGAGGCCGGCCTGCTGCCGATGGGCTTCGTCGGCTCCATCGCCGAGTTCCGCGATGTCGATGCCTTCCGCCGCATCGTCCGGCGGTCGAAGAAGATGGGCCTGCGCGGGGCCTCCTGCATCCATCCGAACCAGGTGCGGGTCTGCAATGAGGAGTTCGGGCCGACGGAGGCGGAGGTCGCCGAGGCGCGGCGCATCGTCGAGGCCTATGACGAGGCGCTGGCCCGCGGCGAAGGCGCGATTACCGTGGACGGCAAGATGGTGGATGTCCCGGTCGCCGAGCGCGCCAAGGCCGTCATGCGGATCGCCGATGCGCTCGCCGCCCGCCAGGTTGGTTGACTGCAGCAAGTGGGAGTTATGTTTCCGCCGGACGGCTCCGGATTCAATGTTCAATTCATGTTCCCCTTCGATCGATCCCATTTCGTTCCAGGCCGCCCGGTTCCGGGGGAGCGCCCATTTTCGCACGTATCGCATGTGCGCGTACGCCTGCGTTTCGCGCCGGCGCGGTTCGCGCGCCTGATTGCCCGTGTGCGGGCAAACGCAAGATACACTTCACCTGTCGGTTCCATCGGGAGTTTTTCGCGCCGGCGCGAAGCGAAGCAGCTTCCGGATGCCGCTTCCTCCTAACGCATCCTAGCACGGATATCCCAATATCAAGACCTGCCGGAGCAATTTAGAGGAATTATTTCTAAATCCGGCTATCGGGCCGGTAGGCGGGGCCGCCCTTCAAACGCCCGCTGCGAACAGCGTCAGGCCGGCCAGCGCGGCGGCGGCGAGCGTGCGGAACGGGCCGAGGCGAAACACGAACAGGGCAAGCGCGGCCAGCACCGCCAGCCCGGCGGCCTCAATGTCGAGGCTCGCAGGGTCCGGCAGATAGACGGAAACCGGCCCGGCCTCGATCCGGGCGCCCTCGGCAAACAGCACATTGAGCGCGAACCAGACCGAGAGGTTGGCGATCACGCCCACAACGGCCGCCGTGACGCCCGCGAGCGCGGCCTGCAATCCGGGCCGGCCGCGCAGCCGCTCGACATGCGGCGCGCCGGCGAAGATGAACAGGAAGCAGGGCGCAAATGTGACCCAGAGCGTTAGCGCCGCGCCGAGCAGTCCGGCGACCAGGGGATCGAGCCCGCCCGCCTCGCGCCATGCCGCCAGGAAGCCGACGAATTCCACCACCAGGATGAGCGGCCCCGGCGTCGTCTCCGCCAGCCCGAGCGCATCCAGCATCTCGCCCGGCGCGAGCCAGCCCCTCGCGGCGACGGCCTCCTGCGCCACCCAGGAGAGCACCGCATAAGCGCCGCCGAAGGTCAGCACCGCCATCTTCGAGAAGAACACCGCGATACCGGCGAACACATGCCCGCCGCCGAGCCAGGCCAGCAACAGCACGGTCGGCAGCAACCAGGCGGCAAGCAGGATGAGCGCCAGCCTGCCCGTTCGCGGCGGCCTCCGAGCAGGTTCGGCAACGCTCGGCTGCGTTTGCGCTTCTTCTCCCGTTTTTCCCGTGCGCAGGAACGCTGTCGCAGCGCCCGCCAGCGCCGCCGCGGCGATGACCGCCGGAAAGGGCACGTTGAACAGGAACAGCGCGGCGAACGCACCGCAGGCCAGCACCCAGGCGAAGCCGTCCCTGAGCGCGCGCGCGGCTATCCTGAGTAGCGCCTCGACCACCAGGGCCAGCACCGCCGCCTTGACGCCGAGAAATGCCGCCTCGACCGCCGGCAGCCGCCCGTAAAGCGCATAGACCGCCGCCAGCACCGCGATGACGACCGCGCCGGGCAGGATGAACAGCAGGCCCGCTGCGAGGCCGCCACGCACACCGTGCATCAGCCAGCCGATATAGGTGGCGAGCTGCTGCGCCTCCGGTCCCGGCAGCAACATGCAGAAATTGAGCGCATGGAGGAAACGCGGCTCGTCGAGCCAGCGCTTCTCCTCCACCGCCACGCGGTGCATCAGCGCGATCTGCGCCGCCGGCCCGCCGAAGCTGGCGAACCCGATCCGCGTCCAGTCCGCCAGCGCCTCCCCGAACGGGACGGGTGCGGCCGCCGCCGGCGTCTCCGCGCTCAGCCGTCCCAGACCTGCTCGGGAAGCGGCAGGCCACGAAAGTCGTTGTCGCCGAGCGGTCCGTCGGTCTCGATGCCGAGCATCTCGTGGATCAGCATGAGCTGGCGGACATGCTGGGCCGGGTGCCAGGTGGTGCGCTCAAACACCTCATGCAGCGAGTGGGAGCCGTAATAGGTCTCGACCGGGTCCGGCTTCGGCCCCGATTCCCACCAGCGGGCGACCCGCGCCCGCACGCCCTCGCCATAGGCGACGATATCCGCAACGGTCTGCATGTCGTCCGGCGGCAGCGCCGTCAGCGCCTCGTAGTTCACCTGCCGGCCGCTTTCCAGCGCTGCCACGGTTGAATCCGCGATGTTGAAGATGTGGTGGAACAGGACCCGGTAGGCGCGGTCGCGTCCGGGCAGGTTGTCGCCGAGCCGGTCGTCGGGCACCTGGGCCACATAGCGCGCAGCGGCCGCCAGCACCATGTCGAGCTTCGCCGCCAGCTGCTGCATGGACAGTTCCGGCCCCACATCCTCGTCGAGGTCGAGAAAGGCCACCACGTCCGAGATCGCCTGGGCGAAGACGAAGTCCTTGCCACGCGAGACGACCGGGATCGAGCGCGCGCCAAGCTCGCGCAACTGGTCCATGCCCGTCGGGTGTTTCGTCACGTCGATACTGTCGAACTCGATCCCACGGACCGAGAGGAACTCTTTGGTTCGCAGGCAGCTAGTTCAGCCGGGCCGCCAGAAAACCTTGATCGACTCGCTCATGCGCGTTCCTCCTCCGCCGACGGATGCCGCATCATAGCATATCGCCCGCATCCGGCCACAGCCTCGCCGGACAGTCGCATCCGTTAACAGGCCGGGGACTCCGCCCTCCCCCCGAAACGTCATGAAATGTCGTAACTGCCCAGGATGTTGGCGATTGCAGCGGTCTCGGCTGGGCTTTGTTCAAGCGTATTGTATGTCTTCGATGAAGCTGTCGGGCGAGCCCATCAGGGTGTTGAGGACATCGCGGCCCTGCTTTTGAGCGGTGGCGATGACGGTGCGCAGTATGGCGAAGTCGTCTGCGCCGCTTCGGGACCGGAAGCCGCCGGAGATTTTCTGGCGCAGTTTCATCATGCGCAGGTCGCGCTCGGCCTCATTGTTGGTGAAGGGGACCTGTGGGTCGGTCAGGAAGCGCAGGGTTGCGTCCTTCCTCTCATGCAGGCGCAAGGCGAGGTTGTGTCCTTTGCGCCGTTTCGGAGCCCCGCGTCTTCCGGGCCGGGGAGGCGAGAGCGGCGGCTGGCTCTCATGGAACGCCATCGCCTCGACAAGCAGCCTGTCGTAGCCGCGCGCCAGCCGCGCCAGAAGTCGCCCCGGAACGGCGATATCCCTCTCCCGCGCCATTCGGGCCACACGCCAGGCCCGGCGCAGGAACTGCTGCATGCGCCGGGCCCAGTCCTCCTTGTCGAACTCCACAAGCGCCTGCAACTCCCGAAGGTGATGCGCATTGCAAAGCGCATGCTCCACACCCGCCATCGGCCAATAGCATTGCCAGTGGTTGTGCACCGCTACCCCGGACACCCCCGCAGGCACCGCCCCGCGCCGCTCGCTCACCCGATACGCCGCCAGCAAGAGCCTGCCCCGGACCCGATCCGGGGATGTGCAGATCACATGGAGCCACCGCGTCCGACCGCCCACGCGCAGACCGGTCTCGTCCAGATGCTTCACCCGCGCCCGGCACGCCGCAAGCTCCTGTATATGCGCGGCCGCGCCCCACAGCCGGGCCGCAGCCCGCCGGCTCATCGACGCCAGCGTCGCAGGCGACACACGAGCCCCGAACAACTCCCCCAGAACCTCCGACAGCCGGCGCTCCGGAAGGAACTGCCCATGGCGAAGCCAAACCGCCACTCCCGAAAGACGCCGGCCATACTGAACCGGACCCGATACCCCCTTGGGGAACGGCGCTCGCGTCACGACCCCGCACCGCCCGCAGCGACACGCATGACCGCGATGCTCCGTCACTTTCAACGGACGCGGCTCAGGAAGGTCGAATACCTGACGCGCGACCGGCGCGCCCACAGAAGCCGCTCCCAACAGCGACGCCCCGCAGCCCTGGCACACCGACGGAACATGGGTCTTCACTCGGTCCGGGGTCTCAACACGGCACAGCGTCTGGCCCTTGTGGCCCGCCTGACCCCCCGGCTTCCGACCCGTCTGGCCACGAAGGCTCCGCGTGCGACGCTCACCAGCCGGCTTCTTCAAACCGTCGCTCGACGGCGGCTGGCCGCTATTGCCGCTGTTCAGACCGAGACGGCGTTCCAACTCACCTATCCGCTCCCGAAGCCAAGCGTTCTCCAACTCAAGACGCGCGATCTTCTGTCCGGAAGTCTCGGACCCGGGCACCCTCAATGGGTCAAACGGTTCGGAACGACTCATGGCGAGGTTGACTCATTTTCAAACCCCCGCGTCAACCCCCTACAACTCAAACATCCTAGGCAGTTACGAAATGTCATGTTTTGTCATGATCCGCCGCGCGGCGGCGACGGGGCGCCGGACGCCGCCTCCCGAGAACAGCATACCACGCCTTTCCCGGCGCCGGGCCCGCGGCGCGCGGCTGCCCCGGCTCCATCGCAACCCGGCCGGCCCGCTGCCGCCGACAACTATCGAAAAAGTGCGTTCCTGCCTCAGGGTCCGGCAAGCCGATTGCGGCCACCGGCGCTCTGCTCTAACCTCGCCGGCGGCGGAGCGCAGAGGGGGCCCCCACCACGATGTCCTTCCCGGTAATGCTCGAACTGCTCGAGACCGGGCTCGCGTGGTTGAACGACCGCATCATCGTGGCGTTCAAATGGTTCGCGATCTTCCTGCTCGCCCTCATGCTGGTCATCGTCGATATCGCCGTGTTCATGCGCTATGGGCTGAACGACGCGCTGGCCTGGTCCGAAGAGATCGCCAAGTTCGTCATGGTGTGGCTCACCTTCATCGTGGCGCCGATCGGCCTCAGGATGGGCGCCCATGTCGGCATCGAGGTGGTGCTCGGCCAGTTACGCGGCCGGTTCCGGCAATTTCTGCTCATGATGATCTTCGCCGGCGTCATTGCGCTTATGTTCGTGTTCGTCAAGGAAGGGGCGTACATGACCTGGAACGCCCGCATCCAGCGCGCCTCCACGATCGATATCTCGATCTTCTACGTTTACATCTGCATGCCGATCGGCAGTTTCGTGGTGGCGATGGTTGCGCTGGAATACATGATCAACGCGGTCCGGGGCATCATCGACCCGACCAAGGCACGGCCGGAGCGTCCTGTGGACGCCGTCGCGGCCGAATAACGAAGCCGGCGGTCAGAGCGCATGGGCGTAACATTCTTCTGGATATTCCTTGCCGCAATGCTGATCGGCATGCCGATCGTCTTCGCGCTCGGCTTTGCGCCGATGGTCGGCTTCCTGCTGGCGGAGAAGCCGATCTTCCTGAAGATGCTGTTCCAGCGCACCTTCGCCGGCATCCACCAGTTTCCGCTGCTGGCGATCCCGTTCTTCATCCTGACCGGCGAGGTGATGAACCGGGCCGGCATCACGCTGAGCCTGGTGAACTTCGCCAACACGCTGGTCGGCCATCTGCGCGGCGGCCTCGCGCATGTGAACATCGTCACCAGCATGCTGTTCGCCGGCATCAGCGGCTCCGCCGTCGCGGATACCTCGGCAGTCGGGTCGATCCTGATCCCCGCCATGGAGAAGGACGGTTACAGCCGCAAATTCGCCGCCGCCATCACCGCCGCCTCCTCGGTGATCGGGCCGATCATCCCGCCGAGCCTCATCATGGTGGTTTATGCCTTCATCATGAATGTCTCGGTGGCGGGCCTGTTCGCCGCCGGCCTCTTTCCGGGCCTGATGGTCGGCTTCCTGCTGATGTCGGTAACCGGGGTGATCTCCAAGCGGCGCAACTATCCCAAGGCGCACAGCCGCGCGACAGTCAGGGAGGTCGGCCGGGCGGCGTGGCTCGCCGTACTGCCATTGATGACGCCGATCATCATCCTGGGCGGCATATTGGGCGGCATTTTCACGCCGACCGAGTCGGCAGCCGCGGCCGCCTTCTATGCCCTGTTTATCAGTGTGGTGGTATTGCGCACCCTGAAGTTCGGCGACCTGCCGGCGGTATTCCTCCATTCAGCCGTGACCTCCGGGGCGATCCTGCTGATTATCGGCACGGCAACGGCCTTCGCCGCCATCGCCAGCCTCTCGCAGATGCCGGTCCACCTGTCCAAGTTCTTCTTCGACATCACCAGCGACCCGCTGCTGCTGCTCTTCTTCATCAATGTGCTGCTGCTGATCGTCGGCATGTTCCTGGACGCCGGGCCGGCGATCCTGATCCTCGGCCCGATCCTGGCGCCGACCATGACGGGGCTCGGCATCGACCCGCTGCATTTCGCCGTCATCATGTGCATCAACCTCACCATCGGGCTCGCGACGCCGCCCATGGGGCTGATCCTGTTCGTCGCATCCAGCATATCGCGATTGCGCGTCGAGGTGATCGCGCTGGAAATGCTGCCCCTGCTGGCCGTGGAAATCATGGCGATATTCATCGTCACCTACTTCCCGTTCATCTCCATGACGCTGCCCTACTGGCTCGGCTTTACGAGAAACGCACCGGGGTTCTTCATGTGACGCGGCGCATTGGAGGTCTCGGACCACATGGCGGTTGACCGGCGCCGGGACGACTGCCACAAACCTGCCCCTTCAGGGGCTCTGCAGGGAGGAAGAACCATGAGACAAAGACATCTGGAATTGCTGGCTTCGGTCGGGCTTGGCCTGGCCGTCGCGCTCGGCGGGGCCGGCGCAGCCGGCGCGGCGGATACGACCATCAAGATCTGCCATATCGGCTCGACCGACGACGAGGACCACAAGGGCTCGCTCGTCTTCGAGAATTTCGTCGAATCGCAGACCAACGGAGCGGTCGAGGTCGAGATCTACCCGGGCGGCCAGCTTTGCGGCAATTTCCGCCAGTGCCTCGAATCGGTCCAGCTCGGCACCTGCGAGATCACGGGCACGACCGTCGGCGGCATCGCCAACATCTTCCCCGAGATCCAGGTCACCGACCTGCCCTACATTTTCCCGAACGACCGCGTCGCCGAGAAGGTGATGAAGAGCCCGTTCATGGACGAGGTTCGCATGGCGGTACTCGAGAAGACCGGCACGCTGCGCCTCATGGGCCTCAACAACACCGGCGGCTGGCGCGACTTCTTCACCACCGACGTTACGATCAAGACGCCCGCCGACCTGGCAGGCGTGAAGATGCGGACGATCGAGTCGCCGCTGCAGGTCGAGATGGTGAACCTGATGGGCGGCAACCCGACGCCGATTCCGTGGCAGGAACTCTACACCTCGCTCGCCACCGGCGTCGTGATCGGCACCAAGAACGGCATCACCGACATCGTGAACATGAAGTTCCACGAATTCCTGCATCGCGTGACGCTCGACCACCACGCCTACATGTTCCTGTTCTGGTGGATGAACGACGACTTCCTGCAGGGGCTCTCGCCCGAAATCAGGAAGGTCGTCGCGTCCGGATTCCACCATTTGACGTCGATGGCTTCCGACGATCCGAAGTTCACCGCGCTTGCCGGCTATGCGGCCTTCAAGGAGAACGGCGGCGAGGTCTATGTGCCGACGCCCGAGGAAAAGGCGCAGTTCGTCGAGTCCGTCCAACCGCTGAAGCAGTGGTATGTGGACCGCTTCGGCGACAAGTGGCTGATGCTGCTTGAGGAATCCATTGCCCAGGCAGAGAGGGAGATCGAGGAGGAGGACGCGAAGCTGCTCAACTGAGCAGACCCCGCCTCGCAAAATGGCCCGCGGCCAGCTTTCGCCGGTCGCGGGTTTTTCTTGCCGGCGGCGGTGCCGTGCCCGGCTCGGCGCAATGTGCTATCTGTCGCCCGGCATCGACCGCAGATCGCCTCCGGTACCGGTGCCCTGACGAGCGAGTGAGGAGTGGAACGCCATGCTGACGAAACGCAATCCGGACTCCGTCCACGCCCCGCGCGGCTACTCCCACTCGGTGGAAGCGCCCGCCGGCGCGACCTGGGTCCATATTTCGGGCCAGGTCGGCGTCCGGCCCGACGGCTCCGTCGTGGAGGACGCCCGCGGCCAGATCGACCGGGTCTGGGTCAATCTCGGCGCGCAGATGGAGGCAGCAGGCGTCTCGCGGGAGAATATCGTCAAGATCAACGTATTCCTCACCCGCCGCGAGGATATCGGCTACTACCGCGAGAGCAGGGGCGCCTTTTTAGGCGACAGCCCGCCGGCCTCCACGCTGCTGTTCGTGGCCGGCCTCGCCGACCCGGCCATGGTGGTCGAGATCGAGGCGATCTGCGTCAAATGAGTTTCGCCGCCCTCAAGGAGCGTTTCGGCACGCGGTTCAGTACTTCGGAGGCCGTGCGCGGCCACCATGGCAAGGACGCGACCTTCCATACGCCCCACCCCCCCGACGCTGTTGTTTTCCCGGAGTCGGTCGAGGAGGTGCAGGAGATCGTCCGCGCCTGCCACGAGTCCGGCACGCCCATCGTGCCGTTCGGCGCCGGCACCTCGCTGGAAGGCCATATCGGCGCGCTCGACGGCGGCATCACTATCGACCTGACCGGCCTCGACCGTATCCGCGCCGTCCATGACGAGGACATGACCTGCTTCATCGAGCCCGGCGTCACGCGCAAGCGGCTCAACGAGGAGTTGCGCGACACCGGCCTGTTCTTTCCCATCGACCCCGGCGCCGACGCCTCGCTCGGCGGCATGGTGGCGACCGGAGCCTCCGGCACCAATGCGGTCCGCTACGGCACCATGCGCGAGAATGTGCTGGGCCTTGAGGTCGTGTTGCCCGACGGACGCCTGATCCAGACCGGCACCCGCGCGCGCAAGTCTTCGGCGGGCTACGACCTCACCCGCCTCTATATCGGTTCGGAGGGCACGCTCGGGATCGTCACGGGCATCCACCTTCGCCTTTACGGCATTCCGGAGAGCATCGCCTCCGCAGTCTGCGCCTTCCCGTCGGTGGATGCGGCGGTGGACGCCGTGATCCTGACCATCCAGTCCGGCATTCCGGTCGCGCGGATCGAGCTGCTGGACGAGGCGCAGATGGATGCCTGCAACCGTTATTCCAAGCTCGACTACGCCCCCTCCCCGCATATCTTCTTCGAGTTCCACGGCACGCCGGCCGGGGTCGCAGAGCAGGCCGAGGCGACGGGCGCCATCGCGCGGGACTTCGGCGGCTCGGACTTCGCCTGGTCCACGACCACGGAAGAGCGCAACCGGCTCTGGCAGGCGCGCCACGACGCCTTCTTCGCCGCCATTGCGCTTCGCCCCGGTTGCGAGGGTTGGCCCACCGATGTCTGCGTGCCGATTTCGCGCCTGGCGGAGTGCATCGCCGAGACGCGCGCCGATCTCGCCTCCGCGCCCTTCCCCACGCCGATCGTCGGCCATGTGGGCGACGGGAACTTCCATGTGATCTTCGTCATAAAGACGGAAGATGCCGAGGAAGTCCGGATTGCGACCGAACTCAACGACCGCATGGTCCGCCGCGCGCTCGCCATGGGGGGCACCTGCACGGGCGAGCACGGCATCGGCTACGGCAAGATGCATTTTTTGGAGGCCGAGCACCCTTCGGCATTGCCGGCGATGCGCGCGATCAAGCGCGCGCTCGACCCGAAGAACATCATGAATCCCGGAAAGATCGTCCGCCTGTGACGCCTAGCCCGCATTTCTCACCATTGTCGGGGCCTGCGTCGCGTCCAGGCGTTCGCTCCGCAAGGAGCGGGACGAAAAGCGTAGCGGTGCCTACGCTTGAGGCCCGCAACGCTGCGGGCGGGCGCCTGGACGCGACCCGGAGGGCGGTGCTGTCGGGCCGGCAGGGAAGGAAAGCCGCGCCGCGCGATGCGGGGACATCGGGCAAGCGGCTTGACGCACCCTGCAGGCCCGACAGCACCGCGCAGGTCGCGACAATGGTGAGAAATGCGGGCTAAACTGCTCGTCTTTGCGGGGTCCGTGCGCCGGGACTCGTTCAACGCCCGGCTGGCCCGTTTCGCCGCGCGCGAGGCCGAGGCCGCTGGCGTCGAGGCGGTCCCGCTCGACCTCGGCGATTTCAGCCTGCCGCTCTACAACGGAGACCTCGAAGCCGATGAGGGCCTGCCGGCCGGTGCGGTCCGGCTGAAGGAGCTGTTCCTGGCCCATGACGGCTTCCTGATCGCCTCGCCGGAATATAACGGCTCCATCTCGCCGCTTTTGAAAAACACCATCGACTGGGTGTCCCGGCCCGTCGCCGGGCAGCTGCCGCTCGTCTGGTTCACGGGCAAGGTCGCGGGGCTCATGGCGGCTTCGCCGGGCGCGCTCGGCGGCCTGCGGGGCCTGGTGCATGTCCGGCAGATCCTGTCCGGTATCGGCGTCATCGTCGCACCGGCGCAACACGCCATCGCGCGGGCCGGCGATGCCTTCGACGACGACGGGTCGCTTGCCGAGGAGCCTCACGGCAAGACGGTCCGGCGCGTCGTTCGCGAGACCGTCCGGCTCGCCGCGAAACTGAACGCCTGACGGTCCTCCGGTGGCCGGCCCGCCGATCTTCACCCTGCGCGAAGCGGAACTCGGTTTCGGCGGCGCGAGCCTGTTCGCCGATGTCAGCTTCGGCATTGCGCGCGGCGACCGGGCTTGCCTGATCGGCCGCAACGGTTGCGGCAAGTCCACGTTGATGAAGGTCATTGCGGGCGAACTGGAACTCGACCTCGGCGAGCGCTACGCCCAGCCCGGCATCCGCATCGCCTATCTGCACCAGGACCCGCCAGTCGATGCCGAAGCGCTTGTCGGCGACTATGTGCGCCGCCCGCCGGACGAGGGGCCGCCCGCCCCCGAACACGCCGTCGCGGCGATGCTCGACCGGCTCGAACTCGACCCCGACCGGCGCATGGCGACGCTTTCCGGCGGCGAGAGCCGGCGGGCGGAGCTTGCGCGCGTGCTGGCCGTCGCGCCGGATATCCTGCTGCTGGACGAGCCGACCAACCATCTCGACCTGCCCGCCATCGAGTGGCTGGAGCGCCTTTTGCGCGGCTATGAGGGCGCGGTCGTCGTCGTCAGCCACGACCGCCGCTTCCTGGCCGGCATCACCGATAGCATCCTCTGGCTGGAGCGCGGCCGGTTGCGCCAGACCGGCCGGGGCTTCGCCGCCTTCGAGGAATGGTCGGAAGCGGTGGTGGCGGAGGAACTGCGCCGGCAGGAAAAGCTCGACAAGCGGATCGCTGACGAGACGCGCTGGCTGCATCGCGGTATCACCGCGCGGCGCAAGCGCAACCAGGGCCGCCTCTCCGCATTGAACGACATGCGCGAGCGCCGGGCAGCGATGCTCGGCGCCCCGCAGCGCGCCCGCATCGTGCTCGAAGAAAGCGAAATCCGCAGCCGCATGGCGATCGAAGCGGACAATATCGCCAAGCAATACGGAGACCGGGCGATCGTGGAGGGCTTCAGCACCCGCATCCTGCGCGGCGACCGGATCGGCATATTGGGGCCGAACGGCGCCGGCAAGACGACGCTGTTGCGCATGTTGATCGGCGACCTCAGGCCCGACTCCGGCAAGGTCCGCCGGTCCGCGACCATGGAGACCGCCTATTTCGACCAGCACCGCGCTGCCCTCGACCACGACGCCACGCTCAAGCGGACGCTTTGCCCGGAAGGCGGGGATACCGTCTTCGTGCGCGGCCGGCCGCGCCATGTCGTCGGCTATCTCAAGGACTTCCTGTTCGATATCGACCAGGTCGAAAGCCCGGTGCGGTCGCTGTCCGGCGGCGAGCGCAACCGCCTGCTGCTCGCGCGCACGCTCGCACGCAAATGCGACCTGCTGGTGCTGGACGAGCCGACCAACGACCTCGACATGGACACGCTGGATTTGCTCACGGACGTTCTGGGGGACTTCGAGGGCACGCTGATCCTGGTCAGCCATGACCGCGACTTCCTCGACAAGACCGTCGCGAGCGTCATCGTGCTGGAGGGGGACGGCGCCGCACGCGAATTCGCCGGCGGCTACAGCGACTACCGCCGCGCCCGGCCTTCCGCGCCGGGCCGGGCCGAGCCGAGAGTGCAGCCCAGGGCCGCGCCGGCCCGGCCCCGCCGCCAGGCGGCAAAACTGACTTTCCGGCAGCAAAGGCGCTGGGACGAACTGCCCAGGGAAATCGAACGAGCCCAGGCGCAGGCCAGGAAGCTTGAACGCCTGCTCGCCGATCCCGGTTTCTACGAGCGGGACCCCGAACGGTTCGGCCACGCAGCGGAACTGTTGAGCGCGGCGCGGTCGGAAATCGCCGCGCTGGAGGAGGAGTGGCTCGAACTCGCCCTCTTGCGCGAAGAGCTGGAAAGCGCCTGAATACAGGTTCGGTCCAGAAGGCTGGACGGTCGCGCCGGGCTCCACGCCCGGTGAGGAAGGTCCGGGCTCCACGGAGGAACGGTGCCGGGTAACGCCCGGCGGGGGCGACCCCAGGGAAAGTGCCACAGAAAACAAACCGCCGGCCCGCCGGGCTCGCCCCGCCGGCCGGCAAGGGTGAAACGGGGCGGTAAGAGCGCCCCGCGGCCCCGGCAACGGGGCTGGCAGGGTAAACCCCACCGGGAGCAAGACCGAATAGGAGCGGCAGGCCGGGACTCCTCGTCCCGGCCGGCGACCTCTGCGTTGCCGCTCGGGTTGGTCGCGCGAGGCATCCGGCGACGGATGTCCCAGACGAATGGCCGTCGCCGCCCGGAAACGGACGGCACAGAACCCGGCCTACAGGCCTTCTGGACCGTCCTCTTGCGGACCTGACCGCTGTTCCGTATCCGGAACCGATGAAACCGTTGCCGGGTTCGGGCAGAGGCAATGCGGCGCGGCTGCGGGACCCGCCGGGAATGTCATGAGACGTCATGTTTTGTCATGGCCGGGGGCGAACTCCCCGTCCTCCGGCCGGTCCGTCTCATGCGGTTCGTCGGGGTCGAAAGGGCCGTTGCCCAGGCGCATCTCTTCCCATGCGAGGCTGTTCCGTCTTCGCAGCTCGGTATTCTCCGGCGTCCAGGGGTCGTGGAGTTGGGCGTAGCCGTTGCGGCGCTGGTAGAGCCAGTCGGTTTCCGCGCCGTCGGCCCTGTCCTCGTCGCTGGGCGGCTCGCCGTCCGCCCATTCGCCCGGGAACTGCTCCGGGTCATAGGTTTCCTCGGGCGGGTCGTCGGCGAGGGGGCGGTCGTCCGCTGAGGGCGGTTCGGGGGTCTCCAAGCGGACGGGCAGGCGCTCGCGTTCCTCGACGGCTTCCGCCAGCTTTTCGGCGGTCCGGGCATGAGCCACCTCGTCGAAATCGTCTTGCGTCTCCATCGCCTCGCGGCTCTTGCGGTGGCGGGCGAGCGCGCGCCCGGCGCGGTCCCGGCCCCGGCGCACGGCGTCGGCCAGCGGCCCCGGCTCTGTTCCGGCCTCATGCGCCTCGCCAGCTTCCATCTCGCCGAACTCGTCCTCGTCGGGCAGCGGCCAGAGCACGGCCCGGCGCATGGCCGCAGGCTTGGTGAGGCCTGCAATCTCGGCCTGGAGGCGCACGATCTGGAGCATCAGGTAAGCCGAGCCGCTGGCGACGGCGGCATCCCAGGCCTGCTCCAGCCGGGCGAGCGCGATCCGGGCCTCGTCCCTCGCCGTGCGCTGCCAGGACATGCGGATGCGGCGCACCCGCTCCACGATTGAGCCCGGCTTTCTCCCCAATGTCATGGTCTACGCGGTGCTGTCGGGCCGGCAGGGTAGGAGAGCCGCGCAGCGCGATGCGGGGCATCGGGCAAGCGGATCGACGCACCATGCCGGCCTGACAGCACCGCCCACCGGGTCGCGTCCAGGCGCCCGCCCGCGGCGTCGCGGACCTCGACCGTAGCCCCGCTACGCTCTTCGGCCCGCTCCTTGCGGATCGAACGCCTGGACGCGACGCAGGCCGTGACATTGGGGAGAAAGCCGGGCCAGGGCCGCTCCAGCAGCACGCAGCCGGTCTGGCGGGCGGAGCGCTCGGCATAGCCGGCGTGCCTTGCGGCATCGGCGGCATTGCCGGAAGCGGTGAAATGGCGGCAGAAGGCCTCCTGCCGTGCGGACAGTGCGACGGTCGGATCGAGCATGGGCATGGGGCGGCGGCTCCTTCGTTCCGCTCGTGTTCGGTCCGGGCGTCCGCTGCGGTATCGGACCGCACCGGGCCGGAAGAACGGTGTTGGCAGACAGGGCGGCCCGGCGGGGAGCGACCCTTTTCCGCGCGTAATGCGTGCGCGGGCGGGCGCGCGCCTTTCGCGCCGGCGCGCGTTTTGCGCGCCTGATTGCGCGTACGCGAGGCAAACGCCGGGCGCACCTCGCCTGCTGGCTGAATCGGGGTCTTTCCGGCGCCGGGCCGGAGGACGGGACGGGAAGTGGTCCGCGCGGATGCCTCTTTCCTCAAGCTCATCCTAGCACGGATTGCTGAGAATCAAGTCCTGGATCAGGAAAAAATTCAAAAATATCGAACGAATTACGACTTCAAATCACGGGCCCGATCAAGCGGGAAGGCCAAAACCGTTTCCCCCAAGTCTTGAGTTTACTGGCCTTCCGCATGTCCGGCCCTGCCCGCGGCGGGGCCGTTGCGGATCCGGGACAATGTCGTTTGCGAACTTCCGGAGCCCGATCCGAAAGGACAACTCACACTGGATTTAGTAACTGAACTTAATGTTACCCACAAGACGAACATGGGTATGCTAAGTCGATACGCTCTTTGTTCCGATGCTGCGCAGAGGCGTCCGATTCGCACCAACAAACTTTTTCTTGCGTAAGTCTTGACGAGTGGTAGTGAAGTGGGAGAAAGTGGATCTAAGTAGTAGTGAAGTGGCTAAAAGGGGCAACGCCCCTCGCCTTAAACGCGAAAGGTGGAGTCTCCGGTGCGGGTCTCGGGCCAATACGACGCGAAACTGGATGCAAAAGGGCGGGTCATTGTGCCGGCTGCTCATCGGCGTGCGATTCCCCAGGATGCCGAAATGCGGTTGCTGGCCGCGCCCGTATTCGACGACCGCGAAGCCATCTTTTTCTGCGAAGAGAGATACTTGCAGAATTGGGCTAAAGACATCCATGAAAAACTGAAGGATGCCAGAACTGCAAGCGGCAGACCGGTCGACTCCGGCAAGATCGTCAGCCTCTTCGTCGGCAGCTCGCGCGACGCGCAAATTGACGGGCAGGGCCGCCTCCTGCTTCCGCAGGATTTCCGCCAGGCCTGCGGTATCGAAAACGACGTCCGCTTCATCGGCACAGTGGGCATTATCGAGATCTGGAAGCCGGCCACCCATGACAAATGGGTCGGAAACGTAACCTCGGAACTCGACGAAGACACGAAGGCGCTCATCCGCTTCGGCGGGTTCCTCCAGTCGGAGTCCGGGCCGTGACCGTCGGCGGGCACATCCCGGTCATGGCGTCGGAGGTCGTCGCCGCCATCGATCCGCGACCGGGTGGGCGTTATGTGGACGCCACTTTCGGCCGCGGCGGTTACTCGCGCGCGCTGTTGGCGTCGGCGCCCTGCCGCGTACTCGCCCTCGATTGCGACCCGGGGGCCGAAGCCGCGGCCGCCGCGCTCGGCCGGGACTGCGAAGACCGCTTCCGCTTCCGCCGCGCCCGCTTTTCCGAGATGGAGGGAATCGCGGCTGACGAGGCCTTCGCACCGGCCGACGGCATCGCATTCGATCTCGGCGTGTCCTCGGCGCAGCTCGACGACCCGGCAAGGGGCTTTTCCTTCTCGCCCGGCCCTTTGGATATGCGCATGAGCGGCGAAGGGCCGAGCGCAGCCGATCTCGTCGCCGGCCTCGACAAGGACGCACTGGCCGACATCATCCGCCGTTATGGCGAGGAGCCGCGCGCGCGCCGGGTGGCCCGGGCTATTGCCTGGGCGCGAAGCGAAGCGCCGATCCTCACCACGGACCGCCTCGCTGCAATCGTCGCGCGCGCCGTGCCTGCGGACGGAAGGATTCACCCGGCGACGCGGACCTTCCAGGCGCTGCGCATCGCCGTCAACGACGAACTCGGCGAGCTCGACCGCGGCCTGGCGGCCGCCGAAAGGCTGCTCGCGCCGGGCGGGCGGCTCGCCGTGGTTTCCTTCCACTCGCTGGAGGACCGTGCGGTCAAGCGCTTCCTGCGCGAACGCAGCGGCGGCGCCCCGGGCGGGTCGCGCCACCGGCCGCCCGCGTCCCCGCCGCAGCCGGCCTCCTTCCGGCTGCTGCATCGCCGCGCGACACACCCGCGCACCGCCGAAATCGCCGCCAATCCCCGCGCGAGGTCCGCCCGGATGCGCGCGGCCGAGAGGCTCGCGGCATGAGCGCCCGGACCACATTCTTCTGGTGCGTCGGCGCAGCGGCGATGGCAGCCGGCCTTTTCGCGGTCGGCGACCATGTTCGCGACCGCAAGGACCGGTTGGCCGAGCTTAACCGCCTGGTTCTGGCCGAGCGCGAGCGCATACAGGTACTGCGCAGCGAACTCGCCTTCCTCACGCAGCCGCAAACTCTCGAATTCCAGAACGCACGCGCCCTGGGCCTGGTCCCCATCGAGGCGGATCAGCTTCACCGGTCGAGTTTCCTCCCGTCTCGACCGGCCAGCGCTCCCGAGCCGCCACGAGCCCGGGCGCGTGCAAGGCGGGACGGCGATCCCATCTCCGGACTCCCGACGGAGCAGCCGTCCCGCCTATCTCTCGCTTTCGGGGCTGGAGGCCGGCAATGAATCCGCATCGATCATCGTCGCCGGCCCTCGCCCTGGCCCGCACCCGGCTGGCGTTCGGCGTACTCGCGTTCTTCGTGAGCCTCGCGGTCCTGTCGATCAAGCTCATCGATCTCGGCACCCTGGCCCAGGACCGCCCGCCACCCGCCGAAAAGGCCGTCTCCGAACATCCCGTCGAGCGCGGCGACATCGTGGACCGCAACGGCCAGTTGCTTGCCACCAGCATCGTCTCGCGGGCGCTGGTCGCCTGGCCGCCTCAGATCGACGATGTCGAGGCGACAGCCACGCAGCTCTCGGGCGCGCTACCGTGGCTGAGCTTCGAAGAAGCGCGCCAGCGCCTGTCGTTGAAACAGAAATTCGTCTTCGTCGCACGCCGCCTGACCCCGCGGGACCAGAAAGCGGTGCTCGACCTCGGCCTGCCCGGTATCGGCCTCGAGTCCGAGGATTTGCGTATCTATCCCCACGGGCAACTCACCGCGCATGTGGTCGGACGCACCGAGCCGAGCGATGACGGCCCGGTCGGCAACGCTGGCGCGGAGCAGCGGTTCAACGGCATTCTCTCCGACCCGACGCAGAGTGTGCAGCTCTCGATCGATATCCGGGTCCAGTACGTTCTCCGCGAGGAACTGGCGCGGGCGGTCGAGTATTTCTCCGCCATCGGCGGGGCCGGCCTGGTACTCAACATCCGGACCGGCGAAGTGGTGGCAATGGTCTCATTGCCCGATTTCGACCCCAATCGGCAGACAAAGATAGATGAAGCGCAGGCCAACCGCGCCTCGCTCCTGGTTGCCGAGATGGGATCGACATTCAAGCTGCTCACCCTCGCCACGGCGCTCGACCGGGGCGTTTCGCGCCTGACGAGCCGGTTCGACGCGAGCGCGCCCATAAAGGCGTTCGGGCACACGATCGGCGACTACCGGGGGCAGGAACGGGTGCTCTCGGCCGCCGAGGTCGTCGTCCACTCGTCCAATATCGGCGCCGCGCGGATGGCGGAAAAGATCGGTGCCGAGACCTTCAAGGAAGTCCTCGACGGGCTGGGCCTCCTGAGCCGCCCGGCGCTGGAACTGCCGGAAGTCGGCCACCCCATAGTGCCGCGGACCTGGCGTCCCGTGACGACGATGACGGTCGGCTTCGGCCACGGCCTTTCCGTCAGCCCTCTCCAGACCGCATCGGCCATCGGGACGCTGGCGAATGACGGGGTGGCGGTGCCGGTTACCCTTCTGAGGCGAACCGCCCCGGCAAAGACCCGGAGAGTTTTTTCTTCCGAGACCTCCGACAAGATGCGCTGGATAATGCGCCAGGTCGTGCTCCGGGGCACCGGGTCGAGGGCGGACAACATCGCCTATCCGGTCGGCGGCAAGACCGGCACGGCCGAAAAGGTTGTGAACGGCCGCTACGACCGGAACAAGCGGCTGAGCTCCTTTGTCGGCGTCTTCCCGATCGGCGCCCCCCGCTACGCCATCTTCGTCATGCTCGACGAACCGAAGGCCCGCAAGGAGACCCACGGTTTCGCGACTGCCGGCTGGAACGTCGTCCCGGTGGCCGGAGCGGTGATCCCGCGCATCGGGTCGATCCTGGGCGTGCCGGTAGCCGGACCGGATTCGGACGCATGGATGCAGCGTGTCGTTCCCGACCGGCTCCTGTCCCGGCTTTTCCTGGACAAGGAAGCGTAATGTCCGCGGCCGGATGCGGGATCGACCTCGATGCGCTCGGCATCTGCGGCCTGACGGCCGATTCCCGCAAGGTCCGTCCGGGATACCTGTTCATGGCCGTGCCGGGCGCACGCGAGGACGGGCGCGCCTTCATCCAGGACGCGCTTGCAAGGGGCGCCAGGGCGATACTTGCGCCCGTCGGCACGGCGGCGGACTCGCTGCCGGCCGGCATCCCGGTCATTCTCGACGACACACCGCGCCGGCTGTTCGCCCGGTTGGCGGCCAGGTTCTTCGGCGCCCAGCCGGCAAGGGTCGCCGCCGTTACCGGCACCAGCGGCAAGACATCGGTGGTGGATTTCATCCGGCAATTGTGGCGCCTCCTCGGCCTGCCGGCGGCCAGTCTCGGCACTCTCGGTCTCGTCGCTCCCGAATGTTGCCGCTCCGGCGCGCTCACGACGCCCGACCCCGTGCAACTGCACCGCGACCTCGCCCGGCTGGCCGAAGCCGGCATCGACCGTGTTGCGCTGGAGGCGTCCAGCCACGGCCTGGACCAGTACCGCCTCGACGGTGTGAAGGTTTCGACGGGCGTGTTCACCAATCTCTCGCGCGATCATCTCGACTACCACCCCGACCTGGAGAGCTATCTGGACGCCAAGCTGGGCCTGTTCCGCAGGGTCATGGCGCCGGGCGGGCTCGCCGTCGTCAATGCGGACGACCCGGCCGGCGTCGCGGCGGGCGAGGCGGCCCGCGCCGCCGGGCACAATGTCTGGCGCTTCGGGCGAAACGGACCCGCGCTGGAGATCGAGGTCGAGCGGATCGAGCCCGCCGAAGAGGGACAGGTCGTGGCGTTCCGCCTTCTCGGACGGCGCCATCGCATCCGGATGCCCTTCATCGGCGCGTTCCAGGCCATGAATGCCCTCGCAGCTCTGGGAGCGGTTGCAGGCGAACGCGGCGACCCCGATTCCGCAGCCGCCTGCCTGGAGGGCCTCCGCGGCGTCCGCGGCCGGCTCGAACTGGCAGCGCACGCGCCTTCCGGCGCTCCGATCTATGTCGATTACGCCCACAAGCCGGGCGCGCTCGCCGCGGTGCTGGAGGCTCTCCGACCCTGCGTGCGCGGACGCCTCGTTCTGGCCTTCGGCGCCGGCGGCGACCGCGATGCGGGCAAACGGCGACAAATGGGTGCCGTGGCGGGCCGGCTGGCCGACCGGGTTATCGTCACCGACGACAATCCGCGCACCGAGGACCCGGCGGCGATCCGCGCCGCGATCCTCGCCGCCTGCCCCGGCGCATCGGAAATCGGCGACCGCGAGGCAGCCATTGCGGCGGGCATCGACGGGCTGGGCCCGGACGATGCCCTGCTGATCGCCGGCAAGGGACACGAAACCAGCCAGACTGTCGGTGCGGAAGCCCGTCCCTTCGACGACAGTGCCGTCGCCCGGCAATTGGCGGGGCGGGCGCCATGACACTCTGGACCGCCGGGGAAGCCGCCGCCGCCACCGGAGGCGCGCCGCACGGAGGCTGGGAAGCTTCGGGCGTCGCCATCGACAGCCGCACGATTGCAACCGGGGACCTGTTCGTCGCGGTGGCCGGGCCGAACCACGACGGGCACTGTTTCGTGGACCAAGCGCTGGCAGGCGGGGCGGCCGCAGCGATGGTCAGCCGCGACTGCGGCGCAGACACCCCGTCGCTTCGCGTTCCGGACACGCAGGCCGGCCTTTATGCGCTCGCCCGCGCCGCACGCGCGCGGGCGAGCGCGCGCATCGCGAGCGTCACCGGCAGCGTCGGCAAGACGGGCTGCAAGGAGCTGCTCTTCGCTCTGCTGTCCCGCGCTGGACGGACGGAAGCCAGCCGGGGCAATCTCAACAATGAGTGGGGCGCCCCGCTTTCCCTCGCCCGCCTGCCGCGCGAAGTTGCCTTCGCCGTCTTCGAACTCGGCATGAACCATGCAGGCGAGATCGCGCCCCTCTCGCGCCTGGTCCGCCCCCATGCGGCGCTGGTGACCGCCATCGCCCCGGCGCATACGGCCTTTTTCGGCAGCCTGACCGAAGTCGCCGACGCCAAGGCCGAGATTTTCGAGGGTCTGGAGCCCGGCGGCACGGCCGTGCTCAATGCCGATACCCCCCATATCGAACGCCTCGAGGCCGCTGCCGACCGGGCCGGCGCCAGGATTTTGCGGTTCTCCCGCCGGACGGGCGACGCAGTCTTGCTCCATGCCGCCCTCGATGCCTCGGGCAGCGACATCGCGGCGGAGATCCGCGGCAGGCGGCTCGACTTCCGGCTGGGCGCACCCGGCGCGCATTGGGCGCTCAATGCGCTCGGCGTGCTGCTGGTGCTGGACGCATTCGGCATCGACCCCGACCCCGAGGTCCTGGCGGCGTTCCGACCGCCCGTCGGCCGCGGCGCCCGGCGGACCCTCGGCGGCTGGACGCTGATCGACGAAAGCTACAATGCGAGTCCCGCCGCGATGGACGCCGCCCTCGGCGTGCTCGGCCTTGCCGAACCCGGCCCCGGCAGACGGCGGATCGCCGTTCTGGGCGACATGCTGGAACTGGGCGAGGACGCGGGCGCCGCCCACGCCGCGCTGGCAGGGCCGCTCGAAGACGCAGCCGTCGATCTGGTCTTTGCCGCCGGGCCCGAGATGCTCCGGCTTTTCGGCCGTCTGCCGGCCTGCCGGCGCGGCGCGCACTGCCGGGATGCCGCCGCGCTCGCCCCCTGGGTCGCCGAAACCGTGGCGCCCGGCGATGTCGTGCTGGTCAAGGGCTCCCTCGGCATGGGCATGAAAGCCGTCATCGAGGCGCTGGAGCGGCGCGCAGAGGCGGGAGGTTGAGCACCCATGCTTTACAACTTCCTCGCACCGCTGGCCGAAGACTTCCAGCTCTTCAACCTGTTCCGGTACATCACTTTCCGTTCCGGCGCCGCGACCCTGACCGCGCTGGCGCTGAGCTTCCTGCTCGCCCCCGGCATGATCGCCTGGCTGCGCGCCCGCCAGGCCAACGGCCAGCCGATCCGCGAGGACGGCCCGAAATCGCATCTGGAGACCAAGCGCGGCACACCGACCATGGGCGGCGCGCTGATCCTGACGGCGCTTGTCGCGAGCACGCTGCTCTGGGCCGACCTCGCCAATGCCTATGTCTGGATCGTATTGGCGGTGACGCTCTGCTTCGGTCTCGTCGGCTTTGCGGACGACTACATGAAGCTGGCGAGCAGCAGCAGCCGCGGCCTGCCCGGCAAGGCGAAACTTGCAGTCCAGGTCGCGGTGAGCGCGGTTGCGGCCGTTGCAGCGGCCGAAATTGTCGGCGCCCCGCTCGGCTACGGGCTCGCAATCCCGGTGGTCAAGGACCTCGTGATCGACCTCGGCTGGCTCGCGGTGCCCTTCGCCGTGCTGGTGATGACCGGGGCGTCGAACGCCGTCAATCTGACCGACGGACTCGACGGCCTCGCGATCGTGCCGGTGATGATCGCGGCCAGTTGCTTCGGCTTGATCGCCTATCTCGCGGGCCACACCGTGTTCGCGGAATACCTGCAGATCCACCCGGTGCCCGGCGCCGGCGAGCTCTCGGTGCTGCTGGGGGCGCTGGTGGGCGCGTCCCTCGGTTTCCTCTGGTACAACGCGCCGCCGGCCATGGTGTTCATGGGCGACACGGGCTCGCTCGCCTGCGGCGGCACGCTCGGCTCGGTCGCGGTCATCACCAAGCACGAACTGGTGCTCGCCATCGTAGGCGGGCTGTTCGTGCTCGAAGCGGTTTCGGTGATCGTGCAGGTGGCCTCCTTCAAGCTCACCGGCAAGCGCGTTTTCCGCATGGCGCCGCTGCACCACCACTTCGAGCAGAAGGGGTGGAAGGAGCCGACCATCGTCATCCGCTTCTGGATCATCGCCGTCGTGCTGGCGCTGGCCGGGCTCGCGACGCTGAAGCTCCGATGATCCCGTTGCCTGCATATCGCGGCGCCGAAGTGGGCGTCATGGGGCTCGGGCGGTCCGGACGGGCGGCGGCGGCGGCCTTCACGGCTGCCGGCGCGCATCTCCATGTCTGGGACGACCGCAAGGAGCTGCGCCGGGAATTCGGCGAAGCGCTGCCCTTCGATCCTTCCGGCCTGGACCGGCTGGTCTGGAGCCCCGGCATCCCGCATCTGCACCCGCGGCCGCATCCGCTTGCGGTCCGGGCCGACGCAGCCCGCGTCCGGCCCGTCGCGGACATCTCCTTGCTGGTGGAAGCCATGCCCGGCTGCCGCTTCGTCGGGGTCACGGGAACCAACGGCAAATCGACCGTGACGGCACTGATCGGACATGCGCTCGAAAAGCTGGGGCTGCCGCACGCGGTCGGCGGCAATCTCGGACCGGCTGCGCTCGGCTTGCCTGCGCTCGGTCCGGGCGGCGTTTATGTGCTCGAGCTCTCCTCCTATCAGCTCGCCCTGATGGCGCGCCCGGCCTTCGACGTTGCGGTGCTGCTGAATATCGCCGCGGACCATCTCGACCGCCATGGCGGCATGCATCGCTATGCCGCTGACAAGGCGCGCATTTTCGAGAACCGGGCAGCCGCCGTAATCGGCGAAAGCGACCCGTGGTGCCGCAGACTGGCCCCCCGTCTGCGCAGCGAAGGCCGGACCGTTACCGCAATCGGCGACGACGGGCCTGCGCTTCCTTGCCTGCCCGGCGTCCACAACCGCCGCAACGCTGCCGCCGCGCTTGCTGCGCTGGGCGCACTCGGCATCGACCGCCGGGACGCGCAGGAAGCCATGGCCGGTTTCCGGGGCCTTCCGCACCGAATGGAAACCGTGGGCGAGGTCGCCGGCGTCCGTTATGTGAACGACAGCAAGGCGACCAACCCGGAGTCGGCGGCCTTTGCGCTCGCCAGTTTCGAGCGCGTGCGCTGGATCGCCGGCGGACAGGCCAAGACGGACGATCTCGACGCGCTCCGGCCCTGGTTCGGCCGGATCGCCAAGGCCTATCTCATCGGTGCATCCGAGGCCCCGTTCGCCCAGGCGCTTTCGGGCCATGCCGCATGCGTGTGCCTGGGCGACCTCGACGCGGCCCTTGCGGCCGCCCATCGCGACGCGCAGCCGGGCGAAGTCGTGCTGCTCGCGCCCGCCGCGGCCTCTTTCGACCAATGGGAAAGCTTCGAGGCGCGCGGCGACGCCTTCCGGCAGGGGGTGCGCGGACTGATGGGAGGCGCGGGATGAGCCTTCTGCCCCGCACCGACGGAAGCTGGACCGCCCAATGGGTCTGGACGGTGGACCGGGTGACGGTCGGCGCCATCGCGGCGCTGGTCGTCTTCGGCATCATCCTGATCGCAACCGCCGGGCCGGCCGTTGCCGAGCTCAACGGCTCTCCCCGTTTTCACTTCCTGTTCAAGCACGCCCTGTTCCTGCCGATCGCCCTGTGCATGATGGCTGGCTGCGCGTTGCTCAGCCCGGTCCAGGTGCTCCAGACCGCCTGCCTGGTGTGCGCCGGAGCCCTGCTGCTGACCTTGGTGACGGCGGTTTTGGGCTCGGAGGCCAAGGGCGCGCAGCGCTGGTTTTCGCTCGGCGTCATCGGCTTGCAGCCCTCGGAGTTCCTGAAACCGGGCATGGCCGTCGTGTCCGCCTGGCTGTTCGCGCATCACCGCATCGTCGTCGGCTCGCGCGCCTTCTGGATTGCGGCCGCATTGCTCGTCGCCGCCTCCGCGGCGCTGCTGCTGCAACCGGATGTCGGCATGACCTTCATGGTCGTCTCGGTCTGGTTCGGGCAGTTCGCCCTGGCCGGCATGCCCCTTCCAATGCTTGTCGGCGTCGTTCTGGCGGCCGGCCTCGGCGGGGTCATCGCCTATTTCGGCTTCAACCATGTCTCGGATCGCGTCGATGCTTTCATGCACGGTGTCGGCGGCGACCGCTACCAGATCGGTCGGTCGCTCGAATCGTTCAAGCAAGGCGGCCTCGTCGGCCAAGGCCCCGGCGAGGGCACGGTCAAGGAGACCCTGCCGGATGCGCATGCCGATTTCATCTTCGCCGTCCTGGGCGAGGAGTTCGGCCTGCTTGTCTGCGTCGCCGTGGTCGGGCTCTACGGCCTGATCGTCTGCCGGGGCGCGTTCCGGCTGATGGCGGAAGAGAACCTGTTCGCGTTCCTGGCCGTCTCCGGCCTGCTTGCGAGCTTCGGGCTGCAGGCGTTCATCAATATGGCGTCCGCACTGGAGGTCATCCCGACCAAGGGCACGACCCTGCCGTTCCTAAGCTATGGCGGCTCGTCGCTGTTCGCCGCCTCGATCACGCTCGGCTTCGTCCTGGCTCTCAATCGCCGCCGGGACGGACAGGCAGAGGTGTTGTGATGTCCGGCCCCATCGCCATCGCCGCCGGCGGCACCGGGGGCCATGTCTTTCCGGCTCGCGCCTTTGCCGCCTGCCTGGCCGCGCGCGGCCAGGCCGCGATTGCCGTTACCGACAGGCGCGGCGCCGCTTTCGCCGGGGACGCGCCGGTGCATACCATCCGGGCCGGGCCGCCTCGCAGCCTCCGGGGGCTCGTACAACTCGGGCTCGGCGTGTTCGACGCGCGCAGGGTGCTCGCGAAAACGCGCTCGCGCGCCGTCGTCGGCTTCGGCGGCTATCCCTCCGCGCCGACCGTGCT
Source organism: Alphaproteobacteria bacterium (assembly GCA_965261985.1). Taxonomy (GTDB): domain Bacteria; phylum Pseudomonadota; class Alphaproteobacteria; order Bin95; family Bin95; genus Bin95. Next base: position 5,157,991 of record OZ253490.1, read on the forward strand.
CGCAGCCCGCTGGCTCGGCCTGACCACCGTGCTGCACGAGCAGAACGCCTTGCTCGGCAGGGCCAACCGGCTGCTGGCGCGCGGCAGTGTCAAGGTCGCCGCCAGCTATCCCGGCATGGGCGACCGCCTGGTCGGCAACCCCGTCAGGCCGGAGATCGCGGCTCTCCACGACCGCCCTTACGCGCCTCCCGCGCCGGGCGAACCCCTGCGGGTGCTGGTATTCGGCGGCAGCCAGGGCGCACGCATCTTTTCCGAGGTGTTGCCGGAAGCGCTCGGCCCCCTCTCCGACCGGGTCGTCGTGCGCCAGCAATGCCGGGCGGAAGACCTGGAGCCGGCGCGCGACGCCTATCGCCGCCAGGGCGTAGAGGCGCTGCTGGAACCCTTCATCGAAGACATGGCGGGCGCGCTCGGCGAGGCACATCTGGTCATCGTCAGGGCCGGTGCCTCAACGGTGGCGGAACTGGCGGCCGCGGGCCGGCCCGCAATCTTCGCGCCCTACCCCCATGCGACCGACGACCACCAGAGCGCAAATGCCCGCTCGGTCATCGAGGCCGGAGGCGGCTGGCTGGTTCCCGACCGGGATTTTACCCCCGACCGGCTTCGGCACCTGGTCGAAGCCTGCCTTACCGAACCCGGACGGCTCGTCGATGCGGCAGAAGGCGCCCGGCAGTTCGGCAAGCCGGATGCGGCCGAGGCACTCGCCGATTTCATCCTCTCGGAAGTCCGGGAGGCCGAGGCATGAGACCCTTGCCCCTTCCCTTCGGGCCGCTCCACTTCATCGGGATCGGCGGTATCGGCATGAGCGGCATCGCCGAATTGCTGCACCGGCTGGGCTGTTCGGTAAGCGGCAGCGACGCGCTGGCAAGCGCCAACACAGCCCGGCTTGAGGCGCTCGGCCTGACAGTCCGGATCGGCCATGAAGCCGCAAATCTCGGCAAGGCCGCAGCAGTCGTGGTCTCGACGGCCGTTCCGGAGGATAACCCCGAACGGCGGGAGGCGCTCCAGCGCGGCCTTCCGGTCCTGCACCGCTCGGAGGCGCTTGCGGCCATCGCCTCCCTCTCATGGCCGATTGCGGTCTCCGGCACGCACGGCAAGACGACAACCACCGCGATGATCGCGGCAGTCCTCGAAGCCGGCGGCCTGGACCCGACGGTCGTGAATGGCGGGGTCCTCCAAGGGCTCGGCTCCAATGCGAAGCTCGGAAGCGGCCCCTGGGCGGTCATCGAGGCGGACGAGAGCGACAGGTCCTTCCTCAACCTGCCGGCGACCCTGGCCGTGGTCACCAATATCGAAGCCGAGCATATGGAGCACTACCGGGACCTCGCCGAGATAGAGGCCTGCTTCACCCGATTCGCGGACTCGGTGCCGCCATTCGGGAACGCCGTCATCTCGGTGGACAACCATGGCTCGCGCCGGCTGGCGGAGAGGTGCCGGCGGCCGGTCGTCCGCTACGGGTTTGCGCCCGACGCCGATATTCGCGGCAGCGCGCTGGCGCTGGATGCTGCCGGCAGCCGGCTCGATGTGTCGGGCCTGGCGGAACTTGACGGCCTCCGGATCGGCGTGCCCGGTCGCCACAATGCGGAGAATGCGCTGGCGGCGGTCTCGGTCGGCCATCTTCTGGGCCTGCCGGAGGACGCCATTCGCCGCGCGCTGGCGGAGTTCCGCGGCGTCGAGCGCCGTTTCACGCTCGCCGGCGAGGTGGACGGCGTGCGGATCATCGACGACTACGCCCACCACCCGACCGAGATTGCGGCCGTGCTCGCCACCGCCCGCCTGGCCGGGTGCGGACGGATCATGGCGGTCATGCAGCCCCACCGCTACACCCGCCTGAACGCCCTGCTCGACGATTTCGCGCACTGCTTCTCCGAGGCGGACAAGGTGCTGATAGCGCCGGTTTATGCCGCCGGAGAGTCCCCGATAGCCGGCGCGAACCGGGATGCGCTGGTGGCTGCGGCGCGTGCCGGCGGGCACCGGGATGTGGCGGCGATCGACGGCCCCGACGACCTCGCGGAGCGCGCCGGCGCCTGGGCGGCCCCCGGCGACACCATCGTCTGTCTCGGTGCGGGCTCGATCACGGCCTGGGCGCATGCCCTGCCGGACACGCTCAGGGAGGCACGGAAATGACCCCGCGCTTCCCCCTGCCCTGCATTCGAGGGCGCATGACCCCCTCGGCCCCGCTCGACCGGATCACCTGGTTCCGGGTCGGCGGGCCTGCCGAGGCGATGGCCCGCCCCGTGGACCGGACCGATTTACAGGTCTTGCTGACGGCACTGCCCGACGAGGTGCCGCTGACGGTGCTCGGCGTCGCGTCCAACACACTGGTTCGCGACGGCGGCATAGACGGCCTCGTGGTCCGGCTCGGACGCGGCTTCGCCGATATCCGCGCGCAGGGCGAAACCGTTGTTGCCGGGGCGGCCGCGCTCTGCGCCAATGTCGCCCGCTCAGCCGCGGACGCCGGGCTCGGCGGGCTCGAATTCCTTTCCGGCATACCGGGCACGGTCGGCGGTGCGCTCGCCATGAATGCCGGCGCCTACGGCCGCGAAACCGCCGATGTGCTGATCGACGCCGATGCGATGACGCGCCGGGGCGAAGTCGAGCGCCTCTTCAATGCGGATTTCGGCTTCCACTACCGCGGCAACGAGCTGGGGAAGGACCGCATCTTCCTTTCGGCCCGCTTCCGGGGCGTCGGGCGCCCTTGCGACGAAGTCCGCGCCGCCATGGCCGAGATCGCGGCTGCCCGCGAAACGAGCCAGCCGATCCGCACGCGCACGGGCGGCTCGACCTTCCGCAATCCGGACGGAGCCAAGGCCTGGGAGCTGATCGACCGGGCCGGCTGCAGGGGGCTGAAACGGGGCGGAGCGATGGTCTCCGAGATGCACTGCAATTTCCTTGTGAACACCGGCTCTGCGAGCGCCGCCAACCTCGAAGACCTGGCGGAGGATGTGCGCGCGCGCGTGCTTGCCGCTACCGGCGTCGGCCTCGACTGGGAGATCGAGCGCGTCGGCCGCCGGGGAGCGCCCCCGGCATGAACAGGATCGCTGTGCTCATGGGCGGCGTTTCCACCGAACGCGAGGTCTCGCTGACCACGGGCCAGGCCGTGTGCGAAGCGCTGGAGACGCTCGGTTACTGCGTCGATCCCGTCGATGTGGGGGCCGATATACCGGCCTTGGCGGCGCGCCTGACGCCGGCCCCCGATGCGGCGTTCAACGCCCTTCACGGGCGCTTCGGCGAGGACGGCTGCATCCAGGGCCTGCTCGAACTGATGGGCATTCCCTATACCCATTCCGGCATTCGCGCCTCCGCCCTCGCCATGGACAAGGCGGCGTCGAAGGCCGTCTTCCGGACGGCCGGTATCGCCGTGCCGGAAGGCGCAGTGGTGCCCTGCAAGGATGCGCATGACACGATGCCGGCGCCCTATGTGGTCAAACCGGTCGCGGAGGGCTCGAGCGTCGGCGTCATTATCGTCGAGGAAGGCTCCAACGCCGTTCCCCTCACGGCCGAGACCTGGCCCTTCGGCACGAAGGCGCTGGTCGAACGCTACATTCCGGGGCGCGAGCTCACCGTCGCCGTGAATGACGGCCGCGCGCTCGGCGTGCTCGAAATCCGCCCCTATCAGGGCTTCTACGACTACGACACCAAATATACCGAAGCGCGCGCCGACCACCTGATCCCCGCGCCGGTGGATGACTGCATTGCGGCCCGGGCGCGAGCGATGGCCGAACGCGCCCATGCCGCGCTCGGCTGCCGGTCGGTCACCCGCGCCGACTTCCGCTACGACGACCAAGGCGGCGGGCTCTACCTGCTGGAGGTCAACACCCAGCCGGGCCTGACGCCGCTCTCCCTGGTGCCGGAAATCGCCGCCCATGCAGGCATCGACTTCCCGAGCCTCGTGCAACTGATGACGGAGGCGGCGCGATGCGATTGCTGACGGGCCGGCGGCGCCTTTGGCGCCTGGGGGTGCTGCTCCTGCTTGCGGCAGCCGTAGCGGCGGCAGCCCGCGCAGCCGAGACCGAGTGGGCCGCGCAACACATCCGCGGCGCCATGGACCGTGCATTCGCCCTGTCGGCCCGCGCCGGCTTCAGAGTCCGCGATGTGCAGGCCATCGGCCGCTTACGGACCACCCGAGAGGAAGTCCGGAACGCCGTGGGAGCGGTTCGGGGCACACCCATTTTCGCAGTGGACATTCGCGCCGTGCGAGCGCGGGTCGAGGCATTGCCCTGGGTGCAAGAGGCGGAAGTCGAACGAGCGCTTCCCGACATACTGTTCGTTCGGCTGATCGAGCGCGAAACGCTGGCGGTCTGGGACCTGGGCCAGGACTTCGCGGTCGTCGACAAGGCGGGTCTGCCGATTGCCGGCGCCGACCCGCGCGCTCATGCCGATCTGCCTGTGATCCGCGGCGACGGCGCTGCCGAGGCCGCCCCTGCCATTCTTGCGATTCTGCAAAAGGAACGCGACCTCTCCCGCCGCGTCACCGGCCTTACGTATGTGTCGGGGCGGCGCTGGAACGTCCACCTCGACTGGCGGATCGAGATCAAGCTGCCGGAAGAAGGCGCCGAGGCCGCATGGGCCCGCATCGCACAAATCGACCGCGAACGGCAGCTTCTGGACGGCGATATCGCCCAAATCGACATGCGTTTCGACGGCCGAATGGTTCTTCGCATGGCCGGAAACGACACTGCGGAACGGAGCTGAAGGCATGGCGCGGGAGAACATCGTCGCAGCGCTGGACGTCGGCAGCACGAAAGTCTGCTGCTTCGTCGCCAGGGTGCCCGAAGAAGGACGCTACGATGTCGTCGGCATCGGGGACCGCGCCTCGCGCGGCATTCTGGAAGGCGCTGTCGTAGATATCCAGGCCGCCGGCCAGACCATCGCCACGGCGATTTCCCATGCCGAGCGCATGGCCGGCGTCGAGGTCCAGCAGATCTACGTCGCAACCAGCGGCGGGCGCCCCACGAGCCAGCGCATTCGTGTCGAGGTTCCGGTTGCCGGGCCGAGGATCGTTCCCGCCGATATTCGGGGGATCCAGAACGCCGCCTATGCGCGCATCGACACCAAGGATCGCCGCCTGCTTCTGGTCCGCCCGCTGGACTACACGGTGGACGGCGTGGACGGCATCGAAAACCCGCTCGGCATGTACGGCAGCCGCATCGGCATCGACCTCCATGCGATCACCGCCGAGGCGGGGCCGATCGCCAATCTGGAAGCTTGCGTCAAGGCGGCGCATGTCGAGGTCGCCGGGATACTCCCGGCGCCCTACACGGCCGGTCTGGCGGTGCTTAGCGAAGAGGATCGCGAGCTCGGCATCGCCGTCGCGGATATGGGTGGCGGGACCACCGGAATCGCCGTCTTCAACAGTCGCGGTGTGACATTTGTGGACGTGTTGAAAAAGGGCGGCGCGCGGCTGACCGAGGATGTCGCATACGCGTTCTCGCTCAGCTTCCGGGAGGCGGAGGAAATCAAGGTCAAGGAAGCGAGCTGCCTCAGCGGCTCGCCCTTCGAAACGGACCCGCTCCAGGTTCCCAATGCGGAAGCGAGTTTCCAGAAGAACGGCCACCACTCGGTTCCGCCCTATCTGAGGCAGATCGTAACCCCCAGAGCGGAACAGACCTTCGAGCGCGTTCGGGCCCGCCTGGAAGAGACCTATGCCAGTACGGAAGCGGGGCGGCGGGTCGTGTTGACGGGCGGAGCCAGCCAGTTGGTCGGCGCCGCCCGGCTGGGCGAGCTCATCCTGGAACGCCAGATCCGGACCGGAAGCATCGGGCCGGCCTTCCGAATTGCCGACTCGCGGGTCGGTCCCGCCTATGCGGCCTGCGCCGGCCTGCTCGTCCACGCCGGGGCGGGGAACGCAGTGACGGCGCTCTCAATGCCGACCCTGGCTCCCGCCTCCACCCATCTGTTCGCCCGCTTCGGCGCCTGGATGCGCCAGCACATCTGACATGAAAACCCCAGCCAGCACGAGATCCAGACAGGAGATCCCGATGAGCACGATCAACTTCCACTCTCCGCCCGACTATGTAGAGATGAGGCCGCGAATCACGGTCATCGGGGTTGGCGGCGCCGGAGGCAATGCGGTCAACAACATGATCCGCTCCGACCTCCAGGGTGTCGAGTTCCTGGTCGCCAACACCGACGCGCAAGCGCTCGGACTGTCGGACGCCCCCAACCGCATTCGGCTCGGCGCGAACCTGACCAACGGCCTCGGCGCCGGCGCCGAACCCGATATCGGTCGGGCGGCCGCGGAAGAAGCGCTCGACGAGGTCATGGCCGAGATCGAAAACTGCCACATGCTCTTCATCACCGCCGGCATGGGCGGCGGCACCGGCACCGGCGCCGCACCGGTCGTTGCGCGCGCAGCGCGGGAGCGCGGTGTGCTGACGGTGGGCGTCGTCACCAAGCCGTTCAATTTCGAAGGTACGCGCCGGATGCGCGCTGCCGAGAACGGCATTGAGGAACTGGCCAAGTTCGTCGATACGCTGATCGTCATCCCGAACCAGAACCTGTTCCAGGTCGCCGATCCGCGCACGACGCTGGCCGAGGCCTTCCAGATGGCCGACGAAGTGCTGCAATCGGGCGTGCGCGGCGTCACCGACCTGATGATCAAGCCGGGCCTCGTGAATCTCGACTTCGCCGACATACGCTCGGTGATGCGCGAGATGGGCAAGGCGATGATGGGCACCGGCGAAGCCGACGGCGAAACCCGGGCCATCGACGCCGCGGAGGCCGCCATCGACAACCCGCTTCTCGACGACACGTCCATGCGCGGCGCGCAGGCGGTGCTCATCAACATCACCGGCGGTTTCGACATGGGCCTGATGGAAGTGGACGAGGCCGCAAACCGCATCCGCCGGGAGGTGGACGACAACGCCAATATCGTGTTCGGGTCCACACTCGACGAGAGCATGAACAACAAGATGCGCGTGTCGGTGGTCGCGACGGGCATCGACTCGGAACTAAGGCGCGTGACCGACCCCATCGCCCCAACTGTCCAGACCGTTGAATCGCCTGCGGAAGAGGACGCGATGGAAGCGGTCGTGCAGGAGGATCCCGTGGACGTCTCCGAAGAGCCGGCCAGGGAGGTGGCGGCGGCCGGGACCGGTGAAGAGGAGGCCCCGATGGAGGCCGAGATCGACGCCGGGGCTCCGGAGAAACCGGAGGAAATGGAAGAGGAGGGAGAAACGCAGTCGGGCGACCCCGAGCCGGTGCCGGCCCGCAAGGCGGCTTACGGAAGGCCCTTCCTGCCGGACGGGGCGGGACCGCCGCGCAAGACGCAGCTGTTCCGCAATTCGCCGGCTGCCGCCAAGCCTGAAACGCCGCGGGCTCCTCAGCGCCGCGGCTGGCTCGGCCTGCCCGGCCTTCTGGGACGGAATTCCGCGGAGGCGGCCAAGGAACCGTCCGTTCTGGAAGTGAGCATCGGCAGCGGCAGTGCAGTGCCGGCCCCTGCGGAGGACGACGAGCAGCTCAACATCCCGGCCTTCCTGAAGCGGCAGGCCAACTGAAGGCGCTCAGGCTGCGAACTCGAAGCGCGCATAGCCTTGCAGGTAGAGCAAGGCGGCCAGATCGGCCCGGTCCACCCGGATGCGCGCTTGCGCCGCCACGGCGGGCTTGGCGCGGAAGGCGACGCCGAGCCCGGCAGCGCCCAGCATGGCGAGATCGTTGGCCCCGTCGCCGACTGCAAGCGTCTCGTCGGGCGCCAGACCGAGCGCCGTCCGGCGTTCCTCCAGCGCCCGGCGCTTCGCGTCCCGGCCGAGGATCGGCTCCAGCACACGGCCGGTCAGCCGGCCGTCTCGCACCTCCAGCCGGTTGGCTTGCACCTCGTCGAAGCCGAGCCGTTCCCCGACGGGCTCCGCGAACAGGGTGAAACCGCCCGACACCAGCATGCAATGGGCGCCCGAAGCGCGCATCGTCGCCACGGCGGCCCGCCCGCCCGCCATCGGGCGGATACGAGCCAGCACCCGCTCCGCGGCCGCCACCGGAAGCCCGGCCAGCAGGCCGACCCGCTCCCGGACCGCCGCCTCGAAATCGAGTTCGCCGTTCATGGCGCGCGCCGTGATCGCGGCCACACGCTCTCCGATCCCGGCTCCCGCCGCCAGTTCGTCCAGCGTTTCCCCGGCTACCATCGTTGAGTCCATATCGGCGACCAACAGGCGCTTCCGCCGCCCGCGCGCCGGCAGCACGGCCCAGTCGATCCCTGCCTCGCCCGCATCCGCCTCAGGCGAGGCCACCGCCATCTCGACCGCGTCCGGGCCGAGCCGACGCACCGGACCCGCCTTGAGCCGCCCGGCGATGCGCGCGACAATCGCGTCATCCAGCATCGCGCCTTCCGGCGCTATCGCCACGGCCACCCAGTCCATGCCCGTCTCCCGCGACACGCCGCCCATCATCCTCATTGCGGGCCCGACGGCGAGCGGCAAATCGAAGCTGGCCCTCGAAATCGCGGCCGCGCTCGGCGGCCGGATTGTGAACGCCGACAGCATGCAGGTCTATCGCGAGCTTCGGGTCCTGACCGCGCGGCCGGGCCCGGAGGACGAAGAGCGCGTTCCTCACCGGCTCTACGGCGTCCTGCCCGCATGGGAGCGGTGTTCCGCGGCGCGCTGGCGGGAAATGGCACTCGAAGCGCTCTCGGAGCCGGATACGGGTCCCGCCGTGGTTTGCGGCGGTACCGGCCTTTATATCGAGGCGCTGTTGCACGGCCTCTCCGACATGCCGGAAACGGCGCCGGAGTTCGGGGCTGCGGGCCGCGCTCGGCGTGAGGCGCTCGGTGCGGAAGGTTTCCATCGCGAGGTCGCCGCGCGCGACCCGGAACTGGCCCGGCGCGTGCCGGCCGGCGACCGGCAGCGGCTGTTGCGGGCCTGGGCCGTGTTCGAGGCGACCGGGACGCCGCTCACGGACTGGCAGGCACGACCGCGCCCCGAGCCGCTGCGGGCCTGGACCGTGCTGCTGGACCCACCGCGCGAACGGTTGCACGCGCGCATCGAAGAGCGCTTCCGCGCCATGCTCGCCCAAGGCGCGCTCGAAGAAGCGGAGCGCCTCCGGGGCCTCGACCCTGGCCTGCCCGCGATGAAGGCGCTGGGCCTGCCCGCCCTGCATGCTTATCTCGCCGGGGAGATTGCGCTGGAGGAAGCCGAAAACCGGGCGGTCTTCGCCACCCGCCGCTTCGCCAAGCGCCAGCAGACCTGGTTCCGCAACCGGCTGCGCGCCGACGCGACCTTCCGGCAGGACTATTCTCCTTCCCTGCCCGCTGCCGCGATGGCTGGCCTGCCGGAAAGCATTCGCGGTCCGTGAAAGGCCGCCGGGAACCGTTTCAGCGGGCCGCCGGACATGCGTTTCTGCCTGTTGACCGGCGGTTTACCGGTGTTTAGGGTCGCGCTCCTTCCCGGAATTCGGAAAACAGGCCCATGACCGTGAGGACCATGACCGGCGCCGAAATGATCGTCAAAGCCCTCGTCGATCAGGGTGTCGAGGCGGTCTTCGGCTATCCGGGCGGCGCCGTGCTGCCGATCTATGACGAGATCTTCAAGCAGAACCAGCTCCGCCATTACCTCGTCCGCCAGGAAGGCGGCGCCGTCCACGCCGCGGAAGGCTATGCCCGCTCGACCGGCAAGGTAGGCGTCGTGCTCGTGACCTCCGGGCCGGGCGCGACCAATGCGGTGACCGGCCTCACCGACGCCCTGATGGACAGCATTCCGGTCGTCTGTCTGACCGGCCAGGTGCCGACCCACCTCATTGGCAACGATGCCTTCCAGGAGGCGGACACGACCGGCATCACCCGGCCCTGCACCAAGCACAACTACCTTATCAGGAGCGCGGACGACGTCGCCGGGACCATTCATGAGGCGTTCTACGTCGCGCGCAGCGGCCGGCCGGGGCCGGTGGTGGTGGATATTCCGAAGGATGTGCAGTTCGCCACGGGGGCTTACAGGCCGCCGGAAGCGGTGAAGCACCGGAGCTACAGGCCGCGCACCCGCCCGGAGCCGCAGGCGGTGGAAGAAGCCGTGGCATTGATCGAGACCGCAAAACGACCGGTGTTCTATGTCGGGGGCGGCGTCGTCAATTCGGGACCGGCCGCCGCCCGTGCGCTGCGCCGCCTGGTCGAGGCGACGGGCTTTCCCTGCACGCAGACCTTGATGGGGCTCGGCGCGTTTCCGGCATCGCATCGCCAGTCCATCGGGATGCTGGGCATGCACGGCCTCTACGAGGCCAATCTCACAATGCACGGCGCCGACCTGATCCTCGCGGTGGGCGCCCGCTTCGACGACCGGGTGACGGGCCTCTTGAGCGGCTTCGCGCCGAACGCGAAGAAAGTGCATATCGACATCGACCCGTCCTCGATCAACAAGAACGTCATCGTCGATGTGCCCGTCGTCGCGGATGCGGGCAAGGCGGTCGAGGCGATCCGGCGGCGGTGGACGGCGCGCGGCGCGCGTGTCGACAGCGACGCCCTCGCCCAGTGGTGGAGCCGGATCGGTGGATGGCGCCGGCGCGACTGCCTGAAATACGAGCAGGGCGAGGATGTCATCAAGCCGCAATACGCCCTGGAGCGGCTGCAGGCGAAGATCTCAGGGCGCAAGGATGTGTTCGTGACCACAGAGGTCGGCCAGCACCAGATGTGGGCCGCGCAGTTCCTCCGGTTCGAGCAGCCGAACCACTGGATGACCTCGGGCGGGCTCGGCACGATGGGCTACGGGCTGCCGGCGGCCATCGGCGTGCAGGTCGCGCATCCGGATGCGCTGGTGATCGATGTGGCCGGCGAGGCGTCGATCCTGATGAACATCCAGGAACTCTCCACCGCCTCCCAGTACAAGCTGCCGGTCAAGATCTTCATCCTGAACAACCAGTGGATGGGCATGGTGCGCCAGTGGCAGGAGCTGTTGCACGGAGAGCGCTATTCCGAGAGCTACACCGACAGCCTGCCGGATTTCGTCCGCCTCGCCGAAGCGTTCGGCTGGACCGGTCTGCGCGCAGAGCGCCCGGAGGACGTGGATGGCCTGATCGACGCCATGATCGCCGCCGACGGCCCGGTGATCGTCGATGTCAGAGTCGCGCAGATGGAAAATTGTTTCCCGATGATCCCCTCGGGCAAGCCGCATAACGAGATGATCCTGGGCGGCATGGAAGAGCCGGAAGCCCGGATCGACGCCGAAGGCATGGTCCTCGTCTAGGGCCGGCCTCGAGTCCAGGCCGCCCGGCGCGAGGAGAGACCGACTTGGCCGCCACCGAGCAACCGCAGGAAAGGCGTATTTTCGCCGTGGTCGTGGACAACGAACCCGGCGTGCTGGCGCGCGTCATCGGCCTGTTCTCGGGCCGCGGCTACAATATCGAGAGCCTGACCGTCGCCGAGACGGACCCGGCCGGCCACCTTTCGCGCATCACCGTCGTCACCTCCGGCACGCTTATGGTCCTGGAGCAGATCAAGGCCCAGCTTGCGAGGCTGGTCCCCGTCCACGGTGTGTCTGACCTCACGCAGGAAGGCCCGCATATCGACCGCGAGCTTGTGCTGGTCAAGGTGGCCGGCGGCGGCGCCCGGCGGATCGAGGCGCTGCGCATTGCCGACATCTTCCGTGCGCGCGTGGTGGACAGCACGCACCGGTCCTTCGTGTTCGAGGTGACCGGCTCGACGGACAAGATCGACGCCTTCATCGACCTGATGCGCCCGCTGGGCCTGGCGGACCTGGCCCGCACCGGCGTCGTCGCCATCGCCCGCGGCGCCGAAGGCATGTAAACGCCCGCCAAGAGATTTAGACCGAAGAAAGGAAGCCCGCCCCATGCGCGTCTATTACGATCGCGACGCCGACCTCAACCTCATCAAGTCGCGGACCGTCGCCATACTGGGCTATGGCAGCCAGGGCCATGCCCATGCCAACAACCTGCGGGACAGCGGCGTGGAGAACGTCATTGTCGGCCTGCGCGAAGGCTCCGGAAGCCGGCCCAAAGCCGAGAACGCCGGCTTCACCGTCATGACCGCGGACGAAGCGGCGCGAGTGGCCGATGTGGTGATGATGCTCACCCCGGACGAAGGCCATTCGGCGCTCTATTCCGGCGACCTCGCAGCCAATATGAAGGCCGGTGCGGCCCTTGCCGTCGCGCACGGGCTTTCCATTCATTTCAACCTCATCGAGCCTCGCTCCGACCTGGATGTGTTCATGGTCGCGCCCAAGGGCCCCGGCCATCTCGTGCGTTCCGAATATGTGCGCGGCGCGGGCGTGCCAAGCCTGCTTGCGGTCCATGCGGACGCCTCCGGCAATTGCCAGGAACTCGGCCTCTCCTATGCCAGCGGCCTTGGCGCGGGCCGGGCCGGCGTCATCGAAACGACCATGAAGGAGGAGTGCGAAACGGACCTCTTCGGCGAGCAGACTGTGCTTTGCGGCGGCATCACGTCGCTGATCCAGGCCGGCTACGAGACGCTCTGCGAGGCGGGTTACGCCCCCGAAATGGCCTATTTCGAGTGCGTTCACGAAGTGAAGCTGATCGTGGACCTGATCTATGAGGGCGGCCTCGCTCAGATGCGCTATTCGGTGTCCAACACGGCGGAATACGGCGACTACAGCCGCGGCCCGCGCGTCGTGGATGCCAGCGTGAAGGCGCGGATGAAGACCATTCTGGACGAAATCCAGTCGGGCGCCTTCGCGCGCGAATGGGTGCTGGAGAACGTCGCCGGGCAGGCGAATTTCAAGGCGATGCGCCGGCGCGCGGCCGAGCATCCGGTCGAGGAGGTCGGCGCCAGGCTGCGCGGCATGATGCCGTGGATTGCCGAAAACGCGCTGGTGGACCGCTCGAAGAACTGATTCCGCCGGCTCTCGGCTTGGGGCATGATTGCCCCGCAGAACAGGACAATACCCGGAGGGGACGACGCCCATGAAAGCCGCCGTATTCCGCGAAGTCGGCAAGCCGCTCGAGATCGAGGATGTGCAGATATCCAAACCCGGCCCGCGCGAGGTGCTCGTGCGCACGGCCGCAGCCGGCGTCTGCCATTCGGACCTCCACTTCGTCGAGGGCCTCTACCCGGCGAAGCTGCCCATCGTCCTCGGGCATGAGAGCGCGGGCATCGTCGAGGAAGTCGGCGAGCAGGTGAACTATGTGAAGAAGGGCGACCACGTCATCACCTGCCTCTCCGCCTTCTGCGGCGAGTGCGAATACTGCCTGACCGGCCATATGTCGCTCTGCGACAACCCGGACCTGCGGCGCGGCCCGGACGAGGAACCGCGCCTCGCCAAAGCCGGGGCGGCCATGACGCAGTTCGCCAACCTCTCCTCCTATGCCGAGATGATGCTGGTGCATGAGCATGCGCTGGTGAAGGTGCGCGAGGACATGCCGCTCGACCGCGCCGCGCTGATCGGCTGCGGCGTGATAACCGGCGTCGGCGCCGTCTTCCACACCGCGAAAGTCGAGCCGGGCATGGATGTGGCAGTCATCGGCTGCGGCGGCGTCGGCCTCTCGGCCGTCAACGGCGCGGCCATTGCCGGCGCGGGGCGGATCATCGCGGTCGATACCGTCGGCTCCAAGCTCAACCTCGCCAAGCAGTTCGGCGCCACCCATGTGATCGACGCCAGCAACCAGGACATGGTCGGGGAGGTGCGCGAACTGACCGGCGGCGGCGTGCATCACGCCATCGAGTGCATCGGCCTCAAGGCCACGGCGGAAAACGCCTTCCGCATGATCCGGCCGGGCGGCACGGCGACGATCGTCGGCATGGTGCCGGTCGGCACCAAGATCGAGCTGCACGGCCCAGAATTCCTGCGCGAGAAGCGCATCCAGGGCTCGTCCATGGGCTCCAACCGGTTCCGGGTGGATATGCCGCGCCTGGTCGATTTCTACCTGAACGGCAAGCTGCATCTCGACGAGATGATCTCGCAGCGCATCGAGCTCAAGGACATCAACCAGGCCTTCGATGACATGAAATCAGGCAGCGTGGCGCGCAGCGTCATTATGTTCTGATGCTGCGTCCGGACGGCGTGCTCGAAGCGGCGCGCGGCCTCGGCCCCGAGATAGAGGCGGCCGCGCCCGGGATCGACCGTAACCGGCGGCTGCCGGCGAGCCTGCTCGATTCCCTGCACGAGCATCGAATGTTCCGGATGCTGCTGCCGAAGCCCTTTGGCGGGCTCGAGGCGCCGCCGCCGCTGTTCTTCAAGACGATCTCCGAGATCGCGCGCCATGACGGCAGCACCGCCTGGTGCCTCTGCCAGGCTAACGGCTGCGCCATGGCCGCTGCCTATCTCGCGCCGGAGATCGCGGAGGAAATGTGGGGCCGCGACCCGGCCGCTGTGCTCGCCTGGGGGCCCGGCCCGGCCGAAGCGCGCGAAGTCGAGGGCGGATACCGGGTTTCTGCGCGGATTGCCTTCGCCAGCGGCGCCCGCCATGCAACCTGGCTTGGCGCGCATATGCCGGTGGTGGACGACAATGGCGAGCGCCAACGGATGCCCGACGGCTCGCCGCTTATCCGTTCCTTTCTGATGCCGGCTTCAAGCATAGAGATCGAGGATATCTGGAACACGATCGGCCTGCGCGGCACGGCGAGCGACGGCTACACGCTGAAGGACCGCTTCGTGCAGGCTGCCTACACCACGATCCGGGACCACGCCGACTACCGACAATACGAGGCGCCGCTCTACCTCTTCGCCAGCATGAACATGTATGCCATGGGCTTTGCCGGCACCGCGCTCGGCATCGCGGAAGGCGTGCTGGACGCCTTTATGGCGCTGGCGCAGGACAAGACCCCGCGCCTCCACAGATCCCGCCTCGCCGACAACGACCTCGTCCAGTACGAGACCGCGCAGGCCGTCGCGCGCATACGCTCGGCGCGCGCCTTCGTGCTCTCCGAGGTCGAGGACATCTGGGCGGCAACGCAGAACGCAGACCGGCTGGAAGTCGAGGACCGGGTCCGCATCCGCCTCGCTTCCACCTTCGCCATCCACGAGGCGAAGACGGCCGCCGACCTGCTCTACGATGCGGCAGGCGCTAGCGCGATCTTCGCAGAGGCGTCCTTCGAGCGCCGCTTCCGCGACCTCCATTCCGTCACCCAGCAGCTCCAGGGCCGCAAATCGCATTTCCGCACTGTAGGGGCCTATCTCATGGGCCACCCGGCCGATATGTCCGTTGTCTAGGCTCGACTCGCTGTGGGCCCGGACGGCGCCGCCGCGTTCGAGACCGCCTTTCGTACCTGGCTGAAGCTGAAAAGCATCTGAGCGCGGCAGACAGGTCCCGCAACGGCCCAAGGGAGGCCAAGCCCCATGCAATTCGGACTTCACCTCGGCCTGCGCGGCCCTGCCGGACAGCCGGACTCCCTGCGCCGGATCGCGCAGCGCGCCGAGGCCGCCGGTTACGGCTATCTCGGCATCAGCGACCATGTGGTGATCGCGCGCGCGCCCGGCACGGCCTATCCCTATACGAAGGACGGGCGCTGGTTCGCGGAAGACACCGGCGAGTGCCTGGAGCAGGTGACGACGGTGGGCTTCCTGGCGGCCGCGACCGCGCGCATCCGGCTGCTTACCTCCGTCATGGTGCTGGGCCACCGCCCGCCCCTGCTGGCAGCGAAAATGCTTGCGACGGCCGATGTGCTCTCGGGCGGCAGGCTTACGCTGGGCGTGGGCGTCGGCTGGATGCGGGACGAATTCGACCTGCTGGGCGCGCCGGACTTCGACCGCCGGGGCGCAGTCGCGAACGAGACGCTGGAAGCCTTCCGCAGCCTCTGGGCGGAGCCCGCGCCCGCCTATGCCGGCCGGCATGTCGCCTTCGACGACCTGCTGTTCTCGCCCAAGCCCGCGCAGAAGCCGCATCCGCCGATCTGGGTCGGCGGCGAGAGCCCCGCCGCGAGGCGCCGGGCCGGACGCCTGGGCGATGCCTGGTATCCGTTGGGCAACCATCCCCGCTGGCGGTTCAACACCCCGGAACGCTACGCTGCCGGCCTCACCCAGGTACGCGAGACGGCCGAGGAAGCCGGACGGCCGCCGCCCAAAGGCAGCCTCTACGCCATGTGGACCATGCCCGGCGAGACGGTTCTCGACGACGAGGGCAACCGCCGCCCCTTCACCGGCGACGGCGCCGCTATGCGCGAGGACTTCGCGGCGTTCGCCGAAGCCGGCCTGAAAACGCTGGTCGTCGGCTATGAAAGCCCGGACGAGGACACCTGCATCCGCCGCCTTGAGGGCTTCGCCGAACTGGCGTGGGGGTAGGCCGCACCGGGAAACGGGCCGCCGGCCGCCGGTCAACCGCGCAGCGCGGGAAGGACCTCGGTCTCGATCAAGTGCCTGGCGACCGGCCCGGCACCGCCCTTGGCATGGCGCCAATTGCCGTTGACGACAATCTTGTCGAGCCCCAGGTGCCGCAGCCGGACAAGCCGTTCCAGAACCTGCTCCGGCGATCCGACAGCGGCGTATTCGCGGATGAATTCGGGCGTCAGCACCGCAGCCTGGGCGGAATCGCCCTGGGTGTGCTTGTGCATGTCGTAGGCGCGGCTCAACCTTTGCATCACGTCCCGGCTGTCGTCGGAAAGCGGGCCGCTTGTCTGCCCGTGCATGACGGCGAAGCGCGCAAAGACGGTCAGGTTGCCGCGCACCATGTCCTGGGCGATTTCCATATCGGGATGGCAGGCACAGGACGCATACGCCCCGAAACGCAAGCCATGCGGGTCGAGGCCGGCGGCCTCGCGCGCAGCGCGGGCGATGCCGATGCCCCAGGCGATGCGCTCCGGCGATGCGCCGAGGGCGAACATCACCCTGTCGGCCCCGCGCGCCGCGATAGCGATGACTTTCGGCCCGGTCGCCGCGACCTCGACAAGCGGCTTGCCGTCCCTGGCGGTGGCGCCGGCCATCCACCGGATCCGGCTTCCGTCCGGCCTCTCGGCAAGCGCCAGCGTCTCTACCGGCGGCGCGGATGCAGCCGGAATATCGGCGAGTTCGTCGAACGGCACCTCGCCGCCGGAAAGATAGGTCTGGAGGTGGCGAAGGTAGCGTTCGAATTGTTTCAGGCGCGCCGGCGCCCTGCCGAGATGCGCAAGCGCGGAGTCGCCGCGGCCGATACCAAGCGTCATCCGCCCGCGCGAGACGCTGTGCACCGTCGCCGTCGCCGAGGCCAGAACCGCGGCGGTTCGCGTGACCGGATTGGAAACGCCGGTGCCGAGTTTCAGCCGCTCGGTCGAGGTCGCCGCCATGGCCAGCGCGACAAAGGAATCGGCGGCGAGGTTTTGGGAGTCGACGACGTTTATGCCGTCCCAGCCGCTTTCTTCCAGCGCCCGCGCTTCATGGACGATGCCGCGCGGCGCGGGCATGCAATTGGTCCAGGTCTCCATAGGCCACGGCTCCTCCAATACGGTGCGATTCCCGTCGGCCGCGAAAGCCCCGGCGAGGACACCTGCATCCGCCGCCGGGAGGATTTCGCCGACTTGGCGTGGAGGAAGCCCCTCAGCCCCGGTCCGTGAGGGGGATGTAGTCGCGCTGGAGAGGGCCGATATAGAGCTGGCGCGGGCGGTTGATTTTCTGCGAGGGGTCCTCGATCAACTCATTCCATTGCGCGATCCAGCCGACCGTGCGGCCCACGGCGAACAGCGCCGTGAACATGCTGACCGGGAAGCCCATCGCCTTCAGGATGATGCCCGAATAGAAGTCCACATTCGGGTAGAGGCGGCGCTGGACGAAATAGTCGTCCTCCAGTGCCACCTTCTCCAGCTCAAGCGCGACCTCCAGCAGCGGGTCGTGCAGGCCGAGTTCGTTCAGCACCTCGTGGCAGGCTTTCTGGATCACCCGCGCGCGTGGATCGTGGTTCTTGTAAACCCGGTGGCCGAAGCCGAACAATCGGAAGGGGTCGTCGGGGTCCTTGGCCTTCAGCACCCAGTCGCCCACCTTGTCGGCCGAGCCGATCTCGGCCAGCATCTTGAGCACCTCCTCATTGGCCCCGCCATGGCTCGGCCCCCAGAGCGCGGCGCAGCCGGCAGCGATGCAGGCGAACGGATTGGCGCCGGTGGAACCGGCCAGCCGTACTGTCGAGGCCGACGCATTCTGCTCATGGTCGGCATGGAGGATGAAGATCAGGTCCATCGCCTTGGCGACCACCGGGTTGATCTCGAATTCCTCCGTCGGCACCGCAAAGCAGAGCCTGAGGAAATTGGATGCGTAGTCGAGGTCGTTGCTCGGATAGATGAAGGGCTGGCCCATGGAGTACTTGTAGGCCCAGGCCGCGATGGTCGGCAGCTTGGCGATCATGCGGTAGGAAGCGACGGTCCGGTGCCAGGGATCCTCGATATCGGTGCTGTCGTGGTAGAAGGCCGAAAGCGCGCCGACCACGCCGCACATAATCGCCATCGGGTGCGCATCGCGCCGGAAGCCCCGATAGAAGTTGGTGATCTGGTCGTGCAACATCGTGTGATAGGTGATGTCGTGCACGAACTTCGCCTTCTGTTCCGCCGTCGGCAGCTCCCCGAACAGGATCAGGTAGCAGGTCTCCATATAGTCGGAGTGCTCGGCAAGCTGCTCGATCGGGTAGCCGCGGTAGAGCAGCACGCCCTCGTCGCCGTCGATATAGGTGACTTTCGACTGGCAGCTCCCCGTGGCGGTGTAGCCCGGATCGAAGGTGAAATAGCCGAGTTCCTTGTGCAGGGCGCGGATGTCGATGACGTCCGTTCCCATGGTTCCGCTGATGATCGGAAGCTCAACGGTCTTGTTGTTCGCCCGATCCACAATGGAAACGCTGCGGTTGGTCATCTCGGCGTTCATCCTCTCGTTCGGCGCGGGCTCACCATATGGCGGCGGGACCGGGTTGGCAATCAGGCGGCGGCATCGCGGAGCCGGCCCAGCGCCTCGTCGCGGCCCAGCGCCGCCAGGACCTCGAAGAGCCCCGGCGAGGCGGTTCGCCCGGTGAGCGCGGCGCGCGCGGGCTGCGCGACCCGCCCCAGTCCGAGCCCCTCGGTTTCCGCGAAGGCCCGTGTCGCGGTCTCAAGCGCAGCCTCCGTCCACTCCGCGCCCTCCAACGCCGCCGCATAGCGCGCAAGCAGGGTGCGGGCCGCCTCGTCCGCCAGCAGGCGCGCGGCCTTCGCATCCGGCTCCAGCGGGCGCGACGCCGTGTAGAACGCGCCGGCCTCCGCAAGCTCGACCAGCGTTTGCGCACGCGGGAGGAGCGCGCCCAGGCCGGCCCGGAGGCGCGCCCGGCCGGCCTCGTCCGGCGGCGCGGCCAGGAACGCTTCCAGAAGCTCGAGCAGCCGGTCCTCGTCGGCAGCGCGCAGATAGTGGGCGTTGACGCTATCGAGCTTCTCCCGGTCGAAGCGCGCAGGCGACCGACCGACCGCCTCCAGCCCGAACCAGGAGACGGCCTCTTCCGTCGAGACGATTTCGGCGTCGCCGTGGCTCCAGCCGAGGCGCAGCAGGTAGTTGCGCACCGCTTCCGGCAGCAGCCCCATCTCGCGGTAGGCATCGACGCCGAGCGCGCCGTGGCGTTTGGACAGCTTCGCGCCGTCGGGCCCGTGGATCAGCGGGATATGGGCGAAGGCCGGCAGCGGCCAGCCCATCGCCGCGAAGACCTGGGCCTGGCGGAACGCATTGTTCAGATGGTCGTCGCCGCGGATGACATCGGTCACGCCCATGTCGTGGTCGTCCACCACCACGGAGAGCATGTAGGTGGGCGTGCCGTCGGCGCGCAGCAGCACCATGTCGTCGAGTTCGGCATTGGCGACGCGCACCTCGCCCTGCACCAGGTCGCGGATGGCTGTCTCGCCCTCTCGCGGCGCCTTCAGGCGGATCGCGAAAGGCGCGTCCCCGGGCGCCTCCGCCGGGTCACGGTCGCGCCAGAGCCCGTTGTAGCGAAAGCGCTCGCCGCGCGCAGCGGCTGCCTCGCGCATCGCCTGGAGTTCCTCCGGCGTTGCATAGCAACGATAGGCCGTCCCGGCCGCCAGCATCGCCTCGGCGACCTCCGCATGACGCGCCCGCTGCGCGAACTGGTAGCTCGGCGGTTCGTCGGGATCGAGGCCGAGCCAGGCGAGCCCGTCGAGGATTGCGGCGACCGCCTCCTCCGTCGAGCGCCGACGGTCGGTATCCTCGATGCGCAGCAGGAACCGCCCGCCATGGCGGCGCGCGAAGAGCCAATTGAATAGCGCCGTGCGCGCACCCCCGATATGCAGGAGGCCGGTGGGCGAGGGAGCGAACCGGGTAACAACGTTCATGGGTGGCGGAACTTCCGGGAAGCGGCGCGTTTATCGAAAGGCGGCGGCGGAGCGTCTAGGGAGCGTGTGTTTACATGCAAGCCGTTCTGCCCGCATCATATCGACATTCGGGATAGCCGGGGGAGAGCATTGTGCAGAAATGGACGATCGCAGTCGCGTCGATAATGTTCATCGCAGTCGCGGATTCTTCCCACGCAAAATCCACCACATTTTCGTCGGTGCCGGCCAATATTGCCGATGCGCCCGTCGACCGCTGGATCGGCGTCGAGAGGGCGGACCAATACCAAATGTACCAATGGAGGGTCCGCATTCCCAACGGGATGATCCTGGTCTCGCGAACCTGGAACGGCATCTATTGGCCGGAATCGATGTTTTCGTCCAAGGACAGCGCACTCGAGATATTCCGGCAGGCCGGGCTCGACAATTTCCGCCGGATCGAAAGCACGGCCTCGCATGGCAGCCGATGGGGCTACATGGCGATGGGTAAATACAAGTCCACGGATTGCATCGCGGGCGTTTCGATGGACCGGAACGTCCATCACCACGACGGGCCGGACGGCGGAAATCTGCGTAGAATCGTATTCGACTGCGGCAGAAATGCGGAAAGCCGTTACGGCGACGGGGGAACCTGGCTCCGCTCCTTCAAGCAGGCGCCGGAAGGCTATAACGCGAAGCTTGACTGACTTGCAGCCTCCGCGTTGAAAACACTCGACCGAGCGGCCAGCCGGGCATGGGTGGATAGGCTGCGCCGCGGATTGGGTACCGTTGCCGCCTTGCCTATGCGCGAGCGCGACCGCTGGGCACTGTGGCTGCCGGTGTTCTTCGGGCTCGGCATCGGCGTCTATTTCTCGCTCGACTTCGAACCGCCGATCCATACAACGGCCGTAGCGGCCGGCCTGGCGGCCCTGCTTGCCGCCCGTCTGCGCAGGTCCGCATTCTTCCCGGCGGGTCTGGCCGCCGCTGTATCCGCCGCCGGCCTGTTCTGGGCTGGCTTCCACACCGAGCTCGCCCGCGCGCCGGTGCTGGAGCGTTCCATCGGCCCGACCGAGGTAAGCGGCAGGATCCTCCGCCAGAACCGGATCGAGGGGCCGTTCCGGGTCGTTCTGGAGGATGCAACCGTCTCGCGGCTCCCCCCGGAACGAACGCCCGAACGGCTGCGCCTGCGGCTCGCATCGCTGCCACCCGGCGCCGGCCCCGGTGCGCGCATTGCGGTGCTCGCCCGGCTGAAACCCGTGCCGCAGCCCGCCTTGCCCGGCGGCTACGACCCGGCGAGACGGGCCTTCTTCCAGGGCATCGGCGCATCGGGCTTCGGGCTCGGCCGCGCGCGCCTGCTGGAACCTGCCGAAACCCCCGGAATCGAGCGGCTACGCCACGGGATCGCAGGGCGTATCCGCAAGGCCATCGCGGACCCGGCGGCGGCCGGCATTGCCATCGCACTCACAACGGGCCTTCGCGGCGACCTGCCCAAGGCCGCGCATGAGGCGATCCGGGATGCGGGCCTCGCCCATCTGCTCGCGATCTCCGGCCTGCATCTGGGCCTCGTGGCGGGCCTCGTCTTCGCGGCAGTCAGGGCCGCACTGGCCCTCTGGCCGGGCATGGCGCTTCGCTACCCGGTCAAGAAATGGGCGGCGGCCGCCGCCATCGCCTTCGCCTTCTTCTACATGCTGCTCGCGGGGGCGACCGTGCCGACGCAGCGCGCCTTCGTTATGGTTGCGCTCGCCTTGCTGGCGGTCATGGTGGACCGCTTGGAAATCGGCATGCGGCTGGTGGCGCTTGCGGCCCTTGCCGTGCTGGCGCTGCAGCCCTATGCGCTGACCACTGCAAGTTTCCAGCTCTCCTTCGCGGCCGTCGCGGCGCTGGTCGCGGTCTTTGAACGGCTGGCGCCCTCCCTTTCCGAGGCCCGCGCCCGGGTAGGGCGCGCGCCGTTCTTCCTGGCCGCGACCCTGCTCACCACGGTCGTTGCGACGCTCGCGACCGCACCGTTTGCGGCGCATCATTTCGGGCGTATCGCCGCCTACGGGCTCGCGGCGAACCTGCTTGCCGTTCCGGCCGCGGCCTTCTGGATCATGCCGGCGGCAATGCTTGGCGCGCTCGCCATGCCGCTCGGCCTCGAAGCCTGGCCGCTAGCGGTCATGGAGGCCGGCATCGACGCGGTGCTCTGGACAGCGGAGGCGGTTTCCGCATGGCCCGGAGCCGTGCGCCGCTTCCCGCCGATGCCGACGACGGGAGCGATTGCGGCCGCGGCCGGCGGCCTTTGGCTCTGCCTGTGGCAGACCCGTTGGCGGCTCCTCGGCCTGGCCGGTCTCGCCGCCGCCCTCGTTATCCAGACCGGCACGCATCCGCCCGACCTCATGGCCGACGGCGACGCCCGCCTGTTCGCCCGCCATGCGGAGGGGCGGCTATACCTGTCGAAGCCGCGTGCCGGCTTCCTCGGCCGGGTGTGGATGGAAGCGGCCGGTACCGAAGAAGCGGGCTCCACCGCGCCCGGCAGCCCCGGCCTTTCCTGCGACCCGCTCGGTTGTGCGGCGGCCGGGATCGCGGTCGTCCTGCGCCATGAAGCGCTCGAAGAGGACTGCCGCCGGGCCGGAATCGTGCTGTCCGCGGTGACGATCTCGCGCCGGGCCCGGAGGCGCTATTGCGCGGAAGCTTCGCTGATCGTGGACCGGCAACGCCTGCGCCGGCTGGGCGCCCATGCGATCCGCCTCACTCCCGGCGGCCCAATTGCGGAGACCGATTGGGACCGCCGCGGCCGGCGCCCCTGGGTCGCCCTCGCCGGGCCTCAATAGGCGCGCAGCAGCCCCACCAGCCGGCCCTGTACCTGCACCTGCTCCGGCTCGTAATCCTGCGCCGGATAGGCGTCGTTTGCGGCTTCCAGCACCACGCGACCGCCCGCCGGGCGCCAGATCTTCAGCGTCGCCTCCTCGGAATCGACAAGCGCGACCACGATGGTCCCGCTTTCCACTTCCTCGCATTCCTCAACGATGACCGTGTCGCCGTCCAGAATGCCGGCATCGACCATCGAGTCGCCGGCGATCTCGAGCGCGTAATGGCGCCCGCTCCCGATCATGCCCTGCGGCACTGCCACGGTGCTGTCGGGGTCGCGCAGTGCCTCGATCGGCGTGCCGGCGGCGATGCGCCCGTAAAGCGGGAGTTCGTTCTGGACCGTGTCGGCGGGGTCGAGGCGCCGGCGGAAGCCCCGGAAGGCTGGCCGCCCCGCCGGGCCCAGGTTCTCATAGGCCTCCGCCTCCGGCAAGCGCGCGATCTCGAGCGCGCGGGCGCGGTTCGGGAACCGCCGGATGAATCCCCGCTCCTCCAGCGCAGTCACCAGCCGGTGGACGCCCGATTTCGACTTGAGGCCGAGCGCGTCCTTCATCTCGTCGAAAGAAGGCGAAACGCCGTCCTTCGAGATCCGCTGCGAGATATACAGCAGCAACTCGTTTTGCTTCCTCGTCAACATGCCGCCGCTCCCTCCAGAGATGTTCCTAAAACGAACCGAAATTCGATACGGGGTGTTCTACATTGGTTCGGGGCTGGAGTCAAGTGCAAGAGTTCGGCGCCAGCGGCACCAGTTACGGGGAACGGGGTCGTCATAAACCCCGGGCATAGGTTCGGATACCTCCGTAGGTCCGGATAAAGCTCGGGCTCAAAGCATTCGTCACGACCGGCTGCCACCGAGTGGCGGCGGGGCCGGCCCGGCAACGCCCGAGTCGATCCACCTCGTCTTTTCCCTTCCCGCCCCCTCCAGCTCGCTCCCAACAAACCTCACCGCTATCGGCGCATCTGCTTGCCGACACGTCACCACCAACCGGCCTGAAGCGACACTCGCCTGCCAATTCGAATCACCCTGCCCCCGGGGCCCAACCCAGCTCGCCTTTCGCCGATACCACCGCCCGCTCGCCGTGCACCGACGTCTTCTACTCCCCGTCCACAACGTCTCGGATAAACTCCTTTATCTTCGTTTGCGCCTGCGCCCGACTTACATTAGCGGACCCATACCTCGTATACCGCGTCTCCCTCCCGGTATTCAGATTTTTTCGCCATGCTACTACACTAAAGCCACCATCCCTTCTTCTTTTCTTCTCATACCGATACGAGTACCGACTATCATAACCCACAAATTCTCCGCTCTCATTTACCGTCCAATATCCCGGGTAATTCAGCCTCTCTAAGTCCCTCCTCATGTCCAAAGCCGACTGATAGCGTTCATCGGCATCTGCTCTGATTGCTTTTCGAACAATATGCCTAACCCGTCTCGGTACATGTACTGGAAAATCTGCTGTTGATATTAACTTGCCTTCTGCCGCGCTTCTATAGTATGCATCCTCTCCTGTGGTTTGAAATTTTGTGCGAAGACTATTCAACCCGACGAGCATTCGAAACAAAGTCAGCCCAGCTTGATAAACATCCGTCCGTTCGTTGATCTCATTCTGCCGCACGACTTCCGGTGCTGCATGAATTTTGTAAAACGTTCGGGGAGATACTGGTGCCCCGTCTTTGGAAATTCCCACAATTCCGTAGTCGGTTATCATCCCTTGTCCATGTGGACCGATGAGAACATTTTCCGGCTTAATGTCATTATGAAAAATGTCATAACCGTGAAGATACTCCAGACCCCGAAGAATATCCTTCGCCAAGCCAATTGCTTTCGGTAAAGGCAAGTAATTATCTGGGTTTGCCAATCCAGTTATTGGACCTTCTGGCATGTAGTCCATCGCAATAATGACGTAATTCTCTGATCCCACCGGAATCACGTCTGCTTGATGGACATGCACCACATTATTGTGCTCCAATACATGGCCAATGTAAGCTTCTATCAATCGTTGTTGGACGGGCATACCGGAAGCTGAGTCCAAAATTTTGATCGCATATTCGCAACCCAATGTTTTATCTTCGGATAACCATACTTCTCCGAAGCCGCCGTCACCGATCTTGCGGATTAGTTCATATTTGTAAAGTTGGTAACCGCGACTTAATTGAAGGCTAATCGGCATTAATCTCGAATTCCCTTGTACGCGGCCATGACTGCGTCCGCCATTTTGCTATCCCAATACCTTTCGGTACGGCCAACATATTTCTCCGCATCAAGTTTGACATCAGAACTACGGGTGCCCAAAGAGGTATAAAGAGACAAGCTTACAGGTATACTCTCTTGCCTGCAGAACAAAAGAATAACGCCTTCTAAATATGCAGACTCTCGCTTTGATTTACTATCACTTTGAGTGAACTCATTAGTCTTTATACATACCTGAGAGATATCATCATGTTCATGAATAATGCGTTCAAGCTCTCGATAAAGCCATTCAACCTTTTCATCTGACTTCTTAATATCAGCAGGATATGACAGTCGGGATTCATTGGTAGAATTCATTAAATCGTAAACACCCTTAGTGTAACAAACAATTGCTTATCTTGTCCTCTTCGGATCGACTCTGATTCCAAGAATTTTCATTTTTCAGTTCCGCTAATTCGATTGACGTTAGTAGCAAGCACCGGCAAGCGACACCCCCTAATCGACAAGCCGGATCGGGTACAAGGCGGCCATCTTTAGGACTTCCGAGAAATTTGGTATACCGTGTGCGACAAATTGTCAAGGTCGATGGAGAGGGCGACTGGAAACGACACTGTGACATAGATTTGAATTGATATCCACTCAACGATGCGGGCTACCGGGTGCCAAGCCGAAGGGGTGAAGCGACAATCGAGCAGTTTGGCATGGGCTCTGAATCAGGAACGGATCATTTGTCGGGAGTTGGGCAAGCAGTAAGCTGGGGCTATCGAATGTGTTTGACGCGCCCGGACAATTTCTTCGGCTTGCTCCCGAACACGCGCACGGCTATAGCCGCAGCGCCATGACGATATACTATTACCGGCCCACCTACATCATGCTGGCGGTCGCCGCCGGGCTCGTGTCGATCGCCCTGCTGGCGCTGCTGGTCAACGGCCTGATGGCCGGCAAGCCGGGGCCGCCGCTGGCGATGGCGGCGCTGCTGGCGGCGCTGCTGGGCGGCATCTCCTGCTATGCAACCTGGATCGTCCGCCGTGCGCATCTGCCGGCGGTTGTGTTCGACCGGAGCGGGATCGCCTTCCCGATCTTCGGCATTTCCCACCGGGACTGGTCCGCCATCCGCACGATCCGCCAGCAATCGCTGCTCAGCCGCAGTGAGCTTCTCATCCATTTCGCGCCGCCGGCGCCGTCCTTCCCCTGGGTCGTGGTCGCGTTCGGCGGGTTCTGGCGCGGGCGCAAGGCCGGCCATCTGCGCTTCAACATGAAGCGGATGAACTGCGGGCGCGACAGCCTCGAATTCGCGCTCCGCGAATACCCGCCCCCGGGACTGCGCAGCAGCCGGTAGCGCCGCCGCAAACGCCTTACAGGCGGATGATTTCCACCAGGTCGCCGGCGCTGGCCGGCGGGGCGCGCGGGGCGCGAACCAGAAGCGCATCGGCCTCGACGAAGCGCGCCAGCATGGAGCTGTCCTGGCGCGCGAACGGCGTCGCAACCGGCAGGCCCTCGCCGTCCGAGGCGAGCCGGGCGCGTAGATAGTCCTCGCGCCGGTCGTTCGCGGCGAGGTCGGCGCCGAGCCGGGCCGGCTCCCGCGTGGGCGGACCGGCCGGCAGGCCCAGCATCGCGTCGATCAGGGGCCGCAGGAACAGCAGCGCGCAGACAAAGGCGGACACCGGGTTGCCGGGCAGCCCCAATACCAGCGAGCCGCCCATGCGCCCGAACATGAGCGGCTTGCCGGGCCGCATGGCGATGCGCCAGAAATCGACCTCGAGGCCGTCTTCGGCCAAGGCCGCCTGCACCAGGTCGTGCTCGCCGACCGATGCCCCGCCCATGGTCACCAGAATGTCCGCACCCTGGGCGCCGGCGGCGCGGGCGCGCAGCGACGCCGTGCTGTCTTCGGCCACGCCGAGCGACACCGGCACGCCGCCCGCCTCGGCAACCAGGGCTGCAAGCCCCGGTCCGCTGGAACTCACGATCTGGTGGGGCCCGAGCGGCTCTCCCGGCAAGGCGATCTCGTCCCCCGTCGCGAGCAGGGCCACGCGCGGGCGGCGCCTGACCGGCAGCCACGGCCGGTTCATTGCCGCAGCGAGGCCGATATCGCGCGAAGTGAGCCGCCGGCCGGCGCGCAGCAACACATCGCCTTCCGCGAAGTCGAGCCCGGCCGGGCGGACGAAAGCCCCCGAAGCCACCGTTTCCCGCACCGACACGCGGTCGCTGGAACGTTCGCAATCCTCCTGGATGACGATGGCGTCGGCCCCGTCGGGCACGGGCGCGCCGGTGAAGATTCGCGCCGCCTCGCCCTGCCCGACCTCCCCCGTCCAGACGGTGCCGGCGGCGATCTCCGCCACGATGCGCAGCTCCGCCGGGGTCCGCGCCACGTCTTCCGCGCGGACCGCATAGCCGTCCATGGCGGAGACCGCCGCCGGCGGCTGGGTGCGCCTGGACACAAGGTCTTCCGCCAGCACGCGGCCGAGCCCGTCGCCTAGCGAGACCATTTCCGCAGGCAGGGGCTGTGCCTCTGCGAGAACGCGCGTGATCGCTTCGGCGACCGGGATCACGCCGGCGCGGTCCAGGTGCCAGACTTGCCGCCTTCCTTGTGCAGCAGGCGGACGGCCTCGACCCTCATGCCGCGGTCCACCGCCTTGCACATGTCATAGACGGTGAGCGCCGCCACGGAGACAGCGGTCAACGCCTCCATCTCGACGCCCGTCCGGCCCTTCAGCCGGCAGGTCGCGGTAATCTCCACGGCGGACGCCTCCGGGTCCGCAGCCAGATCGACCGCAACCGAGGTCAGCGCCAGCGGATGGCAGAGCGGGATCAGGTCCGCCGTACGTTTCGCCGCCATGATGCCGGCGAGGCGCGCAACGCCCAGCACATCGCCCTTGCCGATCTCGCCGGCCTGGATCAGCGCCAGCGTTTCCGGGGCCATGACGACCCGGCCGGCCGCGACCGCGACGCGCTCGGTCTCCGCCTTGGCGGAGACATCCACCATGGCCGCGCGGCCTTCCTCGTCGAAATGGGTGAGGCGCGCGCTCATACCGCCTGCCTCAGCATGTCGAGGCCGAGCAGCGCGCGCGTCGCGGCCGTCACATCCGGCCGGCGCATCAACGACTCGCCCACCAGGAAGCGGGTGACGCCGACCCTCGCCAGCCGCTCCAGGTCGGCGGTGACGGCAAGCCCGCTCTCGCCGATAACGATGCGTTCCCCCGGCACCATCGGCGCGAGGCGCTCGGCCCTGCCCAAGTCCACTTCGAGGGTCTTGAGGTTGCGGTTGTTAATGCCGATGAGCGGCGAGGAGAGCCGGAACGCGCGTTCCAGTTCCGCCTCGTCATGGACCTCGACCAGCGCGTCCATGCCGAGCTCGAACGCCGCCGCCTCCAACTCTCCGGCCAGCCCGTCGTCCACGGCGGCCAGGATGATGAGGATGCAGTCCGCCCCGAGCGCCCGCGCCTCGGCGACCTGCCAGGGGTCCACCATGAAGTCCTTGCGCAGCACCGGCAGCGGCGCGGCGGCGCGGGCTTCGGCCAGATAGCGGTCTTCGCCCTGGAAATAGGGCTTGTCGGTCAGCACCGAGAGGCAGGCCGCCCCGCCCTCCACATAGGCTCGCGCGAGCGTCGCCGGGTCGAAATCGGCGCGGATCAGCCCCTTGCTGGGCGAGGCCTTCTTGATCTCCGCGATCAGCCCAAAGCCTTCCGCGCGGGCCAGCGCCGCAGCGAAGCCGCGCGGCTCGCCGCCATCGGCCGCGTCGAACCATGAGCGCGGCCGCTCCCGCTTCATCTGCGCCACATGCACGCACTTCTCGGCTACAATTCTGGCGAGAGTGTCCGACATGTCTCCTCTCCCCTACGCCTCAGCCGCTATTGGTGACGCGCACCAGTTCCGCAAGCCGCTCGCGGGCCCGGCCGCTGTCGATGGCCTCCTCGGCCTGCGCCCTGCCTTCGGCCAGCGTCCCGGCGCGCTCCGCTACCACAAGGGCGGCGGCGGTGTTCAGCACCACGATGTCGCGATACGGTCCCGGCGCGCCGTCCAGCAAGGCCCGCATGGCGCCCGCATTGTATTCGGGATCGCCGCCTTGCAGGTCCTCCGGAAGGGCGAGAGGCAGGCCGATCTCGCGCGGATCGACGTCGAAACGCCTGACGGCGCCCCCCTTCAACTCCGCCACATGGCTCACGCCCGTGGTCGTGAGCTCGTCCATGCCGTCCGAGCCGTGGACGACCCAGGCGCGCTCGCCGCCGAGATTGCCGAGCACATGGGCGAGCGGCTCGATCCAGCGCTCCGCGAACACGCCGACAAGCTGCCGGCGGGCGCCCGCCGGGTTGGAGAGCGGCCCCAGCAGATTGAAAATCGTGCGTGTGCCAAGCTCGACCCGCGTGCCGGCGACATGACGCATGGCGCCGTGATGGCGGGGCGCCATGAGGAAGCAAATGCCCGTCTCCTCCAGCGCCCTGGAGACGAGCGCCATGTCGCAGTCGATATTCACGCCGAGCGCGCCCAGCACGTCGGAGGAGCCCGACTGCGACGAGAGCGCCCGGTTGCCGTGCTTGACCACGGGAACGCCCGCACCGGCCAGCAACAGCGCGGCGGCGGTGGAAATGTTGAGCGTTCCCTTGTCGTCGCCGCCCGTGCCGGCGGTGTCGATGGCGTCTGCCGGCGCCTCGATCCGCAGCACCTTCTCGCGCATGATGCGCGCCGCGCCGGTGATCTCGTCGATGGTCTCGCCGCGCACCCTGAGCGCCATCAGGAAGGCGCCCGCCTGGGACGGGGTGGCGTCACCCGACATCAATATCTCGAAGGCCGCCTCCGCCTCCGCCTCGCCGAGTTGCGCGCCGTCGGCGACGCGCGCCAGAATGGCCCTGAGATCGCCGCTCATGCCGCGAACACCCGGCGCTCCGGCAGCGGTTTGGGCACGCCTTCCGGCGGCTGTCCCGATACCGAAGTCAGGAAGTTGGCGAGCAGGCGGTGCCCGTGCTCCGAGGCAATGCTCTCGGGGTGGAACTGCACACCATGGACCTCCTGCGTCCGGTGGCGCAGGCCCATCACGATACCGTCTTCGGTCCAGGCGTTTACCGCCATGTCCTCCGGCAGATTGTCCCGCTCCACGGTCAGCGAGTGGTAGCGCGTCGCCTCGAAGGGCGACGGCAGGCCGGCGAACACGCCCGTGCCGTCATGGTGGATGCGCGAGAGCTTGCCGTGCATGCAGACCGGCGCGCGCCGGACATCGCCGCCGAAGGCCTGGCCGATGCACTGGTGGCCGAGGCAGACGCCGAAGAGCGGCACGCGCCCGGCGGCCTTCTCGACGAGTTCGAGGCAGATGCCGGCCTTGTCGGGGTCGCAGGGGCCTGGCGAGATCACGATGGCCTCCGGCTGCATCGCCAGCGCCTCGTCCGCACTCAGCGCATCGTTGCGCCGGACCTCGATATCGGCTCCGAGTTCGCCCAGGAAGTGCATCAGGTTGTAAACGAAGCTGTCATAGTTATCGATCAGCAGGATCATGCCGGCCCGCCCTTCCCGTTCAGCCGCCGGCCGAGCCGGCCCGCCAAGTCCTGCACGAACTGCCAGGCGACGCGGCCGGAGCGCCCGCCCCGCGTGACCGCCCATTCGTTCGCCTGCCGGCGCAGCGCCTCGCTCTCGACCTCCAGGCCGAAATGCGCGGCATAGCCTTCGACCATCTCAAAATAGGTCGCCTGGCTGCAATTGTGAAAGCCGAGCCAGAGGCCGAACCGGTCCGACAGCGAGACCTTCTCCTCGACCGCCTCCGCCGGATTGATGGCCGTCGAGCGTTCGTTCTCGATCATGTCGCGCGGCATCATGTGGCGGCGGTTCGAGGTTGCGTAGAAGACGACATTCTCCGGCCGACCCTCCAGCCCGCCTTCGAGCACGGCCTTGAGCGACTTGTAGGTGGTGTCGCTGCCGTCGAAGGAGAGGTCGTCGCAGAACAGCACGAAGCGCCGCCCCGCATCCCGGAGCAGCGCCAGCAGGCTCGGCAGCGAGCCAATGTCCTCGCGGTGGATTTCGACCAGCGCCAGCGCGCCGGGCCGTTCGGCCGCGATATGGGCGTGGATTGCCTTGACCAGCGAGGACTTGCCCATGCCGCGCGCACCCCAGAGCAGCGCGTTGTTGGCGGGCAGGCCCTCGGCGAAGCGCCGCGTGTTCTCCAGCAGGATGCCGGTCACATGGTCGATACCGCGCAGCAGCGGCAATGCCACATGGTTGACCTCGGACACCGGCGTCGGCAGGCCGCCCTCGGCATGCCAGACGAAGGCGTCGGCCGAAGCGAGGTCCGGCGCCGGCGCCGCCTCGGGCGCCAGGCGCTCCAGCGCGTCGGCGATACGGACTAGCAGCGGAACGAGCGCCGCCTCGGTCATGGGGTTTCCCTTCGCTCGGCACGAACGCCGCCTTGTAGCCCCCGGCGCCGCGCGGCGGCAAGTGGGCGGAGCGGACTGCGACGCGCCCGGTGGGACGTCCGAGCGCGACTCGCTTCCGGCAATGGCTCCTTCTTGCCGCCGGTCAGTCCGAGACCTCGGCGCCCCAGGCGTTGGTGGCGTAGTCGGCGGTGACGATGTCGAAAACGACGCCATTGGGGTCGTAGAACTTGATCTCGGTCGCACCGTCGGGCGAGTCCGGGAGCCGCATATGGTAGCGGCCGCCATTGGCCTCGATCTCCCTGCTCATCGCGTCGATGTCGTCGACCACGAATCCCATATGGTGCAGGCCGTGGAAGTCCTTGCCCCGTTCGTCGCCCGCCTGCTCATCGGTCCTGAACTTCAGGATCGCCAGGCTGACCACGCCGTCGGAAAGCAGAATCGCGATGTCGGATTGCTGCTGCCGCGTCATGCCGAAGGTGTTCTCGTAGAACTGCGCGGCCGTTTCCAGGTCCGGAACGGTGACCGCGATATGTCGAAGTTTTCCCATGTGAGCCTCCCTGTTCACCTCGGTTGAAGACAACGGCGGCAGAGCGCGACAAGCCACTCCGGACCAAGGGGCCCACTCCAGCGATGTGTCATGAAATGTCATGTTTTGTCATGTTCCGGTGTGGGCCCGGCCCGCCGGCCTGACCTTGCTTTACGCTTTCCTCTCTTGTCGGGAAGACCTCCGCGCGGCAGCGACCGACCCCGAATCCCGCCTCGCAAGACCAGTTTACCATGCGTTTGCGAATGTCAAATCCAGCGCGGCAAGTGCAGTTGCCAGTCAGGTCAAAGCCAGCAAGTCCGCTCCCGTATTCTCGAAATGCCGCGCGTTCCGTGTGACCACCGTCAGACCGCCGACAATCGCCGTCGCCGCAATCAGCAAGTCCGCGCCGTCATGACCCAGCCGAGCCCAAAGACGGCCCCATTCGCGCGCCTCAGCCGCGCCGAACGCCTGGATGCGGTCCGCGAAAAGGGCCTCGATCTCGGACAGCCAAACCCGTAAATCTTTTGCAAAATCCGGATTACGGCGCTCCTGCATCGCGACTCCACGCTCGATTTCGCCCAATGTGACGACGCTGATGAATAGTTCTTCATCCGGCCGGCTTCGAAGCCATGCCGCTACTGCCGGGGAACGCTCCGGACGGCGGAGGGCTGAAACGATATTCGTGTCCAGCAGATACACCTCAGAAAACGATATCCCTCGGCACTACTTTCGCCCGCGGCGTTTCGGGCCCCTCCGGTTGGTCGAGCAGATGTTCGACAAAGGTCTTTTGGGTACGCGCCGCCGCCTTCAGCCGCCCATATTCCACCTCGGAGATGACAACGACCGCAGGCCGGCCTCGCCGGCTCACATGTTGGGGCCGTCCGTCCAACGCGGCAGCCACGACGGCGCTGAAGCTGTTCTTGGCGTCCTGAAGACTCAACATGGTCTGCTGTCCTGTCTATCTACCTAGCCAGAATATAGCACACCCGCCTCTCCCCGCTACGCGCCGATGTCCCAGAAGATGCCGGTCATCATTTCGAGGCCCTCTCGGAGGAGGGGGGCCAGCGCGTGTTCGTTGGGGGCGTGCTGGGAGCAGCCGGCGTAGGAATGCGGCACCCAGATCGTCGGCATGCCCAGCACGTCGGTGAACACGTCGTTCGGGATCGAGCCGCCGAGATTGGGCAGCAGCGCCGCAGGCCGCCCCAGCGTCTCTTCGAGCGACACCATGACGCGCCGCACCCAGGGGTCGTCGAGCGGCGTGCGGGTCGCCTTCATCACGGTGCGCATCTGCGCAAGCTGCACATCCTCGAAGCCGTGCGCGTCCAGATGCGCGCGAATGGCGGGCTCGAACTTCTCCTCCCTGGAGCCGGCGACGAAACGCATCTGGATGACGGCGCGCGCGCGGGGCGGGATGGCGTTTACTGGCCGCGCCGCATCGCCAGCCCCCCAGGCCAGTACTTCCAGCGCGTTCCAGCCGAACACGCGCTCCCAGGGCGTGAGGCCCGGCTCGCCCCAGTCGGGGTCGATTTCCGGCGCGCCCGGCCCGCCGTCGATGGCGCAATCGGCAATCGCCGTGCGCACGGCGTTCGACATGGGCGGCGGCCTCAAGTCCTCGACCAGAATGCGCCCGCGCGCGTCCACCATGGAGGCGACGGCGCTCGCCAACCGCGTTGCAGGATTGGAAAGCAACCCGCCCCAATTGCCGGAATGGTGGCCGCCCTCGCGGGCGTCGATGTCCAGGGAGAAATTGACGACGCCGCGCGAGCCCAGGAACACGGTCGGCCGGTCGGGCGCCACGCGCGGCCCGTCGGAGGCGATCAGCACATGCGCCGAGAGCCTCTTCCGGTTCGCCTCGGCGAAGGCACGCAGGCCCATCGAGCCGGTTTCCTCGCTGGTCTCGACCAGCAGCTTCGCGTTGAAGCCGAGCCGCCCGCGTTCCGCCAGCACCGTTTCCAGCGCGGCGAGGGCGATGCCGTGCTGGCCCTTGTTGTCCACCGTGCCGCGCCCGTAGAGCCGGTCGCCGTCCCGGTCGAGGGTCCAGGGGTCGCGACCGTCGCGCCACTGCCCTTCATGGCCGAGCACGGTGTCGCCATGGCCATAGACGAGCACGGTCGGCAGCGCGTCACCCTCATGCCGCACCGCTGTCAGCAATGGGCCGCCGCCGGACTCCGGATTGGGATCGACCGCGACCTCGAAGCCCATGTCGCGGGCGGCAGGCGCGATCTCCTCTTCCAGATAGCGCCAGAGATGCGGCGCAAAGTCCGGGTCCTGGCTGGTGGACGGCACCGCCACGCGGCGGGCAAGCGTCTCTATGAAGGCGCCGCTGTCATAGTGGTCGCGGACGCGGTCGAGCGCACCCTGCCGGGTGCCCGCCCCGTCCTTGCCGGCATTCGTCATGGCAACCGCTACGCCGAGGGCTCGGCCACGCCCGCCTGCCGGCAGGCCGCGGTCACGGTGTTCGCGAGCAGGCAGGCAATCGTCATCGGGCCGACGCCGCCCGGCACCGGCGTAATGGCGCCGGCGACCTCCGAGGCGCCCGCGAAATCGACATCGCCAACCAGCCGCGTCTTGCCGCCTTCCCCGGGTACGCGGTTGATGCCGACATCGATCACCGTCGCGCCGGGCCGGACCCAATCGCCCTCGATCATGCGCGCCCGACCGACGGCCGCCACCAGAATGTCGGCCCCGCGGCAGACCGCCGGCAAGTCCTGCGTGCGGGAATGCGCGAGCGTCACGGTGCAATGCTGGGCCAGCAACAGGGCCGCCATCGGCTTGCCGACGATATTGGACCGGCCGACGACGACTGCGCGCTTGCCGACAAGCCCGTCCGGATGGACCTCGGCCAGCATGGTCATGCAGCCGCGCGGCGTACAGGGCGCGAGCGCCGGGGCGCCGGTCCAGAGCGCGCCCACATTCTCCGGGTGGAAGCCGTCCACATCCTTGGCCGGGTCGATGGCCCTGAGCACCTTCGCGGAGTCGATGCCGTCCGGCAGCGGCAACTGCACCAGTATGCCGTGCACCGCCGGGTCGCGGTTCAGGCTGTCCACCAGCGCCAGCAACTCCGCCTCGCCGGTGTCGGCGGGCAGGCTGTGCTCGAAGGAGGCCATGCCGGCGGCCTGCGTCTCGCGGTTCTTGTTGCGGACATAGACGGCGCTCGCCGGGTCCTCGCCGACCAGCACCACAGCGAGGCCGGGCCGGACCCTGCCGTCGAGCGCGGCTACCTGGGCCGCCACGCGCTCCCGCAGCTTCGCCGCGAGCGCCTTGCCGTCGATGATGCGGGCACCGCTCATGGAAGTTGCCTCCCTCTCACGCCATGGAGAAGATCATGCGGCCGACCACGCCGCGCAGGAAGTAGATCGCCAGCAGCAGGATCAGCGGCGAGAAGTCGAGACCGGAGACCATCGGAACGAAGCGCCGGATCGGGCGCAGCGCCGGCTCGGTCAGCCGCCAGAGCACATTCATCGCCCCGCGCACGAAGCCGTTGGCCGTGTTGACGACATTGAAGGAGACCAGCCAGCTCAGCACGACCCAGACGATCAGGACGATCTGGTAGAGCTCCAGCACAACATCGAGAAGCTGGAGCAGCGGAAACAGGATGACGGTCATGGGGCCTGGACGCCTCCGGCGGGTGGGTGCGGGTCGCGCGGGGCCTTGACACGCTCCCGCGCCCTGCAACATAACCCCGCTTCCCGGCTGCCGCCTAGAGGCGGAGTCGTGCAATGTGTGGGGCCGTAGCTCAGCCGGGAGAGCGTCGCGTTCGCAATGCGAAGGTCAGGGGTTCGAGCCCCCTCGGCTCCACCACCCACGCCCTCCGGCACTATTCCTGCAAGAGCAGCCGTCCACAGCGCCTGGCGCGGTATCCGACCGT
This sequence comes from Alphaproteobacteria bacterium, assembly GCA_965261985.1. Taxonomy (GTDB): domain Bacteria; phylum Pseudomonadota; class Alphaproteobacteria; order Bin95; family Bin95; genus Bin95. The sequence goes on from OZ253490.1 coordinate 5,193,892, forward strand.
GTTGGACCGGGGGCGAAAGTTTTGGTGACGCTGTCGCCCCGGCCCCCGAGCCGGGGCCCAGTCGAGCCACACACCCCGACTTCGAGAGACTGGACCCCGGATCGGTGCTGGCGCGCCGTCCGGGGTGACAATGGGCGCCGTCTCGCAGGTCTCGGTTCAAAACGACCGGACCTGCCTCAGTGGGCCATGCTCTCGGCTGTGAGCACCGCCATCAGCGCATAGACGCCGACCTCGCCCTGCCCCGCCAGGGCCTCTGCTGCGCGGCGGGCCGCGCCTTCCGTCGCCGTCTGCACCAGCACTGCCCGCGCCGCCTGCTCGTCCGGCCCGCGGATCGAGGCTTCGACGGTCGGGCTGCCGGTCGCCGCCATGTCGAGATGCCAGCGCATCGCGCCGAGCGCCCCTTCGGCGGTGGCAAGGCCCTTCAAGTCGATCGCGCCAAGGTCCTCACCCGCGCGCAGCACGGCCGCCCAGGCGCCGATTGCCGCTTCGCCCGCGTCGCCCTCCACGGTCATCGCCGAGCGGATCGTGCGTTGGAAGACCGGCATCACGCGCTGGGTCCAGTCGGACGGGTCGTTCAGGCGGTCGCGATAGGGTTTCGACGCCAGCACCGACACGGTCTCCGTCCGGTACCAGGTGAAATAGCCCCGGTCGGCCTCGACCGCCCGGTAGCGCACGCCCTTGAGGAAGCCCGGCACACCCACCCTCTCCGGCAGGTGCTCGCGGTTGTACCACTCGTTGAAATCCGCTTCCCCGTCTGCGGCGCAGTCGGTCCACACCGCCAGGATACCGTTGCCCATAAGTCGCCCCCATAGCCGCATCCGGCGCCGCCCGCCGCCTTGACGGGCCGCCGCGCGCCGCCCATGGTCGCGCGTGAAGGCAGCGGGGGCAAGGCGCGTGGACGGAACCGGCCTGCAATATGCCGGGGAGAGCGTCCGGCAGGCGGCGCGGACGGTCGCCCGGCTCGATGCGCTGGGCTCCGGACCGCGGCCCGGCCGGGAGCAGGGGCTCGCAATCCTGAAGGAAGGCGTGGAGGAGACGCGCGGGGCCGTGCGCGCTGCTTTCGAGGCGGGCCAGCCTGCCGATATCGCGATGCGCGGCCTCTCCGTGTCCATGGACCGGATCGCGGGCGGCCTGTTCGACTTCGTCGCCGGAACGGTGTTCCCGGCCGCCAACCCCACCACCGGCGACCGCTTCGCGCTTGTGGCCCAGGGCGGCTACGGACGCGGCAACCTGGCGCCCTATTCGGACCTCGACCTGCTGTTCCTGCTGCCCTGGAAGGTCACGCCGAGGGTCGAGCAGATCGTCGAATATGTGCTGCTGCTGCTCTGGGATACGGGCCTCAAGGTCGGCCACGCCACCCGTTCGGCCGACGAATGCCTCCGCCTCGCCGGCCGGGACACGACGATCTGCACGAGCCTGCTGGAGACGCGGTTCCTCTGGGGCGAAGCCGGGCTTTACGACGAGTTCCGCACGCGCTTCGCCGACGAGCTGGTCAAGAAGACCGGCCCGGAATTCGCCGAGCGGAAACTGGCCGAGCGCGACGAACGGCATCTGCGTTTCGGCGACAGCCGTTATGTCGTCGAGCCGAATGTCAAGGAAGGCAAGGGCGGGCTGCGCGACCTCCACACCCTCTACTGGATCGCCAAATACCTCTACCGGGTGGACGAGGTGGGCGAACTGGCGGCGAAGGGCGTGTTCGCGCCCGCCGAGCTCGCGGCCTTCGTCAAGTCGGAGCGGTTCCTCTCCACGGTGCGCTGCCATCTGCATTACCTGGCCGGACGCGCGGAGGAGCGGCTTACCTTCGACCTCCAGCAGGAGATCGCCGCCCGGCTCGGCTATCGCGGCCGCGCCGGCGCCCGCCCGGTCGAGCGCTTCATGAAGCACTATTACCTCGTGGCGAAGAAGGTGGGCGACCTGACGCGCATCTTCTGCGCCGCGCTCGAAGACGAACACCGCCGCAAGCCGTTGTTCTCGATTTCCCGGCTGCTGACGCGCGACCGGCAGATGGGGCCGTTCACCGCCGAGAGCGGCTGGCTCACCCTTGCGCAGGAGGATGCCTTCGCCGAAGACCCGCCCGCCATGCTGCGGCTGTTCCACGAGGCGCAACGCCACGAACTGGACATCCACCCGGCGGCGCTGCGCCAGGTGACGCGGAACCTGCACCGGATCGATTTCGGCTTCCACCGCCGGCCGGAAGCCGCCGCATTGTTCCTGGACATGCTGACCTCGACCGCGGCGCCCGACACGACGCTCCGGCGGATGAACGAGGCCGGGCTGCTCGGCCGTCTCATCCCGGTGTTCGGGCGGGTCGTGGCGCAGATGCAATACGACATGTACCACACCTACACCGTGGACGAGCACACGATCCGGGCCATCGGCATCCTGCACCGCATCGAGCGGGGCGAACTCCGGGACGAAGCCCCGGTCGCCTCCGAGGTCGTCCACAAGGTGCTCTCGCGCCGGGCGCTCTATCTCGCGGTCTTCATGCACGACATCGCCAAGGGGCGCGGCGGCGACCATTCGGTCCTGGGAGCGGAGGACGCCTTGCGGCTGGGGCCCGAGCTCGGCCTCAGCGACGAGGAGACCGAAACGGTCTCCTGGCTGGTGCGCCACCATCTCGCAATGAGCGCGGCCGCCTTCAAGCTCGACCTCAACGATGGGCGCGCCATCGCCGATTTCGCGGACCTCGTGCAGTCGCCGGAGCGGCTGCGCCTGCTGCTGGTGCTGACCGTCGCCGACATTCGCGCGGTCGGCCCCAATGTCTGGAACGCCTGGAAGGCCGCGCTGCTGCGCGAGCTTTATTTCAAGACCGAGGAATTGCTGACCGGCGGCGATATCCGCCTCGCCGCCGCCGAGCGGGTACGGGAAGCCCAGGACGAGCTTCGCACGGCGCTGCCCGGCTGGTCCGACGGAACCTTCGCGCAATTCGCCGACGCGGCGCCCGCCAGCTACTGGCTCGCCTGGGACCGCGACACGCTGGTGCATCATGCCGGCATGATCGCAGAGGTCCGGGACGATCCCGCGGCGCTCTCCGTGAAAGCGCGTATCGACGAGAGCCGCGCCGTCACCGAGGTCGTGTTCTGCGCGCATGACCATCCGGGCCTGTTCGCGCGTTTCGCAGGGGCGCTTGCCGCGTCGGGAATGAGCGTGGTCGAGGCCAGGGTTTTCACCTTCGCCAACGGCATCGCCATCGACACCTTCCAGGTCCAGGACGCCGAGGCGCAGGCGGTGACCGGCTCCCGGCAGCTGGCGGCGCTGGAGCGCCGGGTGCGCGAGGCCCTCAGGGGCGAGATCGACCTCAAGCACGAGGTCCGCCGCCGGCGCGGCTGGCCGTCCCGCACCGCCGTGTTCACCGTGCCGCCCCGGGTGCTGATCGACAACCGTGCTTCCGCCACCCACACCGTGATCGAAGTCAACGGGCGCGACCGTCCTGGCTTCCTGTTCGATGTGGCGCACGCGCTCTCCGACCTCAGTCTCAGGATCACGACCGCGCGCATCGCCACCTATGGCGAACGGGTGGTCGATGTGTTCTATGTCAAGGACGTGTTCGGGCTGAAGGTCGTCCATGACGGCAAGCTCGCCCGGGTGCATGAGACGTTGCTCCAGGCAGTAGCAGGGGCGGACGACACCGACTGAGGGCAGGCGATGGCGCTTCTGCGCGCCGCCGCAACCGTCGGCGGCTTCACTATGGCGAGCCGGGTGCTGGGTTTCGTGCGCGACCTCGCATTCGCCGCCCTGCTCGGCGCGGGCCCCATCGCAGACGCCTTCCTGGTCGCATTCCGCCTGCCCAACCTGTTCCGCCGCCTGTTCGCGGAGGGCGCCTTCGCCGCGGCGTTCGTGCCCATGTTCTCCGGCCGCCTCCAGCAGGACGGGCGGAAGGCGGCGCTTGCCTTCGGCGAGGAGGTGCTGGCGGTGCTGTTCGCAGCCCTGCTCGTGTTCACCGCGCTTGCCGAAGCCTTCATGCCGATCCTGGTCACGGTGCTCGCGCCCGGCTTCCTCGACCAGCCCGAACGGTTCGGCCCGGCCGTGCTCTTCTCGCGGCTCACTTTCCCCTATCTGCTCTGCATGGCGCTCCTGGCCTTCTTCGCCGGCATACTGAACAGCTTCTACCGCTTCGCGATTCCGTCCGCCGCGCCGATCCTGCTCAATGTCGTGTTGATCGCCGCGCTTGCGGTTTCCGCGCTGTGGACCGGCGCGCCGGGGCTGGCGCTCGCTATCGGGGTGTGCCTCGCCGGCTTCGGCCAGCTCGCGCTGATTCTGTGGGACATGCGCCGGGCGCGGCTGCGGCTCAGGCTGCGCTTGCCCCGGATCACGCGGGACGTTCGGCGGATGCTTCGACTGCTGGTGCCGGGAACCCTGTCTGCGGGCGCGCTGCAGATCAACCTGCTGATCGGCACGGTGATCGCCTCGCTGCTGCCGACCGGCGCCGTCGCCTGGCTGCACTATGCAGACCGCATCTATCAGCTTCCGCTCGGCGTGGTCGGCATTGCGCTCGGCACGGCGCTGCTGCCGCGCCTTGCCCGCACGCTGCAGGCCGGAGACAGTGCGGGAGCCTCCGACGAGATGAACCGGGCTATCGAGATCGCCATGCTGCTTTCGCTGCCGGCCGCTGCCGCCCTGCTGGCCATGCCGGCGGCCGTGGCCGGGGTGCTGTTCGAGCGCGGCGCCTTCTCGGCGGCGGATACGCAAGCAACGGCGGCCGCCATTGCGGCCTTCGCCGCCGGATTGCCTGCCTTTGTGCTGGTGCGGATATTGCAGCCCGGCTTCTTCGCACGCGAAGACATGCGCACTCCGTTCAGGATTACGGTTGTCGCTGTCGTGCTCAACACCGGCCTCAGCCTGGCGCTCTACCGCGAAGTCGGGCATGTCGGCATCGCGGCGGCTACCAGCGCCGCCGCCTGGGCGAATGCCGGCCTGCTGTGGGCCGCGTTGCACCGGCGCGGCCACTGCCAAGCGAACAGACGCCTGGTCTCCCGCCTGCCGCGCGCCGTGGGCGCCGCCCTCGTCATGGCGGCGGCGCTTCTCGGCGGGCTCGAGGCGGCCGGCCCCTGGCTCGCCGGCGGCGAAGCCGCGCGCATCGGGGCGCTGGCGGCGCTGTGCATCGGCGGCCTTGCGGTCTTCCTGCTCGCGGCACTCGGCCTCGGCGCAGTCAGGGCGGGCGAGGTGCGCCGGCTGCTATCGTCCCGGTCCGACCCGACCGGGGCATGAAACCCAAGAGCGCCAATCCCGGCTGAAAGACAAACAGCGCAGGGTCACGCCGAATCTTCGCCTGCCTCCCGGATCAGCCGTTCCAGCATGTCCATGGCGGGCTCGTGACCCTCCTTGACCATCAGGAAAAGCGCCGATGCAAACACCTGGCGGTCAGGCCGCGGATTGACGATCACCTCGCCATCGGCCGCACCGGCATAGGCCAGCGCCGTCCCCGCGCCGGCGGAGACCAGCCGGGCGGCCAGACGGCCCCAGGGAACTCCGGCGACAGACAGCTCGTAGCGCACGCACTCGTCGCCGTGGCGCGTGAACAGGTCTTCGATGATGGCTTCCGAACCGGGTGCAATCAGCGCCCGGACCAGCATCTCCGGGTAGCCGCGCATGGGCCGCATGACAGTCGTGGCACCAGCGTCGCGCAGCCGGTCCCGGTTCCGGTCGTCCACGCATTCCACGGCAATCCGCCCCTTCGCCCCCATTTCCACCAGCCGGTGCACGATGTCGAATGCCGTCCCGTCGGACGCGGCATCCTTTTCGTCGTTGGCGAGCACCACCACCGCCGCTGCGTCCACCGCGCCTGAGTCCTCCAGCTTCTCGTCCGAGGCGGCCCGACCGTGGACGTGAACGACGCCGAGGCGGGTCAGGCTTTCCGGAAGCCCCTCCGGCCAGCATGTCGAAAGGATAAGGACGTCCTTCTTCCGTCCCCATCCGGTCTCCCGGAACTGCCGAAGCAGCGTTTCGAAATAGGGGTCCGCGCCCGCACTCGGGGCATTGACGATCAATACATGGTCCTTCAACCGCCACCTCCAGAGGCCGCGCCGCTTGAGCGCGCGCCTGTTAGCCCGATACTCGAAATAGTCGGCCGCTCCCTTGCCCAGGGCGAACACGCCCCCGACATAAACCAGAACCTGCTTATCCCTGAAAGTCATCTGGCAATGAGGAGGCGATAGGGCATGGGCTCGGTGCGTGCGGCGCTATGGACGAAACGCGGGATCATTGTCTGGAGTTGATAGCGCCGGTTGTAGCGCCAGGCGAAGCTGGCGAGGTAGCGCCCGGCGTGATCGGGGCCGAGCTTGCGATAGGTCCCGGTGATCGCGCACTTGATGTTGCCGAGCGTCGTGTTCACCCATTTGAACGGCGCCATGCGGGCCGCCTGTCGGCCCGACCCGGTGCGGATTGCCTGATGGCTGCAGGCGATCTCGTCGAGTGCGCTCCAGCAGCCCAAGCCGTCCGTCACAACCGCCGCGCCGGGGGCCAGCCAGTGCTTGGCGCCACGCGCGATCTCGCGCTTGCGGAAGCCCTTGACCGGCGCCAGCTTCAGCTTGCGCGGGCGCCCCTCGGGACTGGTCGAGACCGCCGCCACGAAGGGCGTCTTGCCCGCCGCGCCGCGGCCCCGCTTGCCGCCGGAGCGCACCCCGCCGAGATAGGCGTCGTCCATCTCGACCCGCCCCGTAAGCGGCGTCTCCCCCTCGCGCCGCGCCATCACCGCCATGATCTTGTGCTTCACGGCCCAGGCCGTCGGCTGCTTGACCCCGAGACGGCGGCCGAGTTCCACCGACGAGATGCCGTTCTTCGCCGTCACGATCAGGTGGATGGCGGCGAACCAGAGTGTCAGCGGCAGCTTGGTCGCGTGGAAGATCGTGCCCGCCGTGGGCGATGTCTGCTTCTTGCACCGGTTGCATTGGTAGAGCCCGCGCCCCGCCAGCACGCAATGCCCGCGATGGCCGCAGCAGGGGCAGAGGAAGCCGCCCGGCCAGCGCAGCCGGAGCAGCGCCGCGCGGCACTGCTCCTCGGTACCGAAGGCCTCGCGAAACGCCTCGTCGCTCAAACCACGCACGCGCGATGCAACCTTGAACCTCATAACCGTGACCCCCTCATACGGAACACATTGAGACCGTACAGCCTCACATGCGGAGTGTCACGAATAAGCAGGAACCAGAATGACGGTCGACCAGCGCCCGGCAGCCGTCGATGCCGACAGATCGCCGTAGCCGACGGTTGTCATCGTCGTTGCGGTAAGCCAGACGGCATCGCCGAGAGCCAGTTCCTCGAACGCCATCATGGCGAGCGTATGGCCGATCGTTATGGCGGCCAGATACGCAGCCAGCACGACAAGGCCCCGCCACGCGCCCGCGACATCGGCATTCGGCAGACCCTTGCGGTTCCGCCACCGGGAGCGAAGCAATATTTCCAGCATGGAATTCATCTTGCCCTCCGGCCCTGCCGGGTTCGGGACCGGTCAGGCCGGCGCCACCCCTTCGAGGAACTCCGCCTCGCTTCGATGGCATTCGATGGTATGCCGGCCGCCGAGATGCCGGACAGGCGGCGTTTCGCGGTCGCAAGTGCCTTCGATCGCGATCGGGCACCGGTCGAAGAACGGGCAGCCCACATCGGTCATCGTGACCACACGGTCGATGCCCGCCTGCGCTGACTGTGTCTTCATCGTCTCTTCCAGCCAGCCGATGCGCAGTTCCGGAACCGAGGCGATCAGCAGCCGCGTATAGGGATGATACGGAGGCGAGAGCACACGGTCGGTAGATCCATGCTCAACGACCCGTCCCGCATAGAGGACGACGATTTCATCGGCGAAGGACGCGACGGTGGAAAGGTCGTGGCTGATGAAGACGAACGAGACGCCGCTTTGCCGCCGCAGCCGCTTGAGGAGTTCGATGACATTGGCGCCGACGATGGTGTCGAGGGCTGAAATCACCTCGTCGCAGAGCAGCACCTCCGGCGACGCCGCCAGCGCGCGCGCCAGGTTGACGCGCTGCTTCTGGCCGCCTGAAAGCTCTTCCGGATACCGCCCGGCAAACTCAGCCGGCAATTCCACCATTTGCAGCAGTTCGCTGACGCGCTGCCTCTTCTCCTTGCCCCTGAGGCCGAAATAGAATTCCAGCGGACGACCCAGAATGCCGCCGATTCTCTGGCGCGGATTGAGGGCCACGTCCGCCATCTGGAAAACGAACTGGATTTTCTGGAGCTCGCTGCGGGCCCGTTGCTGGAGACCGGGCCGAAGCCTCTCCCCGTCCAGCAATATCTCCCCGTCGGTGGCGGGCAACAGGCCCGACATGACCCGCGCGAGGGTGGACTTGCCGCAACCCGACTCGCCGATGATCCCGATCGTATTTCCGCGTTGCACGGCCAGGTTGACGTCTCGCAGCACCTTGACCGCCACCGAGCCGTCCATTCGCCTGCCGTAGCCTGCGCTGACATCCCTTACTTCCAGGGCGGGGCTGTCCCGCAAGTGCTCCGCCAGCGCCGCATCGCCCTGCCCGGCGGCCGGAGGCGGGCGCACCGCCGCCATCAGGCGCCGCGTATAGTCGTGGGCCGGCCGGTTGATGACCTGGTTGGCGTCCCCGTGCTCCAGAATGTCCCCCGCATACAAGACGACGATCCGGTCCGCGATCTGCGCGACGACAGAGAGGTCGTGCGTGACATAGAGCGCCGCCGCCCCCTCCCGCTTGATGACGGACTTGAAGGCCTTGAGCACCTCGATCTGGGTGGTGACGTCGAGGGCGGTGGTCGGCTCGTCCAGAACCAGCAGGTCCGGCCTGCCGCAGAGCGCCATGGCCGCCATCAACCTCTGCAGCTGGCCGCCCGACACCTGGTGGGGGTAGCGTTTGCCGAGGCGGTCGGGATCCGGCAGTTCCAGGGTCCGGTACAGGTCCTCGGCCCGCTCCTCGGCCTCCTCGCGGCTCATCTGCCCGTGGAGGACAGGCGATTCGATCACCTGCTCGCCGATGGTCAGCGCGGGATTGAAGGTCGCAGCGGCGCTCTGGGCGAGATAGGCGACGCGCCGGCCCCGCATGTCGCGCTTCTCGTCCGGAGGCATGGAGATCACGTCGCGCCCGTCCAGGCGGACCTCGCCACCGGTGAACTCGAGGCCGGGCTTCGAGTATCCGAGCGCCGAGAGGGCAATGGTGGTCTTTCCCGAACCCGACTCGCCGATCAGGGCGACCACCTCTCCCCGCTCGATGGCGAAGCTCACGCTCTTGACGATCGGCGCCAGGCTGCCGTCGTCCTTGCGCGCATCGATCTTCAGGCCGTCGATTTCGAGGAGTGCTGTCATCAGATCATCCTCTTCGCCAGCCGCCCCCCGGCATGGGCGGAGACGTCGTCCACGATGAGGTTGATGGCAATTGTCAGGGTGGCGATCGCGAGGGACGGCACCAGCGGCGCGATAGAGCCGTAGGGAAGTCCGGAGAGGCTCTCCCGGACCATGCTGCCCCAGTCGGACTGGGGCGGCTGCACTCCGAGGCCGAGAAAGCTCAGGCTCGAAATGAACAGGATCACATAGACGAAACGCAGCCCGAAATCGGTCGCCATCGGCATGGCGACATTGGGCAGGATCTCGCGGGTGACGATCCACCACAGGCCTTCGCCGCGCACACGCGCGGCCTCGACGAAATCGCTGACCTTCACATCCAGCCCCAGCGACCGGGCGATCCGGAACACGGTGGCGGCGTATATGAGGCCGGTCAGCACGATCAATATCGGGATGGTGCTGCCGATGGCAGCAATGACCACCAGTGCGAGCATGATGCTCGGGATCGACAGGATCGCGTCGTTGAACCGGCTCAGCACGGAATCCATGACGTTTCCACCAACCGCCGCCGCAATGCCGAGCGTAACCCCCACGAGATAGGCGATCAGCGTCGAGGCCAGCGAGATGCCGATGGTCGTGCGCGCACCGTAGAGGGTCCGCGAGAGCGTATCGCGGCCGAGATAGTCGGTGCCCAGCCACGCGACCGAGCTCGGCGGCTGGTAGTCGGTCTCGGGATAGGGATTGTCGCTGCCCGGCACAATAAACAGCGCCTCGTCCAGAAAGTCGGCCTCGTGATAGGGCGAAATGGACGGCCCGATGAACACGATGGCCATCCAGAACGCCACGACGCAGACCCCGAGTTTGCCGCTCCATGAGAGCCGCAACCTGCGCCGGGGCGGCGCGTCCGGCAGTTCCTCGAACCTGACTTCCGTATCGGTCTTCTCGATGTTCTCGGACATGGCGATACCTCTATTTCGGATGCCGCAGCCTGGGGTTCGACAGGATCGACACCATGTCCGCGATGAAGATCAGCACGATGTAGGTCGCGCAGAAGATCATGGCGCAGGCCTGCACCAGCGGCAGGTCCCGCGTCTGCACGGCGTCGATCATCAGCTTCGCCAGCCCCGGATAGGCGAAGACCGTTTCGACGATAACGACACCGCTCACGAGATAGGCGAGGTTGAGCGCGATGACATTTACGATGGGTCCGACTGCGTTGAGCAGCGCATGGCGCAGGATGATCCGCTTGCGCGACACCCCCTTGAGGATCGCCATCTCGATATAGGGAGAGCTCATGACATTGAGCACCGTGGCGCGGGTCATGCGCATGATCTGCGAGGAGGCCACGATAACCAGTGTGAGCGCCGGCATCGCCAGCGCCCGGACCAGCTTCCAGCCGGTCTCCTGTCCGCTGATATAGGCGGTGGCCGGCAGCCAGCCGAGATGAACCGCCACCACCAGCACCAGCACGGTGGCGACGAGGAATTCCGGCACCGAGATGAGCCCGAGCGTCGTGAACGTCACGGTCCGGTCCAGCCGCGTGCCGGGATACATGGCGGCCAACAGGCCCACTGTCACCGCGAAGGGCACCGCGACCACCGCAACTGCGACGCCCAGCCTGAGGGTATTGACCAGGCGGGGCATGAGCATTTCGGAGATCGGGGTGCCGATGGTCCCGGCGCCGGCGCCGGCCTTGGAGAAGCCGAGGTCCCCGGTCAGCAGGTCGGCCAGCCAGATGAAGTACCGGATATGGGCAGGCTCATCCAGGCCGAGCTTGGCGCGCAGCGCAGCCAGGGATTCGGGCGTCGCCATCTGGCCCAGGATGATGTTGGCGACATCGCCCGGCAGAATGCTGGTGCCGATGAAGATCAGGACCGACACGACGAACAGCGTCGCGATGCCGAGCGCGGTCCGGCGCAGTATGGCGTTCAGCAGTATCATTCGGTGGGCGACCCGGAACGGCTCGCCATGCGTCGGCCGGGAATCGACTGCCCGCCGCGGTCGGTCACGCCTTTACGGTGGCCGCCCGGCGGCGGTCGGAGAGAAAGGCCCGCGCGGTCAAGACCGCGCGGGCCCGTTTCATCCGGACGACAGCACAGCCGGGCTCACTCGTCCATCCAGGCGAACTCGACCCATTCATAGGCGCCGAGCGCGCCGAACGGCACCTTCGGGATGCCCTGGATCTTGTTGCTGGCGCCGTCCACCTCGTTCACATGGCAAGGAATCACCATGCCGCTGCCATTGTGTATGAGTGTCTGCATTTCGCAGAGCATCCCGTGGCGCTTCGCGGGATCGGTCTCGGCGAGTTGAGCCGTCAGCAGCTCTCCCATCCGTTCGTTGTTCCAGAACGTGTCGTTCCAGGCCGCACCCGGCGCGAACTGGATGGCCATTTGCGCGTTCGCGGTGGGACGCATGTTCCACGACACGACGTTCATCGGCTCCTTCATCCACACGGCGCCCCAATAGCCGTCCGTCGGCACCTTCTTGATCCTGAGGTCGAAGCCGATCTTCTTGAGATTGGCCTGCATCAGGAGGCAGATTTCCTCAATGCCGAGGCGAACCGGCGCGACATAGAGCTCGGCGGAGGTGACGCCGGACTTCTCGAGATGGAACTTGGCCTTGTCCGGGTCGAACGGACGCTGCGCCAGTTCATTACAATGGTCCGGGCCGAAAGCGGGCCCGACCGGGTGGTCGTTGCCGACCGTGCCGTGCCCCTTCAGGATCGAACGCACGATGCGCTCACGGTCCTGGATGTATTGCATGGCCTTGACGAAGTCGTCGTTCTGGCCGGGCGCCGTGTTCTTCAGGATGCAGATTCCGGTATAGGCGCTGGTCGGCGTCGAGATGACCCGCACGCCGTCGGCCTGCTCGACCCGGGAGATGCTCTTGGAATCGACCTGGACGATGAGGTCTACAACGCCGGCGATGAGCGCGTTGGCCCGCGACAGGAGGTCGGTGATGGCGGTGATCTCCAGCGCCTCGAAGTTCGCTCCGTCCCTCCAGTAATTCGGGTTGCGGGTATGGGTGGACCGCACGCCGGGCTGGAAGGATTCGAGCACGAACGGGCCGGTGCCGTTGCCCTTCCTGAAGTCCTCCGTGTCCATCTTGACGATCTTGGTCTGCTTCTCGGTGAGCTTCACGGGAAGGTCGGAATCCGGAGAGGTCAGGACTGCCCTCACGGTGTGGCTGTCCACCCTCTTCCACTCCTGCACCGACGCGAACAGCGCCTTGGCCGTCGATGGGGAGTCGGGGCCGAGATGGCGGTTCATGCTCCAGACCACATCGTCGGCGGTCAGCGGCGAACCGTCGTGGAACTCCACCCCCTTGCGGATCTTGAAGGTGTATTCGGTGGCGTCGCCGTTGGCCGACCATTCCTCTGCCAGTTCGGGCGCCAGCACCATGTTTTCACGGATTTGCACGAGCCCGTTATAGGTGGCCCTGCCGCGTGTGTAGTCGATGCCCGATGTGAAGACGATCGGGTCCATCTGGTCGTCGGACCCGTGGAGGTTGTTCGCGTAGCGCACCGTGCCGCCCTTGCGCGGCGTCGCGGCGAGCGCGCTGGACGAGTGCAGGAAGCCCGTTGCGGCGGCGCCGGTAACGCCGAGTGCGCCCAGGGCTGCGAGAAAATCGCGGCGGTCCATCCGGCCGTCGCGAACCATTTGCTGGAACTTCTTGATATCTTTCATTCTTGCTTTCTCCCTGTCGTCCGCCTCGGTCGGGTTATGGGCAATACAGTCCGATACAAAAACTCCCACCAAACCAGACGGGCGATTTGTCGATCTCTGCGCAGCGGCATTCGGCAAATTCCGCCGCGGCGCGGCACAGGAGCATCGAAGGTCGTGACAGCTCCGGACCTGCCGCCGCTATGTTTCTGCCCGGCGTGCCGCCGGGCTGCCGGTGGGGCGCACCGGCAGGACAGTTATGCCGGTGTCCGGCAGGCGCGTTAAATCGGGACCCTGTTGCGGGAGCTCGGTTCGGGGCCGGCGGGACACCGAAAAGCAGGCCGGAGCGGGGTTCGCGACCCGGTTCGGGCGCCGCCTGCGGCGCGGCCGGCAGAAGTGCTCTCCGCGCTCGCGAATGCCCGCGCGGCCATCTATGCTGGCCCCGGCAGAAATTCGGGAGCCGGCATAGATGGGCGTATTGGAAGGCAAGGTCGTTCTGGTGACAGGCGCGGGCCGCGGCATCGGGCGCGAGATCGCGGTGCTGGCGGCGCGAGAGGGCGCACAGGTGGTCGTGAACGACCTCGGCGGCGATGTCGGCGGAGCGGGGGCGGATGCGACCCCGGCGCAGGAGACCGTCCGGATGATCGAGGACGCCGGCGGCGAGGCGGTCGTCAACGGCGAGAGCGTCGCCGACTACGAGGCGGCGGGCTCGATGGTGCGCCAGGCGGTGGAGACCTTCGGGCGCATAGACGGGGTGGTGAATGTGGCCGGCATCCTGCGCGATGCGATCTTCCACAAGATGACGGAAGCGGACTGGGATGCGGTGATTTCGGTGCATCTCAAGGGCTCGTTCAATGTCGCGCGCAATGCGGCGGACCGTTTCCGGGCGCAGGAATCGGGCGCGATGGTGCATTTCACCTCGACCTCGGGGCTGATCGGCAATTTCGGTCAGGCGAACTATGCGGCGGCGAAGATGGGGATTGTGGGGCTGTCGAAGTCGATTGCGCTCGACATGCAGCGTTTCAATGTGCGCTCCAACTGCATGTCGCCCTTCGCCTGGACCCGCATGATCGAAACGATCCCCGCCAATACGCCGCAGGAACGCGAGCGCATCGAGAAGCTGAAGCTGCTGCAACCCGGCCATATCGCGCCGATGGTGGTGTATCTGCTTTCCGATCTCGCAAGCGGCGTGACCGGCCAGATATTCGCGACCCGGCGCAACGAGCAGTTCGTCTTCAACCAGCACCGCCCGGCGCGCTCCGTGCATCGCAGCGAGGGCTGGACGCCGGCCGCCATCCACGAGCACGCCATGCCGGCGCTCACAGCGGCGTTCTCGCCCCTCGACCGGGACGGCGACGTCTTCTACTGGGACCCCGTCTGACAGCGGGCGGCGGTCCCTCGGCGCAAATCCGGAGGAGAAGGGGGCCGGCATGTTCGACGAGATGACCGGCGACGGCGCCGGAGTCAGGGCCCCCTACGACGACATCGCCGCCTGGATCGAGGCGAGCGGCCTGGACACGTTGCGCCGGCATACGGCTGAAGCCGAGGCGGTCTTCCGGCGGATCGGCATCACCTTCGCCGTCTATGGCGAGGGCGGGGACCCGGAACGGCTGATTCCCTTCGACCTCATCCCGAGGGTGTTCGCCGCCGACGAGTGGCGCCGGCTGGAGCGCGGCATCCGGCAGCGCGCACTCGCGCTCAACGCATTCCTTCAGGACATCTATCACCGGGGGGAAATCCTGCGCGCCGGCATCGTCCCGGAGCGGCTGGTCTATCGCAACGCGGCCTTCGAGCCGGCGATGGTGGGGGTCAACCCGCCGGGCCGGGTCTATTCCCATGTAGTCGGCATCGACATCGTGCGCACCGGCGAGCGGGAATTCCAGGTTCTGGAGGACAATTGCCGCACGCCCTCCGGGGTCAGCTACATGCTGGAAAACCGCGAGTGCATGATGCGGACCTGCCCGGAACTGTTCCGCTCCGGCAATATCGAGCCGGTCGATGTCTATCCCGAGGAGCTGCGACGGACGCTGGAGGAGGTGGCGCCGCCGGCGTGCTCCGGCGACCCGGCGATCGCGCTCCTGACGCCGGGGCCGTTCAACTCCGCCTATTACGAACATTCCTTCCTTGCCGACCTGATGGGCATCGAGCTGGTCGAGCCGCAGGACCTGTTCGTCGATGACGGCCTGTGCTGGATGCGCACCACGCAGGGTCCGCAGCGCGTGGATATCATCTACCGGCGCATCGACGACGCCTTTCTGGACCCGCTCTCCTTCCGCCCGGACAGCCTGCTCGGCGTCCCCGGCCTGTTCGACGCCTACCGCGCCGGCGGCGTGACGCTCTGTTCCGCGCCGGGGACCGGCATCGCCGACGACAAGGAAGTCTATGTCTATGTCCCCGAGATGATCCGCTTCTATCTCGGGCAGGAACCGATCCTTCAGAATGTGCCCACCTGGCGCTGTTCGCACGACGAGGAGCGCGCTTATGTGCTGGAACGGCTGGATGAGCTGGTGGTGAAGGAAGTGCACGGCTCGGGCGGCTACGGCATGTTGATCGGGCCGCATTCGACCGCAGCCGAGCGCGCCGAGTTCGCGGAGAAGATCCGCCGCGATCCCGAGCGCTTCATAGCCCAGCCGACGCTGGAGCTGTCGTCCTCGCCCTCGCTCTCGGAGACGGGCGTCGCCGGGCGCCATGTCGATTTCCGCCCCTATTGCCTGATCGGCCGCACCATCCGCCTCGTCCCCGGCGGCCTCACCCGCGTCGCGCTCCGCGAAGGCTCGCTGGTCGTCAATTCCAGCCAGGGCGGCGGCGTCAAGGACACCTGGGTGCTGGCGGATTAGCAGCGCCTTGCAGGACAGGCTGCGCGAAACCCGCCTATACTGCCCCCGAACCCGACGGGACGGGACCGATGCTGAGCCGGACGGCGGAGAGCCTCTTCTGGATGGCGCGCTATCTTGAGCGCGCGGAGGCAACCGCCCGGCTGGTCGAGATGGGCCGGCGCATGGCGATGCTGCCCGGCGCCTACGGGCAGGAAGAGTGGCGCTCCGTTGTCGCCGCGGCCGGGGCCGGCGCCGCGTTCGACCCCGACGCCCGGATCGGCGAAGCGGAGGTCTGCCGCAGCCTGATCCTCGACGAGGGGAACCCGTCCTCGATCCGCGCCTGCCTGGACCATGCGCGGAACGATGCGCGCGCCGTGCGCACCGCGCTCACCGCCGAGATGTGGGAGGGTCTGAACGACGGCTGGCGCTGGCTCGGCGGCGTCGAGGCGGCGACCGTCCAGCGCGACCTCCCGGCCACGCTCGACCGCATCAAGAGCCTCTCCGCGCTGTTCCGGGGCGCGGCGCAGACGACCATGCTGCGGGGCGAGCGCTACGACTTCCTCTCCGCCGGCGCCTTCCTCGAACGCGCCGACATGACGCTGCGCCTTCTCGACGTCAAATATTTCGTGCTGCTGCCCGAGACCGGCCTGGTGCTCGACAACCGCGACCGCTACCGCTGGATCAGCCTGCTGCAAGCCACATCGGCGGTCCGCGCCTACCACTATGTCTATCGCGGCGATTTCAGCCCGTCGAAGATCGCCCATTTCATGATCCTGAACCGCGATTTTCCCTGCTCGCTGGCCTTCTGTTATTCCAGCCTCGGCGCGGCGCTCGGCCGCCTGGCGGGCCGTTACGGCGCACGCCACGACTGCCACGCCACCGTCGAGGACGCCGTGCGCCAATTGCAGGACCGGGAGATGGACGACATTTTCGACGAGGGGCTGCACGAGTTCCTGCTGGATACGATCCAGCTCAATGCCCGCCTTTCCGGCGAGCTCTCCCGCGCCTACCATTTCTGAGGGGCCGGCCATGCGCCTCTCCATCCGCCACCGGACCGTTTACCGCTACGAGCCGCCACCCTCGCAATTGACGCTGCGCCTGCGCCTGTTCGCCCTCGACAACGCCATGCAGCGCATCGAGGCCTGGTCGGTCCGCGTCAACGGGGCCGAAATCGCGCCGCTGCTGACCAACTCCTTCGGCGACAAGGAGGCGCTCTGGCGGGCGCCGGAGCCGCCGGAGCGGGTGGAGGTCTCGGTCGAGGGCGCGGTCGAGACCGAGGACAGGGTCGGCATGCTCGGCCGCTGGCCGCCGCACCGCCCGGCCGTCTTCCTGCGCTATACGCCGCTCACCGAGCCCGACGGGGGTATCGCCGCGTTCGCCAAGGGGGTAGCCGATGCAAGCGAGGGCCTGCTTCCACTGCTCCACAGGCTGAACGAGACGGTCGCGGATGCGGTCGAATACCGTCCGGGCGCGACCGACAACGAGGTCTCGGCCGCCGAGGCGCTCAAGCGTGGGGCGGGCGTCTGCCAGGACCATGCACATCTCTTTGCAGCCGCCTGCCGGTTCCTGGAAATCCCGGCGCGTTATATCGTCGGCTACCTGTACGACCCCGATGCCCCGCTCGGCGAGACCCACGCCTGGGCCGAGGCCTGGGTGGAAGGGCTCGGCTGGGTCGGCTTCGATCCCACCCACCGCCAAAGCCCGACCGACGCCTATATCCGCCTCGGCTCCGGCCTCGACGCCTTCGATGCCGCCCCGATCCGCGGCCATATCCACGGCGAGAGCGCCGAAACCCTCGCCGTCGATGTAGCGGTAGGCGCGGAGCAGTAAAGTAAAGCGTTTCACGAAGCGGGAAGAGATAGATTCGGTGACAGATTCACGCGGGACCAACGAAGTCAGCGCCTATCGGCGCGCCATCGCGCAAACGCTGGCCACAGGCCAAGCGACGGAACACAGCTATAGACCCGACCTGCAGAGCCTGCTTCAAGCGCTCGGCGACCAGAACATTCGAGCGATCAACGAACCTTCGCATGTGGCATGCGGGGCCCCCGACTTTATCGTCGAGCGCCGCGGAACACCTATAGGACATGTGGAATGCAAGAATGTCGGCGCCAATCTGGACGATGTCGAAATTGAAGAACAACTGACACGTTACCGGAACGGTTTGCCCAACCTTATCCTGACCGACTATCTGGAGTTCCGCTGGTACGTCCAAGGTGAACTCCGCCTAGTCGCTCGCTTGGGTCGGCTCAATACGACTGGAGGGATAAGCACCGATAGAAGCGGACCGACAAAAGTAAGTGAGATACTTGGCGCGTTCTTTAACGCTGACGCGCCAGTGGTCGCCGATCCGCGCGAGCTTGCCGAGCGAATGGCCGCGAAAACCCGGCTGCTGCGTGACGGCATTGCACTTATTTTGAAGCAGGAAGGACGGACGGGACCGCTTCACGGCTTGTTGAATGCTTATCGCGACGTTCTGATTTCCGGCCTGTCCAATGATGCTTTTGCCGATTTGCAAGCGCAAACTGCCGCATACGGCCTCTTCGCGGCCCGTTGCCTGCACAACGTCGCGCAACCTTTTACACGCCAATCTGCTGTCTTCGCCGATACGACGCCTTTTCTGCGGGATGTGTTCGGTCGCATTGCAGGCCCTGGCATCGATCCGCGCATTTCCTGGATCGTGGACGATCTTGCCTTGTTGCTGGAACGCGCCGATATGGCGTCCATATTGCAAGACTTCGGGCGCCGCACCCGCCGAGAAGACCCTGTAGTACATTTCTACGAAGACTTTCTTGCCGCCTACGATCCCGAACTGCGCGAGGTTCGAGGCGTCTATTTCACGCCCGAACCTGTAGTCTCATACATTGTGCGAAGCGTTGACCGGCTGCTGCGTGACCGTTACGAGCTCCCTGATGGGCTCGCCGAAACCACCACAAGGGGCAGCGACGCCCGGCCAGTGCTGATTCTCGATCCAGCAGCGGGCACGGGCTCATTCTTGCGCGAGGTTATTCTCCGAATCCGCAACACAATTGATCGCAAAGGAATGGGCGGGGCTTGGCCTGACTATGTGCAGAACCACCTTCTGCCGCGTCTGTTCGGCTTCGAACTGTTGATGGCGCCTTATGCGATTTGCCATCTCAAGCTCGCGCTCGAGATCGGCGGCACGGACGCCGGTTTTCGAATGCCGGAGGGCCAACGCCTCGGAGTCTTCCTCACCAACACGCTGGAGGAACCCCACGAGAGGACTGCCGGCGCGCTGTTCGCCCATGAGATTGCACAGGAAGCATCCAGCGCGGATTCCGTCAAGCGGGACCAGCCGGTGATGGTCGTGCTCGGCAACCCGCCATATTCCGGCCACTCCGCCAACAAGGGCGCATGGATTGCCGGATTGATCGACAGCTACAAGCAAGGTTTTCCCGAACTCAGGAAGCCGGCACAGGCCAAGTGGCTGAGCGACGACTACGTCAAGTTCATCCGTTTCGCCCAGTGGCGGATCGAGCAGACGGGTGAGGGTGTGCTCGGATTCGTTACCAATCACGCCTATCTCGACAACCCCACCTTCCGAGGCATGCGCCACAGCCTGATGGAAACATTCGACGAGATTTACCTGCTCAACTTGCATGGCAACTCGAAGAAGAAGGAACGCGCTCCCGATGGCGGCAGGGACGAGAATGTGTTCGATATCCAACAGGGCGTCGCCGTCGGGATTTTCGTGAAGCGGGCGGGCGACGACGACGGCCCGGCGCGAGTGCTCCATGCCGACCTTTGGGGCGAACGCGAGACGGGTGACGGCGGCGGGAAGTACGGATGGCTGGCCGCCAACGATGTCGGAACCACGGAATGGACGGAGCTTGCGCCGAGATCGCCACTTTACCTGTTCGTGCCGCGCGACGAGGCCTTGATCGAAGAGTACGAAGCCGCTTGGTCGGTCCCCCAGATATTCTCGCCGAACGGCGACCCCGCACCGGGAATCGTGACGACGCACGACCAGTTTGCGATTTCGTGGACGCCGGAGGAGGCAGTCGGCAAGGTGGAGCGCCTGCTTGCAACGGAATCGGAGCAGGAAGCGCGCAAGCTATGGCGTTTGTGCAAACAAGATCAATGGCAGTACGACCGAGCCAAGCGGGAACTTGCGGATGACTCGTGGAGGGAGCATGTTGAACCGATTCTCTACCGGCCGTTTGATGTAAGAACAACGGTGTTTAACCGGAACGTAGCAGTGCATCGCCGTGAACGTGCCAGCTCTCATATGTTGGCTGGACCGAATCTAGGACTTTGCATTGGTCGCGCTGGGCAAGTAATCGGCTCCGCAGTATGGGATGTTGTTTTTTCCGCGCGGTTTTCTACCGATTACAATCTGTTCCGTCGTGGTGGAAATTGCCTCTTTCCCGTGTACATTTATCATTCGTCGGGACAAAAGAAGCTCGATGGAGAGCGAAATCCTAATATTAATCTAAATTTCATCAGAGCAACAAGTAAAGCAATCTGCCTAGAATTTATTTCTGATGGTGTAGGCGATCTCAAATCGACAGTCGGACCGGAAGACGTTTTCCATTACGTCTATTCCGTGCTCCACAGCCCGGAATACCGACGCCGCTACGCCGATTTCCTCAAGTCGGACTTCCCCCGCATCCCATTAACCGGTGACCGGAGCCTGTTCGCGGCGTTGGCGGGGCTCGGCCAACGGCTTGCGTCCCTTCACCTGATGCAAACCGACGGCGTCAACCTGCCCGCCTTTCCACAAACGGGGAGCAACCGGGTGGTCCGAGCGCGCTATGCACCGCCGGGGCCCGACGGGCTTGGACGGGTGTGGATAAACGCGGACCAGTATTTCGAGGGAATAGAACCGGACACATGGGCTTTCGCCATCGGCGGATACTGCCCGGTGGAAAAGTGGCTAAAGGACCGCAGGAAACGCCCACTGTCTTTCGACGACATCGTTCACTACCGCCGCATCTGCGGGGCATTGGACGAGACCCGGCGGCTAATGGCGGACATCGACGCGGCCATACAGCGTCACGGCGGCTGGCCGTTGGCCAAGCCCGAGTAGATGGGACCTCCACGCTCGTACTCCCCCTCTACCGTGCAGGGCCCCGGAGCCGGTCCAGGGCGACGAAACGGGGAGCCGGCCGCCCCCGAATTCCCCCTCCTTCGCTTGCGAGGAAGGGCCGGGGCGGGAGGCCCGTTCGCATTGTTTTCCACAGGCCGATAGCCAGATTTGTTCCAAATTGTAGAAATATTTCCCTAATGAGGCTTGACCTCGGATAATCCGTGCTAGAATGGGTTCGAAGGAAGCAGCGACCGCGGACCGCTTCCCTCCCGTGCCGACCCGGCGCGGAACGACCCCGATTCGATGCACAGGTGAAGTGCGCCCTTTGGCTCGCGCGCGCAATCAGGCGCGCGAACCGCGCCGGCGCCGACGGGCGCGCCCGCGCCCGCACGCGATACACGCGAAACAGGGACCCGCCGCAAGCAGGACGGCGGCGGGAAGAGCGAAAAGGACAAGGAGGACCGATGAAGCAATACGCCCCTATCGTCGTCCCGGACGCTGCCCAGCAGCGAGCCGGGACCTCGACACCCACACGCCGCCCTTGCCGCGAACGGCCCCGGATCGGGTCCCCCGCTTTCGCGAGGGCAGGCCGGGGCGACGAAAGGGGGAGGCGCGGCGGACCATGACAAAACATGACATTTCATGACACCTCACGACACGGCCCGGCAGCCGCGCCGCATCGCCCCTGTCGGAACCCCGTCATGAACGCCGCCCTATCCCGGCTCCCGCGCCTCGAGGTCGAAGGCGGCGGCGAGGAGGGCTTTGGTGTAGTCCTCGCGGGGGGCTTCGAACACGACCTGGGCCGGGCCCTGCTCCACGACCTTGCCCTCGCGCATCACGATCAGTTCGTCGGCAAGCGCGCGCACGACCTTGAGGTCGTGGCTGATGAACAGGTAGGCGAGCCGGTGGCGAAGCTGGAGGTCGCGGAGCAGGTCCACGATCTGCGCCTGCACGGACATATCGAGCGCCGAGGTCGGTTCGTCCAGCACCACGAAGCGCGGCTTCAGCACCATGGCGCGCGCAATCGCGATGCGCTGGCGCTGGCCGCCGGAGAACTCGTGCGGATAACGGTCGGCCATCGCGGCTTCCAGCCCGACCTCCTTCAGCGCCTCTTCGACCGCCTGCCGCCGGGCGGCGGCGCTGCCGCCGATATCGTGAACGACCAGCCCCTCGCCCACGATCTGGCCGACCGTCAGCCTGGGCGACAGCGATCCATAGGGGTCCTGGAAGACGATCTGCATCTCCCGGCGCAGCGGGCGCAGCGCCTTCCAGCCTTCCCCGTGGATCGGGCGCCCGCCGAAGACGATGGCGCCGCGCGAGCGCTCGAGCCGCAGCAGCGCAAGCCCGAGCGTCGTCTTGCCGGACCCGCTTTCGCCGACCACGCCGACCGTGCGGCCCTCGCGGACCATGCAGGAAATGCCGTCCACCGCCTTGATATGGCCGACCGTGCGCCGGAACGCGCCGCGCTTGACCGGGAACCAGACCCGCACATCCTCCGCCCGCACGATCTCCTCCGCGCCCTCCGGGGCGGGCGGCGGATCGCCCTTGGGCTCGGCCGCCAGCAGGCGCCGCGTATAGGGATGGCCCGCTCGCTCGAAAATGTCGGCCCGGCTGCCGCGCTCGACGATCTCGCCTTCCGTCATCACGCAGACCCGGTCGGCCATCTTGCGCACGATGGCGAGATTGTGGGTGATGAGCAGCAACGCCATGCCGCGCTCGGCCTGGAGGCGTTTCAGCAGGTCGAGTATCTGGGCCTGGATCGTCACATCGAGCGCGGTGGTCGGCTCGTCGGCGATCAGCAGGTCCGGCTCGTTGGCAAGCGCCATGGCGATCATCACGCGCTGGCGCTGGCCGCCCGAAAGCTGGTGCGGATAGCTGTCGAGGCGCTGTTCGGGGTCCCGCAGGCCGACTTCGCGCAGCAGCTTCAGCGTCCCGGCTCGCGCCCGCTCGCGCGAAAGGCCCCGGTGCAGGAACAGGGTCTCGCTCACCTGCCGGGAGACCGTGTGCAGCGGGTTCAGCGAGGTCATCGGCTCCTGGAAGATCATGGCGATGCGGTCGCCGCGCACTTGCCGCATGACATGCTCGCCCGCGCCCATCAGCTCCCGACCGTCGAAACGGATGCGCCCCGAGGGGTGCGAGGCCGCCGGATAGGGCAGAAGCTGGAGCAGCGAGAGCGCGGTGACGGACTTGCCGGAGCCGCTTTCGCCGACCAGCGCCAGCGTCTCGCCGCGCTGTATGTCGAAGGAGACGCCGCGCACGGCATGGACCTCGGTCTCGTGGCTCAGGAAATCGACCCTGAGGTCATCGACGGTCAGCAGCGAAGTCATCCGGAGAGGCCCTTGCGCGGGTCGAAGGCATCGCGCACCGCCTCGCCGATGAACACCAGCAGCGAGAGCAGCACGGCAAGCGAGAAGAAGGCGGTGAGGCCGAGCCAGGGCGCCTGGAGGTTGGCCTTGCCCTGCGCCAGCAGCTCGCCGAGCGAGGCGGAGCCGACCGGCAGACCGAAACCGAGGAAATCGAGGCCCGTCAGCGAGGTTATCGCGCCGATCAGCACGAATGGCAGGAAGGTGATCGTCGCCACGAGCGCATTCGGCAGCACATGGCGGAAGATGACCACCGCATTGGAGACGCCGAGCGCGCGGGCGGCCCGCACATAGTCGAAATTGCGCGCACGCAGGAACTCGGCGCGCACCAGCCCCACCAGCGCGATCCAGGAGAACAGCAGCAGCAGCCCGAGCAGCCACCAGAAGGTCGGCGTGATCGTGCTCGCAAGGATGATGAGCAGGTAGAGCGTCGGCATGCTTCCCCAGATTTCGATCATGCGCTGGCCGATGAGATCGGTCCAACCGCCGAAATAGCCCTGCACGGCGCCGGCCGCTACACCGACGATGCTGCTGAACACGGTGAGTGTGAGGCCGAACAGCACCGAGATGCGGAACCCGTAGATGAGGCGGGCCACCACATCGCGGGCCTGGTCATCCGTGCCGAGCCAGTGTTCCGTGTCGGGCGCGGAGGGCGCGGGCGTCGGCAGATCCCAGGCGACCGTGCGGTAGTCATAGGAGATGAGCGGATTCAGCATCCAGCCCTTCTCCGCGATCAACTCGCGGACATAGGGGTCCCGGTAGTCCGCCTCGACCTCGAACTCGCCGCCGAAGACGGTCTCCGGATACCGTTCGAAGACCGGCATGTACAGGTCGCCGTCATAGAAGACGACGAAGGGCTTGTCATTGGCGATGAACTCCGCGCCGAGCGAGAGCAGGAACAGGGCGAGAAAGAGCCAGAGCGACCACCAGCCGCGCCGGTTGGCCCGGAAATTGGCGAGGCGCCGGCGCGCGAGCGGGCTCATGGGCACGCCTCAGACCTGCCGTGTCTCGAAGTCGATGCGGGGGTCCACCAGCATGTAGGTGAGGTCGCCGATGAGCTGCATGAACAGGCCGAGCAGGGTGAAGAACCAGAGCGATGCGAACATGATCGGGTAGTCGCGGTTCAGGGCCGCCTCGAAGCCGAGCAGCCCCAGGCCGTCCAGCGAGAAGATCGTCTCGATCAGCACCGCGCCGGTGAACAGCACGCCGACAAAAGCCGCCGGGAAGCCGGCAATGACGATCAGCATGGCGTTGCGGAAGACGTGGCCGTAGAGCACCCGGCGTTCCGTCAGCCCCTTGGCCCTCGCGGTCAGCACATATTGCTGGCTTATCTGGTCGAGGAAGGAGTTCTTGGTGAGCAGGGTGAGCGTCGCGAAGCCGCCGACGACCATGGCCGTAATCGGCAGCGCCAGATGCCAGAAATAGTCCGCGGCCCGGGCATACCAGGGCCAGTCCTCTGTCCCTTCCGAGGTCAGGCCCTTCAGCGGGAACCAGTCGAAATAGCTGCCGCCGGCGAACAGCACGAGCAGCATGACCGCGAAGATGAAGGACGGGATCGCATTGCCGAACACGACAACGGCGCTGGTCCAGATGTCGAAACGCGAGCCGTCGCGCACCGCCTTGGCGACTCCGAGCGGGATCGAGATGAGATAGACCAGCAATGTCGTCCACAGGCCGAGCGAGATCGACACCGGCATCTTTTGCAGCACGAGGTCCACGACCCGCTCATCGCGGAAATAGCTCTCGCCGAAATCGAAGCTCAGATAGTCCCCGACCATTTTGAAGAAACGCTCATGCACCGGCCTGTCGAAGCCGAAACGCTTCTCCAGTTCCGCGATATAGGCCGGGTCGAGGCCCTGCGCGCCCCGGTAGCGGCTATCGGAGCTCTCCGTGCTGCGGACGATCTCGCCGCCGCCGCGCGTCACGCGCTCCATCGCCGCGTCGCCATAGCCCTCCAACTGCGCGATCGCCTGGTCGACCGGCCCGCCGGGAGCGAACTGGATGACGATAAAATTGATCAGGATTATGCCGAGGAAAGTCGGAGCCATGAGCGCCAGGCGGCGCAGGATATAGGCTGCCATCGGCCGGCTTCACACGCCGCCGGCGGGCCGTCAGCCGGCGCGCGCCGCGTCCAGGGCGGCGGCCTTCCCGGGGTCGAACCACCAGCGGTCGGTGTTGACGCCGTCCATCGGCACGGTCGGCGGGCGCCCGAACTTGTCCCAGTAGAGCACACGGTCGGCGGAGGTGTGCCAGTTGGGGATGATCCAATATCCGTGCAGCAGCGCCCGGTCGAGCGCGCGGGTGCGGTAAATCAACTCCTGCCGGTCGGGAGCGGCGATCAGGCTCTCCACCAGGGCGTCCACCACCGGGTCGGCAATGCCGGCGGGATTGCGGCTGGCGAATTGGTCGGCGGCGGCAGAGCCCCAATAGTCGCGCTGTTCGTTGCCCGGCGAATGGCTCTGGCCCCAGCCGCCGACGATCATGTCGAAATCGCGCCCGCGCACACGCTGCGAATATTGCGAGGGGTCCACCAGGCGGACGCGGGCTTCGATGCCGAGCCGCTTCAGGTTGCGCGCAAAGGGCAGGAAGACGCGCTCGAAGGACGGGTTGCGCAGCAGCACTTCGAAGGCCATCGGCTTGCCGGTTTCGGCGTGGACCAACTCCAGGTCCCGGAGTTCCCATCCCGCCGCCTTCAACAGGCGGAGGGCGGCGCGGTAGTTTTCCCGCGGCCAGCCCTGCCCGTCCGTTTTCGACAGCTCGAAAGGCTCGGTGAAGACCTCCGGCGGAAGGCTGTCGCGGTAAGGTTCCAGAAGCTCCAGTTCGCGGCCTTCGGGCAGGCCGGAGGAGGCGAGCTCCGAGTTGTCGAAATAGCTCTTCGTCCGATTGTAGATACCATAGAAGAGCGTCCGGTTCGACCATTCGAAATCGAAGGCGTAGCCGAGCGCGCGGCGCACCCGACGATCCTTGAAGATGTCGCGCCGGGTGTTGAAGACGAAGGCCTGCATCCCCGCAACGCGGCCGTGGGTCACGCTCTCCTTTTTCAGCCATCCCTTCCGCACCGGCTCGATGTCGTATTCCGTGGCCCAGGACTTCGAGATGTTCTCCTCCCGGTAGTCGAGATCGCCGGACTTGAGCGCCTCGCGGATGGCCGTCGTGTCGCGGTAATACTCATAGCGGATGCGGTCGAAATTGCCGGTGCCGCGCCGCACGGGCAGGTCGCGCCCCCAATAGTCCTCGACGCGCTCCAGTTCGAGATAGCGCCCGGTCTCGAAGGAGGCGACCCGGTAGGGGCCGCTGCCGAGCGGTGGATCGAGGGTCGTTTCCTGGAAGTTTCGCCCCTCCCAGTAATGTTTCGGCAGGATCGGAATCTGGCCGACGATCAGCGGCAATTCGCGGTTGGGCCCGCCCGAGAACTGGAACCGGATGCTCCGCGGACCGACTTTCTCGCCCTTGCCGACATCGCGGTAGTAGTGGCGATAGAGCGGCTCGCCCTGGGCCTTCAGCAATTCCAGCGAGAAGATCACATCCTCGACCGTGATCGGCCTGCCGTCATGCCAGCGCGCCTCCTCGCGCAGATGGAAGACGACCCAGGACCGGTCCTCCGGCCATTCCATGCTTTCCGCGATCAGGCCGTATTCGGTGAACGCCTCGTCATCGCTGCTCGTCAGCAGGGTCTCGACGGGGTTGGCCATCCCGGCGGCATTGCCCTTGCCGTTATAGCGGTTGAAGGTATCGAAGCTGCCCTGAACGCCGAACCGGATCGCGCCGCCCTTGCGCGCCTCCGGGTTCACATAGTCGAAATGCGCGAAGCCGGCCGGATATTTCGGCTCGCCGTGCATGGCGATGGCATGGGTGCGGTGGATCGTCTCCGCGCGGCCGCCCGTCGGGACGAGAGTCGCGCAGAGCATGAGAAGCAACAGGATACGCATAACGGTGATTATGCGTCCCGGCCCCGAGGCGGTCCAGTTACGGTTCTGTAAGTCCGGATTTCTCACCAAGGTCATGGTCTGCGCGGCGCTGTCGGGCCGGCAGGGAAGGAGAGCCGCGCAGCGCGATGCGGGGCATCGGGCAAGCGGATCGACGCACCATGCCGGCCCGACAGCGCCGCCCTCCGGGTCGCGCCCAGGCGCCCGCCCGCTGCGTCGCGGGCCTCAAGCGTAGGCTCCGCTACGCTCTTCGGCCCGCTCCTTGCGGATCGAACGCCTGGAGGCGACGCAGGCCGTAACCTTGGTGAGAATTCCGGGCTAAAGAACCGCCTCGATCAGATAGGGGCCGCGCTGGGAACTGGCGCGGCCGAACGCCCGGATCAGGTCCTCGCAATCCTCGGCGCGCTCGCCCTCCACGCCCATGCCGCGCGCCATCTCGACGAAGTTCATGTCCGGCCGGCCAATATCGAGCATGTCCAGCGCCTTGCGGCCCGGATTGCCGGCGCCGACATTGGCAAGTTCGCCCTTGAGGATCTGGTAGGTGCGGTTGGCCCAGATCACGACGGTGATGTCGAGGTTCTCGCGGGCCATCGTCCACAGCGCCTGTATCGTGTACATCGCGCTGCCGTCGCCGATCATCGCCATCACCTTACGGTCCGGGCAGGCAATGGCGGCGCCCACGGCGCAGGGGCCGCCATAGCCGATGGAACCGCCCATGTTCTGCAGCCAGTCATGCGGCGGCGCGCCGGCCGTCAGCGGATAGAAGCCGCGCCCGGTGGTCACCGACTCGTCGATACAGATCGCATTCTCCGGGATCGAGTTGCCGAGAATGGCGGCCAGCTTGTCGAGGTCGAAGGCGCCCGTCGGCAGGTCCGGCTTGAAGGGCTGCTGGACAGGCGCGTCCTCGACCCGCGCGCCCACGCGGCCCGCGAGGCGCTCCAGCGCGTCCAGCACATCTTCGTCGATTGCAGCGAGGCGGCGGATATCGCAGCCCTCGGAGGTCATCACGCTCGGGCGGTCGGGATAGCCGAAAAACGCGACCGGAGCCCTGGCGCCGACCAGCACCATGGCGCGCACATCCTTCAACTGTTCGACTGCCTGGAGCACCGGGAACGGCACACGGCCGACCGGCACCCGCCCTGCGCCCCGCTGGAGAACGGCATTGGAGGTCTGGGCAAGCAGGGCCGAGCCTGTCTTCGCCGCAATCGCCCCGGCGAGCGCAAGCCCCCGTTCAGTGAGCGCATCGCCGCCGAGCAGCAGCATGCAGCCCTCGCCCGTGGCCTCCGCCGCCTCCGCAACCGCCTCCTCCTCCACCGCCGCAGGCGGCGCGACATCGGGCACGGCGGCCGCGCCGTTCGCGCCGTTCCAGGCCGTGTCGCCCGGCAGGATCAGGGTTGCGATGCGCCCCGGCGCCGCCATCGCCTCCGCGATTGCCTTCGCGCCATCGGCTGCGACCGTGGTGGAGTCGCGCGACGTGTGGACCCAGTGCGACACGGGCCTCGCGATGCCCTCGATGTCGGCGGTCAGCGGCGCATCGTGCTCGATGTGGAAGGTGGCGTGCTCGCCCACGATGTTGACGATGCCGGAATGCGCCTTCTTCGCGTTGTGCAGGTTGGCGACCGCATTGCCGAGCCCCGGACCCAGATGCAGCAGCGTTGCCGCCGGCCGCTTTGCCATGCGCCAATAGCCGTCGGCGGCGCCCGACACGACGCCCTCGAACAGGCAGAGCACGGAGCGCATGCCGTCCACGCGGTCGAGCGCCGCCACGAAATGCATCTCGGACGTGCCGGGATTGGTGAAACAGACATCGACCCCGCCATTGACAAGCGTCGTGACGAGGCTTTCCGCGCCGTTCATGGGAGTCATCCTTCGCGTTCGACTTCGGATCAGAACCTGTCATCTGGGGGACAGCCGGGGCAAGCAGCCCATTGGCGACGAGACGTATTGTTGAGCAACTTGTCCATGTAATTTGGATTCGAAATCGTACCCTTGGAGGCAAACTCGTTCAGTCTCTCCTCCATGTCACCAAGGCGGGGAGCATAGAATTCAGGTACGGAACTACCAGTGATCGGGGTGAATTTATGGCAATAATGCTGTCGCGCAGTAATCGTACCAACCTCCTCTCCATGAATTAACACCCTATGACATTTGTCTAAACGGCTTCCGTTTTTGATTATTTCGACGAATTCATTCATGATCCATTTTCCTCGTTTGTGTTCAGACGATCATCAGAAAATGAAGGGCCTCGTAGGGGCCTCCGGGTTCATGGACGGGCCTTACCCAGCGTCAGATCGGCGATCTCGTCGGAGGTCGCGTTCCAGAGGCCGTCCAGTTCGAGCAGCCGGCCGAGCGCCGCGTCGAGATGGCGGCTGCGGTGCGGCTGGCCGAAGATCCAGCTATGGATGCCAAGCGTCATCATGCGCCCGCCTTCTGCGTGCAGGCATTCCGCAGCATCGGCGATGAGCTCCGGATAGCGCCAGGCATCGACCTTGCGCACGGCGAACAGTTCGGCGTCGTCCCACTCCGTATGGGCCGGGATCGACACCATCGGAGGCGTCGTCAGCATCGGCACCGGGCATTCGTCGTTCGGCCAGTCGATGACATGGTCGAAGCCCGCTTCCGCCAGCAGGCCCGGCGTGCGCGAGCTTTCGCCATGGTCCTGCCCGACCCAGCCGCGCGGGCGGCGCCCGAGGCAGGCTTCGAGCCGCCCGGCCGACTCGGCGATGAAGGCGCGCTCCTCCTCCTCGCTCATGCGCTCGGAGATCATCCGGTTGGCGACCGTGCCGTGCGCGGCGATGCCGTGGCCGTCGCCAAGAGCGCGCTCGACGATCTGCGGGCATTGCTCGGCCGCAGCGGCGCCCAGCGCCACGGTCGCCCGGAGCCCGTGCGCCTTCAATATGTCGAAGATGCGCCAGACGCCGACGCGCAGGCCGTAGAGGCGGCGGGTGAAATTGTTGTAGTCCGGACGGTAGCTGCCGAGCGCGCCCGCGAAACGCGGGTCGGCGAACGCATCCGGGTCGGGGTCGAGCTCGAAATGCTCGACATGGATGAGCGGCATCACCGCAAGCCGGACGCCTCCGGGCCAGGCAGGCGGGGCCTCCGGCGGCGGCCAGGCGAACCAGGGATGGTCGTAGCCCGGCCCCTCGCGGTAGCGGCGCGTCTGCTCGCTCAAGCCCCCGCTCCCGGCATGTCTTCGACCGGCAGGGCCCAGGAGGGCAGCCATTCCCGCATCGCCCAGTCGGCGATCTCGGAGCCGGTCGCCTGCCACACACCCTCGTGGCTCATCACATAGGCCAGCGCCTCGTCGAGATATTTGAGCCGGTGCGGCTGGCCGTAAAGGAAGGGATGCAGGCAGATCGCAAGCACCCGTCCGGTCTCCGCGCCCTCCTCGTAGAGGGTGTCGAAGGCGTCGCGGATCATGCGCGCGAACTCGGCCCCTTCCGTCTGCCAGCGATAGACCTGCGCATCGTTGATTTCCATCGAATAGGGCATGCAGGGAAGGGGCCCGTGCTTCGTGCGCACCAGGGTCGGCTGCTCGTCATGGTAGTAGTCGGCGGTGTAGCTTATGCCGAGTTCCTTCACGATATCGGCCGTGTTGAAGGTGCCGGAGACCGCGGGGCCGAACCAGCCCGGCAGAACTTCGCCGCCGGTGGCGCGGGCATAGGTCTCGACGCAATCGCGGATGACGGCGCGCTCGTCTTCCTCGGAGAGCCCCCAGAGATAGCGCGTGTTGTAGAAGCCGTGGCAAAGGATGTCGTCGCCGCGCTCGCGCAGCGCCTGCCAGACCTCCGGATAGTGCTCGATGACACCGAAGTTCAGCGAGACCGTCGCCTTGATATCGTGTCGGGCGAAGACATCGAGCATCCGCCAGACGCCGACGCGGTTGCCGTAGTCGCGCACGCCGTAGCCCACCACATCCGGGGCCGGCATGCGCGGCCAGGCATTGCGCCGGTTCACGAACTCGGGCCGGTATTCGTAATGCTCGATATTGGGCAGCACCCAGACGGCGAGCCGCTTGCCGTCGGGCCAGACGAGCTTGGGGCGCTCGGGCAGCGGGACGTAGGGAAAACGATCCATCATGGCCGCGGCAGGCTGCCCCACCGCCGGCCCGATGTCCAAGGGTCTCATGGACGCAGCCGCCGGGCGGGGGGCCGGTTCAGGGGCGTCCGCCGCCGATGCGGAGATTGGCGCCGGCGACATAGGAAGCCTTGTCGGACAGGAGCCAGACCACGCCTTCCGCGATCTCGTCGGGATGGGCGACCCGCCCCATCGGAATCGAAGGGCCGATGGCGGCGATCTTCTCCGGCCCCGGCATGTCGGTGTCGGTGAGGCCGGGGCTGACGGTGTTGACGCGCACACCCTCGCCGGCGAGTTCCTGCGAGAGGCCGATGGTGAGCGAGTTCACCGCGCCCTTCGACACGCTGTAGAGAACCGACTCGCCCGGACCGCCGGACACCGCGTTGCCCGAGGAAATGTTGACGATGGAGCCGCCGCGGCCTCCGTGGCGGGTGGACAGGCGCGGGATCGCCGCATGGGCGCACAGCATGCAGCCGAGCACGTTGACGGCGAGCACCTCTTCCATCGTGGCATCGTCGAGCGCCTCGAAACGGCCGCGCCGCCCGACGACGCCCGCATTGTTCACCAGCGCGCCAAGCCGGCCGAACGCCTCGTCGCTCGCCGCGAAGAGCCGGTCCACATCGGCTTTCAGCGAAACATCCGCCTGCACCGGCAGCGCCCGGCCGCCGGCGGCCTCGACATCGCGCGCGACCGCCTCCGCGGCGTCCGCCCGGCCGGCGAAATTCACGACGACATTCCAGCCGTCCGCCCCCAGCAGCCGGCAGATCGAAGCCCCGATGCCCCGGCTGCCGCCGGTCACGATCGCCGTTTTCGTCATATCCGTCTTTCCTTTGCATGGGGGCATAGTACGTCTAACTGGCCGCGACCCAGGGGCGCGGTTAGCCCGGCTCGACGACCGCCGGATGCATGGCGGTGACGCACTCGGCGATTAAGTCACCCACCAGCATCGCCTCATCGGTGTCGGCCGGTGGCAGGCCGGTGATCTGCGAATGCGACGGATCGGCTGTGAACCCCTCCGCCGCCTCTAGCGGATCGTGCACGATCCGCAGCGTATCCAGCTCCTCGCTCACCGCACAAAGGACGTCGCCCACCCCAAGCTCAGCGAAGCGCCCGCTCCTCCGCAATTGCAAGCGGCTCAGACGCCGCACCTCGCTCAGCGCGTCGGCCCCTCCCGACGCCAGGACCTCCAGCCAGTTTACCGAGAGCCCTGTCTCTTCTGGCCGAGTGGCGCGCAGGCAGAAACCTGCGCCATCCGCACTCCCGTCGTCATCTATCATGGTAGCCGACAGGTAACGGACGACACGGTCCCGCTCAGGTAGCTGATCCCCTCTCATTCGTAGAGCAGCGAGTGCAGCTCGAACGCGGCGAACTGCCGTTCGAGCCACTCTAGAGAGTCACGGCCGGCGACGCGGGAGATTGGCCGCTCCTTCTCTCGTCTCTTGAAGATCACGTACTGCGCCATCCCGCCGCCGAGGAACTGCAAGCCTAGCCGCGTTCCCTGCCCGTCCTTCCAAATCGCGCGTAGGTTACCGTTCTCCAGCAGTACGAGGTTGCCTCTGCGAACGTCGGGCACTCCTAGAGCAAAACGCTCGAAGTCGATTCGAGAAGCGGGGTTCAGGGCATAGCCTTCGTCCAGCGCCTCCGCCTGCAGAAACTCTATGCGCGCCATATAGGTTTCACGCTTCTGGCGTTGCCGACGCGCTGCCTCGTCGGAGGTAACATACGCTGGGATGCCTAGGTCGATGGGGCCCGCGACCTCCTGCACTGCATGTACTGCTTCACTGCGGGTCAGCACCCCCGACGCCTCTTCAAGCCTGTCGTAACCCTCCAAGTCGACACGAAGCCCAGCAGGTCCAACGGGTGCCCAGACCCTTGGCTGCGAGAAACGATCACCGTCGCCGCGCGGGCGACGGGCCACCTGCACGCCGAAGTCCCTTAACGCCGTCGTCGGCATCTGAATCTGTGTCTCCCCTGCGGCACCGGCCTCCGCCAACTCGCCCAGCATCGCCCGTCTCCCAGCTAACTCTCGTACACCGGAACGAGGAACACGAACCCGCCTGCTCCCGTGGCGCCCTCCGCCCCCCTCTCATAACCTCTACCGGCGTACCCGCCGTGGCCCCCCCTACCGATCTCTATCTCAAAGCGATCACCAGCGGACAAGTGGGAGACCTCTACGACCTTGACCTCACCCGGGAAGCCCCTACCGCCATCGCCACCGCCCGCCACTACCCGACCTTCGGACGGGGTCGCTTCTGCACCGGCACCGCCTCCGCCGCCGTGGCCGTAACTGCCGCCCTTACCAGATCCGCCCTGGACCGGAGTGCCCTCGCGAAGCCCGCCGCCGCCGCCGCCGCCGCCGCCTGAGCCGCCGGATGCATCGTAGTGAACTCCCTTGTGCTCTACGCGGGTCATCCTGCCGCCGCCGCCGCCGCCGCCGCCGCCTGAGCCGTACAGGTTCAAGCCTTCGAGACAGAGCGCACCGCCGCCACCGCCGCCGCCGCCAGACGCACCGCCGATGACCAGGAGCCCGTGCGACGCGGTCCACGGCCACTCGAATACGCCAGACTCAACGATGCGGGTAGAGCCTGTGTTTGTCATGAACCCTGTCTCTGTCTTGCCCAGTTCGGGCAGTAGGCCAAGCTAAGATATCGTAACCTGGGAACTGACACACCTGTAGTCCAGCGGGTGCGTTGCGCCGCCCCTCAGGGCCCCAACACCACGAGGCTTGAGGGCGCGCGGGCGTAGCGGGCGGCGATGCCCATGACTTCGGCCGCATCCACCGCCTCGACACGCTCTGTCAGTTCCTCCGACGGGATCGGGCGGTTGTGAACCAGAAGCTGCTGGGCGAGCTGCTCGCAGCGTGCGGAGGTGCTTTCGCGCGCCATCAGCAGGCTGGCACGAAGCTGCGCGCGGGCGCGGTCGAGCTCGTCCTCTTCGGGGCCGCCGCCCGCCAGGTCTTCCAGTTCGCTGCGCACAATGGCGAGCACTTCGTCCACGCTCTCGCTCGCCGTGCCGGCATAGACGCCGACGAGCCCGGTGTCGGCGGCGGAGGAGGCGAAGGAGTAGATCGAATAGACCAGCCCGCGTTTCTCCCGCACCTCCTGGAAAAGCCTGGAGGACATGCCGCCGCCATAGAGCGTCGAGAAGACCTGCGCGGGGTAGAAGTCCGCCTCGCGGAAGCTCGGTCCTTCGAAGCCCAGCAGGAGATGGCTCTGCTCGATGTCGCGGCGCTCGCGCGCTTCGCCGCCGGCGTAGCGCGCAGCTTCGGGCACAGTCGTCTGCGTCGTCGGCAAATCGGCGAAATGGCGCTCCGCCAGGCCGAGCAGCGCCTCGTGCTCGATATGGCCGGCCGCCGCCAGCACCATGGCCGGCGCCCGGTAACGCTCCGCCATCCAGCCCGCCACGGCCTCCCTCGGCAGCGAGCGGACCACTTCCGGGCGGCCGAGAATGCTGCGCCCCATGGCCTGGGCGGGATAGGCGGTCTCCTGGAACAGGTCGAAGGCGACGTCTTCCGGGAAGTCCTGCGCCTGCCCGATCTCCTGCAGGATCACGGTGCGCTCGCGCTCCAGTTCCGCCTCGTCGAAGACGGAGCCGGTCAGGATGTCGGCCAGGATATCGACCGCAAGCGCCGCATCCTCCTTCAGCACCTTGGCGTAATAGGCCGTGACCTCGCGGGCCGTATAGGCGTTCAGGAAGCCGCCCACAGCCTCGATCGCGCGCGCGATCTCGCCGGCCGAGCGCCGTTCCGTGCCCTTGAAGGCCATATGCTCCAGCAGGTGCGAGACGCCGTTCTCGGCCTCGCGTTCATGGCGCGTGCCGACGCCGACCCACATGCCGAGCGAGACGGTCTCGACCGTGGTCATGGTGTCGGTGGCGACCCTGAGGCCGTTCGGCAGCGTTGAGACGGTAACGCTCATGGCCGGCGCACCCTTTCGCG
Source organism: Alphaproteobacteria bacterium (assembly GCA_965261985.1). Taxonomy (GTDB): domain Bacteria; phylum Pseudomonadota; class Alphaproteobacteria; order Bin95; family Bin95; genus Bin95. The sequence continues at coordinate 5,228,973 of OZ253490.1, forward strand.
AATGAAGGTCTTGAGGCAGGAGAGGTCGTTCGCCATCCGCTCCGCCCGCTCGGGGCGCTCCGCCTGTTCGGCGAGCGCATCCGGCAGCGGCGGGCGGCGGCCGATGGCGCGCTCCACGGCCTCGGGGAACTTGGCCGGATGGGCCGTAGCGAGCGCAACGGTAGGCACGGCCGGGTCGCGCAGCGCCTCGGCGGCCGCAATGCCGACGGCGGTGTGCGGATCGACCGTCATGCCCGTTTCGCCATGGGTGCGCGCGATCTGCGCGAGCGTGCCCTCGTCGTCCACCGCATGGCCCCGGAACAGCTTGCGCGCCGCCCGCCAGCCCGCCTCGTCGAGCGGCAGCCGCCCGCTCTGCCGGAAGGCAGCCATGTGCCGGGCGACGGCCCGGCCGTCGCGGCCCAGCAGGTCGTGTAGCAGGCGCTCGAAATTGCTGGAAACCTGGATATCCATGGAGGGCGACCGGGTCGGCGTCACCGCCCGGGTGGACATGTCGCCCGCCTCGAAGAAGCGGGCGAGGATGTCGTTGCTGTTCGAGCCGACGATGAAGCGCGGCGCGTCGAGGCCCATTTCGCGCGCGGCATAGCCGGCATAGACATTGCCGAAATTGCCGCTCGGCACGGCGAAGGCGACCGGACCGCCGCCCAGTTGCGCCGCCGCATGGACGTAATAGACCGTCTGGACCATGACGCGGGCCCAGTTGATCGAGTTGACGGCGGCGAAGCGCCATTCCTCGCGGAGCCGGGTGTCGGCGAACAGCGCCTTCACCAGGTCCTGGCAGTCGTCGAAGGTGCCGTCCAGCGCGACCGTGTGGATATTGGGCTCCTCGACCGTCGTCATCTGCCGGCGCTGCACATCCGAGATGCGCCCGTGCGGGTAGAGCATGACGAGGTCGATGGTCTCCAGCCCCCGGACCGCCTCGACCGCCGATGCGCCGGTGTCGCCCGAGGTCGCGCCAATGATGGTGATGCGCTCGCCGCGCGCCCTGAGCACACGGTCGAACAGCCGCCCCAGCACCTGCATGGCGAGGTCCTTGAAGGCGAAGGTCGGGCCGTGGAAGAGCTCCATCAGCCAGAGACCCGTGTCGATCTGCACGAGCGGCGCGACCGCTCGGTGGCGAAAACCGGCATAGACATCGGCCATCAGGGCCCGCCAGTCCTCTTCCTCCAGCGCGCCGGCCGCGAAGGGGCGGGTGACGGCGAAGGCCCGATCCGCGTAACCAACACCCGGCGCATGCGCGGCCGCGTCGAGCCGGGGCCATTCGGCCGGCTGCCAGAGCCCGCCATCCTCCGCAAGCCCGGTCAGCAGGACGCCCGAAAAATCCCGCTCCGCCGCCTCGCCGCGCGTGCTGAGATAGCGCATCGTCACGCCCCGCCGCACCCATGGCCGCAGCGGGCTGAAAGATTGCCGTTCATCGCCGTTCTCCGAAGACGGGCGACAGATAGCACGGCGGGAAAAACGGGGCGACCGCCCGTGTCGGCGCCGAACTACCAATAGGCCGGCTATCGTAGCCAGAGCCCCGAATGGATGCCGATCCCGCTGGTCATCGCCGAAACGGCTTGTGGATTACGCACTACGCGGCAATTCGTTCGATCTTCCGCCGAAAATCCCGTTCCGCCCCAAGCGAAGCAACAGCAGTATCGGAGACATTGGTTAAACGAGCGAGGTCGAATGGTGGAATCTCCTTCTGGTCCCGAAACACGATAACAGAACTGAACGGGAGACCATGAAGCAGGAAATGCGACAGCATTATGGTCGTTAGTCGTGCCTTGTCCCTATTCGGCACACCGTAAAGAAATATCGGTATTTCATCTTTACCCTCGATCCGGTAATCCACCGGATAGTTGCTTCCATCGGGCACATCTGAAGGAATGTAATCCCTCTCCGCACCATCTTCATCGACTATAGTGAACAACAACGATTTCAAGTCTTCATAGAATGTCGAGTTGACACGTTCCCTATTGAGGAACGTCAAGTCGTATATTCGCGTCAATGCCTGCCCGAGAGTGAACAAGGAGTCCGCAATCCGGTCGGGCGTGGTCTCAATAGAGAAAGTACCTTTATCCTCATCGATTCCAGCTTCCTTTACAATCTTTTCTCGCAGAACGGATCGCTGGCCCTCATAAAGCATATCCACGTCGTTTTCGTAACTTATGTGCATCATCGTATGGCCTCGGTCGCTAAGGACGGCCTTGCCATAGTGCGTACCCGAAAGATAAATCGGATAACTGTCCCCATCCGGAAATGTAAACGGAGTATCGATCATAATAATTCCGTCTTCCCTTTCGTGAACGGTCACAGACGCGCATAGGCGCTCGCACAAGGATTTCTCCAGCAGCGTGAGGTCAACGGCCATCAAACAAATCCCGCGTGTCGTGTGATGCCAAAATTCCCCGAATGCAACAGTCGTCGATCAGGCAGGTTAATGCGCCATCGAGAGTCTTATAGCGGTCCGTAACTTCAGCATGGCTGTCGATCTTTTTCCCCGCCATATTCGCCTCTTCGGTGGCTCGATGGATATGGCAACAAAACAGTATATCGCCATGCCGGTGGCTGGACCCATTGTATCGGACAAGACTGACAGACCTTCCGCCCTTTTGGATCAGCGCAAGACCGCATGAGAAGTCCTGTTCGTCGTCAAGGTTCTGTCTGAGATAGAGGCGAAACCTCTCCGCATCGTCATGCTCGGCGACCAGATTGAAATTCCTTTGCTGGTGGCCTCCCGGCTTTTCATGCCAACGAGACTGCGGATTCGTAACCCACTTGGGCTTCGAACGCATGGCGTCGAGTTCTCTGTCCGATATGAGGACGTCGGTCATCGCAGGGCTCCTGCCAAACGCCCCTTCTCCCCAGTATGGCCCGCAGGCCTAAAGGTAGCGCGGTCCTTATGCACCCTCCAAGTCGAAAGGCAAGCCGTCAACCGCTATCGCAAACCGCCCCCTACCCCGCCGGCAGGTGCTCCCGGAACCAGGCCAGGGTCTCGCGCATGACCTCGCTGAAGGCGGGTTCCACATAGACCTCGTAGTGGCCGTAGCCTTCGAGCACCACCAGCTTCTTCGGCTCGCCGGCGCGGTCGTAGAGGGCCTGCGACTCCTCCGGCGGCACCAGCCGGTCGTCGTCCGTGGCGATGAAGAGCACCGGGCGGGGCGCGATCCTGTCCACGACCCATTCCGGGTGGAAGCCGAGCGTGTCGTCCACATATTCGAGCGGAAGCGTGTTGAGCGCCGAGGGGATATCGCGGCGTGCGGCGGCGGCGAGCTCAGCCGACTGGCGGTCCGGCAACAGCACTTCGCTGCGCTCGACGAACTCCGATTCGCCCTCCATCGCGCGTTTCACCCGGTCCTGTGCCGACCGTTCCAGCAGGTCGAACCATTCGTCCGGCCGGCGCACGCTGCGCATCCACCGCTCCCCGTGGCCGATGCCGACGACGCTGACGACGCACTGCACCCGCCGGTCCACCGCGCCCGTCCATACCACCGTGGCCCCGCCATAGCTCGTGCCGTAAATGCCGAGGCGCTTCTCGTCCACCTCCGCCTGCGCGCCGAGGAAGGTGAGCGCCGCCTGCACATCCGCCACCCGGCTGTAGGGCGCGAGGCGGGTGCGTGGCCCCTCGCTCTCGCCCCAGCCCTTGTAGTCGAAGGCAAGCACGACATAGCCGGCTTCGGTCAGCACGCGGGCATTGTCGGGCAAATAGAGGTCCTTGACCCCGGTATAGCCGTGGCAGAGCACGATGCCCGCGCGCCTCTCGCCGGCCCCGAGGCCATCGGGACGGTAGAGGTCTCCCATCAGCTTGAAGCCCTCGGAATAGAAGGTGACGGGTGTCGCGCTCATGGCGATGCTCCTCCTGCTTCGGGACGGACGCGACGCAGGTCGTGACCGTGGGAAGAAATCCGGTCTAGATCGTTCGCGAACCTGCCGCGATTTCGGGCGCCGGCCTGGTGAGGCCGTAATGCGAGCGGAGCGTGTCGCCGGAATAGGCCTCGCGGAACAGGCCCCTTCCGCGCAGAAGCGGCAGGACCCGCTCGATGAACGCATCCAGCATCCAGGGCAGCACCGGTGGCATGAGGTTGAAGCCGTCCGCGGCGCCGTCCCGAAGCCAGTCCTCCATCAGGTCGGCGGTCTGCTCCGGCGTCCCGGCAAAGGTGTAATGGCCGCGTGCGCCGGCAAGCCGCGCCAGCAATTGGCGAAGTGTCGGGCGTTCGCGTTTGACGAGACCGACGATCGTCGCCGCCCGGCTGCGCGCCGCCTGCACCGTGTCGGGGTCGGGGAAATCCTCGACCGTCAGCACCCGGTCCAGATCGAGATGGCCGAAGTCGAAGCCGCCGAAACGCCCGGACAGCCGTTTCCTGCCGACCTCCGGATCGGCCAGCTCGTTCAGCTCGCGGACGAGGCGCTCCGCCTCCTCCTGCGTGTCCGCGATAAGGGGGCTCAGGCCCGGCAGGATCGCCACCCGGTCCGGGTCGCGCCCGGCCCTGGCCGCCCGCGCCTTCAGGTCTGCATAGAAGGCCTGCGCCGTCGCCTTCTCCATCTGCGCGGTGAACACCACCTCGGCATGGCGGGCGGCGAAATCGCGCCCCGTTTCGGAGGAACCGGCCTGCACGAAGACCGGCCGCCCCTGCGGACAGCGCGGCACGTTCAGCGGGCCGGCGACCTTGTAGTGCTCGCCGGCATGGTCGAGCGCGTGGATGCTGCCGCGCCTCGCATACCGGCCGGCCGGCCGGTCGTCGAGCACCGCATCGTCGGCCCAGCTGTCCCAGAGCGCCTTGGCGACCGCCATATATTCCTCGGCGCGGGCATAGCGTTCGGCATGGCTCACCTGGATGTCGTCGCCGTAATTATGCGCCGCGGCGACCGACCAGGAGGTCACGATGTTCCAGCCGATCCGGCCATTGCTGATGTGGTCCAGGGAGGCGAACTGGCGCACGAGGTTGAAGGGCTCGGTATAGGTGGTCGAAGCCGTGGCGATCAGCCCGATCTTCGAGGTTGCCGCGGCGAGCGCGCCCAGCAGGGTGATCGGTTCGAGCCAGCTTCGCGCCGTGTGCGCCACCTCTCCGGACATGGAGAGGCTGTCCGCCAGGAAGATCGAGTCGAACGCCGCGTCCTCCGCCTTGCGGGCCAGGTCGCGGTGGAATTCGAAGTCCGTCAGCGCGAGCGGCGAGGCCTTCGGATGGCGCCAGGACGCCTCGTGATGGCCGCGGCTGTGGACGAACAGATTAAGGCAAAGCTGGCGGGACATCCCGTTCTCTCATCGCAGCTACTCCCGCCCCGCCCGGCGCCGCCAGACCAAGTAGAGGATAGCCAATGCGCCCGCCAGTGCGAACCAGGTGAGCGCGTATTGCAGGTGGTCGTTGCGGAAGCGCGGCTCCGGCGGGCGGGCGCGCGGCCAGTCCGGCGCGGCGGCGGCGGGCACGGCCTGGATATAGAAGGGCGCGAGCCGCCGGCCGAGATGCGCCGCAACGGCGTCCGGGTCGATATGGAACCACATGCCGCGCCCCGGATCGTTGTCGGCGGCGAAGGGCCCCCGCTCGCCCGGGAAGCGCACCACGCCCGCAAGCGCCGCCGACGGGCGCGGGCGGGCGTCCGGCGCCGTGCGCGCGGGCTCCACCCACCCCCGGTTGACCAGCACCGACAGCTCCTCGCCCCGAGGCCGGAAGGGCGCCAGCACGTCGAAGCCCACGCGCCCGTTCCAGGTCCGGCTCTGGAGCAGCAGTTCGGGTGTCTCCCACGCGCCTTCGAGGCCGATGCGCCGCCAGGCGTCGCCGGGGCCGATGCCGGCAAGCGCGGTCAGGGGAGGTTCGGCGAGGCGGGCCGCCGCCCTGTCGATCAGCTCCCGCTTCCACTCCCGCCGGTCGAGCTGCCAGACGCCGAGGCCGATCAGGACCGCCAGCGCCGGCAGGACGAACAGGAGGAACGGGACGCGCCGCCGAATGGCCTAGCTGCCCCAGATATAGACGACCGAGAACAGGAACAGCCAGACGACATCGACGAAATGCCAGTACCAGGCGGCCGCCTCGAAGCCGAAATGCTGGTCGGCCCGGAAATGCCCCTTGATCGCCCGGAACAGGCAGACGGTGAGGAAGCAGGTGCCGATGATGACATGGAAGCCGTGGAAGCCCGTGGCCATGAAGAAGGTGGAGGGATAGATGCCCTCGCGGAAGCCGAAGGCGGCGTGGCTGTATTCGAAGACCTGGCAGCCGGTGAACAGCGCGCCGAGCGCGACGGTGCAGGCGAGCCCCTGGATCAGCCCCGCCCGGTCGCCATGCAGCAGCGAGTGGTGCGCCCAGGTGACGGTGACGCCGGAAAGCAGCAGGATGAGCGTGTTCAGGAAGGGCAGTCCGAACGCCTCGAAGGGCTCGATGCCGGTGGGCGGCCAGACACCGCCGGTCGCCTCGATCCGGCCCGGCATCTCCAGCGCACCGAAGAACAGCGCGCCGTCGAAGAACGCCCAGAAGAAGGCAGAGAAGAACATCACCTCGGACGCGATGAACAGCGCCATGCCGAAGCGCAGGCCGATCTGCACCGGCGGGGTGTGGTGGCCCTCATGCTCCGCCTCGCGGATCACGTCGCGCCACCAGACGGCCATGGTGAGGAGGATCAGCACCAGGCCGAGCGCCATGACCCAGACCACCCCGTCATGCATGAAGAGCACCGTGCCCATGGTCGCGAGGAAGGCCGCGAAGGCACCGATCAGCGGCCAGGGGCTGGGATCGACCAGATGGTAGGGGTGCTTCTGGACGTGGCTATCCGCCATGGGGTTGCTCCCGGTTGAGGGCGGCGAGCGTCTGCTCTCGCGCTACGGCTTGGGCGCTCGGTTCCTGCGCCCTGAAGAAGGTGTAGGACAGCGTGATCGTCCCGACATCGCGGACGTTCGGGTCCTCGGCGATCGCCGGATCGATGAAGAAGGAGACCGGCATGTCGGCGCTCTCGCCGGGGCCCAGGCGCTGCTCGGTAAAGCAGAAACAGTCGATCTTGCTGAAATAGGCGCCGGCCTTGAGCGGCGTGACATTGAAGGTCGCAGCCCCGGTGACGGGCTCGTCGCCGAGATTCTGGGCCCGGTAGAAGGCGAGCGTCGGCTCGCCCAACCGGACCGTGACCGCGCGCTCGACCGGCCCGAAGCGCCAGTCGAGGTCGGGCGCGATATCGGCATTGAAACGGATCTCGATGCTGGGCGCGTCCGCAGCCGCCTGCGGCGCCTCCGCCGCTATGCCGGGCGTGCCGCCGAAGCCGGTGACCTGGCAGAACAGCCGGTAGAGCGGGGCCGACGCCCAGGCGAGCGCGCCCATCGCCACCGGCACCGCCACGAGGGCGGCGGCGATGCGCCGGTTGCTCCGGCGGTCAGCCATGGCTCACCCGCCTCCCATCCGCACCACGCTCACCGCATAGACGATGATGACGAAGGCGAGCAGCGCTGCGAGGAGCACCCGGTTCTTGACGCGCCGGCGGCGTTCTCTTTCGGAAAGATCCGCCATTCATAGCCCCAGGGCCCGGTCTGCGAGCATGGCGAAAAAGAGCGCCGCCAGATAGACGAGCGAGAAGCCGAACAGCGACCGCGCGCTCGCGTCGTCGGCCCGCCGCCACACGACCAGCGCGCGGCGCAGGAACTCGAGTCCGAGCAAGGCCGCCGCCGCGCCGTAGAGCCAGCCGAGGCCGCCCGCCGCCACGGGCGCGAGGCCCAGCGGGGCCAGCACCGCGCTGTAGATTACGATTTGCCGCCGGGTCTCCTTCGCGCCGGCCGTCACCGGCAGCATCGGCACGCCGGCGGCGGCGTAGTCCTCCGAACGGGTGAGTGCCAGCGCCCAGAAATGCGGCGGCGTCCACACGAAGACGATCGCGAACAGGCAGAGCGGCGTGAGCGCGATGTCGCCCGTGACCGCGACCCAGCCGATGACCGGCGGGATCGCCCCGGCCGCGCCGCCGATCACGATGTTTTGCGGCGTGCGGCGCTTGAGCCAGATGGTATAGACGAAGACATAGAAGGCGATGGTGAGCGCCAGCAGGCCGGCGGCGAGCCAGTTGACGGCGAGGCCCATCATGCCGACCGCGCCTGCGGACAACAGGATACCGAAGGCAAGCGCGTCGTCCGGCTCGATGAGGCCCTGCGGCAGCGGGCGGGCGCGGGTCCGCTCCATCACGGCGTCGATGTCGCGGTCGTACCACATGTTCACCGCGCCGGACGCCCCGGCGCCGGCGGCGATGCACAGCACGGCGACGGCCGCCAGCAGCGGGTGCAGCGAGCCCGGCGCAATCGCCATGCCCACCAGGCCGGTGAACACGACCAGCGACATGACGCGCGGCTTCAGCAGCGCGAGATAGTCGCCGACGCTGGCGGACGGCGCGAAGCCGGCGCCGACGCCAGCGGTTTCTGCGGTGGACACGTCGCTCACGGGTTCAGGCGGGCCTCCGGCGCTGCGGGGAATCGAGGGAGGGGGCTAATGCGCGTATTCGTCCTTGATCTCCGGGACTTCATCGAAGGTGTGGAAGGCCGGCGGCGAGGGCACGGTCCATTCCAGCGTCGTCGCGCCCGGACCCCAGTAGTTCTCCGCCACGCGGCGCCCGCTGGTCAGCGTGTAGAGCAGCAGCCCCACAAACAGGATGGCCCCGGCGAAGGAAAGGTAGGCGCCGTAGGACGACACCATGTTCCAGCCGGCGAAAGCGTCCGGATAATCCGGATAGCGCCGCGGCATCCCCTGCAGGCCCAGGAAATGCTGCGGGAAGAAGGTGAGGTTGACGCCGATGAAGGTCATCCAGAAATGCAGTTTGCCGAGCCATTCGGGATACTGGCGCCCGCACATCTTGCCCAGCCAGTAATACATGCCGCCGAAGATGGCGAACACGGCGCCCAGCGACAGCACATAGTGGAAATGCGCCACGACATAATAGGTGTCGTGCAGGGCCAGATCGACGCCCGCATTGGCGAGCACCACGCCGGTCACGCCGCCCACGGTGAACAGGAAGATGAACCCGAGCGCCCAGAGCATCGGCGTGTCGAAGCGCAGCGAGCCGCCCCACATGGTGGCGATCCAGGAGAAGATCTTGATGCCGGTCGGCACGGCGATGACCATCGTCGCGGCGGTAAAATAGGCCCGCGTGTCGATGTCCATGCCCACCGTGTACATGTGGTGCGCCCAGACGATGAAGCCGACGAAGCCGATGGCGACCATGGCGTAGGCCATGCCGAGATAGCCGAAGACCGGCTTGCGCGAGAAGGTGGAAACGATCTGGCTCACGATCCCGAAGCCCGGCAGGATCATGATGTACACCTCGGGATGGCCGAAGAACCAGAACAAGTGCTGGAACAGGATCGGGTCGCCGCCGCCTTCGTAGTTGAAGAAGGAGGTGCCGAAGTTCCGGTCGGTCAGCAGCATGGTGATGGCGCCGGCCAGCACCGGCAGCGCCAGCAGCAGCAGGAAGGCGGTCACCAGGATCGACCAGACGAACAGCGGCATCTTGTGCAGCGTCATGCCCGGCGCGCGCATGTTGAAGATCGTGGTGATGAAGTTGATGGCACCCAGGATCGAGGACGCGCCGGCGAGGTGGAGCGCGAAGATCGCCATATCGACCGACATGCCGGGATGGCCGATGCTGGAAGAGAGCGGTGGATAGACCGTCCAGCCGGTGCCCGCGCCGACATCGAGCACGGCCGACAACAGCAGCAGGACGAAGGCCGGAACGAGAAGCCAGAAGCTGATATTGTTCAACCGTGGGAAGGCCATGTCGGGCGCGCCGATCATGATCGGCACGATCCAGTTGCCGAAGCCGCCGATCAGCGCCGGCATGACCACGAAGAACACCATGATCAAGCCGTGTGCGGTGATGAAGACGTTCCAGAGCTGGCCGTCCATCTGGCCGTCGGGGCCGATGAGGATCTGCGCGCCGGGCTCGCCGAGCTCCATGCGCATGATGACGGAGAAGGCGCTGCCGATCAGGCCGGCGCAGATGGCGAACAGCAGGTAGAGCGTGCCGATGTCCTTGTGGTTGGTCGAGAAGAACCAACGCACGAAGAAGCCGGGTCTGTGGTCGTGACGGTCGGCGGCGGCATAAGCCATGGGACGGGCTCTCCGGCTTGCGTTCAGCGGGCGGCGGTGAGGCTGGCGACTCGGACCTGCGTCTCATCGGCCGGTGCGTCGCCCGCCTTTGCGTATTCCTCGCGCGCCTTCTCCACCCAGGCGTCGAAGTCTTCCTGGCTGACGGCATGCACCTCGATCGGCATGTAGCCGTGGCCGGTGCCGCAAAGCTCCGAGCACTGGCCGTAATAGACGCCCTCCTTCTCGATCCGCATCCAGGTCTCGTTGATGCGGCCCGGCACATTGTCGAGCTTGATGCCCGCTGCCGGCAGCGACCAGGCATGCAGCACGTCCGATGAGGTGAAGAGCACCCGGATGTTCTTGTTCACCGGCAGATAGACAGGATTGTCCACCGAAAGCTGGCGAAGCTGGCCCTTGGAGGCGTCGATTTCCTCGTCGGGAACGATGCTGCTGTCGAACTCGAAATCGCCGTGGTCGGGATACTGGTAGGACCAGTACCACTGCCGCCCGATGGTCTTGAGCGTCAGGTCTGCCTGCTCGATCCGGTCGTTCTCATACATGATCCGGAACGAGGGAATCGCGATCAGCACCAGGATGACCGTCGGGATCGCCGTCCACAGCACCTCCACCAGCGTGTTGTGCGTGGTGCGGCTCGGCTCCGGGTTGCGTGCCTCCCGGAAGCGCCAGGCGGCATAGGCCATCAGCCCCACCACGAACAGCGTGATGACCGTGATGACCGGAAGCAGAATGACATCGTGGAACCAGACGATGTTGTGCATGGTCGGGGTAACGGCATCCTGGAAGCCGAGGCCCCACGGCTCCGGCTGGCCTGCCGAGGCGCTGCCGGCCGCGAGGCAGGAAAGCAAGACTGCGGCGCCGAACGCGGCGAATTTGTGCATGGCCGATAGTCCTCGAACGTCCTCGACTGGAGCCTGTCATAGCCCGGATTGCGGGCCTTGTAGAGACCGCCTCGACAATAAGAGCGGCGGCGCGCGCGGTTTATGCGACCCGTTGTCCCAAGTTTGTCCGCGCTACTGTAGAATCCGCTTTGCCGCCCACCGCCGCAACCCCGCCGAAGGAGCGCCGCCGCCCCATGTCTTCCGCCCCGTCTTCCCCCCTTTCCCGTCCCGCCGCGCTGGAGGAGACGGAGGCCGTCTTCTTCGACCGCGCCGGGCTCGACCGGGCCGCCGCCGAACGCATCCTCGACGACACGCTGCAGGGCGCGGACGACGGCGAGCTCTATCTGCAATATGCGGTCTCGGAGGGCCTGACGCTCGACGACGGCCGGCTCTCCGGCGCCTCCTACGACATCTCCCAGGGCTTCGGGCTGCGCGCGGTCGCGGGCGAGACGACCGGCTATGCCCATGCCGCAAGCCTGGACGAGCCGGCGCTCCGCCGCGCGGCCGAGGCCGTGCGCGCGGTCTCCTCGGGCCATGGCGGCGTGCTGGCGCTGCCGCCGGCGGCGGCCAACCGGCGGCTCTACGGCCCGGACAACCCGCTGGACGGGCCCGATTTCGCGGAGAAGGCGGCGCTGCTCGGGCGCATCGACGCCTATGCGCGCGCCGCCGACCCCCGCGTGGTGCAGGTGACGGCATCGGTGGCCGGCACCTGGCAGGCGGTGCGCATCCAGCGGCCGGGCGGCGAGGCGGCGGCGGATATCCGCCCGCTCGTGGTCGTCAGGGTGCAGATCGCGGTCAGCGCGCCGGACGGGCGGGTGGAGACCGGCAGCCATGGATGCGGCGGCCGAGTCGGCTTCGCCGCGTTCCTGGAGGAGGCGGCCTGGAAGGCGCAGGTGGACGAGGCGCTCCGCCAGGCGCTGGTCAAGATCGACGCGCGCCCCGCGCCCGCCGGCGAAATGGCGGTCGTGCTGGGCCCGGGCTGGCCCGGCGTGCTGCTGCACGAGGCGGTCGGCCACGGCCTCGAGGGCGACTTCAACCGCAAGGGCACGAGCGCCTTCGCCGGCCTCATCGGCGAGCGGGTGGCCGCGCCGGGCGTGACCGTGGTGGACGATGGCGGGATGGAAGACCGGCGCGGCTCGCTCACCGTCGATGACGAGGGCACGCCGTCGGCGCGCAATGTGCTGATCGAGGACGGAATCCTCAAGGGCTTCCTGCAGGACCGGCTGAACGCGCGGCTGATGGGCGTCGAGCCGACCGGCAACGGCCGGCGCGAATCCTTCGCCCATGCGCCGATGCCGCGCATGACCAACACCTTCATGCTGGCCGGCGACCGCGCCCCGGAGGAGGTGCTCGCCTCGGTGGAGAACGGCCTCTATGCGGTGCAGTTCGGCGGCGGGCAGGTGGATGTGACCAACGGCAAGTTCGTCTTCAACGCCACCGAGGCCTATCTGATCGAGGGCGGAAAGGTGACGGCCCCGGTGCGCGGCGCGACCTTGATCGGCAACGGCCCCGACGCGCTCACCCGCGTCGTCATGATCGGCAACGACCTCAAGCTCGACGACGGCGTCGGCACCTGCGGCAAGGCGGGCCAGACCGTTCCCGTAGGCGTCGGCCAGCCCACGCTCCGCATCGACGCCATGACTGTCGGCGGCATGGCCGGTTGACGGGGACGGGGAACGAGATCGACACGGTTTGCATCTTGATTCGTACATATATGTGCGATTACCATGACTGGCGAAGAGTTCATTGCGCGCGTTACGCGAATCGGCGAGGAGCGCGGCGTTACGGTGTATTTCGACTCCCGGAAAGGGAAAGGAAGCCACGGACGCCTCTATTTCGGGCAACGCCTCACTACGGTGAAGGACCGCCGCAAGGAAATCGGCCCGGGTCTCCTTGCCTCCATGTTGCGACAACTGGGGCTGTCTCGCGACGAAATACGATAAGCATCGATGGGTACACACACAGGAAGGCACGAACGATGCGGCTCGCTTATCCCGTGAACCTGGAACCGCAATGCGATGGAACCGTCCTGGTGTCGTTCCCGGATATTCCCGAGGCCCTGACCGAAGGCGAGACAGAGGAGGAGGCCCTGGTCGAAGCGCAGGACTGCCTCATCGCCGCCTTGGGAGGGTATATCGAACTGCGGCGCTCCGTTCCGAGGCCGTCTCCGGCGCGCGGGCGGCCGCTGGCTGCCCTGCCTGCCCTGGCGGCGGCGAAACTGGCGCTCTATTGCGCCATGCGCAGCCATGGAATCGGCAATACCGCGCTCGCCGCCGAGCTTGGAACGACGGAAGGCGCGGTGCGGCGCTTGCTCGACCTGGACCACCGTTCGCATATCGACAGGGTCGAAGCGGCGCTCCGGCTGCTCGGCGAACGGCTGGTGGTGACGACGCAGGCGGCATGACATTGCCGGACCGCCGCTTCGGGCCGACCCCGAAAACGCCCGCAGCACATGAACACCGCCCTGTGGAGTAGGCAAATGAGTGAGACCGCCAGCCTCGGGAGCTTCGACTATGCGATCGTGGGCGCGGGCTCGGCGGGGTGCGTGCTGGCGAACCGGCTTTCGGAGGACGGGCGCAACCGGGTGCTGCTGCTGGAGGCGGGCGGCAGGGACAACTACTTCTGGATCAAGGTGCCGGTCGGCTACCTCTACACCCAGAACAACCCGCGCACCGACTGGTGCTTCGCCACCGAGGCGGAGGCCGGCCTGAACGGCCGCACCGTCCCCTATCCGCGCGGCCGGGGGCTGGGCGGCTCCTCGTCGATCAACGGCATGGTCTATATGCGCGGCCAGGCGCGCGACTATGACGGCTGGGCGCAGAGGGGCAATCGCGGCTGGTCCTGGGAGGATGTCCTGCCCTGGTTCAAGAAGTCGGAATACCATTTCGGCCCGCCGGACGAGTTCCACAGCACCGGCGGCGAATGGCGTGTGGAGCAACCGCGCGTCGGCTGGGACATCCTCGATGCCTTCCAGCGCGCCTGCGCGGACATCGGCCTTATGCCCACGCCCGACTTCAACGATGGCGACAATGAGGGCACCGGCAAATTCGCGGTCAACCAGCGTCGCGGCACCCGCTGGAACACGGCGCGCGGCTTCCTGAGGCCGGCGGAGCGCCGATCCAACCTGACCGTGCTGACGGGCGCCCGGGCGAAGCGGATCCTCTTCGACGGCCGGCGCGCGTGCGGACTCGAATTCCGCCGCAAGGGCCGGGACGCGCGCGCCGAGGTCGCGGGCGAGCTCATCCTGGCGGCGGGCGCCATCGGCTCGCCGCATCTGCTGCAGGTCTCCGGTGTCGGGCCGGGCGCACTGTTGCAGGAGAAGGGCGTGGCGGTGCATCGCGAGCTTTCGGGCGTCGGCGGCAATCTCCAGGACCATATGCAGATGCGCATGGCCTTCCGGGTCTCGGGCGTGGAAACGCTCAACCGGCGCGCGAACAGCCTCTGGGGCCGGCTCGGCATGGGGCTCGAATATGTGCTGTTCCGGCGCGGCCCGCTCACCATGGCGCCAAGCCAGCTCGGCGCGTTCGCGAAGTCCGACCCATCGCGCGAGACCGCAAACGTGCAATATCACGTACAGCCGCTCTCGCTGGACCGGTTCGGCGAGCCGCTGCACACCTTTCCCGCCTTCACCGCGTCGCCCTGCAATCTCAGGCCGGAGAGCCGGGGGTGGGTCGCGCTGAAGTCCCCGGACCCCGATGAACCGCCCGCGATCCGGCCCAACTATCTCTCGACGCCGGGCGACCGGCAGGTGGCAATCGACTCGGTAAGGCTGACGCGGCGCATCGTTGCCGCGCCGTCGCTGGCGCCCTATGCGCCCGAGGAATTCGTGCCGGGCCCGTCTTTCCGGTCCGACGAGGAGCTCGCCGCCGCCGCCGCCGATCTCGGCACGACCACCTACCACCCGGTCGGCACCTGCAAGATGGGCAGCGACAGCGAAGCGGTCGTGACCGACCGGCTTAAGGTCCACGGGCTGGAGAACCTCCGCGTCATCGACGCCTCGGTCATGCCCGCGATAACCTCCGGCAACACCAACAGCCCCACCATAATGATCGCCGAGAAGGGCGCGGCGATGGCGCTGGAGGATGGGCGGGGATAGGGAGCCCGACCGGAAGCGGGCCCGGTTGCGGGCCCCGCGTCAGGGCCAGAGCGCGTCGAGCGGGAACGCCACCGCCTCGAAGGGCGGCAGGCGCACCGGCTCGGCCTCCCGCGCCGCGCCGGCCGGCGTCCACTCGCCGCCCTCGAGCGCAAAGGCCTCCAGTGTCCGCGCCGCCGGATCGACGAACCAGAGATGGCCGACGCCTTCCCGCGCATAGATCGGGCGTTTCTCTTCGAGGTCGAATTTCCGCGTCGAAGGGGAAAGGACTTCGCACACCCAGTCGGGCGCCAGGGTCAAAAAGGCCACATCGGGCACTGTCGGCATGCCTTCCCGCCGCCAGCCGGCAATGTCGGGAACCACAATGTCCTCGCCGAAATGAAGCTCGGGTTCATTGGTGATCCACCAGCCGCCCGGCCCGTTCCGGCCCATGTGGAAGGGAACGCCGATCTCGCTGGCGAGAGCAGTCTTCGCCAATGCTGCCAGCGAGGGCGGCCTTCGCTGCAAGTGAAGCACGCCATCCACGATCTCCGCCACCATATGCGGCGGCGCGTCCAGCACGTCCCGGTAGGTCGCCTTGCGGGCCGGCCCGGTCCGCCGCAACGCCCGCTGCGCGCTCACGCCATGCCGGCGAGAACGCCGCCGATGCCAATGATTGCAAGCAGGATCGGGATCGTGTCGCTCGACTCGAACATGCCCTGACTTTGGGGACCATGGGGCGCACCGGCAAGGCACATCACGCGATCCTCGCAGCAATTACTGCTGATGGACAGAAAGACCGGCCCAATAAACTGCTCCTTTTGCACTTCAAGCTCGGGTCAAGCAGAAAACTCTGATGCCTCGCTCACAGCGCTTACCACGGAATTGCGATCCCCAGCATTGCTCATTAATGTGCCAGATTCTTGGGACCGGGGTTTCGGCCCACGTCCCGCGCCTGGATGAGGATCATGACGACCGGAGAGCGCTAGGTACTCCGCTGCTACCGGGCGAGGCTGTGTAGGCGGAGGCACGAATTCGGACCGAGCAATAGCGAGCATCGGATTGCCACGAATTTTCGTTTCGGAGAGTTGCGCTTTAATTGATCGACCAAGAATTTCTGCTAGGAGAGGGGGGGTTGCATTACCAGCTTGCCGAACCTGTTCTCGGTATGTCCCATCGAGCCTCCAGAAACTTGGAAAAGTCTGCAAACGAAGAAGCTCTTCTGGCGCTAAAGGTCGACTGTCCCAGTGAAAAGGCCCTGTAGCTGGGCCAGGATTTGCCGGGACTGTCCAAGCAGGTTCGACCTTCGCCAGCTTGAGAAGGAATGACCAGAATCGGCGTCGATATCCGAATAGTGACAGTCCTTCCCCCCGTTCGGTGAAAAACTGATAATTCTGACCTTCGGGTATCGAAGGAAGCAAACCTGCGAATCGTCCGCTTGGAACTGGGGGCGTATCGGGACACACATCGTGAAGCGCATCCCAAGCCCGCACCGGACTATCACGATGTGTCACAGCAGGCCAGACGGGAATGGCACCACTGCGAAACGCAATGACTATTGCACGCCTGCGCCGTTGTGGAACTCCGAATTCGGCAGCATTGAGTATCTTGCAAGCTAATTTATAGCGTGTACCGTTTCGGCAATTGACGGCCGCAAGGTGCTCTTCCAAGATCGGCAACGCTGAGCGGTTGCCCTTCACAAAGCCCGGCACGTTCTCGATCAAGATCGCATGGGGGAGTAGCCGCTCAATCAATGTCAGCAAGCTGTGGAGGGTTCCTGCCCGATGATCGTTCAGCCCGAGGGCACCTGTCCGGGACCATTGAGCCGCATTCGAGAAAGGCTGGCAAGGCGGTCCGGCAGCGAGCAGTGCAAGTTCCCCCTCCGCGATTCCAAGGTCGCGGGGAAGCAGGTTTCTCGCGACTTGGTTGATGTCGTGCGGTTTCAGATACTTTCGCTTGGGCCGGTTGAGCGCTAGGGAGCGTCGCGCTCCTGCATCATTCTCGATTCCTCCAACAATGCTGAACCCTGCATGCTCCAACCCAAGGTCTAGCCCACCGATTCCGGAGAATGCTGACAGACAGAGGAACTGCCTGTCGGCGACGCCCTCTTGCGTATGGTTCGTCACTGCCTGCCCCTACCGAGACCCGCGCATGATTCGACCATTCTACTGAAGCCAAGAGTCACGACCACCATAACCGACGCGGCTCGGGCTCACTCCTGCGGGCAGATAGGGCCTGACATCGGAGGTCGCGGTTCCGGGTAAGCTGAGGGCACCCTTCACGCAACCATGATTGCTCATGGCCAGTGACTAAGCCGGGCACGAGCGCCCGACTGCGACAGCTGAACTATTGTCGCTCGTTGTCCGGGGGCCAGCGTTAACCCGCAAGCGGCTCAACATCCGCCCCAATCACGACCTGGATGAGGTCCCGCTCGTCGGCGTCAATTCCGTCCTTGAACGCTACTAATCGAAGTCTATCCAGAACAACGGCATTGCTCTTCGATGTCAGAAACTCCATCGTCCGACGCTCGACATGATGGGGTACGGCAAGAAATGATGACGGTGGAACCCAGGTACCGGTAAAGAGCTTCCATTGCTCTGGGCTTGGTTCCTTGATCTTCTTCTCCCAACTGTCGCTACGACCTACCGTAACTTGGCCGATGAATCCCCAAGTGCCGGGCCGTAATTCCTTTTCCCACTCGATATGGCAAAGGATGTCCACCCCTTCGTCATGGGCCTTAGTGCGTCTCGGTGCCGCATTTGGGTTCGCCTTGAGACCAACAGCCTCACAGGCGATTTGCAAGGCCTCCTCGAAAGAGCTACCCTCGCGACGGTGCGCAGCTATCCCCGCAGATGACAACCCGCGAGCTTGCAACACCTTCAACACAAATTGCTCGAACATCTCATCCGGCCGATGGATCGAGTTTACACCAAATGCGTGCGCGATGGTCAGGGCGAGAACCGCTGCGTATGCGCTTGCCTCGACATCGACGCGGCAGTCAAATACGATTGCGTCATCACTGATCTTGAAGGGATAACGCTCCGCAAGTACGTCACGACGCTCGTTTATCTGACGGAACACAACCGAAGCGACTTCGTGGGCATCATCAAGCTGCTCAGATAAAGCTTTCGATTCGCCATTTAGGCGGTCATTCTCAGGTGATTGAATCAGCTCGAAATTCCACCCGCTGTCGGCCAAAAAGTCCGCAAGGGTCGCCCGCTTCACCTGCTGGCCCTTCAGCGCGAGCAGCTCGACGTAGTCCGCTAGCAGCGAAGCTCGCGCGTATGGGCCGTAAGTATTGAGTTCAGGCGCCGTGATCATGTTCATCTATTCGATCTTTGACTATGGCCCGCGCTGAGCGGGCCAGCTGCGACAGGTCCTCCATGACCTGCAGCAAACTGCTCGAGATATCGACCGTCTCCGCCCGATGAAGGGTGTCCAAGAATAACTCCAGGCTCTTCACGAGCCGCTGGGCTCGTGGCTCCAGATCCAACTCCTCGACGACCTGTCTAGCCAGACTTAGGTCACCTGTCTTGCGCAGCGTTGCGTATGCACGTTCGTCTGTAAGGGCTCGTCCGTAGATTGTGACGTCCCGTGAATCGCCCAACACAGCTCGGCTTCGCCCCGCGTTGCCCCCTAAGTCTTCAAGCACCTCTGCTAGCCTTTCTAGGTTGATTCGGTCCAACGCCTGCTCAATCTCCTGATACGTTCGTGCCTGGCTTAGCCCGATGTAATTCCTGATGTCAGCCGAGTTCATGCAACGCAGCCAAACTCCGAACCGGTGATCTTGGATGTAGGCGACGTTTAGACCGAACTCCTCTCGTGCGTAGAGGAGGATTCGGATCGCGAGATAAGGGTTCCGGACCCCTTGGGCGTTGCTTCCAACCCGCCGACCAAGTTCCCGAAAGGGATCGGTAAATCCCTCGTCTACGAGCCGATGGACCTCAGCAAGGAGGTAGCGCGCTTTCGCCTCCGGCGGCCACGTCTTCAACCCACCGATGTGTCTGAATCCCAGATATGCATGTATCTGGTTGCGATCCTCAATGAGCACGCAGGGAATCTCACGGAGCTGTTCAAGGCGTTCCGCCGACAGATCGATGCCAGCGAAACCGACATCATCAGCCTCCGGAATTCCGTGCAGTATCATGAGTGCCGCGAGCCGCCGATTTCCCTCGACGACCGTATATGTGCCTTCTTCGCCCTCCCGGGCTACCAACAGCGGCTCTTGCGGAAAGAAGCCGTTGTCCCGGTAAGAGTAAGCAAGCTCCTCTAGTGCCCCCTGCTCATAGAGATACCTCAGTATTTCGGACTGCGGCTGTCGGTGAAGCCGTTCTGGAAGCCGTGGGTTCTCGTAGTCGAGAATTAGCCGGTCGACGGAGAGCCACTCCATGATTCGTGCTCGCGGGTCTGTGTCGTTCATTGAAGATGTTCCCTCACGAGGCAAGAAGAAACGATGATCCAATCCAACAAGCTTTGACTACGAACGCCCGGACCCTGTACCGGATCATGCCACCCCCTATTGATAGCTGGTTACGAGCAACGTCTAACGGATTGATCTGCCCCATCGACTGGTTCGGTCCGAACGTCAGTGCTTTGGGTGTCCGTAGGACCCTTCCGTGACCCGCGGAAAACCAAACAGATCAACGTGTTGGCGCACCGAGCAGCGTCCAATCTACCCGCCCAATAAAGCTCTCCCGTCCCCTGTTATCCCGATGCCGGACGATAATGCCGCTCATCGCGCTCTTCCGTCAACGGTGCCGCGCGCGCTGTCGCATGTTGTAGGGGTCAGTATCCCTTATGAAGCATTGCCAAGCATCGGAGCCCCGCATCGGAAGCAGGCCCACATCCGTCAAAATACTGCCCGGCGTCCGATGCCGTTCTCGCTTGGGGCGCATGCGCGCCGCGACCGGGTCTATTGCGCCGTCTGCTGCGCTCCCCTCTCCCGCCTGCGCTGGCGCGCGAGGCGCGCGCGGCGGCTCCTGCGGTCCAGGCTGTTGCGCTTCCGGAAGTTCTGGATAGTGCTCGCATTGAAGACCACCCCCTTGGCGGCAAGCGCATCGCACAGCCCGTACATGGAAAATTCCGGCCGTGCCGCCAGAATGCCGAGAATCCGCTCCCGCGCCCGCTCGATCCGCGAGGCGCTGCCGCTCTGCCTGCCGGGCTGGCGCCAGGCGACTGTTGACGGCGCGGCACGGCATCTATATCTCTCATTTGAGATACAGGAGGCGGGCATGACCGAGCGGAACTCCATGCTTCATGTCCGGATGGACAACGAGCTGAAGCGGAAAGCGACCGGGGCGCTTTCGGCCATGGGGTTGACGGCGTCGGAGGCCGTGCGCCTGCTGTTCCACCGCATTGCAGTCGACCAGGCGTTTCCACTGGAACTCAAGGTTCCCAATGCCGGGACCCGTGCAGCCATGGTCGAGGCGGAGGAAATCGTGAAGGCCGGCAGGACGCGCTTTGCCGCAGCCGAAGACATGTTTGCGGACCTTGAAGAAACCCGCGGCCCGTAAGCGGGCCGACCTGCCACGCTGCCAGAATGCGGAAAACCCGCTCCTCTTCCGGCTCTTCGTTCA
The DNA here is from genome assembly GCA_965261985.1 of Alphaproteobacteria bacterium. Classification (GTDB taxonomy): domain Bacteria; phylum Pseudomonadota; class Alphaproteobacteria; order Bin95; family Bin95; genus Bin95. The sequence goes on from OZ253490.1 coordinate 5,249,542, forward strand.
CAAATTATGAAATAATTCCCGAAAGGGCTTGTGTCCTGTAAATCCGTGGTAGGATGGGACAGGAGGAAGCGGCATCCGCGGGCCGTTTCGCCTTCTGGCTCGCACCGGTGCGAAAAAAACCCAACGGAATGGACAGGAGACGTGCGCCTTGCGTTTGCTCGCGCGCACAATCAGGCACGCGAACCGCGCCGGCGCGAACGCGGGCGCGGGCGCACATGCGATACGCGCGAAACAGGGACGCTTCCCCGGAAACCGGCGGCGGCGCGAACGGAACGAAATGAGATGGAGGGACGACATGCAGGACAGGGACAGCGGCGCTTCGGCAAGGGTTGCGGAGAGGGGGCGGCGCGGCAGGCCGCATGACAAAACATGACATCTCATGACACTTCATGACACATCGGCACCGGCCCTCCTTCCCGGCCTCCCGCAGAGCCGCCCGCCGAGCCGGAGAGGGACGCGGCGGGCCTCATGACATCTCATGACATCGCATGGCCCCCTCATGACAAAACATGACACTTCATGACACATCGGGACCGTCCCTCCGGGCCGGCCTCCGCGCACCCTGCCCCGGCCTGCCCTACCCGCAGGCGAGGCCTTCCGGCAGGGTCGCCTCGTCCACATCGGCCCCGCAGATGGTGTGGATGACGCCGCTGGGCGTGAAGGCGAGGAAGGCGAAGGCGAAGGTCACGTCGTGGATCGCGTCGACGAGGCCGTCGGCGGTGCGCCGCTGCACGGTGACATTGCCGATGTCGCGGCCCTCGCGGATCACCGCCTTGTCGAGCGCCGAGTTCTGGCCGGGCGCCCATTCCAGCACCAGGTCGCCCGCTTCGATCCGCTTCTCCCGCTTCAGCAGGTCCACCGTCCAGGCCTGCTTGCCGACCATGGCCACGCGCGCGAGCGGCGGCACCGCCGCCAGCTTGTAGGCGCCCCGATAGAGGAACGGCCAGTGCGCGCCGTCATAGCCGGCATAGGGGTTGGAGCCGTAGCTGCGCATGGCCGGGTCGTTCGGCATCAGCACAAGGCCGCCCGGCCCGGCGGCGAAGCGCTCGAAGCTCTCGACGCGCGAGGGCAGCATCTCCAGGCGCTCGCCGGTCAGCTCGCCCACCATCGCCTCGCCGAGGAACTGCTGCCACCAGCTCTCCGTCTGCCGGTCCCACATCACGAGGTCCGAGAAGCGCAGCAGCCCCGTCGTGCCGAAGTCGAGCACCCGGCCCGCGACCCGCCGGTCGAAGACGAGCGCCGCATCGCAGAGCGGGCAATAGGTCACCGCCACGGGCCGGCCGGCGATGGTGTCGTTCACGATCTCATGCCAGATCAGCACCGCCAGCGGATAGGCGCGCCGCTCGCCGCCGACCTCCAGGGCAATCACCGGCTCTGTCGGCCCGATCAGCTTCTCCGCCTCGGCGACGGATACGAACACCGGATCGTCGATGGGCGGGATCTGGTCGCGCGCAACGCCGCCCGACGCGATCTCCTCGAACGGCACGGTATGGCGGTTGAAATCCGTGTTCGGCCAGGCGTTGCGCCAGTGTTCGACGCGGGCATCGGTGGCAGAGGCCGGAGCGGCGGCGAGGATCAGCAGGACGAAGCCGGCAAGGACGCGCATGGGAACTCGACTCCCGGGTGGCGGGGACTGCGGCGAACTATGGCGTTTCCTCCCCCGTGCGCCAAGACTAGAACCGGTGGAGCCTTCGTGGCGGCCGAGGCAAGCGGGAGGAGCCGGCAGGCATGGCGGAGAGGGTGGAATGCGTCGTCATCGGGGCGGGCGCGGTCGGTCTCGCCTGTGCGCGGCGGCTCGCCATGGCCGGGCTCGAGGTGGTGGTTCTGGAAGCCGCCGAGGCCATCGGCACCGAGACCAGCTCACGCAACAGCGAGGTCATCCATGCCGGCATCTACTATCCGGCCGGCAGCTTCAAGGCGAAGGCCTGCGTCGCCGGCAAGCATTTCCTCTACGACTATTGCGGCGAGCGCGGCGTGGCCCACAAGCGGATCGGCAAGCTGATCGTCGCCGGGGACGAAAGCCGCATCCCGGAGCTGGAAGCCCTGCAGGCGCGCGCGGCCGCCAATGGCGTGCCCGACCTGGAACTGCTGACGGGCGCGGAGGTGCGGGCGCTCGAGCCGGCGGTGCAAGCCCAAGCGGGACTGCTCTCGCCGTCCACCGGCATCGTCGACAGCCATGCGCTGATGCTGGCCTTCCAGGGCGATGCGGAGGAGCTGGGCGCGATGATCGCCTTCCACGCCCCGGTCGTCTGCGGCCGCGCGGTGGAAGACGGCATCGAGATCGAGGTCGGCGGCGCGGAGCCGATGACGCTCGCCGCAGGCCTGGTCGTCAACAGCGCCGGGCTGGCCGCACCGGAGGTCGCGCGCCGGATCGACGGGCTGGATGCGCGGCATATCCCGAAGGCCCGGTTCGCCAAGGGCAATTATTTCTCCGTCGCCGGCCGCCAGCCCTTCCGCCGCCTGGTCTATCCGATGCCGGAGGCCTCCGTGCTGGGCGTGCATGTCACACTCGACCTCGCCGGCCAGTGCAAGTTCGGCCCCGACCTCGAATGGCTGGAGGCCCCGGAATACGATGTGGACCCGGCCCGCGCGGACCGCTTCTACGACGCCGTGCGGCGCTACTATCCGGGGCTCGCGAACGGCGCGCTGCAGCCGGCCTATGCCGGCATCCGGCCGAAGATCCACGGCCCCGGCGAGGCGCAACCGGATTTCCTGCTCCAGGGGCCGGAAACGCACGGAGTTCCGGGACTCGTCAACCTGTTCGGCATCGAGTCGCCGGGCCTCACCGCGTCGCCCGCCATCGCCGACGAAGTCGCCCGCCTGGCCGGAGCGGCCCGATGAGCCGGGCCCCGTCGTGACGCCGGCCACGCCCTCCCCGGCGCTGCGCGGCATCGGCTTCGCGGTGCTGGCGGGGGCCTGTTTCGTGTGCATGCAGGCGGCGGCCAAGGCGGGCACGGAGGCGGGCTATCCGGCGGTGCAGGTCGTCTGGGCGCGCTTCACCCTGCATCTGGCCGGTCTCGCGCTGCTGATGCCGCATCGCCTGGGCGCGCTGTTCCGCACGGAACGCCCGGCCCTGCAGATGCTGCGCGGCGGCTTCCTCGTCGCCTCGACGGCCTTCTCCTTCGCCGCGCTCGAACGGCTGGCGCTGCCGGAGATGACCGTCATCACCTTCGTCGCGCCGCTGCTCGCCATGGCGCTTGCGGTCCTGTGGCTCGGCGAGCGTGTCGGCGCGCGGCGCTGGGCAGCCGCGCTTATCGGCTTCGCCGCGGTTGCGGTGGCCGCCGGGCCGGACGGGCTGACCGCCAATACCGGCGTGGTTCTGGCGCTCGGCATGGCGCTGTTCTATGCGCTCTACCAGGTGGCGACCCGCGCGCTCCGCCATGCCGCGCCGGCGCCGACCGCGCTCTTCTATGCCGCGCTTGCCGGCGCAGCGGCGAGCTCGGCCGTCGTGCCCTTCTTCTGGCGGGCGCCCGACCTTGCCGGCTGGGGATTGCTCGCCCTGCCCGCGCTCTTCGGCGCCGTCGGGCAATATGTGCTGATCCGCGCCTATGAGACCGCCCCGGCAGGGCTGGTCGCGCCCTTCATGTATGTCGAATTCGTCTGGTCGGTCGCGCTTGGCATTGCGGTATTCGGGTTCTTCCCCGATAGCTGGACCCTCGCGGCTGCGGCGGTCATCATCGGAAGCGGCCTCTACATTCGTCACCGGGAGCGAAGCGCGCCATGCAGTTCGGACTGACCGAAGACCAGACCGCCCTCAAGGAAGCCGCCGGCCGCTTCGCCCGCGAAGTGCTGCTGCCCGGCTACCGCAAACGCGAGGACGAAGCCGCGATGGGAGCCGAGCTCATCCGCGAGATGGGCCGCCTCGGCCTGGTCGCGCCCTCGCTGCCGGAACGCTATGGCGGCATGGGCATCGACGGCGTGACCGCCGGCCTGCTGATCGAGGAGATCGCCTATGGCGACCTCAATGTGAGCTATGTGCCTCTGCTTTCCTCGCTCAGCGCCGACATCCTCGCCCGCCACGGCGACGAGGCTCTGGCGGCGGCGCGGCTGCCGGCGATCGCCGAGGGCCGCGAAACCATCGCGCTCGCCCTGACCGAGCCGCGAGGCGGCTCCGACGCCGCCAATTTGCAACTGCGCGCCCGGCGCGACGGCGACGACTGGGTGATCGACGGCGAAAAGGCCTCGATCTCCATGGCCGCCCATGCCGACAGCGTGCTCGCCTTGGCGCGCACCGACCCCGACCGCCCCGGCGCGCGCGGCGTGACCGCCTTCCTGATCGACCTCGATGCGCCCGGCGTCTCCCGCTCGGCCTATGACGATCTGGGCTCGCTTGCGGTCGGGCGCGGCTCGATCTGGTTCGACGGCGTGCGCGTGCCGGACCGTAACCGCGTGGGCCCCGAGGGTGCCGGCTTCACCCAGACCATGCAGGGCTTCGACTATTCGCGCACCATGATCGGCCTGCAATGCCTGGGCGCGGCCCGCGCCTCGCTCGACGAGACCTGGCCCTACACGCTGGAGCGGGAGGCCTTCGGGCGCCCGATCGCCGAGTTCCAGGGCGTCACCTTCCCGCTCGCCGAATACGACACCCAGGTCGAGGGCTGCCGGCTGCTCTGCTACCGCACGCTCTGGCTGCGCGACCAGGGCATGGCGCACACCAAGGAAGCGGCGATGTGCAAATGGTGGGCGCCAAAGCTCGCGGTGGACACGATCCACCAGTGCCTGCTCACCCACGGCCATCTCGGCTACAGCAGGGACCTGCCGCACCAGCAGCGCCTGCGCGATGTGATGGGGCTCGAGATCGGCGACGGCACCGCCCAGATTTCCAAGATGGTGATCGCGCGCGAAACCGTCGGCCGGGCCGCCGTCCAGTACGCGCGACGTTGACGGGAACGCCCGCTCTCTGTACCGCAGGTGATTGTCGGGAGGCAGACTCGATGCAACAAACCGGTTTCCTGCTCTTGATCGCTGTGCTCTCCGTCGGCCTTGCCGGCTGCCAGACAGTTTCCGGCGACACAACCTCGGGCTGGTCCCTGAGGAAGAGCTTGCCCGCCAATTTCAAGGAATATGGCTACCAGGTTGTGTCCAAAGCCGATGGTCATCCCGTCCGCGCTGGCGAACACGCCATTCGGTTCGAGGTTCGCGCCGGCGATTGCAGTTGGAGCTCAGGCTGGAGCGACTGCGCGAACGACCGCGAACGGCATGAAATGATGTCCACCGGTTCCTGGGGCAGTGGCGCGACATGGTATCACTGGTCGATCTATCTCCCGGCGGACTATCCGGTCATCTATCCTGTCAAGGTCGCGCTCGGTCAGTTCCACCAGAAGGGAAGCCATCCCGTCTGGATGTTCCAGAACGGTGGCGGCGGCTACAGCGTCGACAATCAGACCATCAGTTCGACGCTTAGTACGACCCAAATCCTGACCGATGAAGAAATGCGCGGAAAGTGGAGCGATGTTCTGGTCCATGCGCGGTGGACGAGTGAGCGTGACGGGTCCTTTCATGTCTATGTGAACGGCGAGTCGGAACCACGGCATTCCTGGACCGGGCCGACGAAGAAGCCAGGCCGGCAGGTGTATTTCAAGTTCGGCATCTACCGATCCTTTATGTCGCGCCGCCCAGGCGACGAGCCGACACAGGTCGTTTACTATGACGAGGTGAACCGGGCACCGACCTGCGCAGACGCGACGAAGTTCTTCGATTGCCCCGCAATCGAGGAGCGGCTTACGGGCTAACCCTTCCGGCCCGAGACGCGAACGAGGATGCCGGGCAGGAAGTCCTCAACGGCGATGTCGCGGAAGCCGGCGGCCTCGAAATAGCCGGCGACCTCCTCGCTAGAATGGGCGAGGCCGGTGGAGGCGTGGAGGGTCTGTGCCAAGCCCCAGAGCGCCGGGTCCGCCGGCCCCGACCGGTCCGGCGCCAGCGCTTCGCCGATGAGGTGGAAGGCGCCGCCCGGCAGCAGCGCATTGTGGGTCTTCTTCACCACCCATGCGATCTGCCAGCGCCCGTACATAGGCAGGTTCGACGCCATGATGGCGAGATCGCAATCGGTCGGGAAGTCGTCCTGGTTGAAGTCGCAGGGCTCCGCTTCGATGCGGTCCGAGAGGCCGGCTTCGGCGATGTAGCCGCGCGCGACCTCGCAGACGACCGGCAGGTCGAGCACCACCGCCCGCAAATCCGGGTTCGCCTGGCAGGCCGCGATGCACCACGCCCCGGAGCCGCCGCCGATATCCATCATGCGGGTGCGGTCGGAGAGGTCGGTCGTGCGGGCGAACAGCCGCCCCGCCCCCGCTCCAACCGCCCGCGTCGCCTCATGGTAGCGCCGCGCCTCCTCCACGGTGATGTTGGCGACGGAAGCGTTCTGTTCCAGCGGCAGGCCCGGCCGGCGCAGATGGTCCGCCAGCCGGCCCCACTCGTTCCAGTCCGGTCTGGTAAAGAACATCCAGGGCGCGGCGTAGTGGCGCGAGTCCGCAACCAGGAACCGCTCGACATCCGGCGCATTGACGAGCCTGTCGCCCTCGCGCCAGATCAGGCCGAGGCCGAGGCAGGCGATAACGATCCGCTCGCCATTGGGTGGCTCAAGGCCGAGCGCCGCGATGAGCGCCTCTTCGGTATCGGCGCCGCGCGCGATCTCGGTGAACAGCCCGAGCTCGACCGCAGCGAGAAGTGCCCCGCTTTCCCGATAGGCGCGGGCGAGGCGTTGCAGGCGGACCGTGTCGGGCCGGGCGTCGTCAGCCATAGCTGGCCGACATGCCTTCCGAGGGGTCCATATGCGCGCCGTAAGGCGGGATCGGGTAGCGCAGCCCGACGCGAGAGAGCTTCTCCATACCCTCGACGCCGCGCGCGAACTCGTCCGGCGGCATGGCGATCAGCATCTCGTCGTCGGCCACGCCTCCGTAGCGGCGCTCCGCATAGCAGGGGATCGAGATGGAAGTGTCGCCCGTCAGCAGTGCCTTGCCCCAGCTGTCGGCGCAGGCGCTCTCGCCGGTGATCGACATGTCGTAGCGCCGGTAGCGCTTCCATTGCAGGCCGTTGACGAACAGGATGATCTGGCCCGGCGTGCCGTAGAAGAGCACGATATCCGGCGGATCGAGGCGGCCGGAGCGCAGCGGCGAGACCACCGTGCCGACATATTTGCCGAAGGTCTGGCGCGGCATGTGCGCTTGGTGTTCGCGCGCCGCCTCGCGGTCGGCGAACCACACGCCGTCCATATGTTCGCCCGAGAGCGTGCCCTCGTCCGGCAGGTCGATGCCCATCACGCCGCCGCAATTGGATTGCGGGCGCACATTCTCGGCCGTGATGCCGAGCGTAAAGCCGGCGATGCGGCTCTGCGTCACAAGCTGGCAGGTGGTGTGGAAGCGCCCGGGCTTCGGCCGGCGCAGCCCCGGCACCTTCTCCATTTCCTCAAGGCTTTCATACTGCTTCATGCCGATCGGCAGGGTGCGGATCTTGAGCAGGTCCTGCAGTTTGACGGCCAGCGTGCGGAGTTCGGCGGCGCCGACGGCGGTTTCTTCGCTCATTTCGGGATGGTCCCCCTTGCGGCGTTGGGCGCGCTCATCATAGCGTCTCGCTGGAGTTACGCGAGGAAGGAACCGCTCCCATGATCTTCGACCACCGCATCTATACCTGCCGCCCGGGCACAGTCCCGAAGCAACTGCAGATCTACGCCGAGCATGGCTATGCCGTGCAGACTCGCCATCTCGGCGAGCCCGTGCTCTACGGCATCACCGAGACCGGGCCGATCAACAGCTACATCCATGTCTGGGCCTATGAGGACGCGGCCGACCGCGCGCGGCGGCGCGCCGCCATGCAGGCCGACCCGGACTGGCAGGCCTATCTCGCGCGCTCGGGAGAGACAGGCAATCTGTTGAGCCAGGAAAACCGAATCCTCGAGGCCGCGCCCTTCTTCAAGCCGAAAGGCTGAGGCCGGCGCGCGGCTTTCGCTGGCGCTGGCCGGCGGGAGGCGCGCCCTGCGTTCGGAGGGGTCATGAAATGTCATGTTTTGTCATGATGTGTCAAGAGGCCCCTTGCTCCCGCCGCTCTCCCGGAGCGAAAAGGCGGCTTCGGAAGCCGCCTTTCCCGAGCTCGGGTCCCCGGCGATAGTTGCGGCGGCCGGCCTTTCGGCGCAGCATGGGCAGGCTGGCGCGACGTTGCCGCATCGCGCGGGCGCCGCCCCGTCTGCAGTCCCGCGGACAATGAGGAGTCTGGCCGCCAATGCAGGACAAGGCGAGATTCCGGGCGAACCGCTTCCGGCTTCCAGGTTGCCTCGCTGCCGTCCGCCGTACGGGACGACATGTTTTGTTCCCGGTTCTCTTGCCGGTCTGCCTGTCCGCCGCGCCTGCGGTCGCCGGAGACCTGCCCGATACGCCCGAAAGCCGCGTCGAGGCAGCGAAGACCTACATTCAACTCGTCCCCGTCGAACGGATGTCCGACAATGTGGCCCGCAACGTCCTGTTGCTGATCCCGGAAGAAAAGCGTGAGCTGTTCCGGCAGGGCGTGTCCGAGGGACTGGCCAGGGCCAATATCGGGGACATCATGGTGAAGATCGTCGCGAAGCACTTCAACACGGCCGAAATCGACGCCATGACGGTGTTTTACGGTTCGCCCGAAGGGCTGGCGATACAAAGGAAACTGCCGGGCTACACGGCCGATATCAGCCTTCATGTCATCCCGATCATTCGAAAATCCGTCACGGAAGTGATGGAGAAGCACTTCGAATAGGCGCGGTCTCCGGCGCCCTCCAGGAAAGGCCTTCAAATGGAACAATTCGGCATCGGCCAGCCGGTGCGGCGCAAGGAAGACGCGCGCTTTGTGACCGGCGCCGGACGCTATACCGACGATATCGACATCGCGGGGCAGGCCCATGCGGTGGTGCTCCGCAGCCCCCATGCCCATGCGCATATCCGGGCGCTCGACACAGGCGCAGCAGAGTCCGCGCCCGGCGTCCTGGCCGTGCTCACCGGGCGCGACGCGGCGGCCGACGGCCTGCCGTTGCTGCCCTGCCAGGTCGATGTGCCGGGCGCGGACGGAGCGCGCATGGCCAATCCAGGGCGCGCGGTGCTCCAGACCGACCGGGTGCGCTATGTCGGCGATCCGGTCGCCTTCGTGGTGGCCGGGACGCCGGAGCAAGCGCGGGATGCGGCCGAGCTTGTCGCGGTCGAGTATGAGGCGCTGCCGACCGTTTGCGCGGCCGACGAAGCCGATGCACCGGGCGCACCGCTGCTGCATGAACCGGTCGGCTCCAATCTCTGCGTGCATTGGCTCAGCCATGACGGTACCGAGGTCGAGGCCGCTTTCGCCGGGGCTGAGAAGACGGTGCGGGTCGAGCTGGCGAACAACCGCGTCGTCGGCAATCCGATGGAGCCGCGCGTCGCCATCGGGCAATGGGAGGGCGAAGCCGGCCGGTACCTCCTGCATTCGCCGACGCAGGGCGCCGTGCGCGTGCGCAACGGGCTCGCGGACATCGCCTTCGAGGTCCCCAAGGACCGGGTGCGCGTGGTGTCGCCCGATGTCGGCGGCGGGTTCGGGCTCCGCGGCAAGCTGTTTCCGGAAACGGTGATGGTGCTGTGGGCGGCCCGGCGGCTCAACCGGCCGGTCAAGTGGTGCGCCGACCGGCAGGAGACGATGGTCGCCGATCCCCACGGCCGCGACCATCTGACGACCGCCGAAATGGCGTTCGACGCCGAGGCCCGCATCCTCGGCATGAAGGCGCACACGCTTGCCAATCTCGGCGCCTACCTCTCCGACATGGGGCCGAGGATTCCGACCGTGGCCGGCGCACGCATTGCCGGGTCGGTCTATCATGTGCCGGCCATGCAGCTTTCCGTGCGCTGCGTCTTTACCAACACAGTGCCCACGGACGCCTATCGCGGCGCCGGACGCCCGGAAATCTGCTACCAGATGGAGCGCCTGCTGGACGCCGGGGCCGAGGCGTTCGGCCTCCCGCCCGCCGAAATCCGCCGCCGCAATTTCATTGCGCCCGAAGCGCTGCCCTATACCAACCGGGTCGGCATGACGATCGATTCCGGCGCGTTCGCCGACACCCAGGCGAGGGCGCTGGAGCGCGCCGATGTCGCCGGTTTCGACAAGCGCCGGGCTGCTTCGGAAGCCGGCGGCAAGCGCCGCGGCCTCGGGCTCGGCTACTATGTCGAGGCATCGGGCGGCGCGCCGACGGAACAGGCGCAGCTGCGCTTCGAGGAAGACGGCGGCGTCTCCCTCATCATGGGCACATTCAGCCACGGCCAGGGCCATGAGACCGCTTTCGCCCAGATCGTCCACCAGAAGCTCGGCATCGCCCTGGAGAATATCCGCCTCCTCCAGGGGGATACCGAATTCGTCTCCTATGGAAACGGCACGGGCGGTTCGCGCTCGTCGCAGATGGGCGGCGTCTCGATCTCGCGCGCCTGCACGCAAATCGTCGAGAAGGCGTCGCGCGTCGCCGCGCACCGGCTGGAAGCGGCGCCGGGCGACGTCGAGTTCTCGGACGGGACATTCCGGGTGGCGGGCACCGATCTCGCCGTCTCCCTCGACGAGGTCGCCCGGATCGCCCGCGACCCGGCTGCGCTTCCCGACGGCGAGGAGCCCGGCCTCGACGAGACCTGCCGCTACCAGCGGCCGACCGAGTGCAACTTCCCGAACGGGTGCCATATCTGCGAGGTCGAGGTGGACGCGGAAACCGGGCAGGTCCGGGTGGTGAAATACACCGCCGTGGACGATTGCGGCGTGGTCATCAACCCGATGCTGGCGGCGGGCCAGGTGCATGGCGGCGTCAGCCAGGGGCTCGGACAGGCGCTTCTGGAGAACACCGCCTATGAGGCGGGGAGCGGCCAGTTCCTCGCCGGCTCCTTCATGGACTACTGCATGCCGCGCGCCGACGATTTCCCGGAGATCGACGTCGGTTTCAACCCGGTGCCGAACCCCTCCAACGAGCTCGGCGTCAAGGGCATCGGCGAGGGCGGGGCCTGCGGCGCGCCGCCCGCGATCACCGCCGCCGTGGCGGATGCGCTCGGCATTTCCCATATCGACATGCCGATCACCTCGGAGAAGGTGTGGCGGGCGCTGAACGGCGGGTAAACCCGAGGCAATCGCATCCGGAGCCGGCTCGCAAAGGGGCCCGGACGTGTCAGGAAGTGTCATGATCTGTCATGTTTTGTCATGAGACGCCTTGCGCCACACCCCTCTGGAGCGCCTTGCCGGGTTTCGGGCCGCCCGGCTGGCCGGCAGGGCCGTCGCCCGAACGAAGCGGCCCAGGGAGGCGCCGGCGGGCGGGCGGGGTGTTTCGTGGGGCATACGGCCTCCTTCCGTGTCGTTGGGTTGCGGCGCCCCCGGAGCCGAAGGGCGCCCTTTTTCGCGCGTATCGCGCGCCTGCGTGCGCGCCTTTCGCGCCGGCGCGCGTTTTGCGCGCCTGATTGCGCGCGCGAGACGGCGGACGCACCTCTCCTGTCCGCTCCCGCCGGGGTTTTGCGGTCCCAGATGCCGCTCTCTGCGCAGAAAAGGAAAAGGCGGCTCCGGAAACCGCCTCTCTCTATTCCCATCCTATCACGCTTTCCTCTCAGTCAACCCCCTCGACGGGCTAATTATGAATTTTTTCTAATAATTCGCACGAAAAGTCTGTAATTTGTTCCAACGGAGGGTCGGGAGCAACTTGCGGCGCCGACCGGCGGGAAGTCCCGAGCAGTGCAATGCACCCGGTCCGGGCCACCGGCCGTTGCATCGACGGCACGATTCGGAATAGACAGGAGACCCTCCCTCCGGACACCCGAACGGGCCTCTTCCATGACTGCATCCCCTGCGAAACCCGAATTCGACGCCGTCATCGTCGGGGCGGGCTTCGCCGGCATGTATATGCTGCACTGCCTGCGCAAGCTCGGCTTCTCGGCGCAGGTCTTCGAGGCCGGCAGCGATGTCGGCGGCACCTGGTACTGGAACCGCTATCCCGGCGCGCGCTGCGATATCGAGAGCCTGCAATATTCCTATTCCTTCTCCGAGGAACTCGACCAGGAGTGGGAGTGGACCGAGAAATACGCCCCGCAGCCGGAAATCCTGGCCTATGCCAACCATGTGGCGGACCGGTTCGACCTCAGGCGCGACATCCGCTTCGACACGAGGGTGGCAGCGCTCGCCTTCGACGAAGCCGCGAAACGCTGGAATGTCGAGACGGGCGCCGGCGAACGCTGTTCGGCCCGGTTCTGCATCATGGCGGTCGGCTGCCTCTCGGCGGCCAACCGGCCGCATTTCGACGGCCTGGAGAGCTTCGAAGGCGAGGTGCTGCATACCGGCGAGTGGCCGCATGAGCCGGTGGACTTCTCCGGCAAGCGCGTCGCGGTCATCGGCACGGGTTCCTCGGCGATCCAGTCGGTTCCGGTTATCGCCGCGCAGGCGGCGGCGCTTACGGTCTTCCAGCGCACGCCCAACTATGCCGTGCCGGCGTGGAATGCGCCGCTCGACCCGGAGCGCGTGCGCGCCTTCAAGGCCGACTATCCGGGCTTTCGCGCCAAGGCCCGCTCGCGCCCGACCGGCTTCTACTTCCCCTACAACACCTGCCCGGCCCTCGACTCGACGCCAGGTGAGCGCCGCCGCCAATATGAGGAGTCCTGGGCGCGCGGCGGCCTGCCCTTCCTCGGCGCCTTCGGCGACCTGCTGTTCGACAAGGAGGCGAACGACACGGCCGCCGAATTCGCGCGCGAGAAAATCCGCGCCGCGGTCCATGACCCGGAAACGGCCGAACTTCTCTGCCCGGACAATGTGTTCGGCTGCAAGCGGCTCTGCGTCGATACCGGCTATTACGAGACCTACAATCTGGACCATGTGACGCTGGTGGATGTGTCGGAGCGGCCCGTCGAGCGGTTTACGGCCGGCGGCGTCGTCGCGAACGGCGTGGAATATCCCGCCGACACGGCGATCTTCGCGACGGGCTTTGCGGCGATGACAGGCTCGTTCGACCGCATCCGCATTGCCGGCCGGGGCGGCCTCACGCTGGCGGAGAAATGGCGCGCCGGCCCGCGCAATTATCTGGGCCTCGCCATCGCAGGCTTCCCCAACTTCTTCACCATCACCGGGCCGGGCAGCCCGTCCGTGCTGGCGAACATGATCCCCTCCATCGAGCAGCATGCGGACTGGATCGCCGACTGCATGGCGCATATGCGCGACATCGGCGCCCGGTCCATCGAGGCGCAGGAAGGCAATGAGGACGAGTGGATTGCGCATGTCGCGGATGTAGCGTCGATCTCGCTGCGCTCGACCTGTTCGAGCTGGTATGTCGGCGCCAATATTCCGGGCCGGCCGCGCGTCTTCATGCCCTATATCGGCGGCTTCCCCGTTTATGTGCAGAAATGCAACGAGGTGCTGGCCGCAGGCTTCGAGGGCTTCGTCCTGGACGCGCCGCCGGCCTCGGCGCCGCCCAGGGTGCGCTTCACGGAGCGCTGGCAGGTCGTGCTCGACCCGGACGTGCTCTCCCCCGCCGACATCGCTGCGGGCCGCATTCCCATCGTCTAGGACGCCGGCAAGCCGTTCCGCAGCGAGGACCGTCCCGACATGATTGCCGACATCGTTACCTTCTGGCTGGCCGACAGCCGCGACAGCCCGGACCGCGCCTCGGCCCGCCGCGACTGGTGGTACACGGGCGGGCCTGCGGCCGACGATGAGATCCGCGCGCGCTTCGGCTGCCTGGTGACGCGCGCCTGCGCGCGAGAGCCGGAACCGATGGGCTGGCGCGACACGCCGGACGGCGCTCTCGCCCTGATCCTGCTGCTCGACCAGTTCACGCGGAACCTCTATCGCGGCACGGTCGATGCCTATGCGGGCGACGCTTCAGCCTTCGAGGTCGTCACCCGTGCCATCGACCGGGGCCTGGACCGGGCGCTGCACCCGGTCGCGCGTATCTGGCTCTACCACCCGTTCCACCACTCCGAAGCGGTCGCGGAACAGGACCGCGGGCTCAAGCTCCTGCAGGCGCTCAGGCAGGACGCCGATCCGGCCTGGCATGCCTATGTGGAACGGAGCATCGCGGGCTGGACGCGCCACCGCGACATCGTCGCGCGCTTCGGCCGGTTCCCGCATCGCAACGCCGTGCTCGGTCGCGACAGCACGCCGGAGGAACGGACGCATATGGCGGCGGGCGGCGAGAGCTTCGGCCAGGGATTGCAGGCAAGCAGCGCGGCCTGCTGACCGTTACGCCAATTCCCTTTCGGCGCCCGGTTCTTCCGCCGGACCCATCAGCTCCGCCGCCTGCAAGCTGCGCGGTTCCATCTCAACAGGCTCCAACTGCGGAATGGCCTCGTTCGCCGAAACGACGCCCAGTCCCTCCAGCTTTCTTGCCGACGGCAATACGCCTCGTTCAAGCGTGCCGACGCTTCTGTTGTAGCGATCCACGGCCTGCCGCAGGGACCTGCCGACATCCTCCATGCGACCGCCGAACCGCTTCACGCGCTCGTAAAGCTCCCGGCCGGTCTCCGCTACGGCCCGGGCGTTCTCGGTCAGTTTCTCCTGCTGCCATCCATAGGCCACGGCCTTGACCAGCGCGATCAGTGTGACCGGCGTTGCGATCAGCACCTTGTTCTTCACTGCCTCCTCGAAAAGGGCCGGATCGCGCTCGAACGCGGCGGCCACGAACGCATCGCCGGGAATGAACATGACGACGAGATCCGTTCCCGCAGCCAGCCTGTCCCAGTATTTCTTGTCGGAGAGCGCCTTTACATGGCCGCGAACGTGGCGCGCCAACGCATCGAGATGCATTGCCCGCTCGTCTTCGGTCTTCGCCTGGACGGCATCGAGATAAGCCTGTAGCGGAGCCTTGGCATCAACCACCACGGATTTTCCGCCGGGCAGACGAATGATGACGTCCGGCCTGAGCGCGCCGTTCTCGCCCGGCAGGTTGGCCTGCTCCTCGAAATCGACGTACTCCATCATGCCCGCCATTTCGAGCACATTGCGAAGCTGGTGCTCGCCCCACCTGCCGGCTCCCTGCGGCCTGTGGAGCGCCTGGACGAGGCGGCCGGTCTCGGAACGCAGGGCCGACTGGCCCTCAGCGAGCTGCCTGACCTGCTCCGTGACCGAGCGGTAAGCGCCCTCGCGCGACTTCTCCAGTTCCTGCGCCCGCTCCTCAACCTTCTTCAACTCCTCCCGGATCGGCTTCACTAGCGTCGCGACTGCCTCCTCGCGCGCCTTCAGGTCCTTGTCCGCCTCGACCTTGTGAGACTGGAAGCGCTCGCTTACCAGTTGCAGGAAGGATTCGCTGTTGCTCTTGAGCGCACCGGCGGCAAGCGCCGCAAAGCGGCTCTCGGCTTCGCCGCGAGCCTTGTCGATTTCCTCCAGACGCGCGGCATGCGCCCTGCGCTCCGCTTCCAGGCCCGCCTCCACCCTGTCCGCCCGGCTGCGCGCAGGCGCGGCGAAGACGAACCAGACCAGCGCGGCGCCGGCGAGCGCGCACAGGACGGGCAGCCAGATTTCCATGATTTCTCCTGTCTCTCCCGGATGCCGGGATAGACGAAAGCCTTTTCGGCGGCAATGCGGACGCCTTACACTCCCGCAAACGAATACCGGGAGGCGGGCATGGCCGAACTGGATGCCGGACAGTGCGCATTCTTCGCCGAACACGGCTATGCGGTGGTCGAGGATGCGGTGGATTCCGCGCTGCTCGCCGAACTCAGGCGCGATTTCGACCGCTGGGTCGAGGAGAGCCGCCGGCATGGCGACCCTTATGGCGACACCGCCGACGGCCGGCCCCGGTTCGACCTGGAGCCGGGGCATTCGGCCGACCGGCCGGGCCTCCGGCGCGTCAACGCCCCGGTCGAGGTGTCGGACGCCTATTTCCGCGCAACGACCGACAGCCGGATGACCGATTGCGTCGCCGACCTGATCGGGCCTGCCGTCAAGCTGCACCACACCAAGATCAACTCCAAGCTGCCGGGCGGGCACACGGAGGTGAAGTGGCACCAGGACTTCCCCTTCACCCCGCACAGCAATGACGACATCGTGACGGCGCTGCTGATGGTGGACGAGGTGACGGAGGAGAACGGCCCGCTCAAGGTGCTGCCCGGCTCTCACCTTGGCCCGATCCACGGCCTCTGGCACAGCGGCGCGTTCACCGGCGCGGTCGCGGACGAGGTGGCCGCCGAAGCCGAGAAGGCCGCAGCGATCTGCACGGGGCCGGCAGGGGCCGTCTGCCTGATGCACACAAGGCTGCTGCACGGCTCGGCGCCCAACCGCTCCGCCCGGCCGCGCACATTGCATATCTCCGTCTATAGCGCGGAGGACGCCGTGCCGAGTTCGCCCAACCCCGTGCCCAACCGCTATGAGGGCCTGATGGTCCGGGGCGCGCGCAGCGGCCGCATCCGCTCCACCGCCTTCGAACTCCAGCTCCCCCAACTCCCGACAACCGCCTCCTTCTTCGACCAGCAGGCAAAGCACGGCTAGGGCGGGAGGTGGCAGGATCGGCAGGTTAGAGGAAAAATTCCACAAACTGGCCAACGGCCTTGTTGTTCTGGCTTGCATCACGCAACACATTCTCTATCGTAGCTTTGGGTGACCAGATAGTGTCGATAGGATACTGGAGTTGATTGTGCTTACACTGAAGGTTTTCGCCGGAATCAATTCTGTGCTTCGATATCTTGGCAGGGCTTTATGAATTCGACTAATTCTCGAATAGAGATTGCAATCTGCACAAAACGATTGTTTTGGTTCACATTGCAGTCGAATGCCGAATTACCAACGAACTTCGGAGGAAAGAAACATCATGCCGTTACACCATCAAGGAATTGTCAATCATGGAGGCGATATTGACAACAAATTGCAAAAAGCGATTGACAACGCATTCTCAATTATCGACGATCATATTAAGGAAATATCTCGCAATCATGGTCTAAATCGCAAACAAATTAGACTACTACAACCCACGCACTTGATTGTGTTAGTGGGGAAAAAGGATATTTTCGTTGCCATGTCCGCGGCTGAGATAGGAAGTATTGTAATTCAACATTACCAAGACTGGTCTGAGAAGCACATAGATTTAGATACAGCAATATTCTTGGCCGGAAGGGATTTAGGTTTTCGAGATCCCTTCGGTCTAGAATTTTCACGTTCTATCTTGAATATTGATGATAATGAAGACAGAAAAAGTGCTTTGCTTGAGATTGCAATCCAATATGTTAATAGAGAGATTGAGCGTGCTGATCGGCTAAATAAAATTGTAAAAATAAATCCAATATTTTCTGGAAGGGAATTTGAACTTTGTGAAAAATTAGCGTTTGTTCTATCCCCTTTCGGAGAACCGTTCGACACAATTTATAAAGATCATATAAAACCCACTGTGGAGGGTATCGGGAATTTTACCTGTTTGCGTGCCGATGACATTTATGATAATCGCCCGATAATTGAAGACATTTGGAGATACACTAACGAAGCTCGAATATTGATATCCGAACTCACGGGACGTAATGCAAACGTATTCTACGAAACTGGTATTGCTCACACCGTCGGAAAGGAAGTGATCCTAGTCACTCAGTCCATGGAAGACGTTCCGTTTGACCTTAAGCACCTTAGGTGCATCGTTTACGAATACACACCAAGAGGAATCGGCAATTTGGAAGACAATCTGAAGAATACGATACTGCAAATTCTAGCGAGGAGAAAATAGACTGCGTAGTCTTGAGTACACAGCCTGTCGCTAGGCGCAGGATTTTCGATGTCACTTAGCACGCCTGCAGACAGTGGTGCCAGCAATATCGCAAGGGCGACCGCTGGAGGGTCGTCCGGCCTCACGGTGCGGCCGGCTATATAGTCCCGAACGATGGTGAGTTGACCCCGGATCTCCGCCAAGCCGGCCTCGGCCGTCCGCAATCACTCCGGCCGCGCGGACGCGGCAAAAAACCTAAAGCGCCCGGCTCTAGTTCCGCGTGCCGGGCCTAATTCCGCGTGGCAGGGCCGGCGGTCGTTTCTGCGATAGAGAATCCGGAATAGTCCAGCGCCAGGTCGGCGACCACGGCAATGACGGCCATGGCCAGGAAGGCGATCAGCATGGTTCTCATCTCCGGCGTCCTCCCTCCGTCGTCGCGTGCCTCAGGAACGCGATCAGGTCATTGCGGTCGTCGGGCTTCGCGATCCGCTGCATCGGCATCTTCGAGCCGGGCACGAACCGCGCCGGCCCCTCGTCGAACAGCGCATCGATGGTGGTCTCGTTCCAGACGAACCCCGCCTCGCGCAACACCCGCGAATATTTATAGCCCGAAACGCCGCCTGTGGGGCGGCCGAAAATGCCGAAAAGGGTCGGCCCCGCGCGCCGGAGCCCCTCGGGACCGAGCGTGTGGCAGATCGAGCATTTGCGCTGGAACTGGCGTTCTCCATTGCCCATGCCGGACGGGTCGCGAAGGAAGCTGCGGTCGCTTGAGGCCATCAGGCCGCCCGCGCCCAGCGCCGCTATCGGCCAGCTGTAAAGCGCATCGTCGATGCCGCCGGCGAGAATGTCTTCCCCGTCGGCGGAGAAGGCGAGCGCCCAGACCGGCCCGCGCAGCGCCGCGCGGAAGTCGCGCAGCACCGTCCAGCTCCGGCTGTCGATCACCTTGATGAACCCCTCGCCGTCGCCGACCGCCAGCTTCTCGGCCTCTGCGTCGAAGGCCATGGCCAGGATCGGGCGGCGCTGGAGGGTGAAGTCCGCGATCTCCCTGCCGCTCTCCAGGTCCAGCACGCGGGTCGCGCCGTCCACGCCGCCATAGGCGATCCAGCCGGCATCCTCGTCGAGCGCCAGCGTGTTGATGCCGAAGCGCCCCTTCAGGATGTGCCGCGTCTGCACGCCGCGCGCGTGGTCCCAGACGCGGATCGTCCCGTCGGTCGAGGCGGAATAGAGCCGCGTGCCGTCTGCGGAAAAGACGACATCGTTGACGCCGGCGCGGTGGCCCTTGAGGAACCGCGCGGGTCCGCCCTGCAGCGGCCAGAGGCCGACCCTCCCGTCCCAGCTCGCCGAGGCGACGAGGCGCCGGTCGTGCGAGAGCGCCAGCGACACCACCTTGGCCTTGTGGCCGCCGAGGCGCTGCGGGAGACCCCGTTCGAGGTCCCAGAGCTGGACATCGTTGTCGTCGCCGGCCGAGACCGCGCGCCTGTCGTCGATGAAACGCACGGCGTTCACCGCCGCCCGGTGGGCCTCCAGCCAGACCGGCGCGCCCGCCTGCCACAGGCCCACGGAGTAGTCGAAGCTGGCGGTAATCACGCGCCGGCCGTCCGGCGACACATCGATCCCCCGGACCGGCCCGCCATGGCCCTTGAGCGTGAAGAACTCGCCAGCCGGGGCGGCGGCGCCTGGCAATAACAGCAAGGCCGTCAGAAACGCCCGGAGCCGCATATCGCGCATGTCAGGCGCCTGGCGTCATTCCGCCGGCGGCGCCTCATGGGCGGGATGGGCCGGCTCGCCGGTTTCCTCTTCGAACCAGAGCGAATGATGTTCCCTGGCCCATTGCCGGTCCACGTCGCCTGTCTCCATGGCGTCGAAGGCGCCCTCCATGCCGATCGAGCCCAGATAGATGTGCGCGATGATGATGGCGATGAAGACGAAGGCGACGATGGAGTGCCAGAGCTGCGCGTATTGCATCTCCTCATGCGGAGCGAGCGCGGTCGGCAGTTCGGCCATACCGACCGCCTGCGGCAGCCCGAGCGCGTTGAATATGTCGAAGGTCTTGGCGAACATCGGCATTTCGAACGGGAACAGCAGCGACAGGCCGGAAGCCGAGATCGAGAGCCCGAGGATGACGACGACCCAGAAAATGATCTTCTGGCCGGCATTGAACTTCCGCGCCGGCGGATGGCTGCCGCGCATGAAGAGGCCGCCGCCCTTCGCGAGCCAGACCAGGTCGGCGCGGTTGGGAATGTTGTGGACGATCCAGAACACGAACACCCACACCAGCGCCAGCATGAACGCCCAGGCGACATTGTTGTGGATCCACTTCGACGCAAGCGCGATCGGGGCGAAGGCGTCCTTGCCGAGCAGCGGGATCAGCAGCGGGCGACCGAAGAGCGTGATGAGTCCGCTGATCGCCAGCAGGACGAAGGAGCCGGCGAGCAGCCAGTGCCCGAAACGCTCCAGCGCGTTGAAGCGCAGGATGGTCTCTCCCGTTCGGCCGCCGTCGATGCGGATCGGCCCGCGCAGCAGCAGGAACAGCGCAAGCACCCCCACCATGCCGGCGAGCAGCCAGCCTCCCCACTCCCGGAGCGGCCCCTTCCGCCACTGGAGCCAGCGCATGCCGCCGTCCTGGATAATGACCTCGGAGGCCGGCCCCCTGGCCGAGACCGTCACATCTGCGCCGCCATAGCGCAGCGCCCGGAAAACTTCCGAATCGGACGCGCCGCCCAGCGTGCCGAGCTGCATCCGGATGCCCGCGGCGCGCGCCGGGTCGCCGACGGCCTCGCGGCGGAAGCGGTCGTCGATGCGGTCGCCCCGCTGCCGGGCGAGTATGTCCTCAAGCGTCTGCGCCCCGCCGGTCGCGGCCCGCGGACTTCCGTCTGCAGCCTGCTGCGCTGCAGACGGCATCGCCATGAGCAGCAGCGCGGCGAAGATCGTGAGCATCGGCAGGCGCAGCAGCGTCATCTTCCAGGACTCCCGATGAAATCGACCGGACACGACGGCGGCAAGGGGCAGTGCCCCTTCCGCAACAATAACAGGGAGGCGGGCCGGTCCCGCCGGCTTGTGGCGGGACCGGCCGCGCTCAGGGCGTCGTCAGGAGCCCTTCTGGCCGTAGGCGGTGCCCCAGCCCCAGGCGCCGGAACCGAAGCCCCGGGCTACCACGCGCTCGCGGTAGATGCCCGAGACGACGTCGCCGTCACCCGCCAGCAGCGCCTTGGTCGAGCACATCTCGGCGCAGATCGGCAGCTTGCCTTCCGCAATCCGGTTGCGCCCGTATTTGGCGAACTCGGCAGTGGAGTGGGTCTCTTCCGGCCCGCCGGCGCAGAAGGTGCACTTGTCCATCTTGCCCCGGGACCCGAAATTGCCCGCCTGCGGGAACTGCGGCGCGCCGAACGGGCACGCATAGAAGCAGTAGCCGCAACCGATGCAGAGGTCCTTGGAGTGCAGGACCACCCCTTCATCGGTCTGGTAGAAGCAATCCACCGGGCAGACGGCCATGCAGGGCGCATCCGAACAATGCATGCAGGCCACGGAGATCGACCGCTCGCCCGGGTTGCCATCGTTGATGGTCACAACCCGGCGCCGATTGATCCCCCACGGCACCTCGTGCTCGTTCTTGCACGCGGTGACGCAGGCGTTGCATTCGATGCAACGTTCGGCGTCGCAGAGAAATTTAGCTCTTGCCATCTCCTTCTCCTCCCTCAGGCCGCGTAGATCTTGCAGAGAGTGGTCTTGGTCTCCTGCATCTGCGTGACCGAGTCATAGCCGTAGGTCTGCGCCGTGTTGGAGCTTTCGCCCAATACGTAGGGATCGGCACCTTCGGGATATTTGTGCCTCAGGTCCGCGCCTTCGAAATGCCCGCCGAAGTGGAAGGGCATGAAGGCAACCCCGACACCGACACGGTTGGTGAACATGGCCATGACCTTGACCCTGGCGCCCTCTGCGCCCTCGACCCAGACCTGCGCGCCGTTGCGCAGCCCGAGATCGTTGGCGTCCTTCGGGTTGATCTCGACGAACATGTCCTGCTGGAGCTCGGCGAGCCACCGGTTCGACCGCGATTCCTCGCCGCCGCCCTCAAATTCCACGAGGCGGCCGGAAGTCAGGATCATCGGGTAGTCCTTCGAGAAATCCTGCTTCTGGATCGAGGCATACATGGTCGGCAGACGGTAGAACTTCCGGTCCTCATAGGTCGGATAGTCCGCCACCAGGTCGCGCCTCGGCGTGTAGAGGGGCTCGCGGTGCAACGGCACCGGATCCGGGAAGGTCCACACCACCGCCCGCGCCTTGGCATTGCCGAAGGGCGCGCAACCGTGCTTGATCGCGACCCGCTGGATGCCGCCCGAGAGGTCGGTCTTCCAGTTGGTCTTGGGACCCGCCACAGCGTCGATGGCCGCCCGTTCGGCGTCCGTCAGATCCCCGTCCCATCCCAGGTCCATCAGCATCTGCATGGTGAACTCGGGATAGCCGTCCTGGATCTCCGAACCGACCGAATAGACGCCTTCCGCCAGCAGGTTCTCGCCGTTGCGCTCCACGCCGAACCGGGCGCGGAAGGTCAGGCCGCCTTCTGCCACCGACTTGGACATGTCGTAGAGGTTGGGCGTGCCGGGGTGGCCCATTTCCGGCGGACCCCAGGAAGGCCAGGGCATGCCGTAATAGTCCCCGTCGGCCGGGCCGCCCACCGCCTGCAACGTCGTGCGGTCGAAGGTGTGCTGGTTGGCCATGTGGAGCTTGAGCCGCTCCGGCGACTGGCCGGTATAGCCGATCGTCCACATGCCGCGGTTGATCTCGCCCGTGATGTCCTCGACCATCGGCGCGTCGCCTTCTTCCACCTTGATGTTGCGGAAGAAGCGGTCCGCCCAGCCGAACTTCCTGGCGAACTTCGCCATGATGTTCTGGTCGGGCAGGCTCTCGAACAAGGGATCGACCACTTTGTCGCGCCACTGGATCGAGCGGTTCGACGCGGTGACGGACCCGTAGGTCTCGAACTGCGTCGAGGCCGGCAGCAGATACACGCCGTCGGTGCGGTCGTGAAGCACGGCGGAGACGGTGGGATACGGGTCGATCACGACCAGCATGTCCAGCTTCTCCATCGCGGTCTTCATTTCCTTGCCGCGAGTCTGCGAGTTCGGCGCATGGCCCCACAGCACCATGGCCCGGACATTGTCCGGCTGGTCCATGTTGGCCTTGTCTTCGAGAACGCCGTCGATCCAGCGGGACACCGGGATGCCCTTCAGGTTCATCAGCGGCTTCTTCTTGCCGTCCGCGCCTTCCAGCATCGCGAACTGGCTCTTCAGCCAGTCGAGGTCCTCTTCCCAGACGCGCGCCCAGTGGGCCCAGGCGCCGGCCGACAGGCCATAATAGCCCGGCAGCGTATGGGACAGGATGCCGAGGTCGGTCGCGCCCTGCACATTGTCGTGGCCGCGGAAGATGTTCGTCCCGCCGCCGCTGGTGCCCATATTGCCCAGCGCCAGCTGCAACACGCAGTAGGCGCGCGTGTTGTTGTTGCCATGGGTGTGCTGGGTGCCGCCCATGCACCAGATCACGGTGCCGGGACGGTTGTTCGCCATGGTGCGGGCGACGCGGCGAAGTTGCGAACCGGGGGTTCCGGTCACGCGCTCGACTTCCTCCGGCGTCCACTTGGCGACCTCTTCGCGGATCTGGTCCATGCCCCAGACGCGGGTGCGGATGAACTCCTTGTCCTCCCACCCGTTCTCGAAGATGTGCCAGAGAATACCCCAGATGAGCGCCACGTCGGTGCCGGGCCTCAAGCGGACATACTCGTCGGCGTGGGCGGCGGTGCGCGTGAAGCGCGGGTCGCACACGATCAACGGCGCGTTGTTCTGCTCCTTGGCCTTGAGCACATGCAGCAGCGATACCGGATGCGCTTCGGCCGGGTTGCCGCCGATCAGGAAGATCGCGCGGGAGTTGTGGATGTCGTTGTAGGAGTTGGTCATGGCGCCGTAGCCCCATGTGTTCGCAACGCCTGCAACCGTGGTCGAATGGCAGATGCGGGCCTGGTGGTCCACATTGTTCGAGCCCCAGTAGGCCGCGAACTTGCGGAACAGGTAGGCCTGCTCATTGCTGAACTTCGCCGAGCCGAGCCAATACACGCTGTCCGGGCCGCTCTGCTCGCGGATGGACATCATGCCGTCGCCGATCTCGTCGATCGCCTGGTCCCAGCTGATGCGCTTCCACTCGCCGCCCTCTTTCTTCATGGGGTATTTGAGGCGGCGTTCGCCATTCGCGTGCTCGCGCACGGCTGCGCCCTTGGCGCAATGCGCGCCGAGGTTGAACGGGCTGTCCCAGCCGGGCTCCTGTCCAATCCACACGCCGTTATCGACTTCGGCGATCACGGTGCAACCGACCGAGCAATGCGTGCAAACGGACTTCGCAGTCGAGACCGCGCCCTGCGCGACCCACTGCGCTTCGGCCTTCGTCACCATGCCGCCGGCCGCGCCAATCGCCGCGAGGCCTCCGATCGCGAGGCCCGAGCCCCGCAGGAAGGTCCGCCGGTCGACCGATGCCTCCGAAATATTGGGCAGGATCGAAGTCCGCTGGGGGCGTCTCGCAACCCCGTTGGTCTTTTTCCTGAGCATCTCTTTCCTCCGTCAGGCGTTCCGGCCGCCGGCCGGTCCGCCGGGTTCGTCATGCCGATGGCCGCCGGGCGTCTCGCAACCGTTGGCCATGCTTCGGCGAGCCCCGTCCTCTAGAAACGGGCGCTCTCGTAGTAGGCGCGCGTATGCGGGGTGTCCTGCATCCGCTCGCCCTTGTCGTCCGGGACCGCCGCTTCGGCCGCCCGCCCCGCCACTGCCGCCACTGCGGCTGCGGGCACCGACACCGATGCGAGCTTCAGAAAGTCCCGGCGGTTGGTCTTCTCGCCGTCCGTTCCGGTGCTCATGCGTCTGCTCCTCCTCCTCGTTCCGGCCCGCCCGAGCGGACCGACTTGCTGCGGGATACTAGCCCGCCGTCATCCGGAAAGCTTCCTTTTCGATCTCCATGAACGCCCGCCCGGCAGAGCCGACCGGCGCGTAGAAGACCGAGTTTCGTGCGCCTTCCAAATCCGTGAAGAAATGCCCCGCCCAAGGGGCGATATGCCGGTTGAAGAACCGTTTCGTGTCCTCGAGCGGCGCCGGATCGCCGAAGCGCCCGGCGATCATCCCCGCCATCATCTCCATCAGGCTGGCGATATGGTCTTCGGGCTCATGCACGGCGAACGCCCGCTGAATGCCGAGGCCCGCCATGTCGTTGCGCAGCGTGGCCAGCGGCTTCTCGTTGAGGAAACCTGTCAGGTAATAACTGGCATAGGGCAGCAATTCGCCTCGGCCGACCCCGATGAACAGCGCGGTGTATTCGCTTTCGACCGCCCGTTCCGTCGTCGCCGATGCGACCCGCGCGAGCGCGTGGATGGTCCGGCCCAGCACGCCGTCGTCGCCTGAGAGCGCCGCCGACTTGTCCAGCAGCGCCCGGTCCGGCGGCCGGGCCAGCAGCGCTCCGAGAAAGTCGTAAAGGTCCGCCCTCAGGCGGTCCTCTTCCGCGATCTCCGCGCCATGTGCCGCTTCTGCGGTCATCGCCTCTCCCATCGTCTCAGGCCGCCTGTTCCGATTCGGAGTCCGCAAAGGCGAAACGCATTCTCGGTTTCGCCCGCGCCACCTCCGGTTCGACCGCAGTCGCCAGCACGTCCGGCTCGCCACCATCGGCTTCGATTGCCGGCTGCTCGGCCTCTGCCTCTTCCATTTCCCCCGCTGCCGGCTCCTCGCCTTCGGCCTCCGCCAGTTCCGCATCGGCGGCGCGCTCGGCCGCCTCGGCCAGCGCCTCTATATGCTTAAGCATTCCCTTGCCGACCTGGTAGGCGGTCTGGAGGTTCTCCACCACCAGCGCCGCGTCGGTGTAGTCCTCCCCGTAATCGACCAGACTGTCGAGATTGGCGAGCACCGGGTTGGACCGCCAGAGCTGCCGCAAGGCCCGGCGACGCAACTTCTCCGGCACCGCCTCGGTCATGAAGGCGGAGAAGTCATCGCCCTGCTTCATGGTGTCGGGGTCGGGCAGTTCCAGCTCGGCCAGCACTTCCTCGTCCGGGCGTTCTTCCAGCGCCTTGCGTTCCTCGGCTGCCTGGGCTTCCCATTCGGCCTCTTCGCCGGCGCGCACCTCGTCGGCCACCGCGGCCTTGCGGCGCGACCAGAAATCCGCCCGCGCGTTCAATGGACCGTCTCCGCGCCGGTGCGCCTCGGCGCACGATAGACATCGGACATCTGCCGGATGCGCGGGTCGCCCTTGCCGTCCTCGACCAGATCGACCCGCCGTTTGTCGCGCTGGCGCTTGACGAAGGGCTCCTCCTCGCGGTGCTGCTCGATGAAGTCGCGCACCACCGCCACCAGGCCTTCCGGCATAGGCGCCTGCTCGACGATTTCCTCGCCCGTGTCCATATAGTCCTGCGCCTCGTAAGGAGACGCTGTCGCCAGCACGACCTCGAGTTCATGGGCTGCGTCGGGCTCGGCCGTCGGGCGCATCACGACATAGACCGCCGGCACCTGCGCCGCGAGGCCGGTCTGGTAGGCTTCGACATCGGAAGGCCAGAATTCCAGCGGCACCGTGGCGGCGTGGTATTCGACCGTATCGCCCTCGCGCCGCAATTCGCGCCAGTCCGCCGGCCCGGCGCCCGGCAGGACACCTGCCACGGTCCAGTTCCAACGCGCCCAGCGGCTCACCGCCGGACTCCGCTGGATGACGACACCCAGCGGCAGGGACAAAGCGCTCGACGACATCGCGTCGACCTCCTCCGGGAAATGCCCGCAAATTCCCCGCATAGCGGCACACTTCCGATGGGGATAATGCGCCTGTTTTCGCCCCGCGCCAACACAAAAAATCACCGTCCTGCGGCCTGTCGTCGCGCCCGGCAATTGCGACGCTCTGGACAGGGTGCGCCAACCGTCCATATTAGCCCGGTGCGCGGCGGGGGCAGACACCCCGAACCCCCTCCCGGCCTCCGGGAAGTCACATCCGTCGGGCCGGGAACGGCGGGACAACGACAGGGCTGCAGCCAGCCGGCGGCGGCCTTTGCGGAGGACGACGGCATGGCCGGGACCTTGCTGCTGTGCGATTGCGCGCACAGCCAGAAGATCGATGCCGACAGCATCGAGGCCGGCGCCGGGATCGCCTGCTCGCGCATCCACAGCGCGCTCTGCACGACCGAGGCCGGCGCGGCCGCCAGGGCAATCCAGGCCGGCGATGCGACGATTGCCTGCCAGCAGGAATGGGCACGGTTCGAGGAGATCGCGGAGGAGCTGGAGGTGCCGGCCCCGATGCTGGTCGATATCCGGGACCGTGCGGGGTGGTCGGACGAAGCGGCGGAGGCTGGCCCCAAACAGGCCGCACTCGTGGCCCAGGCGCTGCTCGCCGCGCCCCCGGCGCGAACCGTGGATGTGGTCTCCGAAGGACGTTGCCTCATTCTCGGCGGGGAGTCGGCCGCGCTGGCGGCGGCGGAACGGCTGGCGGAGCCGATGTCGGTCACCGTGCTGCTCTCCGAACCGCCGGAAGACCTGCCCGTGGACCGCCGCTTCGAGGTCGTCGTCGGCAGGCTGCACAGTGCGGCGGGCGCGTTGGGCGGCTTCCGGCTGCGCATGGACGGGCTTAGGCAGATGGAGCCCGGCGGACGCGGCGCCTTCGCCTTTTCCGAACCGCGCGACGGCGCGGAGAGCGAGTGCGACTCGATCCTGGACCTCTCCGGCGGCACGCCGCTGTTCCCGGCGCATGAGAAGCGCGAGGGCTATTTCCGGGCGGACCCGGGCGACCCGAACGCCGCCGCCGCCGCCGTCTTCGAGGCCGGGCAGACGGTCGGCACCTTCGAGAAGCCGCTTTATGTCCGGATCGAGGAAAGCCTCTGCGCGCATTCCCGCGCCTCGCAGCGCGGCTGCAACAAATGCCTCGACATTTGCCCCGCCGGCGCCCTCTCGCCGGCGGGCGATCATGTGGCCGTCGATCCGATGGTCTGCGCCGGCTGCGGGGCCTGCTCGGCGGTCTGTCCTTCGGGGGCGATCTCCTTCGACGCGCCGCCGGTGGCCTCGCTGTTCCGGCGCATGGAGGCGCTGTCCGGGGCCTACCGCAAGGCCGGGGGCGCCGCGCCGCGCCTTCTGGTCACGGACCGCAGCTTCGGGGCGGAGATGGTGGCGCTCTCGGCGCGTTTCGGACGCGGCCTGCCGGCCGATGTCGTCCCCTTCGAGGTCGAGGGGCTGGCCGGCTTCGGCCACGCCGAAATGCTGGCTGCGCTGGCGGGCGGGTTCGCATCGGTCGATGTCCTGCTGCCGCCGCGCGCCGAGGACGAGGCGCCGCGCCGGGAACTCGCGCTCGCCGAGGCAATGGGCGGGGAGGGGCGGCTCCGCCTGCTGGAAGTCGGCGATCCCGATGCGCTCGCCGACGCGCTATACGGCCGCGAGGCAGCGCCTGTGCCTGTCGAGCCCGTGCTTGCGCTCGGCTCGCGGCGCCAGGTGGCGCGGCTCGCGGCCCAGGCGCTCAACCCCGCCGGCGCGGTGCTGCCGCTGCCCGAGGGCGCGCCCTACGGTTCGGTGCAGGTCGATACGGTCGCCTGTACGCTCTGCCTCGCCTGCGCCTCGCTCTGCCCCTCCGGCGCGCTCGGCGACAATCCCGACCTGCCCCAGCTTCGCTTCCAGGAGGATGCCTGCCTGCAATGCGGGCTCTGCGTGCAGGTCTGCCCGGAGGATGCGGTCGCGCTCGAGCCGCGCCTCGACCTCTCCGACGCCGCGCTGCAGCAGCGGGTCGTCAATGAGGAAGAGCCCTATGAGTGCATCGAATGCGGCAAGCCCTTCGGCGTGAAATCGACGGTGGAGAGGATCGTCGCGCAACTGGCCGGCAAGCATTCGATGTTTACCGGCGCGGACGCCTCGCGCCTGATCCGCATGTGCGACGATTGCCGCATCAACGCCCAGTACCATTCCGACAACAATCCGTTCGCTTCGGGCGAGCGGCCCCGCGTGCGCACCACCGAGGACTATCTGCGGGACCGCAGCAAGGATCATTGATTTACCGAGGGAGGATGCGATGAACACGGCGGCACAGACCCCGTTCAAGGCGCCCGTGGTGGAACGCCTCTCAGTCCGGGTAGTGGTCGATTCGCACTATGAACGGTTCCTGCCGCGCGCCGAGCACGACCATGTCGCGATCGAGCATGTGGGCCACATCCCCGGCCGGCCGATGACGACGCTCGCCGGCGAATGGGGGCTGGCGCTCCATCTGGAGTCGCGCGCCGACGGTGCGGTCGCGCAATACATGCTGGACTTCGGCTATACGCCGGAGATCATCAACCGCAATTTCTCGCTGCTGGATATCGACCCGGCCCGGCTCGACGGGCTGATCCTGAGCCACGGCCACCGCGACCACTATGGCGGGCTCGACGGGTTCGTGACGCAGCACCGCCGCGGGATGAAGGGCGACCTGTCGCTCTTTGTCGGTGCGGAGGAGGCGTTCTCGGTGCGCTGGGTGCCGACCGGGCCGCCTCCCAAGCCGGGCGGGAAGCGGGAATATGTATGCTGGGGCGCGCCCGACCGCACGAGCCTGGTGGCGCAGAACGTGGTTCCCGTCTGCTGCCCGCACCCGCACGCGCTGCCCGGACCGTTCACCTCCGGCTACATCGCCCGCGATACCTTCGAGGTCGTCACCGGCGGCTCGATGCTCGCGCCCTACGACCATTTCTCCGAGGCGGAGCGGCGGGGGGACCTGGTGCGCGACAGCCACCCGGAGGAACACGCGACCTGCTACATCGTCAAGGGGCGCGGCCTGGTGGTGATCTCGTCCTGCGGCCATGCCGGCATCGTGAACTCCGTCAGGACGGCGATGGCGGTCTCCGGCATCGACAAGCTGCATGCCGTCATCGGCGGCTTCCACCTGACGACCGCCAAACCCGACTATACCGAGCACACCATAGACGAGCTGGAGCGCCTGGCCCCCGATGTCGTGGTCCCGATGCACTGCACCGGCACCGCCTTCATCGAGGCCATGCGCCGGAGGATGCCGGAGCGGCTGGTGGCCTCCAACCTGGGCAGCCGCTTCACCTTCGGGGTGTAGGGGGCGGGCTTCGCTGACGAAGCCGGCCCCGGCGGCTGCTCGGCCGCTCCCGGCCGATGGACCGAAAGGCCACCGGCTTCCACGATTCGGGCAGCAGCCGAACGGCGCCCCGTTCAGAATCCGTATCTCAATGCCGCGCCGATCCTTGCCGTCGCGCCGATGTTTCGTTTCGTCGTCTCACCGTAGGAGACGTAGAGGCCGAGAGACAGGCTATCCGTCAGGCTCCTGCGTCCGGCGATGCCAATAGCCGTCTCGGTATAGTCGTAAACGCTGCGGGCTTCGAGACGCGCCTCGATTTCGGTGGCGCCGTTCAGCATGTACCGCACGCCGACCGCCGCGCCGAAGCCGGTATCCTCGATGGCGGAGGCCCGCTTGGCGACCGTCGGCCGTCCTCCCGCCACCGGTTTCACGTCGGGAAAATCGTGGTCCACCCGGCTGTGCAGAACGAGCCCCTCAGCATACAGCTCGGCACCGTTTCCCACCGCCCAGAACCGCCCGCCGCCGGCCGAGACGACCGCTTGTTTCGTCCGGAGATTCAGAAGGGTCCCGGCCGCCTCGCTGGAGAATTTGAACCTCTCCAGCGAATAGCCGGTCTTCAGATACCAGGATTCATGGACGTTCCAGCTTGCGGCGAACCCGACCAGCCTCCCGGCAGCGTCGCTTCCGGCGCCCGGCCACTCGTTCCCGGTCTTCGAGATGTCCACCCGCAATTCGATATAGCTGTAGCCCGGTCTGTCGCCGGCGCTTGCAGCCGGCGAAACGAGCAGCATCGCCGGCAGCGACAGGGCGGCGGCAAGGAGGCAATGTCGCAATGCCTTCGATGTACCGGCAGCCTGCCGAAGCCGCCGTGCCGCTTCGGGGCATCCCGCGGCCGGGCCCGCCCGGGGTTCCGCAGCGTTGCAGTTCCTTTGGGCCGATGTCGCGACCCGACGGCAATCGTGGGAAAGGACGGGTTCGGCCGTTTCCGCCGTCCGGCAGGGGTGGTAGCGAGCGGTCGAAGCGCTGACGCGAAATGTCGAAAAGGGCATTTGAGGCTCCCGGGTTAACGACTCCTGAATCGCAAGTGGGAAGCGCCCGATCCTCCGCAAAATCGCTTTTTTCTATGACCCGGATAATTTCTTCTAAGCCATTGGCCCGGACTTCCTCCCGAGGTCTCTGTCTGCGCGGCGCCGTCGAGCCGGCGGTTGTCCACCGATCCGAAGTCGATGCAGCTGCATCGAATCGCGTTCTAGAATCCCCGGTCTCCAGGCTGGGCCAGTGCGCGGCGGACGATCGCCTGCATGAGGTGAACGACAGCCGCGTTGTCATCCACGGGCACGCCATCGACGGCGGCGATCACCTTCCCGCTGCCCCCGTCCGTCAGCCCGAGCTCGACGCCGCAGGCAACGATGGCGCGCTCTTCCTCCGGCGTGTGGCAAAGCTCCGGTTCGCCCCGCTTGAGGGCGAGTGCTGCGACAATTCCATAGCACCCGATGTTGGACGATGTTCCGACGACCAGAACATCGGTCGGTATCACCGTGAAGATGCCGCCGCCGCACGCGGTCTTCTCCTTCAGATTGAATTCCGGCATGCGCGCGCAAAGCCTGTCGTAAACCTTGCCGAAGCCGACCTCATTGCCGCCGTCGCCGACACCGAGGGTCGGCTTGCCGGAAGCGGTCATTGTCGTGAACAGGCGGTCCACATTCGACCGGAAGGGGTGTCGCGGCGTTCCGGTGACGCCGTAGAGATTGCCGTGCGGATTGCCGCCATGGCGCTCCACGGCCACCGCAACATCCAGCTCCGCAGCGATGGCGTCCTGCTGCGCGGTATCGTGAAGGCCGAGATGCACGGTCGGCGCGTCGATGCCGTAACGCGCGGCCAGCGCTTCGATCGGAGGCGCGGCCGGCGGATCGGTATAGATGCTCACCCGATGCCCCATGCGGACGAGAGTCCGGGCCAGCACGACCGAACCCAGCGGGCCGTCATTCTCGCCGGCAGGCATGTAATCGGGCACGGCGGCGCCGGTCACGATCCCGATATGGGCCGGCGGCCGGTCGAGCAGCTCGGCGCCGGCAAGGGTGAGCGCGCGGCCCTCGGCGTCGCGCGCCGCCTCGTAAAGGCCCGTCTTGACGCCGTGCGGCAGGGCTGCACCCTGGATCTCCAGACATGAGAGCCAGTCCAGATTGGCGTAGGCTGCTTCGGCAATCGATTCCACGGTCGGGCCCTCTTTCCTTGCTGTCGAGCCCAGCATGACGGCGCCGGCTCGCAAAACAAGGACCTCCTGCGTGGCCCGATGCAGCAGGCCCGGCGGCGAAATCCGGGCTACACTGGTCGCCATGCTTGCCGGCCGGAACGACACGCCGGACGGTGTTCCGAGGAGGATGGTCGAATGTCAGACGCCGCGCATCCCGGCTGGGCCGTGTACGATCTGGACCGGTTGCATGCGAACCTCGCCGAGATTCGCCGCCGCAGCGGGCCTGGCCAGGCTTTCATCGCCGCGCTCAAGGGCAACGCCTACGGACATGGCGCGGTTGCTGTGGCGCGGGCGCTCGATCGCGAGGGGCTGGCGGCGTTCATGACCGGCTCCTTCGACGAAGGCTGCCGGCTGCGTTCGGAAGGGCTGCGCACGCCGGTCGTCATGTTCGCGGGCGCGCTGCCGGCGGGGATGGCCGACCTTGTCGGCGCCGGACTGGTGCCGACGGTCGTGGACCGGGCGGGCGCCGAAGCCGCGGCGCGCGCGGCACCGCCCGGGGAAACGGTTCCGGTCTATGTCAAGGTCAATGCCGGGCTGGGGCGGCTCGGCGTGCCGCTCGAGGCTACCGAAGATTTCCTTCTGGACCTGGCCGCCATTCGGGGCCTCGAGGTGCGCGGGCTCTATACGCATCTGCCTTTCGGCAACGCGCGCGGGCGCGACTGGGCCGGGCAGAGGCTCGCCGCCTTCGATGCGCTTCTCGCGCGTCTCGAAGAGCGCGGGCTGGCGCCGCCGGTCACCCAGGCAGGCGCAAGCTCCTCCGTCGCCGCCGGATTGTCGGATCGGGCCAACGCGGTCTGCGCCGGCCACCTGCTCTACGGCCTGTCGCCTTTCACCGATGCCTCGGTCGCGGACCTGTCGGCGTTCCGGCCTGTCCTGGCCGAGGTCGGGAGCCGGCTGGTGCAGGTTTCCGACCATCCCCAGGGAAGCGATATCGCGGTCGGCGGCAGCTACGGAATTCGCCGCGGCCGGCGCACCGGCGTTGCGCCGGTCGGCGTCGCCCAGGGCCTGGCCCGTCCCGCACCGGGCAGCCGCCCGGAGGCGCTCATACGCGGCCGGCGGGCCCCGATCCTCGCCGTGTCGCTCGAGCATATGGTCCTGGACCTCTCCGACGTCGCGGACGCCGCGGTCGGCGATACCGTGTTGCTGCTCGGAGGGAACTGCGAGTCGGCGATAGGACTGAACGAACTCGCTGCGTGGTTCGGGATGAGAGAACTCGACGCGGCGATGGCGCTCTCCGGCCGGCTGACCGCGCACTATCGCGGCGCAGCAGGCGGGGCGGCCGGATAGCCTCCGCTCCGCCTTCTCCGCAGCCGCGACTACTGGTGTTTCAGCGGCTCGGCGAGGTCGGCCGGAGCAAGCGACGCCGCATAGGCAAGGATCGCATCCAGATCGGCCATGGTTATCTCCAGCGGCGCGATGGGCGATGGACGGGCTTCGTCGAAGGGCGGCGTGACACCCGGAATCTGCGTGAAGGCGGGGTGCGGGTTGAGCGTGAAGAAGGCCCGGAAACGCCGCTCCCAGTCGCTGAGGCCGCGCAGCATGGCGAAGGAGGGGGTGGAGCCGATGCCCCCCATGCGGTTCTTCGGCCCGACCACATGGCAGCGCCCGCAATGGACCAAGGCCAGACGCTCGCCCGCCATCGCGTCGCCCGTGACCGCCGGCCCCTTCACCTCCACCTTCGGGCCCGCCGCCGGCTCGTAGAGCGGCTTCCCGCCCGGCGCGAAGGCCGTCACCGTGCGCTGGCCGATCTCGGAGGCCAGCCAGTCGAGAAAGCGCTCCGCCAGCTCCCTGCGCCCGCCTTCCTCGACGCGGGCGAGATACAGGGTGTCCCCGTCCCGAAAGACCGGGCTGCCCCCATCGAGTGCTTCGCCCGTCCCGAGCAGTAGGTCCGCCTCGACGCCGGGCGCCAACGCAACCGGTGAGATGCGGATGCCGGTCTTGAGCGAAAAGCGCGGCAGCAAGTGTTTCAGAAACCCGCTCTCAGCCAGTTCAGGGCTGGCGGCCACTGTGATCCGGCGCTCCTGCGCCTCCGCCCCGAGGGCCGCCGCCATCAAGACCAGTGCGGCCAGTCCAATACTCCGCCGGATCGACATCGCCATCCCTCCCGCGCCGAGGACGGCCTTAGCGTATGACGTGCAGTCCCGAAACGCTCCCCCTTCTACCGCATTCCAGCGTCATACGGCGCTTATCCAATTGATTGCATCGCAATCGTCCGATAATATGGGCCCACGACGAACGAAGCAGTGCGGCCATGGCGAGCATCACGATCCGCAAACTCGATGACGATGTGAAGACCCGCCTGCGCATGCGGGCGGCGGGGAACGGCCGTTCGATGGAAGAGGAAGCGCGGGTCATCCTGCGCGAGGCCGTCGGGCGCGAGCCGAAGTCGGAAAACCTTGTCAGCATCATTCGCGAATGCTTCGCCCCCTATGGCGGCGTGGAACTCGAACTGCCGCCACGCGAACCGGTTCGCGAACCTCCCCGTTTCGACTGAGTCCTCGTCGATGTTCATCGTCGACACGAATGTCGTGTCCGAGATAATGCGCCCAGTGTCAGAGCCCGCAGTTGAACTCTGGACGGCGGGCTGTGCGGCATCCAGCCTGTTTCTGACTGCGATTACCGAGGCGGAACTGCGTCTCGGCCTTGCGACGATGCCGCCCGGAAGACGCCGCGACGGCCTTTCGGCCGGGCTTGAGCGGATGCTGCGAACGGGCTTCGCAAGCAGGATCCTTCCCTTCGACAGCGACGCCGCACGGGCCTATGCGGAGATCGTCTCCACGCGCCGCGCCGCCGGGCGTCCAGCCTCGCAGTCGGACAGCCAGATCGCCGCGATTGCGCGGTCGCGAGGCATGGCGGTAGCAACGCGCAATGTCCGGGACTTCGAGGGCACGGGTGTCGCAATCGTCGATCCGTGGGCCGGCGCGTAAAGGAGCCTCCTTCGGAACGCCCCTTGGCGCCGCCTCCTTGCCGACGCCGCGCCGGACTCCGCGGGGAGTCTCAGCTAAACTCGGGTAAACTCGAACGAAGAGGCTGGAGGAGGTTTCGATGAGCGGCGATTTCAACATGTCGATGCGCAAGTTCCTGAAGCAGGTGGGCGTCACCTCGCAGCAGGCGCTCGAAGAGGCCATGCGCAATGCCGGGGCCGAGCGGACGGAAGGCAAGAGCTTCACCGCGCGAATGGTGTTGACCGTCGACGAGCTCGACCTCACTCACAGCGTCGAGGGGCGCATCGACGGGAAGGCGTGATGGCCGCAACGCGCGAGGACGTTCTGACGGCGCTGAAAGGGGTTACCGACCCGGTCAGCGGGCAGGACCTCGTCTCCGCCGGGCCGGTGCGGGCGCTGACGGTGGATGCCGGCACGGTGCGCTTCGTGCTGGAGATCGACCCGGCGCGCGCCGACCTCATGGAGGGCGTGCGCGCCGAGGCGGAAGCGGCCGTGCGGGCGGTGCCCGGCGTCGAGCAGGTGTCCGCCGTGCTGACCGCCCACCGCGAGGCCGCGCCCGGCCCGGAACTCAATCTCGGCCGCCGGTCCGAGCCCGCCGGCCCCCGGCAGATTCCGGGCGTGGACCGCATCGTCGCCATCGCCTCCGGCAAGGGCGGGGTCGGCAAGTCCACCGTCGCGGCCAATCTCGCCGCCGCGCTCGCCGCCGAGGGCCGCCGCGTCGGCCTGCTCGACGCCGATGTTTACGGGCCGTCGCAGCCGAGGATGCTCGGCGTCTCCGGGCGTCCCGCCTCGCCCGACGGCAAGACCATCCTGCCGCTGCGCAACCACGGCGTCACCATGATGTCCATCGGGCTGATGACGCGCGAGGACGAGGCGGTCGTCTGGCGCGGGCCGATGCTGATGGGCGCGCTCCAGCAGATGATGAACCAGGTGCAGTGGGGCGCGCTCGACGTGCTGCTGGTGGACCTGCCCCCCGGCACGGGCGATGTGCCGATGACGCTGTCGCAGACCGCCGAGGTCGCCGGCGCCATCGTCGTCTCCACACCGCAGGACGTGGCGCTGCTCGACGCCCGCAAGGGCGTGGACATGTTCCGCAAGATGTCGGTGCCGATCCTCGGCATGATCGAGAACATGTCCACGCATATCTGCTCCAATTGCGGGCATGAGGAGCATCTGTTCGGCCATGGCGGGGTGCGCGCCGAGGCGGAGAAGCTCGGCATCCCGCTGCTCGCCGAGATTCCGCTGGCGCTCAGCATCCGGCTCGCCTCGGACGGCGGCGCGCCGATCGTGGTGTCGCGGCCGGCCTCGCCCGAGGCGATGGCCTTCCGCGGCATAGCACAGCACCTGATCGAGACCGGGGCGGGATGAGCGAACCGGTCTTCCCGCCGCTGTTCACGGGCCAGGCGGTCGAGGGCCGCACGGACCCCTTCGCCAAGGCTTGCGCGCTGGCGGCGCTCGGCTGCGACGGCGGGACGGTGGTTTACAACATCGCCGCCGACCGGCTGGGGGCGGCCATCGTGTTCGCGCCGGAAGTGCCGCTGGAGGACGCGATGGCGATGCTGCCGGCCTGCGGGATCGGGTTCCAGAACGCGCTCGGCGCGCTGGCGCCGCCCGAGGTCGCCGTGCATCTCACCTGGGAGGGCGGCATCCTGGTGAACGGCGCGGGCTGCGGGCGCCTGCGCGTCGCCGCCGCCGACTGCGGAACCGGGGAGGTGCCGGACTGGCTGGTCGTCGGCCTCGAAGTGCCGCTGATCGCCGAGGATGCGGACGCACCGGGCGCCGCGCCGAACCGGACCTCGCTTTATGAGGAGGGCTGCGTCGAGGTGGCGCCCGACGCGCTGCTGGAAAGCTGGTCGCGCCACACGCTGGTGTGGATCAACCGCTGGTCCGACGACGGCGCGGCGCCGCTGCACGGCGAATGGCGCGGGCTCGCCCACGGCCTCGGCGAGGAAGTCACTGTCAGCGGGCGGACCGGCCTGTTCGTCGGCACCGACGAGCGCTTCGGAATGCTGCTGCGGAAGGGGACGGCGACGAGCCTGCTGCCGCTCTCGGGCCTGCTGGAGCGAGGGGGGCCGAAATGAACCTCGCGCGCGCTATCCATTTCGACGAGAGCGACATGCGCATCTTC
Source organism: Alphaproteobacteria bacterium (assembly GCA_965261985.1). GTDB lineage: Bacteria > Pseudomonadota > Alphaproteobacteria > Bin95 > Bin95 > Bin95. The sequence goes on from OZ253490.1 coordinate 5,286,525, forward strand.
CACAGCCCGGCGCGCACCGGCGAGTGGTGCGTCCCGGGCGGCTTCGAGTTCTCCAACTGGTCCGAGGCGGACCTGACCGGCAAGGCCCGCCAGGCCTTCGCCAATGGATGGCTCGGCGTCGAGACCTTCGGGCGCGTCACCTTCGTTGCCGTCACCTCGATCCGGGAGGAGGAGCTCGACGCGCTGGCAAAGCAGCTGGCCGAACATTTCGTCCAGATCTATGGCGCGCCGTCGGTCGAGGAGGCGCTTCCCGTGGCGCAGGAGGAGATGGCCCATATGGCCGAGCTCTGCGAGGACCACGACCCCAACACGCTGCTGACCGTCGCCCGCGAGCTAACCGACTCCGGCGTCCGCGAGAGCTTCCGCTCCATCGAGCCCCAGGACGCCGGCCTCGAACAATTCGCCATCCACGGCGATTTGGAGGGGTGAGCTCGCAGGACGCTTCGGGCAAAGCCACCGTCACCTGTCCCCCTCCCTCAACCACCGCGCCAGCGCCTTCCTGGAATAGGCGATTTCTTCGAGGGACGCGTACCAGTAGTCCTCCCAGCCGGCGGCGGGCAGGCCGGTGAAGACCATCAGGTTCAGCGGGTATTGCTCGCTGTCGGTGCAACGGCGGAAGTCGTCGCGGAAGAGGAACACCGGCTTGTTCCAGGCGACCGCCATGCCGAGCTCGACCATCACGCCCTCGTCCGGCGGGCAGCCGTTCACGACCGCGAACAGCCCGTCCGCCTCGCGCACATCGCGCATGTCCGCCTGGCCGATCCGCCATGCCCAGCCGGTGGCGGCGCGGTCGATCTGGTTGTTGCGCGCAAAGGGCTCCCACACCTCCGCCCCGGCCGCTTCGAGCGCCGCTTCCAGCGCCCGCAGCGGCCCCTGCTTCTGCTGCGCCGAGAAGCCGTAGGGGTTCGCCAGGTAAAGCGTCTTGCGCGTGCTCATCTTCGCAACCTCCCCGCGTTCCGCGCCGACCGCCCCGCCGGGCGCCTCAACCGTCGTTCAGATGGCAGGCCGAATGCCGCCCGGGCGCGATCTCCTTCAGCGCCGGCGCTTCCTCGCGACAGCGCTTCATGGCATGGGGGCAGCGCGGATGGAAATGGCAGCCCGAGGGCGGGTCCAGCGGCGAGGGAATCTCGCCCTTGACCGGCTCATAGATGCGCCGGCGGGCATCCAGCGTCGGCGCGCCGGCCAGCAGCGCCTTCGTATAGGGGTGGTTGGGCCCGTCGAACAGCGGCCCGGTCGGGGCCGACTCGACCACGCGGCCGAGATACATGATGACCACCCGGTCGGAGAGATGCTCCACCACGCTCAGGTCGTGGCTGATGAACAGGTAGGTCAGGTCGAGGTCCCGGCGCAGATCCATGAAAAGGTTGAGCACCTGCGCCTGGATCGACACGTCGAGCGCCGCCACGGCCTCGTCGCAGACCAGGAATTCCGGCTTCACCGCCAGCGCGCGGGCAATGCCGATGCGCTGGCGCTGGCCGCCGGAGAACTGGTGCGGGTAGCGCCGCTTGAAGGCGGGATCGAGCCCCACCCGGCGCATGGTGGCGTCGATATAGTCGTGGCGTTCGTTCCTGGCGACGATGCCGTGGAGCATCGGCGCTTCGCCGACGATGTCCTCGACCCGCATCCGGGGGTTCAGCGAGGCGAACGGGTCCTGGAAGATCATTTGCACCTGGAGCGCGGCCTCGCGCGCCTCGCTGCCCTGCAGGGTTTTCAGGTCCCGGCCGCGGTAGAACACCGTGCCCTCGGTCGGCTGCATGATGCCGGCGACGATCCGCCCGAAGGTGGACTTGCCGCAGCCGGACTCGCCGACCAGGCCGACGACCTCGCCGCGCTCGACGACGATGGTCACCCCGTCGAGCGCATGCACCGTTTCCTCGCGCACATTGGCGCCGAGCCGGCCCGCGAGACGGGCTGCCAGGTCCGGCGTCTTCACGAAACGCTTGAAGATGCCCCGCGCCTCGATCACGGCGCCGGCTCCAGTTGCGGGTGGTGGCAGCGCAGTTCGCGGCCGGGCAGCGGATGCGAGGGCCCAGGTTCGACGATGCAGGCGCCGTCGGCCGCCGGGCAACGCTCGCGGAAGGCGCAGCCGGGGGCCAGGTTCAGTAGCGAAGGCGTCATGCCGGGAATCTGGAACAGCCTGCCGCCGCGCGTGTTGCGGCTCGGCACGGAGCCGATCAGCCCGCGCGTATAGGGATGGGCCGGCCGCTCGAGGATGTCGCCGATCGCGCCCCGCTCGACGATGCGCCCGGCATACATGACGCAGATGCGGTCCGCCAGACCGGCGACGACGGCGAGGTCGTGCGTGATCCAGATCATCGCCGTGCCCGTCTCGCGGCAGAGCTTCTGGGCTTCGTAGAGGATCTGTCCCTGGATGGTCACATCGAGCGCCGTCGTCGGTTCGTCCGCGATAATCAGGTCCGGCTTGTTCAGCAGCGCAATCGCGATGGCAACGCGCTGGCGCATGCCGCCGGAAAACTGGTGCGGATAGGCCCGGAGGCGCTCGTCCGGCGAGGGGATGCCGACCTGGCCGAGCGCATCGCGCGCCATGCCGCGGGCTTCCTGCTTCGAGACTGCGTTATGGGCGAGCACCGCCTCGACCATCTGCGTCTCAATGCGCAGCACCGGATTGAGGGTCATCATCGGGTCCTGGAAGATCATCGCGATGCGGTTGCCGCGCAGGTTGCGCATCCGCTCGCCGTCCAGCCCGACGAGGTTCTCGCCATTGTGGAGGATGCGTCCCTCCACCACCCGCCCCGGCGGGTCCACCAGTCCGATGATCGAGAATCCCGTGACGGTCTTGCCGGAGCCCGATTCGCCGACCAGCCCCATGATCTCGCCGCGCCCGACCTCGAAGCTCACCCCGTCCACCGCCTTGACGACACCCGCCTTGGTGAAGAAATGCGTCTTCAGGCCCTCTACGGCCAGGGTGGTGTGCGCCGCTGCCACGGGGCTATTTCTGCAATCGCGGGTTCAGGATGTCGCGCAGCTGGTCGCCCACCAGGTTGATCGACACGATGGTGACGAGCAGCGCCACGCCGGGATAGACGCTGATCCAGTATTTCATGCTGAGCATGTATTCGAAGCCGTTGGCGATCAGCAGGCCGAGCGAGGGTTCGGTGATCGGCAGGCCGATGCCGAGGAAGCTCAGCGTCGCCTCCAGCGCGATGGCGTGGGCGGTCTGCACCGTCACCACCACGATCAGCGGCGGCAGGCAGTTGGGCAGCAGGTGGTGGAACAGGATGCGCCGATGGCTGAGCGCAAGGCAGGTTGCGGCGTCGATATATTCCTTCGAGCGCTCGACCAGCGCGCTCGCTCGCACCGTGCGCGCGTAATAGGCCCATTGCACCATCACAAGCGCGATCAGGATCTTGTCCACGCCCTTGCCGAGCACCGCCAGCAGCACCAGCGCCACCAGGATCGAGGGGAAACTCAACTGGATATCGACGATGCGCATGATGAGCGTATCGACGCGGCCGCCGAAATAGGCCGCGGCGAGGCCGACGGCGCAGCCGATGGTCATGGCGATGACGCCGCTCATCACGCCGACGCCGAGGCTGATGCGCAGCCCGTAGCAGATCGCGCTGACCAGGTCGCGCCCGGCGCCGTCCGTGCCGAGCCAGAAGACACGCCCGTCGAAGGCTTCGGTGCCGGGCGGCATATGCGAGTCCATCACGCTCACCTGGGCGAGGTCGTAGGGGTCCGTCGGCGCGATCCAGGGCGCGAAGACCGCGATGAAGGCGATCGCCGCGAACACCGCCAATGCGACCGTTGCGATCCGGCTCTCGAAAAAGTCCGAGGCGAACCGGCGGAACGGCGTCTCGACGGCGACCGCCTCGACCTGCCTGTCGGTCCGGACGGTCATGCGCGCGCGTCCTGGAGGCGGACCCGGGGGTCGAGGACCGAATAGACGATATCGACCAGCAGGTTGATGACGACGAACATCAGCACCACGATCATGAGGTAGGCGACCACCACCGGCCGGTCGAGTTCGTGCAGGGAGTCGATGATGAGCTTGCCCATGCCGGGCCAGGCGAACACCGTCTCGGTCACCACGGAGAAGGCCACCAGCCCGCCGAATTCGAGGCCGAGCACCGTCACCACCGGGATCATGATGTTCTTCAACAGATGCACCATTACCACCCGGCTCTCATGCAAGCCCTTGGCGCGCGCAAACTTGATGTAGTCCTGGTGGATGGCCTCGCGCGTGCCCGCGCGCGCCAGCCGGATAACCAGCGAGAGCTTGAACAGCGACAGGTTGATCGCCGGCAGCAACAGGTGCTGCAACCCGTCCCAGGTGAGGAAGCTGACCTGCACGCCGAGGAAGGGCACCGTATCGCCCCGCCCGGTCGAAGGCAGCCAGCCCAGCACCACCGCGAACAGCATGATCATCATGATGCCGACCCAGAAGCTGGGCAGGCTGAAGCCGAGGATCGAGCCCGCCATGATCGCTTTCGACGATTTGGCCTCGGGTCTCAGCCCGGCGAGGACGCCGAGCGGAATGCCGATCAGCACGGCGATCAGCAGCGCCGCGATCGCAAGCTCGAAGGTCGCCGGCATCCGCTGCACGATCAGCTGCAGCGCCGGCTCGCCGAAGATGAAGGACTTGCCGAGGTCGCCCTGGAGCGCGTTGACGACGAAATAGCCGTATTGCTCATGCACCGGCCGGTCGAGGCCGAGGTCGCGCATCACGCGCTCGATCTCGGCCTGGTCGGCCTCCGGGTTGATGAGCATGTCGACCGGGTCGCCGACGATGTTGACGCCGACGAAGACCAGCAGCGACATCACCGCAACGACGACCGAACTCTGCATCAGCCGCCGGATAACGAAGACGGTCATGGGGGCTCGGCGCTCCCGCAGGTGCGCGGACGGCGGCAGCGCCGCCGCCCGCTTGCCCTGCGTTACTTGTCGGAGGTCACGCCCATGGCGATGGTGCGCTCATCCGCCCGCGCGGTGTAGGACAGGCCCTTCTTCCCGGCCCAGGTGTTGACCTGGTAATGCGTCGGGATGATGCCCTGGTTGCGCCCGATGGCGAGCTCCGTGGCCTCCTGCAACAGCTTGAGGCGCGCATCGTCGTCCACCGTGGCGAGCGCGTCTTCGATCAGCTTGTCCACCTCGGCGTCGGCATGCCGGCCCCGGTTGGACGCGCCGAAGCCCCGGTCCTTGTCATAGCTGTGGAGCAGGGACCGGAGCGGCGAGGACGACTCGCCCGTGCCCGAGCCCCAGCCGACGAGGATGAAGCTGAACTCGGGCGAGCCGTCCGCCCCGCCGCGGCTCGCGCGCCGGAAATAGACCGCCTTGGGCATGGTCTCGACCGCCGTCTTGATGCCGATGCGGGTCAGCATCTGGGCGACCGCCTCGCAGATCTTGGCGTCGTTGATATAGCGGTCGTTGGGGCCGTGGATGGTGAGCTCGAACCCGTCCGGATAGCCGGCCTCGGCCAGCAGCGCCTTGGCGCCTTCGGGGTCGTAGGGCTCGGGCTTCAGGTTGGGCGTGACGCCGAAGAAGCCCTCCGGCAGCAACTGCCCCGCCTTGATGGCGACGCCCTCCATCACCCGGTCCACGATGGCGTCGCGGTCGATGGCCTTGGAGATCGCCTTGCGCACGCGCACGTCCAGGAGCGGATTCTCGATGTCGCCGCCGCCCTTCGCCTTCGCGAAGGGGGTGACTTCGCGGAACTGGTCCATATGCAGGTAGATCACCCGGCTGGAGACGCCCTGGCTGAGCTGGAAATTGTCGTCGCCCTTCAGGCGCGGAATGTCGATGGGCGGCACATTGTCGATGAAGTCCACATCGCCCGCGAGCAAGGCGGCGACGCGCGCCGGGCCGGACTTGATCGGCTTGAAGACGATCTTTTCCCATTCCGGCTTCGCATCGAAATAGTCCTCGTTGCGCTCGATCACCAGCCGGTCGCCCGGCACCCACTCGACGAACCGATAGGGCCCGGTGCCCATGGCGGCCTTGCCGGAGTTGAAGTCCGCCGTGCCGACATCGGCGCCGACATCGGAAGAGACGATCGGCACCGCCGCCATATCGACCGGCATCAGCGGATAGGGCCGCTCGGTGCCGATATGCAGCGTGTAGTCGTCAACCTTGGTGAAGGTCTTGCCCTTGAGATAGGTGCCGAAGCTGGACGGCGAGTTCGGCACGTTGGGCGCGCGCTCGAAGGTGAACAGCACATCGTCCGCGTTGAAGTCCGAGCCGTCGTGGAACTTCACGCCCTCGCGCAGCTTGAACTCCCAGGTCGTGTCATCGACCGGCTTCCAGGACAGGGCGAGGCCCGGCAGCAGCCTGAGCTTGTCGTCCTGCTCTACCAGGCGGCTGAAATAGTGCGCCGCCATCGAGTTGTTCGGGCCGAGATTGTGGTAGTGCGGATCGATGGACGACGGCTCGGCCTTGAGCCCGACGGTCAGCGTGCCGCCCTGCCCCCAGGCGGGCGCGGCCGCCAGCGCGGCGAGCGCACAGCCGATCAGGAATTTCCGGAACTGCATGGGTGCATCCTTCTGCTGCATTGAGTTGCCGGAAAGGCGCGGGCGCCATGTCCGGCATGGCTCGCACGATAAGGCGTCGGACGCCTTGCCGCAATCGCGGCCGGCAGCCCGTCACCAGGCGGGCGGTGTCCACTCGGCCGCTTCGTCCAGCGGATAGACGGGGCGCGGCAGCCTTTGCCAGCGAAAGCGGTCCAGAACCGGCGAGGTCAGCCCGGCCGTATCCACCTCGAACACCTGCGAGGGCGGGAACCAGGGCATGAAGCCGGCGCGGAAATGGCCGCGCGACTTGACGCAGACGACCCTCGCTTCGGCGATATCGAGGCCGAAGCTCTCGAAGAACATCGGGTCGGCGGTCTGGTGGCGCGCGCCGATGACGATGACGGTAATGCCTTCCGGCCCGCCGATCCGGAGCGCGGCCGACGGCCCCAGCTCCACCAGCCGGCCCCGGTAGATGCCGAGCCGGCCGACGAAGCGCCCGTCCGTCAGCTTCAGGACCCGCGCGGGCGCCCGGAACCCCTTGGAGAACTCCGTGTCGCCTTCCCGGTTGAAGACGGCCTCGAATTCCGCGCCCTCGCCCAGCCGGTGCGCTTCGAGCGCCAGTTCCGGGTCGAAGAAGGAGCCGTAATAGACCTGCTTCGCGCGCCCCTCGACGAGCGCCCGCAGGAGCCAGGTGGTGCGCCCCTCCCCGCCGCCGCCCGGATTGTCGCCGGCGTCGGAGAAGACGATCGCGGGGCGGGCGGGGTCGCCGGCGGTTTCGAGCGCCAGCGCCGCGGCCGCCTCGACAGACATGAGATCGCGCCGGAACCGCTCCCGCATCGACCAGCCGTATTCCGCGATCTCGCGCGCCAGCGACCGCGCCAGCGCCTCGTCCTCCCGCGCCGTCACCACGATGGCGACCCCGTTCTTCGGCGTGTCCGAGAACACGAAGCCGCCAAGGATCGTGACGTTAATGATTTCGCCGCCCGATTCGCGCATCCGGCGCTGGCCGTAGTCGATCATGTCCGCGTAAGGGCCCTCGGCGGTGAGCAGGGTCACGCTCGGCGGCGTCAGCGGCAGGCGGATAAAGGCCGATTTCGGCCGCATCCCGGCCAGCATCTTGCGCATGGCGAAGGCCGCTTCATCGCCGCGCTGGCGCATATCGACATGGGGGTTGGTGGTGTAGCCGATGAGGATGTCGGCGGCCTCGACCAGGCGCTCGGAGAGGTTGGCGTGCAGGTCGTGCGTCACGATGACCGGCACATCCGCCCCGGCCAGCGCGCGCAGCCGCGCCACGATCTCGCCGTCGGGGTCGAGCGTCTCCGTCGCGGTCATGGCGCCGTGGTTGGCGATGAACACGCCGTCCACCGGACCCGCTTCGGCCAGCATCGCCGCCATGCGCTCCAGGCAGCCCGCGATGAAGCTCCATTCCGCCGGGCCCCAGGGCGGGTTGTTGGCGAACAGCAGCGGCACCGGCTCCCACGGGCCCGTCGCGTCCATCGCCTGCACGAAGGCGGCCATCTCGGCCGGCATCGCCGAGATTTCGGCCCGCGCGTCCGCCAGCAACTCGCCGGCCTCGCGGTAGTAGTGCCGGCGGAAATCGGCCTCCGTCGTCGGCGGCGCGAACGCATTGCTCTCCAGCATGATGCCCAGAAGGGCGATGCGCGGTGGGTTCATCGGGTGATTGCCTCCGGTTCGGGTCCGGCGCCCGGCCGGGCCTCTATCGCCTGTTGCGTGTTGGCGCGCCTGCCGCCGGCCAGGCGCCGCAAATCGTGTCCGACCGCCAGCAGCGCCGGCACGACGAACAGTATGAGGAAGCTCGCCACAGCGAGGCCCGCCACGATGGTGAGCGCCACCGGGACCAGGAATTGCGCCTGCAGGCTGGTCTCGAAACAGATCGGCAGCAGGCCGCTGATGGTGGTGAGCGAGGTCAGCATGACCGCGCGCAAGCGGTCGCAGGCCCCGTCCTCTATCGCCCGGTGGACCGGCCTGCCCTCCTGCTCGTATTCCGTAATCGCGACGATAAGCACGATCGAATCGTTGATGACGATGCCGGACAGCCCGATCATGCCGATCATCGACAGGATGGTCAGGTCGAAGCCGGTGAAGTAATGGCCGAGCGCGACGCCGATGAAGCCGAGCGGCACGACCGCCAGCACCGCCACCGGCCGGCTGTAGCTTCCGAAGATCCAGGCCAGCACGAGGAACATCCCCGCAAGCCCGATGGCGGCGCCGACGCCCATGTCGGAGAAGGTCTCCTCCTGCTCCTCCGCCTTGCCGGCGAAGCGCCATTCGAAGCCGGCTTCTGCGGCGATCTCCGCAACGCCGTCCCGCCTGAGCGCCGCGAGCACGACATTGTTGGTCGTGACGGTCTCGTCCACCTCGGCCGTCACCGCGACCTCCCGCCGGCCCCGCTCCCGGCGGATCGCGTTGTAGCTGCTGGCCGGCGTCACCGTCACCACGGCGCTCAACGGCACCTCGGTCCCGTTCGGCCCGATCAGGTAGAGCGCGCCCAGCCCGCCGGGGTTCTCTTTCTGCCGGACCCTGACCTCCACTTCTTCGTCGCCCCTGGCGAAACGCAGCGCGATGTCGCCCTGGAGCGCGCTGCGGAGCTGGCTTCCCGCCCGCGCGATGTCGAAGCCGAGCGCCCGGCCCGCGGGCGTCACCCGCAGCTGCATTTCCCGGTTGCCGTAGGCGAGGTCGTCCCCGATGGCGCTCACGCCCGGATATGAGGCAAGCAGGGCCTTCACGCGCCCGGCCGCCGCCTTGAGTTCGTCCAGGCTGTCGCCGGAGAGGCGCACATCGATCTCGCGGCCCGGCGGCCCGGCCGTCGCGGCGCGGACGGTCAGCGCGTCCGCCCCGACAATCGGCCCGATACTGCCCCGCCAGCTCTGCACGAAGGCTTCGGTGCGCACGTCGCGCCGGTCGGAATCGACCAACTGGACGACCACGGCGCCCACCGTGTCGTCGCGCTGGCGGGGACCGCCCGGGCTCTGGGTGCGCTCGATACCCTCCACAACGAGCGACGTATGCACCAGGCCGGGTTCGCCATAAGCCTCGGCGGCGGCGCGGGCGGCGCGCTCGATCCGAAACAGGCGTTCGCGCGTTTCCTCGCGGGTCGTCCCCGGAACCATGCGGAGGTTTGCGAAGATGTTGTTCGGCTCGACCGACGGGAAGAAGGTGAAGCCGATGCGCCCGCTCACCGCAATGCCGACGCTGACGATCAGCAGGCCGACCGCCAGCGACAACACCAGGTAGCGATGGACGAGCGCGCGGCCGACCGTGCGCCGGAACGGCCCTTCGCGGAACCGGCGGAAGCCTTCGTCGAACCGGCGGCGGAAGCGCGACGCGCGGCCCTCGGCAGAGGCCGCCGTCGCCGCGAGCGCGTGGCGCAGATGGCCCGGCAGCACCAGGAAGCATTCCACCAGGCTGGCCGCCAGCGCCAGCACGACGATGATCGGGATTTCCCGGATGATCTGCCCGATGATGCCGCCGATCAGGATCAACGGCAGGAAGGCGGCGATGGTGGTGAGGCTCGAACTGAATACCGGGCCCGCCATGCGCCGGGCGCCCTCCATGGCCGCCTGCAACGGGTCGTCGCCCCGGCGCGCGCGGGTTTCGGCGTGTTCGGCCACCACGATGGCGTCGTCCACGACGAGGCCGATGGCCAGGATGACCCCGAACAGGATGACCATGTTTATCGAATGCCCGAGCGCCCAGGCGAGCGCCATGGCGGCGAGCAGGGCGGCCGGTATGCCGGCCGCAACCCATAGCGCCGTGCGCGCATTCAGGAAGACGAACAGGACGACCAGCACGATGACCATGCCGCCCAGGCCGTTGCGGACCAGCAGGTCGATGCGCTGGTCGATCAGTTCCGCCGATTCGTCATAGCGGTGGACCGCGATTCCGGGTGGCAGGGTGGGCACGAAACTTTCGAGAAATTGCGAGGCCGCCTCGGCGGTTTCGAGCGCATCGGCCGTTGTCGCCCGCTTGACGACGAGTTCCACGGCCGGGCGGCCCTCGAAAAAGATCCGCGGCTGGTCCTCGTTCCACGCCTCCGTGACTTCCGCGACCTCGCCCACCGTCAGCCTGCGACCGTCCGGGAAGGCGCGCACCTCGACGGCGGCAACCTCCTCGGCGGTGCGCGCAAGGCCGAGCGAGCGCACGCGCGAGACCGTGCGCCCGCCCGTGTCGCCGCCCGGTATGTCGCGCGACGCGCCCGCGATGCGGCTCGAGATTTCCGAGACGGGCAGGTCTAGCGCCAGCAGGTCGCGCTGGTCCGCCTCGACCAGGATCCACTCGTCGCGCGCGCCCACCGTCTCCACTTCATCGACCCCGGCCCGGATCAGCCCGTCGCGCATTTTGAGCGCCCAGGTCTTGAGCGTGCGCTCCGGCAGGTCTCCGGAAAGGACGATGCGCAGCAGGTTTTCGTAGCGCACCACGCGCCGGACCCACGGCGCCTCGCTATCCTCGGGCAGGGTCGCGATGCGGGATACGGCCGCATCCACATCCGCCAGCGCCGCCTGCATGTCGGTCCCGGCCTCGAAATCGACCCGGACGCTGGCGCGGCCCTCCTGGGAGGAGGAGATCGCCCGCTTCACGCGGTCGAGGAAACGGACCTCGGGCTCGATCGCCCGCACGATGGCGTTGTCCACATCCTCCGCGCCGGCGCCCGGCCACGCCACCGAGACGACGACCGTGTCGATGCCGAAATCCGGGAAGAACTGCTTGTTCATCCGCGAGAGCGCCAGCAGCCCGATCGCCAGCATCGCCGCCATCAGCAGGTTCGCCGCCGTCGGGTGGCGGGCGAACAGCGCGATCACGGCCGGGGCCCCTCAATTGTCGCCCCGGACCCCGACCTGATTGTCGCCCCGCACCCCCGGCCGGGGCAGCAAGGGAGGGCGCCGGCATCCGCCGAATTGTCGCCCCGGCCCCTTCTTAACTTGTCACCCCGGCCCCCGAGCCGGGGTCCAGCACCGCCCTCGAAACCCGGCAACGTCCGGGCAGGCTGGACCCCGGATCGGCGCTTCGCACCGTCCGGGGTGACAGTGGGGGAGCGCTCCCGCGCCGGCCGGGGCGACAGGAGAGCGCGCCATCCGGGGCGGCAAGGGGGAGCGCCGGCATCCGCCGAATTGGCACCCCGGCCTCTTCTTAACTTGTCACCCCGGCCCCCGAGCCGGGGTCCAGCACCGCCATCGAAACCCGGCAACGTCCGGGCAGGCTGGACCCCGGATCGGCGCTTCGCACCGTCCGGGGTGACAGTGGGGGAGCGCTCCCGCGCCGTCCGGGGCGACAGGAGAGCGCGCCGGCCGGGGTGACAAGGGGGGCACGCTGCGCGCCGTCCGGGGTGACGAATGGGGCCCGGCGCAGCCTCCGAATGCAACCGCCCCGCCATCACGGCACCTGGACCTTGACGCCGGGGGCGATTTCCGGGAAGCGCGTCAGCACGATGCGCTGGCCGTCCTCGAGCGGGCCCTGCACCAGCAGGCTGGCGCCCTCCCTCGCGCGCACCGCCACCTCGACGGCCTCCAGGCGGTCGTCGGCGCCGATGCGATAGACCCGTTCGCCGTCGAACACCGCAGACGGCGGCAGGCGCACGGCGTCGTGCAATTCCGGGCCTTCGAGCAGCACCTCGACGAAGGCCCCGGCGCGCAGGCGCGTGTCCTCCGGCAGGGCCTCGAGGCTCGCAAAGGCGGCGATGCCGCCGCTGGCAGCGTCGATCTCGCCCTCCAGCCGCGCGATCCGGGCGGGGAAACTGCGGGCCGTTTCGCCGGTGCGCCAGACTGCCGTCAGCTTGCGCCCGACGATTCCTTCCCCGGCGTCGAGTTGGCCGAAAATCTCGTTCGGGATCGTCACGCCTATTTCGAGCCGGGAGGCATCGACGAGGCGGGCGACGCGCTCGCCGGTCCCGACCGGCTTGCCGATATCGACGCCGATATCGACCAGCCAGCCGCCGAACGGGCTGGTCAGCCGGGTCTCGGCCAGGTCGCGTTCGGCGCGGGCGAGCGTCGCTTCGGCGCGCCGGATCGCCGCCTGTTGGCGCTCGACCCGGGCGGTGAAGCGCTCGACGGCATTGCGCCGCTGGCTGGCCTGCTGCTGCTGGCGGCTCAGCGCCAGTTCCCCGTCATCGACCCCCTTCTGCGAGATGGCGCCGCGCTCGCGGAGCTGGCGCCTCCGGTCCGCTTCCCGTCGGAGCAGGTCGAGCTGGCGCCCGTCCTCCTTCAGCTGGTCGCGGGCGCCGGCGAGGTCGGCCTCGATCTCGCGCAGCCCGGCCCCGGCCTCGGCCAGTTCTGCGGCCCGCAGCGTCCGGGTCGTTTCGAAGTCGAAGGCGTCGATTGCGATAAGCAGTGCGCCTTCGGCGACATAGCCGCCCTCCCGGAAGCCCGGCCCGACCGCCGCGATGCGCCCGGCCACGAGCGGGCGCAGGTCCACCGAGCGCCCGGCGACCACCTGGCCGAACAGCGGAATCCTCGGGCGAGTCGTTTCCAGCGTCACGGTCGCGGCCTCGACCGCCCAGACGCGCTCGCCCGGCGCTTCCGGCAGGATCGCCGTGCGCGTCACCATCATGGCGGTAAAAGCCGCAACGGCCGCCGCCAGCACGAGCAGGGGCAGCAGCACGCGCCGCAACCGCCGGAGCGCGGCGGAAACCCTCCCGCGCGGCCGGACGGTCAGCGCCGCGCGCTCAGGAACGGGTTCTGCATCGCGCGGTGTCACGGCGCGCCCAGAATACGCCGGCCTGCGGCTTTCGTCCCGCTTCTATTTCCCGGTTCCGGTGCGGCAGGGGGAAGGGCGCGCCGGCAGGCTGGACCCCGGATCGGCGCTTCGCTTCGTCCGGGGTGACAAAGGGGGGACGGCGGGAGGAAGCGCCCCGGCCTCCCTCAATTGTCACGACGGCCCCCTCAATTGTCGCCCCGGCCTCCGAGCCGGGGTCCAGCACCGCCCTTGCGGCCCGGCAACGCCCCGGCAGGCTGGACCCCGGATCGGCGCTTCGCTTCGTCCGGGGTGACAAAGGGGGCGAAAGCTGCGCCGTCCGTTGGTGGCAAAGGGGGGAAAGGCGCGCCGTCCGGGGCGACAAAGGGGGGAGGCGCGCCGTCCGGGGCGGCGGGGGGAAGCGCCCCGGCCCCCCCTCAATTGTCGCCCCGGCCTCCGAGCCGGGGTCCAGCACCGCCCTTGCGACCCGGCAACGCCCCGGCAGGCTGGACCCCGGATCGGCGCTTCGCGCCGTCCGGGGTGACAAAGGGGGGAGACGCGCCGTCCGGGGTGACAAAGGGGGGGGGGCGAAGGCGCGCCGTCCGTTGGTGGCAAAGCGGAAAAGGCGCGCTGTCCGGGGCGGCGAGGGGGGATCGGCGCGGCGTTCGGAGTTGCAAGGGGGAAAGGCGCGCTGTTCGGGGAGGGGAGGGGGAGGACGACGCCCTGCGAAGCGGCGGAGTTATGGCCGTGCAGCCGGGCGCAGCCGAGGGAAAGCCGCGGTCGGAACCCGCTGTTGCGGTCGCGCAACAAATATCTCGATATGAAATGCGAAGTTATGGCCGTGCAGCCGGGCGCAGCCGAGGGAAAGCCGCGGTGGGAACCCGCTATTGCCGTCGTGCGACAAATATCTCGATATGAAATGCGGAGTTATGGCCGTGCAGCGAGGCGCAGCCGAGGGAAAGCCGCGGTGGGAACCCGCTGTTGCGGTCGCGCAACAAATATCTTGAAATGAAATTATGAATTATGGTTTTATCTTGAATTGAAACTTAGAGCCGGTATGATTGCCGTCTCCACGGGGTCTCTTCACGGGGCCTTTCACAAGCTTGAGTAAGAGGGGAGCCTCGTAGAAATGACATCGCAAACGAAACTCTGGGCGCTTTCAGCAGGCGCCCTCGCCCTGTCGCTGGCGCTTGCCGGTTGCGGCGGAGGCGGCAGCAGCAGCGGCCCAGCGGCCGCAGCCGACACCACCCCGCCGGCCCAGGAAGTAGAGACGCCGACGCCGACGCCGGCTTCGCCGCGTTCTGTAACAAGTTACGTGACGCTCCCTGCGGGTCTCGACGCTGCGGCGTTCGATCTGCCGGTGTCCGGCAACGCGGTTACGTTCACCGTGATGGCCGGCATGTCGTTGGAACGCGGCGGCGCGAGCTTCACCTGCACCAGCTCCTATGACTGCGAAGTCACCGTCACGAACAACGGCGGCACGCCCGTGGCGAAGCAGACCAGCCAGGCCGATGCGGATGCGGACGACCCGACGGTCACGGCAATGGCGCTCCCGATGGACCCGCCGGCTATGAGAGTGTACCTGGATTTGCCGGCTGGCCATTCGCTGGCCATCGATGTTGAGGCTGGAGAGACCCACTATCTCACGATCCTGCCGGGCGAGACCGAGACGGCAGGCGGTGTCGACTTTAGCTGCCCGGCCGGTGGCGAAAGCTGCGTCGTAAGGCTCCGCAACGCAGCAGGCGTAGTTCAGGCGTCCTACTGGGATGAAAACAGTGCGGAAGCAATGCTGGCTCTGGCGCCTGTTCCGCGCAACCCGTTGGTCGTCGGCGGCGCGATGCGGGCGAATGGCAAACTGGTGCATGGTCTGATCGCGGAGATGGGCCTGATCGTCACCTATACCGACGTCAATATGGCCGCCGGTGCGACGGCTGTGCCTGATCCGGCAGAGGTCAACGAGCTGCAGCACCCGGGCACGTTCGAACTGCAGGGCGACTTTGTCGAAGTCCAGGAGGAACCGGCTGGTACCGCCGCGGACCCTGATCCGATCATCAAGTCCACCCAGACGGATGCGGACGGCGGGCCGGAGCTCAATGCGGACGGTCTCGACATCTCTGCGGCCGATCTCGCCACCTGGCGTGTGCATTCCCTCGAGCGGGACTGGGCGCACAGGCTGCCTGAAGAGCCCGCGGACGCGCCGCTCTATGGCGGGTTCGTGACGAACGCGCTGGTCGGCGAAAACATCGGAAGCAACAAAACCCGAGCTTTCGACGAGCTGTTCACGCTCAACATGGATGGCGAGCTGGTGAGCCTCCTTGGCAATCCGTCGTCAAATGGCGGGATGGCCATGTTCACATACGATGGGGTGGCCGACACCTACCAGAATGGCAAGGACCAGAGCGAAGACTTCAGGGGCTCGTTCGCCGGCGTTTCGGGACTTTTCCGGTGCAGCGACGCCGATTGCTGGCTGGTGAAGGACAGGATGAAGGGCACAGTTAGCGTTCAGCTTGGCATGGACGAGCCCGATGGAAACTTCGCCGCGCTCGAGTTCGTGCCGGACAATGCCGATGACATGGCCAGCGTTCCCGATTGGGCATGGATGGCCTTCGGCGCCTGGCTGACGACTCCGAACGACGACGATGGGCAGCACTCGCTCGGCCTGATCGCCACCGGTGGCGGTTTGGCGGATATGCTTCCCGAGACGGAGTACTACGCAGTACTCGAGGGAGAGGCGACGTACAAGGGTGTGGCGCTCGGCTACTATGTGGACGACGCTACCTCCACCGCTCCCGAGACTGGCACGTTCACCGCGACGGCAACGTTGAACGTCGATTTCGACGCCGACAACAACATTTCGGGAACGGTCTCGAACTTCCACAATGCCAACGGCGAGGCCATGAATGAGTTCGTCGTGGATCTGGTGACAGAAACCTTGGGCGCTACCGGTGGTGCTGCCGGTATGACGTCCGGGCACGCCAATGGCGTCGATTGGGCCGGTAGCTGGGCGGCGCAGCTCGGCGGCGCTCCGGATGACAATGTCGACGGCATCTCCTTCACGACCGGCATGGCCAGCGCCGATGTCAACGACCTCTCGGCCGACAGCCATACGACTAGCGCTGCGGACCACCCGCTCGGAGCGACCGGGACATTCGATGCGCATAACTCCGCTTCGGCTGTCACCGGCGCGTTCGGTGCGGATTTGCAGCCGCCGGCGGAGTAATCGAACGGCATAGTTCGACTGCATGGGGCGGCCTTCGGGCCGCCCCTCTTTTTCCGGTAGTCCGAGGTCCTGCAATGAAGTTTGCCTCGTTCCGTCGTGAGCGCATTCTCGCGGCGCTTGTTTTTCCAACCCGCCCTTATTTGCATTGCCTCAACGAAACACTTTCATGCGTTTCCGCCCCCTGATCGCGGCATCGATACTGCTTTCCGGCCTCTCGGTCGTTGCAGCCCCACCGTTTGCCGGTATGGCGTGCGCCCAGACTGCCGAAGAGCAAGTGTTGACCGAGCGCCGCATCGGGACCCTGTTTCGGACAGGCATGGCGGCCGTTGTGGAGGCGGGCCGGCTCCGGGAGGAGGCCAGGGATGAGAAGCTCGACGAGGCCATCGCCGCCTTTCGCAGAATACTGGTTAGCCGGCCGGAACTGGTGCGCGTGCGGCTCGAACTCGCACGCGCCTTCTTCCTGAAGAAAGAGGACACGCTCGCCCGGCGGCATTTCGAGCAGGTGCTCGCCGGCGGGCTGCCCTTGCCCGTCGTGCTCAATATCCAGCGATTTCTCCGAACCATCCGCGCCCGAAGGCGCTGGGAGGCGCGCTTCGGCCTTGCCGTGGCGCCCGACAGCAATCTCAACACCGCATCCGGCACGCGCACGATCTGGCTCGACACGCCCTTCGGCCGCCTGCCCTTCACCCGCAGCGCGGACACCGCGCCCAAATCCGGCCTCGGTATCTCCGTCTGGGGCGGGGGCGAGTACCAGCATCCTCTCAGCGCACGCTGGCGGCTGCGCGCCGGGGCGGACGCCTCGATCCGCGAATACAAGGGCGGCCTGTTCGACGGGTATTTCACCGCCGCCTATCTCGGGCCGCGCTGGCTTGTCGACGCCCGGACGGAAGCGAGCCTGCTCGCCACCGTGCAGCGGCAATGGACCGGCGGCCGGCCGAACACGGACCAATTCGGGTTGCGGCTGGAGGCAGCGCGGCGCTTGACCCCGCGCCTCTCCGTACAAGGTCGCGCCGGGGCGCGCCGGCGCAATTGCCGGGACTGCGACTGGCTGGACGGCCCGGTGGGCGAGGTCGCGCTCGGCGCGAACTGGGTGGCGCTGCCCACGCTCCGGGTGGGCGGCAATGCCGGCTGGAACTGGAGCCGCGCCAATGCCGAATCCCGGCGCAGCGCCGGGCCGCAGGCGAGCCTGGGCGCGACGCTGGCGCTGCCGCTGGGCTTCACCGTGGGCGCGCGCGCCGCGATGCAATGGACGGAATACCAAGGCCGCGGCTTCGCGCACCGCACCATCGACCGCAAGCCGCGCAAGGACAAGACGCGCACGCTCTCGCTCTCGGTCCACAACCGCGCCGTCACCGTGCTCGGCTTCAGCCCCCGCATCTCGCTCATCAACGAGCAGCGCGAGACCAACGCCCAGGCGCTCGACTACGAACGCAACCGCGCCGAGCTCAGCTTCGTGCGGCAGTTCTGAGCCGGAGGCGCCATGGCTGGACCCCCGCCTTCGCGGGGGTGACGAATGGGGGCGGGGGTGACGAAGGGGGCGGGGGTGACGAATGGGGGCGGAGCGCGGCCGGGCCCAAAACCGTCACCCCGGATGGAGCGAAGCGGAAGTCCGGGGTCCAGCCTCGGGTTTCGGGGCAGCCGCAGGCGGTTCGCCCTGCTCTCCACCGGTTGCGGCGGCAGCCGGAGCCATGGCTGGACCCCGGCTCGGCGCTGACGCGCCGTCCGGGGTGACAAAGGGGGGAAAGACGCGGCGTCCTTTGCGGCGGGGCGAAAGACGCGCCGGCCTCCTTCAATTGTCACCCCGGCCTCCGAGCCGGGGTCCAGTCGGGCCACACGCGCCGTCCAGGGTGACAGGGAGGCGCGGCGTCGGTCCCGCGCCTGCCGGCGCCGCTATGGGCGATTCGCGCTGAGGTCGCCGGCGCGTTCGACGAAGCGGTCGTGCAACTCGACGATTTCCAGGGCAGCGGGCAGCAGGCTCGCAGCCGCGGGGGCCAGGGTCACGCCGCGGCCGCTGCGTTCGAACAGCCGGGTCCCGAGCCGTTTTTCGAGCGTCCGCACCCGAGCGGAAACCGTGCCCGGCGGCAAACCGAGGGTCCGTGCCGCAGCCGAAACGCTCCCTTCCCTGGCGACATGCAGGAAGGCACGTAGGAGCTTGGGGTCGATGTCTTCCATCGAATTTCGAATAAAGAGATATAGCACCATAGTCAATTTCACTATCGAATATGTTTGCAACCAACCCCCCGAATCGCCGCCCCGGCCCTCCCTCAATTGTCACCCCGGCCCCTCAATTGTCACCCCGGCCCCCGAGCCGGGGTCCAGCACCGCCCTTGCGGCCCGGCAACGTCCCGACAGGCTGGACCCCGGATCGGCGCTTCGCGCCGTCCGGGGCGACAAAGGAGGAAAGGCGCGCTGTTCGGGGCGGCGGGGGGCGAAAGCTCCGCCGTCCTTCGGTGGCAAAGGGGGAAGGGCGTCGTCCGGGGCGACAAAGGGGGAAGCGCCCCGGCCCTTCCTCAATTGTCACCCCGGCCTCCGAGCCGGGGTCCAGCACCGCCCTTGTGGCCCGGCAACGTCCCAACAGGCTGGACCCCGGATCGTCCCCGGATCGGGTCCGGGGCAGGCTGCTGACGCGCTGTCCGGGGCGGCGAGGGGGGACGAAGGCACGCCGTCCGTTGGTGGCAAAGCGGAAAAGGCGTACCTTCCGGGGCGGCCAGGGGGGAGTAGGTGGGTTATTGGGTCTATATCCTCGCGAGCGGGCGCAACGGGACCCTCTATGTCGGCGTCACCAACGACCTGGCGCGGCGTGTGCACGAGCACAAGGAGGGCGCCGTCGCCGGCTTCACCCGGACATACGGCGTGACGCGGCTGGTCCATGCGGAGCCGTATGACGACATCCGCACGGCCATCGAGCGCGAGAAGCGCCTGAAGAAATGGCGCCGTGCCTGGAAGCTTGCCCTCATCGAACGCGGCAACCCCCACTGGCGGGACCTCTATTTCGACCTGAACGGCTGAAAGCGGCCCCCTCAAATGTCACCCCGGCCCCCGAGCCGGGGTCCAGCACCGCCTTTGCGGCCCGGCAAGGCCCCGGCAGGCTGGACCCCGGATCGGCGCTTCGCGCCGTCCGGGGCGACAAAGGGGGAGGCGCGCCGTCCGTTGCGGCAGGAGGGCATAGGCAGCCCGGCACCCCGCAATTGTCACCCCGGCCTCCGAGCCGGGGTCCAGCACCGCCCTCGCGGCCCGGCAAGGCCCCGACAGGCTGGACCCCGGATCGTCCCCGGATCGGGTCCGGGGCAGGCTGCTGACGCGCTGTCCGGGGCGACAAAGGGGAGGAAAGGCGCGCCGTCCGTTGCGGCGGGGGGAAGCGCCCCGGCCTTCCTCAATTGTCACCCCGGCCCCCGAGCCGGGGTCCAGCGCCGCCCTTGCGGCCCGGCAACGTCCCGACAGGCTGGACCCCGGATCGGCGCTGGCGCCTATCGGCCGTGGTAGATATCCACGATTTCGCGCCCGACAACGCTCGCGGCCTCGTCGTCGAGGCCGGGCCTTTCCAGAAGCTGGATGTCGATCCGGTCCAGGCGCGGCAACAATGAAGGCCGGTTGAGGACCTTCAATCCCTCGGGAACCAGGTTTTCCGGCATGGCGGCAATCGCCCAACCGGACCGGACAGCGTTGTCGAGGACCCGGTCGCTCCAGGTGCTCAACGCCAAACGATAGGCAACGCCCCGGTCTTCCAGCGCAGACAGCGCCGAAGCGCGAACGGGGCAGCCTTCCGGATAGCTGGCGACAAGGATGGGCTCGTCCTCGCCGAACGCGAAATCCGGCGCGCCCACCCACTGGAGGCGGGGGCGCCCCAGCACCGTCGCCGAAGGCGCTTCCTTCCCCAGCACGGCGAGGGCGAGGTCGAGACTGCCGGCCTCGACCGTCCGCTTCAAATTGCAACCGACATCGCAGACGACTTCCAGCCGGACGGCCGCATAGTGCTCGCGAACGCGCTCGAGAAGCTCGGCCAGCAGCGGCATGCCGAAGCCCTCGGCGACGCCGACCCGGACGGTGCCGGCAACCGTTCTGGAACGCGCATCGAGGAAGAGCCGGTCGTGCCGGTCGAGCAGTGCCCGCGCGCGCGGAAACAGGTCCTGGCCCGCCGGCGTCAGCCTTACATTCAACCGCGCCCGGTGGAACAGACGCACGCCGAGTTGGCCCTCGAGCGCCCGGACACGGGTGGATACGGCACCCTGCGAACACCCGGCCAGCCGGGCGGCGGCCGTGAAACTCTGCTCGGTAGCGACGCTGACGAAAGCGCGCAGGAGCTTTATATCGATATCCGACTTGGTCATACGACTGCCGAAATTAGTATGAGCCGGCCAAAACACAATATACGAGACTGCTGTCGTACATGCCTTCTTCGCATAGGTCATACCGGCGTCGGGAGCCCCGACTCCGGCTCAAGGTCGGGGGAAGCTGCCGACGCGCCGTCCGGGGCGGCGAGGGAAAGGCAGCCCGGCCCCTTCAATTGTCACCCCGGCCTGCCTCAATTGTCACCCCGGCCTGCCTCAATTGTCACCCCGGCCCCCGAGCCGGGGTCCAGCACCGCCCTTGAAACCCGGCAACGCCCCGGCAGGCTGGACCCCGGATCGTCCCCGGATCGGGTCCGGGGCAGGCTGCTGACGCGCCGTCCGGGGTGACAAAGGGGGGAGGCAGCAATTCGTTCATGAATTATGAAATAATTCTCCGTAAGGGCTTGACCCCTGTAAAACTGTGGTAAGATGGGTCAGGAGGAAGCGGCATCCGCGGGCCGCTTCGTCTCCCGCCTCGCGCCGGCGCGAAAAAACCTAACCCGGATTTCTCACCAAAGTCACGGCCTGCGTCGCGTTCAGGCGTTCGATCCGCAAGGAGCGGGCCGAAAAGCGTAGCGGTGCCTACGGTTGAGGCCCGCGACGCTGCGGTCGGGCGCCTGGGCGCGACCCGGAGGGCGGCGCTGTCGGGCCGGCAGGGTGCGTCAAGCCGCTTGCCCGATGCCCCACATCGCGCGGCGCGGCTCTCCTACCCTGCCGGCCCGACAGCACCGCGCAGACCATGACCTTGGTGAGAAATCCGGGCTAACGGAACGGACGGGAGACGTGCGCCCTGCGCCTGGCTCGCGCGCGGGCAATCAGGCGCGCGAACCGCGCCGGCGCGAACGCACGCGCGCGCACACATGCGATACGCGCGAAACAGGGACGCGCCGCAGGCAAGCCGGCGGCGGCGCGAACGGAACGGAAACGCGATGGAGGGACGGTATGCAGGATACGGACGGCGGCGCTTCGGCGAGGCAGGCGGAGAGGGGCGGCGCGGCGGCGAAACATGACATCGCATGACAGAACATGACATTTCATGACATCCTCGGGGTGTCTCCGCGCCTTCGGGGCAGAGCGGGGCCGCCGGTTCCTGCCCCGGCGCGCAGGCCGGGGCGGCAGTATCTGCAACCCTTCCGGCCCGATGCGGTAAGGCCGGATACCGCCCTGGAGTACGATCCCTTCGTATTGAACCGCAGCCTTCGGCAACCCCCGATTGTCACCCCGGACGGAGCGAAGCGGAGATCCGGGGTCCAGAATTCCGGAGGCATACGGGGTTTAGAGACCGTTCTGGGCCCCGGATCGAGTCCGGGGCGACAGTGTTGGTAAGCCGCCAGGCGCAGTACAATCCGATCGAATCGTGCTCAGTGCAGGTGCTGCGGCAGGCTCTCGACCGACTCGGCGACCAGCGCGTCGGCGCGGGGCTTGTCCAGGTGGCGCTCGATCAGCGTCCGGGCGGCCGCGGCCGATACCCGCACGGCATGGGCGCGAACCTCGCCAAGCGCCTCCTGCTCGGCCTGGGCGATCTTGCCAAGCGCCTGCTGCTCGCGGCGCCCGAGCGCGTCTTCGAGCGCGCGTTCGCCCTCCTGCGCGATGCGGGCCGCCTGCTCGCGCGCACGGGCGAGCACGGCTTCGGCTTCCGCTTGCGCGCCGTGCTGCCTCTTCCTGTAGTCCGCGAGCAGGGCCTGGGCTTCCTCGCGCAGCGCCGCCGCATCGTCGAGAGACGCCTCGATCCGCCCCGCCCGGTCGTCGAGGGCCTTGGTCGCTGCCCGCCAGATCGGACGCGCGACGGCGGCGACGAAGATGACGAAACCGACCGCGGTCCAGAATGTGGGATCGCTCCAGTCCATCACGCGCTCGCTTGCCCGGTTCCGGCTGCCGCGGCGGCGGCCTCGGCCGCATCCACCTCGACGCCGATCAGCCGCGCCGCGATCGCCTGGGCGACCTCGCCGGCCGCCGCCTCGATGCCGGCCAGCGCCTCGCGGCGCGCCTCGGCAATCCGGGCCTCGGCGGCGGCGGCGTCCTTGGCCAAGCGTTCGCCGAGCACCGCAAGGCGGGCTGCTGCCTCGGCGGCCGCGGCTTCCTGCTGCTCGCGCAGGAGCCGGCGCGCCGCGGCCCGCGCCTTCGCTTGCGCCTGCTCATAGGCGCGCAGCACATCCTCGGCCTCGTCGCGCAACGCCGCGGCCCGGGCGAGGTCGTCGTCGATCCGCTTCTGCCGGTCCTCCAGAATGCCCTGCACGCGCGGCAGGGCGACCTTGAGCATCACGCCAAGCAGAACGGCGAAGACCGCCACGAGCCAGAAGATCTGGCCCGCATAGGTGGAGATTTGTTCCAGTTGCGGCATGGCGGGCGCCGGGTGCGGCCTTAGCCGAACAGGATGACGAGCGCCACGACGAGCGCGAAGAGCGCGATGGCCTCGACGAGGGCGAACCCGAGCATGGTCATCGGGAACACTTCGTCCCGCGCCGACGGGTTGCGCCCGACCGCCTGGATGAAGGAAGCGAAAATATTGCCGATGCCGATACCGGCGCCGATGACGCCGATGACGGCAAGACCCGCGCCGATAAACTTGGCGGCCTCGATTTCCATGGGAGCGGTTCCTTCTTCGCGTGGGCGGATAGCCGGTTAGTGGAGGTGAAGCGCGTCGTCGATGTAGAGGCAGGTGAGGATCGCGAACACATAGGCCTGGAGGAACGCGATGACGATCTCGAGCCCGGTCAGCGCCGAAACGAAGGCGAGCGGCAGGATGCCGGCGACGCCCATTGCCGGCACGAAGCCGGCGAAGACCTTGAGCAGCGTGTGGCCGGCCAGCATGTTGGCGAACAGGCGCACCGAAAGGCTGATCGGCCGGGAAAGGTAGGAGACGATCTCGATCGGGATCAGCAGCGGCCACATGAACACCGAGACGCCCGGCGGCACGAAGAAGGTGAAGAAGCGGATGCCGTGCTTGACGAAGCCCAGCACGGTGACGCCGACGAACACCACCGCTGCCATCGCGAAAGTGACCGCGATATGGCTGGTGAAGGTGAAGCTGTAGGGGATCATGCCGGCGAGATTGCCGAACAGGATGAACATGAACAGGGTGAAGATGAGCGGGAAGTATCTCCGGCCCTCTTCCCCGACCGTGTCGCGCACCATCCCGGCGATGAACTCGTAGGAGAGCTCGGCGATCGATTGCAGCCGCCCCGGCACCAGGGCGCGCTTGCGCGTGCCGCCGACCATCACCGCGATCACGCCGGCGGCCGCAACCACCATCCACACGGTGGAGTTGGTGATGTCGAACTGGACTCCGGCCACGGGAATATCGACCAGCTCCTTAATCCGGAACTGCTCCAGCGGACCGTGCGCGTCTCCCGCCACCCGGGTTCCCCCTCTAGCCTTCCTGTCCGTCCTGCGGCGGCCGCCCCCGGCGGTAGCCGGGCGAAGCGTCCATGCCGCCCATATACCGGTAAACGTTCATCACCCCGGCCGCCGCTCCGAGCACGAAAAAGACCACCATCAGCCAGGGCGCCGTGCCGAGCCAGCGGTCCAGCCCCCACCCGATAGCCGCGCCGACCCCCAGCGCCGCCACCAGCTCCACTCCGATCCGCATCGCCGCGCCCAGCCCTTCTTTCGGGGCCGGCTTCGGCGCAGCAACATCCCGGCGACGGCGTGCGTCGGCGAGCCTGTCGGAGAAATCGTGAAGGGGGCCGTTCCTGTCGTCTTTGCCCATTTTCGCCACGAAACGCGATCCGGCGCGCAGCCCGCCCCGAAACCGGCGAAACACTAGGGTGGCGGGCGCCCGATTGTCAAGAAACCGCCATGCACGACAAGCTGTTGAAGCGTTTGCGAATTACTTGGGCACCGATCGAATGCGACAGTATGTATCGACGCTCGTCAGCCTCCGGAAACGATGCCGTCCGCGATGCGCTCGGCCATCATGATCGTCGGGATATTGGTGTTGGCGCAGGGCACGGACGGCATGATCGAGGCGTCCACCACCCTGAGCCCGGCGAGCCCGCGCACCCGGCCCTGCTCGTCGGTCACCGCCATCGGGTCGTCGTCGCTTCCCATGCGGTTGGTGCAGGAGGCATGCCAGACCCCGACGGCCGTGGCGCGCACGAAGCCCTCCAGCGCCTCGTCGTCCTCCAGCAGGTCGCGCAGCTTGAGGCCGCCGGTAATCAGCTTGTCGATCAGTGTGCCGCGCAGGCCGCCGGCCATGTCCAGCACGCCGCCCACCGCCTTCGAGATCATCTCGTTGCGCTTGGTGACGCGGCCGATGGCGCGCACCTTCTCGCTGTAGGAGGACGGGAAGGTGTAGCCCGCCGCACGCGCCACCTCGGGATGCATGTTGATGGCGGCCGCGCGCAGGAAGGCGTCCTTCAGCCGGTCGAGGTCGCGCTCGTCGGAAAGCAGGTTGAACTCGACCTCGGGCTCCTCGCGCCAGTCCTTCGACGCCAGGCGGACCTCGCCCTTCGAATAGGACTTGTTGACGAATACCAGCAGCGAGCCGAGGCGCTCGCCGACGGCGTGCCAGCCCGATTTCGACACCTGGACGACGAACATGTCACCCTGGGGTGCGTCGTGCAGGCCCGAGGAATAGCGCGCGCCGACATGGATGTGGCGGGCGTCCTTGCGCGTCATCCGGGAGTCGCCGGGCAGCCAGGCGGAGCAGGCGACCGAGGGATGGTCCATCAGGTTCTGCCCGACGCCCGGCAGGTGGTGGCGGACCTCTATGCCCATATCGGCCAGGTGGCCGGCCGGGCCGATGCCGGAGCGCAGCAGGTGCGCCGGCGAATGCACGGCGCCGCAACACAGCACCACCTCGTTCGCCATGAAGGTCTCGGACCGGCCCCGCCGCTCGGCCTTGACGCCGACCGTGCGCAGCCCGTCGAACAGGATCTCCGTCACCTGGGTCTCGGACCGGATTTCCAGGTTCTCGCGGAGCCGCGTCGGCGGGTCGAGATAGCCGATCGCCGTCGAGACCCGCCGGTCGTAGAGGTTGGAGACCGTGACCGGGAAATGCCCGTCCTCGAACGCGCCGTTCTGGTCGGTGAGATAGGCGTAGCCGAGATCGGCCATCGCCGCCGCCACCGCCTTGGCGTAGGGCGTCCATTCCTGCTGGTAGATACGCCGGATCGGGATGCGCCCCTCATTGCCGTGCAGCGCGCCGTCGAAGTCCATGTCGCGCTCGAGCTTCCGGAAATAGGGCAGGCAGGCTTCCCAGCTCCAGCCCCCGGCGCCCTGGCGGCCCCAGTCGTCATAGTCGTTCGGGGAGCCCCGGTTTGCCATCTGCCCGTTGATGGACGACCCGCCGCCCATGATCCGCGCCTGCTCGTAGTTGCGCAGTTCCGGCTTTTCGTTCTCAGGCAGGTTCTTGTTGACCGGCTGGAGCCGGACCCGGAGCCGGTTCCAGGTGTAGTCCGGGTTGAAATAGACCGTGCCGGGATAGCTCGAATGCACATCCGGCGGAATCGCGCCGTGCGGCGTGTCGATGCCCGCTTCCAGAAGCAGGACCTTGTTGGCGCTCCTGGCCGAAAGCCGGTTCGCCATGACCGAGCCGGCGGACCCGCCACCGACGATGATGTAGTCGTACTGCATTGCACGCCTCCCGGAGGCTATTCTTCTATGCGGAAGCGGAAATGGGAAGGCTTGCCATGAACGGTTTGAGACTGAGCCATGTCGCGCTCGCCGACGCGGGCTTCCGCATGATCGACAGCAAGGGCCGCCCCGGCTCCCGCCGCGCGCGCATCGGTTTCGTCCATCCCTCCACCCTCGGCGGCGTGCTGGCGCATTTCGTCGACCGGTAGCGGGCCCGGCGACCGACGAAAAGTGTTGACTGGGCGGGTCCACGATACCACACTCAAGCAAGTAATCAGGTAAGTAAGAACTAACAAGAGGAACGGGCCGATGGCTACGGACCGGGAAAGGCTGCTGAAGAAAGCGGCGGCGCGCGGCAAATATGCCCCGCTCTACCGGCATCTGCTGTCGCTGGCCCCGAAGAAGGAGTGGCGGGCCGGATTCGGCGAGATCGAGCGGGTGCTGGGCTTCCGCCTGCCCGATTCGGCGCGCCTGCACCGGCCCTGGTGGGCGAATTCGCGCAAGGGCAGCGGCCATTCCCATGCGCTCGCCTGGCAGGCGGCGGGATGGCGGACGCAGCAGGTCGATCTGGAGGCGGAGACGCTTCTGTTCATGCGCGAGCCGGAGCCGGCGGCGGAAGCCGGTTCCCTCCAATACGAGCAAGGCGAGGACAGCATGAACGAGTTGACGTCAGGCCTCCGGGAAGCCCTGCCCGCGGCCGGCCTGCACCGCCGGCCGGCGGCGGGTTCGAAGGCGCGCGACTGGAACCTCGACCGCGACTTCCCGCCATGGAACGGCGGACCCTGGCCGGAAGGCTTCACGGTAAGCCGCGAGCAGATCTATGACGATATGGGACGGCTGACCGGCGGGCCGGAGGACGATTCCGAGGCTGGCGGCTGAACCGCGTGTTCGTCGATACCAATGTGTTCGTGCCGGCCCGGTTCGAAGCGGCTCCCGCCCATGCCGTGGCGAGGGCGGCGTTGGACCGGGCCGTGCGGGCCGGCGAAGCGTTGCGCATCAGCCGCCAGGTCATGCGCGAGTATCTGGGAACCGCAACCCGGCCGCAGGCCTGGTCTCCGCCCGTGCCCATGGCCGTAGCGCTTGCCGACCTCTCATGGATGGAGGCGGCGTTCGAGGTGCTGGAGGACGGGCCGCAGGTCATGGAGACGCTGGCGGCGCTCTGCCGCGAGATTCCTGTTGGCGGGAAACAGGTCCACGACGCCAATATCGTCGCCACCATGCTGGCGCATGGCGAGCGGCGCCTGCTCACCTTCAATATCCGCGACTTCCGCCGCTATACCGGCCATATCGAAATCGTGGACCCGGCGGACGCGGCATAAGTCCGAACGACTACCCGCCCCCGTTCCTGAGCCGGTCGGGGACCGCCAGGCGGCTCCAGGGGAAGGCGTGGATGCTTTCCCGGCTCGGGAGCAGGATGCGCGGCGGGCGGGCGAACAGCATACGGACGGCCGGGTCGTGTACGTCCAGACCGCCTGTATAGGCGCCGAACGCCGGCAGCAGCAGGCGCCGCCCGTCAGTAGCGAAGACCCGGCCGGAAACCTGCCGGCGGCCGGTGGCCACCGTCGCGCGCGGATGGAGATGGCCCGCGACTTCCCCCGGCGCCGGGCCGGGACGCGGCTCATGGCGGAAGACCAGCGGCCCCGAGCGCCATTCGGCAAGCGCGCGCCCGCCGAAATCCGCCGGCGGCTCGGGGTCGTGGTTGCCCCGCAGCCAGAGCCACTCGCAGCTTCGCGCAAGCCGGTCGAGACGATCCGCCGCGTCCCGGTCCAGGCGCGCGCCGGCCTCCCGGTCGTGGAAGCCGTCGCCGAGCGACACCCACCGCGCCGGGCGGTAGCGCCGCGCCAACGCCTCCAGCCGGTCCAGGGTTGCGTGGCTGTCATAGGGCGGCAGCAGCGCCCCTCCCTCAGCTGCGTAGGCCGACCCCTTGCCGAAATGGAGGTCTGCCACAACCAGCGTGCGCATCTCCGGCCACCAGAGCGCGCCCGAGGGGTCCGCGGCCAGCGGTGCCCCGTTCAGCCGGAAGCAGGCCGCCCTCAAAGCGGGAGTTCCGCCATGTCCGCGCCGCTCATCGCTTCGGCCACCAGGTCGCTCTCGCTCTCGGCCGCCGTCTCGGCCAGCAATTCCTC
The DNA here is from genome assembly GCA_965261985.1 of Alphaproteobacteria bacterium. Lineage (GTDB taxonomy): Bacteria > Pseudomonadota > Alphaproteobacteria > Bin95 > Bin95 > Bin95. Next base: position 5,314,930 of record OZ253490.1, read on the forward strand.
GATGGCCCCGCCATAGACGAACTCCTTGCCGATCTCGAGCAGTACCGGCACGGCGAGCGGCGACACGCGGTCGAGCCGTCGCAGCTCGATCCGCCCCTTCGCCCGCGCCAGCATTTCACCCAGGCGGCGGATGTCGGTCAGGCCCCTGGCGGCGTCGCGGCGCGTCGCGCGCAGCAGCAGGTGGCCCGGCTCGTGCCGGCGGAGCACGTCGTAGATCAGGTCCGCGTTGAAGGTGACCTGCCGCCGGGTTTTCTCCCGGCCCGGATGGCGCCGTTCGATCAGCCCCGCCACGACCGCCACATTGCGGAAGGTGCGCCTCAGCAAAGTGGACTCGGCCATCCAGTCCTCAAGGTCGTCGCCCAGCATGTCTTCCGAAAAGAGCTCGTCCACCTCCTCCGCCTCACGCAGGCTCCAGACCGCGAGCACATAGTCGGACGCGCAGAAGCCGAGGGGCCCGAGCCCGGCGCGCTCCATGCGCCTTGTCAGCAGCATGCCGAGCGTCTGGTGGGCGTTGCGCCCCTCGAAGCAATAGGCGACGAGATACCATTTGCCGCCGCGCGGGAAGGTCTCGACCAGCAGCCCGCCCACACGCGGCAGCACGGAGCGCCAATCCTGCGCGCGGAGCCATTCCAGCACGTCCGGCGGGAACTCCTGCCAGCGCCGCCGGTCGGCGAGCAGGCCGCGCACTCGCTCGGCGAGATGCGTGGTCAGCGGCAGCCGCCCGCCGCCATAGACGGGAATGCGCGGCGCCTCGCCGGTGGCCGGAGAGGTGCGGAGCGTCATGTCCCGGATGCCCTCGAAGCGCAGCATCCTGCCGGCGAAAACGAAGGTGTCGCCCGGCGTCAGCGTATTGGCGAAATACTCCTCGACCTCGCCCAGCACGCGCCCGCCGAGCCGCACCTTGAGCGTTACCGCCTCGACGATGGTGCCGACATTCATCCGGTAGCGCCGCACGACGTCCGCGTTGGCAGCCCTCAGCCGGCCGGCGGCGTCGCGCTTCAGCCGCCGGTAGCGTTCATAGGCGCCGAGCGCATAGCCGCCCGTCGCCACGAAATCGACGGCCTCCGAGAAGGTCTTGCGGGTGAGGCCGCGATAGGGGAACGCCCGGCGCACCTCCTGGAACAGCGCCTCCTCCTCGAACGGGCCGGACGCCGCGACGCCCGCTATGTGCTGGGCGAGCACATCGAGGCCGCCCGGCTCCGGGGCGTCGCCGTCGAGCGTGCCCGCGCGGATCGCGTCGATGGCGGCATGGCATTCCAGCACCTCGAAGCGGTTGGCCGGCACCAGCAACGCCTTGCTCGGCCGGTCGAGGCGGTGGTTGGAGCGCCCGAGCCGCTGGAGCAGCCGGGCTGCGCCCTTCGGCGCGCCCACCTGCACCACCAGGTCCACATCGCCCCAGTCGATGCCGAGATCGAGCGAGGAGGTCGCCACCACCGCGCGGAGCCGGCCCGCCGCCATCGCCGCCTCGACCTTGCGCCGCTGCTCCGGGGCCAGGCTGCCGTGATGGAGCGCGATGGCGAGGCCGTCCTCGTTGAGGTCCCAGAGCCCGCGGAAGATGAGTTCGGCCTGGGCGCGGGTGTTGACGAACACGATGGTCGTGCGGTGCTGGCGAATCGCGGTGTGGATTTCCTCCAGCGCATAGACCGCCATATGGCCGGACCAGGGCATCGGCCCGCGCATCCGGGCGATGGCGATTTCGGGCGCTATGCCGCCGCGGCCGGTCACGATTTCGACATCGCGCTCACTCCCGGCGCTGGGCGACAGCCAGCCGGCGAGGTAGTCGCGGTCCGCGACCGTGGCCGAGAGGGCGGTCCGCCGCGCGCCGGGCGCCATGCCGCCGAGCCGGGCAAGACCGAGCGACAGCAGGTCGCCGCGCTTGTTGTCGGCGAGCGCATGCAGCTCATCGACGATGACGCAGCGCAGCCCGGCGAACAGCGCCGGCGCATCGGGCCAGGACAGCATCAGCGCCAGCGATTCCGGCGTCGTCATCAGCATCTGCGGCGGCGTCCGGCGCTGGCGTTCGCGCTTGCGCTGCGGCGTGTCGCCCGTGCGCGTCTCCACGCCGATATCGAGGCCCATTTCCGCAATCGGCGCTTCGAGATTGCGGTGGATATCGACGGCCAGCGCCTTCAGCGGCGAGATGTAGAGCGTATGCAAGCCGGGGCGCGGCGCGGTTGCGAGTTCGGCGATGCTCGGCAGGAAGCCGGCCAGCGTCTTGCCGCCGCCGGTCGGCGCCACCAGCAAGGCGGAACGCCCGGCCTCGGCCGCGCCCCACATCGCCAATTGGTGTGCATAGGGCCGCCAGCCGCGCGCCCGGAACCAGTTCCGGATTGCGGCGGGTTGCGAGACCCCCGTGCCTGCCTCCATGCCGCTGCGCTTCCTTCCCCCGGCCCGAGGGGGCCATAGTAGCGCGATGGCGGATGCGCTCGAAGACTGGCTTCGGCCGACGCCGGCGGGCCTCTGGTGCGAGCCGGGCGGGTTCCATATCGACCCGCGGCGGGCCGTTGATCGCGCCCTCGTCACCCACGGCCATGCCGACCATGCGCGCCCCGGCCACGGCGCGGTGCTGGCGACGCCGGAGACGCTCGCGATCATGGCGTTGCGCTACCCCCGGGACCGGCCGGACCGGCAGCCGCTCCGCTACGGAGAGACCGTGCAGACCGGCGGCGTCGCCATCCGGCTTGCGCCGGCCGGCCATGTGCTGGGCTCGGCCCAGGCCGTGCTCGAATATCGCGGGCGGCGCGTCGCCGTCTCGGGCGACTACAAGCGGGCGCCGGACCCGACCTGCGCCGCCTTCGAGCCGGTACCGGCCGATATATTCATTACGGAGGCGACCTTCGGCCTGCCCGTATTCCGCCTGCCGAACGACATGGGGGAGATCCGCCGCCTGCTGCAATCGGTCGAGACCTTCCCCGACCGCTGCCATGTCGTCGGGGCCTACGGGCTCGGCAAATGCCAGCGGATGCTGAGCCTGTTGCGCCGCGCGGGCTATGACCGGCCGGTCTATCTGCACGCCGCCCTGGAGGAAATGACCGGGCTCTACCGGCATTTCGGCGTCGAGCTCGGCGAGACCCGACCGCTCGCCGGCGCGCAGGGCCTTGCGGGCGAGATCGTGCTGCGGCCGCCGGGCGCCGGAGAGCAAGGAGCCCGCCTTGCCGACCCGGTGCTGGCGTTCGCGTCCGGCTGGATGCTGGTCCGCGCCCATGCCCGCCGGCGCGGCGTCGAACTGCCGCTCGCCATCTCCGACCATGCCGACTGGGCCGGGATCACGCGGACCGTCGCCGAGACCGGCGCGCCCGAAATCCGGGTGACGCATGGGCCGCCCGACGCCCTGATCCGCTGGGCGCAGGGCCGGGGCCTCGACGCCCGGCCGCTCGAACCGCCGGGCGGGCACCGCGGATGAGGGCCTTCGCCGAGTTGCTGGACCGACTGACCTTTGCGCCCTCTCCCGCCGTCCGGGTCCGTCTCATGGCCGACTATCTGGAGCGGGCGCCGGGCCCGGACCGGGGCTGGGCGCTTGCCGTGCTTGCCTGCGCCATCGATACCCGCCGGGTCCGGCCGGCCGCCTTCCGTGCGCTGGCGGCGGAGCGCGTCGATGGCGAGCTCCTGCGGCTCTCGCTCGATTTCGTCGGCGATCCGGTTGAGACAGCGGCGCTGATCTGGCCGGACAGCGGGTTCGCGCCCTGCCCGCCTTCAATCGTCGAGGCCGTGCCGGCGCTTACCGGAAGCTCTCGCCCGGCGGCGCCGGGCCTGCTCGCCGGCTGGTTCGACCGCTCGGAGGCGCCGGCCCGCCTGGCGCTGGCGCGGCTTGCCGCCGGGCGCCTGCCTCCCGGCGTCACGCCCCGGCTTGCGAGAACGGCGCTCGCCGCAGCCTTCGCCGCCGATCTCGGCGCCATCGAGGAAGTCTGGCACGGGCAGGCCCCGCCCTACGAGCCGCTCTTCGCCTGGCTGGAAGGCCGCTCGCCGCGTCCGGACGCGGTCGCCGGATTTCGCCCACTCATGCCCGTCCGCCGGCTTGACGACGCAGACGCCGCCGGCCTCGTCCTCTCGCAATACCGGGCCGAGCGGCAATGGGAGGGGCTGCGCGTGCAGGTGGTTGCGGAAGCCGGCCGGCGGCGGCTCTACAGCGGGTCGGGAGACGATATCTCCCTCCGGTTTCCGGATATCGTCGCGGCGATGGAAGAGCTGGAAGGCGTCTTCGACGGTGTGCTGATGGCAGCGTGCGGCCCGCACGGCCCGCCTTACCGGCCGGCGCCGCCCGAGGCGCTCGAACGGCGGCTCGGACGCAAGACCGTCCCGCGCCGGCTGCTTGGCGAGGTTCCGGCCTTCGTGCGCCTTTTCGACATGCTGTTCGACGGCGGCGAGGACATCCGCGCCATGCCGCTCCGGGCCCGCCGCGCGCGGCTTGAGGCGCGGGTCGCCCGCCGGCCGCGCTTCGACCTGTCGCCGCTTCTGGCCTTCGACGGGCCGGATGGGCTGAAATCCCTCTGCGAGCAGGGCGTCTCCCTTATCCTGAAACCCGCCGACGCCCCCTATCTCCCCGATGGCCCGCCCTGGCTGCTCCGCAAGGCCGCGCCGCAAACGGTCCGCGCCCTGCTGACTGCCGCCCGGCCCGGAGGAATCGGGCAAGGCGGCTGGCGCTACACCACCGCCCTCCTCCGGGACGGCGCGCCGGTCGCCGTCGGCAACGCGCCCTGCCGCCTCTCAGGCGAGGAACGGGAGCGGCTGGACCGCTGGATACGCGCCCACACGACCGGCCGCTACGGTCCCGTCCGGGCCGTAGAGCCGGCGCTCGTGCTCGAAGTCGTCTTCGATGCGGTCCGCCCGGCGCCGCGCCGCAAATCGGGCCTCGCGCTCGAATGCCCGGAAATACGTCGCATCCTCTGGGACCTGCCGGCGGACGCGGCGGACAGCCTGGAGCGGTTGACGGCGGCCTGCGGCGAGCGGAATTGAAGGAGGGAACACCGGACGATTCCAGTTCGAGCCTGGACGGAGCCATGCGCATGACCTCTGCGGAACCCTCGACCTTTGCCGCCGTGGCCGCGCAGGCGGAGCTTCACCACCGCTATCTGCTGGGCCTCGAGCTCATGGTGGCGACGCGCGAGGGGCCGGATGTCATCGGCGAGTGGATGTTCCTCCTCTTCCGCCGCCAGCATGAGGAAAAGTTCCTTTCGAGTTTCAGGAAGCTCGGCCTCGAAGGCCTGCCGGACGCCGTGGCCTGCGCCAGATATCACGTGCTCTCGAACGGCATCGGCGGCGTCGCCGTCGAGTATATGGAGGAGTCCGACGCCAAGGCCTGGGTGCGCTTCCGCTATCCGCGCTGGATGTATGACGGGCCGGCGATCTGCGGCATGCCCATCGAGGCGAGCCGGGGCTTCCTGCGCGGCTGGTACGCGCGAAACGGCGTGTCGCTGAACAATCCCCGGCTCGGCTTCGTCTGCGTTTCGGAGGACATGAGCGGCGCGTTCGGGTTTTGCGGTTACTTCAAGGAGTATGACCGCGACCTCGGCGAGGACAAGCGCCTGGTCTTCGCGCCCGGCGAACGCCCGCCCGCTTGGGACCCCGACCGGCAGCCTGCCCTGCCCCAGGCCGACTGGAGCGAAGAGCGCCTAGCGAAAGCCAACCGCAACTACGCGGTCGAATATATCCGCAACGGCATCCGCGAACTGGCAGCCACTATCGGGGAAGCGAAGGCGCTGGAGCATGGCAAGCTCGCCGCGCGGCTGACCGGCCTGCAGCACTACCGCCAGATGGCCGAGGAAGTGGGCGGCGTGGACGGCGGGCCGAAGGATGCGGCCGATTTCCTGGGGGTCATGTTCCGAGGGATGGGCGACGGGGTCGAGGCGGAAGACGCCGGAGGAGACGCCGTCACGCTCCGCCAGACCGGGCTCAGGATCGTGCGCGGCCTCGCCGGCCCCGAGCGCGAAACCCTGCTGGCATGCTGGAGCGAGCTCTGGCGGGGCGCGGTCGCCTCGCACCGCCAATTCATGGCGGTCGATGCCGAGGTCGAAGGCGACACGCTGGTCTGGACGATCTGCCCGGCCTGAAGGCCGGCGGCTCTTGCCCGACAGAAACCTCGGCACCAAGTTTCATGTTGCCCCTGGAGGAAGCGTGCCGTGCCATCTCCCCGGAAGACAACTACCGACAAAGTCCGCCGGCAAGGCCCGCGGCCTCCGCAGATATGGGTTTTCGACCCCAGCGCCCCCGGCTTTGCCGAGGAAGCGCGCAGGCAGTCGCTGGCCGTCGCCGCCAGCCCCCATGCCGATGACGATCAGGCCTTCATCGACGCCGTTTCGGCATTAGACGAAGAGTGAACCGCGGCGAGCTCTGGATGGCAGCCGGCGGGGGCGACTACACCGGAAAGCCCCGGCCCGTCGTAATCCTCCAAGACAATCGCTTCGACCGGACCCCGTCGGTTACCGTCTGCGCCTTGACTACCGACGCCACCTCAGCGCCGCTGTTCCGAATCCCGCTCTCACCGTCTCCCGAGAACGGATTGAACGAACACTGCCACGCAATGGTCGATAAAATCACGACCGTCCGTCGCGACCGCCTTCACCGCAGAATTGGTGCGCTGGGAAATGCCGACATGCAGCGGATCGACCGGGCCGCGGTCCTGTTCCTCGGCATAGCCCGGTAGCCGGAAGCCAACTCGATTAATTTCGGCGACAAGCTGACCGTACCGACCGAGGAAAATAGCCATTCGCAATCCCGGCGAATGCTTCGAACAGGTGCAATCCTTTGAAATTCATGAAATATTGGAACAGGCGGATGGTCCGGCCATCCGGAAACAGCGGCGAGGAGGAGAGGCAGGATGGTCAAACGGGTTGAATTCGATGCCGAGCTCGGCGCCGCCTTCATTCGCTACGCCCATATGGTCGCGAGGCGGGGCTACGTTCACAACACGCTTGGAAACATGGTGATACGCAAGCCGCATCCGGACTTCGAACACGGCGTCGCCTACACCAAGCATGCCGAAATTTCCCTTGAGGAAATGAGCATCGACAACATCGTCATCACCGATATTCCAACAAGCCGGATACTGCATGGGGAGGCGATGACAAGTGTCGGCCACAACCTCAATCGCGAGATCCTCAGGCTCAGGCCGGATATCGACGCAGTAATTCACGCCCATCACGACGAGACGATCGCGTTTTTCGGCTCTGGCGCCTTTAGCGAAGTCCGGATACTCTCGCTCGACATGCCGTTCATCCACGGCAAGCCGCCCTACTACCTGCCCGCGGATGTCGACGTCGAATCCGATGTCGGACCCGTCAAGGATTTCATCGCCGATACCAATTGCGTGGTGTTGCTGGGACACGGCGTCACGACGCTCGGGCGCACGATCTCCGAGGCCTACCACCGCCTGAACTCCTTCGCCTCCGAAGTCAGGCGCAATATCATCGCCGAACATCTCGCCGCGATTAAGGGCAGCAGCGTCCGATATCGGAGTCAGGACGAGATCGACCTCATGCACCGCTTCGCCGAGCGGATCATCTATCCCGACAGGGCGGAATCCGTGATGGCAGCGGGAGAGTGATGAGCGGACCAAGCCGGTCCTCGGTCGCAGCCCCGGTCCGATCCACCGCAGCCTTCCAATCTGTCGAAAGAATCGCCTCCTTCCGGCGACCCAATCGTAGCCCCTGACCACGACGCCGAAGGCGAACGGGGCCCGAGTTTCCGCTGGGCGGTGGCCGGTCGCTGCTGATCGACCAAGCGGCCCTAGGGTTGAAACCGGCCGATACGTCATGACGGCTGGTTCGCGTCCGCTTCCCGGATTCCACTCTTTCTTCGGGCCCGCAAGATCGACAGGCGGTCTGTGCCGAAGGCTCGTGATCAAGATGCTATGGCGCCACGCGAAGGCCCAGCATCCCCGGTAGCACATTTGCTTGATTTTCGTTTCTTGTAGAAGCCGCGCGGGCTGGGCTTCAGCGCGAGTTGTTCCATGATCTGCACCAAGGCGGCCATATCCCATACGGGTTTTCTCAATCCATCCCTTTTGGCCCGGCGCTAGCGCCACAGGGGTATTTCGGATAACATGACCCGATCAGCTTGCAGCCTGCACGGGGACCCCCGTCCGGCTGTTTTGTCCGCTCCTACAGCCTCGGAGAACGCCACTCTCTGTTCAAGACACCCATCTCATACCTCCCCGGACCAGGTCAGCCTTCATCTCTGGTTGCTCTCCCTACGGTCCGCTCCTCTATACTGGTATCAAGTCTCCCCTTCGTCTCTTGACAAAAATTTCAGTTGACTTATATGTCAATACAGTGGAACATTGAAGATGCGATTTCCGCGGGGCGCCTTCGTGGGTTCATCCCTGAGTTCGGTAGTGATGAGTTGGTCCGTTCCCTCTTTCTCCATCCTCAGCTCGCGGATGAGATATCGGAGCGAGTCGAAGTTTGGGGAAGGCGAGTGGGCCGACTTCAGGGAGACCTCGAATCGTTTGTCAAAGGCGAGCATATAGCGATGAGTATGACGCCGTTTTCTCACAAGAACGCTTCCATAGCGCTTATGGACCCTCCTGACGACGGTATATGGGAAATCAGAAGCCGAGACCCCAATCCAGGCTTACGGGTATTTGGAAAATTCCCTTGTGCGAACACATTCGTTGCCCTTAGTTGGGAGCCTCGTTCAGTTCGATTTCGGGGCAAAAAGCCTCTTGGCGGACGAAATTCCTTAGAATACCATTTAGCACTCATTGAGACGAATAATCGTTGGGAATTTACTCTTCCCAACATAGAACCACTAACAGGAGGAAATTACCGTGACTACGTTTCGGAAAACTCCAGTGAAGTCTGAAATTTATGGAGACGAACCGCTCTCGGATTACGCTCTTGGCTATCTTAATGAGCGAGTGCGAAACAGTTTCTACGACTATGTGTTGCGACGGTTTTATGAAGCTGTAAAACAGGAAAAGTTGACTAAGGCCAGATTGGCGAGGCGTCTCGGGCTTGAGCCTGCTCGTGTTACTAGACTACTTGGATCACCTGGCAACTGGACGTTAGATACTATTAGTGAGCTTCTAATCGGAATTTGTCGCGAAGAATTACGGCCACAATCTGAACCATACCTAGAACGACCAGCAAGAAATTTCCAATCCGATGATCTACGCCAATCTCTTGTGCAGACCCAAGGGTCACGAAGACTAAGGAGCGATGAAGAAATGATGGGGCCACAATTACCCTATAGCGGTGCATTAATGGAGATGGGGCTAAGGAAATTGCAGGTTCAAGCGGCAAGACTACCAACAATCGCAGAGTCGACACGGTGAAGGTTATAGCATTCTCGTCCGGTACCTTGGTATCGCTCTTTCCTCTGGAGGCATTCACACCTCTAGATGGGATAAACGAACGACAAGTCATTGATGCCATAGGGCAACGGTATAATTTTGGCAGCATTCCCAATCTATCTTCTCGCGCCGAAGTAGAGAAAGCTGGGTTGGTTTTTGAATTTGGTTTCTTTACAATGGACCTTGGAGATGTAACCATAAACCGTCTGTCAATCCACAATGACGGAGTGGTGGTGCGAGCAGATAAAACTGAGTATGCGGAAGCTGTGTTTGACGACCTGAAAAATTGGCTTATAGAGGATTATAGGTGCAGGAGGATTATGTCAACGCCGCTGGTCTTGAGCGAAGTTGTTGTTGATTTTGAACGACCTGTATCGAAGGTGATTGCCAATTATGGTAAAATAGCCGATGTAATTTTGGCTAGTGTGAACGATAACAGGGACGCGATCGCAGCAAATTTTGGCGCACTGGTGATCGAATTTGAGTCTGAATCTACGACCGTGCCAAAATTCATTATTGAACGTCGAGAGGGATCATCCGTGGAGGATGAACGCTATTTCTGCTCGGCGCCCCTTACGACGGAACGCCATTTGCAGGTCCTTCGAGAGTTAGAACAATTATTTTCTTAGGTCCCAAATCTTCTGCGGCTTGCGGGGCTCCGCCGGGGAAATTCTGACTCTTGATCGAGCGTCAATGTCTTGGTGCATACTCTGCCAGCCTTTGCACCAAGATCCTGAACGGCCCCAGCCTTGGGCCGGCCTCTTGTGCTTACCGGCTGGCGTAAAGGATACAGGGTTCGGTCGTGAAGGACCCGATTCAAAGCTGATATACTGTATGTCCTCCCATCACAACGGAATGACGATCAGCACATCCACCCGGCGCGATTCGAGCACCGCCGCGCGCTCCTGGAGCAGCACCTCGCTCCCTTCGCAGCGCAGGAGGTCGCGGTAATTGCCGGCGGCGAACAGGTCCATGCGGCCGTCCTGCATGGTGCGCATCACGATGAAGCTGCTGTCCGACCGGATCAGCCTGTCGTCGGCCTCGCGCAGCCGGGGCCGGCCCAGGATATGCCGGTAGCGGTGCGGTTCGTAGATATTGGCGGTGCGCAGCGCCAGCACGCGGTCCTCCATCATGCCGCGCCCCTCGCAGAGCACGATGCCGACCGGCAGGCCGCGCGCCTCGTTGTCGCGTGTGGTGATGCGGTAGCGCCCGTCCTCGGCGAAGAAGCCCGGCCAGGCCTCCAGGTCGTCCTCGTCGATGGCCCAGGCATAGTCGAGCAGGTAGTCCTCGATCCGCTGGCGCGTCTCCGCGTCGATCATGCGTAGCCCATCAGGCCGCGATAGCCGCTCCAGAAGCCGCGGATCGAGACTTCCGTCGCGCGCGAGCTTTCGCTGGCCTCAAGGCCGCGCCCGCCCATCTCCAGCACGGCCGCGGCGTCGCCGCTGCCCCTGGTGCCGCGCTGGACGAACTCGTTGATGCAACCGTCCTCCAGCGAGACCAGCCCGGCTGCGCCGGTCAGGTTCGCCTGCAATATGCGCATCCGGTTCATTTCCTCGCTGTCGTCCGCATAGCCCAGATAGGTCCAGACGAGCTCGGTCTCCTCCAGCCCGCGCGGAATGAAATTGCGCACGCAGAGCGAGTTCAGCGTGAAATGCACCGCAAGCGTCGGGAAGATGGACTGGACCGAATGGGTGATGCCGTCCTCGAACTCGTCCTCCGTCTCCAGCAGCTCGGGCCCCTTGAGTTGCGAATCGTAGCTCGCCGAATGGACCTTGGCCTCGGTGTATTCGGCCGCTTCCTCCAGGGTGGCGCGCTTGGCGTAGCTGATATGGTGCCAGGGCGTGCCTTCCGAGAGCAGTATGCCGCCGTCCATGTCGAGCCGGTTCACCTTGAAGGTAGTGTAGAAGGTGTGCAGCAGGGTGGCGTGGTAGGAATCGCGCACATTCTCGGCGTAGAGCTTCCAGTTGTTGTGGATGATCTGGCTGTGGACGCCGAGCAGCTTCAGCGGGCGCGAGCCGAGATTGCGCTTGAGGAAATGCCCCATGGTGGGCCCTATCCACTCCTCGACCGGCGGCATGTCGGGCTCGAAGGTGCCGAAGACGAGCCCGCAAAATACCTCGACGCGGATCGGCTGCATGCGGTGGCGGGCGGGGTCGAAATCCGCCGGCATGCCGCCCTTGCCCTTCAGCCCGTTGCGGAAGGCGACGCCTTTCAGCCGCCCCGCAAGGTCGTAGGTCCAGGCGTGGTAGATGCAGGAAAACGACTTGCGGTTGCCGCGCTCGGCGAGGCAGACCAGCGCGCCCTTGTGCGCGCAGCGGTTGACCATGCCGTGCAGCGCCCCCTTCTCGTCCCGCGCGACGACGACGGGCGTCTCGCCGATGGCCGAGGTGCGGAAATCGCCGGGCTCCGCCACCTCCAGCTCCAGGCAGAGATAATTCCAGACCGGCCCCCGGAACAGCCGCTCCTGCTCCAGCGCATAGACTTGCGCGTCGGAGAAGAGCCGGTAGGGCACGCGGGCGAGGCCGCCCTCGGGCCAGGCCGGCATGACTTCGGCAGCGTTCATTGCGGCAACTCCTTGAGGGCGGCGGCGATGGCGCTGCGCTGGCTGTTGGATGCCACCGGCATGGGCCGGCGCGGCAGGCCGCCGGCGATGCCCTGGAAGTCGAGCGCGGCCTTGACTGCCGCCGGCAGGTTGTCGTCGATCATCGCGTTCCAGAGCGGCAGCAGCCGCAAGTGCAGGTCGAGCGCCGCAGCGTGGTCGCCGGCCGCCACCGCGTCCCACAGGTTCACGGATGCCCTGGGCGCGGCCGTCAGGATCGCCGCGACCGCACCGTGCGCGCCGAGCGCGAAGGAGGGATACATCAGCGCATCCACCGCGCTCATGATGCGCGAGCCCTTGGGCGCGGTTGCCATCAGATCGGCGAACAGCTTGAGGTCCCCGGCGCTCTGCTTGACGCCGACCACGCCCGGTATGTCGGTCATGATCTCGACCAGAAGCTCCGGCGAGAGATAGGTCCAGGGCACGACATTGTAGATGACGATGGGCGAAGCGACGGCTTCGGCCATCTCCCGGAAATGCTCCTTCATATGGGCATCGTCGGGCCGGAAGAGGTAATGCACCGGCGTGACCTGCAGCGCGGCCGCTCCGGCTTCTGCAGCCGCCGCGCCGCGCTCGATGGCCTGCGCGGTCGAATCGACGATGATGCCGGCGATCACGGGCACGCGCCCGTCGGCTTCCTCCACCGCGACTTCCGTCAGCCGGCAGACCTCATCGGTGGAAAGCGCATGGCCTTCGCCCGTGCTGCCCGCAACCGCCAGCCCGTGGACGCCGGCCGCCAGCAGGAAACGCGCCTCGGTGCGAAACGCGTCGTCGTCGATTGCGCCGTCCGCCGAAAACGGTGTCGTCATGGGCGGCACGATGCCCCGTATCGCCTCGGGCCCGAACTCCGTCATCGCCTTGCCTCCTTGCCGCCGGGACTGTAGCAAAACCGCTGCGCCGCACAATGCGGAAGGGGGCCGCGCTCGAAACCGGCAGGCCCGGCAACGCCGAACGACAGAAGGGGGGTGGCAGGGTGGCGGAGTTCCGGGAAACGCTGGCGACCTATTTCGAGCGGCGCATGGCGCGCATCCTGCTGCTGGGCATCGTCAGCGGCTTCCCCTGGGTGCTGATCGGCAGCAGCCTGAACCTCTGGCTGAAGGAGGACGGGCTGAGCCGCAGCGCCATCGGCTGGGCAGGGCTGATTTTCGGCGTCTATGCGTTCAACTTCCTCTGGGCGCCGCTGATCGACCGCATCCGCTTGCCGTGGATTTCCGCGCGCCTCGGGCACCGCCGGTCCTGGATCGTCACCCTGCAGGCGGTCATCCTCGCCTGCCTCGTCCTGTGGAGCACGGTCGAGCCCGCCGCCGATCTCGGCCTCGTGGTCGCCATCGGGCTCGCCATCGCCGTCGCCTCCGCCACCCAGGACATCGTCATCGACGCGCTCCGCATCGAGCAGGTCGGCGAGGCGGAGAGCGGGGCCATGGCGGCCGGCGCGGCCGTGGCCGTGGTCGGCTGGTGGACGGGCTACAAGCTCGGCGGCGTTGTCGCGCTGGGGGCCGCCCAGTATTTCGAGCAGGCGGGCGTCGAGCATTACTGGCAGGCGACCTTTCTCGTCCTCGGCATCCCGGTCGTGCTGTGCAATATCGGCCTCGCCTTCGTGCCCGAGGCGTCGGCGGCCGCGCGGATCGCCGCGCAGGACCGGGACGAACGGGCGATCGCCTCCCGGTTCGGCGTCCCCGGCCCGGCGGGCCGAATCTCCGCCTGGCTCGCCGGAACCCTGGTCGGGCCGCTGATGAGCTTCTTCCGGCGCAACGGCTTCGCCATCGCCGCCGCCGTGCTGGGCTTCATCTTCCTCTTCAAGATCGGCGAGGCGTTCATGGGCCGCATGTCGCTCGTCTTCTACAAGGAGGTGGGTTTCTCCAAGTCGGACATCGCCCTTTATTCCAAAGGCCTCGGCTGGCTCACCACTGTGGCCTTCACCGTGCTCGGCGGACTGTTCGCCATCCGCATCGGCCTGGTGCGGGCGATGTTCGTCTCCGGCATCGCCATGGCCGCGACCAACCTGTTGTTCGCGCTGATGGCCTGGTCGGGCAAGTCGGAGTTCCTGTTCGCCGCAGCCGTCGTCATGGACGATCTCACCAGCGCGTTTGCCACCGTCACCTTCGTCGCCTTCATCTCGATGCTGGTGGACCGGACCTACACCGCGACCCAATACGCGCTGCTCGCCTCCATCGGCACGGCCGGGCGGACCCTGTTCGCCGCCTCCTCGGGCGAACTGGTGGACTGGCTGGAAGGCGACTGGGGCACGTTCTTCATCATCACCACGCTCATGGTGGTCCCCTCGCTCATCTGCCTCTGGGCCATTCGCGGCAAGCTCGCCGACCTGCTCGCCGGCGCGCAGGTCCACCTCTTCGGCAAGGAGACGGACCCGGCCGCCTGACTGCAGGAAGGACGATTCCCGCGTCTTGCGCCCGCCCGTTTCCCGCAACACCATGGGGCGCACCGGTGGGTGCTAACTATCTGACATAGCGTCGTTTTTTCTCCCGGACATTGGCTGTCGGGGAACCGGATTGCAACTGTCGGTTCCCCGGCTGCAATCGCAGACGGGAGACAGTATATGCCTGGAACCATCCTTACCGATACCCGCGTGAAGGCCGTCAGGCCCCGCAAGACGGTCCGTGATATCCGCGACGGCAAGCTCAGGGGCTTCGGCGTCCGCGTGTCGCCCTCGGGCCGCAAGCAGTTCTTCATCCAATGCCAGCGTCGCGGCGAGCGCATCTGGAAGATCGTCGGCGATGCCGGGACGATAAGCGTCGGCGAAGCACGGGCTTCGGCCGTCGAAATGCTTGCTTCCATCCGGCGCGGCGAGGAGGCGCCCGTGTATCGCGGCGAAACTCTCTTCGAAGCCGTCGCCGAGACGACTTTCCAGCGCTACGAGCGGGTCTGGAAGCCGGGGACGCTGGCCGTCAACCGTGCCTATCTGCGCAGCAGGATCATGCCGCATTTCGCCGGGCGCCCGATTGCCGACATCGACCGGCAGGAGGTGCGGAACTGGTTCGCCCGCCTTCGCGCAACGCCGGTCGCAGCCGACAGGTCCATGCCGGTCCTCTCCGTCATCATGAGGGAGGCGGAACGGATGGGCCTCCGCCCAGAGGGGTCCAATCCCTGCCGGGGCATCAGGCGCTATCGCCGCAAGGGCCGCGAGCGCTTCCTCTCCGACGACGAAATCCGCCGCCTGTCCGCAAGGCTCTCGGCCCATGAGGCCCGATGGCCCGAACAGGTCGCCGTCATCCGCCTCCTGCTGCTTACCGGATGCCGCAAGGGAGAAGTCCTGACGCTTCGATGGTCCGACTACCGGGACGGCAACCTCTTCCTCCGCGACAGCAAGACTGGCCCCAGAACGGTCTGGCTCTCGCAGCCGGCCCGGTCCGTCCTCGACGGCCTGGAACGAAAGAGCCGCTGGATATTCCCGGCATCGCGAGGCGACCGGCCCGACCGGCCCCGCGACGGGAGCTGGCTGGACTACTTCTGGCGCAGGGTCCGCGCGGAGACGGCGCTCGAGGGTGTGCATCTTCACGACCTGCGCCATACCGTGGCCAGCCTGGCGCTGAGGCAGGGCGAGACAGTGCTGGCGATCGGCCGGCTGCTCGGCCACCGCAGGCCGGAGACCACGCTGAAATACATCCACATTGCCGACACCAT
The DNA here is from genome assembly GCA_965261985.1 of Alphaproteobacteria bacterium. Classification (GTDB taxonomy): domain Bacteria; phylum Pseudomonadota; class Alphaproteobacteria; order Bin95; family Bin95; genus Bin95. Next base: position 5,330,460 of record OZ253490.1, read on the forward strand.
GGTGCACGACGCGGCCGAGACGGTCGGCGCCGCGCTGGAGGGTTAAGCAATGGCAGGTAAGGAACGGATGAAGCTGACCGACGCCGCCATCGCCCGGCTCCGGCCTCGCGAGCGGGAATACACGGTCTGGGATAGCCGCATGCCCGGCCTCGGCGTCCGGGTGCGGCCCTCCGGCGGGCGGAGCTATGTGTTGCTGCAGGATGTCGGGGGGCGCTCGAAGCGCGTCTCGCTCGGTCCCGTCGATCTGAAGCGCGTGGAGGAGGTCCGCCGGGAATGCCATGCCCGGCAGGCTACACCGGAGCCGGAGGAAGAGGCCGCACCGGCTCTTCCGGTCCCCCTGTTTCGGGACTTCGTTGCGGGCCCGTGGAAGGAGGCTCATTTCAACGACTACAAGCCCTCGACGAAGAGGGGCGTGCGGTATCAACTGGCCGCGCAGCTCCTGCCGGCCTTAGGCGCGAAGCCACTCGACCGCATCGGGGAGGCGGGGATCCGGCGCTGGTTCGACCGCTATAGCCGGACCGCGCCGCGCAATGCCAATCTGGCCCTCGCCCGGCTGCGGCAGATTCTGAATTTCGCTATCGCCTGCGGCCATATCGAACGCAATCCTGCGGCAAGCATCGCGTTCAACCGGCGCCCGCCGCTCTCGCGCTTCCTGTCGCGGGAGGAGATCACCCGTCTCCATGCCGCACTCGACCGGCATGCCGGCCGGAAGCGCGGCAGACAGCAGGCAGACATCATCCGCCTGCTGCTGCTCACCGGCTGCCGCAAGAGCGAGATTACGGGCCTCGGCTGGTCCGAAGTGCAGGGCGACAGGCTTGTCCTTGGCGACAGCAAGACGGGATCGAGGGCAGTGCCGCTCAGCAGTCCGGCCCAAGCTATTCTCGGCCGGCAGCCGCGCGCTGGAAGTTCTTTCGTGTTTCCCTCTCCGCTCGACCCTTCTCGTCCGCGCGGTCCCGACCTTACGCTCTGGTATCGCGTCCGCCGCGATGCAGGTATCGAGGACTGCCGCCTTCACGACCTCCGGCATACTATGGCGAGCCACGCCGTCATGAACGGCGTGCCGGTGCCGGTGGTCTCCCGGCTGCTTGGACATTCCAATGTCCAGATGACGCTGCGCTATGCCCATCTCTCCGACCGTGACATAGAGGCAGCCGCCGAGAGGGTCGGAAGCGCCATCGCGTCCATGATGGCCGGATAGGGATGCAGCAGCGGCTAATCTCAAATCAGAGGCTCAACTGGAAGGTGGGACACCCGCACCGCATACGAAGCTCACGCGGTTCCTGTCCCGGGAGGAGATCGCCCGCCTTCATCGGGTCCTGGACGGGCAAACCCGGAAGGAAAGCCGGCCGCAGGCCGACATCATCCGCCTTCTGCTGCTCACCGGATGCCGCAGGAGCGAGATCGTCAACCTGCGCTGGGCGGAGGTTCATAACGATATGCTGTCCCTCGGCGACAGCAAGACGGGGCCGAGGACGGTTCCGCTCAACAGCCAGGCCCGGCGCATTCTCGACCGTCAGCCGCGCACAGTTAGCCCGCTCGTCTTCCCTTCACCCCGGGACGCATCCCGCCCGCGCGGACCCGAGCTCGCACTCTGGTATCGCATCAGGCGCGAGGCCTGCATCGAGGATGTGCGCCTGCACGATCTCCGGCACACGATGGCGAGCCATGCGGTGATGAACGGCGTGCCGGTGCCGGTCGTCTCCCGCCTGCTCGGGCATTCCAATGTGCAGATGACGCTACGCTACGCCCATCTCGCGGATCGCGACGTCGAAGCCGCAGCCGAGCGGACGGGAGCCGCAATGGCGCAAGTCATGGCGACACAGACAAATTCCGGCGCATAAGTCGAAGGGCGGTCCGAATTGCTGCACGCCGTTTGCCAATTCGCACCAATGTAGCCGGCGATTAAGGGCCGTCCGGCCTTTCGATGCGAAAGCCGCGGTCGGAGCCGCGGATTGCGAGTAATGTTTGCCTAGCTATCGTCTCGGCCAATTTGGCGCTGACATTTCCTTCAACATAGAGGGGAGATCCGGGAACTCGCAGCCCATCTTTGAGTTTTTCCCTCGATGCGTTGAAGTAGTATCGCGTTCGGCCGCGCAGCGCAGAAACTCGTTCCTCGAAAGCTGGCCCAGCATCTTTTTTCAGAAGCCTACAGACCTCTACCAATACTTGTCTCGACGTCATCGCTTCATGGCGCACTCCGTCTAGCCAAAAAGCGACAGGTTGGATCAATCGGCCTTGATTCTCGCGAGCTTGATCGGATGTTTCGACTGGCATTGCGACTCTCAGGGTCGACGAAAACTCACCAGTCCCGGTTGAATTTGAGCGCCTGTCCGGAGACTGCGATGGTCGTTCCACATTAGGAATTTCTGTCGGAACAGGCGATGTTTGTATGCTTCCTCGGCGGGGGTTTTCGACTATCCCTTGCACAACTTCGGTAATCGCATCTCTTTCCAGTTCATCGGACAATATCTCTTTTATTTCCCGACTGCCATGGCCGGCGTTCTCTACCCATCGCAGACACTCCGCGAGATAGGCGCGCGCGTCCTTTGTGAGGCGCACAATGCCGAGAAGACGCGACAAGGCCAGAATTGGATCTTCGTTGCTCGCCAAGGCATGCGCATGGGCATCGATAACGGAACCGATCTCCGTGCGGGATATGTCCCGAATCGGGCGGCCGTTCAGCCCCCGGAACGGAACACGGTCGGAATGGCTACCGGGAGCCCAGACAAAGACTGTTTCGAACTCGAGGTGGCGCTCCACCAATGAAAGATTCAACTGGACCTGCGCCTGAATTCGTCGGCCGGTTCGTTGCCATCCGTGCTCCTGCGCCACTTTGCGAGCAAGGCTTTGCAACGGCATCGGTCCCTCCCGCTCGACTATGCGGTGGATCAGTCGGCGCAGGATCGGCGCATACTGCAAATCGAAGAAACGGTCGGGCTCGGGAGCGATGTGCTCCGGTTGCACACTTGCGACGTCTCCCGGAGATGGAGAAATGAGGTTTGCGCCAGGCCCCGTCTGAGAGACGGGCATTGCGGCAACAGGCAAAGCGGGCTCGCCGCTACCGGAATCCGTGCCGGTCGGCAGTTCTGTATCCGAGACCCTGGCGAGGCCCGCGATGAGACGCGACGTTTCCTCCTGAACCGCCGTCTCTGTTTCGTCGTCCACTACCTTGGTGGGTTCGGGTTCGGAAGACGGAACGTCGATGATGTCCGGATCGTCGCCGGACTCCTGGAGCATTTCGGCGTCCGTCGCCTGTTCACCTGCTTCATCCGTGACCGTCGCCCGAAGCTGTCGATCTTCTTCAACAAGTTGCGTGAGATCGCTCTGGAGCCGCTCTGCAACAACGTATGCGCTCCGAAACCAGTCCGTCGACCAGACCCGGAGAATCCTCCAGCCAAGGCCTTCCAGCACGGCTTGCCGGACCTTGTCCCGGTCCCGTGCGGTCGCCGAGGAGTGGTACCTCGCCCCGTCGCATTCGATGCCGGCGATGAATCTGCCGGCGTAGTCAGGATGAACGACGCCGAGGTCCACGCGGAAACCGGATACCCCGATCTGGGTGCGAACCTCCCAGCCTTTGGTGCGCAGCGCTTCCGCCACCGCTTCCTCGAAGGGGCTCTCGGCAGGGCCGCGCGAACCTTCGTCGCGTGCAGGGAGTGCGACGGAACCGCGCTCGGCATAGTCCAGAAATGCCTTCAGGTCCCGCACCCCGACAGCGCGGCTACGGTTGAGATCGATCTGCTCGGCCCGGATGGAGGTGAACACATGAAGCTCCCGACGGGCGCGGGTAATCGCGACGTTAAGTCGTTTCTCTCCTCCGGTGCCGTTGATCGCCCCGAAGTTCATCGTGATCTTGCCGGCGAGATCGGCGCCGAACGTCACCGAGAACAGCATCACGTCGCGTTCGTCGCCCTGGATGTTCTCAAGGTTCTTCACAATCACCGGCTCCTCGCGCTCGTCGGCGAAGAACCACTCAAGTTCGCTGTCTCTCCGGCGGATATCGTCGAGCAGATCCAGGATGAGCGACTGCTGTTCGGCGTTCAATGTGATGACCCCGAGGGTCTGGCGTTCGTCTTCCGGAACCGCGAGCCACGATTTCAGGCGCCGACCCACCATTTCGGCGACGGCCCTGGCTTCTTCCCGATTCACGCGGCCCTGGCCTCGAGCGTAAATGCCATTCACCTCGTGAAACCGGATCGCACCCCACCCGGTGGAAGGCGCCGGGAAAGTTACGAGACTGTCGCCGTAGTAGAAGTGGTTGGAGAAGGCGATGAGGGCCTCGTCCCGGCTTCGATAGTGCCAATTGAGGTTCCGGTGCGGCACACCTGCGGTTGCGACTTCGTCGAGAATCGAGGGCATGTCGCGTTCGACTTCGGGGAGATCGTCGTCTTCGTCATCGGCCCGCCCGAAGAAGTTCGTCGGAGGCAGTTGCTTGGGGTCGCCGACGACTATGGTCTGACGACCGCGCGCAATCGCGCCGATTGCATCCCAAGTCGTGATCTGCGAGGCCTCGTCGAAGATGACGACGTCGAAGGTGGCCTGGTCCGCAGGCAGATACTGGGCTACCGAAAGCGGAGACATCAGCACGCATGGAGCAAGTTTGCCAAAGGTCTGGGGGAGCCCGGCCAGAAGCTGACGAATGGGCATGGAAGGGCGCTGCAGGCCCAATTGATGACGGAGGGTTCCGAGTTCGGATCTTCTCGGGACGCCGTCCTTTACAGGCAACCCGTGCGCGATACGCCGCATCACCTCGACGGGCGCGAGTTCCGCGGCAGCATCGTCGAACTTGCAAAAAGCAGCGATGGTATCTTCGTGATCCCAGTGCGCGAAACGCCGAAGTTCGTCACTCGCATCCATCGCGAGTAGCAGCCACCAGGCCGCGTAAGCCTGCTTGAACGCCTCGGCCGCGTTCCCCTCAATTGCCCCGCCTTCGAGCGCTTCCACGAGCGAGCCGAGGCCCCTGGCGCGTCCCTCCTCGCTTTTCTTCACCCATTTTGCCCAGTCCCCGAGGCGCGCACGTTCTGCGACCACTGTCGCAAGGCCTGCATCGAACTCGGCAACGCTGGCCCCGTCGGGAAATACCCCGTCCTTGCGAATAAATTCGCCGATCCCGTCCTCCGCCTTTTCCTCTGCGGCGAGACAAACCCGGAATGCATCCAGTACGGTCCCGCCCGACGCGGAAGCGAGAACGGAGGTAGCGCCTTCAAAGCGGACCGGGTCTTCGACGTCGGAGCCCAGATTCGCCAATGCAGCCCGGAATTCGATCACTTGACGAACCGCCTCCGTCGAACGATCGGTGTTCGTTTCGCCTCCGGTCTCGGCAACCGGCGCCAACGGGTTCTCCCTGATCGCCCTATCGTGCTCCCGCATCCTGAAGAGCGCCTTCAGGTCCACCGCAGGGTCGGCAGCCCCGTTGTCGGCGTAGGTTTGCAGGAGCTTCCGGACACTCCTCCTCGCGAAGGCGGAGGCCGGCCAGAATTTCGTTTGTGCTTCGCGCCAGCTTTCATCCAGCTGCTCAAGCGGCATGCGCCGCACCGCATCGAGCGGATACGCCGCCACTGTTCCGGAACTGGCGGCGGCAAGGTCCCTGACATCCGTCGCCAGGGATGCCGCAAAGGCGGTGAGGTCATCCGCCGGAATGTCCGGCACGGAGGAAAGATCGAGCGCCCCCGGCTCGGCACGAGGTGTAAACGCCTTAAGCCGCGCACGACGCCCCGCCTCCAGCTTTGGGGCGGAACGAAGGCCGAGTTCGCGGGCCAGCATATGCTCAGCGCGTTTCAGCTCGTCGAGCGCAGTTCGAAGTGAAGTTATTGCTTCGCAGAGGTCGCCCTCCCACCGGAAGGACCACTCCTCACCGCGGATCAATGAGAGCGGGGGGCCATTCCCGACAGCGGCATACGTCCGGCCAAGGTCGGCGGAGAGGTTCACCAGCTGCTTGTAGCTGTCCTCATCGTGCGCATCCCTGGACGCAAAGGATATCTCGAATGGCAGCTCACCCGGAGCGACCGAAGAGATCGCCTCGAATACACTGAATCCCTGCGCGCCCTTGGCATGCAGGGCTTCGACATAGGCGTTCAGCCGGTCCCGGGAGACCCGCAGGTCTTCGGTCACTTCGATCCATTTCTCTTCCGTGCCGCCCGACGCCCGGTCCCAACCCCTTCCGAGCTGGGCGAGGACCGACTTTCGGTCCGTCTTGTTCGAGTGGAGTTCGAGCACCGCATCGCCGAGCCCTGTCGCCACAAGGCGGCGGTGGACCACATCGAGCGCTGCCGCTTTCTCGGCAACGAAGAGAAGGGTTTTCCCCTCACCCAGGCACTGCGCGATGATGTTCGTGATGGTCTGGCTCTTTCCGGTGCCCGGGGGCCCCACGAGGATAAAATCGCGCCCCTCTGAAGCCGCCAGGACAGCGGCCAGCTGCGAACTGTCTGCGGGCAGCGGTGTCAGGAGATCCCGGGGCAGGCGGCGAAGGTCGATCTCCTCCGGTGCAATGGAAGGCTTGTCTTCCGTCTCCCCATACGTGTCCTCGGACCCGTCGATGAGGTGTTTCACCAACCGGTTCTGACGAAGCTGATCGGACCGGTCGACCAGGTCTTTCCACATGAGGTATTTCGCGAACGAGAAGGTCGAGAGCGCAAGTTCGTCGACAACTTCGAAGCCGGCGACGTCCCGCACCTTCCGGCGGATGATTTCGAATATGAGCGGGACATCGATTCCGCTCTCGTCGCGAGGCAACTCGCTCTCGAGCTCCGGGATGCGAAGGTCGAAGTCGCGTTTCAGAAACTCAAGCAGGGTCGAGTTGATCTGTACGTCGTCCTCATGGTGCGCGATCCGGAATGGAGACTGGGCCGATCGACGCTCGAGACTGACCGGGATGAGGATAAGCGGAGCGCGGTAGGTGCGTGTATCGCCTTCGGTTTTTTTCCATCGGAGAAAGCCCGCGGCGAGAAAGAGCGTGTTCGTGCCGCCCTCCTGCATGTCGCTCCTGGCGCGCCGGTAGAGCATCAGCAGGCGGTTGTTCATCTCCTGGCCGGTGAGCGGGACAACGACCTGTCCGCGCTCGAACGCATCGCGAATGACCTCTTCCTCGATCCGCTGCGCGTCCTCCGGGGAGACCGTCCGGTTGCCTAACGGATCGTTGTCGTTGAGGGAAAACCCCCGGAACATCTTTCCGGCGGAAAGCCCGTCTTCCAGGTCGGCGACGCTCGGACAGCGCAAGGGGAGAGTTTGCTTGCTGTCGCGATAGTTGAGGAGACGGTTTCGCAGGGACAGGTCAAGCAGTTTGCGTTGCCATCGTTCAATGCGATCCAGAGCCGCTTCAGGTTCCTCTTCGCCGATCTCGCCCGGCAGCAATCCGAAGTCCGGCAACGGCGGTAGCGCCGCGGGGGCCGCTACATCGACCGCATCGGCTTCGGAACTATCGGCAGTCCTGTGACTTGCAAGGGGACGGACCCGGGCGGTTCGGGATCGCGCGATGTCAACGGCCATCACGAATTCAGGGTCGCGGCTTTCCGAGAGCCGACGACGACCCTCATCCACCGCCCGATCGAATCCGATTGCGGGACGCCTGGTCAGCAGCGTCGTTTCGATCGGGACGAATTCGTGAGCCTGCACGGCCTTGCGAACGGCAACCACATCCGGCTCCGTCACATCGCCGAAATCCTTTCTGGAGATCCAGACGCCAACCCACGCATGTCCGTCCGAAAAGAGGACTACAGGGTTGAGACCCGCAGCCTCGAAAGCCGCTGCAAGGAAAAGCGTGGAATCGAGACACGTGGCGAGGCCCTCGCCGATTATGCGGCCTGGCCCCCGGATCTTCTGGCCCTCCCTCTCGAAAGATGCCGGTGGCTCCGCGTAGGTAAGCCCGAGGCCCGTGACAGCGGACCAGATTGCACCCGCAAGCAGATAGGCGCGGCGCGGATCGGCCGACTGGTATCCATCCATCGAACCGCCGTGACCCGCTGCCTCCAACAGACGTGCGGCGTCCTTCAGGACGCGGGCCACTGCGGGATCGTTTGGCGAAACGAAAGCGGCAAGGATTTGAGCCATGTCGCGCACACCGCCCCACTCGTCGCGGGCCAGCAGCTCTATCCGGCGCTTCTCGACAATTGTCCGAAGCCCCTGCGCCTCCATGCGGAACTCAAGCTCGCCGATCTCGGCTTCGTCGAGGCCTTCCAGCCGCTCGATGTCGAGGGGGGTGGAGATGTCGCGTACCGACAGATGAGACCCCGGAGCGACACGGTCGATGGTCCAGGTCCTCTCTCGAATGACGGCAGGCGCGGCCCGAAGGGTGATCCGTATGTCAGTGAGCACTTCATCGGTCGGATTCTCGACCGCGATTCCTTCGATGATCGCGACATCGTTCTGCGCCGAAGCGAAATTGACCCGCCGCAACGCGCGATGTCGCAACGACACGACCTTGAGTTCCTCCTGCTCGTTCGGCGTTACGATGCCGTCAGTGCTGTTTGGCACAATTCCCCCCTGAGCACCCTTCCTGTCGACATTCCCGGTTCGTCGGACAGCCGCTCAAAAATCAACCATGCAATGTAGCGCCCCTCGTGCGCACCATTCTAGCCTGCTTCCGGTGATTCTCCCCCATCGTATTGGTCCATCCTTAGGTTTGGGAATGAGAACGACCAGAGATGGCAAGGAAGCGCTACAAGCCGGAGGAGATCGTCGTCCTGTTACGGCAGGCGGACGTTCTGCAAGGCCAAGGATGTCGATGGCGGACGCGATCCGATAGCTCGGGATCAGCGAGGTCACATATTACAGATGGCGCAAAGAGTATGGCAGAATAATGCTCTCGTTTTCCGATGTCCCGAGGGTCGTCCGCCACAAGATCAAGGCCGTGAACTCGCGGCGGACCCAAACGCCATGTGTACTGCTCGGGCTCGCCGAATCACATCGAGGGTCGCCCTGACCCGGCCGGCCGCTTCGCCAGGATGCGCCGGATCACCGCTTCCCGCTCCGCCCGGTCGGCGCCCTTTCCGGACCCCGACGGCTCGTGCAGACAGAGCGGTTCGGCGATATGCACCGGATTTTCGGCCATCTCGACGATCGGCAGCATGAAAGCCCAGTCGTTCGCGATGTCGACATAGTCGCCGTCGAGCCGCAGCGCCTCGTCCGGGACAGCGTCGAACAGGCGCTTGCGGAACGAGCGCAGGTGCTGCCAGACATTGCCGCCGCGCTTCTGCCTGGGCTCCTCGAACTCCACGGGATAGTCCGCCGCCTTGTCGGTGCGCAGCATCGACCCGACGGTCACGTCGGCGCCACGCGCATATTCTGCCGCCAGCCGCTCCAGCACCCGGTCTCCGATCAGGGCATCGTCCGCGTCGAGTGTCACGATGACCGTCTCGGGATCGATGCAGATCGTGCGGATCGCCGTCACCATGTTGGCCAGCAGGCCGCGGCGACGGCGGTTGCGGACCACAGTGCAGCGTGGTCCGAGTGCCTGGCAGGCGATCTCGAAATGCTCTGCGATCCGCGGCGACGAAGCATCGTCGAACAGCACCGCCCCCCAGCACTGTCCCTTCTGCCGGGCGACCGACGCCAGGCAGCGGCGAAACCGTCCCGGCGCCACGTTGCGGCCCGAGACCACGAAGACGAAGGGCTCACACCGCGGCGGCCCCATCCACTCGGCCGGGCCACCGGTCCACTCGACCTTGCCGTGCTGCACGGCCGGTACAGCACCGTGCTCGATCCGGTCGAGCGTCATGAACCATTGCTCGCGGTCGCCCTTGCGGGCGTTCGGCGGATGGACATGGAAGCTCCGCCGGTCGCCTCCGCGCCAAGAGGTTCCGGCTCCCCGGGCGACTGCCCTGTCCACTGCCCGGTGCCAGGGCAGGGCCACGCGGTCGCCGACGAGCCGGTTCGGCAAGGGACAGGCGCCGCGCAGCCGCTCCAGATCGACCATGCCGGCCCGGGACTCCACCCGCCACGGCCCCGACTCACCGCGATCCGTCCAGGCGCGGTCCCGGTCCATGGCTATGTTCATGGCGACCGAGAGGACCGCTGGATCGCCCGCCAAGACCCCGAGCATCTCCGTCAGATGGTCTTGGCCGCGGTCCAGACGGCCGACCATCACGTCAGCATCCATGTGCAGGACATAGCGCGTCTTGCAGGCCTCAAACCCGGCGAGTGTCGGGGCGACCGGGGCGCCGGTGGCCGTGTGGGTCCGGGCCGCCGCGATCCCGAACCACCAGCGGAGCAGGACTGCTGCTTCACCGTCTTCGGGGCCCTCCACGACCCGGTCGATCCAGCCGTCTTCGACCAGCCGTCGCGCGGCCTCGCGCAGACCGCCCAGGTCTCCGCGCACGTGCTGCCGGAGGAATCGGCCTTCGTGCGGATCGACGACCAGTATCCGCTCGGCAAACGCCCGAGGATCCTCCAGCTGCGAGACCAGGTGCGGCACCTGCACGTCCAGCGTGTCTGCCTCCATGGCGCAGGCCCTGATGAGCAGGGTGATCTCGCCGGGCAGCGGCGCCAGCGGCCGCAGCTCGAAGGCCAAATGGTCGGACATCGGCTCGAACCGCTCCAGGTCGACCGACGGCGCCTCCCGACGTTCGCATACGGCAAAGCCGGCGCGTGCGAATTCCCGGCGCAGCACGCGCTCCGGCCGATGCACGTCGCAACGGACCCGGCCCGTCGTCCGCACCGTCTTGCGCCAGGCAAAGCTGTCCTCGTAGCGGGCGTCCGACGGCAGGTCGCGCCCGGCTTCCGGGCTCGCGCCACCGAACGTGAAATGAGGATCGCACACACTCACGACGACCCGGCCTCTGTCGGACACGAGTGTCCGCAGATCGTCGAGGATCGCGCGCATCGCGCCGTCGTCCCCGATCGTGCAGAGTACGCGGCGGCACAGGACGAGATCGAATTGCCCGGCAGCCTGCAGTTCATTTCGGTCGCTCGTGAAGCGCAGTCCTGCTGTCTCCCGGCATCGCGAATCCCAGCGTGGTCGGTAGGCCGGATCGGGATCGTAGCCGAGCACCACCATTCCCCGGTGCGCCAGCGCCTGGGCCAGCTCGCCCTTGCCGCAGCCGCAGTCGAGCGCGCGCCCGGCCTGCCCCGCCATGTCGAGCACGATGTCCTTGGGTGGGCGGGCGACGCCCGCGGCCCGGAGCACCGCTTCGTGGAACCGGTCGAACCCGTCGAGTTCGGGGATTCCGGCATCGTCCAGCGCCCGGCGCATGATCGCCTTGAGGTCGGTGCGCCAAGCCCAGCGCCAGCACAACCAGGCTCGCCGGCACATCGCCGTGAATTCCGCCCCGTCCTCCAGGGGACAAAGGTCAGCACCGTAGTCGATCAGACGCACCCGCCCGTCCACCACCCGGAGATTGTCGGGATGGAGGTTGCGGCAGACCACGATGTAGCGCCGGCACTCGACGAGCAGGTCGACCAAGCCAGGTCCGTGGCCGCCGGCATAGGCGTCGCTCGGCTCAAAGGGATAGACCAGCACCGCCCGATGCCCAGACTCGTGGAACCCGAGGATCGGGTAGAGGCAGCGCGCGCCGCTCCAGGCACCCGGAAGCGAGCGCAGGAACGTCCGCGTCGGCGCGCTGTCCCGCGGTTTCCAGTAGTCGAAGACCTTGAACACGTGCCCGCCGTCGGTAAGCGCCACGCCTTCGGCCCCGCAGCCCAGGACGGAAAGCGGTCCGGCCGGCGCCGCCAGCTCGGTGACCGTTGCCTTCGCATTGGCGATCCGTTCCTCCTCTAGCGGGGGCGCGGCCGAGAGCGCTTCGATCCTGCGGCGGTGCGCTGCGACCGCGACCGGCAGCCCTTCCAGGAATTCTCGTACCCTGGCAGCATCCAGGGCTCGCGCATCGCGCTCGATGCTCGCCAGGGTCTCGAGCCGGTACCGGTCAGACACAAGGTCAGCGAACTCCCGGAGCCATCCGGCAGGCTCGCGCCAGGCGCCGTCCGCCCACCATGCGCTCGTATCCTCCGCCAGGGCGCGCAGAATATGCGCCAGTCCGCGGACGCGATGGAACGACAGGCGGAACGCGCCCAGCCGGTCCTCCAGCCGTTCCTCCACCCGGCGGCAGAGTGCGTCGAACGCCTCGGCGACAGGTTCGATCCCCGGACCGTCCGTGGCCGCCAGCGCCTCGGGACTGTCCTCGAGTGCCGCCAGCACCGCATGGCCCCGGATGTCATCGATGATCCGTTCCACGTCCGGGGCACTGGCCGGGGCGCGGCTGCGGTCGTGGTAAACCGCGACCGGCGCGGCGACGACCCGCTTCCCGAAATACCGCTGTTGGAGCAGGGTCCACATCATGTCAGACCGCCGGCCGGGCTGTCCGTTCACTTCGGGCGCCGGGTTCGGTGCCAGCCGCAGCGTCTCTGGATCAAGCACGAAGGTATTGCCGCCGCGCCGCTGACTATCGACGCCGGGTTTCGCTTCCCCGGCTCCGGTCGCGAGCGGCCGGAACAGCTGCTCGCCGGCGAGAATGCGCCCGGCCGCGCCGGCCAAGCGCGCGAAGGCCTCGCCGACCCGTTCGCCGGGAAATGCCGGCGTGGCCCGGAACGGTGTCTCCAGCCGGTCCGTCTCACTGCGGGACAGATCGTAATACCAGTCCCGCCTGCCGGATCGCTGCGCCGCGTTTTGCGCGCTGCGGTCCGGCAACGCGTCATCAGGGTCGAGCGCCGCGAACCATTGCAGGGAAGCGGCAAGGTCAACCAGCTGCACCCTGATGCTTGCCGCAAAGGGCAGCGGCGGGGCGCCCGTATAGGCCCCGATGGCGATGTCGGCGGCGCCTTCCGCATGCAGGCGCCGCAATGCCTGCAGCGCGGGCACGAGCGCCTGCCGCCGGCGCTGCAACCCTCCGTCCTCTCCGACGACCAGCGGATCGAGGCGCATGTCGTCGTCGAGGATCCAGACCACTGCTCCGGGGCGCCTGCGGGCGAAAACCCAAAGATGGGCCTGCAGTTCCGACCTCGCGGGCGCGATCGGCAACACCCCGTCGACGTCTTCCGCCCGGCGCGTGCGATAGATCGGATGAATCCGCAGGCCCCGCACGCGTTCGCGCTCGACAAGCGCCCGCAACCCGCCGCCCGAACCGGATCGGACACCGTTCTCCAGCACCAGCACGTCCAGACCGGACAGGCCCGGATCCCCGGCAAGGTTCCGCAGGTCGGCAAGCAGGCCGCCCAGATCCTCGAGCCGTCCGCTGTCAGCCACCGTTCCGACGATCAGGTGCACCGGCTCCCCGGAAGCGCCGGCGCACCGCGTGTCCTGGGACTCCTGCACGGGACGGGGTTCGGCCGGCCCGGACGGCAATTCCCGCCAGCCGAACAGTGCGCGGGCCCGCGTCCGGAACCGCATGCGCTCCGGGTCGCTCATCCGCCCCCGATACTTGCGAAAGAAACCGTCCAGCCCGGCCAGCCGGGACGCCGAACCCGGCGTCGACAGCCGGGGCCGGGACCGGCAGGCATAATGGTGCACCGTCGGAAGCGGGGTTGTGCCGTAGCGGATGCCGGGCAGGTCCGCGATGCGGATGCACAGGTCCCGGTCCGTGCAGCTCGGCAGCGCCTCGTCGAACAGGCCTGCTTCGAGCAGGACGCTCAGCCGGCAGACGATATTGCTGGCCTGGATGCCGGGGTTCCCGGCCAGGAAGTCCGCTGCGTCGAGCCCTTTCGGCGGAAATATCGTTTCCGGCTGTTCGCCTTCCTCGATCCGCAGAAACGGCGTCGCGACAAGGTCGAGATTACGTTGCCCGGCAAGCGCGAGGCAGGAGCCCAAGTGGCCGGGCTCCCACCGATCGTCATCGTCGAGGATCGCGACATACACCGTCGTCGGATCGGCGCGATTCCGCAGCAAGTGGTCCAGGCCGGTGTTCCACGCGCCGGACGCGCCCTTGGTGCGGCGGTTGGAGAGCAGCACCACATCGACCCCGGGCTGACGCCACGACCGCACCGCCCGGACGGTCTGCCGGCTCGCTTCATCGTCACGGGAATCGTCGACGACGAGAACCCGTGCAGGTGCGAGGGTCTGTTGCCCGATCGAGGGAAGGGCCCGGCTTGCCAGCAGGCCCGGCCGGTCGGCCGTAGCCACCAGGACGGCCACACTGGAGGACTCGGCACGGTTCATGGAACGCTCCCGGATGACGGAGATGACCAGTCACGCCTTCCGGTTCGCCGGGAGCAGCCGAGAGCGGCGCCGTGCCGCCCTGCCCTGGATTGCCTCATCCGGAATCCACAGCAGTGGTGTCACGCCGTCCCGGTGCCCGGAAACGCGCACCGCGATTATCGTTCCCGAGGGGCGTCCGGACAATGCACGCGACGAACCCTCCGGCAGGAACTTCAGCTCCGCCGGCTTCCCGCCATCGTGCGGGCGCTGCGCCCAACAGCTCCTTCCGATAGCTGCATGCGTTCTACAGAATCTGAACGATCACGGAGGCCACGATAAAGACTTTCGGAACGGGATTTTCTTGCGACCCTGCCAGATTCGGTACTCCGCCCGCCATACTCCGCGGCGCGCGCTCGGGCCAAATCCGCATGGGCCTCCATCGTTCCACCTGCCGGTTGCTGCGGCGTCTCGGCGAGGTACGTGTTCGCAAGGAGGCCGGGATCGAGGACGTACGGCTGCACGACCTCCGGCATACGATGGCGAGCCATGCGGTGATGAACGGGGTGCCGGCGGTCTCCCGGCTGCTCGGCCACAGCAATGTGCAAATGACGCTGCGCTACGCCCATCTCGCCGACCGCGACATCGAAGCTACGGCGGAGCGAGTCGGGCGAGCCATCGGCGTTCTCTTGGACCTGTAGGAACGTTGGGGGTTGTCTGGACCGGCATCGCGGCAAGCGGTTTCGACCGCGCTATTTCGATTACTTGGCGGCAGTCGTCAGGTGTACGGATGTATTGCGAAGAAAATACCCGAGGATAGATAGCGGACCTTCCGAAAGAGCCATCCAGTCGCGCGGAGCATCGGCCTACTCCTGGTTCACAAACACCCCTCCCCCCTTGTGTGCGGTATGGCCGAGGATCAGTGGACCCGACTGCGCCGAGACGAAGGCAATGCGGGCACGCCCGGATAGCCTGCCCCTCGGCCCCCGGTGCGCCGTGAGGACATCGATGGATTGCGGCATTGGCCAGCCGCTGCGCCGGAGTTCGGCCAGAATATCCGCTGTAAGTGCCTCTTCGTCGGTGAGCCGCCGGCTATGGCGGGTAACATGGTAGTCGGTCGCGCTCTCCCAAACCTGCGCCGGGGCGAATAGCGGGTCGGTTTCCGCGTCGATTACAGCGGGCCTGAGTAAAAGCCGGCCGGACTTGCCTGCGCGCAATATGTCCATGCCTTCCAGCGCGCGTTCGACCGGACGATGGTCCCGGTTGATTTCGCTCCGATCCATGCTGCGCTGCCGCCGGTTCGGCGCAATGTAAAGAAGGCGCCGCCGCGCCAAGTCGGCAACGATGAATATATGGCGATGGGCACCGCTGCGATCGGGGCTGCCGGATTCGTCGTGACCGCTCACATAGGTCGGCAGCATCTCGCCGGGCGGCAGGCGGTCTTGCACCCGCGCCATCATCGCGCGGCGCGCGGCGCGGGCGACTGAAGTGGTGTCGGCGGCTTCGGCCAGTCCTTCCACGATCGAGAAGGCCAACACGCCGGGCAACGACTCGTCCGGCCGAAGGAGTCCGAGGCCCAGATAGCGGCCGTCGCCCAGCAACAGCGGCCCGGCGACCGGCTCGTCGAAAACGATTTCCGCATGCCACAGCGCTTCCCTGGCGAAGCGCGTGCGGACCGCGAACGCTTCCGCCCGTTCGCCCCTGCGTTGGAATGGCTCCCGTCGCACACGCACCTCCGCCGGCTTCGCTCGGATACCGGCATGGCGCAGCGCCTGAACGACGGCGACAGCGGCACGCACCTCCTCGTCCGCCCGCTCGCTCCCGCCCTTCGCGTCCTCGGTGCGGCGGGTGGGGTCGGTCCGGCGCCGCCGCGCCGTCGGCAGGGCAAGCGGTGTCACGCTCCGCCAGCGCCGCCCGCGCTGCCGGTAACGCTCAACCATGGCGTCTTCGTCTCCGGTCCGCCGCAATTCGCAAACGACCACGCCATCCGGGTCTGCCCATGCTACTTGCGCAAAGGCCCAGGTAACATCGTCGGGCCGCAGCCGGCAGGATGGCGGCACATGGACGGCAACACGACGGATCGCCATATCGGCATGTTCATGGCCGACCGACGGAATCGGCACAATCTGGATACGCGCTGCCTTGTCGGCGTTCGTCGCGCCCCGGCCGATCAGATGGCGTTCGATATCGTCGGAGAGTGCAGGCGCGCCGTCGCGCAGCTTTCGCGCCGCCCGATCGCGCGCCCCCTCGACCAACGCGGCCGCTTCACGGAGCGGCCGGGGGGCAAAACCGCCGCCGGCATCGCCACTGCTTAGATTGAACACGAAGCAGCGTGGCGGGGCGTCATACGCGACCTTGGCAAGACGCGGTTTCGGCGGCTGCGCGAAAACGCTGGCCGGCTTGCGGTTGGTCCCACCGCTGCGGAAGCGGCTGCGCATCCCGTCAAAGCGGTCCGTCAGGCTCTGGCGCGACCCCGGCCGGGGACACAGCAACTCCACGCTCGATCCGCCCGGCCCGGACGGTCGGTACACAACTCCGCCATGCCCGTAAAGCCGCGCTTCGGCTTCGTCCGTGTCGAGGACGGTGGCCTCCGCCCAAGCCATGTCGATACCGAGGCCCAACCGGTGGAGGCCGTTCGCCAGTGCGCATATCCCGGCAGCGTGACCGTTCCCGGATTCCGGCAGGGACCAGCAATAGAGAACCGGCATAGCGGCATCGAACAGAATCGAACGCAAGGTCTTGGGAACCCGTGTCGCGGCAACAGCCCGATCCAGGTTCGGCACATCGCGCTTGCGCAATTCTGCGTCCAGATCGTTGTTCGGTACATAGACGCGGCGGGACTGGCCTTGCACGCAGCGAGGGGCCGCAATGGCGGGCGGTGCCAGCCCCTCCAACCAGTCGAAAGCCGCCACGGCTTTCTCCGGCAAAACCGCGCCCTGGGCCGCCCCGGCAATCAGCGCCTGGAACAACCGGCCCGGCGCAGGCGGCCAATCGCCCGAACCATGATAACGGCCTTCATGGAACCTGACGGCGACGAGAAGCGCTTGCGCCATAGGTCAGGTCTTCTGTTTCGCGTCGGCCTGCGCACGCTTGCCGTCGAAGGCGACGGTACGGTCCGGGCCCACGCCGAAGGCCGCCGCCGCTTCACGTGCGAACGCGAACGCGGCGTCCCCGTCAAGGTCGACTTCGACCCGCATCCCGTCCCGACCGACCGCTGTCCATGTCGCCGGCACGTCCGGGTCGGGCGTGAGAAGACAACCTTGACGCAAGAATCCGTCGAGCGGCGCAGTCGCCGCCACCAGGGCCAGACCAAGGACATAGCGGCGCATCGTCGGACCGCCGTCGCCGCGCAGCCGTCGCAACGCCACAAGGTTGACGGTCACGTCCCGGCGGATCTCTCCGTGGACCACGATGCCGCCATGCGCCTGGGGCGCCGGGACATGGACGAAGCCGCGCTGCGCCAACGGGCTCTTGGTGTTGCCTTCCTGCTTCTTCTTCTCCTCCTCGCTAAACACGTCGAGTTTGGCATAGTTGACGGGTGGATTGTACTGCGCCGAACGCTTGAGTGGATCGACATTCCAGGCGCGGACCGCCGATTGCACGACGCGCGGCAGCTTGGCTTGCGTGTCGCGCGAATCCCATGCGCCGAAAACAAGCGATGTCGGCGCCAGCCGGGCGATAGGGGAGGCGTCGTCGGCATCGAGAAGGGTAGAAAACGCACGATGGGCTTCTTCCGCGAGTTCGCTTGAGCGGATGAGCGCGTCGCCCAGGCGGTGCCCGGCCTCCAGAATGGAAACAGATTTGTCGTTTCCGTAGGTGATCGTCACCTGGGGAACGAGGCCGGCAAGCCGGTTTCCCGGTTCGCCGGGCGCCGCCGCCATGAAGAGCGGCTCCATCCGGTTCGCCTGTGCGCCGACACTATCGATGGTCGCGACTTTAGTGCCATCGGACAACGTATCGATGTTGTAGCCGATATCGGCATAGGTCGGCGGAAAGATCACGGAACCCGCGCCCTCCACCGGCATCAGAGCCTGCCGGAGGGTCAGCGCAACGGGGCCGGCGGGGTCGTTGGCGCAAGTTTCGGCGAAGGCATCGTCGAACGCAGTCATGGTCACGGGGACTCCTCTGTGACATGTGTAATGCAGCGGGCTTGGCCTTCCTGCCCCGGCCAACCGAGCAGCATGGTGAAGAGGCGGAACGGAAGGCCCGGAAACGGTGCCTGCCGCGATCCGAGCGCCGCCCGAAGGAAGACCGGATCGCAGAGATCGTCGTCGACCGCTCCCGCCACGCCATAGCTGTATTCCAGATTGTTCCGACGCAACGGGCGGGCATGGGCAAGTCCCACCGCCGCCATCAATTCGACGATCGGATAGCCTTGCATTGTCACGTCGCCATGGGCATTGGGCGAAAACCCGGCGTCGATCGGCACGTAGTCTCGCCGCCAGTCAAACCGGAAACTGCTGCTCTGCTCGGCCGTCAGCGCGAACGGATCGTGCGCATAGTCCATCGCATGCCCGCGCATCAGATCGAGCGCGTCGCGCGCCAGCCCTGCGCCCGGATAGCCGCCGGACCCGGCCCAGAATTTAACATTGTCCCGCCTGGTCCGGTCGCCCCAATGGTCGATCGCGAGGCAATGGCGGCCAGCAGGGTCTTCGAGAGACACGGGAAGCGTGGCGGGACTTCCCGGATCGGGAAACGGGAACATGCCCGACTCGACCGTTACCGTCTCGACACCCCACTTCGCGGTGCTGTTCTTCGAACGAGCGGGCGCCAGAGACTTGACTTCAGCCTCGGCGAGAAAACGCAGGATATGCGCCACGGGGTCTTCGGGGCCCGGAACTGCGAGCCGAAAGCGCGCATTGTCAGGCTCGCGCCAGTCGAAACCGCCCCTGGCCTCCCCCTCGCCCAACAACGAGCCGGCGGCTTCCAGGAAGCCGAGGCAGGCGAAGACCTGACCCGGATTGGCGAGATCGACGGGAATCGACGCCTCGGCCATCAATCCGTTCCCTCGACGACTTTCTGTTCATCCGCCCCGGACCTCGCGCCGGCCGTCTCCAGACGGCGGGAAGCGAGTTGGTCCGCGGCCCGCAGCAGACACTCCCACCAGGCGAGGCCCCACGGCCCCCATCGGCGTTGCAGCCGAGCGAAACGCAGGGCGATCTCATACGCCTTGCCTTCGGCTCCGGTCGGTGGAAGTGAGTCGCATCCACCGATTCCGATGGCCGGGCGTGCGTTGCCGTGATGGGCGGCGATCAGATGCAGCGCCAGATCGAAGCGGTCGTCGTTGCGGCTCACGCCCTCCAGCCCGTATTTCTCAACGTCGAGCACAGACTGGAACTCATGCCGGTAGCCGTTCAGGACATGACTGTTAAAGGGACCAGGGGTCTTGGCATACCCGCCATCGGGCCGCGCGTTGAAAGCGCGTTGCCAGCGCGCCGCCGCCTTGCCGTCGTCATGGTGGCGGGCGGCGGCGACCAGCATCGCCCTGTCCTCGCACGGGAGGCCAAGCGCATCTGCGATGCGTCCGGCTTCCTCGGCAGCCCATTCCTGGTGTTCGTCCAGCCGCTGGGCTTTCGACGCCACCGCCCGGGCGTCCTCTCCGGCCTCCGCGCCGCGCCATTTCTCCACGACCAGCCAGACTTGCGTCTCACCTTCAGAATTTACGCGATGAGGGAAAGCAGCCGCCTCCCGCCACGAATCCCGCTCGTCCGTTCGCTTGTCATCGTCATACAGGCCGACCCGGACAGGCGGCGGTTCGGTCTCGTCCGCTTCTTCCCAGCCTTCCCCCCAATTGTCCTCGACGGTTCGCACAGATTCTTCAGAATTCGGGTCCAACATGCCGTTCTTCAGACCGCCGAACCGCGCATCGAGGATCAGTATCCGGTCCTTCAGCTTCCGTGCCAGTTCCTCTGCGGCCCGACCGGTTGCGGCAGCTTCCGCCAAATCCAGCATGCCTTGCGGCCGGCCGTCTCGGCCAAGAATAAAGGCGACCGGTGCACCCGATTCCAGTTTGCGGGAAAACGCGCTGTCCCCGGGGAACATCGGGTCCTCGCCGCCTTCCGTTTCATCCGACCGTTTCGCCGCCCTTCTCGCCAGCTCGTCCGGGAACTTCCCGGCGCGTTTCCTCAGCCATTCCACGACCCGCCGGGTCTCGGTTTCCAGCAATTCGGTCGCCTGCGGCCGCGCCGTTTCAAAGAACTCCTCAATCTCCGTGTCTTTGAACACGCGGACCCGGCTGTCGGCTCCCATGCCCTCGAAACGCAGCGGCAGATAGCGGCGCCAAACGACTGTCGTTTGCGGCTGTTCGTCTTCAACCCAACCGCGCAGCCACGGACCGACCTCGGGCCGCCCGGTATGCTCGGCAAGCGATGTCATGGCCCAGGAATCGATCAGCGGTCGTGTGAGCGCGGGATAGAGCGGCTCCGGTGTTGTTGCCTTGTCGATCCGCTCGCGGAGGTCCGGCCTCTTTCCCAGTTCGACAAGCGCCCCCGGCCCCGCCCGATACCCCCCGCCCTCCACCGGCGGCAGCGCTTCGAGCAACGTCCGCACCGCCTTATGGCGAGCGACCGCCTCTTCGTCATGATTCTTCGCGTCAGGCGGGCCCTGGTCGACGACGATCACCCGCGCCGCGCCGGCACCCCGCCGGTTCACCCGGCCGAGTCGCTGGACCGTGCGCTCCCACGCGACCAGATCGCAAACCATATGGTTCGCGTCCAGATCGACGCCGACTTCGCCTGCGGAGGTCGCGACCAGAAATACCGGTTGCTCCGGCGGATGTTCGTCTCCGCCGACAAATCCGTTGTTGTTCAGCCACTCGAACAATTCTTCGCGCTCACGCACCCGCCGCCCGCCGACAAGCAGTTCGGAGAGCCCGTCGCGCCGCTCCCTCCTGAGCCGCCGGTCGATATTGTCCCTTACCTTCACGGCATCATCGCGCCGGTCGCAATAGACGAGCACACGCGCCGGCTCCGTTCCCGCTCCGAGTTCGAAGGCCCATTCAGCCAGCTCGGCCACCAACTGCCCGGCACCCAGGTCATGAACCGTTAACCGTTTTCGAGCCGATAGCCGCCGCTCGACGACCGCGTGGCCATAGTCCGCGCGGCAAAGTCCGAAGGCTTCCCTGTTCGCCGCGTTGTTGCGTCCGGTAGCCGACAAGGAAAGCAACTTGAACGGCGGCACGATCTCCCGGTTTTCCTCGGCCGGCGGACCGAACTTCTCTGCACCCGCCTCAATGGCCCTGAAAAGCGCCTCGAACGGCGGAACCAGATGCGCTTCGTCGAGCATGACCAGCGTGTCGCAGCCCATCAGGCCCGCCGCATAAGGCCGCATCTTCCGGGATACGCTGTATCCCTCGAACAACAGCCGCGACCCTACCATGTCCACGGTCCCGACGATGATCGCCGGCGTGCTCGGATCGTCCATCCACTCCCGGTTGTCGGCATGCCGGCCGCGCAAGGTCGAGATCGGCAGCGGCCGACTGCATAGGCCGAGACCCCGCCGCACCGGTTCGAGGCCCTCGCAATTCTGGAGCTTGTCGCGGAGACGCTGCGCGAGTTCAGTCGCCTGGTCGACCACGGCGCGGCGGTCGACGACATAGACAAGCCGCCGGGGCAGGTCCGCGCCGGCCGCCCGCGCCACCAGCCAAACGGCCATGACAGAGGTTTTGCCCAACCCGGTGGGTATATCGACGGCCGACGGTAGCCTGCTTCGGGAGAACCATTCGACGAACAGCCGCCGCTGCCAAGGAAAGGGTTGATGCCCGGTCAGCGCCTCGAAAGCGTCATCAAACGACTCTGGCATCAAGCGCTGCATGATTTCGCAATCAGTGTTGGTATCATCGACAGGGTTCTGGCGACTCGCTATGTTTTGTTCGGATCTAGGTCTTGGAGCCGAAGGCAGGAGTGACGATAGAGCGCTGCGCTAACGCTTACCCTCCTAAGGTGAGGCCGATTTTGGGACGGCAGAGAGCATTTCACGCCCGCCCGATTGTGATCCTCGCCCCCAGCGTGTCGGCTAGCCACGCTGGGGGCTTCATTCTCTTCTCATTCTGACCTCTAACATCTACCGGCAGCGTACAGCAGCTCAGGAAGGACAGGCAAGAAAAAAATTCCATACTTTGATTTCGTGGATCTAGCTATGCCTACTAAGATGATGTATAAGAACATTAAGGAGATCCTTATTGAAGCGTGGGCATGGCCGGTCCCCGAAACACGCGCATCTACCGTTCTTCCGGGCTGCACAAGCAGCCCGGCCTCATTGGGACGGGTAGCGTGAAGACTGGGGATGGTCAATTCGCTTCGAGAGTCTGCCCCATAACCCACTGAACTGTGGCTAAACTGTGAGTACATGACCCACCGTCAGCTCGACCTCCATCTCCCTGCGCCGCCGGCAACCGGCGACATGCCGCTTGTGCCAGCGCGGATGGTCAACGAGTTCGTCTATTGCCCGCGCCTCGCCTATCTTATGTGGGCGCAAGCGGAGTGGGCGGAGACGGGTGACACGGTGGATGGCCGGCGCGTCCATGCCAGAGTCGATCGCGCCAATGCGCCACTGCCAGCACCCGAAGCCGTCGAGGCCGAGTCGGAGAAAGCAGTCAGCCGCGCCCTCACGCTTTCCTCCGAGCGTCTCGGCGTTGTCGCGAAGATCGATATTGCCGAAGCCGAAAACGGCATGGTTACCCCGGTCGATTACAAGCGCGGCAGGCGGCCCCACATCGCACAGGGCGCCTATGAGCCCGAGCGCGTCCAGGTCTGTTTGCAGGCGTTGCTGCTCGAAGAGCACGGCTACCGGGTGGAGGAAGGCGCGCTCTGGTACGCCGGAAGCCGCGAACGCGTCCGCGTCGTTCTCGACGAGGACCTGCGGCGCGCCGCGCTCGACGCGGTAAGCGGATTGCGGCTCACGGTCGCCAACGGGCGCATCCCGCCGCCGCTCCGGGACAGCCCGAAATGCCCGCGCTGCGCCCTGGTCTCGGTCTGCCTCCCGGACGAGATGAATGCGCTCGGCGGGTCGGACCTCGCGCCGCGCCCGATCGCCGTGCCGGCGGACGAGGCGCTGCCGCTGGTCGTCCAGTCGCAGCGGGCGCGAGTCTCCAAGGAAGGCGATAACTTGAAGATCGCCGATGAGGAACAGGGAGACACAACTGTACGTCTGATCGAGGTCTCCGACGTGGCGCTTTTCGGCAATGTTGCCATCACCGCGCCGGCGCTCGCCGCGCTCATGGAGCGCGAGATTCCGGTTACCTTCCACAGCCATGGCGGCTGGTTCCGGGGCATAGCCCATGGGCTCGGCAACCGCAATGCCGAGGTCCGCGCGGCACAGTACCGCATGAGCTTCGACGACGGCGCGCGCCTGCGCTTTGCGCGCGACCTGGTCTCCGCCAAGATCGTCAACCAGAGGACGATACTCCGGCGCAACTGGCGCGGGGACAAGGACTCACGCAAGGAGGCGCTCGACCGGCTGGGCGCGGCCCGGCGTTCGGCCTCCTGCGCCGCCGGCATGGCGGAACTCCGAGGTATCGAAGGGGATGCGGCCGCCACTTATTT
Organism: Alphaproteobacteria bacterium; assembly: GCA_965261985.1. Classification (GTDB taxonomy): domain Bacteria; phylum Pseudomonadota; class Alphaproteobacteria; order Bin95; family Bin95; genus Bin95. The sequence goes on from OZ253490.1 coordinate 5,354,055, forward strand.
CCGCGCGTTCGCCGGGCTACTGGCGCCGCCGGGAGCCGACGGGCGCAACAAGGACGGCGAGCTCGCCCCGTTCCGCTTCGAGACGCGCAACCGGCGTCCGCCCACCGATCCCGTGAACGCCATGCTGTCCCTGGCCTATGCGATGCTGGCCCGGCATCTGACGGTGGCGGTCGCCTCGGTCGGACTCGATCCCTATCGCGGCCTGTTTCACGCGCCGCGGCATGGCAGGCCCGCATTGGCGCTCGACCTGATGGAGCCATTCCGCGCGATTGTCGCCGACTCCGTAGTGCTTGCCGCCGTCAATACCGGCGAAGTTTCCGCATCCGATTTCGTCTCAGGCGCGACGGGCACCGCGCTTGCTCCGGCCGGTCGTCGGCGTTTCATCGCCGCCTTCGAGCGGCGTTTGTCGCTGGAGACTACCCATCCGCTGTTCGGCTATCGGCTGAGCATGCGCCGGCTCCTGATCTTGCAGGCGCGGCTGCTCGGCCGCCACCTGCTGGGCGAACTGCCGTCCTGTCCCCACTACCTGCCGAGATGAGGCGCGCCATGAACGATGAACGAACCTACATCATCACCTACGACATCTCCGACTCCCGGCGCTGGCGGCGGGTCTTCAAGACGATGAACGGCTTCGGCGAATGGCTCCAGCTTTCGGTTTTCCAGTGCCGGTTGTCGCGCCGCCGCCGGGCGGAACTGGAGACGCGGCTTCGCGAAGTCGTCAAGGCAGGGGAGGACCATGTCCTGCTGATCGATGTGGGTCCGGCGGACCGGACAGCGCTTGCCGTCGAAAGCATCGGCAAGACCTTTGCCGGAATTGAGCGCCGCGCCGTTGTGATATGATCGCATCGGTGATCGACGTCATGCGGGAAGGTGAACGCGTGCCTCGCCGCGTCGTTTCGAGCGGCTCGGCGGCGAACATTAGCCGGGAGCCGCTCGATTCCGCGCATTTCGTTGATTGCATTGCGCTTTTTGACATTGTGAATAGAGTTGTCGAAGCTTGAGGGGGGTCGTTCGTGGCCGCTTGTTATCCACCGCTCGAAAATCGGCGAATTTCGCCTTGGCGTGTAATGGGTTACAAGGCGGGAGCATCCGGGGCGTCCGCGCCCCGGCCTCATAGAAGCGACCATCGCAGCGAGCGCGGATCGGCCACCTTCAGCGGCGCATCCGGGGCGTCCGCGCCCCGGCCTCATAGAAGCGGGCGCGATCTCCATGCGCACCACATTGCCGTTCCGGGCATCCGGGGCGTCCGCGCCCCGGCCTCATAGAAGCGCGGAAAGAGAGGTATCGTACCGTGCCGCCATCCTCCGGCATCCGGGGCGTCCGCGCCCCGGCCTCATAGAAGCATGTCCAGGTTCCTTGGCAGATCAACACGAGCTACGACGCATCCGGGGCGTCCGCGCCCCGGCCTCATAGAAGCACGTCCGACCGCGCCCCGTTCGATTACCACTCCTGGGCATCCGGGGCGTCCGCGCCCCGGCCTCATAGAAGCCCATAGAGGCAAGGAAGGCTCGGTCTTGATTATCATGCATCCGGGGCGTCCGCGCCCCGGCCTCATAGAAGCGACGATGCCGAGCTGCTGCACAAGCTGGCGATGGAGGCATCCGGGGCGTCCGCGCCCCGGCCTCATAGAAGCCGGGCCTTCGCCGAGAACGGAAGCCTGAGCGTCCGGTGCATCCGGGGCGTCCGCGCCCCGGCCTCATAGAAGCAGCATCAGCGCCTTGAAGTCGTCGAACATCTTGGACGCATCCGGGGCGTCCGCGCCCCGGCCTCATTGAAGCTTGTGCGGGAGAGAGACTGTCGAGACTGATGGCCTCGCATCCGGGGCGTCCGCGCCCCGGCCTCATTGAAGCCCGGCCTCCCAGCCGAACCAGAGAAGGCCAGCGACGCATCCGGGGCGTCCGCGCCCCGGCCTCATTGAAGCGCCTCCGCGAGATACCCGGACGGCACCAAGGTCGCCGCATCCGGGGCGTCCGCGCCCCGGCCTCATTGAAGCTACTTCGAGCGGCAGTCCTTGGGTTTAGCTACATGGTTGGCATCCGGGGCGTCCGCGCCCCGGCCTCATTGAAGCGTGGGAAGACCGTCGTGCAGAACCTCGGGTCTCCGCGGCATCCGGGGCGTCCGCGCCCCGGCCTCATTGAAGCCCACCACCAATGGCCGTCCTCGGGCACAAACAGGCTGCATCCGGGGCGTCCGCGCCCCGGCCTCATTGAAGCAGCGTCACGTCGAGTTCGATGTCTGCGGTCTCGCGGGGCATCCGGGGCGTCCGCGCCCCGGCCTCATTGAAGCCTCCACGCGCTGAATGAACTGCGGCGCCGATTGCACGGCATCCGGGGCGTCCGCGCCCCGGCCTCATTGAAGCTGCGCCAGCGCCACCTCCACCCGCGCGCCCTTGCTGCGCATCCGGGGCGTCCGCGCCCCGGCCTCATTGAAGCAGGGTGTGAAACGGGTAGTGGAACAAGGCCCCCAGAACGGCATCCGGGGCGTCCGCGCCCCGGCCTCATTGAAGCTCGTCTACGATGTCGAGCGTGCCGTCGGCCACGAACAGGCATCCGGGGCGTCCGCGCCCCGGCCTCATTGAAGCGTCGTCGCGCTGGCGGCCCTGATCTTCAGCGCCTCACCGCATCCGGGGCGTCCGCGCCCCGGCCTCATTGAAGCCCGCCGAATGGGACGATGCGCTTGCCGAAGGCGTCGATGCATCCGGGGCGTCCGCGCCCCGGCCTCATTGAAGCGTGCGACTGGCCTACACTGGCGAGCATCGCGGCGCCGAGCATCCGGGGCGTCCGCGCCCCGGCCTCATTGAAGCGGATACTCGGCAATGCTATTGCCTTGGAGAAACTCGCGCATCCGGGGCGTCCGCGCCCCGGCCTCATTGAAGCGAGTACGAGAGCGCCACCAATGGGCATAACTTCACCTGCATCCGGGGCGTCCGCGCCCCGGCCTCATTGAAGCTGTCCGCAGCGCCCCGCCACCCGCGCATCGAAGGCCATGCATCCGGGGCGTCCGCGCCCCGGCCTCATTGAAGCTTTCTAAGAGTGTGGTCTTACTTGGTTTGGCATTCAAGCATCCGGGGCGTCCGCGCCCCGGCCTCATTGAAGCGCTAGAAGTCTTCGCCTCGGGGCCGCGCGCGATGCTGGGCATCCGGGGCGTCCGCGCCCCGGCCTCATTGAAGCGATCTGAGCGAGGCCGAGCGCCAGCTCGCGTTTGTCGAGGCATCCGGGGCGTCCGCGCCCCGGCCTCATTGAAGCTCGGTCACGCCGACGCGGATCACTTCCTCAAGCTCCGCATCCGGGGCGTCCGCGCCCCGGCCTCATTGAAGCGCAGTTTGTATCGAATCGGGAACTCCGCCAGCTCGTTGCATCCGGGGCGTCCGCGCCCCGGCCTCATTGAAGCGGCGGATACGTGCCGCCCTCGGCGAGATAGAAGGCGCATCCGGGGCGTCCGCGCCCCGGCCTCATTGAAGCGTGCCATTGTCTCTCTCCCGAAGCCTCGATATACCACGCATCCGGGGCGTCCGCGCCCCGGCCTCATTGAAGCAATGAAAAGCGGGCGTGTTGCCCGCTGCGACCTCGTGGACGCATCCGGGGCGTCCGCGCCCCGGCCTCATTGAAGCTGGCTCATCAACCGCCTGGGGTGGACCGACCGCGCCGGCGCATCCGGGGCGTCCGCGCCCCGGCCTCATTGAAGCCAAGCATACGGGGGCCTTGATCGACGCGTGAGACGGCATCGTTGCAAGCCTCGGCCTCGGCGACCGTGGCCCGCGTCTCGGCCTCAACCGCCTTGGCTTCGGCCGCCGCCAGCGCCTCCCTGAGAGTGTCGATATCCGAGTTGCCGGTCATCGCCGACAGCCAATCACATGGCCCGGCCGACCGCTACACCGGCCAGCCTCGTGGAGTCACTTTGCCACCCCGACCTTGCGACCCCTGGGCGGCCGCGTCGCCATTTCGTGTGGGATCACGAATGCCGCCGGCGAACCGGTTTCGCGATGTCATTGCTCAGCCGAGCGGCGGCGGCTCGTTCTCCATCCACTTGCGGAACTGTCGTTCGATGACCGGCGCATGGTCGGGGCCGAACGCTTCCGCCAGCAGCGGCCCGAGCTCATCCTCCCGGCCCTGCCGGACCATGTCGCGCAGCACCGTCATGAGCAGCAGTTCCACCGATTGCCGAAGCCGTGCGATGGAATTCCCGCGTGGACCCGCCGCCGCGAGCGTGCCTTCCGCCATGCGGGCTACCCGGTCGAACAGCAGCCGCTGCTCTGCTTCCGAAAGGGCAAGCGACGGCCCGGACAAGACCTCCGGGTCGAGTTCGACGTTCAGCCCCGCAGAAATCATGTGGTCGTTGATCGACACGCCGCGTCGCTCCGTGATCTCTCGTATGCGCTCCCAGTCCAGAACGGAGCAGGAGATCGTCAGCCGCGCCCGCTGGGCCGCAAGGCGCGCCATCATTGGTCTGTGCCGCCCGACCGGCGCGCTTGGAGCTCGCGCTGGATGAAGGCGATCGCGCCGAACAGAGAAAGGTCCGTGCCGGGAAGCGCCTCGTGCAGCGCACGATGGACGGCGTCCATCCGCGCCACCCGGTCATACAATACCCGCTGTTCCTCCTCCGTGAGCGCCAGCCGGGGCTCCTCGCGAGGCGGTGCGCCTGCGTCCTCGTGCAGTGCGCAGGCCACCAGAAAGTGCGAGACCGGCATGCCCGCCGCCTCGGCCCTCTCCCTGATCGCAGCCCGCTCGACCGGCGTGCAGCGCAGGGAACGACGAATCAGACTTGCCATGACCCCGTCAGGGCTGCGGCGCGGGGCCGCCCTCCGGATCGGCGCTGCCCGAGACCGCCTGCCAGCGCGCGGCCGCGTCGGGATCGGTCAGGCGGTCCAGATCGCCTTCCCGGGAGAGCCAGGCATCGACGGCATCGCCGAGAGCGGCCCAGCGGTCCTTCAGGCCGAGTTCCGCCATGCGCTCCTGCTCTATCTTCGCCAGCACCAGCATTTCGCGCACCGCGAGCCGAAGAACGACAGCCGGCACGGCCTCGGCCACAGTTGCCCGGTGAACGATGTAGCGCGACATCTCCATGCCCGCCTCCGCGGCAAGCTCCCTGATCCGCGCCCACTCGTTCGCCGTCGCCATCACCCCATGCTGGGTGCGGTGGCTTGCCGGGGACCGGCTCACGACGACGCTCCCGGAGCCGCTACAGACGTCCCCGACTCCATTTCTTCCGGACAAAAAACTTGTATTTTACCTATATCAGTCCTCATATTCATCTCTCTCCCGGTTCGAACCCGTGCATCACTGCCATGATCCTGACTATATCCCCATATAGCACGCGTCCAGGCACCAAACGACTTCCTGTGCCCCCGGTTCCGATGCACCATATCGATCCACTTCCCCAAGTTCCATAATTTCCTTTCTTGTGCTTCTACGTAGGCCACCAAGTCTTGGTGCCGTTGCCTCTTGCAATGCCCACTAATATCCTTTATACAAGCGATCTTCATGGGAGAGATACGACCCGATATCAGATAGTGACCTATGGTGAAAAATCTTATTAGGATTTTACACCATGGGGCAACAGGAGCGAGGAGGGGACGTCGCATGAAATTCGCGCTGCGTTATTGCAATACCGGACGCTATACCGACCCGGCCGAGGCCGTGGCGCTGCTCCAGGCGGGAGAGGCCGCGGGGTTCGAGTCCGCCTGGACCATCGAGCACACCGTGGTGCCGAAAGGCTACAGCTCGGCCTATCCCTATACGACGGACGGAAAGATGCCCGGCGACGAGGCCGGATTCGTCATGCCGGACCCGCTCATCTGGATGTCCTGGGTGGCGGCGCGGACCGAGCGCATCCGCCTCGGCACGGCCATCCTGATCCTCCCCCAGCACAATCCCGTCGTCACCGCCAAGCAGGTGGCGACCCTGGACGCGATGTCGGGCGGACGCATCGAACTCGGTATCGGCGTCGGCTGGCTGCGGGAGGAGTTCGACGCGCTTGGCGTGCCCTTCGAGGACCGGGGCGCGCGAACCGACGACTATGTGCACGCCATGCGCGAGCTCTGGAGATCGCCGGCGCCGACCTACAAGGGGCGCTTCGTCTCCTTCGAGAACGCCTTTATGCGCCCGAAACCGGTCAACGGAACGGTTCCGATCACGGTCGGCGGCCACTCGAAGGCGGCGGCCCGGCGCGCGGGCCGGCTCGGCGACGGGTTCTTCCCGGCGCGCGGGGCGCCCGAGGACCTGTTCGACCTTGTGCGCAGCACGGCGCGCGAGCACGGGCGCGACCCCGACGCCATCACGCTCACCTGTTCGATGCCCGACGACCTGGACGACCTGCCGCGCCTGGCCGCGATGGGCGTCGGCCGCGTCACGGTGCCGGTGACCGGCGTCGCCGGCCTCGCCATGCTTGTGCGCGGCCCGGAGGACCTGCTCCCCTGGAAGGAGACCATCGAGCGCTACGCCGACCTCTGAGCGGGCGCCGCGTCGGTCAGTCCCGGACGGCGGCGATCAGGTATTCGATATTGCCTTCGGGGCCGCGCACCGGGCTTTCCTCCAGGCCCAGCACGGACCAGCCTTCGAGGCTATCGAGCCAGGCGCGGACGGCCTCGCAGACTTCCCGGCGCACCGCCGGGTCGCGTACGACGCCGCCCTTGCCGACGCGGCCCCGCCCGGCCTCGAACTGCGGCTTGACGAGCGCCACCAGATGGGCGCCGGCCCGGGTGAGCGCGAGCGGCGCGGGCAGCACGGTCGCGAGCGGGATGAAGGATGCATCGCAGACCGCAAGATCGACAGGGTCCGGCACCTCTGCCGCCGTCAGGTAGCGCGCATTGGTGCGGTCGAGCACGCGCACCCGAGGATCGTTGCGCAGCTTCCAGGCGAGTTGTCCGCGCCCTACATCGACGGCCCAGACCCTGGCGGCGCCATTGGCAAGCAGCACATCGGTGAACCCGCCCGTGGACGCCCCGATATCCAGGCAAATCCGGCCCCGGACGGGAATGCCGAACGCTTCGATGCCATGCGCAAGCTTCAGCCCGCCCCGTGAGACCCAGGGATGCGGCCGCCCCCGCACGTCCAGCGGCGTTTCGGGACCGACGGGATGGCCTGCCTTGTCGAGACGCCTCGTGCCGGAATAGACCTTGCCGGCAAGGACAAGCGCCTGCGCCTGCGTCCGGCTTTCAGCGAGGCCGCGCGCGACCAGAACCCGGTCGAGGCGGTCCTTCACCCTGCTTCGGCGGATTGCGCAACACCGAGCGCAGAAACCACTGTCTGGAAAATGCTGTCGGCGTCCAGACCCGCCCTGGCGACCTGGGTCTCCGGCTTGTCATGGTCGAAGAAGGCGTCCGGCATGACCAGGGACCGTATTTTCAGGCCGCCGTCCAACAGGCCCTGGCTTGCCAGAAACTGGAGCGCGAAAGACCCGAAGCCGCCGATCGAGCCCTCCTCGACTGTCAGCAACAGCTCGTGGTTCTCCGCCAGCCGGCGCAACAACCCTTCGTCCAGAGGCTTGGCGAACCGCGCATCCGCGACTGTCGTGGAGACCCCTTCCGCTTCCAGCCTGTCGGCCGCCGCCAGCGCGTCGTGGAGCCGCGCGCCATAGGAGACGATGGCTGCGGTCGAGCCCTCGCGCAACACGCGGCCCTTGCCGATTTCCAGCACCTCGCCGCGCTCCGGTAGCGCCACGCCGACGCCCTCGCCGCGCGGATAGCGCAACGCGCAGGGGACATCGTCGATGCTTACGGCAGTTGCGACCATGTGGACGAGCTCGGCTTCGTCTGCCGCCGCCATCAGCACGAAATTCGGCAGGCAACCGAGATAGGCGACATCGAAGGCGCCGCAATGGGTCGCGCCGTCGGCGCCGACATAGCCGGCCCGGTCGATCGCGAAGCGCACCGGCAGCGACTGGATGGCGACATCGTGGACGATCTGGTCGTAGGCGCGCTGGAGGAAGGTCGAATAGATCGTCGCAAAGGGCTTCATGCCCTCGCAGGTCAGGCCGGCGGCGAAGGTGACGGCATGCTGTTCGGCGATGCCGACATCGAAGGCACGCTCGGGGAACCGCGCGGAGAAGGCGTCCACTCCGGTGCCGGAGGGCATGGCGGCGGTGATCGCGCAGACCCCCGGATCCCGCTCCGCCTCGGCGATCAGGCTCTTCGCGAAAACCGAAGTGTATGAAGGGGCGGCAGGCTTCGACTTCGCCTGGACGCCGGTGTCGATATCGAACTTCGAAACGCCGTGATACTTTTCGCCCGAGGTTTCCGCCGGCTCGTATCCCTTGCCCTTCTGCGTGACCGCATGGATCAGCACCGGCCCGCGGACGTTCGTGTCGCGGATATTGCGCAGGATGGGAAGCAGGTGGTCGAGATTGTGGCCGTCTATCGGGCCCACATAGTAGAAGCCCATCTCCTCGAAGAGCGTGCCCCCGGTGACGAGGCCGCGCGCATATTCCTCCGCCCGCAATGCCGCGATCTCGAACGGCTTGGGAAAGCGGCGCGCCACTTCCTTCGCCACCTGCCGCAGCGAACGGTAGGAGCGCGAGGAAATCAGCCGCGCGAGATAGTTGCTCATCGCGCCGACATTGGGTGCGATCGACATGTCGTTGTCGTTCAGCACCACCACAAGCGGCAGTTCCATCGCGCCGGCATTGTTCATCGCTTCATAGGCCATGCCGGCCGTCATCGCCCCGTCGCCGATCACTGCAATACAGCGCCGTTCATCGCCCCGGAGCTTGGCCCCCGCCGCCATGCCGAGCGCCGCCGAGATCGAGGTTGAGCTGTGCGCCGCGCCGAACGGGTCGTAGTCACTCTCGACGCGCCGGGTAAAGCCCGACAGCCCGCCGCTCTGGCGCAGCGTGTGCATCTGTCCCCGGCGCCCGGTCAGGATCTTGTGCGGATAAGCTTGGTGGCTCACATCCCAGATCAAGCGGTCGTGCGGCGTATCGAAAACCGCGTGCACCGCCACGGTCAGTTCGATCACGCCGAGACTGGCGCCCAGATGGCCGCCGGTCTGCGAGACCGTGTCCACCGTCTCGAAGCGGAGTTCGGCGGCAAGCTGTTTCAATTCGTTGTCGGAAAGCTCTCGAAGATCGGCGGGAGAACCGATGCGGTCCAGCAGCGGTGTGCTTCGATTGGATAACACCATGGCATACCTCTCAACTGGTTCGCTCTACCACAAACCGGGCAGCGTCGCGCAGAGGGTCGGCCCGGGACCCGAAGCTGTCCAGATGAGCGGCGGCCTGCTCGCTCAGCATCGCGGCGCGCTTCCGGGCCGCTTCTACGCCCAGCAGCGAAACGACCGTTGCCTTGCCCTGCTCGGCATCCTTGCGGAGACGCTTCCCGGCCTCTTCTTCCGAGCCGTCGGCGTCGATCAGGTCGTCGGCGATCTGGAACGCGAATCCAAGGTCCTGGGCGTAGGCGGCAAGCGCGCGCTCGGCCTCGGGCGGCGCACCGCCGAGCAATGCACCGGCGCGGCAGCAGAAGGCGATCAGCGCGCCGGTCTTCATGCGTTCCAGGCGAGCGATTTCGCCGTATTCGAACTCGGCCCGTGCAGCAAGCATGTCGAGCATCTGGCCGCCGCACATGCCTTCCGCTCCGGCGGCGCGCGCCAGCCCACCGACCAATTGGAGGCGAACGGCTGCGCTCGGATGGGTTTCGGGGTTGGCCAGCACCTCGAAGGCAAGTGTCAACAAGGCGTCGCCCGCCAGGATAGCGGTCGCCTCGTCCCAGGCGGCATGAACGGTCGGCCGGCCGCGCCTGAGGTCATCGTCGTCCATGGCCGGCAAATCGTCATGCACAAGGGAATAGCAATGCACGAGTTCGACCGCAGCCCCGCAGCGCAGCGCAAAGCGCTCCTCGATGCCGAACAGGTCGGCGGACGCGATGACCAGAAACGGCCTGAGCCGCTTTCCGGGACCGAGCGCGGCATAGCGCATGGCGTCGAACAGCCGCCGCTCGGCGCGCCCCGTCTCGGGCAACAACCCGGCCAGAATTCGATCTACCTTGGCGCGAACCCGGCCGAGACGGTCGGGAAAGCCACTCACCCGCCGGCTTCCGGGTCGAGCGGCTCGGCCGCAGGAATGCCGGCGCGGTCCAGTGCGATCTTCTCGACCTTCTCCTGCGCCAGACGCAGCTTGTCCTCGCAATGACGCTTGAGCGCCGCGCCCCGCTCATAGGCGGCGATAGCGTCTTCGAGCGGCGTCCGGCCCTGCTCCAGCCGCTGGACGATCTGCTCCAGCTCCGCCATGGCTTCCTCGAAGCTCATCGCCGAAATTACGGTCGTTTCAACCGCCACCGGCCAACCTCTCCCGTAATCTTGCAAGCTTGGCAGTCTACTATTTCTGGGGCACGCCTTCAAACTCGACAGCGCCGGAGCCAATTCGGCGGCGTCCGCCAGGCCGGGGCAGCTCAGACCGTGAGCACGATCTTGCCGGCGACCTTGCGGGAAAGCAGGCGGCGCAGGGCGTCGGCCGCCTGCTCGAGCGTCCAGGTCTCGGCGATGCGTGGCTTCAGCGCGCCATCCTCATAGAGCGCAAACAGGTCCGCAAAGCTCCGTTGCAGGCGCTCCGGCTCGCGTTCCCGGTGCGAGCTCCAGTAAACCCCGATTACCGCGGCATTCTTGACCAGGAGCAGATTGGCCGGCGCCTGCGGAATGCGCCCGGCTGCGAAACCGACAACTAACAGCCGCCCGCCCCAGGCGATGGAGCGCATGGAGGCGTCGAAGACATCGCCGCCGACGGGATCGTAGATCACATCCGCGCCGCGCCCCTCCGTAAGCTCCCTGACGCGCGTCCGGATGTCCTCGTGCTTGTAGTCGATGCCGTGGTCGGCGCCGTGCTCGCAGGCGATGGCCACCTTCTCCGGCCCGCCTGCGGTGGCGATGACGGTCGCGCCCATCGCCTTGCCGATCTCTACGGCGGTAAGCCCGACGCCGCCGGCCGCGCCATGCACCAGCAGGGTTTCGCCCGCTTGCAGGCCGCCGCGATGGTCGAGCCCGATATGGCTTGTGCCGTAAGCGACGGGGAAGCCCGCCGCCGTGACGAAGCCCATGCTTTCCGGCAAGCGGTAAACATGCACGGCGGGGACGCAGACCTGCTCGCGGTAGGCGCCGTAGTCCATGACTGCCATGACGCGCTCGCCGATCTCGAACCCATTCACGCCGGGCCCGAGCGCATCGATTTGGCCGGCGCATTCGAAACCGGGGCTGAAGGGAAAGTCCGGGCGCGTCTGGTATTGCCCGGCCGCCACCAGCGAGTCGGCGAAATTGACCCCCACGGCGGCCGCGCGCACCCGGACCTCGCCGGGACCCGGCGCCTCCGGTTCGATGTCTTCGACAGTGAAGGCATCGATGCCGTCGAAGGAGCGGCAGAGAACGGCGCGCATCAGCGCAGCACCCGGTCGAACATGGCTTCCGAGCGCCGGTTGGCGAGCTCCTTCATGGCCGCAACCTCGGTCACAGCGCCCTCACGCGCGAAGGCGTGGTCCGTATCGGCGTAGGTGTAGATCTCTGCAGCCTTATGGCCGGCCAGCGCCGCGGCCGTCGCATCGCGGATGGGAGGCGGCGTCCACGGGTCGGCTTCGCCGATATGCAGCATCACCGGGCGCGTAATCTGCGCCGCCTCGCCGAGATAGCCCTCGATACCGACGCCGTAATAGGAAATGTCGCAATCCGCCTCGCCGCGCGCGGCATGGAGGAAGGCGAGCAGCCCGCCCAGGCAATAGCCTTGCGTCGCGACCTTGCCGCTGCACTCAGGCAATTCCTTCAATCGGGCGACGGCCGCCGCCGTGTCCCCAACTGCGAGTTCGACATCGAAATGCTCCCGCGTGGCGAGCGCCCGGTCCCGGTGGCCGGGCGTTTCCGGGTCGAGTTCGAAATTCGGGTCGATCCGCCAGTAGAGCTTGGGGCAGACGGCGAGAAAGCCCCTGCCGGCCCAGTAGTCGGCAATCGCGCGCATGAAGCGGTTGACGCCGAACACCTCGTTCAGCAGCAGGAGGCCCGGCGCGGGTCCGCTGCTGTCGGGAAAGGCGGCATAGGCGCCGAAGGTCTCGCCGGCGGGGGTCGTGATCGTAAGCTCGGACATGGGATGAGGCGTCTCGTTTCAGGGAGTCCTGTGAATGAGCGCCTATTGTAGCAGGCGGTTCCGGGATGGCGGACAGACGGCGCGATTTACGTGACAATGGGCGCGCCGGGCAGTCTGGAGCATTGAGAGGGGGGCGCAAGCATGGCCGAACTGGAAGGGAAGACCGCCGTCATTACCGGAGGCGCGAGCGGAATCGGCGAGGCGACGGCGCGGCTGTTCGTCGCCGAGGGCGCCCGCGTCGTCATCGCCGACATGCAGCGCGAGCGCGGCGAGGCGCTGGCCGGCGAACTGGGGGACGCTGCGCTCTTCGCCTCCTGCGAGGTCCGCAACGAGGCGGAGGTGAAGGCGGCCGTCGATCTCGCGCTCGACAATTGGGGCCGGCTGGACTGCATGTTCAACAATGCGGGCTTCGGCGGCGCGCTGGGGCCTTTGGATTCGATTCCCGTGGAGGAGTTCGACCTGACCTTCGATGTGCTGGTGCGCGGTGTGTTCCTCGGCATGAAGCACGCCATTCCGGCGATGAAGGCCCAGGGCTCGGGCAGCATCGTCAACACCGGCAGCATTGCCGGCATCACCGCCGGGCGCGGGCCGCAGGTCTATTCGGCGGCGAAGGCAGCCGTGGTGCATCTCTCTAAGGTTTCCGCGATGGAACTCGGCGAGCACTCGATCCGCGTGAATTGCGTCTGCCCCGGCTATATCGCGACGCCGCTTGCGGCCAACACCGTCGGCAAGCCGGACAGCCTGATCGAGGAACGGCTTGGAGAGTATGCGGAACGCCAGCCGATCCCGCGTGTGGGCCGGCCGCGCGACATCGCCGAGGCCGTGCTCTATCTGGCAAGCGACCGGTCGAGCTTCGTCACCGGCCAGGCGATTACCGTCGATGGCGGCGCGGCGACCGGCGTGCCCTGGAGCGACCAGAAATCCGTTTACAAGCAATACCGGCCGATCCGGGTCTATCACCCCGACCGCCAGTAGCGCCGGTGCCACTCTTCGACACGCATATAGTCGTCGGCCGTTCGGCGCGCTCGAAGCCGCCGAGTTGACAGGCTTGGAGGATGTTTTCATCCTTGCCGGATGAGAATGGCCACCCGAATTGACGGCGTCCTACGGGAAGTCGAGCGGTCGTCGGAGCGCCCGAGCCGGCAGGAGCTGCTCAAAGCAATACGCTCCCAACCGGATGTCGTTTTGGATCGCACTCCTGCCGACGTCCTCCGCGAAGAGCGGAGCCGGCGCAGCCGGAAACCAATTCCTCGAATTTTCTGAAGATAAGGGGCTACCGCTCCGGCCCCGGTGACCCGCGATGCCGCTGTTTGAAACTCATATTGTGGTGGACTGGTCGGCCAAATCGGAACGGGCCACCGGTAAAGACTCGATCTGGTGGGCCGCCGTCATCGGCGAAGACTGTGTTCTCGAACCGCGCAACCCCCCGACGCGCCATGCAGCCATCGAAAGCTTAGCCGCCTTCATAGCCGACGAACTGGATGCCGGGCGCCGCGTTCTGGCCGGCTTCGATTTCCCGTTCGGTTATCCGGCAGGCGTTGCGGAGCGATTGACGGGCCGCGCCGCAGCATTTGCGCTTTGGGACTGGCTCGCGGAGCGAATCGAGGACAAACCCGATAACCGCAACAACCGCTTTGAAGTCGCCGAAAAGATCAATGGTTGCTGGCAGGGTGTCGGCCCCTTTTGGGGACGGCCCCGACAGTGGTCGCAGTTCACAAACATACCGACTCGCGAGAAGGACCGCACCTGCCAACCGCTAGAGCGCCGCATCGCCGATCTTCGCGCGAAGGGTGCCAAAACGGTGTGGCAATTGGCCTATGCGGGTTCCGTCGGCTCGCAGGTTCTTATGGGCCTGCCGGCGTTGAAACGGTTGCTGGGGGACCCGCGCATCGGTGGCCGCGCTGCAGTCTGGCCTTTCGATACCGGGCTGCAGCCGCCGGATACCGGCAAGACACCGCTCGTCCTCGCGGAAATCTATCCGTCGCTTCTCCGGAAACAGGTCGGCGAAAGCCGAAAGGAAGGAGAAATCCTCGACCGCGCCCAGGTCCGCGTCAATGCGAGCGCTTTCGCACGGCTGGACAGACGGGACGCCCTTGCCCCACTGTTCGCGGGCGCGCCCGGTCTGGAGCCGGACGAACGCCGATCTATCGTTGAAGAAGAGGCTTGGATACTCGGCCTCGGCCATGAGGACGAGATTCGCGACGCTGCGAGAATGGATTGCCATGACCAGGGATAACCCGGCCTGCCGTATCGGGGTCGATGTCGGCGGGACCTTTACCGATGTCGTCATCGACCATGCCGGCGGGCGGACTTCGGCCAAGGTGCCGACGACCTCCGACACACCGGAAACCGGCGTGATGGACGGCATTGCGGCGGCGCTCGGCCGCGCCGGCGTTGCGCCGGAACGGGTCGATCTTGTGATCCACGGCACCACGCTCGCTACCAATTCGCTGATCGAGCGCAAGGGAGCGAGGACGGCGCTGCTGACGACCGAGGGGTTCCGCGACTCCATCGAGATGGCCTATGAGCACCGCTTCGAGCAATACGACCTCTATATGGAGCGCCCGGAGCCGTTGGTGCCGCGCGAACTCCGCCTCGGCGTGCCGGAGCGGCTGGCGGCGGACGGCTCGATGCTGTTGCCGCTCGACGAGGCGGCGGTGGCGGCCCATGCGGCGTTCTTCCGGGCGGAAGGGGTCGAAGCGGTCGCGGTCGGCTTCCTGCACTCCTATGTGGACGATGCCCATGAGCGCCGCGCGGCTGCCATCCTGAAGCGCGAACTGCCGGACGCCACGATCTGCCTCTCCTCGGAGGTATCGCCCGAAATCCGCGAATACGACCGCCTCTCCACCACGGTCGCCAACGCCTATGTGCGCCCGCTGATCGCCGGCTATGTCGGCCGGTTGGAGGCCGCGCTCAGGGACCGGGGCCTCGCCTGCCCGCTGCTGCTCACCATGTCCAGCGGCGCGGTAACGACAGTGAAGACGGCGCAGCGCTTCCCGATCCGGCTGGTCGAGTCGGGCCCCGCCGGCGGGGCGGTGCTGGCCCGCAATGTCGCCGCCGAACACGGCCTCGACACGGCGCTTTCCTTCGATATGGGCGGCACCACGGCGAAGATCTGCCTGATCGACGACTACCGCCCGCAATTGTCACGCAATTTCGAGGTGGCCCGGCAATATCGTTTCCTCAAGGGCAGCGGCCTGCCCCTGCGCATCCCGGCCATCGAGATGGTCGAGATCGGTGCGGGCGGCGGATCGATTGCGCGCGTCGATGCGTTGCGCCGCATTGTCGTGGGCCCCGACAGCGCGGGCGCCGACCCCGGACCCGCCTGCTACGGCCGCGGCGGCGGCGCACCTACGGTGACGGACGCCGACCTGATGCTCGGGCGCATCGACCCCGCCCGGTTCGCCGGCGGCACAATGGCGCTGGACGCCGACGCTGCATGCCATGCCGTAGAGCGCGATGTTGGCGGACCGTTAGGCATGACGGACGAGGTCGCGGCGGCCGGGGTCAGCGAAATCGTCGATGAGACCATGGCTAATGCCGCGCGCGTCCATGCGATCGAGAGCGGCAAGCCGCTCGCGGGCCGGGCGCTTATCGCGTTCGGCGGCGCAGCCCCGCTGCATGCCGCGCGCCTCGCTACCAAGCTCGGAATCGACACGGTGATCGTGCCGCCGGGAGCCGGAGTCGGCTCCGCAATCGGCTTCCTGTCGGCGCCCATTGCCTATGATGTCGTACGCTCGCGCTTCGTCGCGCTCGACAATTTCGCTCCGGCGGTAGTCGATGCGCTGTTCGACGACATGCGGGAGGAGGCGGAGGCCGTGGTGCGGCTGGGCGCGCCCGATGCGGTGCTGGAGGAAACGCGGACCGGATACATGCGCTACCGCGGACAGGGACACGAGATTGCGGTCGAACTGCCGGAACGCGCTGACGCGGAAGAATACCGCCGGCGGTTCGACGAGGCCTATCGGCGCCTGTACGGCCGCACGATTCCGGCGCTGGAAGTGGAGACGATGTCGTGGAGCCTGGCGCTCGGTGCCGCCGACCGGCTGCCGCCGCGCTTGCCCGTGGCGCCGCCTAGGGCAGCCGGTGCGCCGGTCGGCCGGCGCATGCTCTACGACACCGAATTGGGCGGGTCGACGGAGGCAGCGGTCCATGCGCGCGCAGACCTCCCGCCCGGCGTCCGGCTTGCCGGCCCGGTAGTCGTGGTAGAGGATGAAACTGCCACCGTCGCGCCCGAAGGCTTCGACCTCACCGTCGCCGCCTCCGGCGCACTGGTGCTGACGCGGAGGACGCCTGGGTGAACGGGGCTTGCGCGAGTGTCGGGCCGAAGCCCCGATTGTCGCAGAAGTACACGCCGGTCGGAAACGCAGGGCGTTGAAGACGGGAAAGGGAAGAGGGGAGCCGGCATGACCGAAGCATTCGATGCGGTGCGCCATCAGGTGATGTGGAACCGGCTGCTTTCGGTGGTCGAGGAGCAGGGGCAGACGCTCGTGCGCACCGCGTTCTCGACCTCCGCGCGCGAGGCCGGCGACATTTCGGCGGGCGTCTTCGACCTCTCCGGGCGGATGCTCGCCCAGGCGGTCACCGGCACGCCGGGCCATGTCAACTCGATGGCGCTCTCGGTCGGCCATTTCGTCGAGAAATTCCCGCCCGAGACCATGCGCGAGGGCGACGTCTTCATCACCAACGACCCGTGGAAGGGCACCGGCCACCTGAACGACTTCACGGTCGTCTCGCCGACCTTCCGCAACGGGCGAATCGTGGCGCTGTTCGCTTCCACCAGCCATGTCGTCGATGTCGGCGGCCTCGGCCAGGGACCCGACGCCAAGCAGGTCTATCAGGAGGGCCTGTTCGTGCCGCTGATGCCGTTCGCCGAGGCCGGCCGGGTGAACGAGTGGTTCCTGGAGATGGTGCGGGCCAATGTGCGCGAGCCGCGCATGGTGATCGGCGACCTCTACGCGCTTGCCGCCTGCAACGACACCGGCAGCGAGCGGCTGCTGGCGATGATGGACGAATACAGCCTGGAGGACCTCGCGACGCTCGCGGACTTCATCATCGATGGCAGCCGCAGGGCCATGGCCGATGCGATAGGCGCCCTGCCGCAGGGAAGCTGGAGCCACGCCATGACCATTGACGGCTTCGACCGCGAGGTCGAGCTGGTGGCGCGGCTGACAGTCGCCGATGGGGCGATCGAGGTGGATTTCGACGGAACCTCCGGGCTCTCCGATTTCGGCATCAACTGCCCGCTCTGCTACACCATTGCCTATACGAGCTTCGGCGTGAAATGCATCGTAGCGCCGGAACTGCCGAACAATGCAGGCGCGCTCGAAGCCATCCGCGTGACGGCGCCCGACGGCTGCATCCTCAATCCGCCGCATCCCTGCGCCGTCTATGCGCGCTCGAATATCGGCCACATGTTGCCGGATGTCGCGTTCGGCTGCCTGTACCAGGCGATTCCGGACCAGGTACCGGCGGAGGGCTGCTCGGCGCTCTGGACGCTACGGCTGGGCGCGGGCCAGGGGATCACGGCGCGCGCCGGCTCGCAGTCCACCCCGTTCCAGATCATGAGTTTCCATTCCGGCGGCGCCGGCGCCCGGCCCGGCCTCGACGGCCTCTCGGCAACGCCCTTCCCCTCGGGCGTGCGCAATGTGCCGGTCGAGGCGACCGAGGCGATCACGCCGCTGGTGTTCTGGAAGAAGGAGCTGCGCCCCGACAGCGGCGGTCCGGGCCAGACGCGGGGCGGCCTCGGCCAGACCATCGAGGTTGAGAACCGCGAAGGCGCGCCGTTCGGCATTTACGCGACGTTCGAACGCACCGTGCATGCGGCGCGCGGGCGGGGCGGCGGCGGTCCCGGCGCGCTCGGGCGGCTCAGCCTGGGTTCCGGGAAAAAGCTGCGCAACAAGGGCTTCCAGGTCGTGCCGGAAGGCGAGAGGCTGGTCGTGGAGATGCCGGGCGGCGGCGGGCTCGGAGACCCGGCGCTGCGCGATCCCGCAGCGGTCGAGAAGGATGTGCGGCGCGGACTGGTCAGCGCGGAAGCGGCCGGCCGCGATTACGGTTTCGACCCGGACTCCAGCCGCACCTCGCCGAGCCGCTGACCGGAGCGCCGGTCGAAGGTCCAGAACAGCACCGCGCCGTCCCGCTCCAGCCGGATGACCAGGTCGTCGCCCGCAACGCGCCAGTCCTTCACCTCCGCGCCCTCGGGCAGTTGCCAGCGGATTTCACCGCCGTCGCCGGAGGGCGCAACCGACCGGTTGGCGATCGTGACCAGCACCACCGCGACCCCGATGACGATCGCCACGCCCATGCCGATAACCAGGGCCTTCAGACCCATGAAGCGTTTCCCGTTTCCCGTTTACGTCGTGGATTTGTCATAGTTGGGCGTGAGAGTCATCGCCATGGAGAGTGTTCTGTGAGTGCCGGGGAGGAAAGCGCGGTCTTCGAGGCCGTCGCACCGCCCGAAGCCGACGGCGAGCGGCTGGACCGCGTGCTGGCGCAAGCGATCCCGGCGCTCTCGCGTTCCCGCATCCAGGCGTTGATTGCCGAGGGGTGCGTGACGCCCGCGGCGCGCAAGGCGGTCGGCGGCCAGCTCTACCGGGTGAGCGTGCCGCCCGCACGCCCGGCCGAACCCGAGCCGGAAGCGATCCCGCTCGCGGTGGTCCATGAGGACGCGCATCTGATCGTCGTGGACAAGCCGGCGGGTCTGGTGGTGCATCCCGCCCCAGGTCATCCGGGCGGCACATTGGTGAACGCGCTGCTCGACCGTTGCGGGCCCGGCCTCTCGGGCATCGGCGGCGTCGCGCGGCCGGGCATCGTCCACCGGCTCGACAAGGACACCTCCGGCCTGATCGTGGCGGCCAAGACGGAAACGGCCCATGCCGGCCTCCGCGCGCTGTTCGAGGCGCACGACATCGACCGCGGCTACCTCGTGCTGGTGCAGGGCCTGCCGTCGCCGGCCAAGGGGCGGATCGAGGCGCCCATCGGCCGGGACCCGCGCCACCGCAAGCGCATGGCGGTCGTCGAGCGCGGGCGCGCAGCGCTCACGCATTACCGCGTCGAGGCGGCGTTCGGCACGCGCGCGTCCTGCGTGGCCTGCCGGCTGGAGACCGGGCGCACGCACCAGGTCCGGGTGCATATGGCGCATATCGGCCACGCCGCGATCGGCGATCCGCTCTATGGCGGCCGGCGGCGCGGATTGCCGGCCTTTCCGCGTCAGGCGCTCCATGCGGCCCGACTCGGTTTCCGCCACCCGGCGACGGGCGAGAAAATGCTGTTCGAAAGCCCGCCGCCTGCGGACTTCCATGAACTCTCGGTAATGTTGGAAGGCTTGAATTTCTAGCCGTTATCCCTATGTTTTAAGGGAGTAGAGAGGGCTCAGACCATGGCCGAAAATATCGTTGCCGGCCGCAATATCCCGGCGCTTGGAAGTGAGAGCAACCTTTCCCGCTACCTGTATGAAATCCGCCAGTTCCCGATGCTGGAGCAGCAGGAGGAATACATGCTGGCGAAGCGCTGGGTCGAGCATCAGGATGTGGAAGCGGCGCACCGCCTGGTGACCAGCCACCTGCGCCTGGTTGCGCGCATCGCCATGGGTTACCGCGGCTACGGCCTGCCGGTGAACGAGCTGATATCCGAGGGCAATGTCGGAATGATGCAGGCGGTCAAGCGTTTCGATCCGGAAAAGGGCTTCCGGCTCGCGACCTACGCGATGTGGTGGATCCGGGCCTCGATCCAGGAATACATCCTGCACTCATGGTCGCTGGTGAAGATCGGCACGACCGCGGCGCAGAAGAAGCTGTTCTTCAATCTCCGCCGCCTGAAGCACCGCCTGCAGGCCATCGACGACGGCGACCTGTCGCCCGAGCATGTCACCAAGATCGCCGACGATCTCAGGGTGTCCGAGGACGAGGTCGTGCAGATGAACCGCCGCCTCGCGGCACACGACCGGTCCCTGAACGCGCCGATGCGCGTCGAGGGCGAGGGCGAGTGGCAGGACTGGCTTGCCGACGAGAGCGAGAGCCAGGAGACGCTCTACGGCGAGCGCGAGGAGCTGGACCGCAGGCGGGAGATGCTCGCCGGCGCGATGGGTGTCCTGAACGACCGCGAGCGCCGCATCCTGCACGAACGTCGCCTGCGCGAGGACCCGGCGACCCTGGAAGAGCTCAGCCAGGAGTTCGGCGTCAGCCGCGAGCGTGTGCGCCAGATCGAGATGCGCGCCTTCGAGAAGTTGCAGCGCGCGGTCCGCGATGCGGTCGTGCAGGAACGGTTGCAGGCGGAGCGTGCCCTCAACGCCGGGGTGGGCGCCGCTGCGGGAGCGTAGGCGCGGCCTGCGCCTACCCGGCGCTTGAGAAGGCTCCCGTCTCCGGGTCCATCGTCCAAAGCTCGCCATCGGCGATGTCGAACCAGGCGCCGTGAAGGCCGAGCCGGTTGCGGTCCTCCAGGATCGAGACGCAGGGGAAGGTCCGCAGGTTCGTAATCGAATAGTGGATCGAGGCGCGTTCGAGCGCGGTTTGCCGTTCGGCGTCCGTCAGCCCGCAGCCGGCCTCCATGGCGTCCGCAGCCGGCCGCAGCAGATTCATCCACTTGCCGATGAAGTCGCCCGGAGACAGCGGTTCCGCCGACGGGTGCAGCGCCGCCCGGATGCCGCCGCAGCGCCCGTGGCCCAGCACGACGATGTGCTTCACCCTCAGGCTCTGCACCGCGAATTCGAGCGCTGCGGAGGTTGCGTGGTAGGCGCCATCGGGCTCGTAGGGCGGGACCAGGTTGGCGACGTTGCGGACCACGAAGATCTGGCCCGGCGCGGTGTTGAAGATCGTCTCCGGCGCCGAGCGGGAATCGCAACAGGCGATCACCATGACCTCCGGCGCCTGCCCGTGCTCGGCGAGCGAGCGGTAGCGCGTGTGTTCGCTGGCATAGCGGCTGCCCTTGAAGGACCGATAGCCATCGAGAAGCGGTTCCGGAAACCCGGTCATGGGCGCGAACCTCCAAAGGCGCATTTTCCTTGCCGGGCCGCGACCCCATCCGGGGTAGGCGACTTGCCGGTATCGATGGTGCAACATCGGGACTATCCCGGATTTCTCACCATTGTCGCAGCCTGCGTCGCGTCCAGGCGTCCGATCCGCAAGGAGCGGGCCGAAAAGCGTAGCACAGCCTACGGTTGAGGCCCGCGACGCCGCGGGCGGGCGCCTGGATGCGACCCGAAGGGCGGTGCTGTCGGGCCGGCAGGGTGCGTCAATCCGCTTGCTCGATGCCCCGCATCGCGCGGCGCGTCTTTACCTACCATGCCGGCTCGACAGCACCGCGCAGACCATGACATTGGTGAGAAATCCGGGATGGCTCAACGCCGGCTTCCCGGCTTGAAGCGGCGGAAGGCCGCTCCATATCGCCGCGAGCCACTCCAACAGCGAACGGGCCCAGAGATCGCCATGCCATTCCAGATCGGCCTTCTGCTCTTCCCCAACGTCACCCAGCTCGACATGACCGGGCCCTACGAGGTCTTCATCAAGTTCCCGGATGCGAAGGTCCATCTCATCTGGAAGACCCTCGATCCGGTAACGGCCGCCGGCGGCATGCGGCTGCTGCCGAGCGCGACCCTTGCCGACTGCCCGCAACTCGACCTCGTCTGCGTGCCGGGCGGCGCGGGCATGAATGCGCTGCTCAACGACGATGAGGTGCTGGACTTCCTGCGCCGGCAGGCGTCGGGCGCGCGCTACATCACTTCCGTATGCACGGGGTCGCTGGTGCTCGGCGCGGCGGGGCTGCTCCGCGGCCGGAGGGCCACAACGCACTGGATGTCGCTGCCGATGCTGGCCGCCTTCGGTTGCGAGCCGGTGGCCGAGCGCGTGGTCGTGGACGGCAATGTCATCACCGGCGGCGGCGTCACGGCCGGCATCGATTTCGCGCTTACCGTGGCGGGGGACCTGCTCGGGGCCGAGGCCGCTGAGAGAATCCAGCTCGGCATGGAATACGACCCGCATCCGCCGTTCGATGCCGGCAGTCCCGAACGGGCGGAAGCGTCCGTCGTAGCCGCCGTATGCGAAGCCGCGGCAGCGCGCCAGACCGAGCGCGAAGTCGAGATCGAGCGCGCGTCCGCCCGGTTCGCAAGCGGCTGACCGGGATGGGAGCCCTTGGCGCTCCCCGCTAGTCGCGTATCCAGCCGGGGCCCCAGAGATTGAGCGTGCGCTCCTCGGCCGGCCAGAGCCGGGGCGGCATTTCGCGCGGCATGTGCTCGATCTCCGCGGAGAGTTCGACCGGGTCGCCATGCGGGTCCCGGATCATGAAGAACAAATTGTTGCCGGGGCCGTGGCGGCCGGGGCCCCACCAGATCTTCGCGCCGTTGTCGGAGAGGTGGTCGGCCCAGTCGCGGATGTCCGTCCAGCCGCCGGTCTCATAGGCGTGGTGGTCGGCCTTGGTCTCGGAGGCGGCGAACACGGCGAAGCTGTGGTGCTCCTCGTCGGAGCGGTAGAAGGCGACGCGGCGCGATCCGGGGTCGTCCATGTCCGCCAGCACGTAGTCGGAGGGAGCGAAGCCCAGCACGTCCTCGTACCAGCGCATCATGCCGCCGAGGTTCTCGCTCGCCACCACGACATGCTGCAGGCGGGCGGTGAAACTGCGGCCCGGCACGCCGTTGACCGTGCGGATCGCCGGGAGGTCGCCGCGCGGCAGGCCGAACACCGAGAGCCAACCGTCCGGGTCGCGCACCGCCACCGCATCCGGGTCGAACACGGCAGACGGCGAGGGCTCCATATTGATCCCCCTGGCTGCGATGAAGGCGCGAACGGCATCGAGCTGCGCGCGGTCCCGGAGCCGGAAGCCGTGATAGGGCCGCGCGCCGGGCTTGCCCTCGCCGATCACCAGGCGCCGTCCGGGCCCCTGCAGCAGCCGGCTGCCGTCCGGCAGGTCGAAGCGCTCGAAGCCGAGAAGATCCGCATAGAAATCCGCAAGCCGGTCCGGCCTATCGCTGTCGAGGCGCAGATGGTCCAGGGGCGCGGGCCAGATCGGCGAGTCTGTCGGCATGGGGCTGCCTCGCTTTCTTGCCTTTGGGCGCCGGGAGGAGGAAGATGGCGCCGGATTCGCTGACAGGCCGGGAGAATAGGCGAAGATGGGCGCGACACCTATTCCGATTGTCGATATCGGCCCCGTTCTCCGGGGCGAACCGGGCGGGGCGGAAAGGGCGGCGGCCGAACTCTCCCACGCCTGCCGCAATGTCGGCTTTTACTATTTGCGCGGCCACGGGGTGCCGCGCTCACTCACCGAAGCGGCGTTCGAGCAGGCGCGGCGCTTCCACGCGCGGCCGCTCGAAGAAAAGACGGCGCTCAGGGCGGGCGCGGACAATGTCGGCTACATGCCTTACCAGGGCAGCGTGTCCCGCGCGTCGGGCATCTATCTCGGCGACCGGCCGAACCGGAACGAGGCGTTCTTCATGAAGCGCGACCTGCCGCCGGACCATCCGGACGTGCAGGCCGGGAAGCGCTTTCGCCCGCTTAACCGCTGGCCGGACGAGGCCGCGCTGCCGGGTTTCCGCACGACGGCGCTCGCCTACGCAGAGGCCGTGGAGACGGTGGCGAAAAGCCTGCTACCGCTCTACGCCCGCGCGCTCGACCTCGCGCCGGGCTTCTTCGACGAGGCATTCACGGACCCGCAATTCACGCTCCGGCTGACGCATTACGATCCGCCCGAGCATTTCGAAGACGATGAGTTCAGCCTCGCGCCGCACACGGACAGCTCCTTCATGACCCTGCTGGCGACGACGGATGTGCCCGGCCTGTCGATCCGACTGCCGTCGGGCGAGTGGGTCGAGGCGCCGTCGGAGCCGGATTGCTTCATCGTCAATATCGGCGATATGGGCCATCGCTGGACGAACGGGCGTTTCCTCTCGACGCCGCACCGGGTACGCAACCGGTCGGGTCGGGAACGCTACGCCATTCCGTTCTTCTTCGATTGCAATATCGACTATGAGATGGTCTGCCTGCCGAGCTGCTGCGGCCCCGGCGATCCTCCGAAATTCCCGCCGACGACCTACATGGACTACATGCTTTGGTTCACCAACGCGAACTACGCCCATGTACAGGACGCTGCCGACTGACCGCCCGCGACCCGGAGGACGACCCTCGTCACCATGCGCTTTGCCATTGCCCTGATTCTGTTCGCTGTCATGGCGTCTGCGGCGCAGCCGCTTCGCGCCCACGGCACGCCGGACAGCTTTGCCGAGCTCGCCGAGAAGGCCCTGCCGGCGATCGTCAACATCTCGACGCGGCAGACCGTGGAGCGGCAGCGCTCGCCCGACCTGCCGCAATTCCCGGAGGGTTCGCCCTTCGAGGAATTCTTCAAGAAGTTCTTCGACCAGCAGCCGGGCGAGCGTCAGAACGCGCCGCCGCGCAGAGCCACATCGCTCGGTTCCGGCTTCCTCATCGACGCTTCGGGCATCATCGTCACCAACCACCATGTGATCGACAAGGCGGACGAAATCCTGGTCCGCCTCCAGGACGACAGGGAGTTGACGGCGGAGGTGGTGGGGCGCGACCCGAAGACCGACCTGGCGGTGCTCCGGGTCTCGGCGGACGGGCCGCTGCCATTCCTTGAGTTCGGGGACTCGGACAAGGCGCGCGTGGGCGACTGGGTCGTGGTCATCGGCAATCCGTTCGGATTCAGCAGCACGGTGACCGCGGGCATCGTCTCGGCCCGCAAGCGGGACATCCGCGCCGGACCCTATGACGACTTTATCCAGACCGACGCAGCGATCAACAAAGGCAATTCCGGCGGTCCGATGCTGGACCTGGACGGCAAGGTGATCGGCGTGAACACCGCAATCACCTCGCCCTCGGGCGGCAGTGTGGGCATCGGGTTCGCGATTCCGTCCTCGCTCGCCGCGCCTGTGATCGACCAATTGCGCCGCTTCCGCGAGACCCGGCGCGGCTGGCTCGGCGTGCGTATCCAGAATGTGACCGAGGAAATCGCGGCGGCGTTCGAGGGCTTCGGCGAACCGCGCGGGGCACTGGTCGCGGCCGTCATGCCGGACAGCCCTGCCGACAAGGGGGGAATCCAGGCGAGCGATATCGTGCTTTCCTTCAACGGCAAGCAAGTGGAGAAGATGCGCGCCTTGCCGCGCATTGTGTCCGATGCGGAGGTCGGCGCGTCGGTGCCGGTCGAAGTGTGGCGGAAGGGCAAAGTCGAGCATCTGAAGGTCGTTGTCGGCCGCCTTGAAGAAAATGACCCGGCGAGCGCATCGGCGGAAAGCACCACAAGCGAGCACCCGATCGAAGCGCTGGGGCTTGTGGTTGCGCAGCCGAACGACGACCTGCGCAAGGAATTCGAACTCGACGAGGAGACCCTGGAGCGGGGCGGTCTGGTCATTGTCGGGGTGGCGCCCGACAGCGACGCGGAACAGAAGGGGCTTGAGGCGGGCGACCTCATCCTGGAGGCCGACCACGGTTCCGTAAGCCGGCCGAAAGACTTGGAGGACCGCATCGCTGTCATGCGCGAGGCCGGACGGCGCTCGGTTCTGCTGCTCCTCAACCGGGGCGGCGAGGACCGTTTCGTGGCCGTACAGTTGCAGGCCGAAGCGGAGTAGGTCTCCTGAACGAGAGGACGGCGGCATGAGCCGGATTGCACGCATCCGGATCGAGGTCTTTCGCGCGCCTATGCCGAGGCCGGTGGTTGCTTCCTTCGGCGCCATCGAGGAACGCGCCATCGCCATGGTCGCGGTGGAAGACGCCGACGGCGCGGTCGGCTGGGGCGATATCTGGGGCAATTTCCCGTCGATCACGACGGAATACCGGGCCCGGCTGGCAGGCCGGTTGTTGCCGGACCTGCTGCTCGGCAAGACCGTGAACGACATCCCGGCGCACTACGCCGACACGATGCGGCAGTTGCGGGTGCTCTCGATCCAGTCGGGGGAATACGGCCCGATCGCGGCAGCGGTCGCCGCGGCCGACCAGGCGCTCTGGGACCTTGCGGCGCGGCGCCGGGGCGTTCCGCTGCGCCGGCTGCTCGATTCGGCCGCGCGGGACCGCATTCCCGCTTATGCGAGCGGCCTCAATCCCGATGACGGGCCGGAAATGGCCGTGCGGGCGCGGCAGGCCGGCTACCGGAACTTCAAGCTCAAGGTCGGTTTCGGGGACGAGATCGACCGGGGCAATGTCGCGGCGATCTGCCGGGACATGACGGACGGCGAGCGCCTCTTCGTGGACGCGAACCAGAGATGGGACCTGGAAACGGCGGAATGGGCGGCGGGCTGGCTCGCGGATGCCGGCGTCGGCTGGCTGGAGGAACCGATGCGGGCCGATACGCCGGACGAGGACTGGCGCCGGCTACGGTCGGCCACGCGCCTGCCGCTCGCCGGCGGGGAGAACCTGACTGACCACGGCCTGATCGACCGGGCGCTCGGCTGGCTCGACATCGTGCAGCCCGATGTCGGCAAGTGGGGCGGCGTTTCGGACAACGCGGCCATCGCACGGCGCGCGCTCGCCGCCGGCCGGACCTATTGCCCGCACTGGCTCGCCGGCGGGCTGGGCCTGCTCCACTCGGCCAATATCCTGGCCGCCGTCGGCGGCGACGGGCTGCTGGAAATGGACGTCAACGCAAACCCGCTCCGCGAAGCGGTGGTCGGCGAGGCGCTCAAGGTCGAGGACGGCCATGTCCGCCTGCCGGACGGGCCGGGGCTCGGCATCGAGATCGACCTCGCTGCGATGGCCGGCTGGCAGGTCGGCTCCGCCGAGTTCGCCTGAAGCCGGCCTCGCATCCGGTTCGCCGCCCCGGCCCCGGAGCCGGGTCCCATCCCCAGCCGTTTCGGCTTGGCGGGAAGGCCGGAAGATGGACCCCGGATATTCGCTTCGCTCCGTCCGGGGCGAGGCGCAACACGGTCGGTTTCCGGTCTGACGGGAGCATCGGGTCCATGGCCGATGACTGCAATTCGTTCATGAATCATGAAATAATTCCCGGTAAGGGCTTGACCCCTGTAAAACCGTGGTAGGATGAGACAGGAGGAAGCGGCATCCGGAGGCCGCTTCGTCTCTCACCTCGCGCCGGCGCGAAAAAACCCCAACGGAACGGACGGGAGACGTGCGCCCTGCGCTGGGCTCGCGCACGCAATCAGGCGCGCGATCCGCGCCGGCGCAGACGCATGCGCGCGAAACAGGGACGCGCCGCAGGCAAGCCGGCGGCGGCGCGAACGGAACGAAACGCGATGGAGGAACGACATGCAGGATGCAGACGGGCGGAGCTTCACCGGGGCCGGCGGAGAGGGGCGCGGCGCGGCGGAACATGACATCGCATGCAGCGCGTCGATCAAGGTGAGATTCCGCGTCGATCTGGATGAGACGGGGACGGCGGGCCGAGACGGAGGGAGGGCGTAGCCCGACTGGAGTCTCGGCCCGCCGTCGCGCGAAGATTTCGCGCCGTGCCTCATGGCGTTGGCGGTCGGTCGGGGACCATGCTCGTGTTTTTTCTCAGTTGGGGAGCACGGGGTGCCCGGTCGCCACATCACCGATCGCCGGATGAGGCTATTCATGACCCTGAAGAAGACCCACACGATAGAGATCGCGGCCGCGAAGTCGGGCTTCAGCCGCGCCACGGGCTACAGGCATGCCCGCGATCCATCCCTTGGCGAGTGTCAGACGGCGCCGCGTGGCCGGCGTCGTCCGGACCCGCTTGGCGAGGTGTTCGAGGCCGAGGTCGTGCCGATCCTGAAGCGCAGTCCGGGGATCCGCCCGATCGGCGTGTTCCGGGAGCTGATGCGGCAACACCCGGATCTGGACCCCGGCGTCCGGCGCACGCTGGAACGGCGGATCCGCATCTGGCGCGCCGAGCACGGTCCCGAGCAGGAAGTGATCTTCCGCCAGAAGCACGAGCCGGGCCGGCAGGGCCTGTCGGACTTCACGCACATGTCGTCTCTGGGGGTGACCGTCGCCGGCCAACCTCTCGACCACATGCTCTATCACTTCCGGCTTGCCTGGTCGGGCTTCGCCCATGCACGGGTGGTGCTTGGCGGCGAGAGCTTTACCGCGCTCGCGGAGGGGCTCCAGGGCGCGCTCTGGCACCTTGGCGGCGCGCCGCGCGAACACCGCACCGACAGCCTGTCGGCAGCGTTCCGGAACCTGCGCAAGGAGGATGTCGACGACATGACGGAGCGCTATCGGTCGCTGTGCGCGCATTACACCATGACGGTCTCGCGCAACAACCGCGGCGTAGCGCACGAGAACGGGTCGATCGAGGGCCCACACAGCCACCTCAAGCGCGACATCGCCGACGCGCTGGCGCTGCGCGGCTCGACCGACTTCGACGATCTCGACGGCTATCGTGTCTTCATCGCCCGGGTTGTCGGGCGCGCCAATGCCCACCGCGCCAAGCGCATCGAGGCCGAGCGGGCCGTGCTCTGCGACCTGCCGGCCATGCGCGCCGCCGATTACGAGGAGACCGGTGTGCAGGTCACTTCCTCCTCGGGGTTCATCCTGCGACGCGTGTTCTACACCGTCCCCTCGCGCCTGATCGGCCATCGGCTCGGCGTGCGCATTTACGACGACCGTCTCGAACTCTTCCTCAGCGGCACCCACCATCTGACCCTGCCGCGCGGACGGGCGCGCTATCCGGGGCCCAACGGCCATGTCGTCAACTACCGCCACGTCATCCACTCGCTGAAAAAGAAGCCGATGGCACTGCTGAACCTGGTCTACCGCGACGCCCTGTTCCCGCGCGAGGCCTACCGGCAATGCTTCGAGCGGGCCCTGGAACGGCTGACGGAGCGCGAGGCCTGCCGGCTGACGGTAACCCTGCTCGCGCTCGCCCACGAAGAGAACTGCGAGGCCGAACTGGCCGCCGCCATCGACCAGGCCCTGAAGGCCGGCGGACTGCCCGTCCCCGGCGACCTCAAGGCGTGCTTCGCGCCACACCCGGCCCGGATGCCCGGCGTCGACGTGGCCAGGGCGCCGCTCGCCGGTTATGGGGCATTGCTGAGCACGGGAGGCCCGGCATGACAACAGACAACGACAGGACCGCGACCGACCCCAACAAGGTCGACGCCATCAAGCTCTCCCTCATGCTCACCGAGCTCCGCCGGCCTTCGATCAAGCAGCTCTGGCAGACCTTCGCCGAACGCGCCGACAAGGAGGGTTGGCCGGCGGGCCGCTTCCTCGCCGCCCTCGCCGAGCACGAACTCGCCGAGCGCGACCGAAGGCGCATCCAGCGCCATCTCCAGGAAGCCCGGTTGCTCCCCGGCAAGACCCTGGCAAGCTTCGACTTCAACGCCGTGCCGATGCTCTCCAAGGCACAGGTCATGGCGCTCGCCGCCGGTGACGCATGGCTCACCCAAGGCGCCAACTGTCTGATTTTTGGGCCGCCAGGCGCCGGCAAAAGCCACATCGGTTCCGCGATCGGCCTCGCCCCGGTCGAAAACGGCTACCGCGTCCTCTTCACCCGAACCACCGATCTCGTCCAGCGTCTTCAGGTCGCGCGGCGCGAGCTCGCGCTCGAAAGCCTTCTCACAAGGCTCGACCGCTACCACCTCCCGATCCTCGACGACATCGCCTATGTCCAGAAGGACCAGGCCGAGACCAGCGTCCTCTTCGAGCTTATCTCGGCCCGCTACGAACGACGCTCGCTGATGATCACCGCAAACCAGCCCTTCGGCGAATGGCACAAGGTGTTCCCGGACGAAACAACCGCCGTGGCCGCCGTCGACCGCCTCGTCCATCATGCGACCATCCTCGAGATGAACGTCGAAAGCTACAGACGACGCGCCGCCCTCGAAAACACAAAGCGAAAACGCGGGCGGCCCGCAAACTTCGCCACGGATAAAAACACCGCTCAAGAATGAGCCATGCAACGGCGCCGACAGAGCGGCGCCGCCAACAACCGTTCCCGGCCCGCAGGAATACCCTTCCTTGCGGGCCGTCTTCTGCCTCCACACCTCCCCGGCGCGACACTGACCGATGGCGGCGAAATGCCTGTTTGTCGCTCCGCGACAATCAAAATAACCAAGCCCCTTGAAATCTCCGTCACCACCCGCAATCATCCTCACGCCGCTGACGCCGTGAATCTCATCCTGATTGTCGCGCGCGGTATCACCCTGATTGTCGCGCTATAGACGGGAGACCGTGTTCTCGTTCATGCCTTTGCCAAGGGCACAGCGGCCGCCTGTCCTCGTTGCGGTCGGCTTTCACGGCAGGTGCACAGCCGTTATCGACGTGGACTGACAGACCTTCCGGCACACGGCCGCGAGGTGAAGATTTCTCTTGCCGTCCGGCGTTTCCGGTGTCGGACGAACCGCTGCCGGACGGCGATTTTCGCGGAACGGTTTTCCTCCGAGGTTACCAGCCCTCATGCACGGCGCACCTCCCGATTACAGGGCCTGGTGCTCCAGCTGGGTCTCATGTTGGGCGGAAGGCCGGCGCAGGCGTTGGCAGAGCGGCTGTTGTTTCCGGTGAGCAAGGATACGTTCCTTCGGAGCGTGCGTGCTGCATCGCGCTGCGCGCCGGAACAGCTGCGCGTGATCGGGATCGACGATTGGGCCTGGCGACGCGGTCGGCGGTACGGAACCCTGATCTGCGATCTGGAACGGCGGCGGATCGTCGACCTTCTTCCGGACCGCGAACCTGCCACGGTCGAGGCCTGGCTGGCCCGCCACCCCGGGGTCGAGATCGTGGCCCGCGACCGCGATGGCGGTTACGGTCGCGCCGTTTCCCGGGCTCTTCCGAACGCAGTGCAGGTCGCGGACCGGTGGCATCTGCTCGACAATTGCGGGAAGGCCTTCCTGGCCGCGGTCCGTCGTTCGATGCCCGACATCCGAAAGGCCTTCGGTTCCAGGGCCATCGATCCCGACCTGCTGACGGGAGCCGAGAGGCTTCTGTATGAAGGGTTCCTGCGCCGCCAGTACACCAACTCGACGGTTCGACGCCTGGCCGGCGACGGCCTGCCGATCAAGCAGATCGTCCGCATGACCGGATTGAGCCGCAATCTCGTTCGCCAGATTCTGCACGGCGAACGCGAGGATGCCTTTCGGCTGCGACAGAGCAGTATCGAGCCGTGGTTGCCCTGGCTCACGAGGGAATGGGAAAGCGGTTGCCGGAATGGCGCCGAACTGTGGCGCCGTCTTCGCGCAAAGGGGTTCGGAGGAAGCCTGCGTGTCGTCGGCGAATGGGCGACACGACAGCGGCGCGCGGAAGCGTCTGCCTACTCCGCGCCGGGCAGATGTCCATCGGCGCGCAGGATTGCCCGCATGATGACGACGGCGCGCGATCGTCTCTCAAGGTCCGACGCCGTAACCGTGGCCCGGATCGAAGCCGCCGTTCCGGATCTTGCCGCAGCCTGTGCCTTGACCGGGCGCTTCGCCAACATGGTCAGAAACGGCGAACACGACAATCTCGAAGAATGGCTGAGCGAGGCCGGAGGCAGCCTTCTCGCATCCCTCGCCCGAGGTCTGAACGCCGACAAGCATGCGGTTCTGGCAGCCCTTCGCGAGCCGTGGTCGAACGGGCAAACGGAAGGCCAGATCAACAAGCTGAAGGCCCTCAAGCGCCAGATGTATGGACGCGCCAACCTCGACCTGCTCAGAGCGCGCCTCGTGCCTGCCGCATGACGAAACGTCATCGAAAGTGAGTCAGACCCAATATTGCACGCCGATCGGGGGTCAAACTTCAAAGCCGATTGACAAACCATCAACGCCAAGCGGCTTAACATCAAACAAAGATGAGCCAGATCCTCCCTTATGAAACACGCTCAACAGTCCCATTTGTTTTGATGACGGACAGGAGGTATAGAGCCGGCCCCAGGCGTAGCGGCTGTGGCAGTCGATGACGCTCTGCAGATAGACCTTGCCGATGCCCTTCAAGTGGCCGACGAAGAAGGTGTCCACGGCCACCAGGTCGCCCGTGTAGCGGGTCTCGATGTGGCGCTCGCGGAACTCCGGCGAGAAGCGTTCCAGCAGCCGGATCTGATCCTCGGAGAGCTCGATTCGCCTCTGGGCGACGCTCTTCTCCAACTGCAACAGCCGCTCGTGCTTGGTCAGCAGCTTGTGCCGGCTCCAGACCCCGCGCACCCCGCTGGAGGACACCTGGACGCCCGTCAGCATCAGCTCGTGCGAGACCCTGAGAGCTCCATGGCCCGGATGGTCCAGGCTGTGCGCCAGGATGGCGGCCTCGATCTCCGCGCTCACCCGGTTGGGGTGCGGCCCCCTGGCGCCGGGCAGACGGTCGATCAGCCCGTCGGCGCCGTAGGTCTGATAATTGCGCCGGATCTCGTAGAACTGTTGCCGGCTATAGCCCATGATCCGGCAGGCGCGGGACACGTTCTCCATCTCGCTCGCCAGTTCCAGCAATGAAAGCTTGCGTCGTGCTACCTTGTCCTTCGTGGTCATGTCGTCTCTCCTGGCTCGGGTTGGCGATGAAGCTGCGAACTCCATCTTACAACCCCTCCAGGGGCGGCATGGCCACACCTCTCAGCGGGCCAAGGTGTCAGGTGAATACCGTCTCAGCACACATTGTAGGATGCGCCGATCTCGGAAGCAGCGGTGACCAGCGGCTCGGCGCTCTGCTTGCTATGAATGTCGTGCAGTATCAGAAGCTCGGTGCCCTCCTCGGCCGCGCCAAGGAGGCTGACAGCCATTCTGGCATTCGTGAGTTTAGTCTGTGCTGAATCCATCTTTCCCTCCACCACGCATTTGTTCCGCTGCACCGCGACCTGAGACAGCTCCCCGGTGAAGGCGGGTTACGCTTCCTCCGCACCCCGCTGTGGGCTACGCAGGCGAGTTTCCGGCTTTAAGCCTGATCGCGCGCCATTTTTGGAATCTGCCCCTCCGTGCCGGCTCCCACTTCGTGCGATCGCGCGATCCGGAAGAGGAGTGCTTCTTCGTAGGGCGGAGCGATGACTTGCACTCCGACCGGCAGATTCGGGCCGACAATTCCAGAAGGAATGCATATCGCTGGCAATCCCAGCAGGTTCGCGGGAAGGGCCAGCCTTGAGAAGGCAGAAAGAATGGACTCGGAAGTACCGTCTGGCGCAACCCAGCTGTCCTCGCCGACTCGACTAGCCGGCGCTGCCACCGACGGCACGACGAGCGCGTCAATTTCAGAGAACATTTCCGCCCAGGCGCGTTGAACGAGGCCCCGCGCGCGCTGGGCGGAGATGTATTCCGTGGCCGACAAGAGTTCGCCGACGCGAAGCAGGGCGCGGACCTCCTCCCCATATCCATTGGGATCGCGATGCAGGGTATCCTGGTGATAGGCGCTTGCTTCCGCGAACATGATGCAGAAGTGAGTGGCCAGGAGCTCCCCCGAATACGGGAGCTTCAGCGTCACGCGACGGGCTCCCTGGGCCTCGAGAAGCGCGACGGAAGCCATCACACAATGAGATACATCGGGATGGATGTTGTCAAAGTAGTAGTCTTGTGGAACTCCGATCCTTAGACCCGAGACGCCACGGTCGATGTCGCTCGTATAGTCTTTGCTCTTCGCGTTGGAAGATGCGCCCACAGGCGGAGCGACGATGGCAGTCAGCCCGGCGGCCAAGTCCCAAACCGAACGCGTAAACGCCCCAACATGATCGAGCGACCAACTCAGCGCGACTACCCCATTGCGGCTGACCAGGTCATAGGTGGGCTTCAAACCGTAAATACCGCAATGGCTGGCTGGACTGCGTATCGACCCGCCGGTATCCGAGCCGAGGGCGAGGTAACAATCGCCAGCCGCAATAGAAGCGGCCGAACCACCACTTGAGCCCCCGGGGACATGACCAGTGTTCCAAGGGTTGCGCGTCGTCGGTGTCGTGCAGCCGAATGCACATTCATGGGTGTTCGTCTTGCCGACGATCACCGCTCCCGCCGCCCGGAGCAGTGAAACGCAATCCGCGTCCTTCGTTGCCTTCACTCCGCTCCCGTAGTTGGAGCCAGCCATGGTTGGATGCCCCGCCACATCGAAGATATCCTTCACGGCCACAGGAATTCCGTGTAACGGGCCAAGATAGTTGCCCGACGCGATTTCCCGCTCGGCAGCTCCAGCCTCCGCCATTGCGCTATCGGCAAACACCTCCACGAACGCGCCTATTTCTGCATCCGTGGATCCGATGCGTGCCAGGCTTTGCGCCGCCAGTTCGACGGGCGAGACCGCTCCGGTCTTCACCTTCGCCGACAGCTCGCGGACCGTCAGCTCATGTAGGCTCATGCGCGCCCCAATCTCTTCCCGGATCGAATTTCTGCGCTGGCTCCGAGTCCCTCAGATCGATCACCCTAAGCGGCCGCAATTGGACAGTCAGTTGCTGGAAGCTGTTCGTCACCAATTCCGCGTCGGCAAGCGGCATGCGCTGACGCACCAGACGGCGCACCTCTGATACAATGGACGCTATTTCTGTGTCGTCGCGTGACATTGTTCCGTCCTCCTTCACGAACGCCCGGGCGTTGCCGGGATATCCGCCGCCACGCTCGTTCGACTGTTGCCTCTGAAATAGCTGGCGATCCAAGTCAAAAATCGCTCAATAAACGCCATCAATCCTCCGGGGAACAGTATAACGACCACAATAATAAGCGCCGAACTGATAATGTAGCGCCAAGGTCCAAAATTGAACATGAGTTCTGAAACAAAAATAAGGAGAAAGGCCGCGACTATGGGGCCATATATCGTCCCAATTCCCCCGAACACCAAGAAGCTCAGAATAAGCGTCAATAGATCAAAGCTAAATAAATCCGGCGATGCCACGCGGAAATACGTTGCGTAAAATCCACCGATCATTCCGGTGAAAAGTCCACTAGCCATCAGCATCAATAGCCGATTACGGGAGAGAGAGACTCCGCGACATACGGCATAGTCCTCGTTGTCCTTTAACGCCACAACTGCCAATCCGAAGTTGGATGTCACCACAAATCTCAAGAATGTCGTGGATGCAATTAAGAGAGCTAGTCCAGCATAGTAGTAACCGATCTTTCCATCCAAGGCGAAATTATACTCCCCAATCCGAAGCGGAGGCAGCAGAACCATGCCGGTTGCGCCTCCTGTTACTTCGCGCTGGCTGAGCACCACCCGCAGCGCGAGCTCTGACACGGCGAAGGTGATCAGTATGACGTAGATCCCGCGCAACCGGCGGATAGGGAAGGAAACAACCGAGGCCAGGATGACCGCCATTGCGCCGGCGCAGAGCATGGCGAGCCAAGGGTTTACATCCAACAACTTGCTCAAGATCGCACAGGTGTACGCGCCAACCGCAAAAAACCCCACGTGGGCCATATTGAACACGCCGCCGTAACCAAGACTGAGATCCCAGTTAGACACAACTACCGCATAGATGAACGCGGTGATCATCAGATGTAGAATGTATGTATCGCGCACGAGCAGGGGCAAAATAAGTAGGAGCAGCAGAACGATGCCAAGCATAATAATTCGCGCAGTGAACAGATTTCTCACGCTAGTGACCTATTGCTTCCCGAACAAGCCCGTAGGCCGGGCAATCAGAATGATGATCATAAGGACAAAAAGCAGCACGGGTGTCCAGTAGAGGCCGATAAAGGCCGTGCTTGTCGCCTCGATGAGCCCGATGACGTAGGCACCCCCGATAGTGCCGGCAAGGCTGCCGATTCCGCCAAAGATACATACGATGAGCGCCTTGACGAGGGGCTCCGTCCCCATGCCGGGGACAATGAAGCGGATTGAGCCCAACAGGACGCCGGCAAAAGCAGCGAGGCCCGCGGAAAGTCCGAAGGCGAGGCTGTACAACGCACGAACGTTCAGGCCAATCAGGAGCGCAACCTCGGGATTCTGGCTCACCGCGCGGATTGCCGCTCCGACGCGTGACACCTTGAGAAACACCCAAAGCGCAACGAGGAGAAGCGGCGAGAGGGTAATGACGACCGCCTCATGCGCCGACAACTTCACGGGACCGAGAGTGAACACGTCGTCGATGATAGGGGGAAGTTGCTTGAGCCTTGGCCCCCATGTTAGCAGAATGGAATTCTCGATGACATTCGAGGCCGCAAGTGTCGTGATTGCTACAAGAAGAAGAACGTTGGCGCGACCGAGGAGCGGACGAACCAGAATCATCTCCGCAAGCGAACCCACGCCGATCATGAAAGCCACGCTCGCTACCAAGCCGATGGTGGCACCAAGTCCGAAGCCCTCCGCCATTCCTATTTGCCAGGCCAGATAGGCTCCTAGCGTCATGAAGGCTCCGTGCGCAAAATTGAAGATGCCGAGCGTGGACCAAATGAGGGAGAGGCCGGTGGCCATGGCGGCGTAGAGCGACCCCAGTACGATCCCACTGACAATTATGGTGAGAGCAGTATCGACCATATTTACTTGCGGCCAAAATACATGGCGACAATGTCGGACTGGGTCAGTTGGGAGTCTTTATCGAATGCTGAAGTGACGGCTCCATGGTTGATGAAATAAAGCTTGTTGCTGAAGGACATGAGAAACTCAACGTCCTGATCCACCGTAATGAGGGGAAGTCCCGCTGAACCGATTCGAATGATCGCCTCGCAAAGGCTTTTCTTGGCGCGTGGCGCGAGTCCGAGTGTTGGCTCGTCGAGCATAAGAATCTTGGGGTCCGCCATAAGTCCCATTCCGATGGCCAGCATCTGCCGTTCGCCGCCGGAAAGAGTACGAGACAGCTGCTTGCGGCGCTCAGCGAGGTGCGGAAAGAGCTCGAACACCTTTTCAAGGTAGGTGGTCCAGGCCGCCCGGACTCGCTTCGGCTGTCCGGCAAGCCACAGGTTCTCAAGCACCGTCATCTCAGGAAAGAGCAGACTGCTCTGCGCCACGTGAGTGATACCGCGGGCCACGATCTGTGTCGGTGACAGACCGTCGATGCGTTCTCCCTGCTCACGGATCGTTCCGCGCCAAGGGCGCAAGAGACCGGAAATAGTCTTTAGAAGGGTGGATTTTCCGTGGCCGTTCGGGCCGAAGAGTCCGATGTTTTGACCATACGCAAGCTGAATTGAAAGGCCGTGGAGGACCTGAGTTTTTCCATACCCCACCTCGATATCCGACGTCTCAAGCAGGTTTTCAGCGCTCATGACGCCGTCGCCCCGAGATACGCCTCGACCACGCTCCGATCCTTCACGACTATTTCTGGACCGCCGATCGCAAGGATCTCGCCATGACTAAGAACCATTATTTGATGCGAGACAGAGAGAAGCAGCGAGAGCACATGCTCGATGAGAAGGATGGTCATCCCCTGGCCATTCAGCTTCAGAATGAGATCCTTCACGACCTCAACCTCCGGCCTGGTGAGCCCGGAAGCCGGCTCGTCCAACAGGAGTATCTGGGGAGCCATCGCAATGGCGGAGGCAATCATCATTCGCTTCTTGTGGAGAATGGAGAGGCCCGCCACCGGGCGCTCAAATTCGTCCTCACTGATGCCGACAAAGGACAACGCCTCCTTCGCCGCCAACCGGGCCGCCGCAGCGCTTCGCTGAGGACCGCCGTAACTTGCGCCTATGAGCGCATTCTCGATCACCGATAGCGAAGCGAATTCGGTTTCCTTCTGAAACGTCCGGGCGAGGCCTCGCCTGGCAATCTCGTCCCCTCTCGCACGTCTGATCGATTGCCCGTTGAGCATGATTTCGCCGGCATCGGCGGAGAACGGCACTCCCGTAATGACGCCAAAGAGCGTACTCTTTCCACTACCGTTGGGGCCGGCAATACCGAAAATCTCGCCTCGGTTGACCTCGAATGAAACGTCATTGACGGCCTGCAGTGCCCCGAATGACTTCCTAGCGCCTTCGACCACGAGAATCTTGTCGACATCCTGCATTTCACGCCTTCCGGGAACCGGAGAGCGAACTGGCAAGCCGAAGACGGCCGGCCCCGGCTGCCCCCTATCGGCTTGCTGCTCCCCAAGTCATTTCATCCAGGGTGGCGTCATATATTCACCATTTGCGTATTTATCGGGCCAGAAGGTGAAGATGTCTCCATCGCGAACCTGCAAGAACTGCAGCGGGAAATAATCCTCCCCCCACCTCGCAAGGTGCGTCTTGGGATCGAACTCGAGATGACCGAACATGGTCTCAATCTCGAGCTTGCTGATCGCGTCAGCAACGGCCATTCGATCTTTAGGATCGCCAACCTGCCGCAGCCCGGTATCGTAGAGCTTCACGAGCTCGTAAAGTACGGCGCCCTGCGAGCCCGTTTCAACGCCGTACCGCTCTTTGAAGGCGGTCTTAAACCTCGGCCAGTCATCATAGCCTTCATACTGTACAGGATACATCATGATATCCGCGACGACCCCGTCGGAATTTTTCCCGGTCAGCTTCCGGTACTCCGGAATTGAGGGGGGGTACACACTAATCATCAGACTGGGCGTAGGATCCTGCATAAATTGATTCTGAAAGGCCACCGCGTTGTTTAGAGCGTAGTCAATATACGCAATGACGTCTGGCGGATCTTGACGAATCTGATTCAGAATCGGGCGCCAGTCACTAATCTCCGAAGCAGGTACTACTTCATCGACTGTGATAGTCCATCCGAGTTTGTCGAACTCGGGCTTCATGTCCTGGTACATCGCCATGGACCAGGCATTGTCGGCTGCGACAATCGCGACCTTCTTGTTATTCAGCTTGAAAAGGCCTTGCTGTCGCATTGCCTCCAGGCGGTGGGGGGGGACCAGCCCGTACGCCTTGTAAAGTGGAGCGAGCGACCACACCGTCGGGTACTTGTTTGGGTCCGGCTCGATTATGACCCGCGTCTGCTCGGCATTGCCTCCAATCAGGTAGAGCATCTTGGCTTCGGCCATATACTCGATCTCGAAGTTCGTCGTACTTGGATATGACCCGATGATCACCTGCACTTCAGGATCGCCGGAAAGCCGCTCGAAAGCGCTGACGACAGCTTCAGTGCTTTGCTCGCGGACGTCTCCGAGAACAAGCTCGAACCCGTAATTGCTCGCAGCGTCGGCATTGAGTTCGTCCACCGCCATCTGCGCTCCGCGCACACCCTCCTCGCCCTCGGCCGCTCCGGAACCGGAGACGAAAGTCAGGACGCCGATCTTGATATTTGGCTTCTGCGCTTCGGCGGTGCCCTGAACGCTCAGCAGCACTGACAAACCGATGGCCGCTGACATCATAAGCCGCGTGAGGCCCACGCCCCGTTTCAATCGACTGCAGAACTTCATGGTGCTCATCGTCGCCTCCTTTGGATAATGCGCCCTTGGTTGTCAGATAAAGCCTGCCTCCCCTTGAGTCGCGCCGGGCCCCAAGGCTGCCGTCAATTTGGATCAACAAACTAGGTCACCGAAAAGAGGAAAGCAAGAGTTTTGTCGTTTTGTCGCCGCCCGGGCCGAGTGGCGTCAACTCGCCGCGTGAGAGTCTTGACCGCTTCTGATCAGCCAACTCACGCCCAGTTACTCCGACAAAGCCTTCGGGACCCACAGGTGGGTTCCGACGGCCGTTCGACCGTGGGAATGCGGGGTGCGGCGCGTCCGCCCAGCGCCGGCCGGGCCCGTGCCGACTGGCGCACGCTAGGCGGCCACCACCGAGCCGTCGCCGATCAGCGCGTCGATGCCGGCGTCGTCGTAGCCATATTCCGCCAAGACCGCGCACGTGTGCTCGCCATAGATCGGCGCGCCGGATGCGATCCTGGCCGGGGTCCCGGTGAACTTCACCGGGAAGCCGATGGTTTTGAGCGCGCCCAGGCGGCTATGTTGGACCTGCGTCACCATCTCGCGCGCCTGCGTCTGCGGGTCGTCGAGCATCTCCCGCACCGTACGGATCGGGCCAGCGGGGAATCCGACTTCCTCGAAGGCGTCCAGCCACTCCTGGGAGCTGCGCCGGCGGAACAGCGGCTCAAGCGCCTCGTCGAGGGCGGGCTTGTTTTGCATGCGGCGGTTGTTGTCGCAGAAGCGCGGGTCGTCGTTCAGGTGCTCCGCCCCCAGGACCTTCAGCAAGCGCACCCAGTTCGACTGGTTGCCGCCGCCGATGGTGATCCAGCCGTCGGCGGTCTGGTAGGCTTGGTAGGGGGTGTTCAGCGGATGGGCCGAACCCAGCGCGCCGGGATTGTCGCCAGTGGCGAAGCAGATCGCTGAGTGCCAGTAGGTTAGGGTGATGCCGGCCTCGTAGAGGGAGGTATCGACCATCTGTCCCTTGCCGGTGACCTCGCGGGCGTATAGGGCGGAGGTGACGCCCATGGCGGCCAGCAGGCCGGCGGTGATGTCGGTGACCGGCGGGCCGACCTTCACCGGCGGGCGGGCGGGAGCCTCCCCGGTGATGCTCATCAGGCCGCTCATGCCCTGGGCGATCAGGTCGAAGCCGCCGTGCTCGGCGTAGGGGCCAGTGCGCCCAAAGCCCGAGACCGCGCAGTAGATCAGGCGTGGGTGGCGCTTGTGCAGCTCCTCGTAGCCGAAGCCCAGTTTCTTCATAGTGTCGTGACGGTAGTTCTCGATCACCACATCGGCCTTGGACAGCAGCGTCTCGAGCACCTGCTTGCCGCCCTCGGTCTTCAGGTTGACCGCCAAGCCGCGTTTGTTGCGGTTCATCATTATGAAGGCTTGGGAATCGCCCTCGTCGGTGGCGGAGATCGTGTCGCGGCGGGAATCATCGCCGCCGGGCACCCGCTCGACCTTGATCACGTCCGCGCCCATATCGGCCAGCATGCGGCCGCAGGTGGGACCGGCCATCACATGGGCCAACTCGATGACGGTGATCCCGCTCAGGGCCCCCTTGGAACCGCCGCTGTTCATGTCTCCTGTCTCCCAGGTTCAATCTTGCTGTTTTCAGCTTCGTTTCTTCGTTCGTTGGGCGGGGGCGTTCCGAACCCTCGCTCAGCGACCGATGAACTTCGGCCGCGCCTTGGCGGCGAAGGCGCGGATGCCCGCCGGGTAATCCTCGGTGTCGAAGCAGGCGAAGCCCTCGTCACGCTCGTCCAGCGTCAGCGACGTCTCCTCGGCCATGCGGCGGATGAACTTCTTGTGCCAGCGGTTGACCAGCGGTTGACCAGCGGCGCGGCGCGCGCAATGCGGTCGACGCAGGCGGCGACCTCGTCGTCCAGCGATCCGGGCACGACCGAGCGCGAGGCGATGTTCTTGGCGACCGCCTCATCGGCGCCGAAGATCCGGCCTTCTAGCAGGACCTCAAGCATCGGCCGGAGGCCGACCAGCTCGCACAGCCCCTCCAGCTCCTCGTAGTCTGCGGTCAAGCCGATGCGGTTCACCGGGACGCCGAAGCCTGCGTCGCTCGCGGCGATGCGGATGTCGCACATGCCGGCGATGTAGAGTTGGCGATGTAGAGGCCGCCGCCCACGCACACGCCACGGATCTTCGCGATGGTCGGGTGGGGGCAGAAGCGCAGCTTGGACATCACCGAATTGTCGAGTGCGGCGTACTCCTTCGCCTGCTCGGAGCCGCTGCGCGAGTCGTCGAAGTCGCCGATGTCCGCGCCGGCGCGGATGGCCTTTCTCGCCCGCGCCCCGCAGGACGATCGCGCCGATCGTCTCGCCTTCCGAGAGGTGGGTGAAGATCTCGCCGAACTGGCGGTACATCTCGACGCTGACTGCGTTCAGCTTCGTCGGCTGATTGAGAGTGACCGTCGCTAAGTGGTCGACGATCTCAAGGTTCACTTCACCTGCCACGCTGTTCCTCCCTGGCCTCGAGGTCACTCTCCCGGACCAGCTGATGGTGAGCCAGGCGCTAGGACGACGACCTGTTCGGCTCGGCGTTCTCCGGCCGATTTGCTATGGCGGCATTATTGCATTTTGTCGACAACCAGTATAATCGCTGCCATGATTCAAGGTCAACTCGCAAAGCACTCGCAAAGCACGTTGCGAAATGGCTTTCGATCAGACGCCGGCCGATCTGGTGCGAATCGGTCGTATTCAGAGCCCCAGATGGTATCAAATGCCGACATCGCACCGGTGCCGGCGGCGGTGGAAGAAGGCAGTTGCCCCATCGTAAAAGGTTGGGAACTATGGACCGTCAGACGCCTCGAGACGGAGTGGCATAGTTTATCGCGCCGCCGACGCTGATGACCGCAGTCGTCGACTATCTAAAGGAAGCAATCCTCAACGGCCGCCATCCTCCCGGCAGCGAGCTGCCGGAAATCCCACCGGCCAAGGCCGTTTCCACCTCGCGGACTACGGTGCGCGAGGCCCTGCGGGTCCTGCAGGACATGAGCTTGGTGGTGATGCATCCGCGCCGCGGCGCGAGCGTGGCGTCCATGTCGCCGAAGCTGGTGCGGGAGATAGTCAGTCTGCGCGCGGTTCTCGAGGCTTTCGCGGTGCGTCTGGCGATCACAGAAGGCCGTATTGGGCGGGCGGACCTGGCGGACATCGAGGCGGCTTTTGAGCACCTGCGGCTCACCTCCGACAAGGGCGTTTCCTTCGCCACCATCGAGGCCGATATGGCCTTCCACAGGTCCTTCCGCGCCCTCTCGGAGCGCGAAGTGCTGCTGGAGCAGCTCCGCTCGCTGGACCCGGACCGGGCGGAGGCGGTCGTGAAGACCCACATCACCAGCGTGGGTGAGCGGCTGCCCGTGCGCCTGCTGGAGCACGCCGGCGAGCATCGCCTAACCGAGGGGCCAGCCCGAGACTCCGCCCGAGCCTCGCCTTCAATTCGCATGAGAACCGCACCGTGCCGGGCTTTGGATGTCAGCGTCCTGGCGGCTTTGCCTCCTGCGATCATCACGGTGATCCGTAGCTGTCCCTGACGATCAGCGCGATAATCGAATGCGTTCTTCCTATCCAGCATCCGGTGTGTCACCCTATTTTCGCGCCTCAACCCAGGTCGAGCTGGGGCTATAGCGTGATCTTTGCAAACTTGTCGACAGAAACCAAATCTGGCAGGGTTTTCCTGAACAGACGATCAAGAATGGCCGCGCCACCGGATTTCCGGGGATCTTCGGCCTGCCGCCATGCGACGGACACAGGGGCCGGAGAAGGCGACTCCTGCCGCTGGCAATAGGGTGGAATCAGACATTTGGGAGGCGACAGAGATTGGGACATACCTTGTCCGGCCGGAGGAACAGCGGCCTCGATGCTCGGCGCGCCCGCCCGGCCCGTGCTTTGCTGTGCGGCGCGGCGCTCGGGCTGCTGCTGGACGCGGCCGCCGTGGCCGGCGCTTCGGTGGAGGCCGCCGCGCAGGAAGTGGGCGCCAACTTCAACCACGAGATGACCGGCTCGGTCGTCGACGACGCAGTCAAGCAAATGGCTGAGGCGCTGGCCGAACGATCGGACGGGCGTATCGACATCACCGTCCACTCGCGTGGCGAGATGGGCGGCGAGCGCGCGATGTACCACCTAATGCAAGCCGGCGCGATCGAGTTGGGCGTGTCCGGGGCGGCACGAAGCGGCCGATTCCAGGAGTACTCAGCATGATTCCCTTGATCATGAAGATGCCTAACGCCCGCAAGCTGGTGAACCTTCTCGGGCAGGCGAAGCCGGGCATGGAGGTGCTCGTCCTTCACGATCCCTTCACCGCCGCCAACGCGAAGGCGCTAGCC
Organism: Alphaproteobacteria bacterium; assembly: GCA_965261985.1. Classification (GTDB taxonomy): domain Bacteria; phylum Pseudomonadota; class Alphaproteobacteria; order Bin95; family Bin95; genus Bin95. The sequence continues at coordinate 5,397,502 of OZ253490.1, forward strand.
ATCGCCGTCACCGAGTCCGGTGCATCGCTGACCACCATGCAGGCGATGCCCGGAGGCTATCATGGGAGCCAACTCTCCAAGCCCGTCGCCGCCGCGATGAAGACCAGCGACCTGATCATCGCCCCGATGCGCCAGAACGTGGCGCACACTGAGGCGCGGCGGGAGGCCCAGGCGGCCGGCGCGCGGGTGATCGTGCTGCCGGAAGCGCACGAGGACGACTTCTTCCTCGCCCGCGGCTGGAACGCCGACTTCGAGGCGTTGCGCCCGAAGATCGACGCGGTGGCGAAGGCCTTCCATGAGGCCGAGACCGCCCGCGTCTGGTCGCGCCACGGCACCGACATCACCATGAGCATCAAGGGTCGGCGCGGCCGCTCGCTCAACGGCTTCGTCAACACCATCGACATCTCCGCCGGCTACTGCCTAGAAGCGAGCATCGCGCCGGTGGAGGGGACCGCTGGGGGCAAGATCGTCGTCAACGCCAGCATCCCCGGCATCGGTCTGATCGAGATGGCGCCCGTCGAGATCATCTACGAGAAGGGCCTTGCGGTCTCCATAACCGGCGGGCGGGAGGCAGAGACCTTCCGCAAGTTGCTGGAGAGCTTCAACGACCCGAACGTCTACAACCTCGGCGAACTGGGTGTGGGCATGAACCCGGAGTGCTGCCTCGACGGCACCATGCTCAGCGACGAAAGCGTCTGGGGCGGTATCCAGCTCGCCCTGGGCACCAGCGCGCCCGGCGGTGAGTGCCGCGCTGCGGCGCACTACGACACCGTCCTGACCGATGCGGTGCTGGAGCTGGACGGGCAGACGATCTTCGACGGCGACGAGCTCGTCCTGAAGGTCTGAGAGCCTGACTCGAAACTCGTTCAATGCTGGCAAGACCTTGCGATCCGCCGCGTTGTGAGTCGGATATGGGCGATGTTGATCCATGCCTCGCTGGAGGCGGTGGATTTCTCCCAGTCTTTTGCCAGCCGCCGACATCGCCCGAGCCATGCAAAGGTGCGTTCGACGACCCATCGTCGGGGCAGGACTTCGAAGCCCCCCGCCTCCGCGGGGGCAGGCTCCTGGCGGTGTCGGAGCGCTTGACGATCTCGAGCGTCCACTTTCCGATCCTGTCCAGGGCGCCGCGCAGTTTCGGTCCGGCGTATCCGCCGTCGGCAAACAGGTGACGCAGCCAGGGGCATGTATGGCGTATCGCTTTCAGCACTGCCGGAGCGCCGTCGCGGTCCTGAACGTCGGCTGCGTGCACCACCAGTCCGAAGAGCATTCCGGTGGTGTCGACGACGGCGTGACGCTTGCGGCCCCCGGATCGGGTCCGGGGCAGGCTCTTGATCTTCTTTCCGGCATCGTAGCCGCTAACCCCGCCTGCCTCCGTGGTTTTCACCGTCTGGCTGTCGATGACGCCTGCGGTCGGCTGGGCCTCGCGACCCTCCCGTTCACGCGCCTGCATGGCCAGATGGAACCGGATCGTCTGCCACAGCCTGCTGTCGCGCCACTCGTAGAAATAGCGCTGCACCGTCGAGACCGGCGGGAAGTCCTTGGGCAGCATTCGCCATTGGCATCCCGTCGAGGCCATATACAGCACCGCGTTCACAACCTCGCGCAGGTCGGTCTTGCGCGGGCGACCGATACGCTGCGGCGCCGGCATGAAGGGCTCGATCAACGCCCACTCGCGGTCGGTCAAATCGCTTGCGTAGCGCGGGCAGTCGCGCCGATACTCACGGCGGGCGGTTTCGGTCCAGGGCATTTGTGGCTCCGTTCAGCTTCGTAACCGAACAGAATCACAAACCCTTGAAACCGCTCAACTCTTTTCGGGTCAGGCTCTAAGGGAAATCCAGCCCAAAGTCCGACAGACTGCTAGGACACTCTGGACGTCCGCCTTGACGGCGAGATCGGGCACCCGTTGGTTCACGCCGTCCAGAAAGGCGTCGAAGCATTCGCCGGCCACCTCGAACCACTCTCCCTTGCTGGCGCTATACATGCCCACGTCGGCATACGGGATTCCTGCCTTCGCCGCGACTTCGCTCACTTGGTGCAGAATGTCGGACCGCTGGCTCCTGGGTACCTTGTCGGCTTTGCTTATCACGAGGTAGATGCCGTCGTCCGTCCTCCCCGCACCGTCGCCCGCGCCCCGCTGGTCGACGAACCGCTTGATTTACTCGACATCTCCCGCTAGCAGCGTGCCGCGCTCGCAGTCGATCACCCACACGAGGTGGTGCGCGGCCAGGACCTCGTCTAACGTCAGATCCACATCGCGACGCTGCACTTGGTCCGCCTCCGGGTTCGTGTAGCCAGGCGTGTCCACGAAGGCGACCCGGCTCCACACGGCCAGATCCGGCGTCGACACGACCACGCGGTCGACGATCTCCTTGAGGGCGATACCGTACATTTTCTCGAAGTCGTGCGTGATCGCGCGCCGCGTTCGCTCGTCAAGCTGCTTCTTCCCACCCGCCTTGTTGAACGACGAGATGTCCAACGGGGCGTCCGGCACGTGGTGCACGTATGTCGGGATCGAGGTCGTTGGCGTGATCCGGGTAGGCAGCAGGCTGGATTCCGCACCGATCAGCGAGTTGATGAAGCTGGACTTCCCGCTGCTGAACCCGCCCGCGACGGCGACGATGCTCTTGCCCACAAGCCGCGGTGCGTACCGCATCCGCGCCATCTTGGACTGGATGATGGTCAACTCCGCATAGGCGTCCGCCTTCGCCGGGAAGTCGTCGAGACGGGACTCTTCCCGGTACTCGGACAGCAGCTCAGCGAATTCCTTGAACGCGCCTTCGATGTCCTCGTCGACGTGCGCCTCGGCCAACATGATCGACCCGACCAAGCGGATATCGTCGCAGTAGCGGACCGCGTGGTCCGCCAGGATGTCAACTGCCTCCTCGCCGCGCTCCACATCAGCGGCGACCTCCTCCAACCGGCGATCCGCCCCTTCGTACATCTGCGCTGCTTTCCCGTCCCGCGGCGCGAGCCACTCGTCCTTCATGTCAGCTCGAAGCAGCGTCTTCGCCGACGCGACCGCCGACTCCAGCCGCCGCAAGTCCCCAACGAGCGCGTCTAGGTCGTCGAAATCCGCGCGGATGCGCGAGGCAGCGCGGTCGAGTGCCGAACGGAGCGACTCGACGGGTACGGAGCCCTCCAGGCCACGCCGTCCGCGCAACAGCCACCGGAAACGGTCCGCGAGCGCCCGGATGCGCCGAAACCGCAGCGCCTGCTCCGCCAGTCGCTCGACGTCCCGTTCGGATTCGTCGAGACATGTCCGTATCGCTTCCAGACGACGCGAGCAGTCGGCGGCTAGTGTCCTGTCATACATGATATGTCGTATATTTTATGGTAGCTTTCTCGTCGTCCAACGACGGCGAGGAGGTCGGGATGAAGCGTTACGTGGTGACCTTGGAGAAGGAGGAGCGGGACGAGCTCGCGGGGGTCACGCGCAAGGGCTCGCATCAATCGCAGAAAGTGATCAACGCGCTGATCCTGCTCAACTGCGACGAGGGCGAGTTCAACGAGCACCGGGCGCGCGGGGAGGCCATTGCCGAGATCCTGCGCATCAGTGCGCGCAAGGTGGATCGGGTCAAGAAGCGTTTCGTCGAGGCGGGCATGGAGGCGGCGCTCGGCGGCCGACAAGGTCGCCGTCCCAGCTACGTGCGCAAGGCCGACGGCGAGTTCGAGGCGCGCCTGGTGGCACTGAGCTGCGCCGAGCCGCCGGAGGGCTACTCGCAGTGGTCGCTACGGTTGCTGGCGGACCGTGTCGTGGAGCTCGGCCACATCGACAGTGTGTCGCACGAGACGGTGCGCCGGGTCCTAAAAAAAACGCAATCAAGCCGTGGCGACGCGTCGGCTGGGTGATTCCCCCACAGGGCAACGCGGACTTCGCCGCGGCGATGGAGAAGGTACTCGACATCTACCGGCGTCCCTACGATGCGACCTTTCCGGTGGTGTGCATGGACGAGACGCCCCGGCAACTGGTCAGCGAGACACGCGAACCGGTTCGCGCGGCGCCGGGTCGCCCGGCGCGCGAGGACTACGAGTACCGACGCTGCGGAAGCTGCAACGTGTTCATGGCGACCGAACCCCTGGCCGGGCGGCGCATGACCAAGGTGACGGCGCGCAGAACCAAAACCGACTGGGCGCACTTCCTCAACGACATCGCCGAGCGCTACCCCGGTGCCAAGAGGATCACGCTGTTGATGGACAACCTGAACACCCACCGCCCCGGCGCCCTCTACGAGGCCTTTCCGCCGGCCGAGGCCAAGGCCCTGTGGAACCGCTTCGAGTTCGTCTATACGCCCAAGCACGGCAGTTGGCTCAACGTCGCCGAGGTCGAACTCAACGTCATGACCCGTCAGTGCCTCAACCGCCGCATCGCCTCCCTTGAGGTCCTGCGCGACGAGGTCGCGGCTTGGCAGGCGGACCGAGACCGCATCCAGAGCAAGGTCAACTGGCAGTTCACCACCGACGACGCCCGCGTGAAGTTGAAACGTCTTTATCCGACACTTGATGAATGACAGGACACTAGGTTGTGCGGGGAATCCAATCACATGTCGAAACACATCCTCCCCTGTTTCTGTCACCACCGCACGAAATCGACGGGGATTCGATTGCCACTCCCGCAGTCTTCCTTCAACTCTCAACTCTCGTGTATTCGCGTCACCCTCTATCGACAGAGCAATCAGATTGTAACTCGGCGACCAACCAAGCTCATTGTGGTCGGGATTCACCGCCCCCGCATTAAACCGGACATGAGTTGCATCTCTCTCGATTCTCTGCCTGTGTTTATGGCCAAACATCTGTATCGCGACCGATCCATTAATCGCGTCGAGCACATCGTCCTGGTCTTTAAGCCAGTCGGGTGGGTGGTGGCTAATAACAAGATACAACACATCCTCTTCCGGGTCGATCGCCGTTTGCAACGGGCTCAAATATAGTTCACCACGTACGTCATCACCTCCGTTTAGACCGGAAAGGACCGTGGATGTTAGACCATGCAGTCGCAACCTAGCGCCCTTTCCAAGATCCAAATCCTGCACCCATTTGAGTCGATCAGGAAGATAAACCTGGCAATTGTATTTCGCCGCAAAATTATTATATTCGGAAATTGGAGCCAGCAACGCTTGCGCAGTGTCCTTGTCAAATATTTGTTCCCTGAATACTTTTCCCCGCCGCTCTTCAGGTGCATCGGCGATCGCGGCCTGGGCATTTTTTGTAGCAACGTGAGCCCTAATTGTTGCACGATTTACGTCGTGATTACCGGGAACCAAGAATACTCGCTCTTGCGGACAACCAGCCGCAGCGCACAGTTCGCTTATCCAAGCCTTTGCTGTTTGATATTCTTCTCTAGCACCCCGAAACGCGATGTCTCCGCCGATCAATATAGCCGCTGCAGGACCAAGCGTGACGACTTGTTGTTGAATGTCACGGACCATATACGACCTTATAGGCCGATTTGGGTCACTGGCTGGATTGATACAATCCGGAGCCTTGAAATGAATATCAGAGATGTGAAGCAGCAACATCTGATTACTTTTCCTATTTCTCTTGTCTGTCTTCTGTCCCAACCCCGGTCAATGTTCCGGAATGCAATTCCACCGGAGCTTCGTCTCCAATCGTCATATACACCCCACGGTCTTACCTTGCATCCGAGTTTCTATCCGAGCCGGTATCCTGTTAGCTCGCAATCTCAAACGCATATCGGCTCTTCTCTGCAGTTGGTCGTAAGGCCGCCACCTCGGTCGTCGTATAACAATCGACCGCTCCCATCTCTGCGTTCTGCATAGCATCTTCAGGCGGTCTCCACGATAACCTAGCATCCGCAACCTTGTATGGCCTCACGAACGCCTGCATCGGCGTCCATTCATCTCTGTCACATCGCCCCTCCGCTCATTGGAGCCCGCCGTCCAGCTCCTCCATCGCCAAGTCCCTGTAAGTTCTCTCGCAGACATACTCATGATGGGAATCGTCTCCAGCGCCTAGCCTTCCAGCAGGGCCATTCCAGGCTGTAATCCCGATCAGTGTCATGTACACCGAGCGCCCAACCGATCAGCACAGCGGCGACACCCTCCATCGCGAGCAGCGCGACCCGGTTCTCCCCGGCCACCGTATCGGCGATTGCGATTTCGTCCGAATCGCGCATCTCGTCCAGGAAGGCCAGGACCAGTTCTTCTGGCGGCATGGCGGGGCTTTCCCTCTCCAGACAATCGATGCCGCACGGCCGCAGCACAGTGCAGTTTCGCACGCCGGGCCGCCGGCTTGAAGGCCGTGCTCCGGTATTCGTCGCTTTGGCCGCAGCACCGCCCCCCTCGCCGCCGCTGGGGCGGGCGTCGGCAGGAGGCGGCGGGTCGCGTTTCCCGGGCGGATTTCGGAGCCGGAGAGCGGCCTCCGTACCTCCACCGGGCCGACCGTGCAGCCCCTCCCCTCTATTGAGTGCCTCGCTAGTTTAGCCCGTTTCCTTCAGCGACTGGATGCGCCAGACGGTCTCGTCGCCATGGCGCACCGCAGTTCGGCTCTGGTGCGTGAGGATCGCTTCGTCGAACGGCTCGAACAGCGGCAGGAAGCGGGGCACGCTGTCGGCGTCCCGACCGAGATCGGCAGCCCCTGGTCCGACATCCATGCGGAGAACCGGCACGGCCACGGGCATCCACCTCCGCCCAGCGTAGCTCTTCTGCGCGCGCCTCAGCCGCATCGGCTCGCGAGCGCTCCCGTTACGCCCGGGCATGCGCCTGATCGTACAGGGACCGCCAGTCACGCGCCGGCGCGTGACTGGCGACCAAATCGCGTCGTTCCCCTCGGTCAACGGTCAACTCGTCAATGTTTCTACACTTTGCGCTCATCCTTAATGCCAAGAGGATGATCCGGAGAAATACCAAGAAGGGCTAGTGCAAGGTTGTGGGCAACCAAATCAGACCACTTCATAAATTGTTCTTCCGAGAGTGCCTGGCCGGATTTCACACCACACTGTAAATTCGCTCTCTCAACAGCATTAGTGGTCATCAAATGCTTTAGGCACGTAGCCAAAACTCCCTTCAAGCAATCTTCAACTCTCCCATCATCCACTCTTTCATTGGCGAGTATCGCGGGAACCTCGTCTTGGGTAAACTCTAATGCGACATCCAAATCAAGACTTTCGCCGGACACGGGATCGATTGCATAGCATATGCTAAATGCGTCTCCACGATAATTGCCGGATAAACGCGCGACGATCCTTTGGTAGCCAAAAAATTCCACATAGGCTAGGATATGGCCCTGCGTTGGATCGCCATATACGCAAATGCAATGAAAACAGATCCCGACTGGTCGATTCTTGACCAAGTCAATCTCATTATAGTGACCGAAGCATGCATCGCCGGTTCCTTTCAGGTACTTCCTTGCGTCCTCACAGTCATCTGTGGACACACCTGCCTGGTAAGCCAATCCAAGACATGATTTAATGATCGAACGCCCAACATCATCGCCGCTCAGAAAAAGTGGAAGTGATATTCGGAGAGGGAATTGTATTTGCTCTCGTATGTCAGTTGCATTCGATAGAATTTCCTCAACCTTCAGATTAAAACGCTTCCGAGCTTCTTGCTTAAGTAGTCGTTTCGCCTCTTGCATCGATTTGGCCTCTATGGCCACTTCGATCACGCCAGCGAGAGTGCGCTTAGTGCGAATAGTGTGAGGTATAGATACTGAGGCGTCGGGATTGAGGACAAATTTCTTGCCATCAGCACCTCTCACGGCCATTGGCCGATTGGTTCCTCTGGCTCTCTTGACGCCTAACATCGTGCAGAATGGCTTTAGTTGGTCGAAAAGTGCGTTATCCCAACTTCGTCCAGTTTCGCTGTTGCAACTCTCACAAATAAAAGTCCTCGCCGTCTTACGTCCACCTATGGAATTTGGAATAATATGCTCATTGCTGCTGTTCTCTGTCGTAAGCGGAGTTTGACAAAGAGCACAGAAACTGGTCATCTGATGATACACCTTTGATGTGGCGACGTCCTGGCGCGGACGGAAGGCGCCGAGTCATGGTTGTCCAGTCGGGCGAGTATGAACGCCTTAAGAGGCGGGATCGTCAAGCGCTTGCGGTGGAAGAGCTTTCCGCTAGCGAGATCGAAGCGATCAGCCGCGCCGAGCCGCCGGCCGAAGCTGCACGGTACGATCATGAGGTGACGGTCGGGCAGGGCGGTTCAGACTTCTCGGACACGGGCATCGACGTGATCGATCCTTGGGAGAGCGCAAGAGCACCTCGCCCGAATGCGTGGCCGTCCCAAGATCATCCGTATGCGGGCACCCTACGATGGGCACGAGCTGCCATGACGCCAGGCTCGTTCATTGCCAAATGGCGGGCAACGGAATTTAAGGGGCGTTCGGCGACGCAATCACATTTCAACCGGTATTCCCCATATGGAACCCTCCCAGCCCGTCAAGTGTGACTCGAAACCGCTCGACGTGCGATTCGTCTTCGAATGACGGCCATTTTCGCGCCGATCCGGATGATTGAGGACCAATTGGCGGCGTTGGTGGCGCGGAATGGCATTCTTGCCGGCGATCCGGGCGCTCCGATCCTGTCGGCGGCGACGCGAAGGAACGGGGGTGTCGCTCATGCTCAACTGGCAGGGACTGCGCGCGTATCTCGACAATCCCGTGTTTCTGTCATCGCTGCCAGGAAAAAGTGCGGTCGAGCAAGTCATGGGCGCAGTCGTCGATGGCGGCTTCGAAAGCGTACTCGACGAGCATTTCTGGCTTCGCGCCCAAAATCTCCAAGAGGGCGCCGCCGGTCTCGCCAAGGATCTGCAATCGTCGCTCGGGCTACGTGCAGGCAGCTTTAGCTTTCATGGCATTGGTGGACGGCCGGACAAAATACCGGTGCGTTGCCATGTCGCCGTGCCCTTCGGCGACGCCGAGATCCAGCCCGTCACCAAGGTAGCGGGCGGCGAGGCGCAAGCCACCCCAGTCCGCCCCAATGAAGTCCGCAGGAGTTTCAATACGCCATTCTGGCCACATGTCTTGGCAACAACGTCCGTTGGGCAGGAGGGTCTCGATTTTCACTCATGGTGCTCGAATGTGGTTCATTGGGATCTCTCGTCCAATCCACTCGACCTCGAACAACGAGAGGGTCGTGTCCAGCGCTATGCGGGCCTGGCCGTCAGGCGCCGGCTTTCGGAGGTGCTGCGTGACGAGGTGTTGAGCGATCCTGTTATGGCCGAAGGTTCCCCTTGGCGATGCGTTGAGAGGCACGCGGAGCGCTCCGTGGATGCGAGCGGCCTTCGTCCTTGGTGGGTGCTCGATGGTGCCGAAATCAGCCGTCATGTATTTGAGCGCCCTTTTGGGACGGACGTTGCGCGTTTCGTCCAACTTCGAGAGCAGCGCATGATCTATCGACTGGCTCTTGGACAGCCCAACCAAGAGGACCTCATCGACGTGTTGTCGCGGGGTACCGAAGCAACCCGCTCGATACTGCAATCGTTGGTTCTTGATCTCTCTGCCATGGGACCGAATCAGGCACCGAAGGAGAACTAAACCGGTGCGGCTAACGGGCATGGAAGCCAGAGATATATTAGCGATGGGTGTCGTTAAGGGCCGGGTCCTGACTCCTCACGATCCAACGCGATCCATCACTTATGATGCCAATCGGCGTCCAAGCGGCGCGCTGAGCAACATATAGGAACGATATTTTGGAATTTGTTCTTTGTCATTTGGACGCAATTTACAAGATTGGGTTAATCGTTGGCGGTGTTATTGGCATTGGCCTTGGTGTGTGGAGATGCAGAACTGCTGACAAAAATTTGTTGCAGGAACGATTCAGAATTGAGGCCGAACTCATGGATATGGACAAACATCACTATTCAGTCCGGGTCTCTGGAGCCGTCACCCTTGTGGAACTGGCAAAGAACTATCCGGCAATCTACGAGATGTCTGTGATGACCACATTCGAGGCATTCCTGGAATACCCTCCATGCTTTAGTGAACAGATAGCGCAAAAGATGCATGGCTACGGTACGACAGATAGATTGGTCGATTATGGCAGTAGAGACACTATATCTATCATCAACGCAATACATAACAGAACAAGAAAGCAAAAGGCCATATACAAGAACTTTCATCTGTCTCCGTTGTCTCCGTTCTATGTGGACCACAAAGGCCGCATATATGCGAGTGAGTACGATTCGTCATACCAATCCTGGGTCAACGAAAGAGGGATGCCGCCCACTTTTACCTGATCGTTGACAACCACGATATTGGAAACTATCTTTCTTCGTGCAAGCATGGAGAAAGACGATGGAAGCGTACGATGTGGTCGGCTGGGCCACTTTGCTGATCGCCGGTGCGGCCCTAGGAGTGACGATTGCCATACTTCATTACCAGAAAAGATTGTCTAGGACCAATCTCCACATAGAATTAATCGAGCAAAGGTACGGATTTCAAACGGTGATAGCCGGGAACAAGAGCACTGAACCTGAGAGATATGAGAAGCGAACAGCAGTATCAATCTACTTCAGGATATCAAACCGATCTCACAGTAGACCAAATAGGCTAGTCGAACTGCACATCAAGGCACCACGCGATACAGAGGACGTGTCCAATTTCCGATTTAGAAATTTTGGCAAGCATATGACTTGGGACGCAACCAGAAGAATTCTGCACGGAGCAATGGACACTGGACACATCCAAGGACTGTTGGTTGGTGAACCATGGCTTGAAGCGTCTCGTACCTCGTCATCCAGAGCGATATGGCCATGCCGTTCCATGGACTCCACCAGCATCGGAAGCAATGGCTTCAGGCGCTTGCCGCAGATGCGGTCCGAGGCCTCCCACAACACCACCAGGGCCTCCCGCACCGTATCGTCATAAAGGCGCCGGGAGGGGCGTGCCGCCCCCGCCGGCCGCGCCGGCGAGCCGCGCTGCAACAGCCGCATGGCATGCTTCCGATGATAACCCGTGATCGCCACGAACTCGTCGAGAATACGTGTCTTCTCCGCACGGTCGCCCTCGACATACCGACGGCGAGCCGCCGCCAAAAGTTCATCGCGTGTCGCCATGCTCACCCTCATTTCGATAGCCCCCGAGACATTCCTCTCGGGAGCATTCCAAGTGAGGCAACGGCCCAGTCAAAAGGAACAATTCAGGCGAGGCAATGCGCTCAGGTTCCTGTATGTCGAGACGCTGGGATGCCCCGAGCGCGTGGCCCTGGCGCTCCATGATGGCGTAGCTCTCCTGTCAATTGTCGAAACAATTCGATTGCCAGGACAATCGGTTTGGCATAGGTTCCGCGTCCTTGAGAACACGGTCAGCCGATGACGGCCCGGGGGGCGCGAGTGCCCGGGAGGCCGTCCGCCCTTCGATGTTGTAGAACGGCTCCGGACGAGGTGTGACGGACCCCGACGGAGCGGAGCCCGGCTCTACAGCCGGGACCCCCTTGTGCAAGCCCGCTACGATCCCGAAGGCGCTCTTCAGCGCCCGGCCGGAGGGAGTCCGGCCCCGACGCATACCGTCCGGCTGATCGACCTCCCGCAATACGACACCGCCCGCGCCCCGATCGAAAAGCGCCTGAAGGCGTTCCTGACGGGGCTGCGCAAACGGCGCCTGCTGCTGGCGTATTTCCGCGATCTGCGGGAACGGGAGCGAAGGTCCGCTCCTGCGTCGGCGCCGCCTTACGACTGGGCGGACTTTCGGGAATTGCGTCATGAGGCCGGGCTGTCGCGTTTCCGGCTTCCTTCGAACACCCTGATCCGCCTCGGGTGCCGGGTGGACGCCGTGGTCGCGCGCCGGCACAAGGCAAGCGGTCTGGGGCATCTGAAGGACAAGGGGGAGAAGGAGCGCCTGCGCCCTCTCCTGGGCGATGTGCCGGCAGTGACGGTCCCCTCGGAGCACCGGGCCGACGAGATCGCGGCGTCATTGCACGAGGAGATGCCCTGGATGGCGCCGGCGACGGAGGCGGCCTGGCACGCCCTCCGGCGCAGCGCGCGCGAGGGAGGGCCGGTCCGGATCGGGCCGCTCCTCCTGGTCGGGCCTCCGGGCGTCGGCAAGACGGCCTGGGCCAACCGGCTCGCCGGGCGTCTGGGGACGGCCTCTTCCGTCATCGACGCCTCCCGGGGCCTGTCCTCGTTTTCGCTGGCCGGCACCGAGCGCGGCTGGGGCTCGGCGCAGCCCGGCCGGCCGCTCGCGGCCATGCTCGATGCGCGTCTCGCCAATCCCGTCATCGTGGTCGACGAAGTGTGCAAGGCGGGCAGCATCCGGTCCGCGGGCGGCGTCTCGGTGGGCTTCCTGCCGGCTTTGCTGGGCCTTCTGGAGCCGGAGAGCGCGCGGGCCTGGGACTGTCCGTATTTTCGTGTCCGGATCGATATGAGCCATCTGAGCTGGGTGATGACGGCGAACACGCTCGAGACCCTGCCGGAGCCGGTTCTGAGCTGCTGCCAGGTGCTGCGCATCCCCGATGTGACGCCGGCGCAGCTTCAGGGCTTCGCGCGCCGCCAGGGAGCGGCGCTGGGGCTCCCGGATACGGCGATCGAGGCCGTGGCCGAGGTCATCGACCGGGCGCCGGAGGTCCTGCGCCTCCGGCTCAGTCTCAGAGCCTGACCCGAAAAGAGTTGAGCGGTTTCAAGGGATTGTGATTCAGTCCGGTTACGAAGCTGAACGGAGCCACGAATGCCCTGGACCGAAACCGCCCGCCGTGAGTATCGGCGCGACTGCCCGCGCTACGCAAGCGATTTGACCGACCGCGAGTGGGCGTTGATCGAGCCCTTCATGCCGGCGCCGCAGCGTATCGGTCGCCCGCGCAAGACCGACCTGCGCGAGGTTGTGAACGCGGTGCTGTATATGGCCTCGACGGGATGCCAATGGCGAATGCTGCCCAAGGACTTCCCGCCGGTCTCGACGGTGCAGCGCTATTTCTACCAGTGGCGCGACAGCAGGCTGTGGCAGACGATCCGGTTCCATCTGGCCATGCAGGCGCGTGAACGGGAGGGTCGCGAGGCCCAGCCGACCGCAGGCGTCATCGACAGCCAGACGGTGAAAACCACGGAGGCAGGCGGGGTTAGCGGCTACGATGCCGGAAAGAAGATCAAGAGCCTGCCCCGGACCCGATCCGGGGGCCGCAAGCGCCACGCCGTCGTCGACACCACCGGGATGCTCTTCGGACTGGTGGTGCATGCAGCCGACGTTCAGGACCGCGATGGCGCGCCGGCAGTGCTGAAATCGATACGCCATGCATGCCCCTGGCTGCGTCACCTGTTTGCCGACGGCGGATACGCCGGACCGAAACTGCGCGGCGCCCTGGACAGAATCGGAAAGTGGACGCTCGAGATCGTCAAGCGCTCCGACACCGCCAAGAGCCTGCCCCCGCGGAGGCGGGGGGCTTCGAAGTCCTCCCCCGACGATGGGTCGTCGAACGCACCTTTGCATGGCTCGGGCGCTGCCGACGGCTGGCAAAAGACTGGGAAAAATCCGTCGCCTCCAGCGAGGCGTGGATCAACATCGCCCATATCCGACTCACAACCCGGCGGCTCGCAAGGTCTTGGCAGACTTGAAGGAGTTTCGAGTCAGGCTCTAAGAGTCTGGCCCAAAAAGAATGTTTGTTTTTCAGTATCTTACGATTCTTCTGGTGAGGAGTTGAACGGAGGCGATGAAGAGCCAGGCTTGCGCTGTAGCGATCATTGCCTCGAAGTCTTTCGCCAGTCGCCGGTTTCGGTTTAGCCACGCCAGCGTGCGTTCGACGACCCATCGGCGGGGGAGGACTTCGAAGCCTTGGGCGCCGTTCGGGCGTTTGACGATCTCGAGGGTCCATCGCCCGACCCGCTTCAGGGCGGCTTCGAGTTTGGGGCCGGCATAAGCGCCGTCGGCGAAGACATGGCGCAGCCACGGGAAGCTGTACCGGATGGAGGCGAGCAGGGCGGGCGCGCCGTCGCGATCCTGGATGTTGGCGGCGTGGACCCGGGCGGCTACCAGCAGGCCGCCGGTGTCGGTGAGGATATGACGCTTGCGACCCTTGACCTTCTTGCCTGCATCGAAGCCCCGTGGGCCGCCGCTTTCGGTGGTTTTCACGCTCTGGCTGTCGATGACGCCGGCCGAAGGGCTGGCTTCGCGCCCCGCCGCCTCGCGGACCGCCATCAGGAGATGGCGATTGATCCGCATCCACAGACCGCCGTCCCGCCACGCGGCGAAATAGCGCTGTATCGTCGAACGGGGCGGAAACTCCTTCGGCAACATCCGCCAGGGGCAGCCCGAACGCAAAACATACAGGATGGCGTTCACCACCTCCCGCAAATCCGTCGTCCGCGGCCGGCCCAAAGCCTTCTCCGGCGGCATATGAGGGGCGATCACCCGCCACTCCGCATCGCTCAGATCGCTTGCGTAACGAAGGCCCGTGCGGGCATATTTCGGGCGAGTGATTTCAGTCCACATCTTGTGCCTCGCTGATTGCTTCAACACATCCAGTGAATCACAACACGCTGAAATCACTCAATTCATTTCGGGCCGGACACTAAGAGCCTGACTCATAAAGAAAGGTTGTCTTTCAATATCTTGCGAGCCGTCGCGTGACGAGTTGAACGGGACCGACGCGGTGCCGAGCGTGGGCGGAGGGGATTGCCACCATCGAAGTCTTTCGCCAGTCATCGCATACACCTTGCCAGTAGCCTGGACAAATCAAGGAGCATAATCCGTTGAAATTACGTGATTCATTTTGGGTCAGGCTCTTAGAATCTCAGGATGAGCAACTTCGTGGACTGTGATCGGGACCAAGCGTTTCTGCTTCCTCCCGATCTGCGGGACTGGATCCCGGCGGATGATTTGGCGCACTTCGTGATCGAGGCGGTCGAACGCGTCGATCTGGGCGCCTTCAAGGTGAACCATCGTGGCACGGGCTCGGCGCAGTATCACCCCCGGATGATGCTGGCGCTGCTGATCTACTGCTACGCCAACGGGATCTTTTCCAGCCGTCGTATCGAGCGGGCGACGCACCGCGATATCGGTGTTCGCTTCGTTGCGGCGAACCGGCACCCCGACCACGATACGATCGCGCGCTTCCGGCGGGAGAACTTCGACGCGGTGTCGGAGAGCTTCTTGCAGGTTCTGCTTCTGGCCAAGGAGTTGAAGCTGTTGCGCGTGGGCTTGGTGAGCGTCGACGGCTCCAAGTTCAAGGCCAACGCCAGCAAGCATCGTTCGGTGACGTATGAGCGCGCGGGCGGGTTGATCGCCCAACTGGAAGGCGAGATCGCGGCGTTGCTGAGCCGGGCGGAGGCGGCGGACGTGGCTGGCGAGGAGGATCCCCAGGCCTTGCCGAAGGAGATTGCCCGCCGCGCGGCCTTGCGCGACAAGCTCGATGCGGCCCGTCGCCATCTGGAGGCGCAGGCTGAGGCGCGGGCGGCAGCGGAGCGCGCGGCCTGGGAGGCCAAGGTGGCGGCGCGGGAGAAGCGCCGGGGTCGTGCCAAGGGCAAGCATCCGAAGCCGCCGGCCGAGACCCCGGCTGCGGACGCGCAAAGCAATCTGAGCGACCCGGACAGTCGGCTGATGCGCAAGAGCAAGCAGCATGAGTATCGCCAGGCCTACAACGCGCAGGCGGCGGTGGATGCCGGCGGCAGTCAGTTGATCGTGAGCGCGCGGATCGGCCAATGCGCCAGCGACCGCAACGACCTGGTGGCGGACATCGCGGCGATCCCGGCGGTGCTGGGCCGGCCGGAGACGGTGCTCGCGGACAACGGCTATGCCAACGGAGCGGAGGTGGCGGCGCTGGAGACGAGCGGCATCGAGGTCCTGGTGTCGACCGCGGCGGAAGGCCGCCGCCGAACCCACGACTTCCGCCCGGTGAAGGCTCTGCCAGCGGTAAAGGAGCCCAAGGCCGACTGGTTGAAGGCGATGGCCGAGAAGCTCGCGAGCGAAGAGGGCCGTGCCCTCTACAAGCTGCGCCGGCAGACCGTCGAGCCGGTCTTCGGCGTCATCAAGGCGGTGCTCGGCTTCGCCGGGTTCTCGCTGCGCGGCCTCGACAAGGTCGAGGGCGAGTGGACCCTGGTGGCTCTCGCTTACAACTGCAAGCGCTTGCACAAGCTGAGCCTGGCGACATGAGGCGCCGCGGCGGAGCAGGTCGTGACAGAGCTAGCCCGCCCACGCCGCGATCCGCCGCAGAACCGGCAAACCGCCTCTATCGGGAAGAAACCAGCCCCACCTCAGCCCGACGCCAAAACCACCGGCCACAAAGCCATACTCAATCGATGACCCAAAGTCCGACAGACTGCTAACCGGCAACGAGGATATTGCTGGACACCCACGCCTTTCTTTGGTGGTTGACGGACGATTCCCGCTTGTCGCGCCCCGCTCGCCGCATGATCGGAGACAATGCGAATGACGTCGTGGTGAGCGCCGCTTCCGTCTGGGAAATCGCGACCAAGGCCCGGCTCGGCAGGCTGCCGGACATCGGCGCCGACATCGCCGGTTCCATCGCCAGAGAAGGCTTCGAGCAAATCGCGATCTCGGTCGCCGATGCCGAGCGCGCCGGACGGCTGCCGGGGCCCCATCGAGACCCGTTCGACCGGATGCTCATCGCCCAGGCCATAGGACACGGCATGCCGATTGTGTCCATCGACGCAGCGTTCGACCGCTACGACATCCGCCGCCTCTGGTAGCCGGTCCAGCCTGCCGGACGCAGCATTGGCAAAGGACGCGCTGCCGGACTAGGATTCCCGTAGCGACGAAGAGCCGGAATGCGGGGATACGGGCGATGGTTGACAACGACACGCTGGGGCGCGAGGCGCTGCGGATGCACGCCTCCGGACGGCCCGGCAAGGTGGAGGTGACGCCGACCAAGCCGCTCACCACCCAGTACCAGCTCTCGCTCGCCTATTCGCCGGGCGTGGCCGCGCCCTGCCTGGAGATCGAGAAAGACCCCGCCCTCGCCTACGACTATACCGCCCGGGGCAATATGGTGGCCGTGATCTCCAACGGCACCGCCGTGCTCGGCCTCGGCAATATCGGCGCGCTCGCCTCCAAGCCCGTCATGGAAGGAAAGGCGGTTCTTTTCAAGCGCTTCGCCGATGTGGACGGAATCGACCTGGAGGTGGACACAGAGGATGTCGATGCCTTCATCGATTGCGTGCGCTATCTCGGCAAGAGCTTCGGCGGCATCAACCTGGAGGACATCAAGGCGCCGGAGTGCTTCATCATCGAGGAGCGCCTGCGCGAACTGCTGGACATCCCGGTCTTCCACGACGACCAGCACGGCACGGCGATCATCTCGGCCGCCGGCCTCATCAACGCGCTCCACCTGACCGGGCGGCGCATCCAGGACTGCCGCATGGTGGTGAACGGCGCCGGCGCCTCCGGCATCGCCTGCGTGGAGCTGTTCAAGTCGCTCGGACTGCCGGCGGAGAATGTCGTGCTCTGCGACACGCGCGGCATCATTTACCGGGGACGCACCGAGGGCATGAACCAGTGGAAATCGGCCCATGCGGTCGAGACCGAAGCGCGCACGCTGGACGACGCGATGGCGGGCGCGGACATCGCCTTCGGCCTGTCGGCGAAGGGCGCCTTCACCCAGGCGATGGTCGCCTCCATGGCGGAGAAGCCGATTATCTTCGCGCTCGCCAATCCCGATCCGGAGATCACGCCGGAGGAGGTGCGCGAGGTGCGCAGCGACGCGATCGTCTGCACCGGGCGGTCCGACTACCCCAACCAGGTCAACAATGTGCTGGGTTTTCCCTATATCTTCCGGGGCGCGCTGGATGTCCGCGCGACGACGGTGAACGACGCGATGAAGATTGCCGCCGCCGATGCGCTGGCGGCGCTCGCGCGCGAGGACGTGCCGGACGAGGCGGCCGCGGCCTATCCCGGCAAACGCCTGCAATACGGCCCCGACTACATCATCCCGGTGCCTTTCGACCCGCGCCTGGTGGTCAAGATTCCCGAGGCTGTAGCCCGCGCCGCCATCGACAGCGGGGTTGCGCAGAAACCGATTGAGGACTGGTCCGCTTACCGGGCTGCGCTCGCCGCCCGCCTCGACTCGACCTCCGGCAGCCTTCAGCGCATCTATGCCGAGGTGCAGGCCGCGCCGCGTCGCGTCGTCTTCGCCGAGGGCGAGGAAGAGCGCGCCATCCGTGCCGCGCTCGCCTTCCGCGCCCAGGGCTTCGGCACGCCAGTGCTGGTCGGGCGGGAAAATATCATCCGCGACCAGATGGAGCGGCTAGGCATCGCCGCAGGAGAGCCGCTCGAGATCCACAACGCCGCGCTCTCGGAAGACAATGCCCGCTATATCGCCATGCTCTACGAGCGCCTGCAGCGCCAGGGATACCTACAGCGCGACGTGCAACGCATGGTGCACCAGGACCGCAATTGCTTCGCCGCCTGCATGGTGGCGGCGGGCGCGGCCGACGCCATGGTCACCGGGCTCACGCGGTCCTTCCAGGTGAGCTTCGCCGACGTGTCTCACGTACTGGCGCCCATTGCCGATTCGACGCCCTGCGGCGTCACCCTCTATGTGAACCGCAACCAGACGGTTTTCCTCGCGGACACGACGGTGAACGAGCGGCCGGGGCCGCAAGAACTCGCCGACATCGCGACTGCAGGGGCCCATATGGCGCGCAATATGGGCGCGGAACCGCGCGTCGCCCTGCTCTCCTTCTCCAATTTCGGCAACCCGCCCTTCGAGGAGGCCGCCCATGTCCGCGAGGCGGTGGCCGCGCTCGACCGGCGGCAGGTGGACTTCGAATATGAGGGCGAGATGTCGGCCGATGCCGCGCTCGACGGCGACCTGATGCGCCAGCTCTATCCCTTTGCGCGCCTCTCCGGGCCGGCCAATGTGCTCGTCATGCCGGGCCTGCACGCCGCCAACATCTCCGCCAAGATGCTGCAAATGCTGGGCGGCGGAGCCGTGATCGGGCCGGTTCTGCTCGGGCTTTCCAAGCCGGTCCAGATCGTCCAGATGGGCGCCAAGGTCTCCGAGATCGTCAATATGGCCGTCTTCGCCGCCCATGCGGCGCAGGAACGCGCGGTTCAGTAGCCTCTGTCGGGCAGCGCCTCGTGCAGGGGGCGCACGCGGGGGTCCAGTTGCCGCTCGGTATAGTAGTCGGCCGCCGGTTTCCAGGCATCGAAGACGCGCCTGAGTTCACCGACGGGCTCGTCGTGGATATCGACGCGAAGATCGACGCGCGGGAAATCATGGTCGGCCCAAGTGACGAGAGCGGCGGAGTTCTGCCCGCCATGCTGCCCGCCGGCATCGCGGCCGGCTTCGAGTGCCGCGAGCAGGCGTTCGGAAAGCGTGTCGCCCGCAAAGCCCTCCTCGATGGCGTCGAGTACATGCTCGCCCAACAGCACATTGCCGAGCGCAATCAGCCCGTCGCGAACATGATGGCCGGCAAAATCGCGGTTCTGCGTGCCGGTGCGCGCCGCCGCCCCGCCGTCCGCGTCGATCACGCCCAATTGCCGGTATTCGGGATGCGGATCGGCCGCGGCGAGCGCCGCGATCACAGCCGGCGCGGGGCAGCCATTGGCCAGCAGGTCCTGCGCAAGCCTGCCGAGGCGGAAGTCGGCAATCGCCATGATGGCGACGGCGCCGAGGCGCGAGACATGCGGCACGCGGGAACCGACCGCGAGCGAGCGCGTCGCGGTAGCGATGCCGACCTCGCCGGTTGCCAGGTCGCGGGCGATGCAGGTGAAGGTCATCAGAGCACCCTGAACACGTCGTAAACGGGCCCTTCCGGCAACCGCCGACCGGTGCCGACGAACAGCGACCGGTTCATCCAGGCATAGGTCTCGGAGGCTGTCTCGAACACCGGCACGGTGCGGAAATACACCTCGGACGGGTCCACAGGCTCGCCCCGGTTCATGCGCTCCATGGCTTCGGGCGAGCCGTGGCGCAGGCCGCGATAGCTCATGAAGATCAGCGCGCCGTCATCGGTCTCGAGCGTCACGCGGACATCGAGTTGCAGCACGCCGTCATGGCGCAGCATCAACCAGTCGCCGCCGCCGCCATGGACGATGCCCTTGATCGACGGCCCTTCGAAGCTGCCGCCGCCCACCTTCGCGATGCGCCGCCGCCCCCAGGGCACATCGCCCAGATCGGCGATCGGCTCGGTTACCGATAGCGAGACGGTCATCGCATATTCGGTCTGGATCGGGTCCATCGGTCTTTCTCCCCCAAGCCTCACGCAATCGAGGCCGCCGCTAGAATGTCAGCGCCCAGCGCTTGAGCAAATGCCGCTCCAGTTCCTTCGCCCGCGCGAGCCAGGCTTCCGCCCGCTCCCGGTCTTCGGCACCGGGCTCGGGACCGAGCAGGTCGTGGCGCCGGCGCTCGTCGAGATCGCTGATGAAGAGCGCAAAGACCGTCCGGCGCCCGGAAACCGTGTAGAGATAACCGGCAAGGCCACGGCCGTAGAACATGCTGCCGGTCTTGGCCCACACCCGGAAAGCGAGCGCCGGTTCGTCCTCCCAACCTGAGAGCGACCCCTTCCAGCCGGAAATCGGCAGGAGCGATTCGAAGCTGCGGCCCGCATAGCGCCGGCCGGCGGCATAGCGCAGCAGCGCGGCCATGCGGCGCGGCGAGGCGCGCGCGTGGCTGCTGAGGCCGGAATGGCGGTCGAGCCGCCAATCCGGCCCGGCCCCGCCGATGCGCCGGTCCAGTTCCGCTTGCAGGCGTGCGGCGGACGCCGCCAGCGTCTCCGGCTTGCCGGCCAGCTTGAGAGCGGCCCCGAGGCCGACCAGTTCGGCGAGCAGGTTGTTGCTGTAGTGGAGGGTAAGCCCCACGACATCGACCAGCCGCTGCCCGCGGTGCCGGGCGACTATCCGGGCATCGGCGGGCGCGGTTCCGGCCTGCGGTTCTTCGAGCGCGAGCCCCTGCATGGCCGCGAGGTCGCGGAACAGGTCGGCGGCAAACCGGGCGGGCCGCGATACCGGAACCCAGGTTTTGCCATCCCCGCGCCCTGCCACATCCCAGGCGGGGCCTTCCGGTGTCTCAATGCGCCGTACAACGGGTTCGCCTTTGCCCAGGGCCGCCACCGGCGGCGCCAGGTCGTCGCCCGGCAGGGCGAACGCCTCCAGTCCGCCTCCCGGTGCAGCGCGCCATATGAGCCGGCGCCGGTTGAAGGAAAGCGAAAGCGCCGAAACGCCGGGGTTGTACACCGCCCTGCCGCTTTGCCCGGCGTCGATCTCGGAGGTGTGCGGGAGCAGGCTGTCGTCGTAGAAGAACTCCGCTTCGGTCAAGCCGGCCTCCACGCCGGCCCGCGCAAGCGACATCAGGTCCTCGACAGCAAGCAGCGGGTCGCCGCCCCCGACCAGATAGAGGCGGTCGCCGGAGAGTTGCAGCGTGGTTTCGAAACGGTGTTCGCCGCCCAGAATTTCGAGCGCGGCGATGGCGGTTGCAATCTTGACCGTGGAGGCGGGGAGAAAGGCCTCGTCCGCGCGCCGCGACACCAGCATGTCGCCACCGTCGAGGTCCGTTACGATATAGCCGACACGCGCACCGTCCAACCCGGCTGCCGCAATCGGTTCCTCGGCCGGAGGCGGGAGCCGTTCCGTTCCCGATTGCGCATCCAGCGATATGACGGCGGCGCAAAGCGCCAGCATCGCCACCCGCCGAAGCGTGCGACTCAACTCGGCAGGAAACGCTCGCAATGGATGCGCTCCTCCGCGACCCCAACTTTCCGGAGCCGCACGCGGGCCGCGTCGATCATCGCCGGCGGGCCGCAGACATAGGCGTCGATGTCCGGTTCGGGGGGATCGATCAGGTCGGTCACGAAGCCCGTGTGGAAGGACGGACCGGCGCCCGGCGCCTCCACGGCAATGCGCACCCGCGCCCCGCTCGCGGCGAGGCGGTCGAGCGCGAACAACCGGCCCGCAGATGCCGCGCCGAACAGCACGACCGCCGGCTGCCGGCCTTCCAGCGCCTCCAGCATGGCGAGGATCGGGGCGAGGCCGGTGCCGCCCGCCACCATCAGCACCGGCCGCGCCGGTTCGCGCAGGAAAAACCCGCCATAGGGGCCCGATACATCGAGCCGGTCGCCCGGCTTCGCGCGCGCCGCCAGATAGCCGGACATGAGGCCGTCCGGCAGCAGGCGCGCAAAGAACTCACCGCCCTGCCGGCGGGAGAAGGAGAAGGCGCGCTCCGCATCCGTGCCGGGCACGCCGAGCCGGGCATATTGGCCCGGCAGGAAGGTGAACTCCCGGTCGAGCGCGAGGTCGAGCCGGACGGTGTCGTCCGCCACGGTCTCGACCGCGGTTACCGTTGCCTGCGTGACTGCCGCCCCGCCGGTCAGCGCGAAGGGATAGGGGAAACGGAGCGTGCAATCGCCGAGCGGGCGCATCTGGCAGGTCAGCAAAAGCCCGGCGGCTTCCTCCTCGGCGGTGAGCGCCTCGGGGCTGGCGTCGCCCACATCGTATTCGCCCTCGATGCACTGCGCCTTGCAGGTTCCGCAGGCGCCTTCGCGGCAGTCCGTCGCGAGCTCGACACCCTGCGCCTGGGCGGACTGGAACACCGTCTGCCAGGGCTCGCCGACGATCTCGCGCTCCACGCCGTCCTCGAAGGCGAGGCGGAGCCGCAGGCTCATGGGCGCGCGGCTACTCCGCTGCGGCGGCGTGCGGTGCGAGGCAGTCGTCGGCAAGCGGCAGGATGGGGTCGAAATCGCGGTGCGCGATCCACTCGGCGCGCTTGAAGCGCGTGATGCGGTTGGAGACCGCGCAGAGGCTGAGATAGACGATCACCCGGTCCCACGGGCTGATATTGGGCGGGCTCGCATGGACGAGGTTGGCGTGGAACATCACCACCGAGCCCGGCTCGCCCGTCGGCGCCGCGATGCCGCCCTCGCCTGCGAGCCGCGCGACCGTCGCACGGTCCAGCGTCCAGAGCGGGTAGCTGGTCGTCTCAAGGTCGTGGCCGGCCTCGAAAACACCCTCGCGGTGGCTGCCCGTCAGGAACATCAGCGGCCCGTTGGCGGCGGTCACGGGATCGAGGAACACGGCGATGTTCATCGCATGCGGCTCGGGCATGCCGTCGTCGCGATGCCAGGTGCCGAAATCCTGGTGCCACTGCCAGACGGCGCCGTCGAAGGCCGCTTTGGCGTTCACCTTGTACTGGTGCATGTACACCGACTCGCCGAGCAATTGCTCGACCGGGCGGATCAGGCGCGGATGCGCGCCCAAGCGGCCGAACATGTCGTTGTAGCGGTGCGCGGCAAACGCGGTGCGCGGCGCGCCATTGTCCTCGCGCCAGACTTCCTCACGCCCGCTCGCGAATACGACATCGGCCTCGCAGCGCAGCATTGAGGCTTCTTCGGCGCTGAACACGCCTTCCAGAAAGAGGTGGCCGTCCCGCTCGTAGCGGGAGACCTGTTCGGGGGTGAGTTGCATCGCTCCGGTCCTCCTCAGCTCAGGTCGCGTTTCATGATCTTGCCCGTCGCATTGAGCGGCAGGCTCTCCCGCAGCTCGACGATACGGGGATATTTGTAACCCGCCAGCCGCTCGCGCGCCCAGCCGATAATGGCATCGGGGTCGGGAGCGGCGCCGGCGACGGGCACGACGAACGCCTTGATCTCCTCTCCGTATTGCTCGTCCGGCACGCCCATCACGGCGGCAAGCGAGACTTCCGGGTGCGTCACCAGAAGTTCCTCGACCTCGCGCGGATAGACGTTGAACCCGCCGCGGATGATCATCTCCTTCAGCCGGTCCACGATATACAGGTAGCCGTCCTCGTCGAAGCGGCCGATATCGCCGGTGTGGAACCAGCCGCCGCGCAGCGCCTCCGCGGTCTCCTCCGGGCGGCCCAGATAGCCTTTCATCACGCAGTGGCCGCGCACGACCACCTCGCCCGGCTCGCCTGCAGCCACGGGATTGTCCTCCGGGTCCACAACCCGCACCTCGACGCCCCAGACGGGCAGCCCGACCGAGCCCACCTTCCGCTCACGGTCGAGCTGGTTGAAGCTCACGCCGGGCGAGGTCTCCGAAAGGCCGTAGCCTTCCAGCACCGTCACATCGAACTTCGCCTCGAAGCCGCGCAGGATTTCGACCGGCGTCGAGGCGCCGCCCACCGTGACCTGGCGGAGGGTCGAGGCGATGGCGGCGAGGTCGTGCTTTTCGGCGTCGGGATAGGTCAGCAGCGCCCAGAGCATGGTCGGCACGCCGGAAAACAGCGTCACCTTCTCGCTCTCCATCAACCCGAGGCAAAGGCTAGGCTCGAACCGGGGCGCGAGCACCATGGTCGCGGCCTTGCGGAACGCCGCCAGCATCTGCACCACCTGGCCGAACACATGGAACAGCGGCAGCGCGACCAGTACGACATCGCTCATGCGCACCTCGCCGAGGTCCACGCAGAGCTGCGCGTTCATCAGCAGGTTGGAGTGGGTCAGCATCGCGCCCTTGGGCCGGCCCGTCGTGCCGGAGGTGTAGAGCACGACGGCCGTGTCGTCAGGGCTGCACTGCACGGTGTCGAAAGACGCCTCCGCCACAGGCGCGCCGGCCTCGATGAAATGCTCGCAGGCCGGAGCGTCTTCGAAGGCGGCGCGGCCGACGGAGCCCAACGGCAGTTCGGCCGAACCCTCGTGGCAGACCAGCGCCTTCGCCCTGCTGTCGTTCAGCAGATAAGCCATCTCGTCCCGCTTCAGCAGGATGGACACCGGCAGCACGGTCGCCCCGGTCTTCAGCACGCCGAAATAGAAGGCCGCGAAGGCAGGCACATTGGGACAGGCGAGCGCCACGATATCCCCCGGCCCGATTCCCCGCCCGGCGAGGTCGGCAGCAACCGCCTGCGCCCGCGCATCGAGCTCCCGGTAGCTGACGCGCGCCGGCCCCTGCACGATAGCCGTCTTATCCGGCCGGTCGCGGGCGCTGGTCTCGAGAATCGTGGCGAGTGAGAGCATGGAGGCGGGTCTCCGGTTGATCGCCGCGCAGGGCGGCAACTCCCTATGCCGCAGCTTAAGGCCCCCGTCCCCCGCCGCCAAGACCGCATGCGCCCGCTTCCCTTTCCGCCGCTGCCGATATATCGGTGCGGCCGTCCTGCGCCCGTTGCCCGGAGGGGAGAGGCATGTACGACCTGCTGGAAGGCCTGCGCATCGTGGAGGGGTCGGCCTTCGTTGCGGCGCCGCTCGGGGGCATGGCGCTCGGCCAGCTCGGCGCCGATGTGATCCGCTTCGACGCGCTGGAAGGCGGGCTCGACTACCGGCGCTGGCCGGTGACCGACAAGGGCGACAGCATCTACTGGGCGGGGCTCAACAAGGGCAAGCGGTCCTTTCGCGTCGATATCCGCAGCCCGCGCGGTCGTGAACTGGTGCAGGCGCTGATTGCCGCGCCGGGACCGGGCGCCGGCATCTTCCTCACCAACCTGCCGGCGCGGGGCTGGATCGGCTACGACGAGCTCTCGGCGATGCGCGCGGACCTCATCCTGCTGAATGTGCTCGGCACCCGCAGCGGCGCGCCGCAGGTGGACTACACCGTCAACGCCTCGGTCGGCTTTCCCTATGTCACCGGGCCGGAAGGCTGGGAGGGGCCGGTCGACAACGTGCTTCCCGCCTGGGACATTGCGACCGGCATGATCGCCGCCGCAGGCCTGCTCGCAGCCGAGCGCCGGCGGTCGCGCACGGGCGAGGGGCAGCTTATCCGCCTCCCCCTTCTCGACGTGGCGCTCTGGGCGACGGCCACACTCGGCTATGTCGGCGAGGCGGTCGTCAACGACGACGACCGGGCGCGCGTCGGCAACCACATATACGGCACCTTCGGGCGGGATTTCCGCACGGCCGACGGCCGCGATGTCATGGTCTGCCTGTTCACCTCCCGCAACCTCCGGGGCATCGCCGAGGCGGCCGATCTCGGCCTCGCTTTCAGCAGGATCGAGGCGGAGCACGGCGCAGACCTGAACGACGAGGCGGATCGCTGGCGCCTGCGCGAGGAGATTACGGCGGCGGTCGAACCCTGGATCGCAGCGCGCCCGCTCGACGAGGTCGCCGAGGCCTTCGACGCGGGCGGCGTACTCTGGGGGCCGTACCGGACTTTCCGGGAGATGGCCGTCGATCCGGTGCTCGTCGAGGACAATCCGCTGTTCGCGCGCATAGAGCAGCCCGGCATGGGCACCTGGCCGGTACCGGGCTCGCCGCTCGATTTCGCGGGTCTGGAACGCGGTCGCCCTCGGCCCGCGCCGCGCCTCGGCGAACACACGGACGAGATTCTGGCCGACATATTGCGCCTGCCCGATGCGGAGATCGGGCGCCTGCACGATGAAGGCGTGGTAAGGGGTCCGGACGGATAGCGCCGTCCGGCCGCTTGGCCGGCGCGCAGAACAGCGTTATGTTTCCTGCGTCCCGGACGATGCGGAAATTTCAATCGGAATGTCCAGAATGTTGGCACGCCCGCTAATCGTTTTGTCGATGCTCCTGGCTCTTCCTGCCATGGCCCAGGAACCGAAGCGCCTGTCGACGCACCAGAGTTGGGTGGCTTACGTTTACGGGTCGGGCAAGGAAAAGATCTGCTACATCGCCTCCAGCCCCACGAGCCATAAACCGAAGGGCATCAACCGCGACCCGGCCTACTTCCAGGTGGCGCATTTTCCGGGTCGGTCGCTCAAGGGCGAGATCCATGTCGAGGTCGGCTATCCGCTCAAGCCGAACAGCCGGCCCCGCGCACGGGTCAAGGTGAGGAAGAAAACGCAGGATTTCCGCTTCTTCGTGAAGGACAGTTCCGCCTGGGTGGTCGACCAGAAGAACGTGCCCGTAGTGGAAGCGATGAAGGCCGGCAGCACGATGAGATTCACGGCCACCTCCGCGCGCGGCACGGTGGTCACCGACAGCTATTCGCTCAAGGGCTTTACCGCCGCCTACAAGGCGATCACCAGGGCGTGCCGGTCCTGACACGCAAGCCCGCGCTTGTCGGCCTGCCCAAATCCGCACTGGCCGAGTCGCTGGGCGAGGCAGGGCTTTCCGGCTACCGCGTCTCCCAGGTGTATCGCTGGCTCTATGTACGCGGCGCGCGCGATTTCGACGAAATGACAGACCTCTCGAAGCAGGACCGCACCGCCCTAGCGGAGCGCTTCTCGATTGCACGGCCCGAAATATCGCAAGAGCAGGTCTCCGTGGACGGCTCGCGCAAATGGCTGCTCCGGCTGGCGGACGGCGGCGAGATCGAGACCGTCTATATCCCCGAAGCCGACCGGGGTACGCTCTGCGTCTCCTCCCAGATCGGCTGCACGCTCACCTGCCGCTTCTGCCACACCGGCACCCAGCGCCTGGTGCGCAATCTGGATGCCGGCGAGATCGTCGGCCAGATCCTGCATGCCCGCGACGTCTTCGGCGAATGGTCGGGCCGCGCGGCGCCGCTGACCGACCGCGGCCGCCATGTCACCAATATCGTGCTGATGGGCATGGGCGAGCCGCTCTATAATTTCGACCATGTGAAGGCGGCGATGGCGGTGGCGACCGACGGCGACGGGCTCGCCGTCTCGAAGCGCCGGATCACGCTCTCCACCGCCGGCGTCGTGCCGATGATGGACCGCTGCGGGGACGAAATCGGCGTCAATCTGGCGGTTTCGCTCCATGCCGTGACGGACGAGCTGCGCGACGAGCTGGTGCCGCTCAACCGCAAATACCCGCTGAAGGAGCTGATGGCGGCCTGCCGGCGCTACCCGACTGCGAGCAATGTCCGGCGTATCACTTTCGAATATGTGATGCTGGCGGGCATCAACGACAGCCCGGCCGAGGCGCGCGCGCTCGCGCGGCTGATCGCCGGCATCCCGGCCAAGGTCAACCTCATTCCGTTCAATCCCTGGCCCGGCTCGCCCTACGGGTGTTCGACGCCCGAGGCCATCCAGCGCTTCTCCGACATCCTGGCCGCCGCCGGCTATACGAGCCCGGTGCGCACCCCGCGCGGTCGGGACATCCTCGCGGCTTGCGGACAGCTGAAATCCGAGAGCCGGCGGCCGACGGCGCGCGAACGACGCGAAGCCGAACAGGCGCGGGAACATGCAGCCCTGGAGGAGGCGCGATGAGCGACGAGGTCAAGCGGGTGGTGCTCGCCTATTCCGGCGGTCTCGACACCTCCGTCATCCTGCACTGGCTGCGGGAGACCTATCGCTGCGAGGTGGTCACCTTCACGGCCGACCTCGGCCAGGGCGAGGAGGTCGAGCCGGCCCGCGCCAAGGCCGAGGCGATGGGCGTGCAGCAGATCTTCATCGACGACCTGCGCGAGGAATTCGTGCGGGACTTCGTCTTCCCCATGTTCCGCGCCAATGCGCTCTATGAGGGGCAATATCTGCTCGGCACCTCGATCGCGCGCCCGCTGATCGCCAAGCGCCAGATCGAGATCGCGCGCGAGACCGGCGCGGACGCCGTCTCGCACGGCGCGACCGGCAAGGGCAACGACCAGGTCCGCTTCGAGCTCGCTTACTATGCGCTCGAGCCGCGCATCCGGGTGATCGCGCCCTGGCGCGAATGGAACCTCGGCTCCCGCAACCGGCTGATCGCCTATGCCGAGGCGCGCCAGATCCCGATTGCGCGCGGCAAGCGGGGCGAGCCGCCCTATTCGACCGACGCCAACCTCCTGCACATCTCCTATGAGGGCCGCGCGCTGGAAGACCCCTGGATCGAGCCGGACGAGGAGATGTTCACTCGAACCGTCTCGCCGGCGGCGGCCCCAGACGAGCCCGAATATGTCGAGATCGACTTCGAGCGGGGCGATCCGGTGGCGGTGGACGGCGCGCGCCTCTCTCCGGCGGCACTGCTGGAGCGGCTGAACGAGGTCGCCGGCCGGCACGGCGTCGGACGGCTTGACCTGGTGGAGAACCGCTTCGTCGGCATGAAGTCGCGCGGCGTTTACGAGACGCCCGGCGGCACGCTGCTGCTGGCGGCCCGGCGTGCGCTGGAGAGCATCGTGCTGGACCGGGGCGCGGCCCATCTCAAGGACGAGCTCATGCCGCGCTATGCGGAGCTCATCTATAACGGCTTCTGGTTCTCGCCCGAGCGGCGCATGCTCCAAGCTGCTATCGATGCGAGCCAGGACAGGGTGGCGGGCCGCGTCAGGATGAAGCTCTTCAAGGGCGCCTGCTGGACCGTCGGCCGCCAGTCGCCCAACTCCATCTATCACGAGGGCTTCGCCACCTTCGAGGAAGACACGGTGTACGACCAGCGCGACGCCGAGGGCTTCATCAAGCTCAACGCACTCCGCCTCCGCCTCGAAGGCCTGATGGGGCGCTGACGCCCGCCTCCCGCGCTTCCCGGCCGCCCGCCGGCACCCTATATTGAGGCACGGTTCCCCGCCGCTCCCGGCAAGAGGCTTCCATGGACGCGACTGCGGACTTTATCCGGAAAGGACTCGGCAGGCTCAAGGGGCTGCCGGCCCCGGTCGCCGACTGGCGGGTCGAAACCGGCGAAGACTGGGTGGGCGACCCCGCCGTCTGGGTCTGGCCGGTGCTTGCCGACGAGGACACCGATTTCGACACCTGCGATGAATTGCAGGACATAGTCCGCGATGAAGTGGCCAGATTGACGCGCGCCAAGACCGGCGAGCCTCTTTGGGCGTTTGTACGCTTCCTTTTGCCCTCCGATATCGAGAACGGTTTTTGAGCTACCATGCGGACCTGCTGGAGCAGGCGGAGCATCTGGCCAGGCGGGAGCGAAGACGGCCCAGACAGGCCAGCCTGCGACGATCCATTTCGGCTTCCTACTACGCGCTCTTTCACCTGCTGATCGACGAAGCGGTCGGCCGCATGTTGCGTGGGAACGACAGAGAGGCTCTCCGTGACTGCATGGTACGAGCCTTCGCCCACAGCACCATGCGCGAAGCGGCAAGGCGATTCGCCGGCGGGAACGTTACGCCGAAACTCATTGCGGGCCTGAACGGCCTGTCACTCCAGCCGGAACTGGTCACCGTCGCAAAGATATTCCTGGACCTCCAGCAAGCCCGGCACGAGGCGGAGTATGACCGGACCATCCGCTTCACCCGGCCCCAAGTCCTCAGATTGTCGAACCAGGCCCGCCGGGCATTCTCGAGCTGGCGGCGAGTGCGAAAGAGTTTGCAGGCAGACGTGTTTCTTGTTGCGCTGCTTACACATGCTCAACTGCGAGGCTGACCGCCCGCGCTCAGCCGCCGCCCTCTTCGCGCAGCACGATGTCGCCGTACCAGGCTCGGGCGCGCTGGCGGCTGTTGTCGGCGTCGGTCATCACGGCGACGCCTTCGAGCTTGTCCACCTCGCGGCCGAACAGGCGGCGGAAGTCCTCGCGGAGATTGCGGCGGTAGCTGCGCCACGCATCGGCATGGGCCGGACCGGACTCGACCGCCACCATCCGCACCTTGGAAGTAAAGGGATTGGGCCAGTCCGCGCCGACCGGCGCGCTGCCCGACCAGACATAGGAGATCGCGATCGGCAGGGCGAACAACCCTTCGCCGGGCGCCACGACATAGACCCTGGCCGCGAAGTCGTCGCCGGCCTTGACGCGCTCATCCGCTACCGCAAGCGGCGCCTCGATCCTCCAGCGCCACTCCAGCACCGGGCGCTCCGCTAGATCGATCTCCCGTTCGAGATAAAGGCTGGACGCGGCGCCATCGCTTTGCGCTTCCAGCACCCAGGTCCCGCCGGCTTCGACGATCCGGTAACGGGTCTCGCCCTCGAAGTGGCGGAGGTCCCAGCCTTCCGTGTCGCCGGCCGAGAAGCGGCCCAGCAGCAGCGGCTCCGCCCGGAGCGGCAGGGCGGCGATGAGGACGGCGGCGATGAGGGCGAGGCGGAGCATCGTGGGGCCTCCATATCGCAGCCCGCACTCCCCGTCACGCGGCTGCGGCAAAGCGGTCTGCGGGGCGCCGGAGTCCTTCCGCCGTCGGGCATTTCCCTTTAGCATCGGGCGGACCCTGTGCCGGAGGTGTTGCCCGCCCATGTTCGAGATCGAGATCGTCCCCGCGCTGTCGGACAATTACGTCTATATCGCCCATGACGCTGCGGCGGGCGCGACCGCCGTAGTGGACCCGGCCGAGGCCCCGCCGGTGCTCGCCGCGCTGGAGCGGCGCGGGCTCCGGCTCACCCATATCCTCAACACCCACCACCATTTCGACCATATCGGCGGCAATGCCGAACTGGTGGAGCGCTACGGCGCGCCGGTGATCGGCCCGAGGGCCGACAGCGCGCGTATTCCGGGGCTCGATGTCGAGGTCGGCGACGGCGACACCTATACGGTCGGCACGCAGACGGCGCGGGTCTTCGATGTGCCGGGCCACACCAGCGGCCATATCGCCTTCTGGTTCGAGGAGAGCCGGGCGCTCTTCTGCGGCGACACGCTGTTCGCGCTCGGCTGCGGGCGGATGTTCGAGGGCACGCCGGAACAATTCTGGTCTTCGCTCGGCAAGCTGCGCGCCCTGCCGGACAACACCCGCGTCTTTTGCGGGCACGAATACACCCAGTCCAATGCGCGTTTCGCCCTTTCGGTGGACCCCGACAACGAGGCGCTCAAGGTGGCCTCGCAGCGCATCGACGACCTGCGCTCGCGCGGTGAGCGCACCGTCCCCTCCGAGCTCGGCGAGGAGAAGATCGCCAACCCCTTCCTGCGCGCCGACGACCCGGCCATGCAGCGCCTGGTCGGCATGGAGGGCCGGGCGCCCGAGGCCGTCTTCGCCGAAATCCGCCGCCGCAAGGACAATTTTTGACCGGCTCCGGGTCCTTGTCCGGAACAGGCCCTGTGCTTTTCGACGCGGTGCTGACGCCGCACCGTTCCCTGTCGCCCGCCGGCTTCCGGCTACTGATCGGCGCACTCTCTGCGGTCGGCCTGACGGCCGGCATCGCGTTCCTCGCGCTCGGCGCCTGGCCGGTGCTCGGGTTCTTCGGCCTCGATATCGCGCTGCTCGCCTGGTGCTTCCATGCGAACTACCGCCAGGGCCGGCAGAGGGAGCGGCTGAGACTCACCCCCGACGCCCTCACGGTGGAGCGGACCAACCCGGCCGGGGCGGTCGAACGGGTGCGCCTGCCGCCCTGGTGGCTCCGGGTCGAGATCGACGAAAGCGGCGAGCGACCGGGCCCGCTGACCCTGGCGACGCACGGCCGGCGCGAGACTGTCGGCGCCTTTCTGGCACCCTGGGAGCGCGTCGAGGTCGCGGATGCGCTCCGCCGGGCGCTCGCTCCGCTCCGGGCCGGATGACGGCCGCAAGACTCCATCGACACCGAAACGAAGCCCGATGACAGATCCCGGACCGATCCCGCCGCGTTTCCAGCGCTTCGAAGGCAGCCAAGGGCTCTCGCTCGCCGCCGATATTCTGGGCGACAACGACTGCCCGACCGTGCTGCTCGCGCATGGCGGCGGGCAGACCCGCCATGCCTGGGGCGGGGCGGCGCTGGCGCTGGCGCTCCGGGGCTGGCGGGCCGTCAGCATCGACCAGCGCGGCCATGGCGACAGCGACCGCTCCCCCGAAAAGAACTACCTGATGGGCCATTTCGGGGCCGATTTGCGCGCCGTCGCAGGCCGGCTCGACCGGCCGGTCGCGGTCGGCGCCTCGCTCGGCGGCATCGCCGCGCTGGTCGCCGAAGGCGAATCGCCGGAGCCGGTGCTGCGCGCCGTGGTGCTGGTGGACATCACGCCGCGCGTGCGCCCGGAAGGGGCGGCGCGCGTCGTCGATTTCATGAAGGCCCATGTCGAGACCGGCTTCGGCTCGCTGGAGGAGGCCGCCGATGCGGTCGTGGCCTACCTGCCGAACCGCCGGCGCCCGCGCGACCTCACCGGCCTGCAAAAGAACCTGCGCGCCGGCGAAGACGGCCGCTGGTACTGGCACTGGGACCCGGCTTTCATCACCGATGCCCGCGCTCGGCAGGAAGACCGGGACCCCGAACGGCTCGAAGCCTGCGCGCGCGTGCTTGACCGCCGGCGCACCCCCACCCTGCTGGTGCGCGGCGGCAGCAGCGACCTGGTGACCGAGACCGAGGCGCGCGCCTTTCTCGACCTCGTGCCCCATGCACGCTTCGTCGATGTCTCGGGCGCGGGCCACATGGTCGCCGGGGACCGCAACGACGCCTTCAACACGGCCATCATCCGCTTCCTGCGCGATTTGCCCTGAGCCGCCGGACAGGGTTGAATGCGCATGGTCGCCCGCCGCGGCGGCCGATCTCCGGAGGCCCCCGAACATGCCGAGCGACCGCACCAATTTCGACCTCGCCGCCGCCCTCGAAGACTCCGAGGCCCGCTTCGCCGACGCCAACCCCACCAGCGCCGGCCTCTATGAGCAGGCCTGCCGCGCCATGCCCGGCGGCAACACCCGCACGGTGCTCTACTACCCGCCCTTCCCGGTCTCGCTCGCACGCGGCGACGGCTGCTATGTCGAGGACGCGGACGGCCACCGCTATGCCGATTTCGTCGTCGAGCAGACCGCCGGCATTTACGGCCATTCCGAGCCGGCGATCCAGCGGGCGATCTCCTCCGCGCTCGCCCAGGGCATTACATTGGGCGGCCCGACGCCGCGCGAGGGCCGGCTTGCGGAAATCATGTGCGAGCGTTTCCCCTCGCTCGACATGGTGCGCTTCACCAATTCCGGCACAGAGGCGAACCTGATGGCGCTGAGCGCGGCGCGCGCCTTTACCGGGCGCACCGGCGTGCTCGCCTTCGAAGGCAGCTACCATGGCAGCGTGCTCTCCTTCGGCGCCTATGGAAACCGGATGAACGTGCCCTTCGACTGGGTGATGGCGCGCTACAACGACATGGAGGGCACGCGCGAGATCATCGAGGCGAACAAGGACAATCTGGCGGCGATCATCATCGAGCCGATGACCGGCAGCGGCGGCTGCATCCCGGCCGCGCCCGAGTTCCTGCAAATGCTGCGCGATGCGGCCGACGAGCACGGCTTCCTGCTGCAATTCGACGAGGTGATGACCTCGCGTCTCGGCCCCGGCGGCTTGCAGAAGGTGCATGGCATCACCCCGGACATGACCTCCTTCGGGAAATATGTCGGCGGGGGGCTCACCTTCGGCGCGTTCGGCGGCAAGGCGGAGGTGATGTCGCGCTTCGACCCGCGCGAGGCCGGCCATTTCGGCCATGCCGGCACCTTCAACAACAATGTGCTGACCATGCAGGCCGCCATTGCAGGGCTGACCGAGGTGTTCACCGAGCAGGCGGCGGTCGAGGTCAACGCCGAGGGCGACTTGCTCCGCCAAAACCTCAACGGCGCTATCGAGGCCCGCAACCTGCCCTTGCAGGTCACCGGCTACGGCTCGATGATGATGTTCCACCCGACCGACGCCGAGCTCACCGGACCGACCGACACGGACGCCGCGCCGAAGGAGGCCCGCGCCCTCTTCCACCTGGAGATGATGGCCCGCGCCCACTATGTGTCGCGGCGCGGCATGATGGTCCTCTCCCTCCCCATGGGCCCCGACGAGTTCGACGGCCTGACGTCGGCGTTCGAGGACATCCTGGATACTTACGGGGCTTTGTTTTGAGGGCGTCGTAATCGTCGCGGCCCGCATATCGATCTTGAGCCGATACCCATAGCGGCTCCAGCCCGCTATCGCCGGCCGGGACTCTCAGGGACCGAGCGGCTCGACCGCCCGTGCGGCCTTCCGGAGCCATCCTAGCCTTCAAGAATCGGGGCAATTTGATACAGATTGTAACGCCCTACATAGTGTAGTCTTCTCAGGGAGGGGATCGGCTCTGCGCCGCTAGTCGAATATGCGAAATCGCGTCTTTCCGATTCACCTGCGGTGGAGGTCAAGCCTGTGGACTTTGCTAATCGACCCAGTCCGACACCCGATGCCGTAATTCGGGCGGCAAATGCGACCGCGCTTGCGCTCGACCGGACGAGGGCCGAGGCCGTTCAACCCTGGTTGAGCGTTATCTATTCGGCGCTCGACAGCCTGAAAGCCGTCGATCTCGGCGAGACCCCGCCATCGTTCGCCTTCAAGAGCCGCAAGACGGACCGCGCGTCATGAGCCTTCATGACCTGACCATGGCCGAGGCGGCGGCGCGGCTGAGGGCCGGGGATATTTCGGCGGTTGAGCTCACCGAGAGCTGCCTTGCCCGGATACGCGAGACCGAGGGGGCGCTCAACGCCTATGTCACCGTCACCGGGGAGCTGGCGCTCGAAGCCGCAGCCGCGGCCGGGAAGGAAATCGCCGCGGGCCGGGTTCGCGGGCCGATGCACGGAATCCCGGTTTGCGTGAAGGACATCTGCGACATGGCGGGCCTCGCCACAACGGCGAGCTCGAAGGTGCGCCATGACCACAAGGCGGACTCGGATTCGGCGGTCGTGACCCGGCTGCAGGATGCCGGAGCCGTGATCGTCGGCAAGACCCACACCCACGAGTTCGCCTTTGGCATTACGACTCCGACCACGCGCAACCCCTGGAACACCGATCATATTCCGGGCGGCTCCAGCGGCGGCACGGGGGCGAGCGTTGCCGCGCGCGGCTGCTTTGCCGGCATCGGCACCGATACCGGCGGGTCGATCCGCATTCCCGCGGCGCTCTGCGGCCTGGTCGGGCTGAAACCGACCTACGGGCGGGTCAGCCGTGCCGGCGTCACCTCGCTGAGCTGGTCGCTCGACCATGTAGGTCCGCTCGCCCGCACGGTCGAGGACGCGGCCAACATGCTGGGCGTGCTCGCCGGATACGATGCGCGCGATCCGGGCAGCGTCGATCTGCCGGTGCCGGACTACACCGCGGGCATGAACGACGGCATTGCGGGTCTGCGTCTCGGCAAGCCGACCAATTTCTATTTCGACCAGATGGACGACGAGGCCCGGGGCCTGGTTGAGGCGGCCTTCGAGGTTCTCCGCGCGGCCGGCGCGGAAATCGTGCCGGTCGAGCTGCCGCTCGCCGAGACCTACATGGCGGTCGAATTCGGCCTCTGCCTGCCCGAGGCCAGCGCCTACCACGAGAAGGAGTTGCGCACGCGCGCGGACCTCTATGGCGAGGATGTCCGCACTTTCCTCGAAGCCGGCGAACTGATACCGGCGACCGACTATATCCGGGCGCTGAGGGTGCGCGAACGGATCAAGCAGGGCTGGGCGGCCCTCATGGCGCCGGGAGGCGTCGATGCGGTCGTGGCCCCGACGGTGCCCGCCGCCGCTGCGCGCGTGGACCGGGAAATGTTCACCTGGCCCGACGGCACGGAGGAAACCGCTACCAACGCCTATGTGCGCCATTCCTGCCCGGCCAATGTGACCGGGCTGCCGTCGATCACCGTGCCATGCGGCTTCACGGCCGCTGGCCTGCCGGTCGGCTTCCAGACCATCGGGCGGCCCTTTGCCGAAGCGGAGATCGTGCGCATTGCGCGCAGCTACGAAGCGACCGTCGATTGGAGCGCCCGCGCGCCCGATCCCAGGTAAAGCGGGGCCAACCGGTCATGCCGATCGACGCGGCGTTCGACATTATCAGCTTCACCTCGTTTGTCGTCCTGGTGGTGCTGGGGCTCGGCGTGATCGCCAGCATGATGGGGATCTTCAATCTCGGCCACGGCGATTTCGTCCTGCTCGGCGCCTATACCGTCTTCGTGTTCGACGAATTGGGCTTGCCGATCTGGCTCGGCATGACGACGGCGCCGTTTGCGGTTGCGCTTGTCGGGCTGGTGCTCGAACGCACCATCATCCGCCGGTTCTATGCCGCCCCGGTCATCGCGATGCTCGGCACCTATGCCATCGGCGTGGTGATCCGCGAAACGGTCCGCGGCCTGATCGGCGGGCTCTACCACGCAATTCCCGAACCGCTCCCCGGCATGATCGATATCGGCGAAATCAGCATTTCCAAATGGCGGCTCACCGTCATCCTGATCACCGTCCTGGTGGTGCTGGGGTCCTATCTGCTGCTCCGCCGCACGACGCTCGGCCTCAAGATCCGCGCCTCGCTGGAGAATCCCGCGCTTGCGCGAAGTGCCGCCATCTCGACCGGCCAGATTTACGCGCTCACCTTTGCGTTCGGCTGCGGTCTCGCCGGCCTCGCCGGCGCGCTGATGGTGCCGGCATTTTCGCTGAGCGCCGATCTCGGCGTGCGTTTCCTGATCCAGGCGTTTCTCGCGATCATGCTGGGCGGGATCGGGACCTTCGAGGGACCCATCGGGGGCGCCGCGCTCATCGGCGCATCGACCGCCGCATTCCCCTGGGTCATGAACCCGATTCTTGCCGACATCATGGTTTTTGTTCTGGCGATTGTTGCAATCCGACTCAGGCCGCGGGGCCTGTTCACCAAGAGGAGACTCTGAGATGAGTGAACGTGAATCTGCTAACGGAGGATGGGGGGCGCTCCCTCGCCGCCGTTTCCTTTCGAGCACCGCCTGGACGGCCGGCGCCGTGGCGACGGGGCTTGGCAGCTGGGTGATCCCGGCGAAATGGGCCAGCGCGGCCGATCCCATCAAGGTGGGCATCGCAACCGACCTGACCGGCGCCATCGGCTTTGCCGGCAATGCCTGCGCCAACACCGCCCGCATGATGGTCGAGGACATCAACGCCGCCGGGGGCGTTATCGACCGGCCGCTCGAGCTTTACATCGAGGATACCGCGTCCAATGAATCGGTCGCGGTCAACAATGTGCGCAAGCTGGTGCAGCGCCACCGGGTCGATGTGGTCCTGGGCGGCATCACCAGTTCCATGCGCAATGCGATCAAGGATGTGATCGTCAATCGCGGACGCACGCTCTACATCTACCCGCAGCTCTATGAGGGCCGCGAGTGCACGCCCTACCTGTTCTGCACCGGCCCCACTCCGGCGCAGCAATGCGATGCGCTGATTCCCTGGCTGATGGCAGACGGCGCCAAGCGCTTCGCCTTCCCCTCGGCGAACTACATCTGGCCGCACCGGCTCAACGAGTATGCCCGCAAGGTGGTCGAGGCCAATGGCGGCGAGGTGGTGTTCGAGGAGTATTATCCGCTCGACCAGATCGAATACAGCGCGACCGTCTCCAAGATCATGAACGAGGACATCGACATCGTGTTCTTCACCGTGATCCCGCCCGGCCTCGCGCCGTTCGTGAAGCAGATGTACGAGGCCGGATATCAGGAGCGGGGCGGGCGCCTGTCCTGCGTCTATTACGACGAGAACCTGCTCAATTTCCATCCGCCCCACGAGATGGAGGGCCTGGTGAGCTGTCTCGATTACTTCCGCGCCATATCGGAAGGCGGAGAACATCAGTTCAGCGCAGACCTGCACGCCAAATACGACGCGAAGTTCCCGGACGGTCCGGGTTTCGCTGCGGGCAGCGCCGCGACCGGCATCTATCGCGGCCTCAAGATGTGGGAAGGCGCGGTCACCGAGGCCGGCAATCTGGAGCGCGACGATGTCGCCGCCGCGATCGACCACGCGCGGATCGAGAACGGTCCGGGCGGAGGTTCGGAAATGGTGCCGGGCACGTACCATTGCCGCATGAACATGTATATCGCGGTCTGCAAGAGCGGACGCTACGAGATCGCACAACAGAGCGACGGCATGGTCGAGCCGGGGGAATGCGCTTGATCCCCGACCTGCCATGACCCTCAACCCGCGCGGCTGGCCCGTCATTCTGGTGCTGGAATTGGCGGTGCTGGCCGCGCTCCTGGTGATGCCTGCGGGGCTGGACCATTTCTGGGTGATCTTCGTCACCCGGGTGATGATCCTTGCCCTGCTCGCGATCAGCTTCGACCTCGTCTGGGGCTATGCCGGGATCATGAGTTTCGGCCAGGCCCTGTTCTTCGGCGGGGCGGGATATGCCGTGGCGGTCGCCGCGCGCGACCTCGAAATCACTTCGGTGTTCATCGCCCTGCCGATGGCGGTCGTCGTCGGCTTCGTGTTTTCGCTGTTCGTCGGGTGGTTCCTGTTGATGACCCGGTTTCCGCCGCCGATCATTTTCGTCGCCCTCGGCACGCTCACCGGCTCCTATGTCGGGCAAAGGCTGGCGCTGTCCTGGTACTATCTCGGCGGCCAGAACGGCATTCCCTCGATTCCCTCGCTCACCGTCGGCGACTATCCGCTCTATGAGGGCCCCGAGTTCTACTACATGGTGCTCGGCCTGGTGCTTGTCGTGTACCTGCTGTGCCGCTGGCTGGTGCGCTCGCAGTTCGGCCTGGTGCTTGCCGGCATTCGCCAGCAGGAGTCGCGGTTGACCTTCCTCGGCTACCGCGTGCAGACCTACAAGACGATGATGTTTGCGCTCGCCGGCTCCATCGCCGGCCTGGGCGGCGGCCTGCTGGCCTTCCATGACGGGTTCATCTGGCCCAACTCGATCGGAATACTGCTGTCCACCCAGGCCGTGATCTTCGTCCTGTTCGGCGGCATCGGCACCCTGATCGGCGCGGTAATCGGGGTCGGGGCGATTGAATATGTCGGTTTCGAGCTGGCCGACCGATACCCGCAAATCTGGCCGATCATTCTTGGAGCGCTGCTTCTGGTGGTGGTCATGTTCCGCCCGACGGGCCTGATCGGCCTGCTGGTGCCCGAACGGGAGCGATACGGCCGGTTCGGGAAACCCCCGAAGAGCGAGGACGGCGACAATGGCGCTGCTTGAAGCCGAAGGCGTCGTCCAGCTCTACGGCGCCTTGCGGGCGCTCGACGGGGTGGCCTTCTCGGTCGCCGAAGGCCAGTTCCACGGTCTGGTCGGTCCCAACGGATCGGGCAAATCGACCCTGATGAAATGCATTGCGGGGGCGGAAATCCCGACAGGGGGCGCGATCCGTTTCGCCGGCGCCGATATCACCGCACTCCCGCCCGAGCGGCGGGCGAGGCTCGGCATCAGCCTCAAGTTCCAGATCACCAGCGTGATGCCCAACCTCACCGTCTATGACAATGTCCTGCTGGCGCTCCAGGCGGGCGACCGCCTGCGCGACCTGGTGCGCTCGGTGACCCGAGGCGGCTACGACGCGCGGATCCGCGAGACCCTGGCCCGCTTCCGCCTGATAGAGCGCAGCGACGATCTCGCCGGCATCCTGTCCCACGGCCAGCAGCAATGGCTGGAAATCGCCATGGCGGTCGTCCGGCAACCCAAACTTCTGCTTCTGGACGAACCCACCGCCGGGATGAGCCCCGAGGAGCGCTGGGCCACCGCCGAAATCCTGGAGCCGGTGCGCGGCCACTGCGCCATGGTCATCGTCGAGCACGACCTCGACTTCATCCGCGATATCTGCGACCGGCTGACGGTGCTGAACCAGGGCGTCGTCGTGGACAGCGGCACGGTCGCCGAGATCCAGAACAGCGAGAAAGTGCGCGAGGTGTATCTCAGCCGTGTCTGACGGGCCGCTCCTCGAAGTGCACGACCTGTGCACCTTCTACAGCCGCAGCCAGGTGCTGTTCGACCTGTCGCTGAAGGCTCCGCACACGGGAGCGGTCGCGATATTGGGGCGCAACGGCGCGGGCAAGACCACCCTGTTGCAGAGCATCGCCGGGGAACTGCGCCCGCGCAGCGGACGGATCGTTGTCGATGGCGAGGACTGCACGCGGCTCTCCACCGAACGGCGCGCGCGGCGCGGGCTCGGATATGTGCCGCAGGAGCATGCCGTGTTCAGCGGCCTCAGCGTGCGCGAGAACCTCGCCATCGGCGCGCTCGGCAATCCCGACTCTCGGGAGATCGACCAGAGCCTCTCCCTGTTTCCGAAACTGGCGGACCGGCTGGACCAGATCGCCGGCACGCTCAGCGGGGGCGAACGCAAGATGCTCGCCATCGGCCGCGCGCTCCTGGGCCAGCCGAAGCTGCTGCTGCTCGACGAGCCGACGGAAGGCGTGTGGATCGGCGTGATCGAGGAGATCGCCGAACGGCTCGCGGCCTTGAGCAAGGAAATGGCGCTGGTGATCGTCGAACAGCATATGGAGCTCGCCTTTTCCATCGCCGACTATGCCTATGTCATCGACCGCGGCGAGGTCGCGATAGAAGGAACGGCAGACGAGGTGCAAGCCGATCCCGGCCTGCTGCGCCTCCTCGCCCCCTGAGCGCACGCTGTCGATTCGCCTGTGTGCGCGAACGCGCGGAAACCCGCAACCGGCCCACGCAGGTGACCGGCTACGGCTCGATGATGATGTTCCACCCGACCGATGCCGACCTAACCGGCTGGAAGGATGCCGACGCCGCGCCGAAGGAGGCACACGGCCATTTTGTGTCGCGGCGCGGCATGATGGTCTTCTCCCTCCCCATGGGGCCGGACGAATTCGACGGCTCGACGGCCGCGTTCGAGGACATGCCGGATACTTACGGGGCCTTGTTTTGAAGGGGCGCTACGCCTGAAATTGAGTGATTGGTCTTCGTGAATTCGCCGTGCTTCGCGCCATTGAGCGTTCTCGACGGGCGGATATTGGCGTCTGCCGGAAAGTTACTGATGCAGTCACGCGCCCATCAAGGCAACAATTGCGTCAAGCCAATCGCGCGCCTCCTCACCGGCGTCGGTAATGTTGCAGACGAATTCCTGACCCCGACCCACGGTGCGGAGAATTCCGTCTTCACGCCACAATTCGGGATTACCGTGGAAGGACACTCCCTTGTGGCGGTGCAGCCATGCCGGAACCTTCCATAAAGAGGTCGAACCTTCTGGCGCGGTCAATCGAAGGCAAGGGTGACAATAATCGGCAGTGCCTCCCTCGCCGACATAAAGGGTGTTGTTCTTGTGCCAACGACCCACGGTATTCGGATGCCGATAGGGCAACCAACAAGGCGAATCCTCGCTATTGGGACTCTCGCCAAGGTGGCACACGGTGTCTACACGCAGATATCCGAACAGCCAGTGCTCGCGTTTTCCCGTGTCCGCGTTCGCGAACAGTCCGAAGAAAAGGAACAGGCTGCCCAGACCGACCCCCTGCTTGCACAGGTGTCCTTGCGCTGCTCCCGTCTGTCCGAGCGCGCAACGGCCTTCGTGGAAGGCGGGGTCCGCATGACACCAGCGGTGGCGCGAAATACGGCCCTTGGTCTGGCGCTCGACAAGGTCGCCGAGCCCCAACATTTCATAGGTAGTGCCGCTATAGGTTTTCCCGCTGCAATCCTTGTTCAAGATCGGCAATGAGCACGGTCGTCCCTCCTCAAATGGAGACGGTGCGCGTCCATTGCTGCTGTCAAACCCCTTGCGGCTGAATATGA
The DNA here is from genome assembly GCA_965261985.1 of Alphaproteobacteria bacterium. Taxonomy (GTDB): domain Bacteria; phylum Pseudomonadota; class Alphaproteobacteria; order Bin95; family Bin95; genus Bin95. The sequence goes on from OZ253490.1 coordinate 5,439,416, forward strand.
CCTTCATTGTGCCGCGCGATTCCTCTCTGAGACGGAAGCAACCACAAAAAGGGGGATGGCTTCGAAACTCTATCGGTATCGCACCTTCGGATGAGACTGCAAAGCGTTATCGGGTTGACAGTCGAGGGCCGCAAGACTCCGGACGCCCACCGTTAGCGGGGAAAAAGGGGGCCCTTCCTCAGGGGAGACCCGCGGCTTTTCGGAGTGCTTCGTTGATGCGGCTTTGCCAACCGGGCCCGCCGGAGCGGAAAGCGGCGAGGACGTCAGGATCGAGACGGAGCGTGGTTCGAACTTTCGTCACGTCGGATTTCGGTCGGCCGCGGCGCACCGGGGCCTTGGCGAATTTCGCCTGCCACTCGGGGGTGCTGAAATCCGGCAGGTCATCATCGGAACCGGGGTGTGTAGAGCTCTTGTTCACGGGCATTGGCCTTTCTCATGCTGATGATGCGGCGAGCGCCGTCGCGCGGGGTCCACGCCACGAACACCATGCGATCAGCGAGAAATCCAACGGTGATGTACCGGGTCTCGCCGTAGTCCCTGCGGTCGTCCTCGATGGTGATGGTCGCGCCGTCGAACAGGCTGCCGGCGTCGGCCATGTCGAGACCGCGGTCACGAAGCGTGGCGCTGCGCTTGGCGGGGTCGTATTCGATCCGCATTATTTATGTCACTACAGAAAATAAGTGCCGTCAAGGGAGCCGATTCCGGCAGGAGGCGAAATCTTGCGGCAAGGAAACCCCCGATGCACGCCGCTACCGCCGGCGCTTCGCAGCGGCTATGAAGGTCAGTCGTCCCCGCCATGTAGGCGGGAGCAACAGGTAGCGGGACGAGCGGGCGGGCCATGAAGTATGACGTCATCATCATCGGCGGCGGCCTGCACGGTTGCAGCACGGCGTATCACCTGATCGTCCGCGAGCCGGGGCTGCGCATCGCGGTGGTCGAGCGCGATCCGTCCTATGAACATGCCGCCTCGATCCGCACGACGGCCGGCGTGCGCGTCATGTTCTCGCAGGAAGAGAATGTGCGCATGTCCCAATACGGCCACGAGTTCTACCAGGGCTACGAACGGGCGATGACGGTCGATGGCGAACTGGCCACCGTCTCCTTTCGCCGCCAGGGGTATCTGCACATGGCGACTTCGGCCGATATGGCCGACATCATGCGGGCCAATCACGCGCTCCAGAGAAGCCTCGGCTGCAATGTCGATCTCATCGACGCAGCGGAGATGGCGGCCCGCTTCCCTTCGCTCCGCGTGGACGACGTCGTCTGCGCGACGCACTCTCCCGACGACGGCTGGATCGATTCGCACGGCGCACTCATGGCGCTCCGGCGCAAGGCGCGGGCGCTCGGCGTCAGCTATATCGCGGGTTCCGCGGTCGGGCTGAATGTCTCTTCCGGCCTGGTCCGTTCGGTCGCCCTCCAAAGCGGCGAGGTCCTGGAGGGCGATTGGATCGTAAACAATACCGGAGCCTGGGCGCATGAGGTCTGCGCGATGGTCGGCCTCGACATTCCGGTCCGGCCGATGCCGCGCACCACCTGGTATTTCGAATGCCGGGCGGAGATCGAGCCGATGCCGCTCACGACGGACGGGATGTCGATCGGGTTCCGGCCCGAAGGCGCGGGCTTCATTGCAGGCATATCCGACTATGAGCGCGCCGGCGATTTCGAATGGGAGCCGGACCTGGATGCGTTCGAAAGCGAGGCGTGGCCGCGCCTTGCCCGCCGCCTGCCCACGTTCGAAGCGATCCGGCTCAGGAACGCCTGGGCCTGCCACTACGCCTACAACACATTCGACGGCAATATGATTATCGGCGCCTGGCCGGGCGCGCCGGCGAATTTCCTGATGGCCACCGGATTTTCGGGCCACGGGCTCCAGCACGCGCCCGCAACGGGCCGGGCCATGTCGGAATTGATCCTCGACGGGCGTTTCACGACCATCGACCTCGAGCGCTTTCATTGCCGGCGGGTTCCGGAAAACAGGCGCGAGCCGGAACGCGGCGTGACGGCCTGAAGCGCCGCCGACGACAACACGCGCGCCCGAACGGCATAGAGGCGGCCGGGACGGCGCGCCAGTAGCGATCCGGCGGCCAACCTGTCCAGGCCCAGGCCAGACCGTGAGCAACCGGATAGATGGGTAACACTATAGACCGGTTACATGAGTAACAGTGTTCGCGGTTCGTTGTGCTTCCGGGCGGCCCGGCCGGGCCGCCCGGAAGCCATGAAGTCTTTTCGTCCGGCGATCGATGATCCCGAGGTCGATGTCGGCGAAGCGAACGATCCAGTCGCCGCTGTCGGTCTCGGCGATGCCGACCGGCTCGCCCGCCAGCGGCGAGCTGATGAACACCAGGTCGCCGCCCCACTTGATCGACCCGTCCGTGCGCGCACCCGGCGCATTGCGTGCCAGGCATCGTACCAAGGCTCCTGAAGCCGCTCGGGGTAAGCCCGCGGCGAGGGCCGGTAGAACGACGCAGGCGGCTGCTGGCCGAGCGCCTCGTGGGGCCGGTTGGCGTTGAAGTCCTGGCGGAAGCGGTCGAAGCGGTCCTGTTGGCGCTCCATGCTCGCAGCCGGCGGCCTGGTCGTCTCGGTCGCCAAGGTCTTGTGCATGCGCTCGTGCCGCCCGTTCTGCTGGGGCTGGCCCGGGTCGATCCGCTCCAGCGCAATGCCGGCCTTGAGCCAGCCGACCGACAACCGGGACAGACCGCCCGCGCCCGTGCCGGCAAAGGGCGACCCGTTGTCCGAACGGATCGTCTCGGGCAGGCCGTAGCGCTCGAAGAGCTGCTTCACCGCTGCACGGACCTCCTCCGTGCGCGGCGGCAGGATCACGCAGGCCAGCAGGAAACGACTGTAGGCGTCGGTCACCGTCAGCGGGTCGCAGCGCTCCCCGTCGCGGGTGCGGAACCAGCCCTTGAAGTCGATGCACCACACATCGTTGGGCCCGTTGGCAGGGCGCAGCGTCCGACTGGGCGCGGCAATCCGCCGGCGCCGGCGGCGCGCGCTCACCAGCCCTTCCGCGCGCAACAGGTCGCCCATCGTGCTCGCCGCCGGCCACACCTTGCCGGGCTGCTCGCCCATCAGCACCGCGCGCAGCTTGCGCGGACCCCAATGGGGACGAGCCCGGCGCAGGGCGACAATCGCCTCCGCCACCTCCGGCGCCATCGAACGACCGTGACAACGCGGGGCGCGGGTGCGCTCCACAAGGCCCTCCGCGCCTCGCTCGCGATAGCGACCGAGCCACTTGTAGCCCGTCTTACGGCTGATCCCGTAGTCCTCGCAAAGCGCCACCATCGGCAACTCTCCGCGCAGACACTCCGATACAAATGCCAACTTCTCGTCCATCGGACAGGTCTCCTTCCACGGCATCGGCCACCTCCTGGCCTTGCCATAACCTGTCACCCATCTATCCGGTCCAATCTGTTACCTATCTATCCGGTCTGTACCCCGAGAGAGGCCCTCCCCCAACCTCTCCCGGCTACCGCATGCACACATCTCGAATACGGGTGTGTTTTGAAGGTTGCGAGTATGCGGTTTGAGGGTTTTGTGATTCGCTGGTTTTGATGGAGATCGGGCCTTTTCAAGAGAGGAAGAAGCATGGTCGGCGCTGTGGCGGTTTTTGGGGACCGGCGAGTGGACCGGTCGTGTGGTTTTTTGCATGATCGTCTTGTCAGGCACGGCCCACGGGGTATTTCGATCCGGCGGCTGGGGGGCAGCCGAGCAGGCGAGGTTCGGATCGGTCGGTTTCTGCGGAATGACAAGGTGACGGTGGAGAAGATTGTGGAACAGGCAGCGGCGGGCACGGCGTCGCGCGTTGCCGGGCTGGATGTTCTGGCGATCCGGGACACGACGAGTTTCCGCGACGACGGCCGGGGCAACAGCCTTGTCGGCCATGCCACGATTGCGGTTGAGGGCGAGCATGGCGCCCTGCTCGGCCTGGTGGATGCCCGGATCATTGAGCGCCATGGCGGCCGGGGCAAGGGTGCGAAGAGCCGCGCTCTTTGCGACAAGGAGAGCCAGCGCTGGATCGATGGCCTGCGGGCCAGCGGGCGTTTGGCGGCGGCGGGCGCGGCGTGGGTGACGGCGGTCGCCGACCGTGAGGGCGACATTTACGAGATGTTCGCCGACAGGCCCGAAGGTGTGGAGGTGCTGGTCCGGGCCGCGCAGGACCGGGCGGTCCCGGAGGGGGCGGGCAAGCTCTTTTCCAGCCTGGCCGACAGGCCGGAGAAGGAGCATGCGATCGACCTGCCGGCCCGTCCCGGACAAAAGAAGCGCGAGGCCCGCATCGCCGTGCGCTTCGGCGCGGTCTCGCTTCAACGCCCGAAGAACAGGCCTGTGGCGCCCGGCGTGGCGGCGCACCAGCCCGTCTTCCTTGTCGAGGCGCGCGAAATCGACCCCCCGCCCGGGGTGACGCCGGCGCACTGGCGGCTGTTGACCGGCCACCGGATCGAAACCTTCGAGCAGGCGCGCTGGATCACGCAACTCTACCGCCGACGCTGGGTGATCGAGCAGTTGTTCCGCACGATCAAGTCCAAAGGCTTCGACATCGAGAGCGTCTCCATGGAGACCGCCCCCTTCAGGACGCTCTGTGCGATGACCCTCGTGGCCGGCGTCTCCTGCATGCAGATGGTCCAGGACCGCGACGGCAGCGCCAAACGACCGCTCCGGGACGTCTTCGAAGCCGAAGACCGGCCCGCTCTCGAAGCCGTCTCGGCCACGCTCGAAGGCAAGACCGAAAAACAGAAAAACCCCCATCCCAAAGGCTCCCTCGCCTTCGCCGCATGGGTATGCGCCCGCCTCGGAGGATGGACCGGATACTATGGAAAACCCGGTCCCGTCGTCATGCTCCACGGCCTCTATCAGTTCCGAGCCATACAACGCGGATACCGCATCAACCACGATGTGTGAATCCGGTAGCCCGCCGGGCGGGAGGGGAGCACGACGTAACGCTCCCGAACGTGAGTCCTGCATTGAGCACCTTGGTATGAGTCTTCTCGTCGAACTTCCAGACGTACCCCTTGGCACCCGACCACCCATCGAGCAGGCGGTCCAACGGCCCAGACCCCCGCTCCCCCTGTCATTCCGTCCGACGTATTCGCGATGAACTCTGCGCCATTGTCCGGCGCGCGACCGACAAGCCGCTCACGTCCTCAATGCGCGCAGCAAGAATCCCGTCTTCCTGGGGCCCCACTAGGGGAAGAACTACCGCACCTTCTTCCAGAAGGTCGGCTGGCAGCAGATCAGTGCTCGGCGGCTCGGTAACCGAAATCCCCAGCCAACGCTGCTCGGTAACGACAAGCTTGCCGAACCGGGGTTCTTCCGGACCTCGGGGGGCATACTTGCCGATCCTGCCCGCCGCCTCTGCCGCTGCTTGCTCGACCCGCTCGACCTCGATCAAGCCGCATCCTGACAACATCGTCGCCGCGGCCATGAGCAGAACGCATATCCCCGAACGGCCACACAGCGTCCTGTCCTTGAACAGGAGCCTGTTGACAACTTGCGGCGAATCGCCCAACCAATTGCCTCCTATAAGCTGGCTGGGGACTGGGTGCTTCTGACTCCTCGAACAGGTAGTCCGAGACCGGCTGATAGACCCAGCCGAGGCCGGTCTCGAACAGGGAGACATCGACCCGGCCGCCCTTGCCGGTGCGCTCCGCCGGCGGAGCGCCGCAAGGATGCCGATGACCGCCCACATGCCGGTCCCCGGATCGACGATGGAGGCGCCGGCGCGCATGGGCAGCCCTTCGACCGGCCCGTTCATCGCCATGATGCCGGCATAGGCATGGGCGAGCGGCTCATAGCCGGGTTTCGAGGCCAGCGGGCCGGTCCGGCCGAAAGCGCCCACCTCGCAATAGACGAGGCGCGGATTGCGTGCTTCGAGCGCCGCCTGGCCGATGCCGAGCGACTCCGCCAGGCCGGGGCGAAGGTTGTGGACCAGCACATCTGCGCGCTCGACCAGCGCCAGGAAGCGGGCGAGCGCCGCTTCGTCCTTGAAGTCCACCACTGCCGAGCGCTTGTTGCGATTGAGGATATGGAAGGCGAGCGGATGGCGCTCGCCGTCCTTCTCGACGAGCCAGAACCGGGCGTCGTCGCCGCCCGGCTTCTCGATCTTGATGACGTCGGCGCCGAGGTCGGCGAGGATCGTCCCGGCGAAGGGACCGGCGATATTCTGGCCGATCTCGATTACGGTGAGGCCGGAAAGCGGCATGGGCCGGTGCGCTCCTGCTGCGCCCGCCGGCGGACAAAGCCGAAGACCTTGACCCCGGCGGCGGGTATCGATTCGATGGCCGGACTCTAGCAGGGGCGGCAGATGGAACCCAGGAAACTGGCCGCAGACCTCTTCGACGAACTCGCCGACGCCACCCATGACGGGGTCGGCATCACGCGGGCGAGCTATGGCGAGGGCGAGGCTTTCGCGCATGGGGCCGTGGCGCGTGTGGCGCAGGCGCTCGGCCTCGAAGTGGAAACCGACCCGGCCTGCAACACCTACATGACGCTCGCCGGCGCGGACCGGGCGGCAGCCCCGGTCATGATTGGCTCGCATCTCGACTCGGTTGCCGAGGGCGGCAACTTCGATGGCGCTGCGGGCGTCGTCGCCGGCCTGGCGGCCATCGCCTCGCTCCGGCAGCAGGGAATCGCTCCGCAGCGCGACATCCGCGTCATGGGTATCCGCGCGGAGGAGAGCGCCTGGTTCGGCACGTCCTATATCGGCAGCCGGGCGGCGCTGGGCGCACTGCCGCCGGGCGCCACGGAAACCGCCAGACGGGCCGATACGGGGCGTTCGCTCGCCGAGCACATGCGCGAGGCAGGCGGCAACCCGGATGCGCTCGACCCGCCCTTCCTCGATGCGAAGCGGGTGCATGCCTTTCTGGAAGTCCACATCGAGCAGGGCCCGGTGCTGGTGGAGCAGGACCTGCCGGTCGGCGTCGTCACCGGCATACGCGGCAACCGCCGCCTGCCGGCGGCGCGCTGCATCGGCGCCTACAGCCATTGCGGCGGCATGCCGAGGCGCTCGCGGCAGGATGCGGTGATGGCCACGATGGACCTGATCGCCCGGCTCGACGCGCTTTGGGACGAGCGGGAGGCCGCGGGCGAGGATTTCGCGTTCACCGTCGGCAAGCTCGGCACCGATCCCGAGCGCCACGCCATGACCATCGTGCCGGGCGAATGCCGTTTCTCGCTCGACATGCGCTCGCTCGACGACGCCTTCCTGGACAGTCTGGAAGACTGGATTGCAGACGCGGCGCAGGAGATCGAGGCGCGGCGCGGCGTGAGCTTCGAGCTGGGCGCGCCGACCCGCGCCGCACCCGGCGTGCTCGACGAGACCATCCGCAGCGGCTTTCTGGCCTGCGCGCGGCACCTCGCAGTGCCGCATAACGAGATGGCGAGCGGGGCCAGCCACGACTCCGCCGCCTTCGCCGCCGCCGGGGTGCCGACCGCCATGCTGTTCGTGCGCAACCCCAACGGCAGCCACAATCCCGACGAGGCGATGGACCTCGACGATTTCATGGCCGCGGTGGACATACTGACCCGCTGGCTGGCGACGGAAGGAGCGCGCGCATGACCCGCATCGCCATTCTCGACGACTACCAGGGCGTCGCCATGCAGATGGCCGACTGGGACAGCCTGCCGGACGGATGCCAGGTCGAGGCGTTCCACGACCATGTCGCCGACATGGCGGTGCTCGCGGACCGCCTGCGGGACTTCGACATCCTCTGCATCATGCGCGAGCGCACGCCCTTCCGCCGCGACATGCTCAGCCGGCTGCCGAACCTGAAGCTGCTCGTGACCACCGGCATGCGCAACGCCTCTGTCGATGTCGCGGCGGCGCAGGAGCTCGGCATCGCGGTCTGCGGCACCGCCGGCAGCGCGCACACCACGCCCGAACTCACCTGGGGGCTGATCCTGGCGCTCCAGCGGCATATCTGCGCCGAGGACCGGGCGATGAAGGCCGGCGCCTGGCAGACGACAGTCGGGCGCGGGCTCGCCGGCAGCACGCTCGGCCTGCTGGGCCTCGGGCGGCTCGGCTCCGATGTCGCGCGGGTCGGGCGCGCCTTCCGGATGAACCTCATCGCATGGAGCGAGAACCTGACGGCCGAGCGCGCCGCGGAGCATGGCGCCACGCGGGTTGAGAAGGACGAGCTTTTCGCTGAGGCGGACGTGCTGTCGATCCACCTGCTGCTGAGCGCGCGCTCGCGGGGGCTGGTCGGCGCGCGCGAGCTCGGCCTGATGAAGCCCTCGGCGGTGCTGGTGAATACCTCGCGCGGCCCCATCGTCGATGAGGCGGCGCTGGTCGAGGCGCTCCGGAACGGCACGATCGCGGGGGCCGGCCTCGATGTGTACGACACGGAGCCGCTGCCCCGGGGCCACCCGCTGCGCAGCCTCGACAATGCCGTGCTCACGCCGCATCTCGGCTATGTGACAGCGGACACCTTCGCCGTCATGTATCCGCAGACGCTGGAATGCGTGCAGGCCTGGCTCGCCGGCAACCCGGTGCGCGTCGTCCCGGCCTGAAGACAGCGCCGGAATCCGGGCACAGCCGCCGCATGAAACTGTCCGGCCCAAGGGCCCACACCACCCGACGTGTCATGAAATGTCATGTTTTGTCATGAGCCGCCCGGCGCACCCTTCCCCTTCCTTCCCGAACCCTGCTGCGAATGCCGCCTCAGGGTGGCGAAGCGGCTCGATGGAACATAAAGGGAATATAAACCAGTTTCAAGCCCTCGCTCGGGATTTCTTCGTGCCTCCCACCCCGGCCTCCCTCGCAAGCGAAGGAGGGGGAATACGGTCGTAGTTGCAAGGAAAATAGCCCTCTCCCTCTGGGTTGAGGGTTGGGTGAGGGCCGCGCGAAGCGCGGAATGGCAGGGCAGCCGGACGAGAATAGCTCGCCAGGGGTTTTGCAACCCTCGCCGGCGCACGGGTTCCGACTATCGGCGCGCGAGTTCCCCGAACCATTGCGGGACGTCGCGCGGGTCGCCGTCGGCGGCGCGCACCAGCCCGTCGAAATGGCGCGCCAGGCTGCGGACGCGCCCGGCCTGGCGGAAAGCGAGCGTCACCGACCCGACATAGATCACACCCAGAAGCGGGCCGAAGACGGTCAACGGCGCCGAGAAGATCTGGTGGGCGTCGTAGATGAAGATGCGCAAGGACGGGTATAGCTGTTCGCAGCTTTCCGCCATGCGCTCCAACTGCATCTTGCGCGCCCCGGCCCCGAGGCCGGACCAGTAACCTTCGCCGCGGGCGAAACTCTCGATCTCGTGGCGCGGCAGCGCGATTTCGTAATCGGACATGTTCTGGCGCATCCAGTCCATCCGGTCTTCCACCGCCGCGATGGCCTGGCCGGGCGTCTTGCCGACATGGGCGCGGTATTCCCATTCGAGCACTTCGCGGGTCTTCAGCAGCTCGGGCAGGGAGGTCGGCACATGCCGGATCTTGTAGCCTGCGGCTTCCCGGTGCCATTCGAGCAGCCGGTCGTCGGTCGAGGTGCGGGCGGCCGCTTCCACACGGACTCCGTCTTCCACGACATCGCCCGGCCGCTCCATACGGTCGGTCAACGCGCTCAGCCAGTCCAGGCTGACGCCGAGCGCCGAGGCGCAATTCGCGGCAAGCTGGACATTCGGCAGTTGCACGCTGCCTTCGGCCAGAATCTTGCCGATGGTGGAACGCTGGACCCCGGCCGCGCGCGCAAGGTCGCTCCGGTTCATGCCGGCGCCCTCCATGGCGGCCAGCATCCGTTGACGAAATTGTACAGCGCGGTCCCGCTTGTCCATATTTGCAACCTAATGGCTTTTATTCTCCAGATAAACGGTAAGTGTTGCCTATATCCTTAATTCAACACAACGCCCGAACTCCTACATCGTCCGCAGAAGGCATGGAGGAGAACGGGTTTGGAGACGAAGCGGCGCACCTTGGTGAAGGCGGCGATCTGGCAGTTCATGGGCCTCGCGTCGATGTCGCTGATCGGCTTGATATTCACCGGCTCGGCAGTGCAGGGCGGCGCAATCGCCGTTACGGGAACGATTTCCGGCTTCGTCGTGTATTTCGTTTACGAGCGCGTCTGGTCCCGGGTGCGCTGGGGGCGGCTTCAACAGTTCGACGGCGGATAGCGCAGCTTGCAGCGGCCGGGCAATTGCGGTCTTGCCGCGCAGCGGGCAGGATTGGGGCTTGCGGTCGTCGTTCGGACGACCGGCAGGCAAATCAGGGAGGAGGCGATGTCGCGAATAGCTATAACCGATGCGCAAGTGTGGGACGGCGAAGCGGATGGACCGGTTCCTGCGACCGTCGTGGTCGAGGGCAACCGCATCGCCGCGGTGGCTCCGGCCGGCGAACCGGTCGGCGATCTGCCCGACGAACGAATCGACGGCGCCGGGATGACCCTGATGCCCGGCATGGTGGAAGGCCACTGCCACCCCAGCTTCACCGGGATCGTGTCCCCGCCGGAGCTGGGCCGGATCGGCCCCGAACGGCACATGCTGCTGACCGCGCAGAACCTCCGCCTGCTGCTGGAGCACGGCTTCACCTCGATCTTCGAGGCGGCCTCGGCCAAGCCGATGCTGGGCGTCAATGCGCGCGACGCCATCGAGGAGGGGCTTCTGGCCGGCCCCCGGATGCGCGCCGGCTCGCCCGAGATCACGACCACGGCCGGGCTCGGCGACGAACGCAAGCGGCATATCCACCAGGAGAGTTTCGGCCTTGTCGCCGACGGGCCGGAGGAGATGCGCAAGGTGGCTCGGGAATGCATCCGCGACGGCGTGGACCAGCTGAAGATCAACCTCTCCGGCGACGATTTCGTGCTCTACGCCAAGGGCGAGACCACGCCGACCAACGATGACGAAGTGGCCGCTCTGGTCGGGGTCGCGCGCGATTTCGGCAAGATGGTGGCATGCCACGCGCGGTCGTCGAAGAGCGTGATGCTGGCGGTGAAGCACGGCATCGAGTGCATCTATCACTGCGACTATGCGAACGAGGAAGCGCTCGACGCGCTGGAAAGCGTCAAGGACACGGCGTTCGTCGGCCCGGCTTTCGGCCTGGTGCATAACAGCACTCGGGAGGGCGAGGCCTACGGCCTGGACCGTGAGACTGCCGAATCGCTCGGCCTCTTCCGGATGTTCGACCTGACCTGCGAGACCTACCATGAAATCCGCAAGCGCGGCATCCGGGTCGTGGTCGGCGGCGATTACGGCTTCGCCATGACCCCGATGGGGCAGAACGCGCGGGATATCGAACATTTCGTGCGCTATTTCGGCTATTCGCCGGTCGAGGCGCTACGCTGCGCCACGGTCGTGGGCGCAGAGCTCATGGGGCTCGCGGGTGAAACCGGCAAGGTGAAGGAAGGCTATCTGGCCGACCTGCTCCTGGTGCGGGGCGACCCGACAAAAGATGTCTCGCTGGTCCAGGATCGCGGCAATCTCGCGATGATCATGAAGGACGGCGTGCTCTACAAGGACCCGCGCGGCGGGGCCTCGCATCTGGACGCCTATCTGGTCCAGGCCGCCGAATAGTGCAGTAGCCGACCGCGTTGGAGCAGCGGAAAAGGTTGGCCAACACCGTCGCCCCGGCTCGCCCACCGGGCGTCCGGGGTGACGATAGGGGCGTCTCGCCGGCAGCGGTTCGAACCGACAGGTCGTGCGCCAGCCGAGCGGGGCCGGTATCCAGCAGGCGCTTTCCGGGAGTAAACTCCGGAGCCGGAAGAGACCGTCCACCGGGAGGAACCGCCATGGCGTCGATTACCCCGCTCAATGCCGCGTTCGGCGCAGAAATTCGCGGCGTCGATCTGGGCGCCGGGCCCGACAAGGCGCTCATGCGCATGCTGAGCGGCGCGCTCTACGAGCACCGCGTCATCGTCATCCGGGACCAGAAGCTCGACGAGGACGGGTATCTGCGCTTCGGGCGGCAATGGGGTGCGCCCATTCCCCATGTGCTCGACCATATGCGCATGCCGGGCTATCCGGAACTGCTGACGGTCGGCAACACCGAGACGCGCGACGAGGACCCGAAAATCCGCAACGGCGCCGCACTCTGGCACACCGACCAGTCCTACGAGAAGGTGCCGGCGAGCGCGACGATGCTCTACTCGCTCACCGCGCCCGAGCAGGGCGGCGAAACGCAGTTCTGCGATATGGCCGCCGCCTGGGACAATCTCGACGAAGCGGTGAAGCGGCGCATCGACGGCATCGAGGTCGCGCACAAATACGGGCACGGCAAGCGGCGCAGGGACGAGCCGCCGGCGAACCCGATCGTCAATGACGAGCAGGACCGCCGCGTGCCGCCGGTCTATCACCCGCTGGTCATGCGCCACCCGGTCACGGGCCGCAAGGCGCTCTATGCGCTGGGCCACGGGGCTTACGCCATCAGGGGCATGGCCGACGATGAGGCCGAGGCGCTGCTCGACGAGCTCAAGGACCACGCGCTCGGGGAGCGGCATATCTACCGCCACAAATACACCGTCGGCGACCTGGTGGTGTGGGACACGCTCCAGACCATGCATGCCGCAACGCCCATCGGCGTCGCCACCTCGAAGGAGGATTCGCGGCTGCTCTGGCGCATCAGCGTGCGCGGCCGCCCCGCCGTCCACGCAGCGGCGGCCTGAGCGCCATGGCCGACTCGACGCTCGAAGGCGGGTGCCTGTGCGGCCGGGTGCGGTACCGGATCGACGCGCCGCCGCTCTGGACCGGCTATTGCCACTGCACCAGCTGCCGGCGCAGCACCGGCGCGCCGGTCACCATGTTCGTCGGCGCCGGCTCGGAGTCGGTGACATTCACCAAGGGCGAGCGGGCGCAGTTCGCGTCCTCCCCCGGCGTGCAGCGCGGCTTCTGCGCCGGCTGCGGCACCCCGCTCACCTATGAGTCCGACCGCTTCCCCGGCGAAACCCACTTCTACATAAGCACCCTCGACGACCCGCAGTCCCTGCCGCCCACCTTCCACGTCTTCTACGAAGAGCGCCTCCATTGGCTCGAAATCGCCGACAACCTGCCCCGCCATGCGACGGTGACGGGGAGAGTGGACGAGTAGCCGGCGCGGCGCGCCAGGGGCCACTCGGGATGTCATGAAGTGTCATGTTTCGTCATGAGGCGTCCTGAGCCTCCCCCCGCGATGTGTCATGAAATGTCATGATCTGAGTGCGCGTGGCGCCTATACGATGGTCCTTTCGCGCATGAAGCCCTCGTTTCGAGCCTGGGGTATTCCGCCGGCGTCTTCCGTCCTTGCGTCTTGGGCATGCGTTTCTCCTTTCTGCTCCCGTTTCGTTCCATCCGCCCCGCCGCTGGCCTGCCTGCGGCGGGACCCTTCTCCGCGCGTATCGCGCGCGCAGGCGCGCGCCCGTCGGCGCCGGCGCGGTTCGCGCGCCTGATTGCGCCTGCGCGCGCGTGTCCGCGCCCGCGTGAACCCAGGCACAGGGCGCACATCTCCCCTCGGTTTCTCGGGAGTTTTTTCGCGCCGGCGCCGACGCGACAGTAGAGGCGGCCTCCGGATGCCGTCCCGTCTTATATGGCTGCCGGCTTCCCGGAGTCAAGCTGTTTTAGGAATTATTACTGACAATCATGAACAAGAAGCTTCTTCCGGTCTTGCCAGCCCGCGAACAGCCTCGCTTTCGCATCGGGTCCATCGTCTTACCGATCAGGCGGCGGCCGGCGAGGAGAACCTCTTTACGGTCTCGTCAATCGTCGATCATGCATCCCGGGTTACGAGTTCCAATTCGTAATGGGACTGCGGATTGAGCCAGAACGCGGCCGAGACCCCGAACGCGTGTTCCAGCCGAAGCGCCGTGTCCGCCGTGATGCCGCACCGCCCGCGCAGGATACTGCCGATCCGGTTCCGGGAGACGCCCAACGCCTTAGCCAGCCGGGTGGCGCTCAGCCCATGCGGCTCCATAAAGTCTTCGCGGAGTGTCACCCCGGGATGAATGGGTCCGATCACCGGTGGTAATCCGTCAGTTCCACATTGGCAGGTCCGTCATTCCAGTCGAACACAATACGGTATTGCGCGTTGACGGCAACGGCCCAACCGCCGTCTCCTTCCCCGCTGCGCGCCGACGACGGGGAGGGTGGCACTCGTCGAGTCGCCCGTCCGATTGAGCGGGTTGCCCGTCCAGTTCATCCCGCCGCCAAAATAGCTGAGTCGCTTCAAGGGCTTACGTTGGGCTCTTGTGCCGATTCCTTTCGTCGATTCAAATGGTTAGAGTAAAGGACCTTCGAAATCCCCTAGTTGCGAAGCGAAATGGAATCTATTCCCTCGACATTGAGCGACCGACCGGAGTTCGGCGAGCGGATTATCAGCGCCGCCAGGGATAGCTCCCGTGTCACCGGTCTGACGCACGGCTTCTATCGCTATCCGGCAAGATTCTCACCGGTCTTCGCGCGCTCGGTGATTGAGGCCCTTACAGAGCCCGGGGATTGGGTCTTCGATCCGTTCGCCGGAGGGGGACCACCCTGGTGGAAGCCATGGCGCTGGGGCGCAATGCATTGGGTATCGACATAAGCTCCCTGTCGGCCTTCGTCTGCGAGGCCAAGACGCTCATCTTGACCGATTCAGAAATCGCTTCGTTCGAGCGTTGGCGGTCGCGTCTCCCAACGATTATCAACATGCGTGCGCCCGGCAGGCGCTTCGACAGCTATGCCGAAGCCGGCTATTACCGAAACCTGGAGAGCCGAGAATTCTGGCGGTTGCGCAAAGCCATCGAACAAGCCTTGGCAAGCGTTGGGCGGCTTCGGCTAACCGGAAGCGAAAAATTGGCGCGATGCACAGTGCTGCGCACCGCCCAATGGGCACTCGACGCCCGCAAGAAAAGGCCCTCCATCCCCGAATTCCGCGACAAGCTGTGCTCGCTAGCAGAAGAGATGATCAAAAGCGCCAAGACCTTCCGGGAACGGTGCGAACGATCTTCTCCGCACCAAGAGCTCTCCGCAGTCGTCCTTCATCGTGAGACCGCGGGCGCTGACACGGACGCTAAGGTTCGCGATCTTCCCCAACCGAAGTTGATACTAACCTCCCCCCCATACCCCGGCATCCATGTCCTGTATCACCGCTGGCAAGTGGATGGCCGCAAGGAAACCCCCGCTCCTTTCTGGATTGCCGGCAAGCTGGACGGTGCAGGGGCTTCCTACTACACCATGGGTGACCGGAAGAGCACCGGACTCCATCCCTACTTCGAGCAACTTGAGGCATGTTTCTCCTCCTTGGCAGCTATGGCTGGCCCAAATACCTTCATCGTCCAGATGGTTGCCTTTTCCGACCCCAAGAAGCAGCTTCCGCGATATTTGCAAATTTTGCGGACCTGCGGATTGGTCGAATACCGTCCGTGGAATGTTGCAAACACCGACGGCCGCCTTTGGCGCCAAGTTCCCAATCGCCGCTGGCATACCCACAATAGCCACCATGCTCCCGGTGCACACGAAGTGGTCCTAATGCACCGCAAGTCCTTCCTGTGACTTTACCTCGCTTCACCATCCAAGTCGCTACCGTCCACTAAGTCCTCCCCCCATTTGCCTAGCCCCTGAACCATGGGTAGAATGACCGGTGCCACCGCCCGACTAACCATCTTTACGATTGACTCAAACTCCCAACCACCGTTCTTGCCGCCATGTTCCCTTTCCGAACCCGCCCCTTGCCGATTATCATGAATCAACGACAACCCTACCAATACCATGCCTACCTCAAATTGTTTTTTTATGACTGCCTGCGGCACCTTAGCGCTCAACAGCTCTACCTTGAACACGCTGTTCTCTTCGTTCAAATAGAACTCATATCGCGCTTCCTCGACTCCACTTCGATCCTCCACATCCACCACTATATGAAGACATTCTTCCTCCGTACCAAAATGCGCCGCCCAAGCATCTTGGCCCCGCCTCAACCATCGGACCTCAGGCATCCTGATCCCCACATTACCCTGCGAACCCGATCCCGCTTCATCTTCTCCCCTCTTCCGTCTCCTCTGTGGCCCCGGCCGCACCTCCGCTTCACTCCTCACCCGCAACCGAGCGTGCTTTTCGAACACCTTGTATGTAGCCGGGTCTCTGACAGTAAACGTAAAGTCCAGTTTGTCGCCGACCCGTACACCGCCGGGCAGGTCCAAGTACACACTACACTTGCTAACTACGAGGTAATGAATATAGCTCGTAACGACACACTTTTCGCCGTCCACGGTTTGCTCAACTGACATACGGCCGGCGTCTATTCTTCGATCAAAATAGTTGTCCGCCGCGTCGGTATCAAAAGCAATTCTAGACTGGCGTCCTATATGGACATCACGCTCTAGTACTGCTCCTTGATCCTTACCCGCGAAGCGAAAATACGTTGGATGTTTCTCGCCGCTAAACACGCGGTTAGACTTCTTCGTTTCGTCTTGCTTGACCTTAGGCATATTTGGCAAGGCTTTATCGCGGCCAAAAAACTGAGCTATAGCAGGGAAATTCCTCACCACATCTTTTATCTTTTGCTTCAAAATTTCATCATTGGCCAGCTCCTGCTGCGCATCCATAACGGCTCGTCGATGTTTCAGATCCCTCAATCCAGGATGATTCTTGAGCGCCTTTTCCAATTTTTCCTCAATTTCATTTGCAAATGCATTGTCTTCCACCAAACGATCTCTACTAGGCATAAATATATCGTCTTGCTCGATTGGACTAAATGAAGAACAATCCAATAATACCAAAAGATCTGCCGCTATTCTCTGAAGGCCAACCGCCTTTCGGGCAAAAAAATTAGCCTTAATATAACCCTGCGTTTGGCCATTCAGATAAAATAGTATTCCCTCCTGTTTGCGATACGTTTTGCTAGTACCACTTTTGAAGGCAAATATTCTAGCTATCAAGTCCCGACCGCCAATGTTGATTGTAAGTGTATCCGGTTAGACTTCCTCTAAATTTTGGTTCCCGCGCAATCGAGAAAATAAGCCACCCATGGTTTCGATCTGAGGTTGGGTCTTCTTCCCTTTACTGGATCGGAACCGAGGTCGACACTCATGGAAGCGCAATGGAAGCGCTGGCTCGGGCAGCAATAAGTCCATCTTGGCGCGTAGCCCGTCGCGGCGAAGAATATTTGATGTACCTTTCAAGCGGTAATTGTACAGCTTAACCAATGTTCCATGCTCGGTGTGTCGGGAATACGGCGCGTCCCCTTCGGGGAGAATTGGTAATGTTTCCTGACTGAAACTGAGCACTTCCCCTTCCCTGGGGCGGCTTTCTGCATCAATAGGCGCAAGGTAAGAGTAGAAGGGAGACTTAACATCTAGACCTTCTCCTTCTCGCCGAACAATCGTGAAGCCCCAATGGTTGTCAGTTTCATGAACAGGGTAATCGGCCCGTACTGCAATATTTCCAAGAAGAGCCGGGTGTCGTTTTGAGATGATCAATTGAAGTCGGCGATTGCCGCAGAAACGAATTGCGCCAGTACTCCCTTGCCCGAATTTCCCTTGCACAAAATTTACGTGGATTTTGTTGTGCTTGCCCAAGCTCAACAAGGTAAGAGGAAAAGCACGTGGTGTCTGCCCTTCGCCAAGATCGGCAATGTTCACACAAAATGATGTTCCGGTTTCACCCGTTACGAAGACAGCCATGTCGCGGGCAATTTCGGTTCGGTAGGATGGTGGCCAGTCTTCGACACGGCCTCCCGTTACTTTCAGTCTAGCAGAGGCCGATTTCTCGATGAGTCGGTTTACACCTTCTCGAATTGATTTGGGGGCTTCGGACGCTTCCGGAGAGACGCCGCGCAACATGCATTCAAGCAACAGCCGCGAGTCGATCATATTAACCAACTTTTCGTTGAGGGCGAAGTCAGCACGGCCTTGTTGATTTCCGGCCCTATCCCAGTTCAGTTCGTTGTCTCCATAATAGCGCCAGTAGCTTTGATTGTCCCACAACCCAGCCGTTTTCAGAGTTGCGACGACGTCATCCTCATCATCTGCCCGCATCAAGTCGTCGCACAGGCGTTTGCAGTCTTCCCCCTTCACGGCGTCCCTCCTGAAGTCAGAGCCTAAAGGCCACGTCGTCGGACGGTTTGGTATTTTTCATGCGAGTCCGCATGGCTTCGATCTCGTCATTTAGCACCTTGGCGATCTTCCTAACGTCGTTATCGTCGTATTCATAGGCGTTCGGGTTACCGAGTTTGCCAATAATACGGATCGCCTTGATTGCATTGATCGTCCTCTTTTCCGCCAATTTAATGAATTTTTGCCGCTTTGTGGCGGAAGGTGAATCCCGGTTTTCTGGCTGTTGGCTCATTTTAGAATCAGGCATGGAGTCTCTCCGTGGGCTATTATTTCGGCGCAATATATGGCTATGACGCGAGTGTGTCAAGCGTATGCCGAATGGATATGCCGTAATTTACAGAAAATACATGGTATTCGCCCCCTCACCCCAGCAGCCCCCGCCGGGCGAGGTTTTCCATGAGGGCTCGGGCGCCGAAGGTCCAGCGGGGGGCCTTGTCGCAGGTGGTGACGCGGTTGGCGAGGGTTCCGAGGCGGGGGCTGCTGGATATCGAGACCAGGTCGCCCGTCTTGTGGGTGAAGCCCTGGCCCGGCGCGTCGCGGTCCTGGATGGGGGCGAACATGGTGCCGGTGAACAGCACCAGCCCGTCCGGATAGTCATGCGCCGCGCCGATGGTCTGCGCCGCCAGGTCCTCGATATCGCGGCTGATCTCCGCCATCGAGCTTGCACCTTCGAGCACGAAGCCGTCCTCGCCGGCCACATGCAGCGCAATCTCCGCCCGGCGCATATCGTCGAGGCCGAACTCTTCGTCCACGAAGCGGATGAAGGGGCCCAACGCCGTCGAGGCGTTGTTGTCCTTGGCGCGCCCGAGCAGAAGGGCGCTGCGCCCCTCGACATCGCGCAGATTGACGTCGTTACCGAGCGTCGCGCCGACGATCCGCCCCGAGGGCGCGATGACGAGCGCCAGTTCCGGCTCGGGATTGCTCCAGACCGAATCCGGATGCACGCCGATCTCCATGCCGGTGCCGACCGCCGACATGGGTTGCGCCTTGGTGAAGACCTCCGCGTCCGGCCCGATGCCGACCTCCAGATAGGCCGACCAGAGCCCGCGTGCGACCAGAGCGTCCTTGAGCCGCGCCGCCTCGGCCGAGCCGGGCGCAATGCTCGCCAGGTCCGCGCCGATCTCCTTCGACAGCACGCTCCTGACACCTTCGGCCGCGGCGGGGTCGCCGCGAGCCTGCTCCTCGATCACCCGCTCCAGCATGCTGGAGGCGAAGGTGACGCCGCAGGCCTTGACTGCCTGCAGATCGACCGGCGCCAGCAGCGATTCCTGCGCGTCGAGCGGCCCCAGAACCTCGCCGGGCGCCGCGCGCAGGGCCGCCGCCGGATCGTCCGCCGCCAGCAGGTCCGTCATCGTCGGGAAGCTCCGGGTCACATCGACCAGCGCGCCGCCGCGCAGGGTGACGACCGCCGGCCCCTCGACATCGTCTCTCCAGAGCCGGCCGGCAAGCGCGGCGCGGTCGGCGTCTTCGGGCAGGCGGATGCTCATTCCGGGACCTCCGGCGGGGTTCCGCCCATCATAGCGCGCGGATCGGGCCCGGATAACGCGCGACGATGCTGTCGGCCGTCAGAGAAGAGATATCCAACGGAAGTTTCACCCATCGCCCGAGAACATGTCCCGGATTTCATCCGCGCCCATGCTGTCGAAGTCATCGGGCACGGACATCCGGCCGGCCATGAACCCGATCCGGGAGCGCGGCTCCGGTGCGTCCAGCGCGACGACCCGGACCAGCGGCTTGCCGGCGCGCGCAATGATGAAGGGTTCGCCTTCGGCGGCGGCCTTGACGAGACGCGAGAGGTGGGTCCTGGCTTCGTTCATATTGACGATACGCATAAGGCCGTCCTCGCTGTCCGGTTTGTTCTACTTGGCTGAACAAAGTTCCTCGCACAAGCCCGCAGCCGCCCTACCCTCTGGCGCCGGCCCCGGCTAGACTGCGGGCGTCGCGAGCCATCGGGGAGGTTGCGCCATGCCGTTCGAAGCCGTTCCGCTGTCCGGGTCCCTCGGCGCCGAGATTCGGGGCGTCGATGTCGCAAGCCTCGACGACGCGGGCTTCGCGGCGGTGCATGCCGCCCTGCTCGACCACGGGGTGATCTATTTTCGCAATCAGGAGCTCGATCCCGAGGCCTATCTCGCCTTCGCGAAACGCTGGGGCGAGGTGCATCTGCATCCCTATCTGAAGGGGCTCGACGACCGGCCGGAGATCATCGAGATCGTCCGCGAGGCCGACGACCCGACCGGCTTCGCCGACCACTGGCACACCGACCAGAGCTTCACGCAGAGGCCGGCCATGGCGACCATGCTCTATGCGAAAGAAGTGCCGGCGGCCGGCGGCGACACGCTGTTCGCCGATCTCCATGCTCCTTATGACGCGCTTTCCGACGGCATGAAGGCGTTGGCGGCCGGGCTGCGCACCCACAATCTCTACGACAAGCAGGCGCCGCGTTCGGCCAAGATGGCGCAGCGCGTCACGGACAAGGACAAGCCCGCCGAGCCGGCATTCCATCCCCTCGTGCGCGTCCACCCCGAAACCGGGCGGCCGGGGCTCTATCTGAACGACTCCCGGAGCACGAGGCGGTTCGAGGGCATGACCGAGGAGGAGAGCCGGCCGCTGCTCGACTGGCTGATGAGCCACGCGACAAGGCCCGAGTTCACCTGCCGGCTGCGCTGGGAACGGGGCACGCTCGGCATCTGGGACAACCGCCGCCTGATGCACATGGCCGTGAACGACTATTTCGGCCAGAGGCGCGTCATGCACCGCATCACCATCAAGGGCGAGCCCACAATCGGCATTCTGGACGCGCGCGCGGTCCGGCGGGCGGCGTAGGGCGGACTTTGATCATGGTGGAAGACAAACCGAGTTATGTACCCCGTCGCCCCGGACAGCGATCCGGGGCCCAGCCCTGCCGCTTGAACCCGGCAGAAAGGCCGGAAGCTGGCCGCCGGCTCTCCGCTTCGCTACGGCCGGGGTGACGGTGCAGGCGGCCGGGGCGAGGGGTGGAACCATGACCGCAAAGCGGCAACGCGAAAGGACGATTTTTTGACAGGTCCCGGCATGGCAATGAAGAATCCCGTGCATCCCGGCGCAATCGTGCGCGAAGACTGCCTGAAGCCGTTGGGCCTTTCGGTTACCGAAGGCGCGAGGCGGCTTGGCGTCGGGCGTCAGACGCTGTCAAACCCGGTCAATGAAAAGGCGTCCGTCTCAATCGAGATGGCCTACCGTCTCTCCAAGGCGTTCGGCTCGACCCCCGAGACATGGCTCGGCATGCAGTTGGCCTTCGACCTCGCACAGTCGCGCCATCTGGAACGCACGATTGCGGTCGAGCGAATCGCGGCCGCATAGAGAGCGGCCGAAGGTTGCGATGCAAACGGTCGCGCCGCGCCCTGCTCAGCCCAACTCAGCCGGTTTCGCTTCGGCGACGGCAGCGCGGCATAGGTTCGTATTTCAGGACCGGAGGCTGAGAACCGCCTGCGCCAGGTCCTGCCAGGGCGCCGGGTCCCAGTATCCGCTTGCCGCGCCGGAGGTCGAGGGCAGCACGAATAGCGCCGTCCCGCCGATCCGCTCATTTTGAAGACCGTAGCCGACGCGGCTCCGGCCCAGAAACCTCTGCGCGGCGTTCTTGCCGTTGAAGGCAAGGATGCAAGGCCGGGCTGCCTCGACCTTGCGGCGCAGCCCGTCCGCGTCCCACGCGCCCGGGGGTATTTCGGCGTCGGAACCGCTGGCCGTCTTGGCAAGGTCGGTGAGGCCGATCCCGAAGTCGGGCAGCGACCGGAATTCCTCGGCAGGCAGCAGGCGCGGCGTCAATCCGGTCTCGTGCAGGATCCGCCAGAACTTGTTGCCCCGTCCGGCATAGTAGGCACCGACCTCGGCCGAACGCCGGCCCGCGGCCGCGCCGCAAATTACCAGATCGAGGCCGGGGCGCAGCAGGTCGGGAAGCTTGTCCGCGGCGCACATCCGTCGCCGCGCCGGGCCGCGCTCAGCCCAGTTCGGCCAGCTTGGCCTCGGCGACGGCGGCGCGGCGTTCGGCGGCGGCGCGGCGACGTTCGTCGCCCGTGTCGGCTGCGTCCTCGCGCGCCTCGCGAAGCTCGCGCTCGACCCCGGCCCGGTCGAGCTCGGCCAGCGGCACGGCTTCTTCCGCCAGCACCGTGCAGCGCTCGGGCGTAACCTCCGCGAACCCGCCCGCGACGAAGATCGCGCTCGGCTCGCCCGCCCCGTCATGCAGCCGGATCGTGCCGGGGCGCACCGTGGAGATCAGCGGCGAATGGCGGGGCAGCACGCCGAAATCGCCGGCGCCGCCCGGCACCACCACCATGTCGGCCTCTTCCGAGAGCAGCAGGCGCTCGGGCGTGACCAGTTCGAACGTGACCTTGCCGTCCGCCATCACGCCGCCTCGGCCGCCATCCTGCGGGCCTTGTCGACGGCCTCCTCGATGGTGCCGACCATGTAGAAGGCCGCCTCCGGCAGATCGTCGTATTCGCCGGAGACGATGCCGATGAAGCCCTTGATGGTGTCCTCGATCTCGACATAGACGCCGGGCGAGCCGGTGAACACTTCCGCCACATGGAAGGGCTGCGAGAGGAAACGCTGCATCTTGCGCGCCCGCGCCACCACCAGCTTGTCCTCTTCCGACAGCTCGTCCATGCCGAGGATGGCGATGATGTCCTGCAGGCTCTTGTATTGCTGGAGCACCTCCTGGACGCGCCGGGCGATGGCGTAATGCTCGTCGCCGACCACGCGCGGATCGAGGATGCGCGAGGTGCTGTCGAGCGGGTCCACGGCGGGATAGATGCCGAGCTCCGCGATCTGGCGCGAAAGCACGGTGGTGGCGTCCAGATGCGCGAAGGCGGTCGCCGGGGCCGGGTCGGTCAGGTCGTCCGCGGGCACATAGATCGCCTGCACCGAGGTGATCGAGCCCTTGGTAGTCGAGGTGATGCGCTCCTGCAGGGCGCCCATGTCGGTGCCGAGAGTCGGCTGGTAGCCCACCGCCGAGGGAATGCGGCCCAACAGCGCCGAGACCTCCGAGCCCGCCTGGGTGAAGCGGAAGATGTTGTCGATGAAGAGCAGCACGTCCTGGCCCTCTTCATCGCGGAAATACTCCGCTTGGGTCAGGCCCGTCAGCCCGACGCGGGCGCGGGCGCCCGGCGGCTCGTTCATCTGCCCATAGACGAGTGCGGCCTTCGACTCGCCGCCTTCCAGGTCGATCACGCCCGACTCGATCATCTCGTGATAGAGGTCGTTGCCCTCGCGGGTGCGCTCGCCGACGCCGGCGAACACCGAATAACCGCCGTGGCCCTTGGCGATATTGTTGATGAGCTCCATGATGAGCACGGTCTTGCCGACGCCGGCGCCGCCGAACAGGCCGATCTTGCCGCCCTTGACGTAGGGGGTGAGCAGGTCCACCACCTTGATGCCCGTCACAAGCTGTTCCGCCTCGGTGGACTGGTCCACGAAGGCCGGCGCCGGACGGTGGATCGGATAGCTCTTCGCCGTCTCGACCGGGCCGCGCTCGTCGATGGGCTCGCCGATCACATTCATGATCCGCCCGAGCGTTTCGGGACCCACCGGCACGGTGATGGCGCTGCCGGTATCGACCGCTTCCTCGCCGCGCACGAGCCCTTCGGTCGTGTCCATCGCGATGGTGCGCACGATGTTCTCGCCCAGATGCTGCGCCACTTCGAGCACCAGCGTCCGGTCCCCGTGTTGCACGTGGAGCGCGTTCAGGATCGACGGAATATCGCCTTCGAACTGGACGTCCACGACGGCGCCCAGAACCTGACTGATGCGGCCGACCGCATTCCTGGCCATCTTCGGTGCTCCTAGACTGCTTCGGCGCCGGAGATGATCTCGATCAGTTCCTTGGTGATCATCGCCTGGCGGGTGCGGTTGTACTGCAGGGTGAGACGGGCGATCATGTCGCCCGCATTGCGTGTGGCATTGTCCATGGCGGCCATGCGCGCGCCATGCTCCGAGGCCGCGTTCTCCAGAAGCGCGCGATAGACCTGCACCGAGACATTGCGCGGCAGCAGGTCTTCCAGGATCGCTTCTTCGTCCGGCTCGTAGATATAGACGGCGGCAGGCCCGCCGGCATCGGCGCCTTCCTCCGCGGCGGGCAGCGGCGCCGGCACCAGTTGCTGGACCGTCACCTCATTGCTGATCGCGGACTTGAACCGGGCATAGACCATGGTGCAGACGTCGAATTCACCTTCGTCGAACATCGTGCGCACGCGCTCGGCGATCTCGTCCGCCTCGGCGAATTCGACCGAGCGGCGCCCGACGCCCTCGATGCTATCGACGATCTTGGTCCCGTACAGGCGGCGAAGCTGGTCCCGGCCCTTGCGGCCGACGCAGAGGATGCGCACCGTCTTGCCGGCCGCCTCCAGCTCTTCGATGAGCTGGCGTGCGCGGCGCACGATGCCGCCGTTGAAGCCGCCGCAAAGGCCGCGGTCGGCCGTGGCCACGACGACAAGATGCGTCCTGTCCTCCCCGCTGCCGGCCAGCAGCTTCGGCGCCCCAGCGCTGCCCGCGAGCGAGCCGCCGAGCGAGCCCAGCATCCGCTCCATGCGCTCGGCATAGGGCCGCGCAGCCTCGGCAGCCTCCTGGGCGCGGCGCAGCTTGGCCGCCGCGACCATCTTCATGGCCGAGGTAATCTTCTGCGTGGCGCGCACGCTGGAGATGCGGTTGCGCAGTTCCTTGAGGCTGGGCATGGCGGCGGCGGCTCAGGCGAAGGTCTGGGCGAAGGCGGCGACGACGGCGTCGAGTTCCTTCTCGGTTTCGTCATCGAGGTCCCCGGTCTCGTCGATGCGCGCCATCAGCTCGCCGTGGCGGGCCTTGACCTCGCCCAGCAGCCCTTCCTCGAAGCGGGACACATCGCGCACGCCCACGCCGTCCAGATAGCCGCGCACGCCGGCGAAGATCGCCACCACCTGCTCGGCCACGCTGCGCGGGGCGTATTGCCCCTGTTTCAGCACCTCGGTGAGGCGCGCACCGCGAGCGAGCAGTTGCTGCGTCGAGACGTCGAGGTCGGAGGCGAATTGCGAGAAGGCCTCCATCTCGCGGAACTGCGCAAGCTCCAGCTTGATGCTTCCCGCCACCTTCTTCATCGCCTTCGTCTGGGCAGCGGAGCCGACGCGGCTGACCGAGAGGCCGACATTGATCGCCGGACGCACGCCTTTGTAGAACAGGTCGGTCTCCAGGAAGATCTGCCCGTCCGTGATCGAGATCACATTGGTCGGGATGAAGGCCGACACGTCATTGCCCTGGGTCTCGATGACCGGCAGCGCGGTCAGCGAGCCCGAGCCGTGGGCGTCGGACATCTTGGCGGCCCGCTCCAGCAGGCGCGAATGCAGGTAGAAGACATCGCCCGGATAGGCCTCGCGGCCGGGAGGCCGGCGCAGCAGCAGCGACATCTGGCGGTAGGCGGTCGCCTGCTTGGAGAGGTCGTCATAGACGATCACCGCATGCATGCCGTTGTCGCGGAAATACTCGCCCATGGCGCAGCCCGAATAGGGCGCCAGGAACTGCAGCGGCGCGGGGTCGGAAGCGGTGGCGGCGACGACGATGGTGTATTCCATCGCGCCGTATTCCTCCAGCGTCTTGACCACCTGGGCGACGGAGGAGCGCTTCTGGCCGACGGCGACATAGATGCAGTAGAGCTTCTTCGACTCGTCTTCGCTGTCGTTGATCTGCTTCTGGTTGATGAAGGTGTCGATGGCGACCGCGGTCTTGCCGGTCTGCCGGTCGCCGATGATAAGCTCGCGCTGGCCGCGCCCGATGGGCACCAGAGCGTCCAGCGCCTTCAGCCCGGTCTGCATCGGCTCGTGCACCGACCGGCGCGGGATGATGCCGGGCGCCTTGACCTCGACCAGCCGGCGCTCGGTCGATTCGATCGGGCCCTTGCCGTCGATGGGGTTGCCGAGGCCGTCCACGACGCGGCCGAGCAGGCCCTTGCCGACCGGCACATCGACGATGGCGGAAGTGCGCTTGACGAGGTCGCCCTCGTGGATGTCGCGATCCTCGCCGAAGATCACCACGCCCACATTGTCGGCTTCGAGGTTGAGCGCCATGCCGCGAGTGCTGTCGGCGAACTCGACCATCTCTCCGGCCTGCACGCGGTCGAGGCCGTAAACCCGCGCCACGCCGTCGCCGACGGAAAGCACCGTGCCGACTTCGGCGACATCGGCTTCGTCGCCGAAATTGGCGATCTCGTTCTTGAGGATCGCGGAGATTTCGGAGGCGTCGATATTCATATCCCCTCAAGCCCCTTTCATGGAGAGTTCGAGCCGCCGCAGCCTGGAGCCGAGCGAGCTGTCGAAGAGCCGCGAACCGAGCCTGACGACCAGTCCGCCGAGAATGTCGGGATCGACCTTGAGGTCGATGGAAACCCTGCCGCCCGCGATGCCGCCGAGCGCCGTTTCCAGCGACCGGAGCTGCGCGTCATCGAGGGCATGCGCCACAGTGACTTCCGCCGTGGCCTCGCCCCGGCGCGCGGCGAGCACGGCGAGGAACCGCTCGGCGATGGCCTGGAGCGCGAACAGCCGGCCGTGGCGCGCGACGACGCCGATGAAATTGCGTGTCAATTCGGAAAACCCGGCCCACTCCGCCACGGCCTGCATGGCGCGGGCGCGCTCCTCGCGGGCGATCAGCGGCGAGCGTACGACATGCGAAAGCTCGGGGCTTCCTGCCAGCAGCGCCTTCAGCGCCTCCAGGTCTTCCGCGACCCGGTCCAGCGCCTTCCGTTCGTCTGCGAGCTCCAGGAGAGCGGTTGCATAGCGCTCGGCCAGCGTGGATACCGGTCCTGCCTGAGAAGCCACCAGATAATGTCCCCGAAACGCGTGCCGCTTCCGATCCGCCGCCGCTCGAAAGCCCCGGTGAACAGGACGGCCGCGGGCCAAGCGCAACGGGCGCGAGCCCGAAAGCGCCGCGCGGACTTTTTGCTAACACAGCGCCCGCCGCAGCCGCAACCGAACCCCCCGCGACATATTGGCTAAGCGGCGCAATGTAGTGTCGATGCGGTGTTGAATTGAAACGCCGCCGGTCATACCCTGCGAGAAAGAAACAGGCTGCGAATGGAGGCCGCAATGGAAGTCGCCATGCGCGAGGCGAAGGCGCGCCTCTCCGAACTCGTTACCGCCGCCCGGAACGGTGAGCGCATCGTCATCACCAAGCATGGCCGCCCGGCGGCCGAACTCGTCGCCTGCGAAGCACGGGGCGGCATCGATTTCGAGAAACTGGAACAGATACGGCGACGCCTCGGTATAGTCGGGGACGGGGAGCGCTGGCCGGAGGAGTGGAACGATCCGGCATTCAGCCGGCAGGTGCTGGGGCTGGAGGACGAGTAGCGGCGTGCGGATTCTCCTCGACACCCACTGGCTCTATGACTTCATGGAGGCTCCGGGGAAACTGACGGCAGCCGAGCAACGGTTTCTGGCCGACCGAAGAACGCAGCTATTTTCGAGCGCTGTATCCATCTGGGAAATGCGGCTCAAGTTTCACGCCCGCCATGGGTCCGGCGCGCGCAAGAGCCGCTTCGATCCGAACGATGTGCTGGCGGCGCTGGAGGATCTGGCCATTCCGGTGCTTGCAATGACCCCGGCTCACGCGGCGCGGTCGCTCGAAACGCCGCTTCCTCACCGCGACCCGTTCGACGAACTGCTGCTCGTCCAGGCGCAGGAGGAAGGACTCAAGCTCCTGACCCAGGATCGGCTTCTCACCGGCCATCCGCTGGCAGTCTCGCCCCACGCGGCGGCATAACGAGGCGCCGCCCCTCACATGAAGCTGTAAGGGTCCACGTCGATCTGGAGGGAGACGCTGGCGGGCAGGGTTACGGAGGCGAGCCAGGCGCGCAGCACCGGTTGCAGCGGCCGGTCGCGGGGGCCCTTGAGGAGCAGGCGCCAGCGGTAGCGGCCGCGCAGCAGCGAGAGCGGCGCGGGCGCGGGGCCGAGCACATCCGCGGGACTGCCCTCAGGCGCGGCGCGGGCGAGCGTGCGGGCCGCCGCCTCCACGGCTGCTGCATCGCGCGAAGCCAGCACCAGCGCCGCCAGCCGGCCGTAAGGCGGCATCCCGGCCGCCCGGCGCCCCTCTCTCTCGGCCGCCAGAAACGCCTCCCGGTCGCTTGCAGCCAGCGCCTGCATCACCGGGTTCTCCGGCTGCCAGGTCTGCACCAGCACGCGGCCCGGCCGCTCCGCCCGCCCGGCGCGCCCGGCGACCTGGGTAAGAAGCTGGTGGGTGCGTTCGGAGGCGCGCAGGTCGCCGCCGGCAAGGCCGAGATCGCCGTCCACCACGCCGACGGCCGTCAGCCAGGGGAAATGGTGCCCCTTGGCGGCAAGCTGGGTGCCGACGATGAGGTCGATTTCGCGCGCTTCCACCCTCGCGACGAATTCCGCGGCGGCGTGCGGGCCCCGCACGCTGTCGCTGGAAAACACGCCGAGGCGCGCTTCCGGGAACAATTCGGCCGCTTCCTCGGCAATGCGTTCCACGCCGGGCCCGCAGGCGGCGAGGCTCTCCGCCGCGCCGCAGGCCGGACATTCCGCCGGCGGCGGTCCGGCAAAGCCGCAATGGTGGCATTGCAGCCGCCCGGCGAGGCGATGCTCCACCAGCCAGGCGCTGCAATGGCGGCATTCGATGCGGTGCCCGCAGGCGCGGCAGAGCGTGAGCGGCGCATAGCCCCGACGGTTGAGGAAGAGCAGCGCCTGCTCGCCGGCATCGAGAGCCGTGCGGAGCGCCGTCTCCAGGGGTGCCGCAAGCCATTGCCCGCGCGGCGGCGGGCTCCGGCGCAGGTCGATCAGCGAAACCTCGGGCAGCGCCGCCCGCCTGTAGCGCTCCACCAGCCTGAGGCGGCGGTAGCGCCCGGCGCAGGCGTTCTCCTCGCTTTCCAGCGACGGCGTGGCCGAGGCAAGCACGACCGGCACGTCCTCCAGCCGGGCGCGGAGCACCGCCATGTCGCGGGCATGGTAGGCCACGCCATCCTCCTGCTTGAAGGCCGGCTCGTGCTCCTCGTCCACCACGATGGCGCCGAGCGCCGGGAACGGCAGGAACAGCGCCGAGCGGGCACCGACGACGACGCGCGCCTCACCCTCCGCAACCGCCCGCCAGCCGAGGCGCCGCTCGCCGGCCGGCAGGTCCGAATGCCAGGCGAGCGGCCGCGCGCCGAACCGCGCCTCGAAGCGCTGCATCCACTGCGCCGTCAGCGCGATTTCCGGCAGCAGGATGAGCGCCTGCCGGCCGCGCCGGAGCGCAGCGGCAACCGCCTCGAAATAGACCTCCGTCTTGCCCGCCCCGGCAACGCCCTCCAGCAGCGACACCGAAAATCCGGTTCCGCCGAGCCCCGATGCCGCGGCCGCCTGCTCATCCGTCAGCGCGACGCGCCCGCCATCCGGGTCCGGCGGGCAGAATACCGGCCGCGGCGCCAGCGCGACCGGCTCGATCGCGCCGAGCGCAGCGAGGCCCTTCAGGACGCCCGGCCCCGCACCGGTCTCGCGGGAGATTTCGGCCCCGGTGAGCGCACCGCCGCCTTCCAGCAGCTCCAGCACCAGGCGGCGTTGAGGCGTGGCGCGCATGTCCGGCGGCGCGGTTTCCGCAAGCCGCCAGGCGCGGCGCGGCTTCGGCGGCTCCAGCGCCGCCGGCACGTTCAACGCCATGCGCAGCACCGAGCCCGGCGGCGAGAGCGTGTAGTTCGCCACCCGGGCAACGAAGCGGCGAAGCGCCGGGCGCATCGGCGGCACCTCGAACGAGCGCGCCACGGGTTTCAGGCGGCGCGCCTCGACGCCGCCCGGCTCGCCGTCCCAGACCACCCCCGCCACGAGGCGGCGGCCGAGCGGCACTTCCACGATGTCGCCCGGCGCCGCCCCCTCGCCGAGATAATCGTAGGGGCCCGGCAGCGGCAATGGCAGCAGCACCGGCACGGTTATGGCGCGGCTCGAGGAGGACATGTATAGAGTCATAACGGTTCGGACTGACGATAAGGGCGGGTTGCTGTGAAATTCTTTGTCGATACCGCCGATCTGGCGGAAATCCGCGACATGGCCGAGGCCGGCATGGTCGATGGCGTCACCACCAACCCCTCGCTGATCGCCAAGAGCGGCCGCCCGCTGCTGGAGGCGATCGCCGAGATTTGCGCGCTGGTGGACGGTCCGGTGAGCGCGGAAGTGACCGCGACCGACTATCCGACCATGCTGGCGGAGGGCCGCCTTCTCGCGGCCATCGCGCCCAATGTGGCGGTCAAGGTGCCGCTTACGGTGGACGGGCTGCGCACCTGCCGGGCGCTCGCCGACGAGGGCCGGACGGTCAATGTCACCCTCTGCTTCTCGCCCCAGCAGGCCCTGCTGGCGGCCAGGGCCGGAGCCGGGTTCATTTCGCCCTTCGTCGGCAGGCTCGACGATCTCGGATTGGACGGCATCGGCCTGGTGCGCGACATCTGCGAGATCTACCGCGCCTATGACGGCATCCGTACCGAGGTGCTGGCGGCTTCCGTGCGCGGCCCCCTGCATGTGGTCGAGGCCGCCCGCTGCGGCGCCCATGCGGCCACGGTCCCGCCGCAAGTACTCCGGCAGCTATACCGCCATCCGCTCACCGATGCGGGGCTCGAAGCCTTCCTTGCCGACTGGCGCAAGACCGGCCAGTCGATCCTCGGCCTGCCGAACGCCGCGGAATAGTGCGGTGTCCGAGCCCGTGCCGGACGACGTCGCCGAATATCTCCGCCGCAACCCGGATTTCCTGCACCGCCACCCCGATTTGCTGACGGTGCTGGCGCCGCCGGGGCGCGACGAAGGCGGGGTGGTGGACCTGCAGCGCGTCATGGTCGAGCGCGAACGGCAGAACAACAGCGAACTGCGCGAGGCGCTGCAGCAACTGCTCGATCTCGGGGCGAACAACCAGACCAGCATGTCGCGAATCCACGATGCGGCGCTCGGCGTCGCGGGCCTGCGCCGTTTCGGCGACCTCGCTGCCGCCGTCGCGGAAGATTGGCCCGAACGGCTGGGTTGCGACGGGGCGGTGCTCGCGTTCGAGACCCGGGTCGAGGCACTGCCGGTCGCTCCGGGCCTTTCCGCGCTCGCGCCCGGCCGGGTGGATGCCCTGTTCGGCGCCGGCGCCACGCGGCTCGAAGGCGGCCTCGAGGGCGGCCCGCCGGACATCTTCGGTGGGGCGGCGGCAAGGGTTGCAAGCCAGGCCCTGTTGCGCCTCGCACCCGGGCCGCGCGGCCCGCCTGGCCTGCTGGCGCTCTCCTCGCGGGAGCCGGAGCATTTCCAGACCGGACAGGGGACCGAATTGCTGGGGTTCCTCGCGCGCATGGTCTCGGCGCAGCTCACAGCGCTGATCGACCCGCCGGAAGCGCTATGACACCGGAGACCGCCCGGTTTCTGGAGGACTGGCTCCGCTGGATCGCCTATGAGCGCGGGTTCTCCGAACACACCGTTGCCGGCTACTGGCGGGACACGGCGGACTTCCTGGCATTCCTCGAAGGCTATACGGGCGAGCCCGTCTCGCCAGCGGGCCTGGCGACCATCGAGCCGCGCGATATCCGCGCCTGGCTCGCCGAACGCGCGCGCGGCGGGATGGGCGCCGCTTCGCGCGCCCGCGGCCTCTCGGCACTGCGCAATTGGCTGCGCTGGCTGGCGCGCAGGGGCGTAGGCGATGCGGCGGCTCTCACCGGCATCCGGACGCCCAAATTGCCGCGCCCGGTGCCGAAGGCGCTCGCGCGCGACGAGACCGACCGCCTGCTCGCCGCGCCGGGCGAGGACTGGCAGGACCGCCGCGACCTGGCGCTGTTCTCCCTGCTTTACGGGGCGGGCCTCCGGATCGGCGAGGCGCTCGCGCTCAATGCGGGCGCGTTCGGGACCGGCGACATGCTGCGCGTCACCGGCAAGGGCCGGAAGGAGCGCGTCGTGCCGCTGCTGCCGGCGGTGCGCGAGGCGGCTTCCGCATACCGGGAGACCTGCCCCCATCCGCTGCCCCCCGGCGGGCCGTTCTTCCTCGGTGCGCGCGGCGGACGGCTGCAGGCCGGCGTCGCGCAATTGCGGCTCCGCCGCCTGCGCGCCCGGCTGGACCTGCCGGAAACCACCACGCCGCACGCGCTCCGCCACAGCTTCGCCACCCACCTGCTGGGCGCCGGCGCGGACCTGCGCAGCATCCAGGAATTGCTCGGCCACGCCTCGCTGGCCACGACGCAGCGATACACCGCCGTCGATGTCGCCCGGCTGGAAAAGGTGTTTCGCGCCGCCCATCCAAGAGCGCGGTAATCCTTGGCAATGGCTTCCTTCTGTTATAGTCCCGCGATTCACCGCTGCTGGAGCACGATGCCGTGACGATGCCTCTGGTCGGAATTTCGGCCTGTACAAAGACCTTCCACGCCTTCCCGGTCCATTCGGTTCATTCCCGTTTCGCCGAGGTCGCGGTGGAGGTTATCGGCGCCGCGCCGCTGCTGATTCCGCCCGTGGGCGAGCATATCGACATTCCGGACCTCGTCTCGCGCTTCGACGGCATCGTCACCACCGGCAGCCCCTCGAATGTCCAGCCGCATCTCTACGGCCAGGAAATCGACCCCGAGAACACGAATTTCGATCCGGGCCGCGACGCCACCACCCTGCCCATGCTCCGCGAGGCCGTGCGCCAGGGCGTGCCCGTGCTGGCGATCTGCCGGGGCATCCAGGAGCTGAATGTCGCGTTCGGAGGCAGCCTGCACCAGTTCGTCCACAAGGTGCCGGGTTGTCAGGACCACCGCTCGGTCAAGACCCGGCCGATGGGCGGGCGCGCCGCGCTGCGCCATTCGGTGACGCTGGCCGAAGGCGGCCTTCTGCGCCGTATCGCGGGCAGCGGTTTCGAGATGGTGAACTCGCTCCATGCCGAAGGGGTGGACCGGCTAGCCGACGGCTTCATGGTCGAGGCCCTCTCGCCCGACGGCGTGGTGGAGGCGATCTCGCGGCCCGGCGGCGCCTTCTGCCTCGGCGTGCAGTGGCACCCGGAAACGCTTTACCAGACCAACGCGTTCGCGCGCGCCATCTTCGCCGCCTTTGGAGAGGCGGTGAAGGCCCACATGCTGGGTGTCGGCGCCGTGCGAGCGGCATGACGGACGGGGCCGCGCGGCCGCCGTCGCTTCCCGAACCGTTCGCCGAAAGGCTGGTCGTCGCCGCGGATGACGGCCTGGAGCTCAGCCTCTACCGCCTGCGCGAGGGGAAGGATGGCGCGCCCACCCTGCTCTGGGGCCACGCAAACGGCTTCCCCGCGGGCGGTTATGCGCCGCTGCTCCGCCTGCTCGCCAGCGACTTCCGCGTCTATGCCTACGATGCGCGCGGACATGGCGGGTCCGGCCTGCCGGACGGCGAGCCCGACTTCGACCGCTACGCCGCCGACCTCGACCTGGTCTGCCGGGCGGTCCGGACGGATGCGGCCGGCGCGCCGCTTTTCTACGCCTCGCACAGCTTTTGCGGCGTGGCCGGGCTCAGGCTCGCCGGCGTCTTCGGCCGCGAGCCCTGGGAGGCCTTCACTGCCTTCGAGCCGCCGATATCGCCGCCGCTCGACCATCCGGCAAGATGCTATTCGGTGGAGGCGTCTCGCGAACTTTCCGGCATGGCGCGCAGGCGCAGGCCCCGCTGGGCCGACCCCGAGGCCTTCCGCCTGGCGCTCGCCGGACGCATAGCCTATGCGGGCTTCGACCCGGAGGCGCTGGCGGGCCATTGCCGGGGTTCGCTGCATCCGTCGGATGCCGGCGACTGGCAGCTTGCCTGCCCCGGACCGCTGGAGGCGCATAATTACGAGGCGGCGCTGGACCCGTCGACATTCGAAGGGCTCGCCCGTATCGCGCGGCCCGTGACCTTCGTGGCCTGCGTGGACGGCAGCGAATCCGGCAATCCGAGCTGGGCAGCAACCGTGCAGGCCGAATGCGCCGGGCGGGTGCCGAACGGGCGGCTGGCGACATTTTCGGGCGCCGGCCATCTCGTACCTTTCGAGGACCCGCCGCGCTGCGCGGTGCTGGTGCGCGAGATGCTCGCTGAAATCTGAATTTTTTTGCGTGTTTTCGCGCAAATTTGTGCTTCCGGCCTTGCAAAGCGCGACAATCCGTCCTATTTTTTGTTCCTAAAGACTGCATGCGGCTTTCTCGTCGCTTTGGGACTTCCCCTCTCGTCCTGCAGTCTTCGACGCCCTGAAGCGCCCGGTCTCCCCCCGACCGGGCGCTTCTCCTTAATGTCCTTTTCGCAGGACAGGCGGGCAGCGTCGGGGTTAACCCGGAATTCTCACCAAGGTCATGGTCTGCGCGGCGCTGTCGGGCCGGCAGGGAAGGAAAGCCGCGCAGAGCATCGCGCGTTGACGCGCGAGGGCGCGCGCGATGCAGGGGCATCGGGCAAACGGCTCGACGCACTCTGCCGGCCCGACAGCGCCGCCCTCCGGGTCGCGCCCAGGCGCCCGCCCGCGGCGTCGCGGGCCTCAAGCGTAGGCACCGCTACGCTTTTCGGCCCGCTCCTTGCGGATCGAACGCCTGGACGCGACGCAGGCCGTGACCTTGGTGAGAAATCCGGGTTAGGGTAGCGGCATGACTCAGATCCTGGTCGTCAATCCCAACAGCACCGAGGCCGTGACGGAGGCCATCGATCGGGCGGCCGCGCCGTTCCGGGTTGCGGGCGGGCCGGAAATCCGGGCCGCGACCAACCGCGCGGGGCCCCCCGGCATCCAGAGCCAGGGCGATGCCGACGGGGTTGTGCCGCAATTGCGCGAGATGGCGGCGGACGGCGATGCGGACGCGCTGGTGCTCGCCTGCTTCTCCGACCCCGGCCTGCATGTGCTGCGCGAGGACACCGGCAAGCCCGTATTCGGCATCGCCGAGGCGGGGCTGCTGACGGCGCTTACGCTTGGCGAGCGGGTCGGCGTGCTCGCTATCCTGGCGCGTTCGGTGCCGCGGCATCTGCGCTATGTCCGCCAGATGGGCCTCGATGCGCGGTTCGCCGGAGACCGGCCGGTGGACCTCGAAGTGGTCGAACTCTCGGACCCGGTGCGCACCCGTGCGCGCCTGCTGGAGACCGGCCGCGAATTGCGCGACCGCGACGGTGCGGACGTGCTGGTGCTCGGCTGCGCCGGCATGGCGGACCAGCGCCCCGCACTGGCCCAGGCCCTCGGCATGCCCATCGTCGAACCGGTCCAGGCCGCCCATCGTCGAACCGGTCCAGGCCGCCATCGGCATGGCCATGGCCGCCGTGCTGCGGGAGTGGTGAGGACGGAGAGACTATTCATATGGTACCCGCCAACACCGATACCCCCTTCGAGGCCCTGGATCGCGAAGCGCGTCTTTATCTGTTCGACGCAGCGACCGAGAGACAACGGGCACGCCAAGCCTTTCCCGTGTTCGAAACCGCCGGAGATGAGTCCGGCGGAAAAGGACGGGGCTGGACCAGGGATGAGCTATACGAGCGTGGCGGTCCGAGCGCCGATTGAAACCGATATGGCCGGTCTCGCCCAGGCCGCCATCGGCATGGCCATATCCTCAGCGATACGGGCGTGGTGAGGACGGGGCGAACGAAACCGGAGAGCAGCAGACCATATCGGCCCAGGGCGCGCGCCGGGGACTTGATGTCGGGAAAGTCGTGGTAAGCTGGGAGTAGGGAAGAGGCGGCTTTGGGGCCGCCTTTTCGATTCCGGAGAGCGAAGAAATATGAGAGGCATGTCGAAAACGGGTGGGAGACGCGCACCGGGCGCGGCATGCGCGGCGGAAAAGTCCGGCGGGGATAGCGGGAGCACGGAGCCTCATGACAAAACATGACATTCCATGACCCGTCCGAAGGCAAGCCCCGCTTGCCAAGCGGGGCGGGACCGGCTATCCCGCGCCTCGGCGAGACCCCATCGTCTAGAGGTTAGGACACCACCCTTTCAAGGTGGAGACACGGGTTCGATCCCCGTTGGGGTCACCATGCCGGCACATCCTTCGTCAGGAGGCGCAACCCCCATGTCGGAACGGACCCTGTCCATCGAATATTGCGTGGCTTGAAACTACGAGCCCCGCGCCCTCCGTGCGAGGGACATCCTGCAGGCGAATACCGGCGTTGCCGTGGAACTGGTCAAGGGCCGGGGCGGCGTCTTCGAAATCCGGCGGGACGGCGGGATGCTGTACTCCAAGAAGGCAACCGGCCGCTTCCCCACCGACGAGGAATTGCACGCGCTGCAATAGCCCGCATGCGCAGCCCGACATTCTTCCGATGGCTTCCGGCGGTGCTGTTGCTGGCCGTCCAGCCGGCGGACGCCCATGAACCCCGCAGCGCCGTGCCGGACTCGGCCGAACAGATGCGGCTCTCTTTCGCCCCGGTGGCGCGCGCCGTTCGACCGGCGGTCGTCAACATCTTCGCCTCCGGACGCAGGGCGGAGCGCCGGGAGCCCTTTTCCGGCTTCCCCTTCCTCAATGACCCCTTCTTCCGCCGTTTCTTCGATTTCGGCGACCGGCGGCGGCAGCGGGCGCAGAATTCGCTCGGCTCCGGCGTGGTCGTCGGCGCGGACGGCCTGATCGTGACCAACCACCACGTCGTCGAACAGGCGGGCGCAATCAAGGTCGTGCTGGCCGACCGGCGCGAGTTCCCCGCGTGGGTGCTGGTTTCGGACGAGCGCAGCGACTTGGCCCTGCTCCGGGCCGAGGTTGACGGCGAAACGCTCCAGCCGGCGGTGCTGGGGGACTCCGACGACCTTGAGGTCGGCGACCTGGTGCTGGCCATCGGCAATCCTTTCGGCGTCGGCCAGACGGTGACCTCCGGCATCGTGTCGGCGCTCGCGCGCACCGGCCCCTCGGTCCGCGGTCCCGGCTATTTCATCCAGACGGACGCCGCGATCAATCCCGGCAATTCGGGCGGCGCGCTGGTCAATCTCAGCGGCGAGGTGATCGGCGTGAACACCGCGATCTTCTCTCGCAGCGGCGGTTCGCACGGCGTCGGCTTCGCCATCCCGTCCAACCTGGTGCGCGTCATGGTCGAGAGCGCCCGGCAGGGCGGGCGCGTCGTTCGCCCCTGGCTCGGCATCGGGAGCCAGCCCGTGACGCCCGACCTCGCCGAGGCGCTCGGCCTTTCGCGGCCGGGCGGCCTGCTGGTCAAGGCCGTTCGCGCCGACGGGCCGTTCGCGCGGGCGGGCGGGGCGCGGGGCGATGTGATCCTCTCCATAGACGGGCATCCGGTGCTGGACAGGGCGGCGCTGCGCTTCCGCATGACGACGCTCCCGCCGGGCGGCACGGCCGAGTTCGGAATCCTTCGCCGGGGCGAAGAGACGGTCCTTTCCGTTCCAATCGAGCCGCCGCCGGAGACGCCGCCGCGGGACCGGAGGCAGTTGACAGGACGGCACCCGGTCGCGGGAGCGGAAATCGTCAACCTGTCTCCTGCGGTGATCGAGGAATTCGCCTTTCGCGGCCCCGACTCCGGCGTGTTGATCGTCGAAATCGCGCACGGCTCGCCGGCCGCGCGCCACGGCTTCCAGCCGGGAGACCTGCTGCACAGCATCGACGGGCGGGAACCGAGTAGTACCGCCGATGCCGAAGCCGTTCTGCAAGCCGGCGAGCGTCCGCGGCGCATCTCGATCTGGCGCAACGGCCGTTCGCTGACCACGGTCTTCCGATGACCGATTCGCTGTTCCAGGCGGCCGGGCTCGCCGATTCCGCTCCGAGGCCGCTCGCCGACCGGCTCCGCCCGGCAGCGCTCGATGAGGTCGTCGGCCAGGACCATGTCCTCGGGCCGGAGGGGCCGGTAGGGCGGATGCTGGCCGCCGGGCGGCTCGCCTCGCTGGTCTTCTGGGGCCCGCCCGGCTGCGGCAAGACCACGATAGCGCGGCTGCTGGCGGGCGCGGCGAACCTGCATTTCACCGCGCTGTCGGCCGTCTTCTCGGGCGTGGCCGACCTGCGCAAGGTGTTCGCCGAGGCCGAACAGCGGCGCGAGACGGGCCGGGGCACCCTGCTGTTCGTGGACGAGATCCACCGCTTCAACCGCGCCCAGCAGGACGGCTTCCTGCCCTGGGTCGAGACCGGCACTGTGGTGCTGGTCGGCGCGACGACGGAGAACCCCTCCTTCGAGCTGAATGCAGCGCTGCTCTCCCGCGCCCAGGTGCTGGTGCTGCGCCGGCTCGACGAGGACGGGCTGGAAGTGCTGTTGCAGCGCGCGGAGGCCGAACTCGGCTCGCCGATGCCGCTCGACGCCGGTGCCCGCATAGCGCTCAAGGCGCTGGCTGACGGGGACGGACGCTACCTGCTCAACCTCGCCGAGGAGATCGCCGGCGGGCCTGTGCTCGACGCCGCCGGCCTCGCCCGCGTCGCGCAGCGGCGCGCGCCGGTTTACGACAAGGACCGCGAGGGCCACTACAACCTCATCAGCGCGCTGCACAAATCGCTGCGCGGATCGGACCCCGACGCGGCGCTCTACTGGCTTGCGCGGATGCTGGACGGCGGCGAGGACCCCCGCTACATCGCGCGCCGGCTGGTCCGCTTCGCCTCGGAGGATGTGGGGCTCGCGGACCCGGCGGCCTTGCCTGCCGCCCTCGCCGGATGGGAGGCCTATGAACGCCTCGGCAGCCCGGAAGGCGAACTCGCGCTCGCCCAGACCGTGCTGCATCTGGCGACCGCGCCCAAGTCGAACGCCGCCTATGCCGCCTTCGGCGAGGCCATGCGCGCCGCGCGCGAGACCGGCTCGCTCACCCCGCCGATGCACAGCCTGAACGCGCCGACCCGGTTGATGAAGGAACTCGGTTACGGCGAAGGCTATGCCTACGACCATAACGCCCCGGATGCCTTCGCCGGGCTCAACTATTTCCCGGACGGCATGGCGCGGCAACATTTCTATCGGCCCGACGGACGGGGCGCCGAGGCCGAAATCGCGGAAAGGCTGGCCGCATGGGCTAGGCGGCGGCAGGGATGAGCCTCTGGCTGGCGGTCGCTGCGGGCGGGGCGCTGGGCGCGCTCGCGCGCTGGCTCATGGTCGTGCAGGTGACGCGGCTGCTCGGCGCGGGCTTCCCGGCGGGCACCATGGTCGTGAATGTGCTGGGTTCGCTGGCGATGGGGCTGGTGGCCGCGCTGCTGGCGCACGGGCTTTCGCTCTCGGCGGAGTTCCGGACCTTCCTCACCGTCGGTTTCCTCGGCGGCTTCACCACCTTCTCCGCCTACACGCTGGACGCCGTGGGGCTGGCGGAGCGGGGCGAGTGGACGGGCGCGGCGTTCTATACGGCGGGCTCGGTCGCGCTCGGCGTGCTGGCGTTCCTCGCCGGCGCCCGCCTCGCGCGCGTCCTGCTATGACCGGCGTCCGGCTGGAGGAAGTCGGGGCCGACGAGGCGGGCCTGCGGCTGGACCGCTGGGTCGCGCGCAGGCGGCCGGACCTGCCGCAAGGCCGGCTCCAGAAGCTGCTGCGCACGGGCCAGGTGCGCGTGGACGGGCGGCGCGCCCGCGCGGGCGACCGGCTGGAGGCGGGCGCGGTGGTGCGTCTGCCGCCTCTCGGGCCGCCGCCGGAGCCCCGGCCGGCCGTCCTATCCGACCGGGTGGTCGAGGAGGTACGCGGCTGGGTGCTGCATCTCGACGAGGCGGTGATCGCATTGGACAAGCCGGCCGGGCTTGCCGTCCAGGGCGGCCAAGGAATGGGGCTCCATCTCGACGGGATGCTGGAGGCGCTGCGCTTCGATGCGCCGGAGCGCCCCCGCCTCGTGCATCGGCTGGACAAGGACACCAGCGGCGTCCTGCTGCTGGCGCGCAGCGCAGCCGACGCGGCCCGGCTGACGGCTGCCTTCCGGGCACGCGAAACGGAGAAGCTGTACTGGGCCGTGACCGCCGGCGCGCCGGAACCGCCCGCCGGGCGTATTACGCTGGCCCTGGCAAAGCGCGGACGGCCGGGCGGCGAGCGGGTCGCCGTCGATGCGGACGGCAAGCCCGCCGTCACCGACTACGAAACCCTGGCCCGTGCCAGCAAGCGCGCCGCCCGGCTGGCGCTTCGCCCGCTGACCGGGCGCACACACCAGCTCCGCGCGCATATGGCGGCGGTCGGCTGTCCCATCCTCGGAGACGGGAAATACGGAGGCAGGGCGGCCTTCCTCGAAGGCATCGGCCTTGAGCGGCGCCTGCACCTGCATGCCCGCGCCATCGCGCTGCAGCACCCTCGCGGCCGGGTCCGCCTGGAAGTGGAAGCCCCCGCCCCGCCGCTGCTGAGAACGACCTTCCGCCTGCTGGGGCTGGACATATAGCCGGCCCCCGACTTGTGGAAGCGACCGTCCTTCCTGTCGCGCCGCAGGCCGTCATGCTATCCTTCGCCGTCCCGGCCGCCGGGAGGCCCATGACATGAACAGGCAACAGGCTGCGAGCGCCCGTTCCCGACGCCGGGCGACCTACCGCGATGTGCTGGAGGCGCCGCCGCACCTGGTCGCCGAGATCGTCGCCGGGACGCTCCATACCCATCCGCGCCCGGCCCCGCGCCACGCGCTGGCGTCCTCGATCCTCGGCGGGGAACTGTCCGGCCCCTTCAACAGGGGACGCGGCGGCCCCGGCGGCTGGTGGATCCTCGACGAACCGGAACTCCACCTGGCCGACGACATTCTCGTGCCCGATATCGCCGGCTGGCGCCGGGAGCGGATGCCGGAGTTTCCCGACACCGCCTTTTTCACCCTCGCCCCGGACTGGGTCTGCGAAGTGCTCTCCCCCTCGACCCGGGACCTCGACCGCCACGGCAAGCGCCCGGTCTATGCGCGCGAGGGCGTGCGCCATCTCTGGTTCGTCGATCCGGCCGCGCGCGACCTGGAGGCGTTCGAATTGCGCGATGGCGCATGGGTCCTCATCGCCGCCCTCCGCGACAGCGACGCGGTTTCCGTCCCGCCCTTCGAGGCGGTTTCGTTCCCCCTCGACGCCCTCTGGCCCTGAGGCCGCTCAGGCGGACAGTTGCTCGCGGTAGAGCGCTTCCGTCGCGGCGTCGAAACAGGCGAAGACGATGCGCTCGAAGCCCGCGCCGTGCGCAAGCGCCGCCGCAACGGCGATGCCTGCCGCGCGGTCCGGGGGGAAGCCGAAGACGCCTGTGGAGATTGCCGGGAAGGCGATGGAGCCGAGGCCGTGCTCGCGGGCGAGCGCGAAGCAGTTGCGGTAGCAGTCGGCGAGCAGCGCGTCCTCGTCTCCCGCTGCGCGCCAGACGGGCCCGACGGTGTGGATGACATGGCGGGCCGGCAGGCGGTAGCCGCCGGTGATGCGGGCCTCGCCGGTCGGGCAGCCGCCGAGCGTCCGGCATTCGGCCAAAAGGTCGGGGCCGGCTGCCCGGTGGATGGCGCCGTCCACCCCGCCGCCGCCGAGCAGGGTCTCGTTGGCGGCGTTGACGATGGCATCCACGCCGAGCGTCGCGATGTCGCCCCGGAACAGTTCGATCATGGCCGGGCTTCCCCTTCTTCCTGCCGGTTCCACAGCGCCCACAGCAGCAGCAGGCCCGGCAGGCAGGCCAGCGCCGTCAGCGCGAAGAAGGCGTTCCAGTCGCCGCCCAGGCTGTCCACGATCCAACCCGAGGGCGCGGAGAGCGTCGTGCGGGCCACCGCCATGATCGACGACAGCAGCGCAAACTGCAGCACGGTATAGGACACATTGCAGAGGCTCATCAGATAGGCGAGGAAGGCCGTGGTGCCGAGGCCGCCGGTGAAACCCTCCGCCGCGACCGCGCCGGCCAGCCAGGCGATGTCGCGCCCGGCTTCGTTGAGGGCGATGAAGGCAAGGTTCGAGAGCGCCTGCAGGATGCCCGCAACCAGCAGGCTCGGCAGCAGGCCCAGCGCATGGACCGCCATGCCGCCGGCGAAGATGCCCGCGAGCGAGGCGACGAATCCGCCGGTCTTGACCGCCGCCGCGATCTCCGATTTCGAGAAGCCGAGCTCGACATAGAACGGGTTGGCCATGGTGGCGAGCGCGGCGTCGCCGAGCTTGTAGAGCAGGATGAAGGCCAGCACGGCGACCCAACCGGGACGGGCGGCGAACTCCGCCAGCGGTGCCAGGACGGCGCGCGCAAACCAGGCCGCGCCCGCGCCGGCCCACGCCGATGCGGTGGCGGCGAGCCGGCGCTCGCGTGCGGCGGCCTCGGGATCGGGCGCCCGGGCGGGTTCGGGCCCGAGCAGGGTAACGGCGATGCCGACCGCCAGCAGCGCCGCCATGACGGCGTGCGCGGCCGCCCAGCCGAAGGCGTCCGCAAGCATCAGCCCGCCCGCGCTGGCGACATACATGCCGATGCGGAAGCCCTGGACGAAGACCGCCGCGCCGGGGCCGTACTGGCCTTCGTCCAGAACCTCGATGCGGTAGGCGTCCAGCACGATGTCCTGGCTGGCGGAGGCGAAGGCGACAAGGCAGGCGAACAGCGCCACGGTCCAGAGGTCGGAAGCCGGGTCGGAAAGCCCGAGGCCCACGATCGCCGCCATGCAGGCGACATGCGTCGCCAGCATCCAGCCCCGTCGCCGCCCGAAACGGCGCGTCAGCCAAGGCAGCGGCACCGTGTCGATCAGCGGCGCCCAGAGGAACTTCAGGCTGTAAACCGTGCCGGTGAGCGCGAACAGGCCGATGCTGGTGCGGTCCACCCCGGTCTCGGCGAGCCGCACGCTCAGCACGCTGAAACTCAGCATCAGCGGCAGGCCGCTGGAGAAGCCGAGCGCCAGCATCATCGCGATCCGCCGGTTCCAGTAGGCCTCCGCCGCCCGGCGCAGCCGGTCGCGCCGGGAATCGGGCGGAAGCGCTGTCTCCATTCCGGCGCTCCGCCTCAGGCCGACGAGGGAATGTCGCCGCCGTCCGCGACGGGATAGACGCGCAGCGGGCGTTCGCGTCCGCGGATATCGACCAGCCGGGACGGGAACTCGGAGAAATCGGCCCCGGCGAGGCGCACGACGCGCTGCGAGATCACGGCCTGGCAGGCGAATTCCTTGGTCATCGGTTCCAGCCGGCTCGCGACATTGACGGCATCCCCGATGGCCGTGACCGAGGTGGCGCGGCTGTAGCCCATCTCGCCGACGATGACCGGGCCGGCATGGAGGCCGACGCCGATGCGCAGCGGCGCGGGAAGCTCCTCGCCCAGCGCCTCGTTGAGATCGCCGAGCGCCGCTGCCATGGCGCGCACGGCCCCGAGCGCGTCCCGGCAACCCGTGCGGGGGTCGCTGTCGATCCCGAAGAGCGCCATCACCCCGTCGCCGATGAACTTGTCCACATGGCCGCCTTCCTCCTCGACCGCGCGGCCCATGGCGAGGAAATAGCGGTTCAGCAGGAACACCACGTCATAGGGCAGCTTGTTCTCGGAAAGCTTGGTGAAGGCGCGCAGGTCGGCAAACAGGATGGCGATCTCGCGTTCGGCGCCCTGTTGGCTGCTCGTCCGCGCCCGCGCTTCGGTCGGTCCGGCCGACGCCGGCAGCAAGGGCATGAGCGCCACATCGCCGGCAGGCACCGTCTGGCAGGCGAGCCGCACGCGCTCCGGCGCGCCGATGCGCGTCAACAGCGCGCGTTCGCCTTCGTCGGGCGGCGGCAGTGTGTCGAAGCCGTGCGAAACATGCACCCGGCAGGTGGAGCACCGCCCCCGGCCGCCGCAGACCGAGGCATGGGGAATGCCGGCGGCGCGGCTCACCTCAAGCAGCGTGGCGCCGGGCTCGGCGCGCACCACGCGCCCGTCGGGATAGGTGATGCGGACCGGCCGGTGCCGCCGCGCCCGGAGCGCGCGGACCAGTCGCCAGGCGACCAGCGCAGCTATCGCCATGCCGGTCATGGCGCTCATCCGCCCCTCGATGCTCTGGACCCACTCGACGCCGGCGCGTCCGGGGAAGCGGATTTG
Organism: Alphaproteobacteria bacterium; assembly: GCA_965261985.1. Taxonomy (GTDB): domain Bacteria; phylum Pseudomonadota; class Alphaproteobacteria; order Bin95; family Bin95; genus Bin95. The sequence goes on from OZ253490.1 coordinate 5,483,132, forward strand.
CTCCAGCATGGCGCCGACCCAGCCGGCGTCCGCCGCCGCCAGCGCCAGTATGTCCCTGCCGCCCACCGCGAAACCCGCCAGCGCCAACGCCGGCAACAGCAGCGCCGCCGCGAAGAACAGCGGCAGCCCGCGTCGGTACCAGGGCTGGAGCCGCAGCCAGAAATGCATGCCGATGCAGCCATGCGTCCAGGCCGCGGCCATGAGCGCGATCTGCTGGAGGGGGTCGCTCCAGGTCGCCCAGAGGACGAAGGGATAGCTCGGGTCCATGCCGAACCGCACCGAGAGCCCGAGCGTGCCCAGCATGTGCAGGCAGAGCAGGAACGGGATCGTAAGGCCGAGTAGCTGCTGCGCCGCCTCCCAGGCCGGCATCCTCAGATCGCGCTTGCGAAAGAGGCGCGCGATCGAAAGCGCGCCGTGGATGGCGAAGCTGCCGACGAGCAGCACCATTCCCGGCGGGCTGCGCCAGATAGCAGAAAAGACCCGCCGCCCGGCCTCCATCGCCTCTACCGAGGCGAGGCCGAAGGTATGGTTGAGCAGATGGCCCGTGACATAGGCGAACAGGACGACGCCGCTCCACAGGCGGAGCTGCGGTATCAGGCGGCCGCGCACGGGTTCCGGTTCCCGGCAAGGGCGACGGCCGGCAGGTCGGCGAGCGAGCCGGAAGCCCGCGCGCCTATATGCTCGACGATCCGGGCGGCGGCGAGGCCGCCCAGCCAGGCGCACTCCGCGAGCGGGCGAGGCCGGGTCCAGGCGTGCAGGAAGCCTGCGGCATAGAGGTCGCCAGCCCCGGTGGTATCCACGAGACGGGCGACGCGAGTGGCCGGCACCTCCTGGCGCTCGCCGCCGGAGACCACGAGCGAGCCTTCCGCGCCGCGCGTGAGCGCCGCCGTCTCGACCAGCCCGGCGACGGCTTCCGCAGCTTCCGACAGATGGCCCGCCCCGATGAGCGAAACGGCCTCCTCCTCATTGGCGAACAGGATGTCCACCCGTTCGGCGATCAGTTCGAGGAAAGTCTCCCGGTGGCGGGCGACGCAGAACGGGTCGGAGAGGCTGAGTGCAACCTTGCGCCCGGCGGCGCGGGCGGCGTCCGCCAGCTTCACCATCGCCGCCTTGGCCTGCGGCGCGTCCCACAGATAGCCTTCGAGATAGGTAACGGCCGCCCCAGCCGCCGCGGCCTCGTCGATATCTGCGGGCTCGATCTCGGCCGCGGCGCCGAGCATGGTGAGCATGCTGCGCTCGGCGTCGGGCGTGACGAAGACTAGGCAGCGTCCGGTAGCGGCGCCGACGGTCGCGGCCGGCGTGTCGAAGCGCACGCCCGCCTCGCGGATGTCGCGGCGGAAGACAGCGCCCGCCTCGTCATCCCGCACCCGACCGATATAGCCGGTTCTGGCGCCCAGCGAGGCGAGGCCGGCGGCGGTATTGGCAGCGGAGCCGCCCGAAGCCTCGGCGGCCGGCTCGACCCGGCCGTGAAGGTCGGCCGCCCGCGCCCCGTCGATCAGGGTCGTGATCCCCTTTTCGATGCCGTTTTCGGCCAGCCAGGCATCGTCCACCCGGACCAGCACATCCAGCATGGCGTTTCCTACGGCAAGGACATCGAGAGAGGCGTCGCGCATGGCGGCTCCGGTATTGGCGAACGGCGGCGAGTATAAGGAGGTCGGCGCCGGAACGCCCGCCCTGGCTTCGCAGGGGTCATGAAGTGTCATGAAATGTCATGTTCTGTCATGAAGTGTCATGATCCGCCGCTCCCCCAGGGAGGGCCGAGGCTCCGCCGGTCCGCATTCTGCATGCCGTTCCTCCATCGCGTTTCGTTCCGTTTGCGCCGCCGCCGGCCTGCCTGCGGCGCGGCCCTTTTTCGCGCGTATCGCATGGGCGCGCGCGCCCGCGTTCGCGCCGGCGCGAACGCGGGCCTGATTGCGCGCGCGAGCCCAGCGCAGGGCGCACGTCTCCCGTCCGTTCCGTTGGGTTTTTTCGCGCCGGCGCGAGGCGGGAGACGAAGCGGCCCGCGGATGCCGCTTTCCCCTTGTCTCATCCTACCACAGTTTTACAGGGGTCAAGCCCCTATCGGGAATTATTTCATATTTCATGAACAAAATATTGCCTCCGGGAGGAGACACCGAGGCATGTCATGGGATGTCACGGTCCCCCGCCTGCCGGGTCCGCATCGGGTCCTGCTCCCCCACGAAAAAAAGGGAATTATATACGAAAGTCCCATTTTTCTGTTGACGCCACCGCGAATCGCGTCACATTAGAATCCCAATTGGGAGGCGGCGATGACGCAGAAAGCACCGGGCAAGGCTTACAGACAGGGCATCAGCCTCAAGAAGGTGATGACGATGTTCCCCGACGATGACGCGGCGCGGCAGTGGCTCGAAGCCCAGATTTGGCCGGACGGCCCCTACTGCCCGCACTGCGGCTCATTCGATGTGCAGGCGGGCATCAAGCACCGGACCATGACGCACCGTTGCCGTGACTGCCCGAATCGGCCACAGTTCAGCTTGAAGACGGGCACGGTGATGCAGGGGGCCAAGCTCGGCTACCGGGATTGGGCCATCGCCATCTACCTGCTGACGACGAACCTGAAGGGCGTCGCCGCGATGAAGCTGCACCGGGACTTGGAGATCACCTACAAGTCAGCGTGGCATCTGGCGCATCGGCTCCGCAAGGCGTTTGAGGCAGGCTGCACCCCGATGTTTCACGGCCCGGCGGAGGCGGATGAGACGTATTTCGGGGGGAAGCGGAAGAACATGCCCAAGGCGAAGCGGGCCGAACTTGAGGGGCGCGGGACGGTTGGCAACGCCGCCGTCGTCGGCGTGAAGGACCGGGAGACCGGCCGGATTTCGGCGCGGAAGGTTTCACAGACTGACGCCAAGGCGCTCCAAGGGTTCGTGCGGGAGAATGTCGAGGCGGGCGCAACGCTCTACACCGATGACGCCCGCGCCTATCGCGGGATGCCGGAATACGACCACGAAGCGGTCAATCACAGCGCCGGCGAATATGTCCGGGACATAGCGCACACGAACGGGATAGAGAGCTTCTGGGCCATGCTCAAGCGCGGGTATCAGGGCACGTTCCACCATTTCAGCGAGAAGCACCTTGACCGCTATGTCGGGGAGTTCGCCGGCAGGCACAATATCCGCAACGCCGATACTGCCGATCAAATGACGCTCCTCGCCCGCCAGACAGTCGGCAAGCGACTGCGCTATGCCGACTTGGTGGCATGACATGGCGCAGAACACTTCGCACGCCGTTATGGCGCAACGCTCGGAACCGACCGACAGCTTGGACGACTTCCCGACCCCGCCATGGGCGACGCGGGCACTGGTAGAGCATGTAATCACCAGACGCGATGACGACGCCTCTTTATCGGTCCTGGAACCGGCTTGTGGTCGCGGTTACATGTCACAAGCGCTCGGTGAGTATTTCGGCGCGGTCACTTCGAGCGACATACACGACTACGGGTTTGCCGAAACCAGAGACTTCTTCAAGCCGGCTCATGCGGCCGGTTCCTTCGACTGGGTGATTACCAACCCGCCATTCAGGCTCGCGGAAGACTTCATCGACCGTTCCATGCTTATCGCCCGCATCGGCGTAGCTATGCTTGTGCGCACGGTATTCCTCGAAAGTGTCGGACGTTATCAGCGCATCTTCTCCGTATGCCCCCCGACCGTCGTTGCGCAATTCAGCGAGCGGGTTCCGATGGTAAAAGGGCGAGTGGACAAGAAGGCATCTACGGCAACCGGCTATGCGTGGCTGGTATGGAAGAAGTCACAATCTGAATTTCCGCGTTTAGCATGGATACCGCCTTGCCGGAAACAATTGGAACGCGACTGCGATTATCTTGACGCTTTCTTGAGGCAGGGTCGCGCCGAAGACGCAGCCCCACAATGTGAATTGTTCGCCCATGTCTGATCTTCTTGCGATCATGGAGCCAGAAATCGACGCGACCATCAACAGGCTCAACACCCGAAAATTCCCTTCTGACCCTATTGCGGGGCCGCACTTTTCCAAGATCGTCAGCGTCATGAGTTCCGCATACAAGCGGCATGGATTCATAATCGAACGAGCTATATTGGAGCAGTTGAAACTCAACCCGGACTTCGAGGCATGGGACGACAGGGCGTTTCAGGTAACGAGCACGGCGGATCACATTGTTGACAGCACCATTGGCCGTCCCGAGGAAGTGTTCGGCTCGGAGACGACTTATCGGGATGGTCATCGAACACTTCAAGTCGATGCGATTGTCTATGACGGCAAGAGCCGTCGGATACGGGCATACGAGATAAAGCGCGGCTCCGGCCTGCATGACGCGGGGAAACGGCGCTCAATCCTTCGGGACTTGCTGTGCCTGCAAATCCTCCTGCGCTCTTACGGCCAATCGCAGGGCCTAAAGATCACCGAGGCCAGTGCGCATATCATCTTCTACTATGGCCAATGCTCGATCAGGAAACCGTTCAGTCTCACGAAAGACGAACTGGACGATCATTTCGGCTATCCAGTGTTGGAACCCGTCGAACAGGTCAATGCGCTGTTCAAAGAGCGACTGTTCGCGATCTTGACAGGATGAGCAAGGGAGAAAACCGGATGACCGTCGAGCGCCGCGAAGCACGGGTGAAGCCGCACAGCTACCAGCCGAGCAAGGCCGAGCGGGAAGAGCCATTCGTCATCCGCAACCCGGACGGCTCAATGCCGACGCCGGAGGAATTCGCCCGGGCTGCGTTGCGGCCCGTCAAGGTCGTGGAGGATCCAGAGGCATAGGGGTTGATAGGCAGATTCGACATTGATTCTTATGGGCGTGGGCCAGCAAGGCCGGGGCGCCCTGATCAGCTACCCCGGCTTTGCCCCCTCCCTTACTCCCTCGCCTTCATGAGGCCGGCTACAACGCCAAGACCTTCCCGAAAGGGCGCGGTTTCGCGTTCCATGGGCATCACCTCCTTTCTGCTCGCTGCGGGAAGGATATTGCGGCGGCCTTGAGCAAGGGCCGCCGCAACCTTCCTGCCATCAGGCGATTCGCCCTCGCGAGTCTAAGGTCGTTGGGACTTTCGTATATAATCCCCCAAAAAAAGCGGCCCCGGAAGCCGCCCCTCTAACGAGATTACCACGCCCTTCCCTGTGTCAAGTTCACCGGCTCGATTCCGGCCGGACTGCCGGAACGGGCGTTGACGGAGCGCCGGCGGGCGGCTAGGTTGCGCGCCGTTTCGCCATAGCGTTGCACGCTTTGCCTCCGAGGAGGCCCGCCGGTCCGCGAGTTTTCGCGCATCGGCGCATTCGGCGTTCGACCGGCGGGAGGGAACGGCAGGCATGTTCGAAGGACTGACGGAGCGGCTCGGCGAGGTTTTCGGGCGCCTCACCCGGCGCGGGTCGCTCTCCGCCGGCGATGTCGAAGCGGCGCTGCGCGAGGTGCGCGTGGCCCTGCTGGAAGCCGACGTCGCCCTGCCGGCGGTGCGCGCGCTGCTCGACGCGGTGAAGGAGCAGGCCGTTGGCGGCGATGTGCTGCGCTCGGTCACGCCCGGCCAGCAGGTGGTCAAGATCGTCCATGACCGTCTGGTCGAGATGCTGGGCGGCCAGGCCGAGGACCTCAAGCTCGGCGGCAACCCGCCGCTCGCCATGCTGATGCTGGGCCTGCAGGGCTCCGGCAAGACCACCACCACCGCCAAGCTCGCCCGGCGCCTGCGCGACCGCGACGGCAAGAAGGTGCTGATGGCCTCGGTGGACGTCTATCGCCCCGCGGCCCAGCAGCAGCTCGGCCAGCTCGGCCAGCAGGCGGGGATCGACACCCTGCCCATAGTGTTCGGCGAACGGCCGGCCGCCATTGCCCGGCGCGCCATGCGCATCGGCGCGCGCGAGGGCTACGACGTCGTGTTCCTCGATACCGCCGGGCGGCTCTCCATCGACCGGGAAATGATGGAGGAAGCGGCCGCGCTGCGCGACCTGGTGAAGCCGGTCGAGTCGCTGCTGGTCGCCGACGCAATGACCGGCCAGGACGCCGTCAACACCGCCGCCGCCTTCCACGAGCAGGTCGGCGTCACCGGCATCGTGCTGACCCGGATCGACGGCGACGCGCGCGGCGGTGCGGCGCTTTCCATGCGCCATGTCACCGGCCGGCCGATCAAATTCGTCGGCACCGGCGAGCAGCTCGACCGCATCGAGGCCTTCCATCCCGACCGCATCGCCTCGCGCATTCTCGGCATGGGCGATGTCGTCGGCCTCGTCGAGCGCGCCGCCGAGACCATCGAGCAGGAAGAGGCCGAAAAGCTCGCCGCCCGCCTCAGCCGCGGCCGCATGGACCTGAACGACCTGCTGACCCAGCTCCGCCAGATGAAGAAGATGGGCGGACTCGGCGGGTTGATGGGGATGCTCCCCCAGGTCGGCCGGATGAAGGCCGAGATGGCCAAGGCGAAGATCGACGAAGGCTGGCTCGTGCGCCAGGAGGCGATCATTCTCTCGATGACGCCCCGCGAGCGCGCCCGGCCCGAGATCGTCAAGGCGTCGCGCAAGCGGCGCATCGCGGCCGGGGCCGGGGCCACGGTCCCGGAAGTGAACCGGATGCTCAAGCAGTTCCAGCAGATGCAGACGATGATGAAGCGCGTCGGCAAGCTGGAGAAACGCGGCGGCATGACGGGCCGGGGCCTCGACGCCCTGCTGGCCCGGCGCTGATTCCGCCTACCCTCTCCCCCACTCATACGGAAAGCTCATGGCACTCAGGATTCGTCTCGCCCGCGGCGGCGCCAAACGCCGCCCCTTCTACCGCATCGTCGTCGCCGAGGGCTCCGCGCCCCGCGACGGACGCTTCATCGAGATCCTCGGCTTCTACAACCCGATGATGCCGAAGGACCACGAAGACCGGCTGCGCTTCAAGGAAGAACGCATCCGGCACTGGCTCTCGGTCGGCGCGACGCCGTCGGAGCGCGTGGCCCGGTTCTTCGGCGCGGCCGGCATCGTCACCCCGCCCGGGGTGCCGCAGCAGACCAAGCAGCACCTCCCCAAGGCCAAGGCGCAGGCGCGCATGAAGGCCAAGGCCGAGGCCGCCGCTGCGGAATAGGGCAGGACGGAGTCGGAGGATGCACGCTTCCCGCCTCTGCCTCGGCGCGATCGCCGGGGCGCACGGGCTGCAGGGCGCGGTGCGGGTCAAGACCTTCACCGCCGCGCCGGAAGCCATTGCCGACTACGGGCCGCTCGAGGATACCGCCGGCGCCCGGCGCTTTGCGCTTCGCCTGGTCAGGGTCGAGAAAGGCACAGCGATCGTGCTGATCGAGGGCGTGAAGGACCGGAACGCGGCCGACGCGCTCAAGGGTGTCGAGCTCTTCCTCGACCGCACGGCGCTTCCTCCCTCGGAAGACGAGGAGGAGTTCTACCACGCGGACCTTGTCGGCCTTGCGGCGGTCGATACCAACGGTGTGCGGCTCGGCACGGTGCGCGCGCTGCACGATTTCGGCGCCGGAGACCTGATCGAGGTCCTGCCGGACGCGGGCGGCCAGCCGCGCGTCTTCCCCTTTACGCGCGAGACCGTGCCGGACATCGACCTGGCCGCGGGCGCCGTCACCATCGACCCGCCGGAGGGGCTGTGAGCTGGACCGCCACAGTGCTGACGCTCTTCCCGGAGATGTTTCCGGGGCCGCTCGGCTATTCGCTGGCCGGGCGGGCGCTGGAAACGGGCGCCTGGCGGCTGGAAACGGTGGACATTCGCGCCTTTGCGCGCGATAAGCACGCCTCTGTGGACGACACGCCGTTCGGCGGGGGCGCCGGCATGGTCATGCGGGCGGATGTGGTGTCGGAAGCGATCCATGCCGCCTGGGACCGGCGGGGGCCGTTGGTCCACCTCTCGCCGCGCGGCCGGCCGCTCACGCAGCGCCGGGCGGCGGCGCTGGCTGCGGGCGCGGGGCCGACCCTGCTCTGCGGGCGTTACGAGGGGATCGACCAGCGCCTCCTCGACGCCTGGGCGCCGGAGGAGGTCAGCCTCGGGGACTTCGTGCTGTCCGGCGGCGAGCCGGCGGCACTCGCCCTGCTGGATGCCTGCGTGCGCCTGTTGCCGGGCGTTGCAGGCAAGGCGGAGTCGGTCCGGGAGGAGAGTTTCGAGGGCGGGTTGCTGGAATACCCGCACTACACGCGGCCGGCCGTCTGGGCCGGGCGCGCGGCGCCGGAAGTCTTGCTTTCGGGCCATCATTGCAATATCCGCGCCTGGCGTCAGGAGCGGGCGGAAGACATAACGCGGACGCGGCGGCCGGACCTTTGGGCGCGCCGGGCGAAGAATGAGGACGAAGGCCGATGAACATCATCGAGACGCTGGAGCGCGAACAGATCGCGCGGCTCACCGAGTCGCGCGAGATTCCGGACTTCCGCCCGGGCGATACGGTGCGAGTGCAGTACAAGGTGGTCGAGGGCACCCGGGAGCGCATCCAGGCCTATGAGGGCGTGGTGATCGCGCGGCGCGGCGGCAAGAACCTCAACGCCTCCTTCGTGGTGCGGAAGATCTCTTCCGGCGAGGGCGTCGAGCGCATCTTCCCGCTCTACTCGCCCAATATCGCCGGCATCGAGGTGATCCGGCGCGGGCGCGTGCGCCGGGCCAAGCTCTACTATCTGCGCGAGCGGCGCGGGCGGTCGGCGCGCATCGCCGAGCGCACCCGCGGCGTGGTGAGAAAGACGAAACGCAAGAACGGGACCGAGGGCGATGACTGAACCGCGCACCCTTTTCGACAAGATCTGGGCGAACCACCTGGTCGATACCCAGGAAGACGGCACCTGCCTGATCTATATCGACCGCCATCTGGTGCATGAGGTCACGAGCCCGCAGGCTTTCGCCGGGCTGCGCGCCGCCGGGCGCGGTGTGCGCCGGCCGGACGCCACCATCGCGGTTGCCGACCACAACATCCCGACCGTTCCGGCAGACCGCGCCGGCGTCATCGAGAACGAGGAATCGCGCATCCAGGTCGAGACGCTGGAGCGCAATGTCGTCGAGTTCGGCGTGCCCTACTACCCGGTGAACGATGTCCGCCAGGGCATCGTGCATATCATCGGCCCGGAACAGGGCATGACCCAGCCCGGCACAACGGTCGTTTGCGGCGACAGCCACACCTCGACCCACGGCGCCTTCGGGGCGCTGGCCTTCGGTATCGGGACCTCCGAGGTCGAGCATGTGCTGGCGACGCAGACGCTGATCCAGCGCCCGGCGCGCAACATGCGCGTCGATATCGACGGTACGCTGCCGCCCGGCTGCACCGCCAAGGACCTGATCCTCGCCGCGATCGGCCATATCGGCACCGCAGGCGGCACCGGCCATGTGATCGAATATACGGGCCAGGCGATCCGCGAGCTTTCGATGGAAGGGCGGATGACGGTCTGCAACATGTCGATCGAGGCGGGCGCCCGCGCCGGCCTGATCGCGCCGGACGACACCACCTTCGGCTATCTCAAGGGCCGTCCCCACGCGCCCAAGGGCGCGGCATGGGACGCCGCGGTGGCGGTCTGGAAGCGCCTGCCCTCCGATCCGGGCGCCGCCTATGACAAGGAGGTGTGGCTCCGCGCGGAGGACATCGCGCCGCATGTCACCTGGGGCACGAGCCCGCAGGACGCGCTGCCGATCACGGCCAGCGTGCCGGACCCGGGCGAGATCGACGACGAGGGCCGGCGCCAGGCGGTGCAGCGGTCGATCGACTATATGGGGCTCCGGGCAGGCCAGCCGCTGCAGGAGATCGCCATCGACACGGTGTTCATCGGCTCCTGCACCAACGGGCGCATCGAGGACATCCGGGCCGCCGCGGCGGTCGCTGCCGGGCGCAAGGTCGCCGACGGCGTGCGCGCCCTGGTGGTGCCGGGCTCCGGCCTGGTGAAGGTGCAGGCAGAGGAGGAAGGGCTCGACCGCATCCTGGTCGAGGCCGGTTTCGAGTGGCGCGAGGCGGGCTGCTCCATGTGCCTCGCGATGAATGACGACAAGCTGGCTCCCGGCGAGCGCAGCGCCTCCACATCGAACCGCAATTTCGAGGGCCGGCAGGGCCCGGGCGGGCGCACCCATCTGGTCAGCCCGGCCATGGCCGTCGCCGCCGCTGTCGCAGGGCATCTCGCCGACCTGCGCGACCTGGACTGAGAGACGAAGGGACCGCTCCCATGCGCAAATACGAGACCGTGACCGGCATCGGCGCGCCGCTGCCGCAGATCAATATCGACACCGACAAGATCATCCCTGCGCGTTTCCTCAAGACCATCGAGCGGGCCGGCCTCGGCCGCCACCTCTTCAACGACATGCGCTTCGATGGCGAAGGGAACGAGAACCCCGATTTCGTGCTCAACCAGCCGGCCTGGCGCGGCTCCAGCATCCTTGTGGTGGGCGACAATTTCGGCTGCGGATCGTCGCGCGAGCACGCCCCCTGGGCGCTGGCCGACTACGGCGTGCGCGCCATTCTGGGCACGGACTTCGCCGACATCTTCTACAACAACAGCTTCAAGAACGGCCTCTTGTCGATCAAGCTGCCGGCGGAGGAGCGCGACAAGCTGATGGAGGATGCGCAGCGGGGCGAGAATGCGCGCATCACGGTCGATCTGGAGAACCAGGTCGTCACCCGGCCCGACGGGGAAGAGATCGCCTTCGAGATGGACCCGTTCCGCAAGCACTGCCTGCTGAACGGCCTGGACGATATCGGCATGACCATGGAGCGCGCCGAGAGCATCGACAGCTTCGAATCCACCGACCGCATCGCCCGGCCGTGGCTATACGCGGATTAGGACGGGTGTCCCAAGCGTTCGAAAGGATGAACGACGGCCCGGAGTAGTCGTCGGCGAGGCTATCTCGGCCGATCGCAAGCCGGCGCTATCTTCGCTGCTGTTCCAGCAGTATGGCCTTGAGCTCTCTCTGCCCGCCCTGTAGTTCCGCCTGCCCGGCTTCCAGCTTTTTCTGCCCGGCTTTTAGTTCGCCCACCTCGGCCTGCAGGACGGCGACATCCGTTTGCAAGGCAACGGTGGCCTTGCCGTTTTCCATGGTTTCGTAGCCCATCCAGCCGATGAGCCCGAGAAAACCTGCGGCGAACACGCCGACCAGGGTAGCCGCCAAAGGATCGACGCCGCTGCCGAATCGGTGCCGGGCGGCGATCGGCCGGCGGAGTTCCTGTACCTCGGCGGCGCTTAGCCCAAGTTTAACAGGGTATTTTGAAGATCGTTCATTATCAGTGCCTTACGCGGCATAAATTTCGCGTAAGGCACTACATCCCGGTTTTTTTCGACGCGTCCGGGGTCAGACGATCATTTTCCTGATGCCTCCGGGGGCGGGGTCGAGGGCGAGCGCGCGATAGATTTCCTGCTGCCGGGGCTCGGCGCGTGTGGCCTTTCGGATGTGGAGGGCACGCCCGTCCTTGCGCTGGAAGGTTGCGGTGACGCGCTGCTGTCCTTCGAGGATAGCTCTGAGGCTGGCCCAGCTGGCGTGCTCGCCCTGCTCGGCGAGGCGGCGACGGATGGTCTGCACCATCTGGTAGGCGATCACGGTGATGAACAGGTGGCCGTCGGAGCGCCTCTGGGTCTGGTGGAAGATAGGGCGCAGACCGAGTTCGGACTTGAGCGAGCGGAAGGTGGCCTCGACGTCGGTGAGCGAGGTATAGGTCCGCCACAGCGCCTCCTCGTCCCAGTCCTCGACATTGGTGCGCAGGCAGTAGACGCCGGGATGGGTGATCATGGAACCGGCGAGCGGACGGCGCTTCCAGGTGACGGCGCGCGCCTTCTCGCCGCTGTCGTCGGCGATGACGTCGATGTCGTAGTGCGCGCCGGCGCCGCGGCTCTTCTCCTCGATGCGGCCGAGGCGCTGCCAGACCCGGTCGAGCCTCTTGCGGGTGCGCGGCCGCCCGAGGCCGTCGTGGAGCTTCTTCAACTCGCCCTCGAAGCGCGCGGCGAAGCGCTCCGCGATGCCCTGCTCCTTCTTCGCCCGCGCCTCGGAGTAGCAGTAGAGGCGCGTCTCCCCGCTGTCGGGGTCGACGACCTTGTGGACATGGACCGTGCGGCGCGAGCGGGTCTCGATGGCCTGCGCCAGTTCGGGGTCGAAGCGGCGGGTGCGTTCCCGGCTGACCGCCAGATAACGGGTGCCGTTCCCGTGCAGCCAGGCGATGTTGGCCTCGGTGGCGATGCCCGCGTCCATCACTACCAGCGCGTCCGCCGGCGCGCCCAGGGCCTCGAGCATCGACGCCAGGGTCCGGTCTTCATTGACCGCGCCGGAGAACACCTCGGAGCGGCGCACGAAGCCCGAGCCGTCGAGCACCAGCCCCAGGGTCAGCAGCGGGCAATCCGAACGCTTCTCCTTGGAGTGGCCGCGCTCGGCCTTGCTCTGGGCCGCCGCCTCGCCCTCGAAGAAGGTGTTGGTCAGGTCGTAGAGCGTCACCGTGCGGCGCAGCCCGAACAGATCCGTCGCCCGGTCGAACAGATGCGCCTCGATCGTCGCGCGGTGCGACATCAGGGCATCGGAGGCGCGGTAGAGGCGCATCGTGCTCATGCGCTCGAAGTCCACGCCCAGCAACTCGCCGAGCGACGAACGCTCGCACAGCCAGCGCCAGGAGGCGCGCTCCGAACCCGGCCATGCGCGCAACGATGCTGGCCATGGCGAGCGCGCGCTGCGGGCCGTTGAAGCCCAGTCGCTCCAGAAGCCCTTCCAGGCAATGCTCCTCCATCGCCCACAGACCGACATGCTCGACCCCCGCCGAGCGCGGGCGGATCAGCTCCAGCGTGCCGACATCCACCGTCTGCAGGTCGGCGCCGCCGCCGGACGGCGCGCCGTTGAGCAACTGCGCGACAAGGCGCTGGGCATGCCTCTCAACTTCTGCCGGACAGGACAGCGTCACCAGATCGCTCTGGCGGTCGAGCAACTGCCGGATGCGGGCGCACAGAACCGACCAGTGATGGCGTTCGAGCGGGAAGTCGCTGCCGAGGTTGAGCAGTGTGCGCTGCCGGACCTTCTCGCCTGTGCGCTCCGAGCGCACAAGGCGATGCGAATAATAGACCTCGCCGCCCGCGCCGGTGCGGGTTCTGGTGCGCCGGATGAACATGGCGCCCAGCATAGGGACCGGCACAAGAGCCTGGAACCCCAATGCAAAAATATTATGGCACTACATCGCCGGCCCGAAAACCTCAATCCAGCAATATCAAAAGCTTGTCAGACAAGCCGCCCTCAATATCGACCGAACCCGCTGCACAAACGTTAAACTTGGGCTAACCCAAGTTTAACGGTGGGGCACAGGATTCGGACGAGATTGAGCGGCATTCCGCGGTCAAGTCATTGATATTGCTGGATAGAGGTTTTCGGAGGCGCAATGTAGTGCCATAATATTTTGGTGGTGTGGTTCCATGCTCTTGCGCCCGCCCCTATGCTGTGCCCGATGTTCATTCGGCGCACCAGGACCAGAACCGGCGGGCGCGGCGAGGTCTATTATTCGCATCGCCTTGTGCGCTCGGAGCGCAGCGGCGAGAAGGTCCGCCAGCGCACCCTGCTCAACCTGGGGAGCGACTTCCCGGTCGAGCGGCGGCACTGGGCGGTGCTGTGCAGCCGGATCCAGCAGCTGCTCGACCGCCAGGCCGAGCTGGTTCCGCTGTCCTGTCCGGAGGAGGTCGAGCGGCACGCCCAGCGCATCGCCGCGCAGTTGCTCAACAGCGCGCCGTCCGGCGGGACCGGGCGCCCCGACCTGCAGACGGTGGATGTCGGCTCCCTGGAGCTGATCCGCCCGCGTTCGGTCGGCGTCGAGCATGTCGGGCTGTGGGCCATGGAGCGGCTCGGCCTGGAGGCTTTGCTGGAGCGGCTGGGCTTCAACGGCACGCAGCGCGCGCTCGCCATGGCCAGCGTCATCGCCCGCATGGCGGCGCCGGGCTCGGAGCGCGCCAGCTGGCGCTGGCTGTGCGAGCGTTCGTCGCTCGGCGAGCTGCTGGGGGTGGATTTCGAGCGCATGAGCATGATGCGCCTCTACCGCGTCTCCGATGCCCTGATGGCGCAGCGCGCGGCGATCGAGGCGCATCTGTTCGATCGGGCGACGGATCTGTTCGGCCTGCGCTCCACGGTGACGCTCTACGACCTGACCAACACCTTCTTCGAGGGCGCAGCGGCGGCCCAGCCCAAGGCCGAACGCGGCCATTCCAAGGAGAAGCGCGGCGATTGCCCGCTCCTGACCCTGGGGCTGGTGCTCGACGGCTCGGGCTTCGTGCGCCGCTCCCAGGTGTTCTCCGGCGCGGTCAACGAAGACAAGACCCTGGCGTCGATGCTCGAGGCCCTGGGCGCGCCGTCGGACGCGCTGGTGGTGATGGACGCGGGGATCGCCACCGAGGCCAACATCGCCTGGCTGCGCGACAACGGCTACCGCTATCTGGCGGTCAGCCGGGAACGCACCCGCCGCTTCGATCCCGATCTGGCGCTGGCCATCGAGACCCGGTCGCGCCAGACGGTCCATGTGCACAAGGCGGTCGACGCCGAAGGTGGAGAGGCGCGGCTCTACTGCTACTCCGAGGCGCGGGCGAAGAAGGAACAGGGCATCGCAAACCGCTTCGCCGCGCGCTTCGAGGGCGAGATGAGCAAGCTCAACGACGGCCTCAAGCGGCCGCGCACCCGCAAGAGGCTCGACCATGTCTGGCAGCGGATCGGCCGGATCAGGGAGAAGAGCCGCGGCGCCGCGGCCCACTACGATATCGACGTCATCGCCGACGACAGCGGCGAGAAGGCGCGCGCCGTCACCTGGGAGCGCCGCCCGCTCGCCGGCACCATGATCACCCATCCCGGCGTCTACTGCCTGCGCACCAACGTCCAGGACTGGGACGAGGAGACGCTGTGGCGCACCTACACTTCGCTCACCGATGTCGAGGCCGTGTTCCGCTCGCTCAAGTCGGAACTCGGCCTGCGCCCCATCTTCCACCGCACCCAGAGGCGCTCCGACGGCCATCTGTTCATCACCGTGATCGCCTACCAGATGGTGCAGACCATCCGCCGACGCCTCGGCGAGAAGGGTGAGAGAGAGAGCTGGGCCAGCCTGCGAGCCATCCTCGAAGGCCAGCAGCGGGTCACCGCGACCTTCAGGCGCAAGGATGGCCGCAGCTTGCATGTCCGCAAGGCCACACGGGCCGAGCCCGAACAGCAGAAAATCTTTCGCGCGCTCGGAATCGATCCCGCTCCCGGAGGCATCAGGAAAATGATCGTCTGATCCCGGACCAGGCGAAAAAACCGGAATGTAGTGCCCTACGCGGAATTATTGCTCCATAAGACACTGATAATGAACGATCTTCAAAATGCCGTGTTAAACTTGGGCTAACGATTCAATCAGATCAGATCACGCTCTAGCCTTGCGCGGTTGTGCGCTGTCGTGCCCGACGGTCTCGCCCAGATACTGCAGGCCGACGCCGTTGCGGTACTCGTCCGATTTCAGCGAATTGGCAACCACCATTTTCCGTGTGCCGCCCAGCGAGATCCATTCACGCGTTACCAGCGCCCCTCGGCCGGATAGAGCGCCAGGTAGATGGCATCCGGCTGCGTCTTCAGCGCTTCGGTGACCTCGGGCCGGTAGGACGACTGGCCGTCTGTGATGGCGATGGCGGCCGGAACTTTCACACCGATCTTCTCAAGATCGGCCGTAACTGCCCAGCACGTTGGCGATTTGTGCGGCCGTGCTTGGGTTTTTGTTCAAGCGTATTGCCCAACTTCAACAGCAGAGATTAAAAGTATTTGACGGAACAGGGGGTTACACCGGCGGTTCCGGTTGTACCCACTACATTTTCGCGGTTCTGGAGACGGTCAGGCGGAGTGTTCGCGCCAGTTCGGCGGCAAGACGACGCCAGCGGCCTGGAAGACCTTCCCGACCTGGCCCTGAACATGGGTTCGGGTAGTGACGCGCTTGCCGTCGTTCTCGATGGAGGCCTCTTGCAGGCGGTCGAGGTCGCGGATGAGGTCGTCCCATTCGACATCGACGCCGGCGGCGCGGCAGCGGTCGGCCAACTCCTTCTGGAGGACGAGGGCGAGGAAGGAGCAGAAGACATGCCCGCGGATGGCGGCGTCGCAGGAGTGGTAGATCGGGCGGGTGCGCAGCTGGGCCTTCGCGCGGCGGAACAGGTCCTCGACCCGGAGCAGTTCCCTGTACCGCAGCACGGCATTGAGCGGCGTCATTGCGGCGTTCGTGCGCAGCACGAAGATGGCGTCGAAGCGGGCCTCGTCGGCGAGCTTGCCGGCGTCGATTTCGAACGCCTTGCCCGCGCCCGTCCTGCGCAGATAGCGCCGGTAGGCGCTGTTGCCGATCAGCGCCTTCTCGCTGCCCTTGAGCCGCTTCTGCAAGCCCTCGACCACCGCCTGCCGGTCGGCGCGGTCCTTTTCCGCTTCCGCCTCGTTGCGGCACACGATGTAGCGCGCGCCGGCCACCGTGACCTCCTTCACGAACAGCTGCGTCTCGCCGCGCGCGCGTTCGATCGAAAGCGGCACAAACGGCTTCCCGTCCCTGAGCACCACCTCCCGGACCACCGTCGTGCGCCGCTCGCGCGCACCCAGGATGTAGTCCAGACCTCGCTCCTCAAGCGCCGCGATCGTCGCCGCCGAGATCATCCCCCGGTCCGCCACCACGCAGACGCGACCGATCCCGAAGCGCGACCGCAGACGGTCCACGATCGGCAGCAGAACCGTGCTGTCAGCCGTGTTGCCGGGCAGCATCTCCGTGCAGACCGGCCGGCCCTCGCCGTCCAGAACCACCGCCAGCACCATCTGGCGAAGGTCCGGGCGGTGGTCCTTCGAGTGCCCGTGCGCGCCAAGCGTCTCTCCGCCCGCGCCATGGAACGACAGCGTCGTGGTATCCATGAACACCAGCGACAGGTCGCTGAACAGGTCGCGGCGGCGAGCGAACGGACGCTCCTCGATGTCGTCCTTCACGCAGCGCACCGCCAGACCGCCCTCGCCGGGCGGCTCCAGTTCTTCGCCCAGCCATGCCATCGCCCGATAGAGATGGTGAAGACGCAGGCCCTCGATCCCGGGGATGGCGTAGTCGTCCATCCATTTCTCGCACGACCGGTCCGAGCCCGACACGAACAGCCGGTGCAGCACGCTCACGAACACCGCCCGCTCGACCGCGAAGCCGAACCCGCGGCCGTCCACAAGCTCGTTCACCGCATCGCCGAGGCCCAGCCGGTCCCACAGACGCCCGAACAGCAGCGGACCGCCGATCCGAACGCAGGCAAGAGCGCCGTCCACCATGTCGTTCAGCACCGGGGACCGATCCGAGTGGCGCGCCAGCGAGGCGATCAGGCGGTCCAGTTCCCCGCTCGCCTGCAGGGCGTCCTTGCGACCGAGCGCGCGGATCGTGCGCTGGCGCACCCGCTTGCCCTCGCGCACGCTCTCGACGAGGTAGAGATAACGGTGCCCCCGGGCGGTCGTTTCGCGCACGAACATGACACCGTTGTATGCGAGAACATCATCAATATCAAGCAAACAAAGTCAAAACCGTGAAAATGTTTCACTACATTTTCTCCACCCCTCCCAAACCTGAACCCAACCGTCCAATGATTTCAACGACTTGCCAAAGCCGGACCCGGCAAAAATCGCCGCTCACTGTTCAAGTCGGGTATTGGATATTTTCGATGAGGCTGTCGGATGTGCCTGTCAGGGCCTTTACGACGTCGCGGCCGTGCTTCTGAGCGGTGGCGATGATTGTGCGCAGGACGGCGAAGTCATCGGCGCCGCTTCGGGACCGGAAGCCGCCGGAGATTTTCTGGCGCAGTTTCATCATGCGCAGGTCGCGCTCGGCCTCATTGTTGGTGAAGGGTACCTGTGGGTCGGTCAGGAAGCGCAGGGTCTCGTCCCTGCGCTCATGCAGGCGCAAGGCGAGGTTGTGGCCCTTGCGCCGCTTCGGGACCCCGCGTCTTCCGGGCCGGGGAGGCGAGAGCGGCGGCTGGCTCTCATGGAACTTCATCGCCTCGACAAGGAGCCTGTCATAGCCGCGCGCGAGCCGCGCCAGAAGTCGCCCCGGAACGGCGATATCCCTCTCCCACGCCATTCGGGCCACACGCCAGGCCCGGCGCAGAAGCCGCTGCATGCGCCCGGCCCAGTCTTCCTTGTCGAACTCCACCAGCGCCTGCAACTCCCGCAAGCGATGCGCATTGCAAAGCGCATGCTCCACACCCTCCATCGGCCAATAGCATTGCCAGTGGTCGTGCACTGCGACCCCGGACACCCCCGCAGGCACGGCGCCGCGCCGCTCGCTTACCCGATACGCCGCCAGCAAGAGCCTGCCCCGGACCCGATCCGGGGATGTGCAGGCCACATGAAGCCACCGCGTGCGCCCGCCCACGCGCAAACCGGTCTCGTCCAGATGCTTCACCCGCGCCTTGCTTGCCGCCAAGTCCTGTATGTGCGCCGCCGCGCACCGCAGACGGGCCGCAGCACGCCTGCTCATCGCCGCCAGCGTCGCCGGCGACACCCGCGCGCCGAACAACACCGCCATGACCTGCGACAGGCGGGCCTCCGGCAGGAACTGCGCATGACGCAGCCAGACCGCCGCACCCGAAAGCCGCTGGCCATACTGCACCGGTGCCGACACGCCTGCCGGGAACGACGCCCGCGTCACAACCCCGCAATGACCGCAGCGCCGCGCATGACCGCGATGCTCCGTGACCTCCAGCGGGCGCGGCTCCGGCAGGTCGAATACCTGGCGCGCGACCGGATCGCCGACCGCCGACGACGACGACAGCGACGCCCCGCAGCCCCGGCAGGACGACGGAACATGCTCCTCCACACGGTCCGGGATGGCCGTCCGGCACAGCGTCTTGCCCTTGTGCCCCGCCTGACCGCCCGGCTTGCGACCCGTCTTGCCCCTCAGGCTACGGGTTCGACGCTCCGCCGCTGGCTTCTTCAGACCGTCGCTCGACGGCGGCTGGCCGCTGTTGCGGCTGTTCAGGCCAAGACGACGCTCCAACGCCGAAATCCGCTCAACAAAGCGCGCAACCTGCTCCCGGAGCACGGCGTTCTCCAACTCCAGACGCGCGATCTTCTGACCCGATGTCTCGGATCGCGACCCCGGCAAAGGACCATGCGACGGTTTGGAACCACTCATGCCCAACTTCAACAGCAGAGATTAAAAGTATTTGACGGAACAGGGGGTTACACCGGCGGTTCCGGTTGTACCCACTACATTTTCGCGGTTCTGGAGACGGTCAGGCGGAGTGTTCGCGCCAGTTCGGCGGCAAGGCGACGCCAGCGGCCTGGAAGACCTTCCCGACCTGGCCCTGAACATGTGTTCGGGTAGTGACGCGCTTGCCGTCGTTCTCGATGGAGGCCTCTTGCAGGCGGTCGAGGTCGCGGATGAGGTCGTCCCATTCGACATCGACGCCGGCGGCGCGGCAGCGGTCGGCCAGCTCCTTCTGGAGGACCAGCGCGAGGAAGGAGCAGAAGACGTGTCCGCGGATGGCGGCGTCGCAGGAGTGGTAGATCGGGCGGGTGCGCAGCTGGGCCTTCGCACGGCGGAACAGGTCCTCGACCCGGAGCAGTTCCCTGTATCGCAGCACGGCATTGAGCGGCGTCATTGCGGCGTTCGTGCGCAGCACGAAGATGCCGTCGAAGCGGGCCTCGTCGGCGAGCTTGCCGGCGTCGATTTCGAACGCCTTGCCCGCGCCCGTCCTGCGCAGATAGCGCCGGTAGGCGCTGTTGCCGATCAGCGCCTTCTCGCTGCCCTTGAGCCGCTTCTGCAAGCCCTCGACCACCGCCTGCCGGTCGGCGCGGTCCTTTTCCGCTTCCGCCTCGTTGCGGCACACGATGTAGCGCGCGCCGGCCACCGTGACCTCCTTCACGAACAGCTGCGTCTCGCCGCGCGCGCGTTCGATCGAAAGCGGCACGAACGGCTTCCCGTCCCTGAGCACCACCTCCCGGACCACCGTCGTGCGCCGCTCGCGCGCGCCCAGGATGTAGTCCAAACCCCGGTCCTCAAGCGCCGCGATGGTCGCCGCAGAGATCATCCCCCGGTCCGCCACAACGCAGACGCGACCGATCCCGAAGCGCGACCGCAGACGGTCCACGATCGGCAACAGAACCGTCGTGTCGGCGGTGTTGCCGGGCAGCATCTCCGTGCAGACCGGCCGGCCCTCGCCGTCCAGAACCACCGCCAGCACCATCTGGCGAAGGTCCGGGCGGTGGTCCTTCGAGTGCCCGTGCGCGCCAAGCGTCTCTCCGCCCGCGCCATGGAACGACAGCGTCGTGGTGTCCATGAACACCAGCGACAGGTTGCTGAACAGGTCGCGGCGGCGGGCGAACAGACGCTCCTCGATGTCGTCCTTCACGCAGCGCACCGCCAGACCGCCCTCGCCGGGCGGCTCCAGTTCTTCGCCCAGCCATGCCATCGCCCGATAGAGATGGTGAAGACGCAGGCCCTCGATCCCGTCGATGGCGTAGTCGTCCATCCATTTCTCGCACGACCGGTCCGAGCCCGACACGAACAGCCGGTGCAGCACGCTCACGAACACCGCCCGCTCGACCGCGAAGCCGAACCCGCGGCCGTCCACAAGCTCGTTCACCGCATCGCCGAGGCCCAGCCGATCCCACAAGCGCCCGAACAGCAGCGGACCGCCGATCCGAACGCAGGCAAGAGCGCCGTCCACCATGTCGTTCAGCACCAGGGACCGATCCGAGTGGCGCGCCAGCGAGGCGATCAGGCGGTCAAGTTCCCCGCTCGCCTGCAGGGCGTCCTTGCGACCGAGCGCGCGGATCGTGCGCTGGCGCACCCGCTTGCCCTCGCGCACGCTCTCGACGAGGTAGAGATAACGGTGCCCCCGGGCGGTCGTTTCGCGCACGAACATGACACCGTTGTATGCAGGAACATCATCAATATCCAGCAAACAATGTCAAAACCGTGAAAATGTTTCACTACATTTTCTCCAACCCTCCCAAACCTGAACCCAACTGTCCAATGATTTCAACGACTTGCCAAAGCCGGACCCGGCAAAAATCGCCGCTCACTGTTCAAGTCGGGTCATGGAAAGGTTGACTCATTTTCAAACCCCCGCGTCAACCCCCACCAACTCAGACATCCTGGGCAGTTACGGATTTTCTTGACTTCTTGACTTGACTGTTCCGTTCGGTTCCCAATAATATCCCAACAAACCGTGGGGATAAATGTGGGGATCGATGGGAAAGCTCACGGTCGCTAAACTCAAGTCTTTGTCCAGGCCGGGTCTGCATGGCGATGGCGGCACACTCTATCTGCACGTCTCGCCGCGCGGGTCGAAAAGCTGGATACAGAGGCTCACGATAGACGGCAAGCGCCGCGACCTGGGTCTCGGCGGATTCCCGCTGGTGGGCTTTGCCGAGGCAAGGGAGAAGGCCTTCGACAACCGCCGCGCCGTCGCACAGGGCCGCAATCCGCTCGCCGAGAAACGCCGGGCCAAGATGCCCATTTTCCGGGAGGCGGCACAACGGACCTTCGAAGCGAACCGGCCGCGCTGGCGCAATGCCAAGGTCGCGAAGAACTGGATGCAGCAGCTGGAGCGCCATGCGTTTCCGCGCCTAGGCGAGATGCGGGTGGACAGGATCGGGCGCGAGGATGTGCTGGCCGTGTTGACGCCGATCTGGACGGCCAAGCCCGAGATCGCACGTAAGCTGCGCCAGCGCATCCGGACCACGCTGCAATGGTGCCAGGCGCACGGCTATGTGGAGCACAACATGGCGGGCGAGGCGATCAGCGGCGCCTTGCCGGCCATGCCGTCCGTCAAGGCGCATCTCCGCGCCCTGCCCTATGCCGAGGTTCCGGAAGCGCTGTCGGCGCTTGAGGCGTCTCAAGCGTCGCTGCCGGGGAAGATGTGTTTCCGCTTCCTGGTGCTGACGGCGGTACGCAGCGGCGAGGCCCGAGGGGCGGCATGGTCGGAGATCGATGAAGGCGCCCGCGAATGGCGCATTCCGGCGGGCCGTATGAAGGCCCGGGTCGAGCACCGGGTGCCGCTGTCCGACGCTGCGCTCGCCGTGCTCGAACGAGCGCGCCTGTTGCACGACGGTTCGGACCTGGTCTTTCCGTCGGTCGTGAAGCGAGGCCGTCCGATGAGCGACATGACACTGGCGAAGATGCTGCGATCGACCGGCCTGGCGGACCGGGCGACGGTTCACGGCTTCCGGTCGAGCTTCCGGGACTGGGCGTCGGAATGCACGGACGCGCCGCACGCGGTGATGGAGCTGGCGCTTGCCCATACGGTGGGCTCGGCGGTGGAGCAGGCTTATCCACGCTCGACGCCGATCGAGCGCCGGCGCGCGCTCATGCAGCAATGGGCCGACTTCGTGACACAGGAAAGCGCGGACATCGTTCGGCTTCACCGATGAGGTTCCTGCCGAGCCGGCACCAGGACGGTCATGCGCGGAAGCTTCGGGCCAGGGAGACGGTTGGACGCCGCCCGTTCTGCTATTTCGGCTCCTGAGCGGCCTGTTAGGAACTAAAGAAAAAATCTATTTGTACTTTCAGGTCGATCGTGGACCCTCAATGGATCGGAGATTCCAGAGGTGACCCATGATCAGCCACGACCGCCTGCTGCGTCGGACCGAAGTCGAGGAAATTGTCAGGCTTTCCAGATCGACAATTTACCACCTGATGAAAATCGGACAGTTTCCCGCGCCGCTTCGTATCGGTCAGCGCGCTGTCCGCTGGTTGCTGTCGGACATCGAGACTTGGCTCGCGACACGTCCG
This sequence comes from Alphaproteobacteria bacterium, assembly GCA_965261985.1. Taxonomy (GTDB): domain Bacteria; phylum Pseudomonadota; class Alphaproteobacteria; order Bin95; family Bin95; genus Bin95. The sequence continues at coordinate 5,505,763 of OZ253490.1, forward strand.
CGAACAACCTGATTGTTGCCTGACTGCGATCCCTGACGCAACATGCAGTCCGGTCTCCGGACTTTGCGGTTTCCACCGTGGCGCGGACGCCGATGGCGTTGGACCCGGTGACCTTTCGTGGTGCTCCGGCGCGCCGCCCGTTGCAGCCTGGAAGGAGGCTTCGGCGGTGTTGCAGGTACCAGACGCGGCCACGCGGGCTGCCTGCCGGTGTCAGACGGTGGCCCCTCCATCGCAGCTGTAGCAATCGCCGATATGTTCCCCGCCGCTTCGGATCACCATCGTGTCGGGACAGGGGCCAAGCAGGCGGGCGGATAACGGCACAACCGGCGGAGGCCTTGCGCCGCGCTTGACGGCGATCACGGCTTGGCGTCGGCTCATGGCTCAATCTGGCCCGAAAAGCTCAGCGAGTAGCCTGATCTGGTCCTCGTCGAGGTCCAGATCCTGGGAGACCGGCGTCTGAGGTGCCGGCGGGCGCTGGGCGGCGCGCTGCACGGCCGGGATCTCGACCGGCCCCACCTCGCCCCGGGCAATACAGCCGGCGAGTTCGATCAGGTCCGAGAGCGCTGCGTTCTCGTCGAGCTGGGGCAGACGGCTCCCGCCGCCGGTTTCGCGCAGGGCCTGTCGCAGGGACGATCGCCAAGTCTTCAAATCGGCCTGCCGGGCAGGCGTGAGCCGCACTGTCATACGACGCCGTAGCCCCTTCCAGCGGCGGGTGCGGGGGTTCTGCATGAGCCTCTCCATCCTGGAATTGAGTTTCAGGAATTGATTTATCGGGCCGACCTGAAAGTCCAAAACACGAATTTTGCCACGCCGACAAAACGGCAGACGTCAGGTGGTGGCAGCTACCGGACGTCAGTCAGGTACGGATTGTCGGCGTGTTGCGGACGTCGAGATGAATTACGGCCAGTAGGCTATACGGTAACTGCATTTGGCGTCCGATGGTGCAAGGCGCGAGTCGTGCTGCCATACTCCCGCGGCCCAACGCCCTGACGTCAGGAATGACCGGAAGTGGACACTGCCCGTTCCTGACGTCTCTTCCCCGCACGGGTCCCGTTGCCGACGGCCGCAGTCTCCCTGAGGGTGCTCCCGAACCCTCGTTTCGACAGTTGCGCGGATGTACGCCGCCCACCGGTCTCAGCCATCTCTCCTGCGGGAAAGCCCGGGCGATGGTCGGTCAGGCGCCTGTCTTCCTGTCATACCAACGGCCTTTGTTTAGAACCGATGGGCCCATTTTCGGGTTCCGATAGAGGCGATACGAGCTGGCTGTTCGGCGAGTTTGTTCCAGGCATGGCAGCAGTGATCGAGGATGTCTTCGTAGCTTTGGAAGACGCGGTTCGAGAGCCAGTTGTCGCGCATGAACTGCCAGATGTTCTCGACCGGGTTGAGTTCCGGCGCTCGGGGCGGGAGCGCCATCAGGGTGATGTTGTGGGGGACTTCGAGCTTGGAGGAGGTGTGCCATCCTGCCCGGTCGAGGATGACAACGCCGTGCGCGCCGGGGTCTATTGCGAGGCTGATCTCGGCGAGATGGGCGTTCATGGCGTGCGTGTCGGCCCGGGGCATGACAAGGCCTGCCGCCTTGCCTTTCTTCGGGCAGATCGCTCCGAAGATATAGGCCGAGGTCGTGCGCTGGTCATGAGGCGCTGACGGGCGCGTGCCGCGTCTGGCCCATCGCCGGGCGATCTTGTTCTTCTGTCCGACACGCGCCTCGTCCTGCCACCGGACTTCGACCTGTGCACCGTCATCGAGCCCGGCGCGGATCTCCCTCAGGCGTTCGGGGAACTTTTTTTTGAACGCCGCCAAGGCATCTTCGTCCTGGGCATAGTGGCACGGGCGCGCCGAGAGCTTGGCGTAGCCCATCCGGCGCAGCTCCCGCCCGACCGTCGTCTGTGCCAACGATACGCCGAACCGGTCCCGAAGCCATGCCGCCAGGTCGCAGCGCCGCCACCGCACCACGCCCAGACCTCGGCCGCCCGCCTCGCCCGGCGTAGCCCGAACCAACAGGAGACGATGGAATGGAAAGGCGGATCGAAGGGCTGTGGCTCATTTGGTACGACGGCGCGCCGGAGATGGCCGCGGCGTCATCGTGCTGCATGGAGGAAATATTCTTGGGGGTGAGTCCGCGTGGTACTACAGCGGCAGGTACACCAACGATCAATCTGGCTTCGAGGGCTCGATGATCCTGACCCATTACGGAAAGCCGACCTCGAAATCGGTTGGCGCACATATGCCGGATCAAAGCCCGGTCGATCTCAGGATCGTGGGGCAATGGATTGATGACAACACCATCGCGGCGCGCACCGAACCGATCAATGGCAGCCCTCACATGGAGTTCCAGATGCGCCAACGGGTTTCTACGGGACCGGTGATCCTCTAGTCCGCGCATGCTGGAGGGTTCCTCGAAGGCCGTCCGGGAGTGGACCCCTAAGATCCAATAGGTTAGGACACAAGATGATCTGCCTACCCGAGCGGGATTTGTGGCAGCGGCGAGACCGAGGAAGCGAGGGGCTCGACGGGAGAGGCGGAGTGACAGCGAGGAACCGACCCGAGCCCATTCCGCGTCCGGCGTTCCGGTCGATTTCGTATTCAACAGATGACGCGGGAAGGCTCTGATATGCAGGCCGACGAGAACGGTGGCATTGCGGAACGATCACCGGAGGCGGTACTGGATTTCTGGCTCGGTCGCCTGCGAAGCCCTGCTGACGCTTCGCGCGAGAATTGGCAGCAGGGGATGCTGAAATGGCGGATGGGCCCGTTTGCCAGAGGCGTCGAAAACCCCAGCGTTCTTCAGGTCCAGCGTGACTGGTGCGAGCAGATGCACCGCGATGGGCTGGATCGCTTCTTCCGCGATCCGGTCTGGGACACGCCGAAGGGTTTTCTGGCGAAGCTGATCGTCCTCGACCAGTTTCCCCGCAGCGTCTATCGCGGCACGGCTCTGGCCTATGCGAACGATTGCCTCACCGCCCCCCTTTCCTGGAAAGCCTGCGAGTCCGGTCGGGACTTCGCGGAGTACAACGTCATCGAGCGCTTCTGGATCTATGTTCCGCTTGCCCACGCCGAAGATCTGAAACTTCAAGAGCTCTCCATCGAGAAAATGTCCCGCTGGAGCGTCGATCTGATCGCCGATGTCCCGCCTCATCGGCGGAGGATAAACCAGTTCGTAAGCTGGTCGATCGTAAAGGGAGCGATCGAGCACTCCGAGGCGCTGCTTCTTTTCGACCGCTTCCCCCACCGGAACGTCGTCCTCCAGCGGCCCCACCGCGGCGGCGAACCGCGCTACCTCACCGACGCGATGCGCCCGCTCTGGAGCTTCACGCAAGTGCCGGACCCGGATTACTTTGCCGTGCTGGGTGCCCTGTACAGGACGGGGAACGGACTCGACGAAAACCGGATTGCCCGCGACAATCTGGCCGCCCTGCTTCGCGCCGCCGGAGTTTCGCCGGACGACCCGACTGCGCCGATGGACATCTTCGACCTCGTCGGCGACGACGTCGTGCCCTATCCCCCTCTTTACCGGCACCTGAGGCTCCCGGAACATGCCGGGACGTTGGACATTCTGCGGCGTATGCCGCTGGTGATCGAGCTGACGAACGCAGTCAAGAGCCTCATTCTAAAGGACGGAGACCTGACCTGGCCGCCCAGAAGCGTAAAGCATTCGTTGGAAACTGCAATCGATGTTGCGGGGTTGAACGCGCTCGTCCGGGGCGGCCGGCGATCCGGGTCGACGGCAGGCGAAATTGCAGACGAGAGCGGACGACGCGGCGGCGACGGCTGCGAACCGCCCTCCGAGTTGACCCTCAGCCTGACTGTCCGCAACGACGGCCGCGAGCTGGAACGGGTTTCAGCAGCGGTGGACGGATTCGCCGACCGGCACCGGTTCCCGCAACAGGACCGGTTCCAGGTGCAGCTCTGCATCGAGGAGATACTCGTCTACATCGTGGAGCACGGCTACGACGATGCCGGCACGCACCGGATCGAAGTCCAGATCGAGATGAGTGACGAAGACCGGCGTCTCGAAATCCGGACGGTCGATGACGGCCGCGAGCTGGCGCCCGGATCGTTCATGTTCCAGCCGGGGCCGAACACGATTCAAGAGGAGGGCGTGGTGGACGGTCTCGGCTTCCATCTGGTTCGCACCTATGTCGACGAGCTAAAATATCGGCACGAAAACGGTCGAAATTATTTGAGTTTGACAAAGCGCATCGGCAGCTAAGCGCAAGCCGGCGAATTCAGTCCGGGACTACGTCCCCGCACCTCGCCCGTCCGTCGTTGCAAGCGAGCGCGTTCAACGCTGAGGAGGTACGGAGCCATGCGCCGACCGGAAGTCATCGTCATCGGCGGCGGCCAAGGCGGTCTCTGCACCAGCTACCACCTGGCGGACCGGGGTATCGACCATATTGTCATGGAACGGGGGGCGTTGGGGGACAGCTGGTCGACACGCCGATGGGACAGTTTCACCCTGGTCACCCCGAACTGGACCATCCGCCTGCCGGGGGCGCAGTATCGCGGTCCCGATCCTGACGGATTCATGGGACGGGACCATTTCGTGGCCTACCTCGCGGAGTGGGCGGGACGCTTCGGTTGCCCGATCCGAACGGGGGTTGCGGCGACCGGTCTCGGTCGAGGCGGGGACGGGCGGTTGCGCGTCGATACGGCGGACGGCCCCCTGGAGGCCCCGGTCGTCGTGATTGCCACCGGCACGATGCAGACCCCGCGCCGACCGGCGATTGCCGAATTCGTTTCATCCCGCATCGCGCAACTCAACTCGGAGACCTACCACAACCCCGGAGATCTTGCGCCCGGCAGCGTTCTTGTCGTGGGCTCCGGTCAAACGGGCGGACAGATCGCCGACGAGTTGCGGCTGGCGGGCCGGCGGGTGCTACTGAGCGCTGGCGGGGCGGGGCGCGTTCCACGCCGTTATCGCGGGCGGGATTGCGCGGCTTGGCTCAACGATCTCGGCTTTTTCGACCGCACCCCGGACATGCTGGAGTCTCCAACTCAGCGTTTCCGGGCCGAGGTCCAGCTCAGCGCAGCCCGCGGCGGGCGTACGATCAGCCTGCACCGCCTGCGTCGCGACGGTGTCGAACTGTTCGGAAAGCTGACGGCGGCGGACGGCGATAAGATGCTATTTGCCGACGACCTGACGCAGAACTTGGAGAACGCCGACGGTTTCTCACGCACTTTCCGGGATGCCGTGGACGCCTTCATCGAGAGGAACGGCATCGACTCACCCACGCCGACCGCCGAAGAACTCGACGGCGAACCGCGGGAGAGCGATCCGCCCGCGCCGCACCGCCCCTCGATCGACCTCCTAGACGAGAACGTCACCACCATCGTATGGGCCACCGGGTTCTCATACGACTTCTCCTGGATCGACTTTCCGGTGTGCGACGAGATGGGATATCCCGTTACCGACCACGGAGCCACGTCAGTGCCGGGCCTATATTTCATGGGCCTCAACTGGATGGTGACTCGCAAGTCCGGCTTGCTCTACGGCGTGGGCGACGACGCAGGGCATGTAGCAGCTCACATTGCGGAATACCTGTCCGCGCGTCGCTGATCTGGCTCGGATTCACCGGCTCCAACAAGGAAGCCAGCTGCGAGCAGATCATCCCGGGCACCCACAAGGAGCGGGAGACCTTATGAGCCTGGAACCGGGCACGGAGATCGGGAACGTAGCGAGTATCGGGAACCAGCAGCTTTCCCTGCCTCCGGGCGAGTGGGAATTCGTCATGTCCGAGGCTGACCGGCGGGGTGCCGCGAGGGCGGGAAGCGCCTTCCTCGTGCGCACGGCGAACGGCGGGATCGCCGACCGCCTCTTCGTCAGCACCACGCTGGAAACCGGAGGTGGCAACGGGTGGAAACGCGCCGGCTGGTGCGACCGGAGCAACGTCCATCACAACGGCTCGGACAAGTACTACAACAAGAACGATGCCTTCTGCTGGATGCTGGTCCAGCGTGTCTCCACCAACAAGGTGTACAGGGCCGATTTCTACAACCGCATGGGGGGGCTACGGAGCCGGGCTACCCGCCGTAGGTCGCGTAGAGCGCGAAGCTCTTATACCAGCGGCCTTGGTTTAGAACCCATGGGCCCATTTCCGTGTTCCGATAGAGGCGATTCGGTCTGGCTGTGAGACGAGATTGTTCCAGGCATGGCAGCAGTGATCGAGGATGTCTTCGTAGCTTTGGAAGACGCGGTTCGAGAGCCAGTTGTCGCGCATGAACTGCCAGATGTTCTCGACCGGGTTGAGTTCCGGCGCTCGGGGCGGGAGCGCCATCAGGGTGATGTTGTGGGGGACTTCGAGCTTGGAGGAGGTGTGCCATCCTGCCCGGTCGAGGATGACAACGCCGTGCGCGCCGGGGTCTATTGCGAGGCTGATCTCGGCGAGATGGGCGTTCATGGCGTGCGTGTCGGCCCGGGGCATGACAAGGCCTGCCGCCTTGCCTTTCTTCGGGCAGATCGCTCCGAAGATATAGGCCGAGGTCGTGCGCTGGTCCTTGGGCGCTGACGGGCGCGTGCCGCGTCTGGCCCATCGCCGGGCGATCTTGTTCTTCTGTCCGACACGCGCCTCGTCCTGCCACCGGACTTCGAGCTCGACGCCGTCGTCGAGCCTGGTGCGGATCTCCCTCAGGCGTTCGGGGAACTTTTTTTGAACGCCGCCAAGGCATCTTCGTCCTGGGCATAGTGGCGCGGGCGCGCCGAGAGCTTGGCGTAGCCTATCCGGCGCAACTCCCGCCCGACCGTCGTCTGTGCCAACGACACGCCGAACTGCTCCCGGAGCCACTGCGCCAGGTCGCAGCGCCGCCACCGCACCACGCCGTGGATCGCCGGGTCCGGACCGCTCTCCACAATCCCGGCCAACGCCGCGCGCTGCTCCTCGCTCAGCTTGTATGGCGGACCCGACGCCTTGCGGTCCAGCAAACCGTCCGGGCCTTCCGCGTTGAAGCGCAGGACCCAGTCGCGGACGATTTGCAGCCCCACACCCGCAAAACGCGCCGCATCCGTACGACGATGCCCGTCGTAAATCGCCGCCACCGCAGGCAGACGACGGCTCTGCGCACCGGCCCGGCTCTGCTGCGCCAGACGGCGCACCGACGCCGCATCGAAATCTCCCCTCAATGGGATCGCCGCTCCCATGCCAAACCTCCAATGCCGGGTGCGGCCATTGAGTCAGAAACCGGGGCCTACGGGAATCCCCAACATGAGCCGCAAATCAGCGCCGCGCCGGATCGCCGAGGACATCTGGCGCGAGGCAAGGGTCGCGGCCGAGTGGAACTCCGACAGCTGGATGCGCTCGCAGATCCGGCGCTGGATCCCGAAGGCCAGGGCGCTTGCAAACGGCGGCTGGCGCGACCTCGTGCCCCGCACCGTGCCGGAGGAGTGACGGGAACCGGGAGCGGCAAGCCGGGACAGGCTAACGCCGCCATTCCGGCGCCATGCCGAAACCGGGAATTCCGTTGCGGCGCCCGCCGCCTGTCGATACCGTCGCCGGAATTCAGCGGGGAGGTGGCGGGAGCGGGTCGCCTTTCGGTCGGCGGAGCGAAGGAGCATGGCCATGCGGGGTCGCAGGCTGAACTGAATCCGGTTGCGCTATGAAGATGAATCGAGTCTCTGTGATTTTAACCTGCTGTGAAACAATAATAATTTTCTATAAAATGAAGAACATGACATTTCATAACAACCAGTCGCCTAGTCAACGGGCTAAGAGTGGAGCGGGACACCAGCGAGCAGCATAGCAGCGTCGTCAAAACGCTCGCTTGACAAAAGACGCCCCAAAAGGGGTTCCCGACCCAACGAGAACATTCCGCATCGCATTCGGCCCGATATCGGACCTCATTGTCGGTCGCGCTTCCCTGCGAGCTTTTCGTAAACACCCGGGCGGGCGTTCATATCTTCGCGAAGCGCCCGCATCATCGCCTTCGATCGACGCTTTCGCGCCGCGTCCTTTGGCGCTTCGGCTTCTTGCCGGAGGTCCCGATCCTGTGCTGCTCCGTCCTGGGTCTCGTCGGCCGACTCGGTCATCTTCATTTTTCCACGCGGTTCATGCGGCAGACTACTGCGTACCATCGTACACCCGCTCTTGCGGTTTGCCTCAATTTTACCCGACCGGCTTGCGAAAAGCGGCCCGGGCGGGCCACTCGCCCTGGGTCTCGCCACTGAGGGCATTCCTGAACTGTCGCCCCGACTGTGACAAGGTCGGCCTACAAGCCGAGGTCAGGTTCGTTTCCGGGTTGGGCCTCCTGCTCCAGGCCACGCACGGCCTCGTCCAGCAGACGTTCCGTTTCCTGCGCCAGGAACTCCATGTAGCGCCGATTGTCGAGCGTTTCCCGTGCGGCGTCCCGGCTCACGAAGCGCCGCAATTCGGCGCTGAATGCCGGGGAGCGGACGATCTCCCCCGCTCTGCCGACGGCATTCTCCAGCCAGGACGGAGGCGTGCGGTGATCCAGCATCTTCGCCCGCACCAACTCCGCGCGGATCTCCGTGCCGTTCGAGCGCAGCCAGCGCATGTCCCAGACGTCGCGATAGCGCGGCCTGTTCCGCGTTGCGACGGACGCCGGAAACGCCACGAGCTTGTTGGCCAGGATCTCTTCCCGGCTCTGCACGGCGACCAGCATGTCCAGATCGGGCAGCGCGTCATAACGTCTGGCAATCCCGAGCACCTCCCGCGTATGGCTCGGTGCGTTGTCGATGTCGAGCTTTACCCTCAGCGTGGGAAGGTCCCTGCGGCCGGAAGGCGGCCGGATGCCGATCCGCCAGGAGGATACCGACACGCCCGCCGAAAGCGGGCGGCGCCGCGAGGACTTCGGGAGCGTCACGGCAGCGTCGAGTCCGCAGCGCTCCGCGAGGCCGCTCTCCAGGGCGTCGGCCAGACCCGCCATCTGCTCCACCTCGAAACCGGGCCCACCCGAGAAGTCCAGGTCCTCGCTGAACCGCGGGGCGCCGTGGCACAGCCTCAGGGAGGTACCGCCCTGGAACGTCAGGTCGTCGAGGAACCCCCCGCGCTCCATGATGAACAGCAGTTCGTGATGCAGCAGTTCCTTTTCGACGACCGGGCGCAGCCCCTCGAGACCGGGATCCTGCATGACCGTATCGACGAGGTATTGGAAATCCTGCTTCACGCCACGGCCTGCCCGGCGAGGATGTCGCGATACTCGTCCATGTCGACCATATGCAGGTTACGTCCGACGCGCTTCAGATCGCGCAGCGCGGCCTCGACCCTTGCGATACGCAGCGGCCGGCCTTCCATGATAAGGGTGTTGCCCAGAATGTCGCGCACGGGGCGCGCGGTGTGCGTGAACTCGATATCCCCGTAGCGCGTCTCGATCAGCCCGCCCCGGCCCGTCGTCATGACCGTGATCCGGGACAACGGGATCTGCGAGATCGCACCGAACTCCGAGAGCGCCGACTCGAGGCTGACATAGCTGTATTCGCCCCGTCGCATGCAGACCGCGATTTCCTCGAGCAGATACCCCCGGGAACGCTGCGACAGAGCATTCACATAGACGCCTCTCGCCGCCCGTTCGAGCACGCCTTGCGCAACCAGCCGGCGCAGCCCCTCGGTAAAGGTCTTCTCCGTGCGCTCGGGAAAGATCCGGCGCAGGTCGGCCATCGCGAAGACGGACCTGTCCCGCCGGTCCCATAGTGACAGGGTCTTTACCGCTTCGAGCGCCTTCATGACGTGGACCTGATCGTTCTCAAATCCGTGGCTATGGGTATATAGGATTAATGTACATATGGGGGAAGGATTGCCCCGACAAGGACAACCGCCCGATGACTTGCTGGCGGCAGGGTCGGCGACGCGGTCCAGAGTGCCTGAGTCATCCGCATGGAATGCCTCAGACCTCGACCGTGAGGAGCGGCTGGAAATTTTCGGCCTCTCCCTCGTCATAGCCGTGCGGGTTGGCGACGATCCGGGTTCGGCCGATCGTCATGTCAACCGGATCGTGCGTATGGCCGTGAATCCAGAGCGCCGGCTCGAAGCGCTCGATCAGTCGCTCGAGGTCGGAGGCAAAGCCCGGGTTCAGTCGGCTTCCCGCGTATCTCGGATGGATGCAGCGCGGGCTCGGCGCGCGGTGCGTCACCACAACGGTTGTGATACCGGCCTCACGCGCCGCCGCCATTTCCGCCTCGATGAAGGCCCGGTCCTCCGCGTGCCGGCGGGCTGTCGCCTGCGTGGTCAGGAAACCGTCCGGCGCATCCCAGTCGCGAATGAAGCCGGTGAAATCGTTCAGCTCCGCCCCGACCGCGAGATGTGCCGCCGTTTCACCGACGACGCCCTCAAGGCGGAAGTCGGTCCAGAGCGTCGCGCCGACGAAACGGACCTGGCCTACAGTGCTTGCGCCGGTATCCAACAGCGTCACGCCGTAGCGCTCGCAGTCGCGCGCCAGCTCGAGCCGGGCTTCCTCGATGTCGCTGTGGTAGAACTCATGGTTGCCCGGCACGTACAGGATGCGTTCGGCGCCCGCCCATTTCCCGGCGGCTTCGCTGACCCGGTGCATGCAGGCCGGCGCAAGGTCGCCGGCCATGACGACAATCGTCGCGTTAGGCGCAAGCGGCGGGATCGCGTTGCCGAACTCGATATGGAGGTCGGAGAGAATCTGGACACGCATCGGGCTGGCCTCTGTCGGGTGCGCCCTATCTTGCGCGGCCCCCGGCCGCGTCAAGGAGCGAATCCGTGAGAACCGAGACCTTTGCCCCACCCGACATGCCGCTCAGCGTGCGCCTGGGGCCGAACTGCAGAGGCCGCGACCTGGTCGTGGGCGACCTGCATGGGCATTTCGACACGCTGCGCCGGGCGCTCGGCGAGTTGGAGGTTGACGAGCGCGACCGGCTGTTCTCGCTCGGGGACCTGATCGACCGCGGTCCGCGCTCGTTCGAGGCGAAGGCCTGGATCGAGGGCAAAGGCTTCGACCTCGTGCTGCGCGGTAATCACGAGCAGTTGATGCTCAAGGCGCTGGCCGAAAACCCCCTGCCGCCGCCCCGTAGGCTTTCGGCCGGGGGCGCCTGGGTCCTCTGGCAGATGAACGGCGGCGGCTGGTGGCGTCCGCGCGGCCACGAAAATACTGCGGAGGCCTGGATGGCCGCGCTGGCGTCGCTCCCCTTTGCCGCGCGGGTGGAGACGCGCTTCGGGCCCGTGGGCCTCGTGCATGCCTGCCCCGTGTATCGGTCTTGGCATGAACTCGAGAACGCGCTCGACGGCGATGCGCCCGAAAATCACCTGACCCGCACGCGGGCGATCTGGAGCCGCGTCTATCACGGCTGGAGACAGCGCGATATCGGGGAGACGGGCGACGAATGGCTGGGCACCGTCGCAGATGTCCGTGCGGTGGTGACCGGCCACAGCTCGTTCGATGAGCCGAGCTGGAACGAGAACGTCCTGGGGATCGACACTGGGGTCCATCTCGACGAGCCCGGCTATGGCCGCCTGACGATCGCGCGGATCGACGGAAGCGAGATCGAGACCTTCAGCTTCGACCGGTGATGAGGATTTGGGCGTTTGCTGACGTCAGAAGCGCTTACGGTATAACCTACTAGCCGTAACTGCCGGTGCCACGAGGCACCATCGAGCCGTCGGGCACCATGGGGCCCATCCGGCCACTCCAGCCACCCGCGGCAAACGTTCTCCGACGCCAGCGGTGATCATGTTGCCCGTCTCGTCTTCCCCAGTCTTGCAAGACATGTAGCATGATACACTGCCGGCGGCGGCCGGTGGACCCAAGCCCCACCTGCCAACGGTCCTGAGTAACGAGCCGCGGCAGAGCGTGAAGCCGACGGTATCCGCCTCAGGCGAGAAGCTGAGGGAGAACATTTTCGGGCATGCACGACGGAGACCTTGAGAACGGCAGCACCCAACCGATGGCCCGTTCGGGGCTGACAGGTTGCAGGAAAACCCGTAGTTTCCTTTAAATCCAGTAGGGAAATTCGTGGGGAAGCAATTGTTTACCTTCCATATTTTTATGCTAAATTAGAAGGATATATCAAGTTTTTGGAACACCCCGGGGCACCATCTTTTCCGTTTCGGCCCGTCCCTGCCTCGACCGTTGCCTCAAGGAGTGATCTGCAATGAAACCGGTTTGTCTCGTCATCGGCGCCGGCGCCGGTATCGGCGGCACTGTCGGCAAGCGTTTCGCAAGGGAGGGGTACCATGCCGTCCTTTGCCGCCGCAGCGACGAGGACGGCCTGAACCGGCTCGTGGACGCGATCGGGAGCGACGGCGGCGACGCCACTGGCTATCTGCTCAATGCCGTCGAGCCCGACAGCATCGAAGACCGAATCGCCGCCGTCGAGGCGGATATCGGGCCCATTGAGGTGGTGCTCTACAATCTCGGCTCGCAGGTCGGCAACCGGAGCCTGGAGGCAACCAGCTACAAGGTCTTCGAGCTGGGCTGGCGCATGGCGACCTTCGGCCTGTTCCGCGCGGCATCCGCCGTGTGCCCCCGGATGGTCGAGCGCGGCGGCGGCACCATCCTGGTCACCTCCTCGACGGCGGCGGTGCGCGGCAATGAGGGCCAGCACTCGCATGCGGCCTCCATGGCCGGCCGGCGCATGCTGTGCCAGACGCTGAACGCCGAATTCGGCGCCAAGGGCGTTCACATCGCCCATATCCTGATCGACGGCGCGGTCGATGCCCCGGACACGCTCGGCAAGATGCTCGGGCCGGAAGGGTTCCGGAAGCTGCGCGAGAGCCGCGGGCTGGAGCATGACGGCCTCATGCTGCCGGAAAAGATCGCCGACACCTACCTGCACCTCGCCCGCCAGCACCGCTCGACCTGGACGAACGAAATCGACCTGCGCTCGTTCAACGACATGCCGTGGTGGAACAGCTAGTCGGGCCTGCGCTTTCCCCATGACCGTGCCGAAAGAAGCCTCGATTGCCGATCTCGCCCGCCTGATGGCGGACGGGGCGTTGCGTTCGACCGACCTTGTCGAGACCTTCCGGGAGCGGATCGTGGCGGGCGACGGGTCCTTCCGGTCCATCGCCTTCCTCAATCCCGACGCGCTCGAAATCGCGCGGGAACGCGACCTTGAGCGCGACGCCGGCCATGTCCGGGGGCCGCTCCACGGCGTGCCGGTGCTGGTGAAGGACAATATCGCGACCGGCGACGCCATGATGACCTCGGCCGGCTCGCTCGCGCTGGACGGCATCCGGGCGAAGGCGGACAGCCATGTCGCCAGCCGCTTGCGCGAAGCCGGCGCCGTGCTGCTCGGCAAGACCAATCTCAGCGAATGGGCGAATTTCCGCTCCACGCGCTCGTCGAGCGGCTGGTCGAGCCGCGGCGGCCAGGTCCGCAACGCCTATGCAACCGACCGCACGCCCGGCGGATCGAGCTCGGGCTCCGGGGTTGCGGTGGCGCGGGATTTCGTGCCCGCCGCCATCGGCACCGAGACCGACGGCTCTGTCGTCGGGCCTTCCGCGATGAACTCCATTGTCGGCATCAAGCCGACCCTCGGCCTCGTCGGGCGAACCGGGATCGTGCCCATCGCCGCGAGCCAGGACACGGCAGGGCCGATGGCGCGCACGGTCGCCGATGCGGCCATCCTGCTCGGCGCGATTTCGGGCCTGGACCCGGACGACCCGGCCAGCCGGCCCCCGCCGAGCGCGGACTTTGCGCAATTTCTGGATTCCGGCGCGCTGCAGGGCGCAAGAATCGGCGTTGTGCGCTCCTATTCGGGGTTCCACGAAGCCGTGGACGCGATTTTCGAGCAGGCCCTGGCGGTGCTGGCGGATGCAGGGGCGGCAGTGATCGACGGGATCGCGATGCCGACGCGCAACGACATCCGCCCCCACGAAATCGTCGTGATGCGGACCGAGTTCAAGGTCGGGCTGAATGCCTGGCTTTCGGCGCTCGGTCCGGAAAGCCCGGTCCGCTCCCTCGCCGAACTGATCGCATTCAATATCGAGCATGCCGAGCGCGTCATGCCCTGGTTCGGACAGGAACTCCTGATCGCCGCGGAGGAGACCGACGGCACGGACAGCGAGAGCTACCGGACGGCGCTTGCCGCGTGCCGCCGCCTGACTCGCGACAACGGCATCGACCGGGCCATCGACACCTTCGCGCTCGACGCGCTGGTCGTGCCCACCTCACCGGCGCCCTGGGCCATCGACCTCGTGAACGGGGACAACCGCCTCGGCGGCAGCTCATGCCTGGCCGCCGTCTCCGGCTATCCGAGCATCACCGTTCCCGCGGGCTATGTCGCCGGCCTGCCGGTCGGGCTCTCCTTCATCGCCGCCGCATGGCGGGACGGGCCGCTGATCGGCTATGCCCATGCCTTCGAGCAGGCGGCAAGGGCGCGGATACCGCCGGGGCCCGCCCGCCCCTGGCTGAACGATCCCGACTGACCGGTTGCACCGGTTCGCCGGGAGCGAGGAAGTCCGGGGCCGCATTGCCGCCGGACGGGAGGAACTCGCGCCTGACCGAACGGCCCGGTGTCACCTGCTGCAACCGATGAAGGGCATTCTCGCGGCCGTTCCGTCAGCAAAGCCCCAAGTTGGAGGTGGCGGACCTGATTGCTTTCTTCCTGGTACTCCCCGTGCCGGATGCCGTCGTTCCATCGTTGCAGGTTACCGTAGCCTCAAATCTCTTGTTTTCGGGCATCAATAAGCTCACGCCTGCGGTTGCCATGGTAAGGAAGAGATTGGGCTTCCCGGGATGTTCTTCGACATGGATCGTTACAATCTCTCGTGACATCGCTTCGGTCCCTGAAATCAATTAATTTCTTGTCGTCAGCGTGATTTCTTTCTGTATTCCTGTCAAGTTGACCGGCCTCCATTGGGTGGGGCTAGGAGGTTCCCGCTCCCGCCGCGCCGCTTGCGAAGGCCGCCTCGATCTCCTCGCCGCACAGCCCGATTTCGGCCAGCACCTCGCGGGTGTCGGCGCCGAGCACGGACCCGCCGCGCCCGATGCTCGAAGGCGAGCCCTCGAACCGGATCGCCGGCCGCGCCTGGCGGACACGCCCGGCCAGCGGGTGGTCGTATTCCACCAGCGTGCCATTGGCGGCGACCTGCGGGTGTTTGACCATCTGGCTGCGGGTCAGCACCGGCGCGGAGGGCACGCTTGCGGCGTCGAAGGCGGCGGTCCACTCCGCCGTCGTCTTGCTGCGCAGCACTTCCTGCACCTGCTCCAGCCGCTCGTCGATGTTCTCGTCGCGCAGCGCCCCGGTGGCGAAGCGCGGGTCCGCCGCCAGGTCCTCGCGCCCGGCGACAGCGCAGAAGCCCAGCCACTGCCGGTCGGTCATCAGCGAGACGCTCATATAGCCGTCGGCAGTCTCGTAGATGAGGTCGATGAAGCTCGCCGCCCGCTGGATCGACACCGGCGCGTCCACGAAGGTCTGCGAGCCCATGTCGGAGTTCCACAGGAACGCGACGACGGAATCGAGCATGGAGACCCGGACATGCTGGCCCTCGCCCGTCGCCGCGCGGTGCAGCAGTGCGGCCGTCACCGCCTGGGCTGCGGTAAGCGCGGTCACCTTGTCCGGCAGGATGGTGCGCACCAGCCGCGGCCGCTCCTCGTCGGAGCCCGCCTGCACGGTGGTGAGGCCCGAGATCGCCTGCACGATGGGGTCGTAAGTGGGCTTGGACGCGAACGGCCCCTTCTCGCCGAAGCCGCTGATCGAGACATAGACGATATCCGGCTTGACCGCGCGGATATCGGCCTCGCCGACGCCGAGCCGCTCCACCACGCCGGGGCGGAAGTTCTGGATGAACACGTCCGCCGTCGCCGCGAGGCGTTTCAGCAGGTCCACACCTTCGGGCTGCTTGAGGTCGAGCACGACGGAGCGTTTGTTGCGGTTGTTGTTCAGGAACGCCGCCGACAGGCCGCCCTGCCGGTTGCCGCCGCCGCGCGTGAGATCGCCGCCCCGCGCCTCGACCTTCACGACATCGGCGCCCTGGTCCCCGAGTATCTGCGTCGCCATCGGCCCTGAGATCACATTGGTGAGATCGACGACGCGAAACCCCGACAACGGTCCGCTCATGACTCCCCGCCTCCCTGAATCCGGGCAGACATTAGTGCGTTTTTCCTTCGGGCCAAACCGCCCGCGACAACCCCGCCGCCCGCTCCCGCCCCTGCCGGGTCCGTGCTATATGGCGCGCCATGAGCGGGACGCGCCATATCGCCGTCATCGGGGCCGGAATCGTCGGCACCGCGACGGCCTGCTACCTGCGCCGGGACGGGCACGAGGTCACGCTGATCGACCCGGAGCCGCCCGGCACCATGACCTCATTCGGCAATGCCGGCGCGATCAGCTCCCATGCCTGCCTGCCGCAGACCGGCCCCGGCGTGATGCTGAAGGCGCCCGGCTGGCTGCTCGACCCGCTGGGCCCGCTCTTCATCCGCTGGCGCCATCTGCCGAACTTCCTGCCCTGGCTCATCCGCTTCGTTAAGGCAGGCCGGCCCCAGGCGATGCGCCGGCAGATGGATGCCATGGCGGCGCTCCACCGCTCGGCCCTCGACGCGCATCGGGAACTCGCTGCCGAAGCCGGCACGACCGGCCTCATCCGCGCAAACGGCACGTTGGCCGTCTATGAGAACACGCGGAACTTCGAAGCTACCGCAAGCGACCGGGAGGGCCAGCGGCAGCGCGGCTTCGAGGTAGAGGAGCTCACCGGCGACGAGCTCCGCCAGCTCGAACCGGGGCTGGCGCCGATCTTCCCGCACGCGACCTTCTTCCCGAAGGGCGCCCATTCGATAAGTCCGGGTGCGCTCACCGCCGGCCTGGCGGAAGCCTTCGCCCGCGGGGGCGGCCGGGTGCTGGCGGCGCGCGTCACCGGCTTCGACTTCGCGGACGACCGGCCGGCGGCGGTCCGCACCGCCCGGGGCCGGGTGGCGGCGGACGGCTTCGCCGTCGCGGCAGGCGCCTGGTCGGCGGGACTTGCCGAGATGCTGGGCGAGAGGGCGGTGCTGGAATCCGAACGCGGCTACCACCTCACCCTGCCCGACCCGGGTGTCGAGACCCGCCACCCGATCTCCTTCTTCGAGCGAAAATTCATGGCGACGCCGATGCAGATGGGCCTTCGCCTCGCCGGCACGGCCGAATTCGCCGGTCTCGATGCGCCGCCCAACTGGAAGCGCATCGAGCCGCTGAGGGCCCATGCCCGCAGGGCGTTCCGTGACATCCGCGCGGGAAACGGCTCGCCCTGGATGGGCAACCGGCCCGCCACGCCGGACTCGCTGCCGGTTCTCGGCTCCTCCCTGCTGCACGGCAACATCTGGTACGCGTTCGGGCACGGCCATCTGGGGCTGACGGCCGGGCCGATCAGCGGGCGGCATATCGCGGACCTCGTGGCCGGACGCCCCCCCGCCATCGACCTCGCGCCCTACAGCATCGGGCGGTTCTGATGCGATATCCGACCGCCATGAGGCAGGACGAAGGGTTTGCAAACACCGTCGCCCCGGCCCCCGAGCCGGGGCCCAGCTCCGCCGCTGCAATCTGGCGGGAAAGTCGGGAGATGGACCCCGGCTCAGGGGCCGGGGTGACGATAGCGGACTCGTCCCGAAATGCGGTCCAATTCGCAAGGATTCCGCTCCGTAGCGGACTGCCATGCTGACCGACGCGCAGCTCGACCGCTATGCCCGCCACTTGATCCTGCCGGAGGTCGGCGGCGCCGGGCAGCAGAAGCTGCTGGTCGCGCGCGTGCTGGCGGTGGGCGCGGGCGGCCTCGGCGCGCCGCTGCTGCTCTATCTCGCTGCCGCCGGCGTCGGCACGCTCGGCGTCATCGACGACGACGATGTCGATGTCTCCAACCTCCAGCGCCAGGTGATCCACAGCAGCGCCCGCATCGGCCGGCCCAAGGCCGAGAGCGCCGCGGCCGGCATCCATGCGCTCGACCCCGCCATCCGCGTCGAGACCCACGCCGAGCGGCTGACGGAGGCCAACGCCGCCCGGCTCTTCCGGGACTACGACCTCATCCTCGACGGCAGCGACAATTTCACCACCCGCTACCTCGTCAACGACGCCGCCGCCGCCGCCGGGCGCACGCTCGTCTCCGGCGCGGTGCTGCGCTTCGACGGCCAGGTCTCCACCTTCAAGCCCCATGCCGGGCCGGAGCATCCCTGCTACCGCTGCCTGTTCCCGGAGCCGCCGCCGGCGGGCGCGGTGCCCGCCTGCTCGGAAGCCGGCATCCTCGGCGCGGTCGCGGGCGTCGTCGGCACGCTCATGGCGGTCGAGGCGCTGAAGGAACTGCTCGGCATCGGCGAGGGCCTCTCCGGGCGCCTCCTGCTCTACGATGCGCTGGCTACCTCGACGCGCATCGTCCGCTTCAAGCGCCGCGCCGGCTGCCCCACTTGCGGGGGCGGCTTGCACCGGATTGCGCCGGAAGCCATATAGACCTCCCGCGACCCGAATCAGGGGGATGTCCCCATGACCTTCCGCGCCGCACTCGCCTTCCTCCTGGCCGCAATCGCCTGCCTTCCATGGGCCGCCCGCGACGCGCGGGCCGACACGGAAGAGGAGGTCGCCGCCCTCGTCGAATATCTCCGCCAGAAGGACCCCGAAACCGTCGTCAAGGCGGTGCAGGCCTGGTGGGCGGAGCAGGAGGAGCTCCGGCAGCAGCAGCAGACCGGGCGCATCTCGGCCAATTGGGAGGCGCTTGCGCGCGCCGAAGGCGACCCGGCGCTCGGCCCCGACGACGCCGATGTGACGCTGATCGAGTTCTTCGACTACCGCTGCGGCTATTGCAAGCGCGTCCTGGGCGATGTGATGGCGCTGGCGGCCGGCGACAGCCGGCTGCGCATCGTCTTCAAGGAGTTCCCGATCCTGGGCGAGTTGTCGGTGGTCGCCGCCCGTGCCTCGCTCGCCGCCGACCGCCAGGGCAAATGGTCCGAGTTCCACGTCGCGCTCATGTCCGCGCCCGGCGCGCTCGACGAGGACCGGATCATGGACACCGCTGCCGGACTCGGCCTCGACATGGCGCAATTGCGGGCCGACATGGAGAGCGAGGCCGTCACCGCGATCATTGAGCGCAACCGCGCGCTCGCCGGAGCGCTCGGCATCAACGGCACGCCCGCCTTCCTCGTAAAGAACGCCATCCAGCCCGGCGCCGCCTCCCGAGACGCCCTCGCGGAGATGGTCGCGGGAGCGAGAGAGGCGGGGTAAATTGCCCAAATACAAGGGAAATAACGGCAACCTCCTGCAACATTGGGTACTAAGCGAACTTCTAGCCGCCGCACGAAACCATGAAGACCCGCTTATCTTTTTAGACGCCCATACGATGGCGCCAACGGCCTGCGATAGGACGGACAAAAGCACCAACAAATTTGATTCCGTAGCCGGTCATTTAACAGGGCAACGGTCCGAATACGAACTGGCATGGCAGAAGCTGTCCATGGGGCCGGGGATTTATCCGAATTCGGCGAATTTCGTAGTCCGCATCCTACCTCCACCTCGCACCGTTTCCATGCTTCTTTGCGAGCAGGATGCGCGAACGGCCGACTTGCTCCGAAAATGGGCGGATGAACACAAGAACATCGACATCGAAATTGCTGCCGGGGACTGGCGCAAGCGGTTCCGAGGCGGTTTGCCGAAGCGGGAGGGACTGAAGCTCGTTTCCTTTGATCCCTACATGTTCAACCGGCACAATCGCAAGTGCCGGGAAGGAAACATGTATCCCGACGATCTTGATCTTTTGGTCGAAGCAACTCGCAATTATCGGGAAAATACTCTGATCCAGCTTTCGACATACAGCGCTAACGACAACAACACTCAGGAAACGGTGATCGAGGCCATCCGTTCCAAATTGGAACCGGCGGGCTTCGGGGAAGCGGCAGCGGTGAAGCTGGACGGCAGCATGATGTCGCTTGTTTTTCAGCGCGGCGTTGCTTTTGCCGATGAGTTGGATCGATTACCGAATCGATTCCGGGAATGGTTTGGCGCAATCCCATAGCCGAAAGCCGAATGCACCTCATTTGTGTTGTTCACGGTTGGTGAGATTCAAGAAAGGCTTTTTGATATGCGAAATATCTTTTCAGCCATACTGTTGTTTTGGGTCGCTCGGGCTGCTCCGATTACTGCCCAGCAGGCACAGTGATTTGCTAATCGAAGAACTTCGTGTATTGTTTTGGGATCGAAGTTCGATTCAATAGCCTCTTCGGAAATATAGTCGCGGAGCATAAGGTATCCGACATGAGTGTAGGAATGCATAGCATTGCGATTTTCTTCGGTTTTTTGATCTAAGATGAAATTCTTAAAAGATGCAAGCAGACCTTGTTTGAAATGTCGATTGTTTTCGATGTCTTTGATGATATTTGTTGAAAAAAGGTGATTATCGATTCCTTGAATGACCCGGGAAGGATCACATTCAACGATGTCAGCAATGGTATCGTTGAGATTGTTTATTGTGTCGTCAGGTGCGCAGTAGTATAGCCAGTAACCCCTTTGGAGTCCTTCTAACATTGAACGCACAAGGGCGAAGGTCGGTCCGTGCAAACCTTTGTGCGTGAGGAGCGAAAAGGCTTCGTGGCAGTCAACGATAAATCTGAATGCCGCGCCAACTAGTCTGGCTCGGTTGTTGCTTGGCGGGTTAAGTTGGTCGAGGTAAGACCATAGGCATTCGTGTAGCTGTAGGGGATCAGGTACGGGTTTCGTCATAGTTGTGGCTCCGTGGAAGCCCTCCTGCTTCTTGAGGCAGCCGATAATCTCGAACAGGTTCCGCGCTTGCGGATTACCGGCCGGGCCGAACATACGCATCAGGCTCTTGGGCGATTTTTCGGTCAGTTCGCCTAGTTCCCGGAATCCGATGGTCGCGTTGATATAGTCGCGCAGCACCGCCTTTCCGGTATCCATGTCGCCCGAAAGCAGGAGCTCGACTCCTTCCCGGAGCAGTTCCTCGCGGAAAGCCGGGTCGCGCTCGGCACGTGCCTGGATCGTCTCCTTGAAATCTCGTGTCAGGGGCATGGTTCTCAGGCCTCCCTTCTCTTGCGCTGCTTGTAGTCTTGCCAGCGGATCCGCGCGGTTTCGATATCCTGCTGCTGGCGCCTCTTGGTCCCACCGCCCAGAAGGACAACCAGCGTATCGCCGTCCTTGCCGAAATAGATTCGATAGCCGGGGCCGAAGTCTATCCGCAGCTCGAAGACTCCCGCGCCAACGCCCTTGATGCCGGACAAGTTTCCCTGCTCCAGCCGGACCAAGGCCGTCACTGTCTTGGCCGCAGCCCGGGTGTTGAGCCGATCGAACCATCTCGCATACGGGCTGTGACCTTCGGGATCGACATATTCCCTGATAGCGATCATCGCCAATAAGGTAACTTATATGTTACCACAAAACAAGCAGGGACCGCATGGCGATTTCGTGTCCTTCAGAAACTGCCGTCCGGCTCCCCCACCGGGGTCATGGTGACGGCGTGGCGGCTTGTCTGGCTACCGGCGCTGCGCAGCACGCCCCGGACAGGCGCGACATCCGAATAGTCCCGACCGCGCGCCATGACGACATGGCCGTCGCCAGCGAGGCAGGCATCGGTCGGGTCGTAGTCCAGCCGGCGTCGATCAGGCGGCCTTGGAGGACGGGTTGCCGGAAGGCGGTTCCGGCAGGGGCGTCAGGTCGCGGCGCATGAACACCGCTTCCAGAAGCCCCTCGATACGCGCCACCCGGTCGCGCAACTCGTTTATCTCGCCGCGCAGCCCGTTTATCTCTCCGCGTATCTCATTGCGCAGAGTATCGATCTCGCCGCGCATCTCATTGCGCAGCGCATCGATCTCGCCGCCAAGTTCGCTGCACAGCGCGCGTATGTCCTGCCGCAACGATGCGAACAGGCCCAGGGTCAGCGCCCCGAGCGCAACGAAACCGGCGAGATTGGCATCCATGCACGGACTTTAGCGCCGACGACACAGCCCTTCCACACCCTTTCCGTTCCCGGGAAGTTCGGAGCGAAAGCAGCCACCGGGCCGCAGCGGAACTCCCGGCGCCGCGCCCGGCTGGCCTTACTCCTCCCCCACCGGCGTCATGGTGACGGCGTGGCGACTTGTCTGGCTGCCGGCGCTGCGCAGCACGCCCCTCACGGGCGCGACATCCGAATGGCCGCGCCCGCGCGCGGCGACGACATGACCGTCGCCGGCGAGGCAGGCATCGGTCGGGTCGTATTCCACCCATCCGGCCTCCCGCCCGCACCAGGCGCGCACCAGGCGCACACCCAGGCGTGCATGGCATCCGCCCCCTGCAGGCCTACCGGATTCACACATCGTGTTTCATCCGGTATCCGCGTTGTATGGCTCGGAACTGATAGAGGCCGTGGAGCATGACGACGGGACCGGGTTTTCCATAGTATCCGGTCCATCCTCCGAGGCGGGCGCATACCCATGCAGCGAAGGCGAGGGAGCCTTTGGGATGGGGGTTTTTCTGTTTTTCGGTCTTGCCTTCGAGCGTGGCCGAGACGGCTTCGAGAGCGGGCCGGTCTTCGGCTTCGAAGACGTCCCGGAGCGGTCGTTTGGCGCTGCCGTCGCGGTCCTGGACCATCTGCATGCAGGAGACGCCGGCCACGAGGGTCATCGCACAGAGCGTCCTGAAGGGGGCGGTCTCCATGGAGACGCTCTCGATGTCGAAGCCTTTGGACTTGATCGTGCGGAACAACTGCTCGATCACCCAGCGTCGGCGGTAGAGTTGCGTGATCCAGCGCGCCTGCTCGAAGGTTTCGATCCGGTGGCCGGTCAACAGCCGCCAGTGCGCCGGCGTCACCCCGGGCGGGGGGTCGATTTCGCGCGCCTCGACAAGGAAGACGGGCTGGTGCGCCGCCACGCCGGGCGCCACAGGCCGGTTCTTCGGGCGTTGAAGCGAGACCGCGCCGAAGCGCACGGCGATGCGGGCCTCGCGCTTCTTTTGTCCGGGACGGGCCGGCAGGTCGATCGCATGCTCCTTCTCCGGCCTGTCGGCCAGGCTGGAAAAGAGCTTGCCCGCCCCCTCCGGGACCGCCCGGTCCTGCGCGGCCCGGACCAGCACCTCCACACCTTCGGGCCTGTCGGCGAACATCTCGTAAATGTCGCCCTCACGGTCGGCGACCGCCGTCACCCACGCCGCGCCCGCCGCCGCCAAACGCCCGCTGGCCCGCAGGCCGTCGATCCAGCGCTGGCTCTCCTTGTCGCAAAGAGCGCGGCTCTTCGCACCCTTGCCCCGGCCGCCATGGCGCTCAATGATCCGGGCATCCACCAGGCCGAGCAGGGCGCCATGCTCGCCCTCAACCGCAATCGTGGCATGGCCGACAAGGCTGTTGCCCCGGCCGTCGTCGCGGAAACTCGTCGTGTCCCGGATCGCCAGAACATCCAGCCCGGCAACGCGCGACGCCGTGCCCGCCGCTGCCTGTTCCACAATCTTCTCCACCGTCACCTTGTCATTCCGCAGAAACCGACCGATCCGAACCTCGCCTGCTCGGCTGCCCCCCAGCCGCCGGATCGAAATACCCCGTGGGCCGTGCCTGACAAGACGATCATGCAAAAAACCACACAACCGGTCCACTCGCCGGTCCCCAAAAACCGCCACAGCGCCGACCATGCTTCTTCCTCTCTTGAAAAGGCCCGATCTCCATCAAAACCAGCGAATCACAAAACCCTCAAACCGCATACTCGCAACCTTCAAAACACACCCGTATTCGAGATGTGTGCATGCGGTAGCCCCTGCCCCGAAGGCGCGGAGACACCCCGGGGATGTCATGAAATGTCGTAACTGCCCAGCACATTGGTCATCTTGCTTATCCGTGACACTCCGCATGTGAGGTTGTACGGTCTCAATGTGTTCCGTATGAGGGGGTCACGGTTATGAGGTTCAAGGTTGCATCGCGCGTGCGTGGTTTGGGTCGTGTCCCTGGAGGTGGTGTAGGAGTTTTGGCTTCCTTCGGTAGCTGGGGATAACCGGCTCGCCGCTGCGACCGTCATGAGTCTGGCGGCGGCGAGCCGGTTATCCCCAGCGGAGGCCATCGCGGTTCCGGATTAGGGTTGGGTCGTCACAAACCAACCTGACCCGAAGGGGAACCACGATGACCCAAGACATGATGACCCTGCGCCGGCTTCTGGAGAAGACCTCGGACGCCGACCTGCTTCGCGAGATGATCGGATTTACGGCCGAACGGCTGATGGCCCTGGAGGTGGAGGGCCTGACCGGCGCAGCTCCCGGCGAGCGGACGCCGGCGCGGATCAACCACCGCAACGGCTATCGCGACCGGGTCTGGGAGACCCGCGCCGGTACGGTCGAGCTGAAGATCCCGAAGCTCAGGAAGGGGAGCTACTTCCCCGGCTTCCTGGAGCCCCGGCGGATGGCCGAGAAGGCGCTCGCGGCGGTGATCCAGGAAGCCTACATCCAGGGCGTGTCCACCCGCTCGGTCGATAACCTGGTGCAGGCGATGGGGATGTCGGGCATCTCGAAGAGCCAGAGCCTGCCCCCGCGAAGGCGGGGGTCTCGCGGCTGTGCGGCGAGATCGACGACAAGATCCACGGCTTCCTCGACCGGCCTCTGGAGGGCGAGTGGCCCTATCTCTGGCTCGACGCCACCTATGTGAAGATGCACGAGGCCGGGCGCATCGTCCCGGTCGCGGTCACCATCGCGGTGGCGGTCAACGACCAGGGCCGCCGCGAGGTGCTCGGCATGGCGATCGGCGCCTCGGAGGCCGAGACCTTCTGGACCTCGTTCCTGCGTAGCCTGGTCCAGCGCGGGCTCAAGGGCGTCAAGCTGGTGATCTCCGACGACCACAAGGGCCTCAAGGCCGCCGCAACCCGTATCCTTGGCGCCACATGGCAAAGATGCCGCATCCACTTCATGCGAAACCTGCTCGCCCATGCCGGCAGGCAGGGACGGCGCATCACCTCCGCCTTCGTCGCTTTCGCCTTCGTCCAGGACGACGCCGAGGCCGCAAGCGCCCAGTGGCGTCAGGTCGCCGACCAACTCAGGACCAAGGTGCCGAAGCTCGCCGCCATGATGGACGAAGCCGAACACGATGTGCTCGCCTATATGACCTTCCCCAGGGAGCACCGAACCAAACTCCACTCCACCAACCCCATCGAACGCCTCCATGCCGAGATCAAGCGACACACAAACGTCGTCGGCATCTTCCCCAACGAGAACGCTATCACACGCCTCGTCGGCGCCATCCTCCTCGAGCAGAACGGCGAGTGGGCCGTCGCAAGGAGATACATGTCTCTGGAATCCATCGCTCCCGTGAGCGACAATCTATCCGTCAAGCTGCCCACTGTGGCTGCCTGAGCGTCCCGGCCCTAACCGCCGGATACCGCTTCGGACGCCAGGCTCTTACACCACTCCACGGGACATGATCGTGGTTTGAGCGACGAGGCGTTTCGCGAGGCCTTCGGTACCGAGGAGCAGTGCCGCGCGGCGCTGCTCCGGCTGCGCTGGCCGGACGGCTTCCTCTGCCCCTGCTGCGGCCATCGCGGGCATTGCGTGCTGGCGGGGCGCGGGCTCTACCAATGCAACCGGTGCAAGAAGCAGACATCGCCCACGGCGGGCACGATCTTCCACGCGGCCAAGCTGCCGCTGACACTCTGGTTCGCCGCCATCCACCTGATCGTGACGGCGAAGAACGGCATCTCGTCGGTGGAACTCGGCCGCCGTCTCGGGGTCAAGCAGCCGACGGCCTGGGCCGTGAAGCACAAGATCATGGCGGTGATGGCGCGGCGCGAGGGGGAGACGCCGCTTACGGGGCGGGTCGAGATGGACGACGCCTATCTCGGCGGGGTGCGCTCCGGCGGCAAGCGGGGCCGCGGCGCGGCGGGCAAGACGCCCTTCGTGGCGGCGGTCTCGACCAGTCCCGAGGGGCGCCCGCGCAAGCTGAAGCTGGCGCCGGTCAAGGGCTTCCGCAAGCGCGAGATCGCGCGTGGCGCCAAGCACTGGCTGGCCCCCGGCGCGGCGGTTGTGACGGACGGCTTGGGCTGCTGGAGCGCACTCGACGAGATCGCCTGCAGCCATCAGGCAATCCGCACCGGGTCGGGCCGACAGGCGGCCCGCATGGCGCCGTTCAAATGGGTCAATACGACGCTCGGCAACATCAAGTGCGCGATCACCGGGACCTATCGCAAGCTCGGCCCCGATCACGCCGGGCGCTACCTCGCCAGTTTCGCCTGGCGCTACAACCGCCGTTATCAACTCCAGACGATGATCCCGCGCTTCGTCCATAGCGCCGTCCGAACCGAACCGATGCCCTATCGCCTCCTCATCGCAGGATGAATGTCAGGGATAAGCACATAGTGATTTGCTTCGGCCTCTGCGGGCGGGATGTTGCCGATGGGGCCGAGGCGAGCCAGAAGCAGATCGAGGGGGCGAATGGCGAGCGGTTCGGCGCGCTGAACGGGGCGTTTCATACGATGCTGTACCGCGCCGCGCCGCAGCCGCGGCTGTTGGCACATGTGGCGATGCTAAGCAATGCAGCCGACCGATACCGTTCGATGACCCGGGCGGCGCCGTCGTTCCGGGAGAAGTCCGATCGCGAGCACTACGAGCTGCTGGCGGCCTGCCGCAGCCGCGATACGGAGGCGGCGGTGGATTGCCTGACCCGCCATATTGGGGACGCACGCGACGCTCTTGCGCCGCTGGTGGAGTAGTGGAGCGGGGTTGGAGGGCCGGATCCGGTGGGCGAGCGCCGGGCATTCCTACGGTGTCCCGGGACTCCCGACGTAGCTCGCCGGTGTCAAGGGTATGCATCGACAGTGTCTGACGTCAGCGCCTATGGGACAGGCTGAGGTATTTTCGTAATGGAGGATTTCTGGCTTATCGTAGTGACCGAAGGGAACGGAGATGAGACAGAAATCCATGGGGGCCAAAGAACCCGTTGAGCAGGTTGTGCGGCATATTCGGCGCCGGACGCGCAAGCAGTATTCGGCGGAAGAGAAGATCCGGATCGTCCTTGAGGGTTTGCGCGGCGAAGAGAGCAGTGCCGCGCTATGCCGGCGCGAAGGCATTGCCGAGAGTCTGTATTACAGCCGGTCGAAAGAGTTCCTTGAGGCCGGTAAGAGGCGCCTGGCCGGCGACACCGCGCGCCGGCGTCAGGGCTGGCGCATGCCGCCGTCCGGGTCGGCGTAGGCGACCGACTCGATCTCGATCAGGAACTCCTCCTTCACCAGCCGGTCGACGATTAGCAGCGTATTCGGCGGATACACCTCGCCGCCGAAGAGCGCGGGAAACAACTCGGCCCGGATCGCCATGAACCGCTCGATATCCTGGGAATGGACGAGATAGGTGGTGAATTTGACGATATGGTTGAAGCCGAGGCCCGTGCCTTCGAGGACCGCGCCCAGATTGTCGAGCACCTGGCGCATCTGGGCGTCGAAATCGCTCTTGCCGACCACGCTGCCGTCGCGCCCGACGGAAAGCTGGCCGGCGATGTGCAGCGTCGAGCCGGCGGGTACCGCCGTGGCGTGCGAATAGAGGCCCTGGGCCGGGCAGGTGTTCGGCGGATTCAGGTAAGCGATGGATTCTGCCGGCATCGTCGTCTCCTTCAAGAATGGGAGACTTCACCCACTTTAGATCGGCGCGGCGGAGAACTCGATCTGAAATCCGCTGGCGCCATCCGGTTCGAGACCATCCGGCCCGGCCACAACACCGGGCGGACACCGCAATTTCCCGTCGAGGTGCAGGGCGCGAAAACGCGCCTGCTGACCCCCCAGCTGTATTCCCCGGACCTGCGCGAGGCCAACCGCAGCGACTTCCTCTGTCGCGACGAACTGAGTGTTGTTCGGCGTGCAGATTGGACGCCGATCGGCGTGGCAAGGTGTTGACTTGCTTTGATTTCAAGGGATCGAAGGACGGGTCTGACTCAATCTCGATGATGGTGGCTTCGGACAGCAACGACGAGGCGGATTCTAGGCACATCCAGATCGGCACATCCCAAAAATCTGGCGCTGGAAGGCCTCCGGATTGTCGATCTGGCGGCCGTTCGCCGGCATCTGGCGTCCATAAGCCACTGACATCATCGAGACCGCGACAGACCCAAAGGACGATGCTTAACAACACTCCCGTGCTTCGGGGTCAATTTCGTCCCACGTTGCGCCCCGCGCCTCGCCGCTTATGGCTGCTGTCAGTACCAGGAAGCGGAAACAGAGTTTCGCGGCAAGCGAGGCCCCGCTTGCCTCGACGGTCAGGAGGGCTCCGGGGATATCCCGATAAGGGAGGGCGCGGTAATGCTACCTGACAGCGGACATGGACGGCAGCGCGCCGCTTATGGCCTCTCCCGCTACATTGTTCTCCACGTAGCCATGCGCCATAGCCCATTGCAAGGTCGCGCTATAGTCGCGCGGATGCGTTGGCGTAGCTTGCGCGCGATCTCCGGCTTGGAGGTCCAGATCGGAGTCAATACCGACAGCACATGTTCTCGCCCGATCTTGTCCACGGGCATGTCGCCCAGGCGGCCGAAAGCATGGCGCTCCACCTGCTGCATCCAGTTGGCCGCAACCTTGGCGCTGCGCCAGCGCGGCCGGTTGGCCTCGTAGGTCCTTTCCGCTGCCTGGCGAAACGTCGGTACCTTGGCCAGACGCTTCTCGGCTAGCGGATCGCGCGCCTCGGTGACGGCGACGCGATTTGCGAAGGCACGTTCGCGGGCCTTCGCCAAGCTGACGGTCGGCCAGCCGCCCAAGCCGATGTCACGTCGCTTGCCGTTGACGGTCACCCTCTGAAGCCAGCTTCTTGATCCGCCCCCTGCTACAACCAGGTACAGCGTGTCGCCGTCGCCATACCTGCCTGGTGTCGAGAGTGATCGTATGCGAGCTATTGAGAGCCGTCCCATTTTCCCCCACGATTTTTCCCACGTTCAATCTGGTAACGGCTGGGAATCTCATGGAACGGCTAAACATGCAACATCAACGATCTTCTTGAAATTATTGACAAAATGGGAAGCTCCGGAAATCCCCCGCAAAGGGGACTGGTGCCGCAGGAGAGACTTGAACTCCCGACCCGCGCATTACGAATGCGCTGCTCTACCGGCTGAGCTACTGCGGCACGGGCGCGCAACATAGGCGGCGCGCCGGGAGCTGGCAAGGCGTCCTCAGGGCTCCAGCTGGCGGCGCAGCGCGGCCACTTCCTCTTCCAGCGCCTTGTCGTCTTCCATCAGCTTTTCGATCTTGCGGACGCCGTAAAGCACCGTGGAGTGGTCCCGGCTGAACTTGCGCCCGATATCCGGCAGCGAAAGCGAGGTGATCTGCTTGGCCAGATACATCGCCACCTGGCGCGGCCGCGCGACCGACCGGGCGCGCCTCGGCGAATCCATCTCGGCGGGGCGGACGTTGTAGTGTTCGCAGACGAGCCGCTTGATCGCCTCAACGTTGGGCGTCCGGTCATTGGCGGGCAGCAGGTCCGACAGCACCTTTTCCGCGCGGTCCACCGAGAGTTCGCCGCCGAAATGCTGGACATGCGACTCCAGCCGGTTCATGGCGCCTTGCAGCACGCGCATGTTGGAGGCGATCCGCTCCGCGAGGAAGACCAGCACGTCCTCCGGCACATGCACCGCCGTTTCCAGGGCCTTGCGCTCCAGGTAGGCGAGGCGCAGCGGGTAGTCGGTCTCGGGCGGCACGATCGGCGCCGACACACCCGTGCTGAGCCGGGAGCGTATCCGCTCGTCGATCCCGTCGAGGCCGACCGGCGAATTGTTCCCCGAGATCACCATAAGGCGGTTCCTGCTCGTCAGCGCGTTGATGGTGTGAAGCAGCTCCTCCTGGGTGCCCGAACTGCGGTTCAGGAGATGCACGTCGTCGATCATCATCACGTCGAAGGACCGGACCCTCTTTCTGAAATCCGCAACTTCCTTGGCATTCACCGCGTTGATGTAGTGCTGCCTGAAATCGTCGGAGCTGAGGTAAAGGACCGAGGAATCCGGGCGGTCCCGGCACAGCCTGAGCGCCAAAGCCTGCATGAGATGGGTCTTGCCGAGGCCGACCCCGCCGAAAAGGTAGAGGGGGCCGGAAGGCTGCGCCTTGCCTTCGGCGACGCTGAAGCAGAGGCTGTACGCCAGTTGGTTCGACTCGCCGACGACGAAATTCTCGAAAGTGAGCAAGGGCTGGAACGGCGTGGCGAACTCGTCCAGGCCGCTGTTGCCGGCCGGGGCCGGGCGCTGCGCCGGCTGGGCGGGCGCCCCTTGCAGCACCGGACTCACCTCGAACCCGACTTCGGACAGCGCCGGGTCCGCTTCGAACCAGAGCGTGCGGACACGTTCGCCGTAGCTGCCCTGGACCCGGTCGCGCATGAAACGCGTCGGCAGCAGGATGACGATGCCGCCCGCTCCCCTGTCCACCAGGATCATCGGCTTCAACCAGCTCTTGAAAATTCCGTCCCCGTATTCGGCCTGAAGCTGCCCACGGATACGCATCCATTCGACCTGGCGGTCGGGCCTCGCGCGCGCCATGCCGGTCACTCCTGCTTCCAGGGCAGTCCGGCGGCTTTCCAGCCCCAGGCGCGGCCGCGACGGCCCTCGCCGTCCCGGTCGCCTTCGAACCCTTCGGAGACGTTGTAGCAGGGGCCGAGGCCGCGCGCCGTCGCCGCCGCCGCCGCATGGGCCGACCGGACGCCGGACCGGCAGATAAACAGCACCGGACCGCCCCGAGAGGCCGTTGCTACCTCATCGACGAAATTCGCGTTCATCCCCATTCCGGGCCAGACCTGCCAGGACACCAGCGAAGCCTGCCGCCCCAGCGCGGCCAGGTCGGGCAAGCCCACGAACTGCCATTCGGGTAAGGTGCGCACATCGACCAGGATCGCGTCCCCGGTCGCCTCCAGCATCTCCCAGGCTTCTCGCGGCGAGAGGTCCCCGGCGTAGGTCATCGACGCAGCTCCTTCTCCCGATGCCCCGCCTGGCTGCGGGCCGCCCGGACCCTAAGGCGGCAGGGGCGGCCGCTCCCGACAACCGCTCCCGTCCACCCCGATCCGGCCGACGGCCTACTTGATGGGACGAAATGAAGGCTACTCGGCTGCGTTCCTCCCGCAAGGGGGCCAAGCAGCGAACCCTGCGAGGGAACTCCCTAAAGCCTTAGCGAGGCGCAACATTTTCTTAACAAAAAAAACCCGCCGCTCGAAGGCGGCGGCGGGTAGTCCGGTTACAGGTCGCGCGCTAGGCGCTCAACTCTTTGATTTTCTTCGATAATCTCGAGAGCTTGCGCTGCATCGTGTTGCGATGAAATTTTCCCTTCTGGGCGCCGCGCGCCATCTCGGGCTCGGCGTTCCTGAGCGCAGCCCGCGCCCCTTCCCGGTCGCCGCCGTCTATCGCGGCCTCGACCTTCTTTATGAAGGTCCGCACACGGCTGGCGCGGGCGCGGTTGCGTTCGGCGCGGCGCAGGTTCTGGCGAACCCGTTTCCTAGCTTGAGTCGTGTAGGCCATGGTGTCGGTCGGTTTCCGTTCCGGTCTTGATTGCGCCGGCTTATAGGACCGCCGTCCGGTCTCCGTCAAGCGGACTCTTCCGCTCCCAGGCGCAGAGCGGTCCACCTGTGGAAAGCGTGGCTCGGCGCATCCATGACCGGCGAGAAACAGCCGCCGTCGAAAGCCGGCGACCGGCGCCCCTGCTGCATCCGCTCGACCACCCCGACATCTTCCCGGAAAACCTCTTCCCAGCGGGCGCGAAGCCGGCTGCGCGCGTCCGTGTGTGCAGGCCCGGCCGCCGCCTCTCCGAGGCACCATAGCCGCGCGTCCTCGGCCGTCAGGTCCGGGCCCAGCGGGTCGAGGCGCATGGCGAAGAAATGGTCCGTGTGCGCGCCCAGCAACAGGTTGGGATAGAGCGCCACATATTCCGCCAGCATCCCCTCGCCGGCGCAGGGCAGCTCGCCCCGGACTATGTAGCGGTGCGAGCCCTGGCCGGAGAAGGCCGCCTCCACGATCGGATAGTGGTCGGCGAGGGAGGAGATGCGGTTGAGTCCCGGATGCACCCAGGGCAGGTGGTAGGCCTCGCAATAGTTCTCCACAGCGAGCTTCCAATTGGCGTCGAGCCGGAACCGGATCGGCTCCGCTTCCGCCGGCCGGTAGCGCGCCAGCGGGAAACCCCGCCACCGTTCCAGCAGCGGCGCGAGCCAGTCTTCGAGTGCCGGAGCCTCGCCGGAGAGGTCGGCGAACACCATGTCCAGCCACACGCCCGTGCGCACCGGGAAAAGCCCGCGCTCGCTCTTGCAAAAGCCCGGCGCGTCGTGGCGGCCGACGCCGCCGATATGCGGCGTGGCGCGCAGCCGCCCCTCGAGGTCGTAGGTCCAGCTGTGATAGGGGCAGCGCAGGGCCTTCCGTCCCCGCTCCGGTTTCTCCACAAGGCGGACGCCGCGATGGCGGCAGACATTGTGGAAACAGCGGAGTTCGCCGTCCTCGGTCCGCGCCAGCAGCAGCGCGGTTCCCATCGCGTCCACCGGCATCAGGTCGCCGGGCGCGGCGATATCGCTCGCGAAGGCAAGGCAGAACCAGCCGCTGGCGAAAATCCGCCGCCGCTCCTCCTCGAAGGCCGAGGCTTCGGTGTAGCAGCGCCCGGGCAGGCCGCGCGCGGTCTCGATCGGTTGCAGAACGCTTGCAAGGTCGTTCATCGGGCGACGCTCCAGCGGATTCGGCAATGCCCAGTGTGCGCGGCGCCATCCCGGACCGGCTCGCCCGGATACGACCCCGAACCGAAGCAAAAGCGACGAAAGGCCGCGCGCGTCGGGACAGGCCGGGCAACTCCATACGGGCCGGCCGGAACGACGACACAGCCGTCGGGATCGCCCATGCGCCGATGCTCGCCCGGCCCGGCCGGGCCTCGCCGGGGGAGATACCGCGCGATGTGTCATGAAATGTCATGTTTTGTCATGGGACGTCATGGTCCGCCGCTCCCTGTCCTCCGTTCCCGCTTGCGCGAGGAGCCGGGGGAGAGCTCCTCTTTCAACCTGGCAAGGCCTCGCCAAGCCGCGCCGCCGCTGGCCCCTCACCTGACCTCTCCCCGCAAGCGGGGATTCCCGGCGGCAGGCCCGCCTGTCCTCCCCTTCCTCGCGGTGAGCCGGGGCTTCGTCTGCATCCAGCATGTCGTTCCCCCATCGCGTTTCGTTGCGTTCGCGCCGCCGCCGGCTTGCCTGCGGCGCGGCCCAACCGCCGGATACCGCGTAGAGCGCATCGCTCTTACACCACACCCCGGGACACGATCTCGGCTGAAGTCCTGACGCCCGAAGGCATCCTCGGAAGGCCTCTCCGCACTGACAGTTGCTGCGCTGTCATCCCGGTGCCCTTTCGCCATCTTCTTGACCCCCGGTCTGCGCCATCACGGTCTCCGACACCACCCGCGCGTCCTCCTCATTCAACCGCCGCCGACGCCTCCACCCTCGGCCTGGACCCGCACGCTTCTTCTCACTCATCGCTCCGTAGCGGGATGCAGTTCCCCCTTCCGTACAGTGTTCCTCTCCGATTCCAGATGACTCGATGATCGACCGCCTTGCTGCGTTGAGCTGTAAACCTCCGAGTAGGGCCGCGGTTTAGGCGGCGCACGCCTGTTGGCGATCTGCGTTTGCGCGCGAGCCCGTCCGAACGCGCAAACCCCGGCATGGATCGGGCTCTTCAGGATCCGGTGCACCGTGCGGCAGGCAACCGGCCGCCACCCGCCGTCTCGCCGGGCCGTCCGCGGTCTTCACTTCGCCGGTTGCCGCCCCCAGTCGCGGAGGCGCCGGGTCGCGTTGGCGTCGACGGTCATCGCCGCCCCGTCGATGACGACGCCGTATTCCTCCTCGGCCCTCGCGATCGACACGTAGCCCTGCTCGACGTCGGCGAGCACCCGTTCGGGCTCGCGCTCGAACGGGTCGCCGTAGCCGCCCCCGCCGCTCAGCACGAACCGCGTGCGGTCGCCGGGGGCGAGACGCCGGTAGACGCCGTGGTCGACCGGCTCGCCGTTGTGCCACAGGCCGCTCCCGCGCCCGTTCCGGCCGCCGAGGCGGCCGAACACCGGAAAGGTGCCGTCCTCGGTGCGGCCGCTCAGGCGCACCGAGCTCTCGACGTCCCGGGCGAGCTCGTTGCCGCCGTCGAGGATGGCGAACTCGACCTCCTGGCCGAGCCCTCCCCGGTTGCGGCCCGGCCCTCCCGAATCGGTGCGGAGTTCCTTGCGGACATAGTACATCCGCGCCTCGTTCTCGGTGACCTCGATGGGGATGTTGCGCGTGTTGTTGGGGAAGCAGAGGCAAGGATAGCCGTCGTGGCGGGCGCTCGCGCCGAAGCCGCCGCTGTGTTGCGCGATCGCGAGGAACGATCGGCCGTCCGGGTGGCGGCCGTGCAGGTAGACCTCGTTGGCCGGAGAGCCGCCGTTCGAGGCGAGGATCGACTCCGGCATGATGCTCTCCATCGTCGCGAAGACGATCTCGGGGAAGAGGTGCGAGATCATCGTCCGGCCCCAGGTGGCGGCCGGCGGGCGCGAATTGACGATGGTGCCCTCCGGCGCAATCACCTCGATGGGTCGCAGGCCGCCGTCGTTGTTCGGCACATGAGGGTCCAGGGCGAGCTTGATGGGGTAGGCGGTGTAGGAGCGCGTCATGTTGTAGGAGCAGTTGATCGCCGCCCCGACCTCGCCCGACGAGCCCGAATAGTCGACGGTGACCCCGTCGCCCGCCACCGTGACATCGATCTTCACCACGATGTCGTCGTCGCAGCCCGGAACCTTCGGGAGCACCGCCACGTTGCGGTACGACCCATCGGGGAGCGCCGCGATCTTGCGCCGCAGGCTCGATTCGGTGCGGTGGATGACCTCGGCCCCCAGCGTCTCGAGCCCGTCGAGCCGATACTCGTCGAGCAGCGCCTTCAGCCCTCGGCTGCAGACGTTGTTGGCGACGAGCTGTGCCCGGACATCGCCCAGCACCTTGTCCGGCACCCGGATGTTGGCCCGCATGAAGTCGAACACGGTCTCATTCAGCCGCCCTTCGTCGAAGAGCTTGAGGATCGGGATCTTCAGCCCCTCCTCGTACATGTCCTTCGACTCGAGTGTCGACATCCGCCCCCCCATGTCGAGGTGGTGGACGATGCACAGGGTGTAGCCGACGATCCGGTCGCGATGAAAGATGGGGGCCGCGATCGAGATGTCGATGAGGTGGCCGCTCGCGATCCAGGGATCGTTGGTGATGATGGCGTCGCCCGGCTTGAGGGTCTCCGGGGGGTATTTCGCGATGAAGTTGCGCAGCACCTCGGGGACGATGCCGAGGAACCCCGCGGTCGTGACCGTCGAGTGGGACAGCATCTGCGCGTCGGCGTCGAACAGCGCGCAGCAGAAGTCGTGGTACTCCTTCACCGAGGGGGTATAGGCGGTGCGCATGAGCCCGGTCGCCGCCTCGTCGACGATCGTGATGAGGCGGTTCCAGAGGATCTGGATGGTGACAGGGTCGAGCTGCATCGGCTACCTCCGCCCGAACGTCGCCGAAACCGGCACCTCGCCGGCATCGCCGTCGGACGCGGTGGGCCGGTGGATGACGAGGTCCACCACCAGGCACCCCAGGGGGTCCACATGCAGCCGGTCGCTCAAACCGATGACGGTCGTCGATTCGCGCTCTTCGATGACCGCGGGACCGACAATCTCCTGTCCGATGCGAAGTTCCGCCCGCTCGTACACCGGCACCCGCTCCATGCCGGACCCCGCCGAGACATGGACGTCGCGCCATGCCTTGGGCGGGGCGTCGGTCTTCGCCGGCGGTCGGGCGATCTTGAGCGCGGGCGGGGGTTGGCTCACATGCACCCGGATGCTCGCGAGTTCGACGGGGTTATCGTCGTCGACCTTGCCATAGAGTGAATGATAGAGCGCCTCGAAGCGCGCCTCCCAATCGAACTTCGTCGAGGGGGCGTCGCACGGTCCCGCGACTTCAATTTCGAGCGGGTAGTCCTGGCCCGAATAGCGGAGATCGACGCTCCGCCGCACGATGGGGGCGACACCGTCCGGCATCAGCTCTCCGGCCTCGGACTCGAGCTCGCGGAACCCGGCTTCGACCGCGCCGAGGTCGACCGCCTTCAGGATCCGCCTCACGGCGCGGCTCCGTTCGAACGCGACCGGGGCGGCGAGCAACCCGAGCGACGACATGACGCCTGAATAGGGCGGGACGACGAAGCGCGGGCAGCCGAGCTTGCGGGCGAGCCCGGCCGCGTGGACAGGCCCGGCCCCGCCGAAAGCAACCATCGAGAGCTCGGGCGGCGCCTTGCCCTTCTCGGCGACATAAACTTGAGCCGCCGCGGCCATGTTCTCGTTGACGATCTCGTGGACACCCGCCGCCGCCTCGAGGGTCGTGAGTCCGGTCTCGTCCGCGAGATGCCCCTCGACGGCCCGCTCCGCCGCGGTGCGGTCGAGCCGCATGCGTCCACCGAGGAAGTAGTCGGGGTTGAGGTAGCCGAGCGCCAGATCCGCATCCGTCACCGTCGGCGCCGTGCCCCCGAGGCCATAGCATGCGGGTCCGGGTGCCGAACCGGCGCTGTCGGGTCCGACCTGAATCAGGCCGAGATCGTCGACCCGGGCGATGCTGCCGCCCCCCGCTCCGATCTCGATCAGGTCGTAGACCGGCACTGCGGCGGGCAGACCGCTCCCCGGCTTGAACCGGTGCATGCGGTCCACCTCGTAGGTGCGGGTCCGGGCGGCCCGGCCGTTCTCGATGATGCAGAGCTTCGCGGTCGTTCCCCCCATGTCGAACGACAGCAGGCTGTCGATCCCTGCGAGACGGCCGAAATAGGCAGCCGCCTCGACCCCGGCGGCCGGTCCCGACTCGACGATCTGGACCGGCACCCGCTTCGCCGTCTCGACCGTCGCGGTGCCGCCGTTCGACAGCATGATGAAGAGCCGCTCCCGATAGCCGCGCTTGGCAAGACCTTCTGCCAGCCGCTCGAGATAGCCCTCCGCCACCGCCTTGACGTAGGCGTCAAGCACGGTGGTTGACGTGCGTTCGTACTCCTTGGGCTCGGGGTGCACCTCGTGCGACAGCGACACGGTGACGGCGGGAAGTTCCTCGCGGAGGATCTCCGCCGCCCGCCGCTCATGGGCTCCGTTGCGATAGGAATGGAGGAACGAGACCGCGACCGCGCCGACGTCCTCGTCGCGGAAGACGGCCGCCGCCCGGCGGACGGCCGCTTCGTCCAGGGGAACGAGCACCGTGCCGTCCGCGAGCACCCGTTCGGGGACGCCGAGCCGCAGCCGGCGGGGGACCATCGGCTCGGGGAGGCGGATGAACATGTCGTAAATGTCGTAGCGGACCTCCCGGGCCAGCTCGAGGATGTCGCGGAAGCCCTCGGTCGTGAGCAGTCCGGTCTTCGCCCCCTTGCGTTCGAGGATGACGTTGGTGACGAGGGTAGTCGCGTGGATCACCTCGCAGGTCCGGCCCAGCAGGTCGGGAATCGCGCCGGAGAGGTTGCCGATGCCGCGCATCACCGACTCCTCGGGTGCGTGCGCGGAGGTCAGGGTCTTCTCGACCCGGATGGTGCCGTCGGCATCGTCGACCACCGCGAAGTCGGAAAAGGTTCCGCCGATGTCGATGCCGAGGCGATAGCTGGAGGTCACGTGGCGAGTCCCGAGGTTTGCGGCATCCGAGGCGATGCGCCGCCGCCGGCAGCTCGCCCGCCATTCGAATGTAGCAACGGAGCGTTCGTCCGGGCAAGCAAGCGGCCGAGTTCTTATCGACTGCGAAGCTGTGCTTCCCGGAGGCCTGCATCGGAGATCTTCTGAGGTAGCTCCGGAAAATCGGACAGGTCGCTTAAGGTGTATTCCATCGTCCGACGGAGGAATGCAGATGAGCGGCAGGCGATCGGTGAATCTCAAATCAGAAGCTCCGCCGGAAGGGGTGGGGCGTCCGCAGCGCTTACGAATTAACCAACCCACCATGGACATGCCCGCGTCTTCCGAATGACAGGGATCGCGGTAGGAATGCCGGTTGCCCGGCACCCCCCGCGCAGATCCCCGCAGG
This sequence comes from Alphaproteobacteria bacterium, assembly GCA_965261985.1. Lineage (GTDB taxonomy): Bacteria > Pseudomonadota > Alphaproteobacteria > Bin95 > Bin95 > Bin95. The sequence goes on from OZ253490.1 coordinate 5,543,576, forward strand.
CGCGTTAGCGCACGAGGCTCCTGCCTTGGGTCGTGACGGCAAATCGCTGGTCTGGCCACGGGTGCCGGATGGTGGGTCTTGGCCAGTGTAGGCCGACGAGACGGTCTATGGCTGGCCAATCCGTGCGGTCTTTCTGCGAGCGCCTGCGCAAGGTGCGCAGGAGCAGGCGTTTGACCGCCTCAACGAACGCTTTCAGGGCTGCTGAGGTTCCCGGAACGGCAAAGTAATTCAGCCATCCGTCGATGACCCTTGCGAGCCAGCGGGCCACCTCGTGCTTGCCCAAGTGCATGCGTTTGCGCAGTTCTTCCTTGATCCGTCTGAGGGTCCGTCTTACGCGCTTCCGCGACGGTTTGCGCCCCAGCCGGAATTTCCCGTTTCCGGTCTTGCCGCAGAAGTGCGTCATTCCCAGAAAATCGAAGGTTTCCGGTTTGCCCTGACCACGGCCCTTCCGGTCCTCGTTCGCGAACCGTCCGAACTCGATGAGCCGGGTTTTATCGGGGTGCAGGGCCAGCCCGAACCGGGCCAGCCTCTCCCTCAGGTCGTTCAGGTAGCGCTGCGCTTCCCACCGATGTTGAAAGCCGGTCACGAAATCGTCCGCGTAACGGACGATGATCATGTCGCCTTCCACCTTCCGCTTGCGCCATGATTTGTGCACCCAGAGGTCGAGCACATAATGCAGGTAGACGTTCGCCAGGACGGGCGAAGCAATTGCCCCCTGTGGCGTGCCCCTGCCTGTGTCCGTCCAGTCGGTGCCTTCCATGACGCCGGCATTCAGCCATTTGGTGATGAGGCGGATGACGCGCTTGTCTCCGATGCGGTGTTCCAGAAACCGGACGAGCCAGCTTCGGTCCACGTTATCGAAGAAGCCGCGAATGTCCGCATCGACAATCCAGTTGACCTTGCGCCGTGTTATTCCGACCGCGAGCGCATCGAGCGCGTTGTGCGCTCCGCGTCCCGGTCGGAACCCGTAGCTGAACCCGAGGAACTCCGTCTCGTAGATCGGCACCAGAATCGTGTCCGTCACCGCCTTCTGGACGATCTTGTCTTCCAGTGAGGCGATGCCGAGCGGTCGTTTCCCGCCGTCCAGCTTGGGTATTTCCACCCTCCGGACCGGCGGCGCACGATACGCTCCCCTGTGTATGCGGGCGTGAAGGTCGACCAGCCGGTCTCCCAGCCCCTCCGCGTACATGTCCCACGTCACGCCGTCCACACCGGCAGCAACGTCCCGCTTCAGCGAGTGGAACGCCTCTTCCAGTACAGGCACCGTGATGTGGTGCAGGAGCGCCACAAGACGCTCATCCGGGTTCCCCTTGGCAGCTTGCCGTATCCGGTCGGCCGCCTGTGTCACGCTTGCCCGCTTCTGCGCGCGGCGCGTGCTTTGGCTTCCCGGATTTCCCTCGGCCCCGGCCCTTGGCTCCACCGGCTCCGCCGGGCGTTGCCGCCCCTTGTTCGCCGGTTTCACAGCTACTACTGCCGGGTCTGACTTCTTCAGGTCGTTCATCTCGGATTACGGATTACCTCCTTTTCGTTGCGGCCCCGTTCGACTGCGGGGCGACCTGAAGATCTCCCAGGTCCCGGTGGAGTGCTTCTGTGCGTGCCATGGTTCTTCGACTCCGGGATGCCCCACTTCGCCTCACCATATCGGCTGATGGGTGTTGCCTTCGACCATCGTAAAGGCCTCGGCGCATCCGGCGCAGGCAGTTTCGAGGCTCAATAGCCCGGCCCGCACATGCCGCTACCGACGCTTCGCCTGACACCTCGCGATGTCCGGCGCACGGCTCGCGGTGAAAGTGGTGGTTAGCCTTTCCTTTCCGCGGGACTTGCACCCGCTGCACTCGCACCAGTTAGCCTGGCGCACTACGATCCCGCCCAACGCCTCTGTCTTTGCCTCAACCTCGTGCTGCAAGAACTCTCGAGTAATGACGGCCCTGGTCATCTTGCATCGTGTTCGATGACCGACTGACGGCGGCTCCGGCTCAGGAGCCGCTCTCGTAATTGGTTTCAGGTCTCCTAGCTCTTGCCTCGATGCCGGCGCACCGCTCGATCGCGCATTCGTAAGACTCGTCAGCATCGATTGGATGATGGGAACCTGCATGACCCGGCTCGCGACGGGCGCGCCACGTCGATGCCTAAGGCGAACGGTTCAGTCACAGCCTCGTGCTTTCGCCATGTCGGCCGGATTCCTCGATTTGCTATTCGTCTCGCCCAGTTCCGCCGCCGGTAGGGCTTTCGCAGGCAGCGGCAAAAATGTATGGACAGCCAACATCTCGCCGGGCGTGCTAGTTTGATGGGCTGTCGAGGTTTCGGAGCAGGAGTTCGTCACGGCGGCTGTTCGGACAGCCTGCATTGCCGGCTTCGAGGGTAGGATGCCCAAATCGCGTAATCGCAATGTCCGCCGGGATCACGTGCTTGAGTCCGACTGCTCATGGGGCGATGATGGGCGCTTGCTCGGATTTCCGACGAAAGGCCCCGGCACCGTCCCGCAGTTCGGGCCTCAAGAAATCTCGTCCCTGCGTCGTCTTCGTCGCGATCAAGGTCACAACGGCGCTCGTCTTTCTGGTAACCAAGCGCGTCGCCCAAGCGGAAGCTTGGGCGACGCGACGGCGAACCGGTCATCGGACCCGCCGAGACCGCGCGGGCGCAACAGTCTCGGCATCTGCTCCCCGTGCGGTGTCCCGATGCGCAAGGTCTCCCATCGCAATCAGGAGTTCCGCATCCGCGTGGTGAGCGTTGATGTCGGGAATCGCCGCCGCGGCTCCTCGCCGGGACCCGGATAATGGACCCGGCATCGTGATTGCACAGGCCATAGCGCAAAGGCCGCTGGTGCTGGTCGCCGTGATGTGCGTGGCCCTGGTATTCGCGATGGCCGGCTTTTCGGCCTACTGGTCGCTGCAGCCCGTGCTTCAGCCGGCATGGCAGATGAACAATGTTACGGCCGGCTGGCTTTCCGGCGCATTTTTCGGTGGCTACGTGCTGGCGGTTCCGTTCCTCACCGCGATCACCGACCGGGTCGACGCCCGTTTTGTCTTCATCTCGGGCGCTGTACTGTCTGCTGCGGCCTTGGTCGGGCTGGCGTTCATGGCTACGGGTTTCTGGTCCGCCCTGCCGTGGCGAGTGATCGCCGGCACCGGTATGGCCGGATGTTACATGCCCGGGCTCAAGGTGCTCACCGACCGTCTGACGAGCAAGGCGCCGCGCGCCCGCGCCGTCGCTTTCTACACGGCGTGCTTCAGCGGCGGGACAGCGGCCTCCTATGCGCTAGCAGGTTGCGCCCTGGAGTGGTTCGGCTGGCGGGGCGCCTTCCTGTTCACGGCGGCCGGCCCGGCCCTGGCCGGCATCGCGCTTGCGTTGCTGGTCGCGCCTGGGGAACCGGAGGCGGCCAAGGTGGTCCGCAGTCACGTGCTGGACTTCCGCCCTGTCTTGCGCTCGCGGAAGACCATGAGCTTTATCGTCGGCTATACGGGCCACGGGGCAGAGCTGTTCGCCATGCGCTCCTGGGTCGTGCCGTTCCTTGTGTTCTGCCTCGGAAGCAGCGCCGAATTCACGCTGAACGCCACGCTGCTAGCCGCCCTCACCTCGCTCGTCGCGGTGGCTTCGAGCATCGGCGGCGCGGAGCTGGCCCTGCGGGTCGGGCGCGTGCGCCTGATTTCGTGCGTGATGCTGGCGACATTCGCGCTCAGCGCCGTCGTCGGCTTTTCCTCGCTACTGCCCTTCGCCGTCGTGGCGCTCCTCTGCCTGGTTTATTCCGCCGCGATCCAGGCCGACTCAGCCGCGCTTACTGCGGGAGTCATCAACACCTCTCCGGCGGGCCATCGGGGCGCAACACTCGCGGTGCATTCGACACTGGGGTTCAGCGGCTCGCTGTTCGCGCCGCCCCTCGTGGGCGCGGTGCTCGATCTTGCCGCACCGCTTGGGGGAACGACCGCTTGGGGGCTCGCTTTCGTGACGATGGGATCGATGGCGCTAATCGGTTTTCTCGTGTTCATGTTGCTGCGCCGGCGCCTGGCCCGGGCGGTGCCGGCGCCGCAATAGGCGCCGCCCTCTCCTGCCGATTGTGCCGACCGCTCTATTTCAACTGCCCGACATCGAGAGAGAAGATCAACGGGAAGTATGTTTCCCAGTGGCGCCATCTGAGGCTGCCGGCCTCGGAGACGCTCCAGAGCATCCCCGCCTCGTCGAACGACAGGTCTTCGGTTCCGGCCGCCACCGTGAAGAGGTCGAGCAGGTCGCCGGTCTCGGCATCGAGGCGTTGCACCACGCCGCCGTCGCCCCCGCTTTGCGAAAGCCACAGGCGGCCCTCGGCATCGAACGCGGCGCCCTGGGTGCGGGCGTCTATGGGGATGCTGTGCACATCGTCGGCGGCGGTGAGATAAACCGCGCCATCCTCCGGGAACACCTCGCGACAGAATAGCGGTAGAGACGCGGTTCGCCGTATTTCTCGTAGGGCCCGAACCAGAGATGGTCGGCATGCCAGGCGAGGAAGGAAGGGCCGATCTCGCGGTCAATATCCGCCCGTCCCAGAATCGCCGCTCCGGCATCGCCATCGGCAAGCGCCCGCGCCAGGTCGATGCGGTAGAGCTTGCCCCGGTCGGCGACGAAAAGCGTGCCCCGGCGGTCGTTGGCCAGTCCGCCCGGATGGCCGACATCGTCGGGGAGGCGGATTTCGCCGACCGGATCGCCGCTCTTCATGTCCACCGCGAATACCCGGCTCTCGCCGCGGGAACGCCGGTAGGAAGTGCTCTTATAGGCCGCGACGAGGACAAGGTTTCCCGCCACGGTCAGGCCTTGGGGCACGAAGCCCGCATCGAGCGCCGGCATCCAGATGCGGCTGACGATTGCATCCGCGTTCGGAACCCGGCTGAGTTCGCCCGGTTCGACCTTGGGCGCGGTTCCGAGAACCGCCGTCGGCTCGGTCGCGGAAGCAGTCATCGCGCCCACCCAGAAGAAAATCGCCCCCAACAGTCTAGCCACCGTCGACCGCCTCAAGGCGCCGGCCGCTATCGGCCTCGAAGAGGTGCAGGTTCGCCGGGTCCACCGCCAGGCGCAACGTGTCGCCCGGGCGGTCCCCGGTCTCGTCCTGCGTGTGGACAATCAACTCGTCGTCACCGATGGCGCAGTGCAGCAGCCGCGACGCGCCCAGGTCCTCGGCGTACAGCAGACGGGCCGACAGCAGTCCCTCGCTGCCGTCGGCAACCACCGCCAGATGCTCCGGCCGGACGCCGAGCATCACCCGGCGTCCCGACCGGTCCGGTCCCGCACCGTTCGGCAGGGCGATGCGCTCTATCCCCCTGCCTTCGACGGCGGCGCCATCGTCGGAAAGGGTCGCGGGCAGCAGGTTCATCGCCGGCGCGCCGATGAAGCTCGCCACATAGGTCGAACCCGGCCGGCGATAGACTTGTCGCGGCGTACCGGTCTGCTCGACCACTCCCTGGTTCATCACCACCAGTCGGTCGGCCATGGTCATCGCCTCGACCTGGTCGTGCGTGACGAAGATGCTGGTGGCCTTCAGGTCGTCATGGAGGCGCTTGATCTCAACCCTCATCTGGCTGCGGAGCTTGGCATCGAGGTTGGACAGGGGTTCGTCGAACAAGAAGACATCGGGTTCGCGGATGATGGCGCGGCCCATGGCGACCCGCTGGCGCTGGCCGCCGCTCAACTGGCTCGGCTTGCGCGCTAACAGGTCCTCGATGCCCAGAATGCGCGAGACCCGCTCGACGCGCTCGCGGATCTCCGCCTTCGGCCGGCGCGCGATCCGCAGCGCATAGCTGATGTTCTGAAAGGCCGTCATGTGCGGATAGAGTCCGTAGTTCTGGAACACCATGGCGACATCGCGCTCCTTGGGCTCGAGGTCGTTCACCACCCGGTCTCCGATGGCGACCTCGCCCGCGGTTACGGCTTCGAGACCGGCGACCATCCGGAGCAGGGTGGACTTGCCGCAACCGCTGGGACCGACGATGACGGCGAACTCGCCATCGCCGATTTCGATGTCGATGCCGTGAATGACCTCCGTGGTGCCGAAGGACTTCCTGACCTGCCGCAAGCTGACGTTCGCCATCCGCGTTCCTCGCCCCTATTTCTCCCCGCCGAGCAGGCCCCTGACGAACCAGCGCTGCAACACCAGCACGACGACGATCGGCGGCAGCATCACCATCAGGGTGCCCGCCATGGCCACGTTCCATTCCGGCAGCTCGTCCTCCGAGGGGATCAGGTTCTCAAGGCCCATCACCAGGGTGCGCATGTCCGGCTCCGTCGTGATCAGCAGGGGCCAGAGATACTGGTTCCAGCCGAAGACGAACATGATGACCGAGAGCGCAGCGATGTTGGTCTTCGAAAGCGGCAGCAGGATCTGGAAGAAGAAACGCAGCGGCCCGGCCCCGTCCATCTTCGCCGCCTCCGCCAGCTCTTCCGGAATCGTCAGGAAGAACTGACGGAAGAGGAAGGTCGCCGTGGCGCTGGCGAAGAGCGGCAGGGTCAGCCCCCAATAGGTGTCGAGCAGGTTCCACTCCAGCGCAACCTCGACCCCGGCGAGCCAGGCGACGAGATCGGTGAGCCACAACACTTCCAGAAGCTGTTGCAACGGCAGCAGCGCGTTCCCCGCCACTTCGTAGGTCGGCACGATGCGCACTTCCAACGGCAGCATCAGCGTGATGAAGATCAGCCAGAAGGCCAGCATACGGAAGCGGAAGTTGAAGTAGCAGATGGCGAAGGCCGTGAGCGAGGCGCAGGCGATCTTGCCGAACAGGATACCAAGCGTCATAACCACGCTGTTGACGCCCTGGGTCGCGAACTCGCCTCGCTCCCAGGCCTTGGCCGCATTTTCCAGCAGTTCGCCTCCCGGGATCAGCGTCATCGGCACGTCGATCACCGCCTCGTAGGGCAACGTCGCGGCGACGAAGGCAATCGCCAGGGGAAAACACATCACCAACAAACCGATCGCGAGGACCGCGTGGGTGACGGCGTTCAGGATCGGTGTGCGCTCGATCATGCCGGCTCACTCCGCGTACTGAATTCGACGTTCGATCCACTTGAACTGAACGAACGTCAACGCGACGACGAGGCTCATCAGCACGACGGACTGGGCCGATGAGCCGCTGAGGTCGAGGCCTATGAAACCGTCCTGATAGATCTTGTACACCAGGATGTTGGTGGCCTCGCCCGGCCCGCCCTGGGTCATCACGTTGATGATGCCGAAGCCTTCGGTGAAGGAATCGGTGACGTTGATGACAAGCAGGAAGAAGAAGGTCGGGCTCAGCAGCGGGAAGACGATGGTGACGAAGCGCCGGATCGGGCCTGCGCCGTCAAGCGCCGCCGCCTCGACGAAGGTGCGGGGAATCGCCTGCAGGCCCGCCAGGAAGAAGATGAAATTGTAAGTGATGCTCTTCCAGGACGCGGCGATGATGACCATCACCATCGCGTCCGCGCCGACAATGTTCGGGTCCCATATGCCCGGCCAGATGTCGTTTAGAAAGGCGAAGAAGCCCACGCCCGGCTGGAAGATGAACTGGAAGGCGACGGCGGCCGCCGGCGCCGCCACCGCATAGGGCCACATCAGCACCGTCCGGTAGATCACCAGCCCCCGAATCACCCGGTCCACGAATATCGCCAGCAGGAGCGCGAGCCCCATGGAGATCAGCGTCGTCCAGAAGGCGAAGATGAGGGTGATTCCGGCGGACTCGTAATATTCGGGAGAGCTGAAGAGTTCCCGGAAATTGTCCAGACCGACCCACTGGGCGACTCCCCCGAAAGGGGGCTCCAGGGTGAAGGACCAGAACAGCGCCTTTGCCGACGGCCAGTAGAAGAAGACGAAGACGATCAGGACTTCCGGCAATATCAGGAGATAAGGCAGAAGCCGGTTGCGGAAGAGAACGCGCTTGATCATCTGGCTAGGCGCTGTTGCTGTTCACGCATGGCATCGCGGCGCCCGGCATGAAGCCGTCCGGGCGCCGCCGTTCCTTCGCCGGTTCCCGCGCTCAGGGCAGGGACTGGCCCTTGTACTGCTTTTCGAAGCGCCGAAGCTGCTCGTTGCCGCGTTTCACCGCGTTGTCGAGCGCCTCCTGCGCTGTCTTCTTGCCGGCCAGCATCTGCTCCAGCTCGCCGCCGATGATCTTCTTGATCTGCCGGAAGTAGCCGAGGCGCAGCCCACGCGAGAGCGGCGTGGGCGGCGTCCGGGCCAGGCTTTCGATCGCGACCTCCCGCCCGGCATACTGCTCCTGCTTGTAGAAGCCCTTGGCAACGAGCGCGTCGTAACCGCTCCTGGTTGTCGGCACATAGCCGGTGACGGTGCTCCAGAACTCCTGCGATTCGACCGACCGGATGAAGTCGAAGAAGGCGGCGACGCCCTTGTAGTCGGCCTCATCGAAGCCCTTCATGATCCAGAAGCTCGCACCGCCGACAACGGTGTTATTGGGCGCCACGCCCTCATTGTGCGGCAGCGGTGCGACGTTCCACTTCATCTTGGCGCTCTTCAGCACTGTGCCGTGCGAGGCGATGGAGCCGAAATAGTGCCCGCACTTGCCGGTGGCGAAGGACTCGCGGGTGCCGACCCCAAACAGCTCCTTGGCGTAACTTCCGAGATTCTCATCGTACCAGCGTTTCAGCCGTTCGACATGCTTCACATACGAGGTCCGGTTGAAGACAAGTTCCGCGTCGAGACCGTCGAAGCCGTTATTGCGTGTCGAAATCGGCTCGCCGTGCATGTAGCTGAACTGCTCCAGATGGACCCAGAGATAGGTGGAGAAGGCGATCGGGCAGGCAATGCCCGAGTCCTTCAGTGTCCGCAGGTTCTCCTCGAACTGTTCCCAGGTTTCGGCCGGCCCCTCGATGCCGGCTTTCTCGTACATGTCGATGTTGTAGTACATCACCGGCGTCGACGAGTTGAAGGGAAAGGAATAGAGCTTGCCGTCTGAGGAGGCGTAGTAGCTCATGATCGAGCCGATATAGTCGCTCCAGTCGACGTCATAGCCGGCGTCGGCCATCAGCTGGTATGCCGGATAGATCGCACCCGAGAGCATCAGCGTTCCCGTCGCGGTCTCGACGCCCTGCAGGATGTGGGGGTGTTTCTTGGCACGGTAGGCGGCGATGCCGGCCTGGAGCGCCTGATCGTAGTTGCCCTTGCCGGTGCAGACGATCTCGTAGTCGCCCTGGGCGGCGTTGAAGCGCTCGCAAACCTTGATCACCTGCTTGCCGAGATAGCCCTTGAGGCCATACCAGAGATTGATCCTTGTCTTGGCCTCGACCGGCATGGCGACTGCCGTCACCAGGAGGCCCAACACCGTGGCAGCTGCCAACATGTTGCGTTTCATGGCGGATCCTCCGTTTTTCCGGTCGTCTATTCGACCGGAAAACGAGTATGGTCCCCGGCTGTGGGGCTGTCGAATCGGCGGGAGCGAACGGACGAGGGTCGCGCGCCCGGACCGATGAAAAATCCGGCGGCTGTCATGCCCCCGACAAGCCGCCGGACCCGGGTTGGCCGGGCCAGGGTTTCGGTTATCCGCTGGGGAGCGCTACGTTCGAATGGCTTCGAAAAGCCCTGGGCGGCGCAAAGTGGACCTGCTTGTCATCGGCGGCGGCATCAACGGCGCCGGCATCGCACGGGACGCGGCGGGGCGCGGCCTCGAAGTCCTGCTATGCGAACGGGACGATCTCGGCGCGCACACCTCGTCTTCCAGCACCAAGCTGATCCATGGCGGGCTCCGCTACCTGGAGCAGTACGACTTCCGGCTCGTGCGCCGTTCCCTGCGCGAGCGCGAAGTGTTGTTGCGCAATGCCCCGCACATCGTCTGGCCGATGCGTTTCGTGCTGCCGCACCATGCCGGACTGCGCCCGTGGTGGACCGTCCGGCTGGCACTCTTTCTCTACGATCGCATCGGCGGGCGGGTTCTGCTGCCGCCCTGCGCCGGTATCGACCTCCGCCGGCACGAGAGCGGGCGGGCCTTGCAGAGCCGCTACCGGCGGGCCTTCGAATATTCCGACTGCTGGGTGCAGGACTCGCGGCTGGTGGTGCTGAACGCCCGCGATGCCCATGCGCGGGGTGCGGAAATCCGGGTCCGCACGGACTGCGTGTCGCTCGCGGTTCGCGGGTCGGACTGGGAGGCCGTCCTGGTCGACCGGCTGTCCGGCGAACGCTTCGCCGTCATGGCGCGAAGCGTCGCCAACGCAACCGGCCCCTGGGTCGGCCACACCCGTTCGCTCGCCGGCGGCGCCGGCGCGGATCGCGCGGTGAGGCTCGTCAAGGGCAGCCATATCGTGGTGCGGAAGCTCTTCGACCATGCCTACCCCTATGTCTTCCAGAACGAAGACGGCCGCGTGCTGTTCGCGATTCCCTTCGAAGAGGACTACACCCTCCTGGGGACCACCGACGTAGAGTTCGAGGGCGCGCCGGGACGGGTCGAGATAACACCCGGGGAAGTGGACTATATCTGCGCGGCCGCCAATCTCTATTTCGAGACCCGCGTTGCTCCGCAAGACGTAGTGTGGACATATTCCGGCATCCGTCCGCTGTTCGACGACCGGGCGGAAAAGGCGAGCGAGGTCACTCGCGACTACATGCTGGCGCTCGACCGCCTGCCGGAGCCGATGCTCTCGGTATATGGCGGCAAAATCACGACATACCGCAGGCTTGCCGAGCAGGCGGTGGACATGCTGTCGGAGCCTCTCGGCATCGACAGGCCGGGATGGACCCGCGATGCGCCCCTCCCCGGCGGGGACATCCCCAATGCGGATATCGCCGCATTCGAGGCGCAATGCGCGGCGCGCCATTCATGGCTGCCCGAGGGGCTTCTCCGGCATTTCATACGCCACTATGGCGCCGAGACGGACGCCCTGCTTGCCGGCTGCGGGAGTGTCGAGGACCTGGGCGAACATTTCGGGGCCGGACTTTACGCGGCGGAAGTGAAGCATCTGGTCCGGCGCGAATGGGCCCTGACCGCCGAAGACATTCTTTGGCGGCGCACCCGGAAGGGCCTGGGCGTCTCGGCCGACGGCGTGGAACGCCTCGGGGCATATCTTCAGGCGTTCTGCGGCGCTTCCTGACGCCAGGGCTTCAGCGCCTCGATGGCGCGGTCGGGATAATCGGTAACGATGCCATCGACGCCGAGCCGGGCCAGCGCCTGCATGTCGCGAACCTCGTTCACCGTCCAGACGACGACCTTGAGACCGAGCTTGCGGGCTTCGGCGAACGCCTCTGCGCTCAGGTCGGAATGGAAAGGAGACCATACCGGACCGCCGAACCGATGCACCAGCCTCGGCACCGAGCCGTCATTCGCGTCGATATTCAAGCCCGAGGTCCAGGGCGAAGGCTCCTCCCGCCCGCGCCACACGGTATCGAGCCAACTTTGTTCGGCGGTAAGGCAGGCGATGGGAAGTTCCGGCGCAAGCTTGCGAATTTCGAGAAGCACGCGCCAGTCGAAGGACCGGACACTCGCCCGGGAGATCGTTCCCTCGGCCCGCAGCGCTGCCACCACCGCCTGCGCGAACGCCTCCGGCCGCGCCGTCTCGCCCGGCGCCAGGGGCGACAGCTTGATTTCGATGTTGAAGCGGACGGCCCCGGCTCCCGGCCGACGGCCCAACGCCAGAACCTCCGCGAGAGTGGGGATGCGCGCACCGTCGTGCGGTTCCTGGTGCGGAAACCTCGTGAATGTCCCGCTGCCCGGCCTGGCCCTGCCGACGTCGAACTCCGACAATGCCGCGAGATCCAGCGCCTGGAGCAGCGGACCCGGCGACGCCAGCCACGCTCCGCTGGCGTCGCGCGTATGGTCCGGGTCGAGCGCCCGGTCGTGATGGACAACCGGAACGCCGTCCCGGGTCACGCCGACGTCGAACTCCAGCCCATCGACTCCGAGGGCGATCGCGCGCTCGAACGCCGGGAGCGTGTTTTCCGGCAGCAATCCGCGCGCACCGCGATGCCCGTCTATTTCCAGCATCCGCGGGCTCCGGCCAGACGCTTGGCGCTGCCGGCATCGAACAGGTGGGCATGCTCCGGCGCGACAGCCCGGGGGAGCACCTCGCGGGCCGCAACCTGCCGGGCTCCGTCCACGCGAACCGTCACGGCCGCGCCTTGCCCGCCACCGGCCAACTGCCCGTGGACCAGGCTGTCCGCGCCGAGCGCCTCGACGAGTTCGACGGCGATTTCCAGCGCCGCCGCCTCGCGGGGAACGGGCTCCAGTTCGTTGACCCGCCTTGCATCGATCCGGATCTCTCCTTCCGTCACAGTCTCCAGCCCGGCGACCATGCGCAGCAGGGTGGACTTCCCGCAGCCGGACGGGCCGACGACAACCACAAACTCGCCGTCGGCGACAGACATGTCGATCCCGTGGATCGCCCTGACCCCGTTTGGGCAGGTCTTGCGCACGCCGACGAATTCCAGTGGTTGTGTCCCCTGAGGCGGTGTCGGTCGGTGGAACCGCCGCGGCACAAACCGGGATCTCACAATCGTCATCGGCCACTTTCCTCGCCAACTGCCGACCGTGCAGCCCACCCGGCCGGCGACGGCGCCAAACCGTTCCTGGCCATGGCCCGCCTTTCGGCCGCTCGATCGGCCTCTAACAATTTCTCGACCGACCCGGTTAGCATCCCCCTGCAGAGGAAGAAAGTGCCTTCTGAAGACACATGCATGCCCGAACCGCATGCGAGGATGGGCGCTGCGCAGGGCGAGGACGGGGCCCCGTAGAACGGCTCCTGCCGCACTTTGCCTTCGAAGTTCAGCAACAGCCGGTTTGCGAGTATCTCCGGTTTGGAATCGCCTCACTGTGGCGTAGATCACGCAATCAGGCCTGCCGGTTGGCCCTGTCCGCGATTTCGTGGCAGGAAGCCACCAGCGCGGCGAAGGGTTCCGCTTCGTCCAGCAACAGTCCGTCTTCGACCATGCGCGCGTAGTCGTCGGCAAGTGCGTCAAGCGAAGCGCCCGCCGGTACAAGCTGCAAGGCGCCTGTGACGGCAGCGTGGTAGTCCACCCAGTTACCCGACGTATCCTTTTCGCGGAAGAACATGGCCTTGTGCGCTGCCACGGCTGCGGCGACCTCCCTGTCTGCAAGGGCATGTTCCGTCAGGCCGGCACTGTCGAGGCGCATGAGGTCGTACCAGTGGCGCGCGCCCCGAATTCCAGCTTCACCTCCGGGCGGACATAGCCCGTCCCCTCGGTCAGTGGCGCATAGCGGACGAAGAGGTCGCTATCCTCGACCCTGACTGCGCCGTCCGCTTCGACGGCGTGCAAGGCCGCAGCCAGATACGGGGCGGCCGCATCGCGCGTCCAGGCCGCCAGGCGTCGGCGAGTCTCCCTCGTCCATCGTTGTTCCTGGCTCCGGCTCTTCGGCAGAGCGCCCGGACTGTCACCGACGAGATCCGGTGCAAGCTCGCGGATGTCATAGGTGAGGTCGACGTCCTCGGAGAAACGCGGAATGGCCCGATACGCCTTGGACAGCGACGCGCCGCCCTTGAAGACGAGCGGCGCGCCGATGGGATCTCCGAACAGCATCTGGAGAGCCCAGACGACCCAGATGTCCTCTTCCAGCAGATAGGCCGGCCTGCCCGACGCGCTGGCCGCGACATCGAGCACCTCCCGACGATCGTCGCGGGAGAGATCCAGATAGCGCTCAGCCATGTGCCAGCCTGCTCACAGGCCCCGCCAGCCATCCCGGCATCTGCGCAGTGACGCCGGCCAGCTCCTGGCGCTCTGCAGCGGTCAACGACGGACCGATCTCCGAAAGCGCCGTCTCAGCCCTTTCGGGTCCCAGCCAGGCGAGCGCTCGGACGGCGTCTCCCGCCTTGCGGCCGCTCAGCACGAGCTGCCACGGCGGCGCGTGTCGTAACTCGACCTCCTGGTGGCCGAGCTTCAGCTTGCGGCTTCGTCCCGAAGTCAGAAAGACCGGCTTGACCGGCACCTGCGTCGTCAGACCGAGCTTGTTCGCCGCCATGGCGCCGCTGGCGGCGATCCGCTCCCCGCGCTGTGCCGCCACCGCCTCGACCGTCTTCCGGAGCGAAGGCGCCCGGCTGCCGAACCGGCTCTCGACCGGCAGGACATAGAGACCCCGCCCCGCGCGCAGCAGTTCTCCGCGACGGGAAAGACGCGACAGGGCCTGATCGACCGCGGCACGGCTGCCGAGATGCAGCAGTCCCTTGGCCGATACTGGGACCCCCTCGGGTTGGTTTCGGGCATGATGCAGGATCACTTCGTTCAGCCGTTCCATGAGACACCTCAAGTCTGTCAGAAATATAATGTTATTTCTGACAACTCGCAAGATCGCTGTCGCCGTGCGTGGCACATGTACATCGACTGCGACCAGACCGCCGGACATTCCGCAGGCGAGCTTGGACAAGAACCGGCTTGGCCGCGGACCGGGTTCCAACATTTTCGCGAGCGTAACCGGGTGGACCACGCGGTAACGACACTCAGAGAAGTTTGACCGATAAACCGGTCATGAATATTATTATGATCGTCAAATCGGTCATAGTATCAACATGCCGAACACACCGCGTACCTATTCGCGCCTTACCGAAGAGGCGCTACTGCTCCTCGGCAAGCAGATCAGGCTCGCCAGGAAACGCCGCCGCATGTCCGAACACGATCTTGCAGCCCGCATCGGCATCGCCAGGAGCACGTTGCAACTCATCGAGAAGGGCAATCCCTCGGTGGCGATCGGCCTCGTGCTGGAAGCCGCCGCCCTCACGGGCGTCGATCTGTTCGTACCGGAGGCGACGACACTCGCGCCCCAGCTCGAGCAGGCCGACGACAGGCTCGCCCTGATGCCGGGCTCGATCCGCAAGCCCCGTCATGAGGTCGACGATGACTTCTGACCTCTCTCGGCCGCGCGAGGCCTTCGTCTGGATATGGCTGCCCGGCAGGACTGCGCCGGCGGTCGCGGGCCGCATTCACGCGGAAGACGATCACTTCGTCTTCACCTATGGCCGTTCCTATCTGGCCAGGGAAGACGCGATACCGGTCTATGCGCCCGACCTGGCCGAAGCATTGCAGCATGGCACGGCGATCGGGGGAGCGAGGCCGAAGGCCCTCATCCGGGACGGAGACATCAAGTATGTCGCCAAGTTCTCCTCCTCGACCGACACCTTCAGCGTGGTCAAGGCCGAGTTCATCGCCATGCGCCTCGCGAGCATCGCCGGGCTGAGCGTTGCGCCGGTCAAGCTCGTCCGGGCGATGAACAAGGACGTCCTGCTGATCCGGCGCTTCGACCGGGAGCCGGCTGAGAACGGGTGGACCCGGCGCGCCATGGTTTCGGCGCTGACCCTGCTCGGCCTCGACGAGCGCTTCACCGCCCATGCGTCCTACGAAGCGCTCGCCGACATCGTCCGGGCGCGCTTCACCGCGCCGGCCGAGACACTGCGGGAACTCTTCGCGCGCATGGTCTTCAACATTCTCGTCGGCAACACGGACGACCATGCCCGGAACCATGCCGCCTTCTGGGATGGCGGCAGTCTCACGCTTACGCCGGCCTACGACATTTGCCCGCAATCGAGAACCGGGCGGCAGGCATCGCAGGCCATGCAAATCCACGGACGCGAGCGCCGCAGCCAGCTTTCGCTATGTCTCGCCGCAGCCAACAAGTTTCTTCTCGCGGAAGAGCGCGCGCTGGCGATCGTGCGGGACCAGGTCGCCGTCATCGGGGCAAACTGGGAAGGGGCCTGTAGAGAGGCTCAGATGAACGAGGCCGATCGACGGCTGTTGTGGCGGCGGCAATTCGTGAACGATCTGGCGTTCGAAGGGCTGGGGGACCGGCTCGCTGAAGTTGTCGAGGGTCTGCCCCGCGCGTCACCGGGATAGTCTCGCTTCTTCCGGTTCGGCCAAACGCCTGGATGCCTATCCGCCATCGGCGGATATGCCGGTTGCACCGTTCCCGAAATCCCGTTTCAGGCGCGGACCGCCTCGGACAAGTCCGCGTTCTTCTGCGCACAAGTTCGACCACCCTGTTTGCCAGGCGGCCCCCCGACTGCACAATGCCCTTCAGGGCATGAACCTGATGATCACCGCCGGCAGGTCCCGCCAGGGCTGTGATCGACCGCCTTCCTGTCGGGGCGGCAGGTCCTGCCTCGCGGCGCCAGAGCCATGAAAATCCACCCTCATAGCCGTCTCCCGTCTCGACACCGCCCAGACCCCATGACACCCGGTTGGTGGCGCCCGCATCGCCTTCCGACGCCCTGTTCGCGAAGCAATTTGTTTGCCAGTAGTTTGCCAGTTGGCCAAGTCAGCTCTTCACCGGACATGAAAAAGCCCTTGAAAACGTCTTAGTTTTCAAGGGCTTGGCTTTGGTTGCGGGGGTAGGATTTGAACCTACGACCTTCAGGTTATGAGACTCGTTCCAATATTGGGCCAGAGGAAGCCGACCGACGCCAAGCAGTGCCGTTTATCCCTATTATACAGGGTGTTGCGGGCTTCTCCGTCTCCGACTATGCGGCCATACAGGGCCATTGAGCGTCAAGAGTTTCTTTTCTGGTGTTGCCTCATGTGTTGACGCAGTTCCCGCGCGATGCCATGTTTCCTTCATGCAAACGAACACCGGAAAGCGCACCGCGAAGGTGCGCACGACACTCACCAAGCGGGTCATCGAAGCGCTTGAGCCGACCGACACGTCCTGGATCGCATGGGACGAGAAGCTCACCGGCTTCGGCATCCGTGTCCATCCCGGCGGCGCCAAGTCTTTCATCGTCAACTACCGTGCCGGCGACGGTGGCCGGAAGGCCCCCAACAAGCGCATCGTCATCGGCCGCTACGGCACGGTGACGGCCGATCAGGCGAGACGACAGGCACAGAAGATCCTCGGCAAGGTCGCCGACGGCGACAATCCGGCGGAGGAACGCGCCGAGGCGCGCAGCATGCCCACGCTCGCAGATACCTTCGAAGAGTATATGACGGCCAATCCCAACCGGACGAAGCGCACCAACGAGCTCTACCGCTACGAGGCGAAACGGTATCTGGGCGACTGGCTCACCCGCCCGCTCGACGCTATCGCGCGCAAGGATGTCGAGACCCGTTTCAACAGCATCACGGCCGACCACGGCTGGTCTGCGGCCAACCGGGCGATGTCGCTTCTGCGCTCCGTCTACCGCAGGCCCTGCGTCGACCTGGACGGGCTGCGCAATCCGGTCGATCTCTGGCTCGCCGGCGGCGGCAAGTTCCACCGCAAGACAAGGCGCAAGATCTCGGCCCCGGCAGAGGTGCTGCCGTGCTGGCGCGCCGGGATCGAGGCGGAGGTGCACAACCCGGCGATCCGGGACGCTCTCTGGTTTGGGCTCTACACCGGCATGCGCCGCGAGGAGGTGCTCACACTCCGCTGGGAGCGGGTCGACCTGGCAGAGCTCACCTTCCGGGTCGAGGAGACCAAGACCGGCGTGCCCTTGGAGCTTCCGATCACCCGGCAACTCGCGGCCATTCTCGAACGCCGCCAGGCCACGACCGACGGCTACCCGCGCGCCGTTGGCGACTGGGTGTTTCCCTCGCCCACCAGCGCCACCGGCCATGTGCAGGATATCCACCATCTCTACAGCCGCATCAGCAAGGCCGGCGGCTCCAAGTTCTGGTTCCACGGCCTGCGGAACTGCTTCATCACCGTCGCCGAACGCGAACTGATGCTGCCTTCCTCCCTCACCAAGCGCCTCGTCAATCACGCCCGCCCAAACGATGTCACCGAAGGCTATGCCGCCGACTGGACCGTCTCCCAACTCCGAGAACCGGCGCAGAACATCGCCGACCGGATCGAGGCGCTTTTGGCCGGACCGGAAAGCGTCGCCGACGCTGCGTGACCCATTCCCGTTCATTCCGCCTAGCTCCACAAGTTCCTGCCGAACACACACCGCTGGCTCCATTCTTACAGACGTCCGGCTCGACTATCCCGGACCGACCGAGGCGCCCGCCCGGGAGCCCATCGCCCTCCAAGCCCGACAATCCCTGGGTGATCCCCGGAAACAAGTCGGGCGGGCACATGACCGACGTCGATGGAGCGTCGGAGACCGTCCGCGCGCGGGCCGGGCTCCACGACATCCGCATCCATGGCATCCAACACAGATTTGCATCACGGGGACCGTCTGGGATCTGGTTCGCCGACGACAAGGCGAATGTGATGCTTATGCTTGAACAATCGTTAGTGGCCGCACCGGTTTCCATGAGTTCATCTGTCCGATCAGGCACTGGCCTCGCTCGTGCGGCGCCTCCGTGCCGGCCCGGGCATACGCCCGCGCCAGATCGTGATCCCCCAGTGCATCCAGATCCCACTTAGATGAAGTCGGACAAGCCCCATGGCCCGCCGCGTGCTTTTAGCGGAAGATCGCACCACGACAAGTCTTCAGGTCAGGGCCTTATTGTAAGATTTATGAAAACAGGCTATACCCTGCTTTCACATTTCTTGAAAACAGGCTGTCGCCTTATGCAAGCCAGCAAAAAAGCCGTTCCGCGCCAGCGCTTGGATCAACGCTTCTCATCCATGAAGCCCGAAACCCGCTACCGTCCTCCGCCGAAAGGCTGGATCAGGGCGATACGCGACGCTTTGGGCATGTCCGGCGCCCAACTCGGCCGACGTATGGGCGTGAAGGCCCAAAGCGTGGCCGACATCGAGAAATCTGAGGCCGCCGGAACCATCCAACTGAAGACGCTTCGCAGAGTGGCGGAGGCGCTGGACTGCGCTGTCGTGTACGCCCTCATACCCAACTCTTCGCTGGAAGCCGCGGTTCAAAGGAGAGCCCGCGAAATTGCGCGCAAAGAACTCGTCCAGATCGCGCATACGATGGACCTTGAGGCCCAAGGCCTGTCCCAGGAAGAACGCGAAGAACAGATTGAAACCTATATTCGCGATCACCTTCGAGAGCGTGATCTATGGGAGGATGCTTGAGCGATCTCTTCGATGACCCGGCCGATGCGACCCCTCTCGAGCCGGAAGAACGCGAGGGTCTGCTCCAGACCTGGATCACCTACCGGCGAGACCTGAACGAGGCGGAGCAAACAAACGTTGCTGCTGGCACGGTTTGGGCCCGGCGCGTTCGCCGGCACGATCTGCTCACGGAGAAGTTCATCCGGCAGCTTCACAAGCGCCTCTTCGGTGACGTCTGGGCCTGGGCCGGCGAGTTTCGCAGAACCGAGCGGAACATCGGCATTGACCCGTTGCGGATCCCCGTAGAACTCAGAACGGCATTCGACGATGCTCGTTACTGGATTGAGCACAAGACATACTCGCCCGACGAGATTGCTGTGCGTCTGCATCACCGGCTAGTTGTGATCCACCCGTTTCCGAACGGCAATGGTCGAACGACGCGCTTGATGGGAGATTTGTTGGCTGCGCGGCTAGGCCGCGAACCGCTTACATGGGGCAGGCAGAATCTGACCGACGTCAGCGAAACGCGCGCTCGATATATAGCCTCTCTTCGGGCCGCAGATAACTACGACATCGGGCCGCTGCTGGAGTTCGCGCGCTCGTAAATCATTCGGCGCCATACGTAAGCGTGTCGGACTGAGCACGGTTGGGTGATTGCTCGTGTACCACTAGCGTGCTCCCACGGCAGCGCGCAGACATGGCGGTGGCTCAAGTCAGCCCCGGCTCCCTTTCCTCGACAACGTCTCATCCCACACTCGCTGCAACGACTTCGCATGGTAGATCTTAAACCGGTCCGGGATAAGCGGTCCCTCCTTACGTGCCGACTGATAGTCTGAGACGGCGATCATTAGGCTATGAACGGACACATCGTCTACCCGATCCAAGAGCGTTGTGAGCCTTTCCATTGACTCTCTCGCTGCCACGCTCAACCTGTGGTACTTCCACCCTAGATTGAGAGTGTCCAGCAGGATAACTGCACAGATCGCCAGTCCGTACCATCGCCGGAAAACCTCCGAGGCAATGGTAGTGGCTTTCTCGCCCTCTACTTCCAGACCACCTAGCGCAATTATCAACAGCGATACCAAGGCGAGGACACCCACCAAAATGACGACTATCTTCGATGCCTTTTTTGCCAACTGCTCGGTCCACCACGCCGACTCTCGTTCCATTTTTATGAGAAGAGAATGTGAGGGTTGACCAGACACTTCATAGTAACCGCTGTCGCTCACGGAATCGTCATGTTTCCGTAATCCCCGAGCGTACTTGGACTTCAGGTCGGCCAATTTCACCGTGTCAACTTGGTGTCCTATACCCCTTTTCCATTCTATTGCCCGAATGGTCCATTCCGCATCTTTCCGATAGCCCTCTGATCGCCACGCGCAGCCCCTTCCGGCGATTGCCAACCCAACAGCGGCCGCCGGCCCGGCCCATTCCTGCCAGCCAACTAGCCACGCGATCGGGACGGCCCCAATAGCCAGATAGCCAAATGTGACGCCGAATCCCCACCACAGCTTCGCTTTAGAGAATACCCAGCTCCGAAGCTGATGAAGACCCTCCAAGTCTGGCTCTTTAATTGTCATACAAGTTCTACTCCGAAGTGTGAAGGGAGCCTTCAATCAACCCGTGTCAACCCAGCGCGTACCGCTTCACAGCCTCATCAATGCCACGACGCGTCGTGCCTACGCAAACGCCCTGATCCGCAGGCAACGCTCCAGAGCATCGGGGCACACGGTCTCGTCCTGGTAACCACGGTTGCCGACCTCGGGCCCTTGCTCCATAGGTCGTTCCACTCGCCAGTTGCGAAACAGCGACCGCTACGACTACCCAGCAGTGACCACAACGTCCGACACAGTCATGGCCGTCCAATACGCTCATCTGTAGTAGCTCGGAAACTTCCCATCGAACAGCAGGTTCCACCAGTAGAAGGCCTCCTTAATGTTCCCGCTCTCCTCCGCCGCATTCGCCTTCCCTGCCCGCGACAATGCGGTTGCGAGCTTGGATTTCGCGTCCTTCAGCTGCGCCTCCGTTCTGGACGGCGACACGTACCCCGATACGCCCATGGGATCTAGAATCTTCGACAATCCGATCCTTTGGAGCTCGCGGAACACGCGTTCGACGTCAATCGCATACAGGATAGACGACTCCCCAGAGGCGTATTTGGCCACGCGGAGCTCCAGATAGAACGAAAATACGGGTACTTCGCGGAAGTACTTCCAGGCCTTGATGAACCTGACGAGCGGCTTCACCTTGTTCGACAGCGATTTGTCAACCCCTCGGACGTAACCGTTGTGTGCGTCCGTACTCGACTTCATCCAACCCCCATCGCAATCCGGGATGTCGTACACGGAATAGCCGCCACTTGTCGCTACGTAGCCTGCCGGCGTCACCTCCGTTGCCTCCTTGCGGCTGGTACCGAACGGCACAACCACCGCGGGACAGGCCGACCGTACACCTGTGTTGGGGAATCTTGCGGCCAGCGCGTTGCGTAGTTCCGTCAACGAACTCGTCGAGTTCTGTTTCAGATTTTTCGTTGGAAGGCTCGCCATGTAGTCGACGTCGCTGTAGCCGGAGATCGACGTGCCATTGCCGAAAGACCCCGTGCGCCAGAAACGATTGAGACCAAAGTGGGTGCGGATGCATTGTTCGATCGATTGGCGGTGCTTCGCTGCTGCGGACGTTTCGCCGCTTGACGGGGTGAGCTTAACCAGAAAATCTCGGAATCCTTCATCAACTGTTCTAGGCATCATACTCCTCACCGCACAACCTGCTGTACCACTCTTGTGCATGTTCATCCAAACGATTCCGTTGCGTTCGGTCGCGTCTCACGGCCGCGGCATCCGCCATCCGAACAATTCACGCCAGGTCTCGACGGCCGCTCGTTCCTTGCCCTCGTATTCCAACTGCAACGCCTCCTCCGCCACGGCCAGCCATCCGCGCACAAGCTCCGATAGTTGCCTACGGCGACCGATCTCGACCCCGGCATTGACGTCGGGACCGAGCCCCACTGGATCTGGCCAGTTGTCCACGATTCGGTCTGCGACCGAAGCCAGGAAGAACCGAATCTCGTCGCGGTATCGCCCGAACGGCTCGACTACAAGTTCCAGCCCCATAACCTCGAGCAAGAACGCGGGGTCGATCGGGTCTCCCGCCTCCCGGTTTACTCCTTTGACCATCTTCACGAATGGCACAAATTTGGCGGCGCACTCCTTGTTTTTCGCCGTCACCAGCAGAGCCTGCTTCTGCGGATCGCTGTCCATCCAACCCACGCCGTTGGGCATTGAGTAGCCGCCGCCTTTTCGTGGAAACACCGGCGCTACCTCGTACGAAGCCACGTCTTCTCCGGCATAGTTGATCGTCACGACATTGTCGTCGGCATCCAGGTCGCTCCAGCGCGAAGCCAATAGTGCGCGCAACGCAAGCACGGCGGACGTTCCAGTGCCTTTGGCCAACGACCCCTGCGGTCCGTCCGGATCGACGACGACAAAAATGTCCACGTCTTTCAGCTTTTTCGTCTTGGTATGCCGGTCGTAGCTGCCGGTTAGGAAGTGGTCTACGAGCTTCCAAGAGCCCTCGATGTGGTCGCGCACTAACTGGTGCCGTGTCTGCGCGAGATCGCTTTCTGTCTTCGTGATTTCAAGATTCGACTTCAAGTTGTCGAACGCGTCGTCGATGTAGCTCATCGCCGTTCACCCCTATTTTCGGTAGTACCGCAATCCAGCGCCCGCGTGCGGCCCGGCGGCGAGCGTGCCGAAGCTGCTCGAACGCATTCCGTCTACCGACGCCCTCGTACCGGTGGACCAGCCGGACTGCGGCGTATGCGGCCTGTTGAAGTTGCAGAAAAGCCGGTATGCAGTCCCGTAAGGTACGCTCTGCAGCTTCGCCAAGTACCTAGCCAATGCTGCCCGATCCGCCGTGAACTGCCTGTCCCCGACGCCGCTTACGGTATACGAGACCGGGAACTCGAAAATCGGGTTCACCGTTCCATCAGGCCGGTGGCATTCGAGCGCGACGCACTTCAGCGAACCCTCGGCAATCCAAGCGGAGATGGCCGATTGGTCGGTGGGCCAATCCGCGAACAGCCGCGTGGGATCGATGCCCAACGTTGCCAAGATGTCGGCGATCGAACCCAGAATCACGTCTGCCAGATGGGTCGCCGTGTGCGTGCGGGTATAAGTCGAGACCGACGTTCTCGACGACGTCACCATTTCGATGACTCTTCGCGAAGCGCATCCAGATCTATCGCCGATCCCGCCTCGTCTTTCTTTGCCTTCGCCGCCGGTGCCGACTTCGGCGGCGTCTCTACCGAGAGATGCGAAGACCGCTTCGCCGCCGCCTCGACGCTCGCATCAAGCGCTCCCGGCAACGGTATGTAGAGGGTCCACCCGTCCGTGGCATTTGCGCCGCCGGGGACGGGGTTCGGATTCTCCTCCACTCCGAGCGCCGCATCGGCGGTCACCACAGTGACCGTCACATGCAAGCCAGCGTCGCAAAGCACCAGACCCTTCGATTCCAGGTGCCCGCCCGCGATAAGCGCCGGACCAAGGCCGTCCAACGCCGCCAGTTCAGCGCTTACGCTCCCCGCCGGGACCACCGAACTGCGCTCCAGCGTGTCGGCGATAAGGGTCGTCACCACTTCCCACGCTTCGGCGGCGCTCCGAATTGGTGACGCGGCGATTGTTCTGTGTCGCTCCATATCAGCCCACCGCTCCCCGATCTTGGATGCCGCCTTCCTCCATCACCCGCCCCGCGGCCGCGAGCAGGTCATCGATCGTCGTGCTTTCCGGATCAGAAACCGTCTCGTGGCGTCCCAGCATTGCCTCCATGATCGTCTTGCGGATCCTCCGCCCGTCCGCGCCAGCGAGGCATTCCGCGACCCTCTCGATTCGGGCGTCGCAGGCCAACTGTCTAAGCTTGGGAAAGGCCGGCGCCATTGATTCGAGCGCATGCCTCAGGATCCTCACGATCCCCGTCGTATCAGGGACCGGGACATGGATGTGCACGTCGACGCGCGACAGAAACGCCTCGTCGAGCGCCCCGACGAAGTTGCTGGTTGCCACGAAGACTAGATGGGGAAAGTCCACGGTATTCGAATCGAGAGCCGCCAGCACAGCGTCCGTCGCGCGATGGACGTCTGCGGGATTCGCCGCCAATGACGCCTCGCTTCTGGCGATAGCCATGGACTCGACCTCATCCAGCAGGACCACTGTCGCCATGCCGTCGTCGCCAAGCCGTGGGACATACTCGGTGAGGAGTTGCGTTACGGCCTTTTGGCTCTCCCCATGTTCAGCGCTCATGAGGCCGTGCGGGTTAATCTCGATCAGTCGAGCCTTGCGGCTCTTGGTGACCTTCGCGAGCTCATGGGCCAAGCCGCGGGCAAGCGTGGTCTTACCCGTTCCAGGAGGTCCGTGCAGGAGCAAGAGACCGTGCAGCGCCGTCGTTTCGAACGGCAGATCGGCGCGCAGTCGCAGATTCAATGCCGTTGCTCGAAGCAGCCGTTCCTTCACCGAGCGATCCACTACAATCGAATCCCAAAGCCCCGCGTATGCTGGATCGGGCATCACCCGAACAACGCGGGTCGTTTCCGCCATCTCGCTGGCTGCGTGTTGTCTTTGCATGAATGCAACTGTACTTTGCAGTTGGGATGAATGCAACCCCATTTCAGCGCCGCGGCCCTCCTGATCCCGGCGCCGCGGCGCTTCCCCGAAGAAGTTGCCTCGCGACCCGACCGACACGCCAGGCTCCGATCGCGCCTTGCACTTGCGCCCAACACGTCCCAAGGTCACACTGCGTTATGTCGCGACGAACGGGCCCTGCCAACACGACTGACAAAATGGAACACTCAACACCGGCGACCCGGCTCGCTGCACTGCTTCAGTGACACTGGCCAGGACGATGATCGATCACGCTTCCGGAAGATCAGCAACCACAGGGCCTTCGGCGAAGCCTGATTCCACCGCCCGCCAAAGCCCCCCAAAGATCGGCGGCGTCCTGCGCCGTGCACGCATGCACCACCAACTCTCTCTCCGCGAAGTCGAACGCCGAACTGGTAGGTCGAATGCGTACCTGTCCCAGGTCGAGCGGGGACTGATCAAGCAGCCTGACCCTATTGTGCTTCTCGAACTGTCCGAGCTCTATGGCTTGAACTTCCAAACGCTTGCAACCTGGGCGCTTTGGCTTACCGATGACCCGAATCCGGCGAACGCGCGCGCGCGTGACTCAACCGCCGTCCTTGTTCGTCAGATCATGGAACTCGACGCCAGCGAGCGGGCAACAGTGCTCCGCTACGTTGATTCCATCCTTCGCGGGCGCCGGACGTAGCCGACCCCCTCCGCATAGCGTCGCGAAACGTGCACCGCCGTGTATTCCACCGGTCCTGATCCCGCGCGGAGGTGCCACCCCTGAGTGTTCGCGTCGTCTGCAACACCCACGACGCCCCACCACCTCAACTCTGTTCCCTTGGTTCGTACCCCTTCTTCCTGATTCGGTAGAACCATTCCGGCGCGGTCGGACATCCGCCTCCTGTTACTGACCGGTTGCCGGCTGTCCGAGATCCAGTTTCTACGCTGTGAGTATGTGAAGAACGACTGCGTAGAGTTGCGTGACGCCAAACGGGGCCCGCGCATGGTGCCGCTGACGCCGCCGGCCCAGAAGGTGCTCGACGGCATCGAGCGCACCGAGGGCAATCCCTGGGTCATCCGCAGCAAGAAGCCCGGCGCCTGCCTGCCGGACCTGACCTACTACTGGCACCGCATCCAGGCGCGCGCAGGACTTGAGGGCGTGCGCATCCATGACCTCAGACACAGGTTCGCCTCGCGCGCCCTCGCGCTCGGCGAGGGACTGCCGATGATTGGAGACCTGCTCGGTCACCGCATGGTGACCACGACCGCGCGGTACGCGCATCTCGCACGCGACTCTGTGCGCGAAGCGACGGCCAAGGTCGGCGACGACCTCGGGGCCAGGCTCGCGCCGCCCGATGGCCGGTAGCGCGCTCGTGTCAACGGAACTTCTCACAGGAACCCGCCATGCGAAGCCCGAACAAGCTCGTCATTTCCAGACGCGCGGTCGATGCCCTTCCGGTCGCTGAGCGCGAAGCCGTCTTCTGGGACCGCGACCTTTCCGGCTTCGGGGTGCGCGTCCATCCGACGGGCTCGAAGGTCTACATGGTGCACACCCGCGCCAGCGGGAAATCCCGGCGCGTCACCATCGGCCGCCATGGAGTGTGGACGCCCGAGCGTGCGCGACGCGAGGCGGGAAAACTGATTGCCAGCCTAAAGGCGGGCGAGACGCCGCGCCGGCCGGGCGCGGATTCGCCGTCGGCCACCGGGCCAACCGTCGCCGAGGTCGCCGAGCGGTACATGACCGAGCACGTGGCCGTGCGCTGCAAGCCGACGACCCAGCGGGCATGCCGCCATATCCTGGACAAGTTTCTGCTGCCACGCTTCGGGGGTCTGCGCCTGAGCGAGGTCACGCCCGACCACGTTGCGGCGCTGCACTACCGGCTGCACAACACGCCGACCATGGCGAACCAGGTGGTCTCCCTGCTCTCCCGGCTCTTCTACACGGCCGGGAAATCGGGCGAGGCGCCGGCCGGGGGCAATCCTTGCCGGTTCATCGAGAAATATCCGACGCGCAGCCGCGAGCGCTTTCTGTCGGAGCAGGAGTTCGACCGGCTGGGCCGAGTCCTCGCCGAGCTCGAAACCAGGGGCACGATCTCGACAAGCGCGGCGGCGGCGCTGCGCCTCCTGATGCTGACCGGCTGCCGGCGCAACGAAGTCGTGACGCTGCGGTGGGAGCACGTCGACCTCGAACACGATGAGCTGCGCCTGCGCGACGCGAAGACTGGAGCCCGGGCAGTGCCGCTGTCGCCGGCGGCGATACAGGTCCTCACCGCGTTGCCGCGCCGGCCCGACAACCCCTGGGTGTTTCCCGGTCGCGTGCGCGGCACCCGCTTGCGCACCCTGAACACGTCGTGGATGGTTGTTCGCAAGGAGGCCGGGCTCGAAGACGTCCGCCTGCATGACTTGAGACACAGCTTCGCCTCGCGAGCTCTCGCTCTCGGGGAGAGCTTGCCGATGATCGGGAAGCTCCTCGGTCACAGTCAGGTTCAGACGACCGCGCGCTACGCCCACCTTGCGCGGAACTCGGTAAAGGTCGCTGCTGCGACAATTGCCGACAGCCTCGACATCGATATGGACACACCGCCGGACGTTTCAGCCGCCCCGTGATCTACACTACCCCGGTCCGATTCGGGGCCGATAGCCGGATTCGGCCTCCTGCTGGCGGGAGCCGTGTCGGTGGAGGCGGTTGTCCGCGGTGGCGGAACGGGGACTACCGGAAACAGCGAGTGCGGCGATCCGCGTGTGCGGGTATCGGAGGCGGAGGTGCTGCGCGATACTGGGCGGCGGTACGGCAATTGACCGGGTGGTTCGCGGGAATGGCCGCCCACGGGCGGGTGTTGGCGGAACCTGCAAGGCTGCGGCGTCGCGGCACCGGAGATTGCAGCGAGGGCATGGAATCCATTGAGCGGGGGCACGCTCCGTTGCCAGCCCCCGGCGACAGTTGCGGCGAGGGCCGGAATGAACAAGTCGGACAAGCGCTACCGACAGGTTCACTTTGGTCCCTTCAGCTTGCAGCCCAACGCTCCCAGCACCGTGCGCCACCAAGTGCCATCCGCCGTACGAATTGTCCACATCCACAGCCCCATCTCTGGTACCTTCCAGCAGGTTTAAGCCACTGGGATTAATGGCTAACACCCAAGATTTGCAAATGACGAAGAAGATCACGGACAGCCAGATCCTCGGAGAGCTTGGTGAAACCGCCGTCAAGAAGCTCGTGCTCGAAATGGGCATGATCTACGAGCACCGCGGGCGCCTCGAAGCGGGCATCGACGGCCAAATCGAGCTGCGCGACCCCTCTACCCACGCTCCACTCGGCAAGCTCCTCGGAGTCCAGGTCAAATCAACGGCCGCCGGACGTTATCTTGGCGAAACTGCGGACCTATTCGAATATTTGCTGAAACCTGAAGACCTCACCTATTGGCGCCAGTCCAACATCCCGGTGATCATTGTCCTGTGGAGACAGTCCGACAATACCGCCTATTGGAAGGAGGTGACTGACGCAATCCCGGGCAACGAGCGCCGGTTGAGGTTTCAAAAGGCCTCCGATGTGTTTGATAACACCTGCGCCGACCGGCTTGGTGCTCTCACCATTGACCGCCACACGCCCGGCGTTTTCGTGCCGCCGCTCAATCTCGGCGAAACTGCAATCCTGAACATCCTGCGGATCCGAATGCCCGACGAGATGTTCCTCGCCACCTCACCCTTTGGCTCCGGGCGCGATGCCATGCCGGAACTGATGAAGCACGACAACATTCGCCACGACTGGGTCATCCGCAAGCGGCGCTTTGTTTCGTTCTTCGATCCTCGTAACTACGGCACGACCGCCATCGTGGATCACGACCAGGTCGAGGCGGTCGACACCGAGCTCTTCGCGCTGAACGACGATCTCGACGACAGGAACGACACGATTGACCTATTGCGGCGAACGGTCGAAGCGCAACTGTTCGACAGACTGTACTACGTACGCAAAGATCGGCTGTTCTACTTTCGCGCCACGCAGAAGAACAAACCTCTGAAATACAGCTACCCGTCGACTTCCAAGAATGCCTCGGCGCGGGTGGTGAGCGTCTATCGCAACCGGAAGAATCCGGAAGGCGGGTACGTGCGCCATCATGCGGCAAGATTCCGTTTCGAGCAGCTCCATGAAGAATGGTTCATCGTCATCGATCCGACCTTCTACTTCACCCGCGACGGCTTTCAGCCGCACCGATACCCCGCCACCCTGTTGTCCGGAAAGAAGCGACTCGAGCGCAACGCCGCGGTTCGCGGGCAAGTGATCATGTGGCAGCACTTGCTGGTTTCGAGCGCAGAGGCACAGGACGATCTGTGGACCGCATCCGAACCGGACGCGCCGCGCCTGCGCTTCGAACGGCTTCCCGTCCTCCAGCTCTCCCGTGCCGTTCCCGAGTCGTCGTGGAACCGAACCGACCCGAGAGCCGCGCAAATGCACTCTCTGGACCTGTTCAGGGAGGGCGTCTTCTGATGACGTTCAAGAGCCGTGTGTTCGAGGAACCGATGCTTGAGTTCGGCGACGGGGGCCAGCACCCCGATCCACGCCAAGGCCTTCGCGATTTCGGTCCCCTGCAACCCCGCGCAGGTGACGTGGTTCGCGTCGGAGTTATCGGCACCGAAGATACGGTCTCCGGCTTCGCCGAGTTCATCGACGAAACCGGCCGGGGCATCGACAGCGAAAACTCCGGGCTCATCAATCTCAACCCTGATTTCCCGGGCCTCGGCAACCAGAATCCGTTTCGCTGCCACTTCAAGGTTCCGGAAGAAGCACGGCTCACCCTGTCGAGGCGGCAAGTCAAGGAGATTACCAGGGTCGTTCGTCACGACGAAGCCGTGCGCCTTGCAGTCGAGGTGGTGACCGAACAGCTCACCGCCCTCATGGAGAGCAGCGCCAAGCCGGATATTGTCGTGCTCGCCTTGCCGGTTCCACTCATCGAAAAGCTCGTGAACGCCAAGAGCGACGAGCCGGAGGAAGGCTCCGCGGATGACGGCGATACCGGTGACGACACGCTCAATTTCCGCGACCTGCTCAAGGCCAAGGTATTGCATCTCGACGTGCCGACTCAGATTGTCTGGCCGGACACCTGGGACGACGCGGCCCGGATCCCGCGCAAGGTGAAACGAGCAAGCAATCGCCAGACCCAGGCCGCCGCGACACGAGCCTGGAACCTGCTGAACGCACTATTCTACAAGGCCGGCAAGGTGCCGTGGCGCCTCCTGCCCAACGAGGCAGAATACCGCACGAACTTCCTAGGCATCGGCTTCTACCGCGACCTCGACGGCCAACAGTTGTGGACAAGCACCGCCCAGATGTTCGATGAGCGTGGGCGCGGCCTGATCCTGCGCGGCGCCCGGGCGCAAACCGAAACACGCGGCCGCCACCCTTACCTCACTGCCGAGGACGCCGAGGCGCTCGTCGCCCAATCCATCGCCACCTACAAGGCGCACCACAAGCATGTTCCCGCACGCCTCGTCGTGCTGAAAACCTCGCGCTTTCGACCCGAGGAAGCCGAGGGAATCGATGCGGCGCTTGACCGGCTTGGAATCGAGTTGTGCGACCTGTTGTGGGTCCAGGAAAGTTCTCCGATCGCCCTCTTTCGGGACGGCAACTATCCGGTCCTGCGCGGGACATTCGTCGACCTGCACGGCAAGGGACTGCTCTACACGCGAGGGAGCGTACCGTATTACGGAACCTATCCCGGCCTTCGCGTACCGCGCCCCTTGCTGCTCGTGCCGCATGAAAATTCGGACAGTGCGCTGCATCGTCTCGCCGAAGAGGTCCTCGCTCTCACCAAGGTCAACTGGAACTCTACGCAGTTCGACCAGAAGTTGCCGGCGCCGATCAAGGCATCACGGGAAGTCGGACGCGTGCTGAAGCATATTCCATACGGCGTTGCCGTCTCGCCCGATTTCCGGAAATACACCTGAGACCCGGCAAAATCGTTTACTCCGTCGTCTGGCAATCAGATGGTGAACGGTGTTCCGTTCCGGTTCCTTATCGGCGCTCTCCCGCCTCGCGCCGAGGAACCCGGTCAATAGCGGCGCCGCGCGCGCCAACCACTACATGACCGACAGCTACGGAGGGCGGCTGCCCGGTTTTCGTCCGCCGCGGTCTCGAGGAGGCTCTGCCCGGGCGAGGTGCGGGTCGCCCCTCCGAGAGGCGCGGTGAGCGGCGCCGATCCGCATTGGAGGCCAACGGTACGGGCCCGCGGCCGAGAAGGGCTGCATTGAGAAGCTGGACATACGACGGTACGTGACCCACATGCCGCTTTTCCTTCTAAGTTGTGCTTGCCAGCCAGGTCGTCCACATACGATCGGCGAACCCACAACCCGGCCAGATGCACCGGACAGCGCACATTCAGGGGTTTCTCGCCACACTCCAGACCACAACTCGGCCGGCCCGGATCTCTCGTATCGGTGTTTTTCCGGGCTGGGGGCCAAAGCCCGTCCGGTTACCGGTAAACTGTCAATGTTCCACGACGTTGCTGCTGGCAAGGAACAGTCGAAGCAGAAAGGAGAGCAGCCATGGGGAAACCTAAGTATTTTCTGGTAAAAATGTCCGATTCAGAAAACTTCGCCAAAGCGTTCCGAAGCGGGAAACTGTATGCTAACCGTTTGTCTTGCTTCCGCAAATTGGAAGCGGGAAAACGCGGTGATCCCCATGAGGGTGTTTTTGTCTTGTCAGATAAGGGAGTGCTCACCCTGACGGCCACATTCCCGGGTGGTAGTGACACTATAACCCTCACGGAGAAGGACTTTGCGGGTCTGCCCCTTCTGATGCCCGACAGCGTGAGTTTTCTCAACATTTTCTGTATGCATATGGCTCATTGTCGGGAGTTCGCGCTCTTGGCTGCTGGACCGGAGACTCGGGTGAAACTAGATTTGGAGATTCCCGAGGCGTGTATACAGGAGTTTGGTCGGTATGCGGTTATAATTACACATCCAGGGAAGTTTTTTGCCCGTGTGAAGAGAATGGCCGAACTCCAAAGTCGGCAATGGCGGCGCGGTCCAGTCGAGTACCAGGATCCACCTTGGAGTCTGATGCATTCTATAAAAGCCGCGTTCTATAAGGTTCCTGATTTGAGTTACCAAAGGGAATATCGCTTGGCGTTTGATATCAATGCCGACAACGACAAGGCGGTTAGTTTGGAGATTGGGGATATAAGCGACATATCCTTCACACGAAAGCTACCCTCCGGGGGGCTCTGAAACTCCGCGCGCCGTCCCTCAGCCAGTGCGTGGGAACGGGTCCAGGATGCGCATTGGCCGTGTCCAACATCCGTGCGGCGGCCAAGGTGGGGAATCTCTCCGCCGTCTCGGTGATGAGTGCCAGATAGAGGTGGAGCTTCGAAGCACCTCGTCGGCGCTGACGGTCGCGCTCCAATCCCGACTCGCTCAGGACTCGCTCGACGGTGTAGTGGTGGACACCGAGGTGGGCGGTTTACTCCCTAGTGCTCGACGAAATGGTAGTGCAGGATTTGCGCCAACTGGTATGCCTCCAGGGCGCTCGCGCTCGGCCACACCCTGCCGATGATCGGCGATCTGCTCGGCCACCGCATGGTGAACACGACCTCCCGCTATGCCCATCTCGAACGCGACGCCGTCCGAGAAGCCGCCGCCGACGTCGCCGGAAACATCGACCACATGAGCTCCCGTCACGGATAGCGCGCGCGTCAACGCCCGACACAGACCTCGAAGGACACCCGATATGCGAAGCTCGAACCGCCAGCTCCTCACCAAGCGCAGCGTCGAAGCGCTTCCCGCCGCCGACCTCGAGACCGTTTACTGGGATCGCAATCTCGCCGGGTTCGGAGTCAGAAAATCCTCCGGAGCCAAGACGTACTGACAATCGTATCATAATCTATTGATAATAGAAGATAATTTACAATGACCGCGTTCAATCTGGCCCGCCTCCGATCCGGTCCGATTTAATCCGTAAGCAAAAAGCAAGCGGATTCAATCCAACTCCCGCGCACGCTAGTCGATATTTGTCGTCGTTCACCACCACCGCACAACCATCGCGTGTTCGTTCGGTCAGCGGGTGATGCCATCGCTGGGCGGGGGCGATTCCGGGCTCTGCCCCACCGAGGGCGGCTGAACCAGGTGGATTGCTCACCGCCATCTCCCCGTGACCGAACAAGTACGAGGGAGCGGATCACAGCACGAGCCGGGTCGAGTTGGACAGCGATCATTGGCCACCGTTGCGTACAATACGGACGTTCGTGAGAGAGCCAAACGGGACCGCATCTTCGAGTTGGTCGGCCAGCAGGTAGAGGTCCCGAGCGTGCATTCCGACCTTCTGGTGCCGCCACACCCGGCACTGCACTCCGTTCAGCGTTCCGTGACCATCCGTATGGCTTTGTTCCCCAACCCTATAGAAGAGAAGTGTGTTTCCCCCGTAGTTCCAATCCGAGCGCATTCCTGGAGGATGCTCGGACAGTAGCCTCTCGAAGGATGCCAAATCATCGCCCTCGGCGCTTATTCCGGCCGGCTGGGGCACGCTCACGACGATCAGGCCAAGGGAAGATGGCACGACACCCCAATCGCCGTGATTGTCTTTGCCGGGTTCCCGAGCGCCGAGCTGCACATCGCCTCCGCGTCGTCGGAGTCGCTCATGTCCAGAGAAAAATCGGTA
Source organism: Alphaproteobacteria bacterium (assembly GCA_965261985.1). Lineage (GTDB taxonomy): Bacteria > Pseudomonadota > Alphaproteobacteria > Bin95 > Bin95 > Bin95. Next base: position 5,576,650 of record OZ253490.1, read on the forward strand.
AGTATTGATCTGCGCAGAGACGATCTCCGGAAGAAATATCGGGTATGGAGTGTTACTCTTGACCAAGCTTGCTCCGTGAACGCTGTCTCCCCGCCGAAATCGTGTCGTCGGCTCCGCATAGTATCGAGAGTCCATGTAGACCCCGCTGCCCACACCGTAGGTGCTGTCATACTTCCTGAGAATAGCCTGCACGGTTGGGGGCTCGGTGCCGAGCGCGGTCAGATTGGCGTTCAGGTATGACTCGAAAAAACCGGTGTCGATTCGGTCGCGATAGGCTGGAGCAAGGTCTTCATAGAGCCGTTGGAGGGAATGCCCAGCCGGGTCCTTGCCGTCTCTCGTCAGGCAAGCCTTGAACCCGAGTTCGGCCGCTGTGACGAGAAGATGCAACGCAGACAGGACCTCAACCAGGCTGTTGGGCAGTCGTCCAGCCGTCATCGTAGCGTTGTAGAGCTTGAAGTACTGCTCAGCCATCTCAAGCATGAGATCCGGGTCGCCGTGGCGATCAATGACCGTGCCGTCCTGTACGTTGCCCTCAAACGTGGGCCACAGGACGTTTTGGCCAACCTGGTAGGTGGCGGGAAACTGGACCGACATGAAGTCTTTTCTGTCGGCAGACAGGTTGTCGAGCATTACTTGTCGGCGACGGACGTCGCCGGTTCGGGTGTCGCCGTCTACGGTGTGTTCCACCGGCGTGTCGGAGGCGAAGGGGTCGTCCGTGGTGCGCTGACCGCAACTGGGGCAGAGATACTCTCTCTCCTTCTTGACCAGATTATTGAGGATCCCGAGACCGAACCGAAAGGCCTTGGTTGTGGCAATCAGTTCTGCATCGTTGCACGTGTTGCAAACAGGTTTCATCGATATTCTCCGCGGGAGTATCACCTAGGCCACTCCGATTCCGGTACGGCAAGATACCCCTCTCAGACACGCCTTGCGAAGGCCTCCACCGGTTGTTGGCTGGCGCAAGCGTGGAGCACGCGGGGCCTGTGTTCTGATTCGGCTGGCGCCTCGGAGGGCCGCGGGCGAAAGACAAGCCATTCGAGGTCCGGCCCGACAGCTTTCGGTCCGATTCACAGAACACGACCGCGAACAAGAGAACCGGATCGGGCTCCGGACTACGGCCCACAAGGTCGGACAGACCGCGTTCGGAGAGCACACTTGAATGCCGCTACTCCGGCGCCACCTTCCCGGCCTAGCCGAAGGGTTACACCATCGCTTCCCGCGAACCCGGCACTCACAAAGACCTTTCGGGCGGCCCCCTCACTGGTGATGGCCGAATGTCCGCCCCGCGCCCACGACCGGTAATCATCGTCAGGCGACGGCAGGCGGGTGATCGCAGCACCCTTCCTCTCCTCCGGGTGCCTCAGCTCATAGAACTATTGAAGGTTCAACCAGAATTCGCCTGACGTCCCGAAAACGCGGCCTGGGCGCAGCGCCGTGTCGCCGGGAACGGCGCGTCGACCGATAAGGATTTCGGTGATCGGCTCACCGAGAACCCTAATCCGCCGGCACAGCTCGGCCGCGCTCATCCAGAGCACGCCCACGTTCCCGAGAAGCTCTTTGCCCGAATGAATGGGTTCGCCCGTCATGTCGTCCTCCTTCTCAATGTTGATCCATGATTTCGACAATGGCCAGGCGGTGCCGCTCGTACCGGTAGCCCGCGCCGGGATGCCAACGCTGCCTTACGTCGAAGGCAATTCCTGGGTCATCACCGGCAAGCGGCCGGTCAGCACCGACCCACCTTCAGCAACCCTGGCGGCGCATCCATGGGCGCGCCGGCCTGAAAGATGGGCGAATTCACGACCTCTGGCACAGGTATGCTTCGAGGGCGCTGGCCCTAGGCGAGAGCCTCACGATGATTGGCAAGCTGCTGGGGCACACGCAGGTGCAGACGACCGCCCGGTACGCGCACCTTGCCCGGGATTCAATTCAGAACGCCGCGGCGCGGATCACAGGAAGCATCGGCGGGAACCTGTCGCCCGTTGAGGATGCCGAAGAGACCACCGGGCGATAGGCCAACGCATTCTTAGACATCTTCGCATCTCGCCGACGGCAAGTGCCTGTACTCTTCTCACTTCATCCTTCACAGACGCTTCATCAACTCCGGGATGGCCTCTTCTTGTTCGTCATGGACTCCAACCGCTTGCGCAACTTCCTCTTTAGATCAGTCGCGTTCTCATATTCTGGGCAGTTCCGATGGGCTACATCAAAGTGCAGACTTGTTCCCTTCTTCCGCATCAATATCACCCGCTTGTTGAGGGCGTGCGCGTGCCCGATCTCGTAGTACACATTCGGGCGCTCGTGCGTCAGGTCTGCGACGAGGAATTCGCTTGACTCTATCTCCGACAGGATCCGATCGGTAATGGCCTCTTCATGCTCAATTTCATCAGCAGTGATCGCAACAATTCCGAACTCCTCGAACACCTCCTTGATCCCGATCCTTATGTCTTCCAGCTCCGGCTTTCTGTCATCTATGGCCATCATGACAAACGCCGTATTGGGTCGGTACTTCGCCGTCCCGAGCGGCGCCAGCTCAGAACCGTCGGTGGGCAGCAGGAGATCCAGCAGATCCAAAGTCTTCGCTGCAGCTTGGTCGAATCGCCCAAGCGCCGACGAGACATCCCGGAATGGGATTTCCTCATGTGTCGGCGGATCGACCCCCAAGACCACTTCTTCGTCGTGATGGACGTACACTCCACTGTGACGATATTCTCGAAAGTATACATTTGCGAGCATCTGTCGCGTATTGTGCCGAAGCTCCTGCATATCGGCGTCCGCTAGTAACGGCGAAGCCCGCGCCGCAGCTGCGATGTCCACACTCAGCTTCTTTATCGCCTGCCGTAGCGCCTCGCACTGTTGCAGCGCTTGTTCGTTCTGAATCTCCCAACCCTCAAACTCCGGCCATGGTGTATCCGCCTGGACCTCTACCGGTCTAGCCTCGACGAAATACTTCGAGCCCTCTTCACGCACGGCCACAAGCCGCGCTTTCATGGCTGCGATATCCTCAGTAGTCAGCCGCATCTTAATTCCTGTCCGCTACGTGTAAGGTGTTACTTTTTCCGACACTTCTTTCAACCGGATAATAGTCTCCCTACTCGGTTTTCGACTTCGTTCACCCCAAGTGTCTTCGATTTGTCCAGCCACTACCAACGCCACGCAAATATCCTTAATGTTCGTTTCCCGCAACATATGCCGCTCAAGCAACTCTCCCACCACGCTATCGAACCGCACCGTATCTCTTCTTGACAATGTCTCCATCAGGTCAGTCGCCGCCAATGCACATTTTTCTTCGACAATCGCATCGATCATGGACTCTTTCACAGCTGCTTGATGATCGGAGAACAGGTCGTCTATCCCCGTTCGTTCCCGGCGTTTTCTCTCCTTGGCGTTAGCCCGGTTCCGCTCATGCAAGCGACGCGCTCTATATTCCGTCTCTCGAAATACCTTCAGGCCCTCCAAGTGCTTTGTACCGTAGGTGATGAAGAAATGAAGTCGGTCTATGGCACCCTTGTCGATCTCCGTCGAGACCACGTACTTAAAATCTCCGACATCCTTCAGAGTTTCTCGAAACAGCTTCTCGGCCGCCCGACCACGAGACAAGTCCGGATCCAGGCGATCCTGCCAACCCGACCCACCTAAGATGGGGTCAATCGACCGAACGGTGGCTTCATCGAGGCTGTACGAGAAGCGATTCACGTGATCGAACATAAAATTGATAAGCACTTCACACTTGTGTCGAACAAAGAGAGGCTTGATCTTGTCAAGCGGATATCCTGTCCATCCAGTCGGATCTATGAATATCAACGGGAAGGATGAACCGATGAATTTTTGTATGTCGTCGACCGCATCCTCGAATCTGCCAGAAAATGTCTTTACCACGAACCCGTTATCCGGCTTGTGGAATTGCCTGACCGATCTTTCGAGCTTGGCGAAGGTCCCAGGGTCATCTTCCGAGAAGAAACAGCGAATGTTGCGCCTAACGCCGCGATCTCGATGAAGCTTCTCCTGTACCTCCGTGAGGGTTCTGATTGCGATCATGAAAGACGAATCACTGAAATCCTCAGTTCCCGTCTTCCATGGCCCCGAGAAACCATCGACGTAGGTTAGGTCGTTGAAGGTCAGGACCTTGAACGCCAGTGCTTGGAGGTAGCGTTCAAGAATGAAATGCTTCGCTTGCGTCGCCTCGCGACCGTGATACGGATCGTTCACTGGCTCATTCACTATTTCGCAGCAACCCTTACCATCTTCGCGGGGTCCGCTGAAAACGGATATTGATTCCATTCGCGACCCTGTAACTCACGTCCCCCCGACTTCGGTCGAATTCCTCCCCATTGCTTGAAAAAGAAAGCTACATTCACCGCGCGGCACTGATCGCGGATCTCGATCACCCATTCCTCCGACATCGGCCGAGCACGCGGTCCGCTTTCGCCTCCCACGATAGCCCAGGCGATTCCGCTCAGATCGAGTTCACCCACAGGACCCAGTAGCGGCTCGAACGAGACGAATTTCGTCTTGGCCCGCGCCGACTGCAAGTGAGCCAGGCGTAGCGCGTTCCTTGCATCTTCGATCGACACACCCAACCAGATGTGTGGCGGCGCCAGAGCGTTGCCATACCGCCTCCGAAGATATCGTACCATCAGAGAGCTGCGCTTCGTGAGGATCTGAAACTCGTGCCAGTCGGCCGTTTCCATCGTGTCGAACACGGCATCGATGAATCCGAACGGTACCGACTTGTGAAACAGGTCGCTCATGGAATTGACAAAGATGCGGCGGGGTGCTCGCCAGTGCAGCGGTTGCTCAAGCCGTTCTGGCCTCAGCGTCAGATCGAAGCCGTTCTCGAACGGATGGCCCGCCACACCCCTGAAACGCTCCGAGAACCGCTCCGCGTAACACGAATCGCAACCGCGCGTGACCTTCGTGCACCCTGTTACTGGATTCCACGTCGAGTCCGTCCACTCGATCTGGGTATTACCAGCCATTTTACGTGCTCCCGTAGAAAATAAAACCACGCGCCGCCCCGTCATGCTGCGCTATTGAGCCCCGCTACGCATCACAACCACCCGTTGCCGTACCAATCGACACGGGCAACATCTCCAACCGTGGACGCGCCGCATCATCCCGCTTTCGAGTCCTCTTGCGGGCCGGCGACTGGCGCCGGGGGCGGCCCCAAGGAGCTGCCGTGCCCTTCGGCTCAATTTCACAATACACTCCGACCCAACCGCCGAATTGTCCGAACGAAGTGACATCTCCTACCTCCCATTACGCCTGCGCAGATATCGGCAAGACGCTATGCATCGGCCGCAGATACTTCCCCAGCGTCAGAGCATCGTACCGATTGAAGAAGGTTTCAAAGTGAAAGCGGTGACGATCCCCGTTGTCGTCGAACAGGGCGAGCTCATCCTCTCCGAGCGGTCCTCCTCCCTGAGCTCCGCAATAGCCTGAAACGTCCCTGAAAAGCTGCACATCCGTGATTTTTCCGAAATGCCTCCTGAAGGCCGGCGACTGGATGAAGTGGCGACATGGGCTGGACGGATCGAAATTCCTGCCTCTCTTGGTCGGGTGGGGGTGTCTGGAAATCATGCCCACCAAAGGCCTATCGGCACCAAATGATTCGACGACGCGGTACAGCGTAGCCGAAAGCGTGTTGCCGAATACCTCTTTCAGCGCCTGTATCGCTTCAATTGATGGTTCGAGAGAACGCGCCTCCTCAGTAAAGCGCTCGCGAAGAAAGAGCAGCCGTCCCGCAGCGAAATTGGCTTCAGCTTCCACCTCTTCCTGACAGGTCGGATTCAGGGTGAGAGAATTGTCGCCGAGCATTATTTCATGGTGCCAGGGTATGATGCTGTGGCCTATTTCATGTCCCTCGCTCCAGCGATGCTTCAATTCGGGCAACGATGCATCGAGAAGAATCCGCCTCGGATCAGGAAGAAAAAGGGACTGGAGGGAGACCTTCCTGATTACATCGATGAGCAGCGTTGGCCGCTTGTATACTTGAATGCCTGCGACCCGAATTCGGCTAATGGCCTCGCGCAAGACGCCAGGATCGTCTGCCGTATAGAACTCGCGATCAAGGTTTAAGAGCTCACGGACATCCTCCAGACGAAGCGGGGGCTCGGGATGACCGAGCCCCCTCAGTACGCGCTCGACACGCTCATCGATGTCCTTCGCCGTCTTCGCCGATAGAATGCGGTTCCTGGCCAAGCCCTGTCTCCCATGCGTCACTTTTGCTCGCTGAGCACGGAAACGAACGCTTCCAGCGCCGCGCCCTCTTCGGGTGTCAGCTCCGCAGTTGGCCCCGAACGCGCGGCAAACCGGACTCCCTCATCGAACAACCTCGCATCCTTGCGGGCGGCCAATCCAGCCACCTGCATCAGGCCAGACCGCGATACCTTGAAATAGTTAGCGAGTTGGTAGGCCGTTCGCAATTCGGCTCTGTGATGCGGGTCGCTCTCTATTTCCACCAGATCGGCCATATCCACATCCGCGTCGTCGGCAAGCTGCTCCAGACTCATTCCCCGCTGCCGTCGCATCAAATTGACGAACCGGCCGAATGCCACGTTCGGACTCTCTTCCTCGCCCACATCCGCGGGAACGCGCTCGCCATCGAACACCGGGTCGATCGCCAGCCGGCCCGCGCCGATCTCGGCGTCGCTCTCGTGTTGCGCCATGCGCAAGCACCAGTCCTTGCTGATTTCGATCTTCATTTCGATCTTCCCTTCGCGATGAAGGCCTGCGCGTTCTCGGGAGTCATCTCGAAGTAGCGCAGACCCTCGTGGTCGGGATCGGCTCCCAGATCCGTCATACCGCAGGTATTGGCGTAGAAGCCGTTCGCCTGCGGCAGCGAATGAAGCCCGATCCTTCCATGAAACTCCAGCTCCTCGCTCAGCGCCACAGCAGCCCTGATCAGGATGCTGCCGACACCGCGATAGCGCGGAGGATCGAATAACTCGGGCCGGTTCCACGGCGCGTTCTCGACGAACTCCACGTAGAGGAGATGCTGCCCTCTCTGACCGTCGAGCCGTCCTCGGTGCTTCACCGCGTCTACGATCATCATGCCCTGGGTCAGTCCGGCGCAAACGATGCTGAAACCCGGGTTGGCCAGCATCCCCTGCAGCACCGCCACCTTCCTGCGCCAGTCCCAGTGCCGGCTTTGCGGCCAATGGGCTCGCTCGACACCGGCCCGCCTCAGTCGCTGCATCGCCCTGAACAGCTCTGGCACCCACTCTCCTTCCCAATCCGCCAGCTGCTCCTCGGTTATCGCGTGCCAAAGCTCGGCGGCGACCGGCTCGCCGCTCGCCACGTCGAACAGATGAACCTCCGTGACCTCTACCGTCATAGCATCATGACCTCGGCCTTTTCTTTTGTGGCCTCGTTCTCGAAGAACAGCTTGTTGCCACTATCTAGGCGCGCTTCGATCACCTGATACATGCGCAGGGCCTGACGCAGCAGCGCTGTCTTGCTCAGTTCCCTCTTCTCGCTGAGCGCTTCCAGGGCCGCCATCTCCGCTTCGGTGAGGTTGAGCGTCATCGTTCTCTTGGCCGCCATCCCCCTTTCCTCCTCACGTACATTTCCGGGCAAGCCGAATATATGCCTTCTGTGGCCAAGAGTCAATCAAAAAGAAAGTATTTTGCAGCCCTTGAATAGCTAAAAAATAGCCATACATTCAACTCACGAAACCCGTGGCGGTCACCGCATGGAGGCTTCACTGGATGCTACGCACATCCGCATACCGGATCGGGGACCCAGTGCAGGCGGCTCACAGCCGCCGGCCGGGCTCTGCGTACCCATCAGATTGGCGCCATCCAGCGCGCGGCCGCGGGTGTCAACCCTGACGAAACCAAACCAACCCGAAGGAGGGTTACCAATGACTGGCAACGACGCCGACAAACAAATCGACATCATCGTCAACGGCACGCACCACCCCGTCCCAGGCGACGAAGTCTCGTTCGATCAAGTCGTCGACATCGCGTATCCGGACGGCGGACGCGGCCCGCTCATCACCTACACGGTGAATTTCTACAACGGCGCCGGCCGACCGCCCGAGGGCAAGCTGATCGAGGGCAAGGACGCCAAGGTCAAGGACGGGACCGTGTTCAATGTCACACGCACTGATCGCTCGTAGCCGCGACCTGCGGCGCCTGCAGGACGAGGGCTACACGCTTCGCATTGTCGACCAGGCATACCTCCTGGTCGACAATGTCCCGTATGTGACCGCTCAGGGCGAGGTTCATGAGGCCGTCCTGGTCATGAACCTCACCTTGAACAACGACCTCACTGTGCCGCCAGACACCCATGTCGCCAACTGGATTGGAGAATTTCCCCATCGCGCCAACGGCGAGAAGCTCATCGCTCTGCTTCACGAAAGCGCCGGCAAATCTTCGTTATCCGATTCCCTGCCGCCGGTATTCCAGTTCTCAGCCAAGCCTGACGGCGGTGCCTACAGGGACTACCATCACAAGGTCACGACCTACGTCGACATTCTTGGCAGTGAGGCCCGCCAACTCGACCCGAACGCGACAGCCCAACAGTGGAGAGTCACCGTCGACGACGATGATGACGAGAACGTCTTTCACTTTGCGGACACCGCTTCAGCGCGCCAGAACACGGTCGATCTGGCCCACAAGCTTCTACCCGAGCGGGTAGCCATCGTAGGTGCAGGCGGGACCGGCTCCTATGTCCTCGACTTCGTTGCCAAGACATGGGTCCGGGAAATCCATGTGTTCGACGACGACCCGTTCATCCAGCACAACGCCTTCCGTTCGCCCGGCTCCTTTTCCCGAGAGGAGCTTGAAGGAGGCCCGATCAAGTCGACGTTTCATGCCGACAGGTACGCGTCCATGCGCAAGGGCATCGTCGCCCACGCGACATGCATCGACGACACCAACGTCGAGCAGCTGAGCGACTTCGACACGGTTTTTCTCTGCATGGACGGTGATCCGATCAAGGCAATGATCCTAGAGGTCTGCCTGGCCAACGACACCCTGCTCATTGACGTCGGCATGGGCCTGCATCGTGCGGGCACTGCTCTCGCCGGTACCCTCCGAACGACCGCCTTCCACTCCGGCCATCGTGACCACGCCGAACACTGCCTGGATTTGGCAGGCGACGACGCGGAGGGAGAATACGACCGCAATGCCCAGTTGGCGGAGCTGAACGCGCTGAACGCCGCGCTCGCGGTCATCAAGTGGAAAAAGCACCGCGGCTTCTATAACGATCTGGAACGGGAGCTCAACTGCGAGTACGTCATCGACGGCAACAGGCTCATGAATTCCTTCTGCCTCGGCCCGCCTTCATGAAACTGCGCCAGATCACGCCCGAATTCGTCGACGAGATTCCCCGCGAGCTGGAGCCAGGCAAGCTTTACGTGTGCTGCCGCTACCGAGCTGTGAAACACCTCTGTGCGTGCGGCTGCGGCGTCGCCGTTAACATCCCACTGCATCCCACCGGCTGGACGCTGATCTGCGACGGCGTGTCGGTCAGCCTGTGGCCATCCATCGGCAACTGGTGCGAGCGCTGCCAGTCCCACTACTGGATCCGAAACAACAGGATCCATTGGGCTCCAAAGTGGTCCCGACGCCGGATACGAAGTGGAAGGAAGGCCCACGAACTGGAACTCAATCGCTATTTCGCCACGACCGGCTCTCCTCAAATCCATCGTCCCGAACCGTCCGACGCCCCAGACTCCACTCCCCTCCGCAGCTGTTTCACCCGCCTTGCGCGCCGGTTACTGCATCGCAACTAGGCCTTCGCTCCTTCCCATCCTATCGATCACTTCACCACATCCTTCAACACTGGACATCCGTTCCAAACCCGACATTGCAAAACCAGTCACTATCTGCCCACGCTCTATAACACGCGGTCCGCCAACCATTTCTCCGTGCTGCCTCACAGCTGGCGGCCCGATCTTGAAGTTCCGCCCGCACCAGGTCCCCTCCTCCTAAGACATGCAATCTTACCAGCTGACTCCGAATGTTAACGAGCTCTTCAGCGGCCTCCGCTGCATATAGGATTGCCAGATCAAGCCCGTCAAAGTGCCTGCGCAGCCTCTCAGCCAATACCGGATTCCACCCTCCAGGTGTCTGGATGAAAAATCTCATCGCAGCAGGGGCGGTATGCACCACCGCAGCGCCCAACCAGCGCTCTCCATCAATGTCGTCATAATACGGGTGAAGCGGAACTTCTTCTGCATTCTCTGGATAACTCGCCAGCTTAGCCTTATTGCAGTCCGCGCATGCTGGAACTAGATTTAGCGGATTGACGGCGAACAGTGGATAGTGTGCCTGCGGCAAATGATGATCCAATGTCGTAACCATCCTTTGAACACATAACGGACAGCGCTCCTGAGGCGCCGAGTGAAGGATAGCTTCATACACGTATCGACCCGGCGCTCCTTTCTTCGCCATGCGGTTCGAGTACACTCGTCCCATCTCCTCGGTAGTAACTTGCCCCCCTACCACCGCTTCCCTTACAATCTCGTGCAAACTGCTCCGTCTAGCAGCGTCATGATAAACGTCTGAGCCTCTTTCAACGTGGTCCGCTACAGCCTCCAAACGTCCACGCAACTCTTCTGCTCGAACGTTGCGAATACAATTGAGAAATACATCACGCGCCACATACTCGGGCGGATCAAGCCTCTGCATTACCCGTCTGGTTCCCCGACTTCGCCACGTGATGCAATTAGGCCTCGCAAGAGCGCCCGAGCCTCCCCTCCTAGTTCGCTACTATACTTAGCGACCACATCGTCGAAATCCTCTTTCTCTTCCACCGACTCCAGTAGCATCTTGTGAAAGCCTGAATGTGTTACCTCCAATCCAAACACTTCCCTCGTCAACACTCCCACATTTTCCCCAAATGTCTCGACTTCCGGTCGCTCTGCCTTGACGTTCGTACCCGTGCGTCTTATCTTCCACACGCAGCTCTTAGGCACTTCTTGTAGCACCACCGGCGAATGCGTTGCGATCACAGCAACCCCATTACGGTCAACAAGTAAGTCTGAAAATGCTCTAATGAAGGCTGACAATAGTGGAGGGTGCAGATGTGCTTCAGGCTCGTCCATCAAAACGAGCGTCTTTTCCCCTACTGTTTCCACCAGCCGGCTTATTGTTAACAGAACAATCTTGTGGCCCGAACTCAACTTACTAAATAGCTTGCGTGCTGTCTCCTTACGTTGATCAGTTTCCAGATCATCTGAGGCCAACGTCGCCACTTCCGCGTCGCGGAAAATTGGATCGCCTTCCAATACCTTCAGCGCTCGATGCCATCGCTGAGCACGAGCACCTTGACGACATACCAAAATGCTAGCGCTAAAATCGCGGGAGAGTTGTTCTGGCGATTTTGGCGGCCGCGGTTTTCCGTCTCTGTCTCGTCCCACATACTTTAGTCCAACATATTCGTATTGAACTCCTGTTGACTTGTCTTGCCGGCTGCTAAGTGGTTCGAAGGGATCAAATGCACTAAAGGTTACGGAAACCAAGTTCGCGAAAAGTTGTTCCGTGCTGGCTTCGCCATTGTCAACATAAAATGTGCCAAAGTTCGATGCATTTCCGTTCTCTTCTACGATGGCTTTGGCCATATTGTTCAGGGTTACGGTTTTTCCGACGCCATTACGACCAATAAGTACGTGAATGTTAGTGGGCGGATACGATTCTGGGTGGACAGAGAAATTTAGATCAATCGACATGGAGCGGCGTGATCGACGGCGGTACCCTCTCTTGTATCCAAACTTATAGCGAGTTAACCTGGCTCCACCCTGTGCCATGCGATGAAACTGTCCTGTTACATTGTTTCGCAATACTGATCGCAACAGTGAATTGCCAGTTACCTTCTCGTTAAGGGATCGTTCAAATAACGAAAGGTCCAATGCGACATCACGAAGGCCTCGCAATATCCTTTGACGAATCTCTGAGCCAAGATCATTTAGCGTCGCGTAATAGCTATCGTCTTGGCCAAGGGAGAAGAATCTATTATCCAGTTCATCAAATTGCGGTGGCAATTCAGACCGTCTCTGTTTTTCCTTCATATCGAATTGACCGATCTTCACGCTGCCCACCCTATGCCTTTCGCCGTGCTCGTCAAACACGAAAAGGGTGTACATGGTCGAATATTTAAACCAATCATCCCAGTTGTCCTCGACCAAAAATGCAGCCCCGACAGCTTCTCGGGGCGACCCTTCATCGGCCGGAATGACGGTGAAGTACATTAGCCTGATACCTCCATGAAGTTAGCTAGGACCGCGCTCTAGCTCCAGCTGCTGAGTTTTGTCTCAGCAATGCAGCAGAGCAAGGAGGATTGATCATTGCATGGAAATAGGCTGACTTCTAGGACTGTACTGGGCATGACCTCGCTTGTCGCAACCATTGAAGATCGGATGCTTACCGGCATTGGCCTCGCATCGGATTGCCTGCAGCCAGATGTCTCTGTTTTCTAGTCCGCGGACCTGTAGCCGCTCGTTTGTCCGTCCGCCGACCACCGAGCCGCGGTTAGTCTGTCTTACCCATGGCCTCCCCTAGATTAGGGCCTCTTCCCGGTGAATGTCCCAACGCGGGCCGTTGTCGTATCGCCGGCGCGTGACGTCCACGTGCCGGCCCTCTGCGGCCCCGTCTGCCCCATGTCAATTCTAGGCGCCTCCACGATCTTCTTGCCGCATACGCAATCGCGTATCCAGGCCGGCCGCAGCCAAGCCCGCAACCCGGCGGCCACATTGGGATTTCCCGCAATAGAGCTGTGAGGCCCGGAGGGTCCGTCATCGTATCGTAATCGGCTGGTTTCCATATCGGGAGTATCCGTGGCGTTCCAGGTCGGAATTTGCGGCCAGCCCACGGTCACGACCTGTGGCCGGCATTAACCGCATCCCTGAGTGCCATTCCTGCCCTGAGAGACGGTGACACCGACGCCGATATCGAAACCGCCTCTCCGGTCCGGGGGGTGCGCCCGGTACGGGCCGGCCGGCTCCTGGTGCCGAAGGTCCCGAACCCTGCGATCCGTACCTCCTCGCCATTTGCCAGAGCCTCGCCGCCGTTGACAGCCGAAACCTCGTCCAGGAGCCGACCCAGTCGGTTGAACTCACGCACACGACGTAGGGTCGACCCAAGGCGCGGGCTGTCCTCCATTCCTGGTGTGCCCGGGGCCGATGACCGCTATATATAGCGGTACCGTGGAGATCGAGTCGGTCCGGTAACGACAAGAGGCTGCGCACCATGAGCAGAGCCGCATTCATCGAGAACGTCGCCAGGAAGGGTAGCATGAACAAGGCCGAGGCCAAGCGCACGGTGGATCTGGTGCTCGGCGAGATCGAGGCCGGGCTCAAGAAGTCGAAGAAGGAGGGCCGCTACACGATCGGCAACTTCGGCACCTTCACCATCACCAGGCGCAGGGCGCGCAAGGGCCGCAACCCGCAGACCGGTGAGCAGATCCGGATCAAGGCTTCCAAGGTGCTGAGGTTCCGACCGTCGGCCGCTCTGAAGAGGGCGGCAGGCGCCTCGTAGTTCACCGATATTCCGGAGGTTTCCCGACGGCGCATGTCATTCCAGGAGAGCGTTGACCCGGCCGGACCTCCGGACAGGGCATTCCACGACCGGCGCGGCGAAGGCGATTCGGTGCGACTGACGGCCACGACCGGAGAGCCAATCATCGAGACACGCCGAGTGCTTCGGGAGGTCTTCGGGTTCGAGGATTTTCGGCCCGGCCAGGAGGCGGCGATCGCGGCCCTGCTGGCCGGGCGCAACGCGCTCACCGTGATGCCGACGGGCTCTGGCAAGTCGCTCTGCTTCCAGATCCCGGCATTGGTCATGGAGGGGCTCACGGTGGTGGTGTCGCCGCTGATCGCGCTGATGCAGGACCAGGTGGCCGCGCTCAGGCTCGCCGGGGTCGCGGCGGACTGCATCAACTCGGCGAAGGGCCGCGCCGACAATGTTGCGGCCTGGCGCCGCGCCGCGGCGGGCGAGACGCGCCTTCTCTACATGGCCCCGGAACGGCTGATGACCGAGCGCATGCTGGCGGCGCTCGCCCGCTTGCCGGTCAGGCTCTTCGCCATCGACGAAGCCCACTGCATCTCGCAGTGGGGCCCGGCCTTCCGGCCGGAATACGAGGATCTCTGCCGGTTGCGCGAACTCTTCCCCGGTGTCCCGATCGCGGCGCTGACGGCGACGGCCGACGCGGTGACCCGCGACGACATCGCCGAGAAGCTGTTCGGCGGCCAGGCGGAGCACTTCGTGCTCGGCTTCGACCGCCCCAACATCAAGCTCACGGTGGAGATGAAGCGCGAGTGGAAGCGGCAGTTGCGGAGCTTCGTCGCCCGCCACGAGGGCGAGAGCGGCATCGTCTACTGCCTGTCGCGCAAGAAGACCGAGGAGACCGCCGCCATGCTGGCGGCCGACGGCGTTCGGGCGCTCCCCTATCACGCAGGGATGGAGAAGGAGGAGCGGGAGGCGCACCAGAACATCTTCATGACCGATCCCGGCGTGGTTATCGTCGCCACCATTGCCTTCGGCATGGGGATCGACAAGGCGGACGTGCGCTACGTCTTCCACACCGACCTGCCGGGCAGCGTCGAGGCCTACTACCAGGAGATCGGCCGGGCCGGGCGTGACGGCGCGCCCGCCGAGGCGCACATGCTCTACGGCCTCGCCGACATCAGGATGCGGCGGCAGTTCATCGAGGAGGAGGACGCGGGGCCTGAGCGCAAGCGCCGGGAGCACAAGCGGCTCGACGCGCTTCTGGGCTATTGCGAGGCGCCGGCCTGCCGGCGGGTGGCACTGCTCGACTATTTTGGCGAGCAGACCGGCGCTTGCGGCAACTGCGACTGCTGCCTTGACCCGTCCGAGCGTGTCGACGGAACCGAGGACGCGCAGAAGATCCTGTCGGCGGTCCAGCGCTCCGGCGAGCGCTTCGGTGCTGCGCATGTGATCGACATCCTGCGCGGGACCGAGACCGAGAAGATCGTGCGCTTCGGCCATGGCCGTCTGCCGACCTTCGGGACGGGCGCAGGTCGGGGCAGGAACGAGTGGCGCTCGCTGATCCGCCAGATGGTGGCGACCGGGTTCCTGCGTCTCGACATCGCGGGCTACGGCGGGCTCGGGATCACGGACAAGGGCCGGGACCTGCTGCGGGGCAAGGGCGCGTTCCGCTACCGCGAGGACACGGTGGCAGCACGGCCGTCGGCGCCGTCGCGGGAGACGCGCGGCAAGGAGCCCGAGCAACCGCTGAGCGGCGACCAGACGGCCCTGCTCGATGCGCTCAAGGCGCTGCGGCTGCGACTGGCGAAGGAACGGGGGGTGCCGGCCTACATCGTGTTTCCGGACCGCACGCTGATCGACATGGCGCGCCGGCGGCCGCGCACGAGAGAGGAGTTCTCCGAGGTCAACGGCGTCGGCGCCGCCAAGCTGGAGCAATTTGCCGAGCCGTTTCTCGCCGCCATCGAGGCCGCACTGCCCGACACGGGCTGAGCGCGGGACGTCCGCTACCGCACCCGCGTCAGCGCCGTCGCACGGGTTGCCTGTCAATAATGTTCGTTCTATGTTCTGATGCAGTCATCGCCGCGGAATGCCTCCCACCGCCCTGCCATGACCGACCAGATCGTCATCACCGAGAAGTCGAGCCAGGCAAAGGACGTCCGCGCCGCCGTCGGCTCGCGCTACGGCGCCGTCCTCCCCGCGGAAGGCCACCTGCTCGACCTGTGCGAACCGGAGGACGCGAACCCGGCCTGGAAGCGCTGGTCGACGGAGCTGCTAAAGCCCGAGGGCCTCTACGGCACCAAGCCGGCCACCGGCGGCAACAAGGCGGCCAAGCTGAAGGCGATCCGCGCGGCGCTGCGCACGGCGAAGCGGGTCTGGCTCGCGACCGACTGCGACCGCGAGGGACAGCTCATCGGCCAGGAGATCCTGGAGCATTGCGGCTACCGCGGCGAGGTGATGCGGGTGATGTTCACCGCGCAGGATCCGAAGACCATTCGCGACGCCTTCGGCCGCGCCCGGCCCAACGCCGAGCATGCCCCTCTCTACGCCGCCGCGGTCGCGCGCCGTCAGGCCGACCAGATCTACAACCTGTCGCTGACCCGCACCGCGACGGTCACGCTCGGCCGGGGCGCGCGTGGCGTGATCGGGGTCGGGCGGGTGAAGACGCCGACGCTTGCGATCGCGTGCAAGCGCGAGCTGGAGATCCGCGACTTCGTTCCGGTCCCCTACTTCGAGGTCGTTACCGCCACCCAAGTCAAAGGCGGCGCCTTCCGGATGCGGCACGCGCCGAAGAACCGCATCCTGAAGCGCGAAGATGCCGAGGCGGTTGTGAAGGCGGCGCGGAACTTCGCGGGGCCGCTCGGCGTGCGGGTGGAGGACAAGCGCCAACGCCCGCCGAGGCTTCACGACCTGCCCTCGCTGCAGAAGCTGTGCAGCGCCCGCTTCGGCTGGTCCGCTTCCAGGACCCTGGAGGTGGCACAGGAGCTCTATGACGGCGCGGGCAAGAAGATCCTCACCTATCCGCGTGCCGAGGTGCGCTACCTGCCGGAGAGCGCGATTGCCGACGTGCCGAAGATCGTCGCCGGACTGCGGGCAGGCAAAGCCTACGCCGCCGTCCCCGTGCCGTCGCAGCCGGTGATCCGCAAGGGACGCAACGGCAGCTTCCACGACAAGGGCCTCGAGGGCGCGAGCCATCATGCGGTGATCCCGAACGTCAACACGATCGGCGATCTGGGCGAGATCTGGCCACGCCTGTCGGGCGACGAGAAGAAACTGTTCGACGCGGTTGCGCGGTCCTATCTGGCATCGGTCATGCCCGATTACCGCTACCGGCAGACGACCGTGACGCTGGATGTCCGCGGCTTCGCGTTCCGCGCGGCGGGCCGCCAGCCGATCGAGGCCGGCTGGCGCGATGCCTTTCCCGATTGGCGGCCGGCCGAGGAGAAGGGCGAGGAGGCGCAGGCGCTGCCGGTGCTGCGCGACGGGGAGACCGCCCGGCTGCGCGACCCGGAGATCGAGGACAAGGAGACCCGGCCGCCGCCGCGCTACAAGGAGGGCACGCTGATCGAGGCGATGCAGAACGCTTGGCGCTTCGTGGAGGACGAGGCTCTTCGGGAGCGCCTCAAGGAGGCCAAGGGGATCGGCACGCCGGCGACGCGGGGTGAGATCATCGCGGGGCTCAAGAAGCAGGGCTTCCTGACGGTGCGGGAGAAGAACATCGTGCCGAGCGACCGGGGGCTGGCGCTGTTCGGGGTTCTGGAGCGCGCCGATCCGGCGCTGGTCGATCCGGGCGTGACGGCGGAGCTGGAATGCCTGCTGGATGACGTTGTGCTCGGCAAGCAGGAGATGACGGTGGCGATCGACGCCATATGCGATGCCGCCCGGCGCATCATCGGCAGGTTGGGTGAGAGCACCGCCGGCGGAGCGGCGGCTGCGCTCGGGGACGCTTCAGGCGGCTACAGCGGCAAGGATCGCCCGCCGACGGCGGCGATGAAGAGGTTTGCCGCGTCGATCGCCAAACGCAAAGGTATCAAGCCGCCCGCGGGCTACACGAAGTCGGCCTCCGTTTGCCGACAATTCCTGGACCGGCACGCGCCCGCTCGCGCTGCCGGCGTCACGGCGAGCACCGGAGCAGCAGGAACCAGGGCGCCGAGTGCGGCGCAACTGTCCTTCGCCGAGGCGATCGCGCGGGACAAGGGTATCGCGGTTCCCGACGAGGTCCGGGCAAGTGCGGTCGCGACGTCGAAATGGATAGACGCGAACCGGCGCCCCAAGCCGGCGGGCCGTTGCGGCGCTGCGGTATCGGCCAGGCCTGCATCGACGGCGAGAAAAAGAACCTCCCGATAGGGGGAGCTTCGCGCCGAATTTGTGGGACATCCCCTGGTAGCCCGCAACGTCGCATGTCTTTCTGCGGCTGGCTCGTGAGCGGGCACTTCGCCTACTGTTGGCGTGCGAGAGTCGACCGGCGATCCGGCGCAGGCCGCCCCTCTGCCCTTGGGAACAAACGTTCATGTCGGATGACGATCCGGTCCGAGCCTGGCTCGAAGATCTTGGCGACAGCGACGACCCCGCTGATGCCATTCATCTGGCCATGGACCACGCTCCCGCTCTTCTGTCCACTCCGGGCATCGCTTCGGCGCTGATCTCGGATCGGGAGGGAGACGCGCCTCGCCGCTTGCTCCTGTTCGCGGCCCTGGTCGAGCAGGCCCGCCTGAACATGGAGAGCCGGGGTCGCCTGGCCGAGAGCTTCCTGGCGGAGGCGCGGGCCGCGATCGATGAGCTGGCCGACGGCGGCGACCTCGACCTGGAGACGGCAATGACTCTGGCGCGGGCCTACGGCAGCGCCGATATCGAGGTGCCTGACAGCCTGCTCTCTTTCCTCCTCGCGGACATCCAGGCGCGGGCCCAAGACGAGGGCTTCCCGCGCGACCTCGACGCCGGGCTCGATGCCCTGCAGCAGGAGGCGGGGGGAGACCATTACGCGTTGTATGCGCTGCTGGTCGACATGCTGAGCGCCGTCCCTGCGCCGCTGCGTCCGGGCCTGGTACACCACATAGCGGACCGGGACGAAGCGTGGTGTGGCCGCCTCGCGCTCTATTGGCTGCTGGACACTGCGACCGAGATGCGCCTTGCCGCCGCCGGGGGTCTGCGGGAACGGGCGCGTCGCGGCTCCCTCGATCCTGCGGCGGCATCACCGCTGCCGCTGATCCGAACCTGGATCCCCGCCGACGGCGCACGCTCGCTTCTGGACACGGCCCTGCGGGAGGCGCGGCGGCGGGAACTGGTCGGCCCTCTGGAACGTCTAGCGCTGCAGCCGGTGCGGCTCGTCGGCACGCTACCGGACGGCTCGGGAGGACAGAGTTTCGCGGCGGTGCTGGAAGACGATGACGGCCCTGCGGCCGCTCTGGTGCTGCTCAAGACCGGACAGGGGGTGAAAGACGCCTTCCTGGTGCGGGGTGAGGATGCCGAGGATGCGCTGTCGTTGCAGATCGCGGAGGCCGGCGGATTCGATGTGGACTGGGCAGTGCTGGAGCCGGCGTTAGCGGCGGCCCTTGCCGAGGGGTTCTCGGCCGGGCGACCGCCGGCTGCGGGGTTCATCGATGTGGTGAGCGCGTGCGGCCTGGGTGACCTGAGGCCGCGCACAATGACGGCGCATGACTGGCTGGCGCACATCGATCCCGAGGGGGAGATCGCCAGCCTGTCGGCGCACCGGCGCGGCCGGCTGATCGGCCGCAGTGAGACGTGGCCGGACCGACACGAGATGGTCGCGGCCTGGTACGAGGGCACGGCTGTGGTGGACGAAGCGCTCGATCGCGCGAGCGGCCCTCGGCAGTTGAAGGCAGCACTCTGGACGCGCCTCGAGAAGCGGCGCGGCTACTGGGCGCTTCTCATGCTGAGGACGACGCACGTACTGAAGTCCGCCGGTGACGCGGACTGGCGATCCTTCGCGGCGACGGCGGCGGCGCTGCTCGACGGACGGTCGCTGAAGAAGGTGCCTATCATGGACTACGTCCTCTCCGCCAGCATAACGGCCTGGCAGGTCGAGGAATACGGCGTCGCCATGGCCATCCCGGACGATGGCGTCTGGCCCGGCGGCGAGTAGAGATCGGCACCAGCGAAGGGTGAATCCAGCGCCTTGCCACGCCAACGCAAGCGCTGCACGGCCGACGCACGGAGGAACTCGCGTGAAACGCGTAACCGCCGAAGAGCTCTACGAATGGAGCTTCATCTCAGGCTTAGGACCGCTTCGCAGCAGCACGTGGTCTTTGCCTAGGAGCGTGCGCCGTAGAAGTTTTGATGCTGGGCGATTGGCGCGCGGCCGCCGGAGAGGTGGGATTTTGGCCCGAGTGTGGACATCTGGCCCGCCCGACTCTGGGATGGAAATCCCTGACCGGAAGGCCGGAACGGAAGGGATTCGCGTTTCATACGCGGTCGATGGGCACTGCGCGCCCCGGAGCAAGTGCGTTGGCAGGCCAGCCCCTGGCTCAGCACGTGGCCACCGTCCCCATCCGCTTGATGTTCAACGCCAAGCACACGAGGTCCCACTCGCCGCGCACCTTCGCCAAGCCTCGCAGGCTGAATCGTCGGAATCCGAGCACCTCCTTGATCCACCCGTTCGGCGCCTCCGAGAGCCACTTGCGTTGCGCGTACCGGGCTTTGCCCGCGGGGCTCGCCAGTTTCTCACCCATGCGGTGCGTGGCAGGGAGCCGGGCCGGGTCGACCGCCACCCGGGACTTGCCTTCACGCCCCAGCGCTACGTGCGCGTCGATGCCGCGATCTTCCAGCTCCAACAGATCCGGCTCGTTGCAGTAGCCCGCATCGGCCAGTACCACCGCAGGCTCGACCCCAAACGTCTCGTTGATCTCGTCGAGCATCCCCACCAGCTGACCCTGGTCGCTGGCCTGTGGGCCCACCTGAGTCGCGACGATGATCCGGTGCTCCCCATCGACCGCCATCTGCGCGTTGTAGCACTGCTGGAATCCCTCGCTGCTGGTCTTCATGATCTGGCTCTCGGGATCGGTGAAATTGCTCTGCGCCTTCGGCTCGGGCTCGCCGTAGGCCCGCTTGTAGGGCCGCCCGCCCCGGGGATTGCGGTCCTGCCCAGGCTCGCGCCCGCGCTCATCGTCGCGCCCGCGTTGCGCCGCCTCCAAACGCGCTTTGGCTGCCTGGATCGCCGCCAGGCGCTTCTCCCTGCGTTGCAACTCCTCGGGCAACTCGTCGCCCCGGAAATCCTCGCCCCAACGCTCGTCTTCTGCGGCGTCCACCATCCCCGCCTTCGTCAGCAGCGCCTCGATCTCCGCCTGCAAGCGAGCCGCCTCCTTGCCCATCCGCTCATAGCTCATCGCCTTGCGCTTGCTCGCGTTCGCTCGCACCTTCGTCCCGTCGACCGAGAGCTTGCCGAACCGCGCCAGTCCCATCTCGCGCGCCACCTGCACCACCCCCACAAACAGCGCGCTGAACGCCGCCAGATGTCGGCGTCAGAACTCACATACCGTGCGATGTTGCGGGAAGTTGCCCGCCGCGAGCATCCGAAACGCTACATCCTCCTCCAGCTTCCTCGCCACCGCGCGCGAGGAGAATGTGCCCGTCGCGTAGGCATAGATCAGCACCTTGACCATCATCGACGGCTCGTAGGGGGCGTTGCGTCGACCGTCCCCCTCGTAGGGCGCATAGAACGCCGTCAAGTCCAGTGCATCGACCACATCGCTGACGTGATGAGCCAGGTGCCCTGGGGAAACCCACTCCTGCAAGTCCGGCGGCAAAAGCAAGGGTTGGTCCGGCTGGTAAGCACGAAACGTGGTCGGCATCGCGAGCTCCCACACGCAACTGGCGTATCGGATCATACTTCCCCCTGCGCAAATCCACCCACAAACCGTCCGCTATCAACTTTGCCGCGCGCACCTTTCTGCGGCGCACGCTCCTAGCGCGCCTTGAGATTCATCTTCAGCCTGTGTTCGTCAACAATTCGTCCAATTAGCATCGTCACAATCTCGTACACTGGCCCACCCTTTTGGAAATTCGCCTCTGCTACGAATTGTGCGCGATTGTTTGTCACCAGCTCTTCTGCAGTCTTTTTCTTTTGCATTTCCGCTGGGTTCCTCCGCTGCCCCTCCTTCGGGGGATAGACTACGATCGAGTATCCTCCTTGGTAGTTGATCATTTTCATTGCAGGAACGTCCGTCTCGCCGTCTCCGATGTATATCATCCTAGAAAACGGATATCGTCGCTTTTCGTCGGGAGTAAAGCGATTGATCTCCTCGTTATTCCAACTGTTCAGTATCCCTTTGTTTATCCGAAACAGATATTGTGTTTTCGTGGTGTAGTTCACTGATCGTGCTGCAAACGTAGGAACGTCATTCGCGTCGTAACTAAAGCCTGAAGCAAAGATGTGCCTGAACTCCTTTGCAATAGGCGACCCCTTGATCATTTCCCTCAGCCCAGACGAAATAGCGAAGTGCTCAATCTCGACGTCTTTTTTCTTGCAGTAATCGTTGATAAACGAGAACCACTCTTCGACGCCGGGAAACATGTCAATGTCGCGGCCGTGCTTCGTCAGCGCCTCGCGCGTGATGGTCACTTTGGCTTCCCGCGCTTTCTCGATCATCAAGTGCATGTACGCGAGCACTTCATCCATGTCGTTCTCGTGAGCTCTCTTCTTCACGAGGCTCCAGAATTCCTCAGCGCAAATTCCGATATCAGGAAAGAAGCTGTTCTCTTGCATATTTCCACGAATCAAAGTTCCGTCGAAGTCGTAGCAGATTACAGTGTTGGCTCTCGCGGCTTTGGGCATTTGTCCCGCCTCTTTGGGGGATTGTTGCTCGGCGCATGGGTTCGGTGCCGATCGGCGCGGTAGCGCATTGATCTTACTGGATTATTAGGGGTCAACAAAGCATGCTTAATAACAATCCGTCAATGCCCGGCGGGTTCTGATGCGAGCGGACGATTGCTATAGTTCAATGTGCGACTCTCACCTTGGTGATTCACTCAATTTCAAGCACTCAGCGCGTCAATGTAGGGGTGCGCGTAGATTCGAAGATGATTAGCACTTCAAGCTATTGATCTTATTGCAATCCACGCGGGTGAGCTTGAACGCCGGACAACAACCGATACCCCTCAAGAGGGACTTGCGTCAGATTCGACCGCTTGGTGAGTCGATTGCGATTTGCCATTCTGTGGCTCGCTCAGTGTTCCCGAAAGGATCGCACGCAATCGCTCGAACTGCTCCTTGATCCACCGCGCGTCCTCCGGCCACTCGGCTTCATCGTCGCGGGTCCAGCGCCTCTGAACGGTGATCGTCATTCCGTCCGCGTTGTTCTTCTCGAGATTCTCTCCGAGCAGTTGATCGCCCATCTTCTCGCGGATTTTCCAAGAATACGTCCGCATCCGCGCTGCCCTACCTTCCGACGTCTGGTACTCCCCTGCCCGGATGTACAACCAGAGCAGTTCGGGATTGCCGACGTAGATGCTGATCCGGTCGCCCGAAGCATTCAGGGGCGCCGTCCACTGGGAGGGCCCTCGCCAGGTATCCTTCTGCCCCGGAACACCGCCCTCGTGCGAATTGAGGAATATCCAGAATGCGTGGGTCCGGGAGTGCTCCTCAAACTCGACCTCGATCGCCACGCCGCAGCGCTTCCCCATCCTCCGGCACCGCTCCGCACTGGTGCGGTAGTCCTGACTGTAGGGGTAAAGCACGTATGCTTCGTGTCCCGGCACCGCGCGCATCGTGTATGAACCGGCTGCGGTATCGGGCGGATACCGGCTGGCGAGATGCACGTTCGACCTCATCGCTTCCCCGGACAGTCTTTGGGTGTTCGCCGGGTCCAGGCTCAGAAGCTTCGCCGCGACGTTCAGCACCATCTGACTTGCGGCGCTCTCGGTTTGCCAAGGACCGTCTTCGATCCGCCAACGAAGCTTGGTTGAGGGTCTCTCGGGCGTGTGCGCCAGGGCTGGCTGCTCGTGCCAAGGCCAACGCTCGAGGGCCCGGCGTGCGAGCTCATCTGCACGTCGTGCAAGCGCCTCTTCGTTCCACTCCGTTTCGACCGTGAGACTTCTCGTGATGCCGATTGAGCTCTTGCGGTACACCTCGCACTTCGCCGCGAATGTGGCCGTTCCCATAACAGCGTTGGTCACGTCTCCGCTCAGGGTCAGGTTCGCGAGCCGGTCGCGGTGGCGACCGTGAATCTCTTCCGCCTCGTCGCCCAGCGCCTGCTTCCACTCGTCCGTGAGCTTCTGCGGCATCACATGCTCGATGGTCAGTCGGTCACGGGCCGGGGACTCCTCTCCATGCTCGGCTTCCATCAATTCGCAAAGGGCCGCAAACGCGGATCGGGTGGCGCCCCCGCCGTATGCCTTCCGGGTTCGGATTCCCTCTCTGACCTCCTCATCTCCCGGCATTCCCGCCCGCGTGTTTCGCAGCCGTTGAATTCTGTGGAGCCAGTACTCGGCAAAGTTCTCATCCGCACCCGGTCCAGGTCCGCTTGCAAGTTCCGCCACGGCCCTGTTCATCCCGGCCGTCGGCCGCTCGGCCAGCCACATGCGGGTTATCCACGTACCGATACCAGAAAGCACCTTCGCAAGTGCTTCGTCACATTCTTCCGCAACGCTGTTGTCGCTGGCATCGTTCAGCAGCCGCAACGTCAGCGGCCGATGAACGTCAATTCCCAATGCCCGCAAATGCCGAAGTTCGCGCTCCACCTTCCGATTGCGGTGGGGTTTTACTGTGCCGGTGATGGTCCCGTAGAGCCCAGCAAGCCGCGCGAGATCGCGACACAGCGCTGGCCGGTCGGTGGCCAGGCCCTGCCGCACCGCCCACCGTCGCAAGCCCTCGTACACACGATCGATGCCAAGCATCTCGCCCGTCCGCCAGCGAAGGAGGTCCCGAAGGAAGATGTCGGTGGGTTCGGTCGTGTGCTCGGCACCGAGCCTTCGCTCGATCTCTCGCCAATAGTTGTCGTGAAGATCATGCTGCTCCGCGTCCGGTAGCCCCATGAGCAGCCAATTCTTGACCTTCTCGCTCTCGGTGAGCGGCCGGCCGGTGGCGTTCAGGCTCTCGAAGATCTGCTGGGGATCCTCCTTCTGTTCGAGTCCGATGCTGACGACCCGGAGCCGCTTGAGGCCCTCGAAGAGCTGGGTCACGTCGTTGCGCGCGACGAGGCGGCGGGCGATCCTCCAGGCTTGGCTCACCGCGCCGGCACCCACGGTCTTGCCTTCGAGGCCCAAGCGGTATTCGTCGTCGTCGCCGTGCTGGAGCCTCAACTTGCGGTGTTTCTCCGGTGCCTTCCCCCGGTTCGTCAGTCGATCTTCGCGAATGATCTGTGCGGTCCAGTCGCCGTATTGCCCATCGGGTCCCAGCGCCTCAGCAATGCAGGCCAGGAGGATGCTCACGGTCGTCAGCCTTTGCTGGCCGTCGACGACACGGATGGTCTTCACCACGCCGGCCGGTCCCGGCTCCGGGAAGGTGAGGAGTGTGCCGCCGTAGTGCGCCGCCTCGGGGCCGGCCATCGCGACCGTCAGAAGGTCCTCGACCAGCCGCTCGATGTCGGCTTGACCCCAACGGTAGCGGCGCTGCCAGCGCGGCACGATGTACTGGACTTGACCGTCCAGAAGGTCGAGAAAGTCGATGTGTTGGGCGTGCATGGGTTTACCTTCTTCTGACTACAGCGCGATCTCCGCGTCCGGGTGGCCGGCGGCAAGGGCGTTCATCCAGGCGAGGCAAAGGTCGCGGGAGCGGTAGCCGCCGTAAGCGGCGGTCTCCTCCCGCTCGACGATGGGGAAGGTGGAGTAGACGTAGCGCACATCGTCGCGGTCGGTGACGCCGTAGAGGTGGAAGAACACTGCGTCCAGCTTCGCGCGCAGGAACAGGCGCCGCTCTTCGTCCCACACGCAGGGCGGTGGCACGTCGCCGTTGTCGTCGACATGCCCCATGTCGCGGGCGAAAGGGGCCATGTCGTGGGCGGTGTAGGTCAGCTCCAGCACCGCCTCGCGCACGATCTCGCCGGCGCTCTTCGGACCGAAGCGGACATTCTCGTAGCGGTCGGGCGGGACGACAGGAAGCTGCTCGACGATGAACCAGTTGAGATGCGTGCTTTGAGCTTTTTGACGGGCCACGAAATCGAGGACTGTGGCTCCGAGATTGGCCAACAACACAGCCGCGCTCGATTGATTTTCCTCTGAGCGCTCCACGAATATCGCAGGCGCCGTATTTCCTAGGCCAACGAACGGCACTGCCGCAGTAATCATGGTCCGGGCGTCGGTGGCTCGCGCGATGTCCCTGAATGCGATGGTCCAGTCGTGGCCGTCGGGGAAGGACACCTCGGCGGATGGAACCCAATACTGTGGTGTGGGCACGAAGCCGGGATCGGCCTTTTGGTCGGCGCCGATGTCGCCGCTCAGTGCAACATTGTGCAGGTTCTCGACGTTCACCTCGACCGACGCGGCGCGATGGTCGAACAGGTGAATCATGCGCCCGACATAAAGAGGCACCCAGTCGCCGGCCGGACTGCCGAAGCGGTTGTCGCCGGTGGGATACGCGCCTTCACGTTCCTCAAGCTCTACGCGTGTGCGGAACAGGCCGGAATCGTTGGTCATGTCGAACATCCGGGTGTACTTCACTGGCCACGTCTTGACCTCCTCTCCCGACGAGCGGTCCACCAACACCGGCAGGCGGCCGTATATCGCCGTGGTCAGCGCGGCGTCGCGGCGGGAGCGGAAGATGGGTGCGGTGCCGGTGTTCGGGTTGACGCGGGCGAAGGTCTCCGCCGACAGCGGGAAACAACGCTCAGGGTCATCGCGCTCGGAGATATCGTGGAGGTAAAACGCGCAATTGGCGGCCTTACCCATTGGCGATGGGCTGGCGACAAAGATGCAGAACTTGAAGGACGCGTGAACGTCGGGGAAGAACACCTTCTTGTTCTCGAAATCGTAGAGCGCCTTCAACCGGCCCTCGGTCGCAACACCCTTGAAGAAACGTGCGGCCGTCTTGTCCGAGGCGATGCCGGAGGGCGTGAGCAGCCCAACCATGCCGCTGGGCTTCACCAGCGTCATCGAGCGCTCGACGAAGAGCGAATAGAGGTTCACGTCGCCGCCGGAGAGCAGCGGATAGTCGCCCGAGCGCCGCGCGATGCGAGTGGCCATCGTCGCTCGTTCGCTTGCCAAGGCGTAGTCCTGCGCCAGGGGATCGCCAGCCTGTTCCAACGCCGCGATCATGCGCTTGCGGTCGGCGGCACGCTGTTGCTGGGCGATCTCGCGACGCCGGGTGGCGAACCATTCCACCTGTTGCAGCTTCATCCGGTCCCAGGGCGGATTGCCGATCACGGCGTCGAAACCGCCGTCGGGTCTCACGCTCTGCCAATTCGTCCAGACGCCGGGGAAGGCCGCCTGCCAGTTGAGGAAGCGTTCCTCGTCGACAAGGCGGCGAGCCTCTTGCAGCAGTTCTGCGAAGTGCGCGCTCTCGGGCCGTTCCGCCGAGGCCTCGGCTCGGCCCAGCGCGATCTCGATGGGATCGCCGAGAAGGCCGCCGAAGAAGGACTGCAGCGCCGTCCTGCCTGCGCGGTCCTTGACCTCCAGCCAGTCGATGGCATGCACCAGGGAGAGGACGGCATCCAGCGGTGCGGTGGCCTCCTCCACCCCGGCGAAGGTCTCGGCGGAGCGGTGGGCCTCGGCGATCTCGGCGTCGGTCAGCTCCTCGATCGTCTGCATCCCCAGCGCGGACTGTTCCGCCTGTGTGACGGAGCCGTGCAGGAGCAACGGGCTGCCATAGTCGATTGCCTTGTCGATTCCGCCCCGCGCCCAGGCGCCGAACAGGCTGTCGCCACAGCGAAGATGGTGATCCAGGAAGCTGAGCGGCGCGCCGACCGTGAAGGTGTGCAGCCAGAGCGCGACCTTGGCCAGCTCGACCGCCATGGGGTTCTTGTCGACACCGTAGACGCAGCGCTTGAGGACCATGCGCCGGACGATGTGGCGGTCGTCGAGCCGGTCCCGGTCGATGGCCCAGGTGCGCTCCTCGGCGTTCGCCACGATCCTGTCGCGGATGGCCTGGATGCGGCCGACGAGCGGCGAAACATAGCCCTCTGCCAGCGCTTCCGCCTCGGCCATGGCCGCGATCACTCCGTCGGCGAGATAGTCGACCAGGCTGACCAGGAAGTGCCCGGACCCCATGGCCGGATCGCAGACCTTCAACTCAAGAATCTTCTCGGCCGGGTCGAGCGCTGCGAGCCGCACAACCGCCCGCTCGCGCTCAAGCCCGTCTGCCGGCATTCGCCCGGCTTCCGCCTCGAAGGCGTCCGTGCGCGCCTGCACGAGCGGCCCGATCGTTTCCTCGACGATCAGCCCGACCAGGTCGTCCGGCGTGTAGTAGCTTCCCGAACCCTTGCGCGCGAAGATGTTGGGGCGGACGGCCACCCCGTCGCCGTCGGGCGCGAGTTCG
Source organism: Alphaproteobacteria bacterium (assembly GCA_965261985.1). Lineage (GTDB taxonomy): Bacteria > Pseudomonadota > Alphaproteobacteria > Bin95 > Bin95 > Bin95. The sequence continues at coordinate 5,604,523 of OZ253490.1, forward strand.
TATTCCAGCAGACGCTCGTAGATCGAGCCGAGCTGGCGGACGCCGAGATCGCGATAGTTGATGTAGCGCCGGCCGGCCGGGCCCTGCTCGAACGACAGGGCGTCGATAACATCGGCCATGACCCGGTCGCCGAGCCGGATGCGGTCGAGAAGCGGCGCGCGCGTCCGGTCGAAGAGGCCGCCATTGTAGGGCGGCAGGCCGATGGCAACGTCGCCCTGGTCGATGGCGCGGCAGAGATCGGCCACAACCGACCAATAGCGCGCAGCAGTCTCGGAGAAGACATCGCCCTGATCCTTGCGGCGGCCCACATCGCCGCGAACCTTGTCGCGCAGCGCGTAATCGTCGTAGCGCTCGTCGCGGACGGGCAGCAGGTCGCGGTCCTCGGCATAGAGGATGAAGAGAAGCCGGTAGAGCAGGAGTAGGGCGGCCTCGCGCACCTCCGGCAGGGGCGCGTCCGGCTCAGCTGCAGCGATCGCACGCGCGAGCCCGGGAAAAACCTGGCCGAAGACTAGATCGGACAGACTGGCAGCAACGCGCTCCTCGTAGAAGCGGCCTTCCGCGATGGCGCGCTGATGGAAGGTGCGCGCGTCGGCTGCGCCCGGTACGAAGGCTTCGCGCTGGAAGACTAATTTGAAGACCTTGAGGCAGTGACGGCGTTCCGCCTCGTCGAGCGCAAACAGACCGTCGTTGTGGCCGGGGAGGTCGAGGATCGCCGGGAGATCGACCTCGAAGAACTGCTCGGAGACCGACCGCGCGCCCTGGTAGTAGAGCCGCCACCGCGCACCATTGGTGAGGATGCCCCAGCGGAGGCTGCCCGTGGTTACATCGTCGATCCGCCGCAGATAGCGCAGCATCTGGGTCGATGGTGCTGTCTGCTCGCCATGCCGCCCGGAGCGGCGGTCGAGCGGGCGCTGCCAGCGTTTGGATTCGACGACCGCGAGACCGAGCTCGTAGCGCTTCCACTCCTGGGCGAAGCGGTTGGCCCGGCCCTTCGCCGCATCGTCAGCGAACAGCAGGCCGTCCGGCACATCCTCCCGGCCGTGTGCGCTCAGGTTTTGCTGTCGCAGGCTCGCCGTCCACCCAAGCCGTGCGAGGACGGGCCAGATCAGATCATCCTCGGTCTGGCTTTCGTTGGGCGATGCGGCGGCTGGGAAGCGGTCGCAGATCGCGCGCAGCGTGGCCTCGAGGTCTTCTAGCGACGCGTCGTCCAGTTCCTGCCAGTCGGGCGATCGGGTGATGGCGTCGCGCAGGAAATCGCTGGCGAAGAGGCTCCCCTGAAA